>JARWSJ010000001.1 GCA_029906195.1 Chitinophagaceae bacterium 26-R-25
TGGTTGGGCAGACTATGTTTTTGAACCGTCATATAAGCTACCTGCATTAGATTCTATTGCAGCCTTTATTGGAAAAAATAAGCATCTACCTGAAATACCCTCCGCTTCTGCAATTGAGAAGGATGGGCAAGATGTTGGAGAAATTCAAAAACAATTATTGAAGAAAATAGAAGAATTGACATTGTATGTGATCGAACAAAATAAACAGATTATGCAACTTCAAAAGGAAGTATCTGAGATGCGATCGACGAAACAATAGTCAGTTATGATTCCCACGATGTTAAAAATGTTTCGATACATCATTAACTAAAAGCACGGTCATGCAGATATTCACCATCTTTTTAAACGCTAAACAACGACACATTCAATGTTTGTCAGTTGTGTTGTTTTTGTTTCTAATAACCGAAGAAACAAATGCGCAAGCACCCACTCATTCGGGATTGGAAAATATCGCCAACGAATCATTTGCTGCGATGGACAAGAAATATTCTTCACTCAATGATCGAATGAATAAATATCTTGAAAAAGAACTTAAGGAGGAGCAAAAGTTTGAAAGCCGACTGGCAAAAAAGATTGCCAGAAAGGACAGCCTGGCCGCTACACAAATCGTTAAGGACATGGCATCCCGGTATGGCAAGTTGAGTAGTGCTATTAAAAATCCCCTGGAGAATAAAAGGGTATCAAAGTATATCCCGTTACTGGACAGTTTGCAAACCGCGGGCAAATTCCTTGAACAGAGTAAAGCGCTTAATACAGATAAGCTTAATGAGGTCCAGCAACTCAATGGAAAGCTCAAGGAGCTGGAAGGCAACCTGAACGCTTCTGAACAGGTTGAAAATTTTTTAAAGGAAAGAAAAGCTTTGTTGACTGCCCAGCTTGAACGGTTCGGTATGACAAAAGAACTGGGCCAGTTAAAGCAACGTGTATACTATTATCGCCAGCAAATGGACGAATACAAGAATGTATTTAATGACGAGAAAACGCTGGAGGCCAAAGCTCTTGAAGCAGTAAGAACACTGCCCGCCTTTCAAAACTTTATGCAAAAAAATAGTTATCTCGCTGAGTTGTTTCCTTCTTCAAATGGGTCCACTGCAGCAGACCCGTCTGCGCCTATTGCAGGTCTGCAGACACGTGCAAGCGTACAATCCGTGCTACAAGAAAGACTAGGTGCAGCGACCATGCCTTCCCCGAATGTAGCTGCAGGAGCAGCTGCTAATCCGTTAGATCAATCGATGCAAGCGGCACAACAGCAGCTTAGTACTTTAAAAGATAAGATCAACAAACTAGGGGGCAATAACAGCGATATGGAAATACCGGACTTCAAACCGAACGCCCAGAAAACAAAAACATTTTTTCAGAGACTTGAACCGAGCTTAATAATGCAAAGTAGCAGTAGCAGTAAATGGTTGCCTGCATTGATGGACGTTGGAGCTTCCCTGGGTTACAAATTGAATGATAAAAGTACTGTGGGGATCAAAGCTGCCTACAAACTTGGTTTCGGTCAGCCAATAAAGGACATTCATTTTAGTAGTGAAGGATTGAATATGGGGGTTTTTGGGGATGTTAAAATAAAAGGCTCCTGGTGGATATCGGGAGGCGCTGAATACAACTATCTAAGCGGCTTTAAGCGTTTACAGGAGCTTCATGACAATGTTCAGCTTTGGCAACAAAGCGCATTGTTAGGCATTAGTCGCAAAGTCAAGATCGGTAAGAGGACTAACAATGTGCAGATACTCTATGACTTTCTTTGGAAACAGCAAATCCCTGCAAGTGGAAGTCCATTGAAGTTCAGGATGGGCTTCGGGCTGTAAGCAAGTAGAATGAAATTTTTTGAATTTTCACCGAGCTGATTTTTAGCTAAACAATAAATACATCTTTTAAACTCGAAACCAACAATGAACAAGATCTTTTTGATCATTTTTTTATTCCTACACATATTTTGCGTCGGGCAACAAATTCAAACAGAGTTTGTTAAACCGACGTCTCCTGAAGTATATAACCTGTATAAGTATTCGGAAACTCCGGTGAGTGAATTTTCTGGCTCTGTAAACTTGAGCATCCCTATTTACACGATTGATTTGGGAGATTTTTCCTGGCCTATTACCTTGTCTTATAGATCAACAGGAGTGAAGGTGGAAGAGCTAGCTACTTGTTATGGTTTGAATTGGAGTCTAAATGCAACAGGATACAGGTCTACCAGAGTTTGTGGCCTTAATGATGAAATTACAGCTGGATTCCCCCACAGCAATTTTGTGTTGAATGAGACGAATGCGTATGACCCGATGGGCAATCCTTCTTTTACATACGCTAATCTTAACGAGCAAAATAAGTATAATCATTATACCGCAGTGGCCGAAGGAAATGAAGATGCTCAACCTGATTTAACTTTTTTCAATCTCGGCAATATTAGCGGAAAATATTTTCAAGATCAATATGGTCAGTACCATACCATTCCCCTAACAAATATAAAAGTAACAAACGATGCCATCTATGACGAAAGCGGTGTAAAATATGTTTTTGGGACCGGCGATTTTTATGATACAAAAAATTGTCCCAATGACTCATACAGCCCACCAAATTGGTCAAATACGGGGTTTTTATCTGCCATAACAACCCGGTACGGTCGATGGATCAATTTTGAATACGAAAACGCTAGCTATACCTATGATCATTTAAATGTAGAAATTAAATCAAGACTTTTGTCGGGGAAACCCCGCTTACTCGATGATCCTACAACGTTTTCCTGTCCTCAAACCAGCACAAAAGTTGACGGTAGTTTTATAAAAAAAATAACGACAAGTAAGGGTGATATAATCAGTTTCGTGTATGATAATACAAGCAGAAAAGATTTACCCGGGAGTAAAATATTGCAGTCAATAATAATTAGCAATTCATATGGAACACTGGTAAAAAAGCTGAATTTCCAATACGCATATGCAGGCATTGGTCCGTTAGGAGTGCCAACGAGCAACCGGCTAATGCTTACTTCTATTGAGCAGGAAATGGCAAATGGTCAGAAGATAACTCTATACCAGTTTGAATATGACCGTCCCGAATTAATGCCTGACCGGCTTTCGAAATCTCAGGATTTTTGGGGTTTTTACAACGGTGCACATAACGAAACCTTGTTGCCCTCGAATTTCGATATGAATTTTGTCGGTGCCAATAGAGAAGTTGCTTTTGATTATGCCAAAATTGGAAGTCTAAAAAAAGTTATTTATCCCACCGGAGGTTACAGCATTTTTGAATATGAACCCAATGATGTTTATCTCAACAATGAAATGACTGAAACGATCGGTGCTGGTCAATCACCTCAATTCAACTCTGTTGCGAATCAAACAGTCTCTTATTCCGTTACAATTCCAACCAACGCGGTATATCTTAATTTATATCATGAGCTTTGGAACTGCGGCAATCAATCAAATCCGCCTGGAGGCCAGCATGATGATGAAGGTGAACTACCTCCTAATGCCGACAATTGTAAAATAGAATTTTCGGGTAATGGATACTACTACATCTGGGATTGTACAAGTATAAAGGAGAACAACTTTTTTGTTGACCTCCCTGCTGGAACATATAATGTAACGGTGACCACACAAGGCAGCCAGGTGTCAGGCTTTTTACAATTACGCTATATGCTAAGAACCGTAGAATATTTTACTGGCAACAAGATAACGGGTGGGTTAAGGATAAAACAGGTTTCCACTTTTGCTGCTGAGGGTGATTTACCGCAAATTGCGAAATATACTTATAGGAAATTTAATGCACCCGACCAGTCAAGCGGGAAGCAGATTGCCTCGGTAAATAGTTCCTATTACCAGTCTAAGTGGCACTGGTTTTCGAGTAATTATGGCTATTGGGATGACCTTTCAGCCGAGGTAAGAGGCGATGTTGCCAGCCTTATTCCCGCAGAAGTTAAATATTTGGTTCAAAAATCAAACCCAGTAATATCTCTTCAAACAGAAGCTGGGGACGTTGGTAATTATGAAAATGTCACAAAGTTTATTGACGGTAATGGGACCATGGGGAAAACCGAATATACATTTTCCATAGCAGGACTTGATGCCGGCGATTATGGATTCCCATTTACTCCCCGCGGTAGTTTTGACTACAAGAATGGAAAATTGTTAAAACAGATAGTGTATGGTTGGAAAGGAAGTTATTATCCAATTGAATCAACTGAAAATTTTTATTCAGAGCGACCCTATGAAAATTTCTGGAATAAGTTATACTCAGATCAGTCAAACGTACCGGATTTTTACAAAGGACTTGGGCTTAATATAAGTTATAAATTACCAAGGGTGGTTATTAATCTACTTGCTTACGATGCACAGTTTACTGTTGGCTTTTATCATTGGTATTCAAAATGGTATCGGTTAGACAAAACGACACACAAGCTGTATACAGGTGAAAATGCAATTGAAGAGACCACAAATTATGCTTTTAATTCTCCTTATCATTTACAAGTAAGTGATATAATTACAAAGAATAGCAAAGGAGATGATATTGCAAAATCGATGATCTATCCATCTGATAAACCCTCTGATCCAATACTCACCAAACTTAAAAATGCCAATTGTTTTGTTCCGTTTTCGACGTCCACTTCAAATTTATCTAAGAATGCTTTGTTGGAAACAACGAGCACCACATTTAAAGAATGGAGCAATAATATAATAGCTCCTTTAATTACTGAGAAAGTATTGTCAAATCAACGACCTGCGTTAAGAATGAACTATTCTGCATATGATAACTATGGAAATATTCTTGAAATGTCCAAGCAGGATAATGTTAAGCAGGTAGCAGTATATGGATACAATAAAAGTGTTCCGGTTGCCCTTGTGACTAACAGTAGTTATGCGATTGTTTCGCAAACGATTGATCAAGGCATTTTGGACAATCCTTCCAGCGATCAGGTGTTGCGTGCTGAACTTGACAAACTGCGAACTATTTCCGGAGCCTTGGTTACAACGTACACCTACAGTCCATTAATCGGCATAACCAGCCAGACAGATCCGAATGGGCGCACTACCTACTTTGAGTACGACACTATGGGCAGGTTAGCTTTGATCAAGGACCAGGATGGCAACATTGTTAAAACTTTTGAATACAATTATAAGCATTGACGTAGATAGCCAGGAAATGATTCAACAAACAAAAGCATTGTATCAAGCCGCTATTAGCAGCTCAAACCTTAAGCAGCAATCAATCATGCGAAATTTATCGTTATTGTTTTTCTCCGTAATGTTTTCAGTTGTAAAATTGAATGCACAATCCAATATAAATTACGTACGTACCTGGCAGCCAAACGTGCCTACTAATGACAGGAATTATGTGGTGGACGCCAGTCGTATATTTAAGGAAGTGACACTTAGTACCCTATACATGGATGACCTTGGAAGACCGATGCAAACCATTGTCAAGGGCGGTTCCCTTGGTAAAGGCAGTACTTCCGGGAAAGACATTGTTACGCCTTTTACATACGATGAATTTGGCAGGGAGACTAAAAAGTATTTACCCTATGTTGCGAATGGGACTTCGGGTCAATACAGAGAAGACCCTTTGACAGAACAAAAAAGTTTCTATGACGGTTTTTTATCCGATCAGGCAGAAAGTCACTACTATGGACAAACTAATTTTGAACCATCGCCACTCAAACGCTTGGAGAAACAGCTTGCCCCAGGTAAAAACTGGGTAGGGAATGACGTAGGAGTTCAATCAAATTATTGGACCAACACCACAAGCGATGGTGTGAGGGTATGGGATGTGTCAGATGCGGTAAATAATGCAGGAACATTTGGAGTATATACCAGCACCAAGTTTTATGGGGTGGGGGAGCTGTACAAAAATGTAACAACAGACGAGAACGGTAAACAGGTCATAGAGTTTAAGGATAAGCAAGAAAAGATTATCTTAAAGAAAGTGCAAAATACAGCCCCGGCTGACATTGGTACTGGTTGCGGTTACGATAACTGGATTTGTACGTACTACATTTATGATGATTTTGGAAATCTTCGTTGCGTCGTACAACCAGAGGGGGTAAAAGCCTTATCATTAAATAATTGGCAATTACTAACGACCAACAACAATCAACCAACAACCGACATCCTTGATGAACAATGCTTCCGTTATGAATACGACGAACGCAATCGTATGATCATGAAAAAAGTGCCTGGCGTGGGTGAGGTGTACATGGTGTATGATAATCGTGACAGACTTGTGATGACGCAGGACGCAAATTTGCGTCCTGGAAAATGGCTGGCTACTTTATATGATCTGCTAAATCGTCCGGTTCTTACAGGGTTTATTAACTATAATGCTACGCTGTCTGAAATGAAGGAGTTGGTTAGGATACAAACAATTCCAGTTCTGGCGCCAGCTGGAATACAGGCAGATCGTATGTTAAATTGGGGCGATGTATCTGGCGTTTATCAAGCTACCAATAGCATCATATTGGATAATAATTTTACAAGCAGTAGCGAGTTTACTGCAGAAATTGTTAACCCAATTGTTAATGAGAAAACAGAAGTTAATGGTGTAGTGATTAGTTATAATCCATTGCCTCCAGGCACCAATCTTGATGTGCTTACTGAAACGCATTACGATGATTATGATAAACTTCCTCCTGGGTTATCTCCATCTCTAGCCTCTTATACAAATGCTGGATTTATTAATAGTTACAATGTCGCGCCCGCCTATGCCCAAGAGATAAAACCTACAGGTAAGATTAAGGGAATAATAGCGTGGACGCGTACCCGTACACTAGGGACAGATCAATTTATTGCCAGTGTAAACTTGTATGATGATAAAGGAAGGGTAATACAAGCTCAGACCCTCAATGCAACAGGGGGAATTGATGTCGTTACTACCCAATATGATTGGACAGGTAAGCCACTGCGCAGTCTTCAAAAAATTGATAAAGAAGGAACGAGTGCTCAGAGTATAGAATTGTTAACTACTTATGGGTATGATGAACTTGGTAGATCTGCATCCATTAAAAAGAAAGTAAGTACAGCCGGATTCGCTGATGTGGAAAGGGTTATAGTGAAAAATGAATATGATGCTTTAGGGCAATTGAACGTGAAAACACTAGCCCCTGAGTACAATAATGAATTTGGATTGGAAAGTATAACCTACGATTACAATATCCGAGGTTGGTTGCTCGGGGCCAATCGGAAATATGCAAAGAGCACGACCATCTCAAGTAGCAACAATTACTTTGGATTTGACTTGGGTTATGATAATAAGGTTACTTCTATTGCTTCAGGAGATTATGCAGAAGCTCAGCTAAACGGCAATGTAGCTGGTACGATATGGAAAACGAGGGGCAGTGGCGAATTGCGCAAATATGATTTTACTTATGATGCCGTGAATCGACTGGTCGGAGCAAACTTCGGGCAATACACAAATGGTAATTTTGATGTGACCGCTAAAGTAGATTACTCTGTAAGTAACCTCAGTTATGATGACAACGGCAACATAAAGAAAATGTTTCAAAAAGGCTTGAAAGGGTTAAGTAGTGATTTTATTGACAAACTCATTTATGAATATCTGCCTGGTTCCAACAAGTTAAGCAAAGTCACAGATGAAATGCCCATTTCCCAAATTGTGTTAGGCGATTTTAAAGACGGGGAGAATACCGGAAATGATTATGTCTACGACAACAACGGAAACTTGACACAGGACTTAAACAAGAACATCAATTTAAATGGAATCGAGTACAACTACCTGAATCTGCCTCAAAAGGTTACAACTAGTAAAGGAACTATAGAATACACCTACGATGCTGCTGGAAGTAAGCTTAAGAAAAAAACAAAAGAAACCAGTGCTGTAGTAAGGTATAACAATGCAGATTACACTACAGATATTACGACAGAAACAATCTACCTAAGTGGTATCGTCTACTCTTCCAAGACTTATTCCAACATAGCTTTATCTGCCTTGAATGAAGCAGAAACTCTTCAATTTATAGCTCATGAAGAAGGAAGAGTAAGACTTGGGACGAACAATGTCTTTGCTTTCGATTATTTTTTGAAAGATCATCTGGGCAACATCCGGATGGTACTTACTGACGAGCAGCAAACGAATGGCTATAATCCAGTGACCTTTGAAGACGCCAATAAAACCTACGAACTGAGCTACTATGACAAAGCAGATGTATCCGTTGTTACAAAACCTCTGCAATTTGCAAACGAGCCCAATAGCAAGGCCCAGGTATTGCAAAAGACTAGCCAAAGCGTTGGCGTAGGTAAACTTATTAAGGTAATGTCAGGCGATCTGATTAATGCAATGGTTGATTATTACACCCCCGATGTAATAACCAATAACGCGAATGCAGATGGTTTAAATAGCGTACTTGGCAGCTTAGGAAATCTGATAGATAACGGAGCGACCGGTGCGGTATTAAAGGGTTCTGGAACATTAGTGACAAATGGTATAACGGCAGCAGGCTTTTTGGGCAGTTTACTGAATGATCAGGGTAGCGGAAATACTAGTGATAAGCCTAAAGCTTATTTGAATGTTTTATTTTTCGACGAGCAATTTAATTATGTGCCTGGAAGTGGCAGCTACGAACAAGTAAAAGTCATGGGCAGCAAAGATCAGGCAAGACTGACCAACAAGGAAGCGCAAAAGAATGGCTGGGCATATGTTTATGTCAATAATGAAAGTAATAATTTGGTTTATTTTGATAACTTTCAGGTTAGCCAGGAAAGAGGAAGAATATTGGAAGAGAATCATTATTATCCCTTTGGCTTAACAATGGCGGGAATAAGCTCGAAGGCTAGTGAGTTTGGAAAACCGGAAAATCATTATAAATACAATGGTAAAGAAGAACAGCGAAAAGAGTTTAGCGATGGTAGTGGTTTAGATTGGTTGGATTTTGGGGCAAGGATGTATGATAATCAAATTGGAAGGTGGCATTGCCAAGATCCTTTAGCCGATATCAACCGCAAGTGGAGCCCATACGTTTATGGCAATAACAATCCCATACGGTTTATTGACCCAGATGGAATGGATGCAACTTCTCTCGTAAATGATCTCTGGAATAAATCCGGTTCTGGGAACACAACCTGGACAAACAACAACGATGGCAGTTTTTCCAGTAATAATGGGCAAACGGTTTCTACAGAAGCTCCAGACAATGACATTACCATCAATACAAAATCAAAAGAAGTTACGGTGGTTCAAACTAATGACCAGTTTGATAGAGTTTTTGTGGATGGTGCGAAGCGGCCGATTATATCCAATAAAGGGAAAACGGTTGATAAATATAAGCGATGGGGTTTTTATATTTTTTATGATTATAACTGCCATACAGGTGTAGGCGACGGGGCTTTTTGGGGAGCAATGAAAGTGTTAGGAGTTTTAAAATTGGGTTCGTTAGCTTTGGAAGGTCTATCGGGTTTGTTTACAGAAGGTGCCGCTGAGACGATAACTGAGGAGGCCGCTACGGGAACATCGGTTTTGGGACATTACCCTGAGTACGTAAATCTTGCAGAAAATATGGGGGCACGGACCTTTCAAGTACCAACAAGTGTGTGGAATGAAATGTCAACGGCTGAACAATGGGAAGCAAATCAAAAGTTTCTTGATAGGATGATATTGCGAGGTGATAATATCAGACTTGCAACTCCTCTTAATCAAGTTAAGCCAGGTAGTTTCTTTCAAAGGGAGTTGATTTATTTATTTGACAAAGGCTACAAACTAAGTTCTGACGGACTTTGGTTAGTTAAATAGGAAGCTATGAAGAACAATGAAAAAATATATTACTTTTTAAAGTCAAACGGCTTTGAGCTAATTCAAGAAGGTGCATCTGCTTTTTTTGACGACTATTACGATACATTTTCGACTGACCTTTTACAACTAAGGTTTAGTAGTTCTAAATCTTTTAAAACGCTTGATATACGGTGTAATCGGCCAAATGAAAATTGGTATGATTTGGCATTAGTAAAAGCCTTGTTGTATAACGAAAGAGAGCTCAATTATGTAACAACCATTGAAGAACACAAGGACTTTTTACAAAAGGAACTTAGCAATATTGTTGAACTTTTTAACGACAGGAATTATCCAAATACAAAAAAGAAACTAGAAGAATTAGGAAATCAACGAGCGAAACAAATGTTTCCTATGGCTTGAATTGGTATTGCGATAGAATAGATAGTGAGTCCACAGATGATTATTTTCTGCCCTCGTTGGTGTTCGGGATCAGCCGTTGTTGCGTGTGTCGGGCAGGTGAATGTGTGATGGCACACCAACAACTAAGAGCCGTGATCAATTATCATAAAAGAATGCCGTTGGTGCGAGCCGGCGGCATTTGCCGGTTTAAATGGTTAATGGCAATGAGAAAAAAAGCAGTTAAAAGAAGTAATTTATTTCAAATGTTCCAAACCACTCTTCGGGGTGGTTTTTTTATGCTCAAAACTTAAGCGATCTTGGTATAAGAAACAACCAACCCTCACTGTTTTACTTACCAAACAGAAGAACTCCTAATTGAACTCTTAGGAGGTGTCAGAATAGAAGGATTAGGCAGGATGGGTAACCATAAAAGTAACAGTGGCAAACAAGAAACATGCGGCGTACTTAAACAATGAAGAACTGGCTGGATTATCAGTGGGGCATAACCTTGATCTGTACAATGATACACAGGTAGAGAAGTTTGTAAGACGAGTAGCAGAGAAACTGGAGACTGGCAGCATAGAATACAAAAGTGATGGTTTATATAACCAAATATCCAGGCACAGAATACCATTGCAGGTCTATTCCAAAAGTTTTTTAAATGTTGGTTGTAAAAATGTTTCTTAACTTTATTTATTCAACATTGTTCTTACAACTGTTAATGCATCTAGAACAATTCATTGAACAAAGCCAACTTGTAGGTTCCAAATAATTGCTAGTGAAGATATTGCGGAGTCGGTTCGAATCCCACCCTCACTAGCGTTTTGATATACTATAATGTTGCAAAAAGTAAATAGTTATCGCTTATTAAAGGCTGGCCAACGACTTGACTTGGTTTGAAATGAAAGGGTGCTGAAAAGGAAAATCTTTTGAATAAAATATATTACTAAATTGGAACTTTGAAAAAAGTGTTTTTGATTAACAACCATCGAAATTTTTTATCTTTGTAAAGTTCAAGTCTGTTTGAAAAAGTAAGATAAGAACCGGCTCTTTTTAGATATGAGATCGACCAAAAATCGACTAAAAAATTAAAGTTGTTGTAAATTAATCGATTATAAATTTATTATGAGGCCGCTCGGGACCTCGAAAAAAGGATTATAACTTTGTAATCCGTTTTAGTCCGGAAAAACGGACTGTATTAGGAATTTACAGGAACATGCGAGATCATTTAGAACAGTTTGAAGCCTTTCGCAAAAAGCCTATCACCTTCGATTGTTTGACATTGACATTTTATGAAGAGTTTGTTGAGTTTCTAAATGTATCACTTTGTACGAAGGGGCAGATATCCAGGTACAGTAGGAATTAAACAGCTACAGACATTTTTAAGAGATAGAATAAGGAAAAGAATAATTCCTCCAATAGATATGACTGGGTGGGTTATCGTTGAAGTTTATTAAATTTTGTGTTAGAACTATAGGTTGACGGTAATTTAGGAATTTCAAAAAAAGCCCGTACAGTCACGTGCATCAGAATATAACCTGACTTACTTAAACCCAATTGTGATGAATAAAAAAAACGCGGAAATTATTCCAATCCAAATCATAAGAAGGAACCTGATATGAAGTATTTGGATGTAATTACATTTGATGCAAGCTATCGAGTTTGTTGTCTATCACAATCCTATGTTGAGCAATGTGGATTGTGTGCATTTTTTAATTCGTTATAGAATAGGGGAACTGCAAACCCCTTGATTACACCATTCATTTCGTCCACATTCATGTCCGCAATATCCGCAGTTATTGTTGTCTGACCTCAAATTCATGCATTTGCCATTACAACAGTAATTGCGTCCGGCAGCCCCTTCATAATAACCGCAATCATAGTCGCAATTTCCGCAATTGCCTGGATTACTTTGTAAATTGGTGCAAACACCTCCGCAGCAAACTTCCCCTGGTTGACACTCAATTCGGCAGCCGCCGCAGTTAGCTCCGTCGCTTTCAGTATTGATGCACTTTCCGCCGCAACAGGAATAACCTAAATAGCATTTCTTACCGCAATATCCACAATTGTTACGATCGATATCAAAATGTGTCGTAGAGCAATATTTATAACCAAGCTCATTGGAATAAACACAACAAGAACCTTCTTGGCAAATATTGCCACAAGTTCCACAATACTTGGAACCTGGATCTTGTAGATTCATACATTGCCAATCACACTCGTCTGGGATATTAGTAGGGCACACACACATGCCGCCAACACAAATTTTCCCGCTTACTGGTTCTGATTCACAGGAGTGGCCGCATATTCCGCAATTGTCGCCATCTACCTCTAAATTAGAGCATGTCTTATTATTACAACACTCGACGTTAACACCCGTGTGTTTCTTTATAGTATCACAAGAGTAGCAACCTGGTCCAATGGATTCGGACAGCCAATCTCCAATCAATTTACCTAATCCAGCGCCTGCTGCACCCCCTAACAACGCGCCTGCAATCCCGCCGTATATACCCAAATCTGTCCTTGAGTCGCCGTTATACCATTCTTTACAATTGGGGCAGCAATGGCCATTTGAGCAATGTGAGTCGTCAGAGCACTTATTGCCACATGAACCACAATGTAAATTGTTCCAGAGAAAATCCTTAGGTGGGTACAAACACCGACCATTCTCACAGCAGCTTGTGAATGATCTTGATTCGCCATCAAAATACACATCGCAAGGTTGGTTGCATCCGTAGCAATGTGCCGGATCTGATCCGACATCTCTACATATAAATTCATCCTGAGGACCCACTGGTCCTAGATCTGGGTCAACATATCCGACGCTGCAGCATTGTTGATATATACCACAGGAGAAATCAGGTCCGCAGCCGCCGCAATTGGTGTGTCTCGGTACACAATTTCCGCTGCAGCAAGTTTCATAATTTTTGCATTTGATATCGCAACTTCCACAATTCTGGTTGTCATTAGCCGTATTAGTAAGCATTCCCGAGCAGTAAGTAAGGTAGGGAAACTTTGTATATAAAGTCTCAGATTTTGAGTAATAAAAGTTACCTAGACTAGGTGAGACGTAGTTGCTCACCGTTTTTCTTAAGGCAGTCTCTTCTGAAATAAATATGGGAGCAAACATTGCAATAAAATTATTAACATATGCTAGTCTACTGATCGACTAAAGAAGGGTGATAGTTTAGTTACTAAAAATGGAAATTCATCAGTAACGTCTACCCTGACAAAAAATTTTTCTACCACATCAGTAGTCCTGTTTGTAAAAGAAAAAACAACGTCTACTATCACACGTCCACCGTTACTAAGTCCCGAAGGAAAAACGTTTACTGAAGTAAGAGAATTGTTTTCACTATATGCTGCGGTAATACGGGCATATACTGCAGGGTATCGAACAATTAGATAATTTAAAGCTCGATTTGCATTTGAGGCTCCATTGTTATCAGCCAATTGTATAACCCGATGAATAAGTTCGTTAGCTGCTCGAGAAAATATCGCTGGGTCACCGTCTTTTGATTTGGGAATAGAGTTAACAAGTGAATGCTGATCAAACGAGTAAAGTTGGTTGAAGATAACTACTGGAATTGCTAAGCCATTGCATATTTCCGGTGGCGCAACAGGGCCGCGTGTACCAATGACTACATCAATATCCAATGCAGATTGTTCAGGTCGCACTGACTCAATTAATAAATCCAGGTCTAAAGGGTCTCGAGGTGACAGTAGATACGTCTCCATTCCTTCAACAGTAAACACCCAACAAAGTTGCCGAGCAATATACCTGTTTTCTCGAAGACTGATTACTTTATGCAAAGTTTGTTGATCTGTCAGTCCTTTAGTTTCCATTCTTCCTACGATTTGCATAAACTCCTTTTCTAGTGAACGACTAGGGAAACGTGGTTCGATTTTTCCAATCGCATAAACAAATATACTTGTCGTTGAGGGTTGGTTATGACTAGAAGGATGTCCGCAAGTTGGACATGGATTTTCATCTTTTAAAGAATTTAGAGTCTCAAATTCAGGGAAAGATGAGCTAGGGTGCTTTTGATGAGTCATGTTTATTATTTTATTGTTCTTTTTGAAGAAAATATCATCCAGCTGTTAAGGGTTTTTACACGTTTTTCACAAGAGCTGCAAGCTTGTATTCCCAATTTATAGGTTGTATGCTTGATCACATCGCCTAGGCCGATTTCTTCAGTAACAATGAACCCAGGTAACCGTAACCGAAATGGCTTGTGTATGTTGCTTTTTTGGTGGTTGTATTTTGTCATAACCAAATTTTTCAATTAGACAGAAACTGCGTAGGCAATAAAATGCAGAATAGTACCTTAAGATAATAGGAAATTAGAAAAAAGATGCTTCTTTAAAGTTTTTTATCATCTAATGCAAATAGACTGAATTTTTAAAATGAATCTTTAGGAGGAGAAATGGTATAATCAGGGCTTACTGATTCAAATTCGCTATTCGGATCTTTGAAGTCATGAACTTTTTCTGCTCCTTGTGGTAAAAAATTCTTCTGTTTCATTGTGTAAATCGCAAATACTACAGGTTTGTTTGAAGAGATTTTATATGTCCCTTGCTCAAAATGCTTTATGCTAAAGCCAAGGGAGTCTTGACCGTTGAGAGAAAAGTTTTCGGTTATTTTGAGTAAAGAATCGAGCTTTGCTGCGACAGCAACTCCAAATGTATCAACTAGAGCAATTTGCAAAGTGTAATTTAAAAGAACATAGTCACTTGTAGCAACTACAAGACGGTTTGAACGATAGGCATCAGCCAATCCCGTATTCCTTCCGGAGTTAACAAGTGATTTAAATTTGTCGTAGTTTAAATATCGAATGACAGCTGAATCAATAGTTAGTTGCACACTTTTAGTTTTGTCTGACTTTACCCCAACATTTATGTTTAGGACTTTAAAAATTTTTGGTAATAACAATGCCAATCCATATCCATTCGCAATGGTATCAGTTAAAGTCAACGGGCCGGGAACATTGCCATAAAATGCAAAGCCATTGACACTTTTCCATAAATTTTCATCTTTAACCGTGTCTAATCCATAGCTACTAACCATGTCACAAAGCATTGCTCCCCGCGGGACCCATTTATTCCTGCATGCAGTTCCAACCCCAAAATTGGTCGTTGGCTGACTATATGTTGTATATTTATCAATACTACTACCAATAGCTTTTTTCATTGCCATTATCGCATTCGAAGATTCATTTTGGGAATAACAGGAATCCGAAATAAAATTCACTGCCAATAATAACGTCCATATTAACTTATTCATCATAGATATAGTTTAGTGTTACAAATTGTTTATAGTTATTGTAAAAATCTTGAGTTTTAATTGTGATAAGTTTATCCGTACCCTCTAGCCTAACATGTAATAGGATTTTAGGCTTTGGCATTTCTTCCCATTTGATAGATTTCTCATCATTAAAAAACGCAAACACTTTATCATCTACTGCATAGATACTTCGTATAGTTTTTTGATTATCTATAGGTATCGATGTGAATCGAGTTATTTGTGGTTGACCATTAATTATATCATTAGTGAAATAAGAATTGTCAATAGAGTCAACAACGATAATTGAATCATTCTTATTGACTAGATATCCGGCTTTTATCTGCAGTAGTTTTCTCATATCTATGCTACCAGCTGACGCAAACTTTCCAACGAATCTTTTATTTAAATTAGTTGCCATTAACATTCTTATGCGAGCTTCTTTGGCATCGAGTGTGATTCCATACATTCGCCAAAACGCTTTGGCAATAAATAATTTAGTTGCGACCTCAGGTGTGGCGTAACTGGTACCTACATCGCGATCGAAGAGTATGCATCGTGTACAACTAGCCATTCCCCAATGGTTTCCCTTGCCCAGAATTGTAGCTTTAGTCCCGGTTTGAGAATATCCGCCAGCAAATGAGTCAATCGAAATTTGATTTCCAACAATGAAAGTTCCGAGGTCCACACTTCTATCTACAAAATCCTTGATTGGTTCGGTAAACTGCGGCTCCTCTCCGGTACGTCGAGATTGCTTAAGGAATAACTCAATTGAACTAGTATCGTTAGATGCAGCTGTAAAAAAATTTGTTTTATAACCAACACTATCAACAGTAGCTGCCATTTCAAAAAACGGGAATTGGCTATCCACAACAAAAGAACTGGATACAATATCCGGAGTTGAGTCACAATATTTTTGGTACAAAGCGGCCAGATACACCGCCGGTGCATGATCGTCATTGTTTTGGTATTGACTTTTCATTTCATCAGTTACTTTCTCTAAAAAATGTCCGGAAGTTTTACGATATTCTTCGATTATAGAATCAGCAAAAATTATATTTGAAAAGTAATTTACAGGTAGCGAGTCTACATTATTTAGTATTATGCTCTGATCGACTTTGTATGTTGCTAAAGTCTGACGAACTACATCCATCACTTTGTTTCCGTGCATGCAATTACTATCTTTTCTAAACACATCAAATAAGTAGTATTTACCAAAAAATGATGGTTTAATTATACTAAGATCAAGATTGTAATTATCTGATCTGTCATCAATTTCGCATTCCTTACAACTAGATTTTGTTGATGTTAAATTTGTTGTACTTGTAGTCTCTTCTAGTAATTTGATCTTTAATACTTTTTCAGAAGATAATAGCATATAAGTTGACAACCAATCGGGGTTATTAATTTTATAGTTTTTTATATTGTTAAAATTCGAATCTTTTAAAACACATAGAAAATTTTCAACAGTTAGATTTATTGCTTGGATATCAAGCCTATCGTGAAAATTATCGATTATGTCGAAAATAGGGGCCTTTGGTACAAAGCCACTAATTTGATTTTTCTGAAACCGTAGTTTATTTGTCGACTTTTGTTTTTCAGCTGCAATAGTTGTTTCAATTTTGTAATGTCGAGAAATAGAATCAAGATTAGCGTTCTTTGGAGGAATGCTAGCTGGATATGAAGGTTGAGGATCACGTCTTTTTGCTTTTGGAATCCAATTGAATATTAGGAAAATTAACGGAGAAATTATCGCAATTAGGTAGGTGAACAACCTCAAAATTCGTTCTCTTTTTTCTGTATTTATTTTAGGCATTAATTACACTTTGTAGTAAACTTTGACAAAGACATTTCAAATATTAGTATTGATTTATTTGATACTTAAAGTTGTAAATAATATTTAATTGTCTTGAAGAAATGTATTTTGAAATACAGTTTTATAGGATAGTCATTTGTATTGTTGATGATTAATAGTACACAACATTCGAGAATACAAAAGACCTAACTAAAATGATTAAATAAATCAAAAAATGACCTATACTTTAATAAAAAAATGCTTGCTCAATATTTCTGCTTGCTAAGAAAATATTCGATAATGCTATATCTAAAAGCAGACCATAGAACTTGGTTAATTACCAAGTTTCGAAATTGCTTGCTAATCTTTTATGTGTAAAAATTTATAGTGACGTATTTATAATATTGAGAAAGTCTTGCAGAGGGGAAGGAGTTTGGGGTATTTATACCATAAACCTAGATAAAATTTTTTAAATTTAAAATAGGTACAGTGAGTTTCTTAAATATAGTTTTATGCAATAAAGATTATATTATAATATATAACAAGAATCCTTAGGTAAATTTTAGAGTAGGTTGGAGACTTGTCGGAGGAGAATTAAAAAACGTTTGTTTTAAAGTAAATGTAGAAATAATACCGTTTTTTGATCTTAGCGTTAATGTAATTATCTATTTTGTAATAGATAATTTATAACATTAACTTCTTGATCATAATTTGAGAAAATCTATGAAAATGTTTTTGTAGACTACATACATGTATGGTTATTAAATATTTATGCAGTTTGTTCGTATCCTGTCCACCCTATATTCAATGTTCCGATTCGTATCAAAACCCTTCCGTTCGATATGGTTGATACCTAAATCTGAGATAATCATCTACCGTGGCATTAGCTCCTTAATTACTTTTCGTACATCATCCATATTTTCGTTTTTTGGGGAAGGAGTTTTGCCCTTAAGTTTGTTGAGTTCTTCGTTAACTGTAAAGGTCATTTCCTTCTTAATAATTCCGGTAGATTTGTTTGCATTTTTTCATATTTACAAGGCGTTCCTTTTTTATCAATGAATAGTCGAGAATATATTTTTTCGTATAAAATTCAAGCGATAAAATTCGTTCATTGCTACAAACTAAAAATAATGCCACTATTTAAGTGGCATTATTGAATATATATAGTCAATCGAAATTTATCTCGGTATTGGAGACTTTAAATTCTTTAAAATTTTATTTGCCCGTTCCAATTTTTGGGGAGCAAGGTTTTGACCCCTCCAGTTTACTTAGTTCTTCACTAAAGGTATAAGTGATTTCCTTTTTGACAATAACTTGGTCTTTTTTTGCCTTTTTCATAATTATAAAATTACGTTTTTCTTTTGATTATAAATGCCTCAGCGTTGACGTTAGAGTTAAAATGTAATGGCTCGCCATCTACAATTGCATAGATATCAATGGTTTTGGACAGTTCCGTAAAATTGAGACTTATAGCCATTCGATAGAGCCTAGTCCTTTCGACTGTACTGCCGCTAAAAAGGATAATTCTATTCGGGAACTTGTCCAGATAATTTATGACAATACCAGCAATAGTTGCCAGTATTTTGTTACGATCCTTATCATTGCTGATTGCGTAGTCGTCAATTTTGCCATTCCCATCTAAATTGCCAAATGCAAGGTTGAATATTCCAGGCACGCTGGTTTCAGAAATTTGCACTCTCTTAGGTATGACGCCTAATGGACCGATGCTGTTAAAATCATAAATGCTAAAACCAAAGGTTACCTCTACCTCTGTATATTTATCATATTTCATAGGTTATTATTTTGAGAGGTGGATTACTTTTAGTGGATTCGTAGTCTTTGTTCTTTCGATATCGACAGACTGATTTTTATTGATCGTCCTCTTGCTGTGCCTTTTGAATTCTCCATCATCATCAATCAGTTTGTCTGCTACTTTTTCCATGCTCTCACTGATATTCTTTTTGTTGGCCCATACATAAACCTCCGTTGTTTTTACGGATGTATGGCCAAGCATCCTGCTGACAGTTTTTAATTCCACTCCATTGTTGAAAGCAATCTCATTGGCAAAAAAGAATCTTGCCTTATGAGTGTTCAGCTTTATTTTGATTCCAGCCGCCGCGGCCACTTCTTTTAACGCTCGGTTATATGCCTGGTTGGTTGGAACTGGGAGCAAACGATTTCTTCTTACGCACACAGGATGATCGCTGTATTTATCCAGCAGTTTAATTGCTGGAGGTAATAAAGGAACAGCCTCTTCGTTGCTACTCTTTTGCCTGTTGGTGTTAATCCATAACTTTTCATCAAAACCTTTCACGATATCTTTTGCAGAAAGATTAAACAACTCGAGGTAGGAGAGACCTGTGTAGCAGCCAAACAAAAAAACATCACGCACTTCGTTCAGCATGCCTTTTTCAAACACCAACTCTTTCATATTATGCATCTGCTCCATCGTTGGCCATGATGGGATAGGGTTCTTATAGCCACATTTGAAAAGTGTAAACATGTTGCTGGATATCCATCCATTTGCAACAGCGCGATCAAATATTTCTTTTATACTTTGGGAGTATTTTGATGCCGTGTTATTGCCTACACCGAAATGAGTCAATTGATATTTATGCAAATCAGAAATGAAGTTATACTGCATCTCCTCTAAGAATAGGTCATGCTTTTTATACCGGTAGAAAATAAACGACTGATACCTCTTTTTTCTGCCAATCATTTTTTCGAGACTGTTGGGTGAGCGTTTACCTGCTAAGCATAGCTGTAAAAAATTGAGCAGGTATTCATTGATGGCAAGAAGGAAAGTCTTTTTATGTTTTTTGTTATCGAAGATTTTGTTGGCAAAAAAGGTAAGCGATTCAAGAGAAACTCGAAGGTGCTTGAAAGTCTGTTGTAATTGTTTGTTTTTTTCTTCGCTTGGTACGGCATCAAACGCATAAGCTTTTAGGTAATCATCATTGTGGGTCAGATACTTTGTTATTAGGGCATCTAGTTGCTCGCTTAAGGAAAGATTATCCTCTTTGTCCTTTTCAATAGCCTGCGCATTTATAGGCGTTTTGTAATTGTTTTTAACCTGTGCTGGGGTGACTGCTTCAAATTGTGCCTTGAGGATGTTAAAATGCTGCTCCAGGTCGGCTTGGATCTTTATGAGTCTTTTGTTAAGGTTTACGGCGCCGGGAAATGTAGTCCGTATCACCTTGCGCTCGGCATCCCAGGCCTGTTCTGGTAAACTAATACCTGTTGCGATTTCGTCTCTGAGACCGTCGATGCTGATGCGGACATAAATAGGCGCAATGCCTTTCTCGGATTTCCTTGTTTTTCTCAAATAGATGAGAAAAGAGAGCTTTTGTAACACTTGCATGTTCAATTCATTTTAAATTTTTAAAACGCTCTTCTAAATCGTAAAAATGCGTTGAAGTGCAGGTGTAGTCGCAGGTGTCCATAAAGTTATGGACACCTAATTGGACACCTAAAATGCCACCTTTTTAATTAAAATGGTTTGAAATGTTTTGATATCGAAATCCGTGGAAAGCCTTACTGGGCGGGCTTATATGCAAAAAAATAGCGCAATGTGAATTGCGCTATCGTGAACCGGATTGGATTCGAACCAATGACCTACTGCTTAGAAGGCAGTTGCTCTATCCAACTGAGCTACCGGTCCTTTTTGAGATTTTTTTCCGAACATTTTGTTCGAGAAGGCTGCAAAAGTAAAAAATGTTTAGTTTGCACCCAAACAATTTTTCAAATGGACGTAAAAATAGATGACAGTTGGAAGGAAGCGCTGAAGCAGGAATTCCCTAAAACCTACTTCCAGCAGATAGTTACGCACCTGAAAACCGAAAGAGTGACCGGCGAAACTATTTATCCACCGGGCTCATTAATCTTCAACGCCTACAATCTTACACCGTTTGAAAACGTAAAAGTGGTGATTATTGGCCAGGATCCTTACCACAACCCCGGTCAGGCGCACGGACTGAGTTTTTCTGTGCCAGATGGCGTTACCCCGCCGCCTTCACTCATCAATATTTTTAAAGAACTACATTCTGATATAGGTATGGCGATACCCAAATCGGGCAATCTTACCAAATGGGCGGAGCAGGGCGTAATGTTGCTCAATGCATCGCTCACGGTACGAAAAAACGAACCGATGAGCCACGCGAAGATCGGTTGGGCAGAATTTACCAACAGTACGATCAAAAGAATTTCCGAACAGAAAGAGAATGTTGTTTTCCTGTTATGGGGAAAATTTGCGCAGGAAAAACAAGAATTGATCGATGAAACAAAACACCTCGTGTTAAAAGCTGCCCACCCATCACCGTTCAGTGCAGAGAAAGGATTTTTCGGCTGTCAACACTTTTCTAAAGCAAATAATTACCTGGTAAAAAACGGCATCGATCCTATCGATTGGAAACTGTAGAAAAGTAAAAATTCAAAAATAAAAAGTAAAAAAAATGCTGACTTGCACGGTCAACAGTTTTTGAATTTTGACTTTTTATTTTTGACTTATGATTAATAAACCTGATTGACCAAATACAATTTTTCGCCATTCATGAGAATCATTAAGGAGATACTTGGAAGAATATTCGCACTTTGGGGCCTGCTGATCTTTTTTATCACTATGCTGGTCGCGTTGCCTGTCATTTGGGCAACGGGTTCTTATGGCGAACCCAAAAGCACCGTCAGCTTTGTGAAAATTGCAAAAAGGTGGATGCACATTTACCTGTATCTGATTGGTTGTCCTGTGACGGCGAAAGGGCAGGAGAACTTTAAAGAAGGTGAAACATATATTGTGTTGTGCAACCACAACTCGCTGATGGATGTGCCGCTATCGTTTCCCGAAATTCCGGGGGGCAACAAAACCATTGCAAAGGCTGAGTTTGCGAAAGTGCCGCTCTTTGGCATGATCTATAAAAGAGGCAGTGTGCTGGTGGACAGAAAAAGCGATGAGAGCCGCAGGAAAAGTATCGATGCGATGAAGAAGGTCTTGCTTTCCGGTATGCACATGTGCATCTATCCGGAGGGTACGCGCAACCAAACCGATAAGCCGTTGAAAGACTTCTACGACGGTGCTTTTAAGCTGGCAACTGATACTAAAAAGCCCATCATTCCGGGCATTATCTTCAACACGAAAAAAACATTGCCTGCCAGCAAGTTCTTCTTTTTGTGGCCACACAAATTATCCATTCATTTCCTCCCACCCATACACATTGAAGATAACATTTCCAGCAAAGAGCTAAAGGAAAAAGTGTACAAGGTGATGGAGAAGTATTATGTGGAGCACAGTAGTACTGAATAACTGAATAACTGAATAACTGAATAACTGAAAAGTTCGAATGTCGAAAAGACTTTCAAATATTCAACCCTTCAGTTAGTCAGTTCGGAGTCCGTATTGAAAGACATTGAATAAATAGTAGAGACGCGTTGAACGCGTCTCCCTCTAGCACATCCAGCGTGTTCTCTTAACCAGATGTAAAATGCCCGATAAACGAAAATGTTTTCGTGTATCGGGCATTTTTTCAGGTGTTACAGAGACGCGTTCAACGCGTCTCTACTTTCCCCAAAACGGCGCCACCTTAATTTGTCCCCTGCCAACGCCTCTTTGCATCAGGTATTTTCTAAAACGTTGAATGGAATATATTCTTCCCGCTAAATAGTAAGTGGCATTCTTCCAAACTTCCCAACAATTCTCATGCATATCTTCCATCCATTGAATGCTGTTAACTGCGGGAGCGTCTGCAGATTCTTCCACACGTTCCAGCAACAGGCTCAGTTCTTTCAGCGCACATTCATTTTCCTCCCTTAGCTCCAGTACTCCCAAGTATTCATGATCCAGATCTAGCGCAATTTCTTTAAAACCGTGGAACAAACCGATAGATGTTTCATCGCCAAAGAAGAAGTGATGCTTTGTGTTTTTGTTGTATTGCATGTTGCTTCGCTCCGCATGGAACTTAAGCATGTCGCCCTTTTCCAGGTGCGTTACCCAATCGCTTCCGGGGCCTTTTCTGTTTAAATAGAATATCACCGTAAAACGGCCAAACAACTCATCAAACGTAGAAATGGTATAGTGACGGAAATTGTTATCGTCCACACGAAACTGTATTTCGTGTCCGGGTAAAAATCCGGTTCTGTAATAATCTCCGCTAAAGGTAACCGACAAGATATCTTGGGAAAGGTAAGTCATGCTTTCAACCTCTGCGGTATATAACCAGGGATCAAACACGTTGACAACTGTATCTGCCAGCCATTTTGGTATTGTGGACATATAGATGTTGGTTTAAATGGTTTAATGAAATAGTGCAGTTGCAACAACGAAGCAATATTTAATACCCGGTCAACTGCTTTAAGTACTAATTTTATGCAATATTAATTCTGCTTGTCAATTCCTCTTTTACACTAACGGGATAGAAAATTATATAAAACGGATTTTTATGGCGATGGATGTATATGATTCCGGCGGCAAAAAATTTATAGTAGGCAGTGGCTTTTTTTATGATGCGATCGATAAACCTTTGGTGGCTGAAAGGCGCGAGAAATATAGCTTCCCCTTCGGAGATGCGGAACTCGTGCAAATTGCATTCTCAGGTATTTACATCGTATACGGCGACATGGTGATGAAGGAAAACAAACGCCTTCGATTTGATGTGGTGGAACAGCATGACCTGGTGGAAATGCATTTTACCTTGAAGGGCATTGGCGCCATGACAAATTTTGCCAATGGCCAAACTTACATGTTCAAAGAAAATGAACACAACCTTCACTACACACCGCAGTTTTCAGGAGAGGGTAACTACAAGAAGGGACAGCAGCACAGATTTTTTGAAGTTCATTTTACAACCGAATATTTTTTTGAGTTAACTAAGAATAGTAGTCCTGCACTCATGAGCTTTGCAGAAAGTGTGGCGGCAAACAAGACCGCAGATTTTTGTAAAGAAAATCTTCCCATCACACTTGCTATGCATCAGTGCATTCATGAAATTATGAATTGCAAAGTAACAGGCGGACTCAAGTTGATGTTCCTGCAATCAAAATGTGTTGAACTCCTCATATTGCAGGCGCAAGCTTATGAAGATGCGTTGGGTAAACCTTCATCGTCCATCATCAAAACAGATTTTGATAAGGAGCGCATTTTATTTGCAAGGGACTTTCTGATTCAAAATGCACAACAACCACCAACATTACGCGAGCTTTCAAAAATTGCCGGCATCAACGAATTCAAATTAAAAAAAGGATTCAAAGAAGTGTTTAATACAACGGTCTTCGGCTTCCTTGCCGATCACAAACTAGGACAGGCAAAGGATTTGCTTGGCTCAGGAAACATCTCCATCAAAGAACTCGCCGATGATCTAGGCTATTCATCTGTGCAACATTTTAGTACAGCGTTTAAGAAGAAGTTTGGTGTATCGCCCGGTAGGGCGAACAATTAGGAATTAAGAATTGGGAATTAAGAATGCATTCTGCGTAGCTTTGGTTACTAATAAGTGCATAGTCCATGGGGAAGCTGATTGTGCAATGACAATTGGTTTTTCTTAAACAGATAACATTTTAGTAAACACAAACGAGCCTGCCGAGCAACAATTCTTAATTCTTAATTCCTAATTCTTAATTGAATTTGTTTTTCCCATCCGCGTAAACCTTTTTCCCGATCGCGCTTTCCATTTAATTGTCATCGTTACAATTTTGCTGACAAATAAAAACTTATGCGCAGGAAATATTACCAGCAGATTTGTAGACTACTATTCACTTTCACACTAATTATATTTTCAACCCAGGTAATTTTTGCAAACGAAATAGAAGACGGTACCGGCGTCATCAAAGGGAAAGTCTCTACCAGCGATGGAAGCGCGGCAGTAGCTGTTTCGGTAAAAGTGAAAGGGACTAAGAGAGTGGTGGCTACAGAAGATGATGGTTCCTTCATTATTAAAAATATAAAACCCGGTAATTATCAACTTGAAGTTTCATTGATTGGTTATGACGACGTGCTACAGGATGTGACGGTTACGGAGAAAGCAACTTCCAATGTTGCCATCAAATTGACTGTTACAAACAAGCAGCTGGAAGAGGTAATTGTTAGTGGCTCCGGTAAGTTGACAAAAAAGGAAAGCGACTATGTAGCAAAGATGCCTTTGAAGAACATGGAGAATCCGCAGGTGTTTGCCGTGATATCAGGGGCGACATTAAAAGAACAATTGATTTCCAGCTATGATGAAGCTGTAAAAAATGCGCCTGGTATTGATAAGCTTTGGTCATCAACAGGAAGAGAAGGAGATGGTACAAGTTACTATTCACTAAGAGGGTTTGCAGTGCAGCCAACATTGGTGAATGGCTTGCCAGGCTTGACAAACGGCGGTCTTGAAATTTCCAACATCGAACGCATTGAAGTGGTGAAAGGCCCTTCCGGTACATTGTATGGAAGCAGTCTGATTTCGTACGGTGGCCTTATCAATACCGTAACAAAAAAACCTTTCAGTAATTTTCGCGGAGACATCAGCTATACAGGCGGCAGCTATGGCTTGAACCGGTTTACTGCAGACATCAATGCGCCACTGGATAAGACAGGAAAAGTATTGCTGCGTGTAAATGGTGCCTTCCATAATGAAAACAGTTTCCAGGATGCAGGCTTTAAGAAAATAAGATTCTTTGCGCCTTCACTATCTTACCAGGTGAGCGACAAGCTTTCATTTTTACTGAATGCTGAATTCCTTGGACAGGAAAGCACAAACCCGATGATGTTGTTCTTCGATCGCTCTGCACCCTTGCTGGCAAAGAACCTGGACGAGTTGGGTTACAATAAAAAGATGTCTTTCACCAGTAATAACCTTAGCATAAAAACGCCGGTTACAACATTGCAGGCGCTGATGAATTACAAACTTTCAGATCACTGGACTTCACAAACTGTGGTGTCCCAAAGCACTGCAAGATCAGAAGGATATTATTCTTACCTGTATGAGGTTTCGCAGTACATTCCCGGTTATCCAAACATTCCCGGTGTGTTCGGAAGATATATCAACAAGCAAAACGGATCGACAAATACGTTTGATGTTCAACAAAACTTCATGGGCGATGTGAAGTTTGGCAACATGCGCAACAGGCTCGTAGCGGGGCTTGATTACTTTAACAGAAACACGATCAGCAATGGAACAGATTATGCAGGTATGGGCATGGTGACAATGACAGATCCTCAAACTGATTTGCTTACACAGCCACATGTGGATTCTGCTTTGCAAAGTGCAGCAGGTTCTAACTCAAATACTACGCAACAAGTGTACAGTGCTTATGCGTCTGACGTGTTCAACTTCACGCCGGAATTATCTGTAATGGCGAGCCTTCGCGTTGACCATTTTAAAAACGGCGGCATGACTTCAGCCAGTGCTGATCAATATGAACAAACTGCGTTCTCTCCCAAATTTGGTATCGTTTACCAACCAATCAGAGATAAAGTGTCGTTGTTCGTTAATTACATGAACGGCTTTTCGAACACAGCTCCAAGGGAAGTCGTGGATAATGGCAAAACAAGTATGAAAACTTTCAGACCCGAAAAAGCAAACCAGTTTGAAGGTGGTGTGAAACTTTCTTTGATAAAAAACAAGGTCGTAGCAACAGTAAGTTATTATGACATCCTTGTTAGTAACATTGTAATGTCTGATCCTGCAAACGACTCAACTACCACCAAATACATTCAGGGCGGTAAAAGGTACAGCAAAGGTTTTGAAGCGGATGTTGCAGCAAATCCTGTGGCAGGCCTCGATTTCATAGTTGGTTATTCTTATAACAACAGCAAGGTTACAAAAACTGATGCGAAAGACTACATCGACAGACGTCCTGAAGAAGCAGGTCCAAAACATCTAGCCAATGCATGGATCACCTATAAATTCACATCCGGTGCCGTTAAAGGTTTTGGTGCGGGCTTCGGCGGTAACTATGCAAGTGAAAACATGATTCTGAACAGAACAACAACAGGCGTGTTTACTTTGCCTTCTTACACGGTCTTGAATGCATCTTTGTTCTACAACGCAGATAAATTCACCATTACCGCAAAATTAGATAACATTACCAATAAAGAATATTACAAGGGCTGGTCCACTATCGAACCTCAAATGCCGAGAAGGTTTGCAGCCGGTATCTCTTTCCGCTTCTAGTTTTTTATCATCTACGGTTTAATTGCAAATGCGTCCTTCGGGGCGCATTTTTTGTAACCACAGAGTTAACAGAGTTTTTTTTCACAGAGGAAAGGAGAATGCTCACATTCATATGACCTTTTGTTTCCTGCCGTTGTCTATTGAGAATTTGCTACTTATGTTAGTTGCCCTTCTCCTTTCCTCTGTGAAAAAAAACTCCTTCTCTCTGTGGTGAAAACAAGTGCCGAAGGCACTCAAAAAAAATCGTTTATTTGCAGCTCAATGTCACTCTACATCACATCTTTAAATTCGGGGAGCAACGGGAATTGTTACTACGTGGGCAACGAGACAGACGCTATTTTTATAGATGCAGGAATTTCCTGCCGTGAAACGGAAAAAAGAATGCGCAGGCTTGATTTATCGATGGATAAAGTGCGGGCAATTTTTATTTCTCATGAACATACCGACCATATAAAGGGCGTAGCGGTACTGGCAAAAAAATACCGGCTGCCTGTATATATTACCGCTGCAACGTTGCAGTACGCGGGACTCCTGCTGAATGATCATGTCGTAATGCCGCTGCAAGGTAATTCTGTGATAAACGTAGGTAACCTCGTGGTGACTGCTTTTCCAAAATTGCACGATGCAGCTGATCCACATAGCTTTATGGTAAGCTGCAACAATATCAACATTGGTGTTTTCACTGACATTGGTTTTCCTTGTGAGCAACTGATCCATCATTTTCAACAATGCCATGCGGCGTTTCTTGAAACAAATTATGATGAGGAAATGCTGGAAAAAGGACGCTATCCATATTTTCTTAAAAACCGCATCCGCGGCGGTAAAGGACATTTGTCCAATGCACAGGCATTGCAGGTTTTTAGAGATCATAGGCCTTCGTTCATGACGCACTTATTGCTTTCTCATTTATCAAAAGACAATAACAATCCTGAGCTTGTTCAAAATCTTTTCAACGAACATGCCTGTGGCACTAAGATTATAGTTGCGTCGCGATTTGAAGAAACATCAGTCTATTGTGTGAGTTGAGGAGTTACCACTAAGTCACTAAGGGCACTAAGTTACACTAAGGGTATTCATATTCTTCATGGATTTGCTTAGTGTGGCTTAGTGCCCTTTGTGACTCAGTGGTGAAAAACAAATGCCGGAGGCACTCCCAAAGGTTGCTTCTAAACATAATCCTCCCTAAATTGTATTACAATCAAAACAGCAACCCATGTCTTTAAGACCACCGGTATCTGACCATGACCATATACAGGGGAATTTTTTTGCAGCCATAGAATTGGTGGAATATGGCGACTATCAATGTCCGCACTGCGGACATGCATACCCGATAGTGAAAAAACTCCAGGAAACATTCGGCACCAAGCTTAAATTTATCTTCCGCAATTTTCCGTTAGCCAAAATTCACCCCGAAGCAACAATAGCAGCCGTCGCTACAGAGGCTGCGGCGAGACAGGAGAAGTTTTGGGAAATGCACGATATCATTTTTGAAAACCAGCAGGACCTTAGCCGCGAAGCGCTGCTTAAATATGCAAAGCGGCTGGGGCTTGATACAGAACAGTTTAATTATGATCTCGATGATGAAATGTTGTATGAAAAAGTAGACAGCGACTTTGAGACAGGCATCCGAAGCGGCGTCAATGCCACACCAACTTTTTTCATCAACGGAGAAAAATATAACCTCGGTTGGGAAGGCAACAGGCTGGAGCAATACATCAAAACCAGTGTATTGGGAGAGGAGTGAAGAGGAGATTATTTCCTGAATTGTTTTAATTTACGCTGTATATAAAGGCTAACGCTTAATGGTTAACGCTAAACGCCGGTGCGGTATTCTGCGACTAGCGTTTAGCGTTAAGCATTAGGCAGTGAGCTTTCCAGTATAAAACCACTCATATGAACTACGCCCAACTACTCGAAGATATAAGACATGAAGTCACGGGTTTTTTTCAGGTAAATGATAAAGGAGTTTATTCCTACCACAATCTCGCACATACGCAAAACGTAGTGGCCAGTGTCGGAAAAATTGGCCGCTATTACAAGCTCGATGATAAAGATTCTTTCATTGTAAACGCTGCTGCGTGGTATCACGACACTGGTTATCAGATAGGAGGCGGAAGGGATCATGAACAGCAAGGAGCTGCAATGGCCGAAAATTTTTTACTTGCCAGGGGTGTAGATCAAACCACGGTTGAGGCTATTAAAAATTGTATACTCGCTACAAAGCTTCCTCAGGCGCCCCAGACATTGCTGGAGCAGATCGTATGCGATGCAGACCTTTATCATCTGGGAACGGATGAATTTGGTGAGCAAAATAAGCAGGTTAGAAAAGAAATGGAGCAGAGGCTCGGCAAGAAAATAACAAAGCACGAATGGCGATTAGGAACGATAAAACTTTTTGAGTTTCATCATTATCATACAGATTATGCACACAAATTTCTTGATCCTGTTAAACAACAGAATCTTGAAAAATTGAAAAGCAAGGAACCAGAAGACGAATCAAACAAAGACAAGAAAGTGAAAAAATCAAACCACGAGCAGGTTGCAGTGCAACCCGTCGCAGCGGAGAACAAAAAACAGAAACCAGACAGACCGGAAAGAGGTATTGAAACAATGTTTCGCATTACCTCTAACAATCACCAGCGATTGAGTGATATGGCCGACAACAAAGCGCATATCATGATCACGACAACGTCCATCATTTTATCCGTATTGCTAAGTGTGATGTTGCGAAAGCTGGAAGACAACCATCACCTCATCATTCCAACCATATTGTTACTCGCAGTGTGCGTCGTAACAATGACACTGTCTATTTTGTCAACGCGTCCATCCTTACCTCCCGGAACTTTTACACCGCAGGATATTGCAGATAAAAAAGTAAACCTTCTGTTCTTCGGCAATTTCTATCGCATGAATTATGAAGAGTACAGTGATGCCATGCAATACATGATGAGCGATCGTGAATTTTTGTACGGCAATCTCACACGTGATGTGTATTCGCAAGGTGTTGTGCTGGGACGCAAATACAGGTTGCTTCGCGCAGGATACAATGTCTTCATGTTTGGAGTGATTGTATCTGTAATTGCTTACTCAATAGCGGCAATATTCTTCGCCCACTAGTAGATTGAGTTGCTGGGCAAAAAGTTGTTAATACATAACGAGGCGATGACAAAAAATGCAACCTCGAAAGGAATTAAAGTAAATGAAAATTATGACGTGGCATCGTAAGATATATTTTTTAAGTATGCTGGTGGCTCTGCTGGCTTTGTTTGCCTGCGATTCTGTCGATGGTGATGATGGCGATAAGAAAAACAAATTGCCCCATTACGATTTGTCAAAACCTGAGCGTTTTACAATGCCTGAAACATTGCTGGAAATTTCCGGCATTAGTTTCCACAAAGGTAGAAATGACACGGTTTACGCGATCCAGGATGAAGAAGGAAAATTATTTAGATTGGCATGGGGTACCAAAAAGCAATACCATGCAAAGTTTGCAAAGGGTGGTGATTATGAAGATGTGAGCATTGCCAATGATAAAGTATATATCCTTAAAAGCAGTGGAAGTATTTATGTAATAGATTTTGGTGATGCTGTGTATGAAGAAATAGACAGCACAACAGAATGGAAGGGCTTACTTCCAAAAGGTGAATACGAAGGTTTGTTTGCAGAAGAAGCTACAAACAAACTATTCGTGCTTTGCAAAAACTGCGAGACTGATGAAAACAAAGATTTTGTAACCGGTTACATTTTGCAGGGCGGTGACTCTCTATACCAAACAGGAAGTTTTACCATCGATGTGCAGTCCATCAAACCTTTTACCGGCAAGGTTAAACGGGGATTCAGACCTTCTGCTTTGACTAAAAATCCAATCACAGGAGAATGGTTTATTTTGTCGGCAGTCAATAAATTATTGGTCATTACAGACGGTCAATGGAAAGTGAAAGGTGCGTGTCATTTAGATGGGAACATGTTCAATCAACCAGAAGGTATCGCATTTGATTCGGAAGGCAACATGTACATATCAAACGAAGGAGATGATTTGTCTGCAGGAAATATTTTGAAGTTTAAGAGAAGAGAAAAATGATAGGCAATGTGGGATGTTCGATGTAGGAAATACGATGTCCGAAATTGTCTATAGCGTAACACTCTAATGACTTTCGTACACCCTACATCGTACACCGTACATCGTACACCAGAAACAACACCAAAGAACCAAATGAAATTTCTATTTACCATACTAGCTATGCTATGCGCCAATCTGCTGCATGCACAGGACAGCATTGAGCACCGTGTGATATTTATTGGTGATGCGGGAGAAATGAATCCTGCACAGCAAAAGGCACTAATCCATGCTTCCAATCACATACTCCGGGGGAAAACGACGGTGATGTATTTAGGTGACAATGTGTACCCCAGAGGAATGGCCCTGCCGGGAGAAAAAAATGCAGACAAAACAAAACAAATACTGCAGTCACAATTTCAACCGATGCGTTCGAAAGGTGCGCCTGTATACTTTGTGCCGGGTAATCATGATTGGGACAAGATGGGACCTAAAGGGTTGTCGAAAATTAAATATCAATGGCAGTATCTGGAAGAGCAGAACGATTCACTATTGAAGTTGATTCCACCAAACGGTTGCCCTGATCCAGTAGAGATACATCTCACCAATGATCTCGTGATCATTGCCTTTGATAGCGAGTGGTGGTTGTTTCCCTTCGATAAAAAAAATGAAGATGCTGATTGTGACTGCTATACAAAGAAAGATGTGCTCGCTAAGCTTGCGGAAATGCGTTATCGAAACAGGGGCAAGATTGTTCTGCTCGCATCGCACCATCCGTTTCAAAGCTATGGTGTGCATGGCGGTAAGTTCACGTGGAAGGATCATATTTTTCCGTTAACATCGGTCAGCAAAAATTTATATATCCCATTGCCCGGTATCGGTTCACTGTATCCGTTTTTGCGTTCTACTTTTCCCAATCCGGAAGATTTAAAACATCCATTGTACCAGGACATGATCAACCGCGTAAATGCAGTGTTTGAAGGTTCGGCCAACCTTGTGCATGTGGCAGGACATGAACATGGTTTGCAGTTCATTGAAGATAAAGGCACACAAGTTGTAAGCGGCGCAGGCGCAAAACATACCAATGCAAAAAAAGGAAAGGGCTCCTTGTTTGCAGATGCCACGCAGGGCTATGTTACTGTTGATTTGTTGAACACTTCAGCATTGCGTGTGACTTACTACATCTACGAAAATGATGCGGTACATCAGGCATTTACCTATGCGATTCCTTATGCACCGGAGCAGGAAATAGTTGCACCAAACAATGTACCGATAAAAGAAGATAGTGTGGTAGTCAGTGTACATGCAGCGTACGATTCTGTTGGAAAAACGCATCGTTTTTTCTTCGGCGAAAATTATAGAAAAGAATGGGCAGCTCCCACTAAGCTGCCAGTCTTGCGTATCTCTGAATTGTACGGTGGTTTAAAGCCTTTGCAACTCGGTGGAGGTATGCAGTCAAAATCACTAAGGCTGGAAGATAAAGATGGAAAAGAATGGGTGATACGCAGCGTTGAAAAATTGCCCGACGCACTATTGCCGGATGCCTTGAAAGGAACATTTGCCAGGGATTGGCTGGATGATGTAACAAGCGGCCAGCATCCTTTCTCTGCCCTGGTTGTACCGCCAATTGCGAATGCTGTAAAAGTGCCTCATGCATCGCCTGTTATTGGGGTGTTATCTCCAGACAAGAACCTTGGCGTGTATGGCAGAGTGTTTTCAAATCTTGTTGTGCTGTTGGAAGAAAGGGAGCCTTTGGGCAAATCTGACAACTCCGAAAAAATGAAAAAGAATTTGCAGAAGGACAACGATAATCAACTTCATGCAAAAGAATTTTTACGGGCGAGAATGCTGGATGCGTTGCTGGGCGATTGGGACAGGCATGAAGATCAATGGCGATGGTACAATGATAATGATGATAAGAAGGCCAAAGAATATCTTGCTGTGCCGCGCGATCGCGACCAGGTGTTCCACGTAGTGCAAGGCTTTATTCCTAAAATAGTTTCGAAAGAATATGTGCTGCCTACATTCAGAAATTTCGATGCGGAAATGTTGCACGGGAAATGGTTGCTGTATAAAACAAGATTTGGAAACGTCTATCCGGAGATGCAATTTAGCCGCGATGAGTGGAAGAAAGAAGCCGACAAATTTGCCAAAGCGGTTACGGATTCTGTGATTGAAGAAGCACTGAAACGATTGCCTGCAGCCTCCTACGCAATCCGGCATGATGAGTTGGCAACTATATTGAGAGATCGTCGAAACAGGCTTTCGGAAACGATGCTGCATTATTATGACTTCATTCAAAAGGTCGTTGACATAAGGGTAAGCAATAAAAATGAATTGGTGGAGATAAGTGATGCGCCTGACAAAGGAATGAATATCCGCATTTCAAAGATCAACAAAGAAGGGAAGGTGAAAGATGAATTGATGAATAAAACCTATCCTGCCAACGCTACTAAGGAAGTGCGTTTATATCTGGGAGACGGTAACGATAGCGTGATATTGAACAGTCCGGCATCTGCTGTTAAGCTGCGCATTATAGGAGGTGATGACAGCAAGAGTTATAACATTGTTGATTCGAAGAACAAAGTAAAATTGTACGATAAGAATAACGGCTCGCAATTTACAGGCGATACTACTTTGTTGAAACGACACATTTCTGATGATAGTTTGAATACGTCCTTCACTCAAACGAATCTTTACAATATCTGGATGCCGATGGCCTTGGTAGGTATTAATATTGATGATGGTCTTATTGTTGGTGCAGGCTTCAAATACACGAAGCAGGAGGGTTTCAGGAAGTTTCCTTATGCCAGTACCCATCAATTGGTCGCGGGCCATTCGTTCTCAACAAAGGCCTACAGGATACGATATAATGGGGAGTGGATCGATGCAGTAGGTAAAGCAGATTTTACTTTACAGGCAGTAGTAAGGGCGCCGAATAACACCATCAATTTCTTTGGCCGAGGTAACGAAACCGTCTACGATAAAACTGGAGATTACAAAAGATATTATCGTACAAGATATGGTGCTTATCAACTTGATCCGGCACTGCGCTGGAACGGCAGGAAGGACGGTACTTTGAGCATCGGGCCATCATTGTACTACTATGCTTATGACTCAGAGGACAACAAAGGCAGGTTTATCGAAAATACTTCGCAGATCGGTTCATACGATAGTTTAATCATTGATAAAAACAAACTGCACCTTGGGGGGCAGATAACATTGCTCAGCGACAAGCGAAACAGCAAGGTGATTCCGCAATGGGGCACCTATGTAAGCCTGCGCATACAAGCCTACAAAGGCATTGGCGAATATGCCAATGATTTCATGCAGTTTATACCGGAAGTAGCCTTGTACAAGAGCTTAAATCCACGTGCGACTGTCGTGCTGGCAGAAAGATTTGGCGGAACGGTAAGTGTAGGCAAAACAACGTTTTATCAATCTGCGTTTATCGGCGGACAAGAAAACTTGCTCGGCTACAGGCAATATCGTTTTGCGGGTCAACATAGTTTTTACAACAACCTGGAACTCAGAATAAAAGTGGCAGATGTTGCCAATTATATTTTGCCGGGACAGTTGGGGCTCACTGGTTTTTGGGATATCGGCCGCGTTTGGGAAGTGCCTGACAATTCTAACAAATGGCACAATGGCGTAGGAGGTGGCATTTATTTTGCGCCTGCTTCCATGCTCTCTTTTAATTTTGTAATGGGATACTCTCCCGAAGGCTGGTATCCATATTTTACAATGGGATTTAGATTTTAATACTATGCAGAACACGATAATAAACGTCTTCCCTGATTTTCCGCCTGATTCAACTGTTGAAGTTGCATTGTCATTCGGGCCGTTTATCCGCTTTTTAAAAAGCAGGAACGACAAAGACAACATGCATAAAAATCATTTCTTCAGATACATCATTGATCAGTTCGAGCGTCATCCGGAGCTGTTGAGCGCGATTGATGTAAAAGAAATGTACAAGTATTCAAAACCGTTGGAGCTGGTATATGCAGCAGTGTCGCCGGTTGTGGAAGATGAAGAAAGTCATTACTGGGCGCTGTGTACACCCGGTGTGCCATCACTATTTTTTAGCACCAATGCATTTTTCAATCTCATTACCAACAAAGATGCAAAGGGCGTGATCAACAATGCCATCACAAAAGACAACGAAGAGTTGCGCAAAGGACATGCTGAAATGTCCTATTCGCTCATTCTTGAAAGATTCTTCGACATTCCCTGTTTTTTCAACCGGGAAATGATCAAGCAGCTGGATGACAGGGGGACGGGTTTGGCCAAATACTACAAGATCAATCCTGATACAAGGTTTACTGACATCATTCCATTGAAACCTTTGCCGGATCTGGACATGACGATGTTTCAATCAAGACAAAACGATAAAGATGAGATACTTGCAAGGCTACGTGAGATCATGCCACTAAACATGTTCCGCTTTGAAGGTTTCGGCATCACAAACGCGGAAGATGTGACCTCTTCCTATGCGCTGGATACAATAAAAAATCTATTGCTGTCGCATTCTGATGATGAAAGCGAAGATTATGCAAAGATCACCAACGCTTTGAAAACACTGATAGGGAGCAAGGATATTGAATTTGGTGCGTTGCCGTTTTTGCAGATAAACAACAGACTCGTTTTTAAGGATAAGGCTTGTGCAAACAGCATGCTGATAAGATCTACAAAAGATTTCTTGGAAATGGACGCTGCCTATGCAGCACTAACAGATAAATACTTCAAAAATCCCAGGGTTGTTTTTTATAATGACATTAGTGAAGAGGATGCGCAAAAGGAAAACTATCTGAAGGGAATGAAAATGGCTGGTGTTCGTTCCTTTGCGTTTATTCCTGTTTATTTCAATAACCTGCTGGTTGGAATGTTAGAGGTGTTTTGTAAAAAAGAAGGCGTGTTCACTGAAGGTTTATTGTCGCGCCTTGATCCTGCGATACCACTGATTTCCCAGTTAATGAAAAATACGATTGATGAGTTTGGAAACGGATTGAATAAAGTGATCAAGGAAAAATTTACTGCCATTCAACCTTCTGTGCAATGGAAGTTCAATGAGGTTGCCTGGCATCATATGCGCGATGTATCTCAGCATGTTCCCAATCCGGAAATTGAAGACATTGTTTTCGAGAATGTATATCCTTTGTACGGTGCAGTTGATATTCGCAATTCAACGATAGAGCGTAACAGCGCACTTTACAAAGACATGCAGGTGCAATTCAATATTTTGGTGAAAGTATTACAGGAACTGAAAAAGCGTTCCGGTTTCGGATTGATCGACGAAAAGATATTTGTTACCCAGCAATGGATTCAAAAGATAGCTGCAGTCAATGAGTTCAATGAAGAAGTAAAGTTGAATGACTTTCTTGAGAATGACATTACACCATTCCTGATCAATTTTACGGAAAGCAATCCAGCCTACAGACCTGTAACAGACGAATATTTCAGTGCGATCGATGAAAAAGCCGGTAAGGCTTACCACAATCGCCGCCAGCTTGAAAGGTCGATGAATACTGTGATTTCATCGCTCAATAACTATTTTGAGTTGCTGAAGATAGAAATACAACAAGCATATCCCTGCTACTTTGAAAAGTTCAGAACGGATGGCGTTGAGTATGATATTTATATCGGTCAGTCCATTACACCCGATAGGCCGTACAACGACATGTATCTCAGCAACCTTCGCCTGATGCAACTTACATCAATGGTTACTGTGGCGAAGTATTCGCACTCCCTGTTGCCGCATATACCAAGGCATGTAGAAACAACGCAACTGATTTTCATTCATTCACATCCGATCGATATACGATTCAGAAAAGATGAAAAGCGTTTTGATGTGGAAGGGGCTTACAACATCCGTTACCACATTATTAAAAAACGAATTGACAAAGTGCACATTCGCGATACGGGTGAGCGTCTTACACAACCGAACAAGATAGCACTCATCTATTTCAATCAAAAGGAAGCAGACGAATACATCTCTTACATTAAATATCTGCAAGGCGAAAAAATGTTGATGGACGATCTTGAATACCTTGATCTGGAAGATCTACAGGGAGTGTCGGGATTGAAGGCGTTGAGAGTGGGAGTGATGGTGGACTGAAACAATTAATAATTAATAATTAAAAATTAATAGGTGTAGCGGAATGTCGTTTTTGTAACATGCCGGCAGGGTGTTATTGTAGAGACGCGTTGAACCCGTCTCCTGAATTTTGGCGAGCACGCTGGTAATTTGAAATTTCAAATCTGGCAATGGTTCGTGAAGACACGAACCTCCTTTCTGCGAAAAAAATCCGTTACCTCTGTGGTAAATACTCTTAGTGAACCTCAGTGCCCTTAGTGCCCGCCCGGATGACTCCAGTCGGACGGGCCTTAGTGGTAAATGTCCGCGATTACCTTAGCTTCCTTTGCGCCACCTTCGTTGCCTTTGCGGTTAAAAAGGAAAACCCTACCGACTTTCAGGCTGCTTCTACCTTACTTGTCGAAAGGGTTACTTCCATGTTTTAAGGGTCATGTTCTGTATCAAAAACTAAAAAACGAAGAGAAACTATTTTCTTTCAGGCATTGTAAAGCTCAGTGGAACATCCCCGCGCAGTGTTTTTCCCGCTTGTCCTGTGAGCCATAAATATTGATCAGATGGCGTTCCGCCCATTTTTAGGAACTCGACATTTTTTCCAACGGGCACATTGTCTGTACACTTAAAAATGGCTGTACCTTCATTTACTTCATCAAACATTGCTACGTACAACATTTTGCCACCTGCTTTAATCGCTGTTGAAATAAGCTGCCAGTAGAAACGCCCGCCCTGGCGTGGAATAGAGCCAACTGGTTTTATGTCATCCGGGAAGGCATGTACGCTCAGGTTGTGCCAGCTAAACCCAGGGTATACACAAGGCACATAGTCAATATTGTTTTGCCTGCACCACTTCATGTCCTCAATCATCAGGTCGCGGTAACGATCCATATCATTGTGTAGCAATGGAGAGAAGCGTTGAACAGTCCACGGTAAGATCATATCGGCCATGCGGATCAACTCATGCAGATAATTATCCTGCAGACAGTCGGCATTTAGTTCGCGCCATGCTGTAGGTACACCAAGCATTACAGTACAATTGCCATACACAGGATCATTCTTCAGGAAGTTGATCAGGCGCTCCAAGCCAATGTTGCGAATATTATAAGGCCTGTCAGGAAAGCCAACGCCCCAGATCACAACAACGGGTTTTCCGCGATGATGCAGGTATGTTTTTTCTCCGTCCTGGTTGGTGACTTTTAATTGATCAACCAGGTATTTCCAGTCATTAATAATAGCGGAGCAATCTTCTCCACTACCCGGTAAGCCCGATAGGTCGTACATCACAGCGATTGCTCTTTTGTATTTAGAAGCTGCTTCGAATGCATTTTTTAAAATAGCAGAAGATTCTTTTTTGCGATTTTCATTTTTCACATCATCAAAAAAGCGCTGCATAAAAACTCCGTCAACACCATATTGCTGCATCCATTTAAAGTGTAGATCTGTTGTGCTCTTATCAACGGAACTGAAAAACTTTGCCGGTTTTCCATCTGCTAATTTCAAAGGTGTTTCATACGTCTTTTCGTATTCGCTTACATCCGGCCATGCATCAACGCCGGATCTGTTTTCATTTCCATAGGCATAGCCCTTTGCAGAACTGCCATCTCCCGCAGCCCTGAACCAGCCTTGGTATCCGGCCATTACCAGGCCATCATATGTTGGATATAGTGTCGAGCTGCTGTGTTTTGATTGTGCATGGCTGCTTAAGGTGCAGGCTGCAAGAATGATTGCTAATAGTCTTTTCATATTAGTTGTGAGTTATGATTAATGAGTTTTGAGTTGTTAGTTGACAGTTTGAGGTTTAGCATTCAATTCTTTATATGATCTGCTTTGTGTTTAACGACGCTTCGACAAGCTCAGCGTGACAGCGTACGCGGAGTGTCAGGCTGAGCTTGTCGAAGCGTCGTTAAACATTCAAGTATTCAGTATTAATAAATAATGCAGCACCCATTAATTCTTAATTATTAATTATTAATTCACCCGCAGTGTCGCATTCTGACGAATATCCTCCGACGAGCTTCCTAACATGATCTTAAAGTCTCCTGGCTCTACAACATGCTTCATTTCACGGTTCCAAAGTGCTAATTGTTCGAAACCGATTTTGAAGTCTACTGTTTTACTTTCGCCTGGTTTCAAAGTCACGCGGCCAAAGCCTTTCAGGGATTTCACAGGAGTGGTTACACTGCTCACAACATCACGGATGTACAATTGAACAACCTCCGTGCCTTCTGTTGTGCCTGTATTTTTAATGGTAACATGCACCGTCGCAGTTCCGTTAACAGGAATGGTTGCAGGAGAAATAATAAGATTGCTGTAATCAAAAGTTGTATAGCTTAAGCCGTGTCCGAACACAAACAGCGGAGTGTTTGCTTCATCCACATAAGCATGTCTTGATGTTGGTTTGTGATCATAATAAAATGGAAGCTGACCAACCGAACGGGGAAATGTCATCGGTAATTTACCTGAAGGATTTACATTGCCGAGCAATATATCTGCAACAGCCAAACCGCCTTTCTCGCCAGAGAACCATGATTCTACAATGGCTGGAATATTTTTAGCCACCCAGTTAATAGAAAGTGGTCTGCCATTGGCAAGTACTGCCGTTATTGGCTTTCCGGTCGCCTGCAGGGCTTTTAAAAGATTTATCTGTTTTTCATCAAGATCAAGATTTGCGCGATCCTTTCCTTCACCCACGATTTTCAAATCTTCTCCGATCACGACAACAACAGCATCTGCATTTTTTGCAATCGCAACCGATTTTTGTTGTAGGTCGTTTTCGTTTTCATTTTTCTCAGTTGAATAACCTTTTTCAAAGTTGATGGAAACATTGTTGCCTGCTCTTTGTTTTAATCCATCCAGAATAGAAATTGCTTTTCCTTCTTCGTTGGAATATCCGCCCAGGTAGCTGCTTTCGGCCAATGCACCAATCACTGCAATTGATTTCGCATCCTTTTTTATGGGCAACACATTGCCTTCGTTTTTCAACAAACAAATGCTTTCCTGTGCGGCTTTTAATGCCAGATCCTGGCTTGGTTGCGTATGAAATACTTTTGCTTTTAGCGAAGTGTCGGTGTAAGGATTGTCAAACAAGCCCAGCAAAAATTTTACACGCAATACATCGCTTACTGTTTTGTTTAATTGAGCGATCGAAAGTTTTTTGTCAGCAATTGCTTTATTCATCGCTGTTAAAAAGCCATCATGAGAAAAGTCGTAGAACTGCATGTTCAAACCGGCATTCAATGTCTGGGCCAAAGCATCGCTGGTATCACTTGCCACCTGGTGGTTTTCGAGACTCATTTTTATTGCACCAAGATCTGATAACACAAAACCTTTGAAGCCCCATTCTTTGCGCAATACATCTGTCAACAACCATTTGTTGTCAACGCACGGAATGCCATCAAGTTCACTGTATGCGGCCATCATAGACAAGGCACCACCTTCTTTCACTGCTTTTTCGAAAACATACAGGAAAGAAGATCTTCCTTCACGTTCGCTCATGAAAACAGGAGAGGTATTGCTACCACCTTCCGGTATGCCGTGTATGGCGAAGTGTTTGGGTTCTGCTACCACTGAGTTTGGCTGGCTCACGCCTTTGCCCTGCAAACCTTTTACCATGGCAACCCCATTCAATGCTGCGAGATAGGGATCCTCACCATAAGTTTCTTCTACGCGTCCCCAGCGTGGATCGCGTGGAAGGCAAAGCACTGGCCCGAGTATCATGTCTACGCCGTGCGCTCTTGTTTCTGTTGCGATGGTTCTGCCGATGTTTTGTACAAGCGTAGTGTCCCAGGCACCTGCCAGTTGCAGAGGAATGGGAAAGGATGTGCTACCAAAACCGCTGTAACCATGCAAGCCCTCTTCAATGAAAAGTACGGGAATGCCCAGACGCGTTTTTTCCATCGCATATTTCTGTATGCTGTTGGTAATGTCTGCAGTGAGGGGATATAGATCGTGAACCGAACCGATGCCGGTTTTGCCAATGGCTGCGGCTGTTTTTTCTTCGGAGTAAGCGGAGGCTTCGTGACCGCCCATTGTGGCAACTTCTTTTCCCCACCACATATCGAGCTGTTTGATCTTTTCTTCTGTGGTCATTCTGCCAACCAGGTCGGCCACTCGTTGATCAACGGGTAGTGATGCGTTTTTGTAGGGTAGAACAGTGGGCCGCACCGGATCTTTTGCAAACGAACATAATGCCACCAGTGCAACCGCCAGAGAGATTTTTGCATTCATATTGCAAGCTTTTGATTTAATATGAATGCAAAGAAAGAAGCGGAGAATTAATTAATGCCTAATTATAGATTAATTGGAGGAAAAACCAGAGAAAGAACGCAGATTTTCGTGAGGGAGCACACAGATAGCACTGATTAGACTGATTTGCACTGATCTTTTTTAATAATTGAATAACTGAGTAACAGAATAACTGAAATTGCTCCATGAATAGGTTGACGATTATTGATGAACAAAATCAGTGCAAATCTGTCTAATCAGTGTCATCTGTGTGCCCCAAAAAAGAAAACGGATCTTCACAAAATTAATCCGTGAAAATCCGTCTAATCCGTGTGCCAATCAATTGATCACATCGTGGAAGGTCTTATCGAACTCTTCGCCATAAATGTCTTTATAATCTTTTACAAATTTCAGGTAAGTGTTATTCGCCAATGTATGACGCTTCAGTTGTATCAGGCTCTTGCACTTGTATGTTAATGCATCTTCATTCAGTTGATCGAAGTAAAAGACATAGTGCGTTAACTCGATAATGAACTCAGGGTCTTTGGTAATGTTTTGGTTCTTAATATAGTTAAGGCACAGATCAATTACAGAATTGGAAACTTCTGACTTTACATTGTCCAGCCAGTTGTATTCTGTTTGTGAAAGGAACGGTCCGCGTCTGATGACCTCTGCCAATGGATGAACGTATTCTTGTCCGTGTTCCGCCGCATACTTCAACTGCATGAAACGTTTGTAATCGATATGGATACTGTCGTCCGGCGTTTGGAACTGCCAGTAGCCCGCTTCTTTATTAATCACGCAATTGCCCACTTTCTCAAGAATTACTTTCAGTTTGGCAATATTTACTGAACGGTTGTTCTTCGCATCTTTTGCGGATTTATCATGCCACAAAATTTCATCCAGCCCTTCTGAAGAAATACCTCTGCCATCTTTCACCGTGTAAATAAGAATGATGAGGAACAACTCTTTCAGCAAAGGAGTAAACAATCTTGTGATATCGTTGCCGTCTTTGTCGTATACCTGGAAGTGACCAAAAAGGAAGATCGAAGATTTGAACTGCTTCTCATTGCTCTGTGAAAATGCATTCGTGAATATAGGCTGAAAAACTTCTTCTTTCTCTGGTTGTGCCGGTGTTGATGCCATTTCTTTTTTATCCGGCTGGGCTTTCCTTTTACGGAGAAGATAAATAAGCAAGCCTGCCACAAGCAATGCCGGAATGATCAGCCAGTAACGGTTCTGTTTTTTGATCGCCGTCACGAAAGTATTGCTGTCAGCGGCTTGCGGCGGAAAGTTAAGTGTGTATATTTTTACAATCGTGTTCTTGTCCTTTACTTCCTCTTTAGAATACAGCATAGTAACTGCAATCAGTTTGTTGCTGATCGGAGAATAGTACAGGTCCGCATAAGATTCGATATCGTGAAAACTATATGGAATAGAATCTGCCACCAAATGCAATGTTGAATCAGTCAAGGAGCCTTTCACCAGTTGCAGCGCAGAGTTGAAACGATCGTTGTTCGGGAAAATCAAGCCATAAAAATCATCTTTGCCAGGGCCTATAACAAGACTGTTGGCAAAAGCAAACTGAGAGCCAAATGGTTTGAAGTTGTATACTTTTTTGAAGGTTGACGTTTTAATATCAAACCTGTACAGGTCATAATAGTTCTTTGGGTCAAGCATCTGGTCGCCGGTTTGGCTGCCATAGCCACCAATGATGTAGGCGAGGTTTGCGTTCTTGTCTACACCAAGTGCGGACAAATAACGCGGAGGAAAATAATCTCCTTTGGTATGTACAGAATCCCATTGTTGTGTAGCAAAATTGTAGTGCAATACTTCGTTTTTATAACGCAATTGTCCGTAGCCACCTACAACATACAACGAGCCATCCGCGGGAGAAATGAATTTATTGGCGTGCCAGAATTCTGTAAGTGGGCCGGGTGCAAAGGCTCCGCTCCACTGACGCTGATCAAAATCGTAACCGAACACCTGTTGCTTGTCTACATAAACATCATAGAATTTTTTAGTGGCACTGTCATAAATCGCCTGATTTCCGGCGAGCAGATTTTGATGCTTCGCATTTGGTGTCCACTGCATTATACCGCGATCGCCTTTTAGCTGATACACACCCATAGAGTCATTTCCTCCAATGAAAAGCCTGTCCTGTACAGGATCATAGCCCACATTGGCAACGCCATTAATGGTGAATGTAGCTGCCATTTCCCATTTCTGATGCTTTGGTTTTATCCAGACCGGATTTGTTACTTTGGCTTGCCTGTTACCATTTTTATCATTGCAAACCTCTCCGTCAATTTCATCCAGCGGCCAGTAATGTTTTAGTGTTCCCTGTTCAGATAATTTGATGTCTTTTATCTGCATGGGAGGGATGTCCCTTGTTTTGAATTTCTGAAAGTCGTTTGCACCCCACAAAAACTTATAACAATTCGCCGCAAAAGGCACATTGCTTTTGCCTACAGATTTTCCATTGACAAGTAACTCAACAGTATGCGCGGTGAGATCAAATTTGAAATCGATATTTGACCATTGCTTATAGAGATGCATACTGTCAATGGAGAAACTAATACCAGATAGACTTTCGCCGATGATCACTCTGAAATCCGAGGATCGTTGATTGTATATAAGATCAATGTTTTGGTTGTCATGCGTTATCACACGCAGCACATAACCAAAGTATGTTTCGTGATTGGGAAGAAATTTGATGTCGAAATCGAGGTCGAAGTTTTTGGAGAAGCATATGGAATCTTCGGGGGACAGATCAAGAGCCGTTCTTTTTTCAAGTACGACTTCATGACTATTAAAAGTTAACCCATAGGATTGGGAAAAACCAGTAACGTTCAGTAATAAAAATGCAAGCGCAAAACAGAATATATACCTCATCATAAGCAATCGTAAAAATAAGTATCTTTTACAAAGAAACCGTTATATCCGGCGCGAGGCCAAATTAAAATTTCTTAAACGAATAAGTTCGTGTTTTTTAATATTGAATCAATGTTGATGTAATGCAAGCGTCAGGGTTAAAAATAAGGTAATTGATTGTTTTTCCCTCAAATAAAATGATAAAAAATGGGCGGGAGAGAGAATGCACACAGATGACACAGATAGGACTGATTTACATGGATTTTATTCTAATTTGAGGATGGTTACCCGATTATATGTAGGTATAACTGCTATACGTAAAGCCTAACACCCAAATCCTAACAAGGAACAACTCTTTAAAAAAAGCGAAAGGCCCGGATGATCTCCACCCAGGCCTTCGAAAGGTTCACAAAGTAAACGTCTCTAGAAAATATGTCTCAATAACTTTCAGCTATCAGTAGTTTGAGGGCGAATGCGATTCGCCCCTAACAATTTTCAATTTTCAATTTTCAATTTTCAATTTTAATTCGCTTTGGCAAACGGTTTCGCCGGTTTCACATCCGTGCCCCATGTCTTGTTGGGTTTCGGGCCCATTTCCAGTTCGATGGTACAGCCGCTCACCAATTGATCATGAGTGAACCAAGGCGTTTTCAAAACTTTGCCATTCAGTTTTGCACTCTGGATATATTTGTTCACTTCATTGCTGTTGTGTGCAATAAGTGTAAAGGTTTTTCCATTTTCCAACGCTATCGAAACTTTGCTGAAAACGGGGCTGCCAATGGTATAGACCGGAATGCCCGGTGTTACAGGATAAAATCCCATGGAAGAGAAAACAACAAAAGCAGACATTCCACCACCATCTTCATCACCCGGAATGCCAAACACGTTATCCTTGAACCACAGTGACAAAAGACTTCTTACTTTCTGCTGTGTTTTCCACGGAGAGGAAGTATAGTTATATAAATATGGTATGTGGAAACTTGGTTCGTTGCCCATGGAGTACTGTCCTACAAGGCCTGTAGCATCAGGGAACTTCGCCCAGAATTCATATTTCGATCTGTCGAGCCCCTCGCGAAACAGTTGATCAAGTTTCAGTTCGAAACTGTCTCGTCCTCCCATTAGGTCAATCAGGCCGGGAATGTCCTGTTGCACCTGCCACATATAGGTCCAGCCGTTGTTTTCATCATAGTAGTCCCTGCCGCCGAGGCCGCCGTCAAACTTCGGATCGATCAAAATCCAATTGCCTTTATCATCCTTCGGCAAAAAGAAATTCTTTTGTTTGTTCCAAAGGGTCCTGTAGTTCTGTCCTCTTTTTTCGAAAGTGTTGTAGTCGCTTGTTTTATTAAGGTCCTTTGCAAGTTGTGCCAGTGCCCAGTCATCAAATGCGCCGCCGAGTGTTACAGCAACAGCTTGTCTTTTCTCGAATGAATGCACTTCTGCAACGGTTTCTTTTTCGCCCTCACGAAGCGCAGGGAAGTAGCCGTTATTGTGATAGAAATCGTCGAGCGATGTTTTGGGTCCGTTTCTCCATGGCAACATCGTTGCGTCAGTAGCATTTTTTCTGATGCCTTCGTAGGCTTTTTCCACGTCATAATTTTTCAAACCTTTTCTATACGCATCGAGAAAAACGATGGAAGAGTGGAAGCCGTTCATACAGGCATGATCGCCGAAAAGTACCGGAAATGTTGGCATCCAGCCGCTTTGCTCATACATGCGCACGTATGACTGCAACATGTCTTCTTCTTGTTTTGGATGTAGGATCGTTCTCAATGGATGCAGCGCCAGGTAAGTGTCCCACGACCAGTCATCTACATAAAAAGGACGATTGTCAGTATTGATCTTTTTATTGTACCCGCTGTAGTAATGCGCATCTTCGCTGATGTCTACCATGCGTTCGTGGCATCTGTACAGGGCCGTATAAAATGAGCGTCTTTGTGCGTCTGTACCACCTTCAATTTTAATTTGCGACATCAGATCGCTCCATGCAGTCTTTGCATTTTTTTCTACCGTTGCAAAATCTTTCCCGGCAATTTCTTCTTCAAAATTCTTTTTCGCCTGTTCAGCGCTTACGAAGCTGATCGCATATTTTAGTTCAACTGTGTGGGCACTTGCAGGGAAATTGATATACGGTCTCGCTCCTTTTTCGGTTACAGCTGATGCATTTTTGATCACTTTGTTGCTGTCCAAATATCCGGTTGTGCCTGCGACACTGAACACACCATAAGTGTAAACCTTTATATCATCGTGGTAGGTTTCCATCCCTTGCAGCACGGTGCCGCTAAATTTCCAGGACGCTGCACCATCATTAAAGTTGCTGAACAGCAGGGACTTATTTTTCCCCTCGGGAAATGAAAACCTGAAGTAGCCGGTTTTTTTCGAAGGGGTAAATTCCACTGTAATGCCGTCTTCAATCAAATACGTTGAATAGTACCATGGGCGGGTAATTTCAAGGTTGTAGTCGTAAGGCATGCGCTTGCTCCAGCTCTCTGCTGCCAATTCTTTTACCGAAGGCTTTATAGAAAAAACCTCGCCCAGACGGTGAGAAACAACTGTTAACGGAAAACTCGATATCTGATCATCCAGGTAGTCCTTGCGAATAGGGTACATGCGGATAACCTGGTTGGGCAATTGCGCAGTAGGTCTTGTAGGTTCAAGCAGTTGGCCAATGTTGCCAATCGTAGGATCGATGTAATCTATGTTTTGCTTTTTGGGGCCCGTCGTATCTGTTGGGACGTTTGCACAGACAACGCCTGTGAAAACCGCTTGTTGCAAAAGCAATAGAAAAATGCCCTGCTTGCTTAAAAATTTTTTCTTCATTCAAGTTCTTTTTAGAATATGCTATTCAGCCTGGCATTCATAAACCGCTCGTGGTTTCCCTGAGAAAATGGCAAGGCGTAACAAATTGGTTGTTTTAGAAAATGATTACCACCCAAAGCCTTGGGTTTAAGGCCGGGTGAAAAAGATATTTTACCGGTATTTCTTACATGAAAAATGAAAGTTGGAATGCTCAGATGGATCAGGCCCGTTGAAACTTTTTTCAGACCTTCTGGTGCAAACGCCGGAAGAAGAGCCGGCAAAAAATACATTTCCGAATATAAGCGAACGTTACTCAGTGATGGATTATTCAAACGCAGAAGTACTGCATAGATCCCCAAAAGGCCCATTGCCAAAAACAGCAAAACCATTTTTTCCATAACAAGCAATTGTTTAAAAAATGAGAATCTCCGATAGACGGAACACTGTGAATTTCAAAATGCAAATAAGCGGGAGAGGTATTAATAAATGATCTAACAAACTATTAATACAGAAATTAATTAACGGGAAATGGAAATTAATGCATCAACTGACTAATAATTAGCGGGTTAACCACCAAAAAAGTCTTCCCGGGCAGGTCATCTGGCAACCAACAACTATCGACTAACAACCAATTAATAGTGTCTTTTTGACAATCTTTAGATGGCTAGCCCCAACATAATTTCTTATTAATAGAAAAAAGTGGCATTAATTTTTTCAATTAAGCAGTTTTTAGCCCTCCTGTTAAGGTCGCGGTAGTTTCTTGCAGGCAGTTACGAAACAAAACGATTGCCGTATGAGGTTAATGCTTTCCGGCGGACTGCCGCTAAATGAATTTTTTTATAATGGACGAATGCGATTCGCCCCTGCAACAACGGTTATTCAAAAATTTCAACGATATAATATTTATATAGACAACCCCTGACTTTTTAACTCACCTCTTTCGTTGGAATAACAAAGTAGTCTCTTTCTCTCCTTACATGCAAGCAATCATTCGTCATACTACTAGTTGTTCCGACGAAAGAGGTTTTAAGAAATTAATACTTCACCCTTCGTTAAACGATTTCAACATGAATTTTTCCCGTTCCAAAAAAATATTACTGCAGACGGTTTGCCTTTTTTTCGCACTACAGGGTAAAACGAATGCACAGCAACTGATTTCCTATGTTGATCCCTTCATCGGCACCGGTGGTCATGGACATACATACCCCGGCGCCACCGTACCTTTTGGCATGGTGCAGTTAAGTCCAGACAATGGCACTTCCGGCTGGGACTGGTGCAGCGGCTATAATTACAGCGATACGGTGATTGCAGGGTTTTCGCACATGCACTTAAGCGGAACCGGTATTGGTGACTGGGCAGATATTTCGGTATTACCGCTTACGCAAACGGTTTCCGGAAAGGAGGAAATGTATAAAATCGGGTTTAGTCATGCCAATGAAAAAGCGAGGCCCGGCTTTTATTCCGTAAAATTAAACAATGGTGTACAGGTCTCTCTTACTGCAACTGAAAGATGCGGGTTGCATAAATATGAATTCCCGCAGGGAGATCAGTCGGTGATCAGGTTTGACCTTGGCTTTAGAATCAACGGCGATCATCCAACGGACACCTATATTCGCCAGGTAAATGATTCCACCATTGTTGGTTACCGCTTTTCTTCGGGCTGGGCCAGGGTACAGCGTGTATATTTTGCCGCAAGAACTTCCGCTCCAATCAAAAAGATTGAAACTACCAACACGAGCGACAAGGTTGCCAAAGCGCAACTGATCTTCGATGGTGGCAAAACCATTTTAATGAAAGTAGGGCTTTCGTCTGTTGATGAACAAAACGCGCTGCTGGCATTGAATGAAATTAGTGACTGGAATTTTGACAACGTATCGCAAAAAGCTGCTTCAAAGTGGGAAAAAGAATTGGAGAAAGTAAAAATAGAAACGGCAGATGAGCACCTTAAACGCGTTTTCTATACAGCATTTTATCATACCTGCATGGCACCGGTTTTATATTCCGATGCAGATGGAAGCTATAAAAATGTAGAGGGCAATGTTACAAAAATGGCTTCAGGGCAGCGTTACACGGTTTATTCTTTGTGGGATACATTTCGTGCACTAAATCCTTTGATGAGTGTTACACAGCCCGATCGTTACGGCGATATCTTAAACACGATGCTCGCATTTTATGATGAAAACGGACTGCTGCCGGTTTGGGATCTCAACACTTACGAAACCAACACGATGACCGGCTATCACGCCATTCCTGTACTGGCCGATGCAGTGTTGAAAAACTGGCCGGGCGTGGATGCAGAGCGCGTTTACAAGGCTATGCAAAAAAGCGCTTATCAATCCATAAGAGGCATTCCTGATTATATAAAATATGGCTTTTTGCCGCAGGACAAAGAAGCGAGTAGTGCATCCATTACGCTGGAATACGCGTACGATGATTGGTGCATTGCGCAGGTGGCCCTGAGGCTTGGGAAAAAAGAAGATTACAACCTGTTTATGAAAAGATCACAGTCGTACATCCATCTTTTTGACAAAAGCACAGGGTTCATCCGCGCAAAAAATTCCGACGGACAATTTGTTTCGCCTTTTGATCCATACTACTCAGAACACAACGGTAGAAGGGCCGCATATACAGAAGGAAACGCATGGCAGCATTCATTCTTTGTGCCGCAGGATATTCGCGGACTTGCAAAATTGCATGGTGGTAATGATAAGCTTGGACAAAAACTCGATTCGCTTTTTTCCGTAACATCCAATGTAACAGGAGAGAATGCTTCTGCCGACATCAGCGGGATGATAGGCCAGTATGCACATGGCAACGAACCGAGCCATCACATTGCTTATATGTATGACTTCATTGGCCAGCCCTGGAAAACACAAAACATTGTTCGCCTTATCATGGACTCATTATATCATGATGCACCAGACGGTTATTCAGGAAATGAAGATTGCGGACAAATGAGTGCATGGGCGGTGTGGAGCATCGTTGGCTTGTATCCTGCAAACCCGGCAAGTGGCAGATACGTGTTTGGCAGCCCATTGATTGATAACGCTGTTATCACGGTGAAGGGCAACAAACAATTTACTATCAAAGTAAAAAACAATAGTCGCGAAAATAAATATATCCAGTCCGTAGTACTAAACGGCAAAAAATACGATAAGGTGTATGTTGATCACGCTGATCTGATGAAAGGCGGAACGCTTGAATTTACGATGGGCAAAGAGCCTAATAAGAAATTTGGGATTGAAGTATCACAATGGCCGTAATGGAACGCAGATTTTCATGATCGTCATGATTTGTCAAGATTTTTTTTTGATTTGAAATTTTGATTTCAGATCTTTCCAGATCATGACAATCATGAAAATCAGCGTGCTTGTCTTAACGATTCAAAACTATATGATGAATAAAGTATCTTTTACAGAGAAGAAATTCCTGGTAACGTTTGTTTTTGTGACTTCTCTTTTTATGCTCTGGGGTATTGCCCATTCTATGAGCGATGTATTGAACAAGCACTTTCAAAATGTATTGAATTTATCCAAAGCCAACTCCGGTTTAATACAATTTTCCGTTTTCGGAGCTTATGCCGTTATGAGCATTCCGGCTGGTATCTTCATGAAGAAGTTTGGCTATAAAGCCGGTGTGTTGTTTGGTCTTATATTATTTGCCACAGGAACATTTTTATTTGTGCCAGCGGCAAATGAAAAGTCTTTTACTTTTTTCAGGGTTGCGTTATTCATATTGGGTTGCGGAATGGCAACGCTTGAAACGGTGGCGCATCCATTCGTTGCATCACTTGGCGACCAGAGAGCCAGCGATAGAAGAATCAACTTTTCACAATCATTCAATGCTGTGGGAACGATGATCGGTCCTGCATTGGGTTCGTATTTCTTATTGCGTGCCAATACAGAAGTAGCAGGAGATTTGTCTTCTGTGAAAGGCTTGTATGTTGGTATCGGTAGTTTCATCGCATTGGTGGCAGTGTCGTTTGCTTTTGTAAAAGTACCTGCACTGGTAGACCCACACGGCGCCTCTGCTGCTGATCTCGAAAAAGAAAATGTGGACGCAGAACCGGGTAAGAAATTATTTCAACACCGCCATTTTGTGTGGGCCGCTATTGCGCAATTTTTCAACGTTGCCGCACAAGCAGGAACATGGAGTTACTTCATTAACTACGGACACGAGAAAATGGGTTTCACCGATCAAAAGGCGGGCAACTTCATGATTGTGTTTATGGGCATGATGGCACTCGGCCGTTTTGTAGGCACTTTCTTAATGAAATATATTGCACCAAATAAACTGCTGGCTTACTTCGCGTTGGGCAGCATTGCCATGTGTTTGATCGTTGCACAAAGCTGGGGCTGGCCTTCGTACATAGCACTGTTGATGATCAACTTTTTCTTCAGCATTATGTTCCCAACCATTTTCAGCTTAGGATTAAAAAATCTTGGAAGCCATACGCAGCAAGCTGCTCCATTTATTTCAATGGGCGTTGTAGGTGGCGCATTTTTTCCGTTTGTAATGGGGCTTATCGCTAACCAGGATGTTGCCAAAGCATACTATCTTCCCATCATTTGTTATTTCGTTATCTTCCTGTTCGGCTACAAGTTTTATGAAGTGAAGAAGACCGGTGCACCAAAGTTAAGAGCAGTTCATGCGGAGGAGGAATTAGGGATTAGGAATTAGCAATTAAGAATTAAGAATTAGGAATTAAGAATGCTTTTAATAGTTTCTTAGCGACAAACGCATAAATCCAAAAAGGCATCGATAGTCTAAGCTGTCGATGCCTTTTTCTTTTAAACCAAATATTTTGTTGCACATGCTTAAAAGTTCAAAAGCATTTGATCTCCCGCACTTGAAGCATTCTTAATTCTTAATTGCTAATTCTTAATTGCTCTAAAGTCCTGTACTCGACTTTATTTCCTTCCCGTCCTTATCTAAATACAAATACTTTTTCTCAATGCCTTTTTTAAGATTAAAGCGATACAGGCTTTGTCCCTTATTGTCCTCCACAAAATCTGTAGAGTTCAGTTGCCAGTCTGCATAGCGGCTTTTCGAGAACGACTCTTTAACGTCTTTTGGCAGATCGTCCTTATCTATTTTTGTTTCCGTGTTATCCCAGGTGCCGTCCACGTTATAATGTGCCACATAATCCTGTTTCTTTTGCTTAAACTTGGCAGTGTAGTTTGACACATTGTTGCTCCATTTTACATCTGTCGCTTTGGGGTATCTTTCGGCAAAGCTGTTTTTTGCTTTGTCGGGGATGTTAACTACCTGTGCCCGGGATACATTGGTTGCCAACAACATAAGGGCTGCAAGAAATGAAAAGATCGCGAGTTTCATAAATGTTTGTTTTCAGTATGAAATCTATAACAGGGTTATGGGATTTTGGTTCAGCAACCGAGAGAGGGAACGCAGATTTTCATGATTTTCATGATTTAGTATGATTATAATGTGATCTGCACCATTGCTGATCAAAGCCTTGCAGCTGAAGTGTGCAACGCAACGATGTTGAAATAAGTTGTGTCGCTCATCTCCCAAAAATCTTGTCAAATCATGACAATCATGAAAATCTGCGTTCCGTTTTCGCCTACACCCTCATATCATCTGCCACCCAGTTTTTAATCGATTTCTTTATTGCACTCGGAGCTAGATTTTCTGCGAGCGTTTTTTCGACAAGTGGCAATAATTCTTCATCAGAAGCAAAGCGCAAAGCCGCAATTTGTCCGAAACTTAGTTTGCTTTCCAGCTCATCCATTTTCTTATTCGTCAAAATGAAATAGCGCAAACGCATTTCAAGACGCACGATCCTGTTTTGATTGTTCAATGCATAATGTTGCCTCAACATAAAAGACAGCCAGCCTATAATAGCGAATGTGGCCGCAATGGTTATCCAGAGATCATGTTGCACAGGATATTTATAACTGCTTCGCACACTAAAAATGATGGCAATTAAAATGACGGGATAAAATATAAAATGATGAGGCGCATAGTACTTGTGGTGGTTACTGTAATTCTGGGCTGGCATGTTTATGTTTTTTGTAAATCTAGCGTAAAAAAAGTAGCTGAATTCCTCAATAATGGGCACGGTAAGGTTTTTGCATCTACTCTAATAAACCTTTGATAAATACCGATCCCGATAATAAGCATCGGGATGAGGGAAGTAATTTGTTTACCATTAAAACTAGAATTTATGAAACTTACAATGCTGTCGTTTTTTGCGGCCATTATGTTGCTGGCTAACAATCTGTGCGTGGCCCAGGTAGTTAATATTCCTGATAAGGCGAAGAAAGCCTTTGCAGAAAAGTATCCGCATGCAACGAATGTAGACTGGGACAATAATGTATCTAATTACTCCGCCAAGTTTAAAGAACACGGAAAAGGATACGAGGCCCACTTTAATGTAGATGGTGTATGGGACAACACCGAAACACAAGTAGAAAAAGGCGATGTACCTGGTGAAGTTAAAGAGTCTTTTAACAAAAGCCGTTTCAAAGATTGGGAAATAGCTTCTACGGATTATGTAGTTGATAACAAGAACAATCACTATTATCGTTACAACCTTAAAAAAGGAATTGAAAAGAAATTCTTGTATTTCGATAAGGCCGGTAAGGAAGTGAAGGTGAACACGGGAATATAGAGAAACTAGAAATTAGGAATTAGGAGTTAGGAGTTAGGAGTTAGAATATTGAGGCTTTGATAAGTTTGGCGGATGCTAAACTTGTCAAAGCCTTTTATTTTCAAACAATTAATTTTGAAGAACAGGAAATTATAGAAATGACTCTTAAACAACAGGTATACAATCAATGCATGAGTATCGTTTCTCAAAGAATTACTGACGTTCAAAAAACGTTAGATGATTTGAGAGAAAGCATCGTGAACGAGACGAAAAGCACAGCAGGTGATAAATACGAAACAGCCAGAGCAATGCTTCATATAGAGCAGGAAAATGTGACGAAGCAAATGGCCGAATTGCTTGAGCAAAAAAAACAACTCGAAAAGCTCTCAATGGTTGAAGCAAGTGATTCTGTTATAAAAGGAAGCCTTGTAAAAACAGATCGAGGATATTTATTCCTCAGCATTGCGCTGGGTAAAATAAAGGTGAGTGACCAAACTGTTGTTGCTCTATCTCCACAATCGCCATTGGGTAAGCAGTTGACGGGACTGAAAGCAGGAGAGAGTGCATTGATGAATGGGATGAAGTATGTCATCGATACAATTGAATAGAACCTTTTTGCGGCGCAATATTTTTATTACCACTAAGGACACTAAGGTTCACTAAGAGATGCCTATAAATTAAAGCAAACCTTAGTGAGGCTTAGTGCACTTGGTGCCTTAGTGGTAAAGCTTAGAGACCTACGGCTCATACTTTTTAAACACCGTCGTCGCAATGTGACCGCCAAAGCCAAATGTATTGCTCATTGCATAGTTTACATTCTTTCTAACGGCTTTGCCCAATGTATAATCATAAGCATCTGCAAATTCAGGCTGCACATTTTCAGTGTTGATCGTTGGTGGAATAATACCATGCACGATAGCATTCACACAAGCGATCGCCTCAACCGCGCCAGCCGCACCAAGCAAGTGTCCTGTCATGGATTTGGTAGCACTGATATGCAATTTTGATTTGTCAGTAAATATTCTTTGCACAGCTTTCAATTCACTGTTGTCACCAAGCGGAGTAGAGGTAGCATGCACGTTCAGGTAGTCGATATCAGACGCAGAAATGCCTGCATCGTTCATCGCTTCCAGCATACCCAGGTAAGCGCCTTCGCCTTCAGGGTGCGTGCCTGTTAAGTGATACGCATCGGCAGCCATACCGCCGCCCACAACTTCTGCAATGATTGGTGCACCTCTTTCGAGTGCATGTTCAAGACTTTCCAGGATAAGCGTGCCTGAACCTTCGCCCATAACAAAGCCATCGCGTTTCACATCAAACGGACGTGAAGCCTTTGCCGGATCGTCGTTGTAAGTCGACAATGCTTTTGCCGCATTGAATCCACCCATACCAGATTTTGTGATCGGCGCTTCAGAACCACCGGTGATGATCATATCTGCCTTGCCCCATTTGATATAGTTGAATGCATCAATGATCGCCGTGTTGGATGTAGCACAGGCAGACACCGTAGTGAAGTTTACACCGCGCAAACCGTGCTTAATGGAAATGATACCAGATGCAATATCAACGATCATTTTAGGAATGAAGAACGGATTGAAATGCGGCGTACCATCACCTCTTTCAAACTCAGCTACCTGTGTTTCAAATGTGCCAATACCGCCGTTACCGGAACCCCAGATAACACCAATGCGGTTTCTATTCAGTGTAGAAAAATCGATCTGTGCATGCTTAATTGCTTCCTCAGTAGAAATAACCGCATACTGGGTAAACAGATCATATTTTCTTGCTTCAGATTTTTCGATGAAGGTATGAGGATCGAAGTTTTTCAACTCGCAGGCAAATCTTGTCTTGAATTTAGAAGCATCGAATTTAGTGATAGGAGCAGCACCGCTAACGCCATTTTCAAGCGCAGTGGTAAAGTCTTTCAGATTGTTACCAATAGGAGTCAACGCTCCCATACCGGTAATTACAACTCTTTTCATTGAGATGAAGTGTATTTAATTTTAGAATGAGAAAGGATAAGAAGCCGCAAATGTATGAAATTATTATTTAATAAAATACCGATTGGTATATTTTGAGGTTTCCGTTCAATAATCTATTGTATTAAATCACAACCATTTATCGTATCTTTCCTTTTTCCCGCCACAGGCAAGATTTATTTAATTATCCCTCCTTTTTATTTGGTAACATTCAATTGATGTTTATATTTGTGGTATAGAATAGGATAGTATAGTTTGAAACGATGTTGCCATTCCTCTCTTACCAAGTGATAGTATGTCACCGTCTTTTTAACTATTTTACGATCTAACGTTATCCCAACATTTTAGACGATTGAGTTTCTTTATGAGAAATATTTTTGAACAAATTCACGAACTTGATGGCATTCCCGGTTTGTCAAAGCATGAGCAACTCGTGCAGGGAATCATCAACTCCATAAACGAAAAGATTGTAACGCAAGGCGATCCTCTTCCCTCAGTAAATACATTAATAAAAGAAGTGGGCTTTGCCCGTGAAACCATAGCAAAAGGATATAAAGAATTGGTGCGAAGAGGCATTGTAGAATCTAAGAACCGTGTGCGGTTTTACGTAGCAAACGAAGCGACCGGCCAACAATTGAAAGTCGCTCTGCTGCTTTTTGCTTTTGATAGTTTCCAGGAAACATTTTACAAAACCTTCCGCTCCAAACTCGGTGAGAATGTACACATTGATGTGTTTTTTCATCACAATAATATTGACGTATTCGAAACCATCATTTCTAACATGCGTGGTAAGTACGGAATGTATGTGATAGCGCCGATACCGCATCCAAGAACTGCAGGCATACTGAAAACACTGCCTATGAACATGTTCCTGATGATCGACCGGTACGAGCCCATGGATGTTGAGTTTTCTTATGTTACACAAGAGTTTGAGCAAGCTTCCTACGATGCATTTGCTCAGCTGGCAGAGACGATCAAGAGCTTTGATGAAATGATTTTTTATCACCGTCCTGCGGCTGATACCCCCATTGAAATACTCAATGCATTCAAGCGATTCATAAAAGACTACAAGGTAAAAGGTATTGTCAAAAATGAGTACCTGCCCGGTGCTTTGGAAAAAGGGAAAGTTTACTTCACAATAAATAACGCCGAGTTGTGGTTGATGCTGAAGGATTCGAAGACGAAGAAAATGAAGCTCGGTAAAGATGTTGGTATTTTGTCGCACAACGACGATGTGGTGAAAGAAATTATTTGTGATGGCATTACCACTTACTCCACTGACTTTAAAGTGATGGCCGAAAAAGCGGCAGAGTTTGTGTTAACGCGCAACAAGGTGCAGGAGATCGTTCCGACAGTTTTGATCAGACGTAATTCCATTTAGAATGCGCTGGCAAATAGTCATCAGTTTTTTGTGTTGCTCTTTGCTCGTGGCAGTTATTTCGTGGATCAAAACGCACAAGCAAAAGCTTCGCACTTCCACAGATTATTTCCTGGGAGGAAGAAGCCTTGGCTTTATAGTAGTAGGCGGCTCGCTTTTTTTAACTAACATCAGCGCCAATCAGTTCATTGGAGAAAATGAATCTGTCTATATAAACAACATGTCGGTAATGGCGTGGGGAATGACTTCCATCTTTGCCATGCTGATTGTGTCGGAATTTTTTCTTCCTATTTATTTACGGATAGGAGCCATAACAACACCCGATTTTCTGGCAGTGCGTTTCGACAGCGCCACCAAGAAAATTGTATCCGTAATTTTCCTGGCAAGCTATATCATAAGCCTTATTCCTGCTGTGTTATACGGCGGAGCAGTGGCTTTTGAAGGGATGTTTCACATTCAGGAAATGTTACAGATCAGCTACTGGGAAACGATATGGTTTTTGGTGATTTCCATTGGCGTAGTAGGAGGATTGTATTCGCTGCTTGGCGGGCTAAAAGCCATCAGTATATCAGATACCGTGCTGGGCCTGGGTTTGCTGATAGGAGGTTTGTTATTGCCTTACTACGGATTCAAATACCTTGGTCGTGGCAATGTGCATGAAGGATTGAATGTGGTGCTGAGTTCAAAGCTGTCTCACCTCAATTCAATTGGCTCGAAAGAAGATGCGGTGCCTTTGTCAACCTTGTTTACCGGCATGCTGCTCATCAATCTTTACTATTGGGGAATGGAGCAATATATTATGCAGCAGGTACTGGCATCAAAGAATTTGGCAGAAGGACAAAAAGGAATTGCACTCGCATGTTTTTATAAATTGATTTCACCATTGTTGCTTAATGTGCCCGGGCTTATTGCGGTGCATATTTATGCGAACCTCAACAATACTGCCTCTGTGTTTCCCACATTGGCGGGAGATGTACTGCCACCGCTGTTTACAGGACTTATTGCAGCGCTTGTTTTTGGTGCGGCGCTAAGCACATTCAGTGCAGGTATTAACAGCGTTGGTACTTTGTTCATCATGAACCTGTACAAACCCTGGGCAGAGGCAAAAGGAAAAAATAGCAGTGAGAACCAATTGCTGAGAGTAGGGAAGCGATTTCAATTTGCAGTGATATTGATAGGTATTTTAATTGCGCCGTTCATTATTTTTTCGTCCGGCGGATTTTATACTTACATACAAAAGGTGTCGAGCTTTTTTAGTGTACCGGTGTTTACGATTTTAATTGTTGGGTTTACCACTAAAAGAGTGCCGCCGATAGCGGCGAAAGTAGGCGCATTGTTTTTCATCATCGCTTACTCGATCACGCAGTTTGTAGTCGACACAGGCATTCATTATTTACACATGGTCGCAATATTATTTGTTGTAACCGTATTGCTCATGTTGTTGATGGGAAAACTTTGGCCCATGCCGGTGCCCTACAATCGCGCCATGCAGCCCGCAGGTACAGTGGATCTCAAGCCATGGAAACATCGCTACATTTTCGGGATCATTTTGATAGTGCTGATGGTGTTGACGTTTGTGATCTTTTCGCCCGTGGGACTTGCGAGGTAATTTGAAAATTTGAAGAATTGAAAATTTGAAAATGGGAGGTGTTGCATTTCTCATTTAATTATATAGGGTTTGAAGTTTGAATTTTTTATTTGGTGACAAGCAGTATTGCTACTATTGGACTTTGCTTGCGTCGCACACTTCAGCATTTGTATTTCTATTCAGCAAAGGATAGTTCGGCATTTGTATTGAAACTTGCACAGAATGAATTTTCAAATTTTCAAATTAACATATTAGCACATTGCTGTTGCCCGTAGGGCATTAATGTCAATAGTGCGAATGCAGTGCAAAACAACGTTGAATTGAAATCTCAAATTGTACAATAAACTTGAAAGGTAATGAAGAAGAATCTCTTTTTATCGATGGCGTTTCTCATGACTGTTTGCGCAAACGGCTTTGCTCAAAAACAAAAGATCGTTATTGAAACGCAGAATGCTGCAATGGTTTTTTCCGTGAAAGATGACGGTAAGTTGTACCAGACTTATTTTGGTGAAAAGCTGATGGGCGGTGATGCTTACGCACAACTATCAGATGAAGGCAGAGAGAGTTACATTCCTGCCGGAACAAACAATCTGTTTGAACCCGCGGTCAGGATGGTGCACGCAGATGGCAATCCTTCGCTAGAGCTGAAATATAAAAGTTCAAAAACCGATAAACAGGGAGATGTTTCACATACGTCCATTGTTTTAAAAGACAACAAATATCCCGTAACTGTAGTGCTGCATTTTGAAAGCTACTTCAAAGAGAATACTTTCAAAGAGTGGACAGAGATCACACAGAATGAAAAGAAGGATGTTCAGTTAACCCGCTATGCATCTTCTATGTTGCATTTTAGTGCAAACGATTACTGGCTTACACAATTTCATGGCGATTGGGCCGCGGAAATGCGTATACAGGAAAGTAAACTAACAAACGGCATCAAAACTATTGATACCAAACTTGGCACTCGCGCCGATATGTATGCTTCGCCAACGTTTTTCCTCGCACTCAACAAACAATCCGATGAAACAAGCGGTGAAGTAATTGCAGGAACGCTTGCATGGACGGGCAACTTTCAATTCACTTTTGATGTGGATGAAAAAAATGACTTGCGCGTAATCTCTGGCATTAACCCTTTTGCTTCAGAATATTCATTGAAATCCGGTGAAGTGTTTACAACACCTGCATTCATTTTTACATACTCTCACAATGGTAAAGGCGAAGCCAGCAGAAGCTTGCATGCATGGGCCAGGAACTATGGTGTACTCGATGGGAATGGCAGCCGCCTTACATTGCTGAACAATTGGGAGTCAACACAATTTGATTTTGATGAGAAAAAACTCTCGGGTTTATTTACTGATACAAAGAAACTGGGTGTTGATATGTTCCTGCTGGACGATGGTTGGTTCGCCAACAAATATCCGCGCAATGACGACCACGCCGGCCTCGGCGACTGGCAGGAGAACAAAGCAAAATTGCCAAACGGCCTCGGTCATTTGGTGAAGGATGCGGAAAGCAAAGGCGTTAAATTCGGCATCTGGATAGAGCCTGAAATGGTGAATCCGAAAAGCGAGTTGTATGAAAAACATCCTGATTGGATCTTGAAACTTCCTAACCGCGATGAAGATTATTTCCGTAATCAATTAGTGCTTGATCTTACAAATCCTGTGGTGAAAGAATTTGTGTACAACATGGTGGATGATATGATGACGAAGAATCCCGGCATCGCCTACATCAAATGGGATTGTAACCGGATGATGACAAACACATACTCTCCGTATCTTAAAAACAAACAATCACACGTATACATTGAGTATGTGAGAAACTTGTACATTATATTGGAAAGACTCAGACAAAAATATCCGACACTTCCAATAATGCTTTGCTCTGGTGGTGGTGGCAGAACGGATTACGGTGCATTGAAATACTTTACAGAATTCTGGCCAAGCGATAATACAAACGCAGTTGACCGCGTGTTTATTCAGTGGGGTTACTCATATTTTTTCCCGGCAAACACGATCGCGAATCACATCACATCATGGGGCAAACAATCACTCAAGTATCGCACAGATGTTGCTATGATGGGCAGACTTGGTTATGACATCGATGTGGAGAAAATGAGTCCTGATGAATTTGCTTTCAGCCAGGAAGCAGTTAAAAATTACAAAAGACTAAGTGATGTGATCTGGCACGGCAATCTGTACAAACTTGTTTCTCCATATGAAGAGAGTCGCGCAGTGTTGATGTTCTCCAACGATGCAAAAAGTAAAGCCGTTGTCTTTGCTTACAACCTTAACTTCCTTTACGGGAAAAGATGGGAAGCAGTAAAACTACAGGGCCTTGATCCTGCAAAAAAATACACTGTAAAAGAAACGAATCTCTATCCCGGCCACAAATCATCGGTTCCTGAAAATGGAAAAACTTTTACAGGCGACTACCTGATGAAAGTGGGCATCAATCCAAGTTCCGGCAGTGAGTTGACAAGTACTGTAATTGAAATAACAGAAGCTCCGTAAATAAATATCCATGCAGGTTACTGTCACCTGCATGGATCTATTCCAAATAAACAAAAATGCGTTATGAAGTATAATGTAATGTTATGCAAGCTATTCGTATTGACTTTATTGTCGTTTAATTTATTTGCACAAAACGGCTCAGGCATAAAAACAATTTCCTTTGGAAAGAACAATGTCATTCGCTATGATCTTTCCAAAGGTTTATACGATGTTGTTGTTAATGGCAAAACCGTTATCCATAAAGCGTTTGCGGAGGGTCGTTCAACTGCGTCTTTCACCAGCAAGGATTTATCGAAACGAACATTTTCTTCCAAAGCCATCACAGATAAATTCGGCAAAGGAACCTGCAGCATTGTGACACTAACAGCTACTGATAATTTGCAAATGCAACAATTGTTCTTTACTTATCCTGGTAAAGAATATTTCTTCACACAGCTTGTTGTTAACGGCGAAAATGGAGGCTGCAACTATCTTTCCGTATTAAACAGCGACGCGGTTGACATGGAAAAAGATGGAGACAATCGCGCAGTTTTCATTCCGTTTGATAACGACGCGTGGATGCGTTACAGCTCTTTCAATTTGAATAAAAGTGATTTCACTGGTTCTGAAGTAGGTGTGGTCTATAACAATAAAAACGACCATGGTTTTATTGCGGGCTCACTTGATCAGGATGATTGGAAATCTGGTGTAGCGATTAAAGGAAAAAGCGAATCAACTCTGTCATTGAATGTTTTTGCAGGATTCACAGACAGCCTTGTAACCCGTGACCACACGGCTCATGGCTTTGTGGGAGTAAATCAAAAGTCGTCCACCTCTCCGAAATTTTTAATTGGTTTTTTTGATGACTGGAAAGATGGAATGGAGACTTACGCAAAGAGTGTGCGAACGCAATCACCCCGCTACATTTTCAAATGGAATAAAGCAAAGCCAATGGGATGGAACAGCTGGGGTGTACTGCAGGAAAAAATAAATAAGGAGAACACAGGCGCGGTGATTGATTTCTTTGCGGACTCCTGTAAAGGCTTTCGCAACGCTGACAACACGTTATATATCGATCTGGATTCGTTTTGGGACAACATGACAAGCGGTGGAATTGGGGGCGATATCGGCACATTAAAAGCTTTTGCTGAACATTGCAGAGCAAAAGGTTTGCGTCCCGGTGTGTATTGGGCACCTTTCACCGACTGGGGCAAAAATGCTGACAGAAAAGTGGAAGGATCTGATTACAAATACAAGGATTGCTGGCTCACTGTGAATGGGCAATATCACGACTTTGACGGTGGAAGAGCAATGGATCCAACACATCCGGCGACACTGGCAAAGATTGCGTTTTACATGAAACGCTTTAAAGAATGTGGCTTTGAAATGATCAAAATAGATTTTCTTGGACATGCAGCTATCGAAGCCGATCATTATTTCGATAACAACGTTCACACTGGCATGCAGGCATACAGAAAAGGCATGCAATATCTGAACGATCAAATGGCCGGCACTATGCTGGTGTATGCGGCTATCTCCGCCAACATTGCAACGAGCAAATATGTTCACATGCGCCGTATTGCCTGTGATGCATTCAAACAGATAAATGAAACTGCCTACACGCTTAATAGCTCAGGGTTGGGCTGGTGGCAAAACAAATTATATGATTTCGTGGATGCGGATCATGTCGTTTTTGGAAACGAAAGCGAGGGCGTTAACAGAGCCCGGCTGACTTCATCTCTCATTACAGGCACTTTGATAACAGGAGATGATTATTCAAAAGACGGCCAATGGAAAGAACGTGCAAAGAAGTTCCTGCAGAATAAAGACATTATTCAGCTTGCACAGGCAGTGAATAATTTCCGTCCGGTTGGGATTGAAGTAGGAGACAAGGCGCCTAACATTTTTGCGAGTGTCGGTAAACAATACACTTACGTAGCAGTATTGAATTACGATGACGCGGAAAAACAATTTGCGGTTGACTTGACCAAGCTTGGTTTGAAGAATGCAAGTCACGCGACAAAAGAACTTTATTCAGGTAGTGAGAAAAATGTGGGGAATACTTTGCAGCTGTCATTGCCCGGGAAGGATGCGGTCATTTACAGGATTAAAAACTAGTCAAGAAAGAGTTGCAGTAAAAAATAAACCCAGGCAAAACAAGCTGACCGAAGAATTAAACGACTATCGCTTGTCATCCCGAGGAACGAGGGATCTGAGTCTGTGCTGGCGGTATGTTGAAGCAATCACCCGGATCCCTCGTTCCTCGGGATGACAAGTACGTTTGCTTATTGATACTATCTTTCAATCAGGCGAAGTAAAAAATGATAAACAATAAACTTTCATAACAAAGACAGAATAGGCAGGAATTGTTCATTAGCAAAGCGTTTGAGTGAATGCTCAGGCGCTTTTATTTTTTTCCGAATTTTATGGTATGAATCTTCAGCTGATAAAAGTGGTTGCGGTACAATTTTTTGGCAATTAACTTAAATCAATGTTATGGAAGGAAATCAAAGCTTTGGTAATCTGATAAATGGAAACAAACCGGTAGTGGTTGATTTTTTTGCGGAATGGTGCGGCCCTTGTAAAATGATGCCACCTATTCTTAAAGAATTGAAGGACATGGTGGGCGACAATGCCACCATTATCAAGATAGACGTCGACAAGAATCCAAATGTAGCAGCAGCCTACAACATACAAGGGGTTCCTACGATCATGATATTCAAAAATGGCAAAGTAATGTATCGTCAAAGTGGAGTAGTGCCCGCGAAGCAGTTGAAAATGGCGGTGGATCAAGCGGTGTAGAGACAAGGCATTGCCTTGTTGTCTTTGCATTCAGCGTCACCGTACAAGAAAGACAAGGCAATGTCTTGACTGCGGACTCAACCTAACCGTGTAGCAAAGACAAGGCAATGCTTTGTCCGCGGACTCAACCTAACCGTGTAGCAAAGACAAGGCAATGCCTTGTCTCTACAGGGTGCTCTGCGAGCGCAACACACCGTTCTCATCGATATGCTGCACATCAATGTTCAGTTCATTCAGCACCTTGCCAATCAGTTTACTACGATGGCATTCAGAAGGTTTGCTTTCACTGCACATTAGCGCGACCTTGATATTTTTTTCGTAAGCCGTTTCAATTCTTTTGATACCGTTTCTAAAAGCCTCACTTTCGGCCAGGAGATCGTAATTCACCTTTCCTTTTTCATCGTAAAATTTACTGTTCGCGGGTCTTCCGCCAAGTGCTTCTCCCATGAAGAGGTATGTGATGTTGTTCTCTTTCAAAGTGTCTGCAAGTTTGCGGGCAACGTATTGAGGATTGTATTTCGAGTAGGGAATCGAGCGTACATCAATCAGGTATTGAATGTCAAACTGCTTCAGTAGTGCGATGAATTCTTCAATTGACCGGGTACCGTGTCCGATTGTGTATATTGGGTGTTTAGTCATGTGATTGCAGCCAGTAGCCTGTGCTTTAATGCGGGATTGTTTATAATAATTTCATACCACCTGAATGTTCGTCTTTTTACTGATGTCGTAACCGACTGCCGGTCACAGGCTACCGGCCGCGGGGAAAACACCAAAAGGAGGCTTTCGCCTCCCTTTTCCATGTACGCCTATAAACGGCCCTGTTTATTAGCTTAAGCTTCGAAAGATAGTTTGTTTGCATTGGCCTCTGCCATCAGTTCTTTAGCCGCTTGCAATGCAAGTTCCTGTATTTGTTTACGGATCGTCGAGTTTTTGATTTCATTCGCCAGCGAAATGATTGCCAGCGCGGTTTCTATTTCCTTATTTACCCTTCTTTCTGCGTTTAAATCGTTATTCATAAGCTTCTTTTGATTTCAGTTAGCACGTGATCATTTAGTCGCGGGAATTTCCGGGAGGGAAACAGGGGGAGGAAATTTTTTTACTGCAATTACCCCAGGCTGAATAACTGAGTAACTGAATAACTGAATAGTTCAAAGTCAATCGGTTAAAAACAGCTCTTTGCTTAAACGAGATCAAATCACGTTACGCTCGCTGGCCATCAACATTCGGTTATTCAGTTACTCAGTTATTCAATTATTAGCCAAAAAAATCCGTGAAAATCCGTCCAATCCGTGTCATCCGTGTACCATTTAATTTTTAGTCGCTTCGCCTGTCGAGTCAGCTGATTTCTTTGCTTCGCGTTCCTTCTTTTTTTGTTCCTTTTCTTGTTGTTTTTCTTTTTTACGGTAGTATTTCCTGAAGAGGAAATTTGAGTGCAAAGCCTGCATGTTTTCGCTGAAACCTTCGGAGCCTTTTTTAACGGAGGTTAAAGCCGCCTTGGCAGAATTTGAAGTGCTTTCAAGACTTTTTGCGAGGCTGTCGCTGTTCAGCAAACGACCGATAGTGCCATGGCCTGAATTCACTTTGGTAATCATGTCCGAAAGACTATTCGTCATTACTTCTGCATTATCGATAATGTGTTTTGCTTTGCCTAATACTTTATCGTACTCAATAGGGTTGATCGTTTTGATCTGATCGCCATCCTTTATTGGCACTGCAGCGGCTGTCATGTTGGAATCGATGGTACTGTTGATCACAACCAATTTATCGCCCATCAAACCGTCGGAGCCGATGCTGGCGATTGCGTTGCTTTTTAAAAACTTTTTTACCTTGGATTGCAGTATCATATCCACGCGGGCAAGCGAATCGGAAATGATTTCAATAGCATCCACTGTTCCTACATTAATGCCCACAAAACGCACGTTATTGCCGACTTGCAGGCCACCAACATTTTTAAACGTACCATATACCTTGAATGTGCTCTTGAACATATTCTTTTTACTGCCGATCACAAAAATGCCTATGAACAGTACAAGCAATGCAACAATGGTGAATGCACCCAGCTTTATTTTTTGTTGCGGTGTCGTTTTCATTTTATTTATTTAAAGAATGAGTTTACGTTCTCATCCTGTGATTTTTCGAGGTCTTCGTAAGAACCCTCGGCAATGAATTTACCATCCTGCAAAACCAGAATCCGATCGCCTGTGATCTTGGCGCAAGTCATGTCATGCGTAATGATAATAGATGATGTCTGGTATTTTTTTCTCAGGTCCATAATCAACTGGCTGATCTCTTTTGATGTGATGGGATCAAGCCCTGTCGTTGGCTCATCATATAGCATGATTGCGGGTTTAAGGATCAACGTTCTCGCAAGCCCAATCCTTTTGCGCATACCGCCGGAAAGATCACCGGGCATTTTGTCAATCGCATCTTTTAACCCTACTGCATCCAGAACATCTTCCACCTCCTGGTTAATCTTATCTTCGTCCTTCATTTTCATCACACGGGTTAAAGGAAATGCAAGGTTCTCCCTCACCGTCATTGAATCATATAAAGCACCGCTTTGAAAAAGGAAACCCAGCTTTAAACGGATTTCTTTTAATTCATCCTCAGACAAATCTTTAATCTCTTTTCCAAAAACTTTCAACGACCCTTCATCGTAATCAATCAAGCCAACAATGCATTGTATTGTGACCGATTTGCCTTGTCCCGATCTTCCCAATACGACCAGATTTTCTCCTTTGCATAGTGTGAGATTGATATCTTTTAAAACCTTATTTTCTTCAAAAGATTTCTGCAAATGTTCCAGCTCTATGACAACGTTGTTATCATTTGTTGCAGCTTCAGTTGCTTGTTTAGTTTCAATGGTTAGTTCGTCTTGCATACTAGCGACTAGTTATAAGCGAAAATATTTGTTAGTTGTACCGCAATGCCATCCAATATAATGATCCATAGCGAAGCGCTTACTACTGCCGAGTTAGCCGCATGTCCCACGCTTTCTGTTCCTCTGTTGGAATGATAGCCGTGATAGCAACCAATAAAACCAATAGCAAACCCAAAGAATATGGTCTTGATAACGCCTGGGAAAAGATCGCTGAAAGCCAAAGCATTGAATGCTTTGTTGAAATATAAATGCAGGCTTACTTTATTATCCAGGTTCGAGCCCACAAATCCTCCTAATAAAGAAATCGCATCGGCCATTAAAGTCAATAGCGGAATCATGAAAGTGCATGCCAGAATCCGTGTTACCACAAGGTATTGAAGAGGATCTGCGCTCGAAACTTCCATTGCACTGATCTGTTCAGTTACCTTCATGCTTCCCAGTTCTGCGCCAATACTCGAAGCTATTTTTCCCGCAGAGATAAGGGCAATAATAACGGGCCCGATTTCTCTTACAACGGACACTGATACCATGCCGGGAACATAACTTGTCGCGCCAAAGTCTTTTAAAGTGGGTAGAGATTGAAGTGTTAAAACAAATCCAAGTATAAAGCCGGTTACTGCGATAAGCGGGAATGATTTGTAGCCGATAATAAAGCATTGGCGAATGAACTCGTTCCACTCAAATCCTTTCCTTAAAAGATGACGAACAAAGGAGAAGAAGAAGTTCACCTGGTCGCCAACCTTTTCAAGTAATTTGTAAATGCCGGATTTGATAGTCTGCTCCATGGTATGGAAAAGCATAAAGTTTTAAATCTGCTTCGGTGATAACTTTCTGCAAGCCAATAGGTATAAAACAGTGCCGCTCGGGTAGTGGTGTTTTGGAGGGGTTTTGTGGAAAATAATGCCCAAGAATGCAGACTGAATAACTGAATAACTGAATAACTGAATGGTTCAGGTTGGTCATCGAGAGGCATGGTAGACATGTCTCTGTGCGGAGATGCTTCGACAAACTCAGCGTGACAGCTTGAGGATGGCGTTAGGCTGAACTTGTCGAAGACTCGTACTACAATCGGATAAACCCTTATCAGTTAAAGTCTTCGACTTTAGAGCATTCAGTTATTCAGTTACTCAGTTATTCAGTTATTTTCCCGGGTAGAAAACTTAAAGAAAAGTTGTTTTTGCAACCAATTTAAATATTTGAATAAATAAATTTGTTTCTTTGTGAAAATTCATGCAATGGATATCAAAAGAGCAGAGAAGATTTCTAAAGCGTTGGCTGATGCAAACCGCCTGACCATTCTTAAGGAAGTGAAGAAGAGCAAAGATTGTCTGTATTGTGTGGACCTCAACGAAACCCTCGATCTGGCCCAGCCTTCCATCTGTCACCACTTGAAACAGTTAATCGACAATGAAATCATTTCTTCAGAAAAAGAAGGGCGTAATGTGAAATACTCTCTAAACAATTATGTGATAGATGATTACATCAAGTTTTTGGAAGGACTAAAAGTCTAAGAAAAAAAATTTTTGATTTATTTATCGAAATATTTAAATAAATCAATAGGTTTGTATTCTATTTCAATTTTGAATTCTTCCATAAAGATGCAATTTATTTATTGAAATATTTAAATAAATCGAAAAAAGAAACACCATGCTGACAGATTTTAAAGGGGCGAGACGACTATTGAACTTATCCTTATTCATTATTGGGTCATCTATTTTACTGGCCGCATGCTCCAGCCAGGCAAAGGAACCAAATCACACGGCCATCAACACCGTACCCCAGGCAACTGCGGTGGACGGTAACATTATAACTCCTTCCGTTTTAACAGACATACTGGAGGTAACCGGTACGCTGGTGGCAAATCAACAAGTGGATATTGCGAGTGAGCTTACAAGAAAAATAGTAAGCGTGAATGTGAAAGAGGGATCACTCGTGAAGAAAGGCGCTTTGCTTTTTCAACTGGATGATGCTGATTTAATAGCACAGCTTGAAAAATTGCAACAACAGGAAAAGCTTGCAGCACTTAATGAAGACAGGCTTCGTGATCTTATAAAACACGAAGCAGTGGTGCAGCAGGATTACGATCAGGCTTTCACCAACCTAAAAGTATTGCAGGCTCAAATTCTCGAGTTAAAAGTAATGATCGACAAAACGCGCATCCGTGCTCCGTTTGATGGACAAATCGGTATCATTCATGCTTATCCCGGTGCTATTGTTTCTACCAACACAATGCTGGCCAACATTCAGGACAACAGTTCTGTAAAAGTTGAATTCAACGTGCCAGAGAAATACACAAACACAATTGCTCCCGGTAGTCTACAAAAGTTCACTGTGGCGTCTGACAACAAACAGTACACTGCAAAAGTAGTTGCCCGCGAAGCAAAACTAGATCAGAATACAAGAACGTTGCTGGTTCGTGCAGTGGCAGATAATTCAGGAAGGACATTGATGGCAGGACAAAGTGCAAGATTGAACCTTTCATTACATTCATCCAACAATGCGTTATTGGTTTCATCGCAAGCGTTGATGCCATCTTCACAAGGCTACAATGTATACGTTTCCAAAGACGGCAAAGCGCAGATTGTGCCGGTCGAAATAGGTCAACGGAATCCGTCGAACGTAGAAGTGCTGAAAGGTTTACAGCCCGGCGATACAGTGATAACGAGCAATTTGCTGCGACTGGTACCTGGTTCAGCGATTCGTTTTGTTACAGTGAAGTAAGTTGATAGTTGTTAGTTGTTAGTTGTTAGACTTCAATGCGACTATTCAATACTAAAGGCTAACAACTATCAACCGACAACCAACAACTTAAATCCCTCCCGTTATACTATAATTCATACAACATATTTATGAGTGCTATTTCACAAGTAAGCATATCCCGGCCAGTGCTGGCGGGGGTAATGTCAGTCCTATTGATTTTATTTGGGATCGTTGGTTACACGTATCTCGGTACAAGGGAATATCCGGTAACGGATTCACCCATCGTAACAGTAACCACCGTGTATCCCGGTGCCAGTGCGGATATCATCGCTTCGCAGGTTACGAAACCTTTGGAGGAAGCGATTGCAGAGGCAAACGGTATTCGTGCCATCTCATCTCAATCAAGAGAGCAGGTGAGCATTATAACAGTAGAGTTTAACCTGAATGCAGATCTGGAAGCCGCCGCAAATGATGTGCGGGACAAAGTTTCCAAGTCGCGCCAGCAGCTACCAACAGACATTGAGCCAACAATAGTTGAGAAAGCGGGCCCCGCAGATTTTCTTGTGTTCTTAACTGTTCAAAGTGATAATAAAAGTCTCGAAGACATTACTGACTTTGTAAACATCAATATCAAGGAAAGGCTGCAATCCATACCCGGCGTGCGTTTGGTTGATACGTATGCGGGTCGTAAACGTGCCATGCGCTTGCGCATGGACCCGGTTAAACTCGCTGCGTATCATTTAACTCCGGCTGATATCCAGACGGCATTGCAAAAAGAAAATGTTGATTTGCCAAGCGGAAGAATTGAAGGAGACAATACAGAAGTTACACTTCGTACGCAGGGAAGACTGGTGACAGAAGACGATTTCAACAACATGATCGTAAGTGAGAAAGGTGGTGGCATTGTGCGGTTCAGGGATGTTGGTACGGCTATCATGTCGTCTCAAAATGAGCGCACAGCAATGATCGTAGGCGAAGGACAAACGGCCCGCTATGGTGTGGGCACAGGGGTACAGCCGCAACGTGGTGCGAACTCATTGGCTATTGTGGATGAGTTTAAAAAGCGCTTTGATGATATCGTAAAGTCTGCGCCAAAAGATTACATCATTTCTCTTGGTAAAGATTTCACCGTTCCGGTGCGTAACTCACTGGCTGAAGTTGAGGAAACATTACTCCTTGCGTTTGGCCTCGTTGCAATGATCATTTTCATTTTCTTACGTGACTGGCGAAGTACGATCATTCCGTTGGTGGCGATTCCGGTGTCAATCATTTCTGCATTCTTCATCATGTACATCTGTAATTTTTCCATCAATGTATTGACACTGCTGGGATTGGTGCTCGCCATCGGGCTTGTGGTGGATGATGCGATCGTGGTATTGGAAAATATTTACAGTAAAGTGGAAGAGGGCATGACGCCGTTACAAGCAGCGAGAAAGGGTTCGGACGAAATTTATTTCGCGGTGATCTCGACCACTGTAACTCTTGCAGCAGTATTCTTGCCAATACTTTTCCTGGGAGGAATTACGGGAAGATTGTTTAAAGAATTTGCCATCGTGGTATCTGGTTCTGTATTGATTTCAGCCTTTGTTGCGCTGACACTTTCACCAATGATGAGTGCTTACTTATTGAAAGCGGGCGCATCACACGGTTGGTTGTATCGCAAGACAGAGCCATGGTTCGAAGCATTGAACAGAGGTTATGCAAAAACACTGAGAGCGTTCTTTAAAGTAAGATGGCTTGGCTTTGCGATATTGCTGATTTCATTTGGAGTGGCATATTATCTCGCTCCTAAATTGCCATCAGAATTGGCTCCGTTGGAAGACAGGTCAATGGTTGGTTTGGCAGTTATCGCACCTGAAGGAACATCCTACGAAAGCATGGAGCAAACGATGAAGGAGATCAGTAATTATGTATCGGATTCTATTCCTGATCTAAATGAGAACAGAACATACGCAGCAGTGGCCGCCTCTTCCGGGACGCTTGTGCAGCCTGTAAATGGAGGCTTCCAGTGGATATTCCTGAAAGATCCGAAAGATCGTAAAAGCGGAATGACACAGCAGCAAGTGTATGAAAAACTCGTAGCTGCATCTGGCCGATTCAGAAATGTAATTTGTATTCCGATACAAATTCCAACCATCGGAGGGTTCTCCAGTTCACAGCCATTACAATACGTGATCCAGGCTCCTGATTTGAAAAGCCTTGAAGATGTTATGCCTAAGTTGATGGGTGAAGTTTACCAGAGCAAAAAGCTCAGCTTCCAGGACCCGGACTTCAAGATCAATCGTCCGGAAATAGGCATCACCATTGACAGACAACGTGCCGCACAACTTGGAATTTCGACACAGGAAATAGGAAGGACATTACAGCTGGCATTGAGTGGAAGACGATATGGCTACTTCATTTACAACGACAGGCAGTATGAAGTGATCGGGCAACTGGAAAGAAAAGAAAGATCTGCACCTACTGATTTGAGTTCATTGTTCCTGAAGTCAGGCAGTGGCGACATGGTTTCGCTGGATAACCTTGTGACAAGAAATGAGAGCGTGAGTCCACCTGCTATTTACCGCTACAACCAATCTTACAGTGCTACTATTTCTGCAACACCGGCGGCAGGCGTAAGTCTTGGCGAAGCGATCAAAGAGATGGACGGCATTGCAACAAAAGTGTTACCAAAAGGATTCAGAAAAGATCTTGCGGGACAAAGCCGCGACTTTTCTGAAAGTAGCTCCAGCCTTGTATTTGCTTTCATCTTTGCGATCATATTGATTTACCTGGTGTTGGCCGCTCAGTTTGAAAGTCTCATTGATCCATTCATCATTTTGTTGACAGTACCTATGGCCGTAACGGGCGCATTACTGAGTTTGTGGCTCACACATCAATCCATTAATGTGTTCAGTGAAATTGGTATCATCATGTTGATTGGTTTGATTACGAAGAATGGTATCCTCATTGTTGAATTTGCCAACCAGAGAAAGCAGGAGGGAATGAGTGTGAAAGATGCGATCATAGATGCAGCGATCTCACGGTTCAGACCAATTTTGATGACAACACTTGCGATGATCTTTGGTACACTGCCAATTGCATTGTCGTTGGGTACTTCATCAGGAAGCAGGACATCACTGGGTATCGTAGTTGTGGGTGGTTTGTTATTCGCCGGTGTGCTTACGTTGTACGTAATTCCTTCGGTGTATTCATTCTTCTCCCGTCCTTATAAAAAGAAAATTGAAGCTGGCGCCGTTTCCGGTGGTCACGGAGAACTGATTGCACAACCTTCTATTGTTCATTAAGTAAAATAATAATCATGCACGCGGATAATTTTAACTATAAATATTTAATCTACACATTACTGCTGTTCATTGCGTTGTGTTCCATCTCGTACGTCGCGAGTGCACAACAGCCGGGTGTTCAGCGGTTGTCTATAAAAGATGCGGTTTCGATGGCCGTACAACAAAACAGGGAGATAAAGATCAGCAGTCTGGATATAAGTAAAGCACAGGAAGGTTCAAAGATAGCTCGCAGCAAGTATTTGCCTGTAGTTGGCGTAACCGCACAAGTGTCTCATTATTTTTCTCAACCCATATTTTTTGGGTTGGGAAATAATGGCACGGATGATAAAATTCCATACAGCCGTTTTGGTGGAAAAGATCAGGCTTTAGGAGCGTTCAATATCGTGCAACCTTTGTACGATCCTTCAGCAAAGTCTGCTAACACACAAGCGAAGCTTTTAGAAGAAGAGAGCAAACTTTCATTGTCGGATAAACAAACGGCTGTTGCAGCATATGCACGCCAAACTTATTTACTGATCGTTGTTTTAGGTGAACGCATCAAGCTGCAAAAAGAAAGTCTTTCGCGTAATGAAAAAGCCTTGCAGGACGCACGATCGCTGCTGGCGCAAGGCAGGGCGTTGCGTGTAGACACATTGAGAGCGTACACATCTGTAAAGAACCTGGAGCCTGATCTGTTGAAATTATCCAACGCGATTGAGGTGAACAAGCAACAATTGAAAACATTGCTTGGCCTTGATTCGTTGCAGACGATTGAACTAACAGATTCCATTGCTTTGCCGCTGGCAGGGAAGACAATACTTTCTGAGGAAGAAGTGTACATCCAGGCAAAAGAAAAAAGAGCGGACCTGAAAGCTGTTGCGCTGCAACAACAAATAAGCGAGCAACAGATTCAGTCAGCGAGGGCGGATAAACGACCTAATGTAGCATTGGTAGGGCAATACATGATACAGACGCAAACGAATCAGTTTAACTATACCAACGCTTATTATCCATCGACAACATTTGTTGGTGCACAGGTGAACGTTCCGATATTCAGCGGGTTCAGTAAAGATGCTAAGATTCAACAAGCGAAGATCAATAAGCAACAGGCTGCCCTGCAAACTGAAAACGAGTATGAGCAATTACGTGTTGATGTGAAGCAGGTAGTCTCTGCGTTGAATGAAACGAGTGCTCGCATGCAAACAAGAATAAACGTAAAAGAAACGGCACAGTTGAGCTATGATATTACGCAATATCGTTACGCAAAAGGCGTGGCATCAAGACTTGAATTGACGGATGCAGAACTGGCACTTACCGGTGCACAACTGAATTACCTTGAGGCAGTGTATGATTATTTGACTGCGCAGATTTCGTTGTATAGGGTGACGGGAAAAGTTGAAAATTGAAAATTGAAAGTTGAAAATGGAAATCAGATCTGTTTATCAGGATTTATTACTGATCCAGATAGAAATTGAAAATATCTGTTCCTTCATTTTCAATTTTCAACTTTCAATTTTCAATTAGCTTCGTGTTTGATATATTGTTTTTTAAAAAGGAAAGGGCTGTTTTTCTAAACGGGCCCTTTTTTATTTTGGTCTCCGTAGAGACGCATGAAAATGCGTCTCTGTTGCAACAAAACAATGTGCAAAATGCGTTTGGGTGCACCAGAGACGCATTTTTATGCGTCTCTACGGGAGCGAAATAACGATGAATTCTTTACCCAGACCTTGCGTGTTGTTGTAAACACAGTCGATAAATGTTGGCCCGTATTGCGCATAGAACGGCATAAAATTATCTGTTCTTTCCTGTAGGCTGTTATTTGGGAAAAGAGCTTGTTTTATAACTGCTATCTGACGCTGTTGTGCAGAGAATTTTCTTTTTTCTGCACGAAGCATTTTCTTTTGCAGATTCAATAGTTGCTTTGCACTCTTTGTGTGTAGTGCATCTACGTGTTGCAGCAATGTAGTGTCGATATTGTTAACTACATCTTTCAAATGTTTGTACAATGCATCAAAATCCTTGAACTCGTTGTTGAGATCAACCTGCACATTGGAGTCACGTTTTACCAGTTTTTCCAACAATATGTTTTCAGGTTTGAAAAAGTCTGCAATGTCAAAGTTGAGATGGCTGAGCTTTTCATTCCATTTCTTTTCGACCACTAAAAACGAATTGCGCAACAGTAAAACAGGATAAGGAACATTGTAATGTTCAAAAAGTTCCTTTAGTTCCAACCAGTATGCCAATTCCCCGCCACCACCGATGAATACAATGTTTGGCAAAATTGTTTCCTGGAACATTCCCCGCAATATAACGTTAGGGCTAAAACGCTCCGGATACCCTGCCAGTTCCTGTTGTAGTTCCTCTTTGGTAAAATGTATTTGTTGATGATCTACTTTATAGCCGCCATTGTGCTCAACAATGCGTTCGCGAATATTGTCTTTTAAGTAAAAAAGATTGATCTCTCTTGGGTTCGCTTGTACTTTGTAATGGTGATCCAGTTTTTTTATCGTGCCTTCAACAATAGCAGAAGGGGTTTTATGCAAAAAATCTTCTTCGAAAATTTTGTGCATTGTCGCTTTCAAAGCAGCGCTATCAGGAATCAAAACGATCAAGCCAAATTTTGCGAAAAGTGCATGTGCCAGTTTGAATGTGGCCGTCTGGATATTTGAACCTTCTGCATAACATTCGCGCAGCAGCTGAATCAAATCTTTGCCATGAGGGAAGATGGACAATTGCCCGTCAAATGCATCGATCATTTTCAGCAAAGCCTTATCTACCTTCATCCTTCCAACGGCGCCGGTTTGTGTGGTTTGCCAAACAAACTTTTGTCCGTCCACAGTTACTTTGCCTAATTCATCCAGGTCGGCATCTTCGCTGCCCATGTAGTAAACGGGAACAAAATTGTATTGTGGTAATTGTTGCTTTAGTTCACCGGCGAGTTTTATTGTGTGCAATATTTTGTAGACGAAATATAAGTAGCCCGTGAAAATATTCGGCTGGTGTGCCGTAACAATTGTAAATGTATTTTCCTGTAAAAGGCTTTCTATGTTGTGGTTTACTTCAGTGGCGTTTGGTACAGCTGCATATTGCTCTTTCAACGCATCCACCAGCAATTGCCTGTTAGTGGGGAATGCTTGTCTTGCTGCAATCGCTTGCTGTATGCCGTTTATATCCTGTGAATGTTTGTAGAATGGTTGTAATGCCTCTGCGTTTGCAATGTAGTCCAAAGTTATTTTAGAGAAGAACCCTGTCTCTGCAAATGAAGCATTGGTTGATGTGCAATTCATAGTTTACAAAAGTAAACTTAATTTGAAAATTTGAAGAGAGAATAGAACGCAGATTGTCATGATTTTGATGATCGGTAAAGATTTGTTTGGGAATTGTAATGTTGAATAAAATGTAGGGTAGTATTCTGCCGATGAAGAGTGCGACGCAAGGATGCCCAGTAGTATTACATATGATGATATCAAAATCCAACTAACGTAAACAAACAATGCCGGTCATTAACCGGCACTGTTCATTTAATCTTTATCAAAAGATCATGGCTTATCATCACGATCATGACAATCTGCGTTCCATTTCTTACTTCAGGTAGGAGCGAAGCATCCACGCCTTTTGTTCGTGAAATCTCAACAGGCCAGTAAGAAAGTCTGCAGTCCCGGTATCTCCAAGGCCATCAACTTCTTTGATGTCTTTTCTGATAAGGTTTGCCAGTGTTTCATGGTCGTTCACCAGGTTTTTCAGTTGCTCGTCCTGGTTAGTAGTGTAGGCCGGTTCGTCAAGGCGTGCGAGTTCAAGGTAGTCTTTCAATCTGCCTTCGGCGTGATGGCCTAGCATTCTTATTCTTTCGGCAACACCATCGATGTGTTCTGCCAGCTCTTCGTATTGTCCTTCATAGAGCTTGTGCATTTCCATGAAATTATCACCCTCGTAGTTCCAGTGGTAATTTCTCGTCTTCGTATACAAGATCGTTTCGTCGGCTAAAAGAACATTTAATTTTTCTGCTGCTTGTTGCAAATGTTTTTCTGGAATGCCAATGTTCGGTTTCATGATAATGCTGGTTTTATTTATTAATAAGATTTGAGTGGTGAGTAATGAGTTATGGGTAACGAAAGTTACAAAAAAAATATCCCCTTGTATCTGAGATTTGCCGCCTCTTCGACTAACAAAACTCAAAACTTAATTTTCATAATTCAAAACTTGCGAAAAGGTTTACTCGCCGAGGAGGTCGGAAAGACCCATAAGCTCGTTAAACTTGTACAAATGTTTGTCTTTTTCGAAACATTTGGCAAGTTCTTCCAGCAGTAATTGTATTACTTTTTTGTTATCGAGAGGCTTAAAGTAGGAGGTGACAGGCGGCACTGAAATGCGGTGAAAGTACGTATCCACGTCTTTTTGCGTGTATACCTGTCCATTGGTGGGGTCTATATAAAATTGAATCCTGTCGGCTGGGTTTTTATTTATCTCTTCCCAATCGCCATCTTCCACATCGTAGTATGCAAGGATAAACTGGCGCGGAATGTTGACGGCCCGGATGGGAATGTCCAGCAGGTTTGATATTATCAGCAAAAGAATTCCATTGTTAAGGGTGTTGCCTTTGCGTGCATCAAGCAGTTTGTTGAGTAAAAAATCGTTGGGTTCGGTATACGCAACCTCCACTCCTTTAATACGGTAGTATTTGTAAAGAATGGTGGTGATGACTTTCGTTTGTTCGAGGCAGGTGAGATATCCGTTTAGCTCCAGCCATATATTCCGGCGCATTTTTTCAACCTCCTGCAGTGCCTGTGCGGCTGTTAATTCAGGGTATTGATATTTTGCAGCCAGCAAAGCTCCTCCCAAAAGATCCGGTTCCGGTTGATCTTTCCATTTGGTAAAATCATCTGTAAGATCCCGGAAATGAAGGCGGTGAATGAGCAGTTCAATGCGCTCCTGCGTATTTTCGTCAGGAGTGTTTTCCCAGAGGTGCTCCAGGTTGGGGATAATGTTTTTCCCAAATGAAATGATCCGGTCACTTACCATGCCAAATACTTCTCCATCGGGATCGTCCATAAGGTGAAAAAGGGCAGATATTTCTCGGGTTTCTTCCATGCAGTTTTCTCATCCAATTTGAAATTAAATTTCGTGTTAAGTCTACAATTTTTCAGATTAACTTTTCCACAGGCGTGTATAACGGAGAGAATGGAACGCAGATTTTCATGATTGTCATGATTGGTGAAGATTTGAGGAGAAACGGAGATATTATGATTTTGCGATTAGTTTTGATTTTTATTTAAAAGACGGGTTGATAAACCTTGTCTTGAATAGTTCGCAATAATTTGTGATGATGGTGGAAATACGGAGGCTCACAATCAAATACATCATAATAAACCGAAGTTTATAGAATTGGGAATGCCTCTAAATCAAAAAAATCATAACAAATCATGACAATCATGAAAATCATGAAAATCATGAAAATCATGAAAATCATGAAAATCATGAAAATCTGCGTTCTATTTCGCGATCGTTTCTATCGCTTCCGCCAGCTTCTGCCAGCTGTATTTCTTCTTCTCTTCCTGTAAAAATGGTAGGAAATGCGCTTCGCCCTGACTGAAGTATTGTACTATGCTCTCGGCAATGGCTTGGGCGTTAGGCTCACAAACAATACCCACTTTGCCGTTGGGCACATAGTCGGGTAGTGCGCCCACGTTGGTAACGATCATCGGTTTTTCGAAATGATAGGCGAGGGGAGTGACGCCGCTTTGGGTGGCGTTTCTATACGGCTGGATAACCACGTTAGAGGCGCCGAAATAATATTTTACATCATTGTCTTCTATAAAATCAGAGCTGATGATGACATTATCGATGATGCCCAGTTGTTGAATTTGTTGCAGATAAATGTTTTGATCATCGTAAAATTCCCCCGCTACTAAAAGTTTGAAGCGGCCGTTTTGGAAGTGCTTGTCTTTCAAAATTTTAATTGCATCCAGCAAAATGTCGAGGCCCTTGTACTTTCGGATGAACCCGAAGAAAAGCAAAATTTTATCTTCCTGATCAAGTTTGAGCTGTTGCCTGGCTTCGCTTTTGGCAACGGCTTTTCCAAAGTTGTCGTACAGTGGGTGCTCCACTTTTTTAACCGGGACGGTTACGTTGAACTGCTTCAGGTCCTTCATTACTTTATCGCTCATGGTAATGAAAGCATCGCAGGGTTTGAGGAAGTATTTTGTAAACGCCGTGTCGCCTGGGCGTTTTTCGTGCGGTAAAATATTGTCGGTAATGGCGACGATCTTTGTGTGATTGTTTTTTTTGACGATCCTCAGGACGCTTCCCAACGCCGGGCCCATCAAGGGCAACCAATAGCGCACCACTACCAAATCTGGTTTCAAGGCCTTAATCTCCCTGCCTGTTTTTAACCAGCTAAGGGGCCAAATAGAATTAAGGCGCTGAAGTATTGTCAAATCTTCGGGAGCCGGGCCGGTTGCGTATTGCGTTTTCCCCGGAAACAAGAAGGAAGGATACAGCAGCGTGAAATTGTAAATAGTTACTTCATTGCCCATGCTCATGAATTCCCTTGCAAGGCGTTCATTAAAAGTTGTAATGCCTCCGCCTCTGAAGGGGTGTGCCGGGCCTAGAATAACTATTTTCCTCATGCGTGATGTTGGTTCAATCCTAATTTTTGCTCAATTAAATAGGAGTTTCTCGAAGCTGAATTACGTGCGATCAATTCACCCAAAAATCCTGCAAGGAACAACATGGTACCCATTACCATGGTGGTAAGGGCGATGTAAAATGAAGGTCTTGATGTGAGTGAAAAACTGAAGTCTATCAGTTTTGAAATGATCAGATAAGCACTTACTCCAAAACCGATGAAGAAGAAGATCGAGCCTGCCAGTCCGAAGAAGTGCATAGGACGTTTGCCGTACCTGCCCACAAAAGTTATTGAAGCAAGATCAAGGAATCCGTTTACAAATCTTTCCAGACCAAATTTTGTAACGCCGTATTTGCGGGCCCTGTGCTCCACCACTTTTTCACCAATCTTTCTAAAGCCGCTCCACTTGGCAATTACAGGAATATAACGGTGCATTTCTCCGTATACTTCAATGCTTTTTACCACTTTTTTGCGATAAGCTTTCAGGCCGCAGTTGAAGTCGTTCAACTTAATGCCGGAAACTGCACGGGTAGCCGCATTGAACAGTTTGGAAGGAATATTTTTAGTGAGTTTATTATCGTAGCGTTTCTTTTTCCATCCGCTTACCAGATCGTATTCGTCAACGAGGATCATTTTCCGCAGGTCAGGAATTTCATCAGGGGAATCCTGCAAATCAGCGTCCATTGTAATGATCACTTCGCCTGACGCTGCCTTGAATCCTTCGTTGAGCGCCGCGGATTTGCCATAATTTCTCTGAAAACGGATTCCCTTGATACAGTCGTTTTCGGTACGGAGTTTTTCAATCACGTCCCATGAGTTGTCTGTACTTCCATCATCGATCAGAATAACTTCATAGCTATAGTTATTCGCGATCATCACTTTTTGTATCCATGCACAAAGTTCAGGAAGTGATTCTTCTTCGTTTAAAAGTGGTATTACAACAGATAAATCCATTCAATAAAGTTACTGGATGATAAATTGCTATTTAAGAATTCTTTTTTCTAAGTGCTGCACCCAAGGCTGAACCGATTGCGCCCGTTACCAGGGTACTGATCAATGCCGATGAAATGGCGATGGGAATATAACCCTTGTTCACACTGTCTCTTGCTGTTTTTTCAGTATCGGCAGGGAGCGTGTTCCCTTGTTGTTTCAATGCTTCGATGGTTGCTTTAACGGCATCTTCTTTCATTTCGGGAAATAAAACCGTAACGGAAAAAACAGAGTAAGCGATCATAATGACCGACGCGACGGCGATGCTTTTAAAGCCAAACGCAAATGCGTTTCCAAATGAAAGTGGTTCACCTATTTTACGGCTGTAGTTTACTACGTTTAATGCAGCCGACACGAACAACACGAGTGCTGGCAAAAAGCTTACTGCTGCGTTGTTTTTTAAGCTGGTATATGAAATAAGGAGATACGCAATGATCACGGCAATTCCAATGATAAGGCCCGACAGTAAATGTGCATTTTTGGTCTTCATAAATACTATTGATTAAGCGACAGCTTTTTTCCGTAAACAGTTCCTGCAACTTTCCCTACAAAGGCTTTGCCTATGAAAGGAGTGTTGTTGCATTTGGAAGCTATATTTTTTTGAGCAAATGTATACTGTTCATCAGGTTGATAAAGTGTTAAACTTGCCTTTTGATCAACATTGATGCTTACGGGCTGATCGAATATTTTTCTTGGATTAACAGAAAGCAGTTCCACAATTCTTTCTTCCTGCAGTTGTGGCAAATATGTTCTGAGAATGCTGTAGCAGGTTTCGAGGCCGATCATGCCATCTTTTGCATATTCAAACTCAAGCACCTTGGCATCATAATCCTGCGGCAAATGATGCGTAGCGATACAATCGATCACACCCTCGGCCACGGCTACACGAAGCGCTTCCATGTCCTCGCGTGTGCGAAGCGGTGGATTTACTTTAAGATTGGTATCATATTGCATCAGGTCCTCGTCGCAAAGGGCGAGATGGTATGGCGCGACAGAGCAGGTCACCTTAACGCCATGTTCCTTTGCTTCTTTGATCAGTGCGACAGATTTGGGCGTACTAATGCCTGTAAAGTGAACGCGTGAATCGGTATATTTTGCGAGTTGAATGTCTCTCGAAACGATCAGTTCTTCGGCGATGGAAGGCTTTCCGGGAAGACCAAGGCGAGTTGAAATAATGCCTTCATTCACCAATCCATGAGCCGCGATACTTTCATCATCCGGTAATTGAAGGATCACGCCGTCGAATGCTTTTACATATTGCAAACCTTTCAGCAAAATGCCGGAAGACTGCATAGGATGGAGGCCATCGCTAAACGCTGCGGCACCACTTGCATGCATGTCGTACATTTCCGCCAATTCCTTTCCTTCCGTTTTCCTGGTAATGGCGCCTATCGGCAAAATTTGTGCTGGAAGACGCTCAGACGCACGAACGATGTATTCCACTTGAGATTTGGTATCGATTACGGGTTTGGTGTTCGGAAGTACCATTACCGTGGTAAAACCGCCCGCAGCCGCAGCCGCAGCGCCCGTCGCAAGTGTTTCCTTGTGCTCGATGCCGGGATCACAAAAGTGCGCGAAAACATCCATCCAGCCCGGAGAAACCGAGAGGTTCGGAATATCAACTACTTCATCCGCCGGTTCTGTTATAGAAGAATCGATGGCGCGAATGATGCCGTTTTCAACTAAAATATCTTTTGTGCTGTTGTGAAATGGAGAGGCTGGATCGTTGATTTTTGCTTTCTTGATTAGGACCTTCATTGCTTGAGAATTGAGCGAAGTTACGGGTTGTAATTCAATAATTTGAAAATTTGGGAACGGGAAAATCTGAAAATTTTTAGAGTCGGTTCCAAAATGCGTAGGCAGTTATTGATCTTGCGCCTCGAATCTCATATTGGCCTGCCTTCGATATTTTCAAATTTCCATATTTTCAAATTTGCAAATTATTATGTTTTTCTCTTAGCTTTGCAGCCCTCAATTATATGTGATTGAGTAACTTGCAGGGATCAGATAGGTTATTTTGTAAAGTAACTCTACGGACTACAAGAAAGATTCTTTGATTACCCACCCCAAACAGTAAGCAAAGAACTGTGAAATAACCGCAAGACTATCGTCTTGATGGAGTTCGGGTGGTGGCGCAGCCCGGTAGCGCACTTGTATGGGGTGCAAGGGGTCGCAAGTTCGAATCTTGTCCACCCGACTAAAAGGGTAACAACCCGATTTAAAGAAGCTCATAAAACATTGATTTTGTGAGCTTTTTAATTTTTAGCCAATCAAATAATTTCAAATAAATTCAAATTTTTCGTGAGTAAATCCTTGAGTAAAATGCAAATTTTAACTTACTCAAGGATTTACTCACGGATTTACTCACAGAATTCGCGATAATGATTTGATTTTTAATTATTTACACATCAACCGACAAGGTCAAAGTTCGAATCGTTTTTGCTTTACACACAGGGTATTTCTAAGAGCTATTTTCTAACATCTTATTTATTTTTTTATGAGAGCAGAACATAGTTTTAGCGTTGATTTTATTGTCAGAGTTGACAAAAACGCAACAGAAAAAGCTAACGTATTCGCCAGGATTACAGTTGACGGTACTATCAGAGAAATCTCCATTAAGCAAAAAGTGAATCTCGATGAGTGGGACTCAAAAAAGGAACAGTTAAAAGGCAATAGCAATAACGTAAAAGAAACCAACCGTTACATTTCATCTGTACGCTTTCTTATTACCGAAAAATACCGAATGCTTCGAGATAAAGATCTAACAGTTACTGCAGACACGGTTAAAGATGCATACCTAGAGAAACAAACAAGAACAAAATCCGGGCATACTTTGAATGAATTGATAAGCTATCACTACAAAATTTATGCGGATCAATTAGAGGAAGGTACGATGAAAAACTATCGTACAACGGCAGAATATCTTAAACAGTTTTTGAAACAAGAATTGCGAAAGGAAGATATTTACTTGATAGAACTGGATTATCAGTTCCTGACCAATGTAGAATATTTTATTCGGCACCGCCCAATTAAAAAGCATGATCCGTGCGAGGGTAACGGCGTTTATAAACATCTGGAGAGAATCAAAAAGATGATTCGCTGGGCAAAGAAACTTGGTTGGATAGGTTCAAACCCTTTTGAAGATTATGAACTCAAGTTCAAAAAAACGAAAAGAAAAAAACTGCACATTGATGAATTGATAAGCATCGAAAATCAATCTTTCGGCAACTCGAAGTTGGAATTTGTAAAAGATCTTTTTGTGTTTAGTTGCTACACCGGCCTCGCCTATGCAGATGTGATTAAACTTTCTGAAAAAGATTTTTATGTAAGCAATGATGGCAAACGCTGGCTTACAACTTACCGGAAGAAATCAGATGAATTATCCCCTGTTCCTTTATTGGAAATCGCCTGTGAAATTATAGACAGGTATAAATGTTTGCCAGCATCTATTTCAAACGGAACTGTATTTCCAAAAACTAGTAACCAGGAAGTAAATAGAAATTTGAAAATTATCGCTGAAATCTGCGGCATAAAAAAGGAGCTTACGTTTCATATTGCTCGTCACACATTTGGTACAACAGTTACACTGAAAAACAATGTCCCTATAGAAACAGTGTCGAAAATGCTAGGTCACTCTAAACTTACTACAACACTGATTTATGCCGAAGTCGATGAAGAAAAGATCGAAGAAGATATGTTAGAGGTAGAAAATAGACTGAGACTAAAGAAAATGAAACGAAAGGAATAGTCCTGTCAGCTTAACATTTACTTGGCAAGTCCTTTTGGTTAGTAGAAGGACATTGCCAAGTAAATGTTATTAGCAGAATTGTAATACAAGTTCAGTCTTATCTAAGCCTGGATCATTTAAAAAATAGATTTCTCTTTCAATATTTCGCAATTGGTTCACAAGCTGGGAACCAAAATCCTGTAGGTTTTCCAACGAATTTCCAATTGGCCAACAGCTTGCTGGCTAAATTTCAGGCATATCTGCCTGGCTCTAAAAAGCGGTGATCAAAGTCTTGGGATTTCCTTTTACGCATACATTTGAAGGTTATCCTCGGTATATTTTGCTTAGGATCGTTTCAATAAGCCTTTCTACTTTAGTAATCCAATAAAACAAAAATGATATTAAACGAACACCCCTTTAATTTTTAAAGATGTTGTTTGTTTACAAATCACTTGGATTAGATTTGAATTAGTAGCTCTATTTTAAAAACGAAAACGTGAAGTATGAAAGAGTTAAAAACGAACGACACATTGGAGTATCCAAAGAGAATTTATGCGTCTCAACTAGTCACCACAGATGACTTACAGGAACTAAGAAAAAGTATTGTAGCTGATCTCATTTCCGCATTGAAGCCCACTCTGCAAACACCCCTTAAGAAATGGCTGAAATCCCATGAAGTGCGACGGCTTCTAAAAATTTCACCAGGTACTTTACAAACCCTAAAGAACAATGGAATAATTACTTTCTCAAAGATTGGAGGAGTACACTTTTACGATGCTGACGAAATTCAAAAATTACTTGAGTCGGGAAAGCACAAACATTGAGAGTATCGATCATCTTCTGTCGTCTTTTTTAAAGACGGTTTTATCAATTCTTATTTAGCAAATAAAGGTTTGCAAAATGGACAAGGAATATTTTAACACGCGGCAAGCGAAGTCAATTGATATAGTAGACTGGCTGGCAAAAAATGGCCATTCCCCACAGAAAGTTTCCGGTAATGACTACTGGTATTTGTCGCCCTTGCGGCAGGAGAAAACAGCCTCTTTTAAGGTGGATAAGAAGCTGAATGTTTGGTACGACCATGGGCTGGGAAAAGGCGGCAACATGATTGATCTTGGCATCTTGTATTATGGTTGCAGCGTAAAAGAATTGCTGCAAAAATTGAAATCGTCTTTTCTTTTTCAACCGCAAGAAGGTGTTAAAAACTCCGATGAAAAGCAGGCATCCAAGATCACCATTCTGGATGCCAAACAACCGATTTCTAACGGCAATTTGCTGGCTTATTTACAAGAGCGAAATGTTTCACTGGAGGCTGCGATAGAATTCCTTTATGAAGTAGATTTTGAAATAAATAGTAAACGCTATTATGCTCTTGGATTTAAGAATAATAGCGGCGGTTTTGAGCTTCGAAATAAATATTTCAAAGGGTCAAGTTCTCCTAAAGACATCACGCTCATTGATCAAGAAAATGCTGAAAATCTTTTAGTGTTCGAGGGCTTTTTCAGTTTTCTTTCATACCAAACAATGAATCGTAATGGAGGCGAGCTGACAAATTTTCTGGTTCTTAATAGCCTTTCCTTTTTTGAAAAGAGCATTGAAAAAATGATGATCTATCCAGCGGTGAAGTTATACCTGGACAACGATCCGGCAGGAGAACGGTGTGTTCAATTGGCTTTAAAGGTTTCAGAGAAGTTCAAGGATGAACGACATCTCTATATAGACTTTAAAGATCTAAATGACCAACTGATGCACTTAAAGCCTGCTTTTAAACAGAGGCATAGATTGCGGTAAGTATTTTTTTCAACCGTAGCCAGCTATGTTTCTCCTTCGTCGAAACTGTGCTGGCTCTATTCATGCCGCTTGGGGCGGCATTCATAGAGTTAATTCGATAGCTATTGAAAAGAAAAATGTGAGATATGGATAATGAGTATAAACCAAAGAAACATGCAGGAGGCAGACCCAAAAAGTTTGTCAGACGAGACCAACAACTAGCCGTTATGTGTAACCGTGTAGAGCGAATGATCATTGAAACAAAAGCTGAGAAGACAAATGTTTCAGTGTCGGAATTCTTACGCAACCTCGCCCTAGATGGACAGTTTGACAGGAAGACAAATGTCCTTCCAAAAGAAATTTTACTGTTCACCTCAACGCTAAATCACCTCGCCGCAAACATGAACCAGGTTGCTAAAAAACGTAATAGGGAAGAAGAATTAAATGCCATTGAACGAGCAGAATTAACGGTGTTGTCGGCACAGATCAAACAGCTCGCGATAGAAATAAAAAACTATTTGAAATGATCGGTAAAATAATCACAGGAAAGTCTTTTAATGGTTGCCTAAGATATTGTCTGAATGATAAATTATCGGATGGGGAATTCGGCGAGCAAGCGCTTAAAAATAGGGCGGATGTTCTTGTATTTAACCAATGCTTTGGTAATGAAAAAGAACTCATCCAGCAGTTTAACGAGGTGCGAAACCTGAACAGAAAATTGTCAAAACCAGTGATGCATATCACGCTAAGTTTTGCTCCTGGCGAACAATTGCCAAACTACAGACTCGCTGAAATTTGCGAAGACTGCGCAAAAGAATTGGGCTTTGAAAAGAATCAGTTCGTTGCCATTTACCATAAGGATACGAGACATCAGCATGTGCACATCGTGGCTAATAGAATTGGGTTTGACGGGAAGACTTTAAGTGACAGCAATAACTATAAGAAGATTGCAAATTATTGCCGCCGTATGGAATTGAAATATAATTTGAAGCAGGTGCAAAGTCCAAGGCAGTTTCTGTCGAGAGAATTGCGGCAATCACCTCGGCAGGACCAAAGAAAAGAAAAGCTGAAAAAGGACATAAAGGACGGCATTCTAAATGCGAGGAGCTACCAGGAATTCGAGCAACGAATGAATGCTTTAAAATATGAAGTTATAAAATCCAGGGGTATTGCTTTTAGAGACAAACAAAAGGTGTACACAAAAGGGAGTTCAGTGGGATTTTCGCTTAACAAAATTGAAAAGTTGCTGGATTTAAAGCCTTCCCTAAAAGAGCAACTCTTCCAAAAAGAAGAGAAAATAGCGGCCTATCAAAAACAAGAATCATGCAATAAAAATAACCTGCACGCTATCAAATTAAACAAGCAAAAACTTACTGAAAATGGCAGAGTGAATGAGAATATTGATAACGAATTTTCCAGAAATAATTCCGGCGTTTTAGATATTCTTATGAGGAATGAACAATCGGGCATGTCAGTGCCAAGAGAATTAACTGAAGAAGAAAACCGAAGACGAAAACTAAAACAGAAAAGACGATTGAGTTAAAGATGACGCAATGATTAAAAGAATTTAAAACTTAAAAAATGCAGTGTTATGGAAAATGAAGTGATGATAACGGTGCTGAACGAAGTGTTGTCAGAGCAAAAAGAAGCTAATCAAAAAATGGGTGAATTGGCAGAAAACGTAAGTTTACTGAGTGTGTTAAATAACAAGCTTTCGAACAAGGTTGAAAATTTACAAACGGATCTTACGCGGGTTAATTCCCCCTCAACTGAGGCGTTAATTAACCGAAAGGCGGAGGAAATAAAAAGAATGATTATCGAACAACCTAAGGAAATTATTCAAGAGAAACGATACTTGCTTTTTCCTGAACATAACGCGAAAGATTATTTTGAGGTATGCATGAAATGGTTCTTGTACCTCATGATAGCGACCTATGCATTTTTCCTACTACTTTATTTAATTCAATGCGTGACAGTTCGCTGAATGTCGGAAATAATCACCTGCGAGCTGGAGATTAATCCTATAAAAACGATTTAAAATAGATTTTGTAATTTTAAAACATGGGGGAGAAAATAGTCATATCGGACAAGCCTGACTTGCCAAGACGCCTGTTTTGGGAATTCAGGTACGATGATATAGAGTGGCGGGAAGAATACCGTACGGTAATCGCACGGGTAATTGAGAGAGGTACCCCGGAAAATTGGGTAGAAATCATCCGTTATTACGGGGAGTCTTTTGTTATCAATGCGATCAAAAATGAGATTGTTTTTCTTCCCGACTATGCCATCGATGAGGTATGCGCTTATTTTTCTCTCCAGAGAGAGGAATTGTTATGCTACAGACGCAAACAGTCGAAGCCGGGACACTGGATCTGATCAAAACACTTATGAATGACGCTGAGCTCTCAGCATTTAATCTTGTCGGTGGAACGGCGCTTTCCCTAATGATCGGTCACCGTAAATCAGTTGATATCGATCTTTTTACAAGTCATGATTTTGATGCTGGAAAATTAGCAGACCATTTATCCAAGCAGTATCATGCGCAAAACATTAAAACTTTAAAGAACGGGGTTTTCTCATTTATAGAGGATGTAAAAGTCGATCTGATTGCCCATCAATACCCGATTTTAAAGCCGCTAATATTTGAAGAGGGGATACGAATGTTTTCGCTGGAAGACATCGGAGCCATGAAGTTGAATGCCATTCTCAATAACGGATCCAGGTTAAAAGATTTTGTTGACATGTATTTTTTGCTGGAGAAAATGACGCTTGTTGATATTACTTCTGGCTTTGTTCAAAAATACCCTGATGTTAACACACAGATGGCGCATACAGCTTTGTTGTATCACCAGGATATTAACACCAAAGAGAAAATTGAATTCTTGGATAGAGATATTTCACTGGATAAAATGGCCGTGAGATTTCAGATGGTTGTCCGAAATCCTTCTCTGGCAATCAAGGCCGAATTGCAACAGTTGCTTAACCAGGAAAATAAAATTATTAAACTAAGAAACCAGAACAAACCGAGGCTTTAACTGTTTTCGTTATTGAAGATTTTATTTATTAAATCTTCGGTCAGAACTCGATCATTTACCTTCGCCCATTCTCCATTGTTTGCTGGAAATCCATTTCTGCGATAACCTGCTTTAGTTTTAAAGTCGAAAATTGCATGACAATAATCGTTAATTAACAATGAAGCTATTAATCCATTTTCGCTCCATGCTATTTGTATTTTGCAAGGTTTGTCTTTGTCTATAATGTCAACAACATTATAGACATGAAGTGCGTCAAGAATTTGCAAGTCAGGTTTTGTCTCCACTGCATAGAAATAACCAGTGGTTAGGTCGTCTTCAAATGTTACTCCAAAAGTTGAGGTTGGAGATATGCTATCGAAGAAGGTGTCATGGCCAACTATAAATATTTCTTCTAAATCTATAAGCACACGTGGATATTTTTTGGGGTAGTTTGCGAAATCAGTATTAACCGCACTAAAGGTCAAGCTTTACATTGTAAAGAATACTTATGGTTTCATTATACATTCTAACAGTTGTAACCCTCTCAATCTCTTCGCGAACATTTGGGATTTTTACCTCAACAGTGTGAGCATCTAGCCAATGAGCCGACAGATTTGGATGGTTCTCCTTAATACAGTATATCGAACCACTTCCGGTTGGAAGTTCAATCGAAACGAAGGTCAAGCATGTATTTCCATTGCCTGACATTCCGATTCGAAGGTTTCTGTTTGTAGATATTGAGAATTTGTCAGCAGAATTTGGTTCGATACGAATGCCTGTCATTTGAAGTAAAGTCGATGCGAAATCGGAATCATATTTAGATCGAAAACGATGAATTAAGTTTTGTAGCATTCTATCGAGTCCGTCAAGATTCTTTCGCTTCACAAATCTCTCGACGCGAGCCCTTAAAAGCCTGTCACCTTCTACGGCAGGATCTAGACTATCAAGAACGAATCCTCCTTTAAGTTGAATTAACTGTTTGTCTAGACCAAGTATAATTAGGTATCTGTATTGATTTAGATCAAGCACTAGCATTTTAAAACTTTAGTGTATTGCATTAGCGGCTGTCAACGAACAGGGCTTGCTGCTATGGCGACATGCATTGCTCGGCCAACCGCGAACGGCCACATAGTGTAAATTAATATTAGAAAATATAATTTATTGACTGGCCATATTGATGGTATCGGAACTTTGCCGATAAATGTACATGTTTACTCCGGCAGCACTCCGCCATATAAGCAAGCCCATGTTGAAAGTGAATATTTATAGATCCTTTACGAAATCAAAACAAAGCTTATCTTTTTTCTCTTTGATTTCGTCTGCCTTTTTGTTGCGGTATTCCCATTTGCTAATAAAGTCTTTATTAATAATATCCCTTATTAGCTCTTGTTTGCTGATTTCAAAAAGTGTAGGATAGTCCTTCTCGTTTTCAAAGCACTCTGAAACTTTTGCAGGAACAGAAAAATCGTCTGTAGATATGTTTTTACCGTCTTTACGAATATTGGTTATATCAATGTACAAATTGTAATCTCTTAAAAAAGTCTCGACATTTTTACCGCCAAAGTTATCTCTATCAGAATAGTCTACTTCCCAAAAACGTACTGTCGGGACTGAAAAGGGAGCAGTTGAGATGCAACTGTGCTTTTCATAGTATTTGTTGTCGCCGTTGATTTTTGGTTTATATCCATAAGTAAAACGGATTTGCTGTATGGGTCCCTGAAGAGGTGTTAATCTAAAACCCATATTAACCTCCTTTAGTCCTCCGGCATATTCGTAATATTCTTTGTCTATTTGAGTTAGATCAATCTTAACATATTTGTTCAAAGAATTTTCCTCTAGATATTTTCGCCAATAGCTTAATGTACTATCTGCCTTTGGTAGGTAGCTACCGTATCTGTCTGTCCATTCCTTATCCCAGCTTTCTGATAAAGGTTTCCAATAAGTCGTGTCTGTAATAAATTTGAAATACTTGAATAACATATTATAAGTAATATCCTTGTATTTCGCCTTTTTTATATCGCTCATATTATCAACCGATTTTCTGACACTTTCATAAAATGCGGAGAATGCTGTGTCATTCTTAATTGCTTTACCTAATTCATCCGTAGTTAACTTTTCTGAAACGGATTTGTTTGAAACGCTGCTACAACTACTAAGAACTATAGCAATAAACAAAATAAGTGGAGATAATCTTTTCATAGTTAAACTAAAATTATTTTTTTCGTTTAAAAACAAAATTGAGTTCCTCCGTCCTTACGTTAGGTTGAAGCCCTGATACATATTGGTCGTTACCAAAGTTTGGGTGTACGGTTTCTGTTTTTCCGTAAACATTCACTAATTCCCAACCATCTTTTCCAAATAAATTTAATGCAGTGTCGGAAACTTCAAATTTGTTAGATTGAAACTTCCCATTTTCTTGTTCCTTGCCTTTGACTGAGACAATTTTATATTCCCATTTGTCAGAACAAGATAGAAGTCCAAGCGATAACAGTGTTAGGAAACAGATTTTTTTCATACGGTCTAATTTAATTTTAATGAATAAAAGGGTTGTTTTTTATAGAGTGACAAATGAACTTGCCAAATTCTCTGGGATATTTAGAGCGGCAAGATAATAATATTCCGTCAAGCTGGTACTGAAGCTATATAGGATTACCGCTGCTTACTTGTCAAAAGGCGATTTCTGCAGATGAAAAGCTGCGTAGTAAAATAAAAGCTGGAGTTGCATTTTGTTTAACAGCTATTGTCAACTCCTTTATTAGCGGCTATATTTAACAAGCTTTTCATCGTCGCTTGACATTGCTTTTACCCAGCTAATAGTCAACGTACTTTTTGTTATTTTTTCTAAGTTAATGTAAGAGTCATATGAAATTTCTTTTGGCAATTTGAATCCTTGTCGTCTGCCAGATGTTACATTATAAAGGAAAATGCTGTCTGCTTGTTTCCTCTCAATATAGTTGCCAACAAGATTTAAAGTGTGGTTATCGTACAGTAAAAATAAGGAATCACCATTTACCTGATAACTCCAAGCTTCAACTTTGTCACCCAAAATATTCTTACCGGTTTTTTCTCAAAAATCTGATATGTTGATGGAGTGCCGTTGCCATTGTCAAGAGCTGTGATGAAAAAAGAATCAAAGTCCTTTTCTAATATTCCTAAGGACCAGGGTGAAGTATAACTCGAAGTTTTTTTTAATAAACGTAATGTATCATTGAGACGAAGATAAAAGTACAATATGCTGTCGTCGATGCCGTAACAAGTAATATAGCCACCTTTTAACGTGTCGGAGCCAACAACCTCTTTGTAATAAAGACTCATTACTGAATCTTTATTGTCCAGTAGCCTTTTACCATTGGGAAGAGTGTCATGGTCTGGTTCAAATGAATCGATGAATCTGGACAGTGTTGATTGTTTCAAGTTCAATTTCTTTTCTTTCGAATTACAGGAAAACACCAACAGAACCAATAATATTTGGAGTGATCGAGTCATAAATTTCCGTCCATTGAGACAGGATCAAAGCTATCTTTCATCATGAAAAAGGTTAGGGTTGATGTATTGTCCGTTCCATACTCTTTATCAATCGTAAAGCTTTGTCCAGGCCGGGTCTTTTCTAATTTGCCTGCAATTATATTTTTGAGATTCTTCAAATCCGCAATTGTGCCTGCAATATAGTTTTCTGTTATTTCTGCTTTGTGCCAGGTCATTACCTTTAAATAGTTGTAAGGCCCATAATGATCATGCTCAGAAAGAAAATCATTTGTTTGCTCAGTTGTATAGTTCTCCAGGAGTTTTACAAAATTGTACAGCCCATGTTTACTTCCATAACAACTCCATTCGCTTTTGTTCTCTTTCTTTTCAAGGTCATAATAAAAGGCGAGTTCGCGCCATTCGTCTTTGATTCTTTGGTCGATACTGATCATTGTTTTAGTAATCGTTATTTTACTGTGTGGAAGAAGAATTGCGTTTTACTCGGGCCGTCGCCAACAAACAAGAAATTACCACTAATGTAATCATAGTCGTAGATAATTAAGTCATCACTCTTTGTTTCATAAATTCTTAATCTTTTAATATTGTGCGTGCTAAAAAGGAAATGAACAATGGGTGGAATTTCAAGTTGCTCCTTCTTAAAATAAATTTCATAGTAGCCTTTTTTTGAAAATTTCCCATTTAAAGTAATGGGCCTAAAAACTGATGTGTCAGTATTATATAAAATAAGTTGATCTTTTGAATTGAATTTTATTTGAATGAAGTCTAAGCCAGACTTTTTTGTTTTTGATGTGTCAAAAAGATTAGTAGCTGTTGTTAAATAATCATCTTCTCTAACTTGCAGATTAGATTTGATGAGGTATGGTTTATTATTGTAGCTGCCTTCAAATTTGTTAGAAATTGGATGTATGTCCGACTTCTTTATCCTGGAAATTGTTTCACAAGAGCAAATAGAAATGATAAGTAATAAAAAAATGTACTTCATGTTTGATGGGTTACTGGAAATTGGCGCCTCCGAGATTATCGATCGATGTCGTTCACAATTACCATTGGAGTCAATCGTCAAGCAATTGCTTTTCCTTTTTTCTAACTTTTCAATCCTATTAATCAGTAAGGGAACTCTGGGAAGTTTCAACTTTTATTAAGACTAAAATTTATCAATGGAATTATTCTCTTTCCTATGCGGTTGATAAGTCCTAACTGAACAACCCGACCGCTTTTGCAAGTATTAATTAGACCAATTTGCACACCGTTTCCCGTTGTTACTTTATTCCTGAGCCCGGCGATCATTACACCTCGAAATTTGTAGTGCAAATTCATCAAACCTGTCAGTTCAAATCCACTCATTTGATTAGCATTGCAAGAGAATCCATTGATATCTGTCCCTGAAAAGTTTGCTGCCCCACATAGTCCTCCCAAACTAACAGAAACGCCTTTGATTTCTGTTTCAATAAATTTGTCTTCCTCAGGAAAAACTCTGTTGCTCGCCCAAGCTTCAGCATTTGTTGTATCCCTGCGAAACACAAAAGTTCCCCATAGCCCATAAATGCCCCCAATTAATCCAAATGGAGATATCTCAATGTTCAATCCGCTAATTTTTAATGAGTCAGCTTTCATCCATGGCCAAGCCATTATTCCAACTGCCAGCCCATTGACATTTGTATTTTTAGATACTGGAGTTGTCCAAATTACTTTTGTTCTGGCAACAGTTTTAGGAGAGTCTTGTGAAAATGCATGCGCAGTCGAAATGATAAGAACCAATAATGAAGCAGCTTTCTTAAGTTGAGGAGCAGGAAAGATTTTATGGACATACGATATGACTAGTAATAGAATTGCTTCGTTGTACATTTATTTGAATTTGTAGGGTTAAGGGGAGTCGAATTTTTTCCCAATGCTTCGCCACCTAAGTCACAGACGAAGGGTTTGGGTGGTTAAAAAGTGAACTTACTATTTATTCGGGAAATCAAAAAACAAACGGGTAAGGCCATACTAAAATGCCTTTTTTGAGATAACGTTAAATAAGAATGTGTTTATTCATATTTTATTTAACTTTTTTCCCAATCATACTTGGCTAATATTTTTTCAAGATAGAGGCCTTTCAATTTCTGGGCTTTCAATTTTATCGCCGTTTCCACACCAACTAAAATAATCGGCCCCTTGGCATAGCCTCTGCCAAATTCAATGTTTGTTCGAAAAAAATTATCTGTCAAAGGAGAGTCGATTGTTAAACAAACTGGTGTGGCACCAACAACTTCGTTGTATTCGTTGCATTCGGGACTGAATTCAAGAAACTTTGTCTCTCTTCTTGCGGAATCAAAGTCTGTAATATTTGACACAGTCATCAAATGTTTCGTTGGATAATTGGGAATCTCAATAAAGGAAACACTGGTGTATTTGTTGTCAATGCAAAACTGTTTAAATCGATCTGATACTAGCAAGAAATCATCCCAAGTGTATGATATGTCATAGTTTTTCTTATTTAGTTTAAATGTAGGGTTTAAGTGTAAGTGGCGATTTTTAACGAAATCCAGACATCTGCAGATATTAACTTCGTGCTGGTCGGAGTTCATATATGAATCATTATCGGCGGCGGAAATTGAATAGCCTAAGACTTTCATAATTGGCTCAGGGGTTACCGGTTAAAAAGTGAACTTACTATTTATTCGGGGAATTGTAAAACAAACTGGTAACGGCATAACTCACACGGTTTTTTGAAAGTGGCGTATAAAAGAATGGTGGTTCTTCTTATTTTTGTAGTGTATCAGTTCTTAAAAATATTCCTGTGTGCAAATCCTTGAGTATTTAATTTTTTAGAAATTTAATTGATTAAAGATCAAAGTTTTATAAAGCAAATTCGAATCTTGTCCACCCGACTAAAAGGGTAACAACCCGATTTAAAAAGCTCATAAAATGTTGATTTTGTGAGCTTTTTAATTTTTAGCCAATCAAATAAATTCAAAATTTTTGGAGTAAAATGCAATTTTTAAGTTGCTCAAGGATTTGCAGCCAAAACCGTGTTAGCGGCAGCCTCATTTAAGCTGCTTCTTAAATGGCTTGTATAACCCTGAAAGGAATTTTTCCCTGTAGCAGTTAATGCGTAACGTTTTAAATAATCTCGCAATTTCCTTCAATTACAAAGTGCATGTAAGCTGTAGTATTACTTTATTTGTAAGTCGTCCTTGTACTTTATAGTCTTCGTCGTGTCGCCAGATTTTGAAAAGTAAACCCATGTGCTGTCCTTTACCCATTTGTCAATATTTACAAAAGGGTCATTAACATTTACTGTCTCGCTGCTTTTATAGTATTCAATTCTTTTTCTGGAACCTGTCTCTCTGTAGTCGAAGGTTAATACTTTATAACGATGGTTGCCTTTGTTAAAATACCATTCAGAAGTTGCTGTGTCATTAAATGTCATGATGAGTCCAACTGCAACAACACACAAAAGAGGTGTCGCTGTTACAATACTAATTTTGTCGAGGATTGTTTTTGGTTGAATTACTTTTTTTGTCAGTAAAAATATTAGCGCCACCAAAGCTATGCCCCAAAAGCCTATAATAATGAAACCATAACCCAATGAGCTGCTTGGGTCTTGTTTACCTTTATAATAAAATGTCAAGGTGATTGCGTAAAAAATAATATTAAATAGTAAAAGTCGCTTGTTCATTTTTAGGGTGTCAGTATATTGCAGCCGACTATTTGAAAATTTTTTCTAGCAACACATTGATAACTTCCACTAAGATCAAAAGAATAATAACCCATTCCAGCACCACGCTGTTACGATATTGGAGTAAGTCCTTGAAAAGTTCTAAATTGTCCTTTACAATTTGCAGTCCTTCCTGGATGGTGCGAAATCGTGATTGCACATCAAACGTTTTTTTTAGCCCTATGTCCAATTTATTGAGCGTTTCATTTTCCCACGTTTCTTCTGGCGAGTCAAAAATGTATAGATTGGCAGAGATTTTGTTTTTAAGGTTAAGCGTCCGCCCAATGTATTTTTTCATCTCAACACCGCCTAGGTCGATTTTCCCTTTTCTTTCTAAAGCTTGAGTATGGTAATTGGTTTCCTCCAGTAACAAGTTGGTTTGCTGATTGTAATGATCCAAGGCTACGCTTTGTGACGCGTTGAGCATAATCAGCCTGATCATTTCAATATCAGGTTTGGGAATTTCAAGTTTGTTATAACCGTAACGGATAGAGGATGCATTGGTTTCTATCTCAAATTCATCGCTCAACCTTTGTTCAATAGGATTTTTGCAATAAGAAGTTATCAATTTTAAAAGTGAAGTCGTATCAATTTCATTATAACCCAGGAAGGAGACCACGCCATATTTAAATACATATAGATATTTATATGCTTCCATATGGTAAAACAATTCGTCTGTATCAGCATAATGAACATTGACGGTAAAGGCAGTTCTAAACTGTTTTAGATCAATGCTGTCGGCTACTTGAAATGAAATAACTTTTAAATTCATTGAAACAGGATTAAATCAAAGGTACTTATGTAAAACTAGTGTAAATTGATTGGGCCACGGCAACTAGTTGAGCAATGCTAAAGCCATCATTATTGGTAGTTCAAAAAGATGGCGACCGACTTTTTTGCTAAACCCGTGTTGGTTGGAGATTTAACCGTAACCATTTGTATAAAATTCTTCGTACTTGTTAGTTGTCAAATTTATAGTCACGTGAAAAAAGCAACTTCCACCATCTTTAACTGCAATCAAATATTTTTTCCAACCGCTTGAATCATAGTTCCAATAAAAAGAACAAAAGCAATTCACATAAACTTTCTTGTCTCCATTTGAACCAATAAACGGCACATACTGAACTTTATATTTTTTTAGGTCAATAAATTCATTAATATCTTTCGTTGTGTCCTGTTTGATATTATGATTACGAACACAATCATTAAAAATTGTTTCAACAGATTTCAAATCCTGGGTTGTCAACCGGAATGATTTTGCATCTTTAAAAAGCCAATGGTCACTTGTGTCAACGGGAATAACTGTTATTCTATTAGTGTCGAATACTAATTGCTCGTTTGTAGTAGCGTCCAACGTTTTGGTTGATGATTTCTTCTGTCCACATGAAACTGCTACAAAAAAAAGTAATATTTTTAAATTTAGATTTTTCATATTGTGAAGATGCAAACTATAAGAGGTTCGTTCTATTCTTCGATACTAAACACCTTCAACTAAAATCATTTTTGTTACCGCAGTTCTTTGTCTAATGCTTTTAGCTTTTGAATACATTTCGGAATTCCACCATTCTTTGGCTCGTTCAATTGTTGGAAACTCTAAAACTGCGATTCTTTCAGGTTGCCAATTTCCTTCCAAATTTTCCGTCTGGCCGCCACGGACGATATATTTGCCTCCATAAGATGATATGGAAGAAGGTGCTAATTTTTTATATTCTTCATACCCTTCTTTGTCTATAACCGATAGTTCAACAATTATATAGGCTGGCATAAGTTAAAAAAAGATTGATTTATTTTATTTTAATGGTTCAGTGATTTCAAAATAGTTAGTCCTCGATCTCAACTATTACTTCAACTTCTACTGCTATATTCATTGGTAAGACATTTATTCCTACCGCACTGCGAGCATGCCTTCCTTTATCATCAAAGACTGAAACCATCAAGTCGCTATAACCATTTATAACTTTTGGTTGCTCAAGAAAGTCGTCTGTGCAATTTACCATTCCCAAAACTTTTACTATTTTTTTTACTCTTTTCAGGTCGCCTAATTCAGTTTTCAAAACAGCTATATGACAAATGGCTGCAAGTCGGGCAGCTTCATAACCTTGTTCAATACTAAGGTCTTTTCCAAGTTTACCAGTAATGTAAGTGTTATCAGACTTTAAAGGTCCCTTGCCTGACATGAATAATAGATTACCTACTCTTACACAGTTTACATAAGTTGCAATAGGTTGAGATGCCTCTGGTAAAATGATTCCAAGTTTTTCAAGATTTTGTTCAGGTGTTTGTGCCATAATAGTATTGTTTTGTATTACCGACAATAATTTAAAAGCTTGGGTTCTGTAAAGTGGCCGCCAACTTGTAAATAAACGCATGTACCAATGTTAGCTGTTCGCTTTTCTGTCGTATCATTACCTTTTATAAAAGAAGGAATTTTCTACGTTACGAATTGTTTGATACCATCCTTCATCCTCAATAAAAAACAAGTCAAGTAGTTGGTCTATTTTTTCACCCTGCAATGCTGTTTGCACGGCGTTTATCGTTGCAGTCTTTGCATTGTCTGAATTCGTCAAAAGTTTAAAACCAAGTACGATACTAAATTCATTATTTTTTGCTTGTCCGTATTGATATACTTCATCAATTGTTTCAACTCTTTGAAATTGGTCAATAAGTTTTTGAAGTATTCTTCTTTCAAGTGGTCTGTTTGGTGTACCTACTTGCACAGTTGTCTCTTCTTGAATTGTTTCAGTTTTAATATTCGCTCTATTCCTTTCCAACACAAACATTGTAGGTAAATCACTATTTACAACAATTCTTTCTATCAGTTGCTCTTCACATAATTTCAGCACATCCTTTGAGGCAAGAGCGGTGTATTGTGTCGGTTTCTTTGCCCAAGCCAGTAGAGAGGTTTCGTCTGTGAAAGCACCTAAAACCTTTAGTCCATCAAGATTGTAAACACAAGTTAGTTTTAAGGTTGTGTCCTTTTCAGCAGTTGTCCAAGACGCCGAGCCTTCATCGTCATTCTGAGAAGGCAATAGTAAAAAGGAGTTTCCATTCATTAATTCCAAGACTACATTTTTATAGCTGTCCCTTTTGCCATTTTGATTTTTATAAATTTCCAATAATTTTAAAAGTTTTGATTTGTCAGGATTTGCCGGCTTAGTTTTATTACCGAATAATTTGTCAAATAGTCCCATTAATAAAAATATTTTTGATGAATGTAGGGGTTCAATAAAGTGACAGTTAACTCATAAATGTAAGCATGTTTCTGATCGCTTAATACTTGCGAAATATTTTTTTAAACCTGCCGGCTTCGCCAATGCTTCGCCACCTAAGTCACAGACGAAGGGTTTGGGTAATATAGCCACCTTTTATTGTATCGAAGCTAACCAATTTCTTTTCTTTCGAGTTGCAAGAAAACGCCAATAGAACTATTAACGTTAGGAGTGGTCGAATCATAAATTTCCGTCCATTGAGGCAGGGTCAAAGTCATCCTTCATCGTAAAAAATGTTAGGGTTGATGTATTGTCCGTTCCATATTCCTTATCAATCGTAAAGTTTTGTCCGGGCTGAGCCTTTTCTAATTTGTCAGCAATAATATTTTTGAGATTTTTCAAGTCCGCAATTGTGCCGGCAATATAGTTTTCTGTTATTTCCGCTCTGTGCCAGGTCATTACTTTTAAATAGTTGTAAGGCCCATAATGGTCATGTTCAGAAAGAAAATTATTTGCTGGCTCAGTTGTGTAGTTCTCCAGGAGGTTTACAAAATTGTACAGCCCAAGTTTACTGCCATAAAACCTCCATTCACTTTTATTCTCATTCTTTTCAAGATCATAATAAAAGGAGAGTTCACGCCATTCGTCTTTGATTCTTTGCTCGATGTCGGTCATTGTTTTTATCAAATCATTATTTTATTCTGTGGAAGAAGAACTGCATCTTGCTTGGGCCGTCGCCAACAAACAAGAAATTACCACTAATATAATTATAGTTGTAGATAATTAAGTCATCGCTTTTTGTTTCATAAATTCTTATCCTTTGAATATCGTGCGTGCTAAAAAGAAAATGAACAACAGGAGGGATTTCAAGTTGCTCCTTTTTAAAATAAATTTCGTAATAACCTTTTTTTGAAAATTTTCCATTTAATGTAATTGGTCTAAAAACCGATGTGTCTTTGTACCACAAATTAAGTTGACCTTTTGAATTGAATTTAATTTGAATAAAGTCTAAGTCGGGCCTTAATGTGTTTGATGTGTCAAAAAGATCCATTGCTGTTGTTAATGAATCCCGCCTTGTAACCAGAATATTAGATCTAATAAGATAGGGTTTGTTATTGTAGGCTCCCTCAAATTTGTCAGAAATCCTATTTACGTCAGACTTCTTTATTCTAGAAATCGTTTCACATGAGCAGGCTAAAGACAGGTATAAAAACAGGAACAACGTTTTGTAATGAAGTAGAGTTGATAATAGAGGGCTCGTCATTTATTGTAAACTTTTCATTGGTTAAGGCAACGCTTCGCCACCTCACTCACAGGGCAAGGGTCTAAAAGGTTAATTGTGAACTTACTAATTATTCGGGAGATCAAAAAACAAAGAAGTAACGGCATAACCCACACGGTTTTTTGAAATAGCGTATACAAGACTGGTGTTGCTTTCTATTCTTTTAGTATAACAGTTCTAAAAAAAAACTGTGTGCAAATCCTTGAGTATTTAATTTTTAGCCCATCAAATAAATTCAAAATTCTCGACGGACTTTTTTATTTTACTTTTGATGGAAGTAAGGATAGTTTATGAATAAGTTTATAATAACTGCTGTATTATTAACGCAATTGTGTTGCTGTGTAACGCAAAAAGAAATGCAAACATATATTGGTGGAAAGTATTTTGAAAATCCCAGAGGCCCTCTTTATTCTGAAAGTAAAATTTGGCTTAATAATGATAGTACCTTTAAATACTCAGGAAGCGGCCCTTTTGTAAGTTTTTCGCAAGGCCGTTGGTTTTATGATGATAAGATGCAAGCGATACGATTAATTACTGACAATAAACTAAAACCGGCCTTTCATAATATCATTGACACAATGTGGGTATATTTATCAGGAAAAAATATACGCGTTTTATCAAAAACAAAAATAATGCTCGATGATAAACCATATTATTTGACTACAATGGTCCCTGATATTTGATGAATATTTTTGTTGTCAATAAACAACTTCCCGCGATCTATTTCGCAAAATGGCTGGCCATTGCTTTGGGATAATCTGCTAAAGCAATCTCCGGTTCGGCGATTTCCGGGTGCCACAATTTCTCCCATTCAAAACTGTAATAGCCTTTGTAATTATTTTTTCGTAAAATGTCAATGGCCTCAAACACCGGCGTGTTTCCTTTGCCTAAAAGTGTGTAGACAGGCTTGTTATCTGTAACAATCGCATCTTTAATGTGCACATGTTTTATGTAAGGGTGCAACTCATTGTAAGCCAGCGTTGGTGATTCTTTTGTTATCCCCCACATATTTACAGGATCCCATACCAGTCCGGTTTTGGGATGATTGGCCGTTGTAATGATCTTTTTTATGTCCGCTATTTTTACAACATCTCCATGGGTTTCCATTAACACTGTAACGTCTGACCCTTTTGCATAATCGCCCAATGTGATCAGGCCTTTTGTTATAAGTTCAATCACTTCATCATGCGCTTTGTTTTTAGGAAGCTCATTTGGAAACACTCTTATGTACGGGCAATGTAATTGTTGGGCAAGGTCGATGAAGCGTTTGGCTTCATCCAGGTTCTTTGTTCGTTCGGCTCCTTCGTCATGATGCAGCGCTGTCGATGAACCAAGATCCACGAACTTCAGTTTCTTATCTGAGAGTTTGCCTAATGATTGCCGTATGTTTTCTGCGGTACTGAACTCGGGAACTTTAGCAAGATCCATTTGCTTTAAGATGCCCCGCAACTCTATGCCCTGGTAGTCATTCGCGGCAGCAAAATTTATTATTTCATCAACGCTCCAACCCGGACATCCCAATGTAGAGAATGATAAAAGTGGGGGATGGTTTTTTCTATTAAACGAGAGTCCCAAAAATGCCGCGGTAAGGGTGAGGGTACTCTGTTGAATGAATGTTCTTCTGCTGTTGCGGATTGCCATGATCATATTTTAGAGAGCAGTAAGATATATAAATCCTGTGGAATTATTTTGCTGCTGCTAATGCGGAAAAGTACCAGAAAAATAATAATCAGAAAGATTCCAGAATTGGCGTTTAGGTTTGCAGCCAAAAGAATAATCAGGATGAGGAAATTGTTGCCGGTGATCGCTATATTATTGACCTATAGCCCTTTATTTGCCCAGCACACAGAAAAAGGAAAAATATCGGGCCGCGTGGTGGATGGAGTCGCTTCAACACCTCTTGAATATGCGACCGTAACAATTTTGGATAGCCTGGGTCGTAAAACAGTAACGGGCAGCACAACTTCCATGGATGGACACTTTGTGATCACTGACATGGCGGCTGGTCATTACCAGGGGCTTGTTGAGTGCATCGGTTATAAACCTGTAACTGTTCCCAATATTAGTGTTACAAAAAACGGGAGTACTGTTTTAAAAGACATATTGCTATCTAAAGAAGCAAAGAGTCTTGCTGAAGTAACAGTAACAGCGAAAACAAAACTGGTCGAAAATAAAATTGACAAGTTGGTGTTCAATGCAGACAAGGATCTTACTTCTGTAGGTGGCATGGCTACTGATATTTTGAAAAAAGTGCCGCAGGTATCTGTTGATGTGGATGGCAATGTGCAACTCGCCGGGAATGGCGGCATTCGTTTTCTTATTAATGGCAGACCTTCTACCGCATTTGGAAGCAACGTTGCCGATGTACTGCAATCCATTCCTGCCAGCCAGATAAAAAGCATTGAAGTAATTACCAATCCCGGTGCCAAATACGATGCGCAAGGCATGGGAGGCATCATCAATATCATTTTAAAGACCAGCAATGCAAAAGGTGTAAACGGCAATCTTTCCTTAACGGCCGGAACCCGCTCAGAAAATGGCTCCTTCAACTTCAATGCCCGAAACAATAATTTTGCTGTCAATGCATTTGTCGCGGGCAATGCCAGGCTTAAGGTGAGCACACCATACTCCAGCCTTAGAAAATCTGTAGACACACTCACCAATACTTTTTCTTCTTTATCACAGACCGGCAACACTTCACTCATGCGCAGAGGTGTTGAATCTGGCCTTGGTATTGACTGGACGTGGAAAAAATACAATGCGATCAGCGCCAGCATAAATTACAATGTATTTGGCAATGACAATGGTGGTGCAATCAACCAATTGCAGCAAACGACCGATGCTGGCGGAAATACGCTGGCAACACTTTGGAACATCAACAACACCAATACAAAAAACAGGTTTCACAACTCTGATATTGCTTTTAATTATAGAAGAACTTTTGCCAAAGAGGACCAGGAATTGAACTTGTCGGTGAACTCCAGCCTCGGACGTTCACAAACAAATGCGAACAACCTGTTGTCCCTGATGCCACAGGATTCTCTGTATTATGGTATCATGAATAGCAACCCCGGCAAGCAGTATGAAACGCAAATTGCTTTGGATTACAGCCAGCCAATAGCAAAGAAGGTAATGTTGGGAACAGGAGCCAAGATGACCATTATGGATATTCAGAGTAATGCAGAAGTAATGAGTTATCAACCCGATCAAAAAGATTATAGCCATGACAGCGCTTTATCCAACAACCTGGACTACCACCAAAAAGTATACGCCGCCTATGCAGAACTGAGTTTTCCTGTTATGCAGCTTTTTGATGTGAAAGTGGGTAGCCGTTATGAACGCACAGAAACTTCTTCCTATTATTCAAACGCGCAAAAGAATGTCACGACGCCGGGCTATAATACATTTGTACCTTCTGTGTATTTATCCAGGAAATTAGGAGAGAACCAAACCATCAAACTTAGCTATTCCAAAAGAATTGAAAGACCCGATTATGGCGATCTCAACCCCTTTATCAATACAGCCGATCCCAAAAATATTACTGCCGGAAATCCTTATCTAAAACCTGAAATTGGGCATCGTGTTGAGCTTGGTTATGCACATGATATTGCCAATGGTGGTTCCATTTCAGTCACTGCGTTTTACAGGCATAACTTAAATGACATTCAACCCTATGTTAAGTTTTATCCTACTTTACAAGTCGGCGATTCTACTTACTACAACGTTTCTGTAAGTTCAAGAGAAAACATAGGAACAGAAGATAATACCGGGATCAACCTTTTTGCAGATGTACATCCCACGTCAAAATTAGCTCTGCGAAGCAATCTCTCTTTTTTTCATCGTAAGATTGACAACCAGATTGACACCAGTCAAAGCCGCACTTCCTTTAATTACAGGATCAATATAAATGCCAGCTACCAGTTCAACGGTACCTTGTCGGCAGAATTTTTCGGCAACTTTAATTCTGCCAGAAATGAAGTGCAGGGTAAGTATCCATCATTTACCACCTATAGTTTTGCAATTAGAAAAATGTTTTGGAACAAGAAAGGAAGTCTGGCACTCACTGCCAATAATCCTTTCAATGAGTACATAAAACAAACAACAGAATTATATGGAACCAATTTCACGACCACCTCTGTTCGTAAAATTCCATTTAGATCTGTATCGCTGAACTTTACGTGGAAGTTTGGAAAACTCGCATTTAAGAAGGAGAAAGAAAAAGAAGCGGATGATACAAATGGATTATAGTAAAGGTTCTTGTTAACTTGTTGCAATTGTTATAAGTATTTCGAGTACAGCGTTTTTTTGCTTATTTTAATAGAAGTAAAACAATAAGCAGTTTATGTCATTTATCATGGTTGATATTGAAAGTGATGGGCCCATTCCCGGTGATTATTCGATGGTTTCATTTGGAGCCGTACTCGTAGATGATCAACTCGACAAGACTTTTTATGGCAGGCTTAAACCCATATCTGATCAATATTTACCAGAGGCACTTGCGGTATCCGGGCATTCAAGGGAGGAGGCAATGACGTTTGATGAGCCTAGGTTGGTAATGACCGCATTCGAAACATGGATCACCGCCAATAGTAAGGACAGGCCTATTTTTATCAGTGATAACAATGGGTTTGATTGGATGTTTATCTGCTGGTATTTTCATCATTTTATAGGAAGAAATCCATTTGGCTTCAGTTCCCAGAACCTGGGCAGTTTATATAAGGGTTTGCAAAAGGACCTATTTAAAAATTTTAAGCATCTGCGAAAAACAAAACATTCACATCATCCCGTAGATGACGCAAAAGGGAACGCTGAAGCATTGCTGACCATGAGAAATGAAATGGGACTCAACTTCAAAATATGAACAGGCTGCAAAGATATGAACAGCATAAATCAACCATGCCGCATGGGCAAAGAATAGATCCGCTTACGATGCCTGTCACAGGAGAGGCTCCGCAAAATAGGTTGAATAATGGCTTACTGTTGACAGGTACGCCCGGACAGGCATATGTTGAGCACCGTTGTATTCCCATCCAAATTGCCCATGAAGCAGGCGTTCGTTTTGATCCTGACTGGAACGGACGGCCCGCAGTAATTGCTCCTATGTTTGACCTGTATCATGCGCTTTGCTCTGTTCATGGGCGGTACCTGAGCCAGGCTGGCAACGAGGATAAGATGTTTACCATTGGTCCCGGCGGTGGCATATTCAGCGTGCTCGGTGGTTATCAAGTGGAACCGGTTATTTTTGTGGAGGGATTATTTGATGCGCTTTCACTGGCTGTTTGTGGATATAGTTCAATCGCTACGGTCGGGCGCCTGGCACCATGGCTTCCGGAAGTTTGCAGGGATAAGCTGGTTGTCCTCGCTTTTGATGCCAATCGACCCGGAGAGGCGGCAGTGGAGTTCTACAAAAAATTTCTTTCTGGCGCAAAGATTCACCGGCTTACGCCGCCCGGTCATACCAAGGATTGGAATTCTGCACTCATGAAACGTGGCGCTATAATGGTGGCGCATTGGCTGGAGTATCATCTTTATTGTATCACGCGTTAAACATTTCTAGTCATGAGTAAAATGATCAACCTTCCCTCCATGATCTGCTTTCGCGTTACACGCTTTTGTAATGCACGATGTGGTTTTTGCCTTGCGCCTCCCGATGGCGGTGTGCATCCTCCAGTTGCTATTTTGAAAGAGCGAATCGACTGGCTTTTTGCAAACGAAGTAAAGACCATTCATTTCTGCGGAGGAGAGCCAACGATTCATCACCAACTGCATGAATTAATTGAGTACGTTCATTTACAACACGGCAAATCAAAACTTACGACGAATGGCATTGCGCTTCCTGATCGCCTGGTGCGGGCGTTGTATACCACCAAAACCCAGGTGAAGGTGAGTCTGCACGGACCTGCGGCGCACCACAATGAGGTGGTTGGATGTGATGCTTATGATAAAACAGTAACGACTATACACCGATTGATTGCTGCCGGTATTTTTACCTCCGTTCAAACAACCATTGTCTCGGGGCAGCTTTCAGTGGTGGATTGGGCGATACAATTCTGTTTGGATAATGGCATAAAAAGAATAAGCTTTTTGCCCTTTATTCCTCGCGGTAATGGACTGGGACAACGGTCGAAGTATGAATTATCTGCAGCTGAACGGCGTACCCTGCATGATTTGGTAAAACAAAAACGACACAAGCTAATGAGTCGTATTGATATCCGGTTGCTGGATTTCAATGCCACGCCGATACATGTGGTGGAACCGGATGGCCGCCTTGTTTTGGAAAAGGCTACGGAAGCAATGGATGAACTACTTTACCGGATTCCAGAGGCGCAAGTATCCATTCAGATATAAGATTTGAAACGATCAATAAATATTAGACTGTTCATTTGTTCTGCTGTTCGAGATGTTCTTCAGGGCATCTCGAACAGCAGATTTAGGGATTAGAATGGAGCAATAATTTAAATCAATTCAATTGCACCAACTAAATCAATTTCATTGCTGCCTTCATATAACCCAAAGTATAAGCCATACCCGCATACCATGGAGCATCACAACTCATCTGAGGAGTGTGGTCGGGGATAAATACGCCATCAAATTTATTCTCTTTAAATATCTTTAAGATCCTTATCAAATCAATGTCTCCTTCATCAACAAACACCTCTTTGTAATGTGGAACTTTGCCTTTCACATTTCTGAAATGCACATAAGCAACATTTGATGCGTATTGCTCAGTAGCCTCGTAAACGTCACCTTCGGTCATTTCGGCAATAGAGCCAAGACAGAACTCCAGTGTATTGCTACTGCTGGGCTTGATATCCAGTAGTTTCTGGTACAACTGAGGTTGATAAACCAATCGCGGCGTTTTCCTGATGAAAGGCATCGGCGGATCATCCGGATGTGCTGCGAGTTTTACTCCGGCTTCTTCTGCAACAGGAATTAATTCATTTAAAAACCATGCAAGTCTTTCCCACAACTGATCGTGGGTAATTTCAGGAATGCAACCCTCGGGCGCATTTTTATCGTAAACCATATTCCAAACCATGCCATTCCGGATGGGTCTTTCATCCACGCCATCCATTCCAACGGAACGGGCTCCGCCGCGGGCAAAGTCCCCGGTAATGCGGCTGCTTACTCCTGCGAGACTGAAGTTGTATCCAAATACAGGAATGCCTGCTGCACCAACATTGCGGATGATCTGTTTCAGTTTTTCGATTTGAATCTTTTTTTTGGGGCCATCCAATAATACATCGTGCCAGTGAGCAGGATCGAAATTTTCAATGGCCTCAAGTTCCAAACCAGCATCATTAATTTCCTTCTTCAGTTGCACCAACTCCTCAACCGTCCATATTTTTTCCGGGTCTCCGGCAAATCCCCAACCGGAGTTGTCTCCAATGGGCTGATCGTTTTTATTTTCCTGGTTCCCCTTGTTGAAGTAATCTACAAGGTGCACAACAAGATGTGTGCAACCACATTGCCTTGCAAAATCATAATGCTGCCTGTTGAGCATGTGGCGGTAAAGTCCCAAACCTAATTTCATAACAATTTCTGATTTATGCGAATGAGTGTGAGCGATTACAATTAAGAATTAGGAATTAAGAATTAAGAATTCTTTAGGTGCGATACTCATTATTTACATTGGTCTTCATGAACGTGAGAAGTGCCGCGATTACTTCTTACCATTTGTGAAATTTATTTCACGAGCGATTGTGACACAGAAACAATTCTTAATTCCTAATTCTTAATTCTTAATTAATTTACAATATTCCGTATTTCTTAAAAGCATCAGTACTGCTCATGCCGTTTTCAATTTCCTTACGAACTACTTTTTCTCCCCTGGCTTTTTCAAGCGCTTTAAGGATCACTTCCTCTTCATATTTTTGAGGAATAACCAACACTCCATCTAAATCGCCGAAAATCAAATCTCCTGGTTTTATCCAAACGTCTCCCACTTGGATGTCACAACGAAAGTCAGCCACCTGCGTACGCACATAAGAATCCTGTCCATACCGGCCCCGGCTGAACACAGGCCAGTTTTGTTGAACCACTTGATTGGTATCCCTGTGGAATCCATTGATTACCGCGCCAACGGCACCTCTTGTTCTTGCCGTTGCCGTAAGCAGCTCACCCCAATAAGCGCACCGCATTTCGCCGCCACTGGCCAGGTATACCTCACCACTCTGCAATTGGTCAAGTGCTTCAGTTAATAAGCCAAACGGTTTTTTCTGTGGTCCATATACATCAATCATTAACACCGGCATGGCTCTTCCTACTACAATGTCAGTTGTATGTATAGGCTGGATGGCATAGGGGAGAAACTGGTGGTAGCATCCGAATGCATCTAATATGTCCCCAACAACCGGGGTGTATAACTCTTTTTTAAAGAGCTCAAAAAGCTCTGTATCATTTGCCCAGGATTTCATGAAAATATTTTTTAGTTGTTTTGATTTAAAGTGTCACGTATCTGTTTGTTCAATCTGGATTTTTCTTGGGTAGATAATGGCTTGTATACACAGTCGCCCAGATGGGTGTTGCTTTTTTCTACAATGATCAGTTCCGCATCTTTTTCCATTGCGATATTGTGCCACACATTTACGGGGATATTGTATGTAATGCCCGGCTTCATATGAATGCACTGAAATGTGAAACTAGTTGCATCCTCCTCTGCGGCAATGAGTACTGCTGTGCCTTTCAGTAGAATAAACACTTCGTCTGTTTGTTCGTGTTTATCCATTTTTTCGATACCAAAAATGTCCTGCTCGGGCATGTAGTTCAACTGCGCCACCTGCCAGTTATCTTTTACGAAAAACGGGTTATAACCTTCACCCGCATGAGAATAAATTTCAATTAATGCTGTATTCATTTATTTTATAGTTGAGGACGGGGATCGTAAGGAATTGTATTTTCTTTGTAGCCTCCATCAATATAAATTTCAGTGGCGGTATAATAAGCAGCTTTATCGCTGGCGAGGAATGCACATGTCCAGGCCACATCATCAGCAAGACCAATTCTTCCCATGGGTATCCAATTATTGAATTTTTCCCTGCCGAATTTTTCAATTTCTGATTTATTCATTTCAGTTTGAATGGCGCCGGGCGAAACAGCCACTACACGTATATTGTTTTCAGCAAGCTCTAGTGCAAGGCATTTGGTCATCATATTCATTCCTGCTTTGGAAGCGCAATAATGGACCAATCCTTTTCTGGGTACTTTATCATGAATAGATGAAATGTTGATGATGACTCCAGTGTTTTGTTTCACCATTCTTTTGCCCGCCTCCTGCGCACAAATAAAGGCGCCTTTCAGGTTTACATTAAAGATCAGGTCCCATTCCTCCATGCTCAGGTGAATAGCGTGCCCAATGGTTTCGCAACCCGCATTGTTTACCAAAATGTCTATGCTGCCAAGGTTGTTGTCAATAAACTCAAACATCTGTATAACGGCCTTCTGATCGGCGATATCAGCCTGGCATATCAGTGCCTTGATACCATATTTCGATTGAAGTTCATTTGCTAATGTTTCTGCAGTTTGTTTATTATCCAGGTAATTAACAACTACATTGGCTCCGCATGCAGCCATTGCACTGCATATTGCCGCCCCGATACCCTGGCTTCCGCCGGTAACCAGTACGTTTTTATTTTTCAGATTGATGGAATTTTCCATGGAATATCAATTTAGAATTCTTTATTGATCACCTTTAGTTTTTCCACAAATGTTCAATTTCTTCCAATGATCTGCCTTTCGTTTCAGGCACAAGCTTTCTCACAAAAAAAGCAGCGGGTAGCATTACCAATGCATATAACAGGAATACATATCCTATTCCAATGGATTCACGTAGCATGGGATACAGCTGTGTTACAAATGTGGAACCCAGAAATAAAGAAAGTGTTGCAACAGACATTGCACGCCCTCTTATTTTTGTTGGATAAATTTCAGATATCACCACCCACACGCCGGGCCCCAGTGTGGAGGCAAATACGGCAATGTAATAGATGAATGAGCCCAGTAAAAAGTTTCCGGCAGTATTTCCTTTTATGAACGCCATGCCAATTAGGAACAATGCAAGACCAAGACCTGCAAACCCCCAGATCAACACCGGCTTTCTTCCCCACTTGTCAATTTTCCAGATGGCCACAAACGTAAATATCATATTGAAGAAACCTATGATAGCGGTGCTTCCCATGGCTGAGCCGGATTGTCCTCCTGCTTGCTGAAAGATTGCAGGAGCGTAATACATTACGGTTGTAATTCCTGAGAGCTGGCTTAAGAAAGGCAGCGAGATGCCAATGATGAGGGCCACGCGAATGCCCGGGGCAATCAATTGCCTGAAGCTTCCCGACTCTTCAGAAATGCTTGACTCAATTGCATTTAATTCAGACGCTGCTATTTCTTTGCCATTAACTCGTTGAAGTACTCTTTCTGCTTCCGTTACATGACCTTCTTTCACCAGCCATCTTGGGCTTTCAGGCACAAAAAGCAGGAAGATGAAAAAGAGCAATGCCGGAATCATATTGGAGCCAAGCATGCCACGCCATACTTCAGCAACCAGGTAAAAATGCATGAAACTTTCTGAGCCTGCGGCTATGTGGTTATCTGCATATCGCAAAAGAAAAGCATTGGAAAGGTAGGAACACAAAATCCCCAACGTTATGGCCAACTGATAAAATGAAACCAACCTTCCCCTAAGCCTTGCAGGAGATAATTCGGAGATGAACATGGGAGCAACCATTGCTGCAAAACCAACGCCTATGCCGCCGATAATCCGCGCTACAACAAGAAAGGACGGCGTCTGCGCAATGGCACATCCAATGGCTGATACTATAAATAAAAAGGCAGATGCAATAAGTATTTTTCTGCGGCCATACTTATCGGACAGGTAACCTGCAATGGCAGCTCCGATAACGCAACCCAGCAATGCGGAGCTCATGAGCCAGCCTTCCATGACCGGAGACAATTGAAACTGTATTCTTAGAAAATTGATAGCTCCTGATATCACTGCGGTATCAAAGCCGAATAAGAAGCCGCCAAAACCGGCGGTAAGGCAAATTAATACCACGTAAGCATTTCCATGTAATTTCATATGGCCAATTTAATCGTTAGAAATTGTTATAAATATTGACTATCTACATAAGCCGTATCGTTGCGCCCAATGCATCAAGTCCTATAGATTGACAAACACCTATTCTTTGCTCGAGATTCGCTTTTTCGATGTCCCATTTTAAAATATCATCTGCAAGTCCCCATTGACTGCGGAATTGCTGAATATACAATTTATCATTTTCAACACTTGTGTATTCAGGCTGAAACTGGTTGTTGGCGGTATCGCGGGTTTGCCAAATTGCATTTGCAGTTGCTGTAATATTATTTTTGAAATCAACACCTGTAATGCTTCTGTCAAGTGTTCCCAGGTACCGCATCATGATCCCGCGTCCTGCGAGATAATCGCTGCCAAACTCCGGACCCATGTTTCCTGTAAGCGGCGCTTCACGAATGATGTGATCCTTTTCGCTAACCAGCGTTGTTTTTATGCCTTTGCTTATTAAGGAGATATAATGATGCACCTTCTTCGTAAAGGCATTGACATCAAAGTGCACTTCCTTTTTATGCGATGAAACCCATGTGGCAAGATTGTTTTTTATTGCCAGCAAGTCAGAAAGTGCGGCGAGCAACATACCCTGGTCGCCTGTCCAAACCCAACCTTTATGCCAGGTGGGGTGGGTGATTGCTGTATAGTCTGATCCCTCAATAAAAGCAGTTGGCCGTTCCTGCACCAATGCACCACCGGAAGCGGTTTTCTTCAGGTATTCATACTTGCCCAATTCAAACCAGCTGTCAAACCATCTCCACTGGCTGTAAGCCATATCAAGGTATTTCTCATTACCGCTGATATTTTCTGCAAGCATCAATCGATAAATACGGGTAGACAGCAGGAAAAACAAAACATTGGTTACTGTATTTTTTACGCCCTTGTCATTGCCTTTAGCATCTCCGTTTCTGAAACCATGCGGAACAGGATTGGCCGATGGTAAAGAATCATAGGCATGATCTTTCGCCTGCTTCCAGCACAGGTCGGTAGAAAGTTGCAGATAGTTATCTGCTAATTCCTTGTTCCCTGCGCGCAATAAATGTCGTCTTGCATTAAGCCCCATCAATCCCCACCATCCAAAATCATCCGTCCACATTCCACTGGGATCAAGACTTTTGAAATAGGCAAAGTCTTTTTCAAGCATGGCATTTACCCGCTGCTGTATGGACTTTACCTCATCATCGTTAGGCCATCTTTTGTGCAGCGCATCTGCAAAATTCAGACATGCATCAAAAGTGTTGCCTCTCCGCCAGAAATCATTAAACTCCCAAACCTGTTCAAACCTGTTAAAGGCGGCGATGCACTTCGCTTTGAGTTCGGCATCCTCTAACCCTCCCTTGTCCAAACCAATATTGGCGAAAGGTTTAACCAGGGGAAATAACAGGAAATAGCTGCCTGTAGTTTTTACAAAATTCCGTCTTCTCATGCTGATTGAGTATGAGTTTCAAAGCTAATTTCAATTGAACAACATTCCTACAAGTCTATAAACCGTTACTTAAACTATTTTAAGCAGAACTTGGATTGAAAGGCAACAGATGGAGGAAAATTCTTTTATTACTGCCGAATATTGTAACTTCATTTTTGCAAAATGAAAAGCGATGAAGGCAAATTTAATTGAAGTAGGAGCCCTGAATACGCAGGCCATTTTAGTAAAGAAAGTTAGCAAGAGTTACTTCAATTCTCTTTTTCATTTTCATGAAGTTTGTGAGTTGAATTATATCGTAGAAGGTTCGGGGAAAAGTATTGTTGGCGACTGCATCAGAAATTATTCAGCCGGTGATCTTGTTTTACTGGGGCCCAATCTTCCGCATATCTGGTACGGAGACCCCACTGAAAGCGATGTAACGGAAACCCAGGCGGGGAAGGCAATTGTTATTTATTTCCCCTCAAACTATTTGAAAATATTGGGTCTTGAAGAACCTTTTATACAGAAGGCGGAAAACCTCATTGAAAAATCAAAAGGAGGGGTCAATTTTCCGTCACATACAAGCAAAAAAATAGCTGCTTTATTAGACGATATCCTGGATGCGACAGGTATCACCAAAATAATCCTGTTCCTTGAAATAATGAATGTCCTGATCAACACAAAAAAGCACGACCAATTATCTTCTTTCGCATTCCGGCTTTCATTCAATGAAAAGGATACAGAAAGAATGAACAATGTGTACCGGTATGCGTTGGAGAATTTTAGAGAGCCGATTGAATTGGCCACCATCGCAAAAATAGCGAACATGACACCGCCTGCGTTCTGCAGCTTTTTTAAGAAACGAACAGGAAAATCCTTTACCGGATTTTTAAACGAATTGAGAATAGGACATGCCTGCAAATTACTGGGAGATTTAGATTTGACAGTAGCTGATGTTTGCTACCATTCAGGCTATCGAAACTTCACTCATTTTAATGATTTCTTCAAAAAAATAACTGCGAAAACGCCTTCGGAATATAGAAAGGAGTTGATGTCAATTGATGTTCATTGAATCATTGTGTAGATGATTCCATTCCTTCCTTTTTCGCTGAAGCAATTAAGGTAACGTCGACAAGTTCCAAAGACGTTACCATGTTTTTTACAGTCGCTTTGTATTTGAGGAAGTGCGGGGTTGTTATGTGCGAATTATAAGCCGCAGTGTCTGCGTAAATTTCCAGTATTGTAATGCTTGTTGGATCTTTTTTGTCGGCAACTGCATAGTAAGTTAATACACCCGCTTCAACACGAATGGCTGTAGTCATCTGCTCTTTTAATGCAGCGTTGTACTTTTCCAGTTGCAACGCATCAACCTTAATTTTGGCGAGCCTCACCATTTGACTTTTTTCCTGTGCCATGATGTTTGTGGTAAACAAAATTGTCAAAAAGAAAAATGCAGTTGTTGTCACCAATGGATGAATGAAACTTAGCTGGCCTCTACAAATTGGTTTGATTGTTTTCATAAAAATATATAGGTTATGAAATACTCATCAAAGTCGTCTTTTCCTGGTGCTGCTTCTACATACTATTTTATCAATTTCAATGCGTTTCCAGATAAAATGATAGCAGAACTATCCTGTACCTGTAATTGCAGTTTTTGAATCTGCGCATGGCCCACATCAAGAATGGAATAACCGCTTATGGTAGCAGTAACTGAATGTATTGACATGCTTTCACTAAAATCATTTGATGGTAGTGTTGCCTCAACAGATCTTATGCCCGCAACATTATGCACAACAACCTTTCCCTCTTGTTTATTTTGTGAAGACGATTTTCGGTAATCGGGAGACATTTCAAAAACAACTTTGGTAGAGTCTTGTTGTGTAATATTAATTGAGTCCATCTGGGGGTAAAGACTTTCAATTTCAAAACGGGATGTGCCACTCATATTTACTGTCATCGTTTTTTGTCGCAGTTTTTGCATTTCAAAATTTGTGTTGCATCCGGTTACGGATAGAAGCTCGGGAGAAAAGATTCTTACCGGTTCGGCACTTCGTAACCAGAATTTTTCAAATCCATTGCCCGGGACATAATCAAAATTCAAAAACAACGTGTCGTTTTTCACCTCGGCTTTTATATGGCCCCCATGGTAATTAACCCACTCACGTAAAAGCCGCACAGAAGGTTTTTCACTTTGTTCGTAATAGATATTAGTACTGTTTCCTCCGGTTATCTTTAAATGTTTAAAAGGGCGCTCTAGTATTTTGTCATACGTCCAGTAAATATCAGATTTGTCAATTTGATCGTACTGTTTTTTTAAAATGACATTTGATGAAAGTACGCCTGCAACCATCAGCAAAAAAGTTGCCAGCAATATTTTAGATGAAAGTTTCATTAGCTATTTTTTAAAATTGTCTTTTACAAATTTGTCGTATAAGGTCTTGATTTCAGTGAAATCCAATTTCAATAGAAAAATATTTCGCATAAAAACCGGTAGTTCATTTTGGATAAACTGTTCTTTTCTAAAACTAAGAATACGCTCCATGGCATCGTCATTTATAAAATATCCAATGCCTCTTTTATTAACAATAATATCCTGCTGTTGCAAAAGATCATAGGCCCTCTGAACAGTATTGTGGTTCACTTCCATTTGCATCGCAAGATCACGGATGCTAATGATCTTTTCGCCCAGTTTCCATTTCTTCAATAGAATTTGTTCGCAAACATATTCTGCTATCTGTATATAAATCGCCGGATTGTCTTTAAACTCCATTTAAATAATTTAAAATTCTTTTTCTTTTAATCGTATCAGAGGCAAGAACCATAGGACAGTTGGCAGGCAATATCCAATGCAGTGGCGAATAAAGTTTTCAGTACCGGAAGGCATTAATATAATGCCATCAGCTTTTCCAACCTCAAGTGTTACATGATGATAAATGCCAAACTCTTTTATGGGGCCAAAAAACATAATGGATATGAGCCAGTTTATCCCCAATAAAATGGCAATAAAAAGACAAATTGCAATGGCTGTTTTTACGATCGCTATTTTGTTAAAATACAATCCGCCTGTCAGCATAGCACCTGTTACGAAAGAAAAAATAAAATACACTTTCCATGCAATCGTTCCATTTAAATCAAAGGTATATACGCTTTCGTACTGCTGTTTGTAAAATAGAGAATTCGGGTCAAGGCTATTGTGATAGGCTGCCACAAAAAGCAGATCGATGCAATGAAAGAGTAATAAAAAAAGAAGAGGGTAAAATATTCCGGCAATTAAAATACCACACAACCATTTTTCAAAAAATGAGGCGGGTAGGGTAAGATAAGAGGAACCGCTGGCAGTGCTATTGAAGTAGCCGAAAATAAATGATGCTAGAAAGAAGCCTCCTCCCGCTAATCCCCAGATGAACGTTAGGTTTTGTGCCGCATTGAAGCCAGCCAGTCGTTTTGCAATTGTGTAAAGTACTACAGATAATAAGAGCAACAGACATGTTGCGCCGATTGTTTGTGTCGGCCGTTCTGTCAACGTTTTTTTCAATAATAAACCAAACCTTTTCAGGCTGAATGTATCGCTCATAAAAATTATTTTGTCTTGAAGATTGCTTTTGATTTTTTAGGATTGCCTGTTACAGCATTGAACAAGTATTCTAGATTGACTTTTGATTCATCGCTGGTTGTATTTTCAGTTACAATCGCATGTCCTTTCAGTGACGGCTCAGTATACAACACCACACTTTCATCATCAATGGTATCAACTATCCTGAAAGATAGCTTTTGCGCAATCTCGGAAAGTGAGGCTTGCATTAGTAATTCGCCATTGTCAACTATAATTACATTGTCTATCAGGTTGTCCAAATCACGTATCTGATGTGTGGAAATAAAAATCATTTTATCATCCGTAAACACAGATGATATGAGCTTCCTGAATTTTATTTTGGAAGGAATATCTAACCCATTGGTTGGTTCATCGAGCAATAAAATTTTTGTATTGCAGGCAAGGGCAAAAGCAATTATGAATTTCTTTTGCTGGCCGAAAGACAGTGTGTTTAATTTGCCTTTGTCATGTACATCAAGAAAATCAAGATAGTGGTAAAACTGCTCCTCGTTAAATGATGGGTAGAATGGTGCAAATAATTTTTTGTAACCCTCCGCTGTTAAAGACGGGACATATACTTCTTCAGGAATGAAGTAAATTGTTTGTAGAAATGAAGGCAGTCGCTTTTTGGGATCAAATCCGTTTACTTGCAGCGTTCCCGTTTTCGGAAACAGCAAGCCTGCAAAATTCTTGAGCAGCGTCGATTTGCCTGCTCCGTTTTTTCCCAGTAAACCATAAATGCTCCCAACCGGCAATCGCAGGTTCAGGTTGTTATACAGGGGCTTTCTTTTTTTATAGCCAAACGATAAATTACTTACTTCTATCATTAGTGTACTAGTTAGGTGGTACACTGTAAATGTAGAACTAATATTTGCAATGTCAAATAATCCGCAGGGATTTTTTTTACATCCATTTGATGGTACACCCTTGGTAGCGCCCTTCTTTTAGTATCAGCCTATTGCTTGGTATAGGTTATTTCCAGATCGATCGTGTAAATAATATTGTAAGAAGTTCGGCCTTTTAATCTAAAAGTTGAAGTACTCAATTCTTCAATTTGATATTTTGCGCCAGCAACCTGAATCCGGGTTTGATTGTCAATAAGGCTCCAGGTTGAAGTTCTCGTCTGGGGATCGGTGCTATAACATTTAAGGGCACCCGCATCCGTGATCAGGGTGCCATCAGCCTGGAAGGTGTAGATATCATCTTTCAGACAGGGTTCATACATCGAATAGGTGTCCTCTTCATACACTCCATCTTTGTTGTAGTCAGTCATCAATCCAGTCATTTTCCATTTTCCGGTTGTGAGGTTGTCCTTATTGAAAGGATCGCCAGAGGATTTGGAGCAGGAGAGAAGCGTGAAGCATGCTGCAATAATTAAAAGATTGTGTTTCATATCTGTTCAAGGTTTAGTATACGCTGATTTGGGTTGGCTGCTTAGGCAAAAATGTACATATCAGGTGTCTGCGCTAAAAAATCCTTTTTGTGATTCGAGGTTGAAAGGATCGAACAATAATCAGAAGAATAAGGGGTTATGGTAAGATACAAAAAGTATACTGTATTGTCGTTAACAGCGGGGAAATGGAGAACAGGTTCTTTGATTTTTTTAAACCAGATCGAAAGTGTTTAAGCAACAAAAGCATCGCAGAAAATTATTCTCACGATGCTTCTATTTTATAAGTGCGTTTTATTTGAAGTTCAATAGCAGATTACCAAAGGTTGCGTCTTGGACGATCTTCTCTCTCTTTTGCCTGGCTTACAGATATAGCTCTACCTTCCAACTCTTTGTTGTTTAAAGATGCAATGGCTTTGTTGGCCGCTTCGTCAGAACTCATTTCTACAAATCCAAAGCCACGGCTGCGGCCAGTTTCCCTGTCTTTAATGACTTTGACAGAAGTTACTTCTCCAAACGGAGCAAAAAGTGCTCTAAGATCCTCTTCCCTTACCTGAAAGTCCAAATTCGATACATACATGTTCATAATACAATATTTAATTTAATGAATAGGTGACAAAAGGACTGCAGCAAGAGTAGAGAGGAGGAAAAATTGTTACCAGACGAAGTGTGTAAAAATTAAAACTGATCAAGACTGAATGATGAAGAACTTATATTCACCCGATGAAGATAATCTTTTCTGCCGGTATTTTCAATAATGTAGAAAAACTTTGACTAAGGCATTTTAGTATTACTGGATGAAAATGCAATCTGAGTTTTCTGGCGATGCTGATTGCTTTAAAGCGGGGATAGGCACCTTTTTGTTCTTTCACGAAGTAAATCAATTGCCTGTTCCCGTGAGTCAAACGCGCCGTTTATGTTTACCAGGTTATCAGCCAGCTTTTGATATCGTTTGGTCATCAGGTAAAAGAATACCTGTAAGTAGTCGATACCATCGAATATAATGGCCTTTTTCTTTGCAAATTCATCTTTTCGTTTCCAAAACTCCTGCGGCATTTCAGTGTAATGCATGCCGGGTCGAAGGTGATGGATAATGTGGTAGCCATCGTTCCAGCAAATATGGTTGTATTTTGTGTTTATGCAATTGATTGAATTGGTGAAAATATCCTCGGGGTGTGACCTGTCGATAAAAGAATGTTGTGTCCAATTACCCAACATCATTACAAACCGTGCAAACAAAAGCGGTATGACAAAAACGATCAATGTTGCCTTAAGATTCACAAAGCACATCACAATGCAGAATAAAATATACAGCCATTCACCTAAAGTAAATCTTGTGTATAATGTTTTTCTTTTGCGACGATGGAGGTATTCAAATGTTTCTTTAAATCCTAACAGGATAAAATGAACAAAATATTTCAGGAAACTTTTGATGCTGTCGCGTTGATAAAACATAGTGCTGCTTGAGTCTTCTTCTGTATTGTTTTCCACATGGTGCATACCCATATGATGGCTAAAATACCCCTCGGGGGCGTGGCCAAAAAGTGGACATACCATCCATGTAACATAAAAATTAAACTTGGATTGATAAGGAGATTTAAATGTTTTGCGATGGCATATACAATGGAACATTAATCCGAACCGCCCTTTAAAATAAAGCTGTGATAAGTAAAAGTAACCGGTGGCAACCAGCCACCACTGCCATCCTTGCACTATGTTGGTGAACAATATAATTGCAATTGGCACTACTGTAATATGTATAACAGTTAACAGATGAATGAAGGGAAGATCCCGCTTGTCTTTCATGAGATTGAGCCAGAACTTGTCGTAGCGATTAGCCCTGTAGGTTTCATCATACACAGGATCTGTAAGATGGAGTAATAATTTCATTTTGGCGCTGAATCTAACTTGAATAATTCATGCCCATAAAAGCGGTCACGTTGGCTCCTGATAATGCAGGCATGCTTATTCCATAATGATAAATAATTTGATAAAGTGACAGAAGGACTGCAACAATAGTAAAGAGGAGGAGAAATTTTTACCGTGTGAAGCGTGTAATAAATTAAGGCTGATCAAGACTGGATGATGAAGAACTTACATTCACCCTATGAAGTTAAGTCATTTCAGCAGGTTGGTGTCACAACGGATTGTGAAATTTCGGATATGCAAATCCCACTTGGCCATCGACAAATCACGCTCAAGTGGGGTGAATTTAACTGGGATTTCCAGTTAAATCAATGAGGTATTATTATCTATCTATCACAGATAGGAGGAGAGGGTTAGTTTTAGGTCTTAGAAACGTTTACTGCAGTATAACCCTTTGGTCCTTTTTCTATCTCAAATTTTACCATTAATCCTTCGCGCAAAGGGAAATTTGAAGACGATTGATGCACAAACACACGTTGGTTGTTTGAACTGTCTTCTATAAAGCCAAAACCTTTTGCGTCGTTAAAATAAGTTATAAGGCCTTTGTGTATTAAATCTTCAGCAGTTAATTCTCTCTTTTTTGGCACACCAATCTGAATGTCTTCCAATGAAACTTCTTGTCTTTTTACATTTCCCGGAGGCACAGACGTAAGATTGCCGTTTTCGTCAAGGTACGCCATCATAGCATCGAGGCTTTTCCCCTTGTCGGAGTTTTCTTTCCGTTCTTGTCTTTTTTCGTCCTTTTTTTTGCGTTCGTTTCGTTTTTTATTTTCTCTTTCTTTTTTATTCCAGCTTGTTGCCATAATTAATTTAAATTTTTGTTTAGTGAAAGTGACATAAACGAGGTTCCATTAAATATTCTTGCCAGGCTCATATCATTGTTTTCTGACCACTGTTGTAGCGCCGAACTAGGCACTATGCGCCAGAAATTTTTCGATTTAAGCGCATCATAGTCATCTCCGTGGATAAAAAGACCCGTCATCGGTGACCGACCTTTAAATCGGATATTTATAGTTCTATTCTCAAGAATACTTGATTTTATGCAACGCTCAATTCTTTCTATATCCATGTAAATAATCTAATGTAGGTATCATGAGTTTTTGCAGACAAAATCCTCAGTTCGGCACATACATAACCATGATAACATATTCAAAATAAGAAATATTTGAGAAAAATGGCGGATGTAAGAGGAGAAAAGATTGTTTACAAGAGCGATAGAACTCAAAATGTCCCTGTAAAGGTACGAAAATTAACGGACAATCGGCGAGTATTTTTGAACAGCAAAGGCGCAAAATGTGTATAATTTGCGCCTTTCGTATATCTGTGTAAAATGTGGTTTGTTGTTACCTCAAAGCACGTATTCCAATCATCTGCTTATTTTTTACGTCCCATACTTTGAGTTGAAGGCATGCGTAAATGTCTTTTAGTTTTAATGATGTTCGCTTCGCGTGTTGCAATTCAGGAAAAGCATTCATTACTTCTGGCAGGCGATAAAAGGGAATTTTAGCATTCAGGTGATGAATATGATGGTAGCCGATATTACCAGTAAACCAGCGCATCACTGCATTCATTTGCATAAAGCTAGACGACTCAAGCGCCGCACATTCATAGGTCCAGCCATCTTTATCGTTAAAAAATACAGTGGGGAAATTATGCTGTGCATAAAACAAATAAGCGCCAAATGCGTGGGCAATGAGAAATGGTATTAATATGCCGAGCAACCATGCGGCCCAACCCAAATAAAACACGACAACTGCAGATGCCGCAAAATGGATGATCAGCGCAAGCAATGAATCGATATGACGGCGCGGACAGCTCAGAAATGATTTGATGCACATGCCCAGTACGAACATGCTTACGTAACCCATCAGGATGGTTAACGGATGACGGATAAAAAGATAACCTGCTTTCTGTTTGCGCGACAAACTTTTAAATTTGTCTTTTGTTACAATGGGAAAAGAGCCGATACTGGCGGTAAATAATTTTGAATTGTTCGCATGGTGATAGTCGTGAGAACGCTTCCATATATTTTCAGGTGCAAGAATGTAGAGACCGAATATGGTCATGACAACACTTGCAACAGGTGATTTGGTAAGAATGGTGTGGTGCTGGTAATCGTGATAGATCACAAAAAAACGAACCATGAGCAGGCCCGACAGTACACTGAAAAATGCTTTCAACCATAGCGGTTGCATTACATAAATTGCCACAAGAGCACTTACTAAAAAACACAGGGTGGATATTGTATATAACCAGCTCCGGGTGCGGTTTTCCTTCGCAAATGGCTTGGTGGCAAGAATGAGTTCTTTACCTTTACGCATGTTCTGTTTTTGGGATAATTGAATTATTTTCTGTTTGAGCCGCAGGGCGTTTGTGTTTCCATCTTCTATGTGACCAGAGCCATGTTGCAGGGTCCGCTATAATGTCTTTTTCTAGTCTTTTTGTATGCAGCGTCGAAATCTCTCCGCTGGCCGTTGATTTTGGATCATTCACCAATATTTCGGCATTTACTTCATAATATCCTCTCTTGATTCTTTTTACGTGAGTGTATACCACCGGGTAGTTTAATTTTTTCGCGATCTTTTCTGTACCCCAGAAAACTGGCGTATCCTGGTGTAAAAAATCTGTCCAGTAAGCATGCTCAGGTTGCGGAGTCTGGTCCGCGATGAAAGCAGTTACATTTACTTCTTTGGACAGGGCTACCATAGCGCGAAAAGTATCGTTCATGGCTATGAGTTTGGTGCCAAAACGCGTACGCATCTTGTACATCAACCCGTTAAAATGTTTGTTGGCCAATGGGTGATAAATAACATACAATTGCTGGTTGCATACCAGGCTGAAAGTGTTGCCTGCCCATTCCCAATTGCCAAGATGCCCCAATACCAGGATGGCGCTTTTGCCTTCTTTGTTGATTTTGCTGAATATGGTTTTCGTTTCTTCTGAAAATTTACAATGCCTGATCATTGCATCGGGTGAAATGGTCAGTGTTTTAAATGTTTCAAGAAACAGATCGCATAAATAGTGGTAAAAGTCTTTGCAAATACTGTTGATTTCTGCGGTTGATTTTTCTGGGAACGCATTGCGCAAATTCTGCAATACTATTTTTTTACGATAGCCTATCAGATGGAACAGGAAAATGTACACCAGGTCTGATAGTACGTACAACAACCTGAAGGGTAATAACGAAAGCCCATAAAAGATTGGGCATACAGCGTAAAACCCAATTGCTGAAAGCAATTTTTTAAATTTCAAAACTAACCAGTTGGGATAAAATAAAAATAGTGTGTAAGACTATTGCTACTATCGATTAATAAAACTCAAGGAAAGGTGTAAAAAAACACACATTACTGAACGGCTTAAAGGTAGGTTTATTGTTCGTGTGACACGTATTTTAATTTGTTAAATATAATGCCAATATTTTCCTGATGACCGCCTTAGGTAAAAGGAATGAGTTAAATGATTCTTCGAAAAATGGATGTAAATGTCGGGAACCGCATAAGATTTGCCCCGACTGTTTTTCTGAGGTAGGAATGTCCTGCGATAGGTAGTACTTACTATCGAATATTTTTCAATAACAGGTTATGTGGAAATTTACCATCCGTGGTTTAGGGAAAGCTCGCTAACCGATATTTTCTTGCCATCCACTATGATTTCGTTGAGAGATGCAATGGCCTGCCTGGCTTCTTTATCGACCGGCATTTCAATCATGGCGTTACAATTTGAACGGCCATTCCATTTATCTCTTACCACTTCTGCGGATGTTACCATTCCAAAAGCAGAAAATAATTTTCGCAGATCACGATCCGCGGTATTGATGCTAAGATTAAACACCTGAATGTTCATATACTTTTTTTAATGGTGATATTCTTAAAATCCGATTGTTTCATTCAGATCAATTACCATAAAATGAATAAACGCCGCGTAACCAGTGAAAAACAGACAATTCACTTTTAACATCCGGAGGCAATTGGGCCGAAATAAGTTCTTCGACTTTTAGCCCCACATCAATATTCTGTTTGCCCAGTGATTTACCAAAATAATTGATAATGAACAGAACCTGAAAACCGTTGAAACGATCAAAGGTCCTCCGGTCAGGTTCATTGTTCAACATAGAATGATTCCTGCCATCGGACCAATCGTAGTGCCCTTTGCGTAAATGTTCTTTTGAGAATATTGTCATCATTTTTTTTAAAGGGTTGGCTCTATTACCAGCGCTTGCTGGAGCCGTTATTGCTATTTTCTTCTCTTGGCCTTGCTTCAGACACTTTTATAGGACGACCGTCGATCATTTTTCCATTGACTTCCTTGATGGCAGTTTGTGCCGCGTGGTTGTCTGTCATTTCAACAAATCCAAAGCCTCTGCTTTTGTTAGTGAATTTGTCTACAATAATTTTTGCTGAAGAAACATCTCCGTAATCTGCAAAAAGTTTTCTAAGATCTTCATCCTGCAAGCTAAAGCCCAGGTTAGATACATACATATTCATGATGATAATGAATTAAATAAATAAAAAAAATTTGAGAAAAATGGCGGATGTAAAAAGAGAGGGGAGAGAGTTTACAAGTGCGATATGACTCAAAGTATCTTGGTGAAGATAGGCAATTAAATCGATAATGGAGGATTATTTTCAATTTTAACAAACGAGGCCGACCATATTGTTAACTATCATGCGAAGTAGCAGAACCGCTTTTGTAAGATCAAACCGGCTGGATATATATTCGCTTATACATAATGGATGTTGCAAGGTCGATGGAAACATCAGGGGAATGAATGTAAGATGTAAGATGTAAGATTTCAGAACATGAGGTAATTGTAATTCAGGTAACATTGTTTTTGAATATAACATTGATGCATAACCGAAATATTTCTTTTTTCTTCACTTTTGCTGAAGGTATAATAGCTGCTTCCTGTTGCTATCTTTCCGTACTCAAATATTTTTTGAGAGTTAAAAATATTATCGTAATATTGCGATATGGGAATTACAAAATCAGATTTATTCACCAGGCAGCAGAACGAGCTGGCAAACATGGCCAAGGCAATTGCCCACCCGGCACGCATTGCCATTTTGCAACACCTGATCAAGAAGAATGCTTGTATCACAGGTGATTTGGTGGAGGAATTAGGGCTTGCCCAGGCAACTACTTCGCAGCATTTGAAAGAGCTGAAAAACGCAGGCATTATTCAGGGTTCTATTGAAGGAGCTTCAGTATGCTATTGTATCGATCCCAAAGTTTGGAAACAGTACAATTCGGTGTTTAATATGTTTTTCAAGGAAGTAAAAAATGATGGCAGCAGTTGCTGTTGATTTTTTTTGGCTTCATTTATCGCAATATTGCAATCATACGATTAATTTCATACAACTATGCAAACAGACAAAGAAATTAAAGAGTTGGTAAAGCAGAAATACAGCGAGATCGCTCTTCAGGACAAAGAGACAAACCAGTCTTCCTGTTGTGGTTCCGGTTGTTGTTCAACCGAAGTGTACAATATAATGAGTGATGACTACAGTACACTTGAAGGTTATAACCCTGACGCAGATTTAGGATTAGGATGCGGGCTTCCGACCCAGTTTGCTAAAATCCAACCCGGTTACACGGTGATTGATCTTGGTTCCGGCGCTGGCAATGATTGCTTTGTGGCTCGTAAAGAAGTAGGTGATAATGGTAAAGTAATCGGTATTGATTTTACACCAGCCATGATTGATCTTGCAAGGACCAATGCAGACAAGCTGGGATATAACAACGTAGAGTTTCGCCAGGGTGACATAGAGCACATGCCGGTAGGTGGGATGATTGCAGATGTAGTAGTAAGCAACTGTGTATTGAACCTTGTGCCCAATAAGGATGGAGTGATCAAAGAGATTTACCGCGTGCTAAAACCCGGAGGTCATTTCAGTATATCAGATATAGTGTTGGAGGGCAACCTGCCGGACAAGTTACGACAGGCTGCGGAAATGTACGCCGGCTGCGTATCTGGAGCCATTCAAAAACAAGTATACCTGGAGTTGATCACCAGCAACGGTTTTAAAAACATGACCATTCAAAAAGAAAAGGCGATCCATATTCCTGATGATATTTTGAGCAATTATTTGTCTGCCGAAGAAATTACTGCTTTCCGTAATGGCAGCAGTGGCATTTACAGCATCACAGTATATGCTGAAAAATTACAGGCAGAGGCTTGTTGTGCGCCAGGATGTTGCGCCTAACCAATCATATAAACAAAACTATCAGCAAACATGCAAAACTGCAATCCCACGCAGCGCAAGCGTCTTAGCTTCCTCGATCGCTACCTGACTCTATGGATATTTCTGGCAATGGCTTGTGGCGTTGCCATCGGCTACTTCATTCCTTCATCAGCCGGTTTTATCAACTCATTTTCTACAGGTACTACCAATGTGCCGCTGGCTGTTGGTTTGATCCTGATGATGTACCCACCGCTGGCAAAGGTTCGCTACGAACAAATGGGCAAAGTATTTCGAAACATAAAAATCCTTTCGGTGTCGCTCTTGCTTAATTGGGTAATCGGGCCACTGTTAATGTTTGTCCTTGCTGTACTGTTCCTGCATGATCACCCGGCTTATATGACCGGCCTTATTTTAATCGGTCTTGCAAGATGCATTGCCATGGTAATCGTTTGGAACGAGCTTGCAGAAGGCAACCGTGAATATGCTGCCGGTCTGGTGGCACTCAACAGCATTTTCCAGGTGCTACTTTATAGCGTGTATGCCTATATCTTTCTCACCTGGCTGCCGGGCCTTCTCGGCATGAAAGGCATTGTTGTATCGGTTTCCATTGGCGAAATTGCACGTAGTGTCGGCATCTACTTAGGTATTCCATTTGCTGCAGGTTTGATCAGCCGCTACGTTCTAATTCGCATTAAAGGAGAACAATGGTTCAATGAGAAATTTGTACCGGTTATTTCCCCCATCACTTTAATTGCACTGCTTTTTACGATAGTGGTGATGTTTAGCCTGAAAGGTGAGCTTATCGTACAGATACCAATGGATGTAGTGCGCATTGCTATCCCTTTGGCCATTTACTTCATCATCATGTTCCTTGTGAGTTTCCTGCTGGGCAGATCAATGGGGGCGGATTATAGCAAAAATGCTTCCATTGCGTTTACTGCTGCTGGCAACAATTTTGAACTGGCGATTGCTGTGGCCATTGTTGTGTTTGGCATTAATTCCGGCCAGGCATTCGTGGGTGTGATCGGGCCATTGGTAGAAGTGCCCGCACTAATTGCACTGGTAAACGTGGCATTCTGGTTGCGCAAGCGTTGGTATGGCAACGAAGTTGACGCTTCATCTACTGTAGAGGTTCAGTCATGATCATAAACTAAACTATAACGTTTTCAATCCATTTACAAAATCAACATACTTATATGAAAATTGCGCTTTTCAGTGACATACACGCCAACCTGCCTGCTCTTGAGGCTTTCTTTAAAGACATAGAAACGCGTAAGCCAGATGCGATCTATTGCCTGGGTGATCTTGTGGGTTACAACATCTGGCCCAATGAAGTAATCAACGAAATACGCAAACGCGGTATTCCAACCATTGCTGGTAATTATGATTTTGGCATTGGTCGCACAAATAATGACTGTGGTTGTGCTTATAAAACAGATGATGAAAAAGCCAATGGTGCAGTTTCAATTTCCTATACCAATTCGATCGTTAAAGATGATGAGCGCCAATACCTGAGGACATTGCCCGCCCACATCAAAGTTGAATTTCAACTGAACGACGACAAACTGAATCTGCTGTTGGTGCATGGCAGCCCTCGCCGCATTAATGAATATTTATTCGAGGACAGGGAAGAAAAAAGTCTTCTACGCATTATGGAAGAAAGCGATGCAGACATTATGTGTTTCGGCCATACGCACAAGCCTTATCATCGCATATTGCCAAGCCAGCCTGATACAGCGCAACCGCATTATCGTCATGCCATCAACATTGGTTCTGTTGGCAAGCCCAAAGATGGAGATCCGCGCGGTGGTTATGTGTTGCTACATATCGGCGAAAATGCAAGTACGAAAAGTACTGACGAAATACAGGTGGAGTTTGTACGTTTTGAATATAATGTTGAGAAAGCTGCCAAAGCGGTAGAGGATAGCCCGTTACCCAATGCGTATGCAGAAAGTTTAAGAATAGCGCGTTGACCACAAAAGCAATCAAGAATATTTATTCGAAAAAAACTGCTGTAGGATTTTTGCAGGTCTTTCGAGCAACGGAGGCTGAACACGCGCTAATCGGTAAATCCATTCTCAAAAAGAGCAGACCATTTGCAGGCTGCTCTTTTTTTGTATTTTAACGTGCAATGATGAAGCACGTAATTATTTTTCTCCTCCTAATTTCTGGAAATCTGACCTTTGCACAACAGCAACAATCAAATAAAAATATTGATTCAAATTTTGTTTTGAGAAAGACATTTGCGGACGGGTTCAAAATATATCTGAACAACTGTAACGACACCATGTTCAACAGACTTGTTAGCAACACAGTTTCATCGCAGCAAACTGTCAATTCTATTTTACGTTGCGTTCCTATGTCGGAAGATTCATTGTTAGAAAGAATGCATGATAACCTATCAGCCAATAACAATCTTACTAATAAAATTGCCTTGTGTAGTAACATGAGCGATAGCATAAATGTCTACTATATTTTGATGTGGGTATTTACCTCTAAGTCATTAAACAAGTTTGTTCAGAAAAAAAGAAAAGAGACAATTTCAATTGAACATCCCACTGGTAAGGTCAAGATCCGGCATGAGGCTAAGCTTTCAAAGTATGCGAATATTTATTTGCTTTCAGATGATAACGGTGTTTTCAAGATGCATGATGTCCATTGAGGAAGTTTATAGATATACAAAGGCCCGTAAAAATTCAGAATTTACGGGCCTTTGTATATCTTTTATCACAAAAAAGTTCAAAACGTTTGGTATATGAGCCTATCTGTTTTTCATAGCTTTTATTAACTGGTGATTTCGACGATCAGCTCTTGCGTTTTGTAGTGAAATCACAGCCCAGATGGCCGCCGGAATCCAGCCTATCAAAGTAATCTGCAAAATCAAACAAAGTATTCCTGTCAATATTCTGCCACGAAGAAGAAAAGAAAGAAAAGGAAAGAAAATAGCTATTAAGGTCATGTCAAATGTGTTTTTAGGGAATAGAAAATGGTTACTTCAATAAGTTTTTTCAGGGATATGCAATGTACGAAAAAAAAGTTTTTATTGACTCAAAACGCTGTAGGCTTCGACAAGCTCAGCCTGACAATGTGTTCGCCCTGACAGGCTTGACGAGGGCAGCGCGCTGTCAGGCTGAGCTTGTCGAAGCCCAAAACTTGTTAAAATAATGGAGATACTCGATAATTGCGCTGTAGGAAAATCGAACACAATCCAAATAGCTTTGTTCCTTCGGAAGAAGCAACTCAAAACTCATTACTCAAAACTCATAACTCACTTCCATAATGAAAAGACTTACGATTGCCTGCCTGCTGCTGTTTCCCGCTTTGTTGCAGGCCCAGATCAGCGCCACAGATGCCGGCAAAGGATCAGAAAATAAAAACGTTACGGACATTGTTGTGGCTTTTAAAATGCACGTGGACATAGGCTACACAGATTGGGCGGAAGCAGTGTTGCAGAAATATTCTGGGCCGATGCTCGAAAGAACGCTTTCGTTTATTGACCAAACGGCATCACTGCCCAAGGCAGAACAATTTGTCTGGACCATCCCCGCATGGCCACTGCAATACATGCTCGATCATTGTTCCCCTCAAAATAAAGTAAGGCTCGAGAAGGCGATCAGGGATAAACGCATTATTCCACACGCATTGCCATTCACAATGGAAACCGAAGCAAGCGATATGGAAAATCTAACCCGTAGTTTGTCGTTTGCAGACAGCATCAATCGCCGCTATGGATTAAAGCCGGCACGTGACGCAAAGATGAGCGACGTACCGGAACATTCATGGTTCATCCCAACCCTGCTGAAAAACGCCGGAGTTGATATTTTGCATATTGGTTGTAACCCAGGTTCCATTTCACCGGATGTACCAACTCTTTTCTGGTGGCAGGGGCCAGACAGTTCAAAACTGCTAACGTTTTATTGGTCACAATACTATGGCTCCGGCATTTTGCCACCCAAAGATTGGCCGTACAAAACATGGCTGGCAATGATCATGACGCACGAAAACACCGGTGCACCTGATCCTAAAGAAGTGGCCGCGTTATTAAAAGAAGCAAAAGAAAAAATGCCCAATGCACGCGTACACATTGGCCGGATGTCTGATTTCTACGACCTGTTAATGAAAGAAAATCCCAAGCTGCCCGTTGTTAGAGGAGATATGCCGGACACGTGGATACATGGTTTCATGTCGGCGCCGGAAGATGTAAAAACTGATAAGACTTTTCAAAGAGAAACCTATGTTGCCCAACAACTCAATGCCCACATGAATATATGGAAGGGAAAGAATGTGTCTGTTGATCAGCATGTAAATGAAGCAGCAGAAAATATGCTGCTGTTTGACGAGCATACTTTTGGCGGAGCACTATCGCATGGCTTTCAGCAGTTTTGGAAATATGGTGACGAATTTAAGATCAATAAATCCGAAGACAATTATTATTTCCTGGAGAAATCATGGGAAGAAAAATATGGCTATGCAAGAAAGGCGGAGAAGCTGATGTGGCCGGTAAAGGAAAACCTGCTTTTTGAATTGGTGAAATCAGTTAAGGATAGCACATCGCATGTAACTGTTTACAACTCACTGCCATGGTCACGCAGTGGTCGCGTAAAACTGTTTCAAAGCAATTATGAAAATCCCGCTCATCCTGTCGTTTCCATTAAAGCGCTGAAAGATTTAGAAACAGGAAAGATCATTCCGGTATACCAGGATCATAACCTGCTTTCTTTCGATGCCACGGAAATTCCTGCGGGTGGATACAAAACTTTCGTGGTGGTGGACAATCCTGCCGCAGTCCCTTCAACACTTGTGGCGAATGAGCAACAAAACGTTGTGGAGAATAAATATTTTAGATTAACCATCAACCCAGGGACAGGCACTCTGCAATCTGTTTTTGATATACAAAACAATCGCGAACTTGTAGATGCAAACAGTAAGTACGCCTTTGGCGAATACGTGTATCAACAGCTGGGGCAGGAGGAGATCAAAAAGTACAACCAGGATTATATCAAACCGAGTGCACGGGACTGGGGCGAGCAGGAGTTTATCAGGCTGCCCAGCGAGATGCCTAATCAACAAACACTTACTTTCAAAGGCAAGTGTGAGAAGGTGGTGTGGTTAAAAAACGAAAGCATGATTCGTGCCACGGCCATGTGCCAGCTAAATGACAGCAGTGCGCAGCGCTACATCGTTAGCTATACGCTTTACGAAAATCAGCCTTACATCGAAGTTACCATGGCACTTGACGGAAAGAAGCCGGTGGCATTACCAGAAGTGGGCTGGATCGCTTTCCCGTTTGCCTTGAACAAACCCGAGTACAGGTTGTTGCGAACAGGCGGCATTGTGGACCCGCAAAGGGATCTCGTGAAGAACACGAACCACGATTTTTATTTTCTCAACACTTCCATGGCTATGTATGACAACTCCGGCGGCATCGGATTGAATTGTCCGCACACACCCGGTGTAAGCATCGATGAACCCGGTATTGGAAAATTTTCGCCCACAAAAACATTGTCAAGCGGTACTGTGTTTTCAAACTTATATAACAACGTTTGGGGAACCAACTTTACAGAATGGATAGAAGGTTCGCATACAGCCAAATTCTACATCTGGAGTTACAAAAATTATAACGCAGAGTCTACTTTCATTACACCTGCCGAGGAAACGCGCACACCGTTAAGCGCGGCCTTCTTTGCGCCTTCGTGGCTTTCGTATGCATACAATTATGAAACAAAAGGTAAGTTGCCTAATACACAAAGCGGACTGGCACTGGATCGTAAGGGTATTATTGTTACCTCTTTCAACAAAAAAGGAAATGAAGCAACTGTTCGTTTCTGGGAAGAAGCGGGCCATTCGGGCAAGTGTGTAGCGACTTTGCCAGCAAACACTCCGTTCAAAAAAGCGCACCTGTGTAATTTACGTGGCGAGATGTTGGATAAAAAAGGAATAACCATTACCAACAATTCTTTTCAATTTGAAATTGGTGCAAACCAGCCGCGAACCTTCATTTTGAAGTAGGTTATCCGCAGGGTGGGTACCAGACCTGACAGGTTTTTAGAAACCTGTCAGGTCTTAGTCTCCGCGTTCATTTTCAACTTTCAATTTTCAACTTTCAATTGTTTTGTTAATAAACAGGTGTAAAAAAGTAAAATTTAGATAATCAGTTGGGGGTTAGAATGAATAACTTGCCAAATTATTAATTCGAAGTATCATGTTAAAGAATGCATTGCTTGTTTTGGGAACCATATTGGTTCATAATATGCTGTGTGCGCAGCAGTACAAGACTTCAACATTTTCCCTGCAACTGAATGACAAAGGTTCTGTTGTCTCGATCCGCAACAACCAATCTACAGAGTACGCAGTTGCCAGCGATCCCGGCACATTGCTGCAATTGATGAAAAATGGCAAAACCATCGCACCCGTTAAAGCCGAGTATAAAAAAGGAATAATAACGTTGCTATATCCTGAAGGCGATAAGGCGGTTGTGAAAACAACTGTCAACAAGGATTATATGCGTTTTGAGCTGGCAGAAATAGGTGACAATGTGGATGCTGTTATCTGGGGCCCACTCAACAATAGCATAAAAGACACCATCGGCAACACGGTGGGTGTTGTACGCAATAAAGATTTTGCTTTTGGTCTGCAATGCCTCAACGAAAAAACAACCGGGGGAAAAATGGTAAATGAAGAAGGCGCCGTCTATGACCGCGGCACCACTGCTACCGAGAGTTCCTTTGGTTCTTCACTGCAGGCTTTTACCATCAACAGACTGCATGATCGCGTGATCACTGTGTGGGAAAACTGGAAAGGCGCTGCAATAAAAGGCATTCCCGACGGCGGTCTGAAGGGCTCTGCCATTGCGGTGTTTGGTTGTAGTCCTTCGCAGGCGCTCAACACCATCAAACTGATTACAATGCAGGAGAAATTGCCTTTCGCAACCTGGAAAGGAGAGTGGATAAAAACTTCTTCTGCAAGTGGAGCGCCATACATGATCACCAGTTTCAATGAAAATAATATTGATAGTTTTCTCACTGTTGCAAAGCAGATGGGCATGGCCGGCGTTTATCACGAAGGACCATTTGAAACATGGGGCCATTTTGATTTAGATAAAAAAAGTTTTCCCAACGGAAGAGCGGGTTTCAAAAAATGTGCAGACAAAGCGCATGCAATGGGCCTTCGTATTGGCTTTCATACGCTTACCACTTTCATGACAACGAACGATGCATATGTGTCGCCTAAACCAAACCCGCATCTTGCAACGGCAGGTACAGATACACTCCTACAAGATATTACAGCCGATGCCACAGAAATAACAGTAAGCAGTCCTTTGCACTTCACTATGCGAAGCGATTTGAACAGCGTCATCATTGGCGATGAGATCGTTCGCTATATGACCGTTAGCAAAGAAGCTCCCTATAAACTAACCGGATGTACACGCGGTGCATTTGGTACCACAAAAAGCGCCCACAAAGGGAAAGCGCTTGTAAGCCGCTTGGTAGATTATCCTTACCATGTTTTCTTCCCCGACTTTCAATTGCAAAAAGAAGTCGCAAAGAACATAGCGGATTTTATCAATGAAACAGGTGCTGACCAAATGGATTTCGACGGACATGAAGGAACGTATTCCTGTGGCATGGGTGATCTTGGTTTTTGTTCCTTCGCAGATGATGTGTTCAGGCAGGTAAATCACCCGGTGGTGTTTGGCTCAAGCCGTTCCAATCATTATTTCTGGCACATCAACAACTATCTGAACTGGGGAGAGCCATGGTACGGTGGTTTCAGGGAAAGCCAAACAGATTACAGGATAACCAACCAGAAATTTTTGCAGGATAACTATATGCCCAATATGCTTGGATGGTTCCTTATAACTGCAAATTCAACTCCTGAAGATATTGACTGGATGCTGGCAAGAGCCGCAGGCTTCAATGCAGGATATGCTTTGGTGGTGCGCCGTGATGCATTGGCAAACAAGAATCTGCCGCGTATTGTGGAGCAAATTAATCTATGGAACGAGGCACAAAAGAAAAAAATCTTTAGCCAGGAACAATTAGAGCGGTTAAAAAATCCGGCCAACGAAGTGCGCCTTACCAAAAACGAAAGCAATTATTATCTCGAGTCTTTCCACAAGTTCGCATTTGAATATAAAGCTAAAGTTGTACAGCCAGGTGAGCCGACTACGTCTAGCTTTAGCTTTACCAACAACAAGGAAAAACAAAGACCTCAGATAACGATAACTGCACACGGTGAAGACGGTTCTATTGCAAATCCTGTAATGGAAATTGACAACGCTTATCGCCTGGAAATACCTATAACGCTTGCTGCCGGTGAAAGCCTTGTGTTGAATGAAGGAAACATCGCCAGTATTTACAACAGCAAAGGAAAATTTATAAAAAAAATAGATCTGACGAGTCAGTTACCGGTTCTTGAAACAGGATCACATGCTTTGTCATTTGACGCTGGCATGGATGCGAATGCGTCTGTGAAAGCGGTAATTACAGTGAGGTTGTCGGAGAAGACAGAGCAACTGGCTAGGAATTAGGAATTAGAAATTAGGAATTAGGAATTAGGAATTCTTTCTGCGCGAAATTTTAAAAATATGGAAAAAACACTCATCAATAAATATTCAATCATCTTCCTGCTAACGTTGTTGACATCAATAACGGGTCTGTGTGAAGGTTCGGTGCAGCAGCAAAAAACAGCCAATGCCGTAATCGCGGCTCTAAAAAAATCAGCTCCAAAAGTTGTTTTGTCCGATGGCTCTATTGCAGCTCCTGCAACGGTGATGGTTGGTCGAAAATGGAAAGGCAATTTATGTGCTTTGTCTGTCAAAAATATTTCCGACAAACCACTTGGCATCAGTGAAGTGATTGTATTCGACATACAGCATGGCTTGAATGCCAATACACCTGTTTATGGCGAAAGCTTTCAAAAGCTGGGACAAATAGGAGGAACGCTGGGTAAACCGGAAGATTGGGGCACTTATGCGGACAGAAGCCATTATAAAATTCCTGAACCGGATAACATGCGTACCGCCTATGGAATGCTCACAGTGCAAGTGCAGCAAAACGATCGTCTATTGCTGGCGACTACTTCCTGCAATAAGTTCATTTCGCGTTTCTCTTTTGATGGCTCTCGTTTGCGCATTTCGATGGATTGCGAACACTTAACCTTGCAGCCCGGAGAAGAATGGAATCTTGAAGAGTTCATGGCTATTGCCGGTAGCGACAGGGAAAAACTTTATGATCAATTGACGGACGCAATCGCTTTACACCATCCGAAGCTGAACCACACTGAACCAATGGGATGGTGTTCCTGGTTATGCTATGGACCGGCGGTTACAGCCAAAAACGTTTCCGACAATGCGCAATGGATCGCTCAAAATGTTCCGCAATTAAAATATATACAGATCGACGATGGTTACCAGCCGTGGATGGGCGATTGGCTCGATGCCGGAAAAGCCTTTGGCGGTGATATATCGCAAGTGTTGAATGACATTAAAAAGCAGGGCCTCGAGCCTGCACTGTGGGTGGCGCCGTTTATTGCCAGCCCGCAATCGAAGATGTTTAAGGAACATCCGGATTGGATGGTAAAAGATTCATTGGGAAACCCTTTACGCTCCGACAAAATTGGCTTTGGTGGCTGGCGGCAGGCTCCATGGTATGTGTTGGATGGCACAAACCCTGAAGTTCAAAATTATTTCACACAACTGTTTCGAACCCTTAAAGAGAAATGGGGTTGTACTTATTTTAAACTCGATGCTAATTACTGGGGAGCGATACATGGCGGTGTACATTATGATAAAAAGGCTACGAGAATAGAAGCTTACCGTCGCGGAATGGAAGCCATTCGTAAAGGTGCCGGCGACGCGTTTTTGTTGGGCTGCAATCATCCTATATGGGGCTCTTTGGGATTGATCAACGGTTCACGTAGCTCAATGGATGTAGATCATAACTGGGCTTCTTTTAAAAGCACAGGAAGGGAAAACTTGCTGAGAGGCTGGCAAAATGGACGTTTGTGGTGGAATGATCCCGACTGTATTGTATTATCACAAAAAGGCGCGGCTGACGTTGTGTACGACGCAGGAGGCAAGCCAACGGTTAGCCAATCCGGTATTTCTGAAAATGAATTTCTGTTTCACGCAACACTTCTTTATGCCACTGGCGGCATGCTGCTAAGCGGTGATGATTTGACACATATAACTCCAGAACATCTAGCAATATTGAAAAAAATGATTCCTCCAACAGGAGTCGCGGCCCGTTTCGAAAACGAAAATTTTGAAACAGGGGTTTCCAAATCGAAAAGCGGCCCTGTGTACAGCGCATTTAACTGGAGCGATACGCCCATTGAACGTGTGGTAAAACTCCCTGCAGGAAACTGGAAACTTCAGGACAAATGGACAGGCGCAGACCTGGGCACTTTTAAAAACGAATACAGGAAGTCACTGCAGGCGCATTCTGCCATGCTAATTCAGGCTACCAAAATGTGATAATTTGAAAATTTGAAGATGTGAAAATGGAACGCAGATTTTCATGATTGGTTAGATATTTGATTTGAGATTAGTTGGCATTTCTCATCTGTCTAATCATGACAACCATGAAAATCTGCGTTCTCCCGTATTTTCAAATTTTCAAATTCCCATATTTTCAAATTAGTCGCGTTTTCAAATTATTTACGTTTTCGAATTTTTTCCTCCCCTCATTTTCAAACTTTCAAATTTTTCACGAAATGCTGTAGTAAACACCGGGTTTTGGGTCGAAACAAATGTTATAACAATAAAATGTTAATATTTATTTTAAAAACTTTTTGCTACTTCTTGCATTTTTTTAAAAAGATAGTCTATATTAGTTAAAATTTTCCCAAAGGGCTAACTAACCTTGCTTGTATGACTGCAAAAATCTTTCAATACCGTAGAAAAATTCTGCGTCAGCTATATTTCGAGAATATACTGTCCTGCTCAGATATAAGTGAGCGGATTGAAAAAAGTATTCCATTAACAACCAAGGTATTAAGTGAGCTTGTAAGTGAAGGTGCCGTGCTGGAAACAGGACATGCCCCATCAACCGGCGGTCGCAGGCCGTTAATGTATTCCATCAAGCCGGATATTATTTATATCGTATCCGTAGCAATGGACCAGTTTGTTAGTCGCATAGCCATCCTGGATATGCACAACAACTTTGTAACTCCCATCGTAAAGTTTGAATTGCCATTAGCGAATACTCATAATGCGCTCGAGCAGCTGGCACACAGAATCAACATGCTGATAGCAGAGTCGGGGCTCGACAAAAAGAACATCAGCGGTGTTGGCATTGGCATGCCCGGCCTTATTGACATTGAAAGAGACATCAACTATTCATTTTTTGAGACAAAACAAAAAGGCGTAACAGAGTTCCTGGGTGAAATCGTGGGAATGCCTGTTTTTATTGATAACGACAGCAGTTTGATAGCCCTTGCCGAATTGCGTTTTGGTATTGCGAGAAACAAGAAAAATGCAATGGTCATTAATATTGGCTGGGGTATAGGCCTGGGGCTTATTTTGAATGGCCGTCTTTTCAGGGGAAATAATGGCTTTGCCGGTGAATTCAGCCATATACCATTGTTTTCGAACGGAAAGATCTGCAGTTGTGGCAAAATGGGTTGCCTGGAAACAGAAGCCTCATTGGCCATGGTAGCGGAAAAAGCGCAGGCAGGTCTAAACAATGGAAAAGTTTCCATATTAAAATCCATTCCGGAAGACTACGAACAAGCAACCGAAACAATTTTAAATGCTGCGACAAGAGGAGATCAATTTTCGATAGAACTGCTTTCCGAATCCGGATATAGCATAGGACGCGCGGCAGCAATTCTGATACATGTTTTAAATCCTGAAGTAATCATTTTAAGTGGCAGAGGAGCATCTGCAGGAAGGGTATGGCAGGCGCCTATACAACAGGCGATCAACGAACACTGCATTCCAAGACTGGCAGAAAAAACCTCTATCGAAATATCTTCCCTTAGCCATCATGCAGAACTGATAGGTGCTGCAGCATTGGTAATGGAACATTTTGAAAAAGTACCATTTTGAGAAATTAATAATTAACAATTAGTAATTAATAGTGTTACAACCATCGAAAGAAGAAAGTAAAAACCAGAGATGACATATTAATTTTTAATTATTAATTATTAATTAGAAAAAAAGGATTCACACAATTGTAATAATTCATTCGTATTACTTATACCAAATCAGTTCTTTCAATTTAAAAACTAAAAAACGATGAAGTCAACCAAAACATGTCTTTTGCTCTTTATGCTCTTTTGCATAGGAAGCATGTTTGCCTACGGGCAGGGAAAAGTGACGGTTTCAGGTACCGTTAAGGACTCAAAAGGAAATGTCCTTGATGGCGCAACCGTGAGCGAAAAAGGCACCACCAACAGAGTGCCGACCAATTCAACTGGTACCTTTACCATCAGTGTAAAACAAGGTGCACACCTGGTAATTACTTATGTTGGATTTACAAGCCAGGAAGTACCAGCTACTCCTAATGTGCAAGTGTCACTTGTTGCAAGCACACAGGAGGAAGTGGTTGTTACGGCTCTTGGTGTCAAAAGACAAACCAAAGCGTTAGGTTATGCAGTGTCAAAAGTTGACGCTGACAGGATCATGGCCAGCGGCGCACCTGCGAATGCTTTGCAGGCGCTATATGGCGCTGCTCCGGGCGTACAGGTTGCAGCTACTGCAGCTGGTCCTTCCGGTGGTATGAAGATCAACATCCGTAACGCCGTGTCTTTTGACCAAAATTCATCAACACGCCCGCTTATCGTTGTTGATGGAGTGCCTATTCATGACCAGAATACACAAATGGGTTTCGCTGCTACAGATCGCGACAATGGTACAGGTATCAACGATATCAACCCTGATGACATCGCCTCTTTCGAGATTTTGAAAGGCGCCAAAGCATCAGTATTGTATGGTTACCTTGGTGCGAACGGTGTAGTGTTGATCACTACTAAAAGCGGCGCAAAAGGTAAAGGATTGGGCGTTGCTGCTTCATTTACTACTACATGGGACCGCGTTGCGTTCCTTCCTAAATTGCAGGATGAGTATGGAACAGGTTCCAGCCCAAGCAATTCAAGAAATGATGCACAGGGTTACTACATTGATCCGGCTACCGGAAAAAGAACCCTTGCTACTACTTTGAATGGTTTTGGCGCTGCTGCATTTGGTCCAAAATTCGACCCAAGCGTAAGTCTTGTATGGTGGGATGGTGTATCAAGACCATGGCAGGCTCAAACAAAAAACATCTACAACGATCTTTATCAAACTGGTCACCAAAACACAACAAATGTGGCTGTATCCGGTGCTAACGAGCAGGGAATGGTTCGTTTTTCATACACTAATACAACCATGCCGGGCACAAGACCAGGTTCTAACTATGACAAGAACACTTTTAGTCTTAACACTTCATACAAGGTAAACAATTTCGTTACCTTAAAGTATACAGGTAACTTTTATGCTTCCAAAAACGTAAATGCTGCGAACCTAAGCACAATGAATGGTGAAGGTCAGCAGGCTGAGATTGGTGCATACAGCGCTGATATCAACGTAGGCTTACTTCAGTCTCACATGTTGACGCCTGATGGATATAACTACTTTGCAAGCCCAGCGAACAAAACGTTGATCTCTAACGGTAGAAAAGCTGTGGTTGGTTTCCTTTGGGATCAAACACAAAACAATTCTACTTTCACAAGAACGCACAATATTCAGTCTTTAACAGCTGATATCAGACTGTCAAAGGTATTTAGTGCAACAGTGACCGGAGGTCTGGATTACAGCACGGAAAGAAATGTGTACAAAGGCAAATTGTTAGATCCTTCATTAACAGGACCTAATAGTGGTTTAATGTACAGTGATGTAACGAACATTTATAAAAATACCTATGGCCAGGGCATGCTTAATTTCAACGTGCCATTAAATACAGATTGGAATCTGTCTGGTTTTGTGGGTGGTATAGTTCAGAAAAATACACTGGAAGGAAAGGGTGCATCTGTGAATGGTTACGGAGGCGGTGCAATGGTTATTCCAAACTTCTTCTCATTTACCAACTTGCCTTTAGGTGTACAACCTACTTATCAGTTTACAAATCGTGAAGACCTTTTGTATGCTTTAGTGGGATCTGCACAGGCTTCCTGGAGAAACCAACTGTTCCTGGAAGTGCAAGGACGTAATGACTTTACATCCATTTTGAAATCGCCAAACAATAGTTATTTCTACCCTGGTGTGAGTGCTTCATGGGTATTGAGCGAAACTTTCAAAATGCCTGAAATATTTGACTATGCAAAAGTTAGAACTTCATGGGCTGATGTGGGTCGTCCTGGTCCTCCCTATTTCGGTAACATAAACTATACCGTATCTCAAGTTGGCGGAGGTTATGTATTTACACCTCCAGCTGATTTGCCTCCAATGGACTCTCTTGGCAACCCAAATCTGAAACCAGAACGTAAACGTGAGTATGAAGTGGGTTTTGAAACTTACCTGTTGAAAAATAGAAGAATTGGTGTAGATTTCTCTTACTACACATCACATATCTACGACCAGATCATGGCAGTGGCAGCGCCTCCGGGCATGGGTGTTAAAAATATCCGTATGAATGCTGGAGATGTTAAGAACACTGGATGGGAACTGGCTATCAAAACAAAACCAATTTTGACAAAAGATTTTGAGTGGGATGTGAACCTGATGTTTGCGCACGGTAAAACTATTGTTGAAAAACTGGATGGTCAATTGCAATCGCTCACATTGTGGAATGCATTCGGCGCAGTGAATGCTGTGGCTAATGTTGGTAAAGAGTATGGTCAGCTTTACCTGACTAAATCAACCTACACTTACGACAAAGCAGGTGATCCAAACAATGGGAAAAAAGTGGTGAATTCTGCTGGTTCAGCTTATGACTACCAGAGCACTGCAAAGTTGATTGGTAAAACAATTCCTGATGTAACAGGTGGTTTCTTCACTTCTTTTGCCTATAAAAATTTACGCCTTATTGCGAACCTTGATTATCAGTTTGGCGCTACTTTCTTGTCTGGCTCAGAAACTTACATGATGGCTGCAGGTACATTGAACGAATCTTTGAAATACAGAGATGCAGCACACGGTGGAGTTGCTTATTATGTTGATGCAAATTCTAATAAAGTTGCTGGTAACAACCCTAATGGCGGGGCAACTTTCCATGATGGTGTGATTTTGGATGGTGTTGGCACAGATGGCAAAACGAACACAAAAGTGGTTACTGCTGAGAATTATTATTATGACTCTTATTTCTCCAATGGCTTCTTCCCTGAAGACAGGATATTTAAGAGCGATTACGTAGCATTGCGTAACTTAGCATTTGATTACACAGTTAGTCCAAAAATTGCTCAAAAAATAAAAATGAACAGTCTGATCATTTCTGTTTTTGCAAACAATGTGGCGTACATCTACAAAGCGGCACCAAACTCAACACCAGAATCAACTAACGGAACAGGATGGGGCGTAGGTTCTTATGGAACAACTGCATTGCCTTCACAACGTTCAATAGGATTTTCTATCAAAACTAAATTCTAAAAAGACTAAGATGAAATACGTAAAAATAAAATCAGCGGTCGTACTTACGTTGTTATTGTCTTCAGTAGCATGTAAGAAGAACCTGGATGAATTATATCAAAACCCGGATGGCTACTCGAATGCAATGGCCCAGCAATCTGGCGTAAGCATTATTGCAGGCTTCTTCACTTCTCAGTTAAGCCAGGGATTCTTTCTCACAGGAGATTATGGTGCAGTTTACCACCAACTAAGAAGCGGAAACAGAACCATTGCAAGCTCTATCCAAGCTTATAATGTAATGGCAGAGGGAAGCGACAAAGCGCTTGCTGATGTTGAGCACGACTGGGGTACAGGTGGCTTTAACGAAACCGTTTTTAACATGGTTAGTACGCAATGGATGACGCCAATACTTTGGGCGCAGCGTGAGTACAACAATTCCACCAAAAGAAGCAAACTGGATAGCTTGTATATTAACCTGTTGCATGTGCTGAAAGGATATGCGTACCAAAGAGCAACCGATATGTATGACAAAGTTCCATACATCGAAACAGGCTCTGCAGGTGGTCTTGATCATGTTAAGGCCAAATACCTTGGCCAGTCAGATATCTATCCAAAAATTATCAGTGATTATAAAGATGCAGAAGCGGCATTGGCAAACCTCACTCTTTCTTCTACTGAGCAGGCATCATTCACTCAGCAGGATATCCTGTTTGGTGGAAGCATTTTGCAATGGCGCAAGTATATCAATTCGTTAAGATTGCGTGCTGCCATGAATGTAAGTGAAGTAATGCCTCAACTTACAAGCCAGGTGCTTACAGAGTTGCAGGGCAAACCATTGCTGTCTGACGTTAACGATGTGGCTGGTATATCCGACGTTACGCTTATTGCACTCAATCGTATTTGCAACGAATTAGGTATTACCCGCTCTTACAGAGAGAGAGTAGACGAGTGTCGTGCCGGAAAAAAATTCCTGCAGGATGTAATGTACTGTACACCTGTTGAACAGAGCAAAGTAGTAAACGGACAAACGTTGTTCTATTTCAGCGGGGATAACGCTGCAACAGGTTTAGCGGCAGGTACTGTTGACCCACGCGTTTCTTACATATTTGCTCCTGACTGGAGTGGCAGGTATATCGGCATGGACACTAAATGGGACGGCAACACGGATCCAAATAGCTATTTGAACAAAATGTTGCGTGGCAACTATATCAACGATCCTATTTTGACTGACATAAATGTAACAACGTTCTACTACGGTGTAAACAAAAGCCAGTCAATTGTGTTGGATGCAGCGTCAAAGGCGGATCTTACAAAACGTGACGCATTTCTGTTGGCCAACCTGCGCAGCAAACTGGCTAACTACGAAGACAACCAGGGTAACGTAGGTACTGAAAATCCGGTGGTAGCAGAGTTAAACATTCGCCCGGAATTCAACTTCGCTGCGAAATATCCAACCATTCACGCAGTTGAAACAGAACTTTCTCTGGCAGAAGCAGCGGTGAGAAACCTTGGTCCAGTAAGTGGTTCTGCGCATGATCACTACAAGAATGCAATTGTATTGTCTTGCAAATATTGGTACAACCTGAACATCAATAATAATTATTCTAAATCAACCTTACCGGCGTTGCCAACAACAATGGATGATTCAAGAATCAATGCAAGACCTGCAATGGAGTATAACGCAGATGCTTATGCGGAATTTGCAGCTCAGAAATTTGATGTTATGTCGAGTCAGCAAAAAGTACAGGCGATTTTTAATCAGCTTCAGTTGCACTATGGTTTGTTTAATTTTGAAGTGCCATTTACAGCAGCACGCAGATTGATTAAATATGTGGGCACCAACCCGGCAGCGATGTACGAAAGATACAAATGGAAAGAAAGAATGACTTACCCATCAAGTGTTCAGGCTTCTGATCCGGATGGTTGGGCAATCATCAGTCCAAATAACAACCCGGATATTCCGGTATGGTTTACAGGCCGTACAACAAAATGGAAGAACGCATTGGAATAATTATCGTGTTCTTTTAAACATAAAAAAAGATCCGGTCGAAAGACCGGATTTTTTTTGTTATGAGTTGAGAGTTTGAGTGATGAGTTATGAACAACTCAAAACTCAAAAACTTATATCTTGCTCAATTCCTTCTCCTTCAAAATAGTTGAAAGTTCCAAACAAAGAGATTCACCTTTGTCCTGGTTATACCAACGTTGCAATGCGTCTAAAATATCGGCTTTGGCAACATTGGAGGATTTTAAATCATTTGCCAGTTTCTGCGCTGCAACGGCCCTCGGCCCCCAGACGAAAATATCATCGTCGGCGTTATCTCTTACTATTAATTTGGGAATGGCCTTAGCGCCATTGGTGAGGTATTTGTCTATTAAAAAGGGTTCTGTGTCGCGAAGCTGGATTTCGTATGTCAGCAACTCATTCTGTTCCGCCATTTTCACAATGAAGGGAACGATGTGAGCGGCATCACCGCACCATGGCTCTGAAATAATTATCCAATGTTGGGGCTGAGATATCTGCGTCAACTGCTTTACCAGTTTTTTATTCAAAACCATCTGTGCATCCCAGCGCTTCATTCGCGATCTGTTTAACCTGACATAGTTCAGGTACGTTTCGTCATCATAAGGAGCGGTGGGGTTTGGATTGTCTAGAATGTCGTCAAGTAGTTGTTTATAGGTACTGTAATTCATGTTGTTGCTTTTTCTAATGTTTTGAAAGTTAGAATCTGCAATGTACTAATGGGGAAATATAAGGATTATGATTGTGATCATCCTGGAAGTGCTGAACGCTCAATGCTTAATGCAGGGCGCGCTTTTGGCTTTTGGCGTTGGACATTGAGCCTCACCAGTTATTTTTCTCTTCACCATAACTGCCAGTTAAACTCCGCCAATTCCTGCCTGTTATCGGTGTTTTGATTCCCGCCTGATTTTGCGCTCACACACTGATTAACTTTTGTGCTTAGTTCGTTAATGCTCATGCTGACATTCTGCCGCAGCAACGCAATGATGCAGGAAGTGAACCAGCCATTTGTAATGCCGCCGCCTTCTCCGGCAGACTCATTGCTTTGCGCCGCGGAAAGAACATAGGCGCCGTTATTTCGACGGATGTCTACAAATGCTTCCTTCATCAGTTTAAAAATGTCGGTAGGGGAATTTTGTGAAGGATCATTGTTTTCCACCACATCAAGAATTTCAATACTGCCGGCTTTGTTTTTTTCATTGTTATCATTTCCTTTTTTTGTACCGGGTATATTGTTGATGCTGTTATTCGTACTGCCGTCGGACTCGCCGCTGTGACATGCATCGAGCAACATCAACTTTTTCCTGGCAGGAATGCTATCGAGCAGTTCTTCCAGTTGTGCATAGGAGATGCCATTTGTTGAAGGGTCATTCACATCTGTATTGCCGGTAACAAAATAAAAGTCATCCGGATGCTGCGGATCAACCATGCCATGTCCACTGAAACTCACGATCACTTTATCATCTGCAGAAGTGTTCATTAGTTTTTGTTTAAGCGAAAGGATGTTTTCTTTGGTGGCAGTTTCATTCATCAATGTGTCGATCACCATATTGCTGTTGAACTTCTGTTTGAATGCAGCGCTTAGATCACGTATATCCTTTACACAATAACTCAGATCTACAAAGGAAGAGTGTGCGCTATAATTGTTGATGCCGATGCCGATGAAATAAGTTTTTGCTGCCACAGGTTTTTCTGGGTTGCATGTTACATACAATGCTTCCTTTCTGCTTACTGCTGCATTTTCATTTGTGCAGTTGATTTCAATTTTGTTCATGCCTTCACTTAGCAAAACTGCCTGAGTAATATTCGCGCTGTGAGATGCATTGACAAGTTGCTTTCCGTTAATGCCATTTAGCGGCACATCATTTATGAAGATGTTGTAGCTCTTTATATTGTAAAGGCTGTCTGAAATAGTGAATGTTAACGGCAGCTGTTGTGTTGCAGTAAAAGGCTGAATGTTTTCCGAATTGACCATCACCGACGGCACATGTAGTGTGCTGTTGCTAATATCTTTTTCTGTAAAGCCATTCTTCTGTACTCTGCCTTGCCATGCTTTGTAATACTCATCAATTAAACGCTTGTCATTGCTGCCTACGGCTTGCAGCACTTTATCCGGACGATTAAACTGAAGATCAAACTGACTGAAATTATACAGCTTGCCATTCAGTTTAAAGTTTAGGTATTTCGCATCTGTGCGGGAAGAAATAAAATAATAACCTTCCGGTAAAATGATGGCATAGTCGTGATCTTTGAAAAACACCATGGTGAAAACTTCACGTCCATTTGTAAGGTTCCATTTGGTAAGTGTGCCTCCTTCGCACCATGTGTATAAATACTTGCTATCAGATGTGTACACAGCTCCGTTGATTACTCCTGCAGTGTTCATCTTCAGGTTGTAGATCGGAGCGCCATTTTGTGCATTTATGATCCTGGCAAAATGTGCACCTACAGACATTAGTGGATCGGATAAAAGACAAGCAAGTTTTTTGTTTGGACTTGTGATGTATTTGTTTACGGCGAAGCCAATTTTTTCACCGTTAAAGGCGAGTGGTGTTTTCAAAATGATATTGCTTCGAAGGTCCTGGCAATAAATGAAAGCAGGATCAGAGCGATCATCATCAAATCTGCCTATCAGGTATTTCCCATCCTCACTAACAATGGGCATTGGAAAAAAAAGATATTCTGGCTTCGATGAAATGGGCGTCACGACACTTTTGGGAGCGGCTTTACGAATAGCGTAGGGGACATCATATGTTGTGATGTAGCTTCGTAATTCGTTATTGTATTGCACGTTGCTTTCATCAGCAAATAACAATGACGTGTCTGCGCCTTTACTGCCTTTCAACATGCCGAACATTAATGTCACAGTCGGTGGCCCCATGTTCCTGCGCGGATTCATCATATCCGATGACGTTGTTTTTACAGCAAATGATTGCAGGCCGGGGTAATTGAGTTTGATGAACCTTTTGTTTTCGCCCGGTTTTTCTGGGGTGTTGCAGTCTTTGCCTATCAATAATTTTGTATCGGAATAGGTATTGTAAGGAATTTCTTTTATGATGGAGGGCGTGTCATTATTAACAATCATCAAGGTGCCATTAGACTGAAAGGTTTCTCCCAGATCGAGAATGCTGTATTTGTCTTTAAACAAATACTGAGCGCCGAGAATTGTTGCATTGGGCGATGGAATAAAAGATAATTTGTCTATTGTGTTTACATTCTGCATGCCATACATGGTCCTTGTAATGTACCAGACTTTCGGAGAAAGGTTGCTGACATGCATGAGTGTAATGGGGTCTATTACATTGGCACTGTTGGCAATTTCCTTTGCTATGGAGTCTGTAAAATCCCAGAGGCTTAGATTGCCGTCTACATGGCCGGTAACAAGAAATTTATCGTTCGGACTGAACGTCATTGCAGACACGGGATTTTTGGTGTCGCAGTGACTGATCACTTTATGCGAGTTGCTCAGAATACTGATGCGACAAAGTGTATCATGGTTAAGCAACATCATTTGAGCAGCAGCATAGTAAAGCTGTCCATTGCTACTTGTGGTGATTACTGCGTTATCGTACTTTTCTTCCGGTAGGGATGTCTGCATGGTATCCTTCAACAAGAAGCGCACAATTTTTGCGGCGGGTGGCTCAATATCTGTTACGTTAGGTTGGGGAACCAAATATGTCATCAACATGGCAGAATCGTTTCTATTAAAACTTCCACGTTCCAACGCCACCGGTAAATGGCAGACCATTTTTAGATGTTGTACATCCCACAACTCTGTAAAAGCAGGACGATGCACTGGTGGGGTTTTATATTCGATATTAACTTCAGGATTGTAATGAAAAACATATTTGCGCCCCGGGCTCATCAACCACTGACCTCCCTTATAGGCTTTGCTGGTGTCATTGTAAGCGGCAACTTCCTTGTCAGTCAGAAAATTGAGGATCGTATATTTTGTTACATACAACGGCGCTACTTTATTCAATACTGTAAATACAGTAATCAACAAAGTGCTGTCCGATACAAATGCAATGAATGTTTCGGCTTCTGTTGTCGTATCCTGGTAGCGGGTTAGTTGTTTAAATAACCTGGAAGTTGTGACGTCGTAAAGGTTGATCGGTGCATCTTCCACTGACCTCAGGTCACCGTTAGCATCGTACTTTGTTATTTTAACCGGATGAGAAGCAACCCATTTGGCATTGGGGCTGAGAGTGGCGTTTTCTTTGCCTTTCAGGCCCATATTTAACGACTTGCCTGATTCAATGTTCCAAAGATAAAAGGCCTCGTTGTTATACTCCGTCCATGTATCGCCAAGTTCCAGCACCGGGCCGGGAACAGCAATGACCTGTTTGCTATCATTGGTAAAAGATGCATTGGTGTAAACGACGCCATTGCCTCCAAGTTCTGTATTCAGTTTCTGACTAAATGCATCCCATATTTTTATGATGCCATCGTCGCTCGTGGTGACCATTTGTTTGCCATCCGGGCTGAACCTTGCTGAGTTTACTTTTCGCAAATGTCCCTTTTGCAAAACAAGTGAAGGAGGCTGTGCACCTGCAGTGAAGAGGCATAACATCAAACACAGTAGTGAAATGGTTTTGGTGCACATCATATGCTTCTGTCATTTTTTAATGTCTGTAATTATATCAACACGTTTCAGCATCCAGTGATCAAATGATTTGATATCACCACGTTGCCCGGCACCTTCTTCGTTTAGCAGGGCTTCTAATGGATTATCGCTGAACTCCGGTTCATCACCTTTTACAACACCCCGCCTTGTGAAGACGTCGCGATTCGATACCGGCTCCCGCAATGCGATGAAAATGTAGTGATAAGTTCCAGCGGTTGTATGCCTTACTGTTGCAAGGTGATAAAAACTCGTGTCGTTCAAAATGCTGTTGGGGTAGGTGAGAATGCTTGTTCGCGGTTGCGGATAAAGCAGATAGGTATTGCCTTTGGGATCGATGGACATTACATAAATAAACAGCGGAGTGATTTTGTCAGTGGCCAATGCGGACCCTGCATCTTTCTCAATGCCAATGTCGAGCTTGTCTTCAGTGGTTGATTTGCCTGCAGTTTGATCGTCTGCCTTTTGCTTGCTGCTAATGTTTTTTATGGAAAGGTGATAAGGAAATGTCATCGCTTTGTCCGGAGGAGGAGACGTCATTGATAACCAGTTTGCCAATACAGATAATCGTCTGAGCCTATCCGTTATACTGTCAAGTTGATAGCTATTACCACTGACAAAAAAATCTGTTACCGCGCTAAGTCCATTTCCTTTGTTGGCGTCCTTGCCTAGAATTGTTTTTTCCCAGCCATAGGCAATGCTGTTAGTCTTGTTTGTAAAATGTCCTGCAAGCATATAGTCTGCAGCCGCAGGTGTACTCACCACTCGAATGTTCCTGTTTTTCTCCAATGCCAGCTTTACCTGCAGTTGATCAATTAAAGCTTGTGGAGGCGGCAATTGCAGATAGGCGTTGCGTGATTTTGCAGCAGTGATAAGATTGTTGAGCGTTGTTGCATCAGGATCGCTAAAAGCGAAAGTTTCCATAACGCCATTCCTGTTTAGCTTCCAGCCGTTGTTATAAAAGAGTATGGCATCCGGAAAGTTTTGATTGGAAGGAGTCATCCATTCATATCCCTTGTTGCTTTGATACAAGGACTTTGCTTTTTCAACAACGTCGTTATAATGCTCCTGGTCCAAACCATTGCCGAGAAATATTTTTAGCGGAGGATCAGGGTTGGACAATTTTTTCAGAATAGTAAAATTCAGCGCTGTCAGATCATTTGTTTTCCATTTGTTGCTTTGATTGATCAACATTACCTCTGTTTCCGTAAAGCCAATGTTGGTTACTTTAATGCTGTCTTTTGTTTTGGTATCGATGAGAAGGTCGTCGTTTAATATATCATCTGTAAAACCTGCGGTTATTACAGGTAATTGCTTCGCAGAACAGTTGGCGCACTTTAGCGAATAGGAAGGCTTCTTTACTTGCGCAGTTGCCGTGCCCACAAGGTTTTGTTTGCGTCGTTTGTCTGCCTCTATATTCGGCGTTTGCTGCTTGTTTAGCAGACGCAGTTTGGAAACAGTTCTGTCAAGAAGTACATCGATCGGCGCCTGGCTCCACTCTGTGACTGACCGGCAAAAACTAATGGTAAATGCGCCGTAGTATGTTTTGGGAGATATCTGCGCTTCACTCGCAATTTCATTATCCTGGCATGAACCAATAGTGAGTGCTCCCGATTGGTCAAGCAAGCGTGTGGAGGCTGTTGTAGTGCTTACAAATTTGCCCGGCTCAAGGGAAGGCTTTACTTCCCTTGCAGAATCTGCCTCAAAGGTAGTGCTGCCTCGTGTATTGGTGGCGCTGTGACAGCAATCTGTAATCACTGTAAGTACAACACCTTTGTCTGTGAAGCCGGAGAATATCTTATTTAACTCCGCACTGTTAAGATCGGGAACGCCCGGTTTTACTATATCTGCAGACAGTATGGTGTTGCGGTATCCTTTGCCTGTTCTCAGTTGGTTGTTGCTTGCTGTTTCATATTCATAACTGCCATGTCCGGAATAAAAGAACACGAAGTAATCGCCCTTCCTGCATTTGGAAAGTATCTCGTTAAACTTTTGCAGAATCGCTGCCCGTGATGCTTCCTGGTCGCGCAAGATGGTGATGTTCTGTGGCAGGAAGCCATAATATTTTATAAACAATTTTGAAATAGTGTCTACATCATTCAGGCACCCGTTGAGGTTTTTAATCTCACGATCCTTGCAGATCTGGCATGTAGCAAGGGTTACATTGGCCAGGTAGTTATTAATGCCTACACAAAGCATGTACTGCGTGCCCTTGGCAGCTCTCTGCGATTGTGTTTGGGAAAACGCACAGCCACATATAAACAGATAACAGAGTGATAAGAACCAATATGACAGAAGCCTTTTTCTCATAGTGGATGGGGTATTGTATTAGGTCTTGCCAATAAGAAGATCTCTGAGGTGGTTTGTTGCAATAGGAGATAGGAGATGTGGGGAATGTGCGGTGTACGTTGTACGATGTACGAAATTCATTAGAGTGTGTTACAGTAAAAGCTGTCGTACACCGTACTTCGTACATCGTACACTGTCCTATACTAATATACAAAAGTTCCTGCCGCTTTCACAAAAACAAATTTCACGGGATAAATGTTAACTTACGTAACATCACCATATTCGGCGGCAATGAAAAAATTGAACCTCACCTTTATTCTGTTGGTTAGTATATTTTTTGCATCTGCGCAAAAACGCCAGACCGATAGTTTGTCCGTTTTGTTAAGCGAGGAAAAAACAGATCATGGGAAAGTTGAATTGTTAAATGCACTTAGCTATGCCTACCAGGATTCCAGGCCGGATTCAGCTTTATTGCTGGCACAAAAAGCATGGTTCTTATCAAGGAAGAACAATGATGTAAAAGGAGAATCCGATGCATTAAGCCAAATGGCGATTGCTTATAAAAGTCTTGGAAATTTTACCAAATCACTTGAGTACTCGATTGCCAAATTAAAGATGGATGAAGAACATGAGTCGCCTGCAAACCTCACTGTTAGCTATCTTTACATTGCATCACTATACGCTGAATCAAAGGATTTCGACAAAGGGTTGTTGTACGCAAAAAAAGCAGATTCAATTATTAGTGACCAGCATCCACAAATAAAAAGGCCGGACTCGATTACCCGGCAACTGCAGGATTATTCACCATACTGTTTTTTAAGCATGGGCGATATTTATGAGAAGAAAAACATGCTTGATTCGGCAATTGTCTACACGCAAAAATGCCTGGATATCAGCACAGAGGTAAACAACACTGTGTTGATTGGAACCTCGCTTAATAATCTCGGCAACATTTATAGAAAATCAGGAAATGATTCTGCGGCCCTTAATAATTATCGGGCGGCCATCCCTTTTATCTTATCTAACAACGATTACTCTACTTATGCAGAAAGCACATTGGGGATGGCCCAGGTGTTTGAGCGCATGGGGAAGCAGGACTCTGCATTACACTATGGTAAACGATCTTTTTCTATTGCGGGGGCAAACCAGTTCATTGTAAAGAGCTTGAATGCTATTAACTTTTTATCGACTCTTTATAAGAAGAACAGCAGTATAGACAGCGCCTATGCTTATCTCGAAATGGCGGGTTCTTTAAAAGACTCTATTGAAAGCATCGAGAAAATACGCGAATTGCAAAACATGAGTACTGCCGAGCAGGTAAGGCAGGCGGAGTTGGAACAACAAAGGCAGGAACAGATCATAGACAGGAAGGAAAAACTGCAACTGCTTTTTATCGGCATTATGATACCCATCTTCTTTTTGATCAGTATTGTTATTAGCAGAAGAAAAGTGCACAGAAGATTTGTTGAGTTTATGGGGATTGTTTCGGTGCTGTTATTCTTTGAGTATATAACGCTGTTGCTGCATCCATTCATTGCTGAAAAATCACATCATTCGCCCATCATCGAGATTGTTGTTTTTGTTGCCATTGCCGCCATCATTACACCGGCTCACCACAGAATACAACACTGGTTGTTAAAGAAATTGTCAGAATATAATTACTTAAAACACCACAAGCACGAAGCGGAATATGAACAAGATGAAGATGATATTACGGAAGAAGACGCGAATGAGGCAATGCCGGGAATTAGTTGAAAATTGAAAGTTGAAAGTTGAAAATGCTTTTTGTGTAACATTTGAACTAGAATGCTTCTTCTTGCTAAGGCTCGAAGCGACTCATTTTCAACTTTCAACTTTCAATTTTCAATTTCTAAATAACTCTCGCTTACTTAGAAGGTTTTGGTACTTTAATTTCTCGTCCCGTATCAGAAGGGTTTGTAGTGTCAGCTGGCATCGGCATTTTCATGGTGTCTGCCGGTTTCATAGTTGTGTCAGCGTGCATTGCGGCAGCTGAGTCTGCCTTTTTTTCTTCGGTACTTCCGTTGTTGTTGCAGCTATAAATGCCTGCAATCAACACTGCCGCCAACAACAATATTGGCCTGAAAGCCTGATGGGTTTTGGTTGTCATTTCGGTTTTAATTTTCTCTAATGTAGTGTTATTATTTTTTGGATGCAAGCCTTTGTGAACCTTATACGGATGGTTGTGCATCGGAATGACAGACAACATCTGGTTGATATTTTAGTAAGCAGGGTACCATCCTTTTTTAGTTGCAATGGTTTGATCGCAACCGCCGCCGCCCGGATTGTATAAAGCGTAAATGGACCCGGTTGCAGGAGGTACCATTGGATGAAGACTTGAAAACAAATTGTTCAATGCTGCTGCCGACAAGTTATTTGTGTTGCATCGAACCACTTGCAGTTGAACGCAATTGGTAAGATCCAACGCGGTCAGTTTGTTGTAGCTGCAATCGAATGTCAGGAGACTGTTCGCATGCAAAAGGCTTAACGTGTCGAGCTGGTTCGAAAAGCAGGCCAGTGTTTGTAATGATTTATTTTCCGACACAATCAAAGAGGTGAGTACGTTGTTGGCGCAATTCAGATTAACTAACGAAGGGCTGCCTGTGGCATCAATCTTTTGAATGTTGTTATCGTGAGCGTCAATAAACGTTAGTGCCGGATTGTTTGAAATGTTTATAGTAGTCAGATTGCTATAGTAACAGTTAAGGTACTTCAATGCCGTGTTGTGGCTTACATCCAGTGAAGACAGGCCTGTGTTGTTGCAATACAGTGTATCCAACTGTACGTTATTTGAAATGTTAAGCGTTGTAAAATCATAGTTGGATTGGCAATCCAAATAGGTAAGCGCTGTGTTTTTGGAAACGTTTAAATTGATAACACGCGATCCCCCACAATCCAGATGCTTTAAAACCGGGTTGTTTGAAAAATCGATCGAGTAAAAACGATTAATCATGTATCCGTTGCTACTGCTGCAATCCACGTAAGTTAGTTCCTTATTGTTGGAAAGATCAAGGCTAGACAGTTCATCATCTCCACAATTTAAGAAGGTTAGTTTAGCGTTTTTCGAAACATCGAGCGATCTTAAATGATTTTCAGAACAGTCAAGATAAGTCAGGTTCGGAAGCTTGGTTACATCAAGATTTGAACCATCAACGTTCATACAATACAGATAAGTGATATTGTCACCGCCCAGTTTTACGGGGTACACACCTACTCTGGGAAAATCATGCTTTACCATAGTACCCTCTGTCAGTTTGTTGAAGGTTTCATATTTCCCATCGCCCCAGTCTACTGAAATATTATCGCCCCTTAGTGCCAATTGTACCTGTGTTCTATTATTGGTGATAAAAGTGGCCAGCTCATTTTTGCCATCGAGAAAAGATGAGTTGTTGGCGTTCCATCCGCGTTTTATAGCTATTGTAGGATCGCAGGTCCATGTTCCGGGATTCATGTGAAATACGATAGAATCAGCGTCTTTAGTTGTATTGACGTGCAAGGTTTTAAACAAGCTGTCAAGTCCTGAGTTGGAAAAATTGTTTGCCTGACAGTTTACAAATTTTAATGCTGAATTTTTAGAAAGATCGAGTTGAGTGAGCACGTTGTCATAACAATTCAGGCTGGTTAAAGAAGGATTGCCTGAAACATTGAGATCACGTATTTTGTTGCTGCTACAATTTAAACTTGTAATCGATTCGCCCCTGATAACAATTGTATCGATTTTGTATTCTAAGATGGTGTGGGAAAGCAGGAGGCCTGTATATGTTTTGGAAAAAGTTTCTTCCGGCGTGCCGTCGCCCCAGTTTACCGTAATATTTTTTCCGTTGACGTATAAATAGAAATTGCCGTAAGTACCTACGAGCTTAATTTCTTCTGTGGTGGGTTTTTCATTGGAAGTATTGGTATCTGATTTCTTTTGGCAACCAAAAAACAATAGAGTGGTCAAAACGATCAATACTTGTTTTGTCATAGGGGTCGAGTTAATAGACTGTGGTGGACAAAAATATTGCAAGTTCCCCAGTAAACCAAGCCGCAGTAAAACCGGCCTGTCACAGGTTCTTCGTTCATGTTAAACACATTGACCACCAGGCTCTTACCCAATCCAAAACAAATGGTTGTTTTCGGATGTTAATTGCTGAACGTTTAAAACAAGAACAAATGAAAAACACTGTTATCCTGTTACTCTCGGTCGGTTTTCTTGCTGCTTGCAATAACCAATCCTCCACAAGCAATGCTGCCTCCGATGATTCTGCGAAGCCCAAAATTGATAACGCACTGCCTGAACGCCAAGGCGCTCCTGTTTCAGCCGACAACTTCGTTCGCGCCGAAACTGACATGTATTTTGCTCAATCTGTAAAGGATGCAGGAGGAATAGCAAAGTTTCACCATTTTCGTGAGTTGATGCCGATCGATAATCAAACGGTTATACGTGCCAACCGTGATGTATTGTACTCATCAATCGTTTTTGATCTGGATGCTTCACCGGTTACCATCACATTACCTGATCCCGGCAAACGCTTCATGTCTGCTATGCTGATCGATGAAGACCAATATGCCCAAACATATTATGCACCCGGCACTTTTACTTTTACAAAAGAGAAAGTAGGCACCCGTTATATAATGTTGGGCATTCGCACTCTTATTGATCCCAACGATCCTAAGGATATTGACAAAGTGATAGCACTGCAGGATGCGATTAAAGTGGATCAAAAAGAAAAGGGAAAATTTGAAGTTCCCGACTGGGATCAGACTAATCGCAAACGAATACATGACTCGTTGGTGGATGTTTCCAAAGCGCTCCCTGATACTAAGGGTATGTTTGGCTTAAAGGACCAGGTTGATCCTATGCGGCACCTGGTTGGCACTGCTACCGGCTGGGGCGGCAATCCTGAAAAAGACGCAACTTATTTGCCTGTTTTTCCTGCAAAAAATGATGGCAACACAGTTTATAAACTCAAAGTAAAAAATGTTCCGGTTGATGGTTTTTGGTCTGTCAGCGTTTACAACAAAGAGGGGTATTTTCAAAAGAATGATTTCAATAGTTATTCGCTCAATAGCATAACGGCGAAAAAAGATGCTGATGGCTCTGTTACCATACAATTTGGCGGTTGCGATGGAAAGGTGTCGAACTGCATTCCCATTACACCGGGATGGAGCTATTGGGTGCGTCTTTATCGTCCACGCAAAGAAATTTTAGATGGCAAATGGAAGTTCCCGGAGGCGCAAGTGGTGAAGTAGCGAACACATAAAATCAGAATTTCTTCAGAATTGACAAATACATTAGTGTAGTTCAGCAATTTACGAAAGGTTTCAAAATGACGTTTCCGACAAAAATCTGGGTTAGATTTTTTTAGGGTGAAAGCTGAGCTTTCATTTCGTCAAAATAACCGGGCTTGTCAAGGTCCCGGTTTTTTATTTGGGAATTGCTTCTGTGTGGAGAGGCTTCGACAGGCTCAGCCTGACAGTCCGTTCGCGCTGTCAGGCTGAGCTTGTCGAAGCCTCGTTGAAGAGAACCAACGTTGCCCAATGTCAGATTTCCTCCAGACTATTGCCAGAATAATTTCGACTACAGGATTTAAATCCCAGAGGGGCGAAAGGTTAGTAGCCTAATTCCGTTTCATAAACCTTGCGATTATTCGAAACACAATCTGTCCACCATTCCAACCATTTTGCAGGATTGTTTTCAATGATGAACTGCACAGCTTGTTCGCGTCGTTCCGCGAGGAGTTCTTTTTTAGCGTGTGTTATGTTGTTTTTTAGTTCGGTCAAATTTAAGTCCGTACAATAAACAGGGCTGCCCGGTTGTTGTCTCCATGAATCCTGCAAACTGCCGATGTCCAGTGCATCGAAGCCGCTATCATTTATAAGTGTCGCGACAATATCTTTTGCATGTTGGTCATCTCCCGACACGGGCAATGCAATGCGAGTCGCAGCATTCTCTGTGCTGCCGCTATGTATTAACGAACCTGCAAGAATAGTGTTATAAGCTTTTACAACAGGCACACCAAGTTTTGTTGATACCCAAACGCTTTCTGTCATTCCATTTTCAAGTTCTTCGATTTTGCCATCTCTGATGGGGTAGTAGTTGGTGGTGTCAATAACGATCGTGTTGCCGGAAATACATTGCCTCAGTGGCTTTGCCAACTTTGGTATTTCTATCGTAGGAATAGAAATGACTAGCACATCAACATCTTTTACAACCTCAGTTGGTGAAACCGCTTTTGCTCCGGTCTCATCTTCCAGCGTTTTCATTTTAGCTAAATCCGTTGCGTTCGTCATTTTTACTTCATGACCAACTTTTGAAAATTGCCTTATGAGCGTTGAGCCAATTTGACCCGCACCGATGATTCCTATTTTCATTTGCCTGCAATTTTTTGTTGGTTCATGTGAGCAATCATTTTTTGAATGTTTTTGTCCCATCCATCGGTCATAGCTGTGGCAATTGCAAAGTTAGATTCGTTGAAACCGGTTTGTTTTATATGCAGTTTTGTGCCGTTGCCAAAAGGCTCTAATGTCCATTCGCAAATGGTATCAAGTGTAATCCTTCCATCACCGGGACCACCTTTCCAACTGTATGTTAGTTTTTTAAACGGCACCAACTCGAGAACTTTACAATTGAAAATGCCATCGAGGTCGAGGCTTGGAATGGGTTTTATGCGGAAGCTAAATTCATGACCGACAATAGGTTTGAAATCATTTGGCATGAGCCATAGTTCGATCAGCTCTGCCTGTGTGAGGTATTTCCAAACTTCACTTGGTGGTTGCTCATATATCCATTGGTTGACGATCTCCGTTTGCATGTTTATTGTTTTGAATCGCTAAAGTATATGTAACTTTAAAGTTACGCAAGTTTTTTATCGATTATTTTATTTAAGAATAGGAAGTCATTTTAAAAACAATGTTGGGTCAAATTCTATTAACCATATTCCACTACTGTTTTCAGTCGTAAACGATTTAACTTAAATTCGGTAATGAAATTGAAACTACCATTACCTCTCTGGTCAATTGCCATACCGCTTGTCGCATGGTTGTTATATGCGCTGAAGCCTGAACCTGTTGGTGTTATTTATGAAATACTTCTTGCGTGCTCGCTGATTGGCTCTGTAATGGCGGCCGTGCATCATGCCGAAGTAGTGGCGCATAGAGTGGGAGAGCCGTACGGAACTTTGGTACTTGCCATTGCCATCACCATTATTGAAGTGTCGCTCATTGTATCGCTGATGTTTTCCGGGGGTTCTGATGCGCCCACACTTGCAAGAGACACTGTTTTCGCTGCAGTGATTATTCTTTTAACCGGCATCATCGGGTTGTGTCTTTTAATTGGTGGTGCCCGGTACGGAGAACAACGGTTTGGTGCACATGGTGTAAGCGCAGCGCTGGTAACACTTACAGCGATCACCGTGCTAACGCTTATACTGCCAAACTATACAACAAGTGCTCCCGGGCCAGTTTACAACAAAAGCCAATTGATATTTGTAGCCATCATATCGTTAATCCTTTACGGCACTTTTGTAATGGTGCAAACAGTCAGGCACCGCGATTATTTTCTGCCTCCGGATGCCGGTGAAAATAAAGCCGCACACGCCGAACCACCAACAGTAAAAGTTACATTGCTAAGCACTTTGCTGTTGGTGATTTGCCTGGGCGCCGTTGTGTTGCTTGCGAAAACACTTTCTCCTGAAATAGAAAACCTTGTCGATAAAATGGGCGCTCCAAGATCACTGGTGGGTATCATTGTTGCGATGGTAATATTGTTGCCCGAAGGCTCCGCTGCGATGCGTGCTGCAAAAAAGAACAGGCTGCAAACAAGTCTCAACCTTGCTTTAGGTTCAGCATTGGCAAGCATTGGTCTTACCATCCCGGCGGTTGCAATTGTTTCGGTTGTAACAGGTTTTCCTGTTACGCTGGGAATCGATTCGAAGTCTTCGTTTTTGTTATTGCTGTCTTTGTTTACAGTAACATTATCTTTTGGAACGGGCCGCACAACGATATTGCAAGGGGTTGTTTTGCTTGTGGTATTTGCTGTGTATTTGTTTATAACGATAGTGCCGTAAGGTTTTCTTTGTCTTTGTTATCGGAGTGGTTTGCAGAGCTGACAGGTTTTGAAAAACCTGTCAGCTCTCGTGCAACATGCATCAACTTCTAATTTGTTAACAGGACGCATCGTCTTACTTTTTCAACCAGCTCGCATGCCTCGCAACCACTTGCCAGCCTTCATCATTCTCCACCCAAACATCGGTTAATAAAAAATCTCCGCTCCAGTCTTTGCCATTTGCCTCCGCATCCTGATAAAACCAAATATTGAGCACAGCGGTATTGCCGTATACACGAGCTTTAAGAAGATCAATTTTGAAACTTTTGCAGTGGAAATGATTCATTGCTTTGCTGATCCATTGTTCTTTATTCACCAAATCTCCGGTTGATAAAGAGCTTGTGAGCGTAAACTCCTCGGCTATTAATTTTCTTGCTGTTGCTTCATCTTTGTCTTTCCATGCATTCATCCAGCTTGTTTCGAGGTTGGCAAATTTTCTTTCCATCTTGGGTTTATTTGGAAGTTAAAAGATTAGACTAGTGATAGATTGAGTTGATAAGTTACTAAAACTCTTCAAAATATTTCCAGAAAGAATGCAGAATTGACTGTTAGTTTAGTCTTATTAACTCATCAATTAACACCTTAAAGAAATGAAACAGTATTTGGTAATGGCCGTTGCTGCAATAGCCACCTTTACGGTTTTTTCACAAGAAAAAACAGGTTCGAAAAATGTGCAGGCGCCCTCTGCTGCCGAAGCCGCTTTCAAAAAATCATTTCCAACTGCCACTAAAGCTAAGTGGGAAAAAGAGGGGCAGCACTTTGAAGTCAATTTTTTGGATGGCAAAAAGAAAATGGCCGCCGAGTATGACGCATCAGGTAATTGGATAGAAACGGAAGAAGAGATTGCGATCAGTGAGCTTCCGGCAGGTGTGGATACATATGTTAAGCAACATCAAAAAGGTAGCATAAAAGAAGCATCTAAAATTACGAAGGCAAATGGCGCGATTAACTATGAAGCGGAAGTAAACAAACAGGATCTGATTTTTGATAAAGACGGAAAATTCATCAAAGTAGAAAAGGATTGATCCGTTGTGACAAAGCCTGAGGATACGTTTTCAGGCTTTGCTATTTAATCATGTTGACTAAAATTTCACACGGTCTGATTCAGCTATTTGGTTCTTCATTTTTCAATAGTGATTGTAGCCAATGGATGTTGTTCGCTTTTCCATTGTCTAAGAGTGACTGGCAGTATTCTGTATAGAATTGGTGACCTTGCAATAGATCGATGCTTTTTCTGATCCAGTCAGATGCTTTTTGATGGGTACGCATTTCAACTTCTTTTTTTACCAGCGCATCGGTTTCTCTGAAATATACAGTGCCGAAGTGAAATGTGTCTGCGTCACAAATTATCTTTTCCAATAAAGACGTGGGTGAGGGTGGAAATTTTGTTGCAAGAATGCACCGGCTCACAAGCTTTGTAACAGCTGGCGATATGGTGGTCTTGTCCGCAAACTCGTTCCATATTTTTACACTGGTCTCTTCATGAAGCGACATGTTTCCAAAGATCTGTCCGATGTCGTGGAACCACGCAGCGGCTGTAAGAACAAAATTTTCCGGTTTTTCGAGGTTGTGAAATGTCGCAATCATTTGCGAATATCGAACAACCATTTTCGTATGGGTGAGATTGTGATATGGATAATGGGGACTTAGAGGTGCGTTGTACAATGCAGTAATATGCTGCTCAATTTTTGCTTCCTCACGTTGGTAATTTGTTTTGGTGATCATACAACATCACTAAAATGCAGGATGATTCTGAATAAATTCTGAAGGAGGAGCAATGACTGAATGATTGAATAACTGAATGACTGAATAACTGAGTGTTTCAATGTCGAAGGGAATGATTGGACTCAAGCCCTCAGTTATTCAGTCATTCAGTTATTCAGTTATTTAATTAACGGAGAGCTGGCCTACTTTACAAATTCACCCCACCCGACACCTCAATCCGCTGACCATTGATCCATCTTGCATCTTCGGTGCAAAGGAAGGCTACCACGCCGCCGATATCGTCTGGCAAACCAACACGTCCCAAGGCAGTTACGCTTGCGACATGCGCGTTGATCTCTTTGTTGTCTCTTACGCGACCACCGCCAAAGTCGGTTTCAATAGCGCCGGGAGCTACAACGTTTGCTGCGATGCCTCTTGCACCCAACTCTTTAGCAAGATATCTTGTCAACACTTCAATCGCACCTTTCATGGAACCATAAGCTGAAGAGCCCGGATTGGCAAAACGTGCGAGTCCCGATGAGATATTGATGATACGTCCACCATCATTTATAAACGGCAATGCTTTTTGTGTGAGGAAGAAAACGCCTTTGTAGTGAATGTTTATGGCGTTATCGAATTGTTCTTCAGTTGTTTCTGCAAAGGAGGAATATAAGGCTGTTCCGGCGTTGTTGATAAGAAAGTCGAAGTTGGTGCTGCCAGTTGTATCTTTCAAATGTGCGGTCACTTGTTTAAGGAAGTTGTTAAACGATTTTATGTCACCGGCATTCAATTGAAAAGCAGCGGCCTTTTGTCCAAGCGATTGTATTTCAGCCACTACTTTGTCTGCCTCTTCTTTGTTGCTGTTGTAGGTTAACACAACGTCAATTCCTTTCCTGGCAATGCTTATTGCCATATTTTTTCCTAAACCGCGGCTACCACCTGTTACCAATGCTACTTTACTTTTTGTACTCATTGTTTTGAATTTTGATATTGCAAAGTTCATTCTATTTTCAATGATCTCATTTGCAACTATCAATCCAATGTTTGCAAAAATCAAATTAGGTTGTTAGTTTATAGTTGTTAGTTGTTAGACATGACATTCAATCATTCCCTTCTAACAACCAACAACTATCAACTAACAACTCATAACTCCCTGCCTACCAATTTCCCTCTTGCGCGTTATTCAGGCGCTCTGGTTTCTCTGCTGGATGGAGTCTCCAATCTTTGTCATAGCGGGCAAAAAAGCTTAGCCAACCTCTTCTTGCAAGCCGCATGAGGTATGGCTGCAATGCGATTAATAAAACTGCGTTGATGCCGATCCAGTAAAATAATCTGTGGTCGCCATCGGCGAGGCTAAATCCAATCAACACCCACCATGCGACAAATGTGGCCACGCTTAGTGCAACGGTAAAAGCATAACTGATATAACTTGACCCGTAATAAAAACCGACTTCAAGATTAAAGGCCTGACCACAAATGGGGCATGTGTCATTCATCTTCATCGTTTCCTTTAGCTGATACGGATTTTTGTTGACAAACATATCTCCCTGCCTGCATCTTGGGCATTTGCATTTTACAAATGCCGGAAGGCCACCCATGGATTTTTCTTCTATCATGTCGGTTGAAGCGGTTATTGTTTTCATAATCTATTTGTATTTGCTTCTAAAAACCTCCGGCGTAACGCCTTCGTATTTTTTGAAAAATTTTGTGAAATAGGAATTGTCTTCAAAATTCAATTCATTGGCAATAGCCGAGATGTTTATCTCTGCATTGATCAGCAAACGCTTTGCTTCCAGCAATACACGATTTCTGATAAGTTCACCGGCAGAACTGCCTGTAAGGTCCTTGCACAATGCATTCAGGTGGTTGGGCGTAACGTACAGCATTGCCGCATAATCTTTTGTTAGCCGGAATTCCTTGTAATGCTCTTCGATCAGTTGCTGAAAATTTCGAAGTAGAGTTGAATTATATCGTGTCGTTTGCGTTGCTGTTTTTGTGGTGTAACGTTCTGTCTCAATGAACAACTGCACAAGGCAGGCTCTTATCAAATCGTCTTTCATTTCGCCAGATGCATTGCTTTCATCAACAATTGTCTGCATCAGCGTTTCTATTCGTTGCCTCGCGGATTTAGGAATCATTATCACCTGCTGATTTGCAATGCCAGCGAAGAAGCTGAACTTCTGTAAGTATTTTGCATCTGCAAGCAATGCATTGATGTAGTGATCCGAAAAGTTGATGATAAAACCTTCGGGTGCTGTTTTAAAATCCCATGTATGCACCTGTCCCGGATTCATGAAATAGATCTGTCCGGCTTCAACAGGAAATTTTATAAAGTCGATGGAATGATTTCCCGTTCCGCTTGTAAAATAGACAAGATGATAAAATGAATGTCTGTGTGGAAAATGCAGATCCTTGTGCAGTTCCAGATAGTGGCTGAACTGATCTGCAATGATATCATTTGATAACGTCACGTTATCGTTCAGGCTGCAAATACTGTATGTGGGAAGATTTGGTCGCGCCATTGCCATGCTGTTGATCTGATTGCAAAAATACCTAACAGCTTTTGCATTTTAAGGCACTATTGAAGGGGGTAATGGTACTTTTTACTGATAGGGGGAAATTAAATAACTGAATAAACTGAATAACTGAATAACTGAAGGTTCAAGTGCAAGGTGCATTCTCAAGTTCAGTTATTCAGTTATTCGGTTATTCAGTCATTGTCCTCAATTCTTAATCTGCGGCTTTGGCAATCCCTCTATCACCTGGTCGATTGAGAAAGTGGCCGGTGCCTGACGAGGAGGAAACTGCTTGTATGTGCCGAGATATTTTGCAACTTTTTCGACTGCTGGCAATATCATAAATGCGTGTTTCATGGCCCAGTCTTCGTATTTGGCGGCGTTGTCCGGGGAATACTCATAAGGATCTGACAACAGGTCTATCATTACCGGAGCTCTCATGTTTGTCATTGGTACGCGCCATATTTCCATGCCTTTCGCATCTTGCCTTGCAAACTTGTACTTAAATCTATCATCGCGATAAGCTACGAGGTGGCCATCATCATCAAAATATACAAACTCGTGACGTGCAGTGGTTGTTTTGCCACTTAAATACGGAACCTGGTTATAACCATCTAGATGCACTTTGAAAGTCTTGCTTCCTTCTTTTGCTCCATTCGTTACACTGGCAGGCAAATTAGCATCTCCGCCGGCAGCTGCAACCAATGTGGGCAACCAATCTTCTGCAGAAAACAATCCTGTGAAATTGGTACCAGGCTTTACAACGCCGGGCCAGCGGATAAGACAAGGCACTCTGAATGCTCCTTCTGTTTCCATATCTTTTTCACCACGAAAAGGTGAGGAGCCTCCGTCGGGCCACTGGTTCTTCATTGCGCCGTTATCAGTAGAATAGATAACGATGGTGTTGTCTGCAATTTTGTTGTCTTCCAAAAACTTCAACAAGTCACCAACCATGGCATCGTGTTCAGTCATACCATCTGCTTGTGTTCCCAATCCTGTTTTGCCTTCCGATGCAGGCTTAAGATGGGTGAAGATGTGCATACGTGTACTGTTGAACCACACAAAGAACGGTTTGTTGGATTTAATGGAGCGGCTCATGAAATCTTCTGAAGCTTTCAAAAATTCTTCATCAACAGTCTCCATTCTTTTCTTTGTAAGAGGGCCTGTGTCTTCAAGTTTGCCATCAGCGGTAGAATGTATGACACCACGAGGGCCAAATTGTTTTTTGAATTCGGGATCTTTTGGATAGTCCGGATTTTCCGGTTCTTCTTCCGCATTGAGGTGATAAAGATTGCCGAAGAATTCATCAAATCCATGAGCAGTAGGCAAATATTTATCCTGATCGCCTAAGTGATTTTTACCAAACTGACCACACATGTATCCAAGTGGTTTTAAAAATTCTGCAATAGTGGGGTCTTCTTTTTGCAAGCCCACAGGTGAGCCAGGCAGGCCCACTTTTGTAAGACCGGTGCGGAAAGGACATTGTCCTGTAATAAATGCAGCACGTCCTGCTGTACAACTTTGCTGGCCATAGTACTGCACAAAAACGCCACCTTCACTGCCGATGCGATCAATATTCGGCGTAGTGAAGCCCATGAGGCCGCGACTGTAAGCACTTATGTTTGATTGCCCGATGTCATCTCCGAAGATAACCAGGATGTTAGGCTTCTTCTGAGAAAAAGATAAATTCCATGAAAGTGCACAACACAGCATCAATGCTGCTCCTGCAAATGTTTGTTGATTGCTAGTTCTCATTACTGAAAGGTTTTGAATGTTTAACAGTAAAAGTTTTCGTTTGTTCGGGAGAGGAGCGACTGAATAACTGATTAACTGAATAACTGAATAACTGAATAACTGAATAACTGAATAACCGAATAACTGAATAACTGAACTTGAGGATGCATCTTGCATTTAAACTTTCAGTTATTCGGTTATTCAGTTAATCGGTTATTACCAGAGCTTCTGGTTATCAGAAATCTTGTCTGCCAATTGATCATTAGACGATCTCTTTTTTCTTCTGTATTTTTTTACAGCTGATTTAAGTTGCTTTTGCTCCGTGGTTGTTGGAGGTGTATTTTCATCTTTATATATTTCGCGATAAATATTGGCAATGTTTTTTGTCATTGCGGTCTCCTTTTCTTTTGTAAGTGTTTCCGCTGCAGAGGCAGATTTGTTGGCAATGCCTGATCTGTCCCACCATTGGTACAATCCATTGATGACTTTGCCAGAACTGTTTTGGCTGTGCATAAATCTGTTGAACCAGTGCTTTTCACTGTTCAGATAATTGCGGCGCTTTTGTATGAGCCATTGCACAAGACTTATTATCAGCCGCACAAGAACGTATGCTACAGCGAGGGCCACCAATGCATACAGGCTGAACCAATACCATGGGATGCCATAGATTAGATACGGGCCTTTCTTCTTTTCCGGTGGCTTTGTTATTTTCTGTGCAGTTTTTAAACTGTCTTTTAAAGTGGTAAGAATACCAAGGTTTGGATTCTCTTTGATGTGTATACTCAGCGATGCCGTAGACTTCTCGTATTTGCGGCTATTATTGGGATTCCACCATGTAACCCTGACAGGTGGAATGTTAAAGTCGCCTGCTTTCTCCAACAAGTAGGTGATGCTTTCTATTCGCCTTCCGTTGGCGTCGTTCTCATCACGGGTATCCTCCAGTTCTGCATCATCAGGATAAATGCTTGCCCAGTCTGGTTTTTCCTTTGCTACTTCAGGGATGAATTGTGGCAATGTGCCGCTTGCATCAATTGTAATTGTTCTTTCAATAACATCACCCACTTTTAAGCTGCGAAGAGATTTGTTCCATCGTTCGGAAATTCTCACGCCTTTTGCCACAAACCAATTGTCTGTTTTAAGACTTGCCGGAACATCTTTTACAACGATCTTTTGCGGAGCGGTTGTCAATGTTACTTTTCTGCTTTCGGAACTTCCTTCAGGTGGAGTAGTGGCCACAATATGGATAGGAGGAATTGTAAACGTGCCAGCTTTGTAAGGAAAGACGATAAAATAAAATTCAAGTCCCGCATATTGTTTGTCTCCTACAGGAAACATGCCTGATTGCGTTCTGTCAAACGGAAGAATAAATGCACTTGGTATTTGAATGTTGTCGAAATCGAGCGGTGCAGTGTACCATGTTTTAGTAAGCACACGTATGGTTACGCGAATAGGTTCCTGTACATACACGCTGTGCTTGTTCAGTTCCACACGTGCAAAGCAATCTTGTGCGTAAGAACTCATGGAGGTGAAGCAAAGCAAAATGAATATGGTGATGGTTTTTACCAAGATTCTTTTTCCGGTTTTACATTTTTATAATAGCGCATTTTTTGTATCTCAAATCTTCTATGCAAGAATTCGCCGGGATCGGCATTTGTTTTTTGCATCAGGATTTTTTCAGAAGTTGATTCAGGTTTTTGCAGCTTGAAATCCTTGGGTGGGAAAGTCGCTTCTTTGTATTTATGGACGTTGCTCTGCACTTCGTCCGTTACCCTGTTGCCAAATTTGGGAAGATTCTTCACCTGTGTATCAGCGGAAAGTTGCTCGTCATCTGATTGGGCTTTACGTTCTTTCAAGGGATCTTTCTTCGCTTTCTTTTTGTTCTCAGCAACTTGCTTTGTTTTTTTATTTGGATCAAATTTTACCAGTGAATCCACTTTCATTTTTTCATGCTTTGCTTTGGTAATGCTGCTATTGGCCCTGTCCCTAAGCGATGGGTCAAGAGTTGCCGCTTTTTCAAAAATCGTTTCCGCCTCTTCATAACGTCCCATTTTTGCAAGTGCCAGGCCACGATTGTATTGACCGCTGGCAGAACTGTCCATTTCAAAAAGTTCAGCAGCGGTTTGATAATCACCTGCCTTAAAATAGGCGACCGCTTTCTGCGTGTTGTCATCAAATCTCTCGGCAGCGTCTGTATAATCTTTTGCATTGGCATACAACTGGCCCTGGTAATCTTTTGTGTACCACCAATCAGGATGCTTACTTTTTAAGCCACAGGAAGTAAGCAACAAACATGCTAAAGGGAACCAGCTCCATTGAATTACCCAACCCTTCCTGAACCAGAAAGCAGCAATGACAAGCATTGGTAAAATGAGCAACCAGCCCATATCGTCCCAGTCTTTTTCATCTTCCTTCTTGTCCTTTTCAAAAATGAGTTTGTCACTTATCCTTTTTGCTATGCCTTCTACATCAGATTTGTCAAGTGTTATTGGCGTTATATTGATTTTTTCATTTTGCTGAAGATTGGCAAGCACTGTTGGGTCCTGTTTTGAAATAACACTGGCATGACCCGGAACTGAAATCCCGTTTGGTGTTGACAATAATAATATTTCGAGATGATGCACACTGCCATTTATATAATTGCTCAGCAGAATGGCGTCGTCAGAACTGATTGCATCTGTCATCAGCAAAATGGTACTTGGCGCAAAAATCCTTTGCATCATCGTATCTACAATGTCGAGCAGTATGTGCATGTTTGTTCCCTGCACCGGCATCTCTCTGTTGGCAAGGCTTTGCGCGTGATGTTTAATGATTTTGTAGTCACTTGTAAATGGAAGAACAGGGTGTGCTGTTCCTGCAAATGCCACCAAACCTGCCCTGGCCCTTGGATTGGCGTCGACGAAGTCTGATATCTTGAACTTCGCTCTTTCCAATCTGCTCGGTTCTATATCTTTTGCCAGCATCGATTGTGAAAGGTCGAGTGCGATCAAAACCACGGCCTGTATCTTCTCTCCGGGAATTTGTTTCTTTTTCCATGTAGGGCCCGCCAGGCCAATAATGCCCAATGAAGTCCCAAGTAGAAACAGCAGCAGAGGCAGTATAATTGCCCATGGACTGCTTTTAGTGAACATATATTTTCTCAACGGTGCGGCGATGATTGTCTTCCATTTTTTTCGTTCTTTATTACCGATGACCAGTAACAAAACAATGGCTGCGAGCACGAAAAACAAATACAAAACCTTTGGGCGCAGAAAGTGAAATTGCGTCCAGTCAATGCCTTTGATAATATTTTTTAGCGCTTCTATTTTTTCTTCAATGTTCATGCGCGTCTTCTGAAAAGATTTACGATGCCATTTAAAAAATGAAACAGCAAACCGATTCCAATTGCCGCTGCCAGCGGATACATGTACAAAAGCGTAACAGGTTTATAACTTTCCTCTTCGTATTCCACTGGTTGCATTTTATTGAGCTCAGCATATACCTGCTTCATTTGTCCTTCATTCATTGCGTTGAAATATTTTCCGCCGGTTACGTAGGCAATATCTCTCAATGTTTTTTCATCAAGATCATAACCGCCGCTGCCTTTCGCCTGCCCAATGCCGAGTGTATAAATGGTGATGGAGTCTTTTCTCGCTGCCTGCGCAGCATCCAGCGGAAGAATTTCTTTTCCTGCATCAATGCCATCGGTGAGCAAAAGCATTACCTTTTGTTTGATCGTATCTTCTTTAAAAACTTTTATGCTAAATGCGATTGCTTCGCCAATGCTTGTCATTTGCCCCGCCATCCCTACTTCAGTTTGATCCAAGAGCCAGTTGATCGTTTCAAGATCTGTGGTCAGCGGCGCCTGCAGATAGGCGTGTGTGCCAAACATCACCAATCCAATCTGGTCGCTTTTTCTTTCTTTGATAAAATCCTTCATCACGTACTTCACGGCTTGCCATCGCGTCATTCTTTTGCCCTCCATCACCCAATCTGTTTGTGCCATGCTGAACGAAATATCGGCTGCTATCAAAAAGCTCCTTACTGTTTTTGTTTTCTTTGCAGGCTGCCCAACATAGCGTGGTGATGAGGCAGCGCCGAGTAAACATATCCAGCATAAAAACAGGCATATCCAACCGAGAACATTTCGTCTGGAGATCCATGCGTTTCTTTTTGGCCGCTGTCCGGCAACCCTTGCTGCACGCTCAAAGAAAGGTGCAATCAATGATGCTCGTCGCCTGCGCATGGCGGGTAGCAGCCAGTACAATAGTAGTGGCAACGGCAGTAAGAAAATGACCCATTTATATGCTATTTCAAAATGCATGTTTGACTTTTACTTTAGTTGAATCATCTGGTGTGTACGATGTACGGAGTATGGTGTACGATATTCGTTAGAATGATCTACCCAAAAGAATTTCGTACATCGAACACCGTACATTTCTTCACTTCCTGTGTTGTCTTATCCAATCTTTTGTTTTGCTCACAAACAACGATGCTTGCTCTGCAGGTAGCGGCGAAAATGTATAAAGGTTATTTGCAAGCAACAATGCATCATTTGCATTGAATGATTTTTTGCGCCATTTCGAATTCATGTAGTTGATCCATTCTTCTCCGCGTAAACCTGCAACCGAGTGTCTTCCATATCTTGACATGGCAACACGTTTTGCAAGCATGTTTGTTTCGTAAACGAGGTCAGTGTAATTATTGTTTGCCGCATACATACCTTCAATTTGTTGTAAATTTTTTATTGCTTCACGGCGGTAACGGTTCCTGATATAATGTCTTACCAACAACCAGGCAACAACAATAAGAAGCAGCAACAGCAATGCTCCCAGCACGTACCAGCCTGGTGTGCTGTAAGTAAACTTCACTGGTGAAGGTTCTATCAGTTGTCCAAATTGTGTTTCATCCATTGTGGCCTGGTTGGTTTATTGATTGCGTTTCAGGGACCTGTAGAGACGCATTGAATGCGTCTCCCTACCATTGTCACGGTGCATCAAAAATGGCAACGAGTTGCATTTTTGCATAACTTCGTTTCAGCGCAAGGGAGACGCGTTCAACGCGTCTCTACTGTTTTAATTTCTTTCCAAGAACGTCCATTATCTGATCTTCCACTGTTTGTTTCGTGTTAAAGAAAACCACCGGGATCTTGTAGTGCCTCATTTCATTGATCAAATGGCTTTGCATGTTTTGAAAATCTTCGCTGTATTTCTGGCCCCAATTTCTTCTATTGTTTTGCCAGTTTATTTGTCGTTTTCCATCGCCCAATATCAATTTGCCGTCAGGTAATGCTTCATCCAGTGCGTCATAAATATGTATGACAATAACATCGTTGTGATAGCTCAGGCTTTTTAACAAGTGTCGTGTTTCATCATTGATGTAGGTGAAATCGCTGATCACTTCTACTACGTAATCATGGGTAACAATTGAATGGGTTCTTCTCAGCATTTCATTGAGCCTTGTAACATCCTGCTCTACTGTTTTCCGTTCGGGCAATAATTTGTTCTTGCTTACGATCAGTTGAAGAAAATGTTGCACGAGCGCCTTGCTTCTTTTTGGTGCGATGTGATCATAAGAATCTTCGTTGAAGATCAATCCTCCGACACGATCTCCGCGCTTAATGGTATAGAATGCGCCCAATGCCGCGGCATGTGCAGCTGTAACGGATTTTACAAAGCGCTGCGATCCAAAAAACATATAACTGCACTGATCGAGAATGGTGAATGTTGGTCTTTCTTTTTCTTCGTTGAATATTTTAGTGTGCGTTAAACCTGTTCTTGCCGTTACGCGCCAGTCAATATTTCTCACATCATCTCCTGCAACATATTGTCGCACTTCTTCAAAGTCTAGTCCACGGCCGCGCAGCTTGGAGGCATGTCTTCCTGCCAGTATCGAATAAATAGGATGGGATGGAAGCAGGTTCTTTGCCTGCACAAGGTATTCGTACCGCATGAGGTCCTGCAGGTTGGTGACGACTTCCGGAGGATAAGTGGTTTGTTTATTTTTTTTGAGACCGAACATTTTTGAATTAAGAATTAGGAATTAAGAATTAAGAATTGTTGAGTGTGCAGTTGCTCTAAGTAACAGATACTACTTTGAGCAGTTCGTCGATTACTTTGTTGGCATTTACGCCGTCGGCGTTGGCTTCATAGCTGAGGATGAGGCGATGACGGAGAACGTCGTGTACAATGAAACGTATGTCATCGGGTGTTACATAATCTCTGCCGTCGAGCCAGGCAACGGTTCTTGCGCATTTATCCATGCTTATGGTGCCACGCGGGCTTGCGCCATAGCTAACCCATCTTTCTATATCCTTATTAAACTGGCCGGGATAACGTGATGCCGTGATGATGTCGACAATATATTTTTCTGCAGCTTCTTTGACCTGCACATTGTTGATCTCTTTTCTTGCATCGAAGATTACATTTTGCGGTATGGTTTCTTCCTGCGCTGCGTTGCCTTTTGATTCTTCACGCACCAGCCGCATGATTTTTGTTTCGTTATTGCTGTCAGGATAAGTGATTTCAATTTTCATGATGAAGCGGTCGAGTTGAGCTTCCGGCAAGGGATATGTGCCTTCCTGTTCTACCGGATTTTGTGTAGCAAGTACCATGAATAGAGGCTCCATCTTGTGCGTTTTTCCTGCTACAGAAACTTGCCTTTCTTCCATTGCTTCGAGTAGTGCGGCCTGCACCTTTGCAGGTGCACGATTTATTTCATCGGCGAGAATAAGATTGCTGAAGATCGGCCCGGCTTGAAATACAAACTTTTCTTCTGCCTGTGGCTGGTAGATTTCTGTTCCGGTAATGTCTGATGGCAGAAGGTCGGGAGTGAACTGAATGCGGCTCAGTTTGCAATCGAGGTTCCTGGCGAGACTTTTTACGGCTCTTGTCTTTGCCAGTCCTGGCAGGCCTTCCAGCAACACGTTGCCATCTGTAAGCAGTCCTATAATTATCTTGTTTACTACATCATCTTGTCCAATAATAGATGCGTGTATACGTGAGCGTAATGCTGATACCTGTTCTAATGCTGACATAGGCAATGTTTTTTACAAATCGTAACTGCCCATTCAATTGAGAATTATATGATTATGGTTCTGTGAGGCAGCTACATGGTTTTATAACAACATTGCATGGAAATGGTTGTGAGAGATCGAACGCTGATTTTCAAGATTGTCATGATTAAAAAAGATTTGAGACTTGCAATTTTTGTGAGCGTTCAGACTACGCTGATCGAATTGGTTTATGCCGATTTATTTTTTACTGCAAAGATCGCAATGCAGCACCACTCTAATAAAGGAATAAGAAAAAGCGCAAAGGAAGCAAAGAGTGTAGTTTCTTCTTTGCTTCCTTTGCGCCACCTTGGCGCTCTTTGCGGTAAAAAAAACTGCAAAACAATCTTCTCAAATCATGACAATCTTGAAAATCTGCCTGCCCGAAAGAATTTCATTCAGGCGGGCGTTCTTTCTCCCTCACTCGTACGTTACCACACCACTATATAAAGTACCGAGCCATTTTTTGCCTTTCGTGTCGGCTGTCATAGAGAGAATGCCGGAGTTGCTTCCCGGAATGGCGAGTGGAGAGTGGTGTTCACTTTCCAATTTATATAAATAATTACCACCTACCCAGGTTACATCATTTTCGCAGATCAATGTTTTGAAACCGCCGGCGCTTTCCGGTGTGGCCATTTCTTCCCACTGACTGTTTTTTTGACGGATAACATTTTTAACAGAAGTGCCCGAGAGTGCAGCAAGTACATTATTGTTATTATCTACCGTTAGCGCGTAAGGAAACGCTGAAGGGTAGCCCATCTCCGGTAAACGGAAAGATGTCCATTTGTTGTTTTGCCATTTTTTGATAGTGCCTGTAAATGCAAAGCTGTTAAACGTGCCTACCCACAGATCGCCGTTTTGGTCGGCGCTCATAGACAGCACAAGGTCGCTACCCGCATCGATCACCTTCCAGCTTGTCTGTGCTGAAATACTTGCCAGTTCGCCGCCTTCAAAACCTACCCATACGGTTTTGTTTACCTTGTTATAAGTCATGCACATCACCGCATTATTGGAGAAAGGACTGTTGCCAGATGTAAAAATCTGCCAGTTGCCATTGTCATACCTGGCAACGCCTTTATCGGTACCTATCCAGATAATATTAACTTCTTCCACGGCAACGGCTCTGATAAAGGAGGAGGGAAGCGGAGAGTTGGAAGTGTCGAAAAATTTCCAGGAGCCATTTTCAAGATAGGCAAGTCCTTTGGGCGTACCTGCCCAGGCAATGTTGTTTTTGTCTACAGCAATGGCGTTGATTTGGTTGTCGGGTAAACCGGAGTTGCTGGTATTATAAATTACCCATTCATCTTTTTGCCCATCGGGCTCATCCTGCATGTCTGTTTTTTTGCATCCTGCACAGAGCGAAATCAGCAAAAACAGATAAACAATTTTTTTCATTCAAGGTGTTATTTTAAGGTCTTGGTGTCTGACAAGTTTTTGTTTAAAATCGTTTTCTCGGATGATGAAAATTTTTTATAAGATATGGGACGATTGGGAATAATCCCGGTGAAACGAAAATCAGTCGGATTCTGTTAAAATTTGGAAACAAAAAAGGAGATAAATATGGAGTATGACTTCGCAAAAAACGGGTCTTTTTCTTTAGAAAATGTAAGATGTACCCGAATATAATTGTCCTTATTAACAATAATTGTGGCTTAAAACGATAATATTTGCCCAGAAATTTGAAAATAACTGATTAATTAACACAATTAATTTGGAAAGATTGTTTGCGGAAAGAAGATGATTTACAAGGTAATAGCTCAGTTAAAAGTCCATAATTGGGAAATTATCGATTAATTAAACCCTTAATTAATCCTTTTTTGGATAAAAATTGAGGATTAATTTCCAAATTAATCTCTTGGATATACCTGAAGTTAACCTTCTGAATGTTTCTTGCATTGTCTTTTGTTAAATAAAAGCTTGTCAATGAAATATTCACTTCCAGGCAAAATGCCTAGCCTTAAACCCCCTGTATTGTATTTTATATGGGGCAATTATCTGCATCAACTTTTCAATCAATTAAATTTTTTCAGAATATCTAGCAATCACCACCAACAATGGCAGATATGCTATTGCAACCTTAATTATTTAAACTCTTAATTTTTATTAAACCAAAAAGCTTGAAGTATGAAAAAACTGCTTTTTACGAATTTTAACCGTTCGTATCATGAGTGGCGAGCCAGTCGGTACATAAAGCCCGCTGCGGTCGTGTTGACTCTTTTCTGCTCAGTGCTTGCCCAGGCACAAACACCTGTAAAAGGAAAGATTACAGGCGACAAAGGCGAAGCCATTCAGGGAGCAAGCGTTAAATTAAAACATTCAAATAAAGGCGTGGCTACAGACGCCAATGGTAATTTCTCTTTACCAATTAAACAGGGTGACACGCTGATCATTTCTTCCGTAGGCTACAGTCCTTACGAATACGTGGTTAGAAATACCAACGCGGTAACTGTGTCGCTGGCATCGCAGATATCTGCATCTACCATGAATGATGTGGTGGTTGTGGGTTACGGTACCCAAAAGAAAGTGACGGTAACCGGAGCGGTGTCTACCCTAAAGGCGGCAGAACTTGTTACTACCAAAAACGAGAACGTTGTGAACATGCTGACCGGTAAAATTCCTGGTTTGCGTATGACACAAAAAACCGCTGAACCGGGTGCTTACGAAAACTCGTTTGATATCCGCGGTTACGGTGGGGCACCATTGGTTGTTATCGACGGTGTGCCACGTGGCGGATTCGAAAGAATGGACCCAAGCGAAATCGAAAGCATTTCAGTATTGAAAGATGCTGCTGCGGCTGTGTACGGTGTAAACGGTGGTAATGGTGTTATCCTTATCACTACAAAAAAGGGTGCAAGTAAAGATGGTAAGTTCGACATCAACTATTCATTCAACCAGGGCTGGCAACAATTTTTGGGCATGCCTGAAGGAGTAGGTCCGGTTGATTACATGATGCTTACCAACGAAAAAACAAAACGCGATTTTGGAAATAACTTCATTTCCAATGCACCGCCTTCTTACACTTACGAGAATATTAAGCCTTGGATCGATGGTAAATTTGTAGGTGCAAACTGGCCGGATGCTGCATTCACAAAAGTTTCTCCGCAGGTTCAACACAACATCAACGTATCTGGTGGTAATGATAAGGTAAATACCTTCATCAGCCTTGGTTACATGAAACAAAGTGGTTTGCTGCAAACTAACAGCCTTAACTACGACAGATGGAACCTTCGCTCTAACGTAAACGTGAAAATTACGAATAATTTAAGGGCAACCATGTTACTGTCTGGTGTATCTGATACAAAGAATGCTCCTTACCAGGATCTGTGGACCATTTTCAAATACGCATGGAACCAGGTACCTATCAACCAGATTTATGCCAACAACAATCCTGCTTACCTGAACGTAATGCCGGACAACGTAAACCCGGTTGCTGTGGTGGATCAGTCAAAAGTTGGTTATAAAAAATATACTACTAAAAACCTTCAGGCACAAGGCGCCCTTGAGTGGGAAATTCCATGGGTAAAAGGTTTGAGAGCAAAAGGAATGTATAACTATGGTTATAACGTTAATGATAATACAGCTTATGCAAAGATGTATAACCTGTATGCATACAACGCAGATGATAGCACTTACAAGGCGTCACAGGTGAGCGCTACCGGCCGCTCTGTGGCAACATTGAACCGTGCATATGCCAGCGGAATAAACACTTTAGGACAATTCTCGTTGACGTATGGCAATTCATTCGGCGGTCACAACATAGGCGCTTTGTTCGTGTACGAAGAGAGTCATTCTAAAGCAGATAACATTTATGCACAACGTGACATGCCAATCCCGGTTCCATACCTGTTTGGCGGCGTATCTGGTACAAATGAACAAGGTGGTACGCAAGCAAACGGCGTGGGTGAATTTGCTACAAGAAGTTTTGTGGGCAGACTTAACTACGACTACAAAGGGAAATATCTTGCTGAATTCAGTTTCAGGGAAGATGCTTCAAACAAATTCATGCCGGGTGGTAAACAGTGGGGTTTTTTCCCGGGTGTATCTCTTGGCTATAGAATCAGTGAAGAACAATTTTTCAAAAATCTTATTTCTCCGGACATCATTAGCAGTTTAAAGATCAGAGGATCTTATTCTCAAATAGGTAGTTCAGACGATCCTAGTCTTTACTTCAACTACATTTCCGGTTACGCCTATCCTACAGTTGACCCTGCAGATAAAAAAGTACTGGGCTACATGATGGGAGGTCAGTTTGTTACAGGTGCTCAAGGTCGCGGTTTAACTAACCCAGATCTTACATGGTTCACAAACGATATCACTAACATCGGTGTAGACTTTACTTTGCTGAAAGGTAAATTAGACGGTACTGTTGAAGTTTTCAGAAGAGTTCAGAATGGTTTGCCGGCTACAAGACAAGCACAGTTGCCGGGAACATCAGGAGCTACATTGCCTCGGGAAAATCTTGATTCAAGAAGAACGCAGGGTATAGAAGGTATCCTTACTTATAAAGAAAGATTTGGAGCATTCGGTCTTACAGTATCTGGTAATGCTGCGTTTGAGCGTACTCAAAACCTGCACGTTACAGAAGGTCCGCAAGGCAATCAATATCTGCAATGGCAGAAAGGAAAATCAAATCGTTACACAGGTATGGTTTGGGGAACCGATTATGCAGGACAGTACACTTCATACGATCAGATATACAATTCAAAAGTTAACAATGGTGGAGGAAACAACACCATGTTGCCTGGTGATTACTACATGCAGGATTGGAACGGTGATGGCGTAATCAATGGTGATGACTATCATCCTATCGCAGTGCAGGATCTGCCTTTGGTAAACTATGGTCTTACTATTGGCGCAAGCTATAAAGGTTTTGATCTGACTGCATTGTTTGCTGGTGCTGCAGGTGTTTGGACTTCATACGGTGAGCAATTGGGCGAACCATTAATGTACGGAAGAAGTGCATTGACAAAATTCCTCGACAGCTGGCACACTGTAAACCCTGATGATAACGTATACGATCCAAATACACAGTGGGTTGCAGGCAAATATCCTTCTATGGGTTATCCTTACGGCAACATCCAACGTTCAACAAAAGGTATTATCAACGCGTCTTATGTGCGTTTGAAAACAATCGAGCTGGGCTACACATTGCCACATCGCTGGACGGAGAAAGTGCGTGTTAAAAATTGCCGCATTTATGCGAACGCTTACAACCTGTTTACTATTACAGGTCTTGAAGATGGTGTTGATCCTGAGCATCCGGGTTCTTTCCCAGACGCATCTTTCGATCAGGCATTGGGTGGTTACAAATACCCGCTGAACAGAACATTTAACGTAGGTGGTACAATTACTTTCTAAACTATTGAACATTACATTATGAAGAAACGATTTCTAAATATAGTAGCAGGGTGTTTAATGTTGGCTTCTTGTCAGAAGCTTGACATACCACCTGTTGATATCTTAACGGATGATCAGATATTCGGCAGCGAAGCCGGTATCAATGCATACCTGGCACAGGTTTACAGAAAATTGCCAATTGAAGACTTTACTTATCGTCCCGATGGCCGTAACGATGGTGCGGGCAACGTAGGCTTTAACCTTCACCACGAGTGGGAACACTTCTATTGCGAAGCAGCTGCAGATGGTGAAATGGTGGGACCTTACGGTGGCGTTGATATTGCCGGAGGTTTTGGTTACTGGCCATATCGTGACATCCGCGATGTGAACTATTTTATCGAAACACTTCCAACTTATGCGAAGAATTTCCCGCCGGATAAAGTAACAAGCCTGCTGGGTGAAGCACACTTCCTCCGCGCATATTACTATTTTGCTCTGGCAAAAAGATACGGTGGAATTCCTATCGTGAAAAACGTACAGCACTATCCTCAGCAAACTATTGAAGAGCTGCAAGTGCCACGTAACACAGAAGAAGAAGTGTGGAACTTCATTGGTGATGACCTGGACACAGCTTATCAGATGTGCGCCGAAACCAATGTAGCGGAAAGAGCCAATAAATATGCGGCAATGGCGCTTAAATCAAGAGCCATGGTGTATGCAGGAAGTATTGCCCGCTACGGTTCACAAACATTCGTAGACGGCGATGCACGTTCACAAGGTCTTGTTGGTATTTCTGCAGATAAAGCAGCAGGTTTTTATCAAAAATCTGTTGATGCTGCAAAGACTTTGGAAGGTAAATATTCATTGTACAGAGCAAAGCCTGATAAAACAGACAACTATGTGGGCATCTTCCTTGACGCTAAAAGTCCTGAAAACATTCTTATCAGATCTTTCTATGCAGGCGATCCTGAAAGGAACCATAGCTTCGACGCGACTTACTCACCAAACAGTGATATGAACTATATGACAGCTGGTGGTTTGTCAAGAACCTATCCTACACTCGAGTTTGTACAAAATTTCAATTCATTTGATTTTGTAACAAATGCTGATGGCACGCCAAAACGTTTCAACTCACAAGCCGAAATGGCGCAAGGTCTTGAGCCACGCTTAAGAGCCACTGTATATTTCCCTGGCGATGTGTTGAGAGGTGTTCCATTCGATGTACAGGCAGGTATCTATCCTTCATTCTCTGGTACTGCCGCTGATGAAGTAGCAAAACCAACTGGTACACGCAGCTTCATTCTGTCTGGTGATCACACAACATTGCGTAATGGCAGATTGATCATTGGTAAAGCGGGTATGTATCCTCCTGCATTTGGTAACGATAACAATACACGTACTGGTTTTTATGTGCGCAAATACATTGATCCAACAAAGAGTATTTCGGCAGTTAACCTTTTCACCAGCACCACTCCATGGATCGAACTTCGCTATGCAGAAGTTCTGTTGAACCGTGCAGAAGCTGACATTGAATTGAATCAAACAACCGATGCGCTGAAATGCATCAATGATATCAGAGACAGGGCAGGTGCTCCGCTGGCAACAGCAGCAGACATGACTGTGGCAACTTATCGCAACGAAAGAGCAAAAGAGCTTGCTTTTGAAAACCACTACTGGTGGGATATCAAGAGATGGAGACTCGCAGATAAATTGCTAAACAATACTCACTTCCATGGTTTGATGCCATACTACGTAGAGTCTGAAGGCAAATATATATTCCTGAAAGAGCTTGAGCTGTTCAACAGGAACTATTATTTCGATAAGAAATTCTACTATGAGCAAATGCCAGGCGGCGAGCTTGCAACAAATCCAAACTTGTATCCAAATAACCCAGGCTACTAATGGTAAGTAAAAATTCAAAATTAAAAATTCAAAAAGAGTCTCCGGAATCATAGAACTCTTACAATAGCAACCGTTTTGACTTTTGAATTTTTACTTTTTACTTAATTTTTTAAACAGTGAATTATGAAATTGAAATCATTTAAAATATTGAGCCTTGGAGTTTCCTTGTTGTTCTTTGCTTCTTCTTGCGTAAAGATGGACACCTACGCTGGACCAGACGCATCTTTGAACGGAAACGTTATTGAGGACGGTTCAAAAAATAATGTACAAACCTGTTCCGGAAACTTCTCCATCAGGCTTGAACAACTAAGCTGGGACAGTGTTCCTGTTCCACAAGATATTCCGGTTAAATCTGACGGTACTTTTCAAAACACAAAATTGTTCTCTGGTCACTACCGTGTATCTATTCATGGTGGCGCGTTCTGGCCGGTGGCACCTGAAGAAATGGACATCAGTTCTGGTTCAACTCACGACTTTAAACTGACTCCGTATTTGTTTGTCAACAATTTTAAGGCAGAGTTAACGGACAGCACCACATTAAGATTGACATACACCTTGGAGGCGCCTGTACAAGGTATTCCAAAGATTTTAGAGATCACACCGTATCTCAACACTACACAAATTGTGGGGCCTAATAACTCGATCTATGATTACTCCGATCTTTTAAAAGTACCTATCAATAAAGATTGGTCAGAGTTTAACGACGCCGATAAAAACGGAGAGCTCATTATTAGCAACCTCGTTCCTGGTCGTATATTCTATGTAAGAGTAGGGGTGAAATTTGATAACAATGATAAAAGTTCAAACCTATCCAACGTTATTAAGATAACGGTTCCGGGTAAGTAATGTAACGAAGCAAACCATAAAATCATTTAAAATGAAATTCTCAAAACTAATACTTATAGCATCCGCTCTTTCTGCAGGGGTTATTATCGAGGGATGTAAGAAAGATTCTTTTACCTCAAGAGATACAAGCAAGTTGAAGCCGACACCGGTTGATACCGTGCCCGTTGATCCAACGCTTGTAATGTTCGATCCTGCCGATGAAACAACCGACTGGGAAATTTCCGGCGGTAAAGGACAGATAGATAACGCGGCGAAAAAAGAAGGTGCGGCTTGTTTGTCTTCTGTAATTGGTGCTGGTGACAATGATGGCTACCAACACTTCATCAAAAGACGTCCAACTGCAGTTAACCCACATCTGAGCAAAGAAGACTGCCAGTTTGTTTTCTGGTTGTATGTTTCCGATGCAAGTCAACTGAGAGGTGATGGACAAATTGAACTTTCAAGTTCTGGCAAATCAGATCAGAACGAAGCAGACTGGGACTTTGGACCAGTAGCTAAAACACTTAAAAACGGATGGAACGAAGTGATGTTGAATTTGAATACGTCACAATCAGCAGGCGGCGACATTGACCTTACTGCGATTAATTTCTTCCGTATATACTTCTGGTCAAAACAGCCTCGTAGTGCAGATTACACGATTAAAATTGACTACCTGAGATTCAGAAAACGTCCGCCAATTAATGTGCAGTTTGCAAACTGCGATCAAACAGATAATTGGGAAATGGCTGGAGGTAACGGACAAATTGATAAATCAAATAAAAAAGAAGGTGCTGCTTCTCTTAAAGCAACGATTGTAAAAACAGAAGATTATATGCACTTCATTTACAGAAGACCAGATGCGTTAAATCCGGGCCTTACAAGAGACAACGGTATATTCAGATTCTGGTTCTACGTAAGTGATATAAATGAACTTAAAAATAACGACGGACAGATCGAGCTTACAAGTTCCGGACAGTCAGACAAAAATGAAATGAACTGGAACCTTGATCAGATCATTCCTAATTTAAAAAGTGGTTGGAACGAAATCAAGCTGGAGCTTTCCAAGGGAAACGAGTCAAGCAGCGCATCTGATAAACTCGATCTCAGCGCTCCTAACTTCTTCCGCATATATCTGTGGGCAAAGAGCAAACCACATAGTACAGATATTGACCTGAGAGTGGATGATTTCCGTTTTATAGAAAAATAGTGCTGGATACAATTAATAATTAATAATTAAGAATTAATAGGTGTCGAATCAAGTTTGGAAGGTTAACATCTCCTCATGCTCAGCAGACAATTACATTCCTTAAAAAATGTAGCCCTGTTAATTATTAATTATTAATTATTAATTCAAAAACGAAATGATAAATGAAGCTTAGAAATATACTTGAAACAGTAAAGAAGAATAGTAAAATAATCGGCGTACCTGCTCTTTTGGTTGTTAGTGCATTGACTTCCTGCAGCGCACAAAAAAAGAACACGACTACACCCAACGGCAATCCTATTGTTCGCGACATCTACACTGCTGATCCTTCTGCACACGTATGGAAAGACGGCAGGTTGTATGTGTATCCGTCTCACGATGTAGCGCCGCCACGCGGTTGCGACCTGATGGATAAATACCACGTGTACTCAACTAACGATATGGTGCACTGGCGTGATGAAGGACAGATTCTTGAATCCAGCCAGGTATCCTGGGGCAGAAAAGAAGGTGGCTTCATGTGGGCGCCTGATTGCGCTTACAAAAATAGCACTTACTATTTCTACTTCCCGCATCCAAGTGGCACTGAATGGAACAACACCTGGAAGATAGGCGTAGCTACCAGTAAGTATCCTGCAAAAGATTTTAAAGTGCAGGGTTATATTCAAGGCATTGAATCCCTGATTGATCCTTGCGTATTTGTAGATGATGACGGACAGGCTTACTTCTACCATGGTGGCGGTGGAAAATGCATGGGCGGAAAATTGAAAGACAACATGATGGAAATCGATGGCCAATTGCAAAAGATGGAAGGCCTTGAAGATTTTCACGAAGCTTCATGGGTGCACAAACGCAATGGCGTGTACTATCTGTCTTACTCAGACAACCATGATAAAGATGGCAAGCACAATCAAATGCGGTATGCAACAAGTTCAAGTCCTTTAGGTCCATGGAAATCCCAGGGCATCTATATGGACCCAACAGATAGCTACACCAACCATGGTTCCATCGTGGAATTCAAAGGACAATGGTATGCATTCTATCATAACAGCGCATTGTCACATCACGATTGGTTGAGGTCAATTTGTGTTGATAAATTATTTTACAACGAAGACGGCACGATTAAGAAAGTACAACAAACAATGGGCGTGATCGAAGAGAAGAAAGAAGTAAGCAGTAAATAATTGAAAGTTGAAAGTGGAAAATTGAAAATGGTAGGGGCGAATCGCATTCGCCCAGCCGAACCATCAAAAATGCCGCATACAATAATTAGTGACGCACCCTATTAATTCTTAATTATTAATTATTAATTCGAAATGAGAATCTCTAAACATTATATCGGCATCTTCGCAGTGGTGAGTCTCCTCGCTTGTTCATCACACAAAGATGATCCCGCGCCGACACCACCAAAGCAACCCAGCGTCTTTGACCTTCAACATAAAAACCCTTTTATTACCAACATGTATACAGCCGATCCGTCTGCTCACGTGTGGGCAGATGGAAGGTTATACGTATATCCCTCTCACGACATTGCTCCACCGCGTGGTTGCGATCTCATGGATCAGTACCACGTTTTTTCTACAGATGACATGGTAAACTGGCGCGATGAGGGACAGATATTACAAGCGAGCCAGGTGCCTTGGGGAACACCCGATGGCAACTTTATGTGGGCACCGGATTGCGCGTACAAAAATGGCACTTACTACTTTTATTTTCCTCACCCAAGCGCCTCTCCATGGAACAGCAGTTGGAAAATAGGAGTGGCAACAAGCACAAAGCCTGCGAGTGATTTCGTGGTGCAGAAATACATTGATGGTCTCGAATCATTGATCGATCCTTGCGTATTTGTTGATGATGACGGACAAGCTTATTTATATTATGGCGGTGGCGGAAAATGCATGGGAGGGAAATTAAAAGACAACATGATGGAAGTAAACGGCACCATGCAAAACATGCCGGGCCTGCAGGATTTCCACGAAGCAACATGGGTGCATAAACGCGACGGCATTTACTATTTATCATATGCAGACAACTATAGCGCGAACAACAGGGGCAACCGTATGCGATATGCCACCAGCAGCAATCCTTTGGGGCCATGGACCTACAAAGGTGTTTACATAGATCAAACAGGAAGCTCCACCAACCATGGCTCTATTGTAGAGTACAAAGGACAGTGGTACGCTTTTTATCATAACTCGAACCTCACCGGCAACGACTGGTTACGCTCGATTTGTGTAGATACTTTAGGCTACACACCAAACGGTAACATTAAAATGGTATACCAAACAAGAAAAGGATCTAACTAAAAAACAAACAGCATGAAAAATATTGCGAGGTTATCTCTCAGCATATCTACGGCAGTTCTTCTTTTTGCCGCTTGTTCAAAAAACACTCCTGTTACCAATCCAAACGGAGGAAACAATGGTGGCAATAACGGAGGAAACAACGGAGGATCAAATCCGCCTGTGACCTGGCCGTCACCGGCAGGTGATGTGGTAGGTAAAATAATAGTGGGCTACCAGGGCTGGTTTTCCTGCAAAGGCGACAACTCTCCAATAAATGGATGGTGGCACTGGACACAGGATTGGTCACAAATTCCTTCTCCTACAAACAAAGGCATGGTGTCATGGCCCGACATGAAGGAGTACACAAACAAATATCCAACAGCATTTGCCAATTTGAATAGCGGTGAACAGGCGACATTGTTTTCTTCTTTCGATGACCAAACTGTCGACGTACAGTTCTCCTGGATGAAACAATACGGCATTGATTGTGCAGCTTTGCAACGCTTCAATCCAACAGGTGGCGAAGGTCCGATCCGCGACGCTGTTACAGTGAAAGTAAAAGCATCCGCTGAAAAATACGGCGTGAAATTTTACATCATGTACGATGTGAGCGGCTGGACAAATATGCAAACGGAAATGAAGAATGACTGGAAGAACAAGATGAAAGCCTACACAGCATCTTCTATGTATGCAAAACAAAACGGCAAGCCGGTGGTTTGTATCTGGGGCTTTGGCTTCAACGATAACAACCATAACTTCTCCGTAGCGCAATGTCTTGATGTAATTCAGTTTTTTAAAGATCAGGGCTGCTATGTAATTGGCGGCGTTCCTACGCACTGGCGCGACCAGAACAGCGATTCCAGAGCTGCGTTCATTAGCGTTTATAAAGCATTCAACATGCTTTCTCCATGGATGGTAGGTCGTATGGGCACCATCGTGGATGAAGATAATTTCTACGCAAATGTCAATACACCGGACCTGGCATATTGCAGGCAATATGGCATCGATTACCAGCCTTGTGTATTGCCCGGTGATCTGCAATCAGGACACCGTAAGCACGGCGATTTCATGTGGAGACAATTTTACAACATGGTTAGATTGGGTGTGCAGGGTATTTACATTTCCATGTTTGACGAATACAACGAAAGCAACCAGATTGCGAAAACAGCAGCCACACAAGCTGATGTGCCTGCAGGCTCTGGCTTCTTAGCATTGGATGAAGATGGAACTGCATGCTCTTCAGACTACTATTTACGCCTGACAAACGATGGCGGAAAAATGCTGAAGAAAACTATTCCGCTGACATCTACGAGACCAACCAAACCGGTGGAGTAGCCCCAATGATTGAATAACTGAATAACTGAATAACTGAATTATGTTTGCACCTAAAACATCAATTATTCAGTTATTCAGTTACTCAGTTATTAATATGACCAACATGAAAAGTATTTTCTTCATTCTTGGAGCAATGGTAGTTTTCAGCAACGCACATGCACAAGGAAAAACTCCTGCTACTACAATTTGCAATCCCGTAAACCTTAGTTATCGCTTTTGCCTGGACACCCCTTCCAGGAGAGAGGCTGCAGATCCCTCGATGATTTTATTTAAGGGCGAATATTATTTGTTCGCTTCAAAATCAGGCGGATATTTTCATTCAACAGATCTCATTAAATGGGATCTCATCAAAAGCAATATTTTACCGCTGGAAGATTATGCACCAACTGCAGTAGTGGTTGACGACGAAATTTATTTCAATGCTTCCGGGAATGCCTCTCATAAAATTTATAAAACCAAAGACCCCAAAACTGATAGCTGGGAACTTGTGACAGACAAGTTTCCTATTTCAACAACCGATCCCATGTTGTTTCTCGATGGTGATCATCGTTTGTATTATTACTATGGCTGTTCAGATAAAGAGCCGTTACATGCGGTAGAACTTGACTTGCACAACAATTTGCAACCAATGGGAAAAGCGGTGAATACCATTTATGCAAATACTGTAAAATATGGATGGGAGAGACCCGGCGATTACAACGAAGGCACTGCTGCTCCATGGATGGAAGGTTCATGGATGAATAAATACAATGGTAAATATTATTTGCAATATGCTTGTCCTGGCACACAATTTAAAAGCTATGCCGATGGATTGTATGTGTCAGACAAACCGCTCGGGCCATTTGTATTGAGCAAGAACAACCCCTTCGCCTACAAGCCGGAAGGCTTTGCAAACGGCGCAGGACATGGCAGCACATTTAAAGATAAGTATGGTAACTATTGGCACATCGGCACAGTTACCATTTCAATAAAACACATGTTTGAAAGACGGTTGTCTTTGTTCCCTGTGTTCTTTGATAAAGATGGCGAAATGACCGCGTACACGGGATTTGGCGATTACCCAATGATGATGCCGTCGAAAAAAATAACCAACAGTGCGGAACTGTTTCCCGGCTGGATGTTGCTTTCATACAATAAGAAAGTAGAGACATCTTCTTCATTGAATGATCGTCAGCCACAAGCGGCAACAGACGAAGACATCAGGACATGGTGGAGCGCTGCAACAAATAATAAGGGCGAATTTATAACCATTGATCTGGGTAGTGTTGCAACTGCCCGGGCAATTCAAATCAATTTCGCCGAACAGAATACGTCGATCCTCGGTCGCACAGAAAATATGACGTACCAATACAAACTGGAATATTCTGCCGACAACAAAAACTGGAAAACAATTGTGGACAAATCAAAAAACAATGTTGATGCGCCACATGACTATATACAACTTCAAAGCCCGTTGCAATTGCGTTATGTGAGGCTAACGAACATACAGGTTCCTTCGGGAAAGTTCGCAGTGTCGGATTTGCGGGTGTTTGGAAAAGCGAATGTAAAAGCGGTGAAAGAAGTTACATCATTCAATATTGAAAGAGACAAGGACAGGGCCATTGTAAAACTTACATGGAACAAAGATGTAAATGCAACAGGTTATAACATCCGTTTTGGAACGGACAAAAACAAATTGTACGAAAACTATATTGTTTACGGAAAAAATGAAATCACAATAAGAAGCCTGAATGCTGATTTGCCGTATTATTTTTCGATAGGTGCATTTAATGAAGGAGGCGTTGTTAATGGAGGGGTCGTGAAGGAGGTTAGATAGTTGAGAGGTGAGAATGGAGAGTTGAGAGTTAATTGAAAATTGAAAGTTGAAAATTGAAAATGGTAGGGGCGAATCGCATTCGCCCTTTCACACCACCACGATCTCCCAAACAGTAAACAATGTCGCTATCATATCCGTGCAAATCCCTGCCCGACTGATTCGTTCAGGCGGGAGTCCAATCAGTGCAAAAAAATGACCAACATGAAAAGGATATTAACCAGCGCATTGTTCCTGTTTAGCATTGCCATGCAAGCACAGGTGAAACGTATCACCTGCATTGGAGCCAGCATCACAGAAGGAGCGAGGATCGAGAATCCAAAAGTAAATTCATTTCCCGGCCAGCTACAGGCGCTTCTTGGGAAGACTTATGTCGTCAATAATTTTGGAGTAAGCAGTACCACCATGTTAAAGCATGGCAACTATCCGTACTGGAGCACAGACGCTTACAAAGCATCACTACAAAGTAACCCTGATATCGTTTTCATTGATCTTGGCGGCAACGATGCAAAAGCCATCAATCGTCCTTTCTATAATGAACTAACGCAGGATACACGCGACATGATCCGCTCCTTTACTTCATTACCAACTCATCCAAGAGTGATTGTGTTGTTGCCTTTCAAATCGTTTGAGACAGATACCATGCAGATATGGGACAAAACGATCGTAGAAGAAGTGACGCCACGCATTCAAAAAGCGGCGTACGAAGAAGGTGTTGAACTGCTCGAAATACATTCTTTACTTACTGACAAGCCTGAATTGTTTCCTGACAAAATTCATCCAAATAAAGATGGTGCGGGAATCGTTGCGAAAAGATTATTTCAAGAGATCACGCAGAATATGGATGCGCAGTTTGATTTGTTCAAAAATTTCAAACGGGAGTACACAACAACTGAATTCAAAGGATATGCCTGTGCAGAATTTAAAATTGACGGGCACGACTGCAAAGTAGTAAAACCTAAACGTGTTGCGAAAAATGCGCCATGGATATGGCGCGCAAGATTCTGGGCACATGAACCGCAAACAGACATAGCATTGCTTGAACGAGGCTTTCATCTTATCTATTGCGATGTTGCAGAACTAATGGGCAACAAGGTTGCGATAGATACATGGAACAAACTGTATGCACTGCTTCACAAAGCGGGGCTTGGTCAAAAAGGAGTGCTCGAAGGCATGAGTCGTGGTGGTGTGTATGCGCTCAACTGGGCCGCTGTAAACCCTGATAAAGTCAGCGCCGTGTATGTTGATAATCCTTTACTCGATTGCAAAGTCCTCGCGAGAGATATGGACAAAGATATCAGCCAGATGACGAAGGATTTTATGACAGCTTATAATCTTCAAAGCAAGACAGATATTCAGAACTTTAGAGGAAGTCCGATAGACAAAACAAAAGCAATTGCAAAGGGACATTATCCCATTCTGATACTTTGCGCAGAGAACGACGAGTACGTTCCACCTGCAGAACAAGCCATTCCATTTGAAAATAAAATAAAGGCAGAAGGAGGCGAAATAAAGGTTGTTATTAAAAAAGGATTTAAGCACCACCCCCATAGTTTTCCGAATCCTTCGCAAATTGTCGACTTTATATTACAAGCAGTAGATAAAGATTTTTATATTGCCGAAAAAAAATACGACTCGTATAAAACGCTTGTAATGGCGGGTTACCAGGGTTGGTTCAGTGCACCTGGTGACGGGGCTGACAGGGGTTGGTATCACTACCTTGGCCGCGATGGTTTTCGTCCCGGTTCTACGAAAGTAGACATGTGGCCGGATGTGTCAGAGTATGACAAGATTTATAAAACAGATTTCAGGTTTGCAAATGATAGTCCTGCGTATGTTTTCAGTTCGTATGATGAATCATCTGTCAACACACATTTTCGCTGGATGCGTGAGTACGGTATTGATGGTGTGTTTGTGCAGCGATTTGTAGCTGAGATAAAAAGAGAAAAAAGCTACAACCAATTAAATAAAGTTTTTAATTCGGCTATTCATGCAGCGAACATCAACAACCGCGCCATCAGCATCATGTATGATCTGAGCGGCATGGAACCCGGCGATGAACAATTGGTGTTGAAAGATATTGACTATATCTCTTCAACTTATGATATCAAAGAAAGGAAAACAAATGCGTCGTACTTATTTCACAATGGTAAACCGTTGGTAGCGGTATGGGGCGTTGGTTTTAATGACAAAAGAAAATATGGCTTTAAAGAAGCGGAGATCATTATTGATGCATTGATTCAAAAAGGATTCAGCGTGTTAATAGGGGTGCCGACGCATTGGCGAAAATTGGAAATGGATGCGATCAGCGATACGGCGCTTCATCATCTTATTCGCAAATGTGACGTCGTAATGCCGTGGTTTGTGGGACGTTTTAACGAAAATACTTTTGCGCCATATGCCCAGTTGGTGAAAGATGATATTGCCTGGTGCAAAGAAAATAAGGTGGATTATGCGCCGCTGGCGTTTCCCGGGTTTTCATGGTTGAACATGGCTAAGAATTCAAAGCCAATACCCAGGAATCGCGGCAGTTTTTATTGGAAACAGTTTGCAAGCTACATTGGCAGCGGTGCTGAAATGCTTTACCTCGCTATGTTTGACGAGATAGATGAAGGAACGGCCATCTTTAAATGTGCAACTGAAGTGCCGGTTGGTCCAAGCCCATTCGTGGCAATAGATAGTGATCTTGGTAGCGATTATTATTTATGGCTCGCAGGCCAGGCAACGAAAATGCTGAGGAAGGAGGTGAAGTTTACGGAGAAAGTGCCAGTTAGGAATTAAGAACTTATTGTCATTTAGAGTAGCTGCTCGAGAAATTAATGGAGTGTTGCTTGTCGTCCCGACGAAGGAGGGATATGGGTTTAACACTAACGAACACTACGCGAAAATGACCACTCAGATCCCTCCTTCGTCGGGATGACAAGCAGTCTTTTCTTACAGATTGCCGAGTCGCTATCAAACAAACAAAAAACTACTATAACAACCAATTCAGAACACAATAATGAACCACAAACACTTGCTAGCCGTTTTTGCATCTCTCTTTATGCTTTCAACGTATGCACAAACACCGGTTTACAAAAACACTTCTTATTCCTTTGAAGACAGGGCAAAGGACCTGGTAAAAAGAATGACACTGGAAGAGAAGGTCAGCCAGATGATGAACAAATCTGTGGCTATCGACAGATTGGACGTTCCCGCTTATAACTGGTGGAACGAGGGGCTGCATGGTGTTGGACGATCAGGAAAGCATGTAACCGTGTTCCCGCAAGCCATAGGTTTAGCAGCGACATTTGATAAACAAGCGATGTTTAAAACCGCCGATATCGTTTCAACAGAAGCGAGAGCGGTGCATCATGCCTATGAGAAAAAAGGTTCGAGAGATATTTATCAGGGCTTAACTTTCTGGACGCCCAACATTAATATTTTCAGAGATCCAAGATGGGGAAGAGGCCAGGAGACCTACGGTGAGGATCCGTACCTGACGGCTCAAATGGGCACGCAATTGGTAAAAGGTTTCCAGGGGAATGATCCTAAATATTTGAAGATAACGGCCTGCGCAAAACACTTCGCTATTCACAGCGGACCAGAAAATACAAGACATTCATTCAACGTCGCGGTAAGCAATTACGATCTTGCCGATACCTATTTACCGGCTTTTCATGATTTGGTGGTGGATGCGAAAGTCGCTTCAGTAATGTGTGCCTACAATGCATTTGGCGGCCAACCGTGTTGCGGTAATGATCTGTTGATGACAAATATTTTGTACAACAAATGGAAGTTTCATGGCTATGTGACTTCTGATTGCGGTGCAATTGATGATTTTTTCAAAGGTCACAAAACAAGCACCGATGCTACAGCTGCGGCTGCAGATGCAGTGATCCACGGAACAGATGTTGAATGCGGACACACTTATACCACCCTGGTAAATGCTGTAAAGCAAGGATTGATAAGCGAAAGCAAAATAGATGAATCGGTGCAGCACCTTTTTGAAATAAGGTTCCGCCTCGGCATGTTCGATCCTGCTTCAATGGTAAGCTACAGCAGCATTCCTGAATCTGTATTGGAAAGTGCTCCACATAAAGCGCAGGCATTGCTAATGGCAAGAGAGTCAATCGTGTTGTTGAAAAACGCAAACAGTTTATTGCCACTGTCAAAGTCGGTTAAAAAAATTGCGGTGCTTGGGCCAAATGCAAACGACAGCATCAGTGTGTTGGGAAATTATAATGGTTTTCCAACAAAGACGACAACTGTTTTGCAAGGCATAAAAGATAAACTTGGCAATAGCGCTGAAGTAACATTTGAAACAGGAACTGATTTCGTAAACAACAAAGAGAATGTTGACTTTACAGCTATTGCAAACAAGGTGAAAGATGCAGATGTGATCGTATTCGTTGGTGGCATCACGCCTTCATTGGAAGGTGAAGAAATGCCTGTGAAAATTGACGGATTTGAAGGCGGCGACAGAACCTCCATTGACTTGCCACATGTGCAAACCGCTTTTCTGAAAGCCTTGAAAGCAACAGGAAAACCAATCGTTTTTGTAATGATGACCGGCAGTGCATTGGCAACACCGTGGGAAGCTGAAAATATTCCTTCGATCGTGAATGCATGGTATGGCGGACAAGCTACCGGCGAAGCTGTTGCTGACGTGTTGTTTGGCGATTATAACCCAGCGGGTCGTTTGCCCGTTACCTTCTATAAATCAACTGATCAGTTGCCGTCTTTCACGGATTACAGCATGAATAACCGCACATATCGCTATTTCTCCGGTGAGCCTTTGTTTGGTTTTGGTTATGGATTAAGCTATACAACATTTGCTTACTCAAACTTCACGGTTCCTACTTCCGTGGCAACAGGCAAACCTGTTACCGTAAGCGTTGATGTACAAAATACTGGTAAGATGGATGGTGATGAAGTGGTTGAACTGTATGTAAAACATGGTTCAGACATGAAAGCACCGATCCGTGCGCTGGAAGGTTTTGAACGCATCCATTTAAAAGCGGGAGAAAAGAAAACGGTGAAGTTCACCTTAGCAGCAAGACAATTGTCAATCGTTGATGATAAAGGAACCAGAGTGCAGATGCCTGAAAAGTTGCAACTGTATGTGGGTGGACAACAGCCGACAACAGCTGCTTTGAACGGCAAAAAAGTAATTGGTAAAACTATAGACGTAAAAGGAAGTAAAGTCGTTGTTGAAGACTTGGGATTACACTAATTGCTCAGCATTTTGTTTCACCATTAAGACCCGTCCGAATGGATTCATCCGGGAGGGCTCTAAGGGCACAAGGTTTACTAAGGGAATCACATGAATAGTAGCTATGTTAATTTCAAGGACTTCTTAGTGAAACTAAGTGTCCTTAGTGCCTTAGTGGTAAATCTTGAATGTCACATCGCCCTGACTAATCAATCTAACTTATGCAAACGCACAAAATAAAACTTACTCTCTGTTTTGCCTTTGTCTTGCTACTCGCAACTGCCACCGCGCAGACATACACACGCATCACAAACGGCATTTCAATAAACATCAACGGCATTACCACTGAAGTCACATTCTTCAACAACAATATCGTTCATGTCAAAAAATATCCCGTCGGCACAGTCGCAGAAACGAAGAGCTTCAGTGTCATTGGCAACCCGGAAAAATTAGCAGTTGCAATTACTGAAGGCAAAGATGCTTTGGACATCAGAAGCAAAAATGTAAAAGTTGTTATTGATACCAGGTCGGGTCAGTTAAAGTTTGGCAACAGTGCAGGCGCTGTTTTCCTGGAAGAGAACAGCAGCAGCTTTTCTCCAGTAAAAGATGGCAATGAAAATACTTTTAAGATCAAACAGTCTTTTCATTTAGAACATGACGAAGCGATCTACGGCTTTGGGCAGTTTCAGAACGGGCATATGAATCAACGCAATCAGCTGTTGTTGTTGAAGCAGGAGAATATGCGCATTGCCGTTCCATTTTTTCAGTCGGTAAAAAATTATGGCATCTTCTGGGACAATGCATCTGCAACGGTTTTCAACGATGCCAGCAATATCGCTTCACTGCAATCTGAAATTGGTAATTGCATCGATTATTATTTTATCAAAGCCGTAAATGCAGACAGCATCATCGCTCAATATCGCTTGCTGACTGGCGAGGTGCCAATGTTCCCAAAGTGGGTATTTGGCTATTGGCAAAGCAGGGAGCGATACACAAGCCAGCAGGAATTGCTGGACGTTGTAAATCGTTATCGCGCTCTTAAAGTTCCGCTTGATGGCATTGTACAGGACTGGCAATATTGGGGCGAAGACTGGGCTGAGTGGAATGCTGTAAGATTCGGCAATCCACGTTTTCCCGATCCGAAGAGAATGATCGACAGTGTGCATAATATGAATGCGCACATCATTATTTCTGTTTGGCCTTCCTTTGGTTACAAAACAAAAATTTATAAGGAGCTGGAAGAAAAAAACATGTTGCTCAGCTTTAGGACATGGCCGGAGAAGGATGTAAAAGTGTATGATGCTTTCAATCCCGCCGCACGTGACATTTACTGGAGCCACATGAAGAATGATATTTTTTCACTGGGCATGGATGGTTGGTGGCTCGATGCCACTGAGCCCGAGAAAGGAGGCCCAGACTCGCTTATAGATGCACAGGTTACCTACGCAGGTCCCTTTAAAAAAGTGGGTAACGCTTTTCCTATTGCATCAATAAGTGGTGTTAGTGAGCACCAAAAACAGTACACAAAAGACAAGAGAGTTTTCATCTTAACTCGCTCTGCTTTTGCCGGACAACAACGTTATGGAACGATGACATGGTCCGGTGACATCCAGGGAAGATGGGATGTTTTGCGTGCACAGATCGCAACAGGTTGCAACCTTTCGCTTAGTGGCATTCCTTACTGGAACACAGACGTTGGTGGATTTTTCACTAGCCCTAAATACCCTTTGGGCATAAAAGATCCGGCCTACCAGGAGTTGTATGTGCGCTGGTTCCAGTTTGGTACGTTCTGTCCTATGCTGCGTTCACATGGAACCAATACTCCCCGCGAAATTTATCAACTTGGCAACAGAGGCGATTGGGCCTTTGATGCAGTAGAAAAATACATCAATCTGCGATATCAGTTGTTGCCCTACATCTATTCAAATGCATGGCAGGTAACCTCGCAACATTCAACAATGATGCGTGCCCTGGCGATGGATTTTGCAGCCGACAAAAAAGTATGGGATATCGACAATCAATACATGTTTGGTAAATCATTGCTGGTTTGCCCGGTAACAGATTCTTTATACACCAGCAGGGCAGAAGGCGCAGCCAAAAGCGATTTCAGCAAAGTAAAAGCAACTTCAGTGTATTTGCCGGCAGGCGCGGATTGGTTCGACTTCTGGACGGGTGAAAAAATGAAAGGCGGCCAACAAATTTCGAAACAGATACCTATCGACGTTATTCCGGTATTTGTAAAGGCCGGAAGCATTCTGCCTGTTGCGGCATCTAAACAATTTGCATTGGAGCATGCAGATTCAACACTGGAGATGCGCGTGTACGAAGGTGCAGATGGTGAATTCACTTTGTATGAAGATGAAGGTGACAATTATAACTATGAGAAAGGTGTTTTTGCAACCATCACATTCAAATGGAACAACGCAAAACATCAACTTGAAATTTTGGATCGCAAAGGCAAGTTTCCGGGCATGTTGGAGAAGAGAGCCTTTAACGTTGTGCTTGTCAACACCAAGAAAGCAAAGTCTGTAGAATATGTTGGCAAGAGAGTGGTGGTACAGTTTTAAAGCCTTAGTGAACCTTGTGTCCTTAGTGCCTTAGTGGTGAATCAACTTCGAAATATTTACCACTAAGACACTAAGGACACTAAGTTGCACTAAGAAAGTCCGATAAGTATCATCCTAATAAATCAATATCCGTGTAAATCAGTTCAATCAGTGTCATCAGTGTGCCAATCCTATTCACCAACTGTCGCCAAAAAGTCAAACAGCCCTGTCTCATTCGGCAGGTCAAGTTTTTTACGCAAACGGTAACGACTTGTTTCCACTCCGCGGATAGAGATGTTTAGTAGATTCGCAATTTCCTTGGATGAAAGATTGATGCGCAAATACGCACACAGCTTGAGATCTGTTGCCGTCAGCTGTGGATGTTTATCCTTCAAAGTCTTAAGGAAATCATTGTTCACTTTATCAAAATAATTCGCAAATCGATCCCAGTCATCATCCGTTTCAAGTTGGTCATTGATCAGCTTAATGATTTTGCGAACGCGTTTTGATTCTTTTTCCAACTCCAGTTCTTTCAGCGGAACAAGTTCTTCCTTTATTTTATTAAGCACCTCTCGCTTTTGCAATAGCGTCATTGTGTTGGAAGCCAGTTCAGTATTTTTATGCGCTACTTCCGCTTCCAGTTTTTCATTCCGAAGTTGTATGATCTCCCGTTCATTTTTTTCAAGAGCTCGCTGGTGCTCAAATTGAAGGCGCTCCTGCTCTGCCTCATGTTGCTCTTGTTGTTTTTGCAATTTTATCTTTTGATTCAACAAATACTTTTGCTGTTGTCTTTTGTAGAACCAATAGATGACATAGGCAAACAATAAAATATAAACGAGATATGCAACAATCGTTCTGTACCAGGGAGGCAAGACGGTGAATGAAAAAGAACTCACCGGCGAGAGGTTTCCCAAATCATCCCTTGCCTTTACTTCGAAGGTGTAGTCGCCGGAAGGCAGATTGGTATAACTTTTTTCAGCCTTCTTTGACCATGGTGACCATTCACTTTCAAAGCCTTTTAAACGGCAACTGTAATCGGCCTCCTGCACAAAGATGGGTGATGAAAATTCGAAATGAACCGAGTTGTATTTGTATGAAATATTCTGTGAAAACTTAACCGTCTCCGCAGAAGTCGCTGTGTCTTTCAGCGAGAGATAACCACCAAAGATCAGGCTGTCTGTTTTGTTTGAGGCTGTTATCTGCCTTAACAGTATACTTACGGAGCGCTTGTTGTGCTTGTATTTTTCGTAATCCACATTGTAGAAACCTTCCTCACTTCCAATCAGCACATTATTACTGTTGTAAGGATAAATGAATTCTTCGCCGTTCGTCATCGTAACATTATTGAGCTCCGGAATGTATACGAGCTTTGGATGGCCGGGATTGCTGCAATCAATAACGCCGGGCTTTTTGTCTTGTATGAACCAGATATTTTGATGCGCATCTTCTTTTAAATAAGACACGCCGGCATTGCCAAACATCTTTGTAAAAAAGTCTGATCTTTTAAAATCATCGATCTTGGGATCATACTCAAAAAAACCTTTGCCACTGGTTAGCACAATTTTTCCCTGAACATTAAAAACATGGTTGTGATTCTCTGATAATATTTTGTTCTTATCGTCATAAGGTTTATTCTGCGGCATACCTGCCGAATCAAAATAAATTCTGTACAAGCCTTTGTAAGGATGAGCGGCCCAGATTATGTCTCCTTCAACAGCAATGAATTTTGCGGATTCAAAATGAGTGTGTTGTCGCTTGTTTACAAACTTTCCATTCTCGTAACTATAGAGATTGATGCCGTTGTATGTGCCCGCAAGCATAAGCGGAGAGGGCGTTTGCGAGCCCAGCGGTCTGAATAACCAAAAGCCGGTTGTTTCATCAAGTGGTGAAGCCGTGTTGCCGTTCACAATATAAGCGCCTTCATTGTGACTGATCAGTAAATGATCGTTTACAACGTTCATGCCCCATACCTGTCCGGGACTTTTTTCTATGATATTAAACTGTCCTGCTGTTGCATTCAGTTGATCGGGACTTTGTAAGGGTGCTCGATACACACCGGTAGCTGTTCCGAGGTATAAACTGTTTTTATAAACAATGGCTGCATAACCCGGGCTCTTGTTTTCATTGTCAGGGTTGATGTGCGTGATGGCATTATCATGTGCGATAAGATCGATGCCATTGTCAAGACCGAGCCATAAATTTTTATCCCTGTCAGCAAAAACATACATGATATTATTTTTCTGCAAACCATCTTTCTTGGTCAGGTGCTGCACAATTTTTCCCTGGCTATTCATAATGTATAAGCCACTGAGATTCGTTGCCAATGCAGTAAGGTTAGCATCCAAAAGGCAGGCCGAGTAAAGGTTTTCCTGGTTTATGGAAGCAATATCAGGAGAGTTGAATTTTTGAATGTCTTTATCTTGAATGGTATACAAACCATTTTTCAATGTTGTAATCAGTGATGCGTTTCCTGTAAAATCAGTGATTGCTTTTACGACAGTATTATGTCCTTTAAAATCGTCACCATGTGGCAGTGGTACCCATTTGCCATCTGCAAAATATACAAGGCCCATTTCAAACTGCTCGGCAATAAGTAGGTTTCTTGTTGTTCCCAGGAAGCCCCAGTTAATGCTTTCGTATGCTTTGATGGTATTATTGTGCAGCCAGAATATTCTTTTTGCGGAGCGGAAAAAAATATCGTCGCCCCATTTGATCACATTCCAAACATCGGTGAACTCATTTTCCCTTGGAGGAATAATGTCTTTAAAAGAATGATAGGCTAGTGTATTGGTGTTGTCGAAATAGAAATAGCCAAATTCCTGCTGGCCACCGACGTAGATCTTATCATCATCGATCATTAAAGAACGGACAATGCTTTTGTTAGGAAGTTGGTAAGTGTTCCAGTAAGTGCCATCATATACAAGCAAACCATCGTCGTTGGCGAAATACATTATACCACGTTTGTCTTGCGCAATGCAGCGGGTTTGTTTGCCGGCTTCATAAACCTGTTTGGAGAAATTGGTAATCGACGGAACACCAATCTGGTTTTGGGCAAAGATTATTGTTACAAAAAAAAGCAACAGTATTGTCGTCAGTATCTTCCTCATCGGCGAAGCAATCAGTTGGTTAAAGCGTAAATATAACAGGTGTTTCGTGGATTATGAATGACATTTTTTAAAAAATTGCTGAAAGCTGAATGCCTAACGCCTAACGCAACGCCTGCATATTGGGCGTTAAGCGTTAGGCGTTCAGCTTTCAGACTATTTCTTCACTTAAAACAGCAGGTCTTTTAAATTAAACCCGCCTTCATTTATTATTAACCGGAGAACATGTTTCCCCTTGCCAAGATTAACTTTTCCAAGCTCAACGGATTGCCATGTTGCGCTTGCAGGTATTTTTATGTTTTCAATTGCATTTTTACCGTCAACACTCAGGCTTATGCTTCCTTTACCGGCGGCAGACATGACGTTTATTCGTAAGGAATAATTTCCCGCTTTGGAAACGTCAACAGTGTATTGTAGCCATTCACCGGCTTCTGTACTGCCCACATAATAATTTTTTGCGTCGGCAGAATCTCTGAAGATGTCCACTCCGTCATTGCGGAAACTTCTGCCACGATTACCGCCACGACTTCCTTTTGAAACGTGGTAGTCTGCTGTGTCGTTATCAAAATAAGCAACGCCGTTTCTTCCCAGGTCGTACTCCGCAGCATTGATAACAGCACCTTTCGATACGTTGTGAGTTTTGAAAGGAACAGCGCCTTCGTTAAATGGCTGCCTGAACATCGCGTCGATCACATCTGTATGAACTACGGTATTGCCCGCTTTGGATGCAGTTGCCAGTTTCATCAAACCGTTGTATGCCTCTGCGGCATCAGGTTTTGCGCCATTGCCATTTATATAACTTGCAACTTTGTCATAGTCAGGATTTGATTTGATTTCTTCCGGATTGTTGTTGCCGATCTTTTTCAACGGCCACCATGCCCAGCCGATGTTTTGCGATTCCATCAAACGGATGGCTTCCGTGTACCAAACGTTTGAGTTTTCACCCGTTTCGCCGATCCATATCGGTACATTGTATTTGCTGCGGGCGTCAAGCATATGTTTGATGGAATTCACATCATTGTGGTTCCAGTATTTGTGAAAACTCAACACCATGTTATTGTCCCACGTGGGCAAAATGCCATTGTAATTGTTGCCCCAGCCGTTCCCTTCAATGATCACGATGTGTTTTTGATCTACTTCGCGGATCGCTTTGGTAATGTCCTGCATTAGTTTTTTCAAAGGAGCATTATGTTGTTCTTTTGTGCCGTTCTTGTCGTTAGCAAGGTCATCAAAGCCCCAGTTTGGTTCGTTGATGATGTCATACCCCCCGATCCAGGGTTCATTTTTATAGCGATCTGCCAGTTTTTTCCAGAGAGCGATCATCTTTTGCTGGTTCGCTTCACTTTCCCACAAAGAAGGCTTGGAAGCATCACGGTCAGAAATGTTCAGGTCATTGCCTTGTCCTCCGGGTGCCGCATGCAGGTCGAGGATCAGGTACATTTGATTGGCTTTGCACCAGGCAAGCAAACTGTCGGTGAGTGCAAAACCTTTATTGAGCCAGGTGTTTTCGCCCGCTGTTTTTTCCTGCTCAACAGGTAGCGTGAAAAGATTGTAATGCATTGGCAGGCGGATAGAATTGAATCCCCACTTTTTCAGGGAGTCAACATCTGCTTTTGTTGTGTGATTGGCGAGCCAGGCATCGTAAAACTCGGTCGTTTTTTCGCCACCTATCAGTGATTCGATCTTTGCTTTGATCAGGTGTTGCTGGCCTTCTTTGTTAACGTGCAACATATAGCCTTCCTGCAGCATCCAGCCGCCGAGGCCAATTCCGCGCAGCAAAACATTTTCTCCTTTTTCATTTACGATACGTTGATTGTCGGCTTTCAAAAATCCCTGTGCGGAACCTTCGGTATGCAATGCGGCTACTGCCAGGGCAATGCATAAGGGTTTGTGTAACTTTTTGGCTAGCATAATGCGCTTTATGTGGTTTTGTATAAATGTAGGAGAGTAGGGTGACTGTTGGTTTTTCTGTACTACTTCATTCTTTCGCCATGGCAAATTGTGTACGATGTACGGGGTACGATGTACGAAATACATTACGATGTTAAACCCGAACGAATTTCGTACATCGTACTTCGTGCACCGCATCTCAAACCATTTCCACCAGCCAAAAAAATCATTGCACCGCCCAACTTCTTCCTTCCTCATCTGTATTATAAGAGCATGTTTTTCCGAAATGATACTCTTGTTTTTCAAAAAACTATTTAATGGTGTCTAAATCTCGCGGTATGAAATCAATATTTATCGGTTCTTTTTTGGCGCTGTTTTTTGTAAATGTTCATGCTCAAAAGAAGCAGCAGGATACATTGGCCATACTCATCATCGACAGGATGAGTGACGTGATCGGCGATTTGGAGTCCTGCAGTTTTAAGCTGAACGCGGGCATTGACGAATGGGATCCATCTTACGGACTTGTAAAACACTTCGCCAGTTATGAGGTCTATCTCTCCGGCCCGTCGAAAATGATGGTCAATGTAAATGGCATTCATGGCCACCGACAATTTTTGTACAATGGCAACCAACAAGCTTACTATTCTTATGATGAAAACAACTTTGGTGTGATACAAACGCCAGGCACGTCGATAGAAATGATAGACAGCCTGCATAAGTTGTACGACTTTGATTTTCCTGCAGGTGATTTTTTCTATCCTGCGTTCACAGATGATCTGCTTGAAAATACTGATTCCATTAGGTATCTCGGCATTGTCAAATTTGATGGTAAAGAATATTTTCACATCGTCGCCGTGTCAAAGGACATCAACCTGCAATTCTGGATAAGCAATGATGCTTATAATCTTCCCGCAAAATTTTCTATTACTTATAAAAACAAAGAAGGAACACCGCAGTATGTGGCATCATTTTCCGATTGGCAGATCAATCCTGTGCTACCCAATGCCATGTTTGATTTTTTGCCACCACCCAATGCTTCGCAAGTGAGGATCATGGCAAAAAATGAAAAATGATAACCTGTAAAACAAACGATTATGTTTACCAAAAAACATCTCTATAATAGTTGCCTTCTTAGTTTATTGATACTCCTCGCATGCGCAGATGCAACCGCGCAACGCATGGGTCATGGCGCCTCGCAGCGTGCAATGGGCGGCGGCGGTGGCGGTGGCCACAGAGGTGGAGGTGGTGGTGGCGGATATAGCGGAGCCAACAACCGTTCAATCAATGGAGGAAGCGTGAAGTCGCCGGACAGGAACGTGCGAACTAGTCCTTCTACTAATAATATCGGCGGAGCCACCAACAACATGAGCAATCGTCCCAACAATAATAATCGGCCCAACAGCAATGATCGCCAGACCAATAATATCAATAACAACAACAGCAGGAACAACAACAACAGCAACAATCGTAACAGCGGAAATAACCGCAACAGCAACAACAAAGTTAACAACAGCGGGAACACCGTTAATATCAACGTTGACAACAGCCGGACTGTAGTAAACAACCGCAATACGGTAGTACGCAGAAACAATATCAATACCTATCATCGTCCCCCTTACGCTTATGGCGGAAGAAGATATTACTGTTATCATCCCTACGTTTACCACCCTTATCGGCCGTTTTATTGGGGCCCGACCTGGCATCCATGGGGATTTTTTATTGCAGCGCTGGCTACAACAGCAATCATAGTTGCGGTGGAAAATGAAAAATACAATTATGATCAAGGGGTTTGGTATGCGTCTTCCAATGGCGGTTACACCGTCGTGCAGGCACCGGTGGGAGGAACGGTAACAACCATTCCAAGCAGCGCGCAAACGGTCACGGTAAACAATACCACCAACTATTACTATGGTGGCGCTTATTATGAAAAATCAGGCAGCCAGTACAAAGTGGTTGCTCCGCCTGCAGGAGCAGTTGTCGATAATCTTCCTGAAGGTGGAGAGGAAGTAAAAATTGGAGACCAGACTTACGTGAAAGTTGGCGAAACTTATTATCAGCCAGTACAGGTAGATGGGAAACCAAAGTACGAAGTGACACAAGTGGAGGAAGGGGAGAAATAGTTGAAAATTGAAAGTTGAAAGTTGAAAATGATTTTTAACTCTGTTTATAAAGGGCGAATGCGATTCGCCCCTACAGCACCATCATTTTCAATTTTCAACTTTCAATTTTCCATTATTTAAGCACATTCAGCACCTCATACATTTTCGCAACCACTGAAGCAGACGGCCCGTTAAAGCCATTGATCAAAAAGGCTATTATGTATTTGTTGCCATCTTTTGAAGTGTGATAACCACAAAATCCTTTTACGCCGCCAATGGTGCCGCTTTTCAGTTTCATGCCATTGTATTCGGGAAATGAATTGTAGTAAGATGAAAACCATGGCTGCTGTTTGGCATATCGCAGAACTTTCACCAAAGCATCCGTTGTTACGCGGTTTTGTGGCGAAAGCCCTGAGCCGTCGATGATGTTGAGCGATGTTTTATCGATCCCTTTCTGTTGCCAAAAATCCTGTACAATATTGACACCTTCATCCGTTGTGCCAAAGCCTTTCTTCTCAAACGCAAAAGTTTTCATTAAAGCTTCACCGTATAGATTAATGCTTTTCTTCAAAAACCAATAAACAAGCGAATCGAGTGAAGGAGAATAGTAGGTGTAAAAAACAGCGTTGTCCGCCGGAAGATTATTTACAGAATGAATATTTGCAAACAATTTGGTTAGACCATTATCTGCATTTTTCTTAGAATAAAATCGCAGGAAATTTGAAAAATATCTCGCCGGATCAGCATAGGTAGTTGAGATCGAAAAGTTATTCTCTTCCGCTGGTACAGAGCCTGTTACCAATATTTGCTGATTATTCGTTGGATCAAAATAAGCGTACGTGTTGTCGCCTGAACTTTTTGCACCTGTTTTTAACTCATCTATATTGATATTAATGTTAGCATATGCCGGTAATAATTTTGAAATCTGCGGGTCGGTGTTTTCTTTGTCTGTGTTGAAAATAACATCAAACTGATTTTCCCGCCAGTTCAAAGCACCTTGCCCGGCACCGTAATAATTTGCAACATCCTGCCAGATCCACCCTTCCGGAAAAAAGCGTTTGGAGAAACCTTTGTCGACAATACTAATTGAGGAAACTGCATTGGTGTTGACATTTGCTTTCGCAAATGCAGCCGTGATGTTTTTATAGATAACCTCTTCTTTTGTAGAAGCATAACGCCAGCTTCCAAAGCTCGGATCGCCGTGCGGCACAATGAAAATATTTACCGAGTCGCCATTTTTGCTGGCAGCGAAATCTGTTTTATAACGATAATCTTTACCTAATAATTCAAAAGCTGTTGCACTGGTCACAACCTTCAAACAACTTGCAGTAGCCAAGCCAATCTGCGAATTTTTATCAAATACCACGTTGCCCGTTTTTTCATCTATCACCAAAAGGCTGTACACCGCATGTTTCATTTGCGTATCCCTTTCCAATCGATTGGCTGCATTGATCAATTTCTCTTTTGCCGATTGAGCATTGACCAATGAACAAACCAACAGGTATATGATTGATAAATAAACTTTTCGCATCTTTGAGTTTTAGAACAACAAAGAACGCAGATTTTCAATATTAGAACGCAGATTTTCATGATTGTCAAGATGGTCATGATTATAAATTAGCGACTATGGCTAAACGGTGTTTCAAATATCAAATCATGAAAATCATGACAATCATGAAAATCTGCGTTCCATAAATCTTCAAACATGATCCAGGCTTCAATAATCACGATTGGCGATGAACTACTGATAGGACAAGTAATAGATACAAACAGTGCGTGGATTGCGCAACAACTGAATTCGATTGGTGTGCCGGTAAAGCGCCGCGTGGCGGTGGGCGATACCTGGGACGCTATTTGGGAAGCCCTGGATGAAGAAGGAAAGCATTCAGACGTTATTCTGATAACAGGCGGACTGGGGCCGACCGCTGACGATATTACCAAGCCGCTGCTCTGCAAATATTTCAACGGTAAAATGGTAAGGGATGAAAAAGTCCTCGCTCATGTGAAGCACCTTTTTGAGCAAGTTTTCCGTCGACCGTGGATCGAGCGGAATGCCCAACAGGCTGATGTTCCCGATACCTGCACGGTATTATTCAACAGCGTGGGAACGGCACCGGGAATGATGTTTGAGAAGGATGGTAAGGTTTTTATAAGCATGCCGGGCGTGCCGTTTGAAATGCAAACCATCATGCGCGAGCATGTGTTGAAGCTGTTGCCGGAGCGCTTCAAAATGGCCCATATAGCACATCGAACTCTATTGACCGCGGGAATCGGAGAATCATTTCTCGCAGAAAGAATAAAAGACTTTGAAGAAAAACTTCCTTCCAATATTAAGCTGGCTTACCTGCCGTCATACGGCATGGTGCGACTTCGCTTAACCGACACGGGTTATGATGTGGATGCCATAGAAAAAGAGATCAACGAGCAATTCGCAATGTTGCAGACATTGATTCCGGATGTTTTGGTAACCAATATCGACGAACCAATGGAAACGGTGGTCGGCAAATTGTTGCTGTCGAAAAAGCAGACCGTAGGAACAGCCGAAAGTTGCACGGGTGGTTACATTGCACACCTGATCACCAGTCATGCGGGAAGCAGTGCATACTTTAAAGGAAGCGTGGTGAGTTATGACAATGACGTGAAAACAGACCTGCTCGGAGTGACCAGTGAAACCTTAAAAACAGCGGGTGCAGTAAGCGAAGAAACCGTTACCCAAATGGTAAAGGGGGCGCTGCAACAACTGAAAACTGACTATGCCGTAGCGGTATCCGGTATTATGGGGCCAGATGGTGGTTCTGTGGAAAAGCCGGTCGGCACCGTTTGGGTAGCCGTTGGAAATAATAAAAAAATTTCCACGCAGAAATTATGGTTCCGCTATGAACGCAAGCGAAACATTGAACTGACGGCAATAAATGCACTGAATCTTTTGCGGAAATTTATTCTAGAAAACTCTTAACGCATAAAAAATTTCATTTCATTACCTTTGAGCCTTCTGTAAAATCAAAAGGAAAAAGTAAGAAGTGAAAAATGGTCGAATAACATGGTTCTGACTGAGTTGTATTCATTTTTTTGACTTTTAATTTTTTAATTTTGACTTACATTCTAACGATTGTTGACCTAATAAATTAAATGAGAAATTTATGGCCTTAGTTGATCTTGTAATGCCAAAAATGGGGGAAAGCATTATGGAAGCCACCATTTTGAAGTGGCTCAAAAAGCCCGGTGATATGATAGTACAGGATGAAACTGTGCTGGAAATAGCAACGGACAAAGTAGATAGCGAAGTTCCCGCAACGGAAGATGGCGTGATAGAAGAGATTTTATTCAAGGAAAACGATGTGGTTCCGGTAGGTGCCGTGATTGCCAAGATCCGCACAAGCACTGCTGCCGACGCTTCAGCTTCTCAACCCAGTGCAGCGCCCGTTCAGGAAGCTCCGCAACCTGCAGAAGCCGTACAAAGTCAAGGTGGTGGCAACGGATACACTTCTGTAGCTGAAGAAGCACATGCGCCGGTACAGAATAGTAATAAGTTCTATTCTCCGCTTGTGCTGAACATTGCGGCAAATGAAGGAGTAAGCCTGCATGAGCTTGAAAACATTGAAGGCACAGGCAACGAAGGACGCGTTACAAAAAACGATATATTAAAATACGTAAACGATAAAAAAGCCGGAATAGTGCCACAAGTGGCATCGAAACCTCAACCGGTTGAGGAAAAACCAGCCGTTACCTTCAAACAGGACGTGCCAGCTGTAGTGGCTGACAAAACAAGTGTTGTATTGGGCGGCCCTAAACCACCTGCAACCATTTATAACGCAGGTCCGGATGCTGATGTTGAGATCATTGAAATGGATCGCCAGCGCAAGTTGATCGCCGAGCACATGGTGAGAAGCAAGCACACAAGTCCACACGTTACAAGCTTTTCCGAGGCCGACGTAACCAACATGGTATTGTGGCGCGATAAGGTGAAAAAGCATTTCGAAAAACAAGAAGGCACTAAGATCACGTTCATGCCATTGTTTATCGAAGCCATTGCGCGTTGCATTAAAAAATATCCGCTCATCAACAGTTCGCTGGAAGGAGACAAGATATACGTTAAAAAAGACATCAACATAGGTATGGCAACCGCCCTGCCCAGTGGTAATTTGATCGTTCCTGTAATTAAGAATGCCGATCAGTTGAATCTTGTTGGATTGGCAAAACAGGTAAACGGCCTGGCCGACAAAGCACGAACCAGCAAATTGAAACCAACAGATACACAAAGCGGAACATTCACGCTTACCAACGTAGGTTCATTTGGAAGTCTTATGGGCACACCAATCATTAACCAGCCGCAGGTTGCGATCCTGGCAGTTGGTGCCATTAAGAAACGCGCCGTTGTAATTGAAACACCGCAGGGAGATGCCATTGCCATCCGCCACATGATCTACTTAAGTATGAGCTATGATCACAGGATTGTAGATGGTAGCCTTGGAGCTACTTTCTTAACAGCGGTAGCAAATGAATTAGAAAACTTTGATGTAAACCGTACGATTTAATAAATTTGTTATCTTCATAAACAGTTAGCATATTGCTGACTGTTATGTCTCCGTAGCTCAGTTGGTAGAGCAATTGACTCTTAATCAATGGGTCTAGGGTTCGAGTCCCTACGGGGACACTGGAACAATGCCAAATTGTTAGAAACCTGTATAAAATGAGCGTTTTATGCAGGTTTTTTATTTTTAATATGTCAAAAAACCTCAAAAGAATACAAATCAAAAGGTGAGCAAAAAGGTGAGCAGCATTTTAGCAATAGATTTGCTCACCGCCAACACGTTCAAATCCTTTACTGGCCTACACTTCACTTTTCTCAACTCGGCAAATTGTTGAATTTATTCTTCACAATTAAAACTTTTGATTATGTACCAAGTACATCAGGCATTGACATTGCTATTCTGGCCGAAAAAGAGAATGGCCACAGATTCCAACCCGGTAATTTATGTCCGGATAACGGTAAACAACCAGCGAGTTGAAATTTCAACCGGCATTTCCATTGGCACTTCGTTGTGGGATCAAAAGGCTCAAAAGGTCACGGGAAAGACCGAGATGGCTAAAACCGTAAATACCCAGCTTAGTTCGATTGTCAGCGACATCAACAAGAACTACAGCATTTTGACGTCGCTAGAGAAAGTGGTTACGGCAGAGCTTTTAAAAAACGCTTATTTGGGAATTGGGCCAAAGCCAAGGTCACTATGTGAGGCTTTTGATTTCCACATTCACCGGTTTGAACAAAAAGTGAGTGCTGGGAAAAAATCACCTGGTAGTCTACAACGGTTTAAAATTGCCAAAGCAAAAGTGATGGCTTTCATGAAATCACAATATGGCGTCTCTGACAAAAAGTTGTTCGAGTTGAAATATTCATTCATCGCCGACTTTGAACACTATTTGACCGCTATTGAACGATCATGTTACAATACAGCCACAAAGTATCTTAAGATTCTGAAACAAGTTGCCATCGTGGCGGTAGAACAGGAATGGATAGCCGCTAGTCCATTTCAAACATTCAAATGTACCTACGAGGAGTCTGTCAGGCACAAACTAACCATGCAGGAGATTTCCGCCATGTATTCAAAGGAGCTGGCTTCTGAAAGATTAAGAGAGGTACGTGATGTTTATCTATTCTGTTGTTATACAGGGTTTGCTTACCAGGATGTTTACAATCTCAAACCGACTGATATAGTTATTGGAATTGATGATGAACTATGGATTATCAAGAACAGGATAAAGACTGACCATCCAGAAAAAGTGCCGCTATTACCCATTGCACTTGAAATTCTAGATAGGTATAAACAACATCCATATTGTCTGACAAAGGGTTGCCTCTTACCGGTAAATAGTAACCAAAAGTATAATGAATATCTAAAGGAGATTGCCGAGGTGTGTGGAATCCGAAAAACACTAACCACCCATACTGCACGACATACATTCGCCACCACTGTTACATTAGAACATGATGTGCCATTAGAAACAGTTAGTCAAATGCTCGGCCATAAGAGCGTCAAAACGACCCAGATCTATGCGAAGATTAGCCAGCGAAAAATAAGCAATAATATGAAGGAGCTTAAAAACAGACTTGCCAAACAAAACAAACCCTCCTAAAAACAAATTCAATTTTATGCAAATCATACATAGTATTCAAAATAAAATTTACGAAGTAAGAGGGCAAAGGATCATGCTTGATCGCGATTTGGCTGAACTCTATGAAGTCGAAGCACGAATTCTTAACCAGGCAGTAAAGAGAAACAACAAGCGCTTTCCGGAGGATTTTATGTTCAGAATAACTGAAGCTGAATGGTTCGATATACAGTTGAAAAGGACAGGTCAAAGTGACAATTCTCCTTCAAGATCACAATTTGTGATCTTGAACACGACAAGGGGAAGTAACACCAAATACCTTCCATATGCATTCACTGAACAGGGTGTTGCGATGTTAAGTAGTGTTTTAAGATCTGAGAAAGCAATAGAGATGAATATCGCTATCATGCGGGCATTTGTAGAGATAAGAAAAGTTTTGATTTTGCAAACTGATTTGAAAGAACAAATAAAGCAGATCAAAGAAAGGATAGGAGAACATGATGCACAATTAAGCCAGATCTATGATGCTTTGGAAAATATTCTTGATGAAAAAGCTGCCCAACGGAAATGGGAGGAAAGGGATCGGATAGGGTTTAAAAAGTAGCAGACCAGAATGAAACTAATAACAGAACAGATAATATAAAACCCTTACCCAGTAAGGGTTTTATTTGTGACCCGGATTGGCACTTTTCGACCGGTTTCTAAATGATTTAAGGTTAATCATAGATCTAAGTAATTGATCATTCCGTTCCTGGAATTACCGCGTGGTCAACTTGTTAAACATTTGATCATTCGCTGCGAAGAGATTTTATTGGGTTAGCAATAGCCGCGCGGATTGTCTGAATACTGACCGTCAACAAGGCAATGGCGAGAGCCACGGCACCGGCCACAAGGAAGATCCACCAGCTGATCTCCGTACGATAGGCAAACGTTTCGAGCCATTTGTGCATGGCCAACCATGCGGCGGGGAATGCGATGAGTGCAGCGATCCCGACAAGGATCGTGAAGTCCCTGGTGAGTAGGCCGACGATGCTGGTGACCCGGGCGCCGAGGATCTTGCGGATCCCGATCTCCTTGGTGCGTTGCTCAGCAGCATAGGTAACGAGGCCGAAAAGACCAATACAGGCAATGAGGATGGCGAAGACGGCGAAGGCGATGAAGATCTGGCCTGTCTGTTGCTCGGCGTGATATAACTTATCAAAGTCGTTATCCATGAAAGTGTAACTGAAGGGTAATCCTTGTTTACTGGCATGGAACTTACTTTCGATCTGCCGGACGAGGCTGAAGACATCGCTCGTGTGGAAGTGAACGGCCATGCTGCTCCAGTTAAACCTGTTGACAACCATGACAAGGGGATGGATCTTATCATGCATGGAGTTATAGTTGAAATCCTTCACGACGCCAACGACATGAAAGGTGAGAAGCTTGAACTGATCATCGTGATTGTATAGTATCAGGTTGAGCGGGTCCTTCGCGCCGAGCGTTGCTGCGGCGGCTTCATTGAGGAGGATGGCGGTGGAGTCGGTAGGAAATTGCTTGAGGTCGAAGTTGCGGCCTTTGATCATCTGCATGCAGAGGGTGGGAACATAATGGTCGTCGACCCGGAGCGTGGTCATGATGATCGCCTTCCTGGCATCGAGCGAGGCATCCCGGAACCAGCCTTGCTGCCAGTACTGGTCGCCACCAACGGTGGGGATGTCGCCGGTGACGGTTGCGTCGGCGACCCCGGCAAGGGTGAGCAGGTTGTTGCGCAAATTGGTTGTGCCATCCCGGCCGAGCGACCAGGTGTCATGGATGACGAGTACCTGGTCCCGATTGAAGCCGACTTCCTTATTTCGGATATAGTGCAGCTGGCGATAGATGACGAGGGTGCTGACGATGAGACCAATAGAAATGACAAATTGAAAGACCACCAGGCTGCTACGGAGCCAGCTACTCTTGAAGCCTGCGGCCATCTTTCCTTTCAAGACGTGGATCGGCTGAAAGGAGGAAAGGTAGAAGGCAGGGTAGCTGCCCGCCAGACAGCCGACCAGCAGCACCAGTAGGATGAGGATGGGCAGGAACCGGCCGCTGAAGAGCACGTCGGTATGGAGCGATTTGCCGGCGAGCTGATTGAACATCGGTAGCAGCAGTGCTGCAATGCCAAGGGCGAGGACAAGGGAGAAAAGGCTGAGCAGGACAGACTCGGTGAGGAACTGGATAACGAGGTGTCCTTTTGTCGAGCCGGCCACCTTGCGGATGCCCACTTCCCTGGCGCGATTCGCTGAGCGGGCAGTGCTGAGGTTCATGAAATTGACACAGGCGATCAGGAGGATGAGCACGGCGATGACGGCGAAGATGTATACGAATTGGATATTGCTGTTGGCTTCGAGCTCACCAGACTTATTGGAATGGAGATGCACGTCGGTGAGGGGGAAGATGGGGCACCGGAAATGATTACCTGATTTCTCGAGATCGGCGCCCGAAGCGTGGAACATTCCCCGGAGTGCCGGGCTGATATAGAGGTTGACGACTGCGTCTACATCCTGCTGAACCTCCGCTTGCGTGGTGCCGGGTTGGGCAAGGATATAGGTATAATACGCATTACTTATCCAGTCGTTGTCGCCGGGATCATTAAAAGTGTAGGCTTCGCAGATGGGACGAATGAAGCTGAAATGGAACTGGGACTGTTCCGGCATGTCCCGAATGATACCGGTGATCTTGAGGGGCATATTGTTGGTACCTACCTCCAGTGTTCGACCAATGACGTCGGTGCTGTTGAAATAGCGGCGGGCGGTACTTTCATCGATCACGATAGAATAAGGGTTGTTGAGGGCGGTATTGGGGTCACCGGCGATCATGGGCAGGGTGAAGACCTTGAAGATCGTCGAGTCGGCGAAGGTGAAGCGATGGTCGAGGATGTGGTCGTTACCTTTCCTCACCAAAAGGTCGCCCGGGTTGCGAAATCGGACCATCTGCTGGATCTTGGGATAGGAAGCGACGAGCGTGGGGCCGAAAAATTTGGAGGTGGTGACAGCATCGTACTTGGTGTTATTAAAGTAGAGATCCTCATCGATCCGATAGATGCGGTCGGCGTTGACATTGTATCGGTCGTAACTGAGCTCGTCAGTGACGTACAAGACGATCAGCAAGCAGACGCCAAGGCCAGCAGCCAGCCCGATGATGTTGAGCGCAGTAAAGCCCTTGCTTTTCCTGAGGCTTCGGAACGCGATCTTGAGATAGTTGCGGAACATGGGTTGGTCGGTTTTATGACGAGAAGGCCGCCAAATCATTGGGACAGTCCCAAAAGAATGCCGTGTTTTTAAAGTATTGAATACCATACTTCTTTCAAGGCCTGCAAGAGACAATGATGTTCGGTTTCGATACAGTCATCGTGCGGGAACGAGCATCGACAATATATGCGGTGAATTTGTAAAAAGCGAACGATCATTGGTTCGATTGAGCTTATTCTTTTCAAAAATTGTCTCAATTATTGCAAACAATTTGCGCGATTATATTATTCGAAGTTCTGTAGTTATTGAAGAGGTTGTTTGTAAAGTATTTGGTTGTCTGACGTCGTTGCGCCACAGAATTGAAGAAAAGCAATGTACGATGTGACTAATTTTAAAAGAGAGGAGCACACGAGTATACTCAAACAGTATATGCATCACAGTTAGTCACAATTGATGCCTGAATGATTCCTTCATGTTGCATCCAATTAAGTGATCATGTCTTTCGTAGACATACTACAAGTCCAGCTTTCTTTCACCAAAATTTCACTCCAGTAAAAATTTCCATTTCTTTGTCGGAAAGAATTTTGCCGAGCGTATTAACATACAATGACCTAATACCTGGTATTTTTTCTTCTATAAATTGCTGAAAAAGTTGCTCATCGAAATCATATACATTGCCAATTGAAAAAGTCGGATTAAATCCATAGGCTACCGGTAATATCCTACCAGTTTCTTCCACTATTATATTATCAAGCAGATCCGGTAAACGGCCTTTTATTGAACACAACCTGTCAAAACTGTTGACCACCTGTGGAAATGCTTCAAGATAATCGCTATGCAAAAGGTCTAATTGTATCACCATTTTACCTGCATACTTGGCCTGTAAATAATTAGCCAGAATATAAGCCTGGTGCCTGAGCGTATCTTGTAATATCATATCAGCCATCTCTGTGGAGGCCCTACCATACATTTCTAAAGGATGCAATTGAAGCAACTTCGCGTCTTGCTCATAAGCAAATGCGCCTAACCATAATAATGAATCCCAGCTTTGTGGAGTTATTGTATGTATAAATCCCCAGGCTTTATTGTAAGATCTCAATACTTCAACACCCTGCAACATTTTTTCATAAGCGCCGTCCAGGCCGCGGATGAATAAATTCTGAGCCAAGGTTTGAGGTCACAGTTTGCAACCTCAAATTTTAAAGAAGATAATTGACCAGGACAACTTTGAATCACTATTTTTTGCCGAACATGACGAATTCGATTTGTTTGTTCGTAGAGGATCCAATTAGCAAACGTTTGCTGTATTCCTTCAGCCAGAGATCCTGGATGGACTTTGGCTTTAGTTTGCGGCAATCTTCAAAGGCTTCGCATTGCTCAGCCGTGAGGATGATCTCGTCATCGAACACCACCTTGAAGGTCCAGTCGTAGTTTTTCAAGTGGATATAGTTTTGTGCGACTTCTTTTCGCAAAAGGAGTTGTGGGTAGTGCTCAAAGGCCCGGGGTTTGATCTCCACGAGGAAGGCCTTGCCGGTTTCTCTATGCCGGATGAGGAAATCGGGTGTATATCGCCGGTGGCAGCGGCGGATATAGCTGGTGGGCTGCAAGGTGCCCGGATGATAATAAATGGACACCCAATTGCGCAGGAGCGCATATTCTTCCATGACAGACACTGCGAACCGGAGTTCGGTGAGCGAATCGAAGTTGCATCCCCAGCGACTGACTTTCTGTACATTTTGATAGTGGAAGGTGGATGGTTTCATAGTTGCCTGTTTAGAGGATTAACGATCGAGGTTGACCAGGTAGTTGGCGTGGACCACGGTGGTGTAGTGCGAGCGTCCTGTGGCATCAGCATAGGGGAGATAGGTGAGATGGCCCTCCACCATTATATGGCTGCCTTTTACAAAATTTCGCGCGGCAAAGGCCGCTGTAGCGTTGAATGCTGCTACCTTGTGCCAGGTGGTACCGGTATCCTGTTCGTGGGTCGCAATTCGCAGGACTACTCTTATACTTCCGTTGTTCAGCTTTTGGGTGGCGAGGTGGGTACCAACATATCCCACCAGTGTTACGCGGTTTGTGGTCATTTGTCTTTCGTTTTGGGTTGAATGATGATTGCACCGCTAAACTAGGATGGGATTGAGACGGGAGTGGTGTGTTACCTGTGTATCTCCCGCAGTTACCCGTGTAAACACGGATAAGGATATTCTGTTATATTTGTATATGCCTGCTGCGACAACAAACACCTGCCTGTTTTGTCAACAGCCGATCACCAAAGGACGGTCGGATAAGAAATTCTGCCATGCAGGCTGTAAAGACGCTTACTACAATGCGCTTAAAAGTGAAGAGCAACAGGAAATCAGCAACATCGACCTCGTCCTCAAACGCAACCGCCGCATCCTCAAAAAGCTTTTTCGTCCCGAGAGGGAAAATCTTGTACATAAAGAAGCGCTGCTGCGGGCCGGGTTTGATTTTGGCTTTCATACGCATTTTCTCGTGACGCGGTACAAGCGGAACCAGTACTGTTTTTGTTATGATTTCGGGTACCGGGAAGTGGGGCCGGGGACGTATAAGGTGATTAAGCGGTTTTAGTTGTTTATGACGAGCACAACCAAAGGTATTGAAAATAGCAGTTGTAATGATCAAACATGAAAGAGAAGGTAGACATAATGGATAAACCTGACCTGCCCAAACCTTTGTTTTGGGAATTCAGGTATGATGATATAGAGTGGCGGCAAGAATATCGCACGGTCATCGCACGGGTAATTGAGAGAGGCACCCCAGAACACTGGACGGAAATTATCCGGTATTATGGGGAGTCTTTTGTAATGAATGCGATCAAGAACGAGATTGTTTTTCTTCCCGACTATGCCATCGATGAGGTATGCGCTTATTTTTCCCTCGATAGAGACGAGTTATTTTGTTACCGACGCAAACAATCGAAGCTTGGACATTGGATTTGATGGCTGGCGGCTATAGTTCTCCAAATTTTTGATTACAAGAATAAGTGTTTTGATTTGATTTTTATTTGTTTAATACCGTCTTTTTCTTCAATGCTAATTTTCATGATTAATTTACCGCTTGTGTAAATGCGTTCTCCGGTAAAGCAAAGGGGAAAGTTTGTTATGGTCTTATTTTCTGTGGTAACCCATGCCGTACAATAAGAGAAAGACATTTCAACAGGAACGAATTTTGTACTTTTTCCCTTGTCTAAGTTTTTGAAATCAAATTCTTTGCCTGCTATGTTAACATGCAGCGATGTAAACTTTTTCGGAGTATCATTTCTGAATTTTACCAATACCCGGTTGGTTTTACAAGAAGTAAAAGCGACAAAGCATGTTATAATAATATGAGCGCTAATCTTCATTTTTGATTTGGCAGTTAGGTGCTGGGTTATGGTACTGGAATTAGTTTTTATGAGGTGACATATTAGGGATATAATATTATTCAATTAATGAATCGTTATGTTCATTTAGTTCAATGGACTTATAAAGAAACTCTTTTGCTTTTTCGAAATTTCCTAGTTTTTCGTGTGTCTTTCCAAGATAGAAATTTAATAGTTCCGTTTTATTGTCTACGTTCTCAGCCTCTTCGAAGTTTTCTAATGCTTTTTCGAGTTCGTTTATTTTTAGATAATAGGCTCCGAGATTTCTCCAGGCGAAGGAATTAAATGGATTCATTTCGCAAGCTTTTTTGATATCTTCATATGCGCCCGTTACATCGTCAAGCTGTAGTTTGCAATACCCTCTGTTATTATATGGAAAATCATATTTGGGTGCTATTTTGATTGCCTGGTTGAAATAGCCTATTGCTTCTTCATATTTTTTTTGCTGAAGTAAATAATATCCAATGTTATTGTTAAGGATTTTGTCTTTCGGGTTTGCACTAAGTTGTTTTTTAGAAAGATTAATTAGTTCGTCAAAGTTTTTATTCTTTCTTGCATCGCGCATCTTGTTTGCTACAACATTTTCAACCTTGGGTTCAACTGTCGTATCCTTGACTGTATAAATTAACTCAGGGTTATTTCGAATAAAGGTGATACTCTGATTGAACGCGCCTTTTACATTTGGTGATAGAAATTTGATCCACTCAGGATTTTCTTCTTCTCTAAGGTAGGCATATAAAGCAAGTGCGTACCCCCATTGCCTTTGAGATAAATAGCCTGACCTATTCCAGCCCCAGAAATCAAAGCCAGACAGCGTTCTAAAGGCGGAATTTGCACTAAGGACTCCCAGTCCAAAGACAATAGTTGTTAGATCTGTTAATAACTCATTGTTTGTTTCAATTCTTTTTTCGCCAAGCAATTTAATATGACTTAGTTCGTGCGCGATGGTGGCAATCATACCCAAAGGGTCTTTCAATTTTTTTTCTTCTAGTCCAATGAGGTACTTTCCATCTTCCAGCTTGCCAAAATATAGACCTCCTGAATATTTTTCACCCTTCACATTTTGCAGAAAAATTCGCTGACCAAATGGGCTACCCGTGTCTATTTCAATTTGTCCTTCTTTATAAATGTGCAGCTTAATTTCGCCAGGGTCCAAATCCATTTGTGTTGCCACAATTTTTAAAGTATCAGATGCCGATTTTAGCTGTTCATTATAAAAAACAGGAAAATCATTATTGTCAGGATTTAAAACTTTTTTGTTCTTTATGTATTCCTTGCCAAATGAATTTATAAGCCATAGGAAATATTCTTCAAGCCGTTGACGTGTTTTTTCATCAACCGAAGGTTCATTATTATTCTTTCTAAAAAATGCAGGCATACAATTAAGGGTTATTATTTGAGATATCATTAAACCAATTGGCCCAATCATGCAAACCTGGTAGGTCAGTTGAGTGACAAAGATCCTCTAGCTTTATGCAGGTTGATAATTAGCTTTATGTCTTGAAATATTAGCTGTCTGAAACTCTTGGCTGAAATAGAATCCAACAATCTTCATTATGACGTTTCTTTGGATTGCAATTGAAACGTTTTGTCCTGACTCAACCACGCAAAGCCATGTTAGCTATAGTTTCTTTCGGTCAGCACATGTTGGTCTTTTAATTTGCTAATGATAAATTTCGCCTCGGCTTCATCAATTCCACCGGCAATTTTTATTGTCTGAAGGCCATAGTCAAATCGAATTACGCCGCCATTATTGAATAACCAAAATTCGCTCCGTTGGCCGCTGAACAGCCCATCAAAACCTGAAGTGTCATCTTTCACCCGAATGTTTTTTACTTCATTCAAATCATAATCTTTGGGTTTGAAAAAAAACGCGCCTTTCTTGGCAACCATAAGCTGACCTTGTCCAACAGTGATAATTTCTTTTCCCATCACATTCCAAATGAAAGTTCGAAATGCAAAGAACCCTCCGACTGTCCAACCAACGAGCCAGAATAAGATGAAAAAACCTGCAGGATTTTTGCCAAACAGACCAGTTACCATGACTAACGCAAAGATCTCTCCTGTTAGCCAACCACCCAGCCATACTGCCAAGAAAATGATAGTAAACCAGTTTCGTTTTGCCGGAATGGTAATTTGTAAATCTGTAAAATTGTCCTGAATTGTCGCTCTTCCTTTGTAGGGTTTTTCCATGGAGCTTATTTTAGTTTTATAGGGCCTCTATTGTCTTTGTATTCCTGAATACCCGTCTCAATTTATAAATTTATGGTCAATCTTTGAAGGGTCCCCAATTATTGTTTTTATGGAAGAATTGACGCAACTGAGCATGTTATATATTTGGCCTAAAAAAAAGATCAGCGGAATGGAATCGGTAATGGGAGGCAACATGTACCCCTTTAGTTTTTGAAGAGGTTGTTTGTACAATAAAAAGGCGGTTTAATTTCATTTGCAAAGAAATAGTGTGTTATGAATGAGTATAAGAGGAATGGGGAGGAAGCATATCCAAAAAAGATATATGCATCACAGTTAGTGACCATTGATGATCTGCAGGAGCTGAGAAAAAATATCGTTGGTGATTTACTTGCCGCCTTAAAGCCATCGCTTCAGCAGCCCATGAAAAAGTGGCTAAAGTCGCATGAGGTGAGAAAGATGCTGAAGATTTCGCTAGGGACTTTGCAGACGTTAAAAAACAACGGAACGATTAAGTACTCGAAGATTGGAGGTGTGCATTTTTTTGATTTGGAGGAGATACAGAAGATGTTGGGTGCAAAATAAATTGATCCATTGATAGCAATGCATCAATATATTCTTCCTTTGAAAGTCCCCCTTTTTGCCACCTGGCGGCATTGTTCAACTTGACAGTGTATCGAGCTATTCGAATGCAATGACACCAGTTTTCTGTCATTTTTTCCGCCATTTTGCACTGGGCTAAAATTTGCACTAATTGAGTATGGACTACTTAAATAATATTCAATTTGTTTCAGATGGTTTTTTACTGGATGCTTATTCTGACACGGTTACGGGGGTAGTGAAAAAAACATCGCCGTCTGTTGGGCATGTGCAAGTAATTAAACGGACTTCGCATCCTGTTACGAAAAAACTTTTTGAGAACCCTGCTTCAGGTTCCGGGTTTATTATTTCGAGCGATGGGTTCCTTGTCACAAACAATCACGTGATTGAAGACGCCAGTGATGTCAAAGTGGCACTGGATGACGGGTATGAGGTAAAGGCGGAAGTGGTAGGGGCGGATCCTTCTACGGATATCGCAGTTTTAAAATTATATGAAGGCAGCTTCAAGGCTTTACAGTTTGCGAACTCAGCGTTGCTTGATCCCGGACAGATTGCTATTGCAATCGGCAACCCGATGGGGTTGCAACATACAGTAACGACAGGAGTGGTGAGCGCACTTGGCCGAAGCTTGCGTGCCAACAACGGCAGGCTGATCGACGATGTTATTCAGACTGATGCGGCACTGAATCCGGGCAATAGCGGAGGACCGTTGCTTAATTCTTCAGGACAGGTAATCGGTGTGAATACAGCCGTTGTATCTTCTGCACAGGGATTGTGTTTTGCCGTTTCTTCTAATCTGGCTGGTTTTGTTGCCGGGCAACTTATAATGCACGGAAAAGTAAAAAGAGCACAGTTGGGTGTTGCTGCCCAGCCGGTGACCTTGACACCGAGGATGATTGGGGTCAACCAACTCAAGACTTCAACAGGTGTGTATGTTTATGAAATTGTTCCTGATGCGGATGTATACAACAGGCAGTTAATGATAGGTGATATTATCGTAGAGTTTGATGGAAAGGCGGTTGGCTCAGTTGATAGCTTGCATAAGCTCTTGACAGAGGAAACTGTTGGCAGAAAAATAGAACTTGGTATTCTGCGGGGAGGAAGAAAAGAAATGATAACTGTCGTTCCCGGGGAGTGGAAAGCATAAACGGGTGTATGCCTGTTTGTAATGGTAACATCTTTCGGAAAGGTATTGGTTGATGTGATCGGCAAATGGGATTGACGTTTTTTGTTAAGGAGTGGGATGAAAAATTATTCAGAACGATTGACTCGCGGTATTTAGGCCATCGCTTCAACCCACAAGTTTTAATTTCTTGGGTTATCGAATTGCACAATATGAAAAAACTAGTTACAATTCAATACTCAATGAGGCAATAACAAAATTATCGGCGGAGAAGGGATTGAAATAATATGCCCCTGCAGTAAGTTTCCAGAATGAATATTCCGCAAAAATGCCGCGCTGTGTTTCGAGGTTTGTTTGGTATAAACGTGTCCGCTGTATTGAAATGCCGGTTCGAAGACTCTTGATTGGAGTGACTCCCAGTTCAGACCATACATAAAAGAAATTATTGTCTTTTCCTGTAAAACCGATCAAGTATTCGCTTTCGGAATACAAGTCAAAAATTTTATACGAAGCTTCCAGTTCCAATGCCGGTATAAAACCATCTGTATTGCCGGCTGCGAAACCCACCATGGGTGTAACAGCGAACTGAAATTCTTTACCTGTTTCAAAACGCCATCCAGCAAATGCAGACACAGTTTTCAAATCTTCATAGTTGTATCTCGCTTCTAAATGCAAAGATTTATGGTCCGCATATCCGATAAGTGTGCCGGTGTTTTGCTCTTCGGGGAGAAAATAGTAATAACCTGAAGCCGAAAAGATCCATTTGCCTTGCGTTGAGTCGACGGGTTTGTCTTGCGCATTCATAGCGGTCGGCAAAAAATAAAAAATAAAAAGTATAAATATTTTATGCATATTCAGCCTCCGAGCAAAATGGTAATAGCAACAAGCAATATTCCAAGGATAACCATGAAAAGGCCCATGCGCCATTTGTTATAACCGCTGTAACCAGCAAGCATCCATCCTCCAACGAACATCAGCACTATTGCTATGCCATTTGAGACACGCATTGCCGTTTTGATGTTGTCAATGAATTTAAAAGGAATTGCTACAGGAAAAGTAGAGAGAAACACCAGCAGAAAAACGCCTGTTGCCATTTTTAAATCTGCTTTTGATACTCGCACCCGTAAGTCTGATTCAGGAAGATCCGATAATCGTTTGCGAATAGTGTCAAAGTCTTCAGTTTTCATTGCGCCAGTAACGACGGGTGGCAAAGCCTCTGAAATAGCTTCTATTGCTTTTTCCGGAGCATTAGTTGAGCGTATATAGCGAAGGATCATTCTGCCGCGACCCTGCTCAGCAAGGCCGGTTAAAACAAACATAATAGCATCAACCAATCCCCACGCAAGATTACACCCGATTGCACCGATAAGGATGTCTTTTACATCGGCTTTGCCCGATTCTACAACGCTAATGGTGCAGGTAAAGCTAAGCGCCATGATTAATCCAAAAATAATTTCAGAGATTCTGTCAACTGGGTTTAACAGCCTTCTTCCTTTTTTCAATGCACGCGGCAGGTGCTCATCTTCAAAAGCGGTTTTTAATGAGTATTGTGACTTATGTATTTTAATATTAGGCATGGGGCAGGCGTGATGTTGTTATTGTAAACTCCGTTTGTTCCGCAAAAACTGATAGCTGCATGTGCAACCATCCGTAGTAAAGTGTATTTGTTATAACAAAATTTGCCTGTGATTGTTTTTAAATCAAATAACTCGCAGGCTCGAATTGCTGTTTTATTTTCAGAAGATTCCCCGGGGTGAAAAAGTTAACTTCTTTACGTTCACTTTTCAAGTTGCTTCATCAGCGAAATTATGGCTTCATGACTCGTTTCCAGTTGGATCAGGCCATGTCTTGGGCGATCAAGATCCAATGTTATAAATATGACAAGTGAGGTCAAGTCTCAGACGAAGGTTTAGGTGGTTAAGGAGTGAGCTTAAAAAGTTTTTTTTTGATATTTTGAAATTAGCAGGGGATCAATAGTGTGAATAGGGCAGAGATTTAACGTGGGGCGTTCAAGCCTTTTTCACAATCAGGTGGTTTAATTCGGGGTCGTTAATGATCATCTCCATCCTTGATTCCACCATGTCCATCATGCTTTGTTTAACTAGGATGTAAGTGGACCGGACATCATTGCCATCGAAAGTTTGATTAACCGGTGGAAATGGCACGGGTTTCTCTGCCTGGGTGTCGGCTGGATTGATTACACTCGCATGGAATGCCTTCAGCGTGATCGTTTCGCCGGGGTTGTCCGCCACTAGACCGACGAACTCGCCAGACGATAAACTTGAAATCGTACTCGCAGGAATGGATTGCTCCAGTTGTTTCGACCTCGAAATAGAGGTGTCACTACTATTGATTGACATGCTTTCGCGGTCCTGGAAGGTCTTTTTAAACCGCTCACTTAACAATTTCGCGGTTTCACCACTCACCTGCCCGCTGATGATGTTTCCTGTAATATTGAAAATGATTTCTGCCTCTTCTTTAGCATACATCAATTTTAGCTGGCTATAGTCTTGTACCGCGATCGCAGTGATGATCTTGTTCGATCTTCCGGTGGCTATTGTCCTCATCACACTCGCGGCCCTGATGGAAGCAAATTCATCACACACTTGTGCACAGGGATATTTGCCGGGTTGGTTGATAATTTTGTTGAGCCGGTCCACAAACAAGGAAAGGATGGGAGCGAGCGCTTCCTGTTGCTGGGTATTGTTTCCCAAACAAAATATTTTCGGCTGATCAGGATCGTTAATAGCCAGGGTGAAATCATTACCAGAAAGTACATAATAAAACTCGGGCGTGGAAATTCTGCCAAGTGGAATTTTTACGGATGTTACCTGGTTGCTTAACGTTTCCTTATCGCCCGATTTATAGAGTTGCACAAAAGGGTTCACCAGGGTGACTATCTCTTTCTCAGTTTGAAGAATGGTTAATAGCTTATCCAGGTCAATGTGGAGGAGTTCGATCGCATGAGGTAGTGTGCAGTATCGGCCATCTTCATATTTCCGCAGGAACCAGATGGCGGCTGCTAGTAAGTTGATGGGTGACTCGACAAAAAAGTCGCCTTGTTTGTTGATCCAGGTGCGGTTCATGCTCAGCAACAGGGAACGGGCGGCATCGATGGCGCTGGTAAAGTTGGGCAATGTGTCTGGATGAAGCGGGTTGCATCTGTTCGTGCGGGACAGGTCATCAAAATTGATCGTATAGCATTTCGTGTTGGGTGGATAATCCTTCCGGTGTCGTTCAAATAGGTTGTAAGTGAAATTTGTCAGCTCAGGATACTTGTGGTCGAATACAAACAGTGCCATTTTTTTTGCCACCAGTTGACGCAAAAAGTTTTCGATGATGAAGAAAGTCTTGCCACTTCCCGGTGAGCCCATGATCAGAATCCCACGAAAGGGATTGATGAAGTTGATCCAGCTTTTTCGTTGTTTGCTTTTCAGTGTATACACGGCCGGCAGGTTGAGAGAATATGGATTGGCAAGCAACCGCTCTTCCTGCGGGAAACTTTCATTGGCGGTGTTAAAGATGTCGTTGCCGAGTTTGTTTTTGATTACCCTTGTAATAAGCCCAGCACCCGTTAGTGCCAGGATAAAACCAGTGGTGGTAAATGTTATGTAGCAGATTGTTCGCGTCGCAATGGAACAGGTGTCCATTTGTAAAATTGATCGGCTTAAGAAATAGATGATGAGTCCGGCAATAAGTGCCAGTATGGACTTTGAAAATGTCGCTTGTTCGGACTTTTTGCCCCTGACGCCAATGGCAGACAGCAAGAGAAATCCGAGTGCAATGAGTTTTGATTTTTCAAAGTAGCTGAAGAGGCCGGTTTGGATTATATTTTTTAGAAGTTGGTCGCTGATGCGGCTGGTCAGGTTCCACTGTTTGAAAGCCGCATAACAGCAGAAATAGAAATGCAAAAATAATATTACGATGGCAATCAATCTTGTCATGTCTATCACCTTCTTTAACCCTTGCTGGTTTTCGCCGGTTTGCATGGTCATAGCTGTTTATATTTTTAATGATGAAATTTTCTTTTTCTTTTTTTTCGTAGCTCTTCTCTATTGAGTTCGCTATTGAAGGAGGGATCCTGTTCATCCCGGGTCAGCACTTGCAGGATCTCGTAAGAAGGAATAAAAGAGGTGATGGGACTTGGTTGATCGTGACTTTCGAGACCGGGTTTCGGCAACTGGATTCTCGTCAGTGGAAGAGGTTGCATATTTTTTTCCTGGATCCTGTTGGCACTGTACTCCTTGCCCAGGTCGCTTCCATTGAAGACGCATTTTTGCTGGTGATCGACATAGGTGATCCCGTAGATGATTCCTTTGTCGTTCTGTCGAAGGACTACATTAATGTTTTCTTGCTGCAGGCTTTTGGTAAGTCCTTCCAGCGAGGTGTTTTTGTGTCGCAGGAAATACAAATCAATGGCGTTTTTGATCCTTGTCTTATAGGGTTGTTTCAGTGGTTCATTCTTGATGAACTGAGCTTGCAGGTAGGACCATCCCGGGTTGCTGTAGATACTGCTGGCCTTGAGCGGTACCCCCACCTTTTCTCCTTTCTCATCCAAGACCCGGTACACCAGTCCATTGTTTTTGTAAGTACGTGAATGCTCGCTGCCTCGATCCGCCATCACATTGTATTGTTTAAGCAGGGCGTTGAGTTCGGGTAGCGACGCATATTTGTAAGTCGTCAACACCGCTGCCAGCACGTTTGCGATGGCCCGTCTTGTTTCTGTTTTTCCATAGATGACTTTGGGAACGTTGACAGGTTTGATTTCCTGTTGGTGTTTTTGTTGCGTCTCCGCGATGATGAGTTTGAACTCCGTCTCAATTTCTTTGCGTGCTTGTTCAGACTGGTTGCGACCGATGTTAAACATTTTAATCGCTTTGCCATCTCGCTGGATATTGGTGGATACAATATGAATATGCGGGTGGCCGGCATCGTTGTGCTGGTAGACGAGATAGGGCTGGTCGCCAAAACCAATTTTTTGCATATAGGTATCGGCGATGGTTTGTAATCTTTCGACCGATAATTTCTCCGACGGATCAAAGTTTAAAGAGATATGCGTGGTGCTTAATTGGGTTCGCTGATTGAGCGCCATTCGCTTTTGCAAAGTTTTTATTTTATCGGTGAAGCCAAGCAGGTGGGTGTCCTTTCCAAAGTTTTTTGAATAGATCAGTATTGCGTTTCCTTCCTTCAATTTCTGTTCGTTATAGTTGAGCACGTTACCCAGGCTTTTACTGGTGTTTATGATTGCAACCATGCGTCGTTGATTTTGGCGATTTGTGCATTGACGTCGTTCATTTTTTTGGCTAACAATCCTTCGGAACCGTCATGATGCTGGAGCCATATTTTGACCTCGTAGATATGATCGAGCGTGTACATTTTTTTGACGACCTGGTTGTAGTTGACACCGATTGAATTCAACTCGGTTTTTAGTCGAATCAACTCATGCATGCAGTCATCGAGCGACTGGTTGCGTGTGTAGGTAGTGATGGGCTTATCGAATATTTTTTTTCGGATATAATCGCTCAACTTTTGGCAGGTTGAGCGGCTGCATTTTTCATTGATCATATCCCATTCTTCCCATGTGATCCGCACCTGCAGGATCTTCGATCTTGTTGTTCTTTGTTCACTCATCACATTATCATTTAATCGTTCAAATAACCGCCCACGACTCCTATGTTGATTTCCAAAAGTTTTAGAGATTATTTTTTTGTCTATCAAAAAATAATTCCCTTTGCATCAGGAAGTCAAAGAGGAAACGGGCTCTGCTGAGGACCAACCTGTCAGCAATAGGCTTCCTGCGTTACACTGTAACATTAGTTTAATAGAGGGTGATTATCATCCTCTATTTTAATATTACAGGTTTCGCTTTATGGCTAAAAAAACCTGGGGTGATAACTATAAAAACAACCTCCTATCAGTAGACATTTTTTGTTCAAATGCTACAATTCGCTTTTTCAATTTTTATAGGATAAGGGCCGCATACTTCGGAAGGCAATTTGTTGCAGTCGTGGGAAGCGGACACCTTAAATTGGTTGTGTTTTATAGTTGGTGTTTTTTACACCACAAGTGTATGTTTTTTCATTTTTTAAGACATAATATATTCGATTCAATAATTTTCTTGCAATACGAATAATAGCTTTGTTAGCCTGCATTCTTCGACAATAGGCGTTATAACTAATTGAAAGTGCAGAATCGGATCTGATTGTCATCCATGAACATTCGACCAGTATTCTCTTGAGAACTTTTTGTCCTCTGAATGTTATCTCGCCTGTACTTTCTTTTTCCCCACTTGAGTGACTGTTAGGAATCAGCCCAACATAAGAAGCCAACGCGTCTGTGTTTTTGAAGCGTCTAATATCTTCCAATTGGGTAAGCAACGTAATTGCACAAATCTTTCCAATTCCAGGAATGCTTAACAGGAGATCCATTTGGTTTTTGTACCGTTCTTCACAATAGAGCGATCGCAGTTTTTTATTGACTTCGAGTATTATTTTCCGCTGCATTTCCACTTCAGATATTAAAAAATATAAGGACGATTTGGCATATTCTGATCGTAAAATAATATCCTCTTTCAGCCATTTTATAAAACGGTTGCTCCAGTGAGTATTTACATTGCTGAACTGGGGCGCTATTGGTATCCCATAGAACTGCAGGAATGATTTAATTCTGCATTTCAATTTGGATAAATCTCTTGCCAGTACATCCCGTGTCCTGACTAATGATCTGTCTTCTAATGTTTGTATTGTTAGGATGTGAATTGGGGTCAGTTGTTGTGCTCTTAGAGCTCGTGCAATTTTTCGGCTATCCACTGGATCATTTTTTTGAAATTGTTCTTTTTGTGTGGTAGGAATATCAGCTGCATTAATCACAATATTATTCACTCCAAGTTCCAGTAATTGGTAGTGCGCACTGAACCCGCAAAAGCCAGATTCGTATGCAGAAAAATACTCGTGATTCGGGAAATTTTGTTTTAAATAAGTCGCCAATAAAACAGCATTTGGTGGTTGCGTAAATGTTTTGTGAATAGTATTTTCTGTCAGGATTGTCACTGTCCAACTTTTTAAATGTAAGTCGATTCCAACGTATATTCTCGGCATGATGTCGGGCCAAATATTTGTCGTTTGTTTTAGCATAAGTCATGGTTTTAAATGATTAATGGTAAACGAATTCCAAATTTAAAAACTTAGTGGTTTATGCTATTTGCCCACTCGTTCTGGCTAGCTCACTCAAACATAGCGACTCCGGAGTAAGGGCGGCAAGATCGTCCGTTGTATGACAACGGAACATCTTGCCGGGGAGCGGGGAACAGGCTGCCTCATTGGTTTTTGGGATATCGGACAATTTGGCCTTTGGGGAGGTATTGGGGTGAAGGGCAGGTGGCTGGACGAAGGCTGGTGTTGGACAACGGCCAGGTGGTGGGGCGATAATCTTTCACGAATCTACGTATGACAAAAAGTGGTTCCATAAGTCCTTTACAAATTAAACGAGTAACGGAAGCCATCCATTGAAAAATTAGCTTTGATAGTGCTATCAAAATTGTACATCAAAAAAAGAAAATTTATGTTGTCAGAAAAAGAAATATCCATGCTGTATGAGACCGTGTTAAGCTCGCCGGGAATGAACGACAATGTGAAGCTTGCCATCACCATGACAAGAAAAAATGCGTTGCTATTATCCAGCTTAATTGACAGCGGCATTGCGAACGAAAATGGCACCAATAAGTTGTTTGTCGCGGCGGGTGAGGAGAACGTGGAGTTGGTTAAAAAACTGTCCGAAGATATCCTCGAAAAAGCGGGGCTTTCAAGTCTACATGAAAGACTGAAGGCGTTGAATGGAGGGAAGTGAGGTGTGGCGATGTATTGTTCGAATTTTAGTAATTTAGCCTCACTCATAAACTGGCTAAATACAAAGGCATGTATAAACTGGACAGTGACGGCGAAGAACCATTTGTGATCGAGGTGGCGGACACCTGTTTTATTATCCAGCCGTTCCAGGTGGAGGATGGCATCGTATTTATTACGACCATCCGGGAAAAGGAAATACGTTTTGAACCCGATCCTGAGACTGGTGATTTAAAACCGGACTATTATCCAATTGATGTGGATCGTGATGTCATTGACGCCATAGCGGATGGCATTGAAAAATATTGTCTATGAACTTTGGAGCGGAATTTCAAAAATAACAACGAGCAGATATTTGCGTTGCCTCACGACAACGAAATGAACCATGGCGTCTTGAGTAAACCATGGGAAGACAAGTTTCCCCTGCGAACTATTGCAGGAATTTTTGAAAATTTGTAACTTTAAAGGGAAGGAGGCAACAGACTATGCTCTTGCAAGATTTTTTGCCTGGTTTGACGCTCCGGGAATTTGTACAATGCTACCGGATTGTTCATTTTGAATTCGACAAACCGAATGAAAACTTCATCAAGGCTTATCCTCCTAAACCAGAAGTGTGCCTTCATTTTACGCTCCGTGGATATATCAAGAACGAGCTTGCTGACGACGGTACGCATGGATTTTTATTTCCCGTCACATTGGCCGGTCAGCAAACCGGGGTTACCTACCGGTACAACAGCAGCAGTCTTTTAAATGTCCAGATTGTTTTTCAACCCAGTGCCCTGTTTCGGCTTACCGGCATTCCCGCCTTTGCATTCACCAATCAATACCTCGACGCTCAACATGTTTTTCCGCATATCCGTTTGGTATGGGAAGAACTGCAACAAGCAGCAACGTACCACCAGCTCCTTTCCATTGCAGAAAGGTTTGTCATTTCCCTGGTCAACGATCCAACAAAGGAGCCGCATCCACTCGATGCAGCCGCTAACTGGATGATCAAAAAAGGAGGGAATGTTTCACGTGACCAGATGGCAAAGGCATCCTGTATTTGTACCAAACAATTTGAAAGAAAGTTTTACGAGAGAGCCGGTGTTCATCCTAAAATCTACGCAAGAATCATCCGGTTCAATACAGCGTTCAACACCAAAAATGCAAACCCCGGCTGGGACTGGCTGAGGATTGCCATCGCCTATCATTATTGCGACTACCAGCACCTCGTGAAGGACTATAAAGGCTTTACAGGGCTACATCCCCGGGCGTTTCATCTATTGGAAAAGAGTGCCCCGGAATGTAAGCTTGGACTTGATCAACCGCTTTACCGGGATCGTTTCAAATCAACCAGCGTCCCCTATTAAAAAGTCTTTTTTTTACCAGTTTCCTGTGTACATTATTGCCAATTTTGGGGTAGAAAACCGCCCGTTAGGTAACCGGTCAACACCCATAATTCCCCCTTGTAACACCCTTGATCCTTGCCCGAATGTCCCGCATTATTAACACCTACAAACATGCAAATATGGAAACCATTGAAAAAAATACAACCAGTGACATACGCACTGTTTCGCAAGATACCACAACGAAAAATTGGATCGGTGGACGATGGGTAGATTCAGATAAGCAGCACGGCACCTCCATCAATCCCCATACAGGTGATCCAATCGGGACTTATGCAAATGGCGGATTGAAAGAGGCACGCGAAGCCGTAAAAGAAGCCTCCCTGGCCTTTCATGAAAGCTCGTGGAAGAATGATCATGCCCTCCGGTCGAAGGTGCTGTATGCCATGGCGGATAGCATTGAAGCGAATAGTGAGGAACTGGTGCAGATGCTTTGCACAGAGGTGGGTAAAATCGCCGGTGAAGCGGCCATGGAGGTGGGTACGACACCACCCATACTGCGCTACTGGGCCGGCAAAACATTTATCGCAGGGAGGGCGGGGGAAGCAAGCCCGGGTGTGCACTCTGTCGTTATGCGTGAAGCCATTGGGGTGGCCGGCATTATTGCCCCGTTTAATGCGCCTGTTGTGCTGACCATTCGCGCACTTGCACCGGCACTGGCGGCCGGCACCACGGTCGTGGTAAAGTTACCCGGCGCCACCGCCCAGACAAACGGGCTGCTTAGTAAGATCATTTCCCAAACACCACATTTACCACCGGGTGTCATCAATTTTGTTACAGAAAGCGGCAGTGAAGTGGCGACCTTTCTTGTGCAGTCTCCTGATGTACCTGTCATCAGTTTTACTGGTAGCTCCGCTACTGGTCGTGCCATTGCAGCAGCAGGCGCTACTTGTTTGAAACGACTTGTCCTTGAGTTAGGAGGGAAGACACCTATGATCGTCTTTGATGATGCCCCTCTTGACATGGCCATTCCCACCATCGTGAAAGCGGTCACGCTGTTCGCCGGGCAATTTTGTATGACGGGAAGCCGGATACTCGTACAAAGAAGTATTGCTGACACCCTGCGAAAAAGACTAACGGAAAGCTTTGCTACCATTAAGGCCGGGCCCGGCACCAATCCGGATAGTGATATGGGAGCGATGATCAACCAGGCCAATGTTCAACGGGTCAATCTCATGGTGGAAGCAGCCATTGCCGCAGGCGCCAAGATACTGGTGCGGGGAGGACCTGTCACAGAAGGTAAGTTGTCAAAAGGCGCTTACTATCTGCCCACCTTGCTGGAGTTGACTGATTCGACATTGCCCATTGTGCAGGAGGAAGTATTTGGACCCGTGGCCACTTTGCAGGTTTTTGATACGGAAACAGAAGCCATCCATCTTGCCAATGACAGTCATTATGGGCTTGCTGCCAGCATATGGTCCCAGGACGCAGGCAGGCCCTGGCGCGTCGCCAAAGCCCTGCAGGCAGGCACTGTATGGCTAAACACGTACGCACAGATTTTTCCGCAGTTTGAAGAAGGCGGTTACCGGCAAAGTGGCGTCGGGCGTTTGCATGGTGAAGCTGGGTTGGAAAATTTCCTGGAATACAAGCATATTGTGCTCAACATGGGGGCTGTGACATAAGGGACAAGGTTGGTGTATCTGTCAGCTGTTTTATTAAACTCTTTTATGAAAAAGCTCTTCCTTTCTTTTTTGATATCATGCATCATAGCAGGAGCCATTCTTCTTGCCTGCAAAAAAGAAAAATCTTGCGAAGGATGTAAAGTAAATAATAAGCCGCCTATTGCCATTGCCGGGCCTGACCAGTTGATCACGTTACCAACCGATAGTATTTCTGTAGATGGCACCGCCTCCGCCGATCCGGATGGTACGATCAGTGAATGGCTTTGGAAGAAAATTGAAGGCCCGGCTTCTTTTGCTATTTCCAATGCTTCCGTTGCAAAAACAAAAGTAAAGCATCTTGTTGCCGGTCTGTATACATTTGAACTGACGGTAACGGATAATAAAGGCGCTGCTGCAAAAGATACCATGATGGTAACTGTTGATTCGCTACCTGCCACCAATCACCCCCCTGTTGCCAATGCCGGAACGGATCAAACAATTCTATCACCAACAAACATCGTTCATCTTGATGGCAGCGCTTCGACCGACGTGGACAATAATATTACCAATTATCAATGGACAAAAATTGCCGGGCCATCCTCTTTTACTATTGTAAACTCGAGCGCCCTACAAACACAAGTAACAAGTCTTGTTGAAGGTCTTTATCAGTTTGAGTTGAAAGTGACTGATGCGGGGGGATTGTTTGACAGGGATACGGTCACGGTGCAGGTAACCGTGTCTCAACAACCCTCACCGCCGCCTCCATGCATAACCAACTGTGGTAAAATTGTTTTCGTCAGCAACCGTGACCGCAACGACGAAATTTACACCTGCAATGCAGACGGTTCAAATGTTACCCGGTTGACGAACAATCCGGCGGCAGACGGACAACCTGCATGGTCACCTGATGGCACTCGCATCGTTTTTGTCAGAAGTAAAGATTCCTTTGGACAAGGCGATGTCTACCTCATGAATGCCGATGGATCAAACCTTGTGCGTAAGACATTTTCAGGAAACTGTATTCATCCGGCCTGGTCACCCGATGGAATGAGAATTGCCTTCAACAGAATGGATTTTAACGGTGGCCAAGTTGTAGTGATGGAACTATCGACTGGTTCGATGGCAACATTGCCAAATTCGATGGGCAGTAGTGTAGAACCAAGCCCGGCCTGGTCGCCAGACGGAACAAAGATTGCATTTGACAGCGACTGGTCTGCCTGGGATATATTTTCGGATATTTTTACGATCAGCCCAAACGGTGGTAACCGCAGCTTGCTTACTTCACAGTTCTTCAATGACTCTGATTACTGGAAACCGGCCTGGTCACCAAATGGTTCAAAACTTTCGGTGAGCATATATCGGATGGTTTACCAGGGAGGCAACATCAGTCTGGCCAGCATCGGCGTCATGAACCAGGATGGTACGGGGTTAAAAGTAATACTAACCGGCAATATGGGCCGGTTTACTACAGTGACAAAGACTTCATGGTCTCCCGATGGAGAACGTATTGCCTACACTTCCTGGGCTGCAGACAATACGAAAACGATAAAATGGGTGGCCGCTGACGGCAGCTCTTCGGGAACAATTATAAATAACGGCTGGGATGCCGACTGGAAACACTAATATCAATCGTATGTAGCATGAAGAGCAGGGATGGGGTTGCCCTCCTGCAATGCATATAAAGAGGGCGCATACTTCTTTATTTTTCAATGACTAAAAAATATAGCAATAAAATGCTAAAAATATTAGTAATCTTGCAGTGGGTAAAGTAAGTAAACTATGCAAAACAAACCGCGGAATATTCTTCATTTCGACCTCGATACCTTTTTTGTTTCTGTGGAACGAAAAAGAAATCCAAAGCTGATGGGCAAGCCTGTCATCGTCGGCGGACAGGAAAGGGGCGTCGTGGCGAGCTGTTCCTATGAGGCGCGGGCCTTCGGGGTGCATAGTGCCATGCCCATCCGACAGGCAAAGTTTCTCTGCCCACAAGGTATTTATATCAGCGGCGATTATGATGCCTACGCCAACGAATCTAAAGCTGTTACGCAGGTCATCGATACGAATGTACCGCTCTATGAAAAAGCTTCTATCGATGAATTCTATGTGGATTTAACGGGCATGGACAAGTTTTTTGGCAGCTATAAATACAGTAAGGAACTCAAACAAAAAATCACGAGAGAAACAGGGCTGCCGATTTCGCTTGCCCTGGCCAGTAATAAGCTGCTGAGCAAGGTCGCCACCAACGAAGTGAAACCCAACGGGCAGATCATGATTGACTTCGGTGAGGAACGCAACTACCTTGCTCCCCTGAAGGTCCAGAAATTACCCGGTGTCGGTGGCCAAACGCAAACGGTGTTAAACAAACTCGGCATTTACACGATCAGAGTGCTGGCTGACATCCCGGAAGAAATGCTCATCGCCAAATTTGGTAAACCGGGCGCCTCGCTTTCCAGAAGATCGAAGGGGATTGATGAGTCGCTGATCATTCCCTACCATGAGTCCAAATCCATTTCCACGCAGGAAAGTTTTCTAAGTGATACCATCAACACGGAATTTATGTTGAGCCAGCTCTCCAACATGACCGAGCGTATTGCTTTTGAACTTCGCCGGCAGGACAAGCTAACGGGTTGCGTCAGCGTGCGTTTGCGCTATGCCGATATGAATTCAGAGAGCAAGCAAAGCACGATCCGCTATACCAACCAGGATCATGAACTCATTGTCGCGGTCAAACAACTCTTTAAAAAACTCTATTCGCGGCGCCAGCGTGTCGGGCAACTCGCTGTCAAGTTTACCGACCTTATCCAGGGTACGCTGCAGATCGATCTCTTTGCGCATACACAGGAACAGATCAAACTCTACCAGGCCATTGATTCCATCAAAAAACAATTCGGTTCCACCATGGTGCTCCGGGCAAAAGGTTTAAGAACAGAATAAAAAACGTTTATGTACCTGAATTGTAAAACATATTTTTCACTGCGCTACGGTACTTACACAACAAAGGAACTGGTTGAAGCGGCAGAGGAGGCAGGTGCTACCGTGCTGGCACTCACCAACATCAACAACACCTCCGATCATTGGGACTTTGTCAAATATTGCCGTGAACGAAACATCAAACCCTTTGTTGGGGTAGAGATTCGCAATGAGAATACACTTTGTTATGTGTTGCTGGCGAGAAACAATGAAGGCTATTATGCGATTAATAAATACTTGTCAGAACAACTTATTACCCGAAAGCCTTTTCCGGTTCGTTGCCCGCTCCAGTGTGTGAATGATGTCTATGTGATTTACCCGTTTGGCGTGATGGATCCTGCTGTGTTACAACCTCATGAAATGATGGGGGTGCAGACAACAGAAGTCAACAAACTCTTTTCGGTTAGTAAAGACCTGCTGGCAAAAATGGTGATTCGTCATCCCGTAACCTTTCAGAATAAACGATGCTATAATCTGCACCGGATACTGCGGGCAGTGGACATGAATATTCTGCTAAGCGACCAACAACCGGATCATATTGCCGGGGAACACGAAACGTTCCTTTCGATCCGGGAACTCATGACTGCCTTTCACGCCTACCCGCAGGTGATTACCAACACCTTTCATCTCCTTAATCACTGTGACATTGACATGGAGTATGGGGTGGACAAGAACAAAAAATATTATACGGCCAGCAAGAAGGATGATTTGAAATTACTCGAGAAGCTGTCAAAAGAAGGCTTACAGTACCGCTATGGCAACAAACATAAAGAAGCAAAAACACGCATCACGAATGAACTCAAGGTGATTGATGAACTCGATTTTTCTGCTTACTTCCTGATCACCTGGGATTATATCCGCTATGCGGTCTCCCGTGGGTTGTTTTACGTGGGCCGAGGCTCGGGTGCCAATTCCATCGTCGCATATTGTCTCAAGATCACCGATGTGGAGCCCATCACGCTCGATTTATATTTTGAGCGTTTCTTAAACTCACAGCGAACATCGCCGCCGGACTTTGACATTGATTTTTCCTGGACCGACCGCGACGAAGTCATGGATTATGTTTTTAAAAGATATGGGGAGGAGCATGTGGCGTTGCTTGGTATGGTGAGTACGTTCCAATCAAAAGCGGCCATCCGTGAATTTGGAAAAGTATGGGGCCTACCAAAAGAAGAAATTGATGAACTGGTGGCTGGTAAACATAGTGCCACCGATAAAAATCACCAGCAGATTTTATTCTACGCCAACATGGTCAGGGACTGGCCCAATGGATTAAGTATTCATCCATGTGGCATCCTCATTAGTGAGAAGCCCATCCATTATTACACGTCTACTACCATGCTGCAAAAGCAAATGCCGGTCACTCATATCGACATGTTCGTGGCGGAAAATATCGGGCTCTCAAAATTTGATATTCTCAGTCAGCGTGGGTTAGGGCATATCAAGGATACGTTGAAGATCGTGCGCGAGACGCGAGGGATCGATTTGGATATACATAAGGTGGAACAGTTTAAAGCTGATCCTGTCATCAATGATAATCTCGCGAAAGGCAATAGCATCGGTTGCTTCTATATTGAGTCGCCCTCCATGCGCAGCGTCCTGCGCAAACTGCAATGCGATAATTATATCACACTGGTTGCAGCGAGTAGTATCGTTCGACCCGGTGTGGGCAGTAGTGGCATGATGCAGCAATATATCTGGCGCTATCATAACCGGGACAAATTTGAGTACCTGCATCCCATCATGAAAGATTTGTTGGAAGAGACTTTTGGGGTGATGGTCTACCAGGAAGATGTGATCAAGATTGGTCACTACTTTGGTGGATTGACGCTGGCTGAAGCAGACACTCTAAGACGTGCCATGAGTGGTAAGTACAGGGGACAGGAAGAAATGAGAAGGGTAGAGCAGAAGTTTTTTGACAACTGTCGCGCAAAGGCATATCCTGAAACTGTCTACCGGGAAGTATGGCGGCAAATGGCCAGCTTTGCCGGTTATTCTTTTAGCAAAGCGCATTCTGCTTCGTTTGCGGTGGAGAGTTATCAAAGCTTGTATTTGAAAACCTATTACCCGGTTGAATTTCTGGTGGCGGTCATAAACAATATGGGCGGCTTTTATAATACCGAACTCTATTTTCTGCAACTCAAAAAAGCGGGAGCCAATGTGCTGGCACCTTGCGTGAACAAATCAGAAAACCTGACGGCGATTGTAGATGGAAATGTGTACGTTGGTTTTCAATTTGTAAAGGATTTGCAGGCATCCACTGTTGAGACCATCCTTACTGAACGATACCGGGATGGTGCGTACCAACATTTGCATGCGTTTATTGAGCGAACCAATATTTCAGCAACGCAACTTGAATTGTTGATCGATGTGGGGGCACTTCGGTTTACCGGCAAGACAAAGAAGCAATTGCTGTGGGAAGCATCCTTCTTACAGTCTAAAGCGGGCAAACACATTCCTACCCACCAGTCTTTTTTCAACGATCCGCCACCTGTCTTTGATTTGCCCATGTTAGAAGACAACCCGTTGGAAGATATGTTGCAGGAAATCGAAACGCTTCGCTTTCCGCTGGGTAATATCTTTGACCTCTTGCAGGATAATCCCTATGCATACAAGCTCGCGAAAGATATTCCTGGCTTGCTTGGAAAAGAAGCGGTGTTCATTGGTTACCTTGTTTGCACGAAAGATACCTACACGAAGAAAGAGCAGCAGCTCATGCATTTCGGCACCTGGGTCGATGCGGAAGGCAACTGGCTCGACTCCGTGCATTTTCCGAATGCGGCCATGCGCTTCAAATTCCAGGGCAGGGGCTTTTATAAAATCAAAGGGTTGATCGTGGAAGAGTTTGGCGAATATGCGATCAATGTGACGGGGATGGTGAAGGTGGGGATTAAGCAGGTGAGGGGATAGTGGGTCTGCTGCATATCAACAAATACGGCAATGCCATTCGAACAGCGAAAGTTGTTGGTTATTTAATTGGGATTCAAATCTCGCTGACACTTACCTGAATAAAATATCCATCCCATGCCCGTCTTGTTTAACTAGTGCACTTGAAAGCTCAGGTTTGTTAATATGCGGTTAACCAGAAAAGGACTGCTTTATGTAAATTCATTGACCTTGAATCGTTTATTAATAAGTGCTTGTTAGGAATTTTACGGTGTTCTTTTTAGTACCACTTAGTGGTATTTGCGTAATCAGAACTTTGAAATTCCTTTGCAACCCAAGACTGTTCTATGCCCTTATTAAACCGATTTTTTATCCTACTTTTCTTTTTCCTTGCCACGTCGGCAAAGATGTATGCTTCGACCGTGTGCAATTTTGGGGATTCAACACTACATTCCATTCTTTCTTTTCCCGACAAACTTTTCGGTGCGATAGATAAAAAGTCAGCCACGTATCAACAGAAACTACAGGAACAAACCGTCAAATATCTGCATAAACTAGAAAGGCAGGAAAAGAAACTGCAACGCAAACTGGCGAGAACTGATTCTACCGCTGCTAAAAATGTGTTTGGCAACATCGATTCGACATATGCAGCATTGGGAAAAAGTATGAGTGAGCCTGCTAGTAAAACAAATGCAGTACAAAATGTATACAACGGTCATTTGGATTCCATGCAAACGGCATTAAAATTCTTGGATCAAAACAGAATGTTTGGTAACGGCAGTCAAATACCAGGTCAGTTACAAAATGCATTTGGCTCTTATAATGAATTGCAAAACAAATTAAATGGTGCAGCCAACGTTCAACAGTACCTTGAACTGCGACAGCAATATTTAACCAGCCAACTCAAACAATACACACTGGATAAATACCTGGCGCCTTTTAAGAAACAGGTTTATTACTATCGAGCCCAAGTAGAAGAGTATACGAACCTGCTTAATAACCCTGACAAGTTGGAAGCAAAACTGCTAGCGACACTTCGCATGTTGCCAACTTTTCAATCATTTTTTAATAAGCACAGTGAGTTAGCTTCTTTGTTCAGATTACCGGGCAATGATATCAGTGAGCAAGAAATTCTTGGTATGCAGACCAGGGCATCCGTAATGCAGGAGCTAGAACAAAGGCTAGGAGGTCCAGGGACTGCACAACAAGCCGTGCAGCAGGGAATGGAGCAAGGGCAGGGCGAGCTGCAGAGCCTTCAAAACCGGTTAAATAATTTGACCAGTGGGAGTATGGGTAGCGGCGATGCTTCCATGCCGAACTTTTCGCCTAATCCGCAAAAAACAAAGAGCCTGTTGCAAAGAATAGAACTAGGGACCAATTTACAAAGTGCAAAACCCAACGGTTTTTTCCCGATTACAACAGATATAGGATTGAGCGCGGGGTACAAAATAACCAATAATAAAGTAGTTGGAATTGGGTTGAGCTATAAAATCGGGTGGGGACAGGATATCAAACATATCGATGTTACCAGCCAAGGTTTAGGTTTGCGATCCTACCTGGACATAAAACTGAAAGGTAGTATTTGGATCTCAGGAGGCTTTGAATACAACTACATGCAGGCGTTTAAAGATTTACAAACCCTGCACAAAAACGTGGATGTATGGCAAGAAAGTGCGCTCATTGGGATTACCAAAAAAACAAAAATAGGAAAGACCTCCTCCAATGTACAGTTATTATACGATGCGCTTTGGAAGCAACAGGTTCCCAATGCACAGCCTTTGAAATTTAGAATTGGGTACAGTTTAAAATGATAAGAATTTATAACCTCGAAACCAGTAGGAAAATTATGAACAAACGGTTCTACGGACGCAGATGGTGTGCAGTCAGGGTGGTAGGCATCCTGTGTTTTGCAGCGATCAGTGTGATTGCAGTCGGACAAAATGATATCAATGTAATTCCGCCACCCCCGGGGATTGCAGATATTGGCCATTATGGAATGGCCAGTGCGCATTTAACAGACGGTGCATTTACCACACAAATCCCTTTGTACGAATACAAAACCAAGAATCTTACGCTGCCGATCAGTCTTACTTATTCTACCAACGGTTTAAAGGTGGACAAGATAGCGAGCCGTGTTGGAATGGACTGGATGCTAAATGCAGGTGGGTCTATCGGAAGAATGATACTCGGGAAGGATGACGAACTTGCTCCGTTTTTAACAGTACCTTCCGATTTTCCTTCAACAACAGGCGATTCATTGCATTATTTGATGAACGCAGTAAACTTGAGTTACGAGTCAGTACCTGATATTTACAGCTTTAACTTCAATGGAAATTGTGGACGGTTTGTCATTTCAAAAGGTCAGATTATTAAGTTGGAGCAAAACAGCTTTGCCATAACAAAAACAGGTACGGGGTTTAAGATTGTTGACAACAACGGGATTGCCTACTTTTTCGGAAACGCTGAAACAACGAATCCGTCCAGCAGCTGTTCTCATGTGGGAAGCGGCGAGTCTACGAATGGATGGCTATTAAACGAGATTGATCATCCACTTGGAGATACAATAAGGATATTCTACAAAAGTTGTAATTACTTTTACAATACAAGCGTTACACAGAGTTATACCAGAACGCCGATTTTAGGGTCAGGAGGCTGCCCAACTGGTTCTTGTCCCACTTACCCAACACCTAATTTCCAATGTGTTAATAAATCAACGGTTAAGGAATATATCATCGATAAAATTTGCAGCAACCAAAGAGGATTGGTGCAATTTAAATATGCAGCGAGAGAGGATATCCCCGGTGATAGTGCGGTAGCTAGTATCGAGGTATTCGATGCTACTGCAGATAGGTTTGGAAATGTTTCATACAATGATAGTTTATCGATAAAGGCAATAGGCTTTGGCTTAATGTATATACAAAACAGCGTTGGACATGATGTAACCGGTGTTGGAGTAGATAAGCGATTGTTTCTTGAAAGTGTCAATATCGGTAAGGAACTATCTTCTAATGACAATCGCTTTTATTGGTTTGAATATAACAACCTGAACGCCTTGCCCTATCGCTTATGCTATTCGCAGGATCATTTTGGGTTTTATAATGGGCGGAATAACGTTTCCATGATTCCATCTCCCGCGGATTACGGGGATCAGCAAGGTGTCAGCGATTTTTCGGCGTATGGATTCGGAAATCGTAATCCGAATGGTCAGTATGCCGCATATGGTACTTTAAAGGAAATACATTACCCAACCGGTGGAAGAGATACAATTGAATACGAACCAAACACCATTTTTACGCCTGGCCGAAACTGTAACAATCCGGACCAAACTTTGGATGTTACGGTAATGGGCACGTCAACGCTGAAACACGTAACAACTTATGCCTCCGCACCATTTACATTGCATTGTCCCCAAACAATTCATATCGTCATGACGGATAGAATGATTGACTCTGTTCCCAATGGAGAATGCAATGCCAATTTATGTTTCCAAAGTTCAAGTGGTTGTCAAAGCCTCGATATGAACGCTTGGCCAATGCAAGCAACCCCTCTTTTAGATGGGAATTATTATATAATTCTAAATGCAGGCACATATACTGCAAAATTGACAGTGCAGGGTCCTTCCAATGGTTATGTCGGTTTCAGCTATACTGATGCAAGCGATAGCTTGAACTTGGAAGAACCAGGCGTCCGTGTCAGTAAAATCATCACTTACCCGGATAGTGTTTCGCAGCCTTTTGTAAAAAAGTACCTGTATGTAGATCCGGTTACCAATAAGAGTTCGGGGAAAGCCTATGTGGAACATCCTAACTACCAAGAATTGCGAAATGTTTATAGTGCTTGTTCAGGGGGTACGTTTAAAAAATGTTCATACTATAGCTATTCCAATAATAATTTCTATTCACTCTACTCTTACGGCGGCAGCAATATTTATTATACAAATGTTACAGAGATGCTGGGTGATAATGGGGAAAATGGAAAAATAGATCACCAATTTTTAGTGGCACCTGATGACAATTCTATGGTTGTTTTTCAGACGATTTATAAAGGCGCTCCATTGAGCAACTACGGAATTTACAATGGTTTTGAAACAAACACAAAATATTACAAAAACACCACGAGCGGTTTCAAGTTGCAAAAAGAGGTCTCAAACTTTCAAACTGACGATAGCAGGTTAAGCAACACGCATTCCTTTTATGGATTTCAGCCGGAAGAGGGATTTAATTATGTGTTGAGCCTTTCCTACAACTCTTTATATGATATCGGGGGCATAAATATAATAAAATACGAAATGTTGTCGCGCTGGTTGCGTCCTGATAGTACCAGCGAAACAGACTACGATGATAACGGTAATGCTTACTTGACTGTTAGCAAATCGCTTTATAACAATACACAACACATGCAGTTGTCCCAGCAATGGACAACCAATAGTAAGGGAAATAAAACGGGAGTCAATTACTTTTATCCGCTCGATGCTGTAACACTTCAAACAACCGATGGCAACACAGCGAAGCTTGTATTGGAAAGTAATCACATGTACGCTTCTTTGTTGAAGAAACAAACGTTTAATGAAAGCCAGGTATTAGAGGAAGATGAAAATGATTACAGTACAAGCCTTGGTACAACAGTACCTGTTTTGTACAAGACCTATAAAACAATTTCAAATGTGCCGCACCTTGAAGCAACAGTATCTGCCTATGATGGGAGTAAGAATATCATTGAGCTTCAACAAAAGGGTATAAACTCTGCTTATGTGTGGGACTATGGCAATACCCTGCCAATAGCAGGAGCAAAAAATGCAAGCGTTAACGACATCGCTTTTACCTCTTTTGAAGCAGATGGAAAGGGTAATTGGACATTTAGCGGAACTCCGGTATCAGACGCAAATGCCCAGGCAGGTGTAAAAGACTATGCCTTGATCTCAGGTTCGATCACCAAATCCGGATTGAATACAAGCAAAACGTACGTTGTTTCCTATTGGAGCAAAACGGGCGCGGCTACTGTAAATAGTGTTTCAGCAACGCAGGGCTTAACAAGACGTGGATGGACTTACTATGAACACAGGCTTCCGGCTTCAACTTCAAGTGTAACCGTTTCTGGCGCCGTGACTATTGATGAGGTGAGATGCTATCCGTCCGATGCGCAAATGACTTCCTTTACTTACAAGCCGTTGGTAGGAATGACGAGTCAAAATGACGTGGCCAACAACATCAGTTATTATGAATATGATGGCATCAATGGATTGGCAGTAGTAAGAGATGGAGATTATAATATTCTTAAAAAGACATGTTTTAATTTCCGAGGCCAGCCAGAAAGTTGCGCTATTTTATACTATAACAAACTTGATTCGCTCAGCTTCACAAAAAGCGGCTGTGATACGAATACAACCATACCAACCAAGTTGACCTATGTTGTTCCTGCCGGTAAATATTCCAGTTATATTTCTCAACCTTATGTAGATTCTCTTGCTCATAGCGAGCTGTTGGCTCGAGGCCAGGCAAACGTTGACAGTTTGGGGTCCTGTACGTTCAAGCCTTGTCCATCATGTACAGCAGAAGGTAGAATGTGTATCAACGGAGTGTGTGTAACGGGAGAAAAAATATATACCTCGTCCGTTTACCAGGGATTCAGGCATTACCTGTGTACCTATCACTATTATTTTTATCAGAATAATGCAATAAGCCAGGATTATACAGAAACTAGTCTTTCCCCATGTCCATTAAACTAATAAATCTTATGTTAACGCAATTAATACTTAATCTTTTTTTAGTAGTTAATACAATCTATAATTACAATATACCTTCTGCAAGTGGAGGAGAAATCAAATTTTCTGATTTTTCGGGAAAGAAAGTGCTTATCGTAAATGTGGCTTCTCAAAGTAAGTATAGCCAGCAATTACAAAGGCTTGATTCTTTGCAAATACAATACCTGGACAGCCTTGTGGTAGTGGTGATTCCATCTAACAGCTTTGGCCATGAACCAATGGATAGCATACAGGTACAAACAGCTTTTAATGGCTATCATTTTAAGGTCGCTGCAAAATCATCGATTACTGGTGCTGGTCAGTCAGTACTTTATAATTGGTTGACGAATGAAGCAGAAAATGAAAGGTTTAGTAGCCAAGTCAAAGATGATTTTCAAAAATATCTCATAGATGGCACGGGCAATCTCATTGGCATTTTTGTTTCTTCAGTGGATCCTTTGAGTAAAGAACTTACCAGTAATCTGAAAACCAACTAACCCATCATCTTCAAGAAATGCTTTGTATGAAACATCTACAACCTCGTTACTCTTTCCTGGCAGGTATTCTTAGCTGCATGATTATATCGGGTTATAGCCAGGTATTAACGCCAGCTCCTTATAAAGGTCCCAAAAACTATATCAAGACCTGGGAGCCAGTGGTTCCAGAGCAATTGATAGGGAATGTAATTACCCGACCGGCTGCTGACATAAAACTTAGCGCGCAATATTTTGATGGACTTGGGAGACCCATTCAAACAGTAGCCCGGCAGGGCTCGATGGTAACTGGTCAAAGTGCCACAGATTTAGTTAGTGCCGAGATTTATGATGCGTTTGGAAGAGAGGTTTATAAATATCTTCCATTTTCGGCAAACAACACCGGCGGAAATAATTCGATAAATGACGGTGCGTTTAAGGTTAACCCATTTCAACAGGACTCAGTATTCAATCAAGCTCAATTTGGAGTACAGGGCGAAACCTATTTTTACGGTAAGACAAATTATGAGTCATCTCCACTCAATAGACCATTAGAAGTGTATGCGCCCGGAAACAATTGGTCCGGTACAGAAAGTTATGCAGAAGGAAGCAAAAAACGAGTACAGAAAAAATATTGGTACAATACCGCAGCAGACTCTGTTAGAATATGGAACGTTACTAATAGTGGAACGGTTGGACAATTTGGTAATTATGCAACGCCAGGCATTTACGGACAAGGCTTACTTTCAAAAAATGTAACGATAGATGAGACAGGTAATCAAGTCATAGAATTTAAGGACAAAGACGGACAGGTTGTGCTGAAAAAAGTACAATTATTATCAACTGCAATAGACACAGGTGCGGGAAAAGGGCATGTCGGATGGCTTTGCACTTATTATATTTATGATGACCTCCACAATCTGCGTTGCGTGGTTCAACCGAGAGGTGTCGAGCTACTAATGTCCAATAGCTGGAACATGAGTGCATTAAGTGGGGCAATACTAAATGAGCAATGTTTCAGGTATGAGTATGATGAAAGAAACCGAATGAATGTAAAGCAGGTGCCGGGTGCGGGAATGGTGTATTTGGTTTATGATTATAGTGATCGCCTGGTGATGACACAAGATTCATTTTTTAGAAGAAAGAATCAGTGGTTGGTAACACTCTACGACAACCAGAATAGGGTGGTGAAAACAGGGGTGTTGTTGAATACATATAACAATCGCAGCTTCCAAGTGCATAAAGATTCAGCAAAGAATTCGACTGCTTATCCATTTATAACGGAACCTTCATCCACTTATTGGACGGTGTATACAATCGCGCATTATGATGACTACAATGGGTTGCCCGCTGGATTAAGCAGCACATTGCAAAATACTTATGGAAGCAATTTTATCGGTAGTTATAATGTAGCACCAGACTATGCACAACAAGTAAAATTGTCGTATCAAACCGCAGGACTGGTAACCTGGACGCAAATCAACGTCATAGGGACAACGCAGTATATCAGTTCAGTTAATCTCTATGATGAAAAAGGAAGGATTATTCAAACACAAACCATCAACCAAACTACTGGCACTGATATTGCTACGTCACAATATAATTGGGCCGGTACAGTATTGCGAACGCATTTGAAACATAGTTTTGTTGGCACGCGTAATCAGTCTTATGAGCTGGTCACTAAAAATAACTATGATGGATTGTTGAGGATTACATCTATTGAAAAGAATATTAATGGCAAGGGTTGGAAAAAAATAGACAGCGTTCAATACAATGCACTTGGGGAAATGAGTAGAAAAATATTGTCCCCAGACAATAACAATAATGCTGGTTTGGAATCATTAGCAAATGAATACAACATACGAGGTTGGATGTTAGGTGTTAACCGTGGCTATTTGAGTGGTACAAGCACAAACTATTTTGGATTTGAGCTGGGGTATGATAAAAATGGCACACAAACATTTGCCAATAAACAATACAATGGCAATATTTCTGGCCAGGTTTGGAAAAGTGCCGGAGACCAGGTCAATCGCAAATTTGATTACGCATATGATGCCGTGAATCGATTACTCCGAGCGGATTTCACTGATAGTAAGTCATATGATTTCAGTGTAAAAATGGGCGACGGATATAATGCCCAGTCGGCTTATGATGCCAATGGAAATATCCTTGCGATGAAACAACGGGGACTTAAAGCTGGTAGTAGTGCCACTATTGATAGTTTAACTTATGGCTATGTTACCAACTCGAATAAACTGAATGTCGTAAATGATGCTAACAATGATGAACAATCTACACTGGGAGATTTTCACTATACGGCGTCGACAAAAACGTCCCAAGATTATAGCTATGACGGTAATGGTAGTTTGATCAGTGATAAAAACAAAGCCATGGATAGTATTGTGTACAACGAGCTGAATCTTCCTAAAGCGATCTATGTAAAAAATAAAGGAACTATCACTTATAGTTATGATGCAGTTGGGGTGAAACTTAAAAAAGTCACTACAGATAATATTACTGCTGGCAAAACCATTACTACGACTACGAACTATGTCGGAGGCTTTGTTTACCAAAGTAAAGTTACTACGCCAACTGCGGATCCTTCTGATTTTAGTGATAGCTTACAATTAGTAACCCAGGAAGAAGGAAGGATAAGGAAGATAGATACCGGAAGTTTTGTGTATGATTATTTTATAAAAGATCACCTGGGTAACACACGAATGGTGCTTACAGAACAAAAGGATACGATCAAATTGCCATCGGCAACGCTCGAAACAGCAACACTTGCAACGGAAAAGAAGTTCTATTCCATTAATGACGGACAAGTAATTGATACCAGCCTGGTGAATGGTGCGAGAACTTATCCACAACTGCAGTCTAAGGTATATAGGATCAATGGAAGCACGGATGCGAGTAAAGCGGGATTAGGCATTGTATTAAAGGTAATGGCTGGCGATAAAGTGACATTCTCGGTTCAATCCATTTATACGGCGACTGGCCCATTAAGCAATCCAGCCACTGCAGCAATAACGGACCTGTTGAGTTCGTTTCTAGGAAGCGGATCAATAGTAGGTAAGGGGTTAACCGCACCGGTACTTGATGCGTTGTCGCCGGGCTCTATGACAGCATTCGAGAATCAACGTTCAGAAGCGAGCAATCGACCTAAAGCATACTTAAACTATCTCTTGTTTGATGATCAGTTTAGATATGTCGCAGGAGATTTGGATCCCGTAAATACCTGCACGGTTAATACCGCAAGTTACAAGTTGCACAATAAGTTCATCACGGCTCCAGTCAATGTTACAAAGAACGGCTATATTTATATTTATGTAAGTAATGAAAGTAATCTCAACGTGTTCTTTGATAACCTGACAGTGACTCATATGCCTGGGCCAATTGAGGAAGAGACACATTTCTATCCATTTGGATTGACGATGCAAGGTATCAGTTCCCGAGCGATTAACAGGCTGGACAACAGATATGAATATAATGGTAAAGAGAAGCAGGAGAAAGAATTTAGTGATGGGAGTGGGTTGGAAGAGTATGACTATGGCGCACGATTTTATGACCAACAAATAGGGCGATGGACTGTGATTGATCCCAAATTTGAAAAATACAATTTCATTTCTGGCTACCAATATTGTATGAATAATCCCATACTATACATTGATCCAAATGGAATGGACAATATTGTTTATTTGGTCGGCGTCGATGGTATTTCCAAGGCGCAGTTGCGGAATATTACAAGACAAGTAAATCAAAACTTTAAAGATTTAGGGCTGAAGACGCAAGCTAGGATTTTCAAAGGGAAAGATTTTTCAAAATCCTATAACAATATGGATAAAACCGATGCGGTTGCGTTTATAGGAAAGGCAAGTGCTGTAACCAATGCTATTTCTAAAATTGATAAAAAATTTTCGGATAAACTGAAATCAGATCACGACTTTGGACCTGGCGGACGAGTCAATCCAGAAATTAGTGGCTCCCCGAGAGGAACGCCTTCGAATGATAAGATTATTTCAGTAAATGTAGAGGACAATAATACAGCAGCGAAAGATTGGAAGGTGACACCTGAATTTGCGGCTGCTTTTAATATTGTTCATGGTGCCGGGCATAATAGTGATTTAAATCATGGAGATGAGATAAATCCGACAGATGGCGACGGCAAGCGGGTTCCTCAATACTCTGTGATGAGTAGTGGACAGTATATTTATCAAGGAATAGGTATCTCCCCCTTAAGTGGGTACATAAAAACATCTAATAATCAAGGCGTAGTTCAAAATGCATATTTAAAGCGTTTTGGGAATAACAATCCTACGCCAAACGCTAAAATTCCTGTCGAAAATGTTAGTAAGAATTAAACTATTTTTTTTTATTTATTTAGTTTGTCATACAGTGACTTTTTGTCAAGTTGGTAAGACTAAGACAATAAAACTTAATCGCAATGAAATAAGTTGTGTCGTTCCAAACGATTGGAAGGTTATTGAGAAATCGATGCGTTTTGCAGTTAGTGAAATTAAGTATGACGTAGAAGTAAGAGATAAAAAAGGACGACCTTTTATTGCGTTATATGTTTATGATTCAGCCTATTCATTCAGAAAATATGTTAATGACTCAATTGTGAATGATGAAAAGAAAGAGAAACAATCTGATTCCAATCGTGAGGTAATAATTTTGGATTGGGGTTTGAAGATGGTTAATGGTGTTCAAGTTGGGTATCTTAAATATTCTTTTAAACAAAACAAAGATGGTGCGAGGGCATATGGCATTGACGTATTTTATTGTAATAATAGGGGGATATCAAATAAAATGGAAATTAGGGGAATAGGCGAAAGTTTAGAGTCGTTTAAGGAAATCGCAGATCGGATTTTCGACTCAATTGATATCCATTCTGAATAAAATGTTATTTGGGCTAAACAACAAAGAATGGCTATGCCTTCCTGAATAAAATGCCTTTTTCACCGTCTCGGATTTTAAAAACGAATCGTATAAATGGAGGATTGAAATTATTTCAATCCTCAATTTTATAGTGGGTAGCTATAAAGACGATATAACTCATTATATATTTTTGGTGATTTTAAATGAAGACCTTCCATAGAATAGGCGTTATGAAATGTTCAGATATTATCATGACAATTTTTCTTTAAGTAATTTCATTTCGTTCCCCACAATCATGACGACAACCTTGTCTACCTCAAAAGCCAAAGTGAATATATACAGGACTAGGTTAATTTTGAGTTGGATCACAAAATAGAAGAATGATGTTTTACGACAATATTTATGCTACCGCTTATAAAACTTATAATAGGTATGAAAAAGGGCCACGGTTAAAAGCTGCGTCATTCGTGTTCATGCACATGCTTGGCGGAATATCAATTATTTTTATGGCGGTTAGAAATATATTTGGGTTAGATTTTACTGGTGCGAAAACAAATACATCTTTTAACCTTATTGTTTTATTGACTGTCTTTTTTTATTGGGAATTCTTTGGAAATATTACTCTACCGAAAGGGTTGAAAATATTTTAATCGAATTTGACAAGAAAGATATCAGCATAAGGAAATTGTGGGGATATATTGCGGTAATAACGTTCATATTGCAATTCTGCATTTTCATTTATTTACTTTAAAATCCGCTCTGCTCATATAAATTGGAATGAGTATTGTTTAGCTTCTAAAATCTGGAAGCTAATTTGAAATGGTGCGTCTATTCTTAAATGTTTGATTACAATAAGATTTGTTAGAAATCATTGTAGATGGTAAATTATGAAAGTTGCCAGCTCATGACTGTTTTGATAATGGTTTAGTGCTCAAATAGTGCTTTTTGTTTTGGAAAGAAAAGCATCCTTTTTTCGAATCAAAAATGGAGGCTTAATCAGAACAAGCTTAAGGTCTGATATGGATTAAACGGTTCATCACTCCCAAGCGGCGGCAAGCCTGCATAGTCAAATTTTCCCCTTGGATTTAAAGCCGATCGAAATCCTTTGGCAACCGTCCAAGCGTCCATTTCTTCGGTAGGGTATTTGATTTTTGCGATGTCCATGATGTCGTCTTTGGAGAGGTTGCCGAATACCCATTCATAGGCGAGATCTCCTTTTAAAATGGTCGGCATTCTTTTTTTTACATTGTGGACCTGCGCAGATATTTCATTAGCGACGGTAGTGACAATCGTAAAGTTCTCGACTTTTTCGCCACTTTCCTCGCTGATCCATGTGCCGCATATCCCTGCCATATAAAACGGGTTGTCCACCTGATGGTCTGTTACCACCAGGTGATAGGGAATCTTAGCCGGCTCTTTTAAGATCTTGCCGCTTTTGCCTATTTGCTTAACGTGTCGCCATTCCCAATAGCCGGTAGAAGGCACCAGGCACCTGCGATACTGTGCTGCACCAGCATAAATGGAGGATTTGCCTTTCTCATTTATAAACAATCCTTCGCAGGTCGCATTCAGGGAGGTAAACATAAGTCTCCAATCGGCGAGTTCTTGCCGGGACTTTAGAAAGGGCCATTTCGTTTCTTCAGGTATGAATCCCCATTCCATTTCTTTCAATTCGATACCGTTAGGGCTTCCTTTCAATATAGGGTAGGGTTGATTGTACAATAGTCCCTCGTTCAGATCGCAGTTGATCCAGCTCCTGTTTTTCCAATAAAAACTTCAAGGTCTTTCAACCGGATGTATTCTGCTCGTGAGACTTTGATGCCATTGTAATAACACATGTCTAGTCGTTTTCGTGATCATGAAAATACTCGTCAATCATATGCCCGATGCGTTCGGCGGCGGGTTGCCGGCCTTCGGGAATGGAAGTCCAGAAATGCTCACCCTGAGCATTGGGATTTGTTCCTTGTAAAATTGAAATGTGCTTCGAAAAAATTTACAAACAATAAATGCGTTTGACTGTGTCGCAGGAGATATGAATGGGAACAATTAGAGGTGAAAAATTATTCAGTGTCATTATGGATAGTCTATAAGGTTGTGTGAATTTACAGATAAATTTTAGAAAAAATACCATGTCCTGTACTATCTTGGATGACTATGCGAAATTATAGATTGTCGTCATGTAATAGAAAAAGAAAACGAACCTCCCAGGTATAGTAATCATTGGCAAACAAAATAGTCGCAAAAAATGCCATGGCCATTGAACGGGGACCCTGGTGGAATGATTGCATAAAAAAGGGGAATTATATTTCCCCTTCGTCTGCAAATGAATAATAGGTTTCAGGCGTTATGATCAGGTGGTCAAGTATCCTGATATCCAAAAAACTCCCCGCTTCTTTTAGTTTCAGCGTTATCCGTTTGTCTGCCTCGCTGGGTCTCACGCTTGCGCTCGGGTGGTTGTGCGCGACGATTGCCTGGGTGGCACCTGCTTTCAGCAATAGGCCGAAGATTAATCTTGGATCCACTGTTGCCTGGTCAATAGCACCACTTGACAATTCACAGATACCCAAGACACGGTTTCCTTTATTCAAGGGCATTACTTTGAATTGTTCCACCAGTTCAATTTTATCCATGTTCCAGGATGCCAGGAACAGTTTGTGTGCATCCACTGAACATTTTATTTGTGGTCTTTCGGATGCCTTGATCTTTGCTTTGTAGATAATTTCCAATTCTGATACTTGCATCCAGCCTGTTGTTTCTACTGTGTTTTCCATAATTCAATTTTTTTTTTGATGAATAAATTATGGAACCCTTACTGGCGGTTATTTGCATTGGCGCAAGGAGGAACGAAATAAAGGAAAGCCTTGTGCGATGGCACGTTGTGTTTATGTCGTAGTTCCTTGCCAGCCTATTGCAAATAGGCGCCTAACTTTTGGAATAATTGATGCATAAAAAAAACTAATCAGCGTAATCATCATACGAAAGGATCTTAGTTTGTCAGACTCATCAAAACTGATAGCGAACGTGCACTTGGAAAATTATCAACATATTTTTCGAAAACTCCCGAAGCCTATCATTGATCACCACCTTTTAATGCGAAGTTCAGTGTAGCAAGAAACCAAAAAGGCCATGTTGCTTCGTTTAAGTGACAATCAATTTTATAAAATTAGCGGTACAAGTATTAATCTGGACCTGGCGGTGCGTGATTATTGTGCGTCATAGATCGACGAAAAAACACATCCTTCAATTCAGATTCTGAATATTGATGAAGCAAGTCAAAAATCAACTACTGGTTAGTGTTAGTTCACGGTCTGAAATCGAATTGACTTTGATTAAAGAGAATGAGCCAGGGCGATCACTCCATGATTTTATATTAGTTACAGTAACGATTCGCCGAAGGTTAAGCGTCATGGAGGTAAACAGCCTTGATTGCCTGGAATAGCAATCCATGTCACCCCGACGTACAATGGCATCAGGACATAGGCTGAGCGTTTCCTTCATCAGCATCGCACTGTGCACGCCAATGGCCCTTGCTTCTTATCAATGATTACCTGGTTTTAGAAGATTTTTTTAAACTCAGTGAATTTTTTGAAATAGTTAAGTACGTAATCTGTTTCTGCTTTGAATTCCTGTATTAACGGAGGTGGTACGGGAAAAGATGAAATTTTTTTCTTATCCGTATAGATAGAAAAATAGCCGTCAATGTCATTCCAATAGAACCTGAAGTTTCTGCCGTTTTGTAATTGATTAATTTCTGTTTTGAACTTATAGTTCAATTTTTGAAGTTGTTGTTTGGGGTGCTTGAATTTCAGCTGTACTCTATTAATCTGCCATTCTGTTTTTTCATCTTTGTTATGAAAGATGTCTACGTCAAATAGAACGTCGACGTTTTCCAGGTAATTGTGACAGGCAATAGATTCGTTGTCATAGATATCTGGAGCAATCTCGAATATCTTATTCTCATATAGCGTATTGATCTTTTTGACAACTTCTTCCATTCGGATTTTTACATCTTTCAAGAATAGATAATTAAATCCTTCCTTGGTAATCTTGTTGCTTCTTTGTATGATTGTTGAGGCTTTAACGATCATTTTCACTTCATCGATGGCATCATCATAAGCGTCTGTTTCTTCAAATAAATCTTCTTCCTTTGATATCAGTATGCCCATTTCCCGGTTGTTTTTCGAGCTGTGCTGTAAAAGATTCAATGAAGAAATTATCATATTATCTTCATTAAAATAGCATTTTGCATGAACGGTATTGTGTTGAAGAATTGTCAGGTTGGAAATTTGATTTAATGACGACAGTATTTCGCTGGAAAGAATATTTTCCCGGCAAATGAGTAAGACCTCGACATTTCGTTCTTTCAGCTTGGCAAATGTTTTTATAATGGGGTCTTTGATATCAATGAAAGGAGTTATTATTACCAATTCCCTTTCGGCTTTATTTATTATGTTCTTAAATTCAGCAATTATTCCTTCGGTGTTTAGGAAGACAGCCATCGTTTTTTTTGTTTTACAAGTGAAGTAGATAGTTACCCTTTATATTTTGATTATAGTATTTACCAAATGATTCTGCCGCTTTAAAATCTCGCCAAATATCGATTGGCATATCCTGGTGGATATATTTTTGCTTTCCCATCTCAATTATGAAAAATCCTCTGTGATGGTCACAACTATAAAAATGGGCGGCTTTAATAAAACTACTTTTACCTGTGTTTATCGAGTCCGTAAATACAAAATGACTGCTGGTGACCATTCTTTTTGCCTGCTCATATGAGTTGAATTTACCGGGATTATTACTGCAATCTTGTGCAGAACAACTGTGAACGGTAATGCAAAAAAATATCAACAATAATGGTTTAATTGTCTTCATTGTTTTGATGCATTTCATCCACTTCATCGCCGAGATCTTTGACTTTTTGTTCCAAATCCCACTTGTCATGATATTCATATTCCAATTGGCCTTTTAACTCATCAACATCTCCCTGCGTCTGTTCAATGGATTGTTGCAAATTCTCCTTACTTTCCTCCAATTCATCGACCCGGTTTTGCAGTGTTGTTTTTTCAAATTCCAAATTATCTATTTCATGGTTGAGATAAACGATTTTAGATTTGAGTTTATTTTTCTGCTCCTGCTGCGCCAAATTTAGAACAGCAGATGTGACGAGTGCAACGACTGTCGCTGTGACAACTACTTTGTTTTTCATTAATTGAATATTTTTTCATACCAGCTACTGACATCATCTCGAATCAAGTCGTAGTACTTGTAAATAATTGACGCGAGCTTGAAGTCCGCTCGTTGGCTTTTGTAATCGTTGACTGTAAAGTATCCGTAAAATGTTCCATTCCCGTCGACAATCACGGGTGGATAACTAGCATATGTGTTAAATGGCGACAGGTTGCTAAATTGGCTTCCGTAATCACTGTAACTATTCCAAATTGATTTGTTACTGTATTTTGAACCGTAGGTGCCATATTGATTCCAAATAGAGTTAGTGTTAAAGTTGTTGCAGTTTAGACATCCCAGGTAAACGTCATGGTTTTTTCCCCCATAAATCTGTAATGCATTTTGACTGAAGGATACACTGGAAAACAGGCTTAGTGCAAGGATGAAGAGTATTCGCATCTTATATTTTTTGAATTGGAATTGAATGCCGATGGGCCACTATTGTAGCTTGCTTTCGAATTGTTTTTTTGATTGTTTAAAGGCCGACTCATCCCAGTTGCTATCGAAGCCATTCCAAAAAAGCCGGATGAGGAATCGATTTGCTGTCTTGCAAATCAATACATCTATATTGTCATAGCTGAAATAGATGTTGTTATTGTCGTAGTCGTCTGTTAGAAATCGATCGTTGTCGTTCATCGCGTTTTGAATGATATTAAGAAAAGCGGTTGCTTTTTCTTTTTCTAAATTCTTGTAGGCATACCCTTGCGAGACACTTCCATCGCTGTTGCAATAGCTGCCATAAAACCCAAGTACCAGGCCTTCCTGTTTTGTTCGATCACATTTATACAGCAAGGTTGTCAGTTCTCCTGAGGTTGCTGCCGCCAGTGGAATTACTTCAAATTGGATCAATTCGTTTTCACTCGACAAACCAAATACATTTGTAAAGAGAAAACGTTTCGAGTTAAAAAGTGCAATGTTTTTGCTGTACTCTTTTGCATCCCGATAGAATTTACCAGCACTACCACTCGCCACCTGTGCCGATGCTGCAAAGGACAATAGAATGACTGTACATGCAATTGCGATTCTTTTCATTTTAAATATTTGTCGGATAATTTTTACGATGGCAGGTCGCCGTTTTGTTGATGTTGATCCCGGTGGCAACGTTTACATACTGAAACAAGCCATTCAATGGGTTCTTTCCCGATGTTTAACCTTGCATATTTTAAATGGTGTACTTGCGTGGCATGGCCACCGCAATACACACAAGTCCAGTTGTCCCGTTTGAGCACCACATAGCGTTTGCGTTGCCAGGCATCAGACTTAAGGTATACATTCCTGTAATAGTCGCGACGATACTTGCGTTTGACTTCAAAGCGCCATCGCCCAACGACTGCGACAAGCGCAGTAATGATTAATAGCATGAGTATTTCCATTTTGTTGGATTTACAGCCCCAGTGCTCATAAAGATGCGACGCTATCTATAATGGTTGCCCGGAGAGGGTCAGAGCGGTCAAATATGGCTTATACGGTTGGTTTATTAATCTTATTCAAGTACTTACATTCTATGTAAATAGAGAACATAGCCTCCCGTTGACCTATTTCCGATCAATAACGATTCAGCTAATTAGACACAATAGCTATAATAAGAGGAAAAAAGTAGATTGGTTTCACGTTTTTATTTATTGAACATAAATTAAAGCGAACGCAGTTAATACAATACTACCATATCAAATTTTTGTTGATGGAGGATTTTTAGTTTCCGGTTCTATATTGTAGCATTTGGTAATGATTCTTAAATTGTATTTAACTGAACTGTTTGTCAATTGTTATTCTGAAAAATATGCAAGGTTGGGGTAAGATAAAGATCTGCGTGAGGCATGCTAATTAATAATATCAAACAGCTAAATTTCGGTTATTGGCTGACGTGACAGCATATCACGACTTATTATTGCTACAGGCCAATTCGACGCGCTGGAAGTACTACGGGACCCGGTAGATTAAGTACACAGGCATTTTCAACCAGCCTGGGAGTAAGTTTCGGTCCGTTTAAACATTGATTTTGAATATGAGTACTTTTTTAAAATGCCTTTTTTGCTGTATATTGATATTGAAATTTTCTTTTTCCGGAGGTCAGGATAAAGGCCAGTCCTGTGTCGACGCATCACTCGGCTATAGAATCTATAACATAGCTCTTTCCTTCAAATATGACTTGAATAAGGTTTTTTCATTGGACGGCGACTTTATTCGTGCCAAATACCAGCCTTATGGTGTAGGAATAGGAGATGTGTTTTATCATCCTGCAGATATCAAATTTAAGCCATTTGTTGAGGCCTATTTTTCAAGATTGTTTCAGGGGTACAATAGCTTCGGCGAAAGCAATGATGGGGTTTATACTGAAATAGAAATTGATCCGAGAACGTATTTGGTCCCGATGATTGGTGTTAGGTATAACAAACTGGAAAAGGGCACCAACAATGTTATTGGTGTATTTAAAATTGGGTATAAAATTAATTTACCTGCACCTGCTAATGTTTATTATGTATCAGGTCCTGCTGATCAGGGAAGTGTTGACAAGATTAATAAATACTTAGAGAATTGTATTGCGTTGAATTTGGGTGTGGTTGTTAACATCTCAAAAAAAATAAATGAAGTCATTAATACAATGCACTCTAGATCTTCCGTAATCTTTCCACCTTCACGTTGTAAACTTTTGCTATATATGGTATAAATCAAGAGTTTGAGAGAATCGACGAATAAAACACCTTTACATAATATGTTGTGTGTTGGTTAATCGAAATTTTGGTGTTTTTTATTTTTTTCGTTTAATCAGGATTGAAGCGAAGTAGCGGTAATGCCAATAAACACTTATTTAATTTTTTTCTATTCAACTGTTTTCCCTAATAATTCAAAGGCTGAAATCCATTTATTTACTTTATTGAAAAGGCTTATGTGGATGCCAGATACAATAATAATTATGTTATAACCGAAGATGAGTTAACTACTTTGATTGAAAGAGTAATAAAGTTGCATGAAATAGCTGAAAGGATATGCAAAATTAAAATAGCATCTATCGTGTGTGCCACCCCAGTCCAAAGCTCCAAAATAGTAACGGTTAAGTATCATCGATGGCGCCATAAGAACTAAAATACAAAACGCAGGAACGTTGTACATTTGTGCGGCGTGATAAACTTACTTCTCTTTCTTATGTCTGACCGTTTCTAATGTTATCACGAATGTATCCAAAATAGGGATCATTGCCATCCATCGGAGTCCGGTTTGGGACAACAACTGTTTTGGTTCCAGCAAACCATTGATCAACAATGGCTGCCTGCGCCTCCAAATTAAAATTGCCCCAGGCTGGTCCGGGAGGGCCGTATACATAGACACTTTGGCCAACTATATTGTTTGCTTGATTGACAATACTCGCACAGACGGTGCCCGGCAAGAATGTGTTATGTTTAATCTGCCATACATGGACCAACTCGTGTATTAATACTTGCCCATGAGTAGGATAGGAGTCACTATGGTATTGGAGCGGCTCATAGAACGCATTTCCCAGGTTTACATAAATTTTCTCATCGGCACCAGGTATGGTAAAAGCGCGTCCTCCCAGACCCGATAAGTTGGTCAAGACAATCTGATTGGCTGGAGGCAAAGACCCTCCAAAAATCCGTGCTGCAAATGCTGATTCCTGAGGGGAGAGTTCCCTTTGCCGGATCATCGCATTTGTGACACTACCAACTGCCGCTCCGGCAACAATCGCCATAACTATGGACCCGCCTGCCACGAAAACAACTACTCCTGCGATAACGCCGAAAGGACCGTCGAGGCCCAAACCTCGCAAAAGCTGGCTCGCTTCTGTTCCCAGTCCAATAACAACGCCAAGGGCACCTCCAACACTAATGGCCGCTACATCGAGTACCGCTTTGGCGACATCTTGAACAAAACCGGATAAACCGGTAGCCGAATATTCTTTTGTGATCCACAACTGACCTTTCTTAATCTCCAACCAGTTTGCCCGAATTAAAGGGTTTATGCCACTCTCTTGATGGTTACTGTCTCTATTAGGAGCATGAGTCAGGGATGTAGATTCTGTACCTTCTACATGTCCGTTATATTGTGATACAAATACTAATCCACCAGAAGTGGTAAATATTGCCCGGACTTGAAAATCATAATCGGGAATCCCGCTATCATGTATATGAAATTGAATATCGAACTTACCATTGCTTCGCAGGGTCAGGTCAACAGAACCACCAAGGGCCGTGCCCGTAGGAGTAACGAGATTTCCGTGAAAGGTTTGTTCCTCAAATTCAATCATGGCGATTAAATCCGTAAATGTAACGGGAGGGTTTAACCCAACACGTTGAGCTAATTTTCGGGCACTAATAGGCGAATCTGGCACAGGTGGTATTCTCGACAACCCTTCGCGAATTGCCGCTTCTCTGAAACTTTTCATAACACCCACATTTGAATTACAAAATAGATATATTTATTATTGTAAGGCAATTAAAATAGGAATTAATCCCTGCCCTTCTTTAAGCGGACAAAGAGCTTTCCCTATAACTGCTCCAAATGCTTTAAGAGAATCCATTGCCTTCATCGCATGGCCTGGTGTATCGGAAGTGGTTAATAAATCGCCTGCTTCAATCGGCGAATAGCTGGCATCTACTTTGCAAAAAACTTTCCCAAGAAGCGCAATTGGTTTTCTATTTCGCTCTGATTGACGTTTGTCAAGAATGATTCCAGGTTTATAGTTCCCCGCACCTGAAATGACGCCTGTTACCCGTTTATCATATGCGCGTTGACTTTTATGTAATACGCCTCCTTCTGCGCTAAGTACCATAACAGTGCCTGGTTCTATCGATTCATCATTTGCTATGTCAAAGTCTTCAGCGCAATCTGCATTTGGAAGTTTAATATCTATTCCAACGGCAAGCTCGCCACTAATCCAAACGTTGCCTTCAAAAAAACCTGCATGTCCCTGGATTCCTTCCTTTTTACCATAAACAGCAAATCCCAATCCGTTTGAGTTTTTATTAATTGCGGCTATAACTCCTCCGGTTGTAGCCGACTCAGCATGGATTGCCTCATTGCTGGCGCTGTAAGCTTCAAGGCCTACGCCATCCTTGCTTATTGCCTTCACACCTGTGCCGGCCCCTTTGTGTTCACCCCAAACGCCTGCTGGTCCGTTGTCAATTCCTGCTGTTTCCCCATAAACACCTATCCACTTTGTACTCTTTCCGATAATTCCAGGTCCAGGGTCCCCTTCGCCCATTACCCCAGCACCTCCAGTCTCGCTTTCACTCTTTCCATAGAGCCCCATCCATTTTTTACTTTCTCCCATTACACCCGTTCCACCATCGGCATGATGGCCATACACACCAACACCCCCCGTTGTACTTTTACTTAAACCAACGACACCGTGCCAGGTTCCGCCTATTCCCCAAACCCCAGTAGAATCGCCCTCTCCCTTAACGCCGACTGCATCACCATTACCTACACCCAGAATTCCGATGGCTTTTTCCCCTGAAGCTGTACCTGTAATTGCAACACTGTTTTGCCCATTACTTGTTTCTTTAATAGCCATTGTTTACCTCCTTTTTATTTTTTTAAGTGAATTTTTTCTTTTGAGATTTTGACACTCCATACGCTCTGCGTTATTGGTCTTCTCACCGGGTGATCAAAAAACATCTTATCAGTAAATTCATAATCATAGGCTGCGTTGACATCTATCAGAAGATCAAGATCACATGATGCAGATGTTGAAATCGCCAGTCCGGTAAAACAGAATGTTCTCCCTGAATAAAAATTCCAGAAAACAATAAATTATAATTAAGGATTTCCTTATATCAATTTTATAAACATCAATACGAACAATAGCAGCAACAGAAACATTAACGCCATCATTAAAAACGACATTTTGCGGCAACAACTATCGAAGAATTTTAAAATACCATCCTGTTTTGGTTCGCCGCCAAGCAACCATTTGTCGTTAGGTGCTGGCGGTACTTCAGCAGCATCACCACCGAGTCCATCAATTTTATCAGATAGTGACTTAATATACCTGTTAAATATGAATCGCCAGGGATCGGTTACTGCCATGGCTTGTCGTACATACTTTAAAATGGAAAGGTTTCGCATTTCCTTTTGTAAAATCTGTACAGCGGTTCGCACAACCACATTAAACTGAAAACTGCCGATAATGTATCTCGTATTCCTGAAAAATCTTGCCTGCTGCACCAGCACTTTAAACAATTGCCCTTTTACTACATTGTCGGGCAACTCGATGGTTAATAAACCAGGGATGTTTTTTTCAAAACCGCCGGGAATGGGTATGTAGTTGATCTGCGAGCTGCTAAAGCTAAAACTATACTCATCTTCTTTCACAATTTTATCGGTTGATATTCTTGTATAAGGTTCAAGGGCCAGTATATCATCCACCTTGATGTCAGGCGTATATACAATCACTTTGCTGGCTAGGGGTAAATTATTCCAATGGATCATTAACAAATCAGGGCCCTTTCTTTCGTTTGCAGCAAATGCTTCTGCCCGGGGTATTAACGACAGTAAACGGTCGTTAATCGATTCGACAGATAATGTAAACTGTGATGGTTTTATTTCAAAAGTATGCTGTACGGTATGTGTTGATAAATTTCCCGGATTGTCGCTATGCGAAATAGCCAGGTTGCGTTGTGATAAATTATCATTGGATGCCGGTGTTGCATTAATGGGTGTAGGATCACCTTCAAAATACACTTCAGCTACAAGGCACTGATGTATACCTCGAATGCTCGTTTGCAAATTGACCAGCGATGTAGCGTGGGTAGCATCTTCGGCAACAGGTATCATTTGTGCCGGTTGATTGAAATCGAGCCAGCATCCGAAATAAGCAACTGATTCAACATTACCTTTAGCTGGCAGGGTTTTCATATTGAGCGGATCAGTTTGCGAAGCCATCAGCGATGTGTTATAATTAACCCGGGAAGCTGCAAAAAAAGGAATTGAACTTATTATACCGCCTTCCTTTCCTACCAATGCTATAGTATTAACGCCTGAGCCTGACCGGTTGTAACTTTTCGCCGGGTTATATTGCATGGCGGTACCAGCCGTGTTAAATAAGCGGAAGAACACTTTTACATTTGTTGCATCATTTACGTTTGATGGGGGTGTTGGTATCGGCGCTTTAAACCTTACTTTGGCCACTGCATAGTTAAACACCCGGGTTCCACCTGATGTTTCAAGCCATTCCAGCTGGCTGGTTTCCTGGTCTGTATCAATATCATAGAAAGGATGCAATTCATCTGCGGGATAAATAGTGCGGTCATTAAACCGGTTTAACAACTGGGTGATAAAAGTTGTGCCGGAGGAGCCCTGCGATATGGTGACACGGGAAGGTCCGCCTTCTTTCATTTGAAAAACCCGCAAGTCAACACTCAGCCATGACATAGGGCCATCTACCATGTAAGGATTGGGCGTTTTGGTTAAATTAATTACCGCATGGCCGGTATTCTGTAACAGATTTGCCGTTATCCGCACATCTTCCGATTGCCCTGAAAAGCCAAAAGCACTGTCATTAGTAAATAACACATTGAAAACAAAAGTTACTTTTTGAGGTATATCGGTCGGTATCGTCGGATTCTCAAATTTTGTATCGGCATGTATGGCCCGTATGCTGGTTATATTGGAGCCCCCAATTAACGGAGCAAATGTAATAACGGGCGGCGCGGTAAAATTATTCAGTTCCGATGGCAGAAAGCCGTCATATACTACATAAAAAGCATTTTGAAATATAGCACTGCCTGCGGGTTGTGCATCTACTTCCAAAATGGAAAAAGTGCTATGGTCGGTAATGATCTCGCAGCTTTGGTAACCAATGCGTATAAATCTGGCATATTCACAGGGCCGTCCTCCATTATCAACCGTAAAAAGCATATAAGGTCCGGGAACAACAACATTGGGGTTAGAAGGAATGACAGCATTGATGGTATTTCCGTTCACAGTAAAATCAAGATTAATAGCCCGCTGATCTGGGTTGAAAGCATGTGTAGAAGACCCGCAACGCATTAACACTACTTTTTGAATGATAGAACCGTTATTGGTTTCAACCTGTATTGTTTTTCCAAAAGAAACCGAGGCGGGGCAAGAAACGATAACAGGTCTTGTACCCGGCGGATAAGGGGGAACAAAAACCTCTATTTTTTCCTGATTAGCTGTAGGCGGCTGCCTAGGTTGTGAATTAGCATCATCAACATGATTTGCCGCATTTAATACTACTAAATTACCTCCTCCGGTCCAGATATTTCCATCTGGCATAAGCAGCGCCGACGAATGATAGTTTCTTAGAACAGAGGCAGGGTCATTAAGCGTTGTCCATTGATTAGTGTTGGGGTCATAAATTTCAGGATCATTAACTGCCGACACGTCATTACCATCAGAAGTTCCACCATTCAGAATTATATGTCCAGTTGGTAAAAGGGTTGCACAAGAATGAACTCTTGGACCTCCTGACGGGTTGCCGTCCCTCCGCACCGTAGACCACGATGGGCTTGCATCGCTCAAATTTATGATTTGGGAAGTTGCACCTCCGCAAAGCAAGATCCTGGCTGCATATCCATCGGAAGAACTCAAAGGCAGCAATACCGACGGGAAATCGTAGTTGTTATATGCACCATCCGGCAAAGAGCATATGTTTTGCGTGGTGCCATCAAATGGGTTGATCTTAATGTTTTGAGTGAATCCGTTGATAAAGGATGAAACGAATATTTTTCCATCATTTATAAGATGTATGCGGGGGTATAAGATCGGATCGCCGCCAATTACTCCTATAGCGGGAAGCAATACCCAGTTTCCTCCTGCCAGTTGATAACGCTCTGGCGTATTGTTGCCGTGTCGATTGTCATCGCCTTCGGGATGGCCCTGGAAAATAAACACATCCCCTGTACCTAAAGTGCAAAGTGTAGGATACCATCGGCCGCCTCCTGTTGTAAGCCCCGGCTCAGGATTCATATCGGCAGCCTGGTTTAGCACGCCACTTAGGTAGCTATAAATAGTACTATGACGATGTCCGTCGAAATGATGCGTGTGATGAATGCCAGTTGCATCGGCCGGAAATTGCGCCGTACCCCCAGCCAGCAAGGGACGGCCATCGCCTAAAAAAGCATGGCCGCAACAGAATAAATCAAAATCAGGCGTTGGCACAGGTGTACTAATCATACTTGTTGTGCGACAATTAAAGCGCCTGCTGTTTAAATAATCGTGTGGAGCACCGGGATTGTTTCCGGCGTATGAATGATTGTCCCCCCCTACAATAAGCACTTCACCATCGCCATTAAGCGTAGGAACCAATATTGCATGAATAGCAACTACATTTTCCGATGAAATTACAGGTAGCCAACTCATATTTTTAATTTTGTTTTTACACGTGATCAGAATTTTGGTTTGCTTACATGCAAGCGAGTCCCTTTTTACTATTGTAAATAGCGAAGAAGCTATAATAATTCAGAAATCTGTCACATATGTACAATGATTTTTAAGTAGAGTGGAAACAAAGAAATGAGTAAATAATAGTTCAAAATCAAATGTACCTAATTCAGATAGTGCGGATTAATTATGCTCGCCGCGATTTGTTGCTGCTACTTAATCCTTATTTGAAGACCATAAATGTTACACGAGTTTCCAGGCTCAAAACCCACAAATCCACAACCAGCAAATTTCCAACCGAAAAATAATCCACCGGATGCAAGCGCATTGTTTTCATTAATCATTAGTATCGGGTAGAACGCTATAGCCTCTTCACCTCCACGAGTTATCTGATAACCACCCCCAGTGGTAAAATAACCAGTTGTAGCCGTAATTTCACTTACGGGTATACATAGTTCCGGAATCGTTTGAGTAACATGATTTGTCAGCAACGCACCTTGTTCCAAAACTGGTTTTAAAAATGGTTTTCCGATATCAATGACTTCTCCTTTCGAATACAAAACGTAATTGGTGATTTGTTGAGACCAAGCTGCATTACCTTGTATCATCATTGGTGTGTTTAGCCATCCCACAATGGAATCCCTTCCATTTACGCTAATTGTCTGCGGATATGAACCCATCATTGAAACCGTGCTATCATCATAATTTGTAATTTTTAATTTGAATCCTCCAGCAGTCACAACGTTGCTCAACTGTTTTTTCCGAACGGCACTCGAATAAGTATAACTTTGGCTTCCAAATGCAATCGGAACCTGGATCGTTTCGTCCGCTTTTACTATCTCCATGTTCAGATTTTTATCACCTGTATAGCAATAGGCGGTGACGATCACTACCGGTTCATTTGATTGTTCCGGATTTTGAAAATCTATAAAGTCGACGTGCCAGGCATTAGAGTCCGGGTAGTTGCCGGTGACTTCATAGCCTGTGACTCCCGCATTTACGAGTATCGAATACCCGCCACCGACCAATTGTTGGTTCGATGGACATGTCGCAACAATGCTGCTGTATCCTTTAGTGCTGATGGTTTGCGTTTGTATTGTCGGTTGTATAATACCGTTGGTAGCATTTTTTGCGGGAGCGCAGCTAACAAACAGCAGTGTAAAAAGACTACAACAAACAACAGGAAAGTTAAACTTTAGTGTAATGGGGGATAAGGGTGCCATAAAAAAAGTTTTAAAATCATTGTTTTTACCTGATTGGCTGCTGAAAAGAATGATTGAAATTGATATAGGCAACAAAACTAGCGACTTGAATTTTGTATTGTTTCATACAAAACGGTGGAGTTGCCATCCCAATATTACCTGAATGTTTATTCTTCTATTTTATTTGCATATCCCGAAATTTCATTTACAATCCCTTTTGATGCGATCGCAATTTGTTTAGCAGCAAGGTTCAAAAATTCTTTGGCTAATGACGGACTGGAATACTTAGCAAGGTCAGCCATAACAACTCCTGTAAGAAAATAGCGGACATCAGGATTCCATGGATGAATACCGTCATCTATCATAGTGCCATAGTCAACCCATGTCCAAATTCCTTCAGTAGGTATTTTGATTCGCCTATGTTGCGTTTGATAAAAAGCAATCCATATTTCACCACTCTGATTTTGTTTAAGGTCGATATCGTTTGTATTAGTAACTACTTGTATAGGGAAAATTTTCTTCCACTCGACAAAGGGCACACCTCCATCAATTGTTGCGGAAGCTCTTATACGTTCTGCCGTTGCTGTGGAAACATCCCCTTCCAAATTTGCTTCAGTTGTTTTCGTATTGTCAATATTGTCGGGCGGGGTAGGAGGAGTAAGTACTTCGATAAAATGTGTGTCATCAGAAAAATTTCCTGTATCGACGTTAAAGGCATCAACCCATATACCGGGACTGCCACCTGGGCCACTAATACCTCCGGGGGGAGCATACACTAAAGTTATTTTTATATCAGCGGAGCCAACCTTGACTGGTTGATTACCAGCTGTAGTATAAAGTTGATTACCATCAGGCGAACCATTCACTGACATGAATGCAAAAGGAAGATCTTTTCCGTTAAAAGATAATGTAGGCCATCCGAAGGCTATATGATTCCCCGGATTTAGATCTGTGGTGCCTGGATAATTTTCGTCAGTTTCGTTCGTAATATTATTGTTTGCAGAGAAATGATGATGTCTTATGCCAGTACCACCATGTGTATACACAATGTACGCAGTTACAACATGTGCCATAATAAGTCAATTTATTCGCCTACTCTTTGATAGGATTTTCGGCGCACTCCGTTTTTTTTATCGAAATCACTGGTGAAGGTGCTTCGATAGCTTTCAGGGAACAGGCATACTTTTTCAGCAGAGAAATAAGGGTAATTATAAAAAAATGACAAATCATCGCAGTTTTCTTTCATAGAATGACTCTACAACATTTGTCTTTTTCATTTGATCCGTGCTGCGAGGGTTTCACCGAAATAATTCCATTGAAAGAAGACTTTATTGACTGTGAATCTGTTTCCAAACTATCTATGGGTGCCGAGCTATAAAGTAGATAGTGTTGGAATACCTGATACCAACAATTGGCAGGAGACATTACATTGAGCCGCACCATCACTATCGCGAACCTATTCCATCCCGTTTTAAGGCAAATTTTGCCAGTTAACGCATATTAATGTTGGCCCTGCAATATGTCCTGTATGGGTACTTGCATCCTATGTAAATTGTGTGGCATACTAAACGACAATGTCATGTATTACAGACTCACTGTTAATGGAATTATAGCTATGTACTTAAGATTCATCGTTTGTCAACTAATCCATTTTAACTAGCAGGAAAGTGGAGCTTAAAGTAAGTTCTTTGTAGGGGAGCGGTCTAGGGGAGTTGCAACTTGCATCAGCAAAGGATGCAATTATTTTCCAGAAGTGCAACAAACATTGATAATATTATTGAGAATTTGCAAGTGTTTAACATTAGACAAGGTTGGCATGTGATGGAGGTAGATATTTAAAGTGGGATTTCTACGAATCACCATGGTATCGAATTCAATGTCCCTATCCCGTAGAAGTAACGACCTGGCTATTTAGCATTAAGTTCCGATGATGTCCCAGGGGGAGGGATGAGGGTTTCTATACTTGTTTGGTATGTATAATGCTTCCCCATGTCTATATGCCCATGAAATAGCGTCCAACCCAGTTGTTGTTGCAGAAGTTGCCAGAAATAGATTATACACATCTGAAGACATTTTTATTTTTGGTCTTTCAGCAACTTTGATCTTTGCTTTGTAGATGATTTCCAGCTCCGATACTTTTGTCCAATCTGTTGTCACTACATTCTTTTCCATACCTAAAAAACAGTTTTTAATCCATTGAAAAAACAACTGGGCCAAATTAGCCCTTTACAAACATTGGAGGATGTTTTAATTTTATACGCAGATTAATAATATTTAGTAGCAAGCCTACGCATTGTTCAGTTTGTCTCGCGTAGGCTTTTTATTGGGTAAATATTCGAGTACCTTTATTTAATGATGCCTACTTTTCCCGCCACCTATTCTACGCTTTGTCCGACCGCCTTATCTTCTATTATTGTAGAAAAATACCAACTACGAAACGTCGGGTGTAAATTCCTGGTGAGGGGTGTTGGTGATACCTATCTTGTTGAATCAAGTGACGGGCGTTTTATATTAAGGATCTATCGCTCTTCTCACCGAAGCCTGCCACAAATAAAAGAGGAGGTAAAATTATTACATGCGCTGCAACAGGCAGGGGTGTCCGTGTCATACCCGGTGGCGGATATATTGGGTGATACCATCCAGACACTTGTGGCCATTGAAGGAGAGAGGCATGCTGTGTTGTTTAGCTATGCACCTGGTCATGTGGTCAGATCACTGGATGACCATCCCAATGTTGTGCGCTGATTTTAGAATATTTATTTGTAGGAGTTAAGATTTAATCTGACATTTTGTGTGGTTACTTAAAGTTACCTTAACTGTCAAAGATTGAATCTTTATTTCTACACATTTTTAGTTAACATATTGGATCAACAGGTTCTCCATTTTCATCATAGGCAATTACCTCTCCAAAATCATCGGAATAAAAAATGTCTTTTGAGTCGTCGGAAAGCATCCAACTTTTTTTGGGGCTCAACCATTTGATTTTCGAATCAATAAGTTCATTTGCCACATCTATGATTCTGTATTGATATTTATCGCCCTTAATTTGAGTAATTTCGATGAATTCAGTTCTGTCTAAGGTTAACAGCTTCGCATCAACTACACTTTTCTTAATTGCGAAATTATCGTCATCCCCATTTAATTTAATTGTCGGATAAAAGATTCCGGCAAAGTCATTTTGTTGCATGTGTATCCTTGCAATAGCGTTTGTTATCAAATAATGTGAGTCATCGGTGGCTAAAATTTTCTTGCAGAAGTTTTCAGAAAGGAAGTTCGATACAAGTTTGTCCTCTTCTTTTTCCGCCTCAATGCTTCTTCCGCCAATTGCGCTGCATCCAAGTCGTTCCAAACTGGATTTCGTAAACCCAACGTGTTGGAAAACTAGGTAAGCATTCGTTAGCCATGTTGAAAGCACTAAAGTGTCTCCAACTTGGACATTTAGTTCGTAGAAAACAGCTTTTTTAGAAGATGATGCATATAGCATTTGTTCGCCTTTTAGGTTTGCCCTATTAAGCCTGGCAAGATGTTCGGGTGGATAAATAATGTCTGAATAACATTCTGGTTTAGAAGTATATAAAATGCCACGATATAAAACTATTCCTGGGTTAAGTTGAAATGCCAATACTTTATATCCATTCATTAATTTTCTTATTCTTTGATCAACGTCCTCAATAGATATTTTACTCAAGTCCAATGAATTTATTTCTGTAATACATTGCTGAATTGTTTCAAAACTGTGATTTGACATGGTAGTTGAATTTCGGTTGCTAATAATAGTTAAGTTTTAATGAAAAAATAGGCAGCTGAGCTGAATCCTCTTCTTGTTGGAAATTATCAACTGTTAATATAAAAAACATACTCGCAAACTGAAAACAGAAGGTGGAATTTGCAGCTGGATGAAGTTGTAATTTATTTGTGTCAAATGTTTAATAGCTAACGCCAATGTCCGTTTTACCATATGATCTCGTCTAATTTAGTATTGAAGTTTTTTGCGTGGATTATTCCAAGTTCAGTGTAATTCATTTTATTGTCTGGAGAAAGTGTCGCCAACAGTTCGTTTCTGCTTACTGAAATTAGTTTGAAAATCTCAAATGTTGAAACCGCCTGATTAAATGCGAAATTGAGTCCTATTTCTTTTGCGGGTACACTTGGGTACATAATACCATCTGCTTGTTCCTTCGCTAAAAATAATGCTAGATTACAATACGCTGTTGTAATAATATAAGTCTTGAGATCTTTTTTTGCGTGCTTTCGAAATCTTTCAAACAAAAATCTATAAAGGACAATTGTCGCGTTTCTTGATTCTGGGTCATATTGCTGAACCGTTTCGTCAAAACCTTTGCCGTAATACTTGTCGAAGTAAGATGTTCTTAGATGTTTATCCGGTGACGTAACTATGACTATTTTTAAAGGCCTTTGGAGTTCCCATTTGCTAATTGTAACGATTACCTTGTCCCCAGAACTAATAGATTTTGTCCAATCATCCGCGATTTCCATATAGGATATGGGCCGCGTTTCCGACGAATAAAGTTTGGGTTGAAAAGGCCGATTGCATCGTGCAAAGGATTTTACAACCTCTTGTGGGGCGATAAATATTTCTGATATTTTATTGAAGAAAATCTCATCTTGCCTGTGAGTTCTTGACCTCACGACGGCAGTTTTTGCTGCTAAGTCATCTATAATTACAGGTATACCTTTAATTGAAAGAAAGGCCGTCAATGCATATTCATAGGCGAACTCATCATTTGCATCTAATTCCTCTAATTTCTTTATAGCCTTATTTACCGTCTCTAATGTCATTGGGTTGATGCTCATAATAGTTGATTAGTTAAAACATATATATATCCAATCCATAGAATACTTTAAAACTGTGATATTGTTTCTTCTGAAACAAAAGAACTGGGGTACTGCTTCGCTACCTAAATCACGGACGAAGGGTTTAAGTATTTAATCATGAACTTACTATTTTTCAGCATATTCAAAAAAAGAAAGAGTATTAAGAATGAACAAATGTCAACAATGTAGCTAGTTCAGGTCGTCGTAAAAGGAATAGAAAATCTGCGAGAATGATAGATTGATTTATGGTAAATGATTTCAGGCTATAATCATATGCAGATTAAGAGCTGATTGATTCCATCGCACATTCTCGATTACAAATAAGCAGGGTTCGCAATTGAGTTGGGATCAAATATAAACTGCCACTAAGGATTTGGATTAACTTTTCTGCATATCAATATCAAGTTAAATAGGTTTCAATGATCTATACATGTGGCATTGGTAACGAGCTCTCAAATGGAACAATCCTTTCCCGCATTTTTTGCTTGCTTTTAAAGTGTCGCGAGACCTCTTGTGTTAAATCAACATAGTTATTTCCTTCTGAGTATTCATAGTAATATATTTTTATAGATCTGCAATTGTCATGTTCAAAAACCATATTAAGCATAGTTCTGTCTGATAATCCGCAGGAATGGCCAATGGTGATAACCTGGAAAATCTCAGAATTGATAAAACGAATGAGATCCCGGTAATTTGAATTTTTGAAATATCCAAACGATTTCATATAGTTAAGAAACCCCTTGATTGGTTCATCTTCCAATTTTGAATACTCTTTGTCCATTTCATCACCAAACCCGAAAATTATCGGATTAATTTCACTGTTTAATTCTCCGTGTATGTAATTGACAACAATTGGCGAGTTTCGATTTTTATTAAGTTCATCAATATATTCGGTTACTGTATCTGTGTAATTAAAATTTAGAATCATACAGTCATTCACACTAAGCCATTCTGAAAGGACGGGTTTGACCACATCCTTCGGATGAATAGCGTCATCGATAAAATCGCGAAACCTTGTGTTTTTGTCTTTGGGAGTAACTGTTGACAAATATATTTCTAATGCATTTCTAAGACTCGCGAATGCTTCGTTCAACTGTCTGACTTTTTCACTTTTCAGTTGAGCATCCTCAATATTTAGAATCTTTTTTAGCTCAGAGTAGTATTCGTTTTCAATGTCTACCCAGCCGCAATGTTGACATTTTGTAAAGAGATAAGTTATAAAAGGATCGGCGATTTTCCAAAGTAAAGGATCGTATGTTTCTCGTCTAGGAGCATCATCCAAAAAAGTGAAGGCGTAATCAAGCGGCAGCAAGCCAATAAAATCTTCAAGTTTGGTGAAGTGCTGTGTAATTGGTCCACGCCAATAATGCGTTTTTACAACTGACCCAAGTGCATCTTCATAACGGCCCTCTTCCTCTGCAATCTTAAAAATGGTTTTAATGTAGCTAAAAATGAAGTCATGGTAACTTGTTTTCATTCCATGTGCAAGGTCGAAGCCATTGCCAATAATAACAAGCCTGTTCATCTTGCGTCTTGTCTGATCGCGCATTTTTTACGGTTTAGCCAACTAATATAATAAAACATCTTTTAATGAAGTTTTGATAAACAGTAGTTGCACTTTTTCTTTGTGGCAGAGTTAAATATGTTTTAACTATATAGTCGAAGGAAATCACCTAATTACTATCTTAATAAGTATTGTTTAATATTCAAAAGCTTGAGACCAAATTTATGAAACCAAGCTGACCCAAATAGTTCAAGTTTGACTAGCAGTAGTTTATTGCTATCAAGGCTTCTCTTTTGAACTTGTGCCCAGGACTGAAGTTGGAAAGTCAAGATATGCTTGCAGGTGAATTAAAGCGCATAAGCAAGGAGTTTTGTAATTTCTTGCTCATTCCACTCAATCAAAGTACCATGCTCCTAAATGAGCGCTTTAAGCTTAAAAAACCTTGAAATCTGGAATCAGTCATATAAACAGGAGGTAGCCATGTTTAATCAAGATTTAATCGGCCTTCACAATTCTTTTGAAGCGATCACGCAAGATGAAATTCAAAACGTTGTTGAAGGTAGTTCATTAATGGAAATATACTATCCAAAAAAGGTGGTCGAGTTCGGTTAGTGGTGAAGGATATGGGAGTGGAGTTTTTTAGCGCAATACTTTTAGCAAGTTTACAACACTGGCTTTGACCGGGTTTTGAGAGGGGCGTTGATAACTGCAGATAAGTTTAAAAAAAGTCACGCAAGAGGATATCTAGCAGCCGATCAACTAATAGAGTATTTCAGGATTCAGGATTTTTCACAACTTAAAAATTTATACAATAGTTAAAAATATTATTGTCTATTGAGAGCCGCATCAATGCAAGGATGCTAAAGATCATTTAAGAAGAGCAAATAAGCTGCTGGTCGAGTGGTCAAAAAAATGTGATGCATACGACAGTAAAGTGTCGATTAATGGCATGAATAGAGATAATAAAGAAGACCGCGAATTGTTTAGACACATTGTGAATGGTAGTTATATTTTTAGCTCCCATTGTACCGGCTGTGGAGTGATTGCAATTGTGATTTAATAAAATCAAATAATTTTGAAAAGAGGTGTGCCAGAATCAGGAATGATGTTTGGCATGTCTATTTTCAGCATCACCGGCATTGGAAAATCGACCCCCATTAAAATTGCTTCACCCGCTCCCAAGGCAGGTAAAAAATCTAATGAGTTTTTACCTGCTGAGGAGCTAGCGCTCGATATTGATTCTTTATCAAAATGATTTATAAGGCGATGTACGATAAATGTGCCCATTTGACTTAATGTTCCAGTGGGAATATCCCTTGGCATTTGTGTAGCAATGCATAAGAATAATCCAAACTTTCGGCATTCCTTTGCAATTGAATCGAAAGAACTCAATTTCGTTTGCTCAAAATATTCATCTTTCACATCTTTATTTAGGTATTGATGTGCCTCATCTATAAACAAAATAATCGGCTCGGTTTTAAAACAACCGGTTCTTGCTTTATCTAGCAAAAATTTCCCAATCGCATTTGCAAGAATCTCCCTCGATTGAAATTCAAACCCAATTTTTTCAAATCCTATACGAAAAAATTTTTTGTCTCCACCTAAAAAAGTATTGATTTTCCTTATTAGTTCATCTTCATCCTCTTTCCTTTTTTCGAACCCGAACATTAGATTAAACTGCTTATTATTGATTAGGTTGGTTATTCTAAGAATTAGGCTAATGCAATTGTTTAAATGAGAATCATTTTTTGCACCCCATTTACTCGCTGAATTAAAATCCACATCATAAACGCACTCCTTAGCTATTTGATTTGATAATGCCTTTATATCGAAATTAGAGTTAATGCCTTCTATATCCTCGATAAAGTGTTTGTAAACACGATTAAAAGGCCGCATCAACTGTCCCATTTTATAAATATTATTGTCTCTTACAACAATCAATTCGCGAAGCTCATTGGTAATTTTAATAGAATAGTTATCTCCCTCTTTAATAATAAAATCACCATCACATTTCTCCTCCAATATTCTTAATATCTTGAGAGATTTAATCGCTTCTAAAAGCTTGGGGGCTTGAACTTGCCCCGACGGTCGTAGCAAAACAAACAAATCACTTGTAGTTAGATTAGTGTAATGAAAAAAAGAATTTTCCGCTAATACTGATGCATCAAAAGAATCATCGGTTTCTCCTTGTTTTTTGTACTCGCCTGTTGCATCAATCAATATGGATTTCCCTGTATTTCTTTTAACTTCTTCAATTAACTTACAAAGTGTATAACTTTTTCCGCCACCTGTTGTGCCAACAACTGCACAATGCCTTCCAAATACGGCTTGCTGGGAGATTTGAACTTGGGCAGTCTTGTCATATGTCAAGCAACCTAAATTCATTAAAGGAGCATTACCTATATTTTCTTCTTTTACTCCGAAATGTTTAAAATAAGTTTTAATAAAATCAGAAGTACATACAAATACCTTAGCTCCAATTGCAGGCAGTGAATTTAATCCCTTATCAATTTTCGTCGGTTCAAACAGATCAAAAGATAATAATATTTCTATTTTGCCTGTTGGATGAAAATCTTTATTTTGGAAAGATTGCTCACTCAAGTGAAGACGCTCCTTCTCTGGAAGAGCTAACTCTAATATTTTGCCCAAAAATCCAAATTTCTGCCCCTCGATTACAACAAAATTTCCGACTAATCCTCCGTTAAGCTGCTCGCCGTTAAGTGTAAATGTTTTCAATAAAACAGAGGATGGAAAATGGACTTTGATATATTGTGGTAGTACTTGATTTACATAACCAATAAAATAGTCGTGCACAAATGGATTACTATTCATTGGTTTTATTTTCGGTTACTATGATAATTTTGTTTTGTTCATCTTGATTGTAAGATTTTAAATCCGGATAATGGTCGGCAAAATCAGAAAATCTCTCATCAACTAAAGCAATGTTTGAATGTTTTTTTGATATTTCGAAGAGCCATTTGAATTTGTCGGAGGTGTCAATCCCTTTATTTACAACCATCAATTGAAAACTTGGATTTTGGGTTAAAGCCTCCATAATTGCGGTAACAATATGTTTGTCACTGAAACTAAATCCAATACAAATCAGTAGCACATTCTCTTTTCTTAAATTCTGATGAAATCTTGACATCATCTCGAAAAAGGGTTGTTCATAGGAGTTTTCATATTTGCTGTCCTTCGGGTATATCATTAATGCATTCTCAACCTTCTCTGATTGTTTTATAGTTCCGTCTTGTAATTTTTCCCAATCAACTGAACCATGAGGTTTGTATAAATGAAATACTCTTGTTATAAAATTATCTTCTTCTTTAACTCTGCTCTTGTCTCTTAATACTATGTCATAGTCAAAATTTCGTCCACTGAAATGCCGAGGAAATGAAAATGAGAACCCATCTATTACCGTGAAATTCTTCTTTTTTGAGGCTTGTTCAAATAGTGTGTCATAATTTAAGGTAAATATCTTAAGTCGGGGAAGAGTAACTTTTCGCTTGGTGATTTTTTCTAAAAATAATTCATGAGGCGAGCTTAGTGGAAGAGTTAACTCGCATTGAGTTTTTATCAGATTCTGAATTTTTAATATGAATTGATTCAGATTGATATGCTTGTCTGTTACATATTCCTTTGCCGCATTTGCAAGTGACAAGAGTTTTTCTAAATTTTTGATATATGCCCCTTTGTCGTCCTTGTCTAGATAATGAACAAGTTCGCAAAATTTATTTAATTTTTGTTCAGTTAAATCTTTTGAAGCTTCATCCCATAACTCAGTCAGTAATTTTCCACCAGCATCTTTTGAAGATCCGGCGCCACTTAACACAATCAGGTTTTCAAATTGATGTTCGAGAAATTTCCTATACTTATTTCTTTTTGTTTGATGTGCAAATTCTTCTTTGTTATTATTGTCATCAGGGCCAAATAAGTGTTCTGAGTTGTCGATAAAAACGCTTATTACTTTTCCTTCATTATCTCTCTCAATTCCTACAGTACTATTACCATTTATATAAATATATTCCATCAATTTAAAGGGTTGTGATGTTAGATAGGGGCAGCAACATTAACTATAAATATATGAAAGTTTATAAGTTGCAGAAATTTCTTTGACGCAAAAGGATAGCTGAAAATATTTGGAAATTATTAATGCCTCCCATATTGCATGACCAGAATATGAAAGAAGCCTTCAAAACTAATCGTATCAAGGATTTCCCATTTTAAATTATGCCCAGGGTTGGATTTGCGGTAGCAAATTAAGCACACTGCACTGCAATGGTTTTTTCGGAGGAAAATCTCTCGGGAAGCATTTGAAAAGTTTAGCAAGTTCATTCAGATGTTGACTATTGTGCTTTGCCCTGCTACCAGGAATTTCAATTTAACCAATAAAACCTGTTTAGATGTTTAGAGAATGGCTAAATGCTCTTGTGTATACCCCTCTTCAAGTCTTATTTTTGTGACCAAACTTATAATATATTAGGCAGTTTTGGTTGCCGATTCTTTACGAATGCTGGATAATGCTCGTGTTCTCACTAACAGAATAGAAGATACTTTAAATCGGTTACGAAAATCTTATTTACTTTTACGTTTAGTTGCTTTTTTCGCTTTTTCAATTTCGTTAATATGAGCTATCACGGTGTCATCAGTAATCTTCTCGACACCTTGGAGAAATTTATGAAGAGGCATTCCTAACCCTTCCGTTAATGCTAAAAGCGTTGTGTATTGTGGGTCTTTTTTACCAGATGAAATTAGTTGTACAATTGCATACTCCAGCCCGGAAGATGCCGCCAATTTTCTCAAACTACTTATTGCGTCAAGCTTTCCTGTCTTTTTATTTTCTTCGATAATGTTAGATAGACATATGCCTAACTTATATTTTGCAATGTTTTTTTCTTTTGAATCCATGGAGTTAAAGTCCGTGGATTAATATTTTAAATTGACGTTCGTACGGATATCAATAAGGAAATTGTCCTATATTTACTTTGCGATTCTTCATAAAAATAATTTGAAGCTTTCGCTTTGAGTCTTGTTCTGAAACGTCGGAAATTTCAATGCCACAAGATAATAAGCAAGGGCTCACGTTTTGGCGTGGGCTCCCTTATTAGTGGCAGGCCTCCGACGGCCTCAGAACAGTAAGGTGAGTTCCGCGCCATTTTTTATTCCTGCGACATTGCTTACCAGACTCATGATTTTTAAATCTCCTTATTATGAGTCCGCTTCAAAACAAAACCGACCTGGAACACTTGCTGGCCCTTCAAAAAGACAATGAAAGTGCTCTGCAACATTTCTTTAACCTGTACTATCCCTCACTGGTATATTTCGCATTTGACATCACCAAAGACATTGCTGTCGCCGAGGAAATATCCTCTGATGCCTTTCTAAAGCTTTGGCATAAGCGAGATCAGTTCTTTAAAGTAAATTCCCTGAAAGCCTATTTATACCGGATCGTAAAAAATGCCTCCATTGACTTTAACCGCGTCAATAAAGTGGCACTCAAAAATGAGCAGGGCTATCAATACCTCGCCGAACCCACGGAAATAGCCATCGAAGAAAAAATAATCGCGGCTGAAACGTATGCACTGGTTCTTGCTGCCCTGGAAACCATGCCAGCAGGCTATCAACGAGTCTTTCGCGGAATTTATCTTGAAGGTAAATCCTACGAGGAGCTGGCCCGGGAAATGGATACCAACACCGTCAATATCCGGAATCAAAAATTCAAGGCCATCTTATTTCTTCGAAAGAAAGTTCCATTCACCATCCTCCTCACGCTGTATTTTATTTGATAAAAAACTAATGCTCCAGGTTACAAACTAACCCTTTTATCGTTTTATTGATATGCTGCTTTTCACCGGTATTTACGTAATTATACCTACAGGAAAAGACATTAAATTATATTAATTTAAGGCGATGAACTACCCATTTCAAGAGACGGAAGAAAGAGCACAACGCATTGCTTACCTCGTTGCAGGATTTATTAATAAAACCCTGACCACGAAAGAGCATGATGAACTTGATTTATGGTTAGAAGAAAACGATGAAAACGTTGAGCTATTTTCACGTCTTACCGATGAAAGAAATGTCAATTATGCAATGGCTTTCATGAAAGGCATCGATAAAGAATCGGCTTATGAAAAATTGAGGAGTAAAATATTTGCTGAGAAAAAACAAAGAAGATGGTTGTTGCCGGTTTCGATTGCTGCTATATTTTTGATAGCTTTTAGCATTGACTGGCTGGTGAAAACAAAGCCGGTAGTGTCCACGCTTCCAACACCTGACATCGCGACCACCAGTGATGTTCCGCCTGGTTCTTCTAAAGCTGTTTTGCAACTGGCCAATGGCAAAACCATTGCACTTGGGAAAGATAGCCATGGCACCATTGCAAAGGAAGAAAATATTGCCATCGCTGCGGACAACCAAACCTTGGTCTATTCTGGCCAAACTTCATCGAACGCTGCCGTCTTCAATACACTCACTGTCCCGAAAGGAGGTAAGTACAAACTGGTTCTATCTGATGGATCGCAGGTATGGCTCAATGCCGCCAGCTCTATCAAATACCCGGTTGCCTTTAATGGACCTGAAAGAAGCGTCGTGATTGAAGGGGAGGCTTTTTTTGACGTCACCAAAGATGATCAACATCCATTTATTGTTCAAACGAATAGTGCCAGCATTCAAGTACTTGGAACCAGTTTCAATGTATCCAGTTATTTGGATGAACCGTTGGCGACGGCGGTATTGGTTACGGGGAAAATCAAAGTCATCGCTGCGGGTAAACAGCAAGAGCTGGCTCCTGGTGAGCAGGCCACGATTGCCACAACGGGCGATATGAAACTATCCACGGCCAATATAAAAGTGGCGACGGCCTGGAAGGATGACCAATTTGTTTTTAAGGATGCGCCGATTGAACAGATCATGCGACAGCTGTCCCGCTGGTACAATGTAACGGTCGTTTACAAGGGTACCGTCAACTATCATTTTTTCGCGGCGATTTCCAGGGACGAACCACTATCGAAAGTTTTACAATTGCTTGAACAAACCAAGCACGTTCATTTTACCCTACATTCAGACACCATAGAAGTTAGCGATTAATTTAACAGCAAGGAAAAACCACTATCATACTATCAAACCTCACTGCGAGTAGTTAAGGCACTCCAGCTGTCATTTGAGCAAAGGGCTGTCGGTATTTACCGGCAAGCACAACCTTTTGTTTTTTAAACTGCATTCTTTCATTAAAACCAACACAACTATGCATGTGACTGCATTCGGCACGTCATTGCCCAAACGCTTATGCGATTTATTCAAACCACGGTTAGTAGCGTGGCTGCTCTTCGGCTGCTTGTTTATGACCTGCGAAAAAACTCACGCCCAAAAAGTAACGCTGTCGCTTAAAAAGGTGCCGATTGCCAAAGTATTTGATGCGATCGAGCTACAAACGGGGTATCAATTTTTTTATACCCGCGAAGATATTTCGGGTGTGCCACCGGTGACTGTTCGGGTTAAAGAGGAGGACTTGAAAACCGTCCTTGATCAGTGTTTCAAAAATACGGCTGTCACTTACCAGATCAATGATAAGTATGTTACGATTAAGCCAGTGCATGGTCGGCCCGCTTCCAACGATAAGGATACGGCGGCTTTGCTCACCGTTACCGGCAGAGTAGTCAATGAAAAAGGAGAGGGACTACCAGGAGCTACTTTACAAATTAAGGGCACGCAAACCATTGTGAATACCAATGACCAGGGCTACTTCGCAATCGATCAAATTGCCAAAGGAACCATGCTTATTATCAGTAGCATAGGCTATCAACCAGAAGAAATTAAAGTGAATGGTGTTAGTCTTTCTCATGTGTTGAAAACAGCGGTTACAAGCCTTGACGAAACGGTCGTCATCGCCTACGGCACTACCACGCGTCGTCTAAATACCGGTGCTGTAGGCAGGCTTACCGCGAGTGACATCAGTAAACAACCGGTATCCAATCCCATCGGTGCGTTAGAGGGAAGAATCACCGGCTTACAGATTACCCAAAGCAACGGGTTGCCGGGTTCTAATTTTACCGTGCTCATACGTGGCACCAATTCCATTCAAAGTGGCAACGATCCCTTGTATATCATTGATGGTGTTCCTTTCCTGAACAACATCAACAGTTTTGCGCAACGGAGTGTACTGGTGGCCAATAGCCCCTTTAACAACATCGATCCGTCCACTATTGAAAGCATCGAGGTGTTGAAAGATGCGGATGCCACTGCGATATATGGGAGCCGTGGTGCCAATGGTGTAATACTCATTACGACCAGGAAAAGCAAAGAAGGCGGTACGCATTTGGATTTTAGTTACACCCAGCGCTTTTCAAAGGTTCATAATGCCATGCCCCTGATGAACACGCCTACCTATTTGATGATGCGAAGAGAAGCCTTTACAAATGATGCGATGGTACCCGACGAAACGAATGCGCCCGATCTATTGGTATGGGATACTACAAGATATATCGATTGGAGAAAAATGTTGATCGGGCATACAGCACTGTCCCAGAATGCGCAGGCTCAATTAAGTGGAGGGAACGCCACTACAAAATTTGGCTTTGGTTTGGGTTATTTGAATGATGGGACGGTATTCATGGGTGATTTTTATGACAGGCGCATCAACGGCAATTTGTTTGTTGCCCACCAGTCAATAAACAAACGATTTAATTTCAACCTAACGACTTCGTATACGGATGAAGCCACGCACCTGCTTCAGGGAGATTTGACGGCCTCTATCTATATGCCGCCCAACATGTATTATCCTTATGACTCCACCGGGAAATTGCAATGGCAGGAAAAGCCCGGTACCATCTCCAATGGCAACCCTTTGGCCGTCTTACAACAGCCCTATAACACCAATACCAATCGCTTCACCTCGACCGGGCTGGTGAGTTATAAAGTGCTGAACAATTTAACGGTGAAGGCATCCATCGGGTATAACCAGTTCCTGTTTGATGAAACGTCTTATTATCCCATCGCTTCACAAGACCCTTCTTATTTACCGAAGGGAAGCCATTCTATTGGCAACGGTTCTGAAAAGACCTGGAACGTCGAACCACAAATTGAGTACAACAATGACAGGGTGGGCAATAAGGGCCGATTATCTGTACTAGCCGGATCGACGTTCCAGGAAAGCATCGATAAAGCCCAGACCATCGATGGATCCGGCTATAACACCGATCTCCTTTTGACATCAATCAATGCGGCACCGAGTATTATCGTTAACAATTCGATCAACCAGTACCGTTATAACGCCGTATTTGCCAGGGTCAATTATAACTGGGCGGGAAAATATTTAGTCAATGCGACCGGGAGAAGGGATGGTTCCAGCAGGTTTGGGCCCGGCAAACAATTTGCCAATTTCGGCGCCATTGGTGCGGCCTGGATATTTTCTGAAGAGCATTTTATTCAAAATAGTTTGCCCTTCCTATCCTTTGGAAAATTGCGTGGTAGCTACGGCATCACGGGCAATGACAAAATCGGCAATTACCAATACCTCGATACGTATACCGTGACACGTTATCCTTACCAGGGGCAACCGGCGTTAAGACCCTCCAGGTTGTACAACCCTGATTTCAGTTGGGAGAATAATCTTAAAGGTGAAGTCGCAGTGGAATTGGGGTTCTTCAAAAACCGGATCCTGTTAAATGCTGCCTGGTTTAAAAACAAGAGCACCAACCAGATCATCCGGTATAACCTGCCCGGCCAAACGGGCGCTAACAGCATCCTGATGAATTTTCCGGGCGTTGTCAGTAACCGTGGATGGGAAGTTGAATTGCAAACGGTCAATGTCCACCATGCGGACTTTGATTGGAAAACGGCCTTCAACATCAGTATTACCCGCAACCGACTCGATGAGTTTCCTGGCCTTGCCCATTCCAGCTATGCCAACGACTATGAAATTGGCCAGTCATTGAACCTGAAAAGGGGCTACCAATTCCTGGGTGTACATCCTTCTACCGGGGTATACTCGTTCAATGACCTGAATAAAGACGGGCTCACTAATATTAACGACTATATCACGATTGGCACCACCGATCCAACATTCTACGGGGGATTGTTAAATGCCTTGCGTTATAAAAACTGGCAGCTGGATATTCATTTCCAATTTGTCAAACAAAAAGGAATCGACCCGGTGTACAGCTCCCCTTTAACGCCTGGTACCCTATCCAATCAAACTAACCTTTTACTTAGCCGATGGCAAGGGGTGGGTGACGTACAACCTTACCAGCAATACACGCAAACCGACGTTAGCGAAGCGGGGGAGGCGAGTTATACAGTCAACCAATCCAGCGCCACGCTGACTGATGCTTCCTTTATCCGTTTGAAAAATGTGGCGCTGCACTATAGCTTTGGTAGCGCTGCGGTGAAGAAATTGAAATTAGCCAACCTGCAACTTTTTGTGCAGGCGCAGAACCTCGCCACCATCACCCAATACAAAGGGCTTGACCCCGAATCACAAAGCATCACCCGATTGCCACCATTGTTGACACTTGCCGTTGGCGCAAAACTTTCATTTTAAAATTAGAGCTATGAAGACATTAAAGATATTGGTTGCTTTTTGTTTTGTAATGGTTGGTAGTGGTTGCAAAAAGTTTGTCACCATTGACCCGCCGAATAATCAAATCGTCAATCCTACGCCATTTACTGACGATGCCACGGCGACTGCGACGATCACCGGCATTTACAGTGAAATGATGAATGGCATCGCGCAATTTTCCAGTGGCTATACCACTTTCCTCGAAGGCATGTACGCCGATGAATTGTATTATTATACGCCGGGAAGATTTGATGAATTTGTGGCCAGCAATATTTCCCTGACCAGCCATGGCGTTATTGAAAGCTCCTTTTGGATACCGCTTTATAAATACATCTATGCCGCCAACCTGGCGCTTGAACAACTGGATGCCTCTACGAAATTGAGCGCTGCTGTTAAGCAGCGGCTGTCTGGCGAAGCGTTATTTATTCGCGCCTTTTGCTATGACTACCTTGTCAATGTATTTGGAGATGTGCCACTGGTTTTGCATTCTGGTTATGCGCAGAATATGGATTTGCCGAGAACGGCCAGCCCGCTTGTATATGCGCAAATGCTACAGGATGTTTCACGTGCTGTTGATTTGCTTCCTGCCGATTATCCTGAACCGGAAAGAACAAGGCCGAATAAGTGGGCAGCGAAAGCACTGCAAGCAAGGCTTTTGCTCTATACCAACAATTATACGGCCACTGTGGCAACGGCCAGTGAGGTGATCAATAGTAACCTGTTTGCCCTTGAAACGGACCTGGATAAAATATTTCTAAAAGAGAGCCAGGAGGCGATTTGGCAATTGCAACCGGTAATGCCAAACTACAACACCACGGAAGGATATCAAATCCTGCCCGCCAACAATAATACGCAGCCAACATTCGTGGTGACGAGTTATTTGTTGAATGCCTTTGAAGGAGGGGATCAAAGAAAAGCTGCCTGGATAAAGGGGCGAACCTACAGCAACAAAACGGTCTATTATCCCTATAAATACAAGGTCAGGACAAACCTGGCTGTGACAGAAAATTACGTGGTGCTACGACTCGCAGAGATGTACCTCATCCGTGCCGAGGCAAATAACCAACTGGGTCACTACCCGGATGCCATCAATGATCTCAATACCATTCGGGCAAGAGCAGGACTTGCTGCCACTACTGCCGCGAGTGCAAATGACATCATGCAGGCCATTGAGCAGGAAAGAAGAACCGAACTTTGTTTTGAATGGGGACACCGCTGGTTTGATCTGAAAAGAACAGGGAGGGCTGCAGCTATATTAAGTGTAATCAAAACGGGTTGGTCCGCCCATGATACCCTTTGGCCGATCCCTGCTGCTCAACTCAACCTTAACCCCTCACTGGTACAGAACACAGGGTACTAATCAACACTTTATTTTTTCATTTATAATTTGTACTTACGTATGAACAAGCTATTTTTTTGCCTATGCCTGGCGGCAATGGTAACGAGTGTGAATGCACAGAAAACGAAGAGGCAACCATTACAAATTGGCGATACGGTTCCCAATGTATTTTTCGGGGAATGTTTACAAGGCAAGTTTGCTGTGAAGAGTCTCGCAGATTGTAGAGGCCGGCTTACGATTCTTGATTTTTGGGACACTGGCTGTTTGGGTTGCATACTCGGAATGCCACACATGGATAGTTTGCAACAAATCTTTGGTGACCGGATCCAAACCATTATTATTTGCTACAATCATAGAAAAGATGTTGAGGGGATGTTCAATAGGATAAGAAAGCCCCTTCCTTCAACACCCATTATTTTAGAAGATTCCATATTGAATGCCTATTTCCCGCATGTCACCGTCCCGCATCATGTGTGGATAGATGGAGCCGGCGTGGTAAAATTTATCACCTATGACCACAATGCCACCGTTGATAATGTACGCAGGTTTTTGAATGGCGAGACATTGCATTTTGCATTGAAAAAAGAAATCACCGATTTTGACGACAATGCTGTATTATATGCAGAGGGAAATGGGCGATGGAACAGGGAAATAAAGTACCATACGCTTTTTGCCACCTACCTGGATGGGGTCGAGCTCAGCATTCCACAATTGATGTATGACCCGTCGACCAACAGCCAAACCCTTCGGGTGGTTAACCATTTCTATCGACAATTATTTATGTTTGCTTATAACCGTGACATCGGATATGGTTTGTATTATCAAAAAAGCAGGTGGGTGCTAGAAACTAAAGACCGGGCCAATTTTTTCAATGGTACCGAGGTCGACAGTTTGATTGACAACTGGAACAAAAAAAAATTAGCGAGTTATGAAGCGGTATTGCCAGGAAAAGACCCAGCCATGTTATTTACAGCCATGCAGCGGGATCTCAATATTTTTTCCCCTTATAATGCCCGCATAGAAAAACGAAAAGTAAAATGCCTGTTGCTGGTTAATAAAGGAATCAAGCCTTCTGCCTACAAAGGCACTGATTCTGTGTATGTGTCAGAGGTCAATGACTCCTGGGTTGCGAAAAATTATACTATTCAGAACACAGTGTTCTCCGGGATGGTTGAAGGTAATCATGACCTGGATACCCCTATTTTAGATGAAACACATTATACAGGAAAAACGGACCTGCATTTTGCTGGATCGCTTAGCAATTTGTCCGACCCTACGAACTTTGTTCGTGCACAGGAGGACTTACGCAAAAATGGATTGGATTTAGAATATGGTTATCGTGACATTGATATGCTCGTCATACGGGACAAAAAATAAATAGAGCAAATGGGTTGCAGTAGCTCCGGCAAAGAAGGTTAAAACTTTCCTATGAAGCAGCTGGCATTCCTGCAACCCATTTTTCGTTTAGTTTCTTTGTTTAATTGTGAACGTCTGTGTAAAATCCGGATGACCGGTGCCATCATCCTGGGCGACTACACCACAGGTGTGTATAGTTCCCGGACAATGTAAAGGATCGTTGCCATTATTTGGTGTCAACGTGTAAAAGCTCGGATCAGTGGTGTAATGATCATCCGGGTATGCATCGTAGCTGTAGTTTTTGGTTGAAGTCGGGTGACTTGCGGGTTTTACTGTAAAGGAATTCAGCGTGATGGCTGTTACGAGGGCGATCGCGCCCAATAGATACTGTTTCATAATGCTTGTGTTGTTACATTTAAAATTGATATGCTCGTCATACGGGACAAAAAATAAATAAAGCAAATGGGCTGCAGTATCTCCAGCAAGCAAGGTCAAAACTTACCTATGAAGCAGCTGGCATTCCTGCAACCCATTCAATTGTTAGTTCCTGTGTTCAATGGTGAACGTCTGGGTAAAATCCGGATGGCCGGTGCCGTCATCCTGCGCTACCACTCCACAGGTGTGTGTATTTCCCGGACAATGTAAAGGATCGTTACCATTATTTGCTGTCAACGTGTAAAAGCTCGGATCGGAGGTGTGCGAATCATCCGGGTACGCATTATACGTGTAGTTTTTTGTTGCCGTTGGATGATTTGCTGGCTTTACTGTAAAAGAATTCAGCGTGATGGCTGTCACCAGGGCGATAGCGCCCAACAAATACTGTTTCATAAATCTCGTGTTGTTACATTTAAAAATGATGCCTACTATATTACAGGTGTTCGGCTTCGCCTGATTGCAATATTTTTATCGGTTGTATGAGTGTTTCGCATGCTGTACCATCCGTAAAGGGCAAGCAAGAGGAAAATGGTATTGAAAACAAGGTGCTGTTTCCATGACAGGTAACTTACAATGCCACCACAGGAACAAGGAAGATTAGGAGTAAACAGCAGCATGTAGATGATGTACAGTGTAAATGTAGTTAGCAGTACGACAGAACATAATAGACCAATACGCCTGAGGGATGGAAAAATTAAAAGACAGACAACCGCCAATTCTGTTGCGGGAACCATCCAGGAGAGAGGAGTGGCCAACGAATGTAGCAGGGTAGAACGTTCCAGGGTCCACAGAAAAGTGTCATGCTCCATGTACTTCTGGAAAGCAGTGTAAGCAAATAGTAAGATCAATAAAGAACCAATGATTTCTGATTTGATGTTTCGCATATAGGTTAAGGTTGATTAGATAAACAATGCTGATGTAAAGTTGAAAAATCTTTACATCAGATTTTTGAGTATCTATTTCGGAAATAGCAGAAAAAGTTTATCAAAAAGAAGGGATGATTATTTTCTGACAGTACCTGGAGAATAACCGAAGTGATTGGTGAACGCGGTGACAAAACTTGAAAAACTGGCATAGCCTGCCAGCATAGCAATCTCTTTGATGGGTTTGCCGGTTTGTTGCAGCAGCTCTTTTGCTTTTTGCAGACGCACCTCATTCCTGTATTCCAAAGGCGGCAGGCCGTAAACCTGTTTAAACCCGTTCTTTAACGTGTGCAGGTTGATGTGTGCTTTTCTCGCAAGTTCTTTATGGGAGTAATGCGTGGTGATATCTTGCAGCATCAGTTGCCGGATCTCTTCCAATGCCTCCAGTTGTCTTTCGGACAATTTCAGTTTTGGCTCAGGCCTTCTAAAAGCTGTCGCCAGTTGCAATACAAATAGCTCCTGCATTTTAATGGAGGTATAACTCTCATTCAATTGCCGGGGCAATGCATAATGAATGATGTCGCTGATGGTATCCAGCATTTTCCGTGAGGCAGGCAGTGCGCCTTCGGTAAGCGAAAAAGAATTATTAGAGGAGAATTTGGGCATCTCCTCCTGGAGGAAATATGCCTGCAGGTATTTATACACGAAGTCAAGATTAAATGATGACCCAAATGCGCAATAATTTTTACCTTTTTCAAAAACAAAAGACATTTCATTCGAGGGGTTATGCGTGATGACCAGGTGATCTTTTCGCAATAAAAAATTGCCTGTACCCTGGACAAGCGTGACGATGTCCTCATTCATGGCGATCATTGATTGCATCGCAAAACCATCGTGACGAAAATTGATAATGGCTCTGTCGTTGAGCAAAAAGTTAGCATAATGAAAAGTGAAGTCTTCTGTAATCTGCTGCTGTATTAGGATTGTGCCTGCGTCTCCTTTATAGGAAAATGCATCGGCACCAGCAATAATATACCCATCAATATCATGGGCGAAAGGTTGTAACGGTAATTTTCCGTAAACATCTGAGTACAGCATTGTCATGAAAGATAAGGTTGTGCTGAACAATAAAAAGGAATATACGAAAAATGATAAAGCTGCAAAAGCGCATTAGTACGTGTGCATGGTCTCGATACAAATAAATTTGCGCAATTACCATAGTGGAGTTAGTACGTAGGCCATAAAAACGCATAGGATCAGGTGTTATACCCCATTTGTGAGACATGAAAAATTGTGATAGCCGTTGTTCATTGCCCTGGGGCGATTTTCAATCTTTGCGCATAAAATATTTTCAAGTATAGTTGACATGGTATTATTTACTGTTTACATTTACATAGCTGGTTTGCTTTCTCCAGTGATTATTGTCCTACTTACTTCATTGATTTTACAAATAGAATTTCCCGCTGAAAACTGCTGATCATGTTGGATGGTGAACCGTTCGCATCATCTAAACTTTATAATGGTTTATGAAGTCTCGCCTTTTTTTGCACAGCGAAATAGCATTTTTTATGCTATGGATTTATCCTAGTGATTCCGAATGGGGCCAATTTATCAAAGCTGAGAAATGACTGGACCGTAGGCTATGTCAACTGTTGAAAATATTTGAAAATAATTTAAAACCTTTTTATGAGTAAGTATTACTTTACAATCGCGGTTATTTCCATTATTGTGTTTGCATCCGGTTGTAAAAAAGTCTATGATTATATAGACCACCATCCAACTTCAACTTGCGACGCATGCCAGGTTGTGCAATTAACTGCCTATTATCACGGGGATCCCACTGTTTTCTCCATTAATTATGACAAGAAAGGTAATGTAACCAGCATTATCGGAGACCGTGATCATCCTGAATATGATTATTACATACGATACGATAAGCAAAACAGGGTTTCTGATATTATATCTATTTATCACGGTAACACTGGTGCCGTTACATGGGAGACCTTCAGATATTTTCCAGGGAAAATAGTAGATACCATTTACGCATATGCCGGTTTGATAACCGATCCTAATCCACCTTATGATGCATATAATAAGAATTATGCAGTGTTGAAAACGGATGATTTAGGACGGGTTATAAGCCGGGTCTTTTTTATACCGCTGGCTCCCAATAACCCACAAAGTATAATTCCCTTTCCATATAACAGCATAGGAAACCTTGTATTGCCCGGAACAATTGCCGATAACAAAATCAATCCAAACAGGACAAATAAGCTATGGCAATTGATGAGCCTGGATTATAGTGTTAATAACATTGTTTATGATCCGGCTGCTGATTCCTATTATATCCAAGATGAGAAGCCCGTCATCATTTCCTATAATACGTATGGATTGCCCATCAAATACAAAACGCCAAAACCATATGCATCGCCAAGAGTATTTGGAATTGTTTTCGATTCGATGACCGTAAAATACGATTGTGATTTTTCGGGTATTAACTATTAAGGTAATTGATAGAAGGAGTCATCTTCCTGGTGTCGAATAGGGAGATGAAGGTTGGCAATGCTCTTTCTTTTGACAAAAAAAATAGCTGGTCGTTAGCCATTTTTAAGATGGGAAGTCATGCTAATTCGGTGGACAGTTGCAGTAAGCCTCGTTTAATTGTCGAGATGTACTTGATGGGGAAGGGTTCCTTGTCAAGTATCCATTGCTGCATTTCTAAAAGCGCATCCACGTCGTGATATAGAAAATGCTCCCATGCAATTTCATGTTTTGAAAGAAATGTTCGAAGGCTTTCCTGGAGTGGTTCGGTAATTGTTTTTTGCCGGTCAAGCGCCGATAACAGTGTTTTGGTTGCACTATGTAGAGAAGCTACCGCATTTTGCAGGGCGGTTAATTGCATGGAATTGAGGCTAGGGTTTCCACTAGCAAAATGTAGCACCATGTCTTTTTTTAAAATGGCTGCACGTGCGATCCCGTCGATGTCTATAAAGTTTGACCGAAGGCATTTTCGAAGTGCGATTTGTTGTTGTAAGGTTAGTTGGGCCATATCGATAAGATAAAAAGATGTCATCCTCCCTCGCGTCGGGTTTCTTTTTGCAAAAGTAATTCTTCTTTTGGCGAAATAGTTTACGTTCTACTACGCTTTAATAAAAGTTATGGCCGGGCGATCTTTATCCCAAACTTTACCTATGGCCCTCCTTAACAAAAAGATTAGTATGCTCCCTTTTGTCAAAAGCTCCATAACGAACTAGAAGCGGCGCTGGAACAAATTGCATCCGAAGAGGACGATCGAATATTGCCTTTAGCCGAGCGATCTATCCAGGTTGCCAAAAGCGTTATGGAGCAATTAAGAAAAGATGTCACTGCCTACGAATTTGCTTCGCAGGAGGAAGAAATTAATTTCTTTAAAGAAGTGAAACCCCGCTTCTATAGCAAGCTTATTTATTTTCTACGGATTTATCGTATTGAAACAAGGCGTCCGACAGGGAGCAATGAAACCCAGCAAAAATACTTGCGCAAAGAGTTACGAAGACTCACTTCTTTTTTTGAAGAGCATCTCAATTTTTACCAGTACTACCGGTCCGGTGCCACTTACCTTGATGAAAAATATTTTGTAAGAGGGCACCAGGATATTTATCTCACGCTTGATACCTATCATTTTGATGCAGATCCCAAGTTCTCCACCAGTCATGACTTCAGGGTGGCAAAAATTCATGCGCATGAATTGTTACGCATCTACCTGATCGGTGCACTGGAAGACCTTGAGAGAAAAGATGATATTGTAAGAGTGCCCGTCGGTGCCCGCCAACCCATTGCCTGGACCGGATCTAAGACGGCATTGATTGAACTACTGTATGCGCTGCAATCTACCGGTGTGTTTAATAATGGCGCTGCCGATATCAAATTACTGGCTACCTACTTTGAACAGATGTTTTCGATTGATCTTGGCAACTATTACCGCATCTTCCAGGAGATTAGAATTCGCAAGGGCAATCGCACTGCTTTTTTAAAGTCGCTTGTTGACAGGCTTACGCAGCGGATGGATGACAGTGACGAGCATCCCAAACAGTATTTGTAGGATTGATTGCCAGTTAGACTTAGTATATTGATTGCCAGGCAAATTATTTATATTGGTTTTCAATTCAATCGCTATGAGTAAAAAGTATGAAAAGATAATGCAGGATTTTACGATAGATGAAATAAATGAAATCGTTTCTGTCTTTGAAGAAGCTAAGTCTAAGGTTTCTGGGCTTAAAGAGGATTTTCCGTCCCCATTTAATTATATAAACAGAATGTTAGATGCCCAACCAATTTTAAATATTTTGCAACCTTTTTTAGAGATTAACGAGACCCTTGAAAATTACACTAAAGATCGCGTCCGTTTATCCAGAAATATCAATGCCTTAGCAGAAAAAGGCTGGTATCTCAGTCTGCGAATAATTGATAAACTTGGAATAACAAACCTGGAAAATAAACTGCTGGATAACCAGATTCTTTTTGAAGATACAGTAACCAGCTTATTTGAAAAGAATTTAAAAGAAATCGAAAAGTCGCTTATTAGATCTTTTCCCAAAAGAGAAAGTTTTATAAAGAAAATGGTGAATTTGCACGAACTCCAGAAATACGAAATATCAATTCCTATAGCTCTTATTCAAGCCGACGGGATGTGTAAAGATATTTTTTATACAATCAAGGATGGTAAAAAAAGGCCGATTGGTTTTTTTGATTTGAAGAGAAAAAATAAGAAGAATCCAAGTGTTCAAGCGTTGGCAGAAATTTGTGAATCTGATCCTGCATCTGTTTTAAGCATCCTAACAAGACAGTTGGCCGCTTTTGATAGAAATGAACACGTACTAATGCAGTCTAATACTTTGAAATTATCTGATATTAATCGCCACGCCATTTTACATGGTGAGTCCATCGAATACGGAACCTATATAAATTCGGTAAAGGCGATATTGCTATTAGATTTTATTCTTGAACTTTCGATTATTAGATCAAGCAACAATTGATAGATTCGAGCAATAGAATAGGCCGGACAAGTAATGCCGTCAATTAATATTATATTAACCTTAAGAAATTATAAACAGATTGTAACTGTTGAAAATCTTTACAAGCTTTGTGTTGTTGTTATGTAACTCCTATCATGAATGTATCCTGCTGATCATTAATTGAGCTCACCGCATTCCTTTGATTTCTTCTCAAATACAAAGGGTAAGCCGAAAACCAATTTAGAAAAGAAAAAGTAGCCTCATTGTTTTTATAGTAGAATATCTAATCTCATCCTAGAAGCCGTTGACTTCAATAAAGATAGAAATGAAGTTGAGGTAGTTGATTTAGATATAAAGTCAATTTGTTCTTTCGAAATTGTACCAAGCTTATACAAAATCATTATTTTGACACTTGCAAGATATTCACCTACAGGGTCATGCATAAATTTAATGTAGATCACACCGGCTTCATTTGTAGAGTTTAATGCTCCACTCAAAAGCAAGATATCGACTTTATCTTTAGATATAAATTTTGTGTAGCTGGTTTTAGGTAGCCACATTGGCTTTACCTCTATTTGTTTTGTAATAGAAAAGGTTGAGTCGAGTAATTCACTTAAACCAATGGAAATTAAACTTACATCACGCAAATTTTCTATTAGTTCATCTTTATTCGTAGTATTTCTAAATAAGTCAAAAATGTATCTGTCATAAAGCTCGCCAATTGATCTTGGCAGGAACTCTGCCAATGGTTTATTTTCATCTATTAGAATGGATGCCTGTTTCACAATTTCCTTCAACATTGACAATGGTACAGGTTTTGTCACGTCATCGCTATTCAATTCAGTCAACATCGTTTTCACTCTTTGCCTAAGAGGTTCTCTTTGGCTTCCAAATTTATATGCTTCTGCATATGAATTAGTGAAACTATCTAGAAGCATATCAAGAAAATCTATTTTTAAACCCATCGGATAGACAACGGTCGATTCTGGAATTTGAACTGGTTTTCTGGAAGTGTATATAACGAGAAAATTATTCTTTGCTCCAAACTCGGGCAAATATTGTTTTTCGGTAATTGCCAACATTTCCGATATGCCATCGACAACAACAACAACTCTTTTCTTTCTTAATAGAGCTTCAGAGAGCGTGTTCGAAATACTGCTTGAATTTGACAAATATTGTAGTTTGCTAGTACATATTTCGTCAAGAGTTTTGTCGCCAAGTTTATCAATGTAAATAGGAAGACAAGTCCAAGGTTGCAGTCTTCTTGTTTTGTCGGTTTCAGTTGCCCATTTGTATAGCTGAAGAGCGAGTGATGTTTTACCGATGCCACCTTGCCCTTCAATTCGAATTATGATTCGATTTTTCCTTAATGCACGTTGAATCTCTGCGAGACCTGGCACATAATACTTATTTTTGTTCTCGCCCTGCTGAAATCCAACAATGTCAATATTGTCTAATTTAAAGGGTGCATTAACCCATATAGAACGACTTTTTACTTCTTCGTAATTGTTTATGAGTTCCATCGCCCTGTCCCTGTACATCGTTACAAACGCGTTCAAACAACGGTCGCTCTCGATTAAAAAAAGAACTAAGAATTTCGATATTTTTTCAGGAAATGGTAATCTTGAGTTAGAAACCGCTTCGTGCCATAAGATGAAATTTCTCGGAGAAAATAAATATAGAACCAAAACTACAATAGCATATAATATGGCAAGTAAAGTTAAATTCCTTGTTACAGATTTAAGGATTTCTTCGTTATTTGGCAGAGGACTCCAGTACATATATTCTGCAAATCTTTGGAGTCTTGACTTTCCTATTCTTATCTTAATGTCTTTTGAAATAATGTTCCAGCCATCAAAGACAGTTAATCTGAAAGTATAAGTGACGCCCTGTACAAAAATTTCATTTGGAAAGTCGTGTAGGATATCATTGTTTTTGATATAAACTAGCTGGTTTTTAAAAGATTTGTCTGCACCCGTAGCCAAATTATCTACAACTGACAGAGAATAAACTAATTTATCATTTCGTTCCTGATCGGTTATCTTAATCGATGGTTTCCATAATCCTCCAAGAATAGATTGTGAAATATCAAACTTTATTATATTCGGTTTATGGTCTTTATTCACGCATATAATTAAAGTTCCATTATCTCCGGAAAAAATGGGGTTGTTGTTATTGTCAAAAGATATATATTTTAAAGCATTGTAAGTTTGCCAAGGAAATATTTTAAACCAGTTGTTACCATTATCAATTGATTTATAGATGCCGCCATATGAATCTGTAACATATATCTCATTGGTATGCTTATTAAAGCGAACACATTGCAGGTTTCGAGAATTATAGTTTGGCAAATTATTGACCTCACGCCAAGTATTGCCCAGATCGTCTGTTTTGTATAAATGTTTTCTACATCTACTATCGCTTGACGTAATAAATCCTATGTTAGATGTAGCTGAGAAATCAATAGATGTCAAGCTTTCAGTGCTGTCACCAACAGTTTGTTTCTTCCATTTTTCTACATCAATATTAGCCGTGTAGAGTTTTCCTTTGTTTCCTAAAACGTAAAAGGTGTTATTTTTTACAGTAGTGGCAGAGAATTTTAGAAAATCCTCTACGGCTTTAGAGGATTGTTTCCAGCTGTTTCCGGCGTCCTTACTTACGAGAATTGTTGATTCATCGCCTACAGCAATGCCAATCTTTTGGTTTTCACTAAAACAGATTGAATTCAATTGTATTCGACTTTTAGCCTGTTTAAATACTATTTCGCACTTTCTTGTAGCAAGTGAATATTTTATAATTGTTAGGGTGTCGCCGACGGCAAATAATGCGTCATTGAAACTGTTATATTTGATCGAGGTCAATTTGCAAGTGATATAGGTTGGGGTTAGCCTTTCTGATTTGAAATTTTTTAAGTTTATAGTTGAAATGATACCCTTATCACATGCGCTATATAAAACATGGTTTTTTTCGTTGTAGAACGTTTCCGAAATTCCGGCATTGATAGAGAAATTACTTTTCTCAAGGGTAAAAAAAGAATCTTTAAAATAGTCCCCTGTTTTATATTCCCAAGAATTACCAGAGTCGTTTGAATGCACCAATGTCCGATTAGTGCCGCAAATCCAAATGTCTTCACCATTTTTACTACATGAAATCGAATAAAAGTCAAAGCCGTCGTTGTTTAAATCTAATAATTGTTGCCAAGTTATTCCTCCATCGTTCGATTTGTAAAGTTTTGAATAGTCGCCAATAACGAATATCTTCTTGCCGGATTTATCAAAACAAAAATCATAAGGAGTGGTTAAGTCTGGAACTCGCCCAATGCTTTCCCATTTTCCGTTTGTATTGTATGACATTAGATAACCGTTATCGTGTAATCCCAGATATTTGTTTGATGAATAGTCATACTTTATTGATTTAATGTAGGAATAGTTAACAGCGAGTTCTGCTCCAACGCTTATATCTTTCGACGAATCTCCATTTGAAATATATTCATAGATACCAGTTCCAAGCTTTTTTTCAAATACTAAAAATGAATTATTCGTTGCTACAAAGGCAGGGGTTTGGTATTTTAAGTCAATTGTAGATCCCCAAGTTGCACCATCATCTGCTGATTCAAAGACTTCTGCGTCGTCATTTAAAACCCTGACTATTTTGTTGTCGAATGAGAAATGTATATCTGTTAGGTCTGACTCTGTTTTTAGGATAATACGTTGCCAGTGCTGTCCTCCATCTAAGGTTCTAAAGATTGTTCCCATACCACCGATGACAAATCCCGTCTTATTATCTGGTTTGAAAATTATTTTGTCCAAGTGGACTGTTGAACTTTCGTAGACATCTTTTACCGGGCTTATATCTTTCCATGTTTTTCCTCCATCATGGGTAACAAGTATCACACCTCGGGCACCGCAAACCCATCCATCCTTGTTATTTTCTGAGAAAAAAATATGAACATAAGTTATTCCGTCAAAAAGAGCAATAGGGCTAAGTGTGTAAGTTGCCGGCGCTTGCGCTGCCAGTTTTCCGAAAGGTATAACTGAAATTGTATAGGAGCTGAAAATAAGAATTGGAAGTATGAGAGCTTTGTTAGTAATGCTAACAAAGGGATAACCCCATTTTTTAAAATCAATCATTTTGACTTAATTAAAAGATACAGAAACTTTCGAAGTAAGCTTTTTGTAATGATCGAGATAATAGCGTTCCCGCATTTTTGAGAAGGGTAGTTGACTAAATATATCAATATAATTTGAAAGAAGCAAGAACTTCGGATTGAAAACTGGTTTATCCTTTTATTGAAAATAATTTCCGATCCACTTAAAAAAAGGTTATATGAGTGCGATCTTTTTCCCAAATGTTACCTAACCCCCCGATCAATGAAAAGATCAGCATGCTCCAAAGCCGACAACCTCTTACTTGCGCCCTCTCTAAGACTGTGTTGGAACAATGTATGCTTTACAATCTTTAGTTGTGTTTAATAATGGCGCTGCTGACATTAAATTGCTCGCGACTTATTTTGAACGGATTTTTACCGTTGATCTTGGTAACTATTACCGCATCTTCCAGGAGATCAGGATACGAAAGGGTAACCGTACAGCCTTTTTAAAATCATTGATTGAAAGATTGACCCAGCGTATGGATGACGCTGACGAAAATCCCAAGCAATATTTATAGGTGTTGTTTGCAGATTTTGGGCAGAATTGATAAGGCCGTAGACGGGGCAAAGTGTGAAAAGAATCTGATTGGTTTTGTATTGGCTGAATGACTTGTGATGTTTCAACCTTTGTGACTGTAATTAATACCCATCCATAACCTAAGTAAATTTGAAAAAATATTTTACAGAATACGGGTGGTAGTGTGCAAAACAGCTTTTTTGTGATAGCATCTTTGTGTGGCAAATGTGATCAAAGAAAAGTTGATGAAATGAAAACAATAATTGATTGGTCGGGCTACGCAAAGATGATGATGCTATTAACAGTGCTTTATTATCTAATCATTGGAGTGAAGTTTTTCAAATACGAAATACTCCAGTTGTTTGGAATAAGAAAGGTTACTGAGGTCAAGAAATCTTTTGCTCAGCCTGATCCCAAGGAGCCTGTTGAGGGGTAGGTTGTAGGTTGTGCTTTCCGGGAGCTGCCGCTTTGGTAATGAATGGTGAGGGGCAGGTCAGGGCATGCGACCGGAAAGCTTTTTGAAATGATTTTTGATTTTTAAAAATAGCGTTATGAGGAAACTGAAAATTGGCGGATGGATGAGTAGTCAGAGGCGAATCCTTACTGTTGCCCTGTTGTGTATGTCTCAAGGATTGGTATATGCGCAGGACGGTGTGGCCGGTATACAGGAGGCCAATACCAAAGTGAGGGGATACTTTGATGTGGGTTGTAATTTGATGTATGCCGTAGGTGCCATCCTTGGTTTGATTGGTGCGGTGAAAGTATACCAGAAATGGTCGAATGGTCACCCGGACACCGGTTCCACCGCAGCCGCATGGTTTGGTAGTTGTGTTTTCCTGGTGGTAGTGGCAACCGTATTAAAATCATTCTTTGGCATTTAGAAAGCAGTTATGGCAGCAAGCATATATACAATTAATAAAGGAGTAAACGCCAGCATCGAATTTAAGGGTTTGAAGGCGCAGTATATCTGGTGGCTGGCCGGTGGTTTACTCTGTTTATTAGTAATGTTTGCGATCATGTATGTGCTCGGTGTCAATACCTATTTATGCCTGTTGATCATTGTTGGTTTAGGTGCGTTGCTTTTTACGCAAGTGTACCGCATGAGCAAAACATACGGCCAACATGGACTCATGAAAAGAGCGGCGCAAAGAAAAGTGCCCAAAGTGATCAAATCCAATTCGCGAAAGCTGTTCATAAAAAACAAGCAGTAATGGAAAGGTGGTTAACAGACATATTACCCATTATGGATGTGGAGCATGACGCGATCGTCAGCAAGCAAGGAGACATCAGCATTGTTTACCAATGTGCATGGCCGGAGATCTTTACACTCAGTGATGAAAACTATGAAGCCATCCACCAGGGACTGGTCAAAGCCATTAAAGTGTTGCCAAAGGATTCGATACTTCATAAGCAGGACTGGTTCAACCGTACCCTATATCATTCACCTGCCGGAAACGACAGTTTTTTGAAAATCAGTAGTACGAGGCATTTCGAAGGACGACCTTATTTATCACACGAGAGTTTTATCATCCTTACCAAAAAGGCGGGAGGCCGGAAACCGGCGAGTTCCATTGTTAGTAATTTGTTTAGCAACAGCATTGTGTCGGGCCAAACCATTCATCCGCCAGCCATTGAAGCGTTCGAGGATATATGTGGCCAGTTCCAAAGAATACTCGCAAGCGTAGGGATAGGACTTCGCCGCCTCAAAAATCGGGAACTGTTAAGCGAGTCCACAAAGGCTGGTCTTATCGAAAGGTATTGTAATCTTTCTACTGTTAACGAACAGGTGTATATCAATGACATCCAATTTAAGGATGATTTTAGAATAGGGGACAAGCATGTACAAGTGTTTACACTTGCCGATACCGAAGAAATGCCGGCGCTGTGTGGCAGCAAAATGACGTATGAAAAATACAGTACCGATCGCACAAAATTCAGCATCGGTTTTGCGGCCCCGCTTGGTTTATTGCTCCCTTGTGATCATGTCTATAATCAATACATCATTATCGGAGATGCACAAGCCAGCATTAAAAAACTGGAAAGCAAAAGACTCAAGCTGCAGTCACTTAGTAACTATAGCCGGGAAAATGCTATAGCAAGAGATGCTGTCAACGAGTTTCTGAATGAATGTATTAGCCAATCGAGACTGCCGGTTAGGGCACATTTTAACCTGATGGTATGGTCGGATAAGAAAAATGAGTTAAAGGATGTAAAGAATATGGTAGCGACGGCGCTTGCTCAAATGAATGCAGTCGCCAAACAAGAGACCGTTGGTGCCGCCCAGATTTATTGGGCTGGCATTCCAGGGAATGCTGCAGTTCTTCCTCTCAATGATACTTTTGAAACATTCGCGGAACAGGCATCTTGTTTTTTGACACTGGAGACCAACTACAAAAGTTGTTTGCCTGAAAATGGTATCCGGTTCTGTGATCGCCTAAGCGGCAAACCGGTGTATGTTGACCTGTTTGATGAACCCCGAAAAGAAGGCATCACTTCCAATATGGGGATGCTGGTTTGCGGAACGAGCGGAGGGGGAAAAAGCATGACGGTCAATCATATTCTCCGGACATTATACGATCAACAGGCACATTGTGTCGTGGTGGATATTGGTGGAAGTTACAAAGGACTCTGTGAGCTGGTAAAGGGTTATTATTTCACTTATGAGGAGACAAACCCTATTCGATTCAATCCTTTTTATTTAGCTGATGGAGATATTCTTGACACAGAGAAAAAAGAAAGTTTGAAGGCACTTTTGATCGCCTTATGGAAACAGGAGAATGAACGGTTCAATCGGAGTGAATATGTAGCCCTTTCAAATGCGCTGACAGGTTATTATGAACACCTGCAAAATAGTCCCGGCATGTTCCCGTGTTTCAATACTTTTTATGAATACCTGCAGGACGATTATGTTAACGTTCTCAAAGGACATAACGTAAAGGCTAGCGATTTTGATGTCAGCAATTTTCTCTATGTTCTTCGTCCTTATTACAACGGCGAGTTTGATTACCTGTTGAACGCCCGTGAAAACCTTGATCTGCTGCATCAACCTTTCGTGGTATTTGAGCTCGATGCGATTAAAGATCACCCGATTTTATTCCCAGTCGTGACGCTCATCATTATGGAAATGTTTATCTCCAAGATGCGCAAATTGTCTAATAAAAGAAAAGTGCTGGTGATTGATGAAGCCTGGAAAGCCATCGCCAAATCAGGTATGGCAGAGTTTTTAAAATATGCTTTTAAAACCATTCGAAAGTTCAATGGTATTCCTTGTGTGATCACGCAAGAGTTGGATGACCTGGTTAGTTCTCCGATCATAAAGGATGCCATCATCAATAATGCGGATATAAAGATCCTGATGGACATGCGCAAGTTTATCAACAAGTTTGACAAACTGCAGGATACTTTGGGATTGTCGGAGAAAGCAAAAACAATCCTGCTTTCCGTCAACAAAGATAATCGCGAGATTTTTATTGATCTTGGTGGGCACGTGTCAAAGGTTTATAAAAATGAACTGTGCCCGGAAGAATATTTTGCCTTTACAACCGATGGAAAGGAAAGGGTGAAAGTGCTGGAGTACGCGGCTGCCTATGGAAGTATGGAGAAGGGCATCAGTAAGCTGGTAGAGGAATTGAGGGCTGGTAAGTAAAATTGGTTTGGTAGAACTGGTATTTATTAACCTACAAATACATCTTATGAAAGTTTCAGTATTCTTTTTTGTTGCAGTGGTTTTGGTTATTGCTGGTTGCGGCGATTCCGCTTCGGATAAGATCCGGATTTTATGCCGGGCATGTATGTAAGGCAAATTGAGAACGAGTTTACGAATGGGGCCGATACAATCGTAATAACGGTACATGATCATTCAGGTGGTGTTTATCTCGTCCAAAATATGACAGGCTATCAACAACGACTAGATGGAAAAGTTTTTCCTCCTGAATACAAGGTAAAGAAATGGACTGCAGTATACGATGAAAAAACACACCAGTTAATCATTCAACAAAAACAGGATATAATAACCTTTTCTCCACAGGAAAATAAATTGTTGCGTGGACGGACCGAATTTTTCAAAGTGAAAAAAGATTAAGAGAAGATGAAAAAGGTTGTACTTACAATGGTGCTTAGTTGCACCTTAATCGTAATGCCTACCCAGCAAAGCCATGCTTTTATATGGGAGATTGTCAGGCAGGCAATTATAGCAGCGATCAAAGCAGCAGACCTCGCGGTGCAAAGATTGCAGAATAAAACAATCTGGTTGCAGACAGTACAGAAAAACCTGGAGAATGTTTTGTCAAAAGTGAAGCTCGATGAAATCACCGATTGGACAAAGAAACACAAGGAACAGTACCAGCAATACTTCGATGAACTCAAACAAATAAAGGATGCCATCAGTACCTACAGGAAAGTTAAGGAGATCATCGAAAAACAAAAACAATTGGTAGATGAATACAAAGTTGCTTTTAACCGTTTCAAACAGGACATGCATTTTACGACTGGGGAGATCACATATATGGCGCAAGTATACACAGGTATTATGGATCATAGTGTGGACAATCTTGATCAATTGTTTTTGGTTATTGATGCCTTCAATACAGAGATGACAGATGGCAGGAGACTCGAAATTATTGGCGCGGTCGCAATACAGGTTGATGATAATCTGAATGATCTGAGGGATTTTAACCGGCAGTGCACGCGGCTAAGTTTGCAGCGATCAAAAGATGAGAATGAACTTAAAACGATGCGACTTTATTACGGGCTTCCGGGTAACTAAAAAGCAAAGGGTATGAAAAATGTTTGGATGTTTTTTTTGATCGTGCCATTTAGCATCAAGAGCAACGCACAGAATCAGCAAATCAAAGTGTATTTACAACAAATAGCCGCGAATAAAGCGTATATCGAACTACTACAGAAAGGCTACCAGATTGTAAAGCAGGGATGGAAGACCATCGGGGATATAAAACAGGCACATTTTACACTCGACGGCGATTTTTTCAAAAGCCTGGAATCCATCAACCCCAAAATAAAAAACTATGCAAAAACGGTGACAGGTTTTGTGTTGCTGAATACTGCGAAGAAAGAGATGGATAATCTCCAGGTAAACGTAGCTTTCAACAGTCTTTTCAGCGAAAATGAAAAAGCCTATGTGGATCATGCGGCGTCCAATGTTAAAGATAACTGTACGCTTCAGTTTTACTTTTTGCAATCCCTTATTACTGCATCCGAATTAAAAATGAGCGATGATGAAAGAATAGAACGGATCGATGAAGTCTTTAAGGAAGCACAGGATCTGTATTCATTTACCAGGTCGTTTAAAACGGATGTGCAGTTGCTCGCTTTGCAAAAGCAAAAGGCGAAAATAGACGTCGATCATTTCAAGCAGGTAATTGATGTAAAATAGTTATCAGACAAATTTAAAAGTGGTGTATGAAAATGAGGGTACTGATATTAATGATTTTCTTTTTAACTGCTAGCCTGACCAACAGGGTGGAAGCACAGGCCACAGAACTCGCTCAACTTGCTTTGAATATTGAAAAACTGGCGCAGTTCAAACAAATCCTGGCAGACCTGAAAGAAGGTTATGAGATTTTATCCGGTGGTTACAAAACCATTAAAGATCTATCTGAGGGTAATTTCAATTTACATAAAGTGTTTCTGGACGGTTTACTCGAAGTCAGCCCAATTGTAAAAAAGTACAAGCATGTAGCGGATATTGTAGATTATCAAATAATGCTGGTTAAGGAATACAAAACTGCCTTTGCAAGGTTTCAAACAAGTGGATGGTTCAGCGCTGATGAACTCGGTTATATCAGTAAAGTGTACGATAACCTGTTCACGCTTTCTGGAAAAAACCTCGATGATTTGCTGACAGTTGTTACCGCTAAGAAATTACGCATGAGTGATGATGAGCGCCTAAAAGCGATCGATAAAATATTTGAGGACATGGAAGATAAACTGGTATTTCTGCGGTCATTCAATAGCAGTAATTCAATTCTAATGGGACAACGGTTGAAGGAATCAAATGAAGTAAAAGGTATGCAGCATTTCTATAAGTGATGATTGGTAAGGTCAAAAATGTTTTAAAAATAGTGGTGTATGAAAATGTGTAGTAGGATTAGTTCAGTAATGGTGTTGATGATTTTGCCAACCATGCTCTTTGCGCAAAATGGACTCGGGGATGATATAAAAGGGCTGCATTCAGTCCTCGATCAATTGTACAAAGAAATGATTCCTCTTTGCTCGCAGCTCATCGAGGTCGGTAGAGGCATCGCCGGTTTTGCCGCAATGTGGTATATCGCCTATCGTGTCTGGGGACACCTTGCGAGAGCTGAGCCCATTGATTTTTATCCATTGTTCAGGCCATTTGTCGTGGGCTTTGCCATCATCATTTTCCCGTCGGTAATCGGGCTCATTAATGGCGTCATGCAGCCTACGGTTACCGGAACCGCTGCTATGGTGAGTCATTCAGATGAAGCGATTGCCGTTCTATTAAAACAAAAGGAAGCTGCCATCAAACAATCAGATATCTGGCAAATGTATGTGGGAGAAGATGGAAATGGTGATAGGAGCAAGTGGTATAAATATACCTATGACGAAGATCCAAATAAAGAAGATTTGCTTCATGGAATTGGTAATGATATCAAATTCGCAATGGCCAAAGCCTCCTATAATTTTCGCAATTCGATCAAGGAATGGATGAGTGAAGTATTACAGGTTTTGTTTGCCGCCTCATCACTTTGTATCAATACCATCCGGACATTTAACCTGATCATACTCGCAATTCTTGGACCACTGGCCTTTGGTCTCTCGGTCTTTGACGGGTTTCACCAAACCATCAAACACTGGCTCGCGAGGTACATCAATGTGTTCCTGTGGCTGCCAATTGCCAATATCTTCGGCGCATTGATTGGAAAGATCCAGGAAAACATGTTGAAGATCGACCTCTCGCAGATCAATCAAAACGGCGATACGTTTTTCAGTCGCACAGATATGGGCTACCTCGTTTTTTTGATCATCGGTATCATCGGCTATTTCACCGTTCCTTCTATCGCGAACCAAATTCTGTGGGTGGGCGGCGGTGATGGGATCACTTCAAAAGCAACTTCCATGGGTGCTACTGCTGTTCAGGCAAGCACCAATCTTGCAGGAACTGCCATCAATCAAACCGCACAAAAAGGCCGCGAAATGATGGGCTTATAACAATAAAATAAATGCGTGATGTTTTCAAAAATGAAACATATAGATACCGCCTTCCGGTATGTACGGGCCTTCACATTCGTCATTATAACAGGCTCTCTCTTGTTATGCGGGTTTGTGATCTACAAAAGTTTTGAACTGGCCTCCATTGCTAAAAACAAAGTCTATGTGCTTGCCAACGGGAAGGCACTTGAAGCACTGGCAGCAGACCGAAAAGATAATGTGCCAGTGGAAGCCAGGGATCATGTATACATGTTCCATCATTACTTTTTTACCCTTGACCCGGATGATAAGGTCATTCAACGCAATATTACCAAGGCGCTATATCTATCGGACGCCTCTGCTAAAAGACAATATGAAAACTTAAAAGAATCGGGTTACTATTCAAATGTGATTGCAGGTAATATCAGTCAACAGATCAGTATTGATAGTGTGCAGGTCAGCGTTGATAGTTATCCCTATTATTTCCGGTGCTATGCGACACAACAAATCATTCGCGCCACGTCCATTGTCTACCGGCTGCTGATCACAGAAGGTTACCTGCGCAATGTAGAACGCAGCGAAAACAATAGCCATGGGTTCCTGATTGAAAAATGGCACACGATAGAAAACCGCGATGAAAAAACAGTTAACCGTTAATCATGCTACGCTTATTCAAAAGAAGAAATAGAGTGTTGGTGCTGAGCCAACCGGTGTTGAACGAGGTTGCTATGCGCATTAGGAAATGTTTGGGGCATGCATCTATATGGTTGCAAAAGCAAACAGCCACGTGGAGCAAGCTGGAATGGTATACGGTCATCATTGTTTTTTGTGTGGGCTCTTTACTTGTTTGCAGTTCGATAGTGAAAGAGGCAATTGTTCATCCGGGAGGGATTTTTTCTCATGAAGTGCACATTCGGCCGATCCAACATTTTCGCCCGGAACCAATTACTGTCGATCCTGCAGAGATTTTGAACACCCTTATTGCAGACAAGAAATTCCTTGACAGCCTGCGCATTCATGACAGTTTACAATTTGAGGCAATGCTAAAAATAAATCCTGCAGTTGTCGATAGCCTGGACGCATTAATCCATTTATATCAAGCACAATTAAAATAATCATATATGATACGTTTCAATGCCAGTACACCCGGATATACGACAAAGCATTTTAGGCAAAGGAAATTCCTGTTGATAATGCCATTGCTTGCAGTACCCCTTTTGACTTTCTTATTATGGTCAACAGGACTACTTGGAAGCATACCAAGCAATGACAATGTCGCGAGTAAAACCACTGGACTAAATACAACACTTCCTGGTGTGGGCAGGGGAAAGGATAGTAGCTGGAGCAAACTTAATTTTTACGAAGCCGCCGACAAGGAAGCGGCAAAGCGGGCTTCGCTGGCAAAGAGTGATCCGTATTACCAACTGGCGCCTTTGGAAATAATGGATACAGCGGATACCGGGTTGTTGCCTGTTGGGAGTAAAAGGGATGTTGATGGCGATGAGCCGAATGGTTTGCAAAAATCCTCTTTGGTGGGTGGTAGCACAGAGGATCCCAATGAGGTGAAGGTGTATCAAAAGTTGAATGCACTGAACAAGGCGCTAGAAGAGAGACCGACGGTTGCGAATAAGTCGTCTGTAACTAATCTGCCGATGCGAACAGAAGTGGAGGGCAGCGACAATGATGTTTCGAGGTTGGAGGCCATGATGCAACAAATGAATAGTAGCAGTAACAACAGTAATCCTGAAATGGACCAGATCAACAGCATGCTGGAAAAGGTGCTCGACATCCAACACCCTGAACGTGTCAAGGGCAGACTTCAGGAAGTTGTTGCTAACAATAAGGAACTCAGTTTACCGGTTGGTACAAAGGGCGATGAGTTGGCTGTCACGACTTTGGGGAACCTGCCTATTGATACATTGCCTGGTTCGACTGCAACTGTAAGCCGGAACCAATTTTACTCACTTGAAGAAGAGAATGATGATCGTTCGAATGACCCACATAATGCTATTAGCGCCATCATTCCCGAAGAGCAGGCACTTGTAAACGGGGCCACTGTAAAATTGCAGGCTGCAGAGGACGTGTCTATCTCTGGTATTTTGATTCCCAAAGGGCAGTCCTTATTTGGCGAAGCCACACTCAGTAATGAGCGACTGAAAATTGATATCCGTTCTATTCGTTTTGGATACTCCATACTGCCGGTGAAGTTATCGGTGTATGATTTGGATGGTGTTGAAGGTATTTATATGCCGGGGGCTATCGGCAGGGAGGTTGCAAAACAATCTACCGACCAGGCCATTCAAAGTATGGGTATTGCTTCGCTCGATCCTTCCATTGGTGCCCAGGCTGCGAGCGCCGGTATACAAGCTACAAAATCACTGATCGGTAAAAAATCAAAACAGGTGCGTGTCACCGTTAGGACAGGATATGAAGTGTTGCTCTATGACCAAAATTCCAAACATTAATGGCTTCTATAAAACCAAACGAAAATGTGTAGCATGAAAAAGATATGTAGTGCGCTGTTCTTGATGATTTCTTTCCGGGTAATGGCCCAGCAAATGCCGGGAGAGAGAAAGTGGACAGTCATTGAACCTTATCCAATTGATATCACTTGTAACAATACAAGTAACCTCATTTTTCCTTTCAAAGTCATCAGTGTAGACAGAGGGAATTCATTAGTGCTCGTGCAAAAAGCAAAGCACGTCGATAATATTTTGCAACTCAAGGCAGCTGGAAAATATTTGGATACAACGAACCTGTCGGTGGTGACAGCGGATGGTAAGTTCTATTCTTTTCAAATTGCCTACAGTGATCATCCTTCCAGTTTGAACCTGGTGCTGGGTAGTGATTCATTGGATGCGGTGGGACAATTTACGAGAAGCGCAAATGATGCGGTGATTTGCAAAGGAATGGAGTTAGCGGAGAATGCTACGTCATTTATGCGTGCAGGAGTGCATGAACAAGGAATAGGGTTGCAACTGCGCGGGATCTACCTGTATGAGGGGTTGTGCTATTTTAAGCTTGCTGTTCGAAACGACTCTGCTTTTCCATTTGATCCGGAGGCTGTCCGTTTAATGGTAACAGATAAACATCGAGTAAAACGATCTGGGTCACAAGAGAAAGAGATGGCGGTGCTTTCACGGAAGTCACTGCCTGCGATTGATGGTAACGGGCATGGTGATTTGATCATACCTGCAAACGTCTTTACGGTCGCCCCAAAACAACGTCTCGTTATTCGAATGGTGGAAAAGAACAACGGACGGATTGTTCAATTGCAGATTAGTGGAAAAAGATTATTAAGAGCCAGGGCTATTAAATAAGCAGGTTATGGACGCCGAACATGTTATTTCAAAGGAAGCACGCCAGGCCATAGAAGCAGGATGGGCCCGAAATGAACCCTGGCTCGCCTACAATACCTGTAACCATTTTCTTGGAAAAGAAGATGTATGGACATTCAGCAAGAAAGAGGAAGGCCTTGAATTTTGTTCGAACAATATCAGTGAATATGATTTGTTCCGGCTCGTTCGCGTCACTTCGTCTAAGGAGCTGCAGGCGGTCTTACAATACGGCGAATTATCAGATAACAATATTCATTCACAAAACAATGTAATTTCTATGGAAGAGAAGGTAATGTCATTCAACGAGAACCAGTTGAAGAGAACAGGATTTGCGGAGGCTTTTACCCCGGATCTCCAACAGAAAATGGAACAACGCATTCCCATCATCGAGCAGTCTTTTAAAAAAGATTTTGATGGCGACAAGGTCAGTGCCACTTTGCATCTGCGAAAGTCCGAGTCTTCGGATCATTATCACTTAAACAAGTTTGATCTATCGCTTCAAAAGGAAGGGCAGTTAACGGAGACAAAGCACACGTTTTATATCAACCAGGTCAAGAGTACCAATGCTGCCGGTGAAAAGAACCCGGACAATCTTTTCACTTTAAAAGAAGGGTATAACCTGCTTGCCGGCAGACCGGTGTTTAAGCACATGACCAATATTGAAGGCAATGCTTATGATTCATGGGTACAGTTGAATCTCAAGAACAAACTGGATAGTGGCAATTTTGAAATGAAGCAGTATACGGCCAACTATGGTTTCAATCTTGAGTCAGTATTGAATAAATATCCCATTAAGGAGTTGACAAACGACCAATACAGGAACAACCTGGTTGATTCATTGCAAAGAGGCAACCTGCAAAAAGCAACGTTTGTAGGTGCCGATGGTAAAGAAGAAAAGTTGTATGTGTCTCCCGTCGTTACTATGGGCCAATTAAATGTCTATGATTTGGAGAAGCAAAGAATCCCCACTGAAAAGCTACTGGAAAGGGGACTCGTGGGCAGTGAACTTGCTACACAATTAAGGGAAAAGATGAGTCAGTCCAATTCCGCTGAGGTTAAGAATCAACCTGCTCAAAAGGTGGATGAAAAAGCTAAACCATCCATCAAACCAGCAGGAGAGGAGAAGGCGCCAAAACAAAGGGTGAAACATAAATTGCATTAAATTGGATATTGACAAACTGGTATATGAATTTATGCAGGTTGCAAGGGAAGACCCATCTATCGGGCCTTCCCATATCAGTTTGTATCTGACGATTGTTTTTTTATACCAGCAACGCAATAGGAAGATGCCCATTGAGATCAGGGCTCAACAATTAATGGACGGCGCGAAAATCAGGAGTACCTGCACTTTTTACAAGCACCTGAAAAACCTGGTGGATAAGCGATTCATTTACTATCAACCTTCGCATTCTCCGACAATGGGTAGCCTGATTACGATTAATGAGAAGTTGGGTTGAACATTTGCATTTGTTTAGTAGACTTCGCTTTTATAGATTCTAAACTCGATCATATTCCTTGGCCCGTTCTCTGTTCCCATTTACCAACTGCTTTGGGGGTAATAAATAACTGTCAATTAAGGCGCGCCTGAGTGATACCCTTCGCATTTCTTGGATGTACAATTTTGCGGCCGATTACTTTAGTATCCATATATCATGTCTTTTTTTTGATACAACGCAGATATGCGACCTCCTCTCCTGTATTAACAAAAAAGCGGAAAGGGTGAGTCGTAATGGCACTACTTTATGGTTGTCATGGGATTGGAAAAAACATAATCTCTTCCTGGCTTTGTAATGCTTCCTCAAATCCCAACGGACTGATCGAACAGATCAGCCCATTATTTTCATCCTTTAAATTTCTTATCTTTTACAGGCCATTTAAGCCGAACATTTTGGACAAAAAGATAAACTATTAATAAAGACAGCCTGGTTCAGTCTGTACAGCGGGTAACTCAACATGCGACGATAAACTTTTAAGACGATTATTCGTTGCTTGTTTAAGTATAATTGTTATGAAAAATATCGATTCAGGCTGGGGTGTAGGTATATCCTATTTTTACAGGTTTTATGCAGAGCTGTTGAATGCTTATGGAGAAGGTGTGTCCCAATCCGGCAACTGTATTTTTCTTGACAATGCAAGTATAAAAGGAACAATTGAATTTTGTTTCCTGGATAACAAGATGTCTCTGATTCGATTTAATCTTTCCTTTTCGGAAACTGTATGTTTTGCAAGAAGAATACATGCCAGTGCAGACTATTATGCTTGTTTTTTTTATTTTAAGGAAGGCATGTTTCCAAGGGTGTTTGATAATGCAAGCCAACTGGATACCGAATTGTCGAGGATGCTGGGAAATGGCTATGTGCAGTATTTTTCTGCTGATGTTGCGACACTCTTAAAAGCCTCCTCCAATGAACAGATAAGGGGAGCAATTGTTGTGTTCACGGCCGATGCGCTGAGCTCAATACGACCAATGATCGATACATACCAAAACTTCCACCTGTTCAACGGTCGGACAACAAAGGGGTCCATTTCAATGGGAGCAGCGATGTCGGATATATTAACAGACTTACTACTTGACCATGACAAAAACTTTCATTCATTGTATATGCTCGGTGGGGTGTATAGATTGCTGTCGCTCTTAATGATAGAAATTGAAAGTAAATAATCGGTTACCCTTTTTTTTCGATTGATTTTTTATGAATGTTCCGGAAAGGGATTCTTAGTTTTTCTTTTTTCTCAAACCTAATCAAGGAGCTTGTAAAATAACTTGCGTTCATTGCATCTACATTCCAATGCCTGTATTTTTCAGTGGGCCCCCAGCCAAATTTTTCCCTTCATTAATTGTGAGCCGATATAGGTCTAAAAACTTTTGAATAACGCTAAATTATACGACAAGTACCGTCTATAATCGTAACTTTACTTTTTCATTTTTTTTAGGAATCCCGATAGCAGTCGCATTTTGTGCGACTGCTTTTTGTTCAGGGTAATTACAATGCAGGCATATAAATAAACATTGCTGCTGTCGCCATCTTCACAAATTCCTTTATACTTACTTCTGACATCGCAAACACCAGCTCCTTTCCCTTGCGAAGCTATTCTTTGGCGCTTAAAAGAATATTGGTACGAAAAGTCAATCGTCGGTTATAAAAAACCGAACCGATTAAAGGAATAAAAATTACGGCACTTTTTGATCCCCCGCTGGCTTGAAAGTCAACAAGATCTTGCCGATCGATTCCCAATAAATTTAAATAGCAGGCCGCACGTACAAATATTTATCATAGATGTTACAAAAAGGATAGAGAAACCCAGGTTCCTCTATCCTTTTTTGTGTTGCGTTACACACCAACTCCGGTGCGTATAATCAGCCTGATTTTGTGTAAAAACTATTTTTCTGTAATGATCAAGTCCGCAATAATCGGTAAGTGATCAAGGTCGTTGAGGCCATTGTGCGGCGCTGATACATTCATGATTTTGATATTCTTACTGGTGATAATTTCGTCAATATGTGTATCTGCCCGGTCTTTCATGTGAGCAAGATTGATATTGCCTGAAGCGGTTGCAAACCAACCCTGGTAACCACCGTTGGCTATATTAAAACCTGCATCCTGTAAGCCCAATATATCCGCATCAGACGAGTTGGAATCTGTAAAACAAATGAAGTATTCATATTTTTTCAACTCTGCTGTAACGGCTTCCAGAGCAGCTTTATGGCCTTCCTTTTGCCATGGAATATGCGTAGATATTACCTTAATTGTTTTATTCCCGATTTTCAAATCACCTATCAGTGCATAGTAATCCTGGAACCAATATTTTTGGTGAAGATTGGATAAACGATAGTTCGTTATAATACCGTTGTATATCCAAGGGTGCTCGTCACCAAAATAAACATTGTTGTAATACGGTTTTAAAAGAGAATCTTCTGCAATAAAAGTGCTGTCCTGGTCAAAATACCGGTTCCATTCCTGCACTCCTAAAATATCAAAACTTTGTTCTCCGATCCATTTTCTCCATGCAAACATTTCCTGCTGAATATATTTGTCAATTACGCCTTTATTGGTTGGGTAATAGTTTTTCCCTCTAACCTCCAGCCCACCTTTCATTCCCTGATTAAAATGGCCCACGTTATAAGAACACACTCTCAGTTTTACGGGAGTGAAATCAGATGATTGCGCCATTATTGCAAACACATAAAAAACGGTCATCAATAATAGAGTTATTCTTTTTTTCATTTTATTAACTTAATAGCGTTTTTATTTTTCCCGTCTAATCGTGTTGCTATCTTGCCTGGTTAGCAACAGTACGGGAAGTTTGTTTAAAGATTGATATAGCATTTCGGTGACGCTTATACTCGCTATATCTTAGTGTCTATTTTACAATCCGCATTATCTCCGGTTTTATTACCTGCAGCATTCTGTCAAACCCAATATCATTGGGGTGTGTACCGTCCGTAGTACCTTCGTGGTCTTTTCCCAAAAGATTATCTCCAGGTATCAGGTAAAGATTTTTGATCCCTTCTTTTAACAGCTTTTGATATTCTTTGAGTGCATTTTCATTTTGCCGTTGAACATACTTTTTTACACCCAAATCAAAATTGCCGTTCTCACGAACAATACTTTGTATAAGGATGATAGGTGCATCCGGATGTCTCGCCCTGATGGTTTTAACGGTATACGCGGTTCGTTCGGTTATTTGTTCCGGGCTCGGGTTTGCAAAGCAATCCAGTACAAATGCATCAGCTTCAATAGAAGCCACCATATCTGCCACTTCCTTTTCCATTTTGCCACTACCGCTCAGTCCGAGATTGATACAATCAATTCCAAGGTCTCTTGAAAGTCTTGCGGGATACGCCATGCCGGGCCTGCTTGCGGAAGCGCCCTGTGTAATACTCGAACCATATATTACTACTCGTTTTTTTGCAAAAGGATTGTCACCGCTTGAGATTTGATAACCACTGTCGATACCGACCGACAAACTTTTTACTTCATCGTAAGTAGGCAAATAGAGTAAACATTCTTTCTCTCCTTCCGCCATGTCTTTTACCATCACAAACTCATTGCATAATGCATCGGGCCTGCCCACTCCGGCAAATTCCCATACGCTGTCTCGTTTGATGTAGAGATCCAATCCCTTGTTAACAATGGCTGTCATATTATTACTGTAAGGTTTCGGATTGGCCACGCACCATTTGGCTGCAATGCGCGGACTGTTGGTTTTGAAACTCAGCGCCAGCCCCGCTGAATGCGTCAATAGCTTTTTTATTCCCGGCGAAAAGTCTTGATGCAACGCTGTATCAATGCGATAAAAACTGTTCCGCAAAGGGAATGCCTGCCCGATCAACCTTAATGAAAACCCATCTTTATAAACAAGAGTGGATTTGGGCGTTTGTTGAGCACACAGCAAACCGGCAACGCAAATAAATGCCAGTAAGATCAATAACTTTTTCATTTGCAGATTATTTAATCAACTTAATAGAGTCGAATTGCTTTCTGAATTACATCAGTCAAATGCTTATACCTTGTCAGTATAATGAGTCAACCGTTTTACTGTTTAGCTTGATTGATTTGTAAAGAATCCGTTACGACAGTTCCTAGAATATCGGAATAGCTGAGGAATATTTTGCCGCTGCGTGCAATTGCTGCCGTGTTCAGATCTACAGTAAACGTCAACATGTTATTGGTTATGGCGGGGTTTGATATCCAGTTTGTACCGTTGGCATCATAGGTATATATTACGCTCATTACATTAAACGGAAGGTTGGTGGTAACAGCCGTTGAAACAGGCCCACCTGCAGCTGTAGATGATAGAGATGTGGCGACAATATTAAGTGTCGGCGCAATAATGCCTCGCTGTCCCAATTTAAGCGTATCGGTTTTACTACCCGATTTAAAAAGGAGAGTGGACGCGCGAGCGAAGTTAGTTGTATTGGCAGCCACCTTGACAATACCATATGCTGTTCCGGTACCGGATCCTTTGAGAACAGTAATCCATGGAGCACTGTCCATGTTCTCCATCGTCCAGGCATGGTCTGAGTATACAACAATTTTTGTGGTGTCTGCCGGCGCATCAAGTATAATAAATCGTGAATCAATAGCAAGGTCCGTATGAAATGTAAAATCATCTTTTTTATTGCAGCTTGCCAACAGCAGCGATGCAAAGGCTGAGAACAATATGAGTCGGTTCATCTGTTAATTTTTTTATTTGTTATTGATTGTACGCATCATTTTTCAGCACACCGTTTGAGCGGTCAATTTCTGCTTGCGGTATCGGGTAGTACTCATGATAAGGCCTAAGGTTGGTACCTATAATTGGTATTTCAATGGCAGAGGTAGCGCTTACGGCATTATAAAAATCTCCCCAGCGGACCAAATCCCATTTACGGCCATGTTCACCAAACAATTCACGTGCACGTTCTTTTTTCAGTTCAGTAAGAAATGCATCGTGGCCCGGATAGTTTACCAATACAAAGCTTGCTTTAGCTCTTGCTTTCACTTGATTGATTGCATCCATAGCCGTTGCCTGATCACCTGTCTCATTAGCTGCTTCAGCTAACATCAACAGGGCATCGGCATAACGAAAAACTTTCTGGTTATTATTGTCCTGCGCCAGGCTCATATTAGGGCACCAGAATTTTGGGCCCGGCCAGGGCTTGCCTGTATGGTTATTAGATGCAGGCCTGGTAAACCATGTACCGTTATAGGTATATGCCAAGTTTGTATTTCTTCTCGGGTCAGTGGTGTCGTACAAAGACATGAAATAATTGGTTGGTGTAACAGCCGTATATACAGTAGCCGTAGAACCCAACTCTGTAACAGTAACACCGTCATATACAGCCGTCCCTGTGGCCCTTGGAGGTTCTAATTGAGTAGCGGTGGTGCTGGTTTTTAATATTCCAGAAAATTGTATTTCAAAAATCGATTCAGGTTTGTTTTTATTACGGAACCAGGTATCTGTTAACGGGTATTGAGACAGGTCGCCATAAATACCTTTTAGCTTTTGCATGGCTCCAATACATACATCCCATTCTTTATTCCAAAGCGCCATTTTTCCAATCAACATATACGCTACCGCAGCTCCAACACGGTTGTTGCTAATAGCGGAGCTTTTAGCTTGCGATAAACCCGGCGCCCATTTTTGAAGATCAGCAATCAAGCTGTCCCTTGTAGCAGCCGCAGGCATTCTTCCCAATTGTGCCACTTGCACCAATACATCAAAACTTGCGCTGGCATCGCGGGTATAAAAAGGCACATCACCAAACATGCTTGTAAGTATGTAATAATACATGGCCCGCAGTGTAGCCGCTTCGCCAATCAATGCAGGCTTCTTTGCTTCCGGGATCGTGGTGGAGTTTTGAATACCTGCAATCGTAGCATTACAAGTCATGATAGCATTGTAAGCATTCGACCATATATTGGCTCCAAACCCTGGATTACCCGCACTTATCGCAAAGGTTTGGTCCACACTGCCTGCATTAAGATACGCAAGGTCGCTTGTGTATTCTGTTGCACATATCAATCCGCCATTGACACCGTCGTAAATGTTGTTGAGTTTTATGTAACATGCATTCAACGCAGACTGTGCTTCTGCTTCGGTTTTATAGAAAGTTTTGGCAGAGGTAAAACTCAATGGCGTTTCATCCAAAAACTTACTGCACCCGCTGATGCACAAAGCGATAACGACGAGCAGGGATATTGAAAATATTTTTATTCGTTTCATGATTTTTAGAATTTAATTTCAGCTGTAAAGGTGATGGTTCTGTTGGGAGGGTATGATCCGTTGTCGATACGGCGAAGGGTAGAAGAGGTGCCGCTTGTATTTACTTCCGGGTCATATCCGATATAATTTTTCAACAAAAACAAATTGCTTCCATTGAGGGAGAGTGCCAATGACTTCAATTTTGAACCGGTAATTTTTGTAAGATCGAAAGTGTAACCAATGGATGCTGCTTTCAGGCGCAAGAAACTTGCATCATATAAAAATCTATCGCTCGGAATATTGTCTTGTGAAGTTGGACGAGGCAAGTCTCCGTCCGGGTTACGCACCGGTTGCCAACGGTTTACCATGTACTCAAACCCTGTAGTCAGGTTCGACGCGTTTCCCAGGAAGTTTCCTGCGGGGAAGTATATTACACCGCCCAATGAATAGTTGAAATAGACAGATAAGAATAGTTTTTTATAGCGCAGTGTGTTCTGCCAACCGCCGTATACGGCCGGATCTGCATTACCTAAATAAATATCGTCATCCGCATTCAATACACCATCGTGGTTTTGGTCTATATAACGCTGGCGGCCCGGAGCGTAGACAGAGGATACATATTTTTTGTCTTTTTTATCCTGGTCAATTTCAGCCTGGTTATGCCATACACCGGCGTAACGGAAACCGAAAGCAGCATTCACGGGATATCCTTTCAGGTAACCATTGATCATGTAGCTCGCACCGTATGAGAGTGTGTTGGTCACCACTCTTCCCACCAAACCTATGTCATCCACCATTTGTTTGTCGTGCGCGGCGGTAAGGCTTGTGGACCAGCTAAAATTACGGCTGCGGATAACATCGTAGTTTACGGTAAGCTCAATCCCTTTGTTAGATGTTTTGCCAAAGTTCATCAGCCTTGAAGAAAAGCCTGTCTGTGTAGGCAATTGTACGGAGAGCAACAAGTCGGAAGTATAACTTTTATAAACTTCAAGTGTTACGTCAAGGCGCTTATTAAATAATGAAAGGTCAACACCTAAATTATAACTGGTTGTTTTTTCCCATTTCAAACCATCATTGGCAATGTTCGAAGGATAAAAAGCCACAGGCTGCGTTCCGCCAAATAGATATCCTGTTGTCGTGGAGCTGAGTCGATCTAATGATTGATAACGTGCAATAGCATCATTGCCTGATGTGCCTGCACTCAAACGAATAGCAAATTCATCAAGGTTCACATTCTTCATAAACTTCTCCTTCAACATATTCCAGCGGATGGCAGCGGAAGGAAAATAGGCCCATTTGTTATCGGCGGCAAAGTTGGAAGCGCCGTCTTTGCGCACAGTGGCCGTGAGATAATATTTCTGGTTATAGTCGTAATTAACACGAGCCAGGTGTGACATACGGGTTTGAATTTGTTTTGAACCGCTGACACCCAGGTTTGCTTTGTTGGGAATGGAACCTATGTCCCACAAAGCGGTGTTATCGTCATAATAACCACTACCGGTTATGGATATGGCGTTGAAATTTTGCTGCTGAACAGTGAACCCGTACATGGCATTTAAATGATGCGTGTCGTGAAATGCATGTTTGTATGAAATGGTATTTTCATTCAGGAGATTATCGTTCTTGTTGACATTTTTCGCAATCGCATCTCCTGCAGTTCCGCGGCTTGGCATGGTTGCAGGTATCAGTACATCCTGGTTTATACCGGAGTTGGAATATGAAAGGGAGGAATGCAATACGAGATCATTGATCGGCTGTATATCAAGATATATCATGGCGTTGTTGGTGCCGGTATTCGTGGTATTCTTTCTTAACGTAGCATCAAACAAGGGTAGATCTGATACTCCTCCTGAATAGTTTTGCGAGTTCCAGCTGTTCAGTGATCCATCTTCATTATAAATCGGAACAATGGGTGCAACCATGGTAGGGGATACACTCCAGTTGTTATATGCGCCGAGGTAGCGCATGGGTTGCTCCTGTTTGGTATTGGAATAAGATAAACGAACACCTGCTTTTGCGTATTTACTTAATGTCTGGTCGAGGTTGAGGCGAAACAGGAAACGTCTCATGCTGCTGTTCAAAATAACGCCCTGGTCATTGTCATAACTGCCGGAAAAAAAATACCTGGTGGTTTTACTGCCGCCGGAGGCTGTGAATGAGACATTGGCAAACGGTGCTCTGCGGGTTATGGCTCTTTGCCAATCGGAGCCTTTACCTAAGGAAAGCGGATCAGGGAAAGGATAATTTTCCAACGGCTGCGTTGCGTTGGCAGCGCTGGTTAAATAAAAATTATCATTTAGCATTTGTGCATATTCAGTAGCACCCATCAATGGAAGGTAACTGGGCTGTTCCGCAAAACCCAGTGATGTTTTGAGATTGAAATTGGTTTTACCGCCCAGGTCCTTACCCATTTTAGTGGTAATGATGATTACGCCATTTGCACCACGTGAACCGTAGATAGCAGTAGACGAAGCATCTTTCAATACACTGATGCCGGCAATATCCGATGGATTCAAATCGTTGAGGTTGTTAATGCCATCTATTACGCCGTCTACAACATACAGGGGTTCATTACTGGCAGAGATAGATCTCGTACCCCGAATGCGCACGGTAGTACCAGAACCGGGCGCTCCGTCAACACTCATAAACTCTGCACCGGCTATTCTTCCTGCAAGCATCTGGTCGACACGTGTCACCGGTATATTCTGCAAGTCCTGCATTTTAACCGTGGAAACAGCACCCGTGATATCTTGTTTACGCACCCGACCGTAACCTACCTCGACCTGCACTTCTTCCAGTTTCTCTATTCTCGTGCTCAGTTTAACCCTGGACGGTACGCTATTGGCGTTCATCCTTTTCTCTTCATACCCTATACTGGAAAATACCAAAACATCCGAACCTTTTGCACTGATGGAAAATTCACCAGTGGCATCGGTTTGTACAGCTTTTTGGGTTCCGGCAACAGCTACAGTAGCCCTTGCAAGAGGATTGCCGAGTGAATCAGTGACTGTCCCTCTTATTGTATCTACCGGTAATGCTACATCGGCAGTTGCATTTATGGGAAACGCAATTGCCTTCCCTGCATCGAGTTGCGCTTCAACTACAACCGTCCTGCCTTTAATAATATAATCGAGTGGTTGTTTGCTGAAAACCTCTCGCAGGGCGTCGGCAATCCTTATCTTTTTCAATTCAACGGTGACAGGTACGGATTTCTGCATGTCTTTATCGTTGTAGATAAAGAGATAGCCTGTCTGTTTTTTGAATTCGTTTAATACATTCTCAAGAGTTCCGTTCTTTACTTTGTAAGAAACTTCCTGGGAATTAACACGTGCGCTGACTTGCAGGCAGAAGCAAAACAAAAACAAAGCTGTAAGTCTCATAATGATGAGCAGTTTTGGTTTTTTGGTTCGAAATTTCATAATTTCACTTGTTTGTGGGTTTGTCGATATGTCCTCGCCGGACTTTTATATTGCCTGACTCAGAAACTTATGCCGGCTTTCTGTTACCGCAGGAAACCGGTTTTTCATTTCTGAGCAATACACATTGTTTATGGCAGCACTACAATCCGCTTGTCTTCTTCGATCCTGAACCTTACGTGCATCCTTTTAAGATTATCCAATGCATCGGCCAGCGTCATGCCTCTTTCCATTTCTCCCGTAAATGTCTCATCGGGTACATTACCTTCATAACGCACTTCCACATCATACCATCTTGTAAATTGCCGAAGCACCGTTGTTAAATCAGCATGATCAAAACTGAACAACCCGTTGCGCCATGCGATAGCCTGTTCCACATTACCATTACCCAAACGAAGCAGTCCGTTTTTATTGACAGATTCTTTTCCTTTTGTAAGCACTACTTTATTTCCCGCAACAGTAACGCTTGCGGTGCCTTCTATCAATGTTGTACGGATCACCTCTTCATCATCATAGGCATTAATATTGAACTCTGTGCCTATGTCTTCCACCAGCTGGTCTTTTACCTGCACTCGAAACGGCTTACGGTCATCATGTATAACACTGAAACTCGCTTCACCTGTCATACTCACCAGCCGCTCATCGCCCGTAAATTGTAAAGGATAGCGCACAGAAGAACCTGCATTAACCCAAACGGTAGAACCATCCGGTAATACAGCGGTAGTCTTACGGCCTTTATCCGCAATAATTTCATTGTAGAGAATAGTTGGTGTGTTATTATTACCGTTACCCTTGTAAATAATTTTACCAGCCTCTTTAAATATGCTCATGTTCTCATCCCTGGCGATAAGGCCGTCTTTCAAAGAGTCAATGGTAACAATATTCCCGTTGCTTAATCGGAGTTTTGCACCATCGCGACCAGGCATCACATTGCCGGTATAACTGGTTGCAACGGGCTTGGTTTTATTTTGATTTATAACATAAAAAGTTGCAGTGCCGGCAAGCAATAAAAGGATAGCCGCGGCAATCCGGCGAACCGGGTAAAGTATAAAAACTTTTTTGCGATTTTCTTCTTTACGTGGACTAGCCTGCAATCTGGCCCATGCTTTATCGGCATTGTAGCCATCCATTTTTTTAAGAAAGGAGGCAATTATCTCAGGGTGTTGAAGTTCATCCAACAATACTTGATGGCCAGCGTCTGCGTCGGCCCATTCCTGTAATAGGATTTGTTCTTGTATGGATATATCCTCGCGGAGGGAGCGTAAAAGGATATCTTTAATTTTTTCGTTCATCGGTTGTATTGCTATACCGACAACCGAAATGAGATTTTATCCAAAGAGATTTCCGGAGTTTACAATTTCTTCATATTGGGGGCTATGGAGGCTGACTAACCAAACAAGTATTATCATGAACGCTTCTAACTTACCCAACTTCAACAAGCGTGTACGCAAGAGCTCTATGGCTCTTGCTTTTTGGCTTCGTACAGTCTGAACATTAATATGCAATTCTTCCGCGATGTCCTTGTTGCTGCGCCCTTCCAGGAAGATCATTGTAAATATTTTGCGACATTGATCCGGAAGGCCCTCTATTTCCTGATAAATCGCTTGTATAACCTCTGCTCTCATTATTTCTGTTGTCAACGGATTATCAGCAGATTCACCCTGTTGAAGGTATTTGATCTTTTCGTGTATATCGGACCTGGTTTTAAGTTGTGACAGGTAATTGACGGATGCATTGTAAACAGAGCGATACAAGTAACGTTTGATGTTTTCTTTTGCAGCAAACTGATTTCGAATATTAAAAGCTGCTATCATTGATTCGGTAACGATATCCTCCGCCTGTGCTTTATGTTGGGTAATCCGTTCTGTGTAGAAGCATAAAGAGTAGAATAGCTCATCGAAAACAATTCTTTCAGCCACAGGCTCTTTGCGCAGAAATGCTTCCCAGATATCGGTATCACTTTGGTTTATAGTCTTCATCAAACAGATTTATCATTCCCCCGGAAAAGCTGTAAGGTTATGCAACGCAATTCATCACTTATGAAACAAAGCATCGCCAACATTTGTACTCAAAGCACAAAGCACTAAACCTAATCTTAATAACGGGGAATACATTGTTGGCAAAGTATCAAAAGATTGTTTGCCTGGCAAGGTTAAGTTTGTATTAAGAGATAGAAGTGATTGAGATATTACCCAACGGGCACAGTCATGCTGCAGTGTACTTAGTGCAACTGCATCTGTTCTTTTTCAGGGTAGGTGATGAATTGAATCACTCGCTGCACAATTTAATTTGACATTTTTGACTCTCCCTCAAAGCATTGCTACAGGATTGACATTGCCAATTTAGCAGGCAAACTTTCTGGTAATGCTACAAGACATTAAAGCCTATTTGCAATTAAGAAGAGTCCGGATATATTTGATATCATTCATTCTAACACCAGAGCCTTTCTTTTGCCAAGCTTTTCGTGTGTCCTGAAATGAACATTGTGATAAGATGTTCAGTGCTGAATAAGTGATGGCAGACGGCCTGCCGCACACGTCATGCAGTTGAAGTGTGCAAACCACCCAAAGGTGCTTTATTCAAAAGATATGGTATTGAGCGTTTGGGTTAAAAGGCTAGCGATGAGCTGGTCAGGTGCGTGTAGTGAAGCTGAATGTAAATGAACCGTTTATTTAATGTGTCGAAAGCAAACAAATGTTGGTAAAACTGTCAGCGAGAAAAGTATGGCAGGATAACTGTAACGGGCGTACTGCTTACTGGTTACGGACCAACCGGCATAAAGACGGCAGGAGCACTACACAGGCGCTTATTCGGAACAGGAGAGGCTACTTGTCGGTGTGCTATTATGCTTTGCAGAATGTTTCTTTTAGAAACAGGCGATATAAGAAACTTATAAGGGCAATACTGCAACTCAATCTCGGCGAAGTCGGGAGATACGACAAGTAGCGTCGGACGAAGTCATAGTAGTGATGACCTTCTGTGAAAACAGAAACGAGCGAAGGACTTCGGTTATCTAGTCAAAGTATTTTATCACAACTTAATGGTTGATGTTTAAGCTGGAAAGCAGTTTATGCAACCAGCAAGGAAGACGAAGAAAGAAAATGACAAAATCATTGCCAATTACTCAGGAGATGGTAATGAATAGTTATCTGAAGGTGGATGCCAAAAATGGTGGCGCAGGTATAGATAAACAAAGTATAGAAATGTTTAACAAAGACCTGTCAAGTAACCTGTACAAAATTTGGAATCGCATGACATCAGGAAGCTATTTTCCTCCGCCTGTAAGAACTGTACTTATTCCCAAGAAACAAGGAGGGATAAGACCGTTAGGAATTCCGACAGTAAGTGATCGTATTGCACAAGGAGTAGTAAAGGACTACATTGAGCCTACTTTGGAAGCCACCTTTCATAACAGCTCTTATGGGTACAGACCCGACAGAAGTGCACATGATGCGCTTAGCCAATGTCAAGACAACTGCATTAGGTATGCATGGGTGATAGATGTTGACATTAAAGGGTTCTTTGATAATATCAATCATGACGTAACGAAGCAGCTGTTACAGAAACATATCCATGAAAATTGGGTATTGATGTATATTGATAGATGGCTCAACGCTGGTGTTGAACAAGATGACGGAACCATTGTTGCAAGAACGAAAGGTACGCCACAGGGAGGTGTGATAAGTCCTGTGCTGGCAAATTTGTACCTGCATCATGCTTTTGACACATGGATGGATGAAAACAATTCGCAATGCCCTTTTGAGCGCTATGCGGATGACATAGTAATTCATTGTCGTACTAAAGCAGAAGCAGAGCAGTTAATGTTTAAGATTGCGAAAAGAATGGAAGAATATTCTCTTACTCTTCATTCCGAAAAGACAAAGATTGTATACTGCAAAAACTACCTTAGAACTGAACAACATGTCAACGAGAGCTTTACATTCTTAGGCTATAGTTATCAGCCGAGAAGAAAGAGAGACAGGTTTGCCAGAGGTAATAAATCGTATATGATCTTTGCTCCGGCTATCAGTAACAACGCTAAGACAAGTATTCGGAAGGCACTTAAAGCATCATTAAATACCAGAAATATTAACATGACGCTAAAAGGCTTTGCCACTATTCTTAATCCAAAAATTAGGGGATGGGTGAATTACTACACAAGATTCTATAGAGAGCTTACTCTCGAGATTTTTCATTATCTGAATACCCTTATTAGGAAATGGATTAGGAACAAATACAGGACAAAGCGAAGACCTAAGATGTTTGAAAAATATCGTGCGATACAAAAAGCGGAACCTACTTTGTTTTATCATTGGAGATTGGGCATAATTGAATGATGATTAGATAACAAGAGCCGTGTGAGGTGAGAGTCTCACGCACGGTTCCGTGAGCGGCTTGGGCTGAAATGCCCAGGCCTACTCGACTTTGGCGCTTGAAAAGAAAAGCGCGACGAAAAAAGCCACCTCCTTACAGAGATGACTTGCATTAACAGGTAGTTTATTATTGTTAGCTGAGTGACATACGATCCATGCAAAGATTAAAAGCTGTTTGTGTTCGCAATTGCGCCACGCCTCCAAGTAATACGGATTTTAGTTTTGTTTCGTCATTTTTATATTGTTTCACATTTTGAAAATACCCTGTGATGCCGTTGTATACACCAAACAAAGTTCCTTTGGTTGTCTCCAGTTGTTGGGAAGTCGCGGCCAATGTGTATTCAAAAGTCTTGTCGCAAATGTTGATGAATTGAGTGGAGAGTTCGTCCTCTTGTCCGGCCTGTACTTTTTGAAGGACTTCTTTATTAGGAACCATAGCGAGTTGAATCAGCTTCTTAATTTCCTGATCTTCTATTTTAATTTTCGCCCACTGGTTAAAGATGTCGTTCATGTCAGCGGAGAGCCTGCTCGTGATACCCATTAATGTGTGCGCCTGTACGAGTCTTTCCTTTGCACTAGGTGTGTGACGTATTTTAAATGAATTGCTGCAGTTGTTCAGTGCAGCGGCTAAAGTGTTCGCACAGACTACGCGTATAGGCGTGAAGGCGGCCGTAATGCTTCCAAAACCATCATGCGAAGTGGTCAGGAAAAGATATTGTTCAATTAAATCATCGCGTCCTACCTTGATATAGGAGGGCAGTTTGGCAGTAATAAAAATTCTTTCACCATTGCCGAGTGCGCCCGCTGTTTCATACTGGATGCCGTCTCCTCCAACAATCTCGTCAAAGAAAGTAAAAGCATCAATGTTTTGCACGATCTCGTAATCTTTGCCCACTACACCCAACACTTGCTCTGTATCAGTGCGAACCTTTGCATAGTAATTTGGCACTTCAATTTCAGGGATTTTGATTTCTACATCGGGGTTAGCTTCTTCGCTTTCATTGTCGTAAGTAAACAACTTTCTTTTTTCAACTGTATAATTAAGGCCTGCAAACTCAATCGCTTCTTTACTGGTGGGATAATTTTCAACAATGGTTCCAAGGCCGTGCCAGGCCTTTTGCTGTACATTAAAGAAACTGTGATTACCTGTTGTTTCATTGAAATTAATGTTGTGTGCCATGTTCTTAGTATTTAAAATGTTTGAGTGACAAATTGAGTAAAGCATTGAAAAAGCGTGACGCAGTGAATCCGCGCCACGCGGAGGTTTTAGAATGGTAAATTTTCCTTCGGTTCTTTTGCTGCTGGGTTTTCGTCAATGGAATTGTTCTCCTCATAACGCGAAGGAGTAAAAAACTTCAACTGTTGCACGTGCATGTTGAGTGCGCCTTTCGGTTGGCCGTCCAAGTTCAGCCAGACATTCAACCCTATTTTTCCAAAAAGTTCGACTACTGAACCTTTTTTCAAATAACCTGCAACGGTGGTGTTGTTCCAATAGGAACAACTTACATAGGTTACTTTTTTTACTACTTCTGTTTGACCTTTTGGTTTGTAGTGGTCATTGATCGCTATTGAGAAATTGAGTACTTCACGACCGTCTTTTAAAGTTGCGGTGGTTGCGTCTGCTGTTAATCTGCCGGTGATTTCCATAACTGTATATTTAAAAGTGAATAAACGCTTAGTGATGAAAAAGGATGAGGTCCTGCGTTTGGATCTGTTGGGATAATTCGCATGATTAAATTTTTTTGTTAAGTGATATCTTCATTTTGAAGAATCGCCCATGCCGAAAGAAGTGCCTTTGTCCGGTGCTATTTCTTTTTCGTTGAATCTCCCAGGAGAGATACATGAGTTTTGATAATTGTTGCGTGTTGTACATGATCTTCGCGATTTACAGGTGACTATTTAATGAGGATCGCTGAATTCTTACTTTCTTGAATCGATTTATAGAAGTCGGCTATATCACCTCGTTCATATACCTGTAGCAACCCGGCATTAGGACTGCCGGAACGAAAGCAAGGCTTGAAAGGAAAATACGCTCCCGCTAACCTGCACGCCGAAGGCGGCTACACGGGAGGAAGATTTTCTGCATCAACGGTAACCGCGGGCGAAGTGTAACGAAGCGAAGGCCTTGCTTTTGGGAAGCAGGCCAATAACTTTGTGATAGGGTGGCAGAAGGAGAGGGATAATAAAAAGAAAATAGGTGCGGTTGATTACGGGAGAGGATATGAATGGATGTTTTACACCGATACAAATTGTCTCTAACCATTGGGTTTAGTTCTTACAGTCAAAGTAAGCAGACGGAATATCTTGCGACTATTTTGGGATCAATTTTTGTCCTATTGTATGTGATTTATCGGATTAGTTCCGAAAAATTACGGATATATGGACAATATAAGTCTTAGAAATGAGGATATATCGGAAAATATCCGATATATGCTATATAAATGTACAGGTGATATTAAAATAGATGAAATACTGTTCCTATGAAACAGTCAAATAATAGATAATCCGAATTTACTGTTCGGATGACGTTGTCAATTTTGATCAGCAATGCATAAATGTTATACAAGTGGAGAGAAGGGATGAAGGAAGCTGGCAGCGGGAATGTTAAGAAACATATGCAACCGGTCGAAATGATTTAACATCCGGATTTAATTGTCGACAAACACATGTTAAGGAAACAAAATAGGCGAGCCGAAGAAATCGACTCGCTCTTTTAGCACGGCAGTGCATTCTTAGAAATTGGATCTTCTATTTCGCTGTTTATGTTGGCTACTGCCGTAGGTCTTCATCCGGATTTGACAAAATTACTTTAACCGAATTACCTGCTTTTTTTAAAAATGACATATTCCTGGTAAATCCGACATTTCTACCTCTGCCACGAGGTTGTCAAGGTGTTTTTTGAAATTGTAACCAGAAAAATTTAAGCAAAACATTATTACCTGCTTCTTAATTTTTAATTACTTTGAAGTTGCTGACACTTTCATTATCAACTACTACCTTCAATATATATACGCCAGACGGTAAATAGTTCAAATCAATTGCTTGTGTAGCATTTGATGCGCGTACCACCTGTAAAAGCCTGCCATCATCACTTTGCACATAAATGACTTCTTTGCCTCTTAATCCGCTTATATATGCGGTACCCGTTGTTGGGATAGGATAGATCACGGGTTTCTTGTTGCAGTCATTGTTTATCGTTGCGATGAAGCTGTATTTTATACCACCGTCATAATTGATCATTTTCAGGCGATAGAAATACTTACCATTGCCTGCCGTTTTATCATCATAGCTGTAGCTGGTATTATTCGTTCCTTTAGGTGCAACAGATGCAATTTTTCCGAAGTTTATTCCATCAACACTGCGTTGGAGTTCAAAGTGATCAAGGTTATCTTCCATTGCCATGTTCCATATAATATGCGATGTACAGTTTACGTTCAGCACTTTGAAATCAGACAACACAACAGGCAAAGTAATTAAAGGTTGAATCAACACCGTTACCGTGGCTACATTGCACAGTGGCGATACCAGCTGCGGACATCCTGATCCTGACGGTGGGATGGTATTGCAAAGACGGTATTGGAATTGATCAACGCCTGTATAATTGCCATCTGGTTGATACAAAACGGTTCCATTTAGAAGTACGGTAACCGTACCGTGTGCCGGTAATTGCAAACTGCCGCCGAGACTCACAACCAGTTCGTTGCCTTCAGGATCGCTGTCATTGTACTCCACGTCAAGATATAGATCCTCGTTGGGTAGGGTCACGCCATCGCCAGTCGTTGTATTGTAAGGATCATCCTGCGCAATAGGAGGCTGGTTAGCCGGAGGCGGTGCTATATTTAAAGTGATGGTCTGCGTCGCGCTTGACAAGCCACCCGGGTCCACCACATGGTATTGGATGACATCCGTGCCGGTGAATCCATTTTCAGGTGTATATGTGTAAGTGCCGTCAGGATTGGATATTAGCGTGCCATGAGATGCTGCTACATCGAAATCAATTGTACATGGTTCTCCTTCAGGGTCAGTAAATGAAGTAGTTGAAAAATTGAATGGTCTGCATTCATTGATCTGAAGTGCCGTATCCCTGGCTGTCGGCGGCTGGTTTAATACGGTGAATTTTACAAGGGCCGTGTCGCTGAGTCCTGTGCCGCAACCAGAAACAATCTGGGTTCGCTGATAGATCATTGTGTCGGTGCCATACCATCCTGCATTGGGTATATAGGTAAGTATATTGCCGTTCAAAGAATAGGTGCCGTTTGCGGGTGATTGTTTAATCACTGCATTCGCCAGTGTGTAGTTGTTTGGATCATTGTCGGCACCAATCGGATTGGTATTATTTTGCAGGTCTATTACCTGTGTAGTACCACTCAATGCCTCGCTATAATCTGCATTAACATTTGGTGGGCCAGCTTTGACCTTCACATAAACATAAGCGACATCCGTAAGACTTCCGTCACTCACTACATATTGTATAGTGTCTGTGCGCGGTATCAATGAACTATTGTTAGGCGTGTAGGTAAGCGTTGTACCATTCACCATCAATGTACCCCTGGATGGTGTGAGCATTGTTGCTGATTGAATGGTAAGTGTTGTGCCGGCATCCGCATCGCCGTCATTGGCCAATACATTAATAGTTAAGGGCTGTGCTACAATGGTAGATGCGGTGTCCGGATTGGCCAGCGGGGCCCGGTTTGGTATATTTTGGCAGGAAAGTGGCAATACATAAGTAATGGTAAACAGCGGTCGGTAAGCTACCGTACCATTTTCAGAAGTGCCAAAAATAAGACGCTTATCCACTTGAGTGCTGTCAACAAACTGTCCAATCATGATACCACGGTTGTCGGCAATATTATTTTGCCAATCGGTGACAGCGCTTGATATATTGAAAACAGGCTGGCTACCATTGGCTCCATTGTTGGGTGCTGTGCCACGTGCAAGGTACAGGGATGACAAAGCGCCAGCAGCAAAGTCACTACCGGGATTGGTCCAGCTATTGCCTGTTGCACGGATATTCCAGGTTACCTGAGCTTCATTCCACATCGGATTGCCGGTAGATTGGTAGGCGCCCATTTTATAGGTAGCATTATCTCCACCGGTTATGGTAAGACGTAGTGAAGCACTTTGTATAATGGCATTGGCTGGTATCTTGGCCTGGTATTGAGCATCGGGTATAGCCAGCAGGAACCGGCGGCGGGTAGTGGTTTTTTTGCCGATTTCGGTAGTGGTAGCATTGCCAAAGTTCGTGGTGGCATTTCCTCCATCTTCCCTTATCATGGCATCTATTGTTTCCGTTGTTCCTGTAAATGTTGCAGAAATAGGGTTGCCTGTATCAATGGGTTTATACTGACCAGCGCTGCAACCATCGTCTTTAATGTTGATGGTCACCGTACCTGATGAGCAACTGCCTTGCGAATTACATATTCGATATACAAACTGGTCGGTGGCATTTCCACCGGAGGGATAGTCGGTGTTATTCAAATAGGTAATGGTATTGTCCGTATTGATACTTACCCGGCCATGAGCAGGCTGGTTAAGGATTGTCAATGTAAGCGGCAGGTCGCCGGGATTATTGTCATTGGCCGTAACAGCAATCGTTACCGGCACATCTTCTGGTGTGGAAACATTATCGTCATTGGCTGTAAGCACCGCGGGTGTACAATCCCAGTTTTCCAATTCAACAGCATCGACCAATAATGTAGCAGAACCTGCAGAGCGTTGAATTCTTATGTAGCGCAAGCCTCCGGAAGGCATTGCAAAACGAAATGATGCCCCATTGGAATTGGAAGTAGTGGCAGAAGTTCCCGCTGATGTGAAATTGACCCCATCGGCACTATACGAAATGGCAGCAGTAATAGAACTGCCTTGTGTGCCGCTTGCAAAATATACCACGGAAGTATCGTAGTTGGTTGAAGTAAACACCGCACCATAGTCAAGAGTGAGGACGTCGTTGTTTGCATTTATTACGGCATAAGTTGTATTGACAGCCGGATCATAATCGGGAGAACCAAGTGCGTTAACTGGATTGGTAACGCCTGTATTGGTTTGTGCCGTAGCATTGTCCGTGCCAGCAATATCCCAGGTACTGCCTGGGTAACAGCCATGTACATCCGGAGAACCTACAGCAGCCGTCAGGGTAGCAGTTGCACACAGTGGCCCCAGGAAAGGTGCCGTACCTGTATTGGGTGTGTTGTCGCAAATCTTGTAGGTAATGCTTGCTGAGCCATAGAAATTTTGGTCCGGCACAAAGGTTACATTGGTGCTATCGGTTGTCCATTTGCCAACGTTTGCTGCCGTAAAGGAAGTTCCATATTGACCGGCATTGGCGGGATTTTGCAACAATACAGAACTTGTATTTAGGTCACCATCCGGATCAGTGTCATTTGTTGTAACATTTACCGTAGTACTCATTCCCTGGACAATACATTGCGTCTGTATGGTTGCCAAATCATTCTGTGGTACAGGTGGATGCGGCGGCGGCATAAGCGTAGCCGTTTGAACAGAGGTAGTAGTGCGGCCACATTGATCAGTTACAGTGACTTTAAAAATAACCGGCGTAGGTTCGGTAACGTTAGTTGGTAAGAAGACCGTGTTAGCTGCACTGCTGTTGTTATTTGGCGAAAAAGATCCAATGGATGAGCCGTCGCTAACCTCGATGCAGGCCCATGTATAACTGGTCAGGGCGCTGCCTGCCGGAGAAGATGCACTCACTGAAAGATTGGTGTTGGTGTACACTTTGCTATCTGCCAGTATGCCTTTTATATTGCCTACCTGTACAGCTTTTTCCTTTGCTGCAACAAAACTCCAATTGAAAAAAGCTCTTTGGGCAGGCACGTCACCAACTGTTCCTTTGTTAAGTGAATGCCCGCTTTCGTACATTACAAGACCGCGGTTGGGATCACCCAGGCCACGACCATAAGCGATAACAGCAGGCACTCCCGGAGACCTGCCAGGTACGTCGGGGGCAGAGGGATCGTATGTAATGATTTTGGTAGTAGAAAGCCAGCCGCCGCCTACCACCGGCATATATATTTGCTCGCTGCCGTTTAACGTTGCCGCGTCGGGCACACCTATAAACTGGGATACCCAATCATCCGCCGGGGCTATATTGCCTGTTTGAGGAGAAGGCGCTGGACTTGTATTGGTATTGAACGGCGGAGTGCCATTTCCATGGTTACCGAATAACACGAGCGAGTTTTGCGCATAATTGGTGGAGCCTGCTACAGGTGCAATATAGTTGCCACCCGAACTAACCTTATTCACCAAAAAATTCATTTGCTGGCTAACATTGTTTGGATTGTATGTATTTGACAAGGTACTACCGGCATGACAACCCACCCAAATGGCTCCTTTGGCGTTAAGGTTCCAACTATAGAGATTGCCATGTGTTGCCCAGGTTGGATTAGAATGTGGCAGGACGAAAATGTCGTTGCATGTTGAGAGTTGGGCCGGACTGGTCCAATTGTATTGCGAGGAAGGTATGCCTGCATTGGTAAAAAATGGTTGTATCATGCTACCATTTTGCGCGTCAAGCGTCCATACAGGCGCTACGTTGAGTGTTTCTACGTTGGCGCCGTTAAACGTATACGCCGAACTAAGAACAGGGGCCGTAACCAGGCCGCGGGTATAACCATTACTGCTTGTTACAGATGTAGCCGCGGTCCATTGGGTAATAGCCGTTTGCACAGGTCCGGTAATATAGTTTTTGGAAATGATAAACAGGCCTCCTTTGTACGCATGACCTTCTATTGTATAGTCCACAGCATCTTTCGCTTTACCGGCACGCACCACCCACATGACAGGCACGTTATAATATTTGATCAACTCGTCAACGATGCCGTAGGGCCTAAGTCCATTGGGTTTGATCCCCGCATTTGCCCCCATATCTATGATGTATGAACCGGACGGAACGGTTACCTGGGCAGATACGGGAAGTATCCACATCATGCACAATACAAGGGTTAATCTTGCCAAAAGCTTTAGAACCCCGGTCCGATTTTTTCTACTCTTTCCTTCTTTTAAAAAGATTAAATGTTGTAGAAATAAGGCCACAAATTGGGGAACAGAGATCATAGTTATTTTCATGAAGCGAGGTTTGCAATTAAAAAAATACATAGTATAATGAAGGACTACGCTTGTAAGCATCAGCGATTGCCGTTTGCATCCTTAAAGAAAGCGCCACTTTTGACGTTCAGGTTTCTATCAATATGAAAGTAACCACAGGCCGGGTAAGTGCAGAAGCGCAGCAGCGGATCGAAAACCAGTGATCCGATCCTTTTTGTGAATAGATTTCGTGTCATAGTTCAGGGATAATTCTTCAACAAGCACAATACACCAGCAAGCAATACCATTGGGCATTACCAGATAAGCGTTTTGTTGCTGTTTTACTTGTTTATGTACTTAGATAATTAATGAGTCGACGAGCAAACTTTACACTCAATGGAGGTGTTAAAAAAGATTCTAAGGCTATAGCAGACCCTTTTATTTTCAAGGCAAAGGTAAACGCAGTGTGCGGAGTACGTTAATTATAAAAGACATTTGTTTAAGAAAAAAGACCAGTGTTAAAAAGAGGGGAGACATTGCACGTAGGAACTTTTGTCACTCCGGATGATGTAGCTGGTGAATGTTCGCGTAAGTATATATACTATTTTTTCAAAACGCCAATTCGCGTGATCAGGTTGTAGTTCCTTCTCTTACCGCAGTGTATGGGCTTCGAATGCAGGGAGCACAAACTCATTTAATTTAATGCAAATTTTTCTATTGTTTGCATACGATTTGTTATGTCGCAAAATGACATCCGTAGGGCCTTGACTGTGGTCTAATTTTTGTGATTGAACTATAAAACATGTAGTGAAGTCTGGATCAAAATGACTTTCAATAACAGTAGCGATTGCGAAATGCTATTGAAGGAAACTTGCGGCTGTTAGTAGTTTTAGTAGCTGTTGCCATGTTTACATGTGCGCCTGGCATACCAAAAAATTTCATAGTACGCGTTGCTATTCTTTGGAACCAGTGGTGTTCATCCCTAGAAATGTTCATGCCTCTAGTAAATAATTCTTCCTGTTTAAACAAAACGCTTATGATAAACCACTACTATCTGGCAATGTATAAGGCTACGGAAAATGGCAACAACATTGAAGATGCAACCTATTTTATCCAATCGCCAAAAGTCATGGACAGGGAACAGATCAAAGACTTAATAAAGACTAGAGAAAAGTATACCACGGAAAATATTGTGCATTCCAGTGTAATAGCGATTGAGGAAGAAATGTTTAAAGGACTCGCCGATAAACAAGTTTTGACCTATGATCGGACACAACGACCGCTACTTTTGTAGATTATAAAGAAGTGCATCGACATGTCAGGTCTTGAACAAAGGCACCGTAATAAATGAGGTTGTTTATGCTTACGAATATGAATGTCCTAGCCAACATATATTCTCACCTGAACATTTCACAGGAAATAGATGTTAAACTGAAACAGGTATGATATGAAAGAAATTATAACAGACTGGGGTGTAGACCACGCTCATTTTAATGCCTTGTATGAAACCATTAAAGATGCTTTTGGCCGGGGCGTTGAGTTGATCCAGGACCAGATCCACATGGATAATGATTTTGCTAAAGGCAATGTCGACTTCTTTCCTTTGGAAAATAAAATCGCACTTGTTCGGGTAAATGTTTCGTTTGCGGAATCAATCAATTTCAGTCGGGTTCTTGAGGTCGGACCAGATTATTATGCATGTTTGTTTTCCCTGAAAGAAGGAGTCGATCTGCATGTATTTGATGGCCTGGACGATCAGGAAATGAATAAAATGGGTATGTCTGCAACACAATCGGTGCTCTATTTTTCTTCAGACGTTCAAACTCTTTTCCGTGTCATACCTGGTGAGCAAACCAAAATGGTGATCCTTGTTTTTTCAAGCGATGCGCTAGTTGACGTTCTCCCAAGAATTAAAAATATTGAACGATCCAGGTTTCGCATTGGCCAGTCCCTAAAGGGGTATACAACCATGAGTTCGGCAATGGTTGACAAGGTGACGGGTATATTTGAGCATTCTTCTGCCGAACATATCCAGCCACTGTATTTGTTGGGAGCCGTCTATGAGTTGCTTGCGATCTTATTCCTGCAACTGGAAGAGGAGCGTGAACTACTAGAGCAATCCACAGGTGTAGCGGAGGTTGCCAGAATGGTGCAAATAAGAAATTTATTGATCGCTGATTTTTCAAATGAATGCCCTTCTCTTAATGAGATGGCAAAAAAAGCTCAGTTGAGTGCCACAAAATTTAAGATCTTATTTAAAACACTATTTAAACAATCGTACTACCAGTATTACCAACGCCACCGCTTACTGGCTGCCCGTCATGCTCTAATTCTGGGTAAATCAGTGAGTGATACAACTTACGCATTCAGTTTTAACTCAGTCGGCAACTTTACTGTGGCGTTTAAAAAAATGTTCAATATGTCGCCAAAGGAACTTGAAAATCAATCAAAGGACTTTCTGATCCGCGTATTAATAAACGAATGAAACGCGGCGAGGGGTCTCAGTTTGCGGTGCGGTCAGGGGGTTAATTTACGCGCATTTTCCACCAATAATTTACTACGCCAGATTGTCAAGGCGGAAGTATTTGTCGCAAGGTGAAATCATAATACCACACCTGTCTTGATCACTACACCATTCGCGGGGGCGTTGTGCGATGGCTTCGTCCCCAACAAAAAGTGGGAGCATGTAGTTTATTGATAGTCGTCTTATTTGTATAATAGACCAAAGTCTTTGATCCTATATAACGGGTTTGCCTATTTGTTTTTGAGACCGTTTTTTTTGAAATTATTTGTACGTACTTATTTTAAAAACAAAGGTTTTGTATTTGTCACTTAGTAATGAAATCGGTAGCTCATTACTTTGCTCAGATGTGGTTACCGGTATCTGATCTTCTTCCGGTAACATGGCAATCAGGTTTTGCAGAAGATTAACTTTGATCGCGTAGTTAACATTTTGCACATTGGTTTTAACAGCTTCAGGGTTAAGTGTTGAAGAGGTAATCCCGATCAAGCCACCCTTTAAGTCAAATAGAGCGCCACCGCTATTTCCCGGCTGAATAGGAACAGATACCTGGTAATACCTGCTATCGTCCTGAATACCTGTCAATGCGCTAATAATCCCATTGGTTACCTTTTGATTGTTACCCATTACATCATTGAGTGGATAGCCAATGGTAAAAACACTCTGACCGGTTTTCCCTTTGGATGAAAGCGCATAAGGAATATGCGGAAGAGGTTGTTCCAGGTTTTTTATCCTGAGAATCGCCAGATCGTTGGTCTTGTCTTTCTGGATCAGTTCAAGCTCGTACGTTTTTTCACTGTCGGTATTTGTTGCTGTAAACCGGTTGCCGGAAGCGATGACATGATAGTTTGTAACAATGAATCCTTTTTCCGAAATAATGAAACCAGTACCTGTTCCCACCAGGGTATTACCGCTCCCTCCAATGGGAATGTTTCCGGGGTTGGGAGACGTATTAAATGGATACGTTTTAACAAATGTGGCGATGCTATTTTCTTTATTCTTTGTTGCGTTCGCAAAATCTATTTTTATGGTGTTGTTGCCAAAGGAAGCAAAGGTTTCAACCTTAGTCTTATCATGCATATAATACCGGGCAGAAAAAATGTCATTTATTGCCGTGTTTTCCAAAATCATTTTTATCTCCCCGGTTTTCCATACGGGTGTTTCCGATTCCAAAATAACCGCCTGGTATTGGCCCGATGATTTCTTTATAACAGCAAATTTATATGACGGAGAAATGTCTTCTGCCTGGCGGTAAGATTTGTAAATCCCTTCAACCTGGTCCAACTTTGTATTGTCCAGGTACTTCCTTACACTATCTTCTGTTAGCCCAGTATTCGGAAGGTTATAATTTAAGTCAAAGTCTGCTCTGGGAAGAGGGGTCAGCGATGAATTAAAGAAGTAGGTCGTTCTATCTATTGATTTGGTAATCCCATTGATCGCCTTTTCATAAGCCCTGGAGCCTGATTCGACAACGTCCGTTGAAAGGACCGTTACATTATCACAGTTTTGAACATCGATACTTAGACTGACTGACATTGTTCCGCTGGAGAACCTTGGTGTTACCGTAAGCAATAAGCAGGCATTGTTTTTCAGGTCTTGTGGTATTTCGTTTGCGGTAAAATGATTTGCCACCATCAACCCTTTAGCAGTAAAGGCACTAGCGATAGACGATGTTATGCCGTAGGAGGCATCTATGACCCGGTGGTTGAGTGGTTTGATAAAAACATATTTATAGCCACTCAGATCCACCTTTTGACCCAATACAAGATGAGGTATAAAAAAGATACATACTAACAGGTTTTTCATGTCAAGGATTTAAGTTAAAACAATTCAATACAAGGCATATTCGTTAGACATGCTGAACCAGGAGTTTTCATTTTCCCACCAATTTGAGTGGAAATTTATGTTTTAAGTAATGGTCATAAAATGAACCATAGGAATCTGCGGCAACAAAGCCCTTCCAGATGGTCAGTGGAACATCCTGGTGAATGTATGTTTGGTTGTTGGTTTTAAATAAGAAGAAACCGGTTTTTCCATCACAGCTATAATAAGTCGCTTCGCGGATCCAACTGCTTTTCGTGGTCATAATCGTTTGCCTGAAGGGAAAACTGGCAGCCGTGACAATTTGTTTAGCCTGCTCATAACTATTGAATACCGATGGAATACTTTTACAGTTTTGCGCATCACAAACAGTCAGGATCGAACAAAACATTAAAAGAAAGGCTAGTTTGTACATTTGATTAATTTTGATCGTTCAAAGTTTGGATATCATCCATTTCTCCTTCCAGCTTATCTACTTTGTCCTGCAAGCCTGATCTTTCATAAAAATTGTCATCAATGTCATTTCTAATCTCCCAATTTTACATCCCAGATCGTCATTTTCTGGCTGCATTATTTGGTCTCTCCCAATTGTGGCATCTGGTCTTCCAGATCGAAAACCTTCGAATTGAGTTCGGTGATGGTTTTGTATGATTTAATCTTTTGCCGTTGTTGTCCGAGGCAAAAAGACACAGAAGCGATTAAAATGTTTTACAAAATCATTTTGAACATTAATTGCATAGTCATGTTTTCAAGTGCCAAGCTGCGTTGACAAGATGCTTCAAAACGTACAATAGTTGTTTGGTCATGAAAACAGATACATCATGGCCACAAAAAAATCTTACAGCGTTATTTGGTTGCGTGGATGATGAATGTAGCCCTTTTTCGAAATTCATTTGCCTCTTTTTGAAACTGAATGGATGAAGGGTATGATAAATTTACGTCGTCAATCGAACAAACAAACGGAGTTGCCAGATGCACTTTCTCTGGATTGCAATAAAGTTTTTAAAAGCCATCATTACAACATGCGACCTTTATTTTTATGCCTGATGTTAACCATAGGTTCTGTTTTGTCATTTGCTCAAATCCAAAAGAAAGCAGCCTATTCTTTTGCCCACGACAGAACTACCTTTAAATGGAAAGAGTTTTCCTATAACCAATCATGGAATAGTATTCATCACCTTTGTCAACTTCAAAGGTTGGATCATTATGATGAGTCATACATGTCATTTTTCTTAGGAGATCCTGCACGCATGAAGATCTATAAAATCAATAATGCAACATATAAAGCGATAGATAATATCCAATTTGGTGATGCCTTCATAGCACTTAGCGGTAATGAAGCTTCCACTAGCAATGCATTGTTTTTTATAAAGAAATTTGATAGCTATCAAGATGCAAAATTGTATTACGTTGATGCTTTGAAGAAACTCACTGCCAGGTATGGTGACGGGAACACTGAACATGTAACGAAGGAAGCTGACAATTCGCAATCAGACCTACCGGTAAGCAGGCAGTTTTTAACCCCGGCCAATGCAGAATATCATTCAAAATCTACCCCATTCAACGAAGATCAGAAAGTGTTGGCAGAAGAGTGTCCCTATCAATTCATGGAGGATTCAGAATGGAGTAATTTTGAAATCAACATTAACTTTTCCTTTTTCCCTGAGGAGAATCTTTTATTAATGAGGATTTATAAACCAGCTTCATTGGAAGTCAAATCGAAGGCAATAGACTGGCTGCATGAATCAAATTACAATGAAGATTTAACAGAAGCTTTCAGGGAGTTTGATCGTAAGGCTTCCTATAAGGACTTGCCATTGGGAAGTACCTTAGCTTACGTTCAGAGCCATGTGAAACTAGGTCCATCTAATGATCCCAAAACATTTTGGGTGAAGAACTATAATTATCGGTTCTGGTATGACATTGAGTTTGAAAATTGCTTTCTGCAGTTTAATAAGAAACACCAACTTTTTTGCATAAACTTAGAAACCAGCCGGTTTGACGAGGAGGCTTATAATTCCTTCATTTCTGATTTGTCCCAGCTCTTTGGTCCGCCAGGCGGAACTTTTGCAAAAGATGGGGACACCAAGGGCGTTATTTATACCGGGAAGAATATAACGATAGATATTATGTTCGATGACAAGCATGTCTTAACCGTATTCATCATGTTTCCAAAGGTCAATGATTATTCGCCGACCGACAAACTGTACTAGAAAGATATTCACGGAAATTAATTCGATTCTAAAAAAATAAAATCCAATGAGGTATATTTTTTTGATTGTACTTGTTGCGGCATGCCCTTATTTATATGCTCAAAAACTTGACAAAATTAAAGACCTGGCAAAAAGCTATAGATACGAAGAAGCAAAATTTCAGATTGACCAGTACCTCGCAGATGGGAAGAACAGTAATGATCAGGATGCGTGGTATACAAAGGCCAGGATCTACAGTGATATTACCAATGATGTTAATCTTTTTCTGAAATATCCAACAGCCCGGATAGAAGCTTTTGACGCAATCAAAAAGTATGTTGCAATGGATAGTAAAAAACAATATTTGCAACTTCAAATTGACAATTACAAACCAGTAATGTCTATTTACCAGGGGTATTTTCAAGCAGGGGTGCACGCCTATAATAACGGAGATTATGTGTCGGCCTTATTTAATTTTAAAGATTGCCTGGCTGTTGGCGCTTATATGTATGAAAATAAATGGTCTACTGTTGCCCTTGATACTAATGTAGTATTATATGCAGGCATAAGTGCCCAAAAGTCAGGGTTTGACGACCAGGCCGCCTATTATTTTGGAAAATTAGCAAATGCCAAAACTGGGGGCAAAGGAGGAAATACTTTGTACCAGTGGCTGATTGAATTTTATGATAAAAAGGGAGATAAAGAGCAAAAGGCATGGTTTTTTAAAATCGGCAAAGAAGTATATCCAGATGAAAAATTCAGGTATTAGGAAGGTGATTCTATATTATCATCCACTTACAACTGATTAGAAAATAATCCAGTCAAGGCGTTGCTTTTTGAGGAACAGGCTTATTCTGGGCGATAACAGGAGTAGAAGGAAGTTACCAGATAATCTCTTCCTGCTTCTTATATTTGTGGTAATGGAACATTATTTTGAAATACCAGTAAGTTGTGACGGAGACGAGCAAATATTGAAAGGACGACTGGTGACTTTTGGATACGACTACAAATTTTATATTGTCGTAAAAGGAGAGGAGCTTGTTTTCGAAAAAGATGAGCAGGGCGATTTTCGGGCGATCAGTCAGTCTCCGGTTGGCATCGGAGGAGTAGATACAAAACTGGTGGGTGCCATTGTAAACGCTTTGCAGCAGCTATCGGTGCATTAGCATCGTTAGTAGTAGCTGTGTTTTTTTGTGGAGGTTTAATGATTGAAGACTACATCAGTCGTTTACCCGATTCATCTCTAAATTTTTCCCTGATCACTCGAATGGTATCTTCGGCAGCTTTCTCCGTGGTGAATATACCCATGAACTGAAACTCCGTATTGATATTCCAGGTAAAGCAAATCAGGTTATCGGTAAAGGCTTTGTCTGCCGGCACTACCCTGAACATATTTTGAGTGGGATTTCCTTCGAGTACAAACAAACCTTCGCCCGGGATAAAGCTGCCATTCATAAAAGCCGCATTGATGATATCGTCTGGTGTCATGAAGCAAAAGTAACAGGAGAGGAGGAATTGTTTGATTTTGGCAGTGCGTAATTTATTTTACAATACTGGTAATTTACCAACCGGATTTTTGATAAGGATTTGAATATTAAATTATGATTACGCAGGTGTTAAGCTGAACCAGCCTTTAAATGATGAAAGAAATAGCTTATTTTCATAATTGTTTTGACGACGATAATAAGTCTATTTTTCCACCGAATAATTCTTCCCCATTGTAAATAATTTATCCCCGCTCATTTATTTTAAGAGCCCTTCCTTTTCTAATTTTATGATACATGAATTTGATTATTACAATGAATATTGTTTACCTGTTAGTAGCGATTCCCGGACTGCTGTGTGGAGGCTATATTGGATGTGACGTGCTTTTTAAACAACATGAAAAACTGTCGAAAGCCAAGTGTAAGCAATTGATTAAAGAAATTAATAATTGTAGATTGGAATTACAATCATTGCGCAAAGAATTGGCTGCGTTGAAGGACCCAAAAACAATTGTGCGATCTTTGTGGTAGCACCGAGGCTGATATGCGCTACATTGATCCTATACACCACCCACAAGGTCTGTGTGTCGGCTTTGTTCCCCAAAGAAAAGCGGGAGCATACATTGTTTTCGAGTTGTACGTTTAAATAAAAGTCTAATACCTTCGCAATGAGCACAGGTGAAGCTGCCATCTAAAAAATAATCGCTCCATCCTGCTATAGTTTTTTCCATAAGTTATAAAGGACAGGATACATACGTCAGATACCACTCAGCTAAATCCTATCATCCTTTTGTTACGCAGTAGGACAGAAAGGAGCCATTACATTACAAGTTCAATGTTTTTTATTTTGCCAACATCCCATTTATGTATAACCGGCAACAAGTGAAGGTAAATATGGCTCCTGTAAAGAGAGAGGTCTCGTGGAATTTCTGTCGGGAATTTTAAAAGGAACATCTGATCGAAGAAGATGCGCCGGTACATAAAAACAACAATCGAGTAAATGAACACTTGCGGAAACTCCTAAAAAGGGACCTGGTTTCAGGTAGGTGGTGACACGTCTTTTCGACTATCTAACCACTTCAATTACCTGCATCATTCCTTTGTCTTCATGTGAAAGTATATGGCAGTGATAAACAAACTTGCCTAACATATAATCTTCCGTAAATGGCAAGAGTAGTTTGATAGTACTTTTAGGTGGCATATTTACAACGTCATTGTAGCCATTAAATTCTACCTGCTTCCCATCTATTTCTATTACCTGCATATTTATCTGGTGAATATGAAAACAATGCATTTCATCAGAAGCGTTTATTACGGTCCATTCCTCGAGACTACCTAATTTTACTTTGGTATCCACTGAATCCCGGTTGAACTGCCTGTCATTAATGTAAAAGCCCCCTTTCCCTTCAGTAAACGTAAAGGTTCTTCTCGCTGTTATTTTTTTTGTTCGGTAATCAACCAGTTGATCATTTATGGTAGATGGTATGGGTAAAGGCCGCACGGATGCATTGTTGCAAACCATTGTAGCCAAAGTAGCTTCAGGGTAATTATCTCCGTCAGATCCTGTACTCAATGCCAGTGTTTTTAATTTAAACTCACCTGCTATCCTGGCCTGTACAAGTAATTCGATTCTTGATCCCGGCGGCATTAGAATGCTGTCTCTTACTTTTACCCGTTTATAATAGACACCATCTTCCCCTATCTGGTAAAGCTGATGGCCTTCAAGGTGAATGTTATAATAAATATCAGCGCCAACATTAAATATTCTCCAGATTTGTGTTTCCCCTTGTTGTATACTTATGTAAGGATTCATTTGTCCATTTACTGTAATTTGTCTTGGCTTATTGCTGTCAAACTTATATACCTCTTTTACTCCTTTTTCAGCACTGCATAAAACTATTTTCTTCAAATCTTCAGTAGACTGAATATCTTTCAGCAGCATTAAATAATCCTTCTGCTTTTTAAATTCAGGTGGCAACTTAGAAAACAGGCCTTCCACAAGTACACCTCCACTCAAACCCAGGGCAACCTGCTGTTCACTATTGCCACAAGTATGCGGATGATACCAGAAAGTTCCGGCATCATGATTCACCGGAACAACCATTTCGTATAGCAAAGTATCTCCCGGGTTTGCAATTCTAAAAATGTTATCACCATTTGCGGAAGGTGAAATATTCATACCGTGAAAATGCAGATTGGTTTCCATCTGCAAGCCATTTACTAATTTAATTTTTAACGTATCTCCCGGAATTAAGTGAAGCAACGGAGGCATATAGCTTCCATTGTATAGCCAGGCAGTGTAAGTTTTTCCTGCGAGTTGTATGTGTTCCTCTGTAGGTTTCAGCGTAATCTCAAGCAACCCATTTTTACTGAAAATCTTTACAGGATTTTTTAAAGGTTCCGTAATGATTTTATTCTTTTGGTTGAAAGCAAGAAAGATGACAAAAGTGACAATAATTGCTTTTGTTTTCCTCATTTCATTTTTTTGAAACTTTAAAGGAAGTTATTATCATCAGGTATCTGAAGCTGGCAATAGTTTATTCTTATTTCCAAATAGCTACCATAATTTAATAAAAAATTTGCAACTATCAATGATGCAGTGCCTTCTTTTTTAAGCCGGGATTGCCTGTAAAAGATCATTTTTTGTGGCATGCAATCCGAACTTTGGTCAAGCATAGTTATTTCATTCTAAGGGTTTCGATAATACTTATGGCATCTCTTTCACCAAGACCCGTTTGTAAGGCAGCCTGGAAAGTGGCCTGCAATGGGAAAAATAACGGTGATGCCAGGCCTTCATTATGAGCAAGGCGAAGGTCCTTTGTTATATGTTTAAGCGCGAAGGCGGGAGAAAAGTCATTATTAATAATTGGCTGCGATTTCATTTTAGTGACACCGCTACCACAAGCGCTTTCATTAATAAGATTGAGAATGTCTGCTTTTTCCATGTTTAGGTGCTGTGCGAACAAAACCGTTTCGGCGAGCCCCTGGAAAGTAAGTGCCAAAAAATAATTTAAACATATTTTCGCGGCACTGGCTTTTCCCACTTCACCCATATAGATGCTTTGTTTGCCCAATATGCTAAACAGCGGTTGTATTTTTTGATAGTCTTGCATTTCCCCTCCGGCCAAGATCAACAACTGTCCTTCCTCTGCTGGCTTTACACTGCCTGATACTTTAGCTTCAAAAAAACGAACATTCTTTCTACTGCAATCACTGGCCAGTTTTTTTGAGGTTTGAACACCCACCGTGCTCATATCAACTAATAATACTCCTGGCTTCGGATGACTCAATAGGCCATTCTCGCCGTTGTAAACTTCTTCTACCGCCGCATCATCAGATACAATAGTGAAAACAATGTCACAGTCCTGGGAGAGTTGCTGCAAGCTTGTTGCTGCTGTTGCTCCTAACTTTAACAGGTTCCGTTCTTTTTCTTTGGTACGGTTATATACACAAACTGAAAGCCCTTTCCTGATTAGGTTAGTGACCATGGGTATTCCCATTTTTCCTAGTCCGACCCAACCAATTTTAATCATTGACATAGTTTAATTTTTTTATTACTTTAATACTTATCTAATTAATTTCAGAAATTAGAGCAAGGTGTCTAACGGATGTCCCTGACAGCATCCATTCTTTTCTAATCTTTCACATAAAGCTTTCTGCTCTCCAACCGTGCAAAACAAACATGATTACATTTTAAATTGATTAAATAATAGCAAACTTGTGATGTCTTTTTGGAGAATGGTTAGAGAAAAGTTGTGGCAATTCTGGATTTTCTAATAGCTATGGCAAAGGATTGTATTGTCTTGCAGGAAATTAATAACCAAATTGAAGAAGTTCTGAAAAAAAGGCATAATCGAACAAGCTGCCCGAGGTAAACACAACGGGCGTTGTGAGTCTGTTTCCGTACCAAAGTGAGACCCCGAACCAAACTAAAATGTTTTATGCGAACTTGCTGTGTATTTTGTTTTGAAAGGCCACACAATCATATTTATCCTTCCAATAGATACTTCAACAATCTTCTTGCTCTTGCCAAAAGATAACTAATCAGGGTTAAAGTATTTTCGGAAATAGTCTTCTTTTAACCTACTTAATACCGAACTGACGCCTGCAATATCTTGAGCATTCGGACGCGACATTTTTGAACCAGCATTTAACTCCGATGTTAACAAATTATGACTTTTACCATCAATGAAATCTCCAATCTTTCTCCAAAATCGTTTGGTAGTTTGCCGATGAGGTTGTGCTGTCAAAAATGAAATGTGCTTGAAACGATTGCCAGGATATTTTTGTTTCGACCGCCTGAGCACCATTAAGATTAATATTATATTATTCAATAGAATTCACCATATGATTACTTCTGTACTTAAGGACTCAATACTAAATCACCTGATATTTGAGGGGCCTACGACTTCGTTTGGAAATGATGATGCAAAAAAACTTTTTGATATCGATCGCGATTATCTAAACATCATTCTTGATTATTTCGAGGAACTTGGGTTCGTAAAAGTTACCAAAACAACACCTAAAACAATCGTCGAATTAAAAATTAAAGCCTTCGATTTTTATGCTCATGGAGGATTCGCTTCTCAAGAAGAACGCTGAAATGATTTGGGTCTCATTTTAAAGCTTCGGTTTACTATTTACAATAAGAATAATGCCATTTTCGGAAATACGTACTTCCAATGCTTTGAGACGGTTGGCAAATACTTCCAAACCATGGCGTTGCCAAACACTGCGTGCGCTGCCGGCTGAAATAAAAACGCCTTAGTTCCTGAATTCATTGCTGTCTCTGCTTTGGGCGAAAGCAGGATAGTCAAACGCCATTTTTACAGCGGCTGTTTCAAATGAAGTCGCCAATCAGCGACTTCATTTGTTTAAAGTGTACTAATTCATCATCATCAACAATTATGAAGCGTTCTCTTACTCTTCGCTTGTATTTTTAAGGGCCATTAATAAATTGTAAGCACCTTTGGTAACAATGGTTTGCGAATCCAATTCCCTGGCATTGATAATTTCTGTAAAACCGTTTTCCGTACTTCCTGTTTGTACTTCGTGCAGCGCAAACCTATTGCCAGGCTGCACGATAAATATGTATTGCTTATTCTCAAACCTAACAATGGCATCCTGCGGCAGGGCAGGTGTATTGGTTCCGGAAACTTCTACCTCTGCATTCATAAACATTCCGGGCAACAATGAGTTGTCATATTTCTCAAAGTGGCAATGCAGTTCTGTAGCATGGTCGCTGGACAGACTTTTACTGATGAGAATAATCGTGCCGGGATATTTTTTCTCAGGATTACTATTGGTGTAGGCGATAACTTTTTGTCCAATAGATAGCCTGTTTATGTCCTTTTCAAAAACAGTGAGCGCCAGGTGTATATCTGCGGGATTTACCAGCTCAAACATTACATCCGCGGGGTTTACATATTTGCCGATGTTGATATTCACAGCTGAAACAAAACCATGAATAGGAGAATATATGTTGATGCTTTTGGAAATATTATTAGGCACCACCTTTTCAGGATTTATGCCGATCAATTGTAGCTTTTGCTCCAGTGCTTTTAGTAACACATATTGTTTTTCATAAGTCGCCTTTGATTGTTCGTACACCTTATCGCTGCTGGCTTTGCTGGCATTAAGTTCTTTTTGTCTGTTGTATTCTGCTTCATTGAAGGCGATCTCTGCCTTAGCGGTAAGATAATCCTGCTGCAACTGAATGTATTGCTGATCCTCTACTACAGCCAGTATTTCGCCTTTTCTTATCTGCATGCCTGGGAGCAGTTTTGATGACTTAAGGTAGCCGCCCAGCGGTATACTTACCGAAACAATATTTTGCGGAGGTACGTCTATCTTCCCGTTCACTTTAATTGTTGTGGCAATTGATTGGTTGGAAAGTGGCCCGGTTTGAATGCCTGCATTTTTATATTGTTCCGTGTTGAGTACAACGACATTGGTTTTGTTTGTTGCGGCCACTGTTTCTTCTCTTTTATTATTTCCACAGGCTATAAGAAAAAAGACAGGTATGATGAGTATGTATATCTTTTTGATTGTGTTGAAGATCATTGTTTGAAATTTTAAAAGATAGTTTGAAAATAACAACCGCGTAAGCGCTGCAGCGAGTATTGCTTGCATCGCTTTAGTTTTGAATGAATGAATTGATGTCGACCACACTGCTGTTCCGGTTTCTCAACGCTTCTATGTAATCACTTTGAATGGTGATGGCCTGGGTAGTAAGCAATACCCATTCAAGGTAGTTTATTTCTCCATTCACAAATTGCTTGTTGGCAGTGGTGGTGATTATCTCTGCATTTTTAAGGGCAGTGTGTGTGAAATATGCCACTGCTTTATCGTACTTGTAATAATTGGCCACAGCCAGTTTATAGGCGTTAGTAAAGGACTGAAGATTTACTTCGTAATCGTTGGTTGCGATGATCTGATTCGTTCGCGCAGCATTGATCCTTGCCTTTTGTCCGCCTGCAAAAATCGGTAACCCCACACCAACCTGCACAGATTGAAAACGCAGGGCGCTGTTATACTCTTTGTTATCGGCCCCCATTCCTTTCATGCCCATAATATTATATCCTACAGAGAGGTCAGGCAGTAGCCTTGATCTCTCAACTGCCACGGCAGCGGCGGCAACCTCTCCCTGTTGACGGTAATATTGCATGACAGGATGCGATGATAATTGGGTAGTATCAAGGTTCATGAGAGGGGTAAGCATTTCATTATCGTTCTCTGCAATAAAAACAGAAGGAGAGTTAAGCAGTAATTCAAACTGTAGTTGCAACAGTTCCATATCCTGATCAAGTTGTGACAATTGCAGCGTGATCTGTCCGCGTTGGTTTTCTGCAGTTGTTTTTTCAAGCACATTGCTTTCTCCCTTATTGAAACGCAGGGTGGCTTTGTCGAGAAACGAAGCAAAGAGGCTATCGTTTTTTTGTAGCAGTTTCTTTTTTTGTTCGAGATAGAGCAGGTTCACAAATATCTCCGCTACCTTTTTTTTCAATGTAGTTTCAAGCATGCTTGCATTTAACACGCTGCTTTTCCATTCTTCTGTCAGGTAGGCTTTCTGGGTACTATACACTTTTGGGAAATTAATGCTCTGGGCAACACTCAGTTTCGTATCTCCATAGTAACTGTTTATTTGTCCGTACTCCGCTGACACAGTCGTAGGCGGAATCATTTTCGCGGACTGAATCAATTTTTGCCTGTATTCGGCGCGCAGGCGCTCGTTACGCAGCGTCAGGTTGTTCTTTACGGCGGTATCAATGGCTGCCTTTAAGGTGATGGGCGTTTGTGCCTGTGTCTGTGTTTTGGAGAAAGCCATTAGTGCAGTCAACAATAAAAGTAACGTTGTTGTTGGCCCAGACTTTTTATGAGTAACAACGTTTTTTTCAAACATGGTATAGAGTATTGGTAAAACAAACAGGGTGAGAAATGTTGCGATAAGTAATCCACCTATTACAACTGTAGCCAATGGTTTTTGCACTTCAGCCCCTTCTCCTGTGCTCAGGGCCATGGGCAAAAAGCCAAGAGAGGCAACAAATGCTGTCATTAACACGGGTCTTAATCTTATTTTAGTTCCCTGCACTACGATGCGTTTGATATCAGTCAGGCCCTCGGCTTGTAACCTGTTAAACTCTGCGATAAGTACGATGCCGTTTAATACGGCAACACCAAACAATGCTATAAATCCTACACCTGCGGAAATACTGAACGACATGCCACGGGCAGCAAGGGCCAAAATGCCACCGATTGCTGACAATGGGATGGCAGTATATATGAACAATCCCTGTCTGATAGACTGAAACGTAAAATAAAGCAACACGAATATCAGGATAAGTGATACAGGAACGGCTATGTATAAACGCTTTTTTGCAGCTTCCAGGTTTTCAAAGGCACCTCCGTAACTAATATAATATCCGGGAGGTAATTTTATTTGTTGAGCAACTTTGGTTTGCAGCTCCTTCACGAGGCTTTGCACGTCACGGTCACGCACGTTAAAGCCCACGACAATTCTACGCTGCGAGTTTTCGCGTTGTATCTGGTTGGGGCCCTCAACAATATCTACATTCGCCACCGCACTCAAAGGAATACTTGCGCCCGAAGGTGTTTCGATTAAAAGATTCCGGACATCCACAATATCCTTTCTTTTGTTGCCGGTAAGCCTTACCACAAGGTCAAATCTCTTTTCGCCTTCATATACTGTCCCACTTTTTTCGCCGGCAAAGGCGGCATTTACCACGCGATTAACATCGCTGATGTTTAAGCCATACTGAGCGATCACGGCCCGGTTATACCGGATAACGATTTGAGGCATGCCGGTGATGGCTTCTATATATAATCCGCTGTTGCCTCGCACTGTGTTGCAGATGCGGCCAAGTTTATCGGCATAATGCGCAAGCGAGTCGAGGTCATCTCCAAATATCTTGCATACTACATCTTGTCTCGCACCGGAAATGAGTTCATTGAAACGCATGGCAACCGGATATTGAAACCCGAATGTAACACCCGGTACCGCTTCCAGTTCTTTTGTCATTTTTGCCTCCAGCTCTTCATAGGTTTTTGCTGAGGTCCATTCCGTTCGATCTTTTAATATAATCATCATATCGGTGGCATCAACAGGCATCGGGTCCGTGGGAACCTCACTGCTACCGGTTTTTCCTACTATCTTTTGTATTTCAGGAAATTTTGCCAGCAAAATTTTTGATCCTTTTGATACTGCGTCAATGGAAGTATTAAGATTACTTCCAGGCAATACTCTTGTTTCCACTGCAAAATCTCCTTCGGGTAGTGATGGAATAAATTCACCGCCCAGCTGAAACAAAACAAAAACAGCAACAGCGAATAAAGCGAGGGTAACACCAATGATGCGTTTAGGAATTTTTAACGCCTTTTCTAATTTGTGCTGGTAAAAGCGTTCCAGTCGCTCCATCATTCTATCGGATAAAGTTTTTTTGTGGGATATCTTTTTGCTAATGAACAGTGCTGACATCATTGGAACGTAAGTAAGCGACAGTATAAAAGCGCCGGCCAGTGCAAACGCCACTGTTTGTGCCATTGGCTTAAACATTTTACCTTCTATGCCCTGTAATGTAAAGATGGGAAGATAAACGATGAGTATGATGGCTTCGCCAAAAACAGCGGCATTGAGCATTCTTGAGGATGTCCCAAAAACGATATTGTCCATTTGCGATTGCGATAATTCAGCAGTTTGGCTGAATTTTTTGCTGTGGTGAAGTCTGTGCATGACAGCTTCTACAATGATCACAGCACCGTCAACAATAAGTCCAAAATCCAGTGCACCAAGTGACATGAGGTTACCGCTTACTCCAAACAGGTTCATCATGATGACTGCAAACAGCATTGCCAATGGAATCACCGAAGCTACCAGTAAACCGGCACGCAGGTTTCCGAGAAACAGCACCAGGACAAATATCACGATCAATGCACCTTCCAAAAGATTTCTAGAAACCGTACTGATGGAATTATCTACCATTTTGGTGCGATCTAAAAATGGATCGATCATTACACCTTCTGGCAATGTTTTTTGAATTTTACCAATGCGCTCTTTTATGTTTTTTATTACCTCGTTGCTATTGGCACCTTTCAGCATCATCACAACTGCGCCAGATACTTGTTGTTCTCCATTGTAGGTCATGGCTCCATATTGTGTAGCATTGCCAAATCTGACTTCGGCAACGTTGCCAATTAAAAGTGGCGCACCGTTGGGAAGGTTTTTAACGACAATATTTTTTATGTCATCCAGGTTGCCCACAAGTCCCTCGCTGCGAATAAACAATATGGTTGGGCCATTTTCAATGTAAGCACCTCCTGTGTTCGCATTGTTTTTTTCGAGAGCAGAAAATACATCGTTAATTGTAATATTGGCTGCCATCAGTTTGGATGGATCGACGGCGATTTCATATTGTTTTAAAAGTCCGCCAAAACTGCTAACCTCTGCTACGCCTTCAACGCCCAGTAACTGACGGCGCACGATCCAATCCTGAATGGTACGGAGCTCCATTGCAGTGTACCGGTTTTCATATCCTTTTTTGGGCCTTACCGTGTATTGATAGATTTCACCAAGGCCTGTAGTGACAGGCGCCAGTGTAGGGGTTCCAAAGCCTTTGGGTATTAGTTCCTGTACCTGTTGCAGGCGTTCGTTCACCTGCTGCCGGGCCCAGTATATATCTGTTGCATCATTAAAAACAATGGTTACCACGGAAAGACCGAAACGAGAAAAACTGCGCAGCTGTTTTAATCCGGGAATGTTATTGTTTACCTGCTCAATAGGAAAAGTGATTAGACGCTCTACATCGGGTGCGCCGAGAGCGGGTGCAATGGTAATTACCTGTACCTGGTTATTTGTGATGTCCGGAACTGCATCTATTGGCAATCGCGTTAATTCATAAATACCGTATCCTACCAGTCCTAGCATAAAAAGGCTGACAATGAGTTTATTCTTTATTGAAAACTCAATAATTCTGTTAAACATGAATGATCAGATTTGTCGTAAAAAAATCTTTACTTGATGCATGTAGCTATGCACAATCAAGGGCACAAGACATGGGTGTCCTATGCGACATTAAAAAAGGAGAAATTAACTGATAAAACGGGGAGGCTGCCAGATACTTCCCAGGCAATTGGAAGCGTGTGAGGGTTGTTTATAGATTGATTTATAGACGGATCGAAGTCCAAGAACAGTATGGCTGTTCTGACAGCCACTTGAAGGCAAAACACAAATACTGCCTGTATGATGGCCCATATTTTTCAGCGGCAGATTACTGTGGTCATGCCCGTTTTTTTGAGAGGTGGGGCTGTCTGCCGAATAATGTTTTTTAAGAAAGTCTAAAAAGCTATTGACATGATCATCATTGTTTTTGTCAGCAAGGTGCAAATGGTAATGTTGCAGAAGCGCAGGCACTTTCAAAACCTGTCCAAATACTGTATTTGCACAAAGGAAAATAACTAAAAATGATATCGTGATTATTCTTTGCAAGTGGCGCAAATATAGACATTTATTTTCTAACGTATGACCCAATGCAACTCTTAAAAAATGGTCAGGCAGAGATAATTTCAATGCTTGTGTATTTTAATGCAGACGTACAATCTTTGAATTTATGTTTTCCAGAAATTCAACAATTCTTCAGAATCGGTTGCGATTTTGGAGTCATTACCTACGTGACTTTCCTATTGTATAATGAATGTTGTGTTCTCAAGTAGGCAACCTGTACATGCAAATGTTGCAGAAACGAAACAGATAATTTAAAATCGAAAACAGCTATTATTAAAAATAGATTTTCAATCCCGCTGCAATACTAAATGCATTTGGATAGGATTTTACAGCAGCATTATTATTGATTGTTCCCAATGCAAAATTTGCTGAAGGCGTAATGTCGATGGCAAGTCGTTTTCCGGCATTGTACTGAAATGTGATACCGGTAATGGAATTTAGATACATTTTTTTCAATCCCTGGATTGATTTTATGCTCTGCTTATCATTGCTGGAACCGGTTTCAACATTGGTTTGTATTTTTTCGTCGATTAAAAAATTAACCATAGCACCAACTGTTGGAATGATATTGAATTTCCCATTTAGAAAACGATAATTAATTGCCACTGGAATACCGATGTATTGCAAAATGCTGCTATTTTCTGTCGCTAATATGCTGTCTCCTGCAGCTGGGGTGCCGTTCTTGGTTGACAAATAGGTATACCCGGATGAGAAATCAAACCGGTATTGTATACTGCCATTGTCGTTGCGGGCATAAATTCTTTTGGGGTTAATTTCAGCTATTTTATAAATGTAGCTGACGCCAGATTGTAACGACCAGCGTTTCTTCAACGGAATGTCGATAAGCAGACCAAACGAGTACGAACGCTGATGGTTTTCTCCATTTTTTATATCGTCAGCGTCATCTTGTCGTTGTCCTCCCATGCCAATATCATCGTTATCTACAATGTGGTTAAAGTTAAATTGCGGGGCTACAAAAGGCATCAACGAATAATGAACAGTATTTTGTTTTTTGGCAACAACTGTAGGTGCGGATTGTATGTCAGGCTGTAGCAATGGTGCATGAGTATTTACGTCATAAACCAAACTGGAAGGCATGCGTTGTATATTGGCAGAATGCAAATTCTTTTCTTTTTTGCCAGCCTCAGTTTCGGTTGCTGATCGTTGGCCCATTAAAGCCTGGTGCGGCGAGGCAATAACATTCAACGTTGTTTCATTTGATGGCAATTGATCTTCTGCTGAATTAAAGTCCGTGTGTTTTGCAGGATTTTGTGCGTGAACAACGATGCCTGTTTTCACAGCGGGCGTCATTTTGTTTTTTATGAGGCCTGGATGAAAATTGCTGACAACTTTGATTTCAACAGCGTTGTTTATTTTCTCTTTTTTGTAATAGAGATTTGGTTTTGTTGCCGACACTGCATTGCTGGAATATTTTACAGCATCGGGCTTTGCAGTTGGATTGGCTGCAGGCCGAATTTTATCGACCGGTTGTTTTGTATTATTGTCAACCGTATTGTTGGCAGCAATTTCACTGGAATCTTTTCCAGCTGTGTTATTTCTCCTGGTAAAAGGGACTGCGATGATATTGTCGTGCGCAGCTTCACTTTTGTTATTCATTTTATTTTTGGAAATATTTGTATTTCCAAAGTCCGCATTGCTACTAAACTTGTTTTTGTAAGTTGTTTGCAATTCATATGCAATTGTTCCCAGTAAAAATAAAAGCAGGACAGCAGACAACCTTTTCAAACGGTTGTATTTTCTTTTGGTGCTTGCTTCGCTTTTTTTATCGAGGGTGTGATCAATTTCGTTCCAGACTTTCTCTGGAGGCATTTCTTCATGCGCTTCAATTGAATCACGAAACAAATTTTCAATATCGAGTAAATTTCTACCCATGCTTACATAAAATTTTGTTGGGCAATCCTTTCATTTTTTTTAATGGCCTTTTGTAAAATTGCTTTTGCGTCGGATAAATTGGATTTAGACGTTCCCTCGGAAACGCCCAGGAGTTCTGCAATTTCCCGGTGTTTCATACCCTCAAAAACATACAGGTTGAAAACCATCCTGTAGGCTGGGGGAAGCAACTGCACCAGTTTTACCATCTCTTTTACATCCAAGTGAGCATAGATGACTTCTGTGTCCGCCTGTTCGGTTTTCAAATCCTCAATATTAACAACTGCGTGCAGCTGTGCTTTGCGACGATATTTATCCAAGGCGCAGTTAACCATTATTCTTCTGACCCATCCTTCAAAAGACCCGTTGAAACTAAATTCAGTCAAATGCTCAAACGCTTTGATAAATCCTTCCTGCAACACTTCTTCGGCATCTTCCCTGTTTCTTGAGTAGCGCAGGCATACTACAAACATTTTAGGCGCCAGCAGTACATAGAGATCCTTTTGAGAATGGCGCTCCCCTTTAATACACCTGTGTAAAAGTTTGTTTAGCTGTTCTTGCATTCGGTTATTGTAAAGATGCTAATCAGTTGTTAATTGGTTGGGCGAAGGATGAAATCTTTTTTTTGAACCCAACTGTTTCTCTAAAATGGTACATCTATCAGTTTGCATTGCTTTGGTAAAACGAAACATACCCTCATTTATGAAGCCATTGATTGTTAATTGCCTGTTATCGGCCATTTTACTGTTACTGTTATCATGTGATGAACAGGAAACAAATGGATGTGATCACAGCGAAGTCCAATTACCTGAGTTTTCACAATCCGGTAACTATATAGTTGGTGTAGGGGTAGCTGGTGGATCGTCAACCGGTTTCACAAAGAGGATTGTAAAAGCGGAGTTGCTTCAATCCCTTTACACGTTACCGTTTGCCAGGAGTTTTTTTTGATATTGGTGAATAGCAAGCCTGTTTTTTTTAGACCTGCTTTTTCTTACACATGATCCTTTTAAGTGTTACTAAATTTTGAATCCATGAAATTTTTGGCATTGTTACTTTTGTCGTCCATTACTGTTATTGATTTGTCGTGGCAGACAGATTTTGAAAAAGCAAAACAAACTGCACATGAAAAGCATCATCTTATCTTATTGAATTTTTCCGGCTCTGACTGGTGCGGCCCGTGCATCCGGTTGCACAAAGAAATATTTGACAGCGACGGTTTTAAAAAAGTTGCGGATGAGCAATTGGAGCTGGTGAATGCAGATTTTCCAAGACTTAGAAAAAACCAGCTCAGCAAAGAACAACAGCAACAAAATGACAAACTTGCTGACCGGTACAATGCACAGGGAAATTTTCCGGCGACAATTCTACTGGACGCTGACGGAAAAGTGATCAAAGAATGGGATGGATATCCCAGTCATGGTATTACGGTTTTTATTGATGAACTAAATACGGCCATACATGCTGCCAACCAGTAAATGGGCAATGCCAGCCGTGTTGCATAAACAATCAATGAAACTGATGGGCAACCAGTTTGAGATAAGCGTAGTGGGCCGGTGCGTTGATTGGGCCAACAAAAGAATTGAAGCTGCCATTGCCGAAATTAGGCGAATAGAAGATTTGCTGACTACCTTCAGCGATACAAGTGAGACGTTTAAAATAAACAATGCTGCAGGTATTCATCCTGTTAAAGTAAGTGAAGAAACTTTCAGGCTAATTGAAAGATCTATTAGGATATCTGCGATAACACAAGGTGCATTTGACATCACGTATGGCTCAGTAGACAAAAGCCTCTGGAATTTTGATACAAACATGAAGCAGTTGCCAGATGCGCGCACCGCTAAAAGAATGGTGCGGCTGATCAATTACCGCAATATTATACTGGATGAAAAAGAAAGCACCGTCTTTTTAAAGGAGAAAGGCATGCGCATTGGATTTGGTGGTATTGGTAAAGGGTATGCAGCAGAAAGAGCAAAAACCGTTTTGCAAGATATGGGTGTGTATAATGGCATCGTGAATGCGTCCGGCGATCTTACTTCATGGGGAAGACAGCCAGATGGAAATCTTTGGACAATTGGCATTGTAAATCCAAACCTGTCGGGAAAAATATTCTCTTACATGAATGTAACCGATATGGCGGTTGCTACTTCCGGCAATTACGAAAAATTTATTGTTGTAAATGGGGTAAAGTATTCGCATACCATTGATCCCCGTACCGGCCTGCCGGTTAAAGGAATTAAAAGTGTTACCATCATTACAACCAACGCCGAAATTGCTGATGCGATGGCAACGCCTGTAACCATTATGGGAGTGCATGCTGGACTTGATATGATTAACCAGATAAATAATATGGAAGCGATCGTTATTGATGACAGCGACGTGATTTATACAACCAAAAATTTACACTTCAAGTAATACAACAACAATATGAACAAAAGCACCTCATTATTATCTGTGCTGCTTCTGGCCGGCTCACTCTTTACCATTTCATGCGTACATGTAAAAGAGTACCAAAAAAGCAAGATCAACGATGCAGACATGTCACTAAGTGCACGAAAAAGTCAAAAGACAGAATCTAATTTTCAAAATTACCGAGAGGGTGCAGCAGGGGCAAATGGCGGCAAAACAGGCGGTGGCTGTGGTTGCAATTAATTCCATAAAAATTATCTGAGTAGCTATGAAAAAAATCTGCCTTACACTGATAGGTATTTATATAATGTTTATTGGCGCATTTGCGCAAAAAGCAACCAGGCCCGATACAGTTTATGAAGTAAAGCCACTTCACCTGGATGAAATAAATCTTGTATCCAGTTATTACAAGCAGGAAGGTATTCATTCTGCCGTAACAGGTGGTATTGGAAACGAGCATGTGGTAGATCTTTCAAATGGCCTTGATGTTAAATTTGTTGGTTGGGATGCCCGTCATAACAAACACAGTCTGGATTTGGGTTTGGGTTTCGATCATCATACCTCTGCATCGTCCGCCTATGTTTCAAAATCTGGCGCTTCTAAAACCGATGGCACACGCATTTACCCTTCTGTAGAGTACACAGTTGAAAATGTCAGGGGCAATAGTTTCGGGTTCGGCGCGTATTATTCCACCGAGTACAATTACAAGTCAGTGGGATTGGACCTGCACGCAGGAAGAAAGCTAGGCACCAATACAGAAATCGACGGAAAAATTTCCGGTTTTTTTGATAAAGTAAAAATGATTTATCCTTCGGAACTGATTCCTGCTCCAACTATTGTTTCACCAAGTACTTATACAACGGCCAGCGGCAGAACTATTACTATTGATGGACAATCTTCCAAAGACAACATTCCTTCAAGTCCAAGAAATACGTATTCTGCATCACTTACACTTTCACAAATTGTCAATACGCGCATGCAGTTCAGCGTGATGCTTGACATGGTGGCGCAGAACGGGTACCTCGGGTTGCCATTTCATCGGGTATATTTTGCTGATGGCAGCGTACATGTAGAGAACCTGCCTGAAACGAGAAAAAAGTTGCCAATAGGAGTTCGGTTAAATTATTTTTTGGGTGACAAAGTTGTCCTGAGAAGTTACTACCGTTATTATATGGATGACTGGGGATTGCGTGCGCACACTGCTGAGCTGGAGATACCGGTTAAAGTTACTTCGTTCTTTTCTATTGCTCCATTTTACCGGTATTATACGCAAACAGCCATTAAATATTTTGGCGCATATGGTACCCATACTGCCAATGATCAATACTATAGCAGCAACTATTCTTTGTCTGCATTAACGAGCCAGTTTGTAGGTGCCGGCATTCACCTTGCACCGCCCAAGGGAATACTGAACCAGCATTTCAGTGCTCTTGATGCACGGTTTGGCCATTATACGCAATCAACTGAATTGTATGCAAACGTACTTTCTTTTGCCTTCACCTTTAAATAGCCGACGCTCAAAAGATTCGTTTAAATTTCAGGGTGAATAACCAAACGAAAAAAAATATATGCTGAGTTTTCAGGAACATCAATAATTCGTCAGAATCGGACAGGAAAACTGTACAATTTCTTCCGCAAATTTTCTACATATGAACGATGTAATGTTTTCAATACTGGCAATCTGTTTCGTTATGGCAATTGCTTTGGTCGGAGTAGGAGAGAATCCTCCCTCGTTCATTGAGCTTGCTTTTAGAGCAAATTTCAAAAAAGCTTCAAAGGTAACCTGGCGGGCCACCTCTTCAACATACACTGCGAAATTCGTGCTCGATGGTGTAAAAAAGTACGCAGTTTATTCAACCAGGGGGAAGCTCGTTGTTATCAAGTCGGCAATATCACAATCTGAACTTCCGGTCAATATAATGACGAGCTTTGGCAGCGAATTCAACGGACGAACAGTAATAGCGTCTTTCGTGATGACCAAGCCAGATAACTCCAGGCAATATTTAGTGGAGGGCACTAAGGTGAAAGCTACCTATACTGATGATGGCAAATTGATTAAGGTGGAAATGAAAAGCAAAAACAGTTCAACCGGGATCAAAGAACCAATTCAAACTTTGACGACACTTTCTAAACCAAATGTATTGTAGATAATTTGCAAATTCAATGACTTGAAGGTACTTAATGAGACGATCACTCCGCGACATAAAATATTGCGCTTCTTAAGTTACTTGTCTGTATGTATGAATGATAATGCGCTGTCGGGTTGATCCAGGTCGAAATATTTTTCTTCGAAAGCAGCATTGGCAAGATGCAGTACTTTACTTTCAACGTTTACGATTGCTTTGATAATATCGGAGTGAGCTACCACCGCGCGTTTCCGGCGTCTTATATTAACTATGAACGTGTTGTGCTGAACAAGAAAATAACTATTTACTCTTTTGCTTTTTCTTTAAATCTCCAAGTCCCCATTGCTGAATAACTACAATAGTAGGCCATATTGAATTGCCATAGTGGGTTACCTTGTATTCTACCCTGGGCGGGACTTCAGCAAAAACCGTCCTGTGGATAATATTATCTTCTTCTAATTCACGAAGCTGGTTGATCAGCATTTGTTTACTTATTTGCGGGATTACTTTTTGTAAAGTGCTGACGCGATTATATCCCATTTTAATTCCGTAAATGACTAAAACTTTCCACTTGCCACCCATTAGGTTCATAAAATGGGTAACAGGACAATTGTTGGGATTAAAATCCTTATTTTTTCTATTTGTGGCCATAAGTCTATAAAAATGTACTATGTATTGATAATGGTACTTATTGTATAGTTACAACTAAGTTATCAAATTTGTTATTGTTAATTACTAAATGGTAAAGCATGAATAACAAGGACCTGGCTTTAACTGCAATTATGGATGTTTTTGTAAAAAGAGATATTACAACATTCGACAAGTATTTTTCTGATAATTACAAGCAACATAATCCCACTTTTCCAAATGGAACAGAAGTATTGAAACAGATTGTACCAAACTTACCCGCCGATTTAACTTATGAACCGGGGTTAGTAGCAGAAAATGATGATTTTGTAATGATACACGGCCGCTATCAGAACTGGAATGGTAAAAATATGATCGGGGTGGATATTTTTAAAATTGAAAAGGGCAAGATAGTAGAGCATTGGGATGTTCTCCAGGAAGAAGTACCTCCAACACAATCTGCTAATGGCAATGCGATGTTCCCTATTAAATAAAACCCACGGAACTTGACAATAGAGTAAACCAGAGAACAATCAGCAGGTCTATAAGAGCGATTGAATTTCTATTCTAACTCATGGTGTAAACATTTTCCTTTTGCGACAATCAATTTTATCTCGATAGATTAATAAGTCTAAAGCATTATTTACTACCAAATCAATAATAAAATATGGACATCACACTTGACCAGGCAGAAAATTTATTGGCAATGGCCAAAGGAAAAGCCAGGGAAATTGGTATTCCTATGAACGTAGCTATTTTGGATACAGCAGGTCATCTAAAAAGTTTTATGCGAATGGATAATGCATTCCTTGGTTCTATTGACATTGCGATAAAAAAGGCAAAAACTGCTATGCTATTCCGGATGAATTCGGAAGCAGTGGGAGAATTTTTGAAACCTGAAATAGGAGCATTTGGTATGGAAGCTTCAAGCGGAGGATTGATGGGATTTGCCGGTGGAATACCAATAAAAGATGGTGAAGAAATAGTTGGCTACATTGGCGTTTCAGGAGGACCGGTTCCTATGGATTTCCAGGTCGCTTCCGCAGCGTGTAATATTTTAAAATAAAAATAAAGCTACAATAAAATGGCAACTACTAAAACAATTTTGATAACTGGAGGGGGGACGGGTTTTGGTGAAGGCGTATCCCTGGGATTAGCAAAGGCAGGATACAATGTGATCGCAGGCGTACACATCTCTCCGCAGGTTACTTCGCTTCGAAGGAAAGCAAAAGAGGCTGGGGTAGAGAATAAACTCAGGGTAGAGAAACTTGACATACTGGATGCTTATGATGTTAAGAATGCGCTCACCTGGGATGTAGATATCCTGTTCAATAACGCAGGGTATGGGGAATCGGGACCGGTGTTTGAGATCCCTGTAGATTTACTCAGGAAGAATTTTGAAACGAATGTATTTGCGCCACTTGAACTGTCACAAAAGTTCGCCGCAAAATTTATTAAAGAAAAGAAGAAAGGGAAAATTGTTTTTACATCTTCAATGGGTGGTCTCGTTGCCCCGGTTGGACTTGCGCCCTATTGCACGACCAAGTTTGCACTTGAAGGCGTAGCTGAGGCGCTTCAACAGGAATTAGCCCCATACGGCATCCAGGTACAAACCATCAACCCCGGTGGTTATTTTACCGGATTCAATGAAAGAGTGGGTGAAACAGCTTTCCGCTGGTTGGATGACACGAAAAATTTCACAAAGAAAGCAGACTTGACTGGACAGCTCGATTTACTCCTTGGGAATGATTCAGGAAGGCTCGATCCTGAAGAAATGATAAGTGCAATGATAAAAATTATTCCTGCAGATACAGGCAAATACAGGAATGTCCTTCCCCAATTTATTGAAGACTTCCTAAAAGATCATCAACAAAAAGTCTGGCAGAAAACCATTTGATAATATTCTTCAAATAAAAATACCTGGTGACACTACAAGAGAGAAATAAACAACTGGTTCTTGAAGCATTTGATGCCGCTTTCAACAGGAAAGAAACAGATGCGCTTGAACGTTTCTGGTCACCCAACTATATCCAGCATAGTACGACAATTCCACCAGGCAGGGAGGGATTAAAAAAAGCTATTGCATCAAGGCCTCCTGAATTTCACTATGAACATGGACTCATTGTTAGCGAGGGGGATTTTGTAATGGTACACGGAAGGTTTTCAAACATAGGGGAACCAAGAGCAATTATTGTGGTTAATATTCTGCGAATTGAAAATGGATTGCTCGCCGAACATTGGGACGTTATTGAGAAAGAAGTTACAAAGGAGGAATCGAAAAGCGGGCTTCCAATGTTTAAAGATTATTTTGCCAATTCATAAAGATACAACTATCATTTGGTAGGGGCCATTGTAAACGCTTTGCAGCAGCTGCCGTTTGTTTGACTCAGTTGATTTGTTAGTTAGTATGTGTATTACCGTTAGATATGTTGGCTTCAGCTTCTTGTTTTATTAAGTATTTTTCTTCAAAGCAGTCTCCTGGTTTTCTGGATGATTTTCTCTTGAACTTTCAGTTATCAAATTATTAAGCTCAGTCAGTTACCGATCATATATTCGTTACACTCAATGAGCCTGCCCAGAAGAAATTGCAATTGCTGTCAAACGGCTTTTGCTTTATACCGACCGATCTCTATAACATATTACGTTTGAACTTGGGTTTAAAGACGTGCCCTAGTTCTCTAATTTCTTCAAGAAGAATGAGGGCGAGTCTCCCTGCGATTTCAGAGATGCTTCGGAAATATCCAGGGGAGGGAAATAATCACAACTAATCGGGTAATATGCTCACCGGCGGCGCCTGCTTTTCGGCCCATCTTTGTATCGTTGATTCAAACAAAAAACTTCAACAACAATAAGGATGAAAAAGCAAACTTTTATCAGCACATTAAAAAGCGGTCTTATAGCATTAGTAGCCATTCTTTTTCTTGCAACCGCATCAAACGCTCAAGCCATAAAGAATGTGGTATTGGTACACGGCGCCTTCGCCGATGGTTCCGGTTACAAGGGCATCTATGAGGTGCTGACGAAACAAGGTTATCACGTAACAATTGTTCAAAATCCGCTGACGTCTCTTGAGGACGATGTAGCAGCCACAAAGCTGGCACTTGATGCACAGGACGGCCCAACCATCCTTGCCGGTCACTCATGGGGAGGCGAAGTTATTACGCAGGCAGGAAATCATCCTAAAGTTGCAGGGCTGGTGTATATAGCAGCCTTTCAACCTGATAATGGCGAATCTGCCCTTACATGGTTCCAAACAATGAAACCTGCCCCAGAGAACGGTGTTTTGCCTCCGGACGAAAAGGGTATCGTTTACTATGACAAAGCAAAATACCATGAAGGCTTTTGTGCTGATCTAAGCAAGGAAGATGCAGACTTCATGTATTCGTCACAGGGAGCTTTTTACGGAAAATCTTTTGCAACGCCTGTTACAGATGCTGCATGGAGACATAAACCTACATACGGAATCGTAGCAACTGAAGATAAAAGCATCAATCCGGAAATTCAGCACAACATGTACAAACGTTCCAATACAAAGGTTACAGAGATTAAAGGCAGCCACGCTGTATATATTTCCCAGCCTCAAAAAGTTGCAGCAGTAATAATGCAAGCGGCAAAGGAAGTAGCTGCCAAATAATTATAGAAAAATGTGAAAGGTCAATTAAAGCCCAACATGCCACCAGGCTTTTCCCAGCACTCTTAGACCTTGCTTTTTGCACAAAAAATGACAAGGACCAGTTTTAAGAAAACTGGTCCTTGTCATTTTTAAAACTTCTGATCATCTACTGCTTAATAAAAGCCAGTAATGCTTCATTTGTTTTGTCTTTTTCCTCCAGGAAGGCAGCGTGGCCACTATTCTCAAAAGGAATCAACGTTGAATTCTTAATACCAGCTTTCATCTGTTCAGCAAGTGCAAAAGCAACGATTGAATCTTTTCTTGAATGAAGAATCAATGTTGGTATGTTTATCTTCGGCAAGTCTTCTCTCAGGTCTTCATCACGCAATGCGATGAGCGCCTGCTCTGTGGCGTAAGGAGATGACTGCGCCTCTATTCCGCCGAGCCAATTGCCCAATCCGGCCGTAAGCGACGTTGGTGATAATGTAAACCTGGCTCCAACCGCATCAAAGAAAGTTGGCCTGTTGTTGTTATGCAATTCAACCCAGGATGAAATTTGTTCTTTAGTAAAAAGAGGGTATGGGTAATCATCTGTTTTTGTATGGCGCGGTGCGGCTGCATTGAACAACACTAGTTTTTTTACATGCGCTGCATCAAACTTTGCCACATAATGCAGCGAGATTGCTCCTCCCATTGAATGGCCCCCGATTACGGCATCTTTGATATCGAGTTTGTCAAGCACCGCTTTAATATCTGTTGCAAATTGGTCATAATTGTATTTTCCATAAGGTTTGTCCGACTGACCAAAACCGCGGAGTGTGATGCCAATAACACGGTACCCAGCTTTTACTAAAGCATGATACTGGTATTCCCAACATGCATCGCTCAAAGGATAACCATGTATCAGTACAACCGGTGTTCCTTCACCAAGATCGGTAACGTGCAGGCGAACGTTGGGTTCTACCTCTATATACTCGGCTCGTGCCACCGAGAAGGCAGAGTCCTTTATAGTAGTTGCCGGTTCTGAAGCCTTGTTTTGGCAAGCCTCCAAAGTTATTAATGATAAAAAAAGCATAGCTGCAATAAGCCTGTTGATTTGTTTCATGTGTCGTAATTTTTAAAGCAATTTTTAATTAAGTAGGGTGACTACCTGTGCCGGTAACTTGTTTAGATTGTGATGTTTCATTTCATAGTTTAGTAACTACTGCCATCTGTAAAAGAGCCCGGAACAATAATCAGCCTGTTGTTGGTGACGAAAGATTTTGGATGTTGTTTCTCATTGTAGTGTTACAAGGGCTGCTGTTTGTATGGAACAGGCGGATCGTTTGCGACTGGAATTACTTCCCGGGTCTTGCATCTGGGGCACATAAGCAGAATTGGTTTTTTATATTTATCCAAACCCTGTGCCGTCTATTCAAATAATTTATTTTCAATAACTTACAATCTTATTGATCACTGAGTCGGTTACGATATTTCGTAAAATTATTGTCCATAACAACTCCCTGGCAGTTACGATATTTCGTAAATTCGTCCCATGGCTAAAGCGAACAATGAGAAAAAAACGAGTGGTAACATCGGTTTGGTAAACCAATTGAATCAAAAAGAAAACGAGCAATCTATCCTTCTCTGCGTTGCTGCGAGAATTGCGGCAGCACGCACAAGGGCTGATCTATGGAATATCATTAACGAAGAAATCCTGGCGCTTTTTGGTGCATTGTATTACACGTTGTGCTTATTACAGGATGATGGGCGTACCCATGCCCCTTTCCTACACAGCAAGGATAAGCGCTTTGAAAGCGATCATGAAAGCAATCCTATTAAACGTACCGTACACCCGGTAGAGGATGGCATTTTTAATCTTGCGATGGATACTGCAGAACCGGTCATATTAGAAATAGCGGATTTGTTGCATCAAGATGGTATTCCCCAATACATCCATTATTGGGCAAAAATGGGTATCCAGGAAATCCTGCTCATCAAAATCACGAATGGCAATGAACATAAAGGCGTGCTCTATCTTTACGCAAACAGAAAGGATGCATTTTCGAAAAAGCAATTCGAAATGTTGAGTGGTATTGCAGACTTGCTGGGTACAGGTATATGCAATATACTGGCGAATGAAAAAATAGAACAGCAGATAGCTGAAATTGACCGATATAAACAACGGCTGGAGGAGGAAAAAGCATACCTGGTGGCGGAACAAAAATCTGCTGAAGGATTCTCTAACCTGGTAGGCAACTCGTCTGAAATGAAACAGGTGTTTAATCTTGTTTCGAAAGTGGCAGATTCGCCGACAACAGTCCTGTTGCTCGGGGAAACAGGAACCGGCAAAGAACTCGTAGCCCGTGCGATTCACGAGGGCTCTTCCCGCCGCGATAAACTTATGATCAAAGTGAATTGTGCGGCCATGCCGGCAAGCCTCATCGAAAGTGAATTATTCGGGCATGAAAAAGGCAGCTTTACGGGCGCATCAGAACGCCGGATTGGTAAATTTGAACTTGCTCATAACAGCACTTTGTTTTTAGATGAAATAGGTGAGTTACCGCTCGAACTCCAGGTTAAACTTTTACGTGTCTTACAGGAAAAAGAGATAGAACGGATCGGAGGCAAAACGACAATAAAAGTGGATGTCCGCATTATAACAGCTACTAACCGGCACCTCGAAAAAGAAGTCGCCCAGCATCGCTTCCGAAGTGATCTTTATTACCGGCTAAATGTATTCCCGATTACCTTGCCACCGTTGCGCAAAAGAAAAGAAGATATCGGTTCCCTTGCTATGCATTTTGTCGAACGATTTGCCCGCAACAATGGGAAAAAGATCACCGGGCTAAGTCAGAAAGCTTTGAACAAACTTATGTCTTATGATTGGCCGGGAAACGTACGCGAACTCGAACATTTGTTGGAACGCAGCGTACTTCTTACTACCGGGACGATTATTAAAGAGGTACAACTTCCCGGTAAAAATAATATGCCACTTATGGCCCACCTGGCAGAGTTACAGGTAAGGCCGCTCGAAGAGGTAGAACGGGAATATATTCTTGCGGTCCTCAAGCTTTTTAAAGGCCGGATCTCCGGTCCCAATGGAGCAGCCGTTAAACTCAATATGCCGCCAACGACACTCATTTCGAGGATGCAAAAGCTGGGTATTTATAAAGAACACTTCGTTAAGGAATAACCTGTCGCCGGTATTAAATAACCAGCAGCAAACATTGCAGTTCTGCAGGCTATACTATTTATTAGCCAAAACCTGGCTGTTCATAATTTTACGGTATATCGTAAATTAAGTGTCGTTAAGTTCGCTTATAATAAGCTGATATTCAATTGATTTAGATAATGGCATGCCAATTGACTACATAGGGGTAAACATACCATTTATGAAACCATCTCCAGATCTGCTTGCTCCCGACAACCATGCTTTAGTACTGATCGATTTTGAGGGCCAAATGGGTTTTGCAACCAAGAGTATTGCTTTAAGTGAATTGAGAACCAACGCTGCCATTATTGCGGGCACATCCAAAATCTTTAACGTTCCAACGGTTGTAACGACTGTTGCAGAGCAAACTTTTTCAGGGCCAGTGTTCCCCGAAATTGAAGAGTTCTACCCGCAGGCCAGTTCCGGTTACATAGACCGTACATCTATGAACACATGGGAAGATGCAGCTGCTTATAAAGCGATCAAAGCAACCGGGCAGAAAAAATTAGTGATGGCAGGTTTATGGACCGGTGTATGTATCGTGGGCCCCGCGCTATCTGCAATCGCCGAAGGACATATCGTTTATGTGGTGACGGATGCGTGCGGAGATGTAAGCACGGAAGCGCATGAAAGGGCCATTCAGAGAATGGTGCACGCTGGTGTTAAACCTATTACATCCATCCAATATTTACTCGAACTGCAACGTGATTGGGCAAGACAGGAAACTTATGTCCCTGTGTCTAACCTGATGAAGAAGTATGGCGGCGCTTACGGTATCGGTATTCAGTATGCGCACAACATGCTTAAACACTAAATCATTCAAACTTGCCAGATCACTCTTTGCACCTTATGGGCAGGGCAATACTATCGTTATTGCTATGGAGCCTGTTTTCGTGCCTCACACAACCTGCCTTTGCTCAGGGTTTTAAACTGATGCGTTTTGACGAAAACTATACATCCCTTGCGGACTCGCAGCGAAATGCATACGAGCAGCTAAAGTATATCCCGCTGACAGGTCGTGGGCATGTGTACGTATCATTGGGTGGTGAAGCGCGTATTGAATATGTTGATTTTAATAATGAAGACTGGGGCAGGTTGGGCATAGGGCATAATAATTTCCTGCTCCAGCGCTACGATCTGCACACCGATATTCATCTCGGTGGCAGGATACGGGTATTTGCACAGCTTCGCAGCGCGTGGGAAAGCGGCAGGAAGAACGGCCCGCGTCCTATTGATGAAGACAAGTTAAACATGCAGAATCTCTTTGCTGATGTCGCCGTTATAAAAAAAGAAAAACAAACGCTTATAGCGCGTATCGGCAGGCAGGAACTGGATTACGGCAGTGGTCGATTGATCTCCGTCAGAGAGGGGCCTAATCTCCGGTTATATTTCACGGGCGCAAAGCTGATGTATAATAAAGCCTCTCTATCGGTAGATGCTTTTGTAATGAAAGCAGATACTGTTAACCCCGGCAGTTTTGATAATAAGATCAGTAAATCGATCAACCTCTGGGGTGTATACGGACGCAAGATAATCCAGCGGATGGGCAACCTGGATTTCTATTATCTCGGTATCAAACGGCCAGCCAGTTTATTCGAGGAAGGTATTGCGACGGAAACAAGACATACGATCGGCGGACGTTTCTGGAAATATGGCGGCGGCTTTATTTACAATCTGGAAGCCGCCTACCAGTTCGGTCATTTTGGTAGTGGTACCATACACGCATGGACCGCTTCGGCAGACATCGGCTATATGTTTGAAGAGGTCAAAGGGAAACCAACCATTAACCTGCGCAACGATTACATTTCGGGAGATAAGAAACAAGGAGACGGAGACCTGGAAACATTTAATCCACTCTACCCGAAAGGCGGCTATTTTGGTTTTAACCCGCAGATAGGTCCTGTTAACTTGATCGACATACATCCATATGCCACCATCAATTTCACCAGCAAGTTACTGGTCCAGGGAGATGTTGTTTTTAACTGGCGCTATTCATTGCAGGATGGCGTTTACCGTCCCAGCGGAACGATTAATCTTAAGGGCGCAGGTTCCGCCAAACGATATATTGGCACGGCATACCTCGCCAGCGCTGCTTATACGTTCAATAAGTTTCTTTCGTTTACCGGCGGTATCCAGTTTTTTCAAACAGGCGCCTTTATCAATGATGTGATAAGTGATCATAAAAACGGAGTGTTTATTAATTCAAGAATCGCTTTTAAATTTTAAAACTATGTTCCATACAAAAAACCATACAGCCACATTACAGAAACTGTTGCACCGTTCGTTAAGGATGATCGTAATGCTTTGCCTGGCCACAATAGTAACGGTTGCCCAGGCACAACAGGCCCCACCGACACCTTCTGCAACGACTGCGGTCGGCACTTCAAAAATATGGGGCAATGTTGATGGCATGGCTATCGAAGGTTTAGTGCAGGGGCCTTCCGCTGCAGACGCGCAATTACAAGTGGCCTGCGTATTTGAATATACAGAAGGCGATATTTTCAATCCTCCCGCCTTGCCCGCACCACTTAACGGGATGGTTCATCTTGACCACGCATTAAATGGCCTTATTACTGACATCCGCAAAAGCGGAAAATTTTCTGGACATGCGCTCGAGACAATATTGATTACACCACCTGCCGGAACGCTCAAAGCAAAAAAATTATTACTCATTGGATTGGGTGATCGCAGCAAGTTCAACACAGATCTAATGATACAGGTAGGAAGCGTTGCGCTGCGGGAAGCATTAAATATTGGCGTTACCCATTTTGCATTTGCAAGTGATATTAAAGACGCAGGTATAGACTCCCCGACAGCACTGGTAGCAGGTAATGTGACCAAGGGGATAATTGCTGCTTACCGTACACAGGCATTTCTGAAAAGCAAAAAGATGGCTGCTTACAAACCGGTCACAAAAGTAACGCTGCTTGCAGGCCCTTCTTTCTTTACAACAGCCGGCGAAGGCATAAAGGAAGCCATTGCTTCATATCACAATTAACGTACAAAAGAGGCACTATGAATTATGCAGATTTAATTTTACATAACGGAAGGATACATACGGTGAATGAATCGAATCCCTTTGCAACTGCAGTTGCTATTAAAGACGGGCTGTTTGTTGCAGTAGGCGATGATGGCCCGATATTATGTCAATACGAAGGTGCAACAACGCAGGTAATTGACCTGAAAGGCAAAACGGTTATTCCCGGTCTTAATGATTCTCACATTCACCTGATTCGTGGCGGACTCAACTACAATCTTGAGCTTCGATGGGATGGTGTTCCTTCTTTAGCAGATGCATTACGGATGTTGAAAGAACAGGTTGCCCGCACGCCATCACCTCAATGGGTACGTGTTGTTGGCGGATGGACGGAGCACCAGTTTGCAGAAAAAAGAATGCCTACACTTGATGAACTCAACGCCATTGCACCGGACACCCCTGTGTTTATTATGCATTTGTATGACCGGGCATTGCTTAACCGCGCCGCATTAAGAGCGGTTGGCTTTACAAAGGATACACCTGCTCCTCCGGGCTCCCAGGTACAGAGAAATGCGAGTGGCGAACCAACGGGCTTGCTTATAGCTTCCCCTAATGCAATGGTATTGTATGCAACACTTGCCAAAGGGCCCAAACTTTCTTACGAACACCAGGTGAATTCTACGCGGCATTTTATGAAAGAGCTGAACCGCTTTGGCATTACCAGCGTCATTGACGCAGGTGGCGGCTTTCAGAACTTTCCTGATGACTATAAAGTGATCAGTGAGTTAAACGAACAAAAACAACTAACGGTACGCATTGCGTATAATCTTTTTACCCAGCGGCCAAAACAGGAGTATGAAGATTTTGAACACTGGACGAGTAGTGTTACACTTCACCAGGGAGACAATATGTATCGCCATAACGGCGCAGGCGAAATGCTGGTGTTCTCTGCTGCTGACTTTGAAGATTTTCTGCAACCCAGGCCGGACCTGCCCGAAACAATGGAAGCAGAGCTTGAAAAAGTGGTTAGGCTCCTGGTAGAAAAAAGATGGCCGTTTCGATTGCATGCAACCTATAATGAAAGCATCGCCCGTTTCCTCAATGTATTTGAAAAAGTAAATCGTGATATTCCTTTTGATGGGCTGCATTGGATATTTGATCACGCAGAGACAATTGATGAACGGAATATAGACCGTGTAAAAGCATTGGGTGGTGGTATTGCCATACAAAGCCGTATGGCCTTCCAGGGAGAATATTTTACGGACCGTTATGGTGCGCAGGCAGCTGCTCATACCCCTCCTGTAAAACGTATGATTGAAATGGGCGTGCCTGTTGGCGCTGGTACCGATGCTACAAGAGTGAGCAGCTATAATCCGTGGGTAGCACTGTACTGGTTAACGGCGGGCAAAACAGTTGGCGGTATGCAATTGTATGATGACACCAATTGTCTCAGTCGCGAAACAGCACTGGCGTTATATACGAGAGGTAGTGCCTGGTTCTCTGGCGAACAGGGTAAAAAAGGAAGTATCCAGGCTGGGATGCTGGCGGACCTTGCTGTACTCGACCGCGATTATTTTTCAGTAGACAGGGAAGCCGTTAAAGCAATTGAATCCGTGTTGACAATTGTTGGTGGCAAGATAGTTTACGGCAAAGATGATTTCGCATCCTTTGGTCCTTCGTCCATTCCTGTTTTGCCGGACTGGTCGCCGCTGCACAACTATCCCGGCTACTATAACGAAAATGCTCATGCGATACGAGGTGATGCCTCCCCAGCGGCATTAGTAGCTGACAATGTTCACTGTTGCGCAGGGAGTTGTGACGTGCATGGACACAACCACGATATCGCAAGAAAAAGCACTATCCCTATTAATAATTACACTGCGTTCTGGGGCGCATTTGGTTGCTCTTGTTTTGCATTTTAAATAAGAAGATATGAACGAGATACTAAATTGGATATTTTATTCGGACCTCGGTAGCACTTTAAACAATGCGGCTATCCTGGTTTTCCGTTGCCTGCTGGCGCTGGAGTTGTTCCGTGTGCACGGCCTTAAAAAATTCCGTTTGACGAACGGACAAAGGGAGCAAGTGCCTAACCCGCTGCATCTGCCGGAACAATTGAATAAAACGGTGGCCACGTTTTCCGATACCGTTGTTCCATTCCTGGTAATGATGGGCTTTGCTACAAGATTGGCGATCCTGCCAACAATAGGTGTAACAGCGATCGGGTATTTTATAGTGCATCGAAAAGATGATATAGAAATACGGGACGTGCCTTATATGTATACGCTTTCATTATTGTTGTTGCTTGCACTCGGAGCGGGCACTTATTCGCTGGATAATTTAATTTTTCACAAAATCATTAATTAAAAAACATGACTGCAAACATTGGTATTAAACAGGAACATTTAACGAATGTAGCCCACTCGCTTGGTAAAATACTTGCGGATGAATTTGTATTGTACACGAAGACACGCAAAGCGCACTGGTGCGTTACCGGCCCTGACTTTCACAGCAAGCATCTTTTCTTCGAAGCACAATACACCCAACTGGAAGAAATTGTTGATGAAGTGGCAGAACGCGTTAGAGCGCTCGGCCATTTTCCGCCAGCCACACTTAAAGAGTTTCTTGCGCTCACACACCTGACGGAGCAGTCGAGAGAAAAAAACGATGCTGCGGGGTTTATCAAAGAACTGTTATCCGACCATCAAAGTATTTTGCTTCATTTACGGGAAAATATTGATGGGTATGCAACAGCATTTCATGACGCGGGTACAAGTGATTACATCACAGGGCTAATGGAAAAACACGAAAAAATGGCGTGGATGCTCCGTGCCCATCTTGAGTAAATACGGCAATAGAAATCAATAAGGATCATTAAAAAGAAACGAAGATGACAGAGCAAAAGCATAGTATCAATTGGGTTACTTTTTTACTCGCATGGGTTGCGGGTTTTTGTGACACCGCCACATTTGTTTCCGGCGATTCAATATTTTCTGCGCATGTGACGGGCAACTTCATTGTATTTGCGGCCCAAATTGTTAGTAACAGTTTTAACCCTGCAGGCTGGTTAAAATTATTAACCTTCCCGGTTTTTGTATTTGCCGTAATGATTGGCGGATGGTTGGCCGAAGACCCCCAGCGTAAATACAAATTATTAGTGGTAGAAGGGATACTGTTGATGTTGTGTGGCATTACGGCCATGTTACTGCCAATGCTTAGTGGTGAATTCGAAAAAACGTTGATGTACATTGTCGTCATGAGTACAGTACTTGCCATGGGCTTGCAAAATGCTTTTGGGCGTTTATTTGCGAAGGAAACACATGGCCCAACGACAATGATGACGGGCAACGTAACACAGGCATCCCTGGATTTAGGAAACCTGGTACGTAAAGGTTTTGCCAACGGCATCACATCGACTGATAGTTTACGGAAACTTTCTGTAACGATTGGAGGCTTCCTCGCCGGATGTATAATTGGTGCGTTATTTGCTAAATGGCTCGGGCTTAGTGCTATAATTATGCCCGGTGTTGCAATTATAATCTGCTATCTGAATGGAGAAGCTGCCAATTCTAAATCGGACAATGACAAAGCATAAATATAGACATAGTAGTGGTAGCGTACATTTATCAATGGTGTTAATAATACTGTTCCCTTTTGTTGCAAAAGCACAGTCTGAGCCGAACATTGAAAATTTGAATCGGTTGTTAACCACCAGGAATGCAGATACTTCAACGATCAGTAAATTGGAGCAGGCCGGAGAATTTTTTCTTTATAAACCCGGTGCCTTTAACTCCGATATGGAAATGGTGCACCGCTTCGCGGAGAAGATGGAAAATGCAAGTTTACAAATCAATTTTTTGCAAGGTGTTGCAAGAAGTAAACTCCTGCATGCAAAGGCTTACCGCGAAGCAGGTGATACTAATAAAGGCAGGCAAATTTGCGAAGAGGCAATCGCTATATTCAATGTTTGTGGAACACCCGAGTTGCAAGCTCAGGCTTTAATTGAACTTGGTGGAACGTATTCCAATTCCAGAGAGGACCTTCCGCGTAAAATAGATCTTTACAAGCGGGGGGTAACCATCTATCACCGTTTAGGTAAGAAGTCGTCGGAAGCACAGATCAATGAGTTTGTTGGCGAACTATTACAACTTGAAGGCAAGTATGCAGAATCACTGACACTGTTGCAGGAAGTGTTATCGCTTTACCAATCGCAAGGTTATTCAAGGCTTCATGGTATTTATTCACTTATGGGTGAAAACTATCACAAGCAGGGCGATTTTGTAGCGTCCCTTAGATACAATCTTATGGCGGTGGATGTGGGAGAAAAAGTGCACGAGACCGGCCCCTTGATGGCAACCGTATACAACCGGATTGGTATTAACTACTACGGCATTCAATACTTTGACCAGGCGCTCAGGTACTTTAACAAGGCACTAGAAAATGCACGTGTCAACAAGGACACTTCTACCATTACAACAATGCTGGAAAATATGGCTGACGCCTTTCGCGGAAAAAAGATGTATAGACAGAGTTTGCACGCACTGACAACCGTGGCCAAATACGGGAAAGAATCGGATGGTGAAAGCAGGCTCCAGGAATACATTACTTATTTAAAAAATTACCTGGCCTTAAAGGAATATCACAACGCGGAACCATATTATAAAAAGCTGCTGGCAATTTATCAACAGCACAAACTATCTATTTCGATAACACAGGTTGTCCGGTTGACACTTGTCGATTATTTACAAGAAACCGGGCATTTTGATGAAACCTTACCCTTGTTTCGTTCATTTGAACAGGATAAAAAACTGGCGCCCATTTCACTTAACAGGCGTATCGAATCTGAATATCTTTTTTTTCGGACAGATTCGGCTTTAGGTAACCTGTCTTCCGCCATTAACCACTACCAGGCATACAAAATGCTTTCCGATTCATTAACAAGCCTGAGCCAGGCGCGTCAATTGGGTGTGCTGCAGTTACAATTTGAAACAGAGCAAAAAGATAAAAACATAGAATTGCTCACTCAGAAGAGTAAACTACAGGAAGTATCTCTTCATGAGGAAAGGACATTTCGCAACGTTTTTGTAGTTGGCGTAGGCATGTTGCTCATATTTTCAGCGCTCATGTACAATCGCTACAGGCTGAAGAAACGCTCAAACATGGATCTTGAAAAAAAACAGAAGGAAATTAACGAGCAAAACCAGGTTCTGAAAAAATTGTTAGATGAAAAAGAATGGCTGGTAAAAGAAGTGCACCACCGGGTTAAGAATAATTTACAGATTGTCATCAGCCTGCTCAATACGCAGTCAGAATATTTAGATAATGGAGATGCTATCGCAGCTATCCGTAATAGCCAGCATCGCATGTATGCCATGTCGCTCATTCACCAGCGCCTCTACCAGGTGGAGAATTTAGGTAAGATTGATATGGAATGGTACGTAAGGGAGTTGATCAACTACATGAAAGATTCCTTTGAGGGAACAAACAATATCCAGTTTATTGTAAACACTACCTCCATCTGCCTCGATTCGTCACAGGCAGTACCAGTCGGCCTTATTATCAATGAGGCGGTAACCAATGCAGTCAAATATGCATTTCCCCGTGGCAGACGGGGTTGTATCGACGTTTCACTGCTGCCCGCGACAGAGGGTAACTGCCTGCTATGCATTATGGATAATGGAGTGGGGTTACCGGACGGGTATGATGTTACCGAAAGTTCATCGCTTGGCATGAGCCTGATGCATGGCCTTGCTGACCAGCTTGAAGGAACACTACACGTTAGCTCCGACAACCGGGGTGTATGCATTACACTGGATTTTAGATGTAGATTTTTAAATTCAGATACCAACGAAATAAATTAAGCAATGTCACAAGGCAAAATATTAATAGTAGAAGATGAATTTATTGTTGCCAATGATTTACGCATCATATTGGTAAAGGCCGGTTATACGGTATGTGGCATTGCCTCATCGGTTGAAGGTGCCCGCAAATTGATCGAAACCAAAAAACCGGATTGGGTATTATTAGACATTACGCTGAAAACGCCGCTTTCCGGTATTGAACTAGGCAAGGAACTTTCTGAACAGAAAAAACCCTTCCTGTACATCTCTGCAAATACCAGTCAGAGTGTACTTGCAGAAGCTAAGGCAACACAGCCATATGGGTTTCTTGTTAAACCCTTCCGGGAAAAGGACCTGCTGGTGATGCTGGATATTGCGCGCTACCGCCATGACGTTGAAACGGGAACCATTCCAATACAGGAAAAACCGGATGCAGGCAACAAAGATTTTTCTGAAATCGTAGGCAGGGGTCCCGCGGTCATGAAAGCGCTGAGCAAAATAAGGACGGTCGCACCTACAAACACTTCAGTGTTATTGCTTGGCGAAAGCGGTACCGGTAAAGAGCGTTTCGCCCAGTCTATTCACAGGCATTCACCCCGGAGCGGTAACATCCTTGTAATCGTTAACTGCGCCGCGTTGCCATTGTCTTTGTTGGAATCAGAGTTGTTTGGCCATGAAAAAGGGGCGTTCACCGGAGCCAGTCAAAAGCGGACAGGCAAATTCCAAATGGCAGATAAAGGGACCATTTTTCTGGACGAGATCGGGGAACTGCCGCTTGACGCACAGGCAAAATTATTGCGCGTATTACAGGAGAAAGAAGTGCAGCGTGTAGGCAGCGATGTAGTTGAAAAAGTGGATGTACGCATCATCGCAGCGACCAACCGCAACCTTGAAAAAGAAGTAGCAGAAGGCAGGTTCAGGTTGGATCTGTATTACCGGCTCAATGTCTTCCCGATTGATCTGCCCCCTTTGCGTGAACGCACGGAAGACATCGAACCATTGATGCAACATTTCCTGGTCAAATTTTCAAAACTGACCGGTAAACCAACTCCTCGTGTCAGTGCCGATATAATGGAAGCGTTACTGAGGTATAAGTGGCCGGGCAACATACGGCAACTGGAGCATATGGTGGAGCGTATCGTGCTAATGGCAGGTGGAGCCGACGTTACCGAGTTTGAGTTACCCTTCGAACATGAAATCAGCAGGCCACAGAATAGTGATTTCGAAACCATGGAAGAGATGGAGCGCAATCATATCATGCGCGCTTTGCAGCTTAGCAAAGGTCGGGTAGCAGGCAAGGGTGGTGCGGCAGAACTCCTGGGTATGCCGGCCCAGACTGTTTATTCCAGGATGAAACGCCTTGGTATTTCATCAACATACAAGTAACAATCTTACAAAGTTTTCGCATTGTCAAAAACCCATGATCAAATGGAAAAAGAAACATCGAGAATAGAGGCTTTTAGCGACGCCGTTTTTGCAATCGCCATCACACTGCTTGTGCTTGACCTGCATGTACCCATGCGTGATTCAATGAATGACAGCATTGGGTTGTACAAAACGCTGGCATTGCAATGGCCCTCTTACCTGGCTTTCGGTCTTTCTTTTTTTAGCATTTACATTATGTGGGTTAATCATCATAAGTTATTCAAACAAATATATAAGCGCAACACAGCACTTATGTTTACCAATGGCCTCATCTTGTTTCTTGCCACCTGTATCTCATTTCCAACAGCCCTGCTAGCCGAATACTTTAACACGACTTACGCCGGCAAGGCAGCTACTTTGTACACAGGCTTATTTGTATGCATCAACCTTGCGTTTAATCTTCTTTGGTGGACGGCCACAAGAGACCGGGCATTGTTAAGACCAGATATAACAGACAAAGCCATTCTTGAAATCAAACGCAATTATCAATATGGTCTTCCTGTACATCTGCTGGCTTGCGCATTGTCTTTCTTTTTACCGGTTGTAGCCCTATTGATATGCGCATGTTTATGGACTTACTGGGCCTTTACTTCCGGCAAGTTGGAACTCAGCATCCAACCCAAACAACCAAACAAACCTTGATTACCGAATACAAACCATTCTTAATTATTCACCAGTTAAATTAAAAAACATGAACAAGATTACAGTAAAAGACGGAACAGAAATTTATTACAAAGATTGGGGAACAGGCCAGCCTTTGGTTTTCCATCATGGATGGCCACTGTGCAGCGATGATTGGGATGGCCAGATGATTTTCTTTTTAAACAAAGGCTATAGGGTGATTGCCCTTGACCGCAGGGGACATGGCAGGTCGAGCCAAACAGCGATTGGCCACGACATGGAGACCTATGCATCAGACGTTGCAGCGCTCACTGAAGCACTTGATCTTAAAAATGCAGTGCATATCGGACATTCAACGGGAGGTGGTGAAGTGATCCGCTACGCAGCTAAATACGGCAAGGGCCGGGTTGCAAAAGCCATTCTTGTAAGTGCCGTAACACCCATCATGGTGCAAAATGAAAACAATCCGGACGGTGTTCCATTATCTGTGTTCGACGATATTCGCAATAGCACAGCTACAAACAGGCAACAATTCTTCCAGGATTTCACGATCCCTTTCTATGGTTATAATCGCGAAGGCGCTAAAATATCGCAGGGCGTTCGGGACAATTGGTGGCGCCAGGGCATGATGGGTGCCATAAAAGCACATTATGATTGCATCAAAGCATTTTCAGAAACAGATTTCACAGAAGACTTAAAAAGTGTAGATATTCCGGTGCTTGTTTTGCACGGAGAAGATGACCAGATTGTTCCGTTTGCTATTTCAGGCGCTAAAGCTGTCAAGCTCTTAAAAAATGGCAAACTAATTTCTTATCCTGGCTTCCCACATGGTATGCCTACTACAGAAGCGGCAACCATCAATGCAGACATCCTCGCTTTTATCCAGGGTTAGCCTAACTATGTTCACAACTAAGCCACATTAAGACACACGCGGCCCGGGTCACTCCCGGGCCTATTTGCTCCGATCTGAGTTGACAGCACGATAGCCCTTGATGACACAGCCTGCCAAACATTCCCGGGCCGGAGGTATATTAAATCCAATTGGATATCTAATACTAAACAACGACGAAAAACGATGAAAATAATCATTATTGGCGGCTCTATTGGCGGACTCGGTGCAGGCATTGCACTTCACTGCAAGGGCTATGACGTTGAAATCTATGAACGTTCTGCAAACCATATGCAGGACAGAGGGGCGGGCCTGGTCATTCAGCCGGATATGATGAACTATTTACAGGAGCACCATATATCAACAAAAGAAGTTTTTGGTGTTCCTGCTTATGAAAGGCAGGTGCTTAGCAGTAGTGGCACCCCTTCTCACACATTCCGGAACGACACCTCATTTACTTCCTGGAGCTACATCTGGCAGCAGCTTAAGGATTACTTCCCGAAAGACCGTTATTTTTTTGGGCACCAACTGGAGACGATAGATGAGAAAGACAAACAGGTGACAGTGACTTTTGCCAATGGCATGAAAAAAACTGCAGACCTGGTTGTGGGTGCAGATGGTTACGGATCTGTAACAAGGGCACATTTTTTACCCGGCTTGACACCCGCTTATGCTGGCTATGTTGCCTACCGTGGACTAATACCAGAGAATAAAATGACGGATGATGAAGTCGCGTTCTTTGAAAATAAATTTTCCATTTATCCCTACAAGCATTCTCACTTGCTTTGTTACATGGTACCAGGAACAAAGGGGGAACTGAACAAAGGACAACGCTTGTACAATTGGGTTTGGTATCTCAATAAATCAACCCAGCAATTAGATGAAATTCTTACCGATAAGGATGGCCAAAAGCGACGTTATGCTGTGCCGACAGCCTTTCTTAGCAGTAAGTCCGTCGACGACCTGCATCAACTCGCCAATAGGGAACTGCCCCAGGTTTTAAAGGACAGGGTACATCAAACGGACAATCCTTTTGTGCAGGTAATTGTTGATCTGGCGGTACCCAAAATGTATAGTGGACACATTGCATTACTCGGTGATGCCGCTTTTGTTGTAAGACCACATACCGCCTCCGGAACTGCCAAAGCCTATCGCGATGCCATTGCACTTGCCAATTGCTTGTATTACCACAAAGACGATATTGACAAGGCACTGCCTCACTGGAATGATCTACGAATAAGAGAAGCATCTCATCTCGTTCAGTACGGCAAACAACTGGCACTAAGGAGTGGACTTGGAATAGATATTAATAGGACCGGAGTTTAAGTATTTGTAAATAAATTGTTTTAAATAAACAGGAGCGTATACATTTTTAATTTCAGTGTTATGGAAAAAGACGGAGCAACGGTAGTCATATCGCATCATATCATTGAAGGCAAACACCAGGAGTATGAAAACTGGCTGAATGAGATAGGACCAATCGGCAGAAATGCTGTGGGGCATGTTGACTGGCAAATCATTCGCCCGATTCCCGGCCTGACTTATCAGTACACTGTCATTATCCGGTTTGACACAATAGATAACCTCAAGCTTTGGATGGAATCAAATGACAGAAAGCGATTAATCGAAAAAATCCGCCCATTATTGGAAAAGGAGGATAACTACTATATAAAAACCGGTTTGGATTTTTTGTTTACACCTGGAAATGATAAAACCAAACAACCTACACGTTGGAAACAATTTCTTGTAACCTGGTCGGCCATTTATCCTTTATCCACCATTATTCCGTTGATTTTAATTCCGACGTTAAGAGCCCTGAAAGTTCCCTCCATGCGATTAATTGATTCGTTTTTCGTATCGGGTGTTATTGTGCTGCTGATGGTTTACCTGGTCATGCCACACTATACCAAATGGATTAAAAAATGGTTGTATAAATAACTTGAAGATGCCTGCAGACACCGCTTCTGAATTGGCGATTTGGGAATGCATCAAAAATTCGAACTGATAGATATGCAAATAAGGAAAGAGATGATTGATCTCTTTCCTTATTTTTTTAAAGCTTTGCCTGTGTTTAGTGCGTAATTACAAACTGATCTATCTCTTTTCCGTCTGACGTCAATTGACTCACAGTAAGTTTTTTACCATCAATACACGCCAATGTAAAGCTATGCATTTGTGATATTAGTTTATACGTAAACCCTTGCCAGGTGTCCTTTTCGTGCTGTTGCTTAGGGTCGTATAATTCCTGTCCGCCAGCGCCGGTTACAAGGTATATTACGCCGTTTGGTTTTGTGTTTGCTTTGCCATCGTAGGTTAGGTCATTTTTCCAAAAACCACTTACTAACTTTCCGCGCGGGCTTTTGTTATCTCGTCCGCCAAGCAATTGCACGCCTCGCCCCTGTGGTTGAAAAGTCAAAGGATAGGAGCGTTGATAATTGTGCACGTGTCCGGAAAATACCACGTCCACTTTTTCTTTTTCAAAAATAGGAGCCAGCAATCTTGTTTGCTGCTGCTCGTAATGTTCCACCGAAGAATTGAAGCCTGGATGATGATACATTACAAATTTCCATTCGTAATTTTTTGCAGCTTCCAAATCTCTCGATATCCAATTGGTTAGAGCGGTGTCTGTTACATCAATGTAGTTATCCGCGTCTATAATCAACAAGTGAGCATTGCCATAGTTGTAGGAAAAATTGGTCATTGATGGATAAGCTTTTCCTGCTGCTTCTATAAAGGCGTTTCTGTTCGTGTCATTGGCTTTCAACAAAGGAACCAAACCGCTTCCTTCCTTGCATTCTGGCCCGTTTAGTGGTTGCTGCCAGTAATAGTAATAAGCCAATGCATCGGGAGATTTGTCAAGATCCCTTGTATCTGCATCGTGATTACCAGTTGCTGCAACAAATAGGGATCTGCTCATGATTGGCATTCCTGATGAGTCGGGCCTGGCGGCGTTGTAAATTGGCCAAAAATGATCGGTGTACTCTCTTGCCAATCCGTCTTCGTACACTATGTCTCCCGGTATAAGAACTAGATCAGTGTTTGCTTTGTACACAGCATCTGCAACGTTCTTCGCTTCCTTTGATCCTGCACCCACATCACCAAAAACAACAAAATTAAATGGTTGATTATAGGCTTTAGGTGCATGCGCACTGGTTGAAAAAACGACCTCTTTGTTTCTCAAAACTGTGTATTCAAATAGTGAACCTTCTTTCAGGCCATCAAGTAAAACTTCGTACAACCTGTGTGCCGGCACATTTGCGACAGCAATTTTTTTGAAAGATATATTGTTTATCGTTTTTCCTTTCCCTGATGCCGGCATATATGTGATGCTCCAATCGGCGTTTTCATCGTTGCTTTGCCAAAGCAGTTGCAGGCTGTTGGCAGTTGGGTGATAGCCCGTTTGCAAATATGGATTTACCAAAAACGGATTTTTTATTTGAGCGGATGCGTTTAAACAAATGGAAATAAAAAGAGAAAATATCAGAACCCTCATGATGTTTTGTTACAGCTATTGTTGTGAGAAATAAATGCCATTAGTAATACCTTCCTGTTTTTATCAGGTAAGATTTCAGCAGCGCTGGTTGGTCGGTTTGAATCATATTGGCACCATACTTCAATACTTCTTCGTAAGCTGCGGGTCCTGTAGATTTTGCTTTTGCATCCACCTCGTCCAAAGAATTGATCCATATTCTCGCGTGATTAGCTTTTATGGTACTAACCACATGTTGATTATATTGGGATGGATCGATGTGTACGGCTTCCACCTTCATTTTCGGAAGGAGCGTATCCACCATCATTTCATTGTCTGTTCTCATGAGGCAACGGAATGAAGCATCTTTTGCTTTCAATGCCTTCACATATTTTTCTTCGTACAACAGAAAGAAGCAATTGTTTTCGGAGCTCGTACTTTTCACCGTAGCCATTATCTGGTCAAGTGCTTCATCTGTCTTTATATCCAGGTCAACCAATATTTTTCCTTTTGCTACCATCAATGCTTCTTCGAGTGTTGGCACTTTTTCATCCGTCAATTGCTCGTTGAATTTTAATCGAAGGTTTCGTATCTCTTCAAATGTTAGGCTATCCACGCGGCCCGTTCCATTGGTAGTGCGGTTTACGGTTCTGTCGTGCATAATTACCAGCTTGCCATCTTTTGTTCTGCGCACATCCATTTCAAAAATGTCTATTCCCAGGTCAATGGCTTTTTTAAAAGCCGCCAAAGAGTTTTCCGGTGCTTCCAAATGTGCGCCCCTGTGTGCTGCTACCAGTACGACAGGGGAATTGGGGTTCATGAATGCGTTGTTTATTTTTTTAAGTCGTGCAGTTACGTCCTGTGCAAGTGACCCGGAACAGGAGAAAGCGCCGAGGATTAAAAATGATATGAATGATCTTTTCATAATTGCTTGGGGATTGATTTTTTTGTCTCCATGGAACGAAGGAACCGGGCTTTTCACAACCTTTTGACAATGGTTACCCAGCCCCGCGTTCCCATGGAGACTGCTAATATTTTTGATTCTTAAAAATCTAACGAATAAGTATTTTAACGCAGGCCCTTTGATTCCAAATAGCGGATCAAGGCAAGAGGATGATCTGTTTGCAGGCCATTGAAACCTTTCAATACAGCCTTATCCCAGTCAGCAGCATTTTCGTTGCTGCTTTGAATGTCCGGCCACAATGTTAAATGAAGCGATTTCACCATCTGCACCATTTCCGGAGAATAGTCATCCCAACTGCCATCCAGTACATCAGGCTTGCTTTGTGTAACAAATTGTTTGAGGCCTTCCGGCGTCTTTATTTCATCCGGTACCCTGAGCATCAGTGGCATATCTCTGCAAACGGTTCTCCAATCTTTAAACTGATCTTCTGCATTGATGTAAACAAGCACCTGGTGCTCCATGCCATATTTTTTCAGCAAAGAATAAGCGGCTGCTGCAGTAGCATCTTTGAAGTCGATATAAATGTAAATTTTGTCTTTGCAGAGTTGCAGGATCTGTTCAAATGTTGGTATGTGATAAGTTGTGGTATCACTACTTTGATTGCTTTTGATCTTCAATGCTAGAACTTCGTTCAACGTCATCTCTTTGATAGCGCCTTTTGTTCCCGTCATGTGCTCTACGCTGGAATTGTGCAGGCTTATCATGTGCCCGTCTTTCGTTGTGCGCAAGTCAATTTCAACATAGTCTGCGCCATTCCTGATTGCCTCTGCATATGCAGCCAAAGTATTTTCAGGGTAAACAAGATGATCACCTCTGTGTGCGATCACTGTGAACTTGTGTCTGGCCTTAGGCAACTGTGCCGTTTGTGCCGTAGCAAGAAGAGAAATCGCCGCTATTGCCAGTGATGTTAAAATGGATTTCATAAACAAGATTTTACAGAGAGGTTTATTTTAAAACGCTGTCAATGGAAGGAAGTACTTTTTGTGGCGGTGCGTAGTGAACGCCAAGCAACGCTGCAATGGTTGCAGCAATCTGTCCCTGGTAAATTTGTGATTGTGACGTTACTTCACCCAAAGGACTTGAATCCGGACCGATTACTGCCATCCATATATTACCTGAGTCTTCAATCTTCACACCGTGATCTGTCCATTGTTCTTTGATCTTGCCGCCGCGGCCATGGTCGCAGGTTACGATCAAAGTTGTTTTGTTTTTATACTGAGGCATAGATTGGATAAGTGACCAGAGATCAGCAATCATCGCGTCTTCAGCGTGTACTGCTCCTATGTACTGATCATACAAACCCTGATGTGCAAATGCATCCGTTTCGCCCATTGGAACATATAGCACTCTGGGTTTGTGACTGATCAGATATTCTCTTGCTGCGAAATAGGTTAGCAGGTCAGGACGTTCACCGGTTGGTTTTGCAGCCAGCTGTTCCATTTTATTTAGCATTTGCATTTGAGGAGAGTCGAAAGCTAACGAATCTTTATCTGCGTTTACATACAAGCCGTTTCTCCATTTATTTAGCACGTAAGGAAACAGAACAGAAGTAGCGAAAGTAGCAACCTTTCCATTGTACTCTTTCTGTTGATTGATCACTTCCAGTACGTTGATGTTTTTATTTTTTACAAGACCGTTTGAATTGACAGCTGAATCAGGATTACCCGTCACAGTTTCGCTAAAGCCAGGATAAGTGAATTTGTAAGGGTTGGCAACATCTACATAATTGCCCAACGTGCGGTTGCCATAAAGCTGACCGTCTTTAGCAATGGTGTTCCAAAAGAAAGGCATCAGCTTTTTTCTTCTTTCTTCGGTAGAAGCCACCCAGAACGCTTTTTCCATGTCTCTGCGTTCTTTTGTAAATGTTTTGTCGTGCATAATGGAGGAGTCAACACCTCCAAAGATTTCCTGCCAGCGCATGCCATCCATGGCTACCATAATAACATTTTCGGTTTTGTGACGTTGAGCGAACGTTTTGGACATAAAACTCCATGAGAACAGTGTCAGCACTGTTACTGTCAATTTATTGAACATGATTGTTATGAATTTTTATCAGTAGATCTGACTATTGAATGATTGTATTAATTGGTAATGAGGTCGGGTCCTTAGGTGTAAAATGAACGCCAAGCAATTTTGCAATAGTAGGCGCAATTTGTTTTTGATAAAGTTGATTTTCTGCCTGCTCTTCTCCAAGCGCCGGAGAATCAGGCCCCAGCACAGCGATCCAGGTGCCACCGGAATCTATCAGGCCTCCATGATGCGTCCATTGATCTTTTATCTTATCACCTCTGCCATGATCACAAGTAATGATCAGCGTGGTTTTGTTTTTATACTGCTGCATCGATTGAAGCGTGTTCCATAGATCAGCAATCATTGCATCTTCTGCATGGGCGCTTGTTATGTACAGATCGTACAGACCATTGTGCGCCGCATAGTCTGTTTCCAGAAAAGAGATAAGCAATACATTAGGCTTCTTTTCTTTCAGATATTCTTTGGCATACAAATAAGTGACCAGATCTGGTCTGCATCCCAAAGGTCTTGGTGTAATATTGTTGAGCGTGTTATATAGTGCCGCATTAGAAGACTTCAATGAAAGCGTGTCGTCATCTGCGTTTACATAAATGCCGCTTCGCTGCTCATTAAGTATATATGGAAACCTGTCCCATGTTGCAAACGCAGCCACTTTACCTGCGTATTTCTTTTGCTTATTAATATATTCAAGAACGGTAACATTGGGATTCGGCACTTTATCATTCTTGCTGATTGCCGAATCTACACTGCCGGTAAATATTTCATTGTAACCGGGGTAGGAAATTTTATATGGATTGGCAACGTTTGCATTGTTGCTAATGTTCCGGTTTCCATACAGCTGTCCGTTTTGTTCGATCATGCCCCAGAAAAAAGGCATAAGCTTTTTTCTTTTTTCTGAAGCCAGGTCGCCTCCAAAATGTTCCTGCAAGTTGTCTTTATCCCTTGTGTATTTTGCGTTATTGAGTAACGCGGTGTCCGTGCCGCCAAATATTTCCTGCCATCGCATGCCATCGAGGGTTACAATAATTACATTTTCCGTTTTATGTAATTGTGCGTTTGTCCGACTATTGGACATGACGATTACACTCGTCACCAAAAGCAGGCGTGACGCTTTCTTTATTAAAAACTGTTTCAACCGAATAAATTTTTGAAGTTAATGCGTGAACTGAGTCACGCATTAACTGATCATTGATTGGATGTCATAAGTTGGTTATGGCTGTAATATCCACATCACTCCGTTGATGTTATCACCTGAAGGATACTGACGTGAAATAGCACCGCTTAAATTGCTGTTGTTTGTATTGATCTCTGATTGAGGATACATGAATCTCAACGGCAATTTCGCTCCATTCTGAACACCGCCGCCATCAAGTTTTACAGCAGGCATACCGGTACGACGGAGATTGTACCAGGCTTCGTACTGCGAGTTCATGTAGAAGCTGATATACTTTTGCATCATGATCTGTTGCAAACCGTTTGCGGCATTGTATTGAACTGCAGGCGTTGCGTAAGTTGTGGTAAAGTAATCGCTCGTTTTATAGTTGCCATATTTTGCATAAAAATCCATGGACGCCTGGATGCCATTTTTGTAATAGTTCTCCACTGTACCTGATGCCCATCCTCTGAAGATGCCTTCTGCAATATTGAATTGCAACTCTGCATAGCCAAATGCTACGTTTGGTTCGTTAATTGGATCAAAGAAATATCTTGAATTGATTGTTGACACGTTGCCCTGGCTCACCAATGGTCTTGCATCTGAGAAAGACAAACTTGCGTCAGCACCTGCGTAAGCTGTGAAGTCAGTGGTTGCTTTGTTTGCAGTCTTCGCGTTAGGGGTTACTTGTGCAAAACTGAACAAACGTGGGTCTTGTGCAGTCTTCAAAAAGTTAACCAGCTGCACGTCCATATAGGTTCTTTGATCTGCAGTCGACTGATACATCGGGTAACGGTTGTTTGCTAAGTTGTAATACGTTAGCTGAGCGTTGTCGTCGTTGCTTTGAAAGATCGGATAATTGTTAGGATCGCTGATGATTGCAGCAAAACGTTGTTTTACATTCAGGTCAACATCATTCGCTTTTAGAGACAGGTTAAGCAATACTCTTATTTCAAAAGAGTTGATCAGCTTGCGCCATTTCGTAACATTTCCACTATAAATAACATCTCCCAAAACAGGGTAGGTGTTTGCGTCTGCATATTTTTTCAGATCATTATTAGCAGCTTCAAGAGAATTCAGGATGTCCAAGAAAACGCTTTTCTGCAAATCATATTTTGGAGCATACACGCCCGTAGCAGCTTGCAAAGAAGTTGAATCCGGGATGTCTCCAAATGTCATCGTTAATTGGTACAAATAGAAACAACGGAAGAACTGGCTGATCGGCAGATATTGCGGCACCTTATGACTATTTGCTTCCTGCGTCATTTGACTGATCTTGAGCAAGGTGGCATACTGGCCATAGCTTCCTCTATCGAAAGTAAAGTATTGATAATCCTTAGCACCATCTGTGTTTAACAACATGTGCGACATATAACCAGGGTTAGAGCCCGCAGCTGTAAATGCACTTGTTTCAATGTTTGTTAATAACAACGAAGGGCTTACAGTAACCGGCCTGTTAGGGTCCTTTGATAGTTCATCGAAATGGCTCTTTGAACACGCGACCATTGCAAGCGACGCGAATGCAACTATATATTTTTTCATCTGTTTATTTTTTGTTCCGCTTACGCGGCTGATATTTTTGTCAGATGAAAATTGCCAAATGCTTTTGGCTCGTTTCATCTGACTATTATCTTTTAGAATTTAATATTTAGGTTGAAACCGATATTTCTTGGTGAAGGTGTTTGCAAATTGTCCACGCCTGCATCCGGGTCTGCATAGCTTTTCAATCCTGATTTGGAAATGATGAACAGGTTTTTGCCGATCACAGAGAAAGAAGCATCGCTAAACAATGTTTTACCAAATGCTTTTTTAGGCAATTTGTAAGTCAAAGAGATCTCCCTGATTTTTGCAAACGTTCCGCTGAACCAGTTGAACGAAGAACGGCTGCTTGAATAGTAACCATCGATGTAGTCGTAGTAAAGGATTTTCTTTGTGTTAGGAGAATAAACCTTTGTTGTAGCATCTTGCACAACACCCGGGATCACCATGCTCGCGATGCCCTGGTTGTTTTGGGTACGATTGTATTCATCATCAGTGAAAACATCCACACCCGCATCTACCATTTTCTCTTTCGTAGTAGAATAGATTGTGCTTCCTACACGACCATCGATATCAATTTTCAAAGACAGGTCTTTGTATTGCAAAGTGTTTGACACGCCATAGATATAATCCGGTGTTGAATATCCTTTAAACACAGGGTTAGGATCTTTTGTAGGTTTGCCATTTGTTCCGATGATCATTTGTCCGTCTGGCGTATATGCCCAGCCTGAACCAAAGATCTTATCAGTTCTGTCACCCACTACAAGGTTGCCGAATTTTCCATTCAATTCAGGAGCAAGGCTCTTGATTGTCTGGCGATAAGTGCTCCAGTTAACTGAAGTTCTCCACTGGAAGTCTTTTGTTTTAACAGGCGTTGCAGTAAGCGCCAATTCACCACCTTTACGCAGGTACTCGTTCGCATTAACCGTATGACTGCTATAACCACCCGCTTCTGAGTTTGGAAGAGAAACGATTTGATTCATATCCAATGTGTGGAAGTAAGCTCCGTCTAATTTAATTCTTCCACCAAGGAAATAGATCTCACCACCGTACTCTTGCGTTACACTTTTCGCAGGATCGATATTCGGATTGTTCAGCGTTGTGCTGGTTGTAACAGAAGGCGTACCATTCCAGATGGTGCCTGCGTTATAGTACTGATTTAATTGGTAAATGCCCAAATCATTTGAGACCTGCGCAACCGATGCTCTCACTTTTGCATAAGAGATATAGGAAGGCATTTTGATCAGATCCGACAATGAAACAGCCATGGCAGCTGAAGGGTAGAAGTAGCTGTTGTGTGCCGTAGACAAAGCAGATGATTGGTCCCTACGGCCCGTAATGCTTAGTGTGAATGCTTTGTAGAAGTTCAGGTCAGCAGAAGCGTACATACTGTTTACCTGCTTTTTACGTGTATAGTTAGGAGAAGTGCCGGTATAGTTTACGTTATCCTGTGGTATGAAAACTGGGTTAGCCGCATTGGTAAAATTGTACACACCAGGTACATTCAAACCGTCCGCTTTTACACCAAGCAAATAGTCCTGGAAGTAACGGATGTTTCCACCAGCAATGGCTTTGATGTTAAAGTTCTTGCTGATTGTTTTGTTGTAAGTAGCCAATAAATCGGTGTTCAAATCAAAAGTGTTCTGATTCTCTGTCTGATAACCACCGTTCAAACCAAATGAGTAACCGTTGCCCTGGTATTCCATAAAGCTAAACGGAACGTTTAATGCGCCTGTTCTTGCAGATGAGTTTACACCAACTCTGCCCATGATGCTTAAGTCAGGTGTGATGTCGTAAGTCAAAGCATAACGGCCAGTGATAACTTGTTTGTCATGCTTGTGCAAAAACTCTTTTGCAACGAACCATGGATTGTTATACTCCGTATAGTTGTACCATAGTTGTCTGTAACCTTCTTTACCCGGCTGCCAGTAGTTTTTGAAATCATCGATATCAGTGTCAACACCTTCCCAGATCAACACGTTGTAAATGGCGTTCTTTCTGCCATATCCAGCAAATGGATAGTTGTTGGTATACTGCTTATCGTAAGCCATGTAAGCATCCAAATGCAACTTCTGCGTAAAGTTTAAGTTGGAGGCAATAGAGAAACCTGTGATGTTTAGTGAACTGTTTGGAATTTGCCCTCTTTGGTACATGTGCGACAAAGAGAACCTTACACTTCCTTTATCAAAGTTTTTTGAAACACTGAAATTAGTGTTGGATACCAGGCCTGTCTGAACGAAATTTTTCAGGTTGTCTTTACCTCTTGAAACCCATGGTGTAGGTGTTCTTTTTCCTGTTGTAGGATCAATAGGGCTATCCCACTGAACAACATTCACGCCGGCGTCCAGCTTAGGTCCCCATGAACCTGCACCACCACCCGCGTCATCATTCGGGCTGTTCCAGTCTTCAGTGTACAGGTAAACGCCGTCAGAACCTGTGCCGTAATGCTTTTGCGTTTTAGGAAGGGTCAAAAAGCCGACCTGGAACATATTACTTGTATTGAATTCAACTTCAACCGGTTTTTTATTGCCGCTACCACGTTTGGTGATGATCATGATAGCGCCATCTTTACCACGTGAACCGTACAATGCAGAAGCTGTAGTTCCTTTTAATACAGTGATAGACTCGATATCATCTGGCTTAACATCATAAAAATCTGTTTCAACAGGAACTCCGTCCACTACTATTACAGGAGCTGCACCACGCAAGTTGAAAGTAGGAGCCTGCAACATTTCATTGCTGTTGTTTACAGACAGACCGGCGATCTTTCCCGTCAATGATGTCATGGGGTTAGGTTCAGGAGCTTTGGTCAACTCGTCAGCTTTAATGGACTGTTGAGCATATCCAAGTCTCTTCTGATCTTTTTTAATACCCAAAGCCGTTACCACAACATCGGTTAATTTGCTGTCAATGGGTTTTAGCGTTATTCTGATAGAAGAGGTTTTATCGTCTTTAACAACAATTTTCTTCAGTGTCTCTGTTTGAAATGAAGTGTAGCTAACGTTCAACGTATATACGCCGTCATTCACTGCAACAGAAAAAGAACCGTCGTTGCCGGATACAATTGTCTCGCCCGTTTCCACGATGGTGATCGTTGCATTTGGCAGAATCTCTCCGTTTTCGTTGTGTATAGTTCCGCTGATCTTTCCCTTTCCGCCCTTTACCGGAGCGGTTGTTTTACCCGCATTCATTTTCAGAACAATTCCTCCGGAAGTTTCCCCGTAGGTAATATTTGTGCCGGAAAGCAAAAAGTCTAACACTTCTTTAATATCGGCATCCTGGAAAGATCTGGATTTTACTCTTAGTTGATTCGCGCCTAATGCATTGGCATCAAAGGCGATAGAAACGTTGGCAGCACCGGACAATCTGATCAGTGCAGCGCTAAGGGTTTCATTTGAAAAGCTGATTTTAATGTGGGCTGGGTCCTGGGCTGCTAGCGCCGGCATATTCGGCAACGTCAGCGACAAAGAAACTGCAAAAAGTACCTTACAAATTCGCTTTAAAGTAATTTGTTTTGTCATAATTTTACTTTGTTCAATAAATAATTTTGAATACATAGAATTCCCCAATCCATAGTAACTGGCTGCGGGTTTTAAATTCTTGTCGGTCATTCGTAGGTGAGATCACGGATGGCCTCTTTTTTTGTTTAGGGGCTAGTAAAGGGTTATTTCATTATTCAACCTCCTGTATTTGTTATTGTGAATATTGCATATAAGCTCAATTGTTTTTGACAAAGAACTTCCTTCAATAATATTAATAGTATAATGAGCGTGAGCAACTTCTTCATTGTTTGATACGAGCTTAACTCCATATTGATTTTGGAAGAATAAATTCAATTCTGCAAAACTTACATCTTTCAAAAAATACTTTCCTTTGATCCAGCCGGCGATTTCATCGGAACCTTTAAATACCATTGCAAATTCCCCCGAAGCTGTGTCTAGCGCTACTTCCTGATTCGCAGTAAGTAATACTTTGTTATTGATTGTGTTGTTGCTTACCTCCACTTTTCCGGTTTTAACATCCACTGACGCATACGCGAGATTTTTGTAAGATCTTACATTGAAAGATGTACCCAGCACGCGTGTTGAAATTTTCGCAGCGATAACAGTGAAAGGATGTTTCTCATCTTTTGCAACATCAAAAAAAGCTTCACCTTCGTCTAAATAAATATTTCGGTTATTAGTAAACGTTACTGAATCATATCTTACAACGCTGGATGAATTAATCCAAATGTGTGAATGATCGGGCAGTACTATTTGTTTCATTTCTGCTGCTTTTGTTCTTATCTCGCAGAAAGTTGCTGCAGTTGCAGTATTTTTTAAACGAGTATTATGAAATAAAAACAATGCAGCGCCCACCACAATTATCAACATGGCAGCCACTCTCATAAAGCGCACGGTTATTACTCTTGCTCTTATTGCTTTTTCTTTCTGAATGTGAGATTCAATGCCTGCGCGAATGTTGTTCTTAATCGCTTCCGTCTTGCGTTCATCTGCCGTTGCCTCGTTGATCTTCTTGCTGTCGAAAGATTCATACCACAACTCCACTTCAACTGCTTCCAGTTCACTTGACTGATTATTGCGGTATCTTTTTAGTTTGTCTATAAATGCTTTGAATTCCACGATATCTTGTTTGTTCACATGTATTACAAGTGTGGAAGAGGATAGTACTTTGAAGTTGTATTACCATAATGTTAAGGAATAACTGAGTAACTGAATAACTGAATAACTGAATAGACTGAGTAACTGAATGAAACAGTATGACTGTATTTCCAGGATTGTTCTTACTAATTAACCCAAACAATAGCGAACGTAGAAATTGTGATGAATGATCAAGATTAAAGATCAGTTACTCAGTTACTCTGTTATTCTGTCAATGCCTTTCAAATTGTTCCTGCACATCTTTTCGCAAAACCCTCAAGGCTTCGCTAATGTAGTTTTTAACAGTTTGCTCGGCGAGACCAAGTTCTTCTGCAATCTGTTTGATGGATTTGTTTTCTTCTCTTTTTTTGAAGACTTCTTTAAGATTGTCGGGCAATTTTTCTATGGCAACACTTAGAAGAAATTCTATATCGGCATATCTTTTATGATGAAACTGGAGGTGTGATTTTGCTTCGGGAAGATTTTCAATATCAGTTAAACTAACAACATTGCTCTTTACAGCTACAAAATGATTGATGACACTATTTTTTACAGATTTGAATAAATAGTTCTCGATTGTTTCGGCGTTAAATTGAAGTGTAGTGCGTTTGTCCCAGATCTTTATGAATAGATCCTGAACGATGTCCTGGGCTATTTGTTCATCACCCAATCTGTTGAAAGCCGCCGTATACATTGGCTTCCAATAGATCTCAAATACTTTATTGAAAGATGCAACATCTCCTTTTTTCAATCCCTCAATTAGTTCCTGCATTTTCAATTTTGGTACCTTATTTCCGCGCAAAAGTAACTTTCGTGAAATGGTTCGGAGTTTAACTTTGTGTTAACCCCGGTAGAAGTAGGCTTATTTACCAGGTTGTAGTAAAAATGTCGCGAGCTAAAATGCATTCTTATTATATATTTTGTGTTGGCTTAGAGTGCTGGTAGTTTTGATCGTAACGGTAAAAAGAGGGGTTAAGAGATAAAAGAAGTGGTGAGCGTGGATGTGGCAAAATAGTTGACTCAAATCAAGCGCTTGCACATCGCGAGGAGTCTCTAAATGGAGTTTTGGCAGATATTAAAACTCTTAGCACGTCTGACGTTATTTATGATGTCTATACTGAATTCTGGAAAAACTGCTGCTGGACAAGACGGGCGGCAGCCTAGTGGATATAACTGATGAAGTTTCAGCTAATAATCGTCAAAATGCCGTTGCCGCGTAAGCGTCCAACGAACTGCCTCTTGTTCCTGACAGTTTCTGCGGGTAGATTTGCTGTTCACGAAAATCTATTGTGTGGACCACCAAGTATAAAGATCAAGTAACTTTTCGGTTAAGATTTACTGCTGTTTGATTTCTTGTAATTTTAGATGGAAATATGATCACTTTGAACACGAGTAAATCGTAGAGTACCGGGCAATTGAATTGATAGAATATTGATCCAGACTGCATTTGAGGAGTTAGGTTACAATCCCACCCTCACTTTACATTCATTAATAAAACACTTCATAAGCTCGCAAAATTTTAAATTTTGCGGGCTTCTTAATTTCTGCCAAGCCTTGCAAATAGACAAATAATTTCAAAATAAAAAGCGGTAAATGGTTCAGCTTTGAAAACACAAAATGATAAAAATGGGTATCTGTTAATGATCCACGGAAGGGGTTCATAAATTGAACATCTTGTCTTCAAATAATTCCTTTCTCATATTTGCTCTCTGATCTTTTCATAAAGAGTAAAGCATATATTATGGAAGTAGATTTGGTTACTAAAGGTGACCTGGAGAATTTTCGGTCCGTATTAATCAACGAGATAAAAGTGTTTTTAGAAAACAGTCAAGCATTCTCTCGAAAAGAGTGGATGAAAATTAGTGAGGTACGTAAATTACTAGGTGTTTCAAACGGTACAATTCAGAGCTTAAGAATAAAAGGAATTCTTCCATCTTTTAAAATTGGAGGAATACATTATTATCGGCAATCAGATATTGATAATCTGTTAAAAAGGGTCAGCGTTAAAACGGACGAAATAATGAGTCAAAAGGAAGAAAATATTCTTTATTGCCTCTTGCAAGATCAACGGATTGCGCCGACCCAAGTGACTTTGTTAGCAATTTATTTTCTTTATCAAGAAACCGGAACAATGAATAAAGTGTATATTTCAAGAAAGAGAGTAATGAACCTCGCCAAAATAAGATCAATTTATACATATCACAAAGGAATAGCCGTTCTTCAAGATTTGGGGTTTATCAAATACCGTCCTTCTTATCATCCAAAATGTAAGACAGAAGTAGATATTTTAGTCTGAGATACATACCGCTTGATCTTTGTCGTCCATTTTTATTCATGTGGTTTTTATGTTTAGCAATTCATTCAAAAAACTATTCATACTTTGTAAGAATGTCGATTTTACTGGTACTTCAATCATAGGTAAAGTACCAACCAATAAGTTTGAGTCTTTAGGTGCCGTAAAATTGAATTTTCCTAATCGACTTAGTTGACGGCATCAATTCTAAAGTTTTAAGTAAGATTCGTTCAATAAATAAAGGATCTTCAGGCGACGACAACAATAGATTTTTAATAGTATTTGATTAAGTAGCTACAAAGTGTTTTGGTTCATTTTACACCCATTCAGTCAAGTGGATCTAAAGGCCTATAAAATCTAAAGTTTTAAAGGCCCTTCCCTTCTTTTTATAACACATCATATCAAATTATTGCAAAACGTTCAGTGTGTAAAGCGGTGAGTTCAATTTCAAAATTATTTTTGACTCACCAGAATGCATTTACCTTTTTGAGTTTGAAAGAATTAGGTCATTCCAACTGATCTGATTTGGTTGGATTCGAACTGGATGCCAACCGGATGCGAACCTGCGGACTAGTGATAATGAAGAGAACGAAATCAATCTATTTCAAAACTTTTTAAATGGCATCCAACCAAAACAACGCATTCATTAAGTATCGATTTCCTGGTTAGGAAATGCAAAAACGACATCAAGAACGGAATTGTTTACGCACGGATAACAGTAGACGAAGACCGGGCAGAAATTTCATTAAAAGAAAAAATTGAGCTCGTTAGTTTGAAATGCTTAGTTAGCAGTTAAAGAGTTAGAACTGGACAAACTTTGCAAAACAGAAACGATAATTTGGCAGCGGCAACAAAGGGCTCTATTTGTTCAGTATATGCTTGCGTATCCTGCTCAGGGTTTCGGGTGAAAGTCCTAAATAGGACGCAATCATGTTTTGCGGAAATCGCTGAATAAATTCGGGGTATGTTTTTGCTAGCTCCTCGTACCGTTCTTCAGCGGTCAAACTAATCGCGGCATGAATTCTCTTTTGTGCGGCGATGTTGGCCTGGTAATCCACGGCCGTAAACATCAGGTCAAAAGGCCGGCATTTATCTCTTAGCTCAAATGCTTCTGCCGTTGAAATAACCAGCAAATCTGCATTCTCCAGCAATTCAATATTGTAATGGGATGGCGTAAGCTGCCTGACGCTTTCCAGGTCGCCAAGCCACCAGGTTTCCAGTGCAAAACGAACAATATGCTCTATCCCCTTTTCATCTACGGAAAACATACGCGCAGCTCCCCGGACAACAAAAGCAACGTGTTTGCAAATATCTCCTTCCTGAAGAAAATACTGGCGTTTCCGGTAGCCCCTGAGTTTAAATTTTGACTGTATTAACTCCCGCTCTTCATCCGTCAATGGCTGTTTCGATTTTGCCTCAATATATTGAAATAGTACTTCGTACATGGATGGCTTAAAAATGATTTTCTATTTAGAAACTTACCTACAAAATACGATTTGCCGGGCGATATTTTGCTATTTCTATGTTGCAATCTCTGTTTACCTTATTGCGGCTGTCTGTTGCGTTGACATTTGTCAACGGGTTTTTCTGCTTTTTATCATTGGTGCAGGTCTTTCGTTGACAGCAAATTTACACTGCCGATCAGGACATGATTGGTGCCATTAAAACCGGGCAATTAATAACAAATTAAAAACGCAATTATGCAAACAGCAGCAATAACAACTAAAACAAATTGGGTTATTGATCCCATACACAGCCAGATCGGCTTCAAAGTAAAACACCTGATGTTTACCAATGTAAGAGGCAGCTTCAAAAATTATACTGCCGCCATCTCTACAGTCGGAAATAATCTTGCAACCGCCGAAATCCATTTAATCATTGATGCGGCATCCATCAACACAAATGACGACCAACGCGATGGCCATTTGCGGAGCGCTGACTTCTTTGATGTCAGCAATTTCAAAGAAATAACTTTCAAAAGCATCGATTTAGAAAGGGAAGGTAATGTGGGCAATAATTATGTGTTGCGTGGCGACCTTACTATGAAGGGGGTAACAAGGCCCGTGAAAATGTATGTTGAGTTTGGAAATGTAATGAAGGATCCATGGGGAAACGAAAAGGCTCCGGTACATATTGAAGGAAAAATCAATCGCAAAGATTGGGGCCTCGCATGGAACGCTCCCCTTGAAGCTGGAGGCGTTCTAGTGGGAGAGGATGTTGCCATTGATATTGACATCCAATTGGGCAAGCAACAATAGTTCAACATGTTTATCTCATCCATCAACAAAATATTATGAAGAAAATAATCGGATTAATTATAACAACACTGTTTGCATTTGCGCTGAAAGCTCAGCCGGGCAACCAGTTTGTTGGTGCCGACCTGATTGTCTATAATGCCAAGGTCACGACACAGATACAATCACAACCGCAAGCCTCAGCGCTCGCTGTAAAAAGAGGAAGAATATATGCCGTGGGTACCGATGCCGAGATACTCAGCCTGAAAGATAACAACACCAAGATGATTGATGCAAACGGCAGGCGTTTGATCCCGGGATTAAATGACGCACATACTCATATACTAAGCGAAAGAACTTTCAATTACAATGTAAGATGGGAAGGGGTGCCCACACTGCAGCGCGCATTGGAGATGCTGAGCGAGCAGGCAAAACGAACGCCGGAGGGCCAATGGGTAAAGGTAATTGGCGGATGGTCGCCCTATCAGTTTAAAGAAAACAGGTTCCCAACCATGGACGAACTCAAGAAGGCAGTACCTGACAGGCCGCTGATTGTGCAGTATGCCTACAACCAGGCATTTTTAAATGACTTAGCGATGAAAGCATTTGGTGTAGGAACCGACCAATTCCCCGCGATGCCCGGCACTGAATTTGAAAAAGATAAAGACGGACATTACACCGGCATCGTGCATAGTTACACGTTCACTTTTATCGCGCTGGAATTTATGGTGCCGCAGCCTTCCTTTGACGAACAGGTGAGTTCAATAACAAATGTTATTCACGAACTGAATCGTTTCGGCATTACTACCGCGCTTGACGCTGCGGCCGCCAGCGGATATGCACAGGGGCATGCGCCTATCAATTTTTTGGCAAAGGAAAACCAGTTGAACATACGGTTCCCTTTTATCGATATCCAGTTTGGCGACGTAACTGCTCCCACTATGGTGGATGCGGAGATAAACGCTATCACAAAAAGAGCGCCCATCAGCCCGAGAGAAAATATTGAATCAACCATGGCGCATGGCCACGAGTATGAAGGAACCGGCGAAATGCTCAGGCTGGTACTGCACGATCACGAAAATTTCGATAAGCCTGCCGTTATTGTCAACAAAGATTCTATGCGACTTTACATAGAGGAAGATGTTACCAAACTCGTGAAGAAAAGAATTCCTTTTCGCATGCATATTACTTACAACGAAAACATCACGCCTTTCCTGGATGCATTGGAAAACGTAAACCGGCAAACGCCTTTGGATGGTTTGCGTTGGAGCATAGAACACGCCGAAACAATAACGCCGGAAAATGTTGCGCGGGTAAAAAAACTTGGTGGGGGTATTGCACTGGATGGTAAGATGGCCCTGCATGGTGATGGTTTTATAAAGACATATAACCGGGAGAAAGCATTGCAAACACCGCGGCTGCGAATGCTGGTAGATAGTGGCATTCCGCTGGCAATGACAACAGACGCATTCAGGGCATCTTCCTTTAACCCGTGGACAACCATTAGTTGGATGGTTACCGGGAAGTCTGTATCAGGATCTGAAATACTCGCAAAAAATAACCGTTTGACCCGTGTAGAAGCGCTTAAATTATTCACTGCAGGCCCCGCATGGTTTGAGCAACAGGAAGACGAGAATGGCAGGATTGCGCCGGGTTACCTGGCAGATTTTGCTTTGCTTAACAAGGATTTGTTTTCCGTGTCAGATGATGAAATAAAATCTATTTCTTCCGTGTTAACAATACTTGATGGCAGGGTGGTTTATGGTGCGCAGGAGTACAGTACACTCGCACCGCAATTGCCTGAAACGATTCCTGCATGGTCACCCATAAAATATTTTGGAGGTTATTACAACAGTAAATAAGATCCAGGAAAAATACTATGTCAATATGCCCAGATGATCTGATTGACGTAAGAAGAGGGAAGCGTTTGGCTTCCCTCTTCGTTTTTGATTAAGTATGCGTTGAGCGGTTCCTCTCAACCGTCGAAGCGGGTTCCCTCCATAGCTTTCATAAAAGCTTGAGGGTTCCAGTATTCGCGATAGTTGATAATTAGTCCATTTCGAAAGGTTACGAAAGTAGCATATGTCATCTCATATGGATTTCCATTGGCAACTACTTTTCCAGTCACACTCCATTCGGCAATTGCCATATTTGGATCGTCTGTTGAATAGATTTTCAATGAAGGTATTTCGTGAACATCAATAAAGCTTGGATAGTTTCGCAAGTACTCATACAATGCAGTGCGGCCCTCAATTCTCGCTGGCGAACCCTGGGGTGCAAACGGGAATTCCGCGACTACGTTTTCATCGCAAAGGTCCGTCCAGCCTTTCATGTCTTTAGCCAGAAAAAGGTCGAGGCTGTTGCGAAGTAGTTGACTTGCACTTAAGTTTTCGATTGCTGTTTTTGAAGTTGTCATATTCATTTTATGATGGTTTAAAAATTTCTGTTTGTTTTTATCCGACCCGGTACTGACCACCGTCTACTACAATTGCCTGCCCGGTGATAAAGGATGCATCATCGCTTGTTAAAAACAGCACGGTACCTGTGATGTCCTCCGGATCACCAAGCCGTTTGATTGCCTGTTGTTCCCACGTAGCACGCTTCTGCTCATCTGATTGAACGGCGGTTGCTAATGTGTTTGTGAGGCCGGGTAATATGGCATTTGCCGTAATTCCATCATTTGCCACATCGTTGGCTAACCCCCGCATAAATCCGATGATTCCCATTTTTGAAGCGATGTAGTGGCTCATCCCCGGTATTGAAAGTCCAACCATGTTTGACGATATGCCAATAAATCGTCCCCACTTTTTCTTTCGCATTGACGGAAGAAAATATTTCGCACTCAAAAAGTGCGCATCAAGATTCGTGGCCATGGTTCTTCTCCATGTTGGCAAATCCAGTTCGTCAATCGGGCGATTGGGAAAATAACCTGCATTGTTCACTACGATGTCAACTTCCCCAACAGCTTTGCTTTGTCTCAACACAGCCTGCCAATTTTCTTCCTGTGTAACATCGAGTTCGAAGCCAACAGCATTGCTGCCAATTTTTTCAATGGTCTCGTGAGGCATGTGCAAATCTGTTGCAATGACTGATGCGCCGCGTTGGGCCAGTGCCAGTGCGATTGCCTGGCCAATTCCCTGCGCAGCGCCTGTTACCAGCACAACTCTGCCTTCATGCGTTATAATATTTTTCATAAAACATGTTTGTTGCCATTTTTAATAACAACAAACAAAACTAGCATCACCATTAGCGCTTCGCATTGACATTCGGCAGAAAATCCGATTGACATTTGTCAACCGGATTTTCTATCATCAGTAGTGTGATATAACCAGTTCCTTTGCTCGTTAATTGGATTGTACTTTGAAGCAGCTTCCATTGCTTTAGCAGCCACTTGACTTGTGAAGTATAAATAAGATGGGACGCTTCTTTTTCATCAAGAGGTTTTATATGGAAGCGTTCGCATAGATGAAGGCGGTGATGGGTGCACTGGACAGTTTCATAAAGGCAAGCCTGTTAGCAGTAATCATTGTTATCATTTTGTATTATTAATATGCAGCGGTAAATCGTTGTTTTTGATGCTTTGGCGCTTCAATTTCGTCTGCAATTACTACTGCCACATCTTCGCCTGACAGAACGCTTCTTCCTTCTTCATTGAAAACCGGGTAGTCGGTTCCTAAACGATAGTTACCTGTTCTACCTGTTGTAATTCCTGGATGCGTTTCAAGAGCCGGACTAAAAACAGTCCAATCCAAGTTTTTTTCTTCTTTTATGATATTCAGATAGTCCCTGGCAGCAGTGGCTCCCGCCTTAATCTCGGCAGGAAAATCAGCGGTGTCTACTACCTGCATTCCTTCTGGCGTAAACAAGCTTCCTGCACCACCAATCACAATAAAGCGTTTCACACCTGCAAGCTTTATGGCTTTTTGAATGGATTGAGCACCTTTAAGATAGTCATGATAAATATTCGGATTCGTCCATCCAGGATTATAGGCACTCACCACCACATCATAATCTTTTATGACATCGGCTAATTCATTTACATTAAAAACGTCACTCTGGGTAAAAGTCAGATTGTGCTTATCTGATACTTTTGAATCCCTGGAAATGCCCAAAACCTCATGGTTTCTATTAATTAATTCATTCGTAATGTTGTTGCCTACAAAACCTGTGGCACCGATAACTGCAATTTTCATTTCTCTATTTTTTTGATTGATAAATAATAAGCAAAGTAAAAAAATGGCAGTTACAAATTGTTATCTATTACCTTCTGGTAACTAATTACTAAATGGTAACTATCTTTGTAAAAAGGGAAGGAATGACAAAGAAAAAAAGTCTATTAACAGAGGGTTGTTTGCAATATATTGTTGGTGTCAAAGACGTGCAGGATGTTATGAGTGGGAAATGGAAATATCGAATAGTGGCCGCTTTATACTATACTGAAAAGATGCGATTTATGGAACTGAAAAATCATATTAGTGGCATCGCTCCCAAGGTATTGTCCAGTGAATTAAAGGACCTTGAAATGAATCATCTTGTAAAACGCACCGTATGTGATACCAAGCCTATAACGGTCGAGTATGAGCTTACTGAATTAGGCAAGAGCCTTAACGGCATCATTGAAGCCATGGGAGTGTGGGGCATCAAGTATAGAAAATCAGTTTTGAAAAAATAGTTGTTGTCTGTAGAAGAAGTGTGGTGCCTAATAGTTGTTGATAAAACTAACGGCTAATGTATAGTTGCGATATGATTGTTCGTCTCACATATTGAATGTAGTTGGACCATAGTTGGTAAAGAACTTTTGTGTTAGCTTCAACAAATGCTGCAGCATCTCTGAAAACGTCCGAGTGAAAAAAAGGGAAATAATCACAACATATCGGGTGATCTGCTAAACAATCCAGGCACGTTTCTGTTTCATCTTTGTCTTGTCAAATCAATACAAACAAATTAAAATCAAAGAAATGGAAACTCAAACAAAATCACAGACAGTAAAAAATATCGTTTTAGTTCATGGCGCTTTTGCTGATGGCTCCGGCTACAGAGGAGTTTATGAAGCTTTAACCAAACAGGGGTATCGCGTAACGGTTGTACAAAATCCGTTGACTTCTCTTGCAGATGATGCGAAAGCAACAAAAGTTGCCCTGGACGCGGTAGATGGCCCGGCTATTCTTGCCGGTCACTCCTGGGGTGGAGCTGTTATTACCCAGGCAGGCAACCATCCAAATGTTGCGGGACTGGTGTATATCGCTGCCTTTCAGCCAGACAATGGCGAATCAGCTCTAACATGGTTCCAGAGTGCGCCACCTGCTGCAGAAAACGGTGTACTACCTCCCGATGAAAAAGGCATTGTTTACTATGATGAAGCAAAATACCACGCAGGTTTCTGTGGAGACCTAACCAAAGAAGACGCTGCATTTATGTATGCATCGCAAGGAGCTTTCTATGGTGAATGTTTTGTAACACCCATCACCGACGCCGCATGGAGAAATAAACCTACGTACGGTATAATAGCTACAGAAGACAAAAGCATCAATCCAGATATCCAGCGTAACATGTACAAACGTTCAGATACAAAAACTACTGAAATCAATGGCAGCCACGCTGTTTATGTTTCACAACCCGAAAAAGTAGCAGCGTTTATCGCTGATGTTGCTAAAGAACTTTCTGCAGAATAATTATAGATTCTATCGATCATAGGCCTCGCTTACTCTAACAAGAGTAAACGGGGCATTCTTTTTAGGTGGCAGGAAAGAGCTAGCTATCTCTATCTTAACAATGAGTATTTATTCCTGTTTTTGTATTTTTAAAAAATAGAACTGCATCTACAATGAAACTTAAAATAGCGGACGAAAAAACAGGAGGGGAGTTGTTGCTTTTTAGAGACGAGCCCGGCTTTGACCGGATGTTTTTTACCAGGGACAAATTCAACAAATATTTTACCATTGCCTGGAACCCGGGAGAGAGTCAAACAGTTACCATTGACGGCACCGAATATGAATTTCCTTCCAATTCCTTGCTCACCCTTCTGTTTAACCAGACCTTCAGCTTCGAAGATTCTTCAAATATCACTGCTTGGCAATTTAATCGTGAGTTCTATTGCATTATTGATCACGACAGCGAGGTGAGCTGTGTTGGATTTTTATTCAGCAGTACTGATCATATGTTTGTTACACTCAGTGAACCTGCTCAGAAGAAATTACAGTTGTTGTCTGATGTTTTTATTGAAGAATTCACTACCTCTGATCACATTCAGAATGAAATGCTGTTGGTATTATTAAAGCGACTTATTATTTATGTGACCGGACTGGCAAAATCAGCGTACGTGCCTACTGTTAAAGGTCAGGAAGAAAGGTTTCATATTGTAAGGAAATTTAACCTGCTGGTTGAGGCTAATTTTAAAGTTGAGCATTCAGTAAGTTTTTATGCAGATCAACTTTGCAAATCACCTAAAACCTTGTCCAACGTCTTTGCGATCTACAACCAGAAAACGCCTTCGCAGATCATCCAGGAAAGAATCATACTCGAAGCAAAACGGCTTTTACTTTACACTGACCGATCTGTAAAACATATTACGTTTGAACTTGGATTTGAAGACGTACCTTACTTTTCTAATTTCTTCAAGAAGAATGCGGGTGTATCTCCCTCTGATTTCAGAAATACTTTGGAAGTATCCAAAAAGTGAAATAATCACAATAACAATTCCGGGATTTTTATTTCCACGATTGGGTTGGCTTCTTCGTTTTCATTGTCATAAGTAAATAGCAGTCTTTTCTCGACGGAGTAGTTTAGTCCTGCAAATTCAATTGCTTCCTTACTGCAAAAGTAATAAAACAGGGAAGACAATATTCTCCCCTGTTGATTTCAAAATAGGGCGGTTTCCCATAGTTAATGAAATATCTCTGCCAGTTTTTGTTGTAATGCTTCGCCTCGCAGATCCCTGGCAATGACTCGTCCATCAGGACCGAGCAGCAAGTTCGTGGGCACCATGGAAACGCCGAGCTCAATGGCTACGGCATTTTTCCATCCCATCAAATCGGATACATGTTGCCATGTTAGGTTATCTTTTTTTATGGCATTGAGCCAATCCGTTTTTTTACTATCAAGTGAGACGGCTAGAATGTCGAACCCTTTTTCATGAAAATTGTTGTATGCAGAGACAACGTTAGGATTTTCTCTGCGACATGGGCCGCACCAGCTTGCCCAAAAATCAATCAACAGATATTTGCCCCGATAATCAGAAACGTTGATTGTTTTTCCGGAGGTATCAGGTTGTGAAAATGATACCAATGCCCCTATTGCTGTTTTGTCGCGTATCTCAAGGAAGCTGCGAATTTGTTTTCCGTAAAAACTTTTACGTGCTTGTTCACCCAAACATCCCCAGAAATGTCGTAGCAACTCTTCTTCTGAGGGGTATTCGATATAACGTAAATGCACCACATACGCGCTCGCTGATGACTGAGGATATTTACTGAGAAAAGTGGTCATCGCTGAATCCCTCAATGGTCCCAAAAGCAAATGCTGTTTGTCCATTTCTTTTAGAAGACTGTCCGGAACAATACCGTTATTCAGCTTCGCAGCCTCGCGACCTTTTTTAAAGGCAGCGCTAGTGGGAGCAGTTATCCTGGCCCATTCAGACTCCCATTCCCGCAAGATGGTTGTTTGAGCACTCCCTTTTACCACAGCAGTGTTCCAGTCATCACCTGAAGTGGTAATGGTTATGTGCCCCTTCTCGAGAAAGAATGCCAGGCCCTGGTTCTCTGTGTTGTTCAATCGCAATATGCAAAACTCTGGCTCCATGAGCGTTCCGGAAAAAGAAGCCTGCCCATGTCTGATCACTGCCGAATCATTGATCTTACCAGTATGATCTGAATAAGAGGACAGATATAATTTTCCCCCAGAAAGTCCTTTTATCTTTATTACAACATCATATTTTCCTGAACCGCCAGAGGCATTCCCAACCTTAACAACAAATAATATAATGAGCGTAAACAACGCCAAACGTAGTAACTGCATGTCAATTCTAATTTAGATTTTATACCTGTTTATCGATTTATTACCTAGGTTCTCATTCCGAAATCCACCACCTTTCCAAATCCGCCGAAAGTATTGACCAGCACCAGATCGCCAGTTGACGACATCTGAAAAAAGTAGGCTTTGCTTTCCGTGCCGTTCCAGGTGATCACCACCAGTTGTGGGGCGCCGAGCATTGGAACGGGGCACTTCATAACAGTGATATTTTCCTGTGCCGGAAATGTATATTGTGGCAAGACGGTATTGGAAGTTGTTTCGTACCTGTAAAGCTTATTGGCCGCTCCATAGTAGAGATGCGGTGAAATTATCGAAGAAGCCGCTGCGCTCATTTGCGCAATGTCAGGCGCCGCAGCGAGACTTACCTTCTTAAGCGTAGCTACCGGTGAAGCCACGGTGGTATTGGTTTTGACGCGCATGTAATAGACCGTATTGCTTGCGTCTTTCAACAACGCATCGCTTTCACTGGGAATCGAAGACTCAGACATGTACAACATGTCCATTTCCACGTTATTCATATCAAACAATGTACTGGCTTGTGCAGAAAAGCGGGTCATACCGGTTCCGGTTGACGGGACAAATAAGAAGCGTTTTCCCTGGTTATCATACACGGTATTGCCACCTACAGAAAACGGTGCCAGGTTGTAATTCAGATCTCCATCAGGGGTAAGCAATGTTTCTCCGAATTTTTTCGCACCAGGAAAACCTCCAACAATATCAACGTTCAACTTCCCATTGTTTACCAACATACTGATAGTGCCGGCAAACCATTTCATATGGGATACATTCAAAGTTGTGGGTGGTTTGTAAAAGAGTGCAGGCAATGCGAATTTTCTGCTCATTTTTATATAATCCAGCTCGGCACCATCTGACTCTGAGAACAGGTACATTTTCCTGGAAGGAACTGATATGTCATCTGTAACCGGGAAAGTGGAAATGTACATGCCCTTTGGTTTCCCGGCCATTGGCGCGCCATTTAATCCGGCATACAAGTTGTGCACCACGGTGTTGTCAAGCAGGATCATGGAATAGTCGGTGTTTCCGCCTACATCTTCCAGTAGCACCCATCCTTGAGAAAATCGATTGGTCACAGTTACTATGTATTTCAAATAGGTACTTACCCCGGTTTCCTTTACCGTCACTTTGTACACCAATGTATACTGACTTCCGATTGCAAAAGGATAAACTACTTTCAACGCAAGGTTGCGATCGTTGGACAAAACTGTAACGGCAGCGTTCGGCGCTTGTCCCTGTGAACTGTTCCATACCGACCATTCGAAAGAAAGGCCGGATTCATCTTTGCCAAGTGACTGAACAATTGCTGGCTGCACCTTGAGCGTATCCTCATAATTCACTTGTAATGCCTGGCTCGTACCCTGTGCATAGGAAATGGTGAGATCATTTATTGCTTTGTAATCATAGTTTCCATTATCCTTATAACAACCTCCCATACCCGCCATCGCTAACAGGAGTGTTGCATGAAATATCCGTAAAAAATTTATTCTCATTTGCTGATTATTATTGCCTGGTGCAACAGGCAGATTAACATTTAGATACTTAGCATACCATTAAGGCAGCACCACCCTGTTTTTATTTTCATCGTACAGCGGCCCGTTCTGTTGCTCATATTCATACAATGCGAGGTGTACCTGCTGTACAAGGAAACTCATTTCCCCGGGATAGATCGGTCCGTTCCAGTTTATTTTACCCGTTGCCTTGATCATGAATTTGAATTTTACAACGGAAAAATCGCCAAACTTGGGTTGCAGCGTTGAGGCCCAGTTGGCTGGCTTCAACACCTGATCGTCGATGGCAATTTTGAATTGTACACGAGTGCGGTTCCCGGTGAGGCGAAGCTTGTCATCATAACCAGGTTTGAAATCCTTTGATTCGGCTACGTTAAAGTCAGCAGTAATGATGGTGTCCTTCATGCCCGGTTGTTTGTATAAATACACGGGTATCCTTGCCTGATATGCTCCCGCAGGCACAATCAATGGTCCGGTTGAAAAATGATAGCCCCATTTTGCCGTAGAAGTATCAGCGAGGACGAGCTTGAATTCCCTGTCTCGCTGCTCGGCATTTCCCATAATACGCATAATCATATAAACAGTATCCGTTGTCACAGTGAGCGGTTGTATGCCAAAAGAATAATTGATACTATCTGAAATATTAGCATAGGAATCAAAATAAATGCGTGGGTCCTGTTCGTACATCAGGCGATCATCTTTGCTGCAGCTGCCTGCCAGTATTCCGGCGGCAAACAAGAGAAATAGTATGTTTAGTTTTGATTGCATGGTAGTAGTTTTATTTTTCAATAACTCAATTCAACAGCCGGATAAGGGAACACATAAGTGGAAGGCAACATGACTACGCCCGTTCCGTCAGGGATCACCTGTTTATTGGTTCGCTTGTAGTAGAACCATAACTGACCTTCTGCGTAAAACTCTTTTCTGTGTTCCTTTTCTATCTCCACCTGTAGTGCTGCGCTGGTCGATGGGTCTGGCAGAACAGGAATCTGCCGCGCTTTTCGAACGACATTGAGCCACGTAATGCCATCGTGCAGCGTTTCACTTGCTTCAGCTGCTATGTAATACATTTCCGATAAACGAATCACAGGCACTACGGAAGCGTTTGTATTCGTAGCATTATCGAAAGATAATTTCCGGGTATAGACCACCGCAGGAAAGAGTTGGTACCAGAGAGGCTTTACTGATGACGGGCTTCTGATATCCGTTCCATAACCGGCCTGTGTTGTTTCATACATCGCGTTCAGTTTAGGAAGAGTGGAGAACAGGTCGTAAGCATCCGGCGCATTAGGTGTGGATGCAACAAACACATCATCTGTTCTTTTTTTAAGCCCGGAGGTATAGATGGAAAAAATATGCTCTGATGCGAAATTCATATCAGCAAGAGAGCTGGAAGGATCTACCACTAACGATGCGGGATTGACAAAACCAAACTTGCCTGCATTTATTACGTCTTTTGCATAGCTCAATGCCTCTGCCTTCATTCCCTTGTATAGGTAGAGCCTCGCCAGTGCAGCTTTTACTGCCCAATAGTTGAGATGATTTTGACGGAACTGCAGATCGGGGTTATCAATTTTTGGGTTTAATGCACCTGGATTATTATCCATGCTACCTGCCAATAATGTTTCAGCTGCTTTCAGGTCTTCTTCGCATTTTTTTAGTACCGCATCCACAGTCAATTGATCCTGTCTTGTTACCGTGAATTTATCCATATAGGGAATGCCAGGCTGGGCTGCATTTGCTCCATCCAGGTATGCCAGCGCAAAGCAGCGCAGCAGATCGAAATGCATGAAGGCACGCATTCCCAGGGCCTCGCCTTTTACAATTCGATAGTCGGCATCTTTCAGCACACCGTTATCGGCATTCTTCAAAATGAAATTACACTGGGCGATAGTGGCATACATAGAGATCCATATATTGGTGATTTTGACACGGGAGATATCGTCTCCTGCGTAATCATAACGGGTGATGCGTCCAAAAGAGGTGTTTGTGCTGGACTTACTTTCATACCGTTGCGCCAAAATATCAAGCAGGTCGTAGCTCAGCACAGCCCCATACAAGTTTGGATCTGCAGCTTTCTGATACATACCGAAGAGTGCATCGTAGAAGCCTTGCGTAGAGGAGAACTGTTCTTCTTCCTTCACCTGTGTTTGCGGTGACACGTCCAGCCATTTTTTACAGGAGCTTAGTCCTGTCATCATTACGATGAAGATGAAAAGTGTGCGGAATTTATTTATATGCTTCATGATGAATTTATAAAGAGGTTTGAAATTGAAGAGTATAACTTCTGCTGAAAGGATACTCAAGACCGCGTTCTCTTTTGATGGACGAAACGTTGAAGAGGTCGCCAGTGTAAAGCGATATCCTTGTATTGCTTAGCCGCATTTTTTTGTTCCAGGAATCTGAGAAGCGGTAGTAGACAGACACACTCTGCGCATGAAGCACATTGTTATCCTGCACAAAGCGCGAAGTGGCATAAGTGGTGGTAGTAGAAACTCCGCTAAGGTTTCTTGCGCCCTTGAAAAAGACCTGGTCACCCGGTTTCATCCAGCGTTGTTCTGCCACCCTGCGGTCCACATTGTTATTCGGAATGTTTACATTCTCTACCCTGTCAACAAGCGTTTGGTTATAAGCCTGGCCGCCTACTCTGAATTGCAGGAATATATTAAAGCCTATTCCATTTATTTCAAGGTTGGTGCCGAATGAGCCCTCTACATCTGCACGCGAATCGCCTACGATTACCTGGTCCTGCGGGTTGTAAATATTGGTTAGTTTTCCGTCCCTTGTTTTATATATTTCCAGTCCATTGGAAGGGTCGATTCCCATAGATGGTACGGCCCATATAGCAGTGGTTGATTGCCCTTCTGCATATTGTGCACGAGGCTTTGAAGAAGATGATGTTGCATTGGCCCTATTGATTGCCTTGATGGTGTTAGACACCTTTTCTATTTTGCTTTCTGCAGAGAAGAAGTTGGCAAAAACTGACCAGTTATTGCGGCTTTTCCTGTTGGCAATAATGTTAAAGCGGGTATTGAGTTCCCATCCCTTGCCGATCAGATCTCCCAGGTTTTCGGAATAGGATGTAAATCCAAGAGAGGGCGGTATGGAGATAGATGCGATGCTGCCCTTGGTCTTTTCGATGAAATAGTTTGCTGTTATGTCGAGCCTGTTGAACAATGTAAGGTCCACACCCAAATTATTTTTATAAGTGGTTTGCCATTGCAGGTTCGGGTTACCGTAAGCCATCAAATAGGTGCCAATGATACCTCTGTATTCCCTGTCATTATAGTAGTTGCTGGTATTAAGGCCCAAAAAGCTGTTGAAGTTCTGGGATCCTGTAACGCCATACGAATAACGGATCTTGAAGCGATTCAGCCAGGAGATATTAGATAAGAGCTTTTCGCGGTGTAGGTTCCAGCCGGCACCGACAGACCAGAAGGGTGCTGTACGTCGATTGGAGCCGAACTGCGAAGAACCATCGAGCCTGTAAGAAAGATCCAATAAATATTTGGAATCATAAGCGTAACTCACACTGGAAAGAAGACCTACTAACCTTGAAATATTTTCTGTTCCAAAAGGCTTGCTATCGGTCGGGTAATGATAGCCCGCCGTGAACTGATCCAGCGTAGGATTCGGAAAGCCTACAACTGTAACGGTTTGTGTAGAAAATGAACGTTCCGTAATGTTGGCGTTCACTGTCGCAAACAGTTGATGCTTTTGTATCCGGTAGTTGAAATCGGCAATGAAATTTGCATCCAGTCCTGTACTTTTTCCCCACGACTTCGTATAACTGCCTTTGTCAAAAGTGGCTGCACCTGCGAACGACGTGTGCTGCGCCGGTAAAAACTTATCGCCTTCATTGCTCTGCTTTGTGGCAGATGCCCTTGCTGTTAATCGCAACCATTTTGCAGCCTGCCACAGCACAGAAAAGTTGTTCGCAATGGTTGTATAGTTGGTCTTGTTGATGACATTTAAAGTTGCGTTGTACATGGGATTTAACTGCCGGATAAATACGCTGGAACCGGTAAGATCTTCCAGGTAGAATTTCATCTGACCTGTAGAATCATACGGCGTTAGGTAAGGATTCAACCTTGTATAGTCACCGAAACTGCCATAAGGAGATTCATCGGCGCGATTGAAATTCAGGCTGAGCTCATTGCGGATCTGAATATTCTTTGCGCGGTAAGAGAGAAAAGAAGTGGCTCCCGAATTCTTTCTGCCGGAGCCTTTCATCACCCCTGTAGCAACATTATAGAATCCCGACATGCCATACAGCACGTCGCCTGCACCACCTTCTACGTATAGGTTATGACGTTGGCTCACTGCCGTCCTTAATGGTTGGGCCATCCAATCTGTATTTACTCCACGGTTGATCTCGGCCAGTCTCGTATTGTAGTAACCTTGCAGCACGAGATTGTTGTTATTATCCATTGTATCCGTGTACAATCCCAACTTGTTCTCCAGGTCCAGCTTCTCGCGGGCGTTCAGCAGATCGTAACTGGTAAGGTCGGGCGTTTCTGTACTTAAACTCAGGTTATAAGACAACTGCATTTTACCAGCTTTGGGGCGAACCGTTTCAACCACGATCACACCGTTTGCGGCACGTGAACCATAGATCGCCGTTGCCGCCGCATCTTTGAGAATGTCGATCTTTGCGACCCTGTTCATGTCGAGATCGTTAATGCGTTGCAGATTTACTTCAAAGCCGTCTAAAATAAACAGCGGCACATTGGGTGAATTGGCATAGCCAAAAAGATTATTGCGCGGTGTATCGCTTATGTCCGGCATACTGTTGCCAGCTCGCAGCACAATATCCGGCAGCTTATTAGGATTGGAACCCGTATTGATATTTTCAACAATGTGCAAAGAAGGATCCAGTACCGTGAGTGCTGCCAGTATGTTTATACTGTTTACCTTTTTCAGATCCTCTGCTGCAAAGCTGGAAGCCGCACCGGTAAAGGTTTCCTTTGGTCGGGACAATAATCCGGTAACCACCATATCCTTCATGGATTCCGTGGTCACTTTCATTCTTATCCTCATCTCAGACGCACTGGTAACTGTGGCTGACATAGTCTCATATCCGATGGAAGAAATGACCAGGATATTTCCCGGCTCCGCGTCAAGCGAAAATTTTCCTGTTGCATCAGTGACCGTTCCTGTCTTTGATCCCTTGATCAATACGGACGCGCCCACGATGGGTTCATCGGATTCATTGCGCACAACACCTTTGGCCTGAAAAACGGGAACCAGAACCACTTGCTTTTCTTCGGACGGCACAACCACCGGTGGTGCCGTTGGCCTGGGCGAAATCAGGACAGTGTTTTTATCAATGACGAATCGAAACGGCTGGTCCTTTGAGACAAGCGAGAGAAATTCTTCCAGTGAAATATCCCTGGCCGAAACTGTGATTGGTTTTGCCGTTTTGATCAGGCTCTTCGAGTAAACGACCACATAGCCTGTTTGATGCTCAATAACCTCGAAAATCTTCTTAAGGTGAACATCTCTTCCTGTAAACGTTACTCTTTGCGACACACCTTTTGCGCTCGCAGAGAGTAAGCCGATGAGAAGAAAAAATGAAGTCAGCTTCATAATTCGCAGTGTTTTGGTTGTTGGCGAAAGCCATCGTAACACCGTCTTTGCCACTAACGGAACAGGTGGCACGCGAAGGCGGTTACGCCGGCAACAATGAGCTTTTTTTTGCATAGCTTTGTGCAGTTTGGTTGAATGAATAAATAAGCAGTTGACGCGAAAATTGACTGTGTTCGAACAACCATATCATTCGCCGGAGATGCTCCAACATCTCCGGTTTTTTTATGATCATTCAGATTTCGAGGAAAGGTTTACTTGTGTTGAATTTTATTTCACTGGATAAATAGCTTCTTCTGGTCAGCATCGAGCCGGCATTTCAGGCCCGAATCTTTGAGAAAGGTGAGTACTACCGATAGACTTACATCCCTGCTCATCTTGCCTCCAATGTCGATATTCGGAACGCCGTTTTCGTACACTACGTCTATATCGTACCATCGTGAAAGTTCCCGGAATATGTCAGCGGAGGATTTATTTTCGAATGAAAAAATTCCATTTTTCCACGAGAGCACTTCCTGCAGGTCAGGATTGGCTGCCAGTTGTGCGTTGCCGTTATGATCAAAGGTTGATTGCTGCCCTGGCTTCAATACGAGCTGACTGTTTCCCGCAATAATCCTGACAGCACCATCCAATAGCGTAGTGCTGTTGTGGCTGTCGCCAGCATAAGCATTGATGTTGAAAGTTGTTCCCAACACTTCGACCGATGCCGGAGACTTTCCGGATGCATTTATAATTTGAACGATGAAAGGACTGTTCTGATTATGTGCCACATCAAAATAGGCTTCACCCGATACTTCCACCACACGGCGACTGCCAGCGAACCTCGTCGGATATCTAAGTGAACTGGCCGCATTTAACCACACGCGGGTACCGTCAGACAACACAACGTTGAAGATTCTGCCCCGCGGCGTTGTTAGCGTATTAAATACATTATCGTCTTGGAGTTTTCCTTTTTCATACTTTAACTGTCCGTTGTGCATAATCGCCTGCGAACCTCCCTGGGCGGCCACCACACCATTGGCCGCCAGATCGAGCGAAACCTTCGACCCGTCTGCAAGTTGCAATACCGCTCCATTTTTCCCGGGTGCTATATCATTTGATTCAGATGGCTTAACAGCCACAGATGGCCGCTTATCCCTGTTCACATTTATCCAAAAGAAAGTACCCAAAGCCACCAACACGATAGCCGCTGCCGCTGTCATCCAGCGGAGTTTACGAACCTTTGATTTTGGAATCACAGTTTCTGCAACCATTGGCTTATCAGCAGCCAGCACCTGCTGCAGGATGAGTTGCCAACTCGTTTCGGCGGGGTCTGCAGAAGGAACAACGGGACAATATTCATCGAAATATTCGCGAATATCAGCTTGTATTTCTTCCTGGTCACTTTCTGCATTCAACACGCCCAGTAACTCTTTGTATTCAGCCTGAGTTGCTGCCTCACTGCGCACCTGTGTCAAAAGATAATTCAATCGTTCCTTCTGTAAACTATTCATCGGCCAGATTTAAAAATTGAGAAGTCAGTACAGAACCAAATTATAATGGTCCCTACTATACTGTTCCCAAAAAATGAAAAATATACACACGCGGGAAATAATTTTTTTATTTGAAAAAAAGCAGGAGGATAAGGGGAATTTTAATACCATGCTCCGAAAGGTAGTCACGGACTGATTTAGCGGAACGGGTCAATGAATTGCGGACGCCCTGGATGGAAATTTGTAATTCCCCGGCAATGTCAGCGGGCTTCATACCGGAAAGACGGTTCATTTCAAAAATTTTACGTCCCTGTTCCGGCAACTGGCTGATCGCCTCCCGGATCAGTCGGTTAACTTCAGCGCCATTCACTGCATCTTCAGTTTCTGTCGAGATGAGATCCGCATCGTCAAGGTTCCAGTCAACAACATGGGGAAGCTTGTGGCGCCTGAGGTAACGAAATGAATGGTTATACGCAATCCGGAAGATCCATAGCTGAGGCACCTCCACCGCTGGTAAGCGGTCGCGGCCGAGCCAAAGATTAAGAAAAACCTCTTGAGCTATATCTTGTACTGCAGTGTCAGATCGCACGATGGGATATATTACCTGTTGGAGTTGCGGAACGTACAGATTGAACAGCTCCTCAAAAGCCGCTTCATCGCCGATGGCAATTAGATTGAACAGTTTTTTTTCTCTCAGTGTGTTGGTTGTGCTCAAAATGGTTACGCTAAAAAATAGGTTGTAAACATAATTAAATTTAAGCTACGCGAAGCAACAAATACAAAGGTTATGGAACTATACGCTGGTCAAAATGAGTAGCGTTCTTTACCTTGCTTTATTGGGGCAAGAGAGAATAATCACAAATAATAATTAATATTGAGGAGTCGTTTTGTGACTTCATGTGTGTATTCCTTTTTTAACTGAAGAGAAGAACAAGATGATATTCTTCTATGCAATTTTTAACTAAATCTAAGACAAGGATAACCTGGATATGGCAGTAGTAGTCCCTCTTTTTAATGAACATGAACTGCTTAGAAAAATAGCAGAGGGAGACCAGCGTGCGTTTGGCGTGCTGTTTGAACAGCGCCAGCAAGTAATTTTTAATATCGCCTACAAACTTACAAAGTCAAGGAGCACCGCCAAAGAGATCGTTCAGGATGTATTTCTTAAATTATGGAACAAGCGGGAAGAACTGCATGCGCTTGATAATTTCAGTGCTTATATTAACAGGATGGCCCGCAACCAAAGCATTGACGTTCTTCGTTTGCAGGCAAGGGAAGCGCTCCGCACTATTCAGTTGCAGGAAGGACACCTTGAAAATGGTGATTTTCAAACTGAGGAAACCCTGCAATTCCGGGAAACCGGCAAGGTATTGCAAATGGCACTGGAATCATTGTCACCCCAGCAGCGCAAGGTGTACGACCTTTGCCATGAACAAGGGATGAAATATGAAGAAGCCGCGCGTGAACTGGGCCTCAGCCGCGGCACTGTACATTCACATATGAAGCAGGCGTTGAAGAACATCCGGACCTACGTAAAACAGCTGGATGCCATGTTACTTCTTTTGGTCCTTTTGGATAAATAATGTCGTTGTTATAGCTGTCAACCTACACTGCAAAAAAAATACAATCAAGTCAGAAAAAAAATATTGAACCAGACTACCCCTGGGTATTCCTTTCCATCGTCAACCTTATAAGACGTCGATATCACGTTTTAAAGCAATGACACAACAATCAGCATTTTCCAGGCTATTCAGAAAATATATAGACGGAACCGCGAGCGCCGACGAAACGGAATTATTTCTTGAAATGGTGGCGAAGGATGAGTCGCAGGAAGAACTGGCAACGTTGGTGGACATGGAAATGCTTTCCCCTGACCAGCCGTACAGCCTTGATCAGAAGGAAAAGCAAACAATACTCGAAAATATTTATTCATCCGGAAGGATTCAACGCAATGCAACAGGCAAAAAGCGAGGCATGTGGCCACGCATCGCGGTTGCGGCATCGATCATATTTTGTGTCTCTGTTGGTGGATACTTTATTTTTCATAATGCAGGTTCATCTGTCAACAATGGAAATGTGAAAGCGGACATCGAGCACGGTAGTAATGGCGCTACACTAATATTGGCCGATGGAAGGAAAGTTGTACTGGATGATTCCAAAATAGGAGAGATCGGCCCCCAGAATGGAACCAATCTGCATAAAGCGGGTGACAGTCTGTTGGTTTACCAAAACGGTGAAGGAGCAGCAAGTGCAACTGTGTACTATAATACGCTTGAAACATCCCCCGGTAAACAGTATTCAGTGGTGTTGCCAGATGGAAGCAAAGTATGGTTAAATGCGGCTTCGTCCCTTAAATACCCTACTTCTTTCACAGGGACGGAAAGAAGGGTAGAACTTACTGGTGAGGCTTACTTTGAAGTGGCACACAATACAGCTAAACCATTCAGAGTGCAGACCGATGACCAGGTGGTCGAGGTGCTGGGGACACATTTCGATATAAAGGCTTATCGCGATGAAACCGCCACGTGGACAACACTTTTACAGGGCGCAGTCAAAGTGGAAAATAGCCGGCATCAATCTGCGGTGTTAGTACCGGGACAGCAGGCGGTCAACGGAAATGCCGCGGCATTGCAGATAGTTAGCAAGATTGATGAAAGCGCGGTTTTAGATTGGAAGAACGGAGAGTTTGTCTTTACCGGACAATCACTGGAAAGTATTTTGCGCGAAGTCTCAAGATGGTATAACGTTGAAGTAGAATACAAGGACGAATCGCTGAGAAGAGAGCATTTCGTAGGATCAGTATCAAAATGGTCCAATGCTTCCGATGTGCTGGATGCGCTCGCACTAACCGGAACTGTAAAATTTACTATAAAGCAGGACGATGTGCATAAAAATGGAAAGAAAATCATCGTCATGAAATAAGTATTATCTCTATCATTATAGGTTGCACAAAAAATCCGGAAGCCAACTGACATTGGGATCCGGACATGCTGTAGAGTGTAATAAAAAAAGGATGCGATCCAATCTTTAAACCAAACTCTAACTTTTCAAATGTACAAAACTTACTCGCACTATGCAGAGCGGGCATGCCCATTTCTGTTAAAAAGGATTCCGTTACATGTGAATAGCGGATCATTAAAAGATGCTTCTCCGGCCGAACACCGCGCCTGGCAATGGGTTCGGGAAATAAAAGTCCTTCTTTTGGTCTTTTTATTATTTGCTTCAGCCTCTGCTTTTTCACAAAATAGTATAACCATGTCCGTTAAAAATGCGGCAATGGTAGATGTGTTGCAACAGGTGAAGGAAAAATCCGGCTACCGGGTATTGTATAACGAGAAAACCCTGGAAGGCAGTAAGCCTGTAACCGTTAATCTTAAAGCTGTGACCCTACAGTTTGCACTCGCTGAAATTTTCAAAGGACAGCCAATCACATACACTATTAACAAAAATGTGATTGTCATCCGGCGAAACACAGAAGTTGTTCCCGCAGCGGAAGGTCCCAAGAAAGCTTTCGAGGTTATTCCGGTCACTGGTTTAGTAGTCGGTGAAAAAGGCGAGGCATTACCGGCAGCCACTATCACCATTGATAATACAGCCATTCGTTTTACAACAGACAGCCGGGGCAGCTTTAATATGACGGTGCCGGAGGATGGGACGATGATCATCTCGTATATAGGCTATGAAACGGACACTGTCGCCATCATGGGACAGCATAATTTTCAAATTAAGCTCAAACTATCAGGAAACAAACTTAATGAAGTAATGGTGTCCACAGGCTACCAGAAATTAAACAAAGAACGTACAACCGGTTCTTTCGGGAAGCCAGATATGGAAGTTTTCGAGGCGCGAACGGGGACAATGGATGTTGTTTCCCGGCTTGAAGGCCTTGTAGCCGGTTTAACGGTAATCCCCGGTCCCAATGGGATCGTGAATAACAACAACAGGCTTGGCAATGGAAACACCACGCAGAAAAGTATTATCAGGGGACCAAGCAGTGTTCAGCTTTCCTCAGATCCGTTGTATGTGGTGAATGGATTGCCGGTTGCTGATTTCAGTACGATTAACCCAAATGATATTGCTGATATCACCGTATTGAAAGATGCGGCAGCGACGGCCATTTGGGGAGCCAGAGCGGCAAATGGCGTTATTGTAGTGACCACAAAAAGCGGGAGCAGGAACAACAAAATGAAGATTGGCTATAGCGGCTTTGTCAACTTTATGGGGAAGCCTGATTTTGATTACGGTAAAATGCTCTCCAGCCAACAATACATACAGGTTGCAAAGGAAACATTCAACCCCACTCAATTCCCCTATTTTACGCTGGGTACGGCTTACGTAACTCCCCATGAGCAAATTCTGTACAATCAATATGCTTCCAAAATAACCGAAGCCGAGGCCAATAAAAGCCTGGACAGTCTGTCTGCCATTAACAATGCGGCCCAGATTAAAGATTTGCTTTACCGGAACGCGATTACAACGAGTCATACGTTGTCCCTGTCCGGTGGTACGCAGCACTACACTTACTATACTGCCATTTCAAACACGGATATAATTGGTAACCGGCCCGGCCAAAATGAAAATGCATTCCGGGTTAATTTGAACCAGGAATTAAACATCAACAAAGCGCTAAGCATTTCGCTGTATACGAACTTAAATAATACGCTGAGAAGTTCGACGAGGCAACCTGACGTAAGCAACTTGTTTGTTCCTTACCAGCTATTCCGTGACAACCAGGGAAACAATTTGAATATGAACTGGGCGCAGGGATTGTCCCCCGAAACAAGAGCGGATTACCAGGCAAGAAGCCGGATCAACCTGGACTATAATCCCATGAATGAAATAAATTACGGTTTCACAAAAACAAATAACCTGGCCATCAATGTGACAGGAGGAATTACCCTTAAACTTTTTAAAGGGTTGAGCTTCCAGGGCACTTATGGCTATCAGAAAGCACCCGGCCAAACGAAGAGCTATGATGATAGCAAAGAATATCTCGTCAGGAAAGATTTGTTGAATTTTACGGTGGCTCCATCAACCACAACCGCCCCCATTTACTATTTGCCAACCACAGGCGGTACTTACCAGGTAACCAACAATGATCAACGCGGCTGGACACTACGGAATCAATTAGTTTATAACACATTTATCAGAAAGGGAAAGGATCGTCTTAACGTCCAGTTTGGCCAGGAAGCCCGTGAACTGGTAAATTCCGGCAGTATGACCAGGCTGAGAGGGTATGATCTCGATCTACTGACTTATCCCCCGCTTGATTATAAAACTTTAAACAATGGGATATTTGGTACAGTCACTTCATTCAGAAGTGCACTGCAGGAGCTTCCTTCTATGTCAGTAGAAGAAACTTCGCGATTTAGCTCCTATTTCTCGCTGGCCAGCTACACATTCAACGACAAATACAGTGTCGACGCGAGTTGGAGAGTGGATCACAGCAACCTGATCGGATCTGATGTTTCTGCCCAGAATAAGCCAGTCTATAGCGTGGGTGCCAAATGGAACATTCAAAAAGAGCGCTTCTTAAGTTCGAATCAATGGATTGACAACCTGGCCCTGAGAGCCACCTACGGGGTTACCGGCAATTCACCATATGTTGGAGCTGCCGCGCTGAATGATGTGTTGGTCGTTGAGAACAATTTCATGACGACACCTGTGGCAGGGACAGGAGTTATTATAAACAGTCCCGCGAATACCAAACTTGCATGGGAAACGACCAAAACCATTAACATTGGGCTTGATTTTGCGGTGCTGAAATCAAGGCTAAGCGGCAGTATAGAGTTCTATAATAAGAATACCACGAACCTTTTGGGAAATATTTCGCCGAACCCATTAAACGGCTTCCAATCGGCAAAAGGGAATCTCGGAGAACTGAGCAATAAGGGCATTGAAATGGCGCTCAGGTCTGTCAACATCCAGGGCAAGGATTTTGCCTGGACCAGTTCGCTGACATTCAGTTATAATAAAAGCAAACTACTATCATATCAAAATGTTCCCAGTTTTCTGAACACCGCCCTTGGTAAAGTAGGCTCTGAATACATGGTTGGGTATAGCATGGCTTCTTTATTTGCTTACAACTATGCGGGGCTGGATAATAAAGGGAATCCGCAAATCAGGTTGGCCAAAGGCACTGTAACCGCCGATCCTTCCATTGCCATGCCGGAGGACGTGATTTACAAGGGGACTGTGATCCCTGTCTACAACGGCGGTTTTACAAATGTCTTTAGGTACAAAGCCTTTTCATTAACCGCCAATATGATTTATAGCCTGGGTAACGTAATGCGTAAAGACATTAATACCGTGTTTTCAGGCAGGATCACCGGCGGCAGCACCGGCATATTTTCAGGCAATTTGAATTCCTATTTCCTGGACCGCTGGCAGAAACCGGGTGAAGAAGCATATACCGATATCCCTGCTTACATTCCCGATGAAAATCCTTTTACCTCCACCCGGAACCTGGATTACTACCGCTTCGCCAGCACCAACATTGTTAGCGCCTCCTATATCAAATTGCGGGATATTACCTTATCCTACCAGCTACCGGAATCCCTGCTCAATAAGGCTAAAATATCTTCTGTAAACTTTTATGTGCAGGCTTCGAATTTCATGGTGTGGAAGGCAAATAAAGCTGACATAGATCCGGAATACCAAAACTTCACTTCAGGATACAGAAGTATTCCTCCCTATAAACATGCCTTTAGCTTCGGCACCAATATCAACTTTTAATTCCTGAAAAAACTAAAGAAGAATGAACAAGAAAATATATAAAATCACCTCGCTGTTGCTGTTGGTTTCCATCTGCTCATGCAAAAAGGATTTTTTGAACGTTGTGCCCAAAGGAAGCCTGATTGCTACTACTACCGCCGACTACAATTTGTTGATGAATAGCATATCCTTTTATCAATATAACAACGGGTTGCCGACCCTTTTACTGGGTGACGACGTAGTAGCTGAGGAGAGCGTATTTCAATATCAAAGTGCAAGCTCCAAACAGCTATTTCAATACCAGGGCATTATTTATAAAATTGATGATACTCCCTGGGAAATACAGAACTATATGGGCAATATCTACGCCTGTAACAAGATTATCAATGAAGTGATGACCTCCACTGAAGGCTCGGACACGCAAAAAAAGAGTTTATTGGCTGAAGCCAGAGCCACAAGGGCATGGATAAACTTTCAACTGATCAATTTTTATGGCAAACCGTATGTTGCTTCCACCGCCAATACCGATCAGGGTTTTCCGATCATAACGACTGCGGATGTGTCCCAAAAAACATTTAGCCGCGGTACGGTGCAGGAGATGTACGACTTCATCATGAAGGACCTTACTGCCGCTATACCCGACCTTCTTTCAGAAAGCTCCATTCAAACAAGGCTGTCCAGAACAGCAGCTGAGGGAATTTTGGGTAAGGTGTACCTTTTTATGGGCAAAAACAATGAGGCATTGACCCAATTCAATGCTGCTTTTGCCGGCATTGCGGCCTCTGCAAAACCAGCTGTATTATACGATTATAATGTAACCCTGGCACCAGGTGGCTCTTTTTTGCCTATCGGTTTTTTTGGCCCCCACTATCCGGGAAATGACCTGACTGATATGACCGAATCTATACTTGCCAAGAGCTCCGTTTCAGGTATTAGTAGTTACAACGGGTACAGTACCAGGGGACTTGAACTGGCTCCGCCAACACAAGCATTATTCGGGTCATCGGATTTAAGGCTTCAATTATATGCCAATCATTTTGATGATGGTAGTCCTGTTCCTGCCGGCCGTATCCGTAAGTATGCATTTCAATATGCCTGGGTAGGGCTACAACTTTCAGACTTATACCTGCTGCGTGCAGAAACCCGTGCGCGACTCAATGATCTCCCGGGCGCAACGGCAGATGTGGAGTACCTGAGAAAACACAGGATGCCACAACCGGATGCTGTTGTACCTGCAGCTACGGCAGTAGATCAAACGGCACTGATCAAATTTATCATTGAAGAACGCCAGCGTGAATTTGCCCAGGAAGGTTATCGTTGGTTCGATATGAGAAGGCTATCCGTTGACCCTATATTTTCGGGTGCAGCTTATGCCCATACACTGTATACGATCAACGGGGGAACCCAAACTTACCCGATGCCAGCAATAAGACTGGTCATGCAATTGCCGCCCAGTATCATGGCAGCCAATCCCAACTTTACTAACAATCAATAAATTTTTGACAAACATGAATTTTAAAGCAAATCAATTCAGAACATTCACACTTGCTACTATGCTCATTGTAGCCGCTCAGCTAAGTGCCCAGCAGCGATACACCATACAAGGAAACCTGGGTAAGGATAAACAGGGGAAAGTACTGCTGGTCTATAACGATGCAAATGACAAGCCCATCAAGGATTCTGCGGAAGTTAAGAATGGTGTCTTCCAATTGAGTGGCACTATTGCAGAACCAGCTCATGCAACACTGGAGCTTAACCCAACTGGCCTTGGCCTGGGGCCGGACAGTGATATCCAGGATTTTTTTCTCGACCCGGGCAAAACCACGGTGATCAGTACCGCGGGGATGATTAACGCAACCATTACCGGCGGCGCTTCACAGGTCGATTTCACCATGATCATGAAAGAATATAAAGTGCTTGCCGACAAGGGTAAAAGACTCGACACTTTATACCAGAAATACAGCGCCGACGGCAATGATGACGGACTAAAATCCATACGCACAGAGGGTCAACAGTTAAAAGCTAAAAGAGTGGAGATCCAAAATGCTTTTGTGAAAGAGCATCCGGAAAGCTTTGTGGCCTTTAGCCTGTGGTTAAGAAGGGCTAACAGTGGCGTAATCGACGTTCCTGTCGTAGAACCCGGATTTAACGCCTTTGGCGAAAAGATCAGGAATTCCCCGACCGGAAAGAAGGTAGCCAAACGAATTGCCATTGCAAAGTCCCTGGAACCGGGAAACCCAGCCATCGATTTCACCCTCCCGGATACTTCAGGGAAAATGGTTTCCCTGTCCTCTTTCAAAGGCAAAAACGTGCTGCTGTGTTTTTGGTTCCGGAATTTTGTGCCCTTTGAAACGTTCAGTTTCGTGATGACCAAAATGAACAAGCAGGCTAAAGCGAATAATCTGGCTATTGTATCAGTTTATTATAACATCGACAACACGGATTGGCAAACAATACTTCATGAGAACGGAATGACCTGGACTAACCTGATCGATAGGGACGGAATCGTGGGGAATTTGCCGGTAAGCCAGGTGGCGAAGGCCTATGATCTTAATATTTCCGGCATACCGCAGTGGATACTCATCGGACCTGACGGGAAGGTTGTAGCTCGCAATATCAACCTTGCAGGAGATCCGGTGGCAGACGTCAATAAATTGTTGGGGAGGTAGACATGAGAACTACAGTTAACACCGTCCTTAAAATTACGCGGCTTGGCGCCCTCGCGCTGGCCATCCCGATGGCATCCCTCGCCCAGGTGCCTGCCGCTGCAGGCACTGCCCCGGATGATGCAAAAATAAAATCCGACCATCAGCAGCAAACTGCCGCTGACTTTAATAGGGCACTTTTTGACCACGATCTGCGGGCTGTGGATTCCATTCTCGGAGGTAAGCCGGATAAATCCAGGACCGGTATGTACCGGAGAGCAGCAGCGTTTTTACTGGAAAACGATGTAGATATGCAACGGGCGGAAAAGTATGCCGCAATTGCCTACGAATTGTCCAGGGAAACCTACGCGCACCCGGCGGATGAGTATGACCGGCAAATAGCCCCTCCGAATGTAAGCAAAGCCTCGGAGCTTATGGGCAGCATTGCCGCGAGCAAAGGTGACTTTGCCACTGCCATGCGGTATTATACCGAAAAACCCGATACTCCCAGGTCCGGCTCTGCTAAAATGGAGGCATTGTACCTGTTGACCGTGGCTCACTCGGATAAATACGCAACAGTTAAACAAAAACTAGCGTCCAAAGTATCCTCCGGGGACTTTAGCCCGGAAATAAAAGCCGCCGTTCAGCTGGTTTACAATAAGGAAAACCGAGGAAAAGCGGAAGGTTTTGAAACATACTACGATTCGCTAAAAGCCATGTATAAACCCGAAAATGATCAGGCCAGAAACGAGGAGTTGTCAAGGCTAAAGAAGCAGATGACAGGCAGGCAGGCCGATGATTTTTCCCTGTTCGATACCGAGGGTAAGCGGGTTATCCTGAGTTCGCTGAAAGGCAAGGTAGTCGTACTGGATTTTTGGGCAACCTGGTGCGTGCCCTGCCTGGCCTCTTTTCCCGCCATGCGGCGCGTAATGGACAAATATGAGACTGAGCAGGATGTGGTTTTCCTTTTTGTCAATACAATGGAAAAAGACAAGGATATCAAATCATGGATTGCAAAGTTCAAAGCAGAACATAACTATACTTTCCCGATACTGCTGGACACTGACAACAAAGTCATGTCTTCCTTTCACAGCATGGGATTACCTACAAAAGCGATCATCGACAGGGAGGGGATAATCCGGTTTACAACAGTGGGCTTCTCAGGGGATGCTGAGTTGGTCAGCGAATTGACAGATATGATCGAGTTGACAAAAAGCGCTAAATAACGAGGAGTCGAAGAGCCGGGAGGGGAATTTTCCGCCCGGCCCGGTCTCCTCTCTGACACGCAACAAAAAAATAAACAAAATGAGAAACAAACATTTAATAATCCTTCTGGCGGTACTGTTTATTGCAGGCAAGAGTAAAGCGCAAATGGCTTTTCTCGACACTGCCGAAAAAGTAAATACCTATCCGAAAGTAGAATGGATCAAAGGAGAGCCTTTTAGTGCATTCGATTCTTCTAAAATATATGTTATTGATCTGTGGGCAACCTGGTGCAAGCCATGTCTCGCATCGATGCCACACTTAAACGAAATGAGTAAAAAATTCAAGGGTCAGATCGTTTTTTTAGCCCAGAATGTAATGGAAGATGACCAGGTAAAAGTAACCGAATTTGTTGCCCGACAAGGAGATAATATGGACATGAAGGTTGCATTTGGCGGGCCAAGGGGCGGTGACTTTGATAAAAAATGGATCCAGGCTTCAGGAACACAAAGTATCCCAAGAACTTTTGTAATTCAAAATAACACACTTGTTTGGATAACAACTCCTGACAATTTAAACGAAGCGGTATTGCAATTATTAATCAATAAAAAGTTCAGCATAGCTGCGGCTGAAAAAATAAATCAACATATTCTGCCATGAAAAAATTAATATTTGGATTGCTATCCAACATCTGTTGTACGTTGCTTTTTGCACAGCAACCTGGATGGCTGCACAAGGACCTGATGCAGGACACGGTATTTGGCATTAGTACAGGTAAAGCCTACGAATTTCTGAAAGGCAAAAAAAATTCCCCTGTTGTTGTGGCAGTGATAGACGCAGGTATTGATACAGCGCATGAGGACCTGAAGTCAGTCCTTTGGGTGAATAAAAAAGAACGGAAAGGAAACAAGAAGGATGATGATCGTAATCATTATGTTGACGATGTCAATGGGTGGAGTTTTTTAGGTTCTTCAAAGGGAAATGTACAGTACGACAATCTTGAATTGACAAGACAGGTCAGGCTCGGGAAGAAGCGATTTGGGGACCTGAGCAGCCTTCCATCTGACACCAACGGTCTGGCGCAATACAAAAGCCTGCTGACTAAATACAACGTTCAGCTAAATAATGCGCAGCGTACTCTTCAGAATCTTAATACTTTTAAAAGTGTCGTTGACACAATTTTACTACGTATCGGAAAAAAAGAACCTGAACTCGCAGATGTCGCCGCTTATGAGCCCCAAACCTTGCAGGAAACACAGATTAAGGCTACAATGCTGAAGTCTTTGAAAACTGTGAACAATTTTGAAGATTTCAGAAAGGATATGATCGATAATCAATATGACCATGTGGCCCAACAGGTAAATTATGGACTTAACCTGTTATTCGACCCGCGTGAATTAGTGGGGGACAGCAATGACAATGTGAACGAAAGGTATTATGGCACCGATGATGTAACTGGTCCGGACGCCACACACGGTACGCATGTAGCGGGGATCATCGGAGCGGTAAGAGGGAATGGTATTGGTGTTGACGGTGTCGCGGATAACGTAAGGCTGATGGTTGTAAGAGCTGTTCCGACAGGAGATGAAAGGGACAAAGATGTAGCCAACGCTATCCGTTATGCTGTGGATAATGGCGCCAGGGTGATTAATATGAGTTTTGGTAAACCCCTTTCACCAGACAAGTCAGTGGTGGATGATGCCGTAAGGTATGCGATGAGTAAAGATGTGTTGTTGGTACATGCTTCAGGTAATGACGCGCTGGACCTTGATGTGAAAAATAATTTCCCAAACAGAAGATATGCCGATGGTAGTGGATCTGCCGATGCATGGATAGAAGTGGGAGCTTCTGGGCCAAAGGATAACCTGAACCTGCCGGCATTTTTTTCAAATTTTGGACAAACAACCGTCGACGTATTTGCTCCTGGTGTTGGGATTTATTCGGCTATCCCCGGATCAAAATATCAGTACCTCGACGGCACCAGCATGGCAGCTCCTGTAGTTGCGGGAATTGCTGCCCTGATCCGCGAGTATTATCCAAAATTAACTGCTGTTCAGGTAAAAGATATTATCATGAGATCGGTTGTCAAAGTGAATCACAAGGTCCTGGTTCAGGGCAACAAGACAGTCGATTTCTCTTCCATTTGTATTAGTGGTGGGGTGGTAAACGCATATGAAGCTGTTAAGCTGGCGCAGCAAATTTCGGATCAACAATAGGCTTTGTCAGGATGCGTTGAGGGAGAAAATATATTTCGTGGAAAAATTGGTTCGAAGACCTGCTATCGGGAAAAATATAGCTGTTGACCAAATTAACGAGTAGCACAAAACCAAAGAAATCCCATGCATGACGTTTTGAGGAAATTTATTAATGAGATTACTACCGGTATTATTGCAGATGATGAGTTCGTGCATATTGAAAAGGGTTTTTTCCCAAAATTGATGAAAAGAAGACAATTTCTTTTGCACGAAGGTGCTGTCTGTAAATACATGGCTTTTGTGGTAAAAGGCGCCTTACGTCAATATTCAATTGATGAAAGAGGGAATGAACATATTGTTCATTTTGGCATAGAAGGTTGTTGGATAACCGACAGGGAAAGCCTGCTGATGCTCAGGCCCTCCAAATACAATATTGATGCGTTGGAGGACTGTGAGTTGCTGCTAACAACAAAAGAACAATTAAGCCTGATAACAGATCTATCGCTACAGTTCCTGAAAATGTCACATATTTTGGATTCCCAACATTCTATTTCTTTCCAAAACAGGATACAGGCGTCCTTAAGCTATACTGCAGAAGAAAAGGTAATGGATTTGATGATCCGCTATCCTTCTTTCTTTAACAGGTTTCCCCAAAGTATGCTGGCCTCTTATCTTGGTTTGAGCCCGGAAACGTTTAGCAGGATCCGTAAGAAATTACTTACCAAACAATATGCGTTCTGAACACTGTCGATTCCTGAGTCAATTGATCTATGTCAAGCAAATTTCTAGGTCTACATCATTTTTGTGCGCTGCTTGTTTTTTCATCTTTAGCACCTCAAATTATTTTTTCATTTTCTAAAAAACTCAGGTATGTCTACTACTCTAAAAAATTCAAAAGCGGGCCTCGAGGCCTTGCTAACGCCCGACAACTGTGCACTGATACTCATTGATCACCAACCTTTCCAATTTGCAGGCCTCAGGAGTCATGACACGCAAACCATTATCAATAATGTAGTGGGGCTAACAAAGGCGGCAAAGATTTTTAATGTGCCTACTCTCTTTACTACTGTTGTTGAGCGACAAGGCGGCCACCTGATAAAACAATTGCAAGAAATATTTCCACACCAAAAACCCATCGACAGGACTTTCATTAATACCTGGGAAGATGAGCGAGTGGTTGACTGGGTTAAGAAGACAGGAAGAAAAAAAATTGTTATTGCAGCATTGTGGACCGAGATCTGTCTTGCAATGCCAGCCATTCAGGCTGCCGGTGAAGGTTATGAAGTGTATATCGTAACAGATGCTTCGGGTGGAGTGAGCCTTGAAGCTCACGAAATGGCCATTCAACGTATGATCCAGGCAGGATGTATGCCCATTACGTGGGCTGTATTTGGTTCAGAACTGCAACGTGACTGGGCCCGCACGGCAACGGTTCCTGAACTTGCACAGGCCCTCATTGACCATTGTGGTAATGTAGGTACCAGCCTTCAATGGGAGTGGCAGTTACTCGCAACACCGGTTCCCGCTGAAACCACCGGAGTGTAATAAAATACCGTTATTTACCCAAGCCAGTTTATAACAGTTATGTGTAAGCGCTATGCGTCTGTTTCTTGCAAAAACTTAAGCGATGTTACAAGTAATGCATGAACTAAACGTATGGCGCTTACTTTTTAATGATGAGTAACAAAAGAAAGGTGTATTAATATAATGGCAAAGCATACTGTCCCAGGAAAATTTTTCTTTTGCGTTGTAACTTGTTTATCAGCGGTTGTTTCCACATACGGCCAATTTTCAGATAAGGCGAAAACAGGGTACCTGCCAGATGCAGCTGAAGAGCATTGGCTTGTAATAAATGATTCTGTAAAAGTTACGAGGTTCATCGACCGCATAAAACACCTACCCATCAATCATAAAAAAGGATTTATTGGTGTAGGTATTAATATTCGTGAAGGGTATGAGCTATTTGGGAATTATTTATGGGGTATGGGGCCCCAGGACAACAATGGATACTTTCTTCACCGCCTTTTATTACACAGTCATTTCAGTTGGAACGAGCATGTCAGACTTTTCGCGGAACTGGAAAGCAGTGCCATTAGTGGTAGAAATGGCGGGCCAAGACCCATTCAGGATCTTAACAAGATGGCGATGAACCAGTTTTTTGGAGAGATCAACTTTTCTGTGAGTAAAGACAAGCGGACTATGTTTCATTTTCGATTCGGCAAGCAGTCATTGAATTATGGAATAGGCACTTTACTGGACATTCGTGATGCCAACGTACGAAGATCTTTTGCGGGGGGTAAGTTGATACTTGAAAAACAATCTCTCAAACTAGACGGATTTTTTATGTTACCTGTGACAGTGAGGGAAGGTGCCTTTGATGACAAGATCGATCACTCACAGAAAGTAGCAGGTGTTTGGGGAACAAAAACATTTTACAAGAAAACCTTAAACAGGCTGGATCTTTATTACATCTATATAAACCGCGACAAAACCAGGTTTGGCCAGGAAACCGGCAGGGAAACCAGGAACACAATTGGTGTAGCTACTTCACTAAGAAAACACAATTGGTTCAGTTACTGTGAAGCGGACCTGCAATTTGGAAAATTTAATGGCGGAAATATCCGGGCATGGAAAATAGCACCTTCAGTAGGATACCAGGCCAAATCGCTTAAACTGCAACCGGTCTTTACTGTGCAGGGAGCCATTTCAAGCGGCGATAAAGATTCATCTGACAATGGCCTCCAAACATTTAATCCATTATTTCCAAAGGCAATCTATTACGGATATATAGACAATGCAGGTTCTGCCAATCTTATTGTTGTCCATCCCAAAATTGAATTGCTATTTTTTAAACGACTTTTAGTGACTGCCGGATATTATCGATTTTGGAGACAACAATCCAGTGACGGACTTTATGCCATTAATGGATCTAATTTATTGCCTGCGTCAAATGAAAAAAAATCGGTTGGCAGAATGTGGGATGTTTTGCTTACTTATCCTGTAAAGAATCATGTAGTTCTCCAACTAATGGGAAGCTACTACAAACAGGGTGAATTCCTAAAAGAACAACCACAACTTAAAGGCGACATCCGTTATGCAGGGATAAAATTAACTGTCCGAATTTAATGCTGGTATGGGTATCCAACAATTGATATACATCAATCGTTTTTCTTGTTATGTATCATTTTTTGCGGATACACGACGATCTATTTTCATTAAAACAAAAAAGTATGAAAGAAACATTTGGTATTATTGGCGCGGGAAACATCGGGCAAACAGTGGCTCGTCATTTAGTTAAAGCCGGGCATCCGGTTATCCTTGCTAACCGCAGTGGAGGCGATTCTTTGAAAGAGATTGTGCACTCATTAGGTGCTGGGGCAACTGCAGGTACCATCAGCCAGGCAGCGGGGGCGGAGATCGTTTTGCTTTCGCTTCCCTGGTCAGAAGTTTCTTCGCTTACTGATGTTGCAGACTGGAAAGGCAGGGTGGTTATAGATGCTACCAACCACTTTATTACTTATGCTCCGGAGTTTAAAGTGCAGGACCTGGGTGGTAAAGCGTCCAGTGAGGTGGTGGCTTCGTTGCTGCCAGGTGCCAGGATTGTAAAAGCGTTTAATACCATTTTTTATAGAATCTTAGCCGAAGATCCGATGGTTGCTGGTGGCAACCGGGTGTTGTTTGTGTCGGGGGATGACATGCCTGCAAAAAAAGAGGTAATGAGTATAATCGCCTCTTTGGGTTTTGCACCGATAGACCTGGGCAACCTGAGCGAGGGAAGCAAGTTGCAACAAGCAAAGGGTGCGCTTGCCACATTAAACCTGGTCAAATTTTAAAGATTAAAAGTGACGGGCTACCTCATTTCTTGTGCAGGGATACCAATCATTTTTTCTGTTGAATGATTAGAACTTTCAGCAAGAATTGAATAGATTGTCTTCGACAATTCCGGGAGACATTTTAATCAGAAAATTTTATTATGGAAATAGGTGTAGATAGTTTTGCAGCCATGTTTAGTGGCGACAGTAGCAAAGTAATAGATGATGCCACTGCAATGGCCCAGTTGCTTGAAAGAATAGTGCATGCCGACCAAAATGGGCTTGATGTGTTCGGCATTGGAGAGCACCATCGCAAAGGCTTCCTTGACTCTGCTCCGGCGCTCATACTCGCCGCTGCTGCGGCCAGTACAAAACAAATACGTCTTACCAGCGCCGTTACCGTGCTAAGTGCAGCGGACCCTGTCAGGGTGTTTCAAAGTTATTCAACATTGGACCTTATTTCCAATGGACGAGCTGAAATGGTGGTTGGCCGTGGCTCATTCATAGATGCGTTCCCGCTGTTTGGTTATGATCTTAACGATTACGATGAACTGTTTACTGAAAAACTGGACCTGTTGCTTAAAATTCGTGCAAACGAATTTGTTACATGGTCCGGCAAATTCCGGCCGGCAATTAAGAACCAGCCCGTGTATCCGCGGCCTGTTCAGCATTCAATACCCATCTGGATTGGCGTGGGAGGCACACCGCAATCATTTGTCCGCGCCGGTGCACTTGGATTGCCATTGATGGTTGCCATCATTGGTGGACAAACACATCACTTTCGTCCGTTGGTAGATCTTTACCGCCAGGCTGCAGAAAAAGCGGGGCATGCACCAGAAAAATTACAAGTCGGGATGCACTCTATAGGGTATGTAGCGGAGACGACACAGCAGGCAATAGATGATTTTTATCCCGGTTACGCAGCATCAATGACAAAAATTGGCAAAGAACGCGGATGGCCGCCTATGACCAGAAGAAGTTTCGAAGATCAAATGGGTCCTGAGGGCGCTTTACTTGTTGGTAACCCTGAGGATGTTGCCGCAAAAATTCTTCGTCATTCGCAATCGCTCGGAGGTATTTCAAGGCTCACTTTTCAATTGGATAGTGCCGAATTGCCACATGAAAAGCTAATGCAGTGCATTGAATTAATTGGGACACGTTTAAAACCCATCATCACTCAACCAGTAGGTGATAAATAAGCAACACTGAATATCGTCTACGCTTCAATGTTAATAAAACTTATAAAAATGGAAGTTTCTGAAAATCTTACTAAAACAAAATGGGGCATTGATCCGTCACACAGCGAGATCGCCTTCAAAGTAAAGCACCTGATGATTACAAATGTAAAAGGTGTCTTCAAGGGATATGAGGCAAGCATTTATACAACAGGAGAGGATTTCATGACAGCTGAAATCGACGTTTCGCTGAATCCTGCATCGGTGGATACACATGATGCCAAAAGAGATGAACATTTGAAGAGTGCTGATTTTTTTGATGTAGAAAATTTCAAACAAATCACTTTTACAGCCAACACTTACGAAAATGTTGATGGGGACGGCAGTTATGAACTGTACGGAGACCTTACTGTAAAGGGTATTACAAAACGTATTAAGCTTGATGTAGAATTTGGCGGAGTGGTAAAAGATCCCTGGGGAGGAGAAAGAGCTGCCTTTATGTTAAATGGAAAAATAAATCGAAAGGATTGGGGACTAAATTGGAATACAGCACTGGAGGCCGGCGGGGTATTGGTGAGCGACGAGGTACGTATTAGTTGTGAAATACAGCTGGTGAAACAAGCATAATTATTCTATCCAAACGGCCAACGGGGATATTACAAGGGTGTTTGGGTTGTAGATCCTGGTCCGATAATTTTCAACATGGCGGGTATGCTGTAATAAGGCATAGATTCTTTCACAGAATTTATGCCTTATTTTTTTGCAGTTAACTGAAATGAATCTCGTCTCAATCCGGCGCTTTCATTCGAAATGTTCAAAATGTAGTATCTTTTGGTGTAAATAAGCTCGCCATTACATAGAATTCACGATTGCTAATTTTGAATAAAGTGATGGAGGAGTCCCTGGGTAGCCGTTAGTTCAACTTGCAGGCAGGTTGTAAATGACAAATAATCCGGGCCTTATAAAGTAAACTAAACAGGATTTTGAGATGTATGAATTCTTCAGACAATACCTTAATGAAATTACATCGAGCATCATTTCCGATGCAGAGTTTCAGCATATCGAAGAGGCATTTGCTATAAAATCAATGAAAAAAAGGCAATTTCTTTTGCATGAAGGAAGCGTTTGCAAATACATGGCTTTTATTGTCAAAGGAGCGATGAGACATTACTCCATTGACGAAAAAGGAAATGAACATATTGTCCGTTTCGGTGTCGAAGGATGGTGGATGAGTGACCGCGAAAGTCTCCGGATGCAAACGCCTTCTAAATACAACATCGACGCGCTGGAGGATTGTGATCTACTGGTGGCTACCAACGAACAATTAAACCGGGTAAAAGAATTATCGCCACTATTTTTTAGAATGGCCCACCTTTTAGATGAGCGTCACTCTATCGCCAATCAAAACAGAGTGCACGCTTCCATTTGCTATTCATCTGACGAGAAGCTACTTGACCTGATGAAAAACTATCCTGATTTTCTTCAAAGATTTCCTCAAAATATGCTTGCATCTTATCTCGGAATCAGTCCTGAAACCTTCAGCAGGGTTCGCAAGCAAATAAATGCTAAATAGTGTTTCCCGATTTCATCTTTGTGCTGCTTGATGTAAATCAAGTAAATTTCTTGGTCTATATCATTTTTATCCTTCTGTTGTCAACGCAGTTTTGAATAGATAAAATGAAGTCTTCAATTTTGAAAAAGGCAGAACCAGATGAAAGAAATATTAGTCATTTTAATAACAACACTTATGATAAATAATCCCCAGCCGGTAATGGCACAACAGGCAAGAGATTTCACAAAAGAAGAAGAGAACAAAAAAATAGCCATCACATTTTTTTATACTTTCTACAACGACAAGGATCTTGAAAAGGCACGAGCGATGATGCACCCGGAATTCATTAACCATCATCCTTATTCGGGAAAGGGCATCGAGGAAACAATAACGGCTGTAAATAAACATCTCTTTGGTAAGTATCCTAAGTTTAAAGTTACTGTAAAACGCGTAGCAGCCGAAGGAGACCTGGTTTGGATGCAGAGTTACACCCAAAATGATCCCGGGGACCATGGAAAGATGTCAATGGACATATGGCGTATTAAAGATGGAAAAATTGCAGAGCACTGGGATATCATACAAGATATTCCTAAAGATGTCGAGCCATCTTCCATGTACAATTGATCGTTAACCTATAGAAGTGGACAATTCCTTTATGGGCAGACTGGCTGCCTGTGTTGCGAACTGCTGCAACGTATCCGAAAAGCTGTTAGCCGTTCTCAAACATCCAGCGGAGCATAGTTTTTAAAAGGCAGTGAAACCGCCATCAACCACCAGTTCAGCGCCGGTCATAAAGGAAGACTCCTTGCTCGCAAGGAATAGTATGCCGTTTGCGATTTCTTCCGGGCCGGCGCCACGCCCCAAAGGCGTACTGCCCACGGCCATATTTTTGAAGGCGACAGCCCCTTCCATATTTTGCACCATCGGCGTTTCAACATAACCCGGGTGAATTGAATTGACACGAATACCCAGCTTCGCAAAATCAATGGCTGCCCCCTTGGAAAGCATTCGAGATCCTCCTTTTGATGCCGTATATGCATTGCCACCTGCGTTGCCCGTAATACCTGCAATAGAAGAAACATTGACAATTGCCGCTCCACTTTTCATGTAAGGTGCTACCGTCTTGATTCCTAAAAATGGGCCAAGGAGGTTGGTCGATAATACCTGCATGAATTCTGTTGCACTCCTGTCTTGTAAGGGAGCAAGCAAATTGCCTGTTATACCTGCATTGTTCACCAGAATATCGATTTTTCCAAACTGCCCGATGACAATAGCAATAACTCTCTTCCAGTCTTCCTCTATTGACACATCCTGCACTGCATAGATGGCAATACCCCCTTTGTTTTGAATGTTCTGTACAACCTTTTCTAACGCCGTTTCTTTTGTTCCGGTAATTACTATCGATGCGCCTTCTTGTGCAAAAAGCGTCGCAATAGCTGCGCCAATGCCAGAGCCGCCGCCTGTGATCAGTGCTACCATTCCTTCCAGCCTGCGGCCTGCAGGTTGTTGAAACGTATTATCAGTATCGTTTTCCATTGTCAGGTTTTTATTAAAGACTATCATTCAAAGTAACTGCGTGGGTTGCACAAGTATCTTGATATGCGTTAATAAAAAAGCTTGATCCATATCAATTATGTCTTTTGATTTCCCTCCGTTCGGGGTACAAGGAAATACGATGCAAAATGTAACAGCTGACTTCTCATGAAAAATAACTTCAGACAGAGGGGTTGATACCAGCCATTTTCATACATTTTACCAGCATGGGTTCAAACAAAAACTTCTACAACAATATGGATGAAAAGGCCAACTTTTATCAGTCCTGTGGAATAAAAGTTAAGACGCTCACACAAAATCTCCAAAAATTCTCCAGTATTTGAACCGATTTTTGAATTCTGAATAAAATCAAAGCCAGTAAAGCAACAGTATAAGAATTACTAAAAGAAATGGTATGGAGAAAAATGAAGAAAAAATGCTCCATTTGATAGAAAATAAGGCGAGTGAATTAAATGTCGATGCCCGGTTGTTGCTAACTTCTGTCAAAGAAGTGGTGAATTGGAAAATGGGAAATGTAAATAAGGAGGCTGTTGATGGAGAAGTAAAGAAAGATTTTTTTTTGTGGCTCACCAATGAGATCAAAGGCGCATTCTCCGGTTATCAGGGTAAGTCAGGCAGTACTTTTGCAAAGAAAGTGGTAAAGGATTTTGAAGTCGGCGAAATAGAACTATTTCATGCGGATTTGATTGATTTGTTAGCAATGTCAGGAAAAGAAAATGATGTTAAACACTACGATATTTTAAGTGCGATGTATGTTTTAAAACAGTTCCGTTTTTTTAAGGCCAAATGTGGTGAGGGAACAATAATCGACATTGTTTTTGAATTTTGCCAAAGGGAACTGAGAGCGTATGAGATTGTTATGGATATAAACAGGCCATGGATGTAAGCAGGGAATAAATTGCCAAATAAATCTCAACTTTGCCTTATCAGTTATTTAACCACAGCATAAGGCCAGAGAGATATCCTTACTCGTTGAAAGTATCTTTTGAAGTTGTTACTTACAGCAATCATGAAAATACTAATCATAGAAGATGAAAAAAAACTCTCAGATAATATATGTTCTTACCTGAGTAACGAACAGTATACCTGTGAAGTTGCGTATGATTTTGATGAAGCCATAGAAAAGCTGCACATCTATGAATATGCCTGTGTTGTCCTCGATATTTCACTTCCTCATGGTAGTGGGCTGGATATCTTAACGAAGCTAAAGCTGGATCGAAAAATGGAGGGCGTTTTAATCATCAGCGCAAAAGACTCTATCGACGACAAAGTGCTGGGGCTTAAGTTTGGCGCAGATGATTACCTGGCTAAGCCATTTCATTTATCAGAACTGACTGCACGTATTGCGGCCATTATCAGGCGCAAGACTTTTGGTGGCAATAACCTTCTAGACCTGGATGGCGTTACAGTAGATCTTTCAGACAGAACGCTGAGGGCTGGCGATGAAGTGATTCCTCTTACGCGCAAAGAATATGATTTGCTGGTTTATTTTTTAGGAAACAAAAACCGCGTAGTAACCAAAGAAGCAATTGTAGAGCATCTTTGGGGTGATGACATCGACACTGCGGATAGCTATGATTTTATTTACTCCCATATCAAAAATCTTCGCAAAAAACTTTTAAACGCAGGAACCCCTGACTATATACAGGCAGTGTATGGCATGGGGTACCGATTTAATTTTAAAGGGTAGGAGTAACAGATTATGAAGCTCTTTACGCGATATAACAGGATCGTTCTTGGTGCAACGCTGGGTTTGTTTTTACTCAGTAGTATCTTTTATTATTATTTGCTGAATTACATATTGCTTAGTAAAGTTGATGATGTGCTTAATCATAAAATCGTCAGGATGCAGCGGTATGTGCAGCAAACAGGTGCGTTGCCCGAGTTGGATGACATGGGAGAAGTTAAGGTGAAATTCCTGCCAGTACGAGAGCCTTTGCCAGAGGTAGAAAAATCCTTTGTTGAGTTATTTGACAGTGCAGAAATGAAGATGTCTCCTTTTCGCAAGTATGTCTTTACGCTGCCAACCCGTGGACAAGTTTACCAGGTCACAATGGTAAGGCCCATGGCCGGCACCCGCAATTTATTTGTCACGATCATCCTGGCGACGATGTCCTTGGGATTTGTTGTCTTATTGATATCCTTTTGGATCAATCGTACCTTTCTGCAACGGCTCTGGCAGCCATTTTATTCCACCATTGCAGCTATGCGCAGTTTTCAGTTGGGCAAAGTGAAGGAAGTAAAACTAGCCAAAACTGATATCGATGAATTTGCGTTTTTAAATGACAATCTCACCGAGACAATGGAAAAGGCAGAAGAAGATTACCGCATGCTCAAACAGTTTACTGAAAATGCATCTCATGAACTGCAGACTCCCCTGGCTGTGATTCGCTCGAAACTCGACATGTTGATTCAGCAGGAAGATATGTCACAGCGCAGGAGTGAGGAAATCAGGGAGATTTATGCTGAAGTTAAAAAACTGTCACGGTTGAATCGTTCTTTGCTTTTACTGACCAAGATTGAAAATCATCAATTCGAAGAAGCTGGCGAGATCGATTTAAAAGAAAAGATCGGGACGAAAGTAGAGCAAATGAAAGAAGTATGGAAAGATCATGATATCCGATTCCAGTGCCAGCTGCAGGAAGCATCCATTTGGATGAACGCTGATCTTGCGGACATCCTGTTGAATAATCTATTGAGTAATGCCAACCGTCACAACAGGGAAGGAGGTGTCGTTCAAATTGAATTGACCAGTCATCAGCTTTCTATTTGCAATACAGGTGAAAGAAAACCTCTCAATCAAAAAAAGATATTCCAACGTTTTTATAAAGAACAGGTCCATAGCGATCACCATGGATTGGGCCTCTCTATCATCAAACAGGTATGCGAACAATGGAACATTAAAATTACCTATAACTACAAAAATGACCTGCATTCGTTTCATTTAAACTGGACATAATTGAGTTGAAAGGCAAGTTCCGTTATTTGTATGAAGCAACGGCCAGTGCACCTTATAACATGAGATATGGCTTATTAAAATAAATTGCAAATTTTCGATAAAACAGATGAAACGGTACACATCTCCAAAGATTATACAGTTTTTGATTCTTACTTGCATGTAAATAAGCATAGTTCTCATATATGCAGGTAGTTTTGGTTCAACCCCTGTTTCAACAGGGGTTATTTTTTACCTATAGATTTTTAATCTGCCAAATACCTTATCGATAATTATTGTTCATGAAATCACTCAAGGCTGCGGAATTAGGAAGGTTTAATTTTTTTAGAATGTTATACCTGTGTACTTCCACTGTTTTTATGGCAATGTCAAGGGCAACTGCCATTTCTTTAGAAGAACATCCTTTTTTGATCAGTTCAATAATTTCGATTTCTCTCCGGGACAAACTATTTATTTTAATTTCTTCCGGGCGGGCACCGTCGATAAATTTTTGGGTAATGATTTCATTGATTTGATTGCAAATGTATTTTCGTCCCGCACAAATCTCTTTCAATGCATGAAACATTTCCTCTGGTTCGGAGTTTTTGGTGAGATAACCCATTGCTCCGTTTTTCATCATTTTGCGGGCGTAAACAGGTTGTGTGTGCATGGAAATGCCGAGTATTTTTGAATGGGGTGAGTACCTGAGAATTTGGGTGACGGCTTCCATTCCATTCATGCCCGGCAGATTAATATCCTGGATCACGATCTCCGGAAAAAGTGTTTGGACCATGCTAAGAGCTTCTTCCACGGTGCCGCACGCACCGACAACGTTAAAGGATGCCGTCTGATTTAAAATAACGGCCCATGTTTCTCTGACCAATTTGTGATCATCTACAATGAGGATCGTCGTTCTTTTCATGGTTTCCAGGATTTTTGCTACACAACTTCTTTTATAGAGGATCGTAAAAAAAATATGTAGATGTTGGATATAGTTTTTTGTGTTGTTGGTATGCCATTGCAAGTTCTGTTTGAATTCTGGAAAATTTTTGGATAGTCGTCATAGAGACGGTTTAAATTTTTTAACAATCCTAAACAAAGCAAATATTCATTCAGCAATAGATTTTTCTGTTTTCTCCAAAATCTCGCCAGTTTTAGGTTGTTACTTAGTACTTCGAAAGTTATTTGAGATGAGTTTTAAAATCTGTTACACTTAACAGCATTATACTGAAACCAAAAAATACGGGCGGCACCAACAGGAAGGAACAGTAGTAGAAAGGAGCCACAAAGAAAATTGCCGCCCTTTTCATTCATCTTTATTTTATCATTCTTGCCTTGCTGCAGCTGAGGATGTACTTGTATTAAACAGACAGCAGGGCAGTCAAAAAAGTTGGTTATGGCACAAATGATTTCTGACGGTATCAAAGTTTCTTCATCTATTTTTTATCAAGAGCAAAATTCAAATCCTGTAAAAGAACAATATGCTTTTGGTTATCGCATCTTCATTGAAAATTTATCTTCTTACCCCATACGATGGCTGCAGCAACGGTTCTGCATTTTTGATAGTCTTGATCATTACAAAGAAGCGGAAAGCAGCGATGTCGCCGACTTAAAACCCCTGATCGGGCCTGGTGAGAGGGTGCACTATGAATCACAATTTACCCTCATCTCCGATATGGGTAGCTTGTCTGTGGAATACCTGTTTGAAAAAACAAATTTTGGATCGCTGCAAGTAGTATGTGTTCCTGAAATGCCGTTGGCGCCTCCGTTTAAAAATAATTAGCCATCACTATCGCCAAAGCCGGTAGTTGCACAAATCGTTGCCTGAATTGAAATGTATCAACAGGCTCATTTTGTTCATCAATGAAAAACCAAAAATCCGGCACCTTATGAAAATAATTTTTAGAAGTTCTCATTGAGCAGTAAAAAATCATTCGTATGATACAACAGTGTTCAAAAATTGCGATTATTTGTTTTGCAATTTTTTTAACGGCATGTAATTCAAAAAAGCAACCAACGAATACTAGTAATGCTGTCAAGACTTTGCCGGTAACTGTTTTGACCGAGCAGCCGGCAACCATTGCAACAGATTATCCCGCGAACATACAGGGTGTTCAAAACATAGAGATAAGACCGAAGATTGATGGGTATGTTGAGTCAATTGCTGTTGATGAAGGATCAAGCGTAAAAAAAAGACAGCTTCTTTTTCAAATCATGGCCCCTCAATATGAACAAAATGTTCGCACCGCAGAAGCAAATATAAAAATCGCAACTGCGGAAGTTCAGTCGGCACAAATGCAAGTGAACAAAGTAAGGCCCCTTGTTGACAAAGACATTGTCAGTGGGTATGAATTAGAGTCGGCAAAATATTTGCTGGAGTCTAAACTCGCCGCCCTTGCCCAGGCAGAGGCCGCACTCAATAATGCCAAAACCAATTTAAGCTATACTAAGATTTATAGCCCTGCAGATGGTGTGATTGGTTTGTTGCCTTATAAAATAGGTAGCCTCGTGAGCAGTACAACACCTCCGCTTACAACGGTGTCCGATATCAGAAAAGTGTATGCTTATTTTTCATTTGATGAGAAGCATGGCTTAGATTTTTTTCAGGCTGTTCGTGGTGGAACCATGCAGGAGAAATTGGCAACCCTTCCGCCGGTAACATTGGTATTGGCAAATGGTTATGTCATGCCCGAAAAAGGGAGAGTAGAAACTGCCAGTGGCATCATCAACACACAAACCGGTTCTGTAAATATGCGCGCTACTTTTGATAACCCTCAACTGCTGATAAGAAGCGGGAGCAGTGCCATTGTCCGAATTCCACAATCGATCCCTAATGCCATCATGGTTCCACAGAAAGCAACCTATCAAATACAGGGAAAATTATTTGTGTATGTAGTCGGAAGCAATGAAACAGTAAGCTCTTCGGAGATAACTATTGCAGGCCAGACCAGGGATGCTTATATCGTAAAAAGCGGTGTAAAAAAAGGCGATATGATAGTAGCCGACGGTATCAATAGTTTGCGGGAAGGGTTAGAGATTAAACCCCTTGTAGTTGCCTCCGAAAGTCTCTACCCCAAAGACTCGCTACAAAATTTTTAAACAATAACGCTTCCATTTTTGATTTGGTAAAATGTCGGCTCGGATCTTATTTATTTAAACGAATCGTTTAACATGCTGAAGCAATTTATAGAAAGACCGGTGCTCTCCACGGTGGTATCAATAATCATTGTAACGCTGGGCATTTTGGGCATGAGGGCCTTGCCGGTTTCGCAATATCCCGATATAGCGCCGCCAACTGTACAGGTGCAGGCATCCTATACCGGTGCAAATGCCGATGTTGTACTTAGCAATGTTATTGTGCCTTTGGAACAGCAGATTAATGGTGTGGAGAACATGGACTATATTACTTCCACCGCTTCGAACGACGGGTCTGCGAATATTACTGTAAGTTTTAAAATAGGCAGCGATCCTAACATGGCTGCGGTTAACGTACAAAATGCCGTAGCACGTGCTACACCGTTGTTGCCACAAGAAGTCGTTAAAGCTGGAGTTACTGTACAGAAAAAACAAACAAGCAATGTGCTTATTTTTTCGGTATACAGTGATAACAAGACATATGACCAAACCTTTTTACAAAGCTATAGCGAGATAAATATCTTGCCGGAGATCAAACGTATCCAGGGTGTTGGTGATGCATCTTCACCGAGCCAGATGTCTTACGCAATGCGCATTTGGCTGAATACCGAGGCAATGGCAGCGTATGGCCTGGTGCCAGCAGATATCAGCACCGCACTTTCAGAACAAAATATACAAGCTGCACCAGGACAATTTGGCGAACAAGGAGGCACAGCATTTCAGTATATTATTAAATATCCCGGCACACTGGTAAATCCGAATCAGTTTGGAGATATTGTTGTGCGCTCATTGGATAGAGGAAGAATCTTACGATTGAAAGATGTTGCGAGAGTCGAATTGGGTGCTCTGAGTTATTTCAATAGTACACGCACCAATGGCCTTGCTTCCGTATCCGTCGATGTAGCACAGGTCGCAGGCTCCAATGCGAGGGATGTAATCCGGCAAACTTTGGCAGTAATGGATAAGGCTTCGAAGAGTTTTCCCAAAGGCATACACTATGTTGTGTTGCAAAATGCGGATGATTTTTTAACGGCGTCCATCAGCAAAGTATTGCATACTTTATTTGAAGCTTTTGTCCTGGTATTTGTAGTGGTCTTCATTTTCCTGCAGGATTTACGTTCTACCATTATTCCGGCTATCTCTGTACCGGTTGCTATTGTAGGTACTTTTTTCTTCCTAAATCTTTTTGGTTTTACCATCAACCTGTTGACGTTGTTTGCGCTGGTACTCGCTATCGGTATTGTTGTGGACGATGCGATAGTAGTGGTAGAGGCGGTCCACGCTAAATTGGATGAGGGTTATACCTCTGCAGTGAAAGCAAGTACGGATGCTTTGCACGAAATTTCGGGAGCAATTATTTCCATTACGTTGGTGATGTCTGCTGTATTTGTTCCGGTGAGTTTTATCGGGGGCTCAACAGGTATTTTTTATAAGCAGTTCGGCTTGACTTTGGCCATTGCCATTGCATTGTCCGCCATCAACGCGCTAACACTCAGCCCCGCTTTGTGTGCGCTCTTTCTTAAGCCACACGAGGATAGAAAAGAGCATAAGAGTTTTATCAAACGATTCTATGCAGCCTTCAATGCTTCGTTTGATAGTATGAGCAACAAATATGCGAAGGTTGTAGCATTTTTTAGTAAACGTAAATGGATACCCGCAGTTATATTGTCTGGCTTTATTTGTTTATTGGTTTACCTGGCGTCGACCACTTCCACAGGATTTGTGCCGGAAGAAGATCTGGGAGCCATTAATTGTAATATCAGTTTACCGCCCGGATCTTCCCTGCAACGCACCGATGCGGTGGCACGTAAAGTAGAAGCGATCGCAAAGACAATTCCTGAAATTAACAACGTGCTGGCCGTTACGGGCCGGTCGCAATTGTCCGGCATCGGCAACAATTATGCTATGGTTGTTATGCGGTTAATACCATGGGACCGCCGTACACGCACCGCTCAGAAAATCATCCAGGAGCTTTTTAAAAAATCTGCAGAAATAACTGAAGCGGAGGTGAAATTCTTTACTCCGCCGACCATTCAGGGTTTTGGTGTAAGCAATGGTTTCTCTTTTCAATTACAGGACAGAACAGGAGGAGACATTGCGAAGTTCTATAAGATTAGTAAAGACTTTCTCGTTGCACTTAATCAGCGGCCCGAGATACAATTCGCAACAACATCTTTCAATCCAAATTTTCCTCAGTACCTGATGAATGTGAATGTGCCGAAAATCAAAGAATCCGGATTGAAAGTCACCGACATCACCGGCGCTATGCAAGGATATTTCGGCGGCATTTATGCTTCTACTTTCAATGAGTTCGGCCAGCAATATAGAGTAATGGTGCAAGCCTCTCCCGAATTTCGTATGACACCTGAAAGTATGAACGCTGTGTTTGTCAAAACGCCTGACGGGCTAATGGTGCCGATTACCGAGTTTGTTACTCTTGCGCCGACTTACGGACCACAGAGTATAACCAGGTTTAATCTGTTTACTTCCATCAGTGTAAATGGTACACCCAATCCGGGCTATAGTTCCGGGCAAGCTATACAGAGTATTCAGGAGGTTGCGTCTCAAACGCTTCCGGCGGGCTACAGCTATGAATACTCCGGACTTGTAAGAGAGGAGTTATCAGGCAAAAGCCAGTCGACCTTTATCTTCCTGCTATGTCTCATTTTCGTGTATCTGTTGCTGAGCGCTCAATACGAAAGTTATGTTCTGCCATTCGCCATATTGCTGACCGTCCCTATCGGGCTTTCCGGTGCATTTCTTTTTGCGAACATAATGGGAGTAAGTAACAACATCTATCTCCAGATTACATTGATCATGCTGATTGGGTTATTGGCAAAGAATGCGATACTGATCGTTGAATATGCATTGGAGCGTAGAAGAACAGGCATGTCGATTGCCGAGGCTGCCATCAAAGGTGCACAGGCGAGACTACGACCTATCCTAATGACCTCATTTGCATTTATCCTGGGGTTGTTGCCGCTGATAATTGAGGGCGGGGTGGGGGCTAACGGAAATCATTCCATCGCGAGTGGCGCCATAGGAGGCATGCTCATAGGAACCGTAGTAGGATTATTCATTACGCCAACCTTGTTTATCGTCTTGCAAAACTTACAGGAAAAAATGAAAGGCGCTCAAATGAAATCGCGCATTGGTAAAATAAAAGAAGGCTTTGTATGATATCTATAAAGAAAATAATAGTTCCGGTTGTGCTGCTACTGTTTGTGCTGAACGCATGCAAGGTTACTCAACCATTTAGCACACCGGTCGTTAAAACGGATAGCCTGTACCGCGATGTTTACGGAACAGACACAACAACAATTGCGCAGCTTTCATGGAAAGATGTATTCAGCGATACACTGCTTCAAAAGTTGATCAACGAAACAATTGATAACAATCTTGACCTGAAGATCGCTTATTCGAGAATCAATGAAGCAGAGGCAAGTTTTCTTCAAAGCAAAGCTGCCTTTTACCCATCTGTAAGTGGCAGTGCAGGCATCACTTTAAACAGTTCGAGCAACAGCAATGTGTTGGGGCAAAATGCTACAGCACACGCTTACACAGCCGAAATTGGTGCAAGCTGGGAAGCAGATATCTGGGGCAAACTTAAAAGCTCCAAACATGCAGCGTTGGCCAACCTTTTACAGTTACAGGAAAATGGTAATGCCGTTATAAGTAAGCTGGTTGCCGATATTGCATTGAACTATTATCACTTACTCGCATTGGATAGAGAATTGGAAGTCACTCGTGGAACGGTTCAGAACTGGCAATCCATTGTCAATATCATGAAAGAACTTAAGAAAGCAGATGTGGTTACAAGTGCTGCTATTGTTCAAAGCGATGCTGCTAAATATGCAACGGATGCAACAATTCCAGACATCATTCAAAATATCCGGGAAACGGAAAATATGATCAACTTCCTCGCAGGTAAACCCGCTGGCCCCGTAGCCCGGTCCTCATTGGACTTGCAGAAAGGATGGACTAACATTAACACAGGCGTTCCTGTGCAATTACTTGCCAATCGTCCCGATGTTAAAGCAGCAGAGCAAAACGTTCGATACTACTTTGAATTAACGAATGTGGCAAGAACCTATTTTTATCCTTCGGTTACGATTGCTGCCTCCGGTGGTTATTTAACCAATAATGTTTTTTCAGGACCGGTATCCCTTATCGGCAATTTCGTGGGAGGTCTTGTTCAACCTGTCTTTAATCAACGCATTAATAAAACTCGGTTGGAGATTGCCAAAGCGCAGCAGCAACAAGCCTTGCTGAATTTTCAAACAAGCATTTTGAGTTCTGGTAAAGAAGTAAGCGACGCCCTTTTTAGTTATCAGGCGGCTAAGGATAAACAATCCATTCGGAGCAAACAATTGATTAATCTTCAAAAATCGGTGGCTTACACGGAAGAGTTAGTAAAGTATGGATTTGCAAATTATACCGAGGTTTTAAATGCACAACAAAACTTGCTGAATGGACAATTGGGAGAGATTAATGACAAGCAACAAGAATTACAATCATTTGTTTCTCTGTACAACGCATTGGGAGGTGGCTGGAAATAAAATTAAAAAATCATAAGGCAATCACTTCCGATAATGGAATAGACGTACTCAATCCCAAGATACGAAAATGAAGAAACGCCCGAAGTAGAGACAACGGGCGTTGTGAGTCTTTCCCTTACCAAACAGAGACCCACGAACCAAACGTCTGTATGGTAATTTGGCAAAGAGTTAAACAGTTTAAAAATCTGAATAGCCTGTTGGATACAGGAATGAGATGTCTACATGCGATACGTTATGTTGGTATTCTGGCATAGCTACAAGCTTTTTCCAGTAGGGATCATCTCCAAAAATTTTCCAATGAATATCCCTGTCTGACTTGTTTTCAAAACTCGTCATGTACATTAAGTTCGGCATCTTGCTTCCGCTGATTACCTCACCATAAAAAATCGAATTGAAATTTAATCTTTTGAAGAGTCCAACTTCGTCCCCCTCGTTAAACATTTGCACTTTATTTTTATACAGCTTTTCAGTAGCGCCCTCATAGCTTCTAAGTTCATAGACTCTTTCGTTTCTGGCACCTTTCAGCTTTGGAGTTTGTAGTACGGGTGCCAATGGAAAAGCTTTCAAAAGGATTTTCTCCATTCGTTGATAAGGTGGAGCACTATAGGTTGCATTAAGATATTCCGCACCAGCTGCCAGGTACTCTTTGTCTGCATCAAGTTTTTCTGTAAGTGTTGCCGACACATCGATCGATTTTATCGGAACAAGAACATACATCGTTTTATCAGCCAATGTATCATTGCCATGATTCTTAAATATGCCGATGTTTTTTAGTCCCGCTTTGTGCAGCGCCGGAAGTAATGCATCCTGCAAGTATTTATCAATCACCTTTTCCTGGTCTGCTGTGTTGAAATGATAAATAGTAAGTTGGTAAAATCCTTGCTCCGGTTTCTTTTCAGAAGACCATGATAATAAAAAAAAGGTGGTGATGACCAATAATACTCCGGAGCACGAACAAAATAATCTCCAATTCATTTAGAAACATTTTTTGAAAAAAAATAAATTAAGTGGACAACAATGACTATTGCGCCTAATAGAATCAATAACAAAAAGGCGTTGGTATTTTGGTTTTGCAGTTCCATTTTAATGCCTGATTTTTTATAAATTTTGTTATTGCTCATTCTTTTGAAAGAAGGAGCAATAACAAAATCTCCAATAACGGCAGCGTTGCGGAGTAGTCATTTGGTTTTGCTTCGAACAGCTTTTACTTCAGCAGCTGTTATGGCGCTTGCCTTGTTACCAAAATGACTACGAATGTAAGTAAGCACACTTGCAAGTTCCTCGTCCTTTAGAAAATATTGAGGCGGCATGTTGTTGGAATAATCTTTGCCATCAATGGGAACATTTTCGATTGAACCTGTTAGCACCCAATGGATAAGTTTTTGCTTACTCCCAATGACGTAAGATGTTTTTATAAGCGGTGGGTTCATGTTTGGGACGCCGCTTCCGTCGGCCTGGTGACAGGTTAAGCAATATTGCGCGTATATTTTTTGTCCATTGTCTATAGACGAAGGTGATGTCTGTGCAGCTAAAAAGATTGTAGAACCGGTAATAAAACCTAAGCTGATTATTATTTTTTTCATGTTATTTTCCTGTATAAATGATTCTGTAAATAGTGCCGCCGTGGTCATCAGATACATAAAGCGATCCATCGGGGCCTTGTGCTAACCCGCATGGACGGTGCATTGCCGTGCCGGGCTGCACATTTTCTTCTCCGGCAAAATTGTCTGCGAATATTTCCCAGGCTCCACTTGGTTTGCCGTCTTTGAAAGGAAGGAACACGACGAAATATCCTTTTTGTGGTTCAGGTGAACGATTCCATGATCCATGAAACGCAATGAATGCGCCATTTTTATATTTTTCCGGAAACATGTTGCCGGTGTAAAACAGCAATCCATCAGGTGCCAGGTGTGCGGGAAATGCAAACAAAGGATCCTGTGCATTTTCCCCTGCGGTTTTCTTTCCGTCGCCGCCATATTCCGGACACAAGATCTTTTTGTGCTGAATAGGATCGTAGTAAATGTAAGGCCAGCCGCAGTCGGATCCTTTATGCAATTCGTACATACATTCTGCAGGTAATTCAACAGCTTCTTTCGGGTTATAGAACTCTGTATAGTCCTGCAACTGATCCCTTCCGTGCTGCATTACAAACAAACTATTGGTTGCAGCATTCCAGTCAAGACCAACAACATTGCGTAAGCCCGTTGCATAGCGGGTTTCATCGCCATAAGTTTGATTTAATTTGTCTGCTTTGAATTGCCAGATACCGGCAGCAGAATCAAGAATAGGACAGGATTTTATGCCCGGCGAACCTTTGGCGCGATCTCTTTCCTGGCAAATGTTTGAATAGGCCCCGATGTTTACATAAATATTGCCACCATTGTCTAGCGTTATTGCTTTTGCCTCATGCTCATGACGTGCCAGCAGACCGGAAATGATTTTTTCAGGCTTGTCAGGCGTAGTTACTTTTTCAGTTGCATCAAGCTTGTATCTGAAAACATCTGTGTTGGATGACGCATATAAGTAACCATTTTTGATTGCCATGCCTGTGCCACCGTAGTTGCCAAATCCTGTTTTTATATCTGCTTTTCCGTCGCCATTACTATCGTGCAAAAAGTAAATGCCTTTCCCATTCTTCAATGATGCGAGCTTTACATAAATGTCTCCTTGTTGTGTTACAGCAATGTGTCGGGCGTCACCTAATCCATCCGCAACTTTCAATGCACCAAACCCGGCAGGCAACTTTAACCCTGCATTGTCCCTGTCGGGGCTTATTCTATTTGTCGGTTGTAAAGCGCGAAAGTCATGATGTGGACCTTGAGCCGCAACAGATGTTATATTCAAGCAGCAAACAATAGCCGTCAAATAAATTAAGCCCAATCCATCCTTTTTCATATTATTCATTTTAAATTTGCAATTGAGAACGAACCACTACTTGTCTTCATATGTTGACTCACGCTTTAAATGTCTTTTGAACATTTTAAATAGTATTCCGTTGATTTCTTAGGTATCTTGAATATGCTTGGTGAAGGCTGTTCGAATAACCAGAAGCAAAAGAAATTAATAATACCTGATCACACAATAACTAACCTTTTTTGTAGTAACTAATTAAATTTTTAGTAATGGCGACGGAAAGAAAAGTGACCTCGACGAATTATCGCAATCAATCATTTTTGGAAGAAAAATGTTCTCTAAATGAATTGCTTGATCTTGTTAGTAAAAGATGGATATGCGAAGTCCTGTTTTGCATAGAAGAAGGAATCAATCGATTTAAGAGTGTTAAAGAGGAATTGTCCTACATAAGCGACACTATTCTTGCGGACCGCTTTAGGCTTCTTGAAAAATATGATTTGGTTAGTAAAGAACATTTTGATGAGATCCCGTTTCGCGTTGAATACACATTAACGGAGAAGGGACAAGAGTTGTGCACTTTGCTGGAACAGATTTGCAACTTCAGCGACAGTTTACCAGCTTGCAAGATCGAATCAAAGAAAAAGACTACATCAGGCTAATGGAAAATCATAAATAGTGAATCCGGATTGCAGTGGGTATGTTGAATGTATTTGCCTTAAAGTTTTCTACTTCACAAAGTTTATGCTGAATCGCTCGTTGGTAAAGGTATTTCTATTGAAACTTTACAACCATTTTGTGGAGTGGAATCAATCGTAAATGTACCTGAAAACAATTCTGCGCGCTTTTTCATGTTTAATAACCCAATGCCGGTTTTTACTTCACTTGTATCAAATCCAATTCCATCATCAGTTATATTCATAAAAAGAGTGTTGTTCTGAAACATCAGCTCAATATGAATTTCTGTTGCTCCGGAATATTTTTTAATGTTGTTCAGTTGCTCCTGCAAAATGCGATACATGTTAAGTTTTACATCAGATTCCATTTTCAGTAGTAAAATCTGAGCATCAAATTCAAAATTAATATTCAAGGTTCCCTCCGGATTCATGTCTTCCAGGAGTTTATGGATGGCATCTACCAGTGAACGTTGTTCAAGAAAGGCTGGCGCTGCCTGATGTGACAGGCTCCTTATCTCTTTTGTTACGAGAGCGATATTTCTGGCTGCTTCCTTTAAATATTCTTTTTTGTCGCGTTTTGCTTTGATGCACAAATCTAAATAGAGCTGAACACTTGCCAGTATCTGCAACACATTGTCATGCAATTCCTCGCCCAGTGTCATTCGTTCTTTTTCCTGCGTTTTAATAATTGCCATCGTAAGTTCTTTTTCCAGTTTTCCTTTTTCAGTAACATCATTGATTGAAACAAGAAATACTTTCTTACGATTAATGTATATCACATTTGAGTTGATCTCAACATCCAATAATTCACCTGTTTTTGAATAATGTTTCGCATTGGTTAAAAACGAATTCTCAGCTTCCGATAAACTCCTGAATTCTGATTCAAGATTTTCTTTTTCATTGCCATCTGACCGTCGTAGGTCAAAGGGAGTGAGGTGCAAAAAATCTTCTTTTGAATAGCCGTATTTTTTTACAGCGGCAAAGTTTGCTTCAAGGATCTTAAGGCTTTTAACGTCAACAAACCAAATGGGCAACGGGTTGAAATCAAACAAAACTCTGTACTTGTGCTCGGTCCTCCTCAATCTTTGTAGAGTATTGCCTATGCTAATTCCTAGCATTAACAAAAGCAGTATAACAAAGTAAGAACTCAGTTCCTTTCTTTTTGCCAGGAGAAGTATGTGAGCATTGACGGCTGCAATATTTTCTTTTGATTCATTATTTACAAGGGTTACAAGCTGGTGATTTGCTGCTTCATAATTTTCGGAGAGGTTAATTTGATTGCTGACAAGCAAATGCAATTTCCCTGGGGCGAAGTTGCCTTTAACAATAGATGCATAGAGAGAGTCAGTCAATTGCTTCTTTTGATTGCTAAGTGCAATCACCTTATCAAGAATCATATGCTCACTTTTGTTGGAAATCAGCTTTTCAAATGCGGAAAGGTTGCTGCCGGTTTCAGACAACAATTTTTTTAGCAGGTCATCATTTCCCTCTGTTGTTTTCTTTTGATTGGAATAAACTTTCAACAGCAATAAATTCCAAGCAGAATCAATGCCGTTACTTGAGGTCGTAAGAAGAGTTAATTTTCTTGACGTAAGCTGTGAAATTTCATTGATTTTTGTTACTGCCGCATGCGTTTGGCGGTATTCCATGAACCTCACAGGCACAACAAATACTAAAAGTACCGTGTAACTTATGATCAATATTCTGCTCAAAGTGCGCGGACCCGGTTTCGTTTCTTTCATCTCACTTAATGGGTGACATTATGTTCTTCTTACCTTCAAAGAAAACCGCTATGTCTTTTATAGGATTGAAAAGTAAATGCAGGAGCAATCGATATTTCTCCTTGCTCGTATTAAAAAATAACTCGAATATTTTAAAAAAGATTTTCCATGTAGAATTTGCCCGGCACCCCTGTTCAGAAAGCGCAAGGCAAATTCTTTATTTTGCTTTCCGGAAATCTTGTTTATTTCAGGAGAGGCTCCATTTCAAAATGTATTAACTCGTCATTGATAAAATCCATCTCTTCCTGTGATAATTGCACGTTAATTGCCCGCGCATTTTCTATTGCCTGTTTAACAGTTCTTGCCCCAACCAATGCAACTGTAATGCCCGGCTGATCAATTGTCCAGCGTATGACAAGCTGTGTGAGCGTTGCTTTCTTTTCTTCCGCCAAAGGACTCAGTTTGTCAAGAAAACGGTTTACTCTTTGTATGCTTTCTTCTGTATAAAATTTACTTTGTGTACGGCTGTCGCCTTCATTAAATTGATAGCCCGGTTTTATTTTTCCGGTTAACAATCCTCTTTGCAACGGGCTATAGGCAATGATTGATTTTTCATCATTCAACGCATAAGGAACAAGTTCATCCTCGATGTCGCGCAGCAACATGCTATAAGGCACCTGGTTAGATGCGAGGTTAATGGTATTTTTTGCTTCTTTCATTTGATCTACTGAATAGTTACATACACCTGCTGATCTTATTTTTCCCTGTTCAATCAAACGTTGCAGCGCCTCCATTGTTTCTGATATAGGTGTTGTGCTGTCGGCCCAATGAATTTGATAAAGGTCGATATAATCTGTCCTGAGACGTCTGAGACTGTCCTCGCATTCCTTTATCACGCTTTCTTTTGAAGCAAATCTGTAGATGTCAATATCATTTCCGCTGTTATCCTTGCTGCTGAAAAAGTATTCACCCTTCTTAGTATCCCATCGTAAACCAAATTTTGTAAAGATTTGAATTTTATCCCTCGGAATGCCTTGTTTAGCTTCGCCCACGAGTTCTTCGCTTAACCCCTGGCCATAAGCAGGTGCCGTATCTATGGATGTAACACCATGATCGAATGATGCTCTTATTGCATCAATTGCGTCTTTTCTGTCAGCGCCACCCCACATCCATCCACCAATGGCCCATGCACCGAAAGTGATTGCGGAAACCTTCACTTCAGAATCTCCCAATTTTCTGTATTCCATAAAACAAATATTTTTATCAAAATTATTTCTCTTAATGATCACGGCAATTTTTGCAGCCACTAAAAAATGGATTAGTAAGTTCTATTTGGCTATAAGGATGATTTTGCACTACAGGTTGGTCTAATGGCCAATAACGAAAAGTGAAAACTATTTTTTTTGCACAAGGCAAAAGATTGGTGGTTTCACAAAAGGAGGTGAGCTGAAATGTTCTATAAAGGCCTTCGAAAAATTTGAAGCAGGGAAAGAGTTATATTAATGACGCTGTTCTTGATAAGTTAACGCCCACAGAAATCAGAAAGTTCTTTATTTATGATATGGTTTCTTTGGGAAAATCGATTGAAAACAAAAAGTATTCGAAATCAGATATCGACAAAGATTTCTTTTTTTGGGGGAACTTAATTTAGCAAGGATTGTTCTTTTATGGAAAAAAGTAGCGCGGCACACCTGGCGGATGTGAATGTGTCGATGCTCTTTTTGCAGTACACCAAAGATACACCAGCGCAATGGGATTTGATAGAACAGGTAAATGCGTCACTGAAGAAGGCCAACCAGGTGAAGATAGAGGGCGCAGACCACTCATGCAAGGCGGGTAAGAAAGTGGATGTAATGAGAACGCTGTTGAATGCGACACAGGAGTGGGCAAACTCCCGGTAACCGTTACAACACGGAAAACAATTTATGCTTGTAATCAATGAGCACTAGATTGTTGAGAAAATAACTAATCCGGTAGTTACAATTGTCTTGATTCATTTTACAGTCGTTTCTTACCTGTGATTGAAAGTTTTCTTCATTATTTATTTAGCAGTGAGCAACGTGGTGAGTTACTTTATCACTGAATTTGGAAGTAATTGATATAGTCTTTGTTATAGGAGAAATTCGAATCCAGTCACGAAGAGAACATAAAACCGAGTTTGTGGTTTGTTGAATACTGCAGAATGTTTATACATTTACAAGGTAGATAAAATGCAGCTTTTTGAAGAGGTGAGTAAAAAGGTGAGCATGATTCGTCACTATTCGCAAAAGCTTATTGATACTCGGTTTCAACGATACGGTGTTGTCCCCTACGGGGACACTTATGGTTTTTAAAAGAAACAAAACCCGCTATGGTAGCGGGTTTTGTCGTTTATTAAAACCATTTCATCTTTTATTGAATTCTGCTAATACGATGATTTTCAATCTTTAATTAGTTCGAGTCTCCTTGGTATTTTTTAGCCTTTGCCTGATTTTACAATAGGCATTCGAAAGTAGCAATATGATAACAACATTTAGTCCGTAAAAAAATAGGTTAATAAAAATTCTGTGTTTTGTTTCCCAAAGAAACCATGTTTTGTCGCCATAAAAAAAGCCAACGATCAAATGCCCGACCATTGATGTCATTACAAATAACGATACAAATGCAATAGGGATAGATATTAAAAGTCGCTCAATTAGCAAGAATTTGAAATACAGCAAACAAATTAAAATAGAAATAAGAGTGACAAAAAAAATGATTGCAAAATAAAATTTCTCGTCAGCACCTCCTTTTTGAAAATGTGAGGGTATAACAATTGTCCATATTAAAAGCAATCCTGTAATAATTGCCCAACCATATTTTTTATAGAATAGTTTTAGCATTAACTAAGATAAAAGTTGATGTTCGTCGTGGAATTGCCACCACCCGACAAGGTCTTATGCAGGTTGGAAATTAGTATTCCGCGCCGAGATTAATTGTTTGTCCATGGTCATTACTGTAATCGAAAATAAGATGAGAAGTTCATTATGCATCAGTTTGCTTCGACCTTTTTTTGTTAAAGAATTTTTCTTCCTGGTGCTTGACTCATAGTCGAAAAGAGACATCTAACTATCAGCTGCAAATATGCTCGTTAATCGCTGAAAATCCTCCGCAAATAGTTCGAATTTCGAACCAAACGGTACACTGGAATAGAAAACCTTTGATCATTTTGGTCAAAGGTTTTTTTGTTTTACAAAATCTTTATGCGAGGTCCTGTTGGTAAGGCATCCCGATTCATAAATCGGGAAGGTCGAGGGCTCGAGTCCCTTTAGCCTATGGTGCCACTGGGTATTTAGAAACTTTTATAACTCGCCCCAACTGTATGGCATAACACAAGACACCGTCAATTTTTTTCTTCTTTATGCCGTTAAATTCGACCAATAAACGTGGTGCATTAGGGGCATAACCATTTTGAAAAATGACATACTTGTACGGTTTGGATAGTCGGGTGTCAAAAAACGGCTTGATCTCTCTGAATTCTTCTTTTTTCTTGCCTGTTGCGATTTCATCAAACCATTTCTTTTTAATGGTTAAAAAGAGGGTGTTGGGGTCTTTCTGCGGCATAGACGGTGGTGATTATTCAGCCAAAATACTAAAATTTATTACATGCTAATTTTGCCAGTGTTTAAATATAGATTCAAACAATGGCAAATCTGTGATTTGTAATAACCTACTTTTATGATACGGAGAAGACTACCTGTCCGAACGTCAATGGTTTGCCCGGAGGAAGGTATTGTCCCCACGGGAACACATACGGTTTTGAAAATAGAAAACCCGCTGCTGTAGCGGGTTTTGTCGTTCTTGATATTTTTATTCTTTCTCTCTTCGGTGAATAACTATTTTATTTCAAGATAGAAAAGCTCGGGCTTCTTTGAAGTGCTGGCCTTATTGGTTATCAATTCACCGTCATCCTAAACCCTCCGAAATAAACCAGCTCTAGCTGACCATTCCCTATGTACCAGCTAAGGGTTGGCTGTGGCGCTACTCCTAACTGTAGAGCTTTCACAAGCGAGTCTTGCGTCACCATTGTATTAGGGTTATTAGGTGGCATCACCCATTGGCGCGCACTGACAACGTTGCTGGCCTTCAATGCAGTGTGTTGGTAGAAGTAAAGAAAATTTTTATTTCCCAGGGCCTGAGTCAGCGTATCTGTGTTTTCAATACCGACAATCTTAATGATGTTACCGTCCTGTAAATTGAGCAATAAATTATAATGCTGTGCCGGCGCATTAGGATCTATTACCGGCAAGCTGATGGCAGCTTCCATTTGTGTACTGGGATTCAGCTTTGTGTACAAATAATCCTTTTTATCTTTTAGGGAAGACTCCACGGCGCTGTAGTTCTGCCCTACATAGCCCATCAATAACTCAGGCGTTATCTGCATTACCGGGCGGGGACCGTTATCATCATTGCGTTTACAGGAAACAAGCAATCCGAGGCAACATGCTAAGAAAACAATTTTTTTCATTGGGTCAAGGTTTACGGACGAAGGTAGTTAATATTAAGAATATAATCCTGAAATGGTAATCTGGCCGTTGCTACCCATCTTATGTTTTAATCCACTACTTCCTGGTCAACCAGGCTTCCACTGCCCGAGAAAAATCTGCTACATCAATCGGATGCCTGCTGGTTATAAGATTGCCATCCGTTACTACGGGGTCATCCGAAACTGTACCACCAGCATTCTTTAAATCTGTTTGAATATTCCAATAGCCGGTTAATTTTTTCCCTTTTAAAATATCTGCAGAAGCTAATACAACCGGCGCATGGCAAATTGCTGCAATTAGTTTCCCCGATTGATTAAAGTCACGGATAAATTTGATCACATCTTTATCATAGCGCAGATTATCCGGGTTCCAGGCACCACCGGGAATGAAGACTGCGTCGTAATCACTTATTTTAACCTGGTCTGCTGTCCGGTCAAATTTCAACCATCCAACAGGCTGCAAATATTGTATCGCCATGATGTGAGTCTTCGACATTTCGGGATACACCAAGCCATATCGTTCAGGTGCAGGATTGTACTTCGGTGCAACAATATCTACCGTAGCGCCTAGTTTTCTAAAATACCAAACGGGGCCTAAAAGTTCAATCTCTTCAAAACCATCCGCGACAAATGCCGCTATTCTTTTACCTTTCAGAACAGTGGTATCTTTTACAGGTGTAAAAAAGAAAGCTCTCAAAGCCTCATTGCCCGGGGCATTCAGCAATTGCGATACCGGCATATTCACCACTACGGAAGGAGAGCCTAACTGATTCAATACGGAAAGTTCATAACTGTTCATTTCTTTTGTTTTTATGGTCACCTGGCTTGTTGCATTCCATACATTAAGTATGCTTAGCACACCTGCCAGAATAAGTTGATTGATTGTTTTCATTTTTTAATTTTTATTATTAAAAAGCTTTGATGGTGAATGTTTGATAAATTTCATTTTCGTTTTACGGGAGCAAATTCTATCAACCTGTGAAGCCCTGCCTGGAAAGGTTGCTGTTTGATGCTGGTGTTCAGGTAATCTATTACGGGTTGAATGGGAGGGAACTGCAGGTGATATTGAAACGCCTCTTCATTTCTGAATTTTTCATACGTAACAAACTGCGTGCTATCGTTTTCCAATTGCGAAAGCTGGTAATTAACAACACCTGCTTCGCTGCGGAACAGTGGCATGGCCGTGTGATAAACATCTTTAAACCGGTTCTCAGTTCCCGGCTTTGCATTAACAAACAACATAATGGTAAGTGGATTATCTTTCTTATCGGGCAGTCGACGCCATTGTTGTTTGGTAAGTGGTTCCAGGTCTTGTAAATCAATGATCGTTGCCGGTTGTACCAATGCATTTTCAGCCAAAGATTGTATCACTTTGTACGTCGTGCTTTTTACAACTTTATCAAGATCATTTTTACCGGTCCATCTTTCCATGAGCCATAAAATAGCCGTAGTGTCCTGCTCGATATAAGCCTCAGACATGATGTTGTTCTCACTGTGAAGTGAGTACAGCACATAGTCGCTCAATGCTTTTTGGAAAGCTGCATTGTACGCCGGTTTCACTTCATAACGGGTCAATCTTGCAACCGTTCTGTCGTCGTCTGACGCAATATTTTGGACTTTGCCATAGTTATTAAGCATGAATAATCCAGTAACTGAAAGAAAAATAATTTTCGATATCGGGATCATTTGTTGCATTGTGATTTGCTATTTGATAGATTATTGAGCACATCCAGCACTCAGTATGTTTGATGGATGATCATCCTCTTCCTATTGCGCAATTTTTAACAACAAATCGGAAACTGCTTGGGGCTGAGATAAGAAAGGAGAATGACTTGTATTCAACTCGTACACTGTTTTTATGCCTGCTGCAGCTATCATGCGGTCTTGCAGCGCCGGGCTGATTACAATATCCTGCAAGGTTTTGATGTACACTTTATCCACTGAACCAAAGTTTTTATTGGTTAATGTAACCTTGTTGCCAAAAGGTATAGCAGGTTCTGCACGATAATTATTCAACACGCTTTTTTTGACTGCTTCTGAACCATCGTTGATGAAGAGATAGGTTAGGTTTTCGTGTTTGACATCAAGCGTAAGATGATCGGGTGATTCTATTAGTGAAGGTCCTAGTTGAGAAGCCGGATCTTTCATGGCAAGATCTGCAATCGCCTCTCCGGAGGCAGGTAGAAACGCACCGATGTATACTATCTTTTTTATTTTAGAAGGAATTTTTTCAGCCACGCTTGTTATGACCATGCCACCCATGCTATGGCCGACTAGTATCACTTTACCATCAACTTTTGAAATGGGATCTGCTACTTTATCACGATATGCATCCAGTGACAGCAAGTATGGTGCGGTAGTGTCACTCCCATGACCGGGAAGTTCAACCACGATTACTTTGTTGCCTTTTGCTTTAAGATTTGATGCTACGGCATCCCAAACATAAGGGGCCTGCCAGGCTCCATGTACCAATACATAGGTATTTGTTACAGTAGGCTTTTCTTCATCATCTGAACACGCTGCTAATGCAGCAAACGTAACTGCTGCAGACAGCAGTATGGAGATTATTTTTTTCATTGTTTCCTATTTAATTATTGATGTTATTATAACGAACTGTTTGGAAGTAGACACGGCGCAGGTATATCAAATCCATTGAGGATAATTGCAATCAAACAATAGCCTGCGATCAGGAAGTATAATTCGGCCACGCCGTCTTTTCCCAGTACTTCTGTTGCCTGGTAATAAGTTGAATCGTGGATTGCATGGCCAGATACCAAAGCATAGGCAATTATGTGAGCAATGTTTTCCTTTTCATTTAGGCCATGCGGATGTCCGCCTGCAGCAAGTGTGGCAATAATGTTTGCAGGTAAACCAACGGCGCTTGCCGTAATCTGGTGCGCATACAATTCAAAGCGGGCATCGTAAGCTGCGCCAACAGTAAGTATGGCTACTTCCCGCATCCTTTTGTCCAATGTTGCCAGTGTGTCCAGTGTTCTTAAAAAACTTAATGCGGGTATGCCGAAATGAGGGTAGTGCAGCATGGGTGCAAATGGCCCCAATAGTGCACCGTTTTCGTCCATCATTTTTACGTGGCTTTGGCTACTGCCAACAAGCTTCGCAATTTCTTCATGCACATAACGGGCTTCATCATTCAGGCTTTCCGGCGGTAATGGTTTAATACGCATAGTCAGGTGTTTTAAGCGTGATTAAATTCATTGGAAAATTCGCCGTCAATCAATACAAAGGCCATGCGGCAGGCCTTGCCGGACCGGTTCGCCCAAGCATGATTGGTGCCGCTTTGAACGACGATGTCACCTGTGTAAATAGTTGTTTCTAGACGATCAAGTACGAGGGTTATTTCACCTTCCAGCACAATTCCGTAATCAACGGTTTTAGTACGGTGCATCAACGGATGTGGCGGCGGTTCACTTGACGAGGATGTTTTTTCGCTGCCCATTGATTTGAACTCCGCGGCAGTATCGGCGGACATTAATTTTCGAAATTCTTCACCTTCTGGTGGAAACTCAATAATACGTAATCTTGTTCCGTTCTTTGGTGGAGGCAATACCAAACCATTCTCTTCCGGTTCGGTGGGTTGCATACTAATGAGCGCAGGCGTTTTCAAGGTATGCCACACTTCAAAAAAAGTTGGGCCGCCCGGTCCACCCACAAGTTGCGTATGTACGGGTGGAGCATCTGTAATAATAATGGCTTTGCCATCCGCATCATGACCTGTCACAATGCGCCTGAATGTTTTTTGTTCCTGTTGCATGGATTATGATTTAATAGTTCTCCGTCTTGCGAAATACATAAACGCCAAGGTAATGAAACAGCAAACCGACGCCCCAGGCGACTGTTGACCATAATGCCCAGGGATAAGTTCTGTCGGTGAGATACCAGACAAGCCAGACTACCGGAGTTGCTAACAAAAAAACAAGCAGATGTATTCTGAAACCTTTTCGGGGATTTATGGTGGCAGACGTGCCCCATTTAGTTTGGTCAGTCATAAATTTAGTTTCAATGGCTATGTCCATTTACATGCCATTGAGATGCTGCAGCAGAAACTATTTTGCAATGGATTGAGAGATAGTTTGTTGAATTGAGGATGACGAAAATAACAAAACGAAGTATGGATGTTTAACTCTGAAATTTTCAGAGTTATTGGGGACGAACTACGAAATTTTCAGAGGGACTAAAAAGATTTCAACAAGCAGATAGAACCTCGCTGCAATTAAATACTATGCTAACGTTAAGGAATCCACGCTAAAACTTATCTTCCTGCTTCTTAATGCCCAATTTTGCCATTTTAGATTCCAATGTACTGGGATTGATGTTTAATATTTCGGCGGCACCATTAGTACCCCGTATCCTGCCTTTTGTTTGTTTAAGAACAGACATAATGTAATCTCTCTCTGTCTGCCGCTGAATATGCTTTACATCTTCGAGCGTTTGTATGGATTGTTTTTCTACAGTCGGTGTAGAGCTCAACCTTCTTTTTAATTCCAATGGCGAAGTACCATTATTTAATACAACGGATTGTTCCAGTACATTTTCCAACTCACGGATATTGCCCGGCCAGTCATAGGCAAGCATAGCTTCTGCCATAGAAATACCAATGCCATGAAAGGGTTTATTGAATGCTTTACAAAACTTTTCGGCAAAATATAAAGCCAGTAATTCTATATCGCTTTTTCGCTCGCGCAAAGGCGGCAGCGTTAATGGAAAAACGCTGAGGCGATAATATAGATCAAGCCGGAAATTGCCGTCTGCTACTTCCTTTTCAAGGTTCCGGTTAGTAGCCGCAATAATGCGAACGTCTATTTTAATGGTGGCATTGCCGCCCACATGTTCGATCTCTTTTTCCTGCAATACGCGCAGCAATTTACCCTGCATGGACAGTGGTAATTCACCAATCTCGTCTAAGAAAATGGTGCCACCATCTGCCTGCTCAAATTTGCCTTTTCTTTTATCGACGGCGCCGGTAAAAGCACCTTTCTCATGACCAAATAATTCTGATTCAATCAAATTGGGTGGAATAGCCGCACAGTTAATTTTTATAAAGGGTTTATGTTTTCGCGGTGACAATTCATGAATGCATTGAGCTACCTTTTCTTTGCCTGTGCCGCTTTCACCAAGAATCAATACGGAAGTGCTATAGGGCGCAGCTTGTGCTGCAAGGTCCAATGCTGACAATAACAAATGATGATTGCCGATGATGCCGTTAAAGGCAGCATTGGCCGGTGCATCACGCTTGTTTGCAGCTACGGGTTGATGATGATCTGTAGTCGTTGGTTTTGTTAGATAAATGGTACTATCTGCCAGTTCCTGCAAAGATATTTTCAAGCGATTCAGTAAAGTAATATGTCCCTCGTTGTACACGTCAGCTTTACGGCTGTAAAAAAAATAATGAAGGGCTAAGCCATAGCCTAAAGCTACCGGAAATACGAGGCATGATTCCAGCCGGAGGCAATTCATAATAATGCTTTGCAATGATTCGTCTTTATGCCCGCCATTCGCGTCATCTTTGTGTATATAGGCTTTATTGCTGGCTGGACTGCTGTTGATAATCTGAGTAAAAGCGCTTTGCTGTAATCCTGATATGTTTCTTAATTCCTTTTCGCCAATAAATTGATATTCATTAAAACCTGTGCGTAAATAGCCAACATCTGTGAATTGCTCAACGCTTAAAGGACGTATGCCGGAAGCTATAAAATCAAATGGAATAAACGACTGTAATATGCCAGCAAGCTTCAATAATTTTTGTTCAGTGTTTAAAGTCTCATCACGAATGTCTTCTAACTTTTTTCGCAGTTGTTCTTCCTGCCGTAGCTTTGACTCAAGGCTGTGCTGATGGCGATACCAGGCAACATCAAGAGCTACCAATAAATCTTTTTCCCGAAACGGTTTTACCAGGAAGCCATCGGGTTCGGTGGCTTTTGCTTCTTCCAAAATCTTTTGACTGGAATTGGCAGATAAATAAATGAAAGCAATATTATCGGCCCGCAACCTTTTTGCAATGTCAATGCCGGATAGTTTTCCTTTCAGGCGTATATCAAGCAAAACAATGTCTGGTTTTTTGTTGATGTATTCAGCAGCTTCTTCCGCCGAAACAGCAATACCAATAACGATAAAACCGGCTTTCTCCAGTATTAGTTGGAGATCGTTGGCTATAATAAATTCATCTTCTACTATGAGTAATTTTTTAAGCATGCGCCGTTATTTCTTGATCTGAAGCCAGCTGAGCAGCACCAATAAATTTTACTGTTATTTCCAATCCGTTATCTATGTTCACAAACAGGTTGCCGTTTAATTGTTTTGCTAAGCCTTTCATTAAATTAAAACCTAAGGAATTATGTGCTGATACATCAACACCGGCAGGTAAACCAACACCGTTATCCGATATTTTCAGCATTAAAAAATTATTGTCTTCACGCCGCAATTGAATACACAAGACACCTTTGCGCCCGTCTGGAAATGCATACTTCAGTGAATTTACAATGCTTTCATTAATAATTAAACCTAGCGGAATAGCCTGTGATACATCCAGTTCAATCGGTTCAATTTTCTGTTCAAATGTTATCCGGTTATCTGTATCAAAGCTATCTTGCAAATAGCTTACCAGTTCATTGATATATTGCCCCATTGCGATGGAAGAAACATTTTCTGATTGATAGAGCTTTTGATGAATCAGCGAGATGGTATGTACTCTGCGTTGACTGTCGTGAATAGCTGTTAGAGCCGCATCATTATTGATGTACACCGACTGGGAATTCAGTAAGCTCATAATGATTTGCAGATTGTTTTTTACACGGTGATGTATTTCTCTTAACAACCATTCTTTATCGTTGACCAGTTGCTGAAGCTGTTCATTTTTATGTGTGATAACGGCGTTGTTCTTTTTTCTGTTACCGCTCTGCCGATACAATAGAAACGCAATGATAATTACAGCAGCAATGCCTCCAAGGGTTAAATTCTTTACAAGTAACGTTTGTTTCGCCTGCTTGTTTAACAATGCAATTTGATTTTCTTTTTCGTGTGTTTCATACATTACCTGCAGCTCTTCGGCCTGTCTTATTTTAGTCACTTTGAAATTGGAGTCAAGCAACTCTGTATATTTTTTATAGTGGTGCATGCCCGACGCATTATCTCCGAGCGCAGAATCTGCAGCAATGAGCGAACGGTAAGTATTCAGATCATTTACCAAAGTACGTTGTCCATATGAACGAGTCGTGAATTGTTTTTCAAAGTATTCCCTTGCTTTTTGGTATTGGCCACGCTTAAAAAACAGATGCCCATAGGTATCAGTTACTATGCTGCGGCTAAGAGGTCCTCTGATCATCTCTGCTTTCGTCTCCAGGGAATCCATTGTTTTTATATGCGCCTCCGCCTCGTCCAGCCAGTTGAGACTTAAATAGCATCCCGCTAGTGCATAATGATAGACAAGCATTTCTGAAAAAGTTTTTGAGGGTCCTACCGCTTCGGAAGTTTTCCGCAGCAGATCAAGCGCCTCTGTAGCACGGCCCTCGCCGCACATCTGTTCGGTTACTACGCTAAGGATATTGTATACTGATGGATTACGGGAGTCTATAAATCGCCTTATTGCCTTTTGCGCCATAATCAAGCTTTCTTTTTTTCTTCCCTCGGCATCATATAGAAACGCCAGCCGGCTATAAAAAAAGGCCCACCCAATGCTGTCACGTACACTTTCTGCCACCTTGATGGTTTGAAGTGTATGTCGAAATGGTTCGCCAAATTTCCCCTGGTAAGTGGTCACCATGGTAAGTGCATCAGTAAGGTAGTGAGTATATGGGTAGTGAATGTCTTCAGCCAATGCAAGTGCTTTTAAAAAAAGCTCATGTGCAGGTTGAAACTGCCCTGTTACAACCAGCATGTAGCCCCTGTCTGCTAAAACATTGATTTCTCTTTCTGTATTTCCAAGATCATGATACAAGCCGGATGCAGTTTGCAGGTCTGTCAATTTTTGCTGAAAGGTTGACTGTGTTGGGGCAGTGTATATGCCGCGATAAGCCACCGCCTTGGCTTCCGTTTCTTTGTCGCCGGCTTTCCTGGCCTGATTGATTACCACATTAAAAATAGAATCACCTTTACTATTGTTTGCCTGTACATATATCTTACCGAGAAGGCAAAGGGCTTGCCTGCCCAGTTTTTCTTCTTTCAATAAGCTGCTTTCACTTATCGCTTTGTTTAAAAAATATTCCACGCTGTCCCTGTACCTGTAATAACTACCGGGTTGAAATGCGTAGTAGGAGCCGAGCAATATCAATAGCTCAAGATGTTTCCTGCCCGTTGCGGTTGAAAGCAATTGGATGCCAGTGCTTGGCTGCTCCTTGTCAATCCACTGTGATAGCGCAGGCAATTTCTCATCACCAATACCTTCCGCCAATATTGGAACCCGGCTTAAGCCCAGGGAACGGGCCGCAGTAAACAAACAGGTGTCATGGTCAACCTGCCCTTCCTTTACAACCACCATGTAAGTAGAGCTAAGCAATAAATTCAATCTTTGGAAGGAGAGTTTGTCTTTGGAAGGTGGGTGGTAAGAATAGTTTGCACTGCCTGCTGCAATATTTTGTGATTTTGTTACCAGGAACATCAACAGGTAAATGAGAAGGTGTAAATATTTAACGCTGCGCATGATGGGGTTCTGCATTCATTAAATTTAATAAAATAGCATCAGAATTTTTAATCAATCAACGAATTAGGTTGAAGCAATGGTCAACGTGAAAATGCACAGCGTTAAGTTTTGGAATGTGGAATAAACTTAAGCAAACGATTGCTTAACTGCATGATAATAATAAACGTTAGGTTTGATTATATATATTTAGCATCTCAAAACGAATCAACATTTCAACCATTAAACAAATGAAAGCACGCCGGCATCACTTTTTGACAACTTCAATATTCAGTGTCTTCATTGCCATTCAGGGACTGAATGCTCAAACTACCAATACAAACACTCCCGAACAAAGAAAAGATGTCAGGAAGCCAGCAGATTCTTCCTGGACGCACGCTTTACAAAAACCTGTCTTATTGCCCAACGGGCAAACATTAAACCCTGCAGGAGAAAGTCTAAACTTAATAGAAGGTTCAAGAGTATTAAACTTGTCATTGGCCTTAAATAAAACTTTGCTTATTGCAAAAACCAACAGAAACATATCTGTTATTGATGCCAAAAATTTCAAGCTACTTCAATCGTTTAATTATCTTGATAAGGAAGCAGGTTCGATGAACGGGCTTGTTGTTGATGCCAATGATTCTACCATTTATTTTACCGGACTGAACAAGAATTTATATGTTGGCAATGTTAGCAGTTCGGGAACATTTACACTTGCAAAAAAAATAGACCTCTCCATTAATAACAAAAACACAAATCCGCTTGGCATTGGGTTATGCGGTAACAACATCGCGCTGGTGGCTTGTGCTGTTGCTAACGAGGTTGCGGTAGTAGATATTGCAAAAGGAAAAGTATTGACTAACATTCCTGTAGGAGTTTGCCCCTATGCAATTGTTATTAGTAAAAATAAAAAAACTGCCTTTGTCAGTGATTTTGGAGGACCTCATCCGCGAAAGGGAGATAGAACGGAGAAGTCAGCAGGAACAGATGTTGCGGTGGACGAAAGATCAGTAGCAATGCGTGGTTCAGTAAGCGTAATTAATATTGAGTCAAGAAAAAAGATTGCTGAAATTAGTACCAACATTCATCCGGAATCAATGATTTTATCTGCGGATGGTAAATTACTTTATGTAACTGACGATAGTGGAGATGGTATTAGTGTGATAGATGCAACAACTTTCAAGACGATTCGCACCATTAACACCAAACCTGACCGGTCGCTTCCTTATGGCAGCCTTACGACGGCGCTGGAATTGAGTGGAGACGGAAAAACATTAATGACAGCCAACGCTGGCAATAATTCCATTGCACTTATTGATGCCCAACGTCCCGGCGCAACACCTTATGGTTTTATTGCTGCAGCTGGTTTTCCCGGAGCAATATGCGTTGCTGATAATAACTTGTTTATAGGAAATGTAACAGCTGTTAAAGGCCAGATTCAAAAAGTAAAACTTCCTGGCAATGCTTCCGAATTAGCAGCCTATACTTCTGAAGCTAAAAAAGGATTTCATTTTATAGACATGCTGAGGGCTCAAGCAGCGGCCAACTCTCATGTTGCTCCAACACCAGTTCCCAATAATCCCGGAGAACTTTCTTCTATAAAACATGTCGTGTATATTATTAAAGAGAATAAAAAATTCGACCAGGTTTTGGGTGATATTGGCAGAGGCAATTGCGATTCCACATTGGTTGAATTTGGGAGAAAATCTACCCCCAATTTACACCAGCTTGCCAACCAATTTGTATTGCTTGATAACTATTATTGCAATGGTGTAAACTCCAGCGATGGCCACCAGTGGGCTATCCAAGGTATCACGACACCTTACCATGAAAAAGATTTTTCCAATGGGCATTGTGCTTATGATTTTGGTTCAGACCCTTTGTGTTACGCCGGTTGTGGCTTTATTTGGGATCACCTGGTACGCAAAGGGATTTCATTCAGGAATTTTGGAGAAACAGATCTTGCTGAAATTCCAAAGGGCGTTACATGGACAGATATTTATAATTCCTGGAAAAACAAAACCGATACCGCTCCCGTTTACAAATGTTCGTATTCGATGAAAGGGTTGGAAAAATATAGCGACTTGCGTTATCCGGGCTGGAACATGGACATTACCGACCAGGTAAGAGCCGATGTATTCCTGAAAGCGTTAAAGGAATATGAAACTGCAGGCAGTCTGCCTGAATTTATTGTTATTTACTTACCAAACGACCACACCAGCGGATACGACCCAAAGAACCCCACGCCGCGTGCTTATGTTGCAGATAACGATTTGGCAACAGGCAGAGTAGTAGATGCACTTTCTAAAAGCCCCTTTTGGAAAGACATGGCGATTTTTATCAATGAAGATGACCCTCAAACTGGTACCGATCATGTGGATGGGCATCGATCCATATGTATGATCGCAAGTCCCTTTGCAAAGCGCAATGCCATTGTGAGTAAGTTTTATAACCAATCATCTGTACTCCATACAATCTGCCAGATATTCGGTGTACAACCCATGAACCAGTTGGTTGCAACGGCTCCCTTAATGACTGAATGTTTTCAGCAAACCCCTGATTTTACAGGCTACAACTCGATCGCTGCATCCATTCCCATAAATGAAATGAATCCTGCAAAGACAGCGTTCCAAAGCAAAACCACCGCGAGGCTTGCTGATATTACGCAAAGAATGGACTTTTCAAAACCTGATCTTATCGATAAGGATGCGCTAATTTTTAGTGAATATGTATGGTCCACAATACATGGCGATAAACCTTTTCCTAAACAATACTTCGGCAATCATCAAAAAGGATTGAAAGCGCTTGGTTTAAAAATAGATTCAAATTATAAAGATGATGACGATTAGGTGAACGCGAACTTCAAATGTAGTGTAAAGCATAACGATACAGCGAGTGCAGGAAGTTGCACTCGCTGTATTTTTTTAGGTTAAGCAATTGAATTACGATAGTATACCTTCCTTTGGTATTAATTTAAAATGATTGACTTTTCTTCCACAACTTCTTCTGCAAGCCCAAATGAAAGGGTCATTCCCGCTCCACTTGTTGCGTTTATTATCGTCACACCTTGTTCAGGTGAATGAATAAATTCTGTTGCGCCATTTGTCATCTTCGCATACTGGCCATTCCAGGATTGTATGCGTTCCCATGATTTGAAGCGGGCGAACGTTTTCAGATAATCCAATACCAAAGTATTCAATTGTTCACGATCGAACGGATCATGAGCAAGGCCATACTCGTGCGTATCACCTACAGTAAGAGCGCCTTCTTCATTTTGTGAAACCATCACGTGAATACCCCATTGTACATATTCCGGAAATTCAGCGGCATATCTTTTCTTTAACGCATCAAGCGAAGGAGAGGACTTGAATGCTGCATAATGCCCGAGTGTTAAGCCACCGCATAGGGAAGGGCCAATGCGCCATCTGCCCGGTTGGGCCGCAAGCCGCATCATTTGCAATTTGCATTTGGTGATGGGTATTGATTGAAAAACTTCGGGATACAACGTTTCAAAATCTGCGCCACTGCACACAAATATTTTGTAGGCCTGCCATTGCTTATTTCCCGCAAACGCCGAAGGATATGCGATACGTGTAATAGCAGTGTTCCAAACAAATTCAACTCCATGCTTTTCTTCAAGGTAGCTGGCAACCTGCGCCACGGCTTGTCTTGATTCAACGATCAATTCGCTCGGGCTCCACAAAGCGCCCTTTAGTCCTTGCGGATTCACAGCCTCTGATTTTCCTACCGCCTCTGCAGGTGATAACATTGAGCAACGTCGATGATCCTTGCTTTTGGCTTCGAACTCTTCCAATACCTGCAGTTCATCGTTTTGATAAGCGAGATGTAACGATCCGTTTGGATGGTGCCATATGTCTGCCTCGGCACATAACTCACGCCAAATTTGCCGCGAACGAATGGCGCGTTCATACAATGGACCGTCGGGCTGGCCGATTGGCCAAATCATTCCAAAGTTTCGAATGGAGGCCCCGATGGCCATTTCATTGCGTTCAAGTACAGTGACTTTATATCCTTGCAGTGATAAGGCTCTGGCGGTTGCGAGACCAACAATACCCGCACCAATAACTATGGCAGTTTGTTGCATTTACTTTCATTTGTTTAGTAAAAGTAAACTAATGTTTATTTTGAGTAAATGAGTGAAGTGTTAAGTAATTATTAGGAGTTGAGAATTGAATAGATGCTGTTGCACCAAGACCTGACAGGTTTTTAAAACCTGTCAGGTCTTGTAACCCGCAACTTGCATTCAACATTATTAAGAATTAATCTCTTCAAAAAAATAAATGACAAGCATGCTTACCACAGTGTTGCCAAGGTTATGTGGCGTGTGAAATAATCTTCCATCGAAAAGCATCGAGTCACCTGTTTCTAACGTGATGGTTTCTTTTTCAAATTCATAAGAAACCTGGCCTTGTATTATATATTTATATTCGAAAGCTTCAGTTTGTACCATTGGTCTGCTCGCACCCGGTTGCAGATCCAGCAGCACAATATCTATCGTAGTGTTTTTTATATGCCGCGAAAAAATGCGATGATAATCAAATCCCGTTGCAGATTCTTTTTCAAAATGTTCATATTCGTTTCGTCGTTTGATCACTACCAGTGATTCTGATTGCGACGAGATATCTTTGAAAAAATTGTTTAGATCGACATCCAACGCTTTTATAATTTCAATGAGAACGATAAGAGAAGGGATCGTCCGGCTGTTTTCAATTTGTGAAATTAAACCTTTCGTTACCTGTGCCCTGTTTGCAAGCTCCTGGATGGTAATCCCCCTGTCTTTTCTCAGCTCTTTAATACGCTGGCTGATACGGATGATAATGTCGTCCTGCATAATCTTTTGCTAATAAAATACAAGTTAGTGGCTGTCGATCAATAAAAGCCTGGCAGGTAATAATATTTTAATACCGGGGGCAATATAACTAAACATTATTATCATAAAATGATATGTATGTTAATAAATATTAAACTAATTAGCCTTAAATGTTCATTAAGTTTAGTTTTACTTAACTTTTAGATAACTTCGAGTATACAATGGCTTAACACGTCAGGAATAGATTTGTGGGTATAAAATCAAACTGATTGGTTATGACCATTTCAAAACAAACACCATTCTACCTGGTGCTTTTGGTTGCAACAATTCTTTTTCAGCAGCCACTACAAGCCCAAAAACATGCCATCAAAGGCCTGGTCAAGGAAGCAAGCACCCATGAACCTATTGCGGGTGCCAGCATCTCAGTAAAGAACACAAGTCTTGGTACTACTTCCAATGCTGATGGTTCTTTTTTAATACAGGCAAAAGATGGAGATGAGCTGATCATTTCTTCTACGGGTTTTCAAACGACTACCGTTGCTGTAGCGGGCAGTAATGTCGAAGTTTCTCTTCCGGTTTCTACCAAGCAACTAACCGATGTGGTGGTAACGGCATTGGGCGTACGAAAAGAAATTAAGAAGTTAGGATATGCGGTGCAGGAAGTAAAAGGTGAGGACCTGGTAAAGGCGCGTGATCAAAACCCACTCACGGGACTTACCGGAAAAGTGGCCGGTCTGTCGGTTGGCGCATCTGCAGAAATGCTTGCAAAACCTACAGTGCTACTGCGTGGTAACGAGTTGAACCTTTACGTGGTTGATGGTATGCCGATCAGTTCGGATACCTGGAACTTAAGTCCGGACGACATTGAAACTTACACGGTGCTGAAAGGGCCCGCTGCTGCGGCATTATACGGCAGCCGTGCACAGTATGGTGCTATCTTGATCACTACAAAAAAAGGTGGAAAGAAAAAAGGCTACTCTGTTGAGTTTAATTCCAGCAACGTTTTCGATAAAGGCTTTTTGGCTTTTCCACGCATGCAGGATGACTACGGTCCGGGTGAAAATGGCCTGTACAGTTTTGGTGATGGAAAGGGCGGTGGCTTGAACGATAACGACTACGATGTTTGGGGACCTCATTTTGAAGGCCAGTCGATTCCTCAGTATGATAGCCCGGTTGATCCGGTTACCGGCGTGCGCCAGGGAACACCTTGGGTTGCCCGGGGTAAAGACAATCTGAAAAGATTTTTGCAAACAGGCTTTCAAACTACCAACAACATTGCGTTGAATGCTACGGGCGAAAACTACAATGTGCGTTTTTCTTTGTCGCAATCATATCAGAAAAGCATTATTCCAAACATGAAGTTGAACATTACCAACTTCAACCTTTATGGATCATATAACCCAACGCAGCGTTTGAAAATTGAAGCCAACTTCAATTACAACCGTCAGTACACACCTAATTATCCTGATGTTACCTACGGGCCCAACAGTTTAATCTACAACATTGCGATTTGGACCGGCGCGGATTGGAACATGTCGGATATGCGTAATTACTGGCAAAAAGGCAAAGAAGGTACACAGTCCATCTTTGCTGAATACCAGCGCTATCACAACCCTTACTTTATGGTGTACGAATGGTTAAGGGGGCATTACAAAACGGATATCTATGGTTATGCATCTGCTAACTACAAGATCAATAATAACCTGAATACAACGCTGCGTACACAGATTACCGGATATGATCTTTTCCGTTCTGAAAAAATGCCTTTCTCTGCCCACCCTTATGGCCGTGAGCAACAGATGGGTGATTATCGCGAAGACAAGCGCAGCCTGTTTGAAAATAATACGGAGTTGTTGTTAAACTTTAACTACAATATCGGACGTTCAGTAAACCTTGCAGGACTGGCAGGTGGAAACATCCGTTCATTCATGTATAACTCGAGCTTTACTTCAACAGACTATTTAAGTGTTCCTAATGTATATAACTTCAACAACTCACTGAATCCTATCCAGTCGAGCAGTTTTGGTTCTGACATGCGAGTGCTAAGCGCTTACTATGCAGTGGACGCTTCCTTCGGAAAATATCTTACTTTATCTACAACGGGACGTGTAGACAAATCATCCGCAGCACCTAAACAGGCATCGTTCTTTTATCCAAGCATTTCGATCGCTTCTGTATTGTCTGACTACATCAAGTTGCCGTCGGCAATATCTTTCCTGAAAGTACGCGGCTCTTATGCCCAGGTAAAAGGAGATGCAACTTCACCTACAATCGGTATGGCTCCATATAACTCCATTACCGCGTTCGGTCAAACACCTTCAGGAAATTCTTTAACAGATTATCCGCTTGGTTACGGCACCAATTATTTGTCTCCTTATGGCGGTCCTGATTATTCTCTACAGCAAGTGTACAATACGTCTAAAACGTACAATAATCAACCAGACGCGCACTCATCTATCTATTTGTATGATCCAAATATCCGCACCTTCAATCGTGTGAACTATGAAGAAGGCTTTGATATCCGCTTCCTGCAAAACAGGCTCGGCCTGAGTGCAACTGCTTTCCAATATGTAGATGGTCCTCAGATATTGAAGAATCCCATTTCAACTGCTTCGGGTGCGCAGTACTATTATGTTAACGCATTAAAGACGCAAAAAACGGGATACGAGGTATCTGTAACGGGATCGCCTTTACACAAGGCGAATGGATTAAACTGGGATGTGTTGGTTAACTGGTCAACTTTTCACGACAAATACAAAGAGTTACCTGCAGGCCAATCTACCTACAATACATTTTTTCACACAGGAGATCGCGTTGATAAATTTTATGGAACTGCTTTCGAAAAAACAACAGATGGCAAGATCATTTATGACGGTGCCGGCATGCCACTTACCAATCCTGTTAAACAATTCCTCGGTAATCTTAACGCAGACTATTCATGGAGCATTTACAATAAATTCTTTTACAAGAACCTGTCATTCGGTTTTCAGTTTGACGGTAGTGTAGGAGGCGTAATGTCAGATTACATGCACCTTAAAACAATGAGAGGTGGCCGCAATATTGAAACAGTGGAAGGTAAACTGGGCGAAGCAAGATTAGCAGACTTTAAAAATATAGGCAACAGCAACTACGAGGGAACTTATGTGGGAGAGGGCGTTGTTGTATCCAATGGTGTTGACATCGATCACAATTCAGAAACAGGAGCGATTACAAACTATGATAAGCTGCAGTTTGCTGCAAACACAACGCCAAGCAAGGTGCAGGGTTGGGTAAGTTCTTACTATGCCCTGGATGAAGCAAACCTTATGAGCAAAACATACGCAAAGCTTCGCGAGGTAACAATTGGTTACGACTTGCCTGCCAACTGGGTGGCGAAAGCTTCTCTTAAAAAAGTAACGGTTTCTTTAGTTGGTCGCAACTTGTTGTACTTCTACAAAGACAACAGATTTAAAGATGTAGATCTTGATCAGTATAACGCAGCTACCAATACAACTATGTTGCAATCGCCTACTACACGTCGTTATGGCTTTAACCTGAATGTTGTGTTCTAATCAATAAATATTAATTGTATGAAAAAGATATATGCAATTTCACTTTTAGCAATCGCTGTGATAATAGCAAGCAGTTGCAGCAAGAGCTTTAGTGATTTGGAAAAAAATAATAACAAACCAACTGAGGTTCCTCCCAATCAGTTATTTACTGGTGTGCTTACTGATATGTACGAAGCACCATACACCATGGCCGAACGCTGGAGTCAATATTACCTGTGTAATTATGATTACTATGGAGATAACCGTTACGATTTCGGATCGCTGGAAGCGGATCTCAAATCCGTACCGATGGACTATTATTCAACACTGCAAAACGTAGTGAACATGGAAACCGCGGCCAAAAAAAATGGAGGGAACACTGTAAATCCATACAGTGCTTTAGCCAAATTTTTTAAAGCTTACCTGTATTCAAAAATGAGCATGGAGCTGGGTGATATTCCTATGACGCAGGCTTTGCAGCAAATTGGAAATCTTACCCCAAAATACGATTTGCAGAAAGATGTTTTCAAGCAGTCTTTCTTGTGGCTCGATTCTGCAAATAATGACCTGGCGGCACTTATCGCTCGTCCGGACAAGGCGAACACCACTCCGGGACAACTTTTGAAAGGCGATATCTATTTTAACAATGATCTCAGCAAATGGCAGAAAGCTGTAAACACTTTGCGCATCCGCCTGCTGCTTGCATTAAGCAAACATGCCGATGATGCAGATCTTAAAGTGAAAGAACAGTTTACAGATATTCTTTCGAACAGCACGCAGTATCCCTTAATGATGGATGGTTCAGATAATTTGCAATACACTTATTTGTACCCAACCAATCTTTATCCAAACAATCCGGGCAATTTTGGTTTTGATGCGTTGAGATACAATACATCAAATACCTACATTCATTTGCTCGACAGCTTACAAGATCCGCGTGTGTATGTAACTGCGGAACCTGCCCGCTATCTTGTTGACTCGCTTCACCAGGACCCGTTGGATTTCAAATCCTTTGTAGGTGCAGATCCGGGAGAAAACCTTACGGATATGTATGATAAAACAAATCATGGCAAATATTCTTTGCTTAATCGTAAGCATTACTACGACACTTATACAGGAGAGCCCGGAATACAAATAGGTTACCCTGAGCTGATGTTTAACATCGCAGAGGGCATCAATCGTGGTTGGTATACTAAAGGAGGACTTAGTGCTGAAACCTTCTACAAGAACGGCATACAATCATCTTTGAGTTTTTACAGTATTCCAGCAAGCGGTGCTATGAATGTGTATTTCCTTCATCCGGGCGCAAGCCTTGGTCAGTATGATAAGTACGTGGTGAATGTTGATTTTAATAATTACTACAATCAATCAACCGTTTCTTACTCTACAACTGATGTTAACAAAGCGCTGAAGCAGATATTGATTCAAAGATACATCGCATTGTTCCGTCACTCCGGACTGGAATCATATTTCACTTACAGGAGAACAGGTGTGCCAACATTTACAGTGGGCGATGGAACAGGAAACAGCAAGCGTATTCCAATGCGTTTTCAATATCCTATTAATGAACGTTCCGCAAATCAGGCAAATTATAAAGCCGCATTGACCTCACAATATGGCGGTAACGATGATATTAACGGAGTTATGTGGTTGTTGAAATAAAGTGCCAACATAAAATCTGGTTGTGTTAGAATTTTCAAAAACGGTGTCAGGCGGTGCGATACTGCCTGGCACATTTATTAAAAAAGCTTTAGAATGAAAAAGATAAACATGCTGCTGATATGTGCGGTGATAGCGTTGCAGACCATTGCTCAGCAGAAAACAGAAAATGTAGTTATTGTGACGCTTGATGGAATGCGTTGGCAGGAAGTGTTTGGTGGTGTGGACAGCGCATTGATGAACGGTCGTTACACGATGGATAAAAAAGCAATGACAGAAAAATTTTGGAGCGACACGCTGCAGGAGAGAAGAAGAAAGCTTTTCCCCTTCCTGTGGCAAATGGTTGCAACGAATGGGCAGCTGTATGGAAACAGGTGGGAGAATAATAAAGTGAATGTGGCAAACCGGTATCAATTTTCTTATCCCGGCTACAACGAAATATTTACAGGTTATCCGGACACTGCAGTGAACTCAAACGATAAAGTACCTAACAGCAATATCAATGTATTGGAGTTTATAAACAAAGATCCAAAGTACAAAAATAAAGTGGCCGCATTTGCTACCTGGGATGTGTTCCCTTACATTCTGAATGCGAAACGTAGCGGAGTATATGTAAACGCTGGTGTAGATACGCTACCATCTTTAACACAAGGGTTGTCGTTGGTAAATGACTTGCAATTCCTGTCGCCACAACCGATCGATGTAAGACCGGATGTAGCCACTTATCTCGCGGCACGAGAATATCTTAAAGCAAAACAGCCAAGAGTATTATACATCGCATTTGATGAAACAGACGATTACGCTCACGCCGGTTTGTATGACCAGTACTTAAAGTCTGCACATGCAGAAGATGCCATGCTCGCAGATTTATGGAATACACTTCAATCGATGCCGCAATACAAAAACAAAACAACGCTGATCGTTACATGCGATCATGGTCGTGGCGATAAAAAGAAAGATACGTGGCGCGATCATGGAAGTGATATTGCTGAATCGGGTGAAATATGGATGGCATTTATCGGACAAGGAATTTCATCAAAGGGAGAAATGAAAACTTCACAGCAACACTACCAACAACAATTGGCCGCTACGATTGCTTCTCTGCTTGGATTGAACTTTACAACCACTCATCCTGTAGCGCCTTCTCTTTCAGCAGAAATTGTTAAACAGTAATGAACGAAAAGATGAATCAATACGAAATTATTGCAGATGAGATCATCGGGCTGTACAAGGATTTTGGTAGTGCCGACTATATAGGTGAGCCGGTGTCGCAAATCGAACACATGTGCCAGGCCGCCCAACTTGCAGAAGAGGAAGGTTTTGATGATGAGGTTGTCCTTGCTGCTTTTTTTCATGACATCGGCCACATCTGCGAAACAGAAGTGGAAAGCATGGATGGATATGGCGCCAAAGATCATGAAGAAATGGGAGCGGAGTTTTTGCATGTAAGAGGGTTCTCTGAAAAAATCATAAAACTTGTTTTATCGCATGTGGCAACAAAACGGTTTCTAACGCAGCGTTATCCTGCATACTATAACAAATTATCAGAAGCCAGTAAGATTACACTTGCACATCAGGGTGGGCCAATGTCAGAGGAAGAGGCTTCCGTATATGAAAGCCACCCCTTGTTTCCTTTGTTCATAAAAATAAGAGAGTGGGATGATAAGGCGAAAGTTGAAAACGTTCCATTGCCTTCTCTCGAACATTATCGTGAGATGATGGTCAGGCATCTTTCAAGGAATTAAGAATTAGGAATTAGGAATGCTTTTAGTGATGCTGGTTGAATAATTAAACGCATGTCGCTTGTCATCCCGACGAAGGAGGGATCTGGGTCTAGCCCAGCGAGCACTATGTGTAAGCAATCACGCAGATCCCTCCTTCGTCGGGATGACAAGCAGTCTTTGTTTATGGTTTACGAGCCGCACACAAACAATTCTTAATTCTTAATTCCTAATTCTTAATTGAATAAAAAACAAGCATGAGAAAAATTCTAAGTAATAGCAGAACTATCGTAGCAAATTGGCCGGCAAAATGGATAGCAATCTTAGCGGCGATTTCCGCTTTTGGATGTTACACCTGCATGTATGCTTTTCGCAAGGCATTTGCCGCTGGAACCTATGATAATACAACGTTTTGGCACGTTGACTATAAAGTATGGCTGGTTATTGCGCAAGTGGTAGGCTATACTGCCAGCAAATTCTATGGCATCCGTTTTATTGCTGAAACGGGCCGTCGAACAAGAGGAAAAAGTATTCTCACACTCATCGGTATTTCCTGGGTTGCCTTGCTTGGTTTTGCAATAGTGCCTGCACCATGGAACATCGTTTTTCTGTTGATCAACGGATTTCCGCTGGGGATGATTTGGGGATTGGTTTGCGGTTACCTTGAAGGGCGGCGCAATACAGAATTTATGGCGGCGGTAATGTCAACGAGTCTCATCTTCGCGTCCGGGTTTGTAAAATCTACAGGCCGAATGTTGATGGCGCATGCTTCGGTGAGTGAATACTGGATGCCTTTTCTTACGGGACTAATTTTTGTACTTCCACTTATTTTGTTTGTATACTGTTTGGAAATTATTCCCCCGCCTTCCGAAAAAGACCGGCAATCAAGATCTGTAAGGGCTCCCATGAATGCAGCCGAAAGAAAGCATTTTGTAAAATATTTTTTACCGGGCATTATTCTTACACTCATTATTTATGTTTCACTAACGATCATGCGCGATGTGCGTGATAACTTTGAAGTGGAGATCTGGGCAAATTACGGCATCCACGATTACAGCATTTACACAAAAATAGACAGTATCATTGCGATCGTTGTACTGGTGTTGATCAGCTCGCTTATGCTGGTAAAAAACAACCTCAAAGCGTTCTCCCTGATTCATTATATGATCATAAGCGGTTGCCTGCTTATATCGATAGCTACAATATTGTTTAGCGCGGGCAAGCTCGATGTAACCACATGGATGATGTTGGCAGGCCTGGGATTGTATTTAGGTTACATTCCTTACAACGCGATATTTTTTGAACGGATGCTTGCAACGTTCCGGTATAAAGGGAATGTAGGGTTTGTAATGTACATTGCAGATGCAATCGGCTATTTGGGAAGTGTGAGTATTTTATTAATTAAGGAATTTGGAAATGCCACTTTGAGCTGGGGGTATTTTTTTCAGCATAGTGTTTTGGTTGTTGGCTTCACGGGTGGTGCAGTCACAATTGTTTCATTACTTTATTTCAGGGCAAAGAAAATGCGTTCAGGTGTTTCTGAAATGGAAAACTTCGCTCCTGGAAATGCGATCGCGTAGTGATTGTTGGCAATGTGGGCGGCGACTGGCTTAGGCATAAAATGAAATTTGATTTTACAGTGGTTCTATAAAAAAATAATTCGGATATGATAAAGATGATTGTGTTTGATATGGCAGGTACAACTGTCGATGAAGATAATATTGTGTATAAAACTTTACAAAGTGCCATCAACGAAAAAGGTTTTGATCTTGATCTGGCCAAGGTTTTGGAACAGGGAGCCGGAAAAGAAAAACTACAGGCCATAAAAAGTATACTTAAAACATACGCTCAAAATGAGGACGAAAACTTGGCGAAAGATATTTATGATAGGTTTTTAGTGCTGCTTAAGGACGCATATACAACAATGGATGTTTTTCCGCAGGCAAATGCAGTCGACCTTTTTCAGTCATTGAAACAAAAAAATATCCTTGTAGTATTAAACACCGGATATAACCAGGAAACAGCAACGTTTCTTATTAAAAAATTAGGCTGGGAGAAAGGAACACATTTTGACGGTTTAATCACCGCCACAGATGTTCAACAAAATCGTCCGGAACCGGACATGATATTGCTGGCAATGGAAAAATTCAACATTGCCAACGCGAGTGAAGTAGTAAAAGTGGGCGATTCAACCATTGACATAGCAGAAGGGCAAAATGCGGGCTGCGGAATAAGCATAGGCATTACTACCGGAGCGCATACATATGACCAGTTACTTACCGCCAATCCGGATTATATCATTGATGACTTGTTGGATCTGTTGCCAATTATTGAAATGAGAAAATAGATGATGCTAATAGGCTTCGGCAGGTTTTCCAGGCACTCTGAATAACTGGTAGTTCTGTCGAAGCCAATGGCCCACGCGCCGAATGTGATTCCGGGTGCCTTCACTTCAGATTTTCCCAATTTTCTGTATTCCATCAAACAAATATTTTTTCAAAATTATTTCTCCTGGTACAGATAGCAATTTCTGCGGCCACTAAAAAATAGGTTAGTGTAGGAACTTATTACCACAGAAAATATAAACAGGTTTTAAATATGCAATTAGATTAGTGTTATTATCACACTTTTTATTTCTTTTTTTTATATGATAAAGAATATTTTAAGTCGCTTTATCTTGATGGTAACAAATATTTAATCCTGTTTTTTTAACAACCTATATAATTTGCGCCATGAATCTTTCAATTTTTACAGGAGGAGGAGAATGATGGACAAGTATTTAATAGAAGGAATCCAGGAAAACAACCAAACGATATTTTCCACTGTTTTTAAGCAGTATCACGCCAAACTATACTTTTACTTTCTTGAGAAGAGCGGTTCCTCTATCACCAGTAGTGAACTGGTACAAACAACTTTCATTAAGTGCTGGAATCACAGGCACGGACTCAACCTGGAAATGGCTCTGTCAGCTCAATTGTTCAGGATAGCAAAAACAACATTCATCGACCACTTGCGTGAGAAGGCCCGCGAGAGGATCGTAAGTATCGAGGTGGAAAGCATTAATGAAGACCTGACTGATCCTATTGCTGATATTCATCCTTTGTTGGATGAAGTAGAAGCCAGCTTAAACAAAATATCTCCTCAACGCAGCACTATAGTTAAGTTTCGCCTCGAAGGATTCAGCAACCAGGAAATTGCTGACCAGTTAGGCATTTCCAAAAAAACGGTAGAAAACCAATTAAACAAAGCAGTAAAAGAAATCCGCAGTCTTGTTCATTCTACAGCCGATTTGTCTTTCCCCCTTTTTTTATTTTGCCTGCTTTACACTGAAACAATCACGCACTCTCTTGGCGGCGCATGTTAACAAATTATTACCGGTGGGTGCAATCGTTCTTCGCGAACGTAATATGGTTGTCCACTCAGTTCAACAGATTTTGATATGGAAATTTTAAAGCGAACAATTATTAAGTTATTTAAAGGAACTGCTTCAAAGGAACAGGCTCAGGATCTTTTGCTGGCTTCTGAAGAAGAGCTGGACAACTATTTCAACGAAAAGGAATGGGCGTCGTTTTCTCCTGGAATTTTGCCAGACGAGTTATCTGTTGAGTGGCACAATAATATCCAGCAGCAAATTACTCCTTCGCGTCAATTGCATTGGAAACGCTGGCTGGCAGCAGCGTGCATTCTAGGAGTCGCAACAACCTGCATTTTTTATTATCACTCGGGACGAGATCAAAATGCCGATGTAAAAACAATAGCGGAGAACAATGCGGAACCTTCCGCTGAACGTTGCATTGTTAACCGGCTTGCGACAGTACAACAATATTTGTTGCCCGATAGCTCACTTGTTGAGCTTTCGCCTTCAAGTTGTGTGAAATACAAAGAGCCTTTGGAAAAAGACAGCCGATCTTTCTTCCTCGAAGGAGAAGCGATATTTCATGTAAAAAAAGATGCACGCAGGTCTTTTACCGTTTTTTCGTCAGGGCTTGCTACAACAGCGCTGGGCACCATTTTCAAAGTGTCAGGATTTAAAGATCAAAAGATTAGTGTGCTCTTGATTAGTGGAAAGATTAAAGTGAGCGAAGAAAGAAGCAAAAAGACACTGTACTTAAACCCAGGCCAGAAATGCTCTTTTGATCCCAAATCCTGTGCATTGGAAATGAGTAAAACGCCATTGAAAAAAACGGCACCATTAATTGCAACTAACGATAATTCTAAGTCAGGTCTTTTGACCGACAATGAAATTATTTTCAATAAAACCCCCTTGCCTAACGTGTTCAGGCAAATAGAATCGATCTACAAGGTTCATATTGTTTTTGAAGAAGCTTCGATCGGTTCCAGGACATTTACAGGAAGTTTTACAAAAAGCGATATGCCTGATGACGCGATAGAAACAATCGCCCGGCTTAATAATCTGGACTTGACAAAGGCGGGAGATACCATTTACCTGGGGAAAAAATAATTAACTGAGAAGAAATTAAAAAAGTGCGCACCACTGGTGCAGGAATCTTATTGTCTAAATAAATATACAATGAAACAGTTCTACTTGTTCTTGCTAATTGCTTTCATGTTTCCGCTCACGGGAACATTTGCCCAGCAGCAAACGCCTGCTGTGAAGGGCATCGTTAAATCGGTCAAGGGTGAGGTTCTTACCAATGTTACCGTAACCGTACGCGACAAATCCGGTGATTTTTCTTCAACGGTTGAAACCAATGCTTCTGGCGTTTTCACTTTTGAAAAACTGAAAAATGCCGGCACCTATTCTTTTACGTTTACCCATGTGGGTTATGAAAAAAAGGTGCTGACCGACTATGTTTATAAAAGTGGCGACATGATTACCCTATCGGTGAAACTTGCTGTGGTCGATGAATCCATGACGCAGGTAGTAGTAGTGGGTTATGGCACGCAGAAGAAAGTCAATCTTACCGGCGCCGTTGACCAGGTGGGCAGTGAATATTTTGAAGACAGGCCAATGGCAAACATTGCGAAGGGCCTCGAGGGCGTAATACCGAACCTTAATATCAAAATGACAGATGGTAAACCTACACGCAGTTCTGTCTTCAACATTCGTGGTGTTACTTCCATCGGATCTGGCGGTAGCGCGCTTGTTTTGATTGATGGTGTACCTGGTGATCCTTCAACCATAAATCCAAATGATATCGAAAATATATCCGTATTAAAAGATGCTTCTTCAGCAGCTATTTACGGTTCCCGTGGTGCTTTCGGAGTAGTTTTAATCACTACCAAATCCACTAAAAAAGACAAAACACAAATTAGCTACAACGGCAATTATTCCGTCAATCAACGCACCTTTACACCGGACCTGGTGACTAACGGTTACGAATGGGCGAAAAATTTTGATGAAGCGTTTTATTCATGGAACGATTACCTTTCGCATCCGCAAACGATCAACTCGCAGTTGGATTTTTCGCTTGCTTATCTCGACTCCTTAAAATACCACAACGAGCACCCGGGATTGCCGGATGTTTCCGTTGATCCCGCTACCGGTAAATATGTTTACTATGGCAATACCGATTGGTTGAAGTTGTTGTATAAAGACAAAAATAATTCTTATGAACATGCGCTGTCGGTTTCTGGTGGTTCAGATAAAGCCAGCTACATGATTTCCGGAAGATATTATCATCAGGATGGAATTTTTCGCTACAACACTGATAATTTCGACCGTTACAATCTTCGCGTAAAAGGAAGCGTTAAAGTGACAGACTGGTTAACAGTGAATAGCAACACTGATTTCTCCAGCTTTAAGTACAAATATCCGCTGAGCTCGGTTGGAGGGCTCAATGCGATATGGAGATTGATGGCCGTTACCGCGTTTCCGGTTTCAACCATGTTGAACCCGGACCAAAGCATGAGCATCGTTGGTGCGTACTCTGTTGGTGATTTTTACTACGGTAAAAGTTATTCTACTCTCAAGCAGAATTTTCTTCGCAACACAGTTGGCTTTAATGCTTCTATCCTGAAAAATAAATTGAGTATCAAAGGTGATTTTTCGTACCTCTATACAAATATGACCGAGGATCGTCGCTTCTTCACGGTTCCATATAGCCTCGGACCTGGCAAGGATATTAATACCGGTCTGAATTACCTGGGTAACAACGATACTACAGAAAATTATTTGGTGAGCAACATCTATGGTGAATACTCGCAAAATTTCGGCAAACACTCCGTGAAATTGCTCGCCGGTTGGAACTATGAGGATGATCTGACCAAAGCTATGTATGCACAAAGAGATGGTCTCCTTGTTGACAATCTTACAGATTTTAATCTTGCTACCGGCTTGAATTATAAGTTAACAGGAGGTGGGGCGCAATGGAGAAACTCCGGTATCTTCTATCGTGCGAACTACGCCTTTAAAAACAGGTATCTCGTGGAGTTGGACGGCCGCTATGATGGTTCTTCTAAATTTCCGGTTGACCAGGCCTTTGGCTTTTTCCCATCTGCTTCTGTAGGTTGGAAAGTGAATGAGGAGTCCTTCATGGAGGGCACCAAAAACTGGCTGGATAACCTGAAACTCCGCGCTTCTTATGGTACGCTTGGAAATGGTAACATTAAACCGTACACGTTCCTTCCAACGATTGGTACCGCCACCTCCGGCTCGATAGTTAATGGTGTGTTCCCGAGTTATTTTGTGCAGCCTTCGGTAGTACCGCAAGGACTTACCTGGGAATCGGTTACGACGTTGAATTTTGGTACCGACTGGGAGGTGTTGAACAGAAGATTGAAGTTCAACTTTGACTGGTACCAGAGAAAGACAACAGGAATGATCACTGCCGGTCAACCACTGCCTGCTACTTTTGGCGCTTCAGTTCCTAAAGGCAACAATGCAGACATGGTTACCAAAGGTTTTGAGCTTTCATTAAACTGGTCAGACAAAACAGGTGGCAGCAAACCTTTGTATTACAGCTTCCGTTTTACGCTTGCCAATAATGTTTCCCGCATAACCAAATTTTACAACCCGAACCACCTGCTCTCAACTTATTATGTTGGCCAGAAACTCGGTGATATCTGGGGCTACCAGACTGATGGATTTTTCACTTCGCAAGATGATATTTCCAAACATGCCGATCAAAGCTATTTTGTTGTAAGTAATGCCAATAAACTTTTGCCCGGCGACATCAAATTTGCTGATCTGAATGGAGACAATAAAGTAAACAACGGAAAAAATACATTAGACGATCCGGGTGATCAAAAGATCATTGGTAACTCTGCTATCCGTTTCCCTTATGGATTTACCGGTAACCTAGACTGGAACAATTTCTCCCTTTCATTCTTCTTCCAGGGCGTGGGTAAAAGAGATTGGGCGCCTTCACCTGAGGCAGCTTATTTCTGGGGACAGATGAACCGTCCTTACAGCTTTTTACCGGCTTTTAACCTCAACCATTGGACAGAGGAAAACCCAAGCCAGGATGCTTATTTCCCAAGATACCGTGGATATGTGGCCCTTTCAGGCACGAGAGAATTAGCAGTGGCTCAAACACGTTACCTGCAAAATGCAAGCTATGTACGTTTGAAAAATCTTACGATCGGTTATAATCTGCCTGGCTCATTGGTACAGAAACTCCACGTTGCATCAATTCGCCTTTATGCAACGGGTCAAAACCTGTGGACGTATTCACCAATGTTCAAAGTCTCTAAGAACTTTGACCCAGAGGTGATTGAAGCTTCTGATCCTGAAATCAATTCCGGCGGAGGCGATGGGTTCTCTTACCCAATGCAGAAAACTTACACACTTGGTTTAAACGTTAACTTCTGATCATTTTTAATATAAACAAATGAAAAAGATATTCTTCTCGATTCTTGTGCTTGCAGCGGTTAGCTCCTGCAAAAAGAACCTGGATCTTTCACCGTTGGACAAGCTCACACCTGCGCAGGCTTTTGCAAGTGAAAGCAATCTTCAACTTTATACGAACTCGTTTTATTCAATGCTGCCGGACGGCCCGGGCGTGTACAAAGCAGATGTGATGACAGACATCACGGTGCCAAACGCTGTATCTACCTACATCTCCGGCAAGTTTTCTCCAAACGATGCGACCGGCTGGGGCTGGGGCGCATTAAGAAACGTCAATTATTTTCTGGAGAACTATAACAATCCTTCCATTTCAGAAAAGGCCCGCAACCATTATGCAGGAATTGCGAAGTTTTTCAGAGCATATTTCTATTTCAACATGGTTAAACAGTTTGGTGATGTGCCGTGGTACAGTCATACAATGTCACCAACCGATTCTGCGCTGTACAAATCACGCGATCCACGCACATTGGTAATGGATTCGGTACTGGCAGATATCAATTTTGCCTGCAACAATATTTACGATACCAAAGACGCTACTTCCACGCAAATAACCAAATGGGTGGCGCTTGCACTGAAGTCAAGAATTTGTCTCTTTGAAGGCACGTTCCGTAAGTATCACAGCGAACTTTCTTTAACCGGTACAGCCAATCAATGGTTGCAGGATGCAGTTGATGCCAGTGATCTTTTGGTCAAAAGTGGTCAATACCGTTTGCAAACTGGAACACCGGATAAGGATTACCGTTCATTGTTCATCAGTGAAAATCCTGTTTCAAGTGAAGTTATGCTGGCTGCAGTTTATAATAATGCGCTTAAGAAATGGCACGATGCGGCATGGTGGTATAACAGTGCTACCTTGGGCGCACGCCTCGGCCTGTCAAAATCTTTTGTCAATACTTACCTGAATAGTGACGGCACTCCGTTTACAAGTACACCGGGATATGATACTTTACAATTCCAGACGGAAGTAAAGAACAGGGATAAGCGTCTAACCCAAACCATCCGCAGTGGTTATTACAAACGTAGCGATGGCACTACGGCGCTGCCGGATTTTAATGTTACTTACTCCGGCTACCAGATCGTTAAGTTTTCGCTGGATGACAAATACTATGACACCCGCACGGAAAGTTATAATTCCATTCCAATCATACGTTATGCGGAAGTGTTGCTAAACTATGCAGAGGCGAAAGCAGAACTGGGCACATTTGTACAGGCAGATTGGGACCTTACAATTGGTGCGCTGAGAAAACGCGCCGGTATTACCAATCCTTTGATGCCTGCTACAGTCGATACTTACATGCAAACAAATTTCTTTCCTGATGTTACCAACGGCGTAGTGATGGAAATAAGAAGAGAACGCGGTGTGGAATTGGCTGCGGAAGGATTCCGTTACGATGACCTGAAGCGCTGGAAGGCAGGTAAATTATTGGAAAGAGTGTACGATGGCCTCTATGTGCCCGGCAAAAACCTGTTACTCGACCTTGACGAGAATGGCAAGCCCGATGTATGCTTTGTGGATGCAGTTCCAGCCAGTAAAGTGACAGGCGTTGTGTATTTTCTGTTGGATAATAGCACAAAGAAATTATCGCAGGGCGACAAAGGAAATCTGCTCTGGTTAGGCAACACACCAAAGACTTATGAAGACAAGAAATATTTTTATCCGATACCCTATAATGAAACACTGCTGAATCCAAATTTGAAGCAGAATACTGGCTGGTAAAAGGTCAGCATTTTTTGTCGATAAGGTGCCAGACCTGACAGGTTTTTCAAAACCTGTCAGGTCTTTGTCCCGAATTTTTTCGAAATCGTTGAATACAGAAGTTTTCTTCACTATAAGAAAAAACAATTTATGAAAAAGACGATATCACAGTTATTGGTACTGGCGGTGCTTGCTGGTCCGGTTCATGCGCAGTCGAGCGTTCATCCTGCCTTTAGCCAGCCGGGAAACGATACTAAGGAAAAACGAGTGAAGCTTCCCAATGGATGGAGCCTGACACCCGCCGGAAGACAATTGCCATTAGGGGATCTTCCACTGAACATAGCCGTTAGTCGCTCTAAGCGCTACCTCGCTGTGACTAATAATGGTCAGAGCATTCAATCGATCCAGTTGGTGGATACTTCCAATGAAAAAATTTTGGACAACCAGGTTATTGCGAAAAGCTGGGGTGGCCTGGCTTTTAGCAGTGATGAAAAATATCTGTATGCATCTGGAGGTAATGACAACTGGATATTGAAGTATGCCATTGAAGATTCAAAACTTCATACTGTCGACACGATTAAGTTGGGTGCGCCGTGGCCGAATAAAATTTCTCCTGCGGGCATTACCATTGATGACAAAAATAATTTGCTGTATGTAGTCACCAAGGAAGATAACAGTTTGTATGTTGTTGACTTGAAAACAAAAGCCATCCGGCAACAAGTTCCGCTTGGTGGCGAGGCTTATACCTGTTTGCTTTCTCCGGACAGGAAAGAACTCTACATCAGCGGATGGGCCATGGACAAAATATTCGTGTATAACACCAGCCAGCAAAAGATCGTGGACAGCATCGCTGTAGGCGATAATCCAAATGACATTTGTCTTTCCGCGAAAGGAACTTACCTGTTTGTTGCCAATGCAAACGACAACAGCGTATCGGTGATCGATACAAAAAAACGCACCGTACTGGAAACACTCAATGCGGCTCTTTATGCGACAAAACTAAGCGGCTCCACGACCAATGGAGTTTGTTTAAGCAGCGATGAAAAGACACTTTACATTGCCAATGCAGACAACAATTGCCTCGCCGCATTTGATGTGAGCCATCCCGGAAAAAGCACGTCCAAAGGCTTTATTCCGGTGGGTTGGTATCCAACGTGCGTAAGAGTGTCAGGGAAAAAGATCTTTGTAACCAACGGTAAAGGACTGGAGCCGTTTGCCAATCCTAAAGGCCCAAACCCCATTGCAAAAAAACAAAAGGTAGCACTGCATGAAGGCATCTCTCAAAAGCCGGAAGAAGTGCAATACATCGCGGGAATGTTTCGCGGTACACTAAGTGTTATTGATAATCCTTCTGAAAAAGAAATGTCTGATTATTCCCAGGCAGTGTACAAGAACACGCCTTACAATAAAGACGATGAGCAAATGGCAGAAGGGGAAGCGGGCAATCCTGTGCCAATGAAAGTTGGTGGCACATCGCCTATTAAACATGTGTTTTACCTGATTAAAGAAAACAGAACATACGACCAGGTGTTGGGCGATCTTCCAATGGGCAACGGCGATGCGTCACTGGTGCTATTCGGTGAAAAGGTTACTCCCAATCAGCACTCCCTTGCGAAACAATTTGTTTTGCTGGATAACTTTTATGTAGATGGAGAAGTTAGCTCCGATGGCCACAACTGGAGCATGGGTGCTTATGCTACGGATTTTCTGGAAAAAAACTGGCCCTCTCATTATGGTCGCAGAGGCAGTTCAGAGGCCTCTTCCGGCTTGCGTGAGGTAGCGAATAACAAAGATGGTTTTATCTGGGACAATGCAAAACGTTCGAACGTTAGCTTCAGAACTTACGGAGAGTTTTCCAACAATCAATTTCTTCCACAAATACCTGTGCTAAAAGATCATTTATGTCCTTACTTCCCTTCATTCAACGGCAACATAAGAGATACCACAAGGTTTGGTCTGTTCAAAAGAGAAATGGATTCACTTATTGCTGCCGATGCCGTTCCGCAATTGGTGACCATCAAATTTCCCAATGACCACACGGAAGGCACTACAATAGGAAGACCTACACCTTTCGCTCATGTGGCAGACAATGATCTCGCGGTTGGTATGCTTGTAGAATATTTAAGCAAAAGTCCATTGTGGAATGAAAGCGTACTCTTCGTTTTGGAAGACGACGCACAGGCCGGCCCAGATCACGTAGATGCACACCGCTCGCCAGCCTATGTAGCGGGAGGTTTTGTAAAAAGAAACTTCGTTGATCATACAATGTATTCGACTTCGTCTGTTCTAAGAACCATTGAACTCATTCTTGGCATGCCGCCGATGACACAGTATGATGCTGCTGCAACGCCGATGTGGCGTTGCTTTGACAAAACTTCTAATATGGAGGGATTCAAAGCGCTTGCAGCAAATGTGGATCTTAACGAAAAAAATAAGGAAGTGAATTCACTATCAGTTCGTTCTTCAAAACTTGATTTTTCGAGCGAGGATCGTGTTCCTGACCAGGTAATGAACGACATACTGTGGAAATATGTTCATGGTGAACATTCACGTATGCCCGTGCCCGTTAGATCAGCTTTTCTAAAAAAGAAGATGGACGACGATGACGATTAAGAATATAAATGATGTGTGTTAAATAAAGTAGCAAGGTGCCTGCAAATTAATTTTTGTGGGCACTTGATGCTACTATTGTGTTACCGGGATAAAAGAAAAAATGATGACAATTAAGAGAAATAACCTTAGTATGAAAAAACAGCTATTAAGTATTTTTTGCGTTACAACAGTTTTATTAACAGCCTGTAGTAAGTCGGGTGATGTTTCAGTAACAACACCGCCTCCAGCCACAGGTAATTACATTAAAGAAGGGGACACCCTTAACAGTTCTGCTGGCAGCAATATCAAAGGCACACTTAGGCAGGGCACTACTTACTATTTATACAGCGGTGCAGGCGATGCGGTAATAAATGCAGGCGACACGTTAATGATTGAAAGCGGCGTTAAGGTGCTGATAGTTGGCCCTTCATCAGGCAATGATGCCATAGGCACACAGGGGCACGCCCCCGGCATTGTTGTGAAAGGTACTTTCATTTGCCTGGGAACAAAAGATGCGCCAGTATTATTTACTGTGAAAGATGAAGCATTAAAATCCAACCCTGCAAAGGACCCGCAATCACCACAAACCGACCCCGCGTTTAAAGGTTACTGGGGAGGCATACAAGGTGCAGTGGGCTGCGGGGATATTATTATAAAATGGGCAAGAATAGAATATACGGGTGGCCTCGGTCCAGCCAACGATCCATATCGTCCCAACGCTGCACGCTATGGTATTTATATGCAGAATCCTTCAGCCAATTTTGTGTTGGAAGATAGCTGGTTGTACGGCTCAAACAACGACATGGTGCGTGTGACGGGTGGTAAATTTGAGATCATGCGCAACACGTTTGAAAAGGTTGGACTGATTGCAGGCGAATGCGTCAACGTTAAAAGCGGCAGTGTGGGTGACATTGCATATAATCTTGTGGTGGGTGGCACCGGTAATGCATTTAAATCTGCAAATGCTGGCGGCCTCTCACCGCAAAGCAATGCGAACATCTATAACAACACCATTGTAAGCGCTGGTTACCGTCAGCAAAAAGTGGGAGAGGGTGGCTCAATTGATTTTGAGAATGGCGGCAGAGGTGCCAGTTATAACAACATACTGGTAAACTGTGCTTTTGGGCTCGCGGTGATGGGCGGAGGTAACAGCACGCCTGCGGCGGATACAGCCAATCTTAAATATGGCTATACTTACAACTACGGTGACACCAAAGATATAACAGCGCAATTTTTACCCGCCGGTTATATAACCAGGCAACAGTCAACAGATATTAACGGAGGCAACGGAACCACACCGGGTGCCAACAACCCTTTGTTTGTAAATTGTCAACTACCTGTTGGAGACGGTTTTAACTTTATTGAAGATGATTATGTTGGCAGCAGAAATTTTCACTTGCAAAATGGCTCGCCTGCTGTAGCTAAGGGTTTCACAGGCTTCCAACCATATAGCGTTGTGAAAAAAGATCCTGTATTTGGAGTTACAGAAATAACACCGCCCGGGAAAGACATGGGCGCTTTTCAATTAGATAAAACAGGCAACCAGCACTGATAATGGAATGATAAAAAGTTGCGCAACCGCATTAATATTACTTGCATGTTCCTTGTTTGATATGGCACATGCCGCAATCGTGCGCGGTGATGTGATTGAAAAGGGAACCGGCCTGCCGGTAGCCGGCGCAACAGTTGCCGTTGCCGGCGAGAGTTTCATTACCAAGGCGGACCAGAATGGATCGTTTTTATTTCATAACCTGCCTGAAGGCAATTACAATTTACAAGTTTCGGCTGCCGGGTATATGTCCGGCAGCTTTGTAATTAATGCAAAAAATGACAAGCCTGTTGTGGTGCACATGGTTTTGCAGCCCAGAGTAGTTGAACTGGAAAGCGTTACCGTAATTGATAGTGTTGACCATCACTCCGCGTTATATGGTCGGATTCTGGAAAGAAAATCTGTACCAATTGTAAACATTATCTCAAAGCAATCAATAGAGCTATCTGCCGATGTTACCATGGCTGATGCCATGCAGCGTGTTAGCGGTGTTTCACTTGCAACTGACCAAACGGGTGCACCCACAAAAGCAATTATACGTGGCATGGATACCAAATACAGCTATACCTCTGTAAATGGTATTGCTTTGCCCAGTCCGGATGACAGGAGCCGTTATATAGCGCTGGACCTTTTTCCCGCCGGTATTATCGAGCGACTGGAAACGTATAAAACGCTTGTGCCTTCTATGTCTGCGGATGCCATCGGCGGATCAATGAATATTGTTACGCAACAGGTGCCCTTACAACCTGTTTTTATGGCCCGGATGGCAACCGGTTACAGCCAGATATTTTTCGATCGTTCCTTTCTCACTTTTAACAATGGGGCTGTGCAGAAACAATCACCGTATGAAAAATATGGGAGCAGTTACTATGCAAAAGGAAATGATTTTACAAAAGATAATTTATCATTCAATCATGTTAACCCTTTGCCGGATGCACGGGCAGATGTACTCTGGGGTCGGCAATTTCTAAAGAATAAAAAACTGGGCGTGATGGCTGCAGCTGGTGTGCAGAATATAAAAGAAGGCTCAAACAGTTTTTTTATTGCACAAAATAGCGAGCCTCAACTAAACAATGCACCCGGCATTACAGACTTTACCCAAAGGCAATACTCCATCAATAGTAAGAGGGCTAATTTTTACATGCAGGCGCAATACCGCATAAATCCGCGACACCTGTTACTCTTAACGCAATTATATACCCGAAAGCAGGACGACGAGGCTCGTTACCTGGTTGATACCAGCCTGGCAGAAGGACGCAGCGGGCCTGGCACCGGAAGAATTGCCATTTCACAAAGGTCCCGGCTACATATACAGTCGCTTTACCACATAAACTTACACGGAGATCATGCCTGGAATGATGAACTGTTTGCCAACTGGCAGTTAGCTTATTCCACAGCTTATGGAAGCTATCCAGACTGGGCAGAACTTACCGCCAACACTGGCCGCATTGCAGGGCCGGATGGACAGGTCCAACAAACGCCGGTTTTGCTGGCTCCTTTAAATAGGTACTGGCTGCATAACACAGAAAGGAAAAAAGATTTATCCCTAAACATTACTTACACACCAAAACTTTTTAATCAGCATATTGCATTTGACGGTGGTACACTGCTGCAATTCAAACGCAGAGATAATTTTTACAATCAATATATTTTTAATCCTGCATACACTGAACCCAAAGGCCAACCCTTTGCAGGTATTTACAATGCGACCTGGTATAACGATAATGGTCCGCAAAATCCACTTGGCAACACCAATACTCCCGGCACTTACGGGGCTAAAGAAAATATATCGGCCGTTTATGCTCAGGTAGCTATGCGACTTAGAAAGGTGGATGTTACAGCAGGTATTCGCAATGAGCATACCTACCAGCTTGAATCATCTGCAGATAAAACGGACGGTGAGGTACAAATTAAGTACAATGATTGGCTGCCATCAATGCATATTCGCTATGCATTAAGCAAACAGCAAAACATAAGGCTGTCATATTACAAAGCTATAAGCCGACCTGCACTGTATGACGTTACTTTTTTTAACATGGCTTATGATGACTATAATATTGCGGGTAATCCATTTTTACAACGTAGCTCTGCAGATAATATTGATTTAAGGTATGAACTGCAAGTCCCTCAAATATTAAACGTTTTACAGGTTACTGCATTTTACAAGAAAATAAAGAATCCGTATGAAAAAACGCTGCTTAATGCAGGCGACACATTATACCCTATCCCGGAAGGCGGGTTGTCGTATACACCTGCAGTAAAGATTACGGAGCAGTTGCGAAACTTCGCTTCGGCATGCAATTATGGGTTTGAATTGTCCGGAGAAAAACATTTCGGCAATATGGCCATTGGTGTTAATTACACTTTTACATCATCCCGCATCACCCAAAGCAAAAAGTTTAAAGAGCGCGAAAACCGACAGGATCCATCATCTGATATTATAACGGTAACAAAACAACAACAACGGCCATTGCAGGGGCAATCAAAACACATCGGCAGCATAAATTTTAGTTACCGGATACCGCGCATTGGCAGTACGGTGCAGGTGACGGCTGTTTATACGGGTAAGCGCATAGAGGATGTGTCTGGCTGGTATGAACTTGACGACTGGCAAAAGGGATACACGATGTTGAATCTCTCGGCAGAAAAAACATTTCATACACACTGGCGCGCATTTGCACGAGCGGGGAACGTATTAAATGCCGGCAGAACGGTGTACATCAACACTTCCCCTGTAGCCGGTTTACCTGGCCAAACAGAAAAAAACAGGCTTGTCATTGAAAAAATAAATAACTACTCACAATATGTAGTAGGTATTGCCTACAAGTTATAGGCTTATACTTACGTCCCTCAAATGCTTCCTCAGATACTATTCGAAGTAATAAACCCAGCCTGAAAATTCATCAATCTATTGATTACCAATTAAGTTATGGAATGGAATGAACAAATGTTCTGTTGTGACTGAACATTTGTGTTATTCTTTTCAACAAATAAGCCATCCTGTCAATCGGCGCCTTTATACATTTGGTTCAGTTGCGAAGATGAATTTATTGAGCTGTGTAACCGACAGCCCGGGCGATTTACCAGCAGGCGTCCACCAGATTATTCTGCGTTACAATTACTACTACACTTGCCCATATGAAAGAAGAAAAAGAGATAACTATATATGATATTGCCAGGCGCCTTAACGTTTCTGCTGCTACCGTCAGCAGGAGTTTAAAGGATCATAAGTCCATTAGCAGTGCCACGAGAAAAAAGGTGCATGCGATGGCTAAAGAAATGGGATATCGTTCCAATAGTTTTGCCCGGAACCTGCGCACGCAACAAACAAACACACTTGGTCTTATTGTTCCCCGTCTCAATAGTTATGTCGTTTCTTCCATTATTGCAGGTATAGAAAATGTTGCCAGTGAATATGGGTATAATATTATCATCAGCCAATCGCTGGGATCCGCCAAAAAAGAAACCTCAAATATTAATATGATGTTTGACAGCCGAGTAGACGGGCTGCTTGTTTCGCTCGCCTATAATGCCAGGAACATGGACAAATTCAAGATGTTTTTTGATAAAAACATTCCAGTTGTCTTCTTCGATCGCGGTTGTGAAGACCCTCGCAGCCTGAACGTGGTAATCGACAATTACAAAAATGCATACGATATCACCAGGCATTTGGTGGAACAGGGATGTAAGCGCATCATGCATATTACCGGCAATCTTTCAACCAATATTTATACTGAAAGATATCGTGGTTATAAAGCAGCGCTGCAGGATTCGGGACTCGCATCCGGCGATGATTTACTGCTGGTGAATGAATTAACAGAACAGGATGGGGTAGATGCCGGTAATCATATTTTACAAATGACAAACAAGCCGGACGGCGTTTTTGCGGCAAATGATAATTGTGCGGCCTATTGCTTGCAAACTTTGAAAGAGGCAGGCGTAAAAATTCCAAAGGAAATTGCTTTTGCAGGGTTTAACAATGATCCTGTTAGCAGAATAATAGAGCCTAATCTTACTACCATAAACTATCCTTGCCAGGAGATGGGTGAAGTGGCGGCAAAATGCCTCATCGACCATCTTTCAGGATCCAGAACTGTCGACCATGCCAATACGGTCGTTCTCCGCTCCCAAATTATCGTCAGGGAATCTTCATTAAGGAATTAGAAATTAGAAATTAGGGATTCAATGTCGTTTAGTTAAGGTGTTTGAAGAATTAAGAGGCTGTTGTTTGTCATCCCGAGGAACGAGGGATCTGAGAGCTGCGCAAACAGTATGCAAGTATGAGACCCAGATCCCTCGTTCCTCGGGATGACAAAGCGGGCTTTCGCTGCGAGTAATAAATATCAAAAGAAGAAAGAGTTGCCTAACTAGCCCACGTTTAATTGGGACCAGAAAAACTTCCAACAAATTCCTAATCGCTAATTCCTAACTCCTAATTCTTAAAATCCCCCCCTTTTACGCTTCATTTTAAACATTTGTGCAATGATTTTGGCGATAAGTAAAGTCAAAAAAAACAGATCGCTGATACTTTTGGACTGTTTGGTAGATATATTTTTTTACAAATAACGAATAGGTGTCAGAAATACACTAATTGATTTTTCAGACCCCGTTTCGTGCATTCACCAAAACTGCTTGACAAGATTGCTATATGAAACTAACTTATTTTACACGTAACGCTGCCTTGCATGCCGATCTCCCTGAACAAGATGTGTTGCTTCTTTTAAAGGAAGGAAATAAAGAAGCATTTATACAAATTTATAATACCTATCATAATCTCTTGTACGGCTATGCAATGCGATTTCTCAAAGTGCCGCAATTTGCCGAAGATATCGTGCAGGAAGTGTTTATTAAGGTGTGGGAGCTTCGTTCGAATATCAATCCTTCACTTTCTTTTAAGTCGTACTTATTTACCATTACACGTAACAGCATCTTTAAACTGATCAAGAAGGTTGCTGCTGACGAAAAAATGCGAACCGAAATCGCATTGCATATGGGAAATAAGATCACCGACCCTGATTTGCAATTACAATGGCAACAATACAATGTTATATTAAGCGCTGCGATTGAACGTTTGCCACCACAACGGAAAAAGGTTTTCAAACTTTGCCGGCTTGAAGGGAAAAAGTATGAAGAAGTGGCAACAGAATTAAATCTCACCCGCAATACCGTTAAGGAGCACATGGTGTTGGCTGTAAGATCAATCAGGGAGTATGTTGGTCGCCATGCAGACATGGAATTGATGGTGGCGCTAACCGTTGCCGTTATGATCAAATCATAGTTGAAAAATATTTTTTAAAAAAAGTTCAAACACATCCACCCTTTATTCCGGTTCAGGGATATTACAATGGAGCGCGATGCTTGCGAATTACTAACATGACACAAAACGAACAGTATTACCAGGAACTACTTGCAAAATTTCTCGACAATCAATGCAGTCGGGAGGAATTGGAAGTGCTGTTGGATTTTTTAGCTAAAGATGAGGCAAACCCTCTTTTGTTGTCAGCGTTGCGTAAAGAACATAATGAGGATGCGCTGAGTGAAGATATTTCCCACGATGCGTCTGACAGGATACTTGCTACTTTAATACAAAAGACGAACGCCCCGGGTATAATAACCATCAATAGAAGAAAAACATTCTTTTTGGTTGCTGCCGTTGTTGCTGCTATGTCGATCGGATTATTTTTTCTTGCTCCTCAATTCAGGTCAGGTCGTCCACCGGCAAACAGAATTAATTACACACAGCGGTTTAAAAATGATGTACAACCAGGAACCAATAAAGCCGTATTAACACTGGGCGATGGTTCTACAGTAAATCTTGACGATGCACAAAATGGAAGTCTTGCAAAGCAAGGAGGTACAGACATAATCAAGAAAGGAAACAGGTTATCATATAACGCCGCTCATACAGCAACTCAACAAATTGTTTTCAATACAATTTCTACACCACGCGGCGGGCAGTATCAGCTGCAGCTTCCGGATGGAACCATGGTATGGCTAAATGCAGCCACAACACTGAAATTTCCAACATCATTTTCCGGAAACGAGCGCAGGGTTGAGATCACTGGTGAGGCTTATTTTGAAGTAGCGCAAAACAGAAATGTCCCTTTTATTGTGTCTGTCAATGATGCTGAGGTACAAGTGTTAGGCACGCGTTTCAATGTGATGGCTTATAGCGATGAAGGTTCTGTCAAAACAACTTTACTCGATGGTGGAGTTAGGTTCAAGAGCCATGACGACAGCAGTGTATTAAAGCCAGGAGAACAATCTATGTTGCTTCGCAACGGAAAAATAAAAATAAACAACGGGGTTGATATTGATGCTGTGATGGCCTGGAAAAATGGTATGATGAACTTTAACGACGCAGACCTCACAACGGTTATGCGGCAATTATCCCGCTGGTATGATGTAGATATTGTATACCAGAATGCTTCGTTCAATCAAACATTCATTGGCGAGCTTCCCAAAAGCTTAACACTGATGGATGTCTTGCAGGCACTGGAGCGCACCGGCAATCTTCGCTTTGGAATTGAGGGAAAAAAGATCATCGTATTGCCGGAACTAAAATAAATCATAGGAAAGTTTAACTCCTCCGCCTTTGTGTATCATGAGCTCAATGGTGATGGGATAGTTATAGACATACTCGAACTTCTAAATTGTTTAACCAAAAGTAAACCAAGACTATGCATTTGATTGTTTGCCAGAAATCCTTTGCGTCAAAGGATTCTTTAAAAATGCGCCTGCTGGTAAAATGTATGGCGATACTTCTTTGCGCCATGTGTCTTTCGGCGAAGGCGTTTACGCAAGGTATAACGTTGCATGAAAAAAACGCCAGCCTTGAAAAAATATTCAAGGAGATCAGGCGGCAAACGGATTTTACGTTTATTGCCACCAAAGAACATTTTCAAAAATCAAAGCCGGTAACTATCTCAGTTACGAATGCTTCCTTAGAAAGCGTGTTGAAGCAGGCATTCCAGGACCAGCCGCTTGAATTTTCCATCATCAAAAAAACAATCGTTGTTGAAAACAAAAAAGCATCGGCGGCGTCCTCGTCTCCTGCCGCTGTAGTTGCTATTGGTTCTTCTCCGGTCGTTATCATGGGAACAGTGCGGTCCGAAAAAGGTGAAGCCTTAGACGGTGCAACCGTTACGGAAAAAGGCCACACAGACAATGCTACTCAAACTAAAGAAGACGGAAGCTTTATTTTAAAAGTTAAAAACCCGAATGCAACACTTGTAATCGGGTACATAGGTTATGCATCAAAAGAGATTAAGATCAAAGATGCACAAAGCTCCATTACCGTTGCCCTGGCAGTAGCAAATACGCTGGCAACGGATACTGTTGTTATCGTAGGATATGGCAGACAGAGAAAGCAAAGTGTTGTTGGTGCCATCTCGCAGGTAAAAGGAGAAGTGCTTGAAAGAACGGGCGGTGTGTCAAGTCTTGGTGCAACGTTGACAGGAAATCTGCCGGGCGTTATCACTGTTGCAACGCAGGGTACACCGGGCGCAGAAGATCCTAAAATATATATCAGGGGCCAGAGTACATGGAACAACAGTGATCCGCTCATTCTTGTTGATGGAATTGAACGTCCGATGAACAGTGTTGATATCGGTTCGGTAGAGAGTATTTCTGTTTTGAAGGATGCTTCTGCCACAGCTGTTTTTGGTGTGAAAGGTGCCAACGGTGTAATCCTCATCACCACTAAAAGAGGTAAAGACGGCAAAGCTGATATTCGCTTAACCGCCAATACCACCATGAAAGTGCCATCCAAGCTGGCCAGCAAATTTGACTCATACGATGCCATTAGAATAAGAGACATAGCGATCGAAAACGAACTCGGTACTTCTCCTGCATCATGGAACAACTATGTGCCATATGCTGAGCTGGATAAATATAGAAATCCAGCGAACCAGGCAGAAGCTGAACGTTACCCAAATGTAGACTGGCAGGACCAGGTGGTTAAGAAATATGCTATGTCTTACAATGCCAATCTGAATATTTCAGGAGGCGCTCCATTTGTAAAATACTTTTCTTCCATTGATGTGCTGCACGAGGGAGACATCATTAAAAAGATCGCCAACGATAAGACCTATAGCCCGGGATATGGTTTTGACCGCATCAACGCACGTACGAACCTGGATTTTAATTTATCAAAATCTACTGTGCTTACCACCAACCTCGCAGGCTCTTACGGTGTAAGGCAAGATGCATGGGGGCAGGACAGTTGGGAATACCGCATCTGGCAAAGTATCTACAACAACGCACCTAACATTTACTATCCACGATATTCTGATGGTGGCTGGGGATACTATCCCGCAGAGCAGGTGTCCACTATCAACTCCCTTGCAACAATGGGAAACAATGGTGTTCGAAAAACAACAACAACACGCATTACAACAGACTTCACTCTTAAGCAAGATCTGGGCATGCTTGTAAAAGGACTTTCGGCAAAAGGACTTATCTCTTTTGATAATTCTTTCGTTTCGCAAGGCGGTATATATGATAATGGTACCATCCAGCAGGAGTACATCAATCCTGTAAGAGGAGATACTACGTATAGCCAGTACCTTGGAACCAACCAGTTTAACTGGGTTCCATATCATTGGACCACCAATGTCGACGCGGTGCAAAACGCTTCTACTTACCGCAAATTGTTTTACCAGGCTCAAATTGATTATTCGAGAAAATTTGGCTTCCATGACATAACAGCGATGGGATTGTTTAGCCGCGATAAGTATGCAACAGGAAGTGAGTTTAATCATTTTCGTGAAGATTGGGTGGGCCGTGTGACTTACAATTACGGACTAAAATATTTCGCAGAGTTTAACGGTGCATATAATGGATCTGAAAAATTTGGTCCTAACTATCGCTTCGCTTTCTTTCCTTCAGCGGCAGTTGGCTGGATGATCAGCAATGAAGCTTTTATGGCTAAAGTTCCTTTCATCAATACTTTAAAACTTCGCGGTTCTTATGGTAAGGTGGGTAACGACAACATTGCCAATCGCTGGCTGTATATGACTACGTGGACATACGGCGGAAATGCGCCACTGGGCGCTTCTCAGGGACAAAATAGTCCATACACATGGTGGTCAGAGGCACACACAAGCGTTGGTAACCCTGACATACATTGGGAAACAGTAACCAAAGCTGATATCGGTCTTGACTATTCGCTTTGGAACGGTTTGGTGTCCGGTAGTTTTGATGTGTTCAACGATTACCGCACAGACATTCTTTTGGATGGTGCAAGCAGGGCAGTGCCTTCTTATTTTGGTGTGCAACCTGCAACAGCCAACCTTGGAAAAGTTCGCAACAAAGGATATGAAATAGATCTTAGACTTAATAAAAACGTATCTAAGAATGTGAGAGTGTGGGCAAATCTTAGCATGACACATGCAAAGGACCAGATCATTGAAGCAGATGACCCGCAGCTGTTGGACGACTATCAGAAAAAAGCGGGAAAACAAATTGGCCAAGCATATTCATATGTAGGCAGTGGCTACTACAACACATGGGACCAGGTATATGGCAGCACTCGTTTAAACACTTACGACAATCAGAAATTGCCGGGCAATCTCAACATGATTGATTATAACGGAGATGGTGTTGTAGATAATAAAGATGTTGTACCTGCCGGTTATCCAGAGCGTCCTCAAAATACTTATAACGCTACAATTGGCGTAGAATGGAAAGGGTTCAGTGCATTTGTTCAGTTCTATGGAGTGAGTAACGCCAACCGTTACCTGCAGTTGCTCAGCTTTGGCGGACAATATCATTATGACAACGTGTACAAACAAGGTTCTTACTGGTCACCTACCAACACAAATGCAGACATGCCCGTGCCACGCTATGCCAGTGTGATGCCATACTACGGAACAAACTACCTGTATGATGGCTCCTTCCTCAGATTGAAAAATGCAGAGCTGGCCTACACATTTAAACTAACACAATTAAAAAGAATTGGAATTAACGCCCTCAGAGTTTACCTGAATGGAGACAATCTGTTGTTGTGGACCAAAATGCCGGACGATCGTGAAGTGAGCATGGGCGCAGCAACTGCATATCCAACAATCAGACGTTTTAACCTGGGTCTTAATCTAACGTTTTAAAACAAAGCCGTATGAGAAGATATTCGCATTTACTTATCAGGTGTTTTATTTTGATGGCTATAGTAAGCCAAACATCCTGTACAAAATATTTGGACAAAGCGCCCGGCGCAGATGTTTCACCAACGGATGCTTTCATCAACTTTACCAACTTCCAGGGTTTTACCGAAGAGCTATATGCCTGCGTGCCGGAATTTACCAGCAAAACATGGGCGTGTGACTGGTTGTTGGGTGATGAGATAATTCACAAAACGGGAGTAACATGGTTGAACGAACAATTCGATAATGGCGATTCCTGGTCGTGGACAACCGGAGAATGGATTTCATGGTTGGATGCGCCAACTTACAACACTGATCCTACAACCGGCTTCGGTAAAGGATTGTGGCCCAACTCATGGTATGCTATTCACAAAGCAAACCTTGGCCTTGCTAACCTCGACAAACTGAACGGTACACAAGAAGAGAAGGATTTGATTAAAGGACAGTTACTATTTTTCAGAGGTTGGTTTCATTTTGAATTGATGAGTTACTGGGGTGGACTTCCTTACATAGACACCGTTTTAGCATCGGGTGCCAAGTTGCAATTACCACGTCTTGATTACCAGACAATGGCAGAAAGTGTTGCTAAAGATTTAAGAGAAGCGGCAGATCTTTTGCCTACAAATTGGGACAATACCACTGCCGGTAAAGCAACACTCGGCAAAAATCAACTGCGCCTTACAAAGATCGCTGCGCTTGGATACCTTGGAAAAAACTACTTGTATGCAGGCAGCCCGTTGATGAATCGCTCATCTAAAGGCAGTGCTACATTCAATGCAGACTATTGTAAAAAAGCAGCAGATGCATTTGCTGAATTATTGAAATTAGTCGACAATCAATCCACGTGGATCAAGCTGATAGACTTCCCGCATTACAGTAATTTGTTTTATACAAACGGAGGCAGTTTTATTCCTGGTTATCCTGAAGCAATTTTTCAAAATCCTGTTTACAGTTCATGGTTTGCCGGTTGCCCATGGGGACCGAGTTCCATCTTCGCTGAAGGAAATATTGGCGGTGGCTATACATCTCCCAATGCACGTTTTGTAGAAAATTATGGCATGGCCAATGGCTTACCGATCGATGATCCTGCTTCTGGCTATGACCCTGCCAATCCGTGGGTTAACAGAGATCCGCGTTTTTATCATGACATCGTAGTAGACGGCGACCAGATCATAAAAGGATCTGCACCTGCAGATAAAGAAAAATACCGTTATGCTAATTTGTCGAATGGTGGCTACAGCCGCGATAATTCTTCTATCGGACGTACCGGTTATCTGTTGCGCAAGCTTACACCAATGACTTGCAATAACATTGACAATTTCCCCAACAACTATTTACATGTGTCTTACATGCGTTTAGCTGATGTTTATCTTATGTATGCTGAAGCGGTATTGCAAGGTTATGGAACTGCTACAAGTGCAGGACCTAACTACATAACGGCGGAAGATGCTGTAAACGTGATCCGCACACGATGCGGTGCCGGAAAAGTAGGTGCACAATACGTAGCGAGCAAGGATAAATTCATGAATGAGATCATAAGGGAAAGGGCCATGGAACTGGGCTTTGAAGAAGAAATACGATACAACGATTTGCGCCGCTGGTTGCTTGCAGGAGATGTTAAATACAGAGAAAAAACGGCGATTGATTTTGACCGCGATGCAAATGGCAAACCGATCAACGTAAAAGAAAGGGTATTGATCACACGTAAGTTCGAGGATAAAAACTATTGGTTACCGTTGAAGGTAAGTGATGTAAACCTTTATCCAACCTTTAATCAGAACCCGGGATACTAAGAGCCAAAAGTTTTTAAAGCCAAAACGAGAATAAATGAAAAAATCAATTATAAAGATATTTTTGGGTGGCTTGTGTTGCGGTGCAGTGTCTGTTGCAACAGCGCAAACCCCTAAACATGCCACTAACCTTGCAACCGATTCTATTGTGAACGTTGCCTACCGCATCGTTCAAAAGAAAGATGTAGCCGGCGCTATATCTGTGTTGAACACGCCACAATATTTAGATAAAAACTATGGCACTTATCCATTGGAAGGTGTAGACGCCATGATAGGAGGGAGCAACCTCTGGAGCCTCGGTAACGCTTTGGTATTGATCGATGGTGAACCACGTTCACTGGGTGACATCACAACAAATGAGATTGCACAAATTACTTTTTTGAAAGGGGCCAATGCTGTTGTGTTATATGGAACTCGTGCAGCGAATGGTGTTATTCAAATTACTACAAAGCGCGGCAAAACTGGTGTGCATGGAAGTTCAGTGCGGGTGAATACTGGCATCAGTTCACCGAAATCATATCCTGATTATTTGGGTTCGGCAGAGTACATGTCTTATTACAACCAGGCATCGCTCAACGATGGCTTGCCTAAACTGTATGCCGATTCAACCATTCAAAAGTATGCAAGCCACTCCAATCCATATCGCTATCCGGATGTGAATTATTTTTCTTCAGACTATCTGAAGAAATTCTATAACACATATTCCGCAAACGCAGAATTTACAAGTGGTACAGAGCGTGCACGCTTTTATGCGCTTGCAGGATTTCAAAGTCAGAACTCGCTACTGAATTTTGGAGAAGGAAAAAATGAACGCAATACACGTTTGAATTTGCGAGGTAACATTGACCTGAAGCTGAATTCTTTCATCAGCACTTATGTGAATGTTTCAACCGTATTTTCTACCAACAAGCGTGCATTGGGCAATTACTGGCAGCAAGCCGGTGTGTTGCAGCCTCAACAATTTGCGCCATTGCTGCCCATCAGTATGGTGTCTCAAACTTCAAAAGATGCACAAGCTGCGGTTAATGGTAGCCGCAACATCATTGAAGGAAAATATCTTTTGGGTGGTAACCAACAGTACCTTACCAATCCTATCGCGGATGTATATGCTGCCGGATATGATAACTTTACCAGCCGCCAGTTTCAATACACCAATGGCATTGATGTAGATCTTAAGAATGTGCTGAAAGGGTTGTCTTTTCATGGCCAGATGACAGTGGATTATTCAAACACTTACGACGAAACGCTTAACAACACCTACGCTGTGTATGCGCCGGTATGGGCCAGTTTTGCAACAGGTGATTCAATAACTCAATTAACGAAGTACAATAAAGACAGTAAGCCGGGCATACAAAATCTGGGCAACACATGGAGTGATCAACTCATTGATTTTGATATTCATCTTGATTATGTAAACACTTTCAAAGACAAGCACAATGTATCTGCAATGTTATTGGCTGATGGCCTCAGACGCCGTCAGACAGGTGATTTCCAGTACAGAACAAATGCAAACCTTGGACTACAATTGAGTTACAATTACAACCACAAGTATTACGCAGATTTCAGCGGTGCCGTTGTTAATTCTACAAAACTTCCCGTTGGTAAAAGAGTTGCATTTTCACCCACTGCCAACCTTGGCTGGTTGATAAATGAAGAAAACTTTTTAAAAAATAGTTCCTGGATAGATCGTTTGAAATTAGGTGCTTCCGGAGGTATCGTAAATACTGATCTTGACTTTAATAGTTACTACATGTATGATGCCGTGTATTCTCCGACTGCCTTCTATTCATGGTCGGACGGCACTTACGTAAGCCAGGCAACCACTATATCACGCGGCGAAAATTTGAACCTTACTTATGCGAAGCGCAAAGAAGTAAACTTCACAGTCGAAGGTTCTTTTTTCAAAAAGAAACTGAACTTGATTGCAAACCTATTTGCGATTAAAAAAGATGGTGTACCGGTTCAAAGCTATTCGCAGTACCCGAGTTATTTTGTTACGTCATTTCCTGTTACCTCATTTGTTCCTTACACGAATTTCCAGGCAGACAATTATCATGGTGCCGATTTTCAGTTAGACTACAATGAAAAAGTAGGCAATGTAAATATTACCGTAGGTGCTGCACTTACGATAGTGAAAACAAAAGCACTTAAACGCGATGAGTTGTACACAGATGCTTACAGGAACAGAGCTGGCAAACCTGTTGACGCAATTTTTGGTTTGCAAAGCGAAGGCTTCTTTGCAGATCAGAATGATATAAACACACATGCTGCGCAAAAATTTGCAGTGGTGAAACCAGGTGATATTAAATACAGGGATCAAAATGGAGACGGCATTATAGACGAACGCGATGAAGTGTATATCGGTCGTTGGAACGGACCTGTAACAGGCGGTTTGAATGTAACCGTGCAATGGAAGGCGCTCTCTCTATTCGTGCTGGGTACAGGAAACTTTGGCGGCACAGGTATGAAGACCGGAAGTTATTACTGGGTGTCCGGTGCTACAAAATATTCTGATGTAGTGCGTAACAGCTGGACAGAGGCTACTAAGAACACAGCAGATTATCCGCGCCTTACCACTACCAGTGGCAGCAACAATTTCAGGAACTCTGATTTTTGGACCTATAGCACCAATCGGTTCAACCTAACTAAAGTGCAACTGACTTATACGTTGCCACAAAGCATCTTAAAAAATTCTTTCGTCAAAGGATTTAAAGCATACATAAGCGCCAACGATCTGCTTATGATTGCAAAGAATAAAGCGATCATGGAGTTGAACGTGGGTTCTGTGCCACAAATGAGGTTCTATAATTTCGGTATCAAAGGTGAGTTTTAGTCTAACATTTCTACAACAAGTCAATATGAAAAGAACAATAATAAATATACTGATCATATCGCTGGCGTTTTCCGGTTGTAAAAAGATATTGTCTCCTGCAGACGAGAACAATCGGGGGTTAAGCGATATTTATGATAATGCTGCATTTGCGGAGGGATTGTTGCTCAACGGTTATGTCCGGTTGCCAATAGCCAACTATTCATTTACCGACGTTGCTACTGATGATGCGGTGTCCAACGATCCCAACAATAACTACAGATTGATGGCTACAGGAAAATGGTCCTCCATCAGCAATCCAATGGAACAATGGACAGGCTCATTTGCAGCGATACAATACCTGAACCAGATATTGGAACAAACAGATAAAGTGACCTGGGCAACCACAGGACAATATACCGACGCGATGTTCAACGACCGTACGAAAGGAGAGGCTTTCGGATTGCGCGGATTGTTTATGTTCTATTTGTTACAGGCACACGGTGGATGGTCACCCGATGGTAAATTGCTGGGAGTGCCAATTTTGACTTCTTCGCAAAATGCTCAATCAAACTTCAAGCTGCCTCGTAATACTTTTGAAGAATGCGTGCAGCAGATATACAAAGACCTCGATTCCGCAGCGAATTATCTTCCTCTCGACTTTGAGAATGTGAGTGCTGTACCTTCTAAATACGCAGGCAAGACAACTGTTGCCGATTACAACCGTGTGTTTGGTGCGTATAACCGTCAACGTATGACTGCTCGCATTGTAAATGCAGTTCGTGCAAAAGTTTCTTTATTGGCAGCAAGCCCTGCTTATAGCCAGGGAACAACTATCGTATGGAGCAAGGCTGCAGATGATGCCGCGAAGGTGCTTGACCTCAATGGCGGATTAGCAGGAATGGCAGCAAATGGCAACTACTGGTACTCAAGTCAAAATGCCGGAGAGATCAATGGTGTTGCCTCTGGTGTCAATCCTCCTGAAATACTTTGGAGAGGCAATGTGGGCGACGGAAACAATTTGGAGAAAGACAATTACCCTCCAAGCTTGTACGGCAGCGGCCGCGTTAACCCAACACAAAATATTGTAGATGCATTTCCTATGGCGAATGGTTATCCAATTACCAATGCCAGCAGCGGCTATGATGCAAACAATCCGTACGCCGGCAGAGATCCTCGTTTGGCCAGGTATGTTGTGGTAAACGGAAGTAAGATGGGGCCATCCGGTTCTACAATCTTTACAAAAGTAGGCGGTACCAACGATGGATTGAATGCGATTCCAACTTCTACCCGTACAGGATATTACATGAGGAAATTGTTGCGTGAAGATGTGAACCTTAATCCTGCGAACACCAATACACAAAGGCATTACATTCCTTACATACGCTATACTGAATTGTATCTCGCATATGCAGAAGCTGCCAACGAAGCATGGGGCCCGGATGGTAAAGGAACTCATAGCTACTCTGCAAGAGACGTGATTGTGGCTATTCGCAAAAGGGCGGGCATTGCGCAACCCGACAACTACCTTGCATCAATTGGCTCCAAAGAAGATATGAGAGCGCTGATTCACAATGAAAGACGCCTGGAACTTAGTTTCGAAGGTTTCCGTTTCTGGGATCTGAGAAGATGGCAGGAGAATATCGCCGAAGCTGCAAAAGGCGTAACCATTACCGGTACTAGTTTTTCGACAGGTCCCGTAGAACAAAGACTATATCAGGATTTCATGTATTACGGCCCATTACCTTACAATGAAGTGTTGAAAGAAAACTTAATTCAAAATAAAGGATGGTAACATTTTGGTTTACAACTTAAACATAATGAAATGAAAAGAATACTGTTTATATCATGTTTTATTTTGGCAATATTTTCTTCTTGCTCCAATAAAACTTTAAGCTTCCCGGATTATAAATACACCACTGTATATTTTGCTTATCAATCACCCGTGAAGACGCTGGTGCTGGGCAATGATATTTTTGACAACACGCTGGACAATGCGCATAAAACCACCATCATGGCTACAATGGGCGGTGTATATCAAAACGATAAAAACGTTTCTATCAGCGTGTCCGTTGATCCAACGCTTTGTAACAATCTTCAGTTTGACGGAACCTCAAACCAGGTGATCGCCATGCCATCGAACTATTACACACTACCTAAGGATATGATGATCAACATTCCTTCCGGTAGTGTAATGGGTGGAATGGAAGTGCAATTGACCGATGCTTTTTTTGCAGATCCACGATCTATTACCAATACCTTTGTAATTCCTTTACGAATGAATACTGTAACCAATGCAGATTCAATTCTAAGCGGGAAAAGTGATCTTAGTAAACCTGATCCGCGTATAGTGGGTAATTGGATAACCGTTCCTAAAAACTATATTCTGTACGCAGTAAAATATATCAATCCGTTTCACGGAAATTATTTGCGCAGAGGTGTAGAGGTTTTAAAAGACAATACAGGTGATACAACTATTGTTTATCATACTCAATATGTAGAAACAGATCAGTTGTGCAGTATTGGTACACTATCGATGACAAAAGATTCTGTGTTGCTGAATGCCAAGTTAAGAGGCAATGTTAATAAACCTTTTCAACTTGTCCTTTCATTTGACAACAAAAATGCCTGCACAATTTCCAACCCATCTGCAGCTGCATACACCATTTCCGGCACGGGTGAGTTTGTTAAGGAGGGAGATTCCTGGGGCAACCAAAAACGTGATGTGTTGCATTTAAAATATACTGTTGATTTTGGCACCTCGACACATAGCTTTACAGATACATTAGTGGTACGTGACCGCGGTGTTAAGTTTGAGACTTTCAATCCCGTAGTGATAAATTAATTAAGCCTGCACCTATAACCATACTCTACCTGGCCCGGCAATGCTGAGGGCCGGGTAGTTTATTATTAAAAACGGTGTCGTTTGTACATAATTTTAAAACTTATTTATATAACAATATCATACGATCGAGATGAAAAGAAACGCTGTTTTTTGTCTGCTGATAACATTGTTTCTATGGGATTCAGCAAAAGCACAAAACCCCATCATTCAAACCCATTTTTCTCCGGACCCTGCTCCAATGGTTTATAACGGCAGGGTATATGTTTACACCGGCGATGATATTCCCGGTTATGATTTTTATTACATGACTAAATGGAGAGTTGCTTCTTCGGAAGATATGGTTAACTGGACCGATCATGGTTCTCCGATTTCACTCGAATCTTTTTCCTGGGCAAGGGACCGTGCATGGGCCTCACAATGCATAGAACGCAACGGAAAATTCTACTGGTATATTTGTGCTCAAACGGTGGACAATAATGTGGCCATCGGAGTGGCTGTTGCTGACCATCCGGCGGGGCCTTTCAAAGACGCACTGGGCAAGCCGCTGATATCAACCGGCAGCTGGGCAAATATCGATCCCACTGTTTTTATAGACGATGACGGACAGGCTTATCTATACTGGGGCAATCCCAACCTTTACTATGTGAAGTTAAACAAGGACATGGTGTCTTACACAGGTGATATTGTGCAAATCCCTCAAACTGCTGAATCATTTGGAGGCGTGCGCAAACAGCGAAGCACCGGCGATGCAGAAGCTGGAGTGGAACCAGTCAAAGATCTGTACGTTGAGGGACCTTGGTTCTATAAACGTTCCGGTAAATATTACCAGATGTTTGCAGGAATAACAAACCGCACTGAATGTTTGTCCTACGCCATGAGTGATGCGCCGACAGGGCCATGGAAATACCAGGGCAAGATCATGACCGACCAATCTACCAACAGCTTTACCAATCACGGAGGCATCATAGATTTCAAAGGAAAATCTTATTTGTTCTATCATACGGGACTACTTCCGGGGGGAGGCAGTTACGGTCGCGCCACTGCAATTGAAGAATTCAAATACAATGCAGACGGAACGATTCCATCGATTAAGATGACAAGAGAAGGCGTGCTGCCTGTAGCAAAGCTTGACCCTTACAAGCGCGTGGAAGCAGAGACCATTGCATGGGCAGAGAAATGTAAAACAGATCAAAATAAAGACGGCGTTTTTGTTACAGGTATCCGCAATGGCAGTTATATCAAAGTGCGTTCTGTAGATTTTGGAGTCGTTTCGCCAACTACGTTTTCTGCAAACATCGCGGCGGGTCTCGATGGCGGAATTTTGGAAGTGCATGTTGATAGTCTCGCTGGCACAAAACTCGTAGAGATAAAGGTTCCACGCACGGGCGGCTGGCAATCGTGGAAAACGTTCACAGAGACTATTGCAACACCTGTTACCGGAACTCATGATGTGTATTTTGTGTTTAAAGGACAAAACCTTACCGCAGGCCGGGAACTATTCAATTTTGATTATTGGATATTTAAAAAATGACGACGGTTCTTGTTATACTAAGTCATTGATTTTTTTATTGAAAACAAATGAAAAATCAACATGAAACTACGTATGAATATGATTAGTGTACGACGTTTGTTTGTGCTTGCTGCATTTAGTATGGTAAGTGCTTTTGTGCATGCCCAGGACAACAACTTTTATATATTTCTTTGCTTTGGACAGTCTAACATGGAAGGCAATGCAAAGTTTGAATCGCAGGATACTTCAGTGGATACACGTTTCCAGGTGATGGAAGCCGTTGACTGTGCCGGTCTTGGAAGAGACAAAGGACAATGGTATACTGCAGTGCCGCCACTTTGCAGATGCTCAACGGGTTTAACTCCATCCGATTACTTTGGAAAAACAATGGTGAAAAATCTTCCGGCAAATATCAGGGTAGGGGTGATCAATGTATCTGTTGGTGGCTGCAAAATAGAATTGTTCGACAAGGATCTTTGCAAGGATTATGTTACAACCGCACCTTCATGGATGCTCAACATGATCAAAGAATATGATGGAAGTCCTTATGAACGAATGGTTGCAATAGCAAGACAGGCACAGAAAGACGGCGTGATAAAAGGAATACTGCTGCACCAGGGCGAATCGAATACAGGAGATACAACATGGACAAACAAGGTTAAGCATGTGTATGATAACCTCATCACCGATTTAAAACTCAACAAAGATTCAGTGCCTCTTTTGGCGGGAGAACTTGTGAGCGCAGCCCAGGGTGGCAAATGTGCCAGCATGAATGCAATCATTAACAAGCTTCCGCAAACGATTCCCAACTCTTATATTATTTCTTCTGAAGGTTGCACGGCCATTAAAGATGGACTACACTTTGATGCAGCAGGATACAGGGAATTGGGAGCAAGGTATGCGGCACGCATGTTATCGTTGCTTGGGTATCATACTTCAAAATCCGGGCTGTCGATTGCAACAAACAAAAGCAGTAATTAAGATCAAAATACGTATTCATGATTCAATACCGTTTCCTTAGCGAGAAGGCTTCGACAAGCTCAGCCAGACAGCGTAAACGGAGTGTCAGGCTGAGCTTGTCGAAGCCTCGTTGAATAGAAACAATGTTATCAATACTCTTATGGAAACGACATTAATTCATTAGTCAATCAAAGTCAGAAAAAATATAAGTCATCGACGAAAAAGTTTCTTAGGGTTGAAGGAGTTAGCAAACTCTTTTTGACATTATTAGCAAGCAGTGAGGCCGGCTGTTTTTACAGCTGGCATTTTTATGCATGCAAACGAAATAGTTGTTAGTTGATAGTTGTTAGTTGTTAGACTTTAGTATGGAATATTCAAAATTGAAGGCTAACAACCAACAACTAACAACTACTATACCGACATCTTATTCTTATTGCCATTTCGTTTGATGTTGATATACTCCGAAGGCAGCATATTGTACTTTGCTTTAAATGATTTAGCAAAATAATTAGGCGTTGCAAAACCAACAGTATATGCGATCTGCGCAATGTTCATGTCACTTTTTTCCAATAGCACCGCTGCTCTTTCAAGCTTTACAGAACGGATATATTCAACAGGCGTTTGACCCGTAAGCTCAAGCAGTTTGCTATACAGAGAACTTCTCGACATGCCAACATGCCTGCTAAGCGCTTCCACAGACAGTTGCGTATCCGTTAGATTTTCATCTAAGTATTTCATCACTTCGTTCATCAATCGTTCGTTCTCCGATTGAATTTCAACTTCCGGCGTAAGCACTTTGATCTGTTTGGAATAAGTGTTCTTTACACTATTGTTTAAGGCCAGCAGGTTCTTGATTTTAGCGTTGAGCATCTCAACGTTGAATGGCTTTAGTATGTAATCATTGGCACCGGTTTCAAGTCCTTTTAATTGTTCTTCTTCACCGGTAAGGGCAGTCAGCAAAATAACAGGAATGTGATTGGTGCGTTTGTCTGCCTTGATCTTCTTGCACATGTCAATGCCATCCATATAAGGCATGCTGATATCACTTACGATCAGCTGAGGATGTTGCGCCAGCGCTTTTTGCCAGCCCTCTTTTCCGTTGCATGCCTCCAGTATCCTGTAATGAAGTCTTAGATTGTCTTTTAGATAGAATCGCAGATCATCATTGTCTTCTACAATAAGTACAGTTGGAAGATCTGAATGCTGTTCTGTTCCATTTTCATTTGTGTTGACAGTATCTGTTTGAGTATCGCCTTCAATGTCTTCATCATTGAACTCTTTTGATTGCAAAAGTTTGGTCTCAATGTCCGCATCAGAAATAACAGTCAAAGGAATATTGACGGTAAAACTGCTTCCCTTGCCCATTTCACTTTCCACTATTATTTCGCCTCCAAGCATTTTCACAAACTCCCTGGTAATAGATAATCCTATTCCGGTTCCTTTATTAAGTATCGTAGCCGAAGTGGTGTTCTGGAAAAAGCGTTCAAATATTTTCTCTTGTTTATCTGCCGGAATACCTATGCCGGAATCCTTCACCTTGATGCTGAACCATGTTTTGTCACCCGCTTCCTGTCGTTGCATTTTTTCAATGACAACAACAATTTTTCCACCTTCCAACGTAAACTTAAATGCATTGGAAATTAAATTGAAAAGTATGCGTTCTATTTTATCATGATCAAATCGCGTAAATAATTTGTGGACATTGCTTTCAAAACTTAAGCTGATTTTCTTTCTTTCAGACATGTCGCGGAAGGAATCCGTTACCTCGTGAACAAAAGAAATAAACTCACCATCGGATGCCTGCAGTTTTAATTCCTGTTCTTCCATTTTACGAAAATCGAGCAACTGGTTAACAAGGTTCAACAACCGGCGGCCATTCTGCTTGATCATTTTTAGCTGCGCAAATGAATGCTCATTTTTTTCTTTACGCAACATGGCATCAATAGGGCCAAGTATCAGCGAGATAGGCGTTCTGAATTCGTGACTGAGGTTAGTAATGAATTTTATTTTTAATCTGTCGAGCTCGCGAATTCTTTCCACTTCTCTGCGTTCCTGCTCACGCTCCATTTGTTGTTGCTGCTCATGGAATTTTCTTTTTACTTTTTGTATGCCTTTGTAACGGATGAAGAGTAATATTGCAAACGCACACAACGTGTAAAGCACATAGGCATAAGAAGTGCGCCAAAAAGGAGGATGCACAATTATCCTGATCGTGTTGCCCTTATTGTTCCATACGCCGTCATTGTTGCTCGCCTTAACATGCAGTACATATTCTCCGGGATCGAGGTTGGTATAAGATGCCGTGCTGATGTTGCCTGTATAGTTCCATTCTTTTTCAAAACCTTCAAGCTTGTATGCATATTGATTTTGCTCAGGAGCAGTATAATTGAGGCCAACAAAACTGATGGCAAAGTTTTGTTTGAAATCAAGATCTATTCTATCTGTAATCGATATGTTTTCTTTGATCGGCCCCTTTGGCGAAGGCGTTACGGACCTGTTTGAAATTCTTAAATCTGTAAACAAAACATCCGGTGCATTGATATTCTTTTTCAGACTGGTTGGGTCGAAATAATTGAAGCCTTCCAAACCGCCCATGTATATTGTACCATTGGAAGCGAGTATACCGGAGCCACGCACAAAATTATTATGCTGCACACTGTTGTGAAAAGTATACTGATTGAACTTCCTTGTGGCAGGGTCGAAACTGCAAATTCCTTCATTGGTTGACAACCACAAAAGGCCCTGCTTGTCCTGGATGATTTTGTAAATGTTATTGTTCAAAAGCCCGTCCTGTTCCGAGAATGTAAGGAACTGATTTGTTTTTTTGTCGAGCAGGCCAAGTCCGCCACCATAACTGCCAGTCCAGATATTACCTTGCCGGTCTTCGAGAATGGAAAAAATCTTATCGCCTGGCAAATGACCCGTGTAGGTGTTATAAACTGTAAATTTTTGTGTAGCCGTTTCGAGTTTCGCCATGCCTCCACCATGTGTGGCGATCCAGAAATTTCCTGAATGGTCCTCCAGTATATCACGGATAAAAGGATTGAACGGAAGTTTAACATCGCCGGGGGCAATAGGTTCGCGACAGTATCTCGCAACGAGTTCAAACTGCTCATCCAACACAATGATGCCTTCTCCATTCGTTCCGATCCATATCCGTCCCTTGCTGTCCTGTGTAAGAGAAAAAATATCATTAGAGTTAAGAACACTGTTATTACCCTTGATTAACTGTTTGTATTTGCCTGACGATACATTATAAACAAACAACCCATCGAGATAGGTGCCGACCAGCAATTCGTTTTTTCTTGTCAACAGTAATGACACAATACGCAATCCTTTATCAAATCCTTTTATTGATGATTTTAGGTCAACGTGTTGAAAGGTTATATTGGCGGGATCAAAAAGAGAAACACCTCCGATATCAGTGCCTACAAAAACTTTACCATTTGCTGCTTCTGCAAAAGAAGTTACAATAGGAGCGGGCAGCCCATTTTTATTGAATGGATCATTTTGAACAAGGTTAAACAGGTTGAGGTTGGCATCATATTTTATAATGCCATTGCGGTAAGTGCCAACCCAATAGAGGCCGTCCTTTTCAATGTGAACAGAGTTAACATCTTTGAGCCTGAGAATTTGACCATTGCCTTTTTCATATGAAATACATTCCACTTGTCCCGTTGCCGGGTTCAAAATATCCAGGCCGGCGGAAGAGCCGACCCAGATACGATTTCGATCATCCACTGCAAGCGCATTTACTTCGTTACCGCTGATCGTGTTTGGATTGGTTGCGTTGTGCTTATAAGTAGTAAACCCGTCCATGTTGGCATTCGTCATGCTCAGGCCGGAAGTGGTCGCTATCCAGATGTTACCAGTTTTATCCTCAGTTATATTGCGCACATTATTGCCACAAATACTACGTGAGTTGGAGGGATCATTGACAAATTTTCCCAGTCTTTTATTTTGTTTGTTGTAGACAAACAAGCCCTCACTTGTTCCCACCCACATCCTGGATTTGCTGTCCTCCAGTAAACAAATCGTACTGATGCTAAAAGGCTTGTTATCACTATCATAAAAAGGAGTGACCTGTTTTGTTTTCGGATCGACAATATCCAGTCCGACGTAATGCCCTACCCAAATTTTTCCACTACCATCACTGGTAATTGTTTTGATAACATTATTACGTAAACTATTAGGACCCGTGCTTGTGGGAAAGTGTAAGAAATTGTCGTTCTTTCTGTCGTACATGCTCAGGGAGCCGCCGCTTGTTCCTACCCAGATGGTTCCGTTTTTATCTTCATAAATAGCGGGAATCTCATTGGCCTGCAGGCTTTTCGGATCATTAATCTTGTTACGGTACACAGTAAAATTAGTTCCGTCAAATTTGGCGAGACCATCATCAGTCGCAAACCACATAAGGCCGAACCGATCCTTAATAATTCCGTTTATTGTGCTGGAATGTAGTCCTCCACTCGAGCTTAAAGCCGTGAAATTATAACGTTCCTGGGCTTTTGAAAAGTTTAAAAGTGTCAGGAAGACAATTAAAATAAAAAGTATCTTTTTAGAAAACAGCAGTGTATGGCGGTTAGTTCTGAAGGTCATAATTACATTAGCAAGCGTTAAATATTATTGATCTCTTATGCTTCGACAGCAGAAAAAAATAGATCTTCAAATTCAGAAGCACAAGGTCAAAGTATTCCAAATACAAGATACGAATTAAATGTAAATCAGGTAGGCGACATCAATCACACAAACAAGCAAATGATGAAACGTCTGCACCCGGAATACCATTTTTTGTATCGTCTGCGAGGCCGTTGTAGAACAAAAATGTCAAATAGACACTTTTTTACGGAAATGCAATTGCTTTATTAATAATGTTATAAGTCGACAATGGGTGGCAGATAGCCGGTGACTAAATGCTATTTTAGCAGTCTGAACATTTGTTGCACAAACGACTACAAATATTCGGCGCATAAAACATTTGTAGCCTTCTTTTCAACAATTGAGCGATCCGTCCGCAGGTGGCATTTTTACTTTTGGGGTGTTCCAAAAACACCTGCCAAATCATGTTGAAACGATGTCTTGCCTCTGTTGCATTTATTTGCCTGTCATTCTTTTCAGTAAATGCGCAAACCAACTCCCCGATAAAAAAGGTGAGTTCAGTTGATCCGGTTGCCAAAACCGATCCCTCAAATTTTTACTCCCGGGAAATGACTTACGTAAATCCCGTTCTTCCGGGAGATCATCCTGATCCTACGCTTTTGAAGGTGGGCGATGATTTTTACCATTGTGGTTCCTCTTTTCACTTTAACCCCTATTTACCGATATATCATTCCAAAGACCTTGTTCACTGGAAAATCATTGGCCGCGTGCTGCCACCGTCTAATTCCACCATGGTCAGCGATAAACCATCAGCCGGAGTGTGGCAAGGCGCCATTACTTATTTCTATGGTTCGTACTGGATTTACTTTTCTTCAGGAGGGCAATGGTTTTCAAAAGCATCTTCACCTTATGGCCCTTGGTCCGCACCTGTAGAAGTGAAGACCAATCCAACTACTGGTCCGCTCGGTTATGACAATTCCATTTTTGTGGATGATGATGGCAAGCCGTACATGGTAATTAAAAACATGCAAAAAGTAAATCGTATCCAGGCGCTGGGTCATGATGGACAACTCACTGATTCAGTGATCAATCTCGATTGGATCAATGCAAACCTTCAGTATAGTTGGGCCGAAGGGCCTGTAATGTGCAAACGAAATGGCTACTATTATTATTTCCCTGCCGGCGATGTGTCGGGCGGACAATATGTTTTGCGTGCATCTGCATTAACCGCAGACTCAACAAAATGGGAGAGGCTGGGTAACTTTTTCAAGCGAAGTCCCGATCCCCAAAATGCTTTCAGAAGTCCCAACCATATCGCGGCACCTGTTCAGCTGTCAGACGGTACCTGGTGGACCATCGGGCAGAGTTATCAAAAAACAGATAGTGATGATTGGTCGGGAATGGGAAGGCAAACATCGCTTTACCAGGTGGTTTGGGAAGGCGACCGTCCCTGGGGATTACCTCCGGTGAGCACGCCTGTTACCAAACCCGATCTTCCGCAAGGCGGCATTTCATGGAGAAGTATGTACAGCGATCGTTTCGATGATGAAAAGGCACTCGACCCGAGTTGGCATTTCCTTGACAGGGCATCTGCAAATAGTTACTCATTGTCTGCAAGGAAAGGATGGATACGCCTTACACCGGGAAGTGAGAAAACACATCTCGTACAAAAAGAAACCGATCATTTCTATACAGTCATAACAAAAGTAGACTTCGATGCCGCTGATACAAGCAACAAAGCTGGTATCTATCTTACCAATGGCAATCAAAAGGTACTTGTTACTTTTTATACAGGTTTTGAAAACGGCAGGAAGATAATATTCCATCATGATTCTACCACTTATACTGTGGCGAACAAAGCCGGAAAAGAACTCTGGCTCAAGCTGGAAAGAAATCAACACATACTAACGGCGTCGTATAGTCGAAATGGAACGGAGTGGACCAAAGTCGGCACTGTCAACAGCCACAAGCTCGACCGCGCGCAACCAAACTTCAACTCATGGGTGGGCACAAGCGTGGGTGTTTTTGCGCAGGGCAAACCTGCAGACTTTGATTTTTTCATTTGTAAAGATGGACGTTCCGCATTGCCTGCCATCAGCTACAATAATTATTACGGCGTAGAAACGTCTACAACGGCGAACGGCCAGGCGGTAACGAATAACAGCGAAAACGGCGGTTGGATGATGTTCTCCGGCATTGACCTGGGAACGGAAGCCGCACCTTCTCGCAAAATTGAAATAGAGCTATCTGGTAACGCAAGTGCCGGCCTTGAAATGTTCCTGGACAGTTTAAGCGGAGACAAACCACTTGCTACCATTGCAGTTCCTTCAACTCAGGGCAAACTCAAAAAAATAAGTATTGATATAGGAAAAACATTCGGTCAGCACGATGTGTTCATTCGCTTTGCACGCGGAAACAGCAGGGCGGTGTTTATACGTTCGATCAGCTTTCCGTCAAAGTGACACTAATAAATTTTCGTCGGATTACTAAGCAAGCATGAAGGGGTGTTTCTACACCCTTTTCCTTATGTTAAAGAAAGGGTTGCTCAAATAGTTATATAAACAGCGTTATTATTTGTAAATTTTAGAATCGAAATAAAGCATATGAAAAAGTTATTTTTTCTAACAGTTGCTCTCATCGTAACCACTATTCAACTCAAAGCCCAGGGCTTTGAAAAACATGCTCCCGATGGATTTGATTCTCTTAGAACAGGTGTACCACACGGCAAAATTGATACCATCACTTACGACTCCAAAACTGTAGGAGCGAACAGAAGAGCACTTATCTACACACCTCCGGGTTATAACAAGAAAAACCGATACCCGGTATTGTATCTCCTGCATGGCATTGGCGGTGATGAAAAAGAATGGTACACTAACGGTAAGCCGCAGGTTATTTTAGATAATTTGTATGCCGCTGGCAAATTGCAACCAATGATCGTTGTGCTTCCGAACGGACGCGCCATGAAAGATGATCGCGCTACCGGCAATATCATGGCACCGGATAAAGTGCAGGCATTTGCCACATTTGAAAAAGATCTGCTAAGTGATCTCATCCCTTTTATAGAAAAGAAATTTCCCGTTTATACCGACAGAGAACATCGCGCCATTGCGGGCCTGTCAATGGGTGGAGGTCAATCACTCAATTTTGGTCTCGGTAACCTCGATAAATTTGCATGGGTTGGAGGATTCTCTTCCGCACCCAATACAAAGCGTCCCGAAGAGCTATTGCCTAACCCCGCTGATGCTATCAGCAAATTGAAAATACTCTGGATCTCTTGTGGTGATAATGATGGCCTGATAGGTTTTAGCGAGCGGACACATCAATATCTAGTGCAACACAATGTCCCTCACATCTTTTATATTGAGCCAGGTGTTCATGATTTCAAAGTCTGGAAAAATGACCTTTATATGTTTTCGCAGTTGCTGTTCAAACCGGTTGATGCTTCAAAGTTTTCGCAATACAGCATAGTCGGAATGCCTGCTTCAACCAATGTTCGCGCTGTAAAATATCCGCAAATACTGCCTGATAACAGAGTGGTGTTTCGCATCAAAGCACCAGAGGCGCAAAAAGTTCAAGTGGATCTTGTAAAAAAATATGACATGGTGAAAGACACGGCCGGTTACTGGACCGCGACAACAGATTCGGTAAGCGAAGGGTTTCACTATTACTCGTTGTTGATCGATGGTGTAGCCATTGCTGATCCTGCAAGTGAAACATATTATGGCATGGGTCGCATGGCAAGCGGTATCGAAATACCTTTTAGCGGAAGCGGCTACTACACATTAAAGGATGTACCACATGGTGACATAAGAATCAAAAATTACTACTCATCAGTAACCAATTCATGGAGGCAGCTATACATCTACACGCCACCGGGATATGATGCTGCAAATGGAAAATATCCTGTGCTTTATATACTGCATGGAGGCGGAGAAGATGAGAGAGGATGGGCCACACAGGGCAGGACCGATATTATTTTAGATAACCTGATTGCAGAAGGAAAAGCAAAACCTATGCTGGTAGTAATGCCCGATGCAAATATTGGCCCTGCGGGGTTTTCAAGCTTTGGCGAGAATAATTTAAAAATGTTTGAAAGAGAAATGAAGCAGGTTATTCTTCCTTTCGTTGAAAAAAATTATCGCACCGAAACAAATGCAGCAGGCAGAGCATTGGCGGGCCTTTCCATGGGTGGCATTCATACTTTGTACACGGGCGTTAATAACACCGGTTTGTTTTCTTATCTCGGTGTGTTCAGCTCCGGCTGGTTTCGCCCGCTGCTTAGCGCTGTAGCAGATTCGCAGTATGTTTTTATGAAAAACAATGCCGCAGAGATCAATGGTAACTTAAAAGCTTTCTGGATAGCAATGGGCGGGCAAGAAGATATCGCCTACAAAAATTGCCAGCAGATGTTGCAAAAATTCGACGAGCTCGGTATAAAACATACCTACTATGAATATCCCGGTGGACATACCTGGCCGGTGTGGAGAAATAATCTTTATCAATTTGCTCCTTTATTATTTAAATAAATTTTTGACCCAAGTATAAACATCAAAGAATGATCAGACTGTTTTTAATCGTTTGTGCAGTGTTTACACTCATTGATGTAAATGCCCAGGAAAACAAAGCACGCAACCCTGTGATTTTTGCTGACGTACCTGACATGGCAATGATGCGTGTAGGTGACACTTATTACATGAGCAGCACCACCATGCACATGAGCCCGGGTGTGCCAATCATGCGAAGCAAGGACCTCATCAACTGGCAGATTGTGAATTACGCCTACGATACTTTAGCCAATGTTGATGCGATGAATCTCGACAACGGTAAAAGTACCTATGGCAAAGAGTCCTGGGCAAGCAGCATTCGTTTTCACAACGGCATTTACTATGTGAGTACCTTTGCACAAACAACTGGCAGAACCTATATCTACTCAACAAAGAACATTGAAAAGGGACCGTGGAGGCGAGTGACTTTTCAACCGGCATTTCATGATCATTCTCTGTTCTTCGATGACGATGGTAAAGTGTACATGATATGGGGAAATGGTAAACTCAGGATTACTGAACTAAACGAAGATGTTACAGGAGTAAAAACCGGAGGCGTTGACCAGGTGTTGATTGAAAATGCAAGCGCTCCGGCTGGAAACAGCATTGGACTGGGTGCGGAGGGTTCGCAGCTGATAAAAGTGAAAGGCAAGTATTATCTGTTTAACATCACATGGCCGAGGGGCGGTATGCGCACGGTGGTGGTGCACCGCGCAGATAACATCACGGGTCCATACGAAGGGAAGGTGGCACTTCAGGATTTAGGAGTGGCACAGGGTGGATTGATAGACATGCCAAACGGTGAGTGGTATTCCTATTTGTTTCGCGATTATGGCGCAGTTGGTCGCATCCCTTATCTCGTACCCGTTAAATGGGAAGATGGCTGGCCCGTGCTGGGTGTGAATGGTAAAGTACCTGAAACACTGGACCTTCCGGCAAGCAAAGGCTTGATTCCCGGCATTGTGGCATCTGATGAATTTAACCGAAAAAAAGGTGAGCCATCATTGCCGCTTGTATGGCAATGGAACCACAATCCTGATAATGGTCATTGGTCATTAACAAAACGAAAGGGATTTTTGCGCATCACGACAGGCAGAGTGGATACTTCTTTTTATCTCGTAAAAAATATGCTCACACAACGAACGATAGGACCTGTATGCAGCGGCTCAACAGCAATAGATGTAACAGGTATGAAAGACGGTGATATCGCAGGTCTGTGTTTGTTGCAGAAAAAATATGGAATGGTCGGAGTGAAGGCATCTGGTAATAGCAAAGCAATTGTAATGATCGATGCTCAAAGTGGTAGCGCGCAAGAAATACAAACATTTCCGCTGTCACAAAAAGTAGTGTATCTGAAGGCCGAGTGCGACTTCCGTAACAAAGTGGACACGGCTCGTTTCTTCTACAGTCTTGATGGTACTTCATGGCAACCGATTGGTGCAACTTTAAAAATGGAATATTCTCTTGCACACTTTATGGGTTATCGTTTCGGACTTTTCAATTATGCAACAAAAAGTGCGGGAGGTTACACAGACTTTGATTATTTCCATATCAGCGATAAAATTTCAAACTAATGGAACGCTGATTTTCATGATTGTCATGATTAGTTATGATCTCTTTCTAAAAAATCATGATAAACCATGACAATCATGAAAATCAGCGTTCCTTTTCTTCACGATTTAACCAACATTTTCTATATGACCAATCAATCAATACGCATCAGCTTACTCTTTGTCAGTGCAACAATTTTATGCAACTGTTCAGGTAGCAAACATGTGAACAAGGCAGCAGAGAAAACTACGCTGCGCAGTACCTTTAAAGATGATTTTCTTATAGGGACTGCATTGAATACTCGTCAAATTGAACAACAAGATCCCAAAGCTGCAGCATTGATCCCGCAACAATTTGATGCAGCAACGCCGGAAAATATTATGAAAGCAGAGGAGATACATCCACAATGGGGAACGTATAATTTTGACCTTGCAGATAAGCTGGTGGCTTATGCAGCAGCCAATGATATTCGTGTCAACGCACATACACTCATCTGGCACAGCCAGTTGCCTGCTTATGTTCACAGATTGCAAAGCGCAGATTCGGTGCGCCAGTTTTTTACGGAACACATCAACACACTGGCGTCACGTTACGATGGCAAAGTGTATTCATGGGATGTTGTCAATGAAGCATTGAATGAAGACGGCACGCTGCGCAAATCTATCTTTTTGCAAAAGCTTGGTGATGACTACATTGTTGAAGCCTTTCGCCTTGCACAAAAAGCAGCTCCTCATACGCAACTTTATTACAACGATTACAATATTGAGCAACCAAAGAAAAGAGCCGGTGCCATTGCAGTGGTGCAAAAGATCCAGGCGGCCGGCGTACGCATTGATGGCATTGGCATTCAGGGACATTGGAGAGCCGGCCACGTACCCTTTGATGAAATTGAACAAAGCATCGAAGCCTTCGGTGCGCTTGGTATTAAAGTAATGTTTACAGAGCTTGACTTAAGTGTATTGCCCAATCCATTAAACGGCAACACAGCTGATGTTAACCAGAGTGCTGCTTACAATGCGCAATTCAATCCTTTTGTTGCAGGCCTTCCTGATTCTATGCAACAACAGCTTGCAACTGACTATGAACATTTGTTTAAGATCTTTTTAAAGCACAAGGATAAAATTGGTCGTATAACCTTTTGGGGAGTAAACGATGGACAATCCTGGCTGAATGACTGGCCTGTGAGAGGGCGCACTAACTATCCGTTGCTATTTGACAGACAATTCGCCCCAAAACTTGCCTACTACAAAGTGATAGAATCCAAAACAAAAAGCTGATATTTAGTACTCAATTCAACCCCAAAATGAAAAAATCATCCCAACGATTGTCTGTCCTTGAAAAAATAGGATACAGCTTAGGTGACCTTGCCGCCAACCTGATATTTCAAACATTGATGGCTTTCCTTGCTTTCTTTTATACGGATATTTATAAGATACCACCCGGCAAAGCAAGCATGGTAATGCTGATTGGTGGCGTCATCGGTGCCTGTTTTAACCTCGTAATGGGCGCCATTGCAGATCGCACACAAACAAGATGGGGAAAGTTTCGTCCCTGGGTACTATGGACAGCCATACCGTTTGGTGTGATATCTCTCGCCGCATTTTCAACACCGGATTTTTCGGAAGGTGGAAAAGTGGCGTACGCTTTCATAACTTATCTCTTGCTGGTGGTTGTATATTCTGCAAACAACCTCCCGTACTCTGCATTGAGCGGCGTGCTCACAGGAGATATGAAGGAACGTAATTCATTGTCCTCTTATCGCTTTGTTGCGGTGATGGTCGCGCAGTTTGTCATACAGGTTTTATTATTGCCCCTTGCATTATCATTCGGACACGGAGACAAAGCAAAAGGATTTGAAAAAGTGATGCTGGTATTTGCCATCGTTGGAGTTGTGTGTTTTATAATTACATTTTTAACTACCAAAGAAAGGATACATCCTCCGCAGGAAGAAAAAACGCCGGTTAAGCAGGATCTGCAGGACCTCGTTAAAAACAAGCCATGGTTGATTATGCTCGCCGTTACTATCCTCGTCTTTATTACACTTGCGATAAAAGGTGGCATGAACATATTTTACTTCAAATATTATCTCTCTGAGCAAAGCCAGGTTGCATTTTTAGACAAGGTTGGCTTCAATAGCATCATCAACGCACTTGGCCATGTTTTTAATCCAGCTGCGTTTGAAGAGTTTCAAAAGCCGGGAAGTGCGCCGTACGCTGCATCCAGCTTCACCAGTGCATTCAGTACCATTGCGATGATAGTAGGTATTTCCTTTTCAAAACCATTTGCCGATAAGTTCGGTAAAAGAAATGTCTTCTCCGTTTTTCTTGCATTGTCTGCGCTTTGCCTGATTGCCATTTACTTCTATAATAATACGGCGGTTATGGCGGTATTTGTTACGCAAACGGTACATGGGTTTATTTATGGAATAACCATTCCGTTATTGTGGGCAATGATAGCGGATGTAGCAGATTATAGCGAATGGAAAAACAATCGCCGGGCAACAGCTATCATATTCTCAGCAATGATCTTTGGATTGAAAGTAGGTCTGAGCGTAGGCGGCGCTTTGTCTGCCTGGCTATTAAGTATATTTGGCTACCAGGCAGATGTTGCCGTGCAAACCCCTAGTGCAACCAGCGGCATCAAGTTGCTTGTAAGTGTTATTCCCGGATTGATCTTTATTGCCGCGGCATTGTTGCTTTCCGGTTACCGGTTGAATAAAAAAATGGAACTGGAAATAGAAGATGCGCTGAAACAAAGAAGAAACAAAATTAAAGAACAACAAACTGTATAGTCATGCCTGAAGATAGCATCGCCCACATTGATTTCGAAGCATTGAAACAGAAAGCTATTTCTGCACCCGTTGTGGAACATATTTATACAGCAGACCCTTCGGCACATGTATTTAACGGAAAGATTTATATCTATCCATCTCATGACATCGACGCCGGTGATGCGTTTGATGATTTGGGCAGTCACTTTGCGATGGAGGATTATCATGTGTTATCGATGGATGCACCGGATGGAAAAGCAACAGATCATGGTGTGGCATTGCATGTAAAAGATGTTCCCTGGGCCGATAAACAAATGTGGGCACCGGACGCCAATGAAAAAGATGGACAGTATTATCTCTTCTTTCCGGCAAAAGATAAACAGGGCATTTTTCGCATAGGCGTTGCTGTTAGTGGTTCGCCTTATGGGCCGTTCAAACCACAAGCAAACGCCATAGCCAATAGTTTCTCCATTGATCCTGCTGTATTTAAAGACGACGACGGAAGTTACTATATGTACTTCGGAGGCATTTGGGGCGGACAGTTACAGCGCTGGAGACAAGGCATATTTGAAGCGTCTCAGCCAGAGAGCCCTTTTGCACACCTACCTCTAGATAACGAGGCCGCTCTTTGTGCAAAAGTTGCAAAGCTGACAAATGACCTTCTTGAATTTGAGGAAGCGCCAAAAGATGTAGTGATTATAGATGAGCAAGGCAGTGCATTGTTGCAGGGCGATAACAACAGAAGATTTTTTGAAGCATCATGGATGCATAAGTACAATGGCAAGTATTATTTTTCTTACTCTACAGGTGATACGCATTTTATATGTTATGCAGTAGGAGATAATCCTTACGGGCCTTTCACTTACAAAGGTGTTGTATTAAACCCGGTAGTGGGATGGACCAGTCACCATTCGATTGCAGAATATAATGGAGAATGGTATTTATTCTATCATGATTCGTCACTTTCAAAAGGTGTTACCCATCTTAGGAGTGTGAAGGTTGCCAAATTAACACACAATGCAGACGGGACTATCCAAACATTGAATCCTTATGGATTGTGAATTTAAGTGATTGAGCTGTTCCCATTTAATATTGAATAACTGACGAAAGTAAATCTTACGTAAGCGATGAGGTATGCACCTATTTTCAAGAGTTTTCTTATTTGTATTTTGATTGTGCAGTGTCGTAGCGCAATTGCTCAAAGCGAAAGCAGGCTACGGCTGTGGTATGACCATCCATCCGGTGATGTATGGGAAAATGCACTACCAGTCGGCAACGGCAGGTTGGGAGCAATGGTGTATGGAAATGTGTCAACGGACATCATACAATTGAATGAACATACCGTATGGAGCGGTGGCCCGAATCGCAACGACAATCCATTGTGTCTCGATTCTCTGGCTGAAATGCGCCGGTTAATATTTGAGGGCAAACAAAAAGAAGCAGAGAAATTGGCGAACAAAGTTATCGTCAGTAAAAAATCGCAGGGGCAAATGTTTGAACCCGTTGGAAATCTCCAATTGCATTTTGAGGGCCACGATCAATTTTCAAATTACAGGCGTGAGCTTGATATCGAAAAAGCAATCGCCACAACTACATATAAAGTTGGCGATGTCGTTTATACAAGACAAGTGATTGCCTCATTGCCGGATCGTGTAATCGTTGTGCATCTTACTGCCAATAAAACGCGAAGTATTTCTTTTACAGCGAACTATGCGCCGGCAATACCGAATGCCGTTGTAGCAACGTCGGATCAAACGCGACTCTCCATTTCCGGAACAACCATTGATCATGAAGGCGTGAAGGGAATGGTAAAGTACAAAGGCATTGCGCAGATAAAAACAAAAGGTGGTACTGTAGCCAGTACAGACACTTCTGTCATTGTGAAGAATGCTGATGAAGCCACGATCTATATTTCCATTGCCTCTAATTTCAACAGCTATAACGATGTGAGTGGAAATGAAAATGAAAGGGCAATTGGCTATCTCAACAAAGCAATCAATAAATCATTTACGCAAATTTGCAAGGAGCACATCGCTGCGTACCAAAGTTATTTTAACCGCGTTAAACTAGATCTTGGTAATACTGCTGACGCAAAGCTTCCGACAGATCAACGTTTAAAGCTTTTTGCAAATAATAATGATCCGGGACTTGTTACTCTTTATTACCAGTACGGCAGATACCTGCTGATCTCATCTTCTCAACCCGGTGGTCAACCAGCCAATTTGCAAGGTATATGGAACAATAAACTGTTTCCTCCTTGGGATAGCAAATACACGATCAACATCAATGCAGAAATGAACTATTGGCCAGCCGAGAAAACAAATCTTGCCGAGCTGCATGAACCCTTTATAAAAATGGTAAAGGAAATGGCAGAAACCGGAACGCAAACGGCTCGCGACATGTATGGCGCGAGAGGTTGGATGGCGCATCACAACACTGATATTTGGCGGAGCACGGGAGCGGTAGACGGTGCATTCTGGGGCATTTGGAACAATGGTGGAGGATGGACAAGCCAACACTTATGGGAGCATTATGAGTACAGTGGCGATCAAAAATTTTTGTCAGAGGTTTACCCAATACTAAAAGATGCCGCAATGTTTTATGCAGATTTTTTAGTAGAGCATCCAAAGTATCACTGGCTGGTCGTTTGTCCGGATATGTCGCCCGAAAATGCACCAGCCGCACATGAAGGCTCTTCGCTGGATGCAGGAGTAACGATGACCAATCAAATCGTTTTTGATGTGTTTTCAAATGCTATCAACGCCGCTAAAATATTAGGCAAGGACGTTGCATTTGCGGATACATTGCGTGGGTTACGCGATCGGCTGGCACCAATGCATGTTGGAAAATACGGACAATTGCAGGAGTGGCTTGATGATATTGATAATCCTAAGGACAATCATCGCCATATTTCACATTTGTACGGATTATTTCCATCAAATCAAATATCCGCATTTCGTACCCCCGAGTTGTACAATGCGGCAAGGAATACACTCATTCAACGCGGCGATGTATCCACAGGCTGGAGCATGGGATGGAAGGTTAATTGGTGGGCGCGCATGCTGGATGGCAATCACGCCTACCAGATCATTAAAAAACAATTGACACCTGTCGGCACCAATGAAGGAGGCGGAGGCACTTACAACAATCTTTTCGACGCATGTCCACCTTTTCAAATCGATGGCAACTTCGGTTGTACTTCAGGCATTGCAGAAATGCTGATGCAAAGCGCAGACGGTGCGATTTACTTACTGCCTGCATTGCCAGATGCATGGCCAAACGGAAGCGTTAGCGGCTTGCGCGCAAGAGGTGGTTTTGAAATTGTTCGCATGGAATGGAAGGAAGGTAAGCTGGTGAAAGTTTCAATCAAATCAACAATAGGAGGGAACCTTCGCGTACGAGTTCCCGTTACAATGCAATTAAACAACGGGCAATCGTTAAGGGCAGCGGTTGGAGACAATGTCAATAGTTTTTACCAGACAGAAAAAAATCAGGCGCCTGTTATTTCAACTGAAGCAACCATCAAGTTGCTGCCTCTGAAAGAAACTTTTTTATTTGAAATTCAAACACAGCCGGGTAAAATATACGAGCTGGTGGCAAAGTGATCATGAGAATTGTATGAAACTGAAAGAGTCTTTGAGCATTTGCCCAAAGACTCTTTTTATTTAACTGTCCCTGATCTCGAAGGGTATGGTTGGAATGTGATCCCTTTCGAGGTTGATATTATTATAGCAAGACATTCTTAAGGATACATCTTCTCCATTTCACTATAATATTCCTTCAGCAAAAAGAAAGCTTTCTTTTTCTTACCATTTCTATCAATCAATCCTTTTGTGTTCCATCCTTGCTGATAAGTTGGGTTGTTTCTTCGAGGCGAGCGGAAGTCGGCGAGTATCCACGGCGAAATGCCGGTAAAGTTGGCTGGCATTCTTTTTAGCATGGCTATTTGCTCTTTATAATACCATGCCTGGTAGTCTTCGCTCCACATGGCATTGCTGCTGCTTATAAAGCCGCCTTGTGCCTCTGCGCCTGTTTCGCTGATGAATAATGGTTTGTCGTAAATGGTGGCCCAGTTGGCAGTTTTGCAACTATCCGGCGTACCGAGATACCAGCCGAGGTATTCATTAAAGGCAACCATGTCTACATACTTACCCAACGGGTCATCTATCATGTTGACGTTTTTGCCTTGTGCCTTATACGATACTTCCAGTGCGGCAGAAGCGAGTCGGGTAGGATCGAGCTCCTTTGCTGTTTGCAACAATGTGTGCATGAAGTTCGTCCGTGTTTCTGAAATAGGTGTTTCATTACCAACTGACCAGATGACGATGCTTGCCCTGTTCTGGTCACGAGTGATCATTTCCGTTAGTTGTTGTTTTGCTTTTGCCAATACTTCTTCGTTTCCAAATTTGATCGTCCAGTACACCGGTATTTCTGACCATACCAACATGCCCAAAGAGTCCGCCATGCGGGTCATGCTTTCATCGTGAGGATAATGGGCGAGGCGCACCATGTTGCAATTCAATTCCTTTGCCCAACCGAGTAGTTGCAATGCATCTGCCTTGCTATAGGCACGGCGCCCCTGTTGCGGAATTTCTTCGTGGATGCTGATGCCACGCATGAACAGGCGTTTACCATTCAGCAACAGTTGATCACCTTTTGTTTCAATGGTGCGAAAGCCTATTTTGTCTTCTATGCGATCATTTCCGGCAGTTACAATAACGCGATACAGCTTTGGCGTTTTCGGCGACCAGTATTGCAAATTAGGAGCTGTAAAATCTATCGAAGCCGTATTGCCGTTTACAGGAAAACTTTGCTTCAGTTTCAATTCAGGAATTTCCACTTGCACCTGGCTCACATTACTGTTGTCAAGCTTTACATTGCCTTGTATTTTATTGTCGCCCGGTAAAAGTTTTGTGAGCTGTAATGCATAGCCGGTGATAAAGCTCGCAGGGAGTTCCACCAGTTTTACATCTCTTGTAATACCTCCATAGTTCCACCAGTCAGTATTCAACGTTGGTATTTCTTCAGCGCCTCTTTTATTATCCACTTTTACGACGAGGTAGTTGCCCTTATCCTTTAAAATAGAATCTGGTATTTCAAAATTAAATGGCGTAAAACCTCCGATATGTTGTCCCAGTTTTTTACCGTTCAAATACACATCGGTTTTGTAATTGGCAGCACCGAAATAAAGAAGCACCCTGTTAGCAGTATTGCTCTTTTTGTAATCAAATGTTTTTTTGTACCAAACAGTGCCTTCATAGTAAAGAAACTTTGGGTCCTGCGAATTCCAGTCGCCCGGGACTTTCAATGTGTTCTTATCTGAATAGCCGTATTCCTTGTGATCGTATTTGTTTTTGGGCACGTCGCTGTTCCAGAAGGCATCGTTGTCATTTTCGCTGCGTTCCTTGAAGCGATAATCATAAAAGCCCGTTTCATAAGGGTCCACAATGTATTGCCATTTCCCGTTCAGGCTTATTGTTTTCCTTCCTTCTATACAGGTGATCAATTGGTTCCTCTGTGCATTAACAACTAAGATGTGCAGAATAAATGCAGTGATAAAAAGGGTTGTTTTTTTGAGCATACGAATTATGGCTTTTGTATAAAAAAATCAGGAGAGCCAGTTCATCCCTGCTGAAAAGGATTCGTGACCAGCCCTCCTTCATTTTGTTTTTTATAGATAATTTTTTATGAAGTTCCTTCTTATTTGTTAATGATCACTATAGCAGGCATAAAATTATTGTTTGATGAATTTGAAATTGCGAACGCCAATGCTCTGTGCGCGGCGTAGAGATAGCGCGATACCGGCTAAGAAAGAAGCTGAACATTGCAACAGAAGAAAACCTCTTCGACTTTTTGATGAATATTAAGATGGAGCATTGATCTGTAATGAAGCAAATGTTGTGCGTTAGGAACTGTCTGGTGGTGGACGAAAGTAACTACAGGCAGCCAGGTTGATGATGCTGGCCGCCTGTTGACCTGTATGGTTATTCTTTAATAAAAGCCAGCAAGTCACGGTTGATGGTTGCCGCTTCCGTTGTCGGCATGCCGTGCGGGAAGCCTGGATAGGAGATCAGTTTCCCGTGTTTCAACAGCTTAACTGCTTTTGCGCCGGAAATAGCAAATGGCACAATCTGGTCATCTTCACCGTGCAAAACCAGCACTGGAATGTCTACACTTTTTAAGTCTTCTGTGAAATCTGTTTCTGAAAAAGCCTTGATACAGTCATAGTGCGCTTTTATAGCACCCATCATACCCTGGCGCCACCAATTGTCGCGAACACCCTGGGAGATTTTTGCGCCTTCACGGTTGTAACCATAGAAAGGAATGGTAAAATCCTGGAAGAATTGCTGCCTGTGGGTAGCCGTGTTATTGCGTATGTCGTCGAACACAGACAACGGCACACCATCAGGATTTTTTTCACTTTGAACCATAATTGGCGTTACAGCGCTTATGAGAACTGCCTTTGCTACACGGCCCTTGCCAAATTTAGCTGTGTAGCGGATCACCTCGCCGCCGCCCGTTGAATGGCCTATATGCACGGCATTTTTTAAATCGAGCGCCTCTGTGAGTGCCGCCACATCTGAAGCATACGTGTCCATGTCATGACCAACCGCGGTCTGGCTGGATCTGCCATGCCCTCTGCGATCAAGGGCGATTACCCTGTAACCCTGGTGTAAAAAGAAAATCATCTGCGCATCCCAGTCATCGCTGCAGAGTGGCCATCCATGGTGGAAGACGAGTGGTTGTCCCGTGCCCCAGTCTTTGTAATAGATTTCTGTTCCGTCTTTTACTGTAATCTTGTTCATAGCTGCTTTTTTATTTGATTAAAATGGTGCATCCTGAGAGATGCCAATAACATTGTTTCGCGTTATTTGTTCGTCGGTGGGTCGTGATAGAGCCTGCAAAATGCTCAAAGAAAAGGGCAATGTCAAGTAGGTATTTTATCGTACGGAATTTGAACTAATATTTTTGTGATGCGGCTATTATTTACAAGTCTACAACTATTGTGGAATTCTTGATTGTCACGACTGTTCCAGGTGTCCTGATCTTTGGCCACTCTTTCAGATAAAATATCCGGTAAAAAGTAAATTCACTTTCAATTAATAATGAGCATTAGCGCGATAATAGGAGAGCGATCTTCATCCTGCCTTACTAAATGACTGGTTATCCGTAATCTCCGCAATGTTTCAAAAATATAATATTGGCACTTTTGATTTAATTTTTGACTATTTTTAGTACTTGTATAATTAACTGCAAAATATTTATTCGATAATGAAGGTTGCCAGCGATCGCTTATTTTTTCAAAGCCATGTGCCAAATACTTTTTCAACTACGAAAAGGTATCCTCCCGGATTCTGTCAGAGCTGTGTCAATAATTATTGAGCAGTTAAAAAAAAGCAGCTATAATCCCTTTTAGACCGGAAATGTTTGTAAGGTCACATTTAATGATTCGGTGAATCTTTTCAGAGCGTCGAATAAAAGTATTTAATTTTTTTCCCAAAGTGTATGTTAAAACGTCTGATTGAACTTTTTTGTTTGCTGGTATTGGTCATGCGCGTCAATGCTCAGTCTTACGGACTACAGTTCAATAGTCATGAGTCGGTTCTTGAGAAGAGAACTGCATTGATTTTAGCGCCGGGTGATTCGCTGAAATTCAATAAAAGTGTAAGACTGGATTTTGATCTGAATTTCGTCGGCGGCCACCAGGTGTATTTTGGGTATGTCGTTCGGATATTGAACGATAAACAGAATATAGACGTAATGTTTGATCAGCTGGGGTCAAAGTTCAAGATCGTATTTGGATCGCGTTTTTCAGGAATATCCTTTGCCATAGATTCTTTATCGCTTTATTACAGCTGGAACAAGATAAGCGTAGTGCTAGATCCCGTTCAACAGCATATTGTTTTATACGCTAACGGCAAAAATGTGGGTACCGCAAAAATTCCTTTGAATAGTCAGTACTACAGATTTTTGTTTGGCGCAAATGATGTGGACCACTATCAAACCCGTGATATTCCGCCGATGCGCATTAAGGATATCCGTTTGTTTAATGGAAACGAGCAGCGATATTATTGGCCACTGAACGAAGTCAACGGAAGCACATCGTCTGATAGCATTGGCCAGGTAAATTCTTTTATCAAAAATCCTGTTTGGATTAGACCGTTGCACCAGCACTGGAGTTCGATTGGGTCGTTTTCTATTAAAGGCAATGCGATTGCTTCTTTTGATGCTAAATCAGAAACCATCTACATATCTGGTTCTGATTCTGTTATCAGCTACAGCGTAACGACTCCCAATGCTATTTGGAAGCTGCAGCCAATTGAGCGTGCAAATATTATACTCGGAAGCCAGGGCTTGTTTGATAGTATGTCAGGGCGTTTTTACAATATATTTATTGATAAAAAAAATGTTGCTGTTTATAAGCCGGGCAGTAAGTCCTGGACCGGCGGTATGAAGGATACTGTGCTTACAGCATTTTGGCATGCGAATAAATTTCTTTCACGGTATGACACTTCTATTTACGTTATAGGCGGTTATGGCTGGCTGAAGTATAAAAATTCTGTGCAACGCTACTCACTAAATTCAAACAGATGGGATACGTTGCATTTCAATGATAATGTTTTTTCTCCGCGTTACCTGGCTGCACTTGGTGCCACTGCTTCCGGCGATTCGGCGTATATAATAGGTGGCTACGGTAGTAAAACAGGTGACCAGATGCTGGACCCCGAAGTCTATACAGACATGTATGTTTTCGATGTGCGCAGAAAAACGTTTAAAAAACTCTTTGAGTTAAATTCAGATGATTTCAGATATACTTTTGCCAATAGCCTGGTCATTGACGAAAAAAGCCAACGCTATTACGGTTTAGTTTTTTCCAATAGAAGTTTTAATTCAAGTTTACAGGTCATTGAAGGTTCATTAAAGGAACCAGTGTTTAAGTTAATGGGAGATAAAATTCCCTATTCATTCTACGATGTCCAATCCTTTGCAGATCTATATTATGCTCCACATGCAGGAAAATTAATCGCAGTCACATTTTTCTATTCGGGATTTGATTCGCTGTCAAAGCACACTGACGTAAAAGTATATTCGCTGGATTTTCCTCCAATTGAAGAAGCAAATCCCCTGGTGTCTTCCAAAGAGCACAGCAGGACAAACTTATTTTTGATTTTCGCTGCCCTGTTCGCAGGAGGCGTTCTTTTCTTCTATATTATATTAAACCGGAGAAGGCGCAAAAAACTGTCTTTGCAAAAATCTATGACAGTTCAGCAACAAGATGCGCCTGTGAAAATTGCAGAGCCAGTTTTTACCGGCAGTCAGGTTATTCATAAATCTAACGTGGAAACAGAAGAAGAGCATGAGGCTGTGTACGTGAATACAACAGTAGATAACCATGTTTCATCGGTATTGCTTTTTGGGCAATTCCAGGTTTTTGATAAAGCAGGTGAAGACATTACAGAGTTGTTTTCTCCACTGATTAAAGAGCTTTTCTTGTTGGTACTTATTTATACATTCAGGAATGGGCGTGGTATTAATTCCGAGGAATTGAATGAAATATTATGGACCAATAAATCGGTGAAGGATGCGAAAAATAATCGCTCTGTTAACATGGCCAAATTAAAGGGAATATTGGAGAAGGTGGGCAATTGTTCGCTTGTCAAGAAATCTAATTTTTGGCAGTTTCAAACCACCGATGATGTTGTGTTTGTTGACTATTGCAAATTCATTGACCTGGTAAAAGAAAAACCAGATGTTGTTAATAAACACTATATCATGCAGCTTTTGCAAATTACCGGCAAGGGATCATTTCTTTCTCAAACAGAATATGATTGGCTGGATGATGTGAAAGCAGATATTTCAAATGCGGTAATTGATATCAGCCTTAGTTACCTGGCGCATGAAAGCAATTCGCATGATGATCCTGAATTCGTGATTGAGATAGCCAACTGGATTTTCCAATTTGACAGGCTAAATGAAGACGCACTGGAATACAAATGTAAAGTGCTCATCTACCTGAAAAGGCATGAGTTGGCGAATAAAACCTACACAAGATTTTCCAAGGATTATAAAGAAATGTGTGGTGAAGAGTTCAAGAAAACATTTTCCGATATAACGAAGAATAATTCATTTCCGCAGAACGCATAACGCTTGCTGCCAGCACATAGGCTTGGCGTTCAGCGTTAGGCGTTTAGCATTAGACTTTAAACGTTAATAACCCGAATTCTGTTTCCAGCTTGGATTTCGCAACATTTCATTGTAAGGAATAGGCGCAAGATATTTTTGCTGTATAGCTGCAGGGTCGTTCAATACTTTTGGTGGTATTGGGTTTTCGTTAGTGCCCCGCGCCTTGATAATTTTCGGCAACAATTGTAATCTTACGACGTCGAACCATCTTATGCCAAACTCGCCTGCAAATTCATACGCTCTTTCCGTAACAACGGAGTCGCGGAACGCAGCCGCAGCCAGTCCGGGAGTCAGGGGACCTTCACCCGCTCTTTGTCTTACAAGGTTTATCGCATTATAACCCTCTGCTGTTGGAGCGCTGCCAGCCATTGCCGTTGCTTCGGCATAGTTCAATAAAATAAGTGGATACCTGATAATGTCAAGCGCTTTATTCGTACTTGGTTTGATGTAGTTTATCGATGTATCTGTTTCGCTTACACCATCGCCATTCAAACCGGCTCTGAATTTCTTGTAATAAGGATGTTTTACGCGTGTCTCTGAAGAACTCCACGGAACAAGTTTAAATGATTTGTTTGCCTGCAATAATTTGAACGTTGTATAAAACGTAGCGTCCGTTCTTGTACATTTTGGCGCGGCCAGGAAAAAATTTATTTCAGGAAAAAAATCATCCCATCCTCCTGAGTTGTCCAAACCACTTTCTTCCAGGGGAACGCAGGATGATCCATAACCTCTTTGAGGCAAGCCACCAGCAACATTAAACTGTAATGCAAAAATTGATTCCGGTGTGTTGTTGCTCGTAAATACTTTGTCATACGGAGTGCTCAGGTTATAGATGGATGACTTGATCACCGAATCTGCTTCTGTAGCAGACGTTGCATAGTAATTTGTTTGGTTGAGCGGCCAGCCAGCCATTGTTAAATAAACATCTGACAGCATTGCACGCGCAGCCATTTGATTGGCCTTTCCCGGCTGGCCAGCAAATGAAACCGGAAGCCAGCTTTTTGCCTGTTGCAAATCGGCAACGATAGCAGCGTAAACTTCCGAAACCGGTTTTCTGTCCGGATGTTCATCTGCACCAATAGGCTTAAGGATAAGAGGTACTTCTCCGAAAGTTCTCACCAGCATGTAATAGCCCCAAGCTCTTAGAAAAAGTGCCTGCCCAGCAGCTTGCCTTTTGAGATCATCGGTTGTATTCACCTTTTCATAATTGGAGAGTACGTTGTTGGCCTGATAGATGGCTGTCCACGGGCCTTGCCATTCTGCAGTCATACTATTGTTATCGCTTGCACCACTGAGCTGATCAAAGTCCCGCATGTCCTGTTTATTAAGTCCGGGATCTGTTGTTATATCGTCAGAACTGAAATAAGATGTCATGCGAGTGGTAAAGCCATACGCTCCATCGTAGGAATATTGCTCATAAATACCGGCAACGGCAGCATCCAGATCAGCTTGCGTTTTAAAATAGTTAACTGGTGTGAGTGTTGCTTTGGGATCCTCCGTTAGTTTTTGACAACCTGAGAAGATAATTGATCCGGAAAGCAGGTATAGATATATTTTTTTAGTAGGCATTGTTAAGTTTTTTATAGTCATCTAAACTTTTTTAAAATGTCGTTCTAAGACCGAATGTGTATGTTCTCGGGTTAGGAATTACACCGGTTTCAAGGCCTTGTGAAAGTGCGGGATACGCACCATAATTGGCATTGGTAACTTCCGGATCATATCCCGGGTATTTGGTTATGCAGAAAAGGTTTTGGCCACTCACATATACTTCAAGATTGATCATTTTCAGTCTAGACATCATTGACTGTGGGAAACGATAGGATAGAGACAGATTTCTCAATTTCACATAGCTGGCATTGTACACGTATCTGCTGCTGTGAATTGAGTTGTTGCTGGAACTTTGGAAAGTCGGAATGTCGGTTTGATTTTGTGGCGTCCATACATTCAGGATGTCTGAATTTGTTGCATTTCTTGCATCCCCTTGTCCACCAAATGTATAAGGAAAGGTACCTGAATAGATTTGGTTGCCCTGTGTTCCCTGTAGCATGAAGCTGAGTGTAATGTTATCATATCTCAAATCACTGATGAAGCCCCATGAGTACTTAGGCGTTCCGTTTCCTATCACCATATAATCATCCGGTGTGTACTTGTGGTCGCCATTTACATCAGTGTATTTTGAGTTGCCGGGGTTCATGCCATATTGTGCAGCCTGTGCCGCTTCATTACTTTTCCAGGTTCCCAGGTATTGATAGCCATAGAAATTTCCTAAGGATTTTCCGACAACCAATATAGAGTTGTTGCTCTGTGCAGAACCTACGTTGCTAAGCACAACGCTGTCTAGGCCACCAAGATCCAGTACTTTATTTCTGTTAAGTGAAAACGTCAAATTTGCGGTCCAGCTAAATTTGCCCACACTTACCGGCGTACCACCTAATGAGAATTCTAATCCTTTATTTTCCAGACTTCCCATATTGCGTATGTAAGAGCCACCACCTAAATAATAGGCTGCCTGGTAATTATATAGCAGGTTGGTGATTTTTTTGCGATAGGCATCGGCTGTAAAAGTTAATCTGCCTTTAAAGAACGAGGCATCTACACCAATGTTGGTCTCAGTGTTTTCTTCCCATTTAAGCGAAGATGAAACAGGTGAACCCAACGAAGTAGCAATGGATAAAGTGTTGCCGTTGTAATAATATCCCAAGGTACCATTCGGGCCCTGTGTACCAGTGTTTATTTTTGCTATGCTTGCATAGGCTGGTACAGCCTGGTTGCCGGTAATACCCCAGCTTGCACGCAATTTAAGATCAGACACTACAGTTGATGAAAACAGAAAATCTTCTTTAGCAATGTTCCATCCTGCAGAGATTGAAGGGAACGTGCTGTACTTGTCTGTCAAATGCGAAGAACCATCCGAACGAACAGCCGCCGTTAATAAGTACTTGTCTTTGTAGGAATAAACAACTCTTCCCATAAAAGATTGCAAGGCATCCGCAGAATAACCTGACGTAGTTTTTTGCGTAGTACCTAAACCCAGATTATAGTAGCCAAGAGCATATGTAGAAAGGTTTACAGACCTGGCTGTTACATTCATCGCTTCATATTTACGCTGCTCATAAAGAGCCGTAGCAGTGATTGAATGATAACCGAACCTGTGATTATACGTCAGGAAGTTACTGTTCTGAAAGCTCCATGCTCTGCTTGCAGTGTTTTGCGCATAATCATTACCTATAAGACCATCGGCAGTTTGCGGGCCGCGAAGGTTTTGACCGTAGTTCCAGTTAACATCGTAGGTGTTGTTTGTTGTAAACGTGAGGTCCTTGGTAATATGCCAGTTAAGCACACCTGTACCATTGATGTATGTGCCGGAGTTATCATCAAACTGGTTGTTTGCCTGCGCTACAGGATTAATAGCATTAGAGCCGTATTTGGATTTCAGAATATAAGCGCCGGTGCTATCCCTTACCGGTGAAGTAGGGTCCCATTGGAAAGCTTGCGCAAAAGGATCAGTAATGTCACCGGCATAACCTGTATTTCTATTCTTTGGCAACAATGTATTTACGTACATTTTAACGTCCACTTTACTGTTGATCTTAAAGTTTACGTTGGCATGCAAAATTGCTTTTTTGTAGTACTGGTTCAAGATCAAACCCGGTTGATCAAGATAGTTGAAAGAGAAAAGGTAGTTTACATTAGGAGCTCCTCCGGATACACTTAGCTGATAGTTCTGTATCCACGGTTCCTGTGTAATTTCATCCTGCCAGTCCGTGCCGGGATTTTGTTTAAAGGCCGCAATCTGTGCATCTGTAAAGGCAGGTGATGTATTTTGTGCGGCATTCTGTGCATTCAATGCGCGGGCAAAATCGTATGCATTCATCAGGTTTAGCTTTTTAGGTATCTGTGCCTTGCTAAACCATGGGTTGAAATCAATTTTTGTTTTGCCTGCTTTTCCGGTTTTTGTGGTGATGATAACAACGCCATTGGAACCTCTCGAACCATACACGGCTGTTGCGGCTGCATCCTTTAATATTTCCATTGACTCGATATCGTTCACTGAAATTGACGACACATTGCCGCCAACAAAACCATCGATAACATACAGTGGTTCGTTAGAGCCGGTAATTGAATTGGCCCCTCTGATGCGAACGCTGAGCCCATTGCCCGGTTGTCCGCTGTTGCTTTGCACCACCACACCCGCAGCAGTACCCTGCAATGCCTGTTCAACAGTGGTCAACGGTCTTTTGACAATTTCGTCTGCCTTGATTGTACTCGTAGCAGCGGTAACATCTTTTTTCCGCAAGCTACCATAACCTACTACCACCACACTATCAAGTGAGTTTAAACCTTGTTTTAGCTGGATGGTGAGGCTGCTTTGATTGTTTACAGTTATTTCCTGCGGAATAAAACCGAGATAGGAAATGATAAGAATGTTTTTTCCGGTGTTGTTGACATTCACATGAAAAGTTCCCGATGAGTCGGTGGTCGTAGCCAGGTCGCTCCCTTTTAATGTGACAGTCGCACCTGCAAGGGGAGTTCCTGCCTGGTCAATAATTTTTCCCGCTATCGTCCTTTGTTGAGCACTTAGCTCGAAAAAGGGCACGAGAATGAACATAAGCATTAGTAGTTTTTTCATACTCAAGCAATAATTTTGATTAATGAATATTTTATAACTGCAAAATTTCCCTGAAACGGTTAACTTAAGCACTAACAAATGCTTAATTTGATCTTAACTGAAAAAAAGCGCATAACTTCTTTTAAATAAATGCCTTTAAAAATCAATCAGCTTCAAATTTGCGTTCTTTAGGTCCATTGTTTTCGGGTTGAAGTGTGTAGTCGAAAACAAAATCACCCATTACCAGCCAGTCAAGTTTCATTTGCATAAAAGCTAAATAAGCATCTTTGGGAGTGCAGACGATGGGTTCTCCCCGCTGATTGAAAGAAGTGTTGATGAAGAGACTATGACCGGTTTCCTGTTTATAGGCTTCGAGAAGTTGAAACAATCGGGAGTGAACATTCTTATTTACCGTTTGGATGCGTGCAGAACCATCGACATGGATAACAGCCGGTGCACTTATTTTATCAAGTTGTTTAAAAGTAAACGACATGTGCCGGGATGGCCGGGTTGCATTAAAATACAAATGCGTATCATTTTCTATTACTGCCGGTGCGAAAGGCCTGAATGATTCCCTTTGTTTGATGCGCACATTTAAAATGCTTTGCATGTCGGCAGAAAATGCATCGGCAAGAATGCTGCGGTTGCCTAAAGCCCGGGGACCGAATTCCATTTTGCCCTGAAACCAACCGATGATTTTCCCCTTGCTTATCTCCTTTGCAATGAAGCGGGTAAGCTCGTTGAAATCATTGTAATATTTATAAGCAGCACCAAAAGGCGCAATTAATTTTTTGATAGCAGCTGTGTCATAGTGCGGTCCAAGCTGACAACCTTTCATGGCATCACAAGCACCAGACTTGCGATCAGGTTGTTTGAACCAAATGTTTGCTGCAGCATAGGCAGCGCCTAGCGCACCGCCAGCATCACCTGCTGCGGGTTGTACCCAAACATCAGAAAATATACCTTCTTCAATAATGCGGGCATTGGCCACACAATTCAATGCCACGCCTCCTGCCAGCACTAGCTGATTACTTCCGGTAAGTTGCCGGGCCGTTTGTGCCAGCATGATAATAATATCGTTGAGCACTTCCTGTATGGCACGGGCAAGGTTTTTGTGAGCCTGCAACAATTCAGTTTCCGGTTTTCTTTTTTCTATTCCAAACAGCTTCTCCCATTTTTTTACATGTATCATTTTAAGTTCGCTGGCAAAAGCGAAGTAATGCATGTTGAGTAAATAAGAACCGTCGTTTCTTATATCAATGAGCACTGTTTTTATCTTGTCGATATAGCTTACTGTTTGCTCGTTCAAAATATCACCATATGGAGCAAGTCCCATTACCTTGTATTCTCCGCTGTTTACCTTGAAACCTAAAAAGTAAGTAAATGCGGAGTAAAGCAACCCTATTGAATGTGGGAAGTGTTGTTCTTTTAATATGGTAATGTTATTTCCTTTCGCATATCCAATAGAAGTGGTGGTCCATTCTCCAACGCCATCAATAGTAACTACTGCGGCCTCACTAAATGGCGAAGGGTAGTAGGCAGATGCCGCGTGCGACAAATGGTGTTCGGGAAACAGAATAAGAAGGTCTTTGCGGGCACCTAGTTTCTTTAGTTCTTTTCTAATGATTTGTTTTATGAAGAGTTTTTCTTTGAACCACATGGGCATGGCCTTAATAAAAGAGAAAGCTCCTTGCGGCACCACGCTGTGTATTGTTTCCAACAACCGCTCGAATTTCAAAAGCGGTTTTTCATAAAACGCAACTGCAGACAGATCATTGCCATCGACGCCGGCTTCAGCCAGTACGAATTGTATGGCATTAACTGGAAAGGCGCTGTCGTTTTTTATTCGTGTAAAACGCTCTTCCTGCGCCGCTGCTATGATCTCGTTGTCAATCAGCAGTACGGCAGCACTGTCATGGTAAAAAGCAGAAATCCCCAAAACGATCGAGGGCATAGGTGTACGTTAAAAAAGTGAGTATATAAATGGGCCAAGAGCGGAGCTGCTGCTAAGTACAACCAATGCAGAAAGCAACAGCAGAATAACGATCAACGGCATTAACCACATCTTTTTTCTTGCTTTAAGAAACTGCAGCAGTTCTTTTATAAATTCCATATTTCAATGTTTTTAAAATCCATGTTTAAGGTCCTCCGCAACAAACTCATGATGGCGGTCCGTGAAAACGGAGTGTTTTCCTTTCTTGAATACTGATAATCTAAGAGGGTTCTTTCCCCGCATTTTGCGGATCAAACCAACGGGGATGACGACGATAAGGAATATGATTGAAAGAATTACAGATGAAGTGATATTGCCAAGCCATTTGCCAAGGAGGAACCACACCCAGGCAAACGGATAGAATACAAGAGGTACCAAAATATTTACCAGTAAAAGTAAACCACTGGCCAGCACCCATGCTTTACCGGGATGAAGCAAGGACAACAGCAGCAGGAATAATACACATACCTGACCAAAGCCTGAACATTGTTCTTTGCTGATTTTTTGTGTGATCATTTATCCTCGTTGTTTTAACCTGGTATTGAGTAATAGGGCATCTTTATTCGAAGGGGCCAATTGCAGCACCCTCTTTACATATTTTTCGGCACAACTCTTATTGCCCATTGTATAATATTGAGTAGCAATATTGTTAAGCAGTGCGAAGTCGCCCGGTGTTTTATCCGCAAGTGTTTTGAGCTGGACGATGGCAGCCGTTGTCTTTTTTAAAGATGTGTAATCATATCCTGACGTAGTATTATGAATAGCATAATCGATGTAAGGAATGGCATCTGCAGGCATGTCTTCCTGAAGAAGAAGTACCAGTATCGTCTTTGCTTTACTTACAGAAGGCTGTAGCTGAAATGATCTTTTAAAATAGGACAGCGCATATTTGTAATCATGAAGCTGGCCGCAAATGTTGCCTGCCATCTCGTATAATTCTGTATCCAGCGGATGTTCGAGCAAAAGCCCTTCTATTACTTTTTTCGCAGAAGCAGAGTCTGAATTGCTTATATAGTAGGCGTATAATTCACTCTGCGTAGTTTCCCATGATTTATGATCAAAGGCCATTGCATAGGCAAGTTGCTCTTCCTGGCTAACAACGGAAAGCGTATCTTTTTTTGAAGGATTTCTCGCTGCGAACGGCCACATTCTTTTTAAATTGAAAACCTTGTAGTACCCTGCAAGAGAGTCTGGTTTTGTAACAGGCATCCGGTGTATAAGTTCGTCAAAGCTCATTTCATTCCCTTCCTGCACTTTCAGGAAACCTTTCTTTTTCATTGCCTCATAAAAAGATTGTGACAACAGCGCATATCCGGTTATGTTAGGATGGACATGTTCCAGTATCAAGTCGTTGCCAATAACCTGGTGTGCAGCATAATGCTGGAACGCAGCTTCCGCATCTACAAGAATTGTATTGTGATACTTGCCGCTAAGCAGCCGGATAGTTTTGTTAATAGCAGAAGGCGCTCTGAAGCGGAGCATATCCAGGTCCACGGCTTTTGTAAAATATGCCCTTGCAGAGTCGGTTTGTCCCAATTGTAGAAAAGTGCGTCCCAGTTGGTAATTGCAAATGGCACTTCGCGAAAATATGCTGTCGGCTTTTTTAAGGTTTATGGAAGCTTGCGGAAGATCGCCTATTGTTAGTGCGTTCATTCCTTCATGAAAAGCGTCATCAAAGTTTTTTTGCTTATTGTCAGCCGGCTTTTCGCTCACAAAAGGAGTGAGGTCCTTTTCGTTTGAAACCACCGTGCTCAGGTATACTGGAACATCATGGTCCTGAAAGAGCTGAAGGGTTTCTTCCATGTTTTTTTGAAACTGGTCAACACCGGCATTGAATTGTGCGGACACATAAGCGATATTCTGGTCCTTTGCCATTAGCTCCATCCTGTCTTTTTTCTCGCTGTTTCCCTTGCCTCCTAAGGAACGTAGATGGAGCCATGCGTTCGTCAATAGCTGCGTTATTTTCAATTGCCTCAGGTACAAAATGGTTTTTACCAATCCCCTGCTGGTTCCCAGTTGTTGGGTAGAACCTACGCCCAGTGCGCCATAATACTCATTGTGCCCGGTGAATATTAGCACCGCATCTGGTTGTTGATCTACAACCTGCCTGGCAAAGTCAAGTATGGTGTACGAGTTTACCGCAGTTAGAGAAACATTGACGATCTCGAAATTTTTGTCAGGCATGCTGTGCATTAGCCTGTAAAAAAGCATCCGGTGAAATGAACCGTTGTGGAAATAAGGGTAACCTATTGTAGTAGATTCTCCTAAGACGAATATCCTGATGGTATTGGGGTTTTTTTCTTTTTTGAAGGGCTCTTTATTGCCCGTTGTGGCGATTGTTTGATCGGGGAAATACTTTTTTGAAGCATCCTGGTTCATTACCCAATAATCACGGTTCTGTTTGTCCTCAACAAACAAACGGTAATCGTAACCATAATTAAACAATCGTAAGGCAAGCTCCAAAACCAGTAATATTCCAAATGGTATTGCAATCGCTATCACCCTGAACAGAAAAAGTCTTCTCTTCATATCATAAAAGGATAGAAAAGGAATTTACAGTTCAAGGGCTTAATAAACGTATAATTTTCTCTTAACTGAGCAAAGAGTTGAGATTAATTGCCTGTATTTCATGAATTAATGGTTTAAAGTGAAGAATGTCTCTGAAAAGTGCCAAATGAATCTCCGGTTGCTCAAAATCCTTCAAGGCGATACAAAGAAGCGGCATGTCAAATAAGCATGAAATAGGTTGTACAATTATTGTTGTTGTTCAACGGTTTAGGATAATCACAATATTTGATAGGTAAGCCTCATTTTTAAGTCTCTTGCTTTTCTCAAAAACAGTTGCAATCTTTGGTTTATGATTTTAACCACCTAAACCCGCCCCTGTTAAACATCATTTCTTAATCTTCCTCCCTTCTCAGCTATGTTTTAACAACGGGGAAAGCCGAAAACCCATTTAGAGTAGGCGAAAAAAGTTAACCTCATGTCAAACCCAAATCATGAATTCAAGATTCAGCTGGAATCTACGAGTCTTTTAAAAGTTGCAAATCAATAACCAGTTTTCAGTCAGGGAAACGAATCGTTCCGCCTAAAACAATTGGGCTTCCTTCACATGTTCACCAGTATTTGAATAGATAATCAGCGTTTTAAAATGATCAGTTATTGTAATGGTGACGAGCAATTTTGTCCCTTCTGTTAGCAATACCGGGTGGTGAGTCTAATGTTTAATAACAAAGCTTGGAAGGAATGGTAAGGCACTGATAATTTTTTTAATCGTTACACCTCAGTTATGAGCCGATCGCTTACTTTTTCGAAACAGCTATGGCCAATAGTATTCATTACAGCCTGCCTGGCCTTATTAATGTGCTACTATTATTTTTCGTATATCCCGGGAAATGAGCGCAAGTTAAACAAGCAACATTTCAGGTTGCTTGAAAAAATTGATCAAAACGTCCGCGAAAAGGTGGATGGCTATAATTCTTTGTTAAGTAACCTTATGCGCGCTTATGATCAAAAACATTGTAACAAGCAACAATTAAGAGATTTTTTTAAAAGTTACGAGTCAGGGTTTACAATATCTGATACGACGATCTCCTTTACATCCCGCAATGATGGCCATTTCCAGTCCAAAAATACCCATAATGCTATACCCGTCGAAAATAGTCTAGACTCCGTTAATTTGCCAAACAGCAGAAGATTTCTGCTGATGGCAGATTCTTCCATCGATGAATTGATCCTCACTTTAAATCAACGCAGCAAGGATGAGATGCACAGCATTTCAATTAACGTTAATTTTCCAAATTTTATTAAGCCATTATTGCCAGAGGATATCTTTGATCACTATGTCGTTTTTTACAATGGAAAGTATATCTATGAAGACTTTCATTCTGGACTTTCCTACAAAAATGATGATTCATTATTCTTAGGTTCTAAAACCGTTAGCAGTTCATCAATTATCATACAAAAAATTGCGGGGGAGAATTTCTATGTTTTTTTACAACCCATTTATCTTGGTAATAGAAAATTGGTTATAGCCGGATTGCACTCCGTTGATACCTTCACGAAAGAGAAAAAGGATAGAGCCCACAACCACTATTTTTTTAATAGCTGCATGTCTGCTAATACTGTTGTTTATTCCCTGGTTAAAAATACTGGCGCTGGGCCGCTACGATAAATTGCATTTATCTGATGCGGTATGGTCCATGATTGTAGCAAAACTGTTTGTTTCAGTTATTGCTTACTTGTTTATGCAATTCGCCAATCAAAAAATCACGGATGAATTTGCCGGAAATTGGCATATTGCAAAAACGATATCAGGCAATCTATCCAAAGAGTTGGACAGTTCCGGGCAGATTTTAAAAAGGATGGACTCTCTGCTAACTGACACTTCCATTGACTTGAACAATCTGGGAGGCAGAGTACGAAAAAACAGCCCGGGTAGTACAGCAGGTTTTTGCGAGCCGACGCCTCTTACTGACACTGACATCACAAATAAATTGAACTATCTGTGTACTCAGATAAGCCTGAACCAGGTTTTCTGGTTAGATTCAACAGGTAATGAAGTTGCCAACTGGACAACTGAGAAATATAATGATATCCACGGCAATTACAGTGACAGGGAGTATTTTAGAAGCGTACGAAAAAATTTCAAAGAGGATAGCGACCGCACATTGCCATACTTTGGCCAGGTAATATCTCGCACCTCAGCAAGCTTTAGAACAATACTGTCACGGCGTTCCGCATACAAACAAAACTTTACAGTAGTAATGGCGTTTGATCTAAGCAGTATCAGCAAGCCGATTCTACCAGTTGGGTACAGTTTCGCGATTGTAGATAACAATGGAGAGGTAAGGTACCATTCAAAAGAGAAAAGGAACTTGAATGAAAATTTGTTGGAAGAATTTTCAGATGAGGGCGTTGGAAAGTTGCGAGGCGCCATTCACGGTGGGTTTGAATCTGAATTCCGGACCGAGTACTATGAGCACTCCGTGGACGTAGTAGTTCGCCCAATGGAAAACTACGACTACTACATTGTGGTTATGCACAATAGGGAGTGGCCACAAATGATTCGGTCCGATGTATTCATATTTACTATTTCAATGACTGTTTTCTTCCTCTTGTTTTCGCTTCTTGATATATTTATTGTTGTGTTTTTTTCATCTGAAAAATCCTATTCTAAAAATGAATCCATCGTAACAAGCTGGCTTTGGCCGCGGAAATCCTCAACAAATGAGTATTTGGTTCTCAACATCGCTTATATATTCTTTCTTGCTTTCTTTATATGGTTTTATTATTCAAGACCCGGGGTTTTAGCCTTTTTATTTTTAATTTTTGTTACGCCACCAATACTAAGCTTATTCTCAAACATTGTATTTTTTCTTAAGTATTGGGGGCCTAATATATGGTACGCGAAAGTGAAGAAGCTTACAATGATTATTGGAGCTGTATTCGTTTTATTAATTAATGTGATCGCTTGCAGATCGTTAGAGTCTTCATGTTTTTGGTTTGTAACGTACGAGGTTTATATCGCGGGAATTTGGTCTCTCATATTGATTTTCTATATTTTAAAGGTTAGATCGAAAAAACCTATTGGAGGATCTTCAAATAAATACAAAAGATCTCTTTATCTGAATTCGTACAGTTTAATGGTCTACGCCCGGATGATAATTACGAGCGGCATTCCGGTTGCATTTTGTATGGTTAGTTCACATAATTATGAAAAAGCGCTGGCAGCACGATATGCTCAAATTGACTTCATCAACAGGACACGGAATACATTATCGAAGGAAGCTTTTTTTGCGCTGGGAGACACTAAGAAAAAGAACGATATCGCATACCAGCATGCAATTTATTTTGACAACGCTGCCGTTGCAAATATTTCACAAGGTAGATATGCTTATGATACTGCATTAACTGAAGAACAACAACTTGCAGTTGATCTTTTCAGCCAAATGGGGAGCCTTGTACAAAATAAATATGCTTCAACCAGCCTCTACAAACCGTCTGCATATAATGGGGCATTTCAATTCAGCAATATTTTTGACGACTCGCGAAACACGCAGGGAAAACCCGCTGGCGTAAAGACCTCAGTTGCTATTGATCCACTTAAACAAGGAAGCGAAAACAGGCTTATTAGTGTTCACTCCGGAGATTTTGGTTGCTACCAAAGTGTGCCGCCGTTCTCACCATGCAAGCCCATCTGGATGGCACTTATTGTAATACTGTTCTTTTCATACTGGCTATTGCGGGCAGTCATCAAAAAATTGTTTTCAAGAAATATTGTATTGTTTGATTCTGTCTGGCACAAAAACGATAAGCCTGTACAGATATTAAATTCCCGCCCGGCAATTTTACTAATTGGACCGAGTTTCGACGATCAGAAAGAACTATTTCTGAAAGGGATTAATTACGAAGTACTAGATTTTGAAAAATTGAATCAGTTAACGAACCACCCTCAAAAGAATTATATTGTTATCAAACACATCGATTCTGCTCTGTTCACGAAAGATGATCTTTTGGAGAACCTGTTAACATTGCGGAAGATTATGATAGAGGGAACATGCATAATCATAACTGCTACTAAACATCCACTCCAAGTTATCGCTAATGCAAAATCTTCTGATAGCCTGTTGAATCTGTCTATAACAAATGAAGAAGAAGCGGTTCTAACCGATTTATTAGCCCATGTCACTGTAATTGAAGCACCGTGGTTTGCAAGTAATCAATACACTTTGCCTTCAGCGGCTGGTTCTGGAGATAATGCCATTTATTTTTCAAGCGATGAAAGCACGCCCGTCTCTGTCCCTGACTTTAAAACGGCGTTAACAGACCTCATTAAAAAGGAAACGAAATATTCGGTGTTCCTTAAGCAGTTAGGCAAAGAACTGCTGAGAAAATATGATAATCCACAAATTGATGACAAGGATGCTGAACAGCTGGTAAGGAGTGACACAATTCTCTTTGAGATACAAGTGGCAGCTCGAAATTTTTTCAACACCATATGGAGTAGTCTGTCCGATAAGGAGAAATTTATTTTATTTGATCTTGCAGAAGATGGGTTGGCCAATACAACGGACATCCACAATACGACCAAACTCATTAACAAAGGACTGATTATAAGTGAGGATGGCGGATTGCATATATTTTCCCGCAGTTTCAGGAACTTCATACTGGCGTCTTTAAGCGATGAAGAGCATGAAAAAATAAAGAAGGTTTATAAAGAAAAGAATAGTTGGGGAAAGCTTCGTACACCTTTATTGGTGGCAACAGTAGCAATACTTGTTTTTTTAAGTATTTCCCAGGACGAAGTCTACGCTCGTGTGACTGTGATTTTTGGTGGGCTCACTACAATTTTGCCACTGTTAGCCAAAACGCTCTCTCTTTTTGGAAATAATAACAACAAAAAAGAAGCTTGATGTTTTATGGGTCCGGTTACTATTGAAGAATCGAAATTAATTTTTTACCAATGAACGCCCTGCTATTTGTCAAGTTGGCCCTAATCCATTGCGTAACAAAATTGTCCAACTGATGATAAAGAAAGCAAATGAAATTAGAAATGAAATTGCGAGTCCAATTAAAACCCGATATATTTTTGACCTTTTACTACGTCTCCAAACTATTGGAATCGTCACCAATGGTGTAAAGAACATAGCGAACCATAGTATTTCTCCAATTTTGTCTAACAAGGCTGTTTGAGTTTTTTTATTGCGAAATGTTACAATGATGGAATTTTATAGGTAACAATTTAGCTATTTTAGCGTCACTTAAATATATCGGAAAATGCGCACAAAGTTGCTTATTTCATATTCTTTTATGTTGATTTTTTCTACCACACTTTTTTCGCAAAATAAGAAAGAGCTGGCCGGAAAAATATTGTCCGATAAGAAAATGGACACAGTATATGCGATGGCTGAAAAGCTGCTTGCCAAAGGCTTTAACGCAGGTGACGGCTATCCGCAGGTATGGATCAGGGATATGAATACTTTCATAGAAACATCTTGCAAAGTATACAACACAGACAGCATCCGAAAGAACCTGCTCACGTTTTATCGTTTACAGCAGCCAAATGGAGAGATTGTTGATGGGTATGTTTTGAAAGGACACGTTACCTGGCACGATCCCAACATTTATACAAATGACCTCGATCCGCAACATGTTGGATTTAAAAACACCGTTGAAACAGATCAGGAAACTTCACTCATCCAGGCAATTGGAAAATACATTCGCGTTACCGGCGATGCTTCAATTTTAAATGAAAAGATCGGTGATAAAACGGTACTTGAAAGAATGGCTTTTTCAATTGATTATTTGTTGAAAAACAGGTATTCTGAAAGGTACAAATTATTGACCGGCGCAACTACGCAAGATTGGGGAGATGTGCAAATTGAAGGTGGTGCGGTTGTTGATGTGGATCAAAACACACACTGGGCCATTGATGTGTACGATAATGCGATGTTTGTTATTGCTTTGAATAACATGATCGGCTTTAGCAAAGTGGCCGCGGACAAACAGAAGTGGGTGAATCTGAAACAAATAACCTCAACCAACATCCGCAAATATTTGTGGGATGAAAAAAATCAAAAGTTCATTCCTCATATTTATGTGAATGGTTCGCCCTTTCCTGCTGACTTTGACGAAAACAAAATACACTATCATGGCGGAACGGCTGTAGCAATTGAAGCCGGCCTTTTGTCGAAACAAGAGATAGCGTTGGTGAATAAACAGATGGTGAAGAATGTTGAATTGTCAGGCGCACCATCTGTCGGGCTTACCATGTATCCTCCATATCCCGAAGGCATCTATAAGAATTCAAATGCCTCAAAGCCTTATGTTTACCAGAACGGAGGCGATTGGCACTGGTTTGGCGGAAGAATGATCCAGCAATTGGTAGCCCATGGTTTTACGCAGGAAGCATATGATGAATTACAACCAATGTTGAATATCGTGCTTAAACACAATAAGTTTTATGAGTGGTATGGTGTACACGGGGAACCCAGTGGCAGTGGCGACTTTAAAGGGAGCGCTGGTGTGCTGGCAAAAGCCATTGTAATGCTTCGCGATTGGGCACAGAAAAATAAATAAAACAAAAAGACTTTTCGACTTCTTTCTACTGTTAAAGACCGCCTCAGTTTAGAATATTCACGAAGATTAATCAACCATTTTTGACTCGGATTCATTGATTTGCTTCAGTTGATGAAAAGAATTAGCTTTTCTACAATAGCTAACAAAGTGGAGTAAAAAGAATATATCTGATAACCAGCGTTGGCATGTACTGTTTATCTTTCGAAATAAAAAACAGGGTTAAATTACGCATATGCAACGTTTATGTTTAATCGCAATCATTTTCCTGGGCATTCAAATCCGGTGTTTTGCTCAACCTTATGCTATTCCTGCTAATGTTAAAAAGGTCGTTTTTATTGGGAACAGCATTACGTACGCCGGTTATTATGTATCCTGTATTGATGCGTACTTGCGCCTGCAATATCCCGAAAGAAATTTTGAAGTGATTAACGTCGGCCTGCCCAGTGAAACTGTTTCAGGATTATCGGAACCCGGTCACGCGGGAGGTCAATTTCCAAGGCCTGATTTACATGAACGTCTGAAACGCATTTTAGAAAAACTAAAACCTGACCTGGTATTCGCCTGTTACGGCATGAATGATGGTATTTACATGCCTTTCGATGACAACCGGTTTAAAAAATTTCAGGAAGGGATAAACTGGTTGCACGATGAGGTTGTACAAACAGGCGCCTCCATTATACACATAACTCCACCTATTTATGATGAGCAAAAAGGGAAATCATACGCCAATGTGCTCGATATCTATGCAGATTGGCTGACCAGCCAACGCTATACATATAACTGGAGTGTAATCGATATTCACTGGCCGATGAAGAAGTATTTGGAAGATCACCGTCTGAAAGATTCAACATTCAGGTTTGCGGATGATGGCATACATCCCAACAATAACGGACACTTTATCATGGCAAAACAGATTCTGTTAAGTCTGGGTGAAACAAAAATTGCCGGAGCGGCCGATATGCAGGATGTTTTGCGTGCCTATAAAAACGGCGATTCCGTTTTTCATTTGATAGAGAAAAGACAGGCCATCAAAAAAGATACGTACTTAACTTTTATAGGGCACAAAAGACCCGGGATGAATGTCGGTCTTCCTTTGCCGGAAGCTCAACAGCAATGTGCAGTTATTGATAAGCAAATCTTAATGCTCACCAAACCTTGAATCAAGGGGTTATTGCATTAGCCTGATTTTACGAAGCAACATTTTCAAAGCCCACAGTTTTTGTGGGCTTTTTTGTTAGACCGAATAGCTGTCTTTTTTTATTTGAGATATGCTATGTATCATGATCGGAACGGGGCAGGAAGTTTTTCGATTTGTTTTATGGAATTGCTTTCTAATGGCATCTTAATAACTCTAGTTCAATATTGTTATATGATAAAATTTAAGAGAATTTTTAGTGTGGTAGTTATTGTGTTCTTAGTGGCGGCATGCCATGGAAAACGCAGAGCTGACTACGTTTCCATCAAAGGCGATGTACACAGTATGGCTAAGGAACTAAATGGTCGCACACTGTATTTAACTGATGTTTACAATCGAAGTTTTGTGGATTCGACAGTGGTAATCGACGGAGAATTTTCATTTTTGGACACTTCAATAAACGACAACTTCCAACCTTATTTAGCAAGCATAAAATGTAGAGATACCATAAAAAATTTTACTTTCCTGCGGCCAATAGGAATTCAAAATCCCTATAATAGCACCTGCTACGAATCGCAATTTTACGTGGACAGAGGCCAAAATAATGGCTCGAATATAAGATATAGCGACTCGGTTATCCGAGCATATCCTTTTTCAATCTATTTGTTAGACCAGCTATATGCAAACAAACAATACTTCAGCGTAACTAATCTGCAGTTCTTACTTAAAGCATTTAGTTCCGATTTAAGAAATTCCAATACAGGTAAAAAGTTTGAAACCTATTTTAGCTTTTTAGCCCAGCCAGATAATAATAAAACCCCTCAATTGTTTTTGCCTGATGAAACGGGAAAAAAACATTTGGTTATCGAATCTGATACGCCTTGCCAATTATTGGTATTTTGGGCTAGCTGGTGCGGTCCTTGTCGCAGAGAAATCCCCGACTTAAAAAACATTTACATTAAATACAAGCAAAAAGGGTTGTCCATAACCAGTATTTCGGTAGATCGAAACAAAAATGACTGGATGACTGCCTTAGCACAAGAAAAAATGCCCTGGAAACAGCTTCTGGTAGACGAAAGCGCAAGGATGGAAGTTGACATGAAATACAATATTGTTGCTGTTCCAAGCCTGTTTCTTATTGACAAGAATCAAAAAATCATAAAAATAGCGGATCATCATTCCATTGAAGAACTGGATAGCATCGTAGGTGAACATTTACGTCAACCGGCTTTGAATTAGCCTCACGTGTGGTAAGTATGCACTACGGTTCCTTTCGGGAAAACCTTTACGTCAGCCAACTTCAGGTAGAGCGGCATTGTTTGACCGTTGAAAATTGGTAATCCAGAACCCAGTGCGACCGGATGAATGGCTAAATGGAATTCGTCGATGAAGCCCGTTGCTATGAGATTCTGTATAAAACCAGCGCCGCCAATCGCTACGATGGGTTTCCCCGGTTCAGCTTTCAGGTCTCTGATTTCTGAGGCAAGGTCCCCACTGAAAATCTTCGCGTTGGTCCAGGTATCAGCGGAAGTCGTTTTTGCTTCATCGGTTGTTTGTAAAGCGCCAAGGCCCTTAAATCCGTTTTGCGTAAAAACGCCTTTGGGTATGGTGTTCATCGGCTCTGCAAACGGTCCGGTGGCTGTGGGCCAATAAGGGGCCATTTGCTCAAATGACTTCCTTCCCATGATAATCATCCCCGCCTCCTTGATTTTTCCGACACTCCAGGATGATGACTCCTCATCTCCCGTGTTAAAGATCCAGTCTTTCCGGTCATTGGCGTCACTTACAAAACCGTCGAGCGACATTGACATCTTCACGATTAATTTTCGCATGGTGTAATTTGTTTTCACAAATGTACCCGGCACACTTCTAACTTGTGAGGGGTGAAAACGTCAATCTGAGGGTTGATTGTGTCTACTAATGTGTCGCCCCGCTAGCACTGTTTTGACCTTTAAGAATGATTCAACTAGCCCCAGCGGGGCGACACGTTAGTAGACACAGTAAAAGAGAATTTGGAACGTCAGAGCCAGCCCCAGAGGGGCGACATGTTAAATATCCCAAAGCGAAAAATGTTCTTTGTGTGTTGGGCTGGCGGCTTAAAGCAGGTTAAATGCCTGCGCAAAAAATATTATGTCGTAGTTGGACTGTGCGTTTAATTTTGATCTGATGTTGCGACGATGCGTGTTTGCCGTGCTTTCTGCGATATGTAATTGTGCAGAGATCTCTGCTGCACTGTGGCCGCTTCCCATCAACCGGAGTATCTCTTTTTCACGTTTTGATAAAGAAGCAAATATGTGCTGATTGTTCCGGAGAAAATTGTTTTCTGCAAGCAGACGATCGACTTTTGCAGTAATGTGATGTTCTTTGTCGATGGGCGTTGCGTTGGAAATTAAATGGGAAACCTTGCCGTCTTCCGTTCTGTGAAAAACCCGTGTACTTGTCAGGTACCATTTCCATTCTTCATCCGGTGAACGTCTTGCCTGTTGAAAATAAGACACGACCACATCATCATCTCCACCCATCATAAGGCTGATTACTTTGTCATAATAATGAACCCTGTCTTCTGGATTAAAAAAGCGATCATGATATTCCACACCCAGTTTTTGTAGATCTTCAAGCGAAAAGCCGAGTATAGTTTGTCCGAGCCTGGACATGTAAACCACGGATGCACCGTTGGCCATATCATGCACGATTATAACTGAGGGCAGGAAATCCGAAATTACATTCAGGTGGGCAATTTTATCAGCGAGACTGACACTTGAAGGAGGCAGCTCACTTCCAGTAGTTGTTTGATCATCAGGGTATTTAATCATACAGGCGTTCTATGCGGGTTTTTCGGTATTTCGCGAAGATAAACAGTTTGCCAGTACCCGCCCTTTTTAGGGGGGTAATTATTACCAAAGCCAGTAAATACTGAGGTCTGCAGGCATCAGGCATTGATAGCCAACGCACGGGAAAAATATAAAGGAAGCGCATGTCTATGCTATGGCAATTCCTTTGCCAAGCTTTACCAGATAGGTGTTCAGCGTCTTAGAGTTAATTTTCAATTTCTTGTACGAGCCTGCCGTAACGATCGCTACCTGGCCGGTACTAAAAGCGGGTGCTGCCGGAATAAAGACAGTTGCATCACCATTTTCTGCCACATCAATCAAATACGCCGGCGTCCAATACTGCTGCGTACGAACCAGGCAGGTTTCAAAAACCTCTTCCACTTTCTCGGGAGCTTTGCCAATCTTAATCTCTGTTTCTTTTCGCAGGTCATTATAACCGGGAATAAAACGGGCCAGTTGTTCATCCAGCCAGTCACTCATCCGCTTGAAAACTGAAAGTTTCACCAGGAAACCGGCCAGTACACAACACGTCAAAAGCAAAATGATTGCAATGATTGCATCGCCTGTGGCACCCAGCAAAGTATTGACGTGAAGCAGTTTGGATACCTTGTTTCCTAACCCCAGCAGCTTCGCCCAGAACTGGCTCAATACAGCAATCGTTATAAGTACAGGCATTAAAAACACAAAACCGGTAACAACGTGATTGCGAATAATTTTGTATGACCGTTTTGTCCGTAACGGAGTTCTTGCCATAAGTTATTTTTTAAGGTTCTGTTGATTGTTGGCTTTTATCAATAACACAAAATGCACTGAAGAGTTTGTACCCACAAATAAAGGAGGGATTGCTGGCAGGTATTTCTAACTAATTGATGTTGAATTGAAGTGCCTGTTTTCCTCGCGATAGTTGACGAAAAGTAGCTAGTCTGATTTTGCTTTCTCCAAATCGAGCAAAATAAAGGAAGAACTTACTAAAATAGCTATAGCTTAATAAGCGACGCATAGATACCTTTATCAAATCGAACTTATAAACCGACGTATGAGTAATGCATTAACAGAAACATTTTTTAGCAACAGATGCGTACTGGGAACAGCTGGCCTGGGAGGAATATGGGGCCCGGTTAATGTAGAAGAATCGATTAAAACGATTTTTCATGCACTGGCTTCCGGGTGTACAGCTATTGACACGGCGCCAGCTTATGCAGACGCCGAGGTGATAGTGGGTGAGACCCTGAAGTTGTGGAAAGGCAAGCTTCCATTTATCAGCACAAAAGTGGGCAGATTAAAAAGTTTCGCTTCAGGGGATGGCAGTTATGATTACTCCAACGATGGGATGGAACAAAGCGTGATGAACAGTTTGCAAACCCTGGGCGTTCCTTGCGTTGACCTGCTGTTGCTGCATGAGCCGGAGGTGGTGTCGGCAGACCAGGTAGAACGTGTGGTAAAAAAAATGGTTTCTTTCAAAACGAGAGGAGTTGCTCAAAAAATCGGGTTGGGAGGAAACTATCCTGATCGCTACAAGCCTTATTTATCAAAAGGTGTTTTTGATGTGGTAATGCGGTTCAATAAGCTGAATGCCTGCATCACGGAAGATCAGCATGCAGAGTTGCCTTTTTGTATAGATCACAACATTGAATATTATTTAGCAAGTCCACTTTATATGGGGCTGCTCGGACAACGCTTCGCTGAATTTTCGCTCAAGAAACCAGACTGGATACCTGAACACATTATGAGCCGCGCCAGGGAAGTGAAGTCGATTGCGGATCAATACAACATGCCATTGCAGGAATTGGCACATCGTTACCTGCTGGGTGTTTCATCGGAATTTAGAATTGTTATTGGAGCTTCTAATATGCAACAACTCAAGAACACAATAAAAGATATTAATCACGGCCGGTTGCCGCTGGAGATACAAACGCAGATCGCAGATTGTTTACAAGATAAAAGTACGTATGGCACGAATAGATAATGAAATTTTTGACATTACCGGAATCAGGATAAGAGTATTAAGTCCCGTAAAAAATGTTCTCCCATTCCAGGATGCAACCATGGGCCCCTTTCACACCTTTGGTATGGCTATCCTCACGCTGGAAGATGCTGATGGAAATATAGGGGAAGCACCGGTATTCAGCACGTATATCAATGTGCTGGAAACCTGCTTGTTTCCTATTCTTTTGCATAGCCCTGATATTTTGTACAAAACTCTTTATCCTGCTTTGTACTGGTCCATTCGTAATGAAGGTTTTCGTGGGCAGGCAGCGGCACTGCTTGGGCAGGTAGACATGGCTTTGCATGATCTGGCAGCGCGCAGAAATAAAACGCCCTTGCATAAGTACCTGGGAGCTGAAAAAAGCTCAGTGAAGGTTTACGGCAGTGGAGGGGGAACTAATTATACTCGCAGAGAGCTTGAGGAGGAAGTGAATTTTTTCCTTGACAAAGGAGTTGAGTATTATAAAATGAAAGTGGGAAAGAGCTTCGGGAAGCAGATAGATGAAGATGCAGAGCGTGTAAAATTTGTACAAAGCCATGTTGGCAATCAATGCAAGCTGGCGATTGATGCAAACCAGATATGGACTTACGACGAAACCTTAAGTTTTCTGGATAAGGTAGACATTGATAATATTGCATGGCTGGAAGAGCCTGTTCATTCGGCGGCTTATGATCAAATCCAAAAGTTGTGCGCTGATGTACCTGTTCCCGTGTCGTATGGCGAATCGGAACGTTCAGCAAAAACATTTCCCATCTTAAGTGAGCTGGGCGTAAAACATTTGCAGCCGGTGCCCACACAATTGTCTGGCATAAAAGAATGGTCGGATGTGAAGGACCTAGCGGAAGATAAGGGCCTGATGTTTTCTTCCGGAGGATATTCTTTTTTTACCGCGTTCCTCCTGGCAACAGCAGGTGACAATGCAATGCTGGAGAATTTGCGCTGTCTTATGGAAGGCTTAGAAGAATATCTATTGGTAATGCCTGAATGGGAGAAAAATGGTTGCATGAAATTGCCAGACGTGGACGGATTGCCGGTGAGAATCGATTGGGAGTATTGTGTTAGGGAAAACAAAATCACTAAGTGTTTTGCATGGAGCAGACAAACTGTAAAACCTTACTCGGCTATAGTAACACTCTAACGCTTAAAAAAATAGTATTGTGGATATAACGCTTGCCTTAGTTGACTATTTAGTATTGCTTTTGTACCTGATAGCACTTTTTTTTGTCGGTTTTTATTTGAATAAAAAATCGTCTGACGGTGATATTTTTTTAGGTGGCCGATCTCTGCGCTGGTGGCAAATTGGTTTTTCCATGTTCAGTGCAAACGCCGGCCCGATGATGCTGATAGGCTTTGCCGGTATTGGTTTTTCGCAGGGCGTGGTTGGCAGTAATTTTGAGTGGCTCGCATGGATATTCCTTCTTATGCTCGCCATGTTTTTTTTGCCACACTACATGTCCACCAAAATCAGCACAATGCCGCAGTTCTTACAATTGCGCTTTGGAAAAAGATCCTACAATTTCCTCGTGGTGTATAGCCTCATCTCAATCCTGGTAGTATGGCTGGGAAGTGCTTTGTATGCAGGCGGATTGTTGATCTCGCAAATATTCAACTGGCCGTTGATGAGAGCGGTAATTATCATCGCCATTATTGCCACGAGCTTTACTGCGATCGGCGGATTGAAAGCTGTTGTGCGTACGGGCATTTTTCAATCTATTATTATCATCGTTTCTTCGGTTGTGCTTACCTTTTTAGGCATATCCAAAATAGGCGGTCTGGGCAAACTGTTGCACGCAACACCCGAAAATTATTGGAAACTTTTTCGTCCTGCTTCTGATCCTGAGTATTCATGGGTGGCGGTTATACTGGGTTATCCTGTTGTGGCCATTTATTACTGGTGTGCCGATCAAACCATTGTACAGAAGGTACTTGCGGCTAAAAATATTCGCGAGGGCCAGTTGGGAGCGATGTTCATTGCAGCGCTGAAAATCATCATGCCGCTTATTTTTATTTTTCCCGGCATCATGTGTTTTGTGTTGTTTAAAGATACTGCCCAGCCTGATAATGCCTATATTACCCTTGTAAAACAATTGATGCCTCACGGGCTGCTTGGACTGTGTATTGCTGCTTTGATAGCAGCATTGATTGATACCGTCTCCTCAGGACTGAACTCTTTTAGCACCGTATTTACATTGGATGTGGTGGCCCAATTCAGAGAGTTGAATGATGCACAAAAAAGAACAATGGGCAAGTGGGTGACTGTTGTTGCGGCCTTCCTTGCAGTGTTGGTTGCTGTTTTGTTTTCTCATTCCGGAAAGGGTTTTTTCGAATTGAGCCAGGGCCTTGTATCCATTCTTGCGCCGCCATTGTCTGTTGTTTTTTTAGCAGGCATCATGTGGAAAAGAGTGAATAGCCTGGCAGCTGAAGTGGTGTTGTATGGAGGAGGATTGTTGTGCCTTGCTATTGGCGCCTGCCATGTAATGAATTATCCATACAAAGGGTATTGGCCACACTTCCTTTTGTTATCGTTTTACATTTTTGCAGTACTAAGTATTGTTATAGTTGTCATCACATTATTATCAGAAAAGAAAGAAAATACAGCATTGCCGTCATTGGTGGAAACGAATAAAAGAGCAGGGCACCAGTCCCGCAAAGTTTGGGCAAGATGGGCAGTGCTCGGGATCGTAATGGGAGGCATCTACTTTATTTTCAGATAGCATGCTGAAAAGTAAAAAGTAAAAAATGTTCAAGTGCAACATGCCTGCCCTAAACGAATTTCAAGAACGGCAAAAAATAATCTTTGCATTTCGGACATATTCATTGCCGTTGAACTTAAGTTAACGGCGAAAGTAAAAAGCTTTTATAAAAAAATTATGAACAGTTTCTATAATCGTTTGCTGGCAATATGTTTAGCCATTGTTATAACCACAGGCTGTAAAGAAAAAAACACGCCACAGCAATTGGTTGAAAAAGTTTTTGTGGTAAACATCATTCCCGATTCATCAAAAATGAATGAATACCTTGCTTATCATAAACAGGTGTGGCCGGAAGTAGAAGCTGGTTTCAAAAAAGCCGGATACAGGAAAATTGCGATGTACCGCTTTGATCATTTATTGGTCATGAGCATCACAGTGCCCGCAGATGCCGATTTAAACGAGATGGGCAAAGTAGCAGAATCATACAGTCCACGTTGTGCAGAATGGAACATAATGATGAGCCATTACCAGGTTGGTGTTCCGGGAACACTTGCCGGACAGACGTGGGTGGAAGCGAAGCCGTTTTATTCTTTCAGTAATCAGTAAAAAGGTCCAATTAATAATTAATAATTAAAAATTAATAGGGTTGCAGTTAATAAAAAATTTGGCTTTCACAGAGGTGCCATATTAATTACTAATTATTAATTATTAATTCCCAATTACACTAATACAAACTTAATAGCATTCTATGTTTCTTTCAAAGAGAACGGTGTCGCTCCTCGCTTTATCATTGCTTACTTCTTCTTTGTTTGCGCAGAGCGATTTTTCTACACGTTATTTTAAAATTCATGTTAATGAAAAAGGTTTTATTACTAGCATGAAAAATATAACGGTGACACCTAATCGAGAATTTAGTCCCGCAGATCGTCCTTCTCCGTTAATGTTGTTATACGATGGTGCTAAGAAAATATATTATGAGCCTGTTAAAGCTGCTTATCAAAAAAATGACAAACTGATAAAGCTTGCTTACAGCAATGGTTCCGTCGCCACCGTTCGGATCGATCCTCATTCAAAATATTTAAAGATGACGTTGCTGTCCCTTACAAAGCGCGAAGGGATAGAAGGCATTCAGTGGGGGTATTATCATACCAGCATCAACAATCTTTTGGGTGAAATTATTGGTGTTGCGCGTGATACCAGCAGTAAAGTCAACTATGCAATTGGCATGCTCGCTTTAAATGATAACACATTGGGAGGAGCTTCTTCAACTGTAGGAGATGCCGCGCCTTTTCAGTACATCATTCACACACCCGATGCAAAACGCTTTCCGTTACCCGACAGCTTGCATGAAGGCCAGATCTTTAGCCTCGGTGGAAACGGCATCAGTGATGTTGCTTTTTATGCACACAAGGAACCGTGGTACCGCATCATGTATGGAGATGCAGCGCAGGTAGATGAAAAAGGAAGGATATCTATTGCCTATCAATCCAGGGATCGTTCTGGTAAAAGGGAAATAAGTTTTTCATTAATTCCCAATATGGCTGCTAACATTCCGAACCATATCGACGTACAACCTTTGCCCGGTGTGGATTACATCGGTTCGTCTGTAGCATTGTGGGGTAGTCCCGACAGCACCGCTTTGATGGATGTAATGCAGAACATCGTGTTATATGAAAAACTGCCTTATCCAACTTTCAATGGTAAGTGGGTAAAAGATCCTGCTTCCTTTGTGCCCGATGCGATGAGTGCGGGGAATCTTAACGATAGCATCATTTCTTATACACACAGGCTTGGCTTTAAGGCCATAAGTCTTTACGACCAGGGATTTTTAAGAACCAACAGAGCCGATGCAGGTTATATAGATGGAAAGGATTTTGACCACAAGCCCATCAAAATGAATGCGGGTAATAAATCCCACAAAGAGTTTTCAGCATTGGCTGCGAAATACGGAATCATTATAGGAAGAACGACTATCACCAATTCGCTTCCTCCCGGTTCGCAGGATGCGAGCCCTGTGCCCAGCGATAGTCTTTGCTACCAGCAGAAACGCCTTCTTGCAAAATCAATCGATGCGAATGACACTATCATTGTAATCGACGATCCGAAGTACATGGAGGAAATTGCAAGCTGGGAAGGACATTGTGAAAATTTGAACATGATAAAAATTGGCAAGGAGCTGATCCATTATCTTGGCGTATCTGATAAAACACCTTATCGTTTATTGAATGTAAAACGCGGCTACTGGAATACAATACCTGCAAATCACGCTGCGCAAGACACCGTATACAAACTGCAGGTAACGGTTAATTACGGCTATGATGGAATTATTCCAAACATGCAGCTGCAGGATAAAATTGCCGAATACTACGCAGACGTTTGTCGCATCAATGGGCTTGCCTATTATGATTTTGACGGACAGGAGTTTCTGTTTAACAACGGACATGGGTATTATTCCACCAAGCGTTTTTTCCATAAAATGTTTGATCACGCAAAAAGCACAGGCGTTCCCTATATCCGCTTCACCGGAGCAACTTTATCCGAAGGTTCATGGCATTATCAAAGTATATGGAACGTTGGCGGCGGAAAGAATTTGTATGATGCCGATACCCGCGAGTGGGGTAGTACCACCAGCCAGGGCAAGGATTTGCGTGACGTAACCTACGGTAACTTTTTTCCTGTAGGCATGGGAGGAAATTTTCCCATCAATGCAAAAGCAACTGTTGAACAATATGAGCATATCCAGGCGATTTCTGTGGGAGTGGGAACTACTTACAGTTTAAGCTTGAATCAAAAAGATGTAGAGGCTTGCCCTCAAAAGGAAGCCATCTTCAAAGTGATCCGTACATGGGAAGATGCAAGGGCCGCTAATGCATTTCCCCGCTGGATAAAAACACAACTTGCAGATCCTGCCAAAAGCTGGAAGCTGGAAACCGCAAACGATGCAAACACCTGGAAGTTGTACGAGGTGGTTAATGGTAAAAAAGTACAGTCATTTGTTTTAAAAAGAGCCGCGGGATATTAGTATAATTGCACCCTCAGATAAAAAACGAAAACGAAAAGCTTGCTATGAGATTTTTTCTTCTCTTAATGTGCATGTGCAGCGCAACTTCCTTTGCACAAAATAAGATACAGGGAAAAGAATACCATGTATCAACAAAGGGTAACGATGCTAACGATGGTACTGCATCGCACCCATTTAAAACGATATCTGCCGCTGCACAAATGGCCATGCCGGGAGATGTAATTACCGTACATGAAGGCATTTACCGTGAACAGATAACACCACCACGCGGCGGTAATTCAGACCAGGAGCGCATCGTGTACCAGGCAGCTAAAGGAGAAAAAGTAGAAGTGAAGGGTTCTGAAAGGATCAAAGGCTGGACAAAGCTTGCGAACGATACATGGGAAGTGAAAGTTCCCAATTCATTTTTTGGAAACTTTAATCCTTATAAAGAATTGATTCATGGCGACTGGTTCAACCCCAGACCAAAAGACAGGAAATACCATAGAGGTGCCGTGTATCTTAATGGAGATTGGCTCATGGAGGCTGCTGCCAAAGATGAAGTAATGACAACTGCAAATGAAAAAAATCAACTCTGGTGGGCAGATGCAGACAGTACTGCGACTACTATTTGGGCGCAATTCAAAGGCGTTGATCCTAATAAAGAGATGGTTGAAATCAATGCTCGTCCAACTGTTTTTTATCCTGATAAATCATTCATCAATTACATTACCGTTCGTGGCTTTACGATGGAACAAGCAGCTACTAACTGGGCGCCTCCTACAGCTGAACAAATGGGTTTGATCGGCACACACTGGAGCAAAGGATGGATCATTGAAAACAATGTGATCGAATATTCCAAATGCGTAGGAATTGCACTGGGAAAATATGGTGATGATCATGATAACAACGAAACGGAATCTGCGGAAGGTTATGTAGGCACTATCAACAGGGCGCTGGCCTATGGCTGGAACAAAGGCACAATAGGCGGTCACATCGTTCGCAATAATACTGTTGCGTATTGTGAGCAGACAGGTATTGTAGGCAGCATGGGTTGTGCGTTCAGTATTGTTGAAGGGAATGTGATCCACGACATACATGTGAGACGATTATTCGACGGTGCAGAGATGGCCGGAATTAAATTTCACGGAGCAGTTGATGTGCAAATTAATAACAACCATATCTACAACACCAATATGGGTATTTGGTTGGATTGGATGGCGCAGGGAGCACAAATTAAGAACAACCTGTTTAATGACAACGGCTTCGACATCTTTTTGGAAGTAGATCACGGGCCTATGTTGGTAAGCAATAACATAATGTTGTCCGCATCGAATCTATTGATGAATTCAAGTGGTGCGGCCTTTGTTCATAATCTTTTTGCAGGCAAGATGAACATAGTAAATTATGACAGCCGCTTAACACCTTACCATAAACCACATTCAACATTCGTGGCGGCCTTGCATGATAACCCGGGTGGAGATATACAATTTGTCAACAATATTTTTGTAAAGCAGGGCGATGCTTCTCCGTATAGTAAAGCACTATTGCCGGTTGTTTTTTCCGGTAATGTATACACACAGGGCACTGTAATGATCCAGCGTAGTAAAGACACTAAAAAGCAATTTGGGGAGATGAGCAAGTCTGCAAAAGAAAGCATGAGTAAATATCATGACCAGGATGCAGTCGAAAAAAATGCCGTAGCAGATACCAATTTCAATGCAGCAACTCGTTTACTGGAAGAAGGGAAAAATATTTACCTTGAAATCGCGGTTAACAAAAAGTGGTTGACAACCCCGCGAAAACCAGTTACCACCACGACATTGACCAAAGCTATTGTTCCTGATCTTCCATTTGAAAATACTGATGGCACACCCGTAAAGATTGACACCGATTTTTTGGGAAGAAAAAGAAATATGGCAAATCCGTTTCCGGGTCCTTTTGAAATTGCGAGTGACGGCAAGCAGAAAATAAAAGTGTGGTGAGAAAAATAGGAATTAGAAATTAGGAGGTAGGAGTTAGATGTTGTTTAGTTAGGCCGTTTGAAAAAATAAAAGCATCTTGCTTGTCATCCCGACGAAGGAGGGATCTGGGTTTTACACTAGCGAACAGTATGTGTAAATAGTTACGCAGAACCCTTCTTTGTCGGGATGACAAGCAGTCTTTTTTTACAGGTTATAAATACCATGCATTTGAAAAAATGGCTCAACTGAACGATATTGAATTATTGAATACGAGTTAAGTATAAAAAATAAAAAATGAAAAGGATTTTGAATTGCTTAGTTGTTGCTATTGCATTAATGTTTGGTTTGAGTTGCAAATCTGTAAAGAAGGCTCAAGGTTCTGCAAACGAAACAATAACTGTGCTTACATACAATGTTAGAAATTGTCTTGGTTTGGATAATGCGGTAAATTATCAACGTGTTGCAAGTGTTATTTCAAAGATCAACGCAGATGTGGTGGCAATTCAGGAATTGGACAGTGCGACTAACCGGAGCAAACATGTAAGTGTGCTGCACGAGTTGGCTGGTTTAACAAAAATGATCCCCACTTACAATGCATCCATCAGTTATCAGGGAGGTAAATATGGTATAGGAATTCTTTCAAAAGAAAAGCCTTTGAATGTTGAAGGCTTGTCATTGCCCGGAACAGAGGAGAAAAGAAGCGTGGTTGTTGTGGAAATGAAAAACTATGTTTTTGTCTGCACACATTTTTCATTGACAGAAGAAGACAGAATAAAGTCAGTATCGTTGATCGATGAGCTTACTGCAAAATATGCAAAGCCTGTCTTGCTTGGTGGCGACTTGAATGCCACTCCGAACTCTTCAGTGGTAAAAGCATTTTCAAAAAACTGGAATGTACTCAGTGATACGTCGAAGCTGACCATCCCCGCAAACAAACCTACTGAATGCATCGATTATATCATGGCACGCAAACAGCAAGGCCATACATTCAAAGTCTTGCAGTCAGTAGTAGAGAACGAACCAGTGGCATCAGATCATTTGCCTGTTTGGATAAAAGTGAGCGTTGGGAAATAATTGAAAATTGAAAATTGAAAGTTGAAAATGCAGAAGGTCGAACAGTTAATACTGTTCGACCTTCTCTTATAAATGGGTGTGAAGTCAACATTTTACTACACCTCATTTTCAACTTTCAACTTTCAACTTTCAATTTTTAACTCTCTTCAATCGCATATTGTTTTAAAAACTCTCTTGGCGATAGACCCTTAATTTCCTTGAAGTGTGTGTTGAAATTGGATATGCTGTTGTAACCGCTGTCATAGCAGGCTTCCGTTACATTGTGGTTGCCTTCCAGCAATAACCTGGCAGCATGGCTGATGCGGATTTCCTTTACAAAGTCTATCAGGGTTCTGTTTGTTTTTTGTTTAAAAAACCGGCAGAACGCAGAAGTAGACATGGTTGTAATATCGGCTACCTCTTGCAGGCTGATGTCATTTTTGAAATTCCTGAAAATATGGTCAAATACTTTATTGATTTTTTGTGCTTCGGAAGAGTTGTCAACTGAATTGAAAAAAGGTGACGATAGTATTTTAGCAGAAGATGATTGCGCCAAAATATCAAGCAACTGCAGCATCAAAGCAGCTCTCGTCAAACCAGTTTCAAACAACATTTGTTTCATCACCAATTGCGCTCTCATCACTGTTTCACCCGAAAAAGAAACACCTTTCGCTGCGTTGTTGAAAAGGGTAACCAATGCTTTGGCTTCCGGTTTTTCCAATAGTTGGTTGCCTAAGAAATTAGGAAAGAAATGAATCACCGTTGCGTGCGGGTGTATCATAGGGTCGACAGTCCTGTAGTACTGCCAGCAGTGGGGCAGATAGCTTCCCAGAAGCACAAGCTCGGTACCTTCAAAGTCTTCTATATGATCACCTATAAATCGTTTGCCTGAAAGGTTTTCAATTAAAGCAATCTCAAAATTGACATGGCTTTTTAACGTGGTATATTTTTTAACCTCAATCATATCAGATCGAACAGTAAAAGACTGGTCCGGAGGAAATGTGAAATTCTCGTAGATATATTGCATCGTTAGTTGGCTATGTATTGCAAAGTAAAAGAAATAATCATTTTCTCAGTGTTTTCTTTACTACCTGGTTATAAGTGTTTGAATCAATGTGGGTTAGTTGGTTAAAACGAGATGGCATGTTAATGTTAAGTTCTTAGCATTGCCGGTTTTCATAGAAGCAGGTGTGGCCCGTCGGGGCGACTAGATAAGATTAAGTGTTGAGATATATGTTAAAAAAAAGGTGATGATTGATAAATAAACAGTTGTTATTCGGTTGTAGAAAAATGAATTTTGAGGAGTTTGGCGAGTTGATCATTGCATCTGCAATGAACATTTCTTTTTTTCATGGCTCAATGTTAGTTTTTGGTTTGAGGGAAGGGAGGTTGGCAAATCCTCCCTTCCATTTTTGCTTTTAATAATCAGAGATTTCTAAGATAGAATTTGACCCACTACCATTTTTTTTGCGACAAGTAGTGGTTTGCGAAAAGAAGGTTTTCTAGCAGTTTTGGTCAGTTTTCGTTTAATGAAAGGAGGAAGGCAATGCCTCCTTTCTCTTTTATATCCGGAATGCTAAACGGTAAACGCCTAACGCTTAACGCAGACAGTCCCGCGTTAAGCGTTAGGCGTTTAGCATTAAGCCTTTGACGTTTTGGCCGACTATAGCTAACAAAGTGTATGATTTAGATAATTTATATTAGCCATAAACGGGTTTAAAAGAGTAGTATTGACGCGATGAAAAAAATGAAATTTCTCCTTGGCGCCATCATCATGATAAAAAGCGCAACTGCTGTTTGTCAGCAAGGCACAGCAAACACTGCACTCTCGATAGTAGACGCGCATAAGATAACTTTCACAGCACCGGCACGCCATGTGCCCACGGAAAAAATGCCTGATGCCCCTTTGCTGGGTAATGGTGATATTGGGGTCGCCATTGCGGGTAGGCCCGATTCACTTTCTTTCTACATAGGTAAAAATGATTTTTGGGGCGTACGGACAGCAGCTCCTATGACAGTGGGCAAGATTCAGTTGTTAGTGCCAGCTCTTGCGGGCGCCACATACGCAGCCTCATGCGATATGCGTCGTGCCGTATGGAGCGGAGCGTTTGCCAACAACAACCATGCGCTTAGTATTCGCTCATGGGTAGATGCCAATGGTAATCATGTTTTCATCGAGGTAAAAAATACAGGTTCTGCGCCTGTTGAAGTTTCTGTCAATTCGATCCTGGGCGATAAGCTTATTGATCAAAGCGGGTTATACAACCCTGACGAAGGCAAACCCAATGCACGTAAGGTTGGAATGGCATCAGCGTTGCTACAGTCAAACGGAAAGACGATCGTGCTTGCACCGAAGGCAAGAACCATTTACGCAGTTGCTCTTTTTTCAGATATAGATGCAAACGATCCTTTGAAAAAAGCACAATCGGAGTTACGCTCACTTACCCTGAAAAAAGCGGATGAACTATTTGTCGCTCATCAGGCATGGTGGGAAAAGTTTTGGAAGAAATCGTTTATACAAATACCAGACAAGGTGATTGAAGAACATTGGTATTCCACACAGTACGTCATGGCATCCTGCAGTCGTGCCGGTAAAATAGCACCAGGTCTTTGGGGCAACTGGATCACGTCAAACAATACAGCGTGGCATGGCGACTATCATCTCAACTACAATTTTCAGGCACCTTACTATAGTCCCTATTCTTCCAATCACGTTGAAATTTCTTCGCCGTATTATGACGCAGTCAACAACATGATTGGATTCGGCGATACAGTGGCGGAACAACATGGGTGGAAGGGTATTTTTCTTCCGGTTTCAATGGGGCCATGGGGCACGAGTCCCGAAGGTCCCGACAGTCATTGGGGGCAGCATTCCAATGCTGTTTTTGCTGCGTTGCCATTCATCTGGCATTACCAGTATACACAGGACACTGCGTGGCTCAGAAAAACAGGCTATGCCTACATGAGAGAAGTGGAGAAATTCTGGACCGGTTACCTTACGTTCGAGAATGGCAGGTACGTGATTGAGCATGATGCCATTCATGAAGGTTCAGGTGGTGCTGGCAGATCAGGCATTAGCGAAGACATGAATCCCATCCTGACACTCGGACTCGTGAAAACTCTCTACAAGAGCATATTGGTGATGAGTGAAGACCTTGGTGTTGATGCAGCGCTTCGTTCAAAGTGGAAAGACATCATTGAAAAGCTGAGCCCGTTTCCAACACAGGAACGCAGTGGAAAAACAGTGTTCCGTTATACAGAAAAAGGAACAGCGTGGTGGGACGACAATACACTGGGTATTCAGCATATTTTTCCTGCAGGTGCCATTGGGTTGGATTCCGATCCGAAGCTGTTGGAAATCTCGCACAATATGATCGATGCAATGGCACGTTGGAAAGACAACAATGGATCTTCCTCATGGTACACAGCTTGTGCCCGCGTCAATTATCAGCCTGAGAAAATACTATCAGAACTTCGCAGCATGTACGATAAGCACTCTATGCCCAACAGGATCCTTTATTTTGGCGGTGGCGGAATAGAGAATGCTTCTCCCTCTTTGGCCATCAATGAAATGTTGTTGCAATCGCACGAAGGTGTTATCCGTTTCTTTCCGTGCTGGCCGCAAAATCTGGACGCACGCTTTGGTTCATTAAGAGCCGTTGGCGCTTTCATCGTGTCGTCAGAAATGAAAAGTGGAATCGTTCAACATGTAACGATCGTGAGTGAAAAAGGAAAACCATTAACCATCGTCAATCCGTGGAAAGCGGGCAAAGTACAAGTGTATAGAAATGGAAAGAAAGCTGAAGTGCTAGAGGGTGAAAGGTTCCGCATGAGTACATCAGTAAATGAAAGCATACAGTTGCAGCCTGTCTAACTCAAAACTCAAAAGTAAAAATTCAAAAGCTGTTAATGCTGATTTGTTTTTTTTCAATATGCGACAAGACTGCACTAGAGATTTTTGACTTTTTCCTTTTGACTTTTTAATTAACAAACCATGTATCGAAGCAGAACAATATTCTTACTATTCCCACTCTTGTGCTGTTTTATCAACTCAAGGGCCCAGCAAGATGTAAGTAATGTTTTAGAAAAAATAAAGGGCTCTTTGTCATTAGAAGTATTGCATTTTGACGATGCAAATAAGATCCGGGAAAAACAAAAAGTAGCATTTATAGATAAATCAAATGGCTCCTTAAAAACGCAAGATGCGGAATGGAAAACATCTGTTACTGCCCTTCAGCAAGACGCTGATGGCGGCCTACAATTGAGTATTAAATTCAAGTTGTTGAGAGGTGCCGTTAACAATGCATCAACAGCCATTAATTTTAATTTTTCGGATTGGAGCATAAAAAATTATGTGATGATTCCGGCTGCTGTTTATAATGGCAATCGTTTTCCTGTGTTAAAGGGCGGCTATATGCCACCTTATACCAGTGATATGTTTTGTAATAAAAATGTGCCGCTTACGATTTCAGACAATCCCCGGCTGGCACTGCATGAAGGCGAACCTTCGAAGATTGATCTGTTGACATGGAACGCATCTACACCTGCCATGAGTTTTTTCTCACCGGCTATGCATAAAGGGTTTATTGTTCTGGCTGAGCCTAAAACAAAGTGGGGCATCAACGGATTGTCTGTTGAGGAAAATGCAGACCGGTCGAAAGCCGCATTCTCAGTTACGGCGCCGGGTGTTCGTGAGTATGCAGCCGGCTTCGGTGACTTCAGCAAAAGTCAAGATAAACCCAGCAACTGGAAAGCCGGTGATGAAATAGAGATGAAGGTGTACGTGTATGTTTTTAGCGCAACTGATATTCCCGCTTTTTTACAAACGTACATGGACAAACGAAAAAGATTATTGGGCGAATCGCCACAATATTATGTAGCACCCATGAGTGCCATTTTTCATTATACCACTTTGCAGGTAGACAAGGCGCGGGTTCACAAACCATCATTTTATGACACCATGTATTTTCCTGAAAATAGTTTTACACGTTTCCAGTTGGGATGGATAGGTGGTTTGATGAATACCTACCCGATGTTATCGTTGAATGATGCTGAGCGTTCCAAATGGATTGCCAATACCTTTGATTTTGTTGTATCTAAAATGCAAGGGAAAAGCGGCTTCTTTTACGGAGTACTGGACAACGGCGTTACAACCGTTCCCGAAAGACCGATTCCTGACAGCATAAAAGCCATACATCCCGAAATCGTCTCCAATGCTATGGTGCGTAAAAACGGTGATGCCTTGTTGTGGATGTACAAACATTTCTTGTTGTACAAAGAACTGGGCAGAGGCAACGAAATAAAACCTGAATGGAAAGCAGCTGCGAAAAGATTGGCGCAGGCTTTTGTAAATACTTTTGAAAGGGAGGGAGAACTTGGGCAATATGTCGATCCTGAATCCGGAAAGATCGTGGTGTATAATTCTGCTGCTATTTCTTCTGCTCCCGCGGGGCTTGTGCTGGCTGCAACGTATTGTCACGAACCTGCTTTTTTGAAAACCGCAGAAGCCATTGCCGACAGCTATTACAATCGATTTACCAAAACGCTTGGTTTAACAGGCGGCAATTGCGGAGACATCAGCATGGACCCTGATTCAGAATCAGCTTTTGGTTTACTGGAATCATTTATGGCTTTGTATTGGGCAACGGGCAAGAAGCATTGGTTAGAACTTGCGAAAGCTGAAACTGCGTTAGGCTCAACATGGACGGTCTCATACAATTACGAATTTCCAAAACAGAGTGACCTGGGAAGTTTTGATGCACATTCCACAGGAGCAGTTTGGGCAAGCACCCAAAACAAACATGCGGCGCCGGGCATTTGCAGCGCATCCGGCGATTATTTGTTCAAACTATATCGCGCCACAGGCGATACAAAAGTTGCGCAACTACTGAAAGATATCATCAACGGACATACAGAAGAAGTTGAATTGCCTAACCGCCCAACTGTTTCAGCGGGAGTCACTGGTTCCGAAAGAGGTACCAAGCTGGGATGTTCAATGGAGCGTGTTCAAATATCAGATGCAGAAGGAAGAGGAGTGATTGGTAAGTTGTATAACGGCTCTAACGGCTGGACCGAGCTCAACGGATTGTTAATGAGTTTGGAGTTACCAGGTATTTATTTGCAAACGGACCGAAACGAAATGTTTGTGTTTGACCAGGTACAGGCAACAAGTGTGAAAGACAAAAACGGTTTGATTTTGATGACCCTAAAGAATCCAACACCGTTCGATGCCTCAGTTAGTGTATTTGCCGAAACAAGCAAGCAGGCGGCAAAACCTTTGTCATATACGGCTTTCGTGCATTGGCCAAAAGTATCGCTGCCTGCAGGCAAAGAATTAACTGTGCAGGTAAATAAAGATGGAAGCGTAAAAAATATTCAAAAGTGATGGATTATGGTAGGTGGTCGCGTGTGGCAGCATTTTTTATATTTCTTGATAATCATAATTAGTATTGAAAGACTGCTTGTCATCCCGACGAAGGAGGGATCTGAGTTTGACACTAACATGCTGTTAAAATAAACACACAGATCCCTCCTTCGTCGGGATGACAAGCGGCTTTGTTTTATTTTTTCGAGCACCTTGGCGACACTGGATTCGCGGTTTTTGCAATCGTATAAATCGTATGTTCGTATATTTTTAAACTTATTGCTCTTGAAACAAAATAAAATGTTGAAGTTGAAAAAAGTACTGTATTTATTATTGCTGCTTGTAACAGGCGCTACGTCTTATGCAGCAGCTCCAACCGACACCCTCTATGCAAAAGACTTTGGAATCAATCCGAATTCATTCGAGGATGTAGTTCCTGCATTGCAACGAGCCGTGGCCGCCTGTAAAAAAAAGGATAACGCAGTGTTAGTATTTCAAGCCGGACGCTATGATTTTTGGCCAACGCACGCTACGGTGAAAGAGTATTACATTTCCAATACATCTTCACAGGAAGAACTTCCTCAGAAAAAATATGTGATAGGTTTATTGCTCGAGCAATTGAATAATCTCGTTATAGACGGAAATAATTCGCTGTTTGTATTTCATGGTAAAATGACCTGCTTTGTTTTTGATCATTGCCGCAATATTTCTTTGAAGAATGTGCGGATGGATTTTGAGCGACCTAGTATGTCGGAAATTACCATCAAAGAGATTCAGGCAGATCATCTCCTTGCAGCAGTTTCGCCTGCGTCCACATTTACCATTCGCGACAAAAAGTTATACTGGTACGGAGAAGGGTGGGGAATGAAGAACTATCATGCAATCATTTCAAGTCCCTCAACTGGCATCAATCGCTATAGCTCGTGGACGCCGTTTCAGCAAAGTGAAGCCGTTCAAACGGGTGCAAGAGAAGTTAGGTTCAAAGGTGATTTTTCAAAATTCAAAGGCAAGGCCGGCGATGTTATTTCTGTGAGAGATCCGGTAAGAGATCAGGTAGGAGGATGGGTCAATCATTCAGGAAATATTCTGATTGACAATGTCGGCATGAATTATATGCACGGGCTCGGCATAGTATCACAATTTTCGGAAAATATTTCGTTTCATCATTTTAGTGCGGCGCCTCCTGACAGCAGCCGGCAAATGTCCTGCTTTGCAGATGCTTTGCATTTTTCAGGTTGCAAAGGTTCTATCGTTATTGAAGACTCGCATTTTAAAGGCTTGCACGATGATCCAATCAATGTGCATGGTACCCATTTAAAAATAGTAGAAAAGAAATCGCCTACTGATATCCGGGTGGCATTTATGCATCCGCAGAGTTATGGGTTTGAGGCTTTCTTTCCGGGAGACACCATATCCTTAGTTCATCCAAAAACGCTTGAGTATTTTGGAGAAAATGTGGTGGCGTCTGCTTCTCTTGTTTCTCCCAACGAAATGATCCTGCATTTTAACAAAGCTCTTCCTGAGCAAACAGTGGTTGGAGATTGCCTTGAAAATATTACCTGGACGGCTTCGCTGACTGTTCGCAATTCTGTTTTTGAAAGTGTGCACACAAGAGGCATTCTCGTAACAACGCGCAAGAAGGTGGTGATAGAAGATAACCTTTTTTACAGAACAGGTATGCATGCAATACTGATTGCCAATGATGCATTGAGCTGGTATGAATCTGGTCCCGTGCAGGATGTGCTGATCAGGAACAACCGTTTTGAAGAATGTGCATACAACAGCGCACCGGGTAATTTTGCCATTGCAATAGCTCCCGAAAATCACGAGCTTAAAAAAGATTATTTCGTGCATAGAAATATACGCATCGAAAACAACCAGTTTAAAGTGTACGATCCGCCGGTATTGACTGCGAAGAGTGTAAATGGGTTGACATTCACAAATAACAAAATCGTTCAAACGCATGTCCTGCCGGGTGATACAACAAAGGTCTCTTTTGTAATTGATGCCTGCAAACAGGTTCGTATGCAGAACAATACATTTGAAACAGACTGGAAACCGAAACTATTGAAGATGCACACAGATAAAAGTGGACTAAAAACTGAGAGTGATATTTACGTAGTCGCACAATAATAGATTCCGTAGAGACAAGGCATTGCCTTGTCTCTACAAATTAAAACAAACCCAAAACGATATGAAATATATACTATTGCTTGCCTGCTTGATACCTTCACTGATATATGCACAGACAGGCCCCTCTATCATTCCTCAGCCTGTAAGTATGCAGGTGAACGAAGGGAGTTTTGTTGTAGATAAAGATGTAGTCGTATATACAACATCGAAGGAAAAACCAGTGCAGGATGTTGTTCGTTTTTTTAGCAATTATATCAAACAGATAAGCGGCCTTTCGCCGTTGCAGAATAAGGCAAAAACCAAAAACATTCAGTTTGCGGTTATTAAAGACAATGAATTAGGAGAAGAAGGCTACCGGTTATCAGTAAAACCTTCAACAATACTGGTTCAGGCAAACGATGCCAGGGGCTTGTTTTACGGCGTGCAGTCACTAATACAAACATTACCGACAGTCCGCACCAACCAGGCACTTCAAATACCATGTATGGTCATAACAGATTATCCACGATTCAAATGGCGTGGATTGATGCTGGATGTGAGCCGTCATTTCTTTGCACCGGAATTGGTTAAAGAATTTATCGATTTGCTGGCTTTGTATAAAATGAATGTATTCCACTGGCACCTCGTAGATGGTGCCGGCTGGCGCATTGAAATAAAGCGTTATCCCAAACTTACGCAACAGGCAGCATGGCGCGTAGATGAAGGCAATAAAACATGGAGCTGGGGCGAAGTGCAGTTCAATGCAGATCGCTCAAAAGCCACTTACGGCGGCTATTACACACAGGAGCAAATAAAAGAGATTGTTGCTTATGCAAAAGCAAGACAAATAACTATCGTGCCCGAAATTGAAATGCCAGGTCATTCGGAAGCGGCAATGGCGGCATACCCGGAGCTTTCCTGTACGCCACTCAGTACCTTCGGACAATCAGGGAATTTCTACGCCAGCAAAGCGCAAAGCAATTACTGCGCAGGTAACGACAGTGCCTTTGTTTTTCTGCAGAATGTGTTGACCGAAGTGATGGCCTTATTTCCGTCTACCTACATTCATGTTGGTGGCGATGAAGTGGACAAAACCAGTTGGAAAAATTGCCCCAAATGCCAGGCAAGAATGCAAAAGGAAGGATTGAAGAATGAAGAAGAATTACAAAGCTATTTCATGAAACGCATAGAGAAATTCGTGATCAGCAAACACAGGAAAATGATCGGCTGGGATGAAATTCTTGAAGGCGGTTTGGCTCCTGAAGCAACTGTGATGAGCTGGCGCGGTGAAAGCGGCGGCATAGCAGCAGCGCAGCAGGGGCATAATGTGGTGATGACGCCAGGCTCGCCGTGCTATTTCGATCATTACCAGGGTGACCCGGAAACAGAGCCTTTGGCAATCGGTGGATTTAATACACTGCGTAAAGTATATAACTATGAACCCATACCTGTTGAATTAAAGCCAGAAGAAGCAGTTCATGTACTGGGCGCACAAGCCAATTTGTGGACAGAATATGTGGCTACTTTTGAGCATGCTGAATACATGATTCTCCCACGCATGCTTGCACTAAGTGAAGTGGTATGGTCACCCAAAGAATCAAGAAACTGGGAATCTTTTTATCAACGCCTGCAGCCTCATTTATTTGGATTTGAACAAAAGGGCCTGCACTATTCAAAAGGAAATTTCCGGGTTGATATTAAACCAACAATGGTAAACGGAAAATTGTTGGTGACGCTTAGCAGCGAAAATCCAGAAGCAATCATCCATTACACAACAGATGGCAGCACTCCCAATTCGGGAAGCGCCACCTATCAACAACCCATTGAAATCAATAAATCGGTAACCGTTAAAGCTTTGATGGCTATCGACAAAAATGTGGTAAATACAAAACCTTCCACGCAGTCATTTACGGTAAACAAGGCGACCGGTAAGGCGGTTCAGTATGAGAATGCAAACAGCCGTTATTATACCGCTAATGGTCCCAACACATTGACGGATGGGATAAAAGGCACAAAGGAAATTGGAAAGAACTGGCATGCCTTTAATGGAACGGATATGATTGCCACCATTGATTTTGAAAAGCAAATAACTGCAGACAGTATTAGCCTTGGTTGTTTACAGAATTATGGTCAGTGGATATTTTTCCCGCAGTGGGTGAAGTTCGAAGTGTCGTCTGATGGCAAAAAATTTACGGCAGTAGACACAGTCGTGAATACTGTTCCGCCAGGAGATCGCGCTTCACAGATACAAACGTTTGTTGCAAAATTTAATACACAATCCATCAGGGCCATTCGTGTTACAGCGAAAAACCTGGGTGTATGTCCTCCGGGCCATTCCGGTGAAAACCAGCCGGCGTGGCTGTTTTGCGATGAAATAATAGTGGAATAGAATTATCTGGAGTTTTCAGTTTTTAATACTCAACGATTTTGAAAACGTCAGAGACTAAGACCTGACAGGTTTTAAAAACCTGTCAGGTCTTGCATCGTTAGTATGGTTAGTGCGCCAGCGAAGTTGAGAAACTATAAAAAGAATATCTAAAAAAATGCGTTTGCAGATGAGACAATTTTTATTGCTTGTTGCTTTATTGACGAGCTGTTTTGTATACACCAATAGCGTAAATGCGCAGGACGAAGCCGGCATCAATGCTTCACCTTTTGTGATCCCGGCCTTGCGCGAGTGGAAAGGCGGTGTTAATTATTTTGAGTGGCCAGGTAATATTAAGTTGGTTGTAGATCCTGCATACAGCAAAGCATTGTTGCCTGTTGCAAAATTATTAGCTGAAGACCTTCGTTTGGTGTCACCTGATATGCGTCCGAAAGTGCTTACAGGACAGCCATCTCCGGGAAATGTTTATTTCACGCTTCGCTCAAATGATGGCAGCCTGCCCGCGGAAGGATATGTGTTAGACATTGATAATACTCTTCGCATTGAAGCAAAAGATTCCATCGGTGCGATTTGGGCAACGAGGAGCTTGTTGCAAATGTTGGAACAGGATCATTTGCATCATCGTATTCCTAAAGGAGTGGCACGGGATTACCCTAAGTATGCCGTGCGTGGATTTGTGTTGGACGTTGCACGTAAGTTTTTCACGATAGAGTTTTTAAGAGACTATGTAAAGTTCATGTCGTATTACAAGATGAACGATTTTCAAATCCATCTTAGCGATAACGGCTTTAAAGGTTTCTTCGGTGATAACTGGGACAGCACCTATGCCGCTTTCCGATTGGAAAATACAACGTATCCCAATCTTACCGCCAAAGACGGCAGTTACTCAAAGGCAGAGTTTGTAGCGCTGCAGCAAATGGCGCAACGTTATGGTGTAAACATCATTCCTGAAATAGATGTCCCTGCGCATTCCCTTGCTTTCAGTAAAGCAGTTCCGGGCATTGGAAGTAATTTGTACGGACAGGATCATCTTGATTTGAATAATCCGCTTACTTATACCGTTGTCGACAACGTGTTTAAAGAATACTTGCAAGGGCCAAACCCGGTATTCATCGGCAACGAAGTACATATCGGCACAGATGAATACGCAAAAAAAGAAGCAGAAAAGTTCAGGGCGTTTACCGATCATTATATTCGATTTGTTGAAGGCTACGGCAAAAAAGTTCGCATGTGGGGATCGCTTACACATGCTGAAGGCACTACACCGGTGAAGGTTGATGATGTAACGATGAATCTCTGGTACAACGGTTATGCCGATCCTAAAACCATGTTTGATCTCGGTTACAAGGGCATCAGCACTCCTGACGGTTGGTTGTATATTGTGCCCGCTGCTGGTTATTACTACGACTATCTCAATACAAAAAAGTTGTATGAAGACTGGACGCCGAACAAGATTGGCGACGCAACCTTTGATGAAAACTATCCTCTTTTAAGAGGCGGCTCGTTTGCGGTATGGAACGATCATGTTGGAAATGGTATCACAGAAAAAGACGTACATCATCGCGTGTTCCCGGCTATGCAGGTATTATCACAAAAAATGTGGGGTGGTAGGACGAAGCCGATGAGCTATGTTGATTTTGCAGCAAAAAGTAAACAAATAGGAGAAGGTCCGGGACTCAATATGCTGGGACGCATTGTCAGCAAAGATTCTCTCGTGTTTTCTTTGGATACAAAAGAGAATGTCGTTAAGATACATAACGCTCATTTTGACAAGATAAAAGAGGAACTGGATTTAAAAGGAGGGAGCAGTTACCTCAGCACAAATATTCCTGGTATTGGTTATGATTATACTGTAACCTTTAACCTCAAACCATCGAAAGACAATATGCCCGATGCTGTTTTGTTTGCATCAAAAGATGCCGTTGTAATGTTGAACATACAAGGGAGCGGCAAACTTGGATTTTCGAGGGAAGGATATTCTTATAGTTTTAATTACACGCCGCCTGCTGATACGTGGACGCACATCACTATCAAGGGAAATAACAAGGGCACTGCCCTTTATGTGAACGGAGTATTGCTAGAAAAACTGGAAGGTGCCAAAAGAACATTTGCCAACGGCAAACAGACCGCAAAAGTGCAAACGCTGTTTTTTCCTCTAGCATACATCGGTAGCAGTAGTAGTGCCTGTAAAGCCCAGATCAGTCAACTCAAGGTTTTTAATCGTGAATTAGATGAAGAGGTTATTAAGAGGATTGCGGAGGAAGTAAAAAATCAAAAGTAAAAAGTAGAAAGTCAAAAAGCTTTCAAAGCCGGTTTAGCGAGTGTCTTTTTTGATAAGAAAGCAATCGTTAAACCGGATTTTTTTTGTCCTATACGTATAAGAATTTCCTGTCTAAAGACCAGGTTATACAAAATTACTTTTTCCAACGCGCATCCATTTTGCGTCGGAAATCATCTAACGTTAATATATAATCGCTCTTTTATGCAATTTATTTGACTTGTGTAAAGTCGAAAAGCGCCTTTAAGGTCACAAGTTGTGACCTTAAAGGATAAATTGAACGATTTTGAGGTGGCATATTCCGTCTTAAGCATGAGGTCACAATTTGTGACCTCATGCTTAAGACGGAACTGACCCCTTCTTTAAGGTCGCAATTTGCGTCCTTAAAGAAGGGGTCAGTTTATCATATTAATAAAATTGGTATTTATAAATTATTTTATGCAAATCATTCAAAGTATTCAGAACAAAATCTATGATATTAGAGGAGAGCGTGTAATGCTGGATTATGATCTGGCCGAACTATACGAAGTCGCTACGAAAGCCCTTAATCAGGCGATAAAAAGAAATATTAAACGTTTTCCGGAAGATTTTATGTTTCGGTTGAGCACAGAGGAATGGAACAGTATGCGGTCACAAATTGTGACCGCATACCAAAGCGGCAATACAAAAATCCAGGTTTTGTCTTCAGCCCAGAGCAAACGAAATAGTTCTGTAACTCCCTTCGCCTTTACGGAACAAGGCATTGCCATGCTCAGCAGTGTCCTGCACAGTGATAAAGCCATCAACATGAACATTGCCATCATGAGGGCCTTTGTTGAAATCAGGAAAGTATTGTTGCAGCAAAACGATTTGAAGGAACAGCTACGACTGGTCAAAGACAAAATAGGAGAGCATGATGCTCAACTCAACCAGATTTATGATGCTTTAGAAAATATTCTGGACGAAAAAGCGGCACAGCGAAAATGGGAAGAACGCGACAGGATTGGGTTCAAGAAATAGTCGGACTGTAAAACGGACTTCTCAAAAAAATTGTGAAGTCCGTATCGGCGTAAAAACATTTTGTAAGTGCAAGATTATAATTACTGGCTATACACCTTTCTGTCATTAATGGCTTGCACATGCCTCGCATTATTGCCTTCCATTTTTTCAAGCGTCATGATCTGCTCTTCTGATGCTTCAATAACATGTTTCATAACAATCCACTGGACGCTTTCCGTAAATGGCGGTGTAGTTAAGGAGCCTTTATAGGTATAATAAGATTTGAGGTTTTTGCTTTTGAATTCGGCAATCAGGTCATCAAGATTTACCTCTCCGGCATGTATCTCAGTTTTTTCTCCCTCTTTGCCCGGGATCTTATTCAGGAACTCCTTGATGAATTTGTTTTCAGCACCCATTTTAAAAAGTACCGCTATCACCAGGTAAGCATTCTTGTTTGCAGAATCACGCAACACGTTTACGATATGCATTTCCATGGGGAAAGTCATCCCGTCCACCAAATGCTCTGACGGTGTGTGAAAATGAAATTGCTTAGAAGTATACTCTTTTCCATTCACGGTGCATTTGCTTCCGTCTTTAAAATCCAGTTCCACCGTGTGGCCAAGGTTTTGCGCAGCCTCGATGTCTGAATGAAAAACAAGTGAAATTTTTTCCTTTCCATTGTTATCTGCTTTTGAAGAAATGATGTCGATAGGCGATTGCGAAAGGTTGTCCGTGTGCTTCGGAAGCGCATAACCCTGTTCTATTTTGCTGTTTGCATCCGGCGCTTCGGATTTTACTTCGTTATCGCTTAATAATGTATCCGCCTGAGGAGGAGCGATTGAAGCACTGGAATTATGCATTTCCTTTTTTTCGTTGGGCTTGTTGTTGCATGCCAGCACAAACAGGCAAAACACCGTTAGCGGTAAATTATTGTGCAGTATTGTTTTCATGATAAAATTTTTGAGAGAAATTGAATTTGAATGAAAATTGAACTCTTGGATCCGTAGTAGTCCATCCGTCACTGAAATTTTTTCGATTGAGATATTGGAGCTCCAGTTCCATCATCACATCTTTCACAGGAGAATAGATTACGTTGCCTATCGCGTATTCTCCCATTTTAAAAGCAGAAGGTAGTTGCCCGTCAGCATTATCGATCTTAACAAATGAATAGCCAATGGTGCTGCTGAATTTTTTGTTCCAGTAATGATCATAAAAGCCCACGAAGCCTGTAACTGGCAGCGGTACACCCTCAATGGGATTGGACCCTTCTTTCTTAATGCCAACATCGGCAGGGGCATCTCTTACGTAGCTTTCAATGCCTTTTCCATAAAGCAGCTGTAAATGGATCATGTCTTGCGCAAACACCTTTATTCTTGAACTTAAATTAAGTCCCCAGCCTGCTTTTCTGCCACTGTAATCAATCCCTGATGTATCTAGATCCTTCCATTGGAGCTGCTTCAGAACTCCGGCCAGTTCTATATATCCCCACGGCCGTGCGATACGGTATTCTGCTGTTAAATCGGGCAAATGAAATACCGGTTTCACGTTCTTTAACTCTATCATGTCAGCATAAACTCCTTCATCCGCAGTGCCGCCGGGTTTTTCCAATGCAATCGTCAATTTTGTATCGCCCTGTATGGGCATATAACGGATCTGGAGACTGCGGATAATTGCCATGCCATTCGGCCCCCAATATTCAAGATCATTGGGAAAAATATCTGTATCGACAAACGGACTCCAGGTTTGTCCTGCGCCGAATTTTCCCAACTCGCCGTAGGCATGACGAAGACGAAACGTGGTTTGGCCCGCATCAACACCTGAACCAAACAAATCAAATTCAAACAAAGTAGTTAGCGGACCCAACGGCGTTGGAACGTAACTTTTCGTTCCAAATCTAGTTTGACGGACGCTGAAGTAAAGTTGTCCGTCAGGACCAAATTGATTTTTATAAGAAGGCAGCTTAGTAGGTCGGGGCACGTCATACCATTTGGGGTCCATCTGTTTGAAATCATAAATTACATCTGTCAGGAGAAATCCATAAATCTCAAGGTTGGGACGTTTTTGCGCATCTTGCATTGCAGCCCTTTTATTTTTTACGGAATCTCTTGATTGTGTTTGTGCAATTGCCATCATGCTCACCGGCATCATTGCAGATAAGAAAGTTAATTTCAGTAAGAATAAGAGCAAGGCCCGGGGCTTACTGATCTTTTCAAAACACGCTGGCATAAGCGGCATTATGAAATGGAAAATTGAGATCTGATTGCAGTAAGGGAGGTGTTTAATAACACGGCCCACCGCAACAATGTTCGGGCTTGAAAAAGTTTTAAAGCAGCCCTGGCTGCCTAGCTATTTCACGGGGAATTTCTAATTTCTAACTCCTAATTTCTAATTCCTGTTTCTCGGTATTATCGGCAGAAAAACGCGTCTTTTTTGCAGGTATTTATTTTTTGTTGCAATGTTTTACGGTTTTTGTATATATTTAGTTCTTATAGCTCAGGCTAACATGCTAAAACCAGAACGACACGCTTTGATCCTGCATCAGGTAAATCTGCACAATAAAGTGCTTTCGACAAGCCTCAGCGAATTGCTGAAGGTTTCGGAAGACACTGTCCGTCGCGACCTCATGGAACTTTCGCGAGATGGGAAAGTTATCAAAGTACACGGAGGGGCGTTGTCTCGGTCTTTTCATAAAAATGTAAAGGATAAAGAAGTATATGCGGTGGATAGTAAAAGATCCATCGCGGCAAAGGCATTGCATCTTATACAGGATGGCATGTTGATCTTTACTTCGGGCGGAACAACCATCCTGGAGCTGGCACGCATGCTGCCGGAAAGTTTACACGCAACCTTTGTGACAGGGAGTATACCGGCTGCCCTGGAATACATGTATCACCCAAACTTAGAAGTGATCTTGCTGGGTGGAAAAGCATCAAAGAATTCAAAAATAACAGTAGGGGGCACCGCGGTCGCAGCAATCCGGCAAATAAATGCGGATTTGTGCCTGATCGGTATTAATGCGATTGACCCTTACGCAGGTATAACGGATAGCGATTGGGAAGTAGTGGAAGTGAAACGTGCAATGATACAACAAGCAAAAAAAACAGTGGCTTTATCTATTTCGGAAAAGGTAAATAGTAAGGATCAATTACTCATTTGCGAATCCACTTCGATCGATGTACTCATCACCGAACTGGACCCAAATGATGAAAGGCTTGCGGCATATAGAAGCAAAGGCGTTCAACTTTTATAACACACACAATAATTCCTGAATAACACATGAGAAAACAACTGTCGATGACAGAGGTGTCTGCCTTGCTGATTTCATATCAGCAGCAGGCACCTCTAACTTTGGGGCTTAAAACCGCACCGCACCCCCAGTTACATTAATAGCCCCAACTATGTGTTAGCGGGAGATACTGCTTATGTAAACCTTCGCAGCAGTGCAATTGCAACATCAGGTATTCCTGCACAGGGGCCATCGGATGTAAGCTGGTATCAATCAGCGGCAGCCTTTAATGCAGGTGTTGTCGCTTCCACAGGTTCCTTCCAGGTTCGTCCGGTTTCAGATCAGGAGATTTTGACCTATCATGAAATGTGTTTTATCAAAGCAGAAGGTTACATGCGCAAAGGTGATGTTGCTAATGCGGCATACCTCGCAGGTATCCAGGCCCACATGGATATGATGCAGGCAAAGCTTACTTCATGGCGGGCAGCAGGCTGCACCACTACCAATCCTGATATGGCACCAATGAAAGCAAGTGATATTTCCGCGTATATGACAAGTGCAGCAGTTGCTCAGGGCAACGTAACCATGTCGGACATTATGTTGCAAAAATACCTGGCAATGGGTTGCAGCATCGAAAACTGGAACGATATGCGTCGGTTTAACTTTAGCGCAGGAAATATTGGAGGCTTTGGTGTGGTTTATCCTGGAATTAACAGAGGGCCGTTATTTGCCGGTACGGCGGCGTACACAGGAACAACCATCGCAGATCCGAGATATTGGCCGCGTCGCTGGAGTTTACCTACGACGATTGAGTTGAGGTATAACTTAAACAATGCCTTAGCATTAAATTCACACGTGGCTGATCCAAATATCTGGAGCATGCCTGTTTGGTGGGATTGTTCGACAGACGCTGAGTACAGCGGATATTTGAAATAATAAAAACGTAAGCAGTTTATGTAGGGGCGAATCGCATTCGCCCCTTTTTCATATACGGCAACTTGCCAATTGTCGGAAAGAGCGATTTCAAATCGCCCGTACGACGAAACGCATCCGCCGTTTTTCAAAAATTATGGTTGAATGTATTTGTCTATCAATTTACCAATCTCTCCTGCAAGCGCCTGGTTGCCTTCAGGCACAGAATTCCATATTGCTCCCATGAAAGTTTGAATGCGCCTGAGGAACAAAGGAGGGCGGTTTTCAAATACAGCCTTGTAAAGATTCTCCGCCGGGTTACCCACCTTTTCGACAGATACCGGTTTCCCTTTGAACGCTACTTTAATTGTATTTGCCATAGTTAAATTTACCCCTTTTATTGAAGCGAAAACCATCCTGTACTGTCCTGCTCAAATGCAGATAGGACTTGCATTTCGATAAAAAATACATGACTAAATTAAAAGTGTATAACTGACAATTATTATATTTGAAACTAATTCTGAAGAAGTGCTGGAGTGTCCATCAACTTCGTAATAGGATAAGCTTGCTGATGAAAAAAATATTTCAACTTTCATGCTGCCGTAATGTTTATTTAAACCTGGCTTGTGTTTTCATTGCAGGATTCATTTCCTGCCAGGAACACAACAAGCCTGACTCTTCATCACCTGATGTCATCAGTGTAAAAACTATTGCATCAACTCCTGCCATTGTTGAAGTGATTGATACAGCAGGCAAAGAATTACAACCCGCTTCTTTGATTTCCATCGGTAAAAAAAATGAACTCCCTTTGTCAGGTGTCTATCAATGGAACAATCATTTGATTTTGTATGCTGCTATAAATGATTTGGAAAGTGTTCTACAGCAAACTCACGCAGCATATCCAAATGCAGAGGTTAAAGTTTATCAGCATCCATTTTACAATTTCAATCGCAAACATTGTGGTGATACAACCATCGCAAAAGAGTGGGACAATATCATACTTACGGCCAATCTTGTAAGCGATAGCACTTTGCAACGTGAATATCTCGACTATCATGCCACGCAATTTGAAAAATGGCCCGAAGTTTCCAAAGGCTTTTGCGAAGCCGGTTTTCAGCAATTGCTGGTGTATAAAAATGGCAGGCAGTTAATGCTTGCCATCAGTATTCCTAAAGGTGCAAGTCTCGACGAATTAAATCCAAAGACTACAGAAAACAACCCGCGTGTAGACGAATGGAACCGTCGGATGAAAAAATACCAGGAAGGAATTGTGGGGACGAAGCGTGGGGAGACGTGGGTGTTTTTTAAACAATTAAGAATTAAGAATTAGGAATTAAGAATTAGTAGGTGCTTCTTTCTTTATTGAGACAAAACACCTGAATGTCGAAATTTTGGGAAACTGTTTGCGATGACAACTAACAACTAACAACTCATAACCCAAATGTTACACTTAGGCATACTCGGACTTGGAGAGGGCAGGAGCACAATCTGCGCGGCACTGCAAAGCAAAAAGTACAAATTGAAAATCATTTGTGATGCAAAGGAAGAGCTTTGCAAACAGCGCGCAAAGGAATTTGATTTTCATCAATACACTACCAATTATCAGGACATGTTGAATGATCCGGAAATTGATGTGATCGCAATTTATACACCTGATCATTTGCACGCGCAGCACGTGAAGGTGGCTTTGCAGCATGGCAAACACGTCATCTGTACAAAGCCTTTTATAGATGATCTCTCAGATGCGAGAGAATTACTCGAACTAAGTGAGCAAACAAAGAAGAAAGTGTTTGTCGGTCAAAGTTCTCGTTTTTTCGAACCGGCAAAAAGGCAAAGAGCGGATTTCGAAGCTGGATTGCTTGGTGAACTCATCACCATTGAAAGCCACTATCATGCTGATCACCGTTGGTTTTTGGAAAAGGGATGGTCGTTGCAGCAGTCATTCAAATGGTTGTATGGAGGCTTAAGTCATCCGGCTGATTTTATTCGCTGGTACCTGCCGGATATTGAAGAAGTGATGGGCTATGGCATGATCAGCAGCAATGGAAGAAAAGCAGGATTGAAGAATGAAGATACCATGCACTTTATTTTTAAAGCAGCAGACGGACGCATAGCACGCGTGAGTGGCGCATACACAGGACCTACACAACCTGCACAACGTGACAGCGGCATGAGTTGCATATTGCGGTGCACAGAAGGCGCAAGCCAGGCCGATTATCATGAATTGCGCTACAGCGTGACAGATAAGACGGGTGAAGAAAAAATCGTTGTATGGGGCGATTCTACGCTCAAACATTATTTCCGGTTTGAAGGGCAAAGCCATCATGCAGGAGAATACCAGAATTACCTTGAATATTTTGCTGATTCTATCGAACAGGATTTTACTGCCTATCCGGATATGAAAGAAGGTATCGGCACAATTGCATTATTGCAGGCAATGGACCGCAGCCTGAAAACAGGACAACCGGTGAAAGTGAAGGATGTGTTGAAAGAGCATGGACTTTGAAGGCTGAACGCTCAATGCCTAACGCCTAACGCTAAACGACTAACGCTAAACGCCCAACGCAGCGAGCTGAGCTATCGGCAATCGCGTTAAGCGTTAAGCATTAGGCGTTAAGAGTTTATGGGTAATCGTTACGGTGATTCTACGCGCAATATTTTGGCATGGTATGCACTCATTAAAATATTGATCTCATGGCTTTCGCTTGGGTTGTTTGCCGGAGGTTTCCTGGTCAGGCAAATCCTGGGCATTCCGATGTGGGAGTCAGTTATTGTGTTGGTATTGTTCGCAGGCTTGTTTGCATTCGCCGGTGGATTAAAAGCCATTGCCAAAGTGAATGTCTTTCAAATGATTTTGCTGATCTGTGTTTCGCTCACGCTTACCATCATGGGTGTGTCCAAAGTTGGAGGCTTGTCAAAAGTATTTCATAGCGTGCCGGGGCATTATTGGAATTTGATTCGTCCGGCTTCTGATCCTAAATATCCGTGGTATGCGATATTGCTGGGCTATCCTGTAGCGGCTGTTGCGTTTTTTTGCACAGACCAGGCAATGGTGCAATCTGTGTTAGGTGCAAGGAACTTAGAGCAGGGGCAACTCGGTGTAAACTTTATTGGTTGGTTGAAAATACTGTCACTGCCGCTGTTCATCCTCACAGGAGTTTTGTGTTTTATTTTATTTCCGCATTTAAAAGATCCTTCAGAAGCTTACATGACGATGGTAACGCATCTCTTTCCTCCGGGCATGAATGGCTTAGTGATAGTTGTGTTGATAGCTGTGCTGGTAGGAACCATCGGCTCTTCGCTTAATTCATTGAGCACCGTTTTTACGATGGATGTGTATGCAAAGAAGATCAATCCAAATGCTACAAATGAACAGATCGTTAAAGTAGGAAGAATGACTGTAGTTGCGGGTTGTCTTTTTGCCATTATGATGGCACTGGCCATTGACAGCATCAAGGGGTTGAACTTGTTTGATGTATTTCAATCTGTGCTTGGTTTTATTGCGCCGCCACTATCAGTTGTGTTTTTGCTGACTGTTTTCTGGCAGCGCACAACGCGTAAAGCGGTGAATGCTATTCTTTCGTTTGGCTCAGCATTTAGTCTCGGTGTGGGTGTGTTGTATCTGTGGGTGCTAACGCCAGATAAATATCATTTCTGGCCACACTATTTGTTGTTATCATTTTTCATTTTCTTGTTTCTCCTTGTTGCTGCCGTCGTAATTTCAATGCTCGACCCATCGCCGGTAGTGTTGGACAAAGACGCCCATGCAACACATGACCTTCCAAAACCTACTAAACGTGTTTGGAGAGCGTGGATATTACTGATCATTACGATGGTGGTGCTGTATGTTATTTTTAACGGGCATTAAAAAAGCAAACCTGAAGTAGGGGGAAACACATTCTTTTGCTGTTCAGGATGCCCTTATGAAAATCTTGAACAGCAAAAGAATAATGGAGTATTACGAAGCCAATCTTTTGGTACGCTCGCGCATCAGTTGAATTGCCTGTTCACGGGAGTCGAACATGCCATTGATGTTTACAAGATTATCAGCAAGTTTGTTGTACTGCTTCGTCATCAAATAAAAGAAGACGTGCAAATAGTGGATGCCATCAAATACGATTGCTTTCTTTTCTGCAAATTCATTTTTACGTTTCCAAAACTCATTCGGCATTTCCGTGTAGTGCATACCCGGGCGCAGGTGGTGAATAATGTGATAGCCATCGTTCCAGCAAATGTGGTTGTATTTGGTGTTAATGCAGTTGATTGAATTTGTAAAAATATCGTCCGGGTTAGTATGATCAATAAACGAATGCTGCGTCCAGTTTCCTAGCATCATTACAAAACGGGCGAACGCCAAAGGGATCACAAAAACAACCAGCGTCGCTTTTAGATTTACAAAGCACATACCTATGCAAAACAAAATATACAGCCATTCTCCAAGTGTAAATCTTGTATAGAGTGTTTTTCTTTTACGATCGTACAGGTATTGAAAAGTCTCCTTGAAGCCAAGTAAAACAAAATTGAAAAAGTAAGAAAGAAAACTTCTGAAGCTGTCACGCTGATAAAACATCGTGCTGCTGGAATCCTCTTCCGTATTGTTTTCTACGTGGTGCATGCCCAGGTGGTGGCTAAAATAGCCTTCCGGTGCATGACCAAAAAACGGACACACAAGCCAGGTAATATAAAAATGAAATTTGTTTTGATAAGACGTCTTGAATGTTTTGCGATGGCACAAGCAATGAAACATTAATCCGAATCTTCCCTTAAAATAGAATTGCGAAATATAAAAATAACCCGCAGCAACGAGCCACCATGCCCAGCCAGTCAACACGTTGGTGAATAGCAGAATGGCAATGGGAGCTACAGTGAGATGTATGATAGTCAATAAATGAATAAAAGGAAGATCACGTTTGTCATTCATAAACCTGAGCCAGAATCCATCATATGCGGTTTTCTCATAGGCAGGATCGTATGTAGGGTCAGTAACAGCCTGTAATAGCTTCATTATTATATTTTAGTATTGAACAATTATCAGTTGCGAAAGGAGAAGGTGTTAGAAAGGCGTAATATAAGCCTAATAATTGTCATATGAACACCCACGGTGTTAAAAGAATGGTTTTGTGTGTTAAAGTAATGGCCATAGTAAATTATGTACCGATAAAGTGTCTGGCTTAATCGCTGTTCGGGATGCCCTTCGGAACATCCCGAATAGCCGGACATCCCGAACCGTAGATAAACAGAACGTTTTATTTCGTGGTCTCGCTTCCCATTTGTTTACCTAACTTTTCATATTCGACATCATTTGGCTCCCAAAGCTCTATTTTGTTGTTTTCCGGATCCAGGATATGAACGAATTTTCCGTATTCAGCTGATTGAACAGTGTCTGTGATTATTACGCCGTTTTTCTTCAATTCTTCCAAAAGTGCGGCCATGTTTTCAACCCGGTAATTGATCATGAACTCTTTTGTGGAAGGCTCGAAGTATTTTGTTGTTTCCTTGAAAGGGCTCCATTGCGTAAAACCTTTTTTCGTACTGTCTGCGCCCTGGTACCACTCAAATACAGCACCATACTGATTGGTGTTCAGTCCGAGGTTAGTTTTGTACCATTCTCTTATTTTCTTCGGGTCCTTGCATTTGAAAAAAATACCGCCAATACCCGTTACTTTTTTTATAGAAGCGTGTTTGTCGGATTGATTTGAGATGATGCTTTTAAATGCGAAACCAAAACAAAATGATATCGCAATAATTAAAATCAACAATGGTGTCTTTTTCATTTGTCCGGTTAAATTTATTTACGCAATATTTTTTCCATTGCCTTGCCCTTCGCCAGTTCATCAATCAGCTTATCAAGATAGCGAACCTGCTGCATTAGCTTGTCTTCAATATCTTCCACACGGTAGCCACAAATAACGCCGGTAATTTTTGAAACGTTTGTATTAAGCTTTGCATTCGCAAAAAAAGTTTCAAAGTCGGTCTTGTTGTCAATGATTTTTTGGAGAGCTTTTTCATCATATCCCGTTAGCCAGAATATAATGTGATCAACTTCTTCTTTTGTACGTCCTTTTCTTTCCACTTTTTTGATGTAAAGTGGATAAACACTTGCGAAAGACATTTTGTATACTCGTGTGTTGTCCATGGCTTTTTTAGTTGAGAGTTGAAAATTGAGAGTTGAGAGTTGAGAGTTGAGAGTTGAGAGTTGAGAGTTGAGAGTTGAGAGTTGAGAGTTGAGAGTTGAGAGTTGAGAGTTGAGAGTTGAGAGTTGAGAAAATTTTAATCGTTAAAGGTACGATGCTTTAATATTTGATTTTAAATCTTTAATTGAAAATAACTCTCAACTCTCAACTCTCAATTCTCAACTATTCTATCGCTTCAATGCCTTGCTCCTTCGCCCTTTCTATGCCATCTTTCATTGCTTTCACTTGCTCCGGTGAATGACTTTGCCAAATGGTTACTTCTCCCACAACCTTAAAAGGGTGCAGAGAGCGGTATGATTTTGTTGGATTGCCGGGAAATTTTTTATCGGTTAAATTAGGGTCGTCTTCAATGGGGCCAGTGGCCTCGACCAGATATATTCTTTCGCGCCCTTCACCTGCAGCCAATTCTGCTCCCCAAACGGCGGCATCCAACGTGGCCGAGAGATAAATGTATTTTGCTTTTTTCTGTTGGCCGTAGTTTGAATTGAAATTAGTATCGATCATGTCTCCGATTTTCAGGTCTGCCTTTGTGCCGTGAAAATATGTCTGGGCAAAAGGAGTGTGGCCAGGTGGATTCTGCTTTGCTTCAATTTTGTTTTCCATCTCGTTACTTTTTTTCGGATTTCGTTCGAACTGGGTAGGGAATGTCCACAGTAAAAATATATTAATTCGCTGATAAAGGTTTATTGTCCGCGAAGTTCATTCGGGAAATCGTAAACCTTTTTAAAGAATAAAGAAAAGTTATTATTGTCGGCGAGATGACCATTTCTGTTTTCTGTTTCTTAATTTTCAATCAAACATCTTAATCCCTGACTTACATGAACTTTGCCGACTTAAATATTCAGAAAGAGATCATTCCTTTATTTGATACATTCTTAAATCAAAGAAGCAGGGACGCACTTGAAGACATCTTTGCCGATATGCCGGCTACACTTGAAGATATCTTGTACAGACAAAGAATTATTTCTGGCATCATTTCAAATAGTAAGAGAATAAGGTCGATTGCTTCAATCAGACCGGATATTGAAGAAGCCTATCGTATTAGCAAATCAATTGGAGAAACACATAGGGAACTTTTCAGCAACAGTCTAAATGCAATTACCGTTCGTCTTTCTTTCAACAGGGTAGTTCGTGCCCGCCTAATCAGTGGTGCGATACAGCTGGGACATGTTTTGAAAACGGTGGACGAGAGATATTTTGCAATGTTGAAAGTCGATCTTTTTCCCCAGGCGTATGGATTGGAAATGTCGGCTGCCCTTCAAATTTTGAATGGCCTAAGATCTTTTTATAGCGCAGAAGGCTTTACCACCGGCAATCTGCCGCGTCGTAAATATCTGCTATTTTTAAAACAGGTTGCATTTCACCTTTATGAAATGGAATTGTTCTGGAAGTTTTTTTTCCGGTTCGATGCTTATGTGTCTATTGCAGCTACAATGGAATCAAAAGGGTTTTGTATGCCAGTATTTCAAGATTGGGGAATAGCAATTGATGACGTCTTTCACCCGTTGTTGGAAAAACCTGTAAGAAACAGCATTGCAACGCAGGCGGGCATTATACTTTTAACCGGTGCAAATATGTCGGGTAAATCTACGTTTTTAAAAGCGGTAAGTATGTGTGTTTATCTGGGCCATCTGGGCATAGGTGTACCTGCATCCAAATGTGTGATGCCCTATTTCAACGACATTGTTGTAAACATAAATAGCAAGGATAATTTGCAGTCTGGCCTAAGTCATTTTATGTCAGAAGTAAAGGCTTTAAAAAGTGCAGTACTAAGTGCAGGAAAGGGCCAACATGTATTTGCGGTGATGGACGAACTTTTTGCCGGAACAAATACCCAGGATGCAGAAGCATTATTACAACTTACTATCGAGGGTTTGCAGAAGTATTCCGGTGGGTTGTTTATCATTTCTACGCACTATAGTCAGCTAAAAGAGTTTGTGGAGGGCAGGCCGCATCTGTCGGCCAGTTATTACCTGGATGCACCATTGGAAAATGGATTTCCGCAATTCAACTATCAGCTAAAAGAAGGCTGGTCAAATCATAAGTTTGGGATGCTATTATTTGAAAAGGAAGGTCTGAAAAAGCTTTTCGAATTGTAAATATGTATTTCTTTAGGTGACTTTTACTAAATCGTAACGCTGTTCGATCAATGGTTTGCCGAACGCGGTAGAAGGCTTTTCTTCTGTGAGTTCAAAACCATGTCTTTTGTATAGTGATGCTGCAGAATACAACTCGTTTGTGGTCCATAAGTACGAAGATTGGTATCCCTTTTCTTTCAGGAAATCGATATAGAGTTCCATTAATTTTTTACCCAAACCAATGCCTCTGTATTCTGGTTCAATAAGGAAATAGCGAAGTTGGGCGGCATTGTTTTCCCGATGCATAAGCAATACAAATCCTACGATTTTGTTTTGATGCTCACATATCCAAACCCTGTCCAATGCCGGATCATAGTTGCTGTAGAATTCATACAAACCGGCACCCACATATGTTTCAAACGATATGCCGTAATTGTATTCAGAATGATATAGTTCTCCGTGCCTGTAAATCACGTAACCCAGGTCGCCCGGTTTTAAATCTGTCCTTATAGTGATGTCGTCTAAGGTTGCATTTGTCTTATTCATGTTGCAAGCTTTTGTTAATCAATTTTTGTATCTCCGAAATTTTCTTTACCAGCTCGTTACATTCTTTGTCGGAAAGCTTTTCAAACAAAGTCGCAATCTGTTTTTCAGAAGCTTTGTCCAACGCCTCAAATTCTTTTTTTCCCTTTGTTGTCAATTGCAATATAATGGCCCGCTTGTCAATACCCGAACTCGCTTTATTGATCAGTTTGTTTTTTTCAAATCCTTTGAGTATGCGACTCAGGTAGCTCTTATCAATATCGATCTGCACAATTATCTCAGAAGCTGTCATGCCATTATTGTGATACAACTCAAACATTATACGCACTTCCGGCAGCGAATAGTTGCTGTGTAAAATATGACGGTCAAGCAAACCGATAATATTTGTATAGAACCTGTTGAAGGACCTGATTTCCTGGATATGTTTCGCGTTCATACCCTAAATATACAAAATAGTGGACAAAGTCAACTAAAATAAAACTGTATCCTTAGCGCTGAACGAGTGTGATTTGAGTTATGAGTATTAAGTATTGAGAGTGAATATGTGGCAGAAGGAATGGATTTTTTGGGAAAGAAGATTTTCCGCAAAGGGACGAGTGTTTTGGTGAGATGGAGGAAAAATTGAAAAGTAAAAAATCAAAAGTAAAAAGTGAACGTCGCGATTTAGATGAAACACGCATTCTCAGCGACCGTTTTTGACTTTTGATTTTTGACTTTTGATTTGTCTAAAAGCTACCAACCAACAACTTTTTTGCACCGCCAGTCCTGCGCAACTGTTCTCTCCGCGGCCTTGCACGCACAACATACAACTTGCCTGTGTTGCCGTCTTTTGCCCATTCTATGTCCATGGATTTTGCATAGTGGTCGCTTATGATAGATGCCCATTTCGCAAGTTGAATTATTTCTTCGTCAGTTAATACATAGTTTGGAAATTCGGGAAGAACGGGTTTTTCAAGATTTATTTCTCCGCTGCCCTGGGCAAGCATTTCTTTTTTTCTGCCGGATCGTTTTCTAAGCATTGGATTTTTCCCTTTTTCCAGTGCAGGTTTGAATACGAGGAAATGATCAGGTGAGGTGAGTTTTACAATGTCTTTGCAAAACCCTTTCACAGCGCTTACATCCAGCATGTCGCCTGCATCATCTAGCTCAAGGATCATTCCGGAAGAGCCGCAAGCAGACTGCACCATTTTTTGAACACCTACGGAGAAGAACAACTTTGCGTGTGTAAAATGGTTGTCTTCTCTGTATTTTATCGCCCGGTCAGTATAAAGCGATGCAAAACATTTTTTAATCGCATCGAGCAATGCATCTGCATCGTCAATATTTAAGAAGCTTTCATGCAGGCCCACGAAACTGGCCAGTGGAAGATTTTCTGCGGATGCACTGCTGCGTACAGCGACACTTACCTGCTCACCTTCGCTATTACATAAGTTATCATAAGCCTCTCTGATCGCCACGATCATGTAATATGGAATGGTTCCCCCGAGGATCATCGCTCTTGCCGCAGCGCCGATCTCCTTTAGGTTAGAAAGGTTTTCTGGGTTCAGCTGGCGCATGAGTTCATGCAGGCGTTGGTGCAAAACATTGGCCGTAAGGAAATGTTCAAATGCGAAAGAAGTAACCGCAAATCCATCGGGAACATTTATGCCGAGAGATGAAAGCTTTGAGTACATATCTCCAAGTATTGCATTCTTTCCGCCTACGGAGATCGCGTCGCATGCATTGATGTCACTAAATTTCCGCGTATACGCACTGGTTACCATTTGGTGTTTTTTTTAATGGACCGACATTACGGGCACATGGGTATGAAGAACCAGGTTTTGAGAATGGCTATGTCTGAACAGATCTCGAAGCAAATTGTATTTTTTGGGAATAACGATCATCAGGTCTATCTTATTTTTTTCTGCAAATTCCGTCAGGCATTCTTCAATATGTTCGCCGTGCAGAATATGATATTTGGAGCATGTTCCTTTTAATACGGTTTTCAACCATTCAAATTCTTTTTCATACCGCAGTGTATTTGAATCGTGGTCGTGTTTTGCAATATGTACCACTTGCAACTGGGCATGCAGATCATCCACCAGTGTTTTAATGTAGGTAAGGGGAATGGTTGACACCACATCTTTGCAATCACACGCAAGCGCTACTCTGCGAATGTTTGCGAATCTTACGGCAGGCGGCACAACAATAAGCGGCCACGCAAGTTGTCTCAGCGCAGAGACTGCTTTCCCGGCAAATAGAAATTTTTCAAAAGCATTGGCGTTTTCTGCTCCGATGATTACGACGTATGGTTTAACAGCGTTGCAGTAATCGTTTATTTCGGAAACAGGGTCGCCAACCCGCAAATGTGCTTCCACAGAAAGCAAGCCGCCGGTTTCGTCGATGATGCTTTCTTTAAGTCTTGCAAGTTCGATCTCTGCGTCGGATTGCATTTCAATCAAGTCAAAAATAGGCGCTGGCACTTCGCTGAATGACAATGGTATCGAGGCGACATGCAGTATAGATAATTTCATTTGCAGAAATAGAGCGAGTTCTGTAGCGTAGTCAACTGCATTCTGGGAAATAGGCGTAAAGTCTGTTGTTACAACAATTGTTTTCATATGCTTTCCTTTTTCGATTACAAACGTTAGAGATATCCGCTACTTTGAACAAAGTATTTTGCATTCGGTTTCAACAATAGGGTTTGGAGATTAAAGAAGGTTGTTGTTGAATGCTCATACGAAAGTACCCAGAGTACCTGCTGATTCAAATGACAATTATCACTGGAAAATATGATTTGAGTGACGGAACGCAGATTTTCAAGATTGTCATGATTAGTAATGATTTTGGGGCTGGAATCTGATGTTTTTTAGTCAAGAAATGTTTCGCGATCAGTGTTCCTGTTTTACAAGACTTCGACAAGCTCAGCCTGACAGGCCCGCCCGTACTGTCAGGCTGAGCTTGTCGAAGCCTTCACGCTAACCAGACGAGATTTAATCTCAAATCAGAATATCTTGACCCATCATGACAACCATGAAAATCTGCGTTCCCTTCTCTCTAAAATAAATGTCAATATAACAATTAAAATGTTTATTTTGACATTGATCAACCTAATACTATCGTCTGAATGAAACGATTACTTTGCCTGCTGTGCCTTTATACGTCAGCATTCGCACAAACTACCACGATTAAAGTGGACCTTCATAGGGAACTCGGTGACATGAAGCCGGTGTGGGCTTGGTTTGGATATGATGAACCAAACTATACCTACATGAAGGACGGGAAAAAATTGCTTTCAGAAATTGCTGCGTTGAGTCCCGTGCCGGTTTTTGTAAGAACCCATAATTTACTTACCAGCGGAAATGGAGAAGCTGCATTAAAATGGGGCTCCACAAATGTGTATACAGAAGATTCTTTAGGCAAGCCAGTTTACTATTGGAATATTGTCGACAGCATTTTTGACACCTACGTGCAAAGGGGCATGAAGCCTCTGGCGCAAATCGGTTTTATGCCGGAAGCATTGTCTGTTAAGCCACAACCATACCGCCATTACTGGAAGCCCGGCGATCCATACAAGGACATTATTACCGGCTGGGCGTATCCTCCAAAAGATTATCAAAAGTGGGCCGACCTGGTGCATGCATGGGTAACACATTGCGTGGCTCGTTACGGCCAGAAGGAAGTTGAGAGTTGGTATTGGGAGCTGTGGAACGAACCCAACGGAGAGTACTGGAAAGGTACAATGGATGAGTTTTTTAAGCTGTATGATTATACTGTGGATGCGTTTAAGAAAGCATTGCCCTATGGAAAGATCGGTGGCATCAATGTTGCAGGCACACGCGGTGAAGGGGCGCAAAAATGGTTGAATGCTTTTGTGAAACACTGTTTCGAAGAAAAAAATTATGTTACTGGGAAAATTGGAACGCCGGTAGATGCTATTCTGTTCCACGCAAAAGGCTGGCCCCACCTTGTTAATGGCCGTGTTGTAATGAATATGAGTCCACAGTTGCACAACATAGAAACCGGTTTCAAATTCGTCGCGGCAGATCCGCGGTTGAAGGGGCTGCCCATCATCATTGGTGAATCAGATCCTGAAGGTTGCGCCGCTTGTGGAATGGCCACCAATCCGGAAAATGCTTATCGCAATGGAACAATGTATTCAAGCTATACGGCCGCTTCATTAGCACGTGAATATCTTTTGGGTGATCAATACAAGGTTAACTTTAAGGGAGCTGTTTCCTGGTCGTTTGAATTTGAGCATCAGCCGTGGTTTTATGGCTTTCGCGATTTGGCTACAAATGGCGTAGATAAGCCTGTGCTTAATGTGTTTCGAATGTTTGGAAAGATGAAAGGCAAACGTGTAGCAGTGGAATCGGACCGCATGTATGATTTGCGAAAGATAGTAGATTCGAGTGTTCGCGGCTCAACGGATATCGGTGCTGTTGCTTCCGCAGATAAAAAAACAGCAGCCATAATGGTTTGGAATTATCATGATGTTGACAGTACTGGAGATGGCGAACTTGTTAAAATTCTTGTAGACGGATTGGAAACTAAACGTTTAGAACTTTCAGAATACAGAATTGATAACGAACACAGTAATTCTTATGAGGCATGGAAAAAAATGGGTTCTCCTCAATCCCCAACACCAGCACAGATTGAAGAACTCGAAAAGGCTGGTCAATTACAAAAAATGGGCGATACGGTAATTGAAAAACAATTAAAATCACCACTGGAAACAAAGATCACACTTCCTCGCCAGGGCGTGTCCTTGATTTGTTTAAAATGGTGAGCGTTCTAATTTCTAATTCCTAATTTCGCACTATGCCAATCAAAAGAAGTGAACACCTCATACGACTTTCGCGCGAGCACCACTCCGGGCTGTTGTTTTGTTGGAAAATAAGACAGGGGCTGAAGAAAAATGCAGACGCAGAGCGCATCAAAAAGTATGTTGAATATTTCTGGCAGCATGATCTTGCAGATCATTTTCGGGAAGAAGAAGATATTCTGTTTGCTTTTTTAAAGGATAATGACAAAGTTAAAAAAGCGTTTCGGGAACATGTTGAGATAAAAGCACTGATTGATTCTATAACAGAAAATGCTACGCCGGAAACAGGCCAATTGATTGATCTTGCAGATGCTGTTGACAATCACATCCGCTACGAAGAAAGAGAGTTGTTTCCATATCTTGAGACCGCATTTACACCGGAACAATTGATGAAAATAGGCGAGCAACTCAATGCAGGACCTTCTGCTGCGGATAATTACACGGATGAATTCTGGCGGTAGATATAGTCGGATGTTGCTGCCCAATAAATGTCGTACACCGTACTTCGTACACCCCACATACTTAAAGTTTTCTCAAAAAAACATCAGCCGTTTTCAATTCCGGCCTGGTAGATTTTGGATCAGCAACTGCCAGCAGCTGCTTGTAATACCGGGCAGCGTTTGCGTTGTCAGCATTCAATTCTGCACTTCTACCTGCTCCAAAGAGACTGTTGAATCGATTGGGTGATTTTTTTAGCACCAGTTCATATTGCGCGAGTGCTGCCTTGTATTGATGCAATTCAAGCAACATGTCAGCGTATAGTTCCCTCGCGGGCAAGACTTCTCCGGGTGTTACAGGTGATTTGGAAACGCTGTCTTCCTGGTTGGCTGCAGATGCCATGAAGGACAGGGCTTGTTCCTGCTCTTTGTTTGAGAATGCGATCCATGCTTTGCCGGCATTCATTTGTACTTCTACCTGCCTCGCTTTATAGGTGTCATTTTGTTTGATGAGGTTTGCGTGCAGCGAATCTAGTGTTGCCAGTTCAGCTTTTGCTGCTTGCTCATTGCCGGTACGCGCAAGGCCCAAAAGTTTTGCAAAATGTATGATTGCTTCCTGCCAGGGGAAATTGTTCCATGGGAGATTTGCCGGCTGTGGAGCAAGCTGGGCCGCGGCTTTCCAGTCTTTGTTTTCAAGCGCTACACGACATGGCACCGCAGCGAATGTGTAAGCAACTTTAAAATTGGATGGAGATGCTTCTTTGATCATTGACAAGTATTGCAATTGTTTTTCAGCAGCACTGTCATCGCCTTTTTGTAAATAAGCATATACCAGATAATCCAGGCCATGCAGCTCTTCATCCCAATGCCCTTTTATTCCTGCAGCCTGCGCATAACATTGCGCTGCTTCCACTGAGCGTGTGTTCATTCGAATGCTTTCATCCCATAATCCAAGCCTCGTAAAGATATGCGACGGCATATGCAAAGCGTGTGCAGACGAGGGCGCTACATCCGCATATCGTCGCGCTGCACCCAACGCGAGTGTGGCAATGCCGGGGTAGTCGTACGTGTGAATAATGTAATGCACTATGCCCGGGTGATTCGGTGCCACTGCATACATGCTGTCTAATATTTTTCCGGCCTTTAGTTGATGTGCATATGTTTTGTCTGCAGGATCTGCGGAAGCATCCAACGCAAGCGCGTAAAAGATGGCAGCTTCCCTGTCATCCGGATATAGTTGGTGCAACTGCTGCATTGCGTTTTCGAAACGCACAGCGCGACTGTGCGGGTCTGAAATGCTCCAGTCTTTGTAATACAACGCAACAGCGTCGATAAATGCAGTTTCTTTCGGAGAACTTTTTTTAATTGAGTTGGCGATCTCTATTGCTTTTGAACCTTTCTTCAGATTGGCTTCAGTTGGAGGTTCCCATAAAGGATGAAAATTGCACATTGCTATGCCCCAATACGCCATTGCACAATCGGGAGATTCGTCGATGACTTTTGCGAATGCTTTTTCAGCGTCATCGTATTCAAACGAATGTAATAAAGCAACGGCCAAATTGAAATCCTCCTGGGTCTGTTTGCTGCCGGTAATGCGAAAATCAACTGTTCCGAATTCTTTATCCGGCGGCCCACAGGCAATAATTTGTCCCCGTTTCAACCCCAACTGATCAAGCATTTTAGCAGATGGCGTAGTATGATCCGTGCAGGCAATCAGGAATGCTGCCTGGAATAAAAGGACCAGGTATAGTTTGACATTCATCATTGTGGAGCATTGAGCAACGCTTTGTTAATGTAATAAAATGAATTGAAAATTGAAAGCGGGAAATTGAAAATTGAAAATTGAAAGTTGAAAATGGGAAGTCAAAATTCTCAATTCTCAACCCTCGACTCTCAATTCTCCATCTTCCACCTTCATTTTCAACTTTCAACTTTCAATTTTCAATTAAAAAACTGAGTGTTTCTACCTAATTCCATTTTTAAGTATTTAAGCTTACCGGTCAAAGTTTTCTTAGAAATATCTTTATAACCGGTGCCAAATAACCGGTTGATCTCTTTGAGATTGAAATGATACTGAGTATGTTTGATGCAATTTCCTGCACGCAGCAACCTGCATCCACTGCTTTTTCATTAGACCTTTCCAACTCGATCAACCTTATTTACAATATCCCTGGTAAAGCCAATCAATACTAATAACGCATGATGAAATTGAAGATGAAACGTTTAGTTTATATACTGCTTTTTTTATTTGGCTTACAAGCTGTATCCAGTGCCCAAAGGATAACAAATAAAGGAACAGAATTTTGGACCGGAATGGGCCACAATTCTTCCTTTGAGCGTTCATCCTGGTTTCCTAATGATACACCACGTTTTACGATTATTATAAGTACTGATGACAAGCCCGCTACAGTAACTGTTAGTCTTGATGGAACAACCTACGTCAAAACGTATAATGTGCCTGCCAATACTGTTTTCACAACGGACGAATTTCCGATAGGGGTTAGAGATGTTCCCGGTTCTCCGTATGATGCTACTTTGTACTCCAGGCCCGTTATATGGGGCGGTACAAGTTCTGAAGGCATCTTTAGTAAAAAAGGGATCCATATTGTTAGTGATGTGCCCATTGTTGCTTATGGTTTTTGGCCAAATGATGCAGCCGCCACGGCAACGATGTTAATTCCGGTTAATTCATGGGGGTATTCCTATAAGGTAGTAAGTGCCGATCAAACGGTGAACAATTTTAGTGCTTATGAGCGCTTCGCGTGGATCTTTGTAGTGGCTAATTATGACAATACAAAGGTCAGGATCACGCCTTCACATAAAACCCGAACTGGTCTTCCTGCCAATGTGCCAATTGATGTTGTACTGAACAAAGGGCAGATATACCAGATATTGGCAGCTGTGGACGATCCCAATATTACCAATGATTTTTGTGGAACAACCGTTAATGCAATCGCCAATAGCAATGGTATTTGTTATCCAATCGCCACTTATGTTGGTAGCAGTGCGGGATATGTTGATTTCTGCCCGGGCAGCTCGACCGGTATAAAGACCGAAGATCAAATGATGCAGCAAATGTTTCCGGTGGAATCGTGGGGAAGAAGATATATCACGACACCTTCGAGCCAGAGCGGAAACTTTCGTTTGCACAACCCTAATATGTTCAGGGTGATGGTGAAAGATCCATCTATTGTTGTTAAAAGAAATGGAGTGCCTCTTACTGGCCTGACACCTCAAAATTATTATCAGTATATCAGTACTACCTCTGATTATATTGAAGCGGATGGCCCGGTGCAGGTTGTGCAGATATTTCCATCCCAGCAATCTTGTAATTATGTAGGTGATGGAGATCCTGAAATGATATTTTTAAGTCCGATAGAGCAGGGGATTAAAAAGGCTTCCTTTTTGCGAAGCGAGAAAGTAAAGATTAATGTAAACTTACTTACCCTTAATATTCCTACGGCAGGTCTTTCTTCATTGCTGATAGATGGAGTAGCTCCGCCGGCTAAATTCACTAATACTTATCCTAACCCCAATCTTCCCGGTTATTCTGTAGTGGTGAGGTGGTGGGATGCGAAATCCAATGAAGATCCAAGGCCACCGCAGCAGTGTACCGTGCAAAGCGACTCTTCATTTAATGCTATCACTTACGGTCTTGCGGATGCCCAGAGTTATGCCTACAACGTTGGTACATACATAAACAACCTGAGTGGCTTACCATTTGTAAAAAATGTATATGGCAAAATGCCGGACTCAACAAGCTCAGTTACCTGTGCAAACACGCCTGTTGAATTGTCTGTGTTAATTCGTTATAAACCAACGAAGATACTTTGGAACTTAAGCTCAATGGCTGGTGTGATGACGCCTGCAAAAGACACCGTTATTTTAGCACCACAGGATTCTGGTGTTGTGATGGTTTGGGGCGTACCTTACTACAGATACAAATTGCCAGGTGTGTTTAAGTTTACAAAGCCTGGGACTTACGATCTTCCTGTATTTGCGTCTGCACCGGGTGTAGAAGCTTGTGATAATACAGAGCCTATTTTTTATGAAGTCCTTGTAAAAGACACGCTGAAAACCAACTTTGATATTCTCTTCGATGATAAATGTGCCGATACAAAACTGGTGAAATTTGTTGCCAACGATAAATTCACCGATGGTAGCACAGCCCAGGGTTGGCAATGGAATTTCCTGAATGGTACAACGCCTTTGACCGGCACCGGCAAAGAATTGTCGCTCACCTTCAATGCGGGAAAAAACAGCGCTGAACTAATGGCCATAGATGCTGCGGGTTGTATAGCAGACACTACCAAAACATTTGTGATCGGTGCCAAACCTGCCGTTCCAGATTTTACAGTAGATGCGGCGATGAACTGCGAGCAAACACAACTGACAATCAGTGAGAACACGCCTGTTACTGCGCAGTCCTATTACTGGAACTATGGCGATGGTGTTGACTCTACCTTAACGCTCAATGGATATGCTACTTCGCATGCTTATAAAAATACGGGCAAAGTAACGATCAAACACGTGGCGAAGATCAGTGACAATTGTATGAGTGATACTGCCACCAAAGTGATCACGATTTATGCTAAACCAAAACTGAATGTTGATTATCCAAAAGGTTGCCGACCTGATGATGGCATCATCAACTTTACGAGCAATCCAACCACAAGCGATAACCAGGTAATTAAGACTTACTTGTGGAACTTTGGCGATGCCGCATCAACACCTGCCAATCCAAATACAGCGAACACCCAAATCGCATCACACATGTATGCGAACCCTGCCGTGTATAAATTGTCATTCAGTGCCACTTCTGAGAATGGTTGCGTGACCGACACCGCGTGGGATGCGAGCTTCCAGCCAAAGCCAATCATCAAATTTGATCCTATAACACCGCCTGCTGTGTGCTTAAATGCAAAAGGAACGGTCTCTGTTGCTTTTGCAAGTGTGACAAATGGTGTAACGGGTAAAGGTTACTACAAAGGCGATGCGACTGATGCAACCGGCAATTTTACGCCATCGTCCACCACGGCAGGCAAGCATGATATCTGGTACATCTATGGTTCGGACAATGGCTGTACAGATTCTGCGTCCAACGTGATTTTCGTAAGACCTGTGCCACAGGCATCCTTCACCACCCTGGCGGATGTTTGCTTTGGTGATAAATCAACATTTACCGATCAGTCAACCGTCAATACTGCTGCTGATCCAGCCGCTGCCATCGGGTCATGGACATGGAACTTTGGTGATGGCAACCCGGATGTGACCTATACAAATGGCAATCCTTTTGACAAAACGTTTGCGACGGCAAAATCATATCCTGTTACGTTGAAAGTAACAAGCAAAGATGGTTGTGTAAGCGATGTGTTTACAAAAGCAGTAAACGTGCATGTATTGCCAACTGCTGCATTTGACTTGCCAACGGCTATCTGTATGCCAGGCGGCGATGCAGTGTTTACCAATAATAGCGCCAGCACAGAACCAGGTGCATTAACCTATAACTGGCAGTTTGGTGATGGTGGTACTTCCACCGATGTAAGCCCAACACACGTGTACGCGGCGCAACAGCCGTACACGGTAACACTGAAAGCCACTTCAGCCTTCGGATGTTTTGCCAGCACAAACAAACAATTCACGAGCAATGTCTTCAAACCGAAACCAGTGGTGGCATTTGATATTTCTGACAAAGGCCCTTGCGAAGGGGTAGCAGTAATATTCACTGACAGGAGCCAGGGTGTAGGTGGACCAATCGCTACATGGAACTGGAGCTTTGGCGATGGCACGAACTCCACGGAGCAAACCCCAAGCAAGGTGTTTGATAAGTTTGGCAGCTATACTATATCGTTAACGGTAACAGACAACAACGGCTGTACGGCAAGCGGCGCCACGGCAGATGATAATGTTACCGTACGTATCAAACCTGTGATAGACGCCGGTCCTGATTTGGCAGCAGAGGAGAATACTTCCGTAGTATTAAAAGCAACGGCACAGAACGCCAGCCAGTTAAGCTATAGCTGGGCACCAGCTTCTTTGCTGAACAATCCAACTGTTTTGAATCCATCATACCATGTGATACAGGACCAAATATTTGTGTTGACGGCAACAGATAAAGATGGTATTTGCAAAGCGACCGATCAAATGCTGGTGAAAATATTAAGGCCCGTAAAAGTGCCGAATGTATTTACGCCAAATGGCGATGGCATCAATGATACCTGGAACATCAAGAACCTTGCGGACTACGTGGATTGCACGGTGAACGTGTTTAACCGGTACGGGCAAAAAGTGTACACTTCACATGGCTACAGCACACCATGGGATGGAAGAATGAACGGAAGCCCACTGCCGGTAGGAACTTACTACTACGTGATCAATGTAAAACAAGGCGAGCCGCCGATGACGGGCTCGGTAACGATACTGAGGTAATTGAAAATTGAAAGTTGAAAATTGAAAATGGAGAGTTGAGAGTGAAGAGTTCTAACATTGTCAAAATAAAACAGGTTGAAGACATCATGTCTTCAACCTGTTTTATTTTGAGCCCCGTTGTGTGAAGTTAGAAGCGACCGAATCGTGTAATTTCAATTTTCAACTTTCAATTTTCAATTACTTTAAAAACGCCATTTCCTTCAGCCATGCTTCAAACAACATTGTCCATTGTTCAAGTGAACCGGGATTGTTATGCAAAATAATGGCATGTGCACCCTGCGGAAATATGTGTATGGAAGTAGGCACTTGTTTGTCAAGCAATGCCTCATAAAACAGCAGACTATTTTTTACAGGAACAGCGTTATCGTTGTATGCATGCACCATGAACACCGGCGGGCATGTAGCTGTGACTTGCATGTAAGTGGAGTATTGTTCAATGCGTGCTTTGGACGTATCAACTCCCAAAAGATTGTTGCGGCTACCTTTGTGGGCGTATTTTCCAAGATCGATAACGGGCGATAAAAGCATGGCAAAGTTTGGCCTTGAAGATACATTGTCCAGCGAGTCTCCAATGTTCGCTATTTCTTTTTCCGTCACGGCTGTCAGTGATGCTAGGTGCCCGCCTGCAGATGTTCCCTGTATACCGATCTTATTTGGCTGATAGTTCCATTTTCCAGCGTTCGCTCTGACAATCTTCATTGCACGCTGTGCATCCATTAATGGGCCTGTTTCTCGTTGAACAAGATCAGGAGAGTTGGGTAGCCTGTAGTTAAGCACGAATGCAGTAACGCCAATCGAGTTGAACCATTTTGCCAATTGCCATCCGCTAGTAATGTAAGCCAGTCTTTCATAACCACCACCCGGGCAGATCAGCACCGCAGCGCCTCTGTTTTCCTGGGAAGAAGGAAAAAACGCATACATTCCCGGCGTGCCCACTCGATATATTCTTTCGTTGGCGATGCTATCAGTAAGGTGCATTCCTTTTGTGTTGGGCATTTTGCCCATCGGCCAAAGAGGAATGAAATCCTGCGCCCGCGCGCAAAGAGAAAAAAATATTGCTAGCGAAAGAAGTGTTTTACGCATAGAAGTAAAAATTAAAAAGTAAAAATTCAAAAATCAAAAGGTGCGAGAAGCTACTGAAAAGTTGTCTGTTGATTGTTGCTAGAAGGAATACCGCACATAAAGCCCAACAACTAACAACTAACAATTCATTTCGCTACCATCAGTTATTCAGTCATTCAGTTATTCAGTCACTTACTCTTCCCCGGCCACTCAAATATTTTCGATTCAAACTTATACCAGCTTGTTTCTACATTGAAATTTTTATCGTTGATGCCGAGGATATTTTCGAGTGTATACTCTTGGCTTTCTTTGTCTGTTAGCTGATGCGTCCACGCAGATCTTGTGGAGGGACTGTTGCCTTCTCCCGTGTTGTTGTATTCCGCGTAGAAAACTGTTTTTTCATTTTGTGGATTGTCCCAGTTGTGCCAGCCTTTTGTAGCAATTGCTTTTGGCAAAGAGCAATTCATGAAAACGGTTTTTGCATACGCCCGCCAAGGCCTGCCCAGCAATAATTTATTTAGAGAAGTATCTGCAATTATTTTGCAGTTCATAAATACATAGCCGAATTTCTTTCCCCTGGTTGTGCTGGCAGCGGTAATGAATGAATTTGCTTTACAGCGAATCGTGCAATTGTTGAACACTGCAGTGGCAGGGCCAAATATAAAATCTGTTGTGCCTTCAATATAGCAGTCTGTAAATAGTTGTCGCGACATTTCACCACCCGTAAAAATAGTGTCCTGGTTGCCAAGGAAGCGACAGTTTTTAAACACTGCCTGGTCTGCGTCTACATGCAATGCAACCGCCTGCCCAACTGGTCCTGCAGAGTTTGCAAAAGTGATGTTCTCCGCAATGAATCTGTTGCCGGATATCTTTGCCGTGTAAGAAGTAAAGGTTGTATTTTTTCCTCTTCCTGAATAATCATTGAAAGTGATGATCGTGCTGTCTGCGCTCTGTCCAATGAAATGCACGTCAGTATTAGTATTGGGCAATTCTATCTTTTCGTTGTAAACACCGTTTTTAATGTAAAGCACAATCGGCATTAAAGGATAGACACGCATGGCATCAATGGCATCCTGGATATATTTGAAATCTCCTGAGCCATCTTTTGCAACGGTGAAGACATATTTGTATTGCTGCGGATTGGCCGTTTGCGCGAAAATGCTGGTGAAAAAACAAAAAGTAAAAAGAATGCTTAGGGAAAAAATCTTGAAATTCATCTGGCTGTTATTTGTTCGTAAAAACTTTTTGCAAAAATCCGTCGATATAATTTATCATGGGAGTGAACCATGGATTGAACAACGGGAATGAATGCGGTGCATTCTCAAATGTATGGACTTCTGAATAAATACTATACTCATTCAGCACTTTAATAAAATCGTTTCTTCCTGCATGCATGCGGTCGACGGAACTATTGAGGAAAAGAGTAGGAGGAGTGCGGCTGCCTACATAACTCAATGGTGAAGCCGCGTTCCACAATCCCGTATTTTCTTTTTTACTGTAACCAAACCAATATGTACCTGCAGATATGTTTTTGCTGTCATCTCCCTCACCCGATTCGGGATGTGTGAAAGACAGTGTGCCATCGATATCTACAATGGCATTTACATTGGAATTGACACCATCATTGCAACCTGTTCCTTCAAACAAAGGCATGTTGCCCGTAACGCCAAGAAAAACTGCGAGCTCACCACCGGCAGAAAATCCTGCAATGACAATTTTAGAGGTGTCCATATTGTACTTTGCAGCATTGGCTTTTATCCATCTGATGGCAGCTTTGAGGTCATACACAGCCGCAGGAAAAAGAGCTTCCGTTGAAAGCCTGTATTCAGGAGTAAAACAAACATATCCCTTTGCAGCAAGTGCCTGTGCCAATGGGTAATGTTGCGTTCTGTTGCCCGATCTCCAACCTCCGCCATGAATCATTATGAATGCAATGCGGTTTGTTTTTGCATCCTTTGGAACAAATGCATCGAGCGCAAGTTTGCGTTTGCCGATCGTGCAATAGGTAATGTCTTTTTTGGTCTGAATATTTTTATCTGTAAACTCGGGTACTATTGAAATTTCAGGATTGCCTTTCAGGCTGTGTATATATGCGCTGTAGTTTGTGTAGCTCGTGTCGCGTACACCGGTAACGCCTTTGAGAGATTGTGCGAATGTTGCTGCAACAGAAATAGTAAAGAGTAATGTAGCTGTAGTGTTTTTGAATAACTGTTTAATCATTGTGGCAAAATCTGTAGTTGTTATTTTGCTGAATAAAGATTTGACGCACCTCAATAATAAGAAAGAAATGACTTGCAGCAAACACTTGTGTTTCATTCTTCTGAAGAAATGTTCTTCTTTCTATTTATTTGCTCATGTTAATTGTCATTTTTACAATTTATTTTGATTATCAGTGGCTAACGTTTTATTTTAGGAGCCAAATAATCTCCTTCGGATAAAAGCCAAACCGAACCGGGACAATGCTGAATTTATGAAAAATGTTCTTACCGTAATTTTTAGCGCTGCCATGAAAAAATTATTAACCTTTTCCCTTTTATTAATTGTCTCTCTGGTTGTTAATGCACAAGCGCCATCATGGCTGCGTGAAGCGGGTTGCAGGAAAATAGATATTCCTGATAAGGAATATAGCGTTGCGAAATATGGCGCGAAGCCTGGCTCTGCAAACAACGTTGCAAAGCTGGTGCAAAAGGCCATTGACGCTTGTTCGAAAGCTGGCGGTGGTAAAGTGGTTTTTCCTGCAGAGACGTATGTAATGGGTGCAATTTTTATAAAGTCAAATGTGCAATTGGTTATTGGTAAAGACGTGTTGATACTTGGCAGTGAATCACTCAATGATTACCCGGATATTGACACAAGGGTGGCAGGCATTGAAATGAAATGGCCCGCAGCTTTGATCAACGTGATTGATGCGAAGAACGTTTCTGTAACAGGAAACGGTGTGATCGATGCAAGAGGAAAATTCAACTGGGATCTTTACTGGAAGATGCGCAAGGAATATGACGCAAAAGATTTGAGATGGATCGTTGACTATGATGTGAAAAGGGTGCGCACTGTGCTGGTGCAAAATTCTGAAAATGTTTTAGTGAAAGATCTGACGATGAAGAGTGCAGGATTTTGGACGGTGCAAATATTGTATTCGAAGTATGTAACGGCCAGCGGGCTAACGATTAAAAACAATGAGAACTGCAGCGGCCCAAGTACAGACGGCATCGATATAGATTCGTCTTCTTGGGTATTGATTGATGGCTGTGATATAGATTGTAACGATGATAATTTTTGTCTGAAAGCCGGAAGGGATTGGGATGGCTTGCGTGTTAACAAACCGACGGAGTATGTGGTGATACAAAACAGCATCGCCCGTCGCGGAGCGGGTTTGATCACGTTGGGCAGCGAAACTTCCGGAGGCATAAGGCACATATTTGCAACCAACCTGAAGGCAAAGCACACTGACAACGGCCTGCGCATAAAATCAGCGACAACACGAGGAGGCACGATAGAGGATATTTATTTTGAAAACATTGAAATGGATTCGATCAACAATGCGTTTCAATTTAATCTTAACTGGTTTCCTGCATACAGTTATTCAACATTGCCGCGGGGATATAGCTATGATTCTATTCCCGCACATTGGAAGGCCATGTTGCAACATGTGGAACCCGCAGAAAAAGGCATTCCGCATGCAAAGGATATCTACGTAAAAAACGTTAGGGTTACAAATGCAAAGAAGGTATTTGATGCAACAGGTTTGCCGTCATCTTTACTCAGCAATTTTCAGTTTGAAAATACGTCTATAACAGCAAGCGAATTTGGGAAACTTGAGTTTGTAAGTTCGTGGAACATGCAAGGATTAAAGGTTTCAATAGATAGTCCGGTGAAGGTAGAAAGTAAAGCGAGCAGTATTGAAGAGAAAGAAAGATTGCAGTAGCAACAAAGTCTGAATCACTAAAGAAAGACTTCTTGTCATTCCGACGAAGGAGGAATCTGTGTGTTTATTTGGCAGGATGTTAGTGTGCGACCCAGATCCCTCGTTCCTCGGGATGACAAGTGTCACACTGTTTTTTTTTGCAAGCATCGTGTACATAATACACATTCCGTTCTGTCTTGAATCTTATGCTGCGGCACCCATCATTTTCAAATTTTCAGATCTTCAAAATTTTCAAATTGGCCTGGCCGTTTTTGACGCATAATTGTCCTTGCGCCGCCTGAAGCCCTTGATTATCTTTGTATTCAATGAAACGAAAGATTGCATTTCTGTTGCTCCCTCATGTTGAATTGCTTGACCTGGCAGGTCCGGTGCAGGTGTTCGCAGAAGCGCGATACCAGGGATTTGATATAGAGCTGGTGTTTTGTAGCTACCGGGACACGATCGTAAGTTCGGTTGGGTTGATGTTGTCAGCAACCATTCCTTTTACAGAGCTCCATCTTTCTTCAAATGATTTCTTGTTTATACCCGGAATGCGCGCGGAAGCTTTGGAGCGCAACGAGGCAGAGGAGCAAATATTTTTCAACTGGCTCCATCAGCAACACGCCGCTGGTGTCTCGATCTGTACCGTTTGCAATGCCGCTTTTATATTAGGTGCAGCCGGATTGCTGAACAATCGAAATTGCACCACGCACTGGCGATCTGCGGCATTGTTGCAAAAAATGAATCCTGAAGCGCAGGTGCAAACAGATGTGCTTTATGTGAAGAGCGATAACATTTATACAAGTGCTGGCATTAGCTCCGGAATTGACCTCGCATTGTTTATATTGGAGGAATTACAAGGCGCTTATTTCACTCACAAGGTAGCAAGGGGGCTTGTGGTGTATCATAGAAGAAGTGCATCGCATTCACAGGATAGCATTTATCTAAGTTACAGAAATCATCTTCGGCCGGAAATCCACCAGGTACAGGATCACTTGATTGAAAACCTGCACACTGATTGCAATATGGAAACGCTTGCCGGCATTGCCTGCATGAGTGTTCGAAATCTCAGTCGCGTTTTTAAAGAGAATACCGGAATTACCATACATCGTTATCACACATTGTTAAGACTGGAAAAAGCAAAGACACTTCTGAACAACCCTTCTTATACGATGGATCAAATCGCAAGTCAGTGTGGATTCAAATCTGCCAGGCAATTGCAAAGAATACTCAATTAACTAATGTACTATGCGAAGAATAAAAATAGCGGTATCGATTACTGCTGCGGTGTCCTGCGTGCTCGTGTTTATACACGGCTGTAAGCCTTTGCATGAATTTTACGCTTTCCCGGAATATAAAGGTGCAGATACATTTCGTCACCGGATGCCATCATTCGACACGACCAGGAAAATCATTTTTATAGTTTCAGACAATAAAGGAACCGAGATATTTGACATGCTTGCGCCGTATAATTTATTCAGCTTAACGGGCAAGGTCGTTCCTTACATTATCGCAAAGGAAAGATCGCCGATAACAGTATATAAGGGCTTGTTCATTTTGCCGCAACTTACATTTGCTGAGGCAGATTCTTTGCGCTTGCATCCGTCCGTAATTATTGTTCCGGCATTGTCAGGTATGAGTAAAAAAGATCAGGATGCAACAGTTGTACAGTGGTTGCAAAAACAATACTCCGACAGTACCATCTTTCTCTCAGTGTGCCAGGGATCTTTGACGATGGCGGCAGCAGGTATTTACGATGGCAAGCAAATGACGACACATGCATCAGAGTTTGAAAGCAATCGAAAGCAATTCGAAAAACCACAATGGATAAAGGATGTTGCTTTTACAGTAGATAGAAATCTGTACAGCACGGCAGGGGTTTCCAACGCTGTGGTGGGAAGCCTCGCTGTGATAAGTAAATTGTTTGGCAGGTCTACGATGCTCCGTGTTGCAGATGAAATAAATTATCGGGATACTTTGCTGAAAACTGAACATGACAGCAAAGCGATCAAGACAGGTACAAAAATGAAAATAGCAGGTAAGATTTTTTTTCGCGACAACAAGAAGGTGGGGGTGTTGTTGCAGAACAACATAAATGAATTGCAACTCGCTGCGATTCTTGATACATACAATCGCACGTTTCCTGAACGCATCAGGTCTTATACCGACAATAATCAAGCGGTGCAATCAGCATTCGGTTTGACATTTATTCCTACTGGAAATATAAACTCTGACAAAATGGATGAGCTGCATGTGCCTGGCGATACAACCGGCCTTTCTACCATAACTTTTCACGCAAACAAGCAGCCAGCAATAATCACCTATCCTCAAAGTAACAGGGAATATATCATTAATACCTGTTTACAGCGTATAGCAACCCAGTATGGTTCAGGCTTTGAAAGTGTCGTGAAAATGTTGCTTGATTATAATTAGATCGAGTGGTTTGTTTATCGTTCTGTCTGTATATTGCAGTAAACAACAACGAATTAAAGCCTGTTATTTACTCATGAAAAGAATGCTTGCTGCTTGTTTCCTGCTGGTTGCCATTTCCTCAATGGCATTGGGACAAACAAAAAAGATCACGGTTTCAAAAGATGGGAAAGGGGATTATAAAACAGTTCAGGAGGCGATTAATGCTGTGTCTGATCTGAGTAATGCAGAAACAATTATCTACATAAAGAAGGGTGTGTATAAAGAGAAGCTTCGCTTACCCGAAACAAAAACGAAAGTGCATTTTGTTGGCGAGAGTGTTGATGGAACCATCCTGACCTACGACGATTATGCGGCAAAGAAAGACAGTGCTGGTCAGAATATTGGCACCTCGGGTTCTTCGAGTTTTTTTGTTTTTGGAAATGATTTCACAGCTGAAAATATCACGTTCGAAAATTCTTCTGGTCCTGTGGGACAGGCAGTAGCAGTAAGGGTTACGGGCGATCGTGAAAAATTCATCAATTGCCGTTTTCTTGGTTTTCAGGACACGCTGTACACGCACGGTGACAACAGCCGGCAATACTATTACAAATGTTATATCGAAGGCACGGTTGATTTTATTTTTGGTGCCGCGACTGCTGTATTCGATAGCTGCACTTTATATGCGAAAAACGGTGGCTACTATACAGCCGCTTCAACACCAGAAGGAAAAAAGTTTGGTTATGTTTTTCTTAATTGCAAGCTAACCGGCAATGCGCCAGGTGGCTCGTTTTTGCTGGGCAGGCCGTGGCGCCCATTTGCGAAAGTTGTTTACATCAATTGTTTCATGGATCAACAAGTAAGACCCCAAGGTTGGGACAACTGGGGTAAAGCAGACAATGAGAAAACAACTTTCTATGCAGAATATAAAAGTTATGGCCCTGGTGCGGCGAGTGATAAAAGAGTGGGTTGGTCCCATCAGCTGAGTGCGCAGGATGCCAGTCAATACACGGTTTCAAATATTCTGGGAGATTGGAAGTTTTGAGACGCAAATCTTTACCACTAAGGCACTAAGGACACTGAGGTACACTAAGGGTTGATTAAAATTTAATGTTCTCTTAGTGAAACTTAGTGTCCTCAGTGTCTTAGTGGTTTATTTAGAACTCACAATTCACGATTAATTAATTTCACCTACAAACATATTCCTTCGCATTAATTATTTTAGCTCATGGAAAATCGCAGAGAGTTTATAAAGAAAGCGGGCCTTTTGTCCGGCCTGATGGGTATGAACACTTTGATACCCGCCGCAGTGCAAAGAGCATTGGCAATAGAAGCCGCTCCCGGCACTACTTGGCAAGATGCAGAACACGTTGTGATACTGATGCAGGAGAACAGGTCTTTCGATCACACCTATGGTACGTTGCGCGGTGTGCGTGGGTACAATGATCCCCGTGCCATCAGGCTCTCCAACAATAATCCCGTGTGGCTCCAATCCAATAGTGCGGGCAATACTTATGCGCCATTCAGGCTGGACATAAAAAATACAAAAGCGACATGGATGAGTTCGCTGCCGCACTCGTGGAACAACCAGATCAATGCACGCAACGACGGAAAATATGATCAGTGGCTGAATGTAAAAAAGAGTGGCAACAAGGGCTATTCCAGTATGCCTCTAACGCTCGGCTACTATACACGTGAAGACATTCCTTTTTATTACGCATTGGCTGATGGTTTTACCGTATGTGACCAACACTTCTGTTCATCACTTACCGGAACCAGTCCAAACAGATTGTTTTTTTGGACGGGCACAATAAGAGCAGAACAAAATGAGAACTCAAGGGCGATGGTTTGGAACGATGATATGGATTTTGAGACACTAAATTATCGCACGTTTCCTGAGTTGCTTGAAGAGAATAATGTATCATGGAAGTTCTATCAGAATGAAGTGTCTATCAACGTTGGATTTGAGGGGCAGCAAGATGCCTGGCTGGCAAACTTTACCGATAATCCTTTGGAGTTTTTTTCGCAATACAATGTCAGGCTGCACGACAAACATCTCGTGTATCTGGAAAAAGTGGTTGAAACATTTCCCAAAGAAATTGCCGATCTGCAATCAAAACTCGCGGGTTTAGATGTTGGAGATGCAGCGGCTAAACAACTGCAAAAAACAATTGAAGGCAAGCAAAAGGAGTTGAAGGAATGTACAGCAGAGCTTGAAATAAAAAATCAGGAGAAGTTGAATAGTCTTTCTGCAAAAGAGAAAGCGCTGCAGCAGAAAGCGTTTGCGACAAATACAAACGACCCTCACTATCACTCGCTGGAATCTGTAATCTATAACGACAATGGTGTTGAAAGAACCATGAATGTTCCCAAAGGCGACATTCTTCATCAGTTCAGGGAAGATGTAAAGAGCGGCAATTTGCCCATGGTCTCATGGCTTGTAGCTCCGGAACATCTTTCTGATCACCCGTCTTCTGCATGGTACGGGGCATGGTATGTATCGGAAGTGATGGACATTCTTACACAAAATCCGGAGGTATGGAAGAAAACGATTTTCATTCTTACATACGATGAAAATGACGGCTACTTCGATCACGTGCCGCCGTTTGTGGCACCACATTCCGACAGACCCGAGACTGGCATGGCATCAAAAGGAATGGACACCAAAGTAGAGTTTGTAACAAAGGAACAACTGGCGGCAAGAAATGGATTTCCTGAGAAGGCTGATCGCGAAAGCGCTATAGGACTGGGTTACAGGGTGCCTATGGTAATTGCGTCGCCGTGGACAAGAGGTGGCTATGTGAATTCAGAAGTGTTTGATCACACATCCACGATACAGTTTCTTGAAAAATTTATCAATGCAAAAACGGGAAAGAATTTACATGAAACCAACATCAGCGATTGGAGAAGGACAGTTTGTGGAGACCTTACATCTGTGTTCAGGCCTTCCAATAAAAACGATTCGCCGGGGCTTGACTATATAGTAATGCGTCCCTTCCTTGAACAGGTTTATAATGCGCAGTTTAAAGATTTGCCCAATGGTTTTAAAGCATTTACGGAAGAAGAAATCAAGGCAATTCAAAAAGATCCTCGTTCTTCACAGTATATGCCGAAGCAGGAGGAGGGTGTGAAACCTGCGACTGCATTGAATTACGAGCTATATGTTGATGGACAGCTGAATGCTTCGAAAGATACATTTGTTATGCAATTGAAAGCGGGTAATGAAGTGTTTGGTGCGGAAGCGCTTGGTTCTCCATTCAATGTTTATAAGCCGGGAAAAGATTTGCAAACATGGGCCTTCACAGTTAAATCCGCAGATCACCTGGAACCAAAATGGCCGTTGAAAGATTTTGAAAATGGCAATTATCATTTGTGTGTGTACGGCCCGAACGGATTTTTCAGGGAGTTTAAAGGCTCTGCAAATGATCCTGCAATTGTTGTGGAATGTGGCTATGAAAGATCAGGCGCCCATAAGAATAAGCTGACGGGGAGGATTGCTCTTACTTTGGGTAACACTTCTCAAAAGCCTTGTAAAATAAGGATCACAGACAATGCCTATAAAACTGCTGCAATCGTGAAGACAATACAACCGAACGGAAAAATCACCGTGCCCATCGAGTTATCTAAACAGCATAACTGGTATGATTTCTCTGTTACAATAGCCGGGGATGAGCTATTCGAAAAAAGATACGCGGGGAAAGTAGAGACAGGAGCAGCGGGTTTTACGGACCCGTTTATGGGGAGAACGGTTTAGTAATTGAAAATTGAAAGTTGAAAATTGAAAATGACGGAACGCAGATTTTCATGATTGTCATGATGGTCAGGATTTTTTGATTTGATATTTGATGAAGTCATCAAATATCAAATATCAAATCATCAATAATCATGATAATCATGAAAATCTGCGTTCCATCGTTGTTTAATTTTGAATCAATTGAATAGATCTTACTTCAAAGTAATTTCCCGGATCACCGCTTCCAGCAACGTTTCCAAGCAGGCCAATAGAAACTGTTTGTGGAGAAGTAAGCGTGAAATTGAAGCTTTTCGCTTCCGTTACATTTGGTGAAGTTGCACCTACGTTAGCGCCGTTGTACATGGCTGCATATCCCAGTGAACTTGATAGGTTCGCCAGTGAAGGAATGCCGGTGTTGCCCGCCGCTGCAATGAAATACACAGATGAATTTTGCTGTACTTCAGAATAGTAGTTGAATACAACAGTGTAGTTGCCTGCTGGTAATGGCGCAGATGTTGCCTGGTAAATTTTGCCGTCAACTACAGGCGTTTTGCCCCACGTTTCCCAGGTGATCACACCTGCAGACTGCCATGAAGCGTGTTGATAACCACCAAACGTGCCACCGCCTTTGTTCAACGCGCCTGCATTTGATACCCATGGAGCATTCAGCGTTCCAAATCTGCCATCACTACCGAGTGTGCCTTTCAAGTCAGGGCCATAGTTAGACAAATAAACTTTCGTTACATCTGCCTTCACGCTGTGATCCTGATAGACTGTATAGAATGTATCAATCGCAGTTGGGTTTGGCAGGTAAGCCGTTCTGTAAGAAAATGTCGAACCCACTTTAATGTTGGGCAAACTCGTTGTTAAGTTAGCAGGCTGAGAGTAAACAACCGTATCATGCAAAACATTTGAAACATCCGAAAATTTGATCTGCATGTATTGCACGCCAGCATCTGCACTTACATCTGCCCATGTAATCTTTGCTGAACCATCTGTTTGAAGTGACGCATCTGCAACACCACGATTCACAATAGAAGCCTGGTAATTCGCTCCGTAAACATTTGCGGAAATAAACACAGGAACGGATGAGTTGCCCGCGCTGTCATATGTTCTTATTTCAAAGCTTTGCGTACCTTCTTCCAGGTTAGGAATAATTGTTTTTGCGGTGTCCACACCTGAAGTTCTTTTTACCACCACTTCCATTGAATCGAGTCCGCTGTTTGTGAAAATGCGGTACTTCATAATGTTTGGATCTGATGTAAAAAGTCCGTTCAATTGTGCACGGTATTTACCGGAGAAGATTTTTACCGAGTCCATTTTGCCAGTGTAAATGATGCCACCACCAGACATATACTTCGACTTGTAGTCATCTATTTTGGTACATGCCGCCACCCATATCGCCATGATGGTGATAACAGTTACTATTGTTAAATTTCTTTTCATTGTTCTTAAATTTTTATGTTTAGCGTATTAGTGCCGATGGATCAAACAAATAGGCCAATGAGACGCAGTTGAAATTGGTCTATATTGTTTGACCAAACGGCATAACTATTTTCCCCACAGTGTGAACTCAGCAATGGTCAGGAAGTAGCTTCCCTGCCAGTTGGATAATTGGCGCACTCGTATGTAGCGATAGTCTTTCAAGCCTGTAGGAAAGTCAAACTGCCAGCCATTGTATGCTGCTTGTTGATCGGCTGTTGTTTCAATCTGGTAACTTGATCCTGAAGGTTTGGTTACATGATACGTGCCGATCTTTGCCCACGATGAACCCGGCTCATTTGCAGCGGATACCGGATCATTAAGGTCAGGACTGTTTGATCCCCACACTTCGAAATCTTTTGGATTACCTCTCACATAATAATAGTTGCCTACCTCCAAATATGGATTGATCTGGAAACGGCTGAGCGTGTGTATTGCACCAAGATCGATTGTTACCATTTGTGGAGTGATAGAACTTTCTACTGTAAAGTAAGTAGATGGCCAACCCGGATGGTAGTTGCCATCATACATGTAATACGGCCATGTGTAACCACCGTTGTTCAACACTGTAGCATCGTGTGGCAATACAAGCGTGGCGAATTTGCTCTTATCCAGCTGTTGCTCAAACAAAGGAGTAAGCGTTAAAAACAATGTGTCAGAATAATGGAACCATCTGTCCCTTACCGCAAAAGCATATTTTCTTTCTACAGAAGGTTGGTTCCTGATGGTAGCAGTGATAATAGTATCTGCACTGTACACGTTATCCATACCTGTAGTTTGTCCCCAGTTGCCTTTGCCTGTTGTGTCAACCATTGGAATGATCGCAAGGTTGTCACCTGTTGGATTCAGGGCTTTAATAGTAAAACCACCGAAGGTGATGTTCACTTCTAAAGAACGGCGGGCAAGAATATACCCGGGAGTCAGCGGCTGCACAGCAACATCTACAGGTGCAGAAGCAACCTCGCTTGAGTTCACTGAGTACAACTTAATCGTATGTGGCAGTGTGTCGCCAAAGCCGTCAACAATAAGGTTGTTGGCATATCGTGATGCGATCACTTGTGCCGCAACGCCAGGTGAAGTTTCATACACCGCTTTTACATATTGCAGGTCTTTGTCTGATGGTAATGAATAAGTGATGCTGGCCTTTCCATTGGCATTAACCACCTTTACATTGGCAACAGTGCCCGGCGCATTTGAATTGGTAACAATCGGTGAATTCAGGGTCTCCTGCTTGCAACCAAGAGCCAGTAAGGAGAATGATAGAATATATAAATTTAGTTTACCCATTTTGAAAGATTTATTAGTTAGCGATAGCTTTAACTTTTACCAGTTTGGATTCTGTACCAGGTTTGGATTGTTCAACAGATCGTTGTCTTTTAGTGGAAACAAATAGTCGCGCGGTGCAACAAATTTCCTTGAGTAAAAAGTTAATTCACGATAAAACAGATCAGAAGTTTTTGCTGTTCTGTCCCAACCTGTAATGTTGCCGGTAAGCTCTGCTGCAGCTGTTTTCCAGCGGATCAGATCCCAGTAGCGTTGTCCTTCAAAACACAATTCAATGGCACGTTCTCTTTGGATGATAGAGCGCATGCCAGCTTTCGTTGTATACTTGGTTGGGTTGTTGCTATAGTTTGACCATGCATCCTGCACTGATTGTAAACCTGCTCTCGCTCTTACAAGATTTACATATTGGTAAACATCTGCGTTCGGTGCGTCATTTGCTTCGTTCAAAGCTTCCGCGTACATGAGATACAAGTCAGCCAGCCTGATCAAAGGATATGGGTATGGTGTATACAAACGCGTGTTCCAGTCGAATTTCCAGTTGAGGATCTTCTTCATATACATCGTAGTGATTGGAATAGGAGAGTTTTGTCCAAACTCACCTGCATGGCAAAACAGGTAGAATGTATTCTCGTCAGAATGAGATGGACTGTTTGCCATATACCAGATACATCTGTCAAAACCAATGTTTGCATAGAATCGCGGCTCCCTGTCAAAGTTCAGTCTCGCAGTTGCTTCACCTTCTTTCACGTTAAACCTTTCATCATGCGAAGCAATGCGAAGAGCTGCGTAGTTGGAGAAGTCAAGCGTTTTATCTTCATCAATAGGTACACCATTTTTTGTGTAGAACATTTTGGCCATTTTAAGCGTTGGCCCCATCAATGCATTACCATAGGTGATACCGTTGTTTTGGATGTAAGTTCTATCATAAGCTGCACCGCCTATTGCCTGGAAGAATGAGTTAAGCCCCATGCCGCTATGAGTCAATCCCCATACGAGTTCTGAGTTCCAAGGGTCGCTCATGGAGTTGCGGATGCTCATTTGCGTTATAGTAGTGTCGGTTAGTACACTGCCGGCAGGAGTAGTGAAGGTGTATAGTTTAATACCTTGTGCCGTACTCGCATCAATCGCTGCTTTGCATGCATCTGCCGCTCTCTTCCATTTATCTGCACTATAAGTAGTATTGAATAGTAATTGGCCGCCTTTATTTTGCATGCTTGCAAAGTCCGAGTTGCCATTGAACAAAGGACTCGCCGCATACAACAGTAGTTTTGCTTTCAGGCCCAAAGCAATTGGCTTTGTAATTCTTCCCAGTTCAGAAGCTTCACTAAGGATAGAAGACGGTAAGCGAACTGTTGCTGTGTCGAGTAGGTTGGCAATGTAGTTAACAACGCTGTCAACCGGTTGTCTTTTCACCTGCGTTTCGCTCAACGGTGCACTGATCGGAATGTTTTTATCAACAACAGGTATCGGGCCATAAGACCTAAACAATATGAAGTGATAAAATGCTTTCAGAAACTGCGCCTCAGCTATCCATCTTTGTCTTGTGTCGATATCAAGATCGGGAACTTTGGTCAGGTCCTGTATGTTTTCGAGGAAAACGTTACAATCCCTGATAGCTCTGAACATGCCATGTCCATTGCTGTTCAGGGCGCCATCTCTTGTTCCGTCCCAATAGTTACAAATAGGATCAGAAGTATTCTGGCCGCCTCTTGGCATTTGCGCAACGTTGGTGGAGCGAATGTGGATCTCATTGTCTTCGATCCAAGTCTCGTCACTCGCTGTTATGCCCGGGTTGTACGTTGGGTCCTCGTCATTTGGTAAATAGGAGTAGCAGGTAAACAGGTATTTCTCCGCTTCTGTTTTAGAAGCAAATGCGTTATCGATTGTAGCCACGTTGTCCGGCACCACGTTTAGGAATCCTTTGTTGCAGGCCGTTGCGGACAATAATATCACCAGTCCCGTCGCTACAATGCCGCGTAAACGTCCGGATGGTTTCATGGCTTTGAAAAATGAATATCTTTTATTTTTATTGAAACTGTATTTCATGAATTAGCTGTTTGAAGTTTTAGAATCCGAATAGCGCACCTACGTTTACAACTTTTTGAATTGGGTAGCCTAAGCCTGATGCTCCCATTTCAGGATCCCATGTTTTGAAATGACTGAACGTTAGCAGGTTGATTCCATTCAAATAGATTCTTGCATTTGCGAAACCTATCCTTTTAAGAGTCGCTGCAGAAAAGTTGTAGCCAAGCTCCGCAGATTTCAAACGCATGAAAGAACCGTCCCTTAACCACCATGAAGATGCATAGTTGTTGTTATAGGTAGGATCCCCTCCAACCACATCACTGTTGATGTTCAGGCGAGGCCATAGTGCATAAGCATTTCGGTTATCTTCTGACCAATGATCCTGTGCAATTGCATTCAGCAAACCGTGTTGATTGTAGAACGGAGAAATAGCAATTGGGTCGACCATGAATGCTACACGTGATGTACCCTGGAAGAAAGCACTGAAATCAAAGTTTTTGTAGCCCAGTGAAAAACCAAAGCCATACTGTACTTCAGGAACACTTGGGAAACCAAGAGGCACATAGTCTGCAACGCTGATCTTGCCATCGCCATTGATATCTCTGTATTTGATATCACCTGCAAGCACACGGCCAAACTGTGTCGGAGAGTTGTTTACTTCTTTGTCATCGCTGAACAATCTTTCTGCGACAAGACCATACATCTGCGCAACGGAGTTGCCAACGTGAGAAAGGTTGATGTTGTTTTCTGCATAAACAGGTTCTTCGTTTACGAGCACTTTACTTTTTGCATAAGTGAAAGTCCCTCTTACCTGTGCCCACCAGTACCTTGAAATTGTTTTGTGATAATCAAGCGCGATATCAATGCCCTGGCTCTCGGCCTGACCTACGTTCGCATAGGGAGTTGCCTGAAGACCCATGGTAGTAGGTATCGTTTTTCTTTCCATCAAAATGTTGGAACGTTTTTGATGATAGGCATCAACCGTTACTTTGATGTCATCCAGCAAAGTCAGGTCCATACCAAGGTTCAGCTGTTTTGACTTTTCCCATGTGATATCCGGATTCGCGTAACGGTTGGTGTAAACAGTGCTTCTGCTTGAGTTAAAGTTGGTACCAAAACCTCCTGCTACATCGCCATTCAGGCCAACTTCAGACAAGTAGAAGAATCTGTCTTCTGCTTTGCCAATCTGATCATTACCTACCAGGCCATAAGTGAATCTAAATTTCAGATTGTTCGCAACTTTAAGCAAAGGCTCCCAGAATTTTTCATTAGACACTACCCAGCCACCACCTACAGAAGGGAAGAAACCGAATCTGTGGTTCTCTGCAAATCTTTCTGAACCATTATAACCAAAGTCAAACTCTAACAGGTATCTATTGTCATAACCGTAAGTCATACGACCAGAAACACCAGCGTTTCTTGAAGGCAATGAAAGTTGTAAAGTAGAAGCGTTGCCGGTAACATAATTGCGCATTGTTCCGATGAACATCGCGCCCACAGCATGTTTGTCGTTGAAAGTGCGATTGTAGTTGATCGCAGCTTCTCCATAAAATGTGCTGTTCAATGTTTTATCGCCCGGTGCATAAGTCAGGTACTCAGTTGGCGCAGGGAAAGGGTTACCAGCACTACCATCGTTGATAAGGTAGATACCGTTGAGTTTTCCGTCAACAAGATCAGAGCCATAGTAATATGGGCTAACCTGTCTGTCAACTGAAAACGTAGAATAGCGTGTAGTGTAGGCCATTGCTCTTGCAGACAAACCATTTGTGATGAAATTGAAATTTTGTTTCAAGCTCAACTGCGCCGTCATTGTACTCGTGTTGGTAGCTTCAAACCCTGACAGAGACTGCGCGTAAGGGTTTGTGTACAATTGGTTTGCCGAGCCCGGAATGACTGCGTTCCCAAACAATGGGTGGTTAGCATATGGGATATAGCTCTGCGGATAAACGGCAGGAAATGCAACCGGATTGCTGTACACAGCATTTTTATAAACAGTGGCACCACCCGAAAGCTTGTTTCTTCCCGCTTCATCCCAACCTGGAATAGGGCCGTTATAATCATCAAATTGACCTTTAAGACTAATCAACGCTTCTGTTGTTTTGGTCAGGCTTAATGTAACGTTTGAAAGTATAGAATAGGTTTGCAGTTTGATATTGTTGTCAAAGCCGTTCAGCGAGCTGTTTCTCACATTACCATTGTCGCGATTGTAACTCAGCGCCAGGTAGTATTTCGCCTTTTCTCCACCACCACCAATGTTCACGTTTGCTCTCTGGTTCGTCGTAACCGGTTTGATCAGTTGATTCACCCAGTCGTTGCTTGGGTACAGCAAAGGATCATCGCCCGCTGCGGTATGATCAATTTTGTTTTGACTGTATAAAACGGCTCCCAGCGGATTTCTTGTAAGTACCGCTTCGTTAGCCAGATTCATATAATCTATGTTGTCTGCCAGATCTATACTTTGAGTATTGGAAGAAAATGAATTCTCCAAACGAATGTTGAATTGCATTTTCCCTGACTGACCCACTTTCGTTGTTACGAGGATAACGCCATTCGCGCCACGTGCACCGTACACTGAAGTCGCAGTCGCATCTTTCAAAATAGAAAATCCGGAGATGTTGTCCGGCTGCAATCTTGCGAGGTCAGTGGTGCTTGACTCAATTCCGTCAATGAGGATCAGCGGGTTCACTTTTCCCGAACCGAAGGTTCCAAGGCCGCGTATAAAGAAGTTGGCATTATCACCACCGGGTTCACCAGTCGTTTGAAACGAGATCATACCCGAGATTCTACCGGCAAGCATTGTTGTGAGGTTACTGGTTGGTCCTTTGATGTCTTTGGGACTGATAGAGGTAACAGAACTCACCACAGTGGCCTTTTTCTGTGTACCGTACCCAACCACCACTACGTCGGTCAACTTGTTATCCTTTGCTTTCAGCACAACGTTTATTATACTGTTGCCCTGGATGTCAACTTCCTGTGTTTCAAAACCTACGGAAGAAACGATCAATGTTCCGTTGGCTGGAACTTTTAGAGAGAAGTTACCTTTTTCGTCGGATTGGGTACTTCTTTGCGGATTCGTTTTAAGCACAATCGTTGCGGACGGGATCGCGGCCGAGTCGGAACGGATCTTTCCTCTCACCATAATCTCGTTCTCCTGGGAATAGCACCTCGATGCAATTCCAACAAGGATGCAAATAAATAATGGTAACAAGCCATTGTTTAATAGCTGCTTTCTGTTCATAAGCATTCTGCGTTTTAGTTTAAAGTCAATATTGTTAGTTGGAAAAGTCAGTACATGAATGAAGAGTAGATAGATGGTCACGTACTTCAAATGAAAAATGTCGTGGGTTCATGGCAATCGTTTTTTGGCAAGACAAACTTGAAATATTTGTTAAAGATGTTACATGGACAAAATGATAATTTTGGGGGGACAAATTGACAATTGCCCTTAAATATTGCGTTTATTCGTATCGTGCAGGGGCCAATATTTAGAGTCTGGTTACTTTAAGTGTAAAAATGACCTTTAATATTTTAAATAATACCCGGAAGCTGAAAAATGTAGTTTTATCTGCTATTTTGTCAAAATGACAATTAATATATGATTTTCTAATGTTTGTTTTTTAATTACCGGTCTCGGTGGATTCTATTCTCAGCATTTTCCTTTTTTTTACATGAAAACATAAAGGGTTAAAAAAGCTGCCAGAAAAAAACGAGTAACATTTTTTTGACGTCAATTTTTCGTTGACCGAAGGGCGTGGCGCCAACTAAATTCTAATTCCTAATTTCTAACTCCTAACTCCTAATTCTTAATTGTCAAATACGGATAACAACAGGTTAATAATCGATAATTATATTTTGGGCAGACGGGTTACTTTAGCTGGAAATTTTATAATTTTTAAAGTCATCGCCAAAAACAGGGAAACAGATTTATGAAAAATGTTATTGTCATAGGTGGAGGAGTGATTGGTTTAAGCAGCGCTTTCTATTTGCAGCGTGCGGGTCACAAGGTGACAGTGATTGATAAGGGTGGTTTTACAGATAATTGTTCATATGGCAATCTAGGTTACGTTTGTCCGAGTCACTTCATTCCTCTTGCGGCGCCGGGCATTGTTTGGCAAGGCTTTAAATGGATGTTCAATAGTAAGAGCCCTTTTTATGTGCAGCCTTCGTTGAATCTTTCCTTGATTAATTGGGGATTGAAGTTTATGAAAAGTGCCAGCAAAAGAAATGTTGAAAATTCGGCAGTGCCATTGAAGGATATCGCCGTTTTCAGCCAGTCAGAATATGCTTCGTGGGAACAAATGCCGGGTTTTGATTTTGCGTTTGAAAGAAAAGGCATGCTTGAAATTTTCCAGACAGAAAAAGTTGGGCATCATGCGCAGGAAACCGTGGAAGCAGGCAAAAGGCTGGGCCTTGATGTAGATCTTGTAGATCAGAAAGGGCTGAAGGAACTAGAACCACAAACTACGATCAATGCGCTGGGTGCCATTTATTTCCGGTGCGACTCGCATTTATACCCGGATAAATTGATGGCGAGCCTGAAAAATTATCTGGTTCAAAACGGAGTGAAGATGTTACACGAAGAAGTGAAAGGCTTTGAAGCCACTTCAGGCAAGGTAAATAAAGTCATTACAGATAAATTGGGTCATGAAACAGATGAGGTTGTGATCGCGACGGGTTCCTGGAGCAGGGAAGTGGCGGCCATGCTGCAAACAAGCATTCCGCTAATGCCCGGCCGGGGTTATTCATTTACGCTTGAGAATTCTCCATACCGATTAAACAGGCCGGCCATACTCACAGAAGGGCGCGTTGCCATTGCCCCGATGGATGGCAACAAAATGCGTTATGGCGGTACAATGGAAGTAGTAAGCACAAAAACACCGCCGCGATACGAGCGTGTTGAAGGCATTGTAAAAGCAGTGAAAAGTTTTCTTCCGGAATTTGAAATTGCACTTCCTTCGCGGGATCAAATTTGGTACGGTTATCGTCCCACCTCTGCAGACGGCGTGCCTTATATTGGCAGAATAAAACGCTTTAAGAATGTGATCGTTGCAACCGGCCACGCCATGTTGGGGCTAAGTCTTGGCGCAGGCACCGGTAAATTGGTTAGTGAGTTGGTGGAAGAGAAAAAAACAAGCATCGATTTACAAGCCTTTGCAGTTGAGCGGTTTGGCGGAAGAACCAGGAGTTAGGAATTAGGAATTAGGAATTAGAAATTAGAGAGAGAGTTTAATGTCGCTAAGTTGGGCTGTTACGAGAATGACAAAGCATGTTGCTTGTCATCACGGGTTCCAATCTCCTTTCCTCCGTGAAAAAAACTCCTTCACTCTGTGGTTAAAAAAGCACTTGCAGCGTACGCGAAAACTTCCTGATTGGGAGTTCTTATTTTGAATAATCAAAACAGTAATTGAACTTAAGCGTTTGCCATCGGCTGTTCAATATTTTGAAAGTAATTATCGATATACTCTTTCGGAGATTTTTTTACAATGCTTTTAAATACACGATTGAAATTGGTAATACTGTTAAAGCCGGTGTTGTATGCGACGGATGCGATGCTGTCATAATTTTTGTCAACAAGTTTTTTACACGCCTCATTCACCCGCACCTGGTTCACAAAAGAAACAAGCGTATTGTGCGTATGTTTTTTGAAGTAACGGCAAAAAGCCTGCGGCGTCATGTACGCCAGCTTTGATACTTCTTCCAGCGTGATCGGCTGTTTATAATTTTGCATCACATAATTGTAAATACTCGCGATCCTGATTCCTTCAGTATCATCATAAGAAGTGGTTCGTGTCTCGGCAGCAAGAGGTTCCAGGTTTTCGAATGAAGCAATGAGTTTTAGCAGATCCAGGAAACAAAGGAACTGTTCGACGCCATTGGAGCTTTTCACTTTTACCATTTTTTCAGACACTTCTTTAATATGCTTTTCAGGAATCTGAAAACCACCGCTGTTCTGCTCAATAAAGTTTTTCAAATGCTTTACCTCCGGTATAGAAAAGAACGACCCAAGTTTTGAGTCGCAACTGAAAAAGATGTCAATGGAGTGTGTGCTTTGGTTGCTCGTACTTTCAAAATAGCTTGGGTCGCTCTTGAAAACGTGTGACTGATTCGCGGCGATCCAATATATCTGGTTACCATGAAAGGCATGCATTCTGTTATCAACTACCAGCGTACCCTCACCTTGTATTATCCAGGTTAATTGCACTTCATTGTGCCTGTGCAAATGAGGATAGAAGTGGTGCAAAGACTCTTCCTTACATATCAGCGTTTTATTGTCCTGAACAGGAAGTGTGAATTGAAGGATCTTCATGGCAGTTCTTTTGGTTAATAATGGTTGGTAATTCAATTTACGGAAATTATCCGTCAGTCACCAAAAAACCAACTACTTGGGTTAAAATACGGTTATCATTGGTCAAAATAGATTGATTATTACCCAAAAATTATAGTCGAATTTGACATTTAATGGCGCGTCATTTTTTGGTTAATATCAGGTTACTATTTATTAAAAACAATAAATTCCTGAGCCTTTTTGTGGGATAGTTTCGTAAGAAATTATCAGCAATATGGCAATTGAATGGAAAGGCGTATTTCCAGCGCTTACAACAAAATTTGATGCATACGATCAGCTCGATCTTCCTGCATTTGAGAAAAACCTTTACGCACAATTGGAAGCAGGGGTAGACGGAATTATTTTAGGAGGAACCCTTGGAGAAAGCAGTGTATTGACTGTAGATGAAAAAGAAATCCTGGTTAAGTTTTGCATAGCAAAAGTAAATGGTGCCGTGCCGGTTGTGATGAACATTGCAGAAGGTTCTACAAAAGAAGCTGTCAGACAGGCAAAGCTCGCCAAAGAATGGGGCGCAAAGGGCCTGATGCTGCTGCCGCCGATGCGATATAAAACTGATCACCGCGAAACGGTTGAATACTTCAAAGCCGTTGCTGCGGCAACTGATCTGCCCATTATGTTGTACAACAATCCCATCGATTATAAAACAGAGATCACGCTTGAAATGTTTGATGAACTCGTGAGCGTTCCTACCATACAGGCGGTTAAAGAATCTACAAGAGACGTGACAAATGTAACGCGTATGGTTAACCGCTTTGGCGATCGCTTTAAATTGCTTTGCGGTGTGGATACACTTGCAATGGAAGAAATGCTGCTCGGTGCAAGCGGTTGGGTGGCAGGATTGGTGTGCGCATTTCCCGCAGAAACAGTTGCGATCTATCGCCTCGTAAAAGCAGGCAGAACGGAAGAAGCCGTTCCGATTTATCGTTGGTTCATGCCATTGCTGGAACTTGATATTCACCCAAAACTTGTTCAGTATATTAAACTCGCCGAAGCGCAAACCGGCATTGGTTCAGAAAATGTAAGAGCGCCAAGACTTGCTCTTGTTGGTGCAGAAAGAGAGAGAATATTGAGCATAATTACAAAGGCATTGCAAACCCGTCCTACGTTGCCTGAATATTTAAGCATTGAAGAAAAAATATTGGCTGTTTAGTTGTGTACGGTGTACGGTGTACGAAAGTCATCTGCATGTGAAATCGCAACGAATTTCGTACACCGTACATCGTACACCGTACACACTTCGCGATAACGAGTTTTTAAAACATTATAAGTAATGGCTGGAAATTTTACAACTGATATGATCGCTCCATTCGCCCAGGTTGATATTGCTGAAGTAATGGATCGTTCAGCAAAAGCTTTTGCTGATTACAAAAAGCTGTCACCACAAAAGCGTGCAGATTTTTTATTGGCAATTGCTGCACACATCGAAGATGCAAGGGAGGAACTTGTATTGCTTGCACAGGCAGAAACAAATTTGCCGCAGACGAGACTGAACAACGAAATAACAAGGACTACAACACAGTTAAAAATGTTTGCGTCTTTGCTGCAGGAAGGCAGTTGGGTAGAAGCAACAATTGACACCGATATTGACGGCTCGGTACCAGCGAAGCCCGATACGAGGAAGATGTTGTTGCCTGCCGGACCTGTGATTGTTTTTGGTGCAAGCAATTTTCCCTTTGCATTTTCTACAGCAGGTGGTGATACAGCGAGTGCATTGGCCGCGGGATGCCCGGTGGTAGTGAAAGGGCATTCTGCACATGCGCAAACATCGCTTCGTGTTTTCCAGGCAATTGAAGCCGCTATTGCACAAGCGCAGGTGCCAGCACATACAGTGCAACATGTAATGGGACCGGGCAATGCCGTAGGGAAACAATTGGTAATGCACCCAGCTTCAAAAGGAGTTGGCTTTACCGGTTCCTATAACGGAGGAACTGCTTTGGTGGAGTATGCGAGACAACGTCCTATTCCTATACCAGTGTTTGCAGAAATGAGCAGCATAAATCCTGTGGTGTTTTATCCGGATACACTGGCGAAGAATGCGGCCAACCTTGCCACAACTTTTGCGGCATCTATTACACTTGGTATGGGACAGTTTTGTACAAACCCCGGATTACTGCTTGGCATAGAGGGCGCGGCTTTTGAAGAATTTCTTAAGTTGTTGTCTGCCGCAATAAAGGAAGTGCTGCCGCAAAAAATGCTACACACCAGCATTCATGCAGCGTACGAAAAAGGCTTGCAAAAAATATTAAGTCTCGAGGGTATTCGCGAACTGGGGCGCTCATGCAAAGATGCTGCGGCATTGGAAGGAACGCCCGTGATTGCAATGGTGCAGGCAAAAGATTTTTTGGTGAACGAACATTTTACTGAAGAAGTTTTTGGGCCGTTTTCACTGGCCGTCAGTTGCCGCGATAAAGAGGAATTACAGGAAGTATTGAAAAGTCTTAAGGGGCAACTTACCAGCACTATTGTAGCAACGCCTAAAGATGTTCACGACTTTGAAGATGTTATTGAACTGCAGCACAATCTTGCGGGCAGAATTATTTTGAACAATGCGCCAACAGGCGTTGAAGTTTGCGCGAGCATGGTACATGGAGGTCCTTATCCTGCTACGACTGATGAGCGATTTACATCAGTGGGTACATCTGCCATTAAACGTTGGGTAAGGCCGGTTTGCTTTCAGAATTTTTTAGATGAAATGTTGCCTGAAGCGCTCCAAAATAGTAATCCTTTGGGTATATTACGATTGATAAATAACCAGTACACACGCGACGCAATCGTAAAGGTGCCATCCCTTTAAGCGGAGCGGCACTATTTTCTTAACCTGATATTTATACTGTAACCTGCGAATGAAAAAAACTTTTTTCTGCATTGATGCACACACTTGTGGCAATCCTGTAAGACTTGTTGCGGGAGGTGGCCCTGATTTAAAGGGCGCAACAATGAGCGACAAGCGCCAGCATTTTTTAAAAGAATTTGATTGGATAAGAAAGGGGCTGATGTTTGAACCTCGCGGGCACGATATGATGAGCGGAAGTATTTTATATCCGCCGCATGATGATGCAAATGATGTGGCTGTACTTTTTATTGAAACAAGCGGATGCCTGCCTATGTGCGGACACGGAACCATAGGCACTATCACCATTGCCATTGAAGAAGGATTGATCGTTCCTAAAACGCCGGGCATTGTGCGCATGGAAGCCCCTGCAGGTTTGGTGATGATCAGTTATAAACAGGAAGGTAAAAAAGTAAAATCTGTAAAGCTTACGAATATTCCTTCTTTTCTCGCTGTAGAGAACATACAAGTTGAATGTCCAGACTTGGGCATGCTTACAGTGGATGTTAGTTACGGAGGAAACTTTTATGCAATTGTCGACCCTCAACCAAATTTCAAGGGACTGCAAGAGTATAGTGCCGATAAATTAATCAGTTGGAGCAGAGTGCTCAGAGACAGGATCAACGCGGCTTATACGTTTGTTCATCCGGAGAATCCAACCATCAACGGTTGCTCTCATATTTTATGGACAGGCGATGTGATTGATAAGACTTCAACTGCACGCAACGCAGTGTTTTACGGCGATAAGGCCATCGATCGCTCACCGTGTGGAACCGGCACGTCAGCAAGAATGGCGCAATGGTACGCAAAAGGAAAAATTAAAAAAGGAGATCAGTTCGTCCATGAAAGCATCATCGGTTCCAAATTCATCGGCACGATAGAAGAAGAATTAAAAGTGGGGGACAAGCCCGCCATAAGACCGGGAATTGAAGGATGGGCAAGGATTTACGGCTACAATACCATTTCCATAGATCCGGAAGATGATCCGTATGCTTATGGATTTCAGTTGATTTAATCACGCGAAGAAAATTAATAATTAATAATTAAGAATTAAGAGGACGGTTACAAGAGTATTGTTCAACAGCCTCCTCGTGAACCAGCCCCAGAGGGGCGGCACGTCAGTAGAGGAAAGCAAAAAAATGAATTCAATATAGAAGCCATGAAATTGACAATGTTCAACAAGACAGTATATGTTGAAAGACGCAGGAAGTTGGCGCAGGAGTTGGGAAGGGGTGCGGTTGTGCTAATGGGCAATGAAGATAGCAGCATGAACTACAAAGACAACTGCTACCGGTTTAGGCAGGACAGTACCTTTCTGTATTATGTGGGTATTAACAAACCCGGGCTTGTGTTGGTGCTGAATATTGATGAGGGAACGGAAACATTGTTTGGAAATGATGTGAGCCTTGATGATATTATCTGGACAGGTGCAATGCCTTCAATCAGTGAATTGGCGTCGCTTTCAGGCATCGAACATACAAAGCAATCCGACTCGCTGGAGCACTTTTTTAAGTCAGCAGAAAACGCAGGTCAACGCATCCACATTCTTCCTCCCTACAGGCCGGAAAATATATTGAAACTGACGAGTTGGCTTCATGTGTCCGTTGCTAAGTTGCAGGAGTTTGTATCTGTGCCATTGATCAGGGCAATAGTGAAACAACGGGAAATCAAAGAACAAGTGGAGATTGAGGAGATTGAAAAAGCTGTAAACATAAGTGCCGATATGCATTTGGCCGCCATGCGCCACACGCGGCCGGGCATGAAAGAATATGAAGTACTTGCCAAGGTGCAGGAAGCTGCGCTGGCTGCAAACGCAGGTGTATCTTATCCTGTTATACTAACCGTCAACGGTCAGATCTTACACAACCATTATTACGGCAATACGATTCAGGAAGGCAATATGATACTTTGCGATGCAGGCGCCGAGAATGCTATGTGCTACGCCGGTGACCTCACCAGGACATTTCCTGCAGGCAAAAGTTTTACAAGCGGACAAAGGGAAATTTACCAGGCGGTCCTGGATTCGATACAACATGCGGCTTCGTTGTTAAAACCTGGTGTGCAATTTCGCGAAGTGCACAGGCAGGCAGCAGTTAAGTTATTGGAAGGCTTGAAGCAAACCGGTCTGGTAACTGGTGATCCTGCGGAGGCAGTGGAGCAGGGAGTGCACACCTTGTTCTTTCAATGTGGTCTTGGTCATATGATGGGGCTGGATGTGCATGATATGGAAGATCTCGGCGAAGAGTATGTTGGTTATGCGGAAACAATAAAAAGAAACACCTCCTTTGGATGGAAGTCATTGCGCCTGGCAAAGGAACTACAACCGGGCTTTGTGCTGACCGTTGAACCCGGCGTTTATATTATTCCGGAATTGTTGAACAGATGGAAAGCAGAAAATAAATTCTCCTCTTTTGTGAACTACAATAAACTGGCAGCAATGCAGTCATTTGGCGGCGTGCGAATAGAAGATAATTATGTAATCACCGACAAAGGCTATCGTAAGCTTGGTAAAGATTTGCCTACCACCATCGGTGAAGTAGAATCATTTAGAGCTGCGCAGTTTTAGGGAACATAGGTGAAAAGTCAAAAATCAAAAATCAAAAGTAAAAAGTATTTAGATCGGAAAGGTCTTTATAAAGCAGGCATTTTGACTTTTGACTTTTTATTTTTGACTTTTTTCACTTGCTTTCACCGGTGGTGTCATTTTCTCCCCCTTTAAATATGAATTTTTCCCCCTAATAGATATTTTAGCAACGCTATTTTTGAAAAAAATCCTCACAATACTGTGATGAGTTTATAAAAATTAAGTTGCCATAAGATGAAGTATTTGTTCCGCTCGCTTTCGTTGTTGTTTTTTCCTTCTATAATTTTTGCCCAGACTGCTGCCCCAAAAAAGGTGTCGACGTCTGCCTTCAGGGAAAAATACCAGGGTTATCTTTTTGCATATTTTACAGGGAATAAAAAAAGTGAAGAGGCCATACGATTTGCGATCAGCACGGATGGCTATCACTATCGCGCCCTGAATAATAATGAACCCGTTGTTTCTTCGGAAAAAATAAGCTCTACCGGCGGCGTTCGCGATCCGCATATTTTGCGGGGTGCCGATGGCAAAACATTTTACATGGTGGCAACCGATATGGTGTCAGCACATGGCTGGAACTCCAACAGGGCAATGGTGTTGTTGAAGTCAACCGATCTTATCAACTGGACCTCCAGCGTGGTAAATATTCAAAAGCGTTTTCCCGGAAACGACAGCCTGCTAAGGGTTTGGGCACCGCAAACGATCTATGATGCGGAAAAGAAAAAGTACATGGTGTATTTTTCATTAAAGCAAGGCAATCAGCCGGACAAGATCTACTATGCCTATGCAAACAATGATTTCACGGATTTGGAAACAGCGCCTGTACAGCTTTTCTACAGCCCTGACAATGCCGCCTGCATCGATGGCGATATTGAAATGAAAGATGATAAATATTACCTGTTCTTTAAAACGGAAGACAGATTGCCCGGTATAAAAGTAGCGGCATCAAGCAAACTCACAGAAGGATATGTGATGCAGAGTGACAATTATGTGCAACAAACGAAATCTCCGGTAGAAGGTGCCGGTACTTTCAAATTGAATGATGGCAGCGGTTATGTGTTGATGTATGACATGTACACCGGCGGAAAATATCAGTTTACCAAAACAACAGATTTCAAAAATTTTTCGGTGATAGACCGGGACATTGCTATGAATTTTCATCCGCGTCACGGAACCGTAATGCCGGTTACAGCAGAAGAAATAAAGCGTCTTACAAAAGAATGGATGAGTCACGACGAAGTGATCACCAATGTAACGAATGCTCAAATAAAAAAGATCAATATCGTTTTAGACACTGCAAATAAAACATTGACATTGCCTGTATTGCCGGGAACTAATTTGAAGAATTTTGATCCGGGTTTTGTAACCTTCCCAGGCATAACGGTTACTGCTGCAACACGTGATTTCTCGTCAGGTAGTGTTCGTTGTAAAGTGGCCATTGCCGGAAAGGGTTCTCAAACTTATACGGTGAAGGCAGTGGAAAATCATAACCCTGCGATTGCCGGTTTGTATGCTGATCCTGACATTATTTTTGCAGAGAAAACGGGCAGGTTTTATATGTATCCGACCAGCGATGGATTTAACGGTTGGTCCGGCACGTACTTTAAAACATTTTCTTCTCCAGATCTTGTGAACTGGAAAGACGAGGGCGTGATTTTGCAATTGGGAAAAGATGTTAGCTGGGCGAAATCAAGGGCATGGGCACCTTGCATTATTGAAAGAAAGATCAATGGACAGTACAAATACTTTTATTACTTCTGTGCCGAGGCAAAAATTGGTGTGGCTGTAAGCGACAATCCAACAGGACCGTTTGTAGATCTTGGCCAGCCAATGATCAGCAAACGTCCAGAAGTGATCACACGTGGCGGGCAGACAATTGATCCGGATGTATTCCAGGACCCTCAGACCGGTAAATTTTATTTGTATTGGGGTAACGGTTACATGGCGGGGGCCGAGTTGAATGATGACATGATTTCTCTCAAAGCCGAGACAATAAAAGACTTTACACCTGATGGCACATATCGCGAAGGCTCGCATGTTTTTTACAGAAACGGCATTTATTATTTCATGTGGTCAGAGGATGACACACGCGATCCCAACTACCGTGTGCGTTACGCCATGTCCACATCGCCAATGGGGCCGTTGAAGATCCCGGTTAATAATTTGGTTGTTGCCAGAAAGGATGCTGCGGGTATTTACGGAACCGGCCACAACTCAACGATACAGGTGCCGGGAAAAGACGAATGGTATTTGGTCTATCATCGCTTCAACTATCCTAATGGCATCAAGATGGGTGGTGATGCGGGTTTCAATAGAGAAGTGTGTATCGATAAAATGGAATTCAATGCAGATGGAACGATAAAGCAGGTGGTGCCAACACATGAGGGGATTAGGCCGGTGAAGTGAGGCGAAATACGCACACGGATGACACGGATTAGGCGGATTTTCACTGATTTTTTTCTGTTCATCATAAAGAACTATATGACAAAGCCTGTATATTGAATATGTACAGGCTTTGTTTTTATTTTATGGAAAAGTTAGATAAATGCATCTTTGCTGATTAATGGGCAGGAATGGTGAATGGGAGATGTTTCAAAATAAAAATTGAGAATATGAGAACGATGACCTGTTTAATGAATATTTTGATTGTTGCTGTTGTGATGGCTTCTTGTGGTTCAATAAAAACGAGCCATTATGCGGCTTACAATCAATTCCGCTATAGCAGTGAGCAACCGGGTTTTCATTTTAGCAATGATACATTGAATATAAAGGGGGCGTGGAGCTGGGCGACTGAAGCAAGAGCAATACCCAAACTTTCATACATTCCTAAAAATGTCCGCAAGACATTGGAGCCTATTGCAAAAGAGAAAGGGTATGTGTTGTTTGCTACATGGACACCTAATCGTAAAAAGTTCCAGAAAGAAGGATATGTGCAGGTAACGAAAGATGATGTGCGATTTGTTGATGGGAACAATCAACAGTTTTTTGTAACGGTTTTAGTAAACGATCAGGAGTTTAATGGAGATACAAGCATCTACAAATTTCGCGGAGTAAATTATGATACGAAATTTCAGATCTATACGAGCGAACCAAAGCTGGCTGCATCGGGCTACTGGGTAATGGAGGTGATTGCTTCGTCAGAAAAACGGTACTATGATTTTGTTTGCATTACAGACGAATCATACATGGATTCGAAGGACACAAGAGCGTACCAGGCAAGTGTTTTTCTTGAGGATATTCAGCATCAGTTTGTGGGGCAATAATGTAACTTCGCGCTACAACAAGGTTCTTGCATAAATTATAATCCGTACGACTGAAAACATTACATGCGAACATTACTATCATTTCTGTTATTAATTTTTACAGTCAACGTTTCCGCGCAGACTTTAAAAGGCAAAGTTGTCAAGGTGAGCGATGGAGATACGATCACAATTCTTGATAGTTTGAATCATCAAATTAAGATTCGGTTATATGGTATTGATTGTCCTGAAAAGAAACAGGATTATGGAACCGTTGCCAAAAAGTTTACTGCTGATAAATGTTTTTCCAAAATAATTCATGTTGAATCGAAAGGAAAGGATAAGTATGGAAGAACGCTGGGCATTGTTGTTTTGCCCGGTGGAAGCCAACTTAATTTGTTGCTGCTCGAGAACGGCCTGGCGTGGCACTATAAGGCGTTTGACAAATCAAGAAAATATGCAGATGCTGAGCTCATAGCACAACAACAAAAACATGGTTTGTGGGCTGGTAAAAATCCTGTGGCACCATGGGAGTTTAGGAAGGAGAGAAAGAGTTTTTAGTTGTTGGTTGTTAGTTTTTAGGAATTCTGTGTGACAGGTCGTATTTAGACAAGTGCTCGTTGATGTAAGGCCTGACAACTAATAACTAACAACCAACAACTTACTTGTCCTCACTGCGGAATTCCTTCTCCCTTCTCAATAAATGCCGCCAGACTTATTGTTACATGTTTTGTCCAGCCTTTCTCACAGTCGCCATAGCATTCAATGCCAGGAACTAGACCGACATGTGTAAAATCAATTTTTGTTGACCCGTTTTCTGCGGCAATGTCGAAGATCACCTGCGTATCAGTCCATTCCGTTTTATCATTTAGCCACGGCAAATAACTGTCTGTAACGAGCCACACCGCTCTCTTGTCAGGAATGGCTTCTGTTACTTTAAAATCAACCCATGTGGTGCCAAACGCTACTCTGAAAGTGTCGTTTTGATGCAGCGCTTTGCCGGTAAAGGTTTTGGCCCACCAATCGCCCACTTTGGCGATCTTATTAAACGCTTCTTTGGGTGAAGCATTCACGATGATTGTTTTATGAAAATCGCTGGCCATTTTTTTCGTTTTTAGTTGGTAAATGAAAGTTGTTAGTTGATAGTTGTTGGTTGTTAGGCTGTAAATTTTAGAGTGGTTCATTGAATGAAGCATGTTGTGCAGAATGTCTAACAACTATTAACTAACAACCAACAACTTGCTCACAACATACTGTCATCCCAATCTTTAATCACAAACGATTTGATGATGCCTTCCAATACAAATGGATCTTCTGCAACGAATGCCTCTGCAGCCGCACGTGTCCTGAATATTGCCAGGTTGCCACCTCTGTCAGCAAAGGGCCCAATGCCAAGCACTTCGCCTCTTTCGACGTATTTATCTACAATTACTTTGTGTCTCGGATAAACCGATAAGATGGTTTCCATTGTTGCACCGGAGCCTTCGCCGATTACTATTGTTTTCATTTTTTAAAGTTGTTAGTTGATAGTTGTTTGTTGTTAGGTTTTTAATTCAGGAAAGTCTCACTTAGTGAAACATGTTACCCAGAATGTCTAACAACCAACAACTAACAACTTACTTCCCCGCCTTATTGTTCAAAATCGTTTCCAGTTTTTTCAACTTGCTTGTCCAGAATTTATCGAAGTAGTTAATAAAATCCTGCAATTCATTAAAACCATCCTGTTTAAGAGTGCAATAGCGTTCGCGGCCAATATCTGTAATGGAAATAAAACCTGCATTGTACATAATCTTTATGTGCTTTGAAACGGCGGGGCGGCTCATGTCAAAGTTTTCTGCCAATGCATTTATTGTCATGCTTTCATTTGAAAGCAGATGCAACATTTGCCGGCGACTGGGGTCTGCAATTACCTGGAAAACATCAAGTGCTGGGGCTGTCATTGAATGATGGTGTTTATTGATTCTTCTAAGCGTTTTAAGCAGTGCTTCCATCCGCTATCGTGCGAAATTATGTCTTCCAAAACAGTGAATCCATTGTGCTGTAAATAAAGCTCTGTTCCGTCGCCTTTGGGGACAAGTGTCCAGTCAACTTTGGAATTGAAATTCCTGTTCTTATCCATTGTGCTGCCATTCCAGGAATAAGAAAGCTTCGTGTAAGGATTTGCTGTTAACACTTCACAATCGACAACACCTGCATATTTACTATCTGCTTTTGGCACAAATGTAAATTGAAACTTGTAGCCCACTATTGGCTGAAAGTTCGATTTCATCAGCCATTGCTCAATGAGTTCGGGTTTTGTAAGATAGTCCCAAACTTCTTCTGGTGATTGCTTAAAAAACCACGATTGTTTTATTGCATTTTCCATGATTAGTAACTTTTAAGTTACATAAAGTTATATGTAACTTTTGAGTTACGCAAATTTTTTTTGAAAAAAAAGCTGCCGGCATTGACCAGCAGCTTTTACGAAGTTGTAAGGGGCGATAGATACAGCGCCGTCATCATTTTCAACTTTCAACTTTCAATTTTCAACTGTCTAATCGTCTTCATCATGCTTCATTTCGCTCGCTTTTATAAATGCGGCTCTGCTGGGGCCGGGAGTTACAGCGTGTTCGCCTTTAATGCTTTTCCAAAGAATTTCATTGAGCACCAGGTCAGGTATTTTGTCTTCTTTGCTCCAGTCAAGTTTTTCGCTCATTTCCGCTAATTTATTTTGCGCGGTGTTCTTGTCATTCAAGTTGATGTTGGCAGGCAAATGTGTGAACGGAGTAAGATCAGCTTCGGTTGTAAAGCAGCGGAACATAGGCGTTGCCGCCGCGTCATACTGTGTCATCGGCGGCATGCCAAGGATCAGTTCAATGGTTCTTAGCATACCAGTTGTTGAATACATTGTATGATCAACAAAATGTCTTTTTACCAGGCCGCCCGCCACATAAGCAGTGCTTCTGTGCGCATCCACATGGTCGGGTCCGTTTTGTGCATCGTCTTCCAGAATAAACACCACGCTTTCTTTCCAGATAGGGCTCTTGCTAAGGTGTTCAATGAACATACCGACTGCAAGATCATTGTCTGCAACGTGTGCGAACGGAGTTGCCTTGCCTTTGCGCAATCCTTCTGTATGGTCATTTCCAAAGCGCATTGTAGAAAGTTGGGGAAGAGCGTTGGCCGCTACCAGAGAATCAAAATCATGTTCCCATTGATAGTACCTCGTTGTATCACGAATACTCAGGTCCCATCCTGTGTAAGGAGCAATGTGTCCTTTCAGTACAGGGATGTTTGGTTTGCCATCATCGGCAAATTCACCATAAGTTCTAAAGCTTACATTGTTGCGATTGCAATGATCCCAGATAAAACCTGCTTTGCCGTTTGCGATTTCTCTTTTGCCTTCTCCGCTGTAAGTGCCGCCACGACCGCCATAGCTGGTCGGCCATGTTTTTTCGAGGAAGTCAGTTGCGTAGGCTCCCATGCTCCAGTTGTGACCATCGGCGCTCACTTCGGCGTCCACATAAAAGTTGTCCAGCAAAACAAATTCATTTACGAGTTTATGCAGGTTCGGCGTAACATGTTCGCCAAACAATACAAGACTTGGGTCGCCATTGCCATTTTTCACATCACCCAACACCTGGTCGTAAGTGCGGTTCTCTTTTACGATATAGAAGACGTGCTTAATAGGGGATGCGTCTCCAACCTTCATTGGTACAGGGTTTCCGGGTTCGCCCTGTGCATTCAGTTCTTTGTCTTTTGAGTAAGGCGTGTTGCTGTAAACCTGTTGTGAGTAAGCACTTAGTTGCTCAGCATTGGGTTCATCTATAACGCTCAATGTGCCTTTAAATAGACCTGCGATGTATTGTACCGGAACCGTTGTTTCGTTATCGCTTTTCTGATAGCTTACTGATTGTTTTTTTTCAATAGGGTTCGGGCCGTGCGGATTTGCCATTGAGGATAATCCTTTTCCGTTGGTTACATATATCTTTTTGCCTAGCACTTTTACATTGGTAGGGTACCAGCCAACAGGGATAAAACCTTTCGATTTGCTTTTGCCCGGTGTAGAAACATCATAAACAGAAAGGCAGTTGTTGTCTGCGTTCGCAATGTACAATGTCGTTTCATCTTCAGACAAAGCAACGGCATTGCTTGTAGAGCCGCTTGGTGCATTGGGATACAATGCTGCATTCAATGTTTCGATCACCTTCGCATTTGCTACATCTATAACAGATACAGAGTTGTCATTGGCATTTGCTACGTACAGATACTTCTCTTTTTTAGACAGATAGATTTCATTTGGGTTATCGCCAACCGCAATTTCGCTCCTGATGTTTTTTGAAGCAACATCATAGTATAATATCTTATCACCTCCCCAAAGGCTTATGTACAAGGTTTTTTTATCATCGCTTAATAAACATGTATAAGCTTCAGCGCCAAGATTGAATTTCTGTGTTACTTTTTTAGAAGCGAGATCAACAACATAGAGGCTATTGTCATCTTTGGTTACAACATATAAAACATCGTTTTTGTCATCAACAGCGATACCTGCTGGCGAAATTTTATTTGGCCATTTTTCGCCAAGTGCTATTGAGTCTTGCAACTTTAGTTTGCCGCCTTTGATGGCATATTGCATGATCCAGTTGTCGTTGCCACCTGAAGCATATAACGTTTTGTCATTGTTGGCGAACGTTAATCCATACCATGATTTTGGAATGGTGACATCATCAAGGATTTTTTGTTTGGCGACATCGATCAATTGAATCGTTTGAGTGCTTTGACCATTATTGGTAACAGCCAGAAATTTTTTGTTTTTACTCACGGCAAGATTCAGGGGAAGATCTCCGAGTGTGATTGCATTATTACCAGCCGGCGTGAGGTTCCAGCCATTGGGTAATTTGATTTGTTTGTAAACCGCGGGCCCTTCCGATTGTGCGAAAACAGAAGTTGCCAGGCACAAACCTGCTACCAATAGAGTACATCGCATAGAAGAAAATTTTTGCAAAAATAAGACTCCTGCAAAGGGTCGTATGTTACCAAAATATGAACGATTCGAGTGTGGCAAGTATAAATAGAAGGTTTTGTAGTAGTTCGTGGGAAACGGTAAAATTGCCAGATAGTTTTTTCACCACTAAGACACTAAGGGCACTTAGTGTCACTAAGAGGTTCTTTTAACCACAGAGGAAAGGAGTTTTTTTCACGGAGGAAAGGAGGATATAATTCAAAAGTAATTTCTGTCGTGAAAGCATTGAGGAAATAATGAAGCAGATACTTCTCCGTTTCTCTGTGAAAAAAACTCCTTAACTCTGTGGTTAAAAATAAGGGCAGAGAAATCTCTTAGTGGGTCTTAGTGTCCTTAGTGTCTAAGTGGTAAACTTTGAGATGCGAAGCGTCTCTTCTCCCTATGAAATCATCTTTGTATAATTCGTCTCATAATTCTCTGCATAGATCTCCTTATACTTCGATGCGAATTTTTCGAAGGCTTCTTTGGCAAGGGTATGGCGGCCAAGAGACACGAGGCTTTTGCACTTCAACTGCAATGCATTCTCGTTCAATTCATCAAAGGCAAAAATGGCGTTGCAAATATTGATCACTCTTTCTGCATTGTCTGGCAAAGAAAGATATTGACAGTATTTCAACAACGCATCTATCGTAAGACTCGATATCTCTGATTTAAAACTATCTGCCCATTGATAGGATGTTTGCGGCAGGAAAGGACCCCGCTGCACAATCGCGATCAACTCGTTGATGCTCTTGTTGTCAAGCGTACGCTCTGCAAACAATTGAAGGAAATGATCAAGATCTATGTACAATTTGTCTCTGTCGAAAGTTAGTTTCCAGTTGCCAAACTCTTTTTGCAAAGTGCAATCTTCAATTTTTTCAAGAATGCTTTTAAGTTTCGCGATATTTACTGATCTGTTATTGATGGCATCTTTGGTATCTTTTGTAGACCATAATGTTTCAATAAGTTTCTCCGGCGATACACCTTTATTGTATTTCAATGAGTGAATGCACAACAATAAAAACAATTCCTTTAATAACGGAGTGAATAGCCTCGTGATGTTTTCTCCATTGCTCGCTACGACTTCAAAATTTCCGAAGAGATAGATGTGAGCATCTGCCTTGCTTTGTTGTTCGTTCGTGATTTCTTCATACTCGTTGGTTATCACAGGAATGGCAGGTGTTGTGGTCGATGAAGCTCCGGCAGGATTTGCAGTGGATGTGAGCGGCGCAGAAACAGTTTCTGCCAGCCCAGTTTTTTCCTCTGTAACCGGAGAGGTAGACCTGCTTCTGAAGAGCCCGGTCTTATAAACGACAAAAGCAATTGCAGCTAAAATGATTGCTGCCAGTATAACAATATTTTTTTTCGAAGGAGTTACAGGTACAGCAACCTCAGGAGTCACAATGCCACTTGGCGGAAAATTAATGCTGTAGATTTTTACATCCGTAACATTGGCATCTTTATCTGTAAACAAAGTCACGGCCAGCATTACTTTCGATGCATCACAATAATATACATTGGCAGCAGATTTCACGTCAACGAACGTGAAGGGGAACGAAGAACCGATCAATTCATACTCCGGTTTTTCCAGTGAACCTTTTATCAATTGCAACTGTGTGTTGCGCTGATCCTTTGGGTTGATGAGTGCATAATAATGTTTGCCATCTTTATCAATAACCATTGAATTGGAGAACACAAAAGGCTCGGCAGGTTCTTTAAGGGTGTATATTTTTTTGAAAGTCGATGTCTTTACGTCATACATCGTAAGGTCATAGTAAAATTGCGGGTTGAGCAACTGGTCTCCATCCTTGCTTCCATACCCACCGAGAATGTAAGCAGTATCGCCGTTTGGCGTAGTGCCAAGTGCACAAAGGTATCTTGGGTTGAAATGCTCGCCGGCAGTTTTTACCGTATCCCATTTTTTCGTAGCAAGATGATAGCGCTGGACAAGATTCTTGTATCTCAATTGACCGTAACCTGCCATGAAATACAATGAACTGTCATGACGCGAAAAGAATTTGTTTACCTGCCAAAAGGCTGTGAGCGGAGCGGCTTCAAAATTCTTTTCCCAGTGTTGGGCCTGCGCATCGTATGCCGCAATGTCGTGCTCATCCGGATAAAAATTATATAAGTGATCGTTGAACGGATTATAGATCGTTTGGCTGCCCGGCAGCAGATCATGTTTTGCAGCGAGTGGCACAGCTGTCAGTGCAGCAGTTTTTGCCGAGTATATATATATGGTGTCCTGTCCCGTGATATAAACCAACTCATGCACCCGATCAAAACCCGCACTCACCCAGCTTTTAATAGTACGGTTGGCTCGCTGCTGCCAGTTCGAGTGTTTCGGTCTTAACCAATGCTCATTTTGAACTATCGCTTTTTTCCCGGAGATGCTATCAGTAGCCTGACCTCCTTCGGATTCATTGAGTGCCCAAAAGTATTTGTCTTTATCATCAACATTCAATCCCACATTTCTTAATCGCATGGGAATTACGTCAGACGATTTGAAGTAAGTGTGCGCAGTGGCACCGAAAAAAATATTGAAACAATTTTCCTTGAAGGTGACTTTACCGCTTTGCACCAGTTTATCATCGCAGTATAGTGAAATGGATTCTCTGGTAATATCAAGTGCTAAATGAAATTTTACCCACCGGTTCACGGCATCTTCATAAAGCATCGGCACACTTATATTAGTGTAAGCGTCGCCAAAAACGATCGTGAAACTTCTTTTTGCCTGGTCATATAACATGTCCAGGTTTTGTTTTTTGTCGTTCACCATCCTGAACGCGTAGCCAAAATTGTCTGTGACGCCTGGTGTAAAGCTCAGTTCAAACGAAAGATCAAGCTTTTGGGAAACGCAAATTGGTTTGTCGGGTGTAATATTTAACGAAGTCCTTTTTTCGGGATCGGCGTCGCGACTCGCAAACTGAAGGCCATATTGAGCGAGTGAGGTTGAAGAAAAAGTGATCAGTATAAGCAATGACAGAACAGCTGGATACAGGGAACTCCTTCTGATTGGAACATTAATGGCAGGCCGGCTATTCATTTATAAAAATCTGATTTTCATTTTATTTTCAATGAAGCAACGAAACGCTGAACTCACATTGATAATAACAGTTTACAATCTTCCTGTTCCATAAAAACAAATGAAAAAATGGTTACTGTTTGCAGACAGTAATCTCCGTATTTACTAAAGACCCCGTCCGGAAGCGGAGAGGTGCAAATTCTTGCCAGTTACTTTATTAATAGTGTAGAATGCAAGCGATCTTCTTATACGAGTTCAAATTCTCAAAAGCCTTGGTCAGGTGTTGCAATTTAGCATATTCAATTAAATTTTCTACCTCTTGTTGTTAGTTTTTGACATTAACCTTAAAAAATAATGAAGCTTCTGCGCAAGTTTTCGCAAAAAACATCCTTTTCAAAACTTAATGGACAAAATGAACGATCATTAATGTTTTATTAATGCAATATTAGATTGAGCATCATACTTTTAGCCCATTAGTTTTCTTCAATTCCAAAACTATTATTTATGCGATTGCGACTAAAACTGCCATTCCTGATGGCCCTCTTGATTTTCTTAAGCCTCCTTTCTTATGGTCAATCAGTACCAATAAAAGGTAAAATAATTGACGACAAAAATGTTCCACTGGCAAATGCAAGTATCCTGGTAAAGGGTAGCAGAGTTGGTGCCGCTACCAAAGATGACGGGTCTTTTCAGTTGAACATTAACCCTGTTGGCAAAACGACATTGGTTGTAACGATGACCGGTTACCTCTCCAAAGAAGTAGAAGTAGATGCCAAAACCGGTTACGTACAAATAACGCTCACGGCAAGTGCCTCTACAATGGATGCCGTGGTAATTTCTGCCCTCGGACAAACCAGGAAGGCCAGATCGGTTCCTTACTCAAGTCAGTCGGTTGACCCGAATAACATGACCGAGGCAAGGGATATCAACCTCGCCAACACACTTGCCGGCAAAGTGGCTGGTTTGCAGGTAACGGGTACCGGGCAGCCGGGTAGTTCATCCCGTTTGATACTACGTGGCGAAAATTCCCTCACCGGAAGTAACCAACCGATATGGGTGGTTGATGGCGTGATCATTTCCAACAAGACCGGAGAAAACGGCAACCTTGATTACGGTAATGCCGCGCAGGATCTTAACCCGGATGACATTGAATCCATGGAAGTATTGAAAGGGCCAAACGCAGCAGCGCTTTACGGATCTTCAGCTGCGAATGGTGCAATCCTCATCACTACTAAAAAAGGAAAAATAGGTGACAAAAATTTTGGGGTTTCATTGAACCAAAACTATCTCACTTACACCGTGACCGAATGGCCCGATTATCAAAATGTGTACGGTGAGGGTTCAAACGGAAGACTCGCGCAAGGTGGTGACAGGGTCATTCCCGGAACGAATGCCGTGAACATGGGAGCCATCAACACTCAAAGCTGGGGTATGCCAATGCTTGGGCAGCCGTATAATACTTATGATGGTAAACCGCATGGCTACTGGCCGCAGCCGAACAACGTGAAGGACTTCTATCAGTCGCCTTATGTTAACACTACAAATATTGCCATCAACAAATCTGACCAGGTGTCAACCTTCCGTTTGTCATACGGCTTTACAAAAAGCAATGACGTGGTGGACAATATCAACTTGAAAACAAAGCATAATCTTTCGTTCTACGCTTCAAGAAAACTAAACTCAAAAGTAACGGCAGATGCGAAAGTGATGTACACCAATGATAAAACAAAGAACAGGATGACGAGAAACCTGACGCCGGGTAACCCTCTCGTGTTGTTTGTGTACCAGCCACGCAGTATCGACATGGCTAGTTTGTATCCTTACAAAGATGCAGATGGAAATGCGCTCATCTTTACAGGAAGCAACGGCCAGCAATTGTTGTCAGACACTGAAAACCCTTACTGGTCCATATATGAGAATGAGAACGAAGATGCGCACAACCGTATTATCGGAAGTACGTCCCTGAATGTTGACATCCTCAGTTGGTTAAAGGCAAGAGCGTTGATTGCAGGTGATCTGAATTTCGGCGAATACTATATATATAATGAGTTGGGTGGAAAGAAAACACCTACTGGTAGCTATACCAACAACATGAGCTCTGATCAAAACTGGAACTACGAGGGGCAGTTGATCTACAACAAAAAAATAAACTTAGATTTTATCATCAACGGAGTAGTAGGGGTGAACTACACTAGTTTTAATGGACGTTCACGCACATCATCAGTTGGTTCTTTGCTGGTGCATGACATGCCTTCGATCAGCAACTCCAAGATCGCACCTTCTGCATCTGAGTTTTGGGGCAGAAGAAAATCTGCATCTGTGTATGGTTCTGCCACATTGGCTTTCAGAGATTATTTGTTCCTTGATGTTACGGGAAGAAACGAGTGGTCATCTACTTTGCCTGAAGGAAAAAATGATTTCTTCTATCCATCTGTAGGTGGTAGCTTCCTGTTCTCTCATTTCATTCGGAAAAACGATATCCTTTCTTCCGGTAAGTTCAGGGCCTCATGGGCAAAAGTGGGTGGTAGTCCAAATATTTACCAATTGCTTGAAACATACAACCTCGGAGGTTTCTATGTGAGCAATCCTTTTCTCGTATATACTGATCAAAAGAAAAATCCTAATCTGAAACCTGAACAAACAGTTTCAAGAGAGTTGGGCCTTGACCTCGCATTCTTCAACAATAGAATTACGTTGAATGCTACGGTGTACAAATCAAACACCACCAATCAGATCCTCACAGTGAACACACCGAAGGAAACAGGTTTCAATACACGCGTGCTCAATGCAGGTGAAATCCAAAACAAAGGAATCGAGTTAACATTGGGTGCTACGCCTATCAGAACAAAAAAGTTCCAATGGAACACGATGGTGAACTTTTCTAAAAATGATAACCTTGTTAAATCGCTCGTGCCAGGTGTGAACAGTGTGAACCTTGGCCAAAACCTGGGTGTGACGATATACGCTGAAGTGGGCAAGCCTTACGGAACCATGAGAGGTAATGCGCCATACAAGGTAGGCGACACAATCATCGTAGGTTCAAACGGCCGTACCATCGCAGATCCTAACGTACTCGCAGGAAACTTCAGGCCAAAATGGCTGGGTTCTTTCAGCAACAGTTTTAGATACGGCGCATTTGATGCATCTGTTATGGTAACAGTGAAATACGGTGGCAGCCTTTATTCTGCCACTTATGGAAGAGCGATGTTCCAGGGTACAACTGTGCAAAGTTTGGCAGGAAGAGATGAGTGGTTAATGAGCCAAACCATTTTAGGTGAGAATGATAACGAAAGAAAAAATATTGGACAGACAGTTGGTACAACAGTTACACGTTACGCAGACTCTGCACGTGTAAAAGGCTTGCGTTATCCGAACGCATACATGGCAAAACTGGATGCAAGAGGAAACCAGATGGTGGACAAAAACGGCAGGCTTATTCCCGGCGATCCGCTGCCAGCATGGATTTATCCTCAGTTAGTAAATGGTAATGACAAAGTAACGAACGACGTTCCATCACTTACATACGATGCAACTTCTATCAGAGTAAGTGAAGTAATTGTTGGTTACACATTCCCTAAGAAGCTCGTTTCAAGAATTAGAATGCAGAATGCACGCATCGCCTTTGTAGGAAGAAACTTGTGGCAGATTTACAAGAATACGCCACTCGGCATCGATCCTGAAGCTGCCGCAAACTCAGGCAATGCACAGGGTATAGAAGCAGGAGGTTCTTTCCCTTATGCATCATGGGGCTTCGATCTAAAATTATCATTCTAAAAAAGTTTCAACGGTACAAAATGAAAAAGATATTTTATATAGTGGTCATCGCCGGTGCAATATTTTCTGGCTGCAAAAAAATGACCGATATCAATACCGACCCAACGCAGTTCGTAAAAGTAATGCCGGAAGGTTCTATGAATACTGCTATCAGGGCAACGCCTTCCATACTGGCACAATATCCGGTAAACAAATATTGGGAGTATGCCAACTGGGTATCACTTACCGGTAGATACGATTGCGCTGATGTGATGTGGCAAACATCTTATGTAACCATTCTGAACAATCTTCAGCAAATACTCAACAATTATGGCAGCGACACTGCATTTAACAACAGAGTGCAGATTGCAAGAATATACAAGGCTTACATACAATCTGTGCTGGTAGGGGCTTACGGGCCAATCGCAGCCAGCCAGGCAAATGATCCGAATCGCCTGAGCTCCATTATATTCGATAAAGAAGATTCAGTGTATGCAAATCTTCTCAGCACATTGAAAGAAGCATCTGGTAAGATCAATATCGCAAAGACAACCGATAAGCTACCTTACGATGCGATCTACAATGGTGATCTGTTGAAATGGAAAAAATTTGCGAATAGCCTTCGTTTGAAAATTGCACTTCGTTGCCAGTTAAGTCTCGGTAATACAGCCCTGGATGCAGTGAGAGAAATCATGGCAGATGAAGCAAACCTCATCGGTTCTGATGCAGATGCCGCAAAGATCCAGTTTGATAACGCAACCAACGGTAATCAAAACCCTTACTACATCGGCTATTCGGGCAAGGCGAATGTTACCGCACCTTCAGGAATTTCTTTTCCAAAGATGAGCGATTACATGCTTGACTTCCTGCGTTCTTACAAAGATCCAAGAATCAATGTGTACTTCGATTCTGTAGCAAAAGCAACAGATCGCTACATACTTATCGATACGCTTGCAAGTACTGCAGATGATTCCATGCGCATTGTGACATATCCGATTCCGCATTGGGGCATTCCAAAATCTACTGCAAAATTATCAGGATGGACAGCTAGCCTGGCGAACCAGGTTGATCCGATTGGTAACGCCAATACATTCTCCAACGTAACTACAAAAGTCTGGAGCGATCCTTTGCGTCCGATGGTAATCATGGGCTTTGCAGAAACATTGTTCCTGAAAGCAGAAGCTGCACAGCTGGGTCTTGGCGGTTCACAAACACCGGATGTATATTATAACGCAGGCATTGATGCCAACTTCGTTTCATGGGGATTGACGCTGGCCCAGGCAAGCACTTACAAACAGGCAAATGGTGTGAAATGGGGCACAAGCTCAGTGGGCAAAACTTTCAGAAACTACATAGGCATTACCAATGCTGATATTCCGGACGGCGACATCAACAAAATATATGCACAGGCTTGGATGAACTATTTCCCTGATGGTGGCTTTGATGCATGGTGCATGATACGCAGAACATGGTCATTGAATTTTCCACCGCATACAAATCCCGCGTCTCCGGGAGCATTGTATTCAGATGTGCCTTTCCGCATGTTCTATCCTGCAACTTTATTATCGTTGAATCCTGACGGATATGCAGATGCTATGAAGCAGCTTAACCTGGTAGGAACCGGCTCTGAAACGATTAACAACACTGTTCCATTGAAATTTATGAAACCTCATGAAACCATCAACTGGAACGATGTGCCGGCACAATATGATTATTCACTTGTACAAAAATGGTATGGCCAAACAATACAGGAGTTAAGTGCAGCTGCAAAAGCAAGCGGATTTACTTACACAGTTCGTTCAAGTTATAAACCATAAGTACTACAATTTAGAAAAGTATGCAAACAAAATATTTTCGCCTCTCAATAATTGCTACAGCGCTATTCTCCTTCATCGGTTGTGTGAAGAAAAGTGATGCGCCTACAGCCGCAGATAATTTTCTGAATTATCAGATCAATGAAATACCGGTAACAAATGACTACGTAGTAGGAGCCATGTACTATTTCTTCGGAACGTTCAATGTGAATGTGCCCGATACCCCAGCATTAGGCAGATACAACATGCCTGCAGGAGTCGTGCCTCCTGATGTAATGACAGGGCACATTGATCAGGCCAGTAGTGCAGGCATCGATTATTTCCTTTTCTCTATAAGATCATTTAGCCGCGACTACAACAACTTCAAGAGTGATTCTTCAGTAGTACGTTCGTTCCTTAACGCCAACACATCGAATAAGATGAAACTGGCGCTGGCATACAACTGGCAAGCCGGTACATACGGGCTTTCTACAACAACACCATTGGAGAATGACAAAGTGAAGCTTGAGCAGTTTTTCCAGGACATCTTAAAGCTGGTGCCTTACATGCAGGATGCTAACTACATAAAAGTAAACGGAAAGACGCTGTTGTACATCTACAATGCACAGGTACTTTATTCAAACGACAATGCATCGATATACACTACGCTGAGACAACGCCTGAGTGACGCTGGCATCCAAATATACATTGTTGGCCAGCAAGACAGATGGACGCCACCGGCACGTTATCCTTTCCGTTATCAAAAATGCGTGGACGCTATAGTGCATCAGTCTTTCAGCACTAATATCAGTGATTGGGACAGGTTCTATCTGCTTCCGCAAATGACGAACGAAAACTGGAAATACAGTATTCAATATTGGCAGGACAATAACTGGAACGTAAGCTATGTGCCTTGCGTATCGCCAGGCTGGAATCAAAAGATCACGCAGCCAACGGGCCTTCAACCATTATACGGAAGAAGCGATACCTGTAAACTTTACAAACAGTTGTGCAACGTAGCAAAGATGAATGCCGACCAAAGCACAAGGCTCATCCTGCTTGATTCATGGAACGACTGGGCGAGTGCGTCACAATTAGAATCATCAAAAAGCTACGGTGATTTATATCTCAGAACGACAAAGAGTGAGTTTAAAAAGTAGCAAGTTGTTAGTTGTTAGTTGATAGTTGTTAGTTGTTAGGCTTTAAACTTCAACGTGCTTTATTCGAATGGAGCATGTTGCACAGAATGTCTAACAACTAGCAACCAACAACTAACAACTCTTCCAGAAACCAAATCAGTAAATCAAATCCGCCCGAAAAAGGCTATGGCAATAAAGAAAATAAGGGCTATCACACATTTACTCGCCTGTATGGTTGTATGCAACAGCATGCAGGCGCAAGACAATAAACCGACTAAAATAGAGGTAAAGAGCGATCTTGATTATATCGATCCGACCATTGGAAACGTAGGACAGTTGCTACAGCCAACGAGACCAACGGTGCAGCAGCCCAACCAAATGATGAGAATGTATCCCGTTCGTGCAGATCATATCGACGATCAGATAGCAAGTTTTCCTTTGCTCATTGTATCGCATAGACTGGGAATGGCTTTCTCTATGAAACCCGCGTTGTCATTGCCTAAAACTGCAGACGACTGGAAAAAGAAAATGACCTTTGATCATGATCTTGAAATTACAAGGCCATGGTATTACTCGACATTTCTTATCGACAATGGCATTACGGTAGAATTTGCGCCGGGCAAAAAAACAGGCATTTATCGTTTTGCATTTCCTGCAAATGCACGCACGAAATGTTTGCTTTTGGAACACTATAACACGGGCAGCAGTTCCTGGGATCTTACTTCCGATAATGAGATCGCAGCAACTGAAACCTATCACGGTGACATAAAAGTGTACATGCACGGCAGCTTCAATGCAAAATGTAAGATTGAGAAGGTGGATGAAACCAAAGCAAGTGTTGTTTTTGGCGGGAGTGCAAACGATACCATCGAATTGAAATATGCTGTTTCATTCGTAAGTGCAGAGCAGGCAAAACGTAACTACGAAGCCGAACTGGATGCGACCACGTTTGAACAATTGGCAGATGATGCGCAACTGGCATGGCAAAAAGTAATCGGGCAGGTGAAAGTGGAAGGTGGTACAACGGCACAAAAGCGTTCGTTCTATACGGCGCTGTACAGATGTTACGAACGGATGGTGGACATCACGGAAGATGGAAAATATTACAGCGGCTTCGATAAAAAAATACATGCAACAGACAGGCCTTTTTATGTAGATGACTGGACATGGGATACTTATTTGGCGCACCATCCCTTGAGAGCAATTCTTAATCCTTCCATGGAAGAGGATATTTTAAACTCGTATGTAAATATGTATGAGCAAAGCGGCTGGATGCCAACATTTCCAGTGCTTTTCGGTGATCATGCATGTATGAATGGCTTTCATTCATCTGTGATGTTTCTTGACGATGTGCGAAAAGGTTTGAAAAACTTCGATGTTGAAAAAGCATACGAAGGCATGTTGAAAAATGCTACACAGGCAACAATGCTGCCATGGCGCAATGGTCCAAAGACTGAGCTTGAAGACGTGTATTATGCAAAAGGATTTTTTCCGGCACTGAAACCGGGAGAAACAGAAACTGTGGCACTGGTGAATTCATTTGAGAAAAGACAGGCAGTGGCTGTGACACTTGGTGCAAGCTACGATGACTGGGCCGTGAGTGAAATGGCAGAATTGCTGGGCAAAGAGAAAGATCATTCAAGATTCGCGGCAAGAGCGTCTAACTATAAAACGCTCTGGAACAAGCAACAAAAAATATTTCTGCCAAAAGATGCGCAGGGAAATTGGATAAACATCGATCCGAAATTTGATGGCGGTAAAGGCGGTAGAGATTACTACGATGAGAACAACGGATGGACCTACATGTGGCAGGTACAGCATGATATCAGTGGCCTCATGGCTTTGATGGGTGGAAAAAACGATTTTGAAAACAGGCTGGATCAATTGTTCAGAGAACCGTTGGGAAGAAGCAAAAGCGAGATGTGGGCCAAGTTTCCCGATGCAACAGGTCTCGTGGGGCAATACTCGATGGGCAATGAGCCCAGCTTTCACATACCGTATTTGTACAACTTTACATCAAGTCCATGGAAAACGCAAAAGCGTGTTCGCTTCCTGCTGAGCACCTGGTTCAAGGATAATATTTTCGGCATTCCGGGAGATGAAGATGGAGGCGGTATGTCTGCATTCGTTGTGTTTTCTTCACTTGGCTTTTATCCTGTAACACCCGGAATTCCTGCATATACAATCGGCAGTCCTTTGTTTACGAAGTCAATAATTGATCTTCAAAACGGAAAACAATTTACCGTGATTGCAAATAATTCGTCGGTTGTAAACAAGTATATCCAGAGTGCAAAACTTAATGGGCAGACCATCAACACACCATGGTTTACACATCAGCAATTGCTGGATGGCGGTAAGCTGGAATTGGAAATGGGGCCAAAGCCAAACAAGCGCTGGGGAACGGGAGAGAAGGCCGGATTTTAAGATGAGTTAAGCAATTTCATGGTGGTTGTGATCCGTAAAAAAGACTGCTTGTCATCCCGACGAAGGAGGGATCTGAGTCTAACACTAACAGGTAGTTTATACGATCACCCAGATCCCTCCTTCGTCGGGATGACAAGCAACATGCATTCAGTTTTTCGAACAGTTTGGTTAAACGACATTTATACAACGACTAACAACTAGCAACTAACAACCAGCAATTCAATCAACTATTAAAAACCAATGCGACAATTTAAATACATACTTGGTTTGGCAATATTGTTTGCCACGAGTTTGAACGCCCAACATAAGCATAGTAAAACGTCTGCTTTTACTTCGTACAAGGGACTCGTAATGGCGGGATACCAGGGTTGGTTCAATGCGCCCGAAGATGGCGCGGGACGTGGCTGGAACCATTATGCGGCCAAAGGAAAATTTGAACCGGGCAATTGTAAGGTAGATCTCTGGCCGGCAACATCAGAGTACAAAAAAACATACAAAGCGCCTTTTCACCTTGCAGACAGTAGTGCAGCAGTATTGTTCAGTTCTTACGATGCCTCAACCGTTGACCTTCATTTCAAATGGATGAAAGAATATGGTATTGATGGCGTATTCGTGCAAAGATTTGTAAGTAATGTGAAAAGCCCTGTGAGTCTGCGTCACAACAATACTGTATTGAGCCACGCATTGAGTGCAGCGAAAAAATATCATCGTGCGATAGCAATAATGTACGATCTCTCTGGCATGCGTGAAGGAGATGCTGATGTGGTGATCAATGATTTTAAAAAGTTGGTTGATAGCCTGCGACTCACAACAAGAGGTAAGAAACAAACCTACCTGTATCATAATGGGAAACCTCTTGTAGCGCTTTGGGGCGTTGGCTTTCCAGGCCGTTCGTATGGTTTGAATGATATTGAAAAAATGATGGACTTTTTGCAAAATGACAGAGAGTATGGCGGTTGTTCCATCATGCTCGGCGTACCCACTTACTGGCGCGATCTGGATAAGGATGCAGTCAAAGATCCACATTTAACGGAAGTAATAAAGAAAGCGGACATTGTTCATCCCTGGTTTGTAGGACGATACAATGAGCAAACATATCCAGCCTTCAAGCAGCACGTAGCGGGTGATGTAGCGTGGTGCAAACAAAACAAAATCGATTATGCTCCTGTGGTTTATCCCGGATTTAGCTGGCACAATATGTACAACAAAAGTCCGCAAAATCAGATGCCACGCAACAGAGGCGAATTCTATTGGAAGCAGATTGCCGGTGCCTTGGAAAGCGGCGCAGAAATGTTGTACGTCGCAATGTTTGACGAAATAGACGAAGGCACTGCTATATTCAAAGTATCAAAGAATCCGCCCGTTGGCGCGAGCAGTTTTGTGACATTTGAAGAAGGTGTCCCGGAAGATCATTATTTATTTCTTACAGGCATGGCGGCAAAAATGTTGCGCAAGGAGCTACCGTTTAGTGAAACACAGCCGGTGCAGCAAGTAGGGAGCCTGGGCAAAAAGGAAAAAGTAAAAAGTAAAAATTAGGAATGCCTAAGGAACACGACTGTAATAATTGAATTGACAATTTTTGAAGTTAGATGATTCCAATTTTTGGTGTTACACGTCATTGCGAGCGCAGCGAAGCAATCTCCTGCTCTCAATAAATGAGATTGCTTCGCTGCACTCGCAACGACGTGCGACACGCATAGGAGGAAAAATACAGGATGTAAATAAGCGAGAGAAAAATTATTTCTCAAAAAGAAAGACGAGTAATCTAATATGAATAGTTCGAAATTTTTTATAAACATTATTTCATTAGTAAGCATAACGTATCAATTGCAGGCGCAGGATTTGACAAAATACGTTGATCCTTACATTGGCTCCGGGGGGCATGGTCACGTGTTTGTTGGAGCAAGTGTACCGTTCGGAGCTGTGCAATTGGGGCCTTCGAATTTTTTTAAAGGATGGGATTGGTGCTCCGGTTACAACTATGGCGACAGTATTGTAACAGGCTTTGCACATACGCATTTGAGCGGTACGGGCATTGGCGATCTTGGAGATATTTTGGTGATGCCTTATGTTGGAGAAGTAAGAACAGACAAGGCGACGGAGAAAGAATATCAGAAAGGTTATGGCGCGCATTATTCTCATAAAAATGAAAGTGTAAGGCCCGGTTATTATTCGGTAACGCTTGATGAGTCTAATATCAAAGTGGAGTTGGCCGCAACAGAAAGAGTGGGGTTTCATCAGTACCAGTTTCCGCAGGATAAGCAAGCCCATATGATCATTGACCTGAAAGAAGGCCTCAATGACCAAAGCGCTGATACGTATCTCAGGCAAGTCGATAAATACACATTGGAAGGTTATCGTTTTTCAAAAGGATGGGCGAAAGAACAGTTGATATTTTTTGCTGTCCGATCATCTGAGCCGCTTGAGCATTTTTCTGTTTACGATGATAATAAATTGATGCAGGGTGATAGCGGGAGAGGCAAGGCCATTAAGGGCTTGATCAGTTTTGATAAAGTGCCCAAAACACTCAAATTGAAAGTAGGCATTTCTCCCGTAAGTTGCGAAAATGCACTGGCAAATATCACTGCGGAAATTCCACATTGGAATATTAATGAAGTAGTGGCTGCGGCTAAAGCAAAATGGAATAAAGAACTATCAAAGATCGTCATCAATACGCCATCCGAAAAAGTTAAGCGCATTTTTTACACTGCATTGTTCCATACCATGATAGATCCCGCGTTGTACAACGATCACAACGGCGACTATCGCGGAACTGATAAGCAAGTGTATAAAAAAGCATCCTTTGCAAACTACAGTGTCTTTTCGCTTTGGGATACCTATCGCGCAGTGCATCCCCTGTACACTATCACGCAGCCTGAAAGAACTGCCGACATGGTGAATTCGATGCTTGCCATCTACAATCAAAAACGTCTATTGCCTCAATGGCATTTAGATGGGTGGGAAACAGGAACCATGGTGGGCATTGCAAGCAGGCAGGTAATTGCAGAAGCATATTTGAAAGGCATAAAGGGATTTGATGCTGAAAGAGCTTTCAATGCAATCAAGGGAACCTCCGCATCAGATACATTGGGAATGATGTACGTGAGAACATTTACGGCGATTCCCTCGGATAAAGAAAGACGCTCCGTTGCCAAAGGTCTTGAGTACGCCATTGGAGATGGTAGCATTGCCTTAATGGCAAAGTCTTTGGGCAAACAAAATGAGTTTAATTATTTTTCAAAACGTGCGTTGAACTACAAGTTGTATTTCGATTCAACCACACAATTCTTCAGAGGCAAACTCGAGAATGGAGATTGGGCACCTGATTTTAATGCACTCAAGGCCAACAATACTATTTATGCTGAAGGTAATGCCTGGCAATACTTGTGGCTTGTTCCCCAAGATGTGAAAGGCTTATTATCGTTGCTTGGCGGCGAGGCAGTGTTTAATAACAGACTCGATACAATGTTTGCGCTCGAAACAACCGCCGATGAAAAAGGCATGGCAGATCTTACCGGAACCATTGGTCAATATGCGCACGGCAACGAGCCCAGTCACCACATCGCATACCTCTATGCGTTTGGCGGTCGCCAATGGAAAACAGCAGAAACAGTAAAGCATATTATGAACGACATGTACCACGATCAACCTGATGGCATCATTGGGAATGAAGATTGCGGACAGATGTCTGCATGGTATATTTTTTCTGCAATGGGCTTCTATCCGGTGTTTCCTGCAGATGCCAAATATGTATTTGGAAGCCCATTAGTGGAGAACGCTACATTGCAATTGCCCAATGGAAAAACGTTCGTCGTAAAAGCAACAGGCGCTTCAACCAAACCTTACATACAAAAAGTATTACTAAACGGAAAGCCTTATGATGCAGCGTATATAGATCACGCCACGCTTATGGCAGGTGGTACACTGCAATTCATCATGAGTCACAAACCTAATAATGATGCGGGCTATGCTTCCAAACTGAAAGCATCGCTCTTAAAATAAATGAATTGATCATGAGAATAAAGATAATTTCCCTTACGACATTTTTGACAGCCTTATCATACCTCCTTGTATCGAATACCCAGGCGCAGGATGTTAGCTCTTCGGGGGCACCTTTCACATTTACAGGCACTTTTCAAACAAGGGGGCGCGGTATTTGTGAAATGAACAACGGTGTGTTGAAAACAAAGGACGCGTACGCATCTTTTGGCGATGAGAACATGAGCGACTATGAAGCAACATTCCGTGCATGCACACCAAAAGGAGAAGAGCAGGTGCAGCTGTGGGCCGGCTTTAGAGAATACAACAGGAACGACAGATATATCATCGGGTTGCGTGGTGGCCTGCAAAATACCTTGTATTTAAGCAGACTTGGTTATTTGGGCACAGATGAATTTCTTGCATTGCGTTCGTTGGATTTTAAACCGCAGCCGGGCACATGGTACACATTCCGCATGCAGGTAAGTGGCAAAAGAATCCGCGTGTTCCTCAATGACGAACTGTTGCCGCGTATTGATATAGAAGACAAGAACGGTGTGTTGGCTCCTTCCGGAAAAATCACACTCGGCGGAGGATGGATCACTAGTCTTTATGAAGAACTTACGATAGTGCCATTGCAAAAAAGTGCATTAGATAACATACCCAAACTGGAATATGCCGCAGCGACAAAAACAATCGATAAAACAGCAAAGAGAAAGAAGGAACGTAGCACTTACAAAGCTGTTGTTGTAGATAAAATTAATCAGGGACGTACCATCGTGTCACTCGATGGCCAATGGTTGTTCATGCCTGTATATGAAATGGCCGATGAGAAGAAAGCCGTTTCTCCGAAGGAAGATGATAAAGAATGGCACAGCATGCACGTGCCTGATTTTTGGAACCCTATTCGCATTTGGCTGCACGGCGAAACATTTGGCCCGTTTGCCAAAGGCGCTTCTGATAACTATTTTCAGGCCGAAACAGATCGTTGCGAAGGCTACACATTTGATTACAAAAAAACAGCTGCAGCATGGTATCGACAATGGATCGAGCTGCCTGATAACATAGAAGGAAAAGATGTTGCTGTGCAATTTGATGCCATATCAAAAATTGCGGAAGTCTGGATCAATGGTGTGCATGCAGGAAAACATGTCGGTATGTTTGGGGACCTTAATGTGAATGCGAAAGGTTTGTTTCATAAAGGAAAAAATCTTGTAGCGGTAAAAGTTATTCGCGATTACACAAACGACATTAAAGACGAGGGCAAAGTGATTGATGTGGCGGTTAGTGTAGAAGTAACCAACAAAATGCTAAAGGATCTTGCGCATGGATTTTACAATGGCGACCCTGCAGGTATCTGGCAACCGGTGAAGCTCGTTATCACTGATCCGGTGAGTATTAGCGATGTGTACGTTAAACCAAATCTTACAGGAGCATCATTTGAAATTACGGTGAAAAATTCCAACAAGACCGCCACGCAATTTTCATTCGATACAAAGATTACAGATAAAAATGGCAAGCCACTATACGTTGGACAGGGGTGGGTAAAGAACATTATTCACGCAGGAGAGGAACGTACTTTCAATTATAGTGTGAAAGATTTAAAACCTTTGTTATGGACACCGCAAACGCCAAACTTGTATGACTTTACCTTCTACATCATGTCAAATGGTAAGGTGGTGGATAGTTCTGTCATTGTTTCTGGTTTTAGAACATTCGAAAGTAAAGATGGTTACCTGTGGTTGAATGGCCAACGCTATTGGTTAAGAGGTGGGAACCAAACTCCTTTTGCACTTGCACCAAATGATACCGCACTGGCAGACAAATTCTACGATCTTATGAAAGCGGGCAACATGGAAGTGACACGAACGCATACTGCGCCATACAATGAACTCTGGATGCAGGAGGCGGATAAAAAAGGGATCGGTGTAAGCTTTGAAGGTACATGGCCCTGGCTTATGCTCGCAACTTCCATGCCCGATAAAAAACTGATCGATATGTGGGCAGATGAATTTCTTGCCATGATCAAAAAATACAGGAATCATCCTTCGTTGTTGTTCTGGACGGTAAACAATGAAATGAAATTTTATGACAATGATCCTGATATGGAGCGAGCAAAATTGAAAATGACGATCATTTCTGATGTGGTGAAAAGAATGCGAACAGTAGATAATACACGTCCAATTTGTTTTGATTCGAACTACAAGAGAAAAGGCAAGGCAAAGAAATTTGGTGAAGCATTTTTTAGCAATATCGATGATGGCGATATCGACGACATTCATTCCTATATCAACTGGTACGATCATACGGTGTTTAAGCAATTCAACGGAGAGTTTCAAAAGGAAAACTGGTCAGAGGGCAGGCCGTTGATTAGCCAGGAAATGTCAACCGGTTATCCAAACAGTGAAACCGGCCATCCTGTGCGCTTTTACACACAGGTGCACCAAACGCCGCAATCGCTCGTTGGTGATCTTGCATATGAATACAATGATCCTGCGTATTTTTTGCAGGCGCAATCATTCATCACAAGCGAGGTTGCTGAAGCGTTGCGAAGAAGCAATGATAAGTCTGCTGGTATTATTCACTTTGCACTCATTACATGGTTCCAGAATGTCTACAACGCATCAACAATCAAACCCTATGGAACTTACTACGCTATGCAAAGAGCATTGCAACCGGTACTGGTAAGTGCTGAATTATGGGGACGCCATTTTTATGCCGGCGAACAGTTGTCTGTAAGAATTTGCATTGTGAACGACAGGAGCGAAGGCAGCGCCATTGCCGCTTCTGAATTGGAATGGAAGCTTGTAAGCAATGATGGGAAAGTATTACAAAGTGGCATGCAAAAAGTTCCTGCGGTCTCATACTATGGCCGCGAATGGGTAGAGCCGACGATTAATATCGCTACATTGCCACAAGATAGAATTAATGGCAAATTGGTCTTGTCACTAAAAGAAAATGGCAAGCAGATTTCATCCAATGAATATGCGATAACATTGGCAAACAAACAGTGGAACAAAGCAAGTTTTTCTAAAAAGATTTTGTTGGTAGATAAAGCAAATATGAACGCTGTACTCGATGGGCTGGGTATTGTACATACATCATCATCAACAGTGAGTGAAGCTTTGCAGCAGAAGGCTGATGTTTATATATTTCCCGGCGTAAATGCTGGAGAGGTATCTGCACAGGATTTACAGCGCATTAAAGAAATGAAGGCTAGTGGCGCCAAATTCCTTTTGCTTAACTCGGGTTTTGCTGCAGATCTTTTTCCTGAGTATATAAAAGGTTCAATTGTGCCGACAGAGGGTGACATTGTAAACATACAAATTCCTGAATCGCCAGTGTTTAACGGCATTGAATTGATGGATCTTCGTTATTTTAACAACAACAAAAGGGAGGTTCCAACTGTTTGCAGTTCAGCTTTGAAAGTAACACGTGGCGAACATGTTGAATTATTGGCGAAGCACATCAAGATTCATGGATACATCAATGGAGATATGGCCGAACGTGCCAAGTATATGCAAAGCATAGAAGGAAGTACGATCGTTAAGATCACTGACAAAGGAACAGTCATCATATCAACCATGGCATTGGAAAAAGGATTAACAGATCCGGTTGCTGGAAAATTGCTGGTGAATATGTTGAATGATTTGGCGAAATGATTGAACGTCGCGTTTTATGTGTCGATTTAGTTGTCAAACGTAAAACGCAATGAATATTTTTCGCTTCGCGATGTTTACATGCCGCCCCGCCGGGGCTGGAATTCGGTTGAAGACGTTTCACAACGACGCTGCTACTAACGTGTCGCCCCGCTGGGGCTTTGGACTCCGTCAGCTCGAAATTCTCTTCGACCGGCGACATGTCAGCTTATACAAACAACCTAGGCACTAAGACAAGCCCCAGCGGGGCGACACGTTAGTAGCTAATGCAAAATTACGAGGAATCAAATGCCAGCCCCAGCGGGGCGGCATGTTAAAAGTCGCGAAGCGACCGATTTTATACATTTCTAAAACACCAGCGATGATGCGGTTGCTAACTCACGTTGGTTAAAATAAAATGGCGATGAACAAATTTTTCAAGAATACTTTGTTGATATTGGTCTGCACAATGCTGATCAATGCAATCAACGCGCAAGCTGTTAATCCATCAACTCCTGATTACACAACAGCGTCCATTCAGGATTGGGAGAAGAAATTCGCAGATTTTTCTTTTAATGCCTACAAGAATAATGACCATGTTTTGCCTTACAGGCTTTACAAACCTGCGGTGCAAAACCGAGGGAAATATCCGCTGGTATTGTTCATGCACGGAGCAGGAGAAAGAGGCGTTGACAACCGTAAGCAGTTCCTTCGCTTTTCATGTACAAAGTTTTGGGAAAAATATCAGTGCTATGTTTTAGCACCACAATGTCCGGAACGAAAAGATGTTGATAGTGATGCAGGTGCCGTGTGGGTGTATACGCCTTTTGGTGCACAGGATCATTCAATGCAGAAAGAGCCAACGTGGCCAATGCAGTTGTCGATTGAATTGCTTGATAGAATTATCAAAGAGAATAACATTGATCGCGATCGCATTTACATAACAGGACTTTCAATGGGTGGCTTCGCTACCTGGGAAATGTTGCAGCGTAATCCGGCTTTGTTTGCTGCAGGCATGCCTGTTTGTGGAGGTGGTGACACTACTTTTGCCGGAAGGCTTTCACATGTTCCGCTTTGGGTATTTCATGGTGATGCCGACAGTACGGTGTTCGTGACACGTTCTCGTAAAATGGTTCAGCAGATTGTTTCTAAGGGCGGCCATCCGCGATATACAGAATATCCCGATGTTGGTCATGATTCATGGAGCAGAACCTATGCCGAAAACGAGGTCTGGGATTGGTTGTTTGCGCAATCAAAAAAGAAACTGAATGCAGGGAAAATAGTTCCGGGTTCGTTGCAGGATAATCATATCAAATACTTTGGCCGTTGGGATAAAAGCAATAGTACAGAATATGTGAGCAGATGGGGTGGCGCTTATTTTAAAGTGGCATTCACCGGCACGAAAGTAAAATTGAAAACAGGTGCGAACAAAACAAACTACTATGTTAAGATAGACAGCGGCCCATGGATCAGTTATAAGAATGTAAGTGATACAATTGATGTTACGCCCACTGCGTTGTCAAAAGGAAAACACACACTATGTGTAGCGCAGGGAAAGGATTATAATTATGTTTTTAGTTTTCGCGGATTGATTTTGGAACATGGTGCTTTAACATCAGATCCGCTCGTATCCTCATTTCTTATTGAGTTTATCGGAGATTCGATCACAGCGGGCTATACAGATGATCAGGCAAATGTTTCCGACTATGCATGGATAAGTGCAGAGAGATTGGGCGCGGAGCATACACAGATCGCTTATCCGGGCATTACGTTGGTGAGTGGATACCCTAAGGGTGGCATGGTTAATCAGTACTTCAGAATGGGTTCGCCAGCATCAATTGTGAGCCCTATGTGGGAGATGAATAAATATGTCCCGGACATGATTGTGATTAATCTTGGCACAAATGATAACAACAAGCGTGTGCCAGACAGTGTGCTGCAGGCAAACTATACCGAGTTCCTTTTTAAAATTCGCAAGCAATTTCCGAATGCACAGGTATTGGTGATGCGCACTTTTCTTGGCGTGAAAGCTTCGCCAACATTGGCTGCTGTGAATGTGCGCATTGCTGCCGGTGACACGAAACTGCACTATGTAGATACAGAAGGATGGCTCACAAAAGCTGATTATGGAGACGGTTTGCATCCAAGCGTGGAGGGGCAGATAAAGGCCGCGGGGTTGTTGATGCCTGTGATTGAGAAATACAGGTAAGAATTAGGAATTAAGAATTCAGTGTTGCGCAATTGGGGTTGTTTGAAATGCTGGAAAAATGTTGCTTGTCATCCCGACGAAGGAGGGATGTGAGATTGGCACTAACAGCGTCTTTATTAAACACCCAGATGCCTCCTTCGTCGGGATGACAAGCAGTCTTTCTTTACCGAGTACGACCGCATGAAAAGGAGACGTCGTATAATTTTACTGTTCGGGAGATCGAATCTATTGTGACATTTTAGCTCCCTGCTATCCGTGTCGATTTTTTTTACAATTTTATATCTCTTTTAATAAAGCGATTGCATAATGAATAGAATTTTGATAGCGCTGACTTTGTCGGTGACGTGTTTAACTAACAGCGTATTTGCTCAGTCGGTGAAAAAGAACGGTTGGATAGACTTTAATAAAAATGGCAGAAAAGATGTTTATGAGGATCCAACACAAGCGATAGACAAGCGTGTCAGTAATTTGCTGTCGCAAATGACAATGGAAGAAAAGACCTGTCAGCTGGCCACATTATATGGCTATGGTGCCGTTTTGAAAGATCGTTTGCCACAAGCCGGATGGAGAGACAGCGTGTGGAAAGACGGGATCGCTAATATTGACGAACAGCTTACGGGGCTGCGTAAAGACACGTTGTATGCTTATCCATATTCATCCCATGCCGCAGCAATCAATTCCATTCAGAAATGGTTTGTTGAGCAAACACGCTTGGGAATTCCCGTTGATTTTACCACAGAAGGCATCCGTGGTTTGAACCACATGAAGGCGACTTATTTCCCTGCGCAAATTGCACAGGCCTGCACTTTCAACAAGGAGCTTGTGCATAAAATTGCGCAGGTGACCGGAAGAGAGGCGAAGGCATTGGGTTACACAAATGTGTATTCACCAATACTGGATGTGGCTTCAGATCCGCGATGGGGAAGGATTGAAGAGGCCTATGGTTGCGATCCGTTTCTTGTTGCGGAGTTAGGCAGACAAAATATAACGGGTATACAGGAAAACAAAGTCGTATCTACGGTAAAACATTTTGCGGTGTATGGTATTCCTGTAGGTGGCCGCGATGGAGGCACCCGCACCGATCCGCATGTGGCTCCAAGAGAAATGTGGGAGCTATACCTGGAGCCATTCAGAGTTGCATTTGAGGAAGCAGGAGCAATGGGTACAATGGCTTCGTACAATGATTACGATGGTGTTCCCATTATCGGCAATTATTATTTTCTTACAGAGATTTTACGTAAGCAGTTTAAGTTTAAGGGTTATGTAGTAAGCGACAGTCACGCGTTTGAAGATCTTTGGGATAAATATCATGTCGCAGTTGATACGGCAGATGCTGCTAAGCAGGCGCTTTCAGCAGGAATGAATGTGCGTACAGATTTTGCAGCGCCACGTCCGTACATCATGGGCATAAGAAGGGGAATTAAAAATGGCAGCATCCCTATGAGTGTGATCGACCAACGTGTGAGCGAAGTGTTGCGTGTGAAATTTTGGTTAGGACTTTTTGATGAACCGTATGTTAAAGACACAACGCTTGCGGATGGCCTGGTGCATAACCAGGAAGCGAAAGATCTTGCAGCATTGGCAGCAAAGCAAAGTGTTGTTTTATTGAAGAACGATAACAACACATTGCCATTGAATAAAAATAGTATTAAGACAATCGCGTTGATAGGGCCCAATGTGAAAGAAGAAAAAAGTTTGCTCTCACGATATGGCCCGGTGCATACAAACGTTGTTACCTTTTACGACGGCATTACAAAAGCACTTCCATCAAGCACAAAAGTATTGTACGCAAAAGGTTGTACGCATACCGATAAAAATTTTCCTGAAAGCGATATAGAAGATTTTCCTCTTACTGCGGATGAGGATGCAGCCTTGAAAGAAGCTGTTGATGCTGCTTCTACGGCAGATGTCGTTTTACTTGCGGTTGGTGACAATGAAAATACAATTGGTGAAACGCATTCAAGACTTAACCTAAAATTGCCAGGCAGACAAGAGGAATTGGTAAAACGGATTGCGGCATTGGGCAAACCAACAGTGCTTGTGTTAATCGGTGGCCGCCCGGTAACGATTAATTATGCGAGTAAAAATTTGCCTGCCATCGTTGAAACCTGGTACCTGGGTGAAACAATGGGCGACGCTATTGCATCTGTGTTGTTTGGCGATTACAATCCTGCCGGTAAATTGTGCGTGCCGTTTCCCAAGCACGTGGGACAAATACCGCTTTCATTTCCTATGAAGCCAGCTGCAGATGGCGTAGGTGATGCCAACGTGCGTGGCTTTCTCTATCCGTTTGGATTTGGGTTGAGTTATACAACATTTGCCTACAGCGATCTTAAAGTGAATAGCGATCAATACGCTTCAAAGGGAGAGGTGACAGTAACCTTCAAAATAAAAAATACCGGGAAATATGCGGGTGATGAAATCGCGCAATTGTACCTGCACGACCAACTAAGTTCCGTTGCTACTTACGTAAGAAAGCTGCGCGGCTTCGAACGAGTTTCCCTACAACCCGGTGAAGAAAAACAGGTAACGATGACTTTGCATTCAAAAGATTTTTCCCTGATCAACCGTGAAATGAAACGAGTGGTTGAACCTGGATGGTTTGATATATTGGTAGGAGCGAGTTCGGAGGATGTGCGGTTGAGTGGGAAAGTTAAGCTTTAACAATAACTGAATAACTGAGTAACTGAATAACTGAAGGTTGCGGATTCGGCCTCGTTCACCAATTGAATCAATGATTCTGTGCATAACTGAATAATTGAACTATGAAACGATGCTCGACTTTCAAGTTCAGTTATTCAGTTACTCAGTTATTCAGTTATTGAGTTATTCAGTTATTGAGTTATTCAGTTTTTTGCAAAGAAATTCCGGTACTAACGTTCTATTAATGTTTTATTACGATTTTATTATTCTCTCAAAGCTTTCTTTGATGGCGACATTTAATTTGATGTAGGTAGATTTTTCTGACGAAGTCGGAGTTTACCAGTGTCGGATTTTTAACCCACAATCAGCTTTGTAATGCTTGCTTTATTAAAAAGAAACAAAGGAGTTGCTTTTGCGCTGTTGGCATGTTGCATGAACCTCGGTACAAAGGTCAATGCGCAGCAACAAAATTTTCATCATGATTTTGCTCCCTCCGAAGATCGAACGACGTCGATCGAACGTCCATTCAGGGATGATATTTGCCTTAACGGTTCCTGGAAATTTTTTCCTGAAAGAAATGTTCGTGGCCTTTCAAAAGATCAGTTACGCGATCCGACATTGCCCCACAATTTTTCATGGGAAAAAGTAGCGGTGAAAATTCCATCGCCATGGAACATCAACAGTTTTGCCCAAGGCGGCGGCGATTTTGTGACTTATCCCAGCTATCCGAAAGATTGGGATACTGTAAGGGCCGGTTGGCTCATGCGCAAATTTGTGTACAAACCAGAATGGAAAGGCAAACGCTTGGTATTGCATTTTGATGCGGTTGCCGGTTTCACCAAAGTAATTATCAACGGAAAAAAAGTGGGACAGAATTATGACGTCTTCCTTCCTTTTGAAGTGGATGTTACTGACGAGATAAAACAGGATGGTGAAAATGAATTGATGTTGTGGGTGGCTGATGCTGATCTGCTCAATGAACCTGGCAAGTACGGAAAAAGACTTTACGTGGGAGGTTCATTTTGGGGACAGCATATCAACGGTATTTGGCAAGATGCTTACTTGCTGGTAAAGCCGGAAGTCTATGTGGCCAATGCTTTCATTAAAGCACAGGTCGATAAGGATTCACTACATGTTGAATATACTTTGATAAATACGGCTAATGCAAAAAGAACCATCGATCTTGGAGGAACTGTTTCCCAATGGATCAATCTTGCCGGTAAAAGTATAACCGAAGCCCCCGAAATAAAATGGACGCTTGATAATAAAGAGGCGCTTTCCATTCCATCTCAAAAAGTAGCGCTTGCTGCAGGTGAAAAAAAGATAGTGACACTTTCCATTGCCGTTAAAGGCAAACTGAAAACATGGTCAGCAGAAGCGCCCAATTTATATGGGCTCGTAACAACATTGAGCAATGGCAAAACGGTTGTTGACAAACAGTATGAACGCTTTGGCTGGAGACAATTTAAAATCGAAGGCGATAAATTATACCTGAACGGACAACGTGTGATAATGAAAGGCGACTCATGGCATTTCATGGGCATTCCGCAAATGACCCGTCGATATGCATGGGCCTGGTACTCGATGTTGAAAGACGCTCATGCAAATGCTGTTCGTTTACATGCACAACCTTATCCTTCATTCTATCTCGACATGGCTGATGAAATGGGTATCTACATTCTTGATGAAACAGGATTGTGGGCAAGTGATGGCGGCCCAAAGGAAGATGCCGAAGCATATTGGACAAATGCGGCCGACCACCTGAAGCGCTTCATTCTGCGTGACCGCAATCACGCATCTGTATTTGGCTGGAGCGTTTGTAATGAAAATATTCCTGTTGCTTTGTATGTGCATCACTCGCCTGATAGCCTTGTCAACAAACAATTACAGGAGATCAATCATTGGGTGGCGATCACAAAAGAACTGGATCCGACAAGAAACTGGATCTCCGGAGATGGAGAAACAGACCGTCCTACTGACCTGCCAACAATCATCGGTCACTACGGCGATGAAAACTCTTACAAGAACTGGTCGTCAAAAGGAAAGCTCTGGGGAATTGGAGAATCAGGAATGGCTTACTATGGCACGCCAAGGCAAACGGCACAATACAATGGCAATCGCTCTTACGTATCGCAACAAGGTAGAATGGAAGGCGTTGCTATAGAAGCCGTGCGTTTGCTCAACGGGCAAAAGAAATACGATGCTTCTTACTATTCCATTTTCAATGTGGTATGGTATGGATTGAAGCCACTTGAATTTGGATTAAAAGACACCACTCGTGCTCCAAAATCAACCGACGGAATTTTCTTCGATGCATTCAAAGAAGGGCAGCCAGGAGTGCAGCCGGAGCGGCTCGGGCCATACACCAGCACATTGAATCCGGGGTATGATCCTTCATTACCTATGTACCGCACATGGCCGTTGTTCAATGCTATTCAAGCCTCTTATGCTACAAATGCTCCTATTGCAGGCTATGACAAAATAGAAGATAAACCTGCCACTGATGACAAGCGCAAATCATCCTACTCAAAAATAATGATCCTGTCTGCAGACCCTGAAGCCAAGCTGGCTGCATTGTTTAAAGAACTTGGTGTACAAACAGCGGATAAACTTTCTGCAACAGATCATGCACTGGTAATTGTAGATGGAAAATTTCCACCAACCGATAAATCATCCATTTCGCTTTGCAGTGCTGTTACAAACCAAGGTGGTGATATTTTCATCTGGGGTGCCAATGAAAAAACGCCGGCAGCAGTTGCATCTTATCTTCCTTACGCTGTAAACGTTGTCGATCGCAAAGCCACTTCATTCATTAAGGAAAATGACGATCCTGTGCTCAATGGCTTTGGCAATGGTGAACTTTATTTCAGTGAAATGGCATCGCAACCGCTCGTGAATTATTGTATTGACGGCGACTTTGCGAAAAAAGGGAAAGTGCTGATGAGCGCTTGCAATGCTGACTGGAAGGCCTGGAACGGCAAAGCGGAATATTCGAAAACCATTTCTCTGATTAAAAGCGAAAGAGAAAATAAAGCAGTTGGCAATGTAATGGTCGTATATCCATCAGGCCAGGGAAATATTTATTTCACAACGCTTGATCCGCAGGCCATCTACAAAACCTCCGAAAGAGTATTGTATGCATTGCTGGCAAATCTTGGTGTGACATTTAATGCGCAAGCTGGCAGAAATCTTTCAGCGATTGATGGCGATGGTGTTTTGCAACATGCGATGTTCCTCGATTCTTTGGCAAATGGTAAAACAACATCAAGAACGCTAAGTGCTTCTTCGAATGGAACATTGGATGCGAGCGATATTCAGCAAAGCAAGGATGGCAACAACTTCATCAGTTTTTGGGTATACAGTCCCCGCTCGCTGGTAAACCTTTTGGCAGAGCCGGATATGCCGGTGCTAAATATGGATATCACCACCAAAAGCCCGTGGCAGGTATATTTGAATGGCAAGTCCGTGGATGCGGCTTCCATTGAAAATAAGAAAGACGGCAAGATCGTTCACTCACTGCCGCTGGATAAGGGTTGGAACCATTTTCTCATTCAAAACATGCAAAGAAATAATTTGGGCGTGCAGGTAAAATTCATATCTACACAGAAAGATTTTGTCGAAAAGCTTCGTTCAAAAATTTCTCAATAAAAATCCAAACAGATTCAACCAACAATAGCCAACATTTAATCAAGAGCGTTTATGAAGAAGAATCTTTCAAAAATCATTTTCGGTTTCTTTTTATTGTATACCGCCAACATACAAGCGCAAACAAAGTATTTCATGTCAGCAGTAGCGTCTGTTAACCAGGCAGCTGTTGGTCAATCTTTCGACGGTGATACGAAAACAGGCTGGGCCTTGCGCAGTGAGGATCTTAAAAAAGAACAATCAGTGTTGTTTACTTTATACAAGCCTGGAAACATTAACGGCCTGCACATTGTTACCGATAATCTTACTGCTGATGCGTTAAAAAAATCGTTGACGATTTATGTTACTTACGATCCAATGAACCTTGGAACATCGGTTGCCTACAATGTTTCGGGAAACAAGACATTTGATATTTCATTTCCTGCAAAATATGGAGCGCATTTGAAGATGGTGATAAAGGAGGGCAGTATCAAGTCGCCGGTTACTTTCAAAGAGATCACTGTAGAATATGGCGGTGCCATGACTGATGCTACTGAGTTGAAAAACAAACCGTGGCTGAATGCATCGCTCCCTGTAAGTGAGAGAGTGCTTTTGTTATTGAAGGTTATGACGCCTGCGCAAAAAATGGAATTGTTGAGAGAAGGCTGGGGTATACCGGGTATCCCTTCTTTGGGCATTCCGTTTGTAAACAAAGTGGAAGCTATTCACGGTTTTTCGTATGGAAGCGGGGCTACTATTTTTCCGCAATCTATCGGGCTTGGAGCAACATGGAACAAGCAGCTGATAGAAAAAGTAGCAGAGACAATTGGTGATGAAACAGTGAGCGCGAACACGGTGCAAGCATGGTCGCCCGTGCTTGATGTGGCGCAGGATGCAAGATGGGGGCGTTGTGAAGAAACCTATGGAGAGGACCCCGTGTTGGTGTCGGAGATTGGCGGAGCATGGATCAAAGGCTATCAGTCAAAAGGATTAATGGTTACACCAAAACACTTTGCTGCACACGGCGCACCGCTGGGTGGTCGCGATTCTCATGACATTGGATTGTCAGATCGTGAAATGCGTGAGATACATTTGGTTCCGTTTCGTCATGTCATTGAAAAGTATAAATGTCAATCCATCATGGTTGCCTATTCTGATTTCTATGGCGTACCTGATGCAAAAAGTAAAGAGTTGTTGAAGGGCATTCTTCGCGAAGAGTGGGGATTCGATGGATATGTAGTCAGCGATTGTGGTGCTATCGGTAATCTCACAAGCAAGAAACATTTTACCGCAACGGATGTAGTGGAAGCAGCAAATCAATCGCTTGCGTCAGGCGTAGCAACAAATTGCGGGGACACATACAATAATCCGAAAGTGATAGAAGCGGCGAAGAACGGAGGCCTTAACATGGATGATCTCAATTTCACTTGCAGCACTTTGCTGGCAACCATGTTCAGGAATGGCTTGTTTGATCATAACCCCGCGAAGCCTTTAAACTGGAATACCATTTATCCCGGTTGGAACAGTCCTGCACATAAAGAAGTGGCGAGGCAGGCAGCGAGAGAATCGATTGTGTTGTTGAAAAATGAGGAGAAAGTTTTACCACTCTCTAAAAAGATATCAACCATTGCAGTGATAGGGCCGGGCGCTGATGATCTGCAACCCGGCGATTACACCGCCAAACTTCAACAGGGACAGCTTGTTTCCGTTTTATCTGGTGTGAAAAAAGCTGTGGGTGGGGCAACGCAGGTGTTGTTTGAAAAAGGTTGTGAGTTTTACTCTACAGATAGTTCGCGTATAAAAGATGCGGTGGCTGCTGCAAAAAAAGCAGAGGTCGTAGTAATGGTGTTGGGCGACTGCTCAACAAGTGAAGCGATGAGTGGCGTTAAAAAAACCTCCGGCGAAGCGAATGATTATGCTTCTCTTATTTTGCCGGGTTATCAGCAAAAATTGCTGGAAGCGATTTGCACAATTGGCAAACCTGTTGTACTCATTCTTCAATCTGGCAGGCCTTATAACCTGAGCTATGCTTCACAACATTGTAAAGCTATATTGGTGAATTGGCTTCCCGGCCAGGAAGGCGGCTATGCCACAGCAGATGTGTTGTTTGGCGATTATAATCCTGCAGGTCGTCTGCCGATGACCTTTCCGAAGGACGTTGCACAGTTGCCGTTGTACTACAACTTCAAAACATCAGGAAGGCAGTATGCGTATGTAGATATGCCCTTTTATCCTTTGTATCCTTTTGGATATGGGTTGAGCTATACGACTTTTAATTATTCCGATTTGAAGACTTCAATTAATGACGATGGTTCGGTAAACGTTACTGCAACTGTGACCAATTCAGGCAACGCAGCAGGCGATGAAGTAGTACAATTATACGTTACCGATATGTATGCCAGTGTAAAAACCCGTGTGACAGAATTGAAAGATTTTGCCCGTGTAACACTTGCTCCGGGCGAGGCAAAGAAAATGTCATTCGTACTTAGTCCTTATCAGTTATCTTTATTGAATGACGAAATGGATAGAGTGGTAGAGGCTGGTGATTTCAAAATATTGGTGGGAGGAAAAAGCCCGTCGTTTAAGGCTTCAGATGAAATTAAGAACAGCGTTGCATTTGCCAATAACGGAGAAGGCGTAAGTGCTATGTTGCATTACGATAAAAAGTTTGCTGCATCATTTAGCATGACGACCGGAAATATTTTTGTTGACAGCATCATCGGAAAAAAGAAATTGCCAGTGATTGTAAGGAACGACGGCAATCTTACAGATGTTGGAACGATATCAATGTATATCAATGGAAGCCGTTCGGATGATGTACATCACTTTGAAGTGGAACCCGGTAAAGAAAAGCAAGTGGAGTTTATTCTTAGTGAAGATGTAGCAGGTAAACAAGTAACGTTTACAAGCAAACATGTGAGTATAACAAAACAGTTTTAATTGTTGATATTAGTAGCAACGTGCCAGCTAGACCTGACAGGTTTTTAAAACCTGTCAGGTTTTGGTGTAACATCGAGTGGCCTTTTAAAAATTTCGAATGATCATATGAATAGACAGAACAACACGATTGCAAACACGAACTGGATAAAATTCCTTGTTTGCGTTTTTTTTCAAATCTCTTTCATTTCAACCTTTTCACAGGATCGCTTAACTAAAGAGGATTCCACACTGCCAGCATCTCAGCGGAATAGCAAAATAACCGCGCTGTGGTATGATCGTGCTGCTTTTCTAGGAAAGGGTGACGGGCCGCAGAAAGACAATGTTTTGTGGTACCGCACATCCGCTAAGGTGTGGGAAGAAGCGCTGCCGATCGGTAATGGAAAGTTAGGCGCAATGATATTTGGCGGTGTTGCCGACGAACGCATTCAGTTGAATGAAAGCACTCTCTGGGATGGATTTGCGCAGGATGCCAGCAATCCCAATGCACTGAAAGCTTTGCCGGAAGTAAGACGCTTATTGTTTGAAAATAAAAATAATGAAGCGGTAGAACTAGCGGGTAAAACCATGATGGGTATACCGTCCCGCATCAAGCCTTATCAGTCGCTGGGCGAATTGTGGTTCGATATGCCGCTAACCAACGCAGAGAATTATGTAAGAAGCCTGGATTTGTCAACGGCAGTTGCGACGGTGCAATACCGTTTGAAAGACGTTACCCATACAAGGGAAAGTTTTGCCGATGAGGCAAATAATGTGATAGTCATTCGTTTTACAGCAACTGACAAAGGCAGTATTGGTTTCAACCTGAAATTGAGACGTGCAAAAGACGCTATCTGTACGCCTGTTGCAGGCGACAAGCAGGCGCTGCTGCTGAGCGGGCAGGTATCAGTGAAAGACAGTACTGGAAAGCCGAGAGGCGTAAGGTTTGCGGCGGAAGTCAAAGCTGTTGCGGAAGGCGGAACCGTAGAGATCAAAGACGGCTTGTTGTCCGTGCGCGAGGCTAACTCAGTTACTTTGTATATAACGGCAGCAACTAATTATCCGGGACTGTTGCAATTGGCAAAAGGTGTACAGACCTCAAATATTGATCCTGAAAAAGAATGTAGTAAAACCATTCGCAAAGCTACTGCCGTTCAATACGAGCGATTGAAGGCCCAACATATAGCAGATTATCAACGTTACTTTAATCGTGTGTCAGTTAATTTGGGCAAGGTTGCTGATTCATTAAAAGCATTGTCTACTGATGAACGTTTAGCGCATGCACGTGTGAGTGGGAAAGCAGACAATGACTTGATCTCCACCTACTTTCAATACGGCCGTTATTTGTTGATCTCATCATCGCAGCCGGGTGGCATGCCTGCTAACCTGCAGGGTTTGTGGGCATGGCAAATGAATCCACCATGGAACGCAGATTTTCATACAAATATCAATGTGCAAATGAATTACTGGCCCGCAGAAATTACTAATCTTTCTGAAATGCATTTGCCGTTATTTGATCTAAGCAATGCATTGGTGAAGCCCGGTGAAAAAACAGCCCGTACTGAATACGGAGCAAGAGGTTGGGTGGTGCATCATCTCACCGATGCATGGGGATTTACGGCACCTGCTGATGGCCCGCAAGGCATTTGGCCAATGGGCGCCGCTTGGCTGGCCCAGCATCCATGGGAGCATTATTGTTTTACAGGCGATAAGAAATTCCTTTCTTCCACTGCTTATCCTTTGATGAAAGGCGCGGCTTTATTTATGTTAGACTTTCTTGTGAAAGCGCCGGAGGGAACGGCTTGTGCCGGAAAACTGGTCACCAATCCATCGTACTCGCCCGAGAATGAATTTGTATTGCCAAACGGAAAAGTATCTGTATTTACTTACGGCGCCACAATGGATCTTGAGATTATTCATGATCTGTTAACGCACTGCATTGAAGCAAGCAGGATATTGAATGTTGATGCGGATTTTAGAAAGCAATGCAATGAAACTTTACAACAATTAGCGCCAATCCGCATCAGTAAAGCAACGGGAAGAATAATGGAATGGGCGGAAGATTATAAAGAAACAGATCCGCATCACCGTCATACTTCGCATTTGTTTGGATTGTATCCCGGCAACCAAATCACCGTAAATGGCACACCGGAACTTGCTGAAGCCGCACGCAAGACATTAGAGGCAAGAGGTGATAACGGTACAGGATGGAGCCTCGCATGGAAGATCAACATGTGGAACAGGTTGCAGGATGGTGATCATGCCTACAAATTGTTATCGGTATTATTGACAACAAAAACACTGCCCAACCTTTTTGATAATCACCCGCCATTTCAAATCGACGGAAACTTTGGTGCGACTGCCGCCATTGCAGAAATGTTTTTGCAAAGTCAGCAGCAAACAACAAATGGTAGTTATGTTATTCAACTGCTACCGGCTTTGCCAAATGCCTTTGAAACAGGCGCTGTCAAAGGATTGTGTGCACGCGGAGGTTTTGTAGTGGATTTGGAATGGACAAATGGAAAACTCATAGCGGCTACGATTACTTCAAAGTTAGGCGGAGAATTAAATGTTCAGTTGGGTGATAAAACCGTGAAAATTTCAACGGTAAAAGGAGAAGTGGTTCGATTGGATGGTGAGTTGAAGAAGGGTACAAATCAAAATTAAAAATTCAAAAGTCAGAAAGTTCATTTTCCGTAACCATGCTGATAATTGAGCTTTTTGACTTTTTACTTTTGATTTTTTATCTGTTAATAACAAGATGAGCAGGAAGCAATATTACAAACGTAGAGCCTTTGTCTGGTTCACCGTATGCGTAGATATAACCCAGGTGGTTCTCAATAATTTTTTTGCAAAGCGCAAGGCCGATGCCTGTGCCTTTATAAGTGGATTTTGAATGCAGTCGCTGAAATATCTGGAAAATTTTTTCTGCATACTGCTGTGCAAAGCCAATACCGTTGTCTGTAAAAGAAATTTCCAGCACACGCTCTGAATCAAGTATTGGTGCGCCATCCGGAAGTTGATCGTTGAAAAGAAACCTTGTTTTGATGTTTATGACAGGGATTGTTTCGCAAAATTTAATGGCATTACTGATCAGGTTGGCAAATAGTTGCCGCAATTGAGATGGAAGTCCCATAATTACTGGCAATTGTTGTGATTTAATCTGGGTGCCTGTTGTATTGATTAATGTTTCATAGTCTTCAATAACTTCTTTCAGAATGAGGTTGAGATCTGTTTTTACAAACTGTGTTTCCTGTCGATCTATTCTTGAGTATTCCAGAATGCTTTCTACAAGGCCAGACATTCGCTCGGCAGATGATTTTATACGACTAAAATAATTTGCCGGTAGCGGATCGAGGCCTCCATTTTTTTCAATGATGTCGATGAACGTTTGAATTTTCCGTAGAGGCTCCTGAAGATCATGACTGGCTATGTAAGCAAATTGTGCAAGGTTTTCATTTGACTTTAACAGGTGTTCATTCATTCTGCTGAGATCGGCGGTGCGCTCGGCAACCGTTTGTTCAAGTATTTCCTTGGTTGTTTTCTCGTCGGTAATATCCAGCATGGTACCTATGACCTTTTCTGCGTCACCTTGTGGTGAAAAATATACCTTGCCCCTCACTCTTGCCCACTTAATTGCTTTCGAATCGTGGACAATGCGGTACTCGATGTCGTAGTCGCCAACGTCTGCACTAGTCATAGCCTGTTGCAGCCGTGCGTTAACAAGATCTTTGTCTTCAGGATGAATGGCATCCATCATAAGTGTCCAGGTAAGCGCTTTGTTCCATACGCCGAATATATTGGCCGTTTCTGCTGAATAGACAAGATTATGATTTTTGATATCAAATGACCATGTTCCAAGTCTTGCCGTTTCAATTGCCAGGCGGTAGCGTTCTTCACTTTCTCGCAGGGAAACTTCCTGTATTTTTTGAAGCGTTATGTCGCGGGCAATTTTTGATGCGCCCACTATTTTGCCGGTTGCATCTTTTATCGGGGAAATTGTCAGCGATACATTTAGCAATCTTCCGTTTTTGGTGATGCGAATCGTTTCATAATGATCGATGCGGATGCCTTTGCGCAGATGTTCCTGGATCATGGATTCTTCATTCCATAAGTTGCCCGGAATAAGTTTGAAGATCAATTGCCCTATCATTTCGCTCGCGGAGTAACCGAAAATCCTCTCAGCGCCTGCATTCCAGCTGGTGACTACGCCATCCAGTGTTTTGGAAATAATGGCATCATCGGAAGTTTCTACAATCGCTGCGAGGTGGGCTTCTTTTTGTTGATTTATATTTTGATTTAAAACACCTTCGCAATTGATGATGAAGCCGATGTGTGCGCCATCTTCATCGTGGAGATATCTTAGCGTAGTTTTTACGAATGTTCTTTTGCCATCGGACCGTTCGATAAGCATATCCTGTACCGATAGTTTGCCCTTGCATATGTTTTCATTTGAAAATGGCGTAAACTGCTTTCCCTTATCGTCAAATGTTTTCCATGCACCCGTCCATTTTTCTTTACCAGGTTCCGGCCTGCGTCCCCAAAGCTTTGCAGATGCTTCATTGTAGAAAACGATGTAGCCGTCATTGTCGCAAATGTAAACTGCATCCTGCTGTGGATCCAAAACCTGTTGCAATAAGTATTTAGTATCCGGGAATGTAACGTTCATGTTTGTTTCAATCGCATGCGGGTGAAAGAAAAAAGAAAACAATAAATATTGTGCCAGTGGTAATCCCGGTAGGAGATTGGATTATCAACGAAAACATAATTTACGAAATAAATGGTAAAGGTGGGAAAAACATTCTACAATTTCTCCCGCCGTTCACCCGACCGCAATTTGAAAATTTGAGGATTTGAAAATTTGAAAATGCATTGTGTTGCGAACCGTATCCCAAATTTAAATCTCTTTGTGAAGCAAAGAGTTTAGAATAAAATAATGGAACTTGCACCGAAAGAATTTTCAAATTTTCAAATCCTCAAATTTTCAAATTGATGCAAGTCTTTAAATCAAGCCTATTATTGATTGTCTTTGCAGCGGTTGGTTTTGCCGCGACTGCACAGGATTATATTGCACCCACAACACCACCTAAGGCGGGCAAAGCGCCGGGCGTTAAAGTGAAATTGCTCAGTACTAACGGACAGACAAAAAATTATGTGCTTGTTTTTGCAACCGGCGATGAACTTCGCACAGGGCTAACCGAATTTGCCAAAAAGTACAATGTGAAAAGCGCTCATTATTCCGCCATTGGCGATGCCAGTACCCTAACAGTAGGTTGGTACGATGAGCAAAAGAAAATGTTCAAAGTCATTCCAATCAACGAAGCGGCAGAAATTACGACACTTACCGGCAATATTGCTATTTACAATGGTCAACCCGTTGCACATTCCCATGTAAGTGCTGCCACGTCGGATGGTATCGTGCATGGTGGGCATTTGCTGGAACTGGTCGTGGGGCCCACGCTTGAAGTGTTCGTCACAGTAGAGCCAGTTGCCCTGTATAAAAAGTTTGATGAAAAGTCACAGGCTGCAGTGATAGATCCTGAGCAATAATTTCCGAATTTGAAAATTTGAGGATTTGAAAATTTGAAAATTCTTCAGGTGCATGTCTCTAAATGAATCAATTCTTTTCGAAAAGAAACGATTTCAGAATAATGTTCTGGGACTTGCAAAGAAGGAATTTTCAAATTTTCAAATCTTCAAATTTGAAATTTGCATCACATCTTCTTATCCAGGTACCAATCAATATAATCTTCTAGGATGCTGTTAATATCAAGCACTCTGTAGATCATGGAGTGCTTTGGCAAGAACTCTTGCGCGGCAGTGTTTGCTTCGAGGTTGACGATTTTTGAGACTGTTGAATAGGATCTGTGTTTGTAGCGGGAAATGGGTTGCCCGGGAGATTCAAAGAATTGACATCTATATTCCGTAGTGTCGCCTTCGCCTATCGTGGTAATTTTAAGATCGTTGTAAACATCGGCAGAAACGATTTCCGGGTTTATCACGATTTTCTGGTAGAGGAGAAAAGAGTCGAGCATGTTGAAGCTTTGAATTTCCCCAATTTTTTTTCTTGAATCAGTCTTGTCAGCGTCAAAGCCTTTCAGTTTCCAGAGTTCATCATATTTTTTTGCTACCTCCACAATTGCCTTCCTTTCCGGAGTGGCCAGCCTGGGTTCAATAAACGATGGAGTAAAGTTTTGTTTATCAGTATTTAATTGTGTGAGCCAGTAGAATATCTTTTCTTTTGGAACAGTAGAAAGGTTTTTTGTGGAGAACCGGATGGAATCTTTGTGAAGCGTTTTGCCATCGTTGCCGGCTGATGCAACAATAGAGATTCGTCGCGTAAATTTAAAGTCGCCACTTTGAGTTCTTGTCAGTTCAAGTATTTCGCCCTTCCCATAAACGCCCGGTCTGCCTATAGAATAGTGACCCCTGCCGTAGTCAATAATGATGGTGCGCACAGAATCAATGCTTTGCCCAAAGGAAAACTGTTGAGCAAGCAGAAACAGGCCTATCAATAGCTGCTTTGCCATCATGGATGTTATTTAGTGTTTAGGTGTGGTTCCTACAAATAACAATGATGGCAGAAAATTGTTGACGATTTTTTCTACTCTGTTTTGGTGCCCGAGGGTGTGGAAACCTTGTTAAACCACAGAGAACGCCGAGAAGTAACTTCGAAAGAATTGGTGTAACTCACGGGAGCACAGAGGTAACGGAGAAAGGTGCAAATTCGAACTCTTTATTCATCCACATTGTAAGGATTAAGGGATTTACTATTTGTTTTGAACCCAACACTCCGTTTCCTCTGTGAAAAAAACTCCTTTCCTCCGTGGTTAAAAAAAGCAAAGCCACTCCCTTAGTGTGGCTTAGTGTCTTGAGTGACTTAGTGGTGAGCTTACGCGTAGTTAGCTTTCAACAGCGTGCTGAGTTGGCCATGGTGTGCCTTCTGCCGTTTCGCAATACAACTTCAGGCTTCTCAAAAATCTGCCCCATGTATAACTGCATTCGGCAAACATAGAGCTATATTCCTTCCAGTTGTTGTGATGAAAAATTAATAGAGAGCCCCTGTCTGCACTGCTTTGATGTAGTTGATCGCTTAATTCAGGATGTTCCGCCTGCAGCGTTTCTTTTGTGCCAAATTGAATGGTAAAAGAAATCGATGTGCCAATCCACTCATCCGCTCCGTAAACACAAAGCCACTCAACATGGTGTGGATGTTTTAGCTTCACCACTTCCATTTCTTTGTAATAGCCATTGCCAAACGTAAACCTTGCAATTGTTTGCTCTTCTGGCTCGGCAGTAGTATTTGGCGTCCACCATGCAGACAGTCCGGTCTGAGTAGCCAATGCTTCATATACTTTTTCTGCAGTGGCTGCGACGAATATTTGTTGATGGATGTTAGGCATGAAGGAGAGGGTTTACTGAGCAACAAATTTATGCCTTTATATGTTCAACAAACTTTGCTTCTTTAGTTTAAGCTCATCGACTTCAAGTACTTATTGCTGATCTAATGCGCAAACTTTATCTCATAAATGTTCTCCCAAAGTTTTCCAGTTACATACACTTTATCCGTAGCAGGATCATAAGCAATTCCGTTTAGTACATCCACGTTTGGATTCTTTGTTTTCGCTTCATTTACGAGTGAGCCTAAGTCAATCTTTCCAACTACTTTTCCGTTCGATGGATCAATTTTCACAATCACATTTTGTTGCCAAACATTAGCGTAAATAAATCCTTTGATAAATTCCAGTTCATTAATGCTTTCGAGAGGAGTGTTGCTGTCTGTAACTGACAATATTTTTTCCTGGGTTAAAGTTTTCGGATTCAGATAAGTGAGTTTATCTGTGCCGTCGCTCAGGATTAAGCTTGTGCCGTCAGTTGTCATGCCCCAGCCTTCAATGTTTGAATACTTAAAGTCTCCGATTTTTTTGAAAGTTTTAGCGTCGTAAATAAAACCTGTCTGGTTTTTATAAGTAAGTTGATAAAGTTTGTCATTGAGAAATACAATCCCTTCACCGAAGTATTTTGTTTTATCCAGTTCAATTTTGGTATCAAAATGTCCGTTCGATAAATTATGCGCTACCACCAAAGATTTTGTCAGTGGAAGATCCTTTGGTGAACCTGTGCTTTCGTATAGTGTGCCATTGTAAAATAGCAAGCCTTCGGTAAACAGCGAAGCATCGTGAGGGTATTGATTGACTACAGAATAATTGATTAACGGAGCCGCCGGAATAGCAACGGTTTCAGTGGTTGTGGTGCTGCTTTGCTCATTGTTGCAGGAAGAAAACGCGATAAGGCTAACTGCAAAAAACGTAGATGCGATATTGGTGAACTTCATGAAATTGATATTTTGATACGACCGGAACGCTATTGGTTCACTTAAAGGAAGCAATATATCAATTATGTTTGAAAAGATAAGAGTGAGGAGATAACAGTTTTTGGGGCGAGTCGTTTGCATGCAAAAGTGGAGAGATGCGAAGCCCCTAAGGTTACCACTAAGGCACTAAGGGCACTAAGCTTCACTAAGGGGTTGCTTAGAATTTAAGTCATTCTTAGTGAGGCTTAGTGTCCTTAGTATCTTAGTGGTAAAATAACTGGTTCATAATTATGAATGTTATGATTCTATGTAGGGGCCTTTTGTTTCACCCCAACCCCAGGTCGGCATTGGCGCCTCCTCGTTCATGGGATTGCTTGTTAGCTGGGAATTGATCACTGCGATCCGTGTGCCCCATTCCAGGTATCCGACAAAAGCAGAGCGAAATTCCGGATCGCTTTTGAGCCCGATTTCGTCAGCTGTTTGTATCAATAAATTCATCCAGCGTTGACGTTGTTGCTCGGTCAGCATTTTGCCGATGTGCTTGCCAATCATCTTAGCATGAGAACCCTTGTCTCCACCGGAGTATAATTCTCCTGCTCCAAAAACTTCTGCAACGAAATGAGTTACATGCGCAACATGTTCCGGCGACATATGTTCGAATAACCCTCCAATCAATTCATCTTTCAATACCTTGTCGTAAAACTTTGTGAATAAAGTTTCAAAGGTTGTGATATCGCCAACCCATTCAAATAGGGTAGGAATTTGTTTTATTTCGTTCATGGTGATTTGTTTAATGGCTTTACAGAAATCCCGTAATTGTTGTTAAGTCAAATTTATGCCATGAAAGGGATAGGGTAGGTAATTTCTTTGTTACTTAATGCTTGTTTTATTCTTTGTACTTTCTCAGTCCAGGTCGGGTTTGAATCTTTTATGGTTGTAAATAATTGCCGTCACTTCTCCTTTCTTGTTAAGTAGCTGTCTGGTTTTGGCCGGATTAAACCCTTCGATGATCTGCGTTGCATCATAAAAAAAGCGATTGTCCATACCATATTTGTAATGGCCTTGCAGCAGTTTGAAAGTCTTAGTATCTGCACCTGCAACTTTTGAAATTTGCATGCCGCCGCTTACTGGTCTGTAGTAATAAACGTTGTTTTTATCTTTGGCATACCAACCGTGGAGCGGTTCAAAAGAAATCGGATCAACTTCCTGGCAAAAATATCCATTGAAATATTCCACTTCAGTCAGTTGTCCTTTCACATTTCTTAAGCCAATTGTCTTCTCATACAAATGGCCAGTCTCGCTTTTGTAAAATTGATCTTTAATGTGTGTGTGCCGCGGGCTGTCACTTAGCTCAAATTGAGCAGGGCATTTACATGTACTGTCATCTGCAAAATCTCCATAGTGGCGAATAATGTTCTGCGTTGCGACGCTTGTGTTGTTGCTCGTCGTTTTTTTATTTTGTACTTGTTGTTTGCAAGCTACAACAATGCAAAACAGGAGCGTTGGGACAGCAAATCTGTATGAGCGGGACATGTTGGTAATTATTTTTTTCTTCAGTAATAGGGGTTAGCGTTGCAGAAACAGATTAGTGAATTATGTTTCTGGCGCGGGCTCTGGTTTTGTAAAAGAAATTGCCTGGGTTGTGGTGCTTACGTTTCCTGATTGGTCAAAGAGCTGAAAGGTTACTTCGAAATTATTGCCTTCTTTAAAGAGAAATGGGCCAGAACACATCCCATGCCCCACTTTAGCAAGACCGTCTTCGATGCGCAAAATGTAGGTTGTTGAAAATCCTGTTTTTTTGTTTTGCACGGTTGCTTTGGCAAATAGTTCTGATTTGTCCTGTCCCGAAAGGTTGAAATAGACAAAGGTTTCAGGGCCACAACCATAAGCAATGGAAGTTTCTTTATTTATCGTTGGCGCGCTGTTCAACACCGGAATATCGGAGTCAACTGTATCTGTGATTGTAAAACTAAGCCGTTCCCATTTCTTTGTTGAATCATTGTACTTTTTTGGGCCATCCTCATACTTCGGCAGGCTATCAATTTCGAGGGTATAGCGTGTGCCCACGCGCAATCCGGTCGCCGGTTTCAGTACTACCTCGGTTACCCACATTTCCCCTTTTAATATTTCAATGACATTGAGTTGAACCTTTTTGCCTGATGATTTCAGATAAACGGAATATTTCCCATTCAGGTCCGAAACCAGTGGTTGGCTTAATGCATAGAATTCCAGGACAATTAATCCGTTCTTGTTAAGTGTTGATCTTTGTGATAAGCAAAAGATGCCGTTCATGCCACATTTTGCAAGCGCCACATTTGTACTGAGCAGGGCTGCAAGGATAAATGCGATATGTTTCAATGTTTTCATGGTAACTGTAGGTTTAATTTTTTATTGCTGAGGCGGGCCAAACTTCGGAGAATCTTTTGACATGGTACCCTGCCAGCTGGTGTACATCCATTTGCCGTTGCGTTTTACAAATACTGCGGTGTATAAAAATTCCACCACCAGCATGTTGTCTACATACACCTGGCCGCGGCCATTGGTGATGCCCACGTTGTCATAGATACGAACCTTTTTGTCGATCAATTTGAGTGTTCCCATTTCCACCATTTTTAGGCGGGCAGTATCGGCGAAAGATTGCGCCTTGTCCGCGGTCACGCCATCTGCGTTGATGGTGAAGAAGTCGTCCGAAACATCGGTTTTGTAATATTCCTTATAGTGCGTGAAGTTCATGTTCTTAAACATTCGCGCTTCTGCGGCTTCTACTTCTTTGATTTTCGATGCGTCGGTAGATTGCGCGGCAACATTAAGTGTGCATAGGGCAAAGCTTGCAAGGAGTAATAGTTTAAACTGTTTCATGAGTTTTTAGGTTTGATTGAAAATAGAACAGGTATTGTTGAAATTCAAGTGTAGGGTGGTCGTCGTTCTTAGTTTGCAGTCATTTCATTGCCGCGTATCCTGATCTCTTTTGATTTCTTAATATTTTCCTCCGTCTTCGTCAGGATTTTTACAAGTTCCAGCGGAATTTTTTCCTTCGGGTTATTGATGTCGTCCACGATGATTTGAAGTACGTTGTTTTCGTCAACAAGATATTTGTCATAATCCGCAGTAATGATGCTGCCGTCAATCATAAAGATCACAGATTTATCGGCAGGGTTGGTGTATTTAAATTTCAGCTCGTTCAGGGTAATTAATTTGGGCACGTAAGAGGCTTTGGTCTTTATAAGAATTTTGCCGTCGTATCGTGTGCCGTTGATGGTGTCTGCTTTCAGAACTGTTATGCTTTCTATCGTATTTGGGTTGATGCACGGTAGCGAGTTGCCGATGAATTTGCCGTTCAGGTAGTAGGCGGTAGGCGTTTCAAGCTTAAGTTTATTTGCGTAGGTTACTTTTATGGTGGAATCGTTTGAGGTTTGCGCATACATGGTTGTGCAGGATGCGATGAGAAGGAGCAGGAAAAGGTGTTTCATTTGTTTGAGTTTATAAAGTTCAATGGGTGTGTCCGAAGCTTGATGCTTATTTTCTTCTGATTACATAAGACGGACAGAAAATTAATCCACTTTTTCGCGTAAAACAATCTTGACGGGCAATTATTTCAATCCGGTTTTAATTTTCAACTTTCAATTTTCCACTCGCAAAATCCATTCTGCGCAATCATTTGGGTCAAGAATGTTCCAGCTATGAAAACCCTTTCCTTTTGTGGTAATGTACTCGGCTTTGTTATTAATGCCCGAAAGAAATGTGTTTAGTTTTTCAAGGTCAAATGCGTTGATGTCTTCAAACTGCAATTTGTCGCAATATTTGTTTCGTACAAAATCCAGGTCGGGTTCGGCGTATAAACGTACGGGAAGACTTTTGAGAAATTTTGCATTTCCTCCGTCGGCAGCAGTTGCCAGGAATGCGGAGTGCTTTGCGTAGTTATCAGGATGCTCTTCTGGCGTGCCTTTTAATGCATCGAGCAAATATTTCTTGATGAAGTCTCCTTCTTTTTTTATTAGTTTGTTTTTACAATCGTAGTTGATCTTGTTTTCGGCAGAGCGATACATACGCGTGAGATCCAACGGTGGATCTATGGCAAAAACAGCTTTCAGATTATTTGTAGTATCCAGACTTAAAACATGCTCTGCATACCCGAGGGCAATGGCTCCGCCCGCGGAGAGACCGCCCATAATGAGAGGGAGATGATCGGAATGATAGCGCTCCGATTGCATCCTGGTTATTTCGTTCAACTCTGCAATGGCGAAGTCGTCAGCAAATAGTGTTTGGTGCAACTGCGGCACGATGGTAACGAACCCTTTTTCCAGCAGGAGGGAAGGCAGTTTTGTTTTTTCAAAAATGCTTTTGGTACTTTCTCCCCAGCCGGGAAGAAGAATCAGGATGCCTTTTATGTCTTGCGCCGGTTCAATGTAAGAATAAGAAAAGTTCTCGTTGTTTACTTTGCCGGTGCCGGTTTTGATCGTTTGTGCACGCAGCGATGCCGAACTTATTAACAGATTCAGAAAGACGATTGCAAGAAAACGGATTATTGCGGTAAGCATTTTTTATCTGGTATAAAGGTGTTTGTTATCAGTAATGAAAGACTGCTTGTCATCCCGACGAAGGAGGGATCTGAGTGGTTATGTAACAACGTGTTTGTGTGAACCCCAGATCCCTCCTTCGTCGGGATGACAAGTCACATTCTTTCAATGTTTCAAGCAGCAACAAAGCAAACTTGCCTCACGATCTTCCTATTTTTTGTTCCACGCTGATCACATGCATATCCTGTGTGCCGACATTCTGCAAAGCATGAGGAGGTAGCGCTTCCACCCAATTAGCGGCTCCCGGTCCGGGCTTTTTGACCAGCGTTCTGGTATCGAGCATCACATTGCCCTTGTCATCAAACCGCACAAAATCTGACCAACTCAAAATGTATGTAGATGCCGGATAGCGATGCGTATGAATGGCCGTTGTTTCTCCCGGAGGAATAAGCGTATCCAGCACTCGCACAAATTCATTTTCGAACAAGAGTTTGTGGTGTTGCGGCGCCGCGGTTAAGGCGTCGAGAGAGTCGGGGTATGGCCAGGTTTCGAAGGGAGAAGTTGTTTGCATTAGCTTTGAATATTAGTCGCGCGACCAATAAAAATTATTGTCAGGTGACTACCACGCTGCCGTCGCGATTGCAGTTTATGGTTTTGCGGGAAAGTGTTGTCCAATAATGAATATTCCGGCCATCAAGGCTGCGAGGGCAGCAAGAATCGCCCATAGTTGCGCAGGTCTCATGTTTGATACAAGTTCTCCAATGGTCAATTCGCCCGGAGACATTTTTGGCGGTGGCAAGGTTGCTGTTTTCGTGTTCGCAAATTCTACCACTTTTTTCTTCCAATCTGATAAAACTCCGTTGAATTCCTGAGTGGTTAGTGATTGAGCGTTTGGCGCTACTGTCATCACATACCAATCATATCCTTTTTCCAAAAGCCCTTCTGCCCGAACACCCTCTTCTACTATTACCAAAATTGGCAACCCTTTTATATATGCCATGCTCGACTCGATTTGATTCCATGGCGTTGCATATTTTGTGTTTGCGAGATTGGCCTGGTGAGGGCCTCCGCGCTTTTCAACTCCCGTTTCAAAGAACGTCCGTTCTAAAGCGATAACTAAAATGCCCGAACACTCGTTTATTAATTTTTTTACAGCTACTAGCGGGGAATCTGAGCTAAACTCAGTTCTGCCAACTGTGTGAGGACTTAGTTCTTCCGTTTTGAGTCGTTGCTCTATGAGCGATACAAACTCTTCCTGCTGCGTATTTGCCGTTGCTCCAATACTGAGAAAAACTTTAGGGGTTGCCATTTGCTAATTTTTGTGTGTTTTGTGAATTGATGATTCATAAAAACGTAGACGCGCGGGTATGGTTCACCGATTTTCAGCTTTACAGGGTGCTGCAATTGACTTAATGCTTCGCCGCCTCACTCACAGGCAAGGGGTTCAAGGTTATTTGTGAACTTAATATATTTTTTTGATGCTTGCCAGTGGGAGAGATGAAAAAGCCCGCAAATAATTTGCAGGCTTTCAAGTTAATTAGATTTCCCGTTCAATAATTAGTTTGCTTTCGCTTATTGTAATGTTTACATATTGCGCGACCGGAAAACCGGCCCGCTTGAGCCAATCCCCACTTAACCGCAGGTAAGGTACGTTCGAGGGTTTGTCGGGGTTAAATATACTTCTCGAATCGTTTGAGTAGTGGCGCGAGCTAATTTTTGCGCGGCGAACATTTGATGCTTTTTTAGATACTGTTTTAGGCTTTGCAGGCGTTGCTTCGCGTGTTGAAGTTTTCTTCTCCGTGAAGTTCATTTTTCAAAAGATTTAAGACCGGCTAAAAATAAAATACGGTTTTAGCCTTTCCCGTTGAACTTCACTTATACAAGCAGCGGACGCATTAACGTGCCACACGGGGGTACTAAAACCGCATATCATTACATGCTAACACAATAATGTCAGCAATGTTTAAATATTGCGAGTTTAGACGCTTGTATAATAAATGAAGTTCGCTGCGAATGTAAGGAGGTGATTTTTTGAAGTGTTGTTGAAAAGGTCAAAAGTTTTGGAGATGGAAGAAATTGATGAAGATTATTCGAACTATTGCTTGATGGATGATACTTTGTCTAATAGCTTATTCTTTTTTAAAATCAATTTTGATTTGATTTTTAATCTCCCTTAAATGTCTTCCCTTTTTTGTTATGTGTGTTTCTTTGCCATCGGAAACCTCCTGCACTTCAAATACTTTTGCTTCTTTAATTAATTCCTCTCCATTTTCGTCCAGTGTTGAGGTGATTTCTAATCGACATTTTATACTCGTGCCGTTTGAAAAACTGTATTGGCGATTTAATACTGAGTTTTTGAAGTCTGAATCCACTAGATCAAAACTAAAAACTTTGGCGTTGTAAATACCTTTCCACTTCATGTTGCCATGACTTAAAACTGGCGAAACAATTTCAATATTTGCATCCTCGATTGTTACCGGCTTTAGATCTTCAGTTTCTAAAATTTGCTTTTCAAATTTTCCCCTTTCTATCGTTTTTTCAATTGAGGTAGGGTTGTAGTTGTCGTCCAGTTCAACCGATGATATTTGATATACTTTGGACTCTTTAAGGATTGTCTTATAGAATCTGGACTTGAAAACTTGGACTTTATGGGTTTGATTAATATTTACGACAATTTTATCAATAATTACTGTTTCTTGCTGTTTTGTTAATGAATCCTTCTCTAAGTCATTTTTTAATTTTTGAATATTAAGTTTCTTTTCCACTTTGTTTAATTCTTCTAGTTCTTTGTCTTTATTTAGGTTGTCAGCCACGACATTAATAATGACTCCTGAAACTATCCCGCCAAAATAAATCAGTAATTTCTCAAACTTTTTTTTAGTTTTTTTCTTTTTGAAGAACTTAATGACGTCTTTAATGCCGCCTTGCTTTAAAGCCTCGAATTCGATATCCAGTTCCAAGTCGAGTATGTGTGCAACCTCAAAAAGTAATTTAAGTAGTTCTGCTTCTGCCTTATTTTTAACAACTGCGTTCATTGAATGGCTGTTGTCATCAAGGTGATAGTGTAGTTCTAGGCTGTTCACTATTTAGGGGTTTAGTTTAGTAGAATGTATTAATTATTCACTTTAGGGGCGTCAGAACTGGATAATTAACTACAGTATTTGTGAACCTAACAATTTTTCTTGAATATCACTAGTCTCCCGAAAATATTTTTTCTAATTCCACCTCATTCTAAAAATTACTTGACCCTTTCAGTTAGTAACTTCCCAAAAACAAAAAAGCCCGCAGAGATGCGGGCTTTGATATCATTCAAAAATTCTTACAACACAGTTATCACAACTCTTCTGTTAACCCTTCTATTCTTCTCGCTTGTATTTGGTACCAGTGGCTGTGTTTCGCCCTTGGAGCTTACGTCGATGCGATTGGCGTCGATGCCTTTGTTTTCAAGGTAGGCAGCTACTTCCTGTGCACGTTTGAGACCTACTTTGTTGTTGGTAGCGGCAGAAGCAATATCGCAGGTGTGGCCAACGATAGCTACACGCATGTCGGGATATTTTTTCATAATGTCGGCAATACTGTCCAGGCGGGAGTTGAGGCCTTGAGGAATAGTAGTGCTCCCGATTTTTCCAAACTCAATAGGTTGTTGCACCGTTGCTTTCTCTTGCTCGCTAATTGTTGGAGCTGGAGAGGAATCCGGTACTTGTACTGCTGGTACAGGTTCTGCAGTTGCCTGTGTATCTTTCTTTACTTCCGGTTGAGGTAGCACTTTTTGTATAAGGTCTGGTTCGCCAAGAATATCGGCCTGAGCAGGTTTGGATTTTTTATGGCCAAAACCGAGCTTCACTTGTACACCAAAAGCAATTGGTTTGGCGGAGCCTGTGCCTTCCATGTTCAGCACAGTGCCGGGTGCAATATTGTTTACACCAGTGGCGCTATATGGTAGCATGGAACCGCTGCCGTCTTTCTTGTACACACTGGTGAGGCCGTAGTCTGCATACACACCTGTGTAAAGGCGCATACAGGAAGAGATCGGGAAACTAACACCGGTTGCAAGGCTTGCCATGGCGCCCGGCTTGAGGTCGAGGTTTTGATTGCCACTCCAGTTTTGAATGGTGCCAAAGCCGTGTGCAGGCAGTTCTTTTAGTTCTACATTCATATCAGGATAGTAGCCGGAAACTGCGATCTGGCTCGCAGATGCTTTTGCTTTTCCACTAAACGGCAATATGAATTTTGCACCACCATTGATGTACCATTGTGTTTTTTCACCGGTGGTGTGGTATTGCAACATCAGCGGAACGGTTACTGCCCAAAAGGTTTGTTTCTCCTGGTAGTTCGTTGTTTTAATGTTGTATTGAAATGCGGAACCCGCATCATCAACCTGGAAGGAAGAGTAGGGAAGCATGCCATTCAGTGTGGCTTTTGTAGCATAGTATGCGCCGTTGATGCCGGTTAATACGTTCCAATGTTTTTGAACGGGAAACATGTAACCAACACCCAATGTGCCACCAGCCTGTGGTTTGGCTTTACCGCCGGGAAGGTCGTAATGCAATCCCTGCAAGCCACCGTTTACTTCGATGCTCAGCTCCTGTGATATTGCGCTGCCAGTGATGGCCAACAGGCCGAGTGACATTGCGAGCATTTTTCTGTTCATCTATAATGATTTTAATTTTTACAATTATTAATTCTTGGAAGCAGGTTATTGAAACAGCTTTTTCAAGTTTCTGCAAGTTTATAACCTGTACTGAAAGACCGCTTGTCATCCCGACGAAGGAGGGATCTGAGTCTGGCATTTACACCCAGATCCCCCCTTCGTCGGGATGACAAGCAACATTCTTTCAGTATTTCAAACAACTTAATTTAACGACATCCAATTTCTAACTCCTGTTACTTCACAAGCAAGTTCACACTCGCTTTTTGACCATTCTTCAACAACAGCGTTATGTAATACAAGCCGCGAGCAGATGGCGCTGTGATCGTTTGTGTTGCTTTCACGTTGGTGATCTCCTGCTGTATCTTGCCTGACATGTCCACGATCGCCATTTTAGCTCCTTGCAATGCTGCGTCGGTATAGGTACATGTAACGGTTGCGGTGGAACCTGCAGTTACCGGATTAGGGTACACTTTAATTCCGGCAGTAACGGTAGTGCTGCCATTTAATGTCAGCGGACATGATTGTATGGCTTCGCCGTTTTTGTCGGTTGCAATTACATAGTATGTGCCACTCAACGCAGTTTGCTCACTGTAGTAAGCGGAGGTTTGGCCAGACACCAGGCTGTTGTTTTTGTACCATTCCCACTTGGTGTAGTTGTTGCTGCTGTTGTCAAACATCAGCACATCGCTCCAGTGTTGCCTTACTGCAGAAGCTGATCTGTAGTTCACATTGTTGGTTACAGAAGGTGCCGCAAAGTGGTTGGCATCACCTGCCTGGGAAGCAGTGATCACCGCATATCCCGGAAGTACCGGAGTAAGCGAGTTGCCACTTATGGTTGCAACGTCTGTGCTTGAAATACCATAGGAAATTGTAAGGCCGCTGTTTACAGTTGCATTCAATTGAACCGGCGTTATATCTGTTGTACAACCTATTGTCAAATCCTGCACCCAGGTAATTACCTGCGGCGCTTTGGTGATGGTAAGGTTGTTGGCAACATAACTGATGGTGTAGTTGCTACCTGCACCAATCGTTCCCTGCTGAATCGCGTAAGTGCCTGCATTTTCTCCGGCTACTCTTGTTAATCCACCGGTGATCACGCTTGTGCCGTCACCGTTTTTCCAACCCGTTGCAACATAGGTCAGGGCAGGATCAGCCGTGCCATAGACTTTTGTTTGGGCGATTGCTGTAATGGTTAACGTTGCAGGAGTAATCGCGAAGTTGCCTGCAGTATAAGTAACGATGTAGTTGTTGCCGGCACTCAAGGTATTTTGATTGATGGCATAGGTGTTAACATTTTCGCCAGCAATTCTTTTCATCGCGCCGGTGATCACACTGTTGCCATCTCCATTTACCCAGCCCGTTGCTACATATGTCAACGCAGGATCTGCGTCGCCGTATATTTTCGTTTTGTTATCTGCCTTAATGCTCAATGGAACAGCCGTTACAGAAAGATTACCTGCTACATAACTGATGTTATAGTTTGCATTTACTGCACTTGCAGCTGTGATTGGATAGTTGCCCACATTGCTTGCCGCGGTTGCAGTACTCGTAATGGTTGGGGCGGTCGTAAGGCTTGAAACACCGTCTCCATTTACCCAGCCGCTATATGTTGCGGTAAAGGTTGGCAGCGCCGCGCCATAAGCTTTGGTTTTGTCTTCTGCTGTAACAATCAAAGCTGCAGGAGTGATTGACAATTTACCATTTACATAGATGATGGTATAGTTTGCGTTGACTGCACCGCTTGCACCAATCGGGTAATCACCCACGCTGCTTGCAGCCGTGGCAGTTGTAGTGACTGTTGGCATCGTCGTCAGTGTTGACGGGTCATCATTGTTTACAAAACCGCTGTAGTGAACAGTTAACGCCGGATTATTTTGTCCGTATATTTTTGTTTGGTCATCCGCGGTGATGGTTAGTACTGCAGGGGTTACAGAAAGATTGCCTGCCGCGTATGTTATGGTATAGTTGGCATCAACTGCACCGCTCGCAGTAACAGGGTAATTACCAACTATGCTTGACGGCGTAGCAGTGGTAATGATTGTTGGCGCAGTAGTAAGGGATGACGCATTGTCACCATTCACAAAACCATTGTAGCTGGCGGTTAACGCTGGATTGTTTGCTCCGTATACTTTGGTTTTGTCATCTGCTGTAATGGTCAATGCTGCCGGGGTTACAGAAAGATTGCCCGCAACAAAATTGATGGTATAGTTGGGAACTACTGCCTGTGACGGTGTGATAGGGTAGTTGCCCACCGGGCTCGATACCGTGGCTGTAGTGGTAACCTTTATCATAGTAGTGATGTCGCTGACATCATCTCCATTTACCCAGCCATTGTAAGTAACCAGTAACGGAGGGTTGTTATCGCCATAAACTTTTGAAGCATCGTATGCTGTGATCGTCAATGTGGCCGGTGTTACAGAAAGGTTGCCCACCGCATAAGTGATGTCATAGTTGGGAACTACTGCATTGCTTGCTGTTATGGAATAGTTACCCACTGCACTTGCATTTGTTGCTGTGGTGCTTATCGAAGGCAGGGTAGTTATTGCAGAAGTATTGTCTCCATTTACCCAGCCACTATAGCTTGCCGTAAGTGCAGGAACATTTGCTCCGTATACTTTCGTTTTATCATCAGCAGTAATGGTCAATGCCGCATTTGTTATCGAAAGATATCCTGTTTGATAAGCGATGGTATAGTTTGGATTGACCGCACCACTCGCAGTAATTGGATAATAGCCAACCGCACTTGATGGTACAGCAGTTACTGAAATAGTCGGCGCCGTTGTAAAGCTGGACGCATTATCTCCATTTACCCAGCCGTTATAGCTAATTGTTAGTGTTGGGATGGCTGCACCGTATACTTTTGTTTTGTCATCGGCAACAATGGTTAACGATGCTGGAGTGATGTTGAAGTTTGCACCAACATAAGAAACGGCATAGTTGCTGCTTGCTGCCACTGTACCCTGCGTGATGGAATAAGTGCCTACGTTATTGCCCGAAGCTCTTACAACATTTCCAGTAATCACGTCGCCATTTACCAGTGCCGTAGAAGTGAAGGTCAATGCCGGGTCGGTGGTTCCATACACCTTGCTTGCAGCAGCTGCTGTTATGATAAGAGCTTTCTTGTTAATTATAAGTGTTTGTTGTGCGTCAAGCGGTGCGCCGTGATTGGCGTCGCCTGCCTGTGATGCCTTAATAACAACATTTCCCGCTGCAACGATACGTACTTTGTTGCCACCAACAATAGTCGCTATGCTCGTGTTCATACTTGTATAAGTGATGGCAGGCCCAGGGTTGGTGCTTATTGCAGTCAACGTGAGATCTGCATCTCCATAAGTGCTTACAGGCAAAGCCGCTAAAGTGAGTGTTGGCAAACTGTTTACGGTGAAAGAATAAGCTTTGTTTCCCGTATATGGTCCTGTACCGCTTGAAGCATCAGTGGCCGTAATGGTAAAATTGAAATTACCACTTGCTGTTGGTGTACCGGATACAGCACCGGTTGAATTATTTAGTGAAAGACCCGTTGGTAGTGCCCCTGAAGTAACTGCATACGAGTACGGCGAAGTGCCACCAGATGCTGTTACAGTAGTGGTAGTATAAGCAATCTCTTGATCGCCTGTCGGGAATGTGGTTGATGAAAGAGATATAGTTGGAGCGCCAACTGTCAGCACATAAGTCTTGGTTGCTGTTTTCGAGGTGGCATCGGTAACCTGCACGGTGATGGGAAAAGAGCCACCTGCTGTCGCCGCGCCTGATATAACGCCGCCTACAGACATGGTTAGTCCCGTAGGCAGGGTGCCGGAGTTAATGCTGAAAGTATAAGGTGACGTACCGTTTGATGCACTTAATGATTGGCTATAAGCTACGCCAACAGCCGGTGACGGTAATGTTGACGGAGAAATAGTAAGCACTGCAACCGTAAAAGTATTTGTGGCGCTGTTCGCACTCGTGTTGCTTGCTGCGTCGGTTGCTGTTGCTTTTACAGTATGTGAACCGTTAGTAAGTGCAGAAGGTTGCACCATGTTCCAGTTGCCGCTCGCATCAGCAGTCGTAGTGCCAATTGAAGAGCCATCAACGATAACGTTTATGGTGGTATTCATTTCCGCAGTACCGGTATAAGATGGTGTGGCCGTTGTGGCAGTGCCTCCGTTTAAAGGGGTTATTACCATCGGCGCAGGTGGCGCTACGTTGTCGATGGTCCATGTATAGGTTGCCGGTGTTGGGTCCGTATTGCCTACCGCATCTTTTGCCCTTACAGAAACTGTATGAGAACCTGCGGATAAACCTGTGTAAGTCAGCGGTGAAGTAACTGTAACAAACGCCCCGGCACCCAATTGTGCTTCAAACGTAGAAGGAGTCTCGCTACTGGTAAACGAAAAACTCGCACTTGTGGAATTGGTAAGCGCTGCTGGCTTTGACGTTATAGTTGTGGTCGGAGCTGTTTTGTCAATGGTATAAATCGCGCCTGCAAAGGGAACGTTCGATGGCACAGAAGTCATCGCGGTTCCCGTTACATTTAATTTTATCGTTCCATCACCACTGCCGGTGTTGACTGTTACAGTATAAGTGCTGCCACTACCGCTAACACTGCTTACGCTTGCTCCTGTAACGCTTCCTGTAGTTATCAGGCCAAATGCAGATGTTGTTACGCCGGAAGCGTTGGTGCTGAATACTACTGTGTATGAAACCGATCCTGCATTGGTCGGACTTGCAGATGCTGCTGAAGCACTGCTAACAGTAATTGGTGAAAGCGTGGTGAACGACTCTTCACCTCCATACGATGTGCCTGTGGCATTGGTTGCATATGCCCTTACATAATAAGTTGTTCCTTGGGCAAGGCCGGTTGCATTCACAGAGATTGCACCTGTACCAGAGCCGTTGGTCAACTTTGAATTGGCAATGGTTGGGCCTGAGCTTGTGCTGTAAACAATTCCTTTTTCGGTCACAGGTCCATTGCCTGCGTAAGATACGTCGCCTGTAATAGTTGCTGTCGTAAAAGAGACATTGCTAATTGCGGTGGTTGTTACGTCCGCGGCGGCCAATATCCTAACTAACGACAACGTGCAGCCAGCAGTCTCCTTGTACCAGTCGCCGGTGCCGGAGTGGTAAGATGTTGGAATGTTCTGACTGGAAAGGTTGTGATATCGCAAATCACCTCCGTTGCCTAACATAAGCATCCAGGTGCTCCCAACAGAATATAAGTGCCATGTGCCCTGGGTGCCACCTCCCGAAAATTCGGAACCGGTCCAGTTGAGCGTTACGGGTGACGCCTCGGTACAATCCGTAAGTTTCACACTTTGTGAAAATAACGAACCGGTGAGCAATAATAATAAGATCGACAAGTAGAGTTTTTGTCTCATATAAATGGGTTTGTCAGCCTTGGTAAAGGCATACTATAATTGTGACGAATTTGAAACAGAAATTTGTTTGGAATTGCAGCGTGCGCCCTGCTATAGTCGCGGGTGGGCTTCATATCTGCAAAGAGTGGAGAATGGCGGCATCGTGTACACGATACTGCTGCTCTGCCAAAGATGGGTTTGGGCGCGGTTAGTGGTCATTGGTCTGGGTTGATTATATTAAAATAACAGGCTATACGTGCCCGTTAAGCGTGCAAAGAAATCTAAAAAAAACGGAATACTACTATTAATTTTTCGGGACAGTAAGCAAGTTGTTAGTAGATGGTGTAAAACTGCGTGTATGGGTGTGGGTTATTCTCAAAATTTGAAAATTTGAAAATGGAGAGAGCATGCAGATGGTTGCGGAGACTAGACCTGACAGGTTTTTAAAACCTGTCAGGTCTCGCACCCGAACGGTTTACAAACAGTTTGAAATTCGACGTTCGAAATATTTACCACTAAGACACTAAGGACACTAAGCCGCACTAAGGGATTAAATGAATGTCTTCAAGATTTTTCGCGAGCAGCCCTATTAATTATTCTTTATTAATTATTAATTAGAAGTTCCTGTACTGCTTATCAATAAACTGATGGAACTCTTCCCTGTACGTTTCTCCGATGGGCAGTTCAAATGTGTGCACACGAACGGTGGTGCGTTCAATCACATCAACATAATTCAATGAAATGATGAACGATTTATGAATGCGAATGAATTTATACGGTCTTAGTTGGTCTTCAAATTTTCTTAGGTTTTGAAGTACCATCACTTTCCCCTTCGTGGTATGGATGGTAACATAGTTGCCTGAGCCTTCGAGATAGTAAATGCTGTCGAGCATTACCTTGATCATCCGGCTATCAGACTTTACAAAAATAAAATCATCCTTTTCCGGTGAGAGCAGTTGTGCCGGTTGTGTAGATGATGGGCTTTGCTCTGCACCGCTGATGGAACGTACTTTTTTTACAGCCCGTTCAAATCTTGCGAAAGAAAAAGGTTTCAGTAAATAATCTACCACATCCATTTCATAGCCCTGCAAAGCAAAATCGGGATACGCAGTGGTTAAGATCACATTGGTATGTTGCGGCAATCGCTGCGCAAGCGTAAGACCGTTGATGCGGCTCATTTGTATGTCGAGGAACACCAGGTCGAATTGTATTTTGCCAGCGCTTATGTCCTGCAGCGCTTTTGCAGGGTCTTTGTAAACCTGCACCAGTTCAAGGTCGGGAATGCGTTTGGCATATTCGGTGATTACGCCGAGCGCATTTGCTTCATCATCAATCGCGATGCATGTTATCATAAGTTAAGTCAATTTGGAGTTCTGCAATATATTTTCCGTCGAGTTCCTGCAAGGAAATGGTATGATGACCGGGATACAATAACGACAGCCTGCGTTGCAAATTGGGCAAGCCAATGCCGCTTGTGGCGTCTTTTACTTTCCCTTCATCAATTACATTTTCCACACGGTACAACAGTTGTTTGTTTTTGATAGAAATTAATGCAGTGATAGGAATTTCATCAGTGCCCAATTGCCCATGTTTGCAGGCGTTTTCGAGAAAGGTACTAAGTATCAGCGGCGCAATCATGCATTCTCTGCCAGGTTCGTCAATGTCGGTTTTGAGTATGATCACATCATCGGTAAAACGGAAGAGATGCAGTTTGATAAATTGTTTTAGGTACTCAATTTCTTTATAGACGGACACTCTCTCGTCTTTGTTGTGCAAAACATAACGCAACAGATCGGACAGTTCCAGCAATGCATCTGCCGTGGACGCTGATTGTATTAGTGCGAGATAATAAATATCATTGATGGTATTGAACAGAAAATGAGGGTTGAGCTGATAGCGCAGCAATGCAAGCTCGGCGGTTGTTTTTTCCTGCTGTAAAATTCTCGTCTCCCTGTCCTTTACGAACCAGTCCCTCATATAGGCATATCCTATTCCCAGCAACATATACACCAGTATACTTACAGATGACCAGAGCCAAGCAATGGGCGATAATTGTAATGTAGTCATTCCCATCGCTTTGCCGCTGGTAACAACGATAGGTTTGACTGCCCTTGTTGGTGAAAGCAGCCATCGTTGCCCTGCAAGATCTACATTGGCAAGCACAAACAATATAACAGGTATAATTATAAGAAGCGGATAGAACCTTCTTTTGGCAATAAAGTATGGAAAGATGACAAATGCACCGAGTGATAGCGCAAGGAAACCGTTACAGTGGATAAAGAACCTCCGCATGATAACAATGTGCACATCGTTCACTTTCAACAGTGTTCCCGACAAAATATAGAACAGGAACCAGAAGGCCTGGAACATCAAAAACAGCATCAGAATCTGCTTGATTTTGCTGCCTGAAGTCGGTTGTGTATTGGTCAATGACATGCTGCAAATTATCCATTTATATGAAAGTCGCAACATTTTAAGGCGCAAATCGGAAATCTACAATCGTGGGAAGCGTTCACGTAATTTATTGGGGTGTTCACATATTTGACCTGAACGGAAAATAATAATTTGATAATTATGTACTGTCAATTACGGAGCACGGGAAAAGTAAAAAGTAAAAAGCAAAAAGTAAAAAGTAAAAAAGGTAGCCGCTAATTTGACTTTTTACTTTTGAATTTTGGCTTGCGATTGAAAGCGTTTGCTTCGCTCACTTAAAAATACAACCTGATGAAATTTTATACGGCCGCCATCATATGTGGTTCACTTGTAGCAAGCGCCAGTGCGCAAAGCAAGATCATTTTTAAAGGAAAGGTATCCGGTGATACAAAAGGGTACAACAAAGTATTTACCTACACAGCGCGTGCCACTAAGGACACGGCAATCATATCAAACGGAACTTTTTCTATAGAGCTTCCGTATGAAGGGCCGGTACTGCAATTGTTCTATGATGAGTATGATATCCGCAACAACGGAATGTACCAGCCCTACGGCGTTTTGATAGACCAGCCCGGAACCTATTACCTTACAACCGACATTACCAAAGGATTTCACAACACGAAGGTAACAGGAGGTAAAACACCCGAGTTGTATCAATCTTATAATGACCGGCAGTCCGCAGCATTCAAACAGGTAAATGCAGCTTTGGAAAAACAATATGGCAAAGTATGGCTGCCGGAAACCGATCCTAAGGCAGAAGCCTTAAGCAAAAGCAGGGATTCGCTGCAAAAGGCGATTATTGTTCCAATGATCATGTCGTTTGTAAAAGAAAACAAGGATAGTTACGTGTCTGCCTTTGCAGTTGTCGGTTATGCAAGAAACATGATGAGTGTAGATGAGCTTGAAAAAACATATGCTATGTTTTCGCCGGCTGTTAAAAAAACAGACGACGGAAAGCGGGTAGCCAACTATATTCAAGGGGTGAAAAGTTCAGCCATTGGTGCAACGGTGAAGAACTTTACAGCTGTTTCTCCTGAAGGAAAGCAATTTGATTTTGCTTCGCTGAAAGGAAAATATGTGATCATCGATTTCTGGGCAAGCTGGTGCGTTCCTTGCCGAAAATCATTTCCACACATGCGTGAAATATACCAGACATTTAAAAGCAATGATTTTGAAATGCTGAGTATATCGATTGATAAAGACAAAGCTGCCTGGTTAAAAGCTGTAGCGCAGGAAAACAATCCTTGGGTACAAACGCTTGATGATAACGCTGTGGCCGATAAAGGCTTTGCCATCACCGGTGTGCCGACCACTTATTTAATAGATCCACAGGGAAAAATTATTCTAAAAGAAGTAGGCTTTGAAAGCGATAAGAAAGGCCCAATGGAATTAAAGCTCGAAGAGCTATTCGGAAAATCTGTACCCGTTGCCGCCACGCAGAAAAAGGAAGAAAAGAAAGAAGCCGTGAAGATGGTGGAGATGAAAGCCATGCAATAGAAAATTCAAAATTCAAAAGTAAAAAGTAAAAAATGTTGCCCGATATGCGGAGTGCCTTGTGAAGCTTAGTGCCCTTAGTGTCCTAGTGGTAATTGTAAAAACGAGCGATAGAGAATAGACGAATTTTATTTTTGTGTGCGTATATTACTCTTTGAAAAGCATAGTGACACAGCGCTACAGCCTTTTTACTTTTGATTTTTTACTTTTTACTTTTCGATTTCGCCCTGCCGCCAAAACCGCCTTATCCATCTCTCTTAACAATTATTGTTTTTGCCAATTGCTAATTCTCTTTAAAAACGGGAACGGGACCTCCTGTGCCTGTATTTTTTGAAAATAAAAACAACAAAACTATGCTGTCTTATTCTTACCAACGCACTCAAAGAGTGTTGGGCATTTTCCTGATGGGTACAACATTGCTGGCTTCCTGCAAAAAAGATGAAGCAAAAAGTAATCTCGCCGGCTTAAGCGAGTTTAGTATTAAAGATGTTAATGTGAGTTTCAAGATCGATGAAACAAAGGCAACCATTGAAAACACTGACAGTTTGCCTTTTCAAACAAATGTTTCTGCTCTTGTAGCTATTTTTAAAGCAGTGCCAAACTCAACCACCAAAGTGGGCGAAACGCTGCAGGTATCGGGCACTACAGTGAATAATTTTTCTTCCCCTGTAATGTATACTTCGGTAGCACAGGATGGTGTAACAAAACGCAACTATACTGTAAGAGTGAATGTTGCCAAACTCGATCCTAACACGGTTGCGTGGCAGCAGTCAACACCAAATGGTGGCTGGGGGCCTTATCGCACGTCTACTGCTGGTTTCTTTGGAGGCAAACTCTGGGTAGCAGGCGCGGAGAGCGGTTCTTTTGGTGTGTTTAACTCTGGATTATATTCATCAACAGATGGCATCACATGGACAAAGGTGACTGCGAAAGATGATGCAACCAACAACGTTCCTTATGCAGAACGCCAGACCGGTGTGTTTGGATTTAATAATAAAATGTGGCTCGTAGGTGGTCTCGTTCCCGGGATCGGTTTCAACTTTAGCAAAGTAACCAACCAGGTATGGAGTTCCGCGGACGGCGTTTCATGGACGCTTACCACGCCAGCTACAGGCGCTAACATATGGTCTGCCCGTGAACGTACAGCAGCAGTGGTGTTCAATAGCAAATTATTTGTCATTGGCGGAAACGGTTATCCTGCGTTCGGTAACGCAAACTCGCCAGGCACGGCAATGAATGATGTTTGGAGCACGACTGACGGGGCTACATGGACAAAAGTGACTGATGCTGCGGGTTTTATCGCAAGAACAGAACCTGCTGTGTTTGTGTACGATAGCAAAATATGGGTTGTTGGCGGAAGAGACAATTCAGGCAAATTGCTGAATGATGTCTGGAATTCTGCTGATGGTGCAAACTGGACGCAAGTAACGACAACTCAGGCATTTACAGAAAGATGGGGACACAAGGTGATCGTATACAAAGATCAGTTGTTCCTGTTTGGTGGCGAAGTAAGTGCAACCGATGCCTCTAACGAATTGTGGATTTCTGAAGACAAAGGCGTGTCCTGGAAAAAAGCTTCTGCAGGTGATGTAAGAGCTTTGCCTTCGGGAGTTGCTGGGCGTGCACATTTTAGTTATTTTGTGAACGACAACACCATCTGGATTGTGGGCGGACAAGCGTCAATGCCAGCTCCGGGCACTTACTCATTTATCAACGACACCTGGAAAGGAAAGTTCCCTGAATAAGTAATTAGAACAAAACTGAACTAAAACAAATATTGCTGGTGGCGTTCCCAGCGCCATCAGCAATATTCAACTGCATTTCTATTTAATAATCATTAAGCAATACACCAGGTATGGCTTTAGGTAAACACATTTGTAAACATATTGTATACCTCGTAGCGATGTCATGCATGAGCATCATGCTGCACGCACAGGATACAAAGTCGCCTGTCCGCAAGGTCGAGGGGACCGTTAATTCTGAAAAAGATGGTGCTGTTATTCCCGGCGCTTCCATCAGGGTAAAGGGTTCTAAGAAAGGCACAACAAGCGATGAAAACGGTAAGTTTCATTTGGTTGTGCGGCCCGGTGATACACTCGTTGTAACAGCCGTTGGCTTTGCAAAACTTGAAACGCCCTGCAACAAGGACGTTTTACCAGCGCTCAGGCTTTTGTCTGCCAGCAAGGACATGAATGAAATCGTCGTGGTGGGTTATGGCAACGAAAGAAAAAGAAACATCACTGGTTCCATTACGTCCATCAGTGGTGCAGAGTTAAACAAAGCTGCAGACATTTCTTTTGATAACGCCATTAACGGTAAAGCTGCGGGTGTAAACGTGTTATCGAGTTCAGGTGTGCCTGGTTCTGCAACGGCCATCACCATTCGCGGTTTGAGTACATTGAATCCTGATGGTAACCAACCGTTGATCGTTATTGATGGCATGCCTGTTTACGGCTCTGGCAAGAATACCAACACAAGCAGTTTCAGAAATTCGACAACAGCTACCGCAAGTTTTGGCGGTGTGAATGTGAGCAACAATCTTACGCCGGAGCAATCATTTGAAAACAATCCGCTTGCTTCTCTGAATCCCGCAGACATTGAATCAATTGAAATTTTGAAAGATGCTTATGCGACATCAATCTATGGATCCCGTGGTTCTGCTGGTGTGATTTTGATCACAACCAAAAAAGGCAACAAAGGAAAAACATCTTTTAATGTACGTTACACCGCAGGTGCTGTTCAACCAATTGGAAAATATTCATTGCTGGATGGCCCGCAGTACAACGACATCTATACAACTTACTACAAAGAACTAGGTGCAAACAAAATTTTCAATTCGCCTTACAATACCAATTGGCAGGATGAAGTGACACGTACCGCCTTTACACAACAGGCAGATGTGTCAATGGCAGGAGGAACCGACAAGGCACAATTTTTTATCAGCGGGTCATACACGGATCAACCGAGTTATGTGATCAACAATGATTACAAAAGATATACAGGAAGGGTAAATGTAAACTACCAGGCATCGAAAGCTATATCGCTCGGCGTGAACATGTCGATGAATTATTCTGCTAACTCATCAATGAATGCGCCAGCCATTTATCGCGCCGCCATTACCAAAGCGCCTAATCTTCCGGTAAAAGATTCTTCCGGAAATTATTACTACGGCATTGGTACGAACCCTTATGGTAAACTGGATGCAAACCCAGTTGCAGATGCGAATTTGAATACGAACACATTGAATGTTTCTGATGCGTTAGGAAATATCTTTCTGCAATACAAACCTTACGCATGGCTCAGTCTGCGTTCTGAATTTGGTACACAGTTTACCAGTTCAAATGCATACACAAGAAGAGTGAAACTGCCAAGCGGCTTCGGCGATGATGCTGTGCAAAGCACGGCGAACAACAGAAAGATCGTTGTGAACAACACCATCAATTTTCTTAAAACTTTCAGCGGCAATCATTACATCAACGCAATAGTGGGCCAAAGCTATGAACAGTCAAATGAATCAACTACGGGCATTGGTGGCTATGGTTTTTTCAATGACAACATTAAGAGCATAACAGCGGCCAACAGGAGGTATGTGTCTTCTGCATTGAATCAAAAATGGGCGCTGGTATCATATTTTGCCCGGGCCAATTACGAGTTCGAGAATAAATACCTGGCAGGTATTACTTATAGAATTGACGGCTCATCAAGGTTTGCAAGCAACAACAGGTATGTTGGCTTTCCTTCCTTCTCGGCAGGTTGGCGTATTTCACAGGAGTCATTTCTTAAAGATGTAAAATGGATCACCGATCTTAAAGTGCGCGGAAGCCTTGGCTATTCCGGCAACAACAGTACGACTTCTTACTATGGAAGCCAGGGGCAGTATGTGATCAACAGCGACAACATTACGTATGCGGGAACGCCTATTTTGCAAATGGCACAACCTGATAATCCCAATCTTAAATGGGAGAGAACGAGATCGGTTGACATCGGTTTGGATGCAACTTTGTTTGACAGCCGTTTAACCGTTGTGTTTGATTATTATCAACGCCGCATTAAAGACATGATCCTGAGCTCCGCTATTCCTTTGTACCAGGGCTGGACTTCGCAACCTCAAAACATAGGCGACATGATGAACAAAGGTTTGGAGTTAACGATTACGAGCGACATCATCAGAAGAAAGAATTTTTCATGGGCACTTAATTTCAATATTTCACGCAACACCAATAAAATTGTTAAGCTCAATTTTGGCGGAGAAGAAGTGGGCCTTGCAAATGATGCCTACAAGTACATGAAAGAAGGGGAGCCTGCTGCACAATTCTTTTTGTACACATGGCAGGGTGTGGATCCAATGACTGGAAACCCGCTGTGGAACGATAATAAAGGCGGCGTTTCTACCATACCTCCGGCTTCACTGTTTGCTGTAGTGAATGATGTAAATGATTTCAGAAAACCTTACGGAACAAGCTTGCCTGATTTCTTTGGCGGCCTGGGAAATACATTTACGTACAAGAACTGGGAGCTGAATGCATTTCTTTCCTTTTCTTATGGTGGAAAAATGATCAACGGTGCAAAGGCGACATTGCTTACTTATGCCACCGCGGATGCTGCGAATTTGGGAACAGATATCCTTGATCATTGGTTGGTGCCCGGTCATACAACGGACATTCCAAAACTGGCAAATGCGTCCATCACCACCTCACCGGGATCAGCATCGAGCACGATGGATTTTACTACGAGCAGGACAATCAGCCGTTTCCTGGAAGATGCATCATACCTGCGTTTGCGCACACTGTCGCTTGCGTACAACGTACGAACTGAAAAGCTGATGCGTGCAACAAAAAATACCGTGCGAACTGTACAAATATTTGCGAGGGCGAGCAATCTGTTTACACTAACGAAGTACACTGGTCTTGATCCTGAAGTGAATGCATTTGGTTCATCAGCGCTGCAATCGGGTTATGATGAGATAACGATGCCGCAAAACAAAATGTACCAGGTCGGTTTCAATGTTGGATTGTAGATTTTAAAGAGAAGTAACCATGACAAAAAAAATATTTCCCTTACTGTTTTTTATCACGGCAATTTCAATAAATGCCTGCAATAAAAAGCTTGACATATCACCAGAGAATACATTGGTAGACAAGGATGTGTTTGCCACAGCAAGTGGTGCCGAACAGGCTTTGATGGAGGGCTACTATAACCTGTTTGGCTCTGCCACACAATACATCGCTTATACGTTCGGCGATTTCACAACTGCCACAATGAATCATGCCATTAACTATGATGCCTATGTAACCGGCACAGCACTACCTACCGATTACAGCGTGGTAGGAATGTGGACAGAATATTTTCAAACTGTCAACATTGCCAATAACGTGATTGATAAGATCCCGCGTTTTGGTCAGTTTGAGCAGGCGAAGAAAGATCAGTATATAGCAGAAGCAAAGTTTATTCGTGCATACGCTTATCTCGATTTGCTTAAACTATATGGCGATGGGGCTTTGACGGGTAAAATGGATGGTCTTGGATTACCATTACAATTGACGCCGTTCCAGGGTTATAAGACAGGACAAGTCATTCCCCGCTCTACCAACGGCGAGATTTACAACAGCATTATTAAAGACCTTACCGAGGCGGTCGCTATATTACCTGAGAAACAAACGAATGATCTCAACACAAGATCACGTGCCACAAAAGGCGGAGCCAATGCGTTGCTTGCAAGATGTTACTTGTATATGGGAAAGTTCAAAGAAGCAGCCGATGCTGCGAAGATTGTGTTGGATGAAACAGGTACCTACTCAATTGTGAATGATCTTTCGCAATTGTTTCCTGCAAATCCTTCCGGAACGACCCAGAATCTTACAACGGAACACATACTTGCTTTCCCTGTGAGCCAGATGATAGGCACAACTACATCGGTTAGCAATAATGTGGGGTCCACTTATTATTTCAAGCGTGCATTCTGGATCAACAAGAATTTTATGAACGAGTTTGAAAGTGGTGACTTGCGCGTGAGCCAGTTGATGTTTAAAGGAGATCAGATATACAATACTGATCGCCTGAATGATTACACAACTTTCAAATTCAATAACCCAAACAGCAGGGACAATGTACCTGTGATACGATTGGCTGAAGTAATGTTGATTCGTGCAGAGGCTTTGGCAAGAACGCAGGGCGTAAATGTTGAATCAATTACATTGCTGAATAAAATAAGAAATCGCTCCCTGCCCAATGCTACACCTTTTACCAGTGCTGATTTTGCGGACGCCAATGCATTGATTGAAAAAATATTGCAGCAACGAAAATTTGAACTGGCCTTCGAAGGATTTTATCGCTACGATTTAATGCGTACAGGAAAACCTTTGCAGTCACCAGACTTGCCTGAAGCCAAAAAAGTATTGCCAATACCACAAAGTGAAATTGATATTTCTAATGGTCTTATAAAACAAAATACAGGATACGCACCTTAGTTGTTCTTTACTCTTAACAATTTGATTCCATTTAAAAACAAAAAATGAAGTGTATGAAATTTTTTGATCGGGCCCTAATGCTCGCAGGTTTGATATTTGTGTCTGCGAATAGCTTGTTTGCCCAGGACTCTGTTCGTTTTCAAAACATAGGTTTTGATGAGGCCGTAGCAAAAGCCAAAAAATATAACAAAGTTGTTTTTGTTGATGTGCAGATGGCAAAGCCGTCTCCGGCAAATTTGCAGGCAGATAAAGAAGTTTTTACCGCTGATTCGATTGTTCGTTATTTCAACGATCACTGCATTAGTATCAAAATGAACATGACTACCGAAGAAGGCAAAAAGTTTGCACCACATTTAGCCATGCTCATGTATCCGGCTTATGTTTTTTATGCCGGAAATGGCGATCAGCTGGACTTTACGAATGCCGGCTCTGTTGTCAAAGATCCCAATGTGTTGATGGGTAAAGCTCGCAGTTCAATGGCTGTGGCAAAAGTTAAAAACGATAACAAGCGATCTATCACTTTCACCGAAAACAACTGGGCCTCCATTTTGGCACAGGCGAAAAAAGAGCACAAGCTCGTGTTTGTAGATGCATATACACAATGGTGCAGACCGTGCATCATGATGGCAAAGGATGTGTTTACGCTGGATATAGTAGCAGATTTCTACAATAAAAACTTTATTAACGTTAGCCTCGACATGGAAAAAGGCGAAGGCCCTGCACTGGCAAAGAAATATAGCGTGAACGCTTACCCATCTTTCCTCTATATCAACGGAGATGGTAAACTCGTATCCCGCGACGGTGGCTACCAGGAAGCGGATAGTTTTATTGACGCAGGGAAGAAAGCGATGAGCAATTAAGGATTAGGAATTAGGAATTAGGAGTTGGAAAGACTCTTAGTGAACCTTAGTGGCCTTAGTGTCTTAGTGGTAAAGAGAGACTTACAAGAAAATAAGTTTAGTCCCAGTAGAAATTGTCAGTGGGGCAACAAAACCGCTGCAGGAGCTGCTATGCCGCATGGTTTCAATACATACAAATTAAAAGTTCAAAATAAACAAAATGAAAAAGTTGTTAGTGGTTGCTGGTGCATTGCTTGCCATCAGTACGTTACAGGCGCAAAAGAAAGTTGCGAAGAAATACATTATCATCAAAGGGAAGGTTCAGTTTACAAACCCGGCTCCTCAGACTCACTTGAACAAAGTATGGCTGACCAAAAGCAAGGGTTGGGATAAAATAACATACGACTCCGCAGATGTTGCTGCCGATGGAACCTGGCAATTGAAAGTTGATGCAACCGTGCCGAGTATATATACAGTAGACATCATCAAATGGGATAGGGTAACGGTGTTTACAGATTCATCCATGACGATCAACTGCAGAGGGTATGATACCGCAAAAATCAAAGTTAAAAACCCTCCCTACATTTTTGTGGAAGGTTCGGCAGACAATAATTTCATCAATCTTGTTGATCACATGGTTTACCGTAATTATCAATCAATGATTGCGGATAGTAAAGAAATGTATTACGCAGATAAGGCAGGAGACTCTGTGTGGTCTGATTACCTTAAAAAGAAAGATCCTTACAAGGTACTCAGCGAAGATTTTAAAGATAGGCTGAAAGTATTGATACATGCATATCGAAATCGTCCTGTAGTTGTGTATGGCCTTGGTATGTTGAATTGGGAGAAAGACCAGGACATTATCATGCCCATTCTCGCTGATTTAAATAAGCGTTATCCATGGTTCAAAGACGGTGCACAGATGAAGGCCGACATGGAAGATAAAATGGCTAAAGCAAATTCGCTTAAACCAGGAATGCCTGTGCCAGCGATTTCTTACCCTGATAACAATGGTGTAATGCAAGGACTTGAACAATATAAAGGCAAGTATGTGCTGATCGATTTCTGGGCTAGCTGGTGCGGTCCATGCAGACAAGCAATTCCAAGAGTGAAGGACTTGTATGAAAAATACAAAGACAAAGGTTTTGATATCGTGAGTGTTTCAATAGATGATAGCAAAAAAGCGTGGGCGAAAGCAATGGAAGAGGAAGGAATGCCATGGAAGCAATTGTTAAGTCCTGATAAAAATGCAACGATGAAGAACTTTCTTTTCTCGGGCATACCAACTATTTACCTGATTGATAAACAAGGCAACATTGTAAGCAAGTACACCGGTTTTTCGGCTGAATCAGCGAAAGAGATTGAGAAGGTTTTGAGTAATGGATAATTGAAAATTGAAAGTTGAAAATGATGAACGGGGTTCCCGGTAGAGACGCGTTGAACGCGTCTCCCGTAACACCCTGATGCCGCTACATCAACGTCATTATGACGCATGCACAGCGCTTTCGATTTTAACGTACAGAAACAAAAAACTAAATTCCGATGAAATATAAATATATACTAGTCCTGTTTTTCTGCGTAGCTACGTATTATTCTTCGTTTGCACAAATGCAAGCGGCGCAAAAACTAACCTGGGATTTTGATACAACAGTCAGGTTCCAGAAACCTGTTCCTGTGTTGTGGGATGCTATTAAAAATCCTGCGACATGGGCAACGATAAGTAATGGCTACATCAAATCCATCGATGTAAAGGGAGAAACCCAGAATCTGAAACGCGAGATCACTTTTGCCGACGGCAGTAAAAGAAAAGATGAAGTGACACAATATCAGGCGGAATACAAATTTATTGTGCTAAAGATCGTCGATCCGGTTCCTGCGTCTATAACGGCCAACACGCTTGCATTTCATGCGGCAACAGAAGGAGAGGGCATTTCAAGCCTGCATGTTTTCTTCAGAGCAGAAGGAGATGACGCACAAAAGGCGGTTTTGATAAGTGCGTTGAAGAAAGAGGTTGCAAATTATATGGAAGGGTTGAGGTAATTGAAAATTGAAAGTTGAAAGTTGAAAATGGAGAAAGAAAGCCCACTCGAACACTTCAGTCTAGACTTCTCTCTCCAAATCATTTTCAACCTTCAACTTTCAATTTTCAATTAAATTTCCGCTTCCTCCAGTTCAGCCTTCCTTGTTTTTCTTAGATCAGTTGATGCTTTTTTTGTTGCTTTTATTGGTTTAAGTTTAAATACAAACAAGACCAATACAAAACAGCCTACAGCGAATATTACATCCCCCGGAACGCGCAGCCAGCGCAATGCTTGCATGGTAGGCGTTTGCAGAAACTCTGCTGATCTTGCATACCAGTAGCCTTTATCGACAGATGCGATCACTTGCAGCAAACCTATTGGCAACAGGCTTCCAACCACCATCAGCAGTAAGCCGATGTTCATTGACCAAAAGGCGAAACGAAGACTCTTGTTTTGCCATCCCTTGTCTTGAGTAAGACCGCGCAACGCAAACAACATCAGGCCGATTCCCAACATTCCATACACACCAAACAAAGCGGCGTGACCATGTACAGGAGTTGTATTTAAGCCTTGCATATAGTACAATGCGATCGGTGGATTGATGATGAAACCAAAGATACCTGCGCCGAGGAAATTCCAAAAAGCAACGGCGATGAAACAATAGATTGGCCATTTGTAAGCACTTATCCATGGAGTTGATTTACTCACTTTGTAGTTGTGCAACGCTTCATGTCCGATCAACACAAGCGGTACCACTTCCAATGCACTGAAGGATGCACCCAGAGCCAGCACTGCTGTTGGTGTTGCGGTAAAATACAAATGGTGGAATGTTCCAAGTATACCTCCTGCAAGGAAAATGATGGTTGCAAACAAAACAGATGTTGTTGCAGATTTTATATTCAACAGTCCCATACGACTAAATATAAATGCAGATACGACAGTTGCAAACACTTCGAAGAAACCTTCTACCCAAAGGTGTACAACCCACCATCTCCAGTATTCTGCTATGGCGAGGTGTGTTTGTCTGCCATACATCAATCCGGCACTATAGAATAATGCAATGGCAATAGAGGAAATGATAAACAGTAACAGTAAGTGGCGGCTTTCATTTTTTTGTTTTAATGCAGGCATCAATGCTCTCAACATTAAAACAAGCCAAATAACAAGGCCCGCCAGCAATAGGATTTGCCAAACCCTTCCCAATTCTATATACTCATATCCCTGGTGACCCCAAAGAAAATTATTTACCAATCCAAACTTTTGCATGATGCCCAACCATTCGCCCAACAATGATCCGCCCACCACTACGATCAGTGCACCAAACAAAATGTTTACACCCAGCTTCTGATATTTTGGCTCATATCCTGACACAAGTGGTGCCATATACAAACCTGTTGCCAGCCAGGAAGTTGCTATCCAAAATATGGCCAGTTGCACGTGCCAGCTTCTTGAAACCGATTCCGGTAAAAATTTTGACAGAGGAAAGCCAAACAGACCATTCCCTTCAACACCATAGTGAGCTGTAATAATGCCGGCTAATATTTGCACGATGATTAACGCCGACACTATGCGGAAATATTTCAGTGTCGCTTTCATCGAGTCGGTCTTTTTAATAGACGCTAAAGGATCCGTAGCAGGAAGTTTTTCTACATGGTCCTCCTCTTTGTTTTTCGCGTGATAGAAGATCAACAATGCAACACCCGCAAGCAAAATGATCACGCTAAATCCCGTCCAGAAAACAAGAGAAGAAGCGGGTTTGTTCCCAATCACCTCATCAGCCGGCCAGTTATTCGTGTATGTTATTTTTTCTCCCGGCCTCACAGTGCTGCATACCCATGATGTCCAGAAAAAGAAGGCATTCATTTTTTGCATTCTTCCCTGCTCTTTAATTGTATTCAGGGGAATCGCGTAAAAATTACGAAGTGAATCATAAGACGGGTCATTCATGAACAGCTTTGCATAGTGTTGTGATAGAAAATCAAAAGCTTCTGCTCTTTCTTTTGTCAGCACAATTTTGTCTGCAGTTTTGTCAAAAGTATTGGTGCGGATATTTTGTTGAAGCTTTGAAGTTAGATATGCTTTTTGTTCTTCGTTTAATGATTCAAATCTTTTTGCAAAGCCTGCAACTGCCCATCTGTCTAAGATGTAGTTTGCTTCTCTGTGCAGATAGTCAGCGTTCCAGTCTGGCGCAATATAACTGCCGTGCCCCCAAATGCTACCAACAGTTTGTCCCCCGATAGATTGCCAAATGTTTTGGCCATCCTTTATTTCCTGTCCTGTAAACAACACTTGTCCATCAGCAGTAGTTACTGATGCGGGAATAGGAGGGGCAGATAGATAAATATCGCGACCATAGTAGATAAGTACGGCAAAAGAAATACAAATAACGGCACATAGGGCCAACCATAATTTTCTTGTTTGCATATTGGTTATAGGTTTGTTTTTTATGTAAACAGTTGTCTTTAAAACTTGCCAACTTTAGCGCACAAACTTCCCCGAAGGCTTAGCAGATAAGTCTCTGGTAGCGCTTAAAAAAAATGGCAGGGACATGCAATCGATGTTATTCGGAAGTGTATTGTTAGGATTTTTAAAAACGAAACGCAACTTCATAATTATCCGGTAACTGCTGAAATAGCCTCTGGTTAATGCTTTGAAGACCGCTGCAGTTAATGATTGCACAAAATTAATTAATAAAGGATAAAAATGTCTTTTATTGAAGGGTGATTTTCGTCAGGTGTTATCTCGGATCTCACACAAAGGCGCAAAATGAAAGAATAAAGGACGTAAAGGGTTCACGCCGGAGCGGAGGGAAATAGCATGCTCACCAATTGAACTTCACAAACATGACTTGAAGAAAGATAGTATCTTGAGTGAATAAATAATAAAATGGATTCCAGACTTATTTACGAAGCAAATAAAAAGGGGATAAGCAAAGTTGATTGGATCAAACAAGATGGCTCAGAGTGGGCATATTGCGGACTAAAAGATGATTTTAGATATGAGCTTATCGAATCTGAATTCAATGAGTTTTTTAATCAGGATGTCTTCTGTTTTTCAACCACCCGGAAAGGTTCTTTTGAATGTGCGAGACCGGAACTGATGAAGTATGTTCAAGAGATGATTGGCGTTAATGCTTTTGTGATTTGGGATAAAGATTTTAAAAAAGTGATTGAGTTTAATACGATTGGTACATTTCGTAAGGGCGAGTTCTGTAAAAACGTAATGTCTCCGTTTAAAAATTATAAGATGAAAGCGGGTTCGCCTGACAAAGTTAAAGGCAAACTGGTGAAGTACAGAAAAGGAGATTGCCTGAGCATTCATTGCGGCGGCGGAAAATTTCTGGCGGTTTTTATTTCTGAAAAATTCAATAGGTTCTACGATCTTACGCTGTTCGATTATCTGGAAGACCGGAAACCTACGATAGAAGATTTTGTGGATGGCTACTATTTTGGCCGTTATGGTGATTCTCCCGAAGGCATATTTCCTTGTGTGGAGAAACTGATGATGGATTGTCTCGAAGTTGACGCAAGTGAAGATGTCGAAAGAATTGCGCATTTTGAATTGACTGAGTCGCTGCACTTAGCTTCCTATGGAGGGAGAGAAAATTTTGCGAAGCTTTTGGAGCATTATAATTTAGATATAGGCAAGCGCAGAACAAATACGGACAATTTCAATAAACGACCGGACGTGTTTTTCATTGGTGACAGGTTAATGAAATTCAATGAAATAATCAAAGGCCAGGAGGGTTTGGCAGACAACGTTCCAAAAAGTTAGGCAAACAAGCTTTTAGTCCCCACCAGCTCCCAGCTTCCTTCTGCAATTTCAGCCTCAAGTTCATTTGCATCCCAGCCGCAATAGCCGATAAAAATTTTGATGTCTTTTTCCGTAAGGGTTTGATCATTGATGAGCTTCACCGCAGTTTTGAAATCTCCGCCAAGGTAGATGCTACCAGAAATAAGTGTTCCGTCTTTTATTAAGTCCGGCCGTTGATGGATGAAGAAAAGATGTTCGCGGTCTACAGGACCGCCATCACAGAGAGGGAACGGAATAATGTGTTTGAATTCTTCAAGTTCATTGAGTTTGCGATCAAATAATTTGTTGATCACAAAACCCATCGCACCATTTTCGTTGTGCTCTGTGATGAGTATTGAGCAGTTTTCGAAAATGGTATCATTGAGAAGTGATGTGCTGTGTAAAATGGTGCCTGCATTCATAGGAGCAAAGCTAGGGTAATTTATGAACGCTAAATGCTAAACGCGCAACGCTTAACGCAAGCGTACCCGCGTTAGGCGCTAAGCGTTTGGCTTCGTCTATTTCGCCGGTACTTCATTTTCATGTTTGACTTTAACCGGAGCTTTGGCTTGCTTGTTCAGCCATGCCCTCACTGGTTCGTCGTACCATTTTAAGCAAGCGTAAGCAATTGCAACTGCGCAAACAAACACTGCTATTGTAACAGGATACGCCTCTTTCAACGGAATTTTTTTATCTGAAACCCAGGCGGTGTAAGTGTAAATCAGCGGATAGTGTGTAATGTAAATTGGATAAGAAACGTCGCCCAGGAACTTGCATATTTTCTTTCCTGCGCCGCTTTGTATTTCTCCACTTGCACCTAAGAAAATGATAAGTGGGAAAATCAAAACAATGCTTAATGAATCGTACAGGCCATTCATCCATAAGTTTTCAGTTGTGCCAATTCTTGGAGCTGCGAGAACGACAATGGTCAACAGACTGCTCCACACAAATGCATTTTTTATATTGCGCAATTTGGCAATCCTGAACAAAAGCAATCCTCCAAAGAATGGAAACATCACTCTGCAAAAGCCAATACGCATTTGCTCTGCATTCAGTGACCAGCCGCCGATAACGTCACCCTGGTTTACTGCAAGGTGGATTAACGCTCCCGCCGATAAAATGACAAGAATGGAGAGCACGGTTTTTGATAGCTTTCTTGCGCCAAGCGCGTAAAAGATATTGACCACATATTCGTAGAACAATGACCAGGCGGGGCCGTTGAGCGGGTATGTTTCTGACCAGCCACGGATATCCATGGAAGGCGGGATGGGCAACATTGTGCAACCTATCACCATTATAAGCAGCATTTGCCATACCGGTGTTTGTCCTATTATAGGGAATATGCCAGACGACTGAAAATAATAACAGACCGCACCGATGATCGATCCCATAACAACCATTGGTTGAAGTCTGATAAGTCGGCGTTTGAAAAAATTACCAATCGTCATATTGCGCCATCTGTCGTCATAAGCATATCCTATGACAAAGCCGGAAAGCAAAAAGAAAAAGTCGACCGCAAGGTAGCCGTGGTTAATGATCTGATCCTGGTGGCTCGTGGCATGTGCTTCGCAAAGGTGAAAAGCAACTACCATAAGTGCCGCAACACCGCGTAATCCATCCAGTATGGCGTAATGCGGCTTGGTAGATAATGAATTCGTCTTCATGTTGTGAAAAGTAATGTTGGGTTGAGCTAAATGAAACGGCAAGATAGTTATTTAGTTAACGCAGAAATGGCAGATGCTCAACGCACAACGCGTAAAGCTCAACGCACAACGCGGTGGTTCCGGGCCCAGCATTCAGCGTTTGGCGTTATGCCTTAAGCTTTAAGGCTCTTTTCTCGGGAACGATTGCGTACAAATATATCGCTCATCACTTAGTGCAAACATTTGATTTTGGTATTTTTAGCTGCGGATCAAATAACGTTTGCCAAATGAAAATTTCTTCATCAGACCTAAGTCTTCGGCTTAGCTGTCATAGCCTTTGCCATGAAATAAATTCCAGCCAAAGTCCACTGGGGTTGTTATTTCTTCTCCGTCCCCGTTTGTCTTCCGTCATTTTTTCCAATTATGTTTTGATGAGATAATAGAGCTCAATAGATTGACTTAAGCGTTTTAAACATATACCACAACAATTACTATTATGAAACCATTACTAACGATTGCCCGGGAGCATTTGTGTAATACAAATCCTCTCCTACGAAAAGGCGCCATACTGTTGGCTACATGCGTGCCTTTGGTCTCATTGGCTTCTCCGTCGATTGAATTGAGGCGGCATTTGAATGCGGTAGTAGCAAATTCAAATTTAAATCATCCACTGGGTGTTATTACAGGTAGAGTAACCGATGATAAAGGTGAGGCGCTCGCCAATGTTTCTGTTATGGTAAAAGGCCAGAAAAAAGGCGTCTCTACCAATTTACAAGGCTTGTATTCCATCAATGCAGATAACAATGCGGTGCTGGTTTTTTCATTTATTGGTTATGATGCGCAGGAAGTAGTGATTGGAGGCAGAACAACAATCAATGTGTCACTCGCCACTAACAAGAAAGAATTGGAACAAGTGGTGGTAGTGGGTTACGGACAGGTAAAGAAAAAAGATCTTACCGGGGCCGTAGTTTCCATTAAAGGTGATGAAGTTAAAAAAGTAGCCGGCAACAATGTGATGGAAAGTGTGCAGGGTAAAATGCCGGGCGTTGATATCGTAAGAACAAGCGGTGCTGCAGGTGCGGGCGTGAACATTACTGTTCGCGGTAACCGTTCCATTACAGCACAAAACAATCCATTGTTTATCGTGGATGGTATACAGTACTCGAGTTACCAGGATATTAATCCAAATGACATTCAGTCAATGGAAGTCTTAAAAGATGCATCTTCAACAGCCATCTTTGGTGCAAAAGGCGCAAATGGTGTTATTATCATCAGTACAAAAAGAGGCACCAGCGGCAAGCCTCACATAAGTGCTGGTGCATATTATGGTCAGACCAAAGTAGCAGGTTATCCTAAGCCAATGACGGGCCCGGAATTTGCGGACCTTAAACGTCAGGCATATCGCACAGCAGGCATATGGAAATCACCTGCAGATGATTCGCTGGTGTTTACCAGTGCATCGGAACTGGCAGCTGTGAGAAATGGTGTATCTACCTACTGGCCTGGATACTTGATACACAATGGTTCTCAGCAAGACTATAATGTTGGCATCGCCGGTGGTAGCGAAAGAACAAAAGTGTATTTCTCTGTTGATTATTTGAGAGAAACAGGCATTCTTTCCAACGATTATTCCAACAGATACGCAGTTCGCCTGAACATTGAACAAATGTTGGCTAAAACATTTAAAGTGGGACTGGAAAGCCAGCTAACCTACTATAAAGGAAATTCAAGGCAAGATGGAGTGCTGACAGTAGCAAACAAAGTATTACCATACTACACACCGTATAATGACGATGGTACGCTGGCGAAATATCCCGGCAATGGTGCACAGTTCAATCCGTTGATGGAAGAGCTACCCGGTGCATACATTAACGAGACAAACACCACCCGCATATTATCAACTGCATATGCGGAATGGAAACCACTGCAAGGTCTTACTATCCGTTCAAATTTGGGTGTTACCAACAACAATTTACGCAACGGATTCTTTGAAAGTGCCAATACCATTGACCGTGCATTGTCTTCCGGTTCTTTATCAAGAGTTACCAATGTCACCGGTACAGATCTTATCTGGGAAAACATTATCACCTATCAGAAAAAAATCGATAAGCACAGTTTTGAAGTTACAGGCGTGACCAGTTATATAGCCAACAAGGTTGATACCTCGCAGGCTTCCGGAACGGGGCAGTTGCTTCCCGGTCAGTCCTATTATGCGTTGCAGAATAACCCGGCCAACCTTTTAATCTACAGCAACTATGTTGGCAGTAATTTAACTTCCGGTGCCTTACGTTTAAACTACAGTTATGCCGGAAAATATTTACTGACAGCAACTGTCCGCGCAGATGGTTCTTCCATTTTGTCAGAAGGAAATAAATGGGCTTATTTCCCTTCTGTTGCCGCTGGCTGGCGCATAATTGATGAAGACTTCATGAAAGCTCAGCATATTTTCTCAGAACTTAAATTGAGAGCCAGTTATGGCGTGGCCGGTAACTATGCCGTGCGTCCATATGCAACGCAGAGTTTGCTAGCGCTCGTTCCTTATCAATACAACGATAAAAGCGCACTTGCTTATAGCTTTAGTCCCCGCGCAGGAAATCCAAATTTAAAATGGGAGCTGACCAATACGCTAAACATTGGTCTTGATTATGGCTTCTTTAAAAACAGGTTGCTGGGAACATTTGACTACTATGATTCAAGAACACATGATCTTTTGTTAGACAGAACACTACCAACAACTTCAGGATATTCTATTATTACACAGAATGTTGGTAAAACACGCAATACCGGTTTTGAAGTCGGTTTGACAAGCGTGAATGTTGAGAACAAAAATTTCTCCTGGACATCTACATTAACGTTTACGCACAACAAAGAGAGAATTGTTGATCTGGTAGACGGACAAAGTGATATCGCGAGCAGCCTTATTATTGGTTACCCGGTGAAATCATTTTGGGACTATGAAAAGGTAGGCATCTGGCAAACATCAGAGGCTGCAGATGCTGCGAAGTTCGGCTCCAATCCTGGCGATATTAAGGTGCGTGATCTTAGTGGTCCTAAGGGTGATCCCGATGGGAAGATCGATTTTAACTATGACAAGAAAGTTGTAGGATCTGCGGTACCGAAATACACTGTTGGCTTTGGAAATGATTTGAAATACAAAGGCTTTGACTTCAATATTTTCATCGTTGCAAGAGTTGGTCAAACATTTGTTTCCGATTACGCAAACAAATTCGAACCAAACGCAATTGAGAATGGAGCTGTTGTTGATTACTGGACACCAGAGAATGCAACTAACGACTACCCAAGACCAAACTCAAAAATATCCAGAGCTGCATTACCGTTTGCAACGACACTTGGATATAAAGATGGTTCCTTCCTGAAGGTAAGAAGCATGACTTTGGGCTACACGTTGCCTGCGCACATTACCAGCAAATGGCATGTCAATTCAGTTCGTTTTTATGTGAGCGCAAAGAATTATTTCACGATGTCTAAAGTGAAAGATTACGATCCTGAAGGAAGCGGTTCATTCGAAAGGCCGTTGACAAAACTGATTTTAGGAGGTTTGAATATTGATCTGTAAACCATTTAAGAAGTCATTTATGAAATGAGCATAACAACAATTTTGTCACACAAAGACCTGACTGTTCATGCGAATTTCATCTGACCAAAATAAAATAAAAAATAAACAGATGAAAAAGAATCATCTATATATATGCTTCATTGCACTGACCGTTATTGTTTCGGCGTGCAATAAAAAGCTGAATGAATATAACCCGAGCGGAACTACTCCTGCAAATATGTACACCAATGCCATAGGTTTTGAAACCCTGGTAAACGCTGCTTACAGTTACGACCGTTTCTGGTATGGAAAAGAAGAAGGTGTAAGTGTTTCTGAAATGGGCACCGACATCTGGACAAGTGGAAGTGGCGATGTGTACCCACAATTAACACAATACCTCAATTTGCATTCGGTGGGTAGTAATACCGCGTCAATTAGTTTATTGTGGGATAATTTCTATGCAGCGATCAACTTGTGTAATACGGGAATTGCGGCTATCGGCAACGTAACGGATTATACGGATGCGCAGAAAAAAATGAGAGAAGGCGAATTGCGTTTTCTTCGCGCTTTTTATTATTGGCACATTGTAGAAACATGGGGCGGCGTAAACTTTACCACTGCACCAACTGTAGGTGTTGTAACAACCGCCAATCGCACTCCTGTTGATACTTTTTATCGCCAGATATTTACTGATCTGCAATTTGCTGTAGCTAACCTTCCGGCAACTACAAGCGATTATGGTCGCGTAACACTTCCTGCTGCCAAGGCATTTTTGGCAAGGATGTATCTGACCCGTGGTATGAATGCGGAGGCTGCCGCACTGGCAAATGACGTGATAAAAAATTACGGCTTTTCTTTGGTCACCAACTACGTTGATTTGTGGAACATGGGCAACCTGAAAAATAAAGAAGTGATATGGGCCGTTGATTATTCTACAAACTTGACACTTAATGATCTCGCAACTACTGCGTATCCACAAGGTCACTCGCGTGGTTCAAACAGCGATCACCTCTTATATTTAATGGTATACGACCAGGTGAACACAGCGGCATTGATTCGTGACATTCCTAACGGCCGTCCTTTCAACCGTTACATGCCAACACTGGCTTACCTTAAAATGTTTAATAGAAATTTCGATTCACGTTACGAAGGCTCTTTCCAATCGCTATGGAGAGCCAACAAAGCAGGCGGCGGATTTAAAGTGGGTGATACGGTTTGCTATGCCACTCCAGACACGGTAAAAGACATTGCATCAAAAAAATATAAAGTGTACGATGTTACACAAGTGTACAAAGCCAATGGCGCATCATTGCAAAACAAGTTCTATGTTTCTCTTTCCAAGTTCAAAGATTCAACCCGTGCAAGCCTGGCGGAAGCTCAAAGTGCAAGAGATGTATTTGTAATTCGCCTTGCAGAAATGTACTTGGTTGCTGCAGAAGCAAAATACAAACAAGGTGATCTTGATTCAGCGGCTTATTTCCTTAACGTTGTAAGAAAGAGAGCCGCATTGCCGGGGCATACAAACGACATGGTGATTACATCAGCACAGGTAAATCTGGATTTTATTTTGGATGAAAGAGCAAGAGAGCTTGGTGGCGAACAATTGCGTTGGTTCGATTTAAAACGCACTGGCAAATTGATTGACCGTGTAAGAACCATGAATCCGGATGCAGTACCTGTATCTCCAGATGATACCTTGCGTCCTATTCCGCAAAAACAACTGAATGCGGTAACGAATAAAGGAGAGTTTACTCAAAATAAGGGATACAACTAGACAATTAAGAATTAGGAATTAGGAATTTGGAGTTGGTCTCCTACTTTTGATTTGAATTTATTGATTGAAAAAGCATAGACAAGCTCCGTTTCATAAACGGAGCTTGTCTATGCTTTATAAGATAAGCGATTCATGAAATGATGATTATGGAGGTGGAAGAAGTGTGAGCCATATGATATATTAGCCTGGGTTTTGACTTTTGATTTTTGACTTTTGAATTCACAGAACATAAACTACAAATAATGAAGAAACTTCTCTCCGTACTCTTGGTCGCTCTCGTGTCTTTTGCGGCTCCGCCTAAGAAGATTAAAATCTGGCTGGTTGGAGATTCGACAATGTCGGATAAAAAAACAGAGGCTTATCCTGAAACAGGTTGGGGCATGCCGTTTAAATTTTTTTTTGATTCTACAGTTGTTGTTGATAACCGTGCACAGAACGGAAGAAGCACAAAAACATTTATTTCTGAGGGAAGATGGCAGGCAGTTATGGATGGCATGAATGAAGGCGATTACGTCTTCATTCAGTTTGGTCATAACGACGAAGTGCCCACAAAAGTAAATAGCTATGTGACTGAAGATGTTTTCAAAAGCAACCTTCAACGATTTGTAAAAGAAGTAAGAAGCAAAAACGGCGTTCCCGTTTTATTAACACCTGTTGCAAGACGCAAGTTTGACAACGCAGGAGCAGTGGAGGAGACACATGAAAAATATGCTGCAGTAGTGCGCACTGTAGCAAAAGAAGATAAAGTATTGTTCATTGATCTTGATGAAAAAAGTAAAGCGCTATTACAGCAATACGGGGTGGAGAATTCTAAGTTGCTGTTCAATCAATTACAGCCCGGCGAGCATCCAAATTATCCCGAAGGCAAAGAAGACAATACACACTTCAACGAGTTGGGCGCAAGAAAAATGGCAGAACTGGTATTGGCGGAAATCAAGGAACAGAAATTCGATATTGCAAACAGAGTAGTTCAGGGAAAAAACAAAAAGTAAAGGACGTGCGAAATAAGAAAATCATTGGTGCATTTTTAATTACTACATTTTTAACCACCATTCACACAAACGCCCAGGTATCAAAAGTTTGGGTTTCAGACCAGGGAAACGGAACTTACAAGAATCCGGTGATCAATGCAGATTATTCAGATCCTGATGCGATCAGAGTAGGAGACGATTATTATCTCGTTGCATCAAGTTTCGATGCAGTGGAGTGAAAGTAGCAAACGGAAGCAAGGTTGTTCTAATTTACACATTCAATATTGAAGGAGTGATAAAGGTAAACTATGCGTTGGATGTACCTGCTGGCAGAGCGAACATTCCAAAAGTGGGTATACAATGCGGCATAGCAAGGGATTACGATAATGTTGCGTGGCATGGTCGCGGGCCGGAGGAAAATTATATTGACTGAAGATATGGTTTTAATGCAGCGATTTATTCATTGCCTTTAGATAAATTTACAGAACCGTATGTTGTTCCTCAGGAGAATGCTAACCGCACCGATGTTCGCTGGATGTTGTTGAGCAATAGGAAACAGGAAGGCTTGACAATTGTTGCCCACAGTTTGTTGAGTATGAGTGCTCGCCCTTATACTGACTACAATATTCAAACGTCAAAGCACACGTATGATTTGAAAGACGCTGGTTTTATTACTTTAAATATTGATCTGTTGCAAATGGGAGTGGGCGGAAATGACAGCTGGAGTGTTGTTGCGGCGCCGCTGGAGCAGTACCAGATTCCTGCAAAGCCATACAGCTACAGCTTTTACATTTATCCTGGAACTAAAAAGAATTGATTTCGTTTTATTGTATAAAAATATTGAGAACAAATTTTTAATTGCATCGCATGAAAACATTGGTTTGTGTTACGCCGGGAACATTTGAATATGGAACAGGGGAAGTACCTGAGTTAAGGCCTGGCTATTCATTGCTTAGGATCAAAAGAATTGGCATTTGCGGAACGGATTTGCATGCCTTCGAAGGCACGCAACCTTTCTTTTCCTATCCGAGAATATTGGGACATGAATTGGCTGCCGAGTATGTAAATGGTGATGCTAAAGGCTTTCAGGCTGGTGTGGCTGTTACGTTTATTCCTTATTTCAACTGCGGTAAATGCATAGCCTGCAGAATGGGCAAGCCAAACTGTTGCGCTGCGATCAATGTTTGCGGCGTGCATGTGGATGGTGGCATGCGAGAGTATTTGCTAGTTCCTTCCGAATCATTGATTCATGGTGAAGGGTTGAATTTTGACGAATTGGCTCTGGTGGAACCATTGGCTATTGGTGCGCATGGTGTTAGACGTGCCGACGTTACGCCCGGTGAATTTGTTTTAGTAGTGGGTGCAGGGCCGATTGGTTTGGGAACGATGGAGTTTGCCAGAATAGCCGGAGGGAAAGTGATTGCGTTGGATATCAATGATAATCGTTTGGAGTTTTGTAAGGATAAACTGGGGGTAGAGTTTACTATCAATGGTTTGAATGAAAATGTGGTAGAGCGATTGAAAGAAATCACTAATGGCGATATGCCTACTGTTGTGATCGATGCAACAGGCAATTTGCGAGCCATCAATGCAGGATTTGAATACATGGCGCATGGCGCGAGATATGTGTTGGTGGGCCTGCAAAAAAACGAGCTGGTTATCTCTCACCCGGAATTCCACAAACGCGAAGCAACCTTAATGAGCAGCAGGAATGCAACGAGACAAGATTTTGAACACGTGATCGCCTCCATGAAGAAAGGACTGGTAAAACCCGAAACATACATCACACACCGCGTTTCCTTTGACGAGGTGAAAAGTAATTTCGCCAGTTGGCTGAAACCCGAAACGGGTGTGATAAAGGCAATGGTGACGGTTTAACCAGTAATCCTGTAGAGACAAGGCATTGCCTTGTCTTTGTTCGCACCACGTGACTGTTGAAAAATGAATATGCCGCCGATATTCAGTAGACAAGGCAATGCCTTGTCTCTACTGGGCATTCGTCCTATTTTTCTTACATTCGTTTTACAACCTTTTCATCATTGACCAGTATACGCAAGAAAATATCATTCCTTCTTACCTTCATTTTTTTATATATCATCTCTTTCGCGCAGCCGAAAGAATTATCCAATTATAATGTTGTTTGGCATACGCAAAGCAAAAACTCTTCAGAATCCATGCCATGCGGTGGCGGTGACATTGGATTAAATGTCTGGGTGGAAAACGGCGATGTACTTTTTTATATGTCGCGAAGCGGCACATTCGATGAGAACAACCAAATGCTTACACTGGGAAGAATGCGTCTTCATTTTTCTTCCAATCCATTTGCTGGAAAAGATTTTAGACAGGAATTGAAATTGTTGGAAGGTGGCGTCATTATTTCGGGGAACAACACTGAAGTGAATTTGTGGGTTGATGTGTTTCGACCTGTTGTGCACGTAGGTGTTAGAAGCGCTAAATCCATTGATGTTACTGTGTCTTACGAAAACTGGCGCGCAGCTGACAGGGTAATCAAAGGAACAGAATTAAAGGCAAATTCTTACAAAGCGCCTCAACCATTCGATGTAGTAATGTATAAAGATGATGTGAAGGTGGTGAACAATGAAATACTTTTTTATCACCGCAACAGAAGCGATAAGCAAAATGTTTTCGACTATACAGTCGAAAAAGAAGGGATGGGTTCTGTAAAAGATAAAATGTTCAATCCACTTGTTAATAATACATTTGGCGGTGTTGTGAAGGCAAAGAATATGCAGTTTGTAAAAACTGATACAGGTAATTATTGCAACGCCTCTTTTACATCGTGGCAGCTAAAAACAAAGTCTGCTGTACGTTCGCAGCAAATAGACATTGCACTAAATGTGTCCAAGGCAGCGACGATTGATATTTGGAAGAGCGAGTTGAACAATGTTGTAAAAGATGCTACAGCGAATAGTTCTACCGCATTACAGAAGACGAGAGCCTGGTGGAATCAATTCTGGAATAGAAGCTACGTGGTTGTTGAAGGTAAAGACAGTTTCGTTTCACGCAATTATAATTTGTTCCGTTATATGCTTGGTTGCAATGCCTACGGCAAATGGCCTACCAAATTCAATGGCGGATTGTTCGTTTTTGATCCGGTGTTTGTAAAAAGCAATCAACCATATCCATATACTCCTGACTTTCGTTTGTGGGGCGGTGGCACAATGACTGCCCAGAATCAAAGACTGGTATATTATCCAATGATCAAGAGTGGAGACTTCGATATGTTGAAGCCGCAGTTTGATTTTTACCTTAAAGCTTTGCGCAATGCAGAATTGAGGAGTGCCATTTACTGGAATCATAAAGGAGCCTGTTTTACAGAGCAAATTGAAAACTTCGGATTGCCGAATATTTTCGAATACAATTTAAAAAGACCTGCTGACTATGATGCGGGCCTCGAGTATAATGCATGGCTAGAATACTTGTGGGATACGGTTTTTGAATTTTGTCAGATGATGTTGGAGACAGAACGCTACGAAGGTCGTGACATAAAAGAATACATTCCGTTCATAGAAAGTTGCCTTACATTTTTTGACGAGCATTATCAATACATGGCGAAGAAGCTTGGTGCGAAAGCATTTAACGAAAGAGGAGAATATATTTTATATCCCGGTTCAGCTGCGGAAACATACAAAGGTGCTTACAACTCAACGACTACCATCTGCGCTCTGAAGGTAATTCTCGAGCGCATGCTTGCTTTGCCAAATCAATATCTTGATACTGCCCAAAAAAGCAAGTGGCAAAAAATGTTGCAACGCATTCCGGCGATACCATTACAAACAATCAATGGAAAAACCACACTGGCTCCTGCCTTGGTGTGGGCAAGGATGCAGAATGCAGAGGCTCCTCAATTGTATCCTGTATTTCCTTGGGGTATTTATGGCGTAGGGAAACCAGGTTTAGATACTGCCATCAATACCTATCAACTCGATTCACAAGTGACGAAGACGCGCAGTGCGGTGGGGTGGAAGCAGCATAATATTTTCGCAGCACGATTAGGATTGATTGATGAAGCGATGGCTCTCACAAAAGAAAAATTTGCAGATGGCCCTTATCGTTTCCCCGCATTTTGGGGGCCGGGTTACGACTGGTCGCCAGATCATAACTGGGGCGGCAGTGCCATGATAGGCTTGCAGGAAATGCTGATGCAAGTGGATGACAAGAATATCTATTTGCTGCCCGCATGGCCGAAGAAATGGAATGCGAAATTCAAATTGCATGCGCCTTATAAGACAACGGTAGAAGGCGAGGTGAAAGACGGAAAGGTGGTGAATCTTGTGGTAACACCTGCAAGCAGAAAGGCAGACGTGATTGTGTGCGGAGAAGAGAAGGCACACAGATGACACGGATTGGACGGATTTACACGGATTTCTTTGATTTGAGTCCCTAATTTACCACTGAGACACTAAGGACACTAAGCCTCACTAAAGGTTGCTGAAAATTAGACCTCTCTAAGGGAAACTTTGTGTCCTTAGTGCCTTAGTGGTAAACCGGAGATGTCGCAAGTATAGAATCTAATCAGTGCTAATTAGTCAAATCAGCGTCATCTGCGTGCTCCCTACAATGACTTTCTCGGTGTTAAATAAAACGGTACATCTATGTGCTTGAAAGAATTGCTCAGTATCAGCTCTGCTGCTAGTTCACCCATTTTTTTAAAGTCAGTGGAAATTGTAGTGAGGCCATTCAGGATAAGTTTTTTCAGCGGCGTTTCATTGTAAGAAATGATGCCCACATCTTCGCCCACCACAAGGTTTTGCGCAATGATTTTTTCCAAAAGAATTACCAGGTCATTTTCACGAAGATTGATATAAATGCTGCCTGGTGCAATGGCTTCCTTCTCGATGTCTGCAATAATTTCATAGTTAAAAGCATAGTCCTGGCAAAAGCGTTTGAAGCCTTGCAGAATTTCATTAGGGTAGTAAGTGTTCTCCGGAAAAATGATCTTGATGCTTTTGTATTTCTGTAGCTTGTCTTTTGCCTGCTCAAGCGCTGTGTAAATATCTTGCTCGAAATTTTCATACACGCCGCGGTAGTTACCGGTTACACCCTGCAATCTTTTGTCGAGCAATATTAATTTTTCTTTAGGCAAAGTGTTCAATACTTCGTCTACATTTTCCCAACGCTCCCTAAAATGCGGCAGGATGACGAAGTGTGTATAGTCTTCGGGCCGACGTGCCAGTATATTTTTGAACAAACTAAAATCACTATTGTAAATGTAGAAGTCAATATTGGCATGCTCACCGATCGTATCCACAAAGGAATCGTAGATGATCTTTTTGTGTTCGCTCAGTTTGTTGAACAAAAGCAATATGGTAAACTTCTGTTCAAACTGCGTATTCTGTACAAAATAACCCTTACCCGGAACAGATGAAAGAATACCTAAAGACCTCAGGTATTTATAGCCTTTTTCCGCAGTGTCCCTCGAAATTTCAAACTCAAAACTTATTTCGTTGATGGAAGGCAGTACATAATTCTTTTGAATTTTACCCGCCGCAATAGCTTTTATAATGGAGTTAGCCAGCTGCAGATACTTAGGCGTAGCGGAATAAACGTCGATAAATAAATGCTGCGTAATAGGGACTTGCTTCATTAGGTGCCTTTGGTGATTGGTTATTGGTCAAACGTACGAAATTGTGAACCATGACAGTGCATGATGGATAAAAAATCATAACTTTTTACTTTTATTCTCTAATTGTTTAGCCATATAAAAGACCAACTGCCATGGGAGTTATTCTCGGAGTAATTTTTCACTTTATCGGAGGATTTGCATCAGGAAGTTTTTACATACCCTATAAAAAAGTAAGAGGCTGGGCCTGGGAAAGTTATTGGATCGTAGGAGGACTTTTTTCCTGGCTCATTGTTCCACCATTAGCTGCATGGCTAACGGTTCCTGGTTTTTCAGAAATTATCAAGTATACGCCGTCACACATTTTGTGGATCACTTTTTTCTTCGGCATTTTGTGGGGCATCGGCGGTTTGACATACGGGTTGGGTGTGCGCTATCTGGGCGTATCGCTTGGTAGCACCATTATCCTTGGATTGTGCTCTGTGTTTGGTTCCCTTATTCCATCTATCTATTACGATCTGTATCCGAAAGCAGGTAAAGAGTCTTTCTCAGACATGCTGCACAGCAGCTGGGGGAAATTGGTATTGCTTGGGATAATTGTTTGTACCATCGGTATAATTGTTTGCGGAAGGGCGGGTGTGCTGAAAGAGAAAGAGTTGTCACAAAAAGAAGAAACAGAGGCAAATAAGGAATTCAAAATTGGACTGGGACTTTTTGTTGCGATTGTATCGGGTGTGTTGAGCGCATGTTTTAACTTTGGGTTGGAAGCAGGAAAGTCAATGGCTGAAGAAGCTGTGAGACAAGGAATGAATCCTCTCTATCAAAATAATGTTGTGTATGTTGTGTTGCTTTGGGGCGGACTTACTACCAACTTTATCTGGTGCATGGTCTTAAATGCACGCAACAAAACATTTGGCGATTATACCAATCAACAAGCACCCTTATTAAAAAACTACATTTTCTCTGCACTGGCAGGCATCACCTGGTTCCTACAGTTCTTCTTTTACGGAATGGGAGAAAGCAAACTCGGTAATGGAGCGAGTTCCTGGATACTGCACATGGCATTCATCATACTTGTGGCGAACTTGTGGGGGCTGGTTTTGAAAGAATGGAAAGGTACCAGCAAAAAAACATTATCAACCGTATTGGCAGGCATTGTGATATTAATCGTTTCGATTTTAGTTGTGGGTTACGGAAACTCACTGAAGTAAAACAATTTTGATTTTTTAAAGCACAAAGAATATGTCGGTTACAACAACATTCAAACACGTGAGTTATTTATGGGATGAGGAAAAAGCAGCGGCCCTTGCTGGTGACGAAGTGGGTTTGCTTATTTACAGATCCAATTTGCTGGGCGCTGATTTGCGATTGACAAATTATGGCGGCGGCAACACATCCTGTAAAGTATTTTCAAAAGATCCGTTGACAGGTGAAGAAACAGAAGTGATGTGGGTGAAAGGTTCCGGTGGTGATTTGGGTACGTTGAAAAGAAGCGGTCTGGCTGCTTTGTATGTTGACCGTTTACGCAGATTGAAATCAGTTTATCGAGGTATTGAGCATGAAGATGAAATGGTTGAATTGTTCAATCACTCCATATTCGATTTAAATTCAAAAGCACCTTCTATCGATACTCCTTTGCATGGTTTTTTGCCATTCAAACATATTGATCACCTGCATCCTGATGCGGCCATTGCAATCGCAGCGGCGAAAGATGGCAAGCGCATTACACAGGAATTGTTTGGGGGTACGATCGGTTGGGTAGAATGGCAGCGTCCCGGGTTCGATCTCGGTCTGAAACTGCGCCAGTGCCTGGATGAGAATCCTGGCATCCGCGGAATCATGTTGGGTTCGCATGGTTTGTTTACATGGGGCGACACTGCATACGAAAGCTATATTAACACGCTGGAAGTAATTGAGCAATGTTCTGCTTTTATAGAAGAACAATCAAAAAATAAACAAGCATTTGGTGGCGCTAAAATTTCTTCTTTGCCAAAAGAAGAAAGAGTGAAACAAGCGTCTGCATTGGCTCCTGTGTTGCGCGGATTCTGCTCAAGCAGCATTAAAATGGTTGGTCACTTTACTGATGATGAAAAAGTATTGCAATTCATCAACTCAAAAGATCTTGATAGACTGGCGCCAATGGGCACAAGCTGTCCTGACCACTTCCTACGCACAAAGATCAGTCCGCTGGTATTGTCATTAACGCCAAGTGAAGACTTGTCTGATGTACAGGCGATAAAATCGAAACTTGCTCCGCAATTTGAAGCATATCGCAAAATGTATGCTGAGTACTATAACTCTTGCAAACATCGGAACAGTCCTGCAATGCGTGACGCAAACCCTGTGGTGATCCTTTATCCTGGTGTTGGTATGTTTACTTTTTCGAAAGATAAGCAAACAGCAAGGGTTGCGGCAGAATTTTACATCAACGCGATCAACGTAATGCGCGGCGCAGAAGCTATTTCAGAATATACTTCATTGCCAAGACAAGAGGCTTTCAATATTGAATACTGGTTGCTGGAGGAAGCGAAATTGCAACGCATGCCAAAACCAAAAGCATTGTCCGGCAGAATCGCATTGATCACCGGAAGTGCAGGTGGTATTGGAAAAGCAATCGCACAGAAGTTTGCTGACGAAGGCGCTTGTGTTGTGATCAACGATAATGATGCATCAAGATTGGAAACAGCAAAAGAGTTCTTCCTGAAAAAATATGGTAAGGATGTGTTCACCGGCGTAGTACTGGATGTAACAAGCAGTAAAGATATCAACGCTGCGTTTGATGCTGCAGCATTGGCTTTCGGTGGTGTCGACATCGTGGTGAACTGTGCTGGCTTGTCTATTTCGAAACCATTGGAAGAGCATACAGAAAAAGATTGGGATCTGTTATATGATGTATTGGTGAAAGGTCAGTTCCTTGTAACACAAGCTGGCGTTAACACAATGCGTAAACAAGATATTGGTGGTGATGTGTTGAACATTGTAAGTAAAAATGCTTTGATGAGCGGCCCTAACAATGCAGGCTACGGTTCTGCAAAAGCGGCGCAAATACATCTTAGCAGATTGAACGCAGCTGAATTGGGTAAAGACAAAATTCGCGTGAATGTTGTCAACCCAGATGCAGTTATCTCCGACAGTAAAATCTGGGAAGGGGCATGGGCAGAAGGAAGAGCGAAAGCTTACGGTGTAAAAGTGGAAGAGTTGCCTGCTTACTATGCAAAAAGAACTTTGTTGAATGAGATCATTCTGCCTGAAGACATTGCAAATGCATGTTTTGTATTTGTAGGCGGATTGCTCAATAAATCAACAGGAAATGTATTGAATGTGGATGGTGGTGTTGCCACAGCATTTGTACGATAAAAAGCGTTTGTTTTTTCGGTTCATATAGTAAATGTTGGGTAGGTTGGTGGCCCATGCGGTCATCAACCTTTTTTTTCTAAATTACAGGCATGAAGAAACGTGCGTTCAAAATGCAATTGTTCGATGGCTTCGTGAGTGAATATAAAAAACGCCACGACGAGCTCTGGCCTGAGCTTGAACAATTGCTAAAGGAAACAGGCATTCACGAGTATTCAATCTTCCTTGATGAAGAGACGAATGCTCTATTTGGCGTTATGGAGGTTGAGGACGAATCGCTGCTCGACGGATTGCCCCAACATCCTGTAATGCAGAAATGGTGGAAGTACATGGGCGATATCATGGAATCGAATCCGGATAATTCGCCAGTGAGTGTGCCTTTGAAGGAAATGTTTTACCTCAAGTAGAGACGCATGAAAATGCGTCTTTGAAAAAAGCATGAAAATGCGTTTTAGGAGAATTAATAATTAATAATTAATAATTAAGAATTAATAGTCTTGCCATGCAAATTGAAAAATATAAAATAGCAGATAACAACGACAAGCAAATCGCTGCACATAAAAGAGCTTTTGGCTTTGTGTCAGAAGGCGTAAACAATGTTGAGGAAGTGTTGCAAAAGTTGAAAGACTTCCAGGTGGCCATTCCAAGCTGGGCGCTTGGTACAGGTGGTACACGCTTTGGTCGTTTCTCCGGCGGCGGGGAGCCTCGCAGTCTTGAAGAAAAGATAGAAGACATTGGTCTGCTGCATGCGCTCAATCAATCCAGCGGCGCCATTTCATTGCATATTCCATGGGATATTCCTGAGAACTATGCAAACATAAAAGCATTGGCTGCGCAAAATGGTTTGCGTTTCGATGCCATGAACTCTAACACATTCCAGGATCAACCGGGGCAAGAGCACAGCTATAAATTTGGCTCGCTGCAGCACGTGGATAAAGCGGTGCGCCAGCAAGGGATCGATCATAACATCGAAGTGATCAAACACGGTATTGAATTGGGTTCTGATTCATTAACTGTTTGGTTGAGTGATGGTTCTTCTTTCCCTGGTCAGTTGAATTTCCGCAAGGCACATCAACGTACTTTGGAAGGCTTGCAGGAAATATACAAAGCATTGCCTGACAACTGGAAAATGTTTGTAGAGTACAAAGCGTTTGAACCTAACTTCTATTCAATGACTGTGGGAGATTGGGGACAATCGTTTTTGTATGCGAACAAACTCGGTGATAAAGCATACACGTTGGTTGACCTGGGGCACCATTTACCAAATGCCAACATTGAGCAGATTGTTGCGTTATTGTTGGGTGAAGGTAAACTTGGTGGTTTCCATTTCAATGATTCAAAATATGGAGATGATGATTTAACGGTAGGTAGCATTAACCCTTACCAGTTGTTCCTCATCTTTAATGAACTGGTAGAAGGTATGGATGCAAGGGGCATGAATCACGCGACCGGCTTAGGTTGGATGATCGACGCTTCACACAACATTAAAGATCCGTTAGAAGATCTGTTGCAATCTGTAGAGGCGATAAAGATCGCTTATGCGCAGGCTTTATTGGTTGATACAAAAGCATTGCAACAGGCGCAAGTTGATAATGATATTGTAAAAGCACAGGAAATATTGCAACATGCTTATCGCACGGATGTTCGTCCGCTGGTAGCAGAAGCGAGACTGCGTTCCGGCGGAGCGTTGAGTCCGTTGGGCGTTTACCGCAGCGAAAAAGTAAGAGAGCAATTGATAAAAAGCCGCGGCCAGAAGGCGGTGTCAACAGGCCTGTAACTGGTGGGCACACTAATGACACGGGTTCCCGGTAGAGACAAGGCACTGCCTTGTCTCCTGATGCACCCTGATGGCGCGACGCACACTGATGATGCAAACAAAGACAAGGCAGTGCCTTGTCTCTACGGTACACATTAAAAACTCACAACTCCCATGTCCTCTGTCATTGCCATATTCGACGTCGGTAAAACAAATAAGAAGCTTTTTCTTTTTGATGAGCAGTACAACATTGTCTTTGAAAAGTCGGCGAAGTTTACCGAGACGACCGATGAAGATGGTGACGCTTGCGAGAACCTTGAGAGTTTGCGTTTGAGCGTATTTGATTCATTGAGAGAAGTGTTTGGCAAGAAAGAGTTTGACATCAAGGCAATTAACTTCTCTACTTATGGTGCAAGCCTTGTGTACATTGACGAAGACGGTCAGCCGCTAACGCCATTGTACAATTACTTAAAAAAATATCCTGAAGCGCTGAGCGAACCATTTTATAAAAAGTATGGCGGCGAAAAGAACTTCTCGCTGGAAACGGCATCGCCCGTCTTGGGCAGTTTGAACAGCGGCATGCAATTGTATCGTATCAAAAAGGAGAGGCCTGATATCTTCAGCCAAATGAAATATGCGTTGCACCTGCCGCAGTACATGAGTTACCTGATTTCTGGAATTGCACACAGCGATATTACCAGCATTGGTTGTCACACAGCGTTGTGGAACTTTGAGAAGAATGATTATCACGAGTGGGTGAAAGGTGAAGGACTGACCGATAAACTAGCACCGCTCGTTTCATCGGATGCAGTCGTTCCTGCAACTTTTCCCGGCAATAGTTATTTAGTTGGAGTTGGTTTGCATGATAGCTCTGCTGCATTGATTCCGTACCTCGTAAGTTTTCACGAGCCGTTTATCCTGATATCAACCGGCACCTGGTGCATCAGCATGAATCCCTTTAATGACGAGCCTTTGACGAGCGAAGAGCTAGAGCTGGATTGCTTATGTTATATGACATACCAGGGCAAACATGTGAAAGCATCGAGATTGTTTGCGGGCTACGAACATGAGCAACAGGTGAAAAGAATTGCCGATCATTTCAATTCACATACGGCGAGGTACAGGAATGTTCCGTACAATGCCGACATTATTGCTTCACTGAAAAGGAAAGACCAGCTTTCGAAGAAACAAGTGGAAGCGGGTAAGTTGCATGAGTCCATCTTTGCACAAAGAGATTTGAATACCTTTGCCGACGATGTGGAAGCCTATCATCAGCTATTGCTGGATATTATCGAACAACAGTATTTAATTACCCGTCTTGTGTTAAATGATTCGGTGAAACGTATTTTTGTTGATGGCGGCTTTAGTAAAAACGCCATTTATATGAATCTGTTGGCAGCTTTTTTCCCCGGACTCGAAGTGTTTGCAGCCTCAATGGCGCAGGCAACGGCTGTGGGTACGGCACTTTCGATTCATACAAAGTGGAATACCAAGGCTTTGCCCAATGACATTATTGAATTGAAATATTATGCGTCCGCGCATCCGTCCATAGTATGAAAGTAGGTTTGTTTATTCCCTGTTATGTAGACCAGTTCTATCCCAATGCAGCCATAGCTACGCTGCAACTGCTTGAAAAATTCGGTGTTGAAGTAACGTATCCGTTGACTCAAACATGTTGCGGACAACCGATGGCAAACTCTGGCTATGAGCATTTAACCAAAGGTTGCAATGAGCTTTTCATTAAAAATTTTGAACCATTCGATTATATAGTTGCTCCTTCCGGAAGTTGCGTTTTGCACGTCCGGGAGCATTTGCACGATCCCGCAAACGAAGAGGCCGCAACGGTTTTGCGACATAAAGTGTATGAACTAACATCATTCCTCACAGATATTTTACAGGTAAAAGAATTGAATGCACGTTTCCCGCACAAGGTGGGCATGCACCAAAGTTGCCACGGACAAAGAGGTTTGAAGCTTTCGCAAATGAGCGAACTGGTAGCTGAGCCTTTCTCCAAACCTGGTTCATTATTGAAAATGGTCAAGGACCTCGACCTGATTGAATTGGGCAGAACAGATGAGTGTTGCGGTTTCGGCGGAACATTTTGTGTAACAGAAGAGGCTGTTTCCGCAAAAATGGGGAAGGATAGGGTAGCCGATCACCTGCATCATGGCGCGGAATACATCACCGGCGTTGACATGTCCTGCCTTATGCACATGGAGGGCATTTTAAAACGAGCGGGCAGTAAAGTAAAAGTAATTCACATCGCAGAAATATTAAACGCAGAATAAAATGCACGAGTCTACAAAAGATCACGCTGCATTGGCGGCGTTGTTTAATAAAGATGAAGAACGTGTCAACTGGCACGATGAAACGCTTTGGTGGATACGCCAGAAGCGCGATAAAAATGTGCACCAGTTGCCTGAGTGGGAAGCATTGAGAGAAGCGGCTTCGCAAATAAAATTCAATGTGCTTTCCAACCTGCACGATTACCTTTTGGAGTTTGAAAAGAACGCCACGGCGAACGGCGTACAGGTGCATTGGGCGGCCGACGCAAAAGAGCACAATGAAATTGTACATCGCCTGTTGCAGGAGCACAAGGTTGACCGGATGGTGAAAAGCAAATCGATGCTCACCGAAGAGTGCGGGTTGAATGAATACCTTGCTGAGCAAGGCATTGAGGTGATTGACTCTGATCTCGGCGAACGCATTGTGCAGTTGGCAAAAGAACCGCCGAGCCATATCGTGTTGCCTTGCATTCACAAAAAGAAAGAAGAAATTGGAGACCTGTTTCATCAATATTTGGGCACACCTGCAAACGTTGCCGATCCGCAACTCTTAACCGAAGCGGCGCGCCAGCACTTGCGTGATGTGTTTCTCACAAGAAGAGCAGCGCTTACGGGCGTTAATTTTGCAGTTGCAGAAACTGGTGAATTTGTGGTGTGTACGAACGAAGGCAATGCCGACATGGGCGCGCACCTCGCAGATGTACACATCGCCAGCATGGGCATTGAAAAACTGATTCCGGAAAGAAAACATCTGGGCATTTTCTTGCGCCTGCTCACGCGAAGCGCAACAGGACAGCCGATTACAACCTATAGCAGTCATTTCAAAAAGCCGCGCAAAGAAACGCCCATTCACATCATTCTTGTAGACAATGGAAGAAGCGTACAGCTTGGCAGAAAAGAGTTTCGCAATTCTTTGAAATGCATTCGCTGCGGTGCTTGTATGAATACATGCCCCGTATACAGAAGAAGCGGTGGACACAGCTACCATACTGCCGTAGCGGGCCCGATCGGTTCTATTTTAGCGCCGAATCTGGACATGAAAAAGTACAAGGACCTTCCATTCGCATCAACTTTGTGTGGTTCTTGTTCCAATGTTTGTCCGGTTAAAATTGACATTCACGATCAGTTATACAAGTGGAGACAGGAATTGGTGAAAGAGGGGTATACGCCAGCGGCAAAAACGATCAGCATGAAGTTGATGGCGCAAACACTGTCGTCGCCAACCTTGTACAATGCTGCCGGGAAATCAGGTAGGTTTGTATTGAAGCATGCGCCATTTTTGGTAAACAATAAATTGAACCCCTGGTACAAGGAACGTGAAATGCCGGAGGCACCGAAGGAATCGTTCAGGGAATGGTACAAGAAGAGGAATTAGAAATTAGGAGTTAGGAATTAGGAATGCCGTAGGGGCGAATCGCATTCGCCCTGATGAACAACCAACAGGATCTCAGAACACAAGAAACGACGAACATTTAAAACAAAATGAACAGCAGAGACAAAATATTATCAGCCATTGCCGCAAACCAGCCCGAAAAAACGGCATTGCCCGATATTTCAGGATTCAAAGGCGCTGAAGAAGATTTGCAAAGCAAATACGCCACAGTGCTTACGACCATTGGCGGTAAGATATATTTTGTCAAAGATGAAAATGAAATCGCCGCTGCCGTTGCCACGCAGTTCTCCCAAGCCAAAAGGATTGTGAACCTTGTTGACAACCTGCACATCGAGAACGCCGAAACCGTTATTTCCGATCCTGAGATACATAATCTGAAAAATGTTGACCTCGCCATCATCAAAGCAAAATTTGCGGTAGCCGAAAACGGTGCCGTTTGGATCACCGAAAAAGATGTGCAGCCTCGTGTATTACCATTTATCTGCGAGCATTTAGCCGTGGTAATCAACGATGGAATAATTTTTTCCACAATGCACGAAGCCTACCAGAAAATTGCCACTTTGGAGGAATATGGCTACGGCAGCTTCATTGCCGGCCCTTCCAAAACCGCGGATATCGAACAATCACTCGTCATCGGCGCCCACGGCCCAAGAAGCATGAGTGTGTTTGTGAAGATCTAAGGATGTACGATGTACGCCGTACGGAGTACGAAAGTGTTTAATGTGTACCACGTTGATGAATTTCGTACATCGTACTACAAACATCGTACACAATTCCCGTCAGGGTGTTTCAAATAGGTAAACAAAGGTTCACATTTCTGCGCCTCCTTACTCCATATTAGTAGTATCGGCATCGATTGCGTAAATAAAGAATTCCCAAAATTTTTTTAATCGGCGGGATCAGGGTATGATTGTCAAGTATTTGAACGATCGCATTGCCAAGAATGAAAAAATCATCCTCATTTTGATCTCATCATTCCTGCCATAGAGGTCTTTTGTGTACACCCAATAACCCAGTTTACTCAATCACACTGCTATATGAAACGATCATTGTTTTCCCTATTCGTATCGCTATTGATAACGATTGTGGCAACGGCGCAATCCACCCAGATCAAAGGAAAGGTGGTGGATGGCGACGGATCACCGGTCCGCGGCGCCAGCGTTGTTATCGATAAGTCCAAAACAGGTGCCTCCACTACAGACGACGGATCTTTCTCGATCTCGGTTAAAGACGGCTCACAGGTAGTTAATCTTACCATCACCAGCAAAGGTTTTAAAACAATAAGGACCGCCGCGAAAGCGGGGATTATTGCCACTATAACCATGGAGAAAGAAGTCTCCAACATGGACGAGGTGGTAGTGGTTGGTTATCAAACCATGAAAAGGAGAGACCTTACAGGTTCCGTCTCATCCCTCAGTGCAAAAGATGTAAGAGATGTACCCTTAAGCTCAGCAGCAGAAGCCATTACCGGTCGTTTGGCGGGGGTACAGGTAACCACTACCGAAGGTCAGCCCGGAGCATCGATCCTCATTCGTGTGCGGGGAGGTGGATCACTAACACAAGATAACTCGCCGCTTTACATTGTGGACGGAATCCAGGTGGAAAACGCTTTGTCGTTGCTTTCGACTTCTGAGATTGCTTCCTATGATGTATTAAAAGATGCCTCTACAACGGCTATTTATGGGGCTCGCGGTGCAAATGGCGTGGTCGTGATCACTACCAAAAGTGGTAAAATAGGAAAAGCAAAAGTTACATACGACGGGACGTTTGGCGTAAGAAATATCTCCAAAACATTGGACGTATTGAATCCTTACGACTTCGTGAATTATCAGTCTGAGTTATACAAAACAATGTATGCGGGATCACCGGATTCAACAAAGTTTGCCAGCAAATATGGTCAGTTTGCAGACATGGACCTGTATCATCAAATGCCGGCGGTAAACTGGCAGGAGCAGGTGTTTGGCCGTAATGCAATGGCTCAAAACAATACCATCAACGTATCTGGTGGTGTTAAAGGAACTACTTACTCCTTAACGCTCAACAATAACAACGAAGACGCGATCATGATCGGATCTGGTTTTAAGCGTAACATGGCTTCTTTCAGACTCGACAATGCATTGTCCGACAAAATAAAAATGGGTTTCAATATCCGCTACAGCTCACAGCAGGTAGATGGTGCCGGTACTTCCAACACCGGCAGCCAGGGAAATAACAAGCTGAGAAACGTTGTGAGATATCAACCTTATAAATCTGAAACAACATTTGATCCGGATGTTGTTCTTGACCCTGAAGCATATAAAAATACAAACCTTGTTAACCCAATCACTTTCGTAAATGACGATGTAAGACATCAGAAGCAAAATACGATTGTAGTAGATGGTTATGCAAGCTGGCAGATCGTAAAGAACCTTACATTCAAAACTACGATAGGGGCTACACGTGCGGACACCTCCAGCAATTTGTACTCTGGTGTTTCCACGTACATCGCAAGACAGTATGGCAACATGCCTGCTGCTACAATGGGAACATCGAGCGCCACTTCATTGAACAACTCAAACACGCTCGCTTATACCAATACATTTAACAACAGACACAATGTGAACGTATTGCTGGGGCAGGAAATTTATCAAACTAAAAACAACAGTTTTAGCACAACCAACTATTGGTATCCGGCTGAAATGACATCCGACCAGGTTTTTGCACAATTTCAGTCTTCTCAGCCACCTACTGCGGCTAGTGTTCAACCGAATCCAACTTCATCCGAAACCTGGACGAAACTATTGTCATTCTTTGGCCGCGCCAATTATTCTTATGATGGCAAATACATTGCTACTTTTTCTTTGCGTGCAGACGGTTCATCAAAATTTGCCGATGGAAACCGCTGGGGTTATTATCCTTCTGCATCTGTTGCATGGCGCTTATCGCAGGAGAAATTCATGGAGGGTATTATTGGCGGTGGCGCAGCAATCAGCGACATAAAAGTGCGTGCGAGCTACGGTACAGCAGGAAACAACAGGATTACTAATGATCAATACAGACAATCATTTACTACTTCACTGAATGAGGGTTATGGTTATAGCGTAGGCGCCACAAGTCCGGGACTAGTTTCGGGCAGCCTTGCAAATAGCGCCCTGAAATGGGAAACCACTACCACAAGAAACCTGGGTTTAGATTTGGCTTTACTTCATAACAGACTAACAGTTTCAATCGATGGTTATATAAACAACACCAAAGATTTGTTGTTGCAGGCAAATGTGCCTCCTACAAGCGGTTACACTTCACAACTTCAAAATATTGGTAAAACACAAAATAAGGGGATCGAGCTGCAGGTGGCCGGCCAGATCATTAATAACAGAGACTTCAGCTGGTCAGCGAGTTTGAATGTCTCACGCAACTGGAATAAAATCGTTGATCTGGGTATAGATCCAACAGGACATCCTTTGCAGTCATACCTTGTTGCTTCCGGTTGGGTAAACAGCCTGTATGATTTTTATGTTCAATTGGGTAAACCCGTTGGTCAGTTCTATGGGTATGTAACAGACGGTTTTTATACAGCAGATGATTTCTCCGGATATGATCCTTCTACCAAAACATACACTTTAAAACCGGGCGTGGCAGATGATAGACAAGTTGCTTTGGGCGGTAAAAACATTGAGCCCGGAATGTTGAAGTTGAAAAAGATCAACACAAAAGATGGCAGCAATGTGATCACAACAGACGATCAGACAGTGCTGGGTACTGCACAACCAAAACTTACAGGTGGTTTTAATAACCAGTTTACCTACAAAGGTTTTGACATGAGCATCTTTATGAACTTTGTTTATGGTAACCAGGAGTACAATGCGAACAAGCTTGAGTTTACTACCACTTACCAGTATACAGACAATAACATGCTGGGGGTTGTGAAGGATAGATACAGAATTTATGATGAGGCAGGAAACAAGGTTACGGATCTTGCGCAATTGAATGCTATGAATAAAGATGCTAAAATATGGACGCCTTCAAGAGGTAACTATTTCTTGCATTCTTATGGCATTGAAGACGGATCTTTCCTCCGCATCAACAACGTTACATTAGGTTATACACTTCCTGCGAATTTGTTGGCTAAAACCAAATTCATTTCCAAAGTGAGAATTTTTGCTACAGTAAACAACCTGTACACATTTACGAACTACTCAGGATTTGATCCGGAAGCCAGCACAAGACGTGCAACACCGCTTACTCCGGGTGTGGACTATTCAACATACCCACGCAGCAGATATTACCTTGGCGGTCTTAGTGTAACTTTTTAATAGCAAAAGAAAATAGTAATGAAACTTAATATCATCAAAATATTACCACTGTCAATGATCGCGTTAGGCGCGTTGACATTACCTTCCTGCAAGAAATATCTTGATACGGATCTCATCTCCAGCGTATCGACGGATGCAGTGTTCAACAGTGTTACGAATACGCAATCGGCCATCAATGGTGTGTATAATCAGCTAACTGGCGACCAGGGTTATGGTATACGCTTGAGCTTGTACTTCGCACAGTCTGCCGATGATTTCAAAACATCAGGTTCTAAAGACGGCGGTCGGCGTGACTTCAGCATGTTTTGCGTGAATCCTTTGAACACGGAACTTGCAAACCCGTTCAATAATTTGTTCGCAGGAATAGAAAGAGCGAATATTTGTATCAAATACATTCCAAAATCTAATTTATACACCAAGGGCAACGCATCACAACAAGCCAGCATGAAAAAAATGTATGGCGAGGCACTAACCTTGCGTGCTGCATTTATTCTGGAAGTATTGAGAAATTGGGGAGATGCACCTGTGTCATTGATTCCTTCTTCAGATGTTACTGATTTGTACATTCCGAATCTTAACAGGGATTCATTATACGATCATGTGCTGGATGATTTGAAAACTGCGGAAGAACTTGTTCCATGGCGTTCAGAGACCAGCGATCCCGCTACAAAAATTTCAAAGAATGTAGTGAAGGCAATGCGTGCGAGAATTGCATTGTACCGCGGAGGATATTCATTGCGTGCTGATTCCAAAAAGATGGAACGCAGAAGCGATTACAAAACTTATTACCAGATCGCAATGGATGAGTGCAAGGATATTATTCAAAAAGGAGACAATAATTTGAATGCAAGCTATGAGAATCTGTTCAAATCGCTGCACACGTCCAGCAATGCACCGGTATCGGATAACACGAATGAAATGATGTGGGTAGTGGGTGCTTCCACTGCAGGAGGTCTTGCAAACACAGATACAAAAATTGGTTATTACAATGGCTTGAAATCAGCGAGCACAACATACGGTACAAGTTCCGCAGGTATCAGCGCGATTCCAACTTATTTCTATGAATTCGATTCTATAGGGGATGCCCGTCGCGATGTAACCCTTGCATACATTCAAATTGATAAGAACGATCAAAAAACATTACAGACCGCAGATGCGATGACCGATGGTAAGTTCAGAAGAAACTGGACCAATAATAGCACGGCTCAATACATGGAAATTCAATGGCCATTGCTGCGCTATGCCGATGTGTTACTGATGTATGCAGAAGCGGACAACGAAATAAATGGCGCACCATCTTCCACTGCACAAAATGCTTTGAAATCAGTAAGAGACAGAGCCTATGCCGGTCACCTTGATCGCGAACCTGCAATGCCAACCGGTCACGACGATTTCTTCAAGGCCCTTGTACAAGAGCGCTTGTTGGAATTTGGCGGCGAAGGTATTCGTAAATATGATTTGATCAGATGGAACCTGATGGGCGCAAAGATCAGCGAAACAAGAGTGAAGTTGCAGCAGTTTGCTGATACAACCGGCGTGAATTCCGGTCGCTATGCAAACGTGCCAATGGTGATCTACGCAAAAACAAATGCATTCCTTAATGCAGCTGTTCCACAGGAGATGTCATCACTTATACTGGCAACAGATGCGGTTGGCGGTACAGGTCCGGTTGCACAAGTGTACTTTACCAATTCTGGTATAACAGGCACACCAACGGGCTATACCGCATACAACTGGAGAAAAGCCATCAAAGTGGCAACATACCTGAATGATGCGAACCAGGGATATGCGTATTATTTCCAATCGAACTTCAGCGAATTGCTGCCGTTCCCGAATACAGCGATCAATACGAATTTTAATCTGGTACAAAACCCATATTACGGACAGTAGGAAAAATTGAAAATTAAAAGTTGAAAGTTGAGAATTGTTAGCGTTTGATTTTGAATAGTCGTTATTAAAGCCCAACAACTAACAACCAAAAACGAACAACTTGTCTTCAAAAAACTGAAACATGAAACAAAAAATATTTAACCTTCTATATATCGGTGTAACAGTTCTTGCTGTTGCCAACCTTGCATCTTGCGATAAGACCGGCGGTTTCCAGGACCCTTCGTTTTCACGCATGTTCATGGCTAACTCGGCATTGAAAGCAACAACTGATGCTACTACGGCTACATTGTCGTGGGGAAGCTCATTGTACAATGATACTGCGGCAAACAAAGTTTATTATGTAGTGCAAATAGCAACAGACGCTGCATTTGCCAGCATAGTTCGCACCGATACTACAACGGCGCTTAGCAAAAAATACACAGATGCTGACCTGGTGGTGAAGAAAGATTATTATGCACAGGTTAAAGTGCTTGGTGTAAACGGTGCGGGCGATTCACAGTGGCTGAAAGGAAACAAATTTTCCATCCTGGGAGAAAATCTTTTCATCGCGCCATCCGGTGGCGATATTCAGTATTATACAGCTATACTTCGCTGGAGGCACCAGGCTGGCTTAACAAAGGTGACGCTCAACATCAACGGTGCATCTGTTGATTCTCTTATTTCTGCTGACACGCTTTTGATAAGAAATTTGACGCCAAACACCACATATTCTGCCGAACTGTTTAAAGGCACAATAAGCAAAGGCACAACAACATTTACGACAAAAGATGCAGGCATGTTCACAAAGATCATTGATCCTTCGGTGAATCTCATCACGGAAATTAACAACGCAGCGAATGGCGCTGTACTTGGTTTGCAAGATGGTACTTATGATTGTGGTGGCCTGAATCCAACCGTAACTCAAAAGAACATTACCATCGCTTCTGTTACCGGAGATCCGGCAAAAGCAATTATTGTTAATTCAAAAGAGATCATATTGAAAGGAACAGGAGCAGGGCTGACCATCTCTGGAATTAAGTTTGATGGAACTACTGCCAGTGGCATTGGTGCCGCTTATTTTGTTGTGTTAAACGGACTTAATACGCCAGCCGACCCAGCTACATTTACAAAATTCACTGCAGATAACTGCGTGATCACTTTGAAGGTTGGAGCTACTACGTTACTGAGAGGAAGCTACGCTACTAATGCCAATGATCATAAGATTGGTAACATTAAGTTCAATAATTGTATCGCTAATGCTAATATTACTGCCAATTCGAATTATGGTGCCATTATGTGCGACAAATTGCAATTTGATAGCGTAGTGCTAGCTAAATCTACGTTCTATTCGTTGCCTAGAGGCATTATAGGGTATGCTACAAAAATGGGCACAAGAAGCGGTACGTCTGTATCAATTCCTGTAGTACAAATCGACCAGTGCACATTTAACAGCTTTGGTCAACAAGGCAAGGCGGCAGTGTTGGATGGTTATGCTAAACTTGACGGTGAAGCGACTTGTATGGTAAATTTCTCGCTGACCAATTCAGTTTTGGCAAACACGCCTGATGCTGTTGCAGGAACTACAGTAAAAGATACTGCGATGATTGGAGTTAGTGGAAACATTTACAAGCTGACAAATAACTTCAGCTATAACTGTGTAACAACCGCTTCGGGTGGAACTCCAATTGTTTGGCTTGGAACAGTCCCAACGCCTGTTACATTGCCATGGACATCGACAACAACGAACTTTACATTACCTGCAGCTGTACCGAATAATGGAGACCCGAGATGGTACCATTAATTAGTGGAAAGTTGAAAATTGAAAGTTGAAAATGGTTGAGATTAATCGCGACTATTCAAAATTGAACCCACCATTTTCAATTTTCAACTTTCAATTTTCAATTATTAAGTTTTAACCCCTTAACCCCTATATCCTAATGCCCTCTACTTACTTTTTCGTAGGTCAAAAAACAATTAGGAAATGATCCGTAACCCAATGATGCTAGTACTTGCCTCGGCCGTTTTTTTAACGGCCGTTGCTTGTACAGCACAACAGCCAGCAATTTCAACAACAGACAGAGCAATCGCATTTCCGGGAGCGGAAGGTTTTGGTAAATACACCACCGGTGGCCGCGGCGGCAAAGTGTGGGTAGTTACAAATCTAAATGATGCTGGTCCCGGCAGTTTGCGTGAAGCCGTAGAAGCAAAGGGCCCTCGCATCATCGTATTCGCCGTTTCGGGTACGATCGAACTTGCTTCAAAATTGGCTGTCAAAAATGGAGACATAACCATTGCCGGACAATCAGCGCCGGGCGATGGCATTTGCCTTAAAAATTATTCTTTCATTGTAGAAGCAGATAATGTCATTGTTCGTTACATGCGCTCGCGCCTTGGTGCAGAAAAACACCAGGAGGATGATGCAATGGGCGGCACAAGACAGCACAACAATATCATCATTGATCATTGCTCAGCAAGCTGGTCCGTTGATGAAACGGCTTCGTTTTATCACAACAGAAACTTTACCATGCAATGGTGCATCGTTGCCGAGAGTTTAAACAACTCGGTACACTCAAAAGGCGAGCATGGCTACGGTGGCATCTGGGGCGGAGAAAGCGCAACGTTTCACCACAATCTGCTGGCAGATCATAAGAGCCGCAATCCGCGTTTCAGTGGATCGGCCACCACGCCCAATCAGCCAGATGAACTCGTTGATTTTTGTAACAATGTAATTTTTAACTGGGGCGAAAACAGTAGCTATGGCGGAGAAAAAGGTTCTTACAACATGGTGTGCAACTATTATAAACCGGGCCCTGCGACAAAAGGAAAAATTGCCGATAGGATCATTCAACCCTGGAGCCCGTTAGGCAAGTTTTATGTTTTCGGAAATGTTGTTGAAGGCAATGCTTCCGTTTCAATCAACAACTGGAACGGCGGTGTGCAAACTGTTAGCCTTGATTCAGCAAAAGCGTTAGCACCTTTTGAAGTTGAAAAGGTTAAGTATACTTCAGCCAAAGATGCTTACGCAGCAGTGTTGAAATATGCAGGTGCCAATAAATTTCGTGATGCCGCTGATCAACGCGTTGTTGAACAGGCAAGAACCGGCAAAGCGACTACCGGAAAAAATAGAAATGGCATCATCGATTCTCCTGAAGATGTTGGGGGTTGGCCCGAATTACGTTCTCTTCCTGCACCGATAGACAGCGACAAAGACGGCATGCCCGATGAATGGGAAACTGCACACGGCCTGAATCCTAACAATGCGAATGATGCGGCTGCTTATACATTGGACAAACAGTATACAAATTTGGAAATGTATTTGAATGGTTTGGTAGCCGATGTCAATAAATGAATTCCGTAGAGACGCGTTGAACGCGTCTCTCTTGCACCCAAAAATATGATAGCATAAAAACGCGATCTCGCCCCATTTTGTGTTGCATAAAAATCTAATCACATAAAAAATGTAATCCCACATTTTTTGTGTTGCTTTATGCGGGTGTTACAGAGACGCATTCAATGCGTCTCTACGAAGTCCCCAAAATAAAAAAACGTTTCGCGAAAACACGAAACGTAATAATTTTCAATTATCAATTTTCAATTATTTCTTCTCACTGGACTCTCTTACCACCAGCTCCGAGGGTAAAACGAATTTTTCGAAATCATTATCGGGGCGTTTGGCTTCGATAACCTTTAACAGCAATTCGGTTGCTTTTTTACCCATCTCAAAAGCCGGTTGTTTAATCACTGTCAGTGCAGGTTGTAGCAGATCTGCATTTTCAGAATTGGAGAAACCAACCAACGCAATCTCTTCCGGTATCTTCATTTTTCTTGACTTGAGATAACGCAGTATACCCATGGTCATGGTATCAGATCCGGCAAAGACAGCATCGGGCTTTTTCTTTTGTGCAAATAACGCATCCATTTCACGTTCAAGCTCCGCGTAATCCTGGCCCCCATGTTCACAATACCTGATAAGCTTTTCATCTATCGGCACATTATGATCCTGCAATGCTTTCTTATAACCACTCAATCTTCCCTGTGCAATAAACGAGTGCTCGGAAATATTGATATTGGCAATGCGTTTAAACCCATTTTCAATCAAATGAACGGTAGCGTTGTAGGCACCCGTAGAGTTATCGATGATTACTTTATGCGTATCGATCTCATCCACCACGCGGTCGAAAAAAACGATTGGCAATCCTTTGTCGTGCAAACTTTTCAGGTGATCGAAATTGGTTGTTTCCATCGAAACGGAAATCAGCAAGCCATCGATAGAGCGGGAGGCAAGGTAGTTCAGATCGATTACCTCGCGTTTGTACGATTCGTGACTCTGTGAAATGATTACGTTGTAACCCCTGTCATAAGCAATGGATTCAATGCCATTGATGATTTGAGAAAAAAAGCTGTTGGCAATTTCACAAACCACCACTCCAATTGAGCGGCTTCTCTTTTCCTTTAAACTTAATGCGATGGGGTTTGGTCTGTAGTTGTGTTCTTCCGCATATGCACGCACAAGGTTCTTCGTCTCCACACTTATCTCGTGACTGTCTCGCAGGGCACGTGAAACGGTGGAAGTAGAAAGGCCAAGGGCAGTAGCAATATCTTTTATAGTAATGGCTTCAAATCTCATATTTCATTCGTCTGTCGGATGGGATGAAGATAGGGAAAAAAGGCGGCAATGTAAAATGTTGATTATTAGGCATTTGAAAGCGACTCTCGAATGTTCAAATAACTGAATAACTGAATGACGAATAACTGAGTGATTTTAATCAGTTTTTCTCTTCGTCTTTCAACGTTTTAAGTTATTCAATTATTCAGTTAATCAGTTATTGTCCACCCGATAACGATTGCGTAAAAAAATATCTCTGTCGCCGTTGCCGTAACAGAATATATGAGTAGCATTGTATGTAAGGATCAATAAATTAAGGCTTCATATCTCATAACGATCTTATTTCGGAACTTAACTTGTCATAATGAAAATACGGCCAATACTAGGTTTGACTCTTGCTTCATTTCTTGTTGCCGCTGGTGCTAATGCACAGAAAATGCCTGTGGTGCAACAACCCTCTTTCAAAAAAGATACTTTTAACATCGTACGCTATGGCGCCATTGCAGATGGCATTACGATCAATACCAAAAGCATTAACGATGCAATTACTGCCTGCAACTCTAAAGGTGGTGGCGTGGTGTTAGTGCCGGAAGGCTTGTGGATCACCGGTCCTGTGGAAATGAAAAGCAACGTGAACCTCCATGTTAAGAGGGGAGCGATTTTACAATTCACCAATGATCTTTCACAATACAAAATAGTAGAAGGTAACTGGGAGGGACAACCGAACGCCCGCAATCAGTCGCCCATCTCCGGAAAGAATTTGCAAAACATTGCCATTACCGGAAAAGGAATCGTTGATGGCTGGGGAGATGCGTGGCGCATGGTGAAGAAAGATAAACTCACTGGCTCTCAATGGAAAACACTGACTGAGTCCGGCGGCGTACTAAGTGAAGATGGCAAAACATGGTATCCGTCTCAAAGTTCAGTGAAAGGCTCTAAAACAAAAGATGCCGGCGTGTTGGCAAATGGTAAGACAGTCAAAGACTTCGAGGATATAAAGGATTATCTGCGTCCTAATCTGCTTGTATTGGAAAGTTGTAAAAAAGTATTGCTGGAAGGAGTGACCTTTCAAAACTCACCGGCATGGTGCCTGCACCCTTTGATGTGCGAGGACTTGACTGTAAGAGATGTGTACGCAAAAAATCCATGGTATGCGCAAAACGGCGATGGTATTGACGTGGAATCATGCAATCGTGTGTTGATTGAGAACAGTACTTTTGATGTGGGCGATGATGGCATCTGTGTGAAGTCAGGCAGAAACGAAGCGGGCAGGAAAAGAGGCATGCCCACGCAGAATATGATCGTTCGCAACTGCATTGTATATCACGCCCACGGCGGTTTTGTGATTGGCAGCGAAATGAGCGGCGGCGCAAAAAATATTTACGTAAACAATTGTTCATTCATCGGAACAGATATCGGCCTTCGTTTCAAAACAACAAGAGGTCGTGGTGGAATAGTAGAGAATGTCAATGTTTCAAATATCAACATGAAAGACATAATGGGCGAAGCCATTTTGTTTGACATGTATTATGAAGCAAAAGATCCGGTTCCTTTGGCTGGAGAAGTGAGAAATGCTCCTGCGGTAGAATTAATTCCGGTGACAGAAGCGACGCCGCAATTCAAAAATTTCAACATCAGCAACGTTGTATGCAATGGCGCATCCAAAGCGATCTTCGTAAGGGGTTTGCCTGAAATGCACATTCAAAACATTTTGTTGAAAGACGTTACCATTACAGCGAAAAAAGGCATCCAAATTGAAGAAGCGACGAATATAAAAATGCAGAACGTTCATTTGTCAATTGCTGCAACAGATGCTTTGGTGAACATCCAAAACAGCAAGGATATTTCATTCGATAAATTATCAACTGTAAAACCGACTGAAGTTGTTTTCAATTTAACAGGTAGTCAATGCGGCGAAATTCAGTACGCAAATTCTACGCTGCCTTTCAATAAACAATTCGCGGCTTTCGCTGCGGGAGCGTCAGAAAAATCGTTAATTAAAAAATAGGTTGTTTCCAACATTGAGCATATGAAAAGAACGTTAGCTACGGCTTTTTTAGGACTTGGATCACTTGCTTTTTTCTCTGCAAAATCGCAAACCACGCAGCTTTCATGGTCGCAGCGTGCAGGCAATACCATTATGCAGGCATGGCCCGATTCATTGGTGAAAGAAAGTGCACATGAAGCAAGATGGACATATGATCTTGGTGTAATGTATGAAGGACTAAGAGGGCTATGGTACAATACCGGCAACGGTGACTATTTCAAGTTCATCGAAAAGCGCATGGACTTTTTTGTAAACAATGACGGAAGCATTAAAACTTACAAACAAGACGAATACAATATTGATAATATACTGCTGGGCCGTTCAGTGCTGACAGCGTTCCGTGTTACGGACAAAGAAAAATACTACAAAGCAGTGGTTAATCTGCGCGAGCAGTTGAAGTCGCAACCACGTACAAATGATGGCGGCTTCTGGCATAAGAAAAGATATCCTTACCAGATGTGGTTGGATGGTTTGTACATGGGCGAGCCCTTTTATGTTGAGTATGCTGCTCAGTTCAATGATACTGCCGCTTTCAATGATATCGCAAAGCAGTTCATTTTGATGGAAGAACATTCACGCGATAGCAAAACGGGTTTGATGTATCATGGCTGGGACGAATCAAAAGAACAAAAATGGGCAGATAAAACAACCGGAAGATCGCCAAATTTCTGGGCGCGTGCAATGGGCTGGTACGGTGCTGCATTGGTTGACGTGCTGGAAACTTTCCCCATCAACCATCCAAAACGAAAAGCATTGGTTGACATTTTAACAAGATATGCTGCTGCCATACAAAAAGTGCAGGATGCAAAAACAGGTTTGTGGTGGGATGTGCTGGACAAGCCAAATGTGAAACCAAACTACTTTGAAGCCTCGGCGAGCTGCCAGTTTGTATATACCTACGCGAAGGCTGTTAGATTGGGGCTGCTGCCACAGTCCTATCTTTCTGTTGCGCAAAAAGGATACAAAGGCATTCTTGCTGAGTTCGTGAAAAGCGATGGCAAAGATGGCATGACACTGGACGGAACCGTGAGTGTGAGCGGTCTTGGCGGCAATCCATATCGCGATGGAAGTTTTGAGTACTACATGAGTGAAAAAGTGGTGCGCAACGATCAGAAAGGCTTGGGTGCTTTTTTACAAATGAGCAACGAAATGGATATCGCCGCAATGCCAAAACCCGGCAAAGGAAAGACAGTGTTGCTGGATAGCTATTTCAACAACGAAACAAAAAAAGATGCCGCGGGAATCACACGTCCCTTCCATTACAAATGGGAAGAGTTGAGGTACGAAGGCTTTTCTATATGGGGACATACTTTCAAATCTGCAGGTGCAAGTCTCGCAACATTAAATGTAGCGCCAACTGCTGCAAATCTTAAAAAGGCCAACGTGTACATCGTCGTTGATCCGGACACAAAAGCCGAAGCGCCAAATCCAAACTATATGGATGAGGCATCTGCGCAAAACATTTACAACTGGGTGAAAAATGGCGGCGTATTGGTAATGATGATGAATGATTCTGCGAATACAGAGTTTGCACATTTCAATATACTGGCAGATAAATTCGGCATTCATTTCAATCCGGATCTACGAAACCATGTAATTGGCAATGCTATTGAACCAGGGATAATGACTATTCCTGCTGGTGATAAAATTTTTACAAATACCAAAAAGGTTTACCTGAAAGATATCTGTACAATGACATTGAAAGCGCCTGCTACAGCACATTTTACCAATAAAGGTGATGTGATAATGGCAGTAGCCAAAGTGGGCAAGGGGACTGTATTTGCCGTAGGAGATCCATGGTTGTACAATGAGTACACCGATGGAAGAAAACATAATGATGATATCAACAACTACGCCGCAGCAAAGGATCTTGCTAACCGGTTGTTGCAGCAAGCCACAGCAAAGTAGTTGCTCTGCAAGGCTTGTAGTAGATGTATTCTGTTGTCTTCGACAACACAAAAATCGCCGGAGGCGATAGAATAGGCCTCCGAAGCTGGAAGCTTCGGAGAGCAGGGAGTTGTTGCAACAAGCGGCTGCAAAGTAGTTTCGGTGTTGCAGAGACCTGACAGGTTTCTAAAAACCTGTCAGGTCTTGCTCTCCGCGAGTTTAAACAAAAACACATTTCAGCGAATAAAAGAGAACGTAAGTGTATGAAACAATTTTTGAACGAAGATTTTTTATTGAGCAATAAGACCGCTCAGCGCTTATACCACGATTTTGCAAAGCAAATGCCGATCATCGATTATCATTGCCATTTGCCGCAACAGCAGATTGCAGAGAATAAGATATTCGAAAACCTTACACAGATATGGTTGTACGGCGATCACTACAAGTGGAGGGCAATGCGTACAAACGGCATCGACGAAAGCTATTGCACAGGTTCAAAAAGCGATGAAGAAAAATTCCAACAGTGGGCCGCAACTGTTCCTTACACTTTACGCAATCCTTTATATCACTGGACACATCTCGAGTTGCAACGCTACTTTGATGTGCACGAAATACTAAACCCAGAAACAGCCAAGGCGATTTATGAAGAGTGTTCTGCAAAATTGAGAACGCCCGATTATTCCGTTCGCAGCCTGATGCGTAAGATGAATGTGAAACTGGTTTGTACAACAGATGATCCTGTCGACGATTTGTTTTTTCATAAACAACTGTTGAATGAAGGATTTGAAATAGGCGTGAAGCCTGCTTATCGTCCGGATATGGCGATGAACATCGATGATCCTGCAGCGTTCAACAACTACGTAGCAAGATTGGAAAAAGCGGCTGACATGTCAATCGCAACTTACGATGATCATATTGAAGCTTTGAAAAGCCGTCACGATTATTTTGCAGCAAATGGGTGCAGCGTATCTGACCACGGCATCGAGCAGATATATGCAGAAGACTTTACGCCTGCGGAGATCAATGCGATCTTCACAAAAGTGCGCAGCGGTAAAAGAGCTGATGATCTGGAGATCAGAAAATTCAAGTCTGCCATGCTCATTGCATTTGCAGAATGGGATCATGAGAAAGGCTGGGCGCAACAGTTCCACCTTGGGGCATTGCGTAACAACAACAGTCGCAGATTACGTGAACTGGGCGCAGATACGGGTTGGGACTCTATCGGTGATTTTGCACAAGGTCGTGCATTGTCAAAATTCTTAAACAGGCTGGATAACAACAATACACTGGCGAAGACAATCCTGTACAACTTGAATCCTGCCGACAATGAGTTGATGGCAACAATGATCGGCAATTTCAACGATGGTTCTTCCGCAGGAAAAATCCAATGGGGATCGGGCTGGTGGTTCCTTGATCAGAAAGATGGCATGACAAAACAATTGAACGCCTTATCGAATATGGGACTTTTGAGCCGCTTCGTAGGAATGTTAACCGACTCAAGGAGTTTCTTGTCTTACCCTCGTCATGAATATTTCCGCAGAATCATCTGCAATCTGTTTGGCGAAGAAATAGAAAATGGCGAACTGCCAAACGATATAGCCTGGGTAGGAAAGATCATCCAGGATATTTGCTACAACAATGCGAAAGAGTATTTCAACTGGCAGCATCTTGATGTAAACAAAACAGCAACTGAAAAAGCATTTTGATAATGTATTCCAACGACGAAACAGCCACAGTAGAGAAAAAAGTAGCAGCGCAGGAACATGTCCAGCAAAAGAAAAGCAACTACCGGTGGGTAATTGTAAGCTTGCTTCTTTTTTCAACTACGATCAATTACATGGATAGAAATGTGATTGGTTATCTGAAAGATTATTTCTGCTCCCCAGGTGGCTTTGGCTGGTCGGCGAAAGATTTCTCTTTTTTAACGTCAATCTTCACTGCTTTTTATGCGGGATTCACTTTGTTTGCCGGCTTTATCATGGATAGAGTTGGCACAAAAAAAGGCTTGGCTTTTTCATTAACCTTGTGGTCGTTTGCAGGAATCAGTAGTGCCTTTATGGGCACCGGTCTTTGGCTGCACAATGCTGCCCGGGCCATTTTTGGTGCAGGAGAAGCGGGAAATTTTCCTGCGTCTATTAAAACAGTCGCAGAGTGGTTCCCCAAAAAAGAAAGGGCACTGGCAACCGGCATGTTCAACTCAGGCGCCAATATCGGCGCTATGATTTGCGCAATAATAATTCCCATGATCCTTGCTGCCTGGAATCCTTCAGAAGGCAATTCTTTGTTTCTCGGCATTTTTCACGGCTGGCAAATGGCGTTTATTATTACCGGACTGGTTGGTTTTATCTGGCTGTTTTTTTGGAGTAAGTTTTATGGTACTCCGAAGCAAATGTTGGAGAAAGGAAAAGTTAATCAACAAGAATATGATTACATAAATAGCGAAGCGGAGGCATCTACCAGTGTTACCGTTAAGCATGATGCGGTAAAAACCAAGTGGTACAAAATGCTTTCTTATAAGCAAACATGGGCCTTTATCATTGGTAAGTTTTTAACAGACGGTATCTGGTGGTTTCTTATGTTTTGGTTGCCAACCTACATAAGTCAACAGTTTTGCGTAGGCATGGCTCCTGATCAGGCAAAACATACCGTAATGCTCTCCACTTTCATCGTGTACGGCATTGCAATTATTGGATCAATATATGGCGGTTCAATTCCTATGACATTTATGAACAAAGGTTGGCATGCCTACAAGGCTCGCATGACAGCTATGCTAATAATTGCCTGTGCACCGTTGTTGTTATTAACTACTCAATGGATGGCCGGATATGGCATTGTTGCTGCGGTTACCATCATAAGCATAGGCGGCGCCGCCCATCAGGCATGGTCCGCAAATTTGTTTACCACTGTTTCCGATATGTTTCCTAAAAAAGTGGTGGGGAGTATAACCGGAATCGGTGCAGCGGCCGGTGGGCTGGGTGGTGTGCTCATTCAACTGTTGGCCGGAAGTTTAGAAGACACTTACCGAATTAAAGGAGCCCTTGAAGCGAGCAAGGCAGGATTGATAAAAGCTACAAACGCATTGCCATTGGAGAACGTCAAAATAGATAATTTGAAAAATGTTTTGGTGGACCCAGGCATGCTTGACCAGGCAAGACATTATATTTCATCCAATGTTTCGGTTGCATATGGTATTATGTTTGGCATTTGTGCAGGGGTATATTTAGCAGCATGGATTTGCATGAAGCTGCTGGTGCCTAAGCACAAGCCAATTGGAGGGTAGTTGAGAGTTGAGAGTTGAGAGTTGAGAGTTGAAAAAAATAATCGTTAAAGATACATGGTAATAGTATTTTATCCTGAGTCTATAACTACAAAGAACTCTCGACTCTCGACTCTCCACTCTTAACTACTCCTCGTAACACTAGCATAATACGACCGTCCGAATCAACCCGAATTTTATTCGTACCTTTCACATTAGAAAAAGCAGCGCAGCAACTTCTTTAAGGAGGTGCTCGCACCATCTTATTTATCCCAACGTTTACTATGCAGTTTTTCGATGCTTGCGAAAACCACAGTCATCTATGAACTGAGCCTAACAACGACAACCAATAACTAACAACACTAATTGATTAAACATGGAAGAATCCCGCATTGCAACGCCCATAGGGACTACGTTGGACAGGTTCATTAAGAACAACCAGGAAAATTTTAAGTATGCAACAGGTGAACTGTCGCAGTTGTTGCGTGATATTGCCCTTGCCTCAAAGGTGGTAAACCGAGAAGTGAGCAAGGCAGGTCTTGTTGACATCATCGGTACATTGGATGCTCAAAACAGCGGTGGTGAGCAACAGAAAAAACTGGACGTTCTGGCGAATATCCGGTTTACCCGAGCGTTGAAAAAAGGAGGGGAGGCATGTGCGTTGATTTCGGAAGAAAACGATTCTTACGAAGAGTTGAACAGAGACGGCAAATATATCATTGCCATCGATCCGCTGGATGGATCGTCAAACATTGACGTGAACGTTTCCGTAGGAACGATCTTTTCTATTTATCGCCGCAAAACCGAAGTAGGAACTCCTATTCAGGAAATTGATGTTTTGCAGAAAGGCACTGAACAGGTCGCGGCAGGATACGTGTTATACGGCGCATCTACTATGCTGGTATTTACAACCGGTCACGGTGTAAACGGCTTTACTTACGAACAATCTCTTGGTGAATATTTTCTTTCTAATGCAGATATGAAAATTCCTAAAGACGGCAGCATTTATTCCATCAATGAAGGGTTGTCAAAGGACTTTTTGCCGTCTGTAACATCTTATATTGACTGGTGCAAAGAACAATCTTTTAACGCGAGATATGTTGGATCGCTTGTCGCAGATTTTCATCGCAACCTTTTGAAAGGCGGTATTTATATTTATCCTGCTACTACAAAAAAAGCAGAAGGAAAACTGCGACTGATCTACGAATGCAACCCGCTTTCCTTTATTACAGAACAGGCCGGCGGTCTGGCAACGGATGGCCATGGAAGAATTATGGAAATTCAACCAACGACGTTGCATCAGCGTTCACCGTTCTATGTGGGATCTGAAAAACTGGTGGAAAGGGCGAATGCAGGAAGCAAGGTGAAATAGTGTGCTTAACGCCAAACGCCTAATGCTAAACGCTGTTGCATTGCGTTGGGCATTAGGCGTTTGGCATTAAGCATTTATTACAAAGAAATCCCTCTCTTCCACGGAATGAAATCATCCTGCCCGTGTTGAACCGCAGCCACTTCAATGTCGCCGCTGGCAACGCCAATCACGTATTCAAGGATTCTTTCTCCCGCTTGTTGAATTGTTTCTTCGCCTTCAATTATTGACCCGGTATTGATGTCGATGATATCGCGCATTTTATCAAACAATGCAGTGTTGCTGGAAAGTTTAGCAACCGGTGTGATCGGGTTTCCTGTTGGCGTACCGAGACCTGTTGTAAACAATACGATGTTTGCGCCAGATGCTACTTCGGCAGTAGTAGACTCTACATCATTGCCTGGAGTGCAAAGAAGGTTAAGGCCCGGTTTTGTTAATCTTTCGGTGTAATCCAACACGTCAACAACCGGAGAAGTACCGCCTTTTTTTGCAGCGCCTGCAGATTTGATCGCATCAGTAATCAAGCCATCCTTGATATTACCGGGCGAAGGATTCATGTCAAAGCCCGAACCAACTGCAATAGCTTTCTGATTGTAGGTTCGCATGAGATGTGAGAAGCGTTCTGCACCTTCAGTTGATACACATCTGTCACTGAGGTTTTGCTCCACGCCGCACAATTCAGGGAACTCAGATAATATTACGGAGCCGCCAAGTGCCACCAATAAATCTGATGTATAACCAATTGCAGGATTTGCAGAGATGCCGGAGAACCCATCCGAGCCGCCACACTCAAGGCCTATGCAAAGTTTGCTCAGCGGTGATGGTTTTCTTTCTACTTTGTTTGCTTCTATCAAGCCTGCGAATGTTTGCTTCAACGCAAGTGATAAAAAGTCTGATTCTTTACCCACTCTTTGCTGCTCCAAAATGAAAAGCGGTTTATCAAAGTCAGGAATGCGTTTTTGTATTTCTTCCTGCAAAATGCTTACCTGTGCGTTCTGGCAACCGAGGCTCATGATGGTTGCACCTGCTACGTTCGGGTGCGTGATGTAGCCCGCCAGCAATGCGCACAATGCCTGAGCGTCCTGTCTCGTACCACCGCATCCACCTTCATGCGTGAGGAATTTCACACCACTAACGTTATTGAATAAGCGCTGCGACTTTTGCTTGCTGTAATCTGTTTCGATGTCTGCTTGCAAAATATCTTCAACGCTTTTGCCTGATTTGTATAATTCAATTAATTGTTGCGACTGGTTTTGATAAGTGACGTTTCTTCCATAGCCAAGATCATTTACCAGCGCTTGTTGCAGCACTTGCAGATTTCTGTTTTCACAAAAAACCATTGGTATCACCAGCCAGTAATTTGCAGTACCCACGCTACCATCCTTACGGTGAAAGCCGTTGAATGTGCGGTCCGCAAATTTTGATACGTCCGGTTTTACCCAATTGGTTTTTCTTTCGCCTGTTGTAAAATCGCTGGATGCGTGTTTGATGTTGCCGGTAGTGATCAGGCTTCCTTTTGCAAGGTTTTCCTGCGCCTTGCCAACAAGAACGCCATATATAAAAATGGAATCGCCGGCTTTAAGATCGGTGGTTAGAAATTTATGTTTTGCTGCGACATCATTTTGTAAAGTATAAGTGTCGCCGTTGAAAGAAATGCTTTCACCTTTTTTCAAGTCGGTCAGTGCTACCAATACATTGTCGCTATCGTGAACTTTTAAAACTCTTTGCTTCATTGCTACTCCTTCTATTTTACTGCTTGCAGAGAAGAAAGTGAGGCCATTGCTCCCTGCTGTTGAATGTCATAAAATTTTTCAGTTACTGTCTCTTCAAAACCTGCGAGTGAAGAAAGGTCTGCATCCCAAAGTTCGGTATTACGCAAAACATTTGTAATTACCTGCTCCGGCGCATTGTTTTGCCATTGCTCATAAAAATATCCGGCTTTATCGTCATTGATGTGGTACTCAACTCCGTTGTGCGAACCATAATATTTCTCGCCTTCCTTTTTTACCGGTTTGGTAAACAAAAGATACGCTGCAAAACCAAGTGCGTAATGTTGCGGCACGTTGTTGAACAGCTTGTAATACTGCTGTAATACTGGAATGGTGCGCATTTTCAGCTTCGATGTGTACTGCATGGTAATGCTTAGCCATTGGTGCTGTATGAATGGATTTCTGAAACGGTCAAGCACTTGCTTGCCGAAATCCTGCGCAGCGCTTGCAGGTAATTGGTAAGGAATAGCAGGCGCAATTTCGTTCAGCATCAGCTCGCTGATGAATGTTGACAACGCCTTATTTTCCATGCCTTCACGCACTGTTGCTACGCCGCTCAGGTAGGCAAGGCCACAGCTAAGTGTGTGCGTACCGTTCAGCAAACGGAGCTTCAATTCTTTGAACGTTTCAATATTGTCAGCAATGATCACGCCTTTATCTGCTTGTGCAAAAGACAAGACTTCTTTTACTTTTTCATCACCTTCAATTGCCCACAAGCGATAAACTTCGCTCATGATGAGTAGTTCGTCTTTATAACCCAGCTCTGTTTCAAAACCTGCGAGAATATCTGCAGCTGGTTTGCCTGGCACGATTCTGTCCACAAGGGAATTGCAGAACCTGTTGTGTTGTTGCAACCAGTTGATAAAAGCAGGTTCCAATTGATTGTATGCAGACAGTTCCAGTAAAATGGCCTTCAGTTTTTTGCCGTTATCAGTGATCAGCTCGGTTGGAACGATCACCATACCGCTTGCTGCGCTGCCATTGAAAGTTTGATAACGCTTGTATAGAACCGCCAGTAATTTTGCAGGGAAAGAAGAAGGTGCGCCTTCTGTAACGCTCTCTTTCACCAGCTGTATACCAACTTCTGTTGTATTGGAAATAATGATTTGCAGTTGAGGATTGGTCGCACAATCCAGTATTTCCTGCCATTGTTGTTTGGCAGAAAGTACACGGCTGATAGCAGAAGCGATGATGTTTTCTTCTACTTTCTGGCCGTCTTCAATACCTCTCACGCAAAGTGTATATAGATTATCCTGTTTGTCGAAAGCATCTGCACCGCCGGTGTCTGTAGATTTTACCACCACAATACGTCCGTTGAAAATACCGTTGCGGTTGGCTTTGTCGATAAAATAATCAGGAAGTCCGCGAAGTAAAACGCCGGTTCCAAATTGAAGCACTTTTTCCGGAAGGGATAAAATTTTGTCCGATGGCTGCTGTATGCCAGCAGGCAAGCTGTTCGTTAATGTGTTTTTTGAGAGCTGCATTGTTGCTACCTTTTTTTAATCCGTGAAAGCCTGATAGTCAGCGTCCTCCACAGAAGGATTTGAATATCAAACCTACGAAAAGTAGCGAAAAATGGGATGAATATTTACTCCAACGATTGCGTAAAAGTCAAGGGAACACGGATTTTCAAGATTGTGATGATTTGGGATGATTTTTTTGTGCTCAAGGCTCAACGCAGAATGCCAAACGCCGGTGCCCTATGCGTTAGGCGTTAAGCGTTATCTCACCTTCAACTTTATTATCCCAAAATTACTAAACGTATAACCGATGGCTTCGGAAGGAAAACTCACATCAGTGATCATCGTGCTTTGTTTTATGTCACTTGTGCCATTCCAAGTGTTGCCTCCGTCGTTTGTACAATAAATGGAACCATAGTTGTAACCGAAATCTCCACCGGAATAATTACCCCGCCCAAATGCATAGCCGGTTTTGTCATTTATGAAATGAAGGCTCAAAATCTCGGCAGGGGAGTTTGGCAATGCCACCCAGCTTGTTCCGCCATCAGTTGATTTCATGATTTTGTCAGATCCGGATATATACACAGTGCTGCCCAAAGCAGCCACAGAAAACAACGCCTGGTTGATGTTTTGATTAACCTGTTGCCATGTAGTTCCACCATCGCTGGTTGTAAGAAGTTTGCCGAAAGTGCAGGCGATATAACCTTTTTGAGTGTCGCTAAATCTGACGTTCACCATTTGGCCGCCCAAGTTTGGTACTTCGTATTCACTCCAGGACTGACCGCCGTTTTCTGTTTTGAAAACGGTACTGCCGCCCACACAAAAGCCAAGTGTTTTGTTTGCAAAATAAACCGATGATATTTCGAGCCATTTTGTACTTGAATATACCTTGTTCCAGGTTTGTCCGCCGTCAGATGTTTTTAAAATAATGCCTCCCGGAGGAATACAGCCAGAGCCGCTGCAGGAAGACTTGCCGCCAACGGCATAGCCCGTTTGGGAATCGGTAAAACACAAACTGTAAAGCGGAAGGTCTGTGTTGGATGACATTTTTGTCCAGGTTCTCGCAGAATCTGCTGTTTTATAAATGTCGCCTTTAAAGGTGGATACAAACCCATCTTTTTCCGTAATAAAGAAAATGCCGGAAATACCTGAAAAATTGGGACGTATAAAGGTTGTATCAAGGCAGAGTGTGGACGGCTGTGTGCCGTGTTGGGGCGAATCATTCTTTTTACAGGAAAGTAAGCAGGAAAAGAGCACAAAAAAGGGTAGTATTTTTCTCATTGAGGGGCTTTGCTCCTTGACCTGTAAATGTTAAAAAACGTTGCATGGTACTTATTCAGGCGACATATTTAGGATATAAAAATGTTTAAAAAGCTTTCAATGTTTGCAACTGCAAAATGTTATTTCCCGTCACTAAGAAATTAATCTATGAAGTTTGATTCTTTTGTTAATGGGCCTTTTTAGAAAATGGATTGTCCTTTTAGTAATGCTGCGGAATCTCAACTAAATTAACTTGCATTAGTAACCAGCGCACTGTTTAGCGAGAGTAAATACACCTAAGTAAACATTGTTTGAATTATCGTAAAACTCTTTACAAAATGAATTTTTTAGATTTAAGGATTAGTATAATCTGGTTTCTACTATCCTTTATTGTTTTGCCTTTTACTGGATTTCTTCTTCGAAGTGCCCAACTGCAAAAAAAGCAGCGATGCATAAAAGACCTGGAAGAGGAGATGGTTTCCAGCCACGCCGAAATATTGCGGTTACAAGAGCAGCTGGCAATTCCCAAAGACAGCCCAATAAGAACGGTTGCCATCGAAGAAAATTGCCAATTTTCAGATAACGCAAGCAAAGGAAAATTAAAAGTTAGTACGATGTAAGTCTCTTAAACCATGTTAGATAAACAAAAGGCCTTCGCTATTCGCGGAGGTCTTTTTATTTATCTCAATCACGGTTGTTGACAATGTCTATGTTGGTTGGAGAGCGTCTTTTTAATATTTTTACTTACCCGGACCTGCCTTGCCGTTGAAAAGCAAATTTGCTTTTTTTAACATTCACCACCAGAGCCTTAATGACACAATCCTCATTTTCAAAAACGGGTCTTTATTGTCTTTGTTTAATCGCCGCGATGACTTGCAATGGGCAGGATACAACGGTAGTTAGTAAACTTGCTGATTCGTCTAATTTGCCCAAAAACGTTTGGATTGAAAAGATGGACAAATATGTTACGCTGAAGTTTACGCAAACTACAAATGAAGATGGACTTTCTGTGTTTACGGACCAGAATGATATTTTACTGACAACAAACCTAAAGAGCACAAGTAAAATAAGCGCCAACTATTCTTTCATTACCCTTAGTTTAAAATTTGCTCCGAAGTTTCTGCAGAGTGACAATGATAATAGTATCAAAGGCTTTTCTAAATCCGGAGGGTTGGACCTGAATTTTAACTTCAGGCACTGGCAGCAATTCCTTGCCTACACAAGGACGCAGGGATATTATTTGCAAAACACGTCGGACTATGTGCCGGGTTGGAAAGAAGGTGATCCATATATTCAGTTTCCGGATCTGCTATATAAAAGTTTTGAAGGTGCAACCGCATATAGTTTCAATTCGAAATTCTCTTTCAATGCGTTGACCTCGCAGTCGGAGCGGCAGTTGAAAAGTGCAGGGAGCTTTATTCCCGGGCTTATGTACAAATACTATATTGTGGATGACCGTAGCCAATTGCGGCCTGGCGGTTCCAGGCAGAAATCGCACAATTTTCAGATGATATTGGGCGCCGGCTATTACCATACTTTCGTGGTTAAGCATAGTTTTTATTTTTCGCTGGGAGCAACGCCGGGTATAGGTTTCGTGCATTCCAATATTTTCACCACAACGGAAAGTGAGGTAACAAAATCAAAACAACTTAATTCTGTGGTAAGGCTCGATGCCAGAACGGGCATTGGTTACAATGGCAATCGCTTTTTCAGCGGATTATACATGACTGTATTTTCCTCTGCGGAGGAGGAACAACATTCGACGGTGATAAGCGGGGAGTCTGGTGTTTTGTTCCAGTTTTTTGTTGGATATCGATTGAAGGCTCCAAAATTCCTCCGCGAAAAAGAGCGCCAGATGAACGAAAAGATGGATGATGCGCTAAAAAAAATAAAGCGCTGATAAGATTATCAACGCCTGATTTTTCATGTGCTACGGATCTATTTATTATATACCAAAACTTGAAAACTTCCTGGTACCATCGGTGGACGTTTGCCCTCGTGCGGACCTGCTACAAAGTCTGCCGTCGGTAAGTAAATTGCGTGTGTAGCCTCGTCGATGGCGATTGTTCTTGCGCCTTTTTTTGTGGCAACTGTATTGAGTACTTCGAATGAGTTTGTTGACTTTTCTTTAATTACCGTCATCGTCCCATCTTCTCCATTGGAGGTAAAGATTGTTTTGCTTTCGTTGTCGAAAGCCACGCCGTCACAGCCTTCGCCGATAGGAACTTTCGCGATCGTTTTGCCGTTTGTTGCATCTATCACCATCAGCAGTTTGTTATCGCAACCAGCAAAAAGTCTTTTTGATTTATTGTCAAACGCAAGCCCGGTAGGCTCTTCGCCTGGTGCTATGCTCCATTTTGTTTCTACCGACATTGTCTTGACATTGACAACGGCTATTTCACTTTTGTCTTCAATGTTTACAAATACCTTTCCTTCACCGTCGCTTACTGCCGTTTCTGGTTTACCACCAAGTGCAATGGTTGCAACTACTTTATTGGATTGGGGGTCAACAACAGACAGGTCTTTGCTGCGGCCATTACAAGTGATAACTTTTTGAGTGAACGACTCAAACATGATGGCATCGGGGTTTTCGCCCACCTGGATTTTGGCGGTCACGTTGTTGGTGGCGAGGTCAAATACTGTTATGCTATTCAGTTTGCCATTGCTGGTAAATCCTTTATTGAGTGCATTCGCAAATGCGATGCCGTGAACACCTGTTGTGTTTGGAATGACACCAATCGAATCGCCAGTTGTTTTGTCAAGTACATTGACCTGTGTTCCGTGGGATACATATAGTTTGTTAGTGTTAACAGCCAGGTAGTCCCAGCCGCCGGCGCTTGCAATGTGAAATGTTTTCGCAAGGTGATACGGCTTGTCTTGTGCGTAGATATTATTCAGCAACGCAGAGCTCAGCAGAAGCCCGGTTGATAGTGATAAAATTAATTGTCTGGTCATAACGGTTATGGTGTTGAATAGGCCGCAAACGTATCGGTCAATTCTGTAGAAAATTTGTAAAAGGCCGCATGGTCAGCAACCAGTAACGATTCGGTAAAGGAACCGCTCAGCGGGTTTTTGAATTTTAATTTTTGACTTTTTACCTATCTCTAGGTCGTTTGGCCAACTCTGTCTATTTTTATTGATAGACTTTTTTCATGTATCCAACATTTACTACCGGCAATTTTGAGAAGATATGTAAGAAACTGGCGCTGATGGACGACGATCTGAAAATGGTGTTGGATACTTACGGTTATCCGCCCCTGTGGTCACGGCCAAATACTTTTGAAAGCCTTGTGCACATTATTCTTGAGCAGCAGGTTTCGCTTGCATCAGCACTGGCAGCACTCAATAAACTTAAGGAAAAAATAAAGGACATCACGCCTGAAGGTGTTTTGTTGTTGACTGACGAAGAGCTGAAGGAAAGTTACTTCAGCAGGCAAAAAACTGTTTACGTAAGACATTTGGCTGAGGCCATCCAAAACCGTAAACTCGATTTGCTTGCATTGGAAAAACTTTCGAGTGACGAAGTGCGTGAACAACTCACAAAGCTAAAAGGTGTGGGCGACTGGACGGTTGATATCTATCTCATCTTCATTCTGCATCGCGCAGATGTATTTCCCATGGGCGATCTGGCGGCTGTCAATGCCTTGAAGCAAATCAAAAAATTGCCGAAGGCCACTACCCGCGAGGAACTTGCAACAATAGTCGCCAACTGGCAGCCCTATAGAACGGTGGCTACGATGGTGTTGTGGCATTGGTATTTGTCGGTGAGGAGGAAGAGAAATTAGGAATTAGGAATTAAGAATTCCCTAAGTGTAAGATGCGTTTTTGAAAATGAATTTAGGAAATGGTAAAAGTAAATTAACGGAGGCGTTTAGGCGACATTTGCAACTTTGCTTTTTTTTTCAGACCTTAAGCTCTTTACATTCTTCGCGGCATGCCGCGCTCTCAATTCTTAATTCTTAATTCCTAATTCTTAATTGATTTTATGAACAGATTACAAAATAAAACCGCCGTGATTACAGGTGGTGGAAGCGGAATAGGCTTCGCTACTGCAAAAGAATTTGTTGCGGAAGGTGCTAAAGTTGTTATTACGGGAAGAAATAAGGCAGAACTAGATAAAGCAGTAGAGGAGTTGGGTACTGGTGCATATGCGGTTGTGGCCGATACGTCTAAAGTGGATGCGATCAAGACGTTGCGACAGGAGGTAGAGAAAATATTTCCATCGCTGGATGTGCTTTTCATCAATGCTGGCATTGTAAAGTTCGGTAACATAGACGCTGTTACCGAGGAGGTTTTCGACGAGCAATTCAATACAAATATTAAGGGCGCCTATTTTACCCTACAGCAGTTGCTACCATTGTTTAAAAATGGTGGCTCCATTATTCTAAATACGTCCATCAATGCACATATCGGAAGGCCCGGCATTTCTGTTTATGGCGCCACGAAAGGAGCGTTGCTGACACTCGCTAAAAACCTTTCCGCTGAACTGATGCCGCGAAAAATAAGGGTGAATGCGATTAGTTCCGGGCCGGTCAATACACCGCTTCACAGTGGGAAGGGGCTTACAGAGGAGCAGGCTTTACAATACCGCAAAGATCTTATTGCGCAAGTGCCAATAGGACGTTTGGGTGAACCCTCTGAAATTGCAAAAGCAATTGTGCTTTTTGCGTCAGACGAAGCTGCATATATTGTAGGTGCGGAGATTTTAGCTGATGGCGGAATGTCTTTGTAACAATGACTGAATAACTGAATAACTGAAAGAGATGCTTCGCATCTCAAAAGTCACCACTAAGCCACTAAGGACACGGAGCAACACTAAGGGATTTTCTTAGTGCAGCTCAGTGTTCTTAGTGGCTTAATGGTAAAGAAATACTTGAATTATTAGCGAGGTCATGAATCAATAACTGAAGACTGCGCGCCAAACACTTTGTCAATAATTCAATGATTCAATGAGTCAATGAATTTTTTTCTGCTACATTTGAATCCGTTTTTCAGAAAAACAAACAGCAATGCCCGACGTATATGTAGAAGACAAGAAGTTTGACAAGGTAGATTTTACACAGAAAAATCTTGAGCGCGGTGAGTATGAATACTGCGAATTCAACAACTGCGATTTTTCCAATACCAATCTTTCCTTCATGAAATTTGTTGAATGTACATTCAACGGAAGCAACCTGAGTCTTGTAAAACTTGGTAAGACAGCCTTTCGCGATGTAGTGTTTAAAGAATGTAAAATGTTGGGTCTTCACTTTTACGATTGCGATGATTTTGTATTGTCGTTCAGTTTTGATAATTGCACGCTGAACCATTCTTCTTTTTTTGGAACAAAAATCAGGAACACAAAATTTAAGGGCTCACAATTGCAGGAAGTGGATTTCACAGACTGCGACCTTACCTCAGCCACCTTCAGCGATTGCAATCTGGTTGACGCGAAGTTCGAAAACACAACCATTGAAAAAGCAGATTTCAGAACATCTATCAACTATTCCATCGACCTTGACAAGAACAAAATAAAGAAAGCAAAATTCGCTTATCCCGGAGTGATTGGGCTGTTGGATAAGTATGATATTGTGGTGGAGAAATAACTGAATAACTGAATGACTGAATAATTGAGTGGTTGGAAGTCAAATACTCTGATGAACATAAACATTCAGTTATTCAGTTAATCAGTTATTCAGTTATTGCTAAAATCTCAGCGCTGCACTTACTCCGCCGGCACTGCCATTGTAGTACGGCATGATCGATAAATTCTCGGGTTTCTTCTTCCATAGCGGCCATTTATTCTGGTGTGTGAGGTAGGCAATGTTTACAGAGAGAATACCAAATCCTGCACCGGCAACTACATCTGACACCCAGTGCCTGTTGTTCAGTATGCGCATAGCGCCCACAGCAGTTGCAACGACATAACCGCCAATGGCAACGCCGGGATGATCTTTACCAAATTCTCTTCTTAACAATTCCGCGGATAAGAACGCCTGCGCGGTATGTCCGGAAGGGAAAGAGTTGTAAGCGCTACCATCCGGCCTTTGCTCGTGTGTAATATTTTTTAAAGAGAACACCATTACATTCATCAATATTTCTGATTTCACAAGGAGGGCAGTCTGGTTCCAGGCATCATGTGTGCCTTTGTAACCCATCGCATCCATTGTGTACATTGCAGCTATTGGGACGTACAGTAAATAATTATCAACGCTTGTATGAAACGTTCCGAAATGTTCCATGCGTTCGTTTTTCACTGCATATTTGTTAAAAAGATCGCCCTTGTCCCCATCGCCATCATAGTTGGCCCAAAAGCCAATGCCGATAAGCGCTGCCGGAACGATAAAGCTTTTTAACACTTTAGCACGTTTATAGTGAGCGCTGTCTTTGGAGGTGAGCGGAGAAAACTTATTGTCGCTTTTGTGAACAATACTGCTGTCGTAATCAAACGACGAAATGTGTCCCGGTTGGGGTATAGGTTGTTGGGCAAATGTTCTTAATCCATTCAAAATCAAGGCTGCCGCTACAAAGTAATGCCGCATCAAAGTTTTATTTAACCCTCAACTTACCTTGTAATTCTGAACGGAAACTGAAGTTGAAACAGCAGATTTAACAATTAACAATTAGGAATTAACAATTAGGAATTAGGAATTAAGAATTAAGAATTCCCTAGGTTGGCATTTCGCTATTGACTGGAATATCCTTGCTATATAAGGAGCAAATATCTTGGTTACTATGCTACCCAGAATAAATTCTTAATTCCTAATTCTTAATTCTTAATTCTTAATTAGTTAGCGGCTGCCTCGAACTGCCCAACCTTATACCCCCCGGCCACTGTTCGGAATGAAATGTTCAATCGGTTGTAACTGTTGATGGTAATAACGGCCAGTGTCAAATCAATTAATTCTTCTTCAGAGAATTCGGCACTTGCCAGTTCGTATACTTCGTCTGGCACATCGCCACCGTTGATTTTTGTAACTGCTTCAGCCCATGTGAGAGCGGCGCGTTCCCTGTCAGTGTATAGTGGGGCCTCTCTCCATGCCGCCAAAAGATAAAGACGTTGTTCTGTTTCGCCCATTGCACGCAGGTCCTTTGAGTGCATATCCAGACAATACGCACAACCATTTATTTGTGAAACTCTAAAGTAAATCAGGTCTTGAAGTGCTTTTTCAATAGAGCATTTTGAAAGGTAATTTCCCAGTCCAAACATGGCTTTCAGTGCTTTGTGTCCTTTTTCGAGAAGATTTAATCTTTGTTCCATTTTTAAAAATTTAGATGTTGAATGTTCGTGTTACATCTACATAATGAATGGGGAAGGAGAAAATGGACAAAAGGAGGGAAGAAATTTTTAAGAAATTGAAAATTGAAAGTTGAAAATGGAAAATGTCAAATCAAAATCTTAACAAATCATGATAATCATGAAAATCTGCGTTCAGTTTCTCAAATAAAAAAAGGATGACATTAACTGAACATCATCCTTTAATAGTTTACTTAAGGTGTTGGTGGTGGAGGTGGTGGTTTTGTAGTAGTATCACCTCTCATTGCCGGTTTGGTAGAGCCAGCTTTAGTTCTGGCTGCTGTTTTTTTAGCCACTTTTTTCACCGCTGCTTTTTTTGGAGCTGCCTTTTTTGGAGCTGCTTTTTTAGGAGCGGCCTTCCTGGCAACTTTCTTAGCGGCCTTTTTGGGGGCGGCTTTTTTGGCTGCTTTTTTTGGTGCTGTGTTAGCCATATATGGTTAAATTAGTTTGGGAAAAATTACTGCTTTTGTTTTTTAAATGCAAGCGGTGCTTCGTAAACAGGTTGCTAAAATTAAGCACAAGTTATTCCCAATGTTACTTCTAAAAACATTTGTCACTACCTCGTGTTCCATTTGAATTTCTTTATGCCCATGAAAGCAAAGATCAAGGTGTAACCTAGCGTAACCAGCAATGCCATTGTAGTTTCGTTATGCCACAAATCTGGCTGCAGGCTGCCCGCCAGCATCGTTTGTACGGTGCCGTAAGGCGACCATTTCGCTATTTCTTTTGCCTGGTCGCCGAGTACACCCAAGCCTCCCAGCATTCCTGTTATGATAAATGCAAAGTATACCAACCTGCTGGTGGAGTTGACTGTTTCAGGATTTTTGATAAGACCAACGATCATTTGCCCAAGACTCAGATAAACCGCGCCACCAACTAACGCACTTATGACGGTTAACAAATAACCAACGGCAGAGAGATGAATGCCATCAACATAATAGCCAGTGATAAAAACGCAAAGGGTGACGAGCAGGATCATCGTAAGTTGAACAGTTAACCTGCTTATCATGATTGCCCAGCCTGGAATGGGTGCTACACGAAGTCGCTGAAAAATGCCTTTGTCTCTGTCGCGTGCAACTGAATTGCTGTAACCCATTAGGCCGATTGCGACCAGGCCAAGTGCGATGGCGCTTGACAATACAAAAGCGCCGCCAAACAGTTTGATAACGCCTTTCCAGGAAATGAGGATAATAATGGGAACAAGCAATGCCAGCACAGCAGAACGTCTGTTGCGCCATTGCGTGGTAAAGTCTGCACGAAGCAGCGATGAAAATACGGTAGAGGATTTTGGTATGTTGATTTCCATGTTGAATATTTTAAGAACGGATTTCCGTTCCTGTTAATGCAATAAATACGTCTTCCAGTGTGATCCTTCCTTTTCTTGAAACCCTGATCACTTCCGGTTCGTTCCGGTGTTTTTCGATCAAGGCTTCTGGTGTGTTCACTTCTATCACCTTGCCATGGTCAATGATGCCGATGCGATCGCAAACGGATTGTGCTTCTTCCATGGAGTGGGTGGTGAGCAATACGCCGTGGCCTTTTTCGCGGATGCCCTCAATGCGCTCCCACAGTTGCCTGCGTGATTGCGGATCAAGCCCCGTGGTGGGCTCGTCGAGCAACACAAGTTGTGGAGTGTGAATGGTGGCAATAACAAGGGAAACGCGTTGTTGCTGACCGCCGGACAATTGGCCGAATTTTTTATTGGCCGCATCTGCGAGTTTGATGTCGTGCAGTTTGTTCATCAATTCTGCTTTTCCCAGGGATAAGCCATAAATGCCTGCATACAATTGCAGAATTTCAAGAATGGTAAGTTCCGGTTGGAAACTGGTTGATTGCAACTGAACGCCCAGTGCTGCTTTGGCATGCAAGGGTTTTTCTCTGTTGTTGTGTCCCGCAACGCTGATCGATCCCGAATGATAGTTCAGCAAACCTTCAATGGCGCTTAATGTGCTCGTTTTACCGGCACCGTTAGGTCCCAACAACCCGAAAATTTCTCCGCGTTTAACATCGAAGGAAACATTCTGTACGGCGTGCGTAGTGCCATAATAAACGTTCAGGCCCTCGACTTTTAGAATCTGTTCATGGTGGTTCATGTTGAAAATTAATAATTAATAATTAAGAATTAATAGTGCGGTTACGCTGCGTGAAATTAATATTCGCGAAGTGATGCGGGTATAGCGCTTAGGCGAACAAGGGATTTTTGGCCGGTGAAATGAGGATGAGGAGCGGTGAACGGATCAGGAATTAGAAAATCAGTGACCCAGTAGAGACGCCGGCACTGCCGCGTCTCCTGTGGCACCCCCTGTTGGCCGAAAATTTATAAACGTGTTCACCTCTAGTTGCCAAAGGCAACAGAATGGTCCTGCGAGGCTACAAGCCTCGCAGAGCTTGCACCGCGACGTCTCTTGCAGCACACAAACCAAGAACACCTTGCTGTTTAAGTAAACACTCAGATCCCTCCTTCGTCGGGATGACAAGCGACATGCTTTCAACTATTCAGGCAGGTTAAACAATCGCTCAATATTTATTCTACAGTCGAAGTGTGCGACGCAACGATGGTGATGAATATTCTAATGCTTACCCAATAAAAATAAAAGCCCGATCTATTTTGAAGATTGAGCTTTTATTGTTGTGTTTAAAATGTATCAGGTCGCTTTTTATAAAGCCTGTCCCGCACTCAACTAATTCCTAATTCCTAATTTCTAATTCCTAATTGCTATCTGCGTCTCATTCCACCACCCCCGCCTCTAAATCCGCCGCCACCGCCGCTGCGTTGATAGTTGTTGTAGCGCTGGGTTTGCATTTGCCCGCGGTAACGTGATTGGGCGGAGTTGTTTAGTCCTTCCATCGTGTGGTTGTTCACGCTTGCGCGGTTCTGTGAGCCGAGGTTTTGACTGCGGTTTGCAGTACTTGGTGTTTGACCCGCAGTGGGTGTTTGATTGCGCGTTGCTCCGCCTAAATTTCCCTGGCTTGGCTTGTCAACCGAGTTCCAGCCGCCGTTTTTATTATACTGGCTCCATGAGCCATCAGAATTTTTTCTATAGACATTTCCGTCTTTTCCGGCATAGGTACCATTATTGGTGCGGGCCACGGTTCCGTTGTCGCCGCTGTGTATAATGCCCTGGTTACCGTTGGATGTTCTATAGCCTGCAGTGGTACCATTTGCATTGGTCACGTGGGCGGTTCGCGCCCAGTCATTACCACGAACGGCGGCTGATTGTCCCCAATTTCCGTAAGCGTTGCTACCCTGTGAAGTTCTGCCGTAGGCTCCAGTATAAGGATTGTAGGATGATGCCACTGTTCTGCTACCATACGGAGTTGCTACAGTTGCGGACCGACCATATCTGCCTGTTGAAGGATTGTACCATGCTGAACCTCCTGCAGCGCCGTAAGGTCCGTAAACCGACCGGTGTGCGACATACCCACCCGACCATGGATTGTAGGCGACACCGCACCCATACGAGTACGGGTAGGGACGATATATCGGATAACCATATGGAGGATAGTACATGTATGGTGGATAGTACCATCCGGTGCCGTACGCCATGCAGGCACCCATCGTCATACCAATTACAAACATGCCGAAATAGCCTGCAGTGGTGCTGCTTTCAACAGTTTCTTCGGTTGCATTGGTTTGCGTAACATAGGTTACGTTATACACCGGTGAGCTTGGTGGAATCGTATAAATTTCTGCGGCAACAGAATCAGCCACCTTCCATGGACCTGTAGCTGCAGATGAAATGAACCACACACCCTGGAAACATAAATAATAAAGGTCGCCCACCTTGATCACTTTATCCTGGGTGTTGGACGCGTATTCCATCGTGGTGCTGTCAATCGGTTTGAATTGTGGCGTACTACCGTCATAGGTCACTTTTACTTTTGCTTCTACTTCTTTTTTGTTGACAACAGCGGTGGTGGGAATTTGCGCCAGCATTACGGCGTCTGCCGCTTCCTGTGTGCCGGGAACGGATGAGAGTACAATACCTTTGGGTGAGCTGGCTGGAATCTTTTTGAAGTCTTCCGGTAGTGTATTGCCTGCATAGACCCAAGGCCCCGGCAGGCTTGACGAACTGAACCATCGGCCCGAAATTAGCACATAATATTTTTCTGAAGTATTGTCGAGGAAAAGATCATTGTCCGTATTCGTCACATACATCAGGTTGGTATTTTCTATCTTGGAGTAGATCGGTTGGCCATCAGACAAAATAAGTTCCGCCGGTTGATTGCTGTAAAATACTGTTGGGTCAAGCGTTGATTGAGGTGGAGGGACCTGCTGCTTCACGTCGTCGAAATTCTGGCCGCTGGGCAGTTTGCTCATATCCCTTGGCAACTTGGTCGTGATCTTCCATCCGGACTCAAGTTTGTCAGACTTCATCCATGTTGTGTTGTCCAGTAGATAATATTGATGGGTTGAGGTGTCGATGAAGATGTCCCAGTTGGTATTGATCACAAACTTTATAGAAGTCTTTTCAATTGGTGCATAAACGGGGTCTCCGTAGACCATTAATAAAATAGCAGGAGAGGCGCTGTAGAAGATCTTAGGCGGATCGTTTCTTAATTCAACACCACTTACGACAACAGAATCTTTCTCCATATCTGCCAGCACCCGGTCGAGGGAAATGGGTTGTGCGCTTTTTGTAGGAACCAGTTTCTTTAGAAGCTTTTCCATGATTTTTGCCGAATCATCGCTCAGGGCGGGGAAACGAACATCGTCGATCGAAATGGAGTGGAGATATACGGTGCGGTTATCTTTATTAACGTCCGTTTTAGCTGACAAATTTGCCACGCCCAGTGTCTGTTTGCCGCCTTTGGGAGTAAGTGCAAAAGCCATGCGTGTGTCTATGCGTTTGTAGTCTTTCCAGCTATCTATCTGTGGTTGATAGTATACCAATTTAGAACCATCCTTTGTAATCTGGCGGGGCCAGCCCAGATCCTTTGCAGAAACGGAATCTTTGCTTTGTGCTGAGGCAATTTTACCCGCGCCGAAAAAAAATGGAAGCGCTAAAATGACAGGTAAGGCTGTTTTCCTGAAAAGTCTGTTCATAAGGAAAAAATGTTTGTGTTTTAAGGCCATGATACCGGGATTTACCCAGCCAAAAAACATAACAGTTTAGCCCGCAGAAAGGTTCGAGGTGAATTGAAAATTGAAAGTTGAAAATTGAAAATGCTTTCGATGCGATATTCTTACCATCGACCAATCAACTTGCCGGTAACAAATAAAGCAACTTACACGTAACCTACATTTTCAATTTTCAACTTTCAATTTTCAACTATTCAAACTGGTGCCTGTAGGCAATGTTTTGTTCGCTTAGAACGAGTTTCCTGATAACTTCCGACGTAGCCGCGTCATCATAAATTCCGTAGCCGTTTACCAGAATTCCTTTGAGATCATGTTTTACAGAAGAGACAGCGATCACGATGGTTTCGTCTGCCGGATCTGTTTCGCCTTCAAACCTGTAAACATCGTCAATGGTGAAATTCTCGGGAGATGAGTCGATGGTGCTGAAGTTGTTATTTTCTTCCTGTTTGTTGAAAGATGCGGTATATCCTTTTTTGCTGAGATCGTTTACTGCTTCGGTTACTGTTTCGTATGCGTTCATGACGGTGAATGATTAGAAACCAAAAGTAATTTGAAAATTTGAAAATATGGAAATTTGAAAATGGATGGTGCTTCACCAAAGAAGTTTCGCGATCATCGAAAATGTCGCGCAGAACGAATTTTCAAATTTTCAAATTTTCAAATTGCCGCATTGATCAACGGCAACGATTGCGTAAATAGAATAATCTACAAAAATAGGAGAGTAAAACGCGTTAGTCAATCATAACCAGAATTTATGTGTCATAACTCGTGGTTATGGAGAAGAAAAAAAAGTTTTTTGAAATGGTTCGTTCCTTACCTTTAGCGGTATGAAAAACACAACGCTAATTGAATTTAAGGAAGTGATTCTCGAGAAATTTGTCTCGGAAGATGCGATTCCGGCGGAGTTTGCTTTGTCTGAACAACTGCATCAAAAAAAATATTTGTGCAATGGTGAGATGAAAGAATGGAACGGAAAGACGGAGCCCGTTTATTCACCGGTATGCATTAAGAGAGGTGATATTCTGGAAAGAAAACTCATCGGTTCTTATCCTGTGTGTACAGAAGCAGAAGCGATAGAAGCATTGAATGCAGCTGTTGCAGCTTATAACCACGGACGGGGCGAATGGCCAACCATGAGTGTGGCAAAAAGAATTGAGTGCGTAGAAAAGTTTACCAAGAAAATGCTTGAGCAAAAAGACATCGTGGTAAAACTGATCATGTGGGAAATTGGAAAATCGTATGCAGACTCTATAAAAGAATTTGACAGAACTGTTGAATATATCTATGCCACTATCGATGCACTTAAAGATCTTGACAGACAGTCTTCCCGCTTTGAAATAGAGCAGGGCATCGTAGCGCAGGTGCGCCGTTCACCGCTTGGTGTGGTGCTTTGTATGGGGCCGTTCAACTACCCGTTGAATGAAACTTTCACAACGTTAGTGCCAGCTATGATCATGGGGAATACGCTTCTTTTCAAACCTCCAAAACACGGTACGTTATTGCATTATCCGCTACTACAGGCTTTCAAAGAATGTTTCCCTAAAGGCGTTGTGAACACAATTTATGGACGCGGACATTCTATCGTTCCTGCCTTAATGCAATCCGGCAAAATAGATGTGCTTACGTTGATCGGTTCGAGCCGCGTAGCGGATCAGTTGAAGAAGCTGCACCCTAAAGTAAACAGACTGCGTGCGATCCTTGGTCTTGATGCGAAGAACGCTGCTATCATTACTCCAAAAGCAGATCTTGCGTTGGCGGTACAGGAAACTATTTTGGGTTCGTTGTCTTTCAACGGACAAAGATGTACTGCGTTGAAAATTATTTTCATTCACCATAGTTTGGCAGACAGATTCATCGAGCAATTAAATGCAGCCATCGCGAAGCTAAAATTCGGGATGCCATGGGAAAGTGGTGTGAGCATTACCCCACTACCTGAGCCCGGCAAACCTGCTTACCTTGCGGGATTGATAGAGGATGCGAAGGCACACGGCGCAAGAGTGATGAATGAAAACGGCGGCCAAACAGTTGAGTCTTTTGTATATCCGGCAGTGTTGTATCCGGTAAATGAAAAAATGAAAGTGTACCGCGAAGAACAATTCGGTCCTGTGGTTCCCATTGTTCCTTACTACAGTCTTGAAGAGCCTGTGCAATACCTGATCGAATCTACACACGGTCAGCAAGTGAGTGTGTTCAGTAACGATCCTGAGGAAGTGGCTTCGCTGATCGACCCGTTGGTGAACCAGGTGAGTCGTGTAAACATCAACTGCCAGTGCCAGCGTGGTCCGGATGTGTTTCCATTCACTGGAAGAAAAGACAGTGCTGAAGGTACTTTATCAGTACATGATGCATTGCGTTCCTTCTCTATCCGTTCACTCGTCGCTACAAAACTGACTGACTCTAATAAACAATTGCTGAACGACATTGTGAATAGTGATCATTCGAACTTTTTGAGTACGAAGTTTCTTTTCTAGGAATTAGGAATTAGAAATTAGGAATTAATAGCGTAGCATTCTTAAAGGAGTGCTGCGCTATTTTATATCATGGATATCCATAGCTAAGATGGTTGAAAAAATAGAAGGTGTTGCTTGTCATCCCGACGAAGGAGGGATCTGAGTTTAACACTGGCATGGATGTTTAATTAAACACCCAGATCCCTCCTTCGTCGGGATGACAAACTGCCTTTCTTTACTGGTCGCGGTTTCTATGGTTTCTGAAAAAAATTTTGAACTAAACAATATTGAGTTCTTAATTCATAGTTCAAAATTGTCTGCAAGCTGCCCTCTTAATTATTCATTATTAATTATTAATTACCTTCGCGCCATGTCAAAAGTTATCTCAACTGTCGGCCTTCTTTTACTATCCAATTCGTTTATGACACTCGCGTGGTATGGCCACTTGAAATTTTTTGCGAAAGATTCCAATCATTCGTCAACGCCTTTGTGGACCATCATTTTAATAAGCTGGGGATTGGCTTTTTTTGAATATTGTTTCCAGGTACCTGCGAACAGAATTGGTTCTTCTGATTTCGGTGGTCCTTTTACATTGGTGCAGTTAAAAGTGATCCAGGAAGTCATCACGCTGATAGTGTTCATGATTTTCTCCGCATTATTTTTCAAGAACGTACAGTTTACAATGAACCACTTAATAGGGTTTTGTTTTCTAGTGGTTGCAGTGTATTTTATTTTCAAGAAGTAGTTACTGCGAAATACTTACCACTAAGGCACTAAGGACACTTAGCCTCACTAAGAGAAACTTAGTGTCCTTAGTGCCTTAGTGGTGAAAAAGGAGTGCCCAAGGCGCAACCTAGTTTTTCTCCCCGGCCTTATACACTGCAAAAATCTTTCTTGTATTCTTTATATTTCCCACAGGATTTGCATCAAGCACAATAAAATCGGCGGTCTTACCTTTTTCAATGGTGCCAAATTTATCATCGATCTTTAGAAGGACAGCGGCGTTTTTTGTGGCAACAGTAATTGCTTGCAATGGCGTCAGTCCTGCCTGTACGAGCAGTTCCATTTCAAGGTGTTCAGAAAAGCCTTGCGCACGAATGGGCGTAGCGCCGGAGTCTGTGCCCAGGCAAATAAGAATGCCTGCATCATGCAATTTCTTCACGTTGCGTAAAACAGTTTGAAAGGCCACTTCGTTCTTTGCGAGGTCGGGCGACTTCCTTAAGTCGTCCTGGTATTTCTGCGACGTGATCATTTCATACACACCGGGCTCTAAAGATTTCTTAAAGAACGTATCGTTGATCCAATCCGCTTTGCGTGCATAGATGTAAGCAAATTCATCGAGCGAAAGGGTAGGAATGTACATCACGTTTTTTGCCTTCATTTGCTGAATTAGCGTGTCGTCGATGACTTTGTCGCGAATGCTGTGTACGAGAATATCTACACCATCTGCAACAAGTTTTTTTGCGTCATCCAAATAATATACATGAGACGCTACACGAAGATCGTGTTTATGAGCCTCGTCAATAATCGCTTTGTAAATAGATGGATTCATTTTGGGAAACTTGCCACCAAAATCATCCAACCACATTTTAATCACATCGGGTTTGACATTAGCGACGCTGTCCATGTCTTTAGCCACGTCTGCAATTGTTGACGGTCGGAAAACCATGTCCATGGACGTGCCCAAAGGGGGAGCACCATTGGGAACACCAAAGCCATATCCGGCGCTGTGGTAACGGGCACCGGGCAGCAAGCCTGTTAATGATGAATCTCTCAATCCACTTTGAAAAAGCATCGGTCTGTCCGTGCCCATTACCAAAATATTGGTCACGCCATAATCTTCATATTGCCTGAGCTGTCGCAAAATATTGTCTCTTGTGTAGAAAGAGCCATTTGCAGTCGTTCCTTTCAGGTTGCCGACGTGCACGTGCGTGCTGATGATTGCGGGCATAACTGTTTTACCTTTCAAATCAATTTCCGTTGCGTCGGTAACATGTTGATCCGGCCCTATAGCAGCAATGGAATCTCCCTGTACAAGAATATCGGTGTTGTCGATAGGGGCGCCACCATTGCCATCAATTAGTGTGACATGTTTGAAAAGAGTAGCATTGTCGCTTTTAGCATCTTTATCACTGCTCTTTGGCTGACTGTTGCACGCAGTCAAAACGACGGATAGCACGAATAAGGCGGAGATGTATGTTTTCATAAAACAAATTGTTTGTGGTTTGTGACGTTGACATGTTGCTGCGATGCACAAAATTCGTGGAAGTGTAGCCTCGAATGTTTACCACTAAGGCACTAAGTACACTAAGTTTCACTAGGGATTGTTTATCGTTTAGGCATTTCTTAGTGAAGCTTGGTGTACTGATTGTCTTAGTGGTTTTGTGGTGTGACCACTGTACTTCTTACAAAGCACCGACGATTAACGTTTTATGAAATATACAATTTTTACCGCAGCATGTTAAGTGGATGTTATTTTATAATTGATTGCCCTTTTATATTCGGCTGTTTAGTGAAATTTTAATTGAATCAACTAATTTTGGCCCGTGCCAAATAGAATATTTACCCATAGAACTCCATTCAAAGTTATGCTGCTACTCGTTTTCAGCATATTCTATTTTGTGCAGGCTCAGGCAAGTTTTATTGCTTGCGCTTATAATGATTACCCAACAATCTCATCAGCAAAACAATCACACGGTTTCAATATTTCCCAGAAAGGGAAAGAGAAAAAGGCACTTGCAAAGCTAAACAAGCGTTACCAGGCTGCTAATTTTGTTGCAATTCTTCCTTTAACAGTCGAAGTGGAAAAGCCATTTTGCCTTGTAGAAAAAGAATGGCAGCAGTTTTTCTTCGATATTCCCATCAATTATCCTTATTGCTTATCGTTACGGGGTCCGCCCGCTTTTGATTAATTCCGGTTCTCTATTTTATTAATCAAAAGAAAATGTTTTATGCTTGTTTTACGAAGTAAAGCAGCAAAGTTGACTGCATGCATTATTGTGTGTATAAGTCCTTTGTTGTCTTTGGCGCAGGCACAGTCAGTGTCCCTGCAAAGCTTAATTGATTCTGCAACACATCACCTGCCGGTACTTGACCAGAAAAGGGCGCTCGTTAAAAGTGCGAATGCGCAGGTTGACTATGTTCGTCATAATTTTTTGCCATCAGCAGTTGTGGCCGATGAGCTGACCTTAGGCACCGATAATGGAGTGCCCGGTTCGTACTGGTCCTTTGGCATCATTCCTTCTACGTCTTCCGGAATAAGAAGCAGCAACGATTACCAGTCTGCCTTTGGCAATATTGCCATTTTATACAGTCAATACAATCTGATCAATTTCGGTTTAAAAAATGCAAAAGTTGAGCAGGCAAAAATGTATGCCGATGTTAACAATGCAGATCTTGAAAAAGAAATCTATCTCCTGAAGTGGCAGATTGCCAAACTGTATTTTGACCTGAAAAAAAATACCTATCAGCTTGAAGTGGATGCGCAAAATGTAAAGCGCAATGAGGAGATTTATAAAGTGATACAAGCCGTTACGCTAAGCGGCATCAAGGCCGGAGCCGATTCTTCGATGGCAATGGCGGAGCTTTCCAAAACGCGTATCAATTACAATCAGACACTGGGGCAGGTTTTCCAGTTGCAGCAGCAGTTATCTTTTCTCACCGGTATTCCCCAGTATAACCTGAGTATGGATACTACTGCAAAGGATGGTTACAAACATTCAGTGCAGGCGATATTGTTGCAATCTGACAGTGCGCAAAATCCATTGACTGACTATTACGAGAAGCAAAAGAAAGTCTACGAAGCAACAGAGGCACTGGTGAAGAAGAGTTACATGCCGAAAGTGTTGCTGTCTGCAAGCACGTGGGCTAGAGGCTCGGGTATTGATTACAATGGAACTTTTAAAACAGATCCCTCTGGCCTCGGGTACCAGCGCGTCAACTATATGGCGGGTCTTACTTTATCGTACGATCTTTTTAATGGCGTGCACAAAAGAGATGAACTTGCTGTAAGCAAATACAATGCACAGGCAAGCGACTATGCCTTGCAGCAGCAACGACTGGCCCTGCAAAACGCAAATGCACAGGCAAACGAAGCCATCAATACAGCGTATAAAAATTTGAAGGAAATTCCTATCCAGATCAAATCATCCACCGATACGTATAATCAAAAAAGAGCGCAGTACAAAGCAGGTATCATCAACCTGATCGATCTCACCAATGCGTCGTATGTGTTGTACAGATCTCAAACGGATTATGTGCGCACGCTGAGCGACTGGTTGCTGGCAAACCTTGATAAAGCTGCAGCCACAGGCAATCTTGATCAATTTATTCAATCCGTAAAATAATTAACCATGGTAAAAATGGCTTTGAAAAAACCAATTACCATATTGGTTTTGTTTATTGGGCTTTTATTGTTTTCTGTATTAGCCGTCCGCACAATTCCCATTGATATTTTCCCCAAACTCAATTCGCCCACCATTTATGTAATTGAGCAATATGGCGGCATGTCGGCAAAACAAATGGAAGGATTTTTTGCTACACGTATGCAGGATCAGTTCCTGTACATCAATGGAGTAAAAAATATTGAAAGCAAAAGCATACAGGGACTTTCACTTGTCAAGCTGAGTTTTTATGAAGGTACAGATATGGCCGAAGCCTCTGCACAAGTGGCTTTGCAGGTGAGCAGGACCCAGGCATTTTTTCCGCCGGGCGCATTACCTCCGCAGGTAATCCGCTTCGATGCTTCTTCATTGCCGGTAGGAGAGTTGGTGTTCAGCAGCAAGACAAGGTCGCTGAAAGAAATATTTGACCTTGCACTGACGCGTGTAAGGCCAATGTTTGCAACGGTTCCGGGTATGTCATCCGCACCGCCTTTTGGGTCCAATGCAAGAACGGTGGTGATCAATGTTGATCCGCAAAAATTACGCACGGTGAATATGTCGCCGGATGAAGTGGTGGAGGCTATTGCAAAAAATAATGCCATAAGTCCTTCGGGAAATATCCGCATCGATAGCACCATGTTTGTAACCTCGGTGAATTCATTAGAGAACAAGGTGCAGGCGTTTGAAGACATTCCTCTCCGGAGCAATGGCGCTTCCACGCTGTTTGTAAGAGATGTGGCATCCGTTGCAGACGCCGCCGATGTTACAGTTTCGTATGCTTTGGTAAATGGCAAACGGTCCGTGTATATTCCTGTGGTGAAAACAGCTGATGCATCCACCTGGGATGTCGTACAAATATTGAAGAAGAAAATTCCGGAAATGCAAAGCCTTTTGCCGGATGATGTGAGGATAACTTATGCATTTGATCAATCAGTGTTTGTAATGAACTCAGCTAAAAGCCTGATGACAGAAGGCATACTGGGTGCTATTCTCACGGGTTTGATGGTGTTGTTGTTCCTGCGTGATTGGCGAAGCAGCCTCGTAGTGATCGTTACAATTCCTGTCGCAATATTAAGTGCCGTTTTCTTTCTGAAATTATCGGGGCAAACAATCAATATCATGACGCTGAGCGGCCTTTCACTCGCGATTGGTATTCTCGTGGACCAAGCAACGGTAACCATTGAAAACATTCACCAGCACTTGGAAATGGGTAAATCAAAACGGCAGGCAATCTATGATGCATGTACTGAAATTACACTTCCATTGATGCTTATTTTATTGTGTATTCTTGCGGTGTTTGCTCCGGCCTTTGTAATGTCAGGTGTGCCCAAAGCCATGTTCCTGCCGCTGTCATTGTCCATAGCGTTCGCGATGATTGTTTCCTTTGTAGCCGCCCAAACATTGGTTCCTGTCATCAGTAACTGGTTGTTAAATGCGGAGATGTTTCAATATCATCATTCGAAAGATCATGCGCATGCGGGGCTTGCTTTGAATGCTGCAGAAGTTGATGAAGTGAATGAACACAATTTACAGGATGCAAAACATGTTCATGAAAACGGATTTTTTCAGCGCATGAAAATGTCGTTGCAAACAAAACTCGATGGCTGGATGAAGCGAAGGCAGTTGATTGTTTCGCTGTATGTATTACTGGTATTGGCCGCAGCGGGCGTTTGTTATTTTGTTATTGGCAAAGATCTCTTACCTAAAACAAACTCTGGTCAGTTGCAGCTGCGCATCAAACAGCCGGATGGTACAAGGCTTGAAGTGACGGAACGCACGACGAAAGATGTTTTGAATATTATCGATAAAACAGTAGAGGGTCATGTGGATATTTCATCTGCATTTGTCGGGTTGGTGCCGAGTAGTTTTGGCACGAGCAACCTGTATGTGTTCAATGCTGGTACACATGAAGCAGTAATACAAGTTAACCTTGATGAGGATTACAAGGTAAAAATGGATCAGTTGAAAGAAGAATTGCGCAAGGAAATTGCCCTCAAATATCCGCAGCTACGCATTTCGTTTGAGCCGATCGAGCTGACGGAAAAGATCATGGCGCAAGGGGCCTCAACGCCAATCGAAGTGAGAGTTGCCGGGAAAAATATGAAAGACATCAGGGCATATGCCGATATGATTGTAAGCAATATGAAATCGATCAACTATCTGCGCGATGTACAAATTCAGCAACCGCTCGACTTCCCTTCAGTCAACATAACGGTGGACCGTTTAAAGCTGGCGCAGATGGGACTAACGATTGATAATGTTACAAGAAGCATCACTGATGCAACTTCCTCCAGCAGATTTACCAACAAGAATCTGTGGCTTGATGAAAACAGTTCGTACACCTATCAAACACAAGTGCAAGTGCCGGAATACATGATGAATTCGATAGAACAAATGCAGGCCATTCCTTTGGTCAAGGGGCAGCCGAGACCTGTGCTGGCTGATGTGGCGATGGTTAACAACACGAAAGTGCCCGGCGAATACGACAGGAGCGGGCCACGAAGATTTGTTACCATCAGCGCCAATATTTTTGATAAAGATCTTGGTGCTGCAACTGCTGCAGTGCAAAAAGCAATTGATGAGGCAGGAAACCCGCCTGTTGGTTTGGTGACAGAAGTTAAGGGTATGTCATCATTGCTCGTTGAAACGCTTGGTTCGTTGCAAAGCGGTTTGATTGCCGCAATCATTGTGATTCTGCTGCTGCTTGCGGCCAATTATCAATCGTTTGGATTATCGGTTGCAGTACTGTCGACCGTACCCGCGGTGTTGCTGGGTTCCATGCTGTTGTTATTGGCAACAGGAGCCACACTCAACCTGCAATCTTACATGGGCATCATCATGTCAACAGGTGTGTCGGTTGCAAATGCGATCCTGATTGTTACCAACGCAGAAGCCTTGCGACTTGAGTACAAGGATGCATTCAAAGCGGCGTCCGTGGCTGCCAGTATACGTTTGCGTCCGATCCTGATGACGAGTCTTGCCATGATCGCGGGTATGATTCCAATGGCCAGCGGCCTCGGTGAAGCTGGTGATCAGTCGGCACCACTCGGGCGTGCAGTAATTGGCGGGTTGATTGCTTCAACATTTGCCGCCTTGCTGATTGTACCTCTTGTTTATGGCTGGATACAGCAGAAAAAAACATTCGAATCCCCTTCATTATTACCGGAAAACGCATAATGCACAATGCCTAACGCTAAACGCATCTTTGTGCATTAAGTGTTCAGTATAAAATAAAAGACAAAAGATAAAAGATGAAAAAAGTAATTATTTATATACTTCCTGTCATAGTTTTTGCAGCATGCTCCACCGCGCAAAACCAGGAAAAGAAAGACGAAAAAAAAGAAAGTGCACCTGCCTACGCAACTGCAACCGTGGAGCAGGGTGGCATTTCATCTACGGTAAAATTGCCTGCTCAACTGGCGGCATACCAGGAGGTGAGCATTTTTCCTAAAGTTAACGGATACGTGAAAAACGTGCTGGTGGATATCGGCAGCAAAGTGAAGCAAGGCCAATTGTTGATGACACTCGAGGCGCCCGAATTGATCGACGCATCTTTGCAGGCAAAAGAAAACTACGCAAAAAGCAAATCTGGTTTCGCAATCGATAAAGAAAATTACATGCGCTTACTGGAAGCATCACGCACTGCCGGCGCCATTTCGCCGCTCGATCTCTCTACCGCAAGAGCGAAGATGGAAGCTGATAGTTCACTTTGTAATGCCGAAAAAGCGAACTGGCAAAGACAGGAACAAATGCTGGCATACCTGAACGTTACTGCGCCTTTTACAGGCATAATCACAGAGCGTAATGTGCATCCCGGTGCATTGGTAAGTGCTGCTGAAAAAAATACCGCTATGCTGGAATTGAAGCAGGTTGAGCATTTAAGGCTGCAGGTAAGCGTGCCGGAACTATTTTCTACCCAAATGAAGATCGGCGACACGATTTCATTTTATGTAAATGCTCTTAATGGTAAAAAGCTGACGGGAAAAATTGTGAGAAGAGCAAGTGATGTGAATACGCAATATCGCACAGAAAAAGTGGAGATTGATGTGGTGAACAAAGAGGCCGTTTTGGCGCCCGGTATGTATGCAGATGTATTGCTTCGTGCCAATGGTAGCTTGCAGGCTTTCAAAGTGCCAAGAAGCGCCGTGGTTACTTCTACCGAGCGCAAATACGTGCTGGTGCTGAAAAATAATGCCATTTCCAAAGTGGACGTTACCACCGGGAATCAGTCTGCCGACAGCGAAGAAGTGTTTGGGAACTTGCAAAATGGGGATGTTGTTATCATCAATGCAAGCGATGAAATACCGGAGGGAGCAGTAGCCGGGAAATAGCATATAGGCTCAACGCGGAATGCCTAACGCGTAACGCCTTTGTGTGCTGCACCTAAGCGTTAGGCGTTAGGCGTTGCGCGTTCAGCTTTTTGCATTTATGGTCATTTATTTCCTCAAATAAAAAAGCACTTGACGTTCTAATTTACTCGTTTTACCGTTACTTCGGTTTGCGCTTTATTACTGGCACCATATTTGGCGCAAATATTATGATTGTTATAAAAGATAACAGTTATTTTAGTTTTTGAAACCTTATTTTAATAGACGATTTATAGTCAAGTAAAACGAGATAAGCCCATGATAAATGTAAACCCCTCAACGAATGTTTTAATAGCGGAAGACGATGATGATGATTACCTGATTTTTTCCTTAGCAATAGAAGAATTGTCTTTTCGGGTTATTTTAAGCAGGGCTGAAAATGGTGATGTTTTAATGAAAATGCTGAATGAAAACAATCCCGATCTTTTATTTCTCGATATATTAATGCCATGCAGAGACGGTCGTCAATGCATAAAGGAAATAAGGGCTGATTCGAAATTCGACTCCCTCCCAATTATAGTGTATTCATCACTGAAAGACATGGAAACGATCGAATTTTGCTACCGCGCAGGTTCTAATTTGTATGCAGTAAAACCATCTTCATTAAAAGATGTAAAACAGGCACTCGAAAGGATATTTTCAGTTGACTGGAAAAAAATGCTTTACTATCCGCCTCTTTCGCAGTTTGTAATACGCGGGGAAGAATAGTTGCCCATTCCGGAAAATATTTGAAGCACCAGAGATGGTGCTTTTTTAATAGCTGAATGCCTGAATAACTGAATAACAGAGTGGTTTATATTTTGATTTGATCTGCACATTTGAGCATTCAGTTATTCAATTATTCAGTTATTGAGTTATTCAGTCATTCGGTTATTATTTTGAAATACCGAAAAAGTTGCTTTTTTTACAGATTAATTGGCGTCACCCCCCTAACTTACATTTCATGAGAAAACTTGTTGCCTGCATAGTCCTTTTTAGTTCTTTTGTTTTGGTAGGATATAGCCAGGTTAAGGACGAAGACACGCTGCTGAACATTATGCAACAGCAGGCCCTGAAAATGGCCCAGGCGTTGCTGAAAGAAGACTACAGGGCATTTACAAAATATACCTATCCAAAACTTGTTCAGATTTCCGGGGGTTACAACGAAATGGCAACATTGATCGAAAAGGAAATCTCGGAGATGAAAAAACAAGGATTTAATATTGACGATATAAAAGTAGATTCACCTTCGCATATTTTCCGGAACGGAAAAGAATTGCAATGCACAGTGCTCCAACACTTATACATGACCGTTCAATCCAAAAAGGTTATGTCCACCTCATCTCTCATTGCGTTTTCATCTGACAACGGTTTTAACTGGACATTTCTGGATGCCAATAACAAAACAATCGAAACCATCAAAAAAATAGCTCCCAACTTAAGTTCGCAAATTGTTATACCGAAGCAGCGACCACCGGCGGAACTTAATTAATTGAAAATTGAAAGTTGAAAATTGAAAATGGTGAGGCACAATTTTGAATTAACTTTCGGCCCGGCGTTATGTCGCAAAAATGAAGATGTCATTTCCCTCAATCATTTTCAATTTTCAACTTTCAATTTTCAATTCCAAATATCCCACTATATTTGCACCGCTATTTGGTTCTTTTATTCACAACATGAATGAAGGATTAAAAGGGAATCCGGTGTAAATCCGGAGCTGTCCCGCAGCTGTAAGTTCTGTTACTGATGTCACTTCAAAGTCACTGTTACCAAGCCTTGTAACGGGAAGACCGACAAAGGGGAACGAGCCAGAAGACCTGCCTTTAGCATCATACTGATTCATTGCTTTCGGGGATAGAAGCGTGAATGATTAGCAAACAAAAATGCTTATTCATTAAGTTTTCCTTGCAGCTACATCTGTAATTAACCATTGGGTTAGTTAAGTGTATTGCTATGTGTTTTGCGAAAAATGTTTTGCAGGATATGTAACAGTATAGATGTAAATCAGTGTGCCATCTTGTGTCAATTAAAATTTGAAACAAATAAAATGCACACTATGTACTCTCTAAGATCATTAGGCAAACGTATCGTATTGCCCTTGTCGCTGATGATGTTTTCCATCGTTGCCTGTAACAAAAACAACGATTACAAACAGCCTTTGCCACAAATCGTTGACAACAGCATCAAAGATGGTAAAGACACCATCACCATCGGCGGTAGTCTTTTGTTGTATCCAAAACTAAATAACAGAACAACAACAAGCTATTCGTGGACAGTAAATGGAACGCAGGCTGGCACTGACTCTACACTATCTTTCAAGCCTGATGCCGCAGGTAAGTATCTTATCAATTTTACAGCCAGCAATACTACTGGGCAAGCATCCGCAAACTATCAGATCTATGTGCTGGGCAAATATGAGAACGGTATTTTGATTGTAAATGAAGGTTGGTTCGGTCATGAAAACGGTGGCGTAAATTTTTATCGCTATGGCAGTGACACTATCGAGCAAAATGTTTACGCAAAAGAAAATCCGGGAAAGCAACTCGGCACTACCACTGAATTTGGAGCCGTTTTCAATGGTCGTTTATATCTTGTTTCAAAACAAGGTCCATTCGTTGTTACAGACTCAAAATCTTTGGTAGAAGTCGGTCGCATTGAATCATTGCCGGCAAATGGTCGTGCCTTTCTTGGTGTCGACAGCACAACCGGATTGATTACTACACAAAGCGGCATCTATCCTTTAAATCTGCAAACATTGGCTATTGGTACAAAGCTTTCCAGTGTGAGCGGACAGGTAGGCAACATTATCGCGCAAGGCAACTACATTTTTGCGCTTACACAAACAGATGGTGTTGTAGTGCTCAACAAAAGCGACTACAGCGTTGCAAAGAAGATCGCTGGTTTGACTGAAGGCTTCACAACCAGCAGCGACGGAAGCGTGTGGGTTGCAGGAGGAACATCGCTGGTAAAAATCAATCCTTCGACACTTGATACCACGAAAGTTACATTGCCTTTTTCTGCTGCCAACACATGGGGGGCATGGACATCGGGCTCGCTTACTTTCTCGGCAACCGAGAATGCGATTTTCATAGCCAAAGAAAAATCATGGGGCTCAAACGGTACTAGCATTTACAAATACGTCATTGGAAATGTGGCATCTCTGCAAAATCCATTTGCTACTTTGCCAACGGGCAAAGAATTGTATGGTTGTGCAACACGTTACAATCCGCTTTCCAACCATGTTGTGGTTACTGCAGTACAATCCGGTTACGGTCAAAATTACAAATACAACAGTCTTTACTTCTACAATGCATCAACAGGGAATTTAGATAAGACCGTGTCTTATGAGAATTTCTATTTCCCCAGTTTAATGCTATTCAACTAATGGTAATGTTCTTAATGAAAAACCATCAGGCTTTTGTGGCAAATGTGTTGTCAATGATGTTGTTGCTAGCAGCAAGTCAGCGCAGCGCATTTGCGCAGAAGCAAAATGACTCCACACGACATTCACAGGATTCGATAAAGATCCGTGTACTGGAAGAAGTAACTGTCAGATCCAAAATGCTGTTGCAAAATAAATCCGTTACGCCTGTACAATCCTTGAAAGGAGAGGCTTTGCAGAACATGAACAGTCTTTCCGTTGCAGATGCGATCCGTTATTTTTCCGGCGTGCAGTTGAAAGACTATGGCGGTATTGGAGGATTAAAAACTGTTGATACACGCAGCCTGGGAAGCAACCATACCGGTGTTTTTTATGATGGAGTACAACTGGGCAATGCGCAGAACGGACAGGTTGATCTTGGCAAATTTTCATTGGATAACATGGAAGAAATTTCTTTGTACAACGCGCAAAGGAGCGAAATATTCCAACCGGCCAAAGCCTTTGCATCAGCGGCTTCCATTTACTTGCAATCACGCACACCAGAATTTGGCAAAGAAAAATACCGCGTAAAAACAGCGATCAAAACAGGATCATTCGGGCTTTTCGATCCAGCGGTATTGTGGGAGCAAAAGATCAGTAGGAATATTTCTTCTTCTTTTAGCGGAGAATGGATTAACGCAAACGGTAAGTATAAATTTCGCTACACCAACGGAACCTATGACACCACTGCTGTCCGCGAAAACGCCGACATCAATGCGTGGCGCGCTGAAGCCGGATTATATGGAATGCTTAAAGACAGCAGCAAGTGGCGCGTCAAAGGATATTTCTACGATGCCTCACGTGGCTTACCTGGCGCGGTGGTTGCCAACAAGTTTTCACGGGGGCAAAGACAATGGGATCGGAATTTTTTTCTGCAGGCCTTTTATTGTAACAATGTTAACAAGCGATTCAACTACTTATTTAATGTGAAATATGCCAATGATTACATGCGTTATCTCGATCCCGATTTTGTGACAACAGCTGGCTATCTTGATAATCGTTACAAACAACAGGAAATTTATTTTTCCTTTGCCAATCAGTACAAGATTGCTAAGTGGTGGAACGTGGCGATGTCTGGTGATTTTCAGTGGAACAAATTAGATGCGAACCTATATCGCTTTGCGTATCCAACCAGGTACCAGGGTTTGGTTTCCGTGGCAACTGACCTGCATTTTAATAATGTTGTTGTGCAAGGAGGCGCTTTGCAGACGATGGTTTGGGATAAAGTGGAAGAATATGAGTCGGCGGGCAATAAACAAAAGCTGACACCATTTTTGTCAGCATCGTGGAAGCCTTTTGCAAAAAGCAATTTGCGTGTTCGTGGATTTTACAAAAGCATATTCAGGCTTCCCACATTCAATGATCTGTACTACACTTTTATCGGCAACACATCATTGCGGCCCGAGTACACAAAGCAGTACGATCTTGGTTTCACATGGTCAAAGGCTGCAAACACAAATCCTGTTTTCATACAGCTGCAGGTAGACGGCTATTACAACACGGTTACGGATAAAATTGTAGCGGTGCCCACTACCAATCTCTATCGCTGGATGATGTTGAATCTCGGCAAAGTAGAAGTGCATGGCATCGATGCAAGCCTGGAAACATCGTGGAAATGTTTTCAGCAATTGGTTGTTAACGCTACAATTAAATACACTTACCAGCATGCTGTTGACATAACACCAGATGCGGACAATTACAATCAGCAAATCCCGTATGTGCCATTAAACAGTGGCTCTGCAATTGTAAACATGCTATGGAAAACATGGTGCTTTAACTACAGCTTCATTTATTCCGGTGAGCGTTATAGCCAGAAAATGAACATCCCTGTAAATTATGTGCAGCCCTGGTACACGCATGATCTCTCACTCTCGAAAAAGTTTTCCTGCAAACATTTCAATGGCAAATTATTGCTTGAAGTTAACAACGTGTTCAATCAATACTATGATGTTGTATTGAATTTTCCTATGCCTGGAAGGTATTGGAGGGTGGGGGCGGAAATAGGAATTAGGAATTAGGAGTTAGGAATTAGGATGAATTGAAAGTTGAAAATTGAAAGTTGAAAATGGTAGGGGCGAATCGCATTCGCCCTGATCGCTCAATTGAGTGGCGCATTGAGATTCGAGAACGACCAAAAGCCCCAGAGGGGCGACACGCTAGTAGCACAAGAAGAAAGCATTGCAATTAAATACCAGCCCCGTAGGGGCGACATGTTCGTAGAAAAAAATGAAAAAAAATGAAGAAGATATTGATCGTTTTATTGGTGGTAATTGGTTTTTCAAATTGCCGCAAAGATCCATCTATTGTAGGCCATGAGGAGGTAGAAGTGCAGCCGGATTCAATGTTGGGCAGCGGGTTTTATTTGCTGAATGAAGGCAATATGGGCATGAATAAGGCTTCGCTGGATTTCTATGATTTTAGGACAGGTGTTTACAAAAGAAACATCTACAACGAGATCAATCCTGCTGCAACGAAAGAATTGGGCGACGTGGGAAACGATATACAGATCTATGGTGCCAAGCTTTACGCAGTGATCAATATGTCGGATAAAGTTGAAGTGTTACAGGCATATACAGCGAAAAGAATTGGGCAGATCAATATTCCCAATTGTCGTTATGTAGCATTTGCGAACGGCAAAGCCTACGTTAGTTCTTATGCAGGAATTGTAGGAGATCCCAATGCTCCTGAAGGTTTTGTAGCGGAAATAGATACAGCATCGTTTCAAATTTTACGCAAGGTAACGGTGGGCAGGCAACCGGAAGAAATGGCCATCGTAAAAAACAAACTGTATGTTGCGAACTCCGGCGGATATAGTCCGCCCAACTACGAACGAACCGTTTCTGTGGTGGACCTCGCAACGTTCAAAGAAATAAAACGGATAGACGTGGCGATCAATTTGCACCACATTAAAAAAGATAACTATGGCAATTTGTTCGTGACATCACGTGGTGATTATTATGACATTCATTCCAATCTGTTTGTCATCGATACACAAACAGATAAAGTGACCGACTCGTTGAATATAGCCGCTGAAAACATTTACATACAGGGCGATTCAGCGTATGTGTATAGTGTTGAGTGGAGCTATATCTCAAACAAGAATGTCACGAGTTATGCGTTGATCAATGTTCCTGAAAAACAAATCATTTCGAAAAATTTCATTGCAGACAGCATCCAAAAACAAATCAAAATTCCTTACGGTCTGGCAGTTAATGGAACCAATGGCGACATCTATGTGACGGATGCAAAAGATTATGTAACGCCCGGAACTGTTCATTGTTTCGACAGGGCGGGACGAAGAAGATGGAGTGTAACAGCGGGCGATATCCCCGCGCACTTTGCGTTTTTACCATAACATTTTTAAACCTTAAAACACACATTCTGATGAATCAGAAACTCAATTGGCTATTGGCCTTAACCTTTATTATTTTCTCTGTATATTCCTGTAAAAAAGATGACGCATCACCTGTGCCGGTGATCACATTGTCAGTTGCAACGGACACGATTTCTGTAGCATTTGGCGACAGCGTGGTTATCAAAGCAACTGTCAACAATAATGTACAGGTGGAGCATTCGTGGAAATTAAATGATTCATTGTTTTCAAAAACTGCTGATTTTAGGTACAAGCCAACCATGGCTGGCGATTACAAGCTTGTGTATGCCGGAGGTAATGCTGAAGGCCATTTCTCGAAAAACATCGTGTTGCGTGTATCTGCTCCGATACGACCGATAACAGCCACCAGCAACAAGTACATCAGTGTAGTGTTCGATTATTTACCTGCACCGGGGCAATTTGTTAACGAAGAAGGACTGGGCGATAAGAATGCGCCAAAGGGAATTATTGGTGGCACGGACGCATTGTTGCACTTAGGTGCTTATGGGGGTTATGTTGTTTTTGGATTTGATCACTCCGTTCTCAACAAGCCGGGGTATGATCTTGCCATTTACGGAAATCCTTTGCCACCGCCGATGGAATGGTCCGAGCCCGGTATTGTACTGGTGAGCCAGGATAAAAACGGCAACGGCTTACCCGATGATGAATGGTACGAGCTAGCGGGAAGTGAATATAACGCAGCAACAACCAAAAAGAAATACACCATCACTTACTACAATCCCAAAACAACTGCAGATGTTCAGTGGAAAGATAATTTGGGAAACACGGGTGCAGTTGAGATCAATCCTTTTCACGATCACAGCTATTACCCTGCATTCGCGCCAAACCAGGATTCAATCTCTTTTACCGGAACGCTATTGAAAAATACGTTCGGTTTAATGGACAATGGGTTTATTTATATCAATTCCGGATTTCCATTTGGCTATGCGGACAATTATTCTTCCGGCGATGAGTATGCAAAAAATCATTTCAATTCTTTCAACATCGATTGGGCAGTCGACAACAACGGCCAACCAATTCAACTAGCCTCCATTGATTTCGTAAAAGTTTACACGGGACAAAACGATAAAGGCAATACTTTGTTGGGAGAGATATCGACGGAGATAAGTGGCGCGAGGGATCTGGGATTTTAGGAACTAGGAGTTAGGAATTAAGAATTAAGAATTAAGAATTAAGAATGCTTTCGACGCATCATTGTTTTTTTGATTTAAACAGCAATACTGTTGAATACAACGGCTGTCAGGTGGCAAGTTGGTAGCTAGCACCCGAAGAACTCTTAATTCTTAATTCCTAATTCTTAATTCTGTTTATGGACAGGCCTTAAAGAATTCCTAATTCCTAACTCCTAATTCCTAATTTCTAATTCTTAATTATCCCTGCTTTCTTATATTTGCTCCCGCTTATAGCAGGAGTTGATTAAAACAATTGCATAGCAACAGGTTACACGGAATTTTAAAAGCAAAATTTATGTCAGCACTACTCGACAATTTGAAAGAAACAGTTGCCTACATTCAAAGTCAATATTCAGCTAAACCATTGGCTGGTATTGTGTTAGGTAGCGGCCTTGGTAACCTGGTAAAAGAAATTGTGGTTGAAAAAGAAATCCCTTACGATAAAATCCCTCACTTCCCGGTATCAACGGTAGAGGGGCACCAGGGAAAACTAATTTTCGGTCAGCTTGCTGGGAAACCAATTGTGGCCATGGCCGGCCGTTTCCATTTTTATGAAGGATATTCCGCGCTGGACGTAACTTTTCCTATCCGTGTAATGAAATTGCTGGGCATCAAAACCCTTTTCCTGAGCAACGCGGCGGGTGGAATGAACCTCGATTTTAAAGTGGGCGATCTGATGATCATCACAGATCATATCAGTATGTTCCAGGTAAATCCGCTGATCGGTAAAAACGAAGAGTCTTTGGGGACCCGTTTTCCGGATATGAGCGAACCATACAGCAAACAACTGATCGCTTCAGCGAAATCGATAGCTGCGGGTGCAGGCATCGACATCAAAAGCGGTGTATACGTTGGCGTTACCGGCCCCACTTTTGAAACAAGGGCGGAGTATAAAATGCTGCACATCATAGGCGCTGATGCAGTGGGCATGAGCACTGTGCAGGAGGTGATCGTGGCACAACACATGAAACTGCCTGTATTTGCCATTAGCGTAATTACTGATCTTGGTATACGTGAGGAGGAAAACGTGATTACACATGAAGAAGTGCTTGAAGCAGCACATGCGGCTGAGCCGAAATTGACAACTATTTTTAAAGGATTGATCGCCGGCCTGTAACATCTTTACATATTAAATGACATTTCCCGTTTTGGTGCAACAAAAGCTCTTGAAGCATTTCAGATATAGTGTGACCTTCATTGCAATGATAATGATTGCAGTGCAAGTTTCAGCGCAGAACCCTGTCCAAAACATGGGAAACCGTTTCAAAGGAATGGGCGGTAGCGGAAGCAGTGGTGGCAATGACAGTCTTCGCCACAGAACCGGTTTGGAAGATTCTCTTACGATTACCTATCGATTTTTGGATACAACACGTCAAAGCAAAATGGATTCATCCATTAATGACTTTACAAAGCGTTTTCCTATTCCGGCGCATTATATGACGCTGGGCAATAATGGATCGGCTGCTAAGTCACTGCTTTTTGCGCCAAATATGAAGGATGGCTGGGACCCTGGTTTTCATGCTTATGATGTATACAGATATACAATAGAGGACACCCGTTTCTATACCACAACAAAGCCATTTTCTGAACTGGGTTATTTGCTTGGAAGTAAAAAAGAGCAGATGATCGGATTCACCCATACGCAAAACATGACGCCCAACTGGAACGCGGGGTTTCAATTCAGATTGATCAACTCTCCTGGCTGGTTTAAAAATCAGAATACCAACCATACTAATATTCGCTTCAACACGGCCTACCAGTCAAAAAATAAGAGATACCACCTGCAGTTTATTGCATTGTCAAACAAACTACAGGGGTCCGAAAATGGCGGCATACAAAATGAGGCGGATCTGCAGAACACAACTACCTACAAAGACAGGGTGACGATACCGGTGCAGCTGGGAAACTACATTGCACCTGGTTTTGCGGTGTTCAATAGTAAAATTTCAACCGGTACAAAAGATAAGAATTCCGCTATATTGTTGAGACAGCAATATGACTTCGGACAAAAGGATTCCACTGTAACGGATTCTACAGTAACACATTTATTTTATCCTCGTCTGCGTGTTGAATACACGATTCAATATAACAAATTTGACTACGCGTTTGTCGATCAGTCGCCAGACTCTTTTTACGTACATAAATATGATTTCTTTGCGCCTCCGCCAACGAATTTCATAGTAGAAGAAAAATGGACGCAGCTGGTTAACGACTTTTCGTTTTATACATTCCCCGATTCTCATAACTCACAGCAGTATCTGAAGTTGGGTGCTTCCATTGAAAACCTCAAAGGGACGTTTACCTCCAACGGAAAGCAGCTGTACAACACAATCCTGCACGGAGAGTATCGCAATAAAACACGTAACAGAAAATGGGATTTTGAAGCAGCGGGTAATTTGTATCCAACCGGATACAACGCTGGAGATTTCAGTGTTTACGGCCATCTTCAGCGCTATTTGGGAAGAAAATTTGGGACACTTTTGGTGGGAACTCAAATTACCAATAGAACTCCTTCATTTATTTACACAGGAGAAGGGAGCTTTGGATTTACCAAGAACTCATTTAATAAAGAAAATATCTTAAAGTTCTTTGGCAACGTTGATGTGCCATTCCTAAAAATGAGACTGTCTGGAGCATATTTCCTTGCAACCAACTTTACTTATTTCAATGGTTACTATCATCCCGAACAAGCATCGTCGCCATTTAACCTGTTGCAGGTAAATGCAGACAAGGATTTCAAGCTGACAAGGCACCTGATCTGGCATGCACAGGTTGCGTTGCAACAAAGAATCGGCGACGGTCCCGTAAATGTGCCGTTGTTTTATACGAGAAACAGGATTGGCTACGAAGGAAATCTTGGGTTTAAAAACCTCGTGTTGAATACGGGGTTGGAAATAAAATACAATTCTCCATATAAGGCCGATGGCTATTCTCCAATGTTCGGACAGTTTTACTTTCAGGACGATCGCGTAGTTAATTTAAAGGCTCCTGAAGTTGATGCGTATTTACACTTCCGCATTCGTTCCTTTGTGTCGTATGTGCGTCTTGAAAATCTAAACTCCATCAGTTTCAAAAACGGGTTCTCTTTTACCAACAATAATCTTGCAACGGCAAATTACCCGTATCCCGGAGTACAGCTCAGGGTGGGGATTTACTGGACTTTCGTGAACTAAGCAGGCTCAAGGCTAAATGCCTGACGCTGAATGCTGGTGTGAAATAGTTTGCGACTTGCCTTCGCCTTAAGCGTTCAGCTTTAAGCGTTTAGCCCCGTTGGTTTTGTTAATTTTTTGCCTATCCGTCAGAAATCATCCTGAAGTAGCCTCTTGTCGCTTATTTTTGTAAGACTTCATGAAGAAATTATTCACCATAGCGTTGGCATTTCTTTACCTGGCGATCACAAGTGGCCTGGTGCTTGAAATGCATTATTGCATGGGGAAATTGGCTTGTTCTGAGTTTGCGCTCGCAAAACATGAGCCATCCAAAACCTGCAGCAAATGCGGGATGGAGAATGGCAAAAACAAATGCTGTAAGGATGAAGTAAAGGTGATAAAGCTGCAGGATGTTCACAAACAGGTTTCCCTTGATTATGAAATAAACGTGCCGGTTGCAATTTTGCCGTATCATACATGGCAATTCGATCGTTATGCACCGGTAACGAGCGACAGAAATTATACTTACAACTCACATGCACCACCTTTAACAGGTGGCATCTCTAAATGTGTGCTCAACAGCGTTTTCAGAATTTAATACCTCCTCAACGTTACGTTTCGTAACATGATGGCGCTTATGCCATCGTTTCAATTTAATCATTACTTTAGTGTGAATAAAAGATGCTACGGCCAGTATTTATGCCGAAACATCACTATCAAAAAATCAACAATGCCGCACGGCAGTACAAAAAATATTATTATGAAAACGCTTCAATTATTTTCATTTATTGCTTTTTTATTTATTTCTGTTACCTCATTTGCACAAACACAAAAGCAAACCGTAAAAGTGTGGGGCGAGTGTGGTATGTGTAAAAAAACAATCGAAAAGGCAGCCAAACAAGCTGGTGCTGCTTCAGCAGATTGGAATGTAGAATCAAAGATTTTGACGGTTTCTTACGACGCGAAACAAACTGATCTGAAAGGCATTGAAAAATCAATCGCTGCTGCTGGTTACGATACCAAGAATTTCACAGCCAGCGATGAAGCCTACAAAAAATTACATACGTGCTGCCAGTATGAAAGAAAGGCAAGCATGACTACAACCAGCGAAAATGCGGCTAAATGCTGCAGTGACGCAAATTGTTGCAAAGACATGAAAGATTGTACTGATAAAGATTGCTGCAAAGGAAAAGACGGCGCTAAAGGCTGTACAGACAGTACGACTTGCTGCAAACACTAATATTTAGTCAAAATTTTAAAGTTAAAAGTCAAAAATCTGTAACGCGTGCTGCGCCAGAAGTTTTTGACTTTTAACTTTTTAATTTTGATTTTGTACTAGTTTCCCGCTTTTTACGTTACCATTCTTTTGCGCCGTGGCGCTCAAATCGATACCATGAAAAATAAGCTTCTGTTCATTCTTATATTGACGCTTGCCGGAATTGTTTCCTATGCACAACCCAGGCAGGGGCAACCGGCACCGGAAATCTCCTTGCCGGATGTCAACGGCAACAACGTTTCCTTGTCTTCATTAAAAGGAAAAATAGTACTGATAGACTTTTGGGCATCCTGGTGCGGGCCATGTCGCCAGTCGAACAAACATTTGGTAAAGCTGTACGAAAAATACAAAGACAAAGGGTTCGAGATTTACGGCATTAGTGTGGATGATAGTAAAGATGCCTGGAAAAAGGCCATTAAATACGACAAAATAAACTGGGTACAGGTAAACGAAAGTAACAGTAACGACGGTAAAGTTGCCAACGCATGGTATGTTCAAAGAATACCGACTTCTTTTTTAATGAACAAAGAAGGCGTGTTAATTGAAATGAATCCGGATGATAAACAGCTGGAGAAGTATTTGAAGGAAAACCTTTAGGGAATTGAAAATTGAAAGTTGAAAATTGAAAATTAGAAGGTCCAGAACCGCCTCACATTTTCAACTTTCAACTTTCAATTTTCAATTATTCGCCAGTTCATCCACCTTGCTCTCTACTCCATAAAATCCCGCTAGTCTTCTGATCACTTTTTCCACTAGAGCATCCGGACAAGACGCGCCACTGGTAATTAAAACCTTCAATGGTTCTTTTGCAGGCAAATAGTCGTGTGAAAGAATTTCTTGTTTTGTATGAAAATTATAATGCAATATTTCCTTTGGTGAAAGAATTTTCTCATCGTTATTGACAAAGTAGGTGGGTAGTTTTTCCTCGCATAACTCAACCAGGTGCGTTGTGTTGGAAGAGTTGTAGCCGCCTACCACCACTGCGATATCCGCCGGCGTTGAAAGCATACCTGTAACAGCCGTTTGATTGTCGTTGGTTGCGTAGCAAAGCGTATCTCTTGTATCGGCAAAGCGCTCACCGATGTTTGTTTCGTTTAGCTGATAATGTTCCTGCATTACCTTTTTTAGATACTCGGCAATGGCTTGTGTATCCGTTGCCAGTTGGGTGGTCTGGTTAACCACGCCAATTCGCTGCAGGTCCTTTGTAATGTCAAATCCTTCGCTGAATCTGCCTTTAAAGGCCTCGTAAAATTCATCGGCCGGTTTTTCTCCCGTAATGTATTTAGCAAGATCAATTGTTTCCTGCATGTCGTTCACGATCACCGTTGGTGTTTGTGAAGCCGCATGGGAAAATGTGGCTCTTGTTTCTTCGTGTTTTGGTTTACCATGCACAACGATCGAGTAGCTTTTTTTGGCGATTTGCTCGCTGCGGTTCCAAACCTTCTCCACGAACGGACAAGTCGTGTTATATTTTTCAGTGTGGATACCGATCTTATTCAATTTTTCTTCGATATCCAGTGTTGTTCCAAATGCGGGGATCAAAACGATGTCATCTGCTGTAAGCTCTTCAAAAGGAATGATCTGTTTGCCATAGGTGTCCTGCAGAAACTGAATTCCACGTTCCTGCAAATCCGCATTTACCTGCGGATTGTGGATCATTTCACTCAACAGAAAAATTCTTTTTCCGGGATTTTCGTCAACCGTTGTGAAAGCAATTTCAATAGCATTTTCCACACCATAGCAAAATCCGAAATGTCGTGCAAGATAAATGTGTAAAGGGCCGAGATCCAGCAGCGTAGGCGTGAAATCTTTCTTCAATTTGTCATCCTGCTTACGCCTGTTCTTGATAGCGGTAATGAGCGGGCTACGGTATATGTTTGGAACGTTGAACTGCTTCATGGCGCAAAAATACGTGGAAATTGAAAATTGAAAATTGAAAGTTGAAAATGGGGCTGGACTGGAACCCAGATAGTCATGATTGTGATGATTCTCATGATTTTTATTAATCATTTCAAATCTTGATAATCATGAAAATCCGCGTCCTCATTTTCAACTTTCAATTTTCAATTTTCCACTGTCAAAATCCCTATTTTTATTCCATGGATACAATCTTTCAGCCCGTTTCATGGATACATTCGACAAATATATATGAGGTAAATTTCAGGCAATATACTCCCGAAGGCACTTTCAATGCTTTCAGGGCGCATTTGCCACGATTAAAGAGCATGGGCGTGGAACTGTTGTACTTTATGCCGGTTACGCCCATCAGTTTTGCCAAAAGAAAAGGATCACTGGGCAGTTACTATGCCTGCAGCGATTACACTTCCATTAATCCGGAATTTGGCACAATGGAAGACTTTAAAGCGCTTGTTAAAGAAGTGCAGAGCCTGGGTATGAAAGTGATGATCGATATCGTGGCCAACCACACTGGCTGGGATCACCGCTGGACCCGCGAGCATCCTGAATATTATCGCAAAAATCTGGATGGTGAATTTTTCGACGCACATGGATGGGATGACGTGATTGACCTCAACTACGACAATCCGGATCTGCGCAAAGCAATGATCGACATGATGCTTTTCTGGATCAAAGAATGCGATATAGATGCTTTTCGCTGTGACATGGCCATGCTGGTACCGGTTGACTTCTGGAAGGAAGCGAGAACTGCCTGTGATGGCCAGAAAAAGCTATTTTGGTTTGCCGAATGCGAGGATATCGCCTACCATGAAGTTTTTGATGCCACTTACACCTGGAAATTTCTTCACTCCATGGAGGCTTTCTGGAGAAAATCCATTGACATAAACGGGCTGCAGGGCGTTCTTAAAACCTACAACGAAACGTTTCCTCCGCACGCTTTCAGGGCGTATTTTACCAGCAATCACGATGAAAATTCTCACAGCGGAAGCGAGTATGATCGTATGGGAGAAGCTGCCAAAGCCTTTGCTGTTCTTTGCTTCACCTGGAACGGTATTCCATTTATCTATTCCGGGCAGGAATTGCCGAGCCGCAAAACGATAGCATTCTTTGAACGCGATCCGATTGAGTGGACGGGTACATTCGAATTGAACGATTTCTACAAAACCCTGCTTGACCTGAAGAAGCGAAGCGCGGCTTTGCGTGCAGTCGATTCTTCTTCATTCATGATCCAGACAAATGCCGCTGACTATGTGTTCTCGTACCTCCGGAAAAATGGTGATGCAGAAGTGCTGGTATTTTTGAATCTTTCAGATCACCCGGTAACTGTCTCCACCTCACATCCTTACATCCGCGGCAGTTTTAAAGATATTTTCAACGATACTACATACGATTTCTACCAAACAAAATCCATTACAATAGAGCAGTGGGGGTATGCGGTGCTGGAGAAGTTAATTTGATAATTTGAAAAGAAAGAACGCAGATTTTCAGGATTGTCATGATTATAATGATTTGATATTTAAAATTTGATGACCGTAAATCTCAGATATCAAATTAAAAAATCTTCAAAAATCATGAAAATCATGAAAATCTGCGTTCCAGAATTTTCAAATTTCCACATTTTCAAATTTTCAAATTGTCTCCCTATCTTCGGGCACTATGGCGAAAATCAGGTTAAGAAAAATCGTTCCGGATGCATTAGTATTGGCAGCAAAAAAAGGCGCATACAGGCTTTACAATTTTACCGATAAGTTTTTTACCGGTCCTTTTGATGTGTACGATTTTCAAACAACCAAAGTCATTAACAAGGTATTGAACCGAAACTCTAATTTTATCGATATTGGTGCCCATAAGGGGCATATACTTCGCGAATTGATCAAAGCGGCGCCTGATGGGAATGGCTTTGCCTTTGAACCCATTCCGCCATTGTTTGAAAAAATCAAAAAACAATACGGTAAAAAGGTATCGATGTATAACCTTGCTTTGTCTGACGAAAAAGGCGAAGCAGAGTTTTCCTACGTTGTGGACAGGCCGGCCATCAGTGGCTTGAAGGGACGCACCTTCCAGGGCGAAGATTATCTCACAAAGCAGATCAAGGTAACTATTGACACGCTGGATAATATTGTTCCGGCTGATGCTCAAATCGATTTGATAAAAATTGACGTAGAAGGAGCCGAGTTTGGCGTTTTAAAAGGTGGAATCAAAACGATCAAACGCTGTAAGCCGTACATTCTTTTTGAGTTTGGATTGGGGTCTGCTAATCTTTACAACACTACCGCTGAGATGGTGTATGATCTGCTCGATAGTTGTGGACTATCGGTTTCCACACTTGAGTATTTTCTTAAGGGCAGACCGCCCTTTGACAGAAATGAATTTATTGGTCAGTACAATAAAGCATATAATTACTTCTTTATCGCGTATGATGCAAAGCGTCAATCGTGAATCGTCAATCGTGAGTGGCCGGTTGTCTGAGGCTTTCATTCACGTATCACTATTCTCGTTTCGCGCTAAATTTTTTTCTTATGAAAGTTCGATCAGCACAGCTTAATAGCAAATTCGTTCATCCCTTTACGATTTCCAAAGGAACAAAAACGCATCAGCCATCGCTTATTGTTGAGCTGAATTTCAATGGAATTAAGGGCTACGGCGAAGCACCCGCAATTGCTTATTACAATATTCCCGTTGAAAAAATGGCCGCAGATCTCGAACAAAAGAAAATGTTCGTGGAGAAATTTTCATTCACTGAACCTGGCAGATACTGGCATTACCTGCATCATTTGTTGCCGCAAAATAATTTTCTCGTATGTGCATTGGATATAGCAGCATGGGATATTTATGGAAAATGGAGGGGTACTCCGCTGCACAAAATGTGGAACGGGGATGTTGCCAAGGCGCCTGTAACAGACTACACCATTGGCATTGATGATATTGACAAAATGGTGCAGAAGATGGGAGACAAGCCATGGCCGGTGTACAAGATAAAATTAGGAACAGATAACGATATCGCGATTGTTGAGGCGTTGAGAAAACATACAGATGCCGTTTTTCGCATAGATGCAAACGCCGCGTGGACGAAGGAAGATGCATTGGAAAAAATAAATGCTTTCAAAGATTTGAACGTAGAGTTTATTGAGCAGCCGTTGGCAAAAGATGATTGGGAGGGAATGAAATGGTTGTATGAAAAATCAACGTTGCCATTGATCGCTGATGAAAGTTGTGTTACAGAACATGATGTGCAAAAATGTGTCGGACATTTTCACGGCATCAACATAAAACTTACAAAATGCTCTGGCATTACTCCTGCACTGCGTATGATTGAAAATGCCCGCAAGCTCGATATGAAAGTAATGATCGGCAGCATGAATGAAACGAGCGTTGGAAGCGCTGCCATTGCGCATCTTGCGCCATTGGTGGATTACATTGACATGGATGGACCGTTGTTGTTGGAAGAAGATACTGCTACAGGCGTTAGTTTCAACAACGGAAGAATTCTGTACAACGAAAATCCGGGTTTAGGAATTTCGGTGAAACAGGAGGTTTTGGAGCAGTTGAGGTGACGCTAAGATCACCTAATTTGAAAATTTGAAGATTTGAAAATTTGAGAATGCTTTGAGCGCAGGGCTCATTACGACATCTTAGCAGATCGCACGGAAAGATGAATGTATTTGAATGGACAGATGCACATAGAGCATTTTTAAATTAGCACACTTTCAAATTTTCAAATTTGATCTACAGTCTCACGATATTCATAATCATCACTGGCGGCTCGAACGAAGTGTTATCTTCTTTACTGTTGTAAACTTTTCTCACTACGTCCATTCCTTTTATCACTTTGCCAAACGCGGCATAACCCTGACCGTCGGCATTGTTTTCCCCTCCAAAATCAAAGCCCGGTTGATCGCCGATGCAAATAAAGAACTCCGACGTAGCGGTTCCCGGTTCATTCCTGGCCATTGAAATAGTGCCGTCTTTATGAAGGATATGTGTTAGCTGAGTGGTTTCATGCGGAACAAAAGCCGGATGAAATTTTGCCGAAGGCGTTTTATAAATTCCTCCCTGGATAAGTTCCGCCTTGGGTGCGTCGGAAGATTGGTTGTCGGTATTCAATACGCGATAAAAAGAACATCTTTTATAATAGCCGGAATCAATATGCGATAAAAAAGCTGCAACCGTCTTTGGTGCCTGATCTGAATACAATTCCAGTTCAATATCTCCCAGTTCCGTCTGAATTTCCACGTGTGGATTCTTGTATTTGTGTGAGCAGGAAAAAACAAAAACGGAGATTAAAAGCAAATAGAAGTAGCGCATAATTCGAGTGTGTAATTATGCAAATATAAAAGAAAGGAAAAAAGAGGGATTCCCATTAAAAAGAATAAGGTTTAATGGTTAATGGTATATCCCTCAAGGTTTAATGTTAATGTACCCAACCAGGGTTAAGGGGTGAAAGAAAGAGGCTCAAAAGGATAGGTTAATGGTCAACAGGTACAAAAAAAGATCAGGTTTAACGATCAATGGTACTCGTGTAATAGGGTAGTTTAGTTGTTAACGACACTTGATTGCTTTTTTAGGAAATAAGTTTAACGATCAATGGTATAAGATAAGCACGGATACTTAGTCGCAGGAAAAACACGGATGGTAACAAGGAGGTGGAACTTTTTTTAAAAAAATTTAGACTCGCTGGACCTGTGGCAATTTGAAAATTTGAAAATATGGGAATTTGAAAATGCTTTAGGTGCGTCCTTTTGAATTTGTTACTGCTCATCGAGTATTGGGGAGTTATTTTGAAAACGGAAAAGCTGCACCTAAACCATTTTCAAATTCTCATATTTTCAAATTTTCAAATTAATCAGTGTCTCGAACTCGCAGTACACCCCTAATTCCCAATTCCTGATTTCTAATTCCTGATTCCTTTGTCTACTTTTGCCACATGGTTAAAATTGGCGAATACAACACATTGAAAGTTATCAGAATGGTAGATTTTGGCGTTTACCTGGACGATGGTAACGAGGGCATTTTACTACCGAAAAGATTTGTACCGGAAAACACAAAGATCGACGACGAGTTAAACGTTTTCATTTACCACGATTCTGAAAACCGTGTGATCGCTACAACCCAGCACCCTAAAGGCGTGGTGGGCGACATTGTACTGTTAAAGGCTGTTACGGTAACCCGCCAGGGCGCTTTTCTCGATTGGGGATTGATGAAAGATATTTTTGTTCCTACTTCAAAGCAGTTATCAGGCATGCGCACTGAGGGCGAGTACCTGGTGAAAATATACATTGACGAGCAAACCGGACGGGTAGCAGCTACCGAAAAAATTGAATATTTTCTAAGCAATGACGACCTTACTGTAAAAGAGAAAGAGGAAGTCAAGTTGATCGTTTATCGCCGCACTGATATCGGTTATGTGGTGATTATCAATAACAAACACACCGGGGTATTGCATTTCAACGAGATATACCGCAACATTCGCGTGGGGGATACTTTTAAAGGTTTTATTAAAGCCATTCGCGAGGACAACAAAATAGACGTTGCCGCCGGCACTTCCGGTTACAAAAGGGTAGAGGACGAGGGCGATAAAATACTTCGTCTGTTGCAGGAAAACAACGGCTATCTCCCATACCACGACAAGTCCGATCCTGAAGAGATCTACAGCTTCTTCGGCATGAGCAAAAAGACCTTCAAAATGACCACGGGCACACTTTATAAGCAGCGGAAGATTGAATTTACGCAGACAGGAATTAAGTTAATTGAAAGTTGAAAATTGAAAGTTGAAAATGAGGTTTTATGTGAAGATCGATCGTTGTTTCACAAGCAAGCCGCTCGTGCGACAAGAACGCAGTCACTCAGAAAGCATTTTCAACTTTCAACTTTCAATTTTCAATTACTAAATGGCACAATTTTTTGATTCAAAATTGATTCGTGGAAATGGCACACACAGCCATTTTCAACTTTGAACTTTCAATTTTCAATTAACGAATGAGTCTGGCCAAATACAAACAGAAAAGATCCTTTAATCAAACGCCGGAACCGAAGGGTGGAAAGGCGAAAAATGGTGAATTGCGTTTTGTAATTCAAAAGCATGACGCATCCCATTTGCATTATGATTTCAGGTTGGAGATGGACGGTGTTTTGAAAAGTTGGGCCGTACCGAAGGGGCCATCAACCGACCCTGAAGTGAAGCGACTGGCCATGATGGTGGAGGATCACCCGTATGATTATCGCAGTTTTGAAGGCATTATACCCAAAGGAAATTACGGCGCAGGAACCGTGATCATTTGGGATGAAGGAACATATTTGTCAGATGAGGATGTTGCAGCCGACAAAAGATCCCAGGAGAAAAGCTTACTCAAACAACTGAACTCAGGAACGATTAAATTCACTTTAAAAGGAAAAAAACTAAAGGGCAGTTTTGCATTGGTAAAAATGCACGGCAAAGGGGAGAATACGTGGTTATTGATAAAACATAAAGACAAATACGCATCTACCGACGATATTACTGAAAAAGATAAATCGGTTGTCTCCAATAAAACGATAGAGAAGATAGCCGCTACCAGCGAAAATATCTGGCACTCGAACAGGACGGCTGCAGCTAAAAAAACGGCGACAAAAAAAACAGTGGCGAAGAAGTCTGCACCAACAAAAACAGCCGCTACAAAATCTGCTAAAAAAAATGCTGAAGAAGATTTAGAAGTGATTGGCGATGCTTCGGTAAATGAATTGCTTGAAAAAGGAAAAAAGCAGGCATTTCCACATGATCTTAAACCGATGTTGGCAACCAGGGTAGAAGAGGCTTTTGATAACAAAGATTGGTTGTATGAAATAAAGTGGGATGGCTATCGGGCACTCGCTTACATAAATAAAGGAAAAGTGGAATTGCGATCACGCAACAATCTTTCATTTACACAAAAATTTCCCATAATTGCCGAAGCACTGAGGGAAGAATGGAAAGGCGATGCCGTGATAGATGGTGAGATTGTGGCTTTGAATGATGAAGGCTTGCCCGACTTTCAAAACCTGCAAAGCTTTGTAAAGAATGGCAGAACAGCAATGCTTGTATTCTACGTGTTTGATATTTTGTTGTACGATGGAAAAACGCTTGCGTCGTTACCTCTTATCGAACGCAAGACCATTCTGCAAAATCTTGTTCCGAAAAGCGATGTGATTATTTTCAGTGATCACATCATTGGCGAAGGGAAAGCGTTTTTCAAACTTGCTTTAAAGAAAGGCCTGGAAGGCGTGATGGCAAAGGATATGCAAAGCGAGTATTACGTCGATCACAGAAGTAAAAGTTGGCTCAAGATCAAGAGCACACAAAAACTCGAAGCGATCATTTGTGGCTTTACAGAGCCGCGCAAGAGCCGAAAGTATTTTGGTGCAATTATCCTGGGAAAATACAATGGTAACAAACTGGAATATATTGGCCACAGTGGTTCCGGGTTTACGGAAAAAACATTGAAGGACCTCCACCAAAAACTGCAGCCACTTGTAATAAAGAAATCACCGTTTAACACTGTTCCAAAAACAAACATGCCAGTGACATGGGTAAAGCCACAACTCGTGTGTGAAGTGACTTACACCGAATGGACGCAAGACCGTGTGTTGCGACATCCAATTTTTCTTGGGCTAAGAGAAGACAAAAAAGCCGCGACAGAAAAGAACGAAAAGATAGTGAAGGCGCCCAAGAAAAGCACGAGGAAAAAAAATAGTCTGGCGAATTGATACAATGCTGTTTGTGTGCGACGAACAAGTACTGTTTCAATTTTATTGTAAAATAATTTTCTTGTGTAAACAAAACGATAGAGCCAGATGTTAATCTTTTCCATTTCCACAGGCTCCCGTATTTTAAAATAACCGTAGACGCTCAATTGGTCAGAAAATGATGCTGGTGGCCTTTACTCAAGATACATGAGCCATGGTGATGCTGTCATTATATTTTCATGTTTCTTATATTTTTAAGTAGTTCGAGATGGAATATTTATTTGCAAATACGAGTTGCAAAAAGAACAACTTTGCAATAAAGTGTTCATATGTTTCATTCTGGAAGCAACTAAAATTAATTTGCATTAGGAATGTAACATGGTTGATATTGCCTGTCTTTCTGAATGCACAATCAGTAGGAGATTATAGATCGGTAAAAAATGGTTTGTGGTTAGATGCGACAAGTTGGGAGCAACTGCAAGCCTTGCCCAATAACTGGATACCTGCTACCGTCCCTCCGGGACTCGCTACACCATCCATCACAATTCTTTCAGGTGATACTATAACTGTTGATAATGCAGCCTTTGGAAATAATATAACAATAGAATCGACAGGACGTCTTATTATTAATTTGCCTGTCACAGATGAATTTCAGTTTAGCGGAAATAATGTCAATTTCGGAGATGTTAATTGGATAGACGGAGCCATATCTTTTTCATCAAGTGCCGTTTCCATTACGAATCATGGGGTATTTACAATCAACGATGTTGCGGGTAATGCCAATATACTTAGTCCGGGTACAATAACAAATGCTCCCGATGGTATTTTTAGCTTCAGTACAACTTTCGGAATAATCATCAATCCGGTGTTTAATAACCAGGGGACCTTTATGGGCACGGGGTCCATATCATTCAATAACAAGTTTCAAAATAATGGCACTATCTCCCCGGGAGGCCCTAATAATGTTGGCGTATTGCGATTTGAAAGTTCATCCACAACGCTTGGGGCAGGTAGTATAATAGTTATCGATATCGTAAATGGTACAGGAGAAGGTACGGGTCATGATCTGTTATTTTTTAATACAGACAGGCCATTTTCTTTTAGTGGCGCCAATCTAACTGTGAACGATCATGCGACTGCTCCAATTGGTACCTACACGCTGATTCGCACCAATGACTTCAGTAATAATTTTTCGGGGCCCTTTCTATCATCTTCAATACCATCGGCCTATTCTGCGCCGGTTATTGCCCCTACCAACGTATCCATCAGCAAACTGTCGATAACCGTTCCGCTTATATGGGGCGATTTTTTTGTAGCGACAAATAACGGCCTGCCACAGCTTTACTGGACAACATTGCAGGAAACCAAAACAAAGTATTTTGATATTGAACGTTCCTCTGATGGTGTAACATTTGTATCGATAGGCCGTGTCGCTGCAAACGGCAATACATCGGCTCCAAGTGCTTATCATTTTTTAGACAAGGATAGTTTGGTCTTTTCTCAATATTATTACCGCCTGAAAGAAATGGATATAGATGGTCATTATACTTATTCCAAAACCTGTTCGTTCAAAGTTCCTCATCTGCTTGAGCCATTTAAAATGCTAAACAATGTTGTCGCAGATAATTTAGAACTTGTAACAAAGATCAAAACTAAAATAGTTGTTATTGATATGAATGGAAAAATTCTGATGTCCATTTTGCTAATGCCTGGCCAGCATCAAATAAATCTGTCAAGCCTTCCCACTGGGGTTTACAATGCAGGGTTTAGCAATAAGGATGGACAACTAATTGTCAAACGATTTGTGAAAATGTAAATTTGATTAGCATAGAAGGGAAGAACACAGATTTTCATGATTGTCATGATTTTTATGATTTTTTGATTTGAAATTTGCTATTTGAAAATGCTGAGTTTCAACCAACATATGGTTTAGAATGTAAAATTTCAAATCCTTCAAATCTTGATAATCATGAAAATCTGCGTTCTTTCCCTCTATCACAAAGTCAATCCAAATTCCTTCAACACTTCCCTGGTTGTTTCATGATCTTGATGCACAATTCCTTTGATATCCAGCCCTTCCGCCACAGAAACGAACATTGGCCTGTCTTCGATATAAAGCACATCCTCAGGTGCCACCTGTGCAATGTTTAGCGCCAGTTTAAAAATGTCAGCATCGGGTTTGCGCATGTGCACATAGCAGGAAGAGATAAAAAAGTCAACAAACGAATTCAATTTGAATTTACTTATTCTAAACTCATTAAATTCTTTACCCTCATTATTTACAACCGCGATCTTTAAATTGTATTTCTTCTTTAGCTGACAGATCATATCGATCATCTCATTATAAGGCAGTGATTGGGATTGTATAAAATTGATAAAAGCCTCCCGGGTAAAAGATCTTGGTTCATAGAAAACAATTCTTGTAAGATATTCTTCCAGTGAAAGTTTCCCTTCCTCGTATGTGTCAAAAGTCAGGTGATGTCTTTCTTCAAGCTCAGGCAGATCAAGATTGAATTGTTGAGAAGCCTGTTTGCGTGCATTGCGGTCCCAGCCATTGGTAAGCAACACGCCGCCAATATCGAGGAATAAGGTCGTAGGTGTATTCATGGTAGTTGATTATGGCACAATTTAAGAATAATAGCTTAACGCTAAACGCCTAATGCCAAACCCAGGGCTACCCGCGTTAAGCGTTAAGCGTTAGGCGTTAGGCGTTTACCGTTAAGCATTAGTTATTCCACTCCAGCGGCACGGTCACTTTAAACGAAAAATTCCTTCCCATGTTATGAATGCCGTGGTTTGGATTCATGTCTGTATCGGAGTACAGAAAATATTTCAGCCTGTTCAAGTGATCCCAATAAGCAACATCAAAAATGTTGTTGGCCATCAGATAAACATTGAACATTGTTTTGCCTTTTCTATTGGTGAAACCTGCACCAACACCGGCATTTACCAATGCGTACCCTGGTGTGGCGCTTTCTGTATTGTCGGTCAGATAAACACGATCTTGTTTTGCATAGTAAGCCAATTGAACTTTTGCAAAACCGTCAACAATATGATGAGTCGTCGCGTCAAAGTCATAACGCAATTCAGAAATACCGTGTAACGGTGGAATGAACGGCAAATACTTGTTGCTGTCTGTCTTCACAGCACCACTTGCAGTTTTGTTATCGCCATACACAACGGACACGCTGTTCTCAAAGTGCAGTGATTTTATCGGATGGAAATCAATACTCAATTCACCACCATATAAATTCGCTTTTCCCTGCTGGAATTTATAAACAGTATTGCCGTTGAGTAGAGAGTCCCCACCCGCAGTAGCGGCAAGCTTTTGATTGAAAATGTAGTTGGAAATAGTGTTGTTAAATACACTGAAATTGATGATCACATATTTTGAAGTATAGGAGAGACCAAGGTCTTCCTGCAAAGAAAATTCCGGTTTAAATTGATCATTGCCTACTTGATAAATATTCGTTCCGGGGTGTACTCCATTTGCAGAAATTTCAGAAATGTTTGGTGCACGGTAGCCGCGTGAAATATTCCCTTTCAACGCAAATTTTTCCGAAACATTATAGGTGGCACCTACGCTTCCTGAAAATCCTGAGTACGTATGTTTGTAAGCGTGAAACGGATTCCCTGCACCGGCCGTATCTGTGCCGAATACGGGCTTCTCAAAACCAGAAACAGGATCAGTGCCAGTGTACAATGCACTGTTGTTAAAAGATCTGTTGTCATAACGCACACCACCTGCGATGTCCAGTCTGCCAAATGTTTTCTTTATCAAAGCAAACGGCCCTACATCAAATTGATGATAAGAGGGAATCACAAACTCCGTTCCTTTTGTAACATCATTTTCCTGGTACATTCCATTTACTCCCGCGGTAAAGTTCCATCCGTTAATTTCCGGCAGGTAATATTTTACGTCGTACGAATAAGTGTTCATTTGCAAATACAATCCGGCAACATCCTGGTAAGGCGCTTCCGGGTGGCTGAACTCTCTTCTTACGCTGCGCTGAAAGCCAAGATTGACGCCCAATCTGCCATTGTTACCCAAAATAAAATTGTTGTTCAGATAGCCTCTGTAGTGTTGTACATGTTGATGTAGCGGAGTGATTGCATACGACTTTAATTCATTATCGCTAACGATCGGCCTGTACAGATCATCTTCTGTAATTTGTTTCGTGAATTTTCCTGTTGCTGAATCCCTGCTGCCATCCGGAATTTCCTGCAGGTCATCAAACATGGAAAGGTTCAAATGCGTGTAGCCCCATTTGCCATGCAGGCCCATTGCAACGGTCGCATCGGTTTCTTTAAATGCTGTATTGAAAACCCTGCCATCGATTTTATTTCTGTAGTTGGTAGCTTCTTTGTGCGAAACACGCCCCATCCATTCGAAACCGTTTTTATTACCGGAAAGCATTGCCGTTCCACCAAACATTCCGTTGTTGGTTTGATATTCTACCTGCACTTCGCCTTTTATTTTTCCATCCTGCGGCTGAGGAGTAGGGATGAGGTTTACAACGCCTGCCAAAGCATCGGAGCCGTAACTCAAACTGGCCGGGCCTTTGATCACTTCAATCCTGTCGACACCGTATTGATCCACTTCAATGCCGTGCTCATCGCCCCATTGCTGGCCTTCTTGTCGAACGCCATCGAACAATGTAAGAATTCTATTATAACCCAGCCCGCGAATAAAAGGCTTGGAAACATTAGGCCCAGTTGTAAGCGCACTTACACCCGGCACTTTTGCAATGGCATCAATAATATTTGAACTTAGGTTTGTTGTAAGGTATGTGTGGTTTACCGCAACAATAGGAACGGGACTGCGTTTGATTTGCGTTGCTTTCGAAGTGCCCGTGATCACCACGGTTCCTTCTTCCACTACTTCGTCAGTTAAGGCAAAGTCTTGTTTGTGTACAGCGCCGTTTATAGTTATGTTTCTCGTTTGCGCCTTGTGTCCTATATAATGTACCTCTACGAGATAAGTACCTTGAGGAATCGTTTTAAAGGAATAATGCCCACTATCATCCGCGGCAGTTCCCATTTGAAGATCGGGAATGTAAATAGTTGCCTTGGGCAAAGGAGTGCCGGTTTTCTTCTCAAAAATATTGCCGGATAACGATCCCGGCGATTTGCTGATTTTATTCTGCGCAGAAATTAACTGGTAAGTATGTATCGAAACAAATAGTATAATAAGTCGTATGAAAAATGATTTCATGCCAAATGGATATTTAGTGAAATGCACCAATGCGTGTAAAACACGAGGGTGTTTTCACAAGGGAGTTATGAATGATGAATGGTGGATTATGAATGGGACAGATTGTGTCATTTCTAATTCATAATTTCTAAATCCTAATTTCTATACCATTGGCGGGCCTTTCAGCGAGCAGAATATTCTTTCTGCAGATGAAAAGGGAGGATTGTAAATGGAGAAGATTGTTGTGAATTCCTGTGTGGGAACATGCAGGGAAAAAACAGGTGTTTCATCAAGCGGCATTAAAAAGTCGTCAATACAGTCGCACTTGAAAGATTTGTCTTCGCTGGAAGAAAGCGGATCCTTCTTTTCATTTGCCTGCTCTGTGTGATACCAGTTGTGTAGCCACAAACGCAATCCCATCTTTTGGGTAAACACCAAAAGCATTAAAACCGTAATGAATCTTATGAAGGATTTGCGCATCTGGGCACAAAGCTAGAAAAATGCAACAGTATTTCAAAAATTGAATTGCATTAATTTATTATGAAGGCAAAAAGTTGAAATTCAAAAGGCAAAGGCAAAAGTCAAAAATTGCGGCACTCTTGATTACCCCTAAGGCACTAAGGGCACAAAGGTTCACTAAGAAGACGAAATTATCCGAAAGGCTTGGAAGATTATGAAGAATGATGCACATAGTAGAGACGCATTGAATGCGTCTCTATTGCACCCGAACGTTTTTCGAACGTTGTTTTGGTGTAACGGAGACGCATTCAATGCGTCTCTACGGAAGTCCCGAAATTATTTGCACTTAATCCAACGCTGTTAACCTTCGATAACATAAATGACCGATTCCATAACAGTTAGTTTGCAACTGCTTCTACATTTACAGTTCTGAAAACGTAATTGAAATGCTTATTTTTATTATTGCCCGTGCATGGTGCGGAATGGCGAAAGCCGCCGAACGCCCAATTACGTGCGTCAGACACCTAAACACGGGTTTTTACTTTATCTGAAAAACGTAATTATGGTAAAATTTTTCGACAACAAACTCGTCATCGAAATCACAACCCCTTCGCCAAATGAAACCTTACATGATCTTCAGCACAGTCTTTTGCATTTGCTTATGTTGAAAGACTCAAAACAAGTTACAGACGGTTTCGCCGAATGGAACGCCGTTAACCTACTGAGCGAATTGCTATTGCCGTTAAAAGCTTATCCGAAAGTGTTGCACTAGAAAAAGGCGCTCTATTTCAACTCTCTCATTTACCACTAAGGCACTAAGGGCACTAAGCCTCACTTAGAGAACCCTTAGTGTAACTTAGTGGCCTTAGTGTCTTAGTGGTTAGTGTTGGAGACTATAAATTATAAACACCGGCAAAACAAAAAAGCGTCCCGAAAAATCGGAGACGCTTTTTTGACTTTTTATTTTTGAATTTTTACTTCTTAAAATCCTTTCTTCTTCTCAGCAGCTTGCATCGGGTTGCCGCCGGTAGATTGACCGCGAGCCTGTTCAGCAGCTTTGAAAACCTGGAAGCGGCTAGGTGTTGTTACATTCGGCCAGCTGTTGTTGGTTTCGTCTATATCTGCAGTTTCACGCATTGGGTCAAGTTTAATGCTTGCCACCTCTTTGTTCTTTACAAATATTTTAGAAAGTTTGCTTTCGCTTTTGCGCCAAACCTGAGCCGGAATTCTTTCAACTTCTTTAGTGCCATCTTTGTATGTCCACTCAATGATGATTGGCATTACAAGGCCGCCTTTGTTGGTGAAGAACAGTTGATAGAAGTTTTGATCAGTGATCGCTTTTTTCTCTTCTTCTGTCAAAGTAGCTGCAGTTGTATTATTCGGAATTGCCACGCTTGTTGTATCGTAAGGCTCAATACCGCGATCATATTTCCAGTAGAAATCACGAAGCGTGGTGTCTGCATCCGTTAAGAACTGGATATTTTTATCATCACGGTTGCGTACTTTAGAAATATCTTCGAATGAATTCACCTGAGGACCTGCCAGTTTTTTATAAACAACTGCAGGGCCATTAGATTTAGTAATGAATTCTGGTTTGAATCCTTTCACGCTATCCAAAGCGATGTCGCAAGGATCTGTACCAAAGAACCAGCCTCTCCAGAACCAGTCAAGATCTTCGGCACTTGCATCTTCCATAGTGCGGAAGAAATCTGCAGGAGTTGGATGCTTGAATGCCCAGCGTCTTGCATACTCTTTAAATGCATAGTCGAACAATTCGCGACCCATGATCGTTTCGCGCAAAATGTTTAAACCTGTTGCTGGCTTAGAATAGGCGTTTGGTCCAAACTGCACGATGTTTTCAGAGTTGGTCATGATTGGCTCCAACTGATCTTTCGGCAATTTCATATAGTCTGTAATGGTGAAAGCAGGTCCGCGACGTGAAGGGAATTTGTTGTCGTACAACTCTTCCGTCAGGTATTCTACAAACGTATTCAAACCTTCATCCATCCATGTCCATTGACGCTCATCGCTGTTAACGATCATAGGGAAGAAGTTGTGACCCACTTCGTGAATTACTACGCCAAGCATGCCATATTTAGTAGCCTCGCTGTATGTGCCATCTTTTTCAGTACGGCCAAAGTTGAAGCAGATCATTGGGTATTCCATACCATTTGAAGCTTCTACGCTTTGGGCAACTGGATATGGATAGGGAATAGTGAATTTGGAATATGTTTTAATGGTGTGGGCAACAGCTTTTGTTGAGAACTTACGGTAAAGGTTATACGCTTCTTTGCCATAGTAACTCATGCACATTACTTTTTTTCCTTCAACATAAGCAGGCATTGCATCCCACACAAATTTAGGGCTGCTTCCCCATGCAAAGTCACGAACGTTATCTGCTTTGAAGATCCATGTTTTGGTCTTTGCTGTTTTGTCCTGCTCAGATTTTTTTGCTTCATCAAGCGTAACTACTTCGATTGGTTCTTTGGTAGTTTGCGCTTTTTGCCAGCGTGCGAATTGTGCCGGAGACAATACTTGCTGATAGTTTTGACATTCGCCCGTTCCGCCCACCACGTGATCAGCAGGAACTGTCATTTGTACTTTGAAATTTCCAAAAGTCAATGCGAATTCGCCGCGACCGGTGAACTGGTGGTTTTGCCAGCCCTGGAAATCGCTGTACACGCAGAGACGAGGGTACCACTGGGTGATAGTGAAAAGATAGTTGCCATCTTCAGGGAAAAATTCGTAACCACCGCGACCGCCTTCTTTCATACGATTGCTGATAAAATAGTTCCAGTCAACTTTCAAGACGATCTGTTTGCCTGGTTTCAGTGGAGTAGGCAATTCAACACGCATCATTGTTTTGTTGATCGTGTATTTCATCGCGGCGCCAAGGCCATCTGTTAATTTGGTGATATTTACACCGCCATTGTTGGGTGTGTTTTGAGCGGCATAGCGGCTTACCTGCTGACTAGTTGTTGTGTCAGGCATTGAGCTTCCATCCTGATAGTTTGCATTATTTTTTGAACTGTGCTCATTTTCGTCGAGTTGCAACCACAAATAGGTTAGCACATCGGGAGAGTTGTTCCAGTAAGTGATGGTTTCGCTACCGGTAAGTTTTAATTTGCTTTCGTCCAGGTCACATTTAATGTCGTAATCGGCACGTTGTTGCCAATACTTAGGACCCGGTGCTCCGCTTGCGGTGCGGTATTCATTTGGTGTAGGTAGAATGCCACCCAATTGCTCAAACTTGTTTCCGTGGTTGGAACCCGGATTGTTCTGAGTGTTTTGAGCGTTAGATTTCCCTACCACAAAAAGCAGAAAACCAAAAGGAATCAAGAGCTTTTTCATCTGTTTATTTTTATTGCTTTTAAAGGTCAGATGCAATTCGCCAAACAATCATTGCTTTGGATATGTGCAGTGAAGATGGCTCATTTCATGCATTTTTTAGTTTCAGTTTTTAAAAAAAGGTTAAAAGTTTTATGCAGTTTTCAAATATAATTCAGGCAGCCGTTCAAAAGCCATTTTGCAGGAAAAAATCAATATTATTATAGAAATTACCTGCAGCCACCTTTGAGCGGGCAGCTTAGCGATGTTCACTACCACATGCGAAAGTGCCAATACAACAGCTACTACCAGCAATTGCGCAACTTCTATTCCAAGATTAAAAGCAAACAAGTGCCCTATCAATCCTTCTTTACCTTCCAGTGAAAGCAATGTAGTGGCATAAGCCATGCCGTGTATCATACCGAAGAACAGTGAGAAAAAATAAATGAGCGGTAGTTTTTTGTTGGCTGTGCCCGGTTTTTGCAGCAGATTATTGATTGCCGTGCATATGATCGTCAGAGGAATTAAAAATTCGATCCATTTCGTGTTTATGCTGATAATGCCTAATGTGCTCAACGCCAAAGTGATGGAGTGCCCAATGGTAAAGGCCGTAACCAAAACCGCCACTTTGCGCCAGTCTTTCCATGTGTATCGGAGGCATAATGCCGCGACGAACAAAATATGATCCATCGCCTCCCATGTAAGAATGTGATCAATGCCTAATTTGAAGTAAAGATTAAAATCCAGCATAAGATTTGAAAATAATCAAGACTTTTGTTACCCTGTAAATTAGTTTTTAAATGGCGAATAGATTTTATAAATGGCAGCTCTTATTGTGTTTATTTGTTATTTGTTCTGTTGCGGGCAACGATTTGTTTGCTGCCGGCCACAAGAACAAAGATTTACCCGTAAGCCCCGGAAAGCCAACGGCCAACCATCCTTTTTATATAAGTGTCACAGAAATTAACCACAACGCAAAGGACAAAACACTTGAAATCAGTTGTAAGATGTTCCTGGATGATTTCGAAAAAACATTGCGTGATGTGACCAAAACAGAAGTAGATCTTAACAATGTAAAAGACAAGGCGAAGATAGATAAGCTGATCAGCAATTACCTGAACAGTCACCTGCAGCTTAAAGTGGATGGCAAACCCGTGTCATTGCAATTTATAGGTTTTGAGAAAGAGAGCGAAGCGGCGTGGTGCTATTTGCAGGTAAACAATGTGCCTTCTGTAAAGCAACTGGAAGTAAAAAATACGTTGCTGTTTGAAGAATTCGATTCCCAAATCAGCATTATGCACGTAATCGTGAACGGTACGAGGAAAAGCACAAGGTTGAATAAACCGGAGAGTGTTGCGAAGTTTGATTTTTAATTATTGAATCATTGAATAATTGAATTATTGAAAGGCACAAAGTTTGTTTATCTTACTTGCAGAATGCTGTTACTCAATAATTCAATGATTCATAATTAAACAACAAAGCCTTTTTATGAAATACATACTGATTGCTGCGAGCCTGATGGCTGCATTGTCTGTAAACGCACAACATTCACTTTCAAAATTATGGCAAACAGATAGCGTGCTCCCTATACCGGAGTCCGTGAAACTTGATCCGAATAGCCAGATCCTTTACGTTTCACTAATTGATGGCGACGGTAGTAAAAAGGATGGAAAAGGTGGCGTGGCTAAATTGGGAACAGGCGGTACCATTATCAATGCTGACTGGATAACGGGTTTGAATGCACCCAAAGGAATTGGCCAATATGGTGATCTGCTTTATGTTGCCGACCTCACAGAAGTTGTGGTGATCAGGATTTCAGAGAATAAGGTGATCAATAAAATACCTATCGAAGGCGCAGAGTTTCTCAATGATGTTACTGTCGATAAAAACGGAGTGGTATATGTTTCTGACTCGAGGAAAAATACGGTACATCAGATAATAAGGGACAAACCAACTTTATTTGCAGACAATCTTCCAAATGCTAATGGCGTGCTAGCTGTGGGCAGTAGCCTATATGTGCTTGCCTCAGGTGATTTGTGGAGATTTGACAATAAAAAGCAAAAGACAAAAATTGCCGGTGACATGGAAAAAAGCACCGATGGCCTTGAAATGGTAGCACCCGATGAGTTCATAGTAAGCTGCTGGTCCGGCGTCATCTACTACGTAAAAGACGGAAAAGCCGAACAAATGCTCGACACAAGGCCAGAAAAAAGCAACACTGCCGACATTGGTTACGACAGCAAAAATCGTATCGTTTACGTGCCAACGTTTATGAAGAAGAGCGTGGTGGCGTACCAACTTAAATAGTGGAAAATTGAAAGTTGAAAGTTGAAAAGGAACGCAGATCATCAAGATTTTCATGATTCACAAGATTGAGATACAAAATCATATCAAATCATGACAATCATGAAAATCTGCGTTCTTCTTCATTTTCAATTTTCAACTTTCAATTTTCAATTATTTGCACCATTCAATACACCCAAGGTATCAGCCTATACGTCTTCTTCGCATATCTCCTATATTCCTCTCCGAACTGATTTTGAAGTACAGTTTCCTCTACACGTATGCGCTTCATGAAAGCGGTAAAAACGGCAATGGTGACCACAAAGAGGCTGATCCAGTTGTTTAGCGAGATGCCAAATCCAACAAAAGATAAAATAGAACCTGCATAAGATGGATGACGAACAATTTTGTAAAAACCGTCTTTCTTTAGTTGATGGTCCTGTCGGATGGTGACTTCTACGGTAAAGAATTTGCCTAAAGAATTCACCGCAATAAATCTGATGATAATGCCGATGCCAATAATGAACAATCCAACATATTCATAATTTTCATTTCGAAAAATAGGCGCCCGGAAAAAAGTGGCGATGAAAACGCTCAAAGGAATAACCATAAAAATGGTGATCCAAATAGTGGCCAGTGAACTTTTGTCTTCATTCTTTTTGTCCGAAGCAGTCGATTGTCGCAGCCTGTTCAATACAATTTCCGAGATAAACCAGATAAGGTAAGTAAGCGTGAAAATATTTGACATAGTAAGGTTGTTTGCCTGCCAATGCACATAGCAGTGACCGTCAATAATGTTGTTTAAAACGGCAGGCAATAGTCGTTAAATATAGTTCTCGTAGGGGCGAATCGTATTCGCCCTCGTCGCACATTGGTGACTCGCAAATTATCGATCAGGGCGAATGCGATTCGCCCGTACGTGCCCCAAGATAAATATTTATTCAGGTAAGAAAAAGGTGTGGAGCAATTTGCTTTTCTCTTTTCGCTGGTACCAGTCATTGCAAACCAGCTCCATTTCGCTGATACGGCATTTGCCGAAATCCATGTTGCGAAAAGTTTTCAATTTGTTAATAAGTGCATGGTGATCGGCTATCTTTTTTCTGAAGCGAACAACCGTTGAATGAGCAGTAATAATGGAATATCTTTTATCGATAGATTCCTGCAAACCCGCATCGTTAAAAAGTTCACGCAAACGGCAGCGAATGATATGAAGTTCATCGCTTTGCGGAAATCCCTGTAATAAGATGCAGGATGGAGAAGCGGTGATACCCTGAAAATGAACATCGAATGCTTTTCTGTTGTGCAATCCTGCCTCAACCACGTTAATATAATCTTGCGTATTGATGTTCTTTAACGAAAAGCCATTGTAAGCTGAAATGATGGATAGCACAGTAATATGGATCTCGGATGCAGGATAAAAATATTGGTCCGGCTCGAGTTTGCGCAACTCTTCAAACATATGCTGCACTTTTCTTTTTACTTCTTCCGATGGCCTTGCAATAAGCGAAATGCCAAATCTTTTATCATTGTCCGAATCAATCAGATGATCATATTCAAAAGCGTCCTGTTTAAATTTGCCAAGTGCTTTGTACCATAGGTTTTCATAATGTTTCTTCAAATCCATATCACAAAACAGAGGGTTGGTTGATCAAAACGTGTCTCTGCAAATTTAGTCAAGTTTCAAAGGACTTGTTGCTGCTTGTGGAAGCCTCATAAAAAAAGGCCCCGCTTTTAGCGGGTCCTTTGTCTTAGAACCTTCTGTCATCACGTTTATCGTTACCTCTTCGACCATTGTCGTGCCCCCAGTTGCCGTTGCCTCTCTGGTCGTTATCACGATCCCATTTTCCATTGCCCCTGCGGCCATTGTCATGCCAGTTGTCGTTGTCTCTGCCGCCTCTGTTGTAATCTGCGTTTCCATAAACCTCTCTGCGAACAGGGTATGGATTATTGTATTTGCCATAATCCGCTCTTCCTGGGTAATCGCGCCACATTGGCTGAGGTTGATTCCAGTTTCTGTAGCCCGCATACCTGCTGCGATAATATGCATTGTTCATGTAAGGTCTTGGTTCATTCACCACCACCTTGTAAGAGTGGTAAAGGTCAAAGTCTCTGCAAGCATAAGGAAGACTGCTATTGAACACCCATTGATTGTTTTGGAAATAAACAAATTGTTGGGTTGGTACGTAGTAGTACATATCCACATCTGGCAGGTAGTAATAATCTACGTGGTCATAACCGGAAGGTCCCCACATAGGTTGGTTGCCGACGTTTATGTTAGCGCTTATAGTTACCTGTGCGTTTGCTTTAAATATGATGGCGGTACTGATTAAAATGGCTGTAAGTAGAATCTTTTTCATAATGGTAAATTTTCTATTAATAAGATTCCATATTGCTTTGCAGGTTTAAAAAACAGGGTAGTGGTAATTGTTAAACTATAGCCAAAGAGAAATAACTGAATGACTGAGTAACTGAGTAACTGAATAACTGACGGTGCATAATTGACATTCATCATATACTCAATAATTCAATGATTCAATAATTCAAATATTCAGTTATTCAGATTACTTTGCAGCCTTGGCAGGAATTTGCGAGTGATGGATGAAAATGCGAAAAGACTTTATGTAAGGAATTTTCGAATTTTCCCCGCCTGAATGACCAGTCGGGCAGGATATTTTCAAATTTTCAAATTGAACAAATGAGCTTACTAAACAGGTTTTCGAAGATCACAACATTTGTGCTGGATGTAGATGGTGTTTTAACGGATGGAAGTATTCTGCTGCTTGAAGACGGGCAAATGGCAAGAAGCATGAACACAAAGGATGGTTATGCCATGCAACTTGCTATAAAAAAAGGATACAAAATTGTGATCATTTCCGGTGGCGCCTCAGAAGCGGTGACCATCCGCCTGACCAAGCTCGGTATAAAGGATGTTTTTCTTAAAGTGGAAAACAAGATTGAAATTTTGCATGATTACATGAATCGCAACGGTATCAAAAAAGAAGAGATTTTATACATGGGAGATGATATTCCAGACTATGAGGTAATGAAAGAGTCCGGAATAGCATGTGCTCCTTCAGATGCTGTGGGGGAGATAAAACATATTGCCGCATATATATCGCCGTTAGCGGGCGGTCGCGGTTGTGTTCGTGATGTAATTGAAAAGGTGATGAAATTGCGTGGTGATTGGCATATTGACGTATCATTACAAAGCCGGTAGGGGCGAATCGCGTTCGCGCCTGCTTCACAAACGGCGAGCCGCCAATTATCGACCAGGGGAATGCAATTCGCCCCTACGAATCACGAATGCGCGAAATCCAAAAAAGAAATTAAATTTACCCTAAACAAATACTATCCTTGAAGCTAATTGGAGCCTTTTTTCGACTCATTCGCTGGCCAAACCTGGTTTTTATCGTTATCACTCAAGTGTTGTTTTATTATTGCATTGTCTTGCCCATATTTAAAAGTCCTGCCGATGTTGATCTTAATAAAATTTCAACATTCCTATTCTGGCTGATTGTTGCATCATCCGTTACCATTGCAGCGGCAGGATATATCATTAACGATTATTTCGATCTTAACATAGACCAGGTTAACAAGCCGGACGCCATCGTTATTCAAAAACTTATAAAAAGACGATGGGCCATCGTGTGGCATTTACTGTTATCTGCCATCGGTGTCATTATTGCCTTTTATGTCGGGTTTAAAATCGGCAATATTTTATTGGGCTTCGCAAATCTTGCCTGTGTGTTGTTGTTGCTAACTTATTCTACGACCTTCAAAAAAAAGCTGCTCATAGGCAATGTCATCATATCTGTGCTAACGGCATGGGTAGTGCTTGTTTTATATTTCGGAGAAGTGAGAGTGATGTACTGGAACTGGTCGCCCGAATTTAAAATATTGTACCAGACAAAAATTACCCGTTTATTTAAGTTTGCTACCATTTATGCAGGCTTTGCGTTTATCATTTCATTGATAAGAGAAGTGGTGAAGGACATGGAAGACATGGAAGGTGATGAAAAATACGGTTGCAAAACCATGCCCATAGTTTGGGGCATTCCTGCATCAAAAGTTTTTGTGGCGGTCTGGCTCATAGTTTTAACTTTTTCTACCGGTATCGTGCAGGTATATGGCTTGATGAAAGGGTGGTGGCTCGGCGCGGTATATTGTTTTATATTTATAGTATTGCCTTTGCTATACCTGTTCAAGCATTTGTACAGGGCAGTGAATGCAAAAGATTATCACAAAGTGAGCACTTACATCAAACTGACTATGCTCACCGGTATTTTGTCCATTTTATTTTTTAAACTGTATATGTAATGGAAAGAATTGTTTTGGCCTCACAATCTCCGCGCAGAAAGCAATTGCTCGAATGGGCAGAAATTCCTTTTGACGTGATTGTAAAAGATACCGACGAGTCTTATCCGGATGGTTTGCACACAGAAGATATACCTGTGTTCATCGCGAGAAATAAAGCATTGGCTGTAAAAAGCGAACTGAGTCACGATCGCGTTATTCTTGCTGCAGATACAGTGGTGGTGCTTGATGATGAAATTATCGGCAAACCGGAAGACCGTGAAGATGCCATTGAAATTCTCACCCGCCTCGAAGGACGAGTGCACCAGGTTATTACCGGCGTAGTTATTTTAAAAGACGATAAAGAGATCGTCTTTTCCAACACAACTGAAGTAACATTCAACCCGCTATCCTACGACGATATCAGGTATTACATTGATAAATACCAACCTTACGACAAAGCTGGCGCCTATGCCATCCAGGAATGGATCGGCGTGGTGGGGATCGGCTCCATTCAGGGAGATTTTTATAACGTAATGGGGTTGCCGGTTAGTCGCGTTGTGCAGGAGCTCAGCAAGCTGATGTGAGAGAAGGAACGCAGATTTTCATGATTGTCATGATTAATTAAGATTTGGATAATATAATTCAAATATGATAATCTTATTTGATCTCATTTGCTTCCGTAAAATATTTCCCAATTAAAAATCATAACAGATCTTGACAATCATGAAGATCTGCGTTCTTTTTCTATCTTCGAGGTTTACCTCGGCCAAGTACTTCCGCATAAAACAATTATATGACGGAAAGATTACTTCACTTCATCTGGCAGTTTCAGTATTTTAATAGAAGTCAGTTGCAATCAGAGCAAGGAGACCCCATCACTGTTATTGCTCCGGGTACTTATAATACAAACCAGGGTGCAGATTTTTTGCAGGCGAAACTTAAGATTGGTAATGTGCTTTGGGCGGGCAACATAGAGTTGCATGTCAAAGCTTCTGATTGGAACAAACACGCTCACAATAACGATCCCAACTATAAAAACGTTATTCTTCATGTCGTTTGGGAAAATGATCTCGAAATTGCTCGCATGCCTGTGTTGGTTTTGCAGCATCGTGTTTCTTCCATCTTGTTAAACAGGTATGAGTATCTGATGCAGCAGCAGGACTTTGTTCCATGTGCAAATAATCTTCAGCAGGTAAAAGATATCATTTGGCTTACTTGGAAAGACAGGCTTTTTGTGGAACGAATGAAACGAAAAACCGATTACATCCTTGGTCTGTTGGAGCAATCAAATAACCACTGGGAAGAAGTCTGCTGGTGGCTCATTGCCCGCAATTTTGGAATTAAAGTAAATGCAGAAGCTTTTGAAGTCGTCGCAAGGTCGGTTTCCATTAATATTTTGGCGAAGCATAAGAACAGCATTCAACAACTTGAGGCACTTTTGTTGGGGCAGGCCGGTTTCCTGGAAAACGATTTTGAAGAAGCTTATCCCCAAATGCTGCAGAAAGAATACCGATATTTAAGTAAAAAATACACCCTACAAAGACCACAGGTACAGGTTCACTTCTTGCGTATGAGGCCGCCTTCTTTTCCTACCGTCCGATTGGCACAACTGGCTGCGTTTATTCAAAGTTCAAATCATTTGTTCTCCCAATTGCTTGACGCCGAAACAATTGATGATCTTTTACTGTTATTTAATGTAACAGCAAATGACTATTGGCACTATCATTACAAGTTTGAAGAACCCACCACTTACCACCCGAAAAAGCTCGGCAAAGGCACAATTATTAATGTTATTATTAATACAATAGGGCCCTTATTATTTGCGTATGACAATTTTCATTCGCTGGAAATACACAAAGAAAGAGTGTTGAATTGGATGCAGCAATTACCTGCTGAAAATAATGCGATTATGGAAAAATTTAAAGAGCACGGCGTGAAAAATAGTTGTGCATTTGACAGTCAAAGCTTACTCGAGCTAAAAATGCAGTATTGTGAAAGCAGGCGCTGCCTGAGCTGTTCAATTGGGAATGTTTTGTTAAAATTCACTGAATGTTAACATCTGTACGATTTTAAAATGATCTAAAAGCGTTATTTTCTAGGAACATAAATTTTTGCATCGTACCTTTGCAAATAGTGCCTGATTGTACAGTTAATTTTTAACCTTTCTTAACGCAACTTTTGGCAAACATATGCTGTCATACATATGTTATAACAATATAATAATACAATAGATAGATATGAGGCAACTTAAAATTGCTACGCAGATTACAAACCGGGATTCTCAGGCGGTCGAAAAATATCTCCAGGAAATTTCTAAGATTTCAATGATTACTCCCGAAGAAGAAACTGTGCTGGCGCAGAGAATTAAAATGGGCGATCAGAGGGCTTTGGACAAATTGGTGCAAGCTAACCTTCGTTTCGTAGTTTCTGTGGCTAAACAATATCAACACCAGGGTCTTTCTCTAAGTGATCTTATCAATGAAGGTAACCTGGGTCTTATTAAGGCTGCTCAGCGTTTTGATGAAACAAAGGGTTTCAAATTCATTTCTTACGCAGTTTGGTGGATTCGTCAATCTATTTTGCAGGCTTTGGCAGAACAGGGTCGTTTGGTTCGCTTACCACAAAATAAAATTGGTACCTATAATAAAGCAAACAAAGCTTATATGGCGTTCGAACAGGAGCATGAGCGTGAGCCTTCTACAGAAGAGCTTGCTGAAATCCTGGAAATGAGCGAAACAGAGATCAATAACATTTTCCAAAGCAATACCCGTCACACTTCATTAGACGCTCCGGTTCACGAAGCGGAAGACGTGGCTATGGGCGATTTACTGGAAGGTAGCGATGATACTGATGATGATGTAATGCAGGATTCATTGAGAAATGAAATCCGCCGTATTTTGAAATCATTGAGCCCACGCGAAGCTGAAATAGTAAACGCTTACTTTGGCCTTGATGGCGAAAATGGTGTTACTATCGAGCAAATTGGTCAAAAATATGATCTTACAAAAGAACGTATCCGTCAGATTAAAGAAAGAGCTATCAAGCGTTTGCAAAAAGCACGCTATAGCAATGCTTTAAAAGCTTATCTGGGATAAGAAATCTTTTAAAAATAATGAACCCGGCAAGCTTTGCCGGGTTTTTTGTATATTGAAAACTGCGTTTTGCACAGTCTATTCACGTGATTGCAAACTATTTGCGCAAGTTCATCTTTCACTCTTACCTTTGCCTGCCTAATTGAAGTAAAAAGTAAAAATTATAAAGTCAAAAAAGGGTTGACTTGAGAAATCTCAGCGATTTTTGAATTTTTACTTTCGAATTTTATTTTTTATAAAACCCGAAGATTAATGGAAAAAGTACATTGTTTAATTATAGGATCAGGCCCGGCGGGCTATACTGCGGCAATTTACGCATCGAGAGCAAATTTGAAACCTGTTTTGTACCAGGGAATTCAGCCAGGCGGTCAGTTGACCATTACAACAGAAGTTGAAAACTATCCTGGTTATCCTGAAGGTATTCAGGGGCCTGAAATGATGGTTGATTTTGAAAAACAGGCAGCCAGAATGGGCGCAGATATCCGCTACGGTTTGGCGACTAAAGTTGATTTTTCAAAGCAGCCTTTTAAAGTTTGGATCGACGAAGAAAAAGAAATTGAGGCTGATTCAATCATCATCGCAACCGGTGCTTCTGCAAAATGGCTCGGTTTGCCAAGTGAAGAACGCCTGAACGGTTTCGGCGTAAGCGCTTGTGCAGTTTGCGACGGATTTTTCTTTAGAACTAAAGAAGTAGCGATCGTTGGTGCGGGCGATACAGCTTGTGAAGAAGCGATCTATTTGTCGAAACTTTGTTCAACAGTTCACATGATCGTTCGTAAGGACGAGAGTGGCATGAAGGCTTCCAAGGTAATGCAGGACAGGGTAAAAGCAACTCCGAATATTAAGATCTACTGGAACTCTGTAACAGAAGAGATCGTTGGTGAAAATAAAGTAGAGGCAATGCGCATTAAAAACATAGTAACCAATGAGATACAGGAAGTTCCTGTGCAAGGTTTTTTTGTTGCGATCGGCCACCAGCCAAATTCAGATATTTTCAAAGGTTGGTTAACAATGGATGAAGCAGGTTATATCCAAACGATCCCCGGCACTTCCAAAACCAACATTGAAGGCGTTTTTGCTGCCGGCGACGTTCAGGATAAAATCTACCGCCAGGCTGTAACTGCTGCGGGCAGTGGTTGTATGGCTGCGTTGGACGCGGAGAGATATTTGTCGGCGAAAGAACACGTTTAATCGATTAAGAATTAAGAGGTGTTGCATGGCGTGTTTTAGCAACGTCTCTTATATTTTAGAATATTGCGAACCCGGCGAGTGCCGGGTTTTTTGTTTGGATGCTGCTCTCCGAAGCTTCCAGCTTCGGAGGTTTATTCTATCGCCTGCGGCGATGAAAATTAAGTTGCCAAAAGCAACAGAATGCAATTCCGAAGCTGGAAGCTTCGGAAAGCAGCAACCCCGGCGAGTGCCGGTTTTTTTTATTGATGGCTCAGTATTAGATCAACAACTCTCCACTCTCCACTCTCTATTCTCAACTTCTTCACTCTTTCTTCTCAAACTCATAATGATCCTTGATGCGCGTGTTTGCAAATGTGCCTTTGGATTCGGCTTGCATGAACTCGTTGAAGATGTGTTCGGGAACGTTGAAATAATCATACACTTCACCGGAGATGTATTCAATTTCCAGAATTCTTTTATCGGCATTATAGCCAATGGAAGAGAGGGCAGATGATTTTACAGGTGAGCGTTTGATAAACATTTCCTTTGTTTTTTACGTGCGTTGTTTGGTAAATTGAAAGCAGCGGGATGCCAGACGTGACAGGTTTTTAAAACGTGACACGTCTCGGTGCTTCGTCCAAAGTACGATCGAAAACGTTTATCGAGTATGTTCAATATATATACCAATGTTGAAGTGTGCGACACCCGTCTGAATGAATTCATTCGGCTGGAACGATGTTCGATCGCAGTAGATCGTGGGTTAATAACTGTGCATCCTATAGCAATGTTTACATTTTTATTTAGTAATGTGCTTTGTTGCCGGAGGCAACAGAATAATCCTCCGAAGCTGGAAGCTTCGGAGAGCCGAATTTTGTTTGGCAACCATACTCAAAACTCGAAACCCACTACCCAGAATTAATCTTCCCGTTCCAACATTAATGGCTAATTTGCGCCCATTCTTTTACGAACTGATTAGTATTTATGTTGACTGTACATCTAGAAGATTTGGTCTTTCATGCGCATCATGGCGTTTATAGCGGCGAATCTGCCGTGGGCAATAGTTTCCAGGTGAGTTTAAGTGTTTCCTATGACGAAGAGCATATTAAATTGAACGATCTGCAAAACGTGATCAACTACGAAGAGCTGTATAACATTGTGAAAAAGAGAATGGCGATCCCCATGCCATTGCTGGAAGAAGTGGCGGAGAGCATTATCCGTAAAATAAGACACGAATACGCCAAAATCAAAAAGGTTTCCATTACCATTTTAAAACTCAATGCACCGATTGAAGGCATTCATGGAAAGGTTGGCATCACTCTTACCAAGAAATTTGATTAATCATTTAGCAGCGAAGAAACTATTCTTATATTTATGCTAGCAGGTGTAGCTGAGAATTAAGAATTAGGAATTAAGAATTAAGAATTCTTTAGGTGTAAAATTCCTTATTGAAATTGAATTTCAATAACGTCTGTCGCACAGAAACAATTCTTAATTCTTAATTCCTAATTCTTAATTTTCTTTAACGTATGATTGCCATTGGATTAATCAAAGAAGGGAAAATTCCTGAAGACAACAGAGTGGCGTTGACGCCGGAGCAGTGCAAATGGGTGCAGGATAATTACAAAAATGTAAAGATTGTTGTGCAAAGCAGCAGGACACGCTGTTTTAACGACAATGAATATAGGAGAGCTGGTATTGAGGTGGCTGAAAGCGTGAGTAAATGCGACGTTCTGCTTGGTATCAAGGAAGTGCCGGTTAATGACCTGATTGAAAACAAGACCTATCTTTTCTTCTCTCACACGCGAAAAAAGCAGCCACATAATCAAAAGTTGTTGCATGCAATTCTCGAAAAAAAAATAACGCTGATTGACTATGAATGTCTCGAGCACGAGGACGGGCAGCGCATCATAGGCTTTGGTTTTTTTGCGGGCGTTGTCGGCGCTCACAATGGCATCATGGCTTATGGAAATAAGACCGGCTTGTTTAAACTGCAACGCGTTTACAAGCAATCGAATCTTCGCGAACTCATTCATACTTATTTTGGTTTAAAACTGCCGAACATAAAAGTGGCCGTAACCGGCTCCGGGCGGGTGTCCAGCGGCGTGCTTGAAGTGATGAATCTGCTCGGCATTATTGAAGTGGAGCCTAATGAATTTTTAGAAAAAAAATTTTCCTATCCGGTATATGTGCATTTGAAAGGACAGGACCTTTACAAACATCACGCGACAGGTTTGTACAACCGTGATCACTTTCATGCTTATCCGCAAGAGTATATTTGCAATTTTTTGCCTTATACCAAAACAGCAGATGTATTGCTAAACGGGATTTATTGGGAAGAACATATACCGCGGTTGTTTAGCAAAAGTGACGTGCAGGCTAATGATTTCTCTATTAAAGTGATTGCTGATATTACTGACGATCAGAATGGTTCCGTTCCTATTAATCTTGGCGATCAAACCATTGAAGATCCTGTGTATGGTGTCGATAAAACAACGCTTCAAAAGACGACGGCGTACCAACCAAATACTGTCGATATCATGGCTGTTGGCAACTTGCCTAACGAATTACCGAAAGATGCTTCACGATATTTTGGAGAGCAACTGATCAAATATGTTTTGGATGATCTGTTAAAAGACGGCTCTGATATTATAACAAGAGCAACGATTGTGCAGGATGGAAAATTGACCCGGCATTTTGAGTATTTAGCCGAGTACGCAGCACGATGATACCACGGTAGAGACAAGGCATTGCCTTGTCTGCATAGGCAGCGAGATTGAATAAGAGAGACAAGGCAGTGCCTTGCCTGTACGGTACTATGCGTCTATTAAAGTGATTTCCTGTAATTTCTTCTCGATGAAATTCTTTTCTGCCTCTGTCTTCGAGAGGTTCAATGCTTTTTTTAGATGCGTTACTGTTTTGCTGTTATTAATGCCGGTATAAAGATTTGCGAGCAGAAGGTGGTACCAGTGATTGTCTTCAAGACCTAGTTTTTCTGCTTCGATGATCGCTTCTTCTTTACCATTGGCTTTAGAAAGCGCGTAGGTTCTGTTGAGCGCCGCGATAGGCGAATATTCGATTTGCAATAAGCGATTGTACAATTGCAAAATGCTTTCCCACTTGTCATGCGTATCCGCCTGGTTGGTGTGATAGAAAGCAATGGCAGCTTCGATGTGGTATTTGCTCACTTTGCTTTTGTCGCAATGTGAAGATTGCTCCAGATAATATTTTCCTTTGTTGATTAACTCTTCACTCCAAAGCGCTGCATCCTGGTCTTCATACAAGATGATTTCGCCGTTGCTATCCATGCGTGCTTCGAAACGTGAGGCATGAAAACACATGATCGACATCAACGCATTTACAGCGGGTGTATTGGTAGTTTCGTTTTCGATTAATGAATAGGTGAGTCGCATTGCTTCGAGACAAAGGTCCTTACGCAGTGTGACATTTTGCGAAGCTGAATAATACCCTTCGTTGAAAAGCAGGTACATTGTTCTTAAAACAACATCGAGCCTGTTATCAATTTCAGTTTGTGATGGCAATTCAAGTGGAACGTTGTTCTCCTTCAGTTTTTCTTTTGCTCTTGCGAGTCGCTTATAGATTGTTTCTTTGTTTGACAAGAATGCATCTGCAATTTCTTCTGCGCCGAATCCGCACAAAATATTCAAAGCAAGGCCGATTTGCGCCTCTGCCGAAATGGACGGATGGCAAATGGCGAACATCATTTGCAACTGGCTATCCGTAATGTTTTTCTCAGATAGGTCAATGTATAGTTCTTCGTTGTCAACTTCTTCTTTTGGAAGTGCCGGTTTTACTTTTTTATCGAAAATATTCTGGCGACGGAGAATGTCCCTGCTTTTATTTTTCGCAACAAAATAGAGCCATGCAACCGGATTTTTCGGCAGACCCTTTTGTCCCCACATTTCTACTGCCAGCAGGAATGTATCGCTCACAACATCTTCGGCTATGCTGATGTGTTCGATACCAAATGCTTTACACAGTACGGCAACCATCTTGCTGTACTCGGTTCGAAATAAGTGTGGTATGAGTTCGTTGTTCTCCATAAATGAAAGCCAAATCAAAAGTCAAAAGTAAAAAATCAAAAGTCAAAAACCTTTAGGTCCAAGAGTTTGATGTGTAATCTTGCAATCAAAGTTTTTGACTTTTGCCTTTTTACTTTAAATTTATTGCTAGTCCATTCCTACAAGGCCGCGCACTTCTACATTGCCTCCGATATTCAATACCGGGCATCCTTTTGCTAATTCTGCCGCTTCGTCGAGATCATTTGCTTTAACAACAATATAGCCGCCAATTGCTTCTTTGATTTCAACGTAAGGGCCATCAGTCACTATTTTATCTGATTTTACAACGCGTCCGTCCGATGCAAGTCTGTTGCCTGAACTAGCTAATTTGTTTTGGGCAGCAAGGCCACCCATCCAGTCCTGCCAGGGCTTCATCATCTTTTGTATTTGTTCAGGAGAAGGCTGTTCTTCTTTTGTCATGAAATCTCTTCTGAAAATTAAAAGGAACTCTTTCATAAAAATATTTTTTAAGTGTGATTATACTATTGTAACGAATGAGTTTTTGAAAATGGACATTTAAATTAGAAATTAGGAATTAGAAATTAGGAATTACGAATTACGAATTAGAGATTAGGGATAAGAATTCCGCCATTCAATTTCTACCTTTAAAGGTCAATAAAATATTGATAATGATGACATGAAAATAATTTCAGAACAATATTAATTATGGTTTGTATTTTATAGTTATGAAAGATGTATCCGTTTTTATACAAAATCTATATCAACTTTTCAACGATAGAAAAATTGAAGAGATCATTGTCCATATGGACGAAGACGTGAAATGGGCGAATGGTATGAAGGGAGACTTTGTGTACGGGCCCGAGGGTGTTCGCGAATATTGGACAAGACAGTTTGAGGTGATTTCATCGAACGTTAAGCCTTTGACAATAGAGGTGGAAAGCGGCGTGGTCAAAGTGCATGTTCACCAGGTGGTGCATGATATGAATGGTGCGTTGCTGGCCGATCAGTTAAGGGACCACTTCTTCAGGCTAAAGGATGACAAAATAATAGAGTTTGGTATTCGTGAGAGCGACATTGACGATGCTGGTTGGACATTTTAAATCGTTTCGGTGTGCTTTGGCGGCTTGCGCCAGATATTCATGCTGCGAATTGCATGCAGCACTCAGACAATTCTTAATTCTTAATTTCTAATTCTTAATTCGAGGTTGAACGTTTTAACAAAGTAGATTGAACTTTTTAGCAAACTATGAAGGCCTTCTATTGACTGAACTTTGTGTAACAATTTTAAATCATTGTTCACAAAATTAGTTGAAAATGAAAACGATAGATAAAATCTACATCAATGGAGCCTTTGTTACTCCCCATGGAACCGAGCTTTTTGACCTGATAAATCCCACCACGAATGAATTGCTTGGCAAAGTAGTACTGGGTGATGAAGAAGACACGCGAAAAGCAATTGCGAGTGCGAAAGCCGCCTTCGTACATTTCTCCAAAACAACAAAAGACGAACGCATTGCTTACCTACAAAAAATGTATGAGGCTGTTGCCAAAAGAAAAGATGAGTTAACCGCCATCATGGTGCAGGAGTATGGTGGCACGTTGCAATTCTCCAGAGCAAGCACACAGCATGCCTTGAATGGAATACAAAGCACGATTGAAACACTTACAAACTTTGATTTTGTAAGAAGCGTTGGTAAATCAAAAGTAAGACTGGAGTCTCTCGGCGTTGTGGGAATTATTACTCCCTGGAATGCCAGCAACAGTTTTATTTGCAACAAACTCGCAACTGCCATTGCAGCCGGTTGTACGGCTGTCATTAAACCGAGCGAGATGAGTGCATTGCAGACACAGGTATTGTTGGAATGCCTGCACGAAGCTAGTTTGCCGGCAGGTGTCTTCAATGTAATGAACGGTTTGGGAAACGTAGTGGGAGCAGAAATTACACGCCATCCTGATATAGCCAAAATATCATTTACCGGTTCTACAGTCGTAGGGAAAACAATTGCACGCGGTGCAGTGGACACCATGAAAAGAGTGACACTTGAACTTGGTGGTAAATCCCCTAACATAATCCTGGATGATGCTGATCTGCAAAAGGCAATACCAACGGCGGTTGCAGCGGCTTTCATGAATAGCGGACAGGCTTGTATTGCAGGTACACGTTTGCTGGTACCGGAAAACCGTTTGGATGAAATTAAAACCCTTATAAAGGAAACTGTTGAGAAAGTGAAAGTTGGTGATCCGAAAAATGAAGACACTGCAGTGGGCCCGATGGTGAGTAAAAAGCAATTTGCACGCGTCCAGCAATACATTGATCTCGGTGTACAGGAAGGTGCTGAAATCCTTACCGGCGGCTCAGGACAGCCCGATGGACTGGAGGCAGGAAACTTCGTAAAGCCAACGGTTTTCGTTAACGTGAACAACAACATGCGCATTGCCAGAGAAGAAATTTTTGGACCTGTTTTGTCGATTATTACTTACAAAAATGAAGAAGACGCTATCAGCATTGCAAATGATACCGACTACGGTTTACAGGCTTATGTTAGTTCATCGGATTCTGCACGTACAAATCGTGTTGCGGCACGAATTAACGCAGGCCGGGTGTTGATCAATGGTCTGAACCACGATCCTATGGCGCCTTTCGGGGGCTTCAAACAATCTGGGATTGGCAGGGAGTTTGGTGTGTATGGGTTGGAGGCGTATGTGGAAGCGAAAGCAGTTATTGAGTAATTAATAATTAATAATTAAGAATTAATAGGTTTAGCATTGAATATTGATTGCAACCCTCTTGGTTCTTGAAACCGAGGTGAGTTTATTTTTGCTTACGTTGGTACACTTATTAATTGTTAATTATTAATTATTAATTGCATTCCCACAACTATATTTGAAACAAGAAAACCACATGACCACTCAACCACCAAGACCATCCATACAGTATTCCTGCTACTTTACACGAAGCAGAACGGGAGAGCAGTTTGTGCCGGAGCATGCGATTGGATATATCGTTTCGGGTGCCTTTGAGGTGAATGATGGCACTGAAAGCAAAATCTTCAATAAGGGTGAACTTTATTTTTGCAGGAGAAATCAACTTGCGAAATACACAAAGTTTCCTGAAGAAGGCGGAGAGTTCAGGTCTGTTTCTATTTTCTTTGAACAGGAAATGCTGAGGGATTTTAGCATAGAGTTTGGATATAAATCCGATAAGGTTATTGCAATGTCCGCATTTCTGCAACTCCCGTCAAACTCAGTGTTGGCGCATTATATGGAATCACTGCGGTCTTATGAAGATGTATTTAAAAACAAAGGAACCAATGAATTGCTTTCTGTAAAACAAAACGAAGCTTTATTGTTGTTGCTCCAAATACAACCATCATTGAAGAACGTTCTTTTTGATTTTTCTGAGCCCGGCAAAATAGACCTTGAGGGTTTCATGAATCGCAATTTCCATTTCAATGTTGATCTGAAAAGATTTGCATACCTCACTGGCAGAAGTCTTTCGACATTTAAACGCGATTTTGAAAAAATATTTCATGTAACGCCAAGCCGATGGTTATTGCATAGACGTTTGCAGGAAGCACATTACCTGCTCAAAGAGAAAAGAAAGGCGGCTTCTGACATTTATCTCGATCTCGGTTTTGAAGATCTGTCGCATTTCTCATTCGCATTTAAAAAACAATATGGGATTGCTCCGTCAATGATATAATGAGCATTTGCTGAATACGAAAAGGCTTCGATAAATCTATCGAAGCCTTTTTACATCGTTAATATGGCAAATAAGAGCGTTACTCTTCTTCAACTGCACCGGAAGGCGCATTGTTTTTTACAGATTCAATACCGCTGTCCCTCCCGGAAGAACCCTCATACATTTGGCTTGTTCCGATCACTTGTCCATTGGACGCTTTGAGATTGAAGTAATATTTGCCGTTGGTCGAAGTAAGTTTTTCATACTTGCTATCGTCTTTTGCGTTGGCTTTTACTGAATCGATACCGTTTTGACAAGCAGCTTTGGTGGTATAAGTTTCGCTGGTTAGAATCACCTGTCCGTTATCTGCTTTCAGGTTAAAACGATAACCGGCATTTGCGGTTTGCCCAACAATAAATTTTCCCATACGATTGTATTTATTAAATGACTTGAGTAATGAAGTGTGTAACAACTTTAAAAGGACTTTGTTTTAAAAGATGTTCACAAGTGCGATGTCATTTCAACCAAACGATATGCAAAGGTGTTATAAAACGCTGAAGCCTTTCCACGCACACGATGTCAGGGAAAATAGTTCTCACCCTTGAAAGTATTAGCAACACGTTTGCCTAATTCAAAAAACTCTACGGATGAGAAACTTATTACTACTCGCATTTTTGTCACTGTTATGCAACACTTTATCTGCACAGTATTACGGAATGGATAGCGTTACCTTCGGTAGTTCTAATATTAAAGCTTTGATTTACCCGGCGGCGGCAAAGAGGGTACCGGGAAGAAAGTATCCATTGATGATTCATTATGAAGGTTCGGACCAGGTAGGAACCGTACTTGCCTCGATGTTTGGCGCCGGTTTCCCAAGGCAGGTGATGAACAATAGAGTACAGGGCACGGTGGCAGATAGCATCATTCATGTTTGTCCCTTATCGACTTCCGTAGGCTCTTTAAAATTTCCTTCCATGTTTAACCAGGTGATGGATTATTGCCTAGCCAGTTTGCCTGTAGATACTGCGAAGAACGATCATGGACTGTACAAGCTTGTATGCGTTGACGGCATAGGGCAGGGCGCGAGCGACGCCTGGGATAACCTCGCCTGGTACACCACAGGCAATGGCGATTTAAAGTATATCGGAAAAATAGGACATGCCGCTTTCATGTCCACTCCTAATTTATATCCGGCATCTGCAGCTTTTACCAATTATCAGTACACCAATACGAAATTCTTACATGAACAGAATACAAATTCCTGTTGCCAATACGGCCCCGCACAAACCATGAGTGGCACACTTGCTAAAACAACAGGCGCCATCAGTACATTTACGATGTACACAATGCCCAACAATGGTTTTAACAACTTCACCTGGGATAGCATGTACTCTCCATTTGGCAGAGACACTGTCACAAATATTTACCGTTGGTTGTTGAATAGTGCATCGCCACCCTCACCAACACATTATTACGGAATGGACAGTGTAACATTTGGCAGCTCCAATATAAAAGCCTTGGTCTATCCCGCGGCGGCAAAGAGAATACCCGGCAAGTTGTATCCGCTGATGATTCACTATGAAGGCAGCGATCAGGTGGGAACAATGCTTGCGTCTGTGTTTGGCGCAGGTTTTCCAAGGCAGGTGATGAACAACAAAATCCAGGGAACCGTTGCAGATAGTATCATTCATATTTGTCCGTTATCAATAAGTGTCGGCTCCTTGAAATATCCTTCCATGTTTAACCAGGTGATGGATTATTGCCTTGCTAACCTACCTGTTGACTCAAGCAAGGATGGTCACGGAATGTATAAACTGGTTTCTGTAGACGGAATAGGACAGGGGGCCAGTGATGCGTGGGACAATCTTGCATGGTACACAACAAACAACGGGGAGTTAAAGTATATCGGGAAAATAAGTCACGCAGCTTTTATGTCTGCTCCTAATTTGTATCCTGCGCCAGAAGCTTTTGCTAATTACCAGTATACCAATACAAAATTTTTACACGAGCAAAACACAAACTCCTGCTGCCAGTATGGGCCCGCACAATCCATGAGTAGTACTCTTGCGAAAACGACTGGCGCTATCAGCACGTTTACATTGTACACGATGGCAAACAATGGTTTTAACAATTTTACCTGGGACAGCATGTATTCTCCTTTTGGTGGTGACACCGTTACAAATATTTACAGGTGGGTGCTCAATAGTGCTAAGGTTATAACACCACCAACTTTTACTCCTGTAAAACTAAAGGTCTATGAAAGCAGTTTGTATGATTTGTCTGGTCGCATCAATCATAAGGACAGGCCTTTTAATTTTTTTGATGGTTTTGAAACAATCGATCCCAAAAATGGGAACGTTGACTTTGAGGCACAAACTGTTTTGGATGAATTGGGAAAACCAAAGCTGGTGCGGGGTGACACGACAAATGCCATTCCAGGATCAGGAAGAGACGGGGCTTATTTTTATGGAGCAAGCAATCGCTCTCTTGCTTTCGGTGGATATTATTTTCCAGGCAAAAGGGGAAGATGTATCATTGTTGATCTTGCCAATGATCCTTCGATAAAACATGCATTGATAACACACGGCAAGAAATTTAACATCACAGATGTTTATGGATGGGAGAGAAATTTTGAGCAGGGTGATAGCCTGTATTTCTACAACTTCGATAAAGTAATTGAAGAAGCCGATGTGCGAAAGATTCCTTACATGATCAGCAGGCCCGATAGCATGCTGAAACCCTTTGCCGTATTGGTTACGCAAGGTGGTACATCTTCTACGGGCATGTGGCGAAAAGTATCTGATATTGCTGACAGCATGCGATATATTATGATCCGCAACACGCTTCAGCAGCGAAGTGGTTATACTTCCACCGCTTATTTCAACGAAGTCGTTTTTTACGGATCCCCAAGAGGAGACAGCACTCAGAAGCCTGTTGGTTATTCCGGTCCGCTGCCGGTGCAGAAAACGTTGTTCGATAAATCCGGCGTCAATACTGGCGTACAGATAGATACGAATGTGATGAGTATCGTGAAGAATATTCGTCAGTATGTAAATGTAGATTGGTATGATACGGACACTGACCCTGCCACCAAATACAAACAGCTTTTCAATGCAGATTATTTTCCCGGTTACTTAAACTGGAATCTATATTGGACACCGCATAATCATAATCATTGGCTCGCAGTTTTTGGAGCATCCAAGAGAGCAGGAAATGAAATGAAGCAAAGTGTAAGAAACAATATTGATACACCTTATGCAGAGCCGGGAGACTGGCTGCATTATGTTTCGCACGGCAGGTTATTTTACCAGTTGGCATACAAGTGGGGTAACAACAAATCGCTCGATGGCACTAAGTACAGGTGGTTCAACGATGCCACACTTTCCGGTTACGCACAAAACTGGCATCCATTTTTAGAATTAGGGAATGAAGATGATACTTATGAACCTCCAGCAGTTTCGGCTGCCAAGCTTATCATGGCCGTTAATGGAAACAACAAATACCTGGGTGATACACTGGGTATTCGAAATGCAGATCCGGGAACAAAAATCGTTTATGCGGGTCAGACATATCCGGATACTTTTCGTATTCGCACCGTAATGCTTCTTGCCTACACAATGATGAAAGATACCACCACCAAGCTTTTTGACGTGTTTAGTTATCATGATTACAGCAGACTGATCGATACTGTCTCAGGCATTGTTGGCCCCACTTATGAAGAACAAGTGGGGAACGGGGGCATGATACCTGAACGAAATAATTGGTACAATGAGAGCAGTGACATTGCAAAATTCATCTGGAAAATAACAGGCGATACAAGCATCAAAACCTGGAACACTGAATACGGCTTTGACAATTTTTCCGTTCGCCCGGGAACAACAGATCAACTCGGTGTAAACTGGACAACAACTGCAGTTCCACGCATTACAGGATATGATTCTGTAGAATCCAAAAGCATTGTAATGATGCGCATGGAACTTATCATGGGGGCAAGTCAACTTGATGGCTTTACAGAATTTAATGCGCACAATTCGAATCTTGATCCTACCAACAACGTAAGCACCAATTTTTATACAACTGGTTGGGGTGGCGGAAATTATGGGTTGTCAACAAAGTTCACTAATTACTATGCAAAGAAGTGGATGTATGGGAGAATGGGAGACTATGCAGTTGACAGCGTTATAAGCAGCGACGGTACAGGGTTGTGGCTCATTAAGTGGCGCAAGCAATCTGATCGCGACTCCGTGATGTTTTCTATTTGGAAAGGAAGTGAGAATGCTACGAAATTAGATTATGAGGATGTAAAAATAGAAGGTGTCACTTCAGGAACCACAAAAGAAGTCTATAATTTCTCAACCAAAACTGCGGATGTAACACCAATCAAGAAGAACGATTCTTACACTTTCAGCGTAAAAGAAATGCCTGCGTTTATCTTCGCCAGAGAAGTTGCCGGTAATAAAGCACGAATAAGATTTAAGGATAAAAAGGATCATAAAGGAGATTAGAAACAGTGAGACAACAAGAGCATAAAGCCTTAGTGAAGCTTAGTGCTCTTAGTGTCTTAGTGGTAAACATTTCGAACTTCGAATTTTAAACCTTTAGCCTCAAAGTATGCAGACAGTTTTTTCAACACTAAGGCGCTAAGGACACTAAGTTTCACTAAGAAGAAATCAGTGCAAATCAGTCTAATCCGTGTTATCAGTGTGCTAACTCTTCAAACAAATACTCATCCCTAATGGTTATTTTGTAAATTGAAAAAATAGTTTGGATGAGAAGATTATTATTGCTTGGTGTTTTAGTGTTATTCTGCAACACTTTATGGGCTCAGTATTATGGAATGGACAGCGTTACAATTGGCGGGGCGCAAATCAAAGCGCTTATCTATCCCGCAGCAGAAAAAAGAATACCCGGAAAAAAGTGTGCGCTAATGATACACTATGGAGGCGCGGATCAGGTGGGCGACCAGCTCGCTTCATTGTTTGGTGCCGGCTTTCCGCGGCAGGTAATGAACGATCGTATCCAGGGAACGATTGCTGACAGCATCATACATGTTTGTCCGCTGGCAACATCAACCGGCGCTTTAAAATATCCTTCCATGTTCAACCAGGTGATGGATTATTGCCTCGAAAATTTACCCATCGATGAGGTTAAGAATGAAGATGGTACTTACAAGTATGTTTGTATAGACGGCATAGGGCAAGGAGCCAGTGATGCATGGGATAACCTTGCATGGTACACAGGTGGGCATGGTGAATTAAAATACAGAGGTAAGATCAGTCACGCTATTTTTATTTCCATTTCTAATTTGTATCCCGGTCCACAGGCATTTGCCAACTACAAGCACACAAATACCAAATTTTTTCACGAACAGCATACCGATAAATGTTGCCAGTATGAACCTGCACAGGCAATGAGCAATAAGCTTGCTGAGGTGGCGGGCAATAGCACTTTTATCATGTACAGCATGGCTAACAACGGCTTCAACAATATTACATGGGATAGTGTGTTTTCGCCACTTGGCAGCGATACTGTCACAAATATTTACAGGTGGCTGCTGAATCGCAATGGAGCAAGGCCGCAATCCGCAGCTCTTTCTGCAAAGATCAAAGTATATGAAAGCAGCTTGTATGATCTTTCGGGTCGCATTAATCACAAAGACAGGCCCTTCAATTATTTCGACGGGTTTGAAACCGTTGATCCCAAAAATGGTGACCAGAAATTCAAGGCGCAGAAAGTGTTGGATGAGCTTGGAAAGCCAAAGATGGTAAGGGGCGATACAACAACCCCTGTTCCTGCATCCGGCAGAGATGCAAGCTATTTTTATGGCGCTGACAATGGAGACCTGGCGTTTGGCGGATATTATTTTCCGGGAAAAAGAGGACGGTGTATTGTTGTCGATCTTGCGAATGATCCTTTGATAAAACATGCTTTGACAACACACGGAAAGAAATTCAATATAACAGATGTTTATGGTTTTGAGAAAAATTTCGAACCCGGTGATAGTTTGTATTTCTACAATTTTGATAAAGTAATAGAAGAGTCCGATGTAAGAAAGATTCCTTACATGATCAGCAGGCCGGATAGTATGTTGCAACCTTTTGCTGTTTTGGTAACGCGGGGTGGTACTTCTGCAAAAGGTGCATGGATAAATGTTTCAAACATTACAGACAGCATGCGGTATATAATGATTCGCAACACCCTTCAAAAAAGAAACGGCTATATTTCTACAGCCTATATCAATGAGCTTGTTTTTTATGGAACACCAAGAAATGAAAAAACGAGTGAACCGACAGATTATAAAGGGCCGTTGCCTGCACAAAAAACGTTGTTTGAGAAGGCTGGCATCAATACGGGCGTTCAAATAGATACAAATGTTTTAGGCATCGTAAAAAATATCCGTCAATATGTAAATGTTGACTGGTACGACACTGACACAAATGCCACTACGAAGAACCGTCAGCTTTTTAATGCGGATTACTTTCCCGGTTATTTGAAATGGAACCAATACTGGACGCCACATGGTTACAATCACTGGCTGGCTGTATTTGGCGCATCCAAAAGAGCTGGAAAGGAGATGGGCAAAAGCGTAAGAAACAACATCGACAAGCCATACGCAGAGCCCGGCGATTGGTTGAATTATATTTCACATGGCAGATTATTTTACCAGCTCGCCTATAAGTGGGGTAACAATAAAAAACTAAACGGTTCAAAATACAGATGGTTCAATGATAAAACGCTTTCCGGTTATGCACAGAACTGGCATCAATACATAGAACTTGGAAATGAAGATGATACTTACGAACCGCCCGCTGTATCTGCTGCCAAGCTTGTGATGGCAGTGAATGGCAACAATAAATATTTGGGCGATACGCTTGGTATTCGCAATGCAGATCCCCGAACGAAGATCATTTATGCAGGACAAACCTATGCCGATACCTTCCGTATACGAACGGTGATGTTGCTTTCGTACATTATGATGAAAGACACCACTACAAAGCTTTTCGATGTGTTTAGTTATCACGATTATAGCAGGTCACTAGATACCGCGTCAAACATACTTGGTCCTACTTACGAAGAGCAAATTGGAAATAGCGGAATGGTTCCTGAGAAAAATAACTGGTACGACAAATGCAGTGCCATCGCAAAATACATTTGGAAAATTACGGGTGACACCAGCATCAAAACATGGAACACGGAATATGGATATGACAACTTTTCTGTGCGCTCAAAATCAACCAAACAACTGGCCGGCGTCTGGACAACAACCGCGGTGCCAGTTATCAAAGGCTATGATTCGGTTCAGTCAAAAAGTATTGCGATCATGCGCATGGATCTGATCATGGGTGCAAGTGAACTCGATGGCTTTACAGAATATAATGCGCACAATGCCAATCTCGATCAGACGAATAATATAAGTGTTAATTTTTACACCGCGGGTTGGGGCGGAGGCAATTATGGTTTGTCAACAAAATTTCCCAACTACTATGCAAAGAAATGGATGTATGGGAGGATGGGTGGTTATGCCGTGGATACCGTCATAAGCAGTGACGGCACAGGACTTTGGCTCATCAAATGGAGGAAGCAAAATGATAAGGATTCTGTCATGTACTCCGTTTGGAAAGGCAGCGATGACGGTGGCACATTGCATAAAAATCTGAAAATTGACATCCGGCAAAACGCAACAAAAGAAGTGTATAATTTCACGAAACAAACGGCAGACGTAACGCCGCTAACAGAAAGAGAAATGAAAAACTTCACAGTGACGGAAATGCCCGTTTTCATTTTTACAAAAGAAAGTCGGAGAGTGAACCCGGTTGTTAGTTATCGTAAGAAGAATTAAGAATTAGGAATTGTTGACCGTACTATCATGGCGTCTGCTATATGTCATCTTGTGACACAGGCAGAATTCTTAATTTTTAATTCCTAATTCTTAATTGAAGCTAGCGGCTTCCTTAATATCGCGCACTTCCAGCACACTCTTCCCATATCCTTTCGTTGCGCTAACTATCATTGCCAATGCAAGCTCATGAATGGTGTTGCTGTTGTTTGGAAATAAAGTTTTAAATAGAGGAAACAAAGCCGTAATGACTTTGTAATATCCCTTTATGTTTTGCTGGCCGTCTGTTGGTTTCATTAACCCGGGACGGAAATTGTATACTTTTCTAAATGGCAATTTCATTAAGGCATTCTCAGCCTTGCCCTTTACGCGTGCCCACATGATCTTTCCTTTTTCTGAACTATCGGTATGGCTGCCGGAAATATGGCAAAAAACCATTGACGGATTTATCCGCACCAGCTCATTGGCGAATACCATCACCGTGTCGAATGTAATGCGTGAATATTGCTGTTCGTTCATTCCGCGTGAACTAATGCCGGCGCAATAAAAACAAGCATTGTATCCGGCGAGTTGTTCGCGAACATTATGGATGTCAAAAAAATCGTGCAGGATCAACTCTTTCACTTTGCCATTACGCACGCCTGTGTAAGGCTTTCTCGAGATAATCAAAACTTCGGAGACATTTGGGTGTGCAAGGCATTCAAGCAATACACCTTCTCCAACGAGGCCCGTAGCACCGGTTAAAATTACTTTTAGTGACATGCCGTTTCAGTATGAGTCGTGAAAATAATATTCAATGTAACTATTATTTTCAACAAAAAGAATTGCCGTACCTTTTGTAAATAATTATTAAACGACAATAAGATGTTTACAATCGACCAGATAAAGGAGGCCCACGCAAAAGTAAAAAGCGGCGCGGATTTCCCTGCGTATGTTCAGGACATAAAATCGATGGGTGTTCGAACCTATGTGCATCATGTAAGCGACGGACATATCGAATACAAAGGTGAAAACAATTTTTTAGTAAGTGCAGGCCCAAAGTGGGCGCCAATGGAAATCGATCTTAACGGAAATGCAGAAGCTTTAAAACATGCATTGAAAATCCATCAGCAGGGACAAACAGATTACATGACTTTTTGCAGACAATCAGCGGAGGCGGGTGTAAATATTTGGATAGTCGATTTGATAAAAATGGCCTGCATCTACTACGATAAAGCTGGCAATGAAATGATTGTGGAAGCCATTCCTGTGCCCTGATCGGCGCTTCGAAACAAAGTTTGCACAATAACCTCCAGATAGTTTTACATTCGCATTAGTAAAAGTAATCCGAATGACCATTACCGAACTATTACGTAACCCTTGGCCATGGTATATTGCCGGGCCATTGATAGGATTAACTGTGCCCGTGCTACTTATTCTTGGCAACAAGTCTTTTGGCATCAGTTCTTCTTTGCGGCATATTTGCGCCGCATGTATCCCTGCAAAAATTCCCTTCTTTCATTATGACTGGAAGAAAGAAAGATGGAACCTTTTCTTTGTCAGCGGCATTTTTGTTGGAGGCATTATCGCTGCATCGCTGTTATCCAATCCATCGCCGGTAGCGGTAAATCCTGTCCTTGCATCTGACTTGTCACGATATGGTATCAATGATTACCATTCACTTGTACCCGTGCAAATTTTCAACTGGCAATCGTTGTTAACGATAAGAGGATTGATCCTTATGGTAGGAGGTGGTTTTCTTGTTGGTTTCGGCACACGCTACGCAGGTGGCTGTACAAGCGGTCATGCTATCATGGGTATTTCCACACTGCAATGGCCGTCGGTATTAGCAACGGTTTGCTTTATGGCGGGTGGTTTTATTATGGCCAATCTTATTCTTCCTTTCATTCTTGCATTGTAAAAAGAAATTTAATGGAAACAGAAACTATTATAGAAACAGAATTTAATACAGATTTTGAGGTTCGTTCTTTAGATACTATTTGCATCAATGAAAGTCAATTGCAACACAAATGGTATCACAATGTCAAATACCTCATAGTGGGGATTTTCTTTGGTATTGTATTCGTAAAAGCAGAGATCATCAGTTGGTTCCGCATACAGGAAATGTTTCGTTTGCAATCATTTCACATGTACGGCGTAATAGGCAGTGCCGTGGCAGTCGCAATGTTGTCTGTTTGGTTGATAAAGAAATTTAACATCAAAACAATCTACGGCGAAAAGATAGAATTTCATAAGAAACCATTCAGCAAAGGGCAGATCTACGGAGGTCTCTTATTTGGCTTCGGCTGGGCACTTACGGGCGCGTGTCCGGGGCCTTTGTTCGCCCAAATAGGAACAGGAGCAACAGTCATCATTGTAACGCTGCTGAGTGCCATTGCGGGAACCTGGGTGTATGGAAAGTTCAGGGATAGATTGCCCCACTAGTGTTCAGAAGTATTTAATCTACGATATTTTCATAACAAGAAATGAAAGATCGCTTGTCATCCCGAGGAACGAGGGATCTGGGTATTACACTACCAACAAGACTGTGCACAACTCAGATCCCTCGTTCCTCGGGATGACAAGCGAGAGTCTTTTGATTTTCAAAGCAGCCGAATATATAAACAGGGTCAATATTGAAAACGGCTGCGATGGTTATAAGCAAAGTTGTCGATTATTCGTATTTTAAGCATCTAATCAACAACCATTGCTGCGCATGAAAAAAACACTCACCTCAATTATTCTATCTTTTTCTTTATTACTTACACAAGCACAGAATGCAGATTTGACGCATCTTCCCGGTAATTGGAAAGCTTCGTGGATCAGTTGTCCCAATATTGATCAGCGAGGATATGGAGTGTATCATTTCCGTAAAATATTAAAACTCGCAGATAAACCTGCAAACTACATAGTGCATGTAAGCGCAGACAATCGCTATCGTTTATTTGTGAATGGAAAATCAGTTTGCGCTGGTCCTGCCCGCGGCGATTTGTATAACTGGAATTTTGAAACGATTGATCTGGCCCCTTATCTGCGGGCGGGGAACAACATCATTGCTGCATTGGTTTGGAACATGGGCGAATTCGCTGCTGTGGCGCAGGTTTCCAATCAAACAGGATTTCTGTTACAAAGCTCTAATGACAAAAACGACGATATCAATACCAACAAGTCGTGGAAAGTTTACAAAGATTCTGCGTTTACCCCATGCTCTACAGACAATGGTGAAAGACTCAGAACATACATGGTTATTGGCCCCGGCGACAGCGTGAATGCAGCTGCTTATCCGTGGCAATGGGAAACGTTGGACTACAATGATAGCAATTGGTCGAATGCCCGTGAAGTAACAAATGCGGTAATGGTTGGCTATGGGTCAGACAACTTATGGTCGCTGTCTCCACGCACCATTCCGCTAATGGAAGAAACGCCGCAAAGGATGCAGGTGATAAGAAGAACAAAAGGCATACAGCCCGATCCTGCATTTCTAAAAGGAGAATCTCCCCTCGAAATTCCTGCACACAGCAAGGTTAGTATTTTGCTCGATCAGCAATACAATTCCGTATGTTATCCGGAATTGATGGTGAACAATGGTAAGAACGCCCAAATAAAACTAACCTATGCCGAAGCTTTGTTTGATAAGGAAATGCACAAAGGCAATCGCAATGAAATAGATGGAAAAGAAATAGTCGGGAACTATGATGTGTTTATTGCAGATGGAGGCAAACGCTTATTTCGTCCGTTGTGGCAACGCACGTACCGGTATTTACAATTGGATATAGAAACAAAAGATGCACCTTTAACGATTGTTGATTTGCGCGGCATGGCCAACGGATATCCATTTAAAGAAAACGCGTCATTCGACTGCAGTGATTCTTCACTCAAAAATATTTGGAACGTTGGTTGGCGAACCGCGAGATTGTGTGCCGGCGAAACTTATTTTGATTGCCCCTACTATGAGCAACTGCAATACGAAGCAGACACTCGCATTCAGGCCTTGATTTCATTGTATGTTTCAGGAGATGATCGTTTGATGCGTAAAGCCATTCATGACTTTTATATTTCCCGTGTGCCGGAAGGTTTAACGCAAGGACGCTATCCAAGCAGTCGCATACAAGTGATCCCAACATTTTCATTGTACTGGATATCCATGCTGTATGATTACTGGATGTACAGAAATGACACCACTTTTGTAAAACAATATTTGTCTGCAGTAAGAGGCGTGCTCGATTGGTACGAAGCTAAAATTGATGAGAAGAAAAATATGCTGGGGCCAATGCGCTGGTGGAACTTTGAAGACTGGAACAATTCATTTCCCGGCGGCGTTCCTGATGGTGCAAATGATGGCAACTCATCGTTGGTTACTTTGCACTATGTCTACACTTTGCAACAAGCGGCAGCACTATTTAATTTTTTCGGTAAAACAAATGAAGCTGCACAATACACTGCATTGGCAACACGTCTTTCAAATGCCACGTACAAGTTATGTTTTGACGGCAAAAGAAATGTAATGGCCAATACGCCAGAGATGAAAACATTCAGTCAGCATGCAAGCATCATGGGAGTATTATCCGGCGCAATACCTTCGTCACAACAAAAAGCAGTGATGCAAAAAGTACTGACTGATGAGAGTCTTAGCCAGGCAACTTTCTTCTACAGATTTTATTTGAACCAGGCATTGAAGAAAGCCGGCATGGGTGATGCTTACTATTCTCAACTTACACCCTGGCGAAATATGTTGGCTATGGGATTAACCACTTTCGCCGAAAATCCTGATCCCACAAGATCAGATTGTCATGCGTGGAGTGCAAGCCCCAACTATGATTTTCTTGCAACCATCTGCGGCATTGAACCTGCAAGCTTTGGTTTTGCAAAAGTGAAAATAGAACCGCATCTTGGCGAACTGCAATGGGCGAATGGCGTGTTGCCGCATCCAAAAGGTAATCTGTCTGTTTCGTTAAAGAGAAAAGGAGCGAACGGTATTGATGCAGCTATTGATTTGCCAAAAGGCGTAACTGGCGATTTTATCTGGAACGGGAAAACTGTAAAACTTAAGGAAGGCAGGAATACTGTTGTGTTATGAGTGAGAACGCAGATTTTCATGATTGCCATGGTTATTATGATCTGTTTTAGAAAATCAAGAAATAATGACAATCATGAAAATCAGCGTTCCTTTCTTTTAAAGCTTGCAAACAAGAAATTCTGCTCCGTATTAAAAGGTGTCCTATGATTTTCAAAGTGGTGATCAATTGGTGTAAATCCGATGCTGAATGTTTCCGCTAAAGTTTGTGGATCATATTGATGAATCGTTAATCCGCTGCATTTCAAAGGGCCCTGAGTTGAAAATGTAGCGATCATCATTTTGCCATTTGGCTCGATATATTTTTCAGTGATGGTAACATATTTCGCAATGTCATTTGGATCGGTGAGGAAATGAAATGCAGCTCTGTCGTGCCATACGTCAAATTTTTCGGTTGGCGTAAAATCAAGGATGTTGGAAACGACAAAATTTATTTTATCAGCGTTGGCTCCCAATCTTTCTTTTACCCGATCGATAGCAGCAGCTGAAATGTCGAGTACGGTGATGTTTTCATAACCCTCATTCAAAAGAAAATCCGGCAGCATACTATCTCCACCACCTACATCGATGATTGCGGCTGATTTTGGAATGTTCCATGATCGTATCGTTTTTAAAGAAGTTTCGGGAATTGGTTGTGTCCAGCTTACTTCGTCGGGTCTTTTTGTATGATAGACATTTTCCCAATGGGCCTTTAGATCCATGCTGTGAATTTTTACAAAAGTAAGATGTTTTGAGTAGTGAGTTATGAGTGAGGTTTTTTACCATCGCATCTCGTTCAGAACTCAGAATTCAAAATTAAAAATCAAAAGTCAAAAGGCTAACAGTTCGGAGGCTTTTTTGACTTTTGAATTTTTACTTTTAACTTAAAGGATCGTTCTCCCAAACAAATTCAGTTATGTTATACAAACGCATGCCCATCGAAATTGAAGCTCCTGAAGGGTTTGGATATGAAAATATCGATTGCAATCTTTCCGAGAGCTCCTTTACTGATCAGCGATTAAGCGATTTGGGCATAAAGATAAATGACCTCGTTTTATTGTATGGCGATCACAAAGGGAAACCGGAATTGAGGGAACTGCTCACAAGCGAAATTGGTTTGTCTGCAGAAGATGTGTTGATCACTTCGGGTGCGGCAATGGCGTTGTTTATCGTAGCTACATCGTTGTTAAACAAAGGCGATCACCTGGTCGTGGCAAAATCTAACTACGCAACCAATCTTGAAACACCCAGAGCGATAGGTGCTGATATTTCTTTTCTAGAATTGAAGTTTGAAAATAATTTTGATTTAGATGTGGAGGAATTGAAACAAAAAGTTACACCTCAAACGAAGTTTGTCAGTCTCACATATCCGCATAACCCAACGGGCGTTATGATTGACGAAAATAAACTTCGTGCGATCATCGATATTGTCGAGCAAAAGAACACTTATTTACTGCTCGATGAAACATACAGGGATATGAGTTTTGTGAAGAAGCTGCCTGTGGCTGCGACTTTGTCGGATAGAGTGATCAGTATTTCATCCATGTCGAAATCTTATGGCTTGCCGGGTATTCGTATCGGCTGGATGTTTTCAAAGAACAAGCAACTGATGGAAACCTTTCTTGCAGCAAAGGAACAGATTTGCATCACTAATTCTGTTATTGATGAGGAAATTGCTTTTCACTATTTACAGAGGAAAGACCAATTGTTTGCGCCAAATATGCAGACCATTAAAAGCAACTTCAGTATTCTGAAGCAATTTATGGAGCAGCAAAATGTTTTGGAATGGGTGGAACCGAAAGGTGGCTGTGTTTGTTTCCCACGAATAAAAAAAGGGATAAATGTGGATGCTAATAAATTCCATGATATACTGCTTAATAAATACAAAACCTACATTGGCCGTGGGCATTGGTTTGAGGAAGATGCAAGGTATATGCGTATTGGCTACAGTTGGGATAAAACAGAAAAATTAGCAAAGGGGTTACAGAATATTTTGAAAGCAATCGAAGAGGCAAGAATCCCGTAGAGACAAGGCATTGCCTTGTCTTGTCTCTACAGCACTGCCTTGTCTATATGCTGCATGCTGAATTTTAACTACTTAAAATTCCTCGCGTCGGGAAAATTGATTTCTGTATTCTTCTCTTTTATTTGAGCCCTTTTATTATGAGCAATATATGGTGCCGACCTTTCATCAGCGCGGGATAGGGTTAATAGGGCGTTGTCCTGAACTTTGACCGATGTTAAATCTCTCAGCATTTTTGAAAGGTCGTAGCAACGTTGTACGATCACGTGGACCACTTCGCCTTCACGTTGTAATTTGCCTTCTACCATCAATAATTTGGCGCCAAGAATTTGTTTGCGAAATGCGTCAAATAGATTTTGAAAAACAACAAGATTGCTATAGCCCGTTTCATCTTCAATGGTAATGAAACATACGCCTTTGGCGGTTCCGGGTCGTTGGCGGACAAGCACCAATCCCGCAACTTTTACAAATGCACCATTAGGGATATCGGATAATTCCTGCGTGGATCTAACATTCAGGAGTTGCAATTTTTCCCTGACAAAACTTACAGGATGTGCTTTTAGTGAAAGCGATACAGCGCTGTAATCCTGCACCACATGTTCTGCCATTGTCATTTCAGGCAAGGCTATTTGTGTTTCATTTTTGCTTTCAATAGTAGTGTTAATGAAAAGTCCCGCAGGTTGGTCATGAATGGCGGAAGCTTGCCACAGCGCTTGTCTTCTGTCAATGCCCATGGAGCGGAAAGCATCGGCTTCTGCTAATTTTTCCAAAGCAGATTGTGGAACACCCGCTACTCGCAATGCATGTATGTTTTGGTAGGTTTCTTTCCTGCTGTTCACGAGCAGTTGCATGTCGTCTTCCCGTAAGCCCTTGATCTGGCGAAAACCAAGCCGCATTACTTTGAACTTTCCATCCTGTTCTTCCAGCGTGTTGTCCCAGTAAGAATGATTGATGTCGACGGGTCTTACGACGACTCCATGTTTGCGAGCATCAATCACGATTTGTGCGGGTTGGTAAAATCCCATCGGCATACTGTTAAGCAAGGCACAGGCAAATACATCAGGGTAATACCATTTGAGCCATGAGGAAATATAAACCAGCAAAGCAAAACTTGCAGCATGACTTTCCGGAAAGCCATAACTGCCGAAGCCTTCCAGTTGCCTGAAAACACGCCTTGCATACTCTTCTGTGTAGCCATTGCGCATCATGCCGTCGATGAGTTTTCTTTCAAACTTCGTAACCAGTCCCTGCACTTTAAACGTGGCCATGCTGCGTCTTAATTCATCGGCTTCAGAAGGTGTAAAGCCTGCAGCAACGATGGCGATTTTCATTGCCTGCTCCTGGAACAAAGGCACGCCTAATGTTTTGCCTAAAATTTCTTTCAATTCTTCCGAAGGATATTCTTCCTTCTCTTCACCATTGCGTCTGCGCAAATAAGGATGCACCATGTCGCCTTGTATAGGTCCGGGACGAACGATTGCCACTTCAATTACAAGGTCATAAAATGTTTTAGGCTTAAGTCTGGGAAGCATCGATTGTTGTGCGCGGCTTTCAATCTGGAACACACCAATTGTATCCGCATGTCCGATCATTTCATACACTGCAGGATCATCCTGTGGGATATTTGCCAATGTAAAATCCTGATCATAATGCAGTTTTGCCAAATCAAATGCTTTTCGAATACATGTAAGCATACCCAATGCAAGCACATCTATTTTTAAAAAACCAAGTGCATCAATATCATCTTTGTTCCATTCAATGTTGGTACGGTCCGCCATGCGGGCATTGAGAATAGGACAGAGATCAGTCAATTTTCCCTGGGTAATAACGAAGCCGCCAGTATGTTGCCCGAGCTGACGCGGAAATCCCATGAACTGTTGCGTAAGCTCCAAAACCTTTCGCAGATGCGGGTCGTGGGGATCGAAACCTTGTTCTGCTACGCGATTGCCTTCGAACCATTCTGTTGTAAATTCCCAAACGGAACTGGATAACCTGCTGATCGCATCGACCGATAATCCCATTGCTTTGCCCACATCACGAATGGCACCACGTTGATGTTGTTGTGTAACAGTGGCAACAATCGCCGCTCTGTCGCGACTATATTTTTTGTACACATATTGAATGACTTCTTCGCGACGTTCATGTTCAAAGTCTACATCAATATCCGGTGGTTCATTGCGTGCAGAAGAAATAAACCGTTCAAACAAGAGGTCGAATTTTGTAGGGTCTACTGCGGTGATGCCAAGACAATAACAGATCGTTGAATTAGCGGCAGAACCACGGCCCTGGCAAAGTATCTTTTGCGATCTGGCGAAACGGACAATATCATACACGGTAAGAAAATAAGAGGCATAATTCATCTCTTTGATGAATCTAATTTCATGCAAAATGTTAGCTCTTATCTTGTCCGGAATAATGCCGTCATATCTTTCCTTTGCGCCTTGCCATGCAAGATGTTCCAGTTCCTGTTGTGGTGTTCGACCTTCAGAAGTGATCTCTTCAGGATAAACATATTTTAGCGTGTCAAGAGAAAAATTGCAAGCCTCAGCGATGTCCTGTGTGCGTTCAATGGCTTCAGGATAATGACGGAAAAGCCGGAACATTTCTTCTTTATGTTTCAAGTAACGTTCCGCATTTTGGTGCAACTTAAATCCCGCATTGTAAATCGTGCATTTCTCTTTTATGCAAACCAGAATGTCCTGTAACTCGCGGCGTGCATGGTTATGATAGAACACATCATTCGTTGCGATCATGGGAATATCAAAGTGGTCTGACAATTCTTTTATGCGAAATAATTTCTTTGCATCATCTCCCAAATAAGATTTTGTGGCAGCGAGATATAACTCTTTACCCAGCGCCTCTTTATACGCTTTCAATGATTTGATGAAATCCGGATCAATGTCAAATGAAGGCGTTAATGAAGCAGGCGGAATGGCAATGAACTTCATGCCTTTTGCATAAGCATATACATCTTCTTTGTTTATATGACAACTTCCTTTTTCTGCACGCAGATTGCCTTTGGTCAACAAAGCAGAAAGATTACCGTATGCATCCTGGTTGGTAGGATAGGCGAGCAGGCTTGGGCCATCCAACAAATCAAGCCTGCAACCTGTGATCATGCGGATGTTACGTGTCTTCGCGGCAACATGTGCACGCACAATGCCTGCGAGCGTGTTGCGATCTGTCACCGCAATATTTGTATAGCCAAGCTCTGCAGCCTGCAGCATCATTTCTTCAGGATGCGAAGCGCCCTGCAAAAAACTAAAATTTGTCGTTACTTGTAATTCTGTATAATCCATAGCGAAGGTTGAATAACTGAATAACTGAATAACTGAATAAACTGAATGTTTACATTCGAAGTCGCTTTGATATTTTATCTGTCAGTTATTTAATTAGTCTATTATTAAACATACATCCGTGTTAATCCGTCTAATCCGAGTCACCCGTGTGCTAAATAAAAAATCAGTGCAAATCAGTCCAATCAGTGTCATCTGTGTGCTCACTCACGCAAAAAAACCATGCACATACCATTCTGGTTTCTCCTCTTCATCATAATGTCCCAGGCGGAACAACCAATAACGTTGCCCCTGTTCGTTTTCCACTACATAGTAATCCCTGTGTAATCCTTTATCGATCCACCATTCGCGCTCTATGCGTTCGGGTCCATCTGCTTTTGCTACTTTATGCAATTTGCCTTTGTAGTTAAACTGCATCGGCGGATAATCGGGAATAGGCGCCGTTACTGCAATCTTTTCCGGAACGGGCAATAATTGTATCGGTCTTGGTTTATCTGTTCTCCATGGAATTAAAGGTGTATCATCAAGCGATGTTGCAGGTTTGATGGAACGTTCCGGCCAATGATGTTCTGCAGGCAAATAGCGATGAATATGCCCCGGCCCGATTTTTCCTTCGATGCGATCAATCAACTCTGCAATGCCGGGGTCGAGCAAGCCGCTGGTGCCGTTCCATAATTTTTCCTGTGGTATTATGATGTCATCTACTTTAGGGGCCTGCAAAATGAACAACTCAATGCCGAGCGCTGGTTCAATGGTGTCGATCTTTAATTCAAATAGTTTGAAAAGATGTAGTGCATTGTGTGAAGCGCGACTGGTGCCAATTTCAATTTGCTCCACTTTTCCGTCTATGCGATAACATTTGAAAATAGCTGTGCGCACACCTTTTTGTTGCTTGTAAAGTCTTTCACATAAAGTATCAAGCAATCGCGTTAATGCAATTTCAATGCCCCTTGCAGTGGAAATAGGTTCAAGGCATGGCAGGCGTTCTTCAAAAACCTCCACCGGTTGAACCGGCTGAATAAATTCCTGTTCCTGTCCCAGCGCCTGGTCCAGTCGTTGTAACAATAAATGCCCGAATCTTCGCCGCAATCCGGGACGTGGAATGTTTACCAACTCCCTGATCTGCCGGATGCCTAATTTTTGTAAACGTTCAATGGTGCAGTGTTCTATGCGAAGTGAAGCAGGTGGCAAAGAAAGCAACATGGTTGTTTCGTCATCGATCACATTTCCTGAAGAAACAAATCGTGCAAAGGCCCATGCCTTACCAATCGTATCAGCAATAGCAACATGAACATAATAACCTAAGCGACGAAAGCGGTTGCTAATGTCTTGCAGGTACGCATTTTCTCCGCCCCATAAATGTGCGCAACCTGTTGCATCAAGTATCAAACCATCGGGCAGGTCTATTGCCACGACAGGGCCATAGCGAATGCACCATTCAGCCAGGTTGTGCAGTAGCACCATCTCCAATCCCGGCTTTGCATCTTTGTATTGTAAAGTTGGAAAAACAGCTTTCGCATCAGCCAGTACCATACCTGCATCAATGCTTTCCTTTTGTGCCAGTGCGTTTGCCGCCACGATCATCATGCGGCCGCGTTCAGGTGCCACCAACACAAACGGCACTTTGTTGAGTTGTGGCGCATGCCGTGCCGAACGATCCGTGAGCAAATAACGGAACCATATGGAAACATAACGTTTAGGCATATCGTTCCTTTGTTTGGATGGTTGAAAGTGAAACGGTTTGCAATTCTTTTTCTATCATCCTGAATTGTCCTGCGCTCCATTCAATGGTCCATGCGCCGGGTTTGCCATTGCGCACTTTCAGCAGTTCAACCTGCCATCTTGGGAAACCCACGCCCGGCATGTTGTTGGGCAATTCACTGGATAATGATTGAATCTGCCATCTTGTAACGCATGCAGAGGGTGTTATTTTTTTTGCGTCTTTACGAATGATGAATCCGGTCACTCTGCTTTTTTCTACCGCTAGTTGTAACCTGCGCGATTGGTTAAAATCCATTTGCTGTATTTCTCCCACCACAGCCGCAACATGTTCGCATTTCAGCGTTTCTTCCACCACCCATAAAGCATCTTTTTCTTTTTTGAGATCGATGAAAATGATCTTCTCAGGCGCTATGTCAAAATGTTGAAAGGCCAATGGAAAAGCAGTTCGTGAAGTGCTTACCCAAACCACGATGCCATTGTTATTTATAATGCCGGATGTTAGTCCTGCAATGAAACCACTGGTGGCGGCAAAACTTTCTGCTCCGGTTGAAACAAATTCATGCACCGCCCCTAAAGGAAACGTGCCATTTGGGAAAGCGTCATTAATGGCTCCCAATCCATTTTCTACAGCATGTGTTTGTAATGGGTTCCTGATTCCCTGCAAGGGTAGAATGGCTTTTTGCAATTGTGCAAGCAACGCTTTTTTGTCGCTGTCAATGGACTGGTCTATATGGGAAGTATTGGCTTGCATGCAAGAAGTATTCTACTGCAAGATTACGAAAGTTAGAGGTGAAATGCTAATAAATTTAGTAATAAAATGCTAATGGTGTTAGTTTTTGGTGTAGTGTGTTTTTAGTCAATTAATTGTGAGAATTTGGCGGTTGTGCAATTGTAAATGCATTTATTGTTTATTTTGGAAAATGATATTTTTTCATAGAATATATTTCAATTAACCCTTTTCTATAACCCTGTTTATCAATGTTCAAATCAATTTATAAAGGCACATTAATTGAGAATAATTTTTTCAAAAGAAGAAAAATAGTTTTTCTCTTTTTAATCCTTGCATCAAAGTTGTCTGTTGCGCAGGATTTGTATATGTATGAAAGCGGTTCACTCACTTTGCTGGAAGGAAGAAAAAATATTTCAAATTTTAATCACTTACTTAATGCAGATAGTTCCAGTGAGTTGCAAATTCTGTATGTTCAACTGGATAATCCAAAATTTGGAAAATTAGAGTGCTATTTTTTTAAAATTGATAGCAATGGAACTGTTTACAAGTGTAGATTTAAAGATGCAGTCCCTGATTTTGATTCATGTATGGTTGAGAAAAAATACAATCAGGTCGAACTTCCATTTGTAAATGGGTTACATAATACTTATTCAGTGGTTGAAGGCAAGGATCGCAGGAGGTATTATTCCGTGTACTTAATAGTAAAAAGAAAGAATAAGTTTGCGGGCTTTTTGTTTACTGATGTTTCAGTTCAGTCTGCTGTTGATAATTTAACTGAGCTTGTAGAAATCAGGAAAGCATTTGAAATCTTACAAACGGAATTTTATATTAGAAGGGACGAGGCTTGGGATGGATGAGAAAATGATATACAATAATGAATGTCCTGAAAGACAGAAACTTAAAAAAGTATGTAAGTTAAAGATGAAAACTCTATTACTCATAGCATCCCTTTTTTCATTATCCGGAGCTGTCTGCCAGCAGCACAATAAACTCAAATCTGCGGATAAAGAGCGAGATGGGTCAGACTCTATTTGTAAGATTTTCGAAGGCGATTATTATTCCATTGCTGACAGGTTAGAAAGCAGATTGCAAGCAGTTCATTTGAAGGATTCTTCATTATTCAACTTAACAGATTCGGCCACCACAAACATTTCATATTTTAAATACAATAGACCAACTGGTTTTTATTTGCTGATAAAGATTTCTGTTGATTCCTCTGGTAAATTCAGGTCTTATGAAATTCATCAAAATATGGTAGAGGATAAACAATATGGTAAACGTGCAGTAAAGAAATTGGAAATGTTGCAATCCCTGGAGTATAGTTCGATACTAAAAAGAAAAGGTTTCCTAAGAACAGGTTGTTATGTAACTGATGGGGAAGATGTTTTTTTAGTGGTTAATAATAAGTCTGGTGTGTGTAATGGACTGGGTATTGTTCCGTTAGCAAATTATGATCAATTGGGAATTGATTACGAATCTTTATTAAGCTACTGTGATAATGTTATGTATGAAATTATGAAACGGTCTAAGTAAAGAGACGACTTTGTTGTGATGAATTAAAGTGCTATCATGTCAACTACCAGGATTCACCACTAAGACACTAAGAAGCACTAAGGCTCACTAAGGGCTCGCCCTTTTTTACCACAGAGTGCACAAAGTAGTTGGTGGCGAAATTATTAGTTACTCGCGAAGGCACAGAGGGAAGGAGGGACTCTGCAGTTCTCCTTTCCTCTGTGAAAAAAAACTCCTTAACTCTGTGGTTAAAAAAACTGTCGCACAACAGCGAGCCCGCAATTGGAATAACCGGTTTGTTTTGTATCTTAAGAAGTCTGTAATGACAAACCCATTTTACCCAAACAATTGCTATATGAAAAGATTCCTTCTTCTCTTTGGTCTTTTACTTCTTTTTGCAGTTGAAATATTGCGAGTGTATTTCATCATGCCATTTCCCGGCAGTCAAAAAAGTGATACGATAGACATTGCTTACTGGCTGCACAACAATATCAAATGGCTGCGCATCGTAGGTTTATTATTGATCGCATATCCGGTATGGCAAGTGTTTAGGTATTCGAAGATTTGGAAGAAGGTTGTCGTAGCTATTCCATTGCTATTGTATGCGTTTATTTTTTTCATGTTTAACTACAGGTTCCAGGCAGATAAGATGTTTTACCAACCGGTTACCACTACGTTCGCGCAGCCTGCGGCCAATCATGTGAGCAGCGATAAACTTGTAATAGGTGTAGAAATAAATGGTGAAGCTAGAGCATATCCTGTACAGGTCATCGGTTACCATCACCAGGTAAGGGATACTGTAGGTAATGTTCCGGTAATGATCACCTATTGCACCGTTTGCAGAACAGGAAGAGTATTTAGTCCGATAGTTGATGGCAAAGCCGAAACTTTCCGCCTTGTAGGCATGGATCATTTCAATGCCATGTTTGAAGATGCTACTACCAAAAGCTGGTGGAGACAAGTAACCGGAGAAGCCATTGCAGGAAAATTGAAGGGAAAACGTTTAGCGGAAATTCCCTCGCAGCAATCAACATTATCTACCTGGTTAATATCGCATCCAAACTCTACGATCTTGCAGCCTGACACTATTTTCAATAGGCAATACTCGGATCTTGCAGCTTATGATAAAGGCACCATTGCAAGTGGTCTTGAAAAAAGAGATTCAGGTTCATGGAAATTTAAATCGTGGGTGGTAGGCGTGGTGCACAATGATCTGGCGAAAGCATATGATTGGAATGAACTCGTGCAGCAGAAAATGATCCAGGATTCAATGCCGGGATTGCCTTTGCTTATTACACTCGACGCCGATACGGCATCCTTTCATGTTTTAAACAGAATCCTTAACGGAAATACATTGAAGTTTCAAAAGGGTGGAAGTAATAGTGAAATAACGGACATTGATACCCATTCATTATGGAACAGTTCAGGTGCATGTATAAGCGGCCCTTTACAAGGAAAGCAATTGAACGCAGTGCAGGCATACCAGGAGTTTTGGCACTCGTGGCGCACGTTTCACCCATATACGATGAGGAATTAGCTTTTTGCGGCTGTGTGGCGTTGTAGTTTAGTTGCGTAAATGATCTGCTACATATAGAACACATTGAACTTATGGCCATCAGGATCTGCAAATACGAAACCGTAATAATTTTTTCCAAACTCTTCGGGCCTGGAAACTATTATTCCACCGGCTTGCTGTATTTCTTTTTCCCAATTGTCCACTTCTTCTTTTCTGTCAGCTGAAATCGTGAATATAATTTCATTTGCTTCTCTTGCATCAGCAATTGGCCCTTTCATGGCGGGTTCAAGTATATCCCTTAAGAAGAAATGGATGATGAAGTTTTCGTCGCCAAAGAAAAAGCTGGTTAATTGCTCCGACGCTCCGTTGTGTTTAAATCCAAGTTGCTTATAAAATGTGGTGGTTCGTTCCAGGTTTTGAACACTGAAATTGGCCCAGATTTTTTTTGGTTTCATAAACTGATTTAATTTGAAAATTTGAAGATTTGAAAATTTGAAAATGTATTCTGTGCATCATTCGTGCCAATTTTCATTCATTCGTGCGAAACAACCTGTCTCGAATTTATAATGAAAGTCGCACATAAAGAATTTTCAAATCAGCACATTTTCAAATTTTCAAATTATTCCAACTGCATACTTTTCTTGTATTCATTCGGCGGCAGTCCTTTTGATTTTTTGAACTGACGGTTGAATAGCGTGAAACTGTTGAATCCGCTTTCGTAGCAAACTTCTTTAATGCTTTTTCTTCCTTCCGATAATAGCTTGCAGGCATGACCAATACGAAGTTCCATTACAAATTGCGAATAGCTTTTACGCGTGCAGGATTTGAAATAACGGCAAAATGAATTGGGCGTCATATTGGTTATATCCGCCAGTGTTTTGATATTTATCTTTTCTTTGAAATTGCGAAGTGTGTGGTTGTAGACAGCATTGATGCGGTCGGATTGTCCTTCAGATGTGACATTGCTATAATCAGATGCTATGTATTGACATTTCTTGAATTCAGCAAGCTCGTATAAAATTTCCAGCAGCAGAATGATTCGCCGGGTTTCGGTGGCCGTGGTCAGGTCTTTCAAAAGGTTTTTGACAGCTGATGCTTTGGGACCCTTCATCACCATCCCTTTTTGTGCCCTTTCTAAAAGCGAAGCTATTTTTTGATTTTCTGGTAATGTCAGGAAATTTTTCCCCCAAAAATCATCCCTGAATTGCGTCAGTTCGATATACGATTTTAAAGGCTTTTCGGCAAGCGTATAGAGATCATCGAATTTCCAGTAGTGCGGCAACATACTGCCGATTAATACCAAATCTCCGTTTTTGAAATAATGCATTCCATCACCCGCAAATAAAGTGCCTTCGCCCTTTACCACATGAATCAATTCAATCTCGGGGTGGTAATGCCAGTTATTGTTCTTGTAAGATTTGGCATCAGTCCGAGCATTGAACGATACCGAAGGGCCCGACGTTATTTTTAAAAGAATGGGTTTCATATGTCAGCTGTAAGTATTCTTTCTGGATAGTAAAAGTAGATTATTTATGATAAAATAGTGCAGGTTTTGGAAACGAAACGAAATCTTTGCTTGATAATTATCATTTTTTTTGTTGCAGAAAATTGCTTGTTGCCATATGTTATTGGAAAAAAGAGTTATCCTGGTTACCGGCGGTGCCAGCGGAATAGGGTATGCGTGCGTAAAGGCATACGTGAAAGAAGGCGCTTTGGTCGCGGTGCTGGATATTGACGCCACTGCATTAAATAATCTGATGTTGGAAATAGGCAACGATCATCTGGGTGTTGTTTGCGATGTTTCAGACGCTGTACAAATAGAAGACGCCATAGAAAAAGTAGTTGCCCGCTACGGTGTACTTAACTGCATTCATAACAATGCCGGTATCGCAAATCCGGCGAAGGCCCTGCATGAAACGTCCATGATGGAATGGAGAAGATTAATGGACGTAAATCTTTTCAGCATTTATCTCACTACAAAATACGGACTTGAATATTTAAAGGACAGCGGTGGCTGCATACTCAATACTGGTAGTATGGTTGGCAGCATGGGGCAGGCCGATCATGCGGCGTATGCTGCTACTAAAGGAGCAGTCAATGCACTCACAAAATCTATGGCAATTGACTATGCACCGTTTGGTATAAGAGTAAATACAGTAGCACCGGCTGGAGTGTGGACACCTATGTTGCGCAAGTGGGCAGACGAACAAAAGAATACTGATGAGATTGAGAATTATTTGAACGACATCCATTTGCTGGGGTATTGTCCGGAGGGTGATGTAATAGCAGATGCCTGTGTGTTTTTATGTTCCGATAAAGCCTCGTTCGTAACGGGTTGCATAATGCCGGTGAGCGGTGGCGCGGAGTTGGGATATAGGAGGAGTTGAGAATTGAAAGTTGAAAATTGAAAGTTGAAAATGGTCGAAACTCATTACTCATTACTCACAACTCAAAACTTGTTAAACAATTAAGCTAAAATAGAAGACAATGATCAAACATATAAGAATTGATGACAGGAGATTTCCATTAGCGCAGGGTGCAGGCAGTGATGCCATTCATAAAGATCCGGTGTATTCATATGCCGTAACAAACCTGGTAGATGATAGCGGACTGACAGGTGTGGGACTGGCATTTACTTTAGGAGAAGGAAACGACCTGGTATGCAAAGCAGCATCATTTTATGCGCAACAATTGGAAGGAAGGGATATTGAAGAAATAATGTCAGACTTTGGCAAGTTGTCAAAAGCATTATCCAATGAGCAACAGTTCCGTTGGCTCGGGCCACATAAAGGTGTTGTGCAGCTGGCGCTGGCATCGGTTACAAATGCATGCTTTGATCTGTGGGCAAAGAAAAGAGGGTTGCCTTTATGGAAATTGCTCACAACATTAACACCGGAAGAAGTTGTTGCCACACTTGATTTAAGTTACCTCGATGAAGAGCTTACTGAAGAGCAGGCGAAGGTCATGTTGCGTACACAACAGGAACATGCAAATGGAAGAATGTCGATCATTGAAAAAGGATATCCCGGTTATGATACCTCTATTGGTTGGTTCAACTATAGCGACGATAAAGTAAAAGAGAATTGCAAAAAAGCGATCGATGCAGGCTTTAATGCCGTGAAGTTGAAAGTGGGTAGCGAAGACTCCCAGCGAGATGTAAGAAGAGCGCATATTGTAAGGGAAGCGATGGGTGATGATGCGAAGATAATGTTGGATGCCAATCAGCAATGGACATTGAACCAGGCATTGCGCATATGCGAAATGTTGAGACCGATGAACCCTTACTGGATTGAAGAGCCTACTCACCCTGACGATGTGTTTGCACATAAAGTACTGGCGGATGCTATTGCTCCCATGAAGTTGGCGTTGGGTGAGCACGTACCGAACAGGCTGATATTTAAAAATTATTTGCAGGCTAAGTGTGCCGGTTTTATACAGGTTGATGCTGTGAGGGTTGGTGGTGTAAGTGAATTTATTACGGTGAGTCTTTTGGCAAAAAAATATGGTGTGCCGGTAGTACCGCATGTCGGAGATATGGGACAATTGCACCAACACCTTGTGTTGTTCAATCATATCAGCATGGGACACGAAGCATTGTTCCTGGAACATATACCGCATTTGCAAAAACATTTTGTACATCCGGTAAATGTGAGGAACGGTGTGTATGAAACACCGCAGGAGCCGGGAAGTTCGTGTGATTTGAAGTAGTTGAAAATTGAAAATTGAAAGTTGAAAATGGGTGGCAGTAGGGGCGAATCGCATTCGCCCTCAGGTTGCGAAGTAGTGAGCATTGAGAATTGGTAGGTAATTCAAAAGTTAAAAGTCAAAAGTCAAAACCGCAAACTCAGAACTCAAAACTTGCATGCAGCCATGAAGAAATTTTGCTTAACGCTTGACCTAAAGAACGATGATGAGTTGATAGAAGCATATGAGCGCTATCATCAGTCAGATACAATATGGCCGGAGATTCCCGAAGGTATTAAAGCTTGTGGCATATTGTCAATGGATATTTATCGCGTATCAACAAGGCTTGTGATGTTGATGGAAACTGTGGATGAGTTTGAGTTGAAAAGCGGCTTTGAAAAAATGGCTGCTTTGCCGCGACAGAAAGAATGGGCAGCATTGATGAATACGCTGCAGCAACGACCGGCATTTGCGGCACCGAATGAACATTGGGTGGAGATGAAACAGATATTTAGATTGAACAATTAAGAATTAGAAATTAGGAATTAAGAATTAAGAATTGATTGGGTGACATGCATGATGGAAACGATTTCGCAAAACTGTTTATAAAATGTAAGACGTACATTCCATTGTGGGTGTTGCTATCTTAATTCCTAATTCCTAATTCTTAATTGAATTAAAATAACGTATTGCTTGCAAAATGATAGAAAATCAATTTCCTCGAAACAAAAAAGAGAAGTACATAGTACCCTTTATCATCGTAATGACGCTGATGCTTTTATGGAACATGTGCAGAAACATCAATGATGTTTTAATACCGCATTTGAAAAGAGCATGCAGACTTACAGATGTACAATCAACTTTTATTCAATCAGCTTTTTTCGGCGCCTATTTTTTATTGGCGCTGCCAGCAGGAATGTATATCCGTCGCAAAGGATATAAAGCCGGTATGATAGCAGGTTTGGTGATCGCATGTGCGGGAGCTGCCTTGTTTTATCCGGCCGCTCAAACACGATACTATCCGTTGTTTTTGGGTGCGTTGTTTATCATGGCAGCAGGTTTTACATTTTTGGAAACTGCCGCCACTCCTTATGTTGCAAAGTTGGGCGCACCTGAAGGCGCGTCAAGCCGTTTGAGTTTATCGGCGGCAATTGGTTCGTGTGGTGCAGTATGCGCTCCATATATAGCCTCATTATTATTGCTGCATGAAAAAGATGTTTCTGCGGCCGAGATCAACGCATACGCACCAGAGCAATTGAATCAGTTCCTCACAAACGAAGCCTCACTTGTAAAACTGCCTTATGTTGCTTTGGCCGTTTTGTTTCTATTGGCAGCAATGTTTATTCTGTTTACAAAACTTCCCACCATCCAGGAAAATGCAGATGAGCAATATAAGTTCAAAAATGTTTTTCGATACAAGCATGCGTACCTCGGTGCATTGGCCGTCTTCGCTTATGTAGGAGCAGAAGTAGGCATTGTTAGTTTCTTCATCCGCTATGCAAAATCGATGAATCTCGAAGGGTTGGGAGAGAGGAAAGCGGCCTTGCTTATTTCGTTGTTCATGCTACTCGTTTTAGCAGGCAGATTGTGCGGTTCGTGGCTGCTCAACAAGGCTCCGGCTCCGCGCATGTTGCTGATATCCGCAGGCGGTGCGTGTGTATGTGTGGCGCTTGCAATAGTGACGCCGGGTTATTGGTCGTTGTATCTGCTCGTATTGGTAGGACTGTTTACGTCGGTTATGTATCCTCTGATTTTTACACTAAGCATTAAAGATCTTGGTGCGTACACAAAAGCAGCTTCTTCATTGTTGATCATGGGAATTGTGGGTGGTGCTATAGTGCCGCCGTTGATGGGGATATTATCGGACAGGGGTGATATTCGCTTATCATACTTGTTTCCGGTGGCTTGCTATTTGTATGTGATTTACTATGCCAAAAAAGGATCGCGAATAACTTATAGCAAAACACAGACTGTGCATGTCAAAGATCTGGAGCCTGTCTGATGTTGTTTGAGCATTGCTTTTTGTACCCGGTGATGCACTACGATATTTGAAGCAAAAGTGTGGCGATAAAGGAAATAATTTAGGCTATATCTCAATCTGATCATGTGCTTTACATTGGAATTACTAGATATTATAGATTCTTATTATTTATAAAGGAAGGCTGACAGGACCCTTTGATAATTTTCAGAGGCCCTTTTTTTTTATTTTTTTGTTTAATAGTTTTTTATTTCTTTTACTACAAGATTTGCTTGGAAGAACGATTGCTATTGTCAAGATGTATCTAATAGAAAGATTTCAAAACAGCCGTTTATGGTGTTGTTGAGTAATATGGTCCGTCAGCTCCTTTGCTGACAAAATAAAGACCGGAAGAAATCTACAGTTAATACTTCAAAACAAAATCTACATCTTCAAAGTTTTCCTATAGTCAGAGGTCTCGTGTTTTATTAGTATTTGAAATACTATTGGCAGCGGGCTTCAATTACTAACTTTTTATCCTGAAAAAACATCACCAAACCGAATATAATTAATTAGAGAGAATGCACAATTAGTGCCGTATGGAGAAGAATGTTTTTTCCTTAAACCAATTTTCTGACGAAGCATATTTGTTAACCCTGATCGCATCCGGGGATGAAGCCGCTTTCCGTGAGATCTACGACAGATATCGGAATATGGTTTTTGCATATGCATTTAAAATATGTTCACATCAGGAATCTGCTGAAGATATTCTTCTTTCAGTTTTTTTGAAAATATGGCAGCATCCGGATGCATCTTCCATTACCAATCTAAAAGCATATCTGCAAACCATCACAAGAAATGCTACTTTCAATGTATTAAGAGATCGCGATATTGAGGCCCGTGCTTACCGGATGATCTCGCAGACGAAGACGGATGAACACAATGAAACCGACGAAAGGATTTTAGCGGCCGATATAAAAAAGATTATCGACGATGCTATTAAGCTTTTGCCTCCGCAGCAAAAATTGGTTTATACCTTGTGTAAAGAGGATGGTTTGCGACATGATGAAATTGCAGAAAAACTTTCTCTATCAGTTTTAACGGTTAAGACTCATTTAAAACTTGCCCTGCGATTTTTAAAAGAATATTTAAAGGAGCACGACGCTGCGTGTTTCCAGGCCATCATTTTTTATATGCTTCTGTTTTATTAAGCTTCCCTTGATATGCTTGAACTTCAGATCGGTTTGCCTTGAATTAATTGAGTACCATATTGTAGTAAAGGATTTCTTTAAATTTAAATTTAGTTATCGTCACGTGGCAGTTAGGGGTAAATTTTCTTTTTTAATTTTTTTTAAAACCCTTTACCCTGATTGCTTTAGAAGTGTGTCTTATTATAAAGACGATTTGCATAACCTATGGCCCGTAACCGATTATCATATCTGTACTACCAGTTTTTGAATGACACTGCCTCCTTAGAAGAGCTTGCAGAATTAAAAGAATATTTCAATAATCCTCGATATCAGGAAGAGATAAAACTCCTTATGGATCAGGACTGGAATTTTGTTGGAGACATTTCAAGAGAATTACCTTCCGAACGTAGCGAAATTATTTACGATCAGATAATCAGTAAAAAGAAACGAGTTCGTTCAATCAAACTTCCGAAAAGGATGGCTGTTGCTGCTGTGCTACTTGTTGCACTTGGAAGCATCAGTTATTATTTCCTATCCGATTATAAAGCTAATTCGAAACTTGCTGCAGTCGCCCCGAAAGGCAGTCAGGCGCAGGATATTCCTTCCGGCACAAACAAGGCTATTTTGAAACTTGCAAATGGAAAGGTAATTGCATTAAACGAGGTTAAACAAGGAGAGCTGCTGGTTGAGCACGGTTCAACCATCCTGAAAAAAGCTGATGGACAACTTGTATATACCAGCGACAATCAGTCACTGAGCAACGACAAGGTTTATCTTAATACCATTGAAGTGCCAAGAGGAGGAGAATATAAGCTCACTTTGCCCGATGGTACAACTGTGTATATGAATGCCGCATCGTCGTTAATTTATCCCACACGTTTTGATGCCAGGGAACGCGCTGTAACTCTTTCTGGCGAGGCGTATTTTGAAGTCGCCGGTAATCCGCGTGTTCCTTTTAAAGTAAATGTACTTAACAAACAAAGCGTTGATGTGCTTGGTACCAGCTTTAATATTTCTGCATATGCTGATGATGCTGAAATACGAACTACGTTGGTGGACGGCGCTGTAAAAGTAGTTGCACAAAACAATAGCGTGGTTCTTAAGCCTGGTGAAATGGCTTCAGGCGATATCAATTCTTCGAGGTTTATAATAACAAATATTGACACTGCAGAAGTTTTAGGCTGGAAAAATGGATACTTCATTTTTAATAATGAAAGCTTAAAAAGCATCATTACAAAAATTTCCAGGTGGTATGATGTTGATGTTACAATAAAAGGGAGTGTCGACGGAATCAATGTTATTGGAAACTATGATCGAAAGAAAACACTGATGAGCCTGCTTAAGGGTATCGAATTAAGCAACAACATACAATTCATCGTTAAAAACAAAAAAATAACTGTTATAGGAAAATAAACATTTCGGGCAGGCTAATAAAAAAAGTCGAAAGTGTCGTTACCACTCCCGACTTTGATTAGCAATGCTAATAAGACTATTCCAGACTTTATAACCAGTAATAATCCTTAATCAAATGTACAGAAAATTAACTGCTTCAGTGAACAGCAGGCTGCTCATTTTCCGCGCACTGCTGTTTCATTTTCGAAAATTGCTTGCTATTATGAAAATTGCTTTTGTGTTAGTCATCGCCTTCTCGCTAAGCGCAAGTGCTTCGTCGAGGGCGCAAAATGTTCCGGTCTCAATAAAGGTCAGGAATGCTTCCATCCAGGAGGTGTTTTCAAAATTGACAAAGCAGACGGGTTATAATTTCCTTTGCGATGCTGCAACAGTAAAGGGAATTTCGGTAACTCTCAATGTGGTAAACATTAATTTAAAAGACGCGCTCAGTCGTTTCCTTGATCCGCAACAATTTGAAATTGTATTCGGTGATGATAAAACGGTAATAATTAAGCCAAGGGAACAGGACAGATTATTTGTTCAACAGCCGGATATTATTATAACCGGTCGCGTAACGAATAACAAAAACGCGCCGCTGGCTGGAGCCACTGTTGCTGTTAAAGGCACACAGGCGGCTACTTCTACCGATGCAGCAGGAAATTTTAAAATTCCTGTTGCCAATAAAGAAGCAATTCTTGTGGTCTCTTTCGTAGGATTTACCAATAAGGAAGTGCCAGTTAAAAACAGCACAGACCTGCATATTGTATTGCAGGAGGCCAACCGTGAAATAGAACAGGTAGTTGTTGTTGGTTACGGTTCACAAAGTAAAGCGAAGCTAACAGGTGCTGCGGCCACAGTTAAAATTGATGAATTGTTGGGTGACAGACCGGTATCAAGCCTTGGCGCAGTACTGCAAGGTGCTACTCCGGGTTTACAGGTATCCATCGGTTCTGGTCAGCCTGGTGCCAATATCAGCTGGAACATCAGGGGGGGAACTGACTACGGTAAAGATGCCAACAACAATACAGTGATGAATTCCGGAGGGCCTTTAATAATCGTGGATAACGTTCCTTACAACGGGCCCACCAACCTTTTGGATCCGAATGATATTGAATCGGTAACTGTTTTGAAGGACCCTGCTTCTGCTTCAATCTATGGTTCCCGTACAGCTTACGGAGTGGTGGTGATCACTACCAAAAGCGGTAAGAAAAATCAGAAGGTTCAGTTTAATTATTCCAACAATATAGTATTTGCAACGCCTACCAATTTGCCGGAGAAAGCCACGCCTATACAACAGGTGCAGGCATGGATTGATGGGGGAATGACTGGTAGCTATAACGGAAATCAAAATTTAACGCAATGGATGACACTGCTTAAGGATTATCAGGCTAATCCCGGTAAATACCCCATGGGCGGAGATACGCTGAATGGTGTATACTACCAATTGGCGCCAACGGATGCTGTTAACACATTGCTGGGAAATCATTCAACACAGATTATGAATAATTTTTCGGTAAGTGGTGGCTCTGACAAAACTACCTACCGCATGTCATTTGGTTCAACAAATGAAAACGGAATCTTAGCGTCTTCGGCCAACCAGGATAGCTATAAAAGGTATAATGTCAAATCTTTGGTAACTACAGATGTTAATTCATGGTTGAACCTGCAATTGGATGCAGGTTATAATAATTCTACCGGCAAGACACCTTTCTATCCGAACGTATTTGGCGATGCTACCAATACTCCTTCGGCTCTGCCTTTGGATTCCATACCTACAAAACCAGGACAGGTAATAAGAACAGGAAAAAATGAACTCCTGGCTCGTGCTCCGATAACAACCAATACTGATGAAATCAGAGCTACGGGAAGGACCATTATTAAGCCGGTTAAAGGGTTGACTATAACCGGAGAGTATACAATAGACAATACTAATACTGACATTACCCAATATGATAAAAAGGTAACTGTACCAATGTTAAATCCTTATGGGTATACTCCTGAAGGTTTTGGTAATGATGTATACGATAAATCTCATGGTTGGAATAAAAATACAATCATTAACATTTTTGGCAACTATGCATTGTCATTAAATCATCAGCACAATTTTACACTGCTTGCAGGATTCAACCAGGAACAGAGAAATACCGGAACAGACGAAGTTGCAGTTTCCGGATTGGTTAGTCCGGATCTTCCTTTTCTGGCTGGTACCACAGGTTTAAATGTGCCGACTATTTCTACCAAGAATTATGCAGAGTTTGCTTCAAGAGGATATTTTGCAAGATTGAATTATGACTTTAGAAGCAAATACCTTTTCCAGATAAGCTATCGCTATGATGGCTCTTCCAAATTTCCTGAAGGACATCGTTGGGTAGGCTTGCCGGGAGCTTCTGTTGGTTGGAGAATAACAGAAGAAAAGTTCATGCATTCTTTAAGGCCTTATCTAAATGAACTTAAGTTGAGAGCTTCTTATGGTAGTGTAGCGAATCAGAATATTGCCGACTATGGATTTTTCCCTGGAATGAACATTGCTACACCTAACTGGTTGAACAATTCAACTAAGGTAGCCACGCTTCTTCCTCCGCCTTTGACATCAGCTAATTTTACATGGGAAACTGTAAGCAGTGCAGACCTTGGATTGGATTGGGCAATGCTGAAAAACCGTTTTACAGGTACATTCGACTGGTACCAACGTGACACAAAAGATATATTGACTGATGCGGCAAATGTACCTCCTGCTGTATTGGGAACCGGTTTGCCTTTACAAAACTCGGGCTCTCTCAGAACAAAAGGCTTTGAGTTGCAGTTGAACTGGAAAGATCAAATTGGAAAAGTAGGTTATAATGTAGGTGTGAGCTTGTTTAATTATACGAGCGTTGTTACGAAATGTTCTAACACTCAGAACATTTATTTTAACAATGCTTACCAGGTTTATGAAGGTAAAAAGATGGGAGAAATCTGGGGCTATGTAACAGATAGATTCTATGATACCACAGACTTTAAAGCAGGCACTTTAAATTCAAATTTAAGAGGCGGTACATTATTGCCTGGCGTTGCAAAACAAAATGGACAATCTCCTAATCCAGGTGACATATTGTATAAAGACCTGAATGGCGACAGCGTTATTACCACCGGTGCTTACACATTGGCTAATCATGGCGATTTAACTATTATTGGTAACTCAACTCCGCAGTATCAATATGCAATAACAGGCGGAGTCTCTTATGCAAATTTTGATTTTTCATTTATCATGAATGGAGTTGCTAAACAAGAAGGATTCCTGGCGGGTACATTGGCTTATCCAAACCAGTGGGTAACTTATGGAGCCTTGTATTCTCATCAGTTAAATTACTGGACCCCTGCAAACAAAGATGCTTATTATGCCCGCATTTATACCGATAACGTCAATGCCGGCCAAACGCTGCAGGGTTATAATCAACAAGCTCAGACACGCTATTTACGCAATAAATCTTATCTCAGGCTGAGAAATATCACTCTGCGATATACAGTGCCTTCTGCATCTCTCGTAATGCAAAAGCTTCACATTAATAAGTTCCAGGTGTTTGCATCTATGGAAAACGTCACTACGTTCAGTCATTTGCCAAAAGGTATTGATCCGGATCTTAGTGTACAGGGATCGGGCGTAGGAGGAGGAATTGGATATCCGTTCATGAGAAAAACATCAGTAGGTATTAATGTGTCTTTTTAAAAAACAAAACGAATCTTAAATGAAACGATATATTTTATTGCTGTCGGGTGCAGTAGTTGCGCTCACAGCGTGTAACAAGGATTTTCTGAACAAGGTGCCGGCTACACAGTTTACTACCCAGACAGCTTTTGTAAACTATCAGAATTTTCAAACATACTCATGGGGATTGTATGATTATTTGGCTGGGTATGGTAATGGCGGAGCAACAGAGCCCCCTGCTTTTACACAGCAGGAAAAAAACAATTCTGATAACCTGAACGCTGGTGGTCAGTCGGGCTATGTTTACCAAACAAAACTTATTCCTGCAACTGCCACCGGCGGTACAACTTCTTTGCAGATGGCAGATTGGAATTTTAGCTACATAAGAAGAGTGAATGTAATGTTGGACAATATTGATCAATCAACAATGGTTCAGTCAGATAAGGACCACTGGCGCAGCGTTGGTTATTTCTTCAGAGCATTACGTTATTATGATCTGATCGCTGCCTATGGCGATGTTCCATGGGTTGAGCACGCTCTTTCAGATACTTCAAATTCTGTTTTATACGGAACCAGAACTTCCCGCGATACAGTGGCCCAGAATATACTGAACAATCTTGTGTGGGCAGAAAGTCACATTAAACCCGCCGGCGACGGAGCCAACACAATTAACCAGGATTGTGTGGACTTCCTGATCAGCAGGTTTGGTCTTTTTGAAGGTACATGGCGCAAGTACCATGGCCTAAGTAACGCCAATACATACTTGCAGGCTTGTGTTACTTACTCTCAAAAACTGTTGCCTAAGTATCCCGGCATAATGTCCAGCTATGATGATGTTTTCAACTCAGAAGATCTGAAAGGTAAGGCAGGTATAATTTTATTCAAGCAATATGTAAATACTGTTTTTAATAATCCGATGCTTACCCGTTATACAGGAAGTACTTCCTGGAGTGCTGAAGTAACAAGGGATGCTGTTCAAAGTTTCTTGTGTAAAGACGGCAGGCCTATTGCGACCAGCGCTGTTTATCAGGGCAATGATTCGATGTATGCAGAATTTAAAAACAGGGACAAGCGCTTGTACTTTAATGTTATGCCTCCCTATAGCGTTAAATTTATTAATACAGGAGTTACGAACCAGGCAGGTAATTCTGATAATTTGTGGGCCTATGATCCTAATCCGGACTACGGTTATTTTGTTCACTACATGAATGATTCACTTGCTGGTAATATTGGTAAGAGGTTGCCGGTAATTTCTCAAACCAACGATATGAAGTCAGGAAACGTTATTCCCAATTTCCCGCATTTCAATACATACAACGTTGCGTTGAGTCATTTACCTGCTAAAGTTGCGATATCTCAAATGGTGGGCACTTTAGGTTATTATTACTGGAAGTATTACAACAGGCTGCCAATGGATGGTAGTTCTAACTACGGCGGTACTCAGGACTGTCCGCTGTTTAGAATTGAAGAAACAATGTTGAACTATGCTGAAGCTATGTTTGAATTGGGCCAGTTTAACCAGGGTGTAGCAGATGTAACCATCAATAAATTGCGTCCTCGCGCAGGAGTGTCCAATATGGTTGTTGCAAATATTGATGGTAGCTTTGATCCGCAGAGAGATCCTTCTGTTGATCCTGTTTTATGGGAAATCAGAAGAGAACGGAGAGTTGAATTATTTGGAGACGGATTCAGATTTAATGATTTGAAACGATGGATGAAAGGATCGTACATGAATAAATATCCGTATGGGGTTAAAGTGTATGACAAAAACAGGATGTATCCGAACGTTTCAGGATTGAGCAATGCCAATATCAAGCTTGACGGCGGCGGGAACTCAGGTTATGTGATCAATCCAAACGTTTCCACCGTTATTCCCGGTTGGTTAGATAAGTATTATCTTGAACCGATTCCTGCACAGGAACTGACAGTTAATCCAAACCTGGTACAAACCATTGGTTGGAAATAGAAAAGAGCCTGTCAATTAATAATTAACAGGTTGCAGTCATTACAAAATGAATCTCTCTGTTTTTGTTGAAAGGATAGTTGATTGATGGTTGGTGGCTTCGGTGCTAATGCCAATTTAAAACAAATGAAAGGTTGGTAATAAAAAACATCGAATCATCAATATTGTTATAAAATTTGAATTAAAATATCAGTTATTTGTCACCGGCGAACAATCGTGTTCGTCGGTGATATTAATACCGAAAGATGAAACGTACATTTTTGAACTCGCTCCTGGCAATGATGTTGTTGGTAAGTAGCATAAGCTATGGACAACGTGCAAAAAGTGAAGCTGCTGGTAAGCGTCCCAACTTCGTCGTCATTCTCATGGACGACATGGGATATGGTGATCCTGAATGCTACAACGGCGGTCCGTATCACACACCACAAATCAACAAGCTTGCCGCAGAAGGCATGCGCTTTACAAACTTTTATGCGGCGCAGGCTACATGTACCGCTTCAAGGTGCGGTTTGCTTACAGGTTGCTATCCCAACAGACTCGGCATATCCGGTGCATTCATGCCATGGGAAAACAGGGCGCTTAATCCCAATGAAGAGACCATCGCTTCCATGTTGAAAAAAGTAGGTTATCGCACCGGCATGGTAGGCAAATGGCATTTAGGTGGTAAAGCACCTTATTGGCCGATTCATTATGGCTTTGACGAATACCTGGGATTGCCTTATTCAAATGACATGTGGCCCGTTGGTTACGATGGCAAACCAATGAAAGATTCTACAAAGCCTCAGTTTAAATATCCTCCTTTGCCTTTGCTTGACGGAGATACTCCGGTAAAATATATCCAGACATTAGAAGATCAGGGAGAGCTTACAGGCATCTATACAAAACGTGCCTGCAAGTTCATTAAAGAAAATAAAAACAGGCCATTCTTCTTATACCTTGCTCCTTCCATGGTGCATGTGCCTATTTATGCGTCGCCAGCCTTTCTCGGCAAAAGCGGCAAAGGGCTTTTTGCGGATGTGATGATGGAGGTGGACTGGGCAATCGGAGAAATCATGCGCACGTTAAAAGAGCAGGGATTAGATCAAAATACTTTAGTAGTGTTTACCAGCGACAATGGTCCGTGGTTAACATTCGGTAATCATGCAGGCAATACTGCCGGCCTGAGAGAAGGCAAAGGAACAAGCTGGGACGGTGGACAAAAAGAACCTTGCATTATGCACTGGACAGGCAAGATTCCCTCCGGTTCTGTGTGTAATAATCTTTCATCTACTATCGATCTGCTGCCGACCATTGCAAAACTCGCGGGAGCCCCATTGCCACAAAATAAAATTGACGGTGTAGATATTCAGTCGCTATTATTCCAACAGCCTGATGCAAACCCGAGAGAAGAGTTTATTTACTACTATGGACGCAACAGTTTAGAGGGTGTGCGTAAAGGATATTGGAAACTTGTTTTTCCACACAAAGGACAAACATACAAAACCTATATGCCGGGTAAAGATGGATTTCCCGGCGGCTATGCAGATATGAATGTGCCTAAAGCACTGTACGACCTTGCTCATGATCCGGGTGAAACACATGATGTGCAAAATGCTCATCCCGAAATAGTGAAAGAATTGGAAGCGATAGCGGATAAGTATCGTCAGTCTTTAGGGGATGATCTTACAAAAACTACCGGCGCAGAAGTTCGTGAGCCGGCATACATAAATAAAACGAAGTAACGTTTTGAGTTTTGAGTAGGAGGAATGAAGTAGTTCAATCACAACACCCAACTCAATAGTCAAAAGTCAAAACCATCTTAATTAATATGCGAAACAATACAAAAAAAATAAGCCTTCTTTGCGGCTTGTTATTATGTCTGACCGGTTTGTCTCATGCACAGGGACCGAACGAACACGCGTTGCCAGCGGTGAATAAAAATGCCATGAAAGACTTTATGGACCTTCGTTTCGGCATGTTCATACATTGGGGACCTGTAACACTACGCGGAACAGAAATAGGATGGTCGAGAAATCACCAGGTGGCGCAAAACGATTACGATAGCTTGTATAAAGAATTTGATCCCGTTTTATTTGATGCTGATGCATGGGTGAAAACCGCCAAAGATGCAGGTATGAAATACATTGTGATCACTGCGAAACATCACGATGGTTTTTGCTTATGGCCCACAGCATATACAAACTACAACATCATGCAAACACCGTTTAAAAAAGACGTAGTGGGGGCGTTGGCAAAAGCATGTAAGAAGTACAACATTAAGTTTGGTATTTATTATACGGTGCTGGACTGGTACGAACGTTCATATCCTATACACAACGACGGCAAAGGCATGGCCTCTGATGGTGACATGAACAAGTTTGTTCAATATATGAAATCGCAGTTGAAAGAACTGATTGACAACTATCATCCCTTCTTGCTTTGGTTCGATGGTAATTGGGAAAAACCATGGACAAACGACTATGCAAAAGACATGTATGCATATCTGAAGCAATTGGACCCCGCACTGATCGTAAACAACAGGTTGGGAAAGAATGAGCACGAAATACTGAATGCTCAATCTGTTGGCGATTATGCCACGCCGGAGCAAAAGATCGGAAAGTTAAATATGTCGTATCCATGGGAGTCCTGTATTACCATTTGCAATCAATGGGCGTGGAAACCAAACGATGTTATGAAGCCTTTGAAACAATGCATCGGTACGCTTGCTCTTACTGCAGGAGGCAACGGCAACTTGCTATTGAATGTAGGGCCGATGCCCGACGGACGTATGGAAGCAAGGCAGGTAAAACAATTGAAATCAATGGGAGATTGGTTAAAACAAAATGGCGCATCCATTTACGGAACAATGGGCGGACCATTTACTCCTGATAGTAGTTTTGCATCCACAAGAAAAGGAAATAAAATATACATACATCTGTTGAATGCCTCCAATAAACATCTGTCGCTGGCTGCTATTCAAGGCGTTCACATACAGAAAGCATATTCAATTACCGGCGCTCCAATCAGCGTGAAGGAAAATGCAACGGGCATTGAATTGCAAATTCCCGATACATTGATTACTGATGCTAATGATACGGTGATTGTGTTAGAAGCGGATAAAAGTGTGGAAGATGTGCCGGTGATGACAAGAAATTAAGAAGTCAGAATTAAAAAGTCAAAGGTCAAAAAGCTTTAATGCGGTCTTACCGTTAGTTGTTTTGGCCTTTGACTTTTGACTTTTTAATTTTGGCTTACAAAACGACTCAGAATTTTTACTTTTTACTTTTGAATTTTTACATAACATGAAACAACTGGCAGGCAAACTATCGTTACTGTTTTTCTCTCTTTTGTGTTTGTGCGCGAAAGCACAAAACAAACAGCCTAATATTTTAATCATCATTTCAGACGACCATGCTTACCAGGCCATTGGTGCGTATGGTAGTAAGATGATGCCTACACCGGGCATCGACAGGTTGGCGAATGAAGGAGCCATATTTAAGAATGCATTTGTGACCAACTCTATTTGCGGTCCCAGCAGGGCTTGTCTGCTTACCGGAAAATACAGTCATGTAAACGGATTCAAAGACAACCAAAGCAGGTTTGATGCGAGCCAGGATGTATTTGTAAAAAGATTAAAAGCTGCGGGTTATCAAACTGCGTGGTTGGGTAAATGGCACCTGGAATCAAAACCTCAGGGATTTGACTACTGGGAAATTGTGCCGGGGCAGGGACATTATTACAATCCTGATTTTATTCAAATGAATGGAACGACGGTCAGGAAAGAAGGATATGTAACCAATATCATCACTGATATGGCGGAGAAGTGGTTGACAGATAGAGATACTTCTAAACCGTTCTGTATCGTAGTGGGCCATAAAGCTACACACAGGGTGTGGATTCCGGATACGCAGGATCTGGGTCGTTTTGACAATATCAAATATCCTTTGCCCGCCAACTTCTACGATAACTATGACGGGCGTTATGCGGCTGCTCACCAGGACATGAACATTGCCCACACCATGCGATTGGGTTATGACTTGAAAGTATTGCCCGATACTGGATTTGGTAAAGAGAACTACACACGCATGAATGCGGAACAGCGCAAAGCATTTGATGCATATTATAAGCCGATTGAAAAAGATTTCTTATCAAAAAACTTAACGGGTAATGCGCTTACAGAATGGAAGTACCAAAGATATATCCATGATTATTTGAGCACAGCAGCTTCACTTGACAGAAATATCGGTGCGTTACTGGATTACCTCGATAAAAATAATCTTGCACAAAACACGCTCGTTATCTACTTATCTGATCAGGGATTTTATTTGGGAGAACACGGATGGTTCGACAAAAGATTTATGTACGAAGAGTCCATGAAAACGCCAATGCTGGCGAGGTTTCCGAATGTTATAAAAGCCGGAACAGTGTATAAGGATCTGGTGATGAACATAGACATCGCGCCAACAGCGTTGGACCTGGCAGGCCTTTCAATACCGAAGGAAATACAAGGCAAGTCCATGCTTCCATTGTTTAAGAATAAAGAATACAAAACAAGAGACGCAGTATATTATCATTATTACGAATGGGGAGAGCATTCAGTAGTGCCGCATTTTGGTGTAAGGACTTCAAGATATAAATTGATCCGTTTTTACCAGGTAGCTGATAAATGGGAGCTGTACGATCTTTCCAAAGACCCGCATGAAATGCATAACGTTTATGGTGAAAAGAAATATGAAAAAGAACAGGCAAAGCTAATGACGAGATTGAATGAATTGGTGCAACAGTATGCGGATGTAGAAGCGGAGAAAGTATTAAGTCAAAAATAAAAAGTCAAAAGTCAGAAGTCAAAAACTGTTGCGCTTCTTTCGTTGATGAACAAAGAAAAAAGCAGATTAAATGAGCGGACAATTTTTGACTTTTGATTTTTGACTTTTGAATTATTTAGCGATGAAAAAAATAGCAGTATTTATTGTTGCACTCTTTGGCTTGTTGCGGGTATACGCGCAAGATGACCTGGACCTTGCTGCCATGCTGCAGAAGGCTCCGGACAGCAACCAAATATTTAAATCAGATGATTACTACACATGGTGCAGCAGCGTGATAAAAGGAGAGGACGGCAAGTATCATATGTTCTACTCAAGATGGCCGCATGGAAAACGTGCATTGGATGACGATTCAATGAATTACATTTTTGACGGATTCAGCGGGTGGTGCAAGTATAGTGAAATAGCTTATGCCACTGCTGATAAATTAGAAGGACCGTACCACTATGTAAAAACCATTTTGAAAGGTACCGGCGATAAAAGTGTTTGGGAACGTTATGCGATGCACAATCCGCAGATCAGGAAATTCGGCAAATACTATTATTTGTATTACATCGGCAATTCCTTTGATTCAACTTTTACTTTGCCTGGCAAGCCTCGCGACAAGAAATGGATGCATTGGTTGCAATACAACTGCACTCAGAAAGTAGGTGTATTAAAAGCTGCGTCTTTAAAAGATCTCGTCAACGGTAAGTTTGAAAAACCCGCTCAGCCAATCATGCAGGCCGACAATGTGCACGCCTTTGAGGTGACCACTAATCCTACCGTTACGCAGGGGCCTGATGGTAAGTTTTATATGATGTACAAATCACGCAAGCCGAACGTTGGCAATATGACCATGTGGATGGCCGTTTGCGATAAACCGGACGGTGTTTTTACAACCATATCCGAAGTGTTTACCACACCTGAAATGGCTTGCGAAGATCCATGTCTGTGGTATGATCACAAAAGAAAAAGATTTTATGCTGCCGTAAAGTATTATTCAAACGCAAAAGTGCTTGCTCCTGACTTTGGAGATCTTGCTCTCATTACCTCAGTAGATGGTAAGACGTGGACGCCTGCGGCACATTCCTTAATTTCTGCGAAAGTGCTGCAAATGAAGGGGCAAAAGCAAATCAATCTTGCGCACCTGGAAAGACCGTTTGTTTTTACAGATAAGAACGGTCAGGCCAAAGCCTTATTTGCAGCAGCTTCTGTGGAAGAACCGTCGAAGGGTGATGTAGCGAAGCCTGCTCCGGCTTTTAATACTTTTAATGTGAGCTTTTTAATAAAATAAAAAATCAAAATTAAAAATTCAAAAGCTGCATTGCGTACAGTGGGTGGAAGAAAACAACCTCACCGATCGGACAATTTTTGACTTTTTAATTTTGACTTTTGAATTAATCCCTTGTCTATCGTATGTCTGGTGTAGGAAACAAAATGCCTCCAAACAGTAACCAGGCCCAAAGAAGTGTCCACAAAATATTGAACAGTTGAGCGCCGATGAATGCGAGTGCCGGACGGCCTCCCTCCATTTTGTATAAATCAGAAAATCTCGCTTCAAGCCCAATGGACACGAATGCCAACGCAAACCATATTGTGCGTAAACTGCTGAAGATGCCTGATACCTGTTTGCTTGTATCGTCCGGAATTATAAATGAAAAAAGGAGCGAAGCAGCAATAAAACCAATCACGAATTTTGGAAAGCGTTCCCAAACCAATCTCAGAGATGGTTTCTCTGCGTTCTCATTCACGCCTGCTGTTTTGCGCCAAACCCACCATCCTGCAATGAAAAATGCTGCAACTCCTATCAGTACATTTTGTGAAAATTTAATGATCACACCGGCTTTGGTTGCAGTGGGGCCAACCAGTTCAGAAGCTGCCGTTACAGAGGCTGTCGTATCAAGCGTACCGCCGAGCCACGCGCCGCCTACCACTTCTGATATGCCCAATTCTCTTATAATCCATGGCATGAAAATAAGCATGGGAATAGCGACAAGAAGTACCAGCGTAGTGATATAAGACAACTTTTTCTTATCGCCATTGATTGCTCCGCAGGCAACGATCGCAGCAGATACGCCGCAAATAGAAACGGCTGAAGCCAATATCACTCCAAACTCATCATCTACTTTTAATCGGCGGGCTAACCACAACGCGAAAAACCATACAGCAGCAACAACAAAGATTGCTTGTAAGATGCCCGGCAGGCCCGCCTTTACAATGTCTGTAAAAAGAATACTGGTACCAAGGATCACAAGTCCGGTTTTAATAAAGAATTCAGAACGTGCCGCTTCTTTGATCCAGTCGGGTAACTTAGTTAGATTGCCTAATAGCAATCCTATTGTCAACCCGAATACCACGTATTCGATACCATAATAACTAATTGTTTTGTTGCCTGAGATGACCAACGATACCAGTGCGAGAATATAGATCAACAGAAAACCTGTGACATATCTGCGAACATTGCCGCCGGACAATAAAATAGCAATGGATGACAATGAACAAAATACCGCACCAATAATTGCCAACAGAAAAAGATTGTTGAACGACAATACTTTTGTTAACAGCTCTGCTGACGTTGCCCACTGGAACACAGGCGTTTTAAAATGAAGGTCAGATGAAAGGAAAGCGCCCACCAATATGCCGGTTACCAATAGTCCTGCTATTATTACGGCCCATACATCTTCGTGCAGGTCCTTTAGGATATTGCGTTTTGTTGCAACTGGAATGGCCAGTTCCGGCGATAAAGTGTTACTGTTGATTGTTTCGTTAGACATGTGCATTGTTGGTTGTTGTATCCTGGAATAATGAACGATTTTAAAATCGTTTTCTAATCGTTAAGGATGTTTTATAAATAAGTTTTCGACGGTTAAGATGCTGAAACCTGTTTTTTGTGACCGCAAAATAGTTCCTTTGTATAAGTCTACAAAAACAATAGACTAGGTTATTAGAACAAATCTTTCAATACTCTGCTTGCAGCATTGTAGCCGCACATTCCATGTACGCCACCTCCCGGCGGTGTAGAAGCTGAGCATATGTAGATGCCTTTTGTTGATGTTCTGTAAGGGGAATAACGCAATGCCGGTCTCGTGAACAATTGGCCGATATCAGTGGCGCCTCCGATCACATCTCCTCCGATGTAATTGGCATTGTATTGTTCCAACTGGCTCGTGTTGAATGTGTGCCTGCCAATGATTCTTTCTTTGAAACCGGGTGCAAACCTTTCCACCTGGTTCTCTATTGCTGCTGTCATATCTTTTGTCGATCCGTTTGGTACATGGCAATACGCCCATGCAACATGTTTGCCTTCTGGAGCCCTCGATGCATCGAACAGGCTTTGCTGTGCCAGCAAAACAAATGGCTTGTCTGGGTGAGATCCTTTCCATGTTGCTTTTTCGTTAGCTGCAATCTCTGTTAATGTATTGCCGATGTGTACCGTTCCTGCTTGCCTGCATTCCGCTGCAGTAAAGGGAATTGCATCATCGAGTGCCCAGTCGACTTTGAACACGCCCATGCCATAACGGTATTTGCCCAATTGCGATTTGTATATCGACGAAAAATTGTGTCCTGCGATCTGCAACAATTGTTTTGGCGAAACATCAAACAAAACAGCATGTGCTGAAGGCAATTGTGTCAATGATTTTATCGGAGTGCCGGCTTCTATTTTTCCACCCAATGATAAGAAATACGATGCCATTGCATCGGCAATTACCTGCGATCCTCCTTTTGGTATCGGCCATCCTTCAGCATGTGCAGCGATGGTAAGCACCAATCCGATTGCGGAGGTGGTAAGGCGATCAAGCGGCTGTACAGAATGCGCAGTGATCCCCGCCCATAGCCCTTTTGCTTTTTCCGTTTGAAATCGTTTCGCAAACTGTGTCGCGGGCAACAATGCTTTTGTGCCAAAGTCTGCAAACGAAATGGGTGCTTCAGGAAAATGAAGCGGTCCCAGTACATCATGCTGGATCGATTTCCACTGTTTCACTAGCTTTCCGAAAACTTTTTGATAGACTTCTCTATCGTCATTTAATAACTGCGCTGTGGTTTCTAAGGAACGAGTGAGCACTGCAGCGCTGCCATCATCAAATGGATGTGCTGCAGCATTTGTTGGCTGTATCCATTCCAATCCAAAATCATGCAGTGGCAATGTTTTAAAGAACGGCGACATAACAGCCATGGGATGTATGGCAGAACATACATCGTGTTTAAATCCCGGCAATGTGAGTTCTGCAGTGCGCATGCCCCCGCCAATAGTGTCTTTTGCTTCTATCAGCAACACCGATAGTCCTGCCTGTTGTAAAGTGATCGCTGCTGCAAGGCCATTTGGCCCTGCGCCTACAACCACCGCATCATAATCCTTTCTTTCGTTCTTCATTATTTCCATTTTTCCGGTTTAAACAAAACGCTTCCATCACGTTTTATTATCCATGCAGTAATAGGGTTCAGGTGATAACCTCCCATGTCGGCTCCACGGGCGTCTGTTAGTTGTTGCAATGTTGGTTGCCTATATCCGGTTTCATCAATGGCCCTGCTCATAATCTCCGTTTCATGACCGTTCCATTTCCATAGAAAGCGGAAACGTGTGTGAGCTTTGTCCAGCACAGGTTCCTGAAGTGTTGTCGGGTACCATTTTTTTCCCGCATCAACACTTACTTCAACTTTTAATATTTTTCCCCGTCCGCTCCATGCAAGTCCCTTTATTTCCACCCAACCTTTGTCCAGCTGTACAGGGTAGGCGGGAAATGTGATGATGGAGCGTGCATCCATGTCAAAACTAAATTGTCTTATTTTCCCATCCTTTATATTTTCAGTATACTTTGATGTTTCTTCTCTCGTCATGAACGGCTGGTCAGATACTTCGATGCGCCTGATCCATTTCACATTGGTATTGCCTTCCCATCCCGGCAGAAACAAACGTGCCGGATAACCTTGCTGCGGACGCAGAGCTTCACCATTTTGTCCATAGGCGATCATTGCATCGTTCCAGCCTTTGCCCATCGGTATGCTTCTTGTCATTACGGATGCATCGGAACCTTCTGCGAGGAACCATGTGGCTTTGGGGCTTGCGCCTACTTCTCTGAATAGCGTTGAGAGCATCACACCTGTCCATTCGCTCTGACTCGTCAAACCGCAAATTTCCTGCGGTGTCATTTCTTGTTTACCACTTCTAAAGTTACCGGAGCATTCGAGAAATGCAATGCGTGATACAGAAGGAAATCTTTTCAGGTCGTTCAATGTAAATGTCATCGGTTTTTTTACCATGCCATGAATGACGAGCTTGTATGTTGTTGGATCAATAACAGGCACACCGCCATGATGTCTTTCAAAATGCAGGTCAGAAGGAGTGATGATGCCGTAGAGACTTTGCAACGGAGTACGCGAAGAAGTGTCTGAAGTTTTCTTTGCGAGTTGTTCAAACGGAGAACGTGTGCCCAGAGTGCCAGGTGGTGGTCCCTGTAATTTTGTAGGATCAGCGGGAACAGATACAGGCTTGGGAACAGCGGCCGGTACAAGCTGTCCCGTTGTTGTTTTAACAAGGGCAATAACAGCACTTGCGGCCACTGATCCCAGCAGCAGTCTCCTGTTTATTTTTTTACTATCGTTAAATGAATATTCCTTTTCTTCTTTTGGTCTTTCCATGTCAAAGCTGTTTTACATTGCGTCTTATCGTACCTCCGGGCCGCCGCGCCGGTCATCATCCACATAGTATTGTCGTGCCGGCATCACTACTTTGGGCAAGCTCTTTGCATCAATGTTTTTTGTAGAGTCGATGATTTTGTTGCGATACAAAAGATAGGCGGTCAGGCTATACACTTCGTCATCCTTCAATGAACCCGGCATGTTGTAAGGCATCGTGCGACGGATATAATCAAACAGGGTAGTGGACCAAGGCCAGTAATTACCGATCGTTTTTGCTTTAACCGTATCGCCCATTGCTCCAACAAGTCGGGCGTATGCACCACCTTCACCTTCCTTGCCGTGACATGCCGCGCATTTCTGTGTGAATATTACTTTGCCTTCCGTCGCATTGCCCGAGCCATACGGCAATCCTTTGCCATCGGCACGTACATCAATATCCCATGCTTTTATTTCTGCGTTCGTTGCTTTTCTGCCAATGCCAAAAGTTGCAGGCATTTCTGTTATGATCTTCGTTTGCGTTGCACTGTCAGTGTTTAGTTGCGCTTCCGGATTTTTGTTGTAAACAATTACTTCATCTTCCTGCTTGTCTTTGCATGAAGTAATGCTCAACGCGGCCAGAAATAAAAGCAACATTTTGTATCTCACAGTTTGTTCAATATTTTCCAGCCTGCAGGCTGCTTTCTGTTAATGCATAATTTCTATTGATTCTGTCCAGTACCACGTAGATGGAATCCTTATTCTCATTAATGCCGCTGAGGAAAATCCTGGAGCCATCCTGCGTATCGTATTTCAAAACCATGCGGTTCCTGTTTTCATCATTACGCACATTTTTTAATTCTCTCTTCCTGCGGGTGGAAACAGCGTTCTTGTCTATCTTGTAAATTTCATTGCCGATGTTGGCGAGTGCATCTTTAGGTATCCAGTTATCCTCTTCTTTTTCTATTTTGGTTTTGTCTCTGTTTCTTTTGCCTTTGCCTTTGTCTGCACTTTCATTGTTGGATGATGGGTCCTGATCACCCGTATAGTCGCCATCTTCGCCACCTCCGCGTCGCGCCTTGTACTTATCCTGCAGGTAAAGTGTTTTGTTTTGTTCATCTGCATAGTAGTGGAATACTCTTTGACCACCACCTACACCGGTAAGTTCAAAAGTGCGATACAGATCTCTTTGAGGGCTGCCGCCACCATTCGAAAGATCGAGTGGAGTAGGTTTGTTGACTCTGAAAGTAAGTGTGGTCCAGTTTTCGAAGGTTGCTTCGTTCCATCTTACAGTATCTAATGGTGAGTAAGGAATCACCTTGTTATTGATGCGGAATTCACTTACCGTATAATTTCCTCTCAATGTCTTAACACCTGCAACAGATGGTTGTTTGTATGGGTCATACCTCCAGTTAATGAACTGCAGATAGAAAAGTACACCGAGGAAAATTAGTATCGTTGCACTTTTTAATGTTGCGCGTGTAAGACGCAGCCATTTTGGAAATGCAGGATAAAAATTTACGGGAGCAGTGAAACGTTCGAGGATAAAGAGGTTGTATATTTTAGGAAGATCGTTGATCAACAAGAACCCTGCAAGCAATACAAAGTAGCTGCTGTAGCCGTGTACGCCGCCATCGTATGCAAAGTTCACATACACGATATCTCCTAACGCTCCGAACAACAATATTGCTCCCAGTGTTGTGGTTCTTCTGAAAAATAATAATGTACCTGCCGTCAATTCTACAACACCGGCAAATACCTGGTACCAGGGCACTATACCGATCGATAACCAATAAATCTTTTGAGAAGTGAGGTCTCCGAAATCGGTGTTGAGAACACCGAGTGATGGATAAGGCATTTGAACCGGCAATAGTTTGGTGAAACCAAAACCGATAATGCCGATTGCTGCCCTGTATCGCACAATGGCACGAAGCCAGTAATAGGCTGTGTTGTATTCCAGTCTTTCTTTTTTCAATGCCTTTTCCGTAAATGTCCAAACCAAAGCTCCAGCGATGGAGAACAGCAACGTGTTGATCCATACTGCATAGCCCAGCAAAGAACTTCCAAATATCTTGTTGCCGAACCACGTAATGCCCGAGTTGAAACGTGCGATATCATAGAGATCCCGGTAGTGAAGACTTGTCCAGTCAATGTGTGCAACCAATTTGTACCAGCCCCAGCTATTGGGGATAGACAAAATGATGAAGAATATAAACGCAATGCGAAACAGGAAACGTTGATAAGGTTTCCATGCAGAAAGTTTTTCTTTCTGTTGCTTTCCGTCCACAGCTTCCGATGCCTCTTGTGGCAGCGTGTCTGTGTGATGTGTATTTCTAATGGCTTCTATTGTTGACATGATGTTGCTATTTATTTTTTATAACAGTTGATCAGAGCTTTAATGCTTTACCGCGATGTTGTTTTGCCGCTTCCTTCAACAGATATTTTTTGTCAATCTTATCCAGCACCACATACAACGAATCATTGTTTTGATCTGCGCCGGTAAGAACAATTTGCTTGCCGTCTGTTTTAGTGTAGGTTAAATGAAGCGTTTCGCCCGCATAGTTCTTGTTCCTGTTGCGCAATACAAGCGCATGGCTTGCTGTGTCTGCATCATAGCTATAATAGTGTCTGCCACCGGAGCCTTCAAGTTCATACGTTCTCAGGCTATCTGCTTCTGAAATGCGGTCCTTGTTAGACGCATCGATTTGTACCGACCTGTTGGAGCGGATGCTTACAGTGTTCCATGTTTCAAACACTACATCTTTCCATCGGCGTTGATCTGTTTGTGAATAAGGAAGTTCCTGTCCGTTCACGCGATATTCGCTTACGTTGTAAATGCCGCTCACGCCTGCGAGGCCTTTAGCGGTGGGATATTGATAATTGTCCTTATGCGATCCTGACCATGTTTTTGCACCGTACAATATCACGAAGAAAAACACTGCAAAAGTCTTTAATCCGATGCGTGTATATTTTTGCCAGGGTTTCTCAGATGCAGGAACATACTTTTTGGGTGCAGTCGGCTTTTGAAGAATAAGCAAATTGAAGATGCGTTGCAGGTCCTGTGCAATAACAAAGAACGCAAGTGTGATGAGGTAGAAACTATAGACCACCTGTCCGCCATCATACGCGATGTTCGAAACAAACACGTTGCCAGTGAATACCAGGATTAGAAAAGCGCCAATGGACGCTGTTTTCCTCGATAATAAAAGTAAGCCAAACGTTGTTTCGACAAGGCCGAGGAAAAATTCATAAGAAGGAACAATGCCCAGACTCAGCGAGAACAATTTCCATCTGTTGAAATCTCCGTAAGCTGTGTTCAGGTTACTGAGCGAAGGATAGGGAGATTGCAGGTTGAAAACTTTCAGTAATCCGTAAGCGACAAGGGCTATGGCCAAACGATAGCGCACAACGGTGCGTATCCAGTAACAGAGTCGGTCATAGTTGGTTGTGCGATTCTTATCGTTGATTGTCCAGGCTGTAGCGCTTATAACAGCGATAAGAAAAATGAACAACCAGTTACCAAATCCATCGCCTGTAAACTGAGGCGAATAATGGGCCAGCGTGAAGATGTCCCCGTAATGAAGTGATGTCCAGTTGATGGAAAAAAGTTGTTGATAAAACTTCCAGTCAACAGGAATGGCTTGTATGAAAAAATAGATGAAGAAAATGCGAAACACGATCTTTTCAGCATTCGTCCATACAGGTGCATCAGCAGAAGTGGAGGCTGTAGTCATAATGTTGAGCTTTTAGCAATTGTTAGAATATTTGTTTAGTTATAGCCGGGGTTTTGTTTGAGTGTAGCATCGAGTAGTATTTGCTGACTTGGTAAAGGCAGAATGTATTTAGTGGTATCTGTTACACCAAGCACAGCTGCTGCTCTGTTCGTTCTTACAAGATCAAACCAGCGATGAGGTTCAAATGCAAATTCCACCCGACGCTCATTCTCTATCGCCAATAATACATCTGCCTGAGTTGAAGCTGTGCTCGCATCAAGGCCTGCTCTGGCACGCACTGCATTCAAATCAAACAAGGCACCGTTCGATCCCGTAAGAAGATTTTGTTGTGCCCTTGACTCTGCTCTGATAAGAAAAAGTTCTGCGATCCTTATCACATATGAAGCGGAGGAAGTAGTGCTTGGATACAATGTGCCATACCAGCGGTTCTGGTTATCTTTTGCAACAAGTGCACTGCGATTGCCACCGATGATTGCGTTATTCGCCAAAGCCACGAATGCATCGTTTGGTGCCCATTGTCTTGTGCCGCCCAAAGTTTGAGGCAGCCACTGTCCCCCGTGGCCGTTCGTTTCTGTGGTGCCATTATAATAGATCTCGAATACTGATTCCACGGTGCCTCTCGCACCATTGGCAAAAAATGAATTGTAAGGAGACTTCAATTGATAGTTGGTTACATCGCTGATTACTTTGGTAGCATAAGATTCAGCATTGGCCCAATCACCCTGATACAGATAGTAGCGGGATTTCAACGCCCACACGGTTTTTGCGGTCGCACGGTAGCGATTGGTAGAAGCCGGTAGCAATGCTTCTGCTTTGTTCAGGTCGTCCAATACCTGTGCGTAGGTTTGCTGTTTAGTGCTTCTTGCAACACCTGAGTTGTCGGTTGCTGTTAATGTGGGTTTCAAAATAAGCGGCACGCCACCCCATGTACGTACAAGGTCGAAGTAAGCGAGCGCCCTGAGAAAATATGCTTCACCCAATAATTGATTTTTATTGTCTTCACTAAAATGAGGGTCCTGCAGTGTAGGTACTTTATCGATCACATTATTTGCACGATTGATCGCAACATATATTTGTCCCCATGCCGCACTGATCGTGGAGTTATCAGATCTTACATTGTGATTGATAAATTCCTGTACCTGCGATTGCGAACCAGTCCATTGCACATTGTCACCGGAGAGATAACCGATTGACTGAAAGCTGGTGCCGTAATAGCTGCCATTTGCGAATGCGTTGTAAATACCGCGCACAGCTTCAGTTGCGGAAGTAACATCAAATATTGTCTGTTCATCGGAAACAGATTCCTTTGGTTGTACTTCCAAAAATTTCTTGCAGGAAGCGAGTGAAAGCAAAACAGTTGCCGATAGTATATAATTACGAAATTTCATGGTCATGTTTTTTTGCTGGCATGTGCCAGGTGGATATTCTGTTTTAGATGCCTACGTTGATACCGAATTGTACGCTGCGTGGTTGAGGTGGCGTTCCAAGGTCGATGCCCGGCTGGTTTTGATTGCTGTTGGCAGCCGATTCAGGATCAGGTCCGCTGTATTTGGTGATAAGAAATAGGTTACTACCTGTAACGTATACACGAATATTTCTTAAGCCGATATTCTTGACGAACGTTTTAGGAAATGAATAGCCAAGTGTAACGTTGCGTAAGCGAACGAAACTGCCGTCTTCCAACCAGCGGCTGCCTGCATCCAGGTAGTTGTTTACGTTTACACCGTCAGCTTTTGGAACATCTGTGATGTCGCCTGGTTTTTGCCAGCGTGCAAGATCGCTCGCGAAGATTACCCTTGCTGCATCTCTTGCGCCACCACCTTCACCAAAGAAGCGGTTGTGGTTGTATGTTTTATTGCCGTATTGAAAGGAGAAGAAAATATTAAAGTCGAAGTTGCCCAGCGTTATATCGTTACCTAAACCTCCGAAAAATTTTGGCCAAACACTACCCATGATCTGCTTATCACTTGCTTTAGGATTCATGCCCTGTGTACCATCCGCCTTCTGATAAATAGCGTTGCCAGTTTGTGGATCAACATACAGTTGTTTGTAGAGATAGAAAGAATACATTGGAGTACCCTGCTGCAACAAAATAAGATTGCGGCTTCCGTATTGCAATGGCGTCGCCAGCTTCTCTATCTTGTTAATATTCTGCGCTACGTTGAAATTAGTGGACCACGTGAAATTCTTTTTCTGAATGTTGATGCTGTTGATCGTAAGTTCAAATCCTTTGTTGCTGATCTCTGCCGCATTGCTCCAGTAAGTGCTGAAGCCGGTAGTGGCAGGTCTTGCCAATTGCAGCAATCCATCGCTGGTGTATTTGTAATAATAGTTTGCTTCCAGTGAAAGTCTTCCGTTGAATAGAGAAACATCGGTCCCAATGTTGAACTGGCTGGTTTTTTCCCATTGCAAATTGTCATTTGCCAATTGCTGCGGTGCAATACCCGCAGTGTCTTTGTACGAGGAGCCGCCTGTCCACAAACCTTGTGAAGCAAAATCTCCAATGCCGTTTTGGTTACCGGTGATACCGTAGCTGGCTCTCAGTTTGAGGTCGCTGATTACTGCAACATCTCTAAGAAATTTTTCCTGCTTCACGCGCCATGCGGCACCAACAGAAGGGAAGTATCCCCATTTTCTTTGCGGGCCAAACTTTGATGAACCATCAGCGCGAAGACTTGCATTGATGATATACTTGTCATCAAATGTGTAATCCACTTTTCCAAAGAAAGAGGCGAGCGTATTCTGGCTCCAGTTTTGTGTTCCGGTGATTACAGAGGCAGCTGAAATTTTTGTGAATGAGTTGTTCGCAAAACCTTTTCCATCAAGGAAAGTCCTTTCGAAAGTATTGCTTTGCAAAGTGTTTCCCACAAGCACACCGAAGTTGTGTTTGCCCAGTTTTTTGCGATAGGTAAGTGTTTGCTCATTCAACCAGCTTGCATTGTCAGATATGCTGGAAGTGGCGTCACCAGAAGGGCTTCCGGCAATCAACAAGCTATTCCAGTATTCAGATTCTTTGTAGTTGTCATAATCCACGCCCCAGCTTGTACGGAATTTCAAATCAGGAAGAATTTGTACATCGGCATATACGTTACCGATATATCTTAAACTGACTGCGTTCACATCATAGTATTGCAACAATAATGTGAGGTTATCAAATCCCGCACGACCTACCAGTACGCCCTGGTCATTGGTGGGAGGCAGGTAAGTAGGCGTATGCAAAGCTGCTTGCAGAATACCACCCGCAGGGCCGTCACCGGCTCTTCCCTGGTTCCTGTGTGTGCGTGTAATCGTGTTGCTGCTACCTATTTGCACGATTGAGCTTATCTTATGATCGATGTTGAATTTAAATGTGGCACGATCAAAACTTATGGGTTTGAGGATCGATTCCTGCTTGTCATAACCTGCACCAAGATAGAATCTCGTCGCTTTGTTGCCTGATGCAACAGAAAGGTTGTAACTGCTAAGATTGGCAGTCTGGAAAGCTTCATCCAACCTGTCATAAGTCTTTTGGATTTCAGGAGTGCCGCGTGCAGATGATGCTGCAGGGTTCCATACATCACCGGTGAAAGGTTGCTTTCCACCTATGTTCTTGAAATATTCATTTACGAGCATTGCATGTTCCGGGCCTGTAGTTAATTTCCATAAAGGGGGAGCCCATGCATAGCCATGTGATGCCTGCGCATTGATGCGTGTGCCATCGCTAAAATTGCCGCGTTTGGTAGTTACGATGATCACGCCATTTGCACCGCGGGAACCATACAACGCTGTAGCTTCTGCATCTTTCAACACCTCAACACTTTCCATGTCCGAAGGATTGATGTCTGCAATGGGTGACGTTGATTTACCACCTGTACTCACGGTTTGTAAACTCGTACTGTTGACAAACACTCCGTCAATGACATACAGTGGAGTATTGTCTGCATTGATGGACGTTGCGCCGCGAAGACGCACTGTTACGCTCTCGCCCGGTACACCCGAAGTGGTGGTGGTTTGCAGACCCGCTGCTTTACCCTGCAGTTGTGCATCGAAGCCACCGGCAGGAATATCTCTGAGTTCACTTGCATTTACCTTGGTAACGGCACCTACAAGGTTCTTTCGTTTTGATGTGCCATAGCCAACTACAACAACCTCTTCCAGGCCTTTAGGTGTTTCTTTAAGCTGGATTTCTATCGTGCTGGAGGTTACAGTAATTTCCAGTGTTTCATATCCTACGTGTGATACAATAAGTATGTAAGGAAATTTTTGTCCCGTTCTGAAATTGAAGCGACCCTCATTGTCGGCTACCACTTCATGCGTTGTGCCTTTTATTTGAACGTCGGCGCCGCTTAAAGGGAGATTGGTTTTGCGATCCAGTACTCTACCATTAAGAGTAGAATTGATAAGAGGTTCGATTTTTTGGGCGAAAATCACCGATAGGACGGACAAGAGCAATAGCCCCGTCAGTACATATTTTTTCATTATGTTTGCTTTGGTTATTAGTAATGAGGCCGCGAAGCCTTGTTATTTCCGGGCCAGGACTGCGCGAACAGTTCCTGGCTTTTTTTGCGCCTGTATTTTTATGGCCCTGCGCGATATCTTTTATAAGAGAACTCGCATATCCAAAAGCTTTCTGATGCTAACCCGCGAATGTTATGCATCGTGAGAGCCAATGAATATTGGGTATATTCCTGGTTCAACATATTTATGATGACAATTATTTACCGTTAAAAATATGAGTGAAAGTTATTACGGTATAGTTTAATCAAGGGCGATGAAGTGCAGGATTAACAGCACGTACAAGTGCAACAGTAGCATGTTGTTACGATTGCCACGGAGTGGGATGGCAATTGATAAAAGTAGTTGGTTAAAATCCTCTTGTTGTAGGAACTATTGTGTTTCATAATATAGTTCAGGTGACTAATGAATCACAATATTATCTTAAATTGAATAGTCCACCAAATAAATAGACTATTATTTATTTATGTTTTTTTAAAAGACATGGAAAATCGTAAAAATCACCTTTGTATAGAAGAGGATGAGGTTTCGTTTACAGGAAATGCTATTGCCGCAAAAAACCATAGTAAACTGACAAAATAATGGTGTGTTATGTTTTTTTATTACTCCATCTTTAGGCTTTTAGCCTCATACAATCAATGTATAAATAGGCTTATAATGAAAACGGCTATAAGTTTGTTCATTATTTGAATACCTTAAGTTTATAAATTTTTAAAAGTGGACGCACAGAAAACAAAACCAGTATTATTTCTTTTGCTTGCTATTTTCTCCATGAGTGCTCTGGCCCAAAAGCCTGCAGTGACCCATGTTATTACACATAATCGCACGACCGTTATCTGTGCACCCAAAGGGGAAAATCCTTATCCGGCATGGGGTGTATTTCCATCGGCGAGTTATCCTGTACGTAAAATAACCATGAACCTTACATTGGGAAGTCCCGACAGTTTACATACTGCGCATTGGGATTATCTTGATCATATTGTTTTGCGCCGAAAGGGTGGAGTATCCGGAACGGTACTGGATTATGAGTTAGGCAGGATGCTGACTCCCTACGGAAGCATTTACAATAAAGGCTGGAGTTGGAAGTGGCAGGTAGATGTTACTGATTTTGCTCCTTACCTCCGCGACAGTGCAGAAATAATATATACGCATTCCGGTTACGAAGACAAAACAGTCGGATGGGCACTGACCATTGATTTCGAAATTTTATCCGGGCCACCCGTTGTTACACCTCTCGGCATAGTGCCTCTCTGGAACAAAGGGTACAAATATGGTGATCCCAAAGCGAAGATTGAAGACAGCCTTCTGCCGGTTCGTTATGAAGCTGTGCGCGATGCCGGCATCAATCGTATTCGCATTCAACATACAGGACACGGGATGGATAAGCCGCGTGGCTGCAGCGAATTTTGCACCCGCTGGCGAACCATTAAGTTCGATGGAAACACTGTTGATTTTCGCAACATGTGGAAAGATTGCGGTGGCAACCCATTGTATCCGCAAGGTGGCACATGGATATATGATCGTGCATACTGGTGCCCCGGTGATCTGCAAAACCCGGATGTAATTGATGTATTTACAAAACCAGGTAGCCATGAATTGGCACTGCAAATGGAACCTTATACGGCAACAGACAATATACAGGCTGTTGAAAATATTTCAGCTTATTTGTTCCAGTATTCCGCACCTAAGCAAAAAACAGATGTAGCTGTTGAAGCCATTATGGTACCGACTGATGAACAGCGTTTTTTCCGTTTGAACCCTGCAAGCTTTTCTCCCCGCATAACCATACGGAATCTTGGCGCCGATAACCTCCGTTCAGTTCGCATTGTGTACGGAACTGAAGGTTTTGAAAAGAAAACGTTCCAATGGAAAGGAGACCTTGCTTTTAACAAAGTAGCCGAAGTGATTCTGCCAGGCGAAATTCAGGAGAAAGACGGACAGAATACTTTCAGTGTATTGCTTGACAAACCCAACGGAAAGAAAGATGCATGGACAGGAGATAACACAATGCAAGCAACATTTACAGCGCCTGAAAAGCTGCCGTCTGAATTTGTATTGAAGCTGCTTACGAATAACAAACCGAAGGACAACAGCTTGTTCTTACTTAACAATAAGCTGGATACCATCTTTCAGAAGAAGCCTTCGCAACTGGAAGCCAAAACGATTTATACAGATACGCTTCGCCTTGCCGAAGGAAAGTATACTTTATGCCTTGCCGATAGTGCAGGAGATGGTTTGGAGTTTTGGGCAGAACCTCAAAACGGAGATGGTTATCTGCGCTTGTTCGACATGAAAGGAAACCTCATTCATGCCTTTGAGAGCGACTGCGGCAATGGTGAAAGGCTGAGTTTTAAAGCAGTTCCGGGATTTGTTGTGGACACTGTGCAGGGAAAATATGCATTCTCACTTTATCCAAGATTGGTTAGTGATCAAACGCAATTGAGTGTTGTGTCCAACAAGCTAAGCGACATGACTGTGTTGATCACTGTAGATGGCACTGTATGGCAAAAACATGAATACAAGGCGATCAAAAATGCTGTATTCAATTATGATCTTAACCATCTTCCGGCGGGAAGAATTGTTGTAGAGGTACTCATGGATGGAGTGAGTAAGTTTAAAGGCAGGATAAATAAGAAAAAGTAGCGTGCAATAGCGAAAATTGCAACGATAGGTAAATTATAAAAATTGAATTTTTGGCATGAATTCTAGCTTAAACTATTAGTTTCGCAAATATTGAAATTTTTAACCTTCATAATGGCATTTCTTGTGTTGACGCTTAGCTGTTTGCCTTGCGCTGACCGGGATGCTATTGTGAAGGATAATAAGGCGAAAACGGCGATCACGAAAACTTCAGATGCATCTCATAACGATCATGAGGATTCATGTTCACCTTTTTGTCATTGTTCATGTTGCTCCATTCATTTGACAACACAGAATGTTCCATTCTTTTCCTTCAATACGTTTTCTTCATCTACATATTTTCAATCGTTGATTGAAAACAATTTGCTTCAGAGATCAATTCCTGTTTGGCAACCTCCTCAATTAGTGTAATTACTTCCTGATTTAATTTATTGATTCTTTGTATGCTTAGGGCTAAAGGGCCTAACGCTTAACGCCCTACGCGTAACGCGGGTGGTTTCACATGATCGTACATCTCGCGTTTGGCACTTCCCGTTAAGCGTTAAGCGTTATGCGTTATGCGTTATGCGTTCAGCGTTAAGCATACTTGTTTTCTCTCACAAATCACAACAACAATGCTCAGTAAAATCATTCAATTTAGTATAAAGAATAAATTGGTCATTGGTATTTTGGCAGTAGCTCTCATCGTCTGGGGAATATGGAGTGCTACAAAATTACCCGTTGATGCAGTACCTGATATTACGAACAACCAGGTTCAGATAATTACTCAAACACCTACACTGGCCGCGCAGGAGGCAGAACAATTGGTTACGTATCCAATTGAGCAGAGCCTTGCCAATTTGCCGGATCTTGTTGAGATGCGCTCCATTTCAAGGTTTGGACTATCCGTGATTACCGTTGTTTTTGACGATGCGGTGGATATCTATTTTGCGCGGCAACTCATTAATGAGAAATTAAAAGAAGCGGAGGAGAAAATCCCCAAAGGAACTGGAAAGCCTGAGCTTGCACCTGTAAGTACCGGACTTGGAGAAGTGTATCAATATATTTTACATCCTAAGAAGGGTGCTGAGAATAAGTATTCTGCTATGGATCTCCGCACCATGCAGGATTGGATCGTTGCACGTCAGCTATATGGAACACCGGGAGTTGCGGAGGTAAACAGTTTTGGTGGAATGCTTAAACAATATGAGGTAGCGGTCAATCCGGCACGCCTGAAAGCGATGAATGTTACCATTGCCGAGATATTTTCTGCTCTTGAAAAGAACAACGAAAACACTGGAGGTGCTTATATAGACAAGAAGCCAAATGCCTATTTTATCAGGGGGATTGGATTGGTTTCTTCATTAGACGATATGAAAAGTATTGTGATAAAAACAGTCAATGGAATTCCCGTTCTTATCAGAGATGTTGCAAATGTGCAGCTGGGTAGTGCGGTACGATATGGTTCTGTTACGTATAATGGAGAGAAGGAAGTAGTGGGTGGAATAGTAATGATGTTGAAAGGTGCAAACAGTGCGGCTGTTGTGAATAGAGTGAAAGACAAAATGGTGACGATTAAAAAAGCACTGCCCGCTGATGTGGAAATTGAACCTTTTCTGGATAGAACAGATTTGGTGAGTCACGCTGTAAACACGGTCAAGAAAAACCTGGTAGAAGGTGCGTTGATCGTCATATTTGTGCTTGTTTTGTTTTTGGGAAATTTTCGCGCAGGATTGATCGTGGCTTCCGCCATTCCGCTGGCGATGCTTTTTGCGCTTGGTATGATGAATGCGTTTGGAGTGAGTGCCAACCTTATGAGCCTTGGTGCGATTGATTTTGGATTGATCGTAGATGGAGCAGTGATCATAGTGGAGGCAACCTTGCATCATCTTGCGATAAGGAAATCAACACACAGACTTTCGCAAGCCGAGATGGATGAAGAGGTGTATGAGTCTGCCTCAAAGATCCGCACCAGTGCCGCTTTTGGTGAGATCATAATTTTGATCGTTTACATTCCCATTCTTACGCTCGTGGGTATCGAAGGAAAAATGTTCCGGCCAATGGCGCAGACCGTAAGCTTTGCCATCCTGGGCGCGCTGATACTTTCGCTTACATATATACCTATGATGTCTGCACTTTTTCTCCCAAAAAGTTACTCAGATAAAAAGACTTTTTCCGACAAGATGATGAATGTCTTTCTTCGTTGGTACCAGCCCTTGCTTAGCCATAGCATAAAATTTAGAAAAATTGTAGTTGCCATTACAGCCATGCTCTTTTGTGCTGCCATTTTCATTTTTACGCGAATGGGTAGTGAATTTATTCCACAATTGCAGGAAGGTGATTATGCGTTTCACTGCATTCTTCCCCAGGGAACTTCGCTTTCGCAAAGTGTTGAAACTTCCATGCAGGCGAGCCGGATTGTAAAGTCGTTTCCAGAAGTAAAAATGGTAGTTGGTAAAACAGGCTCTGCAGAAGTACCTACAGATCCAATGCCTCCCGAAGCGACAGATCTCGTCATTGTATTGAAACCGAAAAAAGAATGGAAAACTACGAAGGATTACAACGAGCTCGCAAGCATGATTGAAGAAAAACTACAGATTATTCCGGGTGTGTTTTTTGAAATAAATCAGCCAATACAAATGCGTTTTAATGAGTTAATGACCGGTGTTCGGCAAGATGTGGCAATAAAAATATTTGGAGAAAATATTGACACGCTTGCTGCGCTGGCACCGCGAGTTGCCGACATTGTCAAGTCTGTAAAAGGAGCAACAGAGCCGCAGATTGAACGCACTGTAGGACTTCCTCAAATTACGATTCAATATGACCGGGCGAGAATTGCTGCGTACGGAATGAACATACAAGACATCAATCGCACAGTGCGGGCGGCGTTTGCCGGAGAGTCAGCGGGAGTAGTATTTGAAAACGAAAGAAAATTTGATCTTGTTGTTCGCTTAGACAGCGCTAGTCGTTCCTCCATTGAGGATGTTTCTGATTTGTTTGTATCAACTCCCGATGGTACGCAAATTCCACTGTCGCAGGTAGCAGTTGTATCTTTTAAAGAAGGCCCTGCTCAAATTAGCCGTGAGGAAGGCAAACGAAGAATAGTAGTTGGCTTCAATATTAAGGATCGCGATGTTGCCAGTATCGTAGAAGAAATACAGGCAAAATTATCAAAAGCGAATATGCTTCCATCCGGCTATTACTATACCTATGGCGGCACATTTGAAAATTTGCAAAAAGCCTCGGCTCGCTTACAAATAGCTGTGCCGGTTGCGCTGGCGCTTATCTTTTTGTTATTGTTCTTCACATTTGGTTCGCTGAAAGAATCATTGCTGATTTTTACTGCAATTCCAATGAGTGCAATTGGCGGCGTTTTCGCATTAGTGTTGAGAGACATGCCGTTTAGTATTTCTGCAGGCGTTGGCTTTATTGCTTTGTTCGGGGTGGCTGTGCTCAACGGCATTGTGTTGATCAGCACATTCAATCAACTGGAAAAGGAGGGAATCAGCGATATTATGGAACGTGTGAAACAGGGTGCCAGCCTGCGGCTAAGACCAGTGCTAATGACAGCACTGGTAGCCTCCCTGGGTTTCATACCTATGGCGCTTTCTAACAGTGCAGGGGCAGAAGTGCAAAAGCCTTTAGCAACAGTAGTGATTGGTGGGCTTATAACTGCAACCTTTCTCACATTAATCGTGCTGCCGTTGTTATACATTCTTTTCTCAGCTAAGACAAAAATTAAGATGAAGCCCCTTGTAACAATTATTCTTGTGTTGGTGTCTATGTTGTCTTTCAGTTCGGCATCGGCGCAACAGCCTGTGAGCAAGCGTTTGAGCATTGATGAAGTGCTGACCTCTTCGAAGGCAAATCTTCAGTACGACGTAAACAAGCAGCAGATAAACAAAGGGCAGTTGCTTGTTAAAAGTTCCGGCATGCTGCCAAAAACAGGTGTGTTTGCTGAGAATGAAGACCTGAGGCCAAGTGAAAAAAGCGGCATATTGAAAATAGGGTTGTCACAAAGTGTAGCATGGCCCGGTTTGTACAAAGCACAAAAGAGCTACTACAGCGAACAGCTAAAATATTTTCAAACAAAAACCTCCGCGATTGATGCAGAACTCAAAAAAAATGTGAGGGATGTGTACTATCAGCTTTGGTATTTAGAAGATAAACAAAAACTATTTTTATCTCTCGATAGTATTTACAAATCCCTATTGGACGCGGCCGTTTTAAAAGCAAGAACGGGCGACAGTCCGGGATTGGACAGCATTGCAGCAAATGTTCGGTTAAGAGAATTGCAGGCAATGTTACAGCAAAGTTTTAGTGAGCAAAAAATCCAGCAACAACTTTTGATGCAATTGCTGAACAGCGAACAGGCTGTACTTCCCGAAAACAAAGCATTGGAGAAATTGGGTTTGCTCGCAGCAGCAAATGATTCGATACATCCGATTATTCAATTACAAAATCAAAATGTAAAAATTGCGCAAGCTGCAGTCAACGTCACCAAAAATGAAAACAGGCCGGAGTTTTCGGGGCGGTTCTTTAGTCAAAGATTATATGGACTAAGCGATCCATACTCAGGATTTTCCGTGAGCGCAACTTTTCCCCTGTTTGGCATGAAGGCTTATGGCAATAAACTGAAGGCATCCCGGGCGGAAGCGAATGTGCAGCAAACGCAGTATGAGCTGGAGTCGCAGCTATTAGCTACAGAAAGATCACAGGCTGAAAAAGAAGTGGAAAAGAATAATGCGCTCCTTGATTTCTATGAATCAACGGGTCTTAAACAAGCCGGTGAAATCATCAAAGCTTCTACTTTGGCATATCGTTCAGGGGAAATCAGCTTTGCTGAACTATCCCAATTCTTAACACAGGCCATCGACATCAGGCGCAATTATCTCGAGAACCTGAATGCATACAATCATTCAGTTATTCAATATTATTATTTCATCAATCAATAAATAAATCACGGGATGAAAAAGGTTTTATTCATTATACAAGTCGTGTTCTTCGCAGCTGTGTTTACTTCTTGCGGCAACACTGGAAATGAGCAAGCAAAGCAAACAGAGGTGGGCGCCCACAGTGAACCGGGAAAGGAAAATACCGCAACACTCACTGAGGCGCAGATAAAAGCTATTGGCATCGAAACGGGAACAATAGAAGACAAGCAACTGACATCTTCATTAAAAGCAAATGGGGTACTTCAAGTTCCCAATCAAAACAAAGCAAGTATTAGTTCAGTGTACAACGGTGTTGTAAAATCGTTGCTTGTTCAGCCAGGCAATACTGTTTCGAAAGGACAGATCATCGCAACCATTGCCAACCCGGAATTTATACAATCACAGGAAGAATACCTGAGTCTTGCACCAAAGATTGTACTGGCAGAGCAGGAGTTCAGCAGGCAAAAGGAATTGAATGAAGGCAACGCCGGTGCGCTAAAAAATCTGCAAGCAGCAGATGCGCAGCTTAAAGCATTGAAGACACGCAGAGCTGCTCTTGCCAACCAGATACAGTTGATGGGCATTAACCCTGAGACTCTGACCAGTGATAAGTTAAATTCGGTATTAGCTGTCAGAAGTCCAATTGCGGGAGTGGTGAGCGATGTAGTAGTTAAGATTGGCAGCTTCGTCAGCAACGGTACAAGCATTGCTGATATTGTGGACAATAGTCAGCTGCATGTTGATCTGTTTGTTTATGAAAAAGATCTTTCAAAGCTGCGCGAAAATCAGGTCATCCATTTTACATTAACCAACAATCCCGGTAAAGAATATGATGCAGAGATATATTCGCTGGGTTCATCCTTTGAAGGAGAAAGCAAGGCGGTTACCGTGCACGCAAAGGTAAAGGGCAATAAGACGGGACTCATTGACGGCATGAATATTACAGCAGTGATTAGTCTTGATAAAAACACTTCACCCGCTGTGCCTTCAGACGCGATCGTTACGCAACAGGGTCAGGATTACATTTTCGTCGTTACAAGTGAAACTGAAAAGCCTGAGAAAATGGTAACTTTTGAAAAAATACCTGTAGCCAAAGGAACGAATGATGTTGGATATACAGCGATTACGCTTTTAAGGCAGATAACGCCGGAAACAAAAGTGGTTACCAAAGGTGCGTTTTTTGTTTTGGCAAAAATGACAAACTCTGGCGAACACGAACAGTAATTGTTTGGTTTTGGTGGTGGTGTTTAATGCGTTGAGATTATTGGTTTATAAGAACAGATGCAGGTAGTTCTACATAAACCTGGGAAACATAATTAATGCATTTACAAAAAAACTTAAAGAAATAAGAAGCTTTCATGCATAAAAAGCGGAAGTTATTTGGGGCACTTTTTTGCATTTCGTTCTAATAGATATGTTGGCGGTAAAACCGGTTGTAAGAATATCGTAAGCACTGTTTGCCGCCGCAAGATGTCCGTTTAATAACCCTAAAAAAATATGTTGCAGTTATCTGCAATCACTGGAGTCTTTTTGTATGAATCTCTCTATTACTAATCTCACTCGTTTTTTTCAACTACTATTTACCATAATTGGATTGCTGCCGTTTGGAACAAACGATGTTTTTGCGCAGCAACCATCTCCGGAAAAGGTCGTCATGCCGAATGGGAGGGTTGTGTCAAAGTTGTCAAATAATGAAATTCTGGAAGATGCAACCACCAATGCTTTGATGGACTATGACCAGGTGTACCAAAAGTTTGCGCGTTACAAGAATTACATGCAAAGCATGGAGGATAGAATAAAACAGTTAGACTCTGCTTGTAAAAAAGATATAGAGGAAATAGACCAACAGGCTGCAGAGCAGCTTAAGGCAACGGGCAATAGCAGCATAGAAGAGCGGGCAGCAATTAATCGAAGGGCGAAAGAGAAAAAGAAGGACGTTCAATATTACCAACATCAGAAAAAACTTCTGCTTCAGGATGAAACGAAAGCCGGGGTTAAGAAATTTCAAAAAGAGATGAACGAAGCGGTGCACGAGGTCATGCTTGAGCTGGGTTATACACGTGTGTTCAGTGTCACCGGCCCCGGCATAAGTGATGATATTACATTCTATGTTATTCAGAAACTAAACAAATAGTTAGTGAAAAAAATCTTCATCTTAGTGATGGGAGTAATTCTCGTGTCTTGTAAAAATGTTGCTGAGAACAGAAACCATAAAGACGATTGTAAAAGTATCGACTGTCTTGATATTCATTATAATCTGGATTCTTTGCAAATCAATAAGGGAATTGCAGAGAAAAAAACACTGCTTTTATTCACTGCATGGAATATGAAAGGCACAACTATTTTGGATAGCATGCTAAGTAGCAATTCAGAAATTTTCGAAGCCCTTAGCAAGTACACTATAATTGTGCAATACGTAGATGATAAATCGAGGATTCAAGCTGATAGTCTTAATACGATAGGGGATATTAACTTGCAATACGAGATGACCAATTTTAATAGGGCCACCCAACCCTTATACATAATATACATAAATGGATTGCCAAGGTGCATGTCGGCTTACCTGGGTAAGAGAAAAGAAGATGTTTTACATTTTCTAAATGAATGCAGTTCAACTTCTCCTGTCATTGATTTTTGAGAATTGATATTATGAATAATTATAAAGTCTAATAGACAACAAGACTTCCAGTCTCCCTTTTTAATTCCACTATTTATTTTTTACTGGCAACAGTGGTTACTATTTCTAATAATTCAATAAGTTTGACTATCTTATTTTTAATACCCAAAACTTGCCAGCTATTCAATCATACGACGAACATGAACTGCTTTTGCGCATGCGGCAAGGGGATGAGTCGGCATTTACACATATATATGGTCAGCACTGGGAGCTGCTGTATGCCATTGCTTACAACCGCACAAAAGATATTCACCTTTCACAAGATATTGTCCAGGATGTTTTTGCCAGCCTTTGGAGTAACCGGAACAGGGCTGAGGTTCATTCATTAAAAAGCTATCTGGCTTCTGCGGTCAAATACATGACCCTTGCGCATTTGCGTAAGTCTGGCCGTACTGTTTTGGGTGACGGGCATGTCGGGTCGGAAGAGTCAGGACATAAAACGGTAGAGGAACAAATAGATTACAAAAACCTGCTCTCGTATTTGAATAATGAAACGGACAAGCTGCCGGACAAATGCAGGCTGATCTTTAAATACAGCCGAGGAGAGGGACTTTCCGTAAAGGAGATTGCGACTGAGTTGAATATTTCTCCCCGCACCGTTGAAACGCAGCTATCAAAAGCGCTTCGCGTTCTTCGAAAATCACTCAAAATGATGTTTTCCTGGTTTTTTTAAAAAAAATTTTCTTTCACGTACGTGTTCCTCCTCTCTTTTTACACTTTACTATAAGAAGCGATACAATGGAGATTACTGAACAACTTAAGATTGCTATCAACAACTATTTGAATGGCACAGCGACAGATGCGGAAAAGCAACTGGTAAACGAATGGTATTATGCATTTCATGACGAAGTGGTGGAGGTTGCTGCACCTGTAGAAGATATGCGGATGCTGCTGGAGACGCAAATGAAAGAAAGGATTCTTCAGCAGATTCATCGTGAAAGTGTTGTTGATCCGGCGCCTGGTGTTCATCGTGTGCGTACGCTGCCCCCATGGAGTTGGGTGGCTGCTGCGTCTATTATACTGGCACTGGGCATTGGCGCTTTCATTTGGACAAATAACAGAAAGGACGCGGCTTCTGCCGGCATAGCACAGGTAAAAGTCGATATCGTTCCCGGAAATAGTGGTGCTGTACTTACCCTTGCAAATGGTTCGCAAGTATTATTGGATTCGATAAAAAATGGAGTGGTGGCTTTGCAGGGTGGTATTACGGCCAAAGTTCGCAATGGCGCGTTGATCTATGAAGGTAACGGAAATGAAGTGGCTTATAATGTGGTGAGCACGCCAAAAGGCAGGGAGTACCAGGTTACATTGCCAGACGGCACACAGGTATGGTTAAACGCTGCCAGTTCTATTCGTTATCCAACCAAATTCATTGGAGATGAGCGACGAGTGGAGATTACCGGCGAAGCCTATTTTGAAGTAGCTCGAAATAAAGACATGCCTTTTAAGATAAACGTTGATGGAAAGGGAGAAGTGGAAGTGCTGGGAACCCATTTTAATGTCAATGCTTATACCGATGAACCGCAAATGAATACTACGTTGTTAGAAGGAAGCATCCGGTTTACAGATTTACAACATAACAAATCTGCTGTAATTGTGCCGGGCGAACAAGTTCAGCTGAATGATGATGGAAAGATGAATGTTAAAAAGAATGTTGACCTTGAATCGGTGATAGGTTGGAAGAACGGGAGCTTCAATTTCAGCAGCCAGGATATCGTAACCATTATGCGCCAAATCAGCAGATGGTATGATGTGCAGGTTGAATACAAAGGAGAAATCAGTCATGAGACATTTACAGGGATAGTGAGTCGTTACAGCGATGTTTCAGAAGTGCTGAGTTTGATGGAAGCTGAAGGCATCAAGTTTAAAATTGAGAATAAAAAGATAGTGGTTCAATTCTAGAATCGAAGCAGGACAAATTATTTTTTAATCATAAAAAAAAGGAGGAACTAAGGGTCTCAACGATATATTCAACATGCCGGAAAAACGCTATACTTAACAACTGCCACAGTTAATACCCTGCCAACAAAAAATTGGCGGTCTATTATATCAAAACTAACTATTACGAACATTTGATCACGTTCACGCTGCTTCTACGGGCGGTGTAACGGGAATCATGCAAAGTATGTATGCTTATGAAATTGAAAATGACTTTGGTTCTTCTGAGTTCCTTATTCACATTGGCGTCCATCAAAGCCCAAAACATCAGTCTCTCCTTAAAGGATGCTTCATTACAAACCGTTTTTAAAGAAATTAACAGGCAAACAAATTTCAGTTTTTTCTGCAAGGATGAAACCTTGAACCGGGCAGGAAAAGTTACCATCGAAGTGTCAGATGCTTCCTTGGATGATGTAATGAAACGTTGCCTGAATGGCAAAAACCTCAACTATTCTATTGAGGGGAAAAAAATAGTAATTAAACAAAAGGACGCTCCTCCCAAATCGAATGCGAATGAATATGAGTCAGCACAGGACCGGATTATAAAGGGACGTGTTACCAATGAATCTGGCGAGGCTGTGCCCGGTGTTTCGGTAACGGTGAAAGGCACGACCAGGGGAACTTCTACCAATACTGATGGTTTTTATCAGCTGAATGTAACCAGTTCAGATAGGGTGCTTGTATTTAGCGGTGCAAGTATGAAAACAAAGGAAGTGGTGATTTCGGGAGAACCTATGATGAATGTGACTTTAAGTCCTAAGGTTACCGGAATGGGAGATGTGGTGGTAACCGGTATCGTAAACCGGAATAAAAACAGTTTTACAGGGGCCGCTACAATTTTGTCCAAAGAAGATCTGTTTAAAGTGACCAATAAGAATCTTATGCAAAGCCTTAAGGTTCTGGAACCTTCGCTGATGATATTCGATAACCTCACTATGGGCTCTGATCCCAATCAAATGCCCGACATGAACTTAAGAGGTACTTCTTCTTTTCCGCAACAACAGGATGTGGACCTGAAAGGAGGATACGTTAACAACCCCAATCAGCCGCTTTTCATTCTGGATGGTTTTGAAGCCAGTCTTACAAAAGTGGTTGACCTCGACATGAACCGCATTGAGAGCGTTACTATTTTGAAAGACGCTTCTGCAAAAGCTTTGTACGGATCGAAAGCTGCCAACGGTGTGGTCGTTATTGAAACAAAAAAACTTACCGGTGGCCAGGCAAAGATATCTTACAGCGGAAGCCTTGATTGGGAAATGCCCGATCTTTCGAGCTATAATCTTATGAACTCTGCAGAAAAGCTGCAGGCCGAAAAGATCTACGGTATGTATTCTCAAAATCCGACGGTGGTTCCAAACTTCCAAACACAGCTAACACTGGATCAGCAGTATAACGCCCACCTTTCGGCGGTGCTGGCTGGCGTAAACACCGACTGGTCATCTTTGCCACTGCGCAATGGACTGGGACAAAAACATGCATTGTCTGTCGAACTCGGTGAAAAAAATCTGAACGTGATCGCCGATTTTTCCTACAACAATATTCAGGGTGTAATGAAAGGTTCAGCGAGAAATACTTTCGCTACTTCCATTGCACTGTCCTACAGATACAAGAAGTTATTGTTTCGTGATATCCTAAGTGTTACCAGTAACAAAGGAACAAACTCTCCCTATGGCACCTTTGGTGACTATTCAAAAATGAATCCTTACTGGACACCGTATGATTCATTCGGAATTGTTAAGAGGAACGCTGAAACCGGCATCATTCCCTATACCGGATATTCCGGCATTGGTAGTTTATATGCACCCAATCCATTGTATAATTCAACGCTCAATATTAAACTGACAAATGAGTACATAGACGTTACAGATAATTTCTATACAGAAATGACTATCCTGCCAGGCTTGAAAACGACGTTAAGAGCCGGCGTGACTGCCACAAAAAACCAGGCAGATGAATTTTATCCGGCCAACTATTCAAAGTTTGACAGTTATACCGGCCCTGATTTTTTCAGAAAAGGATCCTATAAACGCAATGAGGGCGACCAGGTGAGATACAGCGGCGACCTTAACGTCAATTACTCAAAAGTGTTCCGCGACAAACACTTCTTCTTTGCCAATATAGGCGGTAACATGAGTGAAAATAGTTTTGAAGAAGTAGTGTATCAAGCTGAGGGATTTCCTAATGATAGAATGACCGACATCTTATTCGCCAATCAATACGCCAAGTACAACAGCCGCCCAACAGGTACAGAGGGAACTTCCCGCGATGTTGGCGTGTTGTCCGTTGTCAACTATTCCTACGACAATCGTTTTTTTGCTGATGCCACATACAGGGCCAGTGCGTCTTCGCAATTTGGCGCCAACAACAGATGGGGGAATTTTTGGAGCGCGGGTGTTGGCTGGAACATTCAAAATGAAAAATGGGTACAGAGTCTGAACGTGTTTGATCGGTTGAAACTACGCGGATCAGTTGGCTCGACCGGTTCCCAGAACTTTAGTTCCTATCAATCCATCGCCACTTACAAATATTACCTCGATAAAGTGTACACGAACTATCTGGGCGCTTACCTGATGGGACTTGCCAATCCGGACCTGAAATGGCAACAGAAAATGGATTATAACGTAGGGCTTGATTTTACTATAAAGAAAAAATTGGTTGGTCGTATAGATGTATACCAGAGCAATACGTTGAACACCCTGATTGATTATTCCGTTGCTCCTTCTACGGGTTTTGCTTCGGTGAAAGAAAACCTCGGCAAAATAAGGAACGTGGGTATTGAAGGAATGCTTACTTATACTTTTTATGCCAACCCGAAAACAAGGTCATTCTTTTCAATTACCGGCTCGGCCATTCATAACGAGAATAAGATCGTTTCCATTTCGGATGCTTTAAGGGCCTACAACGAAGCCCAGGATAAGATTGCAAACGACAAGTTCAATAATAAGGCCGTTGTTAAATACTATGAAGGGATGTCGATGAATTCTATCTGGGCGGTTCGCTCAATGGGAATAGACCCGGCAAATGGCCAGGAGATCTATCTTGATAAAAAGGGAAATAAAACCTACACTTATTCTGCGACAGACCAGGTGGTGGTGGGCGATAACATGCCAAAATTAACCGGAACACTTGGTTTCAATGGCGAGTACAAGGGCCTGGGATTAAACGTGTTTTTCAGGTATCTCTATGGTGCACAATTATACAATCAAACATTGGTAGACAGGGTTGAAAATGTGGACATGAGTTTTAACGTAGATAAGAGAGTGTTAAACAGTACATGGCAAAAGCCGGGCGATGTAAAACCTTACAAGTCTCTCGCAGCCGTGAGTGTTCAAAACCCTGATGGAACTTATACTGTAAAATACACGAGAACCCAACCCAGCGACCGGTTTGTGCAGAACAGGAACGAATTCAGCCTCGCTTCTGTAAATCTCTCTTACGATTTCTACAGATGGAAATTTGTAAAAAGCATTGGTATGGAGCGCTTACGTTGTGGCTTTTATATGAACGATGTCTTTATGCTGTCGTCTATAAGAGTTGAACGTGGATTGAATTATCCATTTTCAAGGAAGTTTTCTTTCTCACTCCAGACAACATTTTAACAGACGGTCCCTGGAATTGAATAACCAATTACTAAACTAACAGTATGAAAAAATTAATTGTAATAGCAGTGATTTTCGCTGGATTAACATCTTGTAAAAAGTGGCTGGAGATTTCTCCCAAGTCGCAGATTGCAGCGAATAAATTATTCGAATCGGAGCAGGGGTTTAAAGATGCGTTAATCGGTAACTACCTGTTGATGACAAATACCAACACCTACGGATTTGAGAATAACGTTGGATTTGTTGATGCCCTGGGCCAACAATATTATATCGCCACGTCAAGCAATCCGTACTATTATACATCGCTGTACCAATATGATCAATTGACGGTTGTTCCAAAAATTGAAAACATCTGGGCGGGCAATTACAATGTAATCGCCAACCTGAACAATCTCATTGAAAATATAGACCAGAAGAAAAGCATGCTGCACCCTGCAAACTATGCTTTCATAAAAGGAGAAAGCGTAGGACTAAGGGCGTTCCTGCACTTTGATCTTCTGCGTTTATTTGGCTACGGAAACCTTGTCAATGATCCTTCCAAGCTATCCGTCAAAATTCTTCCTTACGTAACAAAATACTCAAAGGCGAAAACATTTCCCTGCACCATTGCGGACTACATTGATTCCCTGAAAAAAGATCTTAGCACAGCAGAGGCATTGCTGGCGCCCTATGATTCTATTTCACTTTTAAAAAATACACTGGAAATACCTAATGCCGATTTGTTTTACAACGACAGAAGAATGCGTTTCAATTATTTTGCCGTGAAAGCAACGCAAGCCCGCTTGTATCTGTGGACCGGTGAATATGACAAAGCCATTGCGGCGGCCAATAAAGTGATAACAGGTGGCATGCAGAACCTCGTTACTTTTAATAGCGGAAATATCAATGATCCTAACCCGGTAAACAAAGACTACACCTTTAGTACAGAGCATGTTTTTTCTTTGAATGTTCAGAACTTATACGACATCGTGCGTCCCTTCATTCAGCAGTATGCCTTAGATGGTATCAATATCAATTATTCGCGGCTCAATCATAATGGCACGGTTGCAAATAACCTGTATGAAACCGCCACGAAGCCCAACATGTCATTGTCAGACTACCGTTACAAGGAGTTGTATAATAAAGTTTCCACTTCGGATTTCCTGCTGCTGAAATTCAACTACGTTAATAATTCCACATTCAAGGACAGGATGCCTATTATTAAACTCCCTGAAATGTTCTATGTACTTGCCGAGGCCAATAACGAAACCGGCAACCAGGTAAATGCAGTAAACTACCTGAACACCGTGAGAATAAACCGTGGGATTTCAAGTCAGTATAATTTGACAACAAACATTTCAAAGGACAGCGTTGCTATTGAAATTGAAAAGGAATACAGAAAGGAATTTGTGAGCGAGGGACAACTCTTTTACTACTACAAAAGACGAGGCAAAGCAAACATTCCCGGCACTTCAAAATTCATGGATAACAATGTCTATGTTTTGCCATTGCCGCAAAAAGAACTCGAAATGGGAGGACAATAATCCTTTCCAAAAAAACTAAAGCCAAAACTTTTAAATAGAACAATCATGAAACAATTATTAAAATATTCAAGTCTCATAGTTGTCTTTTTAGCATCCTGCAAAAAGGAAGAAATTAAAGTTTACAAAGATGCACCTGCAGTATATTTTACCGCACCTACTTATTCCTATTCGTTTACACAAGATATTGACTCCAGCGCCAAGACGATTTATTTGGCGGTGAAACTATCTGGCAATAAAAGCGATCATGACAGGTTGTTCAATATTCAAATCGTTAATGACAGCAACACCAATGTGCCCTCCACACTCTACGAAATCAAGCCGGGGCTGGTGCCTGGAAATAGCTTTGATGGGAAAGTAGCCATTGTTCTAAAAAGAAATCCAACGGTAGATACCTCTATTGTAAAGATGAGGGTTCAGCTGGTGGGCTCTAATGAACTGGATCCAATGCTGAGCCCGATTGTGGACATAACGTGGACAGGAAAAATAATTCAGCCCTCTAACTGGAAATGGTTGAAGTATTATTTTGGAACACCGTTTTCAACAGGCTGGTACAAGTTTATGATACAGGCAGCAGGCGTATCCTCTTTCCCTTACGATCCTACTCAGGCGGCGGCGGACCCTGTGACCTGGTGGTGGAATGCAAACCAGATACAGGCATATGGTTTAAAAGTAAAAGAAGCGTTGATAAAATACAATGCGGAACACCCGGGCAATGAATTGAAACACGATGATGGCGCTTATGCCGGGCAGTTAGTTACAATGCCGATTTAGTATGCAAATGAATTCTTAAATCAAATTTACCTTTGTGAAAAAAATATCTCCATACATACTGCTGTTCATTTCTGTATTGGCCGTATCCTGCTTAAAGGACCGCACCAATTATAACATACATACCCCTAGCCCTATTGTTATTGACACGACAGGTGTTCCCGGTTCTTTTGTTGTATTTCAAATGGATACTTTGAGAGTTAGTCCCAATATTTCCAAAGCTGGAATGAACACGGACAATCTGACTTACAGCTGGACCATGAATTATTTCCAGGGTTACAAACGTGTCATAGGCACGCAGAAGAAACTGGTAGGAGTAGTTACAGAGGCGCCGAATTCAAGCGCCTATTCACTTATATTGACAGTAACGGATACTACTACCAATCTCAAGGCATTCTTTTCGTGGATCGTTATCGTGAATCCCCGCTTTGGTGAAGGATTGGTGGTAGCTGATACAAAAGATGGAGTAAACACTGATCTGAACCTGATCATGGCTTATAATTTCACTTCAAACATTTTATACGATAGTGTTAGCACTACTTACAGAAATCTGTACAGCTCTGCCAACGGGGCACCCCTTACCGGCATTGTTAAGGGTGTGGCTTACATGAACTATCAAAACAATCGGGTGCTCACCTGTATAACAGACAATGCCATAACCCGTGTCAACCCTATCAGCTACATATACACTAAACTAGGGAACGATAATTTTATACTTCCTCCGGCTGCAATAAGTCCAAACATGGTGCAGAGCGTGGCCGTAAATAATGCGCATGAGTATCTCGTTAACAACGGAAAAGTGCATAGCCGGTACGGAACTAATTTTCAATACGGATATGCCTTCCTGTTTGACAAGACAGATTACGTGTGTCAAAAAATGTGTGGCCTGCAAACGGCCACTACCAATGGTGGAGCTGTTTATGATGAAAAAAACAACAGGTTCCTTCTGTTGCCTACCATCACTTCCAATTCTGCTCCATTGGCCGCCTATCCTGTATTTGACAACTCCAGTCCTTCGCCCGCATTTGATCCGGGTAACATGGGAAATAAAACTTGTTTGAACATGGAGGAAGGCTATAATCAAAAAGTGTTTGCCGTAATGAAGACAAGGGATCTGGATCAATATGCTGTTTACCAGCTGTCGGTATTATCGCCCGTAAACGGTAAAATGGGTTATGCTATCAACGACCTGAGTGGCAATCCGGAAATAGGCCAATCGAAATTTTATACTGAGTCTACACAGGAAAACGTGCTGTTTTATGCGACCGATACTAAAGTGTATTCAACAACGCTTTTGACAGGAGGTGGCACCAGCCCCACTGTGCGATACACGGTTGCGAATGGAGAAAAGATCACCGGAATGAAAATGCATATTAAAGGAGGCAGAATGTCATTGCCTAGTTTAACTGCTCCCGATGACTATACGCAAAGGATATCCGCATCTTCAGCCAACAGATTGTTGCTGTTGAGTACATACAATGAAAGCACCAAAGAAGGAAAGATCATCGCCATTCCGCTGCAAACACTAGGAGTGGGCGGACTTGTAACAGATCCGGCATATATAAAAACATACGGCGGCTTTGGAAAAATAACGGCATTTAATTTCCAGGCACCATAAACTTGTAAAACAACAATTAATGAAATTTAGCGTAATCGGTCTTGCCATTTTATTGCCTTGCACATTGCTTGCACAAAAAGCAGAATTTACTGTCAGCGGAAGAGTAGGAAATGTTGACGCGCCTGTAAAGGCTTATCTGTCCTATCGCCAGGGTACTCAAGCAATCCTGGATTCTTCCGGAATTATAAAGGGCAAATTTGCATTCAAAGGAAGCATTGAAGAGCCAATACAGGCAACGATATTTTTTAGTTACCTCGGCGATGGAACCAGGGGGAAGAACGTACATCGAAAAACTATTTACCTGGAACCGGGCAACATAAAAGTGAATGGCAAAGATTCTCTTACAACAGCCAAAATATCCGGGAACATTAATGAGGATTATGAAAATCTCACACTGGTGTTAAAACCTTCCACAGACAAGATGGATGCGTTCATGGCTGATTACCGCGCATTGCCACAAGAGAAACAAAAAGACAAGGCTGTTCGTGCCGAACTGGATAAAAAATACAATGCGATTGATGAAGAGCAAAAGAACGCCTACACTACATTTATCAAAGCTCATCCCGGTAGTGTGGTAAGTCTTGATGCCCTGAAGAAATTCGGCGGCTCTATTCCTGACTACGCTGTCGTGGCTCCGCTGTATAAATCATTTTCAGAAAGCGTAAAAAACAGCAAAGCTGGTAAAGACTATGCCGCAACGCTTGACAAGATGGAAAAAACTGCCGTTGGGGCTGTGGCACCAGAGTTCACGCTGAATGATACTTTGGGAAATCCTGTAAAGCTATCCAGCTACCGTGGAAAGTATGTACTGGTTGATTTTTGGGCATCATGGTGCGGTCCATGCCGCGCGGAAAACCCCAATGTGGTGAAGTCGTACGCGAAATTTCACGACAAGGGATTTGACATTTTGGGCATCTCTCTCGATACTGAAAAAGAGAAGCAAAATTGGTTGAACGCAATCAAAAAAGATGGACTAACCTGGCAACAGGTGTCCGATCTTAAAGGATGGAACAATGAAGTTGCCCAACTCTATTCTATCAGAGCCATTCCGCAAAATGTATTGCTCGACCCAAGCGGTAAAATCATCGCAAAGAACCTCAGAGCAGAAGCATTGGAAGAGAAACTCGCCGAACTGTTTCCACTTTAATAACAAAAGAAGGTAGTATAAAAACAATCTGAGACTTAAGAAAGTGTTATCGAAAAACATTTTCTTAAGTCATCAGCTAGTAGTTGCCGGTAAGTTGAACACACAATACCAATCATAAACCGATGTCGTTTCGCTAAGAGCCTTGAAGAATTGAAAGAATGTTGCTTGTCATCCCGAGGCACGAGGGATCTGGGTCTGACATTAACATGCAGCCTGAGCAAACACTCAGATCCCTCCTTCGTCGGGATGACAAGCAGTCTTTCTTTCCGGGCTATGGGACATCATGAAAATGAGAAATATTCTTAAGGAACGACATTGAATCATAAACAAACAGTATTAAAATGAACATAAACAAAATCAGGAAATCTATTGGTGTCATCCTCGTAGCCCTGGGTTCTTCTTTCGCTACGAATGCGCAGGGTATTGAATTTGAGCACGACCTCGATTCTGCCCTTGCAAAAGCCAAAGCGGAAAACAAAATTGTATTCGTGGACTTCTATACATCCTGGTGCGCTCCCTGCAAAACACTTGCGCAGGAAGTGTTTCCTGTTGAGAAAGTGGGTACTTTTTTCAACAAGCAATTTATTAACTGCAAAGTGCAATGTGATGATAAAGGAAAAGGAGTGAAGCTGGGAGAGAAATACCAGGTCAATGCATATCCTACGCTTATGTTTGTGGACAAGAATGGTGAATTGATCCATTCAGCAGCTGGAGGCACTTCTCCGGATGGCTTGATAGAATTGGCGAAAATTGCACTGAGCCCCGACAAAAATTTATTATCGCTGATCAAGGAATGGAACAGTGGTAATAGGGAAGAGGAGTTTGTTCGCAAGTATTTCAGATCGCTTAAATCTGCGTATCGCAATGAAAAAGCAAATGCAGACTTCGAGACTTATTTCAATAATTTGAAGAAAGAGGAGAAGGCGAAAAAAAATATTTTCGAACTGGCAAACTATATCAAAGTATCGCCATTCACTCCTGTATTTAATTATATTGAAGACAACAAGAAAGACTACTACAAAACTGTTGGCCGTACAGAAACAGACAAATACATTGCTGATTCCTATCTCTGGTATTTGAAAGGTATGATCAATAAAGAGACGAGAAAAGAATATGAAATTGCAAAGGCAAAATTTAAGGCCAAAAAATATCCTTATTATGACGAGTATGCTATGTTCTACAGCGCCTTTGAAGTACAGGATAGCACCGGCGATTATAACGTTAAGGAATACATGAAGCGTGGCACCGCGTTCCTTGACAAATACGGGAAGAATAACGATAGCTATACGCTTGCTTTGACTTCCTTATTGGGAAATTGTACAGGACGGCGAGACGCTGGCATTGACGGCATAAAATGGATGGAAGATCTTTTGGCAAGGAACCGCAACCCCGAATACCTCGATACATATTTCTATATTCTTTGGAGAAATTTCCATTTTGAAAAAGCCCTGCAAGTAGGCGATGAGATCCGGAACAATCTTGTTCGCGAGAACAAGCCAACGAAGAGGATCGATTCTCAGATTACAATGATAACTGAGTATAGAGATAAGCTTGCTAAAAAAGACGCAGACAATAAGACCAAAGAAGTTAGTACTTCCAATTGAGAAATTGTTTCATACCGGATGAAACAACAGCAGCACGCATTCTTTTTCTCATGTGTAATATAAGAAGGAGGCTATAATGGCCTCCTCTTTTTTTTGAAAATTATTTGAGAACAAAAGGGTTGGTTGCAATGTCGTTTAGTTAAGAATATTGGCTCACATTCACTTCAATGGGCTTCGACAAGCTCAGCCTGACAGCGCGAACGGAGTGTCAGGCTGAGCTTGTCGAAGCCCATTGGGTTGTAAATTCTATTGCTTGAAAAACCTCGTAGAGTAAGAACCCGTTCCCTGGGCAAGTTTTAAGAAGTACAGACCTCTACTTAGCATGGAAACATCAATATTAACGCTCTGATTATCGGAGGTCAATGTTTTGACCAACTGGCCATAAGTATTGAAAATCGAAATCTGCGCGGGGCCAGATGAAAGTAGCGTGATCGTCATAGAATTGTTGACCAGCGTAGGTTTTACAGAGAATGTTTCTGTTTGAGGTGAATTAACGGCCACGACTTTACTGAAAACATATTTACTGTCGCGATCAACCATCTTCAGGCGATAATACCGATTGCCGTTCAATTTATTGCGATCGATGAATGAGTATGAATAACCGCCTCCAGCTGGTGCCATCGCGGAAATTGTATCTATTGGGCGCCAGTTAGACGTCTCGTAATCGGTCGATTCGATTGCAAAGAAATTTACATTCTCCTCGTTTGCTGTTTTCCAATAAAGCCCCACTTCCTGATTTTGTTGTTTGGCCGCTGTAAAAGAAACGAGGGTTAACGGCAATGGTGCAGCGCCCGCGCCCTGTCCGGTGTTATTAATGTAATAGGGACCCGTAACCGAAAATGAACCTTTTATCGTGTTGGCAGGAAAGACAAGCTTGGCTCCGGGATTTCCACCAGTAATACTACCGCCGGTATGGACATTCACCGCCGACGCGGCCCCTAAACTAACTTTTGAGCCATTCGTAAAATCCAGTGTGCCAAAAATATCGAGGTTTCCAATGGTAACCGTGTTGTTGCCCGTTACCGTAACTGTAAATAAGGCATCAATGGTTACATCATCGCCTGCGTCTGGAACATGCCCGCAACTCCACGTGCCAGCGGTTTCCCAATTTCCGGATTTGGTGGCTTTGCAAGAGCTTGCTTTTGCATAAATGCTAATCAGCATTAGAAGGATACTAATGGTCTGTTTCATGGGTCAATGTTGTTTAGGTAAGGGTTCGTATTTTCCGAAAGCTAAAATAGTAAATATTTTATGTCTTTGCGGTTTTGTGTAAACGTTAGTTTAGTAAATGTACGACAAAGTAAAATAAATAATAATTTTACGACTACCAATATGCGACGAACTATTTTGTTCAAAATATTTTCGAAACCCTAACAAAATCGGAGAGGCTGGCAGCCGAAGTACTTAAGAATGCAGGAGAAGAAAAGGAGACAATTCAGTTAGCTGGACTTGTCCGAACAAACCGGGATTTTTTGGAACTATGGTTGCGATGTATTTATCTGCCGGGAGTGTTATAGAAACATCCAGTTTTTTGAATAACAGCTATTTGTGATTATAGATCAGATGTCCATTCCTGCGTTCATAGAAAAATTATGGGTCTTTGAACCCTCTGCGCGATTGCTTGTTAGTGCAATAGAAAGCCATGATTGCATTAACCGCAAGGCTGACACAAAACTGATCGATATGAAAAAAGTATGTCTCCTTTTGGTAATTACCTATTTCTTCGCGCATTGCAACCCGCCCGTGACAAATAACACGCCTGCATCTTCGCCCGATTCGGTGAAAACCGTTAGTAGCAGGGATAGCGTGCAAAATCTGCCGCCGGGGCCCGACCTTAAAATGAAAATTACGGCTGAGTATGCTGCATCTGTGGCCAGAGAGGCCTATTTCTGGGCATGGCCGATGGTAAATATTTACAATCGCCGCCTGGCTTTTGCACAAGTGCCCGAGCAGGGACGTACGGGCGGACTGGTTCCCGCCGCACCCTTAAACAGGCTTTCCATGCTGAGCAATTATGTCGAACCCATGGAACGCATAGTCGCATGCCCCAACCAGGATGTGGTGTATGGAGGAGGTATTGCTGCTTTCGACAAAAGCCCTGTAGTGCTGCAGGTACCTGAGTTTGGTAACCGTTTCTGGGTGTATCAGATAGTGGATCTGCGGACAGATGGCTTCGCCCAGCTAGGTGCCATGTACGATTCGAAACCAGGCTTCTATCTTTTGGTAGGCCCCGATTGGAACGGTAAAGTGCCTGATGGCATTAGTAAAGTCTTTCATTGTCCAACCAATACCGGATTCATTGTACCCCGTGTTTTTCTCTCTGATGCGCCGGGAGACCTGGCCGAAGTGCAAAAACTCACGCAGGGTATTAACATGTATCCGTTTGTCGAGTATGACGGCAAAATGAAGACAAAGGACTGGACAACCTTACCAAATTTACCTGCCCCTCCCGGAAGCAGTGAAGAAGTTCATTGGGTATTTCCTGAAAAGTTTTTTGATGAGTTGCCGGCCGTATTGAAAGACGCACCTCCGCTTCGCGGTGAAGAGGCTCGCTATGCCCAGGTGCTTGCTGTGATAGACGCAGCAAATAAAGATCCTAAAATAAAAGAGGCGATGGTAAAAGCTGCTAAAGAAACCGAAGAGCAAATTGTGAAACCTGTTTTTGAGTTTCGTAACTGGGGTGTTCAATTGCCATATCATTGGGGTACAATGTTGAACGGCGCTACCTTCGGAACCGATTATTTTACCCGAACAGCCGTTGCCAAATCTAACATACTGGTTAACGCACCTAAGGAAACAAGATATTTTTACCAGGACCTCGATTCTGTTGGTGGCCGCCTTAACGGAGCGAATAAATACACAGTAACTTTTGCAAAGGGTCAAACACCGCCGGTAAATGGCTTTTGGTCGCTCACCCTTTACAATCGTTTCCACTTTTTTGAACCCAATGAAATCAAACGTTATTCTTTGGGCACCAAAAATCAATCCATGAAATTCAATGCGGATGGTTCGCTTACACTATTTGTGCAGTCAATTGCTCCCGCAGAGGAATGGAAAAACAACTGGCTGCCTTCACCAAAGAAAGGAGAGTTCTCGCTTTACATCCGCGCTTACGGACCGAAGGATGAAACGATAAACGGCACCTGGACACCTCCTGCGGTCGCGAAGGTGAAGTGATGTGTTGCCAAAATTTTAATCATAAAGAAATAACAATGAAAGAACTTTATGCATTCGCTTCGTCTCCAAAATGCTGTCAGCTGAAGACAATCATTATAAAGAAAAAAGGAGTTGTGCTGCTTTTTTTCTTTGTGCTTGTTGGCGCTTCTGTGTTTGCACAAAGTGCATCAAAACGGGGATATGTTGGCGTTTCGGTTCCTGTTATTGTAAACAATTCTGAAGCACTTTATTATCAACTCGGATCTCCAAAACATCCAACAGGAACGGCTGTAAGTTATGGAGTGAATATTAATTATACCCAACCGTTCCTTAAAAACTTTTATGCAAGGGCTTCTATCGGCTACTTTAGACAAGCATTCAATCTTCTACGTCCGTTTCAATACCATACACCTGATGGAACCAAACCTCTTTATCACACAAAAAAATATTTCTACGATAATTTAATTTCAGGGATTGCCATTGGCTATAAAAGAACTCTCGATAAACAATATTCAATCAATGCTGATGTTTGTTACAATCATTTAAGTTCATTTCGTCAGAAATATATCGCCACAGAAAACCAGGCCTATCAGGTAAATAAAGAATCTTTTTCTCCGGGACATTTTATATCCCTTAATATAGGATCGGAAAGAGTTTTGAATGAAAAGTTTTCAATTGGCTTTAATGTTTGTGTGCCTGTTTATACCAAATGGAACAATGATGAAATGTTCTACAAATTCGAATATTCAGATAAAAGCCAACAGATAGCTAAAACGAAGTTTTCATTGGGAATGGGGTTGTCTTGTTTTTTTCACCTCTGAAACAAGATTAAGCACTTGTCACCTGAATATCGTGTGGTGATTTACGTAATGTGCCGCATTTTTTTTACTCGTTCATAATAAATTTGATGTCGTTACAACTGATTGATAAATAAGGTACGGCAAACAGAGATCAGCTGTGTGGCCGCACGATTAATGGATTGCAGTAAAGATCGTGTGTGGCAGGCAGTGGCTAATTTGGAATAATTTATTTATATTAGAAGACAAACCTTTTAGACCTAGTTTTATGAGTCCCCTCAGTAACTTCTCAAAAAAATTATTGGTTTTTGTTCTGTTCTTTTTTGTTAAATCAGTTTTTGCCCAACCTGTGATTTCCTCTTTTACGCCTACGGCTGCCAGTTATGGCACAAGCGTGCAAATCAAAGGAACAGCTTTTTCAAACGCAACAGCCGTAAGCTTCGGAGGCAGGAGTGCACTTTCCTTTAAGGTGATATCGGACACTGAAATTGTTGCGCAGGTAGCTGACGGCGGGAGCGGAAACGTGGTTGTGTCTGTATCCGGCATTTCGGGAGCAGCAAGCGGGTTTATTTATATTGCTCCTCCGGTAATCAATTCTTTTGCACCAGCGTATGGCGAAACAGGCGCTACCGTAACAATAACCGGAAATAATTTTAGCAGCGATCCTGCATCCAACATAGTATATTTTGGCGGCGCAAGGGCAGTGGTGTCAACAGCTTCCGGCACATCGTTAAAAGTTATCGTTCCGGTGGGAGCTACACACCAGCCGATATCTGTCACTACCAATAATCTCACAGGATTTTCCAATAATATTTTTGATGTGACATTTCCCGGAGGCGATACCTCATTTTCTGCAAATTCATTTTCTACCAATATTCCTGCTATGGCGGTGGGCAGCTTACCCAGGGTTTGCCGGGTTGCGGATTTGGATGGAGACGGAAAGCTGGACTTGGCAGTCTTGACCAACGGAAATGACCAGGTAACGGTTTACAAAAATGTATCCGCCGGGGGCAACATTTCGTTTAATGGAGACAAAGTTGCTCTGACGCTAAACCCGAGCAGCACCTGTTTGCAAATTGCAGACATAGACGGTGATGGTTTGCTGGATATTATTACCTTCACCAGCACCACTAATAACAACGTCATTTCTATTTTCAGGAACAGAAGCAGCAACGGCAAGCTGGTATTTGAAAAGAATATTGATGTAGTAGCGCCCCTTGCATACTCTGTTCCGAGTACCCTTTCAATAACGGATCTCGATGGAGACGGAATGAATGATTTTTGCTTTGCGGGAGATAAAACTTTTTGTGCGTTTAGAAATACAGGAAGTCCGGGCAATATTGCTTTTGCCTCCATGCAACAATTTCCCATTTCGCTAAATTCAGGTGACAAATGTACGATTGCAACAGATTTCGATAACGATGGCAAGAGGGACATCTTAATGGCTCAAAGGTCTTCCAATATCGGCACCTCAGGTACATTAACGGGATTTAGAAATATCAGTACCATCGGAACGATTGCATTTGCCGATCAAACTTTATTATATTCCTGGGACGAGGACCCCGCGGCCATTGCCGCTTGTGACCTGAACAATGATGGTAAAGCTGACCTCATAACAGCTAATCAATTGAACTATTCCTTCACCTTATTTAAAAATACTTCCACTCCCGGCGCTTTTAAAATAAACCCTTCTGTTCATCACAGCTCGGGAGGTTCCAATCCTATGTCGCTTGACATCAATGATTTTGACGGAGATGGCATGGCCGATCTCGCTGTTGCCAATAGCATGGACAATACAATGCTTTTCTTCAAAAACATAACCCGAAGTGACTCAATTATTTTTTCAGGTGGCCGTAATTATAAAACGCAGGGATCCCCGCTTTGCATTGCAAGTGGTGACCTTAGCGGCGATGGAAGACCCGATATTATTGTAGTGAACAGGAATGACAATACGCTGTCCATCTATAAAAATAGGGTGAGTGCTCCGGTGGTGAAGTCTTTTACACCAACCACTGCAGGAACCGGCGCAACTGTTTTTATTTATGGAAAAAATTTCACCGGAACCTCATCGGTGAAGTTTGGAAATATTGAGGCCACTTCTTTTACAGTAACGGGAGACACTATCATTAAGGCTATTGTAGCAAGCGGAGCATCGGGAAACGTTGCGGTAACAAACACCAATGAAACTGGTGTTAAATCAGGATTTGTCTTCAGTACTTTGGCGGATGTGACTTCTTTTGATCCTGTAAGGGGCACTACCGGAACGACTGTGACAATTAAGGGAAGTAATTTTTCCAGTGCTACGGCCGTGAACTTCGGTAAATTTAAAGCCGCGTCATTTACCATTAACAGCGACACCAGCATCACTGCTGTTGTGGGTGACATCGCTCCGGGCATTTCACCTGTGAGTGTTATAAATGCTACAGGTAAAGATTCTTTGGTTGGATTTTATACCGGCGTTTTCATAACCTCTTTTGCGCCTTCCTCGGGCCCGATAGGCACCACGGTTACGATAAGCGGCGTTAATTTCAGCACCACTTTGAGCGATAATATTGTTTTTTTTGGCGGCGTAAGGGCACAGGTATTAAGCGCCACAAATACTTCCCTGGTGGTTAGGGTACCTGCCAATGCTACCTACCAGCCAATTTCTGTGGGCGTAAAAGGTTCGGTGGCATACTCAGCCAGCCCTTTTATTGTAACGTTTGGAAAAGGTGGCATTCCGCTTACCGACAGTTCATTCAAAAGGCAAACACTTGCAAACGAAGGCTCTATTCTTGTCAACAGTTATCTAAGTGATCTTGATGGAGATGGCAAGCTGGATTTGCTATTGGTAAATGTCGCGGAAAGAAGAATCGCCTTCAGGAGGAACACTTCTACGGTTGATTCAATTTCATTTGCATCTGCTACCACTATTGATGTACAACCCAATCCTTCAGGCGTATGTGCCGGAGACCTCAATGGCGATGGCAAGCCGGACCTGGCAATTACAATTTCTGCAGGTGGAGGCTCAAGATTGTCTATATGGACCAATACCAGCACTAATGGCAATATTTCTTTTCAGTTTGAAGGTATTTACCGGATAAGCTGGAACGACTACGAGTATCCCCAGAATTGCGCAATAAATGAACTTGATGGTGATGGCTTTCCTGATATTGCTGTGATCAACCAGTACGAAACATTTACCATTTATAGTGCAAATCACATCATTAACGGAAAGCTGGGGTTGGATGGTCCCACGAATTTCTCCAAGCAGGGCGGAAGTGCACAAAATTATCTATGCGACCTCGACGGTGACGGGAAACCTGAAATGATAACAGCAACCGCTAATTACAATCATGTTTCAGTTTCAAAAAATACAAGTTTACCCGGCCACATTTCTTTTGATCCGGAGACGGTTTATCCTGCGCCAAATGGCTCAGAGCTTGTTACTGTGGGCGATGTCGATGGAGATGGCAAACCTGATATTGTGGTTGGTAATAAAAATGAAGATAGTCCCATACCGGCTTCATTTTCGGTACTGAGAAATACAAGCACATTGAATCATCTTTCTTTCGCGCCAAGGATAGACATACCAACAGGGGCGCCGGTAGGAACAATGGCAATGAGCGATGTTGATGGCGACGGAAAGCCTGATGTGGTGGTTACTTTCTTTCATAACTCAAACGATAGTATTGCTGTTTATCGAAATACCAGCGCACCCGGCGCTGTTTCTTTTGCGCCGAGAGTAGACTACCTGGCCGGGGCACAAACCACGAATGCCGTAATCGGAGATTTAAATAGCGATGGCAAAGCAGACATAGTTGTAACAAATCTGCAGTCAAATGATATAACGATTTTAAAAAATCAACTGGCTTCTCTCAAGCCTGTTATAACATCCTTTTCACCACAGTCCGGCAGTGTAAAAACGGAGGTCACCATTAAAGGCACCCGTTTTTCAAATGCCTCCGCCGTTTCTTTTGGCAACATTGCGGCTAGCTCCTTTACAGTGGTTTCAGATACAGTAATTATTGCAGTAGTTGGCTCCGGCGCTACAGGTGATATTTCGGTAACAACCAATGAGGGTGTGGCCATAAAAGGAGGGTTTAAATATATTTCTTCTCCGGTAAGTCTTTATTCATTTTCTCCCACTAGCGGAACAAAGGGAACCCACGTGATCATTAAAGGGGCAAACCTTACTAATGCAATAGGCGTTACCTTCGGCGGTGTGGCTGCATCATCATTTAAAATAGTTGCAGACAGTGTAATAGACGCCGTTGTTGGCGTTGGTGCAAGCGGAAACTTAGAAATAAATACATCTGATTCGAAGGCTTCGCTCCAAGGGTTTACTTACTTAAAGCCTGCACCGGAAATATTTTCATTTTCTCCTGCAAGTGCAGCAACAGGAGATACCGTAAGAATCGTGGGCAGAGGGTTTGATTCAGCATCCGCTGTAAGTTTTGGAGACATTGCTGCTGCCTCGTTTAAAGTAATTTCAGATTCAGTTATAATAGCAATCGTTGGTCGTGGAGCCAGTGGAAATATTAATATCATAGTGTCGGGTGTTAAAATTTCGCGTCCGGGATTTGTATATATAGCTCCTAAACCGCAAATACTTTCATTCTCGCCAACGAGCGCAACGCTGGGGGCAACCGTTACCATTAAGGGAAGCGGCTTTAGTAATGTTACCGCTGTAAGCTTTGGAGGAACAGATGCTTTCTCATTTGAAATAATTTCTGATTCTGTGATAAAAGCTGTCGTTGCTTCGGGCGCTTCCGGTAAAGTTCAGGTATCTACCAGAACGGATACAACATCATTGGATGGCTTCATTTACATTTCTCAACAGCCAAATGATGTGATCCAGGTTTATCCAAACCCATCGATAAATGGCTCTATAACGGTTAAGCATCCTTCGGTTTCCACGACTTCGCAAATCACCATTGTTGACATGAATGGAAGTATTGTTAAAACAGTTAAAGTAGACCCTAATACTGACACCACAAAAGTAGATGTGAGTTCTCTCATAAAAGGTATTTACAGAGTGATTTGGAGCGATGGTCAGCAAAAAATAGGGCTGACGATATTAGTGCAATAACGGCAAGTTGAAAATCTGTAGTTTGTTTTTTGAAGCAAGTTGGCCTTGTTGCTAAATTTCGACTATTGATTAACGTTATATCGTAGATTTTACCATGGCATTTCGCCGTCTTCATTGAAGAATTTTCCTGTCGCACCATCTGAGTTAATGGTTGCATACTTTACAATAGCCCGTGCTCCATGTTCGACTGGCTTTACTCCCATGTAATTATTGAACGCTGTTTTTGTAAAGCCGGGGCAAACACAATTCACTTTGAAATTTGTGTCTTTAAGTTCTTTAGCCAACATAACAGTGTAGGCATTTAATGCTGACTTCGAAGCCCCGTAAGCTGAGGGATTATAGGCGTAATATTCCCAGGTGGGGTCTTGATGTTTGGTAATAGAAGAAAGTTCCGTAGTTACATTTACAATTCGTGGTTCCTTTGATTTTTTTAGTAAATCAATAAATTCTTGTATAACCTGAATCGGAGCAAAGAAATTAGTTTCAAAAACTGTTTTTACTTTCTCGATAGGAACTGTAAGAGGTTGTTGTGGAAAGCCGCCACTAATGCCGGCATTGTTTATTAAAACATCTAACTGTGGTGTTTTGCTTTCTACTGTTTGCCGCGCTGCTTTGATGGATGCAATGTTCGTTACATCTAATTCAATGCAATCTACATTTGACAAACCCAATGCCTTAAGTGCTGTCACGGCCTCAAGCCCTTTTGTTTTTTCCCGGCTGCCCATGTAAACAAAATATCCGAGTGCTGCTAATTGTTTTGCGGTTTCAAAACCGATCCCTCTGTTTGCTCCGGTTATAAATGCTGATTTCATTCTTTAATAAATTACTTACCGCAAAAATCGGTGGAGCAAATTGAAATGGGATGGACAATTCATTTTAGTTGCCTGACAAATCCTGAATGTCAGCTAAATAATTACTGATACTTTTCCCCGTGGTCTTTTTGAAAAGCCGTGAAAAATAATCGGGGTCGTTAAAGCCAAGTTCATAGGCTAGTTCTTTAACAGAAGATTTTGAATAGTGCAGTTTTCGTTGTGCTTCCAACATTAAACGGTTCGTGATAAATTCTTTTGGTGAAACACCTGAAAACTCTTTTACAATGTTGTAAAGGTGGTTAGTCGTTATGGTCAAATTGTCGGCAATGGTATTTATTGAAAGTTGTTCTGTGAGATGGGTTTCAACTGCAATTTTAAAATCAATGTATTTAGAAAGTCGGTCAGGCAGCAAGTTTTCTTTCACCACATTTTTAAAATAGGCAGTGTTTATCTCTGTCATTATAGAATTAAGATGAGCCAAAATAATATCTCCATCTTCTTCATTTCCATCTGCATTTAGAATGTTGTTCAAAATTTCAAAAAGCATTTTCGTTCGCTGCCTTGAAGCGTCGTCAAACGAAACGATTTGCGAGTTTAGCGGATTGAGTAAAAAAGAAAATTGTTTAGGAAGCAATGACAAACAGTTTTGGTCAAAGCTCATTTTAAAACATTTAAGATTATCCTTAACTTTTTCCGGTGCTGTATGGATTTGGTTTGGCAGAATGAAAAACAACTGTCCACTGGTGATGGTCAAGTCTTTCAAATCAACTTTATGGGTAAGTGAACCGCTTTCAACAAACACAAAAAAATAGTTGGCTTTGCGGTGAGGTTGGGTAAGCATTTTCATTACATCAGCAGGTAAATTAGTATTAGCGTTAGTGCTTACTCTAATGGCAATTTTGCTGTGTAATTTTATTTGCTGAATCAGTCCTTTTGTTTCCTGCATTTTATTCGTTTCTACATATTTATGGACGTTTCCAGTAAGCTAAGGCGAAACGTATTCACTCTATGTAAATTTAAGTAATAAATAGTTTCTTATGTTTGGATTTAAACTTGAACGTAATATTTCTTTTTTAGAAAACAGACTGTCGAAAAAAAATAACAGATCAATGTCATTGATTAGGGGAGTAATAAAAAAACATTGTTTTCTTCGGCTAATGATTGACGTGATGTTATTTTCCAACCTGTTAGTTCGCACAGACTAGATTTGATTTCGTAAATATTGATTAGTACAAAGAGTGGTTAAATAAAAAAGCTGATAATTTGTTAATTATCAGCTTTTTTATAAAAGTGCCCAGGAGTGGAGTTTTCTCGAACCGTTTTATGAAGGATTTGAGAACTTTGGCTGCAATACAATTAAGTTGTTTTATTATTTGTAAGCTTAATATTATAATATTTTAGTCTAGTTTGTAAGAGCTTGCTCCTGTACCTGCAAGGTTGCCACCGTCAACTATCAAGTATTCTTTTCTGATAGATTTTCCTTCAAAGAAGCATTGCAAAATCTCTAATGTTCCCGCGGCATAACGAGCCTGACCCGACAACGATGTCCCCGAAATGTGCGGCACCATTGCATTGTTTGGCATAGTACGCCAAGGGTGATCAACCGGTGCCGGTTGCGGAAACCATACATCGCCGCCATAACCAGCAAGCTGTCCTGATTCCAAAGCACGGGCAATCGCATCACGGTCGCACAATGCACCCCGTGCAGTATTGATCAGATATGCCCCGCGTTTGAACTTCGACAAAAACTCTTCATTTATGAATCCTTGTGTAGAAGGATAAAGCGGTGTTTGTACGTTGACAACATCACAAACATTAACCAATGATTCGGGCGAACTGTGGTACTTTACATTGAGTTCTTTTTCGACATCTCCGGAAAGGCGGTGAGGGTCGTAATAGTGAAGCTTTACGTCAAACGGTTTCATACGTTTGAGAACGGCCACACCGATACGTCCTGCACCCAACGTGCCAAATTCCATTCCTTCAATGTCATAGCTGCGGGATACACAATCCGCAATGTTCCAGCCGCCCAAAGTGGCAATAGTGTGAGAAGGCGCAAAGTTACGAACAAGTGCCAAAGCTGTAAGCACCACGTGTTCCGATACGCTTATAGAGTTGGAAAATGTAACTTCAGCAACGGTAATGCCTCGTTCTGCTGCTGCTTTCAAATCAACGTGATCAGAGCCAATACCGGCAGTCAATGCCAGCTTGAGTTTTTCAGCTTTTGCGATGCGCTCCGCAGTAAGATAGGCGGGCCAAAACGGCTGCGAAATCACCACATCGGCATCGGGCAAATGGCGGTCAAATACCGAGTCCGCACCCTCTTTGTCACTGGTAACAATTAATTCATGACCATTTGCTTCCAGATAAGTACGCAAACCTAAACCGCCGGATACACATCCCAATAACTCACCAGGCGTAAAGCCAAACTCTCCAACCGGAGTAGGGGTAGTTTGTCCGTTAGGATATACTTGAATTTCAGGTATGCTTTTACGGGCATATTTGGGAGGATAACCTGTTACAGGATCAGGATACAGTACGCAAAGAATTTTTGCCATAATGTTTTAATTTTAAAGTTGTTATTAAAATTGATTCACATTTTCTTTTTTGTAGCTAATTTTTTCTTTTGATGTCTGAACGTTTTGTTTCATGCGGGTGCTGTTTTATTGTTCTACCTCAGCGATTTATAAACCGAGGATATCGAAAACGAAGCAGTGACATTGCCTTGCTCGATTGCATAAAGTCAATCTCTCCTTTCAAAAATGAATTGTCCACCCCTAAAAAGATTCTTTTGAAGTTATTCTTGGAATTTAAACTTCTACCATACCATGCAGATTTTGTCTACAATAAAAAACACGTGATTGTAAACAAACAAATGCAACGTTTGTTTCGACAATTGCGCCCTCGCCGCGCCGCAAACTGCCCCCTAAAAACCGATCTTAAAATCGCCTTACAAGGTCTTACAAGACGCGATCATAAAAATGACCCAAAGAACCATTGTTGTGTGGGATAAAATGGCACCATTTATAAAAGATGCTTTTAGGAATGCCCAAATCTTTTAATGTCAATTTATACCGATGTCTGAACGAGCAACAATAGCGATTGCCGTGGTGGCCTCTCTGGAGGTGTCGCCAGTAGCCTTTTTTACCTGGTTCCAGGAACTGCTTGTTCCAATTGTAAAACTAGGTTGATGAATGCCATATTTTCTGCAGATCTCTTTATCACATGCAGGCGCTTCATTTACTTAAACAAACAATTTTCGTTGCTTATTGTTATATCACTGCTAGCACGCTTAATTAATCATTAATAACTTTGTTTTGAAGGCATTGGGTAAAAAGATCAAGCTGCTTTGGACAAATGAAGTAGGTCTTACGATTTTGCTTTGCATTCTGTTTATACAGATCTTCATCGTTATCCCATTAGGACAAAAAACGATTTTTGGCAAGGTGATTTTCAGTGTTTTTTATTTTTGTTTGCTTGCCACAGGTATATTGATTTTTTTTAAAAACTACCTTTTGAAAGTATTCGGAGCTGCCCTATTGGTATTGTTTATTCTCGGAGCAATATTTAGCTCTCCGACTCTCACAGTGACTAACGACACTCTTTTGATATTGTATAGCATGATGCTTAGTTGGGTGGTGCTGCTTCGTACATTCAGTGCTGGAGCAGTTACCATACATCGGGTATTTGGAGCAGTTGTTGTATATCTTCTCATCGGATTCATTTTTGCATTAATGTACGAGACTGTCTATTTCGTTGACGATGATACGGCCTTTAAAGGATTAAGTTTAGCGGAGAGAAAAGAATTCATGTACTTTAGTCTGACAACTTTAACAACTGTCGGTTACGGAGATATTATCCCTTTACTACCCTTCAGCAGATCTCTCGCAAATATGGAAGCATTGATTGGACAGCTGTATCCTGCTATTTTGATAGCCAGACTTGTCTCGATGGAAATTGATGCTCCGCAAGAAAGAAAAAAAAAATAAATACATCTCATTTCATAGGCGGTGATTTTATTGTGGATAGAGGTCCGTATGGTTCCAATAAAATGAGATTATCACAAGGCTTTGTAGGGTTTGTTATTATCTTGGTCGTTGATGGCCACAGAAATGATATCGACATGTTCTGCAACAAAGCAAGACGAGTTTAGCCGGCATGCCAAATGACTGATGGGAAAATTAAAGTGGTTATTTAAAGTTGACACACTCATGCACATTGGTTCATCATATCTGAAAACGAGAATAAAAACAGCTTTTAATAGGCAAAACATTCTTTTGTCTATACCTATCACGCAGTGGTTACCAAACTATCAACGGATCTTTTTTAAATGGGACTTAGTAGCAGGAATTACACTTGCGTCATTTGTGCTACCTGAATCAATGGCATATGCAACACTAGCCGGAGTACCCACTTACTTTGGAATCTATTGCTGTCTTGTGGGCGGATTTTTTTTTGCACTCTTTACTACCTCTCGTCATGTTGCTGTAGGTCCAACGTCAGCAATGTCATTGATGATAGGCTCAACACTCGCAGTGCTTTCAAAGGGGGATCCCCAAAGGTGGTCAGCAATTGCAGAGCTGACAGCATTTGCTGTGGCTTGCATTTGCTTTGTTGCTTTTATTTTTAAATTAAGTTCTCTTGTAAATTTTATAAGCGATAATATCCTGCTGGGATTTAAAGCAGGTGCAGCTCTCTCTATTATTTCAACGCAATTGCCGAAGCTCTTTGGTGTGGAAGGCGGAGAAGGCAACTTTTTTGAGCGGGTAGCGATATTGTTTCAGCATTTACCACAAACAAATTACGTTGTTCTTGGTTTCGGCATGGTAGCATTGTTGTTGCTGATCGCAGGAAATATGATTTTACCAGGCAAGCCCGTATCATTGTTTGTGGTGGTTGCCTCTATTATCGTTATTTCCGTTACACAACTGTCATCGTTGGGTATCCATGTAACAGGTGAAATACCCAAAGGCCTGCCTTCAATTGGAAAACCCTCACTAAGATTTCGTGACATTGATGGCATTTTTGGTCTGGCATTTGCATGTTTTCTCATGGGTTATATAGAGACTATCTCTGCTGCGCGAACATTGGCACTAAAAAATGATTACACAATCAATCCACGACAAGAACTGCTTTCGCTAGGATTTGCAAATTTCGTAGCTGCCTTTTCCAGTGCTTATGTTGTTTCAGGCGGTTTATCACAATCAACGGTAAATGAAAAGTCAGGTGCGAAAACACCTTTGTCGATCATTATTTGTTCTATTACGCTTGCAGTAATATTGCTTTGTTTAACGGAATGGTTAAAATATTTGCCGGAAGTGCTGCTTGCGGTAATTGTATTGCATGCAGTATCCGGCTTAATACAGGTAAAAGAAATGAAACGCGTTTATCAACTGGACAGAATCGAGTTTTTTGTATTGATGTTTGCGTTTGCTGGTGTACTCGTGTTTGGAATTTTAAAGGGAGTGATGCTTTCCGTAATTGTTTCTTTGATTTTATTAATCAGACGGACAGCCCATCCGAATGTTGCTGAACTTGGACGAGTAACAAATACCGACCAGTATTCCGATATTAAGCGCCATCCGGACAATATTACATACAGTGGCATCCTCATTTTACGAATAGAATCGTCCATTCTTTACTTCAATGCAATGGACGTTCTGGAGAAAATTTCAAAACACATGGAGGCACACAATGCCGATCTCAAATTAGTGATCCTTGATTTGTCCTCGGCTCCTTATGTTGATGTTGCAGGTTCAAAAATGTTATTGCAGTTGTCAAACCAGTTGTTCAAAAAAGAAATTGATCTAAAAATAGTTGAAGCGTTATCAAATGTGAGAGACCTTTTGCGCAAGCAGGAAATGGAAGTCATTATCGGTCATATAAGTAGACGTTTTTTGGTGAATGATGTTGTTCAGGAATTTATTAATAAACGCAACTAACAATTGCTCGAATAGAGGTGTTCCGGCAAGCCAGGCTAACAAATTTCCGGTATTTTACCAAAGCGAGTTTGATGCCTTTTGAGATGCAGCGCAGCTGATCGGCAGTAACGTCTTACTCGGGAAGTGTTTTCCGTTGTTAAATACCGTGATTTGCTTTGAATGTGCTGGTTCCGTGTTGGAATCGGACCAGCGAAAGCGTGTGTCATTTGTGTTTCGTAATGAGTGAAAAAAAAGCGTAGAAAAGAGGACCAACGACATTGATGACAAAAAATTAGGTTGAGAATCGATGATCCTCAACCTAATCGTGTGCCCAGGACTGGATTCAGACTGGGCGTATATATCATTACGTTATGAAGATCGTGTGTCAAAAAAGTGTCGTCCTCTTATCCTTTATCAATACAATATACAAGGTTATCAAAAAATGCAAGTGCTTGTGTCATAAATTTGACGCACGTGTGTCATTGGTGAAAAAATAGTTTGAAATCGAAAGAATGTGGAGCTAAATGGCAGTTCAACGTTTTTGATTGCGTGTTTCATTTTTAGAGAAATCAAAGAAAAGCCGGAACAGGAGTCATTGATGGATATCATTTTGTTGTTCACCCCGTCATTGCCGGGGAAGGTACGCGGTTGTTAGGTGGTATCAATTTGCCGGAGACACTTCAGTTGAAACTCGCCGATGCAACGGTTCTGAACCCTGGCATCGTTGCACTTCGTTATTTGAAATAGATATTTTTGAAACGACATTGTTTGCCTGATTATTTAAGTACGCCACGCTACATCGCATTAGTGCTGCCAGTTAGCGCTCCAGCCATTGGTCACAATAATGCCTTTTGAAGATCCATCTGCATAGGCCCATGCTACATCTTTTCTCGATCCTGACAGTGAAGTGTAGGCCACTCTTGTGCCATCGGCTGACCAAGTGGTTGCTGTTCCAGCTTTTATTCCTGCCGCGATCGGCTTTAGTCCGGTGCCATCAGCACTCATCGTTCCAATTCGCGTGTCCAGCAGATCAACACCGCTTGGCTGACGAATTTCCATTGCCAGCCTTGAGCCGTCCGGCGACCAGCTTGGCCCAAGGTAGTTTAGCTCACCGAGAGTCTTTACAACAGGAATTTTGATGAATCCTGTGCCGTCGGGGGCAATCGTATAGATTTCATAAGGGTGGTCTGTGCCTGCAAGATTGCTGGCGAAGGCGATCTTCGTTCCATCCGGCGACCACGCCGGCTGATCATCTTGCGTATCTCCATCGAATAGCAACGATGGTAATCCACTCGTTGCGCCCACCACCCAGATGCTTGTATTGCCATTAATGATCGAAGAATAAGCGATCTTTGTTCCATCTGGCGACCAGGTTGGGTGCCCGCTATAGCTTTCAGTGAAGGTCCTGCGAATAACATTTGAGCCGTCTGCATTCATGACGTAAATCTCAGGAATACTGGTTCTGTCACTCACGAACGCAATATGTTTTCCGTCCGCAGACCAGGCGGCCTGGTCATCAAGTCCGGCGCTGTTGGTAAGTCGCTTGATGTTGGAGCCATCAGCATTGCAAGAGTAAATTTCGGCATTGCCATCGCGGTCAGATGTAAACACGATTTTGCAATCTGTGCATGGAACACGCCGGCTCGTCACCGTAAGCTTCACTGTGTCTTTATCTGACAGACCACCGGCATCTGTCACTTTTAGTTCAAACTCATAAGTTCCTTCCGCCAGGTTATTTACTGAAGTTAATGCAGCATTCGACGCAGCAATGTTAGGCAACGATGGCCCCGAAATTTTTGTCCATAAGTAACCGGTGATATTATTGTCCGGATCAGTTGAACCTCTTCCGTCAAGTGTAGCAGTAGTTGCCGGTAATGTAATTGTCTGATCGGCTCCCGCATTGGCAACGGGTGGATGATTTGTTGTGCGTATTGAATCGACAAATCTGCAGCTCTCACACGATAATTCCTTTTTGCAGGAAAAGCTTAGCATGGCAAAACACAAGATCACAAAAATGAGACCCAGCGCTTCTTCAGCATTGCTAACCGTTGAGGATGGGCCTGCTTTAACCATAAAGAGTTTGTTATGACTGCGAAAAAAAAATCGTCGGTATCGCCGTAAAAATGTAAAACTACAAATATTTTCACTGGTTAAGAATAGACGTTGAGTCGGTTAAAAACGGAATAAAAACCTGCCTCTGGTGTTTTATTTGCTTTTTCACTTGAAATTGTTTTGACGTGGTTTGCGTTTACGCGCATTTTCCAGTATAATAGACCTTTCGGTCATTGCGCATACGCCTTGGTGTTATAATGATGTTCACTTAGATAAAACCACCAAGAACGTGCCTGTCTTTCTTGTTTTTTTTGACGTGTGTGCCGTTTGTGTGCCGCCTTTTAGAGGTGCTATCAAATTGACTATGAAACGATTGGGAACAAGAAAGAAAAAAGGCTTTCAGAATCGGTTGATTTTGAAAGCCTTTTGTGTGCCCAGGACTGGATTCGAACCAGCACACCTCGCGGCGCCGCCACCTGAAGACGGTGCGTCTACCAATTTCGCCACCTGGGCATCCTTTAACAGGGGGTGCAAATATAGGAACTAGAAATAAATAACGGATAAGTTTTTTGAAAAAAATTTGAGTAGTGGGTTATGAGTTTTGAGTACTAATAAAAATTTAGCGCAAAAGACTCATAACCCAACTTTCAATTCTCTTACACTGCCACATTAAAGTCGCGCAAAGCATCATTCAAACTTGTTTTCAAGTCTGTGCTTGGTTTACGCTGACCAATGATCAGTGCGCAGCTTACATTATATTCGCCAGCTGGGAATTTTTTTGCATATGTACCAGGAATAACAACACTTCTTGCCGGTACGCGTCCTTTGTATTCGATCGGCTCAGCACCGCTTACGTCAATGATCTTCGTGCTTTGCGTTAGTACTACGTTTGCACCCAATACTGCCTCTTTTTCTACACGAACACCTTCTACCACAATACATCTTGAACCCACAAATACGCCGTCTTCGATGATTACAGGAGAAGCCTGCAATGGTTCCAACACTCCGCCAATACCTACACCACCACTAAGGTGAACGCCTTTGCCTATTTGAGCGCAGCTGCCCACAGTTGCCCATGTGTCAACCATTGTACCTTCGTCAACAAAAGCACCAATGTTTACGTAGCTAGGCATTAATACCACATTTTTGGCGATGTAAGCGCCATATCTTGCCACAGCGTGGGGAACCGCACGTACGCCCAGTGAAGCATAGTCTTTCTTCAGTTCCATTTTATCATAAAACTCAAACGGAGGTAATGACATGGTTTTCATTTGCTGAATACCGAAGTACATCAGAATGGCTTGTTTCACCCATTCGTTCACTTCCCAGCCACTTTCTACGGGAGCAGCTACTCTCAGTCTTCCTTTGTCCACTTCTTCAATCACCGCTCTTACGGCATCGGCATATTTCGCGTCTTTCAACAATTCGCGGTTTGCCCATGCTGATGTGATCAATTCTTTCATGCTTGAAAATTTTTTGCAAACATAAAGGAATAAGCAGTAAGTTTTGAGTTTTGAGTTATGAGTTTTGACTGCTAAGCGTTGAGTGTTGAAACATAGGTGAATTGTGTATTATAAAATGCAGCTTCCGACTCATCACTCAAAACTTGCCCGGTAATGGTACAAATTTTACAGGCTGAAATAATGGCCACCGGGCCAGTCATCGTAACTTTAAAAAAAACTCATTTATGATCACTGCACTAGACAAAAACACAGCCCTTGTGTTGATCGATCTCCAGAAAGGAACCTTGAACGCTCAACTGGTCCATCCCGCGAAGGCTGTATTGGCAAACGCAGCAAAACTGCTGGACGCTTTTGGAAATGCAGGTCTGCCGGTTGTGATCGTGCATGTCAACCCTCTAGGTGCGCCGTGGACGAAAACACGAAAGCAGGTAAGTATGATTCCTGCAGATGCCGAAGGACAAAAAGCGGCAGAGGCAAAAATGCAGGAGGAGGGCTTCTTTACGATAGTGCCTGAAATTATGCTGCACCCGGGTGACTTGCTGGTTACCAAAAAAACATGGAACGCTTTCTACGAAACCGGGTTGCATGACGAGCTGCAAAAAAGAAATGTTACCGGAATTGTACTGGGCGGAGTATCAACAAGCGTGGGTGTGGAAGGTACAGCCAGGGCAGCAAGTGAACTGGGATATAATATTACATTGGCCTCCGATGCAACTACCGACAGATTAGCCTCTGCCTACGAACATAGCGTGAACACTATCTTTCCGCGGATCAGCGAAATAGATACTACAGACGCGATCATCAAAATGTTGCATGAAAAATAAATGTCAGAAAGTTATTTATTATTATGCGGCATGACAAACGAATGTCGAAAACAATTATCTTGCTTGAAATAAGTTCATAACATTTTATATGGCATTACTAGAAGAACACTTGGTAGTAAAAAAATCAGGTTTACCCAACGCCGGTAAAGGTTTATACACCAGAAGGCCGATCCCCAAAGGCACCCGCATCGTAGAATACAAAGGCAAATTCACTACATGGAAGGAGGTTGATCATGATGAAGGTAGCAACGGTTATATATTTTTTGTAAACCGCAATCACGTGATCGATGCCCGTGAAACACCAGAAGAACTTGCACGCTATGCCAACGACGCAAAGGGGTTGCAACGTGTAAAGGGTATTAACAATAACAGCGAGTATGAAAAACAGGGGAAAATGGTTTTTATAAAATCACTAAAAGATATTCCCGCCGGCAGCGAAATCTTCGTGTCCTACGGAAAAGAATATTGGGACACCGTGAAGGAGAACTTGAAGATTGATAAGGTGAATGGGAAGAAGTAGGAGAATTAATAATTAATAATTAAGAATTAATAGGTGTAGCATAGTGATGGGAGAATACCGGATCATCTGCTATACAAGCAACAGGGCCGCATTCGCTCAAGAATGTGGCCCTGTTAATTACTAATTATTAATTATTAATTCCTAATTCTTAATTGCCCTACCGTTTCTTCCCCTCATTCCCTCTATGCAACATAATATCCCTGTCAAAAAGATAGATTCCGCCTTTGTCTTCGCCTACAAGAACCAGTTTGTCATTTAAGGTTCTGGCAAGATGTTCCTCTTCAATTTGTTCGTTCACGTACCACTGCAGAAAGTTGTGCGTGGCATAATCTCGTTCATTAAGCGCCATTCCCACCAGCTCGTTAATATTTTCCGATACAATGATCTCGTGTTTTAAAAATTCTTCGAACACCCGCTGAAGAGACAGGAAGGTAATGATCGGTTGTTCCAGAGCGGGAACGATCGCAAAACCACCACGTTCGTTAATGTAACGGATCAGCTTCAGCATGTGCATGCGCTCTTCATCGGATTGCGTATAAAAAAAGTTTGTAACACCGTCAAGCCCCGGCTGGATCTCCGCCCAGCTGGCCATTGCCAGGTATGCCTGTGAGCTTTCGGCTTCGAGTTGTACCTGCCTGTTTAGGGCCTCTTGCATCGTTTTTGATAGCATGGGTTAATTTTTTACAAACAATATAATGAATTGTACGCTTTTTAGAGTCGTGATATTCCTTAATCTTTTTTGGAAAAAACACAAGAAACGGTGAACTGTTCAGGAAGTTTTTTGTTACAGTCAAATATGTAATAAACACGCTTATGGATTCCAATCAAGACTTTCCTGAGAAATTCGTACCACGCGGCGCTGTTGCCTTCTTTTCATTGCTTGTCGCCCTGGGCCTCATCATCTGGTTTACTATATATTTTATCATGCTTTACCGCAGCTAAAACAATTTACTATGCTGGATAAATTCGAAAGAACAGTAATAGGAGTGGCGCTGCTGGTGTCCGCGCTATTTATATTTTGCCTTTTCTATGCCATGGGGGCAAAAAAAGGGAACGTTACCGAATGCCTTCCTTACGATAAATCGTACGAAGATGCGCGGGTGAGCCAGGTAGATAAAAATACATACCAGGTTTTTTACGTTGCCCGCATGTGGAACTTCGAACCTTCTGTTGTTTACATCCCCGTAGGCAGCGAGGTTGATTTTTTTGTAACATCAAAAGATGTGGTGCATGGTTTTGACATTTCCGAAAAAAATGTAAACCTGATGGGCGTACAGGGTGCTGTGGCAAAAACAACGGTAAAGTTTGACAAACCCGGCGTGTACAAAGTCACCTGCCACGAATTCTGCGGCACGGGCCACCAGAACATGCAGGCGGAAGTAATCGTTAACTATCCTTCAAAATAACCATAACATGCACCTAAGTAAACCGATAAGAAATATTATTCTCATAGAGCTTTTTGTACCTGTATTGCTACTGACCATCGGCATTTATCACGGCCTGATGCAGGTTATTTACAGGGCAGGGGTTATCCACCAATCGTCATTTGCAAAGCTTGATTATTACCAGGGCCTCACGCTGCATGGAGTGATCAATGCAATTGTACTCACCACATTTTTTGCAGTAGCATTTGGCCATGCCACCATTGCTTTTCATTTAAAAAAAGAACCCAACTATAGAGCATCCATGCTTTCGGTTTGCCTGATGGTGGGCGGAACTTTGATGGCCGCGTGGGCCATGTTGATGGGCAAGGCTTCTGTGCTGTATACGTTTTATGCACCGCTAAAAGCACATCCACTCTTTTACCTTGGAACAGCATTGCTGATCGTGGGCTCATGGGTAGCATTCTTCGACTGGGTAACCATTTATTCAAAATGGAAAAAAGACAATAGCGAAGTAAATACGCCGCTGGCGGTTTTGGGAACGCTTGTCAATTTCACCATATGGTTCGTTTGTACATTGGCTGTAGCGTATGAAGTACTCGTGCTGCTGATCCCCTGGTCGATGGGATGGACGCCAACTGTAAATGTTTCGCTCACAAGAACATTGTTCTGGTTCTTTGGCCACGCACTGGTGTATTTCTGGTTGCTGCCGGCCTATATCATGTTCTATACGATTTTACCAAAGTTAGCCGGAGGCAAATTATACTCTGAGCTTGCCGGTCGCATTGCATTCTTCCTCTTCCTGTTGTTGTCAATTCCTATTGGTGTGCACCACCAGTTCGGAGATCCCGCAATTGGCAGAGGCATTAAACTCACACAATCCATTCTCACATTTGGCGTAGCCGTTCCCAGTTTTATTACAGCGTTTACCATTGCCGCCTCACTTGAATATGCAGGCAGGAAAAGAGGCGCAAAAGGTTTGTGGAACTGGGTTTGGAAACTGCCCTTCTTCGATAAAAATGTTTACCTCTTTGGCTATCTTATCAACGGATTGATACTGTTTATATTCGGAGGATTAACAGGCCTTGTGAATGCTTCTTATTCGCTTAATAATGTTATTCACAACACTGCATGGGTGCCAGGACATTTTCACCTAACCGTTGCCGGACCTGTGTTCCTGGCAATATTGGGCATGTCCATTTTCATGACTTCTCAACTTACCGGCAAGAAAATTTTTCTGCCAAAGATCAACACCATTGTTCCTTATCTGTGGACAGTGGGCGTGCTGATCTTCTCTACAGGACTCATGTGGGGTGGTCTATTGGGTGAGCCACGCAGAACAAATCTCGGTCTTACCTATCTCAATCCAGAGAGTGAGTTATACAATCCATACTGGGTAATTACAACCATGCTCGGTCTTGCAGGAGGCGGCATTATGTTCGCCGCGGGCCTGCTATATTTCATTGTTTTCTTTGGCACTTTTTTGAGTAAACGTACTGCCGAGCCGGTGATTGATTTTCCCATCAGCGAAGTGTACCATACGGAAAAACGTGTTCCCATTTTCGATACTTTCCGCCCGTGGCTCGTTGCTATGGGGGTCATACTATTTATGGCATATGTACCGGCCATTATGGATACGCTGAACAACAATGGTAAAAAGGCGCCGCCCTATTTGCCAACGGACCCGGCACCGGTAATATCAACGATTGAAAAGAAATGAATAAGTTTTACCGGTACATATTAACTTCATGGAAAGCCTTTGTGGTACTTATTTTGGTGCTGCCATTACTTGCTTATACCGTTGTGAACTGGTTGGAAAATAAATACAGCCCGCTGCCATACAAGGGCATCGATGATAATTGGGTGAGCAAAAAAAATGCTGTGGTACTAATGCCGTTTTCATTTATCGATCAACAACACAAAGTATATAGCTCTGCCGTCATAAAAGGAAAGATCATGGTGGCGAATTTCTTTTTTTCATCATGTCCAACCATATGTCCTGATATGTTCAGGCACATCAAAAAAGTGAGTAAAGCATACGCCAATGCCAATGATATAAAGTTCGTTTCTTTTACCGTCGATCCTGAGCACGACACGCCGGAAAGACTGGATGCCTACGGCAAATTAAACGATATCGATCCCGGGCAGTGGAAGTTGTTGACGGGAGAGAAAAAGGATCTGTATCGCCTTGCACGAAAGGGTTTCTACATCACAGCCACAGAAGGGGATGGAGGGCCGGAAGATTTTATTCACAGTGATAGATTGGTGTTGGTCGATAAAGAAGAATTCATTCGTGGTTACTATGATGGAACGTCTGATAAAGACATTCAATTACTGATTAACGATATTAAAAAGCTGCAAAATGATTAAAGCTTCAAAGTATTTCACAGGCAAATATTTTGCAATACTACCGGTGATGGTTACGTGTTTTATATTATTTGCAAGGCAAAATTCCATCGCTCAAAATATAAGTGCAGATGAAGGCAAAAAACTCTTCCAGGGTCGCTGTGCATCCTGCCATAATGTGAACAAAACTTTAACCGGACCGGCACTCGCAAAAGTGGATGAACGCCACACTATGCCGTGGATTATCAGCTTTGTAAAAGGTTCCCAGGCCATGGTGAAAAGCGGGGATAAAGAGGCGCTGGATGTGTTTAACAAACACAACCAGATCGTTATGCCCGACCATCCGGATCTAAGTAACAGCCAGATAGAAAGCATTGTGGCGTACATAAAAACAGAAGCAAAAAATCCGGTAGCCGATGCGGCTCCTTTTGCCCGCCCGGGTAAAAAAGTGCCGCAAAGAATGCCCTTATCCATTTATAATTACCCCTTTATGATCGGCTATGTGGCACTGATTCTTTTAATGATCGGAGTCTTAATTTCACTTGTGAATATTAAAAGTTACGAAAGTCATGTGCATCCTGAATAACATTTATTAACTTAGTACAACCTATTGTTAAACCGGCCTGTTTAACCAAATTATCACATTTTAGTTTTTAGATTTACATACAACATTTACACTAACGATTAGCCGGCTATAGTCTCCTGTTTTATTTACCCGTACTGCATTGGAAACACTATTCTTTGAATGTGAAAAATAATACACTATGACTATACAAATTAATGACAATCGCAGGTTGCACGATCTGCAGCTCGAGTTCAGCAAGACCTTTCCTTTTTTGAAAATTGAGTTTTTCAAGAAAAAACACATTGACAGGCAACTGTCGAAAACGCATCTGGTAGAAACAGGTACGCAATGTGTCAGCGATGTACGTAAATCGCATGAAGAAGGTGTGCTGGAAATTACTTCGACCATGACAGTCGAACAATTTGAGTCTTCATTTGTAAAACAATTCAGTCTTCCTGTGCAGGTGTTTCGCAAGGCAGGCAGACTTTGGAGAGAGACCACGCTAACAAGCAAGTGGACACTTCATGAGCAAAATGAACATGGAAAGCAGATAAACAGGGCGAAAGATGAACGTCCGGAACTTTTTTGGTAGTCATTTGTAAATATTTTAATACTTATTAGACATTAAACCTTTCCAACTTATAGAGCATATCCTTTTTCCGGGTATGCTTTTTTATGTGCCTTTGTGACATATTGATTTGGGGTGGGTAATGTGTTTTCGGAAATGTGTAAAATACCCACGGTAAAAATATTGTCGTAACTAAACAATAACATTTACACGAAATGTCGTTTTTTTGCGCGATCATTACATGATTTGAGTCTTTTCTATTGATTTTTATTGCCTACCGGAGGATAAAATTAGAATACAAGTGTTTTGATGTAAATCAAAAAATTGTATTTTGTAGCAGCTTCAAGTTTCCTAGTACAAAAACCAGATTTTTCGCTTTATCCAGGTCCTGTGTGTCCCTATTAATGCTATAAAATTTTTGGTATGAGGAAACTATACATCTTACTTCTATGCTTACTTACCACATTACATTCCTCAACGCTGCTGGCCGCTAATATCACGTGGACAGGAAGCACTGGTGGAGGCTGGAGCGATCCGTCTAACTGGTCAACTGCAACTGTTCCGGGGGCTGGTGACAACGTGACGTTTAATAGCAGTGTGACTGTGACAATGGATGACCTCTCCATTGATGTTGCGTCCCTGAAGGTGACAGGCAACAGCAATGTAATTTTTACTTCCGCAGGAATCACCGACTTCACTGTTTCGGCTGCTACAAATGCTTTGGCGATAGACAATGGTTCATCGCTTAAGACGTTTACCAGCGGGATTGGCGACAATGGTCTTCACGTGATTCTTGAGACCGGCTCTTCGGGTGTGGTCAATGGAACCTTTACAATGGAAGCTAACATTGATCCTTATCCAGGTTGGGGATCAAGTTTGACAATGAATACTGGTTCAACACTGGCGGTGAACGGTACCTTGACAATGAATCCCCATGCAGGGATTATCGAGTCTACAACTTCCAGTTTGTTTTTTAATACAGGCGCCAACTATATTCATAACATGGATGCAGGAAAAATTCCCACTGCTACCTGGGATGCTACTTCTACTTTGCAGCTGACTGGGCTGGTGTACAATGTGCCGGATTTTGGAAGCGCTGCGTTGTCGCTGGGAAATGTAATTATAAACACGCCCAATGTGTCGAATCTTTTTCAACCACAATTCTCTTTGAATTTGCCCACCTCGACAACCATAAAAGGGAATTTCAGCATCGTTAATTTCCACAATCTTCCACTGGTTTTACTTACCAATGTCGGTACCGACGTGTCAGTAACGGTAAATAAGAATTTTATCCTTAGCACCAACTCTACGGTGCATTTGGGATTCGCTAATTTCTCTTCCGAAACTAACAATTATACGCTGCAGATAAATGGTGACTATGTACAGTCTAATGGTTCTTTTTCTATCCAGGGTGATGATTTTGTAACAGGCATAACTACCCTTGGTATCGGGGGAAATTTTAATCAAACAGGTGGAACATTTGGTGCAGCAAGTGGTGCAACAAGTGCTTCAGATAATTTATTTGTGGTGGAAATGAATGGTAATGCGGCTCAAACTTTCTCGTCCATCACCGGCACCATCGACAATGCTGACAGCATGGTGGCATTGCGCATTAATAATACTTCAGGTGGCGTAAGTTTGTCGACTCCTCTACGTGTGGGACGGCTTGATTTGCAATCAGGTGTTCTTACAACCACCGTTTCAAATTCGCTCACCGTTAACAGCACAAATAATACGCAGGGTGTAACCAATGGCTCTTCTGGTAGTTACGTTGCAGGGCCGGTTACAAGAAGAACAAATTCGACTTCTGCCTACTTGTTCCCAACCGGACAGAACGGTTTCTACAGACCTATTGAGATTATTCCAAACTCAGCAGCGCCTTCTACCTATACGGCAACTTATTTCAGAGCTGCAAACGGTTCTCCTGTTGCTAATCCACTTACAAAAATTGCAAATACCGGATACTGGGCCGTGGGAAGAATCTCCGGCAGTGATGCTGTTGTGCAGCTTTCTCTGAGTGGCGAGGCAGTTCCCGGCTCTGCGGCTAACAGCGTGTTGGTGGTTGCCGGTTACAATGGCACACAATGGACAAGTTTGTTGGGTGCAAACGGTACATCCATCTCTCCGGGTAATGCTGTAAATGGAACAGCAAAATCTGACATACAGAGCACTTTCAACCTGTTTACATTCGGTGTTGTCGGCGGTGACCCGTTGCCAATCCTATTGCTTGAATTCACCGCTACAAAATCCGGCTCATCTGCAAACCTGAAATGGAAAGTAGATCCTGTGGATATACCTCGAACAGTCGAAATCCTGAAGTCCAACAACGGTCGCGACTTTGCGAAAGTAGGCACTGTTGCAGGTGTTGACAACGTTACTACTTACAGCTATACAGATCCTTTAAGCGAAGGCAACAATTACTATCGTTTGCGCATGATCGATAAAGATGGTTCTGTAGTTTACAGTAAGGTGGCTGCAATTATTAACCAGGCAAATGGATTCGCGATCACCGGTTTTGCTCCAACACTGGTTACAAGATCTGTGAAATTGAATGTCAGCGCTGGTTCTGGCGGTACAATGGATCTGTACATCACTGATATGTCGGGAAAAATATGGCGCAAATTAGGCGTTCAACTTTCTACCGGCAATAACGAACAGCAAATTGATCTGTCTGATCTAAGTGCCGGTGTGTACCAGGTGTTCGGTTATATGAACGGCGAGAAGACAGGTGTGATAAGGTTTGTGAAGCAATAGGGAAGTCGAAAGTCAAAAGTTAAAAGTAAAAAACACAGTCACTCCATCTTCGATTGGAGATCTAATAAAATCAAAAAGGGAGTTCGATAAATATCGGGCTCCCTTTTTTACTTTTTACTTTTGAATTTTAAAGGTCATGAAGCTTAACTACAAGTAAGAAATTTGCACACCAACAAATCACCATGACTCACAATAAAAAAGAGCTCGACATTTATCGAGCTCCCTTTTTGAATTTTTACTTTTGAATTTTGAATTAGTTCAACAGCGGATTCACTTCAATCTCTTTCAAGTCAATATCAGAATAATCCCTGATCTCGTTGTACAAAGTATCTCTTTCAACAGGTTGACGTTTTACCTGTTTGATCAATGCCACCATTTCAGCGGTGCTCATTACAGGCGTTTGTTCTTCGCTTCCTGCCATTGAGTAGATCTTTGTAGAATCGTCGATGGTGCCGTCGATATCATTCACACCAAAGGCAAGCGTCAATTGGGCGTTTTTGCGGCCCAGCATTGGCCAGTAAGCCTTCAGGTGAGGGAAGTTGTCCATGTATAACCTGGCAATCGCGTAAAGCCTCATGTCCTCTGTTACTGAGCTTTCCGGTACATTGCTCATGTCATTTTGTTTGTTGCGGAATTTCAGCGGAATGAATGTATTGAATCCCCCTGTTTTGTCCTGCAGGCTGCGCAATCTTTCCATATGATCAATGCGGTGATTGAACTTTTCGATATGACCATACAACATCGTGGCATTTGAATGCATGCCCAGCTTGTGTGCCGCTTCATGAATAGCCAGCCAGCCAGCCGCGTCCACTTTGTCCTCACAGATCTGTGTGCGGATTTCAGGGGCGAAGATCTCCGCACCACCTCCCGGCAATGATTGCAAACCCGCTTCGTGCAGGAATTTCATGCCTTCCTCTATCGTCATTTTTGCCTTGCGGAACATGTAGTCAAGTTCTACCGCTGTAAAACCCTTTACGTGCAGGTCCGGGCGATGCGCCTTGATTTTTTGCAGAAGATCTGCGAAGAAATTAAGATTCAGTTTCGGGTGAACGCCGCCAACGATGTGCACTTCCGTAACCGGTTTACCATCGTATTTTTTAACGATGTTCAGCATGTCATCAGTGGTCAGTTCCCAGCCTTCTTCCCGATGTGCATACAAGCGTGAGTAGGAGCAGAACTTGCATGAAAACACGCAAACATTCGTGGGCTCAATATGAAAGTTGCGATTGAAATATGTTTTGTTGCCATGAAGTCTTTCGCGAACATGATTCGCCAAAGCACCTACAAAAGGGAGGCTCCCTTTTTCAAAAAGTAAAACGCCTTCTTCCTCTGTTATTCTTTCTTTATGGATAATTTTCTCGCCAATGCTTCGAAGTGCTTTCTCTTTTTCTGCTTCTATGATCTTTTCTATAGAAATTGTTGAGTCTGTAATAATCATCTTGTAAAGCTTTTTCTGGGGCGAAATTACGGGATTTAAGTGAATGGTGGCAGGTAGGTTATGGTAGCCAGTGGCCAGATGCCGGTAGCCGGGCTTGGAGGCGCGTCAAACTTTTGATAATAGCATATAAGGACTGGCTACCGGAAACCGGCTACTGGCTGCGATCTTCTTTTTTGCCATTTCCCATTATTTACTATCTTGACCCCTTTATTCTATCAATCTGCATACATGAGTATTAAGTTCCGCCTCACAATAATGAGTTTCTTTCAATTTTTTGTTTGGGGTTCATGGCTCATCACCATCGGTAATTACTGGTTCAGCACAAAGGGATGGGATGGGGCAAAATTTGGAGTTATTTTTTCCACAATGGGAATAGCTTCGTTGTTTATGCCCGCACTGATGGGAATGGTGGCGGATCGATGGGTAAATGCTGAAAAACTGTACGGTTTCCTGCATATTTTAAGTGGCGTGTCTCTGTGTCTGATCCCGCAGATCAATGATCCTTCGCAGTTTTTCTGGGGCATTTTACTGGCGATGATATTTTATATGCCCACCATCGCACTTGCGAATTCCATAGCATATACCGGGTTAAAAAATAATAGGTTTGATGTTGTGATCGATTTCCCGCCAATCAGGGTTTTCGGCACCATTGGCTTTATCGCGGCGATGTGGACCACTAATCTTAGCGGTAATAAAGCTTCTGCCAATCAGTTTTATATTGCGGCAATTGCATCATTTATATTGGGGCTGTATTCTTTTACATTGCCGCCTTGTCCGCCGTTAGGCAAGCAAACCGGTAACAAGAGCTGGAGCCAGGTATTGGGTTTTGACGCCCTTCACTTATTTAAAGATAAGAAGATGGCGCTGTTCTTTATTTTTTCAATGTTCTTAGGTGCCGCGTTGCAACTGACGAATGCTTATGGCGACGTTTTTCTCGGTGAGTTTAGTAAAGTACCCGAATACGCGAATTCGTTTGTAGTGAAGCGCTCAACTATTATCATGTCCATCTCACAATTTTCTGAAACAGCTTTCATTCTTGCTATTCCATTTTTCTTAAGGCGTTTCGGTATTAAGAATGTGATGCTCATAAGTATGCTGGCATGGGTTTTCAGGTTCGGACTGTTTGCATACGGTGATCCTTCTCCAGTGGGAGTAAGCCTTATTATTTTGTCATGCATCGTATATGGAATGGCGTTCGATTTCTTCAATGTATCCGGTTCACTGTTTGTGGAAACCTCTACTACGCCTGATATCAGGTCGAGTGCGCAGGGGATATTCATGATGATGACGAATGGTGTTGGCGCTGTTGCCGGAAGTACTATAAGCGGGTTCATCATACAAGAATTCTACACCGCAGCAGACGGAAGAACAAAGGACTGGCATGGCATCTGGCTGGCATTCGCGATCTACGCCTTAATTGTTTCGATTTTGTTCGCCGTATTTTTCAAACATAAACACGTGGTGAGTGAAGTAGTGGCAGTGAAACACTAGAGGAATTAATAATTAATAAGTAATAATTAATAGGGAGTCATTCGTTTATTCGATGACTCCCTATTTTTTTGATTAGTCATGAGCGACGACTACGATTTCGGATAAGCCCTATTAATTCTTAATTGTTAATTATTAATTCTTCTCCTTTAGCAAACTGAATTCCTCATCGTATGCTCCAAAGTACAGATAAAGAAATCAAGTCGCAGGAGATGCTGGCTCTCTTTGTTGACAAGGGTTTGGCATGATAAATTGATTTTGTTAAAATCAATCAGGCAACATTAAGTTAACTACTCATTAATACAGAGTGGTACAAGGATTGATAAATTTGCAGAGGCAAAAACGAAATGACCTCTTGTAAATATTTAAGTCCAGGTAAGTGTCAGACTTGCTTTATTAAATGAATGTCTGATAACGCCTGGCACCAATTTAATTAGGAGTTAGGAATTAGGAATTAGGAACTTTAATGAAGTTAAACTGACGGGAATTGGGCAAAAAGACAGGCAAGCAGCGGACAAAGAATTCCTAATTTCTAATTCCTAATTCCTGATTTCTTCCATAGTTTGTTGCCTTCTAAAACCTTCTGCATGAAATCGACCGCTGCCAGTAAAACCGCGCAATACATGGCTTTGTTCAGGGCGCTGGAAACCAGGCGACCAAAGAACAAGCGACTCTTTACAGATTCATTTGCTGTTTCTTTTCTTGACAAAAATTTACAGCTTGCGACAAAGTTGACGGCATTGCCTTTTGGCGAGAAACTCGTTCAAAGAATTATCTACAAGAGAATTCCGGGTGCGTTTTCTTCTGGCATTGCCCGCACAAAATATATTGATGACCTGTTGGAGAAGTCCGTAAAAGCAGGAGTGAAGCAGGTTATTATTTTAGGTGCAGGGTTTGATACCAGGGCATTACGCTTGCCATTTTTGCAAAATGTTCCTGTCATAGAAATTGATCATCCAAACACCAGCCGCATAAAGATGAATAAGGTGAAAGAGCGGTTGGGAAAATTACCTTCACATGTTCGCTATTTCCAGATTGACTTTAACCGGCAAAGTATTCATGAACTGACTGCCCAACAAAATATTGATTTCGCTGTACCAACGACGATCATCTGGGAAGGGGTGACCAATTATTTATCCGCTGAAGCTGTCGATACTACTTTCGCTTTTGTAAAAAAGTTTGCCGCTGGTTCCTACATCATTTTTACTTACGTTCACAAGGAGGTGTTGGATAAACCTTCAAGTTTTTATGGAGCAGAAAAATTGTTAAGTGATCTGGATGCGTTGGAAGAGAAATGGACCTTTGGTTTTTATCCCCGGGAACTACAAAACTATCTTTCTCAATTTAACATACAACTTCTTGAAGACGCCGGCGCCGCTGAATACCGCTCAAAGTACATGCCTGAGAGAAATGAAAAAGGGTACGAGTTTTATAGAGTGGCGTTTGGGAGAATGACTGAATAACTGAGTAACTGAATAACTGAGTAACTGAATAACTGAATAACTGAATGACTGAGTAATCGACTTTAAATACCTTGAATAATTGAAATACAGATGAATGACACATAATCAAGTTCAGTTATTCAGTTACTCAGTTATTTAAAATAAAAGAAGCCATTCGTTAGAACAGCTTCTTTTAAGAATTTAGGTAATATAGTAAAGTTAAATTAATCTTCGTACTGCTAGGATCGGATATATTACCTGATTTTCAACAAGGATGTGTGGATGTTCATTTCATAAAAAAGGTTGTAACGGTGGTTTTTTTCATTTGGATCGGACTCGGTTTTTTGGACTAATGGACTATTGGTTTTTGATCGTTTGGATATTGTAATTTGACAATGCAAATATGTTTAAACTTTCGATGCAGTGTTCGATTTGTGTATTACGTCTTTGTTAACTAAGGAGAAGGTTTGAATATGCCTAACCGTAATGTATGTGTTAAATTAGTTATTTAATCGGTACAAGCAAACTTTATTAAAGAAAATTATTATGTTATAAGTGTAAACACTTAGGAAAATGACTGAATAAATGAATAACTGAGTAACTGAATAACTGAATAATTGAATAATTGAATAACTGAATGACTGAGTAATCGACTTTGAATACCTTGAATAATTGAAATACAGATGAATGACAAATATTCAAGTTCAGTTATTCAGTTACTCAGTTACTCAGTTAGTCAGTCATTAAAATCCTCACCACGTCCCATCCGAAGCGGATAATCATCCCCGTTACTACCACCAAAAAAACGATGCGTATAAAACGGTTTCCCTTTAGCAATGCGAGTCTTGCCCCGATGAATGAGCCGAGCACATTGAATGCTGCCATGGGAATTGCATAATGATACAAGATGTGTCCGGTGCTGCCGAAATAAATGATGGAGGCGGTATTGGTGGCAAGGTTGGTGATTTTTGCATAGGCACTCGCATGTAGAAAATCCTGGCCCAGCACACTTACAAACAGTAAAATAAGAAAGCTGCCTGTTCCCGGACCTATAAAGCCATCATAGAAACCAAGTAAAAGACCAAATGAGATTCCGTAAGCCAACGCATTTTTTGTTTCAGTCAATTCATGCTCCCTCTGTCCAAATTTTTTGTTGCTGTAAGTATAGATCGCAACGCCAATCAACAGTATTAATATCACCGGCTTGAAAACGGCATTGCTGAGCTTGCTCGCCAGTGAAGAGCCGAATAACGCCGCAAAGAATGCGCATAGTGACACACCTGCCAATAGACGTTTATCCAGCTTTACCCGTCTTGCATATTGCCATGCCGCGATGCTGGTACCAGAAAAGGATGGGATTTTTATAGTTCCCAATAAAGTGGCAACGGGGTATTGTGGTAAAATGATCAACGTTGCAGGCGTTTGTACGAGTCCGCCTCCACCTACAATGGCATCGATAAAACCGGCTGCAAACGCTGCACAGCAAAGGAGGATAAGTTCATGTGGTACCATCAGAGGAAAATTAAGAATTAATAATTAAGAATTAAAAATTAATAGGCGTTACATCAAAAGAACTGGTCAACTTTTTCCAGGTTTAAAATATGACAAGGCCACATTCACTAAAGATGTGGCCTTGTTAATTCTTAATTCTTAATTTTTAATTTCTATTTGATCGATTGGATCTTGCCGGTAGTTGTTTTACCTCCTATTGACAATTTGTAAATCAGCATAGCGTCTTTGGAAGAAGGAAGTAAATAGTTGACATCCATTGGCACTCCAGCATCAACTTTACCTTCATAGATAATAGCCAATCGCTGTCCCAGGATATTGTATACCTCAAGCACGGCCTTGCCAGAAGTTGCAGAAACAATTCTAAAGTTCACCTTTCCCTGGAATGGATTAGGATACGCTTTAATCTGCAAACCACTGACGTCAGTATTCAGATTATTCTTGTTCACTTGATTCGGTGTGCTATTTTGTGTTGAAGGCTGTGTTGTTTCTTTAACCGCTGTGGATGACAATGGTTGAGGGGCGACATTTTGAACGAATGTTATATGCTGTACACAAGTACCAACATTACCAGAGGCATCTATTGCTGTCCATGTACGATCAATATTTGTACTGCCCGCGCAGGCTGAACCGGCAGCAGGAGCATCAGTATAGAAAATATTGATGTCAATGCCGCTAGAGCAATTGTCAGTAGCTGTTGCCATTCCGGTGTTAGACGGATCGGTTGATTGGCCACATGATAATACTTTATCAGCAGGGCATGTAACCAACGGACCAGTGCGGTCTGTAACAGTTATATGTTGGACGCAGGTTGCTGTATTGCCACAACCATCTGTGGCTGTCCACGTGCGGGTAATTACAGAGTAGCAATTTTTAGAACTGGTAACATCGTTGTGAGTGAGTGTCGGTTTACCGCAGTTGTCTGTAGCAACAGGAATACCTGTGCTGGCAGTATCAGTAGCTGCGCCGCATTCCACTTTAACATCACTTACACACGCTATAGTTGGTGGAGTTATGTCTTGTACAGTAATTGTTTGTGTACAAGTTGCGGAGTTGCCGCATGCGTCTGTTGCTTTGTATGTTCGGGTAATGATCTTAGGACAACTACCTGAAACATCATCCTTCACCCATGTGCGTGTTACCGAACCGCAATTATCTGTAGCTGTAACCTTGGTGGTATCCGGATTTGGAACGTCTCCGGCGCATTGTACAGTTATCGGTGCAGGACAAGTAATGGTTGGTGCAATTGTATCTATAAATGTGATGTGTTGTACACAAGTGCTGAAGTTACCGCACGCATCTGTTGCTCTCCATGTGCGGTCAATGCCCGGTATGCCATTACAAGAAGCCGCAGTAGCTGCATCGGTGTGAGATATTGTTACGGCACCGCCACAATTATCAACAGCAGTTGCTGTTCCCGTATGTGTTGTGTCGCTTAAACCACCGCATGTTAATTGCTTGTCACCAGGACAAGTGATCGACGGTGCAATTGTGTCAATAAACGTAATGTGTTGCACACACATGCTAAAGTTTCCACAAGCATCTGTTGCTTTCCACTTTCTGTCAATGCCTGCCTTGCCACTACAGCCGGCAGCTGTTGCTGAGTCGGTGTAGGTTATGGTCACTTTACCGCAACCATCAATGGCTGTTGCCACCCCTGTTTTAGATGTGTCTGAAGGCGCGCTGCATAGCAGTTGCTTGTTTCCCGGACAAGTGATAACAGGAGCTATGGTGTCCTTGACTGTTACGTCTTTATTACAGGTGCTCGAGCAACCACTGGCGTTAGTGGTTGTTAACGACAATGTAAACTTTGCATTGCAATTAGTACCTGCCGTAACGCTTACGGAGTTGCTGCTATCGCTGCCAACGATGGTTCCATTGCCTGAGATGGTCCATTTATAAATAGTACCTCCGGTTGCATTGTAGATGTTTCCGGTTGATCCCGGACAAAGCGGTCCGTCTGATCCTGTGATACTACAATTAGGGAATGGATTGATCACTATGGTGGCTGTTGCTGTTTTAATACAACCGTTGCCGCTGTTGAAGGTATATGTAATTGTGTAAGTGTTCGGACTACTTGCTCCAAGGTCTATTTGTCCGCTATTAGGATCTATGCTAAGTCCGGCAGGAGAAGCTGAGAAAGTACCTCCGGCAATACCAGTTTCTGTAACTGAAGCTGTACCCTTTGCGCAGAATGGACCAGCATAGCTGATGCTGGCCGAACCAAAGGTAAATGACACAGGTATGGGATCAACAAAGTCTTTCAATGCTGCAGTAGTAACATTTGAAGCCTTTGTTTTCACCCATAGCGTTTTCACGCTCAGGCCGGCACAGGCATCTCCTGTTGAAGCCAATAGTTTGGTGATATTAATGGCCGCTTCCACAAATGCGAATGGCTGATAAACGTTTGAGCCGAAAGCTCCGAAAGGCACATCTTCATTAACGCCATTAGTTAACGCAAATGCAGTGCCTGCAGGAGGTGTAAATTGGACAAACCCGTAATTACCGCCGCCCAAGGCTTTCCACTGATAAAAGTAAACGTTCGCTGCAACACCACCATTGGTGTATTCCATGGAGATGACAAGATCGTTAATTGTTCTTCCTCCGGCAGGGCCGCCGCCGGTGAAGGTTCCATTTGCATTTCTGACAAGTGTGTTCTGCAAAAATTCAAAATCAATATAGCTTGTGCCATTTGTTGCAAGACGGTCGCCTCCGATTATTATCCATTGATTATTATTGGACGTGTCTTTTGAAACGTGGTACATCGCATTGTTGATGTCATTTTTATTAGGAGCAGAACTGGGAAACCAGTGAAGTGAGCCTATTGTGTCGTTAAACTTACTTCCGTTTGTAAAAATGTTATCATTGCCATCGTTAAACAGATCACGTTTAAGGCCGGTAGTATTGGCATTTACTGGAACTCCCCCGGCAGAGAGAACAAAACCACCGGATCCGGCAGGGCCGGGCACCCAATCACCTTCTCCAACAACAGGCGTGTTGGCCTTTAATCCGCCATCGATGCGAAAACCTCCGGCAGGTGGATATACAGGCGCTAATTGCGCAAGACCCTGTGAAGAGTAAAGCAATAAAGCAGCAAGAAGAAATGTTGCTATGTTTTTACAAATGAGCTTTACTTTATAACATCGATTCACGAAAAGCAGAGTGTCAATGTTTTTTTTATAAAGAGTAAACATAAGTCATGATTTTATGCAAGCAATAAGATCAGCATTAACCCAATAAAATTCATGCGTAACGCTGAATTGGTTTTGTGAACAGGTATTTGCGGGGCATAATATAAAGCCATTAGTGTTCGAATAGCAGGAGGACTGAGCTGGTCCTTCTCTTTTTGGAAAGCGGCCAAACGGGTTCTGGGAAATTTTAGTCGTTAACCGAACGGAAATAATGTGCAGGATATTATGCCCATCATCGCAAACGAATTCGTCGTACTAAAATGTAGACAGCACCGTTATACCGCCCATGCAGAGGGAATACCTTTAGCGGAGAGGTGAATTTGCATTTAAATGTTGCTTTGGAATAAAGCTGTAGCGATGATAACACTTTATCATTCAGTACAAAGGTTCTACGGTTCATAATAATGTGCTTGAGTCCTAATGAGAAAATTCTAGTCATTAGAATATTTATCACCGCTTGACGCGACGACTTTCATTACACGAATCAGCACTTTTACGAATTGCTTAAAAAGAAATCAGGGGATTGCGTTTATCCACAAAGAATATTGAATAGTAAGTTGGGAGCGGAGTGGCTATACAAGAGGAGGTATGTGGCAGTAAGGGAAGGGCGGAGTAATTTCAAAGAAAATTAGTGATATTTTTCTGTAGATGCAATGGTATGAACGTATTTATTTATAATTGAAAATTAGGAATTAATTGAAAATTGAAAGTTGAAAATTAAGGAATTATTCAAAACTGCTCAGGATATCCATTTTCTGAAGCATTTTCAATTTTCAACTTTCAATTTTCAATTAACTAAGGTTTCAGCTGACTGCTAACTCTTTTCAATTCAATCTCCGATGATTTTGCTGAAAAACTTAGGTTGATGAGGCTATAGCCGGCAAGTTCAAAACTTTGTTGCGCTGTTCTCACATCAATGATGGTGGCCTGGTGGAGCTGGAATTTCTGGAGTATCAGGTCAACCAATTGTTTCGATAACTCGTAGTTTTTTCTTTGCGTTTCCAACTGCATTAATGTAGATGTATATGCCTGGTACGTTTTAATGATATTGGCAGAATAATCTCGTACGATAATGTCTTTGGTGAGCTCTGCAGAATTCACATTTACTTCTGCTATTTTTTGTTGCCGCTTGTAAATGGAACCATTGTAAATCGGAACGCCAACACCCACACCTATCGTTGGGCCATAGCTGTTGTTCAAACGTGTATCACCTGCGGCACTACTGTTGTAGACGAAACTATAACCACCGTTCAGGCGAAGGGAAGGGTACCGTTGTGCTGCGGTTTCTTTTACAATAAATTGATTGATGCGAACCTGGTCTTCTGCTGCACGCAAATCGGGATTGTTCGGAAGGTTGTCCAAAATTGTTCCCAGTACAAGTGAGTGGTCCACTAAAATGGTGTCTGAAATGCTAATAACAGAATCCGCTTTTAGCGTAAGCAAACGCAGCAACTCGGTTTTAGATTGATCGATTGCCAGCTGTTGTGACTGGTGCGATTGTACAAGTGTGTTATAATCCACCTGCGCCTGGAATAGATCCGCATTGTTCGCCATTCCAACCGCCTGCTGGGTTTTAACGATGTCGAGCTTTTGCTGGGAAACGATAAGCGATTGGTCTATCGTTTTTATATAATTCTGCTGACGGATAACATCGTAATATGCTGTCATCACAGAAGCCATAATGTTTTGAACCTGCGAATTCAATTGCTCCTTGCTTTGAGTCAGCAATTCGTTTAGTCTTTTCCTGGTGGTCACCACACGCATTCCGTTAAACAACAGATAACTTGCCTGTACGTTGCCGCTAAGGTTATTGGTAGCAACACCGCGTTTCTGAATGTCACGCTTGGGGTCTGCATACTTTTGGTTGATGTTGGAAAGTTGTTCTGCATCTGTTGCAGTGCCGGATACAACAGGCAATCCGCCGGCAATACCTATAAAGTTATTGATGTCGTTAACCGTTACATTATTTTTAGCGAGCTGAATATCCAGGCTGTTTTTTAATGCAATGTTTACCGCGTCATCCAATGTAAGGTTTTGAGAAAATGAATAACCGGAAATTAAAAGCGTGCATGCAACCACAGCTCCTTTTTTTACATACGAAGAAAGTGCGAAACTCATGCATACACGTTGCATCAACTTACTACTGCTGAAGAGTGCGACGCAACCAATGCTTAAAAGAATTACTACTGCTGACATCATAATTTAAAACAAATATTTAACGATGGTTCGTTTGCGATACTGTTAATTGTGCTTCGCGATATGCGATGAGGGCGAATGCGATTCGCCCCTACGAACCATTTTCAATTTTCAACTTTCAATTTTCAATTCTCAACTATTCATTAATCTGCGTCACATGCGCTTTGTGTTTACCCGATAAGAACGTGTACACCGCCGGAATTACCAGCAATGTCAATATCAGTGAAAACAGGATACCGCCTACCACCACAATTCCCAAAGGAATACGGCTGGTGGAAGCAGCGCCAAGACTCATCGCAATTGGCAACGCACCAAGCGAAGTGGCAAGGCTTGTCATCAGGATTGGTCTTAACCTTTGTTGTGCCGCCTCGATTACCGCTTCGAATTTTGGAAGTCCGAGCGCTCTTTTCTGGTTGGCAAACTCAACGATCAGGATACCGTTTTTGGTAACAAGACCTACCAACATGATCATACCAATTTCTGAGAATATGTTGAGTGTCTGATGGAAAGCCCACAGGCTCAACAGCGCACCGGCAAAGGCCAGCGGCACAGTCAGTATGATACCAATCGGATCGATAAAGCTTTCAAACTGTGCAGACAATACAAGATAGATCAATATAATGGCGAGCCCAAGTGCAAACAGAATATTGGAAGAGCTCTCCGCATAGTCACGCGATGAACCGCTCAATGCCGTTTGGAAGGTTGGATCGAGTACTTTGGCCGCAATTGAATCCATCGCCTTGATACCATCACCAATGGTTCTGCCTTCTGACAATGAAGCAGAAATAGTAGCCGCTTTGTACCTGTTGAAGTGATACAGCGTAGAAGGGTTGGTGCTTTCTTCCATGTGCACTACCGCGTCCAACGGTATGTTTTGACCAGTTGCATTTTTTACATACAGATTAGAAATATCAATTGGCTTGTTTCTATCCTTTCTGTCCACCTGGGCAATTACCTGGTATTGGTACCCGTTCATGATGAAATATGCCAGGCGGCCGCCACTGAAGGCCGATTGCATGGCCGAAATAACATCCTGTGTTGAAAGTCCGAGATCTTTTACTTTCATACGATCGACAGTGATCTGCAATTCTGGTTTGTTGAATTTCAGGTTCACATCCACGTTGGAGAATGTTTTGTCTTTTCTCGCTTCGTCAAGGAACTTCGGAATCGCGTCTTTCAGTTTATTTAAATCCTGGTTCTGCAACACGAACTGCACCGGTAAACTTGTTCTTGAACCGGAACCCACGGAAATGGTTTGCTCCTGGATGGCGAATATTCTCGCATCATTGAAGCGTGACAATTTCTTTTGCAGGTCAAGGGCAATTTCGTTCTGGCTTCTTTTGCGATCACGCGGATCAACAAGACCAATACGAGGTTGCGAGGTATTTACACTCGTTCCTGCCGGAGTTCTTGCGAAAACGAAATCTCTTTCCGGTACGGAGTCATATAAATAGTTAGCGACTTTATCGGTAAGATCATTCATGGCGCCAAAGCTCATTCCTTCAGCACCGGTAGCGGTGAAACGAATGCTGCTTCTGTCTTCCAGCGGCGCAATTTCACTTTGAAGATTTTTAAAAATGAAGAAGATGATTCCAAAGCAAACGACGATGATCACCCATGCCATAAATCTTACCTTCAGGAAGCCTTCCAGAATTTTTCTATAACCGTTTTCCATTCCGGTAAAGAATGGTTCTGTGGCTAGATAAAATTTACCATGCGAACTATTTTTACGAGTCAGATAAACGTTCAATACTGGCGTGATGGTAAGCGATACAAAAGCAGAGATCAATACGGCCGCTGCCAGTACCACACCAAACTCACGGAACAATCTGCCCACGAATCCCTGCAGGAATATAACCGGCAGGAACACAACGGCCAATGTGATGGAGGTGGAGATAACCGCGAAGAAAATTTCCTTACTGCCTTCCAATGCAGCTTTGCGTATTGGCATGCCTTCTTCCAGTTTACGGAAAATGTTTTCCGTAACAACGATACCGTCATCCACCACAAGACCCGTTGCCAGTACGATACCAAGCATGGTAAGAATGTTGATGGAGAAGCCCGCGATGTACATGATGAAGAAAGTGGCAATAAGCGAAATAGGAATGTCGATCAACGGCCTGATGGCAATTAACCAGTTGCGGAAGAAAAAGAAGATTACCAATACAACCAATCCAAATGCAATGAGCAATGTTTCTTCTACTTCGCTTAATGAGTTACGGATGTTTTGTGTATTGTCGATCAGTACACTTACTTCAATGCCTGATTTGTTTTCTTTTTTAATTTCATCGAGGCGCTTGTACACTTCATCTGCAATGGCAATGTTGTTTGCCCCCGGTTGCGGAATTACGGCCAGACCAACAGCGTTTACACCATTGTATTTCCAGCTTTGCTCCATTGATTCAGGCCCGAGTTCTACTCTTGATATATCGCTCAGTCTTACAATGCCGCTGGAGTCTTCACGGATCAACAGATCGCGGAACTGCTGTTCTGATGTGAGGCGGCCCAATGTGCGAATGGTAAGCTCCGTATTATTTCCATAGATCTTACCCGGTGGAAGCTCAACGTTTTCACTGTTTAGGGCGGTCCTTATGTCACTAAATGAAACATTGAATGCGCTCATTTTATCCGGGTTCAGCCAAATGCGCATGGCGTAACGTTTCTGCCCGAATATACCTACCGAACTTACATCATTTACTGTTTGTATTTGTTGTTGCAAAACGTTTTCTGCGTAGTCGCTAAGTTCCATCAAACCCTTCGAACGGCTTTGCACGGCAAGGATCAGGATAGGGTCACTGTTCGCATCAGCTTTTGCCACAACAGGAGGGGCGTCAATATCCAACGGCAAACTCCGCTGCGCCTGGCTCACTTTATCACGCACGTCACTGGCTGCCGCTTCCAGTTCTACGCCGAGGTTAAACTCAACAGTGATCTGGCTGGAACCCAGTGAACTTGATGAGGTGATGGTACGAATGCCCGGAATGCCATTGATCTGTTTTTCCAACGGTTCTGTGATCTGGCTCTCAATGATATCAGGGTTGGCACCTGTATAAGAAGTTGTAACGGTAATAATCGGCGGATCAATTGCAGGGTAATCCCTTACGGCAAGGAAATTGAACCCCACTATACCAAACAAGATAATTGCCAGGTTCATCACCGTAGCAAAAACCGGCCGCTTTAACGATAACTCAGATATGTTCATGAACTAATTGAAAGTTGAAAGTTGAAAATTGAAAGTTGGACGTTGAAGTGAATTGTACACTACCTAATTCCTAATTCCTGATTTCTAATTCCTGGTTACTGAGTGGCTACTGACTGCTCCAACGCTTTCACGCTACGCACGCGTACAGGTGATTTTGGCCTGGCAAATAACACGCCTGTCACCACCACGGAGTCTCCGGGATTTACACCTTTTGTTATTTCCACATTGCTGGCTTCTCTGTTGCCTGTTTCAACGTTTACAAAGCTTGCGTGTCCGTTTTTCACCAATACCAGTTGTTTGTTTTTATCATCGGGTATGATGCAGTTGGTAGGCACCATGATCGCTTTTTTATCCGTACCTGCATTGATGTATACTTTCACAAATGCTCCCGGATTGGGTTTGCCGTTTTGCAATACCGTTCTTACTTTAAGATTTCTTGTTGCGGCTGTTACCTGTGGTTCGATTGCAATGATGGTTGCTTTTAAATCGCTTCGTTCGTTTTCATCAACCTTTACACGAACAGTTCCTCCCATCTTAATAACGCTGTTATAATTTTCCGGTAAGGTGAAATCAATTTTAATTTTATCCAGTTGCTGAATAGTAGCGATAATATTTGTAGAAGAAACATAAGCCCCCGGGCTCACCTGGCGCAAGCCGACAGTGCCGCTGAATGGCGCTTTAATAACGGTTTTATCGATCAGTGCCTGGTAATATGCGATGTCGGCCCTATAACCGTTCATTTGATTCAGTGCCACGTCATAATCACTTTGATTCATGCCGTTAACTGCCAGCAATTGTTTGTAGCGATCAACGGTTTTTTCGGCGAGGTCCAGCTGTACCTTGCTTTTTGCGATCTGCGCCTGCAGGTCGGCATCATTGATGCGGGCGATCACAGTTCCTTTGTTTACAAATTTTCCTTCGGGCACATTCAGGTAGATAAGCCTGCCGGTAACTTCGGGTCTCAGTTCAACATATTCATTCGCAACAACGGTTCCGTTTGCCTCTACAATATTGTTAATGCTCTGGGGCGCAGCAATAATAACATCAACCTCGGCAGGACCGGATGATTTTTGCCTGTCTTTAGCAGCAGCTTCCTGCTTTTTATCCTTGCAGGCAACAACCATGAAAGCAGAAAATGTGATGAAACAGAGGAAATGTAATTTTTTTGGTAGCAAATACATTGACTGGGATTTATAAAATATTTCGTTGAAAAATACCTGGATTAAGTAAAAAGGAAAAAATAAAAAGTAAAAAGAGAGACCTAAAACCATAATCTACACTAAACACAACAAGACTGCATCGCAACTTTTTTACTTTTGATTTTTTACTTACCACTTATAGACGCTATCCGGTAAAAAAACTTTCCGGTTTTTCCGGATGAGGCCAAATATAAAAAGTTTTACTCCTTTAACGGTTGAACATTAGGATGAACGGAAATTATACCCAAGATCATTTTGTAATATTTTCGGAGAATTCTGGAAAAACGTTTTACTACTACCTGTCCGGTCAAGGCCTGCCGCAAAAATCATTAATCAATGTTATTTGTTTGTTATTCGAAGGATTATTACAGAAAATGTTGTGCCGGAGTGACGCTAAACGCTCAAGAGCCTAACGCTTAACGCAGTTCAGGTGTCACTCCCTCGAAAGGAAGGCTAATCTTTTCAAAAAAGAACGCTTAAAGCATAACTCGCAGAGTTACACCTTAAGCGTTAAGCATTTGGCGTTGGGCATTAAGCGTTAAGCAATTACTGCTGTGCCGATGCATTCACCAGGTTCCAAACCTCGGAAAGATCCGGCGTTAATATGATCTCAGTACGGCGGTTGCTCGCACGGCCCTCAGGAGTGGCGTTGTCGGCAACAGGGGCGTATTTGCTCCTGCCGGCGGCGGTTAAGCGGGCAGGGTCCACACTATAGCTGTCCCGAAGAATGCGCACAATCGTGTTGGCTCTTTCTGTGCTTAGTTGCCAATTGTCTTTGTAAGATTTTTTGAAGGCGACAGAATCTGTATGGCCTAATACCATTATTTTAATGCTGGTATCCTGGTTGAGTACGGAAGCCACGGTACCAAGCGCTTCTTTACCGCGGTCATCAAGTACGGCACTGCCGGATTTAAATAATAGCTTATCTTGTAAAGAGATATACACCAAACCATCTTTGTAGGTTACTTGTACCTCGTCTGATTTAAATTTATTCAAAGCATCGGCGATCTTTGTGCGGAGATCCTCCATCGCTTTTCGTTGTGATTGCAGGGAACTTTGTAGTGCTTGCATTTGCTTTTGCTGGTTTGCCATGCCTTGTCTGGCATTATTAAGATTGGCATTTAATGCATCTTTTTGTGCGGTGAGGTCATTTACGTTGTCTTTGAGGCCTGCTATTTGCTGATTGAGAGAGTTGTTTAAGCTATCCAGTCGCGCAACTTCGGCGTTTGCAGCCTTTAGTTTTTTGCCTGCACCGCAGGACATCATGGTAATGGCCGCAAAGCATACCAGGCTCGCAGAAAGTATTTTCTTCATACAAGTATATTTTGAGATTGTATTGAAAAAATTGTGCCGGGGCGGGGAAATTAGGAGTTAGGAATTAGGAAATAGAAGGAGCATGTCGAGAGAGTTTGGTTATCAGCTGTGAAGCAGGAGACTGACGTAAAACAAGCTCAGCGTGGCAGGGTCCAACTACTGTTGAAGCAATAATCTTTTCTCCTCTTACAGAAATTCCGAGCTTAAGCCAAGTAACAGACAACTCACGGTATTAGGCTCCTGCGAATTCCTAACTCCTAATTTCTAATTCCTAATTTCTCGCCAGCATGGTCTTTTTCGACACATCTTTCACACAGCGGAAACCAATGTGGTTGCTGGCAGAACGGAATTCGCCTTTGCCGCGAGTACCAACCATATAGCGGGTACAGTATTGATCGGTACAAAGAAATGAACCGCCTCTTTGCACTTTCTTTTTAGTGCCGGGTTCTGATGGATCGAAAGATGTTGTTGGCCCCTGCGGATTTCTCGTAACAGCTTGTTTGGAAAGGTCCTGGTAATAATCAGATCTGTACCAGTCATTGCACCATTCCCATACATTGCCGGCAACGTCATAAAGACCGTATTCATTGGCCTGGAACTGCTTAATAGGGGCTATGCCTATAAAACCATCGCTCCCCGCATCCTGGTTGGGAAAATGGCCCTGGAAGGTATTTGCCATCCACTTGTCTTTTGGCTTTAATTGATTGCCCCAGGCATACATTTCCCCGGCTTTTCCGCCGCGAGCGGCAAATTCCCATTCTGCTTCGGTCGGCAAACGCTTTCCGGCCCAGTTTGCATACGCAACCGCATCTTCGTAAGCGATTTGCACTACAGGATAATTGTCTTTGCCGGTGATATCGCTATCGGGTCCGGTGGGATGTCTCCAGTCCGCGCCTTTTATGTAGTTCCACCATTGATAATGATCATTCAGTTTAACTTCGTGAGATGGCGGCGTAAAAACAACTGACCCCGCTACCAGATTCTCTTCCGGCGCATCGGGAAATTCTTCCTTTGTTGGTTTTTTTTCTGCCACCGTTACATAACCGGTTGCTGCAACAAATTTTGCATACTCAGCGTTAGTGACTTCTGTTTCATCCATATAAAAAGGATTCACATACACTCTGTGAATGGGTCTGGCGTCATTCATCGCTTCATGCCCACCATCCTGCATGCCTTTTGGGTTCACTCCGCCCATGCTGAATTCGCCACCGGGAATTTTAACCATTCCTTCCGGTGCTGCGTCAAAGTTTACTGTATTTAGGATGGTTGGTTTGAATTCATTACCACCGTTGTTGGCATAAATAGAACTGTCGGCCACTGTCAAGCCATTTACGGTACATGAAACGGCTCCATCAACTTTTGCTTTTGTGAGTTCCGAAACTGATCTTCCGGAAGCACTGCCAGAAGAGCTGTTGCACGAAATATAACTAAATGCAAGAGCCAGCATTGCAGAAGTATATAGAAATGGTAGACCTTTCATGTTGCGTTATTTGTAGTCAGAGTTGTTTCAATGTTAAAGTTAGCGAATATTTCATGCACATATCCTGGGGTTTCCCGCAAAGGATTTCACGCCCGCCTGAATGACCTAGTCGGGCAGGCAAAGGCGCAAAGGCAAGACAAAGGGACGCAAAGAGTGTTGATGTTTCACAGCTCTTTTTTATCGAACTTGCCTTAAAATAATTTTATTCTTCGTCATAAAGATCGAATGTCAGAGACCCTTTGCGTCGTTTTTTTCGCCGCGTTCGCTGCGTGAAATAACCCAGTTTCTTTGCATGAAAAATTTCCCTTTGCGCCTTTGCGTGAAAATTCACATTTGGTTTGTAGGTTTCTTGGTTTTATCAAGTTCGCCAATGAACGGTATTTGGTCCATGACATGTGCCTTGATAATTGTTTGCAGATACCCTTCCAGCTGAAAGAATTTAGCAGCGTTTACGCCCCCCACAGCAGTTGACACTTTCTTGTAGTATTGTAAATGTAGTTTGTCAAGAGAAATTTCATTTTCCAATGCACGTTTTGCCAGGTCATCAGCCTTTGAATTGTCAAGTTTGTCGTAAGAATTGGCATATTCCTGTATGATGCCGATTCTTTGCCTGTTCAGCTCCTTGCGTTTTACTTCGTACTCGTCATAAATGGTCCAGAATTTAGCACTTTGATCCGCAGGTAAAGTCATGTATTGCTGCACCAGTTCCTTCTTTTCTTTTCCAAAAACTGATTGTATCACGTCGATGTCTTCTTTTGACACGGCATCCTGTGCGAAAGTTGTTGCAGTTATAAAACACGCTGCCAGTACAATGATTGTTTTTTTCATAATAGTGAGATTTAGCTCAAATGATTAGATGTTTTGTGAGGTTTTATTTTAACCCGAATAAGATAACTTTTGCATTACCATGATATCCCGGTGCCCCGCTTTTGTAGGTGAATTCAACCCTTCTGAGTCTTCTTTCGCCACCATTTAAATCGATTAGCCGGCTTTCACCGCCTCTGGGAATTACAAAACGCAACGGGATGTTCTGCGGTACACCGGTTTCATAAACAACCGTCATGTTCAGCATTTCTACGGCAGTGTCAGCCACATGGAATTTCAATTGCCGAAACCAATCATTGCCAGCAAGGACTATCACATCTTTGTCAACCGTGAATTTTACGACCGTGGTCCCAAGCTCCCGCCAGCCGACATTGCCGTGCGTTACTCGTACTTGTTGGGCATGTATATTGAATGCAATAAAAGGGAACAGGATTGAAAAAAAGACGATTTTTTTCATTGTTATGGTTTACATAAGCATGAATAACAATGAAACCTGTATTTTGTTAAAGGGAGAGAAGGAAATTTTGAAAGATAAGAATTGCTTGCAGGAAATAAAGCTCACTAAAAAAGCCGTGTACGGTGTACGAAGTGAGATGTACGAAATTCATTGTAATATAACACATCCATGATTTTCGTACACCGCACATCGTATTCCGTACATCCTACTGCTTTTTTTTCTTTTCGTTTTTCTGAGATTGTTCCAGGAGCCTTTGCTCATTGATGTTGCCGCTGGCATCACGAATGGTTTGCTCCAAGGGTTCTTCACCCTCTTTCAGTTTAAAGTTGAATACTTTGTCAACATGCACCCACTGGCCCTTTTCCCATTTGAAACCTTCGAAATCGCCATCGGGAACATATGTTTCTTTTCTTTCGGGTTCATCTGTTTCAGAAGTCAGGTGGTCGTAAACGATCATGTCCAGTTCCGCGTTGTAGTTGAAGGTCGTCCCGGCTTCTTTTTTATACTCGATATAAAAACGGCTTTGTGGAGCTTTCTTCGTAGTATCATTTTTGAAAGAAAAATACCCGCCGCCAAAAATAGGTTCGCCCGTTTTGTCATCGAAAGTAAGTACGTCGATCCATTTTCGGTTACTGCTTACCGTATAGCTGTCAAACCCGATTAAGGTGTAATATTTTTTATTGTTGTAAGTCTTTTCAACAATGCGATAGTATACCGCGCCGATCCAGTTTCTGTTAGAACGAACAGAATCCTCCGGTTTGGAGGTAAACATCGATTGGTCAAAAAGCGGCACAAGCTTGAGCTCTCCATTGGCGGTACGGTATTGAATAGCGCCTTTTTGCAAATAGAAATATTCATCCTTTTTCATTTGCCAGGTAAATATTCTGAACGTGCTATCCGGAGGACAGAGTTTGGAAACCGTCTGGAGCGAATCAAAAGGATAATAGAACGAATTGTGTGTTTTCAGGGCACGAACAAGGCCCCTTACAAAAAGGCTGTCGGCTACAAAACGATCAGAAGGCTCTTGCGCATTGATCATATCTTCTGCATATTTCTTCAAGGTATCCTGCTTTAGCTGAAGCGCTTTTACGTCAGCTTTGGCAATATGTTGGCCAAAAGAAATGCCAGCGATCAAAATGAATGATATCGAAATGATTAGTTTATACATAGTTATCTAAGCCCGGTTATTTGGGATTGCAAAACTGCAAATATTAAGCGAATAAATGTTAAACGAAATTAACCGTAGTAAATTTTATTTACTGTTAAAGAGAAAGTTAAAATAGTAGGGGCGAATCGCATTCGCAATGCACCTCGAAGCGTATCGACCGGAGGCTTACTCAGCCAGCGTCCACGTACTTGTGCGGCCAAGCATTGAAAAACTACAGATATAGCCCTTAAGCTTCAGCTCCTTGCCGGCAAGATTGATCTTACCGCAATAGGTTTTTCCGGACATGGGATCATACACTGTTCCCCCTTCGAACTGATTTGGAGCATCCGCGCTCTTCTTAAAAGATTTAAGTATGAGCAGATTTTGCAAGGGTGCTTTTTTCTTGCTTTCGACGGGATTTTTCACATCAGTCTTTGGATTGCCCGATGCATCTTTGGGTTCTGACAGCCAAACGATTTTTCCATAGAACAAACCGTCAGTCGCTTTGTAAACCTGAATTTTTGAAGTCTTTTCCTGGTTGTACCAAACTCTTTCAACAGGTTCTTTTTGCGTCTTTGCAAATAAACAGATGCTTATAAACAAGAAAAGGAAAAATAGCTTTTGCATAACGTTTGGGGGCTTTGTTCTAAATCATTCAGCAGTGATGCATAGCTATATAACAGAGCAGCACACTTTTAGGTTCGGAAAACTTTTTAATAGAGAGGTAAGACGAGAAAATAAAAAAGCCTTTGCGAAATGTTTTTTTTGCAAAGGCTGTAGTATTGGTCAAATTAAACTTTCAGATTACTTAGGTAGTGGGCATGATGCAAGAATCTTTGCTCCTTTTTCCATTTTCTTTTTTATGAAATCAGGCGTCTGTGTTGAAGGGGCGTCGGTACAAACCTTCACTTTATATGCTTGTTTCAAAAAAGTGTTGATTGATGTTTTGTCGTTTTTTCTCTTCATCATTGAACAAATGTACAGTTTTTATTTTTTCAATCTGATAAGGAATGCCTGATAATTTTTGTTTGGTTCGAATAATTCCCACTGATCATTTGTGTAGCCATAGATTACAAAATTGTGTTGAATTTCTTCAAGATTATTGGAAATTGCAATCTGATAAAGTCTTGACCGAGCTGGTGTGCTACCACTCAAAAAGATATGGCTTTCAGGATGCCTTTGAAGAAACCGGTTTACTGTTAATGCTACAGTCATAAGTACTTTGTTTCTGTCATGATTGCCGGTCACAGCGAGATCGTCAATTGTGCCACATTCATTAACGTCTCCAAATGCAAGATTGTACACTTCGGGCGCCGAAGGGAACTGATCAAATTCTATTTGTTTCTTTACTTTTCCTTTCGGCCCAATACTATAAAATTGAAATCGCGTTAACGACGTAGGTGTTGTTGTTGTTTCGTAACTGTTAAGCTGCATCTAAAAAAGGCAAGCTTTTAAAGATGGTCATCAGGTAATGGGAAAAATATTTTATAGCGCTTTTGCAAAAGCCAACAGATCGTCAAAAGCCAAATCGATAGCAGGGTGGGGAAGTACTTGATCAGGACTTGTCGTTTTTACAAAAACGGTATGCATACCCGCATTTCTTCCAAATTCCATATCGCTGATGTTGTTACCAACCATTAATGATTTGGAGAAATCAATTTCGGGAAAATCCAGCTTCGCCTGGAAAGCCATGCCAGGATTAGGTTTTCGGTGGGAGTGATTGCTGTCCAAAGCAATGCAATAATAAATGGTGTCGATGCGGCCGCCTGCCTTTGTTATTTCATCCAGCATGTTTTTATGGATATCCTGCAAGCTTTCTTCTGTCATCAAACCCTTGCCAACACCTTTTTGATTGGTCACTAAAATGATTCGTGGAAATTTCTGAGAAAGTATTTTGATAGCCTCTAATGCCCCGTTATAAAAAGTAAACTCCCCGTAATGATAAATGTAGTCCTCCACTTTTTCATGGTTGATAACGCCATCGCGGTCCAGGAACAATGTCCAGTCGTTGCTTATGTCGGAGAGATTGAGCATCAGAATTTGAAAATTTGAAAATGGGGCTAATTTGAAAATGGAGAAAGAACGCAGATTCTCATGATTGTCATGATTTATTATGATTTGATATTTTGGATGATAATCTGCGATAGAGCTTTTCGCTCCTGTAATCGCAAATCAAAAGATCTTAACAAATCATGACAATCATGAAAATCTGCGTTCCTTTTCTCAAATTGTAAAATATTTCTCCTCCACCAACTCGCAAATAATATGCCCTATGGTAATATGGCTTTCCTGGATGCGTGGTGTTATGGAAGAAGGTACATTGAATAGATAATCGCTTAATGCATGCATGATGCCGCCGGTAATGCCGGTGAAACCAACTGTGATAACGCCTTTCTCCCTTGCGACCTCAAATGCGCTTACGATGTTGGCTGAATTGCCTGAGGTAGAAAGGCCGATCAATACATCACCTTTTACCATGATGCCGTCAACCAGGCGTGAATAAATATCGTTATAGCTGTAGTCATTCGCAACAGCCGTTAAGTAAGAGGTGTTGCAATGCAGTGCCTCAGCAGGCAATGCTTGCCTGTTTTTATAAAAACGTCCGCTGAACTCTGCAGCGAGATGTTGCGCGTCAGCAGCGCTGCCACCATTTCCGCAAAAATAAATGCGTTTGCCGTTTTGAAATGCGTTTACGATCGCATCAACAACTTCCAGCATTCTTTCAAGCATCGCCTGGTCTTGCAGTATCTGCTGTTTTGTGTCAATTGATGATTGAATGATCTCTTTTACCTGGGTAATGCGTTCCATGTTTAATTAGTTGCCGGTTGCCGGTGGCCGGTAGCCAGCGGCAAGCCGTTAATTATTACAATTATTTCTTCTCCGGCGAGTTTGCTTTCAATCTAAATGTTGCCGCTAGCTACCAGCCACCGGCTACTTTTTCTTCGGTGCCGCTTTCTTTGTAGCGGTCTTCTTCGCCGCAGTTTTTGTGGCCGTTTTTTTCGCTGCGGTTTTCTTCGCGGCAGCTTTCTTTGCAAAGGCATTTGGCACCTGCTCTACAATCATTTTCTTCACATCTTCCAATGAAATGTTCGCAGCTTCCTCTTCACTATATTTTGTGCCATCGGCTTTTCTGCCAAGCTTCAACATTTTCTTTTGAAAGCGTATGAACGCGCCCCAGCGACCATTTTCAATAGATATTTTTTCTTCCGGCCATTGTTGTATATAACGGTTGGCCTCTTTTTCCATTTTCTTCTGGATCAATTCCTCGCATTGCCCCTGCGTTAGCGTATCGAAATTGTAGGCTCTTGGTACGTTTATAAAAATGTCGTTCCACTTAATGAACGGACCAAAACGGCCCTTTCCTTTTGTAACCGGTTTGCCATCGTAGGAAGCGATAGGTGCATCAGCAACCTGTTTCACGTTGATAATCGCCAGTGCCCTGTCCAGATCAACAGTCAACGGTTCTTCGCCTTTTGGAATGGAAATAAAGTCTTCACCCCATTTTACATAAGGACCAAAACGGCCAACGTTTACCGATACTTCTTTTCCTTCAAACTCTCCCAATGTAAGTGGTAGCTTAAAGAGATCCATTGCCTCGTCAAATGAAATCGTCTCGATGCTTTGATTGGATTTCAGTCGCGCAAAACGTGGTTTCTCTTCGTCGTCGGCGCTGCCAATTTGCACCATCGGTCCGTAGCGTCCCATGCGGGCAATGACTTGTTTGCCGCTTGCAGATTCAACACCGAGTTCTCGTTCTCCCTTCGCTCTTTCCGCTGTTTCAAGTGTTACTTCTATGCTGTTGTGAAATGGTGAATAGAATTCATCTATCATTTTATTCCACTTCATTTTGCCTTCGGCAATTTTATCGAAGTCGCTTTCTATCTCTGCCGTAAAACCGTAATCCATTACCGTTTTAAAATGCTGCTTTAAAAAGTCTGTTACCAGCATACCCAAATCGGTAGGGAACAGTTTGCCTTTTTCAGCACCGGTCGTTTCAGTTTTAATTTCTTTAGCAATCTCGTTCTTCTTATCAAGATGAAGAATATTCAGTTGTCTTAAAATGCCGTCTTTATCGCGTTTCTCGACGTAATTTCTTTTTTGGACGGTCGAAATTGTTGGCGCATATGTACTCGGACGGCCAATACCCAATTCCTCCAGTTTTTTGATAAGCGAAGCCTCCGTATAACGTGGGGCAGGGCGTGTATATCTTTCGGTGGCCAGCATCTCTTTAAATTCAAGTTGCTGTTTTACCTGCAATGGTGGCAGGATGCTGTCATTTTCGTCGTCGCCGTCTTCCTCATCTTTTCCTTCAAGGTATACTTTCAGAAAGCCGTCAAACTTCATTACTTCGCCTGTTGCAGCAAGTGTTTCTTTATTGGTAGAAATATCAATTTTAGCGGTCGTCTTTTCAAATTCAGCATCGCTCATTTGCGAAGCGATAGTGCGTTTCCAGATCAGTTCATACAAACGTTTTGCATCAGGATCATCCACTGTATGATTGTCCATATAAGTTGGGCGGATGGCTTCGTGCGCTTCCTGTGCGCTTTCGTTTTTGTTCTTGTATCTACGCGGTTGATGGTATTTTGCGCCGTAGCTGCTGGTAACCTCGTTTCTTATTTCTCCCATCGCCGTATCACTCAGGTTCACGCTGTCAGTACGCATGTACGTTATCTTACCGCTTTCGTATAAACGCTGTGCGAGCAACATGGTACGGCTTACACCATAACCCAGTTTGCGGCTCGCTTCCTGTTGTAGTGTTGAAGTGGTAAAAGGCGCGGCTGGTGAGCGTTTGGTTGGCCTTACCGTAATGTCAGTTACTGTATAATTTGCGCCCTTGCAGCTTTCCAGGAACTTTTGTGCATCCTGGGCACTATCAATTTTTGACGGACCCTCTGCCTTGAAGGTTACTTTTTTACCTGTTATATCGTTTGCGACAAAATAAGCGTCGATTTTATAGCTGCTTACCGCGCTGAACTGGTTGATTTCTCTTTCTCTTTCCACGATCAGTCTTACTGCCACACTTTGTACACGGCCAGCGCTCAGACTGCGTTGCATGCCGATCTTTCTCCACAGCACGGGGCTTAATTCAAAACCCACGATCCTGTCGAGTACGCGGCGGGCCTGCTGCGCGTCTACGAGGTTCATGTCTATCGTGCGTGGATTTTGCACCGCTTTTCTAATGGCAGGTGCAGTAATCTCGTTGAAAACAATACGTTTGGTGGTTTTAGGGTCGAGACCGAGTACTTCCGCTAAGTGCCAGCTGATGCTTTCACCTTCGCGGTCCTCATCCGATGCTAGCCAAACCTCATCGGCTTTCTTCGCAAGGCTCTTCAGGTCGCGAACCACCCTTTCTTTATCTTCGGGAACAATATATCTAGGTTGAAAATTATTGTTTATGTCAATCCCCATGTCGTCCTTCTCAAGGTCACGAATATGACCAAAAGAGCTCTTCACCTCGAAATCTTTCCCCAGGATTTTTTCAATGGTTTTAGCTTTTGCCGGGCTCTCCACAATCAGTAAATTCTTTGCCATACTATATTATTATATACCAAAAACGGTTTTAGTGTCGTGCAATTTTAATGTATAACCCTGAAAATAAAAAATTGCCTAAGGCGGCTACCCTCAAAAAGCATTGATTTTTAATGTAAAAATAACCGCCGGGAAACAGACTGTAAACCATATTTGGCGCGGCATATGAATTGATTATTAATTAGTAAAGAAAAATTATGAAAAATAGAAAAATAATTCCCGCTATCGCTTTAGGCGCCATAGCCGCAGGAGCCGCGACCTATTATTTTATGAAAAGGAGGAATAAATCTGATGAAAATGGTCATTTGACTGTAAAAGACCGTAGCCGGGGCATGCGCCATATTATTTATAAGGCTAAAAGATTTCAGCACGGAGACTCGTTCCGATAGCTGAAAAAGGACAATGCCTAACCGAAGAATAGCAAATTATTTATTAAAATCCGTTTATATGTAAGTGTAAACCTATACGTATACAACTCGGAGCTTGTATGTCACATCTATTAACCATGGTACGACGCCGAAAAACGTGTTTTACCGTGGTTTTTTATTTAAACAATTTTTTGAAAAAACATACGTTTTAATATTAATATTCTATTAAAAACCAATATCTCGTTATGGACGCTATTCTAACAAACTCACAAGCGGAACTGGCTGCCGATTTTCAAATGAAAGAGATTCAAGTAAGGTATAATAGCCAGATCGGATTATTAAAAATTCAAAGCGTGAAATATGCTCAGCGAACACCGGAATTGGGTGTTACATATTTACAGGCTGCAAAAGATATCATGCATCGTTCATTATTTTTTTATGTCTCTACTGGTTTTGTTTTGAGCGAGGAGGGATTCTATTTTTCAGCAATGGAAAATTAACCTCATCGCAATTTGTTGGTTATTGGTGATTAAAAAGGACAGAGATTTATCGCTGTCCTTTTTTAATACAAATAACTGAATGACTGAATAACTGAATGACCGAATAACTGAATGTTCCCAAATCGATCTTTCTCTATAACTTTCAACCACTCAGTTATTCAATTATTGAGTTATTCAGTTATTCAGTTTATTGCTGCTTCACGGGTTGATCGCTCTCTAATTCAGGATCACCATCATTCTTTTTACCTTTAAGATCTCGTTCGGTTACTAGTTCAGCCTTGCCTTGTTCTTCTCCGGGGGCTTTGTCTTCACCTTCAAAATCTTCATTCGGTAAAGTCGGTTGTTTTTCGTCTTTTGCGGAGAACTTATTATCGTTTTTCATACGCTGAGTTTTGTTCAATTTATTACTTCAAACTTCATTCCGCTGGCAGGGGAGAAGGAATTAGGAATTAAGAATTAAGAATGCGAGCTATTCGACATGTCGAACAGCATTAACATCTCGAACATCATTATAATTCTTAATTAAAAAAGCCGGCATTACTGCCGGCTCGGATAAGGGGGATTTAGGGGGCTTATGTTTATCAGCTGATAAACACTTGCGTTCATAGGGGGCTGCTCTGGAAAAAGCGGCTGTAAGGTTTCAGGATTTAGGGTAGGGATTAAAGTCTCACTGTGGCACCGATTGAATGCTTAATTCCTAATTCCTAATTCTTAATTGCTGCCATCAGCCTGTTTGTTATCCTTCAACATCTGCAGCAACTGCAACCCCATCAATCCACTCAAACTTCCATCGCTGCCGTTGCCGCCGCTTACGATCAGGTCAGGGATGATCTTGATGTTGCCTTTACCAATTTCCTCGGTGATCTTGTATTTGGTAAAGTTGTCGCCACCCATTGCTTTAACCTGCAACTCATAGGCTTCGGCGGTAGATTTACCAATCGCCATGATTTTTTCAGCTTCGGCCAAACCTGTTTTACTGATCTTTTCAGCATCGGCGCTTGCGTTGATCTTTGTCGCTTCGGCTTGTGCACCCGCTCTTGCTTTTGTAGCTTCTGCTTCTGCATTTGCACGCATTTTGGTGGCTTCGGATTCTGCGTTTACCTGCAGTTTCAAACTGGTCGCATCACCCTCTGCTTTCTTAACGGCTGCATCTGCCGTGCGTTGAGCGATCTCAACACTTTGTTGCGCTTTTACGATCTCTTTCTGCATGTCTGCAATGGCCGTTTCTTTTTCCATCCCTTGTCTTTGTTCCTGCGCCATCTTTTGCGTCTGGTAGGTTTTTTGTTCCTCTTCAGCAATCTTTCTGTCCGTCAGGGTTTTCATCAATGCTTCCGGAGGAACGATGTCGCCGATCAAAGTATCCACGGCGTTTACGTTGTACTCGTCAAGCACTTCCTTGATGTGTTCCCTTGCGGATTTCTGTCTTTCTTTACGTGTACTCAGGAAGCTGATCACATCGCTGTCCTGCGCACTGTTACGGAAGTAGTTACCGATTGTTGGTTCAAGCACCTGCGATACTAGGTTTGTCATGCTGCCGAATCGTGCGATCACTTTAGGCGCTTCATTCGCGGGAACGTGAATGATCTGTGCTACGTCAAGATTGAAAGGGAAACCGTCTCTTGAACGAACAGTGATCGTACTTAGATTTTTATCAAGGTCATGCGCTTCACTTCTCGCATTTGCCCAGTTCAATACAAGGTTGGTAGTTGGTACCAATTCTACTTTCATCGTATAAGTGTTGACAGGATATTTACCCGGACCCAGTGGCTCCATCCACACACCGCGGAAGCCTTTGCTTACGATGTTACCGTGTTTAAAAGTGTCACCCGTCATGTCCTTGCCATCTTCACCGATATAGGAGATCACAACGCCTACCTGACCGATCGGTACATTGGTCATAGGTATCTCTTCGATCTGGATCGCCCATTGGTTGATAAAGTAGCTACCGGCGAGCATTACCTGCGGTTGCAGACCACGATTACCACCGTTTACGAGGAATGCATCAACGTCCTGGAAGTTGTTGTGTCCCTCGATTTGCTCACCAGCGATTTGTCCGGCCCTGATGGGTACTCCGTCCAGTGTCGTAACGATACCCACTTTGTTTTCATGGATGATGGTCATGTCTGCGATGGTCACAGTAAACGCATAGCTGTTGATACGATACGTACCCGCTGTGAGCAGTGCTGTTTGTCTACCTTTCTGACCACCATTGCTAAGGAATTTCTCAGCATCCTGGAAGTGATCGCTATCCACTGTGCGGCCAAGAATGTTACCTGTTGGCAATTGGGCACCGTCGTTAGCCAAAACGAGGCCGATCTTGCCTTCCGGAATTATCATGAAGGGTTGCATCTCCACTCCGTACTGCCACGGCCACATACCCCAGTAAAGACCGGGAGCCAGGGTTTGTGCCTGGAAACCGGCTTCACCTTTTGTGGCGATGATACGACCGTCTGGCAGGCCACGGTTGGCACCCACTAACACGAATTTTTTAGTAACTAGTCCTATTCGGTTTTCGGGTACAATGACCATACCGAAGAACATTCGTAAAATGAACTTGTAGAAAAGGATAAAGATCAGTATCAGTGCTATCCACCAATAGCTGGTAAAAAGGGTTGGGATGTTCATAATTGTGTTTTGTTTTTATTGTTTGATAATTGTTTGTTTGAGAACGGAACGCAGATTTTCATGATTGTCATGATCTGTTATGATTTTTTTGTTTTGAATTCACGATGATTTTAAAACCTACCATCTTGCATTTGGAACTTGTTAAGATCTGTAAGACTTGTTTTAAAAATCATGACAATCATCAAAATCATGAGAATCAGCGTTCCGTTTTTTTCCGGGCTATAACCTGCCCATTACACATAATGCGTCGTTTGGTAACATTGCATATATGCGCTCAGGCATAGTTGTTAGCTAGCTTGTACTTGGTTTGCCTTAAATTTTTGTCAGGAACTGAAGGTGATTGCAGGTAGTACTCGGGAACCGTTTTTTGCGAAAAGAACCGCAATATTATGTTTCATATTCGTAGGAGAAGTGCTCCTTGTTTGTTTGATGGTGTAAAGATATATCGCGCTATCGCTTCATTGTGAGTGATTTAGGGAGCAGCGGGACTTGCCTAGGGAAGAGCGGAAAAGTATGTGTGATGAGTGGTAAATATGGGGTGTTGGGGGCGAGATAGGTGGATAAGCGGGGGAGGGAATTAGGAATTAAGAATTAGGAATTAGGAATTATTGCACCCCGTAGAGACGCGTTGCACGCGTCTCCTCTAACACCCGCACTGTGTGACATGCATTGGTAGTCTTGCCCACAATTGATTGCTGTTGGCTTAGCCAACAGAATAATAAATCCGTCGAAAAAACAATCCGAAATTTTTTATTCTTCCATTATAAAATGCTTTTTGTTTTATGATTGATTGTGAAAAAAGGAGCATTGTTAGAAATTATTCTTCTATTTCTTCTTTTATAATATATCATATAATTAGGCAGTTACTCCATCTCAAAAACTATCTTTAATTTGACTAACAAACGATAGTATAATTAAAATACAACTTGCCATGGAACAACAATATGAATTGTACACTTCAGAAGATCGCGAAGTTTGGAAACAGCTTTACACCCGTCAGCACCCACAAGTGGTTCAATATGCTTCACAAGCAGTGATTGATGGTATGGAACAATGTGGCTTTAGGGCAGACGAAATTCCCGACTTTAGAAAAGTAAATGAGAATTTATCGCACATTACCGGCTGGGAGATCTATGCCGTACCGGGTTTGATTGACAATAAACTTTTCTTCGAAAATCTTGCGCTGAAAAAATTCCCCTGTGCCACCTGGCTACGCACGATGCAACAACTCGATTATCTCGAAGAACCAGATATGTTCCATGATGTTTTTGGCCATGTGCCTTTATTGACAAATCATGAGTTTACAGGCTTCTTAAGCAATCTTGCAGTGACTGCCTTGAAGAATATTGATGATGAAGATTTCATCGAAAGAATGAGCCGCTTGTACTGGTACACAGTTGAGTTTGGATTGATCAGGCAGAATGGTGAGCTTAAGGCCTACGGTGCAGGAATATTATCATCCATCGGTGAAACAAAATATTCCCTGTTCTCCGATAAGCCTAGACGCGTGCCTTACGATTTGCATACAATTTTAGATACACCTTATATCAAAGACAAATTCCAGGAAGTGTATTATGTGATCAACTCTTACGAGGAGTTGTTTGCGAGTATTGAGAATTATAGTGAGAGCTTGCTTAGTGCTTAACGCAAAACGCTTAACGCCTAACGCAAAACGCTTAAGGTGTAACTCTCGAAGTTATTCCTTAAGCGTTTCTTTAGTTGTCCATACTTAACTATTCTGATGCGTACAAACAGCGTTAAGCGTTAGGCATTAAGCGTTCTGCTTAATCCGCCTGTATCTCCGAAACAAATGTCCACGACTTATTTCCAGCACCTTGTTTGCCTTCTTCGATAGTGCCGTAGTTTTTTGCTAATACTCGTATATAACGGCAATTGGTATTCGCAAAATCAACTGTGATGTTGCCCATGTTATAACTTTCGTAAACAACATTTGCAGACTGACCTGCATCGGTGAAATTTTTTCCATCGCTGCTTACCTGTACCTGTACATATTTGGGAGGATAGATCCAGCTTGCAGGTTGATACAATATGTGAACATTTACTTTCGAAATGTTGTCTGTTTTACCCAAGTCTATTGTTGCATCGCAATCTCCGCCGAACCAGCCAAGCCATTCGGGTGAGTTGATGTCTCTTTGTGCCTTCACTCCGTTTACCAATCCGGATGCGCCTCCGTTGCCGCTGTATTTCGGGTCGGGTATTTTAGTGATGGTAACTTTTTTGCCTGTGGCTTTATTGAAAGAAAAGGTTTGTCGCACTTCTTTGCCCAGTGTTCCATCTGCGTTTTTTACTACAGCGACCATTGTTGCATTATTCGTTACCACAATAGGAGATTCATACACAGTGGCTTTGTCAACAGTTGTCTGGTCTGCGTTGTATACCAATAATTTTCCTGATTTGTTGTTGGTGAATACTTTCCATGAAACGCCATTTCCTCCCGGGCCCGGAGTAACAGCTGTTTGTATGTCGTAGTAAGCTGTGCTGTAATTTGTTTTTTGAAATGACAGTTTCTTAAAAACATCAGGCAGTTTTTGCTCGAATTTTTTCCAATCTCTTTTGGACGCAGGGCTCCATAGCACTTCACTTAATGCCGCATAACGGGGAAACTCCTGGTATTCAACTTTTGAAGGATAGCCGATGTATTCTGTCCACAAATTTGCCTGCGCACCCAACACATGTTTTTGCTGAGACGCATCTAAAACAGCAGGAATCGGTTCGTAGCTGTACACTTTTTCCAACGGAATAAAACCGCCGATGGTTACAGAGTCTTCTGTTTTGGTTTGTGCGTAATCAAAGTAAACATAGGTGTTCGGCGTCATTATTACATCATGGTTTTGCTTCGCCGCATTGATGCCGCCTTCTTCGCCGCGCCAGCTCATGACGGTTGCATTTGGTGCAATACCGCCTTCAAGAATTTCGTCCCAGCCAATGATCTTTTTGCCTTTGCTGTTGATGTATTTTTCCATGCGTTGCACAAAATAACTTTGTAAAGCATGTTCGTCTGCCAGATGTTGGTCCTTAATTCTCTGCTGGCATTTCGGACATTTTTTCCAACTTGTTTTAGGACATTCATCGCCACCCACATGCACGTATGCTGCTGGGAACAACGGAATGACTTCATCCAACACATCTTGCAGGAATGTAAAAACGCTATCATTTCCTGCGCAAAAAACATCGTCGAAAACGCCCCATGTCTGCTGTACTTTATAAGGGCCGCCGGTGCAGCCAAGATTTGGGTAGGCTGTCAGTGCCGCCGATGCGTGTCCCGGCATTTCTATTTCTGGAATGATGGTGATGTAGCGGTCAGCAGCATATTTTACCACTTCTTTAATTTGCTCTTGTGTATAGAAACCTCCGTAATGGAGGCTGTCATTTCCGGTACCTGGATAACGGCCAATAATGGTGCCATCGCGCCATGCGCCTGCTGATGTAAGTTTTGGATATTTTTTTATTTCTACGCGCCAACCCTGATCATCTGTTAAGTGCCAGTGAAAAGTGTTGATCTTATACATAGCGAGATAATCAATATACTGTTTTACAAAATCAACGCTAAAGAAGTGACGGCAAACATCGACCATTGCGCCGCGATAAGCAAAGCGTGGATGATCATTGATGTCAACCGCAGGAACTTGCAGCGTTTTTGACGCTACGGGCGGAAGCAATTGTATTAAGGTTTGTATGCCATAAAAAGTGCCTTGTGCATTGTCGCCGGCGATGTAGACATTCTTGCTGTTTACATTCATGACATAAGCTCCCGGAATAGGATATTCCATTTTCTCGTAGTTGAGTACAATGCTGTTTTTGGCAGTGTTGCTGCTGCTTGCAACCTTCAGCTGAAAGCCATAATATTTCTCCAGATAGGCGTTGAAAAATGACGCTGCATTCTCTAAACCCGTTCCTTGCATAACAATGGTTGTGGAAGGAGTGATTGTAAAGTCAGCTTTAGAAGCCTTTATTTCCGCGGGTTCGGGGATGATGCTTTGTGCATTTAGTTGTAATAAACTGATTGTCAGGATTGCCGACGCGAGAATGTTTTTCATCATGTTGGTTTTGCAATATCCGCACAATTTAAGCTGTTTTAAAAGCCTTCAGGTAATTTGAAAGCCTTTATTTTTTGTTTGCTTTTGCGTAGGTGTTTATTTTATGCATTTCAAGAATAGTGGTTTTCCCATCATGGCTTTCACGATACATCGGAACAAATTTTACGTCAAATTCAACTTCGTCATAGGTGTAAGAAGTGCGTTGCAGAACGTTTGTAGAATAAACATCGTTGAATGCTCTCACCAGTACATATATCTCAAAATCGGCAGTCTTGAGGTCATCAAAACTATAACCGTAAATAGGACTTTGATCGTTGATGGGATGCACAACGGTAAAATTCATCGGTAAAGAATCTGCCTGTTTTCGTTCCAGCGGAAGGTCGAAAAATTTGTAGATATTTTCGCCATTCTCATTCGATAGCAAGGCCAGGCTCACTTTTACTTCCACGTTTGTAAGTGTGTGGCCGTCTTTGTAGCATGCGAAGCGAAACATCAAGCCCGTAATATCCTGGTAAGGCGCAATCACAGCATTGTCGCTAAATGAAAGAAAGGCCCTGGGTTTGGCGAAACGGCCAAAGAATAAACCGGTCGCTATGGCAAACGAAAGAAAACCAGTCATTGCCTCGAAAGCGGCAACAATATTGCTTCCGTCGCTGATGGGATTTACGCGGCCATAGCCAACCGTCGTAAATGTTTCGGTACTGAAGAAAAAAATCTCTTTTATCCTTGACCATTTATCTGTGCTTAAATATCCCTGCAAACCATTGATGCCGATTGCCAGGTATATCAATGTATAAGCCAGGTTGATCGTTATGAAAAATGCAACGAGGACAATTGCAAATTTCCAGCTGGGCATATTAATGAGTAAATGATAAACATTAAAGCGTTTGAAAAAAGGCACGCCTTCTCTTTGCAGGTTGAAGCTGCCGTCTTTGTTAATAAAACGTCCGCCATAGCTACTGGCGTTTGTTCCAAAACCTGTATCATTATTGGTTTTGGAAAAAGGATTGAGTTTATGTAAGGCCATAGTAAGCGTTGTTGAAATTGCAATGTAATATTAACGAAAAGCCGCGAAACGAAGGTTGTGCATCGCATTGCAAAAAAAAGAAGGCCGGAGCCTTCTTTTCTATAACGAGTCATTCTGATTATTTCTACTGAACGAGAACAGTTTTGCTAAATGTTTGTTCGCCGTTGTTCCAGATCAGTGTGTAAGTGCCACTGCTTAAGCCTTTCAAGTCGATGCTTGTTTCTTTGGTCCCTTTTGCAACAGAAAGTTGTTTGATGACTTTTCCATTGACATCTATGATTCTTATTGTGATGTTGTTTTTTATAAAAGGATGGGAAACTTTGATGAAAGTGCTGGCTGGATTAGGGTATAACAACAGTCCTGCATTGTTAGCAAATGCAATCACCTTTACTACTTTGCTATAACCAAATTTGCCGTCAATGTCTATCATTTTTAGGCGATAATAGGAAGCGCCTTCTGTCGCAATATTGTCTATGAAAGAATATGAAGTCTTACTGGCTTCAGAACCGTTTGCGTTTACAGTGCCACGTGTTGCAAATTGTCTTCCATCATCACTCTTTTGAATTTCGAAACGGTCGACCTTTATTTCACTCGTTGTTGTCCAGCGCAATGTAACTGCATCGCTCGTTGGGTTTGCAGTAAAGCTCAGTAGCTTCAAAGGAAGTATTGAGCTGTTTGTTCCGATAAAGAATCCGCTGAAGCCAGTTACGTCAAATGTGACTTCCCACAGGTTGGTATTGCTGTTCCAAACGATGTTGTTGTCATCAGGATCGATTTCAATGCCATGTTCATCATAAGTGCCGGGCACACTAGTGGCACTGAATCCGTGATACTGATAAATTTTCAGGTTTGCTTTACCGTTAGCATCGCCCGGAGAAGCCGGCAGGCGAAGACCTGTCGTATAAAAGTTGTTGTAGTTATCGAAGTCTTCCTGGAAGAAATACAACGTAATTGTTGCCGTTGCTGTAGAGGCATTGTTAGCTGGCTCTATGTCGTAATGTCGTTGCACATAAGGCAGGCCGTTATAAGTTTGCACCGTGCTGTCAACAGATATTTTTGTTGTTAAAGGCCCTGATACAGGATTAGCGCCGGAAGGAGCTACTTCAGGTTCGATCTGGCCGTCGAATGCAAAAGCATTGACGGAAGGAACACCCTCATTCGACGAAGACATAACGGTTATTGGTCCGCTATATGCAGAATCTACGGTAAACGTAATAATCGAATCTGAAATTACGTTGAACGGATATTTAGTTTTTTGGCCAATGAGAAGTTTGTTCGCAGAAGTAAAATGGGTTCCCCTCACTGTAACTACAGTTCCTACGGTGCCAACAAGTGGAGAGAACGAAGCGACTGTTGGAATACCCGTTACTGTAAACCCTCCGAGAGTAATTGAGCCCGCCGGGTTTGTAACAGAAACTTCTCCGCTTGCACCTTGACCCACCACAGCCCAGATTACGTTGTCACTGCCCACAAGAAATGAAGCCGGAACGCCTCCAAACGATACGGAGGTGGCAAAACTAAAATTGGAGCCATTTATCATAATAGTGTCTCCGCTTTTCGCTTGTGTAGGTGAAAAAGAAGTCAACGTTGGTGGTGCAATAAACGTAAATCCCCCCAGCGAATCATGTCCGTCAGGACTATTAACGAATACATGCCCTGTTTTTCCTGAACCCACGGTTGCCACGACCTGCGTCGGTGAAATGATCTGGAAAGAACCCGCACTTACGTATTCAAAAGACACGCTGCTCAGGTTGTTGAGGTTGGTGCCGTTGATGGTGATTTGGGTACCTGCAGCGCCTTCTTTCGGCGTGAATGATGTTATCTTCGGTGCTTGGGATGGCATTGTAAAACCAGCCAAAGAAGTATCCCCAAAGTTGCTGAATACCGTTACATAGCCGGAGTTTCCATTGTCCACCACTGCATTTATGGTAGTGGAATTTTCAATGGAAAACGATCTTGCCGGCACGTTACCAAAGGCTACATTCGTTACATCATTAAAATAGTTGCCTCTTATTGTAACGGTCGTTCCCGGCGCTGCCGTTGTTGGTGTAAACGATATTATGCGAGGTCGCGGCTGCGCATAGGTGAATCCGTTTATCGAATCTACGCCTGTGGCAGTAGTAACTTTGACAGCGCCGCTGGCGCCACTGCCAACAGTGGCTTTAATGAGATTTGTTGTGATTATTGTAAACTGAGCTGCTTCGACGCCTCCAAAGGTTACGCTCGTTACATCCGCGAAGTTGCCACCGTAGATATTTACTGTCGATCCGTTAATTCCCCTGTCTTCATCAAAGCCAGATATTTTAGGTGCAGATGCCGGTAAATAAGAGAACGGAGCCAGGGAGTCGTTCACCCATTGGTTGTCGATATCGTAAGCATAAATAACCGCGCCAGCACCTGATGGCACACTTACACGTATCATTGTATCATTATAAATGGTGAGTGAGTCACCTTTTTTACTTCCAAAATAGATGTCCTTAACTCGCGTAAGGTTAGTGCCAGTAATTGTGATCATGTAACCGGGTCTTGCGGATTGAGGGCTGAAACTAACAAGATCAGGCGTTTGTGATTGGGCATTTTGTAAGTAAAGAATGCCAATAAAAAGAAAGAATAGCTTTAGAATTGGGCTACGAGGGTAAAAAGTCTTCATCAAAGGTTTAATTTTATTTAGTCAATAAGGGAAAATCCGTTGGTTTAGGATGGTGCAAAATAAAATAAACAGGTTAAATAAGAAAAAATAAAAAATGACCACGATAAACTGGCGATTATGTCGCTTTATGCCCAATCTGAATTTTTAAATTGACCTTTACTTAAACATAAGTTCTACTACTACATGATAAAAAAAATAGCGAGTGTTGGTCTGTTTGTTTTGGCAGGTATTTGCGCTGCGGCGCAAAGCAAACCCAAGCCTTTGCAAATAGAGTATGTTGCAGGAAACGTCTACGTTTATACGACCTATAGCTTGTTAGGAGATACATGGTTTCCGGCAAACGCGATGTATGTTGTTACTTCGAAAGGTGTTGTAATGATCGATACACCGTGGGATACGACACAGTTTCAACCTTTGCTGGATAGCATCCAGGCGAGGCATCACAAGAAAGTTGTTGTTTGCATCTCGACACATTTTCACGATGACCGAACCATTGGTGTTGACTTTTTGAAGACAAAAGGTGTGAAAACATTTTGTTCCAAAACGACGTACGATTCATGCAAAACGAGAGGGGAGCGACTGCCGCAATTTTATTTCACAAAAGATACAACGTTTAATGTAGGAGAATACGCCATTCAAACTTACTACGCCGGTGCCGGGCATACAAATGACAACATTGTGATTTGGGTGCCGAAAGAAAAAGTGTTGTATGGCGGATGTTTGATCAAAAGTACAGATGCCATTGATCTCGGAAATCTAAAAGACGCAAATGTCAAAGCATGGCCTGCAACAATGCAAAATCTTAAACGAAAATTTCCTGATCCAAAGTTTGTAATTCCGGGGCATCAGGGATGGAAAGACAAAAGATCGATTGATCATACGCTTCAGTTGATAAAGGATTATAAATTGGACAAGAAGGACTAGCCGGTTTTACTTCGGGTGGTTCTGGGTCCCCGATTAGAATTGAATTACCACCTCCGCAGTCGTTGACAAAGCTATGCTGGTTTAGGTTCTACCTTTTTACTAGCGACAGCTTTTGCACCGGCTTCAATATCAGACTTTGTAAAGTCTTTCTTTTTGTAAGTATACAATGCATTTATAACTTTTGATGGCCGTTTCCATTCAAACAAATGAATGAGCCAGAGCGTGAAACGTAAAATACCTTTAGCGCTTACGAGTCCTTCTGCAAGTTTTGTGATTGTTTTGTCGCGGTCAGTAATACAATTGTTGAACACCGCTCCTTGTTTGGAATGCAGATCTTCTGCAAAACACCATGCACCATCTCGTGCATTGGCAATGCTAAACTGTATGATGATGGCATTGTAGTTGGTTGCATGTAATCCCATTAATGAAAGCAATGGAGATACCCGTGTTATTTCATTCATTACTTCGTAGGTCAAAGAAGCAATGATGGAATTGATAGCGGCGAAATCTTTTTGTATGGTTGGCAAAGAAGCACCATTTGTAGTTTGTACAGCCGCAATGCCAAGATCAAGGTTGATATGTGCATTAATGCCGAGTAATAAATGTTGCAATACCAATGCGCGGCGCTTTCCGACTGTAGTAAAAGCAATCTCCCAGGAGCCGGTTGGTTTGATATTGTTTTTCCATTGTTCGTATGCACCGAGATAACGGTTTGCAAACATTACGTCGAGCTGTTCCATTCTTGCACCATCTTCAAATTCACCATTTTTGATGCCGAGTTTCACCTGGTAAGTTACTTTGTGATATAAGGCAGCGAAATAGCCTGCGCGGTTGTTGGTGGTTATTGATTCTTCGATGATCGCTTCAAGGGTTGTTAAGACTTCATCAATGGTGTTTGCTTGCATATGGCGCTGAGTTTGGGTTATTGTGTTTGTTGAACAAAATTTACAGCAAATAGTTCTGACACGCTGAAAGCCGGACAAAAGCCCATGCCTTAAAAAAAGCTATATTTATAACATGAATGCCGAACGATATTCTCCGTCAGCAATTTTGCAACCTTTCGTGAAAACCTACATGATCATTGAAAGCGATGGAAGCATGGTGAACCGAGTGTTGCCGGATACTTCTATTGTGATGGCTTTCGTTTGTAGAGGGAAGGTCTCTCACGAAAATAATAATGAGATTAAGGAATTGCAATCCGCGATGTTGACCGGTATCAGAAAAACTTCCAGGCTAATAAACTATGCTCAAAATACCTCCGTTTTGTTGGTGATTTTTAAAGATGCGGGTGCCGCTGCGTTTATAAAGGAGCCGCTGCACATGCTTTACAGTGAGAGTACGCCGCTCGATAACTTCGTTAAACGACAATCGTTGCAGGATATCCAGGAGCAATTGGGAGAAGCCGGAAATAATACAGAAAAGATTCGCATTGTTGAACGCTTTCTTATTGACAGGTTGAGAGATGTTCCTGCTGAAACAATTTTGAACGAAGCAGTGAAGCGAATACAATTTGCCAAAGGCGCCATTAAAATAAAAGATGTGATCAGGGATTTGCCGGTGAGCGTAGATGCGTTTGAAAAGAAATTCCGGCATATGGTAGGAGTGGGGCCCAAGCAGTTTGCAGGCATTGTAAGGCTGCGTAGCATCATTGATAATTATTCACCAGACAGTTCGCTCACCAGTGCCGCTTACGAAGGCGGTTATTTTGACCAGTCTCATTTCATCAAAGATTTTAAAGCATTTACAGGGCAATCTCCAAAAGACTTTTTCAAATCGCCGCTTCACTGGTAAAATCAATGATTTTTTACAATTTTTCGCTCTTTGGTCGAGATAAGTTTGCATAATAAAAATATGATTATGCAACAGATATTCATTGACAGATTTACCATGCCTGTTGAGGCAAAAGAAGAATTTTTTGAGCGTGTAAGAATCAACCGCGATTTAATACATTCGCTTTCCGGATTCATTAAAGACGACATATATGAACGTATTGATGGTGATATTCTGTATGTTGTTACGACAGCCTTTTGGGAAAGTGCTGCAGCAATAGAAAATGCGAAAAACACCGTGATGGCCGAATACAAACGCCAGGGATTTAATATGCAGGAAATGTTCAGCCGGCTGAACATTACGCTTGACAGAGGCATCTTTACGAAGTTGGATCTGTAGTATGTAAACAAAGCAAGAAACGGGTTTTTTGCGGACTGTGCCGCTCGTAATTTTGAGTGATCAAAAACAAAAACTATGGAATTGCAGGAGCAGATTAATTTCAACAGAATTGCAGATGCGATCAGTTTTTATAAAGAGAATTTCAAACTGCAGCCTTCTCTTGATGAGGCTGCGGCGCATGTCCATTTGAGTCCTTTTCACTTTCAAAAGATGTTTAAAGAATGGGCGGGTGTTACTCCCAAGCAGTTTTTGCAATATTTAAGCATTGAATATGCAAAGGATATTTTGAAAGAGACAAAAGCGTCTTTGCTTGATGCGGCTTATGATACCGGCCTTTCAGGAACAGGGCGACTGCATGATCTTTTTATAAAAATAGAAGGGATGACGCCGGGCGAATTTAAAAATGGCGGAAAGGAACTTGCGATCAATTACAGTTTTGCTGAAACACCTTTTGGCGAAATGATTGTTGCGTCTACGCCCAAAGGTATTTGCCACATGGCCTTTGCAGATGACGGACAAGAAGCTGCGTTCAATGAATTGAAAAATAGTTTTCCGAATGCACAGTTTACACAATTGGTAGATGCCAATCAACAACAGGCGCTTTTTATTTTTACGCAAGACTGGAGCAAATTGTCACAAATAAAATTACACCTGAAAGGCACGCCATTTCAATTGAAAGTATGGGACGCTTTGATTAAGGTGCCGGCGGGAGACTTGAAAACTTATTCAAGTATTGCCGAGGCGATCGATGCCCCCAAAGCCTCACGGGCCGTGGGGTCTGCGATTGGCAGTAACCCTGTAGCTTTTTTGATTCCCTGTCACCGTGTAATCAGAATGAGTGGAGAAACAGGTGAATATCATTGGGGAAGTGCAAGGAAGAGTGCGATGATTGGATGGGAAGCAGCGCGGCGAATTAGGAATTAGGAGTTAGGAATTAGGAATTAGAAATTAGGAATTAGGATGGCTCATTTTGTTTGTTACGCCAATTAATTATTTATTATTAATTATTAATTACAGCAGCTTGATAAAACATAGTGATATCAACGATTCCCAGCTTCGCAAAATGATAAGGGCCAATGAAATTAATTTCGGTGGAAATGTGAAGCTGAAGATTTATGGCAAGCTTAATTGCAAGAGTGGGAAGAGAATGAAAAGAGAAAACCGTGTGTTCTTTCAAACAAGCGAAGAGGCGATTGCAAAAGGCTACAGGCCATGTGGACATTGTATGAGGAAGGACTATATGCTTAATAAGCAGTGATCAATAGTTTGCCCTCGGCAAGACCAAATTCGCTTTAGAGGTTACACCTATTAATTATTCTTTATTAATTATTAATTGCACAATGACTTTGTTTGACAATGATACCGTAGCAAATCTTTTGCCGTATGACGGTGAGGTGGTTTATTATGGAAGAGTAATTCCTTTGGCTGAAGCAAATGTTTTTTTGAATATCCTTTTACAGAATATTGATTGGAAGAATGATGAAGCGGTGATTTTTGGCAGGCACATCATCACAAAGCGAAAAGCAGCGTGGTATGGCGATTCCAGTTATTCATATACTTATTCCGGCACAACAAAACAAGCTTTGCCGTGGACAAAGGAATTGCTTGAACTAAAAACTATTGCAGAGAGTTTAACCGGTACCACATACAATTCATGTCTGCTCAACTTATATCACAACGGCGATGAGGGCATGGCCTGGCACAGTGATGATGAAAGTTCGCTTGGTGTGAACACTAGCATTGCTTCCTTTAGTTTTGGCGCTGAAAGGAAATTTTCATTCAAGCATAAACGCACCGGCGAATCACATTCTATATTGCTTGAAAACGGCAGCCTGCTTTTGATGAAAGGCGCTACGCAAACCAATTGGCTGCACAGTTTGCCAAAATCAAATAAGATCATTACGCCGAGAGTGAATCTTACATTCCGCACGATTGTTGATCAGTGATGGCGAATGCAAAGATTACCACTAAGGCACTGAGGGCACTAAGTTTCACTAAGAATACAGAATACATAACCTCTTGCCAAATAATTAACACCCCTTAGTGAAACTTAGTGTCCTTAGTGTCTTAGTGGTAAAGAATAGGGATCTCCTGCTTCATGCCTATATTTGCTCCATGACCTACGACATCAGTTCCTACGCATCAAAATATGTTACTGCTACCAGGGAAGAAATGGCGCTCTTTAATTCTTTATTGCAGCCCAAAATTGTTCCCAAAAAAACATTGCTTTTACAGGAAGGCGAGATATGCCGCTTCGAAGCGTACATTGAAAAGGGATGTGCAAGAACATACTACATCAATGAAAACGGTGCAGAGGTTACGCTTCAGTTTGCAACAGAAGAGTGGTGGGTGAGCGATATAGCAAGTTTTCACGACCAAAAGCCGAGTCGCATGTTTATAGAGACATTGGAAGATTGTGAGCTGCTGATATTAACTCCTGATAACAAGGAAAAACTGCTTCGGGCTGCCCCTTGTTTTGAAAGAATGTTCCGCCTGATGGTGCAGCGCAATTTATCACGTTTGCAAGAGCGGCTTTTTCAGACCATTACAAAAACGGCAGTGGAAAAATACCTTGATTTTATTGAACGCTATCCAACCATTCCCCAGCGGGTAGCGCAGCATTATATCGCGTCCTACCTCGGCTTTTCACCAGAATTTTTAAGTAAAGTGAGGACGAAACTGTCTAAGAAATAGGCCATCAGTGTACGGAGTACGAAGTGCGATGTACGATAGCGTTTATGATGTATCATTCTAGTGAATTTCGTACACCGTACACCGTACATCGTACATTGGATCCTCAGGCAGAATGCCGGTTCTTTTAGTAGTCATAAAATTTAACCTTCCCCCATTTCTTGTTCTGGTTCAATGTTTGTAACTTATTCGTGTAGGAACTTTGTACCGCTGTAAAGTGTTCTTTATAGTGTAACCAAAATAACAATCATGAAAGAAATTAGCATTTTATATATCTGCCGGAATGCGGACATAGTTGATACGATGGTGCGTGTTATCAATAAAACCGAAAACTGGAAGGGCGTTGGTGTGCAAACAGACGACCAGGCGATGGAAATATTCAGCGAAAATAATTTTGACATCATCCTGCTCGGTTCTGGAATAGAAGAAGCGAGTGAAAGAAGGTTGCGCTCGTATTTTACTTCCCGCTGTGAGGATGTTATTGTTATTCAGCACTATGGCGGTGGCAGCGGCTTGCTGCAAACCGAAATTTTGCAGGCACTGAGCCAAAAAGAGTAGCTAGGAATTAGGAATTAGGAATTCTTTTAGTGCAACTTGCAAAATTGAAATGAATTTCAAGTGTATTAAGAACAGTCTAAACCTATTAAACCTACTACATTTTCATAGCCTTCAACCGACGGGAAAACTGATTCCAACTTTCTAATTCCTAATTCCTAATTCCTAATTCATAATTCCTGTTTTCTTGTCCTAGTTCAATGGAAATCTCTTAGCGCTGTTAGAACTTTGTGCTATCAAAAAAGGAAACTATATGACAAACAGAATCTTAGGACTACATCATATAACAGCGATAGCTGGAGATGCAAAACGTAATTTTGACTTTTATACCAAAGTATTGGGTTTACGTTTTATCAAGAAAACGGTAAACTTCGATGACCCGCAAACATATCACTTCTATTTCGGAGATTACGAAGGTACTCCCGGTACTATACTTACATTCTTCCCTTGGGGAAGCGCGGTAAGGCAAGGTCGCAGGGGTGCAGGAATGGCTACGGAAATTGGTTATTCTGTGCCAAAAGGAAGTCTTGAATGGTGGAAACAACGTTTCGAAGACAAGAATGTTATCTATAACAATATCGCCGAAAAATTCGGTTCACGTTACCTTACTTTTCTTGATCCGGACGGCTTGAAACTTGAGTTGGTAGAAACCGATGAAACGGACAGCCGCAAGCCTTTCGAAACCGAAGAAGTAAAAGCCAATGTTGCCACAAAAGGGTTTTACAATGTAACATTAACATTGAATGATGCTAAACCAACAGCAGCAATATTGACAAATGTGTTTGATTACAAACTGACAGCGCAGGAAGGCAATCGTTATCGTTATGCAACAGATTCAATCGCAACTGCCAACATCATTGACATAGTGGAATTGCCTGCTGAAAATCATGGACTGGGTGCAAATGGTACAGTACACCACATCGCTTTTCGTGTGAAAGATGATGCTACGCAAATGGCATTACGTGAAAAAATAGAAGCGCTTGGTTTGCACATCACTCCACAAATAGACCGTAACTATTTCCATTCATTATACTTCAGGGAACCGGGCGGCGTGTTATTTGAAATAGCCACTGACAATCCTGGTTTTACGGTAGATGAACCGGTAGAAGAATTGGGTAAAAACCTGAAACTGCCTGTTCAGTACGAACCTCAGAGAAAGAAAATAGAAGCGCATTTAGTGCCGCTGAATTAATAACTGAATAACTGAACATGCTGAATGCCAAACGCTGAATGCTTAACGCGGCGGCCTGCGTTTGGCGTTAAGCGTTCGTCATTTAGCTTTTTAAAAACAACAATCATGAACTATAGCGAACTCAAATACATATATCAGCCGGCGCAAAACACGGCTCAAAACACAGTTTTGCTTTTGCATGGAACCGGTGGTGATGAGAATGATCTATTGCCGATAGCAAAATATTTCGGAGATAATTTTAATATTCTTAGTCTGCGTGGAAATGTGTCAGAAGGTGGAATGCCCAGGTTTTTCAGGCGTTTGGGAATGGGTATTTTTGATGAGAAGGATCTTGCGTTCAGAACAGATGAAATGGTGCATTTTATCAGGGATTTGGCTGTGAAAGAAAATTTTGACGCTGATAAAATCATCGCCTTGGGTTACTCCAATGGAGCAAATATCGCAGGTTCCACACTTTTGCAATATCCCGATTTCTTAGCCGGTGCAATATTGTTCAGGCCCATGCAGCCGTTTAAAGAAATTTCTGCCACAGCAGTTAATACAAAGAAAACACCCATATTCATGAGCAATGGCGCCAGCGATCCAACCATTGATCCTGTTGCAACGGTGCGTTATGTTGAAGTATTGAAAAAAGCAGGCTTTGATGTAGCAGACTACAACTTACAGACAAGCCATGGCTTAACCCAAAAAGACATAGAGCTATCGGTAGAGTGGTTTAAGAAGCACTTTGTGTAATAACTGAATAACTGAATGACTGAATAACTGAATGTTTCTATTCGAAAAGTGTTTTCGATTTTCAATCACCCAGTTATTCAGTTATTCAGTTATTGCGGGATGGCGCCCATCACTGTCGGGGATTGTTCATAGTCTTCATCAACAGGCTTGTCGCTTATAAAACGGAAGCAGTCTTGTGGCGTAGTAGCCCAGGCTTTCGTTTCTTCGAGTTTGGTATCAATCAATTTTCTCCACTTTGCAAATGCATCGGGTGATTTGTCTGCAATTATTTCGTTCGTGTATTCGTCATTCATTTTTGCTTGCTGGGCCTTCATGTCCCTTATAACGGTAGAGTACATGCTAAAGACAATACCATAGCCGGGAATAGTGTCCTGGTATGATTTGAATTGTTGTCTTGCCCATCTTGCCCAAACCTCCGCGATGTCAAAATATAATTGCTGTTTGGCAATTTGTGTATTGTCACTTGTAAGTGGATAAGAAGCTTTCATCTCAAAAGCAGGTGCGATGTAAACCTTCTCCAATTTTTTACCCCTGTCTTTCTTTTTCTTTGGCACGTCTAAAATGCTCCATATGCCAATATGGGCCATGGTTTTTATATCAGAATGGCGATTAGCTTCTTTGTATTTGCCGGTGCTGTCTCCCTTAAAATCGGCGAGTGTGAGGGTGGTTCCGGGTTGCCAGAAAATGTGCAAACTATCCCGCGTGACAAAATTGCTTTGGGCGTGGACAGAGGTAGCAAAAATAAGCAGGAATAACAGGGTCAACTTGGTCATGTCAGTGGTGTTCAATACTAAATATAAGAATTTCAAGGATTTCACGCAAAGGTTTCACGCAGCGGACGCAGCGGAAAAGCGACGCAGCGGGTTTCTAATTTCGTAATCCCGAATGTCAGGGAGAAATCCAAATCGTGCAGTGCAACTGAAGGAAGGATATTTTAAAAGTTCAGTAAACCGCCCCTTCGTTGCTCCGCCGCGTTCGCCGCGTGAACAGATGCGTCTACGTGAAATAAAAAGACCCGCCAGCTGCATGCCGACGGGTCGTAAAATATGTTGAGTCATTCAGACTAACTGCCTTTCTTTTTGAAGAGATTATTGATCACGCTTTTGCCCGCGTCTTCAATTTTCTTTTTATTGTCCTCTACTGTGTTTGGCGTTGCCGCTGTAGTGTCTTTCTTGCCAAACAATTTGTCAGTGATTTCTTTTTTAGCGTCACTGATCACCTGGTTCTTGATGGCATTTGCAGAATCCTTGATCGCAATCTTCGCGCTGTCAGCAGCTGCTTTGGCGAAGTTGGTCGCTTGTTGTTTCATCTCGTCTGCAAGGCTATTTGATCCGGCTGACATATCCGTTTTGATCGTTGGGTTTGTTATTGTGCCACCCATGTGTACTGTCAACGGAATTACGTCGCCCACATTAACAGGAATGCCCTTTTTCGCTGCTTCGGCAGAAAGGCTGTTGACCAGATTGTTCGCGGCGCTTCCCATCATGCTGCGTGGTACTTTCATGTTGATGGCATAGTCGATCGTTTGATCAAGACCATGCGTGCCACCCACTTCCATGTCAATATTGCTTACATTAAATTTGAATGGTTTAACCAATACTTTGCCTGCTGCGAAATCAAAATAGGCTTTCACGTCTTTCAGCGAAACATTTTGCAGCGCGTTAATATTCAGGTTGGAAGCCAATTTATCTACTGGAGCAAATTTACTCAGCACACCTTGTAACAATAGCAGGTTGCCATTTCCAGTAAGCGTGCCCAGGTTTGGCATCATGTCTTGTCCAAGGGTGCCATTCATGGTAAGCTTGGATTGCATTTTGCCGGAAATGAATTTGCCGACAGGCATAATTTTCTGCACCGTATTGAAGGCATAGAATGTCTTTTGGATATCCAGATTGTTTACATCGTAAGTAAGACTGATCGCAGGATTCTTCTTGCTTGCTTTGGTAGAATAGCTTCCGTCGATTGCTATGGAACCATCCAGTGCTTGCGTAGTTACGTTCTTTAATGTTACTGTCTGATCTTTGATGATCACGGTTCCGGCGATATTGTTGTAATCAACTTTGTCATATTTTACCTGGTCTGCCTTTGCATTCAATACAAACGAAATGTTTGCAGGAACAACAAATGGTTCAGAAGAGGCGGCAGCAGCCGTATCTGTGGTTGGCGTTGTGCCCATCCATTTGTTCAGATCGATTTTGTCTGCAGATACATTCAGTGTTCCTGCCAGTGGCTCGTCTTTCAATGCATAGCCGATCAGGTTGTCGAACGTACCATTTGCATTGAAATTCGTTTTCTGGAAATTTCCCGCAAGGTTATTGATCGTTACATTTTTTGGATTGAAAGTAAGTTGCGATGTTTTCAATTCAACGCCATCAGGATAATCTTTTGATTTGTAGACAATGTTATTCGCTACCAAAGTTCCGGCAGTTTGAATTGCATCATACTGTGATTTATCGATGTATGATTTTTTTCCTTTAAAACTTACATTGGCATTCAGGTTTCCCGCGAGAGAAGTGCCCGGCTCAAATTTGTAGAACTGCGCAACATTAGCAAGGTTGAACGCAATTTTTGCAGTACCGTCAAAGTCCGGATCGGTGGCAGGATTTTTCAGTGATAAAGTAAGATCGCCATAATCTTTACCTACTTCAACGTGTGCCGCAGGGATATTTATTATTGTGTGATCTGGCACGCCATCCGGGTTGTCGATGATGATTTTTGCACTCGTATTTTGAATCGGTTGAGGAAAATCTTTTGATGCATAGTACAATTTGTTTACATCAATAAATCCTTTTGCGCTGAACTCACCCGGCTTCTGTTGCATGATCACAGACAGGTTTCCTTTTCCAGCAACATCTGCATCCACCACACCGGAAAGTTTTGTAGAACCATCCAGCTTTACAAATTGTGTAACCTGTGAAAGGTCCAACCTTCCTTTCGCCGCGGCGTCGATATAACGATCTGTCATCGGTTTCTTTAACAGCAATCGGAAATCAAATGGCATGTTGTCCATTTCGATGTGACCTTTGGAAAGATCAACCACTGTGTTATCTGTTACCCCGTCTGGGTTGTCGATTTTTACTGCAAGATTAATGTTCTTAACCGGTTTTGGAAGGTCAGGATATTGGAAGAAACCATCCTTTACTTCAAGGTTCAAACTGTATGCAGGAATTTGCTTTGGACTGTAAGTTCCTTTTACAAAACCGTTGAAAAGAGCACTGCCACTTGTTTTTATTTTATTGAAATCAGTTTGGTAGATAGCAGGAATCAACGAAAGGATCGACTTGAATTCAGTAGAAGGCGCATTGAATTTAATGTCCATTCCATAAGTGCTGTCATTCACCAATTGGAAGAAACCTTCTGAGCTGATCTTAAGATCGTTCAGCGCTATCTTATCTGTTTTGAAAGTGTATTTGCTGTTTTTAGCATCTACCTGGATATCCAGATCGACTGAAGTTTTTGTTCTGTTCAGATAAGGAACGCCGCCATAGCTGAAGTTCACCTCGTCGGCATCTGTTTTCGTGGCAAGCGTAAACAAGTCAGACGTGAAATCGCCGCTACCTTCGTGATTAAGGTTTGTGATTTCAGCGCTCATATTTCGCTGCCCATCTTTATAGCTGATATACCCATTGTTGATGGAGTATTTGTTCAGCTTCATTTTGAAAGTAGAAGGTGAGGAGCTGGTATCCACTTTGGCCGTATCTGGTTTTGTAATGTCCCAGTTTGCCTTACCATCTTTATTAACAATGGCATGAATGCGAGGTTCGTCGATGGTAACGGAGTAAATGTTCATTTCGTCGCCCTTGATCACGCTCATGATGTTCAGTGCCAGGTCGATTCTTTTCGCCGCGATCAGCGTATCTTTTTCGAAATTTTCAACGCCGGTAATGCTCAGGTTGTCAAGCGCCACGGCCACGCGAGGGAAATGACGGAAGAACGAAATATCTACATCCGAAAATTCTGTTTTTGCATTGAGCGTTTTGTTGATCTCTGTCTTTGCTATCTTAAGGATCTTGCCCTTAAAAATAAACGGAGCCGCAAAGGCAACCACTATCAATACCAGCAAAACGATCCCAACGATTTTTAGCGTTTTCTTTAGCATGGATATCCGGGTTTTCTAGTTTTTTAATTAATTGAATTTTAAGTAGTCGCAAAAATAAGGCACTAACGTTGCAAGTAAGTGCTAATATGGAAAACAATATATCACAAACGGTCATTATTTTGTTTCAGTATTTTGTAAATTGATTAATAATGAAAAAAATAGCCATCCTTATCTTGATGCTTTGCATTTTTGATGCCGCTTTTACTCAAAAAATAAAAAAACTACGGATCACCCAGTTGGCCGACTATATCCAGCAGTCGAAAGGGCCGCTGATTGTGACCTTTTGGGCAACTTTCTGCAGCCCGTGCTGTAAGGAAATACCTTACTTCCAAACGATGGCCGCAAAGGATACCGTGGAATTAATGCTTGTGAGCCTCGATTTACCCGATTATTATCCCACAAAACTTGACAATTTCGCGACCAAACAAAAGTTTACAGCACCCATAGCATGGCTAAATGAAACCAATGCCGATGTTTTTTGCCCTCTTATCGACAAAAAATGGAGCGGCGCCATACCGGCCAGCTTGTTTGTGAACAACGCTACCGGCTATCGCAAATTTGTGGAGGGGCAGGTGACGGAAGGAAAGTTGAAATTGGTGATAGGGGAGATGAAGAAGGAGAAGTAATTAGGAGTTAGGAATTAGGAGTTAGGAAATAGGATTTTGTTTTTGCTTTTTTATTGTTCTAAAAAAATAGATGAAGAAAAGAGTTTGTGCTGCTATAAAGATGCCCCATGCGTAGGGTATCAGGGTGATGCGCCACGCGATTGCCGGTAGTAAGCCTTCGTCGGTTCTCAACATGTCAAGACATATCGCGGGAAAGCATAAATAAAAAGCTGTTACGGCGGTCAATACAAAATGAACGATGTACAACGTTCTGTTGATCCGGTCATTGTTTCTTGAAAGCACCAAATAGCCGATCGCGCCAAGCAGCAGAAATGTTGCAATGGTAATTGTTATAAGCAAATCGGTGGGATAAATAGTTAGATGCCAACCAGGAACTACCGGCACTGCGAAGCTAAAAGGACAAAGAAATATAAGGATCATCGATATAAAGGCACAGATCGTAAGAACAGATTTGATCATGTTGTTTCGGGTTAGGGTTGTGCAGGTAGAAAAATGATTATTTATAAACTTGCGAAGAATATTTGGAGAAAACAAATCTTGCATGTCTCAATTTTTTTTGCTTATGCTGTAGCCAGCGAAAACACTTCTCCGCTGTCCGGACGTTCCTGCCAGCCGTTTGTTGGCGCTGCCAATTGCAATCCGCGCTCATCAATCTTTGAAGGTAATTAGCCCACTTGGCTTGCATTCGAGGCACAATTTTATTATCTTCTGTTCAAACTTATGGCAATGAAAAATTATCAATTCGCGGCCTGGTTTGTAACCTTGTATTTGTTGGTATTTACAATACTTACACAGGCACAAAATACACCTGTCAATTTGCTGATGATTATGTTTTTACTGGCCCCGTTCCTTGTGACATGGATGGTAGTAATGGTATTGAAATATGCAGTCTATAACGGGAAAGAGTTGAATGATGGTGAAATCCTGTAGAGACAAGGCACCGCCTTGTCTGCCAAACCGTACGCTGCAATTTGAAAATTTGAAAATATGCTAATTTGAAAATTCATTCCGTGTAACACTCTACGCAACAACATTCATCTTGCATGTCGATCAATTTAGAATCAATAACGAAACCCGCGCCCAATGCATTTTCAAATTCTCAAATCTTCAAATTTTAAAATTAGACCAGTGTCCAACTTTGCCGGATATTTCGACTATATTAGTAGCATGCTGATTTTTGTATCTGCATAAACCTCTATTCACCCTAAAGCCCGTCATATGAAGCAGCTACTCATGATTGCTTTGTTTGTATGCCCCTCTGTACAACACGCTTATACGCAGGAAACAAAACAGCACAAAACGCGGTTTGTAACAGGTATATCGGTGCCGGAACTGATACATGCCGGAGTAACTTACAGATTGGCCAGCTGGAGTCAGCTTGGCTTCAACGCCGGGTTAGGGCCTACCTGGGGCGGAGTGTGGCCAACCCTCAGCCTTGAGCACAGGCTTTACGTAGGAAATAGGCATCCTAGGCTGGGACAGAAAACCTGGTTCTGCCGCCAGGGTGGTACATATTTTACAGCGGCACTACCTCCCGAACAGTTCGCTTTTGACCTTAGCCTGGGCAAAGACCTCGTATTTAAAAATGCCAGGAATGGAATATCGATAGATGCTGGCGTAGGTTACCTGCAAAGGGAGAATGCGGATGTTTCGGAGTTCTTGCCTGTATTGCGGTTTGAGTTTTATTTTTCTTTGTAAGGAGAGCCGGATTTGAAAATGCGAAAGGGGCATTTATTAAAACACTGCAATAAAAAAGGCATCAATATTTGACACCTTGAAATTTTATCTGAACAAGTTTGGTTCAACCTTGGCATGCTTTAAAAAATTTTTAGCCTCTTCAATTTGCCTGGGGAATAAAACCTTGTCTTTAAGGCGTTCTGCAACTGACGATATAAGAGCAATTCGCTCCTCTTTTGTTAATACTTTTGATTTTGTTTCTTTAGTATTCATTTTATGAAACTACATTTTTGTTTTGGAATAACAACACCGAATCATATTTTTTATATGGCTGACAATACTCGATTGCCATTTGTTGATCATCTTTTTTTATACCTCCAAAAAAGTGGTAATTCCTGCTTAGATTTTCATAGTAAATCCTGTTGAAAAATGGCTGGAAGCATTGGAAGAATTTAAACGCCTTAATGAAGCGTTGTTGAAAGAAAAAGATAGTAAGATTGAGTTATTGGAAGGGTGATAAGTCAGTTTGCGAGGTGAACTCTTGCTATCTGAAGGAGGCAAGCTTTGAAGTCCTGTTTAATACGGCTTACAAAGCTTGCACACGAAAATTGTCATATTATACCTTTAAGGTAGTTTTTCCTAAACGAATAAAATTATCGTAACATTGTAACAATCTGCTTTCTTGTTCGCAGATATTTTCATTTGCCTCTTTGAATCTTTCTGGCTGTTCATGAATCCATTCTCTTGGAACTCCTAGCGTATTTTCTCCCATTCCAAAAATGTACTGGCTGGTTATCTCATGCAGTTTTTCGACCTCTTGAACTAACTGATTTTTTGAATTTTCCAAAGCTGGGTTAAAAAAAATAAAATCCGATTTTTTTTGCTCCTTTGAAATTTCCAAAACCTTATATAAGAGATCAGAATGAAAGCTACCTCCGGAAAATCCAAGATCTTTTATTAGCACGATAACATCTTGGGGTAAAATTTCATTACGAATTTTTGAGAATAACGCCTTATCCAATTTCAAAGTTTCTGCATCATAGATATATGCTTTCTTCTTTTTTGCTGCTTTAGCGATCCAAATAACAATAAGAAGAAACAAAAGTATTATTGTATATATCCAAAGCTCAAATTTTAAAGTCCAAAACAATTTGAATTCCGTATAAAAATTGTTTTTACTTATCAAAGACGAAATTAGATTATACAATAGTGTCAAAAAACCTACAATTCCTACGGAGATTACTTGACTGCCGACTGGATCTTTCCAAATGTTTATTAAGCGTTTTTTATTCATTCTTTTGTTTTCCAAGTGAAGCTTTCTATTTCAAATTCGGGATTATCGTTGGTGTAATATTTCGATTTAAATAGGCTCAGTGCGTTTACAAATTGCGAAATTAATAATACGGCATCGCTATTCGTTGGCAGTGTGTCTTCATCTAAAAGCTCTAAAAAATCCACAGTAGGCTCATTAATAAGAAGTGTTTTTACCTGGTCTAATTTTTTATTGATCGTTCCAACTTTAAACTTATTTAAAGGGTCGTCTTGCTTCTTTTTAGAAAGTTCTCTGATCTCGTTTAAATCACTGTTTACCATCGGGTACAACATTTCAAACTTTTCTATTAATTCACTAGAAGGTAATTTTGTGTGGTTTTTTTTCTGCTTGCTCATTTCTTTACTTTGTTTTCCGGGGACTAAATGTGTTCACGTTTGATTTTCTTCCGTCGATGAGCCAATAATATTTGCCTCCTCGGTATTCAATATTGTTTGTTTTAAGAGTTTCAAAGCAATTCAGATACTGAGTTAGCATCATTGCAACATCACTTGTCGTTGGTAAGTCTTCGTCACTAAACGTACTGAAATCAGGAAATGGCCTGTATTCTGTTCCTAGAATCGTATTTGCATCTACTAAAATTTGATTGACGAACTTTAGTTTGAATTTGTTTAAAGCGTCATTTTGAGACTTTTTGGATAACGAGCTGATTTCCGAATGCAATCCTTCTAATTGTGCATGAACTTTTTCAAATATATCCACCTGTTCTTGTTTCATGATACTTAGTTTTATGATGGTAAAAGTCTATTAAATTCAATATATTTTTTTTTAACTACATCTAAAGGTGCGCGATTTTTGCTTTCGTATACTTGACACATTTGTTTCAAGTCTTCATCTGTTAAAATCAAAATGCATTTTCTTTGACCTGACCACAAATCGATCAAGTTTTTCATGACTTTTTTGGGCGGTGCAAATCGAGTAAAAATTATAGCAAACTTTCCAAATGAGTCATTCAAATATCTGTTCACTTGATCAACATGATTATTGTCTAGCTCTCTAACATTTTTTAACTCAAAAATTATCTGCTTACATGAATATGTGGTATAGATTTCTTTTAGAAATTCTTCAGAGCTGTTATTGTAGAATATTAAATCTCTGATGGAGACTCCGCTATCAGTTCTGCTTTGTTCTTGTGCGAAATCTAAATGAGGGTATAACATCGATGCCAGCAAAGGACAGAGATTGTTTTCATATTCCTTATCAGCATTGTCTGTTTTGCCCGTCGGCAATTTTAAAATTGTGTCTAATTTTCTTTTCGAAGATAAGACAGGCAATTGTTTAAATAGGGGATCATTTTTACAATCAGATTGCTGTCGCTCTTTGATTTTGACATACGTTTGAACCATGTCATAGTTATGTCGATTGTAGTTTAATATTTTAACTCTATCGGGTTTCTCTCCTTCTTTTAATATCTGAGGACTATAGTACTCTTTATAGTAGTTGTCATAGCTTATAAATGTGGTACGCCTTATCCACCTTTTGGGAACAAAAAGTATTGGAGATTTGGTATTAGGATTGATCGGTAGGAACACTTTTTCGTCAATAATTTTATTCATTTTGCTGTCAAAATAACTAATGTCGATTTTTTCAATAGGAATGGTTACTTTTTCACATTGGTCAATTGTATAATCAATTAAAAATGATTTAATAAAGTTTGCAGTTAAATCGCTAATTCTATCTTCGCCGATATTATTGATAAACAATTGAATTTCTTCTAGGTGCAAAAAACCGGATTTTGAAATTTGCGGAATGTTTTTGAATAAACTCAAGATTTCATTGGCAGTTGTTTCTCCAATTTTTTTCCCCGTTTTAGATTTCGATGTTCCTAGGCCAATTTCATTGCATTCCGAGCAATTGATTAAGTTCGTAGCGCTACTACTATCCCCTTTTAAATATTGAAGTCCTAAATAATTAAATGAATTGACTAAACTTAGATGCAGCGAGTTGTCTTGCTGTGACGGCGATTTCCACAATAAGAAAGGATCGATGTAGAAGGGAATATCTTCGTCAATAAAGGGAATTACAAAATCAACATCTTCTTGCCTAAAAGGAATGCCAAAAAAATCGTTTAGTCGTGGTCTTATTATACTCATTGACGCCTAATTTAAATGTTGTTTCGCATTTACTAACTAATTTCAATATTTTGAAATGTGATTATATTTTGTTTTTTTTTTAAAGCTTGGTCTTTTTGTGAAAGGTAATGTGCACAAAGTCACTGTAGTTGGTCGGGTACTTACGAGGCAGGTTATTGGCAAGTTAACACGAGCATGAATATACGATTATTTTGAATTGCTAAACAATGGCCTAATTTTTTTGCCAACAGTTTTAAAATATTCACCACCCACAAAAAAAAGCCGAACGCTCTCGCGTCCGGCCAATATGAAAATCAGATGTATTAATCTTAGTAACCCATGTCGCCCATACCGCCTGGCATAGCAGGACCAGCAGCAGCTTTAGGTTCTGGTTTGTCAGCAACTACACATTCTGTAGTCAACAACATACCAGCAATAGAAGCAGCGTTTTCCAATGCTACGCGGCTTACTTTAGTTGGGTCGATAACACCCGCTTTAAACATGTATTCGTAAGTCTCAGTGCGAGCGTTGAAACCGTAGTCAGCTTCACCTTCTTTAATCGCCTGTACCACGATAGAACCTTCGATACCGCTGTTAGAAACGATCTGGCGAAGAGGCTCTTCAATAGCACGTTTAACGATGTTTACACCAGTTGCTTCGTCAGCGTTGGTAATACCTTTCAGTTTGTCCAGGCTTGCGATAGCACGGATGTAAGCAACACCACCACCTGGCACGATGCCTTCTTCAACAGCGGCACGTGTAGCGTGTAAAGCGTCGTCTACGCGGTCTTTCTTTTCTTTCATTTCAACCTCTGTAGCAGCACCTACGTACAATACAGCAACACCACCACTCAATTTAGCCAAACGCTCTTGCAGTTTTTCTTTATCGTAGTCAGATGTTGTGTTTTCGATTTGCGCTTTAATTTGGTTGATGCGAGAAGTGATATCCGCTTTTTTACCTTTACCACCTACGATAACAGTGTTGTCTTTATCGATAGTGATAGAAGAAGCCTGGCCCAAATAAGTAAGGTCAGCATTCTCCAGTTTAAAGCCTTGCTCTTCGCTCACTACAGTACCTGCAGTAAGGATAGCGATATCATTCAACATTTCTTTTCTTCTGTCGCCAAAGCCTGGAGCTTTAACAGCAGCCACCTTAATGGTACCACGCAATTTGTTTACCACCAATGTAGCCAATGCTTCACCTTCCAGATCTTCAGAGATGATCACTAACGGACGGCCGCTTTGTGCAACTTTCTCCAAAATGTGAAGGATGTCTTTCATTGCAGCGATCTTCTTATCGTAAATAAGAATGTATGGGTTCTGCAATTCAGCTTCCATTTTTTCGCTGTTGGTAACGAAGTAAGGAGAGATGTAACCACGGTCAAATTGCATACCTTCTACAACATCTACAGTTGTGTCAGTACCTTTTGCTTCTTCTACAGTGATAACGCCTTCTTTACCTACTTTTTGCATTGCCATAGCGATCAGTTTACCTATTTCGCTATCGTTGTTAGCAGAAATAGTAGCTACCTGCTCGATCATTTTGTTGTTGTTGCCAACATCTTTCTTCTGGCTAACGAGGTTTTCAACTACAGCTTTAACCGCTTTGTCGATACCGCGTTTCAGGTCCATTGGGTTTGCACCCGCAGCTACCATTTTCAGACCTTCGCTAATGATGGATTGTGCAAGAACAGTAGCAGTAGTAGTACCGTCACCTGCAATATCAGCAGTTTTAGATGCTACTTCTTTCACCATCTGAGCACCCATGTTTTCGATTGGGTCTTCCAGTTCAATTTCTTTCGCAACCGTTACACCGTCTTTAGTAATCGCAGGTGCACCGAATTTTTTCTCGATCACAACGTTACGACCTTTTGGTCCAAGTGTTACTTTAACTGCGTTGGCCAAAGTGTCAACGCCTTTCTTCATTTTATTTCTAGCTTCAATATCGAAATAGATTTGCTTAGCCATATTCTTAATTTGAAAATTTGAAAATTTGGGAATTTGAAAATTAGAGTTCGCGCTAATTTGACATTTGTTATAATTTGAGAAAGCCTGAGTGAAACAATTGAATGATGCACCTAAAGCATTTTCAAATTTTCAAATCAGCACATTTTCAAATTGGCTGTTTATACAATAGCCAAAATGTCACTCTCTCTCATAATCAGGTAGTCATTACCTTCTACGCTCAATTCTGTACCAGCGTATTTGCCATACAAAACTGTGTCGCCTACTTTTACAGTTACAGGCTCGTCTTTTTTACCAGGACCCGCAGCCACTACGGTTCCGCGTTGTGGTTTTTCTTTCGCTGTGTCAGGGATAATGATGCCGCCGGCAGTTTTTTCTTCAGCAGGAGCTGGTTTTACAACAACTCTGTCGTGCAAAGGAGTAATGCTTAGCTTCTTAGCCATAATATTTGTGTTTTTATAGATAACTATTACAAAGGGGCGCGTTTCGCCCTTTTTTTGGTTCGGCACAAAACTAAACGAATTACGTGCCAATAGGTTCAAAATGTTGGAAAAAAGAAAGGTTGGCAGTCTTGGAGGTTGGCTAACGTGAAAAAATGGCACCGGGGTGCCGGGGGAAACGGAACGCAGATTTTCATGATTGTCATGATTTGTGATGAATTTTTTCGGTTTGTTTCATCCTCAGAAAAAATCATCAGACATCCCTTAAACTCGATGTCCCATTTAGATATTCTTATGATTGAATATTCAACTAGAATCATAACCATCATCACAAATAAGAAAATCTGAGTTCCGTCTCTCCCTCAAAATCATCACAAATCATGACAATCATGAAAATCTGCGTTCTTTCTCTGCAATTTGCGTTCTTTCTCTTAGCTTTGCGCGTTCAATAAGTTCTTACAGCATATGATCAGTAGAAGAAATATCCGGGTAAAAGTCATGCAGACGCTTTATGTGATAGATACTAAAGATCAGGATCTTAAACCCGGCGAAGCAGCGAGACTCCTCCAAAAGCAGTTCGATTTAACGAGACAATTATTAGTTTATAACATTCATTTCCTGACAGAGCTTTCGCGATATGCTGAAATAGACGCTCATCAAAAAGCATCTAAACATTTGCCTTCAGCAGAAGACCTGAACGTGAACACCAAGCTGGCGGGCAACGAAATTATCTGGAAAATTATCGAGGACAGCAGCTACCAAAAGGCACTGAGCGAAGACATGATCGCTGCAATGCTGAATAAAGATATGGTGCGCAAATTCTACCTCGAACTGACCGAGAAACCGGAATACCAACAATACATTCACACAGAAGGCAGACAAACAAAGGCTGAGAAAGATATACTACAATTTATTTTCAGCGATTTATTGCTTCCAAACGAGGCGTATACCGATCATTTAGAAGAAATTTTCTCCAACTGGGATGACGATTGCGATATGATCAACATGCTGGTTTTGAGTTATATACACAAGCCAGGTTCATTTAATTTCCAGGAAATACTCACGAAAGACAAATGGCAATATGCCAAAAGCCTTACTGAGACTGTTCTGGATAAAAAAGACGTGACGATGGACCTCATCACGCCGAAATTGAAGAACTGGGATCCTGAACGTATCGCCACTTTGGATATGATCATGATGCAAATGGGCGTGTGTGAATTATTGTATTTCGAAACCATTCCTGCCAAAGTAACCATCAATGAATACATTGACCTGGCGAAAGAATACAGCACTCCGCAAAGCGGCCAGTTTGTGAACGGTATTTTGGATAATATTCACAAAGACCTGGTGAAGGAAAACAAATTACACAAAGTCAACTTCAAGAAGTAGTCGAAAAATCAAATCCATTACATTTGCAAAAAAACACCATGCGTTATTTGCTCATCATGTCAGTTTGTACCTTGCTGGCGGTTGGTTGTAAATCGAAAGAGGCCCACTCTCACGATACGACCGGCGGGATGGTACAAAATGGCCCCTTGAAACTGGATTCCACGATGTTCACTACCATAGAGTGGAAGGAACAGGATAAGAAATTTGACAAAATTACAGAAGGTCAAAAACTGGATGTAAGCTTCGCTTTTAAAAATACGGGAGACAAGCCTCTGGTTATTTCACGTGTTCAGCCGAGTTGCGGTTGTACAGTGGCAGATCCTCCTAAAGAGCCAATCGCTCCCGGAGCAGAAGGTTTGATCAAAGCTTCTTTCAACAGCGAAGGAAAATCCGGCATGCAACACAAAACCCTTTATGTAACTGCGAATACGAAGGGCACGCAGGAGCATGAGTTGGTTTTTGAAGTAGAAGTGGAGAAGAAGAAATAGTTGTTAGTTGATGGTTGTTAGTTGTTAGCCTTTAATGACGACTATTCGAAAATGAAGTCTAACAACTAATAACTAACAACGAACAACTTCTTAAATATTTTAAACTATAACAAAACAAACAATGACAAATCTGACTTTACTACAGGCACCAGCGGGAGGCGGAACGCTTCAATTGGTTTTACTAGGAGGTATGATATTGGTGTTCTGGCTGTTCATGATTCGCCCACAGGCTAAGAAAGCAAAAGATGCAAAAAAATTCCAGGAAGGCATGCAGAAAGGTGACAAGATCGTTACCATTGCAGGTATTCACGGTATTGTAAATAAAGTGAACGAAGATGGTACCATCATTATCGAAACAAGCCCTGGAAGCACTATGAAAATAGAGAAAAGTGCGATCAGCCTTGAGTGGTCCAAACAACAGAACAATCCGACTCCGGCAAAATAATTGCTTTGAGTTCCAGAATAGGCCGGAATGCTTTTTAAGTGTTCCGGCTTTTTTTATTACCACTAAGGGCACTTAGATTCACTAAGTTGTTTTTTTAACCACAGAGATAGCAGAGATTTTTTTCACAGAGGAAAAGAGATTTGTGATACATTCCTTTTCTCTCCTCACGTTTTTAGGGTTCGGGCTAATTTTTGAAACAACTCCTCCGTTTCTCTGTGAAAAAAACTCCTTTCCTCCGTGGTTAAATCGTAGACAAACGGTCCTTATTTTTCTTCTAAGTTTTCTTAAAATGAAATTCTTAGTGGAACTTAGTGCCCTCAGTGCCTTAGTGGTAAATCTGGGTCTAAAACATAATCCATGTTAAAAATCGGCATAACCGGCGGCATCGGCAGTGGCAAAAGCACCGTTTCAAGAATCTTCGAAGTGCTTGGTATTCCTGTGTTTTATGCAGATGATGCAACAAAAAATATAATGAACGAATCTCCGGTTATCCGGCAAAAGCTCACGGAGTATTTTGGTGAAGAAGCATATGCCGGAGACGTGCTCAACCGAAAATTCATCGCCAGCCAGGTATTCAACGATAAAGAAAAACTCGCTTTCCTCAACAGCGTCACCCATCCCGAAGCCATCCGTTACGCCAGTGAATGGATGCAAAAACAAACGACCCCGTACGCCATCAAAGAAGCCGCGCTATTCTTCGAAAGCGGCTCGCAGGAAGGCATCGATATCATGATAGGAGTGTACACACCCAAGCCCATGCGCATTCACCGCATCATGCAGCGTGACAATGTGACCCGCGAAGAGGTGCTGAAAAGAATGCAAAATCAAATCAACGAAGAAATTAAAATGCGTTTGTGCGACTACGTGATCATCAACGATGAACAGCATCCGGTGATTAAGCAGGTGTTGGGGTTGCATGAAAAGTTTTTAACAGCAGCGGGTCGCCTGTAGAGACAAGGCATTGCCTTGTCTGTCCGTAGCGTATCTAAAATTTTAATCTAGCAGAAATAGTATTCGCACTCAGGTATTTATAGAAATTACGGCAATAGAATCACAGCTGACAAACTGAATCCCAAATCTCTACAGCCTTCAATTATCATTTAAAGTCATTAAACCTACTGCCAGTCATTTCGCAGCTCACCAACTGCTACCGGCTACCGGCAAATGGCCGCAAAGCTCTCCACTTTTTTCCGCTTTGCGTAAAACCTTTTTCCCTATTTCGGAGTTGTAATAAGTTGACTTTAAAGACTTTTGCACCCAAATTCAGAAGAATGGCCCCTGTATCACGATTTATTACAATACTATCAACTGCCTGCTTACTACTTTTTGCTTTTCTTTTTGCTCATGCTGGCGGTAACGAAAATGGAGTAACCATTAAAGGAAAGGTTACCACAGCAGACAACAAGCCCGCCGCTTATGTAACCGTAATAATGAGGGGGACAAACAAAAGCGCCATTACAGATGACGATGGAGGTTTCTCCTTTTTCAATATTGCTCCAGGCACGTACGAACTGGAGGTTTCTTTGGTGGGGCACACACCCGCTACGCATCAGGTAAAAGTGGAGGATAAGGACGTTCATATGAATATTCAACTCACAACGTCCAGCAAAGAGTTGCAGGAAGTGATTGTGGTCGGTGGTAGAAATAAATTCACCAAGAAAACCAGTGATTACGTTTCAAAGATGCCTTTGAAAAACATGGAGAATCCTCAGGTCTATACTACCATTACAAAGGCTTTGATGGATGATCAACTGATTTTTTCTGTAGATGAGGCAATGAAAAATGCAACCGGCATCAGCAAGATGTGGCAGGCTACAGGACGTGGCGGCGACGGTGGCACTTACTACAATTCCCGTGGGTTTGTGTTGCAAAGCAAACTGCGCAATGGTGTTGCAGGAAATGTTTCCAACCAGGTAGATGCTGCGAACCTTGAAAGAATAGAAGCGATCAAAGGCCCTTCTGCCACATTGTTTGGAAGCACTTTGACTTCTTATGGTGGTTTGATCAACCGCATTACCAAGAAACCGTATGACAGGTTTGGCGGTGAGATCAGTTATGCAGGCGGCAGCTATAACTTCAACCGTTTTAGCGCTGATATTAATACGCCGCTTGATTCTGCGCACAAAGTATTGCTCCGTGTGAACGCTGCTTACAACTATGAAGGCAGTTTTCAGGACGCAGGTTTCAGCAGAAACATTGTATTGGCGCCAAGTCTTTCGTACAAAGTGAATGATAAATTGTCATTTTCATTTGATGCCGAGTTTTATTCAGGGCGCAATACAGCAGCACCACTTTGGTCGTTTATTTATGGCACGCCCATCGCATCGTTGGGGGCAAACAGGGCCGATCAGTTGAAGGTTGATTACAAACGTTCTTACCTGACCAACGACCTGTACCAGACATCGAATATTGCCAACTTTTTTGGACAGATGAACTACAATTTTTCTGACAAATGGCGTTCGCAAACAAACTTCTCCATTACCAACAGCGCATCTAACGGACCATCCACATTCATATATTTATTGCCAAACTCCGCCATTAGTGGCAATCCGTCCGATATTGGAAATGGCTACATTACAAGGAACGATTTCAGGTCCGATAACAGTAGCGACCAGGTGATAGAATTGCAACAGAATTTTATTGGTGAAAGCAAAATAGGGAATTTGAAAAATCGTTTTGTGAGTGGTGTGGATTATTTCAGACAACATACCGACCAGGTGTTTTCTGCAATAACTTTCGACACAGTAAACGCAATGGGCAGCATTCCTAATTACAATAAATTTAACCGGGTGAACCTTGATGCAATGTATGCAACCAAAGGGCCTGATTTTTCTTTCCCTACCAACTTTGTTTCAAACACTTACAGCGCTTATGCTTTTGACGTGCTGAACCTGACTGATAATTTGCTGGTGACTGCAGGACTTCGCTTCGATCATTTTGTGAATGAAGGAACTTTCGATAAAACTACGGGACAAATTACACCGGGAACAGCTTATAACCAGTCGACGGTTTCTCCGAAATTTGGTATTATTTATCAACCGATAAAGGACAGGATTTCTATTTTTGGTAACTATCAAAACGGGTTCACCAACAAAAATGGCGTTGACTATGCGCTGAATCCCTTCAAGCCGGAACATGCAAATCAGTTTGAGGGCGGTGTAAAACTTGACATGTTGGGCGGTAAACTCAGCAGCACCGTTAGCTATTACTATATTAAGGTAAAAGATATCGTGAGAAGCTATCCTATTGCGAACAACCCATTTGCACAAATACAAGATGGGACGCAGCTGAGCAAAGGGATAGAAGTGGAAGTGACAGCGAACCCCGTAAGTGGATTGAATCTTGTGGCTGGTTTCGCCTACAATGATTCTAAATATACCAAAGCCGATGCATCTGTGCAGGGTCGTCGTCCGGAAACGGCAGGATCACCATACAACGCGAATTTGTGGATCAACTACAGGTTGCCCGCAGGTTCAATTCATGGTCTTGGTATGGGCTTTGGTGGTAACTATGCAAGCGACAATATGGTTATTAACAGGGACCCTGTCGGCCAATTTACGTTACCAGCGTACACTGTGTTGGGGGCCACATTATTTTACGACCAACCAAAATATAAGTTCGTTATAAAAATGGACAACATTGCGAACAAACATTACTTCATCGGCTACAACACTGTGAATCCGCAGAAGCTGAGAAGCGTGACAGCAAATGTGACGTTCCGATTTTAATAACTGGCTGAACGCTCAACGCTGAAAGCTTAACGCGGCCGCTGCGTTAGGCGTTTAGCGTTAAGCTTTTCGCTCACGATAATTTAGCAGATTGAAAAAGAAAAATACCTTGAAATATTGGATCGGCAGACTGCATCTTTTGCTGGGGCTATCAACCGGGTTGATCGTTTTTATCGTGAGTATTACAGGTTGCCTGTATTGCTTTCATGACGAAATAAAAGATGTAACAAGGCCATACAGACACGTGGCGCGACGCGAGCAGGCTTTTGTGGCGCCTTCGATTCTTTTTCAAAATGCAAAACAGCGGGTGCCTGCAAACAAACCGACCTTCGTGGTGTATGCAGGAAAAGACAGATCTGCAGCGGTATATTCTTCAGGCGAAGGCGGGCAATTGTACATTTACTTTGATCCTTACACAGGGCAATATCTCGCTACAGAAAATTTAAAAAAAGACTTTTTCATTATTGTCGAATACATTCACTTATATCTGCTGTTGCCTCCGGCGATAGGCAAACAGATTGTCGGAGTGTCTGTCATCATATTTGTTGTGATGCTGATAACGGGCATTGTGCTGTGGTGGCCCAAACGTAAGCATGACCGCAAAATGAGCTTCACCATAAAATGGAAAGGCAGATGGCGCCGAGTAAATTACGATATGCACAAAGTGTTTGGTTTTTATGCTTCCGTTATCGCGTTGGTACTGGCACTTACCGGCTTGGCCGTTGATTATGACTGGATGCACAAAGCCATGTACAATGTGGCAAATGTGGGCCAGCACTACGATAAGAACGAAGACGTGCATCCTGTTGTTGATACCAACACCGTTGTGTCAGACGCGCATCCTGCCATGGATATCGCCTTCATTGAAACAGTGAAAAGATCTGCCCGCGCCGAGATGTTTTTTCTGACAGCGCCCATCGCAAAAAGCGATCCGATAACGACAGGCGCTTATGCAAAATCTTTAAACTACGACCACCAGGATAATTATTATTTCGATCCGTCATCCGGCAAGCTGCTGAAAAGCCTGCCATACAGCGTGAAAAGCTCCGGCATGAAATTCAACGAAATGAATTACGGCCTGCATGTGGGCCAATATTTCAACTTGCCCGGCAAAATCGCCGCCTTCCTGGTGAGCCTCATCTGCGCCAGCCTTCCCATTACCGGCTTCATGATCTGGTACGGAAGGAAGTACAAGAAGCACCCGATGAAGCAGGGTGTGCCGGTGAAGAAGAAAGTGTTGGTTTAATGGTTGAGAAGAAAGTGTTGGTTTAATAAAGCTAAACGCCAAATGCCTAACGCTTAACGCCGCAGTTACAGCGTTAAGCGTTAGGCATTTGGCATTCAGCAGTTAGCATGTTGATATTTTGGCTTGCAATTGCCGCCAACTCTTGGTAAATTACGTATAACAAAAACGTATTGTATGAGCTTGCCAAATCCATTGCAGAAAATAAGCGAGTTTGCTTCTCATCTTTTTTCCAACAATCACGACAACGCGGGTAAGTTGTTCACCACTCAAAAGCAGTGGCAAAGCCTGGACATTTCTCCGCTTGCAAAGGCTGAATTAAACACATTGCAAACGCTGGTTCCTTTAAATAAAATGTGCAACTACATCGCATTGTTCGAAGGCGATGATGCCTCAGACAAGCTGGCTGCGGCTGCACTGATGGCGAAGGAAGAAGGCAGAAAGTTGTACAGGATAAATGTTTCGCAGGTCGTATCGAAATATGCCGGCGAAACAGAAAAGAACCTTGACAAGGTTTTCAGCAATGCACAAAGCCATGACTGGATATTGTTCTTCGATGAAGCGGATGCATTGTTTGGTAAACGAACTACTGTGAAGGATTCGCATGACAAGTACGCGAACCAGGACGTAAATTATTTAATGCACAAAATAGAAGATTACAAAGGCGTGGTGATTGTTGCAACAAATTCGATGCCTTCTGACGATGACGACATAAAGAAAATGTCACGCGCTGTGATTACATTCAAAAGGGCCCAGGCGTAGAGACGCATGATAATGCGTCTCCGCAACATTCGCGTTGCAGAAAGCGCAAATGGTCTTGTTTCTGTTACATTTTTTTGGTGATACAGTGAGACGCATTATCATGCGTTTCTACGGCGACCCAAATAAAAAAACTGAATAACCAAGGTTTGTGAACACCTCAGTTATTCAGTTAATCAGTTATTCAGCTATTAAAACGCTGCGCTCACACCAGTGTAATTGTGCGGCGTAATCTTTTTCAATTCTTTCTTCACATCAGCGCTCACTTTCAGCCCATCAATGAATTTATGCATCACCTGCTTGTTGATTGTTGCATTACCTCGAGTAAGATCTTTCAAAGCCTCGTAAGGTTTTGGATAATTTTCACGACGGAGAACAGTTTGTATCGCCTCTGCCACAACCGCCCAGTTATTATCAAGGTCCGCCGCAAGTTTTTGTTCGTTTAGAACCAGTTTGCTCAAACCTTTTTCAATTGATTTGATCGCGATAATGGTATGCGCAAAAGGCACCCCGATATTTCTTAAAACTGTTGAATCCGTTAAGTCACGCTGCAGGCGGGAGATAGGTAGTTTGCCCGCAAGATGCTCAAACAATGCATTCGCAATACCCAGGTTTCCTTCGGCATTTTCAAAATCGATCGGGTTTACTTTGTGTGGCATTGCAGAAGAACCCACTTCGCCTTTCTTTACTTTCTGCTTGAAGTAATCCATGCTAACATATGTCCAGATATCGCGGCAAAAATCGATCAGGATATTATTGATGCGTTTAATGGCATCGAAGTGCGCAGCGAGGTTGTCGTAGTGTTCGATCTGCGTAGTGAATTGTTGTCTTTGCAAACCAAGTCTGTTTTCCACAAAATCGTTTCCAAGCACCACCCAGTTCTTTTTCTCAAACGCCACATGATGTGCGTTGAAGTTTCCGGTTGCACCGCCAAATTTTGCGGAAAAAGGCACGTTGATCACCTGCTCAACCTGGTTTTGTATTCTTTCCACAAAAACCATCACCTCTTTACCGAGTCGGGTAGGGCTTGCAGGTTGGCCGTGCGTACGCGCCAGCATGGAAATGTTTTTCCAGCTGTCAGCCAATATTTTCAGTTCGTTATTTAGATTTAAAACAGACGGTAAATATTCAATTTCAATCGCATGTTTCCATGAAAGCGGAATAGAAGTATTGTTCACGTCTTGTGAAGTCAAGCCAAAGTGAACCCACTCTTTCAGGCTTTCAACACCCGCTTCGTCCAGCTTTGATTTAATGAAATACTCGACCGCCTTAACATCGTGATTGGTGATCTTTTCGGTTTCCTTGATCACTTGCGCATCTTCGATACTAAAGTTTTCTGCCACCAGGCGCAAAAAGTTCTTTGTTTTTGCATTCAGCGAAAAGAATTTCTTATCTGCCAGGAAAATGAAATATTCGATTTCCACGATAACGCGGTATTTCATCAACGCATATTCAGAAAAATATTCATCTAAATGCTGTACCTGTCTTCTATAGCGGCCATCAACAGGCGAAATGGCAGAAAGCGTATTTAATTCCATGATTTGTTTTAAACAAAAATTCTTGTAATGATTGAGTACTGTACATTTGCGAAATTAAATCAAACAGAGTGGAAAGAAAAATTAGAGTAGGATCTGTTAGCTACCTGAACGCAAAGCCTTTGCTGTACGGATTCGAGCAGGGCGCTATGAAAGACCAGATAGAGTTAATTACGGAATTTCCGTCCAAAATCGCCACCATGCTGGTGGAGGACAAAATTGACATAGGCCTCGTGCCCGTGGCCATCATTCCAAGGTTAAAAGAATGGCACATTAATACAAATTACTGCATTGGCTGCGACAAACCCGTAGCTTCCGTGTGCATTTTCAGTGAAGTGCCCATTCATGAGATCAAAGAAGTACTGTTGGATTACCAGAGCCGCACTTCGGTTAGGCTTGCCCGCATATTGCTGAAAGAATTCTGGAAAGTGGACCCCGTTCTCACCGATGCCAAAGAAGATTTCCGTGAGCACATCTCCGGAACCACTGCTGGCGTAGTAATCGGCGACCGCGCCCTTGAGCAGCGCAAAACATCAAAATACATATACGACCTCGGCGAAGCATGGATCCAAATGACAGGTTTGCCCTTCGTGTTCGCAGCCTGGATCAGCAACAAGCAACTCGATCCCGCCTTTATAGAAGAATTCAACAAAGCCAATGCCCTCGGCCTCGAGCACCTGGACGAGGTAGTTGCCGAGCATCCCTACACGATTTTCGATTTAAAAGAATACTATACGGAGCATATCAGCTACGAACTGACGGAACCGAAAAAACGCGGTCTGGAGTTGTTTTTGAGCAAACTGCCGGAGTATTTATAATTTGAAAATATGCTAATTTGAAAATTTGAAAATGCTTTGGTGTGCTCTTCATTATTCAATTTAAACACCTTGCTTAGCAAGAATGAATGAATATAATTTCGGAGCTGCGCTAGTCCATTTTCAAATTTTCAAATCTTCAAATTGTCAAATTTTCTTGGTGTCGACGTAAAGGTTCCTGTCCACCACAAACCCCGCATCTGCCGGCATTCTCTCTGATTTCCATTCTTCGGTAGGGTAGAGCCATTTTTCCGGGCCCATTTTTACTTTAACAGGCATCGCGAATCCTTTCACGCAATTGCTCCATCTGTATTTAACCAGTCCCGCTTCGAATTTGTATTCCAAAACTGGAATTTGAACAGTTCGTAAATATTGATCAAATACTCTCGAGAAATTCAAACCAGAGTGATGATTGATGTATGTTTCAATGTCCTTTGCAGTAACAGTTTGATGGTAAAATGTTTTGTTGAGGCCAACTAAAATATTCCTGAAAGTATCGTCATTATTGATTATTTGGCGGATTGTGTGCAACATGTTGGCCCCTTTGTAATACATATCGCCACTACCTTCCTGGTTTACGCCATACACACCAATAATAGGAATATCATTCGCAATTTTTTTGCGACAGCCAATCACGTAATCATTCGCCGCTTCTTTGCCAAACATGCATTCAATGTAAAGCGTCTCAGAATAGTTCGTAAAGCTTTCGTGGATCCACATGTCCGCAATATCCTTGCAACTGATATTGTTGCCAAACCATTCGTGGCCGCTTTCATGAACAATGATAAAATCCCACTTCAAACCCCAACCCGTTTCTGAAAGATCTTTACCGTAGTACCCGTTCTGATAGTTATTTCCGTAAGCAACGGCACTTTGGTGCTCCATGCCCAAATGCGGAGACTCCACCAGTTTGTAGCTATCATCATAAAACGGATATGGGCCAAACCATGACTCAAAACAACGCAACATTGGAGTTACCTGCGTGAATTGTTTTTTTGCTTTGTCCAGGTTGTAGTCCATCACCCAGTAGTTACAATCGAGCTTGCCTTTCGCGCCATCAAACACTTCACCGAAATTTACATACTTGCCAATGTAAGGAATGATATTGTAGTTGTTGATAGGATTTTTAACCTCCCATTTGTAAGTAGCCGTATTGTCGTTATTCTTTACAGTGCTTACCAGGCGGCCATTTCCTACAGCCATCAGTGTGTCCGGAACAATAATTGAAAGCGATGCGCCGCTATCTGGTTCATCTCCTAAATATTCTTTGCAAGGCACCCATGCACTCGCGCCAAGTCCTTCGCAGGCAACTGTCATCCAGGGTCGGCCCTGCTTGTCTTTTGTAAATATCCAGCCGCCATCCCATGGAGCTTTCTTTGCAATTCTTGGATTGCCGTGAAAATAAACCGTAAGGTCACGCGGACCAGGTTTTATTTTATAACGTGCCGCAGAATCCCTGATGTGCACATGGAAAACATTGTTTTCTCTTTCGTACGTATATTTTTGTCCATCGCCCACAATGCTATCGACTTCCATTGGTTGCTGGAAATCTATTTGCATCGTATGACCGCCGTTATCAAAATAGGTGATTTTGTTAGAGCCGGTAATTGATTTGTTCGCGTAGTCAGGTTTCACAGTGATGTCGTAACGCAGCAGGTCCCACCACGTTCTTTCGCTGTTCAGCGAACCACGCAAAGTGTCCGCATGGGTAAACGAAGCAAGCTTGTGCAAAGGCTGCGCAAAAGCCGAGCTGCCAACAAAAGAAGCCATTAAGATAAGTACGGACAGTTTTCCTTTCATGTTTAAATGATTTTGATAAAACGGAACGCAGATTTTCATGATTTTTATGATCCTCATGATTTTTTAAAAGTGTCAGATAAAATCAGAAAAATCATGAGGATCTTGAAAATCTGCGTGCCAACTAAGCAAATACTTCGCTAATTTAGAACCCTTTACGGTAACGAACGCACCTTTCATGTAAAAACTGAAGAATTTGAAATCAGAAAAATTAGAAACATCAGAATTTGAAATAAAACATCCCGGTCGGAGGTCCCATTTTCAATTTTTCAAATGCTCAAATTTTCAAATTGGTGTCCTCGTTCTGAGTATGTTCATGTTTGCTTGTCGCACAAAACACAACGCCAACAGAAAAATATTTCATTACAACGAAAGCACCGGCATTGCCTCACTTGATCCTGCATTCGCAAAAAATCAATCCATCATGTGGGCGATTCACCAGTTGTATAACACGTTGGTGGAAGTAGATAGCGGTTTGAATATAAAGCCATCGTTGGCAAAAAGCTGGGATGTGAATGGCGAAAAAACGGTGTTTACCTTTCATCTCCGAACAGATGTTTTCTTTCACGACAACGAAGTTTTTCCTGGTGGTAAAGGACGAAGGCTTGTCGCAAAAGATGTTGAATACAGTTTCAAACGCATCATAGACAAAGCAACGGCCAGCAGTGGAGCGTGGATATTCAATGACAAAATAAAAGACGCCAGTGCTTTCAACGCCCTTGATGATAGCACGTTTCAGCTCACACTGGCAAAACCGTTTAATCCCGTTCTTGGTTTGCTCAGCATGCAATATTGCTCTATTGTTCCCCATGAAGCAGTTGAAAAATACGGAAAGAATTTTCGCAGCCATCCCTGCGGCACCGGCCCGTTTGAAATAGTGGCCTGGGAAGACGGACAGGCGCTGATAATGAAACGCAATGACCATTATTTCGAACATGATTCTGCGGGAACGCAACTGCCATATCTCGATGGCATCAAAGTTTCATTTTACGACAGCAAGGCGACCGAGTTCCTGCTGTTTCGCCAGGGGCAACTGGATTTTGTCAACGACATTGAAGCATCCTTCAAAGACGAAATTCTTACCAAAAAAGGAGAGTTGAAAAATGAATGGAAAGACAAAGTGATCCTATCCAAACATCCTTACCTCAATATCGAGTATCTCGGAATATTGGTAGATTCCTCCAACGAACTGTTGAAACAGTCGCCCTTGCGATTTAAAAAAGTGCGGCAGGCGATCAATTATGCGTTTGACCGCAAAAAAATGATGCTCTATTTACGTAACTCCATTGGCACACCTGCAGAAAGCGGTTTTGTGCCCCAGGGCTTGCCTTCTTTCGATGCAAACGCTGTCAGGGGTTATCATTACGATCTTGAAAAAGCAAGAGCTTTATTGAAAGAAGCTGGTTTTGCCGATGGCCAGAACATGCCTGTAATCAAGCTTTTAACGATACCCATTTATGGTGAATTGGGCAGTTTTGTGGCTAAGCAATTAGAAGACGCAGGTATAAAAGTGCAGGTGGAAGTGGTGCAAAAAAGCCTTTTGCTGGAGCAAACTGCTAAATCTCAGGCGCTTTTCTTCCGCGGTAGCTGGATCGCCGACTATCCGGATGCAGAAAACTATCTCAGCGTTTTTTATTCAAAAAATCCGGCGCCACCAAATTATACAAGGTACCACAACCCGGCTTTTGATCTGTTATACGAAAGGGCAATGCAGGAGAACAATGATTCGCTACGATACCAGATTTATCGCCAAATGGACCAAATGGTAATGAATGATGCTCCTGTGGTTCCTTTGTGGTATGACGAGGTGATTAGGCTCATTAACAAAAATGTAACAGGGTTTTATCCTAACGCGTTGAATTTATTGGAGCTGCGAACTGTTAAATTACACAAATAAGACAAAATCATTTTTTATATAACATTCATCATAGTACCTTCGCGGCAATTTTTGAAATTGTTGACGAATGACAGTAATACTTTGTTTCTTTTTCGCACATTGGTTTCTTTCCTTGTTTTTTCATACATTTTTTCTGCATAGATATGCATCCCATCAAATGTATACTACGGGTACAAAAAGGGAAAAACTCTTTTATTTTCTGACCTGGTTCACCCAGGGTTCCTCATTCCTGATTCCACGTGCGTATGCAGTAATGCACCGTATGCACCACGTATATAGCGATACTGAAAAGGATCCGCATTCTCCACACTTCTTTAAAGACGTGTGGCACATGATGATCCACACAAGACTCATGTACAATAATTTCCTGACTGGTAAGTCTTTGCCAGATCCTGAGTTTACCGAAGAGTATCTGCCGGTTTGGGAAAAATTGGACAAATTCGGAGATCACATGATCACCCGTATTGCATGGGTAGCAGTATACACAGGTATTTACATCGCGTTTGCTCCAAGTGCATGGTGGTTCTTGTTGCTGCCAGTTCACATTCTGATCGGACCCGTACAAGGCGCTATTGTAAACTGGTGTGGGCATAAATATGGTTATTCAAACTTCGATAATGGTGATCATTCCAAAAATAGTGAGCCTTTCGGTATTTTCCTTTTGGGAGAGTTGTTCCAGAACAACCACCACAAATACGGTAAGAGTCCAAACTTTGCAAAGAAATGGTTTGAACTTGACCCTACTTATCAAATCATGCGTTTGATGAGTTTTACGAGGATCATTAAGCTGAAAAAAGCCTAAAACGTTTCCAAACAATATTTAAAACCCCGACTAATGCAGTCGGGGTTTTTTTATGCTTTTAAGTGGCAAAGCAGTTTTGTATCTTGTTAGTATTGCATTTGGCCCAACAATGTGGAATAAGATCATCTCCGATGGAGTAAAGGCAAATGCAATCGGCCCCTGCAAAATAACATCACCCTCCAAACTCTGCTTTTATGAAATGGTACATCTGGGTTTCATTTTCAGTTTTAACTTTCACTGCAGCACTACTAGTTGCCATGCAAAAACCGGTAAATACACCACTAACGATTTCACAAATAAATGAATGGAAAAAACGATCGATCGGATGCTCCGGTTTTATAAGCGTGCCGGAAGATTTTTTGCGAAAAACGATAGAAATTAAAACCGGCATTGGTGAATTTAACCTCTCCATCACCACCAAAAGCGCCGAAGCCCAGAAGTTTTTCAACCAGGGAATGGCCTACGTTTACAACTTCGAGTATGTACAAAGCGCAAGGTCATTCTATACCGCACTACAATATGATACGACAGCAATGATCTACTGGGGCCTGGCAAATGCGTATGATGGTTTGGGGGATACCACCCAGGCAAGAAACATAATAGCAAAGGCATTTGCTTTGGCAGAGAATTTGACTCCACGCGAAAAGATGTTCATTCAGTTGCAATACGAATCGGATCAACCAGCATGGGACAGTGCGCAGACTCATCGCCAGAAAGAAAAAATGGAATCACTAATGGACGAGGCGAACTACGAGTTCGCCAACGATGCAGAGATGTGGGCCTTCACCGGCATGTTCAGATTTGACTATCACTCACCTGACGGCGAAACGGAGGAGCAGGCCAGCAGACATACCATTGATGACTATCTTTTAAAGTCACAGCAACTGCAGTACAATCATTTCGGCGTCTGGCACATATTGATCCATGCAAATGAAGGTGCCACAGATTTTAAAAAGGCACTCGAATACGGAGCGATGTACACCAAGGCCGCACCCGCCATTCCTCATGCATGGCATATGTATGCTCATGATCTCATGAAAACAGGAAGGGTAGAAGAAGCAATTGAGAAATTCACTTATGCATTTAAGCTGGAAGAGCAGAAATACAAAACAGAAAACATGCCGACACATTACGACTGGCACCATGCGCACAACATGGAATTACTGGCTTATTGCTATCAATATTTGGGTAAATACAAAGATGCTGAACGGATTTTCTCAGCGCTTGACACTTTAACTCCTTTCAATGCATATAGAATGGGTCAAATGCGCAAGGGGCATCCTTATTTTCTTATACAAAACAATCGATTGGATGAAGCTATTGCGCTGGCGAAAAAACTAAGCGCTACAGGCGAATGGCAAAACAGGGGACATGGGTATCTTATTGAAGGATTGGCAAATGTTTTCAAGGGTAACACCGCAGCGGCCAAAAGCTGTTACCAAAAGGGAATCTTTATCATTGATAGCCTCAGGAACGACGATCTGAAAAAAGGAATTCCATTGGCCACGATAGAAGAGAGGTCGAGCTACGCTTATGCCCGAATGAGCATGATCAAAATGGGAGTCGGACTGCTCGAAAACCCTTATGATACCACGTTTGTCAACCAAATGGACCAAATACAGTCCACATTGCTTAGACAAACCGGGCCCGATCCATGGATTGACGCACTGTATTTCATGCAAATGCTCACCCAGTTAAGCTTCAAAACCGGCAATCTTGAACTGGCAGAAACATCTGCTAATAACATGATAAAACATGATCCAAATTATCCGGGAACGTATTGGTTACTGGCGCAAATAAAAAACAAACAGGGAGATGTTGTAAAAGCAAATGAATATTTAGCGAAGGCAAAAACCGGTTACAGCAAAGCCGACAAGGAATTTCTGGATAGATTGAAATTCCCGTAGAGACGCATGATAATGCGTCTCCGTAACACCCGAATGATGTTCGTGCCAGAAATGATAATGCGTCTCTGTAACACCCGAATGAATGCAACAACACCCGAATGATGTGCCCAGAAATGACCGCACCAACACAGGGGCAATTCCCGGAAATGAAAGAGACGCATTTTCATGCGTCTCTACGGAATGTACAATATGTTTTGCGTTGAACCGTCTATTAATACAACAGATTCTTCAGCTTATCGAAATTTTCTATTCTTATTTTACCCTCACGTATTTCAATCAGTTTTTCTGATTTAAAATCACTCAGCGTTCTGATAAGAGATTCAGTTGCCGTTCCCACATAGTGAGCGATGTCATCTCTTGAAATGGCGATCGGTGAATTGTTGTTGCCAACTTTAAGTTTCGCGCTGATGTCTATCAAAGCCTTTGCTACACGTTTTCTCAGAGAACTGTAAGCCAACTGCATCAATCTTTCTTCCTGGTCTTTTATATTCAGCGAAATGAGTTTGATGAATTTGTGAGCAATGGTAAGATCATTAAATATAGCATTCAGGAATTCGTCTTTTGGAATGATAACGATCTCTGTTTCATCAAGTACTTCTGCGTTGTCATCATAAACGGAATTTTCTAACAAGGCATGATAGCCGATAAAATCGCCGTCGCTATATAAGTTTGTGATGTATTCTTTGCCGTCTTCATTTGTTTTGAAGGTTTTAATGCGACCTTTCTTAATGTAGAAAAGGCTTTTGGGTCTTTTCCCTTCTGAGTACATCTGTTGACGTTTGTGGTAGGTAACATGCTCGTATTGATCCATCTGCATGTTCATAAAACCGGTACCCTTAAGGTCGCGCAGCAAGGAGTTGATGCCTTGCCCTGTCGCTTCATAACCTTTGTTAAGCACATCAAGCTTTTTCAGTCTTACCTCGATCGCTTTCAGTAACTCAATATCATCAAAAGGTTTGGTAATGAAATCATCTGCACCCATTTCCATGCCTTTTCTAAAGTCATTTCTTTCTGTTTTGGCAGTAAGAAATATAAAAGGCGTGTTCTCGGTCGTTGGGTTTTTTCTCAACATATGCAAAACGCCGTAGCCATCAAGTTCCGGCATCATAATATCACAAACGATCAGATCGGGCTTGTTGGCAAGCGCCACCTCAATTCCTTTTTTTCCGTTTTCCGCATTCAGGGCGTTATAACCTGCGAGGGTAAGGATTTCAGTAATGTTTTCTCTGATCTCTGTTTGGTCATCAATAATCAAAATGTTTCTCATACTTGTAAATTGATTCGTCGGGATCATGCAAAAGTCATAAGACATTGCTACTAAATATATGACAAATGTCAGTTATTATAATGAGATACTTCAATCGTCACGGCTTGGTTTGTTTCTAATTTGCTTAAAATTTCATTTTGGAAGCACAAATAGCCGAAAGAGTACAATGTTACCATTGCGGTGAAGACTGCAATACTAGCCCAATACAATTGGATGACAAACTATTTTGTTGCGAAGGCTGTAAAATGGTGTACTCGCTGCTCAATAAAAGCGGATTGTGCGAATATTATGACCTAAATCAAAATCCCGGGATCAATCAGAAAATAACGGTAAGGCAGGGGAAATTTGCTTTTCTGCAAGACGAAAAAATTATGCAGCAGTTGATTTCATTTAAAGATGAAACGCAATCGCATGTTACGCTATACCTGCCGCAGATCCATTGTAGTTCCTGTTTATGGCTGCTCGATAATTTGCCAAAATTGAATGATAATGTCATCAGTTCCAAAGTGAATTTTGTGAGGAAAGAAGTTGAGATCATTTTTAACCACGCGAAATTTTCACTCGAAGAAGTTGCGGTTCTGCTGACAAGCATTGGTTATGAGCCCTATATTTCATTGAATGATCTGGGAAAGAAAAAGCCGCGTGTTTCAAGGAAAATGATCTTTCAATTGGGCGTTGCAGGTTTCTGCTTTGCCAATGTCATGCTCATGAGTTTTCCGGAATACCTTGGCCTGGAAAAGAGCGAAGAGTACCTTCAATATTTTTTCCGTTATATCAATCTTGCACTCGCACTGCCGGTGTTTTTCTACAGCGCACAGCCGTTCTATGTCTCTGCATGGGGGAGTCTTAAACAAAAGTTCCTCAATATAGATGCACCTATCGTCCTGGCAATTTTTGTGACATTCTTTCGAAGTCTGTACGAAATACTCACTTCTACAGGCAGTGGTTATTTTGATTCGATGACTGGCATCGTTTTTTTCATGCTGATAGGAAGAGTATTGCAGGACAGAACTTATCAACGACTCTCATTTGACCGGGATTATACTTCCTATTTCCCTATTGCCGTTAGCGTTTTGAAAGATGGTAAAGAAATTCCAACCGCATTACCGGATGTGAAAGCAGGAGATACTTTGCTGATACATAACGAAGAGTTGGTGCCGGCGGATGGCATCATAACAAGGGGGCACGGTTATATTGATTACAGTTTCGTAACCGGCGAATCCATTCCCGTTACAAAAGAAATGGGTGAAATTATTTATGCCGGAGGCAAACAAAAGGGCGCTAACATTGAATTACTCGTGATAAAAGAAGTGGCGCAAAGCTATTTGACGAAATTGTGGAATAACGGGGATTCTCAAAAGAAAGAACAGCAGCAGAAAAAGTCATTTGTTCATGCACTGAGCAGGTATTTTACCATAATACTTTTCTCCATTGCATTGGTAACGGCCATATATTGGGCGTTTGTTGATCCGGCAAAAATCTGGAGCGCCGTTACAGCCATTCTTATAGTTGCCTGTCCTTGTGCTTTGTTATTATCCAACACCTTTACAAATGGCAATGTGTTGCGTATTCTCAGCCGCAATGGATTCTATCTGCGCAATGCAGAAACAATAGAAGAAATAGCAAAAGTCGATAGTGTTGTTTTTGATAAAACAGGAACACTGACCAATGCACACAAACATGATATAGAATATATTGGCGAAGAAATTTCAAAAGAAACTGAACAGCAAATCGCCGCATTGGCATCACAATCCAATCACCCGTTAAGCAGATCCCTGGCAGAGTTCCTGGGAAAAAATACTGCCACCCGGGTTGTTGATTTTACCGAAGAAACGGGTCTGGGCACATCAGGTTTAGTCAATGGAACCCTGTTAGCCATTGGGTCTGGCGAGTTTATTACAGGACACAGAAATGCACATGAAGAAGGGACGCGGGTATATGTTTCTGTCAATAAACACTTTGTTGGTTATTTCACCTTCAGGAATCACTACCGACAAATCGAATCCTGTATAGATCAGTTGAAAAACAAAGTAGCGCTGTCTGTAATTTCCGGAGACAACTCTTCTGAAAAAAGTTCGTTAGGAAAAATTTTTGGCAGCAACAGCAAATTATTGTTTAATCAAAAGCCTGATGACAAACTCGCTTACATTCAATCATTACAAAACAACGGGAGAACTGTGATGATGCTCGGCGACGGACTGAACGATGCAGCAGCATTGATGCAAAGCAATGTTGGCGTTGCCATCACTGACGACAGCAATAATTTTACCCCGGCCAGTGATGCTATCCTCGAAGCGGGCAAGCTCAATAAATTAGCAGGGTTCATACGTATCTGCAAGCTGAACAAACGAATCGTAATAGCCAGCTTCATTCTTTCTATCATCTATAACATTATCGGACTGTCATTTGCCGTGCAGGGAAACCTGTCACCGCTTATAGCTGCCATCCTTATGCCTTCAAGCTCGCTGAGCATTATATTGTTAACATTTGGTGCGAGCAATCTTCTAAGTAAGTATGAGCTATGACGGTATAACAAATAACGTGTGAAGTGTAAGGTGTAAGGTGAGGAGGGTCATTCCGGAGCATAAATTTTAAAGTCAAAAAAATGACATTGCTCCTTTGCTATTGCAACGAAAACATCAACCCCTGACCCTAATTTCCCGTTGCGATGCAAAGCCTCACACTTACACCTTATCCCTCATGCCATTACACCCCTTTGTAAATGTGATTAAAATCATGTTTTGGTTTGATGGCCATCAACAAGTGGCCGCAGAACTGACAATATTTTTACACTCGAAATCATTCCAATGAGTGTAATTGTCATTTTGTTGATTGCAAGTATATCAGTCGCGGCGCTCTTTCTCGGCGCTTTTATCTGGAACATAAAGAGTGGGCAATATGATGATGAATATGGTTCTTCCATTCGCATCCTCTTCGACGATACCTCCAAAGAGACAAAAATCAAGTAAACATACTACTGCAAACAAATCAAACCGAATATATGCAAATAGAGAAGTTTTATTATGACAACAAGACTGTGAAATGGTTTGCTTACGCTACTATTTTCTGGAGTATTGTTGGTATGCTTGCCGGCTTGTGGGCAGCAGTTTCAATCTACTATCCTGCGTTGAACCTGAATTTTGCACCAACCACCTTTGGCCGTATGAGGCCGGTGCATACAAACGCCGTAATCTTTGCATTTGTGGGTAACGGTATTTTCATGGGGGTTTATTATTCATTGCAGCGTTTGTGTAAAGCACGCATGTTCAGCGACCTGTTGAGTAAAATACACTTTTGGGGTTGGCAATTGATCATTGTGGCTGGCGCTCTTACATTGTGGGCTGGATACACAACCGGTAAAGAATACGCAGAACTTGAATGGCCGCTGGATATCGCCATTACGTTAGTGTGGGTGGCGTTTGGTGTAAACATGTTTGGTACTATCGTTAAAAGAAGAGAAAGACATTTATATGTTGCTATCTGGTTTTATATCGGCACATGGATCACTGTTGCGATGTTGCATATCGTAAACTCATTTGAGCTTCCAATATCCCTCTTAAAAAGTTATAGCTGGTATGCGGGCGTACAGGATGCGCTGGTACAGTGGTGGTACGGGCACAATGCGGTTGCATTTTTCCTTACTACACCATACCTCGGTTTGATGTACTACTTCCTTCCAAAAGCTGCCAACAGACCGGTTTATTCATATAGGCTTTCTATCATTCACTTCTGGTCTTTAATCTTCATTTATATCTGGGCAGGTCCTCACCACTTGTTATATACAGCATTGCCTGACTGGGCGCAATCACTGGGAACTGTGTTCTCTGTAATGTTGATTGCACCAAGCTGGGGTGGTATGATGAACGGATTGTTCACACTGCGTGGCGCATGGGATAAAGTGAAGGAGGAACCAGTGTTGAAATTCCTGGTGGTAGCACTTACATGTTATGGTATGGCTACTTTCGAGGGCCCGATGTTGTCAATCAAAAGTGTAAACGCTATTTCTCACTTTACTGACTGGACCATCGCTCACGTGCACGTTGGCGCATTGGGTTGGAATGGCTTCCTGACTTTCGCAGTACTTTACTGGCTCATTCCAAAGATGTGGAAAACAGATTTGTACTCCAAAAAACTTGCAAACACACACTTCTGGATCGGCACCATAGGTATCGTGTTGTATACAGTGCCAATGTACTGGGCAGGGTTCACACAAAGCCTTATGTGGAAATCATTCACAGAAGACGGCTTGCTAAAATTCCGTTTCCTGGAAACCGTTACGCATATCATGCCATTGTACATTACACGTAGCATTGGTGGTGCTTTGTATTTGTCTGGTGCTGTAGTAATGGTATACAATCTTTATAAAACCATTGCCAAAGGAAGCTTTGTCGCAGATGAAGCTGCAGAAGCTGCACCACTTGCGAAAGAAGTAGCAACGCATGGCAAACAACACTGGCACAGCGTAATTGAAAAACGTCCGTTCCAAATGTTGATATTGAGCTTCATCGTTGTGGCAATCGGCGGTATCATCGAATTTATGCCAACATTCCTTGTAAAAAGTAATATCCCAACCATTGCAAGTGTAAAACCATACACGCCGCTTGAATTGCATGGCCGTGACATTTACATAAGAGAAGGTTGTTACAACTGTCACTCACAAATGATCCGTCCGTTCAGAGATGAGGTTGCGAGATATGGCGAGTATTCAAAAGCAGGAGAGTTTGTGTATGATCACCCGTTCCAGTGGGGAAGTAAAAGAACCGGACCGGACTTGGCAAGAATTGGTGGAAAGTATCCTGACAGCTGGCATTACAACCACATGTTTGATCCGCAAACAATGTCGCCAGGCTCCATCATGCCAAGATACGTATGGTTGTTTGAAGATCAAATTGATACTACAAAGACGCCTAAAATGATAAGGGCCATGCAGACGCTTGGTGTGCCCTACGAAAAAGGATATGATGCAACAGCAAACGCAGACCTGATGAACCAGGCTAAAGGAATCAAAGAAAGTTTGAAAGCTGACAAGATCAAAGTGCAAAGTACAGATGAGATCGTAGCATTGATAGCATACCTGCAAAGGGTAGGTAAAGACATTAAAGATGCACCAAAAGATCAAACAGCATCTGCAGCGGCTGAATAATAGGTAGAGACAAGGCATTGCCTTGTCTGTGATAAACAGCCATACTGGACATGAAAGACAAGGCACTGCCTTGTCTCTAACAAAAAATTTAAACAGTCAGTTATGAAATTCGTCAACTATCTAGAGAAAATAAGCGGCGTAAGCATTTATCCGATAACATCCTTTCTCATTTTCGGAGTTTTCTTCCTGATCGTGCTCGCATGGGCAATTAAGGCAGATAAGAAATTGATTGAAGATATAAGCAACATTCCTTTAGATAAATAGCAATCACCCCAAATGATAAAGAATATGTCTATCATAAAAACCAAAAACTTTTCGTTTAAAAAAATCCTTTTCCTTTTGCCTGGACTTCTGGCATTGGTTCCGTCCAGTGCATGGGCGCTCGGAGCAACAGATACGCCGTCAACACAAGAATCGTCTATGAACAATCCACTGGCGATATGGCTAACTGTTGTCATGGGAATACTGTTGCTGATCATTGCTTTGCTGGCCTACGTTGTGCGTAGTGGAATGGAGGTATACAGAGTGAAAAATATTGTTCCCAAAAACAGTACTACGATATACACTTTGCTATTTCTTGTTGCGGCGGGGCTGAGCATTTCATCTGCCCATGCAGAAACAACTGAAGTGGCGGCTACACACGCAGCAAGCACAATTGCAGGATTAAGTCCAGCTGCCTTTTATCTGATGATTGGCGTGATCATCGCAGAGTTGCTTGTCATATTTGCACTTATCTATAACCTGAAAGTTCTGCTTGGACTGGAAAAGAAAAAGTTGGATACGGAGGCTTTGGTTGAAGCACAAGGGGCAAATTCACTTTCCTGGTGGGAGCGCTTCAATGGCTTTAAACACGCTTCAGAAGAAGAAGCAATTGTTTTAGATCACGACTACGATGGCATTAGAGAGTTGGATAACAAATTGCCCCGCTGGTGGGTTTGGCTTTTTTACCTTACCATTTTTGGTGGCGTAGTTTATTTGTATCGTTTCCATATTGCGCATACTGCTCCGTTAAGTGGCGAAGAATACGCAATTGAAATGAAAAAAGCCGAAGTGGAAAAAGAGGCTTACCTGAAAAAATCTGCTAACAATGTCGACGAAAACAATGCGAAACTTTTAACAGCAGAAAATGATCTTGCTGCAGGTAAAGCTGTATTTACAACAGTTTGTAAAGCATGTCACGGAGAGAAGGGTGAAGGTGGCGTGGGTCCAAATCTTACCGATGATTATTGGTTACATGGAGGCGATATAAAATCTGTTTTCAAAACAATAAAATATGGTGTTGATGGCAAGGGTATGAAGAGCTGGAAAGATGACTATTCACCATTGCAGATCGAACAAATTGCCAGCTATGTGAAGTCATTGCACGGAACCAATCCGCCAAATGCCAAGCCAAAGCAAGGCGAGTTGTATGCAGAAGCAGGCGCAGTAACTGCGGTAGCCGATTCTGCAAAAACGAAATAATGACTTGATATTGTCCAAAGTGAAAAGTAAAAAGTCCAAAGTAAAAAGCCGCCCATGTCACAAGGTTTTGAATTTTGATTTTTAACTTTTTACTTCAATCAAACAGAATTTAATTCAAATAGACCACTATGGCAAATGCCTATCCGGACGGGAAAAAAAATGTGAAGGAAGAGGATGTTTCTTTCAGAGACAGGCTTGCAACGGTCGACGATACCGGAAAGCGTAAATGGATTTTTGCACAAAAGCCCAAAGGGAAATTCTACAGGGCCAGAACAATATGCAGTTGGTTTTTCTTTCTTTTGTTTATCGGTCTGCCGTTCGTGTATGTTAACGGCAGACCTCTTTTTCTTTTCAATTTTCCAAGCGCAAGATTTATTTTGTTTGGAAAAATTTTTTGGCCGCAGGACTTTTTCATCCTCGGTCTTGGAATGGTTGCTTTCATAATTTTTATTATTCTTTTTACCGCGGCCTTTGGGAGGCTGTTCTGTGGATGGGTTTGTCCGCAAACTATTTTCATGGAAATGTTTTTTCGTAAAGTTGAATATTGGATAGAAGGATCTGCCGCGGAGCAAAAGCTATTGGCAGGCGAAGGCTGGACAATTAAAAAGATATGGAGGAAAGGCGCCAAACATCTTGTTTTCTTTTTCCTCTCATTTATTATCGCGAATATTTTTCTTGCTTACGTCATCGGTGTAAAGGATCTGTACAAAATAATTACAGAACCCGTAAGTGAACATGTAGTTGGCTTGTTTTCAATATTGCTTTTCTCTGGAATTTTTTACGCGGTGTATGCATACTTCAGAGAGCAGGCATGTACCGTGGTTTGCCCATACGGAAGGCTGCAAAGTGTTTTGCTCGATAAAAACTCGATGATCGTTGCATACGATTACAAAAGAGGAGAACCTCGCGGTAAGTATAGCAAAGTCGCAAACGTTGACCTTGGTGATTGCCTCGATTGCTTTCAATGCGTAAAAGTATGTCCTACCGGTATAGACATCCGCAACGGTACCCAGATGGAGTGCGTTGGCTGTACCGCTTGTATTGATGCTTGTGATACGATGATGGAAAAAACCAACAGACCCACAGGACTGATCCGTTACGCATCTGAAAATGGCATTGAAACCGGTGAAAAGCTGCACTACTCAACAAGGATGAAATTGTACACGCTGTTGTTGGGCATATTGGTGATGATCCTTGCAACAATGCTGATGACGAGAAAGGATGTTGATGCAACGCTCATGCGCACTCCGGGTATGCTCTACCAGGAAAGAGGAAAAGATACTTTGACAAATTTGTATGATGTTAAAGTGGTGAACAAAACATACAATGATGTTCCGCTGACATTTAAACTGGAAGGTACGAATGGTCGTGTGGAAATTGTAGGAGGCAACCATATCCTGGTTCATAAAGACGGCCAGGGCGCAGGTTCTTTCTTTATTGCACTGCCTAAAAGCGACGTTAAAAAAAGAACAACAGCTATCAGCATCGGAATGTATAACGGAGACGAAAAGATTGATGAGATAGAGACGAAGTTTTTGGGCTTCGTGGACGAATGATGAGAGAAAAGGAACGCACATTTTCATGATTGTCATGATTTGATAGGATTGAATGAAATCATGTAAAGTCACGACAATTATGATCGCTACATTCCAAACAATACTGAGAAAAATGATAAAAAACGGAACAACTATTTTCAGGGGATTAAAAAAACGTGAAAAATCATGACAATCATGAAAATCTGCGTTCCGATTATCTAACAACAAACAACTTAAAAAATGAATTGGGGAAACAAACTACTAGTGGTATTTGCGGCGTTTGGTTGCTTCATTCTTTATATGGTTTACAGATGTACACAAACGCAGGTTGATCTTGTGTCAAAAGAATATTACAAGGATGAATTGGTGTATCAGAACGTGATTGATGGAAGAAACAATGCTGACATGCGTAGCAACAAAGTAAGTGTAACTCAGGATAATGCCAATGTTGCCATTCAGTTTCCTGAGGAAATGCGCGGCGAAAATGTGACCGGATCAATATGGTTCTATGCTCCAGCAAATGCTAAAAACGATTTGCAGGTGGCATTGAAAACGAATGGCTCGCTGGTTCAACAGGTATCTAAACAATCGCTCCAGCCCGGCAAGTACACTGTTAAGATCTCCTGGCAGGAAGCGGATAAAAAATTCTATAGCGAACAATCTTTAACTATCAGTAAATGATATGGCAGATCATCACATCGGGCTTTATGCTTGGGTTGTTTAGCAGCGCCCATTGCGTAGGCATGTGCGGACCGCTGGCGCTTGCATTGCCTGTAAAGCATTTGCCGGCTGCGGAAAGAAGATTGTCCATGACACTCTTTTATGGTGGTCGTATTGTGATGTATATGGTAGTCGGAACGCTGTTTGCTCTGCTGGGAAGAAGTTTCTATCTCGCCGGTTTGCAGCAGTGGCTGTCGATCATAAGTGGGTTGATGATCCTTGTTTTTTCAGCACAATATTTTCTGAAAAAAACAAATCGTTTGCCTGCGTTCATGAACAGGTTTCACAACTATCTAAACCTTTTCATGGCAAAGCAGTTTAAGAAACCTACCCTAAAAAGTTTTTTAATGCTTGGTTTTGCAAATGGATTACTGCCATGCGGAATGGTATATATTGCTGTTGCATTGGCGCTAACCACAAAAACAGTGTTCAATGGCGCATTGCTGATGGGAATGTTTGGAATCGGCACCCTGCCTGCGCTTATTTTACTTAGCTATGCGGGTTCATTTGTTAGCCTGCCGGTTCGCAACTACATAAGAAAAATAACACCTGTCTTTATGCTGGCAATTGGCCTGCTGCTCATATTGCGGGGCATGAACCTGGGTATTCCATATATCAGCCCGATAATGGCAGACGCACCGAGGGATGGCATATTGTGCCACTAACAAGTCAAAAGTAAAAAATAAAAAATCAAAAGGTTTATATACGGAGACTTGGAAGTTTGCCTGACATGCATTGTGTTGCACAGTTTTTGAATTTTGATTTTTTAATTTTTACTTTTCAATAACTTCACGGAATGTTTAAGGAGAAAAATTTTCCAATCATATTATTCTGTTTCATTACTGTCATTTCATCTGCAGTGTTGCAATACATCAATCCGTTGTTTCGTTTTTTTGACGGAGGATTGATTACCGCAATTTTGCTGACCATATTTTTAAAAAATGATTTTTATACCCGGCTGATGGGTATTGTGAGTGTGGTGTTGGTAGCCGTTTCGGGATTCTACCCGCATGGAAGCATGCCGGCGGAGCAGATTTTGATGCAACACCTTTTTTCCGGAATCATTGTTGTGATGACGATGGTTTTGACGCTCTATCTAAAACGTCTTTACCGCTCAGTTGATGCAGAAAAAAAACAGGTAAGCGCCTTGTTTGAATACGCTACAGAAGGCATTATTTTGACTAATGATCGCGGAGAAATCGTGCTCGCAAATCCCGAGGCGCTTAGTCTCTTTGCGTATGATAAAAATGAAATGATCGGTCGCAACATCGACATTTTGATCCCTGCCAAATTTCGCCCACATCATTCCGGTTACCGGAAAGGATATTATGAAAACCCGGGCAACAGGAAAATGGGACATGGCCGTGATCTTTATGCGGTAAGGAAAAACGGTAGCGAGTTTCCGGTGGAAGTGAGTCTGAGCCATTACAAGCAAAATGACCAGCAGTTTGTAATAGCCTTCATTGTGGACATTACCCAGAGAAAAGAAGCTGAGTTGATTTTACGTGAGCAAAAGGAACAATTGGAAAGAATCACAGACGACATCAAGCTGCTTAATACACAACTCGAGAACAAAGTAGAGGAGAGGACCTTGATCCTGAAAGAAGCGCTGGGCGAGCTTGAAAAGTCCCAAAGCGAGTTAAGCGAGGCCTTAAGCAAGGAGCGTGAGTTGAACGAGATCAAGTCCAGGTTCGTTTCAATGGCCTCTCACGAGTTCAGAACACCGCTGGCTATCGTATTGTCATCAGCATCTCTGTTATCGCGGTACCAGCTAACCGAAGAGCAGGAGAAACGTGATAAACATATTTACCGCATAAAAAATTCAGTTAATCACCTCAATGATTTGCTACAGGATTTCCTTTCGTTCGGCAAATTGCAGGAGGGCAATTTTTTTACGGATGTGTACAACTTCGACATCCCTACGTTGTTGCAGGAGACGGTGGATGAGATAAAGGCGCTTCTTAAACCCGGCCAAACAATTGAATTGCATTTTGAAGGTGAGCAGAATTTTGTGTCAGACAAACGTGTGTTGAAAAACGTGCTGATGAATTTGTTGGGAAATGCTATCAAGTTCTCGCCTGAGAATAAACCGATTATTTTAAAAGCAATATCAAAAGAAAATGAATTGCTTATTAGCATAGCTGACAAAGGAATAGGCATTGCAGAAGAAGATCAGCAATATCTTTTTAGTACCTTCTATCGCGGAAAGAATGCAGTGAACATCCAGGGTACTGGGCTGGGCCTTCATATCGTTTCCCGCTACATCAATTTGCTGCAGGGAAAAATTACCTACGAAAGCAAACTGAACGAAGGGACTACTTTTTATATCAGGTTGCCAAAAATGGAAAAACAGATACCTAGCGCAGAGTAGGATGTTACCCCTCCGTTATATCGAAAAAGCGACACGACTTCCAATGAGATCATGTCGCTTTTTTGTTTTTAGGTGATAATGAAATCGGGGCTCGATGTTTGAGTAATTGAAAGGAGCGTGGTTAGAATAAATGCTTCGTGTATATTTCTGATTCACATTTGCAAAATTGGTATTATTAAAAGTTGTGATGTCTATCGCTGATTTCACTAAAAAGCTATAGTGGATTGAGTTTGTCTTTGCTCGCTCAATAAAATATTTGGTAGTGATAGTTTGTTATCTGATTATCATGCTTTTGTGTAAAGTATTTGATTTTTTACTGCTGATGTTTTTTACGGTCAGATAAAAAAGTAAATTGAATTTTGTTGTTTTCTCACAATCTGCATTTTATCTACTTATCCACAGCTTACCCACAGGTTTTTTACGATTCAGTTAATAACTAGGGAAAAATAACTATTATGGCATAATTTTTCTTTATTGGCAAACCAATATATTTGCCGTCCCACTAAAATTAAGATCAGTGCGTTTAAAGAGTTTAGAAATCAAAGGGTTCAAAAGTTTTGCAGACAAAACGGTAGTCAACTTTGACGAGAACATTACCGGTATTGTTGGCCCCAACGGTTGTGGAAAAAGTAACATTATTGACAGTATTCGTTGGGTAATCGGCGAGCAAAAGATCAGTCAGCTACGTAGTGAAAACCTGGAGAGTCTTGTTTTCAACGGATCTAAAACCCGTTCTGCCAGTGGTTTGGCGGAGGTGAGCCTAACGTTTGAAAACACCCGTAATCTATTACCAACAGAGTTTACCACGATTACCATCACCCGAAAATTCTATAAAAGCGGCGAAAGTGAATATCGCCTGAATGATGTAAGCTGCCGCCTGAAAGATATCCAGAATCTTTTCATGGATACCGGGGTGAGCACTGATAGTTATTCGATCATTGAGCTGGGCATGGTGGATGATCTTATTAAGGATAAAGAGAATAGCCGTCGCCGGATGCTTGAGCAGGCTGCCGGTATTTCCATTTATAAAACACGTAAAAAAGAAGCGAAGCAAAAGCTGGATGCGGCAGAGCAGGATCTTGCCCGTATCGAGGATCTTTTGTTTGAGATCAATAACCAGCTGAAATCACTGGAAAACCAGGCGAAAAAAGCGGAGAAATATTACGAGATCAAGAAAGAATATCGCGAACTCACAATTGAGTTGGCGAAAGCTTCATTAGAGGGGTTCAACCTAACTTATCGCGACCTTTCTTCGCAAACGGAAGAAGAGACCGACAAAAAGATCCAACTCGAAGCGATGATTGCGCAGGAAGAAGCGGCGATCGAACAAGAGAAAGTTGGTTTTATTGAAAAAGAAAGAGCGCTTCAAAGCATGCAGCATGAGTTTAACGATTTGCTGCAAAACCTGCGAGGTAAAGAGAATGAGAAAAACCTTGCTTCCCAGCGGTTGAATTTCCTGACAGAAAAAATCACCAGCCTGGAAGATTTCCTTCAAAAAAGCGAAGGCCAATTGCAAGGTTTGGAAGAGAGCATCTCTTTCACTCAAAAGCAGGTGGAAGAGGAAAGCGGCAAGTTGGAAACGTTGCAAATGCAACTGGATGATAAGAAAGACATGGTTGACAGCCAGCGCCAGGCTTTTGACGAACGCAGAAAAGCGGTTGATGCATTAAGACAGGAAAATCAACAAATACAGCGTAGCCAGTTTGAAGCGGAAAAACGTGTGGCTATCGCTGATACGTCTATACAAAATATTCAGCGCACCATTAACCAGATTGAAGAGGAGCGAGAGGCGAGACACAGCCAGCTTAAACAACTGGATGAAGAAATGAGTGTGAAGGAGCAGGAGCTGGAGACGAAGAAAACGGATCTGCAACAACTGCAGGAGCATCACGAAAGAACCAAAGAGCAAATTTTGCAAACGCAAAGTGCATTGGAAGGTTTGCGCCAGACCCTTGCAGATGAAAGCCGTAAACTGGATGCGAAAAAGAACGAACATGATCTGTTGAAAAGCCTCATTGATAGCATGGAAGGCTATCCTGAGAGCGTGAAATTCTTACACAAAAATCCTAACTGGAACCATACGGCGCCAATTCTTTCTGATATTATTTATGTAAAGGAAGAATATCGTGCGGCGGTCGAAAATGTGTTGGAGCCATACCTGAACTATTATGTTGTGAACAACTTGCAGGAAGGCTTGCAAGCCGTGCATTTGCTGGATGCGAATAAAAAAGGTAAGGCTAACTTCTTCTTACTGGATAAACTGGATGCGTCAGAAGCCTATACACAAGCATCTCTGGCAAACGCGATTCCAGCGATTGACGTAATAGAGGTGGATGCACAATACAAAAAACTTGCTGAGCATTTATTGGGTAATGTTTTCATTGCAGAAAATGAAGAAGTGCTGAATAACAGCAATGGCGCAGTGGTGCTCGAAAAAACAGGTAAATACGTAAAAGGAAAATATGCACTGACCGGAGGTAGCGTAGGTTTGTTTGAAGGCAAGAAAATTGGTCGTGCGAAAAATCTTGAAAAACTGCGTGATGAGATTGCGGCGCTGGAAACTGTTGTAAGCGGCATTAAAGCTTCTATCCAGGAGAAACATAATGAGGTTATCGGTTTTAACGAGCAGTTGAAAGAAAACGTGATCAAGCAAACGCAGTCCGACATCAATACTTTGACGAACCAGGTTTTTGCGTTGCAAAATAAAATTGAGAACCTGCACGCGCAGCAATCAAGCAGTCGCAACAGGATGGAAGAAATGCAGCAAAATCTTGAAAGCACTAATGGTTCTGTTTCAGGAACACGTGAAGAGCTTTCTGCATTGGTTCGCCAGATCGAGGAAGTGGGCATGAAACTGATGGAAGTGGAAGGGGAGTACAAAGCTGCTGAAAATGCTTACAACGAAGCGAACGCGCAGTACAATGAATTCAATCTTTCGCTTACACGTCAGCAGAGCCGCATCAATTCATTGAAACAGGAGCTTGCTTTCAAGACAAACCAGTTTAATGATTTGAAAGTTCAAATCGAAAGCAATGCATCTCAATTAAAACAAACCAGCGAAAGCATTGCAGAGAGCGAAGAAACATTGAAAAACGCAGATAATGGTTTGTTGGATCTGTTGCGCAAAAAAGAAGAAGACGAAAAGAAATTGAACGAAGCGGACCAGGCTTTCTACAATCTGCGTAACCAGATGACCGAGAAAGAAAGTTTACTGCGTTCAAAAACAAAAGAGAAAGATATTCTTGAGCATTCATTGAGTGCTATAAAAGATAGATTGAACGAGCTGAAATTGCAACTTGCAGGGATGAAAGAACGCTTGCAGGTAGAGTTTAGAATTAACCTGGATGATATTATCGATCAGGCTCGTAATACTGAAACTCCGGTGGAAGAATTGCAGGAAAAAAGTGACAGGATGAAGAAGCGCCTGGAGAATCTTGGCGAGGTGAACCCTACAGCCATTGAGGCTTTCCAGGAAATGAAGAAACGCTATGAGTTTATTCTTGAACAAAAGAATGACCTTGTTACTGCAAAGGACAGCTTGTTGCAAACCATTGCAGAAGTGGAGAGTACTGCGAACCAAAAATTCCTTGACACCTTCAACCAGGTAAAGGAAAACTTTATTAAAGTATTCAAGGCGTTGTTTACAGAGGAAGACCAGTGTGATCTTATTTTGGAGAACCCTGAAAACCTTGCTGAGACTGCGATCGATATTGTGGCGAAACCAAAAGGTAAACGTCCTTCGTCTATTACTCAGCTGAGTGGTGGTGAAAAGACATTGACAGCAACGGCGTTATTGTTTGCGATTTATTTGATCAAACCGGCACCGTTCTGTATCCTTGATGAGGTGGATGCTCCGCTGGATGATGCGAACGTTGGTAAATTTACCAACATGATTCGTCGTTTCAGTGAGGAGAGCCAGTTCATTATTGTTACACACAACAAAATGACGATGAGTGCTGTGGATGTAATTTACGGCGTAACCATGCAGGAGCCGGGTGTTAGCCGCCTTGTACCTGTTGACTTTAGAGCGTTGAGTGCGCCGGCAAGGCAATGATTGAATAAGTGAATAATTGAATAATTGAGTGGGTGGAGATTGAGCAGGCTTTTTATTCCGGTACCTATTATTATTCAATGAATCAATCATTCAATGATTTGAATGTTCGACTTTCTGAAATCATTTTTTAATCAATAACCTAAACCCTCAAAAATGAAGAAAGAAGAATCTCGATTCAACATGATCGACTGGTGGAAAAAGGTCGTGTTTGAAAACTATGCCAACTTTAGTGGCAGGGCAAAAAGATCAGAATACTGGTATTTTGTATTGTTCAACGTGCTGTTGATGTTTGTACCGGCTTTTGCACTTGGATTTTTATCGGACTTAGTAGGTGCAGAATCATTTTCAATTGGCGCTGGCGCTTTATATTTTATCTTCTTGCTGGGTACATTTATTCCCGGGCTCGCGGTGGCAGTAAGGAGATTACATGACATAGATAAAAGCGGCACATGGCTTTTCTTTTATTTTGTACCGTTCATTGGCGGTATCATGTTACTAGTTTGGCTGTGCTCTGAAGGCACCATAGGAAACAATAAATACGGTCGCGATCCAAACGCACCTGAAGATGTGATTTTTGATTTCGAGCGACAACCGCTCGAACAGCAATAAGCAACCAACGTGTCTTTTATAAGCAAGCCTTTCTGCAGAGAAAGGCTTTGCTGTTTTTATGATTGAGTAAGCTAGTTATCAAACTAGTTGCAAATATTGATTTTCTATCGTTACATTAAAATGGATTTCGGCTTTTAAAGCCTTAAAGACCTTTAATATCGTATCAATTGTCGCACTGTTGGCACTACTTTCCAATTTTGAGATTTGTGCTTTTTGCACACCAACCAATTCGCCTAATTGTTCTTGTGTCAAATTGCGTTCCTGTCGTGCTGTTTTTATCATTCTGCTCAAAACATCCATGCTAAGTTCATACTCGTATTGGTCTCTGTCTTTTGAACCTTTTTTGCCGATGTATTTGTCTTTCATTTCGGCAAGTGAATATGATTTTATTGCTGTCTTTGCCATAAGGTTACTATTGAAGTTTGCTTGCAAAATATTTAGTTCTAATGTTGATTGCTCTTTCAATTTCATTCGCTGGTACTTTGTCGACTTTTTTAATAAACCCATGAGTTGCGAAGACTAACGTTTCGGTTTCATCATCTTTGTCCCAAAATGCAAGTAACCTGATTTGCACGCCGGCGAAGGTTGTCCTGAATTCCCAAATCTCTTTTTGCAGTTTCTTGAAAAGTCTCGGATCATTGCATTGCTCGGCAAGGTCAATGTTGTAAAATATCTTTCTGATTGCTTTGGGGTCAAGTCCTGCTATAAATCTATCTGCATCTTCTAAAAATCGTGTCTGAAAGTACCGCAATTAATCTGTTTCGGTAAAGGTAATGAATGTTTCTAAAATTGGAAACTCTGTTTTTTTGAAAATTTGAGTGGCGTTGAATAAATGACTGATCAACGTCGTGAATGCCCGTAGAGACGCATTGCATGCGTCTCTGTACCCCCGCGTGCACGCAACAAAACGGCGAAGATTTAGATTTTTGTGCTGTCAGGTTTGGGGTGCAAGGGAGACGCGTTCAACGCGTCTCTACAGAACGTTCATAAAATGAAAATGTCAGCGATTAAACCACTGTCACGCCGCTTGCTTTTTTACAATTTTGGACGCAATAAAAGCGAACAATCCCAAAATGAGACCGGACATCACTCCGACAATTGGGCCTGTCATCAGCATCATGAGTTTTGGTGCGTCTGGCATTGGCATTTTTTTCATCATTTCTGCTTCCTGTGCATGATTGCTGATGTAAGTGTTAAAGAGAAGAATGTGCGCAGCGGTGATCCAAACACAGTTTACGAGGCTAACTAAAAACCCATGCAGAAAATATTTTGAAGAGCAATTTTTGGCAATTAAGTAAGCACAAATAATAAATATTGCCAGCCAGCATAATGGCTCAAGTTTCGATGGGATAAAATAAACAGTACCTAACGCCATCGCCAAACCGAACAGTGAAAGTTTGAAGATTAAGTTCCAATTTAAATTCATATGGTGGGGTTTTGATTTGTCTTACGTTAACGTTCACCGATATTCCGCATCTTCGAGATTTGACGCTTGTGTCCTGATGTTCAGTAATGTATATCTTTTCTTTTGAAAATACAACAAGGCCACATCCTTTACCGAATGTGGCCTTGTAATTATTCGTTATTAATTATTTAATTCGCCTACTGTCCCATGCCGCCCATGTTCTCCATTCCTTCCTGACCGCCTTTCATGTTCTTTCTCTTGAATAAAGAAGCATCGAATTTACCGAAACGGTAGTTGAAGTTCACACGTACAACCTGCGCATCTCTTGTACGTAAAGAGTTTTGCACGAAGAAATCAGACGCTGAATACATGTCAGTCCTTCTTGTTTTGAAGATATCGTTCATGTTTACAGAAATAGAAGCTGCTTTGTTTTTAAGGAACTCATATTTAACTGCGATATCAACACCACCTGTTGGTCTTAAGTAACCTTGTGCAGTGGTAGTAGGGCCACCCCAAGGACCGCGACCGCCGCCAGAGCTGAAGCTTCCGCCCGGAGGTAACACTGTTTTGGAAGTGTAGTCTCCAGATAACTGAATCGTAAAGTTTTTCGGAAGCTTGAACGTGTTGCTCAATTTTGCAAAATAGCTGATGATATTATCCTGTGGTTTGATCGTAGTATCACCTGAGTTGATCTTTGATGTAAAGAAGTTGATGTTGCTGTTTACATCCCACCATTTTGTAATAGCGTTTTTGCCGGTCAACTCAAGACCTGTTACATAACTGCTGTTGGCGTTGATGTAGGTATTGACTAAAACTGCTTTTCCTGTTACGGGGTTGTAGTCTTTTTCCTGGCTCCTTGTAATGAGGTCAGTAGTGTATTTGTAATATACTGTAGCCAAAAACATATCATTGCCATGGTAAGTTTTTGAATAGCCCAACTCAATTGAATTCGTGAACTCCGGTTTCAAATTAGGATTACCGCGATTCAGGTTAAGTGAATCTGAGTAATCTGTAAAAGGATACAATTGGAAGAAGTTCGGTCTGTTTACTTTTCTCGTATAGTTCAATTGAATGTCTTCGCCTTCGCCAAGCTTTTGCGTTAAGAACAACGTAGGGAACAAGCTGATAGGGAAAGTGTTCTTGAAATAGTTTGATGTGTCTTTAAAATCGTTTGTAGTGCTGTGAACAGTGCCGCTATTTTCAGAACTCTCAGCGCGCAAACCAAGCTGATAACCGAATTTGCCGCCCTTTACCTGGTTAGAATAAGTTGCATATGCTGCATACACTTTATCTGAGTTGTTATACAAAGAAGAAAGTTGTGGCAACTTGATTTTATTCCCGTTATGATCCACTGTGTAAATATCATTATGGCTATCCACATTTCTTACAGCTGCACGCAGACCCATTTCCACTTTTGATTTTTCGCCAAGTGGGTTTACATAATCTGTTTGTGCCGTGAAGGAATTGTTTGTACCACCGCCATCAGTAAGCTGATTGAAGTAGCCAAAGTAATCGTTGTTTGGTCTTAAGTAAGTAGTTGAACCGGTAAAGTTTTCGTTTTCGTTATTACTTCCGTTGTATGTTACGTCAGCAGTCAGTTCTTTGCCTGGCTTTGCAAAATTGTGTTTGTAGTTAAGACTGGCGCCGGTATTGCGGAACATTGAATTACCGTTCGCTTCTCTATCCGTGTAATAGTATTTTGTATCAAGCGGTGGCATTACGCTGTCGGTGTACATTTGGCTCGAAGTGTTGGGCTTGAATTTACCACGAACGAAGTTCCCTGAAACAGAAATCGTGTTGCGGTTATCAATGAAGTAATCCAAACCAGCGCGTGAGAAAATGAAATCGCCGTTGCTTATATTTTTGTCATATTGTTTCAGCAGGGTAACGGTATCCAGGTTTGTCGCACGGGAAGTGGTACCGTTGGAAATAGATTTACGCTGGTTGTAGTTGATGTTTGCAAACACGTTTACTTTTCCCTGACGGAGGTTCAAATCAGCGCCACCGCCCACTTTGCCACGACTGTCAACGTTTGCACGCACGTTTCCGCTATAACCGGCTTTCTTGTTTTTCTTTAAAACGATATTCAAAATACCAGAGTTACCGCCGGATGCATCGTATTTTGCAGAAGCATTTGTAATTACTTCTACGCTTTCAATAGCATCAGCAGGAATTTGATCTAGTGTAAGATTTGTCGGGCGACCATCTACAAATAATTGTGGCGTCGTGTTTCTCAAAGTAACGTTGCCATCAATATCTACCTGCAAAGAAGGCACGTTTCTGATCACATCTACACCGGAACCTCCGGCAGACGTAATGTTTTTGTCAACATTAAACACCTTCCTGTCGATCTTCATTTCAACCATTGGCTTGGATGCTGTAACTGTTACGCCTTCCAATACCTTTGCATCTTGTTTCATTTTGATATTGCCGAGGTCCTTGTCAGTCGCATTGAGTGCAGCTGACATATCTCCGCCTTGCATTCCTTTTAAATCAAACGCAACTTTCATGTCGATTGGCTCATGTCCAATCGCAGTGATGGTAATTCGGAACTGGCCAAAAAGGGGAACGTTTTCAAGACTAAAATCACCATTGCTTCTTGTAAGCATTCCGGTGATCACTGTATCTTTTCTTTTACGGGTAAGTGTATCGAATTTGCTTTGAATCAGTTCGATTGTAGCAGCGTCAATTCCTTTGTTCGTTTTTTCGTCTACGATCTTGCCATACATTCTACCAGTCATATTGCCTCCTCCTGTGCGTCTTTGGCCGCCGCCACCTCCCGGGTATTGCGCGTGCGCAGAAATGGAAAAAACTGTTGCCAGTAGTAAGAAAAGATAAATTTGTCTCATTGTGTGATTGCTTGTATTTTCTGGATCTTGTAGTTAATATGAGGGACGAAAAGCAAAGGAAAATATTGTAAATGCCATGCCTCCATTTTACATATTAAGGGCTAATTGGGGGCAAATATCTTCCTTAATAGTCTTTTATACACTAACAAAATGATGAGTGGTTTAGTACTCGAACCAGTGGCGAAATATTGAAAATTAAAGTTTTGTGAAGGTGCGACGGTGTACTATTCTATAAGATTTGTGCACTATTTTACGATAAAATATGTAGATACTACCGATATGATGCCGATGATAAAACCTATAACAGCTCCGGCAACTTCAATAGATGAAAATTGTTTTGCAAAAGCTTGTTTGATGGTGGCTTGAATTTTTTCTTCCGGAATTGACTGCAGTTTGTAAGCGATTACTTTTTTCAGGTCAAAGTCATTTTGTAACTCTTTCGCGTAATTCTGCATGATTTGAGGAAAAAGCGATTGCAGTTCATCAAGAAAAACCTGTTTCAGCTGGGCGATTGTTTTCTCACCAATGAACATTCCCACCACCGGCATTGACTGTTTGAGTTTTACTTTTAGAAAATGGTCAATGTGGTCATCGATAACCGGCATAATCTTTTGCAGGTTGGCTGGGTCAGTGATTTTTTCAGAAATTTCATCGAAGGAGAATATTTCGTCGACAGGAATGCTTGCTGCAAGTTTGCTCACATTCGATTTGTTTGAGAAGCGTTTAATAAAAACCTGCAGGGCAATTTTATTACATATCCAACCAATAAAAGCCGCAATTACAGGAACAATCAACAATGCAGGATTCATAAAAAGAATTTGAGAGCGCAAAGAAAGGAAGATAATTCGAAAATAAGGGAATTTGGGAATTTGAAAATGGTGGGGGCGAATCGCATTCGCCCTCAAAAAAAAGGCAGTTGCTAACCCAGACCGTTAATTACACTGATCCAAAAGATATAATATAAGGATTGTAACAATAATTATGTTTAAGCAACCATTTGATTGTGGGGTACTACGGTTGTGATTATTAAGGTGATAGGTATTGTGTTGACGCATGTCATTCTCTGAAACCCGTTCCTTTTCTGCGCAGACTTTTGTCGATCGCATGATTGATTCCGTTTATTTTGAAGACTTTATTCTGCTGTTGGCTATTTCTCGTACATTTTAAACGTTGCCGACATTGGAGTGCATTTGGTCACGATCGGGAAGGTAATTGATCAGGGATTTTACATTGCAGTTTATATGAACCGGTCTAAACAGCGGCATAATTTGAAAAACTACAATAAGGGGAATAAAAAAAGCTGAAAACCTATTAATAAGTATTTCAGCTTTTTGGGTGGATGACCGGGTTCGAACCGGCGACCCTCAGAACCACAATCTGATGCTCTAACCAACTGAGCTACAACCACCGTGTATGGGGATGCAAAAGTAAGGTAATTCCTATTCCACACAAAAAAATGAGCACTTTTTTTGAAAAATAATTTCTGTTAGATGTTGAGGGAAAGGAAGTTGAGCGTGCGGGTAACCAGTAGCCGGTGGCCGGATGCCAGCGGTAACATTCAATTCATAAATGATCCCTCAACTTATTGTAGTGATTGGTTTGTTGACACATATCCCACATAAAACACCGGCCACTGGCTACTGGCCACAGGCTGCAATGCTTCAATTTGCAGCCCGACCAAATATTCTTCCAACTTTTTCGTTAAATATTTCACGCTTCATTACCGTTCATAATATTCTGGCAAAGACGTTGTTAATAGTTAATTCATTTTACAACAAGCCATTAATTTTATTGTTATTTTTGGAGAGAAGTGTATAAAATGTACAATTTGTTGAATGAAAAAAGTGCTTCAATTTATGTTTAGTAAAAGAAGTTTGCCGTTTTTAATAGTGGTGTTAGCGGGCGCATTATTTATTGGTTTTCAGTCTCTGGGCACAAAGGGCCATAATCCTCCCACAAAGTATGAAAAGATCCTCCATAATGTAGGCGAAATGCTGGACCAGGTTCACTACAGTCCGAAGGCAATTAATGATAGTTTTTCAAGGGAAGTTTTTAAGAAGTATTTAGTGGCGATTGACCCGGACAAAAACTTTTTCCTGCAATCTGACATCAATCAATTAAAAATGTACGAGACTAAACTGGATGATGAAATCCTGGGTGGTCCTGTGCAATTTGTGCCTGCCGTAGCTGAAATATTTAAGAAAAGGGTTGCAGAGGCAGACTCTATTACTAAACTGCTGCTGTCAAAACCATTTGACTTCAAAGCAAACGAAGAAGTGGTACTGGATGCAGAAAAACTTGACTTTCCAAAAGATGATGCGGAAAGAAAAGATATGTGGCGCAAACGCCTGAAATATATGGTGCTTGAGCGCTACGTGGACATGCAGGACGCGCAGGAAAAAAACAAAGCGAACGATAAGGATAAAGCTGTGACTGTAAAAACAAACGAACAGCTGGAATCTGATGCAAGGGACCGTGTGCAAAAGATCATGAACAAAACCTTCGACAGGTATAAATTCAAATTTTCTGTGGACGATCAGTTCAATACTTATGTGAACACGATCACTACAACAATGGATCCACACACAAGCTTTTTCCCTCCGGTAGATAAAAGATATTTTGATGAGCAAATGAGTGGCCGTTTCTTTGGTATCGGTGCTTCTCTTCGTGAAGAAGATGGCGGTATTAAGGTAATGACACTCGTTACAGGTAGCCCGGCATGGAAATCCGGACAGGTTGCTGTTGGCGATATTATTGCGAAAGTGGCACAGGGAAATGGTGAAGCTGTTGACCTGACTGGTTATGCTGTTGAAGATGCCGTTAAACTCATCAGGGGTGATAAAGGAACTGAAGTAAAGCTTACGTTGAAAAAAACTGACGGAAGCATGAAAGTTATTTCTCTTATCCGTGATGAAATTGTACAGGATGAAACTTTTGCAAGAAGCACGATTGTAGATAATGGTAAATCTAAAGTTGGTTACATCTACCTGCCTGAGTTTTACGCAGACTTCGATAACCCTAAAGGTGCCCGTTGTTCTGCAGACGTTGCAAAAGAACTGATCAAATTGAAAGAACAAAACGTAGATGGCGTGGTGCTTGATCTTCGTAACAATGGCGGTGGTTCATTGTTTGACGTTGTTCAGATGGTTGGTTTGTTCATTGAAGATGGTCCTGTTGTACAAGTGAAAGACAGAGATGGTAAGCCAAGCATTTTGCGTGATCGCGATAAAAACATTTTGTATGATGGTCCGTTGGCGGTAATGGTAAATGAATTCAGTGCTTCGGCATCTGAGATCTTTGCTGCTGCTATACAGGATTATCATCGTGGAGTGATTATTGGCAGCACATCTACTTATGGTAAAGGAACCGTTCAGCGTAATATCGGTTTGGACAAAGAAACGGGCATGTTCTCTTCCAATAGTGAGCTGGGAACAATTAAACTGACTTTGCAGAAATTTTATCGCATCAATGGCGGTTCTACACAGTTGAAAGGCGTAAGCTCTGATGTGGTATTGCCTGATGTATTTGAATATTCCAAACTTCGTGAAAAGGATGATCCTGATGCTTTGCCTTGGGACGAAATTCAAAAAGCAGATTACAATACATGGAAACCGGGCTTTGATATGAACATTGTTTATAACAACAGCAACGGCCGCGTAAACAGCAATCCTGCATTCACTGAAATTAAAACGGACACCAAATGGCTGGCTGATCAAAATGATAAAGTGTATTCTTTGAACATTGATAAGTTCAGAGAAGAAAAAAAGAATATCAGCACTACTGTTAAGAAGCTTGAAGCTTTGAATAAATTGCCGAAAGAGCTTGATGTAGTTACGCTTCCTCAGGATGCAAACAGATATGCAAATGACAAGGATCGCCAGGATCGTTTCAAACAATGGCAAAAGTCTTTGAAGAATGACATCTACCTGAATGAGGCGGTGAACGTGGTGAATGATATGGTGGTGCAGAGGAACTTAGCGAAAGCGAAGTAGAGGGAGTGGAAAATTGAAAGTTGAAAATTGAAAATGGGGCTTTGGCGCCAGTTTTTCTAAATAAAAAAGCAGCACAATCGTGCTGCTTTTTTATTTAGAGATGCGGATATAGAATCACATTTTCAACTTTCAATTTTCAATTTTCAATTACCCCAGGTATCTCTCCTTTAAGATCCCAATGTGATGCTGCACGTGGCCGGCGCACATGAAGCCAAGGGCAGTAACGTTGAGGAGGTTATTATTAGCAGTTCCGCTTAAAAGCCATTGTTCTTTTGTAAAAGAATTAAACATGGCAATGTTTGCCTTCCTGAGGTGTTTGAATTCCTCAATCATGTCCTTCCATTTTCTTTGATCGACGGGTGTGTTGTCGCCCCATACGTTTTCGTCGAAGCCAGAGAGGTTCACACCCTCGTTTTTAGAGAACCGAAGCGCTCTGTATGCAAAAACACGTTCTGTATCTATCACATGTTGTAAAACCTGCTTGATTGTCCATTTGCCTTCGCCGTAAGCATAGTTGATCTTCTTTCGGGGAATACGTTTCAGCAGTTTAAGAAATGAGTTCAAATTATTATCAAGCGCTTCCATTGCATCATCTTCTTTCACCACATCGATATAGCGTTTGAAATACTCGGCAGATACGACGTTTGTTTTTGTGGACATAGTGGTTGGGTTTGCTTAAAGATAATTAAGAATTAGGAATTAGGAATTAGGAATTAAGAATTAAGAATTAAGAATTAAGAATTGACAAGTGCGACTCTCTACCAATGACTTCTTGGTTCCATCGCAAGATTGCAGGGGATGGTTAGGAACAGCACATAATGAATTCTTAATTCTTAATTTTTAATTCCTAATTCCAATATATAAAAATCCTTGATTATATTTGAGAAGCAGGCTACGCCTGCAATAACCAACACCTATAAACGCAAATTGAATGGGCGCGACCAAAACAACTTACGATCTGATTGTTACGGGAACGGGTTTTGCTTCAACCTTCTTTCTAAAAAAATATCTCGAAAAAAGCGGTCCTGATAAAAAAGTACTTGTTATTGAACGTGGGCAGCTTTTTCCTTATACCGACAGGATTGCTTATGCACAGGGAAAGAATCCCGTGTATCTCGATAAAATGGAATCGCACGATGATTCGTTTATCAATACCAACAAGGTTAAGCCCTGGTTATTTGATGTAAACTTTGGTGGTAGCAGCAATTGCTGGTGGGGATGCACGCCCCGCTTTATGCCAAATGATTTTGCGATGAAAACATTGTATGGTCAGGCGATTGATTGGCCAATTACCTACAATGATCTTGAACCATATTATTGCGAAGCAGAAAGCATTATTAACATTGCGGGGCCTGAACATACACCGTTTCCTAAAAGCCAACCATATCCATTGCCGGCCCATGCATTGAGTACCGTTGATTTGAAAATGCAGAAGGCATACGGCAATACGCAATGGGTGAGCCAACCAGCCGCAAGAGCAAGCAAGGTATTGAGTACACGCAATGCTTGTTGCAGTTCTTACTCTTGTAATCTGTGTCCTGCAAACGCAAAGTTTACTATTGAAAACGGTTTGCGTAATACCGTGTACACCGATCCCCGTGTGGAACTGAAAGAAGGATTGCAAGTATATAAAGTGGAGTTTGCGGGCAACGTAGCAAAGGGTGTTGTGTGTGTGGACAGGCTGCATCCTGATTTAAATAATCCGGAAGTATTTGAAGGAAATATTATAGCGCTTGGCGCAAATGCAATTTTCAATCCTCATATCTTATTAAGCAGTGGTGACAAGAATCCTTTTGTAGGAAAGGGTTTGAGTGAACAGTGTGGTTTCTTTACAGATATTCATATTGGCATGTCGAATGTAGGTGGCGGTTCATCTATTTCAGCAAACGGCTATATGCAATACGATGGCGACTTTAGAAAGAACGGGTCATCCGTTCTTATTGAGAATCACAACCAGGCATTTGTGAGAAATGAGAAAGGGAAGTGGCGCCACATGGCAAGATTCAAGTTTGTGTTGGAGAGTATTCCTGATCTTACGAACAATGTGGTAAAGCTCAGCGACAATCCACTGAAGCCGCTTGTAGAGTACAAAGAGCTGAATGACTATGTGATCAGTGGCAGAAAAAGAATTGAAGATGAAATGCACAAAATATTTGCGCCGCTTGATATTGAGGAAGTGTTGGTAGACAAAGCATATACAGATACAGAATGTCACGTGCTTTCATCTGCAAGAATGGGCAAGGATGCATCTGAAAGTGTGGTGGACAAACACATGATCCATCATCAATACAGAAACTTGTTTGTGCTTGGCGGCAGCTCATTTCCAACCATTTCAGCAGCTAATCCGACACTCACCATTTCCGCGTTGTCGTTGATGTCGGCGGATAAGAATTTTTAGAAGAAGTTGTTAGTTGATGGTTGTTAGTTGTTGGTAAGTATGATTACACTGTCAGGCTGAGCTTGTCGAAGCCTAAACAATCGGAAATTCTTAATTCTTAATTTCTAATTCCTAATTCCTAATTCCTCAGTATATGGCAAGTCGAAGAAAATTTTTAAAATTAACTGCAGGCGGCATTCTCGCACTGGGAGCTGGTTATGTGGGTGTAAAGAGTTTTTCTCCGTTTAGGAAAGTAATCATTGATATACTGTACGAAGACTTGAAGGGTCTGAAAATAAAACAAGGCGATATTGAAAAGTTTGCTGATAAAGCGGCGGAGGTAAACCCGTGGCATTTTAATGCAAAGAAGCAAAAACTGATGGCCGCATACGGCCCGATCAAATGGATGCCACTGCCTTTCAAGAAAGAATACAAACTGTACAGAGATGATGTCGTTTCCCGCTTTCTGTTGTCCACCGATTTCTTTACAAACAAAATGGACGAAAGCAAAGAGATTGCTTACATGGGCGCCATCTGGGGACCTTACAGCACGCCGTGTTTGAATCCGTTTAGTTCGATGTTTTACAATGCCGCATAGGAGTAGTTGAAAATTGAAAGTGGAAAATTGAAAATGGTATGTGTATTGCATCCAGTGACTTCGACTAACTTTAAATTTTCAATTTTCAACTTTCAATTGTTAAAACGCTTCTCCGAAATCAACATAAAAACCTCTCACCCCATGTGGACCAAAGCCGCAGTCGATGCGAAGGTTGGTGTTGTTCTTAGTATCTACTCGAATACGTAAACCGCCACCGTAAGAAAGCCAGAAGCCGCTTGGTTTTAGATGGCCGTAATAATCCGCAACACGCCCGGTGCCTATCCAGCCGGCAATGCCAAAGATGTTCCAGACGGGCATGCGATATTCCACCTGGGCATCTACAAGCACTTTATCGCGAATGGCGCCTTCATAGTAACCACGCATTTTTTTGTCGCCACCCATTTTTGCCAATTCAAAAAATGGAACAGTGCCTGATGTGAAAGTCGTTGTTGCCTGCGCCGCAATAATATGTCTTAGCCAGGGATTGAAATAGGTGCGTCCATCCAATTCAAACTTTATGAATTGATACTTGCTGCCCATCCACGGCTCATAAAAGAGAATGTCTGTTAGAATGAAATGGCCATTGTATGGATTATAACGATTGTCGCGGCTGTCATAAGCCATAGAAAACCCAGCGCCTATACAGGTTCCACCCTCAGTGCCGGGTATGTTGTTCTTAACGAGATAGCCAGTGCTATCAACCTCTATTTTAAAATAATCAGCCAGATCAAGTGCCGCACCGAAGTATAGATTTTTTGCAATGAGCCGCATTGGATTGGTAACAAATTTTATACGATCTACAGAAACTTCTTCCTCATTATCCCTGCTTACATCATTGCCAATGCCGTAAATATATTCGGGTGTTCGTTTGTAATTGATGTAGCTTATAATGAGCCATCTGTTTTTATCGAAACTAAGATCGTTTGCTATCGATGCATTGATTCGCCCCTTTGTTGAATAGGAGACAACACCAGAAATTCTTGAAGGCTTAGAGATGGTGTCTTTCTTTGAAAGGTTAAAAAGATTAAACTTCGCAAGGCCAAGTGTAGTGCCCGCTTCGGTGCTATAAGAGGCTAGAGGGACAGGGATTATTTTAAATAGTTTCTCTGCCTTCTGATTGAATTTATCAAACTTGGAAGAATCTTTTTTTACTGTGTCAGCCGGTGCTGTTGTGCTGTCTTTCGAAACAATAGTAGTGTCCTGCGCCATGCTGGTAAAATAAGATAATAGCATTAGCGCCATGAGATGAATAGAATAAGGAAAAATATTTTTACATAGCCTGCATAGCATAAATATTCTTCAGGGTTAATCGAATGTATTGGGTAATGAGTTGTGAGTATTGAGTAAACGCTACGCTTCACTTTTAACCTTCCATTTCATTTTCAACTTTCAACTTTCAATTTTCAATTATTTCAGCCAATTGCTTCCAAACACTATATAATACGCCCAGTCAGAATTACTGAACGCAACATCCACGCCCATTCTTAATCCGAACTTTCTTGCCATTAAATATCGGAAGCCGGTGCCATAACTGTACACTAATGTTGAACTGCCAAAATCTTTCCATTCGTCAAAAGCCTTGCCCGTACCACCATACAACATAATGCTCCATCGTTTATAAAAATCCCAACGTGCTTCCAGTTCGGTGAGCAGATCGGCATTGCCCTGGTATCTTGCGGTTGGAACACCGCGCATGTCAATGTAAGGCTTCAGGTAAAAAGGCTGGTCACCAAAGGACTGCTGGCCATCTACGCGCCAGCCGCCAACCAGTTTTTTAGAAATGGTTTTGTAAGCATACATATAGTAGTTCAAATGCCAGAAGTCGTAATCACTGCCGAAAATGTTATCAGATCTTATGGCATCAAAATGAACTTTAAAACCCTTGTTAGGCGTAAAGGTATTGTCTCTGTTATCCAATTCTACTACGGCTCCCAGCTGACTGACTATGCTGGAATATTCCTTTTGCGTTACAAAATCCGGTGGCAACATATGGTTCCCGGTGTACTCTACATCTGTTTTGAGAAAAAGATATTTTAAACCTGCATACCAATGCGAGAAGCCGATTCTTTTAGTGGCTTGCAATAAAACGGGGATTGTCTTCATGTTAAACGCAAATTCTTTTTCACCAACGTCAGGCAGCGTTCGATAGAAAGACATGTTTATATTACCATATGCACCGAAAGCAAGGTATTTGATCCGGCTTTTAATAATTGTTCCGGAACGGAAAGCTCCGGCGAGCCATGTGTTGTTGACAGTATAAAATGCCAGGCCACCAGTAATTGACGGCGCTACCGGTGTTATTACACGCTTGCCATTGATAGAATCGATATAAGGCGTTTGTTTTTTTATAAACACAGGAGCAACACCTCCACCAAAGCCTCCTATAGCAGGCTCTGTGATGATTATAGGGATGGGTATGAAACCATTTGCGTCGATCAGGTAATCACTTACATCAAATGCACCGTCGAGCGAATCTTTTGTGGAGATTTGTTTTTTGTTATGCTGCGCATGCAGCGCCACACAAATAAATGTGAAGAAGACTAAACAAAATATTTTCCTGGTATAAACTGTACTTCGCATCAAGGTTCTGTTTTTTCTGATAGTTGAATGTGGTCAGAGAACATATTCTAATCGTGTCTTTTAAATAATCTGAATCTATAGTTAGCCGAAAGCAGCAATGACGAGCGTCCACCCAGAAAGCCAACTTCTGTTCTTACCTGCCAGGAGTGACTAAATTGAAATTGACCACCTACACACATGCTCCAGTCAGATGTTGGTCTTTTGTTGAGCGAGTAGTGGACGATGACGTCTTTGTCGCCTCCATTGTTTATTTTATTGATGACGGCTTGCGCCAGTTGTTTCATTACAATTTTTTGAGCAGGAGTGAGGTTCTGGTACCAACCTGCTGTTTCGTTTACAATGCTTTCCATGTCAGATAGAGACGCATCTGTTTTCAGGTCGGCAAGATTGATAGTGCCTTCTGTTGTTCTGTTAATAAAAAAACCTTGCGCGCCTACCCATACGGCAATGCTTCTATAGGGTTTATCTTTCATCAGAAAGTTTTTCCCCAGGCGGGCATCAATCATGTTGGCACTTATGGTGCCGGAAATTTTGTCCATGTGCGTCCATGTGTGATTGAAATCAATAATGCTTATGAACCCGTGATAGCCGGCCGCAAACGTTGTTCCCAATCCAAATGTGTTGCCATGGAACTTTGCATTGGTGTTCATTACAAATGGCTCTACAATAGAAACATTTGTTTGCGCCGTGCTAAAACCACCAATGGCATACAGATCCAGAAACGGCAATATCCATACATCGGGCCTTACGGTTACAGATTGTGTTTTCGCAACAACGTCACCAAACTTTATAAACTCCAGCGGCACTGGTTCCATGTCGTTAAATCCAACTTTTAAATCGCTTATCAGCACTTTTTGTTTGGCAAAAAGTGTGTTTAACATTATGCCACTGTTGTATGGCAAATCAAAACCTTTGCCTGAAGCCTTTTTACCCAGTATTGGCAGCGTCCATTTGTAATCAGAGTTTTTAATACTATCCACATATGCCTGCTGTTTGGGGCCGTATTTAGTACCGGCTCCGGCTTGCGCCAACACGCTGTTTGCCTGTATCGAAACAGCAACAATACATAAACCGGTAAGCAATTTTTTCATTGTGTAATATGGTTTTATAGCGTAGGGTCTGTTGGCTTACATGCCTATGCTTTGTCGAAAGCAAGTGGCTGCCGGGGCTGTATATATTGTGTTATCGAAAGGGTACGTTGTTTGAACAAACAGATAGCACCATGAGTACATCACAATGCTATCTGCCCGCTTCATTTATTTCTAATTCCTAATGCCTAATTCCTAGTTTCTAGTTGTTCGGTCTTGTCATTCGTTCTACATCTTTCAATCGTTTCAATGCGTCTTGTTGACGCAACATACCGTAGTTAATGCCCGCTGCGTTAAGAGAGCTTCCTTCCTGGTAAGGATATTTGTCAAAGTCGGAGAAGAAATCTTTTATTACACCCTGTATGGGTATGATGAGCCACATTTGTCGCGCAATAAAATCAATATTAGCACCGCCTTCGTCAAACCCGCGTTCGTATGGGTCCATCCGTAAATTTTGGATCATTGCCCATGAAGGTGTTTGACGCACCCCTGTTGCAATATTTCCGTGCTCTACGGCAAAACTTAATTTCCAGTCATCAAGACGAATGGCATCAAGATCGCCACCCTGGTTGAAATACATGACTCTGTCGCGAGGGCCCTTTGCAACTTTGCCCTGGAAGTATGGAGTAAAGTCATATCCATCTAAATGCACTTTAAAAGATTTGCCGGCACCACTCCAGCCAGTCATCATTTTTTCTTTAATGCCCGGAGCACCTGCAGCATCGCAAAGTGTGGGGAACCAGTCAATCAGTGAAATAATATCGTTATAAACTGTTCCTGGTTTTACAACGCCCGGCCATTTTACGATCATTGGAATGCGCATGCCACCTTCCCATGTAGTTCCTTTTTCTCCTTTGAACGGCGTCATACCGCCATCGGGCCATAGTGCAATCTCCGCGCCGTTATCAGTCGTATATACAACGATGGTGTTGTCATCTATTTTAAGATCTTCCAATTGTTTCAGCAATTCACCTACCATGCCATCATGTTCTACCATGCCATCAGCTTCTATGCCTTTGCCAGTCTTGCCAAGCGAAGCTGGCTTCAGGTGCGTGAAGATGTGCATACGAGTGCTGTTGAACCACACAAAGAATGGTTTGTTTGCTTTGGCATTTTTGTCGATGAATTTTTTTGCAGCGCCCAAAAATTCTTCATCAACGGTTTCCATTCTTTTAGTTGTAAGAGGACCTGTGTCTTCGATTTTTCCATCTGCAGTAGAATGAATAACTCCGCGAGGGCCATATTTCTTTCTGAACTCAGGATCTTTCGGATAGAAATAACCTTCGGGTTCTTCTTCTGCATTCAGGTGGTACAGGTTGCCAAAGAATTCATCAAACCCATGTTTTGTAGGCAAGTGTTCATCACGGTCGCCAAGGTGGTTTTTTCCAAACTGGCCGGTGGCATAACCTTGGGCCTTCATAACATCAGCAATGGTTGGCATCCAGCTCGTAATGCCATGCGGATCACCGGGCATGCCGATGGTTAATAAGCCCGTGCGGAAAGGCTCTTCACCAAGAATGAATGATGCGCGGCCCGCTGTACAACTTTGCTGGCCATAGGCGTCTGTAAAGATGGCACCTTCCCGGGCAATGCGATCAATGTTAGGTGTTTTATAACCCATCATTCCCATTGAATAAGCACTGATTTGTGAGATACCAATATCATCGCCAAAAATGACAAGGATGTTGGGCTTCTTCTGTGCATAAATACTTGTTGCAAACAGGACGCAAATAAACGCTGCTCCCAATGCGAAAAGTTTCGATTTTGTTCGTTGTTGCATGATTTGGTATTTATTTGATTGGAAAAAGAGTTCGCAGGATTAGGGGGAGTGTTGCATTAGTTTGTGACAAAAATTGTTTTCCAATTTCCCTTCATGCTCACTACATGCCAGCCGTATTTTTTTGCCCAATTCAAAGACTTGTTGTCTTTTTCCTGGTAGTAGGCTTCACGTTCCTTATCATCGTGATTTACGATCAATTGATAGGATGGATATTTTCCGCCTTGCGAAAACCGTAACATGTACACATCACCGGCGCCACCTTCATTGCCGCAGGCAAATATTGGCCGCTTGCCGATGTGATATTGTATGCTGACAGGCTTTGCCTGTTTATCATTAAATGTTGCCAGCTTAGGCATGCGATAAATATCATTGATGCCGGCACTGTCTTTGTACACATAAACAAATGTGGAACCAATGACCTGTTCAGGAGGAATGCCGTAATATTTTGTAGAGATGGAACGCATAAAGTCGACCGTGCCGCCGGAACAGATGTATGTTTTAAATCCATTGGCACGCAAGTATTGCAGGAGCTCTACCTGTGGCTTGTAAACAAGTTCTGCAATGGGTTTGCCATTCGGAGCTTTTGCATTTGCAAAAAAATCTGCTACCTGTTTTTCATACTCTTCCTCTGTTAGGCCGGTATGTGTGGCTACTACTAATTTTATCAGGTCTTGTTCCGACATTTTTTGGATGTAGGTCATGTCGTTGGATGTAATTGCCTTGTAGGGTTGCTTTTGTTTTAGCGATGGATTTTTTTCGACCATTTGCTTTGTACGATACATGGCAAAAAGGCCCTGTATTAAAGGCTTTTCGCACCATAATGTACCATCGTTGTCAAATGTTGCCACGCGATCTTCTACCGGAACAAACGTAGAGGTGCCATCCATCGTAACACTTTTTACAAAAGCTATGATACTGGCCTTTAAAGTATCATCGTTCCATGATGGCAAGGGATCGTCTTGCGCAAATGAAAAACTGGATGATACAATACAAGAAAGGATAAGTAAAAGAATGATGATGTTCTTTTTCATAATAATTTGATTGAAGGAAATCGGCAACAGATCCAGGCAGCGGGCTTTTACAGGTATTGTTTTGCACGGTGAAAAACTTTAAGAACTATTGGGATTGTTTGACTACAAGCCCAATAGTTCTTTTTGGAAATGGTTGGAAATGCTATTTGTTATTCTTGTTTTGCCTGGTGATCTTTTCTTCCTGTAGTTCTATTTTTAATGCCTGGTTAGCGATGATCTTTTTTAATGTAGCATTTTCCTCGAGCAATTTTTTTATAGTGCTCTGCGATTGAAACTCAGAAGGATTTTTATCGGCATTTTCTTGTTGCTGTTTTTCTTTCCACCGGTGAAAAACGCTGTACGATAGCTTATACTTATGCAGCGCCTGCGAAATGCCCGAAAGTTCTGCCTCGTTTAGAATTTGCTGTTTTTCCTCTTCAGTAAATTTTCTTCTTTTGGCAGGCATAGGCTGGGCTTTTATCCTGTGAAAAATTTATAAGAAGTGAGCAATGCCAAATGCTCAACGCTGAACGCTCAACGCAGTTATGATGCATTAGGCGTTAGGCATTTGGCGTTATGCGTTACCACTTACATTAAAGGATGTTTTCGCTCGCCCATTGCTATTTCTTTGCCGGAGCCATGCCTGGAGGGAAACTTTCCATGATTTTTTGTACTGCCAAAGGAATCTTTGTATCCGGATCTTTGATGGGCTTGTCAATTTCTTTATTCCCAATACCTTCCCACAGCAGGTTTTTAGTTTTCGCATCAACTACTTCGATGATCACCGAACCATCTTTATATTCCTGCACGTTGTAAGTGGTGTAACCGGTTGCGCCCATGCCGCCGCCCCAGCCATATGGCCTGTAGTAACCTCCATAACCATAATAGTTCGTGTTAGAGCTGATGGATTGTTTGTCTTTCAAAATGGTTACCGAATTCACCAGCAGATCTGCATCAGCCGACTGTGTAAAACCTTTTTTAGTCATCTCAGCAATGATCGCATTATCGATGCGGTTTTGGTTAAGCTGGCTAATGGACTGTTTGGTTGGGTCTGGTTTAACCAGTGCAAATGTTTTGTACTGTGAGAAATTTGCAGCCTTGTCATAATCGCTCGTCACCTTTATTGTAGGGCCGCATGACGTCATAACAAATCCTGCAACAGAAGCAGTTAGAAACACAAGGAGGATCTTTTTCATATTTTTTTGTTTTGTGAAAAAAGAAAAATGGAATTTATAAAGTAGTTGTATTGTTTAAGTTTAAACTAGTGTGCGCATTAAATAGGGTAGGGATTGTCCAAACTATTTTGTTAACTAATAGGGTACGGCGTAAGCACTAAAGGGACTTTGTGAAAGCTATCTTATCGACCTGTACTGAGATACAGAGAGCATGATATTTTAGTAAAACCGAAGCTCCTCTGAACACAATGCCCTAATCAACAAGCAACTCTCCAATATGTTCAAACTTTTTTTCAATTAATATAAAATTATCAATATCAGCTGCTACGTTATTTTCCACCGGGGTTTCGGATATACACAGATGTATAAACGCTTAAACCATTATGATTTAGAATTGTTGATTAGTTTTTAGCAAGGGTTGAAGAATAGTAAGGGTAACTTTTTTGTACTTAGAGATAGATATCTTACAACAATGGGGTTTTAAAATGGTTTATGAAACATTGATTTTTACCGGAAATATTTTTTTGATACCCTAAATGAAAAAGCCCTGCTTTAGCCATATTATTTGATTTAAATAACCAACCGAATGTTCATTCGTAATGCTTTGCTTTTTTTGCTGACCGCTATTATTTATCTGCCTTCATCGGCTCAGCAAAAAGATTCCATTTTTCTGAACAACGGTCAGATTCTTATTGGTAAAATTGAAAACGGTAGCTTGGGCGAAATAAGCATTGACGATGCCGATCTGAAAATGCTAAATGTGAAACTGTACAAAATCAAACGCATCGTAACTTTTACCCGTGTTAAAATTGAAATGGTTGACAAACGCATATTTTATGGGGTACTGAAGCCTTCATTAAAACTCAACCATGCCGAAATATTACTGGACGACAGTACCACTATGACGGTTCATTTAACGGAGATCAACCAGCTGATTACGCTGGAGAAGAATTTTTTTCAAAGGCTTACAGGTAACTTTTCATTGGGCTTTAGTTATGCAAAGTCAAGCGGAGTAGGGCAGGCATCCATCAGTGCCCTGGTCCAATACTCAACGCCTTCATTTGAAAATGAGTTGTCCTTATCTTCCATTTCATCAATTGATTCATCCCATTTTTCACGTGACCAGGGAAATGTGGCACTCTATTCGGGTTACAATATCACCTCTACAGTGTTTGCGGCAGGCATGCTGCAGTACCAGCGCAATCTCGAACTATCCATAGCCCGGCGTTACCAGGAAATGCTTGGCGGTGGCATGAAATTTTTTGTACGGGAGAACTGGGAACTGCAGGGGCTCACCGGACTTGCCATAAACCAGGAAAAGAGCACAGACGACGGAGCACCCTCGGTTGTAACATTGGAAATACCGGTAATGATGCGTTTCAATTTTTTCAAGTTCCGCCACCCCGATATTCAAATCTCTACCAATCAGGCACTGTACTTCAGTTTGACTGAGAAGGGCCGTGTCCGTTTCGATGGCAGCACAAACTTTTCATGGCAGTTAATACGCTATTTCTATCTGAAGGTCAATCCATATACGAACTACGATAGCAAGCCCCCCGCGGGCTCCAGCAATTTTGACTATGGTATGACCGTAGGGATTTCCTATAAGTTTTAATGACTGAATAACTGAATAACTGAATAACCGAATAACTGAATAATTGAATAACTGAATAACTGAGGGGAAACTGTTGAATAATTTACTTATTGATGCTCGAGGCCTGTTTTGCAAAACTGACCTTCAACCACTCAGTTATTCAGTTTATTCAGTTATTCAGCCCTTAGTCAAACTACCTAGAAACATGGATTTTAGCGCATTCGCAAAAACGAAGCAAATAGTTTGATAACTTAGCTTTGTATTAAAGCCTGATTAGACTTGAGTAGCACAAAGAACTATCCGTTTCAAAACAAGTCGCTAACTAATATTCGCAATGAGAAATGGAAGGATATTCCCGGATTTGAAGGCATTTACCAGGCTTCAAGTATGGGTAGAGTTAAATCTCTTGACCGTATCATTTCGCACCCGCGATTAAAAGAGCAATTTGTTGAAGGGAAAATATTAAGCCAGTCGATTGCTGAGAATCGCAACATCAAAACCGGTGTTCCCATGGTTGACCTGCGTGTAAGCCTGAGCAGCGAAGGCGCGCAGTACTACTACAACACGAGACGCATTATTTACATCACTTTTATTGATCCCAATCTTGACTACAGCAAAGATGAATTGTACATCATCAATAAAGATGGTAATGGTTATAACAATCGTCTTAGCAATTTAAAAGCGGTAACAAGAAGTGAAAAACAAAAGCGTGTATTTGAACGGGGTCGCCACGACACGTATTTAAAAACAGCCGACCGCTCCAAATGGCCCAAAAATTACGGTGGATATACGCGTCGGAAACCAGTTAAGCAATATCTCAAAGGCAAGCTCATCGCCCGTTACGAAAGCGTTAGCGAAGCTGCAAGACAAACCGGCTGTGACGAAAAGGGAATTATTTTAACTGCGAAGAATGTGCATCATCAGTGTGGAGGGTTTAAGTGGAAATACAGCAAGTAATTAATAATTAATAAAGAATAATTAATACGGCAATATTCAAAATAGAAGTCGACATCCATCATGTTAAATAGCTAAACAAACTATACCTTAAATGAATGACGCTCTATTAATTATTATATATTAATTATTAATTCGAAAAAGAGACTTCTTGCACACTTAGAAATATACCCAGTGCCCCCTAAGCTTCCCCTGCGAGTTAAGCTCCAATGTTGGCGCCGGAAACTTCACCGCATTCAACGCAAAGAAAACACTGCGAAGCAACTTGCTCTTCGTTCTAATTTTGGTAAAATCAATGTCAGGAGCAATGTAGAAACGTCTTACCCGTGGATAACCTGTATAGTCATACGCGTGACCATTGTCGTCCGTCCATTTATTTTCATAAGCGCCCAACATAAGATCTGAACTGTAACCAAATGACACGTTCAGCCACTTGGGAATGCGGCTCTCTTTCCAAAAGGAATGCAGGTTTGCACTCAGCCAATACGTTTGTGAATTATAATCCTTCAAAATTCTTTCTCCCGGTCCGCTGCCAAAAAGATCATTGCGGCGCGAAATTAGATCTGCAGGATATTTATAAGGATAGTAGCTGAATTTTATCTGCAGGCGCTGTTCGTGCCAGCCCAATTCCTGTGCTACAAATGAACCCGCGCCGAGTGTATTGGCAGCCATGTCTCCCCAGCTAAAGCCCCATTCTGCAGAAAATCCATCCTGAATTTCAATAACACTCTGATAGGCCAGGGCACTGGCACCTCCCAGCCAGATACTCGTTTTATCTTTCAATCCAGACCATCGCCAAGCCTCTGTCGAAAGTCGGGCAATCTGGTACGCCGTCCATGTGTGGCCGGCCTTGTCCATTTGGTTCCATTCGCCGTTATCATTAAAAAAATGAAAATGCTCTTTCGGGTAATCCGCGTACCATGCCTTGTTCAATGCTACATATGTTCCTACCCAAAGGCCCACGTGTGCCCCTGTGGTGATCCAGAATTTTGTTTTATTAAATGTAGCATGTGGGATGGAATCTTCAGACTGAGTCTGAGCGAAACTCTGAAAGCTGGACAATGATGTTGTCCCCAGCAGCAACAAGGCCGTCAATAGTTGTTTAATCTTCTTCATTAAGAGGCGGAAAAATAAAAAATAAACGAATCACATCTGTTATTTGACGTAGTGATTAGCACTTTTTTTACAAAGATTCATTTTTTGTTCATGGCATTGTGTTTGAATATCACCTATTTTTGTCGTCTTCGGACTAATTTGATAATGTAATATTTTTAAATAAGTAAAAGTAAAATATAACATATGGATGCCGCGATCAATGAAAAAGTCAACTCATGGTTAAATGGTAACTATGATGAAGCTACAAAAAACGAAATCAAAAAAATTGCATCAGAAAATCCACAGGAATTAGCAGAATCATTTTACCGCAGCCTCGAATTCGGAACAGGTGGACTTCGTGGTATCATGGGCGTTGGTACCAACCGCATGAATAAGTACACGGTTGGCATGGCAACACAAGGTTATGCGAATTATCTTAAGCAACAATTCCCAAATGAAGAGGTTCGCGTGGCAATTGCACACGACTGTCGCAACAACAGCCGCTTTTTTGCTGAAACAACAGCGAACGTGTTTGCTGCAAATGGCATCAAGGTTTTCTTGTTTGAAAGCCTTCGCCCAACGCCGGAACTTTCATTTACCATAAGATTAAAAAAATGCCAGGGTGGTGTAGTTTGTACAGCTTCACACAATCCTAAAGAGTATAATGGTTACAAAGCTTATTGGAACGATGGCGGCCAGCTGGTGCCACCGCACGATAAAAATGTGATCAAAGAAGTAGAAAAAATCGCTTCTGTAGATGAAGTGAAATGGAGTGGTGGAGAAGCAAACATTACGATTATAGGTAGCGAAATAGATGCTCAGTACATCAACATGGTAAAAGGCCTGAGCGTTTACCCTGAAGTGATCAAGCAACAGCACGATCTTAAAATCGTTTATACTTCCATCCACGGTTCAGGTATTAAACTGGTGCCAGAGGTATTAAAGGAGTTTGGTTTTGACAACGTAAACATCGTGATGGAACAAGCCGAGCCAAACGGTAATTTCCCAACGGTTGTTTATCCGAACCCGGAAGAAGCCGAAGCAATGAGCATCGGTTTGAAAAAAGCAAAAGAACTGGATGCTGATATCTTATTGGGCACTGACCCCGATGCGGATCGCGTAGGCATTGGTATGAAAGACAGACAAGGCAATTGGGTGCTAATGAACGGTAACCAAACAGCCGTATTGGCATTCAACTACATGATCGAAGCGCGTAAAGTAAAAGGTTTGGCACAGCCAAATGATATGGTGGTGAAAACGATCGTTACCACAGATATGATCAATGAGATCGCCCGTCAGAGCAATATCAACTGCTATGATGTGTTGACCGGTTTCAAATGGATCGCGGAATTGATCAAGGAAAAAGAAAGTAAGGAAAACTATATCGTTGGTGGAGAAGAAAGCTATGGCTTGATGATCGGCGATAAAGTACGCGATAAAGATGCGGTAAGTGCCGTTGCATTGCTTTGCGAAATGGTTGCTTACGAAAAGAACAAAGGCAGAACGCTGTACGACAAATTGATTGATCTGTATGTACAATATGGCTTCTACAAAGAGCGCCTGATCTCCATAACCAAAAAAGGAATGGATGGCCAGCAGCAAATTGCGGCAATGATGGAAACATACAGAAGCAATCCGCCAAAGGAGATCAACGGTGTGGCTGTTGCTCAATTGCTGGATTACGAAAAACTGGAAGGGAAGAACCTGCAAACAGGCGAAACCTGGAAAATCACTTTGCCAAAAAGCAACGTGTTGCAGTTTATCCTGGCAGATGGCAGCAAAATTTCAGCCAGACCAAGCGGCACCGAGCCTAAGATCAAATTCTATTTCAGCGTGAACACGAAACTGGCAAATGCTGCTGATTTCGAAGCCACTGAGAAGACTTTGGACGGGAAAATCGACGGGATTATTAAAGATATGAAGCTGTAGGAAAGTAAAAAGTCAAAAATAAAAAGTCAAAAACTTTAGGTGCAGCCTCGTTATAAACAGCGATGCACCTAAAGTTTTTGATTTTTGCATTTTTATTTTTGACTTGAATCTTTAAGTGTAACATTTTGATAACCAACGCAACATTTAAAGCTTTTTAATTTTTACTTTTTAATTTTGCCTTTTAATCCTATCTTTGCAGTCCAAATTTTTATAAGTATACGGCAAAATCCGTATGCACCTTAAAATCAAAGAGTTATGAAACAAGGTATCCATCCAGCTAATTACAAATTTGTCATATTTAAAGACATGAGTAATGGCGAGACATTTTTAGGTAAATCAACTGCCCATTCTAAGGAAACTATTACTTGGGAAGACGGCAAGGAATACCCAGTTATTAAATTGGAGATTTCTAATACTTCTCACCCTTTCTTTACTGGTAAGAACGTATTGGTTGATACAGCAGGTCGTATCGACAAATTCAAAAAGAAATACGCGAAAAAATAGTTTCAGCAGTTTCTACAAAATATTATCCCGGAGCACACGCTTCGGGATTTTTGTTTTCTGGAATTGACCAGCCTGATTGTTCTTTGTGACTGAATAACTGAGTAACTGAATAACTGAAAGCTTCAACGTCGATTTTGCTTTTCAACATACGGACATTCAGTTATTCAGTTACTCAGTTATTCAGTTATTGTGTCATCTGCGTGCCGCTCTTCCCATCGAAAAAATCATTATTTTAGTTCCCCAAGCATTAAACATGAAGAACATTATTGTAACCGGAGCAAATGGCAACCTTGGCGTTGCTGTGGTAAAAAAAGTATTAGCCGATGGCAACAGAGTAATTGCCGTAGGATCATCAGGAAATACATTGGGCTTTGCAAGAGACGACAGCAATTTCGAGCTTCACGATATAGATCTCACCAAACATGAGGACGCATGGACATTCAGTGAAACTGTGATCGAAAAATACGGACAAATAGATGGCGCTGCATTGCTTGTTGGTGGTTTTGCTATGAGCAATATAAAAGATTTGCAGATTGAAGACATGGAGAAAATGATTCGCCTGAACTTTGCTACTGCATTCAATATAGCCAAGCCATTGTTCAATCACATGTTGGCGAATAATAATGGTAAAATAGTTTTTGTTGGGGCAAAACCTGCTCTTGAACCGCACATGGCAAAAAACATGATTGCTTACTCATTAAGCAAGTCTCTTTTGTTCTCTTTCGCAGAAATTTTAAATGCGTCTGCCGAAGGCAAAAATGTAAACACGTCTGTAGTTGTTCCTCAAACCATTGATACACCTCAGAACAGGAAAGACATGCCAGATGCCGATTTCAGCAAATGGTCAAAACCAGAAGACATCGCAGAAGTTTTCTCATTCATTTTTAATGAGAAATCGAATGTGGTGAAGCAAGCGGTTTACAAACTTTATTAATTAAGAATTACGAATTAAGAATTAGGAATTGTTTCGGTGCAGCATTGTTTATAAGCATTTATCTTACTTTGTGTCTAGCGATAATAAACATGTTTTCGGGCGACCTAATTCCTAATTCCTAATTTCTAATTCCTAATTCCTCCCTAAGTTTGCGTATGAAGCAAAAATTAAAAACTGCTTACAGTTCTATCTTCACCTATTTGCGGGAAAAGGTGAACCGTGTGCAGTACATAATGATTGTGGCGAGTCTGGTTGGTTTGTGTTCGGGATTGGTAGCGGTGCTTTTAAAAACGTTTGTACACTATATCGAAAAATGGATCAGCGAAATTCCTGTGTCGCGTTTTTCTTACCTCTTGTTTCCCGGTTTGGGATTGCTGATTACGGTAATTATCATCTACAAATTTTATGGTGGCCATATTGAAAAAGGAATAGCAATGGTGCTGCGGTCAATCGCAAGAAGATCGTCTTTTATTCCTTTCAGTCATACTTACATGCATGTTGTCACAAGCTCCGTCACCGTTGGGTTAGGAGGGTCAGTGGGGCTGGAGGCGCCCATCGTTGCGACAGGTTCGGCTGTTGGTTCCAATCTTGCACGCATTCATCAACTCAATTACCAGGAAAGAACATTGCTGATAGCGTGTGGTGCTGCGGCCGGTATTGCTGCTGTATTCAATGCGCCGATAGCCGGCGTGATATTCGCCATAGAAGTGTTGCTGGCAGAAACGATCATCAGTTATTTTATCCCGTTGATCATATCGGCAGTAATCGGAGCGCTGTGTTCAAAGATCATTCTGAATGAGGATATTCTTTTCAACTTCGTGCTCAAGCAAACTTTTAATTATTACAATGTTCCGTTTTATATATTGCTTGGTGCGTTGTGCGGTTTCATTTCTTTGTATTATGCAAATGTGTTTAAAAAAGTAGAGCACAAAATGCACGACTGGCATTTAAATCCCTATGTAAAAGCATTGATCGGCGGATTGTTCCTGCTGGTCATTTACATTTTATTCCCGACGCTTTTCGGGGAAGGATATGACAGCGTGAAATTGGTGGCAAACGGCGACAGCAACATTATCCACGACAATACAAGACTGTTCGCATTGATGAACCACGAGTGGGCGATAATTGTTTTTGTAGGAGCCGTAATGCTGTTAAAGCCAGTCGCTGCCGGTATAACCATCGGTAGCGGTGGAAACGGCGGAAACTTTGCGCCTTCGCTATTTGTAGGCGCATATCTTGGATTTTTCTTTTCCAGATTATTGAATGCAACAAAATGGTTTGATACTCCCGTCGGAAACTTCAGTCTCGTGGGCATGGCGGGTGTGTTGAGTGGTGTAATGTATTGTCCGCTTACGGCGATATTTCTTATCGCTGAAATTACAAGCGGCTACGAACTCATCATTCCATTGATGATCGTTTCTTCCATGTCATTTTTCATTGTGAAACACTACCAGCCCTATTCTATGGAAACGCGGAAGCTTGCAATGGAGGGCCAGATTTTTACGCACAAACGTGAGCAGAATATTTTAACGTCTATCCAATTGGACGATATCATTAAGAACAATTACCAAAGCATTTCTATCGACAGCTCGTTGCGCGATTTGGTGGAAATGATCAAGCTGAGCGATAAAAACATTTTTGCAGTAGAAGATAAGAAAGGAAATTTTATCGGCATTGTAGAACTGAACGATGTAAAAAAGCAAATGTTCAATCCTGAGTTGTTTGACAAAGTGAGCATTCGGCAGATCATGAAGAAAGCTCCGGAGGTCATTTATTCAGGTGAAAGCATGACACGTGTAATGGAAAAGTTCGATCTCACCCACAGCTGGTATTTGCCGGTGTTATCGGAGGACAGAAAATTTATCGGCTTCATTTCCAAAACAAAAATATTCGAACAGTACAGGCAGATTATTTCGGCACAGAGCGATTTATATGACAATTAGGAATTAAGAATTAGGAATTAGGAATTGGTTGCTGTGGTACAGTGTAATTGACCATCAGAGACCAGCCCCAGAGGGGCGACACGTTAGTAGATAATGTGAAGATCGGCGAATCAAATGCGAGTCCCAGAGGGGCGACATGTTAAATTGTCTAGGTGTAACATTTTTCCGAAGTTGATATTAAAGTTGCAAACCTGTCAGGGCTTTGACTTTCCAGACTATTAGCAACACCAAAAGAAAAGCCCCGTCAGGTGAAAACCTGTCGGGGCTTTATATTCAGTTGTTTCAAATTGAAATTCAAACACACCAGTAAAACATCACCTTCACGTCAAGCGACATACCCCTCACTCTCAACTCTCCATTCTCAACTCTCAACTAATCGTTTACAGCGACCTCGCGATGCCCAACTCCAAACCTCTCAACTCCGCTATGCCTCTCAATCTGCCAATTGCAGAGTAGCCGGGATAAGTTGTTTTCTTCAAGTCGTCCAGCATTTGGTGACCATGATCGGGACGCATCGGAATAGATTGATTTCTTTTTTGCATCAGCAAAACGATTTCTTTTACCACAGCAAACATATCAACGTCGCCATCAAGGTGATCAGCTTCAAAGAAATTGCCTTCCGCATCACGTTTGGTGCTACGAAGGTGGATGAAGTGGATATGATCTCCGAGGCGTTTTACCATACCAGCAAGATCATTATCGCTACGCACGCCATATGAGCCAGTACAATAGCACAAGCCATTTGCAGGCGAAGGCGCCGCGTTGATCAATTCCATTGCATCTTTTTCTGTGCTTACAATTCTTGGCAAGCCGAGGATAGGATAGGGAGGATCGTCTGGGTGGATGGCCATTTTCAAACCTGCTTCTTCAGCAACGGGAACAACCTGTTGTAAGAAATAGAACAAATGTTGTTTCAGCTTTTGCGCATCTATGCCTTCGTATGTTTTTAATGCTTTTAATATTTGCTCTTCCGTAAATCTTTCTTCACTGCCTGGCAGACCGAGTAACGCATTTTTGTACAATGTCTCTTTTTCTTCGGGAGTCATTGTTGTAAATCTTGTTTTCGCTTTGCTGATTTCTTCTGCAGTATAGTCGGCCTCTGCATTGGGACGTTTTAAAATGAACAGATCAAATGCAATGAATGCTGATTTTTCAAAATAAAGCGCCTTGCTGCCATCGGGCATTACGTAGTTGATCTCTGTGCGCATCCAGTCGAGAATAGGCATGAAGTTGTAGGTAACCACCTTTAAACCACAAGCGGCCACATTACGCAGACTCACTTTATAGTTCTCGATATATTGTTTGTAATTGCCGATTTGTTTTTTTATGTCTTCATGTACAGGCAGGCTCTCAATCACTGTCCAGGTAAGACCTGCGCTTTCCACTTGTTGTTTTCTTTTATTGATTTCTTCCACTGTCCATATTTCTCCGACAGGTACGTGGTGCAATGCAGTAACCACGCCGGTACAACCAGATTGCCTGATGTCCCAAAGACTCACAGGATCATTCGGACCGTACCAACGCATCGTTTGTTCCATTAATTTCATGAGAAGAAGTTTTGAGTTCTAAGTTATGAGTTATAAGTTTTGAGTTCTGAGTTCCGGGCAGCAAAACTAAAGGATTGCGCCGTGAAATAGCAAAGGAAATTTGTCGTTTAAAGTTGGAAACGTTCCCGGGGTGGGAAGTTAAAAGTCAAAAGTAAAAAGTCAAAAAAGTGGTGCAGCATTGTTCCTTGCGGCGGGGCGATGACATCATAGCCGCCAACTTATGTGATGTATGTGCGAATGAACAGACAAAATTTAACGTGTCGCCCCTCTGGGGCTGGCTCTAATGTTTCAAATTCTCTTCTATTTTGCTGCTACTAACGTGCCGCCCCGCTGGGGTATGAGGAACACTCGGAGACTTCAACTAAGCCCCAGCGGGGCGACACATTCGTAGCAACATTATTAGGTTCACGAACCGAATACGAGCCCCAGAGGGGTGACATGTTAAATATCGCGAAGCGAAAAATTTGCTATGGGGGTATTAAGTCGAAGGCTATCGTGTCTTCACGAACCGCGGCACTAGGGACTTGCCCATAAATTAGACAAGGCTTCGACAAGGTCAGCCTGATACTCTGCTTTCGCGCCAGGCTGAGCTTGTCGAAGCCCTGATAAACAGAAACGTATTCGCACAAAAATCGTTAACTAACCGGGAATGAATTCTTAATTCCTAATTCTTAATTCCTAACTGCTAATTGCCTCCTTTCCCTTTCAAACTCGACGCCCTCACTACAATCTCCGACCGCAGGATGATCTTGTTTGTAGTGCTGATATTGCCATCGCCGGTGAGGTGATCAATCAGGTTGCGCATCGCCATTTCGCCCATTTCATAACACGGATAGTTAACCGTAGTAAGGTGCGGTTCTACAATCTTGGAAATAGGATCGTTGTTGAATCCGGCGAATGCAATGTCGCCGGGAATAGAATAGCCCGCAGTTTTGATAATCTGCATGCAATTCGCGGCACACACGTCGTTTGCCACGAATACAGCATCGGGCTTATTGGGCATTTGCAATATTTTTTTGCCGAGTTCTTTACCAGCTTCTTCACTAAGTTCATTAACAATCAAAAGTTCGTCCTGGAACTCAAAGCCGGAATCGCGCAAAGCATCTTTGTAACCACGGCATCTTTCTGCATACACATTTCTGGTAAGGTTACCCGCAATGTGCATGATTCGCTTACAACCCTCGTCAATCAAGTGTTTGGTGATGTCGTAGCCGTTGCGATAGTTATCAATAATTACATTCAGGCTGCGGCTGTCTTCGTACACACGGTCAAAGAAAACAACAGGAATGTTTTTATCAAAAAACACATCAAAATGTTCCATGTTCTCGGTGTCGTAGGCAAGGGAAACCAACAGGCCATCCACACGGCTGTTAAACATTGTGATGGTGTTTGCGATCTCTTTTTTTACTGACTCCAGCGACTGGCTTATGATCAGATTATAGCCATTCTCGTTGGCAATTTTTTCCATGCCTGCGATAGCTGAAGAAACGAAATAACTGTTAAGTTTGGGGACAATTACACCGATGGTGTTTGTTTTTTGCTTTCTCAGATTCCTGGCAAAATTGTTCGAACGGTAGCCCATTTCTTTAGCGGCTTCCTGCACCTTTTTCTTGGTCGACTTACTAATGCCCGGATGATCCTTCAAACTACGGCTAACAGTGGCTGCGGATATCTTCAAATGCTTGGCAAGGTCGTATATCGTGATCTCTTTGTCTTCTTTCATACAATCGTTTGCGTATTGATTCTGGGTACTAAATTAACTTTTTTTTGAAATTTTTTATGCAATCGGTTGCAAATACAAAAAAAATTATGATATTAGCATTGTGTTAATGTCAAATGTGTCTCGCCAAAACGAAAAAAGACACTAAACGAGAGGTTGCTTTTTCAGCTATAAGACCATTTATAAGCCATATGAAGAGAAGATTCTGCATAACTGCGTTCGGAATTTTTACAGCTGTTTCGATGCTCCAGGCACAGACCAGCAAGCCTGTTTATTTAGACATTAACAAAGCCCGCGAGGTTCGTGTGCAGGACCTGTTAAAGAGAATGACGCTGGAAGAGAAAGTGAGCCAGATGATGAACAGCAATTCCGCAATTCCCCGCCTTCAAATTCCCGAATACAACTGGTGGAACGAAAGTTTACATGGTGTGGCCCGTTCAGGAGTTGCAACCGTTTTTCCGCAGGCAATTGGCCTGAGTGCAACATTTGATGACAATCTGGCTTTAAAAGTATCTACTGCCATTTCAGACGAGGCCCGTGCTATATATAATGTGTCAATAGCAAAAGGCTATCGTCAGAAATACGCAGGCCTCACTTTCTGGACACCAAACATTAATATATTCCGCGACCCAAGATGGGGGCGTGGCCAGGAAACTTACGGAGAAGATCCGTTCCTTACTTCAAGAATCGGTGTTGCTTTTGTAAAAGGTTTGCAGGGCAATGATCCTGACTATTTAAAAGTGGCCGCTTGTGCCAAACACTACGCAGTACATAGCGGACCGGAAAGACTGCGTCATGAATTTGATGCAAAGGCTTCCATGAAGGATATGCGTGAAACTTATCTGCATGCTTTCAAAGCATTGGTAACAGAGGCGCACGTTGAAGCGGTAATGTGTGCTTATAACAGAACCAATAGTGAAGTGTGCTGCGGCAATACATTCTTATTGCAGGATGTGTTGAGAGATGAGTGGAAATTCAAGGGACATGTGGTTTCCGATTGCGGCGCCATAGAAGATTTTTACAAAGGACATAAAGTTGTAGCCAACAGCGCGGAAGCTGCTGCCCTTGCGGTTAAACGTGGGGTGAGTCTTGATTGCGGGGGTGAATATGCTTCACTGATTGATGCAGTAAAACAAAAATTAATTACAGAAAAAGAGATCGATAGCGCACTTGCCATTTTGCTTCGCACAAAAATGAAGCTGGGTATTTTTGATCCTGCTTCTTCAAATCCTTACAGCAAAATTTCTGCAAACGCTATTAATAGCGCGGAACACAGAGCATTGTCAAAAGAAGTAGCGCTGAAATCAATTGTGTTGCTGAAAAACAACGGAGCGCTTCCTTTAAAAACTGATCTAAAAAAATATTTCGTAACCGGGCCAAACGCAGCAGATATAATGTCTCTGATCGGTAACTATTATGGAGTAAATCCACAGATGGTTACGTACATGGAAGGCATTGCTTCGCATATTTCTCCTGAAAGCCAAATGCAGTACAGGCCTGGTTGTTTGCTGGACAGAAACAATATCAATCCTATTGACTGGACAACTGATGAAGCAAGAAACACAGACGCAACAATTGTTGTGTTGGGTATTAACGGATTGATCGAAGGTGAAGAAGGCGAGTCTATTGCTTCTCCATCTTTTGGTGACAGACTTGATTATAACATTCCTCAAAACCAGATTGAGTTTTTGAGAAAAATGAAAAAAGATAATCCCAAACCTATAATAGCCATAATTACAGGAGGATCTCCTATGAACCTTTCTGAAATTCATGATTTGGCCGATGCTGTATTACTCGCATGGTATCCCGGCGAGGAAGGCGGAAATGCAGTGGCAGACATCATTTTCGGTAAAGTTTCTCCTTCCGGAAAATTGCCTGTTACTTTTCCAAAATCTTTGCAACAGTTACCAACATACGAAGATTATAGTTTGAAGGGCAGGACCTACCGCTACATGACCGAAGAGCCAATGTATCCTTTCGGTTATGGTTTAACGTACTCAAAATTTGATTACGGTACCTTGAAAACATCTACGCAAAACGTAAAGAAAGGTCAGCCGATGACAGTTGAAACAACTGTTACAAACAAAGGCAAGACTGCATCTGACGAAGTGATCCAATTGTATATCTCTCATCAGGGTGCTGGTGAAAACGAGCCGTTGTACAGCCTGAAAGGTTTCACAAGAATCAACCTGGCGGCGGGCGCATCAAAAGTGGTGAAGTTTACCGTAACACCAGATATGTTATCCCTTGTAAACGATAACGGCGAAACCCTTGAAACAACTGGTAAAGTGACTTTCTATGTAGGAGGTTCTTCACCAATGCAAAGAAGTGAGACGTTGGGAATTGCTAAACCGGCAGCAGGGAATGTTGCAATAGTCGAATAATTGAAAATTGAAAGTTGAAAATTGAAAATTATTGATAGTTGTTAGAATGTACCATACAAAGGCTAACAACTATCAACTAACAACTAACAACCCCAAATTAATAAACCAAAACCAAATGCTTAGCCAAAACGAAATTGCCATGAACACATCTTAAATGCGTCTGCGGACGCGCAACAAATCTTTCGCACCAATTTTCCAAATATTAATTCACAAATGAACTGCTTGTTTTTATGAGTACTACTATCAAAAAAAAATCAGTAGTAAGGCAGAGAAGACTAAACTTATTCGGTGTTCTTCTGCTATTGCTAACCGTATGCAGTAATATGCTGTATGCGCAAACTAACAATGTCAAAATAACCGGTACGGTTACAGACGATGCCGGTAAGGCATTACAAGGAGTGACTATCGCTGTAGGCGCCCATGCGACTTCTACTAACAGCGAAGGTGCTTATTCTATCACAGTGCCAGCCAAAAGCACGTTGACTTTTACTTATGTAGGTTTTCTTAGTATCAGCCGCAAAGTGGGTGAAAAAGATGATATCCTGAGCATCAAAATGGAAAGCAAAACCAAAGAGATGGAGCAGGTTGTTGTAGTTGGTTATGGTACCCAGAAAAAGAAAGATGTTACAGGTTCTGTAACAACCGTAAATGAAAAAGCACTAAGAGAGGTTCCTGCAACCAACATTGCCCAGGCTTTGCAAGGTAGAGCTGCGGGTTTGGATATCCAGGAGACTGGTACTAAACCAGGCGATGGCGTGCAAATCAGGATTCGTGGTGTTCGTTCCATTGCCGGTTCAAATAGTCCGCTTATTGTTCTTGACGGTATTCCTTTTGGTGGTAGCCTTAATGACATCAACCCTGATGACATCTCTTCAGTGGATGTATTGAAAGATGCGTCTGCAACAGCTATCTACGGTTCACGCGGCTCTAACGGTGTTATCATCGTTACTACAAAAAGAGGAAAAAACGGAGAAGCAAAAGTTTCCTACAGCGGTTACTACGGTATCGGTAAAGTAGGTGACTATAAATACCCTGTATTCAATGGTGATCAATATAAAGCTTCACGTGATATCTCATCATGGACAGCGGGTTATATGCCAGATGAAATTACATCATTACAAACTGGCCGCAGAACTGACTGGCAGGACCTGATGTACGAAACAGCGCACAAAACAGATAACAACCTTACTGTTTCAGGTGGCAGCAATGGTAGCAACTACTCTTTGGGTGGTGGTTATTACAAGCAGGATGCAGTGCTTCCGGGGCAGGATTTCACACGTTATTCATTACGCGGAACCATCGATTCTAAAATAGGCAAGAAGACAAGAGTGGGATTAAACACAATGAACAGCTATTCGATCACGAATGGTTCTCAGTTTGTGAATCCTTTATACAATATGCTTACGATGAGCCCGTTGATGCCTGCTTACAACGCTGATGGCAGCATTAATGTGATGCCTTCCGGTAACACCATCGACCAGCCTACTACCTATAGCCCGCTGTTGCTAAAAAATAATAACAACAACTGGGTAGACAAGGTAAGACGTATGAACTCTTTCAACAGCTTGTTTGGTGAGTATGAATTTATTCCTGGTTTGAAATATCGTATCAACGTTGGTCTGAACTTCAGTCAACAAGAAAACGATCAGTTCCAGGGCACGGATTCTAAAACCAATCCAAACTATTTCAGACCAGGTCAGGGAAACACTGCTTCTGTAAACAATGCAGAAACATGGATGTACCTGGTTGAAAATATGTTGATGTATGAAAAAACTTTCAAACAGGACCATAGAATAAATTTTACCGGATTGTACAGTGTTGAAGAGTCTCAAACGCACAATACTTATATCCAGAAAGATTCCATTACGGATGACTTTACGCAATTCTACAACCTTGCGATGTCAAGCCCTAATGGTGCGTTGGTTTACAATGGTGCAGAAAGCAAATATGGTTTGATCTCTTACATGGCGAGATTGAACTATGCTTACAAAGACAAATACTTACTAACGGGAACGTACAGACGAGATGGTTCTTCACGTTTGGCTTCGGGCAACAAATGGCACGATTACTTCGCAGGATCTGCCGGTTGGATCATCAGCAACGAGAAATTCCTGAAAAACGCAGAATGGTTGAATAGCCTGAAATTGAGAGCTGGCTTTGGTCAAACATCTAACCAGTCTGTTAACCCATATGCATCTTTAGGTTCTGTAAACAACAGTGATGGTGTGCCGTTCAACGGTGGTTTCGGAACGATCAAATACAACTATGGCCCGTCTGTAGTTTCTGGTTATGCACCGAATACTCTGCCGAACAGTACACTGGATTGGGAGTACACTAAAAACATAAACGTGGGTGTTGACTTCGCAGTGTTTAACAGCAGACTTACAGGATCATTGGAATACTATAAACAAAATACCAATAAGGTGTTGTATGATGTAGCATTGCCAGTAACATCCGGTATCAGCGGTAACTATCAAACAAACATTGGTGAGATTCAAAACTGGGGTATGGAACTTTCTTTGTCTTCAGTGAATCTTAAAATGTCAAACGGTTTCACGTGGACAACAGACCTGAACTTGTTCTTCAACAAGAACAAAGTGGTTAGACTGAGTTCAGGCGTAAACCAGGATGTTGCGCGTCAGTTGTTTGTAGGAGAGTCCATGACTTCAATCTGGGATTTCAAAAAACTTGGTGTATGGCAGACAAACGAAGCAAAGGATGCTGCTGTGTATGGTTATGTGCCTGGCCAGTTGAAGCTTGAAGACTACAACCACGATGGTAAGATCAGCCAGGATGATAAACATATCATCGGCAATGGCGATCCTAAGATCCAGGGCGGTATGGTGAACAGATTTAACTACAAAAACTTTGACCTTTCTGTTGTAATGTATGGTCGCTTCGGTGGTACATTAATCAGCCAGATCCATCAGTCAACAGGTAGCGCAGGTTCTTATGATATCATGATGAACGGTAGAAGAAACAGTGTGGCGGTGGATTATTGGACACCAACCAATGCAACAAACTGGTTCCCTATGTTTAGTGATAACATCAGCCCTAATGCTGCAAATGCATGGACAACACTGGGTTATTACGATGCATCATTCTTAAGAATCAGCAGTATTAATCTTGGATACACATTTAGTCAAAAAACACTAAGAAGGTCTGGTATACAATCTGTGAGAGTATATGCAACTACAGATAACGTAGCTACATTGTTCTCTCCTTACAAGAACCAAACGGGAATCACGCCTATCGGTACAAGCACAGGTGACCAAACAATTGGTAAAGCTGCAGGTAACATCAGGTCGAATACGTCAACTGGTAACAACACGATTACCATTAACACATCGACTCCGCTTACACACAACTTTATTCTTGGCTTGAACCTTTCCTTTTAACTAATTAAAGATTAAGAATCATGAAGACAAAATATAAAATACTTGCTACACTGGTAGGCGTCGGAGTTGCCGGAATGATGGGATGTAGCAAAAAGCTGGAAGAGCATCCTTACACAACTTTCACAACAGACTATTTTAAAACGCCAACTGGTTTTCAAAATGGTATCAACGCATTATACTCAGGAATGAGATGGCTCTATGGACCGCAAGGTGCACTGCAGGTTAGCTGCATCGGCACGGACGAGTTCACTTTTGGTGACCAGGGTAAATCTGGCGATAGCTACCTGCTGGGCAGCTATGGTTTAGACCCATCCAACGGCGCCATATTAACACCATGGAACCGTTCGTTCAATAACATTAACCAGGCAAACATGCTGGTTACGTTTGGACCAAATATTGATATTTCTGATGCTGCTAAAACAACCGGTATAGCAGAATCCCGTTTCCTGAGAGGGCTTTATTATCTTGGGCTGGTACAACAGTTTGGTGCTGTGCCTTTGGATCTTGGAAGTGGTGAATTGCAATTCAACAGTAAAGCGTTTCAAGGGTTTAACAGACTTCCGACAGACAGTGTGTTAATAAAAGATTACGCTGCAATGATTGCTGATTTTGATTTCGCGTCAAAGAACCTTCCTGACCAAAGACCTGCAGGTGCATTTAAAGCATCTAAATCAGTTGCATTGCACATGTTGGCGAAAACATATCTTCAAAGATCATACACGGCATATGCACAAGCCGGAGATGTTCAAAATGCATACAACGCTGCTATGGAACTGATCAACAATCAGTCTAAATATGGCGTAGGGTTAATGCAGGCTTACTCTGATGTACATGCGCAGGGGAACGATTACAATAAAGAATTGCTTTTTGCTATTGAGCGTATTCCTGGTGACTACATTAACAATGAACAATACGATCAAACAGGTGGTAACATCGGTATTGGTGCATACAAAGGGATCGATGCGGATAACGATTTTAACATGGAGTATACTTCAATCCATTCGCCTTTGGCCAGCAGTCAAATTCCAATTCCTGCAAGAACGGTTGAGTATGGTCGCCCGTTGAGACAATTTGCTCCAACTAAATATTTGATCGATTCAATTTTCGCAGACAAAACAAACGACAGCCGCTACAATGGTACATTCCGTACAGTGTGGACGGTAACGGTTGCTGCAAATGGATTTAATGTGGGTGATACTGCATTTGTATTGGCAAATACAGATGCTCAGGCTGCAGCATATATGGCTTCAAGTCCAAAGTACAGAATGATTGGTCCGAAAAACTTTTACACCAATCAGTACACGCCCGATGCTGCAAACTCTGATTTGAAGAACATCTTCCCTAAGTTGAGTAAATACGAAGATTTCAAAAGAACCAACTTCAACCAGCAAACTGGTCGTCCTTTTGTAGTAGCTAAACTTTCTGAAACATATTTGATCGCAGCTGAAGCCGCATTGAAATTAGGTAATAACGGTGATGCTGTAACTCAAATCAACGTGTTGAGAAAACGTGCAGCTTACAGAAAGAATCTTGATGCCGGAACGATCGCAGCCCGTGAGCAAACTATGCTGGCTGCAACACCTGCAACGATCACACTTAACTACATCTTAAATGAACGCAGTCGTGAACTTTGCGGTGAAAGTCTTCGCTGGCAGGATCTTTCAACAAGAAATATGTTGGTGGACAGGGTTAAGAATTACAATCCTGATGGAGCAGCGAAAGTTCAGGCCTTCCATCAGTTGAGACCTATCCCTCAGGATCAGTTGCAGAAAACTCAGTTTACTGATTTTGCAGCAGAATCACCTAAGTATCAAAATCCGGGATATTAATTAATCAAAAGTATTCACAACAAATATTAGCCAAATGAAAAATAGAATAATTCTTTCACTGATGCTTGGCGCCGGCATTGCGGGAATTCAATCCTGTAAGAAAAATGCTCCGGAAGTGAACATCTTGAATCCAGGCAATTATAAAGACACAGCGGGCACTTTGAAAAGTGTTACAAATATACCGGTAGGCTTTGGTGTGTACATGGGCGACAAAGGGTTCTCCCAGTATTTCCCGATCGCTGCAAGAGAAGGTACCAATATTACTCCAGGCAATGAAATGAAGCATGGGTCAGTTGTTCAAAACGACGGTTCATTGAACTTCACCAATGCAGATGCTTTGTACAATATGTCAAATGCTGCAGGGCTCGCCGTTTATGGTCACACACTTATGTGGCATCAGCAACAGAACTCGGCGTATTTGTCTACAATAGCAGGAGCTTCTGCTCCTTTGCCTCCAAGCGTACTTGCGAATGGTGATTTCGAAACTACCTATACAAGCGGAAGTGCCCAGGCTTGCAGCAATTGGAACATATACAATCCTGGAGGAAGCCCGTGGGGTGGTCCGGTTTACTACTCTACAAGTGTAGCAAGTGAAACACACGGCGGCACAAAAGCGCTGAAGATTGTGAACCCTTCCGACAATGTCAATGGACAATGGAAAACACAGTTGGCGAGTGATCTTTTCAACACAACTGTTGGAGTGGATTATGCTGTAACATTCTGGATAAAGTCTGCAACGAACGGTGGATCAGGAAGGCTTTCTACAGGTCCTACAGCTCAATACCAGGGCGACTTTACAACAAGTACAACCTGGACCCAAATAGTATGGTTTATCAACGCTAAAGACGCGCAAACAAGAATATTGTTTGACATGGGCGCTAAGGCAAACACATACTTTATTGATGATGCGAGAGTGATGGATAAAGCTGCTTACGATGCGGCTATTGCATCTTCAAGTGGTACAGCCACTGCTGCACGTGTAGACTCTGTAATGAAATTATGGATACTGGGCAATGGTACTAAAGATGGTATCGTTAAACACTACGCGGGCAAAGTGTATGCATGGGATGTTGCCAACGAAGTAATCACAGATAATGGTTCATTGCGCGTAAGCTCTAATACAAGCCTACCAAGCGGAGCTAAAGGATATTTCTTCTGGGCAGACTACCTGGGTAGAAGCGGTATTGTAAATGCCTTCAAATACGCTAAGCAAGCTGATGGTAACGCTAAGCTCTTCATCAATGATTACAACCTGGAAGCAAGCAAAGCAAAAACCGATTCATTGGTTGCTTTGGTGAAATACGTTCAGGCAAATGGTGGAACAGTTGATGGTATTGGTACACAAATGCACGTTAACGCCTTGACAATGTCTCAGGCAGGTATTGACTATGCCTTCCAGCAATTGGCTGCAACAGGCTTGCTGGTCCGAATATCAGAACTGGATGTTACCATCAAACCATCTCCGGGCGATTCTTCCAGAGCAGATGCTGAAATGCTTGGCTACCAGGCTGCGATGTACAAATACATTATTGATTCGTATATCAAGAATGTACCTGCTACTCAACGCTATGGTGTAACCATCTGGGGCGTTGACGATCCGGATAGCTGGAGAGCAACACAATTGCCATTGATGTGGGATAAGAACTTTGCTAAAAAGCCTGCATACGCTGCTGCGATGGAAGCTTTGAAAGCAAGTCCTAAAAAATAGAATTTGAAATATGGAACGCAGATTTTCATGATTTATCAGGATTTTTTGGTGGTCAACGGTAGAACAAAAGTCATCATCGTTGCGTCGTCCCGATACGAAGTATAATCGGAACTTGTACTGCAAAACAAGTATCAGCGATATACATCAAAAAACAAATTTTTAAAATCATTTCAATCATGACAATCATGAGAATCTGCGTTCCTTTCTCTTAACTTGCGCTTGCCTGTGAATAGAATTAAATTGAGAAAGAAATTATGAAAACAGCAAAAGACAACAAAATTGCATTAGTGACCGGAGGGGGTTCTGGTATTGGATTGGCAATTGCACAAAAATTTGTGCATGAAGGCATTTTTACAATTATTGTAGGAAGGGATGAGAAAAAACTATGTCAGGCAAAAGAGAAGCTGGGAGAGTTGTGTGAATTTATTACCTGTGATCTTACTGATTTAAACGCCATCCCCGTCATGGTAAAAAAGATCGTTGATCAATACGGAAAAATTGATGTGCTGGTAAATAATGCTGGCATCAATATGAAAAAAGAATTTTTAGACGTAACCGACGAAGACTTCCATAAAATACTACAGACCAATGTGAGCGCGGTTTTTGCGTTATCAAGAGAAGTGGTAAGATGCATGGTTGAAAAAAGTTCCGGAAGCATCATCAACATCAGTTCAATGGCTTCCCAATATGGCATTCCAAAAGTAATTGCATACACTGCCTCTAAATCTGCAATAGAAGGCATGACGAAAGCAATGGCAGTTGAACTTTCTCCAAAAGGCATTCGCATCAATTGTATTGCACCAGGTTTTATTGCAACCGATATGTCAGCTGCAGCCCTGAATAACGATCCCGAAAGAAAACAAAAAGTAATGTCAAGAACGCCAATGGGTACACTCGGTAAACCCGCTGATATCGGCGACGCCGCATTATTCCTCGCGTCCGACAGTTCTAAATATATAACAGGCGTTGTGCTTCCTGTAGATGGAGGCAACTCGGTTGGTTTCTAAATAAATAAATTTGTGATCTGCCTGTTGCCGGTAGCCGGTAGCGGGGATTGAGTGCACGACATTCTTTTTGATTGCAAAACATATCCGTGTAAATCAGTCTCATCCGTGTCATCTGTGTGCCCTCGAGCGTAGTAGGTGTTTGCCCAAAAAGTTTTACCATGAAGAAATCGGTTGTTATCTCTTTTATACTTTTCATTTCGCTTTTTGCTAAAGCACAAAATATCATTGCGACGAAAAATGTCCGCGGAAATTTTTCATTGCAAAAGGTATCCATTTATACAGATGAGCACGACGACTGGTTGATTCAGAAAGCTGCAAGTCTTTTACAGCAGGACATTGAAAAGGTAACGGGCAACAAACCTGCGATTGTGCATACAATTAACAACGGGAACACAATTGTCATTGGCATCGCAAACAACTCTGCCGCTATCAATGAACTGGTTAAAGGCAAAAAGATTTCCATTGATAGTTTACAAGGCAGGTGGGATGCATACCACTTGCAATTGATCAATGCTCAAACCCTTGTCATTACAGGGTCTGACAAGCGTGGTGTTGCTTACGGTGTATTTGAGTTATCCAAACAAATAGGAGTGTCGCCCTGGAACTGGTGGGCAGACGTTCCTGTGTTACAAAACAAAAACTTAAGCGTTCAAAAAAACGCTTTTCTCTTTTCTTATCCGTCCGTAAAGTACAGGGGCATTTTTTTGAATGACGAAGCACCTGCCCTTTCTGGCTGGACGAAAGAAAAATTCGGCGGCTTTAATCATCTTTTTTATGAGCATGTTTTTGAATTGCTGCTTCGATTAAAGGGAAATTATTTATGGCCCGCCATGTGGGGAAATGCTTTTAATGATGATGATTCCATTAATCCAATTCTGGCAAATAAGTATGGCATCGTAATGGGCACATCACATCACGAACCCATGATGCGAGCACATGATGAATGGAGAAGATACGGTTCCGGAAAATGGAACTATGATGTGAACTCAACAAAGCTTGATGAGTTTTGGAAACGCGGCATCCAACGCAATGGTAACAATGAAAGCATTGTGGCCATTGGCATGCGCGGCGATGGCGATGAACCAATGAGTGAACAAAGCAACATTGCCTTACTCGAAAAAATAGTTGCACGCCAACGGGCGATCATTGAAGAAATAACAGGCAAGAAGGCAGACGAGGTGCCGCAAATGTGGGCCCTGTACAAAGAAGTGCAGGAGTACTACGACAAAGGTATGCGCGTGCCGGACGACGTGACGCTGTTGTTGTGCGACGACAACTGGGGCAACATTCGCAAGCTTCCTAAGCTAACTGATAAACCCCGCAAAGGTGGCTATGGAATTTATTATCATTTCGATTATGTAGGAGGCCCGCGCAATTATAAATGGTTAAATACAAACCAAATTGAACGTACGTGGGAGCAAATGCATCTTGCATACGAATACGGTGCAAAGCAGGTGTGGATAGTAAACGTGGGCGACCTGAAGCCCATGGAATTTCCTATTTCTTTTTTTCTCGACTATGCATGGAAACCTGAAAATATTAAAGCGCAGGATCTGCCGTCTTACACACGCAATTGGGCACAACAGCAATTCGGAAAAGAGTATGCTGCTTCGATTGCAAATATTCTTACAAAGTACACGCAATATAACGCTCGCTGCAAGCCGGAACTATTAAACGACAGTACATATAGTCTGATAAATTATGGCGAGTTTCAACGAGTAACTAACGACTACAATCAACTGCTAAAGCAGGCTGAAGCGATCAATGGTAAATTGCCTGCTCAGTACAAAGACGCATATTTTCAACTCGTGCTTCATCCGGTGAAAGCCTGTGCCAATTTATATTCCATGTATTTGGCGGTAGCTAAAAACAAATATTTCGCGGAGCAAAAAAACTACGCAATTGCAAATGTGATGGCTGATAGTGTTGCTTTTTACTATGCAAACGATGGACGCATTTCAAAATACTACAATGATACATTAGCCGGTGGAAAGTGGCACCACATGATGGATCAAACGCATATTGGCTACACATACTGGCAACAACCTGATTCTAACAAAATGCCACATGTCGTGAAGTTTGATACCGAAAATAACAATGTGTCTGCCGCAAAATACACATTGCCCGTAGCAACAGAAGAAAATGAATATGCTGCTTTTGAAGCCAGCAGATTTACCAAAGCAATTGGCAGTAGCAAAATAAAATGGCAGGTGATTCCAAATATTGGACGCACCGGTGAAGGCATTACACCTTTTCCTGTTACGGCATCTAGTCAAACACCCGGAGGAAATGAGCCGCACCTTGAATATGAAATAACGACGAACGCATCAACAGACAGCACCACAGTCTCGTTATACTTTTCTCCCACACTTAATTTCCATAATGATGGTTTGCGCTACGCGGTTTCTATTGATGATGCAGCGCCGCAAATAATTAACATTCATGAAGAGATGAATAACAAAAAGTGGGAAAACTGGGTGGCGAACAATATTATCATCAGCAATTCAAAACATCCTTTAGAGAAAGCAGGGAAGCATGTGGTAAAGTATTGGATGGTTGATGCCGGACTCGTGCTGCAAAAAGTAGTGGTAGATTTTGGTGGCGTTAAACAAAGTTATTTAGGACCTCCTGAAAATGATAAGAAGTAGTTTTTTCAAAAATAAATTACCATGCAAAAGCATCTTGTAAAACTTGCATCAGTCTTGTGTTTGTCTGCCGGTCTGGCTACTGCCAATGCTCAAGAGAAAACACTGAAAGACGCATACAAAAATTATTTTCCTATTGGCGTTGCCGTTATGCCACAATCGTTAAAAGGGGATGAGGCTAAGCTGATACTGGAGCAATTCAACAGCATCACTCCTGAAAACTCCATGAAAATGGGAGCGATACACCCCGAGGAAAATCGTTACAACTGGAACGACGCAGATTCTATCGTTGCATTTGCACAGGCGAACGGCTTGCGTGTTCGTGGCCACAATCTTTGCTGGCACGAGCATACACCAAAATGGCTTTTCACCGATGCCAATGGAAAACTGGTGTCGAAAGAAGTTTTGCTAAAACGTTTGAAAGATCACATAACGGCGGTTGTATCGCGCTACAAAGGAAAGGTCTACGCGTGGGATGTGGTAAACGAAGCGGTTGATGATGATAGCACGAGGCTTTATCGCAATTCATTGTGGTACCAGATATGTGGAGAAGACTTCATTGTAAAGGCATTTGAATATGCACACGAAGCTGATCCGAATGCGCAACTGTTTTATAATGATTACAATACTGAACGACCTGAAAAACGTGACCGTGTTTACAAATTGCTTAAGAAGCTTGTGGATGCGCATGTGCCTGTTAACGCAGTAGGCTTGCAGGGACATTGGTCCATTTATGAACCAACAGAAAAAGAACTGAGGGATGCCATTGAAAAGTTTGCGTCGCTTGGTTTGAAAATACAGATCACGGAATTGGATATGTCTATTTATCCATGGGAGAAAAATGTTCGTGCGAAAACGGCGAACGATATAGACAAATACACACCGGAACTGGAACAAAAGCAAACCGAGCAATACAAGAAAATGTTCAGCATTTTTCGCGACTATAAAAACGTGATCACTGGTGTTACTTTCTGGAACACCTCGGACCGCACGACATGGCTTGATCACTACCCAGTTCCCGGCCGAAAAAACTATCCATTGCTATTCGATGTGAATTGGCAGCCGAAGCACGCATTTTGGAGTGTCGTTACCTTTTAGGAATTTGAAAATTTGAAGATGTGGAAATTTGAAAATGCACTCTGTGTGTCAGCGATACTAATTTGAATGTTTTTTCCTGGTAGGGATTCAGTTATTCGTTTTGACAACCGCACCAAAAGAATTTTCAAATTTTCAAATCTTCAGATTTACAAATTAATGCGAACCAACCGGTTCACATTTTGTTTAGGAAGTCAAAAACTCGATGAAACCATGGTTTTTGCTGTGTTTGCTGAGTGTTGCGTTTTGTTCGTATGGACAAACGGAGCCGTGGCCAAAAGAAATAGCGATTGAAAACGGGGGCAAGATTGTTATTTACCAGCCACAGCCCGAGAGGCTTTCCGGCGGCACATTATCCTTTAGAGCTGCACTATCCGTAAGGCAAAAGTCTAACGAGGAGCCGGTATTTGGCGTCTTTTGGGCAGACGCAACCGTGTCTGAAAATGGCCAGACATTCGACCTCCAATCTGTTAAAATTACCCACACACAATTTCCCGACAGCTCCATTAACGATGTGAGCAATATTGAGCAAAAGATAGAAGCTCAATTACCAAAATGGAATTTGAAGTTTAACAAAGATGATGTCACGGCGGCTATCCAGCAGGAGCAGCAAAACATGACACCTGACTTCAAAACCGATGCACCAAAGATCATCTATGCCAACAAGGCCTCTACACTGGTGCTGATAGACGGCGATCCTAAAATTGAAAAGGATAAAAATATCAAAAACATGCAGCGTGTGATGAACACGCCCTTTCTCATTGTACAAAACGCTGATGATAAAAAATATTACCTCTACGGCGGAGGGTTTTGGTATGTTTCAAACTCCCCACTCGGTGAATATGCGTACGTGAAAAGTTTGCCCCGGACCATCAAAGAAATGGACAAGCAAATAAAGGAACAGGAGAAAAAAGATAAATCAAAACAAGAAGAAAGCGCATCATCACCAACAGCAATAATTATCAGTACGGAACCGGCAGAGTTGATCCAAACGGAAGGGGAGCCAACGTACAAGCCAATCCAGGGTACATCATTGTTGTTTGTCGACAATACTCTCGATGAAATCTTCAAGGATGTGAACTCGCAGCTGACCTTCATACTGATTTCAGGAAGATGGTACAGTGCGCCGTCACTAAACGGCCCATGGGCGTTCGTAAATGCAGATAAGCTGCCCGCGGATTTTGCCAAAATACCTCCCGGCTCTGAAAAAGACGGTGTGCTCTCGAGCGTTGCCGGCACTGAAGAAGCGCAGGAGGCGATATATGATGCGCAGGTTCCACAAACTGCGAAAGTAGACAAGAAAACGGCGAAGTGTGAGGTGACATACGACGGCTCGCCGAGATTCGCCCAGATTGAAAACACTAGTCTTAAAATAGCTGAAAACAGCAATATCACTGTGATGCAGGCCGCCAATGGTAAATACTATGCCCTGGAAAACGGTGTGTGGTTCATTAGTAACAACGCGAACGGCCCCTGGGAAGTTGCCAACGAGCGGCCACAGGATGTTGAGAAAATACCGCCGAGCAGTTCTGCTTACAATACGAAGTATGTGTACATCTATGACAACACGCCGAATTATGTTTACATGGGGTATACACCCGGATACCTCGGCAGTTATTACTACATGAACACAATTGTGTGGGGAACCGGCTGGTATTATCGGCCGTGGTATGGCTATTACTACTATCCGCGTCCCTGCACATGGGGATTCGGCATGCATTACAATCCCTGGATGGGTTGGAGCATGAGCTTTGGTTTTAGCGTAGGATGGTTCAGCTACCGATATGGCTGGGCCGGCGGTTGGTACGGAGGCTGGTTCGGTCCGCCTGCATTCAAGCCGCCATACCGGCCATGGGGATGGAGTGGCGGTTATTACAGACCCGGAGGCCCTTACTATGGCTACAGGCCGCATGTGACCGTGAATCGTCCCACATATGTTAACCCTCACAGGTATGTGAACAACAACCGCTACGCCCGCAACAACAATGTTTACAGAGGTTCAAACGGCGTAACGACAAGGGATATAAATAGGAGACCGGCGGCTTCAACACGTCCGGTTGGAAGCACTAGACCTGCTCCCGGAAACAATTACAGGCCCGGAAACAATAACCGGTTACCCGGAAACAACAACCGTTTGCCGGGGGAGACTCCAAGACCGGGCATCAACCCTGGCAACAACAATCGATTACCGCCGTCATATAATCGGCCACCGACACATACGACAAGACCGGCTCCAGCGCCTAATCCATCAAGACCGACGCCAATGCCAAGTCCATCAAGACCAGCACCAACACGACCTGCCCCAATGCCGAGTCCGTCGCGACCTGCACCGTCTAACAGGCCGGTTCCCCCACCTCAGCCGTCAAGACCAGCAACTTCGCCCGGTTACAACAGGCCAAGCCAGCCGTCGAGCAGACCGATGCCTCAAAGCAGACCATCAACAGCACCTGCGAGGAGGTTTTGATCTCCTGAATGTTAAAGGACTGACCTTCTTCAGAAGATGAAAGACTTAGGTAAATATGGTAAAGGTTGAACTCAGGGAAGATCAGAACGGGATGGGCAGCAATTACAAAGAAGCTTCGGCTAGCTTTTGAGAAAAACAAAATTTTTTGATGTTTTTCATCAAACGCCTCGCTTTGTCTGCAATCATTTTGTCGTGTAAATAACCGGAATAGCGGGCGGTCATCGACATACTTAATAACCAATCATAATCCGGAGAAATAGAATCGCAATGCTTTTCTACCAGGTCAGCAAGTAGTTCGTGTTTGCTGATTCTCCTTTCATTTTTATAGCGGTAGTAATCATCGAGACACTCTATCTTCGTTTTTTTGCCATTAATTGTTGGTGCTTCAAAAGGAAACACTTTATAGTTTACGAATTGCAGTGCTGCATAGAATGCAGTTGTGATAGTCCAATCAGCAAATTCAACTGTTAATTCAAGGTGATCGCAAACAGCTTCGTTGTGTAAAGCATGATGCAATTTGTTACTATTCTTTTTCATACTTTAAAAAGAAGCCATCAGCGGTTATACATTTTTCGTTGAGTTCATCAGAGTGTGGCATGAATGAAAATGATATGTAAAAGCTATCACTCTCAACTTCATTTTTTAGTTTTCTTGCAAGAGTAAAGATGCCCCGGAATTCGTCGGAGAGGAAGTCTTCTTTTTTGGCAATAACCAATGCAGAAAACTTGGTTATCCCTTCGGCTCTAACATGAATAGTTTTGAAATTGATTTTTCTGTCTGCAGCCGCGGCGTACAGTTTTTCGGAAATGGAAGTTGCAATTGCCATGTTGTCGTTAAACTGTTTGGCGAGTGTTTCGATCATTTCATTTTTCCCATCTCGTTTACCTTTTAGGTAGGCATCGATGAGGCAATCTCCTGTAAAAACTGATTCTTCTTTTTTCCAGTTATGCGGCAGGGGAGAAGGTTTAATTGTTTGTTTTTCAGTTATATGCATAAGCAACATTGAGCCACGAATCTATATCCTTTTATTTGAACTCAAAAATAAAAATACCACATTTTCTGAAAATAGAACCCATAGTGCTACGTATTCAATCAATTACTTATATGAAGTGACTTTTTTTAATATGATCTGGACGCAATTGAAAAAAACTGGCATATCTAACTGTTTTCTGAAGAGCAATGATTAGTCAAAAAACTAAAAAACCCTCCAAAAGGAGGGTTTAATTATTTTGATCCTTATAAAAAGGAAGGAGTGGCTTTAGATGATATCCATCGCCTTAACAAAGTAAAGGCAAACGAAAGGAATGATCAACGTTAAATATTCAAAATGTAAAGTAATCGCCAAAATCAATGCTATAGTTGCAACAAAGAATAACAACCAATAAAGTCCTGTAGATTTTTTTGCCATGTCAAAAAAAGTTTGTGCGAAAATAAGAGAACAAATTCAAAAACATCAAATTATCTCAAAAAAAAAATCGGCTTTATGGCGTTTATGGTCGTCAATCACCTTTTTCAGGTGTACGATGTACGAAGTACGGTGTACGATATACATGCCGGAGCAAGATTCCAGAGCCGTTCGTATATCATAGTCCGTACATCGCACATCATTGCGTTCACTATTTCTTTATACATAATTACTTACGCTGATGTGTTTTTTGCAAAATATTGTAAGCTTATTGTATTTTCGATTACCAACGATCTTACCATAGAAAATAAGCCAATTCTGAAATTTCAAAATATTTGACATGCGAATTGATTTTTACGTAAGGTTTTTTACGCATTTTGGACAGGCCATTTTCCTGAAAGGCAATATTGATAAACTCGGAAAATTCGAAACAGAGGGTTTGCCTCTCAGCTATTTTAATCGTGACTTCTGGCATGCAAGTATTGACATCGACCCGGAGAACCTGAAAGAAATTCACTACAAGTATGCATTGAAAAATGTTGACGGAACTTTCGTAGACGAAGGCGGCGACGACAGGGTGATTGAGTTATCCAAAATTACCAATGACCATGTCGAGATCATCGATACCTGGAACTTCGCGGGAGAATTTGAAAATGCATTTTACACTATTCCGTTCCGGGAAACGCTTTTGCCTTCACACTCATCCGCGGCTAAAGCAGGTGCGCCTAAAAAGTTCAGCCATATATTTCGCATAAAGGCTCCGCTTCTTCACAAGCATGAAGCCGTTTGCATTTCAGGAAGCGGTTCTGCATTGGGAGACTGGGATCAGTCGAAGGCGACCATCTTCAAGATGCATGGCAATTGGTGGGAAGCAAAGATTGATCTGCCAAAAGAGGAACTGCCTGTTACTTACAAATATGCGATCTACGATACCAAAGAAAAGAAGATTACGCATTTTGAAAATGGCGCCAACAGATCACTGCATGGAGATGCTACGGATAAGCTAACCATTATTCACGATGGATTTATAAACCTCCCCAACAACACCTGGCGCGGTGCAGGTGTAGCCATTCCGGTGTTTAGTTTGCGCAGCAAGAAGAGCTTTGGTGTGGGTGAATTTGCTGACATTAAATTATTGGTGGATTGGGCAAAGTCTATCGGACTCAGGCTGATACAACTTTTGCCGGTTAATGACACCATCGCGACAAATACTTGGCTGGACTCGTATCCATATGCAGCTATCTCTGCATTTGCCCTTCATCCCATTTACATACATCTTGAGCAGGTGGCTAATCATAAGCATGGTCACATTTTGAAGCCACTGAAAAAAGTGCAGGGCGTATTGAATGATCTCAATGCAGTCGACTATGAGCAGGTGATGAAATACAAACTCTCTATTTTGAAAGTCTTGTATTTCGCAGAGAAAGAAGATTTTCTAAAGGACGAAGATTTTAAAAAGTTTTTCGACGAAAACAAAGAATGGCTGGTGCCATATGCCGCCTTCAGTTATCTCAGAGATCTAAATGGTACCGCAAATTTTGCTACATGGAAAAAGCATGCGGTGTATGACAAAGCAGCAATTGACAAATTTGTTTCGCCACGCAACAAGCATTACGATGAAATAGCCACATGGTATTTCATTCAATACCACCTTCATCTGCAATTAAAGGAAGCTGCAGAATATGCGCACAAACATGGCATTATAATGAAAGGCGACATTCCGATTGGCGTGTACCGATACAGTTGTGATGCGTGGGTAGAACCTGCATTGTACAACCTCGATATGCAGGCAGGAGCACCTCCCGATCCATTTGCTGTGTCCGGCCAAAACTGGGCACTCCCAACTTACAACTGGAACAAAATGGCGGCAGATCATTATGCATGGTGGCACAGGCGTTTCGATCAGATGACCAATTACTATGATGCTTTTCGCATAGATCACATCCTTGGTTTTTTCAGGATATGGAGCATACCTATAGAATCTGTTGAAGGAATCATGGGGCATTTTGTTCCGGCGATTCCGGTTTATATCAATGAGTTTACTGAACGCAATATCTGGTTCGACTTCAACCGTTACACAAAACCATTCATTAATGATTATGTGCTGGGCATTGAATTTGGAAACACTGCGCAATATGTGAAGGAGACCTTCCTTCAATCAACCGGCGTTGAAACGTTTGAATTAAAAGAAGCATTCAACACGCAGCGAAAGGTGGCCGAACATTTTGCGAAACTGGAAAGCAATGATCTCAACGATGCATTGAAACAAGGTTTGTTTGACCTTATTTCAAATGTAATATTGTTTGAAGTGCCGGGCTCCAATGGTTCCCAATTTCATTTCCGCATAGGAATGGAAAGCATCACTTCGTACCAGCAACTGGAATGGCACACACAGCAACAATTGAAAGATCTTGCCGTAAATTATTTCTACTACAGGCAGGAAGAATTTTGGAGAAAGGAAGCGTTAAAAAGATTGCCAGCACTGAAAGCATCAACAGGCATGTTGATCTGTGGAGAGGATCTTGGCATGGTACCAGCATGCGTGCCAGATGTGATGCGACAACTGGGCATTCTCAGTCTCGAAATACAACGTATGCCAAAATCGCTGAGCCAGGAATTTTTCCATCCTGCAAGCGCTCCATACTTAAGTGTGTGCATGCCTTCCACACACGACATGAGTACGATCCGCGGCTGGTGGGAGGAAGACAGGGCGCGCACGCAACGTTTCTTTAACTATCAATTACAGCAATGGGGCGATGCGCCGTTGTTCTGTGAGCCATGGATCAATAAAGCCATCGTTCTGCAGCACTTGCATTCACCGGCAATGTGGAGCATCTTTCAGATACAGGATCTGTTTGGTATTGACGGAGATTTACGCAGTGAAGACGTTGCGGCAGAACGCATCAACGATCCTTCCAATCCTAAAAACTATTGGCGTTACAGAATGCATATTACGCTTGAGCAGTTGATGAAAGAGAAAGCGTTTAACCATGAGTTGAAAGAGAATGTAAAGGCGAGTGGGAGAGGCTAGGAATTAGAAATTAGGAATTAGAAATTAGGAATTAGAAATTAGGAATTAGAAATTAGGAATTAGGAATTGTTAACAGCACAGTCATTCGGTGTGCTTTCAAACATGATCTAACACAGAAAGAATTCTTAATTCCTAATTCCTAATTCTTAATTATTTCTCAACTCCTTTTACCTTCAACTTCACCTTATAAAATCCTTCAGACGCCGTTAGAAACAATTCATCATTATCTTTTCCACCAATGCATGCATTCGCTGTCCACTTCGCAGGAACATCAATGTGAGCAATCTTTTCGCCCTTGGCATTGAAGACAATAACACCGTTTCCGCAACAATATAAATTACCTTGATTGTCCAACGTGATGCCGTCTGCTCTTGAGTTTGCAAAGAATTGTTGATTGCTCAACATGCCGTCTTTTTCAATCGTGTACTTGTAAATTTTTCCGCCATCAATATCTGCTACAAAAATAGTCTTGCCATCAGGCGATCCGACGATGCCATTTGGTTTCACAATATCAGCTGCAACGATTACCGGTTCTTTGTTTCCCTTTTTAAGGTAATAAACTTTTTGACCTTCGATCTCAGGCTTCTTTCTTGTCCAGTAATCACGCTGATAATAAGGATCGGTAAAATAAATGCCACCGTGCGCATCGATCCACAGATCATTCGGGCCGTTAAGTTTTTGTCCTTTATAATCGCCCATTAAAATAGTTATTTTACCAGATGGATCGATGGACCACAATTCATTTTGATTGTCTGCACAAGCAATGATGTTTCCTTTCTTGTCAAAATACAAACCATTCGAACGGTCCGTTTTATCAAGGAAAACAGAGAGTTTGCCATTGATATCATACTTCCATATTTTATCGTTTGGCTGATCGGTGAAGAAAATATTTCCTGCATTATCAACCGCAGGGCCTTCTGTAAAGGCAAAGTTATTGGCGATCAATTCGAGTTTAGCTCCGTCTGCGATAATGGGTGAAGTGCTGTCTCCACCGGTATTTGCTGAAGTACTCATACACGTAAAAATGAAAAGTGAGAGTAAGCAATATAGCTTGAGATGTTTCATAAAACTGGAAATGTGTTTGTTCAAAAATTATTTCTCATTACAAATGCAACAATACAAGTGCAATAAAAGCCGGCAATGCCTGCTTATAAATGATCGATCGGGACGCGGTTAATCCACCATAGACGCCGGCTACAATTACGCAAGTCAAAAAAAATACGGCTACATGCAAATGCCACTTTGGATCTTCTATGCACAATGACCATATCAGTCCTGCCGCCAGAAAGCCGTTGTACAAGCCTTGGTTGGCAGCAAGTGTCTTTGTTTTTTCAAACAGATCGGGAGGAAAGCCCCGAAATGTTTTCTTGCCAACTGTTGTCCAGGCAAACATCTCAATCCATAAAATATACAGGTGCTCAATAGCTACGAGGGCGATAAAAATATTGGCGACTATCTTCATGATGAGTGTGTTTTGCGTAGCACAAAATATAAAAACGGCCTGAAATGCAGAAGCACTAAGTTGTTTAACAAACTCAGTGCTTCTTTTGAAATATATCACGATCAACCTTATTTAACAACTAAAGAAGAAATGGAATGCGGTAAGCTGGTTGCTTGCGCCGCAGCTCCATTGATCCAAAGATTGTAATCAAGTTTTTTATCCGTACGGTTCATTACTACAACAACAATACTGCCGTCATTGTTTTGAAATGCCGTTGTTTCTAACATATCCCTGGTGGATGCCGTGCTGATGCGTTTTGCACCCGGATGAATGAATTTTGAAAACTGCCCGATGTAATAGAATGCATTGGTGTAGATCAATTCCCCCGTTTGTGTATTCGCATGCACAGGTGCGAAGCAGAAATTACCAACGTGGTTAGGACCGCCATGCTCATCGAGCAAGATGTTCCAATCTGTCCATGCAACGGTACCACAATTGAAATCATTGATCATGGAGTTTCCATATTTTTCCCCGAGCGACCAATTGTGAATGCTATCCAGGTTAAACTTCTCTTTGCAGCCTTCAGTGAAGATCAGGTTTTTGCCGGGAAATGCGTCGTTGACCATTTTGATGTTGCCAAACTGCATTGCGCTTCCAGTCCATGTTTCATACCAGTGGAAACCGATGCCCCAAACGTATTTCGCCGCTTCAGGATCGCTCAGGATTGTGCTGGCGCGCTGATATGCAAGATCCCTGTTGTGGTCCCATGCAATCAGTTTTTTTCCACCCAGGCCGTTTTTCTGTAAAGTTGGCCCGAGGTAATTTTTAATGAAATCTCTTTCTTCTTCCGCCGTATAAATGCAGGATTCCCATGTCTGCTTAGCCATTGGTTCGTTTTGTGTACTCAATCCCCAGATAGGAATACCCTTCGCTTCATACGTTTTAATAAACTTCACATAGTAGTTTGCCCATGTTTGCCTTGCTTCCGGCTTCAGTTTTCCGCCGTGCAGCAAGTCATTATTGTCCTTCATCCATGCAAGCGGACTCCATGGCGCAGCATACAAAGTGAGTTTGCCACCCGCCGCAGCAATGGCCTGCTTAATTAAGGGAATGCGATACTTTTCATCATGCGCCACGTTGAAAGTGCTGAGTGAGGCATCTTCATTAGTGACATAAGTATAGCTGTCGCTTGAAAAGTCGCAACTGTGAATAGTCGTTCTGCCAATGGTATAGCCGATGCCGGAGTTAGCGTTGTAGTAAGCCTTCAGCAGTTCCTGTTGTTTATCTTTTGGCAGTTTGGCAAATGTTTCTGCAGATGCATCCGTTAACGCTCCGCCCACACCCATGAACGTCTGGAACTTTCTCGCCGGGTCAATAAATATGCAGGGCTGTGTTTCCAAAGGCTGCGCGAGAGGAGAAAAACTCAACGTGCCATTTTGAGAAAGACGCAGATCGGTATTTTCAGCTGTTGTGTACACCGTAACTCTTTTATTAGCCGCGCTGTATTTTTTAGCTGCCGTTTGAGCGTTCATTAAATAAAAAGAAGAGGAGGCAATGAAAACCAGGAAGAGTTTTTTCATGTTATTCTACTTTAAGTACAAATTTTAAATGAAAAGGGAACTGCCAGTAGAGACAAGGCATTGCCTTGTTCCTACTGGCAGCCGTTCACTTAGTAAAGAGATTGAAAAGTTAAAAATATACTCGTTTGGGCGGGCAAAAAAATTAAAAGACCGGTTTGGAATGAATGAAAACTGACGCTTGGAGAAGGTGAAGGAGGGCTGACGATGATTTGCAGGTGATAATCAGGGTATTGCAATTTTTAGAGAAGCCTGACTGTAGAGTTAATGACGTAGCACAGTACTTTGAGAATTAACCTTATCTGTGCAAATTCGTACCGGCGTATACTTTTTCGCTACCGGACCTCGATACTATTTGATCGACAGACGTTACATAATAACCCTGCCTTACACAATATCAACAAACAATTACCTAGAGACCAAATTATAACAATTCATGAATCTGTTACCAAAGCGATTGAAATCGATAGACGTCTTCCGGGCCGTTACAATGTTCCTGATGATCTTTGTAAATGACGTTGACAGCGTTCAAAAAATACCCGAATGGATAAAACATGTGGATTCGCACACAGATGGGATGGGATTTGCCGATGTTATTTTTCCCGCCTTTCTTTTTATCGTTGGCCTCTCGTTGCCATTCGCCATTCGCAATAGAATGAACAAAGGGTATTCCGTTCCGCAGATTGCCATATACATTTTCACACGTTCACTGGCATTGCTGCTAATGGGGTTATTTCATGTAAACCTTGATGATTACAGCAAGGCTTCCGTTTTGTCGAAAGGTTTGTGGATGGGCTTAATCACGATAAGTTTCTTTCTCATCTGGCTGGATTATCCGGAAGAAATGCCTAAGACGAAAAAGAATATTTACATAAGCTCGGGCATCGCATTGCTGGCATTAATGGCAATTCTGTATCGGAGTGGCGATCCTGCAAATCCCGGCTGGATGCATACATCATGGTGGGGAATTCTTGGCATCATTGGCTGGGCCTATCTTTTATGTGCCGTCATTTTTCTTTTATCAAAAGGCAACTTTAATGTTTTACTGATAGCATTTATTGCTTTTGCGGCACTCAATATATGTGCACACACCGGGGTTTTCCATAAGAAACTATGGGTGGTAAATGATGGTTCGTCTGCCGCGCTTGTAATGGCAGGCACGTTGATCAGCAGCTTGTACACACGAATAGCAGGCACAAAAAATGACGGTCGCCTTTGGTGGTTGTTCGTCGTTTGCGGTGTTGGAATGATTGCGCTTGGCTTTTTTGTTCGCCCTTATGTTGGTGGTATTTCGAAAATACATTCCACTCCTGCATGGGTGTTTATTTGCACAGGCATTAGCATTCTGGCATTTGAATTTTTTATCTGGCTCATTGATATTAAGGGAAATGAAAACTGGTTCTCCATAATTGCACCTGCAGGCAGTAGTACACTTACCTGTTATCTTATGCCATACCTTTTGTTTGCTGTTTACAGGATGACAGGCTTCGCGTATCCCGATTTTTTAAAAGAAGGTATTGGTGGAATTATCCGCTCGTTTGCAATTTCATTTGTGTTGATATGGATCGTGGGTTTGATGGAAAAGCGCCGAATAAGGTTAAAGGTGTAGGGGCGAGGATAGGAATTAGGAATTAGGAATTAGAAGGTGTAGCAGCGAGAGTATAATTTGTCGTCAATGGTGTCGTATACATATCAACGTAGTTGTAAAAAAGAAGTTTTAAAAGCATGATAAGAATTTTTGCCGGTATATTGATCTTTGTATTTTTTGTTTTACCCGGTGATGGGTTTAGTCAAGTGTCTGTCCACATCAACCAGGTCGGATTTAATAGCAGTGATGGAAAGATTGCGGTCATCAGTGCAAATCCGCCAATACCACGGACTGGTATGCCATTCGTAGTAGTAAATTCAATTACTCACGAAATTGAATTTAAGGGCCAATTAAGTTCATCTGCACAAATGAATGAATGGTTTCCCGGAAAGTATTTTTATCTCGCTGACTTCTCATCTTTGAAAAAAGAAGGGCAATATATTCTTCAGGTTGATGCTTTCAATTCCATTCATACTTCTCCCGTATTTTTTGTTGGCGAGGAAGCATTGGCAAAGGCAACACTGCCTGCAATTCTTAATTACTATCACAAGCAAAGGGCGAATACGCCACAGGAGCTGGAAGCAGACAAACATGTGATCTTGTATGGCAGTAACAAAACTGCAAATGTGCAAGGAGGCTGGTGCGATGCATCCGGAGACATCAGCAAATATTTCTCGCACCTTTGTTACACAAATTTCATGTCCCCGCAACAAATACCATTGGTTACTTGGTCGATGGAAAACGCGGTGGAATCAATTCCGGCATTGCTGACATCCTTAAAAATAAAGGATTCGCTTGAGCGGGAAGCCTTGTATGGCGCGGACTATGTGTTGCGTTCACTTTCACCGGAAGGATATTTTTATACAACTGTGTTCAGCTATTTCAAACCCGACCCCAATGAAAGAAGGATTGTTGGCTTGCTTGCAAACAGCGTCACCACTTCCGACTATCAAAGCGCCTTTCGTGAAGGCGGAGGAATGGGCATCGCTGCATTGGCTCGTGCGGCAAGATGGAAGAAGCATGGTGATTCTACATCACAGCAATATTTGGCTGGTGCCAAAAAAGCATTTGCTCATTTGCAGGTAAACAACTTAAAGTATTGTGATGATGGCAAAGAAAATATACTGGATGATTATTGTGCATTGATGGCCGCAACAGAATTGTGGATCACCACCAATGAAGATATCTATAAAAAAGAAGCGAGAAAACGCGCAAAAAATATCTCCAATCGACTGACGCCGCAAGGTTATTTCGTTGCCGACGATGGGATGAGGCCTTTCTGGCATGCATCAGATGCAGGCATGCCTGTTGTTGCTTTGTCAAGATACTTAGCGAAAGAAACGGATGCCTCTTTAAGGAACGGTGCTTTGCAGACGATACAAAAAGCGCTTGATTACAATCTGCATGTTACCAATGAAGTGAGCAATCCCTTTGGTTACGCCCGTCAAACATTTGCTGTGCAAAATAAAATCAAAGATGGATTTTTTATTCCTCATGAAAATGAATCCGGCTGGTGGTGGCAGGGCGAAAACGCAAGACTGGCTTCGCTTGCAACGGCGGCGTTGGTAGGAGGTAAGCTTGTTTACGGCAAAACTAAAAACGCAAAAAACGATTCACTGCAAACATACGCTGCTCGCCAGTTGTCATGGATATTGGGTTGCAACCCTTATGACATGTGCTTCATCAATGGCTTTGGAAAAAACAACGTGCCGCACATGGCATCTATGTTTGGTCACGGATCGGAGTGGGGAGGTATTTCAAATGGAGTAACGGGAGGCGAGAATCCTGATGGCAGTGGAATCCTGTTTAAAGAAAAAGCAGAGGGCAATGAATGGCGATGGACAGAACAGTGGCTGCCCCATGCTGCGTGGTTTTTGCAAGCGATAACTGCGATGGGGAGTGATGAGTGATGAATGACAAGCAAGCTCTGCAAGGCTTGTAGCCTTGCAGCATTAATCTATCGCTTTCAGCGATTTATTGTTGCGGGAGGCAACAGAATAGAACTCCGAAGCTTGAAGCTTCGGAGAGCGTGAGACACAATCCCTGGTTCTTTAACCTAATCCAAATTTCTAATTTCTAACTCCTGGTTTCTAATTCCTTAAAAAACAGCACGATGAAACAATACACATTTGCGATTCTTTTTTTTACGTTGGCGACTTGCGCTCTCGCCCAGAAAGCGAGCAGGAACAAGCCGGTGGTGATCGGGTATGTTGGTGGTTATAGAGGATTGGCAGATACTTCGATCATTGAAGCCAACAAGCTTACGCACATCAACTATGCATTTGTAGATGTAAAAAATAATCGTGCCTATCTCCACAATGAGAAAACCGACACGATCAATTTTAGAAATCTGAATGGATTGAAATTGAAAAATCCTTCTCTTAAAATTCTCATTTCGATTGGTGGGTGGACATGGAGCAAGAATTTCTCTGACGCGGTGCTTACGGATACTTCACGAAAAGCTTTTGCGGAGAGCGCTGTGGCGATTATGGCAAAATATGATTTGGATGGAGTTGACATTGACTGGGAGTACCCCGGCATGAGGGGAGATTCAAATGTTTTTCGTCCAGAAGATAAAGAGAACTACACATTGATGTTTAAAGAGCTGCGTGCAGAACTGGATACACTACAACAAGCGACAGGAAAAAAATATCTGCTTACAACAGCTGTTGGTGGCTTCCCCTCTTTTTTACATCACACGGAAATGGGCAAAGCGCAACAATACCTTGACTATGTGAATTTGATGACCTATGATTATAGTTGGAGCAAAGCATCACATCACACCAATTTATACAATGCAACCAAAGATTCGTCGGCAAACTCCGCGGACAAAGCCGTTGCTGCATTCATGGAAGCCGGTGTGCCAGTAAGCAAACTCGTGATGGGCATCGCATTTTATGGTCGAGGCTCCATTGTAGAGGATGATACAAAAAATGGCATTGATAGCAAGATCACTTCTCACAGCCATGTTGGTGGCTATACTTACATAAAAGATAGCCTGCTTACACAAAAAGGTTATCGCAGCTATTGGGACAAAAGGGCAAAGGCTCCCTATATGTTTAATGCCAGTGATAAGAAATTCATCTCTTACGACGATGAACGTTCTGTAAGATATAAATGCAAATATGTTCTTCGCCACAAGCTAGCAGGAGTGATGTTTTGGGAGTATGCAGATGATCGGAAAGGGTATTTACTTGCTGTGATTGCAAGCACCTTTGGTAATTAATAATTAAAAATTAAAAATTAATAGGGCGAGTCGCCGTTTGAGTGGGAATGTTCGACGGTCGATTTGTTTTTTGTGGTCAAAATTTGAATATGTATTTAGCATCGTTTTGTCACTCGCTTCAGTTATAGAATAGATTTCGTTCTGCTTTACATTGTTGTAGAGTATGCACGTAGTTTCGCAAGTAGCCCTATTAATTATTAATTACTTCACTCTAAATATTTCCTCCACAAACAACCCCGCCGACTTCTTCCTATACGCATTTTTCTGCCAGAGGATAAAAGCCTTGCGTGACAGATCTCGGCCGGCAATGGGAATTGCTACAAGATTCTTCCAGCCGATCAAAGCTTTTTCATTCAGAATGGTGATCCAGTTTCCGGATTCTACCATCGTCAGCAATGAATGCACATCGTTCAGTTCAATTTTTACATTCGGTGCAATATTGTTTGTTTTGAAAAGGTTGTCGAGAAAGTTGCGGGAAATAAAGCCTTTGCCCGGCAAAACAAGATCGAGGTTGTTGATGTCTTTGAGTGTGATTTTTTTCAGGGAAGCCAATGGGTGTTTTTTAGCGACGACCATTACAATGCTCGAAGTAAACAATGGCTGCATTTCCAGGTCTTCATCAGGTTCGTCATTTTTAAAGGAGAGCATGAAGTCGAGTTCCGACAATTTTAAACGCTTTTCCAATTCGTCAGGGTCATCGTATTCTATCTGGATTTTTATTCCGGGATATTTTTTTAGAAATGGAGAAAGCGCGGGAAGGATCAGCGAAGAGAATGCATAGGTGATGCCAATTTTCAATTCTCCGGTAACAGAGGTGTTCAGGTCGGAAATGGCCTGTCTGCCTTTTTCAACTTCAAACAGAATCTTTCTTGCGTGATCAAGGAAGACACTGCCGGCCTCTGTAAGCCGAACAGTTTTTCCAATTCTGTCAAACAGTAACATGCCCAGTTCAGTCTCCAGTTGTTTGATCTGTTGTGATAGTGTAGATTGCGTCACAAACAGCGTTGACGCTGCTTCTGTGAAGTGTAAGGTTTCTGCTGCTCTAACAAAATAGGTGAGTTGCCTGAATTCCATATCAATCGTTTTTGCTAATCAATATCATAAGAACAATCTATTTTACAAATATATCTTTATTGGCGATATTTGCACATGTAAAAACGATTTCAGAAGACCTTCTTGCCGGGAACACCCTGATTCTTAATAACCAATACGGTATGAATATCTTTCGGTCACTGCGTTATCGCAATTTTAAATTATTCTTTTACGGGCAATCGGTTTCTTTAATAGGCACATGGATGCAAAAAACAGCCGTTAGCTGGCTGGTATACAGACTAACAGGTTCTGCGGTGCTATTGGGTGTCGTGGGGTTTGTAAGTCTCATCCCTTCGCTCATTCTTTCTCCTTATGCGGGAAGTTTCATCGACCGGCACAACCGTTTCAGATTGCTGGTTATCACCCAGGTTATTTCAATGGTGCAGGCCGGAGCATTGGCAGCATTGGTTTTCTTTGGCTACTATAATATTCCGCTTATCATACTTTTAAGTTTGGTGCAGGGAATTGTCAATGCATTTGATGTTACATGCCGGCAATCGCTGATGGTGGAAATGGTAGACAATAAAGACGATTTGCCGAACGCCATTGCGTTAAACTCCACCATGACCAATTTCGCACGTATCGCCGGGCCTGCTGTTGCAGGTATCATATTAAGCACATTGGGTGAAGACATTTGTTTTTTCATCAATTTCTTCAGCTATCTTCCTGTATTGATTTGTTTGTCAATGATGCGTATGCACACGCCGGCTAAGCCATCTGAAACCGATATCTGGACTGAATTAAAAGAAGGGTTCCATTATGTTTCAGGTAATAGAAATTTGAGTAGCCTTATTATCATGCTTACGATCAGCAGCTTGTTTGTCATTCCCTTTAACACGTTAATGCCCATTTTCGCAAAAGATCTTTTTAGTGGGACCGCAAAAACTTTCAGTTGGTTTGAAAGCGCTGCCGGAGCAGGCTCTGTCATTAGTGCCGTCTACCTTGCAAATTTGAAAAAAGGCAAGAATCTAATCAAAATAATGATCGCCGCAGGAATTGTTTTTGGAGCCAGTGTTATGTTTCTCGCGTACTCAAAACATTTACCTGTTGCATTGGTTTTCATGACACTTACAGGGGTTGGCATGATGGCGCAAACCTCCGTGATCAACACCTACATTCAGACGCACGCCGTTCCCGCCATGCGTGCAAGAGCGATCAGCTACTATGTAATGGCTTACCAGGGAATGATACCTGTGGGTAGTTTGCTCGCAGGGCTCCTTGCAGGCGCAATTGGCCCGAGAAGGACTGTGTTCATTGAAGGCGCGATTGGCTTAATTGCGACGATCGTTTATGTCGTCTACCGAAATAAGGTCGCCGGCAAAGTCTTTACTATCAAGTCGTTGGTGCCAGTGGAGAAGCTGAAGGCTTATTTCAGGAATGCGGCGTAGATCAATTAAGAATTAGGAATTAAGAATTAAGAATTCTTCACAGGCCAACAGTGCTTGCGTTTTTGTACACTCCGACTCCGCAGTTGGAAGGAGCTGCTTTCATTTGTTCTGTAACACACAAAGAATTCTTAATTCCTAATTCTTAATTCTTAATTCAATTGAAATGTTAAAATTTTCTTATCGACCCGTTTTTCTGTAACGTTTTCCATTAAATCGTTGTCAGAATGGGGACAACATTTTTTAAAGAAGTTTCGATGCAGGCTTTAGGCCGGGCATTGATCCCATTAACCTTAAACATTTTCCCATGCAATGGTATTTGTGTGCGGCGACCGCTCTATTACTTACTACAGGTTGCAAAAAGACCACCTGTACAACTTTACCTGAGCCCACCGGGCCTAAAATGGAGTATACCGAATTGAAGGACAAAACAATCGGATTTAATTCCAGCTATTCGATTGATCTGGACAAAGATGGCGAAAGCGATTTCTCCTTTTCCACTCTTCTTGTAGGTGATCCCATTTTAAAAAGAGATTACAGACAGTATTACATCAGTTCGAAATTCTACACTAACCTCCAGGTAAATGACACCGAAGAAACACCTGTATTGCAAAAGGGCGATAAGATCGCATCTGCTCCGCTTGAGGGCTTCCATTGGTACAATGCGTCGCACGTTGTGATTGCCCAAAAGGTTATTGAAGAAAATGGCACATCATGGTCGGGCAATTGGAAACAAACGGCTCATGCTTATCAGCCCGTGAGCATTCTTAAAGGAGACAAAACTTATTATGGATGGATTGAATTATCCTTCGACATACAAAGCGAAAAGATCATTCTGCATCGCGCTGCTGTGGCAAAGGAGGCGGATGTGGATGTGAAAGCTGGAGTTTAGGAATTAGGAATTAGGAATTAGTTAGGGGCTGCGAAATGAGTTGAGAAAAGCTGCAGCAATAGCTGCACTACTTCAAAGCTGAATATTTGTTCGTTGCTGCACCCCTCTAACTCCTAATTCCTAATCTCTAATTCCTACTTCACCTTCGCTCTTTCCTTATCCTTTCCCATTCCCCCTGCGCCTACTTGTTCTTTAATGCCGTAGAATATAGTTTTCCAAATGAGATTGAACATTGACTTTGTAATGTCCCTTTCATATTGGACGCTTACTACATCAGGGCGATTGTCGTTTGCTTTGTTTTTCTTTTTCAACAAGATCTTGTTGGCCAGGAATGTGATGAATCCTCGTTTCTTGAAACCGGTGGGGCTTGATGTATCACGCTTCAGCATTTCTATGTCAACATCGTCATAGTAGAATGTGATCTTCCCATTTGAACGAGTGTTGTTTGCTGACATATTAAATGAGAGGAGTTTAATGTTCGCGCTGTTGATCTTGACTTCACCGAGGGGAATGGTAACCTGGTTAAGAATCTTGCCATCGAAGGCGCCGAACTTTCCGCTCACTTTAAATTCTCCGTTGGCCGGGTTGTTGGGAAAAACAAAATGCGCATCAAGAGGAGCCTCTCCCATGAATTTCGCAGTGATTGCAATATTCATTATACCGCTTCCTTCAATGTTGCTCAGGTTGTTTATATCGCCATTGACTTTTGTAAAACTTATAACACCCACTTTCTTTGTATCAGCACTTTTTTCTTTGTAGGCAACCGTTGCGTTTTGCACTTTGATGTATGGCACGCGAACAGGCAAGTCTAGTTTGCTTAAAAGCTGGTGCGGATACCCGCCTACTTTCGATTTGCTACTCGGTGGCGCTGTTCTGTCCTGGTATACCTCAATATGGGCGTTCGATAAGAGAATTTTATCGGCCAGAATAGAACGATTGTTAAGAAATTCACTGTAGTCAAAATTGCCCATAACGAATTCCGGAGCCTTTATATCAAACCTGTCAATCTGATGACCCAAATGCTTTGCAAATTCATCCTGGTTATAGAGCGGCTGCAGTTTGAGGTCATTGATAGTCGTGATAGTGCTTCCTTTTATCTGCACGTAAAGCTTTGCCAACGAAAGCTTATACATATTCTTGCTCAGCGGCATTGAAAAACTGTCAACATAAATTCTTGCATCGCTGGAATATAGAAATCTATCGGTATTCCCTCGGGTAGTAGAGTCTATAAGCACGTTGAAAAGATCTGCACTTATACGATTTACATCAGTTTCCTTATAATGTTGATTCGTTCCGTAGTACGCGAAGGACGCATTGTGAAGCGACAGCGTGTCGATTCTTATGGAGCTGATATCCTTGTTGATATTGTCATACAGCGTAGTGATCTTTATCGTCGTATCAACTTCTGTTTTCTTTTTTACAGAGTCAAAGTGATACATTTTAATTGTCGCATCGTCCAATAATATTTTGCGAAGATCAACTCCTTTCTCTGTTAGGAGTTTGTAAGCATCTACATTTTTTATCTCCAGCTTTTTTAGCAGGATATCAACTGTATTTGCAGGGATGTCAGCGGGCCTAAGTGTTTTAAGTATCGATGAATCGATTGTAAAATGTATGTCATGGAGAGTGACACTTAAATTATCAATATCAACCTCTGTTTTAGTGATATGTATTTTGTAAAGGCCACCAGTCGCTTCATGTACGGTCTTTTCTATACGCTGCGAAAGCCTCCTTTCAACGTTGCTTGAGTGAAAATAGCTTTTAAGGAATAGGTATGCGCCTAAGCCCAATATCAATATTCCGATCAGGATGTAGAGTAGTATTTTTTTTCGCATAGACATAAAAAATGTGAGCAGAAAGTTGTGATCTGCAATTCATTTTCACCACTTAACTGCTCACATTCGTTTACTTTCTTATTGTTAGTACATCACTTTTTAACAGGTGATGAAGCAAAAAAGTTTTCAATAGTGTGTAACAGATTTGAAACAGGGCCTTCCATTTTATTTGTTCTGTCATCAATGGTTGTATCATCGAGAGCCTTACCCAATTCTATAGAAGCAGGTAGGTGAGCGAAAATCTCATGACGCTGATCTGCCAGTAGCGACTGGGCTTTCACAGGGTCATTGCCAGCCTGTTCGTGAAGAAGTTTCACCGCCTGCAATGCCAGGTTATCAAGTACACCGGCAGTATAGACTTCTGAAAAACCAGAATAGTCAGCAACCTTGTTCACTACTTCCGTATAGTTTGACCCCAACATGTCGGGCAGCACATTATCGGCTGGCTCTCGCTTCAGCAGTCTTGCGCCACCATCCCTGGTGTGTGTATATTTGTACAAAACTGTCAAAACCGTTGGAACACTTGCTTGTGCCAGTTTATCATATCTGTGTGTAAAATCTTCTTCTTTAAGATCCTGCGTGTTGGGGTCAATCTTGTTAATATTTGTCCCCATATATTTCTGAAGTTCTTTTACGAGATTGAGTTGCATAGTGGGTGGTTTATGTTTGTGTGATAGAGAGTTTTTGAATCAATTAAGAATTAAGAATTAGGAATTAAGAATTGCTGACTGAGCAGTCATTTTGTTTGCTTTCAAACTTTCATGTAACACGGGAAGAATTCTTAATTCTTAATTCCTAATTCTTAATTATTTGGCCATTCTACGTGCTGCTTTCTTAGGCGCAGCCCGTTTAGCAGCGGCTTTCTTCGGTGCTTTCATTCCTTTTTCTCTTGCTTCACTCAGTGCAATGGCGATTGCCTGTTTAGGATTTTTAACAGTACCGCCTTTGCCGCCACGTCCACTTTTCAATGTGCCTTTTTTAAATCTGTGCATATCTTCTTCAACCACGTTTTGGGTTGCTTTTGAGTACTTTGGCATAACACGAAATTTAACGATTAATAAATAAGGCTATGAGAACACAAGCATGAAACTTTTGCTACATAGCTACTTTATATTCATTAAAAACCCTACCGTTCCTTTGAATAGGCAAAAAGCAGGGAAATGGGGATTTATGGCTACATTTTTAGAGCCTTTACACGAGTGTCAAACGGCAAGGTATTTACTGCACATCCTGAAAATACTTTTATGCGACCCGAATATCATTTACAAGAAATGCGTGACATGCGTTACTGCATTAATAAGGCGGTAAACAATGGTTACACACAGGATTTTAAAGTAAACGATAAGGGACTGCTTTCTCTTCAGACTGAACAGGTATACAAACCGAGTGACGTTAGAGTAGTAGATTTCTACAGGTTTGAAGGCGCATCAGATCCCGATGACAACGCAATATTGTATGTGATCGAAACCGGAAACGGCTCAAAAGGAACACTCGTAGATGCTTACGGTGTTTATGCAGACATGCAGATAGGACGCTTTTTAAAACAAGTTGAAGACATTCATAAGAAATCCGCAATGGCGTAGTAAAAAGTAAAAAGTAAAAAGCTGCTAGATGCGGGTTCTCTTTTTGAATTTTAACTTTTGAATTTTGACTTTCAAATACCACATTTTAATCAATCATTAAATTTTCATTTATGGAAAAAACAACTAAAGGTGCCAACGGCAAAATGGCAACTTCCACCGCAACAAGAAGATCTTCGTCTACAAAAAACAAAACAGTCAAATCAATGCTGGCTGATTTTTTTGTGGAAGAGATAAAGGACATTTACTGGGCAGAAAAACACATAGTGAAGGCGTTGCCAAAAATGCAAAAGGCAGCTAGTTCAGATGAACTTGCCAATGCATTTTCAGAGCACCTCAAACAAACAGAAGGACATGTAACTCGCCTTGAACGCGTTTTTGAATTATTGGGAGAAACACCCAAAGCAAAAAAATGCGATGCAATGGAAGGTATCCTTAAAGAAGGAGAAAGCATCATTGATGAAACTGAAGAAGGAACAAGCACACGCGATGTTGGTTTGATCCTCGCTGCACAAAAAGTAGAACACTATGAGATCACTACATATGGTAGTCTTCATCAGCTCGCCACTACAATGGGCAAGAATGATGTAGCTGATTTGCTTGCACAAACTTTACAGGAAGAAAAAAACACTGATAAGCTATTGACAAAAATCGCTGAGGCGCATATTAATAATGCTGCTGAGGAAGAGGAGGAATAGTTTGCTTAACGCTTAACGCATAACGCCTAACGCAGGAAGTCTCCGCGTTGCGTGTTATGCGTTTCTGTTAACTGGCGTTCGGCGTTAAGCATAAAAATCAGCTTTAAGCATAAAAAGACATGGAAGCACTCAAATTATCGCACCCACAATTTCTACGCATAGCAGCAGATTACAAAGAGTCTGCGAAGGTGGCGCATTTGGTTTATGTGTCTGTGAGCGATCCGGGAATTGTGCGCGTGAAGAAAGGAAAAGGATTCAGTTACTACCTTGAAGACAAACTTGTAAAGAACAAAGACGAATTGCTTCGATTCAAGAAACTGGTCATACCTCCCGCATGGAAAAATGTGTGGATATGCACATTGCCCGAAGGGCACATACAGGCTGCGGGCCTTGATGCACGCGGACGCAAACAGTATCGCTATCATCCGCTTTGGAACGTTTTGCGCAATGAAACGAAGTTCCATCGCATGTTGGAGTTTGGGAAAACGATTCCCTCACTACGTGCAAAGATTGAACAGGACATCGTGTCGAAAGAACTGAATGCGGATAAAATCATAGCCACAGTTATCTCACTGATGGAACGCACTTACATACGCATCGGCAATGAAGGGTATGAAAAGTTGTATGGATCTTACGGCCTCACAACCTTAAAGGACAAACATGTTTCCGTACAAGGAGACAAAATTTCTTTTTCCTTCAAAGGTAAAAAGGGTGTCTATCATAATGTTTCTCTCACCAACAAGAGGCTGGCGAAAATTGTTAAAGCATGCCGCGATATTCCCGGTAAGGAACTTTTTCAATTTTACGACAACGAAAACAGTCGCAAATCAATAGACTCCGGGGCGGTGAACAATTATATAAAAGAGGCGACAGGAGCTGACTTTACAGCAAAAGATTTTCGTACCTGGGCAGGCACTTTAAATGCTTTGCGTGCTTTTAAATCAATCGGTGAAGCGGCAACATCGGCTGAAGGAAAGAAAAATGTTGTGGCAGTATTGGATGAGGTCAGCCAAAAATTGGGTAACACGCGAGCCGTTTGCAAGAAATATTATGTTCATCCCGGACTCATTATAATGTACGAAGAAAACAATCTAAAAAAATACATAACCGCCCTCGACAAAATCGAAGAGGCGGATAATAAGACGGATTTGACAGGAGAGGAGAAGGTGTTGATGAAGGTGCTGGCAGAGACAATTTAATAATTTGAAAATTTGAAGATTTGAAAATTTGAAAATTGGGTTGCCGCATGGGCGAATCGCATTTGCCCTCTTGCACACGCAGAGTTTTCCGATATAAAAGGCTGTTGCACACAAGCCCCAGGCCCAGTAGAATTCCCTCCGATGAACGTAATGCGACGCAACAAAAGTTCCATTCTTATTCTATCGCTTGGTTCCACAATAGGTTCAAAATCATAAATAATTAGTAATCAATTTCGAAAACCGCGCCTAAAGCCATTTTCAAATCAGCATATTTTCAAATTTTCAAATTCTTTACCTTACTTTTGCACCGCATAAAAGTGCGTTTCAGAGAATGAAGAATATTCGAAATTTTTGTATTATAGCCCATATTGACCACGGAAAAAGTACCCTGGCAGACCGTTTACTACAAAGCACAGGCACCATCAGTGATAGAGACATGATGGATCAGGTACTGGATGATATGGACCTTGAAAGAGAAAAAGGTATTACCATCAAAAGCCATGCAATTCAGATCAACTACGCGCACAATGGTGAAAAATACACACTTAACCTTATCGATACCCCCGGCCACGTTGACTTTAGCTATGAGGTGAGCCGTGCACTGGCTGCTTGCGAAGGTGCTCTACTGCTTGTGGATGCTACTCAGGGCATACAGGCGCAAACCATTTCCAATCTTTACTTAGCGATAGATAACAACCTGGAAATCATTCCCGTAATCAACAAAATTGATATGGACGGTGCAATGATTGACGAGGTGAAAGATCAAATCATTGACCTGATCGGATGCAAACCAGAGGATATTCTGCTGGCAAGCGGAAGAACGGGCTTGGGTGTTGACAAAATTCTGGAGGCGATCGTTGAAAAGATCCCGGCTCCTAAGGGCGATCCAAATGCTCCTTTGCAGGCGCTGGTTTTTGACAGCGTTTTCAACAGTTTCCGCGGTATCATCGTGTATTACCGTATCATGAATGGTACGCTGAAAAAAGGCGACAAAGTTAGATTTACTTCTAACGAAAGTGAATATGAAGCGGATGAAGTGGGCGTGCTTAAGCTAAAAATGGAGGAACGCAAAGAGGTGGAATGCGGTACGGTTGGTTATATTATCACCGGTATTAAAAATGCCAAAGAGGTGAAAGTGGGTGACACGCTTACTTTAACTGCAAATCCTGGTGAAGGCATCAAGGGCTTTGAGGATGTAAAACCGATGGTATTTGCCGGCATCTTCCCTGTTGAGACTGACGATTTCGAAGAGCTTCGTGAGTGCATGGACAAACTGCAGCTAAACGATGCGTCTCTTACATACGAATTGGAAACATCACAAGCGCTTGGTTTTGGCTTCCGATGCGGATTCCTTGGAATGCTGCACATGGAAATTATCCAGGAGCGTTTGGAAAGAGAGTTCAACCAAACTGTAATTACGACCGTGCCGAACGTAAGCTTTATTGCTTACACCGCGAAAGGTGAAAAAGTTATCGTAAACAACCCTGCTGAAATGCCTGATCCTACCCGCATTGACAGGATTGAAGAGCCTTTCATTAAAGCGCAGATCATTACGAAACCAGACTATATTGGTAATATCATGACGCTTTGCCTTGGCAAACGTGGTATTTTGTTGAACCAAAGTTATCTTACACAAACACGTGTTGAGTTGCTTTTTGAAATGCCGTTGACTGAGATCGTGTTTGATTTTTATGATAAGCTAAAGAGCCAAACAAGAGGTTATGCTTCTTTTGACTATCATCCAATCGGGTACCGTGATAGTGATATCGTGAGAATGGATATCCTGCTAAATGCTGAAAAAGTGGATGCACTGAGTGCTTTGATCCACCGCAGCCGCTCACATGATTTTGGACGTAAGCTTTGCGAAAAACTAAAAGAGTTGTTGCCACGTCAACAGTTCATGATTGCGATACAGGCCGCTATCGGTGCGAAGATCGTTGCCCGTGAGACCATCAGTGCAATGCGTAAAGACGTAACTGCGAAATGTTATGGTGGTGATATAAGCCGTAAACGTAAGCTGTTGGAAAAACAAAAAGAAGGTAAAAAGCGTATGCGCCAGATCGGTAGTGTAGAGGTTCCGCAAGAAGCCTTCCTGGCAGTGTTGAAACTGGACGATTAAAAAAAAGTTTCCAAATAAAGATAATGTCTCACTGAAAAGTGGGACATTTTTATTTCACGCCAGGTTTCACGCGGCGAACGCAGCGGGGCAGCGACGCAGAGGTACGCCAAAAGGCCGTTTTGTTTTATGCTTTGCAAAAGTATATGACACAAATTCTTTTTGTATCACGTTAAAATTCCTCGCTGCGCCGTTGCTTCGCCGCGTTCGCTGCGTGAAATAAAGCACGAGGTGCTACTTGCGTGGAAGCTTTTTCAGCATTTTTGGGATGTAGTATTTCGTTGCTGCTTCTGGTGTCATTTTCACGGCTTCGGCGCGTTGGCCCTTCACCATGCTTCTCCAGACAATTTCTTTTGATTTTGCGTCGATCATGTCAATCACCAGCGAGCCTTCCCGCAATGTATCGATCTGCATTTTGCCGTGATAAGTAACGGGCCTGTTATCGCTGCTGTAATAGTAAACGTTGGAAAACGGATCGGTGTTGGCACGAACGTAGCTGCCGCCGGAAAGTCCACTATAACTGTTATACGAAGGCATGTCTGCACGCGTGAGTGTTTGCGGGCTATAGTCTACCACTTTGTCCTGCGATACCTGGTAGTCGTACTTCATTACCAGTTCATAAGTAAAAAGACAATCCGGATGTAGTGTGTCCAGCTTCATTCCTTTTGCGTCCAGCTGATCCTTGACTTCGTTCACCATTAAAGGAACAAGTACGGTACGGTTAACAAGTTTCGCATATTGGGTATCGGTAGTAGGCAGGAAAGCGTAAGTTTTATATTTCTTAAAATCTACGTTTTGCATTTTCTCGTTGGAAAACTGAATGGCCTGCTTCGATGAACATGAGCAAATAATAACGCTTGCAACAAGGGTAAAAAGGAGAAATTTGCGCATAAGAGTGTTTTCTGTTTCTGATTATTAATAGAAACAAGTAAACGTAGAGCTTTGTTCGATCAATATTTTGATCAGTTATTCCAAAAAGTTAATTTGGGTGATAATTTCGGGGTGTAGCGCAGCCCGGTAGCGCATCACGTTCGGGACGTGGGAGTCGCTGGTTCGAATCCAGTCACCCCGACTGGGAAAGTTCGGTGAGGAGTTGTCAGCGGACTTTTTAATTTTGGGAAAGCGGCTACACATGAGTGGCAGGAGCGGGTGTAGGTATTCTGTCTACCGACTTTGCTTATTGGGTCTATCCCTGGCTCAAAAGAACATTTACGTTTTCTACTAAAAAAACGATTAACAGTATTGGTATGTTTTACCCGGTATATTCCCAAGGGGCTGTTGGCATTGGTTACGTTAGAATATTGTAAAACTTGCAATTTCTTAACATAGTTCTCCTATTATATGCAAATTATTTCCAGAATCGGCTGCGAGGTTTGTGGTTCGAATTTGTTTTTTCAAATTAGAGACATGCATAAATCGATTATTACTGTGACGCTAATTCTTTTATTTTATCACGTCGCGGTAGCACAAACAAAAACTTTAGACGACTACCTGTCACAAGCACTTAACAATAGCCCGCTGTTAAAAGATTATAGGGGACAAATAGCTTCGGGAGCTGTTGACAGTGCGTTGATCAGGGCAACATATAAACCGCAGGTAAATGGCAACAGTTACAATTCCTATTCGCCGACTATAAAAGGTTGGGGGTATGATTATGCCATCACCAACGGCGCAAATGTCAATGCGCTTGTTGGCGTTAATAAAGCACTGGTCAGTCAGCGTTATTTGCAGGCGCAATTGGAAACAGTTTCATTACAAAACAAAGGCATAGAAAACACGTCGAAGATTTCAGAACAAGACTTAAAAAGAACCATCATCGCGCAGTATATTACCGCTTATGGCGATCTGGAACAACTGGCTTTTACCAAAGAAATATTGTCCTTACTCACCAGGGAAGACACGCTTTTAAAATTACTCACACAAAAAAATGTCTACCGTCAAACCGATTACTTGACTTTCCTTGTTACCAGACAACAGCAGGAACTGGTTGTACAACAACAATTGTTGCAGTACAAAACAGATCTGGCAACACTTAATTATCTGAGCGGCTTAGTAGACACTTCAACTATTTTCCTGGCAATACCGGCCATCGCCATGGAAGCATTACCAGGGGCGGATAAATCAGTTTTCTTCAATCAATACACGATTGATAGTCTTAAGTTGACCAATCAAAAAAACGTGCTGGATTTTAGTTACAAACCGAAGGTGAACCTGTTTGCAGATGCCGGGTATAATTCTTCACTCGCGGAAACACCCTACAAAAATTTTGGTACCAGTTTTGGATTCAACATCACTGTTCCCATTTATGACGGGCAACAGCGAAAACTTAAATACAAGAAGATTGATATTGCGGAGAGAACAAGAAGCCAATACAAAGATTTTTTTACCAGCCAATATAATCAGCAAATTATCCAGCTGCTCCAACAATTGAAAAATACGCAGGCATTAATCGATCAGATAAACAACCAGGTAAAATATTCGGAGGGGCTTATCCAGGTAAATGAAAAACTTCTTTCAACAGGAGATGTCCGAATAGCAGACCTGGTAATTGCGTTCAACAATTATCTCATCTCAAAAAATCTACTGACCCAAAATAAAGTGAGCCGCCTCCAGATCATTAATCAAATAAATTATTGGAACAGGTAACTATAACGAACATGAAAGTATACAAGCCAACATATCGATATCTTTTTGTTTTATGTCTGCTAAGCACTGTTTACGGATGTAACAACAATGCAGCTACTGCTTCTGAGGACGCTGCTCCTGCAGAAGTGGTGACGCCCGTAACTGTTGCCACTGCGTCAAAAGATACCATGACCGATTATATACAATTAAATGCCACCGCCACTTTTTTATTAAAGACCTATATCAAATCTAACGCCAATGGATACCTGCATTCTGCAGATATACATCTCGGACAGTTGGTAAATAAAGGGAAACTGCTATTTACGATCACTACAAAAGAGGCACAAAGCATTGGCAACGCAGTAAACAAACTGGACTCCACTTTTAAATTTTCCGGCAACAATTCCCTGCATGCTGCAGCCAATGGTTTTGTTACGCAACTCGATCACCAGCAGGGAGACTACGTGCAGGACGGAGAACAACTCGCGGTTATATCCAATAGCAACAGTTTTGCTTTCATAATGAACATGCCTTACGAACTGAGGCCCTTTGTTATCAGCAAGTCATCGGTACAGGTGGTACTTCCGGATGGAGAAATACTGCAAGGAACAATTGGTGCGCAAATGCCGGTAGTCGATTCTGCCGCACAAACACAAAGCCTGGTAATACATGTAAACCCTTCTCATACCATTCCGGAAAACCTGGTTGCCAAAGTAAGGATCGTAAAAACCTTTAAGCCTTCTGCAGTGACATTGCCAAAGGCCGCGGTGCTCACAGATGAGACGCAGACTAATTTTTGGGTGATGAAAATGATAGGCAGTGCTACTGCGGTAAAAATGCCGGTTAAAAAAGGCATGGAATCATCCGGCAGAATTGAAATATTATCGCCTGCAATAGCCGATAGCGACCGCTTCCTTATATCCGGCAACTATGGGCTGGGCGACACGGCAAAAGTTAAAATCATTTCATCACCTGAATAAATCGTAACCTGTGAAAGATTTCTTCTTAAAATATAAAAACCCGGTAACAGTGATGTTGGTACTGATTATTGGGGGAGGGTTTTTTGCGTACACCCGCATGCAAACGGCGTTGTTTCCGGAGATCACTTTTCCGAAAATTAAGATCATTGCTGATGCAGGATTGCAGCCGGTTGACAAGATGATGGTTACGGTAACCAAACCACTCGAGAACGCCATTAAACAGGTACCTGATTTACAAACCATCAGAAGCACCACCAGCAAAGGAACCTGCGAGATTGCCGCGTTTATGAACTGGAACGCAGACATTGACCTGAGCCAGCAACGCATCGAGTCGAAGATCAACCAGATAAGAAGCAACCTTCCGGCTGAGTTACAAGTGACGGTGGAAAAAATGAACCCATCGATATTACCAGTCATGGGCTATACACTGGAAAGCCATAGTAAAACGCCGATAGAATTGAAGCTGCTGGCCAACTACACCATCAAGCCCTTTTTATCACAGGTTAATGGTGTATCCGAAATAAGGGTGATCGGCGGGAAAACAAAAGAGTATTGGCTGGAGATGAACCTGGAAAAAATGAGTACCCTTTCTTTGACGCCTGATGCCGTTGCAACTGCTTTGGCCCAAACAAATTTTATTAAATCAAACGGCTACTTATCTGATTACAAATTTTTGTACCTGACTGTAACCGACGCGACTGTACATACATTGGATGAGTTGAAAAGTATTGTTGTTGTCAATAGCAGCAAACGCATAGTTCATCTTTCTGACATTGCCAACGTCCATGTAAATGAAGCGGTAGAATATACACGTATCAATGCAAACGGAAAAGAAGGGATACTTGTCGCCGTTATAAAACAACCCAACGCAAACCTCATCGATGTCTCGGCGGGTGTTGCAGCGAAGGTGAAGACTTTGAAAAACATCCTGCCAAAAGATGTTACCATTCAGCCTTACTATGTGCAGGCAGACTTTGTAAACAATTCAGTAAAAAGTGTATCGGACAGTTTGTGGATAGGACTGGCATTGGCAATCGTAGTGGCCATTATCTTTTTACGATCATTAAAAGCAAGTGCTACTATTCTCGTAACTATACCGGTAACACTCGGATTGACATTGATTGTTCTTTACTGGATGGGATATACTTTCAATATTATGACGCTTGGCGCAATAGCGGCAGCCATCGGCCTTATTATTGATGACGCGATTGTGGTGGTGGAGCAGATACACCGTACTCATGAGGAACATCCCGATGAGCCAACCCGCACGCTCATTCAAAAAGCCATTCATTATTTGTTTCCGGCAATGCTCGGTTCATCTATCAGTACAATTGTAATTTTTATTCCGTTTGTATTAATGAGTGGAGTAGCCGGCGCCTATTTCAAAGTAATGACAGATACGATGATCATTACACTCGTGTGTTCTTTTTTTGTTACCTGGTTAGGGCTGCCAGTTATCTATCTGCTGTTTACCCGCAATAAAGAGGTGAATACCTTAAAGCGAAAGGGTCATGATGTAAAGCAGCAGCGATGGGTATCGTTTTTTATTCACAGACCCGTCATAAGTTTTGTGATCATGATCGCTTTTGGTGTGTTGATCGCGTGGGTGTTGCCGAAACTGGATACCGGTTTTCTTCCTGATATGGATGAAGGAAGTATAGTGTTGGATTATACCTCGCCACCAGGCACTTCATTGGAAGAAACAGATCGTATGTTGAGAGAAGCAGAAAAACAAATTCTTTCAGTGCCCGAAGTTGCCGCGTATTCGAGAAGGACCGGAACGCAAATGGGCTTTTTTATTACAGAGCCCAATACCGGCGACTATCTAATTCAGCTGAAAACAGACAGGAGGCGCACAACAGAAGAAGTGATTAGCGATATCCGCGGAAAAATTGAATCCACACAACCCGCACTACGCATTGATTTTGGCCAGGTGATTGGTGATATGTTGGGCGACCTCATGACATCTGTTCAGCCTATTGAAATCAAAATATTTGGTGATGACCAGCAAAAATTACAAAGCCTTTCAAAGCAGGTGGCAGATATTGTGGCAAAAGTGCCCGGCACTGCCGATGTGTTTGACGGAATTGTCATTGCTGGCCCGTCCGTAAGTGTTGTGCCGGATTACAGTCGTCTTGCGCAATTTGGCTTAACACCCGCAATGCTCCAGACGCAAGTACAAAATGCGTTGGAAGGGAATGTTGTTGGTAACATTCTTGAAAAAGAACAATTGTCGGCTGTTCGCATGGTTTATCCCGGTAGCAGGTCGAGAAGTTATGCTGATCTGTCTGGCATGCAGATCTTTTTACCCAATGGCAAACTCGCGCCAGTCAGTTCCCTGGCCAGTTTACAGGTGAAAGCCGGTGACGCAGAGATTCAAAGACAAAACCTGCAAAGCATGGGAGTGGTAACAGCACGTCTGGACAACGCCAGCCTTGGCACGGTAATGACAGCAGTGCGTCAGCAACTGGATACGCAGCTTGCTTTACCACCCGGTTACTATATCAGTTACGGCGGCGCCTATGCTGAACAGCAACAATCTTTTCATGAATTGTTGACCATCCTGATCACGGCAAGCTTACTGGTATTTGGAGTGATTCTATTTCTCTATCGCGATTTTCGAGTTGCAGCGATCATCCTGCTCGTGGCCGTGCTGGGTATTGCCGGCAGTTACCTTGCATTGTATGTAACGCATACGCCGCTCAATGTGGGCAGTTATACCGGTTTGATCATGATTGTTGGTATCATTGGCGAGAACGCCATCTTTACCTATTTGCAGTTCCGCGAATCGCTGCATCAAAAAACGCCTGATGAGGCCATCGTGTATTCAATTTCCACGCGCTTGCGACCGAAGTTGATGACAGCCTTGGGAGCTATCATTGCGCTAATGCCACTGGCACTTGGAATAGGAGCGGGCGCACAACTGCACCAGCCACTGGCAATTGCAGTGATAGGTGGGTTTATAGCAGCCTTACCATTATTGCTCATTGTATTACCCTCTTTGTTGCGATTGGTTTTCAGAAAAACAAAGGATGGAAACAATTTCTCCTCACAATAAAAAAAACTTAAAAACATATAGCGGCATGCACAGAAAAAAATGCAACAGAATTATTGTACTTATTAAGTGGATTTATTTTTAGCCATTCTGCTATTAAAGATATACGCTCAAATTCTGTAGAAAAGTTGGAGCAATTCTGAATTTCCCGCCAATAAATCGTTATAACTTTCTTACGTAATTATTACGTTTCTAAACTGCGTTCTTTTACTTCCATAATTGTTCAAACTTGCATCATGACCATTTGCAGGCAACCCATGAATAAGTATTTTGTTCAATTAGTAGCACTGTTTATTTCTATTCAATCATTTTCCCAAAGCGGCACGTTAAAGGGGAAAGTGGAAAGTCAGCAGGGGAATGAAAAACTAAGTGGAGCATTTGTTTCCTGTAAAGACAGCCACGGCAAATTATTTGAGGCGATTACGGAAGACGATGGAGAATTCAAGCTTAAAAATATCTCGCCAGGCCCTTACCAGCTTCACGTTGAATATGTTGGCTACGATGCCTATAATACAACTATAACAGTAGTTGAGAATAAAACTACTGAATGTAAAATAATACTCGTTCAAAGCAGGAAGTCTTTGGCAGGCGTACAGGTGTTCGCTAGTTTGAGCCAGGAAGATGATGCCGGAGCAAGGGCAAAAGAGCAAAGAAGTACAACTTTGGTGAATGTCATTTCCGCAAAAGCCATGGAGCGTTCGCCGGACATTAATGCCGCCAATGTACTCCAAAGAATGAGTGGCCTTTCCATCCAACGTAATGGAGGTGGGGATGAAGCGTATGCTGTTATTCGGGGTTTAGATCCAAGATACAGTAATACCCTTATCAACGGTATCAAAATTGCCAGCCCGGATGAGAAATCGAGATTTGTTCCCCTCAGTATTGTTCCATCGGACATATTGGGTAGCATAGAGGTACATAAGACCTTAACGCCTGATATGGAAGGAGATGCAATAGGAGGGACAGTGAATATGGTAATGAAGAATGCCCCTCAAAAAGCAATATTCAAAGTTTCCGGGTCGATTGGGTATAATGCAATTTTCTTTAATCGGAAGTATGAAAAATTTTCGCGTTCCGATATTCAGCAAAAAAGTGTGATTGAAAGAAAAGGTGCGGATTACGTGGCGCAGCCCGATGATTTTAGCAGATCCAATCTTGATTTTAAACCGGTGATGCCAATGCCGTCATCGACTTTTTCCCTGGCAGCAGGGAAAAGATTTATGCATGACAAGTTGGGGGTTATGATTTCAGAATCATTTCAGAATCAGTATTACGGGAGTAACTCCACATTCAACCAAGCCACTATAAATACGCACACAACAGAACCGACTTACTCGGATTATGCAGTGCGTCAATTTTCAACGCAGCAGTTAAACAATGGCACAGTATTGCATCTGGATTATGAGTTTAACAGCAAAAACAAGATTACGTTTACAGATGTTTTGTTATACAGTTTTCTGGCTCAGTCCCGCACCATTGTGGATACTTCGATCATCGGAGGCAATGGAGGGAGAACAGTTCCCGGAACAGGCCCCGTATCAACAGATTACCTGTCAGTAACCAGCAAACAACTTATACAAAACGCAAAGCTTGAAGGGAAACATATTTTATCCAAACATTTCCTGTTTGAATGGACGGGTGTTTTTTCTTACGCAAAGAAGAGGTCTCCGGACTTTGCTGATATTGCTGTAAACAAAAAGATTGATACTGTTCATACAGATAATGATATTCATGGTCCCTATACTTTCGTAACTACTCCTGATTATTTCGATGCAATTGACAGATTGTGGCAGCACAATGAAGACAAGGATATTGACGGCCTTGCCAATATTTCGTACAAAACGAAAATCAATGAAAATGTCCTAATTGATATCAAAGCAGGAGGACTTTATCGTCACAAAACAAGATACAATATACAGGATGAGTATCAATTAAAACCAACGACAAGCAGCAGTGGCATCAAGCAGATCTACACCAATATATACGAGGCGCAATGGACGGTTTATAACAGTCATGGTACTTACGATTACGACAAGAATAATTATAAACTTTTTGAGGACGTAACAGCCGGTTATCTGCAGTTTAAACTCACTTCGCACATTTTTGAAGTAGTAGCAGGAGCAAGGGAAGAATATACCAGCCAGGGCTATACGATGAATACCTTTCATCCTGCGCAGATAAATTCGCTTACAAAAAATTACACCGATCTGTTGCCAAGCGCGATGATCAAATATAAAATCACGGCTCGTTCCAATTTGAGGGCCGCTTATTTCAAATCGATCGCGCGCCCCAACTATTATGATCTTGTTCCGGCAACTATTCAGAGTGTAAGCAATGCTACTGCTTCTACCGGGAATCCGCAACTGAAACATTCCGTTGCAGATAACTTTGATCTGCGATATGAATTTTTCCCCAGAGAGGAAGAGCAATTATTTGCCGGAGTTTTCTATAAAAAAGTTGCTGATCCCATTGAGTCCGCCTATGTAAATGGAACAACCTACCAGCCACAGAATTTCGGAACTGCAAAAGTCTATGGCCTTGAATTACAGTTCACCAAATGGCTCGGTTATTTTGGGCTCACCGGCAACTACACCTATTTACATTCTACTATTTACAGCACAAAATCCTACATAGATCTTGCTCAAAATATCGCAAAAGACAGTATGCAAAAAAGATCGCTGCAAGGACAGACTGGTAATACGCTTAATCTGTCTTTCTTATATAAAAATGACAAACAAAAGATTTTTGTTCAGGTGGCCTATCAATATATCGGCAAAACGTTGACCCTTGTTTACCCTCTTTTCGGTTATGATTATTATCAAAAACCCCTATCACTTCTCTCTCTATCTGCAGAAAAACAATTGAACGGTCAGCACCTATCCATATTCGCAAAAGTCAATAACATTCTCAATTCCCACCAGGTAGAGGAGATCAATAACCTGATGATGGTAAATGAAATGACCAATGTCGGATTCAATGTAGGTGTGCGATTGAATTATTAGTCAACAACAAAAAAATAACAATGAACACAAAACAAAATTTCCTGGTTTTGGGAGCAGCAGCAGCGCTTTTAGCGGTTTCCTGCTCGAAGAGTGATTCAACTACTACCAACACGCAGCCGATACCGGTGTCAAATCCGATCACACCCGGCAATATTTCGGGCTACGTAAAAGGCACGTTTACTACAGGTAATACGTATACCATCACTGGCGACATTACCATTAAAAAAGGCGACACACTGGCTTCACAGGAGGGCGTTACTATCATCGTTAAAAATGATGCGCAGATTTTTGTGCAGGGCGTACTTAATATTGTGGGTACGCAAGACAAACCCGTTTCTTTTAATTCCGACAATAACAAGCCGGGCAGCTGGGGTGGCATACAATGCGACACCATGGTTAGTTCCGTTACTATTAAATGGGCGAACATTCAAAATACCGGCGGTCCTGATCCTGCGGGCGATGCAAGGAAATCAGTTTTTGTAAATTCAGTTGTGCCATGCAATGTAGATATCGAAGACTGCTGGTTCACCAACGGACAGGATGATTTGATCCGTATACAAAACGGTGCACATGTAACGATTCTTCGTAACACCATCACGTGCTCCGGCAGTACAGATGGGGAAGCAATTAATTTGAAAAGCGGTATTACCGGAGACGTCGCGTATAATGTAATATACAGTCAGGCAGGTACAGGCGTAAAACTGGAAACCAATGCGTTAAAACCTATCCCGCAAACAAACATAAATGTTTACAACAATACACTTGTTTCCAATGGTTGGAGAAGGGGCCAGGCAGAACCTGGAAGAGGTGTTTCAGTGGGTGTATACGCAACTGCAAAAATTTACAACAACATTTTTGTGAACAACTACCAGGGGCTTGAAATATTTACCGATGCTGACACTTCTGCCAGTACTAAATATGGAAACAACCTGTTTTATGCTACACAAAATACTTACCAGGATACAACACAAGGTGGCAATCTTGCTATTAGCATAAAAGCCGGTTTCTATCCTTCGGATGGAGTAGGGAAACCGCAATCTTCCGACCTGATTTCTACAGGCGTAGGCAACCAGGATCCAATGTTTGTGAGTTATGACGGAAAGGTAGCCACTCCGAACGGAGCGACGACAAGCAATGACTATCACCTGAAAACTGGAAGTCCTGCAATAGGAAAAGGTAACGCAACCTACAATAATGACATTGGTGCTTATACTTCTGATGGTAAAGGCAACAAACACTAATCTGGTTTTCTTTCATTCAGTGCTTACATCGCCTTGGAACATTTTACTTGTTCTCAGGGCGATTATTTTATTTTTTAAAAAATAGTTTTAATGAAATATTTATTGATTTTAATGGTAGCTCTAACCTGCATCTTTTCTACAACATTCGCGCAGGATCCTACAAATTACCAACTTGATAAAAAGCTTCCTATACCGGGAAATGGCAACTATGATTATCTCTATCTTGATGCGGCAGCAAGAAGAATATATGTATCACATGGTGAAGTGGTAAATGTGATCAATCTTGATACAGAAAAACAAATCGGCGCAGTGGAAGGGCTTTCAGGCGTTCATGGTATTGCAATTGCCAAAGAAGCAAATAAAGGTTTTGTCAGCAATGGTAAATCCAATAGCGTCAGTGTTTTTGATTTGACAACTTTTCAAGTGATCAAAACAATTCCGCTAACAGGCAAAGATCCCGATGCTATTTTATACGATGCGTATTCAAAAAGAGTGTTTGCTTTTAATGGCAAAAGCAATGACGCTTCTGTTATAGATATTGAATCATTAACACAGGTTGGCAGTGTGTCTCTTGATGGAGGACCTGAGTTTGCAGTTGCCGATGGGAATGGGAAAATATTCAACAACATAGAAGACAAGAATGTATTGGACATCATTGATGCGAAAGAAATGAAAGTCATCAAGTCGTTACCGTTAACGCCCTGCGGTGGGCCCACAGGGCTGGCTTACGATAAAAAGAATGGCAGATTGTTCTCCGTTTGCAGAGAGAATAAGGGGATGTCAGTCGTTGATGCACAATCCGGCAAAGTGATCACGACCGTACCGATTGGCGCGGGTGTGGATGCGGTTGTGTATGATCCTGCAACCAACCTGGTTTATTGTTCCAATGGTGATGGTACTGCTACGATTATACAACAGGAATCACCAGATAAATATTCAGTTAAACAAACACTAACCACTCAATGGAAAGCTAAAACAATGGCGCTCGATCCGGTAACGAAGAAGATCTACTTCAGTGCATATGATATGGATGCAGCCAATAAAAACCGTGTGCCGGACAGTTTTAATTTACTTATCTACAAGCCGAAATAATAAAGCATGTTCTCAAAAAAATATTTCATTACCCTCTGCTATTTGTTGGCAACCATAGCTTGTTTTTGCCAGCAGATGGAGCAACCGAAAAAGAAGATAAAGAAAGAGGAGGGTGATAATTCTATGGAAGTGTCGCCGGTACTCATTCGTGGGCCCTATTTGCAAAATGCCACACCGGTTAGCATTATGGTAAGATGGAGAACAGACGCCTCTTGCAGAAGCCGTGTTCGATATGGAAAAACAGTGGACGCACTTAACGAGGTGGCAGATGATTCTGCCCTGGTAACAGAACATAAGGTATCTATAAAAAAACTGGAACCTTACACAAAATATTATTACAGCATCGGTGCCATAAAAAATAAATTGCAGGGTGATTCCAATAATTATTTTTTCACGCTTCCTGTTGCCGGATCGACAAACACTGTACGTATTGCTGCTTTTGGCGATTGTGGCAATAACTCCGTTAATCAACGCAGTGTTAGGGATCAGGTGTTAAGTTATTTACATGGCAATTATTTAAACGCATGGATATTGCTGGGCGATAACACGTACCCTGATGGAACCGACGCAGAGTTTCAGCAGAATTTTTTCAATGTATATAAAGACAACCTGTTGAAGAAATATCCTCTATTCACCAGCCCTGGCAATCATGACTATCATGACATTGAGTTCTCTTCCGATGTCGCACAACGAACACATGAAATAGCCTACTATCAGAATTTCAGTATGCCGATTGACGGCGAATCCGGCGGAGTGGCATCTCATACACAATCATACTATTCTTTTGATATTGGCAATGTGCATTTCCTTTCACTTGATTCGTATGGCAAGCGGGAAAACGCAAGATTATCGGATACGACCGGCCCGCAGGCACGCTGGATCAAAGAAGATCTTGAGAAAGCGCGCAATGCGACATGGGTGGTTGCATACTGGCATCATCCCCCATATACCATGGGTTCGCACAACAGCGACAACGAAGATGAACTGGTGGATATACGGGAAAAATTTGTTCCGCTGCTGGAACGTTACGGTGTTGATCTTGTGCTATGCGGCCACAGTCATGACTATGAACGTTCACGAATGATGCTGGGATATTATGGTAAAGAGAATGATTTTGACAGCACAAAATATTTGGTGGCCAATAAGCCGGGCAACAAAAAAATGGTGACAGGAGATACTCTTTTCGTCAAGAATAAATTGCGGTCTAATGGCACGATCTACGTTGTAAGCGGATCAGCAGGCAAACTGGGTGGCATGCAATCTACTTTTCCGCACAACGCCATGTATTATTCGGATGCCGAACATGGGGGAGCATCGTACATAGAAGTGACCGGCAACACGCTTGTATTTAAATGGATATGCGCAGATGGAGTTATACGCGATCAATTTAGCATTGTAAAAAATATCGTTAAGTAAAAGACCGGTGAATTCGAAAGGCTTGAAATATTTAATTACCATAGGAGTTATTTTTCTTTCGATCATTTGCGGTGCAAGCGCGATTGAAAAAAGTAAGAAAGATAGTAATGAGCAAGCGGTTGTTTATCTTCAAAGTGAACTGGTAAGTTTTTGTAGAGAGACAGCAGCCCTGTCGCAAACGATAGGGTTGCTTGATTCTGCCAGGCATGCCACTGTCCTGAATGCTCAAAATGCTTTGCTAAAGTGCCGTTTGCATTACAAGAGGGTCTCATTTTTTCTGGACTATTATTTCCCTCACCAGGCTCGGGTGTTTAATGCGCCTGCAAAATACGAAGCTGAGGAGCCCTATATGGAGTATGAAGAACCACAGGGTATGCAGCTTATAGAATCATTGTTATTTGATTCAAATCCCGTGCGAAATAAAGGAGCGTTAATAATGCAGGCTGCAGTATTAAAAGAATCTGCTGCTGGCCTTCCCATGCTGTTATACAATTTTTCATTTACAGCTCCGGGATTAATGGAAAGTGCGAGAATTGAATTGATCAGGATTATGGCTTTGTATATTGAAGGGTATGATGCGCCATTTTTGAAAAGTGGCATTGATGAATCTGCCGGAGCACTTCTTGCATTGCGTACCATCGTCGAGATATATGCGAGTGGAAAGGAGGACGCAAAGTTGTTCAAGCAGTTTGATGATGCCATTAAGTATTTGAAAGCACACGGAAGTTTCGATGCTTTTGACAGGCTCACTTTTTTAACACAATACGCGGTTCCCCTGGAAAAGGGACTTCATTGTTTCATTGCACAAAATCAATGGTATACTTCTTCTTGTTCACAACTCGATTACAACGCAGGTTTGTTTAACGGCGAAATCTTACCGCTGGAATCTCATAGCAACAAACTTACGGCTGTGTTGGGGGAAAAGCTCTTCTTCGACAAAAGTCTTTCTGGAAATGAAACAAGGTCCTGTGCGACTTGTCATCAACCGGATAAGTTTTTCGCAGACGGTCTTGCAAAGAACAAAGACATAAACAGCGATCGTCCGTTGAAGAGAAACACGCCGTCCTTATATTATTGTGCGTTTCAATCAACTCAATTCTGGGATGGAAGAGCAAAAGATCTGCAAACGCAAATCGTGGAAGTATTAAATGATCAGCATGAAATGAATAGTTCAGCGGAGAAAATTTTGGCGGCAATAAATAATGCAAACTACAAACCGCTTTTTGCAAGGGCATTCCAGAATGATACTACAAAAAACTTTACGGTGCATCACGCGGCGAAGGCCATCGCTTCTTTTCTTCAAACATTGGCTCCCATGAATTCAGCTTTTGACAGGTATGTCAAAGGTGATAACGCCGCAATGACGGCTTTGCAAAAGCAAGGATTCAATTTGTTCACTGGCAAGGCGCAGTGTGCCACCTGTCATTTCGTTCCATTGTTCAATGGATCTACGCCGCCATTTTTTAACAAGAGTGAATACGAAGTATTAGGAACACCAGGGTCAGAAAATTTTGCCCGCGCAAAATTAGATGCAGACAATGGGAGATATGCTTATTTCCCCATTTTCTTTTACAAGGGTGCTTTTAAAACACCAACACTGCGCAACATAAGAAAGACCGCTCCATATATGCACAACGGGGAATTTTCAACGACGCAAAAAGTTATTGAATTTTATAACAAGGGCGGGGGTGATGGTTTAAAAATAAAAGCAGAGGGTCAAACACTATCTGCAAAGCCGCTTGGTTTGTCAAAAAAGGAAATGGTGGCAATTGATAGTTTTTTGACAGCACTTACAGATAAAAAATAGTAAACCTAATGATCCAAATATTCAGAGATTATAAACCTTATAACTCTCTATTGATATCTGCGATACCGCTGTTTACTTATGAAGATGTTATTGGCTTGCATCTTTATTGATCAGGTAGCTGGGTGCAAATCCAAATTGCTTTTTAAACGCGAACGAAAAATGTGAAAGGTTTTCAAACCCCACTTCGTAACAAACGTCCAAAGGTTTTTTCTTCTTTTCAGTAAGCTGGTAGTGTGCCAGCTCCAGTCTTTTTTGAGTGAGCCAACGCTGTGGTGTCATATCGAAAGCTTTTTTAAAATCTCTTTTAAACGTCGTAAGGCTTCTGCCCGTGAGATAGCCGAACTTTTCCATTGGCAGATTGAACATGAAATTCTTTTCCATGTAATCAACCAGGTCGATCTTGCCGGGCTCCTCAAAATTTGCGAGTACATCGTCAATTTCTTTATCCAATGTCCGGAGAATGCTAATGGCTTCGGTAATTTTAATGGAAGCAATTTCCTCCGGGATGTCCTTCATGTCAAAATATGGAATGAGTGAAGCCAGGCAGCTTTCCAGCAAAGGGTGATTATTGAAGCTGAATATTTTGTGGGATCGTAGAGGTCTCGATTTTATATTTTTATTGGCATAAAAACTTCTGAGCCTTTCCACCGACAGATGCATCACCACCGTTTTATGCGGATGGCCGTCTTTAGGATAATTAATGATAGTGGCTAATTGATTTCTTGGGATCAGGAAAATATCACCCTTCCCGAAAAAATAAGTGGCATCTGCCTGCACGATTTTGGTTTCGCCAGATAGAAACCATACCAGCATGTGTTGATCAAACATTATATCCGACTTGAAAAATTTGTCCTCGTAACTGGAGAGCTTTATTTCTTCGGTGATATATCGTGCCTTGTATTCCATGATTTCGTTTTTTTAGCAGGGCATAAATAATGCAAAAATAGAAAATAGCAAAAGTTTACAATTTGTTTTAAATCCCAATTTTAGAAGGAAAGATAAAGCTTGTATTTATCTTTCCTTCTTTTGTTGGAACATTACAGAGACTAAATGGACTGCCCGCCATCTACTAGAAAGTTTGCGCCTGTTAAGAATGCTGACTCTTCGTTTGCCAGGTAATAGATCATGCCGGCTACTTCTTCTGCTTTACCGATTCTTCCGAGGGGAATGCTTTGCAGGAGTTGATTTTCTAAGGTTTCATTCAGCCCGATCTTATTCATAATCTCCGTAGCGATCGGGCCCGGACTTACGGCATTCACACGTATTTTCCGGGGCGCCAGTTCGAGTGCCGCGATTTTAACCACGGCATTTATAGCTGCTTTGCCTGCTGCATATACCGAGGCACTTTTTGGAGAAATGGTTGCCGAAGTAGAAGATAGCATGATCACTGAGGACCCATCATTCAGCAAAGGAATAAATCGACTCAGTGTAAAGTAAGCACCTTTGAAATTTACATTCATCATTTCATCAAACTGGCCTTCTTCAATCTGTTCAATCGTTGAAAATTTGGTAATACCTGCATTGATCACCAAAATGTCTACTTTGCCGAATTGCGCTTTAACCTGCTCAACAAGATTCATTATATCAGACAATTTGGATTGATCGGCTATCAGGCCCGTTACACCAAGCTCCGCCGAGGCTTTTTCCACTGCTTCCTTTCTTCTTCCGGTGATGAGGACACTCGCGCCATTTGCTTTTAGTTTTTTTGCGGCTGCATATCCGATGCCGCTGTTTCCGCCGGTAATTACGGCGACTTTATCTTTTAAATTTTTCATTTTATAATTTTTTTTAACAACTATTTCAAGTGTATTTTAAGATGTAGATGGCTGCTATGGATTGAACTTCAAACCGATCATTTCTTCGGTTAATGCCCATAGTTTTTTTGCACTGATTTCATCTAGTGAATAAGGATTCACACCTTTTTGACAAGAGGCATCTGCACACAAGGCAGCAATATCCCCATCTTCGCAATAAACTCCGCCGATGCGGTTTAACAGGGAACTGGTTGCACACCAAACCGAGGTGGCAGCACCTTGCGGAATAGTCTTTAACGATGCTGCTACTTCTGGGAGCAGATTGCCAGTTGCGTCGACAAAACCCATTTTCTGAAACAATTCTAAAGGTGCTTCTCTTCCTAATTCAGTACCACCGATAGAGCCTGGATGTACGGCGTACGCTCTTATGTTGCATGATCGGGCACGATTGTCCAGTTCCATGGAAAAGAGATTGACTGCGGTTTTAGATTGCCCGTAACCCTGTAATGTCTCGTATTCCCTCTGCAGGAAATTAGGGTCTTCAAAATTGAAAGGCGCGAAGTGATGCCCGTGCGAAGAGACATTGATTACCCTGGCACCATTTGCTTTTTTAAGTGACGGAAACAGTTTTGCAGTGAGTTGGAACTGCGCCAGATAATTGGTGGCTAATTGTGATTCAAAACCTCGACTATCCCTGCGTAGGGGCACCCACATGATGCCTGCATTGTTGATCAATAAATGCAGCGGTCTTCCCGATGCGATAAATCTGTTCGCAAAAGCGTCTATAGATGCCGGTGACATCAAATCCATTGCCTCGATCTCTACGTTGATAATACCGTCCAGGTTTTTCTTTGCTTTCCCGGTGTCCCGTGCGGGTACGATAACCGTTGCTCCGGCAGCTGCAAGCGTGCGGGTAGTTTCCAGGCCGATGCCTGTGTTACCTCCGGTTACGACGGCAATTTTACCGGTAAGGTCAATGCCTTTGATAACGTCATTTGTTGTTGATTTTGCGTTGAAGCCAGAGCCGATTGGTTGTTGCAAGGCTCCCTGGTAATTGTTCTGTTCCATTTTTTATTTGTTTTGTTGGAACAAAAGTAGAAAGCGTTTAAAGCAGTGACTTTGTTTAAAAGACCTAATCTGCTTTGTTTAAAAGGTCGCATAATTATCAGGCGGATATCCATAAATTCTGTGCTCAGTATTTATATCAGCCATCTCCATACGGACACCCACAGCTACCTCGCGAACCCAGGCGTCGATGTGAAAAACGAAAAAAAAATAGCCACGCCGTTGCCAATCCAGATACTTTCCAACAGCCAGCGCCATTTGTATTCGCCGGTACAATTTCTACCTCACATAATTTTGTAATGGGATGCTTTTTTCACTGATAATGAAACTCAAATTCTTTTTTGATGACCAGCGATTCAATACTGCCTAATAATTCCTTAGATTTGAATTATACTTGCCTTTAGATCGGTTTTACCGCTTATTAGTAGTTCCGAATTTAAAACGGCAGGATTGAATTGCTTTGCTAACCGAAACAAACAAACATATACCCTCTGAACAGGAGATTAAGCGGTGGCTTGTAAATACGAGCAAGGGAGATCAGGCGGCCTTTACTTTTCTTTTGCGTTATTACTGGAACAAGGTGTATAGCCAGGCGTTAACCTATCTTAAATCTGCTGAACACGCACAGGAGGTTACCCAGGATGTATTTGTGAAAATCTGGTCCTCAAAAGAAAGGCTGGCAGAAATCGAAAACTTCTCTGATTATCTTTTTATAATATCCCGTAATGAAGTGATCTCAGCTCTTCGTAAAAGGAGAGAAGCAAATGCTGCATTTGTCGACGATGTGGAAGAATTGATACTGCAGCCAGACAAACAATTGCTCTATAAAGAAGCCTATCATAAAATTCTCAGCCTGATAGAGCAAATGCCAGCTACCAGGAAAACAGTTTTCAAAATGAGCCGTCTGGATGGCAAATCCTATGAAGAAATTGGTCGTGCTTTAGGCATTTCACGCAACGGCGTTAAGGATCACATAGTGAAGGCACTAAACTTTCTGCGAACGAACCTTGGGCCCGGTGAAGGGAATTTTCTTTCTATTGCAATTTGCGCTGCTTTGCTTTTCCAATAATTATTAAAAAAAATCTTACCAGCAACTACCCATCTTTTTCAGGTTTGCGTCTTTAATGTAAGGCAGTTGGTTGCTGAATGAAATTCAAAGAATAATATGACCGAAAACAATTTCCGCCAGTTACTGGAAAATTATATCACCGGACAAATTTCTGCGTCGGAACAGGAAGAGCTTTTCAAGCTGCTGGATGATGATGTCCATCAAAAACAGCTGGAACTGATGATGAAGGACGACTGGGATAATGGCCATTACGAAGAGAAAGAGAATGCGCAGTTAGCCAAATTAATAGAGCAACAGGTACTCAATAAAATACAGGGTCAAGAATCGAAGCTCGTGCCGTTTAGCAGCAACAGAAAAACAGTGTGGTTGAGAGTCTCTGCGGCAGCTGCCGTTATTTTGATGGTAGCAACAACTGCGATTTTCTTTCTACGACAAAATAATCGCCAGGTAGCTGTCAGCAATATTAAAGACTCTGTTGTCAACGATATTCCACCGGGTAGTAACAAAGCGATTCTCACGTTGGCAGACGGGCGTACGATCGTTTTGGACAGCGCATCTAACGGGACTCTTGCACAGCAGGGGGGTATAAAGGTTATAAAAATTGGGGCGCAATTAAGTTACAACGGTCATAATAATTCGACAGAAGTCCTCTATAATACAATAAGTACTCCAAAAGGAGGGATGTACCAAATAGAACTGGCGGACGGCAGTAAAGCCTGGCTGAATGCAGCTTCTTCACTCAAATATCCGAACGCATTTACCGGAGACAACAGAACCGTTGAATTAACAGGGGAAGGATACTTTGAAATAGCGAATAATGCAAAAAAACCGTTCCATGTTAAAGTGAATGATATGGATATAACGGTGTTGGGGACTCATTTTGATGTGAATAGTTATGCTGATGAAGTGTCTGTAAAAACGACTTTGTTGGAAGGAAAAGTACTGGTGAAAAATCCGGCGAACCAGGTGATACTAAATCCCGGGCAACAAGCGAATGTGAACGGCTCAAAAATACAGGTCAATAATCATGTGGATACAGATGAAGTGATTGCGTGGAAAAACGGGTATTTCTCATTCAAAGATGCGGACTTAAAAACTGTGATGCGACAACTATCAAGGTGGTATAACATTGAAGTGATTTATGAAACAGATAACAATGAAACGTTCTCTGGAAAAATCGACAGCAAATTGAGTTTAAAGGATCTTCTGGATGGATTGGGAGAGACAGTGCATTATAGAATCGAGGCCGGCAATAAACTTGTGATATTAAAGTAGATTATAGTATAGTTAAAATAGACTGTTCTATGTTGTAACCGGGTTTCTAAATAAAAGCCAGCAATGCTTGCGACATTACTGGCCGGCGTTTAGTTACTCAATTAGATAGCCCTGACAGGCATATTGTTTAACCAAACATTGCGAAAGTATGAAATTATTCACTTGTGGCAAGTTTCGGCTTGTCCCGCAAACGGTGAAGATTATGAAATTGACCGTTTTTTTACTAACTGCAGCTTTTTTACAATTAAGTGCAACAGGAAAGGCCCAGAAAATTTCCTATTCCGGAAAAAATGTCCCCCTGACGGCCGTATTTAGCTCGATTGAGAAACAAACAGGCTATGTCTTTTTTTACAATAATAAAGACATGAATAGCACGCATCCTTTGTCGATCGACATTCATGATGTAAGTCTCCAGGAAGCGCTAAATGCCTGTTTGCAGGATCAACCGCTGAGTTACGTTATGAAAGGAAATACCATCTTCATCAAGGCCCGGAAAATTCCCCTTACTGAGGCTAGCCTCACTGAAACAATTGCTTCAAATCTAATCAATGTTAAGGGGAGAGTTACTAACGAGCAAGCGCAGCCAATGTCCGATGTTACTGTCTTGATTAAGGGGACGACATTAGGTACGAAAACAGATGCACAAGGTTATTTTTCATTGTCAAATATTGAGGTGAAAGCAACGTTGGAGTTTAGTTACATCGGCTATGCAACGGTTACCTATGTCGTAGCATCGGGCTCAAAAGATATCTCCATCACCATGCAACCAAAAGCCGGTGCACTTACTGAAATTGTAACGATAGGTTATGGAACGCAAAAACGCAGCGATGTTACCGGGGCAGTATCAACTTTAAAAGGAAGTGAACTTGCATCTGCCCCAACACCAAGTGCAGCCGATGCTTTGCAGGGACGAGTATCGGGAGTGATGGTGCAAAAAAACAGCGGTGTTCCATCTGGTTCAGATATAACGATTCGCATCAGGGGCGCTAATTCGTTAACTTATGGAAATGATCCGCTGGTGATCATAGATGGAATACAGGGTGGAAATTTAGCCACTCTTAATCCCAATGATGTGGAGTCTGTCGAAGTATTAAAGGACGCTTCTTCATTGTCTATCTATGGATCGAGAGGTGCAAATGGAGTAGTTCTCGTTACAACCAAATCCGGCAAAACGCCAAAGCCTAAAGTAGCCCTTAGCAGTTATGTTTCATTTGATAAAGTACGCAAAACCCTGCCGGCGCTGAATGCAACGGATTATGCGACTTTGGTAAACGATGCCCGCAGTGAAAACGGACTGGATACTTTATTTACAACACAAGAAATTAATGCGCTCGGCAACGGTACCAACTGGCAGAATGAAATATTCAAAAATGGATTGAGCCAAAATCATACGCTGAGTGTGGGCGGCCTGAACAATGGAATTTCTTACTTCTTTTCCGGTAGCGTTTTAGGAAGAGATGGCATTGTTCTCAATACAAAATATAACCAATACAATTTCCGATCAAACATAAGAATACAGGCATCGAGCCGCGTTAGCTTCGGTCTTAATGCTTTTTACTCCTACGATATAGCAAAGAATGGAGATTATGAAAGTGCCATCGCATCTGCATTGCAGTGGTCGCCTACCAAACCGGTTTATGATAGTAATGGATCGTACACACAACCCGGTGGTGGCGTAGGCCCTGTTTCGTTATATAACCCGGTAGGATATGCGAAGGAAATTGTAAATGACCAAAACAACACGGCACTTAACCTTGCACCGAATGTTGAATTCAAACTGACAAATGATTTGAAATTTACCAGCCAATTTGTTTATAAATTGAACACCAACTTCTCGGGCTATTTTGACAATCAGGTAGTGAACAATGGGCCTGCGAGCAATGTCAATGGCAGTGTTACACAAGGAAAAGATGTCTCTCTGCAAAACACCAATGTGTTAACCTATACAAAGAAAATAAATGATCACGATTTTAAAATTACCGGTGTTTACGAGATTTTCAAGGATCAGTATCGTGGTTCCACAATAAATGCTTCTGGTATTCCTGTGGGCCTTGGATATAATGGCATTGCTTTTGGCACTACATTTTCACCTGTTCCAAATGCATCAGTGCTTAACACTGCGATGAGCTCTTTTGTAGGAAGGCTGAACTATGGATATAAAAACAAATACCTGTTCTCCTTTAGCGACAGATACGATGGTGCGAGCCAGTTGGCAGATGGCCACAAGCATGAAAATTTTAGTGCGGTGTCAGTTGGATGGAACCTCACCGAAGAGGGCTTCATGCAGGGAATCAGAAGCGTTGTTCCTGAATTAAAACTTCGCGCAAGTTATGGGCATGTGGGCAACGCTGCCGTACCTGCTTATTCCTCCCAGTTATTATTTTATCCCGGTGCAAGCGCTAACGGAACTCCTACACTAAATATCAAGCAACTTTCAAACCCTAATCTTAAATGGGAAAAAACTGCAGAAACGAATTTTGGCATAGATGGAAAATTACTGAACAGAAGAGTAGACTTTTCCATTGAATACTACAGCAAACTAACCAATGATCTGTTGATGTGGCAGACTGTTCCTGCTGCACTGGGTGTGTCTTCTGTTTTAACAAACGTAGGCTCCGTTTCCAATAAAGGGATCGATGCATCAATAGGAGGAACAGTCGTTTCTAATGCAAAATTCAGATGGTACACCAATCTTACCATCAACTATAACCAAAACAAAATCCTTCAATTAGATGGTTTGTCAGACACATTGTACTATTCAAGCAAAGCCGATTATCCGGGCCTTGCAGGTTCCTTTGTCCAAATGACGGGACAACCCATGGGAACATTCCTGGGATACAAATTTGCAGGTGTATGGAAACAATCAGAAATTTCAACTGCTGCGCTCTATGGAGCGAAGCCAGGCGATGCAAAGTACATAGATGTAAATAAAGATGGCAAGATCGATAAGAATGATATCGTTGTCATAGGAAATGCACAACCAAAATATGTTTTCGGATGGAACAATAATCTTTCATACAAACAGATCGAGATAAATATGTTCTGGCAGGGAGTAAGCGGTAATCAGTTATACAATCAAAACCGCATCAGGAGAGAGGCCTACACATCAGACGCATTTCCTACAAGCCCTGTAATTAAAGATCATTACACGGTCTCAAATCAAAACACAGATGTACCGGCTTTCAGCGGATTTGAATATTTGAATGAATCCCGTTGGGTCGAGAATGGATCTTATATCAGGCTGAAAAATATTTCAGTGGCCTACAATTTTGGCAATGATTTGTTACGCAAAACAAAAGTTGTTACTGCGGCTAAGATATACGCAAGTGCAGTTAACCTGCTTACTGTTACACATTACACCGGCTTCGATCCCGAAGCAAGTGTAGGAAAAGATGCTACCGCAGCAGGCGTGGACAGAAGTCTTTATCCTTCGCAAAAAAGTTTTCTCATCGGCCTGAATGTAACGTTTTAATTACTCTTAAATCAAGGTTATGCGTACAACAAAATTCATCCATATAGTTATCATAATTTGCTGCTTTTGTTTGTTAAACTCATGCGTAAAGTTGAAAGAAGACTTAGCGGGTCAGCCAACAACAGATAAGTTTTTTAAAACAACGGCGGACTTCAATAGTTTTATAACTGGCGCTTATTCGCCAATCACAACACTCTTTGGAACGGACTATCCCTATGTAGCAGGGGCGGGAGCAGAAGATGTACACACGAACGTAGTGCGATGGAAAGGGTTTGAACAAGTCAACATAAATAGTGTTAGCAATCCCAATGAAATTACGGATCAGTTGTGGAATGCGCATTATTCAAGCATCAGCATTTGCAACAACACGTTGCAGATAATATCAACATCAGCATTGTCGCCAAAGGAATTAACGCCATTCGCCGGAGAGGCTAAATTTTTAAGGGCACTGAATTATTTCTATTTGGTGCGATGGTTCGGTCAGGTTCCAATTTTAACGGAGACCAACCAACAAAATGTCGGCACTGAGCCTCAATCCTCGGTTGCGGATATTTATAAGTCTATTGTTACCGATTTACTATTCGCCGAAAGCAATTTGCCGGATACACAAACAGATAAATCGAAGCCTACCAAATGGACAGCCAAGGCTTTGCTGGCAAAGGTATACCTCTCCATGGCAGGCTTTCCGTTGAATCAAACTTCAAATTATGCATTGGCAAAAGATAAGGCTGCTGAAGTTATCAGCGGTGCTGTATATACGCTGAATACAGAGTCCAACGGTTTTTTCAATTTGTGGTTATTGAGCAAACAGCAAAGCAACAACGAGTTTATTTTCACTTTACATGCAGACAGGTTTAATGGAACCGGTGGCTGGGTGAATCGTGCCGTACGTCCCTGGGATCACGGTGAGCAGGGCTGGGGCGATTGGGAAAGCGACAAGCGATTTTTCGCGGAGTTTCCTGCTGGCGATAACAGCAGGGTAAACGGAACTTTTTACCTGACAATGATTGATGGAACAAACTGGCAAAATACAGATTACGCACAGCCTTATGTAGGCAAGTTAAGAGACGGCGGGACAATCACTGGTGGCTATGCAGGCCCACCAATAGGAAATACAGCTGATGGATTTTATTGCTTGTTGCGCTACTCGGATGTCCTGCTCATTTATGCAGAAGCTGCTAACCAGGCAGAGGGAACTCCGTCACCAAATGCCTATAGTGCTGTCAACACTGTTAGAGCGAGGGCGGGACTTCAGCCATTGAGCGGATTGTCGCAGGCGGCATTTGATAAAGCAATACTAGATGAACGAAACTGGGAATTTGCATTTGAGTGTAACCGTTGGTTCGATCTGTGTCGCAAACATATGCTGGCTTCAACAATCGGTAGCTGGTATCCCGGTTCAACCATTGACGATCACAACTACCTATTGCCCAAACCAACGGATCAGCTTTCGATTATGAAAGGTGTTCAACAAAATCCCGGCTATTAATTTTCCTCAACAACGATTTTTATGAAAAATAAAATTCTTTTATTCAATATATTTTTTCTTACTGTTCTTTTCTCTTGCAAAAAAGATTCAATGCCAACAAGTGCGACTGTAACATCGACTATCAGTGGATTGGTTGTTACTATTGAAGGCCTTGACTATACCGCGGTGCCGACGCTTAAAGCGGCGGGTAGCTTAAGCGATACATTGTATGTTACTGTAAAAGTTCCCGGCACTACGGGTATTGTAAGGCAAATTTCTTTTGCTGACAGCACTTCTGCATCTTCGTTGGTAACAACTGGAAGCACGCTAACCTTTGTCAACAATGTGGCCAATATAATGGTCACTCAAAGCCAAACAGATCACGTCTACTATGTAAAGATGTTGTACACGCCGCCTCCATTTATGTACTTCGTTAAGACATCCGATAAAGATGTAAATGGCATAAAATACTACTTAAATACTGCCTCCGCACAAAAAATAGCATCTGGCACATACGACGGAAATTTTGAGGGTTATATAGACTTAACAGCAACAAATTGGGACAATATCGGTTTAATTCAATCAGATAAGTCTGCTTATTTCGACTACAACGGAGGATGGTGGCCGGAGCAGTCTTCCGGCTCATTTACCTTAACCAAAGAAACCTCACCTGCCACTGGTTATTATCCTTGTGCGGGGCCATGGGCAGATTGGAACTGGACCAACAATAATGCCTCAATTGTTTCTCCGGGTATTTGGAAGGTTAATTATAATTCCACTACTAATGTTGTAGACCTTTTAGAAACGCAGTTTGCGATAAGTGGAAGTGCACCTGGCTCCGTTCAAAAAATGACCTACAACAGTTTTGCGAAAGGTTGGACACTGACAACCCATCTCTTGGCAGGATCGTTCAGATTCACCACCATTCCTGTGGCGGCAAATGATCCCGTTGTAAAGTTGGGGGAATATGGAACAACTGGAAATACCGGAAACTTAGCTTCTGTCGGCAATAACATTGACGTTGCTACAGCCGGAAGTTACCTGGTAACATTGGATTTGAGTAACGCTCCGTATTATAAATATAGTCTGCAAAAACAATAACGATAACCTGTATATTTTTAAAAAAGTATAGACATCGCTTCTTTTTTCAACTAGCGCTTCGATGAGCTGGAATCGTGATTACATCATGGATTCAGGGCTCCGCTTGTCGAAGCCTGCCCTTCCAGATAAATGAGACTGATTGAATATTACTCACTATTTGGCGTTCACTTCCTATCAATACAATTCACTTAAACTAATAAAACATCTGTTTATGAAAGTAAAAGTTTTAGCTGGTGTGATCTTGTTTTGTATTTGTTGCATGCAATTGTCATTCGCACAATCCATGCAGGGTAGCTTTGAAAATAAATTTGCACGATATCAAAAGAACCAAAATTTTGCAGGAACGTCAACCGCAAACTGGACAGACACTGCGTGGAAGGGTGACAGGCTCTATAAGCAAATAGTACTTTGGAATACAAGTCCAACTAACATTAGCAACATTACCTATGAAGTGAGTAACCTAGTAAGCGGAGGTAATACAATTGTCTCATCAAATGTAAACCTCCGATACGAATCGTATGTAATCGGAGATACGGCTGCGCATTCATGGAGGCTACCGTATTCAACCACGGGAAACCGTTCCCGAACGTATATTGCAGATGCATTGCAACCTGCGCCCATTACGACATTAACGCAGGCCGATCCAATAAAAATCTGGTTAAAACTGGATGTTCCTTCCTCCACGGTTGCAGGTGCGTACACAGGAACTGTCACCGTTAAATCAAATGGCATTGTACAGAAAACTTTCAACATAAATCTTTTGGTTGTTAATAATACATTACCACCTGTATCCAATTGGAGCTATAATTTAAACATCTGGCAGTTTCCCTTTAACCTTAATAATATTGAATCACAGGCCGCGGGCGGTAATTGGGATTTTTTCTACTATTTTTCTGACTCCTATTTTGCCAAACTGCGATCTTATTATCAGCTGTTATTGGATATGGGACAAAAAAATATTACCACCTATGGATATGACGGTGCTTTTTTGCAAGGGTTAACAACGATAAAATGGAAGCTTAATAACAATGGTACATTCAATTTTAGTTTTGATAATTTTGATAAGTATGTCGATAGTTTAACTTCCTGGGGCTTTACAGGCGATGTTGATTGCTTTGTTATGGACGGATGGAAATATCCGTATACGTTGCAGGGACATCAAACAGTTACGATCAACAGCATCGGCTATTACAACAATCTTACGGATATAAATCCTAACTTTAAAAACAGGGTTCAAAATCAAACTACTTATCCCTCGTTTCACGCAACGTGGGCCAACTTCCTGGCGCAATTCAGGGCCCACCTTAACCAGAAGGGATGGTTCAACAGGGTAGTGCTATGCTTTGATGAAACGAACACCGACACTTTAAAAGGGGTATATCTGCCTTTAATAAAAGGCGACACCGCAGCATGGAAAGTTAGCCATACCGGCAGGTGGATCGACGATTCGGTAGTGACAAGCCTTTATAACTACTCCATGGTATTTTCCAACAGTAAAAACAGGAACCCGGTTTCGCCACAACATGCCTATAATTTTTATACAAGTAATGACGACTCCATTCCCAACAACTTCCTGACACCTCAAAACAACCCGGCTGAAATGGCCTGGCTGGCGTGGTATGCAAAAAACAAACAGTTTAACGGTTATATAAGATGGGCCTATGACAATTGGAAAAATGCCGATACCACAAATATGCAGGACGATGCATCCACTGCGGGAGATTGTGAGTTTGTTTATCGTTCCAATAATCAATCGACAACCACCGCCATATCCAGCATCCGGCTAGAACTATTGCGGGATGGCATTCAGGATTTTGAAAAGATGCGCATTATTGGTGGCAGTGACACAGCGTTGAATAACCTGGTGAATCTGTGCAATGAAAACAGCGGGACCATCGCGCAGTCGTTAATTCAAAGCGGCCAAAGCGATATTAAAAGAATAGCAGCAAACAATACATTTGGGCCCAGCGCGATAAGATTAGATACCCTTCTAATGCCAGCTGACCAGCCAATTACCAACACAATAACTATCTATCCTAATCCTGTACATGCTACTTTAAAAATAAATGCTCATCGACAGGTAATTAATTCAATTGCTGTCTTTGCAACAAACGGGGAAAGGATGAATGTTACATTACTAAATGGCCATGACGTTGATTGTTCCAACCTGGTACCGGGCCAATATATTTTGGTGGTTAATAATTCGCAGAGCTTTAAGTTTTTAAAACAATAGAAAGAATGAAGAAAATATTGTGCTGCTGTTTGTTCGTCCTGGTTGTGAATGCAGTGCGTTCGCAGGAACTGAATTTATTTCAACGTCAATGGAAGGACCTGGAGCAACCTACAAACGTTTCTTTTGCAAATAGCAACATTCGTTATAGAAAAGATAGAGTGCCGAATATAATTGTGCGTAAAAATGAAAAGCTATTCGCATGGAAAGGTGAAAAGATAAATACGGAGATTTTGATATGGACATCCCAGGCAAGAGCAAATGTAAGCCTTTCGGCCACCGACTTGAAAGATGGTAGCGGTGATGTGATTGATAAAAAAAATATTTCTCTCTCATTTGTTAAATATGTTTGGACAGACGGGTATTTCGGTAACGGCTGTGCCAAGAGAAACAATCAACAATTGGACTCATCCCTTGTTGCTGATTTGATTGACACCGTTTCATCAGTTTCATTAATGCCAAATTCTGTACAGCCCGTGTGGCTAAGCATACAAGTTCCAGGCTCTTCAAGGGCCGGAACTTATTCAGGGAAAATTGTGGTAAGGATTGATAAAAAAATTTCCACACTTGATATACAGGTAAAAGTTTCGAACAGTCGGTTGCCAGACTCCGGAAAATGGTCCTTTGACCTGGATCTTTGGCAATACCCCGTTTGTATTGCTAAATTTCACAAGGTTGAATTATGGAGCGATGAGCATTTTAAAATTATGCGGCCTTATTTTTTAATGCTAGGCAGTGCAGGTCAAAAATGTATTACGATCAGCATGATAGAGGGAGGGAACCAGGACAAGGACGTTTCTCCTGCCATGATAAAGTTTATAAAAAAAACTGATGGTAGTTGGAAATATGACTATACGCTTTTTGATAAGTATGTTTCGTTTGTGATGAGCTGTGGTATCAACAAGCGAATCAATTGTTATTCTATGATTCCGTGGACAATGAATTTCCGCTATCATGATGAAGCGTCAAATGCCGATACTAGTTTTAATACCTCTGTTTCGTCAGTAGAATACAAGAATTACTGGCAAAGTTTTTTGACAGATTTTGCGGCGCATCTCAAACAAAAAAAATGGTTTGAAAAAACAAGTATTGCTATGGATGAACGCAAGCTGGAAGACATGCTGACGGCAATTAAAATTGTAAAGGAAACAGATGCTGATTGGCATGTCTCTCTTGCCGGTAGCTATCATCCGGAACTAGCAGATAAAATTTACGACTACTCAATTTTTAAAGCTTCACTTTTTTCAAAAGAAGAATTATCATATAGAAACCAGCATCGGCTGCCATCGACATTTTATACATCATGCGAAGGCGAAAGGCCTAATATGTTTACTTTTTCTTCTCCGGCAGAATCCGTTTGGATGGGCTGGTACGCATCCGCAAAAGGATTTACGGGGTATTTAAGATGGGGATTCAATTTATGGAACGATAATCCTCTCAATGATTCCCGGTGGATTTATCCGGGGGGCGATGCATTTCAAATATATCCAGGTCCGAGAAGTTCCGTAAGATTTGAAAAACTTATCGAGGGTATACAAAGTTTTGAAAAAATAAAAATTCTTAAGGAGCTGTATCACAAATCAAATAATAAGAAAGGGCTTAGTGCCGTAAATAATGTATTGAATGCATTTGATAATGAAAGACTGGAAGAGACTTCTGCCGAAATAATAATACAACGTGCCGGTAAAATATTTCTATTGCCGTGATAGCGTCATTTCACTTTTCAAATATTAAAAGATCGCAAAAATGGATCAATCACTTCCAACCCTGAAAGAAATAGCAAGACGTCTTAACGTCTCTGTGTCGACCGTTTCGCGGGGCCTGGCCGGCCACACGCGCATTGGTTTCGGTACGCGGATGAGGGTCCAACAAATGGCTAAAGAATTGGGCTACGAACCCAATCCTTTGGCTGTAAATTTTAGATCAAAAAAAACTTACATCGTTGGCGTCATCGTTCCATTTGTTCGCGAAGAGTTTTTTTCAAATGCTATTTGCGGAATTGACGGCATTGCATCACAACATAATTATACCATTCTCTTCGGTCAGAGCTACGATGATATCGACAACGAAATCAGACTGATAGATTTGATGAAAAGGCAACGTGTCGACGGCCTTATCATTTCTTTATCGAAAGCTACGTCCCAAACTGATCACATTGATTCGCTATCCAGGTTAAATATTCCTGTTGTGTATTTTGATAGAGTGCCAGCAGCAGATGCAGTGAACAAAGTATACTGCGACGTGCAGGATGGGACGACAAAACTGGTGGACAAATTACTGGCAAAAGGTGTGAGAAGAATCGCGTTGATCAATGGACCTGACACACTGATTGCGAGTAAAGATCGACTGAGTGGGTACATGCAGAGCATGGCAAAGTTTAAATTGAAAGTAGATATGCAGCGGGTGCAGTCGACCGATTTCTCAGTGGAGAGTACATTCCAGGCCATGCGCAAACTCATGAGTATGAAAGCGCCTCCCCAAGCCATCGTATCCTTTAATGACTATGTACATATGGATGCTATTCAGTACGCGATACAAAATGCAATAAAAATAAATGACGAAGTATTATTCGCCAGTTTTACAAATCTTCCAATTACCAGCTATACCATACATCCACCGTTGATGGCGCTTGAGCAATATCCGTACAGGCAGGGCGAGTCGGCAATGAACATGTTGCTCCAGGTTATTGACAATAAATCAAAAGGTGTTGAAAGTCCGCTGCACGCACAGGTGGAGGTGATTTCGCCCACACTGGTTGAATTTACACCGGGAAAGTCATTGCTTAAGTTTGATTAACCCCATTTCTTTCTGACAAAAAAACTACTCTATGTTCGATGTATTGAAACATTATCCTATCAATTTCTCCCGTGCCGACATTCAAAAATTTGGAACCGGCCTTATCAATCACACGTGGATTGTACATAAAGGGCAGGAGAAATTCATCTTGCAGCGGGTAAATGAAAATGTGTTTTGTAAACCACATGATATCGCACATAATATTGATTGTCTTTCAAGTTACTTTCATCAGCATTATCCTGAATACCTGTTTGTATCACCAGTTGTAGCCAGCAACGGGAGCTCGCTCGTAGAGTATGACGGAGGCTACTATCGGTTGTTCCCTTTTGTGGCTGGTTCATGTTCAGTAGATGTCGTTTCGACGCCAGCCCAGGCATATCAGGCAGCTGCACAATTTGGCAAGTTTACTAGACTTTTGAATAAGTTTGATAGCGGCAAACTAAAAACCTGTATTCCAGATTTTCACAACCTGTCACTTCGATATAGCCATTTTTTAGCAGCGCTTCAAAATGGTGATGCACAAAGAATACGAGAGTCGTCGGCACTTATTGAATTTTTGAAAAACCAGTCAGGCATCGTTTCCATGTATGAGCAAATCATACACGATGAAAATTTCAGGATCCGGGTCACTCATCATGATACCAAGATCAGCAATGTGTTATTTGACGAAGCAGGAAATGGTTTGTGTGTGATTGATCTTGATACTGTGATGGCAGGATATTTTATTAGCGATGTCGGAGATATGATGCGTACTTTTTTGTCGCCTGTAAGCGAAGAAGAAAATGATTTTGATAGAATAGAAGTACGCGAAGAATTTTATCACGCGATTGTAACGGGTTACTTCGCAGAAATGAAGGATGTGATGACGCCTGAAGAAAAGGATTCTTTCTTCTATGCAGGGTTGTTCATGATCTATATGCAAGCCATGAGATTCCTGACGGACCATTTATTGGGAGATCCGTATTATGGCGCAAAGTATGAGCGCCATAATCTTGTAAGAGCTAATAACCAGGTGGTCTTACTTCAGCGATTATTGGAAAAACAAACGTTGCTGCAAAACAAAATTAATACATCTGCTTATGCATAAGAAATGTATGTTGGTTGCTGATTGACATTAAATCCCAATGGGATGGTACACTAGTAAATTTAACAGACATTATCAACCTGACATGACACTGGTTCATTTCTAGTTCACTTTTTCACTTCCAGCAATGTCCGCAACCGAATATCTGCGCTAGAGCTGCCGATCATAATGCGGAATGTGCCCGGTTCTATCACTTCTTTCAGGTTGACGTCCAGCATGGTTAACATTGCCGGCGTGATGTTGAATTGTACAGTTTTTTCTTCGCCGGGATTAAGGCTTACACGCTGAAAACCTTTCAGCTCTTTTACGGGCCTTGCTACTGAAGCCAGCTCGTCCCTAAGATATAGCTGTATCACTTCTTCTCCTTTGTATTTCCCGGTATTTTTAATATTAAACGATAATTGAACAGAATCACCCGCCCGTATGGCAGCGGGCATTTGCAAATGAGAATAGGCAAAGTTTGTGTAGCTTAATCCAAACCCAAAAGGAAACAGTGGCATTCCTGTGAGGTTAATGTAATCGTCGCCACGTCCCGTTGGCTTGTGGTTGTACACCAACGGTAATTGCGACTCTGCGACGGGAAAGGTGATGGGTAGTTTACCAGAAGGGTTCTCTGTGCCAAACAAAACGTCTGCCACCGCCGTACCTCCAGCGTCACCAGGATACCAAACATCCATCACTGCCTGCACGCTATCCAGCCAGTTAGTCATGGTAACAGCGCTGCCGCCGACTAACAATACCACTACCGGTTTGCCCGTAGCCGCAACCCGTTGAATTAACTTTTCCTGCAGGCCGGGCAGGGCCAGTGAAGCCCTGTCGCGAAACTCACCTTCTTCAATGCCCGCTACCACTACGGCTACATCACTTTTTTGAGCCAACCGCACAGCCTCTTCTATTTTCTGCTCACTACTGTCTTTGATGCCCGCATTCCAAATCAGCCGCAGCCGGGCATTTCCAGACGGTTCATAATAGTCTATCCGAATGTTGTATTCTTTTCCTTTTTCAAAATAAACATCACTCAGCTTTGTAGAATACGATTGCTTTTTCCAGTTGTCGATCATCAATTTCCCGTTTAGGTATAGCCGGTAGCCATCATTTCCATCAAGCCCTATTTTTAATTTTCCTGTTTGTGGTGAAGTGATTTTCCCCGTCCACCGGGCAGAGAAAAAATCATAATTGATCTTTTCCGGATCGGGGGAGAACAATGTCCATTGAAACTGTACGGCACGATCTGTTCGCACCAGGGTAGGCTCACCTTGTAAGTTGACATTGTTGAAATATTCACCTTTCAATCCCTGCATTTTTTTGCCATCCTGTTCGGATGAGAGGAAGGTGCCCGGCACAGGCAGCCATTGGGTATGTTCCCTTCCCGGCCCCGGTGCATAACTTACCTGGTTTTTACCGGCTTTTTCTGTAATGCCTTTCAATATGGATACCGGGGTATTACCTGGCCCACTGTATCCACCCAACCTTGCTTCCACAGCATCCACCCCAATCACAGCCAGCTTTTTTCCTGGTTGCAGCGGTAATAAAAGTCGACCCTGATCCGCAAGCGGTTCATTCTTCAATAGGACCAGGGATTTTGCTGCAGCTTCGCGGGCCAGCTGGCGATGCTGTTCACTCGTCCAGTTGCCCGCGTCTTCCGCTTTGGCATACGGGTGTTCAAACAGGCCCAACTCGAATTTTATACGCAATACCCTTGCCACGGCGCTGTCTATAACGGACAGGCTCATGCGCCCATCTAAAAAACCGGGATCAAATAATGTGTGATGCTCAAAGGCTGTTTGAAAGATAACATCCAGGCCATTCTCCACGGATTTTGCACCCGCATCGGCATAGTCTTTTGCCGTAAAATGCAACACATTGGCGCCGCCTGTGGCTCCCGCATCGGAGATTACAAAACCTTTAAAGCCCCATTCTTTTTTCAACTTTTCATTCAGTAGCCAATTGTTGGCGGTGCAGGGCGATCCGTCCAGGGAATTGTAAGCCGTCATGATGCTTCGCGCTCCGGCCTGTTGTACAACTGCTTTAAAAGGTACCAGGTATAATTCATCCAGCAACCGCTCGTTATAGTGAATGGGATAACTATCGCGGCCACCGTCACCATGATTCACTGCAAAGTGTTTGGGTGTAGTAACCACGCCACGTTGTTCAAATTCTTTAATGAAAGCAACACCCATAGCCGAGGTAAGAAAAGGGTCTTCGCCATACGTTTCTTCCACGCGGCCCCATCGAACATCAGTGGCAAGGTTGACCACCGGTGAAAGTATCTGGCGAATGCCTCTTGCTTTGGTTTCTTTAGCAATGGCAGCAGCCACGTGCCTCATCAGGGTGGTATCCCATGTGGCCGCCAAAGCGATGGCTTGCGGAAAGGCTGTAGCTTCGGAACGAACCAGGCCATGCAATGCTTCATCAAAGGCAATGATGGGAATGCCCAACCTTGTTTGTTCCACAAAATATTGTTGAATATGATTGATCTTCTCTAATGTTTGCCGGGCTGTTTGTCCCGCACTGTAATTCATTATTTGAGCAGCGGCACCGTGCTGCTGCTGAACAGTGTTTACCTGCAAACCAAAAATTCCGTTTTTATACTGAGCAGGACTGTCGCCCAAATCGCCGGGTATCATAAACAACTGCCAGAATTTTTCTTCCGGTGTCATGCGTTGCAACAGATCTTTTACTCGGATTTCTATTGGCAGATCAGCCTTTTTATAATCAGGTAAAGGCTGTCCTTTCGCAAAACAACTACATACCAATGCACATACAATACTTAAATAATATTTTTGCATACCTGAAAATAGTTTACACTTTTTATCTATGAACTGGAACTGTACATCAACGCCAAAGACCTGCAAATATTTTTGTCATGTGAATTTGTATTAATTCCCATGAGGATCTAAACTCGGCCAGCTTTTTCTATCACGCACATAAGTATCAAGAAATAATTTTATTGAGTGATTCACCTCGTCAAAGTGCTCTATTAAACTATGTTGGCCCCCTTCGAAAAATTCAAAACGCAAAGGATGTTTAGTTTTATAAAGCACATTCACCATTTCTAATGCCTCGTCGGGAGAAACTCGCCAGTCAGCGCTTCCTGCCAACAAAAATAATGGAGTGGTTTTACATATTTTGTCAGCCCAATATACCGCAGACCTTGATTTTAAAGCAGAATCCCGATTTGTAAAATAGCCTGGTACCAATTGAGAAAATACCGAATCCATTTCAGGTCTTTTAGAAGTATTGGTCAATGCATTAGTCAGTCCTGAACCAATCACCGCAGCTTTTATCTGACAAGTTTTAGTTAAAGCCAAATATGTCATCATTCCACCACGGCTCCAGCCAAACATTCCAATACGTGAAGTGTCTGCTTTTGATATTTGATTTAAGCATGGAATAAGATTTAAAATGTCGTTTACATCCTTTCCTCCAAATTCTTCTTTTCCTTCGCCGCCTCCATTGCCTCTATATTGGCTGGCTATACAGACATAGCCCCAACTTGCAACCATACCAAGCATACGAATAACTTGTCTCTCGTTTAATGATCCAAATTCCCTATTTCCTCCACGATTATAAATTATTGTTGGATATATGCCCCTGTTTTTTGGAATGGCCAGATATCCTTTTACCTTCAAACCATCTGACAAATAGGTTATGCTAAAAAAGTCAACTGTATTTATAATATTGGATATGCCAGGTATGGTTTGTTGATTTTCTTTTATGGAACTGTCTGTGATATGATAGGGAGTTTGATCTATTATTTTCCCATTCTGCGAAATAGCCTTCAGGCTGAGCATTGAAAAAAAGATGAGCAATAACGAGTTATTTTTCATAATCGAAATTTTCTTAAACGGTTTGAGTTTTACTTTAGTCGAGGTCAATGTGTATATAATATAGCTCGAAAATTTCGAATAAAGAAAATATTGAGAGATACTAACGCTTAAAAGTTATAAAACTGGAAATCGAAAAATTGGAAGTTGCAATTGATAATAAGTTTAATAATGGGAGGGCAACTATATAGCTCTTAGCAAGAAAGTTAAGCAGCATGGAATTTCCCAAAGTTCCCTCAGCTTTCGAAAAAAAGAGCTGCCTGCCGTTGAGCTTTAGTCCTGTCCGCGTAATATGCAAAACTGTAAATTAACTCGCGTATAGCAATGTCATTTCTGAATTCATTTGAATTTAGTCGCCTTACGAAATCCAGAACGGACTACGATTTTGCTGAAAAAGTCTGTGTTATAAATAGGAGAGTGATTGTTACATTTTTCACACAGTGGATTTGAAGTCAATATTTATATTTTCGTTTGTTTCAATGACCGCTAATATTCTGTTAGCGGTTCGTTGTTATTGTCTGTCCACTATGTAATTCAGTTCAGTTACCCCACAAGTAAATTGTCTGGTAGTCAACAGGTTTAGTTTTGTTTTGTCTTTGATGTCTACAAACAATGGAATGCCTCGTCCAAGAATAATTGGATTAACAAATAGCCAATAGCCATCAATTAAGTTCTGTTGAATAAGTGAATGCGTGGCTGTCGGGCTACCAAAAAGCAAGACTTCTCCACCTGCCTGTTGTTTTATTTCGTTTATTTTATCTGAAACGTTGTCGGTAATAATTGTTGTATCAGTCAAACCCGCGTCTTTCATTGTTTTCGATAAAACAACTTTGTGAATTTTGTTATACCACTTTGAATGTTGAATGTCGTGCTTGGTCGCATTCGGCTTGTCTCCTGCGGTAGGCCAGTAATTTTCCATCATCTGGTAAGTTACTCGTCCGTATAATGCCGTATCGGTTTCGCCGATCCGCTTGCCAACATGATCAAAAATTTCTTCACCATGGTTGATCCAGTTCATCTCTCCGTTCGGTCCTGCTACAAAACCGTCAAGCGATATGTGCATAAATGAAATTATTTTTCTCATATTTTTTTTATTTATGGTTTGTTACTTTGTAATATTTTAATATAGTTTTCAAGTCGATTTAAAGTCTGCTTGCCACCTTCAATGGCATTTACCCGTCTATTCAATTCTTCAATAATTTCTTTTGACTTAAATATTGACTTCATTGTCAGTAATGTTTTTCCTTCAACCTCTGCAAATGAAATTGAAACCGTAAAGTTGTAATCTTCGCTTTCGCCAAAATGTTTATAAGATAAAAGGGAAGGTTTTTCTACTTCCAAATACTCAACTTTGCTATCCCAATCCTGTCCCCAACCATGCATAACAGAATCCCAGGTTTTGCCAGATTGTACATTCATTGATTTTATAGTCAGCGAAAAACCATCTGGCCCCCACCATTCTTTTATATGCTCCGGGGTGGTCCATACTTCCCAAACCAAATCCCTTGGAGCATCGAGCATCCTCGTATGTATAAGACTGTTCCCTTCTTGTTTGAATGTATTGTACTTCTCCATCTATCTATTTTTTCTTGTTTTGAATTTTAGCCAGATAATTTTCCAATGAGTCTAATTTATTGTCCCAATAGTTTCGATATTGATCTACCCAGTCTGTTACTTCCTTTAATCTTTCGAGTTTGGCTTCGCAATATCTTTCCCTGCCCTGCTGTTTGATTACAATAAGACCACAATCGTTAAGAAATTGTACATGCAATGAAACTGCTTGACGGGTAATATCAAACTCCCTGGCAATAGCATTAACATTTAGTGATTTCCGAGCCACCATACCAATAATTTGCCTGCGGGTTGGATCAGCTATTGCCTGAAAGATGTCTTTTGTTGGTGCCATATTGCGCAAGTGATTTCTTGCAAATGTATATGCAAGGTTTGACTTGCGCAAATTTATTTTAACTAATCCTATAAAAAATAGACATATTATCGTTTAACACCTGATCGCGCCTGACCACAGCTCCGAAACTCTTAGCCGGCATTTGCTATATATAGATAATCTTAGTACTTTCAATACACAGACTATACTAAATGGGTATAGTATACAGACAGAACGTACTATTATGAGAATGGCCAATATAGTTATCCTACATCAGTATCCGGGATTGGCGGCGAGAATGATTAAAATGTTGCATCATCCGCAATTTGATTTTTACCTGCACCTGGATAAAAAAGTTGATATTTTTCCGTTCGAATACCTGGCAACACTGCCTAATACCCGGTTTGTAACAGGCCGGAAGAATGTGAATTGGGCGGGATTCAGCCAGTTGGAAGCTATTGAAGCATCTCTCGATGCCATATTTTCCAGTGGCCGTTCTTACGATTGTATCAATCTCCTGAGCGGGCAGGATTACCCGATTAAACCAACAGGTGAAATACACGCATTTTTCGAGGCTCACCCGGGCGTCTCTTTCCTTGCTTCGGAAACACCCCCTTCACCCTGGTGGGACGAGGCTATACAGCGGATTTCCCGGTATCATCTCATCGACTATAATTTTAGAGGGAAACACCGGTTGGAAAATATCCTTTCACTGCTGCTCCCGGAAAGGAATTTTTCGCTGCCGGCGCAGCTTTACGGAGGACCGCTGGCTTCTTACTGGACAATAAGTGCATCCGCAGCGGTTTACCTGCACAAATCCCTGGCGGAAAGTAACCATCGGTTTTTTTTCAAACATACCTGGTCGCCCGACGAGTTTCTGATCAATACCATACTGATGAATAGTCCTTTCAGGGATCATATTGTCAATGATAATTACCGTTATATAGATAGATCACAGGGCGGAGCACATCCTAAAGTGCTGACAATGGCAGATCTGAGCAGTTTGCAGTCGAGCAGCCGGTTGTTTGCCAGGAAGTTTGATCCGATCGTGGATGCCAGGGTACTGGACCGGATTGATGAAACAATCCTTCGTCCTAAAAGAAAGGTATAAGCCAACGCTGGCAGCATATTAACGATATAAAGCAATTCACCAATGGAAAATAAAGACGCCTGGGAATGGGAGATCAGCTCCGGTACAAAATGGTTTCAATGGCGCCTGTCGGAGATCTGGCATTATAAAGACTTGCTCCTGCGGCTTGTTAGAAGAGACCTGATTGCCAACTACAAGCAAACCTTACTGGGGCCGTTCTGGGTATTTCTGCAACCGGTACTGACCACCCTGGTATACTACCTGATTTTTGGAAGAATTGTTAAGGTCTCTACCAGCGGAATTCCTCCTATACTCTTTTATCTTTCCGGTATTCTCTTCTGGGGCTACTTCTCAGATTGCCTGAATGGTACCATGTACACCTTCCTGCAAAATGCCAATGTTTTCAGTAAGGTTTATTTCCCCAGGCTCATCGTTCCTCTCAGTAGTGTGATCTCCCATACGGTGAGAACTGTCATCCAGTTGCTGTTGTTTATTTTCATATACCAGTATTACTTTTCCCAAGGAGGAATCACGGGTAGTTATTATATTTTATTAACGCCGGTGTTGCTGTTGATTACCGCTGGCTTCGGACTGGGAGCGGGGTTGATTGTAAGCGTACTCACCGCCCGCTACCGGGACCTGGATTATACTCTTCAGTTCCTGTTGCGGCTCTTTATGTTCGCTACCCCGGTGGTATACCCCGCATCCATTGTGCCGGAACAATACCAGATTTTGTTCTGGCTTAACCCGCTGACAGCGGTGATAGAAACCTTCCGGGCAGGGTTCTTCTCAAATGAACCCGTGTATATCCTGCACCTGCTTTTTAGCTGTGTGGAAGTGTTGTTGCTGATACTGGTAGGTATCACCTTATTTAAAAAACAGGAATTAAAAGTAATGGATGTGATATGATCGCCATCAAAGCAGAAAATATTTCCAAATCTTATCGCCTTGGTACTATAAGCGCCGGTCGCTTGCGGGAAGATATCCGCCACTGGCTAAAGAAGCAGCCGGTAGAAGATCACCTGGTATGGGCATTAAAGGATGTGAGCTTCGAGGTAAACCAGGGAGAAGTGATGGGATTTATCGGTAATAATGGCGCCGGTAAGTCAACCTTGTTGAAGATCATTTCCCGCATAGCTGCGCCAACTTCCGGACGGGTATTTGGTAAGGGCCGGGTGGCAAGTTTGCTGGAGGTAGGCTCAGGCTTCCACGGAGAACTCTCCGGACGCGAGAATATTTTTCTTAACGGGAATATCCTGGGCATGAAAAAACGTGAGATCCAGGCCTGCTTCGACGAAATTGTTGCCTTTTCCGGCGTAGAACAGTTTATCGATACCCCCGTAAAACGTTACTCCAGCGGCATGTACATGAGACTCGCCTTTGCAGTAGCTGCTCATCTTAACCCGGAAATCCTTGTGGTTGACGAAGTATTGGCTGTTGGGGATGTGGAATTCCAACGCAAATGCCTGGGCAAAATGAAGGAAATTTCCGGCCGCAAGGGAAAAACGGTATTGTTTGTTAGCCATAATACCCAGGCACTGCTTAATCTTTGCGACCGGGTGATCACTTTACATAAAGGTCAGCTCATCGACGAAGGCAAGCCGGCAGAAGTCATTGGCAGCTACCTGAAAAATTTGCAATCAGATTATCTTTACCAGGAGTACGATACTCCTGATGCCGCGCCAGGTAACGATTATATCAGGATAAAGAAAGTATCCCTGCAATATGACACAGAATTGTTCGATATCCGGACTCCCTTTATCATCCGGTTCGAATGCTGGTACGCGGATCGGGATCCCGGCAGCCTGATCGCCGGAATACACCTGTTTAATATGGCCGGCGAATGCATTTTCGATGTAGCCTCAAAAGGAACGTCGCTGCAACCGGGCCTCATCAGCGGTGAATGCCGGATACCAGGCAATTTCCTGAACAATGGCGCCTATTACCTTTCCATCGTATTTGTAAAAGATACCACCACCCGTCTTTTCTACTTTGAAGGTTGTCTTTCGTTTAATGTGGAAGACTATCGGGAAAATACAGCCTGGTTTGGGAAATGGATGGGGTATGTACGCCCGGATTTTCCAGTGATTCTAAATCAGCAAGATGTTGTATAAAATATCTCACGTACAGCTCACGGAACTGGATAACCTCGTATTAACGGCCGGCGATCATTATGTGGTTGTTTGGTGGAATAATATCCCTTTGGGGCATGCCTGGATCGCGCAACCGGAAGAGGCACGTGAAAAACTCCGGGTAGCTATCCAACCGGCACTCGACTACTACCGGGAGCGCGGCTCTTCATTGCATACAGTTAATACTGCCAATAGCTTATCCGTAGTGATCTGCACCCGCAACCGGCCACAATCACTCGCCATCTGTTTGCAATCCCTGTTATCCTGCACAGATCAGGATTTCGAACTGCTGGTCATTGATAACGCACCGGATGACGATGCCACCTTTGAGGTTGTACGTAAATTCCCAACGGTAAAATATGTGCGTGAAAACAGGAAAGGACTTGACATTGCACGCAATACAGGTGCCCGTAGTGCTACCGGCGATCTTATTGCCTATACCGACGATGATGTGCAGATTCCTGTCAACTGGATTGCTAACCTCAAAGCCAGTTTCAGTGATCCGCTGATAATGGCCGTTACAGGCCTCGTGATCCCAGCCTCGCTGGATACATACGCACAATATGTTTTTGAAAAGAAATGGGGATTCAATAAAGGATATCTGCCCCGTAGGTTCGATCACCGTTATTTTCTAGATCACAGCGCTTATGGGGTACCCGCCTGGGACGTTGGCGCCGGTGCTAACATGGCCTTTCGAAAAGACGCATTCCTGCTCGCCGGTCTTTTTGACGAACGACTCGATGTAGGCGCGTCCGGCTGTAGTGGCGATTCGGAAATGTGGTACCGGGTGCTGGCAGAAGGATGGAATTGTTACTACATACCGGAGCTATACGTATTTCATGAACACCGGTCATCCGATACAGGCCTGCGTGAGCAACTGTTCGGCTACATGCGCGGACATGTAAGCGCCCTGCTGGTACAGCATGAAAACTACCAGCAACGCGGGGAACTGCGGCGTTTGTACAAAGGACTGCCACACTATTATCTCAAACGGCTGAAACAATGGCTGCAACGCGACCGCGATGAAAGTCTCCGGCATATTATAACGGAGATAAAAGGGAGCTATTCAGGATGGCAGTTTTATAATGCGCATAAACAATTACAACGACAGGATATTACCGCGTTTCCATCTGCATTACAGCAACCCGTTCCGGTAACAGAACAAAGCCTTGTTTCTGTTATTATTCCCTGTTACAACCATGCTGCGTATCTGAAACAGGCTATCGACAGTGTACTTGCACAAAGCTGGAAACAGGTAGAGGTGATTGTCATTGACGATGGGTCCACCGATAACACAGCGGCAGTTTGCGCGCTTTACTCAAAGCAGATTACGTATACACGCGTGGAGCGGGTAGGATTATCCGCCGCCCGGAATATAGGCGTACAACTCAGCAAAGGACAATTCCTGATCTTCCTGGACGCAGATGATTATTTATATGCAGGCGCAGCAGAACTGCAACTGTACTACTTCAAACTATATCCACATGCAGGATTCATTTCCGGTGCACATGATCGCGTGGATAAATCCGGCGCTTTCCTGAATACCGTACATCAGAATGGTGATGGATACTTGTCGTTGTTGCAGGCGAATTATATTGGTATGGAATCATGTGTGCTCTACAGACGAGACCTTTTTTTTCATTTCCATTTTGATACCCGGCTAGCCGTGTGTGAAGATTATGATCTCAACCTCAACATTGCCCGACACCTTTTTGTTTTTCATCACAACAATAGAATTGCAGCCTATCGCATTCATGATATGAATATGTCTACCGATAAAACACGTATGCTGAAAGGGGCCCGCCAGGTATTACAAAAACAGGTACCTGCACTGCAGAATGAAGCCGAAAGACTCGCGTTGCAACAGGGACTGAACAACTGGACATCCTACTATACTAAATGAAACCAGCATGGAAATGAACGAGCGGATACCAAGCAAGCCTCCGGTGATACCATCCGTTGCGCCGGATGTGCACCGTCCTCTTTGGTCGGTGATGATACCTACTTATAACTGTAGCCGTTATCTGGTGGCTACGCTGCAAAGTGTGTTGATGCAGGACCCCGGTCCCGGGCTGATGCAAATAGAAGTAGTAGATGATTGCAGCACGGACGCTGATGTAGCAGCATTGGTAGCCACCATCGGCAAAGGCCGTGTCGAATTTTACCGACAGCCGGAGAACTGTGGCAGTCCACGGAATTTTGAAACCTGTTTAAATCGCGCCAGGGGGAAGTTGATACACCTGTTGCATGGTGATGATATGGCCGGTGACGGCCTGTATACGGCTACTGCGGCACTGTTTGAGCAATATCCCGAAGCAGGCGCTGTATGTACAGGCTATACATATATCGATGAAGATGGCAATTTTATGTGGCCGGGAAATACGCTGTTACCCGCGCCGGGCATCATTAGCAACTGGTTGCCTACCATTGCAACGCAACAGAAATTACAACCACCGGCGGTCGTTGTAAAGAGAGCGGTATATGAACATTTGGGTGGATTTTTTGGTATTCACTACGGGGAAGACTGGGAGATGTGGGTGAGAATAGCCGCACATTATCCGGTGGCCTATACCCCTCAAACGCTCGCTGCTTACCGCGTTCATACCAACAATATTACAAGCAGGTATTTTCAGTCAGGTCAGCACATTAAGGATATAAAAAAAGTTATTAACATTATACAGCCTTATCTGCCGGCACAACAGCAACGGCAGTTAAAACGAACGGCGCAACGCAACTGGTCCCTGTATTTTGCCCATACATCGGACATGGCCTATCATAAGTATAATAGGCCGCGGCAAGCGCTGGAACAGGCGTTACAGTCATTTTGGCTGCATCAGAATAAGGTGACGGTTTATTTTGTGTTTAAGATATTGTTGAAGGTGTTGATACGGTATAAACAGGGCGCGCAGAAATAAGGAAAGATGCCCGGATTATTTTGGAGGATATGTTATGGAATATGCAAAAGCAGAATTGCTGGAAGCGCTGCGGCGAATAGCGTAGCATATAAAACCCCGGTTCACATATTTTCTTCCAGTTATATTGTCAGGATTTAAAAATAGCAGGCAGGTAAAATATGCGCGATTACTTCAATTTGTTATGTCGCAAAGAGTATTTATAAAAATTCTCAACTTTGGTTCGTGCCCAGGGCGTTTTGCGTAGAAACTTTAGACTCGATTGTACAGAGGGATTACTGGTAAAACAGTTGATGGGAATATGTTTTCCCAACTCTTCCCATCCGTAGCTTGCCTCTAAATGTTGTACAATCATTTCCAGCGTTAGGCCATGTAACGGATCTTTTGATTTTTGCATTCCTCCTTCCATAAGGGTTATTTATGATGTAAAGATAAACCATTGAAAAAGATTAGTGTCAGACAAAGATGATAACCGAAATGAAATGAAGCCGTCTTCAATTACTTTTGAGACGGCCTCTTCGTCTGCAAATGAATAGTAGTAGCTTGATTCTTTTCCATAATTCAAAAAACTTACATGAATAAATTATGGAACCTCATTTGGCTGTTATTTGCATTGGCAAAAGGAGGAACGAAATAAAAGGTGGTCTTGTGGGATAGGCGTTGTGTTTATGTCGTAGCTCCTTGCCAGCCTATTGCAAATCACTGCCTAACTTTTGCAATAATGGATGCATAAAAAACCTACACTTAAATTTTCAACAAGAAAGGAATTGTGCGTATCGAAATGTAGCTTTATTAATACAAGTGAAGTCAAGCATGCTTTTGCCTATGGTCGGTTTACAGCATAGAATATTCCAGCAAGCTTCAAAAAGCAAAAAATATCTCCGTTTAGGCAAGGATTCAATGTTAGTGGCATTGCTGTTTTACGTGTGTGAAAGGTTGCGTTTTTTTAACGCATCACGAAAAGGAAAATGTTGTAGAAACATGATATTATTTTAATATGGGTGTGTTTATTCTTATATTAGTAAAATAATAAAATAATCAATTTATGCCATATCTAATTCTGAAAGGATGCACGTTAACTTGTATAGTGGGGCTGCTGTTTGCTTGTAATGCGAAAACAGAAAACGCAGCGGAAGTAATTGATAAAGAACAAATCAAAAAAGAAATCCAGGCGAAGGAAGATTCATTTGCTGCCGTATACAATAGTGGCGAGCCAAGAAGCATTAATTATTATGCGGAGGATGCGAAAAGTTTTTTTCCCAACAGGCCACCGATAGTGGGCAAGCAAGCAATCATCGCTTTTTTAACGTCTGACCTGACTTCACCTATTGATAAGATCAAATATACTACCAACGAAGTTTTTGTTTCAAATGATGGAAAACTTGTTGTAGAACTTGGTGCTTTTTCAGTGACAGATTCTCTCAATACGACACTCAATACAGGAAATTATATGAGCCTTTTTGAAAAAAGAAATGGCCAATATGTCGCAGTAAGAGATATGAGCGCCTCCGATGGGCTCACCAAATAAGAAATGATGTAGCACCTACTTTTCAACCACTCTCAAAAAATATTTTTTGAGAGTGGTTTTTTTATAAGCCTCTCCGCTTGTGATATACAAACAACATTCCTGGTTACCTGTCCTGTTACCAGGTTCATTATTCAATTATCCAGGCTTCCATTTTATTTTTGAAGCTTAACTACTGTATTGGTACCATACAGTGAAGCTAGCGTCTTCTGCCTCCGCCTCCGCCGCCCATGGAAGAACGGCCACCCCCCATGGAACGCCCACCGCCACTGTACCCCCCAGATGACCTGCCTGATGATTGCCTGTCTGACATTGAAGGAGAGGCCGATTGCCTGTTTGAGGTTGAGGGCCTGTTGGATGCTGCGGGAGATTGCCTGTCTGATGCCGAAGGCCTATTGGATGCTGATGGCGATTGCCTGTCTGATGTGGAGGGTCTGTTGGATGCTGAGGGCCTGTTGGATGGTGAATTAGATGGCCTGTTTGATGCCGAATTTCTGTTTCCCGAGCGATCTACTTTGCCATTGCCATAACTACCCCTGTCCTGGTTGTTGCGCACCGTGTTGGATGTGTTCCTGGTGCTGTTGTAATGATTAATACTGTTTCTGTTATTAATAACCACGGTATTTCCGCCGCCATGATAGTGACCACCGTAATAGCCCCCATGATAGTAGTGATTGGACCGATATATACCTACAGCCATAACAGTTGCAAATCCAAACCACGGTGGGGGATAGCCGTAGTAATAAGGCGGATAATAAGGTACATAGGCGGGCGAATAAACGTACTGTACGATTGGTGCAGATTGCACCACCACAGTCGTTGTAGCCGGAACATTAACCGTAACCGGGTTGTCTCCTGTATACCCGGGGTTACTGGTAATCGACGAATTTCCTTTTGGCTCAATAACATAATCTTTGCCATATAATTCCTCGTCACCAACAATTTGCAGGCTCACCTTCCCGCCTTTGAGTTTATCTAACAGAATGACAGCAACATCCTGCGATTCAGTTTTACTAACATCATCCCGGAGTATGAATGTATACGAACTGTCTTTTTGGGTAGTGACCACTTTAATAAAATCAACTTTTTTATCCAGGTTCAGATCCAGGTTATTGATCTTTAGTTTTTCATCATTGAGCGATTTTTCAAACGCTTCAATTGTTTTTGACTTTTGAAACAGGTCTAATACAGCATAAAGATCCAGGTTGTCGCCAGCAAGCCCTAAGGTAGCTGTTGTATCCTGGCTAGATGGTTTGTCCTTGGACTTTTTGTCCTGAGAAAAAGCCTGGACACTTAACAAGTTAATGGCTGCTGCCAAACAAAGTAAAATGAGTTTATTCATAACAAGACAATTGAAAGTATAAACACAGTATTAAACAAATGTAATATTAATTTTTTCGATAATAACAGTGGGTGTATTAATACGCACTCGGTTTAATAATTATAATTGTTGCCTGAGATTATCAGCGTTTTGCTTTTGAACTCCGCCGGCAGGACAAGTTAACGGGTTGCGTCAGTGTTCGTCTGCGTTATGCGGACATGATTTCAGAAAGCAAACAAAGCACAATCCGCTATACCAACAAGGATAATGAACTTATTGTTGCCCTAAAACAACTATTTGAAAAACTTTATACGCGCAGGCAGCGTGCCGGGCAACTGGCGGTAAAGTTTACTGATCTCATCATTCATTTCCCCAGCATGTCTTTAAGTTTTGTAAAATCGACGGCTTTTTTTATGGCTTCGTAGTTGTCTGCAAATACCGCATCGCCTTTTGCTATTTTATAAACCACGGTAAAAAATTGGGGGGAAGATTTTGGTAATTTCTTGTGATAGTAATCAAGATTGGGCTTTACGGCGAAGAAAGAACCACGGGTTCCCTCGTCTACAAATTTTTCAAATCTTTCCTCTTCATTCCACATACAAATAGCAGGGAGGGATAATTCGAATTCCGGCCTCTTTAAATATTCGTTCACATTATTGAGGTACTTGTTGGTGTATTCTTTTTCGCTGGGAACTTCCTGTATCGACTTTTCCAATCTCTTCTTTTGTATCAGTAAATATTCTTTACGGCTTACATAATAAAAGGGTAGTGTGTCATTGTAGGTAATAAGCCAGCGATATTCTTTTACCTCGCCAGGTGTGCCATAATCACCCACCACCTCTTCTCCCATATACCAGACACCTTCTTTTTTCTCTGGCTTTTGTTTCAATTTCAAATAGCTTCTCACTTCGTCCGGGGCAATAGTTGCGGCATAGAGATTATTCAATGAGAACACCACATTAGCCGTAATGCTTACATTAGTAGGAGTAGAGTAATCAACATAGTATTTTGATTTATCAGTGCTATTTCCGTCACACAAATACCGGAGAATATGCATCGTATAATTATATGGATCAGCCACCCAGTTTTGGCCGGCGACTGAATACTTGCCATAGCTATTGCTGTACCCGACCTGGCATCCGGTTGGGGTATAGTTAGCCGTGATCATTTTATGAATAGCTGCCATTACTGCTTTCTCTTTTATTAAGTCAGCAGCAGCTACATCGTGAATAGAACCTTGCTGCCCTTCTTTCCAGGTACCCGGTTTTTTGCGGAGTGATTCTTTGGTACAATCTTGCGCAAAGGCAGTTATTGTTATAAGGATGAGAAAAGTTGAAAGTATGTATTTCATATTCATTGTTTGAATGTTTTACCATTGTGAAAGCGTGATTCCTTTTAGCATGCCGGTTCCACTAACCGATCCGCGGCCGCTGATTAGGCTGGACCGGCTTTCTACGCCTATTTCCACTGATGTGTCTAACGCACCTATTCCTTTATTTACTTGCTCTATGCCCTTATTAATAGTTTTGTCTACAGGCATTTTTCCCTCTGATTCCGGCAATTCGATACCCGCTTCCAGTTTGGCTTTTGACACAATGCTTACCTCTTGTACGCCACTTTTGTCTATCTCCAGTTCGATACCTGAGCCGATAGTAGCTTCTGCTTTCACTGGGCCCGCACTGCCGCCTACGCCCAATTCAACACCTGCTTTTACTACCGCATTCCAATCGCTATTCCCCTCTTTATCCATGTTTATGGTAATATCCGAACCAATTGATGCATCCGCTTTTACAGGTCCCTCTTTCATACCGACCCCTATCTTCGGGCTCAATACCAATGTAGAGCGCAAATACTCATTCCCTAACTCCACATGTGTGTATTTAATTACATCCGTGTTAAAATGGAAAGTGGTATGACTGCAGTTTGTTTCCATAGTAAGCAAACCGGCAAAATTTGTTTTGCCATTATACTTGCAAGCGATGTCATCAAATTCAGCCAACTTTGTTTTTACCAGCTCATTCTCGCTATTAGGCGGACAAATCGATGATTTGTCCATAAATATTACTTTCTGGCTTGCAATGCTGTTCAACCACTCAATTTTTGCATGAATTTTTGTTACTTCAAAATCCTCGGGCCAACTGGTGTACTGTGCATAATAGACCTGGTCGTTGAGCATTCGACGCATATTGTCTAACACTGCTTTCTGCGTCATTTGGAGTTTGGTATTTACCATTACAATGTATTCATTGCGCACTTTATTCACCGCATCGCAATATTCATTAAGCGGGTTTTCGCGCCCTTCGCCAATAAGTGGTTGGTATTTTTTATCTACAAGTTTTTCTTCAGCCGCCCGTTTATTTTTCCATTCCTCATCATCCTTCAGCACACCAGTGACCGCATCTCTTGTTGCCTGCAGCCTGTATAGGAGACCGTTGTCTTTGTCCTCAACCAGGTATTGTAGTTTTCGGAAAGCTGCAACCGCATACCATGGAAATGGATTAAACATTTTTCCCTGACGCTGCGCCGCAAATAACGCGTCTGTTCTTTTCTGGTTGGCATCAGCAGCAATTTTTTCGAGTTGTGCCGCACGGCCGTTCAGGTCATTTATCTCTGCGCTGCATTTGTCTCTAAACTCATCCCATTCTTTTTCCCGGAGCTGATACTCAGCCACATTCATCTGGTAATTAGGCCAATTGAATTTTTCCAACCCTAATGGATCTTGTGGCATAGGGAATGGGAAATCTATATCCTGACCGGCCTGTTTTTTACGCAGCTCCTGCAGTTTACCATCCTTGTCGGCGTTGTAGCCTTTTTTAATGGATTTCATCAATGCATCAACAGCCCCTTTTACATTCCCTCTGCTTTCCTCAATAACGGATTTGGTGTAATTGGCCTGCGAATGGTAGGCATAAATGTGGATGGTACTGTCGAGATATTTTTCTGCCTTGGTTATTTCGCCTAAACCAAACCAGGCTTGTCCGAGGTTGTTTAGCAGGGTGCTGTTTTTTGGGAATTTTCCATTCAGGTTATTTAAAATCGGGATGGCCAAATGTTCACCGCCCATCATGCTTAACATGGATGCGTAATTGTTCAGGTTGTCTGTACCCGGTGCCACGCTGCAAATTTTCCCCATCAGGTAAATGGCCATTTTCGGATTGCCTGCAGCCCACAGGCTTGCCGCTAAATTGCCAGCTTGCGCAGTTTTAATTCCCTGCTTTTCCACGTAGGCCAGGAAGTTATCACCTTCGGTAACCACGTCCGGTCCAAGCACAGGAATTATTTTTTTGTGTATGGATGAAACAAAGGTTGCCATACCGGCATCGGTTACTCCTTTAGGTATGGCGGCAATCCTTGCAGCATCCCGGTTTGGAACAACCCTGTTTCCTTCTGTGAATGCTTTTTGTATTTGGGCATCATTTAGGCCCGAAACAGTTTTTTGAATGCCATTCATGTCGGGCATTTTAATGCCCATGCTGTCCATTTTCTTTTTATCTTCCGGGCTTATTTCGTCAATACTCTTCTGCATCTCCTTCATCATGTCTGCCATTTCTTTTTGGGTAGGAGCAGCTTCCTTTTGTTTGGGGGGTTGTTTGGTTTGTGCTATACCTGCAGCAGTAATAGAAACAAACATTAGGGGCAAAAGATGTTTTTTCATGCGCTTTATTTTTGACGAGGGGTTCATAATTTTTTTTTCTTAGCTACACTACGTAATAGATTTTCACGTCACTTCAAAGTGCCAGGTCGAATGGATAGTGGCATTGTCGTTATTCTTATCAATTACCTGAATGGAAAAAAAGTATTTGCCGGGCTTTAACGGGCCGCCTACGGTAATGGTTGTCCGAAGAGTGGATGCATCGCTTTCGGAAAGCCCATCGCGGTAGGCTATAGTGAACAGGTCAGACTTACTGAGCACTGTTTGTTGGTTGTCATCTGCAAGGGTAGATAAGTGATGGGAATAACAACTGCTGAAACAACAACAACAAACCAGCGAAGTTGTTCATACTTTGTAAACGCATGATGTTATGTTTCCTAAATATAGAAAGCGGGCGGGACAAAAGCAAAGCGGGTTCAAAAAAATAGGTATTAACACTTATTCTAAAGGTTAGTCTGTTTAATTTGTTTGTTTTACCCTGAAGTAAGTTTTATCTTAGCCGCTAAAATACGACCCTCAAACCTTATTATTATGATCAAAAGATCCGTAGCCTTACTAGGTATTCTATTCGTCTCATGCATCCTCACGTTAAGCTGTAATCGAGATAGCAATGTGCAGCCTGTTAAGCCCATTGATTCGACAATAGTAACTCCACCAATTGAACCACCTAAAATAGAAACTGTTACAGCAAGTGTTCATGGACGTATCACCAATAATTTGCAACAACCTGTTCAGGGTGCGACTGTTATCGCCGGAGGCAAAAACGCTACCACGGATGCAGACGGCTACTTTACCATCAATAGTGCCGAGCTTGGAAAGAACGCTGGATTTGTCCAGGTTTCTAAGAACGGTTTTTTTCCCGGCTCAAGAACTTTTATAGTCCATCCAAATGCAGAAAACACGGTTTCAATTCAGCTGATACCCAAAAATACAATAGGTTCTTTTGATAATAGTAGCGGAGGATCTGTGACGATTTCATCTGGTATTGGCATTGCTTTTCCGGCGAATGCTACAATGAATGCAACCACTAAAAACAGTTATTCAGGAACCGTGTCTGTGTCGGCCGCATACGTGGACCCGACATCTCCGGATAGGCCTGTCGTAATGCCCGGCGACCATAGGGGTATTGATACTTCAAACAAAGAAGTTGGGTTAAAATCTTTTGGGATGCTTGTCGTGGAGCTTAATGGCGCAAATGGTGAAAAACTCCAGCTTGCTTCCGGCAAAAACGCAACGCTGACCATTCCAATACCTTATTCCATGATGGGAAGTTCTCCTACATCAATTCCTCTTTGGTATTTTAATGATTCTACGGGCCTTTGGAAAGAAGAGGGGATTGCTACGAGACAAGGCGTCAATTACGTAGGTACAGTCAAACACTTCTCATTTTGGGATTTTGATTCACCATTCCCCCTTGTGAATTTTGAGATTTCACTGAAGGACCCTAATGGCCATGCTTTTAAAAATGGGAAAGTATCACTGAACTATATCGATGATAACAGGCCTGTTTCGGCTTACGACTATACTGATGCTAATGGTACCGTTTTAGGAAAAGTGCCGGCAAACACGGTATTTAATTTATATGCGTATTCTTCGTGCGGCGGCTCCATTTTTTCGCAATCAATCGGACCCTTCTCCAGCGATACGAAATTAGATACCGTGACTTTTGATGCTCGCCAGGCACCAATGGCCGTTACTATCTCCGGGCGGGTGAAAGATTGCAGTAATAATGCCGTTAAAAGCGGGTATGTCGACATTTTCATTGATGATGTTCACCAACAGGTAAACCTTGTAAATGGAGCCTTCTCCTATACAGTGTATCGTTGTACAACAGTACCAACGCAGGCCGTAATCTCAACCTTTGATTTGGCAGGAAACAAAATAGCTCAAAAGAAAACAGTGGCAACTACTGAACATGATGTTGATGCGGGTGAGATAATCGCCTGTGGTAACATGGCAGAACAGTTCGTCGATTTTAAAGTGATCGATGGAAACGATACGACCCTCTATAGTTTCAATCCTTCAGTAGATACAGTTTACTACATGTATAACGACATTATTTATGCATGGAAAAAAGGCGTCGCCGGTACTCCGAGGCTGAGTATTTATTTTTCCGGACGAATGTTATATCCAGGAAAATCATCCATCTATTTGCTTCAATTTGAACCGATTTTAAATCAACCCTACCAGGATCAAACCAGCGACGGGGTTCCAATTACAGCCAACATTTCGGAAGTTCCAATTGGATCAAATAATGGCATAATAGCCGGCGATTTTTCAACAACCATGAAAACCTGGGAAGGTAAACAGGTAAAGGCCGAATGCTCATTTAGGCTTAACAAGTAATAATAGGGTGATAGGAGATTGAGTGTCAGTCCAGGTTGACAATATCGTCTGGCATCGGCGAGCAATACCTCCGCCTTGTAATATTCTTTATTAACAAACGCCTTAAACCGAGACATAGACATGGTTTAAGGCGTTTGATGTTTGGTATGACAAACAGGTTTTGAATAGCTAGCCGCTAAAAACATATTCTCGCTATCCTTTCTAAATCATCAAAACTGCGGTTCGAAAGGGCCGTTTTTCATGACTTGAAATTGGGGCTAAAAGCGAGCCGTAATTTTATAATCATGCTTAAAAGAAAAAAGGAATAAAGCGATGTTTTACTAATGGAAACAATTACAAAGTCTCCTTATCCTTAAAGCTACAGCGAATGCCTTTGTATAACTTTTGTCGGGTTTCTTTTAAACAGTGTTTTTCCTTCCAGTATAATTTGAGCGACTGATTTGCCCATGGCTTCAAAGTCCGTGGAAATAACGGTAATGCCATCTTCCAGAATTTCTTTTACATCCGTGTCATTGTAGGATATTAATCCGATATCCTGCCCCAGTTTGAGTTTCTTCTTGCGCGCAAGTTTTATGAGTGCCACATCATCCGTGTCATACCTGCTAAAGGTTACATAGGCATTCCCTTTTTGAAAATTATTTTCGTCTATCTCGGATTGAATCAGATAAGGAAATTTCATCTCAGCACAATACTGTAAAAAGCCCTCTATCACAAGTCGGGCATGAATGGCTTCGGAGTGAGCTATTAATATTAGCTTTTTATATTTGGCTAAATCTTTTTTCAGTTTAACCAGGCTGTGATAAATGTCATATTCGTAATCCTGGTAAATACAACTGTATTCGCCCGTAAGTCCTTGCTGGTTTAAATCGATGATGATTCTTTTCTTTTCTGGAATTAAATTCAATAGCGGAGCAACATCTTCTTTCAAAAAAGTGGCAATGACATAATGGGTGTAGTTTCCAAGGTTTTCTTTAATGAGTTTTTCGAACACCTTATAATTATGATGATGAAAATAGATGTCTATATCTGCATTTTTTTTTAGTTTTTCCACAAGCATTCCGTATAACTGCTCCCGTAGAATATTCATTTTATCCAGGAGGAGAAAAATGCGGAAAGAGTGGTGAATGTCTTTCGTTTTAACAAAATAACCCTTTCTATATATCGATTCTATAATACCTTTCTCAACCAATTCATTCAATCCTTTAAGCAAAGTCTCTTTGCTCATTTTTAACTGTTGCTGGAATTGTTTGAGAGAAGGGATCTGGTCACCAACACGTAGTTGATCGCTTTCGATCAATGAAATGATATAATCTGTTAATTGTTGATATTTCAGTTTCGTTGAGGAATTATTGAGGGGCTTATTTTCAATACTCATTTCCAAATCCTTCATTGCAAATGTTTCAGCAAAGTTAAAAAATGCACAGTACAAACCAAACCAGACTCATTATTTAATCTTCAGAGCAAAAAATGCAGTAATATCCTTTTTGAATACTAAAAAAATAATTTGGTGAATCAAAAGTTAATCATAAGTTTGTTTCTCAATACCAGTCCAGTCCAGACCAGACTACTGTTTAAAAATTGAATTGATTGCATATGAAACAAATGTTTATGATGTTGTTTTGCCTGGCAGCTTACTACTCTGCCATTTCCCAGCAGGTAAAGAATATTGCAGGCACAGTTACAAATGAGCAAGGCGAGCTTATTGCCAAAGTTACCGTAATTACCTCTAAGACTAAGAAGTCTGTTGTTGCCAATGAGAAGGGATATTTTCACCTTGTTGGCGTTGTTACCGGAGAGACTTTAACCATTTCGTCAATTGGTTTTTTAAGCAAAACGGTAACAGTTGAAAATGAATCCAACCTGAAAATTCAACTGAGTAAAACCAATCAGACACTTGAGGACGTAGTAGTTATCGGCTATGGCTCTGTAAAACGTAAAGACCTGACAGGATCTGTGGGGTCGGCCAAAGTAGAAGATATGAAAAAAGCGCCTGTTGTGTCTTTCGAAGACGCATTAGCAGGTCGCGTTGCCGGCGTTCAGGTGTCAACTGCTGATGGCCAGCCGGGGAGCAGGAGTAATATCGTTATACGAGGTGGTAATTCCATTACTCAATCTAATGCTCCTTTATATGTAATAGATGGGTTCCCGTTAGAGGATCCTGACAATAATGCGATTAATCCTGATGACATTGAGTCTATTGAGATATTGAAGGACGCTTCTTCAACCGCTATATATGGTGCCAGAGGCGCCAATGGCGTTGTAATGATTACCACAAAACAAGGAAAAACGGGTGCCCCGGTAGTTACCTATAACAATTGGCTGGGGGTGCAACAACCTTCCAAACAAATTGCGGTAATGAGCCCGTACGAATTTGTGAAGTATCAGACGGAGTTATTGCCCGCTACGGCGCCGCAGTTGTATTTTCAGAATGGAAAAACACTGGATTCTTACCGCGATATGAAAGGGGTGAACTGGCAGGACCAGGTGTTGCAGAATGCTTTCATGCAAAACCACGCTTTAGCAGTTCGTGGTGGTACGGCTGCTACAAAATATTCGGTTAGTGGTTCTTACCTGGACCAAAATGGAATTGTGATTAATGGAGGATATAAGAGATACCAGGGACGTTTTTCTATTGATCAGAGATTAAATAAAAACTTCAGGACAGGCATCAATGCAAATTATACGTACTCCATTAAGAGTGGACAGATTGCCAATTTAACAACCGATGATTTAAACAGCAGTTCTGCGGGAAATGCATCATCTTACTTAATGTATAGTGCCTGGGGATATAGACCCGTTACCGGCAATGGCAACATGGATGACTTTGTCAACGATCCTTTTGATGATGATTTAACATCCTCAGTAGATTTAAGAGTAAACCCTGTTGTCAATTCAAACAACACATACAATTACGTCTATGGCAAATCTTTTTATTCAAATGCCTTTTTGGAGTATTCATTTTTAAAAAATTTCAAGTTTAAAGTAACCGGAGGATTGGCTGAGAATAACATGCGGTTTGAAAAATTTAATAACTCTAAAACAGCTGCCGGGAACCCCGTTACAGTTTATGGATCAACTTACGGCATTAACGGCTCTGTTAACAATGCGTATAACAGGAGTTTGCTTAACGAAAATTTATTGACTTTTAGTAAGTCGTTTACCAAGAAACACGTGGTAGATGCACTGGCCGGTTTTACTATACAACGAAACGAATCGGAATCTAACGGTTACGCATCCGTGCTACTACCCAATGAAGCGTTGGGCATTAAAGGGCTGGATCAGGGTACAGTACTTGAAAAAAACTATACCGGCACTTATTCCACATTGGTGTCCTTTTTAGGCAGGATTAATTATTCGCTCAATTCAAAGTATATTTTTACTGCATCATTCAGGAGTGATGGTTCGTCAAAATTTGATCCGTCAAACAGGTGGGGATATTTTCCTTCCGGTGCTTTTGCGTGGAACTTCGCGCAAGAAAAATTTGTACGTAAGCTGGGCATTCTGTCGTCGGGCAAATTAAGAGCATCCTATGGAATAACGGGTAATAACCGTGTTTCGGATTTTGCTTACTTAAGCGTCCTTGACCAGGAAGTAGGCGCTAACAGTACCAATACCAGGAGCGGGTACTACTTTAATGGATCGTATATAAAGGGTACTGTACCAACAATGGTTGGTAATGATAAACTAAAGTGGGAGCGAACCGGCAATCTTGATGTAGGGGTGGATCTGGGTTTTGTAAATGACCGTATAAATCTTACCGTCGATTACTATTATAAAAAAACAAACGACCTGTTATTAAACGCATCTCTCCCCACTTCAACAGGGTATATGACTGCATATAAAAATATTGGTGTTGTAGTTAACAAGGGATTAGAGGTTACCATAAATACAGTCAACATAAGTAAGAAGAATTTTACATGGAGCTCCAGTTTTAATATCGCATTCAACAATAACAAGCTTGTTTCTTTAAACGGCGATGAGCCAGGCCTCACAACACGTGTCACCAACTGGAATGCGCAGTTCAATAATTCACTTCCGTACATAGCGCTGCCGGGAAGAAATGTGGCGCAATTTTATGGATTTATTTTCGACGGACTTTATCAGCTGAGCGACTTTGATCTGTTGCCAAATGGTAGCTATCAGTTAAAAGCAACTGTTCCTAATAACGGTAATGATGCATCAACAATAAAACCCGGGCACATCAAGTATAAGGATTTGAATGGCGATGGCATTGTAGATGCTAATGACCAGACAGTGATCGGTAATCCTAATCCGCTAAATGTTGGTGGGTTCACAAATAATTTCAGATACAAGCAATTTGACCTCAATATATTTTTTCAATGGTCATACGGCAATGATATTCTTAATGCTAACCGGATTGTATTTGAGGGTGCAGAAGCAAGGCCAAACCTCAATATGTATAAGACTTTTGAGAGCAGATGGTCGATGGAAAATCAATCCAGCCTGTTGCCGGTGGCAGGAGGTTATGGACCAAATGTGTATTCAAATCGTACGATTGAAGATGGTTCCTTCCTTAGATTAAAAACAGTTTCCTTAGGGTATAGTCTTCCAACATTCTTAATGAAAAGGTGGGGAATGCAGAACATACGTGTGAATGCGTCCGCCCAAAACCTAATAACCTGGACGAAGTATTCCGGTTTGGATCCTGAAGTTTCGGTACGCAATACCGCGCTGACACCGGGATTTGACTGGAGCGCCTATCCAAGGGCAAGAACCATAACACTAGGACTAAATGTAACCTTCTAACGATAAAGCTTTTTGAATATGAAAATCAGATTAATACTATGCGTTGCTTTGTTAGCGCTTCTGCAATTTTCCTGCAATAAAATATTAAACACTACTCCGCAGGATTTTGTTTCACCCAACCAGTATTATAACTCCGATAAGGAGCTGGAATCTGCTTTGGCAGGTGTGTACGACAGATTGGGAGATACAAGAGTGTATGCCCAGGCAATGACCAGCTACCTGGTATTCAGTGATGAGTTTTTTATGAAAGGGAGAACTTCCGGTGCGCTGGGAAATATAATCGATGCGTCTACACTGGAAATTAACAGGCATTGGGAAAGTATTTATACAGGGATAGAGCGGGCCAATATGCTATTGGAAAACCTGGATAAGAGCCCATCTGTTAGCCAGGCAAAAAAGGACGAAGCAAAAGGTCAGGCTTTGTTTTTACGGGCATACTATTACTTTATGCTGGTAGATGAGTTTGGAGCGGTTCCATTAAAATTAGCATCCACCAAATCGCCTGTAGAGAAACCATTGCCCGGCAGTTCCGTAAAGGACATTTATGCGCAGATTCTTAAAGATATGAAAGATGCCGCAGGCCTGGTAAAACCGATAACAGACTATGGCTATAATACCCGTATCAGCAAAACTGTCGTTTATGGCATGTTATCAAGAGTGTGCCTTACAATGGCCGGGGCGCCACTGCATGATGATTCCAAATATCAAGAAGCGAGAGATTATGCTGATTCTGTTATTCATACAAGCAAAGTTTTGCATCGCCTGAACCCAGATTTTAAACAGATTTTTATCAACCATGTGCAGGAGAAATTTGACGTAGGAGAGTGTTTATGGGAAGTGGAATTTAAAGGAACCAACCAGGGAGAAATTCTGGAAGGAGGCATGATCGGTTCCTACAATGGAATCACCAGCCCAAGTATTGATTCGGGTTGGGCCTATGATTACGTGCATGCAACTGCTAAATTATACAATGCTTATGAGGCAACGGATTTAAGAAGAGACTGGACCGTAGCGACTTTCCGGTTTGTGGCAAGCGGGCAAACAGTTGTAAGAACTCCATGGACGAGTACGCAAATTTATGAACGCAGCCCTGGTAAGTGGAGAAGAGAATATGAAACCACTTTACCCCGTGCTCAATATTATAATGGCACAAACTGGCCGCTTTTAAGATATGCAGATGTGTTGCTCATGTTTGCAGAAGCGGAAAGCCACTTGAAGGGCGGACCTACCACTGCTGCTTATGATGCGATTAACCAGGTAAGAAGGCGTGGTTATGGAAAAGATATAAATACGCCAAATGCCACAGTGGACGCTCCGGAAGGTATGAGTCAGCAGGATTTCCAGGAATTTATTATGAATGAGCGACTGCGGGAATTGGCTTTTGAGGGTCTGCGTAAACACGATTTGATCAGATGGGGAATTTATGTACCTGTTATGCAGGAGCAGGCTTTAGTATATAATATCGGCATGCCTGCAGATCTGAAAGGACCTGCAATAACGCAGGCACAAAGGATTACCGAGAGAGCTGTCGTATTCCCCATTCCCAATAGTGAATTAGCCACCAATCAGAATATGAAACAGAACCCCGGTTGGTAAAATAAAATGATGTGTACCACCTATTGTTTGATCACTCAAAAAAAGAATCAATGCATTTAAGATATTGTACAATTTTAAGCATTTCGATATGGATGCTGTTATCCTGCCAAAAAAGGAATGAGCTTGCCTCATTGGATACATTTGATGTTCATGTTGATAAAACCTCATTTAATGTTGGCGATAGTGTAAAATTTTTATTCAATGGCACTCCTGAGAACATTGTTTTTTGGTCAGGCGCAAATGGAAGTAACTACGACTACAAGAGCAGAACTGTAATCGAGGGCAATTCTATTATTTTGAATTTTAATAGCTATTCTCAGTTCGGCGATCCTGATCAAAGCAGCCTGAAACTTTTGGTGTCCAAAGATTTTTCTGGCATCTACGATTCAACACATGTTGTAACGGCAACGTGGACGGATATTACAAACAAGGCAGTACTTTCATCAGGAGCAGATCAAACACCTTCAGGAAAAATCAACCTTGATGAATTCGCCGCAGGTAATGGTAATATGGCATTGGCGTTTCGCTATAAAACGGAAACAGTAAAAACGAGTGTCACACAAAACAGATGGGTGATAAGAAGCTTCGATTTAAAAAGTGTAAATCAGCAGGGTGCAGAAAGCAGCCTTGCTACTATCGCTACTGCCGGATGGCAATCATTTAATTTCAAAAGCCCGTCAACATTTTGGACTATCTCCTCTACACAGCTCATATCGGCCAGAAGCTTTACGGACCTGGACGATGATTGGGTAATAACAAAACAATTTAATCCTAACGGAGTTAAACCGGATAGGGGGCAGGCAATTAAAAATATTTCCCAGAATTTAAAACAATATGTAACCACTTACACAAAACCCGGCACATACAAAGTTGTATTTGTAGCAACAAATGGTAACGTTGAAAGAACCGCTTCTGTAACAAAGGAACTACAGTTAACCATTAAATAGTTTAATAAAGCAAAGCGATTTTAAAAATGTGTCTTGACAAGCATTCATACCGTTTTTTCTTACTGCTATTTTTAGTTGGTGTATCTGTGTCATCATTTTCGCAGAAGCAGAGCACCCAAGAGTTGCGTAATGGATTTTTGAGGTTGGTGTGGCAGGCTTCCGATAGTGGATATACACTTCGTAATTTACAAGTCTATAATAATTTAAAGTGGGAATCTTTGCCAGGAAAAGCTACTGGTACCGGCGGTTATACGGTTTTATATAGCGAGCAGCCACCTGCTAAAAGCAGTGTTCCTGTTTTTACAGAACAGGGAAATGCTATTCAATTCCCGGAACCTGAATATCGCTATGTAACCGGTAAATGGGAAGATGCAACAACACCCGTAGCGCTTAACAGGGCTGGTGAAAAGCATTCTTTTTTTCCTGAAACAGCAAAGGCCAAAGGAAATTCAGTTGTCTTTAAAAATGAAGATGCTGTTTCAGCCACAACCGCTACTTGGACTTTCGATAAAAACTACAAACATGATGTAGTAGTTACCATTTCATTAAAAGCTAAGAAAAACGGCTATTTCTCTATTGAAACGCCTTCGCTGATAAACGGAGACCAACACCAATTTCAATGGGGCATTATACCCGGAATATTACAGGGTAAAACAATAAATCATGATTTCGTGGATGCGTACGCGTATGGCCACGGCATTCCCGGCATTCCTTTCGTAGCGAGAGAAAGGACCGCTGCAGCTTTAACGTCAATATTGACAGACAAGAACGGATGGTCAATAGCCGTAACTGCTGCTCCCGGTACAGGAAGGGACCCCTGGCTTCAAAATAAATCCACGCAGGAAACCTGGTTGTTAGGTTTATCATTAATAAACAGACAGGGAATCTTGACACCTACTTTGTATCATCCGGTTCTGGGTGAACAGCAGTCCTGGCTTAATGCCGGGGACAGTGTTTCCTTTTCATTTCGTTACACCATACAAAAAACTGACTGGTACACGGTATATAAACACGTCGTAAATGATGTGTACCAATTCAATAATTCTCTGAAATTAAAGAACACCAAAGAATCCCTCGCATCGAGATTGCAAAGATTATTTGAGTACGTAAAAAGTGATAGTACTTCTAAATGGAAGGAAACGGATTATAATGGAATAACAATTGGCGCACAACATTACCTGGGCGGCGTTTTTGAGTCCAATAAGGATGCAATAAAAAATGCAGATTACGGTGCTATGTGGATGATGGCAAGCATGACGAAAGACCCGGTGCTGGAAAAGCAAAGATTGCCCTATGCGTTGAATTTTAAGATTGCCCAACAAAATCTGACGGACTCCTTTTTCAGTGGAGCTGCTGCCGGACAATATTATTTATTTGACTCCAAAAGATTTACAGAAGAGTGGGGGCCATACACGGAGCCTATTGCCACCACCTATTATCTGCTATGCGATATCGGTAATGTGTTGTTATTCGAACCTGATCAGCCGCAGCTGAAACGTGAATTGAGCCTTGCCGCCAACTGGCTGTTAAAAATGATGAAAGCAGATGGTAGCTGGGAAATAGCCTATAGCAATAAAACCCATGAACCTTTGTTCAGAGATGAGAAAGACTACCGTCCCACATTCTATGGACTCCTCGTTGCTTATCAGTTGTTAAAAGAACAGAAATATTTAAACGCTGCCATTAAAGGTGCTGACTGGTTTATAAAAAATGCTACGGACAACGGGTATTTTTTGGGTGTTTGCGGCGACTCCCGCTTTGCACCAGATTTTGCTACAGCACAAAGCGCACAGGCACTGTTGGATTTGTATGGCATAACAGGGCAAAATAAATATAAAGAAGCCGCTATAAAGGTAGGTAGGATGTACACGACTTCTGTCTACTCACATCCAATAGCTTCCCGGTTGGAGAAGGAGGTAAAAGGCAAAAAGGTGCAGGATTGGGAAATTAGCCAGGTTGGGCTGGGGTTTGAACATGGTGGCATCATCGGATCGGCCAATACGCACGGACCAATATTACTAGCGAGTCATGCAGGTATGTTTGTCAGATTGTTTGGAGTAACAAAAGACTCCCTTTACTTAAACATGGCCCGGGCAGCGGCCTGGGGAAGGGATGCTTTTGTGGATCCCGCAACAGGTGTTGCTTCGTATTACTGGAATGCAATGAATAATGGAGCCGGACCGTATCCGCATCATGCGTGGTGGCAGATCGGCTGGATTACCGATTATCTGCTGTCTGAAGTAGATATTAGGTCTGGTGGTAAAATTGTTTTTCCGCATGGATTCATTGCGCCTAAAGTTGGCCCGCATCGTACCTATGGATTTGCACCCGGTAAAATATTTGGTAAACAAGCATCGTTGGCTTTTTTTACAAATGAGGTTCAGATAAGCAATTCCAGTATCGATTATATCGGAGCATACGATTCCCTGTCACATACGAAATATCTCATCCTGCTGAATAACAGCATCGAAAATCAAAATACAACCATAACACTGAATACTCCGGTGAAAAATGCAGCATTGCTTTCTGCGGAGGGTATAAAAGAATTGGATATGCCTTACGGAGTTGCAGGTTGGAAGGTGCAGCTGCCACCAACAGGTTTGAAAGTAGTAAAGATCGATTTATCCAACGATGATAGAAAGTAAAGCGATATGATTGGCATACATGATTCAATGTCGTTTTGTTAAACTGGTTGAAAAAATAGAAAGCATGTTGCTTGTCATCCCGAGGTACGAGGGATCTGGGTCTTACATTAACATGCTACAACTGGTATTATAAACATAACACTTTGGAAAAAGTGGCTTGAAGAAATGACATTGATATATGAATTGTAAAACGCCCAGGCATACCAATTGCGAATGTTATTCGGGATTTTGAAATTGTTTATTTCTATGAAAAAAAATGTCAATATTTTTTGTCTTAGCATTACAAAAATCAAACTGATTTTATTGCTGTGCATAAGTTGTACTGCGGCTTTGGCTCAACAAGCGAATGCGTACCTGATAGAGGCAGAGCAATTTCAGTTCAAAGGAAAATGGTTTACAGAACCAGACAAAGATTGTTTAGGCGGAACTCTATTAAGATACACAGGCGGGAATGCTGATTCATTATCCGATGCATTTACTGCCGTGAACATAAGGGAGTCAGGTACGTATTCGATCTGGATGCGGACGCCTGACTATGCGGAACGGACTTCATCAAGGCAATCGCAATTGTCAGTTGATGACCTGCCCTGCGAGCGTGCGGGCAAACATGGCAAAGTTGGATTTTACTGGGAGAAAGTTGCCCGGATGCAACTTGCTAAAAAAGAAGTGCTGTTACGATTGCACAACTACAATTACGGTCGTTGCGACGCGGTGCTACTGATTAAAGATGGATCCGTAAATCCAAATGACTTGGCTCTTACCACAATAGGAAAGTGGAGAAAAGATCCTGCAGCATTGAATGCTATATCCGGTGCAGAAACAGGCAGCAGTACTTATTTAGCTGTTAGCGAAAATAGAAAACGCCTTGGCGGTATAGCAAATAACCATGTCCGGTTACAGTTTTTCCAATTAGGCGGCGGTAAAAATGCCCCCATCATTTGTCAAACGGAAGTAAATGTAAATAATCAATGGCAGCACTATCAGGGCAACCTGGAAGATCATAAGATAATGCTGTTGTATGCAGATAGCGTTGCAATCAACTTTGCAAAATATTTTCCCGGATGGTCGTCAAAATCGAAAGGCAACAATTATTTTGAATTTAATGACAGAAAATACTTGCTTGAATCCGCTGAAGATGACCAGGACCCTTTCAAAGCGGGTTCCTTAAGCGAAGCAATTCCGGTTAGCGTGCAGCAGACAGACGAACGGACCGTTGCCGTGCAATACATCACACGAAATAACTCAGTGATCACCGGTTTTTGGAGCGTAGGAAAAGATGCTTATCATGTTACCCTGCGATTAGTATGTAAAACAGCAAAGGCCGGATATTATAGTTTGGCTGTGGCTGCTTTTAATCCCGTCGCACAGGAAAAAGCAAGCAATGTACAGCTGCCTCCAATGTATCAGTATAAGCGTATACCAGCTAATCCCCAGATGTTGGTATCTGCCATTACACAACAACCATTATCAATCACGGAAACTGTAACCAATGGCACCAAATGGTCCTGCTTCATTACTACGAAAGCCGAAACGTTTTCCAATGATTGGGGGACCTCTGATTTTTCCCCGATTGGTTTTTCTGTTAAAAATGAAAATAATGAAGTGCAGCCGGTTGCCTTTATGCCGGTATTGGGCATGCCCGATTCAAAATACAAAGCAGAGCAAATAATCGACCGGACTTTTGTATTAGGGTTGTTGCCTGCAGGATGGGAAACAGCATTGACATATGTTTCAGATTCGATACTTAAAGTACGCGATTACCGGACGCAGTCACAAGTCTCTCTTACCGGTGCTGTGTTTAATATGACTGACCTTATCAAAGATGAAAATTTTGGCGGATGGGATTCGAAGCTAAAAGGTTTTTATGATATAGAAGGAAACCCCGAAACCGCGCCCACTGTAGTAAATGCTACACCGCTGGCAACGATTGATCTTGCAGTACTGGCAAAAGATGAAGACTTGTATTTGTCCAGAGCCTTGCCTACAATAGAATACACACTTTCGAGAAGCGGTTACAGGTGGGCGGTAGATATAGTGCCAACCGGTTATAATAAAACGCTGCGTTCACTGGAGCTAAATCCATTTTACTCCCAGTTTACGACTTCCTATTATGCAGGGTTGAACAGCCTGATGGGCAATCTGAATCCCTGGTTGAAAAACATCGCGTTGCCGGGGGATACACTAAGGAAAGTAACAGGTTATTCCACAACTTTCATCGACTGGGTACAGGCAATGGCAGCTTATAAAATGACCGGCGATCCTAAATGGCTGCGAATGGCAACACAACAGGCCGACAAGTACATTGCAAGCCAGGTGTATGCAAACAGTAAAAAAACGTTAGCGCCTACGCCATTTTATAACGCGTCTTTTTATGCGCCCTGGTGGCACCTGGTGGATTTGTATGAATTGACAAAAGATAGAAAGTATTTGGATGCCGCTGCATACGGAAGTTATTTTACCATTGCGGGAATACGATCGTTTCCCCAGGTAAAAGACAGTGCAATCACCATTCACCCCGGCGGACAATACGAAGGCAATACGCATATCTGGTGGAAAGGGAACCAACCTTATCGCCTGGGCTTTCCAAGGAGGCCTGGAGATGTTATGGCCAAAAAAGTGCCTGAAGGATTGGTCTCTCCAGTGGGACTTGGGTTTGAACAGCCGTCTACTTATTTCTTAACAGCAAAGGACAAAAATGTACGACCTGTTTTTATGAGCAGCTGGGCGCCGTCCCTGCTCCGGCTATTTCAATACACCGGTAATAAGCTTTTTGAAACCTATGCCCGTAACGCGGTCATAGGGCGGTTCACCAACTACCCGGGTTATTATGCTACCGGATATACCGATATAACCATGCAGCCCGATTTCCCCTATAAAGGGCCGGATGTAAGTTCTGTTTACTACCATCATATTCCGCCGCACCTTGCATTCTCGCTGGATTATCTTATTACCGAGACTGTTCAGCGATCTAAAGGGAACGTGCAGTTTCCATACAGCAACCAGGAAGGTTTTGTTTGGTTCGCAAACAGAATTTACGGAGGTGGCACGGGACGAGTATTTGATGATGATAAAACAACATTGTGGTTGCGAAAGGACCTGGTGCACATACAGCAACCGTCTGTTAATCATGTTACCGCTATTTCTGAAAAAACATTCTGGATATTGCTTTCCAGTGAATCAGATAACGATGAAACCGTAGCGGTACAATTATCTGCAAATACTGGAACTACAGAAGCGGGGAATGCGGTGGTGTATACAGCAGATGCTGTAAAATCAGGTCTTTCATTTTCCGGCTCAGTAATAAAAGTAGTTGTACCCGCAAAGGGTTTCAGGGCCGTTGCGGTTCCTTTAAAAAAGTCTCACACAGCACCTCAATATAAACCTTTGGTCAATGGCATGCAGATTATTGACATGGGCAAACCATGGGGCAAAATTTTTGTCTACCGCATCCGCTCGCCATTTGGCTGGGACTCCATATATGGTTTTGCAGAAACAGGTCCGTTGAAAGATGCAGCAATACAAGTGTTATGCAATGGCGAAACAAAAAATATTCTATCCTATCCTTTTGAGTGGAGTTTTTATAAAATAAAAATGGAAGATAAGGTTGAAATGGTGATCAATCTGAAGACAGTTGACGGAAAAGGGGTTACCAAAAAAATAATGATAAATGGAAAGTAAGAAACGATATCATTTATTTAAAAGCGTGTTTTTCATAGGCATGATCACACTATTAAACACTGGAGAAAGCATCGCCCAGAGTTCTGATGACCTAAGTAAAATTGAAGCTTCCCAGGGTGGAGCATCCCCGTTACTGTTTGAACCGAAGGGAAATGATATGCCACTTATTGCACCAGGCAATTTTGTAAATGCCTCCGAAACCGCGGTAAGAGAGGGTTTGGGTAACTTCTTTCATAAAATTGAAAACGCGCAACCAGTAACCGTAGCATTTATTGGTGGCAGCATTACGCAGGGCAATTTTTGTTATCGTTTGCAAATCGCCCGGTATTTGCAGCATCTGTACCCAAAGGTTTCTTTTAAGTGGGTCAACGCGGGTGTATCGGGTACAGGAACCGACCTGGCTGCATTCCGTTTGAAAGAACAAGTGCTGGATTATAAGCCCGACCTGGTTTTCATTGAATTTGCAGTCAACAAGGCCTACGCCCCGGGGATGGAAGGTTTGATTCGCCAGATCATTAAAAGTAACCCGCAAACAGATATATGTCTCCTGTATACTATACTGAATGGTCAAACGAAAATTTACCAGGATGGTAAGATACCTGAAAATATAGCAAGGCTGGACAGCCTTGCCGCATATTATAAATTGCCATCCATTCATTTAGGCATGGAAGCTGCGGAGCTGGAAAAAGAAGGTGCGCTCATTTGGAAAAACGACAAACCTGTTGATGGCAAAATTTTATTTTCCAACGATGGCATACATCCTTTAGCAAAAGGAGGTAACCTGTACGCTGCAGCTATAGCAAGGGGATTGGAAAAAATCGAAAAGGTTCAAACACTTGCTGCACACCAGCTACAGCCTCCTTTGATTACAGATAGCTGGGATAGCGCCCGAATGTTTGATCCTTTTGTTGCCGCAACATTTGATGCAAACTGGAAGTTCATTCGCACAGCAGATTCCGTTCATTTTAAACAATTTTCCAACTGGTTCAACAAAGTTGCTTATGCCGACCAACCGGGCGCCAGTTTTACATTCCGTTTTAAAGGTGATTTGTTTGGCATTTTTGATATTGGCGGGCCAGAGGCAGGGCAGCTGCAATTTAAAGTGGACGGGCATCCTGTTCTGTTGCAACGCAGGAGTTCACCGGAATTGATTTATTACGTAACAGATAATACGCAAGGAGAACCGGCACTTGATCGCTTCAACTTCTTCTGTAACAACCGGTACAGAGGGCAGCACGATCTGGTACAATTAACACCAGGTGTACATGAGATTACCGTTACTATTTCTGATAAAAAGGCGGATAAAAAAGCAATACTTACGGACAAGCAATCTCAGGACATATCACAACATCCGGAAAAATATGATCGCACTGCGGTGTATATCGGAAAAATATTAATAAGAGGTCAAATTATATAGCATGAAGTATAAATTGTGTACATACATTTTAATTGGGTTTTTGATTTCATCTTGCTCACTAAAAAGTAATGGTCAGGCCCTAACGCAACAACAGAAGTGGGAATTAAAAATAAAAGCGTTTGAAAAAAAAGACTCATTAAATTCTCCTTCAAAAAATAATATTCTTTTTATAGGCAGTTCTACCATTGAAAACTGGAAAACGCTGGAAGAAGATTTTATTGACTACAATGTGATCAACCGCGGGGTTTCCGGTACCAAAATGACAGACCTGTTTGCATTCAGGGAACGGTTGATTCAACCATATGATCCCAAGAAAATTTTTATTTACGAGGGAGACAATGATATTGCTTTGGGATGGAGCGCTGATAGCATCTGCAATGTGTTTATAGAACTATTTAAATACATCCGGCAACAGAAACCACAGGCGCATATCTATATCATGTCAATAAAACCATCGCCAAGCAGGGAGAAATACAAAGAGAATTTATTGAGGACAAATGCATTGCTCAAATCATTTGCAGCGCAACAGCTTCGTGTTACCTATATAGATGTATATACGCCAATGCTTCGGGACGGTTTGATTGAGCCATCTTATTACAGACCGGACAAACTTCATTTAACTGCAGAAGGTTACGAAATATGGAAATCGGTTATCGGCCCTTATATAAAAGAATAATGATGCCAAAAAGAAATATGATAAAACGGATAGCTATATTATTTTTTGTTCTTTCACTCTATGCGAATGTCGAGGCACAGGTTTATAAAGATAAACAGGCACCGGCAGAAGAAAGAGCAAAGGATCTGTTGTCTAAAATGACACTGGAAGAAAAAATAGACTATATCGGCGGGTTCAATGGATTTTATATTCTGGGGATACAACGGTTAGGCCTACCCGAAATAAAGCTGACAGACGGACCTGTAGGTACACACAAAGACGGTAAGGCAGTGGCTTATCCGGCGAGTATTTTATCTGCTGCAACCTGGGATACCACCTTGGTTTATAACCTGGGAAAGCAACTGGGTCGCGATTCAAGATCGAGAGGGGTGCATATCTTACTAGCTCCCGGTGTGAATATTGTCCGCAGTCCGCTTGGTGGAAGAAATTTTGAATATTTCTCCGAAGATCCCTGGCTGACATCCAGGGTGGCTGTAGCTTATATAAAAGGTTTGCAGCAGCAGGGCGTGGTGGCTACTGTAAAACATTTTGCATTAAACAACCAGGAATGGGACCGGAACAATGTGAGCAGCGATGTAGATGAACGCACCTTACACGAAATTTATCTTCCCGCCTTTAAAGCAGCCGTGCAAGAAGCGCATGCGGGGTCTGTAATGAATAGTTATAACCCTGTAAATGGAGTGCACGCTACCCAAAGTGATTTCTTGAACAATCAGGTATTAAAAAAACAATGGGGCTTTGACGGCTTTGTAATGAGCGACTGGTCCGCAACCTACGATGCCGTTGCAGCCGCTAACGGCGGGCTTGACCTGGAAATGCCATCGGCAAAATACATGAATAAAAAGAACCTCATAGCGGCTATTCAATCGGGCGCCGTTAAAGACGCTACTATTGATGATAAAGTGCTGCGCATTCTACGTATTATTTTCAAGTTTGGTTTTTTTGATAAGATACAGTTGGATACTGCTATACCAAGGGATAATCCGGATGGCGCACAACTTGCAAAAGAGCTGGCCCGTGGCGGCATTGTGCTGCTGAAAAATGACAACCATATTTTACCGGTTAAACCAGGATCGGTGAAATCAATAGCAGTAATTGGCGGTAACGCAAATAACTATATGGCGGGTGGCGGAAGCTCCTATACTTTCCCTTTCAGATCAGTATCTGTATTGGAGGGTATCAGGGATGCCTATCCCAATGCTAAGGTAGCTTATTCTGCAGGGATGCTCACATTACCGGAAACCGTGTCTGGCTCTGTCTTTTATACAGGTAAGCAAAGCATGGAGAGAGGCCTGAGAGCGGAATATTATGCGAATGTAAAACTGGAAGGCGCACCCGTAAAAACAACGATCGACACAATTGTAAATATTGAAAACGGCTGGCACATCGCAACAGAAAATAAAGGAACCCCTTTTGATCATTGTTCCATGCGGTGGACAGGTGTGATAAGACCTGCGAAAACAGCCCGACACCGGTTTTTGGTAAAAGGATTTGATGGTTTCAGATTAAAGCTGGATACAACCCTCATCATCAACGAATGGAGGAACCAGGGCATAACTACACGCGAAGTAGTAGTGCCGTTGGAAGCAGGAAAGGAATACCCGGTAACGCTGGAATATTTTGCGAATGTGCATCCGGTGGATATTTCCTTTGGATGGCGGGAAGACAAATTATTGTTTGATGAAGCCATCGCTTTAGCCCGGCAATCTGACATTGCAATCGTTAATGTTGGATTTAATGAAAGCAGTGAAAGAGAAAGTAACGACCGGCCATTTGAGTTGCCCGAATACCAGGATAGCCTGGTGCAGTGCATTGCAAAGGCTAATCCCAAAACAATTGTATTGGTAAATGCGGGAGGCAATGTAGATATGAGCCACTGGATTGATAGAGTGCCCGGCTTGTTGCACATCTGGTATCCCGGGCAGGAAGGCGGCGCTGCTGTGGGAGAAATAATTTCCGGTAAAGTGAACCCAAGTGGAAAACTACCAGTGTCCTTTGAAAAAAAATGGGCCGATAATCCTGCATTTGCTAACTACTACGATTCCTCAGGCAATAAGCGCGTTGCCTATAAGGAAGGGCTTTTCATGGGGTATCGCTATTACGATCAAAGTGCTGCAAAACCCCGGTTTCCCTTTGGCTATGGGCTTTCCTATACTTCATTTGCTTACTCTAACCTGAAAGTTGAGAAAAACGGAAAGGCAGGTGATCCGCATTTCAAACTTGCTTTTGATATTAAAAACACTGGTGGCTGTGATGGTGCCGAGGTGGTACAGGTGTATGTTCGACCGGTTAACTCCAGGGTGCTACGTCCTTACAAAGAATTAAAAAGTTTCGCAAAAGTATATGTTGAAAAAGGAGTGAAGAAGCAGGTGGAAATAACATTGGATAAAAATGCTTTTTCTTACTACAAAACAGATCTCAATGATTTTGATTTCGATGCAGGGTCTTACGAGATTTTAATTTCAAGTTCTGCTACAGATATAAGATTAAAAAAGTTGATCACCCTGGAAAAACAATAATGGTAAAATGATCAGAAAGTATCTAAATATATTGATGCTGGTTTGTTTGGTGAGTTTTCAAAACAATGCATCGGCCCAGGTAAAGGTGGAAAAAAATGGAGTTACAATCTATTCAAAAGGCAGGCCGTATCATTTCAATGCCAACTTTTTAATTATTTATACTGAACAGGATCCCAGCCTCGCATTAAAACCATCCGGGATAAAAAAGGTGTCGTACAATGTTCCGACCTGGAAAACATCCGACGCAAACCTGGCAGATTATCACCAGGCCGATGTAAAATCAAGTGTGGCAGGAGATGGCTTTGATGACCGCATTTTAAGAAGCGCGAAAGAAGGCAGAACGGCTAATGTATATCATGCAGGAAAAAGTTACTTAGTAACGGCTACGCGTATCCGTGAAACAAAGGATTCTGTTTGTTTTATATTTTCAGAACACCCCATGTTTACTTTAAACGCATGGTTGATTAAAACAAACAAATCCTATCCGGAATTACAATTTGTTCTGCGTCCTAAAAAAGCTGGTTTTTATAGCGTAGGTTATACGGGCGCGCCATCTTTTAATAAAGATAAAATATCAGAACTATGGCAGCCTTTGATCTGGACAGAAAAGCGCGTGCCGGAACAACCATACATGACGCCCTCTTATATGGCTACGTTGCCAACAACCCTGGTGAATGATGGCTATAATTCAATCGGTGTTATGGCTGCACCAAAGTACCTGCCATTTCAGCCATTGCCATTGCTGGAGAACAGCCAGTTTGGAGTCGCGTTGTTAAATAACAAAACAATGCTTCAATCACAGGTTTTTGCGCCCATGCCAGGAGGGGTCAATTCAAAGATGACAGCAGGTGATGATTTTGAGTTTGTCATCAGTCTTATAGTCGAGCCATCGGATATTTCTCATACATACGAAAAAATTGCCAGGGAGTATTTTGGTTTTAAAGATTACCGCACCAATGCAACGGTATCGATGAATACCACGTTAGACAATTTGATAGATTATTCGAAAACGCATTACGCATGGTTTGTTGACAGTTTAAAGGGTTTTGCATATTCCACGGATGTACCCGGTGCTGTAAAAAACGTTTCAAGTTTAAATCCGCTGGAATTGTCCATAGTAAGGGACGATAAAGAGATGTTCGAAAAGAGGGTCTATCCTTTAATGGAATTTATGTTGTCCAGAGAAAAATTTTTGTTTGCACTTGACAGCACCCAAAAAATTCAGTCGCCTTCACGTAAGTTGAAAGGGCCCGTGGCACTTCCTTCGGAGTTGGGGGCATTATACAATACGTTTGGACGTAACAACTCCTTTTATCTGCAAATGGCAGAAAAGGAATTTAGCAGTTCACGTGTCAGGAACCTCGATGAAAAACAAAGTGGAAAAAGCTGGATGAACGCGTTCCTTCTTTTTAAAATGACTGGCGATACTGCTTACCTGCATTTGAGCGAACGGCTGGCTGACATCTATTTAAAACAACGGGTTGATAAGCCGATAGAACAATTTGGAGATCCCCTCGCCAGTTCAAATTTTTTCTGGCCAACTTTTACCAATAACTGGTCCATGTTGCTGGAATTATACGAGCAAACAGGCAAACAGAAATACCTGGACGCTGCGCACGACGGGGCAAGGCACTACACTTTATTTACCTGGATGGGGCCAAAGATTCCGGATAGCCTGATCGCCGTAAACAAAGGCGGGAAAGCGCCGATGTACTGGTACCTGAAATCCAAAGGGCATCACCAAATGTATTACCCTGAAGAAAGTGTGCCTGCATGGCGGCTTTCCGAAACCGGGCTGACGTCGGAATCCTCCGGCACTTCCACCGGGCACAGGGCAATATTTATGTCAACTTATGCGCCGTGGTTATTGCGGATTGGCTATTATACAAAAGACAGTTTTTTGATGGACGTGGCGAAAGCCGCTTTGGTGGGCCGCTCCGAGAGCTTTCCGGGATATCATATCAATACCGAACGTACTACGGCCTATGAAAAAGTGAACTTTCCGCTGCATGAACATAAAGATCAAAGTGTGAATTCGTTTCACTACAATCACATTTTGCCAATGGCTTCTTTGTTCATCGATTATTTGGTGTCCGATGCATTTGTAAAAAGTAAAACGGCCATTGATTTTCCTGCGGAGTATATTGAAGCATATGCCTATCTGCAAAATAAAATGTACGGAGTCCAAAAAGGAAAATTCTTTCAGTCAACGGATGTGCAACTGTGGATGCCGCGGCGCTTGTTGCGCATTGATGATATTTCGCTGAATTATATCAGTGCAAGGAAGAAGGATACGCTGTATCTCGCATTCATGAATCAGTCGGCAAAAACGGTAACAACAACTGTTACAGTTAATACGCAATTAGCCAAATTCCCGGGCATGGTAACAGGACAGCAATTGTTTCCATCAGTATCCGCATTACCACTTAAAGACAGCAGTTTTCGTGTAACCGTTCCGGCAAATGGCCTGGCTGCAGTGACCATTTCCGGTGCCCGGCTGCAATCAGCGTTTCAGGATCAGATACTGGATAACGAAACAGATAAACGAAGTGATTATGCGTTGATCCCTGAAGGAAACAGTAAAGCGCTTTTATTTAAGCTCGGCACCTATAGTCAGCGGCTTTTTGTTTTCCTGCAGGATGATGATACAAAGTGGGAAAAGGCAAAGTTGATTTATAGCGTTGACGGAAAAAAAGAGGAATCAGTTGATAAAAAAGAATACCCGTTTGAATTTACGATACCGATGCAGAAAGAGAAAAGCGTGCGCTTTAACCTTGAGCTTACAGATCATAGTGGCAAGGTAAAAAGTTCAAAATGGATCACGTTAGGAAACTGATTATTGGATCAATATAAACAATATAAACAAGGTTAATACAAATAAATATAAACGAGTTATGGTAATAAGTAAAAGTGAAGCCAGCCGTGATTTGAGACAGGAAGAGTACAATGCAGATTTGGGAATAGTTGGTGGTGGTTTGTCGGGAGTGTGTGCTGCAATAACAGCTGCAAGACAGGGATTGAAAATAGTATTGGTACAGGATCGCCCGGTGCTGGGAGGTAATGCCTCCAGCGAGGTGAGATTATGGATATTGGGTGCTACTTCGCATATGGGTAATAATAACCGGTGGAGCAGGGAGGGAGGAGTAATAGATGAGATACTGGTAGAGAATATGTATCGCAATCCAGAAGGTAATCCTATAATACTCGACATGATTTTGCTGGATAAAGTAATGCAGGAAAAGAACATCACCCTGTTGCTTAACACAGCGGTATATGAAGTCGCGAAAAGTGATGACGATACGATAGAGAGCATCAAAGGGTTTTGCAGCCAGAACTCTACGGAATATATAATCAATGCCCCGCTTTTTTGTGATGCCTCCGGCGATGGGATATTGGGCTTTCTTTCCGGTGCTGCTTTTAGAATGGGCGCAGAATGCAAAGATGAGTTCAATGAAGGGATGGCGCCGGATGCGGCTTACGGCGAACTGTTGGGACATTCTTTGTATTTCTACAGTAAAGATACCGGTAAGCCTGTAAGGTTTTCGCCGCCAACCTTTGCATTGGATGTTGCTAAAGAAATTCCACGCTTCAAGAGCTTTAATGCAAAGGAGCATGGGTGCAAGTTGTGGTGGGTAGAGCATGGCGGAAGATTAGATACGGTACACGATACTGAGACAATAAAATGGGAACTATGGAAAGTGGTTTACGGCGCATGGGACTATATCAAGAACTCGGGTAATTTCCCCGAGGCGGAGAACCTGACACTGGAATGGGTAGGTATGATACCCGGTAAAAGAGAAAGCCGCAGGTTTGAAGGCGATTATATTTTAAACCAGCATGACCTGGTGGAACAGCGCCATCACAAAGATGCCGTGGCTTATGGCGGATGGTCCATTGACCTGCACCCTGCGGACGGCGTGTTCAGTGAACGGCAACCCTGTAATCAATGGCATAGTAAAGGGATCTTCCAGATTCCGTATCGCTGCTATTATAGTCGCAATATCAAGAACCTGTTTCTTGCAGGAAGGATTATCAGTGTCAGCCATGTAGCATTTGGCGCAACGCGTGTAATGGCCACCAGCGCATACGGTGCGCAGGTTGTAGCGATGGCTGCTGCTTTGTGTATAAAATACAATAAAAACCCAGCTGATATTTATAATGAGGATTACATTGAAGAGTTGCAAAAGGAACTGACAAAATCAGGGCAGCACATACCGGCAACGAGATTACAGGACGACGATGACCTGGTGCAGCGAGCGCAGATAAAGAGCAGCTCATCTTTATTGTTTAGAAATTTTGAAAGTAAAAACATATCGTTTAAACCACTCACTATTGCTACTGCGCAAATGTTGCCTTTACTCCCGGGTAAAGTACCTGTAATCACTGTTCCGGTAAAAGCAAAATCAAACACAGTTTTGAAGGCTGAACTCCGCATCAGTAGTATAACAGGCAATTTCACACCGGATATTACGCTGGCTGCAAAAGAAATCCAACTGACTGAAGGGGAGCAGGAGGTTCAAATAAATTTTGAGACAAGCGTTAACGCGTCTCAATATGCTTTTCTCATTTTCTTAATCAATGATGAAGTAGAACTGGGTTACACTGCGCAAAGAATTACAGGATTATTGTCTGTGTTTAACGGGAAAAATAAAGCCGTATCCAACAACGGGAAGCAAGTGGCGCCTGAAGGATCAGGGGTTGATACATTTGAGTTTTGGTGTCCGCAGAGAAGACCAGAGGGACAAAATATAGCCCTGGCTTTATCGGAGCCATTGCACACTTTTAATGCAGAGAATATCCGGAACGGAACTGATCGTCCTTCAATACAACCAAATGCTTGGGTTGCAGATTCCGTTGATAACGATCCTTCACTAACATTAACATGGGAGCAGGTGCAATCCATCAAAAAAATAAACCTTGTATTTGATACAGATGCTGACCATGCCATGGAGTCTGTGCTGATGACACACCCTGAAACTGTGATGCCATTTTGTGTTAGAAACTATCATATCGAAGATGAGAAGGGGGCAATAGTTTATGCGAAAAAAGACAATTATCAAACAAGAAATGAAATACTATTTGATGAGGCTTTACAAACGAAGCAGCTGAAAATTGTATTGCAACATCCGTCTGAAAATGTGCCTGCATCGATGTTTGCAATAAGATGCTACGCTGAATGATATGCAAAGCGCAGGTCTTTTTTCGAATTACATGTCGGTCGTAATTAGTAAAGAAAGACTGCTTGTCATCCCGACGAAGGAGGGATCTGTGCGCTTATTACGCGTACTGTTTGCTAGTATTAAACCCAGATCCCTCCTTCGTCGGGATGACAAGTGACATACTTTTAGTTTTTTAAACGGCTTAATTAAACGACATTGAATTCCTGTTCCTAATTCCTAATTCCTAACTCCTAATTCCTGGTTTCTGATTATCCATTAATAAATATTTTGAGTCATGATTGTAGATACGGCGGTAGTTATTGTTTTTTCCGTTTTTATATTACTTGTAGGCATCAGCTTTTCACGAACAGGACGGAATTTAAAATCATTTTTTGCAGGTGGAGAATCCGTTCCGTGGTTTATTGGCGGCTTGTCTTTATTCATGAGCTTTTTTTCTGCCGGAACTTTCGTGGCCTGGGGCGCAATTGCCTACAAGTACGGTTGGGTCTCAGTAACCATACAATGGACGATGTGCATCGGTGCCCTTGTTACAGGGTTATATCTGGCACCTAAATGGAAAGCCACCGGCAACCTAACGGCGGCAGAATTTATCAAAGCCAGGTTAGGCAGTAAAGTACAAAAAAGCTTTATCTATATTTTCACTATTGTATCCGTATTTATCAAAGGTTCAGTGTTATACTCCGTATCCAAATTAGTATCCGCATCATTAGGTTATCCAATAATCCCTGTTACGGTTGTATTGGGAATATTGATGATTTCCTATACCGCCGTTGGGGGCTTGTGGGCCGTGATGGTAACTGATATTTTACAGTTCGTCGTATTAACAGCGGCAGTAATTATTATTTTACCACTAGTGTTTAAAGAGGCCGGCGGTGTGCAACATTTCGTAGATAATGTGCCCAAAGATTTTTTCCATCTTGTAAATGGAGAGTTTACGTGGTGGTTCATTGTTGCCTTTGCTATTTATCATATTTTTTATATTGGAGGTAACTGGACTTTTGTTCAAAGGTACACGAGTGTAAATACACCAAAGTCTGCTTCCAAAGTAGCATATCTGTTTGCTGGGCTGTATATTTTAAGCCCCATAATTTGGATGCTGCCTCCGATGGTTTATCAATCAATTAATCCGGGTCTTACAGGACTGGATACAGAGAATGCCTACATCATGGTGTGCAAACAAGTGTTGCCCGTGGGGTTATTGGGATTGATGCTAACCGGCATGTACTTTTCTACTTCAGCTTCGGCGAATACAGCGCTGAATGTGGTATCTGCCGTGTTTACCAATGATATTTATAAAGGTTCAATTAATCCGGGCGCCAGCGATAAAAAGCTGATGTTTGTCGCAAGGGCATCCTCCTGGTTTTTCGGCATCTTTATGATATTGATTGCACTGGGTGTTCCGTATATTGGTGGAGTAGTGGAGTTTACAATCAGTTTGGGTGCGATAACCGGAGGGCCGTTGTTGCTACCTCCGATCTGGGCCTTGTTCTCCAAACGATTGACAGGAAAAGCCACCATTAACATTACAATAGTGTCTTTATTGGTGAATTTGTTGTTCAAGATCGTAATACCCTATATTAATCATTATAAATTATCAAGAGGTAACGAAATGTTGTTGGGCGTATTGTTGCCATTGGTGTTATTGATTGTCCATGAATTTATCATCAGCAAAAGGGATGGTGTTAGCCAGGATTACCTCGGCTACCAACGTTACAAAGCCGATAAAAAAGAGACTGTTTTGCAGATCAGTGAAGAAGAACAACAGGCCATCAAAGCTCAGAATGTATTTGGATTAAAGATGATTGCTTTTTCATTGATGTTTATAGGCGTGCTGTTGTTAATATTGGCGCTTATAACGTCTAAAAGCAGTGGTTTGGTGACAGGAATTGCAATAGCCATTATGTTAGGGGCTGTAATACCATGGAGGGCAGCGAAGAAATGACTGTGACGGAATTGTACCGAAATAAAAGTGTTCATCCGCGCGTTACAATGGCCAAGTTTCCCCTGCGAACCATTGCAGGAAGTTTTGAAAATTTGTAGCTTTAGATGGAAGGAGGCATTCAAGTTATGCTCTTGCAAGATTTTTTGCCTGATTTGAAACTCAGAGAATTTGTACAATGCTACAGGATTGTTCATTTTGAATTTGACAAACCGAATTTGACTTTCTTCAAGGCCTATCCTCCTAAGCCTGAAGTATGTCTTCATTTTACGCTCCATGGAAGTATAGAAAACGAACTTGCTGACCGCTTTACGACAACATCTTTATACCCTATTACACTGGCAGGTCAGCAAACCGGGGTTACCTTCAGGTACAACAGCAGCAGTCTCTTAAATATCCAGATTGTTTTTCAACCCTGTGCTTTGTTTCGATTGACAGGCATTCCCGCATCCGCATTCACCAATCAATACCTTGATGCCGAAAATGTTTTTCCAAATATCCGTTTTGTATTTGATGAACTACAACAAGCAAAAACTTATCATCAGCTCCTTTCCATTGCGGAAGCGTTTGTAGTTTCCATTGTCAGCCATGCAACAAAGGATGCACATCCATTGGATGCAGCAGCTAACTGGATGATAAAAAAAGGTGGTAATATTTCACTTGATTGGATGGCAAAGGAATCTTTTTTTTGTGTCAAACAATTTGAAAGAAAATTCTATGAAAGAGCCGGTGTTCATCCCAAAATGTATGCGAGGATAATAAGGTTCAATAAAGCTTTCAACACAAAAAATGCGAACCCTGGTTGGGACTGGTTGAGGATAGCCATATTGTGCAATTATTTCGACTACCAGCACCTCGTAAAGGATTACAAAAGCTTTACAGGACTAACTCCCCAGGCGTTTCATCTGTTGGAAAACAATTCCCCGGAATGTAAGCTGGGACTTGATAAACAGCTTTACAAGGCCCGCTTCAAATTAATCGGCCTCCCATTGTAAAAATGTCTTTTTTTTACCACTTCCCTGTGTAAATTATTTTCAATTTTGTTGTTGATAATAGTCGTGCTTTCAACAGGCCAGCAAACATAATTCCCCCTTGTAACATTGTTGATCCTTATCCGAATGTCCCGCAGTTGTAAACCTACAAAAGTTCAAATATGGAAACGATTAAAGTAAACACAACAACTGAAATATTTGCTGCATCACATGATGACATGGCAAAGCATTGGATCGGTGGACGATGGGTAGATTCAGCAAAACACGGCACCTCCATCAATCCGTGCACGGGCGAGCTAATTGGGACGTATGCCGATGGTGGATTGAAAGAGGCGCGCGAAGCAGTAAAAGAAGCGTCCACGGCCTTCCATGAAAGCGCCTGGAAAAGTGACCATGCCCTCCGGTCGAAGGTGCTGTATGCGATGGCTGACAGCATTGAATCAAACAGTGCAGTGCTGGTACAGATGCTTTGTACAGAAGTGGGTAAAATCGCCGGTGAAGCGGCCATGGAGGTGGGTACAGCACCATCCATACTGCGCCACTGGGCGGGCAAAACATTCATAGCAGGCAGGGCGGGTGAAGCAAGTCCGGGTGTGCACTCTGTCGTTATTCGTGAAGCCATTGGGGTGGCAGGCATTATTGCCCCGTTTAATGCGCCCGTGGCGCTGACCATCCGCGCACTTGCACCGGCACTGGCAGCGGGCACAACGGTCGTGGTAAAATTGCCCGGCGTTACAGCGCAGACGAACTGGCTGCTTAGTAAGATCATTTCCCAAACACCACATTTACCACCGGGTGTCATCAATCTTATCACCGAAAGCGGCAGTGAAGCTTCCGCCTTTCTTGTGCAATCTCCTGATGTGCCTGTCATCAGTTTTACGGGTAGCTCCAATACTGGTCGTGCTATTGCAGCAGCGGGAGCCAGTTGTTTAAAACGACTTGTCCTTGAGTTAGGAGGTAAGACACCGATGATCGTATTTGACGATGCCAATATCGACATCGCAATTCCTACCATCGTTAAAGCAGTCACGCTGTTTGCCGGACAATTTTGCATGACGGGTAGCCGAATACTCGTACAAAAAAATATAGCGGACACAATGCGCAAAAGATTAACGGAAATCTTCTCTACTATAAAGGCTGGGCCCGGCATCGAACCGGATAGTGACATGGGTGCGATGATCAACCATGCAAATGTTCAACGGGTAAATAAAATGGTGGAAGAAGCCATTACAGCGGGCGCTACCACACTAGTGCGAGGAGGACCTGTTGCAGAAGGCAAATTGTCAAAAGGAGCGTACTATTTACCCACCTTACTGGAATTGACAGATTCGACATTGCCCATCGTTCAGGAGGAAGTATTTGGCCCGGTGGCGACCTTACAGGTTTTTGATACAGAAGCAGAAGCCATCAGCCTTGCCAATGACAGCCATTACGGCCTTGCAGCCAGCATATGGTCACAAGACATAAGCAGGCCCTGGCGTGTCGCCAAAGCCCTGCAGGCTGGCACTGTATGGCTTAACACTTACGCGCAGATTTTTCCCCAGTTTGAAGAAGGTGGTTATCGACAAAGCGGCGTAGGGCGTTTGCATGGTGAAGCAGGCTTGGAAAATTTCCTGGAATACAAGCATATTGTGCTCAACATGCACACTTGAACATTAAATAATGGTCCGGGTTGTTTGATGTGCCCTTATATCCATTTTTTTGCATCCCAATCTTAAAGGTTAAGCACAACATCTGCTTGATAGGGACTCTTGTTAAAGGACATCATCTGAAAAACACACCAAAACTCAAATATTTTTTTAATCACTAAAGAATTGCAAAATGAAAAAAGCACTTTTTATTTTTGCCTTTGCACTATTGTGCATTTTCTCCTTTGGTCAAACCATACACAAAGGAAGCCTGATGGGTGTTCATATTCTTACCCCTACTTTAAAGGAGGGTGTAACGATGGAGGAATATACTAATTTTTGCACGCATAAATGGATACCCGAAGTCGAAAAAGCATTTCCCGGCGCCAAAGCATATTTATTGAAATCTGTTCGTGGACAGGATAGCAGCAGCCTTGGTATCATCGTCATTTTTAAAAACGAGGCAGAGAGGAACAAATACTGGAAATCGGCTGGTACAATGACTGCAGCTGGACAAGCGGCAAACCAGAAGTTGGCTGATGCGATTGGACAAGACGCAGAAAAATATGCGGTACTCCCTTATCTTGATAAATACAACGATTGGTTGGTTCTTTAATCGACCATATTTATTAAAACCGCCATCATCAAAAACGGCGGTTTTTTATTGACGCAATAAAAAGTATATGCGCCAATTGAATTCGTTATTGTGTACTGCTCGCAAGGATTGTTGGGTTTAAAAACACGTTATCTATTTTTGTTTAGTAACATAATCCATTGCCTCCGAAAAAGTAGCAACCCAATAGTCATCCTGGTGCGCCTTCAGGTACGCTAAAAATGCCCTATGGGTTTCACTTGAAACATGAAATACCTGGCCCCCAATGCCATGAAATGTGTAGACTCCCATTCCGCCGGCCTTCCTGACTTTTTCTGCGAATGCAATCAATTCATTTAAGGTAGTTCCTGTCCAGACATGCCATGATGGAACTTTCATGGGGTCCATGTTTCTGAAATTCGTAATGATGCTTGTGCTGTCGCCGCTTGCTCTTGCATAGGTTACCAATTGTTGCTTTTTGATAATTGATGAGTAGTCCGTATCACCAATTAGAAAGTTGCCACAGGGATAAGCAAAAGACCTTTCTTTTCTACCTGGATCTAACATAGCAAGTATCGAATTGTCGATTTTTATTTCTGCTATTATTTTTTCTACGGTATACGTTTCAACTGAAAAGCTTTTTTGCCAACCTAATTTTTCAGGGCAGGCATGGAACAAGGTATGGTTTGCCAATTCATGTCCACTTTTTGCAGCATTTGTCCAGCCCACAACTGCCTCAGGGGTTTGCCCGATGACATCCGATTGGGATGAACCTTGAATGGAGGGTAAGAAGAAGGTAGCCTTTAAACCTAAGGAGTCCAATTGAGGAATTACATTGGTAAGCTGGGTTTGTAAACCGTCGTCGTAGGTGAGACAAATAATGGCCTTTTTATTCTGTGCAAACGAGATGAAGAAAAAGGTGATGATAAATATGGTTGTTAAACCAATCCTGTGTTTCATATTCGAAATTTTAGTTGCAAGTGACTGATACATAAACTCCCTGTTTAACTTAGCATTGACAAGCTATTATATATTTCCATTGCAATGTGGCATCAGGAGTAGCAGCGACAAAAATGAGGAGCGTTGACAATTGGGATGGGATTTTAGCCCGGTAGCCGGTATAAACTTATAAATTAATTTTCAATGTTGAAATAGTCGATACCCAAATTTGCGATGGTGGACGTTGGCTTCCTCGAAATTAGAAGGAGCATTGCACAACAACTAAGAAGAGGGCTTTATTGGTGGATTATTCTTTTATTCATCCTGCTGTACTATACCTTTACCAATATTTATTCAGGCTATGGAAATATTGATAGCGCCCAATGCTTATAAAAACAGTCTTACAGCCACAGAGGCTGCAAATGCCATCAAACTGGGATTTGAGCAAAGTAAGCTTTCCTGTACCTGCACCTGTTTCCCTATTGGAGATGGCGGCGATGGGACCGGCAGCCTGATTATTCAACATTTTGCAGGAGAGCGCATGCCTGTAACCGTTACAGATCCCTTGGGTCGCCCAATTACGGCTTCATTTGGGCTGATTGAGGGAGGTAGAACGGCCATCATTGAAATGGCCGATGCGACTGGTTTGCGATTGCTATCGTCCTCCGAAATGAATCCATTAAAAGCATCATCCCGTGGAACCGGCGCGGTAATGCTTGAAGCTTTACGGCGGGGAGTAACGCGCATTGTTATTGGTATGGGAGGTTCTGCAACGGTGGACGGAGGAACAGGCATATTGCAAGCACTAGGCATTCGCTTCCTGGATGCAGGCGGTAGTTTGTTGTCCGATTTACCCGCTCAACTTTCTGCACTACATACAATAGACGACACGAACCTGGTTGCTACAATAGGAGCATGTGAAATAATTATTTTGTGTGATGTAGACAATCCATTGCTTGGAGCAAATGGCGCAGCAGCGGTATTTGGTCCACAAAAAGGAGCGTCATCCAACGACATTGACGTATTGGAAAAAGGCCTGGCCATTTTTAACGAAGTAACCCAAAAGCAAAAAGGAGTTGACATGGGAAGTATGCTGCATGGAGGTACCGCCGGAGGTGCAGCTGCCGGGTTATGCGCATGGTTGAACGCAAAACTGGTAAACGGAACAGAATATTTCCTTGAGTTGACAGGGTTCAACAAGGTGTTACAAAGCAGCAGTTTGCTGGTTACCGGTGAAGGGAGCATAGATCTGCAGACATTACAGGGAAAGGCCCCGGCGGGTGTCGCCCGACAAGCCAAATCCATGGGCATACCGGTGTTGGCGTTAGCCGGGAAAATTGATGTGAAACATATTGCCCCTCTTAAAGAAGTCTTTGATATCCTGCTGCCCATTGGTAATGGTGCCGGTACACTTGAAGAGGCATTGTCCCTCACCGCAGCTAACCTGACCAGGACTGCATGTGAAGTAGGGGATCTATTGGCGTTGTCTCGTTCCTGATTTTTGTAGGATCGCAAAATAAAATCATCCAGCTGCATAAAGACATCTGGACATACATAGGAATGACGGCGTTCCATTTACGAACTGCGGCGTGAAAGAAATATTTACGCAACCGTTTGATTCAGGTTTTTATAGCACAACCATCTATTTTTAGACGATGATGGCTACGCAAGAGATTTCTTCTCCAGCCCCAATGATTATCAGAAACACAAAATAAATATGTCGCAAACAAAAAAAGGATTGACTTTACTGCTTTCGCTATTTACGTTCTATACTGCCACAGTAGGTCAAAGCACAGATAGGAAATTGCTTGCTCCAACACCGCCTATGGGTTGGATGTCCTGGAATTTTTTCGGGGAAAATATCAATGAAAAAGGGCTGAAAGAAATGGCCGACGCCATGGTGGCATCGGGTATGGCACAGGCAGGGTATAAATATATTTTTATTGATGATGGTTGGCAGGGTGGGAGAGACAATCGCAATAAGATCATTCCTGATCCAAAGAAATTTCCTTCTGGTATAAAGGCGCTCGCAGATTATATGCATAGTAAAGGTTTAAAACTTGGAATTTATTCAGATGCTGCGCCGCTTACCTGTGCAGGCTATACAGCGAGTTTGAATTTTGAGGAGGAAGATGCAAAAACTTTTGCATCCTGGGGCGTTGATTATCTAAAGTATGATTATTGCGGTGCCCCAGCAGATTCAAACACAGCGAAATTAAGATACAAAAAAATGGCAGATGCGTTATCCCACAGTGGTCGGGATATTGCGCTGGGAATTTGTGAGTGGGGCGACAGGCAGCCGTGGAACTGGGCAGCCAATGCCGGTGGCAGCATCTGGCGTATGGCGGGTGATTTGCGTGATAAATGGCAATCAAAACCCGGCGAACAGGGAATGTCCATTATGCAGGCAGTTAAAATAAATGGCGATCTGTCAGCATATGCAGGGCCTGGTCACTGGAATGATCCTGATATGCTTGTCATTGGTTTATATGGTGTAAATGGACCTGCAGCTGATCTTGGTGGCATTGGCTGTTCTGATATTGAATACCAGAGCCAGATGAGCCTGTGGAGCGTGATGGCTGCACCACTCATCGCCAGCAATGACTTACGAAGCATGAATGAACAAACAAAAGCAATTCTTACAAACACAGAAGTAATTGCCATCAACCAGGATGCATTGGGAAAACAGGGTGTAAGAAAGGTGAGTGACGCCACCTGGGACATTTTCGTAAAACCGCTGGCCAACGGGAATGTAGCTGTTGCCATACTCAATAAGGAAAGCGATGTGCGGGATATAAAGCTCAGCTTTACCGGAATTGGTTTGAATGGCAAATATTCAATCAGAGATCTCTGGAAGCATAAAGTTATCGACACAGGTTCAGGCTGGAAAGGAAGAGTGGAAGGACATGAAACGAAGTTGTTTATCTTGTCGGGAAGTAAATAGTAAGGACTGAATTTGACAGAAATAATTTTTTTTACGGGACAGCATGTATGCCATACTCATTGCAAATGATGCATCGAGTTGGTATGAATCTGGCTCCGTGCAGCATGTAGTAAAACAGGCTTAGTATAAATGTTATGAGACTACTGAAACTCAAATTATCTTTTTTACCATTGGTGTTATTGGCGTTCAATAATTTTATCAATGCTCAAACCCAGCAACCATCTGCAAAGCCAAGCGCTGCGCAGCAGGCGATGATAAAACGCGGTTACGGAATGTTTATACATTTTGGCGTAAATACATTTACGGACACTGAATGGAGCGACGGTACAACGCCTGTTGATACATACAATCCTACAAAGCTTGATTGTGACCAGTGGGTACGCGTTGCAAAGGATGCCGGTTTCCGCTATGTGCTGCTTGTTACAAAACATCATGATGGCTTTTGCCTGTGGGACAGCAAGTATACAACGTACGATGTTGCTTCTTCTCCGGTAAAAACGGATGTGGTAAGAGCAGTATCAGATGCGTGTAAGAAATATGGTTTGCAGTTTGCCGTATATTATTCATTGTGGGACAGACATGATTCATCCTACACCAATAAAAACCCGCAGGTGTATGTCGACTACATGCTTAAACAGTTAACGGAATTGTTTACCAATTACGGACCAATAGGAGAGCTGTGGCTGGACGGCGGTTGGGACAGAAAGCCATCTGATTGGGGAGTAGATCAGGTTTATGCATTGTTGAAAAAGTTGCAACCAATGTGTGTAATGAGCGTAAATCATACTATTGTAAATGAAGAGGGTAAACGTCACTACACGAGACCTTCGAATATGACAGAAGACAACAAATATTTCTTTCAATACTTTCCTTCAGAGTTCCGGTTGTGGGATCCGGCCATTGTTACAAGGTTTGATAAAAAGCAATATTTGCATGAAGGCAAGTCTTATTATTTGCCATTTGAACATACGATATGCTTAAGCAAACGATGGAACTGGTTTGAAAAATCACAGCCCTTGCCTGCCCGCGACCTTGATGAGCTGCAGGAATTGTTTTACTGGTGCACTTATAATGACAACTGTCTCGTTGTAGATGTGGCGCCGGATAATACGGGTCGTATTCGTGAACACATGGCAAACACCGTCATTGAGCTTGGAAAAAGAATAGGTATTGCTCCGGGCAAGCCATTGCCACAGAATGGTAAGTTCATTTCATTCAATACGCCGGTTACTGCAAGCAGCGTTGATACCGCCGAAGGCAAACGTCTTGAGGCGAGTGCGGTAAATGATGGAAGGTTAGATAGCCGCTGGCAGTCAGCAGATACACTAGGTTTGGTTGATATGGAACTTGATATCAAAGCATCATTCAACAAGATCACCATTTTTGAATACCAGGACGTGGAGGAGTTGCCGGATGGCTTTTCGCAAATACGCAAACCACGCATACTACAATACAGTATAGATATTTTAAGAGATGGGCAATGGCAAACTATTTATCTTGGCGACGAACCTATGAGTGATTGCAAGGTTATCAGATTTCCTCACAACTATTCTACCTCAAAGTTGCGGTTTAAAATATTAAAGGCAACCGGCCGCCCGTCGATCAACGAAATTTGTGTAATACAAATGCCATAGAATTTGCAGCAATACCATGGAAGCTGTGGTATTACTTTATTTGTAAGTCGCCCTTGTACTTTGTAGTCTTTGTCGTGTTTTGCGGAAGAAATCATTGTCACTTTTAGCGTTGTAATCGCAAAATCATTCGCAGCAGTGTCTGTACTTTCATGCTTTAAATTTCCTATCTTTTACAGGCCATTTAAACCGGACATTTTAGGCAAAAAGATAAACAATGAATAAAGACAGCCTGGTTCAGTTTGTACAGCGGGTAATGCCAATCAGCCAGCTTAAGGCCGAACAACTTGCAGCGAAGTTTATGCCGATGAAAATCGAGAGGAATAGCTACCTGCTGAAAGAAGGAAAAGTATGCCATGAATCTCACTTCATTGAGAAAGGCATTGTTAGATCCTATATTTATGACATTGAAGGTAATGAAGTGACAACCGCGTTTTATACAAAAAACACCTTTGCCGCAGACTTGCTATCGTTCTTCAAGAGAGCGCCTGCAAGGGAATATATCCAGGCAATCACCGATTGTGAAACCTGGTTTATCACCTATGAAGACATGCAGACAAGCTTCCATACCATCCCTGAGTTTCGTGAATTTGGAAGGCTGAACATTGTAAATCAATACGGCATTTTAAAGGAAAGAATGTTATCGATGCTACAGGAAACTGCTGAACAACGATATAGTCACCTGATTAGTTCAAGCGCGGAAATTTTTCAGGACGTACCCCTAAAATATATCGCTACTTATCTTGGTATCACCGACACCTCATTAAGCAGGATAAGAAAGGAGTTTGCAAAGAAAAATACGGGCAGTTGATTTCTTGCCATTTGCTAAGTGCGAACTTGGAGATTTGGTTTTCCTTTGTTTTATTATTTTATTCAAACACTAATCAAATGGAAAATCAAGTTTCAGCCATGCCACTTGCGGCTATCATCATATTTATGGCAAGTTTTCTTTTTTCTATCGCTTTTATTACCAGGCCGGTAAAACGGGCGGCACTTGATGCAGGTATGCCCTTGCGGAAGGCAAGGAATATTCAGATAGGTATTTTTATCTTCTATTTTGTTTACCTGACGTACGTGTCGGTGTTTGCTCTAAAAGGCACGTTCAACGTCGATTCCGTGCCGCCTAAAGTAGTGGTTTGGGCCGCTTTGCCGTTAATGGTCATCTTGTTTGGCTTTATTGGAAATACCCCGTTATTTAAAAAACTACTCAGGTCCATTACATTGGAATCGCTTATCGCCGTACATGTATTCAGGGTGCTTGGCATATTTTTCATTATCCTTTATGGCTACCACTTACTGCCGAAAAATTTTGCCTTTTCTGCCGACCTGGGAGATCTCATTACAGCCTTGTTGGCTTTGCCCGTGGCTAGAATGGTGTCGAAAAAGAAACCCGGTTGGAAGGTGGCGGTGTATGCCTGGAATATTTTCGGAATACTGGACATCGTTAACCTGCTCACCATTGCTGTTATAATCGGCGCCAATGGGAATCTCCGGGAAATGGCAGTATTTCCTTTTGTTTGGTTCCCTGCTTTTGCGCCGGCAACCATTTTATTTTTGCACATGACGGTTTTCAGGAAATTACAGCTGCTGAAAACTGTGGAGAATCCAAAAGAATATTCATACGCAAATAATTGAAAAGACAGAACATTAAAGGATGTTGGAGATTCGAATGTTAAAGCAGGCCACGCTTACATACTGCCTGATCTCCGGCACGTCCTTTAGTGAGTCTTACTGAAAAGCGCTTGTTCGTTTCCGATAGTACTTGATTATTTTGTGTTCTAAATTTGTTTCGTAAATTGACGAGTCCAGGGGCATAACCTGATTGATAACCTGATTTTTATGAAAGAAATTATTAAGACAAATCTTCTCTTTGCATTCATTCTTTTTACAATGAATGGATATAGCCAAAACTCAACGCCGTTAGTCATCCCTTTAAAAACAGCTGTCGATAAGGATGGTATCACCAACAATGTGCTGATGGGAATGATTGATGACTTGAATATTAGTTATGACAGGACGTTACAATTTACCGGCATACCGAATTCAATAAAGGATAAAGTAATCATGCAGATTGACTTTCAGCCTGCCCAGCATTATTTTGAATATTATGTTGCGAACCCCGATTATAGCCTGGAGGGTCTGATGAGCGCGATTAGATACTATAAGGCCGACACCCTCCAATTAAGCAGAAAGCCAATCAAACATGTGGTTTACCTGGTCTCTGGCGTAGACCATTCCGGCAATAAAGTCTTGATTGTGGATGCTAACAACAACCACGATTTTAGTGATGACAAATTGATGGTGTATGATTCGGCTTTTCTACGAAAAGGCAACCAGGCATCACGTACTCTTTTGCCCAACATTACTGTAAATTTTCAATATGCAAGTCAAAAGCAGGTGTATGACAGAACCTGTAACTTACAAGTTTCGCCGGTTAGTAATATGATAACCAGCGACACGGTATTTGAGAAATTTAAAGTGCAGGTGATTACCAATGAAATCAAGCAGGGCGCTTTTGTCGTAGGTAAAAGCAATTATTCGTGTGATGTTTTTACAAGGAACAAACCGGGCGTTATTTTCGATTCGGTGAGTGCCGTTGTTGATATCATTGAAAAAAACGAAAAAGGCATCGAGATTGGTAAAGCCAGACACATTATCGGAGATACTGTTTCAATCAACAATAACAGGTACCTGCTATCTGGCGTTTCAGTTTTTGGTGATAGCCTGAAGTTCTCTTACGTTGGCAGCGGTACCGCTACTTACGGTATAGATACAGGAATGGTCGCTTATAACATTGAGGCAGTGGATTTTGACGGAAATGAATTTAACCTTCAAAAATGTAGGGGAAAATTTGTGCTCATTGATTTTTGGGGATCGTGGTGCACCCCTTGTATTCGGTCCATTCCCGACCTGGTGGCTATTGCAAATAAATACAAAGGTGACATACAACTGGTAAGCGTTGCGGTGGACGTACTTGGAAACATGCCGGCCCTGAAAAAAATAATAAATGATCAGCAAATGAACTGGATACATGTTTTCCAGAGTAGAAATGATTTGGATAAAAAGACAATTGTCAACAAATACCAGGTCGTCTTTTACCCCACTCAAATCCTGATCGATCCTGATGGAAAAATAATATGCAGAGAAGTAGGGGCGGGCAAAGGTGGATATATGAACAGTGTATTGCGTGCAGCAATCGCAAAAAGAAATAAAGCTGCAATGTAAACACCAACATTCAATGTTTTTTTACGAGACACAAAAAAAGTACAGGATTTTGTTTTGATTGCATTGATCTTTTTTTAATGCTCCCAAACAATATCCTGTACCGGTCAACCAAATGTTTTACTTCAAATTATCATTTGGATAAAAAGCCCTTATCATTGAAGGCCTCGTATTTAATTTTGTAAACGAAGGGTGTCAACAGCGGTTACATTGCCGGTCGTAACTGTGATGCCTGGTTTCACCTGCGATGCATACATTGCATCCGAAGGCCAGTATTTTAAAGTGTAGGTAGCTGCAGGCACGCCCTTTATCAGAAAGCCGCCAGTTGCGTCGGTAAAAGTTGTCATCGTGTCGGTACCGTTAATCGCATATACCGCCGTACGTACGGACGCTGGAGTCACTGCTCCTTTGATACTGCCGCCCACTGCATTTAATGCCGTACGGATAACAGGCTTTAGATTGTATTTGCCACCACCTGTTGTTACGATTGATCTGGCACAGTCAAAATCGAGTAGCATAGTATATAAAATGCCACCTTTCACATCTTGTTGCACATTGAGTTTTAGGCCGCTTTGTTGAGCACTTGGCGTTTCCAGTTGAGTAGAGACTCCATTCAAAACAATGCTGTTGTTGGTGCCCAGTACCAGGCGAATCTGGTGCAGTTTTCCGGAGGGGATATCGGCATCTGCCAACAAAGTGTCTTTGCCATTTACCAGGTCCAGCAGGTTGTAAATACCGGCCTTTACACCGGGTAATGATTGCCACCCTTTGTCGTCATCGCCGGTTACATTGAGTTGCACATCTTTAACGTCAATGTTAACCGCATCATAAGCAGCGGGATCATCGGTTAAGCGGATTTGCAGCTTTGCTTTCTCGCTGGAATCGTTCTTGGAGCAGGAACTCAAAGAATACAAAGATATTGATGCCACTAAAAGGGCCGTGGGAAGACTGTGTTTCATAGAGATTGAATTTTATACAGACCGAACTGACAAATACAATGCCATAAGCGACATATAATGAAGGAAATGTTGCTGTCTAAGTGTAAACCTTATTTTTGGGGAGATGGTGGAGCAGTCCCATAACTTCACTATAAGGAAGTAGACGGTGCTTTTGGTTAATTTCCCCTGCTTATTTTTGTAGCCATAGAACATTTTTTGAAATACCAGTTATTTATGAAGGCGTGGAGCAACTCTTGAAAGGACGACTGGTAACGTTTGGATACAGCGTTTATTTTATAATTTCTTCCATTTTAAAATGTAGGTGATCCAACTTCATTGTCCCTCTCAATTTATCTCGCACACGTTTAATTGAATGAAGCGCGAAATTGAACAGGGGAGAGATTGGTTTTGCTTTTGAATAATTTGCTGAAGGATTGGGGATGCTCAAAGCCTAAGGCATATGCTATTTCGCCTACAGACAGGCTGGTGGTAGAGAGCTTTTCCTTTGCCTGTTCAATGAGCCGGTCGTGAATGTGTTGCTGCGCGCTTTGGCCGGTGAGTGAACGAAGCATGTCACCCAGGTAGTTTGGCGAAAGGTTGAGTTTGTCGGCAAGGTAGGCAACTGTAGGGATGCCTTTGGTTAAAGAAAGTTCCTCTTTGAAATACGTGTCGAGCATCTCCTCAAACTTAACCAACAAGTCTGTGCTCACAGCTTTGCGTGTCAGGAATTGGCGTTTATAAAAACGGTTGGCGTAACTAAGCAGCAATTCGATCTGTGAAATCATTACGTCCTGGCTATAGTCGTCAATGCGGTTGTTCAACTCTGTTTCCATGAGGTTGAAAATCGCAAGTATCGTATTTTTTTCTTCTTCGGACAAATGCAAGGCTTCGTTCGTACTGTAAGCAAAAAATCCATACTGCCTGATCTTTTTGGCAAGCGGATATCCTGAAAAGAAATCCGGATGGATGAGCAATGTGTGTTGTGAGCATACCGCTCCATCGGGATCATTGCCGCCGATGATCTGCCCCGGTGCCGCAAACAATAAACCACCCTCGTCAAAATCATAGTAGCCTTGTCCATACCTTATCCTGCCGCTCAATTTGGGTTTGTAAGAAACTTTATAATAAGCCAGCACATGCCGTGCGGGCAATTTATGTTCCGCAAACGGCGTATGGGTGCCGTTGATGAGGCTGATTAAAGGATGCTTTGGCTGAGGCAGGCCGAAAAGCTTGTGTGCCTCTGTCAATGATTCCAGTCTCAGTAGTTGGTGATCGTCCTTTTTCATACTTGTAAAATTAAGCATAAGCGACCATTGGTTTTTAATAGCCGCTTATGCAGGTGAATCCTTTTATTGTGCCGAGCGCGATATGTCGTCCCATGCTTCCCAGGTGGCAATGCGTTCTGCATAAGCCGCTTTTATTTGTGGCAGGTTATGACTACCGAGGTTAAAGCGCAGCGGTGGATTTTCCGCATCCACCATTGTAAAGAGGGCTTGCGGTGTCGCGGAAGGATTGCCTCTTTCCAGGTCTTTCATCCCTTCCATAAATCCTGTTTTGAGATCTTTGTAGACATCCATGCCGTCAAAGAATTTTGATAATTCACCATTGCCAAATTCAGTGGCATAGGCGCCGGGTTCAACGATGGATACTTTGATGCCAAACTGGGCTACCTCTGCAGCCAGGCTTTCATGTATCGCTTCAAATGCCCATTTGGAGGAACAGTAATAACCAAGAATCGGTAATGTCAAATGGCCAAGGCCGCTGGAGGTGCCGAGGATATGGCCGTAACCTTGTTTGCGCAGAAGTGGCAAAGCTGCCTGTATCACTGTCACAGGGCCTATTACGTTCGTTTCATATAAAGCGCGTATATCAGCGGTATCGACTTCTTCTATGGTGCTGACTACCGGGTAGCCTGCATTATTCAATACGATATCAAGGTGGCCAAAATGCGCATGCGCTTTGGTAACGGCATCCTTTACCTGTGCAGGGTTGGTGACGTCCAATTCCAATGTCAGGACCTGTTTGCCATATTTGTCATTCAGACCGGCAATGCTGCTGAGCGTGCGTGCTGTTACGGCGACTTTATCGCCACGTTCGAGTGCCGCTTCCGCCCATATTCTTCCGAGACCGCGCGAAGCGCCGGTGATGAACCATACTTTAGTTGTTTGATGTGCCATAATAGTTTTTTATTACAGCAAAGTTGAGGAGCCGGGGTTTTATCGATGTAGCCTAATTACGGGTTGTTGTAGGCAAATTGGGGATCGGGAGGATGGGCTAACTCCAAGTATTCAAGTGGCTCCGGACTTATGAATAGTAAGATGGGGCATTGAGAGCAGTGTTAATCAATTTTTCTCCTTCTCCAATGAATTCACATAAGCAGAAGGCCGCCTTTTTGTTTTGTTAAGGATTTTGATTATTTTAAGTTAACTATTACACGATGTCGCACTTTTTAAAATTATCTCTCCGTTCACCCACGCAGCATGAATCGTTGGATGTCCTTTGAATAACCCACCGCAATGCAACTCTGAAGCTTTTCGAAGAATGCAAAAAACATTTGAAATGAATTCGACTCTAAACCCTCTAAAGCGAATTTGTAATGTCGCAGTGTTTGCATCATTGCTTTATTTACCACTGCTATCACTTGCTCAACCACAGAGACCGCCTCGGGACTCTATACCGGTTACACTGGTAGTTGGTTCGCCTGCTCCGCAGTTGAAAGTATTGAAATGGCTGAAGGGAACTCCAACAGACAGTTTCGAACGTGGAAAGGTTTATGTAGTTGAGTTTTGGGCGACATGGTGTTGGCCTTGTATTGAGAGCATGCCACATTTGTCTAACCTGGCAAAAAAATATAATGACGTCACTTTTATTGGGGTGACCGCCTGGGAAACAAGCATTGCTGATTCGCAAAAAGCAGCTGAGTTTGTGAAAGTGTCGGGTGAGATGATGGCCTATAGTGTTGCTTTTGCCGACATTAGAGGCGATGTGCCAAAGCAGTGGCTGAATGCCTCTGGAACAAAAGGAATTCCGGCTTCTTTCGTGGTTGATACTAGCGGAAAGATTGGATGGATGGGCATGCCATATTCGGGGTTGGAAGATGCGATTGAGTTAGCCAGATCTGGAATGCTGACACCATTGGACTCTAGTGTCATCAAACAGAAATATCTTCAAAATTATCAGCAGGGTGTTCAGATTGAGGGAAGGTTGAAAGTGGCATTGAAAGAGCATAGAACACAAGATGCGATTCAGCTGGTTGATTCTATGGCTCAAAAGTGGCCGTACTTTGCCGAATATACGGCCAGTACAAAGTATGCTCTCCTCACGCAAGTAGATGCGACGGCCGCTAAGGCATACGGAGAAAAAATTTTGCAGGATTACTATAATGCCCCGATTGTATTGAAAAAGGTGGCAACATACATCGTTGACCCCGTTGGTGTATGGTATCCACGCGATCTTATTGCAAAGGTCTCCGGACCCCCGGATTATCAATTCGCTAAACGCCTTTTACTTCAGGCTCTTCAGTGTACTAAGCCAGATAGAGAGACAGAAAAATATCTAAAAAAAATAGAAAGAAAGGAAACCAAATAGTGAATGCACAAAACTTCGTGTGTCCGTGATTTGTCGTTTAATTTATTCGCACTATTCTTTCCTAATCATCAATAAACCGGGGTCATTATTGAAACACCTTCAAACGTCAGATTAATCTCATAAAGTTTAGTTGAATGACTGCCTGAACGTTAATGGAGAAACAGCGGTTTTCTTTTTAAATAATTTATTAAACGATTGCGAGTGTTCAAAGCCCAATTGATAGGCAATCTCAGATACAGACAAAGTGGTTTCTGACAAATATTCTTTGGCCCTTTTAATTAATTCTTCATGAATGTGCTGTTGGGCATTTTGCCCTGTAAGCGAACGAAGCATATCACTTAAATAGCGTGGTGACAAATTGAGCTTGCCCGCCAGTAACTCCACGGTTGGCAAGCCGTGTTCCAGTGGCTCGTCATTGCCAAAATAGTCGTTCAGGAATTGTGCCATTTTAGAAAGCAGATCATTATTCACCGCTTTTCGGGTTATAAATTGACGTTCGTAAAAACGATTGCTATAATTGAGCAACAAGTCAATTTGTGATAAAATAATATCCTGTGTGTGGCGGTCAATATGCTGATATTCGGCATCGATTTTTTGAAGAATTTCTATGATGTTCTTTTCTTCACGTTCCGAAAGATGCAGGGCTTCATTGACATTGTACGAAAAAAAACCATAATCTTTGATAGCGGTTGCCAGTGGGTGACCGTGCAAAAAATCAGGGTGAAACATAAGCATATAGCCCACTCCGCATTCCTGATTGATCTTGTTTACTTCCTCAACTTCGAGTGACTGAATTTGTTTTGGCGCAAGAAAGTTCATGGTTCCCTTGTCAAAATCATAGTAATGTTGCCCATACTTCACTTTCGCCCGGACATCCCGTTTCATTGAAATGCTGTAGAATTCCACGGAAAACTTTTTCCAAACTTCATTTTCTGTTAATCGCATGTTGGCAACGTCAATTACGCTTACCAGTGGATGCAATGGTTCAGGCAATGACAATAATTTGTGAAACGCTGATATGGATTTGACACTGTTCATTTTATATTTTTCCTATTCAAATGTACAAAATGCAACTGCCCTGTGAAAGGCAGTTGCATGTTTTAATTACCCTACAAATTGTTTTCTGATTTCTTTTCTAAATTCTTCATTACCTACCTCCAAACGTCTTGCATACATCATATTGGCGTCCGCACCTGCTACGTAACGCACCTGGTCCTTGCCATCAGTGGCGGCTTCGTAAACCACTTCTGCAATTTGCTCCGCAGTTGAAGCGTTTTTCATTGCTTCTCCGAAAGTATCAAACATTTTCTTCTCGATTGCCTGGTATTCTGAAAACGAATTCATGTCAAGTGATCTGCCCGCAAAATCTGTTACAATTCCCCCTGGTGCTACAGTCTTGATACTGATATTGAACGCGCCTAATTCATGCGACATGCTTTCGGACCAGCCTTCCAAAGCAAACTTGGTAGCGTGATAAACCGAACTTATAGGAAAGCCCCATAGTCCACCAATGGAAGTAGTAGAAATAAAAACGCCGCTTCTTTTTTGCCTGAAATGTGGAATAAATGCTTGCGTAACCCGTAAAACGCCCAATAGATTCGTATCGATCTGCCTGACTATTTTATCGTCGCTAATTCCTTCCAATGCACCCATCAAACCATAACCTGCGTTATTAAAAACTACATCAATATTGTGTAACGAAATCGCTTTTGCTACGGTTGATTTGATTTGTTCCAAATTAGTAACGTCAAGAGGTAAAACGGTAACATTTTCTAATTTCGTCAGTTCCGTTTCGTTCGCGGGATTTCTCAAGGTTGCGATAACATTCCATCCCTTGCTTTGAAATAATTTAGCAGTTGCCTTTCCCAAACCTGCTGATGCTCCGGTAATAAAAATTGTCTTTTGTGTAGTCATTGTTTAAAATTTACAACACAAAGATCTCCAGAAACCTGCGACACAATGTTGCCAAATAGCGTTTCGTTGTATCCAAAATGACGAATCAATGATTATTAAGTATGTTCAGAACAACACTTAACATCCAAAAGTATTTCCCCTGCTACTGAGCGGGAGGAATGGCAGTTACTTTCCACTGCGATCCGTTCTTAAACCCTGTGGGGCCTGGTTTGGTTCGCATAAGACCATTTAGCCTGTAAAAATTTTCCAGGTGACGCGTCATTATCATTTCACCGGCTCCTACCTGAATCAAGTCCTCGCCTTGATCGGCCCCGTAACCACCCAATGCCGCAGATCGCACATCTGCAACATAGCCTGGCCATTTTCCCTTGCTCCAGCTATAGCCAAAGAGAAAAGGTTTAACGGCTGCCAAAGATATCTGGCTCTTCCACAAAAGCTGTAGCTGGATAAACAATTCTCCGGGGCAGGTAGCAATAACTATATCCCTGTTGATAATAATGGTAGAAATATGAACATCAATATTCAGTTGTTTATTAAACCTCCCGGCAAATTGAAGTGAATCTTTCATCAGAAGAAGACTGCTTGTATCCTCTGCAGGCTTTAGAGATCTGGCCAGTTTTATAACCTGGTTCGCCAGTAATTCACCCGTTCTTTCCATTGGTAAATAGTCTGTTTGGAAAGTATCGTTCGGTCCTTTGCGTCTCGAACTGATTTGCAATGACTCAATATTACCTCCTGCGCCCTGGATAAAAAGGCAGTTTACTTTGTTGCCAAAAGCTTCCTCAACTCTTTTACTGGCAATGCCGGGATAATCTGCAGAAACTGCATAGTTAAAGCAAACGATGTCTGCATGCATCGCATAATTCATTAAAATCGCACGGGGTTGTCCCTGCTCGTCTTCGATCTTGATTACGCCCACTTCTGGATCAACAGGACCAAAAGGAATTCTTTCAGGGTTTTCGGAAGTATACTCACTGTCTGAAAACCACGACTCTCTTGCATGGCCATCTTCTCTTTCTATCAACCTGTTAAATCCTAACTGCGGAAAACTTTTATGTCCGGCAGAAACTTTTGCTCTAAACATGTTCTTAACTGATTCGCCAACAGCCTTGATGATCTGGTCCTCATAAAAAGCAGCAAACGCTTTTTTTTGAGGGGACATTTTTTCAAACAATAAAGGTTCCGAATGAGTGTGAGATGAACACAACATAAGCTGCGTAATGCCAAATTGCTTCTTGCAGATGTCCACTATACGATCACTCGTAAATATGGCAAGATCGACTGAAACAAAAGCGATGCGATTTCCATTTGCTTCCAAAACAACGCAACGCGCAAACAACGAGTCATGAATAGGTTCGTCCGTTCTTGGAGTGATGTTAATTTTAGAAGTGCCCGCCATTAGCGGATTGCCGGCTGCATGAACTTTAATAAAAAAACAGAAAAGCAACAATGTCGCAATCAATCGTTTCATATTTAGTGACATAAGTGGAAGGTTTATTTAAAAAAAATATTATCACGTTTACCTTATCTGGACTTGACAGTTTTAATGACACCCTTGGATATTGGTTTCGAATCCATCTCCAGTTCAAGCATTCCGCCATTCATTATTTGCTCATGTGTAAACCATGAAGTGTTCAATTCTTTACCATCTATTTTTGTGGTGTCCATTGTACATACAGGCAAAATATGAATCGCCCATTAACTGCGTCGCTAATAATTCATTAATTTGAATCTGTCCGAAAAATTAATGTGAGGATCAGCTTGAAAATAGGTTGTATCGCACTTTTGATACAGTCTGTTTTTTTGTATGACAAAAAGAAAATAGGATTTCAACAGATTTCGGACATTGTACAAATGGTTACAAGGGTATGGGTTGTGAACATCGCCCTTATTGCTTTGGGTAGGGTAGATGCAATAGATTGACGGGTGTATTTTGGGTGTTTGCTTTCTCAACTTCGAACAACCTTCAACGTTGGTTTTGTACTTAATTAAATAATGTAGTAAAGACTATTTATTTCAGATTAACTTTTTTAGATTTGTCACACTTCATTATCCTTGATGATATCCATTGATAAAATTCTACCCTTCTTCGGTTTTGTTCGCCAAAATATTTGACGAACAATGTTGATGCTTCCATTATTTATTCGCTGTTTACCTCTTCTGTTTTTTAAAATCATGTGTACGTGGCTATAGCCCTGTGATCGTGACAGTTTTGCTGCCATGTACTATTGTATTGTTTACTCCCTAAGAGGGTAATCATGCAAGTCGTGCTAAAAAATTGTTCATCAGGAATGCATCATCAAATGGATATGTTTACCCAGGCTATTACTGTTAACTATAACTATTACTTGCAACAAAAAAACCATTAACCTAAAAATCCTTTATGACAAAGAAATCCTCTCTGCGAGACGCGTTCAGAGCGTCCGTAACGATCTTATTGTTTTTAAGTGTCCTTCAACTACAGCCTTTAATGGCGCAGTACAAGGACAGTAAGGGAAAAGAATATTGGCTGATGATGCCCGGCAACAATGACTCTTCAAGCCCGATCGTCTATATCACATCGGCTTTCGATGCGACCGGTTTGATTTTGATACCGGGCCTTTCTTTCCAGGTTCCCTTTTCTGTAACACCCAATGCAACTACAAAAATCACGCTGCCTGCAGGTGCTGCCGTTCATAAGTCGGGAATTGCAGACAACAAAGGTGTTTATATCACTGCAACCAACGAAGTTTCTGTTTCCGTAATGAGTTCCACTGCTGCTACCGCAGATGCCTATCTTGCGCTGCCCACTGAAGTTTTGGGTACTGACTATGTGGTTGCCTCTTTTCAAAACGGATCAACCGGGGGCTCGCAATTCGGTATTGTCTGCACACAGGAACCTACACTTGTATCCATTTCGCCTTCCACACCTCCTTTCGGCCAGTATGACGTCTTGCTGCACAGGGGGCAGACTTATGAATTAACAAGTAGCGACCCTAATGCAGATTTTTCGGGAACTATCATTACGTCAACCAAGCCAATCGGCGTTTACGGCGGCCATCAGTGCGCCAATGTTCCCGTGGGTTTTGGCAATTGCAACCGCATTGTTGAAATGCTGCCGCCCACCAATGCGCTCGGCAGGAAAGTGCTGGCGGTGGGGTTACTCGGACGCGTCAATGGAGATCTCTATCGCGTCATAGGCACTATGCCTAACACATTTATCACCATTAACGGGGTGCCGCAACCAATGTCCTACAAAGGGCATGTTACCGAAGCGGTAATTATTGGCGATGCTGTTATAGAATCAAACAATCCTGTTCTCGTATGCCAATATTCCTACGGAGATGGAGTTCCCGGCAGACATGGTGCTCCTTTTTCTATGGTAGTTCCGCCGGCAGATCAGTACCTGACTGATTATACCATACCAAACGTTGAGGGTTATGAGGTTAATGACATCAATATTGTTACGCCGACTGCCGGTATAGGAAGTCTAACCGTTAATGATCAGCCCTTGCCTGCGTATTACTTTCATGCTATAGGCAATACCGGGTATTCAGGTGCGCACATGTCAGTGGGTGGAGGTGCTTTTAAATTGCATGGCAGCCTTCCCTTCGGAGCAACCGTATACGGCTACGGCCAAAACACTGGCTTCGGTTTTGGGGCGGGTGAAATGAATGCTGATATTTCGAAGATATGGAGCTTTGAACTAAGGAACACTGATGATACGTTAAACATCAGCCGTCAGTCTTGCTACGAGGCCGTCGTGTTTGATCAGTTAAAATATCACCCGCTACCAGGAATGAACGTTATGTTTACTGTAAAAGGAAAAAACTCCAACGTTGTCGGCTATGGCATCACAGATAACAATGGTGTTGCTTCTTTTTGTTACCAGGGCGCACAGGCCGGAAAAGACACAGTTGTTGCAAGCGTTGGTACCATTACCGATTCAAAACCGATGGTGTGGCTGGGTGATACATGCAAACTATCATTTACCAGCCAGGTTGAGGATGCCACCGGAACCATGGCAAACGGTGCGGTAACACTAATGCCCGCAGGTGGTACGGCCCCTTACACTTTTCTGCTTGGCGATAGGGTGAATAATTCCGGTGCATTCACTGCTGTGCCATATGGTACCTATTCAGTGGAGGTTAGAGATGCAAAATACTGTGCAACAAAGGCAGACATACAAGTGACGCGGAAAATAATTCCCGGCGCTGACAACACGGTAGCTTTGCCGGGCGACACGACATTCAGGGCGAATGAGTTCGACTGCAAGGCAACATTGCACTGGAAAGAACCGGGAGTGTACCAGTCGGTCATTGAGCTGCCACCTGCCTATAATGATTATTATCCCAACCCAAGCAAACTCATTTATAAAGGAAGCTATAACGGTCATGGCTATTATCAGTCCGCCGGATTCTATCCATGGCAAACTGCCAAACAACTGGCGGAACAAAAAGGTGCCCACCTTGTTACAGTGAACTCTGCCGGTGAGAATGATTTTATACGCACAAATTTCAAACAAGACGATAATTATGGCCCGTGGATCGGTTTGTACAATACCGGTACGTTGGGTCAGTTTGCGTGGGTTACAGGCGAACCGTTTAATTTCAGCTATTGGTACCCGTCAGAGCCAAGCAATGGCGGCGTTACCAACGTTATAAAAGAACCTTATGTGCACATATGGGGCTATGATTCGCAAAACCGATGGAACGACCTTGATTCGCAATATTATCTTGCTTTCATTGCAGAATTTGAGGCCCCTAATGTTGAATACAGGCAAATCAGCGGACCTTCCAATGGAAGTGCTGTGCCGGCCGGTGATTACAGGGTTTGCTATGAAGTCTTCAATAAGACAACAAACGGCAGGGATACCATTTGCTTTAATGTAAAGGTTGAATGTATTCCTGGTGGCGATGTTATTCCACGGGATACTACTATTATAGCCGCTGCTGGTGCCTGCACAGCACCGTTGAAATGGAGGCAGCCGGAAAGTCAATGGCCGCAACAGATATGGATTCCAAATACATCGTTTGCGCAATCTAATTTCCTTGAGTTGAAGGCATTGTATAACGGTCATGCTTATTACCTGGGCAAAGGCGGATTCCTGTGGGATACGGCCCGGGCTTATTCAGCACGAGTTGGCGGCCACCTGGCATCCATCACCAGCGCCGCAGAAAACGATATGATCGTGAATAATTTTAAAACGCCCGGAGGCTATGGCCCATGGATTGGCCTATACAATACAGGCGTCCCGGATGAATTTGCATGGGTTACAGGAGAGCCTTATTATAACAATTATACCAATTGGTTCCCCGGAGAGCCAAACAATCAAACCGGCGATTTCTGGCATATTCAAGAGACTTATGTATTGTTGAATAATTACGACAACCTTGCAAGATGGAACGATATCGGTAAAGAATATCAGGCTACTTTCATTACAGAGTTTGAGTCGCCGTTGTATCGTTACTACCAGGTGTCCGGCCCGGCATGGGGAACTGTTGTTGCTCCCGGCACTTACACCATCTGCTACCAGGTTGAAGATTTACAGGGGCACTTTTCGAGACAAATATGCTTCAAGGTGAAAGTGGAGTGCGGCAATGTACCATCCATCGCAAATACATCTACGATGTCAGCCAGCGCGCAGGATGAATCTGCGACATTGTTCAAAGTAAGTGCAGTGCCCAATCCGAGTGTTAACAATTTCAAGGTAAAGGTAGCCTCTCAAAATATTACGCAGCGTGTAACGGTGCAAGTGGCAGATGTATTGGGAAGGGTAGTGGAAGTGCGAAACAATGTTGTGCCCAACTCCATCATTACTTTAGGCGATACGTATAAGCGCGGTATTTATTTTGTCCAGGTAATACAGGCCAACAAACGTGAGGTCATTAAAGTGGTAAAGGAATAGCAGGGCAGGATATTTCATTAACTATGGGCAACCTGCCCTAATTTGAAACCAACAGGGGAGAATATTTTCTTCCCTGTTTTCATTTATGAACGCGGCGGTAGCTCGTATCTGCAACTGTTTATTCCAATAAAGAAAACTTGCACAGGACCTTCAGATCTTCAAACAAAAAATGAGCTTTTTAGAAACTGATGTTTGAGCTTTCTAGAAACAACAGTTTCCATTAGATTTTCCGAAATTTGGTACATAAATTCTTTCCAGATGGATATTTTAAAATTGAGCACAGAGTGGGCAAAAGCAGAACTGTTTTCATCGAAGATAGTATTGCTGTTCAGTGTTATCGTATTGCTAAGTGCCGCGGGGTTTGCTGTGTGGGGCAAAACTGTAATGGCCAAAGCATTTGTTGTTCCGATGATTGTTGCAGGATTGTTCATGGTGGCTGTGTCAATTGGATTGTATGCAGCCAACAAACCACGCGTTGAGCAATTTGAAAAAGAATACAGCGCCAATGCAGACAGCTTTATAAAAAAAGAAATTGCACGAACCACAAAATCGCAGGGTGAGCTAAAAATGGTTTTCAAGATACTACCCGCAATTATTATTGTAGCTGCTATTTTGCTCATGTTGTTTCCGTCTGCCAACTGGCGCGCCATAACGGTTACACTGATAACAACTGCGGCATTTCTAATGATAGTGGACAGCCATACCGATGCCCGGAACAATGCTTATCGTGAACAGCTTATTCAACTGTAAGTAGCATGAAAATTCTCGAACCGAAAACCGAAGATTCATTTGTATACTCTTGCAGTTCTACAAGTCAGTGGGGTTATGAACAATTTATAGCCGAACATGTACTTGCTTTTCAGTTGTCGGGCGAAACGCATATTTACCATCAGCAAGGAACATTTGTACTAAAGAAAAATCGTCTGCTACTGGCGCATCGGAATCAATTTGCCAGGACACTTAAAGTTCCCGCCGCAGATGCTGAATATAAAGCAGTGTCGATTATCCTGAAAACGGAGGATCTGCGAAAATTTGCAGCACTTAATAAAATTGCCAGCGACAAAAAATATTCGGGAAAGAATAATGTGGTGCTAAAGCCGGATGCATTTTTGAAAAGCTATTTTCAATCATTGGTGCCTTACCTGGAGCAGCCCCAACGCAGCAATAAAAGAATGGCCTTTTCAAAAATCGCTGAAGCCATAGAATTGCTGTTGAATATTGATCCGGAGTTTAAGCATTTTCTTTTCGATTTCGGCGAGCCAAATAAAATAGACCTTGAAGAATTTATGCTCAGCAATTACCGTTATAATGCGCCAATTGAAAATTTTGCGAAACTTACTGGCAGGAGCCTTGCTGCATTTAAGCGGGATTTTGTACATGTATTTGATATTTCGCCAGCAAAGTGGTTGAAAGAAAAAAGACTGGCAGAGGCTTATCAACTCATTCATCACCACGATAAAAAACCATCTGATATTTATTTGGATCTCGGTTTTGAGAACCTCTCGCATTTCTATACCTCATTCAAAAATAAGTATGGCGTTACGCCAACAGAAAGCTTACTCATCAAAAATAAATGACAATGAATATTCAACAAAAAATTGAAGAAGCGGAAGACCGTTTGGCGATCCGCAATTTGGTGGACAACTATGCGTATTGCGCCGATAGACGTGATGCGCAAGGACAAATGTCGTTGTTCACAGAAGATACAAAATTTGAAGTCTATTACGATCCTAAATCAGGAACGGCATCGCAGGTTATCAATAGCAGATCAGATTTGTTTCCGGTGTTTGATAATTTGAATACTTATAATGCCACTATGCACTTCAACGGGCAAAGTACGATAATACTAAATGGCAACACGGCCACAGGCATTACTTATTGTATGGCGCATCACTTAACCATTGAAGACGGTAAACAAAAATTTATGATAGCGGCTATTCGCTATGAAGATTTGTTTGTAAAGCAAGAAGATAAATGGCTCTTTGCAGGGCGAAAGTTACTGGTAGATTGGATAGAGAACAGGTAGGCCCAGGATTAATCATATCAAATTGATAAAAATTTTTTTTTCATTGCCGGTAACACATAGTTTACCTGGCTTTTTCAATGCCAAGTTTTTTAATTCTTGAATTAAGGGTCGAAACTTTCAGTCCCAGAAGTTCTGCCGCCCCGCCGGGACCATATACTTTCCAGTTGCAGCTTTTTAAAACAGCCAGGATATGGTCTCTTTCATTCTCAACAATGCTTTTGAATTTATCCGTTGTTACCGTAACTCTAATGGTTTCGGGTTGATGATAAAATTCGTTGACAATGGTTGATGAAGTCAGTAAAACTGTTCGCCTCATTAAATTTTCCAGCTCCCGGATGTTGCCGGGCCATTGGTAATTTTCCATTTTTTGTATTACGTCAGAAAGGAAACCTTTAATGACCTTACCTTCATCTTCTGCAAATTTTCTCAGGAAATGTTCCGCTAATAATGCGATATCTTCTTTTCGTTCGCGCAATGGTGGAATGGAAATGGGAAACACATTTAGCCTGTAAAACAGGTCCATCCTGAACCTACCACTCGCCACTTCTTCTTCCAGGTTGCGGTTAGTGGCAGCAATAATACGCACATCGGTTTTTCTTGTTTTTCCACCAATAGGTTCAATTTCCTTTTCCTGCAATACACGCAAGAATTTAGTTTGTGTGTCCAGGGGAAGTTCACCCACTTCATCAAGGAATATGGTGCCGCCGTCTGCCTGTTCAAATTTTCCGATACGTTTTTCAAAGGCACCGGTGAATGCTCCTTTTTCATGACCAAATAGTTCTGACTCGATAAGATTTGCAGGAAGTGCTCCGCAATTAACGACAACAAGTGGTTTCGAATTTCTTTTTGAAACCTGATGAATGGTTCGCGCGACAAGCTCTTTGCCGGTGCCACTTTCTCCCAATATCAACACGGAACTTGCAGAAGGCCCGACCAACCGGATATGCTCGATAACGTTTTGCATTGATCTGGATCGCGTGATAATGTCACAGTTTTCACTGCAGCTTGAAGTGTTACCTACGTTTACTTCGTTAGCTGTTTTTGCTTGTACGCGTTGCATTGCCTCATTCAGTTCAAATGCCACTTCGAGGGTTGCAAGTACATCACGTTGCCGGAATGGTTTCACTAAAAAACCATAAGGTTTTGTTGCTTTGGCAGCGAGGAATATTTTTCGGTTGGAATTAGCGGACAAGTAGACAAATGGAACTTTTCTTGTAATGAGGACTTTTGCGATGTCGATCCCCGTTAGTGTTCCTTCCAGATAGATATCAAGCAATACCAGGTCAGGCTTATGCCTGTCAAGCATTTCTATAGCTTCTGCAAACGAAGAGGCAAGAGGAGGTACTACATATCCTGCGCGGGTAAGAATGAGCCGAAGATTATTGGCTTCAATAAATTGGTCCTCTACTATAAGAATTTTATGCTTCATCATGGGCAAGGTTTTTTTGCATGGTTGGTTCCGTTGATAAAACCGGGTCTTTTTTGAACTGAACGATTACCCTGGTTCCTTTTGTTCCGTCAATAGATACTGTTCCCCTGAGCTCTTTGGTCAATCCTTTGATAAGTTGGATCCCCAGACTTTTATTTTCAATCTCGTCATTTAAAATAATGCCTTTGCCGTTGTCTGCTATAGTAAGAATTACGGCATTTGTACGCTCATTTATCGAAATAACAATTTTGCCTGTATCGGAATCAACGAACGCATATTTAATAGCGTTCGTAACCGCTTCGTTTATGATAAGTGCTACAGGTATCGCTTGCGATAAATTTAAATGGACCTGCTCAACATTTATTATGAATTCAATCTTATCGGTATCGAAACTATTCTTCAAATACCCAATAAATTCTCCGAGGTATAATGACAAGTCAATAGTACGTTGTTCTTCATTCTGATAAAGCTTCTGATGGATCAATGACATTGCGTAGATCCTGTGCTGGCTTTTTTCAATGGCCTCAAGTGCATCTTTTTCGAGATACATGGCCTGTGATTCAAGCAGGCAAATGATTGTGTGGAGATTGTTTTTTACACGGTGGTGCACCTCTTTCAACCACCATTCTTTTTCAGCCAGCATATCTTTCAACTCCTGGTTTTTTTGCGAAATGATCTTATTGTTTTTTTGATTGTTCCTGAATTGGTAATAGAGTAGACCAAGAGCAATCAGCGTAAACACGATGCCGGCAATGGTAATATTTTTAATAAGGGTTGCTTGTTTTAATTGAGATGCCTCCAATTTTGCATTTTGATTAAGCAGAATGATCTGGTTCTCTTTTTCATCTGTTTCATACTTTACCCTTAGCTCTTCTGCCTGCCGCACAGAGGAGACTTTGAAGTTAGAATCAAGTAAAGCCGTATACCGCATGTAGTGTTCCAATTGGGCCGTTTTGTTTCCCATGATGGAATCCAGCTCAATAGTAGTTTGCAGCGCTGTCAAGGCTATGCCAAGTCCATTGCCAAGAAAGGAGGGTGCCTTAAAAAATCGCTCAAATGACAACAGCGCCTTGTTGTATTCTTTTTTGTTATAGTAAAGAAGGCCAAAATGAAAGTCGATCAAAGCTTGTCTGGCTGTTCCCTGGAGAAGTACAGATTGTTTTTCAAACTTAGCTGCTTCTATCAAATGTTTCTCTACAAGATCATATTGTTTTAAAGATGAGTAACAAACAGACAGTGCCAGATGATAAAAGAAATGATCGCTCGGCGATTCCGGTGGCATTCTTCTTTGGACGTCCATAATTTGCGCAAGCATTTGCCGGCAGCGCTGTTCATCTCCTTTGGCTGCAATGCCCGCCAGGTTCCCGATGGTTGCATATAAAGAAGGATTACCCTTACCCATAGAAAAACGTTCGATTGATTTTTGCAACCATATCATTGCTTCATCGTCTTTATCACCCAGCATTTGATACATTAGCCCAAGACGACTATAGAAATACCCCAGGCCAATACTGTCCCTGAGCGATTCTGCAATTTTTATTTCTTCTAAAGTGTATTTTAATGGCTCGCCGAATTTACCTTTCCATGAAGTAACCAGCGCCAGTATATCGTAATTATAGTGCGTTGCGGGAAAACCCAAAGTTTTTTCTACAGTCAATGCCTGGCGCAAAACATTTTCAGCCCTGTTCAGTTGAAAATGGGCAACGTGCAGATAGCCTATATCGGTAAGCATATTTGCGACTTGCTCGTTGTTTTCCTGTTTTTTATATAGGTCAAGTGCCTTTTGAAGGTAGCTGATCCGTTCATCTATATTGGTAGGTAAGAAGATCGTGTACACGCCTCGCCAGGCCCAGGCTCTGGCCTCGGTTACAAAATCTTTTGCTGCTTCGCATTGTTTAATGAGTTGGTTGAAAATGGCATCTCCCTGTTCTAAGTCTCCGCGTTCAACATATAGTTTTACCATAAGGCATAGAGCTAACCGTTCAACCTTATCTGTTCTGGTTTGTTTGCTTTCTTCAATTGCTTTGTTAAGAAAAAACAGTGCACTGTCTTTCTCGCTGCTATTGTTTTTCGGTTCAAACACATAGTAGGCACCAAGTAATAAAAGTAACTGCAAACGTTTAGTGCCAGTCACATTAGGGAGCTGCGAAATGCCGGTAATTGGCGCTCTTTCATCTATCCAATGAAACTCTCTTTGTAAATGCTCGCTATTAATTCCTTCAGCGATAACAGTGAGACGATTAATTCCAAGTGATTTGCTTGTATAGATCAAACTGCTATCCAGGTTGATCTGTGTTTCTCTGGCAACAGTAAAATAAGTGGTGCTGAGTTGCAAAAGCAATCGCTGCCAAGACAATTCGTATCTGTTTGGCGGAGGATATTCTGATTGGGCGATTCCTCTAATGGTCAAAAAGCAACTCGATAGAACAAATGTTATGAACAATGCTCTTTTAAACATAGATTTCTTATTTAATAATCAGAAAATCCCGGCATTAAACAAAGCATTTGCACGTTTTAAAAATACAACTCTCTGATTTACTTTATCAAATACCACCGGGAAAATTAATAATCTTTCCCGATTGTTGAAATATCGACAATCGTCACACTGAATTTGTTTAAATCCCGACAAAACATTCCATGATTTTTTCCTAATAGGTTGAGAGGTAATGGAGTATTTCTATTGGCACACTAGTTGAAAACAACTGAAGACAACATCTATTCTAAAATTGAACCTTAAAATCAAGTTTCTATGAGCGCAGAATTTGTAAATCAAAAAACTTCAGGTCTCTTAAAAGCAATCGGAATGGTTATACTGTTTTCGTTTGCATTATTCACAAATCTAAATGCACAAAAAATGAAAGTAAAAAATGTAGTATTGGTTCACGGAGCATTTGCGGATGGCTCCGGTTGGAAAGGTATTTATGACATACTTTCCAAGAAAGGCTACAACGTGACCATTGTTCAAAATCCTTTATCATCGCTGGAAGAAGATGTAGCCGCAACCAATCTTGCGCTGGATCTGCAAGACGGACCTGCAATTCTGGTGGGTCATTCATGGGGAGGCGCTGTAATATCACAGGCAGGTGTACATAATAAAGTAGCAGGGTTGGTATATGTTGCTGCTTTCCAGCCAGACCTTGGCGAATCAGCATTCACATGGTTCAGTTCAATGCCGCCAGTGCCTGAAAACGGGGTAATGCCTCCGGATGAAAAAGGATACGTGTACTATTCAAAAGAAAAGTATCATGCGGGCTTTTGTGCAGATTTAAGTAAATCCGAGTCTGATTTCATGTATGCATCACAAGGTGCATTCGCTGGAAAATCTTTTGCTACGCCACTTACACAAGCCGCCTGGAAAACAAAGACCAGTTACGGAATTGTGGCAACAGAGGACAAGAGTATCCGTCCCGAAATTGAAGAAAAAATGTACCAGCGATCTAATACCAAAATATATAAGATCAAAGGAAGTCATGCCGTGTATATATCCCAGCCGGATGCTGTGGCGAAGATCATAATAGAAGCCGCAGAAAACGCGTCAAAAAGTTCGAATTAATACGACTACTATGAAAGAAAGGGATGGTTCATCCCTTTCTTTCATTAAATGTTTTGTCGGCATTTAAAATGATTTTTTTGCTACTTGTTCCATTTTATAATTTGAATTGAATAAAAGATTTGTCATTGTTTTTCCGCCTCAGATTTTAAATTATTCAGCCAGGTGTCCAGTGATTGTTCTAGTCCGGTTTGAAATTTTCTGTGCAGTAATTTCACCAGCCATCCTTCCATACTCTCTTCCACAAGCACTTCTGTGTAACCATTCATTTTTGTAAATGTCCAGTTGTGAATCGCAAAAGCGCCAAATGCCTTGCCAGACCAGCCAATTTTCGAGTAAGGAATTGCCGTGTGAATGGTTGAATGAATCGTCAATCCTCCCGACTTCCAGTCGAATGAAGTCCCAGGCTGAAAGGCTCCAGCGATCTTTGGTGATTGTACATCCCTGTGCCATTGCGCCCACTCGTCAACCTTGCTCATGATTGTCCATATCTTTTCAGGTGAAGCTTTAATTGCAATGCTTTTTATTGTTTGAACAGGTGCTTTACCATTAATGTTTGCTGAAGCTTTGTATGAACTGAACAATTCCAAACCCGCTATTAGCAACGCTATCGAGACAATGAATAACACAATGCTGATAATTATTTTTCTCATTTTATTTGGTTTTAAATTTTACAAAACGGATGGTTCGTTTACTGTGTAGGCGTCAATGATTGCCGATGTCCATTGGTCGACAATCTCTGCTGTTGCGCGGTCGGCCCGGTCGAAAAAGAAATGTTCTTTGATGTCGAAGCCGCAATAGGTATAGATACCCCTGTCGGAAGTTAGCTTTAGTGCCTTGTCCATTCCGGTTTCTTCGTATTCCGTTTTTGACTTGCCATGTGAATTAATGATATAAGCTGACTTGCCTGCCAATAAGCCTTTTTGTATGCCCTGATCATACCTGTAGGCAAAACCATAACTGAAGACGCGATCAATGTAACCTTTCAAAATGCCGGGCATACCTGTCCACCAGATCGGGTAAATAAAGGTGATTACATCGGCCCAGGTGATGTGATCCTGTTCTTCTTTAATTGCTTCAGCAACGATCCCTCTGCGCTGACCTGCCATATCTTCAAGGGATAGCACGGGGTCGAAATGAAGTTGGTACAGATCCCTGATTATTACTTCGTGCTTATTTTGCTGAAGAATTTTTACGATGGTCTGTTTAAACAGATGGTTTAAACTCGCGGCATTGGGATGGGCATAAATGATTAGATGTTTCATTCTTTTTACTTTTATTTGATTGAACACAACAAAAGTAGAATGACTGCGAAAGGGAGAATTGTAAGAAAACGAAATTGGTTATTCCGCTGAGGCCTGGCAAATATCCTGCTGAAACTTCAAAAAGTTTTTAGGAGAGAGGTTGATGAAATGTTTGAAATCGTGAATGAGCTGGCTTTGGTCGTAGTATCCACACTCGTCGATAATTTCAAACCAGTCAACGCTGCCGGTTGTTGAAGCTATCTGTTGAATTAACCCAATCGCTTTTTCAAAACGCTGGTACCTGTTGATCTCTTTTGCACTATACCCAAAGTGTTTTTTGTGCATCAATTGGATGTTCCTTTCGGTCTGGCCGGTTTCATCTGCGATGGATTTGATCGGATTAAGCGAACCTGATTTAAAGTTCGTCAGCAAGGCGGAGGTAGCACTTTGCGACCTTACATAGGGCCTGCAAAAATCGAGAATACAATCTACTTTTTGCTCCACCGAATCGATCTTATCTAACTGATGCCATAAATACGTAAAGCAATTTTCCTCCACTGCTTCATCGGGGTTGATCGGTAGATGATCAGAAAGAAATGCTTTGCCAAAAAAACGGTAAAACGCATCAGCCTTGAAATTGGCCACGAGTATTTGTGCTCCCGGCGGGAGGGTGTAGTCAAATGCACATTTTATAGGGCCAAGCACTATGCACCTGCTAATTTCAATCTCAGTTTGCGCCCTGGAAACCAGAGAGGCTTTTGACCCGAAATTGAATACCATAATGGTTTGAAAAGATGGCAACAGCGTTTTAGTCAACGGAGCCGCAGAATCATTCTCTGCAAAATAGAAATGCGAGAATATCGCTTCAAATTCCGGCGGAACGGGCAATCGGTAATTGTGATATGTTTGTTCGTCTGATGCCATTGAATTTATTCAGGTCATAGTTTGTAAAGAAGTCTTGTGTTGTTTGTGTCTCATTCGTGTCTCGCCAAATCAACACAAACAAATTAAGATCAAAAAATGGAAACATCAACGATTTTTCTTGTTAGATGTTGTTTTTTGCGGAGTACATGTCGATCTGTTTTTATTAAACTATTTTTATTAAAACAAAAAAAGCATGAAAGAGACATTTGGAAGTCCTGATGATGTTGCCGCAAAAATTCTTCGTCATTCGAAAGCGCTTGGGGGAATTTCGAGACTTACTTTTCAATTGGATAGTGCAGAATTGCCGCATAAAAAATTAATGCAGTCGATTGAATTAATTGGAACACGCTTAAAACCCCTCATCGCTAAGCCTGGAGAATAGTTGGAGAGAAACTGGAGCAATTCGGGAGCTTGTAAAGACAAATCTGTTATTGTTATTTATGAAACTCCTAAAAAGAGAGCAGGAAGCATGTAAGGCCTATAAAAATACTGATTTTACAGGCCTTTCTCTTCTTTGAATAAATCATGTCAGTTTATTTCAAAGAGTTCAGCGAGTAAAGTGGTGAGTTATGGAGGGAGATTTTTTTGCAATGTGGATGACTTCTCTTACTTCTTTTCATAATAAGGCACTTCCTCGTTTGATACGCTTTCTTTTTGTTGCCAGTATGCTAATGTAACAACATGTCCGTCTTTCGTATGTAACTGCCGCCCGAAAACAGCCATGACGGCGCTAAAACTAACGTCGGTAACACCTATAGTGTAACTTGCCGGTGCCGCAGGCGCTTCTTCTACGACAGCCGGTACTGCTTTTGGCGGCGGTGTCGCCGCAACTACTACTGTATAGCCGTTAAATTCAAGAAGTGGCTTCAAAAAGTCTGCGCGATCCTGTGAAACATTTTTTTCTACTATTGCACACTTTGTTCCGAGCAAGTCGTCAAACTCATGATTTTTATTAATAGCCATGGTGGAAAGAAAAATTAATAATTAACAATTAATAATTAAGAGCATCCTCACTGCATCTGTGCAATAAGCGAATAAATGTAGTCGTATATCGGGCTTGCTACACCTACTGTTACCACACCTGCAATGCAAACAACAAATGCCAGCTTTGACATAAGCGGTATCCTGATGGGTTGAAGAGGCGTTGGGTTTGCATCCATGAAAATTGCTTTTACTACCCGCAAATAATAATAAAGCGAAATGACAATATTTAGTGCAGCAATGCCTATCAAAAGATAATTTCCTTTGCCTGCACCAGCTATCAGCAAAAAGAATTTACCAAAAAATCCGGCGGTTGGTGGTACTCCGGCCAGCGAAAACAGACCAATGGCTAATACCCAGGATAGAGTGCGATTGGTTTTGTAAAGTCCTTTATAATCGCTGATATTTTCTTTTCCCGTTACAGAGGAAACCAATGCCACTACACCAAATGCCGCAAGGTTGGAGAAAACATAAATCAAAACAAAATAGATAACCGATGCGGTTGAAACATCCGATCCTCCGGAAATACCAACCATTATGAAACCCACTTGGGCAATGGATGAAAAAGCAAGAAAGCGCTTGAAGTTTTCCTGCCGTATGGCAAACAAATTTCCTATTATTATAGTGAGCAGCGACAGGATAAACAACATGTTGTACCATACTGTTGCAAGCGGACTGAATACTTTATACAATACTGATACGAAAACAAAAAGTACAGCTCCTTTTGATACCACTGATAGGAATGAAGTTACAGCTACCGGCGCTCCCTCATATACATCCGCTGTCCACAAGTGAAAGGGTACTACCGATATTTTAAAAGCAAATCCTGCAATGATCAATATAAAAGCAAATAACTGCAATGGGTTATTGCTTATGAGGTGCGGCAATTCAGAAAATATCAAAGTGCCAGTGGTTCCATACAATAAAGAAATACCAAACAGCAAACACCCTGATGAAAAAGCAGAAGAGAAAATCAATTTCATTGCCCCTTCGGACGAACGCCTTTTTGCCAAATCAAAATTGGCTGCCGCTGCCAATGGAATGGTAGACATTTCCAGGCCCAGGTAAAACATGAGCAGGTTGCCCGAAGAAATCATAAAGAACATGCCCAGCAGTGACGATAACAGCAGTATGTAAAACTCCGGTACATGCTTGTGCGTTTTGAGCCATGAGTAAGATTGCAGCGAAACAATCAACATCGCGAGGTTGAGAATGTTTTTTTCCAGTGCGATCAACTTACTGGTCCGGAACATTTCATTAAGCAATACGCCGTCTCGATTGCCTATGAAACCAAGGGTCAAATTCAGCAATAGCAGCACATTCATCGTGTTCATAAAACTCTCATTGCTTCTATCTCTGCCCAGTTTCATAAACAGTAGTATAAAAATCATGGCAATTACTGCCATTTCCTGTTTCATGAGTAATAAAAAATCAGTCCACATTGTTTACCCGTTTAGGTTGTTAAGTTAAGTCAAAAGGAAAAAGTCAAAAATCAAAAGTCAAAACCTGCAATGCTTTCTTTTTTTAATATTGCTATCACAGCATTACGGGGGGGCATTCTTACTTTTTACTTTTTACTTTTGAATTGTTACTATGGTCAATACCTTATTCATAATAACATCTGTTGAAGGTGTTATCAGTTTTGTAATTAAAAAAGGAGCAAGGCCCATTATTACAATTCCTGTAATCAATACGCCGGCAGCCAGTTTTTCATTCCATGTCGCATCCGTCAATTGATTGTGAGTTACATGCAGAGGCCCCATAATTGATTTGCCTGTCGCCCTTAAAATATACACTGCTGTCACTACAATAGAGGCACAGGCAAGAATGGTGGCGAAACGATACCAGCCGTCAGGGTTTTGCCAGGAACCCATGAACACCGTCATTTCAGCAACAAAGCCGCTAAAACCCGGAAGTCCCAATGAACATAAACCTGCAATTATAAACACAGTAGAAATAAACGGTGTTACTTTCAGCAGGCCGCCTAACTGCGCTACTTGTCTTGTATGAGTACGGCTGTAAATCATGCCAATGGCGGCAAAGAAAAGAGCTGTCATCAAACCATGCGATACCATTTGCAATACGGCGCCATTAACAGATGTTTTCGTTAGCATTCCAATACCAAGCAGCACAAAGCCGCAGTGGCTCACAGAAGAATAAGCATTGATGTATTTTAAATCCGTTTGCATCATCGTCGCGAATGCTCCGTATATGATAGCAATGGTTGCCAACAAAATTATTATCCATGAATAGCTATGTGCCGCATCTGGCATTAAGTACGTGGCTACACGCAAACACCCATATCCGCCCAGCTTCATGGATATGCCTGCTAAAAACATAGAAGCAGCAGTTGGTGCGGATGAGTGACCATCTGGTACCCATGTATGAAATGGAAAGAGTGCCGTAAAAATGCCAAAGCCGATAAATGCAAATGGGAAAAATGTTTTTTGAACAACCAACGGAATTTGCATACCCGCAATTTGTACAATATCAAAAGTGTTTGTGTGGAAATAAATACCTGTCAGGCCTATAAATACCAAAGCTGAACCACCCATGAGCATTAATGCCAGCTTCATAGCACTGTACTCTTTTTTTCCACTACCCCAAATACCAATCAATAAAAACTTGGGAACAACTGCTACTTCGAGGAAGAAGAACATGGTAAAGAGATCGAGCGAAATGAAAAAGCCGTATGCTCCCGTGCTTAACAGCGCGAGCAAAAAGAAAAATTCTTTATTCAGCCTTTCCGTATTCCATGAAACAAGTGTACCTGCGAGCACCACTAAAGCAGTAAGCATGATCATGGCAAGGGATATGCCATCCACGCCCACATGGTAATTGATATTGAGTGGCTTGAACCACATCACATTCGATTCGAACAGAAAATGGCCATCGCCCGATGCCTGTTGCTGGTAGGCTACCAGCAAAAAAATGACCGTTGCCAATTGCAACACAGCCCCTGCTAGCGATATCGTTCTCACTTGCTTTAATCCTTTGCAAAAAAGAATAGCAATCGCTGTGAGAAAAGGCACTACAATTAGAAGTGTTAAGTTCATATACTAATTATTTCCAGAGATAAATAAATAAAACAGCCAACCCTGCAATACCTGAGAAAAAATACAAAGCATATGTTTGTACTTTGCCGGACTGCAACCCTTTGATATAACCTGAAACTGAACGGGTAGTTGCCGCCACGCCATTTACAAAAGCGTCAATAATGTTCTTGTCAATCCACGCTGCCGGACGACCAATTAAATTGAAAATAACTTTTCGGGTGATGAAGAGATAAATTTCATCAACGTAAAATTTCTTTGTTGCTGCTTTGTAAAAGCTGCCGAAAGTGGCTGCCAGTTTATCCGCAGACCCGTTTTCTTTTTTGTAAATGCGTGCGGCTGCAAATATGGCCAGCAACACAAGCACAATAGGCACAAGGGAAAACAATATGTCCATGTGTGTTTCCAACGGAGCTCCATCAGTTGTAACCATTTTTGTAAAGGGCACAAAACCTGCACCGACAGAACAGATCATCAGAATAATCAAAGGGATCTTCATGGAAGTCGTTCCATCTGCATGATGGGTTTCATGCACGCTGGCTTCTTTTCGCCAGAAGATTGAAAAGTACAAACGGAACATATAGAACGCCGTAAGCATGGCAGTGAACAATGCAATGACGTAAATAAGTTTATTGGAATGGAATGAAGCGGTAAGGATTTCTTCCTTGCTGAAGAATCCTGCAAATGGCGGAACACCAGCAATAGCAAGGCATGCAATCAAAAATGCAATATGCGTAACAGGCATAAGTTTGCGCAGCCCTCCCATATCTTTCAAATCGTTACTGTGCACAAAATGTATGATAACACCTGCACCCAGGAACAACAGTGATTTGAAGAATGCATGTGTGAAAAGGTGAAACAAGGATGCCGTATAGCCCAACCCATTTTCACCACCGTAACGCGATATACCGAGTGCAAACATCATGTAACCGATTTGTGACATAGTAGAGTAGGCAAGTACTCTTTTGATATCGGTTTGCGTGCAGGCAATGATAGCGGCAATTAAAGCGGATATAGCACCTACCCATGTAACAATTTGCAATGCAGAAGCATCAATGGAGAAAACAGGAAACAATCTCGCAACGAGATAAACGCCTGCTACCACCATCGTAGCTGCGTGTATTAATGCAGATACAGGCGTTGGCCCTTCCATTGCATCGGGTAACCAGATGTGCAGCGGAAACATAGCGGACTTTCCGGCGCCTCCGATGAACACAAGGCTCAGACCCCATGTAAGCATGGATATGCCAAGAAAAGATGCTGTTGTAATGTTTACATATTCGCCCGATTGTGTCGAAGTAAGTCTTTGAATGAGCGTATTAAAATCCAGGGTGCCGCCATAAAAACTAAGTACCAGGATGCCTATTGAAAATCCGAAGTCTGCAAAACGGGTAACAATAAATGCTTTTTTGGCGGCGGCAATTGCCGAAGGTTTGTTGTAATAAAAACCGATCAGCAGGAAGGAAGACACACCCACTAACTCCCAAAAAATATAGATCTGGAATATGTTGGATGAAAGTACAAGCCCGAGCATGGAGAATGTAAACAAAGAAAGATATGCATAGTAAGTTGCAAAACGCTCTTCTCCCTTCATGTACCCAAGGCTGAATATGTGCACCATGAGCGATATAAAGCTTACCACCACTATCATCATCATTGATATGGGATCAACAATGGCGCCCATATCAATAGACATGGTGGGTGAAAATGCCAGCCAGTTGTATTTGTACGCAACTATTTGCTGATACACTCCATTTACTTTTCCGTCTGTAAAAAAATACCGGCCGGCGACTAACACTGAAATTAGCGTAACAGCAAGCATGGAAATTGTACCGATAACTCCGGAAGCATTTTTTAAATACTTTTTTCCAAACAGGCCAAGTATTAAGAAACACGTTATTGGAAGTAGAAGGACCGGTAAAAGATATTCTTGATAATTCATGTTGAATATATTTCTGTTCAGTTATCGAATAGTTGGGAATTAATAATTAATAATTAATAATTAATTCCTGAGGCCTGTAATACTATCATTGCTCTCTGTTTAGCGGCCTAGAAAGTTTGTTACATTTTCTAATGACTGCAAGCCTTTTAATTATTAATTATTAATTGACCTCGCGCTACCACTTCAGCTCCGTTGCATCATCTACATCAATCGATTTATGTGTCCTGTACAAATTAATGATGATGGCGATAGCCACCGCAGCTTCAGCTGCAGCAATCGTTACAATGAATATGGAGAAAAATATCCCGTCCATTTTTTGCGGAAACAGATACTTATTAAAAGCAACAAAGTTGATGTTCACGCTATTTAGGATCAATTCAATCGACATTAACATCGTGATCATATTGCGGCGCGTAAACAAGCCATACATTCCCGTAAAGAATAAGGCTGTGCTTACAAATAAAATATGGGTGAGTGGTACAGTGCTCATTTAAACCTCCGTTGTGATTAATGGTTCGGAAATATTTTCAGTTACTTTTTCCTCCTCAGGTTCAGGACTACTTACATTTTCCGGCTTGGTCCCGATCTTTTCCGCATGTTCCTGTGGTGGCTTGATCGCGATAACAATACAGCCAATCATTGCGGATAAGAGCAGCATACTGACTACCTCAAAGGGCAGGATATATCCATGTTCTGTTGTGCTGAGCATTTGTGTACCTACATCGCTTACTGATGCATTGAAGTGTTGCGAACCTGTACTCTTAAAGCCATAATGATTAATGAGATTAAAAGAAAATGCCAGCCCGAAGAATGCTGCGAGCGCCGAGCCAATCGTTCGCCTTAGTAAGGCTTTGGGCATTTTGGTGCCCGCCTGCTGCGTCAGGAAAATGGAAAAGATGATTAAAACAACAATGCCGCCAACATATACAATGATTTGAATTGCGGCGATAAATTCTACCTGCATCCAAAAATAAAGTGCGGCAATGCCCACCAACGACAACAAAAGCCAGATGGCGGATCTGAAAATTTTTGATGATGTTACTGCCATCAAACCCATTGCGAGCGTAAAGGCTGAGATGGCGTAAAATATAATTGCTGAAGTGTCCATTATTCAACTCCCTCCCTGATTTTTGAACCGGGTTTATTTAATTTTTTTGTCAACGTACTGCGGTCGTAAACACTATGCTCAAAGTTTTGTCCCATCTGTATAGCGCCGGTAGGACAAGCATCCACGCATAAGCCGCAGAGCGTACACATATCCAGGTGATATACGAATGTGTCCAATGCTTTTTTCTTTTTGTTCTCCGGTGTCAGTTCAAATTTGGTGATCACCTTAATCGTAGCATTTGGACATGCAAGTTCGCAAGCTGTGCATCCGGTGCAGGCGTGCAGATTGTCTGCATCGTGCGGCATAATGACTTCACCACGGAACCGGTCGGCCATTTTAAGTGTATCACGATTGTCCGGATATTGCTGTGTGATAACCGTTTTGGGCCTTACGAAATAATGCCCCGTAAGCCGCATGCCTGTCCACAGCGATTTTGTGGCCTTTGCGATTTCAGATATGTATTCTTTTATAAACATTCTTAGTGTTTAAATATTTTCAAAAAAGCAATCGATGCATGTCAAAGTCAAAACGAAAAAAACAAAAGTCAAAAGGTGGTGGCGCTATCAGCGTAATATTTTTGAATTTTTACTTTTGAATTTTTACTTTCAAAAATGCCAGTTCATAATGGCGATAACCGTTACCAATAGCAGGTTAAAAAGACTGATAGGTAATAGATACTTCCATTCCAGGGTTAGCAGCTGGTCAACCCTCAACCTTGGGAACGTCCATCTGAACCACATGATCAGAAAAATTAAAAAGAAGGTTTTTCCGAAGAACCATATGGAGGATGGTATGTAATCCATGACGTGGTTAAACTGTGCCCAGTCGCCAATGTGAAAAGGCATCCAGCCACCGAGGAAAAGTGTCGCTCCGATAGCACACACAATAAATATGTTGATGTACTCTGCCAGGAAAAACAAGGCGAACTTCATTCCGGAATACTCCGTGTGAAACCCTGCCGTGAGCTCTGATTCGGCTTCTGCCAAATCGAATGGAGCTCTGTTTGTTTCAGCCGTCGCTGCAATGATAAATATGATGAATGCTATAACAACGGGTATGTGTCCCTTAAACAGCCACCAGCCGTTTTGCTGCGCATGAACGATATCTGAAATTTGCAGGCTGCCGGTAAGTACCACAATAGTAAGAATGGAAAGCCCTGCCGAAAGCTCGTAGCTTACAATCTGCGCCCCGCTTCGCATAGCGCCAAGCAATGAATACTTGTTGTTGCTGGCCCATCCTGCTATCAGGATACCTATTACTGAAAGCGAAGAAATGGCAGATACATAAAGCACACCGATGTTAATGTCCCAAATTTGAAAGCCGTTGGCGAACGCAATAGGAGCCAATGCCAGCATCGCGACGATCATTACTACAAAAGGCGCGAAGTTGAAGAGGAATTTATCTGCACCATCGGGTGTTAATCCTTCTTTTAAAATTAGTTTTAACGTATCTGCAGATGTCTGAAAAATTCCTGCAGGTCCCACGCGATTTGGTCCGAGACGAATCTGCATGTGAGCCGCTACCTTTCTTTCGAGCCAAACCAGTATCAATCCTAGTACGGCAAACAATCCAATGGCGAGTACGATCACAATGATGCTCTCGATCATCAATACCCATACAGGGCTTAACCTGGCACTCAACCAGTCTTGAATGGAATGTGTTATGGCATGCAAACTATACATAGAAGTTGTGAGTTATGAGTTTTGTGTTATGAGTTGATAGTTGTTAGTTGATAGTTGTTAGGCATTAGAGTGAATCTTTGCCGCTTAAGTCGAACAACTAACAACTATCAACTAACAACTAATTCCTGATTTCTAATTTCTAATTCCTGACATCTCATCTGTCAATATCCGGTATTACCAAATCAAGTGTTCCCATTGTTGCCATGAGGTCACCAATTTTACCACCCCTCGCCATCTGGTCCAAGGCAGAAAGATTGGAGAAGCCCGGTGAGCGAAACTTAATCCTGTAAGGGGTTGCGGCACCTTCACTTACGATGTACACACCCAATTCGCCTCTTGCGGTTTCTACTCTTGTGTAGAAATCACCCTTCGGCAATTTTAATACGGCCTTCGTTTTTGCCTGGTAATCACCTTCGGGTATATTGTCAATCAACTGCTCGATAATTTTTATCGACTCTCTCATTTCCCCCATCCGTATCATATACCTGGCAAATGAATCACCTGCTGTTTCTAAAATTTCATTAAACGTTACTTTGTCGTAAATGTCGTAGGGATATAGTTTTCTAATATCGCACGATACGCCGCTGGCTCTGGCAACCGCTCCGGTACAACCATATGAGATGGCATCTTCTTTCGATAAATGACCAACGCCCTTTGTACGGTTCTGGAAGATGATATTGTTCGTCACCAGATCATCATATTCATCAATCTTTGACTTGAAGAGTTGAATAAACTCTTTTACTCTTTTTTGAAAATCCGGATGAATATCTGTCATTACACCACCAGGCACCATGTAATTCATGGTCAGTCGGGCACCGCAGGTTTCTTCCATAATTTCAGTAATCACTTCACGTTCCCTGAAAGCATAGAAGAAAGGGGTGAACGCGCCCAGATCCATAGCCATTGCGCCCCACCACAATTCATGTGAAGCTATACGTGTAAGCTCGTCCATAATAACGCGTATATATTGCGCTCTTTGAGGCACTTCTATTTGTGCACCCTTTTCTACCGTCAATGCACACGCGTGATTGTTGATGTGTGCGGATAGATAATCCATTCGGCTGGAAGCGCAAATGAATTGCCGGTAGGTGAGGCTTTCACACATTTTTTCAATCGAACGATGAATATAACCCAGATGCGGTTCTACTTTTTTTATCGTTTCACCTTGAAGAGTGATCACGAGGTGCAAAACGCCGTGAGTAGCCGGATGTTGAGGTCCGACGTTTATCACCAGTTCGTCGTTGCTATTGTTTATAATCTGTGTTTCTGTATACATATGGCTCGTGTGTATCCCGCTTGCGGGAATGAAGCTTTTATAATTTTATCATGTTGACAGCATCTTCAAAATCCTTTCGCAATGGATAGCCTTCAAAGTCGTCAGTTAAAATCAGTCTTCGTAAGTCAGGATGGTTCTTGAACCGCACACCAAACAGGTCGAATACTTCCCGTTCGTGAAACTCTGCTGTTTTCCAGATATCTGAAACTGTTTCTATCAACGGGTCGTTTCTGTCTACTTTAGCCTTGACTACAATTGCACGCCGATGATTAGTAGATGTTAAATGATAGACTGTGGTGAAATGTGTTTTCCAGTCTATGCAAGTCACGCAAAACAAATAGTTAAAATTGTAAGGCACACCGCGCAGCAATGTGGCCAGGCTCTTCCATTCAGTCGCATCAATCTGAATGGTGAAAAATTCTCCGCTCTCATCAAATGTTGCGGAAGGCACGACATTGAACACAAACTCTTTTATTGCTTCGTTTGTCATAGCTGAATTGGGTTTGCTTTTATTTGTTCTCTGGTCAATCCACTTTTTATTTTTCCCTGTAATGTGATCAACGCATGAAGCAGTGCTTCGGGGCGTGGAGGACAGCCCGGTATGTAAACATCAACGGGTATCACATGGTCCGCGCCTTTCACTACCGAATAGGTATTGTAAAAAAAAGGTCCGCCGCTGATGGCACAGGCTCCCATTGCAATAACATACTTGGGATCGGCCATTTGATCATACAGCCTTTTCAGCACGGGCGCCATCTTTTGAACGATTGTTCCGGCTACAATGATAACGTCTGCCTGACGGGGAGAGGCTCTTGCAACTTCAAAACCAAAACGTGAGAAATCGTATTTGGAAGGTGCCACGCTCATCATTTCAATGCCACAGCAACTGGTCGCAAAAGTGAGTGGCCACAATGAATTTGAGCGGGCCCAGTTGATAACATCCTGAATAGTGGAAGTTATAATGCCGCCACCTTGGGTGGGAATGACATGTCCGGGAAACGTCTCTTGTTGTTTACTTTGCGGCTCTGATATGATTTCTTTTACATCCATTTCAACGCTCCTTTTTTGTGGGCATACAGAAAGCCCATAAATAAAATGAAAATGAAAATGACTATTTCGAACAACGCAGTTATGCCCATCTTTTTTACTACTACCGCCCACGGATACATAAATACCATTTCCACATCAAAAATCAGGAACAGTAGCGCAAACAAATAATACCCTACATTGAATTGATGCCACGGCGATGTTTCCGTAGGAATGCCACATTCGTAAGGTTGACCTTTCTGAGCATTCTTGCTTCCTTTCGTAAATAATTTGCCGGCCATAATGCCGCCTGCTGAGAAAGCGATCGCTGCGATGGTTAATACTATTAGTGAAAAAGCTCCCATTTTTTTGTTTTTAGTTGAGAGTTGAGAATGGAGAGTTGAGAGTTATGCTTTTTGTTTTTGAGTTGTTATGCGCAACTCTCAACTCTCAACTCTCAACTTTCAATTCTCAACTACTTATCCAATCGTCCATGTTTTTTCTCCGGACAAAATTTTATCTAAAGACATACTTCCCTTACACGCATTGAGGTGGTCAATTTGAGCAGAAAGTATTTCTTCATACACCGGTCTTTCTTGCGCATAGATTACACCAAATGGTCGTGGAAAGGCAACGTTGTTAAATGTTGTATCAAAAAATCTTGAAATGAAAATGGCCTTTGTTTTATCATTTTCATCGTGTATCCACAAATCATTTACACTTATGTTCTGTTCTTGTAAGTTTACAATTGTAGGTGTTAATCCATCCAGCCTGATGCCTTTCTCATTATTGTTTCCAAACACAAGTGGCTTGCCATGTTCCAACCGAATTGCATCTTCATTTTTAGTTTCTTTTTCCGAGAAAGCGAAGAAAGCACCGTCATTAAACACCGGACAATTTTGGTAGACTTCTACAAACGAAGTGCCTTTATGTGCGTGTGCTCTTTTTAAAATGCTTTGCATATGTTTTGGATCCCGGTCCAGTGTGCGGGCGACAAAAGATGCTTTGGCGCTTAATGCGAGCTCAACCGAGTTGAACGGTTCTTCAATGGAACCGTAGGGAGAGGTTTTTGTTACTTTTCCTTTTTCTGAAGTGGGAGAGTATTGTCCTTTGGTGAGGCTGTATATCTGGTTATTGAACATCAGATAGTTTATGTCAAAATTCTTCCTCATCAAATGAATGAAATGATTTCCTCCAATGGACAAAGAATCACCATCTCCAGAAATAACCCAAACGCTCAGTTCGGGATTGACAGCTTTTACACCAGATGCAATTGCGGCTGCGCGGCCATGAATTGAGTGCATGCCGTATGTATCCATGTAGTAAGTGAAACGTGATGAGCAACCTATTCCGGAAATAAAGACAAAATTTTCTTTTGGCACTCCAAGGTCAGGAAAGATGGTTTGCACTTGTTTTAAAATAGAATAGTCGCCACAACCGGGACACCATTTTACATCAGCTTCCGGTGCAAAATCTTTCGGCGTGAGTTTTATTTTTTCATCTGTTGCAATCGTTTCCATTACAATGGTTTTAATGTTTCAAGTATCTTTTCTTTTATCTCCACTGTGGTAAAAGGCATTCCCTGTACTTTGGAAAATCCAAGCGCAGGCACCAGGTATTTTGCTCTTATCAGCTGCAGCAGTTGTCCGCAGTTCATTTCAGGAATTAAAACTTTATCGAAGCCATGCAGTAGTTCACCTAAATTTTTAGGGAAAGGATTGATATAACGTAGATGCAAATGCGCAACATCGTGGCCCTCGGCAAGTAATTCTTTCACGGCTGTTTTAATTGCTCCATAAGTGGATCCCCAGCCCAGCACCAATAGTTTCCCAGTTGTGCTGCCGTTTTCGGTTTTTGCCAAAGGAAGGTGATCTGCTATTTTTTTTACTTTCTCTGCTCTCAGTCTAACCATGTTTTCATGGTTGGCCGGTTCGTAGCAAACAGCGCCTGTTCCATCCTGTTTTTCTAAGCCGCCTATGCGGTGAATAAGTCCTTTTGTACCGGGTTTGATCCACGGACGCACAAGGTTTTCATTTCGTTTGTATGGGAGAACGGTTCCGTCTTCTCCATTGGGTTTATCCAAAAAAGAAACTTCGATATTTTTTACTTCGGATGCTTTGGGGAATTTCCACGGCTCCGAACCGTTGGCTATATAACCGTCACTTAAAAAGATCACCGGAGTCATGTGTTCCAGTGAAAGCTTACAGGCTTCGAACACTGTTTCAAAGCAATCGGACGGTGATGATGCAGCCAAGACTATTAACGGGGCTTCGCCATGACGGCCATGCATTGCCATTAATAGATCTGCCTGTTCGGTTTTTGTAGGTAAGCCTGTGGAAGGGCCTCCACGCTGAACATCTATGACCACCAAGGGCTGTTCTAACATGGTAGCAAGTCCCAACGCTTCTGTTTTCAACGCCATCCCTGGGCCGGAAGTGGTGGTGACTGCCAGGTTGCCCGCGTAGGAAGCACCTATCGCAGAACAGATGCCTGCAATTTCATCTTCCGCCTGGAACGTTTTTACGCCGTTGGCTTTGTATTTTGAAAGCTCTTGTAATATATCCGTCGCAGGAGTAATAGGGTACGAACCTAAAAACAAGGGCAATCCGGATTTTTCTGATGCGGCTATTAAACCAATAGCGGTGGCGTGATTGCCCGTTATGTTCCGGTATGTGCCTGGAGGCAATTTTGCCGGAGCTACTTTATATTGTGTAACAAAAATTTCAGTACTCTCGCCATAGTTCCAGCCCGCTTGAAGGGCTTTGGTGTTGGCATTGGCTATTTCAGGTTTTTTACCAAACTTTTCTTTAATGAAGTTTAGCGTATAGTCCAACGGTTTATCAAACATCCAGAACAACAAGCCGAGCACAAACATATTTTTGGAACGCTCTATTTCTTTAACGCCCAAGCCAAGGTCTGCAAGGCTTTCTTTTGTGAGTTTAGTGATATCTACTTTGTGTACTATATAGTTATCCGTTATGCTGCCTTCGAGCGGATTGGATCCTTCAGGGTATTTGGCAAGCGATAAATTTTTATGATCAAAGCCTTGTATGTTGGCAAGAATAACACCACCATTTTTTAAGCGGGGCAAATCAACTTTCAGTGCTGCTGCATTCATTGCCACAAGCACATCATATTTGTCGCCTGGGGTATATATTTCAGTACTTCCGAAATTTATCTGAAAGCCTGAAACACCTGCTACAGTACCTATTGGGGCACGTATTTCGGAAGGAAAGTCTGGAAAAGTGCTCAGGTCATTTCCAAACCATGCGGCAGTGTCGGTAAACTGCATACCGGTTAGTTGCATACCATCGCCGGAGTCGCCTGAGAATCGGACAACAATCTTGTCCATCTCTTTTATCGAGACATGTTTCTTTATTCTGTTCTCTGAAATTTCCATATGGCAAGTCGTTTGAATCGTTTGAATACGCCACTCCAACTCCGTCTGAACGGTTGTACATCATGGCAAGTGGAGTGGCTTTAAATTGCGGCTCTAAATACTTTATGAAAAATTGAAAACGCTTATGCGTGCAGCAATTCTTTTTTCGATAGCAATTGTTCTACTGTTTCTGCATAGTTTTCATCGGATACGCAGCAGTCTACAGGGCAAACAGAAGCACACTGCGGTTCTTCATGAAATCCCTGGCATTCAGTACATTTGTCCGGTACTATATAATATGTGTCAGCAGAAATTGGCGCTTGTTGATCATCTACATTTACGATCGTTCCATTCTTAAGTACGTAGGTGCCTTTTATGGTAGTGCCATCGGAAACGGCCCATTCAACACCGGCTTCATAAATTGCGTTATTAGGACATTCTGGTTCGCAGGCGCCGCAGTTGATACAATCGTCAGTTATTTTAATAGCCATAAAAAATAAAATTTTTAAGAGTTGTTATTTTTTGCTCAATAAAGGAACTCCGATTTTGGGAAGTAATAATTGACTAAAATTTTATTTTTATCTGATATTCGTCAACGTTCGAACATTTAATCTTGAATAGCTTGGCTGATTCAAATTATTATCGATATGCAGCCAAAATCAGATTCTCAGGAAGTTGAGACATTATCATCAAAGAAAACATTGTCTACAATAGATGGCAACGAAGCTGCGGCTTATGTTGCGTACAAGTGCAGCGAGGTATGTGCTATTTATCCGATTACTCCATCGTCGGCTATGGGAGAGTGGAGTGACGAGTGGAGCAGCGATGGCAGAACCAACATCTATGGGCAGGTTCCTAAAGTAATTGAAATGCAAAGTGAAGCGGGCGCAGCCGGGGCCATACACGGTGCCCTGCAGGGAGGCGCATTGGCCACAACATTTACCTGCTCGCAAGGCTTGTTGCTAATGATACCCAACATGTTTAAGATTGCGGGAGAATTAACACCAACGGTTTTTCATATTGCAGCAAGAGCATTAGCAACGCATGCGTTGTCCATATTTGGCGACCATAGTGATGTGATGGCAGTTCGCTCTACCGGTTTCGCACAGTTGTTTGGCGAAAACCCGCAGCAGGCACATGATATGGCGATGATTGCTACTGCAGCGTCTTTGCAGTCAAGCGTTCCATTTTTGAATATATTTGACGGCTTCCGTACCTCTCATGAAATTAATGAAGTGGAACTCCTGGCCGACGATATTATCCGGAAAATGATAAACGAAGAAGATGTTACAAGACACCGAAATCGTTCGCTAAATCCTTCCAGCCCTTTTATCAGAGGCACTGCACAAAATCCAGACGTGTTTTTCCAGGGTAGGGAAGCAGCAAATCAATACTACTGGAATACGCCTAAAATAGTAGAAGATACGATGAATAAGTTTGCTTCGCTTACTGGGCGACGTTATAAATTGTTTGAGTATCATGGCGACCACCAAGCAGAAAGTGTCATTATTATTATGGGTTCAGGATCGGGCGCTGTAGAAGAAACAGTAAACTATCTGAATAACCACGGTAAAAAAGTTGGCTATCTGCAAGTGCATCTTTACCGTCCTTTTTCAGTAACACATTTTTTAAGTGCGTTGCCTGCAACCGTTAAAAAAATTGCGGTGCTGGATCGCTGCAAAGAAAATGGCGCTATTGGCGAACCGCTGTTCATGGACGTTGTAAATGCAATACATGCACAATGGGAGCACGGCACGCCTGTGATCATAGGAGGTCGATACGGACTTGGCTCAAAAGAATTTAGTCCGAGCATGGTGAAAAGTATTTACGATGAACTTGACAAGCAAAATCCAAAAAAACAATTTACCATCGGCATTGATGATGATGTGACTTTTACCAGTCTTGATTATGATAAAAAGTTCTCGCTGGAAAATCAACATATCTTCCGCGGATTATTCTTTGGGCTCGGTGCCGATGGTACCGTTAGTGCCAATAAAAATACGATCAAGATCATTGGTGATGTAACAGACAATCATGTGCAGGGTTACTTTGTATATGATTCTAAAAAGTCCGGTTCATTAACTACATCACATCTTCGCTTCAGCAATAAACCAATTCAATCAACTTATCTTATCAACTCAGCAAACTTTATTGCCTGCCATCATTTTCATTTTCTTGAAAAGTTTGATATACTGAAAGATGCGGAGAATGGTGCTACATTCCTGCTCAATTCACCTTATGACAAAAGTGAGGAAACGTGGAACCAGTTGCCTCAGAAAGTGCAAAATGAAATCATAGAAAAAGGATTGAAATGCTATGTCATCAATGCATCGAAAGTGGCAAAGGAAACTGGTATGGGATCTCGTATCAATTCTATTTTGCAAACATGCTTCTTTGCTATTTGCAATATCATGCCAAAGGATGATGCCATTGATTATATTAAAAAGAGCATAAGAAAATCGTACGGTCGTAAGGGTGAGGCCGTGGTGCAGAAAAATTTTGAGGCCATAGATAAAACGCTGGCGAATCTTTTTGAACTTGACTATAGCAGTTATAAACCGGGTAATAAACAGATAGAAGGTCTTGCAGTAGAGAATGCTTCGGATTTTGTAAAAAATATACTCACAAAGGTTATTGCAGGAGAGGGAGATGATTTGCCTGTAAGTTCTTTCCCCGCTGATGGCACTTATCCTTCGGCTACTACTAAAATTGAAAAAAGAAATATTGCAGACGTGGTTCCTGTCTGGGATGAATCGCTTTGCTCGCAGTGTGGCAAATGTTTTTTTGTATGCCCTCATGCAGCTATTCGTCCAAAAGTTTACGACAAAGGATTGCTTAAAGATGCACCTGATTTCTTTAAACACGTAGCGCCAATAGGTAAAGAGTTTTTGAAGGACCAGGAAGCTTACACATTGCAGGTTTCTGTTGAAGACTGTACAGGTTGTAATTTATGCTACGAAGTATGTCCGGTAGAAAGTAAAACACAACCGGGACACAAAGCGGTTAATATGCAAGATGTGATTCCGCTGAGAAAAACAGAAAAACAAAATTGGGAGTTCTTCCTTTCTCTACCAGATATTGATAGAACAAGGGTTAATCGCAATACAGTAAAAGGTTCGCAACTATTGGAACCATTATTTGAGTTTTCCGGAGCCTGCAGCGGATGCGGTGAAACGCCTTACCTTAAACTGCTAACACAATTGTTTGGTGATCGGATGATGGTGGCCAACGCTACAGGATGCTCTTCCATTTATGGCGGTAACTTACCTACCACTCCATGGGCAAAAAATAGTGCGGGATGTGGACCGGCATGGGCCAACTCCCTGTTTGAGGACAATGCCGAATTTGGACTGGGCATTAAACTGGCAGCTGATCAAAAAAGAGATTTTGGCAGATATCTCCTCACACAATTGGCATCAGAAGTAGGCGAAGATCTGGTTAACGCGATTGTAAATAATCCTGAAAGCCAGGAAGCAGAATTAATCCAACAACGTAAAGATGTAAATGAATTAAAGGGTCGACTGAGAACGCTTTCAAATCCTTTGGCAATTCAATTGCTGCACATTGCAGATTTCTTACAGCGCAAATCTATGTGGATCATAGGGGGCGACGGATGGGCATATGACATTGGCTTCAGCGGTTTGGACCATGTATTGTCCACTGGTGAAAATGTAAATATACTTGTGATGGACACAGAGGTATATTCCAATACCGGAGGGCAAAAATCAAAATCCACACCATTGGGAGCAAGCGCCAAGTTTGCGATCAAAGGAAAAACAACAGGTAAAAAGGATCTCGCAATGCAAGCCATAGCACATGGAACAGCGTATGTTGCTGAAATAGCACTAGGCGCAAATGATGTGCATGCATTGAAAACCATATTGGAAGCAGAAGCTTTTCCTGGGCCTTCCATCATTATAGCGTATAGTCATTGCATCGCGCATGGCTATGATATGAGACATGGACTTGAACAACAAAGTCTGGCTGTTAAAACCGGCTACTGGCCTTTGTTCCGTTACAATCCTTTGAAAGAAAAAGGACAGAGATTTGTATTGGATAGCAAGGATCCAAGCATTACGCTGGACAATTTCCTTTACAATGAAAACCGTTTTGCAGTTGTAAAAAACAGTTCTCCGGAAAAGGCGGAAGAAGTCTTTAATGCTGCAAATGAAGCGCTGCGAAGCCGCTGGGAAAAAATAGAGGCACTCAAAGCTTTGTAAAATCATACACATAACAGTAAGGGCCGGGCGAATATCATTTCACCCGGCCCTTTTATATTGCGTCGCTTATTGCTATTTGTCAGTATCTATGAATGATAATGCTTCGTCGAGTTGATCCAGGTCGAAATATTTTTCTTCGAAGGCAGCATTGGCAATATGCAGCACTTTACTTTCCACGTTTACAACTGCTTTGATAAAATCGGAGTGTGCTACCACTGCGCAACGACCTAGTTTGCGAAAATGTTTAAATCCCCATGCTTCACCATGAATGAATGCTTTAAAGTCCGTACGCTTAAGTATAGACATATCTTTCACCTTCAGCAATAAGTTTACATGTTCGTAACCCGCCTCAAACTTTTCTTCAAAGAGTTGTTCTATTTCAACAACATCTGTTTCGGTAAATGTTTCATCCAAAGATAAGGCCAGTGCGTTCTTTTCAAATATTTTGATTTGTGTTATCATAACGGAAGTTTTAAATGCACAACTAAAAGTAAACGTTTTATGGTTGTTGATGTGTTGTTTACAAGAGAGATTCAGCCTTTGTGCCATCGTTTCCATAGTTTAAAAATTTCAAACCAAAGAACAGATACAGCGGCAATACCGAAGGATTCAAACAACTCCATAAGCGTCAATCTTCTTATTTTAAAAAAATGGGATACAGGTTCCACATAAAGAATGACAGCTAACAGAAGAATGATTAGAATTGTCATACCAACTAAAAGGAAATTGCGATTTTTAAAACTTTCGAAGATGCTAAAGAAGAACGATCTGTTGGTGAAACTTAAAAGTATGTTGGCAAAGATCAAAGTGCAAAAGACCATTCCTCTTGTCTTTTCTTCAGAGCCGCCGTTCTGTACAGCGAGTTGGTAAGCAAACAATACACCTGCGGTAATAACTATTCCTTGTATTATACTAAGGGATAGTTCTCGCCAATTCAAGAACGTATCGGTCATGGCCCTTGGAGGCTGCCGCATGGTATGCTTTTCCATAGGTTCGTTTTCATATACAATTGAACAGGTCGGGCCCATCACCAGTTCGAGAAATATAACATGCACGGGCGTAAAAATATGAGGGTATATCCAGCTAAAAAACAATGGCAGTGACACGGTTAGAATAATCGGGATGTGGATGGCAATGATATACTGAACAGCCTTTTTAATATTAGCATAAATCCTTCTTCCGGCGGCAATGCCGGTAATCAGTTTTTCAAGATCATCATTTGTAATCACCAGCGATGATGCAGCCTTTGCAATTTCAGTTCCTTTATTTCCCATAGCCACACCGATGTTCGCTGCTTTAAGCGCCGGGCCGTCGTTTACGCCATCGCCGAGTACCGCGACTATTTCGCCCTTTTGTTTTAGCGCCTCCACTACAGCAAGCTTTGCTTCAGGAAACATCCGTGTAAAGAGTGCCGTGCGTTCCGCCGCATCCATCAGCTCCTGTTTGGAATAATTCATAATGTCGTTCCCTGTCAAAATTTGTGAGGCGTTGGTGATGCCTGCCTGCGTTGCAATGCTGCCGGTAGTTTCTGCGTTGTCGCCGGTTATCACCTTCACTTTAATACCAGCATCGTAGATGTGTCTGAACACATCCTTAATGACTTTTTTGGGTGGATCATAAAATACAGTTAACCCTAAAAAAATAAATGTAAAATCCTGTTGTTTTTCGGGAAATTCGTTGCCCTCAAAATGTGATTTGGCAACCCCCAAAACTCTGTAGCCCTGCCGGCCAAATGTTGTTACGTATGTTCTTATTTTTTCCTTTTCCTGTTCGGATAAGTCAGACACTTGCAACATTGCTTCCGGGGCCCCTTTTGCTGCTATGATCCTGTTTTTGTGCTTGTTCTCAAAAAGATGGGTCATCATCGGCGGCCTGCCGTCGAGAGGGTATTCATGAAACAAATGAAACTCCTTTCTGCGATCATCTGTGTGCGTTTGTTCATATACGTTATGAATTGTTTTTTCCATCGGATCAAAAGGGACGGGCTCGCTGCTCCACATGGCATAGCTGATAAGTTCTGCCAGCTGATTGTCGCCAAATTCATTTTCCTCATAAGTCTTGTCTGTCCTGAAATCATACAGCAATTTTAGTTGCATGGAATTCTCCGTTATGGTGCCGGTTTTATCAGTGCAGATAACAGTGGTACTTCCCAATGTTTCTACAAAGCTGCTTTGCTTAACAATGATGCCTTCTTTCATCAACCGCCAGGCACCCAACGCCATAAAGGTGGTAAGTGCAACAGGAATTTCCTCAGGAAGGATCGACATGGCAAGCGTGAGGCCATTGAGCAGACTCTCGATAAAATTCTTGGTATGGAGATAGTTAACGGCACATACAGCTACAACCACTACAACGCCGACGATTGCCATTGTCTTTACAAATTTTGTGACCTGTAATTGTAGCGGGGAGCGTTCTTCAACGATGGTGAGGATCGATTCTCCGATCTTGCCTATCCTGGTTTCCATGCCAATTTTATGCACTTCAAAAACAGCCAGACCTGATACCGCTAAAGTTCCGCTATACACTTTGTTGTCTTCTGTTTGTTTATCCTTAAATACAGAAAAGCTTTCACCCGTGAGAGAAGCCTCGTTAACCGAAAAGTCGTGACTGTACACAATCTGCCCGTCTGCATTAATCATTTTTCCTTCTTCCGTAATACACAGATCGCCTACGACAATTTCGTGTGTTGGTAAATCAATGACCTGTCCGTCGCGAATAACTTTACTAAGCGGTTCATTAAGTTTCTCCAATGCTTCCAATGCTTTTTTGCTTCGGTTGTCCTGGTAAAAAGAAATCGCGGAGACCGCCACAATCGATACGAACATAAATGCAGCTTCCCCATAATCACCCACCATGACATAGATAAAGGAGATGACAATGAGCAGGATGAGCATCGGCTCTTTAAGAATATCAACCAGCAGTTCGAACCAACTGTTTTTGTGAACTGCATCCATTCTGTTGTAACCAAACTTTTTTCTTGATAAGGTCACCTCGTTTTGTGTAAGCCCTCTTAAATGGCCGGGAATATTATTGGACATATCGTTGTATGATCAGCATAGTTAAACCTGGACGTCTTTCACTAATGTATGGATTTGCAATAAGAACTGCAACTCCTGACTGTTATACCGCAAATTTCAGGACATAGCGTAGTCGTTTATTTTTCATAAATGGGGGACGGTGCCAGGTTAATAAAGATGATCACCCTAGTAATTTTTTTTGGACATATCACAGTCGTACGCTATTTCGAGAGAATCACATTCAATGTTAAACAACACAGGTCTGTAGCCACTGTATTTCGGCCGAATATACTTTGTCGGTAGTCCATATGCGTTATATCTTACTATTTCCGGGAACATGGAGCTAAAGAAGAAGTTATCTGTTGCATTGTTCACGCTGTAATTCCGGTTCACAAGTTGCCACATGGAATTAGTAAGATATGGGTTGATCTGTTCGTCATATACCGGGGGAAGAATTGGCGATTCAAAAACAAGATTTCCGTCTTTATTATACTTGTAGTAGACGGTATCTATAAACATGTTGGTGGTCGGAGTGACTGATAGCGGAATGAATCTAATCTCCCTGGAAACTCTTCCATGTGCGTCACTATTTAGGACTGCCCATTTTTTATCCCATGCATCATATGGAGGATGTGGATCTGTTATGTATCCTGCATAATAATAGCTCGTGTCCATAATTTTGTCGGGAAAATAGATATATGAATCCCATCCTACAACGCCTGTATTGCCAACGTAAACAAAGAGCCGGTCAGTAAGCCTGTTTTTTTTATCGTAACGGAAATAGAAATTCTCGCGTCCGGCTGAAGAATATTTATCTGTAAGCATGCTTGTTACATTGCCGTTTTTGTCGTAGGAAATGTTGTAAATGGCGCTGTTGCCGCCAATATAGAATGTAAGTTGTGCTATCCGGCAAATGTTTTGTACCGCTTTTGGATTGGCAATGTATACGTCATACATTTTTTTACAGCCTGTCATGCTCAACACCATTGTCGCGAGCAGATAAAAGGATGTTTTTTTCATCGCAAAAAATTTAATGATGAATAAAAAATAAGACGAAGGGAACGCGGATTGGTGTCTTCTATTGGTAGGAATTTGTTAAATGCAACAGGGTTTGTTTCTATGAATCATTCGAAATAAGGAGACTTAATGGAAGCAACGTTAGCCTTTAACGGAAATTAGCGTATCATTTATCAGTGAAGCAAGTTCTTCCTTTTTTACTCCAATTAAATCTTCATTCAGCGCCTTTCTTTTTTCCGGATCCCTTTGCACGCCGGCTACAAGTTTTAAAATCAGTTTGTCTCTAAAAGAAAGCCTTTGATGGATGACCTGCCCGGGTAAAAAGTAAAATTGGCAATAGGGTTTTAGTTCTGCAGGTACATTCTGTTCGATAAACCTGGCGCAAATTTCCTTGTCTTGTGACCCTGTAGCACTCACTATAAAAAAGAATAACTTTTTATGCAGGAGATATCTGACGTTGTGAACAAGCCATGCTTTTAATTTAAAAGTGCCGAAATATACAGGCGTTCCCAATAGAATAAAATCATATTTGCTTAGCTCTTCTTCTGTAATATCTGTAGAAGGCTTTACTGTGAGTTGTAGCATTTCTCCGAGCCATTCTGCGTACTGCTGTGTTGCGCCGTATTTGGAAGTATAAATAATAAGTCCGGGCATGATTATTTATTTTTTTTCTACCATGAATATAATTAAAGCCTATTCGCAATGCTGTGATAACTGTCATCGCATTCGATGATTCATTTCATTGCAAAGAAATCAGAGAGCACGTCCCAGTGTCGTAAATATCACCGCTCTACATCTTACTGTTTCACCAATCAGTATTTCAATATGTCAATCATCGTAAGCAATAACCGTTATCATCGTTTTCGCTTGTGTAGTGATATAGTTTTAGAGTATTAATTTTTTTTTATGGAAAATATTCTGCTAGTAATAGATGGTGCAAGAATGGACAGAGCGATGGTAGATTTCTCCTGTTATTTGGCGAAGCTAACCAGATCACGTCTCAGAGCTTTATTTATGGAGCATCTTAGTATAGAAGGCGAGTCCGAAAAGTTCGAGATTTTCGGGAGTGTAAGCAGCACGATGGTATTGCCGCGGGAACTTCACGAAAAACAAAAGATACTCCAGGTTTGTGAGTCGAACGAAAAGCTATTTGCTGAAACATGCATCAGTAATGGCATTGATTTTAGCATAAGAAGCCAGTATCATAACTGGATCGAATTGCTCGTGGAGGAAACCAGGTTTGCCGATGTAATGGTTATCAATCCGCAAACTTCTTTTTCTGATAAGGTAGCCAATATACCATCAAATTTTGCAAAGCAGGTACTTGAAAAAGCCGAGTGTCCTGTAATTATAGCGCCTGGTAGTTTTGAGGGAGTTGATCAATTGCTTTTTGCCTACGATGGAAGCAAATCCTGTGTATTTGCTATCAAGCAGTTTGCTCACACATTTCCGCAATTAACGGGGCTGCCGGTGACCTTATTGCAAATTGGAACGGCTGAGGACGCTTTTGCCAACGATTCCGAAAAAGTTAATGAACTGCTGGATGCTCATTTTCCAAATCACCATTTCGAATTGCTGGAAGGAAGTCCGTCCAATGAACTCTTTGGGTACCTGTTGGGCAAACGAAATGTGTTCATAGTAATGGGGGCTTATGGAAGAAATAATATTTCGAGGTTTTTCAGGCAAAGCACTGCAGACCTGGTCATGAAAACAATCAATCTTCCTTTTTTTATTAGTCATGCTTAAAAAGCGATGTTATGAAAAAGATTATTGTAGCAATTGATGGGCTTAAGTTTTCACACAGTACCACCAATTATGCTATTCACCTGGCAAAGCAAACTTACGCACATGTAGTGGGCGTTTTCCTGGATGATTTTTCTTATCACAGTTACAGGGTTTATGAACTGGCAAACGTGCCGGTTGACGAGCTGCAGGAAAAAATAGATTATCTAGGTGAAAGGGATGCGCGCAAAAGAGAGGCTGCAGCAGAGGAATTTAGAGAAGCCTGCAATAGCGCTAATCTTCCCTGCACTATCCACCATAGTAAAAATTTTGCGCTGAACGAACTGCTTCATGAAAGTGTATATGCAGATCTGCTGATCATTAACAGGAAAGAAACTTTCTCTCATTTTGATGACTCGATACCCTCCACGTTTATTAAAGATCTCATGGCAGGTGTTCAATGTCCGGTGTTGGTCGTGCCTAACTCATTTAAAAAAATAGAGGAAATAATGTTGTTGTATGATGGCAAACCATCTTCTGTTTATGCGATAAAAATGTTTGGTTACATCTTTCCACTGTTAAACAAACTGGATACCGAGGTGTTATTTGTAAATGAAGAGAGTCCGATGTATTTGCCGGATAACAAGCTGGTGAAAGAGTTTATCAGGCTTCACATTCCGAATGCTACCTACACTGTTTTAAAAGGTGCTCCGCAAGACGAGATTATTAGGTACTGCAAAGAGCGTACGAAGAACAAAATGATAGTGTTAGGTGCGTACAGCCGCGGAACAGTTTCCCGCTGGTTCCAGCACAGCATGGCAGATGCTTTAATGCAGCAGTTGGATAACCCTTTGTTTATTGCACATAATAAATGACTTTTTAGTGTTTTTCTGTTTCTTTTTTCGATTGGTGTATTTAGAAAAAAGCTCCGGTGAATTTCCGGAGCTTTTCAATGTAAGATAGGACGAAGGTTTAAGGTAGGATGAAGGTTGTTATCCGATGGTAATGTTCTTTATATTAGCCTTCGGCTTCTTTCCGTTTCTGGGTACATCAATTTTCAGTTCTCCATTCTTGTATTCGGCTTCAATTTTTTCATCGTCTGCATCTTCAGGCAAAGAGAAGGAGCGGGTCCAACTTGTGTAATTGTATTCCCTTCGGTTATATTTTCCGTCCTTTTCCAGTTTTTCTTCTTTTTCTGCACTAACAGTAATCATTCCATCTTGTATCTGAACATGGAAATCATTTTTCTCAAGGCCAGGTGCTGCGATAGAAATGGCGTAGGTTGTTTCCGTTTCATTAACGTTAACAGCCGGCACATTCAGCACATAATCGCGGTTGAAATATTTGTCGAGCGGAGCATTAAAGAAAGTGTCGAACCAGTCTGTGTTGTCAAACAATGATGGCCATTTTGATTTGGTAATAGCTTGTGTTTCCATAATCTTGTTTTTTTAAGTTAAAAAAATCTGTCGTCATAAGAGACGGATCAAAGTCTATTTATTATTTCTTTGGAGAAGATTGTTGGGCACATTGAAATGGCGATTTTTTTTCTTACAAAATAGTGCTGAGACAAGTGGTGGTAAATAACGGTGAGCATTGTTTGCGTTGATAGATATCATCGGGAAGCGTAAGGCGTAACGCAAAACGCATAACGCATGGTACAGGTATTCACGACTGTTGCATTCACAGTGCGTAATGCGTTTTGCGTTAAGCTTTAAGCACTGGAATATGTAACCAGCTTTAAGCATTCCTCCTCGCTGATACCTGTCATTACAATAACAACCACCGTCATTTCTATTGATGCCTCCCGAAGATAATTTTAGAGAACAAAAAGTAACTGTATGCAACAACGTCTAAGCGGAAAGAGAGAAACATATATTGGCAATATTGCTCCTGTTTCAGCAAACGAAACGGTTGCGGATAATTTGCCAGCTGCGGCCAGGCAGAAAGACGACTCTTTTTCCATTGCTGAATCTGGCATGTGTTATGTTGTCACCATTCGGGTGCCGGCAGAAAAAAAGGAAAATATAGTGGTTTATGCTGTGGATCATCGGGCAACGGTTGTGGTTTTCAAAGAAAATAATATTGAAGACTGGGACGAGGATATTTCTTCCGACGACCTTAGTATTGTTTTCAGGCAAAAGATCTCTTTACCCTTAGATGCCGATGCAGATTTTATGCATGCAGTATTTCACAATGGAGTGCTGCGCTTGTATGTATCGAAATGCAAAAGGCCATGTGATGTGGTTTTTCATCCCGTTGCAGTGTACTAAACATGAGGCTGATCAAAGGAGAGACGGCAGATGAAAACATCATGCATTAAGTGTCTTGTGCTATGACCCTAATTAATCATCCGTTCCAGCTTTTTCTCATCAAGTATAGAGATCTCACCATTGACTATGTCAATCAGTTTTTCGGTTTTAAACTCGCTCAGTGTACGTATCAATGATTCTTTCGCCGTGCCCGCAATGGAAGAAAGGTTTTCCCGGTTAATATCAATTACAAACTTGCTTTCGCTGCCTTCCTTGTTATATTTTTTTCTGATCAGCAGAAGTGCCTCTGCCACTTTTTTGCGCAGGGAATTGTATGCCAGCCCCAGCAGTTGTGTTTCCTTGTCCGATATATTTTTCGCCAGCAAACGAATAAATTGTTTGGCTACTTCTTTGTCCCTGTTCATCAGATCCTCAAACTCTTTTTTGGGAATTACAGCCACCTCTGTGTCTTCCAGGGCTTCGGCGGTATCTTTGTAGGGCAAATCTTCCAGTAGTGCAACATAACCGAAGAAGTCACCGGGACTAAAAAGATCCGTTACCAGTTCCTTTCCCTGCTCGTTGTTTTTATAAATTTTCACTTTGCCTTTGGTAACGTAATACAATTTGTTAGGATGGTTGCCTGCGAAATAAACAATCTGTTTCTTTTTAAAACGGCTTATCTCATTCATTTGTGTCAGTTCCTGCAAAGCATCCTGCCCCCTTGATGTTTGTAGCAAATCCCGTAATTTTTCGATGTCCGGCTGTAGTTCTTTTTTCAACAATTCCATTTTCTTAATCCTGCCTTCCACCGCATTGAGTAATTCTGTAGCGTTGAAAGGTTTGGTTATATAGTCATCCGCACCTAGTTCCATTCCTTTTCTGAAATCCGATCGTTCTGTTTTAGCTGTTAGAAAAATGAAGGGCGTGTTCTTGATTGATTCGTTGCGGTGAATGGCGTGCAATACTCCGTATCCGTCAAGCAGAGGCATGATAATGTCACAGATGATGAGATCTGGCTTGCTTTCGATTGCTTTTTCTACACCCGTTTTTCCGTTTTCTGCTACAACTACTTTGTAATTGGAAAGCGCGAGTATCTCCGCCATATTGTTGCGGATGTCTTCATTGTCCTCAATTAGAAGTATCGTTTTCATGGCTCATCGTTTGATCAAAGGTTAATATGAATTCAGTGCCTTTTTCAAGTTCGCTATGGCAACATAGTGTGCCCTTCATCAATTCAGTGTATTTGGCAACAATGTGCAAGCCAAGTCCGGTACCCTGAATATCGGTTGCATTGGTGCCCCTGAAAAAACGCTCCGTCAAATGTTTCTGATCTTCTGCAGAAATTCCCATTCCATGATCCTTTACTGAAAGTATTATTTTTCCATTATTGCAGGTTGTTGCTACATTAATAATTGCATCATGTGCTGAGAATTTGCTGGCATTTGAAACAAGGTTGATTACAATATATTTTAACAGGGAAGGGTCCATCACAACTTCTTTGTAGCCATTATGAACATAATTCAGCGACTGGTTCTTTTTTATATTGTCAGCAATTTCGTTAATTACATTTGTAATACTTTCTTCAATTTCGAACCTCATAAGCTTTGCCTGTATCTTGCCTTCTTCAATTCTGCCTGCACTTAAAAAATCGTTTAAGATGTCGGCAAGCATGTTTACGGATGAAACGATACGTTGCAAATGTTTCTGACGTTTTTGCCGATCAGCTTCGTTTGCATATTGCTCTATGAGATATGAGGAGGATAAGATGGTTGTAAGCGGCGTGCGAAATTCATGTGACGCCATGGATACAAATCTTGATTTAAGTTCGCTGAGTTCCCTTTCTTTTTCCAGAGATGACCTAAGTTTCTCTTCCGATCTTTTTCTTACAGAAATATCTATGGCTATTGCCACAAATCCCAGAAGTTGGTCTTCAGCATCATAAATTGAAGCAATGGTCATTGATACCGGAAGCGCAGTTTGATCTTTACGTCTAAAAGTGAACTCCTGCTCCTCATGAATGTTTCGTTTGGTTTTTTCTATCAACACCTGGAAATCATCATCAATCACCAGTTTAAGTTCTTCTGCTATTTTGTTACGCTGATGTTCCAATTCTGCCTTGTCCAGAAAAAACGTGATGGAGTGATTGTTAATAATTTCAGACTCTGAATAACCGAGGATCAATACCGCTTCGGGGTTAAAGAGTTTTATAATGCCACGGGGGTCCAGTGCTATGATCATGGCTCCGGCATTATCCAGCAGTGCCTTTTGAAAAGACAGGAGGTTGTCCTGCCTGTCACGGGCAATTTCCAGATGCCGCATCGTTTCTTTAAGATCCCGGGTCCTTTTCTCCACAGTGGCTTCCAACTCTTCATTAAGCTTCTTTATCTGAGCCTCCGTATTTTTTCGAATAGTAATGTTATTGATAAATGCTATGACAAAATTCTCACCATCAGCCTCATATGGACTAAGGCTGATTTCCACGGGAAACTCTGATCCGTCCTTACGTAACGCAAAAAGCTGTAATCCTGCGCCCATGGGCCGACCATAGGGGTGTTTTGCATACGTTTCACGGTGTAGCATATGCGTGTTTTTAAACCTGGTGGGAATTAGTTGTTCTATGCTCTTGCCTGTAAGATCTTCTTCTTTATATCCAAATTCCTGAAGTGCGAAAGGGTTTATCGCCACAATTTTACCGCGACTGTCGGTAATTAATATGCCCATCGTAGCAAAAGAAAACAGGGCCTCAAATGATTTGATTTTTGTGTACGGCATCTAATACAAATTACCAAGTTATATAGATACATTGTTGTTTGCCAATTCTTAAGAACATCGCACTTTAAGTTATAAAAACAGGAGCGTAGGAGAACTCCTGTTTACCGGTTCGCAGGCTTTCGGATCGCATTATTAAAAATTATGCTTAACGTACGAAAGGCCCTGATCAGGCGGGCATATTTCCCAGTTCAAACCTGCCTGTTTTTTCAATAGGAACTATTCTGTAAATAACAGGTTTTGCTTTGCTTGCAGCCAATTGGCTGTGTTGGCCGGTGTTTGCTTTGCCAACATGATCGCTGTCTACTTTAGCCTTCATGTGCATCATCTTTGCTACAAACAACTGCATGGCTTGATAGCGATCCCTTTCTGACAAAAGCTCCTGGAACTTGCCCCAAACAATAACACTTTGCCAATGTGTGATGTCTTCCATTTGGTCTACTTCAAAACATACATCCGGGTTTTTTCGCATCATCAGGATCTTCATCCCTTCTGGTGAATGAGCGATGATGTAGTGTCCGTCGTACACATAATTTACGGGTACGACATACACTTTTTTGCCATCGCAACATCCTATGCGACCTACAATGTTTCGATTCAAGACATTGTCAATTTGCTCAATAGAAAGCTTTTCAATCATTGTGACACTCAAACGTTTTTAAATCGCATAGGTTCAGAAGTAGCCATGTTAAGCTAGCTAACGACTGCTTTCCTTGTTGCGGTTATTAAGCTTTTTACCGGCGCATTATACCGTTGCATTGAGTGCTGTTTTTCTCGTGCGGGCAGCGTTGCCGGCATTGCCCGCACGATGTACAATTCGCCTGTTTTACCGTCTTTCATCCATTCTATATCCATCTGTTTACCAAAATGGGCATCAATCATAAAAGCCCAATTTGCCAGCGTTATGATCTCGGTGTCTGTCAGTATATAACCGGGTTGTATTTGGTTGTTTCCTTCGGTAACATGCATGCGGTGATCTTTTCGGATCCTTTTTTTTATGAAAGGATTTTTGTGTTGCAGCAGGGCTGATCTGGAAATGACATAATTGTCGGAGGAATCAGCTGACTGACCGGGCGACTCTTTTGAATACGTCGACGCTTTTATTTCCAGCATTTCACCGCAAGCGCTTTCTGTCATTGTTCCAGCATAACTGTTTTGAGAATGAACCATTTTTTGAACGCCTATGGAGAAAGACAGCCTGGCATGGGCGAGATGGTTGTCCACTCTGTATTTTATTGCACGGTCGGAATAAAGTGATGCAAAGCATTTTTTTATTGCCTCAAGCAAGCTGTCTTCGTTATCAATGCTCAGAAAGCTTTCATGCAAGTCCGCAAAACTAACCAATGGCAAATTCGCTGCGTACGCACTGCTACGAACAACAACGGCTACCGATTTTTCTTTGTTGTTACACAATTCCTCATAGGCATTTCTTACCGATACAACTATGAAATAAGGGGTGATTGCCCGCAGTATCAAAGCTCTTGCTTTCGCACTGATACTTTTCAGGTTAGAATAGTTTTCCTGGTCGAGTTCATTCATCAACTCGTTTAAAGGTTGATGCAGCGCGTTTGCTGTTAGAAAATGTTCGAAGGCAAAAGAAGTTACTGCGAAGCCGTTCGGTATTCGCAGCCCCTGAGGAGAAAGTTGTGAATATATCTCTCCCAATATGGCATTCTTCTCTCCAACGGCAATGACGTCTGCAGCTTTGATATCGCTAAATTTCCGGGTAAATGCAGTCGTAACCATAAGTTTAGTTTTAATGAATGGCCATTATGGGTACATGTGTCTGTAATGCAAGATTTTTAGAGTGATGGTGCCTAAAGAGGTCGCGCAGGAAGTTGTATTTTTTCGGAATGACGATGAGTAAATCAATGTCATTATTTTCGGTAAATTCTGTGACGCTTTTCTCCACCTCTTCTCCGTTAATGATATGATATTTCGGATGTACTCCCCTTAATATTTCCTTAAGCCAATCAAATTCTTCTTCTGCTTCGCGACTGTTGAAATTGTGATCGTGTTGGGCAATATGCAATACATGCAATTGTGCATGAAGGTCCTTTACCAGCGTCCTAATATAGAACCCGGGCAATGTTTCCACTACGTCTTTGCAATCGCATGCAAGTGCAATGTTGCGGATGGCCGAAAACTTAATATTCGGAGGAACTACGATCAGGGGCCATGCAACTTGTTTTAGAGCAGCTATTGTTTTTCCGCCAAACAAATATCTTTCAAAAGCATTTGTGGTTTCCGCGCCCATTACAACTGCAAAGGGTTTGATGGTATTGCAATGCTCGTTAATTTCATCAATAACTTCACCAATCCTTACCTGTGTCTTAACGGGCAGGCGGCCTCCTGAACTTTCTTCCAGGTTTTCTTTTATTCTTGCCAAATCATTTTCTGCATCGGCCCGTGCTTTGACAAGATCACAAGCAGGAGCGGGTATTTCGCTGAAGGACATAGGGATCCCGCATACATGTAAAACAGATAATTTCATTCCCAGCACTGAAGCCAGTTCAGCTGCATAGTGGACCGCGTTTTGCGATACCGGTGTAAAATCTGTGGTTGCTACAATCGTTTTCATCCTTTTCCAGTTTTAAAAATGTAGAATGAATGTGAGACTTGTTTAAATAAAGTACTGATGTCTTTTTGGTTTTTACAGGAAGGATGCGGGGCTTGAGGAGTAATCGAAAGGTTATACGAATCTACTAATGCTCGTTAGGGTATAAAATGATCTATGTCACCTATGGTTTTGATTGTACTCATCGCCTTACGGGTTATCGATGGGAGCCCGACCGGAAGAATTGATTTGTTTTTTTATAAAAAGACTTTCTCTTTTTCAGCACCGGTACAGAATGTCAAGGTATTCATAGCAATGCTTGCTTGCAATAATGGCTGTCACTGTGCCTGCTAACGGTCGTCATTTCAGGTGGTAAAATCGGCTTTTACTTTAGTATACGGTTTCGAGTTATTTGGAAATACTAAATTGATTTTTTTATGAAAAAGAATATGGGCCTGATTGATCGCATGATACGGCTTCTCGTAGCCATGTTGTTTGTAGCCTTGTATGTCATGGGACTTGTAACTGGTGTCTTCGGTGCTTTTTTGATAGCAGTTAGCATTGTTTTTATAGCCACCAGCCTAATTGGTTACTGCCCGGTTTACGATGTCTTTCATATTAAAACCTGCAAATAGAAAAAAATTGTTGCAGGTAGTTTTCCAATCTGATGGTGTTTTTATTATAAGCCTTAATCAATAGTACTTGGGCATATTTTTACAGTCATACTCGATTGTCAATCGGTGGAAAACAAATGATACTCCCCAAAACTGCTCGAGGTCCATACTGGATTCCGGCGTTACATCTATTACTGTTGGTAACATATACGAGTTATAAGTGTAGGCGTTTGCGAAATAACCTTTGGTGAAATTGTTGGTATTGTAATTCATGTTAACAAACATCCAGACCTTGTTTGTCCGCATAAGATTTATTCCATTGTCGTATGCCTCATATAAATTAGAGTTGCCGTTGGCATCATACACAATGTCCTGAACGTAGCCCGGCACAAGCGATGTTATTTTTATCGCTCTTCCATAGCTGTCATAATCAATAATTCTGCACAGAATAAAGGCGCCGGATGAGTTGTACGGCGGATGCTGATCTGTGATATATGAACCGTTTACACCATTTAGTTCATAAATGGAATCTAAAACTCGTGTAGGGGATAAGTAATGGAAAGTTTCCCATTGGAAAACATTTTTTAATCCCGGAGAATTGTGGATCCAATCGGTAACCCTTCCCTTGGCGTCGTATCTGAAATGTTGGTCATAGCTCCAGGTTTGTCTCGCTGTATCAGGATATGTGCCGAGGACATCTTTGGGTTGGCCGTTTTTGTTGTAATAAACGGTAAATTCGTTGTAACTGTCCCTCATCCATACCTTGAATTTTTTTATGTCGCAATATTGAAAATCCTGCCCCGGATTGTCATGTATCTGGCTGATAATTTTTTTGCAACCTGCAAAATTGAATGTGATAATGACTGCAAGCAATGTTAGTGATAGTTTTTTCATAAATAGCCCAGGTATAAAGTTTGAAAATTGATGTTACTTAACTGTAATTCGGCACTTCTCGGAAGCGAAACCGGAGTGAAATCCGACGTTACTAAAATCGTTTTCATAACGCGTTCAATTGACAGACGTGGACATATAGGATGCGCTGTAAATAGAGTACGGAAGTCTTTTGCTTTGCTATAGAGTATCGATATAGAGATAGAAGTTGAAGGAGCTCTCACGAAGCTAGCAATAGAACTTATTTTATAAAATGACTCTAGTCACTGAAGGGCTTAATGGTGGTCAATTAAATGCAGTTATCTGTTTCTTGCGATTTGAATAGAGTGAGAACAATAAAGCGAGTGAAAAAGAGTGGGGTGGGAAAAGACATAAAGCGTTGAGTCGCTTTGCCATTGAATTTGGAAGTAATTGATATTGGCATTATTATAAGAAAGTCGAATAGAGTCTCCGCGACGAAATGGAAATAATAGGCAAAACCGGTTCATAAAACCTGTTACACGATGGGTAATATGTTTAGGTGAGTATTGAGATTTTCTTAAGCGCTGATTTCAAGCTTATATCCTTTGCCGCGTATAACAACAATCTTGATGTTCGGATCAATTTCCAGTTTTTTTCTAAGCTTTGAAATGAACATATCGAGACTGCGGCCTACTATAACACCTTCATCTTCCCATATTTCTTTTTGTAGCCGGCTTCGCTCTATGGCCTCGTTTGGAGACAACGCGAAAATGCTTAGTACACGCGTTTCAGTTCTGGTCAGGTCTATGGTATTTCCGTTTATCATGAGCTTACCGGACTTCGCGTCGAACGACATTGACCCTAAAGTGAAAATGCCAGTTTGCTGACTGTCAGGTAAGGCCTTTCGCGGCTTAACAGGTCTTAAAAAAATAAATCCAACAAATGCTAAAACTGCCAGACCGCCAAATAGATATCCATTCTTTGCTGTAATTATTCCTGCCGGTTTGAATTTAATATCAATCATGTAACACGCTATGGGTTGCTTTCTTCCTATACAGGCTGCAATATCATCTTTCTTATTTTTTGATATAGCATATCCATAGGCTACACTGCCATTGGCGCAGTTCAGTACATCAACAACGTAATCACTTGCGAGTGGGTCTTGTGCTAATAAACGCTGGGTAATATTCACCAGGGATCCGGGTTGAAAAGTAAATGCCTTCTCAAAACTGATCTGGTATTCATTGTCGGCGATTTTTTTTACTGGAAGTACCCGTGACGTACTGTCGCCCGACTGAAGGAGTATTTCATGCCCGATCCGGCGAAGCAAAATTTCCCTTCTGGCAGAGTCAAATTTATCACTGCCGGTCAAGCTGAAAGCCACGCAGATTACAGCGATAAACGTGAGTATTAATAATCCGCCGACGTGCTGATGTTTTATGTGCAGGAAATTTCTTCTAACAAGCATAATGTCAAGATATTATTTACAAAGTTTACACTATTATTTACAATCTGGATTCCTTTGTCTGAAGACGATCAAAGTATTTTTGTTGCGTCAACTCTAAAAGGATACGAAAAATAAAAGGAATGCCTTAAACGGAGGTGATTTATCAGGAGACAGATCTATGTTAATTAAAACTACAAAAAATATGAAAAAAGCTATTTATGCGCTGATCTTATTGGTAGTTGTGGTAAGCGGACTGGTATTTGCTAATCACGAAATCAAAAATGACACTTCTAAAAAAACAACCTCAAAGCCACTCTCTGCGGCTGATAGGGAAGCCGCAGTGAAAAAATGGGAGGCTACCCCTGGTGGTATAGCGTACACAAAATGGAAAGCGTCTCCCGAAGGTAAAAAAGTACTTGCCAGTGCTACTAAAATACAGAAATATATTAATGATTCTACCAGTATGGAGGCTGTTGTAACCTCTCTTTCACTTCCGCCAGGATCACGATTAGGTTTCGGAGTGATGGTCAGGATTGACGGGGAAGATTATATTCTAAGTTTTGGACTGGAAACGTCTAATGAATTTCAGCAATTGCAAAGTCTGAAAGTTAACGACAAAATAGTTATAAGAAGCAGTGTTGTATCGCACGCCCCCAAGTATGGATATCCAATAGTATCGGGCGACTATGTAGAACGAGATGGTAAGATAATTTATAAACGTGCCCCTCACAAAGGCGGTTGCTGAGTAAAGTTATCGTGGAAAGACCTTTACGAGATTTAAGTGTAAGAGAGTCTCCATTTACCCCGCCTACAGTTAATTGAATGAAGCGCGAATTTGAAGAGGGGAGAGGATATTATTTACGCAGCATTTCAAAGAATCAATGCGCATGTGATTTTTTTGAAGTGTTGAACCCCCAGGTTCCGTTAACTGCGAAATAATTTTTGGGCGCTAAGGATGAGATACCCGTGCCCGCAGTGATGCCAAACTGTACCAGGTCGTTAATCGTATAAGCTATGCTGGCATCAAGATTATTTTGCACCATATCGTGGTTAATGAAGCCGAAACACTCAGCTGTCATCATCCACCTTTTCTTATAGTAGTAGGAGGTGCTGGCATTATAAGTGAAATTAGGTGAAGTAGCATATCCATCCCACAGCAAACCGCCGCTTAATCCGAATATCCATTTTTCGCGTAAGGCCTCCTGTACGTTTATCTGCAGAACGGGCGAAAGATAATTTATTGTAAATGCTTTTGTTGAAAGGAAAGGAATTGCCAATTGAGCAGAAACGATAACAGAAGGGCTATTATCGTTGTCCCGTAGTACTTGATAATTGGCACCGATCAGAACAGGCTCTATTCCTGTAGTATTTTGTTTGCCTGAATATGAATTGTTCTTTGCCGTGACCCAACTCATCTCTGTATTTACTTCCAGGCGATCGCTGAGCGCATAATGCAGAATTAAGTTTGGGTAAATGATAGTTGTCAGTTGTGAGTCAATGGTCTCTCTTCCAATCTCCCATTCAGCCTGGAAATCATTTTTATTTAATACGAATTGGCTCTCAGACTTATATCGTCTCCCTTTTTTGATTCGCTTTACAACCTGAGCTTCGCAGCTAATTGTCAGCGCAAGCGATAAAAGGAGGGCTAGCAGACTTCTCATTATGGGCTACACTTTAAGATTTTGGGTATTCAGCTACTCAAACTCCACAATACATTCAAATAAAGTTAAGCCCAAAATGATTTTCTTCATCTAAATCTCCGTTGCTTTTCTGTCGATGTATCTATTATTTTCCTGCATTAGGATTATTTGGGAAACTTACACCGGTCCCAAAGAAACATTCATTCGAAATTATTTTTCCGTCTTTGAATTTAAAAATCTCAGTGTTCCGGAATAATTTGCCCTCCGTAGTCCAGCCATTGTATGTTACATAGGCCAGGTCTCCATCAATAATAATCTTTTCCAAATCAAACTTTTTGGTTCTTTCGGCATTTGGCCAGCATCTTTGCTTGTATAGATCTAAATTAATATGATCATCGCCAGCCGGGCTGGTGAAAGTGAATTCCTTAGCGAGAATGGGCTCCATCAGGCTCCAATCCTTTTTCTCATATGCTGCATAATAATCTTTAACCATTTGTTGGGAAGATATCCCTTGGCTTGGCTTGCTACAGTTGCAGTTAAGCAACACCAGGCTCATTGATAAAAAAAATACAGCTCCATTTTTTTTGAATAAATTTTTCATTTTTTCAAATTTTAAATGTTTACAGGATGTCAAAAAACTTGTGTTGTGATGAGATAAGTCGGTGGCGCAATCGTCGTTTGCGTTCATCTCCTGATGAAACAATTATTTTTTCTCATCCTCATTTCTCCACTACAAAAGTCGGCAACAATACCTTGTCGTTTGCAGGGTGATTGCGGCAATTCCAGGACTAAATGCGACAAGTATTTATACGCCGACAGAGAAAATTGCGTGTAAAAAAATGTAAATTGAGCTGTATAATTTTGCAAACAACTCATTTAAAAGCATCCTGCGTTACCACATAAAATACTAAGCATGAAGACCACGAGGCTATCGCTTTCATTACCTGCGCCACAGGAAAAAGTTTCTGCAATTTACATCACACCGGAAAAACCCGTTTGTATCATGACACTGGCGCATGGTGCGGGCGCTAACATGGAACATGCTTTCATGGAATCGCTCGCCACCGATCTTGCAGCCGTGGGCATCGCTACGCTGCGATTTAATTTCCCGTTTATGGAGCATGGCAAAGGCCGACCAGATACGCCGGCAGTGGCCCACCAGGTAATTGCCGCGGCCATTGATAAAGCGTTGAAGCTACAGCCTTCCCTTCCATTGTTTGCGGCAGGGAAATCATTTGGCGGAAGGATGTCTTCCCAATACCTTTCCCTCCATCCGCGTAAAGATGTGGCGGGGCTCGTCTTTTACGGCTTCCCGTTGCATCCCGCGGGCAAGCCTGGTACTGACCGGGCGGCACACCTGGCTGAAGTAAAAGTGCCTATGCTCTTTTTGCAGGGCACCAAGGATACACTGGCGCAATGGGATTTGATAGAACAGGTATGTGCGACTTTGAAGAAGGCCACACTGATCAAGATAGAAGGAGCAGACCACTCGTTCAAGGCGGGTAAGAAAGTGGATGTAATGAGCATACTGTTAAATGCAACGCAGGAGTGGGTAAACTCCCGGTGACCGTTACAACATAGTGAGGACAACCGAGAAAGATAATCGCAAAAGAGCTGCAGGAACTCAGCGCTCTTCGAGATGTTCCGCAGGGCATCTCGAACGACAAATAAAAGGATATTCATCCCCTGCAAATGAACGGTTGATTTACGGATTAAAAAATCAATGTCGTTTAGTAAGGTTGTTTGAAAAATAAAAAGCACGTCGCTTGTCATCCCGACGAAGGAGGGATCTGCGTGATTGATACGCATAGTGTGCGACAGTATTAGACCCAGATCCCTCCTTCGTCGGGATGACAAGCAGTCTTTCGTTCCTGGGAATACCAACCAGTAACTGAAGCGACAGACCCCATTTGGCGAGTTGATTTTACAACCGGCCAAATGGGGTCTGTTAGACTGGAATTTCCAACCTGCAAACATTGAATGAATAATAGCCAGGCCCGCAAGTTTATTACTTTATGTTGAGGCCGTTATTAATCCACCAGAGAAAAAATTATTTAGAACTTAGGTCTTTACGAAAGAACAGCAATTCGCTCCAACTTTCCTGCACGAACTCACCTATGTCCTTTAGATATTGTGCATAAGAGCCTTCGCCGTTGATTGATTCATATACTTCCTTAAAGGGCTTGCGAAAACCAACTGCTCGTTCTTTTAACCCCTGCTTATACCTTGTTACCACCGTATATTGTATAGGGCCAGAAGAACTGGCCATATAAACGGCAACAGTAACACCTGCAGCCTCCCATGTCTTTTTCAATTTCTTAATGATGTTCATAACATTATCGCTCTGGCCAGGTTTTGGGAACACATGATTAATGCTGATTTTATCAGTAAAATCTCCTAATGCAATGGTGCTTAATGAATCCTGGTAAACGGAGTAACCGCCGCTCTGCCGGTCTGTTAAATAAATGGCTACGTTTTTATTCCAGTCGGCCATATGTTCGGGGCTTATTTCTCCTCTTGTATCTTCACTTTCCCAACTTTTAGGGCCTTCAGTAATATGATATCCACCAAAATCAGGGCCTGATTGAATTTTAAACACATGCCAGTTCACATCGCCGCTGTGATATTTTTGTGCATGAGCAGCCAGGGCCTTTTCAAATTCCATGATTTTGTCTACCTTAGGAAACACCCGATGAAAAGAAATCACATTTTTGGTTTGACTGATACCTGCAAAAGAGAGTAGCAACATTAAAAGAACAAATGCGCCGGATTTTTTAAGAAGTTTCTGTTTCATACCGATTTGTTTTGGTTTTACGAATCTTGAGGTTAAACGTTCCTCAAAGCTCAGTTAAAACAAAAGTTTTTGTGAGTACAAATCCACCGTTTAGGTTCAGTTTCTCTTCAATCAACAGGACAAATTGTGCAGCGTCAGGATAAATTGATATTTCTAAAAAAATGCCCCCTGTTTAATAGGAGACGGATGAAATAGAAAGTAAGTCGTCAAATCTTTATAAACTAATGCTTAAAGCCCCCATCACCACTAAACTGCTGCTTGCCTTTTTGGGGTTTGGATTGGCTGTGCCTGTTTTTGGACAACTTAAGTATGACTGGCTAACGACATCTAACGGGTTATCGCGTTGGTTCGCTTATCTTATTTACGTGCTGTTGATTGGGTTCGCAGTGAGGGCCTATTTTTTATTCAGGATCAATAAAACAAGACTTCAATCTCAATTAGATTATGAGCATCAGGAAGCAAAACGTGTGAAGGAATTAGATACGCTTAAAACACAACTCTATGCCAATTTTACGCATGAGTTTAGAACACCACTCACTGTTATACAAGGCATGGCCAACCAGGTAAAAAACGAACCGGAAAAATACCTCGATACCGGCACTGAGATGATTGTACGTAACAGTCAGTACCTGCTCAACCTTGTAAATGAAATGCTCGATTTATCAAAGCTGGAAGAAGGGAAGATGAAGCTTCACCTTATAAATGGCGATGTGATTATTTTTTTAAGATATGTGGTAGAATCTTTTCAATCCTTAGCCGTCGGCCAGCAAAAGCAATTTCACTTTTTACCTGATACGGATGAATTGACGGTGGCTTATGATGCAGAAAAGTTGCGGCAGATTGTTTCCAATCTTTTGTCCAACGCCTTAAAGTTTACACCGGAAGAAGGCAATGTGTATATAAGTGTTTCGCAGGAAGCAGCTACAGCCGCTGACCACACCATATTGGTTTTAAAAGTAAAAGATACTGGCATAGGTATTCCTGAAAATCAAGTGCAGCACATATTCGACCGGTTTTATCAGTTGGATAACAGCCACACACGCAAAGCAGAAGGTACGGGAATCGGTCTTGCACTGACAAAAGAACTAGTAAAACTTATGAAGGGGACCATTGCCGTAAAAAGTCCGGCGGCGGGTGCAACAAAAGGTACAGAGTTTATAATAACGTTACCTCTGCAAAAAGCAAGTGAGGAAGATATCGTGGCAGCGGTTCCCTTATATACAGAGGAACCCATAATCATACCAGCTCACGCGGCAATTGAACCTGTAATCATCCACAATGAAAACACAGCGCCTTCCACACCACTGATTTTACTGGTTGAAGACAATGTGGATGTTGTGACTTACACCGCCAGCTGTTTACCGCATTATAAACTGGCTGTTGGTAAAGATGGAAAAGAAGGTTTTGATATTGCAGCAGAAATAATTCCGGATTTAATTGTGACAGATGTAATGATGCCGTTTATTGATGGCTTTGAGATGTGCAAAAAACTAAGACTGGATGAACGTACCAGCCACATTCCCATCATTATGCTTACTGCAAAAGCGGACATGCAAAGCAAGCTGGAAGGACTGGAGAAAGGTGCGGATGTATATTTGGAAAAACCCTTTCACAAAGAAGAATTATTACTACGCATCAAAAAACTGCTGGAGCTCCGAAAAAAATTACAGCAGCATTACAGCAAACAAATTGGCATTGCACAACACACAGAAATTGTAGTGACGGAAGAAATTATAACTGCAACCATTGGAGAATCGGCGGAGCATGAGTTTGTGAGAAAAATAAGAGAGCTGGTGGAAGCCAATTTTTCCAATTATGAATTTAGTGTGGAGCAGTTGTGCAAGTTAATATTCATGAGTCATTCACAACTGCATCGCAAGCTGGAAGCTTTGACCGGTTGTTCACCCAATAGATTTATCAGAATCGTACGATTAAAAAAAGCAAAAGGATTATTGTCCAACCCCGCACTAAGTATTGGTGTTATTGCATTGGATTGTGGATATGCTGATGCTGGATATTTTGCCAGGGTATTTAAGCAGGAGTACGGAGTAACCCCACAAGAATGGAGAGTGGGCAATATCTCGAACGATAGATAAAATGGATATAAATCCCGTGCAAATGAGTGGTTGGGTTAGGTTTAAAAAATACTGTCGTTTAGTTAAGATGTTTGAAAAATAAAAAGCATGTCGCTTGTGATCTGTGGTGATTATAAATCTAAAACGATTTTGAGATTCTGTTTAAGTTGAAACGACTGCTCAGTGGTAAGTTTGCCAAGTCTTTTTATGAAACGTTTGTTGTCGATAGCCCTGGGTTGGTCGACGAGAATGTCGCTCGGCTTTGGTAGTTGCGACTTTTTAAGATGAATTCTTAATAATTCAGCTTCTGGTTTTATGTTCGTTGTTATCGGACACACAATTGTTGACAGATGTATGTCATTTAGCAAATCTGTTTGAATTATCACAACTGGTCTCGTTTTACCAGGTTCGGTTCCCACTGTTGGATTTAAATCTGCAAGCCAGATGTCATATTGCTTATATCTCATCGGCAAGCTTTTCGAATTCAGCTAATATTTCTGAAGAACTTTGAGCCACCAGTCTACTTTCCTGAGCAAGTTTCTTTTTCAAAACTCGTCTTTTATTATACTGATTGTAAAGATTAAGCGCCTCGTTGATATAACGATTTCGTGCAAGCTTTAGCTCGGAAACAACCTTTTCAGTTTCTTCAAAAACGTCATCATCAAGTTTAAGAGATAGTGTTTTCATAATCGTGTCTTTTCACAAAGGTATATATTAATAGTATATACTCAAAATCGACAAGAGTTAGTAATTCTCACCGGACTTTTTTATTTAAAAAAAAACATATTGCAAAATCAATGTCGATTAGTGAAGTTGTTTGGAAAATAAAAAGCATGTCGCTTGTCATCCCGACGAAGGAGGGATCTGCGTGATTGATTACGCATTGTGTGCGATAGTATTAGACCCAGATCCCTCCTTCGTCGGGATGACAAGCAGCCTTTCGTTCCTGGGCATAGCGACCAGTAGTTGAAAAAGTTGCTTAACCAAACGACATTGGATTAAAATCCTTGTTATCTTTTATTCAACATGCCCTGCGGAACATGTCGAATAGCGTGAATTGCTACAGTTATTTAGTGCGGCAGCTAAGGTGTTCACGGAAGCCACCCTGTTTTGCGTCCGTGCTAAATTAGTCATAAGCACAACACTAGACCCATCTTCTAACCTTTGCTTTGTAATCAAGATACTGTTGTCCATATCTGCGGTTAAGGTATTTCTCTTCACGCTTAATGACGTACTCTTGAACTATCAAAAAGATAAAGGGAAATAATATCAAATTCCACCAGTTCCCAACTACAAACGAGAGTCCACAGTAAATCAGAAGTAAGCTAATGTACATGGGGTTGCGGCTTATCGAATAAATACCTGTCGTCTGCAATGAGTTAGAAGGTTTAATAGTAACAAGAGTATTTTTTGTCCTAAAGAATTGCCTCAATGCTGGAAAAGAAAAGAGCAGCCCGATAAATATGATTGTCGAACCCATAATCTTTGATGGTGCAGTGTAAAAAAAATCTTTTTTGAGTGGTAGAAGCTTTTGAAGTAGAACTGCTACAAAAAACGTAGTTACGTAAAGAAGCGGCGGTGGTATATATACTCCAGGATTATCTTTTTTGTTTTCCATGATTTTTAGTTTAAGCAAGAGATTACAAAATAGACCATTCTCCAAAGGTAGTTCTTCTCAATCTGTTCCGACTATCGGAGCTGCAGAGCTGTTCGAGATGTTCCGCAAGGCATCTTGAACAATAGGTAAAAAGGATATTAATCATGTACAAGTGAGCGGTCTATTTTGGGATTTTAAAATCCCTTGTCATCTTTTATTCGACATGTTCTGCGGAACATGTCGAATAGCGTGATGTGAACTGAATACTTATTATAAAGAAGCTGCCCCAAAAAGAAAACGGGCAGCTTCTCTATTTATAACATGCAGCTACAATTATTTTTTTTGCCGTTGCATTTTATTGATCCATTCTGTTATTAATTGCACACCTTCTTTGTGTATCACTGTTCTTGCAAGCTCCGGCATTGCGGTACCAGGCTCCGCGCTGTTCATGCGGTAGGCAAGAATAGAGTGGGCTGCATCGCCTGGAATGATATCGTAATTAAGACCTCCGGCACCTCCGCCTGCAGACACAGGTTCCTTCATAATCCCAATATGTGGAAGATCTTTTTGCTGGTATTCTAAAAATAGGCCAGTATTGTACGCATCACCTCCGTGGGTATGGCAGTGCGCACAGTTAACATCCAGGTAAGCACGTGCCCGTTGGTCAAGCGTAAAATGTTTTGCATCGTTCCATTTAGGCAACACAGGCACTGTTGAAATATCAGGCAAACCGGCAATCATACCAAGCTTGGCCATTTCAGATAATTGATTCTCGTTGTGACCCGCAACAGTAACGTTAAGATTGCGTGCCTTTGGCCCGATGGGCGTAAAAATGTCGTTGTTAATATGACATCTTTTGCAATCATTGGTATTGGGTACCTGGTAAGTGGTGGTAATTTTGTTGCCATCATCATCCAGTAAGGTGATAGGCAAACGGGCTCCTGTAATGTGTTTTATGGCGTCTGTTTGTTCTGCATTCCACAGGTAATCCATCACTTTCCATTTTTTATCAAAGGGATCTTTTACCAGCAACCTTGTCTCAATCATAATTTTTTTATGATCAGTATTGGTGTAAGCAAAATTTTTGATGAGGATGGTAGAATCTGGAAAATCCTGTACACCTTCAGCTACAAAGTTCATTTGTTTCCCGTTTGGCAATACGATGTAACGATCTTTAACTGCATAGTCAGTAAATAACGGAGTAGCCAGTTCGTAATGAAATACACCGGGTTGCGGATCGAGGTCCTTTAAATTGGTTTTAAAAAAACCGTACTCAGATAGTTTTTCTTTAAACTGGTAAGATCCATCAACAGCGGCCTTTTCCTGCTGCTGATTATTTCCGCAACCTTCAATCATAAGCATACCTGCAACAATCGAAAGAAATATGCTGCCGCCAAATAAAATATAGTTCTTCATTTCAAAAAGTTTGCAACTACCTCAGTAGTTTTCTTGGTTTGGATTTTTTGCTATTTGCAATTGTATGCTGAAACCTCAGTGTTTGGGTGCCAAACTTTGGGATTATTAATGTTTATAAAGTCTGCATTCACGAAAATGTTATCTCCCTGCTGTTGTATGCAAAGTGAATCTGGATTAGGAGTTGTTCCTTTAGTAAGCAGGTTGGTTGAAACACCATCGTACATGATGTACGGGATGCGTTTGTTTTTTCGAGTCGGGTCCTGCGCATTTAATTTTTGTTCAATGCCCACCAGCAGTTTGCCGATATGATGCTGGTAAACCGGTTCAGGAAAACTGTTTCCCATTTCCATAGTATTGTCATGGATTTTTATATTTTTTGAAATGGGTGAATAATGATCATTTATTTTTTCAACAGCTTTATCATCAACTGCAAAACCGGATGCAAGAATGATGGCACCCGAATTGTTATTCAGGATGCGGTTATTGTACAGTTCAATATTTGATGCAGCAAGAATAATTACACCACTGCCGGGCGAAGCATTACCAACGCCCCATGAAGTACCGAAACTTCCGGCTTTTGCAAAGTTTCTAAAGTTGTTATCATGAAAATAATTGTCGTGCGCCTTTACATAGCCACCTCTTTGTGAGAGACCCGGAAGATCGAAGACAAGAAAACCGGCTGTATTGTCGTAGAATTCATTGCCATAAACTTCCGCATGCAGTGTGTTTTCAATTTCGCATCCGGCAACATTTTTTGCGCCCTTGCAATTTCTTACAATAGCTGTGTCTGTCTGGCCCACATAGATACCGGCGTCTGAAGAACCTTGCGCATAGCAGTTTTCAATGAGCACGTTTTTACATAAGACAGGATAGATGGCATAACCTCCGCTTGTAGAATCAGCTGTTTTCCAGATAGCATGAAGATTGTTTACCACTACATCGCGGCTCATATTTATTTTGAGAAGATCGCCTTTGGAATCGCGGATGGTCATATCATTAACGGTAAAGCCACTAACATTGGTCACGCGAATTCCTTCACCACCGGATGTTTGCTGAGAGAAGTCGAGAATCGTTTTGTCAAAACCCTCGCCTCTGATGCGTATGTTTTTTACCTGAGCGATGCTAAGATTTTCAAACTTGTACGTTCCCTGTTTTAATAAAATATCTGTACTGTCTTTGATGGACAGAAATGCTTCTACAATTTTGCTTTCATCGCCGGGGCCGAAGGTGAGGCTTGTGTTATAAGCATCTTTGTGTGTTGAAGTCGCAGGATTGCTGCAGGAAGAAAACAGGAATGCCACAGATATAGTGAACAGTAGAGAGAATGATTTTATAATTTTCATATAATGTTTTTAAGAAAATAAAAAATGAAACTAGAAAATATTATAAGCATAGGTTACATAATAAACCGCGCCAATTGCCGGATTGGCGGTGCCGGTAGAGTAGTACTTGTTGGTGATATTTGTTCCACCAATTCTAATTCCGGAATGTGCTTTTATAAGCTTGTAACTGATCTGCGCATCTATAACGGATGATGAAGGCACGTTGCCTTTTGCCAGTCCGCCGTTTACTGCATAGAAATATCCGGGTTTATAACGCATGGACACACCATATGACCATTGCTGGTTTTTACCAAACCCGCTGTTTGAAAAATCCATGTTAACATGAAAATGCGGCGTATTGAAATTATTGATCTGGCTATTATTCTTGTTAACCATGTAGTCTGCATAATAATTTACTTTGAATAAATAATTGTGCGTAAGATCTACGCTCATGCTTGCTGCCCATCCATAGGTGTTTACCATTTCGGTACCATTAAAAGCGATGTTGTAAGATACATATGTGCTGCGGTCCTTAAAAGCCGCAGGGTCATTTGTTCCCGGTGTATTAGCTACATCCGCATATCCAATGAAATTTTTCCACGTAGAGAAGTAACCCAATACATCCAGTAAAACTCTTTTGCCGATCAATGTAGCGTAACCAAGCTCGAACGCATTCACCGATTGAGGTTTCAGCTCATTAGTATAAAACCGTTTCAGCGAGTCGGGCACGCTTGATTCCTGGTATGCTTTAACGCTCGCAGCGGTGTATGGTGCGTATTGGTTAAAATGATAGATATCGTTCAGCAAATAGCCTGAGCCACCAGATGAATAACTGTTATATCCATTGAGGGTATTTTGCAAAGCTTGTATGTTGGATGGAAAGCTGTAGGCATTCTGGTATGAAAAACGGATGAAATTATCTTTAGCCGCTTCATACACTGCAGAAAACCTGGATGTAACTTTTGGCGTTGGGAACAAACTGTTTTTATCGTCTCTGAAGGAAGCACTCAGTGCTAGTTTATCATGAAGGATCTTTTTTGATAATTGTATATATGCGCTGTATTCATTCACTTTAATAGGCGTTCCCATATCAGGGAAGAGCGTGTTCTTGCTGTTAAGGCTGTAATGACGCCAGTTTACCCCTGCAATTACATTTACGAATTTGATGAGTTTTGAAAAATTATATTGCGCCTCAGTATTGTACAATTTACTTCTGTCTAAAAACAATGTACCACCTTCTGGAATAGGAGTGGAGGCAATACTATCCTTCAAATGATTGAAGTAAGCGGTACCTGGCATAGCCCTTCCCTGGTCGGCAAAAGATCTTGCGGCAAGATTTGCATCAACAGAACTCATGCCGTTAGCCAATCCATTCAACAATGCCTCTGTATATTCAGGATACCAGCCGCCCGCGGCGCCGTCGTAACTTGTTTTCCAGGCTTCATTGATCAATTGCGCAGTAGGGCCGGCCACCAATGTTTTTCCTGAATTTTCTTGTGTAGTGTAGGAGCGCACAAACCAGTTGGCGCTTTTAAGTTCGAGCCTGTATTGCCCAACTTTAAAATCCTTCAACTGGTACCTTGTGTCGTTGGTATAAACAACGCTTCCAGTACCATAAGTGCCGGAGGCAATCGCTTCAAGTTTATCAGAAATCTTGTACCTGATCTCCGCGTTTCCTTTAAACAAACCCGCATTGTTATCGAGGTAGCCATACTCAGGGTAACCCGTGCGTGCAACGTAGTTTGGTTTTTCCAGCATGGGAGATATGAGTGGGTCCAGTGCCGGGTTCTGCGACAATGCATACTCCAGGAAAGGGTTGATGTCTGTTGATGTAGCGCTGCCGTAATCATTCACGCCCATGTAATTTGGATCGGTGTATTTTGTACCCGTTCCGTTTTTATTGGTCGTGTCGGTTGCTACCCAGTCCTTTGCTTTTGTGTATTGTGCATTGATTTTAAATGCCAGTTTATCGTTTATTTTTTTTGCATAGCGGATCGTCCAGTCATAGTATGGCGAAGGCTTAACAGGATCATTGCTGTTTTTGTTACTGATATGGTTTACACCTTGTGTGATGAGAACGCTCAGTCCCTGGTATTTGAAGGGATCTTTACCCGTCATTACCATCGTGCCATTCAGTCCCCTTGATCCATACAACGCAGAAGACGCGCCCGATAGCAACTCAATGTTGTCTACGTCAAGTTGTGTAAGGCCAATAGCAGTTCCAAGCGGGAAATTGAGTCCGGGTGCCTGGTTATCCATGCCGTCCACAATTTGGGTAAAGTTCGTATTACCGCTGGTGTTAAAGCCTCTCGTCGTAACACTTGTGAATCCAAGGCTGGACACCGTTACATCAACGCCTTTTAATCCCTGCATCATATCCATATAGTTCAGCTGGGGCGCATTTGCGATTTCTTTGCTGCTTAGCTGTTCTATGGTTACCGGTGATGCAAGTTTCCGCTGTGTAGTGCGGCTTGCGGATACTACTACCTCCTCGCCCAAGCCGGTTGCTTGCTGCAATTCTATGGTCAGTGGCTGTGAAACTGTCGACACAACAACTTCCCTGGTGCTGAAGCCAATGGAAGAAATGATTAAAGTAAGGGGCAGTTTTGCATTTGTATTCAATTGGAACCTTCCGCGGTTATCGGTATATGTACCCTGCGATGATCCTTTAATTGAAACGGATACTGCATAAAGAGATTCTTTGGTTCCCGCATTCTTAACATCTCCTTTGATAACATTTTGTGCATAGGATACGGATGCGGTAAAACAAAATAAAGCAAGTGGCAAAAGCAATCGTCTGATTCTTTTCATAAGCGTTCGTTTGGGTTTGGTCTACTTTTATGGTTAGGTTTCAAAGCTGCTTGCAGGCTGTTTACTTTTTTTTCAGCCCGGTGAATATGAGCGTTACCAGGAATTTCATATCGGTGATACTTTGGGTATAGTCTATCTTATCCTCTCCGCGCAATATTGATTTTTGTTCTTCGCTATGTTTCAATGCATCGCTCAGGTTTATGAGTGTGGATGCGATTTTGGTGGCATTTGATTTCACCAGTTCTCCATTTTTTGTGGCTGTTTCAATGAGTTGTGTCAGGAATTTCTTTTCCTGTTTCATCATCGAATCATATAGTTCAAAAAACTTCGGTAATATTTTATTGAGTGTTTCCGCAGACACCCTGTTCATGTTCAGCACATTCTTATAGTAGTTAAACCTGCTGTACATATAAAACCATATCTGATTTTCTATCCCTTTCTTCCTGATTGTTTGTTGCTGCAGCTTTGCGAGGTACTCTTCACCTTCGCTCACTGCAATTTCAAGGAAGATGTCCTCCTTGTTTTTATAGTAATAATACAGGGTAGCTTTATTAAGCCCCACCACTTTGGCAATATCTCCCAGTGTAGTTTTATCCAGTCCGAATTTTGCGAAGCACTGCATTGCCGCTTTGCCAATTTTATTCTTTACATCTTCCTTTTTTGTCATCGCCGTAATTTAACAAAATGAATATATGTCCTATTATTTATTTTTTCAAACATTTTATTCAAATGTTTGAAAAATAGAATTATTTTGAACGACGCTTTGAGAGGTAATTTTCTTCCGTAACCGGAAATATTATTTTTAGAAGCAGAAAAAGACAATGGTATCTTTTAAAAGAAACAAGCGTCTTTATCGGTGTTTCATTTTTTCAAAAAAATGAAAGCCATACTCTTATTAATTGCTTATACGATTCACTACCATTATGAAAAAAACACAAACGCTCATTGTTGGCGCCAGCATTTCAGGCCTTGCATGTGCAGGCGCGCTTACCAAAGCAGGACTCGAACATACTATTATTGAAAGGGCCGAACGTATTGCAATGCCCTGGCGCAACCATTATGATCGCCTGCACTTGCACACCAGCAAGCATCTGTCTGAATTGCCTTATAAAAAATATGCTGCAGGTACACCACGTTATCCCCCTCGATTGCAGGTTATAGAGTATCTCGACAATTACCAAAAGCAATTTCAAATCGATCCCCTTTTTAATACGGAAGCAACATCAATCAGGAAGGAAGGAGCGTATTGGATCATCGAAACAAGTAAAGCTGTTTTCCAAGCTGAAAATGTGATCATGGCAACCGGGCCATATGGCAAACCGAGAACAATTGATTTTAAAGGAGTGGAAACATTTCCGGGCGCTATCACACACAGCAGCAAGTACAAAAAAGGTGATGTATTTAAAGGGCAGAAAATTTTGGTCGTTGGTTTTGGTAATTCGGCTTGTGAAATAGCATTGGACCTTCATGAGCAAGGAGCATTACCTTCCTTGTCTGTAAGATCGGCTGTGAATGTATTGCCAAGGGATGTTTTCGGAATACCCATATTGCAGCTCAGTTTGTTGTTTTCTGTGCTTCCGCCTGCATTTGCAGATAAATTAAACGCACCACTGATAAATGCTTTGACGGGCGATATAAGGAAGCTGGGGCTTAAGAAACTTCCTTATGGCCCACTGGAGCAAATTCATAAACACCAAACTGTGCCATTGCTTGACATAGGTACATTGAAACTGATAAAAGACGGTAACTGCAAGGTTTTTGAAGGTATTGAAAACATAGAGGGTAAAACCGTTTATTTCAGCAATGGAGCTAAAGAAGAATTTGACGGTATCGTGGCCGCTATCGGCTACGAAAAAGGGTTTGCATACCATGTGCTGCAAGTAGACAAAAGCAGGTTTGAAGATTTAGCTGTGCCAGTTGGCAAACAAAAGTATTTTGGAAAAGATGGTCTTTATTTCTGCGGATTTTTTATTTCTCCCAACGGGCAGATACGCGAGATTGCTTCGGATGCAAAAAAAATCGCAGGAAGTATTGTTAAGAATGGGAGCTGACAAACAGTTCAAATCAGAAAAGACTTAAACTCTGATACGGATTAAACGGCTCATCGCTACCAAGGGGTGGCAAGCCTGCATATTCAAATTTTTCCCGTGTATTGAATGCAGATTGGAAACCTTTCGAAACTGTCCATGCGTCCATTTCATCTGTTGAATATTGCGTTTTTGCGATATCCATGATGTCATCTTTTGACAATTTGCCAAACATCCATTCATAACCGAGGGCCTCATTTAAGATCGTGGGCATTCGCTTTTTCGCATTGTGCACTTGTGCACATAATTCATTGGCGGCAGTTGTAACAATTGAAAAGTTTTCAACCACTTCGCCACTTTGCTCATCTACCCACGTGCCACAGATGCCAGCCATATAAAAGGGGCGATCTTCCTGGTGATCGGTAATGATTACATGGTAAGGGATTTTTATCGGATCTTTTAAAATCTTGCCACTCTTGCCCACTTGTTTGAGATGCCTCCATTCCCAATAGCCTGTAGAAGGAACAAGGCATCTGCGATATTGTGCGGATCCTGCATACATGGAGGGTTTTCCTTTCTCATTCAAAAACAATCCTTCGCAGGTGGCATTCAGGGTCGTGTACATGAACCGCCATTTTGCAACCTCTTCTCTTGTTTTTAGAAAAGGCCATTTTGATTCCTCGGGAATATAGCCCCATTCCATTTGTTTCAGTTCCGGGCCATTGTCAGTCGCTTTAAGTACAGGGTAGGGTTGGTTGTACAGCGGTCCCTGGTTCAGGTCGCAATTGATCCCGTCCCCGTTTTTTCCAACAAATACTTCAAGGTCCTTCAATCGGACGTACTCCGTATGTGATACTTTTATGCCATTGAAATAACACATGATTAGTCGTTTTCGTGATCATGGAAATATTCTTCAATCATTTGTCCAATACGTTCGGCGGCCGGTTGCCGGCCTTCAGGAATAGATGTCCAGAAATGATCGCCCTGCGCGTCCGTTGCCCGGTGAATGTATAAGTCATTAGCACCGGGATAAGTGGCTACATAGATCACCCCTTTGGCCGTATCCAAACTTTTGATGTGGATAGGCTTGCCGTTATAGTCAACATCAAATTCAACGTTTACTGGTATCATCGGAACATCTGTTCTGTTGCAGTCTAAGTTAATATTTTTCTGCTAAAACAGGTTGTTGACACAGTTATATGCGTGACTATTGAATTCCTGTTATGGGCAGATACGCGAGATTGCTTCGGAGGTAATAAAAATCGCCTGAAGTATTGTTAAGAATGGGAGCTAAGCCCCCTATACCTCAACCTAACCGGATTTTTTTTGTTATGATCTCATGAATAATAATCTAACCCTTCGACTGCAATTTGGATTTTAGTTTGAAAAAAATATAAACTATCAAGACAATGAATATTACCGTTTTGGGTGAAGCGAAATTTGCATCCCCGATAGGGCACAGCGTGAGTGATGATCTGCGCATTCCCGAGAACATTATAATTGATCCAACGTCAACTGCAAAAGAAGAGTTGACGTTTGAATTGGCAGGGCCACGGTCTAAACTTTTTTTTGATCCAGCACAGACAAAGGCAGGCATCGTTACTTGCGGTGGGCTATGTCCCGGTTTAAACAATGTTATAAGATCCTTATTCCTGGAACTTCATCATGCTTATGGCGTGAAAGAAGTACTTGGTTTTCGTGGCGGATACCAGGGTTTGGATCCCGCAAAAGGGAAGGAGCCAATCGTACTTACACCGGAATTTGTTCACAAAATTCATAAAGAAGGCGGCACTGTTTTAGGAACTTCGAGAGGCCCGGTGAATATTCAGGTCGCAGTTGACAACCTTATACAACGAGGGATAAATATGATATTTACTGTAGGTGGTGATGGAACACAGCGAGGCGGAAATGAATTATTTCAGGAAGCAAGGAAACGTGGCTATCCCCTGGCAGTGGTGGGTGTTCCAAAGACAATTGATAATGATGTTGCTTTTGTTACAAGAACTTTCGGTTACATGACCGCTGTGTCAGAAGCGAGTAGAGTTTTGAGTAATGCACACAACGAGGCAATAAGTGTTGAGAACGGGATAGGATTGGTAAAGCTTATGGGAAGGAACGCCGGATTTGTTGTTGCCGGTGCGACTGTTGCCTGCCAGGACGTAAACTTTGCCCTTCTGCCCGAAGTGCCTTTTAAACTGGAAGGGCCAAATGGATTTCTTGCTGCTTTAAAAGAACGTATTATTGACCGGGCACATGCAGTAATCGTTGTGGCCGAGGGTGCGGGCCAGGATTTATTTGCAGCAGATGAAATGAAAAAAGATGACTCCGGAAATGTCAAGGCTAAAGACATAGGACTATTTCTGCGGGAGTCTATTGAAAAATATTTCAAGGGCGAAAATATTCCTGTGGTGATAAGATACATTGATCCAAGTTACATTGTTCGGAGCAGCGCGGCCAATTCTGAAGATGCCATACTCTGCGATATGTTTGCCCGGAGCGCCGTTCATGCAGCGATGGCAGGAAAAACGGGATTGGTTATTGGCTATATGCACGATAGATTTATACATGTTCCCATTGAGCTTTTAGCCAGCCGCAAAAAATCTATGGACCCACGTAGTTTTCAATGGAAAGCTGTGCAGGCATCTACGGGACAGGTCGAGCAATTTAAATAGTCGATACATGGTCGATGACCACTTCCTCAAATTGATCGTTTGATGTCAACGAAAAGACAACTTCCGTAAATGAACGCAATTTTTTTCCTCGTTAATTGTTCCCTACCGGTCTAATCATCAATGGATTATCTATTTTTTAGAACTATTATTTATTGCCAGTAAATTAATCGCTACAACTCAATAAAATTTTTATTTTTGCGATCACTATTTAGTCCTTTTTTACCCTGAAAAAAGCCCTATGCCTATACCGAGTTCTTTCCTAAATAAGCTTTTGACTTTTTTTGTATTTGTCCTTTTTATAGGTCTTCATCCGTCTTTTGGTCAATTGCGAAAAGTCTATACTGACAGCGACCCCGCCAATGAGTTAAAAACGATCAGTTTCTTTTCTCCATCTGAAGGTTTTGTTGCTTTTGCGAAGGATATTGGCTTCACTACAGACAGTGGTAAAACATTTATCAAAAAGAGAATTTCCATTAGTAATGTAGATTTCAACGGTTACACGGTTGGAATCACTTTTGGCTTTGCGATAAACGGCATAAAAGCTTTTGATCGAAACAACATTCTTGTATATGGTGACTATGGTGAAGAAGCTTCCATACTTTCTTCCACGGATGGTGGCAGTACTTTTAAACTTGTTTATCACGAGCCGTTCAATCCAAATCAGACAAATACCGTGGCTGCCATGACCTTTGTCCAAAACAGCAATGTTGGTTTTGCCGTAACTACGGATTATGTATTGAAAACAACAAACAAAGGAAGTTCATGGAGCATCGTTTTGGGTAGTCCGGGACTTTTCTTCGCAGGCGTTGAAGCTGCCGACAACAATACAATTTTTGCTTTTGGTACTAAAAACTATTGGCTCTTCAAATCTGTTGATGGAGGAAGTAACTGGCAATCGCTTACACTTCCCCTAATGAAGAATGGCAAGATAGGGTGTGCGTCTTTCATTAATGCCAACACCGGTTGGCTGGCTGTAAATAATATTGATGGTGCGGATAGAATATACAAAACGATCAATGGTGGCGCAGTCTGGACTTTGCAAAACGATTCAATTGCTACTCCGTTTCGTGCAACCAAAATGATATTTCTGGATGATCAAACAGGCTACGCGCTTAATCCTTATTCAACATCCGTATTCAAAACATTGGATGGAGGTGCTACATGGGAGCCGTTATCAAAAGACAACAGTGATTTTTTTTCTTATAACGATTTGCAAAACCTTTCAGCAACGCAATTGTGGGCCGGAGGGGCAACAGGCGTTTTGGAAATGAGCACCAATGCGGGTGGTACGCCTTTGCCAAAAGCCTATTTTATAGTGGACACAACGGGTGTGGGAGCTACGGACAACGTGAATCTGTTGAACTATTCAAGGCCAGGATACACCTATAAATGGTTTGTAAACAACGTGCAGGTAGGTTCAGATTACAATGGTTCATACACGCATGTGAACAGTCATATTTACGACACCATCAAGTTGGTTGTATCTAATGGTGTTGCTACAGATACCGCCGTAAAATATTTTCTGTTTCCGGCTATAATGCGCATCCAATCATTCAATCCTGCGATTGGAGCAAGAGGTACAAAAGTTCTGATCAAAGGTGAGAACTTTAAGTATATCACTTCAGTAACATTTGGCGGCACTCCGGCATGGAGTTATACAGTGTTATCCGACACGCTGATCAATGCGGAAGTTGCATTTGGCTCCTCCGGTAATGTTCGCGTGTCATCCTCATCGGCTTATGGATCGGCACCCGGATTTACTTACCTGCCCGCGCCCGCAATCGATCTTCCCACTACGGTATCAAAGCCTGTGTTGTGTAAGGCAGAAAGCGTCGTCATCACATTGCAAAATACCGAACCGAATGTTCGTTATGATCTACTCGACAGCTTAAACAATGTTTGGGGTAGCGTACAATCAACAGGAGGCACGGCTGTGCTTACTACCAGTCAAATTACCCGTACAGGAAATTACACGATAAAAGCGGTGCGCACGAATGTTGTTTCGACTGCGGTATTTACCAAAAAGATATTCTTAACAGTGGAGCATACAACCTCTGTATTTACCGGCAGCAAAATAAATATATTGCCCGGTGAAAAAGTAGACTTTGTCAACCATTCCTTGGATGCCCAAAGTTTTAGCTGGACACTCCAACAGGATGCAAGCTTAACGAATGCAAGCAGTAGAGATGTCCCCGGTATTTCCTATGGCGCGTCCGGACAAAAAACCATTACGCTAATAAGTGTAAGCGATCACGGCTGCAGAGATACACTTACAGCCAATGCTGTTTACGTATATCAAAAGCCGCAACCTGATCTTAGCTGCTATGCAATGAATATTGTTGACAGCAACTACTCCAGCAATACTACCGTGTCGCCCGCTACCATTAGCAAAATCAGCACCACTTCCGATGATGGTTACCTTGTTACCGGATATGCATTGCAGCCGGCGCTAAAATCAAATGTGGGTGTAGGAAAACAATTTGCGAAAGATAATACAGCCTATTTGGGAAAGTATACCAAAGACGGTGTGTTGAGTTGGGCAGCTTCTCTGAGCAACATCTCTACAATCTTCAAAGATCCTCTGGAAAAGGTGGTTACCAGCAGAATATATTGTACGGAAAAAGACAACCAGGGGAACATTTACGCCGCTGGTATTTGTTGTGTAAAAGATTATTTGATATTGCCTTCAGGCGATTCGATAAAAATTGCAGCTACAACTGCTGATACAACAAGCTATACAGAGAAAGTTAACGGCTTCATTGTAAAGCTGAGTAGCGAAGGAAAATATTTATGGCACGTTGTTCTTGATAACCCGGCACAAGAGTGGCAGGGATATGCTGTGGTAGGGGGAAGGCCGTTACAAATGAAAATTGCCGGCGATAACATTGCTGTCATGGGACAATTCTCCGGTCTGTTGAACTATTATAAAAATGGAACAGCTACGCAGATGTTTAATTTAAACAGGGCTCCAAAATGTTTTATTATGCGAATGAAAACGGATGCTTCCCTGGTTTGGAGTTCATATTTGGATGCGGCATCAATGGACGTCGGTGCCAATGTTACGGGTTTGGATATCGACGCAGAAAGCAACATTTATTATGCGGGTGTCTACAAATACCAGGCAACATTATATGAGGCCGGTAATACAAACAACATTAAACTAACGGGTCCAGGGGCCGCTGTTCAGTCTTTTATTGTAAAAGCGGATGCTGACGGAAAAATTGTCTGGAATGCAGGCATATCCACTGGTGCTGTCAACGGAAATGTTAAACCAACAGGGTTGCAAGTTTCGTCTGTCGGTGACTGTTATGTTTCCGGCGTTTCATCGGTTGAAGACAGTCGCGGTTACCTTGCAATCACCAGTGCCGGTGGTAAAGTGGATACGGTAAAGCTGTCCGGATTTTTGATGAAATTTGATAAGGCCGGAAATTACAAATGGAGTGTTGGTGACCAATATTCATCCGGCAACCAGCGGGTTGCGCTTTGTTTGAATCAAGACCGGATCTATACTACAGGAACGCTGACTAACACCCCTGCGACACCCTTGCAGACATATAAAATGACAAGCACAGATGGAACTTTTGTAAACAAAAGTTTGAACTATACCGAGTTCTACGTTGCGACTTACGACTTGAATGGCGTTCTGCAAAAAGTAACATCAAGCGGCCAGAATAACGGTGGACATTTTGACAACACTGATATTGCGGTGGATAGCAAAGGCAACTATTTCATTTCCGGCTTTGCGACCAGCTCATATGGAAGCAACAATGCTTTCACACTGTTCAATAACAGCATTACAACAGATGGAAGCGATTGTTTCATTCTAAAGCTTAATCCTAATTATTGCTATGTATCCAACCCGCCCGTTGCCAGCGCTGGCCCGGATAGAACCATCTGCAAAAAAGCGACTACCGGTATAGGAAGCACTGCTAAAATGGGAGAGTCCTATTTCTGGTCGTCTAAACCGGAAGGACTATATACGGTAGTTTCCAATCCGATAGTTAACCCAACTGAAACTACCGAGTACTATCTCACTGTAACAAATAATGCCGGCGAAATAAGTAAAGACACAGTTATTATTACAGTGGTTCCAAGCCCTGATGCAAATGCAGGAACGGACAGAACCATTTGCAAAGACGCGAAAATAACAATCGGAGCGGACGGTGTTGACGGCAACACATACTCATGGAGCTCAAGTCCGGCAGGCTTCTCGTCATCACTTGCAAAGCCAGACGTGACACCATCGGCGACAACTAATTACTTTTTGTATGTAACAAATACAGCAGGTTGTGTTGCTAAAGACACGGTGTTGATCACTGTTGCACCAAACGCGATAACACCCGCGGTTTCTATTTCGTCAACTACAACAAATATTTGCGAAGGGTCACATATTGACTTCACGGCACAAGCAACCAATGGAGGACAAAATCCAAAATTCGTTTGGCTTGTTAACGATACAATTGCCGGCACAAACAAGAACACGTTTATCAGCTACTCCCTTAAAGATAAAGATGAAGTGAAGGTTGCTTTGGTAAGCAGTGCAGGATGTGTTACTTCGGACTCGGTAGTAAGTAATTCAATATTAGCAGAAATAACTGCCAACCAAACACCGCTGGTTTCAATTACATCTTCCACCACCAGCGCTTGCGTGGGCGAAACAGTTGTGTTTAACGCGGTACCTGTAAATGGAGGTGATCTGCCGCAATACACCTGGTATGTTAACAATCAACAGGTATTGGGACAAAACAATGCATCGTACAGCATCACCGCGAACAATGATTTCAGCGTAAAAGTTATTTTAACGAGCAATGTACCTTGCCCATCGCCACGTACCGTAGAAAGCAATGTTGTGGCGGTAACCGCAGATTATGTTATTAACCCGCAGGTTTCTATCAAAGCCTCTGCTACGGCTATTTGTAGCGGCAATACAGTTAAGTTTACTGCGACTCCAAATACGGAAGCGGCACTGCGCTATGACTGGACGATCAACGGCAAGAGTGTGGGCAAAGATACCAGCGTATATGAAACCTCGACGCTTGCTAATGGTGATGTGGTAAAGGTTTCTGTTACTGTAGTCAACAACAAATGTGTTCCAGCCAATACTACAGCAACCAGCAATGCCATTACAATGGGGGTCGACATGCTGGTTATGCCTGCAGTACAAATTGACGGAAATACAACGGTCACAAAACATTCGTTCACCTCTATAAACGCTGTAACAGCAAATACGTGGGGGAATGTTACTTACCAATGGCAGGACAGTACATCGCTACATTCATGGCAAAATATTTCCAATGCCAATGCGACAAGTATTACCTACAGCCCTTCAACAACCGGAGATAAAATCCGATGTATCACAACAAGTCTTGCAAATTGCGGAACCCGCACATACTCTACAATCAGCAATTCACTCTCGTTTGTTGTAAGTGAAACGGATGTATTAACCAACAGTGTAAGACTGTATCCTAATCCAGCAACCGATAAACTAACTATATCAATTGACGGGTTAAACACGGGCAACAAATGGAGCACGCTTGAAATAAGAACAGCTTCCGGAAATTTAACAGGATTGACACAAAACATAAGTGGCCTCCGCAAGATCACTGTCTTTGTAGATAAACTGACTCCCGGAATGTATATAGCGATTCTAAGAAATGAAAACGGTGAAAGTGTGCGATTGAAATTTATGAAGCTTTAATGTAAAGTTTGCTTGGTTAACAGTAAAGCGATAGCGAAGAAACAGTCACCCAGTGTGTTTTTTCTTTCACACCGATATCTCTGTTTGAGCAAATCACAACGGGCTTTTTGTTTTATTAAAGCATGAGCGGATCAAATACAAATTTGATCCGCTCATTATTTTCAGTACTCAGTTTGACTGAATGCTAAATAATTGGCCCATTCATTTTACTCAACAGTGTACCATGTATAACTTTCAGGGGCAATGGTAAAAGTTAATTCAATTTCATACTGCCTGTCAATCGAATATTTTTTTGCTAGACCATCTTTCTCACGAACCGTTGCAGATGTTGTCAATCCAGTGTAGTACAAAGGAACTTTAATGGTCCTGGTCATACTGACTTTAAGTGGATTGTACAACATGAGCATTCCTTTTGTGCTTAGTTGTGAATTTACGTGCAGTAGCCCGTCCCAATCCCTGCCATCTGCGCGGCGAAGGTGAATAATGCTTGAATTAAGTATGTCGCGATATTTTTTGTACCAGTTAACAACGCTTACGACCATCTGCCGGGTTGTTTCAGTATCGTACAGTCTCGGTCCACGGTAGCAAGCCTGAACGCCCGCTCCATAGTATTGCATCATCAATTGCTGATAATCTTTCAAATGTTCCGAAAGCGGTTCCAGCACAGCCTCCGGGCCGCCGCCCTGGTAACGTGTGAGTGGCACAAATCCCCAGCCCATAGATGGACTCTTTTCCCAGGTGCCGTCAAATATATTCTGACGGTTCAATATCATTTGCTGTTCACGCGGCAGGGAAAAATTAACCTCGCGGTAGCCGAGTGCAATTTTATTGGTGCCATCAAGGAAATACCAATCAGGTGCATTCACATACACACCGTGCTCATTGCACCAATGGTATAAACCCTTTTGCAATTCCATTTGTTTCCATTGGCTGTCGTCAAGGTTTTTATGGCCCGGATGATTGGTAGACGCGCAGAGATCGCCCGGGTAAGGACCATCATTTTCGAAAATGTCGAAACCGGTATTGCTGATAAAGTATTTTATTTTATCCAGGTAAGCCAAACCCCATTTGCTCCCCATGCAAGGCGCATGTCCAAACATTGCAGCCACGTCAGGCTTTTTTGTTACCGGATCGATCACATCATCTTCATCACTGATTCGCCTTGAGCTGAATAAAGAATAACCTCCAATCATAATGTGTTTACTATGCGCATAACCAGCCAATGCCTTCCATCGCTGCACATTTGCAGCCGAAGAATCCTCCATGTTACAATGACTGCCAAAACTAAGGATCAATGCTTCATATCCAGTTGCCACGCATTGGTCTATCGCCGCTTTTACCTCTTCATCATTACGGCTCACCAGGTGCATGAAAATGGGATTTTGCATCGTCCAGGGGGCTATAACACCATACATCTTTTGGATGGCCAGGCCTCGTCTTTCACGGTCGTAACTGTCGATCAGCAATTCATTGGTGCGAACCGAGTTGTACATTTGTCCTTTCTCTAACTCAATGCCAGCAGCTTTTTCAGGATATACTTCCAGCAGGCAGGGCGTCTCGTAGTCATAATTTACCTGGGAGGTGTACTTCTTGTCCGCCTTCCAGTGAGTGGTCTGATCACTCAGGTCATATCGCATAGAGTTGTTAAAGGCATAGTTGGTTTCTACATAAATACCATGCTGTTTTTCCATTTGTGCGGGAGAGCCCACTACGGCACTTTGCTCCTCCACCGTCCCCAATATTTCATTAACGACGCGGTTGAGAAGAACCGTTTTATTTCCTTTATTCTCAATTGAAAGCCACTTGACCATTAGTGGAATACCGTTGTACAATTCATAGTGTACAGTCACAAGCAAATCTTTTAAGTCTTCCATATTTGATTTGTACACGAACGAAATCATTTTGCCGGATGCAGGAATCGTATTCAACGCCCATTCCCGTGACTGCCAACGCAGGAAGGGAATAATGTCTGACACAGAATATGATTGATATTGAAAATCTTTTTCATCGTTTTTAAATCCGTCAACCCATTCAGGTATCAGGTATGCGTTTTCTTTTTGCCCGTAAAGACCACCGACATTATACTCTTTGCCATCGATAGTTAACACTGCCTCCGGTTTTACCGCCCTTAACAATTGCTGGTTGTTGCTAAGGTTGCTGTAATCAATACAGGCAACATTTTGCTGAATACGGAAAATCCTTTTTACCAAACCATTTGTCAGCACAACATCTTTGTCGTCGTTATAAACAGCAGCCTTTTGTTGCACAGGACTTATCAGCCAATCCTGCGAAACAGCCGTCTTATTGATTGGCTTCGCTGCAGGCAACTTTTTATTTACCTGCTGTGCACTGGCGGAATGCACCACGCCAAATAAAACAGCAGATACAAAAAACAATTTGGGGTTCATCTATTTTTCAATTTATTTAATTCGGGATATTATTTTATTACTTGATTTGCTTTTGCGCCAAGTACCTGTTGGCTTTGCCAGCATTTCTTCACAAAATATCTATACATGAAGGGGAGGAGCAAGTGCTGTTGTAATTTGACGTAAAAAGTTCAAATAAAATTATCCATTAAACACCGGATAGTTGTAATGAGAAAGTGAAAATTAATGTAGTATTTTATTATTATGCATTTGAATCTATTCCTCAAATCCATATCGATAAAATGAAACGGAAAATGCTGCTTGCATTCGTTGCAGCATAAATAAAAAGGCTCTGGAAATTATTAACTTCCAAAGCCTTCATTTTTGGGATGACCGTGTTGTCGTACTGTCTATTAAAAAGCAATAGGAAGTCTGTTGCGCTGATACCAAAATAATAATTCCAGTAAAATTTATAACAACAAAACGACACATTCACTATAAAAACAAGTTACCAAAACAATGTATTTGTAACTATTGAGTCACTATAGTCTGATAATATATCCGTTCCTGAAGAATTTTGGCCACAAATTGCTGCAACTTGAATTTCATAGTAGGTACTTGACTCTAACCCTGTAACAACCAAAGGCCAGGTTGATGAAATTTGATTTCTTTGATAATACCAAGTACTAGTGCCCTGAACTCGATAACGAACCATACAATCAGCTTGGTAGGTGATACTTGGGTAGCCTACTTTTAACGGAATGGTTGTTTCTGTCAATAGCTGCGTTTGATCACTTGTTCCATACATAACTGGGGGCACACACCCGACCCCGCCATCACCTCCCGTAGAAGGTGCTGCAATTGAGCGATTTTGTGGGTTAGCCGAACAGCCGTCCGGAGGCGCAACTCTCAAGTTATACAACATGCCATTTGAATATGAAAAAGTGTAATCACAAGGTAGTTGTTTATTTTCTGTCGCATAAGTAGAAACACCATAATACTGTAACGAAATTAGCACAGTTCCGGTTCCGTCTATATGAACATGACATTTCCCTCCAGAAAAACTTGCGGAACCTATGGCTATTCCCGAAGGACATATTCCAGGATAACCACCTGTTACTGTTTTCTTATCCAACATATTAGTTTCAACATTAGTGTTAGTTGTTGATGTTGATTTACTACAACCGAAAAGAAAAAACATAAAAATCGTAGCAAGAGATAAATGTTTCATGTTTAAGATTTATTTGTGAGTGATGTTTAAAATTTTCAATCTTAATTTATAAGACCCTGGCACTTGTATTCTCATTGGAACTCTAAAAGAAAAATCATATTTGCCGTCCGGATAAATGCCTTTATAATGACTGTCAGAAGTTCCTTGATAATAAACACCCGATGTATTAGTAGACCACGTAGCAGTTGTATCAATTTGTACAGAGGTAGTAGGAATACAATAGTACATATTATAGCCATTACCGAGTGATGCTATGGGGAATGGTGTTAATGGATAAAGCAAAGTCATAGAAGTGTCTGTAGCCTTATATGTATCAGGCGCGTAATCCTGCAAATTTTGAAGAAAAGGGGGATTTGGATTCAGTCCTGAATTTGGACGTTTAACAACTTCATTATTTTTCGGATTAAAAGCCCTTCCATTACGATCCGTAACCACCACCTCAACTCTATTGGGTGTGTCTGCAATACGTGTTAAAGATTCAAAAACGTAAGGATTGTTATTGCCATTAAATATAGCGGTTGAGGTTCCTGTATTAGCAATTAATTTATAAACAGCGTAGGCTCCTGTTTCAGGAGTTGTTTCGAAAGGCTTTCCAGTACTTAAGTTCATTGTTATGATTTTAGGCAATAAAATGGTTCCCTGCACATTTGTAACCTTCAAATCGAAAGTATAGCTCCCCAGTGGCAAATAAACCGTAGCGGAATTGGTTTCAAAAACACCACTTTTCGGATTGATTATTACCGGAGGTAATTGAGTTGTCGTCCTCTTTGCCGTAATAGCAGCAAACGTAGTGTCGGTGGCATTGTTATAGGCGGCTGTCCACACCGTTACGGGATATTTTTTTGTAAACATACTGTCTACGATATTGCCCTTTGCATCATAAACATGTTGCAGTTCTATATTGAGTGGAAGGGAAGAGCCATCGGAAACCAAGCTATAAGAAGATGCTGCTCTACCCTGTACAACCGTAAATTGTGATACAGAATAAGCCATCGTAGAACTTAAATAACCCTTTTCAACTTTGGTGCATTGTGCCAATGTAAGAGATAGTACAATAACCATCAATATGCAAAAAGAAAATTGTTTTATAGAAGATTTCATATTCTCTGTTTTTGATTATCTACGGAAAAATAATGTATGAGATTCTGATAGCTCATTCACGATACCATTTTTTGTTTGAACGCCCGCACGCCTTACCAAAACCCTGGCACCTACATCTGAACCGATATCACTTGCAGGATTGTCAATGCTTAACGGAGGGTATGGCTTATATAAATGAGTAAAATACAATACTCTCAACGGTGAAGAATAATTGCTATTATATCCCAGGTTTTGATCTTTGGTTACTTCATAAGAAATAATCGCAGTGTCTTTTGCTAAACCACTGGGGAAATATTCTCCTATTGCCTTTACGTCAAATGAAATTGGTTGCCCGAACAAATACATCTTTAATGAGTCCCGCAAATTTTCTTTATTGGTGGAAACATAATATAGCAGGGAATCTAATGGCCATTTTGCGTACTTATCTTTTTCTTGCACCTGAAGCGTACGCAGATTTAAATAGGAAAGAATCGAAGCATTGTTTGGTGCGAAGAAAGTGGTATTTGACGCATTTATAGCATCTTTCAAGCCTCCTGCATCAATCACTTTCAGCAAGGTATCATACCTGGGGCGTGATTGAAGGTAATCATAGTTGGTAACAGATTTGTACTGAGTTACATCTTCAATGCCCCCGGTAACAGAATTTTTTGAGCAGGCACTCATAAGCACTCCAATGCTTATGACAACTGCAGCAACAAATAATAATTTCATTTTCATATCTAAAATATTATTGTATTAATTGAGGTTATTTGTGTGCGGTCCACCAGGGGTTTTGAGTTAACAAATTGTCCTGTGGAAATAACGTAGCCATGTCTAACGGCCAGTAATATCCTTTATTTTCTGGCTTTACACGCTCCGGCTGGTATCCTACAGCTCCCAGCCACGATTGTGCCGAGTCTGTTCTGATCAGGTCGTAAAACCATGAACCTTCTCCTGCCAGCTCTCTGCCTCTTTCAGCAACTACTTCGTCAAGCATTGAATATTGATCGGTAGGGTCGTTGTATGAGGTAATGCCGGCTCTGTCTTCAGTCTGCTTCAACATGGCCTGGGCACCGGCCAAATTTCCAGTTGATGCCTGTGCTTCTGCGTCCAGCAAAATGATATCAGCCAGGCGGAATAATACCAGGTTATTATTTAAGTAGGGACTCGTTTGTGAACTTGGGATTTTGTATTTGAAATTGTTGTATTTCAATAACAGGTATCCATCCGCATCACCATTTGTCGCATTGGTATGAACGAAATAGTTTAAAAATCTTTGGTCATTCGCCTTGTCTGTAAATATGTAATCCATTACGCCTCCTTTTGCCATAACCCATGCATTGCCTCTTTGATCGTCCACTAATGAACCCTTCAGAAACATACTGAAAAAATCAAAGTATTGTGCATTGGTTTCAGATATATCAGTTCTGTCATTAGTCATCATCGGCAGTTCCAAAATATTTTCCTGAGAACCCTGTCCCAACCAAATATTTCCATAAGTATCCATTGGCTCCAAAGCATATCCGCCATTATTAATAACCTTTTGACAATACTGGTGACAAGAGTCATACTGATGCCTCCACGCAAAAATGTGAGCCATTAAAGAGTAAACAGTTCCTTTGTTAGCCCTGAAGGAACTACCGCCATAATCAAGATAAGCGGCAGCTTTTCTTAAATCAATGAGGCAACTATCCAAAACCTTACTTTCGGGAGTGCGTGCCAGGGGCGGAATTTTACCATAATCCACATCGTTATAACTTTTAGAAACATACACCGGATCGCCCCATACGCGTGTCATATAAAAATAGGTGTAGGCTCTCATAAACAATGCTTCAGCGATGTAAGAATTAGGTCGATTCTCGATAAATAAAGTGGGAGACATTGCCGGCACATTTTGTTGAATCAAATTGCTTTGGGCAATGATTTTATAAAAGCGTGACCAGTTTTGCAGCGGTTCTTCCATGTAAGGAACATAGGAAAAGAAAAATGGCCCTTTGCTATAATCCGGTCTTACTGCATCCAAAGTCCAGTCGCAGTTATATGAACAACTGAATAAATTGGTTGTAAGATCTCCAAAAATAAAATGAGAACTCCCATCGCGCAAAGCACTCCTCAACTGAACATACATAGCTTCTGTTGCCTGGTTCACGGAGGTTTCCGTTGTCCAGAAATTTTCGCTGTAAACTGTACTTATGGGTGCTTCATTCAACATTTTTTTGCATGAACTGAGCGATGAACAAAGCAGGAATATTGCCAGTATTTGAACAAAATATTTTTTCATAATGATTTCATCAATTTAATAGTTAAAAAGTAACATCCACTCCGAATGTAAATTTGATCGGTGTAGGATATTGCCCACCGGAGTATACGCCAATTCCACTCACCAGTTCGGGGTTTGGCATTGATGATCTTGAGAATGTCGCAAGGTTATTTGCCATCATATACAGTCTGGCATTTTTCAAAGTCAACCTTCTGAGAAGATTGTTTGGAAGTTGATACCCCAAAGTAACTGCGGCTATTTTGAAGTAGCTGCCATCTTCCACAAATTGATTTGACATAGGCGTGTATTGATAATAACCGCCTTCAAAAGGATTGATAGACGGAAAATCTGCTTTATAATCAGGCTTAGCATTGGCTTTTTGCGGAGTCCAGTAATTGATGTTAGTCATATCAGGAGTACGAGTCGTAGCAAAAGTTTTCATGCTGGAGTTATAGCCTCCTACAACGTTGGCAACCTGTTGTTGAAAGAACGTATTATATACGGACCTTTTGCCCGAGAAAACACACAACACGCTTAATGTAAAATTCTTATAGCTAAAATCGTTTGTCCATCCGCCCGTAATTGCCGGATTCGGATCACCTACCGGCAATCTGTCTCCATATTGGTCCCCGTTATCTTCTCCGCTCCATACATCATAATCCTGGTTAACATCCTGCCAAATCGGATCCCCTGCTTTTACAGTATGGTTTCCCTTGAAGTAGGTGATTTTTTTTCCTGTAATAGGATTAAACGGAATATCGCTTTCATGATTATAAACGCCCTGGTATTTCAGCATATACATTTCATAAATAGGCTGGCCAACCGCATAAATGCGGGATACGCCTGCATAGTCCGTTACTGCAAAAGTTCTGTTATCGTTAGGTAGTTTGGCGATACGGTTTTTGTTATAAGACAAAACAAGGTTAGTTCCCCATCTCAAATCTTTTGCAATTTTTATCCTGTTAGCTCCAATTGTCAAATCCATTCCTTTGTTGCTAACCCATAAATCGTTTGCATTAAAATTGATTTGATCGTAGCCCACATAGAAAGGAAGGTTGAAGTCATAAAAATCACCTTTGGTCAAACGGTCATATACATCCACACTTAACGTTACTTTGTTATTCAGGAAGAACGCATCAAGACCCACGTTTTTGTCAATATTGGTACTCCATGTAAGGTTGTTTTTTGTTAAGCCATTAGAGTAATCGGGACGAATAGTAGTATTGCCATTGTAAGACTGATCGGTAACATAAGAGTTATAAGGTGCGTAAAATTTATCCGAGTTTCTTCCGGATTTTCCGATAGATCCACGCAGTTTTAAAAAGCTAACGGCCCTTGTTAATCCACCAAAAAACTTTTCATCGGACACAATCCATCCAAGTCCGGCAGCCGGGAAATAACCCCATTTAGAATCCGATCCAAAACGTGAAGAAGCGTCTGCACGATAACTCAGGTTCACCAAATATTTACGGTTCAGGTCGTATTGAACCTGGCCCAGGTAAGATAATATTGCAGAGGCAGCATATGTAGAATATCCACTAATATCAGTTTGGGCTATTCCTGTAACTGTTTGGATATTGTCATTAGGAGTACGGTATCCGTGGACGTTTGTAGAAGTCGCTACATCTCTTGAAAATTGCTGGCTACCTGTTACTACTACATTATGCTCGAATCTGCTTGATTTGAATGTTTTTGCCCAGTTCAGGCTGTTAGAAAGAAAGAAGGAATTGTAAACGCCTTTATTGCTTTCTGCATAGTTGTCCTTGCCTGCGGCACGGGCATCACTAATATCAGATTTGCTGGAAGGCTGAAAATAGTCGCGGCTGTCGTTAGTGGCATTTACTGAGCCTTGCAGGACGTACCTCAATGAATGTAAGATATCGTAGTTAAGCGTCAGCGAAGCAGAATACTCATCAGTAAGGTTCTTATTTCTCAGGTTTGATGCCGTTCCTAAATACAAAGATGAGTCGAGTGCATTCAACTTATAAAACGATGTAGGCATGTTTGCTCCTGAAACGGGAGTGTTGTCATCGCTATTGTTGTATTTCATCCCTCTCTTTCTATCGCCTCGTGTGGCGGACAGTAAGATTTGTGTATTTAGCCTATCGTTAATTTTCAAATTGAAATTACCCCTGAACCCATAACGTGTATAGCCAAAGCTTTTAATTACCCCTTGCTCATCGTAATAGTTAACACCAAAACGATAGTTGACCATATCCGAATTTCCGGAAAAAGAACCATCAACATTTTTTATGGCAGCTGTTCTGTAGAACAGGTTCTGCCAGTCTGTTGCATTATTGTAAGATGGGTTAAAAGGGTCTGTTAACAATTGTGATACTAAACCAAGTTTCATGCTGGTGGGATCATACTGATTAATGATATTCATTTTTTGATCCCGTTCTTCTTTCCCCGTGAACGTCCTTAATAATTCTGGTTTCGCTACCACGCCACCATATACATTCAGTTTAAATTCCGGCGTTCCGCTTTTTCCTTTCTTTGTTCTTATATAAATAACACCGTTTGCGCCTCTGGATCCCCATGCAGCTTTAGCTACGGCATCTTTTTGCACGTCAACAGATTCTATATCGTTAATATTTATACCGGCTATATAGTTCGTTCCAGATGACCCGATCGTACTGATATCCGAAGTGTTGATCGGCATACCATCTATCACATATAACGGAGTGCTTAATGACTGTGCGTCAGCAACGGCTTTATCACCAATGCCAGTATTAACAGTAGAGTTACCACGCACTACGATTGTTGGCGCTACACCAGGTTCACCGGAGTTAATTTGAACGTTCATACCCGAAACACGGCCTTGCAGCAATTGGTCCACGCTGGCAACGGGATTGTTTTCAATTTGCGCAGCTGAAATAGAAGATATTGCAGACACGACATCTCTTTTCTTTTGGCGCTGCAAACCAACTATTACTATTTCCTGCTGTTGAGTAGCTGTTTGAGCCAATACAATTTTGATGTGGTCTTGTCCATTTACTTTTACTTCTTTTGTTTCATAGCCAATGGTTGACACAACTAAAACGACAGAGCCGTCTTTTACAGTAAGGCTAAATTCTCCAAGTTCATTTGTAGTAGCACCATGCTTTGATCCTTTAGCCATCACGGTTGCATTGGATAATGGCTTGCCCTTTTCATCAGTTACTTTACCGTTAATGACTCCCGGCGGCGATAGTAATTCAGAAGCTGTTTCAGAAGATGTGGTGATTAAAAGAGAATGCGAAAATCCCCAGGAGTGTCCCTGGACGCAAAAAAATAATATCAGGAAAGTAAAATTTTCAGCCGGAGAGGATGCTTGCAAATTTTGGTGTGGGAACAAAACAATTCATTCCCCATAAGTTTTTTTCTCATGATTTGTTAGAAGCTGTTAGTTTAAAAATAACTCTAAAGGAGCTTGCGTTTTCTTTCAAAGCGCCTTGTAGTTTAAAACGAAAATCACAGTACAGGCATGTAATTTCTTGCCGTTTTTTGGTTTCTTATTTACATATGTTCAATTTTGGTTTAAAAGCATTTTTCATATTATTAAGCAATGTGGTCTAAATGATTAGTGGCTATTTGGAGGATTGTTCCATACGTACGGTCAAATTAAAATAGGGGGAAGCGGTTCTCATAAACTTTCAGTAAGCGTTTATCAGGATGCCGGGTGTTAATACATCCAACTCGTGCAGCCTTTCTATTCAATATCCAACCCCAATAGCCTTGGTTAATCTTGATTTGTTAAATATAAGTAAAGACGTCACAGGAAATAAACGCAACCGTTTGCGTTATTTTCGAAATGCTTCTATTTCCGTTTCGTAAAGGATGCATTTGTACATTGAAAATTGGAACTAACAAATTGTCGGCAAGAATCAATGCGAATCGCCTTTTGCCGCATTCACGGTGATGATAATTACTAGCCCGCCGAAACAGTAATTAGCGTTATTGTGACACTTTTTTTTGCGACGCTTGCCAGTCCATCGCCTCTGTATAAATTCAAGGATGTTTAGTGGAAGGGTAGAAAAGTATGAAGCATCGCAGATGCCTGAGAGAGGAGAAAAAGGAATTATCAAAAAAATAATTGCGGTAACAATAACCCTCAAGAGGCCATCTCAAAACCTATTGAGACAGCCTCTTGAAGTTATTGATTTAATTCAGTTTTTTAGTGTTCGATCATTCCGAGATCCTTCAACATCGGCATGATGTCTGGTGCATGTCCGCGGAAGTTCTTAAACATCGTCATGTAATCTTCTGTATTTCCTTTTGACAGGATCATGTCCCTGAAACGCTGGCCGTTTGCGCGGTTGATACCACCATTTTCCTTGAACCATGCATAGGCATCTTCTTCCAGCATTTTGGTCCACTGGTAAGCATAATAACCCGCTTCATAACCTGTCCAGATGTGCTTGAAGTATGAACTGCGATAACGTGGAGGCACAGGTGTCATTTGCATGCCCACAGCAAGCAGCGCATTTTTTTCAAAAACATCTACGTCTTTAACAAGTGATGTGTCCTTTAGCATATGCCACTGCATATCCAACACAGATGCGCTAACCAGTTCACTAAGGCTGTATCCCTTATTAAATGTTGCGGCTTTGCGTATTTTTTCAACAAGACTTGCAGGAATTGGTTTGCCTGTTTTGTAATGTACTGCATAGTGAGATAATACTGCAGGGTCCAGCGACCAGTGTTCATTGAATTGAGAAGGGAACTCAACAAAGTCGCGAGCCGTATTGGCGCCGGACAAACTCGGATATTTCTGATTGGCAAACAGGCCATGCAGCGAGTGTCCGAATTCGTGGAAAATAGTCGTTACATCGTCAAAGCTGATCAATGCAGGTTGGCCTTTTGCAGGTTTTGTGAAATTGCAAACATTATAAATAACCGGCTTATTGTTGAGGAGATGAGATTGATCAACGAGGTTGCTCATCCATGCACCGCCTTCTTTATTATCACGTTTGTAAGGGTCACAGAAATACAGCGCCATTGGCTGCCCGTCTTTATCAAACACTTCGTACACCTTTACATCTTCCTGGTACACAGGAATGTCGTGTCGTGGTTTGAATGTAATACCGTATAGTAAATTGGCCGCATAGAAAACGCCGTCTTCCAACACCTTGTTCATTTCAAAATAGGGCTTGATCTCGCTTTCATCGAGATCGTATTTTGCCTTGCGTACTTTTTCTGCATAATAATCCCAATCGTAAGGCTCCAGTTTAAAACCACCATTTTGTTTGTCGATCAATGCCTGGATATCTGCCGCTTCCATGTTTGCTTTCTTCATTGCATATGGTTGCAATTTGCTTAAGAAGTCCATCACTGCTTCTGGTTTTTGCGCCATTTGATCCTGCAACTTCCATGCAGCGAAATTGTCGAAGCCCAGCAACTTTGCCTTTTTGAACCTAAGCGCAACAATTTGCGTAATAATATTTCTTGTGTCATTGGAGTCACCTTTTTCCGCCCTTGTCCAGGAAGCCTTGAATAATGCCTCGCGTGTAGTACGGTTCGATAGCGATTGCAGCATGGGTTGCTGTGTAGTGTTTTGCAGGGAGAGAAGCCATTTGCCTTTGCTGCCCGAAGCACTTGCCTTACTGGCAAAAGCCGCCATATCTGTTTCTGCAACACCTGCCAGTTGAGTGCTGTCGCTGATCAGCAAAGCGCCCTGCTTCGTCGCACCCAATAAGAGGTTGCCGTATTTTGCTGTCAGGAGGGCTTCCTGTTCATTCATTTGTTTGAGCGTTGCCTTGTCCGCATCGGAAAGCCTTGCGCCCGCCATCAGGAACTTTTGGAAGTAGTATTCCACCAGTCTTTTAGATTCTGCATCCAATTGCAAATGCTCACGATCGTTATAGATCGTCTCCACTTTTTTGAACAATTTTTGATTCAGGAAAATTTCATCATTGTGCACAGCCATCATCGGGTCTACTTCTTCTTTCAATTTGCTGAGAAACTCATTGGTGTTTGCGCCCGTTACCATATTGAAAGTATTCAGCACGCGTCTCATCAATATACCGCTCGATTCCATCGCCTGCAGCGTATTTTCAAAAGTTGGAGCTTCGGTACTTTCTGTAATTTTCCTTATCTCTTCATTATGAAGTTCGATTCCTCTTAGAAGAGCAGGTCGGTAATCAGCGTCTTTTATTTTATCCAAAGCGGGAATGCCATAAGGCAAACTACTTTCCGCAAAAAAAGGATTGTCTTTCAGGTTTTGTTCGCTATTGGCGGCAGGAGCATTGGAACAACCTGTGTTCGAGATTGCCCATAGTGCCATGGCTGTTACTACTGTAAGTCGTCTCATTAATTGATTTTGTTTGAAGAGAAAATTCTTTATTCACGAATTTATTGAAACCATCCTGTTAAATACGCTGATTTATATGTAAGGTGATTATTCGGGTACAAGTCGGCGATGGAAGAGGACAAACAAATCGGTATTGTATTAAAGAGGGCGACTATATTTCCTCATCGTCTGCGAATGAATAATAGGATCCCGGTGTCGGTAAGCTATACTGGTTAGCCAAATCAGCCTTGCAACAATTGAACGATGTTTTTATTTTGTTCTCTGATTAATAATATTTTGTAGCAGCCTATGCCCTTCATTTTTGTTTGCGCGTAGGCTTTTGCTATTTTAATACGTATGATGATGAATTGATATTTGTAAAGTGGTTTGTTAAACATTGTGTATTTGCATTTCTAAACAGATTCACAAAAGAGAAAATATGAAAAAAATAATTGCAGCAATCAATATGACGATTGACGGGTTTTGTGACCATACCTACGGCGTGCCTGACGAAGAAGTACATCAACATTACGCTGACCTGTTGAGAACTGCCGATACTATTTTATATGGCAGGATCACCTACCAGCTGATGGAATTTTGGCGAACTGTACTGGATAATCCCACCGGCGACAAATCAATGGATGACTTTGCAGTCGCAATCGACAGCACCCCAAAAATCGTTTTTTCTCACACACTGCAAAATGTAGATTGGAAAACTGCGAAATTAGCCGATCAAGACCTTGAAAAAGTAGTTTTTGAACTCAAACAACAATCGGGTAAAGACGTTTTTGTGGGCAGTCCGAGCTTGATAGTGGCTTTGACGAAACTTAATTTGATAGACGAATATCAACTCTGTGTTCACCCGGTAATCGCTGGAAGTGGTTTGCCGCTATTTAAAAACATCAGCGAAAAAATTACACTTAAACTGATAAAGACCAAAACTTTTAGCGGTGGTGCCGTCCTTCTTTATTATGAACGACAATGAACGCGGTTTGTTTCCTAATCTAACGCAAGTATATTTTTTGTCTTTCTCATGGATTGCTTTCTGAATCCTTTCCCTCCGCTATTGTCAATTAAAAGTTTCTTACCCAGATATACTGTATTGACATTGATAACTGTAGCAATATTGTTTATAAAACTGCCTCTTTTTGACTTAGAATGACGTAAATGCTCATTACGCAAACGATTGTGTGATTTTTGGATGATATTTTGAAATAAGTTTATCCGTAACGAATTCGGCTCAAATATTAAGTGTAAACGAAATCGTTTTTTTGATACCGTAAATTGAATCAGGATGAAGCCGCAGTTGATCGATGTTCCATTTGAAAATAAACACACAATTCAGTTAAAGAAAGTAGATCAATTTTACCTGGATAACCCGTTTCATTTTCATCACTTGTGTGAATTGGTTTGGATTGAGGAAAGTTTTGGCAAAAGAATTATCGGCGATAAGATCGATAGTTTTTCTGATGGTGAACTGGTGCTGATGAGTCCCGATCTGCCCCATATCTGGCAGAATGATCCTGTTTTTTTTCACAAGAAAAAAGGCTATCGCTGCAAGGCAACGGTCATTTATTTTCCAGCAGATTTTATACTAAAACTTTCAGATGAGCCTGCCATTGTTCATCCAATACAGGAACTTATCAGCAATGCTTCAAGAGGATTGAAATTTTATGGCGACGCTTATGAACAAGTAACAAAGTTGCTCGTAAATATCAGCGACACCAGTGGCCTGGAAAAAATAATTTGCTTTTTGAACGTCATTAAAATATTGGCTCAATCAAAGGAATTTGAATTACTGGCAAGTGAATCCTATAAAAACGTTTACAGTGAAAAGGATACGAACAGGATTGACGCGGTTTACAAATTTTTGATGCATAACTTCCACAGGAACGTCTCACTGGAAGAAGTCTCCAAGATTTGCAATATGACACCAACGGCATTTTGCAGATTTTTTAAAAGCAGAACAAAAAAATCTTTGGTGCAGGTTCTGAATGAATTGCGTGTAGGACATGCCTGCAAATTGCTGCACAACGAAGATTACACAATCGCTGCACAGGCTGAAAGGCAACGAACCATTGATTTGCATCCTGTGAAGAAATTGGGAACTGTTGATGAGATTGGTGGATGGTGCGTGTTTCTAGCCAGCGATTACGCAGCATTTGCATCGGGCACTACTTACCTTGTGGATGGTGGCAGAAGTGCCTTAATGCAAGATTGATCTTCATATACATGAGTTGTCTTTTGTTTTATTAAGTTTATTATCTAAAATGAATTGCCCGCATGAAAAGTTATTTTATCAGAGCTAATTTTTTAGTGGTATTGTTTTTACAATTAATCGTTGGAAGAGCACAAATAAACCCGACGCACAATCTGCAGAGTAAACAACTTGCTCACAGGTGGGACGAAGCAATGCCATTAGGCAACGGAATGCTTGGTGCATTGGTATGGGAGAAGGACGGTAAACTCCGGCTTTCTCTTGATCGTGCGGATTTGTGGGATGAGAGGAAGGCTCTTGATTTACGGAAGCTCAATTTTAAATGGGTTGAACAACAAGTTCTAAAAAATGATTACGACACTGTGCAGCGAATAGGGGATGCCCCTTACGACAGGTCTCCATATCCAACCAAATTGCCGGCAGCAGCGATGGAGTTTAATATCAACTCGTTCGGGAAAGTTGTATCGAGTGAGTTGGATATTCAAAAAGCGATTAATACCGTTGTCTTTCAAAATGGTACAGTGTTTCATTGTTTCATTCATGCTACATTACCACGCGGGTACTTTGCATTTGAAAACATTTCCCAGAATGATTTTGAGTCTGCAATTCCGCAACTTGTTACCCATGCTTATAATATTGAGGCAGTTGAAGATAAAAAAGATAACAGTCATGCAGGCAGTAGTTTACAAAAGCTTGGGTATGCAAAGGGGAGTCTTGCCAAAACAGGCAACAGTATATTGTACAGGCAACCCACTTACGATAATCATTATTTTGAAGTGCGTGTTGACTGGAAAAAATTTCCCGGCAATAAAGTTATTGGAACATGGACTATCACCAGCGACACACGAAGTGCTGCTTACCAGTGGCCGGGAGAAGCGTCCGCATCTGAATACATGGCGTCGCATATCAATTGGTGGAAAAGTTTTTGGTCACGGTCTTCTATATCGTTGCCTGATACGTTGCTTGAAAAGCAATATTTTCTTGAGCTTTATAAACTGGGAAGTGTAAGCCGGAAAGGGGCACCAGCTATTACCTTACAAGCTGTATGGACGGCGGATAATGGAAGCCTGCCACCCTGGAAAGGAGATTTTCACAACGACCTGAACACACAACTAAGCTATTGGCCTTGTTACACCGCAAACCATTTGACCGAAGGAGTCTCTTATACTGACTGGCTGTGGAAAATCAGGCAGAAGAATTTTCAATACACAAAACAATACTTTGGTGTAAATGGATTGAACGTGCCAGGCATTGTTACGCTGAGCGGCGATCCAATGGGAGGATGGATACAGTACTCACTTTCTCCAACAATAGGAGCATGGTGCGCACAATATTTTTACTGGCAATGGAAATATTCGATGGATGAAAAATTCCTTCAGGACAAAGCCTATCCATATGTTCATGACGTGGCTACTTACCTTGAAAATATTACACGCCTGGAAAACGGTAAAAGAAAACTACCACTTAGCTCAAGTCCCGAATATAATGACAATGACAGAAGTGCGTGGTTTTTAGAGTGGAGCAATTTCGATTTGTCGCTCGCAAGATTTTTATTCGGTGCGGCTGCTGAATTAAGCAATAGCACCGGCAAGAAAGAAGAAGCAAAACATTGGTTACAAGTATTGGGGCAACTGCCGTTGTACGAAGTAAACGAAACGGGCTTTACGGTGGCACCGGGGCTGAACCTGAATGAATCTCACCGGCACATGTCGCAGTACATGGCTATTTATCCGTTGGCATTAATGGACATCAATAATGCAAGTGACAAAGTAATCATCGATAATTCATTGAAGCGTCTTGAACAAATGGGCACAAGGGCCTGGTGCGGTTATTCCTTTAGCTGGATGGCATGTTTGTATGCAAGGGCGCACAAGGCCGATAGTGCCGTAAAACAATTGCAGATATTTGCTTCCAATTTTTGTTCATCAAACAGTTTTCATCTGAATGGCGATCAGAAAAATGGCCAGTATTCGAATTTCACTTACAGGCCATTTACGTTGGAAGGGAACTTTGCCTTTGCGCAAGGTGTCCATGAACTTTTGCTGCAAAGCAAAAATGATTACATCGAGATATTTCCTGCTGTGCCAGCCTCATGGAAGAATGTTTCTTTTACCAATCTACGTGCAGAAGGCGCTTTCATCATCAGTGCGGCAAAGGAAAATGGCGTTCCATCTTATGTAAAAATCAACTCAGAAAAAGGTGGGTTACTTCGAATAAAGCTTCCATTTAAAACATGGCTTATAAAAAATAATAGCTCTAAAAAAGTGGAGAGTAAGGATGGAATTGTTGAAATAAAACTCAAGGCATCAGAAACGATCATTTTTGAAAATGCTTACGAATAGAGAACGAACCGCTGATTAAAATATGGGGAATGACAAACCTTTTATTTGCTGGTCAGGGACTGCTTGAGTAGTTCCTCCAGCCTTCCGGTCGATTGTCCCTGTTCTTCATTGGATGTGAACATATTCGGGTAGTAAGTACAAATTACAACGGGGTCTACTCTCACCGTTGTAAGCCCTTTCCCATTTTCGGTAACCTGAATGGTCCATTTACAAAATATATTGTGGGTTTTCCACTCCTTATTATTTACAAATACCCGGCGCAAAACGACCAAGGCGTCCGGTTCTATTAGCTTGCCATTCTCATCTTCAAAGGTATAGGCAGGAATAAAAGAAGTTTTGGTAGAAACAATCAGCCCATTCTCTTTATCTAATTTTTTAATGGATAAGCCGTTTTGATTAAACAGCTCAGCAATAGTTAACCAGGTTGAGTCGGCATGTTTAGTCGAAATAATTTCTGCAGGGGTTTGTGAATACACGCCTTTAAGTAAAACAATATTAGAGCTGCAAGCCCCGGTAATAACAAGGCTAACAATAACCACTAGGGAGTATATTTTATTAATTGCTTTCATGAGTTGTAATAAATCTACAATTTATTTTGGATTTATTTTATTCAAAAGGGGATTTCACTCTTTGGTTTTTCGCATATCCTTATGGTAGTTGTTATCGATAATGAACATACGAAAGGCATCAAAATAAGAAGAGGTTTATCAGTATCTTGCATTTAGGATCAGAGAAGGAATATTATGCACCAATCAAAGACACAACTGCCGTATTATACTGATATCAATAATTTCCTGGCGTCGATACCATGGCCGGGTAGAACTGCCAACCCGGATTTCTTTTGTTTGCGATTAAAAAAATTGGATAGGGAACAATTACAGGTTTACAGGCCTCCTTTTAAGCGATCGTTTTACTTTTTTGCACTGCTTCGTAATTCCGGCAGTATTGAAGTCAATTATAATAATCAAACAGTAAGCAACCCAGATTCCTACCTGGTCTTCCACTCGCCCAATCTGCTATACAGCTTTGCACACAACAATGCTCTTGAGGGTTATCTCATTTATTTCAAGGCAGCTTCTTATTCCTTCTTCAAGCCTGACTTTCACCAGACGTTTTCCCTTTTTGATGTGCTGCACACAAACCTCTTTAACTTCGACCACGCGACTTTTGACCGCCTTGCACCTCATTTTGAGGAAGTATTTGAAGCCTATGAACGCTCATCCAAGCAAGATCATATCGAAGCACGTTTAAAGCTATTGGGTCTGTTGTACTATTTAGAAGACATTGTTCTTGAACAGAAAAAAGACGCCAAGCCTGTGACCGGGCAACAGATCCTGTTCAGGAAATTTATCCAGCTGGTCAACCACCACTACATTGATAAACGAACTGTACAGGAGTATGCCGATATGCTGTCTGTCACTGCAAACTATCTCTCCCAATCTGTTAAACGTTTATCCGGCAAAAACGCATTGGTCCATATTACCGATCGATTAGCAAGCGAAGCTCGCTCGCTTGTCCAGTATACTGATGTTGACATATCGAGTATTGCCTATCAACTTAATTTTTCCGATCCTGCAAACTTTGGCAAGTTTTTTAAAAGACAAGTGGGTCTTTCGCCTTCTGAATACCGAAAGCTACAGAAGTGATTGAATGGACCTGTATATCCAAGTAATTGACCAACTGGTCTAATGGCACTGTTATTTCTTTGTGCCATCAAATAAATGGACGTAGCTAAACAAAGCCGTTAACCAACGGCAGTAATCTAAATTCAAAAGTTATATTCAAATTCTAACAAGATGTCAAAACAAGTTTTTATTAATCTTCCTGTAAGTAATCTGAAAAAATCAATGAGCTTTTATGAATCTATTGGATTTAAGAATAATCCACAGTTTTCAGATGACACCAGTGCGTGTATGGTAGTGAGCGATACTATTTTTGTAATGCTGCTTACATCTGAAAAATTTCAGCAATTTACTTCGAAAGCCATCATTGACGCAAAAAACACTGTCGGTGTGCTTAATTCCCTTTCAATGAGCAGTAATGATGAACTGAATAGTTTTGTGACCAGTGCACTGAGTGCAGGAGGTCGTGAATACCGCGAACCGCAAGACTTTGGTTTCATGCAGCTGCGTTGCTTTGAAGATCTTGACGGCCATAATTGGGAAGCCACTTATGTGGACATGAGTAAATTCCCAGCACAGTAAATCAACATTAAATGGCTGGCTGAAGTCTGCATAGTAACAGCTTTGCAGACTTCTTACTTCCAGATGTTAAAACTGATCCTGAATTTCTTCTCTTGCAGCAATTTTCTCCAATCAATAAACAGGAAAAGGCATATCAAAACCACTCCGATCAACGTTCCCACTAAAACCTTCCACGTCAAAAGACCATGAATAATATCATTAAAATTCTCCGCAACATAATCACCCGTAAAAACCATAACGGCATCACTAATAAATTTGCCAACAATAAACGCAGGAATCAGATATGATGTCTTTATTCCGGAACTTCCCGCCACTGTAAACAATGGTGTAGATGGTAGTGGCATCAGCGTATAGAGCAATACAAAGAGCTGCACCTTCCAGCTATTGTTAGCAAGCTTTCCGCCGATAAATCGCAGGTCTTCGTTTTTTTGAGGTTTGATAAAACGCTGGGATAGTAAGTATATATAAGTACTATACAAGTATCTACCTATTGCAGATCCTGCAACGCCGGCAACGAGCACAATCCAGATATTCAGGTCAAACCTTACCTGGAAAAAAACCATCACCATCCATGCCGGAGGGCCTATAAAGGGTACAATGTCCACAACAAGAGATGATAGAAAAACAAAAAAATAGTTTAGAATGTCCATAGTTTAACCTCCTGCCTGTATTTCTAAATTTATCATCATTGTCTTGCTTTTAAGAGGCGGGCCAACAACTTCCCATAGGGTAGTAGAAGAAGCAAATGATAAAAGAAGAAAATTATTTTTTAGGTACGTTATATTAATGGCTATTTTTAGTTTATAATTTTTTGCTCATGCCAACACCTACAATTGACTGGTCAAAAGCAGTCAAACCTCTGATCAAAAAATACAAAAATGAAAAGCATCCACTAGATGCAGGGAACCTCTATGAAATGGTAGTCATGGTAGTACTATCTGCAAGGAGCAATGATAAGCTGATCAATAATATTGCACCTGCATTTTTCAACGTTTATCCTAACATGTCATCCCTTGCAAAAGCAACAGCAGACGATTTGAAGCCTCTGCTTGCCAAAGTAATCAATTCAGCCAATAAGGCAAAATGGTTGATTGAAATAGCTGAACATGTTAAATCGGATAAGAATATTCCACTTGACATTGACAAGATGGTTGAACTGCCGGGTATTGGCAGAAAATCTGCGAATGTGATCAAGCGTTTTGCCGATGCTCCTTATGAAGGTGTTATCGTTGACTTGCATGTAGTAAGAGTATCTCAAAGGCTCGGCATTGCGACAAGCAGCGACCCAGTTAAAATTGAGAAACAGATAATGAGCGAGCTTCCCCAAAAAGAATGGGAAGCCGGCATGTCAATGTCGTTTCTTGGAAGAGATATTTGCCGGCCAAAACCTTTATGTGAAGAATGTTTGATGAACAAGGTATGTGCCTATTATAACGGCTGGGAAATAAAGGCTAAGTAAATGCAAGTTGGCTTGAACTTAACGCTGTCCGTAATTATATACTCCCTCTTTTTTAACTGCACGCGGCGCCACGTTCGTCCACGACTTAAAAGCTTTTCTAAATGCAGTAGGGTCTGAGTATCCAAGGATATCTGAAACCTCCGATATTTTTATCGCGGGGTTTTGCATTAATTGGAAAGCGATATCTTTTCTGATTTCCCCGGCAACATCGCGGAAGGTAGTGCGCTCCTGCATCAGTTTTCGTTGCAGGCTGCGGGGCGTCATATCCAATGCTGATGCCGCTTCATCAATTGAAGGTATTCTTCCTTTGAACTGCATGAACAATACTTGTTTCAAATTTCCGCTGGTCGTGTTGGTGGCGAGCAGTGCCTGCTTTTCGGCTACCATTGTGTTGAAGCGCTCAAACATAGATTGGTCGCTGGTGAGTATGGGCGTGTCCATATCATTTTTATCTAAAATAATCCGGTTCACCTCCTGGTTAAAAAGCACATCGCAACCAAAAAACTTTTGATATTCTGAAATTTCCCGCTTTGGGTAGGCCAGTTCTATCCTTAACGGAACAATGCGCTTACCGGTAAGCGCTGCGGATGTGTTGAGGGTTGATGCAAATAGAAAATCGTTTGCCTGCCTTGCCGGTTCGGGATGTTTAAGCAGCCACATTTTATTCTGTTCTATTTCAAGAACGGCTACATCATTGATGGTGTATTTATATGAAACCATCGGCGATACCATGTGGCCGTACCTGCTTAACATTTGCAACGCCTGGTCAAGATCTTTACAACTCTGGATCAGAAAACCAACCATGCCGTGAAGCATTTTTGGCGTGCCGATTCCTATATGCAAGCCAATCAGGGGATCGCCGGTCAACTTTAGAAGTGGTACCCAGATCAACGCCGCTTTTTCCCATTCAACCATTTTTTCTGAGTCGCCCACTTCATCAGCAGTGATGTGCGACACCTTGCAAAGTTCATCAAATGCTGCCCCAAATGAAGTAGCTGTTTGAAAGATGGTGCGTATGACAGTTCCCTGTAAACCCATGGCGCAAAATATATCATTTTAAGAATAAAAGATGCCTTTCTCAGCCTGCAAAACGAAGGTTCTTTGCATTCTAAATTACACTATTATGAACAACACTAAAAGCACGTTTTTAAAAAAATGGGTTATTGGCAACCTGATCGTTTACCCGGGATTATTGGGCCTTTTGCACCCGCTGATTGCGCACGGTTTTACCGGCGATCATGATAAACTGTTGACCACGCCACAGTTCATCATGCATACAATTTCTATCTTCATTTTTGTTTTCTTCCTGGCAGTTTCGAGGAACAAGACATTTGAAATAGTTGGAAAAAGGAAAACCCTGTCAGACGCGTGGCCATTTCTTTTCTTTACGCCATGGGTGTTCTGGCTCGGCTACTATACCTTGTTCGTGCCGTTCGATATTCTTTTTATGTTCCTCTCCATCGGCATCATCAATGCTATACAACTAAGGCCGTTTGTTAAGTCTCCTGCCAAATGGATATGGCAATGCATACTTGGTTATTTGCTCGCAGCCGTTGCAGGCATCGTGATTGGCCTGGGCGCTCATCTTCGTTATTACAAAGACTTCCACGGCATCTCAAAAGATCTTGCCACCTGGACATCCATCAGTATTCCCGCTGCAATCGTCCTTGCTTACTACTTCAGGTATATTCTGAGCAAGCAGATACGGGTTGAAGATAGCCAGGACATGATTTCCGGAAACAAACCGCATTTCTCAAAGGTGGCGTGACAATCCCCGTTCACTAAATCAAATAAAATATTACAAATGAAATACACAACATTCCATTGGCTATTGCCATTACTATGCAGTACAGTTGTAACTGCCTGTAGCAAAAATGCAAACTTACCTGATGCTCCTGCCACGGAAACGAAAAATGGCATTGTAACCGGCCTTGTAACCGACGCTAAAAACCTGCCGGTGAAAGGTGCGAACATCACCATTGAACATACGGTGTGGCATAGTAGTTATCTGCTTGCTGCCAGTGATAACGCAGGGAAATACGAGGTGCAATTACCGGATGACCCTGCGGGTGACTGGACTGCCAAAGCCCAGTTTACAAAAACTGCTTACGGGCAAACCTATAAGTTTGACCTGGAGCCTGATAACACCGGAGCTTTTAGCAAAGCCAGCGGTACTATCCGAAACTTCAAATGGAAGCTCAGCGGCCAGCGTCCCGGTGGCACCGGCTATTATGGTGCACACGTTGATCTTTACATGTTTGGTGCCGATGTGGATATGACGAAAATAAAACTGTTGTTTACACCTTATCCCGGCGAAACAAATTTGATCGATGGAACGGTGGCTACTGTATTTGAAAGGCCTGTTGAGGATGTCGCCGGCACTTTTATGGCAAAAGACATACCGATCGGGAAATACACGGTCAAAGCGGTATACAACGGTAAAACGTTATTGCTCAATAACCGCCATCTGGACGATAACAACCAGGAAGCCAAGATGGTTATTTTTGGTAAAAATAGCTACCTCGGCGAAACAGAATACAATATTGAATTTTACGTAACGGAATAGGATAGTGCGCAATAAGAGAAAGGCCAGGAGCATTCCACCCTAAATCGGCCCACAAAAAAATGCCATAATGCTTTATTTAATGAGGATAAAGTAATATTTTGATAAAACAGATAGTCCTCCACCAACCACATTCATCGTTCCCCCTATGTCAAGGATTGTGCAAAAGAATAAGCAAATCATTTTGATTGTGTATCCCTTTTCGATTGCTTTTCGACTATAATCAGTGCTTGCTGTTATTGTTTTTTTCAATGCTGCTTTAATCTGCGTATTGTACCAGGTGAAAATGCCATGCTATGTCGATTTTAGGAAAAATTGACCCTACACCACGTTTCGAAAAAAACGCTCATTAAACCCCCTTTATATGAAAAAGAATAAAATTGAAAATGTGGCATTTGCACTGTCTTTCACCCTGGCCATTTGTTTAACCAGCTGCCAGAAAGTATTTGACTATATTCATAAGCCCGGCAATGGTGACGCCGTTTCGAACATTTGCCAGGTGCAAACGCTCGCCGTAGACGGCCCGTGGGGCCCCACCAGTTACGCCTTTAATTACAACAAGCACAATGACCTGGAAAGTCTCATTGTTACCCCGCAGGCCGATGGTTATACGAATATGTTCTTTTTTTACGACAATAAACATCGCACCAACAAGGTTCTCCATTCATCCCTGCCGGATGTAACAAACCCGGATTATGTGTGGCGTACTGACAAATTTGAATACAATAAAGCTAACCAAATTATAAGGGACAGTTTAATCATCCCGTATTTTCACTTTATCATTGTTTCCTTACCGCAGTACGACGCCTACGACAGGGTTATTGCAACTGTCGACAGCGTTTGGTCAAATGGGAATTTACAGGGCATGTACCTTTATTTTTACAAGTATGATGAACGTGGTAACTTGGCCCGGCAGGTGCGGCGATACAAGGGCGACCAGACAAGCTGGATTTTTTATAGCGACACATTGAAGCTCGCTCCTTATGATGATAAAATAAGTATCAGGCAACCGAACAAATTTTGGATGTACATAGACAGGAACTACAGCATAAATAATTGCCTTAGTGGTGCTACTTACAACAACTTCGGGTTGCCGGTGAATTTCGAAGGCGAGCAATATTCCCGTGGATATAATTGGTTTTTGAATTATCTGAATGGCAAGGTCACTGTGGAATACCAGTGTGACGCAAAAGGTAATCATTAACCGCAGGGAAACGAAAAAGATGTCTCACAGACAAAAATAAAGTCAGATGATTAAATAAGCCGAAACTCTTGCTATGATGGGATTTCGGCTTTTTTAATTGAAGTTGGGGCGGAATAACATAGCTGGTGACCAAACCATGTAGCTGCAATCCGGTAGCAGGATGAGTATTTCTAAAATTTTCTTATCTTGCCGCACCCCTTATTAACCGATGAAAACAATCATTCTATTATTACTCGCATTAAGTTCCGTTTGCCCTGTTTTTGCAAATACGTTTACTGTTACTTCCAATGCCGATAGCGGCCCGGGAACACTACGGGAAGCCATTACATTGGCAAATGCCAATGGTACGTCTGTTGCGGATGTCATCGATTTTAATATTGCTGATGTAACGGAAGCAGGAAGGACCATCACGCTACTTACAGAACTGCCTGTACTCAGTTCAAACATCACTATCGATGGGAGTAACCAATCCGGCACGCTGCTTGGCATGAGTTCTGCGCGTGTTACGTTGTTTCTGAACCATCACCCACCTACATCATTCACCTACCTTTTTATACAAAATGCCAGCAATGTAAAAATATACGGACTCTATTTTAAATTCTTTGATGATCCCAATACAGGAGGCAATGACCATTATGCCATCGGATTACGCAATAGCTCTAATGTTACGATAGGTGCCCCCGGAAAAGGCAACCTGTTTTTTAATGTCCGCGCAAGTATAGCAAACAGATACTGGAACTATTCTTCCGACGCAGTGAATGATGTAACAATTCAAAGCAACGTGTTTGGTTTTAGTAGCTCAAATGGCTATGGCAAGGGCGGTTTTATTCAACTGGACAAGGCTGCCAACATAACTTTCGGCGGCCCGAATGTAAACGAAGGAAATATCTGTCTTGACATGGGCATCACTCTTTCAGAATCTACCAATCCGCAATTTGCCTTTTTTTTTAAAATGCAAAACAACCGGTTCAATCTTGACCCGAATGGTAACTATTTAACTTTTGCAGGCCTTTCCATTATGTTGTATGGCGCCACTGGAGATATGAATACGGTAAGAACGTGGATACAGGACAACATTTTAGCCAGCACCGGCACCGGTGACGGTATCTCACTACAGAATGTACCGCACAAGATAATTGTAACGGGCAATAAGTTTGGAGTCAATGCTTCCGGAACAGTTTGCTATGGAGGTTCTGCTTTGGGATTTTACAATTGCAAGAATGCTGTGGTAGGCGGCTACACTGCTGCCGAGCAGAATATTTTCGGAGGTTATATATACAGCCAAACCCATGGTGTGCACTTCATCCAAAACACCATCAGCTCTCTCCAAATTAATGGCGAAACCCCGGCTGATCCGTATGTAAGGATCATCTCTTATGATAACGGGCTTATTACCGGCGTCTCGCAACCCAATTCCAAAATCCAGCTTTATAGCGTGAGCTGCCCGGGACCTTGCAAGGAATATAGTTATTACTCTACCATATTTGCCGACGCTTCAGGTAACTGGAGTTATCCCTACACGGCCAGTATGCCAACCCTTGCAGCAACAGCCACCACGCCCGATAGCTCCACTTCGGAATTTTCGACACCGATAGTAGATTATTACACCAACCGTGTGATAAAAAATGCGACCTGCGGTAAAAGCAATGGTTCCATTACCGGCATGAAAATAATAGAAGGCACGCACATTGTATGGAAAGATTATTTTACGTCGAAAGTAATAAGCACCGATACCAACCTCATAGATGCTCCGGCCGGCCACTATGTGTACCTTGTGTCAAATGGTGCAAATGGTTGTCAATGGAGGATCGATCTTAGTATTGAAGACATCAGTCCTCCGCCGTCTTTAAGTGTCTATTTGCAGGATGCTACCTGCGGAAAAACAAACGGCTACATTAATACGAATTCCAGCAGCAGTTATAGCTATAAATGGACAAACGCAAACGGAGATTCTGTAGGAACCAACTATTACATAAACCAGCTACCGGCAGGCACTTATTACGTAACGGCATATATGCCAAATGACAGAAGTTGCAACAAAACATATGGCCCCTATACCATCAAAAACCTGTCTGGCCCAACCCTGAACATGGCGCCGCAGATCAATGCCGCTACCTGCAGCCAGGCGAACGGCAGTATCACCGGCATCACGGCTACCAACGCAACTGGTTCGATCTTCAGGCAATGGATCGATTCGCTGAATCGTCCCGTGGGCAACAACTATGACCTGCTTAACCTCAAATCGGGAAAATACCGTTTCAAATTCAAGGACCAGGGCTCCTGCGACACGATTATTTCTCCCTGGTATGTTGTTCCCGACAATGGTGCCATTACAGTAGACCAAAGCAAGCAACTGATAGAAGCCAGCAATTGTAATGCCTCAACAGGATCTGTAAAACAACTGCAGATAACCAATGGCGAAACTTACCAGTGGACCAATACCGCCACCAACCAGGTAGTGGGCGGTTCGCCAGACGTTTACAACCTCGCAGCGGGTAGTTATCAATTAAAGATATCCAATGCCACAGGCTGTTCACAATCTATAGCCGTTGCAGTACCGGCTGCAGCGTTTAAGAACATTGGAGTTGCATCTTCGTCACTCAAAAATGCTTTTTGCAATCAAAACAATGGGTCCGTAACCGTCAATTCATTTGACCAGGATCAGAAACTGTACTCATTCAGATGGGTTAACCAAAACACCGGCGCTATTGTGGGAACAGGCACCAGTCTGGCCAATATTTCAGATGGCAGTTATCACCTCGTTGCAACTGACGACAAAGGATGTGAACGAGATATCTTCGTTGGACAGGTTGGACGAACACCTTTTCCTGTATTCAATTATTCTGCGGCAAAAATAAAAAATGACCAGTGCCAGTTTGACGAGGGAAGCATTACCGGCATACAGATTGAAAACCTCGTATCTCCAACGACATATACCTGGTACGATCAAAACACCCACGTTGTTGGCAATACACCTGCATTGCAACAAGTAGGAGCGGGAGTCTATACGCTTAAAATTACAGACGGAGGCATTTGCACTACAGAGTCAAAACCTTTCACACTGATCAACCAGGATATAACCTTGCGAGCTCCTTCGTATGACAACATAACCATTCCACGGAATACCGATGCCAATTTACAGATCAGGAACGCTTCAGCAGGCACATACAGGTTGTTCACCGATGCAGCCGGCACCGATCTATTGTCGGAAAACACCACGGGAAATTTCACGGTAAATCATGTCACAGCAGACGCAAACTTTTATGTGCAGTATATTACCGGTACCTGTAGCAGTGAACCCACACCGGTAAAAATCACCGTTGTTGACAAATCTTTCTTTTCAATACCAAATGCTTTTTCGCCTAATGGTGATGGTAATAACGACAGGCTTACACTTAGAGTAACTGGCCGCATCAATGTAGATTTTTTCAGGGTATTTAATCGCTTCGGGCAATTGGTATTCGAGACTAACCAGGTGAACGATAGCTGGGACGGCAGTGTCAAAGGTCAGCTGCAATCTTCCGGCACCTATGTTTGGATAGCCCAGGGAAAAGATCTGTTAGGGAAAGTGATTCAGGCAAAAGGCAGCTTTGTGTTGATCAGGTAGTTTAAGGAAAAGAGAAGCATCCTCCCAAGACAACAACCCCCTGAAGAAATTACACCAGCAATTCTGAATATATTCTGAATTCTGTTTAAACTAATCTTTACGCTATAGTTACTAAATTATCAAACCTTTACGGGCATGTATAAACGCGCTGATTTTTTGTGAAATATTGCACCTCAATTATAAAACACACAAAAAATCATGATCGCGAAAATGACCAACTACTGCGCCAGGAGCTTTTGTATCTTACTGGTTATTATGAGTGCCAGCTTTGCCGGTTTTGCACAAGGAAACCTCAAAGGCAGGGTATTTGACAAACAAACAGGCGAACCCCTGTCCGGTGCTACGGTTCATCTTGAGGACACAAAACTCTACACCGTTGTGAACCTCGATGGATCTTATCTCTTCAAAAATCTTCACAGTGGTAACTACAAAATTGAAATATCTCAGGTTGGCTACAAAAAGTCAATGGACATTGCTGTAACCGTGGAAGACAACAAAACACTAAAGGTTGCAGATGTTGTGTTGGACGAAGACAAAACAGAATTGACCAGCGTAATTGTAACGGAAAAAAGCAATGGTCGCTCAGACAAAAGCGCCAGAAGTCTGGAGAAAAACGCGGCAACCGTTCAAAATATTTTATCGGAGCATACTATTCAACTTTTGCCTGACATTACCGTAGGTAGTGCATTGCAAAGAATAAGCGGCGTAACGGTGCAACGTAGTAACAGCGGTGAGGGCCGTTATGCAATTATTCGCGGCATGGATGAGCGCTACAACAATACCCTTGTGAATGGCGTAAAAATTCCAAGTCCTGATGCCAAGTACAGGTACGTTCCAATGGATATGTTTCCTTCAGAAATGCTTGACAGACTAGAGGTAATCAAATCGCTTACGCCTTCTATGGAAGCGGATGCAATTGGTGGTACCATGAACCTCGTAATGAAAAGCGCACCACAGAAATTTGTTTTTAATGCAAACGTGGCAGGCGGTTTTTCTACATTGTTTTCCAGCTCCAGGCCATTCACAGCCTTTGACCACGGTGCTGTAAACAAACAATCCCCGGCAGAAATTCATGGCAATGATTACATGGCCACACAAAAAGATTTCTCAACCGGCAACCTGAATTACACAACTAAGAATTTCCCGATCAATACAACAGCAGGTTTTACAATAGGAGGCAGGACAGCACATCAGAAGTTCGGTATTATCCTGTCTGGTTCTTTGCAAAACATGTATCGCGGGTCAAACTCTATGTTGCTGTTGCCAAATGCACAGCCTCAGATTATTACCAATCCTGACGGCACGGAGCTGTACAACCAGTCGGTAATAAGCGATTTATATCAACGCAAGTATTCTACACAAACGTCACGTTTGGGATTACATAACAAAATCGATTACGTGTTCAATGAAAGAAATAAGTTGTCGCTGTACAGCATGTATGTCCACATGAACGAGTATCAAACAAGAGAAACGTATGACTCCGTTTATCTGAACAAGCTGACAGATAATTTGATGCGCAGCCGTTTGCAAAAGCAAAGTATTTATAACTCTACTTTGCAGGGCGATCATGTGCTGTCAAATCTGTTCCGCATTAACTGGATTGGAAGTTATGCCATTGCAAAAAGTGCCGTACCTGATCTTGCTGAATACGACTACCAAAGCAGCAAAGACAACCAGGGAAAATACACTTATATCACGCAGACCATGTCAAGAGAATGGCAGCGCAATACTGACAAAGATCTTGCAGGATACCTCAATTTGTTTTATACCCCAACAATTGCCGGAAGAACTGTAGAGTTTAATGTTGGCGGCATGTACAGGCACAAGTCAAGAGACAACTATTACAACCCTTATTCATTACAACCTTCTTTGATCGGAGGGGGCCGCCAAACATGGACGTCTTATAACAATGCCGTGTATGAGTTTGCACCGGCAAGTAAATCAATGGGAAGCATTACAAGCCTGAATGCAAATACTTACAATTCCAAAGAAGATGTATCTGCAGGATATGCACAAGTGAAATTTAATCTAAGCAAGAAATTATCGGTTCTTGGTGGTGCAAGAATAGAACACACTGAACAATCTTTCAATACCGCTGCGGCAGAAACTTCTCCTGCAAAATATGGAACAGTGAAGTATACGGATATGTTGCCTTCCATCCATTTCAAATATGAGCTGGACGCAAAACGCAGCATCCGGTTGTCGTATTTCCGTTCTATCATCCGACCTGATTTTTATGAAATCATTCCAACTGAAATTGACGGAGAAACATTTAACATCAAAGGCAATGATAGTTTGAAACATTCTATTGCGGACAACATAGATCTTCGTTATGAGTTCTTCCCCGGCGGTGCAGACCAGTTTCTGATTGGTGCATTTTATAAAAACATCAACAACCCAATTGAATATGCCATTGTAAGAAATGGTGGGCCAAGTGCACAATACTTTATGCCAATGAACTTTGGAACGGCGCACAACTACGGTATCGAAGCAGTGTTCACCAAATTCTTTGGCAACTTTGGTGTGTCTGCAAATTACACATACACCAAGTCGCAGATAACAACCAGCAAGTTGTATTTCTATCGCGATAAAACACAAGGCATCACTACAAAATCAGTGGACCAAACAAGACCATTGCAAGGGCAGGCAGATCACATTGGTAACCTTGCGCTGCTTTACAAAAACCACAAGATCGGCCTCGACGTACAGGTTGCATTTGTTTACACAGGTAAATACATCGCACAAGTATCGCCATACTACGATTTGGATTATTGGAAGCTTGGGCAAGGAACGCTTGATCTTTCTTTCGAACAACGTCTGGGCAAGCACTTCTCAGTATATGGCAAAGCCAATAACCTTACCAACGCATCTTCAAAGATCGTGATCATGCAGGCGCCTGTTGCAGGAAACAATTTTCCTGATCAGCAATACAGCGACAAGACAGTGGTGGGTAAGGATATTTATGGTCTTAACATACTCGCAGGTATACGATATAAATTCTAAACAACTAATCTAATTTGAAAATAATGAAAACGAATTCTTTTACATTGACTGCATTTTTTGCGGCAGTCTGTTTCATCGGAACCGGCTGTAAGAAATGGGAAGAAGAAAAGATTTCTCTTTCCAAGCCAAAAGAAATGATAGCAGCACCTGTTGACGATAAAGTGCCATTGTGCGGAGCAATCAAAGGAACCATGTTATCAGGAAAAACATACACATTTGGTTGTGACGTCGTGGTGAAACAAGGCGATACACTTACGATTCAGCCTGGAGTACACATCAATGTTACCAATCACGCCGGTCTGTTTGTACAGGGTTCTTTAGTGAGCCTTGGAACAAAAGAAGCGCCTGTTTGGTTGACTGTTGACAGTTTGCAAAAACTAAAAAACGATGCGCCCAACCAGGACCCTTCAAAGGATGTTGCTTTTTCAGGTGGTTGGGCCGGTTTGTACTGCGCATCTACTTGCCCCATGCTTATTCTCAAATGGACGCACATCGAGTTCGGCGGTTATGCATTGTCTAACGACCAGGGTACTCTTGTAAATCAAAAATCGGGCACGGCGTTTTCCATATTGTTTCAAAATCCGAATGGAATGTTCATCATGGAAGATAGCTGGTTGTATGGCGGTGCGGATGATCCTATCCGTATTTCGAATGGCAAAATCAGCATCATGAGAAATACGTTTGAGAAAGCCGGCCTTCACGGAGGTGATTGCCTGAACACGAAAGGAGGTACGGTAGGAGACATGGCTTACAACTTGTTTGTCGGCATCGCGACCAACGGACAAAAAGCTTCCAACAAAGGAATTCCAACGGGTGCACAGCAAACGAATATCAGGATGTGGAACAACACCTTTATTTCCTGTGGTTACAGGCAAATACAATCTGGCCGTGGAGCAAACATCAATTTTGAAGAAGGTGCAAAAGGGATGGCTTATAACAACCTGATGGTAAACTGTAAATTCGGTTTGCGTATAGTTAACAACCCAGCGGCTGATACTGCAAACATCAGCTATGGCAACAACTACGAGTACGGCGATTCTCTTTCCGTAGTGAACCAGATCTATCCAACGAATGACTTTGGCTCGGGTGGATGGACCGCACCAAAATTGACCGACATTCCAGACTATACGAAGTTCCTGCCGGCAGGGTACAAGTATGGTGACACTTATGATGGTTCCTCATTGGTGCAAAAGAACAACCCGATGTTTTATAATTTTCCTTTGCCTGTAACTGGCGGCATTCCTTTGTCGGGCATACAAGCGGTGAACAAGTTTGACTTCAGGCTGCAGGCCGGTTCACCAGCAATAGGAAAAGGATATACTGGTTTAGCACCTTTAGCAGTAGTACCTGTAGATCCTAAATATGGCGCTACTGAAATTACTTTGCCAGGTAAAGATATTGGTGCCTTCCAGTTCGATGGAACAGGCAACCAGCACTATTAATTTTAATTATGGCAAAAATAGTCTTCGTTATTTTATAATAGCGAAGACTATTTTTTTAGGCTAATTCAATTTTCTTTAACTCTTCATATCGGCAACCCACATGTTTTATTACACCGTTTTTTAAACAATGGCTCACACTGCTTTTTCATTTTATTCATTGTGTTGGCAAGTGGTCTCTTTTAAATATTTAGCTAATCTCTTGTTATAATTCAAGCAATCCAATTCGGTTACTCTTATTAAACTATCTTTTGTCGCCATCTTTTGAGTGGACATCAACTTACCGACATATGAAGCGCCGTAATATTTTATTAATACTTTTTCTTTCAAATTTTAGCATCGCATTTTGCCAGGGACCCAAGATCTATGTTGAGGCAACTAAAACGCTCCGAGACTATGATGTGGTGCTGTATAATGCCATTCCAGGCCAACATGAGGTTGAAATAGATAGAAACAAAATTAAAGGTGGGAAAGCGACATTTATATTACCGAAACAAACAGAGCCATTTTATGCCTATGTTAAACTACAATTAAAGGATAGTGTAGTTGATCGTACGTATTTTTTAGTTACAAATTCAATTATTAAAATAGCGTTTGATACAGTCCAATATAGTGCAGTTGTAACTGGGGGTGAAAATGAGTTTATATTTAGGCACCGACAATTATTGTTTGATTTACCTCTAAGTATTTATAAAAGCCCGGCTTTTAGATCAAATTATTTGGTGAAAACCGATGAATTTAAAACAGAGGACTGGAATCTAAATGCACGTTGGAGGGAGTACGAATCTGATGTTTATGAGACAATTAGCGAGCACAAGAATTATTATTATGCTTTAGAGAAATTTAAAGACCGTGGTTTCGCGTTACCAACGAATGTATTAAAAAAAGGATTTTCCTTGTTTGCTGATACATTAAAGAAGACTTCTCTGGGCAAAGAATTGCAAGAATATATATCTAAGAGAGAAAAATTGCAAATTGGAAAATCCGCGCCATCGTTTTTCGTATCGGACAGCGATGGAAAATTAGTTGAATCATCTCAACTCTACACGAATAAAAAAATTGTTTTACTTGATTTTTGGGCCAGTTGGTGCGGGCCTTGTCGGGAAGAAATGAGAGAGTTAAAGTCTAAGTTTTCTGCTATTGATACTTCGAAACTCAGGATAATTTCAATTAGCATTGATGTAAATAAAAATAATTGGGTGACAGCTTCGCAACAGGAACAAATCCTTTGGGAGAATTATATTGCACCGGGTGGGGGACAAGGAGATATTTCAAATAAGTTTTGTTTAGAGTTCGTACCAAGAACATTTTTAATAAACCAGGATGGTACCATTATAGATTTTGATCTGCGGACTACGGAACTGGAGTTGTTTTTTACAAACAATTCTTTATGGAAAAAGAAAGACGATTGAAATACTTATTGCAAATCTAATCCGGCTGACTCGTCAATTTCTATTTAAACAACTAAAAACCGCCCGAAGGCGGCCTTTTATTAAATAACTGATTTTCGATTTAAATCAAAAATATCTACACCTTTCTTTTCAAATAAATCTTCCAATGCAGGAGCGCCAAGTTGATTTCTGTAATTTAATTCCGAATCTGAAATGGGGATAGCCAACAACCAGTTGACTGTTTTAGACTCAAGTTTTAATGGATGCAATTTCCCTTCCCACAAGAATGGAGAAGTGAAAAGTATGTGCTTCATTTCTAACTTCTCATAGTACATCTCCACCATGCGCATAAAAACTGATCCTGGTTGACAACTCCACTTATTCTTTGATATATAAAAGCCACATGTTGATATTATATTGGACGCTTTGTCGTATTCCTTGTACCCTGTAATCAGCAATTCGATAGGGATATTTTTTATTGCGCCGGATTTCTGTTCGATTTCGTTAGGAAAATCAGAAAGTCCAATTGTGCCACAAAACGCAATACGCGAATCAATAGGATCTTGACAATTAAAAACATCCAAGAAATTACTTCTATCTTGATCCCAATGTCTTTGGATAGTTCTATTTAGACCAAGAATAGTTGTAATGTATTTTGCCAACTCCTTATTCTCTGTTGTCACTTTTTTATCAATCATCTATTGTATTTATTCTGTTTTAAAAGTACGATTTTTTTAATCGCCAAAATATGTATCATCCATAATTTCATCCGCGTGAGATCTATTTGAGGAGGGTAATTCTGGACGATAATGTTCCATTGTATTATGTTCATCTAAAAATTGCTTTCTACTAATTCCCCTTTCCGCAGCACTTAATTGATGTTTTCTAAATTCATAACCAGGTTTATGTCCCATATCCCAAGGATTATCTGGATCCATTACGTCTTCAGTTAGTGGGTCTCGGACAATTCCATTCTCGTCTTTTGCGTCATTCCAAGTTTCATCTCGCACACCATTTCTGAAACCACTTGGTCTCTCATAATACCATTTTCCATATTTAGTAATATTGCCATTTTCATCTATTACAGGATACTCGGGTTGTACCGGTCTGTTTCCTTTCATCACACCTTCCGGAACATTGTTGCCATCGAGGAGTGCATCACCTTCAAAAGCATCAAATTCACCTGCACCATCAGGTATTTCATTTACTTCTCCGTTGCTTGCAGGTTTTATAGGGTTTTCCTGTTCATCATTGGATTTGTTTTCATCTTCATTTGGCGCATCCTCACTCTCGGTGTTTTCATTTCGACTATAATCTTTACCAGGTTCCTCACCCTTCGTCATATCTATCACCGGGCTAGCCCATAAAGCTATACCTACAAAGTCTAATGGGTTTGCAGTGCCATTTACTATATTTTTAAAGCTGTTCGCAGTGCCCAGCTCCATGCCAAAAAAACCTTGTGCTTTATCTTGCACTGTTACATAGCCGCGCTGTCCGTAGCCATCCATTTCGCTTTGCGCTTTCATTGTAGTGCGCAGGGCAATACCGGTACCGGTGAGCCAGGTGGCGGCATAGTTCTTTAAAACATTGGAGCCTAAAAAGCGAAAGGCATTAAGCATGCCACCTTCGGCAAAGGCAACTGCACCGCCTTCTAACATGGCCGGCAATGCCACAACAGCACCGCCTATCATCATGCCTGTCATAGCGCCCTGTAGTACATTGGCCACAAACGATGCTGTGCCCATTTTAATGGCCTGCCACCAGTTCTTTATTTCCGGGTTAAAGGTAATATGCTCTTCACTCATTCCAAGAAATGTAAAAGCAGTGCATGTTATTTTGCTTCCTCCCGTAATGGTTTCCACACCCTGTATCTGGAAATCTTTTTTGTAGCTGAGCCACACACGTGTGGGTGCTACCAGCTGCCCGCATATTAAACTGCCTATTATCGCACCATAGGCAGCACCGGAAGCACCCGCCAGTGCACCTATTACCACCAGCGCCGCACCTCCCGTGGCAACACAAAGCGCGGCCACAACTGCCGCTACAGCTGCAACAACTGCATAGAGCAGCATTATTTTTTTACAACCAAAGTCTACCCAGCTAACGGTTGACACATCGTTCCTGGTTATGTATTTTGCTCCATCCTTTCGTTTTACTTTAAGCTGCCTGGCCTGAAATGTCGATGGCATCATGCCTCCGCTGCATTGCCAGAAATCTTTTTCCGTTATTATTTTATTTCCCATTCGTCCATTATTACGTTAAAGCCGCCTTGTTTCTGTACGGGAGGTTGGTGTGATGGTGGAGGTACATTCTCCTTCTTTTTCAGTTTTGCCATTGTATCGCTAATCATGTGGTATTTTATAGTGGCGTGCAATAGTTCAGGATGTACCACCTCTTGTTTTTGTCGCGTAGCTTCCAGCAGCATTCCTGTTTTCCGCACTATTTTATAATCGCCCTCATCTTTAAAAACCGGCTTTACTTCTTTAAGGTTAAGGTGGCTGAAGTCTTTGTAGGCCGCCGCTACCCAGGCTTTATCTATGTAGGTTTCTTTGCTTCCTTCAATATTAATGAGCCAGTTTTCACCGGGATAATATTGATTCTGGGGCTTTACTTTATAGCGCCATTCAAGGTTGGCCGTATTGAGTAATGTTCTTTGTGTATAAGTTTGTGTGGTAGCGGGTATTTTAAGGCCAAAAATGTGATGGAAATAAAGCATGAAGAACTCGTTGCCTTCAATGGCTGCAATTATTTTTTGCGGAGTTGTAAATAATTCATCATTTAGCTTTATTACATTTTTAATGGATTCATTTTGCATTTGTATCTGCTCCATCTCCTTTTTTATTGCATGCCATTTCTTTTGTATCACATCAAGGTTCAGCACCTTGCTTATTCTTCCATTTGGCTGCATTACAAGGTGCAGTTCATTGTACATCTGGCCAAATGCCTGGCTCATGGCGGCCAGGTCCTTTACCATAGGATTGTTGCTTTCCAGCAACCTGTTATCAAGTGTTATCAGTTCCAGGGTTATGCATTCCTTATCTATTTTTTCAACACTAAGTTGCCAGCGCAATTCTGTTTTTGTTTTTATCGGCATATTACCTGCCTGGATGTGGGTATCAATTAGCAAAGTGTATTTTTCAGTAAACGCCTCTCTAAATTGAAGATCTATTTTATCAGCGCCTAAAAGACTCCAACTCATGTTTTTGTGTTTTGATAATTAATTGAGAAATGTGTATCCTCCGTCAATATGGGTTTTGCCTCCTGTGAGTATAGACTCACCCTTTATAGTTGTTGTTGCTGAGGTAATGTCAAACTTTGTCGTTGCGCAGAATGTAGTGTCCTTGGCCTTTATGTCCAGTTTTGCGGCGTCGCCAGTTACGCCTTCAACAGAAATATTCAAGCCTTTGATCGTGATATTTTTTCCGTCTATTTCAATACAACCGCCATCTTCTCCAACCTTCAGGGTTATTTTGCTTTTTGCACCAATTGATATTGCATTGTCTCCATCTAATGTTATGTGTTGGAGTTTGCTTTTGTCTTTGAGCAAGATTCCTTCTCCATCATTTAACTGTATCGTATGGCCGCTTTTACTTGTTAGGCTTTTTACATTATTTCCGCTGCCACCGCCGGTGCCGCTTTTGCTATGAAATACACTGCCGGTTACAAAAGGCATTTCCGGATTGCCATTGCGGAAGTCTACCATTACCTGGTCACCTATTTCGGGAATGGTTACAAAGCCGCGGTTGGCTGCTACTTTGCCTTTACTATCACCTCCGGCATCAGGCGTTAATACTCTTAGCCAATTACTGCTGTTGTTGTTGCGGTCGCCATTCCATCCCATGAATTTTACTTTCACTCTTCCCAAGCTGTCTTTATTGTCTGTCACTTCTGCAAGAACAGGATGTGTGGAGGGTTCTTTGTAGTTTACAGGTGGAGGGGTCATGGCATTTGCCGGGATGGCGGTAAATGTGTTTTCATATTTGCCACCGGCTTCGTACCAATGCTTTACACCAATGATGCGTACGGTCATGTGCGGTTTTTCATCTCCGTTAACACTAAAACTTACTTCGGCTGTTTTGCCGAGATGCAAGCACCAGTTGATGCTTTTACCTGTGATGCAGTATAGGTCTGCAGCTCTTCCTTTGCTTCGCGCTTTGGCCATTGCCTGCAATGCACCATCACCAGTGAGTGTGCCGGGCTGGGCAGACATGTTTTTACCAAATAATTTGGCTGATTGTTTGTAGGCTCTTTCATTGTAGTAATGGATATTGCCTCCATTTTCTGCCGTATTTTTTGTAATAGGATTATGACCCGCAGCATCGTAGCCTTCGAGGCTTCCTTGTATTGCTGTAATGCTCATGCCCATTTTTAACTGGCTACAATTTTGACCATACACTAATTTGGTTTGGGCATAGGAAGGCAATTGACCAAATACGAATCGTCGGCCATCAAAGAACTGCCATTCGCCGAGCTCATGCGCATAGCGTTGCAGGAAATCAAAATAGTTTTGATTAAAGCAGCAGGCAAAGGGTAGCTCCTGCACAAAATTTGGTTGACATCTTAAGTCAGCTTTAGTCAGGGATTGATGGGGTCTGAAGGCTTTTTGCACAATGGCTTCAAGTGTAGTTTCTACAAAGGCTTCATAGTGTGGCATGCCTTGCAGCAGGCAATCGGGTGAACTGCCCAGCAGTACCAGCATACCTCCGTTTGAGCCATCCTGCTCCAGCTGCACATCGGTTATTACAAAGAGGCTTTCCAGGCGATCCTCCTTGGGATTGAGTGTGTTTTGCAGTGTTATTTCTGCTGTTTTACCCAGGAACTTTTCGGCACCGTCAATATACATGCTGGCCGGGTCCTGTATACCGTCAGTAAATAGTTTTATTTCCAGCGCATTGGGGGCGCCATATTTTTCTTCGATTTTTATAGAAGCAATGTTGAAGATCTTTTCATCGCTGATGTAAACACTGTAGCCTACTCTAACCGGCGAGGAGGAATTATAGGGAGCTGGCGTATAGCGCTGTGGTTCGGGCATGTCACTTTCCGTAGTATAATTTTGCGTATATGGCGACAGTGTAAACTCTATTGGTGGGGGAATAGTTTGTGCCGCAGCCTGCTGTGCTGCTTGCATTGCTCTGGCAGCTTTTTCTTCTGCCTTGGCGGCTAAGAGTTTTTCAATGGTTGTTTCCCCTTGTTCTAGAACTGCTTCTTCACTTTGTTTGATGGCTCCCTCTAATGTGTTTTCGTTTTTATCTGTTGATGCAAATGGCATACAATATATGTTTTACACCAATGTTGTAAGGGCACTCTATTAAAACGGAAATAGGTAGAGAATGCGCAATACATCTACAGATTATGTCCGTAGCATAATATTCTACTTACAACATCGACTGTTGAAAAAAAATACAAGTAGTGAAGTAAATGGAGAGGTGCGCAACAATGGAAACAAAACCCAATTTGCCTGCAACATACAGATGCCGGTAAAGGAGTTACAATAATTGTTTTTTAATAAAGAACAGGCGGATTTTGCTTAATCCTGGTGCTGCAACGTAAAGGTTCTAAGGGGTACATATAGCTATTCTCGTCGAATGTTAATTCGCCGCAAAACGCTTGCGGCCGATTGAAATCTTTTCGCAAAGAGCGGTGGAGTCGTCTTTTTCTTTAATTAAAAACTTCGCGTCTGCTTTTACAACGAGGCATGCTAATTTACCCGCAGTTCCTGCCATAAATTAAACCGTTTAAATGATTAAAAAATAATTGCGCAATGAAGCTATGCGCATTACTTTATTCGCACAAGAAGAAAAGAAACATTTTCACGAGAAAAGTCTTTTCAAATAACATAGGTGACCCTTATGGTAAAATACATCTGTTAGAAACTGTTATGCACATGTTTTTATCCGACAGCATGATTTTTTAGAGCGAGCCCACACGGTAGCTTTACATACTAAGCGCATTAAATCGTTTAAAGTTTACAGTCTTTCGTCAATGGAGCATTTTTGGCATCAAGTCAAACATCTCATTTGCGGATACACGAATACTTCGCGATCAAAAATCGCAACGAAATGGATAAAATAAAGGTGGTTTATTAGCACTTAATTTTTGATCTTGCCCTGTTCCATAAATCAAAAACGATATCAATCGATTGCATAACTTTCTGGTATTGATACACGTTATGAAATTCATACATTTGTTCTCCATGTTGAATGACAAGGATGATTGTGTGATGCGAAAGAACATGTTTTTATTTCAGGGTAGCCAAAACGTAAACTAACAACTTAGGGGATTTGAATAGAGAAGATTGTCATACTGAAATGCTGCTTTTACAGGAACTGGCGCAAGGATCGTCGTCTGCATTTGACAAGCTCTATTACCGCTATTACGAACCTGTGCGGTTGAACATCCTGAAAATTGTGAGGGACGAAACAGTGGCAGATGATATTTTGCAGGAAGTGTTTATCAGCTTGTGGCAAAAGCGGGAAAAATTTTCATCGTATGAAAAGATAGGAGGTTGGCTTTTCGTTACCAGCTATAATCGTTCTCTTAATTATGTACGCAACCTCTCCGTAGAACGGCTACGACAAAAAACTTCAAAAATAATGGATGTTTCTGGTGACTGGCCCCTGGAAAACAGTTCACAGGAAATGCAATTGAAATTGTTGGAGGAAGCCATTGCACAATTGCCACCCCAGCGTCGCCGCGTGTTTGAGCTCTGCCGCTTTGAGGGTAAGAGTTATGAAGAAGCTGCTTCCGAACTTTCGATTTCCAAAAATACTGTCAAGGAACATCTTGTCCGCTCCAAAGAATCAATCCTTTCTTACGTACATCAGCAGAGTCCGCAAAATCAAAAAATCACCGCGTTGGCACTTGTTTTCGTTTTTGAAAACTGTTTTTTTTAAAAAAAGTTCCAACAGAACCACCCTTTTTCACAATGCCGGTGTTTTTAGAAAAATTTTATTTTGGAAAATATCAACACCAGGCTTGAGGAGTTATTCAGCAAAACGCAATGGACAACCGAAGAGTGTGAGTGGTTTCTGGAATTGCTCCGGCTTAAATCGCCTGCTGAGCTTCAACAATATTTCCAGGAAGATTATTTATCCAGTCTTTTCAAAGAACAGCCTGCAGATATTCACCATGCCGAAACATTATTGCAGCAAATTCATCAGAAAGCCGGCATTCAACCTCAGCAAGCACCGGTCGTGCAAATAACATCCCGCAAAAACTGGTGGAGGGTAGCGGCAGCAGCTATAGGCATTATTGCCATTGTTGGCGTGGGTTACCTATTCATACCAAAAAATAATAAACAAGAAGCGCAATCCATTGGAAGGAATCATCGTCCTGCAAACGACGTAAGTGCACCAACTAGCAGTCGGGCAATGATCACCCTGGCCAATGGCGACAAAGTATTTTTAGACAGCATCAACAAAGGACAACTGGCGCAAGAGGATGATGTAAAGCTTGTGAAACTCGCAACAGGCGAAGTCATTTACAAGGCCGGGAACGGTGAAGCTTTAAAAGAAACCCGTTACAATACCCTGTCTAATCCAAAGGGAAGCAAAGTGGCTACCATCGTACTTTCCGACGGGACCCGTGCATGGCTCAATGCCGGATCCTCACTTACTTATCCTGTGAGCTTTATTGATAATGACAGAAAGGTTTCCGTGTCAGGTGAAGTATATTTTGAAGTTACTTCCTTGTTGGCCGAAGGGAAAAAAAGACCATTCATTGTACAGACCAATCACACTACTATTGAAGTGCTCGGTACTCACTTTAATGTAAACAGCTACGAGGATGAACCGGAAGCAAAAATAACATTGCTGGAAGGCTCTGTACGTATTCGCAGGAACAGCGAAACCAAATTATTGAAGCCGGGTGAGCAAGCACAGGTATCGTCCATTATAAAAGTGGTGGATGACATCAACGAAGAAGAAGTTATGGCCTGGAAGAACGGCTTTTTCCAGTTTGCAGGCGCCGATGTGGAGGAGGTTATGCGCCAGTTGGCCCGCTGGTACGACGTGGAAATTGTTTATGAAGGAAAACCGGCAGAACAACATTTCCGTGGAGGAATTCCAAGAGATGTGGAGGTGTCCAAAGTGTTTGAAATGCTTGAAACAACAGGGGCTGTGCGGTTTCGCATAGAGGGTAAACGAATCATCGTAAGGCCCTGAGAAAATTTGAATTAATGACGATCCAATAAAAAACAAGACCCCGCGGGGGCGGGGTCCTGCAAATAGTCTGGATCAATTAATTATACAGGTCTCGCTAAAGACTGCTTTTTATTCAACCAAACCTGTTCCGGGGTAACCGGAACGAAACAAAGTTATGCATTTAACGATTGATTATGCTCCTGCATTAAAGGAGATTTTATCCAAAACACTGCGGATCATGAAACTGATTGCCATCTTCTTAACTTCATTCTGCCTCACAGCCGGCGCTGCCGGTTATTCTCAGCGGGTAACTCTTTCGGAAAGAAATGCCCGGCTGGAGAAACTGTTTAGAGAAATCAAAAAGCAAACCGGTTATGAATTTCTTTATACAGACGAAATGATGGAACAGGCCGGAAAGGTGACCATTAAATTGAAAGATGCAGGCCTGACTGATGCATTGAACACCTGTTTCAAAAACCAGCCACTGAGTTATGACATTGTTGAAAAAACAGTGGTGGTGAAACCCCGGCCGGTTACCATTTCCGATATGGAAAAAATAGCGGTGCCGCCTGTAAAAGTAATCGGTACAATAACCGATGAAAATGGCAAGCCACTATCAAAAGCATCCGTAAAAATTAAAGGAACAGATAGGGGCACCGCGACCGATGATCTTGGAAATTTTTCTCTCGAAATTCCAGACAACGGAGCTGTGCTCGTTATTTCATTTGTAGGATATGAATCGGTGGAAACCCGTGTTACCGGTAAATCTGCAGTGACTGTATCACTCAAGCTGCTGGATAACAAGACAGAGGAAATCGTGGTAGTAGGATACGGAACGCAAAAGCGAAAAGAAGTATCAGGAGCCGTTGCTTCAGTAAAAGTGAATGAGTTAAGCGTCAACGCATCTAACAACCTGACATCTGCATTGCAGGGCCGCGTAGCCGGCGTATCGGTAGAGTCAAACGGAGGCGCCCCGGGAGCCGGTCTGTCCATTACCATCAGGGGATCGGGTACATTGGGAAACAACAATCCACTGGTAGTTATAGACGGAATTCCTTTCGGAAGTCTTGACGGGCTAAACCCTTCGGACATCCAGAGTATTGATATTCTTAAAGACGCTTCTGCGGCAAATATTTACGGGGCGAGGGCTGCCGGTGGAGTAATAATGGTGACCACTAAAACAGGACGAAAAAATACAACGCCCAGAATCCAATTCAATGGTGTGTATGGACGAAACAGCATCCCTAAAAGAATTCCAGTATTGAACAGTGACCAGGTCGTTAAAATATTCAATGATAACGGTGGGGCATACCCGCCCGCTAACGGCGTGAACACTAACTGGCAGAATGAAATATTTACCACTGCGCCAACTTACAAAGCGAATATCGATTTGACAGGAGGCTCCGAACATTTCTTGTATAGCTTGTCCGGCAGTTACATAAAACAGAACGGCGCTGTTATCTGCTCAAATAATGAAAATGCCAATTTCCGCATTAAATCTGTTTATGAAAAAGGACGCGTGAAAGTTGGAGAAACATTTATATATAGCAGAATAGGAGGCAGGGACTATGCGGGTGGCAGTGCTGACCAGACACATAGCACGATCATTACATCACTGATCGCTTCTCCTACCGTTCCTGTTTACGATCCCACAAATACCAATGGTGGCTGGGGTATGCGCCCGCCGGCATTGAAAAACCTGACAAATATTGTAGCCTTCCTGAATTCAACGAATAATCATAGCAGTAATGCCAATGTTATTCTTGACGCGTTTACCGAAATCAGGCTCGTTGATCAGTTGAAGTACCGTTTAAATGTTGGCTATTCTTCTAACAGGAGTTACCAAAACAACTATCAATTCCCATACTCCGATGGCAGTACGACCATCAAGAATCCGCAGACTGGCATGGGGTCTTATTTGACCACTCAATGGCTGGTAGAAAATATTCTTAGCTATGATAAAACTTTCGGTGTACACCATTTGTCAGCAATGGCAGGTTACTCTGCACAAAAGGATAGTTCAAGTGGTTTTGGTGTTAGTGCGTATTATCCGGCTTTAGGTTTGTACGGAATATCAGCTGCTACTTCGTGGGACAAGCCTTATGGTTCCACCAGTTCCAGCACCAGAACTTCACAATTCGGAAGGGTTACTTACGCTTATGATAATCGCTATTCAGTATATGCATCAATACGCCAGGATGCTTCCTCTATTTTTGATCCTGCTTACAATAAAGGACTGTTTTATGGAATCTCTGCTGCATGGGATGTAAACAATGAAGCATTCTTTAAACATTCATCACTGGCAAACGTCATTGATTTCCTAAAAATTCGCGGAGGCGTTGGTACACTTGGAAACGATCGCATTTCATTGTACACCACCCAGGCACTTTTGACCAGCAATTTGAATTTCGTTACAGATGGGGGAATGGTGATAGGAAATATTCCAAGCGGTGCACAATCACCTAAAGACCTTACCTGGGAAAAATCAAATACAACAAACATTGGGTTTGATGCCAACCTGTTAAATAGCAGACTGAGCATCGTTTTTGATTGGTTCAAAAAGAGATCAGAAGGCGTATTGCTAAGCGTGCCTATTCCTTTAAGTACAGGTGTTAATGGTGCGCCGCCTGTAAATGCCGGCAATATCGACAACAGTGGTATTGAGCTAAGCATCAATTACGGCGAGCGAAAAAAAGATTGGTCTTACAACATCGGTTGGAATATGTCTGCCATGAAAAATAAGATGGTGGCAGTAACTATTGGTAGCGGTAACCAGCAATTTGGCGATATACAACGCGGTATCGTTGGATCTCCGCTGGGCAGCTTTTTCCTGATCAAAAACCTGGGTACTTTCAAAACACAAAAGGAAGTGGATTCATATGTTGACCTGCATGGCAACAAGATACAACCGAATGCGCAACCAGGTGATCTCAAGTTTGAAGATTACAACAAAGACGGTATCATTGACAACAACGACCAGCAGTATGTTGGCTCACCGATTCCTACTTTTGAAACAGGACTTAGTGGAAACGCATCCTGGAAAAATTTTGACATCAATGTATTGTTGCAGGGAGTCTTTGGCAACAAAATATACAACGGGCCTCGTTACTGGATGGAAAAAATGAATGAGTACACAAACTTTTCCAGCAACGCTTTGGATGCGTGGTCTGCCACCAACAGCAATTCCAACTTTCCTCGCTTTATATTGGCTGACCCGAACCTGAACGCAAGGCAGAACAGTGACAGGTGGCTTGAAAACGGCTCCTATATTCGCTTAAAACGCCTTGAGCTTGGTTACACTTTGCCGGTTGATTTTACTAAAAATAAAATGGGTATAGAACGCGCAAGATTCTATTTGTCTGCAGAAAACCTGTTTACCATAACAAAATACAGTGGCTTCAATCCTGATCTCGGCAATGGTGGCAATCCGCTTGGCAGGGGAAATGACTGGGGTGGTTATCCCATTCAAAGGGCTATCATGGCAGGACTCACCGTATCGTTTTAAATATTTAACATCATTAAACTTCACATAATGAACAAGATTTTTAAACTGTCATTTATTGCTGTCGCGATAATTGCAGTCGTTGTAATAGGATGCAAAAAAAGTTTTTTGGAAACCAGCAACCCAAACCAGCTTACCGAAGATAATTTTTGGAAAACGGAAGCTGACATAAAATCTGCAGTTGCTTCGGTTTACAGTCCAATGCGTTTACCGCTGAGTGGCTATTGGGGCGCTTTCAGAGGATACCAGGACATCAATGCGTTGGGAGACGATGTGCTTACCATTCCAGGCGGAGAGCCCTCAACAATCCAGGTCGCTAATTTCATTAATGACGCAAAAAACGGAGATACGCAAGACATATTTGCCAAATTATATAGTTGTATTTACCGCAGTAATTTGGTTATTGAGAATGCTGCAAAAGCAAATTTAGATGCAACGTTAACGAAGAGCTACGTTGCGGAAGCGAAATTTTTGCGCGGGTTGAGTTATTTCATTTTGGCATCCAATTATGGCGACGTGCCTCTTAAAACAAGTGTTGCCCAGTCTTCCAGTGATGCGTTTGTTCCCAGTTCGCCCGTTGCTGATATTTACCAGCAGGCAATAAAAGATTTTTCAGAGTCAGTGGCAGACTTGCCAGTTACCAGACCAGCAGGAGACAAAGGCAGGGTTACACGCGGAGCAGCCATTGCATTTCTCGGCAAATCTTACTTGTATATCAAAGATTACGCAAATGCAGAAACCACGTTGGCAAGGCTTCTCACTGCACCATTTGATTACGATCTTATCGGCAACTATGAAGATAATTTTACCGACAAAAATGAATTCAACAAAGAATCCGTTTTAGAATGGGTATATGGGCCTTTTAATAGCCAGTATAGTCCCTGGAACGAAGAAAGCGGTGGTAACGCGATGTACAACTATCGCCCGCAACTTACCGGCAGCCCTGCCAGCGGTGGATGGTTTAAGTATATTCCGTCACAGTTTGTGGTAAAGGAATTCAAGAAAGAACCAAGACCTGCAGGTTCCGATACAAAGTTTGATAAGCGAATGTATGCATCGCTGATGTGGAAGTATTCTGATTTTGGTGAGGCCAATACAACCTGGTACGATAATCAGACATTTGATGATCTGTGGTCTGCAGCATCCACCAGCATTGATAGATTCGAACCGATATATAAGACGTTTCCCGAAGGTAAGTTTCTAAATAAAAAATTCACCACTGCATGGCGCAACGCGAATGACGGTGACAATTATTGGGCTGCAGCTCCATCTACAGCTAATGTGGAGGTAATGCGTTTTGCTGAAGTGCTTTTGCTTCATGCTGAGGCTGCATTATTGAACAACCATCCGGCCGAGGCATTAAAAGGAATCAACAGAATAAGAGTAAGAGCAGGTTTGCTAGTTAAAACAGCCGCAGACTTTCCCACTACAGCGGACATGATGGCGGAAATCCAACACCAGAAACTACTTGAAATGTATTTCGAACAGAACAGGTGGAACGATCTAAAAAGATGGTATCCTGACGCCACTGCATTGAAAACTTACATGTCTGCAAACCTTAAGCAGGGCGCTCAAAGAATTGAAAACAAGCATTACATTTTCCCTATACCCGCGGCGGAATTACAAACGAATAATAAACTTAGCCAAAACTCCTTATGGAAATAGTGAAGAAAACTTTCTTCCGGTTACTGCAGGTTCTGCCTGCAGTAACTTTTTTTCTTGTTGTAGCGCTGACCGGTTGCGAGCCGGGTTGTGGAGTCGAACTTACTTCGGTTACTGAAAAGCCGCCGACTGGTAATGTATTGGCGCAAAAAATCGATGTTGCTTGTAAAGAAAAAGCAGATCTTTTTATCCGTTACTGGGAAAAAGGAAATCAAACAAAAGTTTTTACTACACCTGTTTCTCCAGGCAAAAAAGAACATGTTTTTTCTTTGTTGTATCTCAGGCCTGGCAAGACATACGAATATGAAATTGTAGCACAGAACGGCAACTGCGAAAGCAGCATAAGTGCGGTGAGATCATTCACCACAAAAGATATGCCCTTGAGCCTGCAGGAAATGGTAATGCCCGGCGAAATACAGGACACATTACCGGAGCGGTTCCTAAAAGGATTTTCGCTTATTGCTCGCCGTGACCTTCCGGGGCAAGTGTATATTGTTGATGCCCGTGGCAATATTGTTTGGTACCACACTATCAGAGATGCGGGCTTTAAAGTAGCGCATTACACAAAACAATCAACCATTTTATCCATCGTCGCTCCTTTGTCTTATCCTACAAGTTATGGCGATGAAATTCTGGAGATTTCCCTTACCGGGGATACAATATTTCATTTAAAAAAAGGCGAAAAAGGATTCGATAAAACCATTCACCACGAAGTATTCTATAATGATGCGCATCAGTTGGTTACCCTGACACTTGAAAAAAAAATATTTGATCTAAGCCGCGTCGGTGGCGCAAAAGCGGATACCGTTACTGGGGATGGGATTGTGATACTGGACAATAAGGGGAATAAAATCTGGAGTTGGTCAGTGTTTGATGTGATCGACCCCGCTGCCGATCCGGATATTCTGAAGTACAAGGCCGACTGGCTTCATGCCAACGGATTGAGTGTGGACACTGACGGTAACTATCTGTTGTCATTCTACCAATCGGGGCAGGTATGGAAAATCGATGCAAGAAGTGGGAAGCTGATGTGGAAAATCGGTCGAGGAGGTGATTTCAGTTTTCTTAAAGCTGAGACAGCGTTTTACGAATCGCACGCCGTACACCGCACCGCAAACGGCGAATTGATGTTGTTTGAAAATGGTACCAATAAAAAGCGTTCAAGGGTGTTGGCTTATACCTTAGACGAATCCGGTCATAAAGCACATGCAGACCTGGCTATCGAGTTACCTCTGAATCTATACAGTGAAAGAATGGGCAGCGCTTACTATGTGGACGATACAAGTATTCTGGTTTGCAGTTCACAGGCCCATTCTGTTTCACTGCTGGACAAGACAGGTAAAAATTTATGGAACGTCATGACCGGTTTTATCCCGTACCGGGCAGAGTTTATAGATAGCCTGCCCTTATAACCGTAAATAAAAAACAAGTATGAAATCATTTTATGTTATAGTCGGTTGCTTGCTGTTTGCCGTTATTGGAATGAACATCATTTCCTGTAATAACAGCGAAGCAGGAATCGGGATCGACGAATCTGCGCCTAAAAACATTGCCAACTTGTTCTATCTCGATTCAACCAAAATTCCCGAGGGAAAATACGGCGATGCGATCAGGTATGGAAGAAGCTTGATGCTGCATACTTCTCAATTAATTGGCCCTGATGGCACCAACGGCCATTACACCAACAATAAAATGAACTGTACCAACTGCCACCAGGATGGCGGTACAAAGCCTTATTCTTTGAACCTGCAAACAAGTTTCAGAAGGTATCCTGAATACCGTGCAAGGGAAGGTAAAGTTTTGACACTGGCAGAGCGCATCAACAATTGCATTATGCATCCACACCTTGGTAAGCCTTTACCATTGGATAGTAAAGAAATGATTGCATTTATGTCTTACTTGAAATGGATCAGCGATTCTTCCCACGTAGCAATGAATACACCCGGCGTGAAAAATGAAGATATTATCCTTCCGGAGGCCGCGGCGTCTTCGACCAGGGGTGGGCAACTATACTATGCTCATTGCGCAAGGTGTCATGGTCAAAACGGGGAAGGAGTGATGCGCGCCGATAATGTGGACTACATTTATCCGCCACTATGGGGGCTTAAATCTTACCAACCCGGTTCAAGCATGCACCGCGTGATTAAAATGGCACAATGGCTTGTGGCCAACATGCCGCATGATTCCGCAACACATCTTAAACCTGTACTCACATCTTCGCAAGCACTGGATATCGCGGCTTTTGTAAATGACGACGCTATTCATCAACGTCCAAAAGTCGAAGAGTTTCAATATCCAAATTATGAGGAAAAAGCCATTGATTATGATAGAGGCCCATTTGCTGATACATTTTCAACCTTCCAGCATAAATATGGCCCTTATCCGCCCATTATAAAATATTGGAAGGCGAGGGGGAAAAATGTGTCGTATTAATTCATGCGTTTTTGGTCAGACGTTTTAAAAGGTAGATACTATTATAAGTTTTTGATATAAGTACCTCGATCGTACTCTTTCAAGGTCCCTTTTGTTCACAGCCCATTGAAGTAGCAGTTTGGGCATAGTCGATTGTAAGGGGAGTTTGTCATTTTGGTTTTGCGGCTTTTTTATATCGCTGATGATGCACATCAACAGGATTGGCTACTTTTGCAGCCGCCGCAACCCTATTTGGCAAACCCCCTTTTTGAAAATGTAATGAGAACAAAAGCATTTGCATTATTTATTTTATTAACCCTGTCACTTACATCCTATGCCACAACGTTTGTGGTTACCTCCTATGCCGATAGCGGCCCGGGAACTCTCAGAGAAGCCATTCAGATGGCGAATGCAAATGGAACGACAGCCAATGACATTATCCAATTCAATATTCCTGATCTCATTTTTAATAACAGAATTATCAATCTCGTTGATGAATTACCGGCATTAACCTCTAATATTATTATCGACGGCACCTCACAGCCGGGAGAATTTTACGGCAATACGGATGCAAAAATTTGTTTAAAAAAAGATAGCTATGCTGCTTCATTTTCTGTGCTCAAAATAGAAAATGCAACCAATGTTAAAATATATGGCTTATACCTGTATTATGGTTATTGGGAGGGTCTTTTTACCCCGCCCTTGTACAGGTCTAACTTCCTGTACGGAATAAATCTTATCAATTCTTTTAACATCGAAATTGGGGCACCGCATAAGGGGAATGTAATCAATGGCGCAGTACATGGAATATTCTCTAATTCAGATTCTTGCAGGGGTGTTAAGATTAGCAGCAACTATATAGGATTGGGCCAATACTATGATAATTCTACGCTTGATATTGACGATGTTGTGTTGCCTGTAGAGTGTGCGATAACTTTATCGAACGTAAAAGATATTACGATAGGTGGAACGACTGCTGAAGAGGGCAATGTGATCAATGGAAACAGAGGGATTAATATTGACAGTAAATATCCTACCAATAACGGATTTATTAAAATTCAGAATAACATTTTTAACAGGTGGTTTGACAGAAAGAAACTCTTACGCACTTCTGATTTCTGGGACAGGCATATCAATATTGGCAGAAGCCGGAACAATAGTGTTTCATGGACATTGGAACATACCATTGATTATGAGGTAACGATGACCGACAATGAAATACCCAGCGGTGCACAGTTCTCCTATCTTAGCAAACCATTTGTTGTTCAACGGAATGTATTTGACGAAGATTACAGAGGCGACTACCTGGTGAAATTTGATGCCTACAAATGTTCGGGAGGAGGCCTTGTGGGAGGAGAGGATGAAAGCAACGGTAATACTTTTTACAACCCCAAAGCGAATGATTACTCCAATTCGCTGGTCGTCGAGCAATCGGGCCCTGTTACTATTCTTAAAAATGTCTTCTATTGTAATTCGATATATCGCTCAACGACCGCCGTAAATAGCAGCATCTATACCATACCATTTGCACAGGTGGATAATACTACCGACAATTCTGTAAGCGGCCGGGCCACCCCTAATTGCAGGATAGATTTATATTATGATGATGAATGCACTGCCTGCGAAGGAAAAAAATATATTGCGTCGGTTACTGCCGATGCTACAGGCAAATGGACATACAATGCGAATATAACAGGAGTCATAATTGCCACAGCTACAGATAAAAATGGTTACACCAGTTCATTTTCAAATCCCACTTTTAACCTCGACCATAAAGTGATCAAACAGCCCACGTGCGGGAAAAAAAATGGGAGCATTACCAATATCAAGTCAGAAGGTGGAGAATCATATTTTTGGATCAACCTTACCACTAAAGATACCGTTAGTCATTCCTTAGATTTGGAAATGGCAGGACCGGGAGAGTATCTTTTATTTGCGCGGCATGGAGCCACTTGTATTAGTCCTATTTGGCAAAGCATTGTGCTGCAGGATTATTCTCCTAAAATATACAATAATTGGGCGGTGATTACACAACCAAGTTGTGGAAAATTCAATGGACTTATTTACAATGTATCAATACGAAACAGAAATAATTCCGTTGTTGAATGGAATAATGAAAGGGTTACCATGACATCAGATGATTTTACTAAAGGCAATCTTTCTGCAGGCAAATACATGTTAGTGGTAAGAGATACGATAGCCGGATGCAGTGATACTGCAACCTATACACTCGTCAACCTCTCCGGGCCAACTTTACTGTTGGATAATATGCAAATAACCCACGCAACCTGTAGCCAAACAAATGGCAGCATTACAAATATCAGTTCAGATAACGTAACAGGGACTCCCTTTATTCAATGGGTAGATTCACTGGGTAAAGGAGTTGGAAACACAATGAACCTGAACAACGTCGCGCCAGGCAAATACAAGTTGAAATTTAAAGACAAGAGTACTTGTGACACAATCATTACACCATTTTATACCATTCAGGATTTAGGCAAGATCACCATTGATACTTCTGCCATGAAAGTGAATGCCAGTAACTGTTGGGAGGCATCGGGCACTGTAAAAGGGATCAACATAAACGGGGCAACAGACTATCAATGGACCAATTCAGACGGAGAGATAATTAGTCAGCAAATAGACCCTGGCTTTCTGCTTCCGGGAAGATATATTTTGAAGGCAAACAATTCTTACGGTTGTGAAAAAAGCACCAAGCCGATTACAGTAGCCATTGGTACCGGGTTGAGTAACATATTCCTGCCAGTTCCCGAGTCAAATCCGGGGATTTGCAATATCGCTGACGGGTATATAAGATTCAACAATTACAACAACCCTGCAAACTATATTTTTCGCTGGGTTGATAGTAGTAGCAAGGCCACCGTGGGCCGCAATTTGAACCTTGAAAATATTATCGGCGGAACATTTTATTTATATGCGCAAAATTCGAAAGGATGCGAGCAAATGGTATTCTCGGGGAATGTGAAGGCTACTGCTTTACCTAATTTTCAAGAAGCAAATGTAAAAGTGACCGATGATATTTGCAGCCAGGAAAAAGGAGCCATTACCAACATTGCGATAGAACCAAATACCGGCTTTCCTTCGTTTTCCTATGCATGGTACAATGAGCAAAACAACATTGCAGCAACGAGCAAAGATTTAACAAATGTGAAGAGCGGAAAATATTTTCTGATAGTGAAGGATAGCAAAGATTGTAAAGATACCAGTCGCGTTTATACAATTGCGAACCAGTTGCAGAACTACTCTAAACCAATGTATGCGGAATTGACCATTGCCAAAGGAAGCGCAGCAACATTGAATGTACAAAATGCACAATCCGGCACTTATCAATTATTTGGTTCGTCTTCTTCCACACTGGCGATTGCGGAAAATACCTCCGGCAACTTCACCACCGGAAATCTGTTTGCTGACACAACTGTTTATGTGAAAGTTAAAACGGGTTTGTGTGAAAGCGAGCGCACTGCAATACACATCAAGGTTGTCGACGAAACGAAAGTTTATGTGCCTAACGGATTTACACCCAATGCAGACGGCAAAAATGATGTACTAAAACCAATTGTATTTGGCATATTACAACTTGATTTCTTTACCATTTATAATCGCTGGGGCAAAGCAGTTTTTACAACAAAAGATTTAACGAAAGGGTGGAACGGAAACATCAACCAGCTTCCGGCACCTGACGGAGTATATATTTGGATGCTTCAGGGAAAAGATTTCAGAGGCAATATTGTGCAATTAAAAGGAAGCTTCGTCCTGTTGAGATAAAACGGCGCACGTTTAAATTCGAAGAATTCAGTGGTTCTGGCACTTATTTGAAAAGAAAAACGGACTGTGTTTTTCCGGAGACATTTCAAAGTGACATCAATATTTTGAAAGCATTTTTGAAAGATTTTGAAGGGTGTCCAGGTGATCATCTGATAACGCTTGTAACTGCCTGTTTAGATCTGCTATTTTTTTTGTAAAAGCTGTATATCTTTCTTTATGGAAATCCTGCAATTCAATTGAATAATATTTTGATCGATCGGCAGCGGTTTTTCCGTTTGGCAAATCATCTTCCATCAGCATCTGATAATACCCGATTTTGTCAATCACTTCTAATTGCAGTTCAGCGTGCATAGATAGTATTGCATCGTCCTGGTAATCTAATAAATCAGACATTTTAGTTTTGAATCGATCTCTAGCCTCAGTCAAAAATAGCGGGCCATTATTATACATTGAAAGATATTCGTCACGCCTTTCAGTTAAATCATTTTGTAATTTATCAAGTTCATTTTTAATAAAATTATCTAAGTCGTTATGATCAAAACTTGTATGTAAAGGCGGCATGTCAATTTTAAGCGATGGTCTTTTTATATTTCGGAAGCCCGTTTTAAAAAGAAAACTGATTGTCGAATGCTCCTTGGTTACTGTGTATATAAGACACATTATTGCTATTGGGATTGCCACCCAGATTAATCCTGAGATGAGTACAATTATTTTGAGCAGACCTGATATTGCTTTTGAGCGTCCATCTAAAAATGTAAAGAATTCACCGAGCTCTTTGTCAAAGAATAGCCAGCATACTCCAGATGTAAATACAATTGTAGAGAGAGTTACTAATCCAACGATCGCAAGAAATGATTCAATCCTTCTTTTTGTTTTTGGATGCATGATGCCTGGTTTTATTTCAATGAAAGGGTGGATGCATAAGATGTTTATATATTAGTTTTGGTTGTATATGGCAAGTACGGCCATTGATAAATATCCACATTGGTTGGGCTATTGAGCTCTTGCGGCTAAAACTTATATACTTTGTAAACGAGGCTCATAAGGCAGTCTACTTCTTTTGACATCAAACTTTATCAGTTGCCGGTATATAGCCGAATTTTTCGAGGTCATTGTTGCTCTTTAAAAGATGTGTTTTGCCATCTTTTAGCACATAGGCAGTATCGGCAATATCCAGTATTGCGTTGTACAAGTGATCCGTAAGAATAATTCCTTTGTTAAACTTTTCTTCAATAATCAGCTGGCTGATTTTTTCTATTTGCAACGGCATTAAATGAGTAAATGGTTCATCCAATATGACGAACTGCGTTTTTGATTTTAGTATCAGATAAGTTTCAAAGAAACGCCTTTCTCCTCCGGATAAATTGCTGACACGCTGATTTCGTTTGGCGCTGAATTCAGGAAATCGATCTGCGAATTCGGTAAAGTCCAATTCGAAATCTTCAAAAATGCGTTTCAGTCTTAAAAACCCGGGAACAAAATTGAACTGCGGCAAATATCGTAGTAAATCAGGCCTCTTGAAAGGATAAGGTATTTGTTGGCTGTCAAATCGAACTGATTTATCCTGCGTCTCCAATTCGCCGTATATGATCTTAAATAGCGAAGTCTTGCCTTGCCCATTTCGACCCAATAGTGCGGTAATATTTGCAGTCTCGCATTTTAAATACACATCAGATAATATCAATCTTTCTCCAAACGAAAGACGAATGCTGTCTACCTCTAGAAAGTGCTTCATCGTAATTTATTTACCTGAACAATTGTGAAGAGATACAATAGAATATCGAAAATTAGTGTCGTTGACCATAAAATCTTCTTTGACACTCCCAGGTTCTGATAGTAATAAAACTCGCGGCTTTTATGGCTTCTGATAAAACGGTATATAATAAACAGCGTTGCCAGTTTGCCCCAGAACAGTGTAGTGAAAATGGGATAGCCATATTCCCAGAATAAATACGAGAAAGCAAATGTTAACAGGAAACTTGCAAAAAAATAACTACGATAGAAGGTTAGAATCACTCGCGTCTTAAACAAAAAAGTCTTCATGTAGTTGCTTTTTTATGGTTATAAATATAGCGTGTCAATCATTTCAATTTTGTTAAATGCTATTTTTCAAACGGTCAATAGGTGGTCGGCGCTGAAAAATAGTACCATAAATCCATATAATAGTTAGAGCAAAAAATAGCCGTTGAAATTAGTTTTGATTCCGACGAATTGCAGCAATGCGATCAGCCTAAAACTATGATAACTGCTATGGACAACAATTACGAGCGACAGCCTGTACTAATATGGGGAAATGGGAAATTATCACACAGCATCGCCGTTTGCCTTTTGCAGGCAAATAATACGGTGACTCTGATAACTGAAGATGAACAATCGACTGACTGCATACGGCAACATTGCAACGAAGTATATAAAGCTAAAGGGAAGAAAATCTCACTTGATCGATTGCACATCACAACGCAGCCCTGTGAGGTAAAAAATTATGGACTGGCAATAATTGTTACCGGCGAAGATGCAGCAGAAAAAAAGACAGCGATCTATCATGTAGAGCAATTGGTCGGTAATGAAACAATCATCGCGGTAAACATGGAAAGCATTGCATTAAAAGAATTACAAAATGCCTGCCGTCAACCGCAGCGACTGATGGGATTAAATTGGACAGAACCCGCACACACAACGTATTTCCTTGAAATCATTACAAACGAAATTACCAATAAAGTATTGGCCGCAGCGTTACTAAGCCTTGCGAAAAAAAGCTGGAACAAGGACCCCTACATCATTAACGGAGAAGTAAGCATCCGTGCCAAAATGTTGTACGCAATGGCGCGGGAAGCATTCTACCTTGTACACAATGGCTATGCCTCAATAGAAGATGTGGATCGTGCATGCAGGAATGATGCCGGATATTATCTGCCTTTTGCAGGCAACTTCCGGTACATGGACCTCATGGGCACCTACGCTTATGGGCTGGTAATGAAGGACCTCAATCGCGAATTATCACGATCATCAAAGGCACCCGCATTTTTCCAGGAAATCATGGCGCAGGGCGGCCTCGGCATGGACAATGGTTTTGGCTTCTATGATTATGAAGACAATGCAGCAGAAAAGTGGAAAGAGATGGTTGGAAGATTCAGTCATGAAGTGCAACACATCATACGTAAATATCCATTTGGCGATGAAGGAAAATGAGTTTGAACAAAATGATCAGTAAAAAACTGCAATGAAAAAGACATTGATATTTGATGCACACCTTGACCTTGCGATGAATGCCATCGAGTGGAACCGCGATCTTTCTCGTCCACTGCATGAGATCAGAGAAAGGGAGATGCACATGAAAGATAAGCCGGACAGGGGACGGGGCACCGTATGTCTGCCGGAACTGAGAAAAGGCAAAATAGCACTGGTAGTCGCCACACAAATTTCCCGGGTAACAGCGAGTGGCAGCTCGCTGCCCGGGTGGCACTCACCACAGCAGGCGTGGGCCATGACACAGGCGCAGCTTGCGTGGTACAAAGAAATGGAAGCAATGGATGAGATGGTGCAGATTACAAATATTACAGAACTCGATGCCCATCTTGCTTTATGGAACGATGAAAGCATAGAGGATGATAAGAAACCCATCGGCTATATTCTAAGTCTCGAAGGCGCTGATTCGCTCGTAGACATTTCATACCTGCACAGGGCACATGAATACGGACTCAGGGCAATGGGGCTCTCGCACTTTGGGCCCGGGAGATATGCGCCCGGCACCAAAACACAGGGCAGCATCAAGCCATTGGGTAAAGACCTGTTGAAAGAAATGAGCAGGCTGAATATTATCCTCGACGTAACACATCTTACTGATGATGGATTTGATGAAGCGATGAAAATATACCGAGGCCCCATATGGGCGAGCCATCACAACGTAAGAAGTCTTGTACCAACACAACGCCAGTTAACTGACGACCAGATAAAACAATTACTCGATCATGGCGCTGTAATCGGCGGCATGCTTGATTGCTGGGCAATGGATATCCGTTTCATTGATACTGTCTCTGACCCTTGGCAACTGGATATAAAAATGGAAAAACTGATTGATCACTGGGACCATATTTGTCAGATAGCCGGCAACAGCTATCATGTTGCAATTGGCAGCGATCTTGATGGTATCTTTGGCACCGAACAATCACCCTGGGATTTGGACAGCATCGCTGATCTTCAAAAGTATCAATCGCTACTTTTGAAACGTGGATACACGCAAGACGATGTGGAGAATATATTTCACAAGAACTGGATCAGGTTCCTGCGCAATGCCTGGGCGTGATGGGCACAACAAATTGATACACCATGACAACGAACAACTGGTACGATATTGCCGACAGCAGCACGATAGATTCTCCCGCATTGATTTTCTATGCGGACAGAATCCGGGAGAATGTGAAACTGATAAAACAAATGATCGGCGACCCGTTGCGCCTGCGCCCACATGTGAAAACACACAAGACAAAAGAAGCAACGCAGATGTTGATGGATGCTGGTATCCGAAAATTTAAATGCGCCACCATTGCAGAAGCAGAAATGCTCGGAATGGTGCAGGCTCCCGATGTATTGCTGGCGTACCAACCAGTAGGGCCGAAGTTGCAACGTTTCATTTCATTAATAAAAAATTATCCGGCTACTCAATTTGCGTGTCTTGTAGACAATAAAAACGTGGCGGACGATATTTCCAGTGCCGCAATTAAAGAAAACATAGTCATTCCAGTTTTCATTGATTTAAACGTTGGCATGAACAGAACAGGTATTGCGCCAGGTGACGAATCCCTTGATCTTTATAAACACTGCGCTACACTCAAAGGAATTTTATTTGCAGGACTTCATTTTTACGATGGCCACATTAAAGAGATCGATCTTGAAAAACGTCGTGTTGAGTGCGATGAAATTTTGTTGTCTGTTCGACAGTTAGCAACAGCGATCAAGAATGCCGGCCATTCCGATGTACAACTGGTAGGAGGTGGCTCTCCGTCATTTCCCATATATGCACAGGAGAGTGATGTAGAATGCAGCCCCGGTACATTTATATTCTGGGACAAAGGCTACAGCAACGGTTTGCCTGAACAAAAATTTCTCACTGCAGCCCTGGTGATGACAAGAGTCGTATCGCAACCCGCTGATGGGTTGATATGTGTTGACATGGGTCACAAAGCCATTGCAGCAGAAAATTTATTGGCCAATCGTTTCTATTTTCTCAATGCACCGGACGTAACACCGGTAGGTCAAAGCGAAGAACATCTTGTATTGAAGACGAATGATTCTCATTCATGGAAGATGGGAGATATCCTATATGCATTGCCTATGCACATTTGCCCAACAGTTGCATTATATAAAAATGCTATAATAGTGGAAAGTGGCGCTGTTACAGGATACTGGGACATCATCGCAAGAGACCGCAAAATCTGTTATTAGCACCAGTTATTACATATAAAACTCATATCAACACTTATTATAACCGGAGAAGGTTAATAATTGGTTGATACCTGCGCATTCTTTATTTTCATTGCTTATCCTTATTATATTTTTTTACAAACCTGTCTTCTGAAAAATAGTATTACTAATACAAACAATAGTTGAAGAAATTTCTATTCTATCAAATTATTTTTGGTTGTATTAAAAGTTAAACTAACGATCTGCTTAAATGTATTACGCTATGAAAAAAATCTTCAACAGAAGGTTCATGAATTGCAAACATTGTTTTTTCGCCACGGCTCTTGCGATATCTACTTGTTCATTTGCGCAGCAAACAAACATTGAGAATGTAAGTGCGACCAATAATGTCGACGAGCTTGGTATCGGAAAAACCAAATCACAAAAATTTGCGACTGATGCATTTCTTATAGGTAGAGATTATCACCACAATAAATTTGTAGATCGCGAGAAAGGATTGAAAGGAATGGCTGAATGTAATTTCACCATCGCAGATGCCGCAGATCCGCAGAACTATTCACTTTGCGAAAAACTTGGGTTATCGGTAATTGTTTCCGAAGGTCCGCATTTAACAGGCAAAGAGTGGATGAAAATGTCTGACGAAGAAATCGACGCCTATATTAAAAACATGGTGAAGAAAGCAGGCAAAAGCAAATCCATCATTGGTTACCATATTTGTGATGAGCCTTCTGCACTTGCTTTTCCACAGCTTGCAAAAGCAGTGGCTGCAGTAAAAAAATATGCGCCCGGAAAACTAGCGGCTATCAATTTGTATCCTAACTATGCCACCATTTGGGAGCTCGACCAAATTAAATCACAACTCGGCACAAAAACGTACACAGAATATCTTGAAAAATTTGTGAACGAAGTAAAGCCGCAGATCATGAGCTACGATAACTACATGGTAGAAATGTCGATGGACATGGTCAACAAAACAAGAGCAGCAAGTTATTATACCAACCTGGTAGAAATGCGTCGCGTCGCGTTGAAATACAATCTTCCGTTCGTGAATGTTGTTTCTGCCAACCAGATACGACCTTTCACAACCATTCCTTCACCTGCAAACCTTGCATTCCAGGCATACACAACATTGGCAGCTGGTGCAGGCGGAATAAGATGGTACACTTATCATGGGCAAGCTTACGGCTACAATCCGATAGACAAGAATGAGAACAAAACATTAACGTGGAGATACCTGCAGGAAGTAAACAGACAGCTTAGCATATTGGGACCACTTATGAAAAAACTTACTTCTACAGGTTTGTATTTTACATCACCGGCTCCTGATAGTTCACTACCTGTGTTGCCTGGCAACTGGGTGCAGAAAATTGAAACGGATGCACCGATGATGGTTGGTGAATTTGTAAGCGCAACAGGAACAAAATATGTGATGGTTGTAAATCTTAGTCTCGAACGTTCTGCAAAGTTTGATATCAAAACTAAAATAGACCAGGAAAAAATCTGGACCATTAATGTAGGGGAGAACGGAGAACTAGTGCAGGCAAGACATAAAGACGGCATCTGGCTTACAGCAGGACAGGGTATATTGATCAAGTGTGGCGGAGAGTATGGTGCAGAGCCTGATCCTGAAAAGAAACCCGTTTACTAATTATAACGATCGTGTATTTGCAACACGATCTGATCACAAAAAAACATAGATCACGTTCCGCGGGAACATTATACAAAGCACCACAACAAGTGGTTGCAGGATAGTTTATTTGAATTGACTGAAACGATGTGATCGAGCAAACCAACAAAGAACATTGTAATTGCCATAAATTTTTAACGCTTGAGGAACTGAAAGTTTAATCTATCAAAACTAACATGACATATGAAAAAAAGAATGACCCTGCTATTGCTGTGCACATTCCTTGCCCACATATATACGTGGGGGCAACAGGTAACAGTTAATGGTAAAGTTGTTGATGAAGGCTCCTTACCGCTTGCGGGAGTTTCCATCACTGTGAAAGGTTCCAAACAGGGAACCCACACAGATGCCGGTGGTAGCTATACCATCAAGGCCAACAACGGGCAAACACTCGTGTTTAGCTCGGTAAGCTTTGCTTCGCAGGAAGCAGTGGTTGGCGCCCACACGACCATCAACATCACTTTGAAGAAAAATGCTTCTGCATTGGACCAGGTGGTAGTTGTAGGCTACGGTAGTCAAAAGAAGACCGATCTTACCGGCGCCGTTTCTACCATTGATCTTCAAAAAACATTAGACTCCCGTCCTGTGCCAGATCTCGCACGTGGATTACAAGGCGCTTCTCCCGGCCTTATGATCACCACATCCAGTGGCGATCTTGGACAATCACCGGAGATTCATCTTCGTGGCATCAATGGCTCCGTGAACGCAGATGCATCACCATTGATCTTGCTGGACAACGTGCCCATTCCAAACATGATGATGGTGAACCCATCGGACATCGAGTCGATCTCTGTTCTTAAAGATGCGGCTGCTGCTTCTATTTATGGATCACGCGCATCATGGGGCGTTATCCTGCTTACTTCTAAAAAAGGTAAAAAGGGACAGCCACGCATTTCGTACGAAAACAATTTTGCATGGTCATCTCCAATGAACACGCCAAAGATTGCTGACGGCGCGGATGGTGCGGAATTCATGCTACAGGCATATAGAAGAACAGCTCCAAATACTGCGAGTTTCAACATACTTGGTGCATACTACGATGATATCAGCATCGACCGCATGAGACAATGGAAAAAATTGTACGGCGGCTCGGACCTTGGCCCTGATCTTGTGGAAGGACGCGACTTTGAGCGTCGTGCGGGTCAAACTTATTACTATCGCGCATTTGATGCTGACAATGTATTTTTGAACAACGCTTCACCACAAATGAAACACAACCTTTCGATTTCAGGTGGCGACGGCAAAACAACTTACTATGCCAGTGTTGGTGTTATGGATCAGAAAGGTTTGGTGAAAGTAACACCAGAGCCGGACAGATTCACACGCTTCAACGGTACGGCAAGAGTAGAAACAAAAGTGAACAACTGGTTCACTGCACGTGCATCGTTGATGGCGTTTACTTCCAAAAAGAAATATCCAAACTTCAGATTGGCGAATGCAGCAGCAGGAGCCAACGAATACTGGTTCAACATCTACCGTTATCCGGAAACATATCCTTATGGCACCTTCAATGGAACGCCGATGAAAAACATTCTAACCGAATTGCAACAGGCACACATGAACAGCCTGACCACTGACCAGGCTCGCCTGCAAACTGGTGCCACGCTTACTTTCATGAAAGGATGGACCGCAGATGTAGATTATACTTACTCAATTGAAAACTCACATTCCAATATTGCTACCTCACCAATCTCCGGCATTGATAGCTGGACCGATGCCACGCTGACCAAAATGGTAGCGAACTATTTTCCTGCAGAAGATTACGTAAGGGAAAATGCTGTTTGGACAAAACGAAACGTGGGCAAAGCATACTCTACTTACGTTAAAGATGTAAATGGCCACAGCTTCAAAGTAATGGCCGGTAGTGACGTAGAATATTATCAGTCTGAATTTCAATATTCATCTGCAACAGGATTAATGCTGGCATCCAAGCCTACATTGAATCTCACAACAGGTACACAAACAGTGAACGGTTATCCTACACACTGGTCAACACTCGGTTTCTTTGGTCGTCTTAACTATGCTTACAAAGGAAAATATTTGCTGGAAGCAAACCTCAGAAGAGATGGCGCATCCAACTTTCCGCCAACACAAAAATGGGGTACGTTCCCGTCAGTGTCTGCAGGATACATCGTTACCAACGAAAAATTCATGGAGACCGTGAAAGACAAAACACCATTGTCATTCCTGAAGATTAGAGGTTCATGGGGTTCTATCGGTAACAACGATATTGGCTCCAACTCATACCTGCGCAGCATGAATGCATCACCATCAGGCTGGTGGGTAGGTGCGGGACAGAACCCAACCAAAGTAGAAGTTTATGACAACGTATCTACTTCTCTTACGTGGGAAACTGTACAGACAATTGACCTCGGATTGAACGCCAAATTTTTCCATGACGCACTATCGGTTGACTTCGACATGTACAGCCGCGCAACAAAAGGAATGGTTACTACTGGTGTAGAAGTGCCGTCATCACTGGGTTCTGCAGCTTCTAAACGCAACTTTGGTGAATTGGTTACAAAAGGATGGGAGCTTGCTGTTTCTTACGACAAACAATTTTCCAACGGTCTTGGCATAAGCATTACAGGAAACATTTCCGATGCAAAAAGCAAGATCACAAAGTTTGCCAATACAGAAGTGAACATCATGCCGGGCGGCAACGATGTTCCTAACTACCAGGGCAAAACAATGGGAGAGATATGGGGCTACACAACAGACAGATTGTTTACCACCGCAGATTTCAATGGCAACAACGGCCAGGCAAACCCTACATGGAACTACGATGCAAAAACACCTAACCAGGATGCATTGAACACCAGCGCAGCTTTCCACTTTAGTCCCGGCGATGTTAAGTATAAAGATGTAGATGGCAGTGGAACTGTAGACTTTGGTAAAGGAACAAATCTTGATCATGGCGATATGCATGTAATAGGCAACACAACACCGCGCTATTTGTATGGCCTGAGACTTGGTCTTAACTATGCGGGCTTTGATGTAAGCGCTTATTTCCAGGGCGTAGGCAAAAGAGATTATTGGGGAACCGGTTCACTGTTCATTCCTGCCTTCACCATGGCAGAAGCAGTGTATCAAAATCAAATGAGCTACTGGACACCTGATAACCTGAATGCGTTTTACCCTGCACCTTCAAACCCGGGCGCAAACAATCACAATGCTAACTGGCAACCACAAACACGCTACATGCTCAACATGGCTTACATGCGCATGAAGAACATTACCGTTGGTTATACATTGCCAAGAACATGGATGCAAAAAGTAGGCATCAGCAGAGCACGTGTGTTTGCAAGCGGAGAGAACCTCTTCACGATCGACAAGCTTACAATGTCCATCGATCCTGAGATTCAGCAGAACTCTATCGAAGGCTTCACCGATTCAAAAAGTTTCGGAAGAACATATCCTTATTTCAGAACATGGTCTTGCGGATTGCAGGTAGATCTATAAACCAAAATTCAACATTGTCATGAAAAATAAATTCTTACTATACATATTGGCCGGTTCAATGGCATTCACAGGATGCAAAAAAGACTTCCTGGTGCAAGAACCCCTGGCATCCTTTACTGACGACGATTTCTGGACATCTGAAGCAAGCGTAAGAGCTTTTGCACAGGGATATTATCCAGACAGATTTCAGGGCTTTGGTGTGAACGATCTTGGTGGTGCTTACTCCGTTCGCGAAACCTTGAACGATGATTACACCAATATCAACCTTTCAGGTTTTGCAGCGCAAGCAACTGTAAACGGCGGCAGCTGGGATACCTACTTCACCAAAATAAGAAAGGACAATATCTTCATCGATCGCGTATCAAAAATGTCATTTGCCGATAGCGCGACATATAAACACTGGAACGGGATCGCACGTTTTTTCAGAGGATTTGACTATGCAAATTTTGTATTCGATTTCGGCGATGTACCGTTCTATAACAAGGCACTTGCAGACAACGATCCTGCTTTGTTCAAACCACGCGACCCATCTACATTAGTGATGGACAGCGTAGTAGCAGATCTTACTTTCGCTTCGCAAAATGTAAAACTCACCGATCCGCTCACCGGCCCTAATGGTTTGGTGATCACAAAAGATGTGGTAGATGCATTCATGTCAAGACTGTTGATGTATGTTGGCACCAAACTCAAATATGATCCTTCAAAAACTGCTGCCGACAAAACAAAAGCAGCCGGTTATCTGCAAGCCGCGAAAGACGCAGCGGCAAGAGTGATCAGCTCCGGACGTTATTCAGTTGCAGACAACTATCAGAAACTTTGCAGCACCATTGATATCGGCGCTACAGGAACCGTGAGCAAAGAAATGATCCTTTACCGCAGGTACAACACAGGTGAAGTAACACACGCAATTGAATCGGGCAATAACGCCAATACCATACAGGGATTTGGCGCACCGAAAGATGTGATAGATGCTTACCTGTGCACCAATGGCATGCCGATAAAAACAACAAATGGCGTGAATCCTCAGTACCAGGGCGACTTGACGGCTGCAACACAATTGGCCAACAGGGACCTTCGTCTTGCGAATACATTCCGCACCGACAGATATTATCTTCAATACATTGAAACAGGCTATTCAACTACCGGCTACAAATGCTGGAAGTTTTTAGATGAGCCTACACAAAACGATGCAACATCTGTACAGAGTTTTAACGTAACAGATGCACCAATCATTCGCCTTGGTGAAGTAATGATGAACTACGTAGAAGCAGCAGCAGAGCTGGCTGATATGGGTCAATACACAGTGCTTCAAAGCGATATCGACATGACCATCAATGCACTGAGAAAAAGGACAGGTTACACAGCCGCATCAAGACTTCCGGACATGAAGATCATCGGCGGATTGCCTGCAGTGGGTACAACGATATACGAAGATGCTGACAGAGACCCATCTGTACCATCATTGATATGGGAGATCCGTCGCGAAAGAAGATTGGAGCTATTGTATGAAGGTTTCCGTCTGCACGATTTAAAACGCTGGAGAAAACTGGATTATGCAAACACAGAAGTATATCCTAAAAAGAATCTTGGTGCATGGGTAACGAAGAATGCAACCACCAAAGGACTTATTCTTGCAGACATCAACGGCAACGTGACTTCTGCGGCGAACGTCACCACAGGTAGTGGCTACCTGAAAGTATCACAAACAGTGCGCAACGCAACCAATGGCAATGTGCTGGATAGAAACTACTACGATTGCGTACCTACGTACCAGGTTGATTTCTATCAAAGGAACAGTGCTACGCTTACGCAAAATCCGGGATGGTAAACATTCATTCAATAACTTTTTAAGTAAAGACAATGAAGACATCAACAATAAAACTGACATTGCTATCCATCGCATTCATCACATTCCTGGGAATGATCAATGCGTGCAAAAAGAATAATGAAGAAGTAGACAAGACCTGCAAGGTTACATTCATTCTTAACCAAACAAATGCCGCAGGCGATACAGTAAACGTTTCTGCAACTGCGGGTTTGCTCGTGCAAAATGCACCATCGCCAGTACGCACTGGTTTTACATTTGCAGGCTGGTATGCAAATTCAGCAGACGCAAATCCGGACCCTACTAAAAACACGGCGGCACCAAAATTTCCAGCTTACGATATCACTGCAAAACCAATATACCTTGATGTGATATTGTATGCGAGATGGGTGAAATAAAAGGAATTAGTAGTTAGGAATCAATGTCGTTTAGCTAAGAAATTTTTTGGGTTAAGGCTGGTCATAACAAATAAAGAAAGACTGCTTGTCATCCCGACGAAGGAGGGATCTGGGTGATGACTTAGCAGATTGCTGATGCAATACTCAGATCGCTCCTTCGTCGGGATGACAAGCAACATTCTCTTACTTTTCAAACACGTAACCTAACGACGTTGAACATCAAAATGTTTAAAACCAAATCAACAGTGAAAAAGAATCACGGCTTTATACTTGCAACATTGTTGCTTGCAGGAACAAACGCTTTTGCAGGGCTGCAAAAACCTGCCCCTACGGATACTATAAGACCAAATGCTTTTCCGGCATCGGTACAGTTCACTCCTGTACCGTCCGGCAAAGGCTGGAGAGACGAAGAACTTCCACTCTCTGATGAATTGATGAAGGAAACCATACACAACATCATTGCGCATGGCTTTACTCATCTGGCTGCAGGTGAATTTTCAAAAAGTGGTGCGAACGAGCAGGTGCTGAACTATGCTCAAAAAATTGGAATGAAAATAGATTGGACCTCTAACGGGGTCCAACTCTTTAAGCGCAACGATCCGCCGCCTTTCAGCGTGTATTCTCCCGAATACATGAATGCTGTAAGGAAACAAATAGAACCTGTACTTGGCAGTATAAAAAAACTGTCAAACCCCAATACCATGTTTCCCTACATGGATGAACCTTTTCATGCCGACACCACCGCATTTGACTACCGGAAGGAAACGGCTGACGCATTCAAAAAGCAATACGGCTACGCAATGCCAGCCAGCTATGCAGAAGCAAAAAAAGATACTAAGAAACATCTTGACTTCGTCAATTTCCAATCCAGCACTTTTGTAGTGGCATGGAAAAATATTTACAAAGAAGCAAAAGCATTCGACTCACGACCTAAGATTGTAATGACACATGATAGTCACAATACAATGGGCGGAGGGGTAGAGTCGGATTCACGGTATGGTATAGATGACATTTTTCATTGGGGCGGAGAATTTGCCGACCTGTTTCTTTACGACATTTATCCTTACACGATGTTTGACTATCGTTATGGTGAATATGGCAAATTGCCCAACCCACGCATAAGCCAGATGCATTACACAATGGCACAAATGCGCAACCTGACAACAACCTATAAAAAAGAACTTGGCTTTTGGCTGGGCACATATAACGAAGGATGGTTCCGCCGTTACATGAATGCTGAAATGGAAAAGCAATATTGGGGCGAACGAGAATTGGCTTATACCGCGATCGCAAACGGCGCCAATTTTATAATGACAGGCATCAACATTCCGCAGGATGCCCGCCACTGGGACGATCTTGGAAAAGGCATGCGTGCCATACAAAAAGTAGGCGGTGAAATATTGGCCTCGCCCAAATTAAGATCGCGTGCTTGTTTTCTTTTTCCAAGAAGCCAGTATGTTCAATTAAATGAAGAGTGCTTTAACGTAGGTCTCACGTTTGAACTTTGCCAACGTGCATTTGGTGAAATGGACATCATTCACGAAGAGCAGGTGACCGATGAAAAGATGAACGGTTATGACATCCTCGTGCTGGCAGATGTAAAGGTTTTACCTGCCGATGTAGCAGCCAACATTGAACGCTTTGTAAAAAATGGAGGCATTGTAATCGCAGATTGTGTACCACAACAGGATGCTTATTTGCAACCATTGCCAACAATGAAAAAATTGTTTGGCATAAGCAATGCATCTACAGAAAGAGCTTTGCAGAAAGGTCAGTGGAACCCTTTCTCCATGTTGCCTGCACAATGGGCACATGGATTAAAGACACCACCACCAATGCCTGTAAAAGTATTTGATAAAGCAGCTGGTAGTGCTTTTGGAACACAATATGATCTTAATATTGTTTCCCCAAGAGCCTGTATGAACGCAGATGGAAATGTAGTGGGCAAAATGAATTCAGGTCAGCCATTGCTCATACAAAAACAAACAGGAAAAGGAAAAACATATTTGCTGGGATTCTGCTTACAGGATACCTATTTCCAAACCTACCTGAAGGGCGACACGTCTTCACGCACTCAACTATACGATTTGATGCACAATGTATTTGCAGACACGAAAGTTTCATCTCATGCTTGGTCATCCAACCCAGATATGGAAGTAACAGTGCGTGGAAATGATAAGGCAGCTTTTGTGTTTGTTATTAATCACGAAGCACCAAATGCCGTTAGTAATGTAACGCTATCTGGACTTGGCTTTGAGCCGGGAGAGATCATGGATGTAGAGTGGGGACGTCCCGTTGCATTTACCAATGAAAACGGACAAACAAAGTTTCCCATCATGGCCGTCGAAGGAACACCAACAAGCGTTACAAGATTGCTGAAAGTAACACCAAAAAAATAATTGCATTGCTTGTACGATAAACAGATACACGAACGATGAAAAAACGAGCTATATTTATTACTCTGTGTTTCCTCATTGCTGCAACGCGCACACCCTCATCAGCGCAGGTAGCCGTAACGAAACTAACTACGGAATATCTTTCAAATCCTGTGGGCATTGATGTCGAATCTCCGCGCTTATCATGGATCATCGAAAGCAAAGACAAGAACTATCTTCAATCTGCCTACCAGGTATTGATCGCATCAACTCCGGAGAAATTGACAGAGCAAAGTGCAGATATCTGGAACAGTGGAAAAGTAATATCGGATCGCTCTGTACTGGTGCCTTTCAAAGATCATCAACTATTTTCAAGACTGCGTTATTACTGGAAAGTACGTGTGTGGAACGCAAGCGATCAAGCATCGCCATATAGTGAAATGGCTTTTTGGGAAATGGCATTGTTAAAGAAAGATGACTGGCAGGGAAAATGGCTCTCTGCTCCTAAAGTCTATGACTGGGCAGCATTTGTAGCACAGAGAAAATCGCATATCAAAGAAGATAAACCGGAAGCAGGAGAGGCTGCTCCGCAGTTTAGAAAGACGTTTGCGATAAATAAAAAAATAAAACAGGCAAGATTATATATCTCAGGCATCGGTTATAACGTTCCCTGCATGAACGGACAAAGGATCGCTGAACGCTTACTTGATCCTGCATTTACGAGATACGACAAAACGGTGTTGTACTCTATCTATGATGTTACCGATAAATTGCACCTGGGTGAAAATGTGATTGGTGTAACACTAGGAAACGGATGGTACAATATGTTCACCAACGACGTGTGGGGATATGATCATGCACAATGGAGAAGTGCTCCTTGTTTGCTCGCACAAATTGAAATGACATTTGAAGATGGCAGCAAAACCATTGTTGCGACAGATGATTCGTGGAAAACCGCGCCGGGGCCTATTGTGTTCAACAGTATAAGACAAGGTGAATTCTACGATGCAACAAAAGAAACCAAAGGCTGGGACAACGTAGGCTTCAATGATTCAAAATGGTTAGCGCCTTTGATAGTAAGTGGCCCCGCAGGAAAGCTAAAAGCACAAATGATACAGCCTGTAAATGCCACAGAAAGATTTATTCCCAAAAAAATAACGCAACCCGCAGCTGGTGTTTATGTATTTGATCTCGGAAAAAATATCGCAGGTTTTGCAGAGCTGAAAATCAAAGCACCTGCAGGAACTGAGCTTACATTAAAATATGCTGAACGCCTTGATTCCAATGGCAGAGTCGATCAGCGCGACATTGCGCAACATGTGGCAGGTAAAATGGTGCAAACCGATAAGTACATTTGCAAAGGAGATGGAATCGAGACCTGGCATCCATCCTTTATGTATCATGGCTTTCAATATGTGGAAGTAATTGGCTTGCCACAACAACCCGACGTGAGTGTGTTTACAGGCGTAAAAGTACACACAGCTATGGAAACCGCTGGTAGCTTTGAATGCTCCAATGAAATGTTCAACAGCATTCAACAGGCAACACTCAATTCTTATCAGAGCAACTTCATGGGGTATCCTACAGACTGTCCGCAACGCGAAAAGAATGGCTGGACAGGGGATGCGCATTTAGCGGCGGAAACAGGTTTGTTCAATTTCAGGTCTCAAAACGCCTACACTAAATGGCTCGGAGATATTGCAGATGAACAGAAAAATACTGGTGAATTAGCGGCCATCGTGCCAACTGCCGGCTGGGGCTATTTCTGGGGAAATGGCCCGGCATGGGACAATGCAATGGTACTCATTCCGTGGTACATGTACGAATACAGCGGCGACGATATGATATTGCAGCAAATGTATCCGCACATTAAAAGATATGTAGACTATCTTGGCACAAGAGCAGAAAATAATATTGTAAGCATCGGACTGGGCGATTGGGCTCCTGCAAAAACAAAAACACCTGCAGAGATCACATCTACAGCATACTATTATGTTGATGCCGTATTGCTTGCAAAAATGGCAACCATATTTGGATATACAGAAGATGCTAAAAAATATGCGACTCTTGCCAGCAATATAAACGAAGCGTTCAACAAACGTTACTATCACAACAAAGGAATTTATGGAGAAGGCAGTCAAACAGCGCTTTCTTGCGCTATATATCAAGGCCTGTGTGGAAACAATCTGAAGGCAACGCTATCCGCGTTAACAGATAGCGTAAAGAAAAATAATGATCATCTTGACTGTGGCATGTTGGGTACAAAATATTTGCTCAATGCATTGTCAGACAACGGTCGTTCTGATGTTGCGTACAAAATAGTAGATCAGCGTACATTCCCGAGTTGGGGCAACTGGATCGACCAAGGGGCAACAACATTGTGGGAGCAATGGAATGGGACAGAGTCACACAATCACATTATGTTTGGTGATGTTAGTGCCTGGTTCTATAAAAATCTTGCGGGGATCAATGTAGATCAGGATGCTGCCGGATTCAAACGCATTTTATTCCGCCCGTATTTTGCACCGGAACTTACATGGGCAAAGGCTTCGCATCAAAGCATGTATGGCAACGTTAAAGCCGAATGGGCAAGAACAAAAGATGTTATCACTTACAATATTTCGATCCCGGCAAATACAACGGGACAGGTTGTTTTGCCAAATAACACAAAAATATTGGTGAATGATGTGTTGCTGGCAAAGAGTGCATCCAACGTAACGCAGGACAAACAAAACGGAACGATCAAAATAAAATTAGGCTCAGGCGATCACACGATAAAGTTGATGTAGAAAAAGTGCGATCTTTAATTGGAAAGAACACGGAGATTACCACTAAGTCACTAAGGACACTAAGTTTCACTAAGAAACTCCTCTTAGTGCGGCTTAGTGTCCTTAGTGACTTAGTGGTAAAAAAGAAATAAAACATAATTGACCAAATGATGAAGCAAAACTTCAAATCAATTTATTATCAATGGCTGTTGTTAATTACAGCAGGTTTCGTTTTACCATCGCATGCACGTGCACAAAATGGAGTGGTGCAACAACCGAAAGGTTCGCTGGCATTACAAAAAGTCGCAGGCGCAAAACCACGAAACATCATCTTCATATTGACAGATGATCATCGCTACGATGCTTTGGGTTTTCTGAAAGCACAGACTTTCATCAAAACCCCTAATCTCGATAAACTGGCAAGCGGTGGGGCTTATTTGAAGAATGCATTTGTAACTACATCGCTATGCTCGCCTTCGCGTGCCTCAATTCTTACGGGGCTGTACGCGCACAAACACAAGGTGGTTGACAATAACAATCCTGTTTCCAAAAGTCTTGTTTTCTATCCTCAGTACCTGCAGCAAATAGGTTACCAAACCGCAATGATAGGCAAGTGGCACATGGGCGGCGATCATGACGAACCTCAACGCGGATTCAATTACTGGGTATCTTTCAAGGGGCAAGGCTCTTATTTACCGGAAAAGAATGGATTAAATGTAAACGGAAAACACGTCCCGCAAAAAGGATACATCACTGATGAGCTTACCGACTATGCAATCGACTTTTTGAAAAATCGCGATAAGAACAAACCGTTCATGATATACCTTTCGCACAAAGGTGTGCATGCTGATTTTGTGCCCGCGGAACGAAACAAAGGAATTTTCAAAGACCACACATTCGTAGCGCCACTTACAATGACACCGGGCAGTTGCACCGACGCACCCATGTGGTTGCAGAACCAAAGAAATTCATGGCACGGTGTTGAGTTCCCTTACCACAGCAATCTTGATATAGGTGAATATTACAAACGTTATGCAGAAACATTGTACAGTGTTGATGAATCAGTTGGCCGTGTAATGGACGAATTGCAGAAAGAAGGGTTACTGAACTCTACTTTGATCGTGTACATGGGAGATAATGGTTTCCAGTTTGGCGAGCACGGCCTCATAGACAAACGTACTGCTTATGAAGCTTCCATGCGCGTGCCGATGCTTGCTTATTGTCCTGACATAATAAAACCAGGAACTGTAGTAGACAATGTTGTAGCCAACATTGATGTAGCAGAAACTTTGCTGGATGCTGCTGGTCTCAAAGCTCCTTCGTATATGGATGGGGCGAGCTTTCTTCCATTGCTGCAGGGCAACCAAACGGCGTGGCGAAAAGGATTGCTGTATGAATATTACTGGGAGCGAAATTTTCCGCAAACACCTACTATACATGCTTTGAGAGGTGATCGCTATAAATACATTCACTATACAGGGATATGGGATACAGATGAATTGTATGACCTGCAAAATGATCCCCAGGAAACAAAGAATCTTATAAGAGATTCCGCTTATCAAAATGTGGTGACGAAAATGAATAAAGATATGTTTGATGAGTTGAAAAAAGGTGATGGCATGTACGTGCCGTTATATCCGGATAATGGCGGAAAGAATGACCTGCGCAGTAAGTCAGGTTCAAAAGCAGCGGAGTTTCCTGATTATTTGTTGCGTTGAGAAAGGTTTAAGGTGTGCCATTTCTCAAATCTAATACCGTTTAGTTAAGTCTCTTTTAAAATTGCGTGATGCTCATGACCAGTAAAAAAAGACCGCTTGTCATCCCGACGAAGGAGGGATCTGAGTATTTACTTAAGCAGTATGTTAGCGCCAGACCCAGATCCCTCATGCCTCGGGATGACAAGCAAAATGCTTTTAATTCCTGAAACAACTTGACTAAACAACATTGAATTTCCAATTTCAAATTGCACCTGTAAGAAAGTATCATAATTGTTGTAAATAATATGCTAGCGCGAAATACGGTTTATTTACTTTTGAAATGAGCGATTGCAGAAGATCGCAAAACGATGTGACCATATGAAAAGGAAGATGTTTTTTTTATTTGCCATGGTGCCGGGCCTTATGTTTGCCCAACCCAAAAGGACAGCCGTTGAAGCACCTCTTTATAAAGATGCCAAAGCGCCTATAGAAGCAAGGGTTAAAGATCTGATGAAACGAATGACCCTGCAAGAAAAAGTAGCGCAAATGCAGGACCTTTCATTCAGTGAGTTTGCCGATGGCAAAAAGATCGACACAGACAAGATGGATAAAAGGCTTAGAAGTATTGGATATGGTGTCTTCGAAGGCATGGGCCTTACCGTAGAAGAATATGCACAAGCCGTCAATATCATTCAACATTACACAGTGGAACACACCAGGCTCGGTATTCCGGTGTTCACCACATCAGAAGCATTGCATGGTTGTGTGCACGGTGGAGCAACCATTTACCCGCAAGCCATTGCATTAGGAAGCACGTTCAATCCATCGCTTGTCAATGCAATGGTAAAAATGATCACACCAGAGTTAAAGGCACAAGGTTCTAACCAGGTACTTTCTCCCGATCTGGACCTTGCACGCGAACTGCGCTGGGGAAGGGTAGAAGAAACCTATGGAGAAGATCCATACCTTACAAGCCGCATGGGCGTTGCTTTTGTGAAAGGTTTCAAAGATGCAGATATAGTTTGCACACCTAAGCATTTTGTGGCACACGGATCGCCGGCAGGTGGTTTGAATCTTGCTACTGTACCGGGTGGTGAGAGAGAATTGCGTTCCATTTATTTAAAACCTTTCGAAGCAGTTATAAAAGAGGCGCAGCCGCTCAGCATCATGAATGCTTATAGTTCTTACGACAGAGTACCATTGGCTGCATCGCATCATATGCTTACTGATATTCTTCGCAAAGAGCTTGGTTTTAAAGGGTATGTTTACTCCGACTGGGCCTCAGTTGAAATGCTCTACAATTTTCACAACACCGCAGAAGGTCCTGCCGCCGCGGCTTTACAAGCAGTAAAGGCCGGCCTTGATCTCGAAGTGTGGAGTAGTTGTTATGATTCACTGGAAAGTCTCGTACAAAGTGGAGCGTTGCCTGTCAGGTACATTGACACGGCTGTTGCCCGCATCCTGAGAGCGAAATTTGTGACTGGTCTTTTTGAAAATCCGTACCCTGAACTGGAACTATTAAAGACCTCTATTCATACACCTCAATCTATTCAGCTCGCACTCGATATTGCAAGAGAATCAATCGTGCTGATGAAAAATGACAATGCGCTGTTGCCATTCAATACTAATATTAAATCATTAGCAGTGATAGGCCCAAGTGCAGACCAGGTACAGTTTGGCGATTATACATGGACTGGCGATAACAGCCATGGTGTAACGCCACTGCAAGGGCTTCGCACATTGGTTGGAAATAGCGTGACACTCAATTATGCAAAAGGTTGCGACATACATACACAAAACAAAAGTGGTATTGCAGAAGCTGTTGCGGCGGCACAAAAGAGTGAAGCAGCAGTGATCTTCGTAGGGTCAACAAGTGCATCCTCGGGACATAAATTTCCGAACGCAACAAGTGGCGAAGGATACGACCTTTCTGATCTCGTCTTAACCGGTGCGCAGGAAGATCTTATTAAAGCTGTGCAGGCAACAGGCAAGCCGGTTGTTGTTGTATTGGTTGCAGGCAAACCATTTGCCATGCCCTGGGTAAAGAAAAACATTCCCGCCATCGTCACACAATGGTATCCCGGCGAGCAAGGCGGTACGGCCATTGCAGAAGTATTGTTTGGTAAAACAAATCCTTCCGGTAAGCTCAATGTCTCATTTCCGCAAAGCGTAGGTCATTTGCCAGTATACTACAATCACTATCCTTCTGATAAAGGTTATTATCACAAGCCAGGTTCTGTTGACAGTTTGGGCAAAGACTATGTTTTCTCAAGTCCCGATCCGCTGTGGGCCTTTGGTACAGGCCTGAGCTATACAACATTCAAATATGATGACATGAAGGTGTCAAAAACATCTTTCAATCAAAAAGAAACCTGCCACATCGAAGTAACCGTAACCAACACCGGCAACATGGATGGAAAAGAAGTAGTGCAATTATATGTGCGTGACAAAGTGAGTTCGGTTGAAACACCCGTGAAAGAATTGAAACGATTTGAGAAAGTTCTGATTAAAAAAGGAAGTTCTGCAAAAGTAGCATTCGATCTGCCAATAAACGAACTGTGGTTGTACAATGCAGACATGCAAAAAGTAGTAGAACCGGGAGAATTCGAATTGCAGGTCGGCACAGCATCAGACAACATCTTGTTGCAAAAAACAATAACAGTAAAGTAAATCGAAAATAATCTGACGCAACGATTTTAGATCGTTGCCTAACCTGTGAAACAAATAAATTTATGGATAAGATACAAGTGAATCACCCCGACAGAGATCCATCATTCGTAACAGGCGCTTATTCCGACGGCGTGATCATGGATGGCTTTTTGTTCGTTAGCGGACAGGCTTCTGTTGATTTCAAAACATCACAATTTATTCTTGGAACAATAGAAGAAGAAACCACCCGCACTCTTGACAATATCAAAGCGATCATCGAAGCCGGAGGTGGAACAATGGACAGGATTGTAAAATGTACTGTGCATTTGAATGACATAAATGAATTCGATCGATACAACAAAGTGTACGCCGGATACTTCAAAGGTGTTCGTCCTGCAAGAACAACCGTTCAATCGGTTTTAGCAGAGGGGATTAAAGTGGAGATAGATTGCATTGTTAAACTGTAGAGCCAATTTGAAAATTTGAAAATATGAGAATTTGAAAATGCCTTGAGTTTAACATTTCAATCTCAATTATTAGCTTTTAACTATACGGCGAGGTAGATAATTAAATGGTAGCCACACAGAAAGAATTTTCAAATTTTCAAATCTTCAAATTTTCACATAAAGCACAGTCTTGAAAAATGGAAGATTAAAAAAATCTTGTGCTTTCAACGAACAATTTTGCCAATGAAAAATATTGATACAACAAAAATAAACGTGGGCGTTGTGGGGCTTGGTCTTATGGGAACAAGCCTTATCGTATCGCTGCTGATGGCGGGCCATCGGGTGATAGCCATTGCACCGATCAACGACGACATGACCGATGCACCACAACGCATTCTCGAACATTTGATGATCTGTGAAAACGCAGGGTCACTCAATCAACCGATAGATGCTTATTTATCTCAATTAGTTATTTCACAGGATTACCTTTTGCTGGCTCCATGCGATATTGTACTGGAGTGTGTAATAGAGATACCTGAAATAAAACGTTCCGTCTATAAAAAAGTAGAAGCGATCATTAGCAGCGATGCCATCCTCGCAAGCAATACATCAGCCATCCCCATCAGTGACCTGCAAAAGGGACTTGTGGTGCCGCAACGTTTCCTGGGCATTCATTGGGCAGAGCCTTCCTATTTTACGCGCTTTATGGAAATAACCTGCGGCATACAAACAGATGCTGTTCACGCGGAATGGGTTTATGAGCTGGCACATTGCTGGGGCAAAGAACCCACATTGCTGCGAAAAGATATCCGTGGTTTCGTAACCAATCGCCTCATGTATGCCGTGTACAGAGAGGGTTTGAGCCTCGTTGAAAAAGGCACTGCTTCCTTTGATGATGTTGATAAAGCATTCCGGTATGATGTGGGTTCATGGATAACACTCATGGGTATTTTCAGAAGAATGGATTACCTGGGCCTTAAGGATGCATTCGAATCATACAATAGGCTTGCGCCACATTTTTGTAACGATGAACATATACCGGCGTTGATGCAAACAATGGTTGATAAAAATGCAAAGGGTACACGTAATTGTACAGGATTGTATTCCTACACGCCTGATGAAGCAAAACAATGGGATGATGCATTTGCAGCATTCAATGTAGATATCTACCGGCTTGCAGCGATGTATCCGTCGCAACGCGAAAAGAAAAGAGCCATCGTAGCAGCAAACACATTTCGCAAATAAAACGCTTGCATAGCAATCAAACACGAATAGTAATGACAGCAAAAACTAGATCATATATTTACCCGCTCTCCATCATAGGGACTTTATTTTTCTCGTTCGGTTTTTTGATGTGGCTAACCGGTATTTTGATTCCTTATTTCCAGATATGCCTCGATCTGTCAAACGTACAGGCGTCGCTGGTTGCGTTCGCATCCTACATTGCCTATTTTGCCATGGCGCTTCCGTCGGCATGGGTTCTAAAACATACCGGTTATAAGAATGGGATGGTAGTAGGTTTGATCACAATGGCGATAGGCACGGTGTTGTTTATACCTGCTGCGTATACGCGTACCTATCCGTTGTTCCTTACCGGCCTTTTCATTACCGGCGGTGGGGTTACATTATTGCAAACAGCTGTCAATCCTTATGTAGCTATTATCGGCCCTATTGAAAGTACTGCGCAACGTATCGGCTTCATGGGGCTTGCCAATAAATTTGCAGGCATTCTCAGCACTGCTATTCTTGGTTCCATTTTTTTGTTTGATGCAGATGCTATTGTTGCTAATGTTAGCAAAGTCTCCGCAGCAGAAAAAGCAGCCCTTCTCAATAATTATTCATTGAAGATCGTTAACCCATACATCATTATAACAAGCATCTTGCTTGTGCTTGCAGTGATCATATTCTTTTCAAAAATGCCCGAGATAAACGAGACAGGGTCGGAGGCAGGTGAAGAAACTGCAACTGTTACACACAAACAAAGTGTGTTTCACTACCCTTACTTACTCATCGGCATACTCGCACTATTTTTCTCCGCCGCATGTGAGGGATTGCCGATCGATGGCATTGTAATCTATGGCAGATCGCTTGGCGTTCCTTATGAGGAGGCTCGTCATTTTACGCAATATACTTTGTATGCAATGATGGCCGGTTATGCTGCCAGCACCATTCTGATTCCTCGTTTTTTATCACAGCAAAGAGCTTTACTGTTGAGTTCCGTATTGGGCATCGTGCTAACCTTCGCGGCTTATTACACGACTGGTGTTGTGTCTATGTATTGTCTTGTTTCCACGGGTTTTGGTGCGGCAATGTTGTGGGGCACCATCTGGGGTTTGGCAATAAGAGATCTTGGCAAATTCACAAAAATTGGCTCGGCCATGCTGCTAATGTCCGTTGTTGGTGGAGGTATTTTTCCTCTGCTATTTGGAAAGCTTATCGATGTAAATAATATAAAACCACAAAACGCCGTGCTGGTACTGGTTCCCTGTTACCTCGTTCTTATGTTCTTTTCAGGCAAAGGATATAAAATAGAAAACTGGAAACTGGAAGTTGCAAGGCAAAAGTCAAAAGTAAAAATTCAAAAGCTTTGAATGCAGCCTGGCGATTTTTTTCATGTAGATCTAGACTGTGCCACAGTTTTTGACTTTTGAATTTTTACTTTTTACTTTAAAACTGAATTATTATGGAAAATGTATCTTATGCGAAATCCGCGTCATTATTGGAAAGAGCAAAAAAAGTATTGGCAGGCGGCGTTTCTTCTGAATTCAGAAAATACAATCATCCGCATGCCATCTTCTATAGCCATGCAGAAGGCAGCCGCATTTATGATGTGGACGGCAACGAATACCTTGATTTTACATTGAGTCAGGGCCCGTTGATCATCGGCCATTCTCATCCGCACGTATTGAAGAGTGTCGCAGAATATACAGAAAGAGGACAATTATTTGCAGGACAACATATGAAAGAGATTGAGCTTGCGGAGAAAATAAATCAGTTGATTCCTTCAGCAGAGTTGATGCGTTTTTGTCTCGATGGCTCATCTGCAGTGCACACCGCATTTCGTGTAGCGAGAGCGAAAACGGGAAGAAAGAAATTTCTTCGTTTCGAAGGACATTATCATGGATGGTTTGATAATGTTGCCTGGGGATTGTCAGGCAAAGATGCCGCAGCACTGGGAGACCGCGAGCAACCAAATGCATTTCCCTGGAGCGATGGATTGCCGGAGCATGCCAGAGAAGAATTCATCATTCTTCCATGGAACGATCTCGCGCTGCTGAAAGAGACGGTTGAAAAGCATCAACATGAAATAGCGGCGATCATTACCGAACCGGTGATGTGCAACAACGGCTGCATTCTTCCTGAAGAAGGCTTTCTTGAAGGCATGCGGGAGCTTTGTACGAAATATGGTATTGCTCTTATTTTCGATGAAGTGATCACTGGTTTCAGACTTTCAATATCTGGTGCACAAGATTATTTTGGCATTACTCCTGATATGTCCATCTTCGCGAAGGCAATGGGGAGTGGCTATCCAATCAGTGCCATAGTCGGAAAAAAAGAATGGATGCAAGCCATAGAAAATGCCAAAGTGATACATGCGGGTACGATGAATGCAAGCAATCCTACAATTGCTGCAGCACTTGCGACTATTGAAGTGTTGGAGCAAGAGCAACCATATGATCGCATGTTTCAACTGGGCAATCGCCTGATGGAAGGATTAAGAAAAGCAGCCGCCGACGCAAATCAGGATTTACTTGTGCAAGGCCCCGGCCCTATGTTCAATACCGCTTTTACGGATCTTGCGGTAATAAAGGATCATAGAGATACGCTGGCTTGCGACAAAGCAAGACTTGGAAAATTTATTGCACAGATGCATGATAGAGGAGTAAGGGTTATAGGCAGAGGACTTTGGTATATTAACGCAGTGCACACTGTAGAGGATATCGATCACGCTATTAAAGTAGCAAGCGATGTCTTGAAAAAAATGTAGTAACACTCTCGGTTACCACTAAGACACTAAGGACACTAAGTTGCACTAAGGGTTCTCTTAGTGAGGCTCAGTGCCCTTAGTGTCTTAGTGGTAAATATTCGAGAGTACAACATAAAGAATAGTTAGAAATGAAATGTTTGATACGTGTCTTAGTACTTGGGTCACTGCTGCTGAAATTGCCACTGATGTCACCAGCGCAAAAGGCCATTGTTAAATGCGGCGTTGCCCAAGCCAACATTACACCGGCTGTTGGTTGCAGACTGGCTGGGCATTTTTATGAGATCGTATCAACGGGCATTCACGATTCTTTGTGGGCAAAGGCCATTGTACTACAGCAAGGAAATGAAAAATACGCTTTTGTTTTCTGCGATCTTATCGGCATCACGACAGATATTTCATCAAAAGCCCGTGCTATGGCCAGTGAGCAAACTCGCATACCTGTGAGCCATATTGTAGTGGCAGCAACCCATAGTCATACCGGCCCTTTGTTCTATGGCTTTCAGCGCGACTATTTTCATAATAAAGCTTTGCAAAAAGGAGAGGACCCTCACGAGAAAACTGATTACCCAATATTTCTCGAAGAGCAAATTGCCAGCGCTGTTGTAACGGCCAATGCACAAATGACAACAGTGAACATGCAGGTATTGGTTGATCACCAAAACTTTTCACATAACAGACGCTATTACATGAAAGACGGAACTGTTATGTTCAATCCCGGTCCACTGAATCCTAACATTGTGTCTCCTGCAGGCCCTGTAGATCCTGATGTTGAGATGCTGTTGATTCGTGATGCAAAATCTAAAAAGGCGCTATCAGGACTTACCGTTTTTGGCATGCATGCGGATTGTGTTGGCGGCACCGATATAGGTGCAGACTACCCTTACTATCTCGAGCAATCATTGAAGAAATATTTTGGTAAGAACTATTTTTCTGCGTTCGGGCTTGGCCCATGCGGAGATGTTAATCACATCGATGTGACGAAAGATTTGCCCATCTATGATTCCGCTTATCCTAAACAGTTCGGCAAAGCCCTTGCCAGTACTGTCATTGACAACAGTGCAAAAATGAAGGCCGTAAAAATGCCAGCGCTTGCCATGTTATCGCAAAAGGTTTCCCTGCCTTTGCAAGTACCTTTACAAGAACAAATAGACTCCGCAAAGATCATCATCAACGGTTTGTATGAAGCAAAAGAAACAGGCGAATACATAAAACACGCCGGAGGGGAAGCGGGTGATTTTCTGAAGCGTGTGGAAATGAGCAAATACCTCAATTTATCGAAACGCAAAGCCACGATAGAAGAGGAGGTACAAGTCTTTAGAATTGATAATGAAACTGCGATCGTGGGCTTGCCCGGTGAAATATTTGCTGCACTCGGGCTTTCCATAAAGAAGGCGTCTCCGTTTAAAAACACGATCGTCATCACTGTTTGCAACAACAGAACAAGTTATATCCCTACACGTAAAGCATTTGCCGAAGGCAGCTATGAAGTCACTAACTCGATCGTAATGCCAGGTTCAGGTGAAATGCTTGTGGATACAGCGGTCGAGCTGCTGAACAAATTAAAGCCAGCGCTTTGACATTGATCAGATGTGAAGCGTTTTCCGGTATTCACTTGGTGTCATGTTCTTTATCTTTTTGAACTGACGATTAAAATTCGCGAGTGAGTTGTAGCCACAATCATAAGCTATCGAAACAACGTTGTAGTCTTTTTCTCCCAGCAATTTACAGGCGTGTCCCACGCGTACAACATTCAAATACTCGGTGAACGTCATTTTGTGATGTTGCTTAAAAAAATTACAAAACGCAGTGATACTCATGTTTCCAACCGCAGCTATTTCGTGCAATGCAATATCGTTGCTGAAGTTGCGCATGATATGGTCCGTGATTTTACTGAACCTGTCGGAGCAATTGGCTGCCTGCACCTGTTGTTCGTAATTAGGATTGGCAAGTAATTCATATTCTCTGCAAGTGGAAAGAATATCGAAGATGGCGAATAGCGAGGACAACCTTTGCAGACCATTTTGATTCAGCATCTTTTTCATCAGGCTATTGATCTGCTCTTTTGCTTTTCCGGTGATTGCCATGCCGCGTTTGGAACGTTGCAACATTTTTTTTAGCGGCTCGAGTTCCGGAATATTCAGGAAGAAATCTCCCAAAAATCCTTCTACAAATTGTATGACGATTGCTTCTGCTTCGGTTTCACCGCGGCCGCTCACATATTTTTCATCGCTCACCCAAACGTGTGGTAAAGCCGGCCCCATGAACACCAGATCTTCTTCATCAAAATAACCGATGTGATCGCCCACCATTCGTCTGCCAGAGCTTTTGGTAACAAGCACCAGTTCGTACTCCGGGTGGTAATGCCATGGATAGGGAAAGTATGTTCCTCTTTCCTGGAACACAATAAATGATTTGTCAATTTCTTGCGGTAAGCGGCATTCAATAGCTTTCATGGCACAACAATCTTATGGAATGGGAATATACTGGATATGCACTGAACAACCACGATTTTTTTGCTGAGTGGCAGAATATTTATCTGGTCGTTTGGCGAAAGCAGGGAGAGATGTTTTGGTGACAGAGCGAGATTGAAAATGTACGATGTGCGGTGTACGAAATTTGGTCGAATGTGACTTCCTGAAAAAAATCGTGTATCCAGTATTGTGCGCTGTACTGTTGCCAGCAACTACTATGATTTCAATATCGCCACAATTTCTTTAAAGCCTCGTTGTTGCGCATGTTGAAGTGGCGTTACTCCTTCATGATCGGGGATATCCATCTTTGCGCCAGCATCTTTTAGTATTTGAACGATCTCCTGGTATTTTTTGCTGCCATCACCTAGAACAATTGCTTCCATTAGCCCTGTCCAACCCAGGCGGTTTACGTGGTTCACGGGGAAGCCTTTGGTATTTGCAAGTAGCCTCACTGTCTCTATATGCCCGCGTTCGCAGGCAGGTATCAGTGCGGAGCCATTGTAGCGATTAAAAATATCAAACCTTGCTCCATGGTCTAAAAACAGTTTCACCAATTCAGTTTGTCCGCTTGCTCCGGCATAGAGAAAAGGACTATCTAAATTATCGGCTTGTTGGTTTACATCAGCTTTATATTTCACCAGCAATGCAGCCATTTCCGTTTGATGACCATTAGCGGCAATTAGCAGCAGGTTGCGTTTGCTGTTATCGCTTGTATTTACGTCTGCACCGTTTTTCAACGCAGCTTCCACACCTTGCAGGTTGTTATCTTTCACTAATTGTATGATGTCTTTATTTCTCATTGTCACAGTATTTACCGGTTCAGTTATGGGTGCTGATTGACATGAAAAAATGCATAAACTCAATGCCATTAACAAGATAACTGATTTCATAAATTTCAATTTTTAGAATACAATATTTCCCTTGTATATCAGCGATGTTACAGGAGATATGCGCGAAACGGCTTCTGCAGAGCAACTTGCATTGAGAAAAACCAGATCCGCTGCATCTCCGGCTTTGGGCCATTGTTGCACACCCTTATCATCAAGAGGCAGCGCGCCCGCGGTTGCTAATTTCAACATGCGCGATAAACCAAACTCTGTGGAAGGGCCGTATAGCTGTGCCGCAACATTTGCCTTTTGCAAAACACTTCCGGAACCGTATGTGCTCCAATGATCGATAATACAGTCGTTGCCGGTCATTACTTTTACGCCGTGTTTTAACAGTGTGGGAATCGGCATGATCAATCCGCCGAAAGGTACTGTTGAGTTAATACCAATTTGTGCATTGGCAAGTTTTTCGCAAACCTCCTCCTGTTTGTTTTTATCCAGACTTGCTAAAATAAAACAATGGCTAAGGTATGTTTTGCCTTTGAGCACCGGGTTTTCGTTTACTTTATCTATCAGGTATTCTACTGTTTTTAATCCGGAGTCGCCTTGCTCGTGGAGATGTATGTCAATGCCTTTGTTGTTGTCCAATGCCAGCTGTACTGTGAAGTCCATTGTTTTTTCAATAGCGCCGTCAATAGTGTACGGATCAACTCCTCCGATAAAATCAATGTCCATCTTCGCGGCTTCTTTCATATAGGGAACACTGTCTGTATAAAAAATACCATGTTGTGGAAAGGCTACCAACTCTGCACCAAAAACATTCTTCTTATTTTCCAGTGCCAGTTGCAGGTGTTTCAGGGAATCCAGTTTGGATGTAGGTTCAATATTCACCTGGCTCCGGGCAAATGCAGTCCCTTTTGATTGCAGCAGCTCGATCATTCTTTCTGCCTTGGCGGTAGAGTCTTTCAGCAGATCTGGAATGATCTTTTGTTCCAGGGCAATCATGCCTTTTATACCACCGCTGACAGGTCTTCTCGCTTGCCATTTTTCACTGTAGCGGGTTTTATCCATGTGGATGTGCATGTCTTTAAATGCAGGCAGCATCAACATGCCTTTAGCATCAACAACATTGGCATTAGGTTGATTGGGGCTTACCTTACTGATCTTCCCGTTTTCTATTTCAACACAAAAAAGTCCGGTTCTGGTAGCTATCACTTCATCGCCCTCTTTCTCAAAACCTGTTTCTAAACGGACATTCTTTATGGTGTAGCTTTTGCCCGCTTCGCCAGTAGTTGTGTCGTTCTGTTTTGGCACAGCAGCTTCGCCTCCGGCAAATAAGATTCCCGGAGTAAAAGTGGCACCTGCAATGCCCAATGCTGCATTTTGAATAAATTTCTTACGCGATAGTGATGACTGGTTCATTTTAGTTTGGCTTTAAATCAGAAGAGAAACGTAATACAAATGTATGATCAATCGTCAGGTATTCTGTTGAGCTATTCCTTTCGGTGTTTGTAATATTTATAACTGTTCCCGGAACCCAATGGGACTTAAGCTTGTTTGTTTTTTAAAGAAGTTGGAAAAGTATGCCTGATCTTTAAAGCCCAATTCAAAAGCAATTTCTTTGATACTCAAACCAGTGGTCTGCAGCAACCGTTTTGCTTCTAAACACACGCGTTGATGTATGAGTTCCGTTGCGGAAATTTTCAGGTTTCTCTTGCAAAGGATGTTAAGGTAGTTGGCTGAAATATGCAATTGCTCTGCATAAAAAGCGACAAACTTTTGTTCTTTAAAATGTTCATCAATCAGCATGTTGAATTTTGTAAGCCGAGGATTGGACTGGTAGACCTTAAATTCAGTGAAAGTCTTTTCAGCCTCTTTGCTAACGATAGCAGCAATAACCGCTGAGCGGGCCGTAATCAATTGCAGGAGAGCGTTGGGGCTTTTCAATTCCTCCCTGATAGCAGTAAACTCATGAAGCAAAAGTTGACAGGAGCCTGCTGGCAGTGTTATGACAGGATGGTTCTGGTAATTGGTAAAGGAGAACCGGAAATAAGGCGCGAACTGTTCAAGGAATGAAGATTCCATCATTAACTGGTATCCGGAAGATTCTGGTTCAATATCCCATTTGTGAACCTGTCCGGGAAAAAGTATATGTATCTGCCTGTTCCGGATACGGTAATCTACAGAGTCTATCGTATGTATCCCTTTCGCTTTTTCAAAAAGTATGATAACAAAAAAATCATGTTTATGCGGTTTTTCAATATGTCTTTCACCCTGAATGTAGTTGAACAAAACCTTATCCCCGCCCGCATCCTGCCCTTTCCTGAACTCCTGGATGTTTAGTACAGGTATCTTGCTACTTTCTTTTGTCATTCCTTACTTTTTGTATTGGTGCTGCCTGTGTCCGTTTTATGAAAGTCTGCTTATCGGCTTCTTTTTACAAATCCGGTTTATTTGTGAAATTTATAAAATAATCCCGGAAAGATACATAGCGTTTTTATCAAATCGCGGGACCGAATACTCTTTGTTTTTTGACAATGCAATAGCCAGGAGGGAACGATGTTTGCCGGCGCTTGTTGATAGTTTTTGATCTACTGTTCGCCTATAGATTAATGATAGTTGCAGCAATTCTTATTCCCTGATTGCTGAAACGCGATACATGGTCAGAATAACAGTTTTGCCGGTGAAAATTTTCCGGCTTTGAACAAAAGATAATATCAGCTGTTTTGATTTATCCAAGCGATAATTCCAAATCAAATTTTTACAAAAACAACCTGGTCATGAAACGACTCTTTCCAGTAATCTCGTGCATATTACTTCTCACTACCATTAAGGCTCAACAAAACTATTTTAATCCCACCGTTAAAGTAAAGGACTACCTGGAACCGGCGATACCACACCCAACACAGGATGCTGAAATGAAAGCAAAACTGTCACGCCTTTCCAAAAAACCAAACATTCTGATTCTATTGATAGACGACATGGGATATGGCGACATTGGCGTGTTTGGTGGTGGCTACGCAATTGGCGCACCAACACCTTACATGGACAAACTGGCGCATGAAGGTTTACAACTTACCTCAACTTATTCGCAGCCTACCTGCACGCCAACCCGTGCGGCATTGATGACGGGCAGGATACCTGCACGCTCAGGTCTTACAAGGCCAACACTGACGGGCGAACATCCGAAAGTAAATCCCTGGGCATCTGAAAACACGGCGGCAAAAATCCTTTCACAAAGTGGTTATATAACCGCTATTTCGGGAAAATGGCACTTGGGTGAAACGGAGGGAAGCCTGCCCAATGATGTTGGATATGATGAGTGGTTGGGATTTTCTGGTGTGCAATCAGAATATGCGCAGTTTGTAAATGAATGGATATATCCCGACCTGATCAATAAACCTGACAGATATAATGCAATGAAAAAACTGGTAGAGCAAGCGGTGGTTACTGGTAAAAAAGGTGAGAAAAATAAAGTAGTACAGCCAATAGAAAATATCAATGACCTCGCAAAAGTTGACCAGATATTTGCGAACTACAGTGAGGATTTCATCAAACGAGCTGTGAAAGACAACAAGCCTTTTTACCTGATACATTCTTTCTCAAAAGTGCATAACGACAACTATGTTTCCGAAGGGTATAAAGGCAAAAGCCCCGCGGCATTTCCTTACAAAGATGCAGTGGTAGAAGTGGATGATATTGTGGGCAGATTGATTAAGCTATTAACCGATCTGAAAATAGAGGAGAATACGCTTGTGTTCATCACATCAGATAACGGCCCTAATGAGGATGTGTGGCCCGACTGCGGCTATACTCCCTTTAGAGGAGGAAAAGGAACAACCTGGGAAGGAGGTGTAAGGGTTCCGGGAATTGCATATTGGAAAGGAATGATCAAACCCGGCAGGATCAGTGATGGTCTGTTTGATCTTTGTGACTTGTTTAATACTTCTATATCGCTTGGAGGTGCGTATAGTAAAATACCCGCTGCCAATTATATTGATGGCGTTGACCAGTCCTCGTTCCTTTTGTCTGATACCGGAAAATCAAATAGAAATGCAGTGTTCATGTATTCTGAAACATCTTTAATGGCGGTGCGTTGGCAGGAATATAAAATGCACATCAAAGTGTTTAATACTTCCGCCACCAGAAAAAACATTGACCAGTCAGCGATTGAAGGCACTGGTATGAGTCCATGGGTATATAATCTTTACTCAGATCCGAAGGAACAAATTAGTTCCGGACACAGATATTTCGAATGGGGCTTGCCTGGTATGCTGGGATTGGCCGGTGCTCACTTGGCAACGTATCAAAAATATCCGATGAAGGATATTGGCCTGAAAAAGCCGGGGTCGGATGATTAGTGAAGACTGAAGAGGTCGCTGTGACTATTGAAAGCTAGATGAAAAATTGCGTAGTAATTTTTTATAACAGTGATGCATATACGATTTAATGGTGTCTAAAATTTTATTCAAAAAAAGGGTCTTCAATTCAGTTGAAATAGAAGACCCTTTTTTAATTGGTATGACGGAAATAGATGACAATGCAGGATAGTTACCATTTCGCTCAATGTTTATCGAAGAATTAGGGTTAATTTACCCCCCACTACAGCCAATCTAATTGAAACTTTATAAATGTCTTTACTTCCAACCAAGCGCTGCATCTCTTGTCAAACTTTCCTGATCTAAAAAATGGTCGGCAATGAAAGTGTCCTGTATAATTTTAACAATTTCATTTCTGTTCATTGTCCCACGTTGTCTTCGTGCAGATAGATAATGCTCTCTTGTAATTTTTTCGGTCAACTCTTTAACTGTTGAAACGTTTAGCTCTTTCGAAAACTTACTTGCAATCCAACTAAACAAGGTGAAAAGTATCAATCCTGAAACGGCGTACAGCCAGCTAAAAAAGAAAGCGACTAATGAGCCTACAAAACCGGCGACAATTACCAAAAACAGCCATGCCTTCATTGTCAAAATATTCACCGGAAAACCCAACGCCTGTTGAAAATGCGCTACGTTTTTTTTTCGATTTAAACGGGGAAAAACATTTTCAAGACTTGTTCCCAATTCGATGTTTGTTGCATCAAAAGTTTGCGTCAGGCAGATTGCATTCCGCACTTTATAGAATGCCTGCTGTGCTGTACAATCATCAGTGTGGATAAGATTTAACCGGCCTTCAATAATATCGCAGATATCACCAAAAGTTTTTGCGTCCTTGAAGGAACTGTCCGCAAACTTTAACCCAAATGACTTTTCAAGTTTGAGTAAAGTATCTTCAAAATCCTCAGGATCAATGTTGTCAAGTTTTATGTCGTTAAAAACTGTCATTTTAAATTGTTAGAATGAATCTTGTGTCCTGGTTGCCTGCATTGTGCGTTTCATTATTGGCTTTTTGCATGGGTGATATTTGCAGGGAAAAATTAAAGGGTTTGGGTGGTTAAAAAGTGAACATACTAATTATTCGGCAAAAAATATAAACAAGGCTTCGACAAGCTCAGCCTGACAGCGAAAGCGGAGTGTCAGGCTGAGCCTGTCGAAGCCTTTCTGCTGAGGAAACGGCTTTGATAGCTGAATCGTACCTTTCTTTTGTTGTAAATTACCCGCAGGGAGTTGCAGGTTATTTTTTCCCCTATATTTACGGTTTCCCATTTGGTTAAGGTGTTGCCGACTGATAATTTACATAACGAAGACGAACTGCTTAAACGAACTGCTGAAGGCGACGAACGCGCCTTTGCATCACTATTTCATGCCTATCATCAATCGCTGGGTTCATATATATTCAAGCTAACAGATTCGCGGGCCGTTGCGGAAGAAATTGTTCAGGAAGCATTTATAAAGGCCTGGCAAAATAGGTCCGCATTAGCAAACATCACGAATTTTAAGTCATGGCTCTTTACAGTTTCCAGGAACCGCGCTTTGAATGCCATGCGGGATCATTCCCGGAAGCTTTTGAAACACAACGAATGGCTAAAACAACAGGACCAGGCTTCCGAGATGGAAAATAACACGGATGTTACTTATCTAAACAAAATAATAGCGGAAGCCATAGCCGGATTGCCTGCACAACAACAAAGAGCCTATTTATTGAGCCGTGAAAATGCGATGACACACGCCCAGATCGCTGCAGAAATGCAGATCTCTCCCAATACAGTAAAGCGCCATATCTCCATTGCGCTGCAAACCATTACCAATTATTTACGGACTCATTATCCGGATCTGCTGGTGGTTTTTGGGGTCATTTTTGGCGTCTACAAATCAGCCTGAAAAAAAGTAATAAAAATTTCATTTTTCATTGATCCTGTCTACAAGATGTGGTGTCTTACAGGAGAGACAAGGCACTGCCTTGTCTGTACGGGGCGCAAAATATTAATTGCGCCGGCAATAAATCGAATCAATTTTATGAAAGAGGATAGATTGTCATATTTATTTTATCGCGTAATAGATGGCACCGCCAGTCAATCTGAAAAATTGGAATTGGCCGAACTTTCCGTTCAACCCGAGCATGAACAAAGATTAACAGAGTTGTTGGGTGAAGGCTGGGATACATTTATTTCCAGGGAAGATGTATTTAGTGAAGGAGAGAGCACCAACATACTGAACAAAGCAATTGAATCACATAGGGAATCCGCTGAAGTCCTACCAATAACCCGCAAGTCGAAACATCAACTTTCCTGGGTTAAATATGCGGCAGCTATTATCCTTATTTGTGGAGTAAGCGCCTATTGGTGGATAGCTAACCGAAATATTAAAAACAATATTGCTGACAATCACAGTGAGGCGATAGCTCAAATAAAGCCGGGAGGGGATAAAGCTATCCTGACATTGGCAGATGGCCGAACAATTAATTTGGATAGCGCAGCAAATGGCAATCTTGCAAGTCAGGCAGGTGTACAAATTCGCAAGCTGGCAAGCGGGCAGATTGCTTACGAAATTTCAAGTGCACACAATGAGAAAGTGGTTTGGAACACGATCAGCACACCCAAGGGCGGACAATATCAATTGACATTGCCAGATGGCACAAAAGTATGGCTCAATGCCGCTTCTTCATTGCGGTTTCCCACTGCATTTACTGGTAAGGAGCGAAGGGTAGAGATAACCGGAGAAGGATATTTTGAAGTAGAACATAACGCTGAAAAACCTTTTTACGTGAGTGTCGGAAAAACAGACGTAAAAGTATTGGGCACTCATTTCAACGTGATGGCTTACGACGATGAAGAAGCAAAACAGATTACGTTATTGGAGGGAAGTGTTCTTGTGAGCCAGGCTTCCGATAATGCTAAGTTAATACCGGGGCAACAAGCCAGGGTAGCAGCAAATATCAATGTTACAGACAATGTGGATCTGGAACAAGTGATTGCATGGAAAAATGGGGCCTTTGTTTTTGGAGACTCGATGAGTGTGGAAGAAGTGATGCGCCAGATAGCCCGTTGGTATGATGTGGATGTTGTTTTCCGCCATAAAATCAATGGTCACATTGGCGGTTCCGTTTCAAGAAACGCGAACATATCAGACGTGTTAAAGATACTGGAGCTGACGGGCGCAGTGAAGTTTGAAATTGCGGGAAGAAAAGTGATCGTGCAATAGCAAGGAAATGTGCGATCGATTAACTAAAAACTACTAACGCTTATATTATCATCAACTAAACACAAAAGGCATGAGAAGTACTTAAAACTACTATCCGGGGACGCCCAAGAAAAAAGCCAGAAGTGGTTGCAACACTTCCGGCAGGCGCTTAGGCTGACCCCATAATTTTCAATCGCGCAGACTGCTTATTATTCATCAACCCAAACAAAACAAAGTTATGTTATTAAAATTTCTTTGTGGTGGCTCTTTTATGCCTGCTCTTAAAGAGAAGGATTACGGGAGACGCCTCTGCTCAACCAAAACGCTGCTGATTATGAAATTTACAGCCATTCTTATGGTCGTGTTCACTTTTGCTGCTTCAGCACACAGCTATTCCCAGATTACTATTTCGGCAAAAAACAAAAGCCTGTCCGCCGTTTTCAAATCCATTAAACAGCAGAGCGGATATGATTTTGTTTACGCAGTGGAGTTACTGGAAAAGGCGGGAAAAGTTTCTGTGGACCTTCGCAATGTAGGACTACAAAATGCACTGGAAGCATGTCTGAAGGACAAGGACCTGACTTACACCATTGTTGGAAAAACAGTGGTAATTAAAGCCAGCGCGAGACTTGCAATACCGATCCCTGAACCATCACTGCCACCTACCATTGATGTGCAGGGACGAATCGTTTCAGAATCGGGAGAACCTGTAGCAGGCGCTTCTATAAAAATAAAAGGTACCAATCTCGGCGCATCCGCAGATAAGAATGGTCTGTTTCAAATAAAGGGTGTACGTGAGGATGCCGTGCTTATTGTGTCAGGTGCCAATATAGAAACCATTGAACTGAAAGCTAACCAGTCGTCGCTTTTGAAAGACGGCATGCTGACGATAAGGACGAGACTAAAAGTTAATAGTCTCGATGAAACAGTTGTCATCGCCTATGGCACCACTACCCGCAGGTTGACCACCGGATCTATCAGCAAAGTGAAAGGTGAAGATATACGCAAGCATCCGGTAGATAACCCGTTTTTGGCATTAAGCGGCAAAGTGCCCGGCATGCAAATTGCCCAGACCTCGGGTGTTGCAGGTTCACCGGTAAGCATTTATGTGCGTGGCAAAAGCTCACTGGGAGCGGGCTCCGAGCCATTATATGTGATTGACGGGGTGCCATTTGCGCATACTGTCGGTAATGTTACATTTTCAAGCGGCGTATCTGCCCAAACGCTCGGCGGGTTAAGCAACGCTACTGCCGGTAGCAGTCCTTTTGTCAATCTGAATCCTTCAGATATTGAAAGCATAGAAGTTTTAAAAGATGCAGATGCCACAGCTATCTATGGTTCAAGAGGCGCGAACGGTGTTATCCTGATTACGACAAGAAAAGCAAAAGCAGGCAAAACAGCTGTAGATCTTAATTTCTATACAGGCTGGGGGCGTCCTACAAAACTGCCGCAAATGATGAACACGCAGCAGTATACTACCATGCGTAGAGAAGCTTTCAAGAATGACTCCATTGCTCCCAATACTACCAATGCTACTGACTTGATGATATGGGACACTACGCGCAATACCGATTGGAAAGATTTACTGTTGGGGCAAACTGCACGCAACTATGATGGCCAGGTACGCGTATCTGGTGGCAATCAGCAAACGCAGGTTTCGCTGGCCACCGGTTATCATCGTGAGACGCCTGTGTACTACGGCAACATGCACGACGACAGAATTAACATGCATTCCAGCTTTGCGCACCACACACTGGACAATAAATTTTCAATTGCCTTCAACGCCAGCTATAGTTCGGATAAAAACAATCTGAGCACCATTGACCTGATGCAGTTGCTTACTACGATTCCAAATGCGCCTTATCCACTAGATGCAAATGGCAACCTGGTTTGGAGCGATAAAGGCGTGAATTTTTCAAATCCTCTGGCGTATACTAAAAAGCAATACATCGGGCTTACCGATAACATGCTAAGTAGTTTGAACATGAGTTATACTGTCGCCAAGGGACTTCGCGTAAAACTGGATGGCGGCTTCAATGTTGTAAGACTTGATCAAACAGCAACAAACCCTATTGCTTCGCAAAGCCCTGCCAGCGCGACTTTGATTAGTTCTGCAGATTTCTATAAACAAACACAAAAGAACTGGATCCTCGAACCGCAAATGGATTATACTACAAAAATAAGCAAAGGTCAGCTGCAGGTATTGGTGGGTGGAAGTTTCCAGGAACAGTTGAGTACAGGTGAGAAGGTGAGTGCAAGTGGCTATACCAACGATGCGTTGTTGTTAACACCAGGCCCAGCCTCCACAAAAAGCGTTACTAGTAGCTATTCTAAATACCGTTATGATGCATTCTTTGGACGTATAAGCTACAACTGGGATACAAGGTATCTCATAAACCTTTCCGGACGCCGCGACGGTTCAAGCCGCTTTGGCCCCGGCAAACAGTTTGGAAACTTCGGAGCAATCGGAGCGGGATGGATATTCTCGAATGAAAATTTCATGAAATCTTTCTCAGCACTTAGCTATGGTAAGTTAAGAGGAAGCATCGGAGTTACCGGCAACGACCGCATCGGTAACTATCAATATATTTCTCAATGGCTTTCTACTTCTTCAGGAGTGCCTTACCAGGGCAGTAGCGGTATATATCCATATAACCTCGACAATCCAGACTTTGCCTGGGAGCGAAACCGTAAGATGGAAGCTGGTCTCGAGCTTGGATTCTTTAAAGACCGCATTGACTTTACCGCTGACTACTATCTAAACCGTACAGACAATCAACTGGTAGGATTACCTCTGCCAAGCCAGGTTGGATTTACGAGCGTGAATGCAAACAGAGATGCGATCTTGCAAAACTCAGGATGGGAATTTGCGTTGAATTCTACCATCATTAAAACAAAGGATTTCAGCTGGAGGTCTTCATTCAATATTTCGATTCCACGCAATAAACTGATAGCGTATCCTGATCTGGAAAATACTTCCTATGCTACGATATGGTCGATCGGACAACCGGTGACTATCCAAAAATATGTGAAGTATCTCGGCGTAGATCCAACAACTGGTATTTATCAATTGAACGGAATCAACCTTGCAAAAGATAAGATAGTAACAAAAAATCTGGCACCGATGTACTACGGTGGATTTCAAAACACATTGGCTTACAAAGGCTGGACACTGGATTTTTCTTTCTACTACGTAAAACAATCAGGAAAGGCCAATTTCCTTTTCCAGGCTCCGGGTACAAGAGCGAATCAGCCAGAGGCAGTGCTTGACCGCTGGCAGGCAAAAGGTGATATTACCAACGTACAACGATTCACCACGACCGGTGCTGCGGCTACCCAGTACAGTTATTGGGCCAATTACTCAGACGCAGTAATTACCAATACTTCTTTTATCCGCTTAAAAAATGTGTCCCTTGCGTACCAGCTTGACAAGAAGATTGCTCAAAAAATTAAAGCCGATAATGTTCGTCTGTTTTTCCAGGGTGAGAACCTGCTCACATTTACACACTACAAAATTGGTGATCCGGAAATAATGTCTTTTAGCACAATGCCTCCACTTAGAATGATGACCGTGGGACTGCAGGTTGTTTTTTGATCACTACAAAAATCATTAAAATGAAAAGTACAAAAATTACAATACTACATATGGTTGGGCAATCCGGCAGGCTGATAGCAGCGGCGTGTTTGATCTGCATGATATTATCGTCTTCCTGCAAAAAATTTGTGACGGTTGCGAATCCGCCCGATGTTCTTACCAGTGACAAAATATTTGTGGATGATAAAACAGCAACTGCTGCCATGCTTTCCATTTACATTGACATGATGAATGATCAGTTTGGCAGCAATGGTTCCTTCGTATGTTTTTCTCTAACCGCATTGGGTGGTATGTCCGCAAATGAAATGATCTGGACACAAAGCAATACGACAGCGCCTACATACCAGGAGTTTACTGATCATGCATTAACGCCTCCAAATACTTATGTAGCGGCATTTTGGAAAGATGGTTACAAATATATCTATCGCACCAACGCTATCATAAATGGCCTGCCAACTTCAACAGGAATGACAACTGCAACAAAAAACCAGCTTGCAGGCGAAGCTAAATTCATGCGCGCTTTCTGTTATTTCTATCTCGTGAATTTGTTTGGAGATGTTCCATTGATATTGAATACGAACTACCAGGAAAACATGCTGGTACCTAGAACGCCGGCTGCTGATGTATGGAAACAGATCGTCGCAGATTTGAAAGATGCCAAGGGACTTTTACAAGAAGCTTATCCCACAACGGAGAGACTTCGTCCGAATCGCTGGACAGCAAGCGCTTTGCTGGCTCGCTCTTATTTGTATACTGGTCAATGGGCAGATGCCGAATCAGAGGCTGATGCAATCATTGCTTCCGGGGCTTATGGATCTGCACTGCCAGCACTGGACAAAGTTTTCAAAAAAGATAGTCCTGAAACTATCTGGCAATTGCAACCTGTTCGTTCCAATGTAAACACGCTTGAAGGTGCTACGTTTCTTGTAACGGGTACCACTCAGCCAAATTACCAATTAACACAGCAACTGATAAATGCATTTGAACCGACTGACAATCGCAAAACAAAGTGGATCGGATTTAGCAATCCTGCATATCCTACATGGGCTTTTCCAGCTAAGTATAAAGCAGGAGCGGGCGCGGTTACTGAATACTACGTTGTCTTCAGGCTCACCGAGCAATATATGATACGCTCAGAAGCAAGAGCCCGCCAGGGTGGAAGCAAATTGCAGTCTGCTATTGATGATTTGAACGCCGTTCGCACCCGTGCAGGACTACTTTCTTCCACTGCAACAGATCAGGCTTCATTAATCCTCGCGCTTGAAAAAGAAAGACAGGTTGAATTCTTTGCAGAATGGGGACATCGCTGGTTGGACCTGAAAAGAACAAACAGGGCAGAAGCAGTGTTAGGACCTCTTGCTCCTAACAAAACATGGAAGCCTGGCAGCGAGTTATATCCAGTGCCGGATATAGAGCTCAACAGCAATCCAAAACTGGTGCAGAATGGCGCTTATCTTTAGTGCTAAGTCAAAAGTGAAAAGTAAAAAGTAAAAAATGATGCCACAGACATCTATCATACAGACTTATTAATCAGAAAATTTTATGTTGAATAAAAATAAAATAAAAATGTTCTTATTGATGCTGGGAGTGATTGCGACTTCTGGTATTATCAATGCACAGGGAATTGAATTTATGCATGATCTCGATTCTGCACTGGCAAAAGCTAAGTTGGAAAACAAACCTGTTTTTGTAGATTTTTATACTTCCTGGTGCGCACCTTGTAAAGAAATGGCCAAAGATGTTTTTCCGCTGGAGAGTGTCGGCAACTTTTACAACAAGCAATTTATCAATTGTAAGGTGCAATGCGACGACAAAGGAGTGGGAGTAGAGAAAGGAAAACAATACCAGGTTAACGCATACCCTACATTAATGTATCTCGACAAAGACGGGAACATGATTCATAGTGCAGCCGGTTCCAGCACTCCGGAGGCATTTATTGAACTAGGTAAAATTGCTCTGGATCCTAATAAAAATATGTTTGTACTGATCAATGAATGGAATAAAGGTAACCGTGAGTATACATTTGTAACCAAATACTTTCAGGCGCTTAAAGACGCCTACAGGGGTGAAAAGCTTAGCAGTGATTTCAACACCTATTTTAATGAACTGACTCCCGAAGATAAAGTGAAGAAAGCTACTTTTGACCTTGTTCAACTTGTTAAGCCCGCGCCTTTTTCTTCTCCATTCGAATACATTGAGGCCAACGTAAAAAAATATTACAAGACTGTCGGCAGCGCAGAAGTAGACAAGTACATTTCCAATTCATACTTATGGTATTTAAAGAACATGATTTATCCCGCGACTAGAAAGCAATATGAAGTTGCCAAAGCAAAGTTTAAGGCTAAGAATTATCCGTACTACAATGAGTTCGCCATGTTCTTTAGCGCATATGAAGTACAAGATAGTACCGGCAACATAAATATTGATGAATACATGAAGCGCGCAGATGCATTTTTACAGAAATACGGTAAGAACAATGATAGCTATACGCTTGCCCTGACAAGCCTGTTGGGCAATTGCACAGGCAAGCCGGACCAGAGCCTGATTGGTATCAAATGGATGGAGGATCTTTTGAAACGAAACCCTGATCCCAAATATCTATCAACCTATTTCTATATTACTGTGAGAAATTATCATTGTGATAAAGCCCTGGAGATAGCCAATGAAATGCGTGCCAATGCAATTAAGAACAATGAATCAACAAAGTTCGCTGATTCCCAGATAGCTTCGATTGATGCGTATAGAAGAAGATTGGCACAGTTAACTGCAGAGAAAAAATAGATCATTATCTTGGTCACATTAAAACATGCGGTGGCTGGAATAAAATTATATTTGATTTTCAGCCACCATAACCTATCAATTAAACAACAAATGAAATTAAGCACAATCAGTCTTGCTGTTTTGTTGCCCGGCACTTTGCTCGCGCAGAAAAAAGCAGATTTTTCCATCAACGGAAAAGTGGGAAGTATAAACGCCCCGGCAATGGCTTATCTGTCGTATCGCCAGGGTAGCCAAAGTATTTCCGATTCAACAAAAATTACAAATGGGAAATTTGCATTCAAAGGAAGTGTTGACGAGCCCATACAAGCCACGCTAGTTTTTAATTACACGGGGGGTGGAACCAACGGGAAAAATGTGCAACGAAAAACTATTTACCTGGAACCGGGCAAAATAAAAATTGAAGGAAAAGATTCTCTCTCAACTGCCAACGTTTCCGGGAAGATCAATGATGATTATCAGAAACTAAGGACTGCATTGAAGCCAACTACAGACCAGATGAGTGCTTTCATGGCTGACTATAATGCGATGCCACCTGAAAAACAAAAGGACACGGCAGTAAGAGCTGTGCTGGATAAAAAATACAATGCTATAATGGAAGAGCAAAAGACTGCTTATCTCTCTTTCATAAAATCTCATAACGACAATGTAGTGAGTCTTGATGCCCTCAAAAGGTTCGGAGGTTCTACACCTGAATACGATGTAGTGTCCCCATTGTTTAAATCATTTTCAGAGAGCTTGAAAAACAGCGCTGCCGGTAAGGAGTATGCAACAATGCTAACCAGTTTGCAAAACACTGCTGTTGGAGCTATGGCACCTGAGTTCACGCTGAATGATACTTTGGGAAATCCTGTAAAGCTTTCCAGTTACAGAGGCAAATATGTACTGGTTGATTTTTGGGCAAGCTGGTGCGGTCCGTGCCGCGCCGAAAACCCCAACGTGGTAAAGTCGTACGCAAAATTTCATGACAAAGGATTTGATATTTTAGGCGTGTCTCTTGATGATGAAAGAAGCAAGAAAAATTGGCTGAACGCCATCAAAGGCGATAAGTTAACCTGGCAGCAGGTTTCAGATCTCAAAGGATGGGACAATGAGGTCGCCAAACTTTATGTTATCAGGGCCATTCCGCAAAATGTATTGCTCGACCCAAGTGGTAAAATCATTGCAAAAAATCTGAGGGCAGAAGAGCTTGAAAAAAAGCTCTCTGAATTGTTTCCTCTTTAAACGCAAAAAAAATGATCTAAGCAATCTAAGATTATAGAAGTTGTTTTTTCTCATGTTCTGGTTTTAAGAATGGGGCCACTGGCCCCTTCTTAAGTTTAAACACTAATCTAATTGCAACCTGGGTCGTAGGTTTAAATCGGCAGTGTTTTTTGTACCCGAAGCGAAGCAGCTGTGAAAATGTTTTGAACCAAACAAAGCTCCAACCACAATTGTTTGGAATTATAAAAAAATATAAATGCTGTCAGTCCATCCTAATCCATACCTTGAAATAAATTTAATTTTCCCCATATTTTACATTCCAAATATTTTTTTCTAAGTTTATAGAACAAGACCCCTCAATTCCTATCCTTCTGCAAAACGCCCGCACATGAATTTGTCAAGTTGATTTTTTACAAATCTTATTTTGCTAGTCTGGCTCTTATTTAGTTACGAGATTTGATACAAATGTGGAATGCGCTGAGAAGTGCGCCGAGCAATCGTTTGCGACACTGCCAGGTTACAACGAACACTCAAAAATCCGACCATGCAAATGACTTTAGTAGACGACAAAAACGCAACGCTTAAGAAATGATTGTTGCCTTTGTTTACCTTCTACCCAATTTAAACGACTCGAATATGCAGTGGTTTTACTTTGTAGCATCAGTCCTTGCAGTTTGGAGAGTCACTCATTTGATTTCCAGCGAGGACGGGCCATTTGACATCATTTTTCGTATTCGAAAAAAAATACACAATAGGTTCCTTTCGGGATTGATGGATTGTTTTTATTGTCTTAGTGTTTGGATTGCTTTTCCTGTTGGATGTTGGCTGGGTATAATCTGGATAGACAAGATCCTAATTTGGTGGGCTTTATCCGGAGCAGCTTGTTTACTGGAACGGGCGACAACCAAAAACGATCACGACAACAAACCCGAATATAAGGAAGATTAACGACGGGACTTCATTGGTAAGAATGGGATTTAAAGAACAAGAGACTCAGTTTTAAAATGTATCCCTGAAAGCAATCAATTTTTACGCAAATCTAAACCTCAAACTTATGTGCAATTGCGGAAACAAAAGGACTGAATATTCCACCACATCCAGTGCCATAAAAGAGCGTGATCAAAATGAAAAACCAACGACAACCGACGCCTCAACAGTCATGGAATACGTCGGCAAAACAGCATTAACAGCGATTGGGAGTATCACTCAAACCCGCTACAGGTTTAACTTCACGGGCGACAAACACAGCATAGACAACCGGGATGTGCCGTCTATGATTCAAATTCCTGTGTTAAGAAGAGTAAAATAAAAGTACTTCCTGCATAACCCGACGATTGCAAACAAATTACCTTATCCCAAATTGCCATGAAAATATATCAGTCCGAATCGCACCAGCTGCAGGACCTAAAGAACTGCCAGGAGGAAGAAGGTCCATCCAGTTTTTTTCAAACAAAAAAAACGACGGTCGCAACCCATAGCTTGTGCAAAACTTCAGAATGTCTTTTCCGGCTTTCAACAAAAAACGGCGAATACGTTTATGTGCGCCCGAATGATATTGTTCTTATAGAAAGTTGCGATCATCTCGTTAAAGCATATATCGGCTTTAACAATGAAGTCAAGAAAGCCGTTCGCAATAGCACATTAAAGGACTTTTTACAAATGCTGCCTGAAGAAAAGTTTATGCGGATAGGCCGGTTCTGCGCAGTAAACATACACCGGCTTTCAGGCGGGAATTGCAATACACAGACATTTGAGTTTGATTTTACCATCTCTGTAAAGCTTGCGCACTCTGTATCTCCCCGTATTTTCTCCACTATCGGAAAATAAGTTCACGTAGTTAATCTCGCGTTCCACGAATTCCGCAGCCTTCTCCACGTTATTTCGATTGCAAATGGTTTTAACTGTTCGTAGGTTAACCGAAGAAATGACCCCCATAGACCGGAACTTCATCACCAGAATAATTGTGTTCTTGCTTCAACTCTAACCAACACGAAAAAGTATCACTCCCTAAACACAAAGTTTTCATGCTGGACCTCGCCCTCATATTGTTGAAATTGGAATTAACTAATTACATCAATAATTTGCCCGTTCAAGATGCTGTTGATGTAGAGCTTGAAAACATTGGCATGCTCGAAGTTGGTAGTGGAAATACCACTCTTTCAGACAAGATAATTATCAGCATAGTTAATATTGAAGAAGAAAGTGCATTAAAAAATCAGTCAACAATCAGAAGACCATTTCTTAACAATGCTGCGATTGTTGAGAACACTCCGATCAATCTCAACCTGTACGTTTTGTTCACAAGCAATTTTAGCAAGTATGAGTACGCCTTGAAAAGGCTTGCTTACGTTATTCAATTTCTACAGGAAAAAAACACTTTCTCCAGCAGTTCTCCTTTCATGCCTGCAGGCAATACGCTCAATTTGAAATTTACGTTGGACCTGTACACACTAACCTTTGAACAGATCAATCACCTGTGGGGTTCGCTGGGTGGAAGGCAAGTGCCCTTTGCAATGTACAAGCTGCGACTGGTGGCTATTGACAGCAGGAAAGCGGTGCGAACAGTTCCATTAATAGAAGAAATAGACACAGTAATTCAAAAAAACTCAGACAGCAACTGATGGCCGATATTAATTATAAGAAGCTATTTACTGTTCAGTTACTACATGAGTATTATCTGACAGACAAAAACAACACCTCTTTGTTTGATAGCAATCTTTCTAATGATGATTATCTGCTGGAAATGTTTGGCCTTGATGTTCCTTCTGTGTCAAAAAATTTCGTGTATGAGGTGCCGGATATGATGCCCAATATTTTCCAAAATTATCAGTTACGCATAGTTCCCGAATACGCCGGTTTTTCAGTGATGGCGAGAGTTACACAAACAACATTGCCCGACCAGACAAAAGCCTATAAACCGTTTGTTAAGCTACCAGATGATTTGAATATCATCATACAACTAACGGCTACAAACCAACTTATTAATGCTGTTACCAACCGGCGGATTAATAAGGCAATACCTACTGCATATTACTTTACAAACGAAGATTTAGATACAGCAAAAGTATTTCCCGAGCTAACCGGCATGGTACCAGATCATGATGAGAGTTACAGTTATGAGCAGGGTGAACTATTTATGGACAGTGGAAGCATAAAGCTTTTTTATTTTAACGGAACCACGGCTGCTTCTTTGCCCGTTAATGGAAGTTCCTATGCGAGTTCAACCGATGAAATAATCGCGCCGCTTCAGTTTGTGTACAAATTTGATGACAGCGACATTGTTACCAGCGCGGTTTTCACGTTAAATGATCACGCAGGAGTTACGGTAAGAACTTTTAAAATTGCAAACAATCAGCCTTTTAGAAATGTGCAATTAAACTTTACGCACGATCAGTCTACAAAAAATGGTGTGCCGGAAGCGAGCATTCAGGTACTACCGGGATCTGCCAACACACAGGAAAATGCGTACACATTAAATGTCGTTGTTAATAACGACAAATCTTACTCACACAAGCTGATGTTTTATGAATACAGGACATCTGTTCCGTGGGCGTTAATAAGCATCAAGCCGGTTGTTGCAAATGAAGAATTCTGTCTTTATGATACAGATGGCTTCATCAGGTATAGAAAAAATCCTGACGGATCTGTTGTATCGGCCCCGGTCTATGAAGTGCGTGTAAAAAGCAGGAATACATTCTGGCGATATATTAATGACGAAAACAAGAAACTTGATCCCCGGGGCACCCAGCTCGCCATAGATTTTTTACAGGCAGAAGGCAATAACCTGATTACAAAAAAGCCGCGGGATATCTCATTTCTTGCGACTTCTTTTGGCGCTGATAAGTATTTGCCAAATCCGGAGAATGATGGGAGGATAAAAATAGAAAATGGAAAATTCTACTCCGATATAGCTGTGTCCCGATCGACAACATTTCCACTGGATACAAGCTAACAAACGCGCATCAACTTTCAAACAAACATTACTAAAGCTAAATTTTTATTAAATGGCAAACGAATATAAAACACCGGGAGTCTACATTGAGGAAATCCCACACCTTCCGCCTTCTATTGCTTCGGTTGAAACTGCTATTCCTGCATTTATCGGTTATACAGAAAAGGCCCAGTGGAAAGCGCCGGGAGATTTACTAAACAAGGCATGGCGCATTGAATCCATGCTGGAATACGAATTATATTTTGGCAATCCTGATCCCGAAGTCGGTAGCTTAACAGTAACTTTTGCTACAGTAAATGGCCAAACCACAGCAACTGCCTCTGTTGATGAAACAAAAAGGTCAAAGCACCTGATGTATTATTCCTTACAAATGTTCTTCATAAATGGCGGTGGCCCATGCTGGATAGTATCCGTGGGTTCATACACTGATGACGGCGGTAAGATTGCTGTGGCCAAACTAACGGGTGACGATGCTACTCAGTCAGGAGGACTGTTTGAAACAGCTAAAATTAATGAAATAACATTGTTGGTATTTCCAGACTCGACCAATATTGATACAGCTGCCAACTATTATCTTCTGCACACGCTTGCCATTCAACAGTGTGTTGATCTAAAGGACAGATTTGTTATAATGGATATTTATCATGATGTCGCGAATAAAGATGTGTGGCGTTTGGACATTATAAATTCCGATACAACAAAAGGAATGCGCAATATTTTAACCGGCACCACAGATCATCTTAATTATGCCGCAACATATTTTCCAAGAATATATACAGGTATCGATTTTTATTATAAAACTCTTGTTGGTGATAAACTGGTTGACAATGACGCATCAATTGCTTTAGTAAATGCGCCGGACAGTTTAACAACACTCGACAAGTTACAAAAAGGACACAACGCCTTGTACTTTCAGGCTAAGGCTGCGGTAACAGATATGGAAATGCTATTGCCGGTTGCCTCCTCTATGGCTGGCATTTATGCGCAAATAGATAACGCACGAGGTGTTTGGAAAGCTCCGGCCAACGTGAACATCGTAAATGCTACAAGACCCCTGTACCTGATTTCTACCAAGGAACAAGAAGATTTAAACGTTGACCCGCAGGATGGAAAGTCTGTTAACGTCATTCGTTCATTTCAGGGAAGAGGTCCCGCGATTGTATGGGGCGCCCGCACACTGGCAGGCAACGACAATGAGTGGCGCTACATTTCTGTGAAAAGATTTTTTATCATGGTTGAAGAGTCTGTAAAGAATGCCACTCAGCAATTTGTCTTTGAACCAAACGACGAGAACACCTGGGTGCGGGTTAAATCGATGATACAAAATTATCTTACCCAGCAATGGAAGGCAGGCGCGTTGATGGGTGCATCTGTAAAAGAAGCATTTTTTGTGCATGTAGGCCTTGGTGAAACAATGACAGAACAGAACGTGCTGGAGGGATATATGATCATACAGATCGGCATGGCCGCAGTGCGACCTGCAGAATTCATCGTGCTCCAGTTCATGCACAAATTGCTTTCTGAATCCTGATTCTATCAACATTAATTAATTACAATGCCAAAGAATAATAAAAACAACGTTACCATCCCCGAATGTGGCGATATGGCCAATGACACTCAGAAAAGCATAAATGCGCTGAAGAAGGTATACTGTCAAAACATAACGGATGCTGAAAACAATCTTGAGAAGCTCAAAATTGCTTTTGAATCGACGGAGGAAATATACAAAAGCAGAGAGCGCAGGCTTCTTGCAACAAGGGAAAACTACCAGCTCTACGTAAACACAGAAGTGAGCTTTGGTTCCCAACTGATGCAAGCCAACGACCAAATCAAAGCAGGTGTCGGAAATTTTAAAACCTGGGACGACGCACTTGCAGGCAACCTCAAGGAAATTTTTAATAAAGTAAAGACCCTGAAGTCTTTGGTCGAAGACCTTTGGAAAAGCAAGGCTGCACTACTGGCATCAAAAAGTCATGACACTTGTAGCGATGCGGAATGGTCAGCTATTAGTCCAAAAACGGACGGAGACGAGGATGATCCGTGCAATGAAATAGACCAAGCAATTTCTGATTTATTTACCATGCCGGATGTATTGTCACAGGACGTTAATGCCATCTTCAAGTCTTCATCGGATATTATAGGTATTCAAAAATTTATAAACACCGGCAGTATTGTTGAACTGCAACAAACGCTGTATACAAGTGCCCAGGAATTTGACGCTGTATTAGTAGCAACAATTGCTTCTCGGAAAACAGAGCTCGATAGTTACCAGGCAGAGTTGAAAACTGCGTTGGCAGCCAGAACCACAGCAATATTGGCCCTTTACGACGAGCGCTCTACGTTTGCCGGAATCAACACAACCCTGCGGAAAATTTGTTGTCCAAAATGCGGCTGTGTTGATGATGACGGAGATGGCGGAAGACTTGATAAATGCTTTGATGAAATTTGCAAGATATGTGGCGAGGTAAAAGGCGCTTTTGTTCCACCTCCGCAAACGTTAACAAGCAATGATCAGCATCAGTAAAACAAATCTTCACAAATAAAAATTGAATCATGCTTTTACTAAAATATAACCTGCAGGAAAAATGCACGTGTGAACCCAAAGTGAAGGAATGTTGCGAACCCGTTAAGAATCCACCTGATCCGGGCGGTAGTAGCGATTGCTGCTATGATACATGGAGCATCGAGTTTAAGGAGGCAGACGCCCTTTATAACTGGGCCGATAAAAAAGTCACCTGGCTTACAGAAAGGCAGAAGAATTTGCAAAGTCACCGCGACATGTGGAAAACCTGGAGGGATGACCTTGACAAGGCGTGTGCGGCCACAACAAAAATTTGCCGGCAGCTCGAAATAATTATTCATCACACATCAAGAATAAGTCACAATTCAAACTTTACCAAGCATGCCATCAATCTTCTGTTTTGCATGCTGCGTGATTTTTATATCCAGGTAGACGAGCTGAAAGACCGCTACGATGATGTAATTAAATGTATCAAATGTTCCAATAATCCAGCGCTCGTTTCGGGACAGGGCGTTATGGCGCTCATTGAAGATTACGGCAAAAAGCTGGATGCTATAATTAACACAAGGGATGAATTAATTAAAATGGTCATCACGGCAATCGCCACCATAAACAATCTGAACAAGCACATTGGCCATCACGGCTACAACTTCGGACTGGGCTATATACTTAGAGGATGGAAGAACGCTTTTAATTGCGAAGGCAAAAATTGGGAGAATGATCTGGAATTGAAAAAGGCGCACGAAGGCGAATTTGAAGTAACCAACCTTGCGCCCGTTTTCGAATTCCCTATTTGCAGCAACGGCTATTACAAGAAAATCGAAGAACGATATCAAAAAGACAATTCCGATCTTAAAAAGCTTACAGGAGAACTACTTGAAGCAACAAAGAGACGTGATAATCTGAAAGCATTGAGAGACGGACTTGCTTCTGTAGTAAACGATCCAAATGTTGACCCATCCAAAAGATGTGCACCTGCAACAAAATAAAATTTAATAACAGCAAAAACTGATATATGGCAGACGATCCTAAAAAAAATTATCCACTACCGAAATTTCATTTTCAACTGGAATGGGGTGGAACAAGGGTTGGCTTTACTGAGGTAACCGGCCTTGATTTTGAAACGCAGGTAATTGAGTACCGCGAAGGCAGCAACCCTGCTTACAACAAAACAAAACAACCTGGCCTCACAAAATACAGTGACGTAACACTTAAGCGTGGAACATTCCTTGGCGACTTTGAATATTTCGAAAACTGGAAGAAGACATTCATGTTCCAGGAGGGAAAAGAAAAATTCAGAAGAGACGTGCACATAAAATTGCTGGATGAAGAGCACAAGCCAATCATAACCTGGACGCTTGCAAAAGCATGGCCATCAAAGATTCAGTCAACAGACCTGAAAGCCGATGGCAATGAAGTCGCAATAGAGACAATGACTCTCGTACATGAGGGGTTAACAATAGTGGAAGCAAAATAATTAACGACCATGGCCGACAATTCTTACCAGGCAGTCAATTTTCACTTTAGCGTATCATTAGGTACGGCCAGTACAGATATTGATGTAAGGTTTCAATCTGTTACAGGTCTCGACTCAACATTAGAAACGGAAACAATAAAGGAAGGGGGTGAAAATAGGTTTGAACACGTCATTCCGGTGCGTCGCAAATATGGACCGTTGATACTTAAGCGCGGAATACTGACACCTTCTGCGTCGGGCATTACAAGATGGCTGCAGGATGTTTTTGAAAATGAAAAAATAGTCCCCAAGCGTTCAGTAACCATCAAGCTGTTGAACCAGGATCACACCACATCCCTGATGTACTGGACGATCAGTAATGTATGGCCAAGGAGTTGGAAGATAGGTGAGCTAAACGCTGAAACGGGCAACATTCTAATTGAAACGCTTGAATTGAACTACAACATGCTGATCGTTCGAAGCTAAGAAACAAAGCATGCGTTGCAACATTAACGTGCCAAATAAACTGTTTGAACATGCCTATTGAAATACGCGAATTGATAATTAGAGCCAACATCGTGCAGGAAGACAACAACAACAACGCATCTGCCACGTCCACGACGCAGGATAACAATGACGCTACATCCCATTTGGAAGACCTGGTTAATAAATGTGTTGAAAAAATTTTGGAAAATTTAAAAAATAAAAATGAGCGGTAGTCTTCAAAAATTGGTTATCCATTCGTTCAAGGATAAGGACTTTAAGGACGAAGACACGGAGTCTATGTTTACAGCGCCGATCAACCCGGAATCATTTACCAAGAATTATAAAATTGAATTAGATGCACGAGGCGCACACGGCAGTTCCGGTAGAGATCCAAGATTTAAAGCAACCGGCCCCGAGCAACTAAAGCTTGATTTTATATTGGATGGCACAGGTACGATGGAAGGATACTTTGGCGCAAAAGATAAAAAAGATAAAGATGGAAAAGACTTGTCCATAGATAAAGCGCTTAAGCTTTTCTTAAAGTGTGTGTACGATTATAATCCTACAACACACAGGCCAAGATTTCTGATCATTTTCTGGGGCTCTGAAATTAAGTTTCCATGTGTGGTGCAGTCATTGGATATTAATCACACGTTGTTTGATCCAAAAGGTTTTCCAATAAGGGTAAAAATAACTGCCACATTCATGGGTTTTGAAACACCTGAATCGCAAGTGGCACTATCACGGTTGAGCTCACCGGACCTTACCCATTATAAGAAAGTAACAGCAGGAGACAGGCTGGACCTTATGACCTATAAAATTTATACCGATTCAAAATATTTTTTACAGGTCGCAAAAGCCAATAACCTCGTTGGATTGCGAAATGTAAAACCCAATACAAATCTTTTCTTTCCACCCTTTGATAAAAATGAAAAGAATGTCTGAAATACTTATTCCAAATAATTCGACGTACGATGTTGCAAGCTTTACTATAACAGTTGATGGCACTGCGATTGCCCCCACTTTTCAACTGCAATCCTTAACCATCGTACTGGAAACAAACCGCATACCGCAGGCCAAAATGGTTTTCAGAGATGGCAATGCGGCAGATCAAACTTTTGCAGCAAGTGACGGTAATTCTTTTGCACCCGGAAAGCCGATCGTTATTAGTCTGGGGCGCGATTCAACCAATAAGGAAGTATTTGAAGGCATTATTATCAGGCATGCCATAAAAGTAAAGAACGGCGGCGCAGGCGAGTTACTTATAGAATGCAGACACAATGCAGTTCGCATGTCCATTGGAAGGCACAGCAGATACTATAACAATCTAAAGGACTCAGACCTTTTTAACCAACTGGCTTCAAATTACAAGTTACAACTGCAGTCGGAAAAAACGGTTCTACAACACAAAGAAATTGTGCAGCATCACATTACCGACTGGGATTTTTTACTGTTGCGTGCAGAAGCTAACGGCATGCTGGTAAACATAGACGGCGCCCAGATAAATATAGGAAAACCCAATACCAATACGTCACCGGCACTGCAGGTAAACTACGGTTCATCTATCCTGGAATTTGAAGCAGAGATGGATGTACGCAATCAATGGAAGTCCGTAAAAACAGCTTCCTGGGATCATTCCAATCAGGCACTTTTTCAGGCAAGCAGCACGAGCTCATCATTGACCGAGCCGGGAAATATTCCAGCCAGTGATCTTGCGAAGGCGATTGATGTAGATTATGAAATGCACCACAGTGGTCACCTGCTTCAACAGGAGTTACAGTCGTTGGCGGATGGTGCTTTTATGCGAAGCAGACTTGCAAAAATAAAAGGTCGTGCAAAAGTGCTCGGCTTTAGCGGCATTAAGCCCGGCGACATGTTGAAGATTAGCGGCACAGGGGCGAGATTCAATGGCAATGCATACGTGAGCGGCGTAAGACATGATGTTGGTTTGGGTGCATGGGAAACACACATTCAGTTTGGATTTCATTCATCGTATCATACACAGGAGCATGATGACATTCAAAACATGCAGGCAGAGGGTTTGGTTGGTTCAATCAATGGATTACAGATTGGCAAGGTGATACAACTCGAGTCTGATCCCGATGGTGAGAATAGAATATTGGTAAAAATTCCAACCATCGACAACGCAGGCCGGGGAATTTGGACAAGAGTTGCAACACTTGATGCAGGCAAAGATCGCGGCTCTTTTTTTCTGCCCGAAATTGATGATGAAGTGATTGTTGGTTTTATAAACGATGATCCGAGACATGCAGTTACTTTAGGCATGTTAAACAGCAGTGCCAAGCCGGCCCCCATAAAGGCACAAGATGCTAATGACAAAAAGGGTATTACGACCCGCAGCAAAATGCACATAAGTTTTGATGACAATACGAAAACAATAACCATCGATACACCCGCTGGAAACAGCATTACGCTGGATGAAAGCGGTCAAAAAATTGAAATAAAAGATCAAAACAGTAATAAGGTAACAATGGACACATCTGGTATTACGCTTGATAGTCCCAAGGATGTTAAAGTGAAAGCCGGCACAAACCTAACCCTCTCTGCGGTATCATCATTATCATTAAGCGCTGCGTCAATATCAGTTAAGGCAGACGCCGATGTTAGCGTGCAGGGAGCAACAGCAGCAGTTTCATCACAGGGGATTACAGAAGTTAAAGGGTCTTTGGTAAAAATAAATTAATTCAAATAATGCCATTAGCAGCAAGGATATCAGACATGCACACTTGCCCATTGTCAAATGGACCCGTTCCCCATGTAGGCGGCCCCGTGATAGGACCGTGCGTACCAACTGTGTTGATAGGCAACATGCCTGCGGCAACAGCGGGCGATATGCTTGTTTGCGTTGGAGCTGTTGATACCATTGTAAAAGGTTCAGCAACAGTTTTGATTGGTGGAAAGCCCGCGGCCAGGCAAGGTGACCTGACTGCGCATGGCGGCGTGATCGTGATGGGATGTCCAACAGTTCTGATCGGCGGATAAATAATGTTATATGGAACAACACTTAGACTTTTTGGGAACAGGCTGGAAGTTTCCGCCTGAATTTAACAAAGATGCAGGCACAGTGTTGCTTGTAAGTGATGAACAAGACATAAACGAAAGCCTGAACATTTTGCTTTCAACCAGCCTGGGTGAACGGGTGATGCAGCCCGCATATGGTTGCAATCTTGCTGATTCTGTGTTTGAAACATTGAACCCTACAATCGTTGGCTATATAAAAGACAGGGTTCAAAATGCTATACTCTTTTATGAACCTCGTATAGTAGTGCAGAATATCGAAGTGACTCCGGACGATTCTCCAGAGCTGCTTCAAGGCAGATTCCTCATAAGAATAGAATACGTTATACCAGAAACCAACTCAAGGTTTAACTACGTGTATGACTATTATAAGAATGAAGCGTTGAGGCCTATTTGATCAATCATTTTATAACCTGTAGTCAAATTTATGTTTGATTGTAAAAACCTGGAACATCCTTTTCAAAACGATCCCGGCTGTAGTCAGTCACAGCGGGATATGGAAGAACTGTTGTCTGGTCAGGCAAAGCTTGATGGTAGGTCTTTAATCGACCTTCTCAATTACTTCACAGAATATGCTTCCCATCTAAAATATACGTCAGCATACTACGATGTAAATGAGAGGCAAACCATGCTAAATGAAAATGAAAACTGGCAGTCATTCTTTAAAACCAGTATTCCCTTTCTATTGGCAGCTGCAACAAAAGACAATGCCGATGCATTAACTCAAAAATTTCAGCTATACAACCAGCTCTTTACAAAACAGCCTTCTGAACGCGGATTACAGTTGCTTATACACTTCGTTTACTACAGCACAGTTTACAGAATAAATAATTTATTTAACGGCATAAAAGATAGCAAACTTCCAATTGTTACCGCATTACAAAAGCTTACTACAGATAAGTTGCAGGCGCCGCTCAGAACATTTATTGAGACAACATATAGCGCATGCAGTCTACTATGCATCAAGTACATAGAATTTGAACCCGTCTATAGCCAGACCGGTCTTTGGGGCATTAAACGTTCGCAGGTAGTGAACGGCAATGCAGCAATAAACAGTAAAGCAGGACGTGACGAACAACTCCTTGCGTTTCAGGATACGATAACCACTTGCTTTAACTCATTTGCAAAAGGAATGGGAACCATTGCCGCTTTCGCTGAAGCAAACGTGCAACAAAGCCTTATTCCCTTGCAGGATGATTTAAAACAAAAACATCCGCCCCATCTTGCATTGGTGTTTACTTTCATTTCTATTTTCAGCAATCTCCAAAACGACCTGAATGGTTACACAAAAAAACATCTTGATTTTTTTTACAAAGATGTTTTGCGTTTGAAACCAAAAGACGCAACGCCTGATGAAATGCATCTTGTCTTTGAGTTACAAAAACAATTGAAGCAGTACGTATTGAAAAAAGGACTGTTGGCAAAGGCGGACAAGGATATCAACAATGCTGAAATTGACTTTGCACTGGATGATGAAATCGTTGTAAATAAAACGCAGGTCACTGATCTTCGAACGCTGTTTATAAACAACGAAGCTCTTACCGAAGATAAATTCTATGTTGAAGGCGCTTATATGGCCGTTAAGGCAAATACACTGGATGGGATAGATAAGGATTTCACAGATGATCCTAAAAATTATCCAACACTTGGCGACAAGTACAGCAAGTACATCGCGCCGGGAACTAATTTTTTTCATCCCTATCCCTCAGCACGTTTGGGTTTTATTCTTGCCTCGCCGGTTTTGTTATTGCAGGAAGGACTTAGAACGATCACTATTAAACTTACGTGTAAATATCGCGACGAGATTTGCAACGCTTCAGCCAACCCGGCACCAAAACAAATAGACGAGTGTTGTAAAAAAGATAAAGGAAATGTAAACGACAAGGTTCCACTCGCGGACGAGAAAAAGAAAAATGTACCTGATGAAAATTATCCTGGTTTTCTGGGCCAGGATCTGTTGTTTAAGGCTATGCAGGAGATCTTACCGCAAACTTATGTTCATATAACAGAATCCTTGCTCAACAAAGCGGTGGCAAGTGGCGTTAGCGAAGGAATTGCGGAAACGATAAGAAAAAGTTACCTCACAGATGACTGCAAAAAATCTGTGTGTTGTGGCAAGCAGGCTAATTACAAGTTGGAAGCCAGTGTTCCTGCAGACGAGTTTTGGAATTTGTTGAAAGGGGAAGACGCAACAAAAGATATACTGTCAACCTTATTTCCACAACACAGGCCCCTCAGCATCTCTTTTAGCGGAGAAAAAGGCTGGGTGGTCCCAGATTTTATAACAGATCCAAACAATTTGAAAATCAGCTTGAAGGATAAAAACGCTGATGGAACCTTTGATTTGTTAATTGAGGCGCTTATTAAAGCAGATCAGCCATCAATCACCTGGTACAATAAAGACAACCTTGGGGAAGACTTCAATACTATTTTGCCTTTATCAAAAATACTTTTGAACGATGACATAAAAGTCCCTTTGGGCTCGTTGATCAATGCATTGAATTCAACCAATAGCGGAGAGGCTTGCTGCCTGACAACAAAAAAAGATTTATGTGGAAGGGAAATTTCCACTTATCATTTTTTCAGAACTCTCGACATAGCAGACACAACCATCGATGTAGCAGTTTGTGGCCTGAAGAACATCATTGTACAAAATGATGAAAACGTGCAAGATGTGAACAGCCCCATCTATGCATTTGGAACCAGACCTAAAGTGTCTTCCAATTTTTACATCGGTAGTAAAGAGATATTCTCAAAGACGTGGAAATCTCTGTTTATAAATGTAACGTGGAAAGACAGGCCGGAACATCTGGATGACTATTATAGCCAATATTCCGTGGGAGAGAAGTTTGAAGATAATAGTGATGACATAACAGAACATAGCTTTAAAATTGATGCCTTTGTGCTGGAAGATGGAAGGTGGATATCCAATGGTGAAAAGGAACTGTTTGGGCATATAGACGACTCGAAAGATTCATTTTGCAGAGATGTGTCTGTTAAATTGCCGTTTAATCAGAATGTATATTTGTACACGCAGAATGATTTTCCTGGTTATGGGAACAAATTCAAACCTGTCGATGAGAGTAATTTTACGAAACTTACAGTTAACTCCCAATATGGGTTTCTGCGTCTGGCATTGGATGGTGTTAGCTTTCAGCACGATCTCTATCCCTTTGTTTTGGCCCGGTATATGATGAAGCTTTTTGAAGGTGCCGACCCCGTTAAGCTTGCTCTGGCAAGAACAACTAGTGAAACATTGAAAAGCGAAACAGTACCTGCACTGGAGGCCAAAATCCAACTGCTAAAACAGGACATACATGAAATAACCACTCACGTCAACGAACTCGTTAATGACGGAGTCGTGCTTGGCGGCCCTCCATCACCTGGCTCACCTGCATCGGTAAATACTTTAGTTGATCTGGCAGACAACCTGCGCCTTGCTTCTGATGCGTTGCATGCTAATAACATACCCTCTGCAACGAATTTAGTCGATGCTTCTATCGATATTTTAGACAATACTATAAGCCCTTTGATTCAGACTATCAAATTAAAGCTTGCCGCAGTCCGGAGTACTTTAACAGAAATCGGTGATTCCAATAGCGGAATTTTGAAAGATCTTAAAAAAGAAGTCGAGAGCATTCACGAGAATATTAAGACTAAAGATGACAATGGAAAGGAATTGAAAAACCACACGCCACCAGAGCCATACACCCCCGTCATCAGCAGTATTTCTCTTGATTACACGGCTACTGCCACAAAACTCAATGTAGATCTCATTCACTTGTATCCATATCAAAACACTTTTAAAAAAGAAGAAATAACATTAGCCCCTCCACTTTTTCCTACCTTCTGCGATGAAGGAACATTGTTCATAGGCTTGTCAGAATTAGTGCCGGGTGAAAATGTAAACATGTTATTTCAACTCGCTGAGGCAACATCTGATTCAGAATCAGACCCACAAATTGTTTACTGGAGTTACCTGAATAACAACAGCTGGCTGGCACTCCGGGAAGGCTTTGAAATACTGAACGATGCTACGGATAACTTAACACGTTCTGGCATTATAAAATTCGCATTGCCGGAAAACATGTCTGCCGACAATACTGTAATGCCTAAAAACACTTACTGGATCAAAGCCTCAGTGCCTAAGAATAGCAAGGCTGTGTGCGAGACATTGGGCATTTATACCCAGGCAGCAAAGGCAACCTTCGCCATTGATCCTGCAAATGACACAAGTCGATTGTCAACGCCGCTTGCAGCGCAGGTTGTATCAAAGTTACAGGTTGCCGATGCAAACATTAAGCAGGTTACGCAACCCTATGCCTCATTTAATGGTCGCGAACCGGAAGCAACAAAACACTACTATATCAGAGTAAGCGAATTGCTTCGTCATAAAGGCAGGGCCATTCAAAAGTTCGATTATGAAAGGCTGACGCTGGAAGCATTTCCACAAGTATATAAAGCCAAATGCATCAATCATAGTTTTAAAATGGATGCAGATGAGTACTTCAATGACTTTCCTTTTGCACCGGGTTATGTGCTGGTAGCCATTATACCGGATCTTACGAAACTGTTTGCCGGAAAGAGTTTTGAACCCAAGGCCCCAACCGGCTTGCTCGAAGAAATTGAAGATTATCTTTCTAAACGAAGCTCGCCCTTTGTAAGGATCAAAGCTGTAAATCCCCGTTATGAAAAAATTGATTTCTGCATCTCAATCGTTCTAAGGCCCGGTTTCGATGAGATCTATTATAAGGAGGAACTCGCAAAGGATTTAAGGGAGTTTTTGGCTCCATGGGCCGTTGGCAATTATGACAAGCTCTCATTCGGCGAATGTGTCAATAAATCGGATGTCGTTCATTTCATTGAAACAAGAGAATATGTTGACTACATCACCAGGATGGAAATAAAGAGTGAGCAAGACCCTGCTGCTGTTATTGATTTCGAAATATGCCCTACAACACCAAGATCAATTTTGTTGGCAGGTGAAATACACATATGTATAGGAGACGGAGATGACGAACAATTATTAGAAGACAAGTGCCAAGACACAGTATACATTGAAGATTATTGCGAACCTGTTAAACCCACGTTGGTATAAAGAATCTTATGGCGAACGAGTTGACAAATAGCGCGGTTATAAGTAAAACGAATTCAGGATTTCCACAGTATCTTGATTTCGACACCCTAAAGTCTGCCTCCATCGATTACCTTGGAAAGCTGACTGGAAAGGTGTGGACAGATTACAATGTGCATGATCCGGGCATCACGATATTGGAAGCATTGATATATGCGCTGCTGGATCTCGGTTACAGAACCAATCTTCCGGCAATTGATATTTTCACCAAAGATCCTAGCAACCCTAGCGAAGATAATTTCTTTACACCCGCAGAAATATTGTCCTGCAATCCCTTAACCATTACAGATTTCAGGAAACTGCTGGTTGACATAGATGGCGTAAAGAATGCGTGGCTTACAATCGCCGATGACATAAAACCGAAAGGCATTTGTTCACAGTCCAAAGATTCTCCCGTTGATGCCAAGAGCGCATCAATTGATTGTAAAACGTATCTGAACGGTCTTTATCACATCTATATCGAAAAGGATGAGTTTATTGCAACAAAAGAGGATGAGCATGACCTTGGAGAGACCATTAAAACCGCTTTACAAACACACCGCAACCTTTGCGAAGATTTTGTAGACATTACTTTTTTATGTCCATTGCAAATGGGCATATGTGCAGATATAGGTCTTGAGGCCAATGCTGATGCAGACGAAGTCTATAAAAACATACTCGTAGCATTAAAAGAATTTTTCTCTCCATCGCCGGCATTTTACACACTGCAGCAATTGCTTGATAAACAAAAATCAATCGAGGATATTTTTGCCGGCCGGCCTTATAACTATACGCAGAGTCACGGCTTTGTAGACACCGTGGAATTTGAATCAATTACCCGGAAAAAAGAAATTCACCTTTCAGATGTCTACAACGTTATACTTGGAATTGAGGGCGTGCAGACGGTGAGGCGTTTGAAGCTTAGGACAAACAAAGGTGACCTCGCGTCTAAATGGCAATTTCAGTTGCCACAAGATTATGTGGCGGTATTCTCCACCGGATTGTCAACCATCAACTTTACATCAAACGGTATTTATCGTCCTGTAGATGTAAATAAAAACGAAGTGGCCTTGCAGCTTGCGTCTTCGGGTTCTGCCAAACTTATCCAGGCAAAAGATCAATTAGACCTGGAAATACCTGCATCCGTTTATCATAACGATCTGGCAGACTATTATTCTGTACAGAATGACTTTCCACTGGTGTATGGAATAGGTGAGGAGGGCCTACCTGAATCAGCTTCTCCACAACGCATTGCACAAGCGTTCCAGCTAAAGGCTTATCTGCTTTTTTTCGATCAGCTTTTTGCCAGCTACCTTGCCCAGTTAAAAAATATCCGGTCGATCTTTTCATTTAAACAACCACTGGCAGGAAATGAGCATACGTATTTTCCCAGTCAGCTAAATGATGATGGTTCTTTGGGTACAGTTCCCGATTTTACAGACCAGATCATAAATATTGCTGACAAGAATGGAGTAAGCAATCTCGGTACCAACGGAACAGTTATAGCATGGCCCGTCTGGAAGAAAGATATTGACGAATTGCTAAAAAAGAAACCTTTTAGCAGTGCAGCTATCAGGCAGTTACAACAACAGTTTATGTGTGCTACAAAAGACCAGTGTGATATAATAACATCTTTTTTGCAAAGCAATTTTTCATTAGACAACAATCATCCTGCCATTTATGAATCAACTTCCGAGAATCAGACTTTCGGCTACGTCGGAGTTGCAGGCACCGACGTCATATTAACCAGTGCCCTTTTTTCAACTCAGGAAGCTGCTGCAAAATCAATGCAATTGACTACTGCTATTGCGAAGTTATCCGATTGCTATAAAAGCTACCCAAATGGAGGTTCTTTTATATTCAACCTTCAATTGAACATGCCGGAATACGGACAGGTTCTGCAACAAATTACAGAAAGCAAGGACCAGTACAACACCAGGAGAAATGCTTTCCTCGACCATTTGCTTTCACGTTTTGCATCACAGTTTACTGACTACGCAATGTTGTCTTATGGTTTTTCAGATAGTCAACAACTGTCCTCTGAAGTAATCCAAAACAAAGCATCCTTTCTAACAGATTTTCCGGCATTAAGTAGTGAACGAGGAAAGGCCTTTGATTACAAAAAAGCGTCTTACAATATTGACAATGTCTCCGGGCTTGAACGGAGATTCAATGCATATACTGGCAATAAAAACACTACAAGTCATCTTTGCAATTTTGAACTGGCAGAATATGAAGACACCTATTCAGTTCAGCTAAAAATTGAGAAGTTCTCGCTATTTAAAGCTACACGCAGTTATGAAGGAGCTGAACACGCAAAAGCTGCCGCCCAATCGCTTTTCAAAGGTGCCAGTGATCCCTCCGCATACCACATAGAAACATTGCCAGCCAGCAAATACCGGCTGGAGGTTTCATTCAATAATGGAGATGTAGCCCATTACCCTTCATTGTTTGATGATCCCAAAAAAGCGGACAGAGCTAGCATGTGTCTGCAACAAATCTTTACAAATATCGTAAACACTGGCGATGCACCGTTTGATGATCCCAAAAAGGCGGACAGCGCGGGCATGGGTCAGCAACAAATACTTAATAATAAAGTAACCAGTGGTGACACACCGCCAAGCGTTTATAAATACAGGTTACAACTGGAAAATAACGGCAAACCGATCAGGAGGTCAACAGACTTGTTTGCCAGTGAGGAGAAAGCTTTCACCGCAGCTAAACGTCTTTTGCACGAGCCATCTGAACGCTCAAACTGGATTATCCTTGACGACAACATCAACCCATCAGGCAAGTTTTACAGAAACAATAATAAGACACCGGAACACTTGATTGATGCGCAGCAGTTCAACATTCAGACTAGAAATAATAGGCTGGGAAAGCCAGGCAAACATTACTACGAGCTGTTGGATGCAGACAATAGTTTTAGTTTACTCTCAGCAAAAGAATTCAACAGTCAGGACGCCGCCAAATTAGCTTGCCACAAACTGATGCTTCTATTGACCAATCTCGCCAACTACAATATCGAGGGAGACAAAAGGCCCTTCAGTTTGCAGATTTTAGATGAGGGAATTCTTGTTGCTCATTGTCTGAGGTTGGAGTCGAAACCAAAGGCAGAAGCCGTCAGGGACAAAATATATGCAAAGATCATAGCAAACTACTACAAACTAGTCGCGGTAGCCATTCCCCATAAATGGAAGTTTACATATAGATTAGGTTTTGAAGAAGCAAAGAAGGTTCTTTTTAAAAGTGTTGTCGAATTTGATAGTGAAGAACAGGCCCGCAAGGCAGCGGAAAAATTTAGAGCGGACTTGGCTAACGTCACACTTGAAGTGGTTGGCAAGGAATACACATTAAAATCCCCAAATAGCAACGATGTCTTCTTTACCTACACGAAAGCAAACGATGCAAAGAAAGATGAAGACAACAACGACATCACACCTGAAGATGCGAAAAAGTTGCTTGCACTAAATAAGAAAATAAGTGCAATCAGCAAGTCTGCCGAAGACGAGCCATTTGCCGAAAGCACCGAGATCGACGAAGAGAGCAGCCAGGGACGACTTGTATACCGGCTGGTTGACAAAGATAACCTGGTAGCACAACGCAGGATTAATACCGGAGAGATTGCTAAAGACGTGTTGGACAGTTTATACAACAAATTTGCAAGCAATCCGGAACTGTTAAACATCTGTCTTGGTGGAGACAATATTGTTGAAGACACAGATCCCAAAACAACAGCAACACTGTATCGTTATGCCCTTAAGTGCGTAAACAAGGTTGGGTTACTTGTGCCGGGCACCATACTCTTCGAAAGTTTTCAGACATTCGGCTCTGTTGAAGAAGCAGAAGATGCTTTTACTGCGAGTTATGTATTGCTGTTAACTTACGCAAAGGCAACTGAAAATTACGGAGTCGGAAAATATATCAGTCTTGATAAAAATCCTGACATCAATAAAAACAAAGCACCGCTTGTCTTTATCCCTAAAGAAACACAGGATGCAATCACCGGCGCAAACGCGGATGTTATAGAAACACTATCAACGGTGGCAGCGTTATACCCTCTAAAATCCGTTATAACCTGCAGCGAAGACTTCAGGACGTTGTTCCCTTCGTTAGCTTGTGATAATGCAGGAAATTATGTTTTCTATTTTGCTGCCTATGACTGGCAAAGTACAAAGCCGTATAGCACGCTTGCCGATGTAAGAAAAGATTTTGCTTTCTTTACGATGTTGCTGCAGTATAAAGGCAATTATTTTATACAAACGGATTTTTGCAACAATCAAACAATATACCTGAGAGAAGTTCTCGCGCAAAGCAATCGCAGATTTGACAAGCCTGAGTTGGCATGGGGTGCAGCTGGTGTTGAAAAATTTATTTGCGTTGCACAATCAAACGATCCATTTCAAGCAAGGTTTCACAAAAAGGACAATGCGTTCAATTTTACTGTTGCCTGCACGTCCGACAAAGCCATTCATCCATGCAAATACAACACTCCTGCACAAAGAGACGAAGTGCTTGAGAAATTGTATAAGTCATTTGATGACTTTACAAAAAGAGACCGGTTATTTAAAATACTCGACGAGGGAGGAAAACAATTGCTTTATGGCATGAACAATAAACCTATAGCAGTACTGCATCCTCAAGACACTTCATCTAAAGAATGCGACAGAATTATTGAACTGCTGGCTAGCGCGGCTATTGACGGAAATTACAAGGAGTCCGAAGGAAAACTTACGCTTGTAAAAAGCGATGACAATAATATTCTGGCTGAGCCGTACGATTCATCAATCGCCAAAATAGAATGGAAAAAACAACTGATCGAACTGGCTTATTATTATCCCATAAAGCAAAAGCAGGGGCAGGGAAAATATTGCATTGAAATACGAATACCCGGTTTTAACAAAGAAAAGGACGACGTGCCCTGTGATTGTAATGAAGAACATTTAGATAACTTAAATGATTGTTATGTTGCCTGGGAAAGTGTTTGTTGTTTCGACTCATGCGATGAAGCTATGAGAGAATACGGAAAAATTCATGGCGCGTTGGCTAATTATGATAACTACCATCGCAGATTTGATTGTGAATGCTATGCGTATGGCATTGCATTGCTGACAAAGGAGAACGTGATCGCCTATAATCCTCAGCACTACAGCTCTTCAGATATGGCATGTGATGCAATTGATCGCACTAAGCATTTGCTAAATAGTGAAGGAGTGCGCATAGTGGAACATATTCTGCTTAGACCGCGCTGCGACAAACATTGTTTATGTGAACGGAAGGATTTCAAAAATCTTACCGGCTGCGAACGCAATTGGGTAACGGAAGTAACGGAGCACGGTATAACAACGGAAGAGGACATTTGCTTCGTTCCGGGGCTTGATCAATATTCCTTTATTGCAACAATCGTACTGCCCGCATGGCCTGAACGTTTTCGTAAAAATGAAAACCGGGAGTTAATCGAAACAATACTGAACCGCGAAATTCCTGCACATATTTTATTAAGAATACTCTGGCTTAGGCCGGAAGATGTCTGCACATTTGAAAGCCTGCATAAAGAGTGGCAGTTGTGGCTGGCAAAAGCTGACGACTGCAACAGAGATACTGTTCTCTGCTCATTGAAACGGTTTCTTTTTGAAAAAGAATTTGCATGTTTAGATGATTGTAAAGATTGCCTGCCATGCACGGACTCCGGTGTTCACACAGATTGTGACGGCGGCACAATCTCTGCAAAAACCGCGCAGACATATTCGCGTCTTGAAGACATTAATGAGCTGTATGGCTGGAAAAAGATTTTCTGTAAGGAAATAGAAGACGATAACGCGAAGAAAAAAATACCAAATGCGGATGCTGCAATCCAGGCAATTTCCCACGCCGACAACCCCATTGCGAAATTCAAAGAGGATAAGAAGGAAGAGGCAAGAATTGCAAATGGAAGGAGGGCACACTACAAAAGCCGCATTGAAAAAGTGTCTGCTAAAACGAATAGCCCGATAGCCAAAGAAGCTGTGCGTGTTACAGATGACATAAGTGTTGAAAATATAATTGCCTTCATCGTGCGGCTCATGGATAAAAAAAATGTCAGTTCGAAAGGCAAGTCACCGACCAGTACTGAAAAAGAAACGATTAGCAAAAATCTTCTGTGGCTTTGCATGGACAAGATTCTCGTGGAGGACCCTGGTTCCCCGAACATCGATTCCATAAAAACCGCATTAGAGACTTTGCGACAAAACGGAGTAAATATGCAACAGCTGTTTACCGAGTGGAAACCTGAAGCTTTTTCAGAGTACGAAACACCGGGAAGGATTGAAGTTGTGCGCAAAGCCATCTTAAATATTTAACCTATGCGGCATGTCATCAAAAAACAGATAATTGACATAAGGACAAGCAACAGGCAAAATGCTTTTCGCCTGCAGCACCTTATGAGTGCCCATTATTATAACGAAATAGTGGAGGCGCTGGAAGAAGTTTTTGATAAATGCTGTGGTGAGGACGAAACAATTGCTATTGATTTGTTGGAAGTAGATTTTGGAACCGTTTCAGAAAATGACCTTGAAAAAACAAGATGGGATGAACTATTTCTCGCGAGATTTAAAACAACCCTATTGGAGCGTATTAAAGTATTTTCGGCGAACAAAAGCTTTACCGCACAAACAGCTACTTTTAGTGCTTACAAGCAGTGGTTGTTTTATATTCAACACGGGTATTTAAACTGGAATGCAACTGCAATAGATAAAACCTGGCTGAACAATGTATTGGAGGCACTCGCCACCGATTATAGCAGCGTTACGATTTTACGTGAATTCATTTTAAAAAATAATGCAGCTGCCAACCGAATCGTTGCGCAGCACGATACCGATTTTCTGGCAAGGCTCACCGAAACGCTTACGGCGCAACCACAAAAGAATCTTGCAAATTCTGTCAAAGAAATTTATGCAATTCTCGAAGTAGCTGCAAGTACAAACGATAAAGCAATCTCCCTCTCTGCATTTCTTCAAACTACAGGGGTGCAAATAATACGACTGGCGGCAACAGTCGCGCAATACCTTACAACAGAAAAGATTGTTACGGGACTGCTGCATAAATACATCACGAGCATTCCTGTTCAAAAGAAGAAACAACAACAACTGCTTGCAAAGGCAGATACTACCAAAGCCCTTCTACGGGAGTTTATGGAAAAGAAGATGGTGGTGGAAACGCAAGACTCATCGTTGGTTTCAGGAAAAGAAAAATCTGAAAAAAAAGAAAAAGACAACGGAGGTTATCATAGCAAAACGGTAGACAACAATTCCGAGAAAGGAACAATTGAACCAGGTAAGAACAGGACAGATGTAAAAAGGGAAAACGAGCCACTTGCAAAACCGTCACTACCTGTAGTTGCGAACGAGCCAAAGCCCGCATTATCCGCGCCGAAGGATGCAACAGATAAAAAGATTGACAAGAAAAATAGTGTTAAAGACTCAGACTCAGACAAACAACAACTAAAAAACAAAAAGCCGGGTAAACAAAATGAAGAGACTGTCGAATCGCTGTTCAAAGAAAGCGAAGGACTGACAAGTAGTGTCTTGATGGAAACCAGCAATGACAATTCACTGGCAGATACAATCTATAATGATACAATACCGGAAGAGGGAATATTCATTAAAAATGCAGGCATTGTGCTAGTGCATCCGTTTTTAAAATCATTGTTTAAAAGACTGCAATGGATAGAAGATGGCTACTTTGTAAACACCACCGCTCAGTTGAAAGCCATTTTCATGTTGCATTACCTTGCCACCGGTGAAACTTCTGCGCCAGAATATGAACTCGTTCTCTGCAAACATATTTGTGGCTATCCTGTTGCCGGGAACGTTCCGGCAGAAATGACTTTTTCTCCTGCTGAACTCGACGAAGCAAACGACATGCTAATTGCAATGATAGAGCAATGGGATAAGTTGGGTAACACTTCTGTGGCAGGTTTGCGCGAAGGCTTTCTGCAGCGCAGGGGAAAACTGTTCGTGACAAATGATATACCGACTGTGCAGGTAGAAATGCATGGTATTGATATTTTATTAGATTATTTACCCTGGCATTTAAGCGTTGTACGACTGCCCTGGAGAAAAAATATACTAAGAGTAGAATGGAGAAAATGAATAACGACTTGTAATGGATATAGCCTTTCCAATATTGAACCTGGTTCTTGGCGCCTTCCTGGGTGTGGCGTTTAAGTATTGGTATGATTACAGGGGCATGGTGTACAAAGAATTGTGGGAGAAGAGATGTACAGCGTACAAGCGATTGTTTTCAATGACAGGTATTCTGCCGGACTACCCGGAAAAAGCAGAAGTAAGGTATCAACAGCTTTTTGAAAGAAGCAGGGAGATGAGCGATTGGTTCTTTGGAGAAGGAGGTTTGCTATGTTCAAAAGAAACGAGAAATAAATATTTCAAGGTTCAGGATAATATCAGCGAAGTATTACAAAACAAAAGCTTGAAAAGAACTGAAACGATAACGAAGGAGTATGACAGCATCAGAGATCTTATGAGTCAGTTACGAAGAGCAATGACAGATGATTTGATGTCGCGAAGTCGCATGTAGTTTTTCAACAGGGCAATTCCCTGTGCAAAAAAATGATGGCATGAAAACCGCCGAAGCCAAGCCCGCGGCAAAACAGGCCGCAAAATCTTCACAACCTTTTTTTAATAAGGCTGGGCAAGGCTTTTTTGCCAATGAATCAGCAAACGATAGTCAGTCTTTTTTTTCATCGCAAAAAAATTCCTTGTTAGGAACGAGGAACGGGGCTATTCAAACCAAAACGACAATAGGTGAACCCAACGATAAATACGAACATGAAGCGGATGCCATGGCCGACAAGGTTGTACAACGCCTTACGCAAAACAAAACCAACGAGAAGTTAAAAAACGGAACCGTCAATCAACCCAAACCATTTACGCCTGTAACTATTGCCAGCGCTCCTGCACAAAATGTGCAGGCAAAATGTGCATCCTGCGAACAGGAAGAAAAGCTGCAAAAGAAGGAAGAAGAAATAGAAGAAAAAGGTGTTGCGAAAGACAAGCTTCAGAAGAAGCCAATGTTTGAAGGCAATCCTGAACCACCGGATGACAAGAATAATATTCAACGCAAATGTGCAGAATGTGAAAAGGAAGAGAAGCTGCAAAAGAAAGACGACGAGAAGAAAGATGAAAAGGAGTTGTTAAACGGCAAGGTGCAACGAAAACCAATATTTGAAAGCAATGCAGAACCTCTCGAAAGGAATATTCAACGCAAATTTGATAAAGATGAAAAAGAAGGAAAATTACAAAAGAAAGACACTGATAAAAAAGAGGAAAAAGACCTACAGAATGGCAAGCTTCAGAGAAAACCAATGTTTGAAAGAAGTGTAGACCAATCAAAAGAAAATATTCAACGCAACGCTGCTGAGTCCGAAAAAGAAAAAAATAAAAAGCTCCAGACAAAGTCCGAAGCCGCCTCTACGCAAACCGCTTCCTCCGCAATAGAAAGTAGTTTGAGCTCTTCAAAAGGAGGAGGCAATCCATTGCCTGAAGGCACACGCACAGAGATGGAAAATTCATTTGGATCAGATTTCTCGAATGTTCGCGTACACAACGACAGCACTGCGGTACAAATGAGCAAAGATTTAAGTGCGCAGGCCTTCACCCACGGAAATGATATTTATTTTAATTCAGGGAAATATGATCCAAAATCCACGGCGGGCAAACATCTATTGGCGCATGAGTTAACGCATACGATTCAGCAAGGTGGTGGAGTGAGCAGAATGCTACAGCGAGTACCGGATCCCTCTCAAAATAACTCGTCTGAGTCGATAGACTTCACCAATAAAGTGATAAATATACCCGTAATTAATATTCCTCAAGCGAAACAAAGGGACGACAGTAATTTGATCGCGCCGCCTCTTGTTTATCCAGAAGGGTATAAGAGAAAAAATTCTTATAAGGACAAAGAGGATGAATCAAGCTCTAATCCGCAGCGGGAAGTATGGAAACAGGCGGTTGAAGGAGATGTTAAAAGTAAAGTTAATACAAAAGCAGACGAAGCAAAGGCCAAGAACGCATTTGACAAAAACACAGAATCGATTTACCTCAAACACAAGACCAATAAAAAAAATCTGAAACTGATTGGTAAGGCTGAAACAATCACTGCTTCCTCAATTATACCAAATTGGTCAAGAGCAGGGAAGGCGTCAGCATTCGATGTAGATCATGTAAAGGAGCTACAGCTGGGCGGCGCCAATTATGCGACGAACATGGAACTATTGGATTTTTCCCATAATCGAGCAGCTGGAAATGCAGTCAAGAATGAAATCGACGGAAAAATCTTGAATTATCTTGAAAGTGAAAAGAAAAAAAACTCGAAGGATTTTAACAATAGTGCCTTCCCAGTAAATACTGATAAAGCAAAAGAAAAGTTTTCTATTGCTTTCGGTAAACCTGCATTTACGATTGATCCAAAAGCATCGGGAAATGATCACTACTGGAGTCTAGCTTCAATTAAAAAAGGAGAGCAGCTCGATGGTTTCGAACCAATGCGCTCGGAAGAAATTAAAGCAGCGCAAGGGGAAAAAGGCAAGGAATTAATTTACACCTCACCTTCTGGAGGTGCGGCAATCACCAAGAACGATTTCAAAAAGTTCAACCAGGGGAAAAATGTTGCACTTAGTGAACCTGTCTTTTTAGATCAAACCGGAAAAGCACCAGGTGCTGAAGTTGGTAGCTTTAATGCAGAATTTGACTTTTATGGAAGTGGACAAGAAAAGAAAAAATTCCGAATTCCTATTTTCCAAATGGAGGGTGTATTGTTTGGTGGGCATATACCTCGCAGGGGCCAAAAAGGCAGCGGAGGATTGGAGCAGATACTAGTTGGGATTAGATTTCCAGGTATGAGTCCTGTTATAGTTGAACAGGCTGATCTTTTACCGGAAAAAGGACTTCAAGTAAGGGGTAAAATAAAACCGACTTTAAAAATCATAGAAGGAATTGATGTCGATTTTTATATCGATGGTGACAATTTCGGACTTAGTAAAACATTTTCTGCAGGTGAGATAAACGTTCCTCCTCCTTTTAAGATTAATGACGCATCGATCACCGTTTTTGCCGGGACTGATGGCTTTGGAGTAAGAGGAGATGTGCTATTTGAGATCGCCAAAATTGGTTCAGGAAAAATCTCGGGAACGGCAAAGACTGATGGGAAATTTGGTATCGTCGGACGCTTTGATTTCGATAAAAAATTATTTACTGGCGGAGCAAGCGTCACCGTCGAATATGATAGTGAAAAATTATGGAAAATACACGGAGAGCTTGGCATTGCTAAAGGCTCGGTTAAGGGAATAAAAAGCGGCAAAATAATCGTTGATTATGCCGACAATAAACTTACTGCGGAAGGAACTGCCATTCCTGAATTAAAAGCGGTAAAGGAAGTGACGCTAAAGATTGAAATGACCAAGGAACAATTCATGATTGAAGGTGGAATTAAACTTAATAAACTTCCGGGAATAAAATCAGGCGAGGGAACGTTAACAGTAATTAAAACCGGCGATGAATATGACTTCTCCGGAAAAGGAAAAATTCTTCCTGATATTCCAGGAGTCACTGCTGAACTTGATTTTAGTTTTCACAATGAGATTTTCGACGTTAATTCTACTGTTGCTTTCGAAAAGGGAAGATTGAAAGCAAACATGAAGGTGGGTATTACTAACACAGAGGTTAGTGCTGATGGAAAGCCTACCGGTAAAGCAACAGAGACGTTTAGAGTTTACGGAGGAGGAGATGCGCAACTGAAGATTACCGAAAAACTTATTGCTACAGCAGGTGTAAAATTCCTGGAAAATGGCGAAATCGAAGTGAAAGGAGGCATCAAGTTGCCCGACAAATTTGAAGTCGTGCCTTCACTTTTAAGCATTAAGGATAAGCCGATAGTGCCATTCCCGAAAATCAGCATTCCGTTGTTTGGAATTCCTTTAGGGGTGACCACCATAGGCCTTGAGGCAACAATACAACCAAAGCTGCTGGCAAATGTGCAAATTGGCCCCGGTAGCTTTACAAACGTTCAAGCCGAAATTACTTACAACCCGTCTAAGCCTGATGACATGACAATAACAGGCGGCGCAGATTTCGAATTTATTGCAGAAGCGGGTATAACGGCTGGAGTAGATTTTGGAATTGGCGTAAGTGCAGGAGTGGCATCAGTAACAGGTGGTGTTAATCTGTCCGCATTCATTAAGGCTGCGGCCAAGCAACCTGTTTTCCATGCTGAACTCAAATACTCACCAAAAACGGGTTTTGAAATGAAGGGCAATGTGCAGGCAATTGTAAAAGCCATTCTTGGATTCAGCGGAAGCCTGTTCCTGGAAGCTAAGGTGGATGTACTGCTATTCTCAGCATCGAAGCGCTTCGATAAAGAGCTCTTCAAAAAAGAAATCGATACAGGACTGGACATTGGCTTTGAATTCCCATTCAGCTATAGCAACGGCCAGGCAAATCTAAGTTTCGATAACCTGAAATTCACTTATCCAAAATTTGATGAAACTTTCTTAAACAATATTAAAAAACAGATGCTTGATCCGGTGAAAGATCAGGTTCTGGGCAAAAAATAAAACAATGGAAGATATTACCACCTCTCAACTACTACGCGAAGGAAGTTCGTTGCACCTCGCGGGCAACTTCAACGAAGCTGAAAATAAATATCGTCAGGTTTTGGAAAAGAACGAAGACAGCGCGGTTACGCACAACAATCTTGGATTTTTACTTGCGCAGCAAAATCAATTGCAACAGTCAGTAAATGAATATCTCCGTGCAATTGAAATTGATCCAGGGTATAGCACGGCCTACTCAAACCTTGGCCAGGCCTATATGGTAATGCATAGATGGGACGACGCAATAGAGGCTCTTCTTAACGCGATATCATTAAACAATGACGACATTCATGCAAACGAAGGCCTCGCTAAACTGTATATGATCAAGGCGAATATGGATGGTGCGGAAATCTTCTATAGGAAAACTTATTCCTTAAATCCACAAACCAAAATTCTATTAGATCTAGCGTATTGCTTACTGCTGCAACAAAAATGGACCGAAGTCCGCGAACTATTAATGTATGTCCCGACGAGCGAACAAAACAGTTCTCAATTCTACAATCTGACCGGCTTGATTCAATTTGCTGCAAACAATTTCGGAGAAGCTATTTATTATTTCCGTCAGGCGTTAGGCTTGGAACCCGAAAACATAACCATCCGAAGCAGCCTGGCAGTATGCTTTCTAAAAACTGGTGATGATCGACTGGCTCTTTCAGAATTCAACAGGATAGTGATTTTAGACCCGGATAATATTGACGCTCTTAACAATCTTGCAGTACTTGAATTAGCTTCCAATGAAATCGAATCCTCTCTGAAACACCTTGAAGAAACACTTATGAAAGATTCAAAAAACGTAAAAGCACAATATTATAAAGCGATAATCTATTTGCGACACGGTAAAAACGACGAAGCTTACGACTTGCTGAAAGTTGCTGCTTCTTCAGAAAACACGGACTATGCCAATGAGGCAAGTCGTCTACTGGCACCGCCTCTTGAAAAAACTTAGAAGAGTTACAAAAAAATAAGCGCTATCAAATACACCAACATTAACATCAATGCCCATCATCTCACTCGCCATACAAAAAGGAGGCTCCGGTAAAACCACTACCACCATCAACCTCGCTGCTGCGTTGCAACGCGAAGGAAGATCTGTTCTGTTGATCGATGCAGATACGCAGGCAAACCTTACGCAATCGCTTGGCATTATTGATGAGCCGGAAAGGAGTGTGTATACCGAACTAAAAAAAGAAATAGCGGGCGAGAGCAGCGACCTGCAGCAAGTAATCGTGGAAACAAAGTCTGGACTTCATTTGGTTCCTTCTTCGCTGGAGCTTGCTGTGGCAGAGTTAGAGCTTGTAAGCGTATACGGAAGGGAGCAATTGTTTTCGTGGATGCTGGAACAATTGCGTAGCAGGTATGATTTTATTTTTATCGATTGTCCGCCGGCGTTTGGTATGCTTACCGTGAACGCGCTGGTTGCAAGCGATCATGTTATTATTCCATTGCAGGGAGAATTTTTGCCGATGAAAGGGGTACAAAGTTTTATCCATCATTTCCACGCCATAAAAAAGAAACTCAATCCAAAATTAAACCTGCTTGGATTTGTACTGATAAAATTTGACGAACGGATAAATATGAACCGCCAGATATGCGGGCAATTGGAAAGGGAGTTTGGCAGCAAAGTATTTCATACACACATTCGCAGCAATATTCAATTGGCAAAGGCACAGGAAGAAGGCCTGGATATTTTTAGTTTCGACAAACATGCTCACGGCGCTGATGACTACAAGGCTCTGGCGGAGGAGTTTTTAGAAAAACTTGAAACTGGAAAGGTCTCTTCAATCAAAGAGAATACTGAATGAATGTGAGAAAAAAGCTCGATCAAGAAATAATTGTCTAACCAAATTGTAATGGCAGAACCGACTTTTATAGAGAAATTAGTTACAAGTGAAATAGCTGGCAAAAATGCGGCCATACACGCCTATGATGGAATGATTTGGAAGGTAAGAAGCGGATTCCTAACGTTGATTTTTGCAGGCTGGAGTTTAATAATAAAGACAGCCATCGAAAACAATTCAGATATAATAGTCATTCTTCCATATGTTTTTATTCTTTCAGCTTTCTCACTGGCGCTTGCAATTGGAGGATATAAGATCGACAAGAACTATATCAAAAGAAAGTTTCGCATAATAAACGGTTTGAATGAACTTACACAACTGGCTGCTACAATAGACATTAATGCAAAAAATGAGCGGCAAAACGAAATGATTGAACACTTAAAAATCCTGGGCGATGCCGCCAATGACAAATACAAATCGAAAGCCTATGAGAATGAATTGTTAGTAAGTAAAATTATTTACGTTACACCTTCCATTTTGATACTAGGTATGATAATTTATTACCAAATTAAATTTATAGAGCGATGAGACCCGATGTCATTCCTCAAGCCTCAACTGAATTCTTTACACCTGAAAGATGTTTTATCACTGAATTATTAAATACCAAAGACTTCAATTCGCTTTCTATTGCTAAAGCGAGAGTCAAAGCAGGTGTGACAACAATGTTGCACAAATTAAACGAAACGGATGAGATCTATTACATTCTATCGGGCCGGGGCGAAATGGAGGTAGCCGGTGAAAATGTGGGCATTGTTGTCGCGAATGACGTCGTATTTATCCCGCGGAATTCACCGCAAAGAATAAAAAATGTTAGCGATGAGGACCTGATATTTCTTTGTATCTGTGCTCCTCGTTTCGAAGTTGAAAATTATATAGCAAACGAATAAAACCCTACGACTTTGCCGCTAAACTAAATTGACAAAATGATTCGTTAATCAAAGTGAATGAACTGCACATTTGTTGGTAAAATTTATTATCTTTTATGAATCCTTTTTCCCACCAACATAGATGATTGCATTATAGTCCGCATCCAGGTATAAGATCTTGTTTTTTAAAAGCCTTACAACCTATAAACTACGACTATGTCATACCGATCACGACTATATAATCACCGCAATGCTCAAGCGCCAGAGCTGAATAGTGAGAAGCCATTTTTTTCAACACAACATGAGGGCAATCAAAAGAACAACAGAAGCAGTTTTTTCCAGGCGAAGCTGGCTGTGAATAAACCGGGAGATCAATATGAGCAGGAAGCTGATAATGTTGCACATTCGGTAGTTAATAGGAACACATCAACGCCCGTAACGCAACAGAACAAAATTAGCAGCGTTCAAAGATTGGCTACCACAGCAGAAGAAGAGAAGGTGAGCACAAATGATCAGCGAATGAATCGCGATAAAGAAAAACCATTTCAACGCAAGACGGAAGAACCTGAGAAGGATAAGTTAAAAGGTATTCAGAAAATGGATGAACCTGAAAAGGAGAAAGGAAAGGGCATTCAAAAGTCGGACGATCCGGAAAAAGAGAAGATGAAAGGCGTTCAGAAAAAAGATGAACCTAAAAAAGAAGAGGAGGACAAAAAGAAAACAACTGCCGTGCAAACAAAGCAAGACAGCGCAGCAGGAACAGCTTCGCCGCAGGTAAGTTCCAAAATTGAGGGCTCTGCCGGAAAAGGAAAGGCTTTACCAAAGAATACACAGCGCGAAATGAGTTCTTCTTTTGGAACGGATTTTAGTGGCGTGCGGATTCACGACGATAGCGAAGCGGTAGCCATGAATGAGGAATTGAATGCACAGGCTTTTACCCGTGGTCATGATATTTATTTCAACGAAGGAAAGTTTGATCCCAATAGTGCGACGGGAAAATTTTTATTGGCGCATGAGTTGACACACGTAGTGCAGCAGGAGGGACTTTCGGAAAAAAGAAAGGTTCAGAAAAAAGATGCTCCGAAGAAAGCACTGATAGATCTATTCGGAGAAAAATTTCCAGACTCTGTTGATGTGATCAAGAAAAGCGGAGAAGCATTGCTGCTAATAAAAGAAGCTTCAGATGCGGGTGTGGAATTTGGTGGTTATTCGGAAGACGGTCCGTCGAAGGATGCGTGGCCATATACGATGGGAAATAAGGTTTATGTTCCCCGTGCGCATAAAAATGATAAAATAACTGCAGTTAGTGATTTTTTGTTTGAGTTGAATAACGCCATTCGAAGCTCTGGATTCAAGGACCTGGCAAAAGAAGCGGGAAAAGGAAGTAAAGGAACGCTTACCGCAAAAGCTTACGCTAAAAAAATTGTAGAAAATGAAGTAGAGGGAATGTTGAGGTTAGGTAAAGTGTGGATTGACATGAAAAATAATAAACCGAAAAAAGACAACTGGGACAAATATGATGGAATGTTTTACAAGGCGGAATATGAGGCATTCAAGTCCGGCAAAAAGACAAAAGATGATATTGTTAAAGATGTTCTGGGAAGGGTTTATTCTGAAGGTGTAGATAAGGGAAAAACGGCCGAGCAGTTCTATATGGACCAATACAATAGCATTTCCGGTGGCAAATAAAATAAGCGCATTTAGTATGATGGCCATACTATTAATCAATTGCAAAATCAATAAAAATATCAAAATGTCCTGGCAGCCTTTTTTAGATTCTGTAGATAATAAAACGATTCAGTTTGTAACACATCAATCATCCGGATCACAGTTTGCTGTTATAGGCAGAAGCGTCGATGTGGTGGCGCCGGATGCCGTGTTGCATCTTGTACGAGAGGCCGACATCAATCTATTGCCGGCATTAATCAACCTTTTGAAAGATTCGTCAAAAGCGTGGGCCGCAGAAATAATACTAAGTTCTTTAACAGCTGTTGATGGAAAAATAATAGAATCGTATCAAACAAATGTAAAAGAGTGGTGGGAGAACATTGGTGTAAATGAATATCAGCACTGGAACAACTGGTATTTAAAAAACAAGAACAATATTCAATGGAACAAAATGAAAGGAACATTTGAAATAAGATCTGCGTAAAATTATTCTTAACCACTTTGTAATTGTAGTGAAACGAAATTCAGGGATAACCATAAATAATTCATATGCCTAACCCGTATTCGCCAGAATTCAAATACCTGTTTGATTTAATTCAGTACAGGGTCAACAAAAGTCTTGACGCTTCAACAAAAGTGGAAGAACCGGCTAAGCCTGCTTATAAAAAATGGGGGGCATACCTTGCTTCATTTATAAAAGAAAATGACCTGGATAAAAATGATGAGATACTGCTATTGATCGCAATGGCGCCACATGTTTATCCTCACCTTTTTGATGAAGCGATAGGAGAAAAACTAGGCAACCAGAATTTTCCCAAGATTGGTGGCACACATGGAAAAAACTTTAGAGGTTTCTTGCCAACGGGAGAAACCGCCTTTTTTATCATAGCAGGGGAAGATCAGCAAAAAAGAACCGAAGTGCAAATGCTCTTCCGGGCAGATCATTTGTTTGCAGATAAAAAAGTTTTGTGGCTGGAAACCATGCCAGAAGGAGAGCCTGCTATCCACGGCCGCATTATCATGTCACAGGATTATTTGGAATTACTGGAGTCCGGAAAACATGCAACACCGCATTTCAGCATGAGCTTTCCTGCTAAGCGCATTTCAACAAATCTTACCTGGGACGATCTTGTGATCAGCAATGAATTAAGACAACAAATTGCAGAATTGGAGAGCTGGCTTTTATACAATCAAAAACTTGTTGATCATTGGGAAATGGGAGACAGGTTAAAAAAAGGTTATCGCACACTGTTTTATGGTCCTACCGGAACAGGCAAAACTTTTACAGCAGGATTGCTTGGCAAGCAAGTAAAAAAAGATGTTTACAAGATTGATCTTTCAATGGTGGTGTCGAAATATATTGGTGAAACAGAAAAGAATCTAGAGCTGCTGTTTGCAAGAGCTGAAGACAAGGGATGGATTTTATTTTTTGATGAAGCGGATGCATTGTTTGGAAAAAGAACCAGTGTGAAAGATGCCCATGATAAATATGCAAACCAGGAAGTATCTTATCTTTTGCAACGAATTGAAGACTATAACGGCATGGTAATTCTCGCAACAAACATGAAAAACAATATTGATGATGCTTTTTTGCGAAGATTCAATTCGATATTAAAATTTTCTTTCCCCGACGCAAACCAGCGCTCTTTGATCTGGAAGAAATCATTTCCTCAAAACTCAATATTCCTCGATAAGCCCGACAATAACATTGAGGATGTTGATGACATTTATGGAATGGACAATTCAACCAACATACCGGATATTGTGAAAAAATATGAACTAAGCGGAGGAAACATAATTAATATTATCCACTATGCCTGCATCAAGGCGGTTCAAAGAACTACAGGGGAAAACCACACAGATGTTTCGCATAAAAAAGAATCTTCGAAACTGAAAATTTACCTGGTAGATGTGTTAGATGGTGTTAAGAAAGAAATGATTAAGGAAGCCAAGCCGTTTACTGTTTAGTAAATTTCAAAGCTAAGTTGGTTACCGCAGTACACGAAAAGGCAAAATTCAAAAGTCAAAGTGGCTCTCTAATGGCAATCGGCGACCTTAAGTGGCCAACCTTTTTTACTTTTTATTTATGACTTTTGACTTTCGACTTCTTACTAATCAGCATACTCGCTTGGCGATTTTCCATAAATCTTTTTAAACTCTTTACTAAAATATTTACTGTCACTATATCCTACGGTGTAAGCTATTTCATATACCGCTAACTGCTTTTGCTGCAAAAGATAGGCGGCATGTTTCATTCGAAGTGATTTTACAAAGTCGTTTACCGACATGGAAGTAACGGCTTTTAATTTTTTGTACAGCACCGGCTGGCTCATGCCAACTTTTTTAGATAGCATGTCCACACCAAATGCCGGATCGTCCATGTGGTCCTCTATCAGTTTGATCACTCTGTCTAAAAATTCTTTGTCTACAGGATTTACATATGTTTCTTCTACTGTTTCTGCAACAGCATTAGCGGAGGATGCAGGATTGATTTGCTGATTGAATTTGCGCCGCATTTTTTCGCGTGATGACAGCAGATTGCGAACATTCAGCTCCAATATCTTTGTACTGAATGGTTTTGTCAAATACAGGTCAGCACCGGTTTCCAGGCCGCTCACCTGGTCACTTTGTGAACTTTTTGCGGTGAGTAAGATCACCGGAATATGACTGGTTCGTTCATCTGTTTTCAACTGGTGGCAAAGTTGAAAGCCATCCATTTGCGGCATCATCACATCACTAATGATCAGATCTGGTATTTGCTCGATGGCCGTTTCCCAACCTTGTAAGCCATGCGTGCTTTCGAGTATTTGATATTTGCCTTCAAAAGTTTCGCGAATGATTGCCCGCAGTTCAGCATTGTCCTCTGCGATCAGAATCGTATAGGGCTTGTCGGCATCATTGCTATACGATGAAGTATCCGGCGTAACAGGTTTCACAGGTTTGTGTACTGTTTCAATTGGTTTCTCATCATGCACTGTTTCCAATATGAGTTGGGTATTTTCAAAGTGTTTATTGCCTGACAGCAATGTCACCGTAAAGCAGGTTTTGCCTTCCTTCGCAGATGTGGCAGGATCGCTTTCTATTGCTATCGTTCCTTTATGCAGTTCAACAATGTTCTTTGACAACGCCAGCCCAATGCCGTAGCCAGTATTCTGCAAACCATGATCGGCCACCTGGAAGAAATTGGTAAACAGGTTGTCGATATATTGAGGTGCTATGCCTCTGCCATTGTCGGTTACAGCTACCTGCACACAACTTTGTTTTTGCTCCACATTCAACCGTATCTGGCCACCCTCCGGTGTAAACTTAAAAGCATTGGTTAGCAAGTTGAAAAACACCTTTTCTAATTGCTCTTTATCAAAATATAACGGAACTGATTCGGCATTGTGAAGGAAAGAAATGCTGATGTTTTTTGCCACGGACAATTCCTGGAAGCTTGTATAAATGTCTTGCAGAAAAGGAATGAGATCCTGTTTGGTTACATGGAGTTTTAGATGATTGGATTCAGCTTTCCTGAAATCCATCAGTTCGCTCACCAGTTTCAACAAACGATTGGCATTGCTTTTCACATTGGTCAACTGCTGATAGGTCATGCTGTCCTTTGCTTCCCTGTCCAGCATCTTATCCATTGGCGTCATTATCAATGTGAGGTGGGTGCGTATTTCATGTGAAATATTGGTAAACAAATTCAGCTTAGCCTGGTTCAATTCTTCTTCCTTTTTTAACAAGGCACCCAGGAAGAAAAAACGCGTTACGAAAAACACAACAGCCGCAAGGATTAAAACATAAATGCCGTATGCCCACCATGTGCGCCAGAACGGAGGCAAAATATTTATTTTCAAAACAGCCGGTTCACTCCAAACGCCATCGTTGTTTGCCCCCTTGACCATAAATGTATAAGTTCCGGAGGGCAAATTGGTATAAGTGGCTGATGTGGAAGTTACCTCGTTCCAGTTCTTGTCAAATCCTTCCAGTTTATAGGCGTACCTGTTTTTATTACTCTTTATGAAATTGAGCAACGCATACTCAATAGTAAAAACATTCTGGTTGTAACGGAAACTTATATCCTTAGTGTATCCTATGTTCTCGTGAAGCAGGCCATCTTCTCCATTGATGCCAACGGGATTATTAAATAACTTTAGTCCTGTAAACGCAATGGGTGCAGCATATTTATTGGTTTCTATTTTACCCGGAAAAAAACTGGTGACTCCATTATAACCACCAAAGAAAAACTCCCCTCTGCTGTCTTTATAAAAAGAGTTGTAATTAAATTCATTGCCTGCAAGTCCATCACTCACCGTGTAGGTTTGTGCGCTTTTTTGCGAAGGAACAAATTTTACGAGGCCGTTATCAGTGCTCAGCCACAAGGTTTTTTCATCTGCTTCCAGTATGCCGAGAACATTGTTATTGGGAAGGCCCTGTTTTTCTGTGTAGCGAATAAAATCTCCTTTTTCCGGGTCATACATTGCCAGCCCACCATTGTACAAGCCCAGCCATATATTACCTCCTTCATCTTCTTTGATGCAGTTGATCGGATATTCGGGATTGAGGACTTTTATCTCATTGTTTTCCAAAACATAGAGGCCAGATACAGTGCCGATCCATATTCTTTTTTTAGAATCTTCCAGTATAGCTTTTGCCATGCCGTTCACAGTCGCGCCTTTCAATTCCTTGCTATCAAAGGGTTCCAGCGCATGACCTTTTCTCCGGAATATATACAAACCGTTGTTGGAACCCACCCAAAATCTTCCCTGGCTATCATCTAACAAAGCCAGTATCTCACTGTTCAGTGTTGTCAGATCGTTACCGGTGAATAAAAACCTTTTAAACGTTTTGGAGCCTGCATCAAATAAGTTTAATCCTCCGCCGTGTGTGCCGGCCCATATATTGCCATCTCTATCGCTGCATATCACTTTAATCAGGTTAGAACCCAGGCTTGAAGCATCATTCTGTTTGTTTTTATAGATCGTACACACGCCATTGGTTCTGTCGAAATAATTCAAACCACCGCCTTCCGTGCCTATCCACAAATTGTGTTTGTTGTCTTCCACAATACTGCTCACCACATTGTTATTTATGCCAAAGCGGTTGTCTTTGTTTTGCAGTATGTTGAAACTGGTGTTGTATGAATAAATAATGTTGACACCTCCGAAATATGTTCCGAGCCAAACCGAACCATTGGCATCTACAAAAAGACTGTATATGGAATTTTGACTCAGGCTTTTTTTATCGCTGATATCATGCTGGTAAGAATGAATTTTCGCGCCGGCCGGCTCTATAATACTGAGTCCTTCTTGTGTGGCTACCCATATCTTGCCTGCTTTGTCTGCAATAATTTGACGAATGTTATTATTTATGATCCCAGTCGCCTGCGTTGCGTTATGCGAAAAATGCGAAAATGAACCGGTCGAAGAGTTGTATAAATTAACCCCACTGTTTTGAGTGCCCACCCATAAATTATCAGACGCATCTTCTACAATGCTTGTAATGTAATTGGCGCTTATGCTTCCCGGATTAGCGGGATCATGTCGGTATATTTCGTTTGCAAACCCGCCGTTTACCCATTTCATTTTTGTGAGCCCGTTGTTGGTGCCGACCCATAATTGACCAACGTGATCTTCAAAAATGCTGTAGATGGTGTTGCCTGGATTGCCTGGTGCTGCAACAAGAAACGGCTGACACGTAAAACTTTGCCGGTCAGACAGCAGGTACACGCCGTTCTGCGTGCCGACCCAAAGGTTGCTTTTTTTGTCTTCATAAACGCAGTGTACAACGCGGCCATTAACCACCTCATTATTTACCTTCAACGGTACTCTTATAAAAGCATCGTTTTTCGGATCATATTGATTCAACCCATTAGAAGTGCCGGCCCAGAGTGTACCTGATTTATCGCAAAAAAGGGAAAGAATATTATCGCTGGAAAGCGTAGTGCTGTCTGCCGGATTCATTTTATACACCTTGAAAACGTGTCCGTCGTACCGGTTCAACCCGTTAGAAGTACCGTACCACATAAAACCCTGTTTGTCCTGAGTTATTGAAAGAACCGCATTGTTAGACAGTCCGTGTTCAACCGTAAGGTGGTTGAAAGCAATGTTTTGCCCTTCCATTTTGAGGAAAAGCAAAAAGCAGATAATAATAAAGACAGTTCGTTTTGGAATAGTTGACATACTATTAACCTTCTCAGCAGTAGACATTCGCAAGCATCCGTTTGATTTGGCAAGAAAAAATGAAGGTAGTAGTAATTGGAATTCATCTCGGATTTTGTGGTGGAATTTTTTTGTGCGTCGGAAATGAATATCAAATCTTGCAGTTGATGTTTTCATAGACGTACGATTTTTTACTTCGTCACAATGTTTAAAAAAACCAGAGAATGTTGCTTGTCATCCCGACGAAGGAGGGATCTGAAACTTGCATAAACATGCTGCCAATAAAATACCCAGATCCCTCCTTCGTCGGGATGACAAGCAGTCTTTCTTTACTGGTTGGTAAAAAATCAATTTTTAAAAGTCACTTATTTAACATCCTGTTTCCCTCAAATCCCTTCATTGATAATCAATCAATTAAATTATCGTTTAAAATTTTCGCCCTAAATATTTAGACTTTTCTCCCTAGCACTCCTGGCTTGCCGGTGATTTTTGTAGTACCACGTGCCCGCACGTACGACCAAAATTTCCTTTTACAATAATGTAAAAAACCATTCACCTAAAATCAAGCTTATGAGATTGCTTAGTTATGATTACAAGTACTGCTATATAAAAAATATAGTGGGAAGTCTCCTCCTTTTTCTATTTCCTTTATTACTCATGGCACAGTCAAAAGTATTAACCGGTACTGTGACCGACGAAAAAAATCAACCGCTCCCAGGTGTATCCGTAGTGGTAAAAAACAAAAACGGTGGCGTTAATACCGACAATGCCGGTAAATTCTCTGTCAATGCTGCTGCGGGAGATATCTTAATATTCTCTTCTGTAAATTTTGAAACACAGGAAATAGCTGTGGGAGGACAAACTGTTTTTAAAGTGTCACTGAAACCCAAAGATGGAACGATGAGCGATGTAGTAGTGGTGGGTTATGGCACGCAGAAAAGAGCCAACTTAACCGGTTCTGTCTCTACTGTTGCTGCAGATAAGGTGACCAATCGCCCCGTGATGAACCTTGCCGCTGCATTAGGTGGAACGGCCCCGGGTGTGAGCGTAACGCAGGGAAGAGGCAACCCCGGTGACGAGGGCGTATCTATTCGCATACGTGGTACCGGTTCATTTAACAACAGCGACCCGCTGATCCTGGTGGATGGGGTAATTGCTGACATGGTGCCGGTGAACACAGACGATATAGAAAACATTTCCATTTTGAAAGATGCAGCTTCAGCGGCTATTTACGGATCGCGTGCTGCAAACGGCGTCATTTTGATCACTACTAAAAAAGGCAAAAAAAATGAAGCACCTAAAGTAACTTTCAATGCGATGTATGCCCGTGAAAAAGCTGTTACCGATTTGAAATTCATGTCAAACACGGCAGACTGGATGCAACTGCATAACATCGCTAAAGTAAATGCCAACCCGACTACAACATCTCCTGATTATGCGCAGTCTACCATTGATGACTGGCGTGCTGCAGATGCCAATCCTAACGGCATTTACACGAATCCTGTAACGGGACAAACCATTCCCAACTGGCTGGCATATCCAAATACAGACTGGGCGCAAATTCTTTTCCAGCCAGATTACTATCAACGATACGGTGTGAATGTTACCGGTGGTGGCAAGAACTCTTCTTATATGACCTCGCTTGGTTATCAAAATAATCCCGGCACTTTGTCAAACACAGGTATGCAACGTTACAATGCGCGTGTAAACCTGGAAACAAAGATTGCGGACCTGATCACCTTCGGAACGCAAACCTATGCCACTAAGGAGTTTAAGCAACCGGGCAGCACATCAATGACTTATTTGCTGCAGGCTTTTCCTGCCATTACACCTATTTACAATGGAAAATATGGAGCTAGTGAAGATCCCAACACCACGCAAAAAGACAACATACTGCAGCAGGTTGCGGCGAACGGAGGGATGAATAATTTCACCCGAATCAACACCTCATGGTATGCCAATGCAGATATCTGGAAAGGCATAGTTGCCGAAGCAAGATTCAACTACAGTGAGTACATGCGTGAAGATGAGAACTATACGCTGAATTTACCGAGATACAGTTTCCGCGAAAGTTTTGACAACCCGAAGGAAGGCATTGGAAACCTTGACCAGGCAACAACTTCCCGCTACGCTTATAATTCTTCCAGCTATACAGCTGACCTGTTGTTGCGCTATTCACGTTCATTTGGCAAGCACGATGTAGGTGGTTTGTTTGGCTATGAACAATACTATGCTCAGCGCAGTGGATTTCGTTTAACAGCAAAAGGCTTGCTGGACTGGAATGTCACAGACATCAACTCTGCATCAACGATGGACAATTTTGGATCTTCCGATCAAAAAAGAGACGATGCAAAGCAGGAGAACGCCATGTTATCCTATTTCGGAAGAATGAACTATGCCTACGATCACAAATATCTGCTCGAGGGAAATTTGCGTTCTGATGCTTCATCCAAATTTGCACCGGGTCATCGCGAAGGTCTCTTCCCTTCGGTCTCTGCCGGTTGGGTAGTTAGCAATGAACCATTCTTTAAATCGGCAAAAAGAACCATCAATTACTTGAAGCTGCGTGCATCTTATGGTACGTTAGGAAATACAGTGAGTGGTAACTATGATTGGCAAACTTTGTATCAGAAGGTGAACAACGTTTTCAACGAACAGGTTGCCAATGGAGTGATACAACAGACCATTCAAAACCTTGACCTGTCATGGGAAAAACTGACAACTTACAACGTTGGCCTTGATGCGAGGTTTATGCAAAACCGCCTGAGTGCAGAGCTGGATATGTACTATCGCAAAACTTCTGACATTCTTACGCCTGCCATCATTTATCTCACGATGGGTAATATCAGCGCACCAATGTCGAACACTGCATCCATGGGTAACAAGGGCATCGAATTAACACTCGGTTGGAACGATCATGTTTCTGACTTTAAATATGGTATCAGCGCAAACGTTACTTATAACACCAATGAGGTGACCAAATTCAAGGGTGCTTTGAATTACGCACAGGATATTTCTAAACCTGATATGACTGGCAATCCAACATGGCGCTACACCAACCTTGCTGATGTATCAACCGGTAGCGACACGCGTCGTGTAGAGGGTCACATGATAGACGAATGGTTTTTACGCAAACCTTATTCAGGAGACGGAAGCCACATGAGAGCTGATGGAACAGTTAATCCAAATGGTGGTCCAACAGATGGAATGATACGTTCCAAAGCAGATTTGGAGTGGGTGAAATCAATGATTGCTGCTGGTTATTCTTTCAACAACAATACCGTAGGTCCTGGTGCTGCCAACATCTGGTACGGCCAAATGCTGATGGCAGATGTAAACGGTGATGGCAAATATGGTAACGATGATGACCGCGAGTTTACCGGAAAATCGTCTATTCCAAAATTCACTTTCGGCTTGAACTTGACAGCTGCATGGAAAGGCTTCGATCTTAACATGCTATGGGCAGGGCGTTTGGGTGCATTCAATTACATCAACGAGCGTGGCGCTAACGGTTCAATTTTAGCCAACACCGGAGATGGACTACCCGCAGATGCATGGACAAAATTCTATTCTTATGATGCAGTAAAAGCCAACACAGATTACGCCAACTACGATCCTGCAAATGATCCGACTGCAAATGTGAATGGAAAATATCCGCGTTTTTTATCTGCAAGCTCCATCATGGTTTCAAACACTTTCTATTTATATAATTCATCTTATTTGAAATTGAAATCATTGCAGGTAGGATACACTTTGCCACAAAGATGGATGAGTCGTGCAAGAATAAACAATTTGCGTCTTTTCGTTTCGGGAGAAAACCTCCTAACCTTTAAGAATAAAGACTTCCAGGGCGTGGACCCAGAATTGGGCAGCTCGTTAATTGTTTATCCGATTGCGAAATTGTTTGCAGGAGGCGTATCGCTTACTTTTTAATTAACTCCAACAATGAAAAAAACAATGAAAAATATAATATACCTGGCAGCCATCATTTGCACATTGATCGGCATGCCTGCTTGTGAGAAAATATTGGATCAGTCTCCGCATGATAAAATTTCTTCCGGCACGATGTGGACAACAGAGAGCCTCGTGGACCAGGGTGTAATAGGTGTTTATTATTCGTTACAGCATCCTGTGTTGAGTGATGGCATCATAGGCACCAGCGCCACCATTGGATATTATGGATACGAGGCGTTTGGCATGACCGGACAAGGAGAGTACAATTTGAATAACTTGTTTTCAAGTGCCGTAACTCCCGGCAATGGTTTCTTCAGTTTTCAGTGGAAGTGGTGCTATGATGGCGTCCACCGCGCCAACAACGCCATTGCAAACATTCCTGCGGCACCTATGAATGAAGACAAGAAGAAACGTCTCGTTGCAGAGTGCAAAGTGCTGCGTGCGTTTTTTTACATGCGTTTGAATGAGCTATATGGTCGTGAAGGGTTAGGTGTTCCTATTTATACCAAACCAATCAGTCCGTCAGATGCCAACAAAGGACAAAGTCCCGAAGCTGATGTGTGGGCATTGGTTATTCAGGATTTGACCGATGCGATCAACGAACCGTCTTTGGCAAAAAATCAGATTCAGGGCGAAGGCCGTGCCAGCAAAGGTGCAGCTTATGCGTTGAGAGGAAGAGCCTATTTGCTTACAAAAAAATACGACCTCGCGGCAGCTGATTTCGCTAAGGTGGGAGAGATGGGCTATAGCCTGTACCCTGACTACAAACAACTATTTAAGGTAGGGCAGGAACGTTGCCAGGAAATGATTTTAAGTGTGCAGTATATTGAAGATCCAACCGGTTATGGTACAGGATTACAAAAATATTGTGCGGCATTTCAGCAAGGTTCAAAAGACAGCAGGGGATGCTGGACAGATCTGCAGATAGCGCCCGCATTGGTAAACCTCTACGAAGAGAAGGTAGATGCCAACACTGTTAAGCCTTTCAGCTGGTCAGACTACATTCCAGAATGGGACAATATAAGTGCATTGGGCACGGCCAACAGAAAAGTATTTTTCATCAGAGATCAAAAGGTTAATGGAATAACAATTCACTCTACCATTACCAATGCCGTAAATACTGAGTTGAACAAATTGAATGCAACGGCAAAGACGCTCTATTTAACCGAAGGCAACGAAGCACGTGTAAAAAAGGCTTATGAAAACAGGGACCCACGTTTAACTTACAATGTGGTTACTCCATATTCCAACTTTAAAGGAGTAAACAGCAATTCCACAGCGGAAGGGATGTATACCTACAGATTCCCTGTAACAGGAAAATATTATCTCGACCAGTCAGGTGCGGAGCCAAATCTAAATACCGGTTTGCCAAGTACCTACTACACTTCGGGCAGTTGTAATGCCCAGGCAGAGTTTAAGTATATCCATCGGAAATTTGTGGGAGATGGTTTGGAGTATGCCCGCAGAGAACAAAATCCTGTTGACGAACCAATTATTCGCTATGCCGATGTGCTGCTCATGTGGGCAGAAGCATTGGTTGAACTGAACGATCTCAACGGAGCCATGAACAAAGTGAAGCAAGTAAGAGACAGGGTAACAATGCCAACAATGGCTTCTTCTTTTGCCGACCAGACAACTGCACGCAATTATGTGCGTGACGAACGTCGTCGTGAACTGGTGGGAGAGGGTGTAAACTTCTTCGACGAAATGCGCTGGAAAACCCTTAAGCAAACAAAGTTTGACCAGAAGGTAGCACAGCATGCGTGGGGTGGAACAGAAAGCACAGGGGGCACCACGTACGAATGGATAGGTGATTACTGGTATACCTGGCCGGTTCCAAAAGCAGAAATAGAATTGAATAAAAATCTGAAGCCAACACCGGGTTGGGTTTACTAAAATATTCCATGATACCGTTGGCTAAAGCCAGGCGGCAATGAAGTATGCGCAGTTGTTTGAAGAATTAATGTGATGATCGTGAATGAAATTAAACGCTGTAGAACATAATTCATTGCCGTACGGTTTTAGCCAATGGAAAATAGAAGCAGCCACACAACAAGGTATCCGTTGGTGTCGACATTAAAAAACACCGAAACTATTTCGCGTTGCGATGTCTAACATGTCGCCCCTCTGGGGCTGGTATTTGATTCCTCATATCTTGGCATTAGCCTACTAACGTGTCGCCCCTCTGGGGCTTGTCTTAATTGCAAGTTTGTTTTTTGAAAATTGACATGTCGCTAATCGAAGACAATATCAATGCTGTCGGGTTCAAAGCCCCAGAGGGGCGACACGTTAGTAGGGCAGCAAAACATACAAAGGGTTAACCAAATACCAGCCCCAGAGGGGCGACATGTTAAACATCGCAAAGCGATAGATCTTGAACAGGCGTGGATTCGTCGAAAAAATAAACATGCATGACATTTAACTATCAACGGAAACAACACTGTCTTTTTTGAAGAAGCCGAGGATTAACAAATTGCTTTCGCGTGGCGCAAACAAAATATTTAATGATACAAAAAACTATGAGTCGTTTTATTCTTTTAATAACAGCACTTTGTTGCATTCTCGTCGCATTTAGAAATGACAATGGAGAAGGCAAAAACAAGATGTTTGTTGAAGACAATTTCCAATATGCTCAGCGACAGTTACAAGCGATGTTGAAGGAAACGAAGAACAACACCACGTTGTTTCCGCGTTCAATCAATGAAGCCGGAAAGTTAGTCTCCACTGATATGTACGACTGGACCTCAGGATTTTTTCCCGGCAGCCTTTGGTATGCTTATGAATACACGAAAGACACTGCGCTAAAAACCGCAGCAATAAAATGGACAGAAGGCCTTGCTCCGTTACAATATTTTACCAAACACCATGACCTAGGCTTCATGATGTATTGCAGTTATGGCAATGCATACAGACTCACCGGCAACAAAGCCTACCGCGATATATTGATTCAATCCGCGAAATCGCTTAGTACGAGATTTAATCCGGTAACGGGAAGCATAAAGTCATGGAATACTTTTAAGACATGGCACGACAATAAAACATACAATTTCCCGGTGATCATTGACAATATGATGAACCTTGAATTGTTGTTCTTCGCTTCGAAAATAACAGGCGACACCAGCTTCCGGCATCTCGCTGTGACACATGCATTGACGGCCATGAAAAACCAGGTGCGTCCAGATTTCAGCACATTTCACGTAGTGTGTTACGACACCATTACCGGCGCAGTAACCGGCAGGGAAACAGCACAGGGCTATGCCGATAATTCAACATGGTCAAGAGGGCAGGCCTGGGGCATTTACGGCTTTACCATGGCCTACAGAGAAACGAAAGATCCAAGATTCCTCGAAACCGCACAAAAAATGGCCGACTGGTATTTAGGCCAGTCAGAACTTCCCAAAGACAAAGTGCCTTATTGGGATTTTAACACAATGGAGGCTGGTTATGTCCCCGGCATAAAATCATATGCAAAGAATGTGAGGGTAAAATATCGGGATGCCTCTGCGGCGGCGATTACCGCTTCTGCATTATTTGAGTTAAGCACTTACGTAGGACGCAATGCTAAAACGTATTACAAAGCGGCAGTGCAAATGTTAGAATCATTAACGGGTCCCGGGTACAAAGCATTGCCTGGCACCAATGGAAATTTTTTGCTGATGCATAGTGTGGGCAGTATCCCGCATAACGTTGAAGTAGACGTTCCACTGGTGTATGCCGATTATTATTTATTGGAAGGCTTAATGCGTTATAACCGATTATTGCAGGGGGAAAGACTGAATGACTGAATAACTGAATAACTGAGTAACTGAACTTCAGGTGTATCTATCCTCATTGTTTCAAGTATTCTATAGTTCTGCGATTCAGTTACTCAGTTATTCGGTTATTTAGTTACTCAGTTATTCGGTTATTCAGTTAGTCAGTTATTCAGTCAAAAAAGATTATACTATGGAATATTAGCATTTTGCTGTAGTATTTTTCTTTGCTCAAGGATTATTCAATAGTTGAAGCAGACAGCCAATTTCCGTGGTAAAGTGAAGAAAACGCCATCGATTTGGGGTAGACGAAAATTGCGCAACCGTTTGACAAGATTTTATTATGCGTGGTTTGATATATTTATGTCAATATCTTAGATTTTTATAACAGACTCTGCCGCAATCATCAATAGAAGAAATATTTGCAAATAATGATAAAGAAAATAGTTTTTGTTGTCGTCTCTCTTTTCGTGCTGTCGAACAGCTACTCACAGAGCAAACATGTTTTTAGTTTAGGAAAGAAAGATTTTTTATTAGACGGCAAACCGTTTCAGATTATAAGCGGAGAAATGCATCCGGGCCGTATTCCCAGGGAATATTGGCGCCACCGCATCCAAATGACCAAAGCCATGGGATGCAATACCATTGCCGCGTATGTGTTTTGGAACTACCACGAAACAACGCCGGGAAAATTTGATTTTACCACTGAGAACAGAAATATCGGCGACTTTCTGAAAATATGTGAGGAAGAAAAAATGTGGGTATTGCTGCGCCCGGGACCATATGTATGCGCAGAGTGGGACTTTGGAGGTTTGCCTTCATATCTTTTGAAGACTCCAGACATTAAACTCCGTTGCATGGACAGTACATATTTGACTGCTGTTAAACGCTATGTAAATCGGTTGTCTGCTATCGTAAAGCCGCACCTTGTAACAAACGGCGGCAATATACTCATGGTGCAGATCGAAAATGAATATGGCAGTTTCGGTAATGACCGGGAGTACCTGAAAACGTTGCATGGCTACTGGACAAGCAATGGCATCAATACGCCTTTTTACACCGCAGATGGTGCTACGACGTATATGCTCGAAGCAGGTTCATTGCCAGGTTTGGCTGTTGGCCTCGATTCCGGTTCAGATCCAAACGATTTTAAACTGGCTTACAAAACAAACCCCGGCGTTCCGGTTTTTAGCAGTGAAACATACCCTGGCTGGCTTACACACTGGGGTGAAAAATGGGCAAGGCCAGATACCACTGGATTGTTGAAAGAAATAAAGTTCTTGCTGGACAGCACTCATTCTTTTAATTTCTATGTTATTCACGGAGGCACCAATTTTGGCTTTACTGCCGGTGCCAATGCTTTTTCCGCCACTCAGTACCAACCGGATATTACCAGCTATGATTATGATGCACCAATAAACGAACAAGGCAGGGCCACTCCAAAATATTATGCGCTGCGCAATCTCATCAGCAAATATGTAAAAGACATTCCTGCTGTACCTGCACCAATACCTGCAATGAATATACCTGAGGTTACAATGCAGGCTTATTCATCAGTGTGGAGCAATCTGCCAAAACCGTTAAAAGCTGCACAGCCTAAACCATTTGAATACTACGGCCAGAACCAGGGTATGATGGTGTACAAAACAAAACTAATCGGACACAAAAGCGGTAAGCTGACCATTACTGAACCGCATGATTATGCGCTGGTGTTTTTAAACGGGAAGTTTATTGATACCATTTTCAGAGCTGGCGGCCATTGGACGGTTGACCTTCCTAAAACTGATGTGAAAGAACCTGAATTGGAAATACTCGTAGAAGGCATGGGGCACATCAACTTCGCGCAGTTTATGATCGACAGAAAAGGTATAACGGACAGGGTTACCCTAAATGGAATGACGTTAATGAACTGGGAAGTTTATCCATTGCCATTTGCAGATAAATATGTTGAGCAAATAAAACCTGCTGCCATAGATACAAACCGCCGTGGTACATTTTTCCAGGGAAGCTTCAACCTGCAGCAAACAGCCGACACTTACATAGACATGAGTCAATACAAAAAGGGAATAGTATGGGTGAATGGTCATAACTTGGGCCGCTATTGGTATATTGGACCACAGCAAAGATTGTATTGTCCTGCTTCCTGGCTAAAGAAAGGAGCGAACAAAATTGTTGTTTTTGATTTACTGGAAAATCAGGCAAAAAATATCAGCGGTAAGGAAACCATGGAATAAGCATTAATGCTCCCTCTATTTTAAAAATAAAAGTTAAACACGAGTTATGATCTCAAGATTGTTTGCAGTTGCAGCCAGTTTTTTCTTTTTGGCAAGTGTCTCGGCACAGGAAATTTTCATTACGCCAAAACCTGTTTCAGCGGTAGCGGGAAAAGGTACGTTTGTAATTAAACCCGACGCAAGTATTAAGACTTCAACCGCCACAATGAAGTCGGCCACATTTTTGAAAGACTATGTTGCTAAAATGTATGGCGTTTCAACCAACGTAACCGCCAAGGGCAAGGGTGATATTGAATTGAAAATAGCGGCTAAAAATAATGCAATCAAAGGCGCCTATCATTTATCTGTTTCTGGTAAACACATATCTATAGTTGGTGATGATGAAGAAGGTGTTTTTTATGGCGTGCAATCGCTGATACAGTTATTGCCGATTCAAAAAACGGGCACTGTTTCAGTACCGGCAGTAGAAGTAACAGATGCCCCACGCTTTGCTTACAGAGGAGCTCACTTAGATGTGGGCCGCCACTTTTTTGATGTGGATTTTGTAAAGCAATACATTGACCTGCTGGCTATGTACAAGCTCAATGTTTTTCACTGGCACCTTACAGAAGACCAGGGCTGGCGAATTGAGATTAAAAAATATCCGGAGTTGACACAAATCGGTTCCAAAAGAAACGGTGAGATCATTGGTCACTATCCAGGCAAGGGCAATGACAATAAACCTTCATCAGGTTATTACACACAGGAGCAGGTAAAAGACATTGTCGCATATGCAACCGCTCGTTACATTACAGTTATCCCTGAAATAGAGATGCCGGGACATGGAAGTGCTGCCATTGCTGCTTACCCTTCGCTTAGCTGCTTCCCAAAACGTTTTACACCTTTGCCGATCAACATGGTTTCGATGGAGAGTGTAAGACAGTCACAGCAGGAAAACAAAGTAAAATTTGTTCAGGAAACATGGGGTGTACATGATGATGTTTTCTGCGCGGGCAAAGACTCTACATTTATTTTCCTGCAGAATGTTTTAGATGAAATCATTCCGTTGTTTCCTGCCAGGTACATACACATCGGTGGCGATGAATGTCCTAAAACAAACTGGAAGCAATGTCCATTGTGTCAAAAAAGAATGAAAGAAAACAATCTTAAAGATGAACATGCATTACAAAGCTATTTCATCGAAAGAATGGAAAAATATATAAACTCCAAAGGCAAAAGCATCATTGGCTGGGATGAAATTCTCGAAGGCGGATTGGCTCCAAATGCAACAGTGATGAGCTGGCGCGGTGAAGAAGGCGGAATAGAAGCGGCCAAACAACATCATAATGTGATTATGACACCGGGTGGCTATTGCTATTTCGACCATTCCAATTCAAAAAATGAAGACTCATTAACCATCGGTGGTTTGTTGCCAATCGAAACCGTGTACAGCTACAATCCTGTTCCTGCGGCACTGTCGGCAGAGGAAGGCAAATACATCATTGGCGTGCAAGCTAACGTGTGGACAGAATACATCAGCAATCCTGCAAAAGTAGAATACATGGTATTGCCAAGGTTGAGCGCCATGAGTGAAGTACAGTGGACAGCACCGGCTCAAAAAAGCTGGAGTGATTTTCAACCACGCCTTTTGCATGAATTTAAAAAGTATGACTGGATGGGACTAAACTATTGCCCGGTTTACTTGAAAGAAAATAAGAACTAAGCGAAAAAAAAGGCTTTATAAACACAGTATACTTGTGATTTTGAAATGCTATACCACGGTTTGATTGTTCTCCAACAAGCCGCAGTATAGCATTTCAAATTTAAAAACCCTTGTCGCGTCACTTTAATCCTTTACGAAGTTAAGTATCAACTCAAGTGTCTTATCAGCTTCTTCAATATGTGGATAGTGGGCCGATGCTTCCATTTCAACGATCGTTGCATTCGTAAATCTTGAAGGCATTGCGCCGAGTTCTCCGGCAACGTCTATGATCTTATCGTACAAGCCGTGCAGGATAAGCGTTTTGACAACACAATTATTTACCGCAATTTCCTGAAACGTTTGCCTGATTGCAAAAAATGATTGCGCATCAAGGCTGTAAGTTGGAGGTGCATAGTAAGGCAGGTAGTTTGTTTTGGCCGTATCATTGTGCCAGTAATAATTAAAAAGGCGCGGATCTACGGCGGCAATCATCCATCCTTGCACAGTGTTGTTATCGAATGCATCAGCGAAATTGTCCAGCACTATTTGCATAGCCGCAGCTTTGTCGCTCTCACCATTTGCGGCAAGATCAGTTTTCACAATGTTGAAAATGTTACGGTCGCCGCTATACACAAAAAAAGCGGGTGATACGATAATAGCATTGGCAATCTTTTCAGGATGAGCGGCCAGTAACCCGGCAATTGCAGATGTGCCAAAGCTGTGCCCCATGATCGTTAAAGGTTCTCCTTCGTAATGTTGCAGCAAAAAATCACTTGCGCTGGTAATATAATGGTCGAAAGTTACCGGTAAGTAATTGTTGTTTTCGGCTTCGCGAAGGGTAGAAGGTTCATCCCAAATACAAAGCTCTATGCCATGCTGCTGGTATACCGGCAATAGTATATTCCTTTCAGGATTTCCGTTAAGGCCTGGTCCTCCATGATAAAAAAGAACTTTGGTCATAATGTATATGGTTAACTGGTTTAGATGTAATAAGAAGCCGTTTGGTAAAATAATAGGGGTGTTGTAAGGGAAGGACGTTAGAAGGTAAGATATAAAGCACTTTTTAAAAATGCAATGGCTGCGGTAGTTCTTGCATCCCTTTTTCTAACTTATAAGAAACAAAGTGCGTCAAATAATAAGTTTCTATATCTTCGTTACAACACGACAATAACTCATATGAAAATAGTTGCATTATTATTGGCAGTCTCTTTAGCTGTCACGGTTCGCGCACAGAATACCATCAATAGTTACAAGTATGTTTTGGTACCCCAACGCTTTGATTTCTTGAAAACAGATAATCAGTATGGGTTAAACACGCTTACAAAGGCATTGCTGGAAGGCGTAGGATTTTCCGCGTTCATGGCTGACGAAACATTGCCGGCTGAACTTGCCGCCAACAAATGCAATACACTAAAGGCGGAAGTAACAGAGAAGAAAAAGTTCCTGACGACTGCTTTAACGCTGGTGCTGAAAGATTGCCAGGGAAATATTATCTATAAAGGTACCGAAGGAAAAAGCTCCGAGAAAGAATGGGCCGCTGCCTATTCAGAAGCGTTGCAGAATGCATTCAAATCACTTAATACTGCGAATTATAAGTACGACAGCACCAAGGCCCCACAATTTATAACAAACGGCCCGGTCGCTGCACCTGCAGTTGCCGTTGCAACAACAGCCGTAGCGGCTGCTATACCGGCAACAGTTACTGAAAACAGCAATGTATTATATGCACAGCCTAATCCAAACGGTTACCAACTAATAGACACTACGCCTAAAAAAGTAATGACATTGCTAAAAACCTCACAGCAGGATGTTTTTATTGCTGATGATGGCGCTTCAAAAGGCATCGTGTTCAGAAAAAACAACGAATGGTTTTTCGAATGTTATAAAGAGGACAAACTTTTTTCCCAAAAGCTAAACATCAAGTTCTAATACATTTACCGATCCTTGACCGGAAACGTAAGCGAACTAAAAACCCTGTATGAAAGTTTCATACAGGGTTTTCCTTTTTAATCAATGCCGTTTATTTGGCGGGAAGGCATCCACAAGCTCAGCCTGACAGCGCGTTCTCTGTTTGAGCTGTGTCATCAGTTTAATGCTACTTCACACCCTTCAATCTTCGCAGTGTAGCAACCATTACATCCACGTCATTACAAGTATTATAAAATGCCAGTGATGGGCGCACCGTGCTTTCCAGCCCGAATCTTCTAAGGATCGGTTGTGCGCAATGATGCCCCGTGCGAACCGCAATACCTTCCTGGTTCAAGGCTTGCCCCACCTGGTCATTGGTATAGCCATTCAATGTAAATGAAAGCACACTTGTTTTATCCGGTGCAGTGCCGATCAATTTTAAACCCGGCACTTGTTGCATTAAATGTGTGGCATATTGCAGCAGGTAATGCTCATATTGGTAAATGTTGTCAATCCCAAGATGTGTCACATAATCAAGAGCAGCACCGAGGCCAACAGCGTCTGCTATATTACCCGTTCCTGCTTCAAAGCGATAGGGCGCATTTTGAAATTGCGTGCGCTCGAATGTCACATCCTTAATCATATTGCCACCGCCTTGCCATGGTTGTGTTTCATTCAACAAATCTTCTTTACCATAAACAACACCAATACCTGTTGGGCCAAATATTTTGTGACCCGAAAATACAAACCAGTCCACATCCAACTCGCGAACATTTACACGAAGATGTGAAACGGACTGTGCACCATCCAGTAAAACTTTTGCGCCAGCCTGCTTTGCCATTTGTATAATCTGTTTCACGGGTGTAACAGTGCCGAGAGCATTGGAGACTTGCGTAAAAGAAACCAGTTTTGTTTTTGGATTCAACAGTTTGGCATACTCATCCAGTAAAACCTGTCCATCATCATCAACAGGAACAACGCGAATCTTCAGGTCCTTTTTGGCTGCGAGTTGTTGCCAAGGTACAATGTTGGCGTGGTGCTCCAGGTGTGTAAGAATGATTTCATCACCCGCTGTAAGGTATTGTTCACCCCAACTTTTCGCCACAAGATTTATGGCTTCAGTTGTGCCCCTTACGAAAATGATTTCGTTAGGCGAACCTGCGCCGATAAACAGTTGTACCTTTTTTCGTGCCTCTTCATAAGCATCTGTGGCACGTGCTGCTAATGTATGTGCGGCGCGATGGATGTTGGAGTTTTCATGTTCATAAAAATAGCTGATCCGATCGATCACCGACCTTGGCTTTTGCGTTGTGGCTGCATTGTCAAGCCAAATGACCGGCTTGCCATTCACGCGTTCACTCAATATCGGAAAGTCTTTTTTTATAATGTTCGCATCAAATCCCCAGGGCAATAGAGTGGAGGTGGAGTAATTACTTTTGGCCAGGACAGGTTCATTGATCAATGGCTGAGTCTCATGATTGTCCGGTAAAAAATAATAGCTCGGTGTTTGTTCAATACCCACTGTAGGATAATGATCAATAGCGGTTTGTCCGGAATGTAAGTCAAGAAACGGAATATGCTCCACGTCAAACGCAACGCCATATTCTTTCAAAACATTTGCGGGAGAAAATGCACTGTCGCCGGGAACATTTCTCTGATCACCGCCTTTCAGATTTGCATCGGGAAAACCTGTTTGCGGATCATCAAAATTGACATTATTGCCATGTTGCACGGTTGACGGAGAGGCACCGCTACCAGCTACAGAAAGCGGCACGCCTCCTTCGCTGCTGCTGTAGGAAGACAATGGTTTTTCACCAGAAGAAGACTGCCCAAAATGCGGACTCGCAGACGGAACATGCTCGTCAAATCCAACGCCATATTTTTTCAAAACAGTCGCGGGAGAAAATATACTATCCCCCGGAATATTTCTGCTGTTGCTACCTTTTAAGTTGGCATCTGGAAAGCTTGTTTGCGGATCATCGAAATTTACATTGTTACCATGCTGCACCGTTGACGGAGATGCCCCGCTGCCGGCCACGGAAAGAGGCACTCCACCCTCATTTATACCGCCAGACTGCAAAGGTGGTTCGGGAGTGGTGTTGCCAAGGTCAATTAAATTTGTATAGCTTATCGCCGAAGGCGAAACACCAGAACCCGCTACAGAAGGCTGTTGCAGCGGAACGATTCCAACAAGCGGTGCTACAGGCGCCACTGATGACTGCGCAACGAGTGTGTCGTAATTTGATTCCTGCCCTGCATAAGGCAATACTTGTGCTGCGCTGATCTCCGGCTGCTGCGGCACAGTCGATTCTTTAAAATACTGATTTGCCAATTGCTCCAGAAAAGCAATATCCGGCAATTCGTTATGCTCATTATTTGTACTCATGGTATTTGCCTATTTCAACGTCTTCTAATACTGCAATCGCATCATCAACCAATACTGCCAATGAGCAATACAATGATACCAGGTAGGATGCAATGGCCTTGTTATTAATGCCCATGAAGCGGACAGACAAACCGGGAGATTGCTCACCCTGCAAGCCCGGTTGAAACAAGCCCACAACGCCTTGTCTGCTTTCGCCCGTGCGCATGAGAATGATTTTTGTTTTACCTTTTTCTATGGGCAGTTTATTGGAAGGAATCAATGGGATGCCGCGCCATGTAATGAACTGAGAGCCAAACAAAGATACCGTCGGCGGTGGCACTCCTCTGCGTGTACACTCGCGGCCAAATGCTGCGATCGCCAATGGATGCAGCAGGAAAAATCCGGGCTCCTTCCATACCAGTGTTATCAATTCATCCAGATCGTCTGGCGTTGGTGCACCGGTGCGTGTTTTAATGATCTGTGATTTGGCTACACTGTTGAGCAAACCATATTCTTTGTTGTTAATCAGCTCACTTTCCTGTCGTTCCTTAATGGTCTCAATGGCCAGGCGAAGTTGCTCGCTGATTTGATTATAAGGCTTGCTATATAAATCGGAAACCCTGGTGTGCACATCCACAATGGTTTGTACAGCGGCAAGATTGTACTCTCGCGGATCTTCAATGTAATCCACAAATGTTTGCGGCAAAGTATGTTCATCACGGGCGGAGCAATCCACCTCTATGGCTGTACCATCTTTTACTTTGTTGAGACGGTATACGCCTGATTCCACACCCACCCAGCTCATTAGTTTTGTAAGCCAGCGCGGACTGATCGTCACCATCTGGGGAACGGTACGTGTGGCAATGGCGAGCTGCCTTGCCGCTTTGTCGCCGAGTGCGGTTTGCTGGTAATTTTGCTTAGTATCTGCCATGTAATTTATGTTTGTGTTTATGATTACTAAAACAATGCGTTATGTTCAATTAAACGGTACGGTGTATTGTAACAAATGAGTTGAGGATAGGTTGTGGCAAAAGACCTTATACTGACAATCGTTTGGCGAGCGTTTGATTTTTACTATGAAGCTTGCAGTTTTACATAAGAACAGGGAGGCAGGAGACAGGGCCGCTGCAAAATTGTAGCTCACTTGTTGCAACTGCTTATTAACATTAAGATAAAAATAAAAACCGTTTTTAGAAAGATATTTCTATTAATTGTGGAAAACGTGCTCCGTAGAGACGCATTGAATGCGTCTCAGTAATACGATCATAGCGCTGCAAAAAAAGACAAGACGCACACTTGTATATGACCGTGTTTTGGGTGCAAAGTAGACGCGTTCGACGCGTCTCTACAGGGGTGATCAAAAACCGTCCATGAAACAATAAAATGGGGGCTTCATTCATCTGAAGCGACCCTTTTTAATTTTTAATTTTGACTTTTGACTTTGAACGCAGGTCATTTAACGTAAAAAGGAAAATTCGCAGTAGCCACTTTATTCTTGCCATCACTTACATAAATAAACAAGCGATAAGCGCCTTGTTTAGCAGGAGCAGTAAACGTAATGTTGCCTTGATTCATTTCTCCCGCAACAAAATTCTCTATTGGTTTTGGGCGACCTTCAAAGTCACCACCTTCGCTGAGTTGAGTAGGCTCGGGAAGCATTTCCCAGCGATAAATAATTTTGTCACTGTCAGGATCAAATGCAGCAACAGCAGCTTTATGATTAGTTCCTGCCGTTAAGTATAGATAATCTACAGACTTTTTGCCATCTATTTGCAGTGAATAAATATGCGGAGCCCTGTTGCGTGGCCACGTTGCTGACCATAAATATTGCATCACATCGATCACCTCCGTTTCTTCACCCTTCTCCGTAAACAATCCGTACCATGTAGGCGTGCGTTCTTGTTTTTGTCCCCATAAAAACACATAGGAGCCAAGGCATTTTTCTTTATCACGACCAATGGAATATTCGTAGCGGGTTTTATAAACCGCAGCTTTTTCACTGCTCGTTTCTTCTATAGCCGATTTCCACGGAGTAGATAAACTTTCCCAATGGCCTGTCGGCCCCCATTCGGTTACCATGTAAGCACCGGCCCAACCTGTGTTACGAATGGCCTTCGGCAAGCCAGCCAGATCACCGTATGTGTTGATACCAAGAAAATCAAGATCAGGGCATGACGTATTAATGAAGCCAATCACATCTTTATTCGCACCGGCAAGCACTGTGCAAACAGGATGGTTGGAATCGAGCGAATGAATCATTTTAGCAATATCATTTACTGCGTTCCACACTTTGGGATTCTTGTAATTAAGATTAAGCTCGTTGCCAATGCCCCAGGCAAGTAGCGCAGGATGATCTTTGTATTTCAAAACTTCACCGCGCAATTTCTCCAGTTGTTTGCGTACAGCAGCGGTATCATCATAACTAAATCCATGACGTTCTGCAGTAACACTAAGTCCCATCAAAACTGTAAGACCATATTTCTGAGCTGAGTCCAGCACCTTCTGGCCCTTGTCACTTCCCCAGGTTCGCATGGAATTGCCACCATAAGCTGCTACGCGCTCCGGATAGGCAGAACCGCCTGCACCTTTAACAAAATAGGGCTGACCGTTGCGTAAGAGCTGGAATCCATCAGCGCCTTTAACTATTTCAACGTTGACTGGCTTTTGTGAAGGTGTTTTTTGTGCAATGGTTTTCACGGCAAAAGCATTGGTTACACACAAAATGACGAATAGAAATCGTTTCATCGAGTTAGTATTTTCTGCGCCAAAAGTAACGCACATTCATCTGCTGTTTTTGAATATCTGCCTGCGGCTGACAAATAATATCGCCTTGTAGAGGTTTTGGCGTATCAACACTTCGGTCCTATTGGAGCTGATATTAACTTTCCGAAATTCACACATCAGCTGCGAACGTTTACCCCCTACGAGGTCATTCCAAAGTTCAGTCTCGCAGAAGCTCCGCAGGAGCTAAATGTTATCAGCTAATGCAAAAACGTAGTCTTTGCCTGAAGGAGGTGAGCATTTAAAAATCCTTTGATCAATTTGACCAAAGGATTTTTTAATTGCTCAAGAGTAAATACTAATAACTCACCGTCCATTCCACAACTTTGGCAATATTTGATTGTATCGTTATGCTACGAATGCTGCCTTGTTTTTGATTATTCACAATAGTGGCACCCGGACATTTAAAGTCTTTAAAAGAAAAACCGTCGGGTTCATAAACGTATATTATGTATTGATCGTCGGCAACCAACTGGGACTGTCCGTTTAGCGCATTGTTGTTCCAGCTCAGCTTATCTATTTCCAGGCCTCCGCTCGAAATATGCCTGTTGGTAGCCATTAATTGCGGATGACGTTGATCTTCACGTACAGTAAACAGTTGGCAGTTGTAACTAGTGTCTATGTCGCCAAACTGAAAGCCTTCTTTGAAAACGCCTTTGAATGATTTTGTCCAGAACTCAAACACGAGGTATTGTTTGTTTTTATCCAGTCCCATTTCTGTAAATGAAATGGATGATTGGCTTTTACCTGTGCGACCGAGCAACATCCAGCTTTCATAAGCCTTGTTCATTTCAAGCAAAAACAAGTCGTATGGCGATTTGTAGCGGGCGTCAAACACACGTTCCATGGCACCGCTTACAGTTGAATTCAGCCTGTCAAGATACATGGAGCAGGAAGGGTCGATATCATACAACTGTCCCGGCACTGTATGCATTACAGGTATCGAACGAATGGCCGCATCGATAATGGGCGTGTTGTATTTCTCAGGTTTGTCGGTTAAAAGAAATAGCGAACCTGTCATAGAAGTAGCCATACATGCGGGATACGCCGCTTTTTCATTCAATTCAATGTGATCAGGGTCGTTGCGCCATATCACGTTGTTAAATGAGTTGTATTGAGTCAGAGACTGAATCCCGTAACCGTCGTTTCCAATTCTGCATCCATCAACTATGCCCACCAATTCCGGACGGATCCCCCAGCAAGCCAACAGGAAATTATCTTTACCAATTTCAGATCTCACGGCCTTTACCACATTTCTAAACGCTTCAGTGCCGGTTGTTTTTTTTGCTGTGAAATAATTGTTGTTGCTGTTGTATCCTTCATATCGCAAATGACGCAAAGCATCGAGTTTATAATACTTCCAGCCGGTCTGTTTAAAATATTTATAAACAGGTTTCACAACAGAATCCATCGCAACAGTATTTGAACCGTCCATCACATAACCCACCCAACGGCCCGTAACAGGCTCGCCTTTTGCATCTTTTAGAAAAAAGGATTTATGGCTGTCAACATAAGATTTGTTGGTGAATGCAACATTCGTCCATATGGCGGGCTTCAAACCTTTATTGGTTATGTATTCTGCGAGGCCATCCATTCCTGAAGGAAACTTATCGTTAGGGTTGATCCACTTAGCAGGCTCTGCAGTTTCCTGCTGATAGCCATCATCAATCTGAATATATTCGAGTCCGTATTTTTTCAGCTTAGTGCTTAATACATCAGTTATATCGTGTACGTTTTTTTCGTTCACTTTGCTAAAGTAAGCATACCATGAACTCCAGCCTACAACAGGCTTTTGCCAGACGTCATACTTCCATGGTTCAAAATAGGAGAGTCCTCTGTGATGCTGATAGTAGTGTGGTTTAAACAAAAAAACAATTTCATCACCGCTAATGACTACGCTGAATTTATTGCCTGTGTTTGCAGCAACAGAAGGTGTAATCACCACATTGGCTTGCTCTACAGATAATGCCCAGTCTTTCTTTCTGTCATACACCGCTTTGTTCAGCAAGCTATGGCTCAATCCTACCGAATGACGCACCAGTGTGCTTCCCCAGCCGCGATTCTCTTCACAGGGAAAAGATTGGTCGCTCGCGGCTATCGTTCCACTAAGTTGAATGGCCTGTTGTTTTCGTGAGGTGATGGAAATGCAGTGAAAGATTTTTCCTGCCTCATTGTCTTTGGCTTCTCTTACGTAGAAATCTTTGGCATCGAGGTTAATATCTCCAGAAAAAATTTCATCGCCGTCATAAACAATGGTAAGATGTTTTCCTGTAACCTTGACAGTAGCAAAACCATTGGGCGGAGTGGGGTTTGTTTGTTTCATTTGTGCCATACCAATACAGCACACAAAGATTGCCAGGGTTGTCAAAAGCATTTTTACATTCATCATGTCTTCTGTCTTTTTTATTGCCGATTTTTTATTCGGTCAAATTAGAATCTAACCAATATAGTTCTATGCCGTCAAACATCGGATTTAAGATGTTTTATGTTTCAAAAACCTGTTTAATTTAACATGTCGCTCCTACGGAGCTGGTATTTACCTGTGATTGTGATTTGCAGCGCTACGAACATTTAGCTCCTACGGAGCTTTTAGGCTCCCGGAAGTTTGAAACATCCCGTAGGGGTCAAATGTTCGTAGATCAGGTAAGCCTTTTAGAAAATTGATACCAGCTCCGTAGGAGTGACATGTTAAAAATAAGGTATCAAAAAGCATTTCGGAATACCGTAAATCACGAAACCGCCTACACTAAAAGCAACTGCCTGACACCTCTATTTCGTTTTTTTCGACAAACGGAAAAAATATGCATCATGCGCCTGAACCGTTGCAGAAAAAGGTTTTGCGGTAGTGCCTGTTATTTTCTTTTGCCATATATCGTATAAATTATAAACAGTACTTCCCATGTCCAAAGTTTTGTGGAACAGTGTATCTTGAATAGTTTGTGCCTTCCAGTTGAATTGAAAATTCTGTGGTGTGGTTTTGCGATTTAAAAAACAAACGGCCCACTCATCATTTGCTAAAGGTTTTACCCACACTTCCATGCTATCTTTTTGCATGTACCTGAATCCCTGTATAGCCAGCGGATCCTGGTCAACAGCAATGGCATCTTTATTTAAGAACACACTAAGCGTTTCATTGGAAATCTTTCTAAGATCATTACCCATCATAAGCGGTGCAGCCATTATGCACCATATTGAAAAGTGCGCCTTGTCTTCGTTCATCGTCATGCCATTTCCAACTTCCAGCATGTCCGGATCGTTCCAGCCACCCGGGCCTGAATAGCTTCTAAGCTTTTCATTCAGGTCAGCATTGGTCATTACACCATTGGCTTTCCATGTTCCATAATCGTGGTAGCCGTCGAATACCTGGTAGATATCTTCGGTGGTACGCCACAGTTGCCCCACAGGTTTGCCCCATTCCCACGCCTTGTTGTTGCCCCATTCGCAAAGACTGAAGATCATCGGACGACCTGCTTTCTGAATGGCCTTGCTCATCGTAGTGTAAGCTTCTTTTGCATTGATTCCCTCACTATGGCACCAGTCAAATTTTAAATAGTCAGCACCAATGGAAGCATAGTAACGTGCATCCTGGTATTCATTGCCCCTTGTTCCTGCAAGTCCCTGGCAGGTAAGCGTTCCGGCACAATTGTAAATACCAAACTTTAAACCTTTGGCGTGTATATAGTCGCCAACCGCTTTCATGCCGTTGGGAAATTTTTTCGGATCAGCTACCAGGTCGCCGGTTACGCTGTCCCTGTCTTTCAGCATCCAACCATCATCTAACACCAGGTAGTTATAGCCCGCATCTTTTAATCCTGTCGATACCATCAGGTCAGCAATGGCTTTTATCTTTTCTTCATTGATATCTGTCCAGAAAATGTTCCAGCTGTTCCATCCCATGGGCGGTGTATTCGCCAGCCCTTCAAACTTTTGCGCAGATGCGGTTGTAGCGATAAGGCTCGCTATTGCGACTAAAATACGTTTCATTTTAATGCTATTGACTTGAATTTTTTAAAGTTATTTTTAATTAGAACATCCTACCGCGGTTTCGCGAACGGTGCATTTTAAAATCGTTTCAGGGCCAATTCCTAAATAAGAACCTCCACTAAGAGAAGGCACTCTTCCTGACACAAAATCTTTGTACCAGTTCATCCAGGGTGCCGTGTAGCCATAGCTTTCAGCGGCATGAACAGAAAACCCGCCGCCGAGATTCGCCAAAGGCAACATGTAACCTTTGTTTTGATAGAAGTGTTCACCAACAGTATGCAACCATTCGTGTATCCAAACGCCAGGATCATTGTTTTTGTAATTGTTTATTTTGTCGCTTAGTGTTGCATAGGGATCTTGCGTAAACTTCACCTGTACATATCCCGTTTTAAAACCGGTACTTAAAGGATCCGTTCCTGCCAGTCCGAAATAATTACCGCCAAAATCGACTGCTCCGTCTTTTTGTTTCCAGCAAACGAAAACGCAATCATAGTTTCCCGGTGTAATGCCCGCCACCGCATTTCTAACCGTCGCATCATTCAATACATAGCCGGTGCCGTCATTGTTATTGGTCAAAGGCATTGGTGCAGTAATGTCTTGTCTTGTTACCTGCCAGTTCATGGTGCCATATGAGTAGGGAACGAAATTGTTGCCTATGCTCCACTGAAAATAATCAAAACATGTATTGAGTTCATCAGTAGTGAAAGTGGCTTGTTGTTGCGTGTTATTGACCGTTCCCGTAACCGTTTGTACACCTATCCACAAAGCCTTCCAGACTTTGGCCACCGGTTGATCTGCGGCTGTAAAGGCAAGAGAAATACTCTCTGAAACTTGTGCATTCTTCAGCAAATACTTGTTCGAATTTTTCAATGCCAGTCCAATAGTGTGCTGCCCCTTGCTTACAGTTATGTTTTTTTTATCTGGATATGAAGCGCCTGTATATTTACCATCCACGTAAATAAACGCAGGCTCATCAAACGGAGTTGTGATGCTAATCACGGGACTACCGTTGGGTTTGCTATTGGAATCTTTTTTACTACAACTGCCAACAAACAGCAGCATTAAAAAAAGAAGACCGATAATCGCACCGCCGTGTTTGATCATTTTGCTTTTTTAATGATTGATTAATTATTGCTTGAGTTGGGATGTCGTTCAGTTAAGCTGTTTGAAAAATCAAAAGCAAGTCGCTTGTCATCCCGACGAAGGAGGGATCCGGGTCTGACATTAGCAAACATTATGCATAAACAATCACGCAGATCCCTCCTTCGTCGGGATGACAAGCGATCTTTCGGCACTGATCAAAATCTGCGTGAAACTTGTAACCTTGCTAACTAAACGACATCTAATTCCTAACTTCTAATTCCTAATTCCTGTTTATCTCTGTCCCGTCCACGAATACACTTCATCAAACAGTGTTCTTTGGTTACCGTTTTCAAGCATCCAGTATTTTACTTTCAACGTTTTTGTGGCGGCGTCCCATTTGTTCACACCACTGGGATCGATCTGTGCAGAGCGGCCCCGGGAAGGAGATGGCTGTCCCCAATAATTTGTAACAGAGGTTACATTGTTGTTGTTATCAAAAGTGAATACCGGTGTGAACTCACCATAATTTGAGTTGCTGCCATTCAACGATATGGAGTGATAGCGGTCATTGGTTATTCCTGACTGGTCTATCACCACCACACTGTTTGTAGAAGTAGTAGCCAACACAACGTTCCATGGATAAAAACCAATGATGCCGCTGTTTACATGATCCGTAAGTGAACCTGTTGCGGTGTAATAACCATCGTACTGATTAAGTGCAGGCAATGGCGCAGTAACAATTACCCACTGCTTGGTAGAACCATCGGCAGCTGTCACCTCGTATGTAACGGGTTTGGAATAATCGCCGCGTGTGCCAAGAACAGGCGCACTACCAACAGGATTGATGGAAGCCGTACCCGGTATGGTCGCAGAACCCCAAAGCTGTGTAAGCTTAATATTAGAAAGCTGCCCCTTAGGCACACCATTGGGAACATCCGGCGTAACGTAAATTGTATCGTGCGATATATCAATCGTGTGATCCAGGATCAGCGCGTTTGTTTTTATACTCATGACCTCATTAGGCGTTCCTTTGTATGCCCAGGAAGTATCTGCGTAGTTATAAAGAAAATTAAAATCGGAAATCGCTTTGTCGGTGGCGGGCGCTTCCTGCACCGCTGTTTTTTCACAAGCTGTAAAAGTGGTGCCCATGAAAAATATGATGATGAGAATATGATTGAGTTTCATTTCTGTGTTTTTTGATAAATCATTAGCGATTGAAAAATTCAGTTCAATTAATAATTAACTAGTTCAAAGTCGTTTAATTAGACTGTTTGAAAAATCAACAACATGTCGTTTGTCATCCCGACGAAGGAGGGGTCTGAGACCTACACCAACAGCGAGAATGCGCAAGACCCAGATCCCTCCTTCGTCGGGATGACAAGCAGTCCTGGAACGCATGTTTCGCCCTCGCTGTAAAAAAGGTTGCCTAACTAAACGACACTACCTATTAATTACTAATTATTAATTATTAATTGCTCCCTACTGATAGCCCGGATTCTGCTGCAAGCTTGTTCTTTGAATCTCCGCTCTCGGTATAGGCAACAAATAATTTGCAGGGCTGTTAAATGCACGTGTTTGAATAACACCATACGAATACGATTTCACGTTGCCATTCAGTGTTATCGTCACACCTCTACAACCTGCGTTCTGTGTGCTTTCCGCTATTTTCCAACGGCGCACATCATAGTAACGATGTCCTTCTAGACACAACTCAACCTGCCTTTCATTTTGTATTCTTGCAAACAGTTCTGTACCTGAAAGCGATCCGTCTAATGCGGGCAAATTAACGCCGGGACGCTGGCGAACCAGATTCAGATATTTAATGGCTTCTGCATTGTTGCCAAGATTATATTGCGCCTCTGCGTAGTTCAAATAAATTTCACTCAAGCGGCTTATCACCCAAAAGTGATTAGTAGCGCCCAAGCCTGTGTTGAAATTAAAAGTAGTGTCCTGGTATTTTCTAAAACTATATCTCGTTAAACTATAGTTCCAGTTATCAAATCCTGTTTTTGAATCAAGGCCGCCTTCATAGAACTGGCAGGCACTAGTGCCACCTGCGCTGTATCTGTCCTGGCAATAAGCGGAGTTTCCAAAGGGACGGCCATCAAAGAGGATATCGTTATAAAAACGGGGATCTCTGTTTGCATAAGGGTTCTGATTGTTGTAACCTGAAGTAGCGTCCGTGATCAATTTTCCGTCAGCCGTATTAAATGCATCAACCAGTTGCTGGCTTGGTGCAAAAGAACTCCATCCGTGAAAACCATTTGGTGCAAGAAACGTTTCGATGCCTGTGAAGTCAGTGTAACTGTTAGAGTATTTGGCACTTTTCAAAGTAACCATGATCAGCTCTGGATTCGGCTTTACAAATAGCTGGCAGTACGGAGTGGCGGAGTACAACTGGTAAGCCCCAAGATCAATGACAGCTTTTGCGGCATCAGCAGCTTTCTGCCATTTGGTGGCGTCTTTGTTGTCGTTCCAGAAAGGACTGGCTGCATACAGCAATATGGTTGATTTCAAAGCCATCGATGCTCCTTTAGTAGCTTTGCCATACTTGGCATCACTCGATGCATAATTAACGGGAAGAAGACTTGCCGCGGCATCGCAATCTGCCACAATAAAATTTACACACTCATCGAAGCTGGCGCGGGTAGCCTTGAAATTTGAATTAAGATCAAATGGTTTTGAAAACAATGGCACTCCACCATAATCTCTTACCAGCATGTAGTAAGCAAATGCGCGTAAGTAAAGCACTTCGCCTTTCAAACGATTGCGCACGCTTGAATCACCAGGCACTGCATCAATTTTTGACAAGAAGGTGTTGCAGTTTTGAATGTTGTAAAACTCAAGCGACCAGATGTCGAAGTTACCTAAGTTGTCAGGTGTTAATGTTCCTTTGTTAAGAACAGATTCGTTGTAGTCATTGAACTTGTTATATCCTTCGTCACACGCTGCAGACAATGCCCATGAGCGGCTTGATTTGTTATCCCAATTGTGCTGCACAGTAGGCAGGATATTGTATAAGTTGTTAGCGTATGCTTCAGTAAGGCTGAGATCAGTCCACACAGATGCATCGGTATATGAATCTAGTGGTGGTTTATTTAAAACATTTTTTGTGCAGGCTTGCAACAGCACTGCTATGGCTATGATAGATTTTACAATATTTTTCATACAAATTTGTTTGCAGTTATTACAGGTTTACATTCAGTCCAAAACGAATGGTGCGGGTTTGAGGATATGAAACCCCTGTCAGGCTTGTATTTTCAGGATCAACTCCATATCTTTTCAATCCATCAACAGAGAAAATATTTGAGCCGCCTACAAATAATCTAAGCTGTGAAATGCTGATCCTTTTTAAAAAATCATTGTCAGTGAAAATATATGAAAGCTCTGCATTCTTCAATCGGAGGAAGGAAGCATCCCTTACATACAGGTCAGCATCTACGTTGTTTCTTGAATCGCCATTGTTGCTCGCTCTTGGAAATTTCGCATCAGGCGTTGCTTCTGTTGAAACAAACCTGTCATCATACACCCACGTTGGCGGCACTACTACAGCACTTTGTGCCTGTGGACGTATCTGAACCTTAGCAATAGTCTGGCCCGCAAATATCATGTTAAGGCTCCATCCTTTATAGGTGAAAGACACCGGAAGACCGAACGATAGTCTTGGTTTCACGCCATAGTCAATACGCACTTTATCCTTCGATGTAATTTGTCCATCATGATCGATATCCTGTATCCAAAGATCGCCAGGGCCTGCGCCGGGAAGGTGGGGGCTTTTCAATACTTCATCCTGTGTATGATAGATGCCACTTGTTTGATAAGCCAGCCATGAGTCTACGGTGTGACCAGTATACTGCTGCCATGCAGGAATGTTGGGTGATTCGTCCTGGTAAATAACTTTGCTTTTCGCATAAGTAAGATTCACACCAACACTATATTGAAAGTCTCTGTTTGTTGCCTGTCTGTAGTTTATAGCAAACTCAAATCCACGATTCAACGACTTACCAATATTCATGAAGGGCAGGCTGAGCCCGGTGTATTGAGGCACTGACGACAGTGGTTGAGCCAATATATCACTGCGATAGTTTCTGAATACGTCGAATGTGATGTTCAGTTTGTTTTGCAGCAACGTCATGTCAACACCAAGGTTTCTGGTGTCTTGCTTTTCCCAGGTAATGTTAGGATTAGGAACTGAAGAAGGGGAGAGATTGGTAGACTGCGTATAGGAATCCGAAAAGTAAGTATAGTAAGCTGGATTGGTAACAATTCCATACTTCGTCATGTAGTAATATTGCGCAACAGCATCACTACCCATGATACCCCATGAAGCCCTGAGTTTAAGATTGTTGATAACAGGCAACAAAGGTTTGAAAAAGTTTTCATCCGAAATGCGCCAGCCAAGTGCCACCGCGGGAAACAGGCCCCATTGTTTATCCGGCGCGAAATTGAATGAACCGTTGTATCGTAAAATTAAATTGGCTAAATATTTCCCCTTGTATGCATAATCGACTTTACCGAAATAACTGGCGCGGCCCCACTGCGATGCTGAGCCTGTGCCCAGTTGGTTAAGATCTGCGCCGGAAAACAATTGATCAAGCGAAGATCCCAAAAGGTCCTGGCGTTGAGCGGTAGTGCTGGTGTAGTTGTAGGTTGTTTGCTCATAAGCAGCAAATGCGCTAACGTTATGATCGCCAAACTGCCTGTCGTATCCAAGCTTTAGAAACAATGTGTTCTCAGCAGACTGTGAGCTGGTTTGCGTGATCTGGCTCAGTGCAGTGCTGCTGTATTGATCCGTGTAAGTATCTGTAGCCTTGTTGTAGGAATACGCGTGCCATGGTCTTTTATAAAATTTATTAAACGTGTTGATGTTGTCAAAAGCACCGTAACCACTTACTGAAAGACCTTTTGTAATGAATGGAAGTTGTATATCAATTCCCACTTTCGGGTTAAAGGTCAGGTAGTTGATGTTGTTGTAACCAGGTTCTGTAGAGCTCATCAGTACAGGGTTTCTACCATAACCCAAGCCACCGGATGGCAATCCGTTTTTCCAGTACACAGGTATGAATGGATAAATGCTTATCATTTCATGCATGATGCTTCCATCATCGATCGCAGGATTCTTCGAAGTCTCTTTCCATGCCGCAAGATCAACATTGAACTTGATGTATTTATTTGCCCTGATATCAATATTGGATCGCAGGTTGAAATTTTGGTAGGACAGGTCACTATTGCTATAGTTACTTTTTTGATTGATGTATTGACCGGAAACATTGTAGCGCACATTGTCTGTACCGCCAGAAACAGATAAGGCGTGGCTCGTTTGCGGAGCCCATGCTTTATACACCTGGCCCGTCCAGTCCGTGCTCGTATAGTCAGGATCATTGCCGGCTTTGTATTTCTCTATTTCTTCAGGATCATAAGGCGTTTGTGTTCCGTTGATAACAGCCAGCTCATTGTAATAAGTCATGTACTGCCATGCATTCACACGAGGAGCGATTCGTGTTAAATGCTGAAAAGCCATGTTACCGTCATACTGAATAACCGGCTTGCCCGATTTACCTCTTTTTGTCGTAACCAACACAACACCATTCGCGGCACGCACTCCGTAAATGGCTGCTGATGCGTCTTTCAGGAGTGTTATGCTTTCAACATCAGCAGGATTGATCCTGTTCATGTTTCTGTCAGGAATGCCGTCCACAACGATCAGCGGGCCAACGCCTGTTGAACCGTTCGCAAACGTGTTGTATCCACGAACCAACATCAATGCATCATCATAGCCTGGTTTACCGGAACGGTTGTTGATAACCAAACCGGGAGAAATACCTGCCAGCGCATTGGAAATTGAAGGAGAGGAGTTCATGCGAACATCTTCTGGTTTGATGGTCGTTACAGCTGCTGTTAAGCTCGCTTTCTTTTGTGTAGAATAACCCACCACTACAACTTCCTGCTGCTGTAAATCAGGCGACACCTGCATTACAATGGTTATGTTCGTTTTATTCTGCAGGCTTATTTCCTGTGTTTTATAACCTATGAATGAAATGACGAGGATTGCGTTTTGCGGATCTTTTACAGTCAAATCAAAATTTCCATCAGCATCAGTGGATGTGCCGATTGTTGTACCTTTTATGGCAATGGTTGCACCTGCCAGAGACTTGCCGGTTTCATCCGTTACGTGGCCCTTAATAATGCCAACTGGTGCGGACGATTCCGTTATTGCACCGGGTAAAGTAACAAATGTGGAAGCAGACTTAATGATCACAGTTCTATCAACAATGGCATAACTGAGCGGCAGGTTTTTAAAGCATGCATTCAATGCTTCCTGAATGCTCACATTCTGAAGCGTAAGGGAAATGTTGCTCTGCTTCTGGATCATTTCGTAATTGTACAGAAAGTCAAAGCCACTTTGTTTTTGAATGAGGCCTATGGCCTTCAACAACGGAATGTTTTTTTCCTTTATGGTAATCTGGGAAAAAGTTTTAGCGTTCACAGAAAGAACACTCACAAGCAGCAAAGCAATTGTTAATTTCATGGGCAATAACCATGTTAATTTTTGCCGTCTTTTTTGAAAGACATTGGCTAAAAAAGGCATACATTTACTTTTTAGGTTAAATAATGAGAACTCTATCAGACTTTATGTTTAGCCTAATTCCGCCGGGAGTAGTACCAGTACTTCCGGTTTTTACTTGGCAGAAGTCACTACTTGTTTTTTAGTTGCGCAACCAGTTTTTTTCCTTCAATTTTAAATGAATAAGTTCCGGTCATTTCCAGCAGGGAAACTATTTTAGAAAGAGGAAAGTCTCTTGAAACTGATCCTCCGATATGCCCTTCAATCTCGCTGCCTTTATACACGACGTCAACATCATACCATCTCGCAACTTGCCGCAGCACACTACTGATCTCTGTCGCTTCACCGAAATCAAACTTGTTGTTCTTCCAGGCTATAACAGCGGCTGCATCTACATTCTCCGTTACGGTCATTTTAGAGGAAATAGACGCCTGATCATTCGGCTTTAACAGGCAGGAGGGTTGCCCGGCTTTATCAACTCTTACCGATCCTTCGAGCAACGTTATTCTACTTTGAGGTTCATCATCATAAGTGTTCATGTTGAAACTCGTTCCCAACACAGACACTGTAATGTTATTGCTGGTAACTTTGAAAGGCTTTGCCTTATTTTGTGCCACTTCAAAATACACTTCGCCAGTTGTTTCAACTTGCCTGTCGTGACCAACAAAAGAAACCGGAAACTTTAAAGAAGACGCAGCATTGAGCCAGACTTTTGTTCCGTCTGAAAGTGTTAAGCTGAGAATTTTACTTCCCCGGGGAACCGCTACTGTATTGTATTGCAGGCGATCATTTCCACTTTCTTCATTATAGGCGATTGATCCGTTTGCGAGTTTTTGAATGTTGGTATTTCCCTGTGCCGCAATTTTTCCACTTTGTGCGCTGTCCAAAACAATCTTCGAACCATCGGCCAGGGTAAGTGTGGCATTGCTAACGGAAGGCGCAGCAACATCAGGTTGCTTTACTGCATAGGATGAAGTGGTATTGCTTTTATATTTAACAAGCCAAGCAGCGGCACCACCGAGGAACAGTAAGAAAATGGCGGCGGCTCCGAACCAGTATTTTTTATAGGATCTGATGGTTCTTACAGGAGCAGCAGAAGGAGTCTCATTAATAGAGTGAATGATAGAGTTGAAAATTTCATCTGATTCCGAAGGGCTCCCGCTATCCTGCAATGCATTGTACTGGTGTATTTGCAGGTTAATCATTTCTTGTATAACGGGTCGGAACTCATCATCCTGCACGTACTGAAAGAATTGTAGCTTTTCGTCTTCTGTGCAGCTATTGTTCACATACCTGTCAAACAGTTGTTGTAATTCGGCAAGGCGATCGTTCATTTATACGTTTTTTTAACCCGGGTTATGAACCCCGTAACTAAAGAGACTCGATAAATGAAAAAGAGGGGTACTCGTTGTTAAAATAAATTTACAAGCGTGCAGAGGAGCACAATATGTCCGTGCGAGATAAGATAACTCTTAACCGACCTGGATGCCCTGACGATGTGTTTCTTCACTGTTTCTTTTGAAATGTGAAGCAGGTCGGCAATTTCATGATACTTTAATCCTTCGAACCGGCTCAGTTCAAATACTCTTTTTTGCTGGGGAGGTAAATGCTCCAGCGCCTGTGCGATCGTATTCTGCAAATCCTTTCCCAGCACAATGTTCAAGGTATTCTCATCTTCTGATTCCACGTCATCGCCGATGGCATTCTCCATCAGGCCAAGGAAAGCATGCTTCTTCAAATGATCATACATGCAATTTCTTACAAGTGCATTAAAATAAGCGTCAAAGTTTTCGATGTCAGGTAATTTGCTTCTGTTTATCCAGAGTTTGATAAAAACCTCTTGCAGCGCGTCAATGGCATAGGTTTCTTCCTTTAAAATCTTCTTGGCGATAAACAATACTTTGCGGTGATATTGATCAAAAAGGAGCTTGAACGCCGATTCATCAGCGTTGGCTATTTTCCCAAGAAGCAGTTTTACTTCGTCATCCAGTAAATCACGGTTCAGACTTCGCACAAGCAAGCAGCAGTTTGAACGCGAATATATATTTAATTTTTACTGTACAAAAAATAGAGTGAATAATTAGAAACTATTCTGAGTTAGTGATCGAATTTAGTTTTTTAAGGACATTGCAATCGGTTAACTTAAAAAATCTTTCACAAAATGACACAAACGTTTGCGTTGTCCTGATGGCTGCAGTAGTGTTACCTTGAATAATTATTAGTTCTCCTAAATATTTTTTTGTCAATGAACAGGGAAAGATCGTTCGCCATTATTGCAGCCTTTATCATAATCATATTGTCGTCAAACTTACCGTTAACGGCCCAAACAAAAGTATTTTACAAAGAAAGCTTTTCATCTCCGGAGCTACCAAAGGGTTGGTACAAACCAGCTGTGGGCGTTTGGGATCCTCAATGGATAGTGACCGACCAACCATATCCCGGTTCATATAAATACCAGCAGCAGGCACCGCCGATAGCTTCTGAAAGCCGCGGTTATCATCTTCAATTCCAGGCAGGCTATTTTACAGATGAAGATGTGGACTGGTGGGCAAAAAAGAAAAACTTCCCCGATGGTTATGTAGTATCTGCACCAATCGATTGCTCGCAACGGGAGTCTGTTATACTGCGCTTCCAGCAAAAGTTTCGCTGGTGGGATTATAAACAAAATGATACCAGCGGTCTTTTTGTGGGCGTGAGTACTGACAGCATACACTGGCAACAATGGGATGTTCGCGGCGGCACACCATCTGCTACCGACATGTTTGCACCATTGAAAGAAGAAATAAATATTTCAAAATGGGCAGCCCATCAGCCAAAGGTTTTCCTGCGTTTTTACTGGAAAGGAATGATGGCCTGGTATTGGATGGTAGATGATATAACGCTTGCAGAGGCTTACAATAACGATGTAGCAGCAGTGAAACTTCTTTCACACAATGAAACATCCAATCGTTTTACCGACCACGATATTATAACATTGCGTATTAAAAATGCAGGATCAAAACCGGTAACCAAAAACGTTGAAGTACGCTGCACGATTGATGGCTCCAAGACAATTAAAAAAGTTGTCGAGATTTCTTCACAAGGCTGGGAACCCGGTACGGACAAGGATATTTCATTCCCGGCAGAGAACCTCGCAGGCAAACCTTCTCATTCTTTTAAGTTTGTAATTGATTATTCCGGGGACGAAAATAAAAGCAACGACAGCCTTACCATCAAGGCAAATGCAGAAGCATCCACGTTGGGAAAGTTGACCGCATACAAACAGAATGGCAATACGTTTGACCTTGCTTCAGGCATCAGTAAATTAAAACTCATTTTTTACCGCGATGATATTTTTCGTTTATGGCTGGCACCAAATGGTGATTTTACAGAACCGGCGCACGGCGATATTGTGGTGGGAGATCCGCAAAAAAATACGAAAGTCAGTTCGGTTGACAAGGGCACATACTATGCGCTATCTACAGGCAAATTTGTTGTAAGGGTATATAAACAGCCTCTGCGTTTTGCCATGTACGATGCAGCTGATCGCACCTTGCTGTGGCAGGAACTGAAGCCGATAACTTCGGGAGCTAAAACCGTACAAACATTGGCTTCCCGGGCAGACGAGTATTTTTATGGTTGTGGGATGCAGAACGGATACTTCTCTCATAAAGGCAAAGACATCATGATAGAAAAAGGTGGTGGCTGGAACGATGGAGGAAGAGCAAACCCTGCGCCCTTCTACATGAGCACTGCCGGCTATGGCGTTTTGAGAAATACATTTGATGCGGGCTTGTATAGTTTCAAGGACACATTGAAGCTCTCTCATGATGAAAACAGGTTCGATGCATTTTATTTTTATGGTCCTTCATTAAAAGCGATTTTGAATGGCTACACCGATATTTCCGGAAAACCTTTCCTGATGCCGCGATGGGCGTTGAGCCTAGGTGATGCAAACTGTTACAACAAACCTGCACGCGACAAAAAACCTCAAACAACACCGGATGTAATCTGGAAGGTTGCGGATGAATATGTAAAGCATGACATGCCGCGTGGATGGATTTTACCGAACGATGGCTATGGTTGCGGTTATGTAAAACTGGACAGTGTTGTTAGCGAGTTGCACAAAAGAGGCTTCTATACAGGCTTATGGACGGAGAACGGCGTTACAAAAATTGCAACAGAAGTTGGTCAGTATGGCACCAGGCTTTGCAAGCTGGATGTAGCATGGGTTGGCCCAGGTTATAAATATGCACTTGATGGATGCAAGGCAGCATACAATGGCATTGAGCAAAACAGCAATGCCCGTGGCTATGTATGGAGCGTAATGGGATGGGCGGGCACGCAACGTTACAGCACCGTTTGGAGTGGTGATCAGTCAGGCTCATGGGAATACATTCGTTTTCATATTCCAACATTCATAGGCTCTGGTTTGTCTGCGCAAAATGCTGCATCCAGTGATATTGACGGTATTTTCGGCGGCAGTGATTCCACCTACGTACGCGACATGCAATGGAAATGTTTTATTCCTGTGTTGATGGTGATGAGCGGCTGGGCAAAACACGACAAGCAACCGTGGATATACGGCGAGCCATACACCAGCATCAACCGCAAATACCTGCGCCTGAAAATGCGCATGACGCCTTACATGTATACGCTTTGCTATGATGCTTATAAAACCGGCGTTCCTGCCACACGTGGCCTGGTGCTCGAGTATCCGGATGATCCTGTAGCCAAAGGAACGCTGACTCAATATGAATTTTTGGCCGGCCCTTCATTGCTTGTTGCTCCAGTATACAAGAAGGAAACGGTGCGAGACAGCATCTATTTGCCTGCAGGCAAATGGCACGACTACTGGAGCGGAGAGATACATGAGGGCAAACAATGGCTGCGCAACTATGATGCGCCATTGGAAAAATTACCGCTCTTTGTAAGAGATGGCGCCATCATTCCCATGTATCCGGAAATGAATTATGATGGAGAAAAACGTGCAGACACCTTAACGCTGGATGTTTATCCTTCCGGTCACTCAACTTTCAATATGTACGAAGATGATGGCTTGACACGCGAACATCGTAATGGCGCTTTTGCTACTACAAAGATTGAAGTAACACAAACCAATAAAACAACAGTGCGTGTTCACCCTGCTGTTGGCAACTATAAAGGGAAATATTTGCAAAGGGCTTACTTGTTGCAGATTCACACAACGAAAGCGCCAATATCTGTAATGTTAAACGGAAAACAATTAAGAAAAGCAAGCAGCAAAGATGCACTCGGAACAGACAGTTTCTATTTCGATGCAAACGATAGGAATGGAGTGTTGTTTGTAAGCACAGCCATGCTTTCAACTGCGCAAATGCAACAAATAAATATCCAGTAGCATTCCGGGCAATGAAATGTGTGCGGTTGATAGCTTCAATATGGGCTATCAGCCGCACATCTCATTTCCAGGTTATTCCTTCTTTTGATGCCTTGCATTATAATCCGCTACCATCATTTGAAACTCCTTCCATTTTGCAGGGTCCCCATTGATCACAGTTTTTACCGAACGGTTAGACGCTGTTACTAATGTTCCAACTAACGCGCCCGCCGCGAGCCCGGTTACGAGTCCAATCACCGCTGATTCGGCGGGTGTGACTACATTTACTTGCATTTGCGGTGGTTCATTGGGCGAACTTTGGGGATTGTATACCGGCTGGGCGGCTATTGCTCCGAAGATGGCGCCTAAAACGCCACCGGTAGTCATTCCAATAGCTATGTTATGCCCCGCGGCACGCCTTGTCCTGATAGAGCCGATGTTTCTCGCAGAAATGGTGTCTGTCTTTGATACAGTTTCAAGCAGGACGGTTGAATCACTAACGGCAAGCACTCTTCCCTTGTCAATCTTTTTTCCAGACAAATCGTACACCCGCACAAACAGTCGCTTTTGAGCGTATGTGCTACAGCAGCAGCAAAACAACAACACGAGAATAGGGGTTTTCATAATCTCAATTTGAAGGTGAAGACATAGCAATAACATTTACAATTAACTCGTAATGAACGTCGGAAAAACGACCATTTGCATAATCCAGATACAGTGAAGTAAGCAATTGTTTTTGCATGAACTGGGAACTAACGCCAATGAATACGTTAAAGAAAGAAGTGACCTGGTTTAGGATAGTTATAGAAAGATAAGAAAGATTAATGGCGAATACAATACCTACAGCAAGGAATGATAAGTTTTCGTTATCCTTTTATAACATGCATAAACGCTGGAGGATTTTTATTATATTAGAAAAAAGTATAAACTTTTCCACTTATTAACCATCCCCCAAATTAAAAAAGCGCCTTAAAATGGAAGCAAAAATTCAATCAAACTCAACAACTTTTCTTTCAGAAGATGGCATGTCTGTATTTTACAGAAACTGGAAATCTGCGAATCAACCGAAAGCCATAGTCGTTATTGCTCATGGCTTCAATTCGCACAGCGGGTACTACGAATGGACAGCGGAACAATTGGCTTCAAACAACTATGAAGTCTACGCGATCGACTTTCCCGGAAGAGGAAAATCAGATGGCGAACGCTACTACATTGCTGACTACAATGCATTCGTAACGGAGCTTAACAAACTGGTGGACATTGCACAGGCTGCGCATCCCAACTTACCGACATTCTTGCTCGGGCATAGTGCCGGTGGCGTGCTGTCAGCCGTTTATGTATTGGGATATCAAAACAAATTGAGCGGTTTCATCTGCGAAAGCTTTGCCTTCCAGGTGCCTGCTCCGGATTTTGCCCTTGCAGTTTTAAAAGGGCTAAGTCACGTTTTCCCTCATGCGCACGTATTGAAACTAAAGAATGAGGATTTCTCACGCAATCCCGAAGTGGTTGATTTCATGAATAACGACCCGCTCATCGACAATGAAGTGCAGCCCACTAAAACAGTACAACAACTGGTGCTGGCTGATGAGAAACTTAAGTCCGAAATCCCGACTATCACACTTCCTCTTCTAATTATGCACGGCACTCTGGACAAAGCTACCAAACCCAGTGGCAGCCAGTTTTTTTACGAAAACTCCACATCTGCAGATAAAACACTGAAATTGTATGAAGGACATTACCATGATTTACTCAACGATATTGACAAGGAAGTGGTGATGAACGATATTCTGGACTGGCTGAATGTTAAAGCAAATTGATCAATTGAATTTTGATATAATGCCGGTAGAAAAAGGGCAAACGGAAGCTGATTTCTGTTTGTCCTTTTTATTTATCGATGTCGAAGAATTATATTTAGGCATCCAAAATTTAATGTCTTGAAGAAAAAGATAATCATCGCCGTGGTCACCGTTCTAATTGTCATACAGTTTTTCAGACCGCAAAAAAATGTCTCTTCCGTTCCGCAAAAAAATGCCATCGAACAACATTACAATGTTCCGAAAAATGTGCGCTCAGTGCTCCAACCCGCATGTTACGACTGTCATTCTAACAATACAGAATATCCCTGGTACAATAACGTTCAACCTGTGGAATGGTGGTTGGCAAGCCATATAAACGATGGAAAAAGGCATCTTAACTTCGATGAGTTCAATCTTTATCCGTTAGACAAAAAGAAAAAGAAACTTTCCCAAATAAAGGAAACAATTGAAAAAGGGGAGATGCCATTATCGTCTTACACCCTTATCCATACTGATGCGCGACTGTCAGAAGAACAAAAGAAAATCATATTGAGTTGGGTTGATTCATTGCAAACCAGCATAGGATCCAATTGATGGCAATAGCCCAGAACCTTACTTTCCGGCAACACTGTGCCATTCGTGCTCAATTTTTGTCATGAGCAATGCATTGTCAAATTGAATAGAACCTTTTGGAAACAGTTGCTCATTTTCAAAAAAACTGGATCGTACATTACTAACGTCGAGAGCGCTAACCTGCCAGTTGTATGCCTGAAGTTTCAAGCCGTCGAACCTTTCTTTGTTTGGCGAGTAGCCAAGTTCTCCTTTTTCAAAAAAATCGGAGGCATTTTCCAGCGACCCAAAAATTGAATTGGTGTTAAACTGTGAAGTTTTCGTGGCGTCAATTGAAATCTGTGTATCGTCTGAGCTGGTAAAATCGATATGGTAATTTTCACCAGTTTCAATAACATTGAATTTTGCCAAATGGTGTGTGCCGGGGAAAATACGCCCTCCAACAATTGTATTAAACCTCAGCGACGTGTCACGCCTTGGAATAAAAACGCCTTCTTTGGTTTGCCCGTCTTCATCCCATTCAACAGCAATCCTGTGCGCACCATTCTCTGACGAAATACCCAGGAAATCAGGTAGCCCCTTTGGCTTGATATGCTTTAGGCGTATCAGGCAAATGCCAACAATAGCTTTGTCTTTATAAAGTTTTAACCGGAACGGAGAAGGGAGAATATTTTTTACAACTTCAGGATCAGCAGCATAGTTGATCAGAATTCGTCTGTCGATGTAACCGTGTATGGCAGGGATTTTCATAAAGTAGGGTTTAGTTTTGCAGAATTCACTTCCAGTTTTTAAAAGGGTTCAGGGTCAAATTTGAATTATAATACCTAGCATCATCTGTAACTTCCTGCAACACCCAATCGGGCAGTTCAAATTGTTCATCCTCGCTTTTCAATTCTATTTCGGCAACGATCAATCCATCATTCGCATCGTGAAAGACATCGACTTCCCACAGTTTGCCTTTGTAATGAACTCGGTATCGCGTTTTTGACAGTTCACTTTCTGAAAGGCTGTCAAGCATTTGCTGAGCATCAGTTAGTGGAATCTCATATTCAAATTCCTGGCGGGTGGCACCAGTTGACTTTCCCTTGATCGTCAAATATGCCTCTGAATCGGCAACCCTGATGCGAACTGTTTTGTTCTCATCTGTTGAAAGATAACCCTGTCTGTAGAATTTTCCTGCAGGCTTATCAAGCGCATTCCACTTTTTGTGGTCAACAAGATATTTCCGTTCTATTTCGAGTGGCATAGTAGGTCAAAGGTAGATGTTGAAATGATATTTCATTACTCACAAGGTTGAATATTTTGCATCTAAAAAGACCGCCGATCAAAAACCAAACTGCCTCAGATGGTGATCAGTATGTTTGTATGCTAAAATGCCTATCTGTTCCTTTGTCATCCGGCCAAAGAAAGGGTGAATAAGGTTGCGATCCTCAAATTGCCCATATTCTTTCACCAGGTTGATCCATGTCGTCTTTAGCTGTTCTACGTCTCCATCTGTTTCCTTTATTTTAAATCCGGGAACAGTAGGCACATTCTTCCTAAAAGGCGATTCGTCTCTCACGAATTCTTTGATTGCCATTTTTCCAAAGAGTTTGCCGAGGAATGTTTGCTTGTATTTTTTCTTGCTCAAAGTCATTTCATCCCATTTTATACAGTGAGCAAGCATTTGATAAACATTCATTTTCCCCCATTGGTTGCTGCCGTTTCTATTTACTGTGCCGATTCTTTGAATCAATTCATCTCTTGTGGCTTTGTCAAATATCGTTTTCATCAACATGGTTGTTTACCGGTTGTCGCAATACCATAACAAGTTGTTAGGGTAGACAATCGGGCCAGCAAATCTAATCAACAAACTGTGGCTATTATAGTCAAAACCCGACAATCTCAGGGGCTGTATGCGAAATTGGTGAAGGTCTCAACACGATATAATAAATCTATGCTTCAATTTGCAAACGATTATTCCGAATGCCGTATTTTCATTTAACCTTAATACAAACCTGCAATTGAAAATACGAGAACACTATGCACAACACCACAAACACTGACCACGATGCATTAATTTCTTCGATAGCACGAACAATCAAACTAGCACCAGACGAAATACGAATCATTCAAAACCTGTTCAAACTAAAGACATTTGAAAAAGGAAGCTTTTTTTTGAGGGAAGGAGAGGTCTGCAAGCAAGTTGGTTTTATAAAGAAAGGCATTGTTCGTTATTATATCAACAACGATGGCGAAGAGAAGACATACGGATTCAACAGAGAAAATGAATTCACCTGCAACTACGAAAGCGTTGTTCCGCAAACGCCATCCAATCAAGCCATCCAGGTTTTGGAAGACAGTGAAATATGGGTAATCTCAAATACCGGCCTCCAGGAGTTTTACAGCAAAATAAAAGAAGGGGAGCGCTTTGGAAGAATTGTTATTGAGCATGTTTTTATACAAACATTGAAAGATAGGAATTCCTTTTATACAGACTCGCCGCAATTGCGATATGAGAAGTTTATCTGGGAACATTCGGATTTGCAGCAACGATTATCGCAGTATTACATCGCGTCGTTTGTAGGTGTAAAACCGCAGTCCCTCAGCCGGATCAGAAAAAGAATTGCGCTGCAATGATTTGTTAACCCAGGTGCATGAAATTGTATCGTGAGTTGAAGAGTTTTGTGTCATCAAAATACTTCAACAAATGAAAAATGTAACAAAAAACACTGTATTTGCGCTTTGTCTTCTTTCTGGTCTTGGCTTGCTTTTTATCGGCATTCGCTTTTTCGCCAGCCCTGTAACTGCCACATTTGATTATGGTATTGGCAATCCAACCAATAGCGATTTTTCCTTTCAGCATATAAAAGGAGTGCGTGATGCATTTTTTGGAATTGCCATCGTTATACTTCTTTTGAAAAAACAATGGCAGGCATTGAGCTGGATACTTTTATTGGGAACCATTATTCCTGCTACTGATTTTTGTATCGTTGCGACATCCGCGAGTTATACTTTGGCCCACACGATACCCCATTTGATCGCGGTAGTTATTTGCATGGGTTGCGGCGCATATTATTTGAAGAATTATAGTCGTTTGACCACCTAGTAGCAACATGTTTCGGTGCTGTACCAGACCTGACAGGTTTTAAAAACCTGTCAGGTCTGGCAAACCGCAACGTTTTCTGCAATCATAGTGACGGTGTATCGCCAGAATAATTTAACATGTCGCCCCAATGGGGCTGGTATTTGATTCGTAACAACGCGCTGCTGCTGCTACTAACATGTCGCCCCGCTGGGGCTTGGAACCTTGTAGGCTGAAATCGCCGTTGAAATACGTAACCAGTTAATGCATAGTAAAGAATCTATACATTAAGACAAGCCCCATTGGGGCGACACGTTAGTAGAATTGACAGAAGATAATTCACCCCAATACCAGCCCCGTTGGGGCGACATGTTAAAATTCGCGAAGCAAAAAGCCTGCCTGTGAGGGAGGCGAAAATAATACGTATGCACCCCGCAACGTCTACTCATACAATTCGTCAAGTTCAAGCTTTTTTATCCTCGCAACAATTGCCCCCTTTGTGCGGCCAAAATGTTTCGCAAGGTCGCGGAGAATGGTGCCATTGTAATACATCGTAGTCAACTCGTCGTCAAGTTCATCTGTCCACGATTTATAGGCAACTTTATGAACCTCTCTGATTCTTTCTACAGAATAAGCCTTTTCATTCCCGTGGTCTTTCTTTTTAATTATTGTTTTTGACGGTGCAGGCATTGCATCTTTTTTCTTTTCTTCGTCCTTCACCGATTTAATTATCTGAATGTGAGAACAAGCGGGAAAGTTTTTGGGCACAAGCGTTTCCGGAATATACAGTGTGTTTTTGGTTCGAGTCACTGCTACGTATAAAAGGTTGATTTCTTCGTTGAGTTTGGCAACATTGACATCAACGCCATCTTTGTTTTTTTCTAATTTCTCTTCTGAAATAAAGTCCTCAACGATTTGAACTGCATCATATTCCATTCCCTTGCAACGATGAACGGTTGAAAAAATCATCTCTGCATTTTCTTTTTCATCGTTGCCAATGTGCTTGTCTTTAATTGCCTTGATGATGCCCGGAATCTCGTTCCCATATTCCTTTACAATTTCAACCATCATTCCAAGTTGAACATCCTCCGTTTTTTCAATATACTCCTCAAGGTCTTCAAGATCTTTCATTTCCTTGATTAGCCCATCCTTAATGAGCTGACGTTTGCCATTGTAAAGACTTAACACATCATATAACGATGCGCCTTCATCAGCATAAGTGTAGGAATTGATGTTGCCTTCAAAATAAATGTTCTTTATCTTTTTCTTCTCAGTTATGTATTCAATGGCTTTCAACAGTAATCCAAGATTTGTCCTCGCAATCACTGCTTTTGATTTCACCTTATTGTTTGTTCCTTTTCCTGTAATGGCAAACGCACGCTCTTCATTAATATGTTTTTTCCATTTCAGCACTTCCATTGCGAGGTTTGCAATGTCTTGCGTAAAACGAAAACTGGTTGAAAGATTGTACGTTTTGAAATTCGCTTTCTCCAGCGAGTTCACAGCAAAGCGCCATCCATAAATTTGTTGGTGCGTATCGCCGACAATAACTTTTGTTGCTTTCTGTTTAAAGAAAACATCAAGCATCGCAGCGGAAGCATCTTGTCCTTCATCAAATAAAATGTAGTCGTAGGGTAGTGATGGGCTTAAAAGCTGAAATTTTTTAAGATAAAAATCGTGTGTGATTTCAATCTCGCCCTTATCCATCTTGCTTAAAAGCAGCCGCGTTTGCTTTTCAATGTATGCATAAAAGCTTGTCACAAATGCCTGTGCGTTTTTATCGGAGATTGTGTCGCGGTAATTTAACTCCTGTATTTTTTGCTTGTCACTGTTGCAAAAATACGCCATGAATTTGTTGATGTGATTGGCAACAATATACTCAGCGTGTTTTTCACCATTGCCTTGCAAACTGAGCAATGCTGCAATTTCATTGGTTTTGTAGCCCTGTGATCTTACTTTGTAATTATGTTTGAAAACAACATGCTTATATGCAAGCGAATGCGCCGTTTCAACTTTTACATTATCAAGTCCTAAATCAGCAAATCTTTTCTGCGCCTCCAGCTTCACCGACTTGTTGAAAGCAAGGTAAAGTATTTTGGAACCCCTGGGCCGCGTTCTCGCATATTCAATGATCGTCGTCGTTTTGCCCGAGCCGGCAACAGCATTGATTTTGATATTGCCGGTTGATTGGATGATATTTTGTTGTTCAGTTGTAAGCTTCATAAAAAACTAAGAGGTAAATATAGCGCAATTGACTATTCGACATATTTACTTGTATCAACGCTTCCGAAATATTTATTACTCTAATGCGATTTTGTTTATTAAATTGAAAACACCTCAGCGTGTTATTTGCCCGCATTTTAGCATGACACGCATTATCACGGGAGACGCATTATCATGCGTCTCTACGGAACCATTTTATAATTTTTACGGGCAACATGTTTATTCATTTATTTCGCCGCACCAACTGACCATTTTCAAATTCTCAAATTCACAAATTTTCAAATTACTTGCGCTTTCGCATTTATTATTCTAATTTCACACTCTCAAAACTAATGCGATGTTGCCCCTGCCAAGGTCCTTACCCTTGGTCTTATATTTCATCTCCTCCGTTTTCATTTTAAAAGCTCAGGACCAGGAAAAAACTATACCCGCCACAAAGGCTTCTTCATCTCAAATTAAAAATAGCAAGACGAGTACCAAAAGTGATACAGGCAGCTGCATTTGCAATGTAAATCCCGTGATTGTTCCGCAGTCAAGACAAGGCACAACATGGACCTATCAAGGCATTCCGAATGCTTCCTGTAATCCGTTTCCCACTTCATTCAATCTGCCTAGCGGCATCACCACACGAAGCAATGATACCTGCGGTGTATCGAATGTGCAATACGACTGGAGCATTGCGAGTGGCAACAATGTTGCATCAATAAATGGCCCCACAAACGGAAGTACAGTAGCGATCAGTATAACCGGCAGCGGAATGTTTACCATCAGGCTATCGAACACAGCAACGTGCAGTGATAATTCAAGCTGCAACAATTTTACTTATTACACAGATTCAGTAAATGAAGAAAACTGCACCTGCACGGCTGGCCCCGTTACGATAACTCCTACAAACAAACAAGGAAATACATTGACCTACCAGGGTTCTGCACAGGCAAGCTGTACGGGTCAGCATGGCATTTCACCAAACCTTGATACCTGCTCCGTTCAAAACACCACTTACTCATGGAGCATTCTCGCGCAAGGTGGCTCAGCCTCTCTGTCAGGGCCAACAAATGGGCAAACCGTAAATGTCACCATCAACAACAGCGGTTCGTTTGAGTTGCGGCTAGATGCCACTACCACCTGTAGCGATGGCAAGACCTGTACAAACTATAATTTTTATACCGATTCATCCAAAGTAGATTCTGCAAAACATTGCTCCTGCGACGTGGATATTGATTGCGCGAAGGTAAATGAGCAGGGAAGCACTCGCACCTATACGGGTGTCGTGAAAGGCGGCTGTACCGGCGAGTTTGGAGCATCTCCACCTTATCAGCCATGCGGCGTAAACAAAGTGGTTTGGTCATGGTCGATTGCCGAGGGCAATACTGTTGCGCAAATAGTTGGCCCCGCCAATCAGCAAACAGTAACCGTTCAAATACTGGGCACCGGCTCTTACACACTGCGCGTGCAGGGAGATGTAACCTGTAGCGATGGCAATCAAAGTTGCGGCCCTTTTAATTTTGACTATTGCAAGGATAGCGCAAATGTTGACAAAACTTGCGGCTTTGTTTACACAGAAAGCAATGTGCCTGCAATGTCCGGCGGACTAAGCAATGCGACACCAAGGCATTCAAGAATAAGAAGAGATGATTTTGTAAGCCTTATAGCAGAAGGAAAAGATTACGATAAAGTTACTATTGAATGTACCCCTTCTTATGATTGTGACAGCACTCAAAAGAAGAGTACAAAAGATGTTTTGCTGGCAGGCAAGGTGCGCTTTGAATGGCAGATACAAAGTGGCGAAGGAAATTTTGTGAAGCTTGGCCTGCTACCTGAAAATGCTACAGACGATGCCGGCGACCGTGTTATATTTCAACCGCCTTTTGTACCATGGCCAAAAGAAGGACAACCGCCCAACACAAAAACAACTGAAATACTTGTGCGGGTTATTGATGAAACCGGCTCCGGCGCTTTGCTGGACAATGATGCTTATGACAAGATCACCATTGTTACAAAACGATCGTTCAACGCCGGAGACAATTATGATATAGATATAACAAACTCAGGATACACACTTCCTCAACCAAACAATCAGGAAGACAATAATGGAACTTGCTCTGCAGCCTATTCATGGGAGAAACCAAATGACCTCAAGAAGCCCGTTATCAAACTTCCGGCTGTGGCGGATAACAACAAAATGGTACTAGGAGAATTAATGGTGCTGGAAGCTGAAAACCAAAATGAAACGGACGAATTGAAAATGGTTTGCCAGTCCTCCACATGCAGTTCCGACGGAGGCAAAAAAAACTATAACGATAACATAGAATGGACATGGAAAATAGAAGGAGATGATGGCAGCAAGGGAAGTTTTGTTGGTGGCAATACTGGCCGTTTTGTCATTTACCAGGCGCCTGATAAAATGCCGGGACAGCAAAAAGAATTTACTGTTTACATAACTGTAAAAGTGAAAAATACGGGCGTGCAAAAAGATGATGTAGAGCCGCCTCCTTCTGATTCCATGGCCATTAAGATATTCAGACCCGGTGTGCAGCTTGAATATCCTGCTTTGGACTGGCTACCACTATGGAACAATGTTGTGGAATTGAAATCTTATTTATTGTACAATGATGGCGGCGTTTGGAAGCCGGCGCTTGCACACATGGGCCGCATTCATTTCTTTGAGCTGTTAAATGTTTCCCATGAAAAAGGAAACAGCATGAACTGGCCTCTTCCCGGAACTGCTAATTCTTGCAACGACTATGAAATGGACAATGCTGATCCGATAATGGAAGTATTTCAAAGACCGAACGATCCCGCCGGAACCGTTTGCGACGGATTCAAACATTGGATACATACACGTTCACAAAAACCCGCACGGGAAGTAGTCGTAACAGTGGAAAGTGAAGACCAGGGCGGCTATGGATTTTTGCGAAGCTTTGCCAACATTAATCACGGCGGAGCAGACAGTATAAAAGGAGAAACGCCGGTGTACGAACCGGTACCTATTCCTCCTGAAAAGGTGGCGCACCCTTCAGGAAGGCCAAAGAAAACCATTTACACCGACAACAGGGTAACTATACCTCGTGATGTCGACGAAAACAAAATTGCCGATGGCGGTTGGCGAACACAGGGAAATGTATTGATTAAAGATCCGGTGAACCCACGCGACGATAACGACAATCAACTGGTGGGTGATGGCTTCCCAGGAGATGGTTTATCCAACTATGAAGAATACAGAGGCTTCCTTGTAAATGGCAATTACATTCGAACCAACATTTTCCATAAGGACCTTTTCATTAACAATGCAGCGAGTTTTAATCTTACAAATTTCAGAGCGGCACTTACGGGCGCAAATGGAGCAAAAGTAGATGTGCATGAAATAAGGAAGATTGAATATGTTGATAATAAAACAAGGGAAATTAATTTCAACTTCAATCCGCAGCTGCACTACATACCGGTGCTTTTTGAACCGCTTCGGGCACAGAAAGGTTTGTGGATGATCGATGCGAAAGAGTCCAAGGACAAACCGGGCTTACTCGGACAAACTTTCAGTGCTGATCCAAGATTCACCGAAGTAAACACACCGCCAAACTGGGTGTCCGGTATTGCTATTTTTACCACGGCTATAAAAAAATATTGCACACGATTTGGTATAAACCAGGGCGACAAGTTAAACCATGTAGTATCGCACGAATTGGGACATGGCATCTCTATGTACCACCATGGTGAAGTGCCTTATGTATTGCAAGGCCTGCAAAGCGGTGATGTGGATTGCATTATGCGCTACGATAATATTCCACCTGATAACGTTGGAGAAGCTATAGGCACTATTTTCTGTAATCAAACAAAAGGAACCGGAACCAATGCATTAGTACCATGCGTTCCTACTGAATGTTACGGAGATGCCGCCAAGAATAGAGGAGATTGCATTCATCAGTTCAGGATATCCTGTCGCACCATTCTTTTTCCGACCCGTTAATTAATTAAAAAGATATTATGCAACTGCGTCTGTTTTTTTTCATCATTTGTTTTTTTGCACCTCGCATTCTTCTTGCGCAGGACAAGTTCACCATTACGCTTACGGTGAACGACAGTTCTGCGTTTAGAGTGTATCACAACGAACCGATAGTGTTTTCCATCAGCCTGTTGAATAAAGCAATACAACAGGACATTTCGTGGAACGAAGATGCAGATGCTTACCTGGCGCAGGTTGCAGCAGACTATAAAGGAGGATTGATCACAAAAGAAGAATTTGATAAAGAAACCAACCTGGTAACACAAGGAAAAAGAACTGTAAGCTCCGTGTCCATTGGCTCAACAGATTCACCATGGTTCACTCAACTAAAATTTCACGTAGTGGTAAAAGACACCATTGAACAGCACAACTGGAAGCCATCCGTTCTTGGCGATCCAGGAACAGATACTGTCGCTGTTTTAGATGAGAAAGGATACTATTCTGTCAACTACCATCTCAGTCCCGAACAGGTATCAAAACTAAGGGCAGGCACTTATAAAGTAGAGGTGGAGTTAGCCGGTGTAACCTCGAATGAAGTTGTCGTTAAAATAAAACCAGAAAACATTCCCAACGGTAAACTGCACAAAAGAGACCTGCTGCTTCGGTTGGGAAATTATTACCTCGAAAGAAAAGACGCGAAAAAAACATTGTACTACGCAAATCTTATTCTGCAAAAAAATCCTTCAGATATAAACGGCCTGATACTGAAAGGAGAAGGCTACATATTGCAGGAACAATACAAACTTGCACTCTCCGCATTTACAAAAGCGCAACAACAGTATGACAAAAACAACAAGCGTTCACCTGTAAATGAACCGCCGTTGTACCTCATAGCTACCATTGCGTGGCTTCAGAAAAAAATATAATGCAGCATATTCTCCATGTGTTGTCTCAAGAAATAAAAAAACGCCTTCGGTCAGAAGACGTTTTTTTAAAACATGAAAAAAGCTACTCCTGTAAAGCCATGTTAAGGCTTGTCTGATGTGTCTGCCGTGATTGTATAACTGTTATTGCCATTCCATTCGTCATAGTTTATTGTCCTTATTTCTAACTTCCAATGACTGGTAATTACATTTTTTCTTGCTCTTCAATATGCTTTCTCACTTTGTCGTCTAGCTCAGATACGTTGGGAATCTTCTGCCTTGGCTTTACAAGAAGCTTTGTTATATAGTAACTTGGGCCATGTGTGTATATTTCAACGGTGACCATCGCAGTAATGTGATATTGCCGATTATAATAGCAAATATTATAGATTGTTGTTTCGGCAGTTATGCCGATTAGTGAGAATCCACGATCAAAATAGTTGTCTGGTTGCTGAAATAGCTTACTAATAACATTAAGATCCTGTCTGTATAAAGCAAATTGCGGGAATACAATTTTCAAGCTGTCTTTATTTTCATTATTATAATGTGCAGCCTTTTCAACAAAAAGAGAATGATAAAATTCTAAGTCTCGCCTGTAATCTTTTGGGCACTGTATTACAGACAAATCAATTAAAGAATGAAAAAGTGTGTCACAGCGTGTTTTCGAATAGGAAAGAGCTGCAAGAAAAAAGTCATTTTTCTTCTCATCATCCAATGCGTAAAATGCTGGTAAATATTCAGCCATCAATGCGCTATCTTGAAGAAAGCTTTGAATACAATCAGCATAACTGTTATTGTATGAGTTTTTAGATATAACGTAAGCTTGTAAACAGGGGCATGCCCGTTCATTTAGTTTTGCAAAAAGAGGTTCATAATTCTTGAATGCCTTTGTATAGTTCGCATAATATCGTTGCAAAGCATGCCTGTTAGAAGTTGGAATTAGCCATTGCATTAGGCTCTTGATATCGATAAACGTATGTGATAATCTTAGCGAATGAATTTCCCTGGTGATGACGTTGTCTTGAGGACGCAGCACTTCTCCGTTTATATACATTATTTTAACTGGACTTAGTTCGCTTGGATCACCACTAAAAGGTTCATACTTCTCATACAGAGCAGCTTCCACATGCTTTAACTACGATTCTTTTATTTGTGCGTGACTTTTTTTAGTCAGTACACATGCAGCTAACAAAAAAAGCAATAATGCTTTATTAGAAATCATAATTATGCAACATTTTAATACTTGAAATTTACCAGCCTACAGCAGGCCGAAACATACTTTCAAAGCTTGTGAGCCAGCTTGAATAACCAGAATTTATATTCCCTTGTCCAATGCATACTATCAGGGTAAGGTAGGTTTATCATCTCAAAGTCCTTTTCTAAAATCAGAAGCCTTTTATCTTCAGGATTATCTTTTAAGTAAACCATCGGAACTGTTTTTCCTACCAACCGCCGTATAATAGAAAACCTCAAATCCAATTCTGTGACTTCTTCATCTTTTCTTTCATTCCCCATCATATACCATATATTAAAATATAGGCTGCCTTTATGACCATTGCTCCCACCTTCTATATGCGCAACGGTAACAACAGTTTTATCTCTCTGCTTAAAGCTTTGATAGTTGTTATAGCCACAGTAAATAAAATACACTAACAAGACTAAAGCGACTAGTCCTACCAATCCCACTAGTCCGTCGATTATCTCTTTTGCTTTTCCCCTTTTCATTGACTATTTATTTTGATACAACTCATATGCTTTGACAGGGAGTGCACTTATTCCTATAAATAAGTACCCACCAGTGAAATTGCCGAACGCATTAGCACCCCACCTTGCCGCAAGGTGCATAATGGTTGCGGAAAGCTTGCTCCCAAACCAGCAACTTAAACCAATTTGCCATTTTTTATACATTGCTCCAGCATTCCTAAGGTCAACGGCACTTTTTTTTCTTTGGGAGTTGGCATCCATTTTTTTTGCCCCAAAAAAAATCTTAAAAGAGGAAATATAAAATCGAGGCCTTCATCACTAAAATATTTGTCGCCATCAAAATCACTTGCATCCAGTTTAAAGGTGGTCACCAGATCTGTCAAAAAAAAATCAGCATCAAGTCCGCCGATCATCAAATCATTCTCAACAAGTGTTTCTTTTGTTAATGTTGAAATATCTAATGTTTGCTTAAAATGGTTCTGAAAAAATACACCAAGGAACGACACTAACTCGGCGAATTCATTTTCATTAGCCATTGTACCTATTTTTCGAGTTACCACGACTTATATTCTTTTAGCCAATTCAAACTATCAGGGAAAGGTAAATTCACATACTTAAAAGCATACTCTGAGAGCAGCAAAGTATTTTTCCCAGGATCATCTTTTAAATAAACAATTGGAATTGTTTTTCCTACCAATCGCCGTATAATAGAAAACTTCAAATTGAATTCTGTAGATTCATAATCCTTTCTTTTATTATCCACCATATACCATATTTTCAATTTAACGCTTCCTTTATAACCAGCATCTCCACTTTCAAAATGCGCAAGGGTGATTACGGTTTTATCTCTTTGCTTAAAGCTCTTAGACATGCTACGGTCCTTGTAAATAGAATATCCTATAATTAAAGGCAATCCTACTAATATTAAACCGGCTAATACATCTAGTATTTTTTTCTCTATCATGGATTTTGTTCCTTATATAAATCGTATGTTTTAACAGGCAATGCGCCTATTCCTAAAAACAAGTACCCACCTGTAAAATTGCCGAACGCATTAGCACCCCACCTTGCCGCAGGGTGCATAATGGTTGCGGAAAGCTTGCTTCCAAACCAGCAACTTAAACCAATTTGCCATTTTTTATACATTGCTCTAGCATTCCTAAGGTCAACGGCACTTTTTTTTCTTTGGGAGTTGGCATCCATTTTTTTTGCCCCAAAAAAAATCTTAGAAGAGGAAATATAAAATCAAAGCCCTCTCCTCTAAAATATTTACTACCATCATAATCGCTCGCATCCAATTTAAACGTATCGACCAAATCGTGCATAAAAAAATCAGAGTCATCTCCAGTAATCATCAAGTCATCTTCAAGTGTTGTTTCTCTTGTTAATGTAGAAATGTCTAATGTTTGTTTAAAATTGTTCCGAAAATATACGCTTAGGAAGGACACCAATTCGTCGAATTCACTTTGTTTATTCATTATGTTATTTAATTTGTCCTTGTGGAGGCTCGAAGGTTTTTAAATAGTTTTCAATAGGTCTCCATATTTTTAGCATCGGATTAAACCAACTATCATAAGTATCTTCTACCTGCTCTATTGAAGGTTTGTTTTCTATTATTTCATAGTAAATATATGCTTGCTCTGCATACTGTAGGATTGCTGCGATTCTAAACAATCTTACAGGAAATAATCTTCCAAAATCGCCTCCTAATCCTATTCTTCTTGATAATAATGACGCGACAGATGTCTCTAATCGTCCTTGAATAAAACTTCGACCATAAGGTCCTACGATAAAACGGGGAAGGTTTGGTAGCATTGCTTTAGGGATAGGAATAGCAGCTACCGCACCAGCAGAAAAGATAGGATTGCTGTAAAAGGGACCTGGTATTGGTTCATCACGCGTTTTCATTCGGAAGAGCTTTCCGTGATATCTTAGTGAAAGACTTCCATTGCCCAAGTTGCTATTCAAGCTGACGTCAGGTATATTTAATTGCGGGATTGGGAGATTCAAGTTCCTATTAGGCTCGGCTTTTCCTTGTTTTCTGTTTCCATCTCCTGGCGACTTCCCATTAGTTCCCTTGTTTTCCGGGTCGCCCGGGTCATTGCTATCCCCTTCGTTATTCTGGTTTAAAAAACTCTGTAAAAAAGCGTGTGATTGTATGCGGGCCCTTAGTATGGCATTCATGCGACGCCGCTGTAGAATCATTTCATATTCGTTCGTTGTCATAATAAAGGGGTTTACATGTTAGGGGCAGTATAATGAACAATGCCATCTACTTTTATTTCCTGGCAAATGATCTGGAGCGTGCTAAAGTAAGTGCCGGCATGGGCGCCACCGTTAAAGTCGTTTTGCAAAAGAGCGCACTGCCCCTTCGTAAACTCAATGGTTTCATATATTCCTTCTTCCACACTTTTGCGTATGATGATGGAGCCATCACAAAACATGTCTTGACTGGCACCCCAGGAACGAACATATTCATCTGCGGGATTAAGTAGTACAATTGATATATCGCCACTCATAACAGGAGCGGGGCGAGGGCCCAAAGCACCGGGATTTTGAATAAAGCCAAATGTGAAGTGCTGCAAAGGATAAGACCAACTGCCTACATGCAGTGTTGCCGTAAATGTATTCATAAGATAAAAAATTGACTAAATGAAAAACGTAGGCGATGGAGAAGCGGTACACTCGCTTCAAACAATAAGAAATGTAAAAATTATTGGCTGATACCATGCGCTTTCGTTTCAGTAATAAGCGATGGTCATTGTTACTGGGAAGAAATATTGAGAAACGAAAATAGCAGTTTTATAAATGCTTCAAAAAAAATTATTTGCCGTGCGCTTTTTGTTTCGGAAGTTGTAAATGGAATTACTTCATCTTTAAAACACGCGATGACCATTTTAACGCAACACTAAACGAAGCAATTTTAAGCAGTATTTCAGTACCACAATGCAAAGTCATTTATATAAGAAAACCATCCGACATTTCATCTCATCAACGAGTCCTCGCTAACTGAACGATATTGATGCGGATATGCAATACTTAATGTCGTGACACTTAATTTACGGAGCAAGCTTTTGATTTACGCAAACGTTTGAGTAAAATTCTTTGCGGTGAAACCATTACATTTATCGGTCGAAATTACATTTGATAGAGCATGGTGTAGTTGGCTCAAGTCATTTGTGACAATGTTGCACCACTATTTTTTAGCCAAAACGATTTGCATGTCTAATGAGCTTTTTATTGACGAAAAAGAGCTGCTAACTCGCATAGCCGCAGGAGATGAAGATGCATTCAGGCAATTATTTCATGCTCATTATAACAAGCTGGTTTCATTTGTACAGAAACTCACTAAATCACACAGCGCTACAGAGGAACTTGTACAGGATGTGTTTGTAAAGGTTTGGTTGAACCGCTCCGAACTGACTTCCATTACTAAATTCGAATCGTGGATGTATGTTATTGCACGTAACCATGTTTTTAATCATCTCAAAAAAACGGCTCGTGAGTTCCAGCAACAACAAGTCTGGTTGGAGCTGGTGGCGGCTGAAAATTTAGAAACTCCCGGCCACAGCGATGCAGTAGACATGTATTCCTTTATAGAAAACTCAATTGAAAAATTGCCACCACAGCAAAAAAAGATATACTTACTAAAGCGCCAAAACGGCCTTAGGAACGAGGAGATAGCCCAACAGCTAAACATTTCGATGGAGACCGTGAAAAAACATTTCACCCTCGCACTGCGTTTTATTAAAGATCATGCACGGCACGGTATTGAAGTGCTTATTGTGTTTTCTTTGCTTTTTTAAAAAAAAGTTATCTTACCATTACCACTTTGTTATCATTCCATTGTCTAGTAATACAAAGGGCACTCATAAACCCTTTTAGCAGAATTTTTCACGATTATATTTTGAGGGAGTTTATCCTTAACGGGTCTTTCGTGACGCCGCACTAAATACAGTGATCTTTTTCTGTTTCAAAATCAACATAAAAAATTGCCATGCCCGACGTACGATTGCAATACTTGCTTGAAATTTATTTTAAAGGAACTGCCTCCAACCAGGAAACGATGGAACTCATGCGCATACTGGAAAAAGAGGAATCAAATGAAGAGCTTCAGTCTTTACTGGACAGCATGTGGAGTCGTTTTGCAGCAACAAGTGAAGCATGGTCGGAAGAAAAAAAAGAAGAACAATTTGATGAAGTTTTACAAAAAATAAAAAGTCAGCAGGCTCCTGTAAAACGAATGAAAACGTGGTATAGAATAGCCGCCGCGGCAGTGGTAGGGGGCATTGTAGCAACTACTGCTTTTTTTTACACAACTCATCGTACCACTGTTCAGCAACCCGCAATTGTTGCCGCAAACAAAATAGTAAATGATATCCCACCGGGAAAAGACAAAGCAATCTTAACGCTACAGGATGGAAAGAAGGTAGACCTTGATAGCCTGCAAAAGAACAATGCAGGCATGTACGGTTTCCAAAAAAAGAACGATCATGAAATTGCGTTTAACAACACTTCCACACAAACGATTACTTACAACACACTTTCTACGCCCAAAGGGGGAAAATATAAACTGATGCTTCCCGACGGAAGCATGGTATGGCTCAACGCGGCCTCTACATTACGCTTTCCTACTGCATTCCAGGGCAACACAAGAGAAGTCACCCTAACAGGCGAAGCATATTTTGAAATAGCACAGAATGCCAAACAACCTTTTCACGTAAAAGTGAGCGATATGGATGTGCAGGTATTGGGTACCAACTTCAATGTGATGGGTTACGACGATGAAAGCACCGTTAACACTACACTTTTACAGGGTTCGGTAAAAGTTTCACAGGGAAACCGTTCAGGCATTTTAAAACCCGGTCAGTTATCTGCAGTAGACAGAGATGGAGGGTTAAAGGTCAGCGAAGCAGATATTGAAGAAACAATGGCATGGAAGAATGATCTGTTTGTATTTAAGTCATATGATTTTAAAAAAATCATGCGGCAGGTGGGACGCTGGTACAATGTGACCGTAGTCTACAAAAGCAAAATACCTGAAGGGAAATACTCTGGCATCATTGGCAGAAACAATAACATTTCACAGGTGCTGAACATATTGAAGGCATCAGGGCTTTCCTTTAAAATCGACGACAATTCTATTATTGTTGAGTAGTTCAAAAATCAAAATTCAAAAGTAAAAACACACCGACGCATTTTGCCTTTTTAATTTTGACTTTTTAATTTTTAAATAACCAAAACCAAAGCTTGCAATATGAAAATGAGAAAAACGTAAGCCTCAAAAAAATAGTTCAAAATAAAAACCGGGAAACGGTTGCGACGTTCCCCGGCAGAAGTTTGAACTAAACCGCACAACACGATCAGTATTGTAATTGTCTCATCCAAACATCTCAAAAGTATGGAAAATTTTTCCAGTAAAACGAATGCCTGTACGAGCAGGCAAAACCTAACGAAACTATTGCTTATTATGAAGGCTACTATTATTTTGGTAGTGGTTGCATGTCTTCATGCAAGTGCCGGCACGATGGCACAAAAAATTACTTTATCTGGCAAAAATATGTTGCTGGACAATGTTTTTAAAGAAATTCATGAGCAAACCGGCTACCAGTTTTTTTATCGTGAGGATTTGATGAAGCAGGCACCGTCTGTAAACATCGATGTAAAGAATGCTTCGATAGACGAAACACTAAAACAGTGTTTAGCGGGCTTGCCTGTAACCTATTCCATTGTAGAGAAAACGATCGTTATAAAACCTGCAACACCGGCATCACCAGTGGAGATACCGTTACCTCCACCGCCTGTTGATGTAGAAGGAACCATTGTTGACGAATCAGGCAAGCCTGTCGCCAACGCAAGCATTGTTGTAAAAGGCACCACCTTTGGTGTTACATCCGATGCAGATGGTAAGTTCCAGTTGAAAAACAGCCAGGAGTCTGTTTCCCTTGTCATCACCTGTGTTGGTTACCAGCGCCAGGAGATTACGGTGAAGGGGCATAAAACTATTGCCATTAAATTAAAACCACTGGAGACAGCCCTGGAAGAAATGGTGATCGTTGGTTATGGTACGCAGAAAAAAACAACGTTAACCGGATCTGTTTCCGTTGCCACAGCAAAAGATTTTACCGACCGCCCTGTTACAAACCTCTCAAGCGCGCTACAGGGAAAGCTTTCAGGCGTTACTGTGACAACGACTAATGGCCAGCCAGGGAGAGATACTGGTGCCATTAACGTAAGAGGCATAGGAACCGGCCTCGGTGGTTCACCTGCAATATCCAGCCCTATGGTAGTGGTAGACGGCATTGTGGCTTCCTTAGGTGAAGTAAACCCTAACGACATTGAAAGTGTTACCGTTCTTAAAGATGCATCATCCGCAGCTATCTACGGAGCAAGGGCTTCAAACGGTGTAATCCTTGTTACAACAAAAAGAGGGAAGAAAGGAACATTGCATATAAGCTACGATGGTTATTTCGGCGTGCAATCGATTATAAGAAAACCGGATTTTCTTCCTTCCTACCAACAGGCGCAATTGTTCAACGAAGCACTAACGAATGAAGGTGCTCCCAAAAAATGGACGGACGACGACATCAGGCTGTTTCAGGATGGAAGCGATAAAACTGGGGCGCATCCAAACACTGATTGGTTGGCACTTGCTTACTCGCAAAAGGCTTATCAATCCAGCAACAACATTAGCCTTAGCGGCGGCGATGAGAAAACGAGATACATGTTTTCTGTTGGTTATTTTGATCAAAAAGGAAACGTTGTAAAAACGGAGTATGAGAGATACAACATGCGTTTCAACTTGAATTCGCAGATATATAAAAAGCTTGGCTTCAATTCAAGCGTTGCTTATCAGTATGCGCCGTTTAGTGAGCCGGTGAGCACTTACGCAACAAGCTTTTCACAAATCATCAGGCAGGTCAACCGCGTTTCCAACACCGTTCCGTACAAATGGGAGAATGGAGCTTATGGTTATGTTTCTGATGGCTCGCCCATGGCATGGCTCGAATCACCTTCTATTAACAAAACACAGAGCTACACTTTCACCGGCAATATTGGCCTTGACTATGCACCGGTTACGGGTCTGCACCTGAAGCCAACATTTGGGTACAGATTGGCAACAGGTCAGCAACAACAATATGTAGCGGATATCCAATATTACAAAGGCGGCCCTGCCGGCACTCCTTTGACGCCAACAAAATACCAGGGGCCAAGCAACTTAACCAACGCTGCAAACAGAACTACATACACTTTGTTGCAAATGCTTGCAGAATATGAAAAAGCACTGGGTCGACATCACTTCAGATTGCTGGCCGGCGCATCACAGGAATATTCTAAATACAATTACTTCTCTGCTTATCGCCAGGGTTTCCTGAACAATTCCATTACTGAAATCAATGCGGCACCGGCAGATGGCCAGGCTGCGCAAGGTTATGCAAACGACTGGGCATTGCAATCTGTTTTCGGAAGATTGACTTATGACTGGGCCGATAAATATTTATTTGAAGCCAACATTAGATATGACGGTTCCTCCCGTTTCGCTCCCGGCAAACGCTGGGGTAGTTTCCCGTCATTCTCTGCAGGATGGGTGATCTCGAAAGAATCATTCTTCGACAATTTGAAGAGTTCTGTTAACCTGTTAAAACTGAGAGCTTCATGGGGTAGATTAGGCAATCAGCAAATTTCAAATTATCCGGCGATCGCTGTTGTTCGTACCGGCCAGCCGTATTCCTTCAACCAAAGCCTCACGTCCGGCGTTGCACCTACAACCGATCCTGCCGTACCTGGCGCAAATGCAGATATTCAATGGGAAAGCACTGAGACCTACGGAGCAGGCATCGACGCCGCATTCCTGAGAAACAGGCTGACATTCTCATTTGATTTGTTCAACAAGAACACTGATAACATTTTGATGCGGCTACCAATAGGTGCACCATATGCGTGGAGCACACCTTATCAAAACGCCGGAGCAATGACGAACAAAGGCTTTGAGGTGAACGTCGGTTATTCAGACCATGCAGGAAAACTAAACTACTCGGTTAATGGTAACGTGACTTACACAAAGAACACTGTGACTGATCTTAAAGGCGCTGGACCATTCATTAACAATGGCACATTCTACAATGTGGGCTACCCATTCTATTCATTGTACGGCTACGAGGCGTTGGGCATTTACCAAACCAAAGATGACGTGAAAGGTACGGCAGTACTCAATTCAAAAGTTGGCCCCGGTGATTTGAAATACAAAGATCAAAACAATGATGGCGTGATCGATGCAAAAGACAGGGTATACCTGGGTACTTATTTTCCTAAATACACATTTGGTCTTACTGCTACAGCAGAGTACAAGGGCTTCCAGTTAAGCTTGTTCTTCCAGGGTGCAGCGGCTGTTAAAGCATTAGGCGGTAATTTAATAGGACAAATTGGTGGCGATGTTCAAAAACCAACAAGCGTATTCCTTGACAGATGGACACCAGACAATCACTCAACGACCTTTCCAAGAGCATGGTATAAATACACACAAAACGATCCATCCTCTAACCCTTCATCTTTTTGGGTGAAAGATGCGTCGTATGTCCGTTTGAAAAACATACAGCTATCCTACACGTTGCCAAAAGCGTGGATAACAAAAGCTCATTTAAGCAATGTGAGGATTTTTTATAGTGGACAAAACGTGTTAACCTTCACAAAGTTCTACAAATGGATAGATCCTGAAATTGGCTCTACTGCCAGTATCAATGCATATCCGCAGGTGATGGTTAATTCAGTTGGTTTAAATGTTACATTCTAAAATTTTTGATCGATGAAACGGCAATGACATGTGCGTTTTATCTGACCAAAATAAAATCAAGAAAAAAAGATGAAAAAGATAACTATATGCCTTTTTGTAGCCGCTGCTTTGTCTGGCTGTAAAAAAGACTTTTTAAATACAGCACCTCTGGATGCTTACAGTAATTCCACTTTATGGAAATCGCAAAATGATGCGCTGGCCGCGCTGACCGGCTGTTACAGCGGATGGGAGCTCGGTGACAACGTTGTGTATGATGATTGCATTTCTGACAATGCCTATGATCAATTTCCATGGGAAGGCTATGAAACATTCGCGTCAGGCCTGGCTACAGCTACAGACCCGGGCATAAACAAATACGATTACACAACGATTCAAAAATGTAACTGGTTCCTGGATAATATTGACAATGTTCCTGCTGCCAAAATAGATGCAACGATCAAAGAGAGAATGAAAGCAGAAGCAAGATTTCTGAGAGCTTACAAATATTTTGTACTGAGCCAGAATTATGGTAACGTTCCTTTTGTTGAACATGCGATAACGCCGACAGAAGCAAACAGTATAAAGCAAACGCTGAAAGCAGACATCGTTAACTATGTTCTTTCCGAACTAAATACCATTGCGCCATCATTGCCTGTAAGCTACAGCGGCAGCGACATTGGCAGAATCACCCGCGGTGGGGCTTTGGCTTTGAAAGCAAGAGTAGAGTTGTTTAATGGAAAATATTCAGACTGTATCGCTACCACGCAGCAGTTGATGAAATCTCCATTTTCTTACAGCTTGTATCCGAATTATTCAGAAATGTTCAGGCCGCAAAATGCCGATAACCAGGAAGTGATACTTGATGCACAATACCTGTTGAACACCAATAGTGCATGGGTATTGATCGTTCTTGCCCCTAATTCATCAGGCGGCTGGAGTTCTGTGGCGCCAACGCAATCCCTGATCGATTCTTATGAAACCATCAATGGCAAAACCATTCAGAACGATCCATCATACGATCCTGCACAGCCTTACAAGAACAGGGATCCAAGAATGGAAGCAAGCATCATCAGACCGGGCAGTATGTACATGGGCAACTATTTCGATCCGTTAAGTTCAAATTCATCAGACGTGCGTGGAGGCAACAACGCTTCACCAACAGGGTACAATTTCAGAAAGTACATTGAGAACCTTAACGACTTTAATGGTACAAGTTATGGTGCCGGCGACCTCAGCAATACAGGTCAAACATTTATAGTGATGCGCTATGCAGAAGTGTTGTTGATGTATGCAGAAGCAAAGATTGAAGCCAACCAGGTTGACCAGTCAGTGTACGATGCGATCAACACCGTTAGAACCAGGGTGAGCATGCCATCTGTAACAAGTGCCATGTATCCTGACCAGGCTTCACTTCGTACATTGGTGCGCAGAGAAAGGAGGGTAGAGCTTGCCGGAGAAGGTTTGCGCTGGTACGATATACAACGCTGGAAAACTGCTGCGACTGTGTTGACAGGAGATGTTTATGGTTGCCAGGACGGCACTGTCAATACATCCAACGGTGCAGTAACGCTGGTTCCAAACACAAATATCAATATCGGCAACAGAGCCTTTGCGGATAAAAATTATCTATGGCCAATTCCACAAAAAGAAATCGATATCAATAAGACTCTTAAGCAAAACAACGGTTACTAATCTCTTGGGACAAAGCAAAAGCAAATGTTAGAAAAAAGCAACGACAGGAACTGTAACAAGGGAATGTCGTTGCATTCATTTCCCATTGAAGGAATGCAGATTGATTAAAAAAACAAAGTCAGACATGAGGATATGTTTTCTGTTGCTGTTTTTTATTGTTATTGACAAAACAAAAGTTGTAGCCCAACATTCATCTGGTCACTCAAGTGCTGCGTTGCAAAAAAATGCTGCGCCAGGAACACCAAAAGAAGGAAGATGGATCGCCTGGTCGAAAAAACCGGCCACCGCCTGGCAAGACGCATTCGTGACGGGCAATGGCCTTCACGGCATGATGCAAACAGGTGAACCGGGAAAAGAACGACTCATTTGTGTTCATGAAGAATTGTTTCTAAGGGCCTGGGATCGCAACAAAATAGCAGTAGCAAATATTGCAAACCTTTTACCACAGGTTAGACAACTGGCAAACGAAGATCATCTGGGCGAAGCTGCAAAACTCGCTTGCGATGAGGCCCGCAGACAACTGACGGCATTGGGCGCTCCGTTAGCATGGTCGGTCTCACCACATCCTGCGTTTGATTTAAACTTGCAAACACAAACAGAAGGAACAATAAAAAATTATCGCCGTCAACTGAACATGGAAACCGGCGAAGCCACTACTTACTGGCAAGACAATAAAGGCGCAGTAGAACAGTCCGTTTTCTCCTCACGCATACATGATGTGAACGTGCTCCGCATTCGTGCACTTGCAGGTCAAAAATTATCAGTGGAATTAAGCCTTGACGAAACACCCGGAAGAACCGGCAAAATTCTTGGATCAAATGCCGACAGCCTGTTTCGCACAGTATCCAGCCACGCCGATGAAAAAGGATGGCTTAGCTATCATGCGCAATATGCAAAAGATTCCGGCGGATACGAAGGACTCGCACGGGTCATCACCAATGGAACCGTTGCTGTTTCGCGCAATCACCTGCTGGTGAATGCAGCCAGTGAAATTCTTGTTATACTCCGCATCACCCCTTTACAATACGGTGCCACTACACAAAGAGCATTCGTACAAAATGAATTGTCTATACTGCCGCCATCGTACGAAGCATTGTTTCTGCCACATGCAAAAGCGCATGCCATTATGTTCAATCGTGTATCGCTGAATTTGGGCGCTGCCGCTAAATGGAAAAGCACGCCAACAGAGGACATGCTTGCAGAAGCAGACACGAAAGGCATTACACCGCTTTTCCTGGAACAGATGCACGCTATGGGCAGGTATCTTCTTATTTCCTCGTCGGGAAAATATCCTCCTCCATTGCAAGGTATCTGGGGTGGTAGCTGGAACCCTGCATGGATTGGAGGTTTTGTTTTCGACTCCAATGTGAATCTCGCTATCTCAGCATTTTCAACAGGCGATCTTTCTGAATGTGCCGAATCATATTTTGGATATGTCGAGCGACTGCTTCCTGCATGGAGACTCAATGCACGCAACTATTTGGGGTGCCGCGGTTTTCTTGTGCCTCACTACAGCGACCCTGAAAAAGGATATCTCAATCACTTCGATACCGACTATCCGTGGATGTACTGGCCATCCGGAGCGGGCTGGAACCTCATGCCGTTTTATGAGCATGGCATGATAACCGGCGATACAGGTTTCCTTCATAAAAGAGTGTTGCCGCTTTATCTCGAGATGGCGCAGTTTTATGAAGACTATCTTGTAAAAGAAAAAGACGGCCATTATCATATTGCACCAGGCATTTCGCCTGAAAATAATGTGGGAGAAAACTCTACAACGCTGGCGAGAGATTGCACCATTGACATTGCAGTAGCAAAAGAAGTGTTTGACCATTTGATCACCTTGGCAAAAATGTTCCACCTCGAAAAAAAGGACATTGCTAAGTGGCAGCAGTACCATGATAACATAGTGCCATACAGAATTAATGCAGACGGCGCATTGGCAGAATGGGCGCCTTCATCGTATCCCGATAATTATGCGCATCGCCACAATTCGCACCTCTATGCTGTATTTCCGGGTACTGAATTTCTTCAACCAGGCGCTGATACAAACCTGCTGAATGCGGCACGTGTGGCACTTGAAAAACGCTTTCAGTTCAATACAGAGTCGGCGCATGGCCTCGTGCACATTGCGTTGATGGCAGCACGTTTGCATGACGCAGAAAAAGTATTGGCAAACCTTAATCGTTTCGCAAAAAGCAAATACGTATATACCGGGCTTTCTACTTCTCATAATCCTGCACACGATATTTACAATCTGGATGCAGCGCTTAGCTTGCAGCGCTTGTTATCTGAATCAATAGTTTTCTCGCAGCCCGGCAGGCTTGAATTTTTGCCAGCCTGCGCAGCCGATTTTCCCGCCGGTACACTAACAGGACTGTGCATTCATGGAGGACATAAACTAAATATTACATGGGCAAATGGATCACTTGTAAACGCCGTTATAAGAGCAGGTGCAAATGACACTTGCACCGTTGTCTATAAGAACAAACAAAAAACAATCAAACTGATCGCCGGCAAACAGTATGTATTGAATGGAGAAATGAAACTCATTGCAGAAAAATAACTATACGAATGGCCCATACTAATTGCCGGTCATTACTACTTCAAAAACAAAAAACCAAGATAACACAAACGTTTGCGCGACGCTTTCTAAATACCTGTCTATATATTTAAAGTTTGGTCGCCAAAGATTGAAAATAGAATAACTGATTTAACTACTAAAATGAAAAAGATCCACCTACTGTTACTGGTATGTTTTTACTGCGCGCTTGCTATTGCACAGCCTCCACAAGTAAAGAGTACCAATACATTTGCCATTGGAAAAGAAAGTTTTCTATTAAATGGAAAACCATTTGTAATAAGATGCGGTGAAATGCACTTTGCCCGTGTGCCGCGTGAATACTGGCAGCACAGACTGCAAATGGCAAAAGCAATGGGCCTCAATACGGTTTGTGCTTATCTGTTCTGGAACGTACACGAACCCAAACCCAACGAATTTAACTGGAGTGATATGGCAGATGCAGCAGCATTCTGCAAACTTGCTCAAGAGGCGGGGCTATACGTTATCCTTCGTCCCGGCCCTTACTCCTGCGCTGAGTGGGAGTTTGGCGGCTTCCCATGGTGGCTGTTAAAAAAGAAAGACATCAAGCTTAGGACACAGGACCCGTATTACCTTGAGCGTTGCAAAATTTATTTGAAAGAAGTTGGTCGCGTGCTGGCACCCTTGCAAATTTCAAATGGTGGCAACATCATCATGACACAGGTGGAAAATGAATATGGTTCTTACGGAAATGATAAAGAATACATCGGAAAGATCAGGGATTACCTGGTAGAAGCGGGCTTCACCATTCCGTTGTTTACTTGCGATGGCCCTAGCCAGCTAAAGAGCGATGTTCGTGACGATATCTTTAGCGTCGTAAATTTTGGTGGCAACCCTCAGGAGAGTTTTAAATATTTGCGCAATATCCGTGCAGAAGGACCATTGATGTGCGGTGAATTTTATCCGGGCTGGTTCGATTCATGGGGCTCGAAGCACCACATGGGCTCCACTGCTGGTGTTGTAAGAGATATCAAATACATGCTCGATCAGAAAGCTTCGTTCAGTATTTACATGGCACATGGAGGCACCAGCTTTGGTTTGTGGTCAGGCGCGAACTGCCCGCCATTCCTGCCACAAACATCAAGCTATGATTATGATGCGCCCATTAGCGAAGCAGGTTGGACAACAGATAAATTTTATGCGTTAAGAAAATTGTTCGGGCAATACCTCCAGGAAGGAGAAACATTACCGGAAGTGCCGGCTGCAAATCCAATGATCACAATTGCTCCGTTCAAAACAACAGAAATAGCACCACTGTTTTCAAATCTCCCTAAGTCCATCAATTCTGTTGAGATAAAGAATATGGAAGAATTTGACCAGGGATATGGTGCCATCTTATACAGAACAAAATTAACGGCAGACGCAAAGAATGTAGACTTGAACATCAAGGAAGTACATGACCTTGCCTATGTTTTTCTTAACGGAAAAAAAATAGCAACACTTGACAGAAGAAAAAATGAAAGCGTCTGCAAGCTGGCTTCCATTAAAAACGGCGACGTGCTCGACATACTTGTTGAAGCCATGGGCAGGGTAAACTACGGCGGTCACTTACATGACAGAAAAGGCATCACGCAAGGCGTAAACATTGCAGACGCAACTGGCAATAGCAAACCAGTGGAGAACTGGCAGGTATTTCCAATTGAGCTGCAGAACAATAGCGTTCCTGCTAATCTTAAATTCACTAAAGGCAGCAGCGACATGCCTGCTTTTCATAAAGGCACGTTCATAGTAAGTAAACCTGGAGATACATTCCTGGATGTTAGCAAATGGGGTAAAGGACTTGTTTGGGTAAACGGTCATTGCCTGGGCAGGTTCTGGAATGTTGGTCCAACCCAAACCATGTACCTGCCTGGTCCGTGGTTAAAAGAAGGTACAAATGAAGTAGTGGTGCTGGATTACACAGGTGCAGGCAAAAATACTTTACAAGGCCTTGAGAAGCCGATCCTGGACAGCTTAACAGAAAAAGCATCAAACAAAAAACACAGAAAGGAAGGACAAACCCTGGATATCAGCAGTGCTACATCAACTTTCGAAGGTGCTTTTGCAAACGGCATTCAGTTACAAACGGTGAAATTCAATGCTGCAACAGAGGGAAGATTCTTTTGCATTCAAGCATTGAATTCGCAGAATGGCAGACCTTATGCATCCATTGCCGAATTGTATTTGCAGGATGAAAAAGGCAAAGAGTTACCACGCTCCAAATGGAAGGTTGCTTATGCTGACAGTGAAGAGTTATCAGGCGAAGACGGCAAAGCAGATAATGTGTTCGATCTTCAAAGCACATCGATCTGGCACACAGAGTGGCAGGAAAAAGCCCCGAAATATCCGCATTACCTTGTAATTGACCTCGGCAGCAGTCAAAAAATAAGCGGCTTCAAATACCTGCCAAGACAAGATGCAGATAATGGCAGAATAAAGGATTACAAAATATTTATCAGCAATACAAAGTTTAAAGGTCTGTAGCAGTTAGTGCTACAGACTTCATTAATCAAACACTTCTGAAGTGCCATGTATAAAAAGCTATTAGTGGTAATGGCCACATTTCTTATGTTGTCATCATTTGCGAAAATTGTTGCGCAGCAAAAATCAACGCAAAAATGGACAGCAGATAACGGTGATGGCACATATAAAAATCCGATGCTTTGGGGGGATTGGCCCGACCCTGACATCATTCGTGTAGATGATGATTTCTATTTCATTTCAACCAGCATGCATTACGTTCCGGGTTGCCCCATATTGCATTCCAAAGATTTGGTGAACTGGGAAATGGCGAGCTACGCGGTGGACCATTACACAGAGGATGAACGCTACAATTTGCAAGGCGGAAATATGTATTTGCATGGCTCATGGGCTGCAACCATCAGGCATCACAATGGTTTATTTTATGTTGGTTTTTGCACACCCAATTGGGGCAAGGAAAAAGGTAACTTCTCTATTTGCACGGCAAAAAATATCAAAGGCCCATGGACAAGAACCATATTCCCTGAATATCTCTACGATCCGGGATTGTTCTTTGACGATGATGGAAAAGTGTATGTGGTGCATGGCCAGGGAACTTTGTATCTAACAGAGTTAAATGCAGATGCACTTTCTGTAAAATCAAAACCTGTAAAAGTATGGGACAAGCGCTTCAACCTCGATGCTACACTGGGCGGCGGCTATGGCATAGAAGGCTCTCACATGTACAAGATCAATGGTAAATACTACATCACTTGTGCTGGCGGTGGAACTGAAGGCTGGCAGGTATGTTTGCGTTCAGATAGTTTGCATGGGCCTTACGAACACAAGATCATTGCAAAAGATGATTGTGGCTATCCCGGCAACGGACTTCACCAAGGTGGATTGGTACAGTTGAAAGATGGAAGCTGGTGGTTCATCATCATGCAGGACAGGGGCGCTATTGGACGAGTGCCACACCTCGAACCTGTTGAATGGAAAGATGGCTGGCCAATGATTGGCGAAAACGGAAATGGCAAAGGCGTTGCAACTCATAAAAAACCAATTGACGGAAATAAAAAGAGCATAATCCCGGCCACCACAGATGAGTTTGACAAACCGCAACTTGGTCTGCAATGGCAGTGGAACCACAATCCCGATAATGCGTCATGGTCATTGACAGAAAAAAAAGGGTACATGCGGTTACATGCATCAATTGCAACTGATCTCACCACTGCGCGAAACACGCTCACGCAAAGAGTTCAGGGGCCTTATTCGGAAGCTACCGTAGAACTGGATGTGGCAGGTTTGAAAGATGGTGACATCGCGGGGTTTGGCATTTTTCAATCGCCTTACGCATACATCGCTGTTAGAAAACAGGGAACGGAAAATAATTTGATCATGGTGAACAACGGCGCAGTGATCGACAGCATCGCACATTTCTCATCAAAAAAAGTGTGGCTGAAAGCAACCGCAACAGACAAAGGTTTCGAAGGAAATTTTTTCTACAGCACAGATGGAAAGAAATTCAGGCCATTTGGCAACGTACTCAAAATGGCATTGGGTTATGATTGGACCGCCAATCGATTTGCGCTGTTAAACTTCAGCACAACACAAAATGGTGTAGGTGGTTATGCAGACTTTAATTGGTTCAGGTTTCAAGGTGTTAATGATTAATGTATAAAAATGAAAGGCAGTTTTCTTGTAAAAAGAATTCGTGAAGCCGCGGTTCGTGTCTCCACGAACCGCGAGAATGCATGGATCGCGAAGACACGAACCATGGCTTTAGTTTGGACATTATGTGTATTGAACTTCTCTTTCGCTGTTGGTCAAGTCAATTCAACTGACTCCAAAAAAGAAGCAGGCACAAGAACAGTGTTAAACTTTAATACACGTTGGGCATTTTACAGAAACGATGTTCCACATGCAGCGGCCGTTGACTATAATGATAAAGACTGGTATGCTGTAACTGTGCCGCATGTAATGAGACTTGAAAAAAAACACAACGGCGGAAACCAGTCATATCAGGGTATTGGTTGGTATCGCAGATATTTCAAAGTGCCTTCTTCTTTCAAAGACAAAAGACTAACCATTTGCTTCGACGGTGTGCAAATGAATTGCGACGTGTTTTTGAATGGCGAAAAAGTCTGCACACATAATGGCGGCTACATGGGCTTTGTAATAGACATCTCTGACAAAGTAAAGTTTGATCGTGACAATGTTTTGGCAGTTCGCGTGAGCAACTTAAACGACCCGCAAACACCACCGGGAAAACCACAGGCAAAGCTTGACTTCAATTACTACGGAGGTATTTACCGCGATGTGAAATTGGTTGCAACAAGTAAGTTGTACATATCAGACCCTTTAGAAGCGAATAAAATTGCGGGCGGAGGATTGTTTGTTACTTACTCCAAAGTAACAAAAGAATATGCTGAAGTAAATATCAAAACACATGTTGTAAATAATTTCGCCACGGCGCAGCAAGTAAAACTAGTCACCACTATAAAAGACAAAAACAATAGAGAGGTTGCACAAAGTATTGTATCAAATACTGTTCAGCACGAGCAGGAATTTGTTCAAAATATTTCTATGAACAACCCATCACTCTGGCACCCTGATCATCCCTATTTGTACCACATTGTTTCCAACGTGTATGTTGATAACAAATTAGTGGATGATAAAATTACCAACATCGGGGTCCGTACCATTTCTTTTACTTCACCTTCCGGTAAAGCTGACGGGTTTTATATAAATGGCGAAAAGCTTTACCTGCGCGGAGCAAACAGGCACCAGTGTTATCAAACCATTGGAGATGCTGCAACGAGCTCTATGCAGTACCGCGATGCCTTGCAGATAAAACGCGGAGGCTTCAATGCAGTAAGGGCAGCGCACTATCCGCAATCGCCTGCTTTCTTAAACGCTTGTGATGAGCTAGGTTTGATGGTCATAGAGTGCGAACCGGGCTGGCAATTTTTCAGCAAAGATTCGGTTTTCATTAATAGAACATTCAAAGACATCAGGGAAATGATCCGCAGGGACCGCAACCGGCCGTCTGTTTTTCTATGGGAAACATCATTGAATGAATCGCCGACGCCTGCGACGTGGGCGAAAAAAGCTGTTGCAATTGCGCACGAAGAAATGCCAAACAATCAGATGTTTACGGCAGATGACTTTTTTGCCAACGGCAGCAAATGCTATGATGTGTCTTACAAAGTCATCAATGAGGACGGCTCCGACCCGATGCCGCAAATGCCCGTGATTACACGCGAGTGGGGCGATACATGGATCGCAAATCCCGCGAAGGAAAACGGTTTGCGGGCATCAAGAATGTACACAGAAAAAGGCCTGATCAATCAATGCATACTCCGGCAAAACGCATTGAACGGCACCATGCTGGAAGAAGAAGGCGGTTATTGGGATCATGCGAAACTGGACGCCAACGATCGCATGACAGGATATTTCTTGTGGAGCTTTAATGATGTGACAAGAGGCTCTGATCCTATAACTGCATTTTGCGGAGTGGTAGATGCAGATCGCTATGAAAAATTTGGCTTCTATCAATTGAAGGCGATGCAAAGCGCTCGCAATGCCAATTACGGCCCAATGGTTTTCGTTGCAAGCTTTAACAACCGCCCCGATATCGACACCAGCATCATCGTTTTTTCTAATTGCGACAAGGTAAAGTTTTATAGAAACAAACGGTTCATCAAAGAAATATCACGTGAAGAAAATGCAGCAACAGCGCCATTTGTAGCGGCCAAAGGAGGAAGTCCATATTTTCGTTTCGATGTAAAAACATATGAAACAGGCGAGCTTAAAGCCGAAGGTTGGATGGATGGAAAATGTGTCGCTGTACATACTATTGCGACGCCAGGTGTTGCCGATCATTTGGAGATCGTATTGGATGATAGCGGCATAAAACCTGTAGCAGACGCAGTGGACATGATTCCATTTCATGTCAAGGTTTGTGACAAGAATGGAACACTTGTATCAAACAGTGAACCGTTCAGCAACTATTCAATTCACCTGGATGTAAGCGGTGCAGGATCACTCATCGGCGCAAATATTGCAAGGGTAGAAGCGACCATACAACACACTGAAGGTGGCATTGGCTATGGCATCATTCGTACAACGGGAAAAGCAGGAAATATTATTATAACGGCAACATCGGATAATTTGAAGTCTGTCAAAAGAGTAATTACAACCATCAAAAGCAACGAACAGTTTGTGCAGGACGGCAAGCACTCTGCATGGCAAACAGAAAAAGAAAATGATGTGGTGAGCAAAGAAGAAAGTAGTGGAGCAAATGAGCAGCTTGTTAAACTCACACCTTCAATGCTCAAATTGAATAGAGATAAACTCTCTGCAGGCATCGAAAAAATAATAGATGGCAACTATTCAACCGTGTGGATCGATGAAAGTAAAATTGCTCCGGTCGAATTGACAATTGATCTCGAAAAACAACACAATGTAAATGGATTTAGAATCGTGTGGGGAAAAGATAGTGACTGGTATACTTACAGCTTATTGGTTTCCGCTGATGGCAAGGAATGGCAAACAGAAATTGACAACATGAAAAGCTCAGGACAGGAATACAAACAATTGCCATTCAAACATCATAGCATGAGGTATGTCCGGCTAATACTTGCCGGTGTTCAATCTTTGCAAAGCAAGATCGCAATTAAAGAGTTCGAGTTAATTGCTGGTGATGGAGACATTCACTAACGATAGTTCAAGAAGAATTGTTAGTTGTTGGTTGTTAGTTGTTAGCGTTCAATTTCAAATGTTCGTGATTAAAGTCTAACAACTAACAACCAACAACTTTCTACCTAATAACTATTGGATAACAACCGAACAGGACGGAGCAAGACGCGGAATTTCTTCGAGATCAGTATTTTAGCTTACCGGAGACTGCGTATGCAGATTGATCCGGCAAAGATTTGCATACCAAATACGCTTAAAAGCATATGAAATTCGCTATAGTCCTGATTGGCTTTGTTGCATGGTTAAATCCATACAATTGCATTGCACAAAACGGTTCGAAAAAAATTCCGGAAAGCATTGCACCCGGGCCTTTTGCGGATAATTCAAATCACTGGTACATGGGTCCGGATAAGAGCCGAATGATCAACCCCTTGCCCGGCATGCCGCGCTATCAACCAACACAACTTGTAGAAATAGGAGAGAACATTCTGCTTTTTCAGAAATCCAACGGCGGATGGGCAAAGAACTATGATGTGTTCGCCATTCTCACAGAGGCGCAAAAAGACTCCGTCCGCGAACGTCGCAATGAGTTAAACACCACTTTCGACAATGGCACTTGCTTCACGCAGATCGCGGCGCTTTCAATTGTTTATAAATCTACCGGAATAAATAAATACAAAGAGTCTGCGCTTAGAGGCATCGACTATTTACTGTCTGCTCAATACGCCAATGGCGGATGGCCGCAATACTATCCGCTGGAAAAAGGTTACAGCAGCGAAATCACCTACAACGACGGCGCTTTCGAAGGCGTCATGCAGTTGCTTAAAAACATTCTGGATGGTTCACCGCAATTCGATTACATCGATGCCAAATACCACAAAAGAGTTGGGGAAGCTTTTGCCAAAGGACTTGACTGCATTGTAAAAACACAGATCAATGATGCCGGTGCGCCAACTGCGTGGTGTCAGCAATACGATGAACACACACTTCAGCCCGCATGGGCAAGAAAGTTTGAGCCCGCCAGCATAAGCAACGGAGAAAGCTCCGGAATTGTCCTTTTCCTGATGAGCATTGATCATCCTGATGATCATGTGGTAGACGCGGTACAAAACGCAGTAAAATGGTTCCAGGATTCTAAAATTTATAACACGAAAGTGATAACGGTTCCGGCACCAACAATGCAAACTCCATTTCGTACTTCTACAACCGATCGCGTGGTGGTAACAGATTCAACTGCGCCTCCGATCTGGACACGCTATTATGAACTTAAAACACACAGACCTTTATTTTGCAACCGCGATAGCAAAGTGGTATACTCGCTAGCTGAAGTGGAGCGCGAAAGACGCGATGGCTATGCGTGGTACACCTACGCTCCGCAAAAAGTACTGGACAAGTATGCCGCGTGGCAAAAAAAATGGGCGCCGGGAAATGATGTGCTGGCGCATAAGTAATAGATGCTTCGCATCTCAAAAATTACCACTAAGTCACTCAGGAACCTAAGGTTCACTAAGAGTTTTTTTAACCACAGAGTTCACAGAGTTTTTTTCACAGAGGAAAGGAGGATATACGTCGAATTAGATAATGGGTCTCGAAAACACAAGTAAACAGAGATGTGTATTAGCATCTTTTTCTCCTCTCTTTAGCTAACAGTTTATTTCGGAAGTACTTCTCCTTTCCTCTGTGAAAAAACCTCCGTTCCTCCGTGGTTAAAATAATTACTGCGAGTTATTGCTTATTTTAGCATATGGATTCATTTCTTCAGGCTGTCCGTTCATATGCACCTATCTCACAAGCTGAGGGAGAGTATTTTTATTCATTCTTTCGTAAAGTAAAATACAAGAAGAATACCTTGTTACTGGAGGAAGGCAACGTTGCGCATGAAGTATTTTTTGTGGAGAAAGGTTGCCTGCGCCAATTTTTCTTTACTGAAAAAGGAGTGGAGAAGACCTGCAACTTTGTGTTTGAACAAGAGTTCATTACTGACCTTGAAAGCTTCTCGCGCCAAACCAGGGCTACCACCAACATCATCGCACGGGAACCTACGGAGTGCCTCGTAACAACCTGCAAAGACCTTGTAGAATGCATGGCAGCTTCACCCGCTGTTGCATCTTTCTTTAATGTTATTGTTGAGAATGTAGCAACCGCCAATATCAGGCGCATTCAATCTTTGTTGTCACAGTCACCCGAACAGCAGTTCGACGTGTTGCTACAGAACAGTCCAAAGATATTACAACGTGTGCCGCAACGTTATATCGCGCAATACCTGGGCATCGCTCCCGAAAGTCTTAGCCGCATCCGTAAGCGGGCATTGGTCGCGGCAAAATCTTAACCCGTGTTATCGTTTTTTGCGGAATCAGATAGTAGTTTTGAAATGTCGTTAAGGCGTTGAATCTTTTGCAATGAATATTGAGTCGGTTACAAGTTCAACATGACCAATCAATATACACAGCGCCAAACTCAAAACTCATAAATCATAACACAAAACACAAAACTCATAACAACCATGACACAGGTAATTCTCGGCGTTGGTGGTGACATCGGCAAGCCGCTGGCAAAAGAACTAAAACAGTATACCAGCAAAGTAAGATTGGTATCGCGCCATCCCGAACAGATAAATGGAGACGACGAACTTTTCCCCGCTGATTTATTGTCTGCAGAACAGGCAGACAAAGCAGTTGCGGGCGCATCAGTAGCTTACCTTATTGTGGGCCTGAAATATGACTTGCGCATTTGGCAAAAGGATTGGCCCGTTATCATCAATAATGTGATCAACGCATGCCTTAAACATAACACCAAACTGGTTTTCTTCGACAACATTTATATGTACGACAAGAAAGCCATTCCAAACATGACGGAAGACAGTCCATTGAATCCTCCCTCAAAAAAAGGTAAAGTGAGATTGCAGATTGTAGAAACGATACAGAATGCTATTGCTCAAAAGGGCCTGCAGGCATTGATCGCCAGAAGCGCCGACTTCTATGGACCGGAAGCAAAACATGGCCTCCTGAATGTTTTGGTATTGGACCCTCTTTCAAAAAATAAGAGAATGAGCTGGCAATCCAACGTGCATAAAACGCATAGTTATACCTATACCCCCGATGCAGCAAAAGCAACAGCTATATTGGGCAATACGGACAGTGCCTATAATCAGACCTGGCACCTGCCAACGTCTTCACAGCGATGGACAGGCGAGAAGTTTATTACATACGCCGCTTCGTTGAAGGGAGCAAAAGTATCTTACACTTTGTACAGTCCGTTGCTTCTTTCTTTAGGAGGATTGTTCGACAGAACAATAAAAGAACTGGTTGAAATGCAGTACCAGAACAACCAGGACTATTTTTTCGACAGCCAAAAATTTTGCAAAGCGTTCAATTTTACTCCAACCAGTTATGAAGAAGGGATGAAGGCGTTGATGTGAAAATTTGAGGATTTGAAAATTTGAAAATTATTGTTGTTGGAAAAACATTGCGGCAGTTAAAAACAGAATTTTTAGTGATGCAATAACAACGCTATAACCAATGTTCTTGGTTAAGTAAGTTTTTTCATTTGCGAGGTTCCTAATACCAGTAAAGTAAGACTGCTTGTCATCCCTTAATTCTTCGAACAGCTTAATTTAACGACATCAAGTCTTTTTTGTTAACATCTCGTTTATTGGCGAACAAGAGAGCGCGGGCTGCACACCAATTTTCAAATTTTCAAATCCACAAATTTTCAAATTATTATATTGTGCCATGCGAATAACACAGCTGCTATTTTGTTTGATCTTTATTTTTGCGATGCTAAGGGAAGCTACTGCACAGAAAATCTCCTTGCGAAAGGATACGCTGGCAAAAGAAATACGAGTATTTATTGCAAGCAAACTATTCACCAGCTTTTGTTACAGCGATACACTAACAAAACCCATCCTGTATCCGGTATATGATGCCGATGGGACAACTATTACGCGTGGCTTCCCTTTTCAGCCGCGCCCCGGAGAACCAACAGATCATCCGCACCACCAGGGAATATGGTTCAATTATGAGAATGTAAACGGCATCGATTTCTGGAACAACTCATATGCTATTCCTGCAGCGAAAAAGAATTTGTATGGCTCTATCAAAACGGAAAGTATTTCTACAGCCACCCAAAGCAAAGCAGCCGTGATTAGTTATACTGCCAGCTGGAACGACATCAACAAACAGGCTTTGTTAAAGGAAAACACAACGCTGAAGTTTTCCGCTAAAAATAATATCCGCATCATCGATCGCACGACTACGTTAAAGGCTGTGACCGATGTAACTTTTAATGATACCAAAGACGGATTGATTGCAATGCGTGTTGCACATGAATTGCAGATCCCTGTAAAGGGCGACACCATTGCCAACGGCAACTACATCAGCAGTGAAGGAAAAGCAGGAGATTCAGTTTGGTCAACGCGAGCCGCATGGTGTATGCTGTATGGCAAAATAGGAGGACACGTCACAAGCATTATTCTATTTGATCAAAACAAGAATCCTGGCTATCCCACTTACTGGCATGCACGTGGTTATGGATTGTTTGCCGCGAATCCTTTGGGACAAAAGGTTTTCAGCAATGGTAAAATAGCTCTGAACCTGCATCTGGCAAAAGGAGAGAGTGTGACGTTTCGATACAGAATTGTTATCGCAACTGCTGATAAGGAATTAAGCCGCGACCAGATTGAACAACTGTCAAATTTTTAATAAGGTAAAAACTCTCTCATTCACCATTTCTATTCATCCATAACTGTCTCTATCTGTTCAAAGAGCAGATGACATTTGACATGCAGCCCCGTAGTCGCGACATGGTAAATATCCCGAAGCGAAAAATGGTCAATATGCCTGAGACTAACAGCAATGCTATTCATTCTATTTATGCTGGCGAAAAAGCCATTCGATCATAAGCGGATCTGTATAGGCACCCAGCCAGGCAAAGTGCCCCACCTCCGGCAACATGGTAAAGCCTGGTCGCGCACCGGCTTTCCATAGAGCCTCCAGCATATTAAGCGAGAACTCCGGATTGACCGCGGGATCTTCTGCGCCTGTAAACATCCAGATAGGAATTTTTGCAATAGCCCCGGCCTTCGCAGGATCACCTCCGCCACAAACAGGAACCGCTGCCGCAAAAAGATTCGGTTCACGTTCTATCGCATCAAAGGTGCCAAAGCCTCCCATTGAAAGTCCTGTAATATAAATGCGGGATGTATCAATTTGCCCTTCTGCCTTCATTTTTTTTATTAAAGCAAGCAGCAATTCCATCGGCTTGGTTGGAGTAGGCGACAAAGGTGCGGTAATTGCATTGCGGCTTGTGCCGGGTGGCGTCCAGCCTACATTTGCGGGACATTGAGGCGCAATGATTACCGCCGGATATTTCAATAGATTTTGTTCACTCGCAAAATTCATCACGCCCCATTTCAATTGCGAATTATTATCAGCACCACGTTCACCCGAACCATGCAGAAAAATCAACAAGGGATAATGTCGTTTCGGATTAGCATCAGGATTAAGCTGCCGGTAATAAAGTGTATCACCCTTTCCGTTAGTATAGAATTGCAGACTGAAATTAGTTTTTTCCTGGGCCTTCGTCTGAATAGCAGAAAAGATAGCAACTATCGTGATGATGGCTTGTAACGATGTAGTTTTTACAAACATATGGTTATATATTTTTAAAGTTGGGGCTACTCAATATAAATCAAATATGTTACAGTTTACAGTAAAAAATAAAACATTAACCCGGAAATAAAAGGCTGTGATGCCTTACTGAAATATTATTCTATACCCCGCAAACCTGTCCGCAGCAACACTTTGATGTCTACAGCCCGTTCTGATAAATGTGGACATTATTGTGTTGCGATTTCTGGTTTTAATTTCAACCTTTGAAATATTTTTTAAAGAATCGACGTGACAAAACATAGTCCGAAAAAAAACTAATCATGAAACTTCTCCTCACTTCCGCGGGCATCAGCAATCCAAGCATTCATAATGCGCTGGTTGAACTCATGGGCAAACCTGTTGCCGAGGCAAATGCGTTTTTCGTTCCCACCGGTCTATACGGAGTTTCCAATGGCGGCGATATTGCGCGCAGGGTGGTTTGCGGAACCTTGGGAGATCCGTTTTGCGACATGGGTTGGAAATCATTGGCACTGCTGGAACTGACGGCATTGCCGACACTCAGGCAGGAACATTGGCTGCCCCTCCTTCAGCAAGCAGATGTATTGCTGGTAGGTGGGGGAGACTGTCAATATCTTACTTATTGGATGCGCCACTCAGGGCTGGCAGATATTTTGCTATCGCTGCTACAAAAAATTGTTTATGTTGGCTTAAGCGCCGGCAGCATGATAATGACAAGTTATGGCACCACATACGGAAACCATACACTGGCGCCGGAAAGCGACAAGTCATTTGGGTTCGTTGACATCGCCATACACCCGCATTTGGATTACGAAGCGTTTCCACAAAATTCCACAGCTAATCTCGAAAAGTTAGCCGCGACATTACCAATGCCATCCTATTTGATCGACGACCAAACTGCGCTGAAAATTATTGATGGCCATATTGAAGTGGTCTCGGAGGGACGCTGGAAGCGGGTGCACGCAATTTGAAAATTTGAAAATTTGAAAATGCTAAGGCGCAGTTGCAAAATCAATTGTCATGCCCTCCGAAATGCCGCCTTTTTTTTAACCACGGAGGAAAAGAGTTTTTTTTCACAGAGGGAACGAGAGGTGTCGCGAAATAGATCTCTATTTAAAAAGGAACAGAGAAAAGAAGATCATTGCACAATCCTCCTTTTCTCTGTGAAAAAAATCTTGGTGCACTCTGTGGTTCAAAAAAACTCTTAGTGAAGCTTAGTGCCCTTAGTGACTTAGTGGTAAAGAAAAGCGCCTTGCAGCGCTCTTGTTATCTTTCAGCTTATTTCAATCTAAATGTCAATCCGCCGCCCAGTCCAAACTGGTACATGGTAGAGTAAGTGGAAATGCCGGCACCTGCGCCGCCTGTTCCAAAATAGAAACCGCCACCTGCAGCTTGCACGTTTGAGAGCAGCTGCGCCTGTAGTTTAATGCCGACTTTCTCCGATGCCCAGAAGTTTCCACCCAGGCGAAGTCCCCACGCAAAGAAAGTTTTGTCTCCGCTTTTGCCATTATCAGGATTTTCCAGGTGCATGAAATTTGCACCTAGCAGCAATCCTCCGTATCCTTCCACCTTTTTATTGTGGCCGCGAAAATAACGGGTACCGCCAATCATGGCGTAATTCATACCGACTTTAAATTCAGTGTTTTTAGCAACGAGTTGATAATAATTCATTGGTGCTTTCGTATCCTGGCGCATATATAATAATTCAATTCCATTATCCTCGTGTACGGCAAACTCCAATCCTGCGCCCCATACAAGCCCACCCTTAATTGTTCCATTGTAGTAGTTGGTAGTGCTATAATAAGAATCAACACCGTCGTCGAATGCGCCTATTGCATAACCATTTAATCTGATACTTTGTGCAAAAGAACAAATGGTGAGTAGAGTAGCGATTGAAAGCAGGGTAAGTTTCTTCTTCATATTGTTTTATTTATTTGAATCAGGGCGCCCATCATTGTGACTCGTCGCCAGTGGCTGAAATGGGAGCCATGATTATAACAATGAAATTACAGGTAAACCTTGCCGGTGTTTTAGAACAATCACACTTAACGGATAAATTGACCTCATTTAACGGTGTAGCGGCAGAAGCTAAGGGTTGTCGGTTGATAGTTGTTAGTTGACAGTTGTTAGTTGTTAGGCTTCCGTGAGAAATAGTCAAGATTGAAAGCCAACAACTAACAACCCACAACTAACAACTCTATGTGTAGCAAATGTCAGCTTTCGGCCTGCCCGCCGTCATAATAACAGCCTTCCGGATTTTGCAATTTTGCGCCCATTAGAGATAAAACAATGAAAAATCACTATCCGTCAATGGCAAAAGGCATCGCAGTCGTAGCTTTTCTGTTACTAACTTTTGCAGCCTTTTGCCAGGAAAGCAACATTCCCTTTACACCGAGACACAGCGTTGGCATTAATATTGGACATGAGCATTCCTTCGGCGGTGTTAATGAAAATGGCAAGAAGGAAATGACCGTTCTGGCCTATTGGGGACTCGACTACAATTATCAGTTCGCCCGGAAATGGGCCATTGGTTTGCACACAGATTTCATTACAGAATCCTTCAAAGTAGAGAACAAAATAGACGGCGACGAAAAAGAAATAATAGAACGTTCTACGCCCATAGCGCCTGCTATCATGGGTTTTTACAAACCTACTGAGCACTGGAGCTTTGGCGCAGGCATGGGTGGTGAATTTGCCAAAGAAGAGAATTATGTCCTTAACAGGTTTGCAATTGAGTATGGTGTTGAAATAAAAAAATCCTGGGAAGTTTTTGGAGCGCTTCAGTATGATGTACGCTGGAAAGCCTACGATACATGGACGATCGGCCTGGGCATTTCAAAAGCCTTTGGGGAAAGACATAAATAAGTTGAGAATTGAGAGTTGAGAGTTGGAGGCCAGACAGCTAATAACTCTCCACTCTCCACTCTCAATTCTCAACTCCCCCTTCAGTGCCCAAAACAGATTAGATTTTTTTTAAATTTCTTTTCTCCATTACATTTGCAGTGATGGAACACTATTTCGAACTGCCGGTGAATTATGAGGGAATTGAACAATCGTTCAAGGGACGTCTTGTAACTTTTGGATATGACTATAAGTTCTATATCGTTGTAAATGGTCACGAGATCGTTTTCGAAAGTGATGAAGACGGATCGTACAGGGCCATCACAAAATCTTCAGACAATAAAAAACCCGTTGACTCCAAACTACTTGAAGCTATTATTTTCGCCTTGCATCAAATATCGCTCTCTTAGTTTTTCTTGTTATACAGCATCATAAAATCTCAACTTCTTCAGGTACCACAAATAAAATGGTGCAACCTTTTTCCGTTTGTACAGCGTGTTTAAAATTTACCGGCGTAAACAAATAGTCTCCTTTTTGCAATACTGCCCCTTCAACGATGGCCTCTCCATCCAGCACAAACAATTCTTCACCTGCGGGATGGTTGTGATAAGGATAGCTTGTCCCCGGCTCAAACTTTAAAAGAATCGTTGTTGAACGTTGTTTCGCTTCGTCAAAATGTAAGGATTTTACAAACACACCTTTGTAATGAATCCCTTTCTCAATCAGTGGTTGCCAGTCAGTTTGCGATGTTTTTACAATGTAATGTTGAATGTCGTTGTTCATTTATCTGTTTTTATTTGTTAAGAAATTGATCGATGCTCCATTTGCTGGCGGGAACGCTGCTTAAAAGGAAGGCTCCGGCACTAAATGCAAAAGCGGAATAGTCAAGCGGTTCCTTTATGCCAAAGGAAATAGCCATTGCGATGCTGAATAGTAGTGTGAGAATGCCGGCAGACAATGCCACAATGCCTGTTCGGTAGCCCACAAGTAACAGCAAACCAAGGCTTAGTTCTGCAATAGTCGCTAAAACCGCGAGCGACGGCGCAAATGATTTAGATAAAAACGAATTGGTTTGCGCGGTATAATTCACAAAATTTTGCCAGCCGGATGAATGGCTGCCCCAAAGACCCAATCTGCTGGCCACAGCCGAAAGAAAGCCCGCCGATAGAGCCATGCGCAGGGAAAAAGAATAGATGTTTTGTTTTGTGGTCATACCTGTAAGTTTTATTCGCTTGATTACAGGTACAAAGTTGGCATAACATACTGCCTCGGAGAATAGACGATTCTGGGAAAAACATATAAAATTTATACCCCGACCTCTTTTTTGAAGTCTTTGGGAGATTTCGCCGTATGCTTTTTAAAGAAGTTTGAAAAATAGAAAGGATCGTTGAAACCAAGCGCATACGCTATCTCTTTTATCGTAAGATCTTCATAATGCAGCAAACGCTTTGCCTCTGAAATAATGAGACTGTATATTACGTTTTGCGCCGTCTTATTCGTATGCAGCTTCGAAACTTCGTTGAGCTTCGCTTCCGTAGTTAATAACCGTTGCGACAATTGAGACACTGTATAGTTTTGTGAAAAATTGCTTCTTACTTCCAATAAAAATTTTAAGAACAACGCGTCTGGTTTCCATATTTCTATACCGTTGGCAATCTTGCTCCTGTTTAGCTCAATCAACAGCAGCTCTATGTGAGAGTGCGTTGAAATCAAATACTGGTAAGGCTTTTCTTCAAGTTCAACTTTAATTTTATTCAGCGTCTCTTCAAAGAAATCGAAATTTCCTACGTGAATCACCTCGTTCATTCCGAAGTGGCAAAAGAGGCTATTGTGAAAAATGAGTTCAATGTCATTGTCATTTTTGCAAAAGAAATCCAACGTAAAGTCAAGCACTGTTACAAGCCCTTTTACACACACCAATTGATGATACTGCCCTGAGGTGATTGTAATCGCTTCTGACTTTTTCAGTGTAAATTTATCTTCATCCACCATGATGTCCACTGTTCCTTCTTTGCACCAAAAAAGAATATACTTTAAAACCCTTTGTGGCTTTTCAAAACCTTTTGTGGTGCTAATGTCTCTAATGTTGATCATGCTGTTGTTGAATTTTTAAGCTCCCGTTATTATTGCTCCTCCGGGAAATCTTCCATCTGCTTCCAATTGCTTCAATGTACTACTTTGCACGATTTTTCCAAAGATTTTGCAATGGCTTATCAGTACAGCAACGAAAATCAGGATTTTGTTCCCTGGTTTTTTTTACCTTTGCAGCCATTAAATTTCAAAGAAATGAGTGAATTTCCTCCATGTCCTCAGTGTAAATCGACTTATACGTACCAGATGGAAAACCTGCTTGTATGCCCGGAATGCGGACATGAGTGGAACCCTGAAGAAGCAAGCGCCGAAGACGCGTTTGTTGTGAAAGATGCAAACGGCAATATTCTTCAAAACGGCGATACGGTTGTAACGATCAAAAACCTTCCCGTAAGAGGTTCATCTCAAAGTATAAAAGCAGGCACCAAGGTGAAAAACATCCGCCTGGTAGACAGCGACCACAACATTGATTGCAAGATAGATGGCTTTGGAGCAATGGCGCTAAAGTCGGAGTTTGTTAAGAAAGCGTAGTAACATTATGATATCTTTTCTAAGCCGTCTCAAAAAATATTTGGGGCGGCTTTTTATTTAAATGCCGGCCAGAATCTTGAGGTGACATCAAGCGTAACCGATAAACTTTAGTGCGCATCATTCTTTCCCGGTTTTTTGTTTTGACTCACCGAATAAAGCAAGCCGTTTCAAGCATTGCATTTTCTATTGTTATTATCTACCTTTATGTTCCTCACGGTTTATGTGATCACAAATACAATTCCCTCCGCATCACTCCCCTGAAATTCCGATTCACAAGCCAATTCCTAATGGATGCCTCCCATACCCGCGCCTGTGGATTTTTTTCATCAATTAAACACACCTTGTATGAAACAGACATCTTACGCTTACAGTCTTTCTTCTTTTAAAGGACTGTATTCGCTTGCTTTTGTTACCTTATTGTTATGCACCGGTTGTAGAAAAGAATTTTTCATAACAGCAAAAAATGATCTGAAAGACTTTGGACAAGTAAATCTTATTGCTAACAACAACGAGTACAGTGCTGCCAGGGTTGCGCCGGATTTTCAAAACGCGTGGGGACTTACTTTCGCTCCTTCGGGCGTGCCGTGGGTCAACACAGAAGCTACCGGCCTCAGCTATGTGCTAACCGCAGCAGGCGGAGATGCGCGGCCTCCAGTGCTGATTCCATCGCCTACCGACACAATGGGTGGTGCACCTTCCGGAATTGTTTTCAATGGCTCCACTGCTTTTAGACTCACCAACCACAATCCGGCAAGATTCATTTTTGTAGGCACTGATGGAGTCATTTCAGGATGGAACGGCGGCAATAAAGCAGAACGTGTTAAGGACAATTCAGCTTCTGCTTCTTATACCGGGCTTGCTATAGCTACCAGCGACGGCAAGAATTACATATATGCCGCAAACTTCAGGAAGGCAATGATTGAAGTATATGACAGCATGTTCAACTGGGTTGCTATGTCCTTTAAAGATCCTGCACTTCCTGCAGGCTATTCTCCATTCAATATCCAGGCTATTGACAACTGGCTGTACGTAATGTATGCACAGCAGGATCCGTCATCACCAGATGATGAACTACATGGCGCGGGCAAAGGCTTTGTAGATATTTTTAAATCTGACGGCTCGTTTGTTACACGCTTTATCTCCAAAGGCGAATTAAACGCCCCATGGGGAATTGCTTTGGCACCGGCAGCCTTCTTTGAAGACATGAAAGACATGAAAAACGACAACGAGGGCAATGATAAAAATAAGAACATGAAAAATACGCAGATCATACTGGTAGGCAATTTTGGCGATGGCCACATCAATGCGTACAACTTGGGTGGCGTATTTTTGAAGGCGCTTCAGACACACAACAAAACCCTCGTAATTCCAGGCTTATGGGCAATTGCTTTCCCACCAACTACCTCCACCAACGGTGTTGACCCGAATGCACTGTATTTCACTGCCGGTCCTGATGACGAAAAGGACGGACTATATGGATACATAAAAAAGACAAATTAAAATGATGCAGGTTTCGGCATTCAGGATATTGTATTTGTACGTTCAATAACACATGAGGCAAAAAAAGAGTCCGCAAACACAATGTTTCGCGGACTCTTTTTGTGTGCCATATTCAGCATATGTCATTGCATCACCAAGTTGCAAATCCAAAGTCCCAATGGAACCGATATGAAAGCAGCAGCAAATGATGCGATAAATACTACTACATTGTTTCTGTTTTGTTTTGTCAACAGCCAAATAATGGCATACGAAATTATGAAGATACCAAATGGAATTGCATAGTAGAAGTTGCCGGTCTGCATAACAGTATAACACAAAATAGCCGCGCCTACCAACACAGACACGCTCATCCCGATCAGGCTTCCTAATATTGTTTTTGCATTTATCGAGTGATTCTTTATATACTTATCAGCAGCAATAATAGCTTTTTCAATTGTGTTGTTAAGTTGATCCGCGGTTAATATATCAGAAGTTACAGAAGACTTTATTTTATTGGTATCACCACCGCTTTTGTAAAGCACGAAAACAAGCTGATTAATCCTTTTAATTTCGTTTGGTATTACATTCTGTTGGCTCACATTCTTCTTCACTTGGTCAATGCCACCACGGCTATCGATTTCCTTTAGCAGCTCATCGTTAGCATTGCCTGAGTAGTCAAGGGCAGTTGAATAAGATTCCAAAAGGTCTTTATCGGAGTATTTCCTGTAATTCATGATCGCAAGTCTACAAATATTATTTCATTCCTTGAAAACTTAAAGACGTTATTTTCATTAACAACAAATCCGCAAGAAACGGGTTGTTGTTGCCTCGTTTTGCAAAGACATTTGCATAAAAGAAAATCATGCATATCGTATCAACACCCAACATTCTATATTTCGGCACACCAGTCATTTTAATTGGCACTACAAATGAAGACGGCAGTTACAACCTCGCGCCAATGTCATCGGCATTCTGGTTGGGCTGGCGCTGCGTGATTGGTTTAGCAGCATTCTCAAAAACCACGCAAAACATTCAACGCAATGGCGAATGCGTGTTGAACCTGGCTTCTGTAAACAATGCGGCCGCGGTAAACAAACTGGCGAGGACAACAGGAAGCGATCCAGTTCCAGTGGGCAAACAACAAAAAGGGTATTATCACAAACGTGAAAAATTTGAACACGCAGGCCTTACAGCAATAGCAGCAGACATTGTAAATGCGCCGATGGTAAAAGAATGTGATGTGCAACTGGAAGCAAAACTGATACATACTCGTTCCCTTGCAGAAGATGATGACACGATGAAAAATAAGATCACGGTAATGGAATTGCAAATCGTGCGGGTGCATCTGGAAGAAAATATTTTGATGCCCAACAATGCAAACAAGGTAGATCCCAATAAGTGGAAGCCGCTCATCATGAGCTTCCAAAAGTTGTACAGCATAGGCGATGAAGTGCATTACTCAACATTATCAGAGATACCCGAAGTCTTGTATAGAACGCCGGATATTGACAAAGCAAGCATGATCACTTCGTCTTAGTAAAAAGCCAAAGGCCAAAGCTATTTGCGGTGGCCTTTGGCATCTTAACGAACGTAATATTCTAAAGCGAAAATACGCTTACCGATGCATCGTAATCATTGGCCCGGTATTCATAAAATGTTCAGCTACCCAATCATGGATCTCTTGCTTCGCCTGCATCGAAAGCGGTATGTCATTAAACGACCCATGATAACATCTGTCGGCCAGTTTAAATGGATGTATTGCGCCTTTAATAGTAGTCACCTGAATATTTGAAGGCACGTTGTTATCATAAAGTTTATCAAGTGCGTTGACGCTTTTTTGGGGCGAGACGAGAGGATCATTTTCACAAAACATCAGGAACAAGGGCTTCTTTACATTTTTCAAATAAGCAGCAGGGTCAAAATCACCGATGACACTAAGCTGTTTCCATTCCGGTTGAAAAGGAAAAAAGCTGGTGAACCAAAAATCAAAACGTACCTGTTTAGCAGCCTTCACGTATGCATCTGGTTCCGAGAGATTTTCGCGGCACATAAAGTTGCTCGTGTAATCATTGGTCACCTGATCCCTCACACCAAAAGTTGGCCCTGCCATAGAAATAGCCCCGGCAAAGCTCTGCGGATATTTCGAGAGGCATATCTGCGCAATCCATCCGCCCTGGCTGTGCCCCACAACAATAATCTTGTTCGTATCAATAAAAGGAAGCGAGTGCAAATAGTCAGCCGCGGCCTTTACATCTGCTGCTCTGTCTTCAAAGGAAGCAGAATACCAATTGCCTTCAGATTCACCAACACCGCGTTTATCAAAATATAAAAACACCATGCTGTCACTCGCAAAATTCTGTTCATACAAAGTGTCCAGAAATGACACGTAGTAGTTATCTGCGTAAGATGATTGTCCGCCGGAGCCGGGACAAAAAATAATTGCAGGCAATTTCCTGTTGGTAGTGGCAGGTGCCTTCAATCGGCCACGCAAGGTATTAGATCCGCTTTTGAAAGATATTTTTGTTCCGCTGTTTGATGCAGCAGCATTCAACCATTTAATGGGCTGTTTCGAAAAGAACAATGCCGGGTGCAGGAAGTTGGCATACAAAGAGACAGCAATCACGAACAGTAGGGTATAAAGAAAAATTCGTCCGAGAAATTTCATAACTGGCAATGGAGGTTAGGGTTGTCAGAAACCGCAAAGATATATTTTTCGTACACACGACAACGTTAGTCCGTATGAAATTGATCAAACGGTTTAAAAAGTATTAATGTTGATGTGAGTAATTTGACTGACAGTTTTTTTACCACTAAGACACTAAGGACACAAAGTTTCACTAAGGCTTTCTCTTAGTGCAGCTCAGTGTCCTTAGTGCCTTAGTGGTAAAACTTTGAGGTATTGCCTACAAATAATCCTTCAGCTCCTCATAATGTGAAATGACGTTATAACCCTCGGGCTTGTTAGCTCCGTTAAAATTATAAACTACAGCATCAATGCCTAATTCATTCGCGGCCTGTATTTCAGAATGTACATCATCACCCACCACGAGAACATCTTCAGCTGCTAAATGATATTGCTGCATAATACTAATGAACATATCTTTCTTGGAAAGGTTAGAAACCGCAGGATCAACAATGTAATACGCTTCGAAATCATGCAGTAAATTCAGTTGCTTGATTTTACTTTCCTGCAACTTTTTAAATCCTTTGGTCACCAGGAATAAATAGTCAAGCTGTTTGGTCAGCAAATAATCATCAAAGGGTTTAATCACATCGTTGTATTCGATGTCCGACAATAGTTCCAGGCCGGCTTTTGTAAGCCCGTCGGTAAATTGAAAATCCCTTGCTACATCCTGAAAGGGCTTGCGCTGTATGGCATCTTTAACGTCTTCGAGACTTCCCTTGAAGCTATTGTCATTTTCTATGAGCTTGAATAATCCGTCAAACAGTTTCATACCAATAGAAGCAACGGGATAAATGGTATTGTCTAAATCAAATATGATTGCTTTTTTTCGTTTCATGCGCTTGCTAAAAAATCAAAAGTAAAAATTCAAAAGTCAAAAGACGTTCGCGAAAGTGCACTATTTTTTACTTTTGACTTTTATATCGAAAATACGCTGAAGAGACCGGGAGGAAAAGCAGGACGGTCACAACTATCAAAAGAACAATATGCATGGCCATTTCAGACTTTGAATGCAGTGCGCCGATAATGACATGATAAAGCAACCAAATGACTGCGAGCCATCTTGCCCAATCAACTCTGTAGAACAAAAGAATACCGCACATCAGCGCCGTCAGGCGAACAACAAGCGCCCAAATCACCTCTGACAATTTCGAATCTGGCTGAGAAAAATCTTTTAAGTGGAAGGCAACACCGAGGCAGCCTGCAAGAATGAACAGCATGCCAACAATAACCACAGTTATAGGACGACGTTTCATGTTTTCAATTTAATCAAATGTTCATTTCAATCAACCACTGATGCCCAAATGGGTCAAGGATATTGCCTTGCCTGTAGCCATAATCAAAACTCTGGGCAGGACTTAAAACTGTGGCCCCAGCTTGCAAAGCCTTTTCCATTACAGCATCCACATCTTCCACAAACAAGCCGATAAGCGCAGTAACACCATTAATTTTATTTGGTTCAAATTGTCCTTTTGCAGAGCGATCTTCATGCAAGTGAAAAATAGCACCTTTGATGGAGAGCTCTGCCACGTGAATGCTGCCATCATCGTTCCGCCACGAGCGGAGTTCCACAGCATCAAACGCTTTGGAATAAAACGAGATATCGGTAATACCACTGGGAATGAAAAGCTGTGGTGCGAAAAAGGTTGTGTTGCCGGATGCCATAGGAGAGTTGTTTAAATCGTGAAAACAGGAGTAAGGTAAAGATCGCGAAAAGTTTTCTATTGTAAAAGCACCGCGACAGCCTCGATGGGGTAACACTCGAATTATAAAGAATTAAAAAGGCATTATCGCATGTCTGCAATAACGCCCTGAAAACTCAAGCTATATTCATAGGTTTTTATTCGCGTAAATCTCGCATCACCCGCTCCACCATTGCATCACAGTAAACGGCATTGAATTCGAAAATCTCCTCCGGCTGGTAGTGCTTTTCTATTTCTTTTCGCAGCATTCCTTTGGCGCGGTTAAGACGGGTCTTTACATTAGCTTCGCTAATGCCCAGTGTTTCTGCGGTTTCTTCCACGCTGAAGCCGTTCACTTCGCGCAGGGAAAATACCATGCGGTAATCCAGGCTGAGATGCCTCAATGCAGTCTCTACTATTAGCCCCAGCTCTCTGTTGACAACAGCATTAACGGTGTCGGCGTTTCGGTTAGATGAATACATTGGAATTGATTTATCACTTATCTCTGAAGGTAGTTCGTTGCTAAAACTCAGTTTGTGCCGGTGATGGAAACACTTATTCAGCATTATCCTGGTTATCCATGTTCTGAAAGTTGCGCGACCTTCAAATTTGGATAAATTCCGGTAAGCCTCAATATATGTTTCCTGCATAAGATCCTGTGTGTCTTCATGGCCATAGTCGTAGCTTCTTCCGGTCTTATACAGAATGGCATTGTTTCTTCGAATAAGCAATTCAAACAAAGCAATATTACCACTCAATATAAGCCGTATCAATTCAAGGTCTGAATACTGTTCCGATATTTCTTTCATAGTTGTATTAAGCAAGCGTTTTTGCCAATCGTGTCATCGAAAATGCGCCAATGGCCATTACAAGGTCACGCACTGCCACGTCAAAATAATGACCACCGAATATCAAAGTCAACGCTATCAATGTTAACCAGGCTGCAACAATAATACCGCCAATAGCCGGCTTGAGCAATACGATAACACCTGCAACTATCTCAATTACGCCGACCACCATCATAAAAGCATGAGGCTGAAGCGGTAGCATACCGGCCATTTTAGGACTAAGATACTGCTCCCAATTGGTAAGTAAATTGGTGAATTTGTCGAGACCAGCAACAATTGGTACCAGGCCAAATGTGAGCTTTAAAAGGTTGAAGGTCGGTCTCAAGGTTTGATTTACATTCGTGTTTTCCATTTTTGTAGATTTAGTGTTCTGTGTAGATAGAGTGGATGAGGGAGGGAAAGGTTACAAACAATTAAGAATTAGGAATTAGAAATTAGAAATTAGGAATTAGGAGTTAGTAGGAAAACAGTACGCTATTAGACTAAAGGTCAGATAGCAACATAAATGACCCTGGCCCCGTCTAATTCCTAATTTCTAATTCCTAATTCCTCAAAAACCTGTATTTTTAATTGTTATTTTGACAGTTAATATTTTTGATGTTAACAAATGCTTGCTATGCTGCTTAGAAAAACACTGCTTATAATGCTTACTGCTATTGTAACAATAGCCTCGTATGCAAAGGACTTACCCATCCATTACCTCGGAATAGAACAGGGGCTTTCCAACAATGCTGTAACGGCCATCTACCAGGATTACCGCGGCTTTATGTGGGTTGGCACCTATGACGGATTGAACCGTTTTGATGGCTATTCCTTTCGTGTTTTCAGAAACGTCATAGGAGATAGCACTTCTTTATCCACCAACATGATCAGCAGCATCGACGGCGATGCGCAACACAATATCTGGATCGGCACAGACAACGGCGTGAATGTTTTTGATCCGGTTACTGAAACTTTTTTCAAACCAGTTTATCGATCGTTAAATGGCAATACGCAATCCATACAGGGAGAGATACCTGTAGTCAAATCAATTGATGGAACCAGTATTTTGGTCGGGACAAGACGAAACGGCCTGCTGGTTTTTAAAAATAATAGCCGCGAAGGTTTACAAATTCCCCTGGAAACTGCTGGTGGCAAGCTGTTCAAGTACCACATTCATACCATTGAATACGATGTTCGCCGCAAACGGGCGTGGGTTTTTGTGGAAGATTACGGCCTGTTCATCTATGACATGCAGCAACAACGTTTGCAAAAAATAAACGGTGATATTCTGCAGGCCTATAGCATGAAGGCAGATGTGACGGGCAACCTATGGATCGGCACTGAAAAAGAACTCGTTTATTATAACGTGGGCAACAACACTTTCACCAGGAATTATCTGCCGGTAAAGGGCACAGTTGTTACGCTCCTTGTGGACGAACAACAAACTCTCTGGATCGGTTGTGATGGGGCAGGGGTGTACAAACTTTCTCCGGGCGCAACAACTGCAACGTTTTACAGATCTGCCAACGGATCGTCACCCATCAACAGCAATGCGGTTTACGCCATATACGGAGATAAAGAAGGCAGGAAATGGATCGGCACCATGCGTGGAGGATTGAACGTGGTAGAGCCACATCCATTGCTGTTCCAGAACGTTTTGTATGAAGACAAAAAAAATGACCCGATAGAAAATTTCATTCTCTCATTTTGCGAAGATGCCGATCACAATATTTTCATTGGTACAGATGGGGCCGGCTTGCGCTATTGGAACAGACAAAACAACACTTACATTTCTTACAAACATGATCCAGTAAACAATGCATCGATTAGCAGCAATTTTATCACCAGTATTATTAAAGATGAAACCGGCGACATTTGGATCTCCACCTGGTTTGGAGGCGTTAACCGGTTAAAGAAAAATAGTCGCTCGTTCGAGCACCTTTCTCTTGTCAACGACAAAACAAAATCGCCGGAAGTTAATGCCTGGCTGGTATTTGAGGATGCACAAAAAAATATCTGGGCATCTACTTCCAACGACGGGAGCCTTTACCTTTTCAACAGATCACTGAACAAATTTGAAAACCTCGATCCCGCCATTGTCAATTTACAAAGCATTGCAGAAGATCACAACGGCAGCCTTTGGGGCGGCAATTACTCGTCACTCATTAACATTGACAAGAAAAACAAGCAACACCATTTCTACAATATCGGCCACACCATCCGTTACATTTATGAAGATAAGAAACAACGTTTCTGGCTGGGCACCCAGGATGCAGGACTGCTGTTGTTCGACAGAAAAAATGGCACTTACAAACAGTTTACATCATCGGATGGACTGCCGAGCAACACAGTGTTGCGCATGCTTGAAGACAAGCAAGGCAATTTATGGCTGAGTACTTATAATGGTATCGCAAGATTTGATCCCGAAAGCGGAACCTGTACAAACTTTACACATTCAGACGGCTTGCAAAGCAACCAATTTAGCTTCAATGCCGCACTGGCGTTAAGTTCCGGGGAGTTCTTATTTGGGGGCATCAAAGGCTTCAACGTTTTTTATCCTGATAGTATTTCATACCAGCAACCTAAAAAAGACATATTCCTCACCGGCATAAAAGTTGAAAACAAACCCATTGAAAAAGAACAATCGCTCATTACGGAAAGAGATTTGGAAACGATTAAAATGATCACGCTTCCGTTTGACAAAGCGACTATCTCGCTCGACTTTGTAGGATTGGACTATTCAGGCGCAGAGAAAATAAAGTACGCTTATTTTCTGCAAGGCTGGGACAAGACATGGAACTTTCTGAAAGGTAGCCGTACCGCCAATTACTCGCGTTTGCAGGAGGGCAAATATATTTTCAAGGTAAGGACCTCAAGAGCAGATGGCCGTTGGAGCGCAGAAACGCAATTATTGCAAATAACTGTTCTTCCGCCGTGGTACCGAACATGGTGGGCCTACCTTGCTTATGTCGCACTGATATCAACGCTCATATACGCTTACATCCGCTACACACGCAGGCAGGAGCGTTTGAAGTATGAAGTAAAACTGGCACATCTTGAAAATGAAAAAGACAAAGAACTAACGGAAAAAAAGCTGTCATTTTTCACTAACATTTCCCATGAATTCAGAACACCCTTGTCATTAATTATCGATCCTTTGAAAAAAGTGATCGACAACCATGACGAGCATCCTTTCAAAGATGAAGTCAATGTTGCTTATCGAAATTCCAGGCGCCTATTGAGCCTCGTTGATCAGCTATTGTTATTCAGAAAAGCAGACAGTGGTGCGGATGTCCTGAAAATATCCAAACTCAACACCACAGAGCTTTGTACCGAAGTGTTCCAGTGTTTCTGGCAACAGGCAAAAGCCCGTAACATCGACTACAGGCTAACAATGGACGACAACATTGAATCCCTGTATGCTGATCAGGAAAAGATAGAAATCGCTTTGTTTAATTTGTTATCCAACGCCTTTAAGTTCACACCCGATGGTGGCACCATTGAGTTCAAGGTTGCCCAAACGGCGGACCAGATTAAAATGACGATCAACGACTCCGGCAGCGGCATTTCGCAGTCGGACGTTTCCCGCATATTTAATAAGTTTCAACAAGCTACCGCTTCGCCTAATCAAAAAACCGGCTTCGGCATCGGATTGTTTTTGGTAAAACATTTTGTTGAAAATCACCACGGCACCGTGTCTGTAAAAAGCGAACCGCAAAAAGGCTCGGAGTTTTCCATTTCACTAAAGAAAGGGACGGCGCATTTTAACGGTTATATGATTTCTGAACAAAACAACCACGGCCATCAACTACTCGAAGAGTTATCTGTGGAAACACCTGCGGCATTTCAAAAGGAAGCGCCGGTGGAGAAAGGAAAAACTGCCGAGGAAGTGATCACGGACAAAAAAACGATCTTAATCGTAGACGACAATCCCGAAATTTCCCAATACCTGCGTCATATTTTTGAAGACAAGTATTGTTTGTATGTCGCGGAAAATGGGTTGGCTGGTTTAAACATGGCCATCGAACATCGGCCAGATCTTGTCATCAGTGATATCAATATGGACGGGCTCGATGGTCTTGAGCTTTGCGCCAAAATAAAACAGTCTGACTCGCTCGGCCATATTCCTGTCATTTTATTGACAGCCGCTTCTTCCTCCGAAACAAAATTAAAAGGCATTGAAGGCGGCGCAGATGATTACATCACCAAACCATTCGACAGCCAGCTTCTGCAGGCGCGGGTGGAAACCATTTTGAAGAATCGCAGCCAGCTGCAAAAATTCTTCTTTGACAACATCACGCTGCAGGAATCCAGCGTTAAAGTGCCCGCCGAATACAGAGAGTTTCTGCGAAAATGCATTAAGGTGGTGGAAGAGAACCTGGACGACGAAGATTTCAACGTACAGAAATTTGCCAAATGCATGGGCATGAGTCGCTCCTCACTATATGATAAGGTGAAACTCATTTCCGGCCAGTCACTTAACGCCTTTGTTCGCTCCATTCGCCTTCGGCGAGCGGCAGTTTTAATGATCAAACACAACATGAATGTGAACCAGGCGGCCTACCAGGTAGGCATCGTTGACACGCGCTATTTCCGCGAACAGTTCAACAAACTGTTTGGCATGGTTCCTTCAGAATACATCAAAAAATATCGCACCGCATTTACGGGAGACATGAATTTGTTGAGACCAAAGGGGAGGAAACTGTAGAGACGCATTGAATGCGTCTCCGCCGCACCATCACGATGCAAACCAAAAAACATCAGACACCAGCACTTGATAATGACGAGGTTTTCGGTGCAAGAGAGACGCGTTGAACGCGTTTCTACGGAATGCCGGTTCCGACGTCAGTTCCATATTTCGAAAATACCTGCCACCAAACATTTGCACAAAAAAACACTGACTAGCAACAATTATTTTTGATCGTTTTCCTGCAATTTATCCACCATAACAACCAACTATCATCCACTACATTCTGATAATCAATATCTAACAACTAACAACCAACAACTAACAACATCTTTCATTCCCGCATTTTGTCCCCCATATTTCAATTGTTTGTCCCCCATAGCACCCATATTTTCACTCCTATCTTAGCATCAGAAATTAGGGAGGGCTATTTGCCAAATACCCACCCGACAATTTTTTTTAATTAAACATTGCTTGCAAATTATGAGACGAACTTTGCCTTTGCGCAGGAGGGTGGTACTTCCATCCCGATCCAATGTCGCACCAACACTGCTCTTTTCATTTCTCGTTTTCCTGATCACTTCAACCGTATTTGCCCAGCAACCCGTTAGCGGAGTTGTAAGGTCTGGTGACACTGCGGTAGGTGGTGTAACGGTTACTTTAAAAGGAACAAAAACCGCAACCAAAACAGACGAACAGGGACATTTTACCATCGCGGCCCCTGCAAACGGAACGTTACTTTTTACACACATCAATTACAATCCGGTTTCACAAAAAGTGACCGGCAGCTACATGAACGTTCAGGTCGAACTGACAAATGCAAACATGGGCGAGGTAGTAGTGGTGGGTTACAACTCACAGAAAAAAGCCACACTGACCGGTTCTCTTTCCGTAGTAAAAGGCGGAGATCTTGTAAAAAGTCCGCAACCGAACCTGTCCAACTCTCTCGCCGGACGTTTCTCCGGTATTATGATCAACAACAGAAGTGGCGAACCCGGCTATGACGGATCTTCCTTCACTATACGCGGTCTGGCAACAACCGGTAACAACGATGTATTGATCGTGGTAGACGGAGTGCCGGGACAAGTGGGCGGTTTAGAAAGATTGAACCCTAACGATATCGAAAGCATGACTGTTTTGAAAGATGCGTCTGCTGCCATCTACGGTAGCCGCGCTGCGAACGGCGTTATCCTTGTAACTACAAAGCGCGGTAAAACAGGAAAACCTACCATCAACGCAAGTTTCAACCAGGGCTTTTCTTCACCAACCCGTGTGCCTAAAATGGCCGATGCGCCTACTTACGCAACGATCAGCAACGAGATCGCTTATTACAATAACAAAGCAGGTGGCATGAACCAGCAATATTCAGCTGACGAGATCACCAAATTTGGTAATGGCTCCGATCCGCTGAATTATCCAAATACAGATTGGGCAAAAGAAACATTGAAGAAATCAGCTTTGCAGAATCAGGCAAACGTCTCTGTAGCAGGTGGTTCCGACAACGTGCATTATTACATCTCGGCAGGAACACTGTACCAGGATGGTATTTACAAGAATGGTGCAACGAAATACAAACAATATAACTTCCGATCCAACATAGATGCGAACATAACCAAAGACTTCAGAGTTAGTTTGTATCTCTCCGGTCGCGAAGAAGACAGACAATATCCAATTGCTAATGCAGGAGATATTTTCCGTTCTATTTATCGTGCTTATTCCACAGTGCCTGCACGTTATCCAAACGGTTTGCCTTCCTACGGTATTGAAGGTAACAACCCTGTGATGATGGTAACAGATGCCGGCGGTACCAACAAAAATCCGACACAGGTTTTTAATGGCATCTTAAAAGGAAGCTACAACATCGCTGCCGTGAAAGGCTTGTCGATAGACGGTTTTGCCGCATTTGACAAATCATGGTCATTCGCCAAAGCTTTTTCAACTCCGTACGTTTTGTACTCCTACGACAAAACAACAAACACATACAATCCAAGAATTGTAGGAGGTTCCAACAATGCAGCTTCGTTGACTGAAACGCAATACAACATTGGACAAAACACCTACAACATTAAGATCAACTACCAGCGTGATTTTAAAAATGGCAACCACTTGAATGCGTTCGTTGGCTACGAACAAAGTGAAATTAAGAGTGATAGCTTCTCCGCATCACGCATTAATTTCTTAAGTACGTTGACCCCGGAACTTTCACAAGGCGGTACCGCCGCAACTGACAGAGATAACACAGGTAAAAGTTATCATTTCACACGTAAAAGTTATTTAGGAAAAGTCTCTTACGACTTCCAGGAAAAATATCTTGTAGATGTGCAAATGCGTATTGATGGTTCATCCACTTTCCCTGAAGGCAATCAATATGGCTACTTTCCATCTGCCTCAATCGGTTGGAGAATATCCAAAGAAAAATGGTTCTCTGCATCGTTTGTAAACGATCTGAAAATACGTGCTTCTTACGGTGCTTTGGGTAATGATAACGTGTCGCATTTCCAGTATTTCGACAACTATTCACTCAAAAACCAATTTGTTTCACAAACCAGCAATGGCCCGGGAATATTGCCTGGCGTGGATCTTACAAAACTCGCCAATCCGCATATTCACTGGGAGGACTCGCGTAAAACTGACGTTGCCATTGAAGGTTTGTTGTTTCACAAACTCAACTTTGAATTCATCTATTTCAAACAGGAACGTTCAAACATCCTGGCTCCTCGTAATGCCTCCATTCCGTATGTTTCTGGCATCGTGAATCCTTACTCAGGCGATCCTTTGGTACCTTCCGAAAACATTGTTAGAGTGGGCAGCCAGGGCGTGGAAGCAACAGTTGGTTACAGCGAAAGAGGCGGCAAGTTCCACTATGGCGCGTCTGCCAATTTCACTTATGCAAAAAGCAAAATCAAATTTATAGATGAAGCAGCGGGCGTATTGGATTATCAAAAACTAACCGGCCAACCTTTGAACACTTATTTGTTGTACAGATCGATCGGCATATTCCGCACTGCTGAAGACATCAACAAAATGCCACACCTAACAGGCGCACAACCAGGTGATTTGATTTATGAAGATTACAACAAAGATGGAAAGATCACTGCCGATGACCAGGTAAGAACAAAATATGGTAACGTTCCATTGATCTCCTACGGTTTGAATTTGTTTGCTGACTACGCAAATTTCGATTTATCAATCGTATTCGCAGGACAGGCACAAGTGAGTCAATATGTATTACCGGAGTCTGGCACTGTTGGTAATTTCTACAGCAGCTGGGCAGATAACCGCTGGAGTCCAACCAACACAAATGGTTCTTATCCAAGAGTGGACACACGGACATCCTCTTCTGTAAATGGTGGTTTGTATCCAAATACTTTCTGGTTGAATGATGCATCTTTCCTCAGATTGAAAAACCTTGAGTTGGGCTACAACCTGCCGCAGTCTTTGATTTCACGCATTCGCATGCAAGGCGCAAGGTTCTATGTAAATGGCTTCAACCTATTTACTATCACAAAAGTGAAAGACTACGATCCGGAAGGAAGCAATGCTGCGGGACAATTCTATCCGCAACAAAAGATCATCAACATCGGTGTAAACGTTAGGTTCTAAATTCAAAACATCAACAATGCAAAGCAGAAATATTATTCATACAGCAATTTGCGCGGCAGTACTTGGTACCGCAGCCATCTCATGTAAAAAAGATTTTCTCAATATAACTCCCACAGATAAATTATCAGAGCAAACAGTTCTTTCCGACTCATCCGTTTTTGAAGCTTATGTTATTAACCGCTACATTGGCGTAAGACTGCAGGATAAAGAAGGCGATGGCACCGATCCTGGCTTTGGCCGTGGGTTTGAGTACAGCATGTGGAGTTCCATCACAGACGAATCCATCTACAACAACGACGATAACACATGGCTGATACAAAGAGGTTTATTGGCTCCTGAAAACCTTGGCATGGCCGGAACCATTTGGCCACGCAGCTATCGCAGCATTCGCGAAATCAACTTCGCGTTGAACGGCCTGTCACAATTGAAAATGAGTGCAGCGCACAAAACCATTTTAGAAGGTGAATTGAAATTCATCCGTGCATTTCGTTACCATGACATTATCCGCAACTATGGTGGTGCTGTATTAATGGGCGATAAAGTTTACCAGTTATCAGATAACCTCCAGGACGCCGCACTATTCAACAGATCAAGCATTAAAGAAAGTATTGATTATGTAGTGTCGCAATTGGATGATGCTATAGCTAAACTTCCAAAAGACAACAGCGACAGTTGGGCACTCGGCCGCGCAACAAAAGGCGCTGCAATGGCTTTGAAAGCGAGAATGTTGCTGTATGCTGCAAGTCCGCAATACAACACAGGCACATGGGCAGATGCCGCAAAAGCAGCAAACGACGTAATTGCGATGAACAAATACGTGATCTCATCAGACTACAGCAAAATCTTTTTAACCAACACAGATCCCGAGATTATCTTCGCAAGATTGTATACAAAGAATGCCAACCACACGCACCTTGAAATTGCGAACGGGCCAAACGGTTATGGCGGCTGGGGCGGAAACCTGCCACTGCAAAACCTTGTAGACGATTACGAAATGACAAATGGCAAGCCGATCACTGACGCTTCATCAGGCTATGATCCAAACAATCCATATGTTGGAAGAGATCCACGTTTCTACGCGACTGTTCTTTACAATAACTCCGCTTATCGTGGGGCAACTGTAGAAACATTTACACCCGGTGGAAAAGATTCCAAAGATGGAAATGACAACTGGAACACTTCTAAAACAGGTTACTATCTTAAAAAATTCATGAACGATGCATATCCATTGCAAAACCCCTGGGGCAATGCAGGTTTCCAGCCTTGGATATATTTCAGATACGCTGAAGTTTTATTGAACTATGCAGAAGCAGCAAATGAAGCATACGGCCCGGATGTAGTGCCAGCAGGCATGACAATATCCGCAAGAGCAGCGGTTAACCAGGTGCGTGCAAGAGCGAGTGTGAACATGCCTCCATTGGCAGCCGGCTTAACGCAGGCTCAAATGAGAGATGCCGTGCGATACGAAAGAAGGGTAGAGCTTGCTTTTGAAGAGTTCCGCTTCTATGACGTAAGAAGATGGCAGATTGCAGACGTAACAGAGAACAAACCTGCACTGGGCATTACCATTACGAAGAATGGCAGCACTTATTCATACGCATCAAAAGTTGCATTGGATGGACGCCATTTTGAAAAGAAACATTACTGGTTGCCAATTCCTCGTGCGGAAATTCAGGCATCTAACAACAAAATCAAACAAAACGACGGATATTAACAACAACATTTTCACACAAAAGCTCAAATGATTTCACGCGGCGAACGCAACGACAAAGCGACACAACGGATTCCGGCAAATCAAACCGACGCTTTGTTTTGCCAATGCGTTAAAAAACAAAAAGGTAAAAGCTATCGTGAACCCGTCCGCGTCGCTGCTCCGCCGCGTTCGCTGCGTGAAACCATTGCCTGCCCGACTAGTCATTCAGGCGGGCGTGAAAAAATAAAAACGACCAATGATTCTACAAAAAAGAACGCTATTGCTAGCAGGTTCACTGCTCTGTTATTTGAACAACAATGCACAAACTACTGGTGATGTAACGCTTACTATCAACGCAAAAAGAACATACCAGACCATCGACAACTTTGCAGCTTCAGATGCTTGGTCATGCCAGTTTGTTGGCAAATGGCCTTCTGAAAAAAAGAATGCAATAGCCGATTGGTTGTTCAGTATGGATACCGCTGCAAATGGCGCCCCCAAAGGAATTGGTCTTTCGATGTGGCGATACAATCTTGGAGCAGGAAGTGCACAGCAAGGTGACGGAAGCGGCATGAAAGATGAATGGAGAAGAGCAGAATCTTTTTTAGAATCAAATGGCACTTACAACTTCAATAACCAGGCAGGCCAGCAATGGTTTCTCACTGCGGCAAAACAAAGAGGTGTTTCGAAATTCCTGGCATTTGTAAACAGTCCCAACGTACAGTTTACAAAAAACAAGAAAGCCTCTGCAGAAAAAGGATTGAGCAACCTCGATAGCAATCAGTACCAAAATGTGGCAACAGACATTTGCAAATCGCTGGAAGGCCTGCGCAAAAAAACCGGCATTACATTCGACTACATCAGCCCTGTAAATGAGCCGCAGTGGGACTGGAGCGACTTTGGGCAGGAAGGAACACCATACAGCAACAAAGAAGTTGCTGCGTTAACAAAAGTATTGGGGAACACATTAAAAGATCAAAAGATTTCTACAAAAATATTATTGGGAGAAGCCGGATTGATCGCCTACCTGTATACCGATTACGACAAACCAGGAAGAGGCAACCAGGTGCATGATTTCATGGAAAGGTCTTCTCCATTGTATGTGGGTGATGTAAAATCAGTAGCGCCTGTAATCTGCGCCCACAGCTATTTCACCACATCTCCTTATTCGAAAGCCATTGAGTTAAGAAAACAACTCACCAATAAAATTGATTCCGTAAAAGGCTTGTCTTACTGGCAATCTGAATACTGCATATTAGGCGACAACAATGGCGAAATAGATGGTAACAAACGAGACACCGGAATGAAAGCAGCGCTATATCTCGCCAGCGTAATACACACGGATCTCGTTTCAGCGAATGCTGCTGCATGGCAGTGGTGGTTGTCTATTTCTCCTTACGATTATAAAGACGGGCTTATCTATATCGATCAAAATAAAACAGTCGGCAATTACTACGACAGCAAAATGTTGTGGGCATTTGGTAACTACAGCCGCTTTGTAAGACCCGGCATGAAGCGCATTGAACTGGCTTCATCACAAACAGACAACAGCCTGCTTGCTTCTGGTTATATTGATCAGCAACAAAAGACGATCGTTGCTGTAGTCGTGAACAATAGCAAAGAAAAAAGAAAACTTAATCTGCAAGGGATTTCCGGCAAAAGAAAGAATGCACAGATAGAAACATACACAACAGATGCGACAAGAAAACTCGCAAAACAAACAGCAGGAGAAGCAGTGACCATTGATCCACAAAGCGTAACCACATTGGTAATTCATCTATAAACAACCGGCATCGCTTCTATCATAAGTTTTGACAAAGCAAAAAATTATCTGACCAAATAGACAACGAAAATGAAATTAGTTCGCTACGGAAAAAGAGCATTACAGGCATTGTTGCTGATGGCATTAATGTCGTCGGGACGTGATGCAATGGCACAAAAACCAACTCACACATTCGCGACCGGAGATTCGACTTTTTTACTCGATGGAAAACCGTTTCAGCTGATTTCAGGTGAAATACACTATCCGCGTGTGCCCCGTGAAGCATGGCGGCAGCGAATGAAAATGGCAAAGGCAATGGGCTTGAATACGATTGGCACTTATGTTTTTTGGAACGTACACGAACCTCAAAAAGGACAATACGATTTTAAAGGCAATAACGACATTGGCGAGTTTGTACAAATGGCCCAGGAAGAAGGCTTGTGGGTGGTATTGCGCCCGAGCCCTTATGTGTGCGCAGAGTGGGAGTTTGGCGGTTATCCATACTGGCTGCAAAATGAAAAAGGATTGGTGGTGCGCAGCAAGAATCCGCAGTACCTGCAAGCTTATCGAAACTACATCATGCAGGTGGGCAAGCAATTGCAGCCGCATCTGATAACGCACGGCGGCAACATTATTCTTGTGCAAGTGGAGAATGAATACGGATCTTACGCAGCGGATAAAGAATATTTGAACATTAATAAAAAGATGTTCCAGGATGCAGGCTTTGATTGCGACCTATACACTTGCGATCCCGCAAAAGATGTTGCGAAGGGCAACCTTCCTGGCTTGATGCCAGCAGTAAACGGCCTTGATGATCCTGCGCAAATAAAGGCACTGGTAAGAAAATACAACAACGGCAAAGGGCCTTTCTATGTAGCTGAATGGTATCCTGCCTGGTTCGACTGGTGGGGCCAACAGCATCACACAGTTGCTGCCGAAGATTATGCGGGCAAACTTGACACCATGCTTGCCGGTGGTATTTCCATCAACATGTACATGTTTCACGGCGGCACTTCACGCGACTTCATGAATGGTGCGAATTGTTACGACACTTCGTTCTACGAGCCGCAAACAAGCAGCTACGACTACGATGCGCCGTTGGATGAAGCAGGTAATGCAACGCGAAAATTCATGATCTTCAGACAGGCAATTCAAAAGAATTTACCTGCGGGGCAAACATTGCCTGATGTACCTGCTGCAAAACCAACCATCACATTACCATCGATACGTTTTACACAGTCAACGAATGTATTCTCCATTTTGCCTGCCGGAGAACAATCCGCCACACCGCTCACATTCGAAGCGTTGAAGCAGCCTTATGGTTTTGTATTGTATCGCACCAAACAAAAAGGCGGAACGAAAGGCATGCTCTCTGTAAAAGAACTGCGTGACTATGGAATCGTATTTGTAAACGGCAAAAGAGTGGGAGTGCTCGACAGAAGATTTAAGCAAGATAGTCTTGAAGTCACTCTGCCAACGGGCACTGCAACCATTGATATCCTCGTTGAAAACATGGGCCGCATCAATTTCGGACCAAATCTTTTGAAGAACAACAAAGGCATTACGTCGCATGTTGCTTTGAATGGAAAAGAGTTGAAAGGCTGGACAATGTATTCATTGCCTTTCCAAAACGTAGACAATATTTCTTTTGCACAAAAACAAAATGCAACAGCGTCGCCAGCCATAAAGAAAGCAACATTTGATCTCACCACCACCGGGGATACCTACCTCGACATGCGTGAATGGGGCAAGGGCTCCGTTTGGATAAACGGCCACAACCTCGGCCGTTACTGGTCCATAGGCCCGCAACAAACTTTGTATGTTCCGGTTGAGTGGTTGAAGAAAGGTAAAAATGAAATTGTGGTGCTGGAACTATTAAGACCTGATCAGCAAAATTTAAAAAGCTTAGCTAAACCAATTTTGAGTGAGCTGAGACCTGTGGGATCTGATATTTCGAGCACAGGCAAGCAGTAGAAAGTTTATGATTGAATGCGGTTCAGTATTGAAGATATTAGAGCTGCATTCTTGTTTTTGATCTTAGCATGGTGCAAGATATTTTAACCGCAAAGGACACAAAGTAGTTAGCTGCAGAATTGATTGCAAATCGCAAAGGCGCAAAGTAAAGAAGAGTTGTAAATCACAGAAACCCTCTTCTTTACTTTGCGCCCTCGTGATTTACACAACGCTTCCGAAGTACATTCTTTGTGGACTTTGCGTTTAAACATGGTAGCCTATCGGACGACTGTCAGTTTTTTATAGACATCTACTGACTTCCCCTCACAAATATTTCACACCCGGCAACACCTCCAATTTACTACCTGCAATTCGTTTTAGATTATCATAATTATCCATCCCCAATTCCGCCTTGGAATAATAGATCGCTTCGTACAAATTTTTTTCCGGAAATATAAACAGGGAGTCTTTGTTCTCCACCCAATATTTGTAGTACTCCCATTTTATCTCAGAAGTGTGGGATTCTGTTTTGAAGAGAAGTCTTTTATCATCAAAGTAAAATTTGATGGCATTGTTTACTTGTGAGAGCTTTCGAATGGTGCGTATTTTCCAAAGTTTTCTTTTTTGTTTTGTAACCAGGAAAGAAAAAAACATCAGGACTAAAAAAACAACCAGCATCGAAAGGATTGCCGTTGTAGCAACTTTCGCTTGCACGACTGTTTGAGTATCTGTCAAAAATTGTGATTCAATAAAAAGAAAAAGGAACGCGGCAACCATGTAGATCAGTCTTCGATACCGGGAGTATCTCACATACATTTCCCTGTCGATTAAAAAGGACAGCTGGTCATTCAAATCAGGGGTCGCCCTGGGTAATTCAAGTGGTTTCATATAGGATCGGATATTAAGACGTCAATTTAAAAAATCTTATTGACATTCGGAAGCCTCTACAAGGAAACACTTAGTTTAATTGAGAATTGAAAGTTGAAAATGGAAAATGGAAACCGGAACGCAGATTTTCATGATTGTCATGATTTGAAAGTTTTTTCATTTGATGATTGAACTTAAAATCTGTCGTAACCGGCACCTAATAATTTCAAATCATAAAAAATCATGACAATCATGAAAATCTGCGTTCCGTATTAGCTTCGCCCCGAAGCCCATTTTCAACTTTCAACTTTCAATTTTCAATTATTAATTATTTCTTCTTCTTCTTCACCGGTTGTCTCAGCGGAAACGCTGTCTCTACTTTACCTTCGGACAAAACAAACACCGATTGAACGGTACCTACATTCGGAAGCGTTGCGAGTTTATTCACCAAAAATTCATTGTACTCGTGCATGTCGCGAATGGCGATCTTTAAAATGAAATCAAACTCACCGGTCATGTGGTAGCATTCCATCACCTCCGCAAAATTGCTCGACTCTTTTTTGAAGTTGTTCAGCATCGTTTGCGAGTGCTCTTTCAAGTGGATAAGTGTGAAGCCAATCAGGCCCCTGTCAACCTTTGCGCGATCGAGAAGTGCCACATAGCCCTTGATAATTCCTTCCTTTTCCATGCGGCGAATTCGCTCATAAACAGGGGTGGGTGTCTTGCCGATTTTATCTGCTATCTCCTTGGTCGTCAACCTCGCATCGTGTTGCAATAGCTGCAAAATCCGGATATCATCATCCTGAAGTACATATGACATGACAGATATTTTTTCTACAAATATGAGAAATGATGGAAAATAAAATTGTTTTTATCTAAAAAAACTCGCGTTTTTAGATTTATATGCTGCGGATTTATAGTTAAGAAGTCATTTCATCCAAATGTGCAAAATTTGAGGTTCTAACGAGATTGAAACTATGAAACAGGAAAAAATCCTTGTAATTGGTGCTTTTGGTCAGCTTGGAACCGAGCTTGTACCCGCACTCCGTGCCCTTTACGGTGAAGCAAATGTAATTGCTTCCGATGTTCGTCACCCTTCGTCTTTGAACGGTGTTCAAGGGCCGTTCGTATCCTTTGATGTACTGGAGAAAAAATCACTGGAAACAGTCGTAAAAAATCATCACGTCACTCAAATATATTTGCTGGCGGCCATGCTTAGCGCAACCGGCGAACAATTTCCCACAAAGGCTTGGGATTTGAATATGCAGAGCCTGATCAATGTGCTGGAAGTGGCTAAGGATCAGCATCTTGACAGGGTTTTCTGGCCAAGTTCCATCGCTGTTTTCGGAAAGAGTTCTCCTAAAAAAGATTGTCCGCAGGACGGTCCTTTTGACCCGACAACTGTTTATGGAATCAGCAAAATTGCCGGAGAACACTGGTGCAATTACTACTATCAGAAATATGGTGTAGACGTTCGCTCCATTCGCTATCCAGGCCTGATCAGCTACACTGCAATGCCGGGTGGCGGAACAACTGATTATGCAGTTGACATTTTCCACCAGGCACTTGCCAAAAACGAGTACACCTGCTTCCTGCGCCAGGACACTACCTTGCCGATGATGTACATGCCCGATGCTGTTCGTGCAACACTTGAACTCATGGAAGCACCGGCCTACTTGATCAAGAACCGTCATTCATACAATATAGCAGGCGTCAGCTTTACTCCCGCTGAACTTGCCGAAGCCATCCGTACCTACCTGCCTGATTTTGCGATGAGTTATCACCCGGACAGCCGCCAATCCATTGCAGATTCGTGGCCGGATTCCATCGATGACACAACCGCTTTCAGGGATTGGGGATGGGAGGCCCGTTATGGAATTTCTGCCATGACAAGGGAAATGCTCCAGCACCTTGCTGCACGCTATCCCTCGACCGGTGAACGTTCAAAGCTCCTACACCCTGCCGTATTTGCGTAGCTTTTCTTTCACCAAATAAATTGCTTGCTTATGATGGATCAACGCATCATCCTGCCGCTTGAAAAAGTTGGATTACAGGATATAGCTATCGCCGGTGGCAAATGCGCCTCTCTCGGCGAAATGATCAGTAACCTTTCCAATCTCGGTGTTGAGATTCCGGGAGGCTTTGTGATCACAACGGACGCTTATCACCAGTTCCTCGAACAGAGCGGATTGGGAAATATGATCCAAGAGGAAATTGCACGTATTAATTTCGACAGTGTAGAATCGTTAAGAAGAAGCGGTTCAAAAATCAGGCATGCGATCAGCAACGCCAAGTTCCCGCATGAACTGAGCCACCGCATAATTGCAGCCTATGAAGAATTGTCGCATCGTTATGATCAGTCAGCAACAGACGTGGCCGTTCGTTCTTCCGCAACAGCGGAGGATTTGCCAGATGCTTCGTTCGCAGGACAACAGGAAAGTTTCCTGAACGTTCGTGGCCCTGCCGCATTGATCGACGCCGTGCGTAACTGTTTTGCATCACTGTTTACAGATCGTGCCATCAGCTATCGTCACCAATTCCATTTTGACATTTTGCAAGCGGGCCTTTCTGTGTGTGTGCAAAAAATGGTGCGTTCAGATCTGGCTTCATCAGGTGTTGCTTTTTCCATCGATACGGAATCAGGCTTCAAAGATGTTGTATTGATCAACGGCGCATTTGGTCTCGGCGAACCGATTGTACAAGGTGCCATTTCACCAGACGAGTTCCTTGTTTTCAAACCCACTCGTCGCGCCGGCAAAGCATCGATCATAGATAAAAAACTGGGCGTGAAAGATCAACTCATGATCTACGGCGATGATACTGATTCACGCACCCGCATGATCCCGACTGATAAAACGCAACAGCAAACGTTCTGCTTAAAAGATGAGCAAGTGCTTCAACTGGCAGATTGGGTAATGCTGATCGAAGACTATTATTCAAACCTAAAAGGTCACTGGAGTCCGATGGACGTAGAGTGGGCGGTGGACGGCCTTTCAGGTAAATTATATATTGTACAGGCAAGACCCGAAACAATCCATTCACGCAAAGCCGCAGGAAAATTCACCAGATACGAAGCGGATACTTCATCTGCAAAACTGCTTTGCAAAGGCATTGCAGTAGGCGATGGCATTGCTTCCGGACGTGTGAACATCATGTACTCACTTGATAAGCGAGTAGAAGGGCATGAGTTCCAGGCAGGTGATGTTTTAGTAACGGACATGACCGATCCTGACTGGGAGCCGATCATGAAAAAAGCCGCGGCCATCATTACCAACAAAGGAGGACGTACCTGCCACGCGGCCATTGTAGCCCGAGAAATGGGTGTGCCAGCAATCGTTGGTTGTGGCAACGCAACTGATTTGCTACAAGCGCAACAGCTCGTCACAGCAAGTTGCGCAGAAGGCGATGAAGGCTTTGTGTACGATGGCGAAGTGCCTGTAACCACAAAGGTTTCAGACATCAACGATCTTCCGTCAATCGATACACCGCTGATGTTGAACATCGGTTCTCCATCCATGGCGTTCAAATATGCGCACCTGCCACATCGCGGCGTGGGCCTGGCTCGTGAAGAATTTATCATCAACAATTTTATACAGGCGCATCCCTTGGCGTTGCTACATCATCAGTCATTGAATGATGCCAGCCTGAGCAATTCAATTCGCAAACTCACCCGTGGTTTTGCGAGTGAAAAAGAATATTTCATTCAGAAGCTTTCTTTCGGTGTAGCGAAAATTGCTGCTGCATTTTACCCGGAAAAAGTGATCGTTCGTTTCTCTGATTTCAAGAGCAACGAATATTACAACCTGCTCGGCGGACATTATTTCGAACCATCAGAAGAAAACCCAATGATCGGTTGGAGAGGAGCGTCGCGTTATTATTCACCCGACTACAAACCCGCGTTCGGCTTGGAATGCGAAGCCATTCGCCACGTTCGTGAAGTGATGGGTCTTGATAATGTAGTAGTGATGATTCCGTTCTGCCGCACCGTTGAAGAACTAATGAAAGTTCAGGAAGTAATGAAAGAATATGGTCTTGAGCGCGGTCGGCATGGCTTGCAACTCTACCTCATGGCAGAGATTCCAAGCAACATCATTCTTGCCCGTGAGTTTGCCAAACACATTGATGGCTTCTCGATCGGCTCTAATGACCTGACGCAACTTACGCTCGGACTCGATCGCGATTCTTCGCTCGTTGCACATCTCTACAACGAACGTAACCCTGCGGTGAAAGAGTTGCTGCGCATGCTTATCCGCACCGCGAAAGAATGCGGCGTGAAAGTGGGCATCTGCGGACAAGGCCCTTCCGATTTCCCTGACTTTGCCCAATTCCTTGTAGAAGAAGGCATAGACAGTATTTCCGTAACACCGGATTCAGTTTTTAAAACCATCCAAGCGATCCATAACATAGAAAAAGCACCTGACCGGCAAAATGCCAGGTTGTTTGTTTGAGTTTCAGCCGGCCGCGAAAGCGGCCATTTTTTTTAGAAATTAGGAGTTAGGATTTAGAAATTAGAGATAGCAGCGCGAAAGCGCAGGGTATCCAATCATCAGCCTCCAGCCCCAGAGGGGCGACATGTTAAATTTCGTGTCTTTAGACACCGAAAAATCATTAGCCCAACGAAGATTGCGGTTTTGTCGCACCATTTCGTTGCCGTTGGCAACAAATTTAACATGTCGCCCCTCTGGGGCTGGCTCTAATTTTATACCTTCTTCCCCTTTCTACGAACATGTCGCCCCTTTGGGGCTTTGGTTCGCGATAAGCAACTATTCCCGCGTAATCGGCCACCAATTCCTAATTCCTAATTCTTAATTCGTAATTGCTTCCCCCAGCCTGATCGCCTATTAATTATTAATTATTAATTTTTTTCCTCCCGAATAGTCCTATCTCTCCGCAGCGTTGTCTACTATATTATAAAGCCATAGATACCCATGCTTAACGAAGCAAACAGGGTGCAAGACCTTTTTAGAAAATATATTGACGGATCAGCTACAGTAGCGGAGTTGGACGAATTAGATGCATATTTGCAGAACGAAGAGAACAACACCACATTCCGGCAATTGCTCACAGAAGAACTGGAAAACACCGCACCTGCCTCAGTATACGACCAAGAAAGGTGGAACACCGTAATAAAAAGATTTTTGCCGGATGAAAGCTACCCTCTGCAAACGACCGAAAGAAAACCACGTTCTCTTTTTGCAAGAATTGCAGTAGCAGCAGCGATCGTCATTTCAGCAGGCACGGCCGTTTATTATTTTCAACATAATAAATCAACGCCTGCAGCAACACCAATGATCAGTCAGTTTGGCAACGATAAACTGCCCGGTGGCAACAAAGCGACATTGACGCTGGCCAACGGATCAGTTATCGTACTGGACACCGCTCACAATGGACTTTTGACCGCGCAAAATGGCATAACCATTAAAAAGCTCAGCAATGGCCAGTTGCTGTATGACGCATCAAACGTTGCGAATACAGCAGGCGAAAACGCATTTAACACCATTGCAACACCACGCGGCGGACAGTACCAGCTAATATTGCCAGACGGCAGCAAAGTGTGGCTGAATGCGGCGTCGAGCTTACGTTTTCCGGTTGCGTTCAATAGTAATGAAAGAAAAGTTGCACTGACCGGTGAAGCATATTTTGAAATAGCGCAGAATGCAAAAGCACCGTTTAAAGTGGATACAAAAAACGGCGAAGTGAATGTGCTCGGCACGAGCTTTAATATCAATGCATATGATAACGAAGCGGCAGAAAAGACAACATTGATAGACGGAAGCGTGAGAGTGAATGTATCAAACAACGCTGTGCTGTTGCAACCTGGTAAACAGTTGCAATACACAAAAGCAACGAAACAATCGACAGTGAATACAGACGTCGAAATTGACAAAGTGCTGGCATGGAAAAACGGAGAGTTTCAGTTTACAGGAGCAGACATTGCGACAATCATGCGTGAAGTGGAAAGATGGTATGATGTGGATGTTGTGCTTGAAGGAAATGTTTCCACTGAAGGATTTGTCGGCAAGATTCCACGCAACATGAAACTATCGCAGTTCCTGGAAGTTCTGGCGCTAACCGATGTTCATTTTAAAATTGAAGAAAAGAAACTGATTGTAACACCATAAGAAATTAATAATTAATAATTAGTAATTAATAGGGTCGCATACATCACAGAATGCGGCTTTCATCTTAAAGACAAAAACCCTTGACGTCGAAAGACAAGGCCTGGTCAAAGTTTCAGAAATATTAATTCTTAATTATTAATTATTAATTCGCTCTTAACGCTTGGCTTAACTCATTGTGATACTTGAAAAAACCGGCACTGTTGGAGGCGGTGCCGGCGAAGAATTCAGGTAAAACACAATCAACGAAAGACTGCTTATTATTTCACCTAAACAAAACAAAACTATGCAATTGACTGCACATTGCAAAGGAAGGGGTGTGGGTAGAAGTGAACGAAAACACCGCGTCCTTTTTACTACCAAAACGAAGTTGATCATGAAGTTTACAGCTATTTTATTATTAGCTGCGTGTTTACAGGTTAGTGCCAGAGGTTTCTCGCAGCTGGTTTCTATCTCTCAAAAAAATGCATCGCTGCAAACTGTTTTTAAAGAGATCGAAAAACAAACGGGCTACCATTTTTTCTACAAAGAAAACGTACTCCAACACGCATCTACTGTTACCATTAACGTTAAGAACGCAACGCTGAAACAGGCACTGGACGCATGTTTCAGCAACCAGTCACTTACGTATGGCATTGTTGACAAAATAATTGTTGTTAAAAACAAACAAGAGGAGGCTTCTAAAACAGAAGCAGTAAGCGCACCCCAGCCACAGCAGATTGCTGAAGGTATCCGTGTGAAAGGTGTTGTGAAAGACAATACAGGAAGGCCCATCGCCTCTGTGTCCGTTGTGATCCCCGGCACGCCCCTTGGTTCCATGACCAATACTAACGGAGAATACCTGATTGACAACGCACCTGAAAACGCACAACTTTTATTTTCCTACATCGGTTTCGAATCACAAACCATCAACATCAGAGGTCGCGCAGTTATCAACGTAACGCTTGAACTCGCTAAAGTGGCAATGGACGAGATGGTGGTGATCGGTTATGGCACCACTACGAGACGTTTGAACGCCGGTTCTGTTTCTTCCATCAAATCTGCAGACATTGCAAAACAAACAATCGACAATCCGCTGACAGCCTTACAGGGCCGCATTCCCGGCATGACCATCACTCAAGATAACGGTTTGCCAGGTGGTGGCACAAGAGTGCAAATCAGAGGTTTGAATTCTTCAACAGCAGGTACCATTCCTTTATACATTGTTGACGGCGTACCGTTTACCTTGTTCAACGGAGGCCAGCCTTTCTCCGATGCATTGAACGCATGGGGAACAAGTGGCGCTAACGGAAACGTGAGCCCATTCAGCATGATCGCTCCCGAAGACATCGAACGCATCGACGTGTTGAAAGATGCTGATGCCACAGCGATCTACGGCTCAAGAGGAGCAAACGGTGTTGTGTTAATCACTACCAAAAAAGGAAGCAAAGGCAAAACTGCTTTCAATGTAAACGTGAACAGCGGTATCGCCAAAGTCAATCACTACATACCAATGATGAATACGCCGGAATATCTTGCACTGCGCCGTGAAGCATTTGCTAATTCAGGTGTTACACCAACTGCAACGAATGCGAAGGATTTGATGGTGTGGGACACAACAGCATATACGGACTGGCAAAAATGGGCAATTGGAGGAACGGCACATTTGACCAACGCTACGGCATCTGTGTCAGGTGGAAATGCGCAAAACTCCTTCCTGTTTAGCTCTACATACAGAAGACAGGGAACCGTTTTCCCCGGCGACTTTATCAACAACACACTTTCCAACAGGTTGAACGCAAGCCATAAAAGCGCAGATAATAAATTCAATATCGACGCCAATGTGAACTACACGTACATGAACACGAACCTTCCGGCCATTGATTTCAGTACGTTGTATAGTCTTGCACCAAACTATCCGATCTATAACAAAGATGGTTCTTTCAACTTTACTTCTACCAACCCGGTAGCGACTCTGTTGAAGAAGTTTAACTCGCAAACCACTAACTTTATCAGCAGCGTAAATATTGGCTACAAGATTTTGCCATCGCTTACCATCAAGGCAAACCTGGGCTATTCATTGACAAGTTTAGAACAAACAAAAACGAATCCTGCGAGCTCTCAAAACATTTCTTCTACTGCATCGGCAGCAACAAGAGCAGCAGCGAACAAACTTATTTATGCCAAGAACGACAATACCAACTACATCATTGAACCACAGCTTCAATACAACAATCGTTTAGGAGCAGGCAAGCTGGATCTATTGCTGGGTACCACATTCCAGCAGAACAAAGCAAACGGGGTGTATCTTAATGGTTCAGGATTTGCGAGTGAAGCGCTGATCACCTCCATCAGCAGCGCTGCAACGGTTACTGCCAACTACAGCAACTATTCATTGTACAAATACAACGCAGTTTTTGCAAGAGCAAATTATAACCTGCAAAACAAATACATTGTAGACGGTACATTCAGAAGAGATGGTTCGTCGCGATTTGGCCCTGATCATCGTTTCGGAAACTTTGGAGCGGTAGGTGCGGCATGGATATTCACCCAGGAGAAATTTATGCAACCTGCGCAATTCCTAAGCTTCGGTAAACTGAGAGCAAGCTACGGCATCACCGGTAATGACCAGATCGTTAACTATCTCTACCAGTCGGTGTACACCGCAGCATATTCCGGTTATAGCTACCAGGGCACAGGAACACTGGATCAGTACAGCGCAGGAAATCCTAACCTGCATTGGGAGTCTACAAAGAAACTGGACATCGCATTGGAACTCGGTTTCCTGAAGGATCGTATTTCACTGAAAGCCGATTTCTATAGAAACCGTTCATCTAATCAGCTGGTAAATATCGCACAGCCTTTGCAAACAGGCTTTACCTCTTACACGGGCAATCTTGATGCATTGATTCAAAACCAGGGATGGGAGTTTGAGTTGACCACCAACAATATTGCAAGAAAAGACTTTAGCTGGACAACATCATTCAACCTTACGCTTAACAAGAACAAACTGGTTTCTTTTCCAGATCTTAAAAGTTCAAGCTATAGCACTACTTACATCATTGGTCAGCCGATTGATGTGCAACAATTGTATCACTATCTTGGCCCTGATAAAGCAACAGGCAAGCCAAACTTCCAGGATCAGAACAGCGACGGATCCATCGCTTATGCAACTGACCGCATTCCGATGAAGGTGGGAACTCCTTACTATGGCGGCTTAACCAACAGCTTTACCTACAAAGGGTTTACGCTTGACTTTACCTTCCAGTTCAATCATCGTTACGGCTTCCTGAACAACACGCTGGATGATTACAACGTTGCTTATTATCCTTATGGTTATGGCTATTTCAACCTGAGCAAACCACTTGTAACAGAAAGATGGACGCCAACAAACACAACTGCATACTATCCTGCAGCAGGTGTAAACTATGACAGCAAATACTCATTGCTGGCTTCATCCGATTATAACTGGGGCAATGCATCTTATATAAAATTCAAAACATTAAGTCTCGGATATAATTTGCCAAAGGCTTTCTTAAGTAAAATAAAACTGTCTTCTGCATCGATCTATGCACAGGGGCAAAACTTGTACACCTGGGCAAAACAGAAGTACACCTACGATCCCGAAACCACACAACCGGGAACAGGATCAGGTTTGGGCACGGGCAGATACATCGCGTTCCCTCAATTACGTACCATGGTGATAGGACTTAATGTTTCATTCTAAAAAATTGATCATGACACTTACAAAAATATTTACAACATATAAAACACTTTACGCATTGCCGGCATTGCTTCTACTGTCACTGGCATCCTGCGAAAAATTTGTCGATATTCCAAAAGCACCAAATCAACTGCTGGTTTCGGATGCGTACAAAGAAGATGCCACTGCAATGAGTGCCGTGCTGGCACTGTATAGCAACGCTGTGACAAACAATGTACTTGCAAATGTTACATTCTGCGGCGGCATAGAATCTGATGAAATGGTGTACAATCAAGCGTCAGATGCCAGCCTGGTAGAATTTCAAAATGCAGCCGTGTCACCAACAAACTCAACGGTGGCCAACTACTTGTGGGGCTCTACTTACCAGGCCATTGGCAAAGCAAATGTGGCAATAGACGGATTGAACAACTCTACAACACTTACTCCGTCGTTAAAAACACAGTTGCTCGGTGAGTGTAAATTCTTCCGTGCGTTCAATTATTTCTATCTCGTAAATTATTTCGGCGATGTTCCACTAGCGCTGAACGCAGATGGTTCTAAAGATGCCTATTTACCGAGAACAAAATCAGATTCAGTATATGCGCAGATGATGACTGATTTGAAAGATGCTGAGAATTCGCTTCCTGCTGCGTATGCGAACAGCCCGCGCACAAGAGTGAATAAATATGCAGCAGCGGCGTTGCTGGCACGTGTGTATCTCTTCAAAAACGATTATACAAATGCGGCAGCAGAAGCCTCCAAAGTAATCGGCGCAACAGACATATCTTATGGAATGGAACCGGTGGAAACTTCTTTTCTTACTTCAAGCAAAGAAGTTGTTTTGCAAATCGCGACGACCAGTGCAGCGAGCAACCTGCCAATATTTGGCACAGCCTACATGCAGTCCCAGCAGTTTCAACTTGCGCCAAATTTTACAAACGGATTTGAAGCAGGGGATAAACGTAAAACCAACTGGACACAAGGCAGCCTCATCAGCAAATACAAACTCGGCGGCAACGAATACAACATCACACTTCGCCTTGCTGAGCAATACCTGATTCGTGCGGAAGCAAGAGCACAACTGAATCAATTAAGTGATGCGAAGTCAGATATTGATTCTATCCGTACGAGAGCGGGGCTTGCGCCAACAACTGCATCCACTCAACAAGCCATTCTTGATCAAGTGGCAAAAGAAAGAAAGCTTGAATTGTTTGGAGAGTTTGCTCACCGCTGGTTTGATTTAAAAAGGACAGGCAAATCAACGGAAGTATTGTCTCCGTTAAAACCCGGCTGGAAAGCAACTGCTGTTCTTCAACCCGTTCCTCAAACAGAAAGAACGAAGAACGCTAACCTAACCCAAAATGAAGGGTACGCTCAATAAACTGCTAATTATTTTCAAGTCGTAGTGGTTCATTTTTGAGCCACTACGCTAACTATATTTTTTCTTCTCAAAAAAAATAAAACATGAAGAAGTACATCATAACGACTGTGGCCGGATTGTCGACGCTTATTGCGTTTCAGGCATCTGCACAGAAAAGTGCAGCCAAAGATTCTACCGACGCTTATTACAAACGCTTAGTAAAATCTTCCAATGCGGAGGACAAGGCTTTGCTTGAAAACAAACTGTATGCTTTGCTGAAAACCAACAAAGAAGAGAATTGGATAACAGCAGGAAATTATTTCTATCAACTAGGAAAAGCAAAAGTTTCTGATTCTATTTTCACCGCACAAAAAGTAAAATTTCCATTGGGTATTGGAAAAAGAGGAGACGAAGTAACGGCGATATACGACGAAAAAGATCCTGCAAAAAAAGAGGCTGCTTACAAAGCATGGGTGAAAAAATTTCCTGTACCTAAAAATACAGGAACGAACAATATCGTTTACGACTACGCACGCAATGCCGTTGCAATGGCTTACGCAAATGCAGGTAACACGGCGAAGGGTTTAGAATACACCAACATGGTTGAAACCAACCTGTGGAAAGGCAATGCATACATGAGCTTGGCAGAAGTTTGCATGAAACAAGGCAATTACAAAGAAGTAGAGTCTCTTTGCAAACGTACCCTCGAAAGTGTAAATGAGTTTAAGACTTTCCGTAAGAATGAAGAAGGTGCAGGCTTTGCCCGAATTGCTTTTGGTGGTGCAAATGCCATGTACGCGAAGGCACTGGCTGCCCAGAAGAAATACAATGAGGCATTTCCTTACATCAAAACAGCATATGACAGCAGCGAAAGAGTAAGCCCTGACACCTACCAAACATACGCAGATGTTTTGAGTGCGCTGGACAAAAATAAAGAGGCGCTTGATATCATTAGCCAGGCAACATTAAAGGGCCTTGCGACACAGCCTGTAAAAGAAAAAACAAAAGCGCTGTATGCAAAAGTTTACGGAAGCGAAGAAGGGTATGATGCATACATTGAAAAGCTGAACAAAGAAATGGTGGCAAAAATGTTGCAGGAAATCCCTTCAAAAATGATCAGCAAACCTTCACCACAATTCACATTGAAAGATGTAGACGGCAAAGAGGTTTCGCTTGCAGATTACAAAGGCAAAACGGTAGTCGTTGATTTTTGGGCAACATGGTGCGGCCCTTGCAAAGCTTCATTTCCTGCCATGCAAATGGCGGTTAACAAATACAAGAACGATACCGATGTTGCATTCTTGTTTATTCATACATGGGAGAAAGGCGCCGGAGACGCTTCTGCTGCAGCAAAAAAATATGTTACCGATAATCACTACACGTTCGAAGTGTTGATGGATTTGAAAGATTCTGCGTCTGGCGAAAACAAAGTAGTATCAGCTTATGGCGTAAATGGTATCCCTTCAAAATTTGTAATCGACAAAGCAGGCAATATCCGTTTTCATCTTACTGGCTTCGAAGGTGGCAACGATGCAGCGGTAGAGGAACTTTCAGCGATGATTGAGTTAGCGAAGAAGTCTTCATAGTTCAAGAGAGGTAGAAAAATACTTTGGGAGCTAAGACCTGACAGGTTTTAAAAACCTGTCAGGTCTGGGTCGCAGATAAAATGTTAACACTGAAAGTTTGTACTGATCGCAGAAGTATAAACACTCTCGCTTGTCATCCCGAGGAACGAGGGATCTGAATCGTGCACTAACGGTCTGTTTGAATAAACACCCAGATCCCCTGTTCCTCGGGATGACAAGCTGTCTTTTTGTTATTGACTATAACGTCTGAAGAGTGGAACCAGATTAAACCAAAACGTCCCGACAATTTATATCGGGACGTTTTCTATTTAAGCGATTTCACAATCATAAAAGTAATCGCCAGCGGAATTTCATTGTTCTTATTCAGGTAATGTCGAATAAACTTCAACGCTTCCACCAATTGATTCTTCACGGTATTTTTAGAAATGTTCAGCTTATCTGCAATTTGCTCGTGGGTTAAGCCTTCGTGCCTGCTAAGCTTGTAGATCTTTTTTCTTTGCTCAGGCAAGCTTTCAACAGCTGCCTGTACGAGCGATTCACTTTCTTTTGCAAAAATTTCTTCCTCCGTGACATTACTCACTTTAGCACTTGTGGCGCTCACGTGCAAGATGCGACGCGTTTCTGCAACAGCCTTCTTAAAATAATTCAACGTTTTGTTGGTAGCAATTGTGTAGATATATGCCCTGAAATTTTCGACCTGTGTCATCTGCGTCCTGTTTACCCAAACACTGATAAACACTTCTTGAATGATCTCTTCTGCAAGCGTTTCCGACTTTGTAATTTTTAAAACGAAGGGATAAATACTGCGGTTGTAATGATGATAAATAGCACTAAAAGCATGCACGTCGCCCAATGCAACAAGGCTAAGCAGATGCTTTTCATCGGGTAATATTTTGCTGGCTACTATCATCAAATGGGAAATAAATTTACTCAAATTTAATGACAGAAGCGAGGAAGAATTGAAAATTGAAAGTTGAAAATGGAAAATGGAGCTGCAGGAACGCAGATTTTCAAGATTGTCATGATTTGCTATGATTGAAGTAATTAAAACAAATCACAAGAATCATCACCATCATGACCATCTGCGTTCTTCCTCGTTTTCAATTTTCAACTTTCAATTTTCAATTAACTAAAACTTATCCAAATTCATCACTTTGCTCCAAGCCGCAACAAAATCATTCACAAACTTTTCGCTTCCATCTGCACTTCCGTAGACTTCTGCAAGAGCCCTCAATTCAGCGTGGGAGCCGAATACAAGGTCTGCGCGTGTTGCGGTCCATTTCACTTCACCTGAAGCACGGTCGCTGCCTTCAAATAATTCCTTGTCTGCAGAAACAGCTTTCCATGTGGTGTTCATGTCCAGCAGATTTACAAAGAAATCATTGGTAAGCTGACCCGGACGTTTCGTAAACACACCATCTTTTGATCCATCAAAATTTGTATCAAGTACACGCATACCACCTAACAATACTGTTAATTCCGGCGCGGTAAGTGTAAGCAGGTTTGCTTTGTCGATCAGCAACGATTCTGTTGTTGCAGGAAATCTCCCTTTACGATAATTGCGGAAACCATCTGCAACTGGTTCGAGAAAACCAACAGATTCAACATCTGTTTTGTCCTGCGATGCATCCATGCGACCAGCAGTAAAAGGAACTGTAACATTGCGTCCTGCATCTTTCGCGGCCTTCTCAATGGCTGTACAACCGCCAAGCACAATGACATCTGCGATGGAGATTTTTTTACCACCCGATTGCGCACCATTAAAGTCTGACTGAATTTTTATCAAAGTATCCAACACTTTTTGCAATTGAGAAGGATTGTTTGCCTTCCAATATTTTTGTGGCGCCAAACGAATGCGTGCACCATTTGCACCACCACGTTTATCCGAGCCGCGGAAAGTAGAAGCAGAGGCCCAGGCAGTAGAAACCAATTCAGATACTGTCAGCCCTGACGCTAAAATTTTCCCTTTAAGATCGGCAATATCTTTTTCATCTACCAATGCATGATCTACTGCAGGAATAGGATCCTGCCACAACAATTCTTCCGCAGGAACATCAGCGCCCAGATAACGTGCACGAGGGCCCATGTCGCGGTGTGTCAGCTTGAACCATGCACGTGCGAACGCATCTGCAAATGCATCAGGATTTTCCAAAAAGCGTTTTGATATTTTTTCATACACCGGATCAAATCTTAAAGACAGATCAGTTGTAAGCATTCTCGGCAAATGTTTTTTTGAACCATCGTAAGCATCCGGAATAAACGCTTCTGCATCTTTTGCCACCCATTGATGGGCGCCGCCCGGACTCTTTGTAAGTTCCCACTCAAAACCAAACAAGTTCTCGAAGAAGTTGTTGCTCCATTGTGTAGGCGTTTTGGTCCATATTACTTCGATGCCACTGGTAATCGTATCGGCACCTTTACCAGAACCATAGCTATTGCTCCAGCCAAGCCCCTGCATATGCACATCAACGGCTTCAGGCTCTTTGCCCACGTTTGTTGCAGGAGCAGCGCCGTGAGTTTTACCAAAGCTATGCCCACCTGCAATCAGCGCCACTGTTTCTTCATCATTCATGGCCATGCGACCAAATGTATCGCGGATATCTTTTGCCGCCGCAATAGGATCAGGGTTGCCATCAGGCCCTTCCGGATTTACATAGATCAAACCCATTTGCACCGCCGCCAACGGATTTTCCAAATTGCGTGAATGAATGTCTCCATCAGCCTTGTCATCGGAAACTGTTACGCCATGGTCTTCCTCCACACCCTGCGAGCCATGCGCATAACGGATGTCGCCACCGAGCCATGAAGTTTCAGAACCCCAATACACAGATTCATCTGCTTCCCATGCATCTTCACGACCACCGGCGAATCCGAATGTTTTGAAACCCATTGATTCCAGAGCAATATTACCGGCAAGGATCAACAAGTCTGCCCATGAAATTTTGCGGCCATATTTCTGTTTGATCGGCCAAAGCAATCTTCGTGCTTTATCAAGACTAACGTTATCCGGCCAGCTGTTAAGCGGCGCAAAACGTTGCTGACCTGCACCTGCACCACCGCGGCCATCCTGTACGCGATAGGTTCCGGCGCTATGCCATGCCATGCGTATAAACAGGCCTCCATAGTGACCAAAATCCGCCGGCCACCAATCTTGCGAATCGGTCATAAGCGCATGCAAATCTTTCTTTACCGCTTCAAGATCAAGCGTTTTAAATTCTTCAGCATAATTGAAATCGCTAGCCATTGGATTTGATAACGACGAGTGCTGACGAAGTATATTCAATCTTAACTGATTGGGCCACCAATCACGATTGCGTGTGCCGCCACCGCCAGTACTGTTCTTCAAACTGCCATTGTGAAATGGGCATTTACTGATGTCGTTTGTTTCCTTTTCCATTAGTAGAATTTTATGGTATTAAATAACTTATGATTGAGCGTCGCACATTGTGCGAGATTGTAAAAGTATGGCTTTGAATACATAGTCAAAATCAATTGATTCTATAAGACGATAGCTAAAAACTATGTCAATTTGAAAATTTGAGGATTTGAAAATTTGAAAATGACGATTGCATCTGCCTAATAACATTCGGGACAGGGGATGTGTTCAGGCAATTTGAAAATTAGAGAATTTGAGAATTTGAAAACGGAGGATGAATTCCTCAATAAAATTTATGTATTCCTAAAAGGCAACAAGTTTAATAATATTTAACAAGGCAACACAGAAAGCATTTTCAAATTTTCAAATCATCAAATTTTCAAATTCCCTCAACAATCACCCTGTATTCAGTGTATTGCAACCTGACCAACCTATGCAGGCAATGAACAAAATTCTACTGTCATTCTTCGTATTCACTTTACTACACAATTACGCAGTCGCTCAAAAACTTTTGACGGATAGCAGCAAAGCCGTGTCAATAAAATACGGGGAGAAGGGCTTTGAATTCAACACCGCGGACGGCAAATTTCAATTGCAAATACAAGGCCGTTTACAATTTCGTTTTGCAACGCCTGAGGATCAGGACCCTGTAACTTTTGATGATTTTAGCGGAGAAAAAAAACCTTCATTTAAAATTAACAGAGCACGTTTTAAAGTTGGCGGCCATGCATTTAAGCCCTGGATAAAATACTACTGGGAGTACGAATTGAGCCAGTCAAACCTCCTGAATTTTACAATTGCAATTGAAAAATGGGAATGGCTAAGATTCCAGATAGGGCAGTTTAAAGTGGAATACAGCCGGGAAAGAAGAATAAGCAGCGGGGAACAACAAATGGTCGACCGATCTGTGATTAATCGTGCGTTTACGCTTGACAGACAACAAGGTGCTGAATTTTATGGCCGCTTGAAAGGCAAGGGATTGACCGATTTCAATTACTGGCTGGGTGTTTTTACAGGCACTGGTCGCGGCAACACGGCAAATGATGACAGCCACTTGATGTACTTTGGAAGATTGCAGTGGAATTTCATGGGACGTTATCTTGATTTTGAAGGAAGTGATCTTGAGATTCATGAAAAGCCTGCAGGAGTGCTTGCCATTAACGGTGTAACCAACCAGAGTCCATACACCCGTTTTTCACAAGCGGGAGGCGGATCGCTGGAAGGATACGAAAACGGACAACCGGGACAGTACAGAGTGAACCAGGCAAATATAGAAACAGCATTTATGTACAAAGGCCTTAGCTGGCAAAACGAATTGCATTGGAAACAGATCATTGACAAATTCAACAACGATCAAACCGACAACCTGCGTGGTTATTATGTACAAGCCGGTTATTTTTTTCATGAAGCTTTTGACTGGTGGCCCAAGCCGCTGGAAATGGCGTTCCGCAATGCCGGCTACTTTCCAAATAGCGAACAGGACCAAACAAAGAAAAGAGAAAATTCGCTCGCGTTCAACTGGTTCTTTAACGGCCACAAAAACAAATTAACTGCAGAAACCAGCTATTTCAACTACGATAAAACCGGAAACATTCCTGCGGATGAGTGGCGGTTCAGGTTGCAGTGGGATATCTCTTTTTAATTTGAAAATTTGATGATTTGAAAATTTGAAAATGTAGATGTGCATCTTCCCAATTAAATTCAATAATTCTTGCAATGCAAAATGTTCAAAATTAATAATGAACACTGCACAGAAAGCATTTTCAAATTTTCAAATTTCCACATTTTCAAATTGAAACTATTTCAACGGCATTTTCAGAATGACATCCTTCTTTCTTGCAACCGGCAGCACATCCAGCGTTGAAATAGTTTGCCCTTCGCAAACAACACGCACAATCGTATTATCAAACGCATGCAGCTTGCAGTCTACGTTCCATGATTTGGGAAGTGCGGGCAACACGAGTATCTGCTGATTTACATTTTGCAACAACATGTTTTGCAGACCCATCGCCAAAGCGCCACCATTATCAAAATCAGGAACATAATCACTACCGGGTTTCCAGAACGCAGGAAATCGCACATCTTTTTCAAGCGAGTTGACGTTCTTCATCAAATACTCTTTCGTTTGGTCTGCAAGGCCTAAAAGTGGCGCCTGTATTACATCCTGTGTCCAACAGTTGGACTGCTTAAAAATGCGGTCGTTGAATGTATTCAGTGCCACATCGAGATTGGGATGTCCAAGACCATATAGTTTAAACGGAAAGATCACATAGCATTCTGGGTTCTCGAAATTGCGGCCCTTGCCATATTCCTCCGCTGGTAAAATTTTCTTTTTGTCGTGTGTCATCGGTATCGAAGGAAGAGAAGCAAGACAATTATTCCATTCGTTTTTTAGTTCTTGAGATACAAAATTTGCGGGCAAAGAATCAAGCTTTGTAATGGTGTATTTTAAGCCCGCGATATAATCAACAGGATTCAGGCAGTCCCAAAATTGCTCAGTGGCATTTGCAGGAATAAAACGCAAGCTTTGATTAATGCGCGGCCAATGCTGGTCAAAGAAACGTATTGCTTGCGTAGCGAACGGCACAACATATTGCTGCGCAAATGCAGCGTCCTTTGTGTAATCATAATAGTCCAGCATTTCAGAAAGCATTTCCAGGGCACCTGAATAGTGATAGCGTATCCATCTTGTGTCAGAAGCTTTGCCAGAATTGTTCCATCCCCAATCATCCTGGATATACATGCCAAAGAAATTATAAGTTTCCGGAAAAAATGCACCGCCATGTCCGTAATATGCTTTTGTGATATCGGTTTGCAGTGGCAGCATTTTCATGTACATATCAAACCACGGTTTCTTCAAATCAAAATCTCCTGATGCAGTCAGCGGCCAGTAAAACAGGCGTGTATTTTGATACCAGTAACCCGGTCCCCAATTGCGGTAGTCCCCATTTTTTCCTTTATAGTCAAATGTAAAATTGCCGCCGTTGAATTTCGCAGGATAAGCGCCACGACTTTGACAGGCCATCATAAAACGTTGCAGCAAATACGCTCTTGTAACTTTCGCCGCGTCTTCATCTCCGCTAAGAAATATCCAGCTTCTGTTCCAGAATGCATCCCACCATGCGTAGTGATTGTTATGCGCAGTTTGAGTATTCTCTCTATCAATATTGGAGACAAGTTGTTCAAGCTGCGTGTTCCATTCATCAACTGTCTTAGTTTGCGCGGTGTAAGGATAAACGGCAATCGCAAAATTCTTTCCTTGCTTAATGGAAGTTAAAGTGCTGTCGTTTTGAGGTTGCATACCACTGCCTTTTATAATTGCACCAAACGTGCGATGCAAATAAGGATCAGCATATTTCCCAATCAATGATGAAACATTTTGCTTCGTTAATATCGTGTCGAAGAAAGAAGTTTCATTGCGATGGTACCATTGAATCCTGTCAGATTTTTTCACCAGCACATCGGCCCTTTCCGAGGGCTTAACCGGACTTCCCAATAATCCTCTGAAACTCGAAGCAATCGGATCATCGGGAGAAGTTAATGTAAATGACTGCGAACGCATCAACTCCGTCGTGCAGCTTATCGAAATATTTTTATCAGATGAGGTTTCAATACGAACCACCGATTGATTCGCATCGATCCAAATTTTAAGATTCACCCTGTTTCCTTTTTTACCCGCGGAAATTTCAATTTCACCTTTATATAGATTTAGCGTCTGTTCAAAATCTGTGTCGGTCGTAAAAGGATTCGGCGACATTTTCACTCTTATTCTTCCTACTTTCAGCAAACGCGTTGCCTCGCTCCATGTGTCAGATTTTCCGATGTACAGCATCAGGTCGCCGCTTTTTTCCACCCACACATTCGAAGTGATATCACCGTTACCCAAAGGCATCGATTCCAATGAGCCGGTGGTACTAAGCGTGTTCCAAGTCACATTGTACCCGTTCAGTTTTTTCAATACATCATCCGGAAGTTGTTTTTTAGGAGTTGGGTTTGCAAAAGAGAAGTTTACAATCGTAATAACCATCAAAAGGACTTGCAGTTTTTTCATATCAGCATTTAAAAGTGAATGCAGCGAAAATAGCGTTTGGTTCTTAACAGGGCAGTTAATTAACGCTTAACCGGGGAATTAACTGGAAGTTGTTAGTTGAGAATGGAGAATTGAGAGTTGAGAGTTGAGAATTGAAAAGGTCTTTACTAATGAAACGCCGACGTAAAGTGTACGTTTAACACTTTTTGCCTGACAACTCTCAACTCTCCATTCTCAATTCTCAACTATTATCTAAATTGCAACATATGAAATCTCTATTCTCCTGCATTCTTCTTCTTGCCACATTGACACTTCGTGCACAGGACGGACATTCACTTTGGCTGCAACACAGGGCGCCAAAATCAGTTAAGGTTATTTGCGCTAAAAAATCACCCACATTGTCTATTGCCATCCAGGAACTGAAAGATGGCTGGCAGGGCAAAGCAAATGCGTCTGTTACCTTGTCTATTAAAAAAGACAAAACAATTAAGTTCGACGGCTTTAAGCTAAGCGAAAACTCCATTGAAGGGAATACAGATAAAGGCATTCTATATGGGGTGTATGAGTTGTTACGCAGACAACAAACGCAGGAAGCCATCACCGGCGAAGTAGAAAATCCATCTTATGAAATTCGCATCTTAAATCATTGGGACAACCCCGATGGTTCAGTGGAACGTGGATATGCAGGCAATTCTATTTTCTGGCGCAGCAAGGATGCGCTGATTGTTACGGAACAAGACAAAAAGTTGTGGCAGGAGTATGCACGTGCAAATGCGAGCATTGGCATTAATGGAACAGTGTTGAACAACGTAAATGCATCTCCGTTGATATTATCTGCCGACTATCTCAATCGTGTAAAAGCCATCGCAGAGGTATTGCGACCTTACGGTATAAAAGTTTATCTCTCTGTAAAATTTTCGTCTCCTGCTTTGTTGGGCAAACTAAAAACATCAGATCCTTTAGATGCGGAAGTGATTGCGTGGTGGAATAATAAAGTAAAAGAAATTTACAGCATCATTCCTGATTTTGGCGGTTTGCTTGTGAAAGCAAGCAGCGAGGGACAGCCCGGCCCGCAAGACTTTGGTCGCACGCACGCAGACGGCGCAAACATGCTGGCTGATGCGTTGAAACCGTACGGCGGCATTGTGATGTGGCGCGCATTTGTGTATAGCCCAAATGACAAAGATCGTGCAAAGCAGGCTTATAACGAGTTTATGCCGCTTGATGGAAAGTTTAGAGACAATGTGATCGTACAGGTAAAAAATGGCCCGATCGATTTTCAACCGCGGGAACCATTCAGTGCTTTGTTTGGCGCAATGAAGAAAACATCAGTGATGCCCGAGTTTCAAATAACGCAGGAATATCTCGGACATTCCATTCACCTTGTGTTCTTAGCACCGATGTGGCAAGAGTGTTTGAAAAGTGACACCTACCAGCAAGGCGAGGGTAGTACAGTTGCGCGTTGCACCGATGGAAGTATTTATAATCAAAAATATACCGCCATAGCAGGTGTGGCCAACATTGGCCTTGATGCAAACTGGTGCGGGAATGATTTCGCGCAGGCAAACTGGTACGCATTCGGGCGCCTCGCATGGAACGTAAATATAACGAGTGAGCAAATTGTAAACGAGTGGCTTCGATTGACGTTTTACAATGCAACTTCTGATGAAACAAATGCAACAAATCATGCAACAGAATGGACAAACAATTTTCTTTCGCCTGTTACACAAATGATGCTCGACAGCAGGGAAGCAGCCGTGAATTATATGACACCACTCGGTTTGCATCACATCATGGCAGCCAACGAACATTATGGCCCACAGCCATGGTGGGCACCAGAGGGAATAAGAGCAGACTGGACGCCACCATATTATCACCAGGCGTCAAAAGACGGCATTGGCTTTAGTCGCACTACAACGGGCAGTGATGCAGTTGGTCAATACCACGAACCGCTTGCTTCACAATTGAATGATCCGAAAACTTGCCCTGAAAATTTATTGCTTTGGTTCCATCACTTACCGTGGAACTACACCATGAAAGATGGCCGCATCTTGTGGGACGAATTATGTTATCGTTATGATAGTGGCGTGCAGCAGGTTCGCTCGTTTCAAAAGATATGGGACAAAGCACAGCCTTACGTTGATAGCGTTCGCTTCAAGGCAGTGCAACAAAATTTACGCCTGCAATGCCGCAACGCCATCTTATGGAAAGATGCATGCTTACTGTATTTCCAGCAGTTCAGCCAACTACCGATTCCTTCTGAGATTGAGCGTCCTGTTCACGATCTTGATGATATCATAAAAAATGACAGACGCGATTATTGATCCGGTTGCATCAGAATAAACTGCGAAGCTTTTGATTTGAACATTCCACATATTAATTTAAAGGGAATAATATCATCGATTAAAACGTTCTTCAAATAAATAAAGCCATCATGAAAAAATATGCGGTTCTTTTGTATGTGCTCACCATGTTTTGTTTTATCAACACATTAATTGCCCAACAAAAAGCAAAAAAGTCAGGCAAGGCAACTGCAGGTGCATTTTACACAGGCACATATCCCAATCTTTTTAAGCAGGCAGGATATAGTCAAACAGACATTGACAACAAACTTGCAAACGCATACCATGACGTTTTTGAAGGGCCAAACAAGGTCTATTTTGAAGTAGGCGATTCAATGGCATATGTTTCCGATGTAAAGAACCACGATGCCCGTACAGAGGGACTTTCATACGGCATGATGATAGCAGTGCAATTAAATAAAAAGGATGTCTTCGATCGTATCTGGCGCTGGTCAAAAAAATATTTGCAACACCAGAGTGGCCCTCGACAAGGCTATTTTGCATGGAGCATTGAACCTAAAACATTGAAGAAAAATTCTGATGGCACGGCCTCTGATGGGGAATTGTATTTTGTTACTGACCTGTTGTTCGCAGCCAATCGCTGGGGCAACAATACAGGCATTGACTACTATCGCGAGGCAAGAATTATCCTGGATGCGATGTGGAGCAAAGATGGTACGGGCGGCATTTACAATATACTCAACACTGCGCATAAACAAATTTCGTTCACACCGGAAGAGAAAAATTATGGATGGACAGATCCATCTTATCATTTGCCTGCCTTCTTTGAAATATGGGCTATGTATGCGAAAGATGGCCACGAACAATTTTACAAAGACTGTGCAGATACTTCAAGAGCGTTCCTGCACAGAGCATGCAAAGCGGCTACTGCATTGAATTACGATTACACAGAATTCAGTGGCGAAGCGCATTCCACGCCGTGGATGCCACCGGCATTTCGATTTGATTCGTGGCGGGTCCCGATGAACATCACGATGGATTATGTATGGTTTGGAAAAGATAAAGAATGGCAAGAGGATTATGCAAAACGTTTTCAAAATTTCTTGCGATCAAAAGGCATCGATAAGTTTGATGACCAGTTCAACATTGATGGATCAGCTCCTGATTTTATTCTTCCAGCAGGTGGCATAAAAAAACTACGACACTCGCTGGGACTTGTTGCTACATCTGCCGCCGCGTCTTACATGGGGCAGGATAAAAACTTCGATTTTGTTCATGCGCTATGGAACGCAAAACTGGAACCTTACGAGGATGGCTATTTCGATCCTTACTATGATGGGCTATTGTACCTGTTTAGCATAATGCATTTGAGCGGGAATTATAAGATCATTAAGCCGCAGGGAAGTAACTGAATAACTGAGTAACTGAATAACTGATAGTTTTGAGCGATTGCAGTTTCTTTTACCGCAAAGCACTCAAAGTAGTGGCACCTAAATAAAACATAACACCAAAAAGCGCAAAGGAAGCAAAGAAAATTCCTCCTTCGTTTCCTTTGCGCCACCTTCGCGATCTTGGCGGTTAACTAGTTTGTTTGAATATTTTCTTTACCACTAAGACACTAAGGACACGAGTTTCACTAAGGCACTGCTTCAATGCGGCTTTCCTTCAGTTATTCAGTTATTCAGTTATTCAGTTATTCAGTTACTCAGTTATTCAGTTGTTCCCTCAAACGGCGATGCAGGCAAGCCTTCCTTATTATACAAATTCGGGTTCACCGGGTTATCGGCCCATGCATAGCGAACATATTTTGGTGCACTTACATTATCACTCCAAACGATGATTTTATCACCTTCTATTTTTGCATTTGCCCACACAAATTTTTTATCGGCACCCGCAATGGCAAATTCCTGCAAAGCCTCGCCATCATTGGTAATTAAGCCGCTTCCAACATTGGTAAAGGAAATGATCATCTTGTTGCCGTCAACGCGAGACGACTGATATAGCGGTCCGGAATAAACGATATTTTCACCGTAAACAATTTTCTCCGCAGCCAATGCCAATCTATCGCCAACCTCTTTCTTTCTATCCGGGTGAATATCGTTCCATTCGCCGAGGTCAATCGTAACAGCCATCGCGGTGTTCGGTACAGATAATGATTGGCGTTGCATATCGCGAAATGCCGCCCATTGACTTTCAGACGGCAGGTAACTCATCTCCATAAATCCCGGCAACTGCACATACAAAAAAGGAGCGCTGGGATTGTTCCATTTTGTTCTCCAATCATTGATCATGGAAGGTAGCAATTTTGCGTACTGCGTGGCATTGCCCGAGTTTGCTTCGCCCTGGTACCATACAAATCCTTTAACAGAATAACCAATGGCAGGAGCGATCATCGCGTTGAACAAAGCGGCAGGTTGGTAGTGCAACGTAATGCCACCACCAAGACCTTTTGTGGGAAGAAATACTTGCCCCACTTTGTATTGCCAGTAACCTTTAAGATCTATCGTATCATTGCCCGCAATCAATTGATAAGGCTTATCCGGAACAAATCCGCCTTTATCGGAATTGTTCGTCACCTTGATGACAAACAGATTTTTGCCTGCTTTCAAAACATCTGCAGGAAGGGCATACCGGCGTTGAGGATACATGTAACCCGTGCTGCCAATCTGTTTGCCGTTGATGTACAAAACATCCGCATCTACAATTCTGCCAAGAAAAACTTTCGCAGGTTTGCCCACCATAGAAGCGGGTACATCAATTTCTTTTCTGTACCACACTACACCATTCAAATTTTTCACACCCTGGTCCTCCCAATAACCCGGAATGTTGATCGTTCGCCAACCCTTTGGTTCATACGCAGGATCAAACCATTTCACCGGACCTTCAAGTCCTTTATCTTCAGACAGCGTTTCTGCTTTTGTTTTTACATTTCTGTTTGTCTCATTTACGTAGGCCGTGTCTTTATTTTTTTCCAGCGTTGAAAGGATAGAGGGGAATTCCTTAAAACCATCTTCGCTGATCCATGCTTCAATAGGAGTGCCGCCCCAGCTCGCATTGATCAATCCGATAGGTACATGATATTTATCGTATAATTTTTTTGCGAAGAAATAAGCGACAGCAGAGAACTGCAGCACATCGCCAGGATTGGCGGACTTCCAATGTGCATCCGGAAAATCTTTTTGAGGAGCTACTAAGTTTGTAACAGACGGCACTAAAAATTGTCTTATTTCAGGATAGTTCGCATTCGCAATTTCATTGGCATACAACACGCTATGCAGGCTCATTTGATGCACCATATTTGATTGTCCGGAGCACAGCCAAACATCACCAATCAGAATGTTGTTGAGTGTAAGATGATTGCTCGCATCAATCCTCATCGTATAAGGCCCTCCAGCTTTCATCGGCGGCAGGAGAAGGGACCAATTACCGGTGGCATCTGCTTTAGCACCAAACTTTTTCTTGTTGAAGGAAATGCTAATCTTTTCATTTGGCGATGCCCAGCCCCAAATTTTAATCTTCGCATCGCGTTGCAACACCATGCTGTCTTTGATCAGTTGAGGCAGTTTAACCTGGGCACGGGAACACAAGCAGCACAATAAAACCGAAGTAATCGTAATGGCAAGTCTTTTCATCCTAATGAATTGGCTTTGAGTAAATTTAGTCCTTTCTTATCCTCAAAAATATAAAAAATCACAATCATTGCAATCGGTTGCATATATTTGTTAAAAATAGATTTTAGGTGTATCTAATACACAAATTGGAAATACAACGACATTACTGCAGCGGAGAGCCAAAATAAATTAACAGCGACGTTTTTGTCATCCCGAAGAACGAGGGATCTGGGACGAACACCGCCAACCGGTTTGTGCAATACTCAGATCCCTCGTTCCTCGGGATGACAAACAATCTTGCTGTATTGGTTCCGGCATCCGGAATAAATCTTCCTCACTGAATTTGTAAGTCGGCACAACACACTGCCTATGTACATCAATCAACGATTCTTGCGTCTTGCAGCCTGCCTGTTATTGGCAGCACTTTCAGCTGTTACAAATGCACAAACCACCAGACAGCGCATCAGCCTAAACGATGGCTGGAAGTTCATGCGTTACGATTCCGAACCCGATAAACTAATATACGACGAACGTCCTGTTGTTACCGACAAGAATGATAACAAAGTTGCCGACACAAGGGCATCAGAATCTGGTACTGCCATTGCTTCAAAAGATGCGTTGAAAGCGTGGATATTGCCCGCGGCAAATGATTTCATCAAAGATCCGTCCAAACATCATCAACGCCCGCAAGGTAATCCTGGCAAAGATTTTCCTTTTGTTCAAAATGATTTCAACGACGCACAATGGCAAAGTGTAACCCTTCCACATGACTGGGCGATCGACAAACCTTTTTATAAAGACGAGAATGCAATTGTTGGAGGAGGCATGGGACGTCTGCCAATACAGGGCGTTGCGTGGTATCGCAGAAAGCTAAACGTTTCGTCAGCCGACCTCAACAAATCTATTTACCTCGATATTGATGGTGCCATGTCATATGCAATGGTGTGGCTCAACGGAAAGCTCGTTGGTGGCTGGCCCTACGGCTATAATTCATTTCGCCTCGATCTTACCCCGTATATAAAATCTGGCGAAAATCAAATAGCGATCCGCCTGGACAATCCTGCGAACTCCTCACGCTGGTATCCTGGTGCGGGCCTGTATCGCAACGTTTGGCTCACCAAAGTTGATCCTGTACATGTCGCACAGTGGGGTTCATTTGTTCGCACAAAAAATATTTCAGCAAGCTCCGCAAACGTCGAGCTTTCTGTTTGCGTTGCCAATACTTCTGCAACCGATCAGCGTTTGAAAGTAACAACTGACATCTATGCGCTGAACAACGCCTTTGTAAAAACGGGAAATACGATCGCTTCCTTTCAATCAACTGACATAACTGTAAAAGCAGGAGAGAGGCAAACCATAGAAAAAACCGCGTCACTTAAAAATCCAAAACTCTGGCAACCGCTGCCGGCAAAGGATCACAGCATTTACGTCGCAATAACACGACTGTATAAAAATGGAAAAATCATTGATGAGTATGAAACGCCTTTTGGTGTTCGTTCATTACAATTTGATCCTATAAAAGGCTTGTCGGTAAATGACAAACCGCTTCGTATTCAGGGTGTAAACCAGCACCATGACCTTGGTGCATTAGGCACTGCATTCAATGTGCGTGCAGCAGAACGACAGCTGGAAATGTTGCGTGATATGGGCTGCAATGCCATTCGACTCGCTCACAACCCACCCGCACCTGAGTTGCTCGAGCTTACTGATCGCATGGGTTTCCTTGTAATTGATGAAGTATTTGATTGCTGGGAAAGAGGAAAAACGCCGCTCGATTTTCATTTAATTTTCAGCGATTGGCACGAAGCGGACATCCGTTCATTCATCAGGAGAGATCGCAACCACCCGTCTGTTATGGCATGGAGCTTTGGCAATGAAGTGGGTGAACAATACACCAGCGATGAAGGTGCAGCCCTGGCCAAACAATTACACGATATTGTAAAAGATGAAGACAGCACACGCCCCGCAACGGCTTCCATGAACTACGCAAAACCTGATATGCCGTTTCCCAAACAGCTTGACATCATGAGTCTAAATTACCAGGGAGAGGGCATTCGTGACGCGCCGGCTTATAGTCATTTGAAAGGCATTCGCACATCACCTTTGTACCCGGCATTTCAAAAACAGTTTCCGGAAAAAATGATCGTTAGCAGCGAAACGGCCTCTGCACTTAGCACACGGGGCACATACATATTTCCTGTAATTGATGGCATCAGTGCACCAGTGAGTGATTCCACAGGTGGAGACCCTGTAAATAAAGCAGTTAGTGCATACGATTTATACACTGCGGCTTTTGGCGCATCACCCGACAAAGTGTTTTACGCACAGGATCATAATCCTTACGTGGCCGGTGAATTTGTCTGGTCGGGCTGGGATTATATCGGCGAACCAACGCCTTATTATTCTGCCCGCAGTTCGTATTCCGGCATCATAGATTTAGCCGGTTTTAAGAAAGACAGATTTTATCTCTACCAGGCACGCTGGCGCCCGGAGTTGCCAATGGCACATATTCTGCCGCACTGGACTTGGCCCGATCGCATTGGTAAAGTAACACCTGTTCACGTATACTCATCAGGCGATGAAGCTGAATTGTTTTTGAACGGTAAATCATTGGGTAGAAAAAAGAGAGGACAATATGAATATCGTTTCCGCTGGGATGATGTGGTATATGAGCCGGGAACATTAAAAGTGATCACTTATAAGAACGGGAAACAATGGGCAATTGACGAAGTAAAAACTGCAGGTGCTGCATATAAACTTATATTGACGGCAGATAGAAAAAACCTGAATGCAAATGGCAAGGATCTTTCATTCATCACCGTTTGCGTTGTGGACAAGAATGGAGTAGTGGTGCCTGAAGCCGGCAACAGCATTAAGTTTGAAGTATCCGGAGCGGGTGAAATTGTAGCAACCGATAACGGCGATCCTGCAAATCTTGTTTCATTCGCGTCAAAAGAAAGAGTTGCCTACAGTGGATATGCATTGGCGATCGTAAAAGCAACTTCGAAGGCCGGAACGATAACAGTGAAAGCAAGTGCGGAAGGTTTGCAGAGTGCGGAGATAAGCGTAACAAGCAAATAGGCTTAATGCTGAATGCTGAATGCCAAACGCCAAACGCACTTCAGGTGCATCAGGCGTTTGGCATTCAGCGTTAGGCGTTTAGCGTTTAGCGTTTCGCATTAAGCTTTCCCCCTACATCACACGTCTGTCGCCAGTTACCTGCAACTTATATTCTTTCGGATGTTCGGCACCCAGAAGATTGGTTACAAAATAATCCCAACGTCGACGCATCATGTAATATGAATTTTCACCGTAGCCGTGATGTGCGTGAGGAAACAAGATGAGGTCAAAATCTTTACCTGCTTTTTCCAACGCATCTATCACCAGCATGGTATTGTATGGAGGAACATTGTCGTCCATCATGCCATGTGCCAGCAGCAATTTTCCTTTTAATTTTTTTGCGTTAAGCTGATCCGCCTGCGCGGTGTAGTTATCGGTGCCATCTGCATTTTTTTTGAGTAAGCCAATGTAGCGCTCGCCCCAGTCATCCTCATAATTGCGATTGTCGTGATTACCACTCTCGCTGATGCCTACTTTAAAGAAATCAGGATACCTGAACATGGCCGTAGCAGTGGCGAAGCCGCCACCTGAATGCCCCCAGATACCGATGCGTGTCGTATCGAAATATGGATAACGCCGAGCGAGTTGACGAATGCCACTCACTTGGTCGGGCAACGTGTTGATGCTTAGATCAGGAAAATACATATCCTGAAAACTCTTGCTGCGCAAGGGATTTCCGGTTCCTTCCAATACAACTACGCAAAAACCCAATTCAGCCAATGCCTGGTTGTCGCCGCGGGTAGAGCTAAAATCCCATGCGCCATTCATGCTTCCTCCCTGCGGACCGGGATACACATAATCAATAACAGGATATTTTTTGGAAGGGTCCAAATGTGTTGGCGTAAACAGCAAACCATACAAATCAGTTACGCCGTCGTTCGCCTTGACTGTTATTGGCGTCGGTGCCTTCCATCCAATCGCGTCTTTCAAACGTGATACATCCGTGCGTTCCACTTCAATTATTTGCTTTCCGTTTTGATCAAGTAAAACGGTAACAGGAGGCACGTCAAGTTTGGAATAAGTATCAACAATATATTTTCCTGAAGCAGCAAAGAACGTGGTGTGATAACCTTCAGCAGGGGTAAGTAATGTCATTCCTTTCCCGTCAAAACCAACTTTATATAACTGTCTGTAATAAGGATTTTCTTTTTCTAAACCACGGGCGTAGAAATAAATGGAACGGGTTTTCTCATCCACCTTTAGCAGATCGCTTACCATAAAATCGCCTTTGGTAATTTGATTTTTCAATTTACCTGTGGCTACATCGTATAAATATAAATGTCCCCAATTATCTCTTTCAGAAAACCAAATGAGCTCATTGGTTTTAGGCAAGAATTTCCAGTTAATGGTTCCCCAGCCAGATTGGTATTGCGTAGTAACATTTTCTTCGAACACCTCACGCACATCGCCTGTGTTCGTATTGGCAATGCGGAATTTTTCATTTTTGTGATCGCGGGAAGTAGAAACAAAAGCCAGCCAGTTACCATCTTCGCTCCAATTCACATCATCGAAAGTTCCACTGCTTGAAATATCATCGCTTAGCGTCGCACGATGGGGATCTGCCGCTACTTTCAGGGTAATAACTTTTGGATTACTTACTTCAATAATCACTCGTGTGATCATCGGAATATGCTCATCCCCAGGCAGCGGATACTTCCATTGCTCCAGTTTGGGATGCCCCACATTGGTAGTAACAAGGTACATTTCACCAACCTGCCTTTGATCTTGCTTGAAAGTGGCAATCTTTTTTGAATCGGGCGACCAGCGGAGAATAGCTTCATCGCTGTGCTTCCAGCCTGCGTTGTCAGTGGCATATCCAAAATCTTTGATGCCGTCCTGCGTAAGTTGCGTTTCTTTGCCGGTTTTGGTGTCGCGCACCCAAAGGTTCCAGTCCTTAATGTACGCTGCTTTGGTTCCATCTGGCGAAACTACTTCCGGAACATCATTTGTTCCCGCGTTACCCTTATTGACGCTGTTGTCTGCCGCTACAATGCTATAGTCTTGAAGATTCACTTTCCACTGTTGCCTGAAAGCGTAGAAAGAAATAAAACGGTTGTCGTCAGAATAGGTGAAATAGTTGAATGGCAATGCGTCCGACAACACACCAATAGGAGCTACGGATGATAGCGCCGACGCAAGGCGTGCTGCATCAAAGGCTGGTGCTTTTGTTTTTTTAACCGGATCAACCAGCACAAATTCACTACCCTTCGGGGTGAGTGTGCGATACCAGAAGCGGTCGCCGGAGATCCAGTTGGGAGAAGAAAAAGTACGGTCTAGATACTTGTGGGTGTTATACCCTAAAAAGCTTTCTGCCCGCTGGTAATCCTGCAGCGTAACAGCCTTTTGGGCATAGCTCGTTAGAAAACAACTGCATACAAATGATGCAGCAATGAAATGCTTTATGGTCATATTTAATCGTATAAAAGGCCGCAAAATAGCGAAAGTTTGAATCCTGACTTCTTTTTTTGGACGAACTTGTGCGAATCAGGTTCGTGTGTTCGCCAATGCCATCAACCTTGAAATGGCTGAGAACCTTTCGCTTCGCGACGTTTAACATGTCGCCCCTCCGGGGCTGGCTCTGATTCTTCATGACTTATCATTTTCTACTAACGTGTCGCCCCGCTGGGGCTGTTCGCAACATCCAGGAAGTTCAATATAGCCCCAGCGGGGCGACACGTTCGTAGAAAAAGGAAACAACGCAGAAAATGTAGAGCCAGCCCCGGAGGGGCGACACGTTAAATTATCTGTTCTTATGTACAGATGCTTTAGTCTGGCAATTAGAATTAAGATGGAAACTTTGCGATTGCGTTAAGCGTTAAGCCTTAAGCATTCAGCCTTAAGCGCTCAGCTAAAAAAATAAAAACCCGCCATGGGGTAAAATCGCTTCATGCATTCGTCTATACGAATGTCATGAACTATAAAAGCTTTACAATGAAGAAATACTCTGGTTTATTGCTGCTAATGATGGCAGCTTGCTACACGACCGTACACGCAAACTTACCGCCCGCAAAACTATTTGTACTGACCGGCACCTTTCAAAAAAATTATACAACAGAAATGATGCTGATGAAAGTGCATGAAGGCAAACGCATTCCTATAGCCACTGCAAAACCCGGCAAGGACAAGGATTTCGCGTTCGCGCTCTCCAATCCTGAGGAAGGTTTTTACTATATCGCTGAAGGCAGGGGGAATAATCCCGTGAGGATCTACATAAAAAGCGGTGATGCTTTGTCAGTCGAAATAAATGATGAAGGTTACAAAATGATCACAGGCTCTCAGGAAAACAAACTGCTGGCAGACTGGGCCGCAGCGTCTTCTGTTATTGCCCGTCCTGCTTTTCAGTTTACAAAGATCAACATGGAATACCAGGAGTACTTTAAAAATCTGAATACTTTTTTACCCGAGGCAAAAAAATTCAATCAAAAGATCGCAACGCCCAATAAAAAATTCAACACGCTAATGAAGATGGCAGTTGATATGGACGTCGAGCTTGATGCCATGCATTACATGCTGGTACCGCATTCTACGCATCCAACGAAAGCTGAGTATCCTGAATTTTACTCGCAAATCATAAAAAGTCCAAAATATACGTCTGCCTCCATATTGCAATTGGGAGAAACTGTTGAGTACATGGGAAATTACTCAACCTTCTGCACACTCATGGGTGACAGGAATGCGCCTGCTCCTGCAAACCGCACTGAATGGGCAGCCAACCTGTTTGGTAATGACACATTGAAAGGAGCGTATGTTGCCAACAATATGGGCCGTTTCAAATCATACGAAGAATTTACCAGCACCATTGATCCGTTAAAAAAATACCTGGTAACCGATTCAATGAAAGCCGCGTATTTCAACACCATGAAGGCAATGAACAATTTTAAAAAGGGAAGTGCGTCTTACAATTTCTCCTATGAAGATATCAACGGCAACAAAGTAAGCATGAACGATCTTAAAGGGAAAGTTGTGCTGATCGATGTTTGGGCCACATGGTGCGGCCCCTGCAAAAAAGAATTGCCATTTTTAAAAACATTGGAAGAAGAAATGAAGGATAAGAATGTTGTGTTTGTCAGCATTTCCGTAGATGAACTGAAAGACAAAGAAAAATGGAAAACCTTCGTGCAAACGCAGCAACTGGGCGGCACGCAGTTATTTGCTGCAGGCTGGAGTGACATCGCTAAATTCTACGACATCAACAGCATTCCACGTTTTATGGTGTTTGACAAAGAAGGAAAGATCGTAACAGTAGATGCTCCAAGGCCGTCGGATGCGGCGTTGAAAACTTTGCTTGAACAAGAAATTAAGAATTAATAATTAGGAATTAAGAATTTTTTCTGTGAAACATGCATTACTGAAAATGACTGTTTGTATTAATAAAACAATGCCACACCTATTAATTCTTAATTCCTAATTCCTAATTCTTAATTGTTTCAAAAGCGCTGGCTCACCACCAGTGCTTTTTTGATATAAACCAACTATATGCTATCTTCATTTGCTAACTGTTGAGAATCTAATGAACGACTCTGGCATGGAACAGCCGCAGGAAATGTGGGCTGCATTTTTAAAGGGCGATGATAGTGGTCTGGAAAAGCTTTACCAGCTTTACTTTGATCAATTATATGCCTATGGCTTCAGATACTGCGCCGACGCGGTATTTGTAGAGGACGCCATCCAGGACCTGTTTATAAAGTTCATCAATTCCCGCCACAAACTCACTCTACCTGTATCTGTTAAAAACTATTTATTCCGTTCATTTAAAAATCTGCTGATCGATAAGCTGCGTGCAGAAAAAAGACTGAGCGCCAACGATTCTCCCTTTGAATTTACACTCGCAGTAGATGATACAGTAATGGAAAGAGAACAGGCTATGCTGCTACAGCAAAAACTGCAGAAAGCAATGGAACAACTCACGGCAAGACAGCGGGAAGCCATTTATTTAAGGTTCTATGAAAATTTTTCTTACCAGGAAATTTCTTCTATCCTTGATCTATCACCCAAAGCCACCTATAAGCTGATGGCCAGGTCCATAGAGGCTTTGAGGGCCATTTACAAAGTGGGAGCCGCCGTTATTCTTTGGGCATTGCAGGCTTCTTTTTTGTTTTGATAAAAAAATTTCTAAAAAAGTTGTGAACCCGTGGGGTAAAAAAACAACTGCTAACCGTCTTTATAACAATTACTCCTTTGAATCGTATGAAGCAATACCGGAATTATACTGTAGAAGATATTTTGCTCGATGATGATTTTCTCGCCTGGGTGCATGGCGAACAAAATGTTCATGCCCAAACCTGGCAAAAAGCAATAGAGGAACATCAGCAATTGAAAACGTTTTCAGAGGAAGCAAGAGCCTTGCTGGGCGCTATACAGCCATCAGGCGTACAATCCGTGGCTGGTGCGAAGTCCAGAGTGTGGAACAATGTTGTTGCTTTAGCAGGCAAACAACCTGCCAAAGTTGTTGGGATGAACAAATGGTGGAAATATGCGGCAGCCGCAGCAGTGATCATAACAGCAGGAGCGGGATATTGGTGGAGCGCAAACCGAGATGTAACAGTAACAACAAGATACGCAGAGATGAAAAAAGTTGAGTTGCCCGATCATTCTGTAGTTACATTGAATGCAAACTCGACACTACGTTATTCTAACAAATGGAACACCGGAAAGCCTCGCGAGGTGTGGCTGGATGGAGAAGCATTCTTTGAAGTGAATCACGTAAATGGCTTTGAGGTCACAAAGGAAAGCAGCAGGTTCATTGTGCATACGGACCAGTTGAATGTGCAGGTTTTAGGAACTTCCTTTAACGTAGATAACAGGCACCAGGTAACGACCGTGGCGCTCAACAATGGTAAAGTGCAGCTCGATTTGAAAGACGATGAACGTTCCAAAATCGTGCTGGCACCGGGTGACGTCGTTACGTTCTCTGCCACAAAAAAGATACTGCTCAACAAAAAAGAAGTGCCAGATAAAATAAGCTCCTGGAAAAACAACAGGATCGAATTCGACAGTACATCTATGAGAGAGGTGATCACAATGCTTGAAGACAACTATGGTTTTAAGGTGAAAGTAGAAGACGATGAAGTGTACAAAAGAACCATATCAGGTGCTGTTCCCACTGAAAATGATACGATCTTGCTTGCTTCCATCAGTGCTGTCCTTGAGGACCTGCAGCTGGAGAGGCATGGAAAAGAAATTGTGATTCGCAAAAAACAACCTTAGCCGCTTTTTACATACTTTTTTTCAAACCAAAACTGACATGAGAAAACATCTTCTGTGTTTTATCGCCTCCGCATGCGTGGCGGTGTCGCCAGGGTATATTCCAGCCCAAAACATAGCCTACGCGCTGAACACCAATTCCCGCGTGCAAATAACCGCAGCCACTGCAGACAGTTCGCTCAGGGATCTGTTGCAACAGGTACAAAAACGCTATCACATAAACTTATTGTTCGAAGATAAACTGATCAATGGTCTTTCTGCAAACTTCGATCTTGCTTCCTCCAACGAACCCGTAGAAACCGTTCTAAAGAAATTAGTTCAACCACATGGATTGAAGATCATCAAGATCAATGACACGAATTACAGCATCGTATCCGGAAGAAAGAAAACTACGTACGTAAGACCTGTAACCACTTACAATGTAACAGACACAGGCGGGGAAAGGATCATTGTGAGACAACCGGGTCCGCCAGACATTGTTGCTGTTCAGGCCATGGCCGCTAAGGTCTACGGCGATAAGATCTTAATAACAGGAACGGTAGTAAACGAAAATAACGAGCCTTTACCCGGTGCATCAGTATTCGTAAAAGGCCGGGCAAACAACGTTACAAGAACCGATGGTACAGTGATGGTCGCTAACGTCAGAGCGCTTGGCGGCATCACAAATGAAGCAGGAGAGTTTAAAGTTTACATACCAGAGAACACCAAGGAAATCTTTGTACAGTATGTAGGATACGAAACGAAAACCATTGAAATAGGCAACAAAACGAATTTCGTTGTTGCCATGAAGAAGGCCAGCAAAAAGCTTGATGACATCGTTGTAACAGGGATGTTCGGCAGAAAAAAAGAAAGTTTTACCGGCGCCACTGCAACATTTACAGGAGAGCAATTAAAAGTTGTAGGTAACCAGAACCTCATTCAAAGCCTCAAAACCCTTGACCCTTCTTTCATTGTAATGGACAACAACGTGCAAGGCTCTAACCCCAATTCCTTGCCAAACATCGAGATCCGCGGTCAAAGCAGCATCAGCAACAGTGCCCTTAAAGACGAATTCAACTCAGATCCCAACCAACCTTTATTTGTACTCGATGGCTTCAGGGTTTCGCTGCAGATAATCAATAACCTCGACATCAACAGAATTGGAAGTGTTACCATTCTTAAAGATGCAGCATCTACGGCACTTTACGGCGCACAAGCCGCGAATGGCGTTGTGGTTATTGAGACAAAAAAACCACGTCCCGGAAAAATGCGTCTTTCTTACTCTGGTGATTTCAACGTACAGGCTCCTGATCTTTCGGGCTATAACATGATGAACTCCACCGAGGAATTGCAGTTTGAAAAACTGGCGGGCCGTTATACCATGGGACCAAACACAGCATCATGGCCGAACCAATACTATCTAGATGATTTGTACAGCAAGCACCTCGCTTTGGTACAACAAGGTACTGACACTTATTGGCTAAATGAACCAGTTCAAACGGGCTTTACTTCAAACACGAATTTATATGCAGATGGCGGAGATGCCACAACCCGTTATGGCCTTGGATTCAACTACAAAAACATTTCCGGGGTAATGAAAGGCTCCGGAAGACAAAACTGGGGTGGCAGCTTTGATTTTAGCTATCGCAAAGGAAAATTCAACCTCTCCAACAAACTTTATCTTAACGGTTACAATGCCACTGAGTCACCTTATGGTTCTTTCTCAAACTTTGTAAAAGCACCGGCTTATTTTCAAAAAAGAGATTCATTAGGCATTGCTCAAAAATACCTCGAAGTAAGCAAAGATTATTTAGGCTCGACATTCTATGTTTTCAACCCATTGTACAACGCATTGTTGCCAAGCACCAACAGTACAAAGTCGTTTGGATACAACGAAAATCTGCAACTCATTTACACCATCCTTCCCGAGTTGCAATTGCAAGGAGCCATTTCCATTAATCAGAATACAACTAGCGGAGTTACTTTTATTTCCCCTGAAAATACTTTGTTCCAGGACAGCAGCATTTTTACCAAAGGAAAATACACCAACAAAAAAGTTAGCGGATTCAATTACCAGACCAACGTGATGCTTACCTACGGTAAACTATTCAACGGTGTACACCAGGTAACAGCCAATCTTCGCGCGGAAGCAGAGCAGACAAGAAATGAAATGATTTCTTTTACTGCAGTTGGTTTCCCGGCAGGAAGCACAGGCAATCCGGCATTTGCCTTTGGTTATCCGACCAATGCAAAACCAGGTTCCGTCACTTCTGTTTTTCGTCGTAACAACTTGCTTGGAAGTTTAAACTATTCGTTTGACAACCGGTATTTTGCGGACTTCACGTATCGTCTCGATGGGTCAACTGCTTTTGGTTCAGACAACAAATTCAGTCCTTTCTGGTCTATAGGAGCTGGATGGAACATCCACAATGAAGCGTTTCTTAACAAAGCAAAATGGCTGAATACATTGCGTTTAAGAGCTTCCGTAGGAACAAGCGGTAACCAAAATTTTGGAAGCATCACATCGATAGCGACGTATGTGTATGACAGTTATATCAACCAGTTCGGACAAGGTGTTGATCTCGCAACGCTGGCAAATCCAAATCTTACGTGGCCGCTTACAACTTCCAAAAATCTGGGTCTGGACGTTGTGGCATTTGAATCAAGATTGTCATTAACAGGAAACGTCTATACCAAAGTAACTGATCCGCTAATCGTTCTGGCACCGTTGCCTTCTTCTACAGGTATTAATAGTTACCCGCTGAACACCGGCACATTAGTCACAAAAGGAATGGATCTTGGTGTTGGTTATAAGATCATCAACAACCTTAATAAAAGGATCATGTGGACGCTGGGTGGAACCATTGGCATGCTCGAAAGCAAATATCAAAACTTCAACAATACGCTTGCTGGTTTAAACAAACAAAACCAGTTAAGTAAATCGCTTGAAAGATATGTTGATGGAAATAGTCCAACCGATATATGGGCGGTGCGTTCAGCAGGTATTGATCCTTCAACAGGTCAGGAAGTTTTTATTAAGAGAGATGGTCAATACACATTTACTTACGATGTAAATGATGTTGTACAAGTAGGCAACACACAGCCAAAGGCGCAGGGTGTAATAAGTACCAACTTTCGCTACAAAGGTTTCACATTCAGTGCAGCGATGCGTTATAGCGTAGGTGCAAGCGTGTACAATTCTGCACTGTACAACAAGGTTGAAAACATTAGCTATCTCTCTGTTGGCAACAACCAGGACAAACGTGCGTTATACGATCGCTGGCAAAAACCGGGAGACAATGCTCCGTTCAAAGGAATTTATCTCGTCACAGCAAAATTAGAAGGAGCTACGCCCATCTCATCCCGCTTTGTACAAAAAGAAAATTACATCTCCGGTGAGTCATTCAGTCTTGGGTATGATTTCCTTGGTCAGAAATGGATCAAAACCCTGGGCATGGAAAGTTTCAGGATCACTGCTTACGCAAATGACATTTTCCGTGTGTCCACGGTGCAAAGAGAACGAGGCATTGACTATCCTTTTGCCAATACATTTTCCTTCAGTGTAAACGCAGCATTTTAACCCTTAAACAATTGTAAGAATGAAAAAACTAACACTATATATTTCAGTTCTGCTGCTGATGATGGCGTCCCTATCTTCCTGCAAAAAATGGTTGGATGTAAAACCTGAGAATGTGTTCACCGAGCAGCAAATATTCAGCACACCACAAAGCGTGTACCAGGCACTGAATGGCATTTACCTGAGCATGTCGAAATCAAGCATGTACGGCGCCAACCTTACCATGTTGGTTCCGGATGTAATGGCGCAATACTACAACGTTGGCTCCAGCCATAAATACTATAACTTTTCATCATACGGCTTTTCCCAGGATGTCGTAAAAACAGCAACTGACGAAATTTGGACGAGCTCTTACGTGTGCATTGCCAACGTTAATAGTTTTGTTGCGCAGCTTGATAAATATAAAGGCGTCGTTACACCTTCACAGGATTCAATACTAAGAGGGGAGGCGATAGCACTGAGGGCATTTTTCCACTTCGACATGCTTCGTTTGTTTGGGCCGATGTGCAGTACAGCAGATTCTATTTTACCAGCCATACCTTATTACAAAAAAACAGGTTCGACTTACAATACTTACCTGCCGGGAAACAATGTAATGGACAGCGTGCTGGATGATTTGAAAACTGCGGAAGCCCTTTTATCAAACGATCCTGTGATTACGTTTGGCATAGCCGGAAATCCTGACGCCAATACCGATGCATTTTCCAGGAACCGGAACCTGCGCATGAATTATTACGCAGTGAAAGCTTTGCAGGCAAGGGTGTACATGTATAGGAACGATAAGGCAAATGCTTACCTGACTTCGCAGTTGGTAATTGCAAATGCACAGAAATATTTTCCATGGATAACATCCACTGCAGTTCTTTCAAATAAAGACAATGCTGACAGGCTGTTTTCTACCGAAATGATCTTCGCAGTTCAATCGCTTGAAATGTATGGTAACTACAATAAATTTTTTGCACCGGCAAATTCAGACGGGTCAATACTGGCACCACTCGACGGCCGCCTTAATACAATGATGGAGTCAGCCACCTATCCAAATGATTACAGATTGAACCCTTGCTGGATCTATCCCACAGCGAGCAGCAAATCCTACAGAACTTTTTACAAGTTCGCAGATGTTTCCAATACAGACCTCAAATTCCGCTATATGATGCCATTGATCCGCATCAGTGAAATGTACTACATCGCGGCAGAAACAGCACCGGACAACACCACTGCATTTGCATTGCTGAACACAGTTCGTTACAACAGGGGTGACGCCAACATTCCGGGCACTGCGGTACTGGCAACAGAAATAAAGAAAGAATATCAAAAAGAATTTTACGGTGAGGGACAGTTATTTTATTACTATAAAAGAACCAAGACTACAGCGATTCCGAATGGTTCGGCAACATCGGGCAATGTTACGATGGATAAAACAAAGTATGTAGTGCCAATCCCTCAGTCTGAAACAAATTTTCATTGATCTTTTAAAACAGAAATATGCAATTGCTAAAATATACAGGCGCGTTAACATTACTCTTGCTCATGTTTGCAAGCTGTAAAAAACAAGGCATAATGACCTACGAGGGCACTAATGATGTGTACTTCAGGTCCAACTATGCAAACAGTGTAGATACCGGTGTAGTGTCATTTGGTTTCACACTTTCGAGTATAAAGGACTCCATTGTAAGAATTCCTGTTGCTGTTATGGGACAAGTTTCCAATCAAGCACGGTCAGTCAAAGTAGTTATTGGGGATAGCTCTACCGCCGTTGCTGGCACACACTACGATGCATTGCCTGACTCATTCAAAATAAGAGCTGGTAGAACGGTTGATACTTTATACCTGAAAGTGCACCGCACGGCAGATCTTCAACAAAAAGGCGTAGTATCATTTTGTTGTTGCAGGACAACAGTAATTTTTCTACAGCCATGCAATGGAAGATCACCAACAGCATAACCGGCGCTAGTTTCAGCTATATCAAATACAAGATCATTCTCAACGATATTTTAGAAAAACCAGCACAGTGGCTCTCCGGGTACCTGGGTACATTCAGCCGTACAAAAGTTTATCTAATGTCGCAGGTACTCGGTTTATCGCCCAAAGAGATCAGCGATATAATAGGTCTGAGCACTTCAATACCTGTGCAAAACTATTACGGTCGTACGTTGCAAATATATCTCAATCAACAAAAAGCGGCAGGAACGCCTGTTTATGAAGACGACGGTACGTTGATGGCAATGGGTGCTTCTGTACAATAGAAACTAGAGATTAGGAATTAGGAATTAGAAGTTCCAGCGATTTCTCAACTCAAAACTCAGAACTCAATACACAAAACTTCAAAACGAGCTTCATGTATATAAATAAGAAAACCTATTGGCTGATTGCTATAATAATGCTCACGATGCTGGGCGCGTGCTACAAAGACAAAGGCAATTATTCTTACCAGGATATCAATGAGATTTCCGTAACGCTCGACAGCAGCTACGTCGTTTCATATGGAGAGAAGCTTAGCATTAAGCCCATCCTGAAATTGACGATGGACACAGAGGCAAACACCTACGACACCGCAAAATACTCGTATGAATGGTCAACGCTGGATGCCTCGGCATTGTATGCAAGTCAAAGAAAAATACTGGCAAAAACACATGACCTGGATGCCGCTATTGTTATTCAGCCGGGCGCAAATTATACTTTGTACTTCAGGATCACCGATAAAAAAACTGGCGTACAGGCGCAAGGCACTGCAAGGCTTTCCGTTGTAACGAGCATTTACGAAGGGTTTCTCGCTCTATGCGAAGTGAACGGACAAAGCCGCCTCGACATGGCTTCGTTCTCTAAAGGTGCATACACTATTATTCCAGACGTATTGGGCTATACTGGATCTCAGTTACCAATGACAGCAAAACCTGTGGGTGTAACTTTTTTCCAACAGGCCGCAATAACCAATTCTACTGCTACAAAAGGCATTTATATCAGTACGGCAGATGGCACAAACCGAATAGATCCCGAAACTTTCAAATGGGATCTGACAATGAATATCCAAACCGACATGCTTTCGAAGGTACCATCGAATTTCACGGCAGATGCATTTTTGCCAAGTAGCAGTTGCAGTTACATGCACAGCCCGGCAGGAAATCTATATTATTATTTGCGCACTTACCAGATGTACTTTTCCAGCATCATCAACATTGCAACCGGAGAGACCGATCCATTTACAGCATCACCGTTTATGGCCGGAGCACCTACACAGTCCGACTTGTACGGCACTGTGCTATACGATACAAAAAATAAAAGATTTTTGCGTCACGTTCCGGGAGCAACAACCTGCTCGCCCATGCCAACAAGCATGCCTTTGTTTGACTACAAAACAGGTATGGATCTCACCTACATGGAATGGACGCCTTACAATAGTGGCGAGGTAACAGCGGTGCTTCAAAACGTGGAAGCAGGCAAATCGTACCTCGCAAAAATTACATTGTCATCTTCCATCAATCAAACTTACTATGCAGAGATCACTGCAACGGATTTTGACAAAGCTGAAAAATTTGCAGTAAGTCCCGACTTTAGTTATCTGTTTTATAGTGTAGGTGGCAAAGTGTACGAATACGATCTTGGACTTAAGAAAAGCATCCTCATGATCGATCAGCCAAAGCCAGTAACACTTTTAAAGTTCCAGCATTTTTTCAATGGTGGATATACGTCCGGAACTGCTGGCAGGCAAGTACTGTACAACAAACTGATTGTTGCTACTCATGATGGAGTAAGCGCTACATCCGGCGGCACACTTGACTTCTACAATGTGCCACAGGTAAATGGCCCGTTAACACTTTTCCAAAGCCTAACAGGATTCGGAAAGGTTAAAGATTTGACTTACAGGGAAAGGTAAGAAAGCTGAAACTAGAGTTAGGAGTTGTGAGTTATGAATGCATAAACGGTGTAGCATCTTGAAACTAGAGCCACCCTCATTTTCAACTTTCAACTTTCAACTTTCAATTTTCAATTACTGGATTAATTGCCTCAAATATCTCTCGTGTGTGAAGCCCGCCGCAAAGCGGGCTTTTTATTCTTAAAAAATCCTACTAGTATTATTTTATCAAATCATTTCTTTACACAGGTATAAACCCCAAAAGCAATAAACAACAAAACCACTATTTGATTTATTAGAACATCGTATCGTCTTTTAGGCAACGCATGTGGAGGATATGCAATGTTCCATTTGCCGTTGTTTGCACAATCCAGCAAAACCTGCGGTGTGACAGGAATATGTTTAACGCGCTCATTTGGCGGTTTAAAGAATGAGCCGCCGACGCTGTTGTAGCCTTCTTCTTCTGTATGAAAATACCACAGGTACGAGCTCATGTCTACTTTAAAGTTCAACGCATACTCATCTATCAATTCATGAAAATCATCGCCCCAACATCCCAGGTCGTTGGATATGTCACTGTCTGCGTTTATTTCTAAAATATCACAACCCGATTTCTTTGCAATAAGATTTACAATTTCATCCAATGTGTAAGTTGGTTCCATTGAGGTAAATTTTAATTACCGTAGAAAAATAAAGATCAAACTTTCTGGTAGGAAGATTATCAGCGTGTTGCCAGACTTGACAGGTTTTTCAAACCTTTCAAGTCTCGGTGTAGCACCTAAACAGCACCAACGCTGGCTGGTATTTTGTAGGCTAATCAACCGTATTAATATAAGAATTAAAGTAGTTGATAAAACGCTCCCTCAATTCTTTATCAACATTGTTAAAGAATACAACATGGAATCCTCTTTCAAGCTTATAGTCCGTTGTATTGGGGACACTGATCGGCCGCGAATGAACGGCGCCGATAAAATTGTTATTGTGAAAAATCAGCTCGATTCTTTGCAATGGAGAAGGATCCTCAATTCCGGTTTCATAATTCATGAAAGTTGCAAATGGCTTGTTGCTAGTATCACCTTCAAGTTTAAAATCTTTAATAAAAGACTGCATGGAAGTGATCGTCCGACTGGTATCTTTAGATAGAAAATTGACCAGCGCATTCTCTATAATTGAGTAACTGTAGATATTATTTTTGCGTGTATAACCAAGAAGTTCACCGAGGGTTTTGGTGCTCGTCCCCATCGTACTGACGGCAACATCTTTCAAAACAACACCTACCTCTTTGCCATTGACAACTATCTTTCGTCCCTGTCTGATCGTATCAATTCCAAATTCGTCCTTTGCGAGATCCATTATAATGCTGATAACATGCCATCCATTATTTTCTTCGGTACAGCTCACCAACGTTTTATCATACAATGAAAAGATTACCTCGCCATCCACAGTATCCCGGATATTTGCCGGCCCATTGATTCGCTCTCCCCAAATAGGCTCGTGCGCGTTAACAATATCTTTTTTAGCAGTAATAATTGGAGGAGCAATGTCGCTGGAGTTGTTGCCACAACCTGACAATGCAAGAACGGCAGTTGCAAGACACAAAGTTTTGATAGAATACATAAATTGGTTAGGGATATTATAAGAATGGAAAAATAGTTTTTATGCAGCACCCGGACAAGTCCTTTTTTTATAGCATTGATACTATGGCCCACACATCATTTCTTTAACACAAGTATAAACAGCCAAAGCAATAACAACAATATAGTTGCAGAACGCCAAACGTTCAACACATAGTTGTCCGCATTAGGCTTTAAGCGTTCGGCTTTAAGCATTTAGCTTTATTCCCTAAATTTACCCCACCAACAAAACAACACCCGTGATCGAATATTTTCCTTTTTACCTTCTGATGATCCTCGCGATTGTGCTGATCATAATGCTGGCAAACAAATTGAAAGTCGCATATCCAGTGCTACTCGTGATTGCCGGCTTGTTGACAAGTTTTATTCCCGGCATTCCGGTCGTGCACATAGATCCATCTCTAATCTTCATTATTTTTCTGCCACCACTTTTGTATGAAGCGGCATGGGCAATATCGTGGAAAGAATTGTGGCACTGGCGCCGCATCATCACCAGCTTTGCTTTCATCGTAGTATTTCTAACTGCGCTCACTGTCGCATTTGCAGCGAATTCTTTCATACCCGGATTTTCTTTGGCACTTGGCTTTTTGCTCGGTGGCATCGTTTCTCCACCCGACGCCGTAAGCGCCAGCGCCATCCTGAAATTTGTGAAAGTTCCCAAGCGCATGGTCTCCATACTGGAAGGTGAAAGTTTATTGAATGATGCATCATCACTGCTTATTTTCCGCTTTGCATTGATTGCTGTGGGCACGGGGCAATTCGTTTGGTATCATGCCGCATTGAGTTTTAGCTGGATGCTGGTTGGGGGCATCGGCGTCGGATTGCTGATCGGTTTAATTTTCATGAAAGTGCATAAATACCTGCCCACAGATGCCAACATGGATATCGTGCTCACCATCATCACACCATATATAATGTATATGATCGCAGAAGAAGTACACAGCTCCGGCGTGTTGGCGGTTGTAAGCGGTGGGCTGCTGTTGTCAAACAAAAGGCATCATTTCCTGAGCAGCGTATCGCGGTTACGCGGCGCCAATGTTTGGGAGAGTTTTGTGTTTGTATTGAATGGCATTGTGTTTTTGCTCATCGGTCTCGACCTGCCGGAAATTGTAGCAGGGTTAAGACAGGAGGGAATAAGCGTCACCTCTGCGTTGGGTTATGGATTGTTAATTACAGCAGTGTTGATTGTCATAAGATTCATCTCCACATTTGGTGCAGTCTTCACCACACTGATCGCACGTAACTACATTACCGTCGCAGATCGCAGGCACCCCGGCTGGAAGGCTCCGATATTGCTCGGCTGGACTGGTATGCGTGGCGTGGTTTCCCTGGCAGCTGCATTGTCCATTCCGGTTGAATCAAACGGCGCACCATTTCCGCAAAGAAATTTGATCCTGTTCATCACGTTTATAGTCATCTTAACCACGCTGGTGGTGCAGGGTTTAACGCTTCCTTATTTAATCAACAAAATGAAATTGCCTTCGTTTGATGATTATATTCCGGAAGAGGAAGAAGAGATCATCATCAAAAAAGAATTGGCAAAGCATTCACTGAACCATCTCACCACCAACTACAATGGCCAGATCGAAAACCACAGCATGCTGCGACAAATGGCCCTTAAGTGGCAGGAAAAAAGCACCGAAGACTATGACGAGGTCATCAATGCAGAAAGCAAGGCCATTTATTTAGACGTACTGAACCAGCAACGTAAATGGCTACTTAATAAAAACCACACCGACGTACATTTCGATGAAGATGTTATCCGCAAGTTCTTACACCAGATAGATATTGAGGAAGAGAAGCTGAAGTTAATTTGAGAAGAGAGGGAACGCAGATTTTCATGATTGTCATGATTGATGGAGATTCGAGATTTGATATTATGAAATGCAAAACCGTTTCAAAGAACCAAACCGCAATCTCAGACCCGAAATATCAAGTCTCAAATCATAACAAATCATGACAATCATGAAAATCTGCGTTCCGTTCTCTTTCATTATCAGCAAATTACCCCGGGGGTGCCTCCAACTTCTGCAATCGATTGCTCAAATTGACGAATTTTAGCGTATTTTAGTTTCCAGATTATCACCATGTAAACTGCTATGGCTCAAGAAACTAACATGCAAATGGAGGAAAGTGCGTTTCGTGAACTTTTTGATCAATACAATAAAAGAGTTTACGGTTATGTGCTTGCTATAGCAAAATCACACATCGCGGCAGAAGAACTCACACAGGATATTTTCATCAAACTCTGGCTAAGCGCACATCTTTTAAAGAATGTCGCCAATCTCGATAACTACATTTTTACTTTAGCAAGAAACCGCACACTTAATTATTTGCGTGCTGTTGCCAACAACGACAAACTGATCAGCGAACTGCAATCATACCTGGAACCAGATTACAACAGGAACAACGTAGACGATCACATCACCAGCAATGAATACCACAAGATCTTGCAGGAAGCATTGTCACAATTGCCCCCGCAGCAAAAACGTGTCTATGAGTATAGTCGCAACAAGGGACTGAATACACAAGAGATCGCGCTTGAAATGGGGATCGCTCCAAACACTGTAAAGAAACATCTGACCGAAGCACTCCGGTTTATCCGCACAAAAATGTCACTCAACAAAGCCGCTATTATTCTAGCGATCTTCCTGATTTCTTAGAACAATGGAACGCAGATTTTCATGATTGTCATGATTGAAAAGATTAAAATTTGATGATGATAGGTTGAGCTGAGTAAAAGTCCGGCTTAAGAATTTTCAACTTTCAACTTTCAATTTTCAATTAAAAAAATCTTGTCGTAGACTACTACCTACGGTCAGTTCACGTGTCTGTCTATAACAACAAAACTTTTAACACAACATGATCAACGCAAAACAAGCTGCATATACACTATTGCTGGCGGGTGCATTGTCCTCTGCAAGTTTTTACGCAGAGGCGCAGAAAAAAGATTTCACGCTTACCGGACACATAAAAGGAATGCCAGATGGTGAATTGTACCTCGCATATGGCACCATGAAAACAATGAAAGCCGATACAGTGGTAGCGAAAAATGGCAATTTCGTTTTCAAGGGCAAGGTCTCCGAGCCAAGCTACGCCATGCTTTTCAATAAAACTTATACTGTAAAGATCGACCTGTATGTAGATGCTGCAGCACCGGTTACCATCAAGGGAAACATGGATTCGTTATACGATGCAAACGTGCAGGGTTCAGCAGTAGTAAATGAATATGCGAAATATAACCAGGCACAAAACGATACCCGCAAACCTGTTCAGGTAATATATGAGCAATGGATGAAAGCCTACAATGACAAGGACTCCATAGCGGTTGAAAAATATAAAACGCAGTTCAACAGGGCGAGAAATGAGCAGAGCGATATCTCGAGGAAAATGCAACTGGACTTCATCCAGGGGCATCCAAATCATCCGGGAAGTGCGTGGGAACTGATGCATTACCTGGATGGCAAAACATTGGAAAAAAGTAAAGGGCTGTTTGAAAATTTGAGCAAAACAGTGCAGGCCTCTGAGCAGGGTAAAGAAGTTGCGGCACGTATTGCAACATTGAGCAGAATCTCTGTAGGTCAGATGGCGCCTAATTTCCAGCAATTAACCACAGAAAATGCACCTGTTACTTTGGCTTCTTACAAAGGCAGATATGTATTGCTTGAGTTCTGGGCAAGCTGGTGTGGCCCTTGCAGAGCAGAGAGCCCGAATTTGCTGAAAGAATACAACCACTACAAAGACAAAGGTTTTGACGTACTGGCAGTATCGCTTGATGACAAGAAAGACAAATGGGTGGAAGCGATCAAAAAAGATGGCATGCCATGGACACAGGTTTCTGATCTGAAAGGCTGGAAAAATGAAGTGGCCGGACTGTATGGCATCAACGCCGTGCCCGCAAATTTCCTGATCGATCCAACAGGCAAAATCGTTGCACGCGACTTGAGAGGTGAGGACCTGGGTAAAGCGCTGGCGAAGATTTTCCCGATGTAAGCGAAAAGGAAAAATTTAAAAGTAAAAAGTAAAAAAGCGTGTCGGATTTATCAAAGACCTGGCGGGTTTTAAAACCTTGTCGGGTCTTTTTAGTTTGTTCCGGTTTTGCACCAGACCTGACAGGTTTCTAAAAACCTGTCAGGTCTTATTCTCCGAGAGTCAGCCACTTTTTACTTAGTATTCCTGTGATTATCATTTTTCGCGCCATCGCTTCCATCGTTACTTTTTACTTTTTATTTTTTACTTTTTTTCGCCGCCACTACTACCAATCAACTTCTCAAGTGTCTTGCTATAGAGAACCACGATTTTGCTATCCATATTAAATAACCAAAACCGCTATTACTGCCGCAAAAAGCGCAGCAAAGCAAGTTGAAAAACGTCACTTCATGACAAATTCGAATGACAGACTGGACCATCTTTTTCGTCGTTATATAAATGATGAGGCAACTGCTGCAGAACTGCAGGAGCTGCTGGACATTATTAAACAGACTTCCGCCAACGAGTTGGGAGAGGGCCCTGCACGTGAGCTTTGGCATCAACTACAAACCGATCAGCAGGAATATACAGTTGACTGGAATGCTATGTACAGCAACATTACGGCAGAAAGCAAGACGCCGGTTTTACCATTGCACCCATACAAGCCAAAACCTTCCCGTAATCGCAAATGGCTATTGGCAGCATCAAGTGTAGCCGCCATGTTGCTCATTTCCGCAGGCATTTATTTCCTCAACAGCAAAAAGGATACACCCGTTGCCACTGCTCAATTGCAATCAAAGTTTGGCAATGATGTAGCGCCCGGCGGCGACAAAGCAATGCTTACACTCGCTGATGGAAGTGCTATTGTTCTTGACAGTGCCAACAATGGTTTGGTTGCAAAACAAGGCAACAGCAACATCGAAAAACCTGCAAATGGACAATTGGTTTACAATGCAGAAAAAGCTACAGAAAACATCGCTGTTCAATACAATGTACTTACCACACCACGAGGTGGGCAATACCGCGTCGTATTACCCGACGGCACCAGAGTTTGGCTGAACGCCGCGTCCTACCTGAAATTTCCCACAGCCTTTACCGGCAACAAAAGAAATGTGGAGTTAAAAGGTGAAGCATATTTCGAAGTGGCACAGAATGCTACACAACCATTTGAAGTAGCGGTAAACAACATGCAGGTGCAGGTTTTGGGCACCGGCTTTAATATTAACGGCTATGAGGATGAGAGCAATATTAAAACCTCACTCATTGAAGGAAAGGTGAAAGTAGTAAGTGAAGATAATACCAGCATTCTCGCGCCCGGACACGAGGCCATCATGAATAAAAATACCAATGACATAAAAGTTGCAGCAACAGATGTGGAAGATGCCATTGCTTGGAAAAACAATCTATTCTCTTTTCACAATGCAGACATCCCAACCATCATGAGACAAATTGCCAGATGGTACGATGTGGAAATAAGCTATGAAGGAAAAGTGTCGACGGAAACATTTGTGGGTGAAGTATCACGCAACAACAATGTATCGGAAGTACTGAAAATACTGGAGGCGAACAAAGTTGTTCATTTCAGAGTAGAAGGCAAAAAAATAACTGTATTACCGTAGAGAGGGGAGAGTCGAAAATTGAGAGTGGAGAGTTGGTCGTTATATTTTGAAACGCCCTCAAAACTCATAACTCACTACTCAAAACTTCTTTAAAAGCTTAATTAAATTATAAACCAAAACCAACCAATGAGTTAACGAAACACAACCGCTGAACTCCCCATACAAACAAAAGCCGGAAGTGCTGCTACACGACCGGCGGAAGTTGGGGATCATCAGAAATTTTGAGACAAAACTGCTATTGAATAATCCCAACCATTACAAAAGTATGAATTTAACTGCTTTTAGCGGGCGCGTGTATATACGCGACCTTGCGAAAAACAAAATTTTCACCGTGATGAAACTGACTGCTATTATTTTACTTGTGGGTTGCTTACAGGTATCTGCCGCAGGCTATTCTCAAAAAGTGACCATTTCCAGAAAGAATGCGTCGCTCGAAACGGTATTTAAGGACATTAAGAAACAAACAGGCTACCTGTTTTTTTACAATGCGAAAATACTGGAAGCTGCACATGAGGTGAGCATCGACCTGAAAGAAGCGCCGCTGAACGATGCACTTAAGGAAACACTAAAAGGACAGCCGTTTACGTACAGCATTGTAAGCAACACCATTGTTATCACTTACAAAAAAGAAGAGGCTGCCCCGCAGATAGCCGCAGCTTCTGTTGTATCAGACGTGCGTGGTAAAGTAGTAGATGACAAGACCGGACTGCCGGTGGCAGGCGCCACCATCGCATTAAAAGGCAACAAACAGGTCATTGCAAGCAACGGCAAAGGCGAGTTTGTCATTCCTTATACGCCGGGTATGACTGTCACGGTGACCTCCGTTGGCTACGAGAGCCAGGAAATAAAATTAACGGACAGCAGCTTCATAACGGTAAGGCTTACCCTAAAACCAGAAGCGCTTGATAAAACGATCGTAACCGGTTACCAGGTATTGAAGAAAGATAACTTTACCGGTACGGCGATTACTGTTTCCGGCGAGGATCTTAAGAAAATGAATCCGCAGAACATGCTGCAAAGTATTTCTGTGTATGACCCTTCGTTTAAGATTGTCGAAAACAATATAGTGGGTTCTAACCCAAATTCACTTCCGAACATTACCGTTCGCGGAAGTACTGCATTGCCTTCAGGCGCTAATGAAGTCTTAACCAGGGACAACCTGAAAGGCAATGTAAACTTGCCAACTTTTATAATGGATGGTTATGAAGTGAGTCTTGAAAAAGTATATGACCTCGATGTTAATCGCGTACAATCCATTACCATATTGAAAGATGCCGCAGCTACCGCCGTGTATGGATCACGCGCTGCGAACGGCGTTGTGGTGATTACTACCAAGGCCCCTAAAGAAGGAAAGCTTTCTGTGTCTTACAACTACGAGTTAAATGTTACAAGCCCTGATCTCAACGACTATCATGTTTTAAACGCTCCCGACAAACTCGAATACGAAAGGCTGGCGGGTCTTTACAGCCAGAGCCATGTGCAAGGTGCCTCACAGGATGAACTGGATGCACTTTACTACCAAAGAAAAGAAATGGTAGTGGGCGGTGTAAACACTTACTGGCTCTCACAACCATTGAAAACAGCCATCGGCAACAAGAACTCCCTGTACATCGAAGGCGGCACAAGCACCATGCGTTATGGCCTTGAGCTTCGTTATCAAACTTCTCCCGGAGTAATGAAAGGTTCCGGCAGAGACAGATACAGCGCGGGGTTGAGCCTTTCTTACAATCCCGGCAAAAAGATATTGTTCCGCAATGCGCTTACTGTAACACAGGTAAATGCAAAAGAATCTCCCTATGGAAGTTTCGCGAACTATGTGTCGATGAACCCATATTATCCAAAAACAGATTCTGCAGGCAACATCATCCGAGTGATTGACAAATGGCCGGGAACAAACCAGGTACACGACGGACAGGTACTGAACCCAATGTACGATGCTACGCTGGGAAGCTTTAACAGAACAAAATATCTTGAGCTGATCGACGCGCTTTCACTTGAGTGGAACATCACCAACAACTTGCGTTTGCGCGGCCTGGTAAGTTTGACCAAAACAAAAACAGACCAGGATGTCTTTACTTCACCATTTGCCAACGAATTTTTCTATTACTCAACACAGGATATTAAAAAGCGGGGCCGTTACACTTATGGCAACGAAGACATGACTGCCGTTGATGGAAACATCATGCTGACCTACAACAAACAGCTTGGCGGCCACTACATCAACTTTGCATTGGGATCAAATATCCGTTCGGTGATCGATGATTATAAAGCGTTCACTGCAATCGGGTTCTCCAACGACAGGTTTACCAGCATTGGTTATGCAAACGCTTATCCGGAGTCCTCCACACCTTACAGTTCTTATACGCAGGAGCGTCTTGTTGGCTTCCTTGGAACGCTTAACTATACTTACAGGAACAAATACCTGCTCGACTTCTCATTCCGCGAAGATGGTTCTTCAAAGTTCGGAAGCGATAATAAAATGGCGCCATTCGGAGCGTTGGGTGTTGGCTGGAACATTCATAAAGAAGATTTCTTCCGGTCAAACATCTTTAGCCAGGTAAAACTGAGAGCAAGCACAGGTATTACGGGTGCTGTATCTTTTCCTCCCGACATGGCCGTTACCACTTATAACTACTATACCAACAACTGGTATTCAACAGGCGTTGGTGCTGCTGTGCGTAACATCGGCAACAACAATTTGCAGTGGCAAAAAACACAAAATTTCGACGTTGGCCTTGACCTCGGTTTGTTGAAAGACCGCATCATTATTTCTCCGAGATATTATTACAAATACACGAAAGGGATGTTGTCTGACATCATATTGGCGCCATCAACGGGAAGCTCTACACAAAAAGCAAACCTTGGCGACGTAGAAAATTTTGGTGCAGAATTGAACGTGAGGGCTGTGGTATACAGACAAAAGAATTGGAACATCAGTGTGTTTGCAAACATGACCGCAAACAGAAACCAGGTAACGAAAATTTCCAATTCACTTAAAAAGTACAACGACAATGCGGACACTGCACAAGTAGGTTCCATGAAAGGTGTACCTCTTGTAAGATACGCGGAGGGTCAGTCGCTTGACGCCATTTATGCGGTAAGATCAATGGGCATCGATCCGGAAAATGGTAGCGAGATCTACATGAAAAAGGATGGAACGCTTACCTATAACTGGGATGTAAAAGACAATGTGCCTATTGCAGTAACGACACCGAAAGCAGAAGGCTATTTCGGAACAAGCTTGTCCTACAAAGGATTCATGTTGAATGCTACATTCTACACGAAGTTTGGCGGCTATCTCTACAACCAGACATTGGTTGACAGGGTGGAAAATGCTGACCCAAAGAAGAACGTGGACCAAAGAGTGTTTGATGAAAGATGGAGACAACCTGGTGACAGAACTTTTTACAAAGACATTGCAAACCAGGATAAAACGCAGACCACATCAAGATTTATACAGAAAGACAATGTTTTGCAATTACAATCATTGTACTTCTCTTATGACTTCGATAAAAAAGTATTTGAGAAGATCGGAATGAATAATCTGAGAATTGCCCTGACTGCAAACGATCTATGGCGCTGGTCGTCCATCAAAGCTGAAAGAGGTATCGATTATCCGTTTGCAAGAACCTTCACGTTCTCTCTGCAAACATATTTCTAAACCGGTGTGCATGTTGTTAAACACTAAAAGGTAAAGCATGAAAAAAAATATTCTAATCATAATAATAATTGCAACGGCATTTACATCCTGCAAAAAATGGCTCGACGTAACTCCGCAGTCGCAAGTATCGGAAGATGATCTTTTCAAAACAGAACAAGGTTTTGAAGAAGCAATGAACGGCATTTATTCCCGTTGTGCACAGGGCGATCTGTACGGCACCGAGCTTACATTCGGCTTTCCGGATGTACTGGCGCAAAACTTCTCCATTGAGTCTGCATACGATGAGCGCAGATATTTGCAAACATCTTTGTACAATTATAAAGACGCAGATTTTATAAGCAGGAAAGACAATGCCTGGAAAGGTTTGTACAACGCAATCGGCAACTGTAATCTTATACTGGAAAATGTAGATAGCAAAAAGAATTTGTTTACAGACATTGGTCATGATCTCATCAAAGGAGAAGCTCTGGGAATGCGTGCCTACCTCCATTTTGACGCGCTGCGTTTATTCGGGCCATCATTTGCAACAGGTGCGAGCACAAAAGCAATTCCTTATGTAACAAGTTTCACCAATAAGGTTACGAACTTATCTACTGTTACCGAAAGTCTTGATAAAATGATCGCGGACCTGTTACAGGCAAAAGAATTGTTGCGTCCTATCGACCCGATCATGAGCGCCTATTACAGAGTGAACTATCCAAATATTACCGACACGCTCCAATACACAGAAGAGTCATCAACTGATCTCTTTTTGCAAAACAGAAGACATCGCTTTAACTACTATGCGGTTTGCGCGGAACTGGCAAGAGTGTACCTATATAAAAACGACAAAGCGAATGCACTCGTAAACGCAATGGAAGTAATCAACTCCAAAAAATTTCCTTTCACAGACAAAGCAGATTTCATTAACTCTGACATCAAGCTTAAGGACAGGGTCATGTACAAGGAGTTGATCTTCGCATTCTACATTCCTAACATGGCTGGTCAGCTTTCATTGATGTTTAACCAGGCTAATAGAAGCATACTCATCAAACAATCCGGCGCTGATTTCCTGTATGAAACAGGAGGCGTGGGTGGAAGTGACAACCGTTACAAACAATGGTTCGCAACAGTGGATGCAGGCAATCGCAATCTCGCTTTGCAAAAATATGTACGCAATCCGGATGCGAAGGACAATGATGCAACAGCCAACAGGCACCCGCTGATGGCACCGGCATTGCGACTCAGCGAAATGTTTTATATAGCTGCGGAATGTACGTACGATGCAAATCCACAACAAGCTCAGGGACTAGTTGATTCAGTAAGAACCGCACGAGGCATCGATGCGAGTTTGGCAACCAATTCCAAAGATGAATTCATGAACGAACTGGTAAAAGAGGCCCGCAAAGACTTTTATGGCGAAGGACAAATATTCTACATGTACAAACGCCTTAACAAAGCCATTGCAGGACTTAACGGCGGCTCGTACGGACCTTCCAGCAACATATTTGTTTTGCCTTTACCAAATGATGAAATAGAGTTCGGACAAAGAAACTAACAGCGTATTCATTCAAAAATTTCGAGCATGAAAAAATTATTTCCCATCATACTACTTGTACTGGCAGCTGCCTCCTGCAAAAAAGCAGAAGAGCTGAAGTACAACAGTCCAGACAACATTGTTTTCGATTTCAGTTCAGAAGACAAGGACAGCATAGTGTACACATTTGCGTATACACCGGATCTGGCACGTGACACCATTATGATACCGGTTCGCATCTCCGGCGTTCAAACAAGCACTGACAGGACTTTTATCCTCAAAGCAATGCCAGATTCTTCTACAGCATTGCCGGGCAAACACTACGAAGCTTTTAAAGACAGCTATGTGATGCCGGCAAACAAGGGGAGAGTTTCTATTCCATTGGTTATTTATAACACCGATAGTGCATTGCTGAATCGATCTGTTAAGCTGAAATTTAAGTTATATGCAAATGACAATTTCGGAACCGCGTTGGTAAAAGAGATCAACGGAACGCTTATATTTTCAAGCACCCTGGAAAAGGAGTACTGGTGGACCTACTATCTAGGCGATTATTACTCCCGTACAAAACACTTGCTTTTTCTTATTGCTACTAATGGCGTAAGAGAATTGACCGTTCCTCAACCAGGTGTTCCATTTTTTGATATTCCGAAAAACTTATACATCATCAGTCTGCTCACTTCTTTTATGGCCGACCCGGCAACATGGGTGAAGAATAATCCGGGACGTGACTATGTGCTGGAGAAAATTAAAGACAGCGACAATTACTATTTCTATAGCATTAACAATCCTGCTAAGAAAATATTGTACAAGAAAGATGATGGTGCCAGTACTTATCATTTCATTGATGAGTTTGGACAGCGGATAGATTAAAAAGTAAAAAATCAAAAGTAAAAAGTAAAAAAATAGAGCACCTGCATCACAAGCTTTTGAATTCTGACTTTTAACTTTTGAATTATTACAGGCAGCGACATTCCATCAAATTTAAACTAACGAGCATGAAGAAATTATTAATCATCATATTTTCCGTTTCACTTGCAGTTGCTTTTAACTCTTGCTACAAGGATAAAGGCAATTATACATACAATATACCCGAAGAGCCAGTGGTTACACACCTTGATACGGTGTACAAAGCGGTTGTTGGAGACAGCCTTATTATTACACCGACCATTACCGTAAAGGACAATGCCTCATTAAGCTTCGACTGGCGCATTGGCGGTCCTAATGTGGCCGATCAACACTTCTCCGGATCTTCTTTACGAGTACTTTACGGATTAGGTACAGGCAGATTTTATGGTCGTTTAACTGTTATCAACAACGATAATGGCATGCGTTACTTTCACGACTTTAAAATAGATGGCATCACCAATTTCAGCCTCGGCACAGCCGTGTTAAGTGTTGAAAATAATGTGACACAATTTTCATTTATCAAACCCGATGGTACTGTGCAAGCCAGAATTTATGCAGCCGTACAAGGTGAGAACCTGCCTGCAAAACCGATTTGCATGGTACCAACGATCCACCAGCAAATCGTTCCCGTAACCATTTCCAGCTATTGGGTAATGACAGAAAATGGAGGTGTTCAGATAGGTGCAGACTCATTGAAACGTGCAAAAGACTTGGCAGGCAACTTTTTTAATGCCCCTGATACAACGAAAGTAACGGAGATGTCCGGCACACAACTCGGTGTAATAACAGGCGTCATCAACCACAGGCTGTACGCAGGTTTCTGGCAAACATGGAACATGGCGCCCATTTATGGCATGTTTGGTGTAGCCTGTGACGGAGACTACAATCTGGCAAACGGTCTCATTTATGCCAGCGGCAACACCGGTGATTATTACATAGGATATGATGCGGTAAAAAAGAATATCATTCGCTTTAATGTATATGGGCAACCGATGTATTTTGGCACACAGTATAGTGTCATCGGCACCGCGTTTGACCCCACCAATGTAGGCCTCGACCTGGTAACGATGATGCAGGTAAACAAAGGCAACTGTTTTCTGTTTGGAAAGGCATCCGATGGCACTTTGTATGAGTTGAAGTTCACGGCAAACTTCACCGGACCGTTCCAGGTTACAACTCTATACAAGCGCGCCTTCAGCCAGCCAGCATTGATCACGGCAACTACAAAATGGCAGGCCACCGACGATGAAATGTTCTATTTCAACTCGGGCAGCAAAGTATACAGATACAACCCAACCAATCAAAACCTTACAGCGCTTACAACAGACTTCGGTGGTAAAGATGTAACGATGATCAAACTCATTGACCAGAATACACTGGTAGCGGGCGTTGAAGGTTCTTTGTATTACCTGAACATCAGCACAGGTAAAAACGGAGATTTGATTAAAAAAATAGACGGCATACCGGGTTCACCGGTTGATATGGCAGTAAGGGCACAATAGTTCTTCTTCTCATGCGTTTAAGTGTGTTTTTTTCACGGCCCATTCGAAAGGATGGGCCGTTTTGTTTCTTTTCTGGCACGTTGGAGGGGAGAGTCGTTCTTTCACCACTAAGGCACTAAGGACACTAAGCCTCACTAAGAGAGGTCTAATTCAAAACAACCCTTAGTGAAACTTAGTGTCCTCAGTGCCTTAGTGGTAAATCTTCGGGAAACTCTTTTTTCTAACCGTAGTATTGTGTAGATTTAATTTTGTCATTAAACCTCTTAAATCCCGTTTCAGTATGATTGCAATCCGTAGCGTTCTTCTGGCGTCATTAATTGCCTTGTCAGGCATGGCATGTGAACAACACGCAAAAATTACAGTTGAAAATGTACAGATCATAGAGTCTGAAGAAGACGTAGAACCGCCGGCGCCGCAACAGGTTTCGCATTTCAAAACCTTACAGGATTGGCTGGTTGATATTTGCGAAAACAGCAAACCAGAGAAAAAGATTGACAAATTTAAGCTTGGCCTTTTTGAAGGAAAGGACGAAAAAATACTTTACCTGGTAGGAACCAACACCTACAAAGAAGGAGACCGTCAATCGGCAACACGTATTGAGTTTGAGCCTGCGCACAATTATTTAAAATTGCCGGAAAGTGACTACAATAGTCTCGTCCACGATGAACTTGTAAACAAATTGACCCGCCAACTAAAAGATTTCACCAACACAAGCCCATTTGAAAATTCATTTCTCTCCAAAGCAAATACGATTGTGTTTGAGACGAATGGAACCATAATTTGGTCAAAGGCAAATAAATGACTTGTAAGACTTTGAAAGTCTAACCCGCTCTTTCACCACTAAGACACTAAGGACACTAAGCCCCACTAAGGGTTGTTTAAAATTAGACCTCTCTTAGTGAACCTTAGTGTCCTCAGTGCCTTAGTGGTAAATCTCAGAGTTGCAACATGCGTTCAGCCTTAGGCATTTAGCATTTAGCAAAAAAGAAAAAATACCCGTCAGGCAACTCTTTTTGCATGCCCTCGTATATACTTACAAAGACGGATCACTGAGAGATTGATCATCCACTTATTGCAAGTACATTATGAACGGACATGCCGAATCTTACACCGACGTGGCTATACAGCTGCCTGTGCGAACCTCTGACCTCAACGTTGTTTACCGCGACGAGAAGTTGAGCTCACCATTGGAGAAAACGTACTACAAACTACTAAAAAGAACGGTCGACATTCTCATTTCGACCTTTGTCATCGTATTCATTTTGTCGTGGATGACGCCTCTTGCAGCCATCATCATCAAATTAAATTCCCGCGGGCCGGTATTTTTTATACAAAAGCGCCATATGAAAAATGGACAGGTTTTTAACTGCATCAAATTCAGGACGATGATTGTAAATGAAAATGCAGATACTGAAGGAGCCTATGAAAATGATAAAAGAATCACCCTGACCGGCCACATATTTCGCAGAACACATTTAGATGAACTGCCTCAGTTCCTGAATGTTTTGGTGGGAGATATGTCCTTTATCGGCCCGCGTCCGCAAATGATAGCGGAGAACCTGCGCAACGAAGTGTTGATAGACGCTTATTCATCCCGGCACTTTGTAAAGCCCGGCATCACAGGTCTTGCACAGTCTTATGGACAATATGGCTACACCGAAAATATTGAAACACTAAACGAACGGCTGGAAATGGATCTTTATTATATCAAGAACTGGTCACCTGGAATGGATATTAAAATTATTGCGCGCACCATCGCTACGGTTTTCTTTATCTAACGCCTAACAGCTGCCACATGAAGCTCATTATCAAACATATTTTTAAGGCTCTTACCCGCGAAGAAAGAAGGCAGCTATGGTCCATGATCATTCCGGATATCCTGTTAACCTTGCTGGACGTAGCTTTCATGGCTGCACTGGTTTGGCTCACAGCCATGTATGCAGGAACAAACAATGCATCCGTTGAAGCCGTCAACAATTTTTTCGGAAAAGATTCCCTGTGGCCGATTGCTATCTTCTTACTGTTATTCATTGCAAAAAACTTTTTCGCCGGAGTGGTACTCTCCAAACAATTTCAGTTCATTTACAAAGTGGCACTACGAATTTCCCGCAACAATCTTATCAGTTATTTTCATTCAGATTATGCTGAACATGTGCAAACGGCGCCGGCGATTTATGTGCGAAAAATTTCACAGGAGCCCATTGAGTTTTGCTACTATGTATTGCGCAGCTTCCAGCAAATGGTTGCCCAAGTCATTTTGATATTCATCACCATCACGGCGGTACTATTGTACAGCCCTGTTATTTTTTTATTATTGCTGATCGTATTGCTGCCACCCGTTATTATGTGCTCATCACTGATGAAACGTAAAGTGGACACCGTAAAAAAGGTCGTAAAGAAAAACAGCGAGCAGTCTTTACAATATTTACAAGAAGCACTTGCAGCCTTTATAGAAAGCAACGTGTACAATGCACAGTCATTTTTTACGGAACGCTATGTTAACCATCAACAGCTGATGAACGCAGGATTGGCATCGCAACAAAGTATACAGGCGCTGCCTTCAAGATTCATAGAAGCGTTCGCCGTTGCCGGATTGTTCATTCTCATAGTGATCAACAAAACATTATCAGGAACCGTGCACCTGGAAGTAGTAACGCTTGGGGCATTCATTGCAGCAGCCTATAAAATTATTCCCGGTGCGGTGAAGATATTAAACTGCATCGGTCAAATAAAGGCTTACGAATTTACCATACATCCGTTAGCACCACAGGAAAAAGCTGAGGCAACTGGCGACGCTGATACCGAAAAAGACACTGATAAAAGAATTCAACATATCGCGTTCGAAAATGTTTCTTTTGCCTACAGGCCATCTACACCTGTACTAAGCTATTTCAATCTTTCCCTGCATCGTGGGGACATGGTCGGCATACACGGGCTTTCGGGTAAAGGAAAAACAACAGTAGTTAATTTATTGCTCGGATTCTTATCGCCATCGTCAGGCGCTATTAATATAAACGGAGTTACCACCACCATAGAGGATCGCAAAAAAATAAGGCATTTGATCGCCTATGTAAAACAACATCCTTTCCTGTTCAACGATTCGGTCTGGAACAATATTACATTGGGCAAAAAGGAAGGAGAAAATGCCGAAGTAGAAACAGTCCTGCGGGCCACCAGCATGCAGCAAATTGTTTCCACCGGTTTCGACGCACAGCAAACGCACATTGCAGATGCAGGCAGGGATCTGAGCGGTGGCCAGCGTCAACGCATCACCATTGCGCGTGCACTGTACAAGAACGCAGACCTTATCATACTGGATGAACCATTTAAAGAACTTGACGAAGGTTCAGAGATCAAACTGCTAAATTACTTCCAGGAACTGGCATCGCAAGGAAAGATCATTGTACTGATCACGCATAATAAAAGCAGTTTGCATTGGTGTAATAAGATGGTGGAGATTGATGAGTGAACTAAAGCAGGAATTAGAAACTAGGAGTTAGGACTTAGAAGCTAGTTTGCAATTCCTAAATTTTTTCTTTACTAATTCCTAATTTCTAATTCCTAATTCCTTCATGAACAACACCCTCATAATTCTCACCCCCGGTTTTCCCATAAATGAGGCTGACTCGGCGTGCCTTCCTTCGGTACAGGTTTTTGTAAAGAACTTGCAGAAAAAATATCCGTTGCTCAATATTGTGATCATCACATTTCAATATCCTTTTGTTGCCAAAAAATATGTTTGGAACGGCATCCAGGTGATTGGCGTAGGGGGCGCCAACAAGGGAAAACTGTTCAGGTTGAGAGTTTGGATAAAAGTTTGGCGCATACTGAATGACCTGCAACATCAACAGCATATCATCGGCATTCTTAGTCTCTGGCTGGGCGAATGCGCCTTGCTGGGCAAACGCTTTGGCAAAAAATACGGCATCAAATATTATACATGGTTGCTGGGGCAGGATGCAAAAAAGAACAATCGTTACAAGATGCTGATGCGATCCTCTGGTGATGAATTGATCGCTATTTCAGATAGTGTTGCAAATACTTTTGAAGAACATTACGCCATTACTATCCCAAATGTTGTCCCGATTGGTATTGATGGCAGTTTGTTTACCAATACAGAAACGGCACGAGATATTGATATAATGGCCGCGGGTTCTCTCATTCCCTTAAAACAATACGATGTATTTATTGAAGTGGTAAAACAGGTAAATGAAAGTTTCGGTAAACTAAAAGTAATGCTTTGCGGGGAAGGGCCGGAAAAGGCGAAACTGCATGATCTTTTGGAACAACATCATTTGCAGGACAACGTCACTTTAACAGGAGAATTACCGCATGCTGATATACTCGCCAATATGCAGCGGACAAAAATATTTTTACATACCTCTTCCTATGAAGGCTTTAGCACCGTTTGCGCAGAAGCCGCTTATGCCGGTGCATACGTGATCAGCTTTTGCAAACCAATGCAGCATGACATTCCACACTGGTTCATTGTTGATACCATTGACGAAATGGTCGAGCGAACGGTTTCTCTTTTGAAAAACAATCAGCTGACGCATTCAAGCGTTACTGCTTACGGGATCGATGACACCGTTACCAACATAATGCGGTTGTTTGACAAGTAGTGCAGTACAAATATCGCAAAGCTCGGTTGCTATTTTTTCAAATGAATAGTTCGCTCTAAAATGATCGGCTACTTTCTGCGACATTTCTTCCAGATCATATTGATCAAGAATTGTTAGCAGCAAACTCAACACGTCCACATCGCCGGGCGGAAACAGGAAACCCGTTTCTCCATGTTGCAAATAACGTTGCATGGTTGGAATGTTGGTGGCTATTGGCACACAGCCGCAGGCCATTGCTTCCAGTAAAGCATATCCGCCATATTCGTTATGGCTTCCGGTAATGAAATAATCGGCGGCATTGTACCACATCTCCAGTTCATTTCTATCTCTTTTTCCAAGCAGGTGAACATGCCCAAACAGCAAATCGTTCTGATTCAATAAATCAGTTACAGCCCAAAGCAAATCCTCAGTCTGGTAAATCATATATAGTTGCGCATCAGCATTGTAGGAAAGATATTTTGAGAACGCCTGCAAAATGGTAAGCGGATCTTTGTTATCATTAAGTCGTCCCACCCAAAGAAAAACAGTTCCTTCAGATTCAATGCCCGCCTGCATTCTCGCTTCCTTCTTATCCTTCTTTTGAAAAGTATTAGAACCTTCGGGCAGTAGCAGTATTTTATCCTGATAGCTTATTAATCCAAGCTGCAGCCTTTCTTCTGCATATTCAGGTGTATTGAAAAGATAAGCGTCAATGTATTTATCAGCAAAACGTTCAAACATTCTCTTCACAACTGAGCGGGCACATCTTTCACCATGATGCTGGGCAATGATGCGTGTTTTGCTTTTTGCAAACAGTCTCAACATCAACACCTGGAAAGGAAACGAAAGACCCTGCGTAAGCACAATTTCCGGCTGCCGCTTTCGTATGTACAAAAATGTTTTTAATGGGAAACTAAAAAAACGATTATTGTTTTTAAAGAAATGATAAGGCACACCGTTCACAACAAAATGTTCTTCTTTGCGCGTATGTTTCACCACCTCCACCGCGACACACTTTTTAATATGATCGACATAGCCAAGTGATGCCGCCTGCGATATCACGAGCGCTGATCCGCTGGCAAACTCCTTGTTGGCAAAGAAAGTAAGATCAATGAGTGTGAACATAGGAAGGCGAGTTTGTTTGAATAATTTCTACCGGAATGATCGCTTGCGGATGACAGGATCGAATATTATTGATGAGCTGATGAATATTGCCGCGGACAAATTTTATGGCACCATTCACTGAAACCTGTTTGAAATCATTGAGGGAGATGTGTTGCTCATCTATCTGCTGCAACAAGCTTTCATCAAACAACTGAATTTCTCCTTTTTTTATCACAAGCAAAATCATTTCTGGTGTTAACGACAACACAGCATCCCAACCTTCGTTATTTCTCTTATCTGCAACAACAATATCGGCCTGCTGATTTTTCGCGATTTTTCCGAGCTCTTTCATTTTCCATACTTCTGCAGGTGCGGAAGTCAGCGATTCAAACAATTCCTTGTCAGAAAGCGAGCCATCTTTTCTGGCAATCCGTATATGCTGCCATATATCCCAACTCGCGGTTAGCGTAGAATCACTGCCAAACACGACAGGGGTAAGTTTTTTAAGTTGGCTAATGTTGGCGGTTTGTCCAAACATGAAATAATTCGACGCCGGGCACCACACCAATGCTTTGAATTTCGTCGCCTGCATGGAAGTCATGGCGATCCCGTGCACTGCCACTATTTTCCGTTTGATGTAATTGTTACTGAGCAATGTTTTTATTTCATCATAAGCACTGGCATCAATTCCTTCCCCGGCATGAATCACCACAGGCTTTTGCATGTTGGAGATATTGTTCAGCTTCATGCGCCAGTTTTTTTCAAATGCAACGGAATGCAATGATTGACAGTGTTGAAATACCTCAATCACAGGCTGGTCGAATGAATGCTCGACACCATGATCAACGACCGTTGTTACGCCGCAAAGCAGATTTTTATACAAACCCCATTCAGCACGCAAAGCCTGCGGTATTTGCAACACTTCATCAATCTGCTTTTTGTATACCGAATGGATGTGCTCGGCCCATTCCTGGTAGTTGTCATATACCACATCGCCCAACTGCGGAAACAAATTGAAATCCAGATGATCATGCGAATTGATAAGTCCCGGAATAGCCACCGCATTTTTGAAGTTTATCGTAATCTCTTCACTAGCCTCGTTATCCGCACTAAACAGGGAAATAATTTTTTCTCCGGATAAGTGAATATCGGAGACTTCATTTTGATTGACAATATGAACGTTACGCAACAGCATCGATCTTCTTTAAATGCATGCCATAAATGATAGGTGTATTGAAAAATTGCTCAAACACATGCAGCGCATTTTTCTGCTCGTAATAGTGGCGGTGTGTATCGGAAATTTTGATGTGACGAAAATGCGCGATCCGCAAGTCATTCACTGCCGCCAGTTGCCGTATAAATGCAATTGGATGCACATAGTTGTGAATGCTTATCGAACGGTTTTTGTATGAAAACGTACGTTTGCCGCCTTTTGCAAGCGCATCGGGATGGTAATCTGTTAGAAAGATATCGCCGCATGGCTTTAATATCCTGTTCCACTCACCAAATGTTTCGTCCATTCGCTCCATGTGCGCGATAGTGAGGGTGCAAATGATCACATCAAAAAAACCATCGGCAATTTCGGGATAGATATTGCTGTTTGTTTTCCTGGTGATCGCATCCGGATATTTTTCCTTCAACTTTTTCAACATTCCTTCCGACACATCAAAACCCACTAACAATTCAGGTTCGTACGACAACAATTTTTGCCAGTGCCTTCCTGTACCGCAGCCGATATCGGCAATTCTTTTTCCCGCAAGGTCAATATCGTCCAGTAAATCGTACAGCACCATCTTATCGAGGTCCAGCATCAAATTACCGGGTTGTTCGTCATACGAAGCCGCCCAAAGGTCATAAGCTTTTTCCGGTTCCTGCTCTTTGGTTTTGGGAGTAAACAAACGTTTAAAATAGGAGGAGATTTGCATGATAGTATATACGGGGAAAGTGGTGTTGCAGTTGCCTCATGGTCAGGAATTAGGAGTTAGAAATTAGGAATTTGGGAATCCTCATGGGCATCATTGCCTTTTGTTCTTACCTCTCTGACCACTAAACATTTAGATAGCACCCATGTAAGAAGGGAATATACCGTCTTCAACAACTCCTAATTCCTAACTCCTAATTCCTAATTCCTGGCCCCCGGGCAACCTTTCCCAAATTTTCTCGTATTTATTAGCATAATCGAACCTCATGGCTGTTCATAACAAGATTTTGCTGTTTAATCCAAGAAGTGCAAAAATCACTTTTCGCGTACCCAATTCAATTCTAAACATCGCCGCATCGGTAGAGGGCAAATATGATTGGGTGGTTGTTGATGGAAACAGGGAAGACGATCCCATGGAAAAGATCAGCAACTATCTTTCCACGGGCAATTTTAAATACATTGGTTTCACTGTAATGCCCGGGCCGCAACTCAGGCAGGCCGTTGCCTTTTCAAAAAAAATCAAGGAATTGTATCCCCAAACGACTATGATCTGGGGAGGGTATTTCCCTTCGCAGCAATACAACGCGGTCCTGAAATCGGGATACGTAGATTTTGTTGTGAATGGCCCTGGTGACCATTGCTTTCCTCAGCTGATCGATGCACTGGAAAATAATACGCCTTATGAGTTGATCAAAAACATCATTTATCGCTCAGGCGACGACATCATTAAAACACGGAAGGAAGACCTGATAGAACAGGACACTTTGCCGCCATTGCCGTATGATAAGCTGAATACGATGTATCCAATGGAAAACTATCTCGGTAAAACCTACCTCGGCAAAAAAACCTTCGCATATCATTCCAGCATTGGCTGTCCGTTTACCTGTTCATTTTGTTCCGTCGTGCCTATTTACGAAGCGAGGTGGAAAGCCAAATCTGCACAACATATATACAACGATCTCAAGTACATCAAGGATAAATGGGGCGCAGATGCCATAGAATTTCACGACAACAATTTCTTTGTATCGGAAAAAAGGGTGGTTGAATTTGCCAAACTTATTAAGCCCGAAAAAATGACCTGGTGGGGTATGGCACGGATTGACACCATGAACAAATTTTCCGATGAATCATTGGCACTGATTCGAGAAGCAGGTTGCAAGATCATTTTCTTTGGAGCAGAAAGTGGTAACGACGAATTGCTGAAACGCATGGATAAAGGTGGCACACAATCGGGGGCCCAGATCGCAGCATTTGCCGCGAGATTGAAAAAGTTTGACATCATTCCGGAATACTCGTTTGTATTGGGAATGCCTGCACCAACCCCTGAACTCGTTGAAAAACAAATTGACGACGATATTGCGTTCATAAAAAAGATCAAGAGCATAAACCCTTCCACAGAGATTGTTTTGTACACCTACAGCCCCGTACCAACCGAGGGTTCGGAGTTGTTTAAAGAAGTGCAAAGCAACGGCTTCCAATTTCCCCAAACGCTGGAAGATTGGGTAAGTCCGCATTGGGAGAATTTTGACATGCGCAAAAATCCGCTCACACCATGGCTCACACCGGCAATGATCGACAAGATCAGGAATTTTGAAACGGTGCTGAACGGGCGCTATCCAACTGTTACAGACATTCGCCTCACCAGTGTAAGAAAGGCAGCCATCAAAGCGGTGGCAACATTGCGTTACAAGATCAATGTGTATCAATATCCATATGAAATCAAACTATTACAACGCATTTGGAAATACAGGCAACCGGAAATCCAGGGATTTTAGGAAGTTGAAAATTGAAAATTGAAAATGGTAGGGGCGAATTGCATTCGCCCTACAACCAGAAAACCATGCAACAATCCCTATATCAAACATACCAGCGGTACAAAACATTGCGGACAAATGTGATCACAACTTTGCCCATTGTTATTTTAATGCCGCACAGTGCCTGCAACTGTCGCTGTGTGATGTGTGACATCTGGAAGCACAACAATCATCTCAAACAGTTAACGGAAAAGGATGTTGAGAGCCTGATCCTCTCGTTAAAGAAATTCAAAACGGTAGAGGTGGTAATGTCCGGCGGCGAAGCGATACTTCACCCGGCATTTTTTTCGTTGTGTGCGATCCTGAAAAAGCAAAACATCAAAATCACTTTACTTACCAGTGGACATGCCATAAAACGTCATGCTGAAAACCTTGTGAAGTATGTCGACAGCATTATCATTTCCGTTGATGGAAACGAAGAAATACATAACAAGATCAGGAACATTGAAAACGCATTTGGCAAAACAAAAGAAAGCATCGAAGCAATAAAGGAACTGCAACCAAATTTCAAAATCACAGGGCGCACCGTCATTCATCAACTGAACTTTCGCATTTGGCCACAGATCATCGATGCTGCCAAACAACTGCACCTTGACAGCATAAGCTTTTTGCCTGCAGATGTTACAAGCAATGCCTTTGATCATAATGAACAATGGAAGGAAGAAAACAAAGACAAATTGCTGATCGATCAGTCATCTTTACCGGAACTAAAATCAGTTGTCGATAACATGCTCGAAACACATGCGAATGATTTTGCGAAGCGATTTGTTCTTGAATCGCCTGCCAGGATATGGAGCATTTATCAATACTATGCGGCTTTTGCAGGCCTTGCAGAGTTTCCTTACAAAAGATGCAATGCGCCTTGGGTATCGGCAGTTATAGAAGCGGACGGTTCTGTAAAGCCGTGTTTCTTCCACGATGCTTTTGGCAATGTAAAAGATGATTCACTTGAAAACCTGGTAAACAATGAACAGGCACTTCATTTTAGAAAGTCGATAAATATGGCCGAGAATGAAATATGCAGGAAATGTGTTTGCTCATTGTATTTACCGCCGACGGTGAACCCGGGCAGGAACTAGGAATTAGAAATTAGGAATTCAATGTCGTTTAGTTAAGCTGTTTGAAAAATTAAGAGCATGTCGCTTGTCATCCCGACGAAGGAGGGATCTGGGTCTAACGCTAACGAACAGTATGTGTAAACAATCACGCAGATCCCTCCTTCGTCGGGATGACAAGCGGTCTTTTCTAACGGATCATAACCACCATTCCGTTCGGAAAAAATCCGTAACTAAAAGACATTGAATTAAGAATTAAGAATTTTTGTGTGTTGCATTAAACGTAATATGAACCATTTATTAGTTTCGGAGTCATATCGCTCATAACTCATAACTCACAACTCATAACATAGAAAAAGCAATGAAAAAAATACTATTCACGCACTCGTATTTTTTGCACTTTGATAAAAAGCAGGAGGCTATTGGCAAACCATATGCGCCATTGGCAACCCTGTATGCAGCAGCATGGATGCGTGCAAACGGTTATGAGGTTTCGCTCTTCGACACCATGTTTGTCAAAAACGCAGATGAACTGATCGAAGCGTTAAATACAGATATGCCCGACCTGCTGGTCATTTACGATGACGGATTCAACTACCTCACGAAGATGTGCCTGACCAACATGCGCGAAGCTGCATTCCGTATGATCAATCTCGCAAAACGATGCGGCATTACTGTCATCGTGTCCAGCTCCGATGCAACGGATCACTATGATCAATACCTGCAGGCCGGTGCAGATTTCATTTTGATCGGAGAAGGAGAGATGACTTTGCTGGAACTTACCAATGCATTGGCATCCGGAACAAATGACCTGCATAATATCCCAGGCATCGTCTTTCATGAAAATGGAACCAGCACAACAACAGCAAAACGAAACGTCTTGAAAGATCTGGATAGTCTGCCGCAGCCCGCATGGGACCTGGTTGACATCGACCGCTACAAGGAAATGTGGCTGAGACATGCAGGCTATTTTTCCATCAACATAGCTACTACTAGAGGATGCCCGTTCAAATGTAATTGGTGCGCAAAACCAATTTATGGCAACCGCTACAATTCACGTTCACCTCAAAAAGTAGTAGACGAACTGAAGTATTTAATGGAAAATCATGGCTTCGACCATGTTTGGTTCTGCGATGATATTTTTGGTCTAAAACCCGGATGGGTAGAGGAGTTTGCCAAACTTGTACGAAAAGAAAATTTGTCCTTTACATTCAAAATACAATCGCGGGCCGATCTTCTATTGCAACCGGCTTATGTAGCTTCACTGCAAAAAGCGGGTTGCGAAAATGCATGGATGGGTGCGGAAAGCGGTTCCCAAAAAATACTGGATGCAATGGATAAAGGCATCACTGTAGAACAAATACATGAGGCAACAAACCTGCTGAAGGTCTACGAAATAAAGCCTTCATTGTTCATTCAGTTTGGTTATCTGGGTGAGACAAAAGAAGACATAAAGCTTACCATAAAAATGATCAACGAGCTAATGCCGCATGAAATTGGCATTTCCGTTTCGTATCCTTTGCCTGGAACCGGCTTCTATGAAAAAGTAAAGGCTGCGATGCAGGAAAAGCACAACTGGACGGACTCTGGTGAACTTGCATTAATGTTTAGAAATACCTATGCACCATCATTTTACAAACAACTGCACCGTTATGTGCACAACAATTATAAAAAACATATCGCTACTATAAAATGGCGCGAGTGGTTCAAACAGTCCGGAAAAAGTGATGTAAAGAAAATGCTGTCAGCTTTCTACTATTTTCCGGCCACGTGGCTTGACAGAGTAAGACTATTCTCACTGCAACACAAGAAAGCATGAATGAAATGATTCAACATAACGAACAACTTGCAGCTGCTGCTTTCGGTAAGCAGTCTGCGGTTTTCGACGCGATATACAGCGGCAACACCACCGTACAATACAAACGTGAGCGTGTGCGCGAAGCGGTAATGAACTATGTGCCGAAAGATTCGCACATCCTTGAACTCAATTGCGGAACAGGAGAGGATGCGATCTTTTTTGCGCAAAACGGATACACCGTGCATGCCACCGATATCTCAAAAGGCATGCTCGACAAAATGGCCGCTAAGATTCACCAGCAAGCGCTTGATGGCAAAATTAGTTTTGAGCAATGTTCTTATACCAATTTGCAATCACTTAGAGAAGGCAGACAGTACGATGCCATCTTCAGCAATTTTGGAGGATTGAATTGCACCAATGAACTCGACAAAGTATTGTCTTCTTTCAATACAATCTTGAAACCGGGCGGCGTTGCCTGCCTGGTGATATTGCCAAAGTTTTGCCTGCTCGAAACTTTGCTGATTTTCAAAGGAAAATTCAAGACCGCCCTACGCCGGTTCTTTAGCAGCAAAGGACGATCGGCACACATAGAAGGTGGACATTTTACCTGCTGGTATTACAACCCATCTGATGTGAAAAATATTTTGAAAAACGATTTTACTGTTGAAACTGTTGAAGGCCTGTGCACCCTCGTTCCACCTTCATACATTGAGCATTTTGCGGAGAGGTATCCACGTATGTTTAGCTTCCTGAAAGCCGCAGAGCAACGTCTGAAATCAACATGGCCATGGAGATCGATTGGAGATTATTATATTATTGTGCTGCGGAAGAAGTGAGTGAGCACTTTCATTTACCACTAAGGCACTAAGGCCACTAAGCCGCACTAAGGGTTCGTAATAATTTGAACTTCTCTTAGTGAAACTTAGTGGGTTTAGTGTCTTAGTGGTAAGTATTTGAGACGCCAAACTATCGCGCTTCACCTGCACTTTTCATCGCATGCAATTGCTGAAGCTGCAATAATTTCTCCTGGTGTTTTGCCAGCAGTTTAATTGGAAAACCAGTAGGATCCGGCTTTGAATAATGTTTGTGTGCTGTCATGCTCATAACATATCCGTGGTCATTCAATTGACCGGCCATTGTTTTTTGTTGCCATCTCCTGGCCGTTATATTCATCAGGTAATTGTCCAATGCATTTCCCCACCTGCCTTTGAAACAGGTCTCCAACAGTAATTTAACCGGGTTGGAACCAATGTCCTTCTCCCTGTAAACACGCATAAAATGATTAGGCAGAAATTTTGCTGTCCAGTTATTGGCCTTGAAAAAATCATCAAAAGCTTTGGTGCCTTGCAATGGCATGAGCGTAACAATTTCAGTGGCAGTAAAAATATTCTTCTCTACAATATCCAGCTCTTTTTCATCAATATAGTAGTTCATGCACAGATAGTGCTGCTTGTTGAAAAGGTAACTCAGTTTCTTTAACAAATGAGTAAATGTGCGTGCCAGCCAAACCCGGTTGTGCGTTGTAATAATAAACAAATCAATGTCCGCACCGTCTTCCGCAAAATACTTCGACAGGGAACCTGAAATAGCGACGCCTTTAACGAACGGAAAATGACTGAGCAAAGCGGCCACGCGTTTTCCGGTGTCAATAAGCTTTAGCGCTTTTGAGTATCCTTCATTGCGACGACGGGCATATTGCTCATCCTTTACGAGGCTGTAATATTGATGCTCCTTGTAAATGTGGCCCGACAGTAAAAGTTCGCGGAGCTCATTCAGCAGCGCATCTTTTGTACATTGCACAGGCAGGAACAAAAAAATTTCTTTTTGTGTAAGGGGGTACCTGAAGTTGTCAAAATATGCAAGTGTCGCCAGTATTTCTTGTTGTACGTCGTTCACCATTTCATTTCTTTAGTAAGGACTATACAAGTACATACGGCTTCACTCGAAAAAGGTTGCTTGCGACCTGCTATAAATAATTGCACAAGCAGGTGATAACAAGTTAATAACAAAAATAACAGGCACCAGCCGATGCGTTCATCTCACGAACCCCTGCTGAAAACAAAAGAAACAACCTGCAAAAATTACGGGTTGTTTCTTTTGTCGCTTGATTTTGGCACCGTCTTACAACTACAAATCAAGGTGCTCCGCAATTGCTTTAATATTAACAGAAGGCAGAAAATCGGGTGATTCATACAGCGCCCTCACATCTTCCGGATCAACTTCTGTTATTTTCTTAATTGTTTGATCGCCCTTTCCCAGTTGCCAGGCGCTGCTCCACAAACTTGCCAAACTATATGCGCCGCTGGCAAAAAGTTTCGGAACTATGGTCTTTCCACTCTTCTTCCAAAAATTATCGGGAAAGTCTTTATCATCTTTTGCAAACGCATCCACAATAACTTCAGGATTAATTGTTTTAAATGTTTGTTTCATTAAATCAACAACAGACGCTGCAGCCTCTTTGCCCGAACCAAGAGCGACAAGCTTTTTATATTTTGCTTCTTTGATGAGTTTTTCAACAGCGGGAAAAATCTCCTTATTGTATCTGTTGATCATAGTCGCCTCAAAGGCCTCGTGCACCCCATCGCCAATCTTTTTTCCACTAGGTGAAGGCTTTCCGTTAAACATGTAAGAAATATGAAGCGGCTGGCAAGCATCGCCCACATAGTGCGCCAGAACACCTGATGCAGCTACGAAACCGGTTAGGTTCCCTTTTTTAACATAGCCTACCATCTCAAGAAATATCTGCCACACCCTGAAGGGCAAAATGCCCTTGCTACTGTCTTTGACGGCCTTGTCCGTATAATACTGCAGCCATTCATCCGGCGTGAGGTATTTCATGTTTGCGCCTTTACCGGTGCAAAGCTCCAGCAATGTTTTGCCATCACTGTTGGGCTTGTCCATATCGGCAAAGTGGTTGGGGTTTTCCAATGATCTTTTAAAATCTCCGCCTACAATTTTCCAAATAAGATCGGGCACATCAGCTAATGGCGTATAGTCAAGCGCCTTTCTGGCATTCTTAATGGCGCTATCCGTAATCAGCGTTTTATCTTCGAAAGTGATCAAACTTAAATTTTGCTGAAAGACCTTTTTCAGTTGTGTGCTTGTAATCATTTTTGCCGCAATATTGGCAATGGTATAATGTCCCACTTCCCCCCAGGTATAGTCAGCATCGGAGTTCCATCCGGAAACAAGGTCAATATTAAGTTCCCGCAATACATTTGATAAACAAGTGCCCAGCGCATAGGGGTGATTGTATGTCTTGCCATCGTCTGTGAAACAATGTTGACCCCATTGAATGGCAAGGGGTTGGTTTTTCTTACTCTCGTCATCATCATCATTCGCCAGTACCCAGATTGTGCCTGAATCACCGTGTTTCGTTGCAAGCCCCGTAGCATGGTCTTTCGCGCCGATCAGGAAGTCGGAAATATAGTCCAAACCACCGACAGATTTGTATCTATAAAACAAAGCGCTTATTTCACCATTTAATAATCCACTGGCTGCTCCAAAAGCAGTAACCGCCTTGCCAATTAGATTAAGTGAAAGATTGGTAGTGCTCAGATTGAAAACACTTTGCAGTGTTCCTATATTAAAAACATCGGTCTTCCAGTATTTAATGTTGTCTATTTCTATTAAACCAATATCTGCATTAACGACCGTATTTGGTGCACTCCAACCGTTATATAGTTTTTCAAAAGAGATATGACCAAGTGCCTTGTCTGAACTTTTTCCAATTGGCACCAACGTTCCTTTCACCTTTGTATACACTATTGTTCCAGGTGTCCCGGTGACATGTTTATTTGTGATCGCATAATATTTGTTGCCGTCAGAAACAATGCAACCAAGCGATGCTGTTCGCCGGATTCCCTGCGATTCAATGATCAGCGGATATCCGCCTCCAATATAATCGGAAGGGAAGGTCAAATCTCCTTCATTAACGATCTCATCATTGTCCTGTAAAGCGGAGGGCGCTTCGATCACACAAAGAGGCACTTCTCTGCCATCCGGCAAATAAACTTTTGAAGGTATGTAGTTGTCAAACTTGTTAGCCTTGTCATCTTTTGCAGCGACCGAAAAAGTAGTCCATTTCTTAACAAAAACTAGAATACACGGCCATGACGAACTATCGACAAATGTATTGTCCAGTGTTTTCGGTTTATCATCGTTTTTTTTACGTCTGCGATATTTCCCGATCGCAGTTCCTATTACATTCTCCTTTCGCATTAAGTGAACGTGAAATGCTTCACGTGCGTCGAGCAGATCTTTAATAGAAAGGAAGTCATATTGATTATGTGTGGCTGGCATAAAAAAAATCGTTTAATTTTTTAACAGATAAATGGACGGTTGGTTGTGAAATCGCAGATGAGGGTAGGGAAGGACGAGCTACAGTCAATAACGCTGTCTAATGACAAATAACGCGTTCAAAATGATTTGACTTTTCAAACTAATGATCAACAGAAAAAATCGACTATAAAGTTTTGGAAGAAAAACTACAGGCATTGCTGCGCAAACGGAAAACTGAATGTTTCCGTCCGGAAAGATTTAGTAACATAGCATTTTGGTTTAGGTGGTTATTTGAATGCTGTACAAATTATTGACTTGGTTTAATATTGTCAATAGGCTGGTATTTAATTTTTATTAAGAAAATGTAACCAATACCCATTTCCTAACTGCTGGTTTCGCCTTCTTCTTTTGCAACTTATGCTTGCCTGACCTTGTTTTTTTCCAACCATGAATTAAAAATGGTATAAAACACAGCGAGTATAATCGCCCCTTTAAACATACCCGTAAAGCCCCAGGCTACAAGGCCACCGATAACTCCCAGGAACAAAACAAGAAAAGGAAGTTTACCGCTTCTGGCAATGAGAACGGGCTTCAATACTGCATCGACAATTAAAACAGCAACGCCCCAAACCGCAATAAAAATAGCGCCACCACTATGTCCCTGCATGGCGAGCCAAACAACTACCGGTATGAATACGATCAACGGTCCGACTTGTATCAACACCAAAAAATAAACAATGGCAGCGAGGCCAAGCGCAAACGGAATGCCTTCGATCGCAAAACCTATCCATGAAACAACAGCCGCTATAAAGGCAGTGCCCATTACACCAATGGCAACACCTTTTACAGCCTGTGCCGTTGCATCGACCAACGCATAACCATCTTCTTTGCCAAACATGTAGGTAAGTGTTGTGCGTACCGGCACCATTATTTTACGACCGCTTACAAGAAAGACTGCCGACACAATAATGCCTGCAATAAACTCTAAAGCAACGCCAAGCATTCCGGCACCGCTTGTCACTACACGATGCAGCAACATTCTTAACTGAGGCTCGTAAGCACCGACGGTCTCTTTGGGTCGGTCCTGCAATTGCTGCCAGAACGCGTCTATATCATCTCCGATAAATGGGATATTTGTAATCCAACCGGGAAGCGAAGGCAATCCATTTTCTCTTGCGTTGCCTATCCAATGGATCGCTTCTTTTACATGCAGACTCAATGCAGATATCATGTAGATCACCGGCACCGCGATGATCGCAATTAGCAAAATAGAATACACAACCGCTGCTAATTTTCTTCTTTGCCCAAACAATTGCACAAGCCTTTCAAATGGCTTTGCAAACGACACCGCAAAAATGATAGCAAAAGTAAACACACCAAAGAAAGCCTGCAACACAGTAAACAAAGCATAAAGCAATCCAAGCAGCAAAAGGAGTATCAATACAGTCTCCGTTATTCGCTTCGAATTTGGTTGTGAAGGCTCGGTCATGATGAAAGGTTTTCGGTAAGTAGAGTTAATATACGCAATTGGAATTGAAAATTGAAAATTGAAAGTTGAAAATTGAAAACGAATGAACAGCCGATTATTATTGGTTTGATAAGCTGTAATGATATAATCCAAATCATAAGAATATCCGTCCATTTTCAACTTTCAACTTTCAACTTTCAATTAAAAAAAAGCGCCTGCAGCAGAACATGCTACAAGCGCTTTCAAGCTATAGGTAAAATTTTTATTCAGGCAAAATGGGTCCGAAGCGAAGCTTCTTGGCCGCGATTGTTTTACTGGGGTACAAGATATCGTGTGCCGTTTCATAACCTTCGTCAGACGCTTTTCTGAGTTTACGCGTTGTATTCATTTGTTTAGACGCATATGCCACAAAAGCAATCAAAGCGAACGATGCAACTCCAAGCATAAAAGAATCTCTTTTTTTCATAATAATAATTTTTCAGACAGTTAAGCCATTATAGAATTGTTTTTACGGGCTCAGAAATTATTACCAATTATGTGCCATGAATGCTGAACGCTAAATGTATAACACCAAACGCAGGGTGTTTCCGGCTATATGAAACTGAGCGCTAAGCCTTAAGCATTAAGCGTTAAGCCTTTCTTCAATTTACAAAAAAAAAGCCACTCTGCAATATTTTCATGATAAAATAGCGGCTATTCATGCCTTGATGACGATATGCCCAATAAAGAAAACTTTAACAGGTTTTTCTTGGTTTGCATCTCAAAAGGGCGAATGCAATTCGCCCCTACCATTTTCAACTTTCAACTTTCAATTTTCAATTCTCTACTCTCAACTTGCTAATAAACTACATACAATAACCAACACATTTTACGCTGAAAGTGCTATTTTGGCGCCGATGAAAAAGATATACTCAGCTTTAGTTCTGCTACTATCATACTCAATCAGTGCAAATGCACAAGATGCGGCCAGTTATGTAAATCCGTTTATCGGTGCCAGCACCAACACGGATGCAGCTGGAAACTTTGCTGGCCTTGGTAAAACATTTCCCGGTGCCGCTACTCCGTTTGGTTTGGTGCAGGTAAGTCCCAATACCATAACCGGCGGCGACAACGGCTCTGGCTATAGTTATGAACACACCAGCATTGAAGGTTTTGCCTTTACGCAAATGAGTGGTGTTGGCTGGTACGGCGATCTTGGCAACCTGCTTGTCATGCCAACAACAGGTCCTTTGAAAACATTTGCGGGTACAATTAAGAAACCTGAAAATGGTTATCGCTCTTTCTATGATAAAAAATCAGAAAAAGCATCAGCGGGTTATTATTCTGTTCAACTGACAGATAACAACATCAAAGCTGAAATGACTGCTGCTCCGCACAGTGGCATGTTGCGTTTTACATTTCCCGAAAACAAACAATCACGCATTCAAATAGACCTTGCCAGAAGAGTGGGGGGAACCTCTGTCAAACAATATGTAAAAGTGATAAACGATCGCACTATCGAGGGTTGGATGCAATGCACACCCGATGGCGGCGGCTGGGGCAATGGAGATGGCAAGGCAAATTACACCGTGTACTTCTATGCACAGTTTGACAAGCCTTTGAAAGATTACGGCGTTTGGAGCGCAGACATTCCGGATGACTGGAAAAGAAAACGTGAAGATGTTGAAAGCGATCGATATCACGAAAGAGTTGCAGCAGCAGCTGTCTTAAAAGGCGTTAATGAAAAAGAAGGAAAACACCTTGGCTTCTATACAGAATTTGCCACCGCAAAAAATGAGCAGGTGCAAATGAAAGCAGGCATTTCTTTCTGCAGCATGGAAGGCGCAAAAAAGAACCTGGAAACAGAGATCAAAGATTGGAATTTTGATGCGCTTCACAAAAAAGCACATGAAAGCTGGAACACGGCTTTGGAAAAAATAAAAGTCGACGGCGGCACTGCTGAAGAGAAAAGTATTTTTTACACTGCAATGTATCATACCATGATCGATCCCAGAACCTTTGCAGATGTAGATGGCAAATACGTTGGCGGTGATGGCAAAGTGTACGAAACCAAAGGCTTTACCAAACGTACCATTTTCAGTGGCTGGGATGTTTTCAGAAGTCAGATGCCGTTGCAAACGATCATCAATCCTGCGATGGTAAACGACCTGTTGAATTCATTGATCACGCTGGCAGATCAATCAGGCAATCGATATTATGAGAGATGGGAGTTCCTGAATGCCTATTCAGGCTGCATGATCGGCAATCCGGCCATATCGGTTTTAGCAGATGCCTACGCAAAAGGCATCCGCAATTATGACGTGGCAAAGTCTTATCAATACGCCCTGAACACCGCCGCAAAATTTGACAATGGCGAAAAAGGTTACACGCCGGGAGGCATATCCGAAACTCTTGAATATGCTTATTTCGACTGGTGCTTATCGAAGCTTGCAAAAGAATTGAACAAGCAAGACGACGCCGCTAAATACTTAGCGAAATCATTTGACTACAAAAATATTTTCGACAAGGAAAAAGGTTGGTTCCGGCCAAAAGAAGAAAATGGGTCATGGCAGGAATGGCCGAAGGAAGGACGTTTGACGCAAGGATACGGCTGTGTTGAAAGCAATCCTTATCAGCAAGGCTGGTTCGTACCGCAGGATATTGACGGCATGACCGCATTGATGGGTGGCAAGGAAAAAGTAAAAAATGATCTCGTAAATTTCTTTGAACGTGTGCCTAAAAACATGATGTGGAACGATTATTACAATCATGCTAACGAGCCGGTGCATCATGTGCCGTTTATTTTCAACAGAATCGGCTATCCATCACTTACACAAAAATGGACAAGAACCATTTGTTCTGCGGCCTATCATAATTCCGTGGAAGGACTCGTGGGCAATGAAGACGTGGGCCAAATGTCGGCATGGTACGTTTTGGCTGCAAGTGGCCTGCATCCTGTATGTCCTGGCGACATGCGTTATGAGATCACGAGCCCGGTGTTTAAAAAAGTAACCATTCAGCTAGACAAACAATACGACACGGGAAAGCAGTTTACCATTGTAGCGCAAAACAATTCTGCAGAAAACATTTACATACAAAGTGCCAAACTGAACGGCAAGCCGTATAACAAATGCTATCTGATGCACAGCGATATTATTGCCGGCGGCGTGCTGGAACTTCAAATGGGCAAGGAGCTAAATACGAAGTGGGGCACATCGGATGTTAAAAAAAAGTAGTTTTACAAAAAGAACCCTATGTACCCCAACTTTTACTATCTCATTAAAGATCTTTTCCATATTGACTTTTATGGCTTGAGCGCGATCAACACTTTCGGCTTTTTCACGGCTTTGGGGTTAGCTGCTGCCATCTACTTTTTTAAGAACGAATTAAAAAATAAAGAAAAAGAAGGCCTGTTAACTTTTGCAGAGAAGAAAAACCAACATGGAGTTGTTACAGAAAAAAAATGGCCGCACGAAAGAGTAGGCCAGGTAACTTTGATCGCTTTGATTGGAGGTATTGTTGGTGGCAAATTATTTTACTGCCTTGAAAACTGGGATGAGTTTGTGGCTGATCCGCAGAATGCTTTGCTTTCATTTTCCGGGATGACATTCTACGGATCGCTGATCGTTTCTACGTTGTTTGTTTGGATATATTTTAAGCGAAATAAAATACCACCGATCATTGTAGCAGATGCAATCGCTCCGGCTTTGATGATTGGCTATGCCATTGGTAGAATCGGCTGTCACCTGGCGGGCGATGGCGATTGGGGTAAAATAAACATTCATCCAAAGCCTTTTAATGCTCTGCCGGATTGGTTATGGAGTTACACATATCCGCATAACGTTTTGAGCGAAGGTGTTTTTATAAGCGGATGCGATTGGGGAAATTATTGCAATCAACTTGAACAAGGCGTTTACCCAACTTCACTTTATGAAACCATTTTGTGCGCAATATTATTTGCGATACTCTGGAGCACCAGAAAGAAGATCAGTATTCCAGGAAGGCTTTTTGCATTGTATTTAATGTTCAACGGAACTGAACGGATGTTAATAGGATCAATCCGTGAAAACCCCACCATGAACCTACTGGGATTGCATGTTACTCAAGTAGAACTGATAGGTTCAATCATTATCTTAACAGGCGCACTTCTATATTATTTCTCGCCTCAAATAAAACTGCAACAGGAGATAATAACAGACATTCAAAATCAATGATCGAAAATATTATTCGCGACATGTACGATGTACGAAATTCGTTATGGAGCACCCCCCGGATGACTTTCGTACACCGTACACCGTACATCGTACACTGCGCTTCAAACAATGTCATCCCCTCAACAACAAACCCGCGGCTTCCCCGCACTACCATTAATTCTTCGTTATTAATAACAATTTACCTTCCAAACGCCTTATATTCGCTCCGAAAAAACAAATTGTTTGAAGAATAACATTACCGCATTTATAGATTTTTTCTATCCGCCGTTTCGCAAGTTTATTCCTTTACAAACTTTCCGTTACCTCGCCTGCGGTGGAAGCAATACGCTGCTCGACATTTTTGTTTATTTCATCAGCTACAATTTTATTCTTCATAAACAGAATTTCGTTTGGGGTCCGCTCGTAATCAGCCCATACATCATGGCATTCATCATGTCATTTACAATAAGCTTTCCCTCCGGATTCTTCCTCATGCGCAATGTTGTTTTCCATGATTCCAACCTGCATGGAAGGGTTCAGTTGTTCCGTTATTTCCTGCTCGTGGTAGTTTGCATTTTCATTAACTATGTGAGCCTGAAAGTGTTGGTGGAAAATTTTCACATATACCCAACCATCGCCAAGATCATTACCACGTTTATTGTAGTTTGCTTTAGTTACCTCACGCAAAGAAACTATACGTTCAAGGTCAAGGAAGAGGCTGAAAAGGGTTCTTCGCTTTAACCAAACAAAATGCCGTTGTAATTGTCTGTATATGAGACATTTTACATGGCAATACCAAATCAGTTCCGACAAATCATTTTTGCTGCACTGTTTCTAGCAGTATCGACACCATTGAAGGCGCAGTTCCTTAAAAAAATACAGCGCGATCTTTACCTGAAGGATTCAGCACGCATGGCACAAAAAAAGCCATTGTTCCTTCCGTTTCCCGTCATAGGCTATGCCCCCGAAACAAAATTTCAGTACGGCATCGGAGCGGTCTACAGTTTTTACCTGGACAAAACATCGAACATTACAAGGCCGTCTTCTTTCTATTCGTACAACATGTTTACTGTGGAGAGCCAGATACAACTGATCCTGCAGGGAAGCCTTTGGACTAAAAACAATATGTGGCACATGTTTGTCAGCGGCATCTACAACGACTTTCCTGCGTACTTCTATGGCATTGGCGCGCATACCCATGAGGCCGACAAGGACTTAATTACTGCAAAAAGATTCAGTTTCCTGGCAGGAGTGGAGCGCAAACTGGGAAAACATTTTTACGCCGGTGGCGGACTGGGTCTGCAGTCCGATGAATTTACAGATGATGAGAAAGGCGGCATTTTTGATACAACGGCCTACATCGGAAAAGACGGTGGAAAACTGGCTGTCGTCGGTTATGAGGGAATATATGACTCACGCGATTATGAAAATTTTACAACTAAGGGAACATATGTGCGGCTGATCGGATGGACAAATTTTGCCTACAGCGATTGGAACTACACCACCATCACACTTGATGCGAGGCATTTTATACGCCTCAACGCCACACAAACACTGGGTTTCCAGGCAGCTTACCACACCACACAGGGAAGTACCATTCCGTTTTATGCCATGTCAAAACTTGGCGGCTCCAGCTACCTGCGCGGGTATTATGCGTGGAGGTACAATGACCAGAACCTGGTGATCGGACAGGCGGAATATCGCTATCGTCCCTGGGCAAAGAAAAAGGACAAAGGCTTTATTTCCGATACCCGAATAATATTTGCATTATTTGCCGGAACAGGAACGGTGTATCCCAATAAGGGTTTTACATTCAACGATTTTTTTCCAAGTTTTGGAGGCGGCATCCGATACATGTTTGATCCACTGGCAAGGCTCACATTGCGCTTAGACATGGCCGTGGGAAACAAGCGACCGGGCGAGGACATCAGTAAAGGACTTTACATTTCATTAAATGAAGCATTTTGAAGAAGTAAAAATTCAAAAGTAAAAAGTAAAAAATCGTTTCCGCAAAACATCATCACTCTTAATCCCATTTTTGACTTTTGATTTTTGACTTTTGACTTTTATCTTTCACCCGAACGATCTAAAACAAAAAACATTCACATGGACCTACCAATAATCAGCAGGGAAATAATGATTCCGGTAAGCGGGAATGAGCACATGAAGGCATTCATGTCACGTCCCGACGATGCAGCATCGCATCCATGCATGATCATTGGAATGGAGCTTTTTGGTTTGACAGATCATATACGGGACATCACGCAACACGTTGCAAAATTGGGCTATGTTGCTGTTGCACCAGACTTCTATCATCGAACATATAACGGAGCTACATTACAGTACACACAGGAAGGAAGGGCCATTGGCCTGGAAAACCTGAACATGCTTTCGCGGCAGGGAGTGACCGATGATATCAAAGCTGCCATTCGTTTTGCGAAAGAAAAATTTTCAGCAAGCGAACGCACCGGCATGCTTGGATTCAGTATGGGCGGACACATTGCATACTATGCCGCCACGCAATTGCATTTCGATGCCACGGCATGTTTTTACGGCGGCTGGATAACCAGTAGTGGTACGGCTTTGAGCAGACCTGAACCGCTTGTGAACCTAACAACCGGGATAAAAGTACATGATGGACGATTGATGTTTTTTTCCGGGGGCAAGGATCCCCATATTCCACCTGCAGACCTCATCGCGATTAAAACAGCGCTGACACAGGCAGAGGTTCCTCATGAAATTGTAGTCTATCCAAACGCAACCCACGGCTTCTTTTGCGATGCCAGGCCCGAAACCTTCGATAAAGCTGCAAGAGACAGCGCATGGGAAAAATTGAAAACGTTTTTTGAAAAAGCACTAGGGTCAGCTCAACGCTCAATGCCTAACGCTTAATGCTGGGCTTCTGAAGTGTTACGCCGTTTCTGCTTCCTGCTTTCGGCATTTGGCGTTCAGCGTTTGGCGTTTTTGACTTTTTACTTTTGACTTTTTACTTTTGGGAAAAGTAAACTGATATGAAACGAACAATCACCATTGCCGCACTTTTGTTTATGGTGGGCAAAATGTCCTTTGCACAAACCTTCACTTTAAAAAGTAGCGATGTGGGCGGACAAGCTACGCAAAAACAATTCGCGAATACATTTGGCTGCCACGGGCAGAATATTTCTCCGCAACTTTCATGGGAAAATGCACCTGCAGGCACGCAAAGCTTTGCAGTAACCATGTACGATAAAGATGCACCGACAGGCAGCGGTTTCTGGCACTGGGTTGTTTTTAATATCCCTGCGAATGTGATGGAGCTCAAATCCGGCGCCGGTGATGTATCGAAAAATCTTGCTCCGGCGGAAGCCATTCAAAGCAACACAGATGCGGGAATGCCGGGCTATCTCGGTCCATGCCCTCCTCCGGGTGCTGCTCACCAGTATCTTATCACTGTATACGCATTGAAAACAAAACTGCAACTGGATAAAAACGCCACACCACCTTATGTTGGCTTCAATTTGAACATGAATGTTTTGGCGCAGGCTTCGATTGTGTTTTATGCCAAGCAATAAAGAGCCAAACGCTTAACGCCTAATGCCTAACGCAAAGTCGCCGCGTTAAGCATTAGGCGTTTGGCATTCTGCATTATTATTTTATTTGGAAAATAATACCAATTGGTATAATTTTACATCCGCAATCATCCAGATATGAGCAAAGCGGACAGAACAAGAGAATTTATCATAGAGAAAACGGCTCCTATTTTCAACGTAAAAGGTTACGCCGGTACTTCTATATCTGATCTTACCGAGGCGACCGGGTTGACAAAAGGAAGCATTTACGGCAACTTTGAAAACAAAGACGAAGTGGCGCTGGCGGCTTTTGATTGCAACTACAAAAAAATATCCTCCTACCTGAAAGCGGAAATGGATAAGCATTCATCTTACAAAGAGAAGCTGCTTGTACATGCCAGCTTCTACGAAAACTTCTTTAAAGCGCCATTCCCCGACGGAGGCTGCCCCATCCTGAATACCGCCATTGAAGCGGACGATACACATCCACAACTTCGTGAAAGAGCCAGCGAAGCCATCACTTCCTGGAAAAGCAAGATCATGGAGCTGATCAAAAAAGGAATCGACAATAAAGAATTCAGACCGGATGTTCAGTTGGAACAAACTGCTATCTCTTTGATCGCTTTGATCGAAGGCGGAATAATGGTTGCTAAACTTACAGGAAAACTTAATTACAGAAAACTCATCATGCAGTCCGTTGAAAAAGCGATTAATGATTTGACCTAATATTTTTTTGAACAAAAATATACCGATTGGTATTTTTCATAAACATAAAACAATAATAAAATGAAAACATCAGGAAATACGGTGCTCGTTACAGGTGGCAGCGCCGGAATAGGTTTCGAAATCGCCAAGTCATTTGTGCAAAAAGGAAATCATGTAGTCATTACCGGTAGAAACAAAGAAAGACTAGATAAAGCGGTGGCTAAACTCCAGCATGCAACAGGCATTGTAAGTGACGTGAGCAACGAAAAAGACGTTGAATTGCTGGAGACAAAAATTGCAAAGGATTTTCCAAACTTAAATGTTGTGATCAACAATGCCGGCTATGCTTCTTATTACAAACTTGATGCAAATGCAGGCGCTTACGAGAAAGCATCGAATGAAATACTGACGAATTATCTTTCCATCATTCGCCTGAATGAAAAATTGCTGCCGCTTTTAAGCAAACAAAAAGATGCAGCCATTGTAAACGTTTCTTCTATCGTTGCATTTTCACCAAGTCATCGCTTGTCGACGTATGCAGCCAGCAAAGCAGCTTTACATTCTTATACACTGTCGTTGAGATTTAGCTTAAAATCCACTGGTATCAAAGTGTTCGAGCTGATGCCTCCTTTGGTGAATACAGAATTTTCACAGGAAATTGGCGGCGAAAATGGCATTCCTCCATCACAGGTTTCGTATGAATTGTTTGAGGCTCTTGAAAATGATGAGTACGAGATTCACGTGGGGCAAACCGCAGATTTGTACAGATTGTTTTTGTCGTCTCCTGCAGAAGCTTTTAAGACAATGAACGCTGTGGAGTAAATGAGAGAGCATGAGGGTATGCTTTTCTTTACCACTAAGGCACTAAGGACACTAAGTTTCACTAAGAGAGGTCCAAATTTTAAACACCCCTTAGTGAATCTTAGTGTCCTTAGTGCCTTAGTGGTGAATTCCGCAGCTTTCTGTGATCATAAACCCGAATGCAAACAAAGCAAAGCGACAACCACATCACATTTACAAGCAGAGATCCTAAGACATCGCTCGCAAAATGCACGTTGAGATAAATTCTGCTGAGGCCAATAAGCACGGCCATTACAGCGACAAGGAAAGAAAATAAAATGCGAACAATTTTGCTAAAAGGCAACGTCCACAGCAAATAAATAACAATGCCGCAAAAAGTGAAACCCACCATCGAATGTCCGCTCGGAAAACTAAATCCTGCCACATAATCCAGATGTTTAAATGGCGGCCTTGTACGCTGAAAAACATTTTTTAGGAACGTGCTTAATAACAAACTTATTGAAGCAACAGACGCTACCAGGGCAGCGGTGTTTCTTCGTTGTGTACGAAATAAATAAAATAGTATCAGCAAATAAGCTGGTATTAAAAAAATGCCCGTGCCCAGCGAGGTAATGAAAAGCGCAATGCTATTATTAGTGGGAGAGTGGAGGCGATTGACCTGCGCAAATACTGCAGAATCGAACCAGTCTTTTTTATTGACAACTATTTGATCTGCTATGACAGAAAACAGAATAAGAGCGATGAAGAACAGCGAAATTGTTAAGATAAAATCCCGCGTAAAAATGGTGATCCATGAAGGTTTGAGTGGTTGATTCAATAGGTTAAGTTTTGGGCGAATTTATTGTTGTTTGGATAAAAGACAAGAGATACTTCACATCTAAGCTTACCACTAAGTCATTAAGTACACAAAGTTCCACTAAGGAATCTCTTAGTGCGACTTCGTGCCCTTAGTGACTTAGTGGTAAAAAAATCTGTGACAATTTGAGTTAATAGTCCTATTAAAAGCCATGTAGAGAAACGTTAAAACTTCTTAATCATCTCTTGAATCTTCTCTCTCTCTTCCGGTGTGTTTGCATTGATTTGTTCGTTAGGAAATTCATTTTGCAATAACTCAATATCATTGTCTTCCAGCACATGCTGCAAGCTGTTAAAGCCTTGAGCCACGCGTTTGCGCAGCAGTTCTATTCCGGCGGTTTCCCAGATGGTAATAACAGGTTCCGGTAAATGGTTCTCCGGTCCAATAAATGTTGTAGCAATTTTTTCATGATTTCTATGTGCCACGAGAGACTTCAACGAACGGTTGGTAAGTAGTGGAAGGTCACATGCAATCAGCAACCACGCAACATCCGGAAAAGTTTTGTTAGCCGCCAGCAATCCTGCAGCCGGCCCTTTGCCTTCATCTCCATCGAAGATCAAATCATAATTTTCAAACAAGGCTCTCTGATCTTCCCGGCAAGAGATCAATATTTTATCTACCAGTGGCATAAGCGTGTTATACAGATAAAGCCACTGTGGCATGTTGTGATATTCCAGCAAAGATTTATCCGTCATCATCCGGCTGCTTTCCCCGCCGCATAAGATCAGGGCATATAAAGGCTGCTTGTATAAGGAGGGAGTTTCCATACTTAAATTTACGATTCTTGGTCCGTAGGTGCCAGACAAGGATTACCAGAACAAAAAATATTTATCCTTTTTTGATACTCAAATATCTCAAAGCTAAAATCACTCAGGCCACAGTTATTTACGTTTGTCTTTTACCTCAACCCCTTAATAATTAAGACATTAAAACAATTAACATGCTACTAGGACCAGCTATTTTATTATTTATCTGGCAACTCATAAACATTGCGGTATTGGTCGCAATGGTTTACATGATTTATAAAATCTATAAAAAATTAATGAAATGAGATATAGGTACTATGGTTACTCCGGGCCATTAAGTGCGATGGTTACTATAACACCAATACTGGTAGGTATTCGATAAACAACTAAAATAGCGTTGCTAGAAAAATGTTGAGGTAAAGATTCTGAAATTAAAAAAGCTGTCTCAAAAATAAATGAGACAGCTTTTTTTATGTAGATAAAATTTATTTACTGCTTTTCTTTTTGCTCAGGCGATACTTTTTGTTAACCGCAGGGCTGTTGAAATATTCATTCAGCTCTTCTTCGCTAATGCCGTTCACAATTTCAATTGGAATATCTACCAGTTGCACTTGCGCCGCTTGCAGTTCATCACGCAGCTTATTTGTTTTCTTTACAATGTCCGGATCTCGCTCGCCAATCAAAGCGTTGTCACGCAGCATGTATTCAAGTCTTTTGATCGCACCGCGAACAAGGCTCGCCTGGTTTTGATCATATGTTTTTGTCGGCGACACTGCCTCTTTCACCGGAACGAGTGTAACACCCACTGTAGGAAGAATTTTTCCCATATTCGCAGCGCTGCTGCCCGTCGTTGATGAAGTCGCCAAGACAGTACCCGTCATTGCGGTCGTGGCTGAAGTGACATCAAAAGTTGTTCTGGCACCTTTGTTTTTTTTCACCGTCTTGTCCAACTGGAGGAAAACGAATTTAAGCTGCAAAACATAAGTGCTGATGGATTTTGCAATAGCTGCATGTTCCTGTGCGGCGTACGGATAGTTGAGCGCATTTCTCACGACCACTTTAATGGTAGCCGTATCTCTCACCATGAATTTGGTTGCGCCAACAAAATTCAACATTACTATTTTCGCTTTTCCAGAGTCTGTCTCTTTTACGAAGTCGTACGAAGGCACCCACGTAAAAGTGTCATCACAACCGTGAATGGTTGTAAGCGGTTTTAATGGCAGGCTGGAGAAAAAGCTTACTCTTTCAATAGGAAAGCTTCCATTGTCGCACTGTATTTGAAACGACACAGTATCACCTTCGTCTACGGTCAGCATAGAGCCGACAGTTGGTTTAACCAGTGAAGGGATAATGTCTGTACTATAGAAGACAAGCGTAAAAGAAGTGTCGACCCTTTCTTTTGGGTTCAGCGTATTCTGTACGCCGAGGCTTACCCTATAGTCGTAGTCATACTTTAGTTTTCCCGAGAGGAAAAAACTTTTTTCCGCTTTGAACGTTAAAATGCCATTATCCTTGTTGATTTTCAAACCAAGGGGAGCATTTTTAAGGAACCAGAAATAATCCCTGCTTTCCCTGTTAATGTCCAGCTTGTAATTGAGTGTAGAGTCAACATGAAGCGTGATGTACGGATTGAGATTTAGTATACGTAGCGTAGTGTCGACTTTTTCAACCAGGGTGTCTATACCCACTGGTTTTACAGTGTCCGGCTTAACACGTGGAGTGGAATCGGATTGAGAAAAAGCGGTCTGACCTAGGATACATAATAACAATACTAAAAATTGAACACGAAATCTTCCCATGAAATAATGTTTTTTAGCCTGTTTTTCTTAAAAACAACAATGTGTAATCGATACAAGAAAGCGCAATATTAGGGCTTTTATCGGCTAAAAACTCTACAAACGTCAATTATTTATTACTCATTTTCAAGTTCTTGAATCAAATTTTCCAGCAAAAGCACGTGTTCGCCGTATAATTTTTGTAAATAAAGTTTTGTGAAAAAATACATGCCAAGGCTGAACAGGCAATAACAAATGATGAGTGGCAACCACAAATGGGAGAACATATACGGGGTGAAAATTGACTGATTCGGCGTAACGGAATTGAATTCGAAAAGAAAAACAAACACGGCCATGCAAAGGCAAACCGGTAGCAATATCATGCAAAACCGAAAATAATGCCGCACATAAGCTTTAATCACCGCCTGGGTGTCTATAAGATTTTGCTTTACGGAAAGATCACCATCGAGCCTGTGTAATTTTACACGAAGGGCCAGCAATGCAAAAACAAATGCAATACTTACGCAGGAAAAAACACCAAAATAAATTCTGAAGCTAAAAGAAGGGTAGGCAAGAGCAAAATATACGAAAGCAACTGATGCCACGATCGCCAGTGCAGTTTCTGTTACAACACTCTGTTGTATTTTTTTCACCACACCGTTCGCTTTCATCAACATGGCGCTTTGCAAAAGATCCGGCTTTTGATAAAAACGGTTGTTTTCCAGCTGCAGCTTAAGTTGATCCTTGAATGCATCGAGTTCCATCACAATATTTTTAATGATTGTTCAAATATTTTTCGCTCTCTTCTTTCAGTTTCTTTTTTAGCCTGTTCATTTTTACAGCCACATTATTAGCCGTAATACCAAGTACATTACCCATTTCAACATAATTATAGTCATCGAGGTAGAGGGTCACCAGCGCCTTATCGATATCTGAAAGCACATTGATCGCCTTATACATGGCAGTTAGTTGTTCGTCGGCCTCGGGTTGCCTGTCATGCGAAAAAGCCAGCGAGTCAACAGCGTTATCAACCTTTCGCTGGCGGTTTTCTTTTCTTTTAAAAGTCAGCGCAGTATTAAGTGCCACGCGGTACAGCCATGTGGTGAAAAGCGAATCTCCCTTAAAATTGCGAATGCCTTTCCACGCGTTCAGTGTTATTTCCTGGAAAAGATCCTCCTTATCCGTATGGCTCTGCGCATACAGATTGCAAACTTTATAAATGATCCGCTGGTGATTTGTAATCAGCTCCGTAAATTCTTTCTCTTCCATCAATTTGTGCCTGAAGCGTTAGTAACCCAAAATAGGAAAATATTACAGAGCAATTGAAAGTTGAAAATTGAAAGTTGAAAATGAGGGCACCGTAGGGGCGAATTGCATTCGCCCTATTAAAAAAACAAAGCGCTTCGTGGGAACCCCACGAAGCGCTGTTTATAAAGAAAGATGCGCAAAATTATTGAACTGAAATTTCTCTGGCAGTTTCTTTCACTTCTTCCTTTTTAGGAACAAACAACTTCAAAATGCCATTTTCATACTTAGCCTCAATGCCATCCGCTTTCAGTTTGTCATCCAAAGTAAAGCTGCGCTTAAAGCTCTGGAGTGAGAATTCGGTACGAACTGACTTTGCATCTTCTGTTTTAGTTTCTACTTTCTTCTCGTAGCTGATGGTCAACAAGCCATTGTCTACGCTAATTTTAAAATCTTCTTTGTTTCTGCCCGGTGCGCTTACTTCAAGGGTGTAACCGTTTGTTGTGTCAACAATGTTTACCGGAGGTTGATTAAAACCATTTTTCAACTCCTTGCCCCAGAAATTTGGCAATTCGTTGAATAACTCGTCAAATACGTTGTTTACTGATTTTTGGAGTGGGTTGTTAACTTTTACGAATGTCATAGCTATTATTTTTTTAGTTTTTTAAAAATTTGCTTTGATGAGATCTATTTTTCAAATGGCGTACCAATGCAAAAAAGCGATCAGTTTGGCATTTTTCTGTAGCTAAGCCAGACAAGATGTCATTTAAATGTAAAATTAGCTGCCACAATTTCATAAAATGCTTTGCTTTTATCTTTTTCGTAATTTTGCGTTATCATAAAATCTTAAAAAGTAAATAATGTATCCAGAAGAGATAGTTATACCAATGAAAGAAGAGTTAACTGAAAATGGATTTTCAGAGCTTTTAACCCCATCCGAAGTTGATGCACAGCTTTCGAAAGATGGTACAACATTGTTAGTTATAAATTCTGTTTGCGGTTGTTCAGCAGGTACAGCACGTCCTGGTGTATTGATGGCCGTTGCAAATGGGGCAAAAAAACCTGATTATCTAACTACAAGTTTTGCAGGATTTGATGTTGATGCAGTAAGAAAAGTAAGAGAGCATTTAATGCCTTACCCACCATCTTCTCCATCTATCGCATTGTTTAAAAATGGCGAACTGGTGCATTTTATTGAGCGCCACATGATCGAAGGAAGATCAGCACAAATGATCGCTCATAACCTGATCGCAGCGTTTGATACATATTGTTAAGAACTGATGAGGGATGAATGATGGAAGATGAATATGACAGCTGCATTCGTAGCTCCAACTTTCAACTCTCAATTTTTTTCTGGCTTTGTTCATAGTGATTATCCCTTCTCCTTTTTTGGAGAAGGGTTTTTTATTTGGTCGGTTTACGAGGCTTCGACAAGCTCAGCCTGACAGCGAAAGCGCAGTGTCAAGCTGAGCTTGTCGAAGCCTTCTGGCAAAATGAAACGGTTTGGATTAATAATTAATACTAATACACCGCGTTCCTTACAAAACGTGGCTTTTCTGCATCTTAATCCTATCGCTTTTCTGTTTTCGTTTGACAGCTAGACCTCTTAATTCTTAATTATTAATTATTAATTCACTAATTCGCATTACTTATAACTTATTACTCAAAACTTACAACTTTTCAGTATCATTGCTTCTTTAATCGATAAAATACATGTATCCGAATTTATACTACGCATTCAAAGATTTGTTTGGAGTTAATTGGACGGGCCTGAGGTTTGTTAATTCGTTTGGTTTCTTTGTTGCACTTGCTTTCATTGGTGCTGCGTGGACATTGACGCTTGAGTTGAAAAGAAAAAGTCAGCAAGGGCTTTTGCATTCTGAAGAGCAAAAGATAGTAATCGGACAACCGGCAAGCACTTCTTCGCTTTTATTAAATTTCATTCTCGGTTTTTTACTAGGATACAAGATCATTGGTGCGTTTCTTTCTAACGCAGAAAATCCACAAGAGTTTATTTTTTCGTCGCAAGGCAACTGGATCGCCGGTATTTTGCTGGGTGGTCTTTTTGCATTTATAAAATGGTATGAAAAAAACAAACAGAAACTAGCAAAGCCTGAAGAAAGGATCATTCGCATTTGGCCACACGACAGAGTGGGTGACCTTGTGATCTTTGCAGCTGTCTTTGGTTTCGCAGGTGCGAAAATTTTCCATAACCTGGAGAATTGGAACGAGCTGGTGCGCGATCCTGTGGGTTCTCTGCTTTCTTTCAGCGGACTTACTTTTTATGGTGGTTTGATTTGCGCGGCACTTGCTATCTGGTGGTATGCAAAAAAACATGGTATTGGTTTCTGGCACTTGAATGATGCTGCCGCACCGGCTTTGATGCTGGCATATGCCATTGGCCGTATCGGTTGTATGGTTGCCGGTGATGGCGATTGGGGCATTGCAAACACAAAGCCTAATCCATTTTCATGGTTGCCAAACTGGATGTGGTCATTCAGGTTTCCTCATAACGTAATTGGCGAAGGTGTTCAAATTCCGGGCTGTGTGGGACAATATTGCGCGCAACTTCCAGAGCCTGTTTACCCAACTCCATTTTATGAAACAGTAATGTGCCTGATCCTTTTTGCATTTCTATGGAGCATTCGTAAAAAGGTTAAAACGCCGGGCATCCTGTTCTCAATTTATCTGATAGTAAATGGTATTGAACGCTTCTTCATTGAGAAGATAAGAGTTAATACCAAATATGATATTGATGGTTTCCATCCAACACAGGCAGAAATCATTTCTACGTTAATGGTGATCGCGGGCATCGCGCTGATCGTTTATTTGTCGAGGAAGAAACCTGTGGTGGAGAAGGTAAGCTAGGTGAGACACTCATTCACCACTAAGACACTAAGGACACTAAGTTGCACTAAGAAAAAGACGCTAAAAGCGTCTTTTTTTATTTACCACAGAGGAAAGGAGATTTTTTTCACAGAGAAAGGGAGAGATGGCTGAAAGTGACTAAATTTTCCTAACCAGTTTAGTGATTTCATTAACGAATCATCAATATAATTCACCCTCCTTTCCTCTGCGAAAAAAATCTCCTTTCCTCTGTGGTAAAAACTTTTGGCGAAGCCAAACGCTACCTGTGCTCACCAAACACACTTCTCAGCTCATCTGCAATTTCGCCAAGCGTGCATTTGTTTTCCACAGCCTCAATTACGGTAGGCATAATATTGTCACCACTGTTCGCTTTGTCATTTAGGTCCTGCAAAATAGAGTCGCATTTCGCCGGATTGCGGCTGTGGCGCAGATTATTTAGTTTCTGCATTTGCAGTTGTCGTATGCTGTCATCAATTTTGAATGAAGGCGGACGCTGGTTTTCATCGATCGCGAATTTGTTTACGCCCACAATGATCTTTTGTCCAGTTTCAATATTGCGTTGGTATTCATAAGCGCTGCGGGCAATTTCATCCTGGATGAATCCCGCTTCAATGGCGCTTACACTTCCGCCCATTGCATCGATTTTCGCGATCAGTTGCCATGCTTTTTCTTCTACTTCATCGGTTAGAGTTTCGATGAAATAACTGCCTGCCAACGGATCGGCGGTATCTGCAATTCCACTTTCGTAGGCGGCAATTTGCTGTGTCCGCAACGCAATTCTCGCAGCTTCTTCTGTTGGAAGATTCAAAGCCTCATCATAACCGTTTGTATGCAGACTCTGCGTACCACCAAGTACCGCGGCCAATGTTTGAATGGTCACGCGACTGATATTATTAAGGGGTTGCTGTGCCGTTAAAGTACTTCCACCGGTTTGTGTGTGAAAGCGCAGCATCATTGCCTTTGGATCTGTTGCTCCAAGCGACTGCATTATCTTCGCCCACATGCGTCGTGCCGCACGGAATTTCGCCACTTCCTCGAACAAATTATTATGTGCATTGAAAAAGAAGGAGAGGCGTTTGCCAAAAACATTTATATCAAGGCCTTTTTCAAGCGCGGCCTGTACATAAGCTTTTCCGTTACTCAAAGTAAAAGCGACTTCCTGAACAGCTGTGCTTCCTGCTTCGCGGATATGATAGCCTGAAATGGAAATGGTGTTCCACTTTGGCAAATCATGACTGCACCATTCAAAAATATCGGTGATGATGCGCATGGAAGGTTTTGGCGGATAAATATAAGTACCCCTGGCAGCATACTCTTTCAAAATATCATTCTGGATGGTACCGGAGATTTTTTTCAAGTCTGCACCTTGCTGTTTTGCAAGTGCCACATAAAATGCGAGAAGGATAAAACCCGTTGCGTTAATGGTCATGGATGTGGAAACATCTTCCAGTTTGATGCCATTAAAAAGCGCCTGCATGTCTTCAATACTGTCGATGGCAACGCCCACTTTTCCCACTTCGCCTTCGGCCAGTTCGTGGTCGCTGTCGTAACCAATTTGTGTAGGTAAATCAAATGCAACGCTCAAACCCATTACCCCCTGGTTCAGCAGGTAATGATAGCGTTTGTTACTTTCTTCGGCGGTGCTGAAACCTGCGTACTGGCGCATAGTCCACAGTTTGCCACGATACATGTCCGCCTGTATCCCGCGGGTAAAGGGAAATTCACCGGGTAGCTCTTTTCCGGCATGGGCAATTTCTCCGTTTGGAGAATACACCTGTCTGATCTCAATACCGGAATCGGTAAAACATTTTTTTTCTGGCATTCTAAAATTTTAAAGCAATCAATAGGGCCGTGAAGGTAGGATTTTTAGTAGTTGAAAATTGAAAGTTGAGAGTTGAAAGCTCTTCAATTTCAAGCTTTAAAATCGAATCAAATCATTTTCAATTTTCAACTTTCAATTTTCAATTAACTCTCCACTATTTCCTAAACGCAAGTCCTTTCTCTGCCAACGCTGTTCGCAGCTTAGGCATCGTACTTGGTCCCATTCCGTGGAAAGCAAGAATTTCTTTCTCTTTGTATTTGGAAAGTTTTTGTAGTGTGGTGATGCCATTATTTTCCAGTGCTCTTCTCGCGGGAGCCCCCAACGTGGAAAGGAAATCTTTATCGGCAGGTTTGCTTTTTTCAGTCGTCTTTTTTACCGGTGCTTTGTTAGCCGTCTTTTTTAACGCGGCTTTCTGTTCGGTTTCTGCAATCCTGAATTGTACGATCTGCTTAATCAAGTCGACCGGTAATGGCTTGTCGAGCGGAAATTGTATAGCGCCTTTTGAGTTTTTGAATGATTGTATTTCTTTTTGAAAATTGGCAATGCCAGACGCAGTGGGGTAGAAGCCAATATGATTTTTATATCCTGCAAAGTAGACCAACTTGCCATTTTGCTCGAAAGCAGGCATACCATAGCTAATAACCTCTTTCGCTTTGGGCGCAGCTTTTTGCACTGTCTTTCTTACTTTTTCCAGAAGCTTTTGAACGTCTGCTGGAAAAGCAGCAATGTAGGCGTCGATGTTTTCGGCTTTATTCATAACTATGGTTAAGGCAAAATTAAAAAGTCAAAAATCAAAAAGGTTTTATTCAGTCAAGCTTTTTGAATGCGAGCATTTTTTGAATTTTGACTTTTTACTTTTGATTTCTTTTTATTTCTCAACGTGGTTTTTGAAGTTGTCAAGAATCGCCTGCCAACCTGCCTGTTGCATTTCGAGCGAATTCTGATCCTCAGCTTCAAAGGTTTCCACAACTTCGGTTTGGCCGTCTTCTTCTTTGAAAAGAACTTTTACTGTTCTACCATCGCCCATGGTGTATTCGATCAGTTCTTTTTCTACCACATCATCGTAAACGCCGCCAAAATCAAAACCAAAGCTGCCGTCTTTCGCTTCCATGCGATAAGAAAAACTGCCGCCTTTGCGAAGATCGTTTTGCGCTTTTGGTGTGTGCCAGTCGGGCGATGCATTGTTCCATTGCTTAACCTCTTCAGGATTAGTAAAGCTTTCCCAAACTTTTTCAAGTGGAGCGTTGATGATGGCTTCTACTGTGAGGTGAGATCTTTTTTGATCCATGGTGTTTAATTTTGGGCCGAAGGCTAAAGGCCTAACCTAAACGCAGCTCGTTGCGTTGAGCGTTAGGCATGCAGCGTCCAGCGTTTATTGCATTATCTTCTTCGCCTCAAAACTCAGTGCTTCCTGAACGAGACCATGCATTGAACCTTGCGGCTGGCTCATGATCACTTCAAGGAGCTTCCTGTTGAGCTCGTGTCCACTTGCATCTGCCGGCAATATAAATGCCACCTGGTTGATGAGGTGAATATTCTGCTCTTTTAAAGTTCTGATGGCTTCCCATGCCTGGGCTGTAACATAAATCTGCTGGGAAAGGTTGTATTCAAATTCCTGGCGAATCGTGTTTGTCAGCAATAATTGCATTTCAGTCTTGTTGGCATCGGGTTGATTAAGGCGGCTAATGAGGTTTGGCAATGCAATTCTTTCGGCCAGTATCACCAGCCTTTCATACGCTTGCAATTGTAGAGAAGTTGACGCATTTGCTTCGGGCTTTGCCGGTTTTTCGGCTTCTGCTTTTTTCAATTCTTTTTTTTCACGCAAGTAATAAAAGAGATAAAGGCCTCCGATTACTACAGCGAGGCCAATCACTAACAAAACCATTTGAGTTGTACTTAAGTCCGGCATATTGTATTAGATCTATTTGAGCAAATGTAAATAAACGGGATTATAGTTGAATTATTGAATGACTAAATAACTGAATAACTGAGTAACTGAATAACTGAAGGTTAAATGTCAAAAAGTATCTTAGTGTTCGGTCATTCGGCTATTAACCGAGAACATATATTTTAAAGGCCTTTTCTTAATCAACGATTCAGTTATTCAGTTATTCAGTTATTCAGTTACTCAATTATTCCTAAATTTGCCATATGGAAGCAACTACAGAAACAACTGCTCCGGTAACACTCACTGAAGGTGCGGTGAAGGAGCTGAAAAGATTAATGGACGCGGAGGGTTTCGATAAATCCCAATTTCTGAGAGTAGGCGTAAAAGGCGGCGGCTGCAGCGGCATGAGTTACGTGCTGGGTTTTGACGCAAAACTGGAAAATGATGAAACCTTCGATATCAATGGCATTACATGCATCATGAATAAATCCCACGGACTTTACCTTATGGGCATGCAAATTGACTGGCAGAATGGCCTGAACGCGAGAGGGTTCACTTTTACCAATCCGAACGCCAGTAAAACCTGCGGATGCGGAACTTCATTTGCCGTGTAAGATTTTCTCAATAGTTTTTTAAATGCCGGACTTCAAGACCGGCATTTTTATTTACCGGACCTTAATACTGATTAAATAATGCAGTAAATGCCAATAAATATCTGAATGTCTGCTATTTAATATTATTTGCAGATAATTTATTTCACAAGACTACCCCTGAACTTTCCTCCCTTCCCAAATCTTCATTATAATTTTTCTTAAAGCGTAAACCTTCATTTCAAAACTCCGATAGCTTTGTTGATTATCAACACATTTTTAATCAACAGTTATGACAAACGCATGGACCAACAGATGGGACGAGAGATACGCAAGTGAAGAATTTGCTTACGGCACAAAACCCAATGATTATTTAAAGGAGCAGCTAGCCAAACTTTCCCCCGGAAAGATCCTTTTCCCCGGAGAAGGTGAAGGGCGCAATGCCGTATTTGCCGCGACGCAGGGATGGAATGTTTCTGCTTTCGACATTAGCATCGAAGGTCAAAAGAAAGCCCAACAACTTGCCGCTTCGAACAAAGTTTCAATTGATTACAAAGTTGGGACATTAGAAGAATTACCCTACCACGCTGAGCAGTTTGACGCGATTGCACTTATTTACGCTCATTTTCCAGCCAATATAAAATCTCTTTATCACAAAACGCTGAGCAAATATTTACGCAAAGGTGGCATCGTAATTTTTGAAGCCTTTAGCAAGAACCATATTGACTATCTCGCAAAAAACGAAAAGGTTGGAGGACCGAAAGATCTCGGATCCTTATTTTCCATCGAAGAAATCAAAGCCGACTTCGACCATTACCATTTCAGAGAACTGGCAGAAGTAGAAATCGAATTGAATGAAGGGGTTTTTCATAATGGAGTAGGGTCGGTGGTGAGGTTTGTGGCGGAGAAGGTAGCTAATTGAAAATTGAAAGTTGAAAGTTGAAAATGATACTGTAGGGGCGAATCGCATTCGCCCTTCTTACATATTAAACCGATACCCAATCGCTTGCGTGGCACACCTATTCATTATTCTTTGTAAATTATTAATCAAAACGTACATTTCTTCGATTTACAAAATGACAGCATTTCCGACAGGCCATTTACGCAATGATGTGGATCATGGTTGGTGCAGCAGTTGATCTGCTTGTATTCCATAACAGCACCATATTGTGGCAGTTGATAATTATTTTGCGGGTCTTTGTCTCCGCCGATCGTGTAAGCTTGTTTCATCTCTAGCTTGTTGTCATCCTTCACCATCACTTTTACGAAACAAAAATATTTTGAACCCAATGTGTCGATAATAGTTTTGAATAAAATCTCCTCCGGCTTCGATTCGGAATAGTCAACATAGTAATCTGGAAAGCGCATCGAATCTTTGCCGGTTACGACCAGCAAACTCATGCGCTGGTTTTCATCTATCGAGAAAAACGAAGTTGTCTTTTTATCCTTATCCTGGTATTTCCAGAGATTATTCTGCAGTGAGGTCACAACAACCTTCGTTTTTTCCTGGCTGTTGGTGCCGGGGTTTTGCGCCGCAAGATTAGAATAACAAGCCATTGCCGCACAGCCAATAATTATTGCTTTCATTCTTTTTTCTTATTTAATAAACCTGAAAAAATGAGATACAGGTTTTCATAGAATTTTTCGGCGTAAATACCGCTGAACAAACAAATGAACATCAGCGCACCCGGCTTTACATCCAATTCTCCTGAGAAAAACAAATTGGGAATCAACAACGAAAGTCCCAGTACTACAAGGCCTGTAAGCGCCCCCAGTACCGGCAACGACCAATAGGGCGTATCTTCTATGCGTGCTTTTTTTGACGCTATTTGTAGGATAATTGCGATCAGTGCGCCGATCATGCCAAACGAACAAGCTGTGATGATATAACTGAGGTAGGAGGGAACGTATTCTGCCCAGGGAAAAAGCTTTTGCGTCTTTTCACCTTCGATAATCGATTCCATGGACACCCTGTTCTTAAACAAGATGCCATTGTACTCGACCTTTGCGGTATCCTTTACGTCGATCGTTTTTTTAATGAGGTTATTGTTCTCCATCCTGGTAATGCCGCCACTTCCAAAGTAGAGGGCTATGGCCAGCCAGCCAACGATCACCGCAACGGGAACTACGCTTTTCATTGCAAGGAGTTAGTACTTAGTAAGATACCCCAAAAAACGCGAATTAGAAAATTTGAAAATATGGGAATTTGAAAATGCTTCAGGTCGATCATCCGGATTTTATAGTTGCCATTCACCTCGACCAGTAACAATAAACAATGCCTGACGCACTAAATGCATTTTCAAATTCCCATATTTTCAAATTTTCAAATTGCCGCTACGCAGTAGTGGCTCCCGGATTATCTTCCGCAGGCTTATCGCCTTTGTTGAAAAGGTTGTGGAACATGCCTTCAACATCGCCGAAGTGTTCTTTAAAAGCTTCGGAGCCCTTTGTTTTTAGTTCTGCGAAATAATCTTTTGCTTTATCGGCCGCATTTTCCGCTTCCGATTTGAATTGATGCGCTTTGTCTTTCAGATTTTGGGCAAGCTTTTCTTTTTCCTCAGGCGTCATCGTCATGTATTTATGCGCCGCAAAAGCTGCTGCCGCACCCAAAAGGAAAGTGGCAATGTGTTTGGAATCTACACTCATAAAAAGGATTTTACAATTTGATATGACTGTAACATTTGTGCCACCGGAAGGTTGTGGTAATTCGAAAATTTGAAGATTTGAAATTTTGAAAATGCTTCCAATGAATCATTCTTGAGATTAAATATCAATTCTTTGAGGAAGTCGGCCATACAAGCACCTGATGCACCCACTGAATTTTCAAATTTTCAAATCTTCAAATTTTCAAATTATTTTTGGCTCTTAAACTAAGCGAATGAAACTTGACATACTTGCGATAGGCGTTCACCCCGACGATGTGGAGCTCGGCTGTTCGGGCACTTTGATCAATGAAATAAAAAATGGCAAAAAGGTAGGCGTGGTTGATTTGACACAAGGCGAACTGGGAACACGCGGTACGATTGACACACGATACACCGAAGCCGCAAAAGCCGCGGAAGTGATGGGTGTGCACGTGCGTGAAAACCTTAAAATGCGTGACGGCTTCTTTAAGAATGATGAGGAGCACCAGTTGAAACTGATAAGCGCTTTGCGCAAATACCAACCGGAAATAGTCATCGCGAATATATTGCACGACCGTCACCCGGACCATGGCCGCGCCGGCCACCTGATCGCGGATGCATGCTTTCTTTCCGGCCTGACGAAAGTGAAGACGAATGATGAGGACGGAAATCCGCAGGCGAAGTGGCGCCCGAAATATGTATTGCATTACCTGCAGGATTGGTATCACGAGCCAGATCTGATCATCGACATCTCAGATGTTTTTGAGCAAAGAATGAAAGCAATCGAAGCTTATGGCACACAATTTTTCAGCACCGGTGAGGCCAACGATGAGCCGGTTACTTACATCTCAACACCCGATTTCCTCGACAGTGTAACTGCCAGGGCACGCATGCTCGGCAAACGCATTGGAGTGAAGTATGGCGAAGGCTACATCAGCGAGAAAAAAATTGGCATCAGAAGCCTGGATGCGTTGATTCAGAATGAAACTTAGAACGCTTAAAGCAGAACGCCTAACGCTTAACGCAAGGTCTCTCAGCGTTGAGCGTTAGGCATTAGGCGTTGAGCCTTTCCCATTCAAAACCTGCCCAAGTCATCTCCCTGTAACTTTAATTGTTAAATATTTTACATTTCTACAATGTTTAAAATTAAATGTTCATAGTTTACCGATTTGTCCGCTACTTAAGCATACTTTTGTGCCTTACTTTAAAATGAATTTGTGATGGCTATTCCTAAATTTCCCAGTGTCCCTAACTCATTCCACGCTGAGTTAAAAAAGAGGATCAGTGATTATTTTGAAGAAGTGGGTAAATCACAGACGGGAAATTACAGCCTGTTTATGAAAGCGGTTATTTTGATGGTGAGTTTATCATTTGTATACATTCACCTCGTATTCTTTACTCCAAACGCTTTTTGGTGCATTATTGAAAGTGCAGTAATGGGTTGTCTTATTTCTGCGATCGGTTTTAATGTAATGCACGACGGTGCCCACGGCAGTTTCAGCAAATATAAATGGGTAAATCACATTGCAGCATTCTCTTTAAACATATTGGGTGGTAACAGCTTTATGTGGAACATGAAGCATAATGTTATTCACCACGCATTTACCAACGTTGATGGAGTAGATGATGATATCGATGCCCAACCTTGGCTGCGCATGAGTGCTACTCAAAAGAAATACAAGATGCACAAATACCAGCACTTGTACTTTTGGTTCTTTTATTCTTTGCTTTATTTTTTCTGGATCTTTGTTCTGGACTATCAAAAATATTTCAAGTCAAAGGTGGGCACCATGCAATTGAAAAAGATGAGCCTGTCTGACCACCTTGTATTCTGGGGCTTTAAATTATTTCACGCGTTTCTGTTTATTGGTTTACCTATTTACATGGTAGGATTTACAGATTGGCTGATAAGCTTTCTCATCGTTACATTGGTTGCAGGATTTGTTTTGAGCATTGTGTTCCAGTTGGCGCACACTGTTGAACATACATCTTTCCCAATGCCAAACGAAAACACCGGCAAGCTGGATGATGAGTGGGCAATTCACCAATTGAAAACAACGGCAAACTTTGCTACTAAAAACAAAGTGGTTAGCTGGTTGGTAGGCGGCCTGAACTTCCAGATCGAACATCACCTGTTCCCAAAAATTTCACACGTACATTACCCTGCCATCAGTAAGATCATTAAACAAGCTTGCGAAGAATATGGCATCAAATACATTGAATACACTAAAGTTCGCTATGCAGTAGCTTCACACGTGTCATTTTTGAGACATGTCGGAAGAGCGTAAGGGCAGTTGAAAATTGAAAGTTGAAAATTGAAAATTGGGCACTCTGTAGAGACGCATTGAATGCGTCTTCCTTGCAGACAACGAGTGCTACAATTTATCAAAATATAAAAAAAGGTCGCAGTTTTTTCTGCGACCTTTTTGTTTTGAGTTCTGAGTTTAGCGCTGATTTTTTTGTAAACCCTTAGTGAACCTTAGTGCCCTTAGTGCCTTAGTGGTGAAAAAACAGCCAGCACATTTAGGTGAAATTTGACGTTCAAAATATTTACCACTAAGGCACTTAGTACACTTAGATCCACTAAGAATCCCTGCTCACGTACTTGCCTTCCTAACTTCTAATTCCTAATTCCTAATTTCCAGCTATTCATTAAGCATTAACTGCTGAATAAGGCTGCTCGAAAATACATTCTCCTTCTTGCCACTTTCCACTTCAATGTGAATGTTATCAAAGTGCAGCTTTAAACAATCAAGGAAATTATTCACTACAATATTTTGTTTGCATGACGCTGCGTACCATGTTCTGCTCGCAACTTCCTTCGGCATTGGCTTGGCAACAATATCTTTCGATTCCAGGTATGGCTGCACGATCCAGTCGGCCATAACGGTTATGCCCATGTTCGCATTTACCATTTCAATGATTGCATCGGTATAGTGAATGCGGTGTATATGCTTCGGTTTCACACCTTGTTCCTGCATAAGGTTTTCGATGATGGGAATGTTGCCTGTTGCAGGATTGGAGAAGTGAAGGAACAACTCTTCGCCCTCCAGATCTTTTATGGTAATACATTTCTTTTTTGCCAAAGGATGTTCCCTCGAAACTATGGCAAACAATTTATCCTGGAAGATTGGCTCGTAGTGAATTTGCGGATTGTCTATTTTATTGCGAACGATCGCCACATCAAGATCGCCTTTCAATAAGTATTCAAGAGGCAAATGCGTTGCCGCGGAAACAACGTGAATGTCGATACCCGGGCTCATTTTCTTGTAGTACTTAATAATCGGTGGCAACCAGTGGTAGGCAGTGTAACATTGTGTCGTGATCTTCAAAGTACCAATGTCACCGGTTTTGAAGTTATGCAGATCAGTCTCAAGCGATTTTAATTCAGTGAGGATTTTTTCCGCGCTGCACAAAAATCTCTTGCCTTCGAGGGAGAGTTCCAGCTTCTTTCCTTTGCGGTGAAAGATCGTTACACCCACCTCATTTTCCAATTCTTTGAGCTGATGGCTAAGTGCAGACTGGGTTAAAAATAAAGTATCTGCGGCCTTTGTTAAAGTACCTTCTTTTACGATTGTATCTACAAGCCTGAAGTGGTGCAGTCCTACGTTGATCATGAAAATAACTAATGATTTTTACAAAATTAATTCATCCTGTTCATATATCTGTTTATTTAATTTTGGTATCCCAATATGTATCAAACATCAAATATGCTCAGAAGGAGTTTCTTTTTTCTTACGGTCTTATCGTTTAGTGGTTTCGCGTTACCTGCCAGAGCACAGCAGGTTTTAACACTGAAGGAAGCAATACAAACGGCATTACAGAATTATGCCACATTAAAAGCGAAAGCAAATTATGTAAATGCGTCCAAAGCATATGTTAAGCAGTCGCAAAGAGAGTATCTCCCAGACCTTAATGTTTCATTTCAACAGGATTACGGCACCATCAACGGCCAAAGCGGCCCGTCATACGGGTACAAAGGCTTGAGTGTTGCGTCCGCTGGCCCTGCATTGGAATCCCAGAACTGGAATGCTGCGTTTGGTGCTTTGTATCTCACGAACGTAAACTGGGACTTCTTTACGTTTGGCCGGGCGAAAGAGAAAGTAAAAGTAAGCGCTTCCGTTTTGGATCGTGACCAAAATGATCTTGAACAGGAGAAATTTCAGCAGCAGGTAAGGGTAGCAGGAGCGTATTTGAATTTGCTCGCTGCGCAAAGGTTTGCCCAGTCCGAGCAAAACAATCTTGATCGTGCAGTAGCGCTGAGAAATGTAGTGGTGACTAGAGTTAAAAACGGTTTGAATGCCGGCGTTGATTCATCTCTTTCGAATGCAGAAGTTTCCAATGCAAAGATATCGCTGACCAGGGCGCTGGATTACGAGCAGGAGCAGGAAAATGTGCTTGCACAAATGATGGGCGTTGCTCCGACTGAGTTCTATCTCGACAGCTTATTCCTTAAACGCATCCCTTCGGCAATCAACGATTCTTCTTCTTTAAAGCCGGAAGACCATCCGTTGCTAAAGTATTACAAAAGCCGCGTTACCGTAAGTGACGAACAGGCAAAATATTTTCACACATTCAATTATCCAACCTTCTCAATGTTTGGTGTTTTGCAAACAAAAGGGTCTGGTTTTGATTACGACTACGGACAAATGAAATTAAACGCATATTCAAGCGGTTACTGGGATGGCGTGAATCCTACAAGAGGAAACTATTTGCTTGGGGTAGGCATGGTTTGGAACATCACCAATCCGCTGCGCATTCATCAGCAGGTAGAAGCACAAAAATTTACTTCCAAGGCATTGAACGATGAATATGAATTGATAGACCAGCGATTGAGAGATCAGAAAATATTATCTGAAACAAAGATCAAAAATGCTTTGGCCAATTATATAGAAGCACCGATACAGGTAAAGTCTGCATCGGACGGGTATTTGCAAAAAAGCGTGATGTACAAAAACGGGCTAAGCAATATCGTAGATGTAACACAAGCCTTATACACGTTAAACAGAGCAGAAACAGACAGGGACATTGCCTACAGCAACGTATGGCAGGCGCTGCTTTTGAAAGCCGCCGCCAGCGGGGATTTCGGGTTGTTCATTAATGAATTCTAGAATGATGGATCGATCTGCTTATGGACAGGAGGGCTTCGACAAGCTCAGCCTGACACCATGAGCAGAGTGTCAGGCTGAGCTTGTCGAAGCCTTGTAATAGCCTTGTAATAGTAATTGAACATTCACGAAACGCTTGCTTCACCAATCATCACAAACACTAGACAAAACTCATGGGATTAATAAAAAGTGCACTCAGAAAGCCAATTACCATTCTTGTATTGGTGGCAGGTATTTTCTTCTTCGGTATCAATTCCGTAAGAAATATCAAGGTTGATATTTTTCCGGATCTTAACCTGCCGGTGATTTATATTTCACACCCTTATGGCGGTTTCACGCCTAACCAAATGGAAGCTTATTTCGGCAAGCAATACGTGAACCTCTTGTTGTATGTGTCAGGTGTTAAAAGCATTGAGACAAGGAACATACAAGGTCTGTCGTTGTTGAAATTAACTTTCTACGAAGGCACCAACATGGCGCAGGCTGCAGCAGAAGTTTCCGCGTTTTCCAACCGGGCACAGGCCATCTTTCCGCCTGGCTCACAGCCCCCGTTCATTATTCGGTTCGATGCCTCCACACTTCCGGTGGGGCAGCTTGTATTAAGCAGCGCCACCAGATCCAACAATGAGCTGATGGACTTGGCCAGCATCTATGTACGTTCATCATTCACGTCCATTCCAGGTTTGATCTCTCCGGCGCCTTTTGGTGGTAACACAAGAACCGTGGTGATCAAGGCCGATCCTGAATTATTGCGTTCACACAACCTTACTCCTGATCAGCTGGTAGAAGCGTTGCGCGTGAACAACCAGGCGACACCATCAGGTAATGTAAGGATTGGTGACGTTAACTATATTACTCCGACAAATACTACCATAAAGAACATTAAAGATTTTGAAAACATTCCGTTGTTTAAAGGAGGTGTCCAAAACCTTTACCTGAAAGATGTTGCAACTGTAGAAGATGGAGCCGACATTACCAGTAGTTATGCGTTGGTAAATGGCAAGCGCTCCATCTATCTGCCCATCACAAAATCTGCAGATGCCTCTACATGGGAAGTAGTGCAAAATTTAAAGAAAGCTATCCCACGATTCCAGGCCTTACTTCCTGAAGATGTGAAATTGTCTTACGAGTTTGACCAGTCTGTTTATGTGATCAATGCCGTGAAGAGTTTGATCACGGAAGGCGCGATAGGAGCGATCCTCACCGGTTTGATGGTGTTGTTGTTCCTCGGTGATTCACGCGGTGCATTGATCGTTATTTTAACGATACCTGTCTCTATAATTTCTGGCGTGTTGTTCTTGTCGCTGTTCCATCAAACCATCAATATCATGACCTTGAGCGGCTTGTCTCTTGCGATCGGTATCCTGGTCGATGAATCGACGGTGACGATTGAAAACATCCACCAGCACCTCGCCATGGGCAAGCCAAAGGCTCTCGCCATATGGGATGCGTGTAAGGAAATTGCCTTTCCCAAATTGCTGATCCTGTTTTGTATCCTTGCGGTATTTGCTCCGGCATTTACCATGAAAGGCATACCGGGTGCGTTGTTCCTGCCTTTGGCACTGGCCATCGCATTCTCCATGATTACTTCTTATTTGCTGGCGCAAACATTTGTACCCATCATGGCAAACTGGTTAATGAAGAGCCATCATGGAAAAGAAAAAACAGATGCACAGGAGTTTAGAGAAGCGGGTTTAACTGCAGACTCTGAAAAAGATACATGGAATCAAAAACACGCAATTGCTGCTAAAGAAGATTTCAACGGAAACGGAAAAATTACACGATTCGAGAAATTCAGAATGCGGTTTATGAAATTTCTCGATAGAATATTGCCATATAAAAAACCTGTTGTAATTGCATATGTTCTGCTTGCGTGCGGAGCAGCATTTCTACTCATCTCTACAATTGGCCGGGATGTATTACCCAAGGCAAATTCTGGCCAGTTCCAGGTGAGGATGCGTGCACCCGATGGTACAAGGCTTGAGCGAACAGAAGAAAAAATGGTGAAAGCACTGGATATATTGAATGAAGTGGTAGGCAAAAAGAACATTGCAGTTACATCAGCTTTTGTGGGTGCGCACCCGGGACAATTCTCAACGAGCCCGATCTACCTGTTTATGAGTGGGCCGCAGGAGGGAGTGTTACAAGTCGCACTGGATGAAGATTACAAAGTGGACCTCGATGACCTGAAAGAAAAATTCAGAAACAAGGTGGCAGAAGAAATGCCCGATGTAAAATTATCTTTCGAGCCAATCGAGTTGACAGATAAAATATTGAGCCAGGGTTCGCCAACGCCGATTGAAGTAAAGATTGCCGGCAAGAACAAAAAGCAAAACGAAGAGTACGCATTGAAGGTGATTGACAAACTTAAGCAAATCCCTTACCTGCGCGACGTGCAGTTGGGACAGCCGATCAAGTACCCCGCGATCAACATCAATATTGACAGAAACAGGGCGGCACAATTGGGTGTTGATGTAAATGACATTTCGCGTTCTTTGATTGCATCAACATCATCTTCACGTTACACGGAGAAAAGCGTTTGGCTGGATGAAAAAGTTGGTTTGAGTTATAACGTGCAGGTACAAATTCCGGAAAACAAAATGAACAGTGTGGAAGAGATCAATGAAATACCTGTTACGAAAAATGCACAACGCCCTGTATTAGGCGACGTGGCAACGATTCAAACAGATACCACTTACGGAGAGAATGACAACATTGGGTCTATTCCGGTGCTGTCTGTAACTGCTAATATTCACAAGAAAGATCTTGGAACTGCTACAAAAGATGTGAGCAAAGCCATTGCATCCATTGGCGCATTACCACGTGGTCTAACCATTAATCTAAAAGGCTTGAGCGAGATATTGACTGAGACGCTCGACAGCTTGCAAGCCGGTTTGTTGACCGCCATCATTGTGATCTTCCTTATGCTCGCCGCAAACTTCCAATCATTTAAAGTTTCCTTTGTGGTACTGTCAACCGTGCCTGCTGTGTTGGTGGGATCGCTGTTGTTGTTGAAGTTAACTGGCTCAACGCTTAACCTGCAATCTTACATGGGAATGATCATGTCGGTCGGTGTGTCGATTGCGAACTCAGTATTGTTGATCACCAATGCGGAACATTTGCGAATGCACAATGGCAATGCACTTGAGTCTGCAAGAGAATCGGCATCACTGCGTTTGCGTCCGATCCTGATGACCAGTGTGGCGATGGTAGTAGGTATGATCCCCATGGCATCCGGTTTGGGAGAAGGCGGAGACCAGGCCGCACCGCTGGGACGTGCAGTGATAGGAGGTTTGATCGCCTCTACCTTTGCGGCGCTGTTCATTTTGCCGTTGGTGTTCTCATGGGTGCAGGGAAAAGCTTCTACCGCATCTGTATCATTGGATCCGGAGGATAAAGAAAGCAAGCATTTTATTCCTGAATTGGAAAATGCGTAACATCCGTAGAGACAAGGCATTGCCTTGTCTCCGGCAACACCCGAATAATGCGAGAAAAGACAAGGCAATGCCTTGTCTCTACAATTTTTTAAAAAACGACAAACATCTATAAATGACGCAATTAGTAAACAACCTGTTTCGCAAAAATCTTTCACCGGTAAATGCGGGAAAATTATTCCTGTCATTATTGGTTATCGCATCCCTAAACAGTTGTACTTCATCTGAAGCAAAAACGGACGATGATAAAAAAGAAAAGAAAGAAGCAGAGGCGGTACCGGCATTGGAAACATTCAGTCTTGAAAAAGGACATTTGTCTTCGACACTATCTGTGCCCGGTGAACTGATCGCCTACCAACAGGTAGACATATACGCTAAAGTAAACAGCTTTGTAAAAAAATTATATGCCGACGTTGGTTCGCAGGTAACAGCGGGACAACTGCTCGCAACAATGGAAGCGCCTGAGCTGACATCACAACTGGCAGGAGCGCAGTCAAGATTAAAATCTTACGAAGCCATTTACATTGCGAGCAAAGCAACTTACAACCGTTTGTATGAAACGAGCCAAACGCCCGGAACCGTTTCGCAAAACGATCTTGACCAGGCATTGGCAAAAATGAACTCTGATCATGCACAACTGGATGCGGCACAATCTGCCTACAAGGAGGTTGCAGAAACGAGAAACTATCTTGAAATCCACGCACCATTCAGCGGCGTGATCAGTGCACGTAATGCAAACCTGGGTGCCTATGCGGGCCCTAGCGGCAAAGGCTCTGAGTTTCCATTGTTCGTTTTGCAGGAGCAGAAAAAACTTCGCTTAGTGGTGTCCGTTCCCGAAGCTTACACTGGTTTCCTAAATGATAAAAGCGAAGTGAACTTTACGGTAAAGGCTTTGCCGAATGAATCTTTCAAAGCAAAAGTAAAACGCCTGGCAGGTGCATTGGATTATCGCCTGCGTTCTGAAAGAGTAGAAATGGACGTTGACAACGCTAACAAAAAATTATTGCCGGGCATGGTTTCTGAAGTAAAGATTCCTTTGCCTGCAAACGACAGTACTTTCATTGTACCAAAAGGAGCATTGGTAAATGGCACCGAAAGAATATTTGTCATTAAAGTAGTTGATAATAAAACAGAATGGATAGATGTTAAGAAAGGACGTGAATCAGACGGCAAAATAGAAGTATTCGGAGACTTACATCCGGGTGATCAGGTAATTAAAGTGGCGACAGACGAGATCAGAAACGGTTCTACGATCAATACGAAACAACAGAAAAGCATTAACTAACAACGACTTACCTATCACACAAGAAGGTTGTTCTTACAAGGAGCAGCCTTTTTTGTTTTTAGCCGATAGTATAAAAAAAATGTCTTCTTTAACCATGGCTAAATAAAGATTCAGCCTTGCTTTGCATGATTATTAATCCATCCTGTGCAAAGCATGAAACCTGTACGAAAAGAACGTATCGCATTACTATTGTTGATCGCAGTCATAGTAACACTTCACATTTTAAAGCATATAAATTTGTTACAAATCCAGCAACAACATTTTGAAATTTCGCGGTACTTAAGGAGTTTTCATCAATAATAAAATCCTGCAAGGCTTTTACACAAGGCGGCTTTCCAGGAGGCCTTTTTATTTTTCGAGGAAAGAAGTCACCGCATCTGAAAATGCTTTTGTCTGCATCGTTGTATTATGAACACCGGGCACTTCAACAAAAGTCGCATTAGGTATCAACTTCGCCAACGCCTTACCATCGCCATTATCTTTATCTTCATCACCACAAATTACCATCACCTTGTTTTTGCATTTGGCCAGTTCTTCCTCGCTGGTGGATGGCTGATATTTTTGAATCAGCGCCAACACTTTGGTATTAAGTCCTGTTTGTTTGGTAAATTTCATAAAACCTTCAAGCGACGGAGGTAAAGTATCGCCGTTCAACGTTCTGTAAAACAATACCCGCCTCGGCCATTGCGGATTGGTGAAGTCGGCACCCATTCCGCCCAGCACCACTTTATCCACTCGTTTGTCTTTTACCATTAGTCTCGTACTTATTATCGAGCCGCGTGAATAACCGATGAGGTGATAGAGATTGATGTGTAAATAATCGAGCAAACCCATGATGTCTTTTGCTTCGGCATCATTCATGTATGCACTGTCGTTTGTAGGCTTGTCAGACTTTCCATTACCACGCAGGTCCATGGTGATGATCTTATAACCTTTCTGCAAAAGATCAGTAAACAAGGCGCCACGTTTCCAGGAATTTCCATTTACCACAAATCCATGCACCATCACTACAGGATAACCGCTACCGTGCACTTCATAGTAAATGCGCGTGCTGTCAAAAGATTTGAAATAACCGCTGTCTGCTTTCTGCGCAAAAACGGCAGAGAAAAGTAGCAGCATCATGACTATTGCAGAGAAGATGGATTTCATGGTAGTATTTTGAATAAGATATCAATTATTCTCAATGACTGCAAGGGCAGAATATTTACCACTAAAACACAGAGGATATTAAGTTTCACCAGGAGGAATGACAAATTTGTATACTATTGATTTTTCGTACATTGTACTGCTAAATGAGGCTTAGTGTCCTCTGTGTCTTAGTGGTGAAAAAAATGTGATACATCGAAACAAAATCAAACCATTTTCAATTGAAAACACTACCGTGCCTCTTTCTTGCCTTATTGCCACTCTTGGTCAATGCCCAGCGAAGCAGGTTCATTGATTCGCTTTTGAACAACCGTGTTATTCTTGTTCCCAAATACACACAGCCAACTGAAAGTAACGAAAGCCTTTTGCTGAAAATGAACTTCGGCCAGCCTGACATTTTAGACACCACCGGAATATGGAAATTAAAAGACGCGCACATATTATCGGTCGACCTGGTATTCACTGATTATCCTTCTGCTCAAGATCTGAAACCTTTGAACAGAAAACGTTACAACAATCTTTTTGCACTTATTCCAATCAATATTCATGATGACATTATCAGCTGGCAAATGATACGTCAACTGGATGGAAAGGACAAGGAATCATCGCTTGGTCTTTTGCACGGCTGGGTGATCAATTATCGTCCAAAATTCAAAACGGAAGACACTGAAACTGAAATTGCATACATTGACAGTATAGTTAAGCAACTTCGCAAACCCGCACCAATAAAGGACAGCGTGGCGCCAGAAAAAATCCGCCATTGGGATGTTATTCACGGGAAAAATGCGAACCTCTATAGGGAATGGGCTGGCAGGCCCGTGAAAATCATTACTAATGACGACCGATTGGTAAAAAGAATGCTGGACAAAAAAGATACGCTCGTCAAAATACCGACGGAACTGGCAAGGAAGGAACATCTGCTCGTTTTTCCACAAGAACTTGCCATTCGAAGCGACTCGGTCTCGCTCATACTAAGTCCGGCAGTAGTAATCATTAAAGGAGACCCCAAAACGGATAAAACATTTTTTGACCGCGAACGATCAATTAAAACCGGCACTATTCCGACTGTGCTAAACCGAATTCCCCTTACAAAGGCACTGGTGATCGTGGATGTTACCGGCAGCATGTCGCGGTACACAGGCCAACTATTGTCGTGGTTGTCACTTCACGATGAAGACCTTGCCGTGAAATATCTTGTATGTTTTAACGATGGCGGTATTAAACCCGACAGTCAAAAAAAGATTGGTGAAACCGGTGGCATATACGGCCAGGAATATATTGACGTTAACAATGCGGCCAGTTTCATTAAAACTGTGATGTCTAGAGGAAATGGGGGAGACGAACCTGAGAATGATTGCGAAGCGGTCATAAAAGCGATCGAAATGTTCCCTGATTGTAACGATGTAGTTTTATTGGCAGACAACTGGGCACCCATGCGCGACATTAGTTTGGCAAAAGACATTCATAAACCGGTGAAGGTGGTCATCTGCGGCGATAACATGATTGGTGTAAATCCTGATTGCATTACCGTAGCTTTGCTTACGGGCGGATCTCTTCATTTCTTGAACGAAGATGTCGTAGACCTTACCTTGTTAAAAGAAGGAAAGCAAATGATGATTGGTGGAAAAATGTACAAATTCAACGGACGCAAAGTAGTGGAAGTAAAAAAATGACATCGTGATCAGCGTATTGGGCCGAGCTTGTCGAAGCCTCAAAACCCTTTCATTTTGATAATGACCCTATCAAAATGAAAGGGTTTTTCGTTTTTGCCCCTTGTGCCAAATTCTGGTAAAATTCTCCCAAACCCTTACCCTCACTGCATTCTATTCTATTACAGTCCTTTTTTAATTTATGTGGCATTTCGTTTGGCAATATAGCTTCAAACAATACACAATGAAAACGAATGATCCACCGCAAGGGTAAAGGCAAACGGGCAGTAAGAAAACCAACAATTCCACATTTCAATTTAAACCCAAAATGATCACATTATTATTATGCCTCGCAGGGCTTATTTGCTTCTATATCTTTTTCAAATCCGTTGATTGGTTTGAAAACATTTAAGCACCCTAAAACAGCTACTATGAACACATTATTTGCAATCTCGATTATCGTATTTGTTTACCTGGTGTATGTACTTGTAAAGCCAGAAAAATTTTAATAACTGATTAACCGAATAACTGAATAACTGAAGTTTCAAGGTCGATGAGCTTTTTAATATTCAATCACACTGTTATTCAAAGTAGAATAGACGAAAGTTCGCTCTTTCAAAAAACGTCTTCAACATTCAACAACTCAGTTATTCAGTTATTCAGTCATTCAGTTACTCAGTCATTAAAAATCTCAAAATGAACACAGAACTAACAGGTGTGATAGTCACCTTTATCATAACCGTACTATTGGCAATACCGCTCGGCAGATACATTGCAAAAGTATTTGCAGGAGAAAGAACGCTTACCGATTTCATGAACCCGGTTGAAAAATTCATCTATCGCGTTTGTGGTATTGATCCTCAAAAAGAAATGAACTGGAAAGAATTTTTAAAAGCATTGCTCACTATAAACATGTTATGGTTTGTATATGCTTTTTTCATGTTATTGTTCCAGGATAAATTACCATTGAACCCTGATGGCAATCCGGCTCAAACACCAGATCTCGCGTTTAACACTGCGATCAGCTTTTTGGTAAACTGTGACCTGCAACACTATTCAGGCGAATCTGGACTGACTTACTTAACGCAACTATTTGTTGTAACGTTCCTGCAATTCGTAAGTGCGGCAACGGGAATCGCTGCACTGGTTGGCGTTTTCAATGCGTTGAAAGCCAAAACAACCAACAACCTCGGTAACTTCTGGCAAATATTCATCAAAACAATTACAAGAATATTACTGCCGATCAGCATTATCATTGCAATCATTTTCATCTTCAACGGAATGCCTTCCAGCTTTGCAGGAAAAGATACGATTGTAACAATGCAGGGTGATACAGTAGGAGTGTCACGCGGCCCTGTTGCTGGAATGGTTGCGATAAAACACCTGGGAACAAATGGTGGTGGTTGGTTCGGCGCCAACTCTGCCCACCCGTTGGAAAACCCAAACTACTTTACCAGCATGATCGAACTGATTGCACAAACAGTCATTCCAATAGCCATGCTTTTTGCAATGGGTTTGTACATAAAACGGAAAAAGTTCGCCTACGTAATTTTCGGCATCATGACCATCGGGATGCTTTGTTTATTAATACCAACGATGGTCTCTGAAATAAGCGGTAGTCCTGCCATTGCGAAGCTTGGCGTAAGTCAGCCAACCGGTGCGATGGAAGGAAAAGAAGTGCGCTTTGGGCCGGCTGCATCGGGTTATTGGAGCATCATCACCACTGTTATTTCTACGGGTTCTGTTAACTCGATGCACGATAGCAGCATGCCGGTTTCTGGTTTAATGCAATTGCTCGGAATGATGATCAATGCATTCTACGGCGGTTGTGGCGTAGGTATTCTCAACTACTACATCTACATCATTATAGCGGTGTTTATATCGGGATTAATGGTTGGACGAACACCAGAATTGATGGGTCACAAAGTCGAAGCACGCGAAGTAAAGATCGCTGCGATAGTTACTTTATTATCGGCATTTCTTATCAAAGGAGGCGCCGCACTGGCAGCGTATTTTGTAGCACATCACGGAGACATGGCCTGGGCAGTAAAACCTTCGGCATGGCTGAACAACCCGTCATATCACGGTTTCTCGGAAATGCTGTATGAGTTCACTTCGGCCAATGCCAATAACGGTAGCGGTTTCGAAGGATTGGGGGACAACAATATTTTCTGGAACGTAAGTACCGGTTTTGTTTTGATACTCGCCAGGTTCCTTCCGATTATCGGCCCGGTTGCCATTGCAGGTCTGCTGGCAAAAAAGAAATATGTGCCTGAGTCTGCGGGAACACTGAAAACAGATTCATTAACATTTGGAATGATGACCATGGCAGTCATAATCATCATCAATGCACTGTCGTATTTCCCGGCGCTGACGTTGGGACCGATAGCGGAAGCGTTGCGCGGAGCGCATTAATAATTAATAATGAACAATTAATACGCTACACTCAAAGCAATGATCGTTTACACTTTTTATGCCACACCTATTAATTATTAATTATTAATTGAAATGAAAGCATCTATGTTCGCTCCAGAGCTTGTTAGACCAGCCCTGAAGCAATCCTTCATAAAACTCAATCCACGCAGCATGTTCCGTAATCCTGTAATGTTTACGGTGGAAATAGGAACACTTGTAATGCTGGTGGTAACTCTTTATTCATACACAGTAAAAGATGCGACCATTGGCAACTTTGGTTATAATCTTACCATTTTTATTGTCTTGTTTTTAACGCTGCTGTTTGCAAACTTTGCAGAAGCCATTGCGGAAGCAAGAGGTAAGGCGCAAGCAGACAGCCTTAGAAAAACAAGAGAAGAAACACCTGCGAAAAAAGTAAATCTTGTGGGTGAGATTTTCACCAACGAAATTGAAATCGTTTCATCATCACGTTTGCAAAAAGGCGACTTTTTCGTTTGCGATGCAGGAGACATTATTCCAATGGACGGTGAAATTGTGGAAGGACTGGCTACCATCGATGAAAGCGCCATCACCGGCGAATCTGCGCCCGTGATACGTGAAGCTGGTGGTGATAAATCTTCTGTGACCGGCGGCACAAAAGTATTATCCGATCACATCAAAGTGCGCGTTACCACTGAACCCGGCGAAAGCTTTCTTGATAAAATGATCGCTCTTGTAGAAGGCGCGTCCAGGCAAAAAACACCCAATGAAATTGCGCTGACTATTTTGCTGGCAAGCTTTACGCTCATCTTCATCATCGTATGTGTGACATTGAAACCATTTGCAGATTATGCAAATACGACCATTAGCATCGCCGCATTTATTTCATTGTTTGTGTGCCTTATTCCTACCACGATCGGTGGCTTGCTAAGCGCCATCGGCATCGCCGGAATGGATCGCGCACTGCGTGCAAACGTAATCACGAAAAGCGGTAAAGCCGTTGAAACAGCGGGAGATATTGACACCCTGTTGCTGGATAAAACAGGTACCATCACCATTGGTAACAGAAAGGCGACACATTTCTGGCCGGCAAAAGAAATTGATAGCAAGTCTTTTATTGAAACATGCGTACTGGCTTCTGTTGCTGATGAAACACCGGAAGGGAAATCAATTGTTGAACTGGCTGCGAACAGCAATGGCTCACCAAAAAATATTGATGAGTACAAGCAGGTGTTACTCTCAAAACACACGTCTCCTAAATTCATAGAATTCACTGCCGAGACAAGAAGCAGTGGTGTTGATTTCGAAAATGAAAAGATCAGAAAAGGCGCATTTGATGCCATTAGAAACCAGGTCACCAAAGCGGGCCACAATATACCACAGGAAACAGAGGAACGTGTAAAAGCCATTGCATCAAACGGAGGAACGCCACTCGTAGTGAGCAAAAATAATGAGGTGCAAGGTGTGATCGAATTGCAGGATATCATCAAACCCGGTATCAGCGAGCGTTTTGAGCGCTTGAGAAAAATGGGAGTGAAGACCGTAATGGTAACAGGTGACAATCCATTAACCGCAAAATACATTGCCGAAAAAGCAGGTGTGGATGATTTTATAGCAGAGGCAAAGCCAGAAGATAAAATGAACTACATCAAGCAGGAGCAACACACCGGTAAACTCGTTGCCATGATGGGCGATGGCACCAACGATGCCCCGGCCCTTGCACAGGCAGATGTTGGCGTGGCGATGAACAGTGGTACTCAAGCTGCGAAAGAAGCGGGCAACATGGTGGACCTTGACAATGATCCTACAAAATTGATTGAGATCGTTGAAATTGGTAAGCAACTGCTGATCACAAGAGGAACCATCACTACGTTTTCGATCGCAAATGATGTGGCCAAATATTTCGCAATTGTTCCTGCGTTGTTTATTACATCAATTCCAGCTTTGCAAGCAACGAACATCATGCATCTAAAAAGCCCAGAAAGCGCCATATTATCGGCGGTTATTTTCAATGCCATCATTATCCCCATGCTGATTCCGCTTTCACTGCGCGGCGTTTCCTACAAACCAATCGGCGCCAGTGCTTTGCTGCGCAGAAACCTGTTGATCTATGGTCTCGGTGGCATTGTGGCACCATTCATCGGGATTAAGCTGATTGATATGGTGCTGGGAGTGTTCATGTAGAAAAAGATTACCACTAAGGCACTACGGACACTAAGCCTCACTAAGAAAAAATACGAATAGTTTTTCCTTAGTGAACTTAACACACATAGGGAGTCGAAATGAGATTAAAAATTACTTCTCAAACCTTAGTGAACCTGAGTGCCCTTAGTCGCTTAGTGGTGAAAATGGTGCAAAGCACCTGTAAGTTCTAAAAAATAAAAATCATGAAAAAGTATTTATTGACTTCAATAAAATTAACAGCGGTACTACTTGTCCTACTTGCTGTTTTATATCCTTTGTTTTTATCTGCCGTTGGCAAACTCGCTCGTGGCAATGGAAACGGAGAGACCATAAATGTTAACGGAAAAATAGTTGGCTATGCCAACATCGGCCAGAAGTTTACACAGGACAAATATTTCTGGAGCCGTCCATCTGCAGTAGATTATAATGCGGCAGGTTCAGCGGGTTCCAACAAAGGCCCAACCAATCCTGATTATTTAAGGGCAGTGCAAGACAGGATCGATACATTTCTCGTGCATAATCCGGGAATCAAGAAAGAAGACATTCCCGCGGAATTGGTAACGGCCTCCGGTAGTGGACTTGATCCTGATCTTTCACCCGCCGGCGCAAAAATTCAAGTAAAACGTATCGCTGCTGCAAGACATATTTCAGAAGACAAAATCAACACATTGGTTGACGAACAAACCGTAAGACCATTGCTCGGTATGTTTGGCCCTGCAAAAGTGAACGTGCTTAAACTGAACGTAGCACTGGATGAGATCAAATAACTGAATAACTGAATAACTGAGTTGTTGAACACCAAGCATCGTTTTAGATGTAAACTCTTGTCTTGATTATATTGAATGGTACCCAATCCAAAACTCCTTCAACATTGAAACTTCAGTTATTCAGTTATTCAGTCATTCAGTTATTAAAAACACTTACAGATGAAAAGAACAATTTTAACAACAGCCCTTTTGGGATTGATCTACGCAAAAACAAATGCTCAAACTGTTATCAATATTGACACTACCAATAAATCAACACTTACCATCGAAGGAAATATTGACGCTTATTATGGTTATGATTTTAACAAACTACAAACCAAGGACAGACCATATTTTGTTTCACATTCACGCAATAACGAAGTGAATTTGAACTTTGCCTACGTTTCCTTTAAATACAATTCGGAAAGATTACGAGCAACGCTGGCACCGGGATTTGGCACCTATATGAATGCCAACTATGCAGCAGAAACCGGCTCTTTAAAATATATCGTTGAAGCATACGCCGGCTTCAAGCCATTTGCTAAGAAGAACATCTGGTTGGACATTGGCATTCTGCCTTCGCCATATACCTATGAATCCGCTTTTTCATTTAACCAGTTGGTATATACCAGAACTTTGGGGGCGGAAAATACGCCTTATTACCAGGCGGGAGCAAGGCTTTCTTTGCCGTTAAGTAAGAAACTTTCAGCTAACCTGTATTTACTCAATGGCTGGCAGCAGATTTCGGATGTAAACAACTCTTTGAGTTTTGGATCAAATCTTGAACTAAACGCAAATGAACACCTTACACTTGACTGGGATACTTACATAGGCGATGAAAGTTCTGCAGCCCGTCCTGATTACAGAACAAGATATTACACTGATCTATATGCAGTTTGGAACCCTACTGAAAAAGTAAGTGTTGCAGCGTGTGTCTACGGTGGTTTACAGAAAAGATTAACAAACGATAATACAATGGGGAATAGCTATTGGTGGCAGGCCAATACAGCGCTCAAATATTCATTCTCAAAGCATCATTCACTATCTGCACGAGTTGAATATTTCGACGATAAAGACGGCGTAATTGTGCAGCCCATTACTAACGTTATCGGCTTCAACAGTTTCAGTGAAAGTCTTTGCTATAATTGGAGCGTAACCGAAAAAGTATTGTTCAGAGTAGAAGCAAGATATTTCCAATCCGGCAATGAAGTATACCTGAAAGAAACAACACCTGTGAAGAATGATCTGTGGATGATTGCGGGAATAGCAACGAGATTTTAAAGAAGTTGTTAGTTAATGGTTGTTAGTTGTTAGCAATGTTCGATTAAACGGGACTCTGCAATTAACACCACCCCTAACAACTAACAACCATCAACCATCAACCAACAACTAAAAACAAACAACTCTCCTTGAAAGGCAAACTAAAAATATACATAGGCATGAGCGCCGGCGTGGGTAAGAGTTACCGCATGTTGCAGGAAGCTCATGCCTTGTTGCGCAATGGAGTGAATGTGAAGATCGGTTATATAGAAACGCATGGACGACAGGAAACACAGGCGCTGGTTGACGGGCTACCTGTCATTCCGCGACGCGAAGTTTTTTACAAAGGAAAAATGCTGGATGAGCTGGATGTACAGGCTATTTTACTACTCCATCCGCAAGTGGCTATTATAGATGAATTGGCGCACACCAACATTCCCGGAAGCAAGAACGAAAAGCGTTGGCAGGATGTGGTGGATATTTTAAATGAAGGCATTAACGTTATTACTGCGATCAATATTCAGCACATCGAAAGCATCAATACAGAGGTGCACCACATTACCGGTATTGAGGTAAAGGAACGAGTGCCCGATACCATTCTTCAAATAGCTGATGAAGTAGTGAACATTGATCTTACAGCCGAAGAATTGATCACTCGTTTGAAAGAAGGAAAGATCTACGATAACAGCAAAGTGCAACATGCACTGCAAAACTTTTTCAAACCGGAGAAGATCTTGCAGTTGCGTGAACTTGCGCTAAAGGAAGTTGCCGGACAGGTAGAAAGAAAAGTGGACGTAGAGGTGACCCGCGACAAATCCCTTCGACATGAACGATTCCTGGCGTGCATTTCCAGCAATCATCTTACATCGCAAAAGATCATTCGTAAAACCGCGAGGCTGGCATCTTACTACAATTCAAAATGGTATGTCCTGTACGTGCAAACCAAGCGGGAGAGCATGGACAAAATACCGCTGGATAAACAACGGCACCTTATCAACAACTTCAAAAACGCCACTGAGCTTGGCGCCGAGGTGATCCAGGTAAAGGAGGACCACGTTGCGGAAGCGATCATGCAAATAGCCATTGAAAAAAAAGTTACCACGGTTACTATTGGCAAGCCGCACATGAATTTATTCCAGATAATTTTGCAAACAAATGTTTTCAAACAATTACTCCGTACATTGTCATTGAACGACATTGATCTTATTATTCTATCATGAATCGCTTACGAACTAAAATAATCACAGGTGTTGCTTTTTTGTTTCTCCTCTTATTGATAGTGGGGGGAACTGCCGCATATTTTTTAACAGCATTAAGTCATGATGCAAACGTGATCCTTAAAGACAACTATGAAAGTTTGTCTTACTGTCACTCCATGCAACAGCAATTGGTCATGATGGACAAGGACTCGAATGCTATCAGAAAGTTTGAGCAACAATTACAACTCGAGGAAAAAAACGCCACGGAAGTAGGCGAGGCCCCCGCCACAGCGCATATCCGTGAAGCCTTTGAAGAATTCAAATCATCGAAAGAAAAATTTCCCGTGCTCAAAAATGAAATAGAAAACCACATACAGGAAGTTTTGGCGCTCAACATGCAGGCGATTGACCGGAAGAATAAACAGGCGCAGCAAACTGCAAACAAAGCCATCACCATCATTACTGTTTTAGGAGCGGTGGTTTTTCTGTTGTCGTTTACCTTCCTTGCCAATTTCCCTTCTTACGTTTCCGGTCCCATCTCAAAACTCAATGAAGCAATCAAAGCCTTGTCTGACAAGGATTACAACTACCGTCTGCACATAAATCGAAAAGATGAATTTGGTGAGCTTGCTCAGGCTTTCAACACAATGGCTGAAAAACTTGATGAGTACGAGCACAGCAATCTCGCTACGATCTTGTTTGAAAAACAAAGAGCAGAAACTGTTATCCAAACAATGAAAGACGCAAGCCTCGGAATTGATGTGAGCGGAAAAGTTTTGTTTGCCAATCAACAGGCATTGCAGCTATTGAATTTAAAAGAGGCTGACGTGATCAACAAATCGCAGGAAGAAGTCAGCAGAAGAAATGACCTGTTCAGATTTTTACTCCAGGAAAACAACGGCACGCCGTTCAAGATCGTAGTCGAAAACAAAGAGAATTATTTCACTAAAGAGATCAACGACATCACACAGGACGGGCAAAAAACTGGCCGCGTGATCGTGTTTAAAAACATCACACCATACAAAGAACTTGACCTGGCGAAAACGAATTTCATCGCCACCATTTCACACGAATTGAAAACACCACTGGCTTCCATTGACCTTTCATTGAAACTGCTGAAAGACCAGCGCACCGGCAATCTCAATGATGAGCAGCATGAACTGGTAGAACATATTAAAGACGATAAGAACCGGCTGGTGAAAATAGTAGGAGAACTGCTCGACCTTTCGCAGGTGGAAACAGGAAACATCCGTTTGAATATACAGTCGGTAAATGTCAACAAAGTGCTCGACTTCGCTTTGCAATCCGTACAAATGCAGGCCGCTCAAAAACAGATCGCCCTTGAAATAATAAAAGACAGCAACGAAGATTTGCATTGCAAGGCTGATGCGGAAAAGACAACTTGGGTGCTGACCAACTTGCTCACTAACGCGATCAGGTATTCATCCACTTCCTCAAAAATCATCACCACCATAAAAAGCATCGATAGTAAAGTGGAGTTTAGTGTGAAGGATTTTGGCAAAGGCATTTCATTGGAAGAACAGAGCCGCATCTTCGAAAAATTTTACAAAACAAAAGACGACATCAAATCCGGCACCGGCCTCGGACTGGCCATTGCCAGGGATTTCATCACCTCACAAGGCGGCAGGATATGGGTAGAGAGTGAAGAAGGAAAGGGAAGTGTGTTTGCGTTTGAGTTGCCGAAAGCGTGATAGCAATAACTGAATAACTGAATGACTGAATAACTGAGTGCTTGAAAGTCAAAAAGCCTTTTCGGTTATGAACATTCAGTTATTCAGTTATTAAAAAAACGAAGGAATAGAGCCTCACAGGCTTTCTCCCTTCGTTTTACGGCACGGTCATTAAAAATATTATTAGCGATATCAAACTACACATCTTGGACAAAAGCTCCGCTAATAATAGTTACCATCAAATTTTCATTTTAATAGAAATGACCTGATCGCCAGTATGTTCAAAGCTGGCCTTGTCGAACGCTGGAGGTCCAAATGTCGCCTTCGCATCATTTGAAAATCCATATTCTTCGTTAGGCAAACCGTTTGGTTTTCTCGCCATTTGCATGTTATTGTCTTCGTCATGTAATGCCGCAATGGCAAACACTCCCGAAGGAACGTCCTCAAAATCCACCTCTGCGTTTCCGTCCTTAATCTCAGCCTTCGCACCTTTAAAGGCCTTTACTACTTCAAACGGAAAACCGTCTTCGGTCTTATACAAACCAACCAACACGGTTCCTTTGTCGTTTCGCATCCCCGTCAAGGTCACTTTTAGTGAGCCGGATTTATCGGTTTTTTTATAGGAAGTGAATGTCAATAAAGTCACCAAACACAGTAGATATATCTTCATCTCCGTTTACTAAACCAATAAAAAAATCGTGCCGGGGGAGGCAACGTCGGAATGTGGAAATTTGAAAATTTGAAAATTTGAAAATTCGTTAGGTCGATCATGTCTTCAGGAAATCAGTTATTCAGTTATGGGCAGCTTACGTTAGGCGTTCGGCTTTAAGCGTTAAGCGTTAAGCATTCAGCTTTCCTCCATTTTCAAATTTTCAAATCTTCAAATTTTCAAATTACTTTTAAGCCATGGCAGCTACGATTTTACTAATTGATGACGAGGAGAAACTACGGCACTTGCTGGCCCGCATAATCGGACTGGAAGGGTATCATGTAATACAGGCTGAGGATTACAAAACGGGACTGCAGTTGATGCAGAAACACACTGAAATTGACATTATTCTAACCGACGTAAAGCTGCCTGATGGCAACGGGATCGACCTTGTACCCGAAGCAAAAAAACACTTACCGGCGGCTGAAACTATTGTAATGACCGCATTTGCAACCATTCATGACGGCATTGAAGCCATGAAACGCGGTGCTTTTGATTATTTTGTTAAAGGTGACGACAACGATAAAATCATTCCTGCACTAAGCCGAGCAGTGGATAAAGTGCAGTTGCAAAAACAGGTGTACAACCTGCAGGCGAAGCTGAATGACCACTACAGTTTTGAGCAGATCATTGGAACTTCACCGGCCATTCAGAGTGTCATTAAGTTGGCCAAAAAAGTGGCAGGCACAGATACGACTGTTTTAATAACCGGCGAAACCGGCGTGGGCAAAGAATTGTTTGCCCAATCCATTCATTACAGCAGCGACAGAAAAACTAAAAATTTCGTTGCCATTAACTGCAGCGCATTTCCAAAAGAACTGCTGGAAAGCGAATTGTTCGGGCATAAAAAAGGCGCATTCACTGGTGCAGACAAAGATAAAAAGGGACTCTTTGAAGAAGCGCATCTGGGCACCTTGTTTCTTGACGAAATAGGTGAGATGCCGGTTGAATTGCAGGCAAAATTATTGCGTGCATTGGAAACTCAAACCTTTACAAAGCTCGGAGAAACTAAGCCAATTACAGTTGATGTGCGCATAGTTGCTGCCACCAATCGCGATCTTCAAAAAGAAATAGATGCGCAAGGTTTTCGCGCCGATCTGTTTTACAGGCTCGCCACGTTCGTCATCAATATTCCATCGCTCAGCGAAAGGGTAGAAGACATTGAAGCGTTGACAACATTTTTCATTCAACGCTTTGCTGCCAAAACAAAAAAGATCATTAAGGGCATTCAAAAGAATGCGTTGCTGTTGCTAAAAAATTATCGCTGGAAGGGCAATATCCGCGAGTTGAGAAATGTAATTGAACGCGCCTGCATTCTTTGCGATACAAATCAAATAACGCTGGAAGACCTGCCTTTCGAAATAGCGCATCCCCAAACAGAAAGTACTTCACCATTATCATTAAATGAAATAGAAAAACTACATATCCAAAAAGTGCTTTCGATTACCAAAGGCAACAAAACCAAAACAGCAGAGTTGCTGAATATTGGATTAACGACATTGTACAGAAAAATGGAGGAATACGGCATTTCAACCCCGTAGAGACGCATGAAAATGCGTCTCCTGCAACACCCCGACGAATGCCGCGAACAGACAGCCATTAACGTGTGGTAACACCGAAATAAACCAGAGACGCATTTTCATGCGTCTCTACCGCAACATTCCCAAAATAAGAATGCGGCCCGAAAGCCGCATCTTATTTTCCTATTGCGAGTCTAAATATCCTCTTCTTCATTATCTTCCGCAGTTTCATCCTCATCTGTGACTTCTTCTGCTTCCGGAAGATCGAGGTCCTCACCAAACCGATCCTTCACAAGATTTGATTCTTCTAACGGGGTTCCTTCTTCATCGGTACGGTCGAGTGCTGCGGCACGGACTGCAGCCTCATCTTCATCTCCGGGTGTTTGAACCGCTGCTTTTTGCAGGAGTTTCCGTTCTGTTTTACTAACGTTGCTTTCATCGTCTGTGTCGCCTTCCTCTTCGTCAAAAAGATCTCCTCCCTCTTCGTCTTTGGAGGAAATCGTAGTATCTCCATATTCTCCAAAATGGGGCACGTGTACATGTTCCTGACCCGGTATATCTTTCACGTCCGGCAAGTCGATAGTCGTTTCTTCCTCCTCCATTTCCTTCCTGTCTTTTTCACTATCGGGTAAATCTTTACCCGCATATTTATCGGCCAGTCTGTTATCGCTTGTATCCGGTGCTTTTGTTGGTTGTTTTTTCATGACACAGCTATTTAGAGGGTATGGTTAAAAAGTTGTGCCAAAGCATTAAATAATTGAAAATTGAAAGTTGAAAGTTGAAAATGCTTTTACTAGCGAAAAACCCTCACTTGTTCAGGCTAGCTAGTGTTCAAAAAGATTCTAGCCCCTTCATTTTCAACTTTCAACTTTCAATTAACAAACCATTTTCAATTTTCAACTTTCAATTTTCAATTAAAGCAATCATTTGCTGTCAAACGCCTGATCAATCACTTCCTTCAATTGAAGATAGACGTCTCTCTTCTGCTCGCCGAGAAGGCTTTTGGTGAAAATGATGCAGGCGTAATGTCTTTTAAGGTCGATGAATGGCCATGTGCCGAACAGGCCGGGACAAGCCAATACGGTTGGTTTGCCGCTTTCGTCCGCTTCCTGTACCCATGCCCCCAGCGCGTAGTTGTAGCCTTGCGCCACTTTAGGAGCGTATTTGATCATTTCGGGAGTGGTGTAGGCTTTGCACATCAGTGCAACGGATTCTTCCGATAAAATGCGCTTGCCGTTGTACATTCCTTTATTCAGCAACATCTCCTGGAATATGAGGTAATCTTTCGCGGAAGATTTTGCTCCGCCGGAAGGGTCAGTTGCATTTCCGTTATCATCCTGGAAAGTTGTTTTGCGCATACCAAGCGGTCCGGTTATCCGTTCTTTAACCAATCTTTCGAAAGGTTTTTTCGCTACGATTTCACATACTCTTGCCGCAACATCCAAACCTACGTTTCCGTAAAAGAATTGTTTGCCCGGTCTGTCCACAATATCTTTCTTCGAAGCAATCGCATTTACCTCATCTTCCAATGAAGTATATTTTTTCTTCTCTGCCATGCGTGCAATCATGCTCTTGTCCGATTCAATTCCCGTTGTTTGCGAAAGGCAATCTTTAATCCGGATATTTCCTTTACTGTAAGCACTAAAGGAAGCAATGTATTTGCTCATTTCGTCGTCCAGTGAAATTTTCCCTTCATCCACAAATGTCATCACTACAGCAGCCGTCAGCCATTTGCTGCAACTGGCGATCGGTTCCTGCGCGTCTTCCTTCATTTCCCCGGTCACAGTTCTATAAATAAGGCTGTCCTTATAAATAAGCACCACAGAATTCTCACCAAGTACCTTTTGATTGCTCTTGATGGCCTCGTCGAGTGCTGAGAAATTATAGGGCGATGGAAGCGGTACATCCTTTTTCGGTTTGGTCTGGGCACTGGCAAACTGAAAAAATAGCATGAAAATCAATGCTGTACTGCAATAACGTCGCATGTTGTGTGATTTTTGTGACATATTTACGGGGGATTAAAACCTTTCTTTTTGTTGTATGTTTTTTGATAAACAAAGAACGTGATGATCAATTTAAAAGTATGTAAATCAAATGTGAAAACCAGCTGATCGGCATGTTTTTTTGATTATCGTGAATGGTGAAACGTGAATCGTGAATATGTTTCCGGTTCATCAGGTTTCTATCACTCGACCATCCATTCACGATTCACGTTTGACGCTTCACGCTTCGCGATTGACCATTCACAAAAAACCGTCCATGCTTCCGGCTATCCCGTCGGAAAATCTAAACATGAACGGCCCAAAAAAAGAACGGTTATGAATTTGAACAATTTTACTATTAAAGCACAGGAAGCAATTGCACAGGCACAACAATTGGCATTTAACAGCAACAATCCTAACATTGAAACTGAGCATTTGCTACAGGCTTTACTGAGGGACCAGGATTCCCCGGTGGAGTTCCTGTTGAAGAAAAACAACGTAAACTTAAACTTTGTAGAAACAAAGCTGAATGAGAGCATTCAGCGATTGCCAAAAATGCAAGGTGGAGAACCTGCGCAATCCATAAGCAAAGATGCTAACAATGTAGTGTTGCGCGCCGGTGCCAATCTCAAAACTTTTGGTGATGAATTTGTGAGTGTCGAGCATTTGCTGCTCGCTATTTTGCAGGGCAATGACAACACGGCAAAACTGTTGAAAGATGCTGGCCTTACTGAAAAAGGTTTGATCGCCGCAGTGAAAGACCTGCGCAAGGGATCAACCGTGAATTCCCAAACGCAGGAATCGCAGTTCAATACTTTGAACAAATACGCGAAGAACCTGAACGAACTTGGACGCCAGGGAAAACTCGATCCAGTTATCGGTCGTGATGAAGAAATAAGAAGAACGCTGCACATTTTGTCGCGCCGTTCTAAAAACAATCCGCTGCTCGTGGGTGAACCAGGCGTTGGTAAAACCGCGATAGCAGAAGGTTTGGCCATGCGTATCGTAAACGGCGACGTACCTGAAAACTTAAAGAGCAAGATCATTTATGCACTCGATATGGGACAACTGATCGCTGGTGCAAAATATAAAGGTGAGTTTGAAGAAAGATTGAAAGGAGTTGTAAAAGAAGTGAGTACAAGCGATGGCGAGATTCTTTTGTTTATCGATGAAATTCACACGCTGGTGGGTGCCGGTGGTGGCGAGGGCGCGATGGACGCAGCCAACATTTTGAAGCCTGCTTTGGCTCGTGGTGAGCTAAGAGCAATAGGTGCCACGACGCTGAATGAATATCAAAAGTATTTTGAAAAAGACAAAGCATTGGAGCGCCGTTTCCAAAAAGTGATGATCGACGAGCCTACTGTGGAAGATGCAATTTCTATTCTCAGGGGTATTAAAGACAAATACGAAACGCACCACCATGTGCGCATCAAAGACGAAGCGATCATCGCAGCGGTTGAGTTATCTAACCGTTATATAACAGATCGTTTTTTACCAGACAAGGCTATCGACCTTATAGATGAAAGCGCCGCAAAACTAAGGCTGGAAATGAATTCCATGCCGGAAGAGTTGGATAAGCTGGAGAGACAGATCCGTCAGTTGGAAATTGAAAGAGAGGCGATCAAACGTGAAAATGACGAAGAAAAACTAAAAGAGCTTAATACGGAAATTGCCAATCTTTCCGTAGAACGCGATACTTATAAAGCTAAGTGGAAGGAAGAAAAAGATCTTGTAGAGAAAGTGCAGAATGCGAAAGCAGAAGTGGAAAACCTGAAGCTGGCAGCTGATCGTGCAGAACGTGAAGGTGATTATGGTAAAGTGGCCGAAATACGGTACGGCAAAGTGAAAGAACAGGAAAAACTGATTCAGCATTTCACAGATGAACTGAATACCATCAGCCAACATTCAAGGTTGATGAAAGAGGAAGTAGATGCAGATGATATTGCTGAAAGTGTGGCAAAAGCTACAGGCATTCCGGTATCGAGAATGATGCAGGGAGAGCGTGAAAAGCTGCTGAACCTGGAAGATGAATTGCATAAACGTGTGGTAGGACAGGAGGAAGCAATTACCGCTGTGGCGGATGCGATAAGAAGGAGCCGTGCCGGATTGCACGATCCTAAAAAACCGATAGGATCATTTATTTTCCTTGGTACAACAGGTGTTGGTAAAACAGAATTGGCGAAAGCGTTGGCAGATTACCTGTTTGACGACGAGCACATGATGACACGCATAGACATGAGTGAGTACCAGGAAAAACATGCAGTGAGCCGCCTTGTGGGTGCGCCTCCGGGTTATGTGGGTTATGATGAAGGCGGACAATTAACGGAAGCAGTTCGACGCAAACCTTACAGCGTGGTATTGCTGGATGAAATTGAAAAGGCTCACCCGGATGTTTGGAACATCATGTTGCAGGTGCTGGATGATGGCCGCCTGACTGATAATAAAGGCCGTGTGGTGGATTTCAAAAACACCATCATCATTATGACAAGCAACATTGGTAGCCACCTGATACAGGCCAACTTCGAAGACGTGAACGAAAGAAACGTAGATGATCTGGTAGAAAAAACGAGAGACGAAGTAATGGATCTGTTGAAGCAAACAATAAGACCCGAATTCCTGAACCGCGTGGATGAGATCATCATGTTCCACCCTTTGCTGAAAAACAATATCAAAGGAATCGTGAAGATCCAGTTGAACGGTTTGAAAAAACTGGTCGCTCAAAGCGGCGTAGATCTTGAATTTAGTGACTATGCGTTGGAATACCTTGCTGAACAGGGTTACGATCCTCAGTTTGGTGCAAGACCTTTGAAAAGGCTCATTCAAAAAGAAATCGTAAACCCGCTGAGTAAGAAACTACTCGCCGGCGATGTAGACAAAACGCATCCGGTTCTGGTCGATGTATTTGATGGAGTAGTGGTCTTTAGAAATGATGTAAAAGAACCAGTGAAGTAAATACATGCAGAGCCGCCGGATAGGCGGCTTTGTTAATCATAGAATAACTGAGTAATTGAATAACTGAAGTTTCAAAGTCGACGAGTTTGTTTGATATTCAATTACTCATTTATTCAACGGTAGAATAGCTGAAAGTTTGCATTCAAAAAGCATCTTCAACATTCAACCATTCAGTTATTCAGTTATTCAATAATTAAAAAAAGGAGCATGGCAATGAAACAGAAAGAAACGGTTGAAATTATAGAACCGAAAAATGTGTGGACGGGCGATGCCAAAGCGCCGTTAAGTCTTGTGATGTTTGGCGACTATGAAAGCGAAGAATGCTTAAAGGCGCATGATGTGGTTAAACAATTACTTGGGGAATTCGAAGGAAAACTCAGGTTTAATTATCGTCACTTTCCTTTAACACAAATACACCAGCGTGCCCACAAGGCGGCAGAAGCGGCTGTGGCTGCATCTCAGGAAGGAAAGTTCTGGGAAATGCATGATCTGTTGTTCCGTTATCACCGCACCCTTGGCACCATCAGCCTTAAGGAGTATGCACGTGATGCCGGTGTAAAAGACAAGAATTTCTTACCTAAATTAATGGACTCTGTGTATGGTTGGACGGTAAGAAACGACCTGTTGGAAGGATTAGACAAAGGTGTTAAAGATGTACCTGCATTTTTCATCAATGGAGAGGTTTTCACTGAAAAACCAACGTTTCAAAATCTAAGCAAAGCGTTGGAAGCAGCGCTAAAGCCGAAAAGAAAAAAAGCCGCATAAGCGGCTTTTTTTCAATTTGAAAATTTGAGGATTTGAAAATTTGAAAATGCTTTTGGTTTAGCAACCTGATATTTTTTTGTAACTCTTTAGATGTAAGAAGGCTTCGACAAGCTCAGCCTGACAGCGTAAACAGAGTGTCAGGCTGAGCTTGTCGAAGCCTTCTTAATATTTGAATAATGTCAAATCAAATAAGGAAACTCACCGTGAACTCATTTTCAAATTTTCAAATCTTCAATTTTTCAAATTGAAATCATTTCAACAATACCACCGTTCCCTTCAAATTACGCAATTCGCCGTTCGCGTTTTTGTAGTTTAGCAGCCATATGTAGGTTCCTTCCGGTTGCACCATTCCCCGGATACTTCCATCCCATCCATCTTCTGGCCTCGTGCTTTGAAACACCAACTGACCCATGCGGTTGTATATCTGCAGCTTGTAGTCAGATATAATTCCCCAGCTCGCTGGCCTGAATATATCGTTCTTGTTATCGTTGTTTGGCGTAAATGCGTTGGGTAATTGCAAATCACAATCACTGATTTTTACCGTCATGGCAACACTTTGCTTTGCCGAGCAGCCACATGCGTCAGTGACCTGCACCGTGTAATTGCCCGGAGCAATATTTGTAAAGGTTGCGCTGGTTTGCGATTGTGTGGTGTTCAGCAATGCAAACGTGTAGCCGGTATTTTTACATCCTCCTTCCACCAACACTTCAATAATACCTTTCGCATAACCATTGCAGGTAGGTTCCTGTTTGTTTATAGCGGTTATCTCAGGGACCGGTTTGATCAACGCGGTAACAATTGTTTTCGCGCTTTCACAACCCAATGCATCTTTGCTGTTAACGTAAAAGCTGTAGGCATTTGGAGTGCCCTTGCTGATTTGCGGAGCTGAAGCTAATGACGTACCGTCGCTGTTGTACCATTGCAAATTAACGCCCGAAGCACTTAATGTTAAAGATCCTGCTCCTTCACAAACTTCAATATTATCAGCCACAGGAGTAGGAGGAAGAGCCGCCCCGTCACTTACTATGATCGAAGAGGTGTTTGCATAACAACCATTCGCATCTGTCACCATTGCTTTATAATTACCGGCCGGAAGATTCGCAAGTGTTTGTTGACTGCTTCCATTGATCCATTTGTATGAATATGGAGCCAGTCCGTTGCTAGCCATTAACGCAATCCTTCCATCCGATCCTCCCTGGCAGGTCACGTCTTTTTTGTTTACGTCCACAGAGATGTTATTGTTGATCACTACATTCAGGTCAGTTGGTTTGGATGTACAGCCGTTAGATGTTGCGGTAACAAGGTAATGACCCGCAGCGGAAAGACTCGCGTTTGCAATCATTGGGGTGGCCAAATTTGACGAGAAGCCATTCGGTCCCGTCCAATTGTAGCTAGCGCCGGGAGTAGCAGACGCTGCCCAAAGTGGCAAGTCACTGCCCTGGCAGATACTACCATTGCCGCCGTTGTATGAAGCCGCTGGCCCATAAGGCGCAGGCTTGATCTGAACATCTGCCGTTCCGGACTGGGAAGTACATCCGTTCAAAGTCGCAGTCACACTATAGGTTCCATTATCTGCAGTTGTTGCGGCTTTGATCGTGGCCTGGTTATTATTTACTGTCAGCGGTTTTACACCCGTCCAATTGTAGGTTACGCCAGATGTTACAGTGCTCGCGGTTAGAACCTCGTCAGCGCCCTCGCAGATTGGTGTCCATGAAATCGTTGGCGTTGCCGGTACCGGCTTTAATTGCAGCGTCGTACTTGCAACGGGAGAAGTACATCCATTCAAAGTCGCGGAAACGGTATAAATGGTGTTATTGGGTGTAGCAGCCTGAAGAATAGCCTGATCATTTATTATTATGAGTTTTGGCCCTGTCCAGTTGTAGGTAACACCAGGAGTTGAACTACTGGCTTTAAAAATTTGATCGGAGCCTTCGCAAACCGGTGTCAATGTAATTATTGGAGTGGCAGGCATTGGTTTTACAGTTACGGTCGATGCCACCGGACTTCCAGTGGCAGTTAAAGTAGAACCATCCGCCAGCGTATGCATGTATGAAGGGGTAATGGTGTACGTAACCAATGCAGGCGTTGTACCAGTATTGGTAACCGTTTGGCTCAGGGTAAAATTGCCCGAGGCGTCCGCAGTTCCTGAACCTGCAGCAGCACCCGTAACACTGCCTGTAGAGCTTACCGTCCAGTTTAACTGAGCACCCGCCAGTGTAACAAGTGCTAAACTTGCATTGCTTCCTCCGCAAATAGTGATGTCTTTGTTATTGATAACCGGCACACGATAACTGGTGAATCGTGAAGTATCATTTATCAGATCCGGATCAAGCACGCCGCTTGGGGATTTGGCAATGGCCGTGTTCCTCATTTGCTTTGTCGTACTATCGGTCAGGGCCATTGTGCCATTGATGGTAATTATGCCGTAGCTGCCAACGTTCAACCCAAGTGAGTTGTTTGTGTACACGTGATTGACAACCGACCCTGCATTGACATCAAAAGTATTTCCCGCATTACCGGCGTTGTCAAATGCGATGGAACCAAACTGGAAACTTGCGGGAAGGCTGTCTGTAAACGCGATACCTGATTGCGGGGTGAGGCCATCATTGTATACTTTGACCTTATAACTTACATTATCACCATTTTTAAATAATTGTGGTCCCGTTTTTTCTGCCCGTACACCACCGGGGGTAGTAACAGTAAGGTTGCGTATTTCATGATTCGCCCAATAAGAACCGGTTGATGCAGCGAAACCAATCTTTAGATTAGCAGGAGGTGGAGTGGCCGTGGCGGTGGTTAAAACGTTGGTCATTGTACCGCTTGGGCTCGTTTGCAAAGCCACAATTATTTGATACAAGCCTCCGATCGGTGCTACCGTTATGCGAACCTTGCGATAGTATACATCATCTGTTGGCCGGCCAGTGCCCGAATAGCCATAACTCAATGCCGTTCCGGCAAGAGGTGTATTTCCCAGGTAGGCGCCGGTACCGGTGAGATAAACGTTGTTTCCCGAACTGGGTGCACGAATGGTTATCGCCTGGGATGTGAATCCAGGAGCATTTACATCGCCCGGCACGGAGAGATTAGAGTTGTTACCGAATTCATCCAGGCCAATGCCAATATAGGCTCCCGGTAAACCAATATATCCAAGCGCACCTCCGGGCGCACCTATAATAAATGTGCCCGGTCCATAGTTGGCATCAAATAAAAACATAGAGAATCCATCCGCATTGGGGTCGTAAGAGGTGCTCCATGCCTTGAATTCGAATTCTGCCAATACTCCGAGACCAGACGGGATATTTTTATTGATATAGCAATAGCCACTTTGGCCAATATTGTTCGTCAGTCGCAGCCAGCCCTGGCCCGAAGGATCTATGCCTGAGGCGGCTGTCAGCGTAGCATTATTACCGGTAATAAGATTGGAAGAAATATTGTTGTTGGCAAAGGTTTCGGTCATTGAAAACTGCGCCTGGGATAAGACGCTGACCGATAAAAAAATCATCACGAGAAGTGTTTTAAAACCACTTCCGGGTAGTTTTGGTGTTTGGGGCATAGTAAGTCACTAGTTGTTTTCGTAAGGGGTCGGCTATCGGATTGCACCAGTAAACAGTAACTATCTGGTTGTCACGCGAAGATAGGATTTAGTTGAAAATTGAAAGTTGAAAGTTGAAAATGATGCTAAAAATTGGCTGGCACTCTTAGGCATTGTTACACACAAAGCATTTTCAACTTTCAATTTTCAATTTTCAACTCAAAGCACGTTTCGGTCCATGCTGTGATCTTCATTAAAATTATCGGGTGTTTTTAACCCCTCATCAGGCAGGCCTTTTTTGCGGCGTTCTATGCTGATCTTCATATCGAGATCGGTTTCCTGACGAAATATTTCTTCTTCTTTTTTATCGGTCACACCTTTCTCATTGTTGACCTTTTTTTCTTTTGGCAATGGCTTTTTAGACATACAAATTCAGTTTTAAAAATTCGCAATCGTCCCGTATTACAACTTAAAAAACCGTTCCCATCTTACCAGCTAAACAAAGCCGTAGTGGAGTTTTTTTTATACATTATATACAAAAAAAGCGCCTTGTTTGTTTAATAAAAAGGTCTTTTAACTATCTAATTATCACGCCATTATCAGGCTCTTTTTTCATGAAATATACAGGGAGTGCCTTTTTCATAAATATCATCAAGCAATAAATTTGATTAGCAACACAAAATTTAAATTTTATGAAAAAAACAATTGGAATATCTACGGAGCTAGGAGTTAGGAATTAGGAGTTAGGAGTTAGAACAAACCCCTTAGCACCTACCCACTAATTCCTAACTCCTAACTCCTAATTCCTAACTCTACAACCTTCTCATAAATCCAAACTACCATACCTCTCTGGCCCATCTAATTCCTAATTTCTAATTCCTAATTCCTAATTATTCCCTCATATACAATATTTTGCAGCAAATTCCTTTTAAATAAGCAGTAATTTTAAATATCCACGTTTTATAGGCAATGCCTCTGGCAATATTGCGCAATTTTTAAGAGCCTATATGAAACAACTGCTTTTCTCAATATTGCTTTCTTTTGTGGCGTTTTCCGGCTTTGGCCAGATTCCCGCAGCAAAGAATATTTCAAATCTGCGCAAAAAAACAATCACTGTAAGCGGTTCAGTTGTGCCATTCGATTCTTTAAGCGTTGTTCCCAACAGTGTGCATATTTTAGGTGTTGCGGACAGTAGCTTTACCGTTGATTTTGTCAATGCAACTTTAACGTGGAAACAAAAGCCGCCAATAGACACACTTGTTATGGTGTACCGCGTGTTTCCTGCTAAACTGAACGCGGTGGCCAGCCACATGCACTATGACAGCCTTATCAATTTCTTTTTGGCAAAACCTTATATAACCGGCGAGACAGATAAGAATGCCAACAACTTTTTCAACTTCGGCAATCTTACCTACAATGGTAGTTTTGGCCGCGGCATCTCGTTTGGTAATAGCCAGGACGTCGTGGTTACCTCAAACCTGAACCTTCAGCTGAGCGGCTACCTGGCAGACAGCATCCAGATCCTCGCTGCCATTACCGACAACAATATTCCCATTCAGCCTGACGGAACAACCCAACAGCTGAATGAGTTTGACCGCGTTTTTCTACAATTTAAAAAGAACGGCTGGCAGCTTAGCCTCGGTGATATTGATTTGCGACAAAACAAAAACTATTTCCTCAACTTCTACAAACGCCTGCAGGGAGCTACGTTTGAAAATACCGGCAAACTGGCGCCGGGTATAACAAACTCTATCCTGGTAAGTGGTTCCATCGCAAAAGGAAAATTCACGAGAAACGTTTTCCAGGGACAGGAGGGAAACCAGGGCCCATACAGGTTACAGGGTGCCAATAACGAATTCTATTTTGTGATTTTGGGTGGAACCGAAAAAGTGTTCCTCGACGGCCAACTCTTACAACGTGGCGAAGACCAGGATTACATTATCAACTACAATACCGCAGAGCTAACCTTTACGCCAAGACGAATGATCACGAAGGACAGCCGCATCCAGGTTGAATTTGAGTATGCGGATAGAAATTATCTGAATACGAATTTGTATCTATCCAACGAAACCAATTTCAACAACAAACTCAAATTACGAGTTGCCGCCTATAGCAATGGGGACGCCAAAAATTCGCCCATCAATCAATCGCTCGACAGCACGCAAAAGCATTTCCTAAATGCCATAGGAGATAGCACCAACCTGGCGTTTTATCCCGTCGCAACCCTTGACACCTTTAGTGCCAACAAAATATTATACGCCAGGATAGACACCTTGCATGATGGCAGGCACGACAGCATTTACGTGTATTCCACAAGTCCTGATAGCGCCAGATATAATTTATCCTTCACTGAAGTGGGCACAAATCGTGGCAACTATGTTCCGGATTTAAATGGAGCCAATGGAAAAGTGTACAAGTGGGTAGCTCCGGTGAACGGTGTGCCGCAGGGAAATTTTGAAGCGGCGAGTTTTTTGGTTACGCCGAAAAAACAGTCGGTCGTTACCTTTGGAGCTGACTATAATATATCAAAACACACAACCATTACCGGTGAAATGGCATATAGCCATTATGACGTCAACTTATTTTCGCAAAAAGACAAAGGTAACGACAATGGCTATGCGGGAAAATTTGTGATCAAGGATGTGCACCCACTGAGAAGCAAAGCAGATAAAAAGCTGCAACTTGTTTCCAATGCGGGAATAGAGTGGGTGCAAGCGCAATTCCAACCCATTGAAAGGCTCCGGAATGTAGAGTACACAAGGGATTGGGGATTGCCGTTGCTCACCACGCCGGCCACGGAAACCATCATTACTGCAGGCACGGAACTACAGGATAAAATGAACAACAGGCTGCGTTATGATTTCAACTCCTACACAAGAAGCGATGGCTTTACCGGCGTGCGAAATATTCTTACACAACAACAAGACATTAAAGGGTTCCGCTTTAACAACCAGATCAACCTGACCAATTCAGTTTCGACTACTGATAAAGGTTATTTCTTTCGTCCGACTTTTGACGTCTCAAAACTGTTGAAGCACATGAGGAATTATGTTATTGGTGCGAGTTTCGCGCTTGAACACAATGAGATCAGAAATAAAATTTCTGACACGATCAACTCCAACAGTTTTTCTTTTCAGACCATTCAGGCGTATTTAAAATCAGACGAAAGCAAGTATAATAAATGGGGGGTTACTTATTTCAACCGCACCGATTCCTATCCATACGGTAAAGATCTTAAACGCGCCGACAGAAGCAACAACATCAACGTATTTGCAGACCTGCTGAAAAACCCAAAGAACCAATTGCGGGTGAATGCGACTTATCGCAAACTGGATGTACTGCAAAAAGATATTACTTCCCAAACAGCCGATGAGAGCTTATTGGCCAGGGCCGAATACCAGGCAAACGTCTGGAAGGGCTTTGCGTCCGGCAATGTTTTATATGAGGTAGGTGCCGGACAAGAACAAAAAAGAGACTACGCTTACCTTGAAGTGCCCGCCGGACAGGGACAGTACACATGGATCGATTATAACAATGATGGCGTACAGCAGCTGAACGAATTTGAACTGGCGCAGTTCCAGGACCAGGCAAAGTATATCCGCATATTTACACCCACCAATGAATTTGTAAAAGCCAACTATAACACTTTTAACTACAGCATTTCACTAAATCCGCGTTCAATAATTGACCCCAAAAACAGGCATGGTTTTAAGAAAGTGTTGTCAAACATTAACTTCCAATCTTCTCTTCAAATTTCGAAGAAAGAAATTGCGCAGGGGTTTATTCAGTTGAATCCATTTGCCAAAGCGATCAACGATACCTCGCTGCTCACATTGGCAAATGTTTGGTCAAATACATTTGCTTATAACAGGTTCAGCTCCAAATGGGGCTTCGATGTATCCAATCTTCGCAACAATGGAAAGGCGTTGCTTACGTATGGTTTGGAAAGCCGCCAGGTAGGGGAGTGGGGCTTCAAACCGAGATGGAACATTACCCGCAAAATCACGCTGGACGCGAACTTCAAAAAGGGGTACAATCGCCTGGCAACGGAGAGCAACAAGTTCGACAATAGAAACTTCAATATTGATCAGTATTCCGCCGAACCACGCATAACGTTTACCCACAGTTCTACTTTCAGAATTCTCGCCAGCTACAAATACATGCATCGCGAAAACCAGATAGGCGATAATGAAAAATATACTTCGAATGCATTGAACTCCGAAGTGAAATACAATTTGCTGCAAAGCACATCCATCCAGGGAAAATTTACCTTCAACAGTATTAAATATCCTTTCCCGACAAACACGACCGTAAGCTACACTATGCTCGACGGCTTGTTGCCCGGCAAAAACTATTTATGGTCATTAGATATCACAAAAAGGCTGGCAAACAACCTGGAAATCAACTTACAATATGAAGGCCGTAAACCAGGAGATGGCAAGACGGTGAATGTGGGGAGAGCAAGCCTTAGAGCTTTGCTCTAGGCAATTTGAAAATGTGGGAATTTGAAAATGCTTTTTGTGCGGCTTTCGTTGTTACCAGAATCAGATCGTCGGGCAAGACCCAGCCCCCTCGTTCCTCGGGATGACAAGCGGGCCAGTTTAATGTATTGAACATTCTGCGTGTACAAGAGGAAAATCTTCCTTAATGAAGCTGTTGTTCTTCAATAAACGAAGACTGCATTGTCATCCCGAGGAACGAGGGATCTGGGGCTCACCCAAAGATTTGTCCGCCTAAGCCAGGGAATGAACCTCAATCTGCATCGTTGATAGCTATAACGTTGTTGAATACACGAAAAAATATCCACACGCAACGATCGAAGTACTGAACGCGTCTTGCCTGTCATCTCCGGAATACCTTGATGATGAGGAGCAGCAGAATCGCCATTAAATCGCGTAAAAAATAACAGAGAAATGATATTGAGAATGCAGGTGTACTATGTATACATTCTTACAAATTACACCAGAACGGTTTTGTATACAGGCGTGACGAATAATTTGGAGCAAAGAATTGTCGAGCATTATCTAAACAGAATTGACGAAAGATGTTTCACAGGGAAATATAAAACTTACTATCTTCTTTTTTATGAAGCACACCAATACATACTAAATGCCATAGCCAGAGAAAAGGAAATCAAGGGATGGAGCAGGCATAAAAAACTGGCACTCGTCAAGTCCTTCAACCCCGAAATGATTTTTCTAAATAATAAAATCTTCAGCAAATGGCCTCCCGATGAAATCTTTCATCGAAAAGACGGGCTTTAAGAGGCTACAATTACTCAGATCCCTCGTTCCTCGGGATGACAAACGGACGGGTTTCAATGCATCGAACATTTATACGGGTAAACGAGGAAAAGCATTCGTTAATTGGAGTGTTTTTCTTCAGTAAACACAGACCGCTTGTCATCCCGAGGAACGAGGGATCTGGGGCTCACCCCGGCTTAAATCACGCAAACTTGAAGGAGAGCCACACAGAGCGCATTTTCAAATTCCCACATTTTCAAATTTTCAAATTAAAAAGACCTGATCAACATCACAGCTGGAGTTAAGGAGTATTGTTATACCTTGCGTAATAGCCCTTAACCCTCAAATATGAAACCTTTATTCTTTTTAATACTTTTAACTGCGCTAAGTTCGGATTCGTTCGCACAAGAGAAACCTTCTGGAAATGTAGACAAGTATCTCTCCAAATTGCCCAATCTTAATTTAAAGTTACCCAAGCTTCCGGCAGAACTTCCACAAAGTGAAAATCACTTTTCAAAATTCACCATTCTGGATTATAGACCCGACGTGAGCCGGACAGGCATTTGCACAGTAAACAACGAAGAAAGACAGATATCATTTAAAGAAATGTCTGTAAAGCAAGTAGTAAACGATTTCCTCAATAATAATTATAGTGTATCTGCTATTTCCAATGAATTGATAATTGTAATTAAAAAGTTGTGGTATTCAAGCCCCCAACCGTCAACTATACGTTCTGGCTCCGGAGCAGATGACAGGAAAACAGAGGAAATAGAAAAATCCAAACTCCAATTTGCCGCAGAATGCTACTTAAAAAAAGAAGAGGGCTTTATCCCTTTCGCAGCTTTTGATACCACAATTCTCAGTAACCATCAGCTTATAAATTGTGGTAGCTCAATATTAGCAGAGGCACTTAATGCACTTGTTCAAAAGCTCAATGCTAAAAATATTGAACGTATTGTTGCAACAAGAACCCCTTTTGATAAATTCAGAGTAGACTCAATTAGCAGAAGAGCTTTTCAACACAAGATATATACAGATGATTCTTTAATGAAAGGTGTCTATATGACTTTCAATGATTTTTTGCAAAATAAACCTGTCAAAGTTTACTATGAGACCAAGAAAAACAAAGACGGAACTTCTTTATATCTCAAAAATGAAAATGGAACGTTGTATGCTACAAGAACTATTTGGGGTTTTTGTGATGGCAAAACATTCTATATAATGATAGACGGCTATTTATTTCCTGCATGCAGAAATAATTATACCTTTTATGTAGTAGGTCTAAAAGGATATAAAACTGGAATGAGCTTAGGATCTGCCATGGCTTCTTCTCCTTTATTGTTGGCTACTGGTGCTACAAAATCAAACGACAAAGTGATAAGAATTCAACGATTGTTTAGCGTGGATAACGAGACAGGTGAACTTCTTTAGTGATTTGATGCATTTTAAAATTCCCATATCTTGAAATTTTCAATTTGAGCATAAAAAAAAAGCTGGCACTAAGCCAGCTTTTTTTAAAATTCTTTTGCTTTCATATTAGCTAAACAAACCACCTTTTTTCAAAGTACGAACGCCTTCGCCAATTTTGAAACCGTTGTTGTAGATTTCAATTTTGTAGTCGCCGCGTTGGAAATCGCTGTTTTGTTTCCATGCAAACTGAACATTTTTCTTTTTGCCAGCTTCGTATTCTACAGGCACTTTTGCAGTGTAAGGTTTTTGACCTTCATCACGTGTATCAAATGTACCAGAACCTAAAGCTTCAACAGAAACAGGTTTGCCATCAGGACCAGTGATCGCAACATAGATATCAGTATTGCCTGATTGTGCGATTCTGTTATCAACATCAAAAGCGATAACCAGTTTGTCTACTCTTTTTGCCGTAGTAGTTACTTTTTCTTTACCACCGTTTTTCTCGTTGATTGGCGTGATAGTGATATTTGTAGCGTTCAAAGTAGAAGCCACATCCACTTTCTTAGCCAAATCTTCTTTAGCTGCGTTAGTAGAAGCCAGGTCAGTTGTCAACTTAGTAGTTTTCTCTTTTTCTGTGTTAAGATCTGTACCAAGTTGTTTGTTTTCCTGGGTAAGGCGGGCAACCTCTTGTTCAAGGTTATCGATCTTACCATTCAGGTCGCTGATCAAAGATTTTGCTCTGTTAAGTTCAGCTGCAGTTGCATTTTTCTTGTTCAAAATGCTGCGGATCTCACCTTTCATTTTAGAGATCTCGGTGTTAGCAGAAGAAAGCTGACCCTGTAATTGGTTGTTGCTGCCAGTTACTGAATCCAAACGTGCAAGAGACGCGTCAAAGTTTCTTTGAAGGTCGCTTTTTTCGTCTGTTACCTTAGTTATAGTTGCCTGATCTGCTGTGTGTACTTGTTCATTCTTATTGTTGTTCCACAATAAATAACCCCAAGTGCCGATCAAACCAAGGGCCAATAAACCGATAATAAGGCCACGGTAATCTTTCTTAGGTGACTGACTTGGAGGAGTTGCTGATGGATAATTTGTGTTACTCATTTTGTTATTATTTTTCAGGATTTAGTGAATAAACGAAAAACTTTTGGTTTAAAACTTTGTTCAGCTTTCCTTTTTCCAAAACCATGCCAAAAAATGTGATTCCTTGAAACTCAATGCCATTAAGGGTTTGAGGAAAAATATTTTCATAAGAGTTTTCACTTATGAAAGTTCAGCAATAAAAGCTGAAATTGCAAACGCTTTTATAAAACAAAAATTATGTCTGCAGATAAAATAGTTCAGGATTGGAAACAGAAAAAATTTGGCCCCGTTTACTGGCTGGAAGGGGAGGAAGATTACTATATAGACCAGGTGGTAAACTACGCCGAACATCACATCCTGTCTGAATCTGAAGCCGGTTTCAACCTTACTGTTTTTTACGGTCGCGACGCGAACTGGGCAGACGTAGTAAATGCCTGCATGCGCTATCCCATGTTTGCAGACAAACAGGTGGTACTACTGAAAGAAGCGCAGCAAATGAAGGATATTGACAAGCTGGAAAATTATATTGAGAGCCCCCTTAAGTCGACCATTTTTGTAGTAGCCTATAAAGAAAAAAAAGTTGACGGCAGAAGCAAGCTGGCAAAGTTATTAAAGGATAAAGCCGTTTTAGTTACTACCAAAAAGATGTATGAGAACCAACTTCCACAATGGACAAATGAGCTTGTAGAATCCAAAGGTTACTCCATATCACAAAAAGCTTTAATGTTATTGGTCGATCATATTGGAAATGACCTTAACCGTATCAATAATGAGGTTGAAAAATTACTCGTAAATCTTTCACAACGGAAGAACATAACTGAGGACGACATCGAAAAATACATTGGGGTAAGTAAGGAGTATAATGTTTTCGAACTACAGAATGCCATAGCCAAAAAAGATCTCGGCAAGGCAATGAAAATTTTGCAATACTTCGAAGGTAATCCCAAAGCTGCACCTATACAGTTAGTGCTTCCTTCCATCTACAACTTTTTTAGTAAGCTATATATATTACATGGCTCAGCCTCAAAAGACGAAAAATCTGCCGCCGCAGCGCTTGGCGTAAGTCCGTTTTTTATTAAAGACTACCTCGCCGCTGCCCAAAAATACAACTACGAAGCAACGGAAAGGGTGTTGCTCTTGCTACACGATTACAACTTAAAAAGCCTGGGAATTAATGATGCGGGGACTTCTGATGCGTCTTTGCTTAAGGAAATGATCGTTAAAGCGATGCTTTAGAGATGGAACGCTGATTTTCATGATTGTCATGATTTATCAAGATTTTTTGGGTTATACAAAATATAAAAACCCAAAATCTTAGTAATCGGAAAAAGCATTGATCATTAATTTCAAGATCACTATAAATCATGAAAATCATGAAAATCTGCGTTCTCCCTAAAACAAAAATCCCGCCGAAGCGGGATCTCTATGAACAGGCAATCGTTCTCCTTCGCAGGAATGTTTTTATAAGCAAAAGCTGAAAATAGTTAGACCGTTTAGGTTAACTAGAGGTTAAATGTAGAGATAATTGACAAAAAAACAACAGAAAAATAACTTTTTTTTATTCTTTTTTTTCGGTTATAATGCTCTTAAAACCCCTATACATATACTTGATGATATCCGACGGCAATAGGGTTTCGAAACTATTGACTTGCAAGGCAATATCCGCAGCAAGGCCATGCAGATAAACGCCAAAAATCGCGGCATGCAAAGCACTGTATTTTTGCGCCAGCAAACCGGTAACGATCCCGGTTAACACATCCCCGCTGCCGCCCGTCGCCATTCCGGGATTTCCTGTATTATTAAAGAAGCCTTTTATTCCCGGCGCAGCGATAAACGTATTGTGTCCCTTCAAAACGATAACGCAGTTATGTTTCGCAGCCGCATGTTGTGCTTTTTCCATTCGCACAAAATCATTGGGGCTTTCTCCAAACAGACGGTCAAACTCTTTGGGATGGGGCGTCAGGATTGAATCTGCGGGTAGCTGTTGAAGGAGGGCTTTATTTTCTCCAATGATATTCAAAGCATCGGCATCAATCACCAACGGCTTTTTCAATTGCAGTATAGCAGCCAAAAGTGATCTCGTTTTATCCTCTGTGCCGATGCCCGGCCCAACGCCAATTACATTGTATTTTGAAGTATCGCCGGGAAGGGTAGTGATGTAATGTTCATCCATATCAATACTTACCATGGCTTCGTGCGTAGATGTTTGCATGATGTCAACGCCAGCCTTTGGAAGATGAACCGTTAGCAAACCAACACCGCTGCGCAAACAGGCCTTCGCGGCCATCACTGCAGCGCCCATTTTGCCATAGCTTCCCGCGATTAGCAATGCATGCCCGAAGTTACCCTTATGGCTAAACGAAGTTCTTTTTTTATAAATGGAACGAATGAAAGTATCATCCGTCATTTGAAAGAAAGCATCATTGTTTTGCGCTAAATAATCCTTATGTAAACCGATGTCGAGTATTTCAATTTGCCCTGTATACGCACCATTTTCAGCCATAACAAAGGCTGTCTTAAAAACCTGGAAACTCAATGTGTGCAGAGCTTTCACAACTGTATTTCCCTTTGAACTTTTATCGGTAAACAATCCGCTGGGAACGTCGATGCTGATAATTTTGTTGCCACTGTTGTTCACGAACTCAACCAGATCCGCTACGATGCCTTCCAGTGGCCGGTTGAGACCGGATCCAAACAATGCATCTATAATAATACTGCCTTTGGCTATCGGATGAAAAACATTGTCCTGAATAAAAACGATCGGGACATTGCACTCATGCAAGCGTTCAAGATTTACCTGAAAATCATCTGTGCCTCTGTGACCAAATTCCAGTATGTGCACAGTAACCTTGCAGCCGCGTTGTGAAAGCATCCTCGCAATAGCCAGGCCATCCCCGCCATTGTTTCCCTTGCCGCAATAAACGGTATAATCAAAATGCAGCCAGCCTTTCTTCTCGATCCAATCTACACAAGCCTCAGCGGCGCGTTCCATCAAATCAACAGAAGCTACTGGTTCATGCGCAATGGTAAACGCATCCCACTCCCTAATTTGTTCAGCAGACAAGATTTGCATAATTGAAAATTATGCAAACAATTTGAAAACAGGGAGCAATTTGAAAATTTGAAAATGGGGTAGGTGTAGCAGCAAACTAAATACGCATGGTATCTAAAAAGTAGAAGGGCTTCGACAAGCTCAGCCTGACAGCGTAAACGGAGTGTCAGGCTGAGCTTGTCGAAGCCCTTTATAAATTGATTAAGATTAAATTCTATAGCAAATGTCGCACAGAAAGCATTTTCAAATTTCCAAATCTTCAAATTCTCACATTCGCCGTTTACGGCGCACCTTCCTCTTCGAAATCCCCGTGTTGCTGGTAGTCGCCGAACATGTCGGCCAGTTTTTTTGACTGATAAATTCTTTTGTTGAATTTATTTCCCAGCACGATGATGGTAGCGTGTTCGTCGATCAGGCGGATGAAGGCTGTGTTGTTGCCGTGCCACCAGCCGTTGTGGTACAATAGTTTTTTACCGTTGTCCATAAATGTCATGCGCCAGCCCAGGCCATAATTTCTTTTACCGTTTTTCTCAAAACTGTATGGAGAAAAGGCGCTGTCAAGCGTAGCCTGCTGGAAGAATTTGCCCGCATACAAAGCCTGGTCCCATTTCAACATATCACGAACAGTGCTGTAGACATTTTTGTCGCCGTACACAAGATCAAGGAATTCAAGCGGAAACCTCCTGTTGTTATATTCAAATGAAGGCATTGCGGTTAAAGAATCGCTGATGTTGTACACGTAAGTATCGTTCATCTGCAAAGGCTTGAAGAAGGTCGTGCTCAGGAAATCAGCGTATTTCATGTTCGACACTTTCTCAATGATCAGCGCCAGCAAAGCATAATTGGTATTGCAATACGCAAAATGTTTGCCCGTGGCAAACTGCAACGGCGGGTGCATGGTATAAAGTGTGCTCAACACATCCAGGTTGGTAACCAGTTTGCGTTTATCCCAATGGTAGCTTTCAAGGTAATGCACATAGTTTGGCAAACCGCTGCGGTGTGTCAGCAGCATTTTTACCGTCACTCCAGGGTAAGGAAAGTTGGGGAAATATTTTGTCAGATCATCTTCCAGGCGAAGACGACCATCCTGCCAAAGCTTCAAAGTAGCCATTGCCGTAAAGGTTTTGGACACAGATGCAAGGTGAAATGCCGAATTGCTGGTAATGGAGTCCTTCTTTCTCTGGGGATCCATAAAACCAACATACCTTTCTAAAACCACCTGTCCGTCTTTGGCAACAAGGTAGCTTCCGTTTATATCTTTTAAAAGGGAATCGAAAAAGTGCTTGGCTGTATTGTGATAGCGGTCATACTCGTCTTTGGGTAATGTATTGACTGCAACGGCTGCTGAGGAATCAACGGCAACTTTGGTTACCGGAGGTTTTTGAGTCTGACTGTTACAGGAAAAAAATGCCGATGCGCCGGCTATGGTTAGTATAAAAAATAAGTTCTTGTTTTTCAAAAGGAACATTGAATCGGTTAACTAATGATTTTCTTTCAAAGTGGGCAAATATAAAGTACACTTGCTACTGACAATCTATAGACGCATAATTTTTAAATTTATTTTACAGAAATTTACAATTGCAAAACTAAACCCGGTAAATGACAACCAGTTTCGATATTTTGCAATTTTTTTATTAAAAAAGGCATTTTTGATGAATTTACTGGGAGATTACCGTTTTTAACCTAAAATAATTCATCTTTGCAACAGTTTTTTTAAATATCATGTAACATAATGGACAAAACGACTAGCTATCCCAAAGAGAAGATCAATGTATTGTTCCTGGAAAACATCAGCGATAAAGCTGTAAAACATTTTAAGGAAGAAGGTTACAGTAACACACGAAAACTCTCCGGCGCCCTTTCGGAAGAGGACCTGATCAGAGAAATTAAAGATGTACACTTACTCGGCATCCGTTCGAAAACCCAAATCACCAAAAAAGTACTGGAAGCAGCGACCAAATTGCAGGCAATTGGCTGTTTTTGTATTGGTGTGAACCAGGTTGACCTTAAGAGTGCCAGAGATAATGGTGTTGTAGTGTTTAATGCTCCGTACTCCAATACACGCTCGGTTGCGGAACTGGTTATCGGTTTATCCATCATGCTCATCCGTCGCATCGTCGACAAAAACAAGGCGGCACACGAAGGCATCTGGATGAAAGACGCGAAAGGAAGTTTCGAACTTCGTGGTAAAACGTTGGGTATCATTGGTTATGGCAACATCGGTACGCAGGTAAGTATTCTTGCGGAAGCCTTGGGTATGAACGTTATTTTTTACGATGCAGTAACCAAATTGCCTTTGGGAAATGCCATTGCTAAAAAAAGCCTTAAAGATGTGGTAAGCGAGGCCGATGTGGTTACCCTGCACGTTCCGGAAAACAATTCTACCAAAAACCTGATCAACAAGAACGTATTAAAGCAGTTTAAAGAAGGTTCCATACTTATTAACTATGCAAGGGGAGAAGTGGTTGACCTGGATGCCCTGGCAGATTGCCTTAAAGAAGGCAAATTATCAGGCGCAGCGATCGACGTTTACCCTTGGGAACCTGAGAAAAACGGGGACAAATTTACCTCTCCGCTGCAAGGTTTGCCTAATGTGATCCTTACGCCACACATCGGTGGTTCTACCGAAGAGGCACAGGAAAACATTGGCGAGGACGTGAGCAACAAACTGTATCAATACCTGGAAATGGGGATTACCAATGGCTCACACACTGTGCCACCGTTGGCTTTACCTCCACAGGAAGGCACTCACAGAATTTTGCACATCCACAAAAACGTACCGGGTGTGTTGTCATCTATCAACACTACGCTCAGTCAGCACAATATCAACATATTGGCACAATATTTAAAGACCAATGATGAGATTGGCTATGTAGTTCTGGATATTGACAAAAAGATTTCTGGCGAGGCCTTCAACCTCCTGAAATCTGTAAAGGACACCATCAAAGTGAGATTGTTATATTAAAAATATATACGACCTTTACCAGAGAGCTCTGCCATGAAAGGCGGGGCTTTTTTATTGAGAGAAGGAACGCAGATTTTCATGATTGTCATGATTTGTCATGATTTTTTAATCCGAAAACAATAAAATTTCTAAATCGAATGTCGACATTCTGAAGGTTTATAACATCTTTTGAAGATATTCTTACATGAAAAATCCTGACAAATCATGACAATCATGAAAATCTGCGTTCTTCTTTCTTCAGAGTTTTCAAAATTTATTGAAAGTTTAGTATATTTGTGAATCAAAATTATTTTATGAAACTGGTAATATTAGGTGGCGGTTTTGCGGGTTTGAGACTGGCAAGAAAATTAAGCAACCAAAAGGGCATAGATGTTACGCTGGTGGATAAATTCAACTACCACCAGTTTCAACCTCTGTTTTACCAGGTTGCTACAGCCGGCCTCGACGCCAGCAATATATCGTTTCCGCTTAGAAAGGTTTTCCAAAATGCCGACAATGTGCATGTGCGCCTTGCGGAAGTTCAACAAATTGTTCCTGATAAAAATATTGTGATCACCGACAACGGTGAAATTGATTATGACGTGCTGGTGCTGGCGACCGGTGCGAGTACCAACTTTTTTGGTAATGAAAACATTGCCAAGAATGCTTTTCCGATGAAGTCAACTGTGGATGCTTTACAAATCAGGCACCGCTTGCTTCAAAACCTGGAGGATGCCTTGTATGTGAAAACACCCGAGGAGTTGGAACGGCTGATGACGATCGTGGTAGTGGGCGGTGGCCCGACAGGTGTGGAGGTTTCCGGAGCTATTGCTGATATGCGCAACTTCGTTTTGCCGAAGGACTATCCTGAACTGGACTTCAAGAAAATGAAGATCTACCTGATTGAAAGCTCACCCAAAACGCTGGGTGTGATGAGCGAAAAATCGAGCAAGCAGTCGCAGGAATATCTGACGGAGCTTGGTGTTATCGTTAAAACCGGAACCCAGGTGAGTGATTATGACGGCAAAAAAGTTACGCTTAAAACAGGTGCTACCATTCCAACAGCAACGGTTATCTGGGGTGCCGGCGTAAAAGCCAATGTTCCCGCGGGCGCCGATAAAGCAACGGCTGTTCGTGGTGGCAGACTTAAAGTGGACAGGTACAACAAGGTGGTTGGATACGAAAATATCTATGCGGTTGGTGACATTTCTTCCATGGAAACGCCGTTGTATCCTAACGGTCACCCACAACTAGCGTCTGTCGCAATACAGCAGGCAAAAAACCTGGCGAAGAACTTTATCTCTTTTGCGAAGAGAGGCTCTTTCGAGAAGGAATTTGAATATGTGGACAAGGGTTCAATGGCGACTATTGGCCGTAACCTGGCAGTGGTTGACCTGGCAACGCCGAAGGTTCACTTCAAGGGATTGCTTGCATGGATGGTGTGGATGTTCCTACACCTGATGCTGATCCTGGGCGTGAAGAACAGGTTCTTTGTGTTTATTAACTGGTTGTATAATTATGTGACTTATGATCAGTCGCTGCGTCTGATATTTAATGAGTTCGAAAGACCAAAAGATCCGGTGGAAACTGTTGCGCCGGTTGAGTCACATGAAGCGGCTAAGGTATAATATCTCGGTCTTTACGTTTCACCACTAAGACACTAAGGACACTAAGCCTCACTAAGGGTTGTTTTAAATTTAGACCTCTCTTAGTGAAACTTAGTGCCCTCAGTGTCTTAGTGGTAAATATCAGCGACTAAACGCTAACAGTTTGTTTGAAAAGAATCTTTCTAGCCATCTGGAAGAGATTAACGTATGTCATTTTTGTGTACACCACAATATTCTTCAACTCTATATTCAGCACCTTTCTCAAAATCAGATAGAACCAAAGGAAAGTAATTGCATTTACAGCGAAGGTTGCGTATGCAGCACCCATGAATCCGAAGTTGATTAAGCAGTAATAAGTGATGCCGGTATTCAAAATCATCAAAGCCACATTCACTAAAAAGTTCGTTCTTGGTTTGCCAATCGCATCCACCGTGTGTCCAAAGTTGAAAATGAATGGACGGATAAACGAAGAGATCGCCATCAACTGCAAAATCGGAATGGCAGGATAGTACCTAGGGCCCGCAATGATCAGCACCACAAATTTGGGAAAAATGAAAATAAACAAGCCTATCGGAATGATCAACGCCGTCAGCGTGGCGACCATTCTTTCGAAGTAGTATTTTACTTTAGCATTGCCTTCCAACTCACTCGCCTGGGCATTTTTCGGAAACAAAATATCTGCAGCGGCGGTGGTGGGAGAGTCCATCATGTTGCTCACACGCGACACCACGTTGTAATAACTCACCGCATTCACATTGATATTGTTCATGATGTTGGCAGTCACCAACTGATCAACCGAACGGGAAACGTTTGCAAAAAGAGCTGTTCCGAATACAAATTTTCCAAAGCCGAGGAGTTTTTTTATTACGGCCGAATTATAAATCAACTTGCCACTTAAATAAGGCCGGCACTTTACGTACATGTATATGTCTGCACCGACTACTCCTAAAATTTGCACCAGCAAAAGATTATCAAATGTTATGTATGCCGGAAAGAAAATAGCACCCAATAACATATACAGGAAGAAAGATCCCTGCCTGATCATGTAGGCATAAAAGTTTAGCTGGAACTGAAAATTGGCCTGCAGAATAATTTCATAATGATTAAACGGAACGAGGGCAATTAAGAGAAAACAGCTCCAGTAGAGAAGGTGTTCCAATGGTGGCGCCTTGAGGAAGTGAGAAAACCATGCTCCACCAAAAAGTATCGCCAGCACCACGAGTAAAGTACAACCGGCATTGATGAACAGCGACGAGGATTGAACAACGGTTTTGTTACCTATAAACTCAACCGAATGCAGGTACTTGATAAACGCGTTCCGTAATAATCCGGCTTTAGTTAATTCGATGGTGGCTGTTGTAACCGTAAAAAGAGACCAGTAGTTCATTTGCGCCAGCGAATCGCCTTTGGCAAAAATCCGGGCAAGAAGGATGTAAGAGATCGCACCAAAAAACACAAGAGAAAAACGCATCATGATCGAGAAAAACATGGAGTTTAACCAGAACGATGACTTGACAGCTTTAATGATTCGCAAGATGGTAAGTTTTAATAGTTAGGCAAATGGCCACAACAGTAGGGTGCTCATAGTAGATTAGAAGTCGGCGGCAGTTGCCCGGATACCACATGGTGTACGATGTACGAAGTACGGTGTACGAAAGTCTCTCGGGTGTATCTCTCACCAAAGAATGTCGTACACCGTACTTCGTACATCGTACATCAAATCTTAGTGAGGCTTCGTGCCCTTAGCGCCTTAGTGGTAAACTCTCAGCGAAAATACCACTCAATTCATATTAACAAAACAAATAAATATAAATTAATTGATAAGTCATTCTTGCACAGGAAACACACATGAACTACATTTGAAACACGACAACCAAACCATTTAGCTTACATGAAACTCAGGAATCCGAAAAATAGATCTGACCTTAACATTAAGAAATCCGACAAAGTATTAGAAGTGGGTGGTGGGCACAATCCGCATCCAAGGGCAAATCTGGTGGTGGACAAATTCCTCGATACCAATTATCACCGCAGCGGCGATATCAAAGTGCTGAAACACCAGGAATTCATGCAGGCCGATGGCGAAAATCTTCCCTTCAAAGACAAAGAATTTGATTACGCGATCTGTTGCCAGGTGTTGGAACACGTGGACCATCCGGAGAAATTTCTGGCGGAACAGTTTCGCGTGGCAAAGCAGGGATTTCTTGAAGTGCCTTCTTTATTGGGCGAATACCTTTTTCCCCGTGAATCTCACAAATGGATCATGCACGAGATCGATAACACTTTGTATCTCGTAGATAAAAGTTCGATTGATTTTAAAGTGGGATATGATTTAACTGAACTTACGCAAATGTATTTACCGAAACATTCCATCGGTTTTAAAATTTTAGAAAGAACGCATCCAAACCTGATTACTATACGTTTAGAGTGGAAGGACGATTTTAAGTTTGTCGTAAATCCTACCGATCCTGAGATTCTGAAATACTTCTCCGGCAAATGGCAGGAAGATTGGGCGCATGTATTTTTCCCGCCAAAAACCATGTGGCAGGAATTTAAAGATGCAGCTGGCGCTATGTGGCACATTACAAAAACCTCTTTCCAATCGAAAGTTTTGAAGCGTAACGTATACTAAGGCTTTTTAACGGCAAAGGGCGCCAAGGTTGCGCAAAGAGAGCAAAGTTTTTTTACGATGCTTTCTTCGTTTCCATTGCGCAACCTTAGTGCTCTTTGCGGTTAATCTGGTGCCTCACTTTAAAAGGTTCATAAAATTTTTATTAAGCAAAAACATATAACCATTGCATTATTAGCTGTAATCATTATTGCGGCTATTTTTTTGCAGTATAAAGAACGCATCTATTTATATTTTAGCAATAAATCACCAAACGTTGTAACACAAACAATTGCAGGCTCGGACAGAATCAAAATCTATAAAGAATATCTCTTCGATCTTTCTGGTTCGGAAGCTACGGGTGGAGATCCTTACAAACTATTTGATGAAAATTGCGATCCCAAAAATGGCCTGCCTGGAAAACCTGTTACAGATCCTTTGCCCAATCGCGGGCTTGATTTGTTTTTTCCTCTAGGAAGAGGCTTACGTATTGTTATAGACCTCCAATGTTTATACGGTTTAACTGACATTTATTTACATGAACGCGGCTTTGAAAGCGACAGTGTTTGGGTGTATACAGGAGATATGCATCAATGGAATTTGAAGGCTTCTTTAAAAACGTCAGGTAATGCATCGCAATGGGGCTGGAAAAAATTCACCCTCGGCGACGGTGTGAAGAGTCGCTATGTAATGATCCGGTTTAATAGTCATAAGTCCACTATCACGGAACTGGCATTGTATGGTCGTCCTTTGGAAATACTGCAAGCACCGCCAACTTACACCTATACCGGAGCGCGTTTGCCCAAACCAACATTGCGCACTTTCATGGGAGTTAACTCTTACGACCATGCGCCGATGAAATACATGCAGCCATTTTACACAACACGTTTGTACCAAAGCATCGGTTCGTACGACAACGACACCGTGAACAATTCCGAAAACATCTCCTTCAATTTTAATTCATATAAATTACCCAAAGAACAACAGCTTAAATACTATGTAGACAGTTTGCACCAGCAATTTGGCAATCAATTGTGGCTAAGCATTCGCGGCGTCCCAACTTATCTCGCAAAGCATGGCTATTCGCAAAACAGCAAACCGGTTACAGCATCCGGCATGAACACGGAGGACCCGCTTTCATACGAGCGCCATTCGCGATTTTACTGGAATTTAATGGCAGCATACGGCTCTAACAAAATTGATACAAATGAATTACAGTTTCACGGTGTACCACGATTCAGCGGCGCAGGTAGTTTCGAGGTAGTGGAAAACGGCAATGAGGAAGATGCGACCTGGACGAAAGATTATTGGCTGCCGACCGAATATTTTGCCGTTTCCTCTGCGGATTATGACGGACACGAAAAACAGCTTGGCCCCAAACATGGACTCGCACAAGCTGACCCCAACGCCAAACTCATGATGAGTGGGATGATCCAGTTGGATACACAACGTGTCAAGGTGCTCAACTTTCTATGCCAGACTTTACGCAAAGACAAACAGTTCATATGGCAGGGTGGTGTGCAGTATCATTATTATTGTAACGGTGCTACGTTAACCACTCCGCCGAAAGGAGGATTAACGCCGGAAGAAAATAAGTTGCGCGAAAAACTCGCCGCCGTTCGGGAAGCGCAGTATAGACTTGTGCCAACAGTTCCGGCAATTTTGGGGGAGAATGGCTACGACAGAAACCAGGCTTCATGGCAAAGTGTGCCTTTGCTGCCCGGTTATAATGAAGCGCAGTCGCAAGGTATCATGACGATCCGCTCTGCGATGGCGGCATTCATGAGCGGTTTTGATATGTACAATTATTTTATGTTGAGAAATTCAACTAATGATGAAAATCCCCCCGGTGTATTCGGTAGTTCGGGAATGATCAGTGGACCGGCGGGGCATACTGTTTATCCGGTTTGGTATTATTGGAGAAATGTGGTGAACAAGCTGGCGGATTACCAGCCGGATTCAATAATCAGTGAGCAGGGTGATGTTTGGATATATAAGCTTCGGAATAAGTTACACCCGGATTCGGTGGCGTACTATTTTGTGAGCCCAACAAAGAATGGGAAAGCGGTGAAGAACTTCAACTTCAAAATACCTGCGTTTAAGGGCGGGAGTTATATGAAACTTAATTGGTCTTCTGTTGGCGAAGCAATTCCCGCGGATGAAAAAATAACTGCGAAGGGGAATGTGGTTGTGCTGGATGTTTCAGAGGTGCCGATGTTTGGTATTGTGCAAGAGTAAGATTTACCACTAAGACACTAAGGCCACTAAGTTTCACTAAGAGAAGTCTACATTTAAAACAACCCTTAGTGAGGCTTAGTGCCCTTAGTGTCTTAGTGGTGAAATGTGAAAACCGCATAAACCGCTTGCCAATTCTTACTTTAAATACTCCGCACTGATCCCGTCGTACAACTTGAGCAGATCGTTGCTTTTGCCGCTTTTATCGAAAATAGACTCCCAGGTATTCAGCGGCTCCCAGATGAACGCGCCTTTGCCTTTGTTATTTGGCAGATCAAATACCAGTTTGTGCACTTCCTGTTTTTTCGCAGAATATTCAACTACTACGATGTCTTTATTATAACGTCTCACCAAATCATTCATGTTATCGCGCAGGTCATCCAGCGTGCCGTGCCATTGCGGATAGTAGGAGAGCCCGATCACATCGAAATGAACGTTACGGGCAACCATGTTGTCGATAAAGAAAACCGTTTCTTCATTTTGCCCGCCCAATGCCACGTGCAACATAATCTCGATATTCGGGTCAACAGATTTCACCGCCGCTGTTCCAGCACTTATTAGTTGTGCCAGGTTGTTCACAGAAGCAATGCTTCCTTCCGGCCACACCATACCGTGATTGATCTCGTTGCCGATTTGTACCATATCAGGTGTTGTGCCTTGTTGCTTTAAAGCCGTGATCACTTCTTTGGTAAAATCGTACAAAGACTGTTTCATTTGATCGAAGCCCATGTTTTTCCACGCAGCAGGTTTGTATTGCTTTCCGGGGTCGGCCCAGTAATCGCTGTAGTGGAAGTCGAGTAGAAACTTCATGCCTGCCGCTTTGATGCGCTTCGCCATTTGCAAAGTATGTTGCAGATCGCAGAAACCTTTGCCCGGAGAATAACCGCTGTCTCTCGCCGGATCATTGAACACACGCAGCCTGATGTAATTGAAACCGTGATCTTTCAGAATCTGAATCGCGTCTTTCTCCACACCATTATCCGAAAACTTTACCCCGCGATTTTCAAGCTCAGGAAGAAACGAAATATCGGCGCCTATCATTTTACCTGTTTCACGAGGCTTGGCCGCTTCACCCTGTAAGGTGTATTTTTTGTCAAAGGAAACCTCTGCAACACTTTCAGAAGTAACAGTCACCACATCTGTAGAACCGCTGTACAGTCCACCGGCGCTTGCTTCAATCTTGATCATACCCGGCGTTTTGGTTGATTGCACCAGCACCTGGCATTTACCATTGAATGCGCTGCGCTGCCATCTACGATCGGCGCAAATATCCGGCTCGTGGCAACTCGGATCGCCGTTGCCTACGCCAATTATTTTACCCGGTCCGCTGATGGTGAAATTGATCATGTTCGCAGCATCCGGCACTTCGCGACCTTCTTTATCTACGATGGAAACATTCATCACAGAAACGTCGGTGCCGTTTGCCAGCATGGTCGTTCTGTACGGAGTCAGCAGAATTTCGGCAGGAGCGGAAGTCGTTTCCACTTTTGCCGTCAGCTTTTTGCCTTTTTTATAAGCGATGGCTTCTAGCTTGCCGGGTTCGTATTTCACTGTCCACACCAAATGACTATTGCGCGGCATGTCTTTTTTGCCAAGGCTTTTGCCGTTGAGGAACAATTCCACATTATCGGCATTGCTGTTTACCCACACGTCAATATTTTGTCCGCGTTTACCCGGCCAGTTCCAATGTGGCGAAATGTTCAGCACATCTTTATTTGTCCACCAGCTTTGGTAGTAGTAATACAAATTTTTAGGAAAACCGCACATATCCATCACACCGAAATGCGAACTGATATTTGGCCATGAAAACGGAGTTGGTTCACCGCGATAATCGAAGCCTGTCCAGATGAAACCGCCCTGCCAGTAATTGTTTTCAGCTGCAGGCTTCCACCATGCTTCTGCAGTGCTTGCCCACCATGGCGCGGTGAGGTCATGATCTGGAAGATACCCCCAAACAGAATCCTTTTTATAAATGCCGCGGGTGGTAACCGTGCTGCCCATCTCCGTGCCAAGCACTGGTTGGTTCGGATGATCTTTGTGATAGTCGCCCACTGCATATTCGCGGTAGTTGAAACCACGCACCGGAATTACTTCGTTCACACCTTTGTAAACGTTCGGAAGATCCGCCGCATAAGTGCTCGTCCTGCTCGGGTCGAGTTCTTTTTGTTTAGCGATCAATGTTTCAGCAATGCGTTTGCCGACAGTTGTTGTTTGAATAAACCCTTCTTCATTACCAATGCTCCACAGAAAAACGGAAGGATGGTTCCTGTCGCGCAGGATCAATCTTTCAAACTGGTTCATGTATTCGTCGCTGCTGCTGAGCAAACGTTGTTCGTCGAGCACCAGCATACCAAGACTGTCGCACGCCTCCAGCAATTCAGGAGCGGGGGCGTGGTGGCTCGTGCGGTATGCATTGCAGCCCATGTTCTTCAACAATCGGATACGATAATAAGCGAGATCATCGGGTACGGCACTGCCAACGCCTGCCGCATCTTGGTGGTTGTTGGTACCTTGTATTTTTAAATGTTTTCCGTTGAGGAAAAAGCCTTCTGCAGCATCGAAACGAATGGTGCGAATGCCGAATCTTTCTGTTTTCTTGTACAAGACTTGTTTTCCTTGCCTCACTTCAGACACCACACGATATAAATACGGATCATCCAAATCCCACAAACGCGGGTTGGCAACTTTGAGTTGTTGTTTGATGGATTGCTTTCCGTTTGTTGCAATGGCAAGTGATTGTTCTTTTGCCTGCGCTACAATTTTACCCTCTCTTGTTGTGATATAGGTAAATACGGAACAGTTAGAAGAGGAGATGTTTTTGTTTTCGACGGTCGTCTCAACATTCACCGTTGCTGCATTTGATTGTACATTGGCATAGACAAACAAACCGCCGTCGGGAATGCGAACATTGTTGGTTTGCTCCAACCACACATGCCTGTAAATGCCGGCACCTTCATAAAACCAACCTTCGGACTGTGTAACATCAACTCTTACAACGATGGTATTTTCTCCGTGGAAGTTGATGATGTCTGTAACGTCATAAGCCGCACCCACGTACCCACTGATGTTGTTGCCAACAAAATATCCGTTCACCCAAATATTTGCATTGCGGAAAATGCCGTCGAACCGAAGCGCGTACCTGCCTCCCGAATCTGCAACGTTGACAGTGAAGCGCTTGCGGTACCAACCAATGCTTGTTTCAGGATAGTAACCGCTTACGGGTTTGTAACCGTGCGATTCCATATTAGCATCGGGGTGATTTACAAATGGTAACTCCACCGCCCAGTCGTGTGGCAGGTTGAGGGTGCGCCAACTGGTGTCAACAAAGGAAGGATCGATCGCTGTTTTTTTTGCGCCACCGTTTTTGGAGTAAAGCGCAGTAAGGCCATAATTGAAATCTTTCCCAGGGTCGGATGCACTGCCAAAATGAAATTTCCAATCTTCATCAATATTGATCTTCTTCTGTGCACCAGCCTGTAATCCGGCCAATGCGAGACATAAAGAAAGACCAATGAGCTTGTTCTTTCGCATAGTTGTTGTTATCTCAAGTTGTTAAATACTTTATGTGTTGCCCTCAGATTTACCACTAAGGCCCGTCCGAACGGATTCATCCGGGCGGGCACTAAGGACACTAAGCCGCACTAAGGGTTGCCGTGGAAGTCAAGTCCCTTAGTTTATATTACCATTCAAGTTGTATGAACATTAAGCCTCCCTTAGTGAAACTTAGTGCTCTTAGTGCCCGCCCGGATGAATCCATTCGGACGGGTCTTAGTGGTAAATCTTTTGAACGTTTAATTCGCAAACGCGTTCAAGGCCACGGTAGGTTTGCCGCTGTTATCAAAAGCTCCCAGAGTGTAACCATTCCAATTATTATACGCTTCCGGCTCCCAGTACAAAATCCCCAGTGCTTTTTTATTTGGCACAGATTTGATCTTTGTAATCAAGTCGCTCAGGAACGAATTACATTCATTCGGGCTATCCCACGGCATGCCCACTTCCACCACCATCACTTCCTTGCCGTAGCGACTCACCATGTCATTCATATTGGCAAGGCATTGAGTATTGTAGGTTGACCAGTTCGTTGTGCTTGGGTAAAGCGACATACCAATCACATCATACTTTGCACCGTTTGTTTTCAAACCATCAAACATCCAGCGAAACAAAGAGTTGTCGTAACCATTAGAAATATGCACAATTACTTTTGCCGAAGGGAAAACACCCTTCACGGCATCATAACCTGCATTTACGAGCTGCGCAAAATTGCCCATGTTCGCTGAGGCCTTGCCGTCCGGCCAAAGCATCCCGTCGTTTGTTTCGTTGCCTACCTGCACCCATTCTGGTGTTACTCCTGCAGTTTTCAATTGGTTTAAAACATCTGTGGTGTGTGTTGCCAAAGCTGTTTTTAATCCAGCAAAATCAAGAGAGGTCCACGCCGCCGGTTTAGCTTGTTTACCGGGATCTGCCCATGTATCGCTGTAATGAAAATCGATCATGACGCGCAGGCCGAGATTTTTCGCACGAACCGCTTTTACCACAACATCGGCGGCATTGTTCCAGCTGGGCGTAGGGTTTACCCAAACGCGCAGGCGGATCGTGTTCATGCCGAGTGATTTCAGCAGTGCCATGCATTCCATTTGGGTTCCGGCGCTGTTGTAAAATTTTCTGCCGGACGCTTCCATTTCTGTTACCCAGCTTGCATCAGCGCCTTTCACAAGCGTGTCTGTTGTCACGGGAGGATTGTTTCCTCCGCCATCGTCGCCGTTGCTTTTCTTACAGGAGATAAGCAGAGCCAAAACCAGTAGAGAGCCAAATAGTCTATTCATAATCTTACATTCAAAAAATTCAAAGTTTAACTAACCGCAAAGCCGCAAAGGAAGCAAAGGAGACTTTCCCTCTTCAATGCCATAAATCGCATGGTAGTTATAATTAATGAGGAAAGACTGCTTGTCATCCCGACGAAGGAGGGTTCTGGGTCTACCCTCAGCAACAGGTCTGCAAAAAACAACACCCAGATCCCTCGTTCCTCGGGATGACAAGCAACACGCTTTCAATTTTTCAATCAGTCCGATTAAAAGTCTTCGTTTCCTTTGCGCAACCTTGGCGCCCTTTGCGGTTTAAAAAAGCTACTCAATCTTGTACTTATAATTCCCATCTCCGCCACTCAAATCCAGCGTTACTTTATAAGTGCCTGTTGCGCTTACAGGGATATTTTTACCAGCCCAGCCCGGAGGACCAGCGTAAGTTAGTTTACCATCGTTGTTCACTTTATAGCTAATATCATAACTACCGTTGCTCGTAAAAACAAACGCGTTACCGGCAGCAAAAGGTACGTTATTTGCCACCCATGTTTTACTGGTCGCATCGTAAGTCATAGGCGTTGAGGAAGTGCTCCAGCCGTTGTTATCACCGGAGATGTAAAACTTCACCGCTGTGTAATTGATAGTCAGTGCATTGATGTCGGCATTCACCTTCATGTAGGCAGGAGAGGGTGTTAGCCACAGGTTACCGCCACCTGCAGACATCGTTGTGCTGCTGGTACCCCAACCGTATGATGTGCCGTCGGTAGTAGAGATCAGCTTGAACGCATCACCGCCCCAGCCATCTGCGTTTGGCAAGTTCAGGTAGCCTTCATATTTGCCATCATAGTTTACTGAGGTCAGCAAATAACCATTGGTACGGGCAGAAGGCGTAGTCCAGCCATTACCGCCTTGCACCAGCAATGCCGGCAGACTTACCACATACGTTGTCAACTGCAATGTCTTTTTATCTGTATAGGAAACAACAGAGTCACTAACGGAGTAGCGTACACGAATATCCAATTGTCCGGTTGTGCCCGGCGCAATGCCCAGAGAAATCGCGGCTTCGTTCAAGTTAGAGCCAACATATTTCAACACTGTTGCGCTACCATTGCTTACTTGTTTTGGCGCAGCGAAATTGGTTCCTGCTTTTGCAATTTCTACTGTGTACGCCACTGCCGCGGAGAAGCCGTAATCTGCAGGGTTCCACTGAATCGTTTCCACCGTGTCTTTTGCGCTCGCTTCCGACAACGTAAGCGGACTAGCGGACAAGCTAACCACCGGAGCCGGTCCCTGCCGCATCACGGTGTTGGTCAGATCTTTTTTGCAACCTGTCATCAGGGCTGCAACTGTTAATATGGTGATGATTTTTTTCATGAGTTTACTTTTTAACCTCACCCCCGGCCCCTCTCCAAAGGAGAGGGGAGCGGAGCCCGAGTGTTTGAAATTTTTTATTAAATCAAAGATTTCGCATTTCGTGAATGGTCAATCTTGAAACGAAAATGTTACACTCAAATCTTTTGACTTTTCACTTTTGCCTTTTGACTTCCTAGTACCCTGTGTTCTGCGTCAAATGCGGATTCGACGTCAGATCAATCGACGGAATCGGGAACACATTGTATTTATCGTTCACGCTTTTTCCATCGGCTGCACCGCCTTTCCACGCCCAGATATATGCATCGGTAGTGAATTTGCCAAAGCGGATAAGATCCGTGCGGCGCTGTGCTTCGTAATACAATTCACGTCCGCGTTCGTCCAAAATAAAGTTGAGGTTCAGTTGAGCCGCAGTGATCTCGCCACCGGCCTTGTTGTCCCATGCACGTTTGCGAAGCGCATTAATGTAAGTCAACGCGGTTGCTGCGTCGCCACCCGTCCCGTTGCGCAAAACTGCTTCTGCGTAAGTCAGGTACACTTCACCCAAACGGAAAATCGGGAAATCGATATCAGCCCAGTTGCCGTTAGGATCAGCATTTGGCGCAGGTTTGCCGTCATGCGTCAAGTTTCTGTACTTGGATGATGAGTAACCATCTGTTTGTTTGTACAGTTCTTTCATGTCCAGGATTTGACCCGGCGTATAGAACTGTGCTCTTACGTCTGTGTTACCAGAAGGATCAGGGAAGAGCGCCACAAATTGTTGTGTGTGACGCAACCCCGTCCAGCTTCCACTAGTTCCGGATGTTGCAGCAGGAACGCCTACCGGACCGTGCGCCAGGTAAGTTGTACCGCCCCAGTTCTGCGTGTATTTGGCATCATAGGCAATCATGAAAATGTTTTCATCCGTGTTCAGGTTATTGTCTGCAACAGTTAAGTTCCTGTACTTAGGATTCAATGTGTAACCCGCACCGATGATCTTGTTGCAATAAGTGATCGCATCGGTAAATCGTTCCGTACCGGTGTACACTTTTGCATTCAGGTACAATCTTGAAAGCAGCGCCCAAACAGCCGCCTGGTCAGCGCGAGGATATTCATTTGCTTTTGGCGCGGACATATCAGGCTCGATTGCCTTTAATTCAGTTTCGATGTATTTGAAAAGATCGGCGCGTTTGATTTGATCAGGAACCGTAACCGCGATCGTCGTGTTCTCATCAGCAAAAGGAGGATTGGCGTATAGATCCATCAATACCCAATATTGATAAGCGCGAATGAATCTTGCTTCTGCATGATATTTTTTAATGTCCGCAGCATCATTACCTGTAATACCACGACCGCTTACTTTATCTGGCGTTGACTGACGAATGAAATCATTCGCAATCGCGATCTGGAACATAGAACGATAGTAAACACCTTTCACAATCGCGTTGTCACTCGACCAGCTCATTTCTTTCAAGCCCTGTATACCCGCATCGTTTGGCCATGTCCATGCTGCTTCGTCGGTAGTAAGCTCCTGCAAGTTCCAGTAGAGGCGAAGGAAGTCTGAGTTACCCTCATCGCTGATAATTTCCGGGGAAATGTCCGGAGTGCCCGTACCGCCTGTGTTTCCGGTTAAAGCAAAAGCACCGTACACTTTTGCGAGGGCTTGTTTGTAACCCAACGGTGTTTTGTACACTTCATCCGCCGTGATGTCGTTCGTCGGAGTGAGGTCAAGTTTTTTTGTACAACCCGCGGCGACTACCACAAGGACAATCGCTGCTGTTAAAATATTATAGAGTCTGTTAATCATGATTTGAAATTTGATAGTTGAAAACAATTGGCACACATGCATCAGCCGGGTGTCAGGCTGAGCTTGTCGAAGCCTTGCTGCACCTTGATAAATGCCCTTCGACAGGCTCAGGGTGACAGGTCGAAGACTTTGTATTATTTGAATTTTTGCTGTTATTCATCGTTCAAATATTTAAAAGTCGATTGCTCCCCCAAGTGTAAATATTCTCGGACGTGGATACATGTTGTTATCTATACCGGAACTGATCTCAGGATCAATGCCTTTGTATTTGGTGATCACAAACACGTTTTGCACGCCTGCATTCAATCTTAAGTTTGCTTTTTTCTTGAACACTGCACCGGCATTATAACCTACGGTGAAATTATCCATGCGCAGGAAAGATGCATTTTGCATGAAATAATCACTCAACAAGTCGACATTGCTGCCGACAAATTTTGTATCCAGATAACTCCGCGAAGCATTGTACAGCACAGGGTTTCCGAGGATTTGATTCCTGTTGCCGTTGTTACTCGCAATGTTGTTGTACACATAGTTGCCAATGCTGCTGCGCAATACAAAACCAGCGTTCCATTTTTTGTAAGAGAAGTTGGTAGTGAAGCCCATGAACACATCAGGATTCGAGCTTTTGCTTTTTACCAGGTCCTTTTCATTGATGATGCCATCTTTATTTACATCTACCACCACATTTTCCAAAGGCTTGCCTGCAGAGTCATACACTTGCTCGTACAAGTTGAAAGTGTTGCGTGGATAGCCTACGGCAAATACCTGCGCGTAGCCGCCTTTTCCACCGGCAATGCCACCTGTTGGAATATCCGTTGCCGGCGTACCAGGAATTACAGACAGATTCGTGATCTTGTTTTTGTTGTATGCAATGTTGAAACCGGCATCCCAAGTGAAGTCTTTTGTTTTCACGATCTGTGCGTTCACACTGAACTCAACACCTTTGTTCGTCATGTCGCCAATGTTCGCAAGGAAGTACGCCGCGAAGTTGGAGCCCGCTGGCTGCGGCACTTTCACGAGCAAGTCAGATGTTTTCTTGTAATACAGATCAATGCTACCGGTAATACGGTTGTTCAAAAATCCGTAATCCAAAGCTATGTTAGACGTTGCTGTTTGTTCCCATTTGATCGCTGGGTTGTAAGCACCCGGTCTGTACATTTGATAGTACGTAGAACCAAACGGATAAGAAGCGTTGGAAGAACTCAAGCCATACGCTGCAAGGAAAGCATAGTTGTCAATACCATCTTGTTGTCCCGTGATACCATAACCGATTCTTAATTTCAAATCAGATATAGTGTTGTTCGTCATTAAGAATTGTTCGTTCTTGATTTTCCATGCGAAGGCAACAGAAGGGAACATTGCCCATTTGTTCAGCGGACCAAAACGTGATGATCCGTCGCGGCGCAATGTTCCTGTCAATAAATACCTGTCGGCATAAGAATAATTCACCCTGCCGAAGAAAGAAACCAGGCTGTGTTCCGGTTCATTATAAGGAAAAGCTGGATCAGAGTTAGGGTATTTTACACCTGCCGCATTGTAGCTGGCGTAGTTGTATACTTTGGTTAAATAATCTACGTAAGAGTAACCCGCCATCGCATCCACATGGCTTTTGATCGAAGGAATGTCTTTTGAATAATTCAGGTAAAAATCAAACACCGTGTTTTTTTGAGTTTGGCGGTATTTGTTGTTTTGTCCACCCGTGCCGCCCGCTGCATAATCAGACGCTGCACTGTCGGAAACAAACACTGTTCCTTTTCCGTCCACTACATCATAACCCAGGTTCATGTTGGCGTGCAGGTCAGGAAGGAAATGAAACTTGTAATCCAATTGCAAATTTCCAATGCCTCTAACGGGATTGCTTTTATCAATGCGTTGGTTCAACAGACCAACAGGGTTGCGACCCGCCAGCGGAGACAAACCGGTTGGGCTCGTTGGATCACGATACTCCCAGTAGCCGCCATAACGACCATCCTTAACCGTAGAGTAAATTGGTTGAGAAGGGTCGAATGTTACCGCACTTCCGATCGCCGCGGTGTTGGCGAATCGAGTGTTTTGGAAACTACCTTTTAAGTTCAGGTCCACCTTTAAGTGATCGTCAAAAAAACTTGGATTGATGCGCAACGTCGCCGAAGTACGTTGCAGGTTGTCCGTTTTCAAAATACCGCTTTGGTTCAAATAGCCGATCGACAAGCGGTAGGGGAGTTTTTTAATCCCTCCGCTGATACTTATATTATTATCCGTTGAAAAAGCCGTCTGGTAAATTTCATCCTGCCAGTTGGTGTTCGCAGTACCGAGCGCTGCTTTTTGCGTAGCCGTACCCTTTGCGTTTACTACCGTGCGGAACTCATCGGCACTCAGCACGTCCACTTTGTTAGCAGCCCTAGAAAGAGAGTTGTTGGTGGTGAAATTAACTTTCAATCTGCCGCCAACTCCCTTTTTAGTAGTAATTAAAATGACGCCGTTCGCAGCTCTTGTTCCATAGATCGCTGCGGCGGAAGCATCTTTCAAAACCGTGAAAGATTCGATATCGTTTGAGTTGATAAAACTCAACGGATTAGATGCGCCAGAGATGCTGCTGTTTTCCAAAGGCACACCGTCTACCACAAACAACGGGTCGTTGCTGGCGTTTACAGAAGAACCGCCTCTAATGCGGATCGTGCTTCCTGCACCGGGTTGGCCGCTGTTGGAGATAACAGAAACACCTGCCACTTTACCGGCAATCATTTGCTCGGGAGTGGAGATTTGTCCTTTCTGGAAGTCTTTAGCTGTAACGGTAGAAATAGAACCGGTGAGATCTTTTTTTCGGGTGGTGCCATAACCAACTACCACCACTTCATTGAGATTTTGTTTGTCGGTGGCAAGCTTTACATTGAGCGTGGAGCTAGCCGCCTTTTGCTCAACTTTCGCAAAACCGATATAAGTAAAAATGAGTTCATCGTCGTCGGCTGCGGGAATGGTGTAATTTCCTTTCGCATCTGTAACGACTGCGATGTTTTTGCCCTTAATAGAAATGGTAACACCGGAAAGCGGGTTCCCGGATTCATCTGTTACCCTGCCGGAGATCTTTTGTTGCGCCGATGTCAATATGACACAACATAGCAGAGCGGGCAGAAGAATAGCCGGCCGGATACGTCTGGTAATTTTCATACACAAGCAATTTTTAATGGTGAGTTTTGTTTTAGTTCGTACTATAAAATTAAATTGAGTGTCAAAAGAGCACTTATCCGAGCAATCATATGTTTGGTTCAAATGGTTTTTTTTGAACAAATCCCGCAGTAAGTGAGGCAATTGAGATAATTTTAGTTTCACGCACGGCACGAAGGTTTCTCGCGGCGATCGCAACGAAGCGGCGACGCGGAGGAAGGTTTCACGCAAAGTGGCATAAGGAGCAAAGGCGCAAAGGGAAGTTTTAAATCTAAGTTCGTTGACGAATCGTTACTTCTCGATTGTCAACATCTTGCAAATCAGTAATGACAGTTTGACTTTCGCGAACCCTTTGCGTCGCTTTTTCGCCGCGTTCGCTGCGTGAAATAAAATCAGAGTGCTGGCTATGGAACTAATTTCCTTTGCGCCTTTGCGTGAAAAAAACTGACTGCGCCGCTTGCGTGCAAAATTTGTAGTGCTTATGACCCGCTTGATTGTTTGCTTTTGTTGCCTCTTTGTTTTTGCTCCCGCCTTCAGCCAGGCGCCGGCTATTAATTTTAAGCATATACGGAATGAGGATGGCCTCTCCAACAGCACCATCGAATGCATTTACCAGGATGGCCGCGGGTTCATTTGGTTCGGCACACGCGATGGCCTTAACCGCTACGATGGCTATAAAATAAAAGTCTTCAAAACAACCGACTCGATCGCCACCAGTATTTCCGACAACTTCATCACCTGCCTTTTCCAGGACAAGTCCCAACAACTTTGGATAGGCACTGCCAATGGCCTCAACAGTTTCGATCCCGTTACCAATTCATTTACACGCTACAAATCCACCGGCCAGTCCGGCAGCATCAGTTATAATTATATCAGCAGCATTGTAGAAGAAAGCAACAACCGCCTGCTCATCAGCACGCTCGGTGGCGGCCTCAATATTTTTGACAAGAACACCAAATCCTTTACTTCTCTCCGCCAAAATGGAAGCGCTAAAGGACCGGCGAGCGATAAAATCTATTGCTTATATAAAGACAGCCACGGCAACACTTGGGTAGGTTCCGATGCAGGCGTGCAAATTTTCGACGCCGAAAATGCTTTTTTCAAAACACCTGCAGAAGTCAGCAACATCAACAATGCAGTAACGGCGATTAAAGAAGACAAAGGGGGCAACCTCATCATCGGCACTGCCGGCAATGGATTGTATTTGTTCAACCAGCAATTCAACACACTCAAACAATTCAGCCACTCCGTAACCGACAATGCTTCCATCAGCAGCAATCTTGTGCGGGCCATTTGGGTAACTGCCTCCGGCAAAATATGGACGGGAACGGTGAACGGTGGTCTCGATCTGTTCGATCCCGTGAGCGGACGTTTCTTTAATTATAAATATGAACCCGACGATCCGCAGAGTTTATCGCAACGAACGGTTTCCGCTTTGTATGAAGACAACCAGGAAAACCTTTGGGTGGGCACGCACCGTGGTGGTGTTAATATATATATGCCGAAAACGGAAAAATTTTCCCTTTACCGGCAGGAGCGGAGTGACAACAGCCTTAGCTATAACGACGTAAAATCTTTCTGCGAAGATCGCGAAGGCAATATCTGGATCGGCACCGATGGCGGCGGGTTGAATTTGTTTGATCGCAACAAAAAGACCTTCACGCATTTTAAGTATGATCCGCTCAATGTACGCTCGCTCGCCTCCAACGAAGTGCTCGGCATTACGGAAGACAGCAAAGGCAAACTGTGGGTGGGCACCTGGGGCGGAGGTTTGTGCCTGCTCGACCGCGCCAGTCGCACGTTTACACGACTCACGCACAACGCGGCAGACAACGGCTCCATTTCTTCCAACTTCATACAGGCCATTTTTGAAGATAGCCAGCAGCGTCTTTGGATCGCCACTTACTATGGTGGTTTGAATTTGTATGATCAAAACACGAGGAAGTTTTCTGCTGTGAAAACAAGTGCCAGCGGCAAAACAAAAATCTCCGGCAACAATACCGTTTCCATTAACGAAGATAAAAGCGGCAACATCTGGATAGGCACGGATGATGGTGGACTGAACTGCCTGCAACGATCTACCGGCGAGTTTATCCATTACTTCAACAACGAGGAGAAAAAGCCTGATCTGCGTGTGATATTTGTCGACAGTCACAACCGTCTTTGGGTGGGACAAAAAGGTTTGTATTTGTTTGACGAAAAACAAAACGCTTTTCAACTCTACACCAAGAAAGCCGGACTATCCGACGAGTTTATCAAGGGAATGGAAGAAGACAACAACGGCATTTTTTGGATCACGACTTCCAACGGACTCACGAAGTTTGATCCGTCTACGCTTGCGTTTAAAAAATACAACACCGCCGATGGCTTGCAGGGCATGGAATTCGAGGCCAATGCATTTCTCAAAACGAGAGACGGCCAGATCTTCTTTGGCGGCGTGAACGGTTTCAATAGTTTTTATCCCAAAAACATTTCCACCAACAGTTTTGTGCCTCCGGTGTACATCACCGACCTGCAAATTTCCAACGACCCGCATCCTGCTGCAAAGCAAAAAGAAGACATCAGCTATACACACAATGTAACGCTGAGTTACAAGCAATCGACCTTTGCCTTTTCATTTGCCGCACTTAATTATGTGGCATCGGAAAACAACCGGTTTGCCTACAAACTTGATGGCTGGGACAAAGATTGGATCGAAGCGGGCAACGACCGCAAGGCGTCATACACCAACGTGAGTCCGGGCACATATACCTTCCGTGTGCGAGCTTCCAACAACGATGGCATCTGGAACGAAACAGGACAAGAAATCATCCTCGTGATTACGCCGCCGTTCTGGGCAACGTGGTGGTTCAGAACAATCGTCGCGCTGATCGTAGGTGGCGTGGCGTATAGCTTTTACCAAAACAAAAGAAAACTCGAGCGCCAGAAACTGGAAGAAGAAAAGAAGGAAGAAGTGCATCAAATGCAATTGCAGTTCTTCACCAACATCTCGCACGAGTTCCGCACGCCGCTTTCGCTCATCATGGGTCCGGCGGAAAAACTGATGCAGGATAAAACCGCTTCGCAGCATCATCAATATTATAACATCATTTACCGGAATGCCTATCGCCTCATGAACCTGATCAATGAGCTGATGGATTTCCGCAAGGCAGAATCGGGCATTTTGAAACTGCACGTGATGCCGGGCAACATGGAACTTTTTCTGCAGGAAATAGCCGAAGAGTTCGGCGAAGCGGCGAATGAAAAAAACATACGCTTTACCGTTAGTACCTCCGGCATTCCCAACGAAAGTTGGTTCGACCGGCAGATACTGGAAAAAATTCTCATCAACCTCATTGGCAATTCGTTTAAATACACGGCCAGCGGCGGCACTATTGCCGTACAGGCAGTGGCTTCGATGGACGGTTACAAACCGCCTTTTGAAAATGATTTGAACATTGCCAGCGACTACAAACCATTGCAAACAATTTACCTGCGCGTGGCCGATAACGGCATTGGCATTTCCAAGGAATCCATCGTGCACTTGTTTGAACGCTACTATAAAGTGTCCGACTCGCACATGGGCTACGGCATCGGCCTGGCTTTTGTGAAGAGCATAACGGCGCTGCACAAGGGAAGCATTCGTGTGTACAGCGAGCGCAACAAAGGCACGGAGATCATCGTGGCGTTGCCTTGCTCACGCGAAGACTTTAGCGACGAAGAACGCTGGATGAGCAACCAAACACCGAACTCCACTTTTGCCGGCGCGTACGACGTGGAGGACCAGGCGGAAGAACTGCCGGTAGAGGAGGAGCCACAACCGGAAAACAGCGATGCGCCGCTCATACTGATCGTGGATGACAACGACGAACTGCGCAATTTTTTAAGGGACAGCATTGGCAAAAAATACCGCATTGCCGAAGCGGGGAATGGCAAGGATGGTTTGACGCTTGCAAAAGCGGATCACCCCGATCTCATCATCAGCGACATTATGATGCCGGTAATGAATGGCGTTGACCTTTGCCGCCAGGTGAAGGAAGACGTGGAGATATCCGACATTCCCTTTCTGATGCTGACCGCCAAAGAATCGCTGCAATCAAAAATAGAAGGCACGGACTCGGGCGCTGATCATTATTTTACCAAACCGATCAGCATTAACCTACTGGAAAAAACGATCGACAACATCTTCAAACAAAAGGAAAAGCTGAAGGAAAAATACCGCCGCGACTATTACAGCGAAGTGAAGGACATTGTACAAAGCAGCAAGGACAAGGATTTCCTGCAAGAGCTGATCACCGTAATTGAAACGCACATCGGCAGCCCGGAAATGGACATCAACTACATTTGCACGCAAATAGGCATGAGCCGCACGAGTCTTTACCATAAAATAAAAAGCATCACCGGCCAATCCATCGGCGAATTCATCCGCAGCATCCGCCTGAAAAAAGCCGCCCAGCTTTTAACAGAAGAAGACGTCTCCATCACCGAAGCAATGTACAGCGTGGGGATTCAAACGCAATCATATTTCACAAAAGCATTTAAGAATGAGTTCGGGAAAACGCCGAGCCAGTTTTTGAAGGAGTTGAAGAGGTGAGGGGTTACTTATTTAAATGTTTTTTTATAGCATCTTTAAAAATCTCTTGATGTTTTCGAATTTGATTCACAATCTTCGCCTCTTTCATTATTATACTGACGCGTCTAACATAGGACATGTAATTACTCCTTAGGGGGCTATTAATAACAGTACTTTTCATAACATAAGTGTCTGTGTCGTGTCGCACTAATTTCTTTGAAGTTAACTTTACCTTAGTCTTCGTCAAATCTTGTAAGGTATATATCTTGCATAGCTGGTTCTTAAAGACAGCTAATTTCGAGTCGGGCTCTTTTTCAATTAGATTTTTTGCCTGGGCCGCTCTATTTTTTACGGATTTAATCATCCTTCTATAAAATTTGGAAAGGTTAGCTGATTTTATTAATGTCTGATATCCATAAAATTCAAAACCAAGATATGTCAACGGAACGCCCATTTGGCAACGGGCATAACGCCTATAGTCATTCGCATCAAAGTTTTTATTTTCATTCCAGATCTTATTAGAAATAAGTCTTTTTTTACTTTTACCTATATGTTGAACTTTGAAAAAGTATTCCTCTGTTTTTTCAGGGCTTATTTTAACAAGATTTTTTTCAATAGAATCATTGATAAATTTTTTGATAACTTCTACATCTTCAGGCCTGCAAATAATAAGGATGTCGTCTGAGTATCGCCGATAAAAACCCTTAAGTTTGTCAACAACTAGGGAAACAACATCCACATCAAACTTAAGAAGATAAATATTAGCTAGGACAGCACTAATAGGTAACCCCTGCGGTATACCTACAGGCACCTTACGCTTCTTGTCCCAAAAGGGATATCGAAATAGTTTTAATTCCTTCCTCTTAATTTTATCTCTAAATTCTTTGGGAGAAGTAAAATAGGCAAACTTTCCCTCTTGCCTAATCTCGTGTAACTTTCGTTCGTCAAAACCGGCTCGCCTGCCATTTATGTTCTGTTTTATTCGAAGGTCGTCAAGTAGAATATATGAAAATTTTGTTGTGGCATTAAAAACATTTTTATGATCATCAGTAAATTCTTTTTGGTCAAGCATATATAACCAAGCGTCCTTCAAAATTTTATGATCTAACCGAGAAAAGAAACTTTTGATGTCAAACATTAGCACTGAGCAAGACTCCGCTTCGCCTCTTCGTTTAATTTCATCGAATACGTCTTTTGCAAAATGCATTGTTCCTTTGTTTTTTCCAACGACATCAGTTGGAATTCGTCTATAGGCAATTACACACTCATCTATTTGAGCAAATTGGCTTTTTAGTTTACTCTCATAGGCATCGCTAAGTTTTTCAGCGTAATAGCCAAAAATCAAAGAATCCATGTGAGTAGCATAATGTAATGGTCTATCCTTGAAAGTTCTAAAATGCTTGCCCTCCGACGTATATGAATGTCCTCTTTTTTGAGACAGCTGTGGAATAGATTTATATTTTCTTTCTTTAATACTAGAATGAATTAGTGGATAAAAGCAATACTTAGCTATAAAATTGGGATTTCCCAGTTTTGACAAAAGTTCGTTTCTGTGTTTGTCTGTATCTATTTGGGGCGTAATATGAAGATACCCTTTTTTTCGTAGCCACTTTTGTCTATGTGTATTCATTAAAAGAATTAAAACCTTGCAGCCCTTTCATGTAAAGAGCGATTGATGAACATACTTTCAAAATTAATTGAGCTAAAGACCATTACCCAGTTACTGAGTCAATATAAAAGTCCGAAATAAGCATAGCTTCTATACCGGTAATAAACTGATAACCATGAGGTCACTAGTCTACAACGCACTAATATTTGCTATCTTTGCTGGAGCTGCTTATGAGATCACCACTGGTGCACTTCATGTAGGCTCGATTCTTCTCCACATCGCTGTGGAAAGAGTCGTAAAGCTTCTAGAAGGAGCCAGAGAGCGAGCTCGATGCAATCCCTTACCTGCGTACGCAGTGGATAACAAGGAGGTCCTAGCTATCCTACGGTCTATAATAAACGTTCATCGTCTTATTAGGCTGCAAGGTGTAACAAATATAGATATTCGATTTGAATTTTATACCCTTCAAAAACTCTAAAAATGGCTTGTTATAAGTTTCAAGTAGGAGATACTGTCTCTTTCAAAGCTCATCCCTATTTTCATAACAATCTAAACGTGACAATAACCGGAGAATCGCAACAAATACCACCTTTGATGGTTATTGCTGAAATTTTTCGAAAACGAAGTTCAATTGAGATAGATTGGGATGATATGAATGTTGAGTGCTCTTGTAAATGTTTTTGGTATTCAAGCAAACTTAACAAATTTCAATCTGGCTGGCTGAAAGCTGATTTTTTAAAACTGATTCTGGCTGCAGACGCAGGCGAGACAAAGCCTATTGAAAAAAACACGATAGTATCTCTTAAACCTATTCACCATGAACTAGCCAAAAAAAAGAGTACACTGAGTTATAATGAGGTATCATCTACATCTAATTCCATCGTGAATTCACATCTTGCATTTCTACCACCTATTATGCAGGTAATCAGCGTAAATCAATTCCAGCCAAAAAAAACTGAACAAATCAGCAAAAATCAAGATTTAAAACAAAGGGTAAATCCCTTATTTGAAGCAAAATGTATTTGGTATAACAACGCTGCCGACAAATTTTCTGAAGTTACATTACCTAGTAATATACTATGTCTTATCGATGAAATTTCTTCAGATATCCTGCAGGCAATTGCAAATGCAATAGGTACAAAAGAGTATTATAACTTGAAAGATGATTTGATACAGCCTAAGACAATTGCGTATCGTAGCGGTTTATACTTCTTAAAAGCATTTAGTTTGAAAAAAAATTCACTGATCGAGATACGAATTGACAATACAATCAATTTGACAAAAATAAATCCATTTGTAAAAAAAGCCCCTTCCTTCGATTCTGGTGCTATAATGATCTATGAACAAATAAAAAAAGAAATGAATGATCTGATAGAAATTGCCGCAAAAGAATCTTCATATTTAAGACTGCAATACAAAAACAGGAATGACCAGGTGACTGTTAGAACCATCAAAGACTACCAATTGCATGAATTCGAAGAAGGCGAAAAAAAGATCGCAATCGTAACTGGATATTGTTTTCTTCGCCACGAAAATCGCACTTTCAGGTTAGATAGAATACAAAATCTCCAAGAATTGAATCTAAAATTCGAATCGAAACTGTAGGTGGTGTAGTCATAGCTGGACTCAGTTTTATAGGCTGACCAATTTTTACACATGGCTTCAAAATATTTATTTTGAAGCCATCAACTTCTCCAACCTCGCAATCATTTCCTCTTTCTCCTTTAACATCCTTTCATACAGCGCAATCTTCTCTTCATGCAATTCAACAATCTTATCAATGGGATGAATAGAGGAATTGTAGAAAACGGAAGCAGGTTGATTGCAATGATCAAATGTGTTGTTGTTGACAATATTATTTATCGCCTGCTCTTCATCCAAGTTCTGGAAAACCTCTACCGGAATATTCAAGGCAGTAGACACCAATAGTAAAATCTCGGGTTCAATTGTTTCCTTTTGTTCGAGTAAGGAAATTTTGCGCTGGGTCCATTCTTCGCCCATTTCATCAGCGAGACCCTCTTGTTTCCAGCCTCTCATTTCACGGAAACGTTTTACGTTGCGGCCTTCGTGTATTTTGTGCGTAGGGTTGTGTGTTGCCATAAGAGCAAATTAAGAAAAGTTTTGAGTATTGAAAAGCTTAAGGCTTAACGCATAAAGCCAAACGCATAACGCTTAACGCGGGGCACTCCGAAGATGCGCGGACCTTGCGTTAGGCATTAAGCGTTCAGCATTATGCCTTAATTAATTTGAGTGGAAAGTATTTGGTAGGGGAGCGCAAATCTACACTTTTAATGAACACCTAAATCCTCTCGCTGCATAATAACTTTCTGCACCGTTATGATACAGGAACACGGTGTTGTAGCGGCGGTCACAAAAAACGGCGCCGCCGAGTTTGCGGATGTCGGCAGGAGTGGACACCCAACTGGAGGTTTTTAAATCGAACTGGCCGAGTTGCTGCAATTCGCGGTATTGGGTTTCGGTTAAGATGTCAACGCCCATGTCGGCCGCCATGTTGATGGCGCTGTCCGCAGGTTTGAATTCTTTTCTTGATTCCAGTGCGGCGTGGTCGTAACAAAGACTTCTGCGGCCCTTGGGACTTTCCGCGGAGCAATCATAAAAAGTAAACTCGTTTGTTTTTTTATCGTAACTCACCACATCGGGTTCGCCGCCGGTTTCTTCCATTTTTTGCAGCGACCAACATTTATCTGGCTGCGCTTCAAGTTTTGTTTGCACGGCAGCCCAGTCAAGGCCTTTGTGGCGGTTCATGTTTTTTTCGAAACGGGTCTTTAAAGTTTTTAGTAGTTCGCCTGTTTCGGCGGTGGTGACTTTGTTTGTTTTTTTCATGGTTGGTTTGATTGATTGGTGATTGGTGATGGGCAACTAGACCTAACAGGTTTCGGCGGACTTGTTCAAAGTAATTTAGCTGTCTGTTAAAACCTGTCAGGTCTGGCAAGGTTGCAAATTAAAAGCAATCTTGCTTGTCATCCCGAGGAACGAGGGATCTGGGAAATGCACTGGCAGGTTGTTTGTGTTAGTCTCAGATCCCTCGTTCCTCGGGGTGACAAATACCTTTCCGATTGAATGCTGACTCCCTGATTCAGCAAGATTGACTTTTTTCTAATTCCTAATTTCTAACTCCTAATTCCTAGTCTTCAAGTCCTTTGCCCGCCAATATTTGCGGCACATACTTTTCAATTCTGGCTTCACGCGTTTTCGCTTGTTTGGCTTGCGAGAAGTACAACAGATATCCTCGCTGGCGGCCGGGCGTTAGGGCTTCGAACGCTTTTTTGAGCGCAGGCTTTTTGTTGAGTTGCGCCTGGAACTCTTCGGGAACAGGATATTCTTTTGTCTTTTTAAGTGGCACTTTCAGTCCGGCTTTTTCTACTTCGATGGCCTCGTACACGTAGGATTTCAATGTGCGTTCCTTAATTTCTTTTATGTTGGTATAACGGATCTGGCGCTGCGCTTGTACATTTTCTGTTTGCTGTATGAGTATGCCTTCGGGATCATTCAACAACGCACCTTTGAAAAACAACACGGCGCAATATTCTTTAAAAGTATGGATCAGCACAATGTTGGTTCCTTCGTATTGATAACAAGGGCAACCCCATTTCACTTCTTCGGTAAGGCCGCAATCAAGAATGATCTTTCTTAATTTTTCTGTTTCCTTACTCCAGGCTTTGTCTTTCTCGAAGTAAAAATCAGCCTTAGGATTCATTTTTGAAGTTTTTAGTTGATGGTTGTTGGTTGTTAGCGGCGGTTGATAGTTGGACGTTTGTTGTTAGATCCGTTGGCTTTTAGTCAGCTTATTTGACGTCAAAGCCTAACAACTAACAACGATCAACTAACAACTAACACCGGCTTCCTATCCGCCGGACGAAAATACCACGACACCGCGGTGAGCGTTAAAAGCAATATTACCGGAAAAATTGCTCCGACAGAAGCATCACCCGCAGCGATATGCGAAAATAATGCGCCTGACATTATAAAGAAAAAACCTGCATATGCCCATTCTTTCAGGAGCGGAAATTTAGGAATCAGCACAACGATCGCGCCAACGATTTTGAGTACGCCCAGCAGTGTGAGCATGTAAGCCGGAAAACCCAAAGTGTTCACGACGCTGTCGTAACCACCGGCGCCGGTTTTTGTTTTCATTAATTGTACAAGTCCGGTTGAGATCATTCCCAAAGCCAACCAGGCAGTGGAGATCCAGTAGATGATTTTTTGTGTCTTTGTCATGATGATGATTTTAATAACTGAGTAACTGAATGACTGAATAACTGAGGTTGAATATTTGAATAACTGAATGATTGGTGACAGGCTGTAACGTCGACTTTCAAGTTCAGTTATTCAGTCATTCAGTTATTCAGTTATTTGAACACTAGATAGGTTGTTTCATTTTAGTTACAACTTCTTCCAGTCGGTTGTGGGCCATGTTGATGCCGCCGACGAATGGAAGTTTCATTACCTGGTCGCGCTGGGCAACAGTTTCGTAGATGACATGCATATTGAGGCGACTGGTATTGTCGGTCAGTTTTTCAAATTCGTAGACTTCGAGCTGCACACCGAAAGGAGTGTTTTCCATTTCGAATGTCCGGGTGATCTTTTGGCCTGGAAGCAATTCGTGGATTACGCCGCTGGCACTAAACACAACATTTCCTTTGGGGTCGCTGGTCTGGTACTGCCAGCTGCCGTGTTTTTGGCTTTCCAGTTTTATTACTTTGGTGCCCATCCATTGTTCCACAATTTCAGGTTCTACATATGCCTTAAATAGCAATTCAACCGGCAATTCAAAATCTCTTGTGATGACTACATCGTGTTTGCCTTCTTCGGCAGTGACTTTTGTTTTTCGTTCCATCTGATAGTTTTTAATGTTAATGGTTTTTTGTGTTTGCTTAATGCTTAACGCCTAACGCTTAACGCGGCGGCTTCGTGTTTGGCATTAGGCGTTAGGCTTGCCTTTATACGCCTTCATAATCTCCTCCAGCTTATCAAATCGCTCATCCCACATCTTGCGGAATGGTTCGATAAAGTCGTCGACTTCTTTCATTTTTTGGACGTTTATATGGTAATGAATTTCCCGGCCATTTTGTTCCTGGCGAAGCAGTTCGCACTCGGTTAGGATGGCAAGGTGTTTTGAAACGGTCGGCCGGGCAGTATCGAAATTGGCGGCGATGGCACCGGCCGTCATGGATTGCGAAGCCACGAGAACGAGAATGGCCCGTCGCGTGGGATCTGCTATAGCCTGGAAAACATCTCTTCGTAAATTCATTGTGTAGCTATTTGACTACAAATATATATGTAGCTATTTAACTACGCAAGTTTTTTGACGAGATTTTTTTGAGGGAGCACACTGATGACACCGATTGGACGGATTTGCACTGATTATTGTTTGAGAGATTACTTAAGTTCCAGGAGGCGATAAAAAAGGCCGTCCGGGTTTAAATCTCACACAATCAGACGGAATCACGAAGCTGAAAAGCAGCGAGAATAATCCACAAGCCGACACACTGATTTCATTTCCATCTATGGCCTAATGACGAACTAAATGACTCAGGTAATCCACAAGTTTCCTATCGGCTCGCAATAAAAATCTCAAACCTAATTCGGGGTAGACCAATAATTTTTCCATCGAAAGCTTTGTGACATGATCAACCAGACCGTACCCATGTATACCAGTACCGTATTGGATTTGAGCAGATTTAGCCTCAATTCCCCCTGGTTTTTCAGCCACTTATTTCGTCTTATAATTTATATTATGTTAAATAGAACAAGGACAATTTTATCGCAATCTACCCCTCTAACGAAGCTGTTCAAATTGCCTATGTTGCCGCCCGTTCACTCATGCTTCCTATTGGCAAGAAGGCTTCGACAAGCTCAGCCTGACACTCCGATTATGTACGAAGGTTGCAGTGTTCTTATTTCGAGATCCCATATCAATCCATTCATCCGGTTCTCAATAATTCAGGTAAACTCACAACCCATAACTCACTACTCAAAACCTCGTACCAATAATCCGTGTAAATCAGTCCAATCCGTGTCATCTGTGTGCCAATTCCGTGTCATCTGCGTGCCCCTAAAAACAAAAAAACCGGCAGAAATATCTGCCGGTTCTATATATTTTCAGTTCAAAAACTCCTAGTGTTGCTTATCCACGTTATTAAACTTGTCTTCGTAAGCTTTCATTTTGTCTTTGTCACCTTTTTGATCGTAAATGGTAACCAACAGATCCAATGCATCTTTCAACGCTGATTTGTCGTCCATTTTCAATTTACCCTGACCGCTAAGGATCTGATCAACTTTCTCAAAGTAAGGAATTGCTTCGTCGAATTTTTTGTTCATTTCATCCCTGATAGCAGCCTTTTGTTTGATTTGGTCCGGAGTCAATTTACCTGCAGCACCTGGCTTGATTGCTTTTGCTTTCGCATTCAGATCAACGCCCTGGTTGTAGCTGATTTGTCCCAATACCAGGTTCGGTTGTGCGTAGTTAGGTCTGATTTCCAGTACTTTTTTGAAGTTTTCTTGTGCTTCTTTGATCAACTCGTCTGAGTTTGCCGGACGTGAAGCCGCATCTGCTTTATACGCCTCCTGGTAAAGTTCAACCGCATAGTTGAATCTGTAAACAGAACTATCAGGATATTTAGCGATCATTTCTTTATATTTATTGAACAAAGCTTGTTTGTCGCCTTTTTCACGTAAATAATCCAGTTCGTAGCTTTCCCAGAAACCATCAGTTGGATAAACTTGTTTGCCCAAACCAATGTACTTGGTCATGTTAGCATCGTCTTTCTTATCAGCATAGTATACAACCAGCCATTTGTAGATCTGGTCCATACCTTCACCATGCACTTTTGCATCAGCCAGTTTTGCATAGTAAGTAGCAGCCTCGTCTTTCAGGTTTGCTTTTTCCGCAGAGATACCAGCGTACAGAACTACGTTTGTATCGAGGGAAACTGTGCTCCATTTGTTTTCAAACATATAAGCACCTGCTTCCAGACATTTTTGGAAGTTAGGATATGCTTCTTTGTAATCTCCTCTGTTGTAAGCTGCTGCTCCAGATTTGAAATAACCCTGGTAAATGTCCATGATCGGCTTGTAATTGTCGATCTGTAATTGCAGGTATTGCTTTTTTTCGTCCATTGAAACATATTTTTTCAATGCGTCGAAAGCGTCTACGCGTGCAGTTGGATATTTTGAAGAAATGGAAGAATCAGCTGCAAGGCCATTGTAAACTTTAGCTTTTGTGTACCATGCATCCTGATCTTTCGCGTTCTTTTCTACAGCAAGGAATTGATCTATCTGAGTTTTTGCGTCCTCGTACTTTTTGTTTTTTTCCAGATCCTTGATCTTGTCAAGCTTCTGGGCAAATGAGCCAACTCCTACGGCAAGTAGCAATAGAGAAAAAACAGCTTTTTTCATTTTTTTGAATTTGAAATGTAAGGATTTTTATAGCGAATCATTATTTGCTTCTTCAGAACCATTTTCGTTTTCTGGTGAACCGTTTTCTTCCGGAGCGCCATTTTCATTATTCACTGTGTCAGCTCCATCGCCGATTGTAATGCCTTCTTCAGCAATTTCTACAACTTTCTCTTCTTCGTGTTCATCCAGTTTGGTGATCGCTGCAATTTCATCGCCGTCATCCAGCCTTATCAGTTTCACACCCTGTGTTGCACGGCCCGCTTCGCGGATATCGCCAATCGCAGTACGGATGGTCAAACCAGATTTACAAGTGATCATCAAATCTTCCTTCTCAGTTACTTCCAGAATTCCTACCAGCGGACCGGTTTTATCGGTAACGGAAATGGTTTTTACACCTTTGCCGCCTCTGTTGGTAATTCTGTATTCGTCGATTGGCGTTCTTTTACCGAACCCTTTTTCACTCACTACCAACACGGTTTTTGATTGATCCTCCTTATTAACACATATCATACCAATTACCTCATCGGTTTCGTCATCTACCTCAATTCCTGCAACACCAATGGCACCGCGACCTGTTGGACGAACTTTTTCTTCTGGGAAACGGATCGCGCGGCCGCTTTTCACTGCCATCATGATCTCGCTGTTACCGTCGGTCAATTTCGCATATAATAATACGTCGCCTTCCACAATGGTGATCGCATTTACGCCACTTGTTCTCGGACGGCTGAAATCTTCAAGGCTGGTTTTCTTAATGATACCTCTTTTAGTACAAAGGATAATATAATGTTGACTAACAAAATCCTTATCGGCAAGGTTGTGAATATCCAGGATGGTTCTGATCTTGTCATCCGGCGGAATCTGCATCAGGTTCTGGATTGCACGGCCCTTGCTGTTCTTTTCACCTTCGGGAATTTCGTAGACTTTCATCCAGTAACAGCGTCCTTTTTCTGTAAAGAACAACATGGTGTGGTGAGTAGACGCCACAAACAGGTGTTCTATATAGTCTTCGTCACGCGTTTTTCCACCCAAAGCACCACGTCCACCGCGTCTTTGCTGGCGGTACTCGCTTGCAGATGTACGTTTGATATAACCAAGGTGAGAAATGGTGATTACCACATCTTCCTCTTCAATAAAGTCAAGAACGTTTACTTCGTCAGCCAGGTAAGTGATCTCGGTTTTACGTTGGTCACCGAATCTAGCTTTTACTTCTTCCAGTTCTTTTGTGATCACTTCAAATCTTCTGCCTTCGTTGGCCAAAAGTTCTTTCAAGTCGGCAATAAGGCGCATAATCGCAGCATGTTCTTCGCGGATCTTATCAATTTCCATCCCGGTTAAACGCTGCAAACGCAGTTCCAGAACGGCTTTCGCCTGAATTTCGGTCATTCCGAAATCGGTCATCAACCCTTCTCTTGCAATGTCCGGTGTAGCAGAGTTACGGATCAACGCAATCACCTGGTCGAGGTGATCCAGCGCAATCATATAACCTTCTAATATGTGTGCCTTTTTCTCAGCTTCTCTTAATTCAAATTGTGTACGGCGAACCACTACTTCGTGACGGAAATCCACAAACTCAGCCACCATTTCGCGAACGCCAAGGGTTTTAGGTTTGCCTTTTACAAGCGCTACGTTGTTGATACCAAATGAAGTTTGCAGTTCTGTGAACTTGTACAATTGGTTGATCACGATGTTCGCAACGGCATCTCTTTTCAGATCCACCACGATACGTGTACCTTCTTTTTTGTTGGATTCGTTGTTCACGTGAGCAATGCCTTCGATGGTTTTAGCAACCACCAACTGGCCGATTTTATCGCAAAGCGCATCACGGTTTACCTGGTAAGGCACTTCCGTAATAATAAGCGTTTCTCGTCCGCTTGGTTTGGTTTCAACATGCACGCGACCACGAAGAACGACTCTTCCGCGGCCGGTCATTAAACCTTGCTTCACGCCTTCCATTCCCCAAATGATACCACCTGTCGGGAAATCTGGCGCTTTAATAATATTGCACATTTCCTCCGGGGTAATCGAGCGGTTTTGGATATATGCAAAACATCCATCGATAACTTCAGTAAGGTTGTGCGGCAAAATATTCGTCGCCATACCTACCGCGATACCGGTAGAACCATTTATAAGCAATTGAGGAATACGTGTAGGCAAAACGGTTGGCTCTTTCAGGGAGTCGTCAAAGTTCAATTGGAAATCAACCGTGTCTTTTTCGATGTCATCCAGCATGGCTTCTGCCATACGGTGCATACGAACCTCTGTATAACGCATAGCCGCCGGTCCGTCACCATCCTGGCTACCAAAGTTACCCTGACCGTCTACCAGCGTGTAACGCATGCTCCACTCCTGCGCCATACGCACCATGGTATCATATACAGATTTATCACCATGTGGGTGATATTTACCCAACACCTCACCCACAATACGGGCAGATTTTTTATAAGGTTTGTTGTAACTGTTTCCCAGCTCATTCATTGCATACAGCACTCTCCTGTGAACTGGCTTAAAACCGTCCCTTACATCTGGCAATGCACGTCCTACGATAACCGACATCGAATAATCGATGTAGGCGGACTTCATTTCTTCTTCAATATTGATGGGCTGAATACGGTTCTGGTCGTTCGTTTGAGATGGTAATTGGTTATCTTCCATACTTTTTTCCAAAAAGTAACGTTTATGTGGTTACTTATTAATTTAATATTAAAAATCTTTTAGAATAGTGGCAAATTTACCTGTTTTAGCAATGAAAACCAGTTTTATAGCGTGACTTTTTGGGGTGTTTTTTCCACTTTTTACAAAGGTTAATAACAACAAAACAATTTAAAATGACATAAATCAACCCAACAACCAATACCTAGACAAAACCAACACTAAAATCCAAAAACTAAATTAATCTGGCATAAAACTTGGAAGCATTAATCCACTGTGACACATTGCCTTAATAATTTAAACCTATTCAGATGAGAGCTTTACTTACCTTGATCCTGGTGATTGCCATGGTGACCACCCTGCACGCAATCAGGATCTACGAGAAAAACGAACGCGCTAAAAGCATCCTTGTCGCACCGAAATTCTCTTCAGAAAGAGAGGCTGACGTAACGATCGAAACGGATTCTTTAAGCTTTATCAATCACCTGATCACAAAACAACGTCCAGTTGCTGAAATGAGTAACTAATTTTTCTACCTAACGATTATTGACAAAAGAGCTTGGCATTTGCATAAAAACAGAAAGCGGTTTCCTACGGGAAGCCGCTTTTTGTTTTTAGTTGTTTGTTTATAGTGGTTGGTTGTTAGGGAATAAATGCTATTGCTCGCTAACAAGTATAACCAATAAAAAAAGTCTGATGGCGTTCGAAAAAACCATCAGACCTTCCGGCTGTCCTAACAACTAACAGCAAACAACGAACAACTTATTTGTTGTTGAACAATGTATAAAACAATCCTACCTGTATCACGCTGTTTTTAAAGTCAGCATTTGCCACAGATGCATTGCTCATGTCGCCTACTTTTGATAATCCAACAACGTAACGGGCTCCAATTCCCAAACCAATTTTGCTGTGGAAACCTAAACCGGCAGCCCATGAAAAGTCTGCACCTTTGGTTACATCTTTCACACTCTGATTTTCAAAATCGGCACCACTAACGTTTACGGATACCACCGGACCTGTTTCAACATAAAAACCGCCGGGACTTTGCACTTTCAGCAAAACAGGAATGCTAACATAATTCAATTTGAAATCTTCCTTGTGACCTGTTTCCCTGTCCTCAATGGTGGCGCCTTGCGTAGAGAACAACACTTCCGGCTGCAATGAAATAACCTGTCCGAATTTATAGTTTACAAACGCACCTGCGTGAAAACCTACAAGCGAACTTTTCTTCGCATCCTGGAAATCACCACCTGTAAAGTTGCTTACGTTTACGCCTCCTTTAATACCTAGTTGAAATGTTTGAGCGAAACCTGCACTACTCACGAATAACAATGAGGCAAATAGAATCTTTTTCATAAAGTCCTTTTTGTGTGTTTAAATAGTTTTAAAACGGTACTAACATTGACTGTTTGCCGCACAATATGTTTAATGACAACAAAACATTTTTTGCTGTAACGATATTGTAAAATCATCATTTCAATAATCGTTCCATGTTCATATTGTGTATCATTTTAAATAACTTAATTTCATATGAGAGCTTAAAGCTAAACGCCTAACGCTTAACGCGGAGGCTCACTGCGTTAAGCGTTAAGCGTTAGGCATTGAGCTTTAAGCAAAAATAATTATCATGAAAGAAATCCTCGTTGCAGGCGCAGGCAAATCATCTGTTTTCCTGATTGAATATCTTTTGCAACATGCTGCAAAAAAAGGTTTACACATTACTGTTGCCGATGCATTTTTACAGAATGCTGTTGACAAAATAAATAGCAATAAACATGGCACTGCTGAGAAACTTGATGTGAATGATATTGAGAAAAGACAACAACTGGTTCGCAAAAGTGACATCGTTATTTCCATGTTGCCTCCTGCCCTGCACATAGCGCTGGCAAAGGATTGCCTGCTGTTTGAAAAACATTTACTCACTGCTTCCTATATTGATGATGCTGTAAAAAACATGAAGGACGAAATTGCGGGTAAAGATGTTTTGTTTCTTTACGAAATGGGCCTTGATCCGGGCATCGACCACATGAGTGCTATGCAAATGATTCATGCTATACAAAAAGATGGTGGCAAAATTATTTCTTTCAAATCGCATTGCGGCGGCTTAGTTGCACCTGAAAGTGATAACAATCCATGGCACTATAAAATATCATGGAACCCTGCAAATGTAGTAAGAGCGGGCAAAGCTGGTGCGTCATTTAAAGAAGATCACGAAATAAAAAACATCGGTTACGAGCATCTTTTTTCTCCGGAAAATAAAGTGATGGTGAACGATGAACTTTATTCTTTTTACGCCAACAGAGATTCACTTGCATACATCGACCTTTACCATTTGCACGACGCGAAAACTTTTGTAAGAACAACATTGCGTCATCCTGATTTCATTAAGGGTTGGGCAAGTATTGTTGATTTGCAATTGACCGACGAAACAAAAAGGCTTCAAACAGATGGACTCTCCCCTGCCGGTTTCTTTAAAAAACATGTAGATGAAAATGGTTTGAAAAAAGCATTGCCAAATGATCCGACAATACTCGAACAGTTTGCTTTTATAGATTTTTACGACGATGGCGAACACATCAACAAAGGTCTGTTGACGCCCTGCGAAATACTACAATACCTGCTTGAGAAAAATCTTGTACTGATGCCTGATGACAAAGACATGATCGTGATGTTGCACGAAATTGAATTTGAAAAAAATGGAAACACGCACTTACATAAAAGCAGCCTGGTAGTCATTGGAGATGATAATATTCATACGGCCATGGCTAAAACAGTCGGCTTGCCCCTTGCTATCGCAGCAACAAAAATATTAGATGGAACAATCAAACTCCGCGGCTTACACATTCCTATCGTTCCTCAAATCTATGATGTTGTAATGAGCGAACTCGAAAAGTTGGGAGTGAAATTTTCACTAGTTGAAAGTTGAAAATTGAAAGTTGAAAATGGTCTTAAAGTGCAGCACTCAAAGCATTTTCAACTTTCAACTTTCAATTTTCAATTAATTAACTTCCGCGTCGCGCACAGAAAGTATCTTATACTCAATGTCTCTGTAAACGATCTTGTATTTGCCGGGCTGCAAGTATAGGTAGTAGTAACCATTTTCTGCCGTGTTGTAGGTCTGATCCGCAGGGATCAAAACGCCAATATCTTTATTTACGCCTTCGCTCAGATAATAAGCTTGAACGAGATACAAACTTTTCTCCGTTGGTTTTATCGGATATTCTTTTTTCAAACCATTCATCGAATACCAATCCGGGCGGCCATTTTTATATTGTGTTTGTGGATGCACTACAACAATGTCATAACCAGTCGTTGCCAGCAAATCCACCGGCTGATTGTTTTTTATGGCAACGGAGGGTTTTGAAATAGGATATCTGCCAATGTAATGATCATAGAAAATCCGTCCATATTCAAAGTCGCTAAGCTCGGTCATATCCGTTTGATTGATTGTAAGCGGATCAATATCAGACAGACGCTTAAATGCGAGTGCCATCGGAATGTAGTTGTTAATTTGCTCTTCAAAAATGTGCCCGTGACTTGCCTGAACGACAATTTTTGCAGCGCTGTCTTCCTGCAAAACTTTATAAATATTCGCGGCTTGCACCAATTCCCGTTGAAAAGAAGAATGCGAATAAACAGAATCCTGATAAGCGACCAATTTAAAACCGATCTTCATTGCAAGGCGCAACATTTCTGCGTTCACCGGTTCGTGTATGTATTTGCCGCTGCTGATATCGATAACTTCTGGTTTTACAGCTACATTATTATTTAAGGCCTCTACTGCAAAATATCTGAAACCCTGGTTATACAGACTCTGCAATAATGAAATGGTAAATACTCTGTGTTGTGGCTTGCACTGCGATTCGTTGATCATCACAACTTTTGCCGCAGCGGTTCTGTCGAGTATGTATTTCTTAGCATCCACATGTTGAACGTTGCGCAAAGTATCAACGTATGACGAAATGGAAGCCGCTACTTTTTTGCTTAGTGTATCGTAGCCCTTCGCAGAATAAAACAGCGCGGATGGATAGTCTGCAACCGATGTCAGGTAGTCACTGAAATCATCATAGAAAAATTTGTCCTGGAAAGAACGTTTGATCTTGTTCTCATTTTGCAATGCGGCGTATAGGGGAAACAGATAGTTGATCCTGTTGTTCACTCTGTCGCTCAGCCGCAAAACAGATGAATCTGCGAGGCTCTTTTTCGAAGTGTTTATATATGTTTTTATCTGCGTTAAATAAGGAGATGGCTGCGCAAAAACGGCCACGGAAACAAATGAAAAAGTTGCTAGCAAGAGACTTTTAAAACGCATGTAAGGTAATTAGGATGCAATATTAACAGAATGAACGGTGAAATGGTGATTATAAAATGTTAACCTTTCAGCTCGAGAACCAAAGTTCACCACTAAGGCACTAAGGCCACTAAGCTTCACTAAGAGTCGCGACATATTCTTAAACGCTGAAAATAGCATTATCAGAGAGTTTGTAATCTCAGGAATCCCTTAGTGCGGCTTAGTGTCCTTAGTGCCTTAGTGTTGAATCAACATCTTTCTCATACCACGCCCTCATCTCGCCATAGGCCTGCGATTCAGTCACGCCGTTCTCTAGAAGTTGCCTAAACGTAAGTCCTTTGACATCCATCTCATACTTCACCATCAACCAGAACTTAAGATAGGCGGTTCCCAAAAACGAACGCCCTTCATCCACAAAGGTCTGTGCATACTGAAACCCTTCGTTTTCGTAGTTGATCAACCTTCCAATATTTTCGCGAAGAATATCTTTCTCATCTGTTTTGGTAGATTTATAGCAAACGTATTCTGCGTAGCCTTCCCATTTCCAGATGGGAATATTTTTTAGTGGTCGCGAATGAAACAGCCCCAAAGCATTGTACTGATAACAATGGATCATTTCATGCGCCACGGTCCGCGCCATCTGGCGATTGAAGCTGTTCAGTGCAATCCACTGAAAAGAATTATCGGGCATACCATTCAGTATAATATTATTGTGATAGCCCCAGGCATAGGCTTCTCCGTAAATGCCCCTCAATATTTTCGGAAACTTGCTGCCATCGTTTAGAAACACGTCCAGTTTGAAAGTAGAATCATAGATTTCACTGTTCTGCACAAGCGAAATAGCTTTGTCAAATACTTGATTATAGCCTGTATCGTACGGCATCGAAGAATAAACAGAAATGCCTCGGTAGTTATGCTTGTTGGCATACATGATCTGAGGATTCAACATGAACAGCACGAAAATCACCAGCAACAGCAAAAAAATAACAGTGAAGCGGATAATTATTCTTGCGATTCTCCTCATGGTGGTGGTTTCAAATGTGGTTATTCATTACAAATAAGCAAACTGAAAGTTCTGCAAGTAACTGAATGACTGAATAACTGAATAACTGAATAACTGATCTTGAACGTCGATCTTTCCTCAATAATTCAATGATTCAACCTTCAGTTATTCAGTTATTCAGTTACTCAGTCTTCCTCAGCATCTTCTGCAATTCCCGCACCCCCAGCGTGGCCGGCTTTTCAATCGCTGTCAGGTTGCCGATGGATGATACGTAAGGAATGCGTTTGTCTACAATATATTTTTCGATGTGATCAGGTGAATAGTTCACCAATCCAGCGGCAGGATAAACAACGAGGGATGTGCCCACTACTGCAAAAATATCTGCACGCCTTACAACGCTGATGGCACTTTCAATCATTGGGACAGCCTCTCCAAACCACACGATATGCGGGCGCCACTGCGCACCATCGGAGGCTTTGTCTCCCAGTTTTATATCTTCTTTGATTGGGGCAATGAGATGTTCATTCTTTTCACTGCGCATTTTGAAAATCTCACCATGCAGGTGCATTACGTTGGTGGAGCCTGCCCGTTCGTGGAGGTCGTCGATATTTTGCGTGATGATCTGAACATCAAAATCATTCTCTAGTTCAGCCAATGCTATGTGTGCATCATTTGGTTGCGCATCCAGTACATTTTTTCTCCGGAAATTATAAAACTCCAGTACCAGCGCCGGGTTCTTCATCCAGGCATGCGGAGTTGCCACTTCTTCAATATCATATCCTTCCCACAGCCCGTCACTGTCGCGAAATGTTTTCAATCCACTCTCCGCGCTAATGCCCGCACCGGTGAGGACGACAAGTTTTTTTTTCATGGTTAAGAGTTTGTGATTCACAAGTATTAAGTCAAAAAGCAAAAGTCAAAAGTCAAAATTGGCTGCGGCAGACGGCAGCGTTTTTTACTTTTTACTTTTGATTTTTTACTTATTTCTCCCCCGCCAATTCCATCACCACAGCCCATTCCTCATCTGTAACCGGCTGAACGGATAAGCGACCAAGGCGAACCAGGGCCATATCTTTTAAACGTTCATCTGCTTTTACCTGGGCAAGAGTAACGGGATTTTTTAATTTTCTCACGGGCTTCAGATCCACCACTACCCATGCTTCCTCATCAGTAGTCGGGTCCTGGTAAGCCTCTTTGGCAACCTTGGCAATACCAACAATTTCCACGCCTTCATTGCTGTGATAAAAAAACACCTGATCGTTTTTTTTCATTGCCTTCATGAAATTGCGTGCCGCATAATTGCGAACACCATCCCAGAAAGTTTGCTTGTCTTCCACAAACTTGTCCCAGCTGTATTTGAAAGGTTCTGATTTTACTAACCAGTATGCCATGTGAAGTTTTGAGTTTTAAGTTATGAGTAGTGAGTTGTTAGCGCTATAAAAATAAGACGTTTTGGTAATTGAAAATTGAAAGTTGAAAGTTGAAAATGAGGTTGAAGTTATTGGCGTCAATGTTTATAAAAATAACCTGATTGCGCCAACTCAAACTGCCACACAGAGAAGGCATTTTCAATTCTCCACTTTCAATTTTCAATTCCTCTAATTGTTCTTCCCTTCAAGCATAGGCACAAACGAAAAGTTGTCGAAAACTTCTTCGTGCAGGCTGCCATCTGCCAGCTTGGTAAGGCGCTTCATTTTTTGAACGGAGCCTTCTCCCAGCGGAATGACCATTCTGCCGCCGACTTTCATTTGCTCCACTAACTTTTGCGGAACAAATGGCGCAGCTGCAGTAATAATTACTTTGTCAAATGGAGCATAAGTTGGCAATCCTTCAAAGCCATCTCCAAAAAAGCATTTAACGTTGGGATATTTTTTTAGCAGGGGGAATTGTTTGTTGAGATCAAAAAGCATTTTCTGACGCTCAATAGTAAACACCTGCGCTTTCATTTCTCCCAAAATGCAAGCCTGGTAAGCACTTCCTGTGCCTATCTCCAATACTTTGTCAAATGGATTGATGTCCAGCAACTGGCTCTGGTAAGCTACGGTGTAAGGCTGGGAAATGGTTTGTTGCTGGGCGATTGGGAAAGCCCTGTCTTCATAAGCTACTTTATCAAAGGCTGAATCAAGGAAATAATGCCGGGGAACCGTATTGATCGCCGTTAGTACCCTTTCATCTGTAATTCCCTTTGATTGCAGTAAATCTACTAGTTTCTTGCGTAGTCCTTTGTGTCGGTATGTGTCTTCAAATGTCCTCATAAGTCGCCTGCAAGATACTTAAACCCTTTAAAAACATGATTTTATTTGCCAATATGGCAGCTTATTTTTTATTCACATAGGGTTGTATATCAATATGATAAAAATGTCCTTCATTATTTTTCACTCGCCTTCTAGGTGTATACACTTAAAAAAAAATGTCTCTAAAAATTTGCTCAGTAAAAAAACGCAGTATATTTTCGTGTTGTGTTACGGAATCTACGTAACCATTTTTAATCCGGTCCACTACCTATCAATACCTCCATTTAATTTAATATTTCCTGAAAGCTTCGCGGCTAGATCTAATCCATCAGTTGTGTATTTATTTGTGCGTTTATCCAATTCGATCTCCTAAGACATTTCCGTATTTAATTCCATTCCTCGAATACCCATCACTCGATGCGTAACTGGTTTTCGCATGCCTGAAGTGACCCAAGTAATCTGTTTTTACCTTATTTAAATACAACAATTATGATCAAATTGTACCCAAACCGTGCATTTACAGCACTCCTGACTTTAACAGTCGCTTCTTTTTCAGTTCTTTCTTTGTCTGCTCAGTGCCCCACAGGTTCTATATCTGCTGTAGCCGGAGCAACTTACACTAACGGACAAGTAGTATGCGTTTCCGGAAGTTTCACTAGTGGAACGATTACCCTTAACAGTGGTTCACAACTAGTGATTGCAACAGGTGGCAGCTTCACTGGAAATATCAACGCAGCTAGCAATGTGCAAATCTATGTTCAGTCAAAAGCAACTTTTCAACCAGCAAGCGTATCCAATTTCGTTGGAACAATCACTAACTACGGCAATACGATAGTTAACTTTAATCTACCGAGCGGAACTGCAATGATCAACAATGATACATTGACTGTAAAAAATGGCGTTAATATCGGCAATGCTACTATTACAAACTCTGCTTGTGGTTATTTGACTTTTGCAGGTGGTTTGAACCTAAGTGGCAACGCTGCGATTCTATCCAATAACGGTACAGTATCTGTTCCCGGTCAATTTACGCTTGAAGCCGGCAATCAGTTGACCAACAGAGGAAAAATGTACGTTACCGGTAAGTTTATTTTGAGAGGAAAAATCACCAACGATGGTCGCCTTGTTTTCTCAAGCGGCAATTCAACCATTGAAGGCTCTGACTCTATCATCAATAAAAATGTTATTGCAATTGGAGGTTCTGCTACTATTAACAAAGCAGTCCGCAACGATGGTTTGTTCTGGATTGGTGGATCTGCAAGTTTCCAAAGCTCAAACAATTTCAACCAGACAAATGCTAATGCTTACTTAAGGGTTGATGGCGCTATGACATATTCAAATGTTATTGGCGGCAGCGGTGTAGCGTATATTGTTGGTTCAAAAGCGAGCCAAAACGGCGGACAGCTTTTGCTGGCTACTACCACGGTGGCTAAAGACACTAATAACTACGCAGCTGTTGGTGCTAACGCAGCTAAACCTTGCGGTATCGACGAAAGCCAATTGCCTTTACCTATCATTCTGCAGAACTTTACTGCAAAAGCTAGCGGTAATGCAGCTCAGCTGAACTGGTCAACTGTTTCTGAATTGAACGGTAAAGCAATGATCGTTCAACACAGCACTGACGGTGTTAACTTTGAAGATGTTCAAACAGTTGCATCAACAACCAATAGTTCACTTGTTCAAAATTATTCTTATATTGATAACAATGTAGCGAATGGTGTTAACTACTACCGTTTGAAACTTGTTTCTTCTGACGCTCCGATTTCTTATAGCGCTGTAGTTGCAGTGAAATTCAATGCAACAGCAGAACAACAAGCAATCAGCGTGTTTCCAAATCCGTTCTCTGATCATTTCACAGTGAAGTTTGCAGATGTAAAAGGCAGCAACGTTATTGCTAAATTGTACAATGCACAAGGTGCTGTTATTTTGGTTCAATCATTCAACAGTGCAGCTTCTGTAACAATCAATACGCCTGCTACTTTAGCGAAAGGTGTATATGTATTGGAAATTAGCGCAAATGGCGAAAAATATTATCATAGATTAATGAAGCTTTAATTAAGCATTCCGACACATTTCCTTAGCCCTGGCATACGCCGGGGCTTTTTTATTTCGCTTCGTTCGTTTTTTAACCACAGAGGAAAAGAGGTTTTCTTCACGGAGGAAAGGAGAAATGCCTCAGAAAATAAACAGTGAGTAAAAGAGAGCTACGAAATAAATGATTTACAACGCCGATGCTTTCTTTGCCATTTCGCAACCGCTATTACTCACGAAGTATAACCTCCGCTTCCTCTGTGAAAAAAACTCCGTTATCTCTGTGGTAAAAAAAAAGACGCCTAGCGGCGTCTCTCAATAACTATAGTAAAAGTCTCTTATTTCTTCCTGAAGAAAATCCTTATCGGAACTCCCTTAAAGTCGAAATCTTCTCTCAACTTGTTTTCAAGATAATTCTTATACGGCGTTTTGATATCATCCGGGTAATTCGTGAAGAAAGCGAATGACGGAACGGCCGTCGGCAATTGCGTTACATACTTGATCGAAACCGCATGACCGCGTACAACCGGCGCGTGATAAGCCTTCATAGCATTCTGCATCGCTTCATTCAACTGGGAAGTTGGGATTTTGCGGTGCTTGTTGTCAAACACTTCCAAACCGGTTTCGATGGCTTTGAAAATTCTCGTTTTATCTTTTACTGAAATGAAAATAATAGGGACATCGGTAAACGGCGCAATTTTTTGCTTCAGTTGTTTTTCGTAATCACGGGCCGTATTGGTTTCTTTTTCCATCAGGTCCCATTTGTTTACCAATACAACAATACCCTTTCCTTTTTTTGCAGCAAGGCCGAAGATATTCAGATCCTGTGCAGTGATGCCTTGTTTTGCGTCAATTAGCAGTAAACAAACATCTGCTTCGTCCATTGCTTTGATGGCGCGGATAACGGAGTAAAACTCCAGGTCTTCGTTCACTTTATTTTTACGACGGATACCGGCAGTATCAATCAAAACAAACTCTTTTTCGAAAAGGTTATAGTGCGTGTGAATCGTGTCACGGGTAGTACCTGCGATGTCGCTCACAATGGTTCTTTCCTCTCCCACCAATGCATTCAGCAAAGAAGATTTACCAACGTTCGGCTGACCAATGATCGCAAATTTTGGAAGCGGTTTTTCATCTTCCATTGCCTGCAATTGATCATCTGTGATAAGTGCACTAACTGCATCGAGCAATTCACCTGAGCCACTACCGCTCATTGCGGAAATGAAGAATGTATTTTCAATGCCCAGGCCGTAAAACTCAGAAGCCTCCAAATATCTTTCGTGGTTGTCCACTTTATTTACAGCAAGGAAAACCGGTTTGGGCGAGCGGCGCAAAAGATTCGCCATCGCATCATCCAGATCAGTGATACCGGTAACGGTATCTGTCATAAAGATGACAGCGTTTGCTTCTTCCAATGCGATCAACACCTGCTTTTTTATTTCTCTTTCAAAAACGTCTTCACTCTGAGGCACGAATCCTCCTGTATCAATTACGTTGAATGATTTTCCGGCCCATTCAGCCACTCCATACTGACGGTCGCGAGTTACTCCGCTAACGTCGTCGACAATAGCTTTACGCTGCTCCAACAAACGGTTGAAGAACGTACTTTTCCCCACATTGGGTCTTCCTACTATTGCTACTGTAAATCCTGCCATGATTCTTTATTTTATTTTGGAACGCAGATTTTCAAGATTGACATGATTGTTTATGATTCTCAGTTAACTGACGTCAACCGACCTGAATTAAATTTAAACCCAATCTATATTTTGCGATTCCTGAAATCCATTTTCAATTAAGAATGACACACATGAACAATTCTTAATTTTTAATTATTAATTCTTAATTATTTATATCCGTACTCCTTCAAAAACGTTTCATTATCTCTCCACTTCGGACGCACTTTTACAAACAGTTCGAGGAACACTTTGTTGCCGACAAATTTTTCAATTTCGAGTCTTGCCTGTGTACCAAGCTTTTTGATCATGCTGCCTTTCTCGCCCAGCAAGATGCCTTTTTGGGTATCGCGCTGCACAATAATATCTGCCGTAACTTTTATTAAGGTCTGTTTTTCTTTAAACTCCTGTACTAAAACTGTGGTGTGGTAAGGAATTTCATCCTGGTAAAGTTGATAGATCTGCTCGCGGATCAGTTCGCCTACAAAAAAACGAGTTGACAAATCACTCAATTCGTCGCCCTCAAAGAAAGGCTCGCCTTCCGGCAAAAATGAAAGAATTTCTTTGAGCAATTCATCTACGCCAATCTTTTTCAATGCAGAAACTGCGATAACTTTTTTGGCGTAACTTTTTTCTTTGAAAAAATTTACCGCATCTTCCAACTTTGTACCTTTTGCGCCTTCTATTTTATTGATCACAACAAGCGCAGGCACTTTTAGTTTTAAACTGGAAAAAATAGCGTCACATTCAGCGTGATCTTCGTACAAATCGACGAGCAGCAGGGCCAAATCCGCATCTTCCAAAGCGCCTTTTACAGACTGCATCATTTTCTCATGCAGCTTGTACTTAGGCTCGATGATGCCGGGAGTGTCGGAGAAAATAATCTGGTAATCTTTTTCGGTCAGAATGCCTTTGATGCGATGGCGGGTTGTTTGCACCTTCGGTGAAACAATAGCCAGCTTTTCATCCATAAAAGCATTGAGCAGCGTGCTCTTTCCCGCATTGGGCTTTCCAAATATGTTTACAAAACCGGTTTTCATGACTTTTTTATTTCACACAAAGGCGCGAAGTGCCGCAAAGATCGCAAAGAAATTCTGTTAATAGCCTAAGTGCAGTCCTATTCAATTGAAAAATTACCCCATATCATAATTCATGAGTAAAAGATATTGACTACTCCTTGGATTATCATGAATTTTCCCATTGAGTTCGCGCTGTTCGCTGTTCCAATCGGCTTCCTCAATTACTTGACATGTATCATCTACACAATAAACCATATAGCTTTTTCCTGCCAAATCTTTATAGACTGCCGCTAATGCTTGAGCACTACTAATTTCTTGACTAATATCTAGCACCATTTCTGACGGGATCGAATAGCCAATTATTGGAGTTTGCCAAGTACCGCTTAGGTCCTTCTGAATAAATCTTACAAATAATGCAGGCCCCTTTCCAATATTCATTAACACCCAATTCTTAGTCTTTACTTTAATAAAATCAAGAACTGGCTTTTGCAAATTTTTATCAAATGAATCTCTTTGTTTTTGAGCACGGTAAACAAGAATTGCAATTGATACAGTTGCAATTGTTCCAATAATTTCGAGCACATCTTTTGCTGTTTCTAAACAGTTCATAAAGAAGCTAAATTTACCAAATGAAAAAAGGCTCAAACGAGCCTCTTTTTGTGTTGCGAAGGGAGGGTTCGAACCTCCGACCTTCGGGTTATGAGCCCGACGAGCTACCGCTGCTCTACTTCGCGATATAATGTGTCTATTTAGTTCAATTTTCGTCCCAATCGCGGTTATCGCTGTACCGTTTGTTTCGATTGGAGTGCAAAGATAAGGATAAGAAATTGACTACCAAATATTTTTTAGTTTTTTTCAAAGTTTTTTTGGGACTCCGAATGCTAAATGCCTAACGCTTAACGCTGGGACCTCTGCGTTAAGCGTTAGGCATTTAGCGTTGAGCTTCCTCTAATCTTTCTTCACAATGCTGCTCGCGCCGCTGGACTGAATATTTTTTATCATGCCGGCTCCTTTGTAATAAATATCACTGGCACCGCTCAGTTTTGCATCAAGCTCTTTATTCACAGTGATTTTGATTTTGGAGGCTCCCGAGGCGTTTAACGAACATCTTTCTGTCAGCAGATCGTAGCCTTTGAAGTCACTTGCTCCACTGGCCTGAATTTCCAACACTTCGGCGCTCCCTTTTATATTGGTGTCGCTGGCACCACTTAAGCCAACCACCAGTCTTTTCACTTCCACTTCTCCTTTAAAATCGCTGGCGCCGTTCATTGACAACTCGAGCAAGTCGCCGGTCAATTTGCCATTTATATACACATCGCTGGCTCCTTCCGATTTAATACGGGTAAGTGTTTTAACGGCAATATACACGCGCAATTTCTTATCTCCCCGGCTCCATTTACTGCCCTGGTCGTAGGATATCTTCAATGTATGACCAGAAACCACCGTGCGAATGTGGTCGCGGTCCTCTGCATCTTTGGCACTTACGGCCAATCCCTCTTTATCGGACTGACTTATATATAAATCAATAGCGCTGGACACCTCAATTTCTGTAAAAGTGCTGACGGTACGCGGTGATGCGTTCGGGTCGTTTATTACCTTATCCTGGCCCTTCGTTGCCAGCGCACCTATGGTAATCAGGATTAAAAAAATAGCTTTTCTCATTTTATGTAAAGTTTTGAGTTCTGAGTTATAGGGCACACTCCGGATGTTCGAGAGGGCGAATGCGATTCGCCCCTACGACCCCATTTTCAATTTTCAACTTTCAATTTTCAATTAATTCGCCTTGTTGATGCTTCCGCCGCTGCCGGTTGAAATCTTCACAATATTGCCGGTTCCTTTGTAACGAATGCTGCCACCGCTTGAGGCTTCGGCTACGAGGCCGGTGCTTACATTTGTTTCAATCACGCCACCGCTGTTTACGTCGGCTGTGCAATTTTTGGCTACAAAATCATATCCTTTGAATACTGCGCCACTGCTTGTTTTAATCACCAATTCATCACCACTGCCGGAAAGAGAGGCCTGTGACCCGCTGTTTTGCTGTACCACCATTTTAGTACTTTTCAGGGCACCTTTGAAACTGCTGCCGGAACTAAGGCTCAATGCCATTTGCCCGGTATTGAAATTCCCGTCGACAGTGATTTGTGAACCTGCAGAACCTTCCAAAGCGGTGAGTTCAGGAACGGCCACATATACTTTCAGTTGTTTGCCTTTTGAACCCTTTGGGTATAGCGTATAATCGTAAGAAATCTTTAAAACACCATCATGCACTTCTGTAGTCAGATTGTTGCGGTCTTCTATAGTGGCCGCGCTGGCTACCACCTGTTGGGTTCCCTGGGAAAGCATGAGTTGGATACCTCCCGATACTTCAATGGCATTGAATTTTGCTACAGTTCTCACTTCTGCATTGTTGTCTTTCACAACTTTATTCTGTGCGATGGCAACCATGGCAAATGCAAGACCCAGCAAGGATAAGAGCAGTTTTTGCATAACAGTAATTTTAAGGTGTGACGGCCCTGCGGAAAAAAAGTTACAGGTTTTTCCATTTTTTATCCATTAATTTTGCGGTATCATTTACAGTCAATTATAACGACGTGATCCGGGCCCGGCACATTTTTATAATTGTCTTGTAAAATTCAGTTCCCGGGGTGCCTATTTTTTGCAAAGCAAAATGGCTGAGATAATACCCGTAGAACCTGATCAGGGTAATGCCTGCGCAGGGAAGGTGGCCAAAACTTCGTTGTTTCTATCCGCATTCGCTTACGCAGCATTTCCATCAAAAACAATTTTTGTTAACCTTAAATGCATTTTCGCATGAAAAAATTGATTTTGGGGATTTGCTTCATCTTGTTATCAATTTTCACTTTTGCCCAAACTATCAAGGGCAAAGTAACAGATGCTGCTACTGGATCTCCTGTAAATGGTGCCACTATTGATGTAGAAGGCGCCGGAATTACTACTACCAATGAAAGCGGCTTGTTTTACATGGCCGTAAAAAAAGGAACCTACACTGTAAACATTACCAACGTAGGATTTAAAAAGCTGGAAGAAAAATTATCTCCCTCTTCCACTGTTGCAGAAATAAAACTGGAGCGCCAGGACTTGTTTTTACAGGAAGTGGAAATCAAGGCCGTAAGGGCTTCTGAGAAATCTCCGTTTACCAAAACCAATATCAGCAAGAAGGAAATCGAGAAAAATAATCTCGGCCAGGACCTGCCATACCTCTTGAATCAATCGCCTTCAGTGGTGGTCAATTCAGATGCGGGAAATGGTGTTGGTTACACAGGCATTCACATTCGCGGAACAGATGCAACCCGCATCAATGTTACGCTGAACGGCATTCCGTATAATGACGCTGAAAGTCAGGGTACTTATTTTGTGGACCTTCCGGATGTGGCGTCTTCGTTGAATTCTATTCAAATACAACGCGGTGTTGGAACCTCAACCAATGGCTCCGGTGCTTTTGGCGCGACAATTAATTTGAGCACCAACGAGTTTAACGACAAGCCTTACGGCGAAATCAATAACAGCTTTGGTTCTTTCAACACGTGGAAGAATACGGTGAAAGCCGGTTCTGGATTGATCAATGATCATTTTACCATCGATGCAAGATTGAGCCGCATAACGAGTGATGGCTATATTGACCGCGCAAGCAGCAATTTGCAGTCATTGTATTTGTCAGGCGCATATATCAACAACAAAACGTCTGTTCGTTTTAATTTGATAAAGGGAAAAGAAAAAACTTACCAGGCATGGAACGGTGTGCCGGAGGCCTTGCTGTATTCTGACCGCACTTACAACTCATGCGGAACGGAAAAGCCGGGCGAACCGTATAATAACCAGACGGACAATTACGACCAGGACCATTATCAACTGTTTGTAAACCAGGAATTGTCAAAGACATGGTCGCTCAATGTGGCTTCGTTCCTGACTCGTGGTAAAGGTTATTATGAAGAATACAAGGCGCAACAACCTTTTGCGAAATATGGTTTGCCCGATACAACGATCAATGGCGCTCCGGTTACGCAAACTGATTTAGTTCGCCAGAGATGGCTCGATAACTACTTCTATGGACAGGTGCTTAGTTTCCAACATAAATCTGCCAAAGATGAAGTAACGATTGGTGGCGGCTGGACGGAATACGACGGCAAGCATTACGGCGACGTGATTTGGGCACAGGTGGGCATTCCGAAAGATTACCGTTATTACAATTATCCTGCGGTTAAAAAAGATCAGAATGTTTACGTGAAATGGTTGCATGAGTTAAATGCTAATTGGAACCTGTTTGGCGACATGCAGTACCGTCATGTTTATCATAGAATGGAAGGTTTTGAGGATTTCCCGGAAATGACCATCACCCGTCAGTTTGATTTCTTCAATCCTAAAGCAGGTATAAGCTACAATCGCAATGGCTACAATGCCTACTTCAGTTTTGCAATGGCAGGCAAAGAGCCTAACCGCGACGACTTCCAGGCGAATCCTTCACAACAGCCAAAGCGCGAGCAATTGCAGGACTTTGAGTTGGGCATGGAAAAGAAAAGCTCATGGTATTCTTATGGTGCGACGTTGTATTATATGAACTACAAAGATCAACTTGTTTTAACGGGGCAAATGAATGACGTTGGTGCTTATGTGCGTGTGAATGTGCCCAATAGCTACCGCGCCGGTATTGAGTTGCAGGGAAGTGTTGTGGTAAACAACTGGATGAACATCCATGCCAACGTGGCTTTCAGCAAAAACAAGATCAAATCATTCGATGCTTATTTTGATGACTATGACAACAGCGGAGAGTGGGTAAAACAAATTCCGAAAGAATATAAAAACACGGATATCTCCTTCTCTCCTTCTATAATAGCGGGCGGAACGATCAACTTTATTCCGGCAAAATTCCTGATGATCAGTTTGCCGGCGAAGTTTGTGGGCAAGCAATATCTCGACAACACGCAGGATGAAACAAGGAAGCTGGGTGATTACTATTCGCAAAATGTTATGGCAACATTTACCATTAAACATTTATTGTTTAGCGAGTGGAACATCATTGGCCAGGTGAATAACGTGTTCAACAAACGTTTTGAAACAAATGGTGCCGCATATGCGACGATGCTGAATGGCACTATCCAAAACGACAATTATTATTTTCCGAATGCCGGCACGAATTTCATGGTGGGCGTGAATGTGAAGCTGTAGAAGACGGCACACAGATGACACGGATTAGACAGATTTACACTGATTTTTTAATAATTGAATAAACTGAATGACTGAATAATTGAGAGTTTAGGTTTAATAGTTCTTTTTGACTTTGATCACTCAGTTATTCAGTCATTCAGTTTATTCAATTATTGAAGATCTGTGTGCCAATAAATTTTACCTTCGCGCACATGAAAGTTTTCAAATTCGGCGGAGCCAGCGTCAACAGCATAGAACGTATTCAAAATGTAGCCAATATTCTTCGCAGCTTTTCGAGTGAAAAAATATTGATCGTCATTTCTGCCATAGGCAAAACAACCAATGCATTGGAAAAGGTGGCAGAGGCATTTTTTGAAGGCGAAAAAGAAAAGGCGCTTGAACTTTTTACCGCGATTAAAAATGAGCACATGGAAACTGCAAAGCAACTCCTGCAGCAGAATGTGCAAAGAGCAACCGACCGCTTGCTGGATATTTTCACAGAAGTAGAATGGTTATTGCACGACAGGCCTGTTCGTGAATTTGACTACTATTATGACCAGATCGTTTGTACCGGTGAATTGCTTTCGACTGCGATCATCAGTTTGTATTTAAATGATCAGCAAATTGCCAACACATGGATTGATGTCAGAGATATCTTCAGAACCGATAATAATTTCCGCGATGCTAATATTGACTGGGCCTTTACTGAGCAACAGGTAAATGAGCAGGTATTGCCATTGTTTGACGAAACCAACTTCGTGATCACGCAGGGCTTTATTGGCGCTACAGCGGACAACGAAAGCACCACACTTGGTCGTGAAGGAAGCGATTACACTGCTGCTATTTTCGCCAACATGCTGGATGCGGAAAGCCAAACAATTTGGAAAGATGTGGAGGGCGTGATGAATGCAGACCCTAAACTATTTCCCGCTGCGCAATTGATCAGCGAGTTGAATTATAAAGAAGTGATTGAAATGGCTTATTATGGTGCGCAGGTTATTCACCCGAAAACCATCAAGCCGCTGCAGAATAAGGACATTCCGTTGTTGGTGAAATGCTTCCTGAATAAAGATTTGCCGGGTACCATCATTCACAACAGCAAAGTAAACAACCTGCCTCCTATCATTGTGATCAAAACAAACCAGGTGTTGCTGCAGCTGAATTCTAAAGATTATTCTTTTGTGGGCGAACATGCAGTGGGTAAATTATATCAGCTGCTGGAAGCGCAAAATATGCGTCCCAACCTTACACAAAATGCAGCGATCAGTTTTGTCTGCTGTGTAGATAACAAGCCGGAGAAGATCGAAAAAATTGCCGCTGCCGCATCTGAAATGTTCGATGTGCAGTTGCAAAAAGATTTGACGTTGCTGACGGTTCGTCATTATAACAATGGAATACTGGATGAACTGATTGCCGACAAGAAATTGCTGATTAAGCAGCAAACTATCGAGACCGTGCAGGCTCTTGTGGCGGCAATGTGAGAATTTGAAGATTTGAAAATTTGAAAATTCGTTCCCGGTAAGTTTCGTTATTTAATTTGGAATTGCTCAAATATCGAGAAGGCTTCGACAAGCTCAGCCTGACAGCGTAAACGAAATGTCAGGCTGAGCTTGTCGAAGCCTTCGCACATTTAAACGATTACAAAAGATCACTAGGTTGCTACACCTAATAATTTTCAAATTTTCAAATTAGCATATTTTCAAATTAAAAGAACTCTGCCAGCCTGTCTTTCATAGCCTGTGGCATCGTGGTGCGTTGCATAGTTTTGGCTTCGAGGAAATACAACACTACTTTCCCTGTGTTTAACAGGTTGCCCTGCTCATTATACACTTCCTGGTGAAATTCGATTTTATGATGCAGCGGTAATTCTTTCAGGATCGTTTTTACCGTTAACAAATTATCATATAGTGCTGGTCTGAGATACTTACAATGCATTTCCACTACCGGCATGATCACGCCCGTTCTTTCCAGTTCTGCATACGCAAAACCCAATTGGCGAATCGCTTCTACCCTCCCTACTTCATAATATTGTGCATAGTTGCCGTAGTACACAACACCCATTTGATCTGTCTCTGCGTAACGAACGCGTATTTGTGTTTCGCTGGAATACATGTTTTTTCAATTTAGAATTAGGAATTGAGAATTAAGAATTGGGGGGCGTAATTTAATTAATAATTAATAAAGAATATTTAATAGGTGCAGCTGGCGAAAGCAAATCGCCCTGGTCGATAATCAGCGAATCGCCGTTTACGCAAGCAGGGCGAATGCGATTCGCCCCTACCATTTTCAATTTTCAACTTTCAATTATTTCCCGATCATTCCATCTACACTTGCTTTGCCCGGTCCCATTAGTACAATGGCGAGGAAACAGGTCAAGAATAATGCAGCGTTTGCCCCCGCTCCGAACACGTCGCCATGATGTGCTTTCACCAGTGCAACAGCCAGCGCAATTGCCGGGGGAATGGCGAAGATGCGGGTAAATAATCCAACTATTACGAATAACGAACAAAAGAATTCAGCGAAAATAACCAGGCACAAACTGGCAGTGCTGCCGATGCCCATGAAGTTCATGAAGGTATTTTTTTTCGCGGCGAAATGAACCAGCTTATCATATCCGTGTGGCATTAGCAACGCCCCGGCTCCTATTCTCAGCAAAAATGTTCCAAGGTTAAAGGCCCAGTCAGAGCAACTAATGGATAGTAGTCTTTTCATGAAGAAATTGAATTTTGCCAAAAATAATGGATATGTGAATATGTTGATCTGAAGGCGTAAAGTTTTGCAAAGGCAAATCTCATTCGCCTATAAGTTTTATTTTGAAGCATGGCTTAGCGTTTTAAGCCCCGAACCTTTACCACTCAGGCACTAAGGACACTACGGTTCACTAAGAGAGCCCCTTAGCGAAACTTAGTGCCTGAGTGTAAAGCAGAGTGCTACACATCTCTAATTCCTAATTTCTAATTCCTAATTTCTCGCCCCTTTCCCCAAGAAAATGTTAATCATCATACTTATCCACACCTGTTTGGAACGATGTTTGGTCATAGGGAAAATATTTTGAAACTTTACCGCGTTACTATCTTAACAAGCCATAATTAATGAAAAGATACATCTGTACAGCATTTTCAGCATTTATAGCTATAAGCGCTACGGCGCAGCAAACAAAAGCCATCAACGATCCGCAGATTGCTTTCAAGGAAGCAAAAGAATATTTCCAAAAGGAATATTACAGCCTGGCTTATCCAATTTTCAAAGAATTAGACGTAAAGCTGACACATCCTGACCGCACCGACAAGGCGCTGGAATATCTCGAAGTGAAGTATTACGCGATCGTTTGCGGGCTTAAACAAGACGAGCCGATGTCATCTGACATGGCAAAAGCCTACATTTCCGCGAATAACAATACGACACGTGGCGAAATGATGGCCTATCATTTGGCAGAATATTTCTTCCGACAGAAAAATTATGCCGATGCGGTGACCTATTACAACATGGCAAACATCGATGCATTGAGCAACCGTGAAATTGCTGATATGAAATTTCACAAAGCATATTCGTTGTTTAACCTGCAAAAATTTGATGAGGCAAAGCCCTTGTTCGACGCGATCAGGCAAATGCCAAAGGACCCCAATTATTTAGACGCGAATTATTACTATAGTTTCATCCTTTTCAACGAAGGCAAATACAAAGAATCGCTGGATGGTTTCAAAAAAGTGGAAGATGCACCGAATTACAAGAAAGTAGTTCCTTATTACATCGCCACCATCTATTACAATACCGGCCAGAAAGACCAGGCGCTTGCTTATGCAGAAGCAAAACTCAAGAAAGGCGATCAGTATTATGATGCCGAGTTCAAGCAATTAATTGGTCACGCTTATTTTGAGAAAGGCGATTTCGCAAAAGCACTTCCTTACCTCGAGGCTTTTGTAAGCAAATCAAAACAGGTGAGCCGCCGCGATTTATATGAGCTCTCCTACTGCTACTACAACGCCGGCACTTACACAAAAGCGATCGATGGCTTTAAGCAATTAGGTGGAAAAGAAGATTCGCTGGCTCAAAATGCGATGTATTTGCTGGGTGATGCGTATTTGAAAACAAATCAAAAAGCCAATGCCCGCAATGCTTTTCTGTTCTGCTCCAATAACAGCAGCAATGAAAAACAGAAAGAAATTTCAAAATTCAACTACGGCAAACTGTCATACGAATTAGGTTACCAGGATGTGGCGCAAAGCGAACTGGCGGGCTTTATTCAAAACTATCCAAACTCTGCTTACAACAACGAAGCAAGAGAATTGATGGTTGCGTTGATGGCCAATACCAACAACTTTAAAGATGCTCTTACTTTGCTTGAAAGCATCAAAACACCTTCCGAAACGGTGCAGCGCCTTTATCCGCGTGTGTTGTATGGCCGCGCAATGGAATTCGTGAACGATGGCATGCTGATAGCGGCCAATGATCTGCTGGACAAAGCACTGCGAGCAAAATTCAACGAATCTGTGTTGCCTTTGGTAAACTTCTGGAAAGGTGAAATTTCTTTCAGACTCGACAAAACAGATGACGCGACCCGGTATTACAACGATTACCTGAAAACGCCGGTAACAAGCGGCGACGTAAAACCGGTGAGCGCGAATTATAACCTTGGTTATTGTTATTTCAAAAAGGAAAATTACAAACAGGCACTTTCATATTTTGACCAGGTGGTAAAAACACCTCGCATCAGTAGTACGCCGGTTGAGCAAGACGCATTCATTCGCGAAGCCGATTGTTATTACATGTCGAGGGACTATAAAAAAGCCGTGGGTATGTACGACCAGGTGGTTGGTTTCTCCTGGCCTGCGAGTGATTACGCCACGTTCCAAAAAGCAATGGTGGCGGGCGTTAACAGCAGCAACGATAAGATTAAACTTCTGCAGAGCATAGAACGTGTTTACAAAAATTCTTCATTGGCGCCGGAGGCAAACATGGAGATCGCAAGCACTTATATGGCTGACGAAAAATTCTCTGAGGCCATTCCTTTCCTTAAAAAAGTTACTGCTTCCAATACCGATAATGAAGCTTTGAAGCCAAAAGCATTATTGAAACTTGGCATTGCATACTACAATATTGATAACAACCAGGAAGCATTGAATCAATACAATGCGATCCTTAAGCAATATCCAAATTCTCCGGAAGCAGATGAAGCGCTTGACAACGCAAAATCTATTTACGTGGAAGAAGGAAAAACAGCTGATTACGTGGCTTTCGCTAAATCAATGGGCAGAAACATTTCTGTGAACCAGGAAGATTCTCTGGCCTATGCTGAAGCCGAGGTACAATTCAGCAATGGCAACTTTAATGGCGCCCTGAACAAGTTTGACAACTATCTCTCCCGCTTCCCGGATGGTCATTATTCAATTGAGGCCTACTACTATCGCAGTGAAATTTATAACAACAAGAAAGATTACGCCAATGCTGTGAAAGGCTACGAGGCTGTATCTGACAGGGTGCCAAATAAATTTGGGGAAAAATCGCTGGTGCAGGCCGCACGTATCAACTTCTTCGATGTGAAGAATTATGACAAAGCGGAACAGTATTTTTCTAAACTAAAAGATTTTGCCACAACGCAGGAAAATAAACTGGAGGCAATGCGCGGACTTTTGCGCAGCCAGTACCAGTTGAAAAAATGGAGCGAAGCGGTTGCGAATGCAAAAGATCTGGTGGCCCAGAAATCAAGCAGCTCAGACGATAAAGTGCTATCCAACATGGTGCTTGCGAAATCTGCCCAAGGCAACAATGATCTTGACCTTGCTATCTCCTACTACCGCAATGCTATTGCACTTAACAAAGGTGAATACGCTGCGGAGGCACGTTACGAGATCGCTGGCATGCTGGTAAAACAGAACAAACTGAAGGAAGGCGAAAAAGCAGCATTTGAAGTGATCAACAAATCTGGCTCTTACGAATTGTGGGTTACCAAATCGTACATTTTACTGGGCGATATTTATTACTCAGAGAAAGATTATTTCAATGCGAAAGCAACCTATCAAAGTGTAATAGACAACTCGAGCAATCCTGATCTGAAAGAACAGGCGCAGCAGAAGCTGACAGCGGCTGCGGATGAGGAGAAACAGAATAGTAAACTTAAAGGGTAGTTGAGAGTGGAGAATTGAGAGTTGAGAGTTGTTAGTTAGCAGTTGTTAGACTTTCTGTTCATCGTTTATCAATTTTTTTGATCACCCTATTAATTATTAATTTTTAATTATTAATTCGCATGAATTGTTCAAAATATATAATCGCTTCCATGAGTTTGATTACGCTTAGCAAGGCAATGCTGGCGCAGGATAACGGGAAGAAAAAAACTGTTGACATCACTTCTACCTTTAAACCGGTATTGAGAGATGCGGCAAAGATCAATTTCACGGCGGTTCCTCCGGCAACGGATTCCACAAAACCGAAGCTGACTTACAATATTCCTCAACAGCCCGTGACAATGAATTATCAGTCAGGCGCGTTGAGTCCGGTGGCACTTCCGGTGCAAACCATCGAGTGGCAAAACAGCAATTTTATCAAAGTGGGTATAGGCAATGTGCACTTACCTTATGTGCAGGCAGGCTTTAGTTTTGGCGATGCAAAAACGTCTTCCCTCAACATATTTGCCAAAGGCTATAGCTCTAAAGGCAACCTGGAAAATCAGAAAAACAATTATGCAAATGTGGGGCTGAAAGGTTTTCTGAAAACGGGTAAGAACATGCAGTGGGACGGCAAACTTGCTTTTACCGGCGAAGATTATTATTTCTACGGATACAAACCTGACACTTTAAAATTCAACAAAACCGATGTTCGCCAACGTTTCCAAACCTTTGAAGGATCTGTTGGATTGCAGAATATCAGTGCTACTGAATTTGGTGTAAACTACCATCCAACCTTGCGCTTAGCTGCGTTTACAGGAAAAAACAGCATGAGCGATGCAAATGAAACCAATGCGGTGCTGGATGTTCCTATTCAAAAAAGAATCACCGACGAGTTTGCTGTTAACCTCGGCGTAACGGCTAATATCACTTCTTATCACAAAGCGGACAAACTCACGATAAACAATAACCTGTATTACGTTTCACCCGCTGTAGTGTACAAAGGGGACAATTTATGGATACATGGCGGCGTGATTCCTTCATGGGACAGAAAGGATTTTCATCTTTTACCAGACTTCATGGCCGAGGTGACGACCAACGATAAGAAATTTACATTGCAAGCTGGTTGGATAGGAAGTTATGACAAGGGCTCTTATCAAAGATTTGCAGCAATGAACCCATGGATCATTCAACCGGATTCATTGTTGAACACACGTAAACAAGAGGCTTATGGCGGCATCAAAGGCCTGCTGGGAAAGAATTTTACCTACAATGCAAAGGTTGGTGTGATCACTTATCATAACATGCCATTGTTTGTAAACGATACAACAGACGGCAAAACTTTTGAAACGGTGTACGCTTCTTCAATGAATGCGTTTCACATTCACGGCGAAATTGGCTATGCAACGGGAGAAGTTTTTAATGCCACTGCTTCCATCGACCTTAATCAGTACAGCGGCATTAAGGGCCAGCCTTCCGCTTATGGCCTTTTGCCTGTTGAATTCAATGCTGACATGAGATGGCAGGTTATGAAAGATCTTTACTGGACAGCAGGAATCTCCGCATGGGGACCTCCTGATTATCGCACAAAAAGCATGGGCACCAAAGCTGGCAAGGCTGCATTTGACATGAGCACCGGACTTGAGTTCAAGATCACCCGCCAGTTGAATTTGTGGGTGCAAATGAATAACATTTTCAACAACAAATACGAACGCTGGAACCAATACAAAGTATACGGATTTAATATTTTAGGAGGCATTGTGTTTAATTTTAACCAGAAATAATAAGTTTGCAGACGGCAAACAAATACCATGATTAATATTCTTAATAGTTACCTGGCGCAGCAAAAAAGTATCAGCATTCCCGGACTCGGCTCTTTGTATGCAGATACAGTGCCCGTGGTGTCTGACTTTGTAAATCACAGACTATTACCTCCCCAGTATAAATACAGGTTCGATAAATATTTTGATGCGCCTGACAAGGAGTTTTTTCTTTATATCGCCAGCCAAAAAAACATTGCAGATTTTGAGGCCATCAAATGGTACAATGAATTTGCCTACGACCTCAGGGCGAATATCCGCAACAATGGAAGCTGCGAATGGCCCGGTATTGGCACTTTTAGCATGGAATCCAATGGCGAAATAATATTCAAGCCATACACTAGCGACCATATGATGTTGCCAAATGTAAATGCAGAAAGAGTGATCCGCCAGGATGCTTCTCATGCTATCAGAGTGGGCGACCGCGAAGTATCCAATCATGAAATGAATCAATTGCTGCATGGGAAACAACGCAAGAAACGCAGGTTTTTATGGCTCGCTTTTGCAATTCCGGCATTACTGATCGCCGGCGCTGCGACCTATGTTTTTTACATCAACAACTGGGATCCGAATAAAGTAGTTAGCTATTTGAATAGCCTGATGAGATAATAGAGAGAACGCAGATTTTCATGATTGTCAAGATTTTTATGATTTGAAAAAATCTTGGCAATCATGAAAATCATGAAAATCTGTGTCCTTCCTCATTTTCAAATTTTCAAATTCACATATTTTCAAATTCAACAAACGGCTTGAAAGCAAACTCCCAGTAGTTATTCTCAATATCTGCGACATAGCCGGAATACCCGCCCCAGAAGACTTTAGAGGGCTGTTTCACAATACGCACACCCTTTTGCTCCAGGTCTGCAAAAACATCATCTATTTCTTTTTCGGAAGGGAAATTGATGGCCATAGTAACGCGTTTAAAGCCGCTGCCATCTTGCGGAATGCCTATATCTTCAGCCAACTCATTTGCCGGAAAAAGGCTAAGAATAAAGCCGTTTAATTTAAAAAATACAATACCACCATCATCCTTCATTGGCTGCCAGCCAAATTTTTCAATGTAGAAATTTTTCATCTGCTCAAGATCATTGACACCGATGGTTAGAAAGCTTAGTCTTTGTTGCATAAGATAATTTGATAATTTGAAAATATGGAAATTTGAAAAAGAGGAAGAACGCAGATCGTCATGATTTTCAAGATTTTTATGATCTGAAAAAAATCTTCATAGAACTTGACAATCATGAAAATCTGTGTTCATTTTTTCAAGCACAAAAAAAGGTGAAGGCATTTACCCTTCACCCTTATCCTAGCGGGAAATATCACCCGCCTATTTAAGTAGCACTAAGGCTACAGTAAAAGAAATTTTGATACAGAAAAGGTAAACAAATAAACGTTCATACAGAAAAAAATAGTGCTAAAATTCTAAATGCTTGCAAGTACAAGTATTTGTTATTAGCTTGGCCGTTTTACTGCCTTGACACCCCCTTTTCCGCGAAAAAATGCCATTACATTATATGCAATTTTTCTTTCTTTTCCATTAGTTCTTCCACCGTTTCCCTGTACATTTCATCAGGTACACAGCAGTCAACCGGACAAACGGCTGCACATTGCGGCTCTTCGTGAAAACCCTGGCATTCCGTACATTTATTCGGAACGATATAATAGGTATCAACGCTAACCGGAGCATTGCGTTGATCAGCATCGACAGATGTGCCATCCATCAATTTGTAAGCGCCTTTCACTGTTGTACCGTCTGCCATTGCCCATTCTACACCACCTTCATAAATCGCATTATTCGGACATTCAGGTTCACAAGCGCCACAATTGATACATTCATCTGTTATTTTAATTGCCATATTCGTAATTTTTTAAGGTACTGTTTTACTATAACTTTGCGCACAAATTTATGAATGTAATATGAACTTACAACAACGAATTAATTTGTTGGTTCGTTTAGGCGAATATATCACTAGCGAAAATGAGAACTGGCAGGAGGCGCAACACAAGGCAACCCGCGAAAATGGCTGGTTTACGGCGGAATTCATGGAGATCGCCACGAAAAATATTGTCGATAATTTTTTGCAAAAAGATAAGCTGGAGGCTTTCGCTGCGGCTTATCAATTGCCCGACTCAAATGCAAATCCCAAAAAAGTGGGCATTGTAATGGCCGGAAATATTCCACTGGTTGGGTTCCATGATTTTCTGTGTGTGTTTCTTACGGGGCACATAGCCGTTATTAAAACGTCTTCCAAGGATGATGTATTGATAAAACATCTTGCGGAACAGCTATACACCTTGAATGAAGAATGCAGAGAGCTTATTGTTTTCGCTGAACTGCTAAAAAATTGCGATGCATACATTGCCACGGGCAGCAATAATTCTGCAAGATATTTTGACTACTATTTTTCCAAATACCCCAGCATAATCCGTCGCAACAGGACGTCTGTAGCCATCCTCACCGGTAACGAAACTGTGGAAGACCTGGAGAAACTTAGCGACGATATTCACATGTATTTTGGACTGGGCTGCCGTAATGTGACGCAAATTCTGGTTCCGGAAAACTATGACTTTGTGCCTTTGATAAATGCAATGAAAAAGTATGGTCATTTTGCTGATCACAACAAGTATAGAAATAATTATGACTACCAGTTGTCGCTGCAAATATTGAACAACAAATTCTACATGAGCGACGGCAGTACGCTGCTGGTTGAAAATGCATCCCCATTCTCTCCCATCAGTCAAGTGAATTATAGTTTTTATAAGAACAAAGAAGAAATCAAGTCTTTCGAAGGCGACGAAAACATTCAATGTCTCGTAGGCGAAGGCTTCACGCCATTTGGAGTTGCGCAACAACCGTCATTAACAGACTTTGCCGATGGCGTGGACACGATGGCGTTTCTGAAATCGCTGATTTAGTGGTGAGTTAAATCAGTAGCGGCCGCGTTTCATACGAATTAGCCTGAATATCTGGTAAGGATCACTGTAGACAGGATATCCAGATGAAGTATATCGAGGCACAGGATTAGGTATCAAACTATAGATGGTAGCACCGATGGAGATAACAAAGATGCTTCCAAACACGATACGGAAAAACCCTTCTTGTTGCAGGTTTGAAATCAGCAGCCAGGTTGCAGTCGTCGCAAGGATAGACGCGATTGGACCGCCAGCAACGACCCAAATACGTTGATCAATGGATAGATAATTGTCGGAATACACACAACAGCCTTTGTACCACAGCAAGGGGTTGTATTTACAATAAAAATCGAGCCGACCTATAGTTAAATGAAAAGAGTTGTATGGACTTCCAAAGGATCCGATATAGATGGTCACTTCATCTCTGCTCATAATGAGCGCCGGTATGGCGTGACCTAATTCATGCAAAGTAACGGTCACAAAAAAAGCCAATCCTAGTAAAAGAGCGAGTGCTATTATAGACAGGAATTCAAACATGGGCGGATTATTTTTGAGTAAAATAAGAAGATATTGCTATTAAATTGAAGCATGACCTTTTTATTTTGTGCCGAACCATATTTGTTGCTTTTCTCAACTCATAACTCCCTAAAAGTTCTACTTGATCGAATAATTGATAATTACCTGTGAAAAGCCTGCTACGTCCGAATAGATGCTTGGTGTACAGTCAATCCTGATGAGGCCCACTTTTAATGCAACGTAGTAGTCGTAAGTCGCCATTTTGTATTCACCAACGCCGGGAATATCGTAGTACAGCGCAACCTGGCTATGCATCACATGAGGAAATCGAAGGGAATTAACGTTCATTGTTATGTCCCGTGCAATGATAACACCTTTGATCTTTACGGTGTAAAGATCACTTTCTCCTGCAACAGACTCCCACGTATCATCATCGTAGTATCTGTCGTTTAGGTATAATATGGTTAATGGAAAAGGCGTTGACGATCCGTTGACAGCGTTTTGTCGAAGGAAGTAATTGTTATTATTAACAGCAATATAATTATTGGAAAGTCCGGCGGAGTTCGCATAATTCACAAAAACCCTGTAAGTAAGCGTATCGTAAGATGCAGTGTCCTTAGTAGCTTTCAATGTATAAAGGTCTTTGTTTCCTTTTGTGTCCACATAATTGTAAACCCAGTAACTCCCTTCAGTGGCCGGTTGGTAGTCACCCGTACCATACACTGGCGCCGTCGGATCCGGCGGAAGATCTCCGCTGATTTCTTTTTTGCAGGCAGACAATAAAAAAGCAAAGATTGAAATGATCAATATGCTTCTGTATGCGTATAACTTCATGCTCAATCTTTGCTTATAATAATGTTTTTATTAAATATATTCGGAATACAAGCTGATACTTTTAGACTAACGTTCACGCGCCTGATTCCTTATATTTTTTTATTATATATTTTTTGTGATCACGGATACTTCGGCATTTACCCATCTACTACTACCAGCAAAAAAACACAACTATCAGATAATCATATAATTATATCGCACACAAACCGATTCAGCGTTAATGGCGTTGTGATTTTCAGTTATCCTGCAACATAGACTTTTGTTTTGGCCAATACGTTGCAATAGGAATTGTTTAAGAAGGGATAATATGTGGTTAAAAAATGAGATTTCTAATAATCTGCCCTACCCCCTCCATATAAGCTCAAAAAAGGCCTCGATCCGCTCAGCAATACCGAACTTTTCGAAGCCTTTTTTTATCTAGAATAATTCCGGCATTCCGTTGTCTTCTTTAGCTCTCGGCTCCCACTCCATTTCGGTATTTTTTGAGTAGTCGGCCAGTTTATTACCTACAGCCTTCCATCCCATCACTTCCACGAAGTCGGCGATCTTTATTTTCTGGGTTTTGGTTTGAGTACCCTTTCCCGTGTAGATCAATACAACAGGTTTATTTTCTGTGGTGATCAGTTCCAGCTGGTTTGCCTCACCTTCTTTAATGAACAGGAACTTGCTTTTCAATGTGGTAGTTTCAATTTTGAAACGTTTTACATTGTACTGCTCTTTATCACCATCGTAATAAATGGCCGTTAATATTTTGTCTTGATTGAATTTTTCTATCAATAACACTTTGTCAACGTCAAATCGTTGTGTAAGTTCCTGATCTGTTATTTCGTATGTGCCATCAGTAAATACCACAAGAATCTTGTCTTCCGCGTCAAAGCCACCGAGGTAAATACCTTTCTCCTCTGCACTTAGTCTTCCAAACTGATCATCGTACCAAAGCTTACGGGTGGCCAGCGTTGAGCGACCTGCCTCTTTAAACTTAACAGATTTGATCGGATACTTTGTTACCTGGTTACCCATTGTACCACGCGCCTTGATATCAAGTTCTTCAAAATAAAACTCAAGCTCTTTATTTCTTGCGCTACAGTTAGGGCTCAACGTGATCTTTACAATTTCCGCTTCACCATTTGCATTGGCGGTAAAATATTGCACTTTGCTTTTCTCTGCACCCTTTGTAAGATCATATTCTTTGTCACGGGTAATGCCGGTTACATTGAAACGCTTTGCAAAACTGATTCCTGATTTACCATCCACATAGATCATATTGTAAGTGGTGCGCTCATCGTTCTTTTGGAAAACAGCCGCGTGAATAATGTCCTTGCCGATAAAAGTTTTATCCGCCACACGAACGATCTTCATTTTACCCGATTTTGTGAAAACAATGATATCGTCAAGGTCAGAACAATCCGCGATCAACTCGTCTTTCTTCAAGCTTGTACCAATGAAGCCATCTGCACGGTTCATGTATATTTTCGCATTCGCAATCGCCACCTTGTTTGCCTGAATTGCTTCAAAAGGTTTGATCTCTGTTTTTCTTTCTCTGCCTTTACCAAATTTCTTCAACAGATTTTCATAGTAAGCAACAGCGAAATCCACAAGGTTTGCGAGGTCATGTTTTACTTGTTTGATCTCAGCATTTAACGCTTTGATCTGTTCGTTCAATTCATCAATATCCAGCTTGTAAATACGGCGAACGGGTTTTTCCGTCAGCTTAACAATATCTTCTCTTGTAATATCGCGACGTAATTGTTTTTTGAATGGAGTGAATGCTTTATCAATTGCCTCCAACACTTTCTCCCAGGTCTCATGCCTTTTCTCCAGCTCCTTGTATATTTTTTCTTCGAAGAATATTTTCTCCAAAGAAGTATAATGCCATTTTTCCTGCAGCTCATTCAATTTGATCTCCAGCTCACGGCGCAATAACTCTTTTGTATTATCTGCCGAAGCCCTTAAAAGTTCTGATGCAGTAAGGAACATTGGCTTTTTATCAACGATCACGCAGGCATTTGGAGAAATGCTCACTTCGCAATCGGTGAAAGCGTACAATGCATCGATCGTGATGTCGGGAGAAATACCGGGCGCCAGATCGATCTTCAATTCAACATCCGCAGCAGTCAGGTCCTCAACTTTTTTGATCTTGATCTTTCCCTGGTCATTCGCCTTGATGATGGAATCCTTCAGCTGCGTAGTGGTTACCCCATAAGGCACGTCGCGGATCACCAGCGTTTTTTTGTCAACCTCTTCTATAGTTACACGAACTCTTACCTTACCTCCTCGCTTTCCATCATTATAGTTGGAGGCATCCATTGAGCCACCAGTCTGGAAATCAGGATAAAGCTCGAATTTCTTGCCTTTCAAATATTTTATAGAAGCATCTATCAGTTCGCAAAAGTTATGCGGAAGAATTTTTGTTGCCAAACCAACGGCGATACCCTCTGCACCTTGTGCCAGCAGTAAGGGAAACTTCATTGGCAATGTCACCGGTTCGTTTTTACGACCGTCATAACTCAATTGCCATTCAGTTGTTTTATTGTTGAAAGCCACTTCCAGCGCAAACTTGCTAAGACGTGCCTCAATGTAACGTGCCGCAGCCGCATCATCACCTGTTCGTATATCGCCCCAGTTACCCTGCGTTTCAATCAGCAGGTCCTTTTGACCCATATTTACCAACGCATCACCAATGCTGGCATCACCATGAGGGTGATATTGCATACTCTGCCCAATGATGTTCGCCACCTTGTTGAAACGGCCGTCATCCATTTCTTTCATGGCATGTAAAATGCGTCGCTGCACGGGTTTCAAGCCATCTTCAATAGCCGGTACAGCACGCTCCAAAATTACATACGACGCATAATCGAGGAACCAGGTTTTATACTGTCCCTGCACACCATGCTCGTTGTCTAAAAATTCCGTTGATTTATTCTTTGTGCTCATAAATTCGCTATGCTACTACTAACGTGTCGCCCCTCTGGGGCTTGTAATAAATTAAAAAATATCGCTGCGAACGCTGTCCTCCAAACAGAGCTTGTCTAATCCTCTTCTATTCATCATATCAAAGAGGTCTTCTCTCTCTAAACATCTTTCACCTTCGGAATTCAGCCCCAGCGGGGCTAAACGTTCGTAGCATCTGTTTGGCGTTCTACATCCCATTGCCAGCCCCATAGGGGCGATACGTAAATTAACATGTCGCTCCTACGGAGCTGGTATATTGATTGCAATGTCCTCGTTTTGCTACGAACATTGAGCTCCTAAGGGAGCTTTTCCGCGTCGGCAAAATTCTTCGTTATTGTAAGACCTTTATTCAGCTTCTAATCATAAAATTCAAACAAATATTTCTCGTCATATTCAATTTCAAACTTCTCCAAAAATTCTAGATACTCTTTACGAAATGTTCGCTTTTGATGATGCTCCTTTTGATTCAAAATATAATTAACCACCTGCGGCGTTTGTGATTTGGAATATGAAAACGCTCCAAATCCTTCCTGCCAACTGAAGCCTTCATTTACAAAGCCTTGCTGCTTCAAATATCTTGTTGTATTTACCTTAATATCTCTTACCAATGTAGATCAATGATACATCGGGCTTAATACTAATCAACATGTGTACATGATCTGGCATACAATACACTGCAAACAATTTTTGTTTCTTGTTTTTTATAATGCCCGTCATATACTTTTGTACATCTTCTCTAAAATCTCCCTTTATAAAACATTTCCTTCCTTTTACTGCAAATACTATTTGAATATAGATCTGCGTATATGTGTTTGCCATGTCTGAACATTTACTCTGCTTTCTACTTCCCTCTCACTCCTAAGTAGGTGAACTGGATGTCGGCAAAGTATTTGGTTCATAGCCAAAGAACTAATTCCTGATAAATCTGGTCATTTTTTTTCTATTCTATACAAAGAGAAATAGCCAGATTTAGTAAAAGTAACAGCTTTCAAATCATTTGAATCAATATTTTTTTCGAAATCGCCTGCTGACTCTCTTTTTTCATTTAGCAAAAAATACACTGGCCCATCCGCATTATTTAAAAGTTTTTTGCTTAAGGTTTCGGTATATAAAAACCGCACATTCAGCGTATCAAATTGCATAAAGTACTTACTCAAATCCCTGTCAATTTTATCATCAGTATATACTATTGCATCTGCAATCTTTGCAGGAAACGTTTTTTTTATCAACGCCCTGTGATCAAAATACATCACATTATTATGATGGAAGATGTCTGTCAACGGCCTTATCGAAAGCAGGCAAAACAAACAAATCGCAAAAACCCAAAACGCCTTTTTATCAACGATCATTTTAGCCACAAAGCACCAGCCAAGCAAAAACACACCAATTATGCCATAAAAATATTTCATATCTCCCGCTTTAATTATCATCAGCAACAAAGCAGATAAAATAAAAAAGACGGGCAAGCCAATAAATTTAAATGGCTGCTGATAAAACTTCCTGAGTAAAAAACTTCCGGCTAATATTGAAAAAGGCAGCAGAAATAAAAAGTGTCGCGGATCATAACACAGCGGAACGTATCCATTGTACGACACTGTCATAAAATTTGCACATAGCAGCAGAATAAAAAAAGTGCTTAGCATGTGCGATTCTCTTTCCTGCAGTTGTAGTTTTTTTCTATAAACCAATGCTGTTATTCCAAAGATCAGGCATATCCCATCACCCGATTGCCAAAAGGCATTCCATAGTAGATAGGTTACTCTTTTCATCGTTTCTTTTGCAGGCAGCAGATCATACCGGCAAATGTTGACGTAGTTGTTTTGCATCAACACGTCCATGCGATAAAACCAGCTGCCGGTGGCAATTTTAAAGTACAGCAGATAAGTGAATGCTAACGCAAACATCGTAACGATGGCCGTTAACCAAAATATCCGTTGTCTTGCATTTCGCAAGTCCTGAATTATCCACCACAGAAAAAGTGGCAATATTAAAACGATGCTTTCTTTTGTAATGACGGCTACAAAGTTTATGACGCCAAATAGCACGGGCAACCACAGGGAAAAATCCTTGTCAAATTTGTACCGGCTATAAGAATAATAAGCCGCAATTACACATAAACATATTCCAGGATCAGGCAGGAGCCTGTAAGAATAAAACAAAAGTGTGTAATTCGAAAAAAACAAAACCAGCACCAGCACGAAATATTTGAATGATTGCCTTTTTGATAAAAGCACCATTATCCAACCGGTAACCAGCAATGATACAAAGCTATATGCCGTAGTTGAAAAGTCGTTTATTCCAAAGAACTTATAAAAAACACCAGTGATCAGGATACATGCCCATCGCAGGCCATACTGACTATCGCTGGTGAAAGAGAATTTGTTGTGCGACAGTGATGCCGCATATTCTACATAATTAATATCATCATTATTATAAAAACCAAGGAACGAAAATTGGTGGTGAGTGAACCACAAACAACAGGCCGCAAAAAAAATGATTGATCGCAACCTGCTACTATCTCTTTTCGCAATTTGGTGCACAAACGTGCTAAGTTTTGAAGTCATGTCAAATGATCTTACAAAGCGCATTTAAATTTCATCTTATTGTTTCTTTTGCATTGAAAAATCAGCAATGGATGATTAATCAAAAGATCCACTCTTTTATTATACGCCCTGTTCGTTTGGCATCGCCTGTGCCGCTTTTGCTTTCACCTCAAAATCCTTCATGTTTTTTATTTCACCCTGCACATCATATTCTCCCGCTGCCAGCATTTGTTTCAGGCGCCACAATATGTAGGCATCGCCTGTCGTCTGTTTTGCTTTTGTCAAAAACTGGTTGATGATCTTGCTGGCTTTTTGCCAATCGGAGGTGATGAATTTTTTCAGCTCTTCATCATAAAAATCATAATCCGCTTGTGACAATTTCTTTCCCCCTTCCAGCAAACGGACGCCTTTGTTTTCTGTACACAGCTTTGCCCATTCATCAGGATCAACTTCAAATTCACTGAGCGTAATAGGTCTTGCCAACTTTTTTGCCTTCAAAAATTCCTTTGGCGGAATGGTTGAAAGCCACGTTGGATAGAATATTTGTCCCTTCTCATTAATGAAAGGCAGGTTGTTCAAATAAAGAATAAACACGCGTCCCTGAAACTCCTGCATGTATTTCAACAGCCAGTAATAACCGGATACATCGTGTTTGTTTTGCGCAGCCCATATCCAGATAATTTCATTTTCGTTTCTGCGCATCGTGCCCACCAATTCCGCGATGGTTTTGTAATCGTCCACTTCATCAGTATCGGCCTTGCCATCATAATCACCACCTGCCAGCACTTCGCGCCACCAGTTTTTGCGAGCTTCTTTCCCTTCTCCAACATAAATATTTTCCAATGGACCTACCGCGTAATCATCCTTTATCTGTATAACATCGCCCTGGAGATTTTCATCCAATTCAATCGCCTGCTTAAGAACAGCAATGTCTGGTTCGTTGAATACAATATGAATCATTTTGATTTAATTATTAATTGGCACTAACAGCTGTTTCCTCCACCAAATCCAATTCTACTCTAAGGTTATCAATAATGAACTCCTGGCGTTCTTGCGTGTTTTTTCCCATAAAATATTCAAGCAACTGCTGAATATGCGTTTCAGGCATAATCATTACCGGTTGTTTACGCATGTCGTTGCCGATAAAGCGTTTGAACTCGTCCGGACTGATCTCTCCCAAACCTTTGAATCGCGTGATCTCAGGTTTGCTGCCAAGCTTTTTAACAGCCGCCTGTTTTTCTGTTTCGTCGTAACAGTATATAGTTTCCTGTTTATTACGAACGCGGAACAACGGTGTTTCCAAAATGTAAACGTGTCCGTTCTTTACAACATCAGGGAAAAACTGCAGGAAGAATGTCATCAGCAACAAACGAATGTGCATACCATCAACATCGGCATCAGTTGCGATCACAATATTGTTATAACGAAGATCATCATAGCTTTCTTCAATGTTCAGTGCGTGTTGCAGCAGGTTGAACTCTTCGTTTTCGTATACCACTTTTTTGGTAAGACCAAAGCTGTTCAGAGGTTTACCACGCAAGCTAAACACCGCCTGTGTTTCCACATTGCGGGATTTGGTAATCGAACCGCTGGCACTATCACCCTCAGTAATGAAGATGGTGCTTTCTTTCTGTTTTTCTAAAATCGCCTCCTTATCTTTTCCGGTTGCCTCGTCGTTGTAGTGATAACGGCAATCTCTCAGTTTGCGGTTGTGCAGATTGGCTTTCTTCGCCCTTTCGTTTGCCAGTTTTTTAATACCGGCAAGCTCTTTTCTTTCGCGCTCACTTTGCTCGATTCTTTTCTTTAAAGCCTCGGCAGTGGTTGGGTTGCGGTGAAGGAAATTGTCCAACTCTTTTCCAAGAAACTCCGTCACGAAGTTCTTCATGGTTGGGCCGTTCTCATAAACGTTTAACGAACCAAGTTTTGTTTTGGTCTGCGATTCAAAAACCGGCTCCTGTACACGCACGGACACTGCTGCACAAATGCTGCTTCGGATATCAGCCGCATCGTAATCCTTTTTATAGAAATCGCGGATGGTTTTTACAAACGCCTCTCTGAATGCAGCGAGGTGCGTACCGCCTTGTGTAGTGTACTGACCATTTACGAAGGAATAATACTCTTCCCCGTATTGGTTTTCGTGAGTAACCGCCACTTCAATGTCTTCGCCTTTCAGGTGAATGATCGGATAGCGGATCTCGTCCTCATTGGTTTTACGTTGCAGCAAATCAAGAAGGCCATTTTTGGAGACGTATTTCTTGCCGTTGAAGTTGATAATCAATCCTGCATTCAAGTAGCAATAGTTCCAAAATTGGTTATCGAGGTATTCGTGTACAAAATGGAAATTCTTGAACACGTTGTTATCTGCTATGAACGAAACCAGCGTTCCGTTTGCTTCAGTGGTTTTAGCTTCTTTATGTTCTTTGGTCAACACACCTTTTTCAAACTCGGCAGTTTTCTCTTTGCCGTCGCGAAATGCTGTTACTTTAAACCATGAGCTCAACGCATTCACCGCTTTTGTACCCACACCGTTCAACCCCACACTTTTCTGGAAAGCCTTGCTGTCGTATTTAGCGCCGGTGTTTATTTTACTTACTACATCTACCACTTTGCCCAATGGAATACCGCGGCCATAGTCGCGAATGGTAACAGTTTTTTCGTCTATCGAAACCTCCACGTTTTTACCATAACCCATCGTATGCTCATCAATACAGTTGTCCATCACCTCTTTCAGCAACACATAGATACCATCATCCGGACTACTTCCATCTCCTAATTTACCAATGTACATCCCCGGACGAAGGCGGATATGTTCGCGCCAGTCGAGGCTTCGTATCGAGTCTTCCGTATATTCAAAATTCTCTTTCTTTTCTTCTGCCATAGTTTGTGTGTTGAGTGGTACTTTTTCCAAACGGTGCGAATTTAACGGATTGATTATAAAAGCAAAAACCCTTTCCCAAAATTTTTAGTTTTCATGGAGATTTTTTTATTGTAGAAGTGGGGATATTTATTTTATAAGAGATTGAAAATCTAGTTGTTAGTTGTTGGTTATTAGTTGTTAGACGTTGTGTGCAACTTTCTTTTTAAAAATTATAAACTCCAAGGGCTGAATCTCGTAAAGAAGAAAACCCTCACAGAAAGCCTAACAACTAACAACCAACAACTAACAACTCTTAATACGGATCTACGTCTGGCGTTATCACTACACTTTTAAACCGTGCATCGTTATGCAAAATGACTGTTTGCGCCTGGATCATGTGCTTGCAGGCATTGATGAGTTGGGTGTCCTTTGGCAGCTTCAGCATCATTTCCATTATATATAAATTCCTGATTTTGTTGATGATAGGTTGCGCTGGACCAATTATATACTGACCATAAAGCGACTGCATACCCTGGGCAAACGTGCGTGCCGCATGCGCCACCACGTCTGGCTTTTTATGTTTGAAAGTCACCTGGAGCAAACGAGTAAAGGGTGGATATTGAAATTGCTTGCGGCTGTCAATCTCCGACTTGTAAAAACTCTTGAAATCATGTTGCTGCACGAAAAACAGCACCGGTTGGTTTACGTTACGCACCTGTACCAGTACTTTGCCCTGTTCATTTTTGCGCCCGGCGCGGCCACTCACCTGTTCCATCAGCTGGAAGCCGCGCTCGCTCACACGAAAATCGGCAAATCCTAGAATTGCATCACCGTCCAGTATCCCCACGAGCTGAACATGCTCAAAGTCGAGGCCTTTTACCACCATCTGCGTTCCCACGAGAATGTCTATACGCTGTTGCTCGAAAAGCTGGATCAATGCGTCGTGGCCATGTTTTCCTCTTACGGCGTCCATATCCATCCGGGAAACCCTGGCATCGGGAAAAAATTCCTGCAGCTCTTCTTCCACCCTTTCTGTTCCAAAATTCTGCTGCGCGAAATGGTGATTTCCGCAAGCTTCGCAGGTGTGAACGGGAGGATAATTGGTGCCGCAGTAATGGCAAACAAGCTTGTTGCTGAGCTTGTGAAACGTCAGCGACACGTCGCAATTGTGACAATGTGGTATCCATCCACAGGTTTGACAAACCTGGTAAGGTGAATAACCGCGGCGGTTCTGGAACAAAATGACCTGTTTCTTCTTTTGAAGACTCTCTGTAATCGCTTCCTGCAACGGAACAGACAGGATCACTTTTCCCTTTTCCTTTGTAAACAGTTTTTTCGTGTCTACGATTTCTATTTTCGGCATGTCAACATCACCAAAACGAGACAGTAATTCAACCAGCGCATATTTACCAATTGAAGCATTGTAGTAGCTTTCCAGCGATGGCGTGGCGCTTCCCAAAACCACATTTGCGCCGAATAATGAGGCGAAATAGATCGCGGCATCGCGTGCGTGATAGCGTGGGGCGGGATCCTGTTGCTTGTACGATGAATCGTGTTCTTCGTCGCAAATGACCAGGCCAAGATCTCGGAAAGGCAGGAACAGCGCCGATCTTGCTCCCAATATTATTTTCGCTTCACCGGTCTTTACCTTGTTCCAAATCTCGATGCGTTCGTTTGAATTGAACTTCGAGTGATAAATAGCAATGTGGCCACCGAAATATTTCTGCAGACGGCGAATAACCTGGGCCGTGAGGGCAATTTCCGGCAGCATGTAAAGCACCTGTTTTCCTTTTGCCAGCAGCTCTTCGATCAGCTTCACATAGATCTGCGTTTTACCGCTGGACGTTACGCCATGCAGTAAAGCAACTTGTTTTTGCTGTTGAGATGCTTTCACTTCGTCCAATGCTTTTTGTTGCGCTTCGGAAAGTGTAAAATCTATATTTATGCTCTTCGGCAGATTTTTTATCCTGTCAACCGAGCGTTTTTCGATGATTAAAATGCCTTTGTCGGCAAGACCTTTCAACTGCGCTGCGGTAGCATTTGATTTTTTTAGAAGGTCCGTTTGTTTTACTTCACCGGTCGTTTTCATGAAATGGAGAAACGCCAGCAGCAGCTCCATCTGCTTTTCTGCCTTCTGTAGTTTTTTATCGTTGGAAAGCAGATTGGACAAGGCTTCCTCTGTGGCAAACTCGGGATGAAGAGTAACGAAGTTTTCTTTTTTCTCTGTGTATTTGTTCTTCAAATCCTCCCAAACAAAACAAACGCCTTTCTCGATTAATTTTTTGATAACGGGATAAACATGTGAGACCTCCAATATCTGCTGCACTTCTACCAATCGAAGTTCTTTTTTCAACAACAAAGCCTCCGCTACCAGAAACTCTTCATCGTCCAAATGCGCGAAATCATCTCCGGCCTCATCGTTGTACATTAAAACCGTTTCGCTGCTCAGCTTGAAATGCGTGGGCAATGCAGCCTGCATTACTTCGCCTTCGCTGCACATGTAGTAATCGGAGAGCCACTCCCAAAGTTTCAACTGATTCGCAAAAACAATGGGCTCATCATCGAGCACATTTAAAATGGGTTGAGGGTTGAACGCCTTTGGCTTTTCGGTGTGGACGAGTTTTACAACACCGGCGTATTTCTTATTCTTCAAAACCACTTCTACACGGCATCCTGCCTGCACCTTTTCCAGCAAATTTGCCGGCACGGCCCATGTGTAATTTTTTGGCAAAGCCAATGGTAACAATACCTCCGCAAAATGGGTTGCTTTTTCTGTAAATAAATCTTCTTTATAAGTAGCTCCGCTCAATACAATATTGTTGAAGGTGTAAAGTTTAAGGCGTAAGGTATGAGATTTTTGTTAGAGAGGGCACACAGATGACACAGATTTGACTGATTTACACTGATTAAAAAGCTGGATTCTAATTGCATTACTCTAGGCAATATAATAACAAAAGTGGACCGGATGATCCACTTTTATCAGAGTCGACAATTATCAGCGTATTCTAACAACTAATAACTAACAACAAACAACTATTTCTTCAACGGCACGCTCACACCAAGGTTTACGATCATTTCGTAACAACCGAAAGATTGTCTCGCGGTACCGTCTGCAACTCTCAGGCCCCAGTAATTGGCGTACACGAGTTTGTTGCAATATTCGAGGAAAACGTATTTGGCGAAAGTCATTCTTAAAGCAGCCTCAACGCCAACATCCATACCACCTACCTGGAAGTGAGGATCATTTGCCTTGCCGAAAATAGTGTTCTCAACGTGAGGAATTACCATGCCCACACCGCCTTTCAGCAATAATGACGCATCGAACCAATTAGTTTTGAAGCTTGTCAAATGTTTGCGGTGAACAAGGTTGAACAACAGGAAGTTGGCACCGTTATTCAAAAAGTACGTCAAAGGTTGGTCAGCAGTGCCGTACGGTTTGTTATTGTCGTAGAAAGCATCCACCTGTTTGCCATCCATTGTCCCTCTCACATGCAGCATTTGTTCGGACGCCACAATATATTTCGTGTGATCGAAGTTGATTTCTACACCCCAGTTATCTTTAAAGAAATACCCTATGCGGTAATTGTATTGAGGAATACTAATGGCTTTATCTGCAAGGCCTTCATCCCAGCCCGGATGGTCAGCCGCATAGACGTTTATGAATTTGTAATCATTTCCCAGAGATGGCTGGTGAATGTGAATGTTACTTGGAGTGTACCACTCTTTGTTGTAACCCCATGAAATGTAAAACTCTCCTTTTTTACCTACTTGTTCTGCTGTTGTTCTTTTCTTATTCTGTGCAAAAGCTGAACCTAAAACGAGCGTTAATCCACTCAATAGCATCAAATGCTTTAATCCTTTATTTTTCATTTCCACGATTTTAAAAAACGAGTCCGCAAATATAGAGGGTTGCGGGCTGTTGCATGACTGACACAAATCAGTCGCCTTTACATCCACATTTTGTAAAGGAGGCCAAAGGTAGGGAAAAACGGGATTGGCAAAATTCAAAAGTAAAAAATCAAAAGTCAAAAATGGAGCCCGCAAACAGGAGACAAAGATCTCATTGCTAGGTCTATTTCTGACTTTTGACTTTTGACTTTTTACTTTTTACTTATACCAACGGTTCCTGCTGGCTCAGGCAGTGAAAGCTACCCAACCCCCAAATGATTTCCGTGGAGTCGATTCCTACCACTTTCCTGTCGGTAAAGCAGCTTTGAATGATTTGGAGCGCCTTGTCATCTTTGTCGCAACGGAAAGTTGGAACAATTACGGCATGGTTTGCTATATAAAAATTTGCATAAGAAGCCGGAAGTCTCTGATCTTCAAATTCAACAGGATCAGGCATTGGCAGTTCAACAATGTTCAGTTGTTTGCCGTTGAGCAACCTCATTTGAGATAGTTGCTGCAGGTTATGCTGCAGAATGCCGTAATTCTCGTCGTTCTTATTTTCTTCGATAACTGTAAGAACAGTGTCTTCATTTACAAAACGCACTGTGTCGTCTATGTGACCGTCTGTATCATCGCCGATGATTCCTTCTTCCACCCACAAGATCTGTTCTACGCCGTAGTAATTGCGCAGATAGGTTTCAATTTCTTCCTGGTTCAGTTGTGGGTTTCTGTTTGGATTCAGCAGGCAAGCAGTTGACGTCAACAGTGTGCCTTTTCCATTAAACTCCACAGAACCACCTTCCATGATGATGCCCGGATTGAATACCGGAATGTTGTAATGTTTGCCAACCAGCGTAGGGATAACATCGTCCAGGTCGTAGGGAGGATATTTTCCGCCCCATGCGTTGTAGTTCCAGTCAACGATCACTTTCTTTTGCTCTGCATTTGGATTGATCAAAAACGCAGGGCCGTGATCGCGGCACCAGGCATCGTTTGTGGGGTGCAAAAAGAATTTTACTTTATTGAGATCAACGCCGGCGTTTTGCAAATGCTTTGTGGCAAAGGCTTTCATGGCTTCGTTGTTCACATTGATGCAAACGGTTTCGCTAACGGTCAACTCTTTTATAAACTGACAATAGTACGGGTAAATAGCATCGATCTTTCCCGGCCAGCTTGCTTCTTTATGCGGCCAGCTTAACCAGCATGCAACATGTGGGGCAAATTCTGCCGGGAAATAGTATCCGAGTTCTTTGGGAGTCATTGTGATAATTAGGAATTAAAAATTAGGAATTAGGAATTAGAGCGCTTTGAGATCATCACCGTACATTCCACTCTTGCACATTTTCAACTCTCAACTCTCCATTCTTAACTCTCAACTGTTTGTTATCGTAAGAAGGGCGAATGCGATTCGCCCCTACAGTATCATTTTCAATTTTCAACTTTCCATTTTCAATTAATCCGCGTCTATGAATCGCTTCGTAATTGGCTGGTATGAATCGATTCTCCTGTCTCTCAGGAATGGCCAGTGTGTTCTGTAGCGGTCGCTTAATTTAGTGTCGATCTCTACCACTGTTGTTTCTTCATCGTCATGAGAAGCAAGGTAAAGAAGGTTACCAAACGGATTGGAAACAAACGATCCACCCCAGAATTTCATGGCACCGCCTTGTTCAAAACCCACTCGGTTCACACTTACGACATGCACGCCATTGGCAACGGCGTGGCTACGTTGAATGGTTTGCCAAGCGTTGTATTGCTCGCTGTTGGTATGTTGATCCTGTGAAGTTGCCCAGCCTATCGCGGTTGGATAAAACAGTATCTCGGCTCCCATCAGCGCGGTAATTCTCGCTGCTTCAGGATACCACTGATCCCAGCAAATGAGTACGCCAATCTTCGCAAATTTTGTCTCAAATATTTTGTAGCCAAGATCACCTGGCGTGAAATAGAATTTCTCGTAGTAAGCCGGATCATCCGGAATATGCATTTTGCGGTATTTGCCAAGGTAAGAACCATCGGCATCCAATACGGCAGTGGTGTTGTGATACAAGCCTTGCGCTCTTTTTTCAAACAAAGAAGCAATGATTACTACGCCCAGTTCCTTTGCCACAGCAGACAATGCGTCTGTGGATGGACCAGGAATTGGTTCTGCCAGCTGGAAGTTGTCGTAGTCTTCCACATCGCAGAAATATAATGAAGTAAAAAGCTCTTGCAGGCAAACGATCTGTGCGCCTTTTGCCGCCGCTTCTTTCACTTTTGAAATCGCCTTATCCAGATTTCCCTGTTTGTTGGCTGTGCAGCTCATCTGCACCAATCCCACTTTTACTTTGCCCATGTCCGGTTATTGATTTTGAAGCGCAAAAATAACCTATTATCAATTAATAATTAATAAAGGAGAATTAATAATTGGTTGGGAAATGTTATGAATGTGTGTGGTGGGGTCAGTGCCCGTTGTGGTGCGATGGCAGTACGGAGACCAGACTTGACAGGTTTCAAAAACCTGTCAAGTCTTTGCAACACCAAAATATTTCAACCAATGAAAGAGCAGCATAATTTATTTAAATATTCTGCATCTTTGCAGCCGTTTTAAGATTTTTGGGTAGGGAATGAATATTGCTGGTACTTCATAAAACCTAAAAAAACTTTTTATGAAAACAGCAGGAATTATTCTCATCGTCATTGGCTTGCTCATGTTTGTTATACCAGGCATAAGCTTCACGAAAGAGAAAAAAGTATTGGACGTTGGCCCGCTTGAAGTCAATAAAAAAGAAAAGAAAACGCTTTCCTGGCCCACATATGTTGGCGGCATTGCAGCCGTTGCAGGAATAGTTATGGTGGTGGCGGGAAAAAAACAAAGTTGATGTTTTAGATTTGCACCCAAGTTTAAATGCGGCTTATCTAAAAAATCATTTAAACCCAACGGATGTTATTTCTCACAAATAAGATAAATATGAAAAAACCAATTGTGGCTCTCGCTTTTTTTGCCTCTATCCTCGCTTTCAGTTGCAAAAGCACGAAAACAAACGGCGTTTCTGAAGGTGCTTCCAAGAAATCAATTTACGGAACATGGACGCTAACTAGCATTACCCTTGATGGCATTCCCAATGACAAATTTGATGTGAAAGTGTTGGGTGGCATTCCACGCCAGTGCATGATCAGCAGTACATGGTTGTTCCCGTCAAATGGATATGGCAACTACACCATTACTCAATCCGGAGGCAACTGCCAGGCAGGTGCGCACAATATTCTCTGGTCAAGATTAACGGAAAACGGCGTAAACTATTTGCAGTTCAAAGAACTGGAAGAAGGCGTAAAAGATAAAAATATTACCAGCGGCTACAGATTGGAACAAGTATCACAAGATGCGTCCGGTATGGTATTGCGCTCTCCACTCGATATCGGCGGCAGACATACTTATTTGATGTATTCGTTTACGAAGAACCAATAAAAATTAATTGAAAATTGAAAGTTGAAAATTGAAAATGGGTTTTATGTGAAGCTCGACCCTTGTTTCCCAAACAGGATGCTAATGCAACAAGAATACTGCAACACAGAAAGCATTTTCAATTTTCAACTTTCAATTTTCAATTACCCAAAATCTCTTTGCTCCTCTTACCAACTTCTTTCAAAAGCAACGGAAACGCCGGTTCGGCCATGCCACCGTGATCAAAGCCTTGAAGTTCATATAAAGTTGTTCTCTTGTGACCTGCCAGTTTCATCATGCGGTTCAGGTATGCATTTTCTTCATAACGGCCATAAAGCTCCATTTCCCTGTCGCCTGTAATCAGCAAAATTGGCGGTGCATCGGCACGCACAAAATACAATGGCGCATACTCATCAATAACCGGCTGCGTTTCTTTGATGCCTCTTTCTGCACGAATCGTATAGTGTGTAATGGCTTGCCCGCTAAATGGAACCAGTTCAGCTATTTTGTCAGAATTAATATTGTATTTGCCCAAATATTTCTTGTTGAGTGTGATCATTTCTCCGAGATAACCGCCCGCCGAATGCCCTGAAACGAAGATCAGATCAGTATTGCCGCCGTATTCTGCAATGTGCTGAAATGTCCATGCCACAGCAGCCGCTGCATCTACAATATAGGCAGGTGCTTTTACTTTGGGTGAAAGTCTGTACCCCACGCCAATCACCGCGTAACCTTTTTGCATCAATGCATGTGGAATTTCCTTTTTACCACCTGTTATTCCGCCGCCGTGGAACCAAACAATGGTCGCAAAGTTTTTTACACCTTTCGGATAGTAAATATCGATGGTGCATTGTGAGTTGATGTAACCGTCTTTTTTGTTGATGGAATCTTCGTAGTAGTGAACATTTTTAATGGTATCGTATTGTTGCTGGGCACTTACACTAATGGCGCATAAAAGCGCAAAGAAGAAAATGATTCTTTTCATGTTGGTGTTTTGCTAATTTGAAAATATGCAAATTTGAAAATGTTACAGGTCAAATATCCGTTATTTAATGCCAGCTCCAAACTCCTGAATTAAATATTTGAACAGTTAGAAAGGCCCCTATCACAGGAAATGGTCAACTCTCGGAATTTTCAAATTAGCACATTTTCAAATTAACACATTGCCGCCCCGCGGCCAATTTTCAAATTACCACATTTTCAAATTTTCAAATTTCTAATTGTCTACATTCGTGCAAAATCTATTTCATGGAACTTAAAGAACTTTTTGAAAAGGCAGCGGCGGACAGCAAAACGCTTTCGGAAAAACCGGACAATGAGACGCTACTTCAATTGTATTCATTGTACAAGCAAGGCACTGAAGGTGATGTAAATAGTGAGCCTCCATCAAATCCGTTTGATTTTGTAAACAAGGCAAAACACGAAGCGTGGAGTAATCTGAAAGGCAAAAGCAAGGAAGCGGCGATGCAGGAATATGTTGACCTCGTGACTAAATTAAAGGGTTAATTCGACAACTCTTTTTCCCCTGATTTGCTGACAATGGAAGGTGATCTGAATTGGTTCCAGAGGATCACCGTTTCTTCTTTCCAGTTGAAGATCAAACTATAGCTGTAATGTAAGATTTGCCCAAAGGATTGTTTCGATTGCCTGTTATAAAAATAAATGCTGGTAACAAACGCGACTATATATGCCAGCATAGAGGCAACCGCTGCGCCACTTATCCCCTTCGTCGGAATCAGTATCAGATCGGCGATGATCATGGCGATCACTCCTGCGAGAGTGCTATAAAAATTGTACTTCATTTTATTTTTCCCCGCAAACCAAATACCCAATACATTCTGAAGAGACAAAAACAGAATGGCAGGAATTTTTATCAGCGCTGGCCAATACATGCTATTGTAGTCGTGCCCCATTAATACTTCAAAAACTGAGGAGCCGCAAACCAGCAGCAACACAAAGCACAAGAGGAATGCCGCCGTTAAAAACACAAAAGGGAAAGACAAAACGCGGCCATAATTTTTAAAAGTTCCATCGGCAACGCGTGGCAGCAAAACAGATGAAAAAACCGTTGGGGCAATAAGCAGCAACTGCCCGAATTTGGAGGCCTGGATGTAATTTCCCAGTTCTGCCGGCGAACAATAATGTTCGGCAAACCAGTAATCAATCCGCAGGAGCAGGAACAACAGCAAACTATTGCCAAAAGCTACGATGGAATAACGGAAAACGCTTTTGACATAAGCCATGTTGAATTTGCGTTCCCTCAAAATATCCCGCTCATAAATAAGGAATACAATGAATAAAAAAAACGCCTGAATCAATGGCAACCAGAAGTACAACGCCATCATGGTATCCCCATCAATGAAGTGCATTTTTTCGACTGCAAAAAACAGTGCCGTCAACAAAAGCATAAAAAAAGCCATGATACCGTTTGGCAGGCCATAATTTCCCCGGGCATAAAAAAGCGGGCTGATGAAGTTGGACAAACAATTACCCGCAACAAAGATCAATGGAAAATACCACGGCCATCCGGGGGCAGAAAAATACCGGGAGACAGGTGAAATGTTCTGCAATAAAAGCAGCATAACCACCGAAGCGATACAAAGACCAAAACCCGTAACCAGCAACGTAAAAACACTTTTCCTTTTATTGGCTGCATAAAAAGCAATTCCCAGCTCAATGTTGACGGTGCTTATGAGCAAATAGAAATTAAGCGTGTTGGTAATGAAATAAACTTTACCACTTTCAGATGCACCAAAGTATCGTGAGAAGCCTACATTAAGCAAAAAGAGCGACAGGAAGAATAGCCATCTCCAAATGATACCTTGCAATAAACTCTTTCTTATGTTCATACACGTGCTTAATGCAGAACGCCTAACGCTTAACGCACGCGACAGGCGTTAAAACGTTAGGCGTTAAGCGTTTTGCGCTATAAACTATTTCAGTCCTTCAATAATTTTCACAAACTCATCTGCCTGCAAAGAAGCGCCACCAACAAGACCTCCATCAACATCCTCGTTTGAGAAGATTTCTTTTGCATTAGCAGCTTTTACGCTACCACCGTACAACACTGGAATTTTTGCAGCCACTTCTTTACCGTATTTACCGGCAAGAACTGAACGCAGGTAAGCCTGTATTTCCTGTGCCTGGTCAGCAGTGGCAGTTTTACCTGTACCGATTGCCCAGATTGGTTCGTAAGCAATAACGATACCTGAAATTTGCTCAGGAGTTAAATGGAAAAGCGATTCAACCAGTTGCTGCTCTACGTAGCTGTTTTGCTCGTTTGCTTCACGCACAGCCAAAGGCTCGCCACAGCAGAAGACAGGAACGATGCCGTTCTCCAGCAATAAGTTCAATTTGTCAGCAAGTTGCTGATTTGTTTCGTTGAAATATTCACGACGCTCACTGTGACCAATGATCACATATTTTACTCCGATAGATTTCAGCATTTCTGCAGAAACTTCACCTGTAAAAGCGCCTGATTTTTTATGGTAGCAGTTTTGCGCAGCTACAAAGTAACCGGCTTTCTTTTCTACAATTTCTTTTGCAGCGGTAAGGTAAGGAAATGGAACAGCGATGATAACGGCCTGGTTTTGTTTTGGAGTAACATTGGCACCCAAAATACCACTCAGTAATTGTTGCCCTTGTTCCCAGGTTAGATTCATTTTCCAGTTAGCTGCTGCAATTTGTTGTCTCATAAAAATGGAATTATTGATTTTCGTATAAATATTTCAAAATGCTTTTTTCCTCCGCCGTCATTGTCTGGTGTTTCAGTTGCTTCCAGTTTTCTATATGCTGCAAAGCGGCGTCAAAGTTATAGGTTTTTATGCCTTCCGATCCCCAGGAAAAAGATGGAACATATTTGGGCGTCAATCCGCTACCGAAAATATTCACAGATACACCCACAACAGTGCCGGTATTGAACGAAGTATTGATGGCGCAACGGGAATAATCACCCATTAACACGCCACATTTTATACCTGCTGTTTCGTACGTGTTTTTTTCCAGATCGCTGTAGACCTTAACGGCACCTGCATTGTTCTTAACGTTGGAATTAGAAGTTCCCGCACCCATGTTGCACCACTCACCTATCACAGAATCGCCGAGATAACCATCGTGACCTTTGTTGCAGTAGCCAAAGAAAACACTGTTCTTGATCTCGCCACCACCAACGCTATATGGGCCAAGCGTTGTGGCGCCATATACTTTTGTCCCAAGCTTTAGGACAGCGCCTTCACACATGGCCAGTGGCCCGCGAATGATGGAGCCTTCCATGATCTCGGCACCTCTGCCAATATAGATCGGTCCGGTGGATGCGTTAAGGATGCAATGCTCCACTTTTGCGCCTTGTTCAATGAATATATTTTCCGGAGAAATGGTTTTATTGGTAGAGGAAATCGGTTCGGAAGTTCTGCCATTGGTAAGCAAATGAAAATCCTCGCGAATGGCCCAGTCGTTCAACTGAAAAATATGCCAGGGTTGTGAAATGGCTTTAGCGTCTTCTTCGAGCAGGATGGTTTTGCTCACTTTGATGTCATTTGCGCTGGCATCTTTGTTGGAGAACTTTAATGCAACCGGCCCGTTTACTGCGCAAAGCAACAATTCGCCGGGATTGAGTTTTTTTATATGAGAAATTATTTTAGCTGAAGGCAACACATTGCTGTGGATCAATAGATAATCGCCGGCAGATAATTCGTTTGTTTTGATTGAAAGATCGTTGTCCTTATAATTATCCAGCCATTTGTTAAAGGATGGCAGCCCGAGATAAGCTTCCCATTTCTCACGAATGGTGAGAATACCGACACGAATGTCCTGCACATGCCGGGTCAGTGTAAATGGAAACAGTTTTTGCGGTTGGCAAAATTCTTCGGTGAAAATTATCTTCTCCATCGGGTTGCTTGAGATTCAAAAATAGGCGAAAACAATAACTGAATCATTGATTTATTGAAGAATCAATAACTGAATAACTGATTAACTGAACTTGCAAGGGTAAGGCTCACCAATAATTCAATGATTCAATAATTCACCCCTTCAGTTATTCAGTTACTCAGTTATTCAGTTACTGAGTTATCCAGCCCCTAAGGGTTTTCCTCCTAATAACGGGCCCTTTTGGCCATTAATTTTGATTCAACAAATGAGCCATTTTATTAGATAATAACACTATTTACAGATATGTAAAATATTGATTATTAATAATAAATTTTGTTTATGAAAAAATAATGAGCAAAATCATCTGCCCGATTTTTTGAAAGGGTCAATAGTTGTATATTTGATTTTCAACCACAGTTTATAGGTTTTCCTTTTGTTTGTGGTTTTACTACTAACTATCCATCAATTCTCCCATTTAAATTCGGCATTTTTTGAGCTTGCTTGTATTTTTTTAACTATTATAAAACGTTGAAAAACTAGTGCGTATGTATTCGTATTCGTTATTAGAACCAGGGTGTTATTACATTATTCAGGAGAAAGAATTGGACGCGTTAAAACTCATCAAAATAAATCTTGAGTCTGACCATTGCCATTTCATTTCACGTTACGATGAAACGGAAGTGATGGAATGGAAGAAAAAAGATGCACCTATTTTTGACATCATCGAGTTGTTGAGTGACGACAAAGTGAAAGCCTGGGAGAAGACTTATTTTAACCAGGATGCTTTTAATTATGAGGAAGACGAGGATTAACCAGGAATTAAGAATTAGGAATTAGGAATTAGGAATTAACAGATGTGACATACTTTTCGAGATACAGCCGTTGTGAGTGTTTGGAATAAAGGCATTGTTACATTTTGTACTGTAGGCAGCTTTGTTAATTATTAATTATTAATTGCTAATTATTTCCGCGTATAAAAATTGATCATAACTTTAGTAAAATATTTTTATGGCAACATACGCTGATCTTACGCTTGATACCTATTATCTTATCAAGGATTCACAGGAAGATGAAATAGAGTTGGTATGCGCTATTTTTGAGACAGAAAAATGTGTGCTTCTAAGAAGCTTTACACCTGAACCGGAAGATTTCTGGAAAAAGAAAACAGATGTAATTGCTGAAATCATAGAAGAGGTTGATGATGAAAAAATAAGTGAGTTTGAAAATATTTATGATGACGATCTGGAAGCAGAATTTGACGACGACATTTACTCCGAAGAATAAGTAATAATAACATTTAAGGTCCCGCTAAGTAATTGGCGGGATTTTTTTTAAAAGTCAAGTTGTTAGTTATTGGTTGTTAGTTGTTAGACATCAATGACAACTATTCAAAATTAAAGGCTAATAACTAACAACCAACAACTAACAACTTGCGCTACCTTTGCCGCTTAATACCAACGTTTGGCAAACTATACAATTCATACTTCCCTGGCTTTTATTGCAGCAGAAGCAACCGCAAAAGAAACCGAAAATGATGCATTCACTTCCTTTCTCAAAAATGCGGAAGACAGCAAACAGATCGACACGATCGTTCATGAATTGAATGATGAAATCAGTCCTGCGATAGATTGCACAACTTGTGGTAATTGTTGTAAGTCTTTGATGATAAATGTAACCGAGACAGAATTACAAAAACTTTCTGCAGCATTGCAGCAGCCTGCAGATTCAATTAAAGAGAAATATCTTGAGCAGGGATTAGGCAACGAATATGTTATCAATACAATTCCCTGTCATTTTCTAAGCGATAATAAATGCACTATCTACGAGCATCGTTTCCAGGGATGCCGGGACTTCCCTCACCTCCATCAGGATAATTTTACAAGAAGATTGTTTTCAATGTTCATGCACTATGGCACTTGCCCGATTATTTACAATGTGATGGAGCAGTTGAAGAAGAGAACGGGATTTAGGAATGACTGAATAACTGAGTAACTGAATAACTGAACTTGATGATCAACCTTTCTTCAATGATTCGATCATTCAGTTTTTCAATCATTCAGTTTATTCAGTTATTCAGTTACTCAGTTATTCAGTTATTTCAGCGCGATCGATATGCCACCACTTAAACCAAACTGATAAATGGTTGAGTATGTCGACACACCTGTTCCCACACCACCTGTTCCAAAGTAGATGCCTCCACCTGCGGCTTGCACAGCAGAAAGCAATTGCGCCTGGAAGAGAAATCCTATTTTAGATGCTGGGTTTGGCTTTGCTTTCAGGCCAAGCCGTAGTCCCCACGCGAATTTTGAATAAGAACCATCACCATCTTCATTATTTCCAAAAGCGCAACCAAGGCTCACGCCATACCAGGCCGTCAGAGCCTCACTTTTAATATAAGAATATCTTTTACCACCAAGCAATATATAGTTAATGCCTGCATTGAATGTTTGTTTTGGTGTTACACCATAATTCTCAACATCAATATGAGTGTCTTGCCTTACATAATACAACTCAAGACCATACATTTTCTTTAAGCCAAATTCAAGCCCTGCCTGCCATTGAAAGCCCCCGTTTACGTTTCCATAAAATTTATCGGTAGAAACATTGTCACCAAACACATAACCACCAAGCACATTCAGCGATATTTTAGGTACGGCCGCCGAAGGCTGTTGACGTGGTGGCGGTGGTGGCGCCGGGTTAACATATTGTACAGTCGCTGGTGGCGGTTGTGGTGGAGGTGGTTGTGTAGGCTGTGTAGGTTGTGGTGTCTGCGCATAAGCAAGACTCAATGAACACCCGAAGAATAAGGCTAGTGCTATCTGTTTCATAAAGATGATTTTGATAATAAATGCTGATTTATACTCTTTAACATTCAGGAGTTTAAAATGTTGCGAACCATTCAACTTTCTAGCCCCGCATTTTACTGTTAAATCCACCTTCTTCAGTGAACAATTGTTTGAATATGTGGTTATAAAGTAAATACCAGCAACGGTGTTAAGACTGTGTTTACTAATCAAATACCTATCGAGTTCCTTCATACCCGCCGATACCCTCATTTTTGACATTAAAACACTAATTAAGTATGCGAATCAAAAAAGCTTATCCGAAGGCTATTGCAGCCGTACTAATTCTCTCCACGAGCCTTATGTTATCGGGTTGTTATCCTTCTGCACCTGATTACATCTCAGACTATGATCTGGTTTACACACAACCAGATAATTCCTTCGACTTCTCTAAAGTAACAACATACATGTTACCAGATTCAGTAGAGCATATTACCAACCCCGGCGACAAGCCTGACCACACTTATGATGCTGTTATTCTTTCTGAATTAAAGAAACAGCTAGATGCGTTGGGTTGGCAACAAGTTACCAATTCTGCCGGCAGTGTGATGGTGCTTCCTTCTGTAACTGCATCTAAACAAGGTGTGTGCACCGCTTACTGCTGGTGGTGCTACTGGGGCTGGTATCCGGGCTGGGGATATTACCCTCCTGTAAACTGGAACCCCGGCTACTGGTATCCTTCAGACATCGTGTGTGCCAGTTACAATACAGGTACACTCATGGTAAACATGACAAACCCCGCACAACCGAAAGGCAACCAGCTGGGCGTTGTTTGGTTGGGTGTTCTTAATGGATTGCTTGAAGGCTCTACCTCCAGCATTGCTACCAGAATTCAGACAAACATTGGTCAAATGTTTAAACAGTCACCTTATTTAAATCAATAAACACGACATTATGAAATACCTTTTAACCATAATAGCGGCGTTAACTTTTTATACGGCAGTAAACGCGCAGCAAGTAGCAGAGTTCAGCTACCAGGTATCGTTTCCGACAGGCAGCTTTAAAGATTTCGTGAGTAAAACTGGTTGGGTAGGATTTAGCGGAGCCTATCTTCACAGACTCAAAAATCCTCAACTATCACTCGGCGGAGCATTCACATGGTTCTATTTCCAGGATAAAAAAGGACATGGAACATATCCTACAGACAAAGAAAACGCCGCTTTAACAAGTAACCGCAGCAACTATACCAACATTTATCAATTGGTGGCTTTGGTGCAATACGACTTCAAGAACCCCAAAGAACATATGGTGCCTTATGCAAGAATCGGTGTTGGCGGCGCCTACCAGGATCAACGCTCTGACAATGGTCTATACATCATACAGGCAGACGGAGTGCAGTTTGCAGCCCATGCAGATCTTGGCTTGCGATTTAACAGAGACGAAAATCATGGCGTTTATATAGCTGCTACCTATAACACTTTGCCCGCTGCGCAGGCCATGACCGCGACTACCTTTTTTGGAATAAAGCTTGGCATCAGTGGATGGGGACATTAAAGGTGTGATAATTTGAAAATTTGCGAATTTGAAAATTTGAAAATTCTTTACGTGCAGCTTATTAGTAATTTAAAAGCAGTCTGCTCCACAAGAATGAATGAAATTAATTGGAAAGATGAACAGAATGCATTTTCAAATTAGCATATTTTCAAATTTTCAAATTCACTCAGTGCAAACCATCGGTACATTTTTCTCTATAACCATTCATTAAATCTTAATTATTGTTTTATGAAAAAGTCTCTATTGATTCTAATTGCTTCTATCTCGTCGCTCAGCATCTTTGCGCAGGATGATGTAGTGATCAAAGGTTCCGGCGCTACTCCTGTTACGGAGCAAATGGCTCCTAAAAAAGTTGTTGATAGTCTTCACCAAAGATTTCCCGATGCGAAGTCTGTTCAGTATTTCAAAGCAAATCCTGCTAATGTAAAAAAATGGAACATTACGCATGAAGACAATTTGCAATCTGGTGAAACCATTGACCACTACACCATTAGTTTCAAACGGGATGACATGCAATATTATGGTTTGTACGATGCAAACGGACACTTGCTGGTATCAAGACTTGAACAAAAAGACGCAGAACTTCCCGAAGCGGTAAAAGCTTCTCTTAAAAAAGCAGGTGAAGGAAAAGGATACACTATAGTAGACAAAACTTATTATAAAACCAGCAACTACGGCAATCACAAAGAATACTACGAAGTAACCGCCACCAACGGTTCTAAGAAGAAGAAAGTGATTGTTGCGCCGGATGGCACGATTGTAAAAGTTAAATAGGAATTAGAAATTAGGAATTAGAAGAAAGCAGCATCCACTAGTAAATGGTGCACTCTTCTAATTCCTAACTCCTAATTTCTAATTCCTAATTACTCAACCGCCATTTCCATTCTCCTCTTAACCGCCACTTTCCTCTCCTTCCTTGCCTTGGCTATGTTAATCAGTAACACGCTGGTTAAAATGATGGCAAGACCAAGAATTTGAATCCAGCTCATGGGTTCGTTGTTGAAAAATACACCCAGCAACACAGCTACCACAGGGTTTACATAACCATAGGTACTTACCTGCGTAGCGGAACGAACCTGCAACAGCCATACATATGCGCTATAGGCTATTAATGAACCAAACACGATAAGATAACCTAAGGACATCCATGCGCCGGTGCTTACTGCAGCAAACGAAAAACTTTTTGTTTCACCTGATAAAAATGCAAAAGGTAAAAATGCAATGCCTGCGGCAAACATTTGCCATGCAGTGTTTACAGTGGCGGGATATGCTGAACTTTTTGCTTTTGAATACAATGAACCACCTGCCCAGCTCATTGATCCAACAATTAAGATAAGTAGTCCCAATACTTGTGCGCCTGTATTGGCAGATGACATTGATTCTGTGATGCGCTGAACAAACAATAGAATTACGCCGGCAAACCCAATGAACAAACCCGTCAGCGTTTCGCGGCTCTTGAAGTTCTCTGTCCAGTGTGCCCTGTCAAGCATCACGAACCAAATGGGCACTGATGATACAAGCACCGCCACCAGCGAGCTTGGCAATGTTTGTTCTGCCCAGATCACCGCACCATTTCCTATCAGCAATAACAAAATACCACTGATGGCTGCATGCTTGATGAGCGTTGGGTTCCAAATCTTTTCACCTTTTATAATGCACCAGATCAGCAATATAGATCCGGCAATTAAAAATCTTAATGCCCCCATAATAAAGGGAGGAAATTCTGCTACTGCCTTTTGTATAAAGAAATAAGTTGATCCCCACACAATGTATACAGTCGCGAAAGCGAGGATCACCATTAGTGGTGACACTTTTTTAGATTGTTCGATGTTCATAATGTTGTTACTTTTCAGGGATAATAATCTGTTGCTGTTCTTTCACTGTTTCAAGTACAATCGTTGTTTTCGTAGAGGAAACTTCAGGTATCTTTCGCAATTCATCACGCATGAGGCGCATAAGCGAAGCGGAGTCAGCGGTTCTTACCTTAATTAAAAAACAATCTTCACCTGCAATGTGATGTACTTCCTGCACTTCCGGAAGTGCAGCTAGTAAAGTTGCAGCGTTGGTACTGCATGCAAATCCAACGGAGGTACGAATGAAAATAAATGCGAGCATCGTTTGCTTTACGGCCAAAGGATCAATTTGGGTTGTGTACCCTTTTATAACTTCCTTTTGCTCCAGCTTGCGAACTCTTTCCAAAACGGCAGAAGGCGCCATCTTCACTTCTTTAGCAAGATCCGCGTTGGAGATCTTTGCATTCGCCTGGATGATATTCAGGATCTGCAGATCGATCTTGTCTAAAGTAATTTCCATTTCGACTAATTTTCTGTAAATCTAAAACCATTTAGAATTAAATTCAAGAAAAAATTAAAAAAACGAATATAATTCTGAAATAAGTGGTCACCAGGCACCAGTTGCCGGACGCCGGTGGGCTTAAAGTGAAGATTTTTTTACAAAAAACAAAAAGGGCGTTTGGCTGAAATGCAGATTAGACGAGCGTTTGGAAACTTTATGCTTATGACCGAATAAAATTCGGTGAAAATTGAAAATTTCGCATCCCGTAGAGACAAGGCACTGCCTTGTCTCTTTTGCACAATTATACTGGTAGTACAGACAAGGCACTGCCTTGTCTCTTTTGCACCATTAACCTGCTAGCGCAGACAAGGCAGTGCCTTGTCTCTACGGGTGCACCGAATTAATTGCGTCCACCAACTTCACCGCTTCCACCGCTTCCCTCACATCATGTACACGCAAAATGTTCGCGCCGTTCATAAGACTCACGGTGTTTAAAACGGTTGTTCCGTTCAATGCTTCTTCCGCTGTTGTCCCGAGTGTCCGATATATCATTCCTTTTCTTGAAAGGCCTATTAATAAAGGCTTTTCGAGTATTTTTAAAAGCGAAAGATTCTTCAGGATTTCGAAATTGTGCGCAAATGTTTTGGCGAAGCCAAGGCCAGGGTCAACAATGACATCATGAATGCCGTTCTTTTTGCAGAGGTCAATTCTTTCAACAAAAAAATCAAGCACTTCCCTCGTCACATTCTCATAGTGGGCAAACTCGTGCATGTTTTGCGGGGTGCCCCTCATGTGCATGCAGATGTAGGGAACATTCAGCTTGCCGACAGCTGCCAGCATATCATCATCAAGCGTGCCGCCGCTTATATCGTTAATGATGCAAGCGCCGTTTTCTACCGTTTCTTTTGCCACTTTACTATAAAAAGTATCCACAGAAATAAACGCTTCCGGAAAATGCTCATGAAGTGTTTTTACCGGCTCCACTACCCTTTGTAACTCTTCTTCCACCGCAATCAAATCACTGCCCGGACGCGTGCTTTGGCCGCCAATGTCAAGAACGGCAGCACCTTCCAGCAACATCTTTTCCGCCTGCCGCAAAATTCCATCGAGCTGTTGCTGGCGGCTACCTGTAAAAAATGAATCCGGTGTTATATTAATTATGCCCATTACCAAAGGCTTATTTATTTCTAAAATCCGGCCTTTGCAATTGAGTGTGTACATTGTATTATTTTTGGCAAAATAAGGGAAGATCGTGAAACGTCAATCGTCAATCGTGAATTCGCCGGAGGGCATCATTCACGTTCCGCGATTCAACATTCGCGATTGCTCACCAACGATTCACTATTTATCACAAACGTTCATGGCAAATACTATTCACCAGTACGATCAGGCAGTTAACAGTTGCAAGGAAATATTTATTAAAAAGACCAAGGACTATGGCACTTCATGGCGTGTGCTGCGCACCATTTCCATCGTTGATCAGATCTTCATCAAAGCGAAACGCATTCGCACCATCCAGGAAAACAAGCAACAAAAGATAGACGACAATATCCAGTCGGAGTTCATGGGTATTCTCAACTATGGCGTGATTGGCCTTATTCAGCTGGATAAGAAAAATGACGAAATAGATGAAGTACCTGTTGATCTGGTGGAGAAATTATACAGCGAAAAAATTGAGGCGGCAAAATCCCTCATGCAAAATAAAAATCATGACTACGGCGAAGCATGGCGCGACATGAGCCAGGAAAGCTTCACCGATCTGATCCTGACCAAACTCTTACGTATCAAACAAATCTTGCTGAACGAAGGCAAAACCCTTATCAGCGAAGGCATTGACGCAAACTATTTCGACATTATCAATTACGCAGCTTTTGCACTGATCCTGATCGGCGAAGGCAAACACGGTAAATAATTGAAAATTGAAAGTTGAAAATGAACCTAAAAACATTTGGCCCGCTATAACAATGTAACACACAAAGCATTTTCAACTTTCAATTTTCAACTAACTTCTAACTTCCTGAATTAAACATGAAAACATTAATCAACATCGCAAGAATCATCGTAGGAGTCCTGTTCATTTTTTCGGGGCTCGTAAAGGCAAACGATCCGCTCGGACTTAGTTACAAAATGCAGGAGTTTTTTGAAGTCTGGGGCTGGAACGGCTTAAACAATTTCACACTCACATTATCTATACTGATGATCGTTTTCGAAATAGTGGCAGGTGTCGCTATTTTGCTGGGCTGGCGAATGAAACTCTTTAGCTGGTTGCTGCTGTTGCTGATCATCTTTTTCACATTCCTTACCGGCTATGCTTTATTCTCCGGGAAAATACAAACCTGCGGATGCTTTGGTGATTGTATTCCGTTAACGGCGCAGCAATCTTTCATGAAAGACTTGTTCCTGCTGGTGTTGATACTGCTGATATTTTTCAACTACAAAAAGATCCAACCACTCTTTAGCAGTAAGGTAAGTGTGGCTTTATTGCTCTTGTCGTTTGGTGCAAGCTTTATATTCCAGTGGTATGTGTTGACCTATCTTCCTACGAAAGATTGTCTGCCTTACCGCGTTGGGTATAACATTCCGGAAAAAATGAAAATTCCTGCGGGAGCCATTCCCGATAGTACAGTGATTTCTTTTGTCTACAATAAAGCAGGTAAAGACATTGAATTTACCGCAGATTCATTCCCTGCCGATTTCGATGACTCTTTGTACCATTTCGTAAAACGCTATGACAAAGTTATTCGCAAAGGAAACGCTGCGCCCGCCATTAAAGACTTTGTCCTGATTACTCCTTCGGGAAATGACAGTACCGAAGCGTTAATGCACAGCCAGGGAAATATGTACCTGTTCTTTATTCACGATGAAGACAATGCTCCTAACTGGAAAGCGCAGTTGTTTGAAATCTACAAATTGGCCCAACACAAAAACATTCCATTGTTCTTTGTGTCTGCATTACCAGAAGAAAATATTAAAGCACTAGTAGGCAAACCCATGCAGGACGTGCCTTTACTCAAATGCGATGCCGTGGCCGTTAAAACCGCCTGCCGCACAAGCGCTGTATTGTATCTGATCAATAACGGAACCATTGTAAACAAATACAGCTATGCGAAACTTGGAAAGGCGATGGATGAAATGAAGTGACTGAATGACTGAGTAACCGAATAACTGAATAACTGAATAACTCGCAAAACGCCTAACGCTGAATGCCAAACGCAAGGCACTCCGTTGGGCGTTTTGCTTTCTGCGTTAAGCGTTGGGCGTTCAGCTCCCGTGAGTTTATTCAGTCATTCAGTTATTCAGTAACTCAACCGCATACAAATTCCCATCTGCGCTTCCCACATAGAGAACATTCTTTCTTACTACCGGAGAGGACACAATTGAGCCAAGTGTATACAGGTTGCTCATGGCATCAACGGTAGTTTGATAAAAGGCTCGATCTTTTCCTGCAGCTGCGACATCAAAATCAAGTGTATTGTCTTTTAAAACTTTGTGCGCATTGTTTCTTCTGGCATCAAATGCAAAGACATCCAACTGTTTTCCACTTGCGATGTCGATAGCAAATAACTGCCCCGTAAAATCGCCGAAATAAGCAATTTTGCCGTCGATGGCAGGCTTGTTATAGATGTAGCCGTTCGCTTTGATGCGGTACAGTTCTTTTCCTGTTTGCTTATTGGCAGCAATAAAACTGTAGGAATCCGAGGTGCTAAAGAAAACTGTATTGTCTTTCAAATTAGCTGCGGCCATTACCCAGGAACTTTCCGCATCATACTTCCACTCCAATGCACCTGTATTTGCATTTAAAGCATAAAAAAAAGCATCTCTCGTGCCAAAGTATATCGTACTGTCAACTGCCACAGGAGCCGCCTGGATTCCTTCCAGCACATGATAAACCGGCTGCTCTCCTGTTTTAAATTTCCATTTTATTGTTCCATCTTTTGCGTCAATGGCGTAGAGATTAAAATCCCAACTACCAATGTATAAAACACCTTTGTACAATAGAGGAGCCGCATGTATTGGTCCGCCGGTGGTTCGTTTCCAAACCATCGTTCCCGTTTTGGCATTAAGCGCATACGCATTTCCGTCACTACTGCCGAAGCATACATTTCCAGTTGTACTGTCGATTACAGGAGACGACAGAAAAAAGTCGAACGGATCATCCATATACAAACTATCCGGCTTCATAGTCCACAAACCTTTTGCGCCGATATGTTTTTCCCCACCTGTTTTAAACCTCCATATTTCACGACCATTTTTTGCATTAAGCGCGTAATAAAATCCATCGTAACTACCGAAAAATACCGTGTTTTTAAACACCGTTGCAGAAGAATTGATGCTTCCTTTTGTAGTGAATTTCCATTTCAGTTTACCGCTGTTTTGATCGATCGCATAGAAGCAACTGTCCTCACTTCCAATAAATACCATTCCATTTTGTATAGCGGGTGTTGAGAATATTTTGCCGTTTGTTTGAAATTGCCATTTAATGGCTTTGAACACCTGAACAGTATCGCGATTTTCCGGCCCTGGGACTCGAATTGTATTGGCTGCACTCGTTTGTGTGAAAAAATGTAGAAGGGTTATTAGCAGGAATAGAGGAATAGATTTTTTCATCAATAATAATTCTTTAAAAATTTTACCGGACTAGTAAAAGATAAACAATATAGGTACTTTAGTGCGACGCTGCAATAAGCAAACGCCTTTAGTGGGCCGTAGTTCGTGAAGACACGATAGCCCGTCAACTTAATGTCTCTCTGTTCAAAGAACAGATGGCGTTAAACATGTCGACCCTACGGGGCTGGCTCTATATTGTCTAAAATAATTTCTTTTTCTACTAACGTGTCACCCCGATGGGGCTATTAACCTCGGGAGCACGTTGAATACAGCCCCATCGGGGCGACACGTTAGTAGAAAATATACGATTCAGCGATCCAAATACCAGCCCCGTAGGGGCGGCATGTTAAATATCGCGAAGCGATAGACGTTCAGCGTGGCTTAAATTGGCGGCAATGTTGACGACACTAACCGTGCATCCGGATATATTAGAATGTTACTGCAATAACCTCATTCCATTACTTCCCTCTGTTCGCTAAACCAAATCGAATCAATCATTGTTAACGTATAAAACGAGTTTCCATGAACGAAAATCTTTTGTCTTTAATAGGAAAAGAAAATGAAGGTTTACTATCTCATGTTTGCAAAACCATTCCGAAGGAACAACTGCATCTCCCCTCGCCGGATTTTGTAGACAAGATATTTTCTATCTCAAATCGCAACCCGCAGGTATTACGCAACCTCCAGTCAATGTATGGCCATGGCCGTTTGGCAAATACAGGATATGTGTCCATACTTCCTGTCGACCAGGGAATAGAACACAGTGCCGGTGCATCCTTTGCAGCCAATCCAATGTATTTTGACCCTGAGAACATTGTAAAACTTGCTATTGAAGGTGGCTGTAATGCGGTCGCCACAACTATTGGGGCGCTTGGTATCGTATCCAGAAAATATGCGCACAAAATTCCGTTTATTGTAAAGCTCAATCACAATGAACTATTGAGCTATCCCAATAAAGCGGAGCAGATCATGTTTGGTTCCGTGAAAGATGCATGGAACCTGGGCGCCGCAGCTGTCGGGGCCACGGTTTACTTTGGCTCTGATGATGCAACACGTGAGATCATAGAAGTGGCAAAAGTTTTTGAACAGGCACACGAGCTCGGAATGGCCACCATTCTCTGGTGCTATTTGCGCAACAACGCGTTTAAAAAAGACGGCGTGGATTACCATGTATCAGCCGACCTGACCGGGCAGGCGAATCATATTGGAACCACTATCCAGGCGGATATCATCAAACAAAAATTACCGGAAAACAACGGCGGCTATAAAGCTTTGAACACGGGCAACAGCTCCTACGGCAAACTGGACGAACGTATCTACACGCAACTTACTTCCGATAATCCGATCGACCTCTGTCGCTACCAGGTTATCAACTGCTATAACGGACGTGCCGGATTGATCAATTCCGGCGGAGCCTCTTCCGGCGAAAGCGATAAAAAGCAGGCAGTCCTTACGGCCATCGTCAACAAACGTGCAGGCGGCACCGGTTTGATATCCGGCAGAAAAGCCTTTCAGCGGCCTTTCAATGAAGGCGTAGAAATGTTGAACGCCATACAGGATGTGTATTTGAATAAGGACGTAACCATTGCGTGACCGAATAACTGAATAACTGAATAACTGATGGTCGCTAAACGGCGAACACCTGACGCCTAACGCGGGGTCGCTCTGCGTTAGGCGTTAGGCATTCTGCGTTTAGCGTTTGGCACCTTTAGGGTACACCTCAGTTAATCAGTTATTCAGTTATTCAATTATTGCTCTAATGGTTTCCATTTATTGCACAATTTTTCCATATAACCGTTATTGTACTTGATTTTCATCAAAAAAAATATAATCTTGTAACTCTGTATGAAAAAGAGAGTGCCATTTGTACAAAACATGCCGGACTCTCTTATATTTGTCTTTTAACCATTAAAATCTCAAACGATGAACAAAGCTGATTTGATCGACAAACTAGCGTCAGACGCAGGTATTAGCAAAAAAGAAGCAGGTGCAGTAATCGATTCTTTTACTGATGCCGTTACTAAAACTTTGAAAAAAGGTGACAAAGTTACCCTTGTAGGTTTTGGTACTTTCTCTGTTTCTAAACGTGCAGCACGCACTGGTAGAAACCCACAAACTGGCGCTACCATTAAGATCAAAGCAAAGAAAGTAGCGAAATTTAAAGCTGGTAAAGAGTTGTCTGAGAAAATATAAATTAAGTTGCTTGAAAATAAAGGAGGCCCGAAAGGTCTCCTTTATTTTTTGCCCCCGATCGAGGAATAGGAATTAGGAATTAGAAATTAGAAATTAAGAATTCTCTAATGGCAACATTGGTTTTTGAATTCGTGCTTCCAACGACTTTACATAAGAGAAATGCTACAACACAAACCCCTCGTAGCACAGAATGCATTTTCAACTTTCAACTTTCAACTTTCAATTTTCAACTCTCCTATACTTCTCCTCAATCACCCGATCCACGCCCAGCGAATCAATCTTCTCAACGCCGCGCTGGATCAAGGTATCGCTGTTTATGGTGAGTGTGAAATGAAAGTCATTGTTCTCCCAACCCCTGGCATTGCAGTACTCAAGATGTTCTGAATAGTTTTCACCTTCCAGCTTATAGGAGCCGCTGCCCGCGTCGAATACAGCTGTTGAATCTTTTCCGCCAGAAAGATCATGTTTGAAAAATGCAAAATGACTTTGATTGAACATCTTGATCAGCTGCTGATTTTTTACGGGAAATGTAACAACTGTATCTTGCTTTGTAATTGACAAAGCGGAGACTAGTTGCCATGTACCCTCAAGCGTTTTGCCCTCAACTGGTTTGTTGTTTGGCGACTTGCAATAAAACAACAAGGCGCTGCAAAGAAGCGCTACAGCGAAAGAATATTTCATGATTGTAAGAAAGTATTTCATCTATAGTGACCTGGGTTTTCATTTTGTAACGATTCTTTGTGTTAGACCCGAATCTTTACCACTAAGGCACTGAGAGCATTAAGTTTCACTAAGGGTTGTTCAAAATTGAAGCCCTCCTTAGTGAACCTTGTGTCCTTTGTTTCTTAGTGGTGAAAAAAATCTTCAGCGTTCTACATGTCGCAAAGGCAAAGCAAGTTCGACAAAGCCAGTCAAAGGTTCTTCGCACAAAGAGCAGCAATAACTGGCAGGCAATTTCGAAAAAGCTGTCCCAGCCTCAATTCCCTGGGCCTCATCACCTGAAACTTCATCATATATCGTCATGCATTTGCTGCACTGATGCACTTTCTGTTCTAAAGGTGCTGCGGGTTGTAGAAGCGGTGTCGACTGGTGGCTCTGTAAAACATTTACAGCACTGGTTTTCTCATAATATAGTTTGCTCAATGAAACAAGATAAACACCAAGATGATCTTTCTCCACGTTCTCACGGAACAGTACCACCTCACCGGAATTAGGATTAAAATCTTTCGTGTATAAAATATCATATCGCTCTAAGGACTTCAAACGACTTGCATTTTTGATATCACATTTTCTGATCACTACAGAACCGAACAAACCAGTTCTTGCTTTTACTTTAATGCTAAAACACAAACCATAAGTCCGAACATCTTCCTTGTCAAAATAGCGGATGATGTGACGCTTCAATATCAATGCGTCTTCGCTGTTGTCCTCAACAATCCAGTTCAATTCATTGGCAGCGTGGCGCACATTGATCCGGTATTTTCCAAGCACATAATCCCACAAACTACGATGTGCCGCATCAATGTTTTTAATGATAACAGACTTCCACGGCGTTGCATAAAACTGCCCCACTTTTGTTTCCATACAGATTGTACAGAGGTCTTTCAGAAAGGGCACAGAAAACTCCTCATCCCTTTTGTAAATGCCCAGCCAGTAATAGTTTCCCTGCCTATTGAATCCTTCATAGTAGGGCAAATGAAAGGAAGGCAATTGCAAATCTTTCTGCACGTTTCGTCCGATGTAACTTATCTGCTTCTTAACCAGATTAAAAAGCTTTTGACCGTCACCTGTTTCGGAGATCATTGCAAATGCATCATCCAAAAGTATCTTCTCTACAGCTTTCGTTACTGCCCCAATATCATTTGTGTAAATTTCCTCTGGCCAGCAAAACAATGTGTTTGTCCGGGGAAAACGAATGTACAGAAACCAGTAATGGCGCTGCGTTGTAGCGATCCAGTTAATATTGCTCGTAAAGAATGGAATGAACGTTTGATTGTAATCACAGATGCTCACTTTCAATTTATGCGATGCATCCAGCATATTGAATACATCTTTGTAAATGCCTTCCGAAAGCCATGTGTCGTTTATAAAAATATCTGCTGCCGGGTAAGAGCTGGTGATATTTGGCGTGGCATCTTTCAGCAGCGAATAAGCAATCTTATTTTTTTTGCAGGTATCTGCAAACGTTTTGTAATGCTTTACAGGCACGTCTATTATCAACTGCTGGCGCTGACCAAACTTTACTTCTTTCACCTGTGACAACTCAGCCACAGTAAGCACTTCAAACAAGTGCCCCGGCGAAATAATTCCTCCGGTAAAATTGATAATGATCGTTTCTGTTTTCTTCATAATGATGATTTTGGGAGAGAAAGAACGCAGATTTTCATGATTGATCAAGATTTTTTGATTTGAGATTTGAGATTTTGACGTTCATCATATTGTCATCGTCAATTATCAGATCATCACAAATCATGACAATCATGAAAATCTGCGTTCCTCTTCTCATTTTTGGCCAACGGCCTCCAACACGCCATTCACTTCCCGTTCTAAAATGGCTTGCACTTCAGGTCTGCAGCTGCCGCAGCCCTGCCCTGCACCTGTTGCCTGGCAAAGTCTTCCGAGATCTTTAAATCCTTCTTTTATTTTATTGCAAATGTTTCCTTCACCCACACTTCCGCAAGAGCAAACCAATTTTCCTAAAACCGGTTCTGCCTTTTTACCAGAGCGTAACAACTGCAAACGCTTCTCAGACAACTCAATTTTGTTAGCGATCAAATCCTTAAACTCCAAAAACTCCGAACGATCACCAATCAAAATGGCACCTATCAATCTGTCGTTATGAATCACACATTTCTTATAATAGCGTTTTGCTTTATCAATGAACACAACCTCTTCGTATGCCGGATCTTTGGGCGTTTCAACGGTTCCAAGCGAACAAATATCTGCACCATGCAACTTCAAAATATTCATGAAAAGTGAACCTTTATAATAGTTGGAAATATCGCCGCTTAAATGTTTCGCAACTATTTCAGCCTGTTGTTCTGCAGCAGCAGTGATCCCGTATAGAACACCTTTAAACTCGGCGATCTCGCCGATTGCATACACCGATGGATCATTCGTTTGCAGATACTCATTCACCACAACACCCCGTACACAGGTCAGCTCACATGCTTTTGCGAGTTCAATGTTCGGCGTGGTTCCTATACTCATCACAACGGCCTGGCACTCGATTGTGCGACCACTTTTCAATTTTACACCTTCGAGTTTTTTATTACCAAGAAATCTTTCTATTTCATCGTTGAACAAAATATCAATCTTGCGGTCGGCAAGTTCTTCCTGCAGCAAGCGGCTTCCCAATTCATCCAACTGCCTGTCCATCAACTTCGATGAACGTTGCATTAAGATCACTTCAAAATTCATCTCCGTAAGGGATGCAGCCATTTCAATACCCAACAAACCGCCGCCAACAACAATCACTTTACCATTTACAGGATCAATATGCTTTTTGAAATTGTCAGCATCTACCCTGCTGCGCATGGTGAAAATTCCTTTCAACGCCGGTGTGTCACGCAGTATGGCAGCGCGACTGCCGGTTGCCATTAAAAGGACATCGTAAGAATGAAATTTACCATTGCTATCCGTCACCAGCTTATTGACGCGATCAATATGCGTAATGCTTATGCCCTGGAAATACTCAATATCATGTTCGATCACTTCTTCTGTTGTCATCTTCACCAACTGGTTCCACTTTTGGGTACCACTTACGTAATCCGGCAACATTACCCGGTTGTAAAACGGCAAGTCTTCCTTACTGAAAACCTTTATTTCATCAGTGTTGTTTACTGCACGATAGCTTCTTACAAAGCCATGCGCACCAGCACCGGCGCCAATTACGATGATCTTTTGTTTTGGCTTTTTATATTTCTTAACCTCCACTGCAGTGAACTTAAAATCAGGTTGCAGCGAAGTTGGATCAAGCAAAGTATGCGTGAGATTATTGGCACGATTCAAATCGCTGTTGAGAATTTTACCCCAATGCATTGGCAGGAAAACGACACCACGCTTAATGCTCGTTGTCAGTTTTGCTTTTACTCTTACATTACCATTACGGTTGGTTATCTCAACAATATCATCCTCTGAAATGTCTCTTGTAAATGCATCATCAGGATGAATTTCTAAAAATGCATTTGCAATGTGTTGTTTCAGTTTGTTTACTTTTCCCGTCTTGCTCATCGTGTGCCATTGATCGCGAATTCTGCCCGTAGTCAGGATCAGCGGCAGTTCAGGACTCACCGGCTCTGAAGTATTCTCATCATTCACGGCATGAATGATCGCTTTTTTCGAAGGCGTGTGAAACCGGTGGTCAGTAAACAAACGCTTTGTCCCCTGCTCAGTATCGCCGTTGTATGGCCATTGTACCGTTCTGTTGCGTTTGATAATGTCGTACGATAAAGCACTGATATCAATGCTCGTGCCTTTTGTTATCTGGCAATGTTCGTTGTAAATTTCTTCGAACGAATTGTAATCAAAACCGTGATAGCCCATTTTTTGCGCAAAGCGGCAAATGATCTCTGCATCCGGCAATGCTTCACCCGGCGGCGTTACAAGCTTGGATAAATAACTGATGCGACGTTCTGCATTTGTCATCGTACCTTCTTTTTCCGTCCACGCAGCTGCAGGCAAGATCACATCTGCATACTGTATAGTTTCTGGCTTGGAAGAAATTTCCTGCACCACTACAAACTTTGCTTTCTTTAATGCGGCTTCTGCTTTGCGCACATCAGGCAGGCTCAGCAAAGGGTTGGTACACATGATCCATATTGCTTTCAACTTTCCTGACTCCAATGCTTCAAACATTTCCGTTGCGGTCAAACCACGTTTGTCAGATATTTTTTTGCCACCCCAAAATTCTTCTACCTCTTTCCTGTGGAGAGGATTGGCGAGGTCACGGTGCGCAGGTAAAATATTGGCTAGTCCGCCTACTTCGCGACCGCCCATCGCGTTTGGCTGGCCGGTCAATGAAAGCGGGCCACTGCCTGGTTTTCCTATTTTTCCGGTAATCAGATTAAGGTTGATGAGACTTAAGTTTTTATCAACACCAATCACACTCTGGTTCAACCCCATCGTCCACATCGTGATAAAACTTTTTGATGCACCGATGTATGCCGCAGCTTTTCGAATGTCCTCTGCGGGAACGCCGCAAATGATGGCTGCTTCTTCAATACTCCGTTCCATTACTTTAGCAGCATACTTTTCAAAACCCTCAGTGTGATGATGCACAAAGGATGCATCGATATCGCCTTGTTCAACCAGCACTCTTCCAATGGCGTGATGCAACACAATGTCAGTACCCGGATTCAATTGCAAATGCAAAGTCGCCAGCGAGCAGGTCTGCGTTACACGAGGGTCGCTTACAATGATGACGAGGTTTGGATTTGCAGCTTTTGCCGCTTCTACTCTTCTCCACAATATAGGATGGCACCATGCAGGATTTGCGCCGGCAACAAAGATGCAATCTGTCAACTCAATATCATCATAACAAACAGGAACGGAATCTTCGCCCAATGATTTTTTGTAAGCTGCGACAGCGCTGCTCATGCACAACCTTGAGTTGGTGTCTATATTGTTGCTGCCTATAAAGCCCTTGATGAGTTTGTTTACAACATAATATTCTTCTGTTAAGCATTGTCCCGAAGCATAGAACGCAACCGCTTCCGGACCAAACTTTTCTATGATCGTAGAAAATACAGCAGCTGTTCTTTCCAATGCCTGATCCCATGAAACACGCTGCCTCGGAAGATTTTTATTGTAGCGCATTTCAGGGTACAACAACCTGTCGGATGTGTCCATCACGGTGTAATGCAGGTTCATGCCTTTGGAACAAAGCATGCCCTTATTCACCGGATGGTCCTTATCCCCTTCTACATGCAACTTTCCGTCGCGGTCCTTATGAACGATAATTCCGCAACCTACTCCGCAGTAGCAACAAGTTGTTTTGATAGATTCTGACATGTAATTTATTTTGGCACACAGATGACACTGATTTAACTGATTTACACGGATTTTTTCGTTTGGTAAACTATTTTACAGGAAGCCTAAATCTTTCAACAATTCAGCTATTCAGTTACTCAGTTATTCGGTTATTCAGTTATTCAGTTAAAAAATCCGTGTAGATCAGTCTAATCCGTGTCATCTGCCTGCTATGTTTCAAGCTGTCTCCAGTGCCACCTCAAGTTTGCCCACTTCAACCTCTTCTTCTTTCTTCCTGAATCTTGTGCACAATATCACAATCGATGCGGCCATTACTATAAAACCAATGTAAGTGAACGCATCTATATAAGTGATCGATTTTGATTTGAATAAGAACCCGAACATCATTCCTCCAAGATTTCCACCCGCCCCAACGATGCCACTTATCAACCCGACATTCTTTTCATTGATGAACGGAACAATGCCGTAAGTCGCGCCATTGGCCATTTTCAGGAACAACGCAAATGTGAGCATCGAAGTGATCGCAACAATCAAAGTACCGGCCTGTGCAAACAATATCAAACCAATTCCTTCCAGCAACAACACGAATGCAAGCAACAACCCTTTACCACGCATCCCGTATTTGGCACCCGTTTTATCAGATACAATGCCGCCCAATGCCCTGGCAAAAAGATTCATGAATCCAAAAATTCCTGCCCAAAAACCAGCCGAACTTTGCGATAATTTGAAAGTGTCAACAAAGTGAAGTGACGCCACATTATCAAAAGTTATTTCCATCCCAAAACACATTGCATAGGCAATAGTCAACGCCCATATTCTCCAATCTTTTAAAACCGAGTAATCTGTTTTTCCTTTTGACACATTGTAACCTACCTCATCGAAGTTGCCGTTGGGCGTGTCTTTCGTGAATTTGTAGTAAAGAAATGCGGCGACCAGCATCATGACGCCGGGCAAAATCATCGCATATCTCCATGCCTCACTTTTTGTGTAGCCCGCGCCAACGATAGCGGCGAAAATCAACGGCATTACCATGTTTGTTACACCACCGCCGAGGTTGCCCCAACCACCGGCAACTGCATTGGCAGTTCCTTTTATTTTTGGCGCAAACATCATGGAAGTGTGAAACTGAGTGATAACAAATGAAGAACCTATAACACCAATGGCCAACCGAAACAATAAAAATGTAGTGTAGTCGTGTGCCAGTCCTACCAGGAACACTGGCAATGAACCCACCAAAAGCAGTCTGATTGCTGTTTTGCGCGGTCCCCAGATATCGCACAGCTTACCTATGATCAACCTCGCGATGATAGTAGATGATACAGAAGCGATGATGATATTCCCAACCTGCGATTTCGTCAAACCAAGATCTTCACGAATTGTAGGCATCAAAGGCGCAAGACCGAACCATCCGAAAAAACAGACGAAGAACATCAGCCACGTAATGTGGAAGCTGCGCATTTGCACCGACTTAATGCTGAATATGTTGAGTTTCTCTAAAGGCTTATTATTAATTGTGGGCTGCATACTTAGTAGTTTGAAAAGTGTGTAATAAACACATATGGAAGCAATCGTGCATGGCAGGCAATCGGAAACGCGGAGCAATTACTTAAGAATGAAGTCCGGTTTGATATTGATCATCAGGTACGCCCAGTTGCTGTTGCTCTTGGCATTCGCAACATTCTTTACAGTTTCAGAAACTAGTGAAGCGGTGCTCCAGTAATGACTGTAGCCGGCTTCAAAAGAAATCACTTTGGTCAGATTGTAAGTAGCTACGACATCAGCTTCTGTTCCAAAATTTCTGCTATAAGAAACATTGTTGGAAGAAGTAACGTCAGAAGCACTAAGAAACTGGTGAACATCGGCGGCAAGCAATAGTTTGCCAGTGGCTTTGAGTTTTGATTTGATATAAAAGTCCTGCAGGCCGTGACCGCCAAATCCGCTTGCTGCATAATAATAATCCATCAATCCCCAGAATTTATGCGGTGTTCCGTATAACGGATCAAACGCTTTACTCGTGCTGCCGGATGTTCCACCAGTTGTATAATCCAGGCCAGGTCCTATAGAAAAAGTCTTATTCAATGCAAACATCGCATTGGCTGTAAGCAAGGCTGCGCTTAGCTTTTGACCAACTGCATTTTTACCGCCCTGGTAGTATGCCGATGCTGTAAGTGTTGTCTTGTTAAACGTATTGGTGAAAAAGAAACCAGTTGTGAATCTTGTCCACGCACCTGTTTCCCATGTTTTCACGGTATTGTCTGAATGATATTTGCTGAACTGATCTGACAGGAACAGGAACGATGCATTTCCCTTTTCAAACTTTTTTCCTGCATAAAAAAATTCCATGCTCTTGTACATCGCACCACCATTGGTGTTTGCAGGATAGTTGCCGGGCGGTGTGGGATTGTAAACTGTTCCCGATGACAGTTCTTTATTCTGATTGAAAGCTGCGCCGAGATGTAGCATCCAACTGTTGGCTTCATATTTCAGCAGGGCAGCATCATGGCGGCGGCCTTGTTGCAGCCAGTCAAGATTGCCCAATAAACGTGAATCATCATATAGTAATTCTTGCCTGCCCAATTTTATGCTGAACGTTTTGTTTTTTAATGTTGTGTCCGTAAGCATTACTTCCGCCCAAGCTTCGTGTACCATCAGGCCATTGTTGTCTTGCGTTGTAGTGCGGTTCACTGTGGAAGCATCTTGTCCCCACACACGAACATCCTGTACGGAAAGGCCCACTTTAAAGCGGTAGCCCGTGAAACCGGCATTCAATCGTGTTCTTTGCGAAATAAAAGAGGCAGGCTTTGCGCCTTCCGGCAACGGTGCCCCTTGTCCATCCCGCAGTTCTGCGCGGGTTCTCAATTGTGCGCCGAGGGATAATTGCGCTAGGCTTTTGAAAGGAGAATGCAAAGCCAATGACACCACGGAAAATATCCCTGCGCGGAATAAATTTTTCATGTTAATTTTGGTTTGGTTTTAATTGACGCTATCAGTTAAGATCGAGAAGCCTGGCGAGAGTGCAATCTCCCGGGCTTCGCTTTTATACCCTTCGACAAGCTCAGGATGACAACACTAGACGGATGTCAGGCTGAGCTTGTCGAAGCCTCCATAGAAGCCTATATACACGCGGTCTTCTTCAATTTTTACAGGGTATGTTTTCAGTGAGCATTCTGCGTCGTCGGACAAGCAGCGCCCGTCTTCGAGTGAGAAAGTTTTTTTGTGGAAAGGACAAGCCACTTTGGGTTCCCCATTTTGAGTGCCGATCATACCGCGGCTAAGTGCCATCTGGTGTTTGTGCGGACACATGTTTTGTGTTGCGTACCATTCTTCTCTTCTTGAAAAATGGAAAAGTGCGATTTGCTCTTCTTTATATTTTACGCAAACACCGCCGTTTAAAGGAACATCATCAGTTTTACAAGCGAAGAACCAGTGGACTTCCGTGAGTGTTGTTGTTGAGGACATAGTATTGGTTTTATAAGTTGTTAATAAAGAATGCTGAATGCTTAAGGCTGAACGCCAAACGCTCGATGCCGAATGCGGAGCCCCCGCGTTAGGCGTTAGGCATTAAGCGTTTAGCCCCATCCTGCTGCCTTCTTCTGATCACGCATCATTTCGAATTGAATGCTTGGATCTTTTTCTTCTGGTGCGTTCACGAAATGGTTGAAGCGTTTGCGTAATTCAGGATTGTCAACCACTTCTTTCCATTCGCATTTGTAGTTGTCAACCAGCGATTGCATTTCTGCTTCGAGTTCTGCATTAATGCCCAGGCTATCGTTGATCACCACATTGCGCAGATAATCCATACCGCCTTCCAGTTTGTTGAGCCATGTTGCAGTCCGGGTCAGCGGATCTGCAGTTTTGATATAAAACATAAGGAAGCGGTCAATGTATTTGATGCATGTTTCGTTGTCGAGGTCAGCCGCCAGCAAAATTGCATGTTGTGGTTTTGATCCGCCATTGCCTCCCACATATAAATTCCAGCCTCTTTCTGTTGCTATGATCCCGAAGTCTTTCGACTGAGCCTCAGCACATTCGCGAATACAACCCGAAACTGCCGATTTAATTTTGTGCGGAGCACGCAAACCTCTGTAGCGTTCTTCAATTTGTATCGCAAAGCTTACACTGTCGTGCAAACCAAAGCGGCACCAGGTAGAGCCTACGCAGCTTTTTACAGTACGCAATGCTTTGCCGTATGCGTGGCCGCTTTCAAAACCTGCAGCGATCAGTTCTTCCCAAATGGCAGGCAAATCGCTTACATGTGCACCAAACAAATCGATGCGTTGGCCGCCGGTTATTTTTGTGTAGAGATTGTATTTCTTTGCCACCTCGCCTATCACGATCAATTTTTCAGGCGTGATTTCTCCGCCGGGAATTCTTGGCACTACTGAATATGTACCACCTTTTTGAATGTTCGCGAGATAGCGATCATTTGAATCCTGCGCCGTGTCATTACCTTTTACCAAAATCATTTCGTTCCACAAGCTCGCAAGAATGGAAGCCACAACAGGTTTACAAACTTCGCAACCATCGCCATGTCCAAGTTCATCGAGCACATCATCATACGATTTTATTTTTTTGATCCTGATCAGGTCATACAACTCCTGGCGCGAATAATTGAAGTGTTCGCAAACCACGTTGCGGATGTATTTGCCTTGTGATTTCAGCGTATAAGTAATAATATCTTTTACCATTGGTGCACAACCACCACAACAAGTCGCGGCTTTAGTACATTTTTTAACGCTGTCCAACGTTTCATTACCTGCTTCCACGGCGGTGCAAATGGCTCCTTTGGTAATTCCTTCGCAGCTACATATAACAGCGTCTGCCGGCAAACCCGCCACGCCAGCGCCTTGCGGAGCATCGCCACCTCTGCTGCCGAGTAAAATATCTTCAGGATTTTCCGGCAAGGCAACTTTGTTTTTAGTGGTTTGCAACAACATATTATATGCAGCAGCATCTCCTATCAATACACCGCCGAGCAGATATTTTCCGTCCGTACTAATGTTGATGCGTTTGTACACACCTTTCATCGTGTCTTCAAAAACAACGGTGCGACAGTCCGTAGCAGGCACAAAAGGATCACCAAAACTTGCCACATCTACACCAATCAGTTTGAGTTTGGTGCTCATGTCGAAACCGGAAAAAGCTTTTTCAGCGGCTGAAAGTGTTGCCACCACTACTTCTGCCATTTCATAGCCGGGAGCAACGAGCCCATATATCATACTGTTGAACAAAGCACACTCACCGATAGCGAAAATTGTTTCATCGGTAGTTTGCATTTTTTCATTCACCACAATACCACCACGTGGACCAGTTTCCAACCCTGCAGCTTTAGCGAGTTCATCGCGAGGCTTAATGCCTGCAGAAATTACAAGCATATCTACATCTATGGAAGTACCATCGGAAAACTGCATGCCCGTAATACTTTCGTCGCCAGTAATGCAGCTTGTATTTTTATTCGTGAAGATGGTGAGACCAAGTGTTTCCAGTTTTGATTGCAATATTTTAGAACCACTGTCATCGATTTGACGTGGCATCAGTCTTGGAGCAAATTCAATGACATGCGTATCGGTAACGCCAAGATCGATCATTGCTTTTGCAGCTTCAAGACCAAGAAGACCGCCGCCGATAACTGCACCACGTTTTGCTTTCGATGCGTGCGCCGTCATCATTTCAAGATCTTCTATTGTGCGGTAAAGGAACACGCCTTTCTTGTCGACACCCGGAATTGGAGGAACAAACGCGGCTGAGCCGGTAGCCAGCACCAGGTAATCGTAGTCAACTATAAGGCCTTTGTGGGAAAGAATTGTTTTTTGTTCGCGGTTGATCTCTTTAACTGGATCGCCGGTGTGCAAGGTAATATTGTTATCGGCATACCAGTTTGCCGGAGCCATTAAAAGATCAACGGCAGATTTACCGGAAAAGAATTCGCTAAGATGAACACGGTCGTACGCCGGGCGAGGCTCCTCTCCAAACACAGTAAGAGAATAAGTGCCCGGTTCGAATTTAGCTACCAGCTTTTCGCAGAATTTGTAGCCAACCATGCCATTTCCAATTACAACTACTTTCATGCAGCGTTATTTTTTTGGTTAGAATGGATGGCAAACAATCGTCTTGGTTACATATTACATTTTATGCTATGTAATATTTTTAATCATAAAATCTCATTTTTTGGCAACCGTTTTATGATTTCTACTATAAATTTAGGTAATTTACTTTCATATTTCAAACACAAATCATACAAATTAAACATATAATTATTATTACAATATATGAAAACACCAAAACTAACTCTTGTAGGTGCGGGTCCGGGCGACCCAGAGCTGATCACTTTGAAAGCGATCAAAGCTATTAAAAATGCCGATGTTATACTATATGATGCATTGGCAAATAATGAACTTTTAGAATACACCTCCCCTCACGCCGTTAAGCAATTTGTAGGTAAACGTTATGGCTGTCACGCCCTGTCGCAAAAAGAAATCAACCACCTTATTATTAGCAGTGCGTTGTCGCACGGCAATGTGGTTCGATTAAAAGGCGGAGATCCATTTGTATTTGGTCGCGCACAGGAAGAAATTGATGCAGCAAGAGAGCACGGCATAGACGTGGAAGTAGTGCCAGGCATATCAAGTGCATTGTCTGTCCCTGCCTCGCAAATGATTCCCCTCACCTGTCGCGGTATCAACGAAAGCTTTTGGGTAACGACCGGAACGACGCAATCAGGCAATATTTCAGATGATATTGCTTTGGCTGCGAAATCATCTGCGACTGTTGTTATACTAATGGCCATGAGCAAGATGGAAGAAATCATGGATGTGTTTACGACAAACGGCAAGGCTGAAACGCCCGTCGCCATTATACAAAACGGCACATTGCCCAATGAAAAGATAGTTATAGGCAAAGTCAAGGACATCGTTTATAGAGCGCAATATGCGGAAATCACTAACCCTGCGATCATTATGATAGGCGAAGTGGTGACGCTGCATCCGTCGTTCGTGAAAACTTTTGCTTTGAAAGGATTGGCTAGTGTGGGGCGTGGCGAATGACTGAATAACTGAGTAACTGAATAACTGAGAGGAAGAATTTGAAATTTGTCATGATAGTTCTGCGATAAATATTCAAATTCGTATAACTTAAAGGCAGGAATAATTTTAAAGCGAATGAAAAAAAGTAAACACGAGTGCGATATTGAAAGCTGTTTTTTGTGCAAATTAAGTATGAAAGAATGGCTTCCGGCCGTAAAAGAACACAAGAAGAATTTCGAGTATAAGAAAGGCGAACTGATTTTTAAAGAGGGCGATCCTGTAGTAGGCATTTATTTTATCTACAAAGGAAAAGTGAAAGTACACAAGAAATGGGGCGAGGATAAAGAATTGATCATTCGCTTTGCCACCGGAGGCGGCATTTTCGGTCACCGTGGTTTGGGTAACGATACCGTGTATCCTATTTCTGCAACGGCTTTAGAAACTACTACTGTTTGCTTTATAGAAAAGGAATTCCTGCTCGCTTCGTTGAAAGTTAACCACGACCTGATGTTTAACCTGATGATGTTCTACGCAAACGAACTACAGGAATCGGAAAAGAACATGCGCAATATGGCACACATGTCAGTGAAGGGACGTGTGGCAAACGCACTGCTTTCGCTACACAGCAAATTCGGAACTGACGACGAGGGCTTTATTGACCTTGTGTTGAGCAGGCAAGATATTGCGTCCTATGCCGGCACAACGTACGAAACAGTGTTTAGAGTATTATCTGATTTTACGGAGGATAAGCTGATCAATGCATCAGGAAAAAGCATTGCGATTTTAGAGGTTGAAAGGTTGAGGGCGGTTGTTACCAGCGAAAGCGGAACGTGATGCAGGAATTAAGAATTAAGAATTAGGAATTAAGAATGCGTTGTGTGTAACATTCTTGTGAGCCACCCTCCTTTCCTCTGTGAAAAAAACTCTGTTATCTCTGTGGTAAAAAACTGCAGCAAACAAATGCGGTTAAAAAAAACAAAAAAGAATGATCTCCGTTGAAGAAGCCAAACAAATTATAACCGATAACGTTCAGCCGCTACCTTCTGTAACTCTATCATTGACGGAAGCAGCGGGCTTTATAACAGCTACAGATATACTGTCACCCGTGGATGTCCCTTTCTTTAATCAATCCGCGATGGATGGTTATGCATTTCATTTTGATAGTTGGAAAAACAGTTCACTCGCCATCACAGGCGAAGTAGCCGCCGGTGCCTCAACAATTGAAACACTTGCGCAAGGCAATGCCGTTCGCATATTTACAGGCGCACCGGTTCCTCCCGGCGCTGACACAGTGGTGATGCAGGAAAAGGTAGTCGCAGAAAATAAATTGCTCAACATACAAGACGAGCTTTTACAAAAAGGAGCCAATGTTCGCTTAAAAGGTTCCGAAATTGCGAAAGGTTCTCTTGCGCTGGAAAGCGGTACCCGCCTCACTCCCGCCGCCATTGGATTTGTTGCCAATATGGGCATTGCAGCATTTGACGTGTACGGAAAAATTACAGTTGCTATAATCGTTACAGGCAATGAATTGCAAAAGCCAGGCGCAACACTTATACATGGACAGGTATATGAATCAAACTCGTTTGCTTTGAAAGCTGCGTTGCAGCAACTGCATATCCACAACGTGATTACTTTTTATGCAAGTGATGATATTATTGATGTCATGAATGCTGTTGAACGGGCTTCGGCACAAGCCGACATTATTTTAATGACAGGTGGCGTAAGCGTAGGCGATTATGATTTTGTGACACAAGCGCTAGCAAACTTTGGCGTTGAAAAACTTTTTCATAAGATCAAACAAAAGCCGGGAAAGCCTTTGTTCTTTGGGAAGAAGGAGAACAAAATTTTCTTTGGATTGCCCGGCAATCCGGCATCTGTACTTACTTGTTTTTATGAGTATGTAACCTTGGCATTGTCAAAATTAACATCGACCTTCGTTCCGAACCTGTCTACCAAAATGGTAGAATTAATGGAAGATGTACAAAAAAAAGCCGGCCTTACATTTTTTCTGAAAGGAATTTGTACTGATAAAACGGTTATTCCCTGTGGCGCGCAGGAGTCTTTCAGAATGTCATCTTTTGCAAAATCCAATTGCCTGATTCGTCTTGCGGAAAACGAAACTGTTTATAAAAAAGGATCTCTGGTAGAAGTCCATTTGTTACCCATATAGTAAAACAAAGAAAAGAATGTCCGAAAGCCTTGTGCTGTTATTTTACAGCTTACTTTTTATCGTTGCATTTTTATACGCCTCTGTTGGTCATGGAGGAGCCAGTGGGTATCTCGCATTGATGGCAGTGTTTGGCTTCGCTCCTGCTGTTATGAAGCCCACTGCATTGTTGCTGAACCTGTTTGTGTCTATGGTTTCATTCATACAGTTCTACCGCGGCGGGCACTTTAAGTGGCGGTTGTTCTGGCCGTTTGCGCTCGCCTCAATTCCGCTATCGTATGTGGGTGGTTTGATGTCGGTGGATGGCACTTCCTACAAAAGAATTCTCGGTCTGTTATTACTTATACCCGTTATCAGGTTTACGCTTTTCAACAAGTTGCAGAACACTGAAACAAAAGAAAACAGCATCGGCCTTTCATTGTTGATCGGCGGTGTTATTGGTTTACTCTCAGGCATGATTGGTATAGGTGGTGGTATTATTTTATCCCCCGTATTATTGCTGTTGAAATGGGCAGACCAGAAACAAGCCGCTGCAGTCAGTGCCATATTCATTTTCGTAAACTCTGTCTCCGGATTGATGGGGCAATTTACAAAGGGCATTCAGTTTACACAGGACATGTACCTGTACGTAGCCATTGCGTTTGCGGGCGGCCTCGCAGGCGCATACATGGGTTCAAGGAAATTTGACCAAACAATTTTGCGCGGCATTTTGTCATGTGCGCTGGCGATTGCGGCGTATAAGTTGTTGTTTACAAAAGCGTAGGAAATCAATTAAGAATTAATAATTAAGAATTAAGAATGAAGAACCTGATAATCGGATTGACTCTAGCGTTAGCAGCATCGTCAACAAGCCTCGCCCAGAAAAAAACATTTGCTACAAGCGACAGCATCGTGGTGAAGGGAAATATAAAAACACCGATGGTTATTACTCCGGCGTCGCTTTCTGCCTATAAGAAAGTAACTTTGGGAAACGTGGTGATAAAGAACCATGAAGGCAAACCGAAAGACACATGGATGAATGTTCAAGGTGTGTTATTGAAGGACTTGCTGGCGAAGGCGGAACTGGATGAAAGTAATTTTAAGAAGTTCAGCGAGTTTTGCATCGTTGTAAAGTGTACCGATGATTATACGGTAGTGTATTCGTGGAACGAATTATTTAATTCGCCCACCGGTGATGCCACTTACATCGTTACAGATAAAGATGGACAGCAACTTTCGAGAATGAAAGACAAGATAGCGATCATAACACCGAGTGATTACAACACGGGACGGCGCTTCACTAAGTCGGTGGCTTCGATCGAGATTAAAAGAGTTCAATAAAACGGTTTTATGGGTTTATCAATTTTAGCATTCGGACAAGTAGCGGAAATCACCGGCATGACATTTTCTTTTGATCATGTATCGGATACCAATGCGCTTAAACTTGCATTGGAGAAGGCTTTCCCGGCACTGCAGCATGTTCGCTATACTATTGCGGTTGATAAGAACACGATAACTACCAACACGATTTTAAACGAAAATTCTGTGGTGGCACTGTTGCCGCCATTTTCCGGGGGATGAATATGTAGAGACGCATTATCATGCGTCTCCACGTAATTACGCGTCTACGCACAGAGACGCATTATCATGCGTCTCTACATTTTATCAATGACAAAAACAACACGATACGAACGTCAAACGGCACTAAAAGAACTTGGAGAACAAGGGCAGCAACAACTGTTGCAGGCAAAGGTATTGGTGATTGGTGCCGGCGGCCTGGGCTGCCCCATATTGCAGTATTTGACGGCGGCAGGTGTGGGCGAGATCGGCATTGCGGATGATGATGTTGTTGCGCTCAATAATTTACATCGCCAGATTTTATATACCGAAAATCATGTCGGCAAATTAAAAGTTGAAGCCGCTGCCGATGTATTGCAACGAATGAACTCCACTGTAAAAATCAATCAACACATTGTCAGGCTGGACAACAAAAATATTTTGCCCATCATTCGCTTGTATGATGTGGTAGTTGATGCAACAGACAATATTCCGACGCGATACATGGTCAACGACGCTTGTTATCTGCTCAGCAAACCGATGGTCTACGGAAGTATTTTAAGATTTGAAGGACAGTTGGCAGTTTTCAACTACAACACAAACATCACCTACAGGGACCTGTTTCCGCAACAACCAAAAGAAAATGAAATTGCTGATTGCAACGAAGCCGGTGTTATCGGTGTGTTGCCAGGGATTATAGGAAGCTTGCAGGCTGCCGAGACCATCAAAATCATAACGGGAATAGGACAAGTTGCTTCGGGCAAATTGCTCACCTACAATATGCTGCACAACAGCTTGTATGAATTCAATATTTCAGCAAATCCCTCGGCAGCGTCATTTTTGCCTGCCGATGAAAAAGCATTTGAGCATGCAGACTACGGCGAAGTTTGCGATGTATTCACTGTTCGGGAAATTGACATTTCATCTTTCGACAAAATACGCAATTTACCAGACACCATTGTTGTAGATGTTCGTGAGGAATATGAGTTGAGTGAAACACCGGCACTTGAAAGCATCCAAATGCCTTTCAGTGTTTTTGATGAAAATATAGAACTGCCAAATAGCGACACCATTGTGGTGGTTTGCAAATCCGGACACCGGAGCAAAGCTGCAGCGGCACTGCTTTCAAGGAAATACAAGAATGTTGTTAGCTTACACGGAGGTATCAATAACTGGCTCACCTTAAACAAAATGGACGATGCATAAACCAAAAGATATTTTCATTGAAGGAGCCATCCCTCCTGCTATGATCGCGGATAGCATTGCTAAGCATCAGACAAAAACGGAGATTGGCGCACACAGTATTTTCCTCGGCCAGGTCAGAAAAGATGTGATCAACGAGCAACAGGTTGCGGCTATTGAATACACAACATACAAGGACATGGCGCTGGAAAAAATGCATGAGATCCGCGAAGAGATTTTTGGAAAATATCCGCTTACCTGCATGCACATTTATCATAGTCTCGGCATTGTAAACGCCGGAGAAATATGTTTATTCGTGTTCACGTCTTCAGCTCATAGAAAAGAAGCCATCGAAGCTTGTGAAGAGTTGGTGAACCGCATCAAAGCAGAATTACCGGTGTGGGGAAAAGAAATTTTTGAAAACGAAACCTATCAATGGAAGCAAAATAAATAAGCATGGTAAACATCACGAACAAAGTTAACAGTCTTCGCAAAGCCATTGCACAAGCCGTTGTGAGCGTATCGCAGCAAGAAACGATCGAGGCCATTAAGAACAGGCAGGTTCCTAAAGGTGATGTCTTTGAATTTTCCCGCGCCGCAGGTTTACTGGCGATTAAAAAAACAAGTGACCTGATCCCTGACTGTCATCCTCTACCTGTTGAGTTTGCAAACATCACCTACACGATTGATGGTTTCAATATCATCATTGAAGTGGAGGTGCATACCATTTACAAGACCGGCGTGGAAGTAGAAGCCATGCACGGGGCCTCTCTGACTGCATTAACAATGTACGACATGCTGAAACCGATTGATAAAGAAATCGAGATCAGTCATATAAAATTATTGAACAAGAAAGGCGGCAAGTCAGATTTTAGCGATCGCCTTAACAAACAATTGTTATGTGCCGTGGTAGTCTGCTCAGACAGTATTGCCGCACAGGAAAAGAAAGATAGTGCGGGCAAAGCGATCATGCAGATATTGCAGCATCATGGTTTGCAGACAAACTACTACGGCGTTATTCCTGATGAGTTTTCATTGATCCAGGAAAAAGTTTTACAACTAAGCGACGAAAATTACAACCTCGTTCTTATTACTGGTGGTACGGGTTTATCGCCTCGCGATGTAACGCCCGAAGCCATTACTCCGCTGCTCGACCGCGCCATTCCCGGCATTATGGAGGCGGCCCGCAGCTATGGCCAACAACGCACTCCTTACGCCATGCTTTCACGTGGTGTTGCAGGCTTTATAAAAAACACACTCGTCATAACACTACCGGGTTCCACCCGCGGCGCAGAAGAAACCATGCAAGCGCTGTTCCCCTATGTGCTCCATATTTTTAAAGTGGCGGAGGGAATGAGGCATGACAGCTAGAGAGGGAACGCAGATTTTCATGATTGTCATGATTAATAAGATTTTTTGATTTGAAATTTCACGACTCTCTCAACTTTTAGTCTCAATTCTTCATTGATCATCAAAATCATGACAATCATGAAAATCTGCGTTCCATTTTCCGTAAATTAGGAGTATGAAAAAACTGACCGCATTCATCCTTTTCTGTGCTGTGGCTCTGGGGCTGTATGCACAGAAAACTACCGATAAATCTGCCGCTGCCAAAAGTGAACCTTTGGCCAATTCATTACTTTGGAAGATAAGCGGTCATGGGCTCGCCCATCCTTCTTATCTTTTTGGCACCATGCACATTTTGTGCGCCGATGATGCGCAACTGAGCGACTCGCTGGAATTTGTCATCAGAACCACCGACAAAGTGTATTTTGAAATTGACATGGACAACATGATGGAAATGATGGGTGCATTGAGATACATCCGCATGAATGGCAATCAGAAACTGGCGGACTTGCTGAGTGAGGGTGACTACAAAAAAGTGAAGGATTATTTTACGAAGAATCCCTCTATGATTCCATTCAGCATGATGGAGAAATTCAAACCTTATTTCATTGCATCGCTTTTATCTGAACAAAAAATGGATTGCCCGCAGAAAGACGGCATGGAGCAAGTGATCATGACCTACGCAAAGAAGAAAAACAAGGAAATAAAAGGACTTGAAACAGCGGCATACCAGGCAAGTATTTTTGACAGTATCCCTTACAAAAAACAGGCAGACGAACTTGTCAAGATGATTGATAGCATTGATGTAAAAAGCAATGACGATACCGATCTGGAGGAGGTATACAGAAGCCAGGACCTTGCTAAAATCCAGGAAATGGTCATGAAGGAAGACGACATCAATCAGTCGCTCGATCTGCTTTTATACAACCGCAATAAAAACTGGGCGGTAAAAATTAATGACATTATTCAATCCACACCATGTCTTTTTGCCGTAGGTGCCGCACACCTTCCAGGCGAACTGGGCGTCATCAATCTGTTGAAAAAACAAGGATATATTTTAACGCCGGTTAAGCATGCTCCAACAAACAAAAACACACAGGTAGCAAAGAAATAACTGAGTAACTGAATGACTGAAGTTCAAATGCAGTTACTCAGTACGAATATCAACCACTCAGTTATTCAGTCATTCAATTATTCAGTCATTCAGTTACTCCACTACGGCTTCCTCGCCATACATTTGTCCTTTGTACTTCAACGATGGTGATGAAAGAAATGCGCCTAAACCAAGATCGCTCCATTTCTCATCCACTGACTTGATAGTTTCATCTGCTGCAACAATAATATTCGGCCAGTCACGCTGAAACCCATCAAGTTCCTTGGTTTTACGTGTACCGTCCAGACCAAGGCAGGCAAAGGTTTTACCGGCTTGCGTAAGCGAATCTTTTTTCACCAGCAACGAATCGCGTTTGGGGTCAAGATTGTTACAGAAGCGCCACAATGCAGTTGGCAGGTCTTTCGCGTCTACCGTATGTTCGACGTATAAGATCATTTTGATGCCTTCCATTTCAGGAAGTTTGCAAAGCTGCTCATGCAACTCTTTTACATGCTGTCTTCTACCCTTTTCAACGGAAACAATAATACAGCCAATACCATCTTGCAGCAGTGCTGTGTTCACGCTTTTTATTTCAGGATACAATTGAAGAAGCGTGTTTTCATTCAAAGCAAATGCAGCGGGCGCTAACCAATTGCAATCTTCAATTTCTTCTTCCATTTTTTTGGTACCGTCAATGCAAATCTTTCCGCCAAAACCGAGTTTATTGCAACTATGATCCAGCACGTCCATCGGACCGGTGCTGATGACTACATCGTTTGCCACATCTAAATTGGCGAACACATATTTCGCCAATGCCTTGTAGTCCTGTATTTTAACATGCTGATCTCCCAGCACCAAAATTTTGTTGAACATCATTTGTCCCGCTCCCCACATGGCATTCATAACTTTCTGCCCCTGCCCGGCATATGATTTTTCTATTTGTGCAATCACCAGGTTGTGGAACACACCTTCAATCGGCATGTCCATATCAATGATCTCCGGCACCATCGTCATTTTAATCGGTGCAAGGAAAATTCTTTCTGTTGCCTTTCCTAACCAGGCATCTTCCTGTGGTGGAATCCCAACGATGGTCGCAGGATAGACTGCATTTTTTTTGTGCGTAATGGCGGTGATGTGAAAACGCGGATACCAGTCAGGCAGCGAATAATATCCCGTATGATCACCGAACGGTCCTTCCCAGATCAAATCTTCATCTGGCTCAACATAACCTTCAATGATGAAATCTGCATCTGCGGGCACTTCTATTTCGGGTTGCGTGATACATTTCACCAGCTCCACTTTCTTCTTGCGTAAGAAGCCGGCCAACATGTATTCATCTACATTTTCCGGTAACGGCGCAGTTGCGCTGTACGCATAAGCCGGATCACCGCCGAGTGCCACTGCCACGGGCATTCTTTTATTCAACTTTTTATATTCGCTGAAATGTTTCGCACTCACCTTATGCTTGTGCCAGTGCATGCCGGTGAGCGTTGGGCTAAACACCTGCATGCGGTACATGCCCACATTTCTTGCATGTGTGTTGGGATCTTTTGTATGAATAACAGGCAGCGTCACAAACGGACCGCCATCCTTCGGCCAGCAGGTAATTACCGGCAGTTTAGTAATATCGGGAGTCGCCATTACCACGTCCTGGCACTCGCCCCTTCCGCTTTTTACTTTGGGCATCCAGCTCGCAAACTGACTCAGTTTTGGTAACAACTTCAGTTTATCGATAATGTTTTCCTTCGGAGCAGAAAGCATTTTAAACAGCCCTTCAATTTCTTTCGCCACATCGTCCAGGTGATTTACGCCGAGCGCCATGCACATGCGTTTTTCACTGCCATAAGCATTCATGAGTACGGGAAAATCGTACCCTGTATTTTCGAATAGCAACGCTTTACCTCCATTGCCACTTTTGCTGATCCTGTCTGTGATTTCTGCTATCTCCAGCGCGGGGTTAACATATTCTTTGATACGCACCAATTCTCCCGCACTTTCAAGCGCCTGTATAAATTCCTGCTGATTTTTGTATGCCATGGCTGCAAATGTAGATCAATTTGAAAATTTGAAGATGAGGGAGAACGCAGATTTTCATGATTGTCATGATTTTTATGATCTTTTGATTTGAGGTTGAGGGAACCAGCGACCTCAGATTTAAATCATCACTTATCATGAAAACCATAAAAATCTGCGTTCCGTCTCTCACATTTCGTTGCCACACCTTAAAGCTTGAACCATACTCTTTTGTTCCAGTGCTTTAACGATCATATAACAAAACCCTCGATTCATTAAAAAAATGTCGCACATTTCATCTTCAAATTTTCAAATCTTCAAATTTTCAGATTAATAATTTGTAAGTTTGTCTATACACCCGACCACATGCTGCCATGAAAAGACTGTTTGTACTGTGCATTCTTATCGCGTTTTTTAGTCCACAAATTTTTGCCCAACAACTTTGCAACGGCAGCCTTGGCGATCCCGTGGTCAACATTACTTTTGGCAGCGGCAGCAATCCCGGGCCTCCTCTGGATCCTTCAGTTACTTTTTACAGTTACTATGGCGTTGATGCTTGTCCCAATGATGGATATTACACCATCAGCAACTCCATTGTAGCATGCTTCGGCGATTCCTGGCATGCCATCCGCAACCATACACCTGGCGATGCCAACGGTTACATGATGGTGGTAAATGCATCTATCCAGCATGGCGACTTTTACACCCAAAAGGTTTCAGGATTGTGCGGCAACACCACTTATGAGTTTGCCGCATGGGTCGTAAATATTCTCAAACAATCAGCCTGTGGTGGCCCCGGCTCCCAACAGGAGCCTAATCTCACGTTTAACATAGAAACAACTACAGGAACTGTGCTGAGCACTTATTCCACAGGAAAAATTCCCTCCACCACTTCACCGGTTTGGAAACAATATGGCCTTTTCTTTCAAACGCCTACAAATGTGGACCAGGTTGTGATCCGAATGACAAATAATGCCGATGGCGGTTGCGGAAACGACATTGCGCTTGACGATATCACCTTTCGTGCATGCGGCCCGATGCTGAATGCAGGGGATGCGACGACGCACAGTCCCAGCGTGAATCAATGCGAGAATGCGTTGTCGCCGGTACAGCTGCAGGCAACTGTTACAGCCGGTTATAACAATCCGACTTATCAATGGCAGAACAGCATCGATAATGGCGCTACTTGGTCAGATATTCCCGGCGCCACCACCACGACGCTTAATTTCACGCCAACCGGAAAAGGTGTTGTTCTATACCGTATCGCATCTGCAGAACTGGGAAATATCAATTCATCAGCGTGCAGAATTGTGTCAAATACGGTAACGGTTACGGTTAACGCTATTCCGGCGACGGGTATCGGCTCCAACAGTCCGGTCTGTGATAACAATACCATAAAACTTTCCGCCAATGCGGGCAAAAGTTTCGCCTGGACGGGGCCAAACAGTTTTACTTCAACTGACCAAAACCCAACATTGACGGCACATGCGGCTGCCGCTGGAACTTACAAGCTGGCTTATACCGATAATAATAACTGCTCCACGACCGGCGCGGTGGACGTTGTGGTAAATCCGTTACCGGTGATTACTGCAGGCGAAGATGCTGCTATTTGCAATGGAGAAACGACCAACCTGCAAGCTGCTGGTGGCGCTAACTACGTGTGGTCGCCACCGACAGGATTATCAAGTTCAGGTGTTGCAAATCCTGTCGCATCGCCGACTCAAACGACGACTTATCATGTTTCGGCATCTGATGCAAATGGATGCACAGGCTCTGACGATGTTGTGGTAACTGTTTGGAAAAATCCGACTGCCAATGCCGGGCCTGACAGGAAAATTTTAGACGGACAATACATCACTCTAAACGGCGCTGCTTCGGGTGATGATGTCAGTTATAGCTGGCAACCACTTACCGACATCTCCGGCGAAACCACTTTGCAACCAACTGTGAACCCGGCAAAGGATGCGATTTATACCCTCGTGGTTACGTCGGCACATGATTGTCCGACAGCCACTGATGATGTATTTGTCAAAGTGTTCAAAAAACTCATCATACCCAACGCATTTTCTCCAAATGGTGATGGCGCAAATGATTACTGGCGCCTCGAATCATTGCAGGTTTATCCAACGTCTACCGTCAATGTCTATAACAGGTTTGGGCAATGTGTTTTTTCGGCTGTAGGCGCCGATTCACCTATTTGGGATGGTAAATTTCAAGGCAAACCATGCCCTATGGGCGGTTACTCCTATGTGATTGATCTGAAAAACGGCACGCCCGTATTGTCGGGAATGTTGTTTATCGTGCTGTAGATTTATGCGGAACGCTTAATGCCCAATGCTTAACGCTAGTTGAAATTCAGATCTTGCCAATAAGTTTTCATATGGCAAGAAAATGCGAGCTCTGTTGCGTTAGGCGTTAGGCGTCCTGCATATTGCATAAAAAAAGTCAATGAAAAACTTCATTGACTTTTTTTATGATAAGGCTTGATTTAACTAAACATTGAAAGTTGAAAATTGAAAATTGTTGGAAAACTGATGGCGAATGTTATTCGATGCGTTGGGCGAATTCGATTCGCCCCTACGACCATTTTCAATTTTCAATTTTCCATTTTCAATTACTAATAAACTCTTGTCGGGCACCCCAACCCTTTCGGTGCACGGCCGCTATTGCCAATGCCGATGCTCAGCGAGAAGCCTGAAAAATAGTACCAGTCTTTTCTGGTGGCACCACCTCTTTGCGTGCCATCTACAGGGTATGTTGGATTACCATCTTTTAATTCACCGCCACGATAAGCCATTTCAACTGCCAGCGGACCTTTTGCTGCAAGTAATGCATCATGGTCAACGTATGTTTTGCTTACATCATCGAGATAGTCCGTCAATGCTGGTCTGAAGCCCATTTCATAGCCAAGAACAAGATTGTCTGCCAATTTGAAATGCAAGCCAATACCAAACGGAATGGTGAACTGCGTAAGGTGATAATTTTTTCTGTCAGGATATTGCGCTAACCCCTGTCCTTCTGTGCTCAATGGTTGAAGAAAAACTTTTCTGCCCAATGTATCATAGCTGTAAGGATTGAAATGATAAAAACCAATGCCGGCAAACACATAAGGGCTGAATCTTTTCTCAGAAAGATCAAAGAAATCGTATTGCGCCAAAACATGTCCTTCGGTTATGTTGCTTTGAAAATTAAGGTTACGCGCTTTTCTATAGAAGTTGTCGCTGTTCTTATCATCGGCACCAATTTTACCGAACATCATTCCTGCTTTAACCGAAAGGTGATTATTCAAATCATATTGTGCACCCAGGCCGAATGCAGCCTTGGAACCACTGAATGTATATCGCTTGTCCTGCAGATCTCCCTGGTAGTTTGCCAACCCACCAAACAACGTAACATGAAATGGCTGAGCCATCGATAACAGAGGGAGTACTGTGATTAAAAGGATGAGTAATTTTTTCATAATTTATTAACGGTATATCACGCTAAACAATTTTTAAGCCAGTTTTTTACACAAGGCCCAAACAAACTTTTAAAAACAACTCAGGTAAGCAGCCAGATAGTCTTAATTACGGCTAAAAGGGGAAGGGAAAATTATCGGGTAATACAGTCAAAAAAAATCACGGTTCTTTTATATGGATATAGGTTTTTAGCCGTTTTCACAACTCAAAACTCACAACTCATACTTAGTGAGGATGTACAGGTAACGTAAAAAATGAAATTTTATTGTAGATCGGTGGCAGAAAATGATAATGGCAGCAAAATATCCGCATCGGATAGTATGTAAACTTCCCCTGTTTCGCCTGCGAGGATCAATCGCATGCTTTGTTTTACGCGCAGCTGAAATTCATGCAACGTTTGCCTGCAAACGCCGCAGGGAGTAATGGGATGATCGCTTTGCAATTCAGTGCTCTTGTAGCTTATGGCCATGGTATTGATGGCCACATTGGGAAATAGCGAAGATGCTGTGGACAACAATGTTCGTTCAGCGCAAATGCCGACAGGATATGAGGCATTTTCCTGGTTGGCGCCTACTAAAATTTCGCCGTTGACAAGTTTTGCAGCAGCGCCTACATTGAATTTCGAATAAGGAGCATATGCCAGACCGGTTGCCTCAATTGCCTTCCTCAACAACAAAGCATCATCCGGCTGCAACTCGTTTATGGAATTGTATTTTTCGAAGACGAGGTTTATGTGTTTTTGCTCCATGATATTACGTTGAGAACAGAACGCAGATTATCAAGATTTTCATGATGAATATGATTTGAGAATTAGTTTTTGTGAATGTTGGTCATGCCTACACTCTGACAATCTAAAATCTCAAATTAAAAGATCATGATAATTCATGACGATCAGGAAAATCTGCGTTCCTTGTTCTACTATTTAATCGTTTTAAACAATCTCTTCCATCTGATTCCTTTATCCCAGCTCATCCATATCAATGATGCTGAACCCACGACGTGATCTTCCGGAACAAATCCCCAGTAGCGGGAATCCTGTGAACCGTGACGGTTATCCCCCATCATCCAGTAATAATTCATCTTAAATGTGTACTGGTTGGTCTGTACATCGTTTATGTAGTACTTGCCGTCATGAGCTTCCAGCTTATTGCCTTCGTAAGTGCGGATGGCTCTCTCATATACCGAATAATTCTGTGGTGTTAACGTAAGGGTTGCTCCCTTTGCCGGTATCCACAGCGGACCAAAATCATCAACTGTCCACTTGTGCAATGTGTCGTACGGCCAGGTCACTTGTCCCCACATTTGCGCCGGGATATCCGAAGGCTGTTGCAACTGTGGCTTTACCGTTTTTGCAAGGCCATTCTTTCTCATTTTGTCTACTGCTTCCTGCGTTAGCAACATTGTAAATTTATTGCCACCGTAAGGTTGAAATTCTTCCGGATTCTCAATGTCAATATTGTATTCTTCCTTCATAATCTGCGGGTCCAGCGGCTGGCCCGAAGTCTCGATCTCGTATGGAATTTCAGATTGCGGTGGAATGAAATTTTGTTTACCATTGATGTACACAACACCTTCTTTGATCTCCAGAGTATCGCCTGCGATGGCCACACATCTTTTAATGTAATTCTCTTTTTTGTCTACCGGACGAATTACAAGCGGATATGTTTCGGGATCGTTCAGAATGATATTTCGGCCAATATTGATGTCGCCATTACCTAAGCGGCGGGCCACATCATAATACGGATCTTTCGATTGAAATTCTTCTTTGTTGATCACGGTGTCTCCTGTCGGGAAATTGAAAACGACCACATCGTTTCTGTTAACCGGAGATGCGAACCAGCGGATGTATGGCAAACTTACAATTTCGGTATACGATTTTCCGTTACCAAACGGCATTGTATGATGCACGAAAGGCACTGCCAGCGGGGTATTCGGAATGCGCGGGCCATATTTGAATTTGCTTACAAACAGGAAGTCGTTTATCAGCAATGTTTTTTCCATTGAACCTGTGGGAATGGTATAGGCTTCAAAAACAAAGGTCCTGATAAGCGTAGCAGCCACCACCGCAAAAATACCGGCGTCGATCCATTCACGTGCCGTTGATTTTCTGTGTTTCTTAACCACTGCAGAACCTAAAAAGCGATCGTCTTTATTGGCTGCTATGTACGGAAAATAAAGAAACGGCACCAAAGCCGCTGCAGCATGTTCCCAAAATGAAAACTTGCCAAATACTTTTACCCACTCTATAAAAATGCCCATGGTGATGAACCAGCCCACGATGGGGATAAATTGCCAGTAAACCCAGTGTACGGGCCTTTCTGCCAACTGCTGCATTACATAAGTATTGTAAAAAGGTACATAAGCTTTCCAGGTAGGAACTCCTGCTTTTTTAAACATTCCCGCGATACCAAAGGCGGGCAACATTACCAGTAAAATCGAAATAAGAAATAGTACAAAAAGCTGATGGGACGACATTCAATTGTTTTTTAAAATTGGACAAAAATACCATTCTGCCTGAAAAGTACAGAAGAAATTGATTCCGTGTACTTTATTGGCGCAGAAAATCATTCTTAATGTTTGTAACAGAAGTGGTTGGAATATTACAGGCGCGACAGGAATTAGGAATTAGAAAATAGGAATTAGGAATTCTTTATGAGTCAAGCTTCAATACTTGGCGACCATTTTTGTGTTTAAAGTGTTCAGACAGACAGCATACAAACAAAAAGACCCGATCGGTTTACTAACCTATCAGGTCTTTTGCATTATTTCTAATTCCTAATTTCTAACTCCTAATTCCTAATTACTTCGTCCACGCTTTCGCCACTTGTCTCGAAACCCCCAATCCATCGATTCCCAGCTCCATTACATCTCCCGGCTTAACATATACATTTGGATTCATGCCCAAACCTACGCCGGCAGGTGTTCCGGTAGAAATGATATCACCCGGAAGCAACGTCATGAATTTGCTAACGTAAGCAATTACAACCGCCACATTGAAGATGAAGTTGGCCGTATTTCCATCCTGCATGGATTTACCGTTGAGCGTTAACCAGAGGCGCAGGTTGTTTACATCTTTGATTTCATCTTTAGTTACAAGGAATGGCCCCATAGGTGCGAAGGTGTCGCAACCTTTACCTTTATCCCAGGTGCCGTTTCTTTCCAATTGAAATTCTCTTTCGCTGATGTCATTGTGAAGACAATAGCCAGCCACATAATCCATCGCATCTTTCTCTTCCACGTAAGAAGCTTTTTTGCCAATAACAACCGCCAGTTCTACTTCCCAGTCTGTTTTTACAGAATTCTTTGGAATCACCACCTCATCGTATGGTCCACACAATGCAGTTGTTGATTTCATAAAAATTACAGGCTCAGGAGGCAATGCAGCGCCGGTTTCTTTCGCGTGATCGGCGTAGTTCAATCCGATGCATACAATTTTAGAAGGTCTTGCCAATGGCGATCCAAGGCGACTTCCCGCAGGAATTTCTTTTAAAGAACCTTTATTTTTTTCTACAAATTCTGCAAGGCGTTTAAGACCATCTGTTGCGAAAAATTTTTCATTGTAATCTTCACCAAAATCAGATGTATCGTATTGCACACCGTTGATGATAACACCTGTTTTTTCCTGTTCAAAACTACCGTAACGAATAAGTTTCATTGAATGTTTTTTTGAGAGAGAGAACGCAGATTTTCAAGATTGTCATGATTTGTCATGATTCTTCTTTTTATACTCCGTTCTAAATTTTATTATTGAATCGAACACAAATTTAAAGAGTCTGACCCGTGCAATGATTCTTTAAAAAAAATCATAACAAATCATGACAATCTTGAAAATCTGCGTCCCGTCTTATGTATTTAGTTTTATAAAACCACCATCTATCGGATAATCGCAACCTGTGATGAAACCTGCTTCATCGCTGCAAAGGAACAAAATAAGATTAGCAATCTCATCTGGTTTGCCCATGCGGCCGATCGGTTGTGTTTTAGATAGCTTTTCGTACATTTCTTTTTCCTGGCCGGGATAATTTTTTTGCAAAAATCCATCGACAAATGGTGTGTGCACCCTGGCTGGAGCAATGGAGTTACAACGGATATTGTCTGCAAGATAATCCTTTGCAACAGACATAGTCATTGCATACACAGCGCCTTTGCTCATGGAATAAGCAAATCTGTCGGCAAGGCCAACAACTGCTGCGATGGAAGACATGTTCAGGATCACTCCGCCCTTTTGCGCTTTCATTCGCGGAATAGCCGCATAAAGACAGTTGTAAACACCTTTCACGTTCACCGAATACACTTTGTCAAAATCACTCTCGCTTGTGGTATCAGCGCGTCCGATGTGGGAGATACCGGCACTGTTTACAAGGATGTCCACCTTATCAATTGCATTGAATAACGCAGTTACCTGTTGTTGATTGGTCACGTCGCATACATGCGCCTGTGCCCTTCCTCCGGCAGATGTAATTTCATTTACTGTTTGCTGTGCTGCATTTTCCTGCACATCCAGCACGTGCACAATGGCGCCCTGTTTGGCAAATACCAATGCTACTGCTTTTCCGATCCCGCTTCCTGCTCCTGTTATAACGGCATGTTTATCGTCTATTCGAAACATAGGAATGTATTTTTTCGATTCTATTATTAAAACTCTGAAAAGCGAATTAATAATTAATAATTGATAATTAATATTTCGGCTCGCTAAAACTTTGACCTTTCTGTAATCGGACCGAATCAAAGATCACGGGAATGTCCCATTTTCTAATGACTGCAGCCCTATTAATTACTAATTATTAATTATTAATTGAATACAGCACGGTGCTCAAACTCAAACTTGTTATTTTCTGATCAGATTTTGCCGGGGCAAACTTAGGGATAAACCAAATTCGCAGTACGAAATATAATGTAATATGATGAGAATAGATGCCAATATATTGACTTCATAATAATTTTTGCCGGAAATAAAACTGATAAAAATCCCCAAACAAAATTGCCCCCCGGTTTCTCAACTTAATCGGCAAAGCCTATATTTATAGAATTATTTCATTACAACCACATTAAAACAACGATTAACTTGTATGGACAAACTGATTTATCTGGTTCCTGCCATGGGCGTAATAGGACTACTGTACACTTTCGTAAAATTCGCCTGGGTTTCAAAGCAGGATGCCGGTTCTGACCGAATGAAGGAAATCAGCAAATACATTGCTGAGGGTGCAATGGCCTTTCTGAAGGCAGAATATAAGATACTGGCTTACTTTGTGGTAATCGCTGCATGTTTGCTCGGCTTTATGGGAAGCCGTAACCCCGAATCCCACTGGTCCATTTGTATTGCGTTTGTTTTGGGCGCTATTTTCAGCGCGCTGGCCGGCTTTATCGGTATGCGTGTTGCCACCAAAGCCAACGTACGTACGGCACAGGCCGCAAGAACCAGCCTGGCTAAAGCATTGAACGTTTCTTTCACCGGCGGTTCTGTAATGGGTCTTGGCGTTGCCGGCCTCGCAGTTCTTGGCCTCGGAAGTTTGTTTATTATCCTTGTACACATATTTGCTCCGGACGCAATGGCAAACGACCACATGGTGACGCGTGCCATTGAAGTGCTGACCGGATTTTCGCTCGGTGCGGAATCTATTGCCCTGTTTGCCCGTGTAGGTGGCGGTATCTACACCAAGGCTGCCGACGTAGGTGCTGACCTTGTTGGTAAAGTAGAAGCCGGTATTCCGGAAGATGATCCGCGCAACCCTGCTACCATTGCAGATAACGTGGGTGATAACGTAGGTGACGTTGCCGGCATGGGTGCCGATCTTTTCGGTTCTTATGTGGCAACTGTTTTGGCAACAATGGTATTGGGTCAGGAAACCATTGCACAAGATGCTTATAACGGATATTCTCCTATCCTGCTGCCAATGGTGATCGCTGGTGTTGGTATTTTGTTCTCCATCATCGGAACATTCTTTGTTAGAATTTCTGACTCTGCCGGAATCAGTACCAGTGCTGTGCAGAGAGCATTGAACATGGGCAACTGGGGATCCATTGTTCTTACCGCTATCGCTGCTTACTTCCTAACCAAAAATATTCTTCCTGATACTCCAATGACATTGAGAGGCTTTGAGTTCACCAGCAATGCTGTGTTCGGCGCCATCGTTGTCGGTTTGGTCGTAGGTACGCTAATGAGCATCATCACTGAATATTACACAGCGATGGGTAAAAAACCAGTGTTGAGCATTGTAAAACAATCAGGTACAGGCCACGCGACCAACGTTATCGGCGGTCTTGCGGTGGGTATGGAATCTACTTTCCTTCCGATCCTTGTTTTGGCGGGCGGTATTTATGGTTCTTATGCTTTTGCCGGATTATACGGTGTAGCAATCGCCGCTGCGGGTATGATGGCAACAACTGCAATGCAATTGGCTATCGATGCTTTCGGACCGATTGCAGATAACGCCGGTGGTATTGCTGAAATGAGCGAATTGCCTAAAGAAGTGCGTGAAAAAACCGACGTACTGGATGCTGTTGGTAACACGACGGCTGCGACTGGTAAAGGTTTTGCGATCGCTTCTGCTGCATTAACGGCGCTGGCATTGTTTGCCGCTTTCGTTGGTGTTGCGGGAATCAAGGGTATTGATATCTACAAAGCCGATGTATTGGCTTCGTTATTTATAGGCGGTATGATTCCGTTTGTATTTTCTTCTCTCGCCATCCGTGCGGTTGGCCAGGCTGCCATGAGCATGGTGGAAGAAGTTCGTCGCCAGTTCCGTACTATTCCGGGCATTATGGAAGGTACAGGAAAACCTGAGTACGAAAAATGCGTTGCCATTTCTACTGACGCGTCTATCAAAAAAATGATGTTGCCAGGTGCGATAGCATTGATCTCTCCTTTGCTGATGGGTTTTATTTTAGGACCTGAAGCATTGGGTGGTTTCCTTGCCGGCGCTACTGTGAGCGGTGTTTTGATGGGTATGTTCCAAAACAATGCAGGTGGCGCATGGGACAACGCAAAAAAATCTTTTGAAAAAGGTGTAGAAATTAACGGTGAAACTTATTACAAAAAATCTGAGCCGCATAAAGCTTCTGTAACTGGTGATACGGTGGGTGATCCATTTAAAGATACTTCTGGTCCATCAATGAACATCTTGATCAAGTTGATGTCCATTGTGTCTCTGGTAATTGCACCTACGCTGGCTCAGGTGTTCCACACAAAGGACCATGTGAATGCTAACAACAAGTTAAATGTAAAGAAAGAATTATCTGTTGTAAATACGAACGGAAATTTACCAGCTAATACGTATATTCTGAAAAATTAACTTTGGTAGAATTTCTAAAGTCGATTTTTTACCTATATTTGCTTCAGAAACTAATCAATTCCAAATACCAAAAGTCCCGATGTGTCTACATCGGGGCTTTTTTTATGTGACGAAGTCAAAAATCAAAAGGAAAAATTAAAAAAGGTCGCTGTGCGGCGACCTAAATATTTTAAGGACAGTTTTACAGACGGAATTCTCCTTTTCTCTGTGAAAAAAAATCTTCTTACCTCTGTGGTTGAAAAAAATGTTGCGCAAACAGGGTGCAACACCGGAGACGCATGCAATGCGTCTCTACAGCAGCGAAATTAAATGTGGGTCCGTATAATCCTTAATGAATCCTTTAATGCTGGTATACTGTGCAAACTCTTCTTTTTCATGCATCGTGGTTAACACGATTGATTGCATGCCTGCGTTTTGGGCAGCTTCGACGCCTTTTGGCGCATCTTCAAACACGATACAATCCCCCGGCGCTACGCCCAACAGTTCCGCTGCTTTTGTGAATGTTTCAGGATGGGGCTTGCTGATGGCCACATCATCTGCACTTACAATTACAGGAAAATATTCGCGAATGTGCAAGTTGTCCAGCACAAAATCAATGTTAAAAGGAATCGCCGCAGAACCGATCGCCATTTTTACGCCCTGCGATTTTGCCGTTGCCAGCAGTTCCTTTAAACCATCTATCAATTTCAAGAAAGGAAGATATTCCTGCTGATAACGTTTTTCTTTTTCTATGGAAAGCGCCGTCATTTGTTCCTCGCTGAATTTTGAAGGCCCGAAAATTCTCACCAGCACTTCGTCATTCTTACCATACATTTCTTTCTTCACCTCGTCATAACTGAGCCCGGCCTGCAGATCATCATTCAGTATATTATACCAGGCTTTGGCGTGATATGCCATATCATCGATCATTGTTCCATTCATGTCAAACAATAATGCTTTTGCTCTTATCATTGCCATTGCGTTTTATTTTGCCGCAAAAATAAAGCATTCGGAGAGAAGAAATAAGTGTCAGATTGATATTTATTAGTTGAGAGTGGAGAATAATTGAAAATTGAAAGTTGAAAGTTGAAAATGGCAGGGGCGAATCGTATTCGCGCAAAACGTAGCATAATTGAAAGTTAATATACTAGCAAACGCAAATATGATCCGACGAACATCATTTTCAACTTTCAATTTTCAATTTTCAATTGTGCTAAAACCTCTTCCAGCTCTTCCGGCCTTTGCGTGCCGAAAATTATTTTTCTGCCAGATTTTAACACAATCTTTAGTCCTGTATTTCCACCGGCTGTGTAAACCAATCCATGTGAGGTAATGCGCAATCCATAGCCAACAAAACCATAGTGAACGATCTCTGCTTTTGCGATGTCGCTCCAGCTAAATTGTTTGACTTTGTTTTGAAAAGGCCTCCAGCGAAAGGTTACGCCTTTATTTGTTACCGAAGTTTCTAATGTCGTGGATGCGAGGGCGAAAAATAAAAATGACAGGAACAGTGTCGCTATAATCAACACAGCGTTTGGCACTGACTTTTCACCAAAGGGCCTGTCCAGAATCAATTGCTGTACATCTGCATAAATAAACAGCGCAAGAATGCTTCCTAAAAGCATAAAGACAAAGTACATTAACCTGCCTTTGAACTTCTGCGTTTCTATAAATACCTGCTGTGTCATAGGGGCTTTGAGGTTGTGCTATTAAAAGTAACTACCGCATCGTTAAGCTGATGTGAAAAGTTTTGGGAATTGAAAATTGAAAGTTGAAAATTGAAAATGGTAAGACTGTTTATTTTTAGCATCAACCATTTTCAATTTTCAACTTTCAATTTTCAATTACTTCGAGTATTCCTTCAGCGTGTCCCTCTCCTTCTTTGTCAAACTCTTCATTCCACGGGAGCTTATTTTGTCGAGAATGCGGTCAACTTCCTGCTGGCGGTTGAACCTTTCTGCATTGTATTTATGATCTATCGAACGATAATTTTTATGCGTATCGTAAAACAAATTGCTGACCATTAAGAGGTGTGGCTTTTTTGCGATGATGTAAATAAACGCGGTGGTAGGAACCGCTACTGCAAGGATGGCGAAATAGTTATGCGGGACAACTGACGGCTTCAATAAAATGGCCGTGATCATGCCCACCAATGCACCACCAAGGTGAGCCTCATAACCGATGTTGTCCTTACCCGATCTGATACCATACACCGAAATGCCAACAAAGAGCAAACCATACAGCCACGCCGGAACGGAGATCGGCAAAGGGAAAAGCATAATGCTCATGCCGGGAAACAATGCGACTGCCGCAAACAAAATTCCGCATGTAGCACCTGAAGCTCCAACACTGCTATAGTCTGGATGATTGCGATGCACATACAATGCGAACAGATTGCCGCCAATTAATCCTCCGAAATAGATGAGTAAAAATTGTAAAGGGCCAAGCTCGTTTTCAATGCTTTTGCTAAAGAAAAACAATGAAAGCATATTAAAGAAAAGGTGCAGCCAGCTTACATGCAAAAAGCCGCCGGTTACAATCCGTTTATAGTCTTTATAGAGCAGTACCTTTTCAACTTCAAACTTATACTTTTCATAAAACGAATTGCTCTTTAATCCTAAATAAGTAACAAATATATTGGCTATTATAAGCAGTAAACCAACAAGTCCGATGCCTAACATTCCAGGGTAGTTTTTAAAATTATAATTGATCTGCCATATCAATCGCTGATGGCTTCTTAAAAATACAAAAGTTGCCATTAAAAACGATCTCCGGCTTATTTTTAACGACCGGTTTTGGAAAATAGCAAAATCACGATTGGGTATCAAATGTTTAAAAAGACCGGCAACGATGATTGATCCCACAATAGCCGAATAACTGAATAACTGAATGGACTGAATAACTGAATGGTTGGTAGTCGAAGTACAAAACCGAAAATGAACAACTCAGTTATTCAGTCATTCAGTTATTCAGTTATTACTTCTTCCCCGGCTTATAATTCATGCATTCGTAAACCAAAAATTTCCGGATGGCTTTGCCATTTTTATCAGTGATTATAATGGGATCTAGTTCTTTAACGCCGTCAAAATATTGCAGCAAAAAGCCCGGTTGATCATTCGCTTTTCCCAGATTTTTAAAGCGCGGATCGGAACGGAAAAACAGTGCGTTTTTTCCTTTCAATGCGTCAAAGTCGTTGTTTACAAAATCAAATTGTAATCCCTCCTGCCCAACAATGTTACTGCTGTACACCATTTCATCCATGTAAAAGTTAAGCACGGCAGAAGTCTTGTATCCGTCTGCGGAAAAAATAAAATCCCGGGGATAAGCACTTCTTACTGTTTTCACTTTCTGAGCAAATTGCTTCCACCCTACCCATGTGTCATTTGAATTTACAGGAACGAGATAAAAAATAACTTCCAGCGCCAACACCATATGAAGAACCAATGCAAAAACGACCTGCACCTTTAACCATTTTTTATTGAAGAATTTGGTGACCCAAATAATACCGGTGATGTAAGCCGGCATTATCCAGTTGAGTTTTATCCAATACACAAATGAAATCAAAATAAATCCGCCAAACAATGGCAGAAAGAAACACAAGAGGAACAATTCTTCTGCCGGAATACTGGCGATGCGTAGCTTATACTGTTTAAAAGTTTTGTACAACAAGATGAAAAAGGCCGTCAACAACACAGGCATTAATATAGCAGCCTGGTGCCCTATTAACCCAAAAAAGTAGACGATGTTTATACGCGATGTTTCGGGATCGCTCATCCTCTCTTCTGATTGAAAACGGAAAGAAGCAAAATCATGCTGTACGTTCCAAATAATGACAGGACTGATCGTAAGTACAAAGAGCACCGCCCCGATCCACAACCAGGGTGAAAGCAATTGTTTGCGATGCACAGGTGATAAAATCAAAAACAAGAAAACGCCCGCAGGTAAAAAAACAGCGGTGTACTTACTGTCAAACGTAAGTCCCATGCAGATTCCAGACCATAGCCAATAATATTTCTTTTCTCTAAAAATGGCATTGTACAATGCGAGCAATGACAAGGTCCAAAATAACAACAGTGGCACATCCGGCGTTGAGATAAGCGATAAAATGGTAACCATGAATGTGCTCAGCAATAAGATCATTGCCGTCTGCACTTTTTCCTTGTCGAGAAAAAGCGACGCTAATTTATAAAAGGATACAATGGTGAGCAGGGTAACTACCGTGTCGGCGAGCTTTAAAACAAATACATGTCGACCGAAAATCGTCATGGACAACCTCAGTATGTATGCAATTGCGGGTGGATGATCAAAATAAGAAAGTGCGAGATGGTCGGAATAAAAACTGTAGTATGCATCTTGTGGCATCATACCCATTTCCCCAATAAAAAACAATCTTAGTAAACAAATAAACACAATCGCCGCTACGATAAATTTACCATAACGATCTTTAAAAGGCTCCAACATTGACTGCATACGCATTTGCAAATTGAAATGTTTTTAAAACATGGCACGGAAGCGGGCGATATTTCTGGACGAGCAAAGACTTATGGAGATAAGATACAAGCCTTTAACTGAATATGCTAGTGAATCATAAATAAAAACTGGAGAAAGATGGGATTTTACCGTGAAGGCCAATAACTGAATAACTGAATGACTGAATAACTGAGTGGTTCATTTTCGATTTTGCGCTTCGGCTATCAACCACTCAGTTATTCAGTCATTCAGTTATTCGGTTATTCCTTAGAGGGAAAACTTCACACTTAAATTCACCGCTCTTCCATCAATCGGTCCCCAGAGAGGCTTGAACTGCGGGTCGGACATGGGGCCGGTATAGAGAGGTTCGTTTTTACCCTGGCGGGCATCGAAAATATTTTCGCAGTTTAACACTACGCTGAAGTGCTCGCCAAAGTTGTGCTGCACCATTGCAGCCCAGAACCAATAGTTCGGAGCTTTTGTATTGTCTGGCAAATATTGGCTACCCACCCAGCTGTTTTCAATACCCATGCGCCATTTCCCTTCAATGCTGTAGGCAAGTGTAGATGCAAATTTATCGCGTGGTGCAAACGGGAAGTTGGTATTGGCGTCATCCCTGTATTTTGAAACGGTATGGTTGTAGCCAACATAAAGCTCCCAGCTGTTCCATTCCGATTGTATATAGGTATCTGTTCCCAGGCTATGGGCATTGAATGGTGCACTCTGCAAACTATAGTATCCATCTGCATGAACAACAGGAATAATGGCATGTTGAATGTCCGTATAATATAATGCCTGGTTAACTGTTAGTTTAACCTCTCCTACTTTAAACTCGTAATTCGCGTCGAAGTTGATGCCATAGCTTTTTTCAGATTGCACATTGTCGGCGAGAGGCAACAATTTTTGATAGCCCATCATTTGTGTTTGAGAAGTAAATACTTCTGGCACTTTATACCCTGTTCCAGATGAAAGGCGGATGCTCATTCCATCGATTGGTTTGTACACAAAAGCAATGCGTGGTAACACGAACCAATTGTAGCGATTGTGATAGTCTACGCGAATACCAAGCTCCGTGATGAACTTGTCGGAAAAATGAATACCATCCTGTGCAAACAAACCTGTGGTGTTATAGAAATAATTATGCACCAGCGTACTGTCGTCGGGCTTGCGCGAATAGTTTTCACTTGTATTGTTCAGCCCGATTACAAGGTCGTTTTTGCCAACAACTTTATTGTAGGATAATTCGGCGTAGCTATTTACCTGTTGTCCATGTGTAAGAAAATATTTCTCGTTCTCATTCACATTGAAAATACTTCCAACCGCTTTTGCTGTAAACTTTCCACCGTCAACACCTCTTTGCGTGTACTGCACATCTACGCTGTGTCGACTGTTTGTGTTGTTGTCAAAATATTTGCTAACACCATCTTCTTTGGTACCAATTGCATGCATATCGCCGCCATTGCGGGTTTCAAATGTTCCGGTATAACCGGCAGTTAACGTTGCCCGCGGGTTGATGTAATAGAAGAACTTCGGATGAATAATGTACTGATGTATCTGCGGCACATCGCTAAAGCCGTCTTTGTTTACGTCAACCGCTTTTTGTTGCGTGGTGCCGGCAAAGAAGGTAAGCCCGGTTTTGGTCCAACGTTGCGCATAATAAACATTGGCATTGCTTTCTTTCAGCGTTGAATGATTCAGCAATACGGTCAGCTCAGGTTTCTTTGCTGGTGTTTTTGAAACAAAGTTGATCATACCGGCTATCGCGCCGCCGCCATACAAAGTAGAAATTGAACCTTTAATAATTTCGATTTGTTTCAGGTCCAGCGGTGGAATGGCCAGCACGCCAAAGTTGCCGCTGATGCCTTCATACACCGGAACTCCATCTCTTAACAATTGTGTGTATTTGCCATCAAGCCCCTGCATACGAATGGCATTGCTTCCGCTTACTGCGGATGTATTTTGAATATGGATAACAGAAAGATCACCTAACAAACTTGCCACATTGCCGGGCTTGATACCGCTCTCCTCTGTTGTTTCTTCCTGGCCCAACACTTCTACCTTCATCGGCAGGTCCTCGATTCTGTTGGCGGAAGATCTTGTACTGGTAACAACTACTTCGGCCATTTCACCTTCCTTTCTGCTTAACAACACATTTAAGGTATCTGAAGAAAACGGCAGGGTAATATTTACAGTTTTCCCGCTGTAGCCGGTGGATGAAAACTGCAAAGTTTTGTTTCCAATTTCGGAAGTATTCAGGACGTAGAAACCGTTGCCGTTGGTTGTGCCCCCTTTTTTTGTAGTCCCTTCTATTATTGAAACGCCTTCCAATGTCTTCTGGGATGCGCTGTCCTTCACCACAATTACCAGTCTTGATGATTGTTGCGCCTCAGCCGCAATCACAAAAAACATTAAAACTATTGCTGAAAACAATTTCATACTCCGAATATATTTCACGCAAATAAAAACAGCAAATTTGCAGTAATTCTGTAGCGAATGTTAAGTCTATTTCACCACTAAGATACTAAGGGCACTGAGGTTCACTAAGAAGTTGTTGAGGCGTCTTTTTTAACCACAGAGGACATAGAGTAGTTATCCGCGAAATTGATTGCTACTCCCGGGAGCACAGAGTCAAGGAGGAGTGGTTCACAAATCTCCTTTCCTCTGTGAAAAAAAACTTTGTGCACTCTGTGGTTAAAAAACTTAGTGGAACTTTGTGTCCTTAGTGTCTTAGTGGTGAACCGGCAACACCAACCATCAAACATTCCATTTTCTCAACTTGTAAGCAGCATCCCAGAAATCGAATTCAAGACGACTGGCCGTTACAAAAGCCTCGATCATTTTTTGCTGCTGTGCTTCGGTACAGGTTATTGCCGCTTTATCACAAATACTAATTGCGCGATTCACCAGCTCACCAAACTCTTCACCGGCGTAAGTGTCGATCCATTTTTTATAGGGATTTGTTTCGCTTGTTTGATTACGATAAATATGATCACCTACTTTTTTGTATATCCAGAAACATGGTAAAACCGCAGCCATTGCCACTTCTACAGCATCCAATGCGGCGGCGCTTTTGAGAAAATGAATATAATGATGGCAGGCGGGCTCAATACTACCGGCGCCGGTTATGCCAAACATTTCGAAATAAGAACCATGCAACGCATTTTCAACTACCACGGCGCCTTCGGCAAAACGGATGAAGGCCAATGCATCCTGCAAGTCGTTTGCCCGCGCACCAATCAATGACAACGTCCTTCCGAAATGATCGAGATAGCGTGAATCCTGGGTTATGTAAAACTGAAATTTTTCCAGCGGCAGTGAGCCTTCTGTTAATTCTGTAATGAAGGGCATGCCGATGATGTTCGCATAAATATCATCAATTGCGTTCCATGCCTTAGCTGACCAATTCATAGGTAATAAGTTTTTGCGGATCAAAAAAATGATTCAAAGGGCCATTGCCTTTTCCTATTTGCAAATCTTTGCCATAATAAATGGCCTGATGTACATAATCCTGTGCCATTGCAACACTATCTGTTAATGACCTGCTTTGTGCAATGTAGCTGGCAATTGCAGAGGACAAAGTACAACCCGAGCCGTGTGTGTTATTGGTTTCAAATTTATCGTAGTGATATTCGTGCACTTTGCCGTCTTCCGAAAAATAAAGCGATGTAAGTACACTGGCTTTTAAATGTCCTCCTTTCAATAATAAAGTGCGGCAACCGAGTGCCTTTATTTTTTCTCCGGCAACATACATCTCATCTACTGTTTGAATCTTCATGCCGGCAAGTATTTCCGCTTCATCAAGATTGGGTGTGATAACCGCCGCGACAGGAATAAGTTTGTCGATAATTCTCTTGATGGTTTGCTCTTCAATTAAGCGATGGCCGCTTGTTGCCACCATAACCGGATCAAACACCAGCGGCACTCCGGGATACTGTTGCAGCGTGTTTACAATTGTATTCACCAACTCACTGGTGTGCACCATGCCTATTTTAATGGCGTCCGGAAAAATATCATCCATTACTGCCCTGATCTGTTCTTCAACAGCTGCTGTTGGAATAGGATAAATGGAACGAACGCCCATGGTATTTTGTACCGGCAGGGCCGTTAGCACAGAAGTCGCGTAACAACCAAGTGCAGAGATTGTTTTTATATCGGCCTGTATGCCCGCTCCGCCGCTTCCATCAAAGCCGGCGATGGTTAGCACGGAGGGGACTTTGTATTTTTTCATCGGTCCTTTTTTTAAAATTATCAGTGGGGAGTTAATTGAAAATTGAAAGTTGAAAATTGAAAATGCTTTACTAGTTGAAAGTTCTTTGTACCATCAATCTGGCCACTATTTCGAAAAGCTTTTGCCGGGGCTTCATTTTCAATTTTCAACTTTCAATTTTCAATTCCCTAAATCGCTCTTTCAATATTACTCCGTATTTCATGCGCCGCTTTTTCCGGATCGGCAGCACCGCATATTGCAGAAACAACGGCAAGGCAATCCGCGCCAGCCTTGATCACATCATAGGCGTTCTGCGCGTTCATGTTGCCAATGGCCACCAATGGCTTTTCTGTGATGCCCCGTATTTGCCGCAGCCCCGCCAATCCCCATTGCGTCACGGTATCCTGTTTGGTTAAGGTATCGAATATCGGGCTGATGCCTAAATAGTCGGACGTTAGCGTTTCTTTGCTAACCAATTGTTCCAAATACTCTATTGAATAACCGAGACATTGACATTGTGGCCAGGCTTCTCTTATTACAGTGGGTGGCAAATCACTGTTGCCGACATGCATGCCGTAGGCCTGACTGCGCATCGCCACTTGCAGATTGTCGTTGATGAGCAGCGGCACATTGTATTTGCTCAATACATTTTGCAGCGACAGTGCTTTTTGCAGAAACGCTTCTGTATCGTCAAACTTTTCTCTGAGCTGAACAATATCAACGCCACCCCGGATAGCCATTTCAGCTACGTCGTTGAGTGGTCGCCCGTTGCAGGCTTCTTCAGAAATCACAAGGTACAATCTGTATGGAAATACATGCTTCATTGCTAGGCCGACAACTTAATGTGTTGAATAAATTCTGTTTCGGTAAGGTTGTACAATTTATCAAGCAAATGCATTTGCAAACTTCCCGGTCCTTCCACATTTTTTGCAACAATTTCACCTGAAATATTTAATAGAGAGATGGCTGCTGCAGCAGCTTCCGAAACGTTTTCTGTCACCGCAATAAACGCACCGATGATTGCCGTTGCTGTACAACCGAGACCTGTAACCTTTGTCATCAAAGCGTTTCCATTGAACAGGCGCATTTCTTTTCCTGCAGCAACAACGATATCTGTTTCGCCGGAAATACAAACAGTTGAGCCAAATTGCTTGTGAAGATATTGCGCAGCCTGTACCGCGTCATTGCTTTGCGCAGTGCTGTCAACGCCTTTTGTTTTTTCCTGGTTAAGCTTTGCCAATGCCAGTATTTCTGATGCATTGCCTCTGATAACGGTTGGTTTAAAAGATAACAGATACTCGAGTGTAGCATCTCTGTACGAGGTGGCCCCGGCACCAACAGGATCCAATATCCACGGTTTGTTCAGGCGATTTGCCGCTTTTGCAGCTTGAATCATTGACACCGTCCAGTACTCATCCAGTGTGCCGATATTAATTACCAAAGCCTGGCAAATGTTTACCATTTCCTCCACTTCCTGGTGGGCATGCGCCATAATGGGCGACGCACCAATGGCAAGCAGCGCATTTGCCGTATTGTTCATTACTACATAATTCGTGATGTTGTGTACAAGCGGTGATTTTGTTCTTACGTTTTGAATGTGCTTCCAGAGCAATTGTTCCATAATCTTGATGTGTTGAATAATAATTATGGCTTTAGAACCTCTGGTGAGAGAAGAAAAATAGATGCAGTATGTCATCTGACTTTTCCCTACGCCGGTATCAACCGAATCAGGTTCAAAGGGACTATCTCAATTCTTTTCAGAATACCCCTAAAGCCGGTTAAAATTAGGAATTTTTAATTAGGAATTAGAAACTAGGAATTAGGAATTAGAAGTTTCGGGCGCAAAATGCATTAAATATGCGACTTTTAAAGAACAAATAAATTATGGCTACACAGAATTGTCAACCTAATTTAGTGATATTAGTCTATCCAAAGGAACGCAAGAAACAATTAATAAGCGCGTTAGACTTTCGCGAGAACAATTCATAATTCACAATTGTTAGTGTTATTGTTAGTCTTACAATATTCTGCTACGCCTATCAATTCCTAATTCCTAATCCCTAATTCCTAATTCCTAATTCCTAATTCCTATCTCCATGGCCCCGTCAACAAAGATCTTCCCCGAAAAGATCAGAGAAAAATCTTACCTGCAATATAAGATCCAGCAAAAGCATGAATACTGGAAAACGCCGAAAAGTGCGCTGTTGCTAGGTGCCGGCTGTTCTTATCCTGTAGTGCCACTGGGTTCTGGCATTATAAAGTATTGTCAGCAGCTGAGTTTTATAAGAGACAAGTTTCCCTTGTTTGCAGCGGAACTGCATGCCAATTTCCTGGCAAAACCAGGCACGGAACTGATCGACAAATTCTTCCAGGAAAAGTTAATCAACCAACAAAATTTTGAAGATTATGTAACAGAAAAAGAAAAAATAATTGCGCAGAATATCTTGAAGGTTAAAACGGAAGAACTGAAAAAGCTGCGGAGCTTTGTGCCGGATGCAGAATGGGACGATTATGAAAAACATCTTGTATCTGATGCCAGGTATGGCTTTTGGATGGATGCATATAGCAGCAGCCCAAGAGAACGACAACGGCTGGTAGAGGCATTGATTGAAGAATGTAATCCCGGGGGTGCCTATGTTATACTTGCCCACATGATCGAGAAGGGATATTTCAACAATATACTTACCACGAACTTCGACGACTTCATTAATGAAACGATGGCTTATTATACGTCCAAACGTGTAAGGTTCTTTGCCGACGATGAGATCAGCCAGTTTATTTCCATCTACGGCAATAAGCCAAACATTATTAAGCTGCATGGCGACTATCGCTATGCGAACATTAAAAACACCACTGACGAGACGCTTCGACTATCAAAAAGCATGGAAGAAAAATTACGGGAACTATTGGTTAATCTTGATCTCATCGTAATTGGTTACAACGGTTCCGACTATTCCATCATGAATGTTCTACAACAAATGAAATCGCCCAACTGTGAATTGCTTTGGTGTGGGCTCGACGAAAACGATGTACACTGGCGGGTAGCCAATCTCATCAACACCACCTCAAACAGCTGGTTCATCAAGATCAAGGACTTCGATGATGTGATCAGCGATTTCTATTACCAGTTCCTTGAAAAGTCGCTCGCCCCCATCGAAAGAGCGAAAAAACGTGAGGATGAGTTTAATCGCTATATACTGGAGATCTCCAAAAAGGTAAAAGAAAATGCGTCTCAATCTGAGATCAATAAACTGGAAAAACAGGAATTGGTTTGGGACCTTATCAATAAAACAAACAAGGAAACAGATCAGGAAAAACGTTTCTACCTGCTTTCAGAAATACTTATACACGATCCTGGTTTTGCCGACGCTTATATGCATCGCGGCTTTATTTACGTGGATGATAAAAGAGATTATGACAATGCAATAAAAGACTTTACGAGTGCCATTGGGCTGGATGATAAAAACGCGTCTGCCTACCGCGGTCGTGGCTGGGCCTATACAGAAAAGGGGAACTTTGAACTTGCTTTGAAAGACCTGGATATTGCTGTCAACCTTGTAGAAGCAAGCAGCATCTCAAACTTTGAAAAATCGGTGTTCTACAATACCCGCGGCTTTTATTTTCTACAAACAAAACAATATGCAGAAGCAATTGCCGATCTCGAGAAAGCACTGCAGCTGGATCCTTCTTACGAGTACCCCTACAAGCATTTGGCAGAGGTTTATTACAGACAGGAGAACTACAGCATTGCTTTGGAGATGGCAAACAAAGCTATCGATCTTGACAAAAATTATCGTGCAGCCTACCAGGTAAGGAGCAGGATATACAAAGCGTTAAACCTTCCCGATCTTGCCGTGCAAGACGAGGAAACAGCAAAGACGCTAGAAAAAGGTCAAACAAACTAAATGGCACTGTTGACCTTTTAGAGGTCAACAGTGCTAAAGAAAGACTGCTTGTCATCCCGACGAAGGAGGGATCTGAGTGCTTACTTAAACAGCGGGTTATGTGGTAGATCCAGATCCCTCCTTCGTCGGGATGACAAGCAACATTCTTTTAATTTTTCAAACAGCCTTCTCAGGCAATCGCCTAACTCCTAATTCCTGAAAATGTGTACAGCACACCCCACTCATTTTCAGAAAATCAAAATCCCCTTTGCAAATCCCACTACCAAAGGAGGGAACATTTTTTGCAAGGATTAATTTGCGCGGTTGACGCGCTCATCATTTCAGCTATTGACATAAAGAGGGTCCCGTTTTGCGGGACTCTTTTTTTATGTTTTTCACCGTATTTTTTTCGATTAGGAATAATTTGGCATGAATTTCGAACAGGCTGAGGAAACGTAACTCGATGAAAAAGAATATCCTTCAATTTTTGACCCTGTGCCTGGTTGTCCTCGCAATCAGCTTTACGGCATGTAACAAAAATGATAAAAGTGCTTCCGGCGGTACAGCCAAACTCGAGCTAAGGCTTACCGACGCTCCGGGCAACTATGATGCAGTGTACATCGACATTCAAAGTGTGAAAATCAACGCAACTACAGACTCTACAAACGGCTGGACAGATGTGCCATTAATTAAACCGGGCGTATACAATTTACTTGACTTTAGAAATGGCATCGATACACTGCTTGCCTCAGTAGATATTCCTGCGGGAAAAATAAGCCAGATAAGATTGGTGCTGGGCAGCAATAACAGTGTGGTGGTAGACGGAGCATCTTATCCATTAAACACACCTTCTGCACAACAAAGTGGTTTAAAACTGAACCTCCATGCAGATCTGACTGCAGGAATTGTTTATCGCTTGTGGATCGATTTTGATGCAAATAAATCAGTTGTTGCAACAGGCAGTGGCAAATTCAATCTTAAGCCGGTTATCAGAACTTATTCTGAAGCAACCGGTGGTACAATGCAGGGAACAGTTTTGCCTCCTGATGCAAAAGCCACAGTAATGGCCATCAATGGAACTGACACATTGTATGCAGTTCCTTCCCTTTTAGGTTTCTATCGTTTTGCAGGCGTTACTGCCGGAAGCTGGAACCTATATTTTGTAGCGGATACATTAACAGGCTATCAAAACTTCAACGTTGCGAATGTATCGGTGCAAACAGGCGTTGTTACGACTGTGCCTACTGTTACATTGATCAAATAATTAAATAATTGAAAGTTGAAAGTTGAAAATTGAAAATGATTGGCTTTAATTACTATTATTCAAAATTGAACCCATCATTTTCAACTTTCAACTTTCAATTTTCAATTTATTGACTAACTATCGTTGGCAACTGCGCATCAAACAAAGCAATAAACTCAGCAGAACTCATAATGTGACCTTGTTTTTGTGCATTGTTAGCTACCTGATAGCCCCATTCTGCTGCGGCCATTCTTTGAGTTGGCGTACCATGGTGATTGATGCTGGTAAATGAACAGTCGCCTATGTTAAAGAAGACCTGCAAAAATTCCTTCACTCTTTTCCACTGCATGGATGCACCTCGTGCGCTAGAGAGAAAGTATGCAGACATTGCATCAGCCATCAACTCCGTTCTGCGAGTAGCCTCAGGTGAAGATTCATTGCCAAATACATTTCTTTGAAACTGAACATGGTGCCCAAACTCATGTGCAAGCACTGCTTGAGGAGCAACATCGCCAAACCCAATCGCAGCATAAGCATCAAGGATACCATCTCCCATTACAATTTTATCTGGTACTACACCAAAGGGCGGAAAATCAAATGTCGACTGCGCAAATGCGTTGAACGTAAAAATTGGATGATTACCATTTCTATACTGAGGAACGCCTTGCAGCAATGCTGAAATTACATCAGCCCAGTATTCTGCACCAATTTGTGAATCGCCGTAAAGAATCATATCTATCCTGATCACTTTGTTTCTATCCTGCAGCATGCTACCATGCATAGGCACTACAATAATTTGAGAAGATTGTATGTCCCAGAAACGTTGCAGGTCCTTCATTGTTTTTGTAATGCGCTGCGTGTACTCTCCGTTAACGCCAAATTGCTGACCACTCTCACTGTTTGAAAAAAGCAATGCATCATACGTTGGAAAATCGAGCATTCCTGTGAGGGATGCATAGAAAATGACATCAAAAGACCAGTCAGACAGTTGAAGATTCAGCCACTGTGTAACCAAGGTGTTGTCATCGCATGTTGTTTCGGTAAGTTTGAGCGCATTCAACACTGCATATTTATACTCAGGGTTAACTTTCGCAAGCAGGTCGGCTTTTATACTATTCGATCTGCTTTCGAAATTGCCAGGCAGTGTTGCCCTGAGTTTTGCGAATGTTGCGGCTACATCGACCGGAGTTGTTGCATTTGTTTTGGAAGCGGCATTGCTTTGATTGGGTTGGGCAGATCCTTCTCTATTGTAGTCTTTCTGACAGCCCGTAGCAAAGAATGCGCAGATCACAATGGCAAACATTGATGAATAAAGAGTTCTCATAATTAAAGGTTTTTGATTTGTTTTTAATAACACGTGTTTCATACTATATGTTTAAATAGTTGCATAGCGATCACGTCACAGAATGTCAATGATTGAAGAATGCGGATAAGACTTTGCTTACAGCATTTTCCATAGATAGACCTTCTGCCTTCAGTTAATAATCTTGTGTAGAAGTGAATATGCTTTGTGATTGCAGATTTCAGCATTGCGCGCCATCAGCGGCTTTAATGAATCTTTTAATTAAAGCACTTTTCCTCATCGTCGATTAAAGAAGATGCAGTCAAATTATTGGTTAACACGGTACGAAAAGAAATCAAATACATCATTGAATGATGCCTCTTGCCTGATTGATCAACTACATTCTTTGTGCCGCACCTGTGGCGCACAAAGAGGCGTGATCGGAGAAATTATTTCCACAATGGTGTTGTGTATTCTGCGCTGGAGTCCGGCAATGAAGATAAATTGGGGAAGCCGCAATCGGCGGCTCTGCCGGGGTTAAGCACTAACAAGTTAATTAAAAAAAACTTTCTTATTACTTTCTGACCCAAGTATTTTTTAAGAAAAAATCCTCTTTAAAAACCCGCTTTTTTTTTTACATTACCTGTTTGTCAGCGGCATTTGCAGCTCCGGTTAAACATCGGTGCCTGCCCGAATTGATTCATTCAGGCTGGCGTCGCATTACGTTCGTCAACAGTAATACTATTAAGCGAAGGTTTCCTATTTAAACTCCTCATTTATTTGGACTAACTCCAATCAAATTGCATTGTACGATTGTTTAGTTTCCAAACAGCCGGTTCGGTGTTCGTCATCCAGTCAACAGGTTCACCTAAGGGCTGTTGTTTTGCCGCCTGAGCAAATGCCTTGCGTATAGCATCTTTTTGTTCTGCGCCAATAGCTTCCGGTTGTGCAGAAATAAATAATGGCGCGCCGCTCTCGGCCAGCAGTTGCAGCCACTGTTTGTTTTTCGCCCATGGAATGTCTTTTGTAATCCCCACACAATCTCCGTCTGCTGCATAAAACGCATTGTGCTGTGGCAAACGGAAAGCCAATGTATTCACTCCCATTTTAGTTACACGGCTCCATTCCTTTCCACTTGTATCGTCACCAATACGACACAATTCGAACAGACCTGCACTCAGGTGGCTCAAGGTATTGCAGCCAATGATGTAAATGTTATCACCGGCAGCGCCTCTTATGGTTTTGTATAGATCACCAATGATCTCCGCGTTTGTTCTCGATCGATCGTTAAAGTTCCAACCTTCAGAAGTAAAAGCGTCCTTCATGCCAGGCCCCCAACGACCAGTAATATCATAAGTAGTGAAATCGTGTTTTACCATTTCATATCCCCACGATTTATAAATACTGAAATAGTTCTTGATGCGTTCAATATTTTCGTTAATAGTAGGATCTAATACGGGATTCTTAGGACTGTCCCTGCCCGGAATGGATGGAGCAAGTAAGATCTTTTTCTCATCATGTCGAGCACATAGCGGGCGCATCCACAAACCCGGCCGCATACCAAGTTTCTTTATCTCGTCTGCCAACAGGTGCATGTCCTTAAACTTATCGTTTGGCTTGCCGAAATCTTCGTTCCATCCGCCATCACCCGGCAATAGCGGCGAGTACTCGGCCCAACCCGCATCGATAACAGAGAACGGCTTGTTGGAATGATCTGTCACCAGCTCGGCCATCATCGCCGTTGTTTTTTTAATAAGGTCAAATGAATTCTCGCCGTAGGCAAAATACCAGTCATTGATACCGTAAACCGGTTGCTTTGGCAATCGCGGTTTCGTGCACATTTTTTTGCAAAACAAATGATCTGTTTGAAAAACACTCTTCACGTTTGCATCATTCATGGTGATAACATCTGCCGCATGCAGTTTCCTGCCACCTAACAAAACACCTCTTCCTCCAGAATTAGTGTCGAGCATCAGCTCTAAAGAATGTTCTCCCAAAACCCACCAGCAAATAGCACTTGCGCCGGTCTTCACACCAAAGCATTCTGCACTTTTCCCGTCAGTAATGATAATGTACCATGGATTTTTTACGGCGGTGTAATCTGTTTTCCATTGCAGGTCACCATAAGAGCGCTCCCAATGATCTCCTAAAAATTTTGAATTGGCGGGCTTGTCATACTTCCATTTTATACGAACCGCACTCAACTCCTTTGTCGGTGAACTTACATAGATACTATCTGCATCGATGCTTCTTTTTATCTCTACTGTAAAATTTTCACGCGCATATAAACTGCCATTGCTTCCGGTAAGCTTGAACCATTCGTTCATTGATTGCACCCAAACCTCGTCAGGATATTTCATTGAAGTATCGTTGTTCCCTAATCCGTACGTTAGTTTAGTTAACGCACCTGTAAGTACTGCCGTACCTGATATTTTTACAAAATCCCTTCTTTTCATTTGGTCAAGTTTGTTGTTTTTAAAAGCGTGGCAGCAAAAGATAGTAAGATTATCAGACAATAACGAGCAAGATTTTCCCCAAGCAGTTCAATAAAAAAAAATCTTTCCAATTTTCTAAAAAATATAAATCTAAAGTGATTTCCTTTCTCGTAGCTGAACTTAATTACTCACTAAAAAAATTGTTATGAAAGAAACGAACGATGAAGGCACCGTGCAAAAGATTCTAACTGCTCAGTTCAACAGAAAGACTTTTCTAAAATACTCTGCCATTGCCGGATCGACAATGGCAATAGGCCTGGAAGCTTGTCATAAAGACGACAATCCATCTATGTCAAATGGCACAGTCGATGTAGGAAGCGGCGATACGGGCATTTTAAATTTTGCTTACGCGCTTGAGCAACTGGAAGCGGCATTTTATATACAGGTAAATGCATCGATGTACAGCGGTGCCACCAATGAAGAAAAGCAAATACTGGCTGATATCATGAACCATGAAATTGCACACCGCGATTTCTTCAAAGCGGCACTGGGTTCTTCTGCCATCATGCAGCTCCAGGTTGATTTTTCAAAAATTGATTTTACCAGTCGTGCCAGTGTATTAGGGACTGCGAAAGCGCTTGAAGATACTGGTGTTTCTGCGTACAATGGCGCGGGACAATACATCATGAAAGGCGATTATCTGACGCTTGCTGGGAAGATTGTTTCCGTAGAAGCAAGACATGCTGCTGCTATACGTGATCTGCTGAATCCAAAGTCCGCATCTTTTGCAGGTGACGACGTCGTTGACCCAACCACCGGCCTTGATTTCTCCAGAACTCCAAATGCAGGCAGCCCAAGTATTGTAGCCACTGCGAACACGTTTCTCAAAACAAAAATATCCGCCACCAAACTACCATAAAACTTATTGTCATGAATACTACGAAAATATTTGAAGCACTTGCTAATGAAAAAAACGAAACGGATCTTTCGAGGCGCGACGCGTTGAACAAGACTTTGAAGCTCGGCCTTAAAGCAGTAATCGCGGCAATACCGCTCGGGCTTTCAAGCATCATGAGCAATCGCGCATTCGCACAAACCTCCACTCCGGGCGTTGTTGATATTTTAAACTATGCTCTTACGCTGGAATACCTGGAATCAGAATTCTATCAAATGGGACTTGCTTCCCCAGGTCTTGTTCCTTCCAGCGATATGAACATTATTGCGCAGATCAGTAAGCATGAAGACGCACACGTTGCATTGTTGAAATCAACCATCGCCTCATTGCAGGGCACACCCGTAAACAAACCTAACTTTGATTTTACCGCCGGTGGCACATTTGCAGATGTATTCATTAACTATCAAACTTTTCTCGCGTTGTCAAATGCATTTGAAGACACAGGTGTTCGCGCTTACAAAGGACAAGCTGCCAATTTACTCGCCGATAAAGCAGCCGGAGCCGTGATTACCGCCGCACTCGACATACATTCAGTTGAGGCAAGACATGCTTCTGAAATAAGGCGATTACGAGGCTTTAAAGGCTGGATCACACAAACACAGGCAAATGGTTTGCCGGCTGCGATCTATGCAGGAGAAGACAATACTATGCAAGGAGGAAAAGACGTGAAGACTGTCACCGCAGTACCCGCAGATGCCATCACGGAGGCATTCGACGAACCACTGAGCATGGCGCAGGTGCTGGCGATTGCTGGACCGTTTATTAAAGCGTGAGGACAATTAAGAATTAAGAATTGCCTAGGTGCAGCATTCAATACCAACAATAACTTCAAGATTGTTTGCCGGTAATGAGAAAAATTGCACTGTGAAGAATTCTTAATTCTTAATTCCTAATTCTTAATTCGCCCCTACTCTCTCCTCAAACTCTTCACCGGATTTGCAACAGCTGCTTTAATCGCTTGTGAACACGCTGTTACTACCGCTATTATAATGGCCAACGCGCCAGCAAATACAAGGAACCACGCAGACATATTGATGCGATAAGAAAAGCCCTGCAACCATTTCACCATCATCCACCATGCGAGTGGAGCGGCGATGACAATGGCGATCAATACAAGTTTTACAAAGTCAGACGTCAGCATTACCACAATGTTTTTAGCCGACGCTCCCAGTATTTTGCGAACGCCAATTTCTTTAGAACGTTGTTCCGCTGCATAGGTGACTAATCCAAACAAACCCAGACATGCAACAATGATAGCAAGTGCGGCGAAGTAAATGAAAATACTTCCAGTGCGTTGTTCTGCATTGTATATCCTGTTGAAATCATCGTCCATAAATGAATATGAGAAAGGCTGTCCCGGCTGCATTCTGCTCCACGCTTGTTTTACCTGCGTGATCAAACCCGGAATATCAGCGGTTTTTATTCGAATACCGGTAGTACCTGGTGAAGCTCCGAGGAATAGAGCGAGCGGTGAGACTTTTTGCCGCAGGGAACTGTAGTTGAAATTCTTTACGATCCCGATAATATGAAAGGTCAAAATGTTATCAGCCGAATTACCTGCACGAAAATCCTTCGGAATATAGAGGTACTTATTCAACGGATCTTTATAACCAAGCTGCGCCGCCGCCGCCTCATTCAATATAACGCCCGATGCATCGGTACTCATTTCTTCAGAGAAATTTCTGCCTTTCAATATTGTCATGCCAAGCGTTGGAATATAATGTTCATCCACGTTCCAGAGCTGTGTTGATATAGCTGACTTCTGATCGAACGATGCATCACGAAACAACGGTGCATCACTAAGCTTTCCACTGGTTGGAAGAAATTTTGTCATCGTAACATCTTCCACTCCTTTTATCCGCTTTAGTTCTGCGCGAAATGTTTTTGTGCTATTGCCTAGCTTATCTGTGTTTTGCAATACCAAAACCTGCTCCCTGTTAAAGCCAATATCCTTATGGCGAATGTATCGCAACTGACTGTAAATAACGATCGTGCTGACGATAAGAAGTATGGATATACAAAATTGAAAAATCACCAAAGCACTTCTTAACGTGCTGCTTCGAAAACCTGATGCCACTTCTCCTTTCAAAACTTTTACAGGCCTGAATGCAGAAAGATAAAAGGCCGGATAGGAACCAGCCAGAAAGCCCACCAACAATGTTAAACCAATAATAGAAGCAATCAGCCATGGCATTTCAAAAAAATGCACGTCAATATTTTTACCTGACAAATCATTGAAGTAAGGAAGACAAATCAATACGATCATCACAGCAAGTGTCATTGAAATGGCTGCCACCACTACAGATTCAGTAATGAACTGCCTGACCAGATTATTGCGCAATGAACCAAGCACTTTTCTTACACCCACTTCCTTTGCTCGGTTGGCGGAGCGTGCCGTAGAAAGATTCATAAAGTTTACGCAGGCAATCAGCAAAATAAAAATAGCTGCTGCAGAAAAAATATAAACGTATTGAATGTCACTATTCACGCCTATTTCACCCACCTTGGAAGAATGCAAATGAATATCCGTGAGCGGAAAAAGATGATACCGCGCAAAATTGCCGCCTTGCCTGAACTGATCTTTTGTAATGCCCAACATTTGCTGAACCTGTACCAGCACATATTTGTCGACGACTTCATCAAAATGTTTTTCAAACTTCCTGGGATCTGTGCCGGGCTTTAAAACAATATAGGTTTGATAGTTGTTCATCACCCACATCCCCATGCGGCTTTCGGGATTGGATGACATGGAAATAAAAATATCGTTGTAGAAATGTGTTTGTGCGGGCAATGCCTTAATCACGCCTGTTATTTTGTAAGACGAGGTATCATTCACCAGCAATGATTTTCCCACAACATCTGTGCTATTGAAATACTTGCGGGCAACGGCTTCGGTGATCACGATAGTATTTGGCTCAGTCAGCGCGGTTGAAGGATTGCCTTGTATCATTGGCAAAGTAAAAACATTGAAGAGCGATGAATCTGCAAATAACACATTGTCTTCAGCAACATTCTGGTCTGCCTTTCTTACAAGAAACCTGTCTTCAGGTCGTCTGACTCTTACATAATCCTCTACTTCAGGATAATCTTTTTTTAAGGTGAGGCCGATAGGATCCGGAGACATTGCCATATCAAAATGACTGCCGCCAAATTGAATGTCTGCATCTACACGATAAATGTCTTTTGCCCTTTTATTGTACTTGTCATAACTCAGTTCATCTATCACAAAAAACAGTATCAGCAGGCAGGTCGCAAGGCCAAGGGCAAGACCCATAATGTTAATAAGCGAGAAGCCTTTGTTTTTCAAAAGGCTGCGAAAGCTTATGGAAAGGTAGTTGCGTAGCATGGCAGTTGTTTTATGGAATTAACATAAAGTATTAACAAACAACGAAAACCTGTACCAGAATTTTAAATGATTGATAATCAAAAAATGCGCTCCCGTTAAGATAATATTTATTGTACGCTTTTGATACAAACGGTGTGCGGTTTGGGTTTTGAGGGTACTAAAATTGCAGGCTCACCATTAAAACTTATTGTATGAAAATGCAGATTCTATTCAAATACCAAGAACGCCGAGGACTTAGAAATTAGGAGTTAGGAATTAGAATAGTGTGGCAGCAGGATTGCATGTCGCCTTCTAATTCCTAACTCCTAATTTCTAAGTCCTAAAAAAATCTCCGATTTTTTTTGCGTAACCAAATACTTACATATATTTGTGTAAGCATTTACTTACACATTATGTCAACCGAAGCAAGAAGAGATGTATTCCAGGCAATTGCCGATCCTACGAGGCGACAGATTATTAGCCTGGTTGCCAGGCAGTCAATGAACCTGAACGCCATCGCCGAAAACTTTGATATCAGCCGTCCCGCCATATCGCAGCATATCAAGATCCTCACAGAATGCGGAATGATCGTTATAAAAAAACAAGGAAGAGAAAGATACTGTGAAGCGAAGCTGGATAAGCTTGTTGAAGTGTCTGCCTGGGTAGATCAATACCGGCAATTCTGGACGGAGAGATTCACTTCTCTCGATAAATACCTACACAATATTCAATTAAAGAATAAAACTAAAAACAATTCAAAATGACAAAGACCAATCAAGCAACACAACGCGAAATACTTGCGATTGTCCGCGAATTTGACGCGCCGAAGGAGTTGGTATTTGATGCCTTCGCAACCCCTGAAGCAATGGCGGCATGGTGGGGACCTATTGAATTTAAAACAACCGTAGTGAAACTGGATTTTAAGCCAAAAGGAATTTTTCATTACAAAATGGAAGGCCCTGAACATACCATGTGGGGCAGGTTTGTCTATGGCAATATTAAGAGACCCGATCTGCTGGAATTCATTAACTCGTTTTCAAATGAAAAGGGAGAAATTGTACGGGCTGCATTTGATGCAAGATGGCCATTGGAAATTTTTAACCGGATAACATTTACTGAAAAAGATAATAAAACAACTATTACGCTCATCGGGTATCCTGTTAATAATACAGAAGAAGAATACGAATTCTTCCAGTCAATGAAATCGAATGTTAATGGTGGATTCAACAAAACATTTGATCAGCTTGATAGTTACCTCGAGGCTCAATTTAAACTAAGAAAAGCTGCGAAGACAGATACTAAAGCAAGAGTATGCACCTACCTGAATTTTGATGGCAATACATACGAAGCGTTTAAATTTTATCAGTCGGTTTTCAAAACAGAATTTGGTGGCAAAGGCGTTCAACGTTTCGGCGACATTCCCCAGGATGCTGGCCATCCGGAGGTTCCCGACGACATTAAAAAAATGATCCTGCACATAGAACTCCCGATACTTGGCGGCCATGTACTGATGGGAACCGACGCGCCAAAAGAAATGGGTTTTCAACTAACCTTTGGCAACAACTCACACATTTGCCTTGAACCGGAATCCCGTGAAGAAGCAAAGAGATTATTTGATGCTTTGTCAAAAGATGGTACTGTTACCATGCCTTTGCAGGATATGTTTTTCGGTGCTTACTTCGGTGAATTCACTGATAAGTTTGGCGTAAAGTGGATGGTGAATTATAATAACTAGAGATTCGATCTCGCTCATTTACCACTAAGGCCCGTCCGAATGGGTTCATCCGGGCGGGCACTAAGGACACTAAGCCCCTCTAAGAGAGGTTGATAAAAAATGATGCAAAACAGTAGAGACGCCTTGAAGGCGTCTCTCTTTTTTATATTTCATCTGTTCGATTAAATGCGACAAACATCATGATGATACAGAGACGCATGCAATGCGTCTCTACGGACAACCCTTAGTGAAACTTTGTGTCCTTAGTGGCTTAGTGGTGAATCAGAGTCGTTGCAAATAACGAATCCTAAATCACCTCAATCTTGTAAGCGCCATTTGTAACAGTCGCAAACTCCACTACCCCACTTGCATCTTTTTTATACTTCACCGCTTTGCCACTCTTATCTTTTATCGTAAATGAACTGTTCAATAATATTTTACAAGGCAAGCCATTTGCTGAAACGATATTAATGGTTTGTACTTTTGCATTTTTCCAGTTATAAGAAACCTCAAAACCTCGACGTGCCCGTAAGCCCTTGACAGCACCGGATTGCAGCGACTGGTCATATGGCAATGCAGGCAACAAACGTATCACATCTTCTTTTCCGTGGCTCTGCAAAAACATTTCTGCGATACCCGCAGTACAACCAAAATTGCCATCGATCTGAAACGGAGGACCTGCACAGAATAAGTTTGGATAAGTTCCCGCACCGGATGAATACTCAACAGTGGTAACGGTAGAAGGCGTTAACATATAGCGCAAATGCTCAAGTGCTTTATCTCCATTTTGCAAACGCGACCATGTCATGATGCGCGATGCCCATGCCCATCCAATGCCACCCTTGCCACGATGCGTCAGCGTTGCCTTAACTGCATCCGCGAGTTCGGGCGTATCCCACGGGGTAATTTCATCCAAAGGATAAACCGCCATTAAGTGTGAAGTGTGACGATGTTCGGGCTCTACTTCTTTCACATCTGTGAGCCATTCCATCAAAGCACCTGAAGTGGGACTGATTTGATTGGGCGGCAAACGTTTGCTGATTGCCCGTACACTGTCGGCCCATTTTTTATCAACGCCTAAGATATCCGCGGCATTCGCTGCATCGTTAAGAATGGCGCGGCCCAATTGGTTGTCAACAGTCGGCCCCATGCAATTTGCGATGTGATTGCCATTTGCGTCGAAGTAAGCGTTCTCCGGAGAGTTCGATGGTGCAGTTACCAACCACTTATGTGTTGGTTCTTCGATTAAAATATCCTGGTAAAATTGCGCAGCACCTTTCAATATTGGATAAGCCTGCGTAAGAAATTTCTTATCGTGATTAAATTCATAGTGTGACCACAAATGCGTTGCGGCCCAAATACCTCCTGTTACAGTCGAGCCCCAGTTAGAAGATTCACCGGGAGAAGTAAAACCAAACGGATTCGTGATAGGATGCGTTACCCAGCCCCTTGCATTGTAATATGCTTTGGCAGTGCGGCTTCCATAGTTTGACATTTGTCCAAGCAAGCCAAACAGTGGTGTGTGACAATCGGCAAGGTTGGCAACTTCTGCAGGCCAGTAGTTCATCTGCACATTGATATCTGTGTGATAGTCGCCGTTCCATGGCGTTTGATATTCATCGGCCCAAAGTCCTTGTAAGTTAGCAGGCATGCCACCCGGACGAGAAGAAGATATCATTAAATACCGGCCAAAATTAAAGTACATACTGATGAGTGCGGGATCGCTATTGCCTTTGCTAAAATTGACCAAACGCTCCTGCACGCTCATTTTACTGATCTCTGGCTGAGCGGCACCGGCAAATTTTATACTGCAACGATCGAAATAGGATTTGTAGTCTTTGGTGTTTGCTGCCAATAAATTTTTCCACGATTGCGCAGATGCTTTTTGTAAAGCAGCTTGTACAACGGGCAACGGCGCAGGGCCACGCTGTTCAACGTGTGGCCAGTTCATATCCGTTGCTGCACTCACAAGCAATAAACACTCCGTGGCGTTGTTTACAATGATGCTTGTATCATTTTGCGTGAGCGAACCGCCAGTTGGAATTACTTTCAAAACAGATGCATAGTAAATACCATCATCACCGCGGCTGTTCATGATGCCGCTCATCTGCATTTCGTTGCCTTTCACGACGTATGACACTCTTTCTTTTCTGAATATTCTTGTTGCGAATGAAAGTGCTCCTGGTTTTGATGAACGCAAGCGAACGGCAATGACTTGTTGCGGCCCGGACACAAATGCCTCTTCTGAAAAGTTTACACCGTTGCGCTGCCAGGTTGTTTTTGAATATGCACTATCGAGTCGCAAATAGCGAGCGTAATTTTGAATGGGTTGTTGTGCATCTTTCCAGTTTATGAAAAGATCACCCAGTGTTTGATAACACCCGAACTTTCCATCTTTACCTTCACCGGAGCCGGGCCCCTTGCAGACAAAATGCTTCTGCATTAATTCTTGTGCTTCTTTGTTTTTACCGGCCAGCAGGAGTTGTCTTATCTCTGGCAAATATTTGTACGCATCTTTGTCGTCTGCATCCTGCACGCCACCGCTCCACATGGAAATTTCGTTGAGAACGATGCGTTCCCTGTCAGCACGCCCAAACACCATCGCCCCGAGACGGCCATTGCCTAAAGGTGCAGATGATAAATAATTGTCTGCAGGTTGTTTGAACAACATTCTCACATCGTCCTGCGCTTGTGTTGTAACGGCAAACAAACCGCTTAACATGCAAAAGAGATTTCTCTTACTGAACAATCGTTTCATTTTCATGTAGTGCTTTTTTATTCTTTCATTAACCCGGTTGTTAAAGAAATAAAGTGTTGTGTTTTATTTGTTCGATCGCACCCTTCATTTGCTACTTGATCTTAGCAACTCCCCATTTCTTGTTTGGCTTGCTGCCCATCGTAAATTCAAGCGTGCTTCCATCCTCAAGATCCTGTTGCGTAATGTATGTCAGATGATAGTCTTTCCCGTTTAATTTGGCCGTCTGTATGTAAATATTCTCCTTCGAAATATTTTTAGCGATCATCGTAAACACTTTGCCATTGGGCATTTTCAGCACCGCTTTGCCCAGCAACGGCGTGCCGATATCGTAAATGCCGGAGGCAGGATTTACAGGATAAAAACCCATGGCGCTGAACACATACCATGCAGACATTTCGCCACAGTCATCATTGCCGGAGTATCCTGCAGAGTTGTTGGTATATAACTCGCTAAGCACTTTGGAAACGTAAAATTGCGTTTTCCATGGCTGTCCCGCATAGTTGTACAAATAGGTAACATGATGGCTTGGCTCATTGCCATGCGCATATTGCCCGATGAAGCCTGATGCATTTCCATTTACCTCTCCATGCGTTGCTGTTATGGTAAAGAAGCTGTCAAGCTTATTTTCGAAGGCTTGTTTACCTCCCGTCAATTCAACAAGCGAAGGAATATCTTGTGGCACATACCAGTAGTATTGCCATGCATTTCCTTCTGTGTAAGGGTTTCCGCCGTTGCTGCCATACTGCAAAGGATTAAACGGTGTTAACCATTTGCCATTGTCATCACGTGCACGAAAGAACCCAGTTTGTGTGTCATATAATTTTTTATAGAATTGCGAACGGTCCATGAAGTGATTGTAGTCATCGGTCTTTCCAAGCTTTTTCGCGAGCTGTGCCACGCACCAATCATCGTAGGCCATTTCCAAAGTAATAGAAACAGATTGCGATAATTTGTTTTCAGGAATGTACTTATACTTTTCCCAAACATCAAATGGTGAACCTGGGTGAGAAACGGTTGATGACGACTTAATAGCTTCGTAAGCTTTGTTGATGTCGATGCCCGGAATACCTTTTAGCACTGCATCCACAATTACCGGAATAGAGTGATTGCCGATCATGCAATAGTTCTCCTGGCCCCACAATTGCCATATAGGAAGATAGCCGTAATCTTCATACTGACGTATCATGCTGTTGACAAAATCTGCCGTACGCGCAGGTTGTAACAAAGTGTACAATGGATGAGCGCCGCGATAAGTGTCCCACAAAGAAAAAGTGGAATATTGTTTTCCGCTTCCTGTATTTCGTTTTGCATAATCAATGGAAGGATAATCGCCATTCACATCTGACAACGCATTAGGTTGTATGAATGCATGATACAATGAGGTATAGAAAATTTGCTTTTGATCTTTGGTACCACTGACCTGTATTTTGCTTAGCTCTTTTTCCCATACATCATCAGCCTGTGCCACGGCTCTGTCGAAATCCCAATGAGGAATTTCCTCTTGCATATTTAAGCGTGCATTTTCGATGCTTACAGCCGAAATGCCTATCTTGACTAACAACGGTGTTTCATCATTTGTATCAAAATCAAGCACTGCGCGAAGATCTGTACCATTGACTACAGAGTTGTTTTGATACACTGTTCCGCCATCAGCAATTATTTGATTCGTGATGGGTTTTGAAAATTCCGCGTGGAAATAAATTTTTCTAAGCTTTGCCCAGCCCGTGATTACGCGATAACCTTCGATTGTTTTGTTGTCTTTTACCTTAAACTGCGCATTGATCACTTTGCATCCCCAGTTTGGTTTCTTCAGTGAATGGTCAAGGTCGATCACCACATGTGCCTCGCTGTTTTTAGGAAATGTATATCGATGGAATCCTGTGTGCGTGCTCGTTGTAAGCTCTGCATTAATATTATAGTCCAACAATTTTACCTGGTAATAACCGGCCCTTGCAGATTCTTCACTATGCGAAAAACGGGAACGATAACCGCTATTTGGCTCATTTGCATTGCCTGCCCGTGTATGAACCTGCCCCGTTATCGGCATGAACAGTATATCAAAAAAATCAGGAGCACCTGTTCCGCTAAGATGTGTGTGACTGAAACCTGCGATCGTTTTGTCGTTGTAATTGTAACCACAAGCAGCATCCCACTCAGGTTCATCCCGCGTATCGGGACTCAACTGCACCATGCCAAACGGAGATGTTGCACCGGGATACGTATTGCCGGAAAGACTACTTCCGTTTACAGCACCGGTACCAATGAAGGGATTGACATATTGTGTGACTTTATCTTCCGCGCTTTGGGCACACGCAAGATCAACGATTATTAAACAAAAAGCGGCCAGAACAAAAGCCTTGTAGGTTTTCATCATGACAAGAAATTATTTTTCAATAAAACTTTTTAGAATTTTACTGTGTGATCAAATGTCGGTTTAAAGCTATTTTTCTAAATGGATGAATGATCGATAATGATGGACTTTTTTATTAATTGAAAGTTGAAAATTGAAAATTGAAAATGACGTGAGGGCGAATGCGATTCGCCCTCACGAGCAGAAACGAATTTTCAACTTTCAACTTTCAATTTTCAATTACCACAACGTACTCCCCTCCCTTCACTGTTTTAAACACCACTGCGCCATCGCTGTCTTTTGTGTAATTTATTTTTTTGCCGGATTTATCTTTTATGGTGAACGAGGACGGCAACACAATGCTGCATTGCATGCCGCTAAGCGAGCGAATCGTGGCTGCTTGTAGTTGTTTGTTTTTCCAGTTGATGGACACTTCAAAACCTCTTCTTGCCCTCAGTCCTTTTACAGAGCCGTTTTGCCATGCATCTGGCAAGGCAGGCAGGAGCCTTATGGCGTTTGATTGACTCTGCAATAACATTTCTGCAACAGCTGCAGTGTACCCAAAGTTGCCATCAATTTGAAATGGTGGATGCGCACAGAAAAGGTTGGGGTAAATGCCGCCACCTTCCTGGTAATCGATGTTTGCGCCGCCTACCAGTGTGATGAAGTTTTGCAGTATTTTATAAGCATGATCACCGTCGAGCAAACGTGCCCAGAAGTTTATCTTCCATGCCATAGACCAGCCTGTTGCCAGATCACCCCGCGCTTTCAAACTCACTTTTGCAGCATTGAAAAGAGCAGGTGTCTCAGGTGTAATCTGCTTTCCCGGATGCAACCCAAATAAGTGCGATGCATGACGGTGATGATTTGTAGAATCGTCTCTGTCTGTTTCCCATTCCTGTATCTGTCCCCACTTCCCTATTTTAGGTTTCAGCAATTTTACCCTCATGTCGTATACACGTTGACGATATGCCGGATCAATTTTTAACGTATCTGCCGCTGCGATATAATTGGTAAACAGATCGTACACAATTTCCTGGTCATAGGTCACACCTTCTTCTTCAGGTCCCTGCTCCGGTGACCAACCATCGGGCGTTACCAATGTGCCGTCAGGTCTTTTTTTCAAATGGTCTTCCCAAAACTCACAAAGCTCTTTCAGGATAGGATAAGCAAATGTTTTCAAATACGCTTTGTCCATCGTGAATGCATAGTGCTCCCATACGTGCTGTGCGTACCATGCACTTCCCGGCGGGTTCCATTTCCAACCAGAACCACCGTAAATATTGTTTTCTGTTTGTACGGTCCATCCACGAACGCCTTTGTAGTATTCGTTTGTTGCCTTTTTACGAACGTCACGAATACTGTTGATGTAGTCAAGAAAAGTCCAATGCAGTTCTGAAAGATTAGCAGGTTCCGCTAACCAATAATTCATTTGTATGTTAATATTGGAATGATAATCACTGCGCCATGGCGGTGTATTTGTGTTGTTCCAAAGCCCCTGTAAGTTAGCAGGCAAGCCACCTTTGCGCGATGAACTGATCAATAAATAACGGCCATATTGAAACAATAAAGCTTCGAGTGAACGGTCGGTGCTTTTCTTATAAGCAAGGATTCTTTTTTCGGTTGTTAGCTGTAATGTAGCTGCATCTGCATTACCTAAATCAAGCTGCACCCGACCAAACAACGCTTTGTAATCGTTTGTATGAGTGGCTTTCAGTTGCGCATATGTTTTTTGCAGGAAAGCAGGTTTTGCCGGGCGACTCAAACCCGCAGAGCGCCAGCCTTTTTTACTGTCCTGCAAATAATTGGTAACAGCAGTAAGATAAACAGTAAACGCATTCGCATTACTAACCGTGATAAAATAGCCTGCAGTATCCTGCATTAGTTTTGTTTGCCCGCCTTCTGTTTTTACATAAACATCTGCACCGTATAATAAACCGTTAGGCAAACTTCCACTTGTAGCAATATGATCATTGGCTGCGTTAAAAGCGGCCTTGTGCATATCTGTCAATCTTATTTTACAGTTGTAAGCATTTTGCTTACTGGCTGTAAACCGCAGTACCGTTACCTTATCGGGAAAGCTGCAAAAATATTCGCGGGTAAACTGCACATTGTTTTGTGTGTAAGCAATGCGATGTGTTGAGTTGCTGATATCCAGGTCGCGGCTATAATTTGTAAAAGCGTCTTTGCTGTCGAAATTAATATAAAGATTGCCGAATGCCTGGTATTCGCCGGTTTCTTTTTCGTCACCTGTCCACAAAGACTGCTCATTGAATTGCAGATGTTCCTGTTCAACACCGCCAAAGATCATCGCTCCCATTCTGCCATTACCAATCGGCAAGGCCTCGGTCATCCAATCTTTTGCAGGAGCTGTATAGTGCAACTTCAGGTTTTCCTGTGCACTAGCAATTGTATTTACAAAAAGTAAAATAACCAACGGAATGTAAGCTGCAATTTTGTTTTTAGTCATATGCAATGCGGTCACTTTATGAACGGTGTTTGATTTTGTGTTAACGTTTGCGCAATCTAAGATAAAAGCTTTTTATGGTTCTGCAAGTCAACGCAGTTGATAAAAGAGTACAGCGCGAAGACTAACTTCTGTACTATATTACCAAAAGCAAAAAACGTCTTGACAAGCAACATTTTTCGGAAAACAAACTTTTTCAAATTAAAGGGCTTTCATACCAAGTTTTGACAGGCTGCTTGTCATCCCGACGAAGGAGGGATCTGGATGTCTATTTAAACAGTATGTAAGCGCAAAACTCAGACCCCTCGTTCCTCGGGATGACAAGCAACATTGTTTCAACTAGTCAAACAGATTAACCAGTACACTTCGCCCCAAATGTGTTTAGTTTGGAGACTACAACTTCTCGTTCATCATTGCAATTGCTTTCCACAAAGCACCTGCCGAACCCCTGAACTGGCCCGAGCCATTTGGTGTGCCTTTCAAATCGTACCATTCTGAGAAGCCATTGTTTTTGATGATCATGTCGAGCATTGGAGATAGCGCTTCGTATGCTTCCTTGTAGTAACCATTAGCGACCAGCTGCTGCACCATTCGTCCACCAAACCATGGCCAGTCGCCGCCGTTCTGATAATAATACGGTACCAACCATGTGTTTTTAAAAAGGCCTTTGGGATATACAGGATGCACAGTGAGGCCGACAGATGGAGCTCCGGCTTCCTTCACGTTTTGCTGCATTTGTTTATATGATGCGAGTATTTCCTTTTTACTGAGCAGGCCCGCTTCAATTGCGATGGCTGTTCCTCCATGATAATAAATGGCGTTTTCATCAAAGCTTGCTGGAAATGGTGAGCCTTTTAAATATACGTGCGGAATGAATTTCTGTTTTGATGCATCCCACAAATATGTCCTGATGTTTTTCGACAGTTGATCTCTTGTTTGTAGCCATTGCTTTTTCTTTTGCGCATCATTTATCATGGCAACATAATTGTTGATGGCTATCACAAACATGGCGTTGTCGTAAATATCAATCGCCGGATGCGAGGAACTGTCGAGCACTACGCCCCACTCGTGTTCGGGCTGTACATCGCCCCAGTCAATGGTTGTGCCGCCCCATATCAATCCGTATTTTTCACTGTAACGTTTTGTTAGCAAAAAATTCATCGCATCTTCCATTCTTTGCGCAACACTTCTGCCAGCGATGACTTCGTTCAATAGAGAAGTATCGTGTGTAACATTGATGTATTTATTAATGGCCTGTATTAAAGAAGATTCCTGGTCTGTTTCTACAGTATTTTTATGTGCAGCGAAATCCGGTGCCAACGGGCTATAGATAAAATCATAAGAAATTTGTGAAGTACCTTTTGGTATGTAACCGTCTACGATATTGCCGTCTTCACGTTGAAATTTGAAGAACGTCAGTAATGCTTCGCGGATCTTTTTTACATCGCCGGTTTTGCATGCGAGTTCAATGAAAGTGTTCAGGTCGCGTATCCATATTTCTCCGTAGCCGCTACCAGCATTCAATCCGTCGTGCAGTAAAGTTTCTGCTTTGGTGGAGACTGTTTGCAAGCGCTGATCAGTACGAATGTTGGCTGCCAATTGTGAATCGATGGCCTTCTTATTTGTTGAGCATGCGACTATTGAAACTATGCTTACTATCGCGAATATTCTTTTAACCATAAAAACCAAAATTTACCACTAAGGTACTAAGGACACTAAGTTTCACTAAGAGCTTTTTTAACCACAGAGTCAACGGAGTTTTTTTCACGGAGGAAAGGAGATCGGGAAACACCCTCCTTTCCTCTGTGCTTTCGTGAGTAGCAATTCATTTTGATGTCAATTACTCTGTGGCCTCTGTGGTAAAAATAAGCCCAGCATTTTTCGTGTGCCCGGTAACAATATTGAGGCGTTATCAATTGATGAAAGCAGAGATCAATCTCTGCTTTCTTGTACTTTATAAAATTTTAGAACTGCACCATATTCCAAAAACCGACTTCTGCAATTTGAAAGTCGCCGTTGCTGCCGTCGCCCACTGCTTTTATGCGTAGCCGTATGTAACGTACGGGCGGAGGATTTTTCATCAAATCAAAGGTTGCTATGGCCTGGCCATTGTCGGTTCTTACAACATCTTTCAATAATGCCCATCCTTTTGAACGCATTTCATCTGCCCAGCCTGCATCAGTTGAAGGCTTTGAAGTTGCTGCGGCATTTATATCATTTGTGCTGATGCCCCACACTTCAAAAGCGGTGGCTGTTGCACAACAGTTTCTTCCCATTTCTGCAATGCGACCCAATTCATTGTAGTCTTTACCAAGGTCAAAACTTAGCTGTGCAGGCAGGTGGGCATTGTTGCTGTGGAAGATGTGGCTCCACCAAAATTCACGTCCGTCGTTGCTCCAGTCGCCATCCCAAATGCGGTTGAGTCTTGTTTCCGGACCATAAGCAGTTCCCAATGTTTGTGCATCGTTTGGCATTTGTAATTCCGCCCACAATGATTTATCACACTCAACATATTTTTTTATTTCAGGGAAGGTTGACGATTCATTCGTAAACACTGTATCCAACGCGCCTACGGAGGGAATGTAAGACGAATAATATTTTACAGATGTACCCGGTTTAAGATCTGATAATGTAAGTGAATACTGACTTGAATCGATATTCTTTTTCGTCACAACATTTGATGTGTTTGTGTATTCAATTACAGTTGCAATGTTGATTGTATCCGCTTTGTTGAAGTTCAATGTCACTGTACCATCATCGTTCACTTTCGAAGGATTGTCGGCGTTATATGGCCTGTTCAGCAACCCTGCTTTATATAAGGGGCCATACACTTTCACATTGTTTATTTCCAGTGGTATGGAACGATTGCCTTGTCCATCGATTGAGTAAATGGTAAACGCATAACTGTATTCCTTGAGGTTACTGATCATAACACGCATGGTGTCGGAAGGCTTGTGTGTATTGGCATTCACAAATGCAGAGTCTGCCTTGTTGTTCCAATAAATAATGTACTTCGTAATGGTTTGATCCGGACTTGGGTTCCAGTAAAGTTGTGTCCGCAAGTAGCCCGGAGTATAGTTTACGTTAGAAGGCAACCCTGCATAAACGACTTCCTTACCGCCGAGGTAATCCCTGAATGCAGTGTCTTTTTTATCGCAACCGAATATCACCATGATAGCAAGCAAAGTGATAAGAGATATTCTTGTGAATGTTTTCATTTTCTTTCTTTTAATAATCTACAAATGCGTTTAGCGTGGATCTGCATATAGGTTAAGCTCCATGATATGCCCATCTGAAGTGCCTCCCCATGTTGAGCCTACAGCGATTCGGAGATATCTTACTTTGGGACCGGGCGGAACATCGAAATCAACGCCGTCTTTTACAAACTGATTATCTGATGCTGTGATATTAGGCGGCTTGTTGCCGGAAGGAGGATCAGGATATTTATAGTTGCCCATGTTTGTCCATCCGCTCACTACATCGCCTTCATTTGAAGTCAATGGCAGTGCTACATTTTGTGGCGTTTCATTTGTGCCCCAAACAGTAAAGGTTTTTGGATTGTTGTGTGCATAGCTGTAATCATCGTATCGCTCCCACATTACAAAGTGATTCAGTTTTGCAGACACTCCCATATCAAATGTTACTAAGATCGGAAAAGCAAGATTGCCTGCTGTGTGCCAACCACTGCCTGTATTATCGTCCCACAAATATTCAACGGGACCAAAACCTCCGCTGGCTGTGTATAGCGCTGCATCTGTACTTAAGCGATAAGGCGACATTTTGCTCTTGTTGAGCAAGACATCGTACAGCGGCTTGAGGCTCGTGATTAAGGTATCTGAAACATTCCCCCATTTATCGGATACATACAAACCGAATTTGTGTTCCAGCGTGTCGTAACCGCGAATGGAATATTTGATTGTACTGTCTGCGCGATAATGTTGATCCACCACTTTATAACTTTTTGCAGTGTTGTCATACTCGAGCAGTACAATGTTTTGCAAACTCTTGTTTACATTGGTTCCCTTGATGGTTACGCCACTGTAAGTTGCATCAAGTGTCAAAGTGTTTCTTAACAATTTGAATACAGGTGTGAGTGGTTTTATTTTTACTTCTACGGGATCTGATTTTATTTCTGCACGGCTCACCGCATACAATTTCACCGTGTATTCTTTTTCATCTGCAAATCCTTCTACCCTCAATGTGTCTGTGTAGTAGCTGGCCTTGGCCTGCATTGGCTTGCCATCGTTGATATTATATTCTGCCACTACATACAAAAGGTTTTGCGACTTAGGCAATGTATACGTGATCAATGCTCCGCCGTTGATGTTGTTCACTTTTACATCAGTAACGGGATCCGGCTTTGTTTGATCGGTGGAAACAATGGCCTGGTATTGATCCATTTTGGAGCAGGAAAACAATGTCGCCATCAGCATCAACGATGCCACTAAACGAAGTGTATTCTTATGCCTGTTATGTTTATAAATCATTTTCTAATTTTTTAAGTCAGTGAAATTTTTTCAAGATGAAACAGTCTGTTACCAATAAGGCGTTTGTACCAGGTTCGTGTTTTTAATCAGGTTATCATCCTGGATCGGCCACAGGTAATCTTTCAATCTGAAATCAGGGATCAAGACTGTGCGTGGACGATAGTAGTTCACCGCCTGGTTTTCATCAATGCTCCATCCCTGCATTGGTTTGCCCAGCACCTCCTGCATCTCTTTCCATCTACGAAGATCCCAGCCGCATTGTGCCTCAAAACACAATTCAATTCTTCTTTCCTGGTGAATGATCTTTCTCAAGCCATCCTGTGTTGCAAATTTCGTTGGGTTGTTAGAGTAGCTTGTCCATGAGGCTTTCACTCCCTGCAAACCGGCACGCTCTCTTACCTTGTCGAGATAGTTAATGGCCATGTCACGTGCACCCTGGTCATTGCTTGCTTCGTTCAAAGCTTCAGCATACCATAAATACAAACCAGCCATCCTGATGCGCGCGATGCGAAACGCAACATCTTTACGACCCTGGTCGTCGTGCGTTGTTAAATAGTTCACCAGTTTCTTCGGCCAGTAACCGGTGATGTTTCCGCACACATCATTTTTCATTCCACCCGAAAAAGAACCAACACCCCTCGCCTGCACGTACAATGCTTTGTCAAGATCAAGCTGTGCATTGCCGAGCCAGATGCCGCCATCAAAGGCGATGTCTGCATAAAATCTTGGCTCACGGTCAAAGTGCGCTTTGATGGTAGTATATGCTTCTTTAATATACGCTCTGTTAGTTGCATCGCCATCCTGTAAAGAGTAGCGATTGTTGTAGTCCCATGTTTTGTCTTCATTGATCGGTACACCATTCTTTGTGTAGAACAACTCCGTTTCAGAAATAGGAACCGCAAATGTGCTTGGTATGGACCACAGGTGCAGCAAGGATTTCGCTGTCATTATCGGCATGCTTTCTCCCTGAAATCCGTATGTGGGGTTGGAACACCAGATCAATTCCGGATTTTTATCCCACTGCTCTGTTACCACATTTTGCAGCATGAGTACTTCTTTTGATTCTTCAGTGAGTGTTAACGTAGGTGCAGAAAAATCTTTGTACAATCTAACGCCTACGCTTTCTGCAGCATCAATAGCTTCTTTGCACGCATCCGCCGCTCTCTTCCATTTTGCTGCGTCATAGTTTTCCGGAAACAGGTTTATACCGTCTTTGCCTTTGTCTTTGAACCCTGCGTAATCCGGATTGCCGTTGAACAAAGGACTGGCAGCAAGCATCAGCACTTCAGCTTTTAATGAAAGCGCAGTAGGCTTTGTTACTCTTCCCAGCTCTTTCACCTGGTTCTCAATCATTGGTGGCAAGTCAGGAGCAGCCTGATCAAGCAACCTTACGATGTAGTTGACTACAGAATCAACCGGCAGTCTTTTTACCATCACAGCTTCTGGGGAAGCGTTGATATCAAAGTTCTTATCGATTATCGGAATTGGACCGTATAAGCGAAGCAGGTAATAATGATAATATGCTTTTAAGAATTTTGTCTCTGCGATCCATCTCGTTTTTTCTACCTGTGTAAGGTCTATTGGCTTGTCTATATTGTCCAGCATGGTGTTGCACATGCGGATCGGGACAAACATATTGTCTCCATTGTTACCACCATCCCAGTAGTTGAAAATAGGACTGGCAGAGGTTTGTCCGCCTCTTATAAGATTGAATCCAACCTTATTGAAATACTCCGATTTCAGATTCATCGGGTAAACAATTTCTGAGGAACTTACGAATGCCGCATCGTGTGTAACATCACCTCTTTGTGTATAGGAATAACAGGTGAAGAGATAGTTCTCTGCTTCGTTCCTGTTGTGAAATGCATAGTCAAGCGTGCCTACGTTGTCCGGTACAACGTCCAGGTATTTTTTGCATGAAACACCTGAAACGATCAGCAATGCAGGCAGTATGTATTTATAAATAGATCTCATGATAATAGTTTTTACAGATTAACATTCAGGCCAATGTTCATCACTCTTTGAATTGGGTAAGCGAAACCATTTCCCTGCACTTCAGGGTCCCATATTTTGAAAGGACTCCATGTAAAGAGGTTCATGCCGTTGAAATAAATTCTGCAATTGGCAAGACGCATTCTTTTTGCGATACTCCTTGGCACTGTGTAGCCAACTTCGAGAGACTTCAATCTCAGGAAACGTCCGTCACGCATCCACCATGTGCTTCCCTGTTCATTGTTTGTGTTATCAGAAGCGGTTGTATGAAATCTTGGGAACATAGCATATTGGTTTTGGTTGCTCTCTGACCAATGGTTGTCTGCAAATTGTTGCAGCAGTTGTGTTGGACCTGCAATGTTGTATTCTCTGCTTGGAATGAATGGGCTCACTTTTACAGGATCAATGAAAAATGAATTGTGTGATTGTCCCTGGAAGAATGCCGAGAAATCAAAGCCTTTGTAACCAGTGGAGAAACCAAAGCCATAAACGATTTCAGGCACATAAGGATAACCGGCAAAAACCATGTCTTTGTAATCAATAACACCATCCCCGTTCATATCGCGGTATTTGATGTCTCCACCTTTTGGCATCACGCGACCATCGCCGAAAGATTGTTTGGGCGAGTTCCTTGCCTCAGCATCATCTACAAAAAGTCTCTCTGCCAGATATACTCTCGCTTTACCCGATGGCTGGTTACCGGAAATCACTCTCCATGGTTCTTCCCACTGCGGATCTTCATAGTGTTCATACAAGTTGGTTGAGTAAGTGAAATTCCCTCTCACAGAAGCCCACAGGTCTTTGTTGAAATTCTTTTTGTAGTCAAGGGAAAGATCAATGCCTTTGCTGTTAAGTGAACCAACGTTTGAACTCATCGCTGCTTCCAATCCCATAGTAGATTGAGTAATGCGTTGCTGCAAAATGTTGTAGGTGTGTTTCTTGAAAACTTCGGCAACGATGTTGATGTTTTTGAAAAGTGTCATCTCCACACCAAGGTTTAGCATTTGTGATGTTTCCCATGTAATAGCCGGGTTTGGATAAGCTTTTACACTTACACCATTTTTCGACTCCACACTATTTGTTCCGAATGAAGCACCGTTGCCACCGTTCAGGTTAACATCAGATTTATAGAAGAAGCGTCTTGGGCTGATCGCATCGTTACCTGCATAACCATAGCTTGCTCTCACTTTGAAACGGTCAACTACATCCACCAACGGTTCCCAGAACTTTTCTTTTGACACGATCCAGCTTGCACCAATTGTTGGGAAGAAGCCGAAGCGGTGATTCTCATCAAAACGTTCGGAACCGTTATATCCAAAGTTGAATTCTGCGAAGTATTTGTTTTTGTAGGAGTATGTTGCACGACCCGCCAACCCTAAATTGCGGAAAGGCAAGGCTTCTTCCAGCGCCCTTCCCGGGTTTGCTGAAGGATCGATATAATTTCCATACTCATCTTTCTTGTTATAATAAAGTGTTTGTTGTGCCGTGCCTACCAACGATCCGCTCACGTTGTGATCGCCCATTCTTTTATTATAATCAAGTGTTCCCTGGAAATAGTAAAAAGCGTTGATGTCCGTCAGTTCCTGTTTCGGATAGTAGACCAAATACTCTCGTGCGTCTCCCGGTGTGTGATTGATCCAGTACAAAGTATATTCATTGGTCACTTTATCGTACGTTTTCCACTGGTAGTAGTATGGCGAGTAAGCCATTGCACTCTGGAAGTATGAATACCTGTTTGTGTTAAACAAAGCCCTGAATGTTAGTCCGTCTGTAATGAATTTCAAATTCTGATTCAATTCAAGCTGGGCAGACATTCTGGACTCAGAAAAATTCTTGTGCCCTCTCAGCAGCGATGCGTAAGGGTTTGTGTAAACTGCTGCATTGCCATTTGTATTTGATACGTTGCCAAACAAAATATGCTGCGCATTCATGTTTGCGGAATCTGGTTCAAAGTATGCGGGAAAATCTACCGCACTTGAGTGCAACGCTTCGCTGTAAAGGCTTGTAGAGAAATTGTTATCGGCACTTAGTGGGCCATTGTATTCGTTAAAATTGCCTGACATACGAACGATCATTTCTGTAGTCTTGGACAGATTTATATTTACGTTTGCGCGTAACTGATAGTTTTTGAAATTGACATTGTTGTTGTTATTGTTTCTAATGTCTTGTTTCAAAATACCATGATCTACGTTGTAGGAACCGGCAATATAATATTTTGCCACGCCGCCACCACCGCTTACACTCATGTTGGCTCTTTGATTAGAAGTTGTTTTCTTAAACAACATATCCATCCAGTTAACCGCAGGGTAAACAAACTCATTGCTGCCCGGCGCTTTGTCCATCGTAGCTTTGGTGTTGGCTATTTTGTTTGGATCATACACTGTGTAACCTGCGGCTTCATTGAACATGTTCATGTAAGTAACAGGATCGGAAATCTGCAGATTCTTTGCGGATTGTGAAAAGGAATTTTCGAAACGGAAATTGATCTTTGATCTCCCTTCTTTACCTTCTTTGGTGGAAACAAGAATTACTCCGTTTGCACCTCTTGCACCGTACAGGGCCGTCGCACTCGCATCTTTCAAAATAGAAAAGCTGGCGATGTCATCTACCTGCAGGCGCGCAAGATCAGAAGCAGTAAGCTCAACGTTGTCGATAAGGATCAACGGATCTTGTTTGTAACCAAATGTGGTAACACCTCTTACAAAGAATGAAGCGTTATCCATGCCTGGTTGCCCTGTTTTTGAATAGGAAATAACACCGGCAACCTGTCCCGCAAGTGCTGTGGTAAGATTGCTCGCGGGAATTTTAAGATCGCCCGGAGCCACAGCCGTCACGGAACCTACGACGGCTTCCTTTCTTTGCTTGCGGCCATATGCAGTAATGATCACCTCATCTTCTGCTTTGCTAATGGCATGAGCCAGCACGACGTTGAATGATTTTGAAGCGGCCGTTGCGGTAACCGTTTTTGTTTGATACCCTATAAAAGAGATAGAGATTTGTGTACCCGGATCTACGTCCAGTACAAATCTTCCATTGACATCGGTGGTGGTGCCGACGCCCTTTTTCCCAACTGCCACAATATTCGCTCTTTCGATCAACGTGCCTGTTGAGTCTGTCACTCTACCGGTAACGGTGATCTTATTGTTGTCCTGGGAAAAAGCAATACTGGCGATGACGCTAAAGAGAAAGACTAAAAGCAGTCTGCTTAGTGCAAACAAATTATGCTTTCGTGCAGATAGCGAAACGCTATCGCTGTTTGAAAACAATCTCATAAACAAGCATTTTAGAGTTGTAAGTTGTAAGTAATATTCATGACGTTGCCGGAAGGATGCATGCGCAACCTCCTGAACAAAGGGTTCATTCTTTGTTAGTGAAAATGCCGAAATCGCTTTACTCAGCTATTTCTTTGTGTATACTTCGTTCTGTGTAATGGGAAAATGGCGGAGAGAAAGACTCCTTTTTAGAAGGCGCATAAAGCGTCCCAAAGCAAGTTGGTTTGTTATTCATTTTATGGCAATTGTTAGTTTGAGTGGTCATTACTTCTGGCTCGGAAGTATTTTGGATAAAGCTCGGTTTCTATACTATTCTATACTATACCACAAATATATATTTAATTTTATTTAAACAAAATATAAGCGTGGGTAATTAAAATATTTTTTTGAAGTAGAAATCATCGCTTTCGATGAACAGAAGAGAAGGTTAGAAATGAGTGCAAAGCGCTGGAATATCCTGTAAATTAAGGTATTTCAGGAAAACGAAATGTGGAAAAAATGAAGGTCCTGCTTATTTTCTTAAAAAAGACTCGAGGTAAGATAATGCAACCATAGGATAACATACTGCAGTGAGAGAGCAATAACTGAATAACTGATTAACTGAATAACTGAGTGATTGAACGTCAAAAAGACTTCTCGATTGTAAACATTCAGTTATTCAGTTATTCAGTCATTTCTTTTGCGCAAACAACCAAGACAGCAAGTCCGGTTCGGCAAAAGCATTTTTCCAGCTATTGTGCCCTACGCCCGGGTATTCTGTGTATTGCACGTTGGCTCCGGCTTTTTCCAGTGCTGCTACCATTGAGCGGGAATAATTTACGCCAACAACAGGATCGATCCTGCCATGGAAAACGTGAATGGGAAATTTCTTCGCATATGCATCGACCCTGTTAGTGTCGCCACCACCGCAAATGGGAAATGCTGCGGCAAATAATTTTGGTTTTCGCCAAAGTGCTTCAAATGTGCCAAAGCCTCCCATGGACAAGCCGCCAATATAGATACGCTTTTTGTCCACTTTTCCGGACTTTACCATGGTTTCTATTAATTCCAGCACCAGTTCAAGCGATTTGCCGGTCGGTTCGTTTGACAAAAAGGTAAAGCGTTGTGAAGAATCAGCGTCACGACTGCCGCCTACACGCCCCCAGGAATCGTTTGACGGGCATTGCGGAAATACTACAATGGCAGGAAATTTTTCCCTGTTGGCCGGGTTGGCAAACAGATCGCCGCCCCATTTTAGCTGCGCTTCGTTATCATTTCCCCTTTCTCCCGATCCATGCAACACTATCACCAGCGGGTACTTTTTGGACGGCTCATTATTCAGCGGGTATTGAACCCTGTACAGCAGTGTATCGCCGCCGTGGGTAAATTTCTGTTTTTGGAAGTCGTCCAATGATTGTCCCTGCACCGTGATCGATAATATGGGCAACAGTATGGTGGAGAGTAGTTTACGCATAAAGTGAATTTAGGGCATTTGGGGTAGCTGTGCAAGCAAACAGCCGCATTCACCACTAAGACACTAAGGACACTAAGCTTCACTAAGAGGATTTGTAAGAGACGCAAAGGTTCCCGCAAAGAATATCGCTTGTATTCCTTAGTGAACCTTAGTGATTCTCAGTGCCTTAGTGGTAAACCGGGGATGCGCAACATCTTACTTTTTCCGCATACCGTAAACCGTTTTTCCCGATCCGGCACTGTTTAAAGTTTGCTTCGTGTTTTTTTTGCATAAAATTTGACCAAAGTGAAACAGCTCTATTTACTACTGCTATCAGTTTTATTCAGCACAATCAATGTAATCGCACAGACAGGCAATATCGAGGTAATCGCTCAGGCAGACACAATGAATGTAATTGTTCAGACTGGGGTTATCACTGGAAAAATCACTACTACAGACGGGAAGCCTGCAGCTTATGTAAATGTTGTTCTTAAGGAAACATCGAAAGGAACTATTTCAAACGAAGACGGCACTTTCTCTCTACGCAATGTAAAAATTGGCCAGTATACGCTGGTTGTTTCCTACACAGGCCTGCAAACACAATCCAAAGAGGTTGCAGTAACAGCGGGAAACTCCACAGAAGCAAGTTTTATTTTGAAAGAAACTTCGAAAGAACTTGATGAAGTGATCGTGAACGCAAAAAGAGGCCTCAACGCAAAACCTTTAAGCATAGGCAAAGCGCCGATTGACCCTATGGACCTCCCACAGAGCATCAGCGTTATCAATAAAGATATCATTACAGATCAGCAATCACAGCGCCTGAGTGATGTGGTGAAAAATGTAAACGGAATATATCTCGCTACTACAAGAGGTTCAACCCAAGAAGCTTTCTCCGGTCGTGGTTACAGCTTTGGTAGCAACAATATGTTTAAGAATGGGGCTCGCGTAAACTCTGGTGCAATGCCGGAAGTAAGCTCTCTTGAAAGAGTGGAAGTTCTAAAAGGAAGCCCCGCGATTTTATTCGGAAACGTTGCGCCGGGCGGTATCTTGAACATGGTGACCAAACAACCTAAGTTCCAGTACGGCGGTGAAGTATCAATGCGCGCAGGTAGTAACGCGTTGTACAAACCATCTTTTGATGTGTACGGACCTATCAGCAAAACAATCGCATTCCGCCTCAATGGTACTTATGAAAATGCAAAAAGCTATCGTGATGTGGTAAAAAGCGAACGCTATTATGTTAACCCTTCTCTTTTGTTCAAACTCGGCAAACGTACAGAGTTATTGGTTCAGGGAGATTATCTGCACCACAACTTCACTCCTGATTTTGGCATTCCTTCTGTGGCAGATTCTGCTATTTCCAAATTGCCAAGAAACAGGTTTTTAGGTACCAATTGGCAGTATGCTAAAACAGAACAATCTTCTGCAGGTTTCACTTTGAAACATCAGTTGAACGATAACTGGACGATCACTGCAAACGGGTCTTACCAGATGTACAAAAGAGACTACTACTCTATTGAAAGAATGCAGGCCGCTGCAAATGGCAATCTTCCTCGCCCAATCAACAGATTGTACACAAGAGAAGATTACTATGTTGGTTCAGTTGATCTTACCGGTAAATTCAAAACAGCATCTATCGAACATACTTTGCTTGCAGGTGTAGATGCGGACAGGTTTTACACTACCAACTATACTTACAATCTGGCTAACGTAAAAGGTGGCATTTACGATACGATCAACATTTATGATGATACAAAATACATTGCCCGCACAGATATTCCTGAAGCAACAAAATTGCGTCTTGGTCACCAGCCTGTAAATCGCTTTGGTGCGTATGTGCAGGATTTGATCAGCATTTCATCAAAACTAAAAGTATTGGTGGGCGTTCGCTGGTCGTACCAGGATTCTAAGGCTCCGGATACATTGTTGTACACAACGAATGTAAAAACAATGGGATCAGACAAAGTGGACAAAGCTTTTTCTCCAAGAGCAGGTATCGTTTACAAACCATTTGAGCACACTTCAATCTTCGCAAGCTATTCAAACAATTTTGTGGTTAACACAGGTACAGACATTAACTACAAACAGCTTGATCCTTCTATCGTAAATCAATATGAAGTAGGTGTAAAAAATGATTTCCTAAACGGTAAATTATCTGCGAACGTAACAGTTTACAGAATTGTAAATAACAATCTTGCGCAAACCGCACCATTCCTTGCTGATGGCACTCCAAACAGCAACGCCAACATCAAAGTTTTGGCAGGCGAAACAACCAGCGATGGTGTAGAACTTGACATCACGGCACATCCTTTGAGAGGTCTTGATATCATTGCAGGTTATAGCTACAACAACATGCGGTACACTAATACGCCTGATGTAAAAGGCAACTATGTGGAAGGACAAAGACTGGTGAACACTCCCGCAAATACTGCAAACGGTAGCGTGTTCTACAACTTTGCGTCAGATAGCAAATTGAAAGGTTTCAAACTTGGTGCAACAGTTGTTTATATCGGCGACCGCTTTGGTGGATGGAACGATACAAAAGATCCCTCTAAACCAGCGGGCACTTACACCAAATCAAGACTGATCCCAGTGAGCGGATTTACTACAGTTGATGTTTCTGCAGGTTACACTTTCAAACACATATCAGTATTGGCAAAGCTGTCCAACATTACCAATACATTCAACTACTATGTGCATGAAAACTATAGCATCAACCCGATTCCTCCAAGACAGTTCATGGCTACAGTTGCTTACAGATTCTAATTTAATACTACTTAATACCTTAAAAGCTGCCCTTAGAAAATTTGAAAATTTGAAGATTTGAAAATTTGAAAATGAGGGTTCGTGCAAAACGTCACATACCAAAATAGACAACGTATTAATCTTAGACATTAGGCCATATAAGAAACAATGGAAGGTTCAACACCTTCCATTTTCAAATTTTCAAATCTTCAAATTTTCAAATTGATTTTATTTTGAACAATAGCATGAAAAATAAATTGACGTTCCGCAGGGTAATTCATCTGGTACATTTATGGGTAGGCATTCCGTGCGCCCTGTTTCTTTTCTTTATCTGTGTTTCCGGAACAGTATATGTTTTCAATAAAGAAATCACACAGTGGTTTGATCGTGATCTGTATACGATTAAAACGACAGAAGGCGCAGCGAAATTAACACCTGATCAGTTAAAAGTATTGGTAGAAAATGAAAAGAAAGGAATGATCACTGCGGCCATCCAAATTCCGCAAAGTAGTACTGAAGCCTGGATTTTTTCAATGCGTGCCAAAGAAGACAAGAAGGACAAGCCAGCAACTGATATGAAAGAGATTCAATCTGCACCACCAAAAGCAGAAGGCAGAAACGGTAAGGACGAAAAGGCCGGACCTCAAAGAAAAAAGAATGAAAGGATTCAGATGAAAAACTTCTACGTGAATCCTTATTCAGGAAAAGTGTTGGGAGATGCGCAAACTCCTGCGGCAAAATTCTTCCTTTTCGTAATGCAGTTTCACAGATGGCTGCTGATAGACAACCACGACATAGGCGCTGCCATTACAGGCACTGCGGCTATTTTGATGATCCTTTTGCAGATAACCGGAATGATGTTATGGTTCCCTGCTAAAATAAAAAGCTGGAAGAAAAAGCATTTATGGAAACAAGGCTTTGTAGTGAAACGCAATGCATCAGGTAAGCGTTTCAATTTTGATCTGCACAAAGCGATTGGCTTTTACACGTTTCTTTTTATCATCATCATGGCCATCACCGGCCCGGTCATGGGCTTTGACTGGTACAAAGCCGGCTTCTCAAAAGCGCTGGGCGTTAAACCCATGAAGAAGGGACAGGAGAATGAAATGAAGTCTGCAGCAAATACGGACAGCCTGCCTCCCATTACCATTGCAACAGCTTTGGCAAAATCAAATGAAGCGCTTACCGGTGATTTTACAACAAAAATTTCGTTGCCGAAAGACAGTGACGGCATAATTACGGTGCAGAAAAATAAAGAAGGTTTCTTCGCCTCTCCCGCCGCCGATCGATTGATGATTGATCAATACACGGCACAAGTGATGAAGGTGGAACGCTTTGCAGAAAAAACAACGGGACAGAAAATTGTCACACTCGCAAAAGCAATTCATACGGGTGAAATTTTCGGCACGTTTTCCAAAATATTTTATTTCATCGCCTGCCTGTTTGCAACCAGCTTGCCTATAACCGGAGTTATCATTTGGTGGGGACGCAGGAATAAAACGGCGAAGAAGAATGTTGTAGTTGAAGAAGACGACCTTGTTGCGGTTTAATTACTGGCCGTTATTTCAATTATTTCGTAACAAATTAAAGTCCCGAATACTTACCACTAAGGCACTAAGGGCACTAAGATTCACTAAGGGCATTCTATAGTTTAGGCTTTTCTTAGTGGGGCTTAGTGCCCTTAGTGTCTTAGTGGTAAATCACGGTGTAGCACAGAAACCACGCCCATTCATCGTTTCGCACACATCATTCGTCATTTCTCCGCGCTCTTCTGCACGTAAACTACCTGCATTTCTAACAATTTATTCATTACTACGATTTTACAATTAGCTAAATGAGTAGTAATATTGAATGGTATTTAGAGGTAGAAACTTTATCCCACGTGTTGATTATGAGAAAATTGAGTCTGTTATTTTACACATTGGTTGTGCTTTTCTGTGGTACCGCGATCTACTTTATAGCGCAATTCGGAGCCAAACTTCAAAAAGCAGGCTTGAACCATGCTCATAAACCCGTGTCAGGAAACAGCTTTGCGTTATTTACAGATTCCCTTCATCATAGCCTTACACATCCTTCCGCAATATTGCTTTTGCAGATCATCACGATCGTAGTCGTTGCACGCGCATTCGGATTCATTTTTAATAAGATCGGACAACCTGCCGTAATCGGAGAAATCATAGCCGGTATTGTGTTAGGGCCATCAGTGTTGGGAATGTTCTTCCCCGGCATTTCAGGTTTTCTATTCCCTGCTGCCTCCTTGGGCAATCTTAATTTTCTCAGCCAGATAGGTTTGATGCTCTTCATGTTCGTAATTGGAATGGAGCTGGATGTAAACCATATCCGCAAACAGGCTAAGGACGCTGTGGTGATTAGCCATGCAAGCATTATTATTCCTTATACATTAGGTATGGGACTGGCTTGTGCATTGTATACACAATTTGCACCCACTAATATTTCTTTCTTATCCTTTGCATTGTTCCTCGGCATTGCCATGAGCATAACGGCGTTTCCAGTGCTGGCGCGCATCATACAAGAGCGTGGTTTGACCAAAACAAAACTTGGTTCAATGGCCCTCACCTGTGCTGCAGCGGACGACGTAACTGCGTGGTGCATTCTTGCAGCGGTTATCGCCATTGTAAAGGCTGGCACATTCGTAACAGCGCTATACACCATCGCATTGGCAATAGGTTATGTACTTTTTATGCTGATGGTTTTAAAACCGTTTTTAAACAGATTGGGCAGCATTTATGCAGGTCGCGAAATGGTGAGCAAAGCTGTGATGGCATTTGTATTTATGATCCTGCTCGCTTCTGCATATGCAACAGAAGTGATTGGCATCCACGCATTGTTCGGCGCCTTTCTTGCCGGGGTGATCATGCCTGATAATTTTAATTTCAGAAAAATTGTTACTGATAAAGTGGAAGACATCAGCATTGTGCTCCTGCTTCCCTTGTTCTTTGTATTAACGGGTCTGCGTACGCAAATTGGGTTGCTGAATACAGCTGAATTATGGCTGATCTGCGGTGGTATAACCCTTGTGGCGGTTGTTGGTAAATTCGGTGGAAGTGCGTTTGCGGCACGCATAATGGGACAAAGTTGGCGCGATAGTTTTGCCATCGGCGCGTTGATGAACACACGCGGACTGATGGAGCTTGTGGTGCTGAACATCGGTTACGACCTTGGTATTCTTTCTCCGCAGGTATTTGCCATGATGGTGCTCATGGCTATTATCACAACGTTTATGACCGGCCCTGCGCTTGATCTTATCAACAGGTCCGATAGAAGAAGAGCAAAAGCTGCAACTGCTGTTGTGCCGGACAATCATCATGCTTTCAAAATATTGCTTTCTTTCGATGCCGCAGAAAGCGGTAGAAAACTATTACAACTTACAGCCCAGCTAACGGGGAAAAGGCAGTTGAACAACCAGATTACAGCGATCAATCTCACCTACAATCCGGACATCACCACAGCGCAAATCGATGAATTTGAAAAAGAGAGCTTTTCGCACATACGCGATGAAGCGAAGAAAATGAAAGTCCAGCTCGACACACGTTACCAACCAGTGATCGATGTGCGCAAAGAGATTATCAAAATCACGGAAGACGAACACTACGATTTCATGTTGGTGGATGCCGGCAAATCATTGTTGAAAGGCACATTCCTTGGCAATTTATTTCACGCAACAAAAGTTTTATATCCTGAAAATTTGTTAAAGACGATTACCGGGGACAAAAAACTGATGCCGCAATTACTGCCAACAAATGACATGATTGATCAGAAAGCTGCCATGTTTATCGAGGAAGCAAAATGCAGCATTGGCGTTTTCATTGACAAAGACTATCACAGCTCGAAAGATATTTTCATGCCGATCTTTCATCCTTCTGATGAATCGTTGTTGAGGTATGCGAGGAAGTTTATTCAGAACAACGAATCAAAACTGGTTGTGCTGGATGCGTTGAGCAATGTACACCAAAACGAGCGCTGGGACGGTGAAGTAGCAGAAATACGAAATGAGTACCCTGCGTCTATTGAACTGGCCTCCGACAGAACCATCAACAAATCGCTACTGTCAAAATTCAGCCTCATGCTCATCAGTTACGACAGCTGGAACACGCTTGTTGCCAGCAAAAGCGTTTGGCTGGAACATATACCGAGTGTGCTGATTGTAAAACATGTGGCTGCTGCGGAGCCTGTGGAGGTGAGTGTAGAAACGGTTGGCAATATGCTGACTGTTTAGCCGCAATTAAGAATTAGGAATTAAGAATTAAGAATTCGTTAGGTCAACGTTTCGTCATTGGAGACGACCTTGCTTCACTAGCAGTAAATAATAAGGCTTCGATAAGCTCAACCCGAGCTCATCGAAGCCTTTCACATTACAGGAATTACACCATTCTTCTACATGTTACACAGAAACAATTCTTAATTCCTAATTTCTAATTCCTAATTCCTTTCTACCTTCTCGGCACTACATTATTCACCACATCTTCCCTCGTAATCGTTTTGCCGGAAAGAATAACCAGGCGTTCTACAACGTTTCTAAGTTCGCGGATGTTACCGCTCCAGTTGTAGTTTTTCAGTTCGTCAAGCGCTTCCTTTTCAATGGCTTTTTTGGCGATGCCATAGTCTGCACAGATGTCTTCGAGGAATTTATCAGTTAAAAGAGGAACATCATCACGTCTTTCGTTTAGTGACGGAACGTGAATGAGGATCACACTCAGGCGATGGTATAAATCGAGACGAAAATTTTTCTCCTCTACTTCTTTTAGCAAATCCTTGTTAGTTGCTGCAATCACACGCACATCCACGGAGATTTCTTTATCACCGCCGACACGGGTAATTTTTGCTTCCTGCAATGCGCGCAACACTTTTGCCTGCGCACTCAGGCTCATATCCCCTATTTCATCCAGGAAAAGCGTACCACCCTGCGCTTGCTCAAATTTGCCTATACGTTGTTTGATCGCCGAGGTAAATGAACCCTTTTCGTGCCCAAACAATTCACTTTCAATTAACTCTCCGGGAATGGCCGCACAGTTTACTTCAACCAATGGTCCGGAAGCGCGGTTGCTTTTTTCATGCAGCCACCTTGCCACGAGTTCTTTACCCACACCGTTTTCGCCGGTGATAAGTACGCGAGCCTCCGTTGGTGCCACTTTATCAATAGTGTCTTTGATACGCTGTATAGGCGCTGCGTCTCCAATGATCTCCTGTACCTTGCTCACCTTACGTTTCAGCACTTTGGTTTCAGTAACAAGAGAAGTTTTATCCATTGCATTGCGGATAGTGATCAGGAGCCTGTTAAGATCAGGCGGCTTGGATATGTAGTCAAACGCGCCTTTCTTTACGGCTTCAACTGCGGTTTCGATATTGCCGTGGCCCGAGATCATTATGATAGGAACATCCGTATTTATTTCCCTTGCTTTTTCGAGGAACTCGATGCCATCGATCTTCGGCATTTTAATATCGCAAAGAACGACGTCGAAGGGCTTTTCCTTGAATTTCTTCAGGCCCTCTTCCCCGTCCATTGCTTCTTCAATCTTATATCCTTCGTAAGAGAGAATTTCGCCTAAGGTTTTCCGTATGGCCTTTTCATCATCTATGATCAAAATATTCGACATAGGCTTCGTTTTGTTTCTTTTTTATTAATGCTAATGGTTTCAAAATTAAGGCAGAAGGCTCTAAGGCAATTACTTTGCCAGTTTTTTACCCATTTCCGGTGAAAACGGCATCGTAATATTACTATTAAAATAGGGTAAAACTCTTATTGCAAGCTCAAAATGTTATGAGTAAGTTTGAATTGTTCTTTTTATCCATTTTAACATCCAAAAAACAATACCTATGACAACAATTACATTGCGTCCACAAAATGATTACAAAGTAATTCCAGCATGGAAACTTGTTTCGAAATTAGTAATGCTGGCATCTGTATTAATGGCTTTCAGTTACTGTGTTCTGTTATCCGCACACGGTGTCGCTAATCTGGTTCATTAACCATAACTCAAATAAGGTATATTCTTTTAACTAAAGTCGCAGCAAAAAAAGCTGTGGCTTTTTTTTATGAATAACTGAATAATTGAATAACTGAGTGGCCGAAAGTTGTAAAGCAAGATCGACCTTCAAACATTCAGTTATTCAGTTAATCAGTTATTCAGTTATTGTCTTCTGATCTTCCCCTCCTTCGTCACCTCAAACACCGTTGTATCCACTGACAATTTCATTGTATTCTTGATAATATCTGTTTTGTCTTTATTCAACTTCCATGTTTTTGTAGAATCGATTACCCTGATTGTCTTATCGGCGTTCACGGTTAAATATTCCACACTTTCATATCCCATGTCAAAACCTGTTTTTTTATACGGCGCCAGCGAGTCGACTTTGTTTCCCTTTTTATCGTACGAATTGATGTAAGGCACTTGTCCATCTTCACCAAGAGAAGTTTCCATTGTCACTACATAATTGTCTGTTTTGTACAAAACGCCGATGGGCTGTGTAGTCCATGCATGTTTGAACTTCTCAAAACCTGCCTTGTCATAATTTTTTGAATATGATTTTATAGAGCCGGTAAGGGTTGAAGTCTTAAAAGGTAAAGGAACTGCCGACAACGATGCCACATATTTATCAAAGCCAGGCTGACTGGCACTTTTGGCAGTGTCTTTATTCTGGTTATTGTGTTTGTTTTTCTTCTTCGAACCAGTGTTCTCTTCGCAACTGGTAATAGCAAGTACGGTAAGTAGCAAAAGGGCAAATCTTCTCATAAAATGAATGTAAGGATTTTTGAAGAGCTGCTCTGCAAAAATTGAACCACGGCAGGGAAAACAATTAATAATTAAGAATTAATAATTAAGAGGGCTACATTCGTTGTCAAATATTACCCTCTGAACTTCGATCGTAAAGCAGCTTGCATTATACATATGATGCAACACTATTAATTCTTAATTATTAATTATTAATTTCTTCCATGACGCATAAAGGCTTTATTGCGCGTACTATATCTTTTTTAAAACTCGCTATTGACGGGCCTCCGCAGGACTATACAAAAGGAAACCTTAGCAAGGCAGTTTTTCTATTGGCTATTCCCATGATTCTTGAAATGACAATGGAATCAGTCTTTGCCATTGTAGATATTTACTTTGTGGGCAAACTCGGTAATGGCGCTGTCGCAACTGTTGGATTAACAGAATCAGTTTTAACCATTGTATATTCAGTGGCGATTGGCTTAAGCATGGCCGCAACAGCAACGGTAGCAAGACGCGTTGGCGAAAAAGATCTGGAAGCGGCGGCCAAATCAGCTATACAATCAGTTTTGCTGGCATTGGCATTTACCATCGTAGTGAGCATTCTTGGAATAATATTCTCGCACAAGATCCTCGCACTTATGGGGGCAGACAACCAGGTGGTTGAAAACGGCGCCATATATACAAGAATCGTTTTTGGCGGCAGCATTTTCGTGATGTTGCTTTTCCTTATTAACGGTATTTTCCGTGGTGCGGGCGATGCGGCAATGGCCATGAAAAGCTTGTGGCTCGCAAATATCTGCAACATCATTCTTTGTCCCATGCTGATCAACGGCTGGGGCCCCTTTCCCGAATTGGGTTTGAAAGGTGCTGCCATTGCAACGCTGTGTGGACGCGGCATTGGCGTGGTGTATCAACTGTATCATTTGTTCAAAGGAAATGGCGTGTTGAAAATATACAAACAGCATTTTGTTCCTGATTTAAAACTGATTAAATCTCTATTCAACATTGCGTGGACAGGCACGTTGCAGTTCCTCATCGGTTCGGCCAGCTGGATATTCCTGGCAAGAATTGTTTCTGAGTTTGGCAAAGATGTGATGGCCGGCTACCAGGTCGCGCTACGCATCATCACATTCTTCATTCTTCCCGCGTGGGGATTGAGTAATGCGGCGGCAACATTGGTGGGACAAAATCTCGGCGCCAAGCAGTTTGACCGAGCTGAAAAAAGTGTTTGGAAAACCGCATTGTACAATGGCATTTTCATGTTGATGGTGACGATACTTTTCTATGCTTTCGGCGCCACCATTGTAAGATTTCTGAACGACGACCCAATGGCGGAAAAAGTTGCCATTAATGCCATCACCATCGTGAGCACGGGATATATTTTTTATGGTGTTGGTATGGTAATGATCAACGCATTCAATGGTGCCGGCGACACGAAAACGCCAACTATCATTAATCTCTTCGGCTTCTGGATGTTCCAGATACCCATTGCTTACCTGATGGCCATCTCCTGGAAGCTCGGCCCCAAAGGCGTGTTCATGGCGATCCCCATTGCAGAGAGTTTGATGACCGTGATTGCTGTGATTGTGTTTACCAGAGGAAAATGGAAGTTAGTGAAAGTTTGATTTTTTTTAACCGCAAAGAACGCAAAGGTTGCGCAAAGGAAGCAAAGGTTTTAAAACATTGGAGAACGTCAGAAAAGCGGTTGGCTGTAAAGAGAAAAGAAAATGATTTTTTGAATAAATGAACAGCATTCCCACTTAAAAAAATCCTTCGTTTCCTTTGCGCCCCCTTCGAGCCCTTTGCGGTTAAAAAATAAAAAAGCCCTCCGCAAGCGAAAGGCTTCTGACCCTAGGTCAGCAGATTATTTTTATGGAGAAAGCCCGGTTACGCGATAATAACCGAAGGCGTCCATGATTTATCTGTAGATTGCATGAATACCTCCTTTTTCTTTGGTGAACAATAAAGTTAAATGAAAAATGTTCAATTTGAACAGTGTAGAAAATTTATTTTTGATCTTCACAAACACCTTTTTTAGAGACGGAACGCAGATTTTTTAAGGTGGTCATGATAATCATGATTTAAAATTGACATTTGAAATTTAGCGAGACATTTTCCAATAAAGCTCCTGCAGCTATAATCTCAATTTTTAATTTCAATCTCAAATCAAAAGATCTTAATAAATCTTGACAACCATGAAAATCTGCGTTCATATTTCCAAGCAATAAACTCAAAAAATGCCTGCTGCTTTTATTGATCATGTAAAAAAATTTGTTCCGCTGACTGATGCTGAAGCCAACATTTTATTGGAGTTCGTTGAAGTTGCTACGATAAAGAAAAAAGAATTGCTGGTAAAAGAAGGCAGGGTTTGCACCGGCAACTATTTTGTTTTGAAAGGATGTCTTCGCTCCTATTTTTTAAATGAGGCAAAAGCCGAGCAGATCACTCAATTTGCTATTGAAAACTGGTGGCTAAGCGATTATATGAGTTATGAAACAGGCAGGCCCGCATCTTTTTTTATTCAAGCCATCGAACCAACCGAAGTATTGATCATAAGAAAAAATATGCAGGATGCAATGTTTCAAAAACTTCCGCAAATGGAACGTTACTTTCGCATTATTATGCAAAAGGCATATGCCGCTTCGCAAATGCGCATCCGGTATATCTACGGCATGACAGGCAAAGAGCGCTATCTACATTTCAGCAATTTGTTCCCTGAATTTATTCAACGCATTCCGCAATATATGCTGGCGTCGTACCTGGGATTCTCCGCGGAGTTTCTGAGTAAAATAAGAGCGGGGAAATAATTGAGAGAATTGAAAATTGAAAGTTGAAAATTGAAAATGGGTTTATGCAGGTGAATGCACACACATAACAAAAACGCTAACCGCAATAAGTAAGTACTGCATCCGACAATGCACTTTCAACTTTCAACTTTCAATTTTCAATTTCTTAAACTACTTCAAGTTTTTAACTCCCCACTCCGCCCCATCTTTGTGCAAGTAAAAAAAATACTTATGAGCACAAGAATCAAAATGAACGAGACAAATCCTGAGGCTTACAAAGCGATGATCGAGTTCGATAAATTTTTAGCGACCACCAATATTGCGCCGTTGCACAAAGAGATGATCAAGATAAGGGCTTCGCAAATCAACGGTTGTTCTTATTGCGTTGATAAGCATACCAGAGATGCCCGCAAACTCGGCGAAACAGAACAACGAATTTATGCGCTTACGGTGTGGCGCGACACGCCTTTCTTTTCTCCTGAAGAAAGAGCCATTCTTGCATTAACAGAGGAAGTGACGTTGATCCATCAGCATGTTTCCGACGCGACCTATGCGGAAGTGGCAAAATATTTTGATGAAAAAACAATCGGCCAGTTGATCATGGCAATTATTATTATCAATGCCTGGAACAGGATTGGTATTTCAACGCATATGATGCCGGTGTAGAGATGTACAAAAGTCGGGAAAGCGTAACTCTCGAATCTTTACCACTAAGGCACTAAGGACACTAAGTTTCACTAAGAGAGATTTAGATTTAAAACACCCTTAGTGAGGCTTAGTGCCCTTAGTGCCTTAGTGGTGAGAATTAGGGTCTCTGAGACCTTCCGCCTTACACCAATCTTTCTTACTTTGCATTACAGAAAACACTCGACTATGATGCAAGTAAACTTCGAGCCATTTCCCGAACTCGTTACTGAACGATTGGAGCTTAAAGAAATTACAGCCAACGATGTTGAAGCCCTGTTTGAAATAAGACGTGATAAAGAGTTGATGAAATATATCGCGCGTCCTGTTGCGACCAATTTGCAGGACGTTTCCAATCTGATAGAATTGATCTCACGACGGAGAAAAAGCAATGAAGGCATCAACTGGGGCATCTTTCTTAAGAACAATCCATTTCTCCTGGGCATGATTGGTTTTGTAAATCTGTTCAAAGAAGACTATCGTGCTGAAATCGGGTATATGCTCAACGGCAAATACCACCGGCAAGGAATCGTGCAGGAAGCATTTGACGCAGTGGTAAAATATGGTTATGAAAAAATGAATTTACATTCCATCGAAGCCACTATTCATCCGAATAACATAGCATCTGCAAAATTGCTGGAAAAAAAAGGCTTTACACGCGACGCCTATTTTAAAGAAAACAAACTCAGTCCCGAGGGAGTGTTTGAAGATACGGTGATTTATTCCCAGGTCAGGCCCAGGGGATAATTTGAAAATGTGGAGATTTGAAAATTTGAAAATTCTTTCTGTGCAGAAGTCTCTACCAAATTAAACCATTCTGCTTTGCAAGAATGACTGAACATTACTTACAAAGATCCACCAAAAGCATTTTCAAATTTGCATATTTTCAAATTTTCAAATTCTGCAGTTACACCTTCCAGTCAACAATCCCATTCACCCACTCAGCATTAAACGGCACAGATATCTTGATATAGTTGTCAGTATAACCTTCCATCATGCCGTTCTTTTCGTGGCCCTCGAATAAAACTTTCCTGGTTTGACCCGCATGTAGTTCAGTGAAGTATTGCATTTTCATGTATGACAGATTGCGCAAGGTTTTATTACGCTCATGCCTCACATTAACAGGAACAACAGGGTTTATAGTAAGTGCGTGGGTATTGTCGCGTTCGGAGTAAGTAAACACGTGCAAATAAGACACATCAAGTGAATGCAGGAAATCAAAAGTTTCTTTGAAGTCTTCGTCTGTTTCGCCGGGGAAGCCAACGATCACATCTACACCAATGGCGCAATGTGGCATCAGTGTTTTAATAAGTTGCACACGCTCTGCATACAACTCGCGCTTGTAACGACGACGCATTTGTCCCAGCGTTTTGTTGCTACCACTTTGCAAAGGAATATGAAAATGCGGCATGAACTTATCACTGTTGGCGACAAATGTGATGATATCGTTTGTCAGCAAATTAGGCTCAATAGATGAGATCCTGTAACGCTGAATACCTTCTACCTTATCGAGCGCCTGTACGAGGTCAAAGAAGCTTTCTTCGTTTTTCTTATTCCCATCAGGACCTTTACCAAAGTCGCCGAGGTTTACACCTGTTAGCACAATCTCTTTAACCCCATTGGCAGCAAGTTCCTCCGCATTGCGAATCACATTTGCTATACTGTCGCTACGGCTTTTGCCGCGAGCCATGGGAATGGTACAAAATGAACAGGTGTAGTCGCAACCGTCCTGCACTTTAAGGAAAGTACGTGTACGATCGTTTATAGAAAAAGAAGAATTAAAACCTGTAACGTCTTCTATATCGCAACTGGAAATTTTAGCAGAATCGCCTTTGCTTAGTTCAGCAATGTGTTTTGCTATGTTGAATTTTTCCGCAGCTCCCAGCACAAGGTCCACACCAGGAATTTCGGAAATTTCCTTTGGCTTTAACTGGGCATAACAACCGGTGATAATCACCAGGCTTTCCGGAGACTTGCGTTGAATGCGGCGCACAATCTGGCGGCATTCTTTGTCAGCATTGTCAGTTACGGAGCAGGTATTGATCACGTAAACATCAGCCACATCATCGAATTCCTTCTTCACAAAACCTTCACTCTCCATCATTCGTGAAATAGAAGAGGTTTCAGAAAAGTTTAGTTTACAACCCAATGTGTGAAATGCGACTGATTTACTTGCTGACATAAGGGCGCAAAGATAAGCAAAAGGGGATTTCACCCAAAGGCGCAAGTGTTTCACGCAAAAGCGCAAAGGGAAAACAAAGAGCGCGAAGAATTTCACGCGGCGAACGCAACGGATCCGCGAGGCAGCGATAGCTTATTGTTCGAGTTTGCTTTTGAATGTATTATAGCCCGATTTTTAGCTTTTACGAAAGAATATAGAAAGTTAAATCTTGCATTACCCGTTGCGTCGTTGCTCCGCCGCGTTCGCCGCGTGAAAAAGACCTTTGCGCCGTTGTTTTTCCTCTTTGCACCTTTGCTTGAAATCTCTCCAATACATTGAGGGAAAATGCTTTAGATTTGGTCGTTTAAATTCCGATAATGACAAAGAAGCTGGCTCCCTTTATCCTTTTAATCGTACTCGCTGGATTGCTGTTTTTTGTTCGTACCTGTCGCGGCTTGAATGATAACGCCAAAAGAACAGACGACAACGGTCCTCAACCCAAACGCGAAACTACTCGCAGTCGTGGATTCAACAGAAAAATCAGTTATCTTGACTATACGCAACATGCAAAGTGCCGCATGAAATGCAGACACATCACGCAAGCCGAAGTGGAGGACATTATGAAGAATGGCAATATCAATTATAAAAAAAGCAATCTGCAGGACCAACCCTGCCCTACCTATGCGCTGGAAGGATTTACGCAGGACCAGCAGCATGTACGCATTGTATTTGCCCAATGCGAAACCGACACAAAAGTTGTAACCTGCATTGACCTGGACAATGACTTTGAGTGCGATTGCAACTAGTGGTAAAGTAAAAAGTATAAAATCAAAAGTAAAAAGACCTGCAAACACTGAAGTGCGAGTAGCCACATTAAAAGCTTTTGAATTTTGACTTTTTATTTTTTACTTAATAAGCGTGTCTATTAAAAAAAAACAAGTTTAGAATTTATTACAGGATTTTACATGAAGTATCTTATAAAACCCTTTCAACTTATTTACAGTCTGTACGCAATAGCTTTGTTTGTTTTGCTATTGCTGCTGCTAATGCCTTTCTTTTTCATTGCTTCTTTTTTTGGCAAAATAAGAGGCGGCAACATGCTTTTCAAACTCTGTACGTTATGGGCAGATATCTGGCTCACGTTGATTGGCATCTACTCGAAAACCATTCACGAAGCAAAATCAACAGAAAAAAGGCCCTGCGTTTTTGTAGCGAACCACATCTCTTATCTTGACATTCCGATGATCGTTAAAGTTATCCGTGAACCTGTGCGTCCGCTGGGTAAATATGAAATGAGCAAGGTTCCGTTGTTTGGTTTTTTATACAAGAATGCAGCTGTGATGGTTGACCGGAGCAGCGCAAGGAACCGCGCCAGAAGCGTTCGCACATTGAAGCAATTCATCCGTTTCGGCATCTCCATTTTTATTTTTCCCGAAGGCACCTTTAACGAAACCGGTTTGCCGCTCAAATCTTTTTACGATGGCGCTTTTCGTATTGCCATTGAAACACAAACCCCCATCCAGCCGCTGATCTTTCCTGATACCATCAAAAGATTGCACTACCGCAGCGTATTCTCCTTTACACCCGGCATTTGCCGCGCCATTTTCTTAGAACCCATTGAGGTCGCCGGCATGACACAGCATGATCTGAAGAAATTAAAAGAAGTGGTGAATGGGAAGATGGAAGAAGCTGTGAGGAGATACGGGGATTAGGCATTAGGAATTAGGAATTAGGAATTAGGAATTAGGAATTAGGAATTTTTAAGGTCAACGTTTCATTATGAATATTTGTCTGTCCTAAACAACGAAAAGGCTTCGACAAGCATTAGCTCATCGAAGCCTTTTACAATTCAGGGATCAAGCCAATCCTCTGTATGTTACACAGAACGAATTCTTAATTCTTAATTCCTAATTCCTAATTCCTAATTCTTAATTCCTGAGAAAAAGCTTCCTTCCCTTCACCATAATCCTCCTTGTTCTCGCCGGCGACTCATAGCGATGCGTCTTTGCCTTTTCCGTGCTATAGAATTGCAAGATGGCGCGGGATGTTATAATTCCTTCGGCAGCGTCTTCATCGTTCAAAACAAAAACTGAATCAATGTTGTGCTTACCCATTATCTCTGCTGCCACCGCGATGTCGTCTGACATGTGAACATGAAAAGTATTGCTGTAATTCTGGGGAACAGGGGATGCAAGTACCTGCACCTTTGTTTGTTGCAATACGTCGGGCTCATATGCGTTTGGCGTTTTTACACCTCTTCTGTGAATTTTTTCAGTCATGATGCTTTCTTTCATCATGAAGAAAGAAATGGAGTAGGCTGCAATACAAGCCGCAATCAGCGGGAGCAAGCCGTTGCTCTGTCCGGTCGTTTCCAACGCAAATACGATGGATGTCAGCAATGCACGTGAAGCACCGGCAAACATTCCGGCCATGCCGATTAATGCAGCTGTTGCCACATTAATACCAAGTGATGGAAACAGTTGCAGCGCGTAGGTTCCCAACAGTGCGCCCAATGCGCCACCAATGGTAAACAATGGCGCAAGCGTACCACCTGAAGTGCCGCTACCTAACGCTACAACCCATGATATATATTTAAGGAAGCACAGTACCAGCAGCATTTGCAGCGGCAAACTACCTGTTAGCAAATGCTGAATATTGCTGTAACCAACACCCATAGTAACGGGTGCAAAGTATCCTACCACACCCACCGCAACGGCACCAATCGCGGGCCACCACATCCAGTGAATCGGCAGTTTTTCAAACAGGTCCTCCATTGCATACACAGACTTCGAAACCAGGCTCGCCACCACACCAACGATCAAACCAAACACAACATACACGATCAAAGCGCCATCTGACGGCGTCGGAATGTTCGGCATTTCAAACACCGGTCTGCTTTCAAACAAAAGGATGTGCATGCCCGCACCGGTAATGCAAGCCAATGTTACAGGGATGATTGATCTTGGTGAGAATTCAAACAACAATAATTCTATCGCCAGCAAAACGGCGGCCAATGGACTTCCGAAAATGGCAGACATACCCGCACACGCTCCCGCCGCAAGAATGATCTTTCTTTCAGTTGATGAAATGTGCATCCACTGACCGGTTACAGATCCAAATGCACCACCTGTGGCGATGATGGGACCTTCTGCACCAAACGGGCCGCCAGTACCAATTGAAATCGCCGCAGACAACGGTTTCAGAAAAGTAATGATGGGCGGAATGCGGCTCTCTTCGAGAATGATTTTTTCCATTGCCTCCGGAATGCCATGACCACGAATGGCTTTCGATCCGTAACGGGCCATTATCCCCACAATGACGCTGCCAATTATGGGAACGAGAACAACCGCCATTCCCAAATGATTCCCGGCAGGTGAAGCGGGTTGAATGGAGAACTTTCCGTAGAAAGCAATGTTGGTCACAAAATCGATCAGGTAAACGAGCAAACGGGCGATGAGGCCAATGATAATGGCATTGACAATAGCCTGGATGGCCAAATACAAAACACGTTTGTTAACTACCTCAGTCTTAAGCCTTTTTTGTTTGCCATAGGGTACGTTCAGCGATGGAGCTACCGGTATACTGTCGCTTTTCATTAATCTTAATTTTTACAAAAATATTGCATAAACAATGTTTTTTAGCAATAATTGCATTTATTTTATTAAAAAATATAAACTGAGAAATATTCACTGAAAAAGAACGCTGATTTTCATAATTGTCATGGTTTGTCAAGATTTTTTGATTTGAGATTTGAAATCCAGTATAATCACTGCAATCGCAACTTTCAAATCATCACAAATCATGACAATCATGAAAATCTGCGTTCTTTCTCAAAATCTGCGTTCATTAAACTATCATTGCTCCATGCAAGTATCGAAATGTAATATTGAAGGTTGTTTCCTGTGCACCCATTGCATGCCCGAATGGCGCGAGGCGATCAGTGTAAAGAAAACAACTTATTCCTTTAAACGCGGTGAAACGATATTCGCTGAAGGCGATGCTGTGAAAGGCATTTTTTTCATTTACGAGGGTTTTGTAAAAGTGCACAAACAATGGGTCGACAATAAAGAACTGATCATTCGCTTTGCAAAAGCAGGCGATGTGTTGGGGCATCGTGCTTTGGTTGATAATGATACATATCCCATTTCGGCAACTGCGTTGGAAGATTGCAAAGCTTGTTTTATTACAAATGATTTTCTCGAAGCAACCTTTAAAACGAATCCTTCTTTTACCTATAAAATGATGCAGTTGTATGCTGCGGAATTGAAGAAAGCAGAGCGCCGCATGCGCAATCTCGCACACATGGATGTGAAGGGTCGCATAGCAGAACTGCTTTTGGAGATGCAGGAAATATTCGGACTGAATAAAGATAAATTCATTGCAGTAGCCATCACCCGCCAGGACATTGCATCCTATGCGGGCTCCACTTATGAAACCGTGTTTAAATTCTTCACTGAACTCTTACAGGAAAAGATCATTGCAACTTCTGGCAAAAGCATCAAGATTAATGATGTGAAGAAGCTGAAGGAGTTTATAGACAATTAAGAATTAGGAATTCAATGTCGTTTAGTTAAGGATTTTTCAACCGAATAGTGGTTGTGATCCGTTAGAAAAGACCGCTTGTCATCCCGACGAAGGAGGGATCTGCGTGATTGCTAACGCATAGTGTGCGCTAGTGTTAGGCTCAGATCCCTCCTTCGTCGGGATGACAAGCGACATGCTCTTAATTTTTCAAACAGCTTAACTAAACGACATTGAATTAGGAACTAAGAATTCATTTAGGTCGACGTTTCAGTGGCCTACCGGCACTTGTTGAAGCGCTTTGCAAAAATGGGAGTTGTATATCACTCAATTCGCTAAACAGAAACAATTCTTAATTCCTAATTCTTAATTCCTAATTCCTAATTATCGTTACTCGTTTTGCTTGCTTTAGCGAAAGCGCTTTCTTACATTGGTTAACAAAAAAAAACTGATGACTTACATCAATCATACCATTGAAGGCATCCTCAAGAACTTTTCACCAATCCTAGGCAGTGACTATGAGAAGTACCGCAACCACGTATATCGCGTATTTCTAAATTGCAAAACAATTGACAACAACTATAGCAACGAGTGGAAATATGCGGCGGCTGCGGTTTTTCATGACATAGGTATTTGGACAGATAACACGATTGACTATTTAAAGCCATCTATGGAGCAGGCTAAAATTTATTTGATTCGCGAAAACAAACAACTGTACAGTGATGAAGTAATGCAAATGATTTACTGGCACCACAAACGAAGCTCCTACAAGGGAGAATATGAAACGGCAGAAGTATTTCGAAAGGCGGACTACATCGATGTATCACTGGGCCTGATCACATTCGGCTACGTTGGAAAAGAAATCAGCAAGACACGAAAACTGTTTCCCAATAAAGGGTTTCACTTGTTTCTTATAAGGAGAATTGCGAAGAACTTATTTCAACATCCTTTCAACCCCTTGCCAATGTTTACAAAATGATAGTTAAACTGTTAACGATATTTTCTATCAGGTAGCTGTTCTTTTTTTACTTTTCACTTCTTACTTTTCTTTCCGCCCTTCCTACTTTTTCAGTGCTGCGATCAAATTCACCGTTAGTGCAACGACGAAAGTGTTTAGCACAAAGGAAATCAACCCATGTGCAAGGGCAAGCCTCCTAATTTTGCGATTGCTGATCTCTACGTCAGAAACCTGGAAGGTCATTCCAATAACAAAGGCGAAGTAGGCAAAATCTAAATAGTCGGGCTTCTTTTCTGAGGGAAAATCAAGTCCGCCTACTTTCAGGTGAGGATCGTTGTCATCATGGTCATAGTACATGTGTGCGTAGTGAAAGGTAAAGGTTGTATGCACAATAATCCATGTGAAAAGCATGCCGGCTATTGTGGCGATCAGGTAAATGGCGTGATGTTTGTCAGATTCGCTTTTGGATAAAATGAGCGTTAGCACAGCGACCATGCTGGCGAAAGAGGAAAGCAATACAAGCAGAAAAACATAGAGGCGGCTGCCATCTTCGCGCCTTGCAAACTCCCGTATTCTGGCGGTGGAGCGTGCAAAGATCACCGTCCAGCCGAGCGTAATAAGTGTTGCCCCAAATACATCCCAGGAAAGCATAAGGCGCAGGAGGGCCTCCCAATGAAAAGCATTCAGCAGCAAAAAAGCACCCGTTCCTGTTATAAGACTAATGACCACGCGATGCGTCGGCGTTAGTCGTAACCAGAAATTTTCTTTTTGAAGTTTTGCGTATTCAGCATCCATATGCGAGGCAAATGTTTCATTCAAATTACAGAATAACACCGATATTTCGGCAACGAGAATTTCACGCAAAAGATTTCATGCGGCGAACGCAGCGAAGCAACGACGCCGCGGCGAAAGTTTTAACGTGCGTAACATCAATTGCTTTTGTAAGGCAGAAGATCACGCTGCAGAAATCTTTAAACAAACTCTCCCACTCAACATCGCAGCGTCGTTGCTCCGCTGCGTTCGCTGTGTGAAACAAAAAGTCCCGCCATGTAGCGGGACTTTTGAAATTTATTTGCCTTTGCGTTGTAATACTTTTTGTACAGCTTTAATGATGTTTTCATCATCAAGTCCATATTTTTTCATCAACTGATCAGGCGTTCCGCTCTCACCGAAGCTGTCATTCACAGCAACGTACTCCATTGGAACAGGATCGTGTTTGATCAATACTTGTGCAATGCTGTCGCCCAAACCACCAAGACGGTTATGCTCTTCAGCACTTACCACGCATCTTGTTTTTGCAACAGATTTCAGAATGGCTTCTTCATCAAGCGGCTTAATGGTGTGGATGTTGATGATCTCGGCATCGATGCCCATTTCAGCCAATTTTTCACCGGCTTTGATGGCTTCCCATACCAGGTGGCCTGTTGCGAAAATACTCACGTCAGCGCCTTCGTTTACCATCCATGCTTTACCGATCTCAAATTTTTGATCAGCATCTGTGAAAATAGGTACAACGGGACGACCAAAACGCAGGTACACCGGACCGTGATGCTCAGCAATAGCGATGGTTGCAGCTTTGGTCTGGTTGTAATCGCAAGGATTGATCACTGTCATTCCAGGCAACATTTTCATCAAACCAATATCTTCCAGTATCTGGTGCGTAGCGCCGTCTTCACCTAAGGTAAGGCCAGCGTGAGAAGCACAGATCTTTACGTTTTTATCAGAGTAAGCAACAGACTGACGGATCTGGTCATATACACGGCCGGTAGAGAAGTTAGCAAACGTACCAGTGAAAGGAACTTTACCGCCGATGGTCATACCTGCAGCAATGCCAATCATGTTTGCTTCTGCAATACCAACTTGTTGAAAGCGCTCAGGAAATTCTTTAATGAACGCGTCCATTTTCAAAGAACCCACAAGGTCAGCACAAAGTGCTACTACATTTGGGTTACGTTTTCCTGCTTCCAATAAGCCTGCTCCAAAACCAGAGCGTGTATCTTTTTTATCTGTGTATGTATATTTTTTCATTGTGTTAATTGTTGGGGTATAAAAACCCGATATAAAATGACGAACAAACAATGCAGCACGGTGATGATGCAACAGGGCGAATGCTATTCGCCCCTACGGGATTAATAATCGCCTAATGTTTCAGGCAATTGCGCCAATGCAGCAGCTAATTGCTCATCATTCGGAGCAACACCGTGCCATTTGTGGCTACCCATCATGAAGTCTACGCCAGCGCCCATTGCAGTTTTCAGCAAAATGCAAACAGGTTTGCCCTGGCCAGTGCGGCTCTTGGCAAGCTCAAGCGTTTTCACAACATCTTCCATGTTGTTGCCATGTTCAGCTTCGATAACGTCCCAACCAAATGCTTCCCATTTAGCTTTCAGGTTGCCCAATGAAAGTACTTTCTCTGTAGGCCCATCAATTTGCTGTCCGTTGTAGTCAACAGTTGCGATGAGGTTGTCTACTTTATTGTGAGGAGCAAACATTGCTGCTTCCCAGATCTGACCTTCTTGTAATTCACCATCGCCATGCAATGTGAAAACAAGAGAATTGTCTTTATTCAGTTTTTTTGCCAGTGCGCAGCCGATTGCTACAGAAAGACCCTGACCCAAAGAACCAGAAGCGATTCTTACGCCGGGAAGGTGTTCGTGTGTAGTTGGGTGACCTTGCAAACGAGAGTCTAATTTGCGGAAAGTAGCGAGTTCTTTTGCATCAAAGTAGCCGGAACGAGCCAGTACGCTGTAGAATACCGGGGAAATGTGCCCGTTTGACAAAAAGAAAACATCTTCTCCCACTGCATCCATATGAAAAGCAGGATCGTGCTTCATGATTTTAAAATACAGTGCTACCAGGAAATCTGTACAGCCCAATGAACCACCGGGGTGGCCCGATTGACAGCCATGTACCATTCTTACTATGTCGCGGCGAACCTGCGACGCAACCTCTTTCAGCTTTTCGGTATCAATGTTAGATCCAACAGCAGCTTTGGTTTCATTTGGATAGACAGTAGTCGACATCTTTCAAACAATTTTAGGAGTGCAATTTAAATAATAATTGTAAAAAATACACTTATTATAGTGTATAATTATTTACAAAAGCGACCGAAGATAAAAGATTATTTAAGAAAATAATCCAAATATTGATAATTTTTAAATGAATATTTTGTGCAACCTGTTGCACTTTTTTTGAAGGTTTATTGCATACCGATCACGATTTTGCACGCTGTATCTTCAGGTTTTTGACACGTCCGGCTATTTTTTTTGCAAATTCCAGCGAAGGCAACTCAACCAGTCTATAGTAACCATAGGCTACCAAAAAAGATAAAACAAACCCTATCGATAGCATTATTCCAACAGGCAAAACTCTAATGAAATGCACTGTTGCAAGCAAGCATATCGTATGCACAATGTATAAGCTGAACGATATTTTTCCCACCCATTTCAGCGGAGCGGAAAGTGCTATTGGTTTGTAGGCATTGCTAAGAAAAAGCAATATCCATAGCATACCGGCAACACCGCTAAAGTAGTCTGACCGTATTTTCAAGCGCTCCTGGATATTATCCGGCAACCATGCAGCGTTCCAACTGAAGGTACTCAACAAAAAAACGACAACTGTCAGCAGCAGGATGATAGCAGGCGAAAAACGGTTGATAATTTTGAGAAAATACTCCTTATGAAAATTTACAAAAGCCCCCATTATAAAAAAGCTGAGATAATAAAAGGTAACAATGTTTTTTCCATATGCTCTTTCCATGCCCAACTTTGCAAGAAGAGTATAGACGATGATGACTCCGCATAGCACCAGGCAGCTTCCTGTAAAATTTAGTTTGCGGTAACCAAACATGATCAGTGGAAATATAAGAGAGAGTTTTATCTCAATAACAAGGCTCCACAACGTCGGTACCAGATTATGAAACCCGGTCTCACTTTTTAAGAAGACTATTCCTTTCATCTGTTCTGCATTGGCTGGTTCTTCCCAAATGGTCAGGAACCAGTGACTAATGGGAATATTGATGGGATGATACAACGCCGCCCGCAACAATAATGTCAGAAATATAGCTACGATGTAAGGAATATACAGCCGTATAAACCGCTTAACGAAATACGCTTTGTAATCAAAATTGCTGCTGCCATCGGCAAATGGAATTGACAAAACAAATCCGCTTAAGACAAAGAACAAAATCACGGGTTCGTGCCCCAGCCATACGAAATGCAATGGTGAAAAAGTAAATGCATTCAGGAATGTATTTTCCGCACTGGTAAAAGGCAACGGCTGTTTGCCATCGAACAGCGTATAAAGTAAAGGAATGCACAATAAATAATGATGTATTGTTACCTGTAGGGCAGCCATGCCACGGAGCGAGTCGAGGGCTTCAATTCTGTGAGTGTTTTTCTGCATTACAAATGTGTTGCTGTTTGCGAATACCGCAAACCCATAATCGCCAATATTACAACATTATTTGCCCTGTCAATTAATAATTAATAAAGAATAATTAATAGGTTCTCCACCGTGAAAACAAGCTAATGCTCGGAGAGAGTTGGTATTAATTATTAATTATTTCTCCCACTCATAAATTTCCCCATCAGTAAAACTCGTGATCTCCTTTAGGTTCTTGTGCTGCTTAATTTCCTGCAAAGACAAAGGCGTTTCTTCCTTATTGTTGAACCATACTATGTAGTAGTGATCTTCAGTATAAAATTCTTCTACGTCTTTGGGAAACTTACTGTTTGGCAGGTTCTCCCCCACTAAACCACAGTTGAAATAAATGGATTCCGGTGCATTGGAGTAAATGCAATAAGCCGGATTTAGAAAAGATTTATGTTGCTGGATAAAATTCACTGTTTGCGAACGCACCCATGTATCATCGGTGTAACCCGGAATGCCATAGGTACTTACATCTTCATAAAACTCCAGGTTGTTTTGATATTGTCTGTAAAAAAATCCTGCAGAAATGGTTAAGCAAAATGCGATCGTTGCGATGCGCAGGCCCTTTGTTTTTTCCATCTGTATCAATGCAGGAATGCGACTCGTAAAACTGAACAGCAAAGGAATGTACAGGGGCGACAACAATCTGTCATTAATTCTTTCATAATGCGAAACGGTGGACGACAGAATGATGAACGATGCGTATACCAATGCAAATACGCTCGTGATGTTTTCAAAGCTTGTGTACCAATCATTGCCCTTTACCCAATAGTAAACACAAATTGCAACTATCGCCAATAACACTATCCATCCTACTACTAATGAAATGGTATAATGATCGGGGAAAAATGGCAACCAGTTTCCAACCACCGAGCCGAAGTAGGAAATATTGTCCGACAGTGGTGTAATGCCTTTCTCCCGGTTGCCGGTAAGAAACCCACCCACATGCAGGTTGCGATACAAATTGATGACAAGCAGCGACAGCGAAATGAAACTGAAAATAAGAATATGTTGTGCTTTCTTTTGCGACTTGAGGTTTCTGTCGAAAAGCAGCAAAGCACCGCCCGCTCCCGCAAACGCAATGCCCGCATAGCGTGTAACACAAGCGACCGACACGATCAACGAAACAAGGAGAAGACTTGAAAATGTATAGGTTTTAAAATAACGATGCAGCGCCAATATCAGCAGCAGTGAGAGCAGGATGAACAATGATTCCGACCAGAGCATACTATAAACTTCCTGCAGGCTGGGCGCAACCACTACACACAACAGCACGATGCATTTGTAACCGAGTGAATGATTCACAAATTTGTTGATGATCATGCTGCTTGCATATACGACCGCGGCAAACAGAAAGCCGTTCAAATACGGACCGGCCACAACGGGATCAACATGTGTAATAAATTTTATCGCAGCGAGAAAAATGGGATAACCCAATGGAAAATCAACTACTGGAAATTGATTGTAACCGAGCAATACGCCGTTCTCTACGAGACTTCTCGCACCGCTGACATACACTATAGAATCCGGGGAAACGCCAATACCGCCATGTTTCGAGTAAATGAATACGATAAGAAACGCCGCTATCGAAAACGGAATCGCATACAAACGATCAAGTAATGCAGAGGTTGGTCGGTTCATTGGTAGCTGATAGTACTAAGTACACGAATTTTATGCCAAAGGGAAAACTGCTTAACGCCTATTGCCTAACGCTTAACGCAGGGTGCAGCACCGAGCGTTAGGCATTAGGCGTTAAGCTTTCAGCCCTTACTGCTCCTTATGAATCTCACTCGTAAAGTGAAACTCTATATCCGGATTGTTCTGTCTTTCTGTGTTGAGGAACCACTCGCTCTGGGCAAGATAAACGAGATGTTTGTCTTTGTCCTCGGCAATGTTGGAAGATTTGAAACGGGTGAAATCGTCCAGTTTTCTTTTGTCATTGCTGGTAATCCAGCACGCTTTGTAGAACGGCTGTGCGCGAAACTCAACGCTGGCCCCGTATTCCTGCAACAAACGGTATTGAATTACCTCAAACTGCAGTTCCCCTACGCAACCAATGATCTTTTTATTGCCGCCAAACTGGGTGAACAACTGCGCCACACCTTCATCGGTCAGCTGCAACAAACCTTTTTCAAGTTGCTTGGTCTTCATAGGATCCTTGTTCACCACCTCTTTGAATATTTCCGGTGAAAAAGAAGGTATACCCGTGAAATAAAAATCTTCTCCTTCTGTCAAGGTATCGCCGATCTTGAAGTTGCCGGTATCAAACAAACCAACCACATCTCCGGGAAAGGCTTCTTCAATTACATCTTTGCTGCGGGCAAGGAAGCTGTAGGGGTTGCTGAACCTTACTTCTTTATCCAAACGAACGTGGTGATAGTATTTATTTCTTTCAAAACGGCCGGAGCATATGCGCAGGAATGCAATACGGTCGCGGTGCTTTGGATCAAGATTGGCGTGGATTTTAAAAATGAACCCGCTTAGTTTATCTTCTTCCACATCTACATGGCGTTTGGTCGTTTCGCGACTGCGAGGCGCCGGAGCGATGGTGATAAATGTATCCAGCATTTCCTTTACACCAAAGTTATTCACGGCACTGCCGAAGAACACCGGCGCAACTTTTCCAGCTAAGTAATTTTCTATGTTCAATGGGCCGTGAACACCGTCTACCAATTCCACATCTTCGCGAAGGGTTTCTGCATCGCGGTCGCCAAGCTTGTCTTCCAGCACTTTATTGCCCAGATCGCTGATCGTTACCACATCTTCATCGTCCGAAGCCTTTGTATTGGCTGTAAATAAAACGAGGCTCTTATCGTGCAGGTTGTAAACGCCCTTGAAGTCCTTACCACTGTTGATCGGCCAGGTCATCGGATGCAGGTGAATGCTCAATTCTTTCTCTACTTCTTCCAGGAGATCGAAGCGATTTTTACCGTCACGGTCCATTTTGTTGATGAAAACGATAACAGGCGTGTCGCGCATGCGGCAAACCTCCATCAGGCGACGGGTTTGGTCCTCCACCCCGTTCACACTGTCAATGACCAGGATTACGCTGTCAACTGCGGTTAATGTTCTATAAGTATCTTCCGCAAAGTCCTTGTGACCCGGCGTATCGAGAAGGTTGATCAAAATATCATTGTACTCAAATGACATCACAGAAGTTGCAACAGAGATACCACGCTGCCTTTCGATCTCCATAAAGTCACTCGTTGCGTGCTTTTTGATCTTATTGCTTTTCACCGCCCCCGCAGTTTGAATGGCACCACCAAACAACAACAGCTTCTCTGTTAGTGTGGTTTTACCGGCATCGGGGTGAGAAATGATCGCAAAGGTCCTGCGCTTGTTGATTTCTTTTTCGTACTTCATCATATTGTTCCTGTGATTTTGCTGCAATTTGTTTATTTACAGCCTCATTTAAGGGCGCAAAGGTAAGAAGGGGAACGCAAATAACTGAATAACTGAATGACTGAATAACTGAAAGTTCAAATTCAGTTTTGTATTACAACTATCAACCATTCAGTTATTCAGGCATTCAGCCACCCAGTTACTTAATAAAAAAAGCCGAAAACCAATCTTTTTAATTGATTTTCAGCTTTTAAAAGAAGTTTTAGGAACTTTTATTTTAATTTAAAAACTACACCTACCTGGAAGTTGGTAATATCATATCCAGCTTCAGCATTTACGCCAAAACCTGGTGTAAAAAAGTAGGAAGCACCAACGAAACCGCCGAAAACAGGAATAACGTCGTTTTCACGGTTGTCTTCGTAGCCGTAACGCTCAAAGCCAATACCCGCAGATAAACCGGCGTAGGTATCAAGGCCTTTTACCTTCCAGCCATAGTGCCATGCAGATCTCATTGCCAAAACGATCGTTCTTGCCTGCCAATGATCGTGATCATTATAATAACTTTTGTTTGAGAAAGAGCCGCCAAACTCACCACCTAGTGTGATGACACCCGGGCCTGCCTGCCATAAACCCCACTCTGCCGCTATCTTAGTGCCAAATGCGTTGCCGTTGTAGTGTCCGTCATAAGGGGCTCCTACGCCTATCCCAAGGTTAAGTGTTGCTGAACCAACTCTCATAGGGCTAACGGGCTGTGCGGATTTAGACTGCGCTTCTGCTGTTCCTGTAAGCAAACTTCCGATCAATAAAGCGCCAAGGATAATACGTGATTTTGTCATATAGTTCTAATGGTTTTAAAACGCAAATATAGTATCAAGTTACTAATGGCAAATTATATACCACGGTAAGAACATTTTGAGTGCTAGGGTGTTAATAACTGAGTAACTGAATAACTGAATAAATTGAATGACTGAATAACTGAGTGGTTTAGATTCAATTTTGCATTACGATTTTCAACCATTCAGCTTATTCAGTTATTCAGTCATTACTTTCCTCTGGCACGACATTTTTGATTACAATCATAAATAAATTAAAGTCATGAACACTTTTATTGTACCAGTGGATTTTACCATAATCGGCGACAATGCTGCTGTATACGCAGCAAACGTGGCCCAACAGGTAGGTGGCCGCATCATTCTTATGAATATTTATGAGAAAACACCTGCCGGCATAGATGGTACACCATTGGTAAACAACCCTGAAGCAAGACATGAAATACGCATTATTGCTCTCGAAAAATTGAAGGGACTATTGCTGGCAATGAACCCCCAGCTTGATATAACGTGCTTGGCAGAGGCTGGCACAGATTTGCTCGAACATATTGAAAACCAAATTATCAAAACCAATGCGACAATGGTAATCATGGGAGTTACAGAGGAGAGTGCCGTTGAACAATTCCTACTTGGCACAAACGCCATCAACATTGTCAACATTGGCAATGTGCCCGTGCTTGTTGTGCCTCCGGGAGCGACGTATAATGGCATCAACGAAGTGGTTTTAGCCGTTGATTTTGAAGATGAACAACATGCATTGCCGCTCGACCGCATTCGCAACATGCTCGACATGTTTAAACCTATCGTGAACATTGTGTCTATTGCGGACGAAGTATCAGAAGCAAATGCCGCTGACATAGAAGAAAAGAAAATGCTTCTACAAAATGCTTTAAGCGAATTTACAATTGATTTTTCCTTTGTTAAACAGCGCCATTTCGTAGAAGCAATTAATGAATTTGCCAATAATAAAAAAGCCGATCTCATTTTAGTGTTACCACACAAACACTCTTTCATCGCCTCGTTGTTCAAAATACACTCGACTGAGAAGTTGATACATCATACGAGTGTGCCGGTTTTGGCGTTACACGATTAGTTAATTGAAAATTGAAAGTTGAAAATTGAAAATGGGAATACAGAACGCAGATCTTCATGATTATCATGATTTATTATGATTAAGTAAAAAATCTGCATTCTTTCATTTTCAATTTTCAACTTTCAATTTTCAACTTTCAATTTTCAACTTTCAATTTTCAACTTTCAATTTTCAATTATTTAAGCTCGCTCGAGAACGAATACGGCACATCCGCCTTCGTCGCGCCTCTCTGCCTATTCGGAGTGGCGGACATGGAGAAATTAAGTACTGCTCCTTTTTGCATATCCGAATGGCTCAACCAGTTTTTGGTGTATGGTTTGCCATTGTAATTCATGCTGTTGATGTATACGTTTGATGTGCTGTTATTGGCCGCATTGATGACAATTTGCTTTCCGTTTTCCAATTGAATGGTTGCTTTTTTGAAGAATGGCGTTCCTACCACATACTGATCTGTTGCAGGTGTAACGGGATAAAAGCCTAATGCAGAGAATATGTACCATGCAGAAGTTTGTCCGTTGTCCTCGTCACCGCAATAGCCATCTGGCGTTGCTTTGTAGAGCTTGTTCATCGTCTGGCGTATCCAGTATTGGGCCTTCCACGGAGCACCTGCATAGTTGTACAGGTAAATCATGTGCTGTATAGGCTGGTTGCCATGCGCATACTGCCCCATGCCTGCGATCTGCATTTCACGGATCTCATGAATCACGCCACCATAGTAGCTTTCATCAAATGTTGGCGGCATTGAGAATACAGAGTCGAGTTTGTTTACAAACTTTTGTTCGCCGCCCATCAGGTCGATCAAACCTTGCACATCGTGAAACACTGACCATGAATAGTGCCAGCTGTTGCCTTCTGTAAATGCATCGCCCCATTTGAAAGGATTGAACGGAGACTGGAAGTTGCCATCTTTATTTTTACCACGCATTAAACCATAACCTTTGTCAAAAATGTTTTTATAGTTCATGCTGCGTTTTGCATAGATCTCAATTTCTGCTTTGGGTTTACCTAATGCTTTTCCTAATTGATAGATAGTGAAATCATCATAGGCATATTCCAATGTGCGGGCCGCATTTTCCCTGATGTTCACATCGTAAGGAACATAGCCCAGCTCATTGTAGTATTTCACGCCAAACCTTCCTACGGAGCTGTTTGGCCCCTCGTTGTTCGCGCCATGAATCAACGCTTCGTACAACGTGTTGATATCATAACCACGCTGACCTTTGATATAGGCATCTGCAACAACGGATGCAGAGTTGTTACCAATCATACATTGTGCAAGACCAGGGCTAGACCACTCAGGCAACCAGCCGCTTTCTTTATAGTCGTTCACCAAACCTTCCTGCATTTCTTTATTGATGGATGGATAAACCAAATTCAGGAACGGATACAAAGCACGGAACGTATCCCAGAAGCCCGTACCGGAAAACCTGCGCCCAGGCAGTATTTGACCATTGTGCGGACTCCAGTGTATTGGTTGGTTGTTGGCATCCAGCTCATACATTTTGTTAGGGAAAAACAATGTGCGGTACAAACTGGAATAGAATGTGCGCACTTGATCCACTGTGCCTCCTTCTACTTTTAATGCACCTAATCTTTTGTTCCACGCAGCTTTTGCTTTCGCAGCAGTTGCATCAAAATTATCGTTAGCCAGTTCTTTTTTCAGATTTAACTCTGCTTGTTCAAGGCTAATGAAAGACGTTGCGGTCCTTACATTCACGCGTTCGCCTTTGGTTGTTTTAAAACCAACAATAGCGCCCGTTTGATCTGCCTGCAGCTCGAGTTTACCAGTTAATTCTTTACCACTCCATGTATTTGAAACAGTAAACGGTTTGTCAAAATAAAGAACGAAATAATTTTTAAAATTCGGCAGTGGGCCGTAAGTGTATTTGGTTGAGTAACCAACGATCTTTTTTTCTTCCGGAATTACTTTTATGTAAGAACCCTTGTCAAACGCATCCACTACGATGAATGAACTGTCGCTTTTCGGAAACGTAAAACGGAATTGCGCCGCACGCTCTGTTGGCGTTAGTTCCGTTGTAACATCTGCATCGGCAAGATAAACGCTATAGTAGTAAGGCTTTGAAACCTCCGCCTTGTGTGAGAACCAGCTTTGGCGATCTTCCTGCGTGAATTTTGTTTTACCGGTTACCGGCATGATCGAAAACATTCCGTAATCGTTCATCCACGGAGAAGGTTGGTGGGTTTGCTTAAAGCCGCGGATCTTGTCAGCATCATAAGTATAGCCCCAGCCATCGCCATTAGGACCGGTTTGCGGTGTCCACAGGTTCATTCCCCATGGCATACCCACGGCAGGATATGTGTTACCATTTGATAGGCTCGGCTTGGATTGCGTTCCCATCAAAGGATTCACCCATTCTACAGGATCATTCACCGTGTTCACGATCTGCGCAAAGCTTGCCATTGAAGCAACCGCCAGCGCAGCGGAAAGGAAAGTTTTCTTCATGTTGGTCGTTTGTTATCAGTTGTTGGTTGATTCAAAAAATAGAACGCTGATTTTCATGATTGTCATGATGGGTCAAGATTTGAAATTTGAAATTTTCGCATGCACGCTTTAATCTCAATGTTGTTCAAAAGATCATTTCAAATCATGACAATCATGATAATCTGTGTTCTTCTCTCACTCAAATTAAATGCGGTCTTTCTTTATACACTTTCCAAATAAACTCTCCGAAAATTGTGTTCGCCCATGCAAACCATGCACGTGTGAATTTTTCAGGATTATCTTTATGGAAAGACTCATGCATGAAACCCTTGCCACCATGTGTTTTCACAAGGGTGTCGATGCAGTTTTTTATTTCGGCGTCGTTGTTGCTTGTGAGGCCGCGCATTACAATACTCATTGGCCAGATCATGTCTAATCCAATATGTGGGCCGCCGGTGCCTTCCGCAACTTTTCCTTTAAAGAAGAAAGGATTGTATTCGGACAATACGAATTTTCTTGTGTTGGCAATGATTGGTGGAGCCTGCCCTTTGTTGAATCGGGCCATGTCTTCACCCAACAAATAAGGTAATGACAACAGGCAAGGAATGTTCGCGTCATCCATCAGGTTCAGGCTGCTATAACCATCAACCTCGTAGGCAAGTATTTTACCAAATTTGGGATGGTTGTACACTGCGTGTTGAAAGATGGCTGCTTCAACCTGCGCCGCCAAAGCATTACACTCGTTTGCAAATGCTTTATCGTTGAATATTGTTTCAACCATTTTTGCAAGTTTCCATAAAGACACAACCGCAAAACAGTTGGAAGGAATCAGGTAAGGATAAATTGTAGCATCATCGCTCGGCCTGAACATTGAGCAAATTAAACCGTTTGGCTTGGCAGGATAACCGTAGCCGCCCATCGCAACACCATCGGTAGCCCAGGCTGTCCTTCGTTGAAACGTATATGGTCCCACACCATCGAAGCGTTGTTGCTCTTTAAATGTTTTAACGATCAGCTTCATGGCAGTAAGCCAATGCTCGTCAAACGGCGTTTTGTCGCCCGTTGCTTGATAGTATCCATGACTGAGCCTGATGGCATAGCACAAGCTGTCAATTTCCCATTTGCGTTCATGTACACCCGGCTTCATGTCCGTGATGTCAGTCTCTTTCCATTCGCTTACTTTGTTTTCATCTTTATAGAAAGCGTTTGCATAAGGGTCTTTAATAATGAACTTGCATTGCCTGTTAATTACACCGGCAATAAGCTGTTGCAGCTTTTCGTCTTTTTTGCAAAAACTAAGATAAGGCCACACCTGCGCAGACGAATCACGAAGCCACATTGCATCAATGTCGCCGGTAATAACGTAAGTATCAGGTTTGCCGTTAATCATTTCAAAATCAACGGTCGTATCCAAAGTATTCGGAAAACAGTTTTCAAATAACCAGCCAAGTTCTTTGTTCTTTGACTTTGCTTTGAACTCGCTAATAGCAGCTTCAATAGCTGAGCTGTTAAAATGTCTTTTTTCAAGCGGTGTTCTTACCACCGGAAAATCATTTGCAAGCGATATACCGCCGAAAGCCCAATTGCTTACCATGGCGCCAGCGCCCAGTATGCCGGCATTTTGAATAAATTGTCTACGTTTCATATAGCTGTTTTTTTAGAGAGAACGCAGATTTTCATGATTGTCATGATTTGTCAAGATTTTTTTTTGAGGTCAACGATAGAATAAAAATTAAACATCGTTGCGTCGCACACTTGTACAGTAGAATATAAATGAGCGATGTAGCCTACATATTAAAAGATCATAAAAAATCATGACAATCATGAAAATCTGCGTTCCTGTATTTTCAAGATTAGTACCCTAACTCGATTAAAACCGGAAAGTGGTCCGAAGGTACTCTTGCTTCGTAATGATACAAAGAAACTTCCTTCGGAAAATTCTTGGTTTGGATAGAATCGGTACTAACAGGGATTTCCGCTCTGTAGGTATCCGTTAAGATGCCATAGCGAAGTACTTTAAAATTCTTTGTCAAAAAAATATGATCGATACGGCTCGTTGTCTTCGTGTCTGTTTTAAAATCGTTGAATGTGCCGTTTGTGGCGTAACGAATCTCTGTGGTTTCATACGCATCGCGTAAAAGACCAGATGTATTCAGCAACGTATAGCTTTCATTTGTTTGATCCACGTTGAAATCACCAGTAAGGATCACAGGAATTTTTGTTTTCATATCCTGGATCTTTTTGAGAATCAGTTTGCAGCTTTCTCTTCTTGCCTCTACACCAATGTGGTCCATGTGCAGGTTGTACAGGTAAAATATAAAGCCCGTTTTCTTTTCCTTGAATTTTCCCCAGGAGCAAATGCGCGGTAATGCTGCGTCCCATCCTTTGTTTGGCTTGTCGGTTACAGTTGACAGCCAAAAATCACCATGATCGAGCAGTTCGAATCTATCCGTCTTATAAAAAATAGCCGAATGTTCGCCTTTCTCTTTGCCATCATCACGCCCCACACCTATGTAAGTGTAACCAGGCAGCCCGACTTTCATTTCTTCCAGCTGTTTGTAAAAACCTTCCTGCGTGCCGAAAATGTCGAAATCATGGAACCTGATCAGTCCTGTGATTACGGGCAATCTTTGTCCCCAGCCGTTCGCATGTGAGGAATCTCCGCCATTTGCATAACGGATATTGTATGTGCCTACCTTAAATTTTTGAGAATACACTGAATTCATTAACACAATTAGTAAAAGTGCAAATAAACCAAAGGTTCTTTTGTTCATAAAATTTAATTGCTTTTCCGATACTATAATTGCGGCAAAAGTTATGAAAAATAACTTTTCGATAGCATAAACTACTTTTCAGTCAGTGAAAACGGCTTGTCCTCCTTCTGCAATCCCCTTGTCTCATTGGGTTTATCGCTCATATTAAATTCCAGTAAACCGCCATTCATAATGTCTTCGTGACGAATAAAGTTTTTAGTGTATCCATTACCGTTAAGCATTGCATTCTGGATATAAACATTAGAACTGTTGTTCCCATTAGCTTTGATAACAAATTGCTTTCCGTTTTCAAGGTTGATCGTCACTTTATTAAACACAGGACTTCCGATCACATACTGATCTGTACCGGGACAAACGCTGTAAAAACCCAGCGCACTCAGCACATACCAGGAAGACGTTTGCCCTTGGTCTTCATCGCCCGGGTAACCATTTTCTGTTGCGTTGTATAATCTTTTCATTACTTCACGTGCGTGAAATTGTGCTTTCCATGGAGCTCCGGCATAGTTGTAAAGATAGATCATGTGTTGTATCGGCTGATTGCCATGTGCGTATTGGCCCATATTTGCCAATACCATTTCTGTCATTTCGTGAATGGGTCTGCCGTAAGTGCCTACTTTGAAAGTATTGGGCTGAGAGAAAACGGAATCCAGTTTGGCAACAAATTTTTGATCGCCGCCCAACATATTGATCAGTCCCTGCTCATCATGAAAAACTGACCAAAGCCAATGCCAAGCACAACCTTCTGTGAAAGGTCCACCCCATTCGGAAGGATCAAAGTTTTTAGTCCACTCTCCTTTTGCGTTTTTACCACGCATGAACCCTGTTGCAGAATCATACACGTTGCGGTAGTTATACATTTGCCTTGAGAACACGTCTGCATAAAATGGCGCATTCACATCTTTCGCCAGTTGATAGCCGCAGAAATCATCGTACGCGTATTCCAATGTTTTTGCAGTGGCTTCGCCTATTTCAGGATATGGCACGTAGCCGAGTTGATAGTATTCTTTCCAGCCATGACGGCCGTTTGCTGGCCCCCACGGACCTTTGTTTGTGGCTTCATGAAAATATGCTGCGAGTGCTTTGTTCGCATCAAATGTGCGAATGCCTTTTACCCATGCATCGGTTAACAATGAAATGGCGTGATTTCCGATCATACTGCCGCCTTCGCCCGGGAATGACCACGATGGCAGCCAGCCGCACTGGTCATGCGCATCCAGCAATGCCTGCATGTAACGGCCATGCATTTGCGGATGCAGGATGGTGTTCAAAGGAAATTGTCCGCGGAACGTGTCCCAGAAGCCGGTATCGGTGTACATGTAGCCGGCATGTATTTTTCCATCGTACGGACTATAATAATATGGCTTGCCATCTTTATCGTATTCGAAGAATTGACGTGCGAATAAGCTTGCCCTGAAAAAGCATGAGTAAAAAGTGGCTTTATCCTCTTCTGAACCGCCTTCTACCATTATTTGTGAAAGGTATTTGTTCCAAACATTAGTAGCTGCTTTTCTTGTGTCGTCCAATGCCTTGAAACCGCCCAATTCTTTTTGCAGGTTCAATTGCGCCTGTTCAATGCTGATGTAAGATGAGGCTACTTTGATCTGCACCTTCTCTCCTGCTTTGAATTGAATGTACGAACCAACACCATCACCTTGTGCGCTGTCTTTGCCCGACTGAACAGTGTTTTTCCTGTTCTCCCAGGTTCCGTAGGCAATAAAGGGTTTATCGAAAACAGCGACGAAATAGTTTTTAAAATTTGATTGTTGTGTTTGATGGCCGTTGTTCACGTAGCCGATGATCATTCTTTTTTCAGGAATGATCTTTACCATGCTCATTTTAGTGTACCCATCGAGTACGATGTAGCTATCTTGTTTTGCAGGAAAAGCAAAACGTAAATGTGCACCTCTTTCTGTTGGTGCGATTTCAGAAGTAATGCCGTTGTCTAGTTGAACGCTGTAATAGCTTGGCTTTGCTGTTTCTTTCGCGTGACTGAAACCTGTTGCACGCTCGTCTTCATTTACCACTAATTTTCCCGCAACAGGCATCAAGGAAAATACTGCGTAGTCGTTGCTCCATGAGCTGCATTGATGGGCCTGCTGAAAACCCCTGATGGTTGTTTTTGTGTATTGGTATTTCCAGCCATCGCCATTCCTGCCGGTTTGCGGCGTCCAGGTGTTCATGCCAAAAGGCAGGGCTGTTGTGGGATATGTGTTGCCACGCGTAAGTTCAAAACTTGAATTGGTGCCTTGTAGGGTGTTTACATATTTTACAAGGTCGGTTTGTGCAAATAGCTTGCTGCACATCATAACTCCAACAAAAAACAAAACTTTGATTCTCATTTCTATGCTGTATTTTCTTTTTTGGCACACGCCCGCCCGGATGAACCGTTCGGACGGGGATGACACTGATTAGACGGATTTACACGGATTTTTCTTTGTTGCAAAGTGAACCATTACTCTCAGGCTCGCCGCATTCTCAGCGTGTCAGGCTGAGCTTGTCGAAGCCTTTTCGCACATACAACAATGTCAACCAGGGCGAATGCAATTCGCCCCTACCATTTTCAATTTTCAACTTTCAATTTTCAATTCGATTCTCACTCCCTCGCTTTTATTCGGAAATTTGAGCAAGAGAGTTTTCGTGCCCTCGTCCCATTGTTGCGCAGACTTAGCCTCTACTCCATCTATTAACACTGATGTCGGCTTTGCAGACGTGATGATGCGCATGGCGTTGTTTGTATTTGACGGACTTTTAGCTACAAAACTGTAAACATTGTTGCTGAATGTTTCATCGTATATTCTTGCAGCGGTTGCCAATACTTGGGGCTCTTTTCTTTTTTTCACAGTTGACAAATCATAGAGAAATGCCTGTTCATTTGGCTGCACTGTTTTGGAAGAAAGTACCGGCAACTCTGGATCAAACAGATCAATGAAGCTGCCGGTTAGGTCCAATGGTTGTTTGTCTGCGTTTTCATCCAGTGTGGATGCAATAATGTAAGGCCCTCTTTGCAACGTGAAATTGTTTTTGAAAACGAGCTTTCCTGCATGAGCATATTGTTCATATGCTTTTTGCACTTGTTGAATAAAAGCCTCGTCGCCACTAGCTTGTAAGACGAGCTCTTTAGGGTCTTTGCGAACAATAAATACTTTTCCTTTGCCGCAGGTATATTCTTCCTGGCCGGCCACTTCTTTTATGTTGAGTGCCTGAAATAAATGTTCCGATGGTGCTTTGTAATGATTGCCATTTGTGTTCCACCATTCCTTTACGGTCTGGAATGGATCGGTGTCTTTTGCGTAGTACAATAATACGCCACCTTTTTTCACCCAATCGGCAATGTATTGATGATATTCAGCCGACAATGGTTTCATGTTAGCATAACTCATTACCAGGACTTTAATATCCTTCAATGTGTTTTTGTATCCAGTGTTTTCAATGTGCACGGTTTCAACGGGAACGCCTCTTTTCAGCAAGGGCATTGCCATTCCGTAAAAGTTGGACAACGAAGGATCTTCATAACCTGCATGTGTTGGAAACCGCTGGAACATGAGAGAGTTTGACAACAACACGCCAATGCCATGACTGCCACTTACCTTGTTCTGTGAAAGCGGCATGTCATTCAATGCATTTACCATTACCTGCATTTGCGTGGCATATGCAGGAGAAATGCCTTCCACTGTTTGTGTATTTTCTACTTTGAATTTTCCTAAATAAATTCTGTTGGGCCATGGCATCACTTCATAATCTGCTGTCATTGGATACAATAATTGCGCAGTGTAAGTTGCCTGGTAATTTCGTTTGTAATCGTCCCATGTTTGTCTTCTGTCTTCAATGGGGTCGGTAAGGAAAAAAACTTTGCGGCCGGTTGGTGCAGTCATAGATACCATTGAACCGTATTCCAAAAATGCGTTTTCAAATACACGTTCTTTTTTTACGCCGTTAAAATAAATGGCTTCGCGTGCAGTGCCTGTCCACACCTGGGCAATGTAGCCGTCGATGTCGGGAAGACTTGCCAGGCTTGCTTCCGGGCTCACAATTTCCCACAGGGAATAATTGATGAGAGAGTGTGTGGGCACATAACATTTCACATCTCGTCCAATGCTTTTGCTGTATGTTTTTGCATAGTGAAAAACTTCCTTGAGGGCGTTGTAGTATAAATGATATTTGAGTTTGGAGGAGAGATAAGTTGCCTCAGGCGATTCATGCTGGGGCATCCATGGGAAGCCGTAATATTTTTGCCATTCTTCTTTAAATGAATCGCTGTAACCGGATCTTGCCCAGAACTCGGGCTCTTCCAGATGCACGGCTTCTACGCCCGCATCAATCGCTTGCTTCACCAGCGACTTCATGTAGTTGATATAGTTTTCTGTCGGCACAATGTAGGGAACATAATGACCGTGCCATATGGTGTCATTTTTTCTCGTCACCTGCCCTTCATCCCAATGCGTTTTGCCGTCCCATTTACCAAGAAAATAATCCTGGTATTGTCCCCATGCAATGCCGGTCATGAAATGCACGGTGTATCCTTTTTCTTTCCAGACTTTTACGCGTTCCGCAAAATTGCCGCCATCATCATGAATGCCGTACACAATGGCAATATCAGAACGCACATCGTAATCTGGTTTCCATGGAGCGGAGACCTGGAAAGCTGTTTTTTCTCGTTTTGCATTTTTGCTTTTTGCTTGCTGGCTTTGCCCTTGGGCAACACACAATATGCTTGCGACAAAAAATAGACTACACGTTTTAATCTTCATTGGTGCAATAAATTAAAAGGCTCTGCTGCGAACACTAAGTTGCACAGAACCTTTTGATAAAAACTAAAATTTCAATGCTGCTTAGCAAAGCTGTTCAAAAAAAGTAAGGACTGTTGCTTGTCATCCCGAGGCACGAGGGATCTGGGTTTAGCATTTGCAAACATTCTGCGTACATAAGCACCCAGATCCCTCCTTCGTCGGGATGACAAGCAGTCTTTCTTTATTAATTTTTACGAGTCTGATATTCCTGTATTCATTGTTGCACTTCAATTTGAATACCCACTAATGAAGCGAACAACTCTCCACTCTCCACTATCAATTCTCCACTCAGTTGACCGGTCAGGGCGAATGCGATGCGGCCCTACCATTTTCAACTTTCAACTTTCAATTACTTCCCCGCTGGCGGCGCAATCAACATCAATGCTGGAATGCTGCTCGCATCATACACTGAAAGATCGAATGCCGGGTTTGAATAATAATTCTTCGTCGTCAGACCTGTGCTACGTTCTCTCATGCTCCAGGCCTGCTGAATGTTCCTGCGCAGCCACGGCAAGTATGCTGTTTTGTTGCCATCCTGGATAAGACGGTTCATGTATTGAGCAAGAATTGCATTGTATACGCCTTGCTCTTCACCGCCTTCGTATGGAAGAATGCCGTTTGCATCTGACATATAATGTTCGGTAAAGTCAGCAGCCAATACTGCATCGTTAAGGTAAGTCACATCTTTGGTTTGGTTGTAAAGCATCACTGCAGCACCAATACATGTTGCCTGGTTGTAAGTATGCACGGTCCAGTCATTGCTGGTGCCATGTCTTGAATCGGCTACTTTACCATTGCTGCTGTTGAACAAATTATTGTGTGCCCATGAATAGATCTCTTTTGCTTTGTTCAGATAATCTTCGTTCTTCGTGGCATTGTATAAAGTCATTGCTGCCACCACCGTTGGATAGTTGATGCAAGACATTTTACCATTGTCTGTTCTCGGTGCAGAAGGGTTGCCCTGATCCCATTGCCAAAACATACCGCTGTTTGCTTTGTCATATGATCCATCATCTCCTACTACTTTTGAGCCTGACCATACACGCGCAAAGCCAGCTTCTGAGTGAGCAAGATATTTGGCATCACCGGTAACTTCATAAGCGCGGGCCAGTGAAATTACCCACCACATGATGTCATCATAAATGAACCATACTTTACCATTGTCCCAGTTATAGTTGTCGTATTGTTTTAGACCACCCTGGTAGATGTTTTCAATCAGTTGTTTGTATTTATCATCTTTTGTAAGCTTGTAGGCATTCATCGCCATGTCCCAATATGTAGCCTGTGTCCATATGGCGCCAAAGCCCGTTTTGCCGGTGTTTTTATAGTACAGGTGATTGGTGGTATCCAGCAAAAATCTATTGAAGTTATCGTAAGCCGTCAATACACTTTGTGATGTGTATGGCGTGTCAACCGGCGCCAATACAGGCGGCGTGAAGGTGCTGCTATTGCTTTTGGAGCAGGATGTAACGGCCCCGGTAGCAATGCCCAGTGCTACGAATAATGAAAGTGTTTTTTTCATTGCAAATATTTTGAGAAGCCGGTTGCATGATGAGCAACCGGCTCATGATATGTAGATAATAAATGTTACTGTACGGTAATTTTTCTGATGGTGTTGTTGTCTCTGTCGAGTACGTAAACGGTACCATCTTTAGCTACTGCAACACCTGAAGGACCATTGAATCTTGCAATGGTAGGACCATCACCATCAAAGTTTCCTCTTGTATCGCCTTTACCTGCAATGGTTGTTACGCCAGATGTAAGAGCGTCGATCTTACGAACACAGTTGCTGTTATCACCTTCACCCTGGCCAACTACATACAGGTTGTTGCTTGCATCTGTTGTAATGCCCCATGGGCGGTTGAATTTAGCGTTGGTACCGATGCCGTCTACCCAACCACCAGATTTGTTTTGACCTGCTACGATTGTTCCGCCGTCGAATTTATCCGCCGCCGCATCGTAAGTGTATTTGATAACTGTTTGATCATCGTAGTGCGTTGCATACAGGTTACCTTTGGAATCACTCGTTACAGAACAAGGAAGTGAGTGATTGATCACTTTTGTCGCATTACCATTTTTAACCTGGAAGATACCGTCGCCGTAGAACGCAGATACATAAATAGCACCGGTCGTTTTGTTGATCGCAATTGCTGTAAGCTCTCTGTTGATTGTGCCCAATACCAACACCTGGCCGTCTGGTGTGATCTTGCGAATTTTACAGTTGTCGCCGTCTCCGTTTCTGTCAGCTGTGTACACGTTGCCTGCATCATCTACAGCCGTTGCACAAACATTGTTTAATGATGCATCCTGATAGAATGTAGTAACGTTTCCTGCAGGATCAACTTTTCTGATCGCTTTATTGCCTGGATCCGGAACGAACAGGTTACCATTGTTGTCGATTGACATCTGGCATCTTACGTTGCCGTGACCATCTACGTCATCACTGAAGTGGAAGGAAGCAGCAGCACCCAATCCATTTTGAAAACCAGCAGCGCCTGTACCTGCCAGCGTAGATACATTGTAAGCATAAGTGGTGGTAAAATTATCAACGCTGGTTATCGCATTGTCCGAAATGTTGATCACCACAGGACCAGTCCCTGTTCTTGTTGTGATGGCCGCCATGATTTCGGTTCCGTTAGAGTTGATGATCTTTAATGGAACGCCATTGATGCTGATTTTTATTTTAGATGTATCTGTCGAGAAATTTCTTCCTTTGATCAAAATTTCAGTGCCTACGTTACCTTCCATTGGCGCAAACGAAGCGATCTGCATTGGATAGTTGGCATTGTATCTGCCATCACCTGTATCTTCTTTTTTACATGCTGTAAAAGCTATCGTTGCGAATAAAACAATAATTGATAAGTATGATTTTATGTTGAGTGCCATGGTTGTTTGAAATTTTTATTGTGAACAAATGCTTAACGCTGAATGCCTAACGCTTAACGCAAGTGGCCCAAATGCCGCGTTCCCGAAGTATAGGGTTCTGCGTTTAGCATTAAGCGTTAGGCCGTTAGCTTTAACTACCATCCGGTATTTTGAATTAATTGAGTGTCGTTGTTGATATCAGTTTGAGGAAGCGGGAACAAGTAGTGTTTTTTAGTGAACACTCGCGTTTCGAATGATTTCAGGTTATAGAAAGCAGACTCCACCGCATCGATGTTCATGCCCCACATTTGACCGTTTTCTGTTGTCTCAGCAATTTTCCAGCGACGCACATCGAAGAAACGGCTGTTCTCAAATGCCAACTCTACACGACGCTCTTTTCTGATCGCATCTCGCATTTCTGTTTGGTTTGCCGGAACAGGCAATGCGTTGGCACCAGCACCATATTGAGGAATGCCGGCCCTTTCGCGAATCAGGTTAAGGTATTTCAATGTCTCTGTAAGATTAGCACCGTAGTCAGACTCATTCAAGGCCTCTGCATAACCGAGGTACAGTTCTGCAAGGCGCAACAAGGTCAATTTGTGATCAGAGTTGTTGCCCCATTTACCGGTGCTCATTGATTTACGTACTACATAACCTGTAACAGAATAGTCACCACCGCTACCATCAGCAGCTTTTCCAGAGTTACCACCCTTGAACAATGTTGTTTCTACAGGATAGTTTTGATTGATCCAGTAAGCACGATTGTAAGTAATGTTTACATAAAAACGCGGCTCGCGATTTATCCACTGATTGAATACCGCTTTTGCACCCAATGTAGTGTTTGTAGAAGGCGCTTTGAAAGATGAGAAACCAGATGTCTGGTAACCCGATGCAGCGTTCACAATAGGCGTTCCATCACTGTTGTAGCCTGTTACAGGGCTCATGCCATTTGCCATGAAGAATGCATCTACCATGGTTTGTGTAGCAGCCAAACCTGTACCACCTTTTACATCTCCGCTTGGTGCGCCGTCATGACGAGGGCACAGTTCATATTGTCTTGAATCAACCGAACCTTTCCTGGAAAAGATCACTTCGTTGTTCCAGTCTGTCAACAACACGTTGCGACATGATTTGTAAGCCGCCATGAAGGGATCTGCATCTGGTTCTTTGTACAAACTATAAGTGCCAGGTACAAAAGTAGTCATGAAATCAGCATACGCTGTTGCTGCTTTTTTCCATTTAGTAACATCGTATGTTTGTGAGATCAGTTGTTTGCCGTCTTTGTTTTTCAGGTTAGCATAATCTGTGTTTCCGTTAAACAACGGGCTAGCTGCATATAATAAAGCTTGTGCTTTATAAGCCATTGCGACGCCTTTTGTAACACGGCCGTAATCACCTGTTGAACTTGGTGCAACCGGCAAATCAACTGCTGCCGTTGTTAACTCTGAAGCAATGAAATCTGTTACTTCATCTATTGAATTGCGTGGTATTTGCAATGTCGCGTTAGGATCTACAGGAGCCTGACCCATCAATACAACCGGGCCATAGATACGCATCAAATTGTAATAGTAAATAGCTCTCAGCGCTCTTGCTTCTGCTTTGTACTGTTTCTTCAAATCATTGGTAAGCGCCTGATCCTGCACCAAATCAATGTTTGCGATAAAAGTACTCGCACCCTGGATACCCTGGTAGTAGTTTGTCCAGTATGTTTTTACGAAATCGGAAGTTGCATCCCATGCACCAATGTTCACATTATTAGTACGAACAAAGCCCCACAGGAATTCAGCCTCATCCGAGCCACCTGTCCAAACACCTCCGTTGTTGTAATCGTCGCTGGCATTGTATCTGCCACCATCACGCTGACCGAATTCATCGGGGACGTGAGAGTAAACGTTGGCCAAAAATTTATTAGCAGTCGCCCATGATTTCCAGGTATCGGCTTCTGTTAGTTTATCATCTGGTACCTGGTCCAGAAACTTATTGCATGAACCCAGTGCCAATGCGAACACCAGTATATATATCGCTTTCTGCATATTATAATAATTTATCAGTACGGGTTTTCTTTAAAATTTCAGGTTTAGACCCAGGGATGTTGTGCGAACGTTTGGATAACTGATACCGTTATCTGTGTTCAACTCGGGATCCCATAATTTGAATTGTGAGAAGGTCAGCAGGTTGATACCCTGCAGATAAACAGACGCATTTTTAATGCCGTATCTTTTTAACCAACCGTTGTCAAAGTTGTAGGCCAGCTGCACTGTTTTCAAACGCAGGAAGCTTACATCTTTTACCCACCATGAACTCGCCAATGTATTATTATAGTTTTTGTCCTCGCCGTAAGCCAAACGTGGATAGAATGCGTTCTGACTAGGATTATCAACTGTCCACCTGTCCATTGCTTTTCCATATGCATTTGACAGGTCAGATGCGTCGAAAGGCATGATGGCTCTACCTTGCAGCATTCTATCTGCATGGTTGATACCCTGGAACAATACACCCAGGTTAAATCCTTTGTAAGATGTATTGAAACCAAAACCATACACTAAAGTCGGCACATCGCCCCAGCCTATTTTCACAAGGTCATTCGCATCGATGATACCATCATTGTTCACGTCTTGATATTTGATATCGCCAGGCAAAATGTTGGATTTATCACCACCCGGTACAGCGTGATCAAGGATGTCTTTTTGATCAACAAACAAACCTTCTGCTTTGTAACCATATCTCGCCAATACATTGTCACCAATGTGGCTCAACCATGGGTAAGGCTGTTGAGGTCTGTCATCAGCAATCACTTTGTTTGTGCTGTAAGTGATGTTACCGCGCAGGCTCAAACCAACCTCTCCGATCTTTGTGTTGTACTCCAAAGTCGCGTCAAGACCTTTGTTATCCACGGCGCCAAGGTTACCCCAAAGGGCTCTTTGCAAACCGCTGAATATCGCAGATGACTGACGTTGCATAAAGATACCTGTACGTTTTTCCGTGAAGAAGTCAACGATCAAAGACAGCCTGTCATTCATGAAACGTGTCTCGATACCAAGATCCTGTTTCAATGAATTTGCCCAGTGCATGTTAGGTACTGCGTAGTCGTTAACTACGATACCGCCTGGGTTTGACGTGTTGTCTTTACCGTAATCATAACCGGGTGCACCGTCTGATACTTCCGTAAGGTATGCGAAACGACGTGAACCGGATGTAATCAAACCAAGACCTGATTTACCGTATGAATAACGAACTTTCAGGAAGGAGATCGCATCTTTATTTACGTTGAAGAAATTCTCGTTGGAGATTACCCAACCTAAGCCCACTGCTGGGAAGAAACCATAACGATTTTCCGGTGCAAACAACTCTGACCCGTTGTAACCACCGTTGAATTCAACAAAATAACGGTTGTCGTAAGAGTATGTCGCGCGACCTGCAAAACCCATTAATCTTGTAGGGATTGAGTTGGTGATGTCGTTTGCGAACGCATCATTCTTGCTGCTTGCATAGCCAAGTGCCATTGCGCTCACCTGGTGTGGACCAAAGCCTTTGTTGTAGTTGATCGCCGCTTCAGCGTATGTTTGCCTGTTACCGCCATTGCTTTTTTCAAAGCCTAGGTAAGGCTGGCTTGATGTCCATGTTCTTTGCAGATTCAAAGTACCATCTGCTTTGTAAGGAGCATTTTTGTCTATATAGTAAGTGTCGTCTCTTTTGTTACGTTTGATAACAAGTGAACTGTATGCGTCAAATGCAACCATTGCAGTGGCAGACAAACCCGGAGTGATCGCTCTCAGATCCTGCGTCAATCGAAGGTTAGAATACAACTGGTTCTGATTTTCTGTTCTATAACCGTTTCTTGTCAACTGCGCATAAGGGTTGATCATCGCGCCGTTTGAAGCGTAACCGGGTACCAAGTCACCGGGATACATCACAGGATACAACACCGGAGAAACCGCCATCGCACTTGCAAAAATCGTGGATGGATCTTCGAAAGGAGCATTTCTCGTGGAGAAATACCCCATCATGCCAATTTCCGCTTTTGTTGTTTTCGTTACATTCAAATTCATTTTGGTGGTTACGTTGTAACGGTCATAACGCAGCTTGGTATTGTATTGCGCCATGTCATCGGTTTTCAGGAAGCTGTTCTCCCCAAAGTATCCGAGTGACACATAGTATTGCGCATTTTCAACACCACCACTTAAATTCAGGTTCGCTTTTCTGGTGTGGCCGTACTTGTTAAACACAGCGTCCATCCAGTCTACGTTAGGATAAACCATCGGATCAAGGCCCGATTTTGTTTTGTCGATCACCTCTTGTGAATAAGAAGCTGTTTCGCCACGTGTGGTTTTCGCTTCGTTCACCAGGTTCATGTAGTTAACGCCATCAAGCATTTCAGGCTTTCTTGTAAAAGTGTTTACACCTTCACTGTAGTCAAACATCACCTGTGCCTTACCTACTTTACCTGTTTTTGTTTTTATGAAGATTACACCATTTGCACCACGCACACCGTACACTGCAGTACCGGAGGCATCTTTCAAAACGGTGAACGATTCGATGTCTTCTGGATCGATGGTGTTGATATCACGTTCTACTCCATCAATCAATATCAATGGTGCAGAAGAGTTACCAAAACCGGTAGCAATACCACGGATCCAAATGTCCGCGCTGCTTTTACCCGGCTCACCTGAACGTTGCACACCTACAACACCCGCTACGCGACCCGCCAGCATGGTAGACACATTGGCAACGGGTTGTCTTAATTCTTCTGGCTTGATGGTAGACTGCGCTCCCACCAAACTTACTTTTTTCTGTTTGCCACCAAAACCCACAACAGCTACCTCTTCCAATTCTTTACCCATGCCAGGTTTCATTTGAAGATTGATAACTGTTTGTTTTGATACCATGATTTGCTCGGTACCATAACCGATGTAGCTGAATACAAGCACGGCGTCTTCTGAAGGCACCAATATTTTGTACTCACCTCTGGCATTGGTAGATGTCATTGTTTGCGTGCCATTTACAGTAACGGTTACACCAGAAATTGGCTTGCCATTTTCATCTGTAATAACACCACCGACTGTGATGTCTTTTTGCACATCACTAACTTGTTGAATAGATGCTTGCGCAGCTTTTTTGCTGATCACAATGATCTTGTTCACTTCTGCATAGTTCAATAATTTGTCTTGCAAAAGTGTTTGTAATACTTTCTCCAGTTTTTCTTTTGAGAAATAGAAACTTCCGATCTGGTAAGAATTGAGAAGTTGTTTGTCGTACGCAAAAGGGATCTGCGTTACTTTTTGAAGTTCCTTGATGGCCATTTCCAGAGAGCCCCCTTTGAACTTTGCAGTTACATTGGTTTGTTTAAGAAGCTGACTCTCCCCGGCATACACCGGTACGAAAACGGTAGCAGTCGTTAGTAAAAACAACAGCGCGGCGCCCATTCGCCTAAGCTTTGTTTTCTTCATGGCTAGCATTTTTTTCATACGTGTTTTGTTAAGCTTTATTTGTTAGTGATAAGCAGCACCCCAGCTGAAGGCGCTCTTATCGGCGGTATTCGACCTCCGCCGTTTGGTTTGTTTTATTTGTAGAGGAAAATTTGATTGTTCTGTTTCCTGATCTTCAATCCGTGAATCGCGGCGAGCACTTCTGCTGCATCGTCCGGTGTCATCTTGGTGAAGAGTTCAGTTGTGTATTTGGTAGCCTTTATGCTTTTGTCCGTGGTAGCAATGTCGACGCCAAAATTCTTTTTCATCAACAATGTCATTTCATCAAACGAGATGTCGTTTAATATAACACGCCCCTCTTTCCAGGCCAGCATGTTTTCATCAACCACAACAGGTTTAAAGGCTTTTGTTTCTTTATTGTATTCGAGTCCCTGCGATTTTTCCAGCACACTCAAAGTTGTTGCATCTCTTGCCACGCTTATCTTTCCGCTTACTACGCCAATGTCAATTTTGTTGATGCCTTTGTAAGCATTGATGTTAAAAGCTGTTCCCAATACAGTTGTAGTCAAACTACCACTCGTAATGGTGAAGGGCCTTTCCGCATCTTTCTGCACATCGAAGTATACTTCACCATCTACGATGTCGATATTTCTTTGTTTGGAAAAATCATCCTGGATGCGGATGGTGGTACCGGCGTTCAGCGTTAATACTGATCCGTCCTTTATGGTGATCGTTTTTCTCTCGCCGTTATTGGTGCTTATAGTGGTGTAAGCAATTTGAGTGGATGCAGTTTCTTTTTTATTCAATAGAAAAAATGTAAGGCCGGCTCCAGCCACAACAGCCAGCATTGCAGCCACTTTCATGTAGCGTGGCATTGTCCATACTTTTCTTTCTACGGTAATGGATGGCGCTATTTTCTCCCATATTTCCTGTTTGGTCGCCGCTGCCTCCTGCTCTGACAATTTTACCGGCACTTCATTTTCAAATGATTGGTACCAGTTGTCCACCGTGTTGATCTGATCGTTGGTGGCGTTGCCCAGCAAGTATTCCTTCAGTAACTTTCTAATGTTCTTTACTTCCAATTTGGATCTGTTTTATCTAGTATCTCAGAAATAGTTCTTTGGTACCATGATGATTTAAAATATTTTTTTCGGGAAAGGAAAAGGGAGGCTTTTAGATTGGCATTCAATCAAAAAAAGCGGCTTTCGCGTGGTCGCCAATTTGAAAATTTGAAGATTTGAAAATTTGCAAATTCTTTGTGTGCAGCTTTCATTACTAATATTCAAACATTTCGCCGTGGCAAGAATGATTGAATACAGTCTGGGAGACGCACGGCTCCATTTTCAAATTTTCAAATCGTCAAATTTTCAAATTAGATCTAGTTGGAAGAATAGCAGAAGAGAATGAAGACGATAAATGCCCAGTCATTGCTCGACTTAATGGACATCCTCAATCTTTTTAAGGCTTCAGTTAGTTGGTTTTTTACCGTTTGTTCGGAGAGGTTAAGCTTGCTGGCAATATCCGCAATGGAAAGATCGTCCTGACGACTCATTCTGAAAATTTGCTGCATCCTGGCAGGCAGGCGGTTTATTTCACTTTCGATAAACTCACTTAATTCCTTTACTTCCAGCGTATTGGTGGTAACATTGCCACTGAGCACTTCAAACAGGTTGCCGTTTTTTACTTCAGCGTTTGTGTATGCGTAATGACTGATCACACGGTATTTTACGGCCGTAAAGAGATATCTGCCAATTTCCCCATCTTCATAAGTAAAAATATCCTTCCTTCTGCGCCATAACGTAGTCATTACTTCTTGTACCAAGTCTTTTGCTTCATCTTTATCTACCCGCTGGCAAGCTTTCAGATAAAGGTTTTCCCAATACCTGTCATACAAAACCTTGAATGCGGAAGTATCATCATCCCGGATGGCACGCAGTAGTTCAGCATCGTTGAGTTGAGTATCATGCATATTAAAAGCGCAAAATCTGAGTCAATTTTAAAAGATATTCCTCGCAATCTCCAAATCGGCAAACTATGGTTTCAAGCTGTATGGCAGTATTTGGCAGCCGCAAAAATAATATTATTTCTCATACAATGTTAAACGTTTTACCATATTGATAATCAATTCAAAAGTAAAAATTCAAAAGTAAAAACCAGGACAAGTCTCTCGACCTTTTTGACTTTTGAATTTCTACTTTTACTTCCTAAAAGCAAAATGGCCCGCAAGGGGCCATTCTGATTGTTATTCTGTTGTTGTGTTAGCGACGTTTTTAGGGTGTTGCAGGAGACGCGAAATATCGCGTCTCTACGGGGTGCCCGATTCATCATTTCTAATTCCTAATTCCTAATTCCTAGTTCCTAGTTCCTCCACTTGTCCTCCAGCATCTTAATATAATATCCTCCAACCACGCTCCTCGCCTGGAAACCTACCTGCCTTCCGTTCGTTGTTTCGTGCCAGTCGCTTAATGGAACTCTTGTAGGTGTTTCTTCCGCATATTTCAAAAGCGGCCTTACAAATGCCTGGAAATCGTTTTGATTATCAGCAAGCGTTGCTGTCCACATGATCCAGTCAGACTTTGTGTACGACTTTCTGCTATCTAACGGCAATCCATATACGTTTTGTTTAGTGAGATAGTATTTTACTTCTTTAGCGTACACATCTTTAGAGAACAAGTTAAGACCAAGTAATTTGTCCCAAACCAGGTTGTATTTCTGGCTCCATGTATTTTTTCCGTCGAATGTCAATGCATAGTGATCGCCGTCAGCCGCCATGGTGGCCCATTTTGCAGCCATTTCGCTGGCTGATTTTCTATAGGTTGCCGCTGTTTCTTTTTCACCCAATTGTTCAGCTAGTTTCGCGTACGCGCCCAATGCCACGATTGCTTTTACAGAAAGATTGGCGTTGCGTGCAAGGTGTCCCGCGAAGTCGTCTGTACACAACTGGTTTGCCGGATCGAAGCCTGCTTTTTGCAAATAACCGGCCCATACTGACAATGTTTTCCAGTGTTTGCGTGCATACTCAGCATTGCCTTCAGCTTTTGCAATAGCTGCGGCACAAATGATCATGTTGCCGGACTCTTCTACAGGCATGTCTTCGCCATAAGTCTGTCCGTTTGCCAAAGGATATGTTCCCAAATCGTGTGCAGCAAAGGGTTTCGTCCATTTACCACTTTCGCTGTAATAGAAAATGCCTGTCATCATTCCTTTCAACAGATCAGGATTGTAATAAAGGTACAATGGTGCCGAAGGATAGGTAATGTCTACCGTGTTGATTGAACCATTGCTGAAATTTTCTTTTGATAAGAAAAGAAGATCACCCTGCGGACTTTTTACCAGCTTGTGTGCAGATATGCTTTGTCTGTATGCCAATACGCAAAGCTGCGCGTAATCTTCTCCGCCAGATTTGACTGCGTTATTGTACAGCTCATCATCAAAAGTGTTGCATGATGCGATTACTGATTTGTATGAAGTCAAAGCATCAGCAAGCTCTGATTCAATGGTGCCGCCGTTTTCTTTCCACCAGGGCAATAAATTTTTGCCGAAATATTGAACAGGGTTGATATCATCATACCCAAGCATTATGAATTGCTCTGCAGCATCGCTTCCTACTTTACCAAACGGAACGACGGTCGCTAATGTTAAATGTTTGTCAGCTGATGTTTTTGCAGTAGTGCCTCTTTTAAAAGCAGCCATTGCATCTTGCGGTGTTGCGATGAATTGCGTTGCCTTAGAACTTTTTGGCGCAGCTACATATAAGTAACCCCAATCGATGCGAACGTCGTCGCCTTTCTTTTGCAGTATTGGTTGTGCAACCGTTCCTGCTTTTAGTATTGACAAATCGCCTGTTGAGTAAGCATTTGCGGTCACTTGCTGAGTTGCTTCATTTACTGCGAGATCTGAAGAAGTGCCCAAATACACATTCACATCATGTTGCTTACCATCTGCTGAAGCAACTTTGGTAGTGATGTAAGAAACGGGGCGTGTAAGCATTTTAAGGTTGTTCATCAACAGCGGACTGGTGAATGTAACATCCAGTTTAACAGCACCGCAGATAAAATTATATGCTGTTTGCGTAGCGCTGATGGTAACGTCCAGTTGCTTTGCATCCAAAAGTGTAGAACCTTCTGTTGTTTGTTCCATAACGATGCCTGCGTCCAAATACGCGCCACCAGCCGTGTTTGCGCAATGTATCGCCAGCACGTTAGTGCCTGTTTTAAATGTCGACAACTCAATTGGAATGTAGATGAATTTGTGTACCCAGCCTTCTTTGCTGTAAATTTTCTTACCATTCAGATATACTTCTACATTATCATCGTGGTTTAATTTAAGGTAAACTTTTCCTGTTGGCAGACTTGAAACATTGAAAGATCTTCTTACCCAAAGGTCTTTGCTTTTCCATGCAGTAGCGCCTTTTGAATCTGTGTTGTCACTGAAGGGTGCATTGCCTGCCTGCCAAGCTTTATCGTTGAATGCAGCGTTCATCCAATCGCTGCCCGGGTTTGTTTCAGTATATTGAGTTGCGTAGCTTTTTTCATCCGCCGCAGGCAAAATCGTTTTGTAGCTTTTTTCGTCCATGCCCATGAAGCGGTAGATCTTGTTATCCACTTTTATCAATCCTACAAGAGACTGATCTGCACCTGTCCAATGTTTTGTGGTGGATGCATTTAATTGATCCGTAAATGACCAAACGCTGAAGTAAGTATCATGCGTAATCAAAGGATAAGCAGGCGCCTTGTGAAGTTGCGCTATCGATTGCACACCGAATCCTAATACACTTGCTGCAAGAAGTAATCTCTTCATAATGTAAGCGATCTTTTTATGTTTTATAATCAAAAGGATGTTTTAAGGTATTTTATAAAGCTCCTAAAAACAATTACCCAACTTTTTCAGTTCTGTAATTTATCAAATTAAGCACGGGTTTCCACAGACTATATCTAAAAATTTCATTTTGGTACTAGACATTATGCGTTTTTATTTTCTTAAAACTGATTTCGCTTTAATAACAGACACTTACAATTCAAAGTCCCCATTCGCTGCCATTTTTTTTCCTGTAATAAAATCCATAAATTTATCACCTCTTATGCTTAATGTTCTGCAAATACAAAACATTTATTACGAACATCATTTCGGATTCCTTCCCGAAATGTAGCACCGGCTTAGCGTCCGGCGATTTTTCGTACGCAGAACTACCCTGATTTTTTCCATTTAATAAATTTTATGGCAACAAACACAAACGGATTGATGGTTTCATCAGAAATCGGCACATTGAAAAGATTACTCGTCCATAGTCCGGATAGCGGACTGGGAAAAGTGGTTCCCAGCAAGGCGCAGGACTGGCTTTTTGAAGACATCGTTCACCTTGATACCATTCGCAGGAAAGAATATGATTATTACACTAAAATTCTTTTATACTTTCTCGATCCCGGCAAAATAAAAGGCAATCTGCACACAATTGACAACACCAAGCGGGATTTCTATAAACCTGATCATGAATGCTTTTTCAAGTCTGATAAAGTGATTGAGCTACAGTGGCTATTGGGGGAAATCCTGGAAGTGCACGATATCAAATTAAAACTGATCGCTTCTGTTTGTGCGATTGAAAATTGCCCACACGCTACAGAAATGGAGCTGACAAAGCTTTCCGGCCCACACCTTGCAAAAGTTTTTATTACCGGAAGTCTTAATGAGGACCACATGATCTTCCCTCCTATTCCCAACTTTATTTTTACAAGGGACATCGGTATCATCATTAACGATCACGTGTTGCTAAACAAACCGGCAAGGAAAGCAAGGACACGTGAGTCACTTCTTGCGAAATACATTTTCTTCTATCACCCGTACTTTAAAGAGTATCATGATAAAGTGATTGAGATACCTGACACCACGCACCATTTTCTTTTGCCAAAAGGTGATGAGAAAAAAGTAACGCTCGAAGGTGGTGATGTAATGGTGGTTTCAAAAGATCACGTGCTTATTGGTGTAAGCGAGCGCACAAGCATGGAAGCTGCTCACCGTGTGACGAATATTCTGTTTGAAAAGAATATCGTTAAGAAAGTAAGCATTGTAAAAATTCCGAAGAAGAGAGATTACATGCACATCGATACGGTGTTTACGCAGGTGAAAAGAAACATGTGGGTAATGCTAGGCAGCTTTTCCCGCAAGGCAATTAAGATGGAAGATGCCGATGCCATTCAACGCATTTTGGAAGGACACAAGAAAGAGGATACTTTGAAGATCATACAATTTAAAAAGAAGGATATCGAGAATCCGAAATTCTTCAGCAACCTGGAAGATCTTTTAATTGATATCAGTGAAAATGATTTGAAGTGCGAGGAGAAAGTAAAATTCGTTTACTCAGGTAACAATCAATTTCCTTTTGATACGCGTGAACAGTGGACGGACTCGTGTAACCTGTTGGCTCTTAAAGAGGGTGTTGTTTTAGGTTATGACAGAAATGATAAAACGGTGGAAGCATTTAAGGAGGAAGGCTTCAACATCATCCACGCAAAAGAACTGATCGAAAAATTTGAGCACGACGAGATCACGCCTGCCAAACTGAAAGATACTTTGATCCTCATGCCATCTGCTGAGCTATCCCGCGCCCGCGGCGGCTTTCATTGTATGAGTATGCCGCTACTCCGGGAGGAAGTTGAGAGTTGAGAATTGAGAGTGGAGAGTTAATTGAAAATTGAAAGTTGAAAATTGAAAATGAAGAACCTGAGATTTTTATTCAATCATAATAAATCATGACAATCATGAAAATCTGCGTTCTCTCTCATTTTCAACTTTCAATTTTCAATTTTCAACTCCTCAACTCTCTCACTTCCGCATATCCATCAAACTCAAATATTGGGCAGGATTGGACAATAGAAACTGCCTCATCCAGGTTTTCTGCTTTTAATAAAAGAAAGCCTCCGACAATTTCTGTTCCTACTTTATGAATATCGTTAATTACTTCACTATTTCTGCCTTTTATCATTTTACCATTTAAGGTCAATGAGTTTCCCCCGTTAAGTCTCTCGCCCCACTTTGCTAACCACGTTTTCCAGTTGCTTTGATGAACCACTATCTCTTCTGCAGAATGTTCATCGAGCCGACCATCGGGCTCGCGAAAAAGAATGAGAAAGTTTTGCATGATATTTCAGAGTTGAGGTTTAATTGAAAATTGAAAATTGAAAATTGAAAATTAGAGAGAACGCTGATCTTCATGATCGTCACGATTTATCATGATTAGATAAAAATCTGAGTTCCTTCATTTTCAATTTTCAACTTTCAATTTTCAATTCCTAAAGGTCCGTAATCGGCTTATACTTTGGCACCAGCGCTTTCATGTTGAACCATGCAAGCAAATAGGCTATGGCGCAGAATGAGAACATAATGGTGTAGCCGGTTTGAATGTGACCCAATTTTTGGTAATGATCGAATAATGCACCGCCAACTTTTGTTACCAATACACCGCCCAATCCGCCTGCCATACCGCCAATACCCGTTACTGATCCAACTGCTTTTTTGGGGAACATATCTGATACTGTTGTGAAAATATTTGCCGACCACGCCTGGTGCGCAGATGCTCCAACACCAATTAATAAAATTGGCATCCAATAACTTATTCCTCCCAATGGTTGTGCCATTAGCACTACTAAGGGAAACAGAGCAATGATCAACATTGCTTTCATGCGGCCGTCATATGCTTCGTACCCTTTTTTGATGAAGTACATAGGAAACCAGCCACCGGCAATGCTTCCCACCATTGTCATGCTGTACAGCACGAACAAAGGCAACGCAATTTCCGTTTTTGTCATTCCATATTGCGCCTTTAAATAGGCAGGCAACCAGAAGAGGAAGAACCACCAAACGCCGTCTGTTAAAAACTTACCGACAGCAAACGCCCAGGTTTGATTGTAGCCAAGTAGTTTGAACCACGATACCTTCTGTTTTATATTTTCCTGCGGAACAGTTTCAACAACTTTATCGCTGTTGATGTAAGCCAACTCTTCAGCGGAAAGACGTTTTTGGTTTTCAGGTCTTTCATAAAAAGCAAACCAGAAGAGTAGCCACAAGAAACCAATGGCACCGATAATGATGAAGGCCGTTTCCCATCCCCAGTTCGTTGCAATCCAGGGAACAGTAAGCGGCGCAAGGATTGCACCAACGTTGGATCCTGAGTTAAAAATACCAGTAGCAAGTGACCGTTCCTTTTTGGGGAAATATTCTGCCGTGGCTTTGATCGCTGCAGGAAAGTTACCCGCTTCGCCAAAACCCAATACAGCGCGGGATACCATGAATCCCGCAATAGAAACGGGAACAGCACCCAACCCTATCAATGTAAACAAACTTGTAGTGGCGTGACCTATTCTGAGTGCTTCGGCGTGCATGATCGCACCAATTGACCAAATGATCAATGCCCATGCATATCCCCATTTGGTGCCGAGCTTGTCGATGATGCGACCTGCAAACAACATTGATATCGCATACACAAACTGAAAGACGGAAGCAATGTTGGCGTAATCCGTATTGCTCCAGCCAAACTGCTCCGCGAGTGTTGGTTGCAAAAGACTTAAAACCTGTCGGTCGAGATAGTTAACTGTTGTGGCAAAAAAAAGCAGCGAACATATCGTCCAGCGATACTTTCCAATCGTTTGTTGATTCATTCGTTGTTGTTATAATTTTTTGTGAGGGCGAATGCAATTCGCCCCTACCATTTTCAAATTTTCAAATCATCACATTTTCAAATTACCTTCCCATCCATCCGCCATCCACAGTAAGGATAGTACCGTGAACATATTTCGCAGCATCTGATGCAAGGAAAACAACAGCACCTTTGAAATCTTCCGCTTCACCCCAGCGACCTGCAGGAATGCGATCCAGAATGGATTTGCTTCTGTCAGGATCATTCCTTAACGCCTCTGTATTATCGGTGGAAATATAACCCGGCGCAATGCCATTTACGTTAATGCCTTTTGACGCCCATTCGTTCGACATACCACGAACCAACGCTGCAATACCGCTTTTGCTGGCTGCATAGCCCGGTACATTGATACCTCCCTGGAAACTTAATAGAGAACAAGTGAAAATGATTTTACCACTTCCTCTTTGCAGCATATGATTGCCCATTTCACGGGAAAGAATGAACGGTGCATCGAGATTTACAGCCATCACTTTGTCCCAATATTCATCAGGATGCTCAGCGAAAGGCTTGCGCATAATGATGCCGGCATTATTTACAAGAATATCAATTTGTGGGTTCTCCGCAAGCACCTGCTTGATGAAAGCATACACTTGAGTTCTGTCTGAAAGATCCGCCTGATATGCCTTATACTTTCTTCCAAGGGCTGTTATCTCTTTCTCAACATCGCTGCCAGGTTCTGTTTTGCTACTGGCAACGCCAATAATGTCTGCCCCTGCTTCTGCCAATCCAACGGCCATTCCTTTACCAATTCCTTTGTTAAAACCTGTTACCAGTGCCGTTTTTCCTTCAAGGCTAAATTTCTGAATTATACTCATAGTAGTTGTTTTATTTTTTTGTGCTGAACGCTTAATGCCAAACGCTTAACGATGATCGCCGATATTTGTACACTCCGCACTAAACGCGCGTTAAGCGTTAGGCTTTGAGCTTTGAGCGTTAAGCTTTGTTCCCCAAATTCTGCCAGCCAAAATATTCCTTCGTATTATTATAGCAAATATCCCGTACCATCTTCCCTATCCATGCAATGTCGTTTGGCAATTCACCATTTTCAATTTCATCTCCCAAAAGATTACAAAGAATTCTTCGAAAATACTCATGCCTTGGAAACGAAAGGAAGCTTCTTGAGTCTGTAAGCATCCCCACAAAACGGCTGAGCAGTCCCATGTTTGACAAGGTGTTCAGTTGTTTTGTCATCCCGTCTTTCTGATCAAGGAACCACCAACCGGAGCCCCACTGCACTTTTCCTGCAATAGTACCGTCGTTGAAATTGCCAATCATTGCCGCAAACATCTCATTGTCGGCAGGATTTAAGTTGTATAGAATTGTTTTTGCCAGCTTATTCTTATTGTCGAGTGTATCCAGGAACTTGGACAATGTGCGTCCCTGCGGAAAATCGCCGATCGAGTCCCAGCCCGTATCTGCGCCAAGATCACGCAGTCTTCTCGTGTTGTTATTGCGCAATGCGCCGACGTGGTATTGTTGTACCCAACCCTTTTCCCAATCCCACTCTGCAAACGTCACCAGCATGGCAGATTTGAATTTTCTTATCTCGTCTGCATCCGCCTTTTTGCCGCCGCGAACTTTTGTAAAAATATTTTTGATCTCTGCTTCTGTGTAATCATCTGCAAATAAATGTTCAAGGCCGTGATCAGAAACAGTACAGCCGTTTGCTGCAAAAAAATCGTGGCGCTTTTTCAACGCGTTGAGATAATCTTCATAAGACGAAATGGAAATGTCAGATGCTTTTTCCAACCTGCTCATGTAATTATTAAATGCAGCAGGATTGTCAATATTCATCGCAACATCCGGTCTGAACGCTGGTTTCACTTCAACTTCACAATTTTCATCTCTCAGTTGTTTGTGAAAAAACAAATCATCCACAGGGTCGTCTGTTGTACAAACCAATTGCACATTTGCTTTTTTCAACAACCCGCGAACCGAGAAATCGGGTGTTTGTAATTTCTCCGAACAAATATTGTAAATGCTTTTTGCCGTTTCCGGTTTTAAAACATCATGCACGTCAAAATAGCGCTGTAACTCCAAGTGCGTCCAGTGATACAAAGGGTTGCGCATGGTGTAAGGAACTGTGGCTGCCCATTGTTCAAACTTTTCCCAGTCGCTTGCGCCGCCTGTGCAATAATGTTCATCAACACCGTTTGCACGCAAGGCTCTCCATTTATAATGGTCGCCATACAACCAGGCCTGCGTTATATTTTCAAAGGTTTTATTTTCAGCGATCTGTTGCTGAGGCAAATGATTATGATAGTCGATGATGGGCATTTGCTTCGCGTAATCGTGATATAGCCGCTGAGCAGTTGCAGTATGTAGCAGAAAATTTTCGTCGAGAAATTTTTTCATAAAGCTTTTTTTAGCTGAACGCTTAATGCTTAACGCTTAACGCAAGGTGTCACATCCTGTGTTAAGCGTTGGGCTTTTAGCGTTGAGCGTAGAACATTCCGCGAGTTTACGCAATATATTGTTTATTACATGAGTCTTCGATCAAATTAATTCTGCAACTGATAGTCGCGTTGTTGCATGTATCAAAAGACGAAGCTGCTTTGCAAAGTCATCCTTTACAAAGCAGCTTCTCATGTTATCGATTGGTCGAACCAATTTCAATTTTGTTGGGCCAATACAATTCTTGAATAGCAGGGCGAATTCGATTCGTCAATAACAGGGCGAATTCAATTCGCCCCTACGCCAATTCCGGTTGGGCTTGCTTCAAACCCAGAAGTTCGCTCGTTCTTTCACGTGTTTGCAAAGCAAGCTCCTTGTTCTTACTTAACGGAATGCCATAAGACGGAATCATTTCTCTCAATTTCACACTCCAGTCGCTGGTTACTTCATTTTTGAAGCAACGTTCGATCAGATTGAGCATGATTGAAACTGCAGTAGACGCACCAGGAGATGCTCCCAACAAAGCTGCGATGCTTCCGTCGGCAGCGCTTACCACTTCTGTTCCAAACTCCAACACGCCACCTTCCTTAGGATCTTTTTTAATTACCTGTACACGCTGGCCAGCAACTTCAAGTTCCCAATCTTCCATTTTTGCCTCCGGGAAATATTCTTTTAATGCGTCCAGTCTGTCTTCTGGAGATTGACGAACCTGCTCGATCAAATATTTTGTAAGCGGAATATTGTGGAAACCCGCGGCCAGCATGGGGCGGATATTATTTACTTTGATGGATAATGGCAGGTCGAGGTAAGAACCATTCTTCAGGAACTTCGTAGAAAACCCAGCGTACGGTCCAAAGAGCAACGCTTTTTTCCCATCGATCATTCTTGTATCAAGGTGAGGAACTGACATTGGAGGTGCGCCCACCGAAGCTTTTCCGTAAACTTTTGCGTTGTGTTTTTCAATAATGTCAGGATTGGTACATTTCAACCACTGTCCGCTTACCGGGAAACCGCCGAAGCCTTTTCCTTCTGGTATATCAGATTTTTCCAGTAATGGTAATGAACCGCCACCCGCGCCGATGAATACAAATTTTGCCTTGATATCCCTTTTGCGTTTAGTGGTCATGTTTTTAACAGTGATGTCCCATCGTTTGCCATCTTTCGTTCTCTCCAGGTCTTTCACATCGTGGTTAAGATGAAAATGTACACCAGGCTGTTTTTTCAGGTAATCAAACATGCTTTTGGTCAAAGCGCCAAAATTCACATCTGTACCTATATCCATGCGTGTTGCCGCTACTTTGTCGCCTTCGTTACGGCCATCCATAATTAGCGGAACCCATTTTTCAATTTCATAATTGTTTTCAGAATATTCCATTCCTTCAAACAAATGATTCTTCGTTAACGCTTCGTAACGCGTTTTCAAATAAGAAACATTTTTTTCTCCCCATACAAAACTCATATGAGGAATACTTCTGATAAATGTATTGGGATGCTTTACAATATTATGTTCAACAAGGTAGGCCCAAAACTCTTTTGACACCTCAAAGGATTCTGCGATCTTAAGGGCTTTTGAAGTTTCAACAGAACCATCTTCTTTTTCCGGAGTGTAATTTAATTCGCAGAAGGCGGAGTGACCAGTACCGGCATTGTTCCATGCGTCGGAGCTTTCCGCAGCGGCCACATCCAGGCGTTCAAAAATTTCGATCGTTAAATTTGGCTGTAATTCTTTAAGCAAAGTTCCAAGTGTTGCACTCATTATACCTGCCCCAATTAAAACCACATCTGCTTCCTGTAAGTATTTGTCTTTACCCATTGGTTTCCTTTCAGGCCGCAAAATTCTATCAAAATCATTTAATCTGGATATTTTTTTCAATTAATTTCTTACGATAATAGTAAAATTCACACACGGATATACGCAAACAACCTCCATTTATACATATAGAACTGAAAAACATTTATGAAACTGGTGAAATTCAAAGTTTAAAAGGAAAATGCTTACGGGTGTTAGCTGAGCTGTGTGACTGAATCATTGAATCATTTAATCATTGAATTATTGATGGTGGGCTCCGGGAACGATTGCGTATCGACACGGTCGACATACTTGCAACGTGCCATGGAATAATAAGTCTCAAATCTCCCTACCATTTTTTTAAACCACAGAGATAACAGAGATTTTTTTCACAGAGAAAAGGAGTTTTGTAAATCAGTCCTCTTTTTCTCTAAGCTTTCAGTAACTACATTTTTTCTCAAATCTCCGTTCACTCTGTGAATAAAACTCCTTTCCTCTGTGGTTAAAAAAAGCGGCTCGCACTCCATGCAACACTTCACTAAAATGTAATGTCAAATCACAGATATGACCAGCTCTAACAACCAGAACCGTAATTATTCAAACACGCTATCGTAAAATAACTTGTTGCTTTTACTAACCCATCCGTATATGCGATACAGCTTCGTGTTTTTACATTCCGAAAAGAATCTGAATTTAACTGAGACTGGTAATTGATTTCCCTTGTGCTGGTTTTTGTGAGAATACAGTGACGGTTATTCGCATTTTTCCGATCAATTTTTTCATGAAAATATTTTCTCAATTTGTAATCTATTGAAAGTAAAAGGTCGACGCGGGTAAAAAATCATCTGTATAAACGAAAAAATATTGATTGGAAATAAGAAATAAAACTTTTGTTTTTGCGTTGTAAGGTAAAAATATAAGATCGGACAGATTAACAATTCATTTTTACAGGTTGGTTTTGTACGATGAACTATTTAAGCAGATAAAAGAAAACACTTAGACTGAATAAAAAGGAAGGCTTAGAAAAATGAATTACTGGTTTGGGTATTTTACGAAGACTTACCGCGTAGAAACTCAAAAAAAGTTATTGCATTAAAATATTTTTATTAATATTACCCTGTGAATTGAAGAAATTCAACACAAAATCCAAAACCATGAATCAAATTACTAAATCCCTTACCCGTATGTCACATCGACTAAAACGCCCACCCACAGCTGGTTTTACGAAGCCGCTATCTTTTCATCAAACCATATTGTGCTATCACTGCAAAGCAATTATCCATCAACGTGAGGTGTAATTGATCAGCAATAAGGCCTGCTAACTATAGCATGCAAAAAGTTGTTTTGAACAGTGAAAGAGACGCAAGCATTTTAAAAAATGTGGTGGAAACTTCAGCTCCCGCTATAGCAGATATTATGTATCTGAACAGGTATTTATTGACCGGCAAATAGCTTGTTATTAAATCCTATACTATGTTTACGCATAACATGAATCCAAGATCCTGCGTGCAATACTGTTTAAAAAAATCCAAAGGCTTACTTTGTTTAGCCTTCACTACCTTATTATTATTTTCTGGTCTCTTTACTTACGCAGGAGATGCACTGGTGACTTCTACATTATCTATTATCAAGACTCATGCCACAGCTGATAATCTGGATAAAAATATTGTAAAGGTCAACGTAGTTGATGCATCAAACAATCCGTTAGCGGGACAAAGTGTTGTATTTACTATAACAAGTGGTACTGCCTCCTTTGTTGGTTTAACAACTGTTACTACTAACGCGAGCGGTGATGCGCAAATATCACTGTCGAGCACTGTTGCCGGCATGGTTACTGTTTCTGCGCTTGTTAACGGATTGCCATTAACGAGCGGAAATCCCAGTGTTGTTGACTTTATAGCTGGTTCGCCCAGTGCGGCGAATGCAGGTACGACGATAGCCGTTGTAACAGATAATCAACCCGCAGATGGATCTTCCAAGAACATTGTAAAAGTGCACGTGGTGGATGCCTACGGTAATCCAGTCGCCAATCAGGATGTAAGTTTTAATGTTAACGTCGGAGGTTCCGGCGTTAGTTACGTTGTAAAAACAGACGCGAATGGCGATGCAGTGTTGCCATTAAGCAGCACAACCGTAGGAAGTGTTATCGTTACAGCCAAAATAAACGGTGCTACTGTAGTTAATGGAAGCCCTGCGACGGTTCACTTCGTGGCGGGCCCTCCGGACCTAACCCAGGCGTTAACCCAGGTATGGGTCTCTAAAAACGGACACATAGCGGATGGCGTAGATATGGACCAGGTTAGTGTGAGAGTGGTGGATGCGAATGGTAATGCTGTAGCCGGCGCCACGATAGTATTCACAATTACAAGTGGCAGCGCTACATTTGCAACTTCTGCAACCGTTACTACCAACAGCTTAGGGGTTGCGTCCGTAAGCTTAATAAGTACTGTTGCCGGTAACAATAAAGTTACAGCCACTGTAAACGGCCTTCCTATTATTAATGGAAGCCCCGCGACTGCGATCTTTTATCCAGACGTACCATCGGTAAGCAATCCTCAAACAAACATATCTGTCACTACAAATAATGCAACGGCAGATGGAACTGCAACTGACGCAATTGTTGCTCACATCGTTGACGCGAAAGGTAATAGTGTGGGCGGTGCGACAGTCGTATTTACACTAACAAGCGGTAGCGGTGTTTTTGTAGGAACAACGACGGTCGTGACCGATGCAAGCGGAAATGCCACCATCAAAATGACCAGCACGGTTGCCGGAGATAACACTATTACCGCAACTGTAAATGGCACCGCAATTGTTAACGGAAGCCCTGCGGTCGCAAAATTTGTTGCGGGCCCACCGTCATCGGCTAACCCGGCAACAACCATAAGTGTTGTTAGCGACAATGCAAAGGCAGACGGCTCCGCTACAGACCAAATTAAAGTACATGTTGTTGATGCAAACGGAAACGTTGTTGCCAATGCTCCCGTAACATTCTCAAAAACCGCCGGCAGCGCAACTTTCATAGGTTCTGTAACTGTAACGACCGATGCGAACGGAGACGCTTTCATCACTATGACAAGCACCGTGGCGGGATCCAATTCTGTAATTGCTACCATAAGCGGAACGCCGGTAGTAAACGGAAGCCCTGCTAAACCAAACTTCGTAGCAGACGTTCCTTCTGTAAGCAATCCGTCTACCAATATATCTGTTACGCAAAACAATGCTACCGCTAACGGCACTGCAACTGACCAAATTAAAGTGCATGTGGTGGATGCGAATGGTAATAAAGTGGCAGGTGCAACAGTAGTGTTTACACAAGCAAACGGAAGTGGCTCATTTACTAGTGCAACAACCGTTACAACAGATGCAAATGGTGATGCATTCATTACAATGACAAGCACTGTTGCGGGTTCTAACGATATTACGGCATCTGTAAACGGAACAGTGATAACAAACGGTAGCCCTGCGAAAGCTGTGTTTGTTGCAGATGTTCCCAAAACTAACGTCCCAACCACCAAATTAACTGTTACAAAAAATAACGCGGCAGCAGATGGCGCAGACGTTGATAAAATAACCGCGCACATTACCGATGCTAACGGAAACCCTGTTGCAGGCGCAACGGTGGTATTCACCAAAGCCAGCGGCAGCGGCACTTTCTCAACTTCAGTTACTGTTGTCACAGATGCCAATGGCGACGCTGTTGTCAGCATGACCAGCACCGTTGCGGGTTCCAACGATATCACGGCAACGGTTAACGGAGCTGCTATAGTAAATGGCAGTCCGGCAAAAGCAGTATTCAAAGCAGATGTTCCTGCTGTTACCAATCCTGCAACGACAATAACAGTTGTCCAGGACAATGCAAAAGCAAACGGAACGGATGCAGACAAAATAAAAGTTCATGTGGTAGATGCCAACGGTAATCCTGTTCAAGGGGCAACGGTTGTATTTACTTCTACAAGCGGAAGCGCAACATTCAGCGGTTCCAATACGGTGACGACAGATGCGAACGGCGATGCTGTTGTTTCTATGACAAGCACTGTGGCAGGCTCAAATACGATCACTGCGACCGTTAACGGGACGGCTATTACAAACGGCAGCCCGGCAACAGCAAAATTTGTGTCGGATGTACCAAGTGTAAATGCGCCTACAACAAAAATTACGGTTACAAAAAATGATGCGCAGGCAGATGGTACCGATATAGATAAAGTAACTGTTCATGTCACAGATGCAAATGGCAACCCTGTTGCCGGCGCAACAGTAGATTTCGCAAAATCGGGCGGTGCGACCTTTGTAGGTACCACTACCCTTACTACTGATGCAAACGGCGATGCAACCATTTCATTAACCAGCACAGTGTCGGGTATCACTAATGTAACGGCAAAAGTGAATGGTACAGATATCATCAACGGAAGCCCCGCAAAAGCAAACTTTAAATCAGGTACTGTTGTGGTAACCAATCCTGATACGAAGATCACCATTGTAAAAGACAACGCGTTTGCGGATGGAGTTGATGCTAACACTGTTAAAGTGCATGCTGTTGATGCCAACGGAAATCCTGTTGGAGGTGCAACGGTAGTCTTCACTACAAAAGATGGCAATGGCGTTGTTACAGGTACCGTTACCGTGGTTACAGATGCAAACGGCGACGCGACTGCAAATTTTACAAGCAATAATCCTGGTGAAATAAACATCTCTGCAACTATAGATGGAAGCCCTGTTAATGGTGGTGTAAAAATCACATTCAGACCGGCAATAGACTTCACCAATCCGCTTACTGCAATCACAGTGGAGAAAGACAATGCTATCGCAGACAACATCGCTACCAATGTTGTGAAAGTACACCTGGTTGACGTGGCGGGTAATCCTGTTGCCAACGCACAGGTTGACTTTAGCATGCCTTCCGGTACAGCGATTATTACAACACCAGCGCCTGTCGCAACAGACGCAAACGGAGACGCGATCATCACATTGACAAGCGGTACGCCTAACGAAGTTTCGATCACCGCAAAAGTGAACAGTGATGATATCAAAAATGGCAGCCCTGCTAAAATTCACTTCATGGCGCCATCGATCGACATTATTGTTGCGAAAGTATTTACACCAAACAATGACGGTATCAATGACATTTTGAAACCAATTGTAAGCGGTGTTCCAGAAATAAAAACATTCAGCATCTACAACAGATGGGGCAACCTGATATTCTCTACAAAAGATATCAATACCGGTTGGGATGGTACATTAAAAGGTGTGCCGCAACCAGTTGAAACCTATCTGTGGTTCGCTGAAGGAATTGATAAGAACGGAAAAGTGATACAGAGAAAGGGAATGGTAACGCTGGCGAGGTAATAGGAATCAGGAGTTACAAATTAGGAATTAGAAAAAGAAAGAATGATCAAAAACTGATTTAAAAATATTTGACGAATTAGTCACCATGACTAAACTATCTGTTATGAAAAGACAAAATAGGAAATCCAATAAAAAATCCAGCTTGAAAGAACCACTGAGGTTTGGTTTTGTGGTACTGGCGCTCGTTTTGTACAACATGATGGCCAACGCGCAGGAAATAAATTTTTCACGTGTGCAGGACATGGCAATCTGGTACAACCAGTCGCTGAAAACAGACAAGCAAATGAGCCTGAAACTCAATTACAGAAATGTAAACTACCAGGGATTGCTTGCATATAACTCGGTGTGTGCGATCCTTGACGCTCCTTTGTTGTCAAAGTCAGCAAGGGAAAAAACCAACTCAGGTTACTTTAGCATGAGTGTGGGCGCGGCATCGGATAAATCAAACCAGGGAATACTGAGCAACACGCTGGGCTTGTTGGGAGTGTCTTATGCATTGCCTATTTCGTCAAATGAAGTTTATGCATCCATTGGTTTCCAGGGGATGTACTATCAAAGCAGAATGAACACGTCCGGCATTGCAGCCTTTCCTGATCAGTTTGATCAGTATGGCCCGATCAATGGCAAACTGAGTATTGACCCTGTTGCTTCCGGCTGGTCGTACGGCTATTTCAATGTGAATGCAGGAGCCTCTGTGTTTAGCAATAGTCAGTATAACAAATGGTACATCGGTGCTTCTTTGCTGCATGTAAACACACCTTACACAGAGCGCACAAAGAGCGAAACGTTCAAGGCAAAACGCGGAGTGAGTGTGCAGGGTGGTTATAAATACATCACAGCAAATGCAGACGAATGTGCGTTCAACATGTCGTTAAACTGGCAGGGAAGTGCATATAAGCATTACTTCAACCTGTCTTACTTAAAAGCGATCCCGAGCATGGAAGGTGGCGTTGGCTTTGGTGTTGGCTATCGCTACAACGATGCAGTTGTTCCAAATGTTGACTTGAGATACAATAAAGCGACAATCGCCTTATTGTACGATATAAATATTTCAAGCATCAACGCTGCAGGTTACAGACGCACAGGTCTGGAACTGGCGCTGAAACTTGATTTCTAATAGTTCATTTTATTAGATGAAACCCCTAACCTATCAATCGAAAAAACTGTATTTATGAAACCTGACATAACGCATTTTCCCGCTACGGAAAATAAGATGCATGTTTCTCCCGACCGGTTCAATCTGTCGGGCTTACGACTGTTAAATAAAAACGTGCCGATCATGAAACGATTATTTTCCGTAATGGCTTTTAGCATAATGTCCATTATGGCTACTGCGCAGGAAGAAGAGCAGCACCATGCTTTGCCGCACATTGACTCCGCAGTTAACATCGATTCGATGCTGATTAAACAACAGCAACAAATTGATTCCACACCACCCGTTAATGTAAACCCGGAAGCAAAGCCGTTCATCACCAGGCCCAAGGTTATTGGCGACTCTGCACGCTCGCAACAAAAGCCGGCTGCTCCGCAAAAAAGCTATGACGACAGGTGGTTCGTATCGCCGGGACTGCGTGTGCAGGTGCAGGACTACAGCATGACAAACAAAGGCGACCATGCTTACACAGATGCAGTAAATCCTCTGCCCTTCGGCAAAAAAACAAATGCATCGTTTGCGGTGTCAGTATATAGAAACTTCAGTAAAAGAGTTTCTGTGAGTGGCGATATTGGTTTTAGTTTTGGCCATGTGGCCAACAACGCAACAAATGTTACCAAAACAGAATCGAAAACATACAACGTTGTAACCGGTACAGTTTACTATCATTTGCTGGAAGATAAAAACAAACTGCAGCCGTTTATATCCGCAGGTATCTATAACATCGTTGGAGATGGGCAATACACTTCAGCGCCTTTGGGTGGCGGTGTTAAGTATCATGGCAATGGCATGATGGCTACGGCGCAGGTTGCTTACGCTTACAGCCTTAGCAGCAACATTAAAGGTTTGAATCCGTTGATGTACTCCGTTGGTATCTATCTTCCATTAAAAGCGAAGAAAAAACCAACTGTGCAGGAAACAATTGATAATGCAAAAACAGACGAGAAGAAAAAAGATACGGACTCCAGCGCATTGGCAGCCTTGAAAAAAAATGGCAACTCATTCGGTGGTGGTATTCCCAACATCAACATCTTTATCATGATGCCTCCGTTTGACATGAAGAACAAGAAGGGTGGCAGAAACGGCATGGGCAACGGTATGGGTGGCGATGATGGAGGTGATGACGATGGCGATATCAGACGCCAGGCGCGTAACAATGCGGCAGATGTTGAAAACGCTTTCAACTATCCTCCGTTAACAAAATTCACCATTTACTTTAACTACGATCTGTACTCTCTTACTTCCGGCGCATTCGGTGTACTTGACCAGGTTGTTTACCAGTTAAAAACAAATGATAACCTGTATGTCGATCTTTTAGGTTATACCGATCTGATAGGTTCTGAAGAGTACAACCAGCCGCTGTCTAAGAAACGAGCGCAGGTGGCACTTGAATACCTGAAAAGCCGTGGCATTCCTGAAACCAGGATGTTCATGAACTATTTTGGTAAAGAAAATCCGGTGGTAAATACCAATGATCCGAACGCATCCTGGAGAAACCGCAGAACGGAGATCGTGATCTACGAAAAGAAATGAACAGCGCCACCTCCCGAAAAATTGGATGACGGCCTGATGCAACAATTGTAATTATTAGCAAGCCCAATAACACAAAAGGCTTCCGGTGCAAACTGGAATGCCTTTTTTTGGCTTAGCGCTTAATGCCTAATGCCTAACGCAAAGCCACTGCGTTAAGCGTTAAGCATTAGGCATTAAGCACTACTTCCCGCACTCCTTCACCAACATTCCAAACTTCACCGCGGTAAAGTCAAGCGTTTTTAACTGCGTGATGGTAAAGGCATTGTTGCCCTGAACAATGTTGATGTAGCGGTTTGGAGAAATATTCTTAAATGTTTGCAGCGCCTTATCCCCCGGCCATTTGATGACAATGCTGTCAATTGAGGTAGCTGTGCCGATACCAATGTGCTGACGTAAAGGATTCGCGCCAAAGCTTCCACCTGAGTTAACGTCTTTGTAAACAACACGCGGTTGATCATTTTCTTTAAAATAAACCATTAGCCTCGCTCCTATCGCAGCCCTGTTGCAGGTCGTTCCCCGTGTGGCAATTTCTATCCAGTTATTGTTATTCTGTCCGGGATTTATGAAGAATGAATTTTGATAAACATCACCGGGATAAGCACCTCCCATATCAATGTAAATGTCTTCATCACCATCGTTGTCCATATCGGCAAATGATATACCATGCCCTTTCTGCAAACTCCCTACCCTGGCGGAATTGGTGACGTCTGCGAAATATTTCCCGCCCATGTTCTTAAACATTTTATTGGGCACAAGCGATTGATATTTTGGATTGCCTGTTCCGAAAAACATATCAGGGTAGCCGTCATTATCTATATCGCCGAAATTGGCGCTCATCGCAAACACCATTTTCGTTAACCCCATAGATTTTGTGATGTTTGTAAAGCTGCCATCACGATTGTTCCTGTACAGAAACACTTCGCCGGAATTTGCCTCGGGTTTTCCCAAAGCCTCTTCTGCGGCATATGTAGCGAGTGAACTCGTGAAATTATAACCACAGACGATAAGGTCAAGCCAGCCATCATTGTCATAATCAAAAAACCATGTGGCAAATGTCTTTGCTTTTTCATTTCCAAAACCTGCACTATTCGAAACATCTTTGAAATGTAGCTTACCACTTTTCACGCCGTCATTTTGAAATAAAAATTTATCACCGTTGAGAGTAGAAATAAAAATATCTGCATCACCGTCGTTATCATAATCACCGGATGTAACGCCTTTCACAAACTTCGAAACATTGAGCCCTGCTTCTTTTGTATAATTTGTAAAAGTGCCGTCGTGATCATTGAGATACAACTCGCAATACTGCGGATCACTATCATCCCACGATTCATGTCCTATAAAAACATCGAGCCAGCCATCGTTGTTAAAATCCGCCCAGGTAGCAGTTTGCGTGGGATGTATGCTGAGCAAACCGCTTTCTTTTGTAACGTCTGTAAATGTGCCGTCACCATTGTTTCTTAACAGCGAAGGCGGTTCCTTGCCAAACCCGCTTTTCCACGCACCACGCAAAACAAACACATCTTTCAGTCCATCGTTATTGTAATCCGTTTGCATGATGTTTAAGCCGCCTTTTATTTCACTCAACCCTGAGCTGTCAGATGCATCCCTGAAAGTACCATCGGAATTGTTGATGAAATAATGCATGCCTTCCTGCAGCCCCCATCCCGATGTGATCAGATCGAGGTAGCCGTCGTTATTAAAATCATCAATCACCGATCCGCCACCCATGTTGTTAATACTAAGTCCGGTGTTTGCCGCAATATCCATAAACGGTTTAACGCTTACGGAGTCCTTTGCATCCAGGCCCTTCAAAAGAAATTGCGGTGGCACACTGTTAGGATATCCTCCCACCGTCATGTAGGCTATGTTCAGCAGCCACAAGGATTCCAGGTCGGCGGGATCGTTCCGTAAAATATTTTGATACAACTCTATTGCTTTGTAGGAGCCGGTTTTATTTACGTGCACACCGCTATTGGCAATCGGGAAAATGCATGACGCGGCGGAATGATTGTGCAAGCAATTTGTCCTTTCTCCCAACCTCAAATATGAAAGAGCCAGGAGCTTTTGCATGTCTATTGTCATCGAGCTATTGTAGACCTGCATTTTTTGAAGCAGCGCTTCTAACGTTTCTACAGCAGCTTGCTCATTACCATTTTCGAGCAATGCATTGGCTTTATAATAAGTGTTTGTAAACAGGTCAATATTAGAAGTTGAAATGTTTATGATGCTGTCGTAATACTTAATTTTCGCAGTGGGACAAAACTGGTTCGCCGGCGATTGCTCACTAGCATCAATCGACGCCAGAAGCTTCGCCATTGCTTCATTTCCGCGCTTTTCGCGGCAGGCAATGAAGAAAAAAATGCAAATTATATTAAACACCAGGCGCTTCATGAGGAAGTTATGAGTTATGAGTTGTAAGTTATGAGTTTTTAATGGCTCTGTTATTCAGTTGTTCGTTCACTGCTTGCACTCTAATTATTTCAATATTTCTTTTACCACTAAGGCACTAAGAACACTAAGTTTCACTAAGAGAGTCCTTTGTGTGGCTCCGTGCCCTTAGTGCCCGCCCGGATGAATCCATTCGGACGGGCCTTAGTGGTGTTCTTTGAGAGATCCTTCAGTTATTCAGTTATTCAGTTATTCAACAACTTGTCCGCCGCAAGCACCAAAAACAAATAATCAGTTGTCCCTCCTCCAAGCACATATTCGCCCTGCTGCCAGAGGAACGGCCATGGAAGTAGTTCAGGAAAATCTGGACGGATCAATGCGGTGCCCGAACTTACGCCACCCGGAATATACGACCAGTCTGCACGATTGAATCCATATGCCGGTATCATTGAACCAGCGCCCACACCAGAAGCAAACGAAGCAGTGTTAGATCCCGGATGACAACCCAATATAAAATTCAATGCACTCAACATGTACGTATCTGGAAATACATCCGGAAATGCCGTGTGCAAGAAATATTGCTTGTATCCAAAGTGTTGAATGTCCCAGCCCGCGCCCCATATATTCGGTTTGTACGGCACCATGTACGGCGTTTCCTTTCCCTGCTCCTGTATCTTACTGTACAAGGCTTTTACAGCGTTTGTAATGCCTGTTGTGTAGGCGTTATCATTTACAATGCTCAGTGTGCGACCCACTACCCAACCTGAGTTATTGATATCGTCTGCAATTGCGGAAACGTTTGCAACGAGAAAGTCTGCATACTTCTTATCTTTCGTTGTGATCAGCAATTCCGCTGCCAGCGGAACGCGCTGTGTAATCCGTTTCTCCTTTGTATCGTTCCATACTTGCTGTGCTATTTGCAGGCATTGATCAGCAAGCGTGTCGTTATAACCTTTCATCACTCTCGCCGCAGCGGCGAGCGAAGCGCCTACCTCCAAAGCCCTGCCGGGATTGTCTTCCGTGAAAACCCAACGATCATCGGGAGCGCCGGGAAGTCCAACAGAAGGAACATTTCCTGTTTGTTTAATGTTGTTGAAAAACACATTGTCGCTCATATTGGCGGCATCGCCGAGCAAAGTGTACTGACGCAAGGTTGGTTCAATAATACCTCTGTAAAACCTTCCCATTGCCTTATAACCGTCAATGATAGAAAGCAGCCCATGTTCCACTTGCTGCAACACATCCGGCTTTCCATCGGGTTGATGGATCTCTACTACGTGCGTTACCTGATCAACAGAAGTGTTGTCATCTTTTACGTCAAAAGCTTCATACGCAAGTGTGAGCCCATGTACCGTTTCCGCCTGTGACTCTACTCTCAGATCAAAATCACCTGCATCGTGCCAGCCGCCACGATTCAGCATCGGAACGGTCTGCCCAGATACAAACGTTGTCAAAGTGGAATGCCCTTGTATGTATCCGTCGAAGTGATTGGAATCGATTGGTGCCATTCGTGCGTCATCCATGTGGCACCAGCCGTGCCATACGCGATACTTGTCATTCACTCGCATGTGACACATTTGCGCGGGTAAAAAATATTCAAGCGTTGGCTGCCACACATCGTGCTTGTATACATCTTTGTTGATTTGAAACGGTAATGTTTGACTATCGCCGTACTTCACGATGTACATGCCTTGCTTTTGTATTTTGCTGAAATCAAATTGCAGGTAATGATAGCGTAAAAAATTTCCCCAGTCTTTTGGAGCTTCCTGCAGTATAGTTTCAAAACCACCGTCTTCTTTTATGCGCAGTAAAGATGCTGTTTGCTTTTTGCTATCGTTTGCATCCAGTTCAATGATCGCAATTTTTTGTTGTGCGGGATGATACCCTACCTGCGAAACCTGCACCACCGGTTCGTATTGCCAGCCTTCAATGGCATGAGGCATTACCAGCCATTCGATCGCATTTTTTGTAGCACCATCTTTAATAAGCGAACGCACCACAAACCAGTCATTGTTGTGTTTGCCTCGCCCATCAAGCAATTGCAGATTGTCTCCGTTCAGTGATTGAATGATCATCCGCTGCTTGTCGGACTCCGGCGCTACCGTAAGTTTTTTTCCGCTTGCCATCGGTGTTATCTGCAGTTCATTTTGCGCATCGGTATACATTTGTCCGTTCGCCTGTCTTGGAAATATTCCGGACTGCTCATCCATGTAGTATGATTTGCCGAACAATATGCCCGGATACAATTCAAAGTTGAATCCAACCCTTCCGATCCATTCATGGGGCAACGGCTTGTCCAAATCAACAATGATCTTAAACCCTTTACCAGAAGGCGTTACACGAATTACATAACTAAAATTCAAATCAGGGTAAATGATCGGGTTGAATCCTTTTCTATTGATCATTGAATCGGGATATTCCATGCGTACACTGATCTCCTGTTTGTCACGATCAATTATTCGTTTGCCTACTTTGGGAATGGGCTGCCACTGTCCCGGTGTCGGCTCGAGGCGGAGATCTCCATTCGTTGCTGTACGTTCACCATTTTGTATAACACCTACGCCACCCTGGTGCCCTTCAGGATAAAAATCATGTGCAAGCATTACGTTCACTCCCTGGTACTGTAAATATTCAAGCTTGTTAAGCTGCATGCCTGTAGAGGCTTTCTGCTGGGCACAAACCTTTATACCTGTTATAACAAACAGTGCAAACAATACAACTTTAATTTTCTGTTGCATGAATCTGTTTTCGTTTTTAAAATTCTTATTTAGCAAAAAGCAGTCGCAAAACTGCAACTGCTTTTTGTTTATAGCGAATCATGAATAAAAAAACGATCATCATCATTCATCATTCATAACTCATCATTCTTTGTTAGTATCCAGGATTCTGATCACCAGTTACCTTAGGGTTGTTGTCCAACTCAGCCTGAGGTATCGGCAATAATTCATCCCTGTTTTTCTGGAAGTATGACAATGGTTCCGGAGCGATGCTTGGGTAGTAACCTTTGATCCTCCAACGCATGATGTCTATGTTTCTTACTTCCTCATCAGCAAGTTCCACGCTTCTTTCATGCATGATGGCTTTTGTCACCTGGTCTTTAGTACCTGTCGGATATTGCGCAGTAGGATAATGCGGCATCATTACATCCGGCCTGTCGCGTACCTGGTTGAGATAGCCAACCGCAGCGGCAGAATTACCCAATTCGTTTTCGCATTCAGCCAGCATCAGCAAAACATCGGCGAAACGAATAAGGCGCTGGTTATTTCCGCCCGGATAAAAGCCCATGGCACTTTTACTCATCTTGTACATCAACATGAATTTGCGCCAGCTCATCTTTTTAGCGGCACCATGAAATGTAGATCCATTACCGTTCTGATCGCCATCTGCAAGTGTTTCTGCTCCGTTGTTATATTTATCACCGCTTTGATAAACTGTCCATGAAAAACGTGGGTCAGTTTTCGCAGCACCGAAAGCACTGTTTTCAAACTCATTCAAAATCTTGTCAGAAGGAATGAGGTTTCTCCATGCAACAGGGCAATATTCCTGGTTGCGTACAGTTGTAAGTTCTGTGTTACCGTTAAGTACATCACCTACAGATTGTCCGCCCCAGTTGAAATTGGCCGTTTTCTTGTCGACAAATATTACTTCAAGAATGGACTCATTGTTGAATTCATGTTCTTCTTCAAAATTGTCGAGAAATCTTGCGGTAAGTGAATAACCGTCTGCTCCTGTTGTAGGAATCAGTAGCAGCGCAGCTTTTGCACTTGCATAGTCGCCTTTTTGCATATACACTCTTCCGAGCATTGCATTGGCAGCAGCGTTTGTAACACGGCCCCTGTTTGCAGCGTCATAACCTGATTTGCCTGGCAAATTAGCAGCCGCATCTTTCAGGTCCTGTATGATCTGAGCGTAAATTGAATCTACAGAAGAACGTGATTTTGAATCGGAAAATGATTGTACAGGCATAGTATACATAGGCACTTTACCCCACATGCTTACAAGATCAAAGTAAGCCCAGCCACGCAAAAACTTTGCTTCACCCACTATGCGGTCACGCAAGGCGGGATTGTCTGTTACACCAGGGCCCTTTAAAATAGCAGTATTGGCGCGGTGTATAGCAGTATACAATGCATTCCATACCGAGTTCATAACCGGGTTGGAAGGTTGTGTACCACCGTTTAATATTTGTGCACGCGGTGCCTCTAACTGCGAACCACCGGTTGCCACATCATCACTTCTCAGGTCATGCACAAAGAACCACTCACGACCAACGAGTGAACTACTTTTAATAACGGAATATGCGGCATTTACAGCTGTTTGAAGATCAGCAGCTGTTTTGAAAGACTGATCAAGACCAACACTGTTTGGATTGGTTTTGTCGAGATCCTTATTGCACGAAAACATGCTAACAGTGACAATGGCACCGGCAGCTAAGAGTAATCTATATATAGTTTTTGTTTTCATAAAAATGTTTTGAAATGGTTACTAATTAAAACCCACTTGTAATCCCACCTGGAATGATCTTGCGACAGGATATTGCCCGTAATCAATTCCGTTGGTAAGTGTTCCATTCTTAGAACCTATTTCAGGATCCCATCCTTTATATTTTGTAACAGTAAAAAGATTTTGTGATGAAACATAAATTCTGAAGCGGGAAACCGTTCCTCTTGTGAGCGAGTTTAGCCTTGTAACCGGAACATTGTAACCAATCATAACATTCTTCAATCTCAGGAACGAACCGTCTTCTATCCATCTGTCGGAAGGACGTGCATTCTGATTTGGATCACCACTAAATGCTCTTGGCATACTTGTATTCGTATGGCTAGTTGTCCATGCGTCCAGCACTCGTGTACCTGAGCCGAACAATCTTACCATGCCTTCTTCAATAATGCGTACACCGTTTACAATTTTGTTTCCCTGAACTCCCTGGAACAAAATGCTGAAGTCAAAATTCTTGTAGCTCGCATTACCATTAAAAGAGTAAGTGAACTTTGGCAGGAAGCTACCCAGGTAAGTCTTGTCATCACTGTTGATAACATTGTCCTTTGTATTGATGTTTTGGAACTTGATATCACCAGGAGCTGTCTTACCGGCCACTTGCGTAGGAGAACTGGCTACTTCAGCTGCTGTTTGGAATATACCCGCTGTTTTCCATCCATAGAACTGTTGAATCGGCTGCCCTACGGTGGTGTAGGTCCATGGATCACCGCCGCCAAAGTCAGCATCACCTCCTGCAGTAAGAGACGCAGTAGGCGTATTCATGCTCAGTACTTTATTTCTGATGACAGTGACTAAACCAGAAACCTCCCATTTAAAGGCAGATTGATTATGGTGATAACCCAACTGTGCCTCAAAGCCATTGTTACGCATTGATGCAACGTTTGACAACACACCGTTGACACCAAAGCCATATGTTGGTGGAGTTGGCAATTGATAAATCAGATTATCAGTTTGTCTTACAAAATAATCTGCAGTAAGAGTCACCTTGTTATTCAACAAACCAAGATCGATTCCAACATTGTATTGTTTTGTTTTTTCCCATTCAAGATCTTTATTACCCAATGTATTGGTAAATGAACTGTTTGGAGAAGTTCCATCACCAAATGGATAAATTGCCTGGTTAGTTTGTACCGCTGCGAACCATGGATAGTTGTTGTTAAGCAACAAACCATTCAAACCAGTTAAGCCATAACCTGCACGCAGTTTCAATTCGGAGATAAGCTTTGAGCTCTTCATGAATTGCTCCTGTGAAATACGCCAGCCTACAGATGCTGAAGGGAAGTTGCCATACTTATGACCTGGAGCCCAGATAGACAAACCATCACGACGTATTGCAGCGTTGACGAAATATTTGCCCGCGTAGTCATAGTTTAAACGACCAAGAAGAGAAACAATTAAATTCTCCTGGTAAGTTGAATTTGCATTAATATTTGATGCACCGTTCAACGTTTTGATTTCGTTGGTTCCCTGGTTACCGGTCGCGGTTTCGTTCCAATATTTTTGTCCCTGTCTTTCAAATACACCTGTTACGTTAAGATGGTGTTGGTTCCATGTCTTATCGAAAGTTAACTGTTCAGTAAACAGTAATGTAGAAAAAGTCTGGCGCTGATTATTAATGCTTGCAAGAGATGCAGACAACGTACCTCCGTCATTATAAATCGGAGTGTACTGTTGTGTATAAGCATTGGTGTAATCCACGCCAAAGGTTGATCTGAATTTCAACCACGAAGTAAAGTTTACATCAAGATATGCAGTACCCAACACTTTCAATGTCTTAATGGTATTGGAACCGATCAGTGCAAGCTCTACGGGGTTGGTGGGGTCAGCTCCATCGAAACTATTCAATGGTCCCCTGAAACCACCTTGCGTTGTTGGATCATACACCGGTAGGTAAGGTTGCATTCTCACAACGTTCATGAGCCTTGTTCTGTTACCGGAGGTAGCTGTGGCATTATTATCAAAACGTTGATTACCAAAAGCCATGTACAGGTTTTCACCAAAAGTGAACACCTTGCTGATGGTATGTTCTGAATTGATCCTGAAATTTCCTCTTTCATAACCAAGTCCCTGCGCTATACCATCTTGTTTTAAGTAACCACCGGAAGAATAAAAACGGGAAGCAGAATTACCACCGCTCACAGAAACATTTGTCTGCGTCATTAAAGCATTATTCACAAAATACTCATCCTGCCAGTCTGTGTTTGTCTGTGCATAGGTCTGGTTAGCTCCAGCGTATATTGGTTTATTAAAGTTGGAATCAAGGAATCTCGGAGGCATTGAAATACCTGCAGAACCATTGATCATACGTTCGTACTTCTTGTATTGACTAGTGTTCAGCAGGTCAAGTTTTTTCCCCGGACTCTGCATCCCAATATAGGTATCCAGACTTACATGCAGCTTACTATCGCGTGCTCCTTTTTTGGTAGTGATAATGATCACACCGTTGGTAGCGCGAGAACCATAGATCGCAGCAGCACTGGCATCTTTCAGTACTTCGACGGATTCAATATCCCTGCTGTCAAAGCTGGAAATATTGCCTGTTGGAAATCCATCAATTACATACAAAGGATCTGAAGCAAAGCTTATCGAACTGATACCTCGTATCGCAACAATGGGCTGTGTTCCGGGAGCACCATTATTAACGACAGAAAGGCCCGCAACGCGGCCCTGCAATGCCTGGTCAACACTAACAACGGGCAACTCGTTGATTGTTTTACTATTGACTGAGGCAATGGCTCCGGTAATAGAGGCCTTACGTTGTGTACCATAACCAACCACCACGACCTGATTCAATGACTCATTGGATGGCGCCAATGAAATGTTCACTGTTTCACCAGACCCTACAGGTGCCTGTTTGGTTTCATAACCAACAAAAGAAATATTAAGCACGCCGTTTGTCGGTGCCTGAATAATATAATATCCATCACTGTTGGTAACCGTACCCTTTGTGGAACCTTTCACAGTTACCGAAGCGCCGCTGATAGGAGCGTTTTTATCATCCGTAACCCGTCCCCGAATGGTTTTGGAATTTTGTGCAATTGATGAAAAATGGATGCTCAAAAAGAGAAAAAAGAGCATTAGAAATGATAGATAACCGGGTAGTTTATTTCGCCTTAGGCGGTAGCAATCGATTGCATTCTTTTTGTCTAAAAGTTGCATAAAATGGTGTTTTAGCAGTTAATTTAAACGCCGTTTAGTAAATGTTGTTTTTGTTTTGTAACAGCATAATCAACCAGGTCCATTTTTTAACTTGTGTTCATTTTGGTGATGTTTATTGTTTTGGTTTACAAATAGTACTATACATCTGCGCGTGATAAAAGGTGTGCATCACACGTAAATGATGTAACGAAAAATGAGCTGAACAGTTGACAGGAAAAACGGTAAAAAGTTGAGAGGGATATAAAATATAAATATATCTAAATGCTTGCTGTAAAACAGTTTCAAGCACATTGATGCATAATGAAGCTGCAGTTAATCTCATGGCGTTGAAGTTGGCAATCGTTAGCAAAGCTTTCAAAAGTTTCTTTAATCATTAAATAAAAAAATACACTCCTCTCCCACTTATCGAAGACTTAAACACTTAAAAATGGTTGTGAGAAACCCTCACAAATGAATGTACCTTATGTTATGAAAAAAGTTATATAGGAGTACGCAAGCTAATCACATTATAATATTACACATCTATTTTTAATTTTGCAAACGATTGCAAGAAATAGTTAAAAAATGTTGGTTTTTGTACATATATTGCATATAAACTTCATATATGTCTGTAAAGAAGGACATTACGATTGTAGACATTGCCCGGGAATTAAACATCTCTATTTCTACCGTAAGCCGTGGCCTTAAAGACCACCCCGATATCAATAAGGATACAAGGCAAAAAATCTGGAATAAAGCAGAGCAACTTGGCTATACAGCGAACATTTTTGCAAGCAATTTCAGGAAGAAGAAAACCAACACATTGGGTGTAATTATCCACCGATTGCATGGATATTTTATTTCTTCTTTATTGGATGGAATGGAAAAAGTCGCCAACGAAGCAGGCTATAATCTTATCATCAGCCAGTCAAGGGAATCCTATCATAAAGAAATGGCGAATGCCAAAACGATGCTGGCGAACAGAGTGGACGGATTGCTCATTTCCCTTGCATATGATACCGAGAGCCTTGCACACATAGAGCCGTTTATTACCAAGGGAATTCCTGTAATATTTTTTGACCGTGTGTTTGAAAACAGCCAGGGCGTGAGCGTTATCATTGACAACTACAAAAACGCTTACGATATCACCAAACATTTAATTACAGAAGGTTGCTCTAAAATCATGCATATCACAGCATGCCTCAAACGAAATGTATATGCCGAAAGATATCGCGGTTACAGACGGGCGCTGGAAGACTACAATATTCCGTTTTCGGAAGACCTTCTGATACTTAATGATATGAATCCACAGGATGGCATTGCTGCCGCAGAAAAGATCTTGCAAATGGAAACCAAACCTGACGGTTTGTTTATTGCGGAAGACGAAAATGCTGCGTACTGTATGCACCATTTGAAACAAAATGGTGTCCGTATTCCTGAAGACATTGCTATTGCAGGGTTTAACAACGATCCTATTTCAAGAACGGTAGACCCAAATTTAACTACGGTAAACTATCCCGCTTATGACATAGGAGCCGTGGCAGCAACAAGCCTGATCGCCCAGCTCAACGGAGCATCTTCCGTTGTGCAGGTAATGAATAAGATTGTGCTGAAATCGGAAGTTATCATTAGAGAATCTTCGAGAAGAAAGAAGTAGAGAGTTTGATTAAAGCTTTTTTACTTTTTACTTTTTACTTTTTACTTTTTACTTTTTACTTTTTACTTTTTACTTTTTACTTTTTACTTTTTACTTTTTACTTTTTACTTTTTACTCATAACTTACGCCTTACCCAAACGATTATGCGCCAAAACCAACTAACTTATCTGCTTACGTTGTTTTCCTTTTTATTCATCTGCAGCTGTACATCAAAAACTGCGGCCCCTACACTCTTTACCAAATTGTCTCCGGAAAAATCAGGCATCCATTTTAATAATACCATTTCGGAAAATGATTCACTGAACCGCGTCATAAGTGAGTTTGCATACATGGGCGGTGGCGTAGGCATTGGTGATTTTAATAATGACGGGTTGAAAGACATCTTCTTTTCCGGTAACCAGGTGCCAAGCCGTTTGTACATTAACAAAGGCAACAACCAATTTGAGGACATCACGGAAAAGGCAGGCATTTCAACCGACACCTGGTGCACAGGCGTCAGTGTTGTTGACATTAATAACGACGGCTTCGATGACATTTTCGTATGTGTGTATGGAAAAGGGCAACACCAAAGAAAGACCTGCTACCTGTTTATCAACCAGCATAACTTAACGTTCAGGGAACAAGCTGCTGAATATGGCCTTGCCGATAGTTCATATGCATCACAGGTTGCATTTTTCGATTATGACAAAGACGGCGACCTTGACATGTATTTACTTAACTATCGCCTCAATGGCCCCAACGCCAATAATATTTATCCAAAAGACCTGACAGGCCACTCTCCTGCCAACGACAAATTGTACCGAAATGATGGAAACAAATCCGGTATGGGACATCCAGTATTTACAGATGTTTCTATGCAGGCCGGCATCATCGAAGACGGCTATGGCCTTGGCGTTTCTGTTTGTGATTACAACAATGATGGCTGGCCCGATATCTACGTTTCAAACGATTTCGTATCGAACGATGTTCTATGGATCAATAACAAGAACGGCACTTTTACCAATCACCTTGCACAATGCACAAAGCACCAAAGCTATTCAAGCATGGGCTCTGATGCGGCAGACATCAATAACGACGGTCTCGCCGACATTGCTACACTTGACATGATGCCGGAAGACAACAAGAGAAAGAAGCTGCAATATTCTTTCATGAATTACGAACGATATGAGTCCGAAAGATCTCTTGGCTACACGCCTGAATTCATGCGCAATATGCTGCAACTGAACAATGGCAATAGAATGGATGGAGATACGGCACTACCCTTCTTTAGTGAGATTGGACAACTGGCCGGCATATCTGAAACCGACTGGAGCTGGAGCGTTTTGATGGCAGACTTTAATAATGACGGATGGAAAGACGTCCACATCACCAACGGTATCGGCAGGGATTTTATCAATGCAGACTTTGTGCAATTCAGCACTTCTGATGCGGCGAACATGCATGACGAAGACGAGCGCAGAAAAGTGATCAATAAAAAACTGGCGGCTCTTAAGCACGTTATGTTGCCTGACTACCTGTATCTCAACAATGGCAATTGCACCTTTACAGATTACTCGCAGCAAGGCGGCATTAACGAACTGTCATTGGCCAATGGCGCGGCTTACGCGGACCTGGACAACGATGGCGACCTTGACATTATTACGAACAATATCAACGAAGAACCTTTCATCTTTATTAATAACACCATTCAAAAAGATAGCAGCATCACCAAACATTATCTTTCTGTTTCGTTAAAAGGTGACAGTTTAAATCATCGCGGATTTGGCGCAAAAGTCGTTGTCTATACTGCTTCCGGCGAACAAGTGCAGGAAGAACAACCAGTGCGGGGATACTTATCAAGCGTTGATGTTGATCTGTTGTTTGGCCTGGGCAAAAGCACCAATGTAGATTCATTACTTGTAATCTGGCCGAATGACAAATATGAAGTCGTTAAAAATATCAAAGCTGATCAGAAGATTGTTTTACAGCAATCAAATGCCAGCGCAGTCTATAATTACAAGCAACCTCCTGCCAATAATCTTTTTAAGGACGTTACAATACAAGACAACATCGCATTTCAACACAAAGATGTTCCTATCTATGACTTCGCTACGCAAAGGTTGCTGCCACAAAAATATTCTCAACTTGGTCCATTTATAAGTACTGGAGACGTAAACAACGATGGTGTGACAGACTTCTTCATTGGCAATGGTTTCAACGCTTATGGAGATGTTTGCCTGCAACAAAAAAATGGAACTTTCACCTCAACAACTTTAGGAACGGGCGTTAAGATGGAAGAAGACGAGGCCTCTGTATTGTTTGATGTTGATGGTGATGGCGATCTTGATCTGCTCGTTACCAACGGTGACATGCGATATGAAGACACTTCCGCCTACTACAAACCCCGTTTGTACATTAACAATGGTAAAGGAAATTTTACCTTAAAAGCCGATGCCATACCTGATAATGTAAGAACCATTGCAGGATGCGTAACAAGTGGAGATTTTGATGGTGATGGCAATATCGATGTGTTTATTGGAGGTCGTGTAAGTAAACGTTATCCAGTGTCACCCCGAAGTTATTTGCTTAAAAACAACAAAGGACGTTTTACTGATGTGACAGAAAAAGTTTGCCCGGCTCTGAAAAATATCGGCATGGTAACTGCGGCTGCCTGGGTAAATTTCGATAATAATAAATTACCGGATCTCGTGATAACAGGTGAATGGATGGCGGTAAAATTCTTTAAAAACACTGGCTCTTCATTTACAGACGTAACAAACAAAACAGGTTTAACTGAAATGGATGGCATGTGGCGAAGCCTTGCTGTTGCTGACATTGACGGCGATGGCGATATGGACATTGTTGTGGGCAACTATGGACTAAACAACAAGTATCATGTCACCGCACAATATCCTATGAAGGTATTTGCAAAGGACATCGATGGCAACGGAAGCATGGATCCAATTTTGTTTTACAGCATTAAAGACGTAGATGGCCAAAGAAAACTATTTCCTGCCATCAACAGGGATCAATTTGCAGAGCAAGTGCCTTCGATCAAAAAGCAATTCCTGTATCACGAAAATTATTCGACTGCCACATTTGATGACATTTTCAAAGGCAATAAAAAAGATAATCTGCAACAACTCACCTGCAATGAAATGGCAAGCTGCTGGCTTGAAAACAAAGGCAATGGCACGTTCACGAAACATGTATTGCCAGTAGAGGCACAGTTTTCCCCGGTGAATGCTATTATCTGCACAGACTTTGATAATGACGGCATCACAGACATTCTGGTGGCCGGCAATGAATACCAGACAGAAGTAATGACAGGTATGTACGACGCATCTTACGGGCTTTTCCTGAAAGGCAGTAAGGACAAGACCTTTAAGCCGGTATCGCCCGTAAAAAGCGGCTTTATCGTTGATGGTGATGTCAAAAGCATGGCACTTATCAACAATAGTAAAAATGAAAAAACTGTATTGGTTGGCATAAATAATGAAAAGATGAAAGCTTTTAAAGTGATGAGTTATGAGTAGTGAGTAATGAGTTCGTTGCCGATTTTTAAACATGTTTACTTAATCACAACCCAACTCGAAATGACTCGAAACTCATAACTAATAACTCACTACTCAAAACTTATAACTCAAACTACTACTCAATGAAACAAATTCTGATTGCTTGCGCTCTACTTGGTCTACTCTCCTGCAGCTCAAAAAAAGACTACAGGAAAATTTTCAATGATCCGAAACTCTACTCGAATACTGTACATGAATTAAACGGTGTTGTTATGGGTAACAATTTTTCTCCTGTTGTTGCTTCACGCAACTATACATATGCGGCAATTGCCAGCTATGAAATTATTGCTGCGGGCTATCCCGATGAGTACTACTCACTGGCAGGACAACTACGAGGATTGAAAGAAGTACCAAAACCTGCACAAGGAAAACAAATAGATTTTGAATACGCGGCGCTAATGGCTTACTGCAAAGTAGGTGAAGCGGTAACATTTCCGGAAGGTAGTTTAAAAGAATATGTCGACAGCCTGAAGACATTGGCAACAAATCATGGTATGCCGCAGGACTTTCAAAAAAACTCTGATGAATATGCGCAACAGGTGGCAGGCGCCATCATTGCATGGAGCAAGAAAGATAATTATGCAGAAACAAGAAGCGCTGCAAAATTCACTGTTACAGAAGTTGAAGGCAGCTGGCAACCTACTCCTCCAATGTACGCGGCAGCGGTAGAGCCTCACTGGGGTGAAATAAGACCAATGGTGATGGACAGCGCATCGCAGTTCCGCAGTCCTGCGCCTCCGAAGTATGACATAAAGGACAAAAACAGCGAGTACTACAAAAACGTAATGCTGATAAAGCATGCTTGTGACAGCCTTACTCCGGAGCAAATACACATTGCGGAGTTTTGGGACGACAATCCGTTTAAACTAAATGTTTCCGGACACGCATCTTTCAACACAAAAAAGTTCTCTCCCACCGGCCACTGGATGAGCATTGTGGGTATAGCAGCAGAAAAATCAAATTCCGATTTCAAAACTACCGTCTATGCATATGCGAAAACGTCGATTGCTTTTTTTGATGCGTTTATCCAATGCTGGGATTCAAAATATCTATACAAAACTGCAAGACCGGAAACAGTTATCAATAAATATTTCGACCCCAACTGGCATCCTTATTTGCAAACGCCTGCATTCCCTGAATATACCTGCGGGCACTCCACTATTTCATCAGCTGCGGCAGAGGCGCTTACAAACGTTTTCGGTGACAACTTTGCTTATACAGATACAACCGAACTTGAGTTTGGCATAAAGAGCCGCTCTTTCAAATCCTTCAGGGATGCAGCATGGGAAAACAACAGCGCAAGATTTTATGGCGGCATACACTTCCATTCATCATGCATTGTTGCGAATGAGTACGGAAAAAAAGTGGGCGACTATGTAATGGATCATTTAAAAATGAAAAAATAGTTTTCTTCATTAATAAACCTTCAAACAATGGCACACATTCAACTAAAAAACGAAAACCTTCCCGGAATTATTGGCTTACTTGATTACAGTCCAGAAACAGCAAAACCGTTGCTGGACCTTGCGAACGTTTTACTAGCCGATGATAACAACTCGCTTTCAAAAGGCGAAAGAGAAATTATCGCTGCATCCGTTTCCTATAAAAACAATTGCCACTTCTGTCATTCATCACATGCCGCCGCTGCCGCTGCGCATTTCAATGAAGGGCCCAACTTCCTGGATGAGATCAAAGCGGGATTGCCAACGTTTGAAGTATCTGATAAACTAAGAGCACTGCTGCACATCGCTCACCTTGTTCAGCAAACCGGTAAAAACGTTACAGCCGCAGCCATTGAAGCGGCACGAGAAAAAGGTGCTACCGATAAAGAAATCCATGACACTGTTTTGATTGCCGCAGCTTTTTGCATGTACAACCGCTACGTTGATGGCCTTGCTACATGGGCACCTAAAGAAAATGAAGCGTTCATGGAAATGGGTAAAAGACTGGCAGAGCAAGGCTACGTGATTGAAGAACCTGCTTAAACAGAGATGCTTCGCATCTCAAAAAATAACCACTAAGGCACTAAGGTCACCAAGTTTGCACTAAGGTATTTTCTTAGTGAGGCTTAGTGTTCTTAGTGCCTTAGTGGTGAATAAAACTAAAACAATAAACAGGCAAAGCATTCGATTTTCGCAGTAGATTGCTTCGCCCTGTCTCTCTGGTGTCAGCTCAATTCTAATTCTTAATTCCTAATTCTTAATTGATTCCAAATGCTTTCAAGATCTTCCCAAACATCGCCGTATTTTCATACACCCCTCTAAACAATTGCGATTGCGGACCATAGGCAAATACGGGAACTGGAATAGCAGTGTGGTGGCCAGTTGCAAACTGTCCGCTGATATTGCCCTTGCTATAATCGCCATCGAGCAATGACAAACCACCCGTTTCGTGGTCTGCTGTAACGATCACCAATGTTTCTCCGTTTGAGTCTGCAAATTGCATTGCTCTTCCAACTACCTCATCAAAATCTATCACTTCCGTTGCCACGTAAGGAAGATTATTGGCGTGACCACCATGATCAATTTGAGCACCCTCAGTCATAATGAAGAAACCTTCTTTGTTTGCGGAAAGCAATTGTACTGTTTTATTGAAAGCCTCTGGCAGCCAACTATTGCGGCCATTCAAAATGGATAATGATGCTTTTTGATCCAACACTACCCACCTGGATTTTTCTCCATTGCGAATGCTGTCGATGGACGATGCAATATTAAACTGATGGTCATTCAGGTCTTTGCGAATGGCGGCATTAAAGCTCTTGTTACCTGCTCCCATTATTAATTGTACAGGAGATTGTGCAAGGTCTTCAAAGATGGCAGCAGAGCTATCCCTGTCACTTCTGTGTGCGTAAAAATCGGCAGGTGTTGCGTCGGTAATATCTCCTGAGGTAACAATGCCAGTCTTGATATTCTTCTTTGCAAGGTACATTGGAATCAATGGCAGTGCAGCACCTGTGTGATCTACACCAACATAACGGTTCTTTGTTTTTTCTCCTGAGGAAATAGAAGTAGCACCTGGCGCAGAATCTGTCACGAAGTTGTCGTAAGAACTTGTTTTGGACAAGCCGATGCTTTGCATTTTAAAAATATTCAGCGTCGCTTTATTTGCAGTATAGCCGGCATACAATTGCGCAAGCCCCGTTCCATCTCCAATTAAAAGGATAACATTCTTCACAGGCTTGTCGAGGCCATCATTTTTATACGTTGGCTGATACTGGTGGTTGCTGACTTGCGATGTGTAAGTTGTCGAAGATAATTTATTTAGAAACGACGAAAGATCGTTGATGCGATCTGTATTGATGTAATCCACCTGCAAGTCCATAAACTGATACCATGCGTTGAGCGAATCCGGCGCATCCCAAAAACGGATGGGCTTTTGCAGGTCGTGTGCGTATTTGATCACATCTTTCATCTTCTGCATTTCACCGGCAGGAATACTGCTTTTGCTTCCTTTCCACATTGTATAGTTGCGAAGATCATCGCTAAACAATGCGACTTTCCTAAGTGCGGCATCATTGTATTTGATGTTTAGTTCTCCATCAAACAAAATAAAATCCGGGTAACTGCTAAATGCATCTTGATTTGGTCTGTTGCCGGAAATAACCCATTTCAGATTTTTGTTACTGATGAGTTCCGGATATTGTTTCAGCACACTTACAAGCTTTGCAATTGTAGGAACAGCTTCTGTTTTAATGTCGATCAGCATCTGCAATTTCTTAGAATGATCTGCATACACGTGCTGATCATTTTTTCGAATGCAGGAAAGCAAAGGTTTCAGATAAAGGTCTTCTAGTGTTCTGTTCAGCTTCACTCCCTCTTGATCATGAGCAACAATAAGCTGGCCGTCCTTCAAAAAAATATCTGCTTCAATAGAGCCGAAACCCGCGTTATATGCCGCCCAGAAAGGAACAGCATTCATGTAATCGTTGTGAGAATGAGCGTTGCCCGTGCTGTAATTAACAGGCTGCGCAAATGAGTTTGCGTAAATGAACAGTGAGAAGAATAAAATTACTTTGTGCATGTTGATTGTTTACAATAACTGAATAAACTGAATGGACTGAATAAACTGAGTGCCCGAATATCATAGTGCAAGATCAAAAATCAATTATTCAGTTTATTCAGTCCATTCAATTTATTCAGTTTATTCAGTTATTCAGTTATTCAGTTATTCAGTCCCTCCCTACCAGCCTGGAGTTTGTTTATAGAAGCCGTTGCTTTTTGCAATTTCATCAGGGTTGATCGGCCATGCCATGTGCTTTGCAGGATCGAAATGTCTTGCAGGCCAAACTTGTTGAATAGTATAGGCTGAGCTCGGGTCAGTTTTGTTTGCGTGAATTCTTCCATGCAAAGGTGCATTGATCGTCGCTACATCACCCCATCTTTTCAAATCTTCCACCCTGTCTGTCCATTCGCAAGCCAGTTCACAACGACGTTCGTGCTTCAAATCTGCCATCGTAGGAGCCGCAATTGGCGCAAGACCTACCCTCGCTCTTACTTCATTCAAGGGTGTGGCAGCATCTGTGTTTTTACCTTGCTGAATCAACGCTTCCGCTTTGAATAACAAAATCTCTGCATAGCGCATCAACGGTAAGTTGAGCATGGTGGTTGGATAGTCGCCATTCTGGTTGATCTTCGGATTGGTTCCTGCAACGCCGTCAGAACCGTATGTATAAGGCTCCATGTATTTGTTGATCTGGAAACCGGAAAGGCTGTTCGTTGAGAAATATTTTCTTTGCTGACCAAAGAATGTAAAGTCATCACCAAATTTCAAAATGGTTACTTCACGTCTTGGGTCGTTGCTTTCATATTCATCATACAATTCTTCTGTCGGTTGAAAATAACCCCAGCCGTTGTAAACGCCCCAGCCTTTATTTTCCAACACAACGCCCATAAACTCTGAACCTCCTTGTGTGCCTGATGTTACAGACCAGATGTATTCTGAACTCCAGTTGTTATCAATGGTGAACACTGCTTTGTAATTGTCCTTAGGAGTTGCTTTTCCGTTAATCAAAGCCCTGTTACAAGTTGTTTTTATTTGGTCACAAATTGATGGCACCAACGCCCATTTGCTGTTATCGTACTGTGCCCAGTAAGCATACGTTTTTACAAGGTAACCCAGTGCAGCAGCTTTGTGCGCACGACCCTGATCGGCAGTGCCATATGTTTCAAACAAAGGCAACAGGTCCGCAGCTTTCTGCATATCACTTGCAATTTGTGCATAGTTGTCTGTAACAGAAGCCAGTTGTGGAGCCATTCGTGTGCCATACTCTTTATTTTCCACTCCATCATAAGGAACGCCCTGGTTTTTGTGACCCCATAAATAAGCGATCCAGAAGTGAACGAAACCTCTCATAAAGTATGCTTCACCTAAAGAACGTTTCCTGAGATCTTCGGAAATGTTGGTTGCCTTTTGCACACCTGCAATTGCAGCATTGGCGTTTGCAAGTGCCGTGTACAAATCATTCCAGCCACTTGTCATATAGCCTTCCCTTCCGGAGCAGGTGAAGTTCTTAATGTTTTCACCATCTGCTTTTGAACGTCCAACGATTAAATCGTCGCTTGCATTTTGCATCCAGAAAAGATCACGTCCCCATGTTGATTCAAAACGCATGGAGATGTATAATGCCGCAATACCTTTTGTTACGTTGGATTCTCCATCCCACAAATACGCTGTAGACGGCGCACCGTTTGGTTTTGTATCTACCCAATTTTTAGAACAGGAGCTGCTCATTACAGCCACCATCAATAGCAAGTAAATATATTTTGAGCGTTTCATGATTAAAGTCTTTTAATGATTATAAACTAAGTTTTACACCTGCCGCATATACTCTTGACACAGGAAACTGCCCGCCATCAAGGCCAATGCCGCCAACTTCAGGGTCCATACCGCTATACTTTGTAATGGTGATCAGGTTGTCGCCGCTGAGATATACACGCAGGGAACCTGTTTTGATGAAGTGAGGAAAAGTATAACCGATTACAAGGCTTTTCAGGCGCAGGTAGTCACCATTTTCAAGATACCAGTCAGAAGGTGTCTGGAAATTTTTGTTGGCATCACTTGCAGAGATGATAGGAATGTTTGATCCTGTGTTGGTTGGTGACCATGCATCCAAAATTTTATCCCATCTGTTATAACCCTGCTCCGACGCGTTCAGTGTAGATTCTTTGAAAGCATGGAACAATTTCACACCACCAACACCCTGCCAGAACATGCTTATATCAAAGCCTTTGTAATTTGCATTAAGTGTAAATCCATAAGTAACTTTTGGGAAAGCGTTGCCCATGTATACACGGTCGTTGTCATCAATTTTGCCATCACCATTTTGATCAACAAATTTCAGGTCGCCAGCTTTTGCATTAGGCTGTACCTTAGCTCCGTTAGGCCCTACATAGTCTGCTACTTCTTTATCGCTTTGGAAAATACCTGCTGTTTTGATCAACCAATAAGAGTAATAAGGCTGACCAACAGTGGAACGATATGGAGCGATGGTACCTCTCCACGCATCACCGTGTTGCCAGAATGATTCAGGATTACCATCGATGTAGTCAACCCTGTTTTTAAGCGTCGCAACGTTACCGCTGATCTCGTAGCCTACCTTACCAATCTTGTTTCTCCATGTTGCCGCAAACTCAAAACCTGTGTTTCTGATTTTACCCTGGTTGATATAAGGAGCACTCAAACCCATTGTATTTGGCCAGTTGGTATGTTGTTGATCAATAAGATCGAAAGTGAGTTTATCAAAATAATCGAAGGTGAAAGAAAGTTTGTCTTTCAACACACTCAGGTCAAGCCCCAAATCTTTTTGCTCTGAAGTTTCCCATGACAAAGAAGGATTGGTAGCGTTTGCAACGTACAATGCGCTTGACTGCGGCGCAGCATTGCCGATCTGATAAGTAACATCTGGTTTCAAAGTTTGGTAACCATAATAATAACCAATACCACGGATGTTACCGATACGTCCCCAGCTGGCCCTGACTTTCAGTAAATCGATCGCGGCAACATGAAAGAAAGGCTCTGAGCTCAATTTCCATGCGGCAGTTACACCGGGAAAGCTTTTACCGCGATAGCCCGGAGCAAGTCTTCCTGCAATATCATAACGATAACTACCGGTTACAAAATAACGATCTGCCCAGCTATAGGAAACTCTACCAACATAGGAAACGTTTCTGTCTTTTTCATCCCAGTCACTTGGACGCAAGTCTGTAAAGTTATCTGCGTTTACAAAAAACTGGGCCCATGTCGCTTCATTGTCAAATGTTTTGGCAGCAGCGCTGAAACCTTTGTGGTTGAACTCTTGCGCCGTAGTTGAAACCATTGCGCCAATATTATGTCTGCCGAAAGTGCGGGCATAGTTCAGGGTATTTTCCCAGATCCAGTTATAACTTTTATCAGTTGAATAACTTAACGTGTTCTGATCGTTTGGTTTACCTGGCTCTGTACGTTTAGGTTCGAAGTTTTTGTACAATGAGTTTCCCTGGCGATAAGAAAACCGTGTCAGAAATGAAAGGCCCTTTACGATGTCCATCACTTTCAACTCTGAAATCGATTGAATGTCCGTTGATTTATTGTAAGGTTGATTGCGCAGCAATGTAGCAACGGGATTCACAACGTCACCATGAATACCCAGGTACTCAGAGTTACGCGGACCAACACCACCAAATGAACCGTCATCGTAGTAAACAGTGGCAGAGCGCGGCATATAGATCGCAGAAAGGATGGTTCCTGTGTAACCACTCGATGTCTCCGTTCCCCTGTTATCATTGTTGTTTAAAAAGATATCCTGCTTGAATTTTACTTTAGAACTGAAAGCGTACAGTGCATTGAAACGTGCAGAAATATTTTTGTTGTACGTGTTCAGCAATGTTCCCTGGTTCTCTTCATATCTTCCCTGGAATAATGTAGAGAATTTATCAGACCCTGCATTTACAGTAACGGTGTGCCTTTGCACCATTGCAGTTCTAAAAATTTCATCCACCCAATCTGTTCGTGTTACCTGTGCATAAGGGTTTTTGCTTGCGTCCCAACCATCGAGTGGCGGCATACCTGCATTCTTAAAAGCCAAATTTGCAACTTCTGCTTCCTTATCTGCCGTTAAAGACTGTGGCAATTTCCATGCTTGTTTTGCACCGGCAAAGCCTTGATATTCTACAGTTGGCCTGCCTTGCTTTGCCTGGCGTGTTGTAATGAGGATAACACCAGAAGAACCCGAGAAAGCGCCATAAATAGCCGCAGAAGCCGCATCTTTCAAAATGGTCATTGACACAACATCTGCAGGATTGTAAGGCGCATCGGGAACCCCGTCCACAACATACAACGGGCTTTCAGCGCCACGGGAACCTATACCCCGTATCACTACCTGGGGAGTGCTGTTTGGATGGCCTCCATTATTTATGACTGTTACACCTGCTACTTTACCTTGTATCATATTAGCGACGTCAAGCACAGGCCTTTCCTGTATTTGTTGCATATCAGGCACTTCTGATACTGCCGCAGAAAGATCTTTCTTTCTCATAGATCCATACCCAATCACAATTACTTTTTCCAATTCCGATGACTTGTTGCTCATGGTTACGCTTAAGGATATGCGACCATTTTCTTTCATCTCATAACCCGTTAACGTGTCGTTGCTGTATCCGACATAACTGATGATAAATTCATAACCGTTGCCAGCCGGCACTTTGGTGAAATTGAACAAACCTTTGCTATTGGTCATCGCGGTTTGCTTGTAGCCAGTGCCACTGTTTTGGAGATAAACGGCCGCACCTTCCAGTGCATCACCTTTATCATTTCTAATAATGCCTGTTGCAGTGTTGCCACCGGTTTGCGCCCATGTTTGCGATAAACCGGCACAAAAAAGTAACATACAGAAGAGCATCCGCTTCATAAGCTGTTTAATTTAATTTTTAAGTTTAGACAAAAGAATACCCGACGCACACTTTTGTCATGTTGCGTTGTTATTGAGTAAATGTTGTTTGCTGTTATTTTACCTGTATGGAAAAATGATGATCATTGGTTTTGGTCAATGTCAGATCATTCAACAAGCATAGGGTTTCGAGGAACGATTCAACGGTTGCGTTTGATGGATCGTACGTACCGGTGAAATCCATGTTCTTAATTACATCTTCGTTATAATCTATGGTAAGTTTATATTCCTTTTGCAGTTGTGTTAGAATTTCAGCAATGGATTGTTTATTGAAATTCAGCACGGACTTTACTTTCGGCAAAACGGTGGTTGCTTTTACTTTGGGCGTTTCTGAAACAATTGCAACCAGGTTATCTTTGTTCAATTGATATAATTGACCGGGTGTCAAATAAACATCATTGAAATTACCGGCGATGTCTTTCTCCTTTCTGATCACAATTTTTCCCGAATACAAATGAACGATGGCTCTCTCAGGGCTTCTGTCGTTCACGTCAAACACTGTCCCCAATGCAGTGACAGCCACAGTATGAGAGTGTACAGTAAAAGGTCTCGCTTTATCTTTTGCTACAGTAAACACAGCTTCTCCTTTCAGGAAAATATCTCTTTTGTTGTTCGTAAAATGCTCGTCAAATGATATACTGCTGTTTGCGCCCAACTTCACAACACTGCCATCGGGCAAAGCATGTGATGATGCCTTAGAGGTATTATTGGCAATCGTTTTCAGGACATCTTGCTTTGTACTAAAAACTTCAATCTTTGGCCCGTCATCGTTTGCCAATTCGTTTTTCTCAACCGGCATTGCCAGTTTATACAAAGAAAAAACACCTGCGATGATGATAACAGATGCAGCCGCGATCCAAACAGGATTCATTTTTTTGACAGTTGCCGTTCTTATACTGCCATCAATCTGTTGCAGCATTTTTTCTGAAGGAACCGCAACCTTTGCATCTGGCTGAAATGTTTCCCAGCTCTTTTCAGTAAGATATTGGACAAATGCATCAGGATCGTTTTTGAAATGCGCTATCACAATTTCCATTTCTTCTTCTGTACAATCTCCCGATAAAAACTTTTCAATTAAACGATTTGACATTTGCATATATAGTATTCGCATGAGAAAGAATTATCCCCTACTCGTTTTGGAGAGGTTACAATTAGTTAACACGGAGGCAATTTGAAAATTTGAAAATGTGGGAATTTGAAAATGGACGTGCTGGCGGAGAATTGTTTACGTACAGCGCTCTGTGCAACATTTTTCTTAACCGCAGAGGACGCGGAGAAGCCACTTCGAAATTATTGGTGTAACTCACTAGAGCACAGAGGTAAGGAGGAGATGTTCATCGTGTTACAGTTCCCCTTTCCTTGCACTCACGTGAGTGGTAAATCAGTTAGATTAGCCGCACCTCTCCCTCCTTTCCTCTGTGAAAAAACCTCCTTAACTCCGTGGTAAAAAAGAAACGTGAAGCGTTTCACCAACTTGCATAATGTTGAGGATTTAAAAGAAAATAGTCAGATTGGTTCTCAGATACTTGAGGGCTTTTGATATATGGTTCTCAATTGTTTTAGTAGAAATGGAAAGGCGATCACTGATCTCTTTGTGCGAGAGATTATCTATCCTGCTTAATTCAAATACGCGGCGGCTTTGTGTGGGAAGGCTTTCAATTGCAGCAAAGACATTTTCAAGTTCTTCCTTATAAATGATCTTTTCGCTGGCAACCGGAGCAGCTATAAAAATGTCTGATAGTTCCTGTGTTTGGCGAAGCTTTTCTTTGCGTAAAAGATCGATCAAAATGCTTTTGGAAATTCTGAATAGTTGCGAAGACAGCGAATGTTCAATCGAAAGCGTTTCCCGTTTTTCCCAAAGTTTTATAAAGCTAAGTTGAACAGTTTCTTCAGCCAGGTAAGCGGACCGGGTATACTTAAAAACATACTGGTAAAGCTTTCCATGATACTCATCATAAGCTTTATAGTACAGGTGTTGGTTGCCTTTGCGTATTTCTTTTACCATTGAGTCTTTCACTTGCCAGACAGATAGAATTCGTGCAAAGGTTATTCCTAAATTTTAAAAGGTACTGTTTGGGGAGATTATCTTAGTATTAAGAAAATTGGCCAGTTCGAAAATTTGAAGATTTGGAAATTTGAAAATAGCTTCTGTGCAACATGCCTTGTTCGTAATAATTTGCAGGAATGATAGAATAGAACGGCGGCATTTTACTCCGTTTGAAAATACATATTGATTTGCAACCTGATGCAGCATAAATGGTAAAAACCTTGTCATGGTTTAAAGAGGGTTGCTCGACATCCTTTAATAAAAACTATCAATAAATTAAATATAGCCCGTCAAAGCGAAAGAATTTTCCTATCGGCGAAGCAACAATAAAAAATCACATCCCCTAAAAAGGATGTGATTTTCTCGTGTACGAAGTGCATCTTACTGCAACACTTGTTGATAGATGCGCGCGGTAAAGAATGGTACACAAATGACGCTGATTTTACTAGCCCACAGATGACGCGGATTAGACGGATTTACACGGATACCTGTTGAGTAACTGAATAATCGATTATTGAAACGCAAGAAAAAACCTGGTCTCCTCGATTATTCGATTATTTAACTTTCAAAAACATCTGTGTAAATCCGTCCAATCCGTGTCATCCTTGTGCCGACCTCACTTTTCAAATCCTCACATTTTCAAATTCATTTCACTTCCTCCACATCTCCCATTTTCCACGTCTTATCGAAGAATCCTTTTTCAGGTCCGTAGAATCTTGCCAATAACTCAAAGCTGCGCTTGGGATCAGTTGGTACCCAATTGGATTCTTTTCCTGCAGGGGCTTTTGCGCCAAAATAAATATCAACGGAACCGTCAGCGTTTTTCTGAAGGCCCGGAGTGGTGGATGCGCGGCTAAAATATGGCATACCAGGTAACAACGCGTGCGTTTCTCCGTCGTAGACCGTTACGGACCAATAAAGCTTTACAGGCACATTTGGCGACAAATGCAAATGATAAAGTTTTGAGCCGTCAAACCTTTTGCCTGTATTATCTTTTATATTCAACAGATAAAACTGACCGGTGCCTAAATGTTTTGTACTGAAATAAGCCATCGAATAAATAACGGCCCTACCGTCTACGGGATAATTAGCAGGATCGGCATAGTTTTCCATTATTCCCTTCGTTGTTTGCGGATCAGCGGGTAGCGCCCATCCGGTGCCTTCATAGAAAGGATGCTTGAATGTTGCTTCATATTGCGCGTCCACCCATTTATGTGCATCAGCTATGGCTGCTTCCAAAATCTCCTTTGTGCGGGCATCGGGTTTAAAGTCTTTTCCCTTTTCAATGCCGATTGTTTTTAACTGATCTATCATCGCCATATCACGCGTGAGCAACGGCTCTCTTTGAATGAAATTGCTTAATGATTCAAAGAAATGAATGTTGTAGGGAATGATGTTGCCGAAAGGTGTTTCAAGCAAATCAAGAAAGGCTGTCTGAGGAGGATTGGCCGCCTGTGCATAAGGATACATCTTTATCTTTTTACCGTAATCAACTGCCCTTGCGATATCTTCTTTGGTGCCATTGGTAAGGTTTGAACGAAGGATGGCAAAGCCGGTATAAATTGAAGATGACATTGGGAAATAACCTGCCGGAACTTTGTCTTTGTAACCGGGTGGCAGGATCAAATATTTTCCGCCTTTACCTTTGTCTAATCCGGCGGGGCCAATGTCTTCAATAGCAGTTTGCCAGGCGTCATCCAACGAACCTGTAATGGAAGAAACGCCTTCTGCAGCCGGAATCTCTAACACCACCGGACCTTTTCTTGTGTCATAGAACGGGTTGATGTAGATGACATCAGGATTGGGCGTGAGGGTCTGATTTTTTGAATTAACGAGCCCGGACCAATATATCACCTGGTTATAATCGCCTTTGGCTTTCAAAAGATCCTCGTACATCAATTCAGAATTTACGGCAGGCAGCCCCCACACGACAACGTTAAATGCACGACTGTAGATAGCCTTTTCATTTTCATTGGCAGGCGCAAATATCGAGGACTGAGAGACTGCCGTTGAATCTTTTACTGAGGTCGTATTTGTTGGCGCCTGATTACAGGCTGTCACCATTGTGAACAAGACTAAGGGAAAGATAAGATTTCTCATATAACTATGTTGTTGGTCGAATAACAGCGGAAAACCAATATTGTTGTGACATACCCTGGGGTTTCACGCAAAGGCGCAAAGAAGAAAAGGGCGCAAACACTCTTCGCTACTTAAGGACTAGAAAATACTTCGGAGATCTTCGAAATCGCTTTTAGGCAAATTTGCAATCGGTGGCGGCTTTGGACTTGATATCCGTGTAAATCAGTTTAATCAGTGTCATCAGTGTGCCATCCATTTTCAAATTTCAAATATCTTTACCCAAACCAACATAAACCAATGTATAGACTTGCCTTTATCTGTTTCACGTTTGCATCATTGCTTATATGCAAAAAACCACTTGCACAAAACGTCAACATTAAACACAACGATCCTCACATTCGCTATACGGGCCGCATACAGCAGACAGATAGCACAACTGTTTTCTACTGGTCAGCCTCTTCAGCTAAAATAAAATTTAAAGGAACGGGTATTGATGTTGTGCTCAAAGATCAAACCGGCATCAATCGTTTTACAGTGGTAGTGGATGGTAAAGTACAGCAAACATTAAACGTTGACAGCACAAAAAGGACCTACACACTTGCCAGTGGCCTTTCAGCAGGCAAGCACGAAGTGGAGCTTTTTAAACAAACTGAATGGGCCATGGGAAGCACTGCCATCTATGGTTTTACGGTTGACAAAGGCACCAGGCTATTAGCAGCTCCGCCTTCCAAAAAAAGAAAGATCGAAGTATACGGAGATTCAATTACCTGTGGTTATGCCGTGGAAGACTCGGCAGGAAAAGACCGGGGAACGGCTCCCTTTGAGAATGGCTATATAAGCTACGCGGCGATTACAGCAAGGCATTTCAATGCAGACTACATAAGTATTTCCAAAAGCGGCATTGGCATTTTGATCAGCTGGTTTCCCCTGATCATGCCTGAAATGTATGACCGGTTAAATCCGAATGATGCTGGCAGTCATTGGAACTTTAGCGACTATACACCGCAGGTGGTCATTGTAAATTTATTCCAGAATGACAGCTGGCTTATAAAAAAACCGGAGCATGAGCAATTCAAAGCTCGCTTTGGAACAACCGCTCCTTCTGACACACAGATCATTGCGGCTTACAAAAGTTTCATCAGCAGTGTGCGTGCAAAATATCCTTCGGCAACTATCGTTTGCGTGCTTGGGAGCATGGATGCTTCAGCAGCAAATTCTCCGTGGCCGGGCTATGTTACGCAAGCGGTTCATTCATTAAAAGATAACCGGGTGCTTACGCATTTTATTCCTTATAAAAAAACACCAGGACATCCGAGTATCCGTGAACAACAAGAGGCGGCAGATGATTTGATTAAGTTTATGGAAAAGGAAGTGAAGTGGGATTCAAAATAAAACCACTAAGGCACTAAGGACAAAAAGCCGCACTAAGAAAATCCCTTAGTGAAACTTAGTGTCCTTAGTGCCTTAGTGGTAAATAGAAAAAACTCAATTGTTCATTACTTCTGCAAGCTTCTTGTCCAGTGCAAGCGCTTCTTCTTCTGTTCCTTTATCATAACGGCCAATGATGACGCCGTTTTTGTCAATGAGTATTTTTGTAGGCAGACTGTGAATGCCAAATTTCTCGCTAATGTCCTTATCGTTGGATTCTCCTTTTCTTATTTTTTCCCAATCCATTCCGCGAAGTACATTGTTCCACATGTCGGTTCCATCTTTTGCAATTGCCTTCTTCCATGCCGTCGAATCCCTGTCATCGTCAGAGACTGCAATCACGTCAAACCCTTTATCCTTATACTTTCCATAGAGTTCTTTTACATGCGGCATGCTCTTGCGGCAAGGCACGCACCAGCTTGCCCAGAAGTCTATCAACACATACTTCCCTTTGAAGTCGGCGAGTGAAAGCGACTTACCATTAATATCTTTTGCGGTAAAATTTTTCGCTACACTGCCAGGAGAACCTGCTTTTAACTTTTCAATTTCCTTAGCAATGTTTTTGCCATCACCGCTTTGCTGGATAGTTGATCCAAGTGCGTTATAAAACATTTGCAACGAATCAAGCGATATATCTGTGGTATGAAAACGCAGGTAATAAGCCGTTACGTATGATTGAGGGTGCTTCGCAAAAAACTGAAAATCCTTTTGTGCCTGTCTTTGAAAGTAAGGTTCAAACTTGTCATGTATTGCAGCAGCTTCGTATCTCAACGAATCCAGCACATCATCACTTTTCTTTTCCTTTTGCGCTTTGCGCATTCCTTCTCCCGCTTTCTCATATGCTTTGGACAAAGGCTCCATCTCTTTTCTGATCGGCTCTTTTGAGCTTTCCAGTTCTACAAATTCATCCTGCGTTGTAGAACCGGTGATCACCATATTTTTAAAGTCTCCGACTTTAAAGCTACCCTTCATTGCTTTCGGTTCTATAAAAAAACTTGCAGTGTTTGGGTTCTGGCCAGGAGCACCTTTGCCGTATTCTATAAATGCCATTGTAGGCGCAGCAATGTTTCCTTTTAATGCAAAACTGCCGTTATTTACCGTGGTGCTATCGGTTGTTCTTTTACCGGATGCATCTGTGTAGTAGAGCTTTACTTTTTCCGAAGTGGCGGCTCCTTCAATTTTTCCGTTCAGTGTGAACTGTTGTGCATTGGCACCGTGAACAGCTACCGTAGCAAGGGCTATAGCAAAATAGTTTTTCATCGTTGTTTAATTCTTTGTAGTTACAAAACTTCATTTAATTTTTTCTCCAGCTCTTCGCCGTGTAAATTTTTAGCAATGATCTTTCCACTGGGATCGATCAATAAATTAGCCGGAATGGAGTTGATGTCGTACTGCCTTGCAACAGCATTGTTCCAGAATTTAAGATCGGAAACATGCGTCCATGTCAGGTTATCGGCATGGATGGCATTCAGCCATTTTTCTTTCCCTGTTGGCTGATCTAATGACACACCAAGTACGGTAAAGTTTTTGCTTTTGTATTTATTGTAGGCGGCTACCACATTTGGATTCTCCGCCCTGCACGGTTTGCACCAGCTTGCCCAAAAATCTACCAGTACATACTTGCCTTTGAAATCAGCAAGAGACACGGGTTTTCCCAGCGTATCATTCTGCGTAAAGTTCATCGCCTGTTTGCCAATGCCTGTCAAATTATTGATGCGAATGCTGTTCGCTACTTTCTTACCGGGTGCATTGTTTTTTGCGTCGGCAGTTAACTGATTTAGTATTTTTTCCTGTTCGTCAAAATCCAATCTACCAAGGTCAAAAGAAAGCAGGAATGCGCTGTAGCGAGAATTTTTGTGCGAGAGTACCCATTGTTTTGTCAATGCTTTTTCAGACGAATCCATTTTCTCCAACTGGGGTTGAAGCGCTGCAAAAGCGGCTGTATCTTTTGCATACAGCTCGTTTGCTTTTTTATACAACTCTTCTTTACCTTTTAATGCAGGTGCATTTTTTATAAAGTCGCTGTAAGCATTGTAGTCTTTGATGTATTGAGGTCCATCGGCTTTTATATCTTTCATCATAGGACCATCGCCTTTAAGCGTTACGTTTCCCTTGTCGAGATATAAAAATGTCATGCAGTTTTCAACATACTTGTTTCCAATCTGAATGATGTATGCATTGCCCTCTCCTTCCGGTATGTTTGTCTTGATAACGAAGCCACCGGCTTTTGTTTGAACGGAGTCTTTTTGATCTCCGGACAATGGCCTGTAGTAAACCCATTTGCCTGCCTCCAATCCTTTAATGGAAGCTGTAACGGTTGTATTGGTTTGGGCATGTAATAGAGACGCGCAGAAGCCTGCAGCCAGCAGCATTATTGCTTTTTTCATTTAACGCTTTTTATTTGAGGAGTTAGGAATTAGAAATTAGGAATTAAGAATTCTTTGTGTGACACACTTTGAGCTATATTGAACTATTTCTGTTCTGATCGTCGCAATTGTATATGGCGCAACTTTAAGGATGACAGCACCAGAATAATTCTTAATTCCTAATTCCTAACTCTTAATTCCTAACTCCTAATTTCTAATTCCTGATTAATAGCCTGGATTTTGTTTCATTGATTTGTTGGCCACAATTTCCGCATCCGGAATCGGCAATATCAACAAGGCTTTGTCTTTTATACTTGGCAACAACGTTTGCAAAGTCGAGAAAGGCAGGCGCCTTACTGCAAACCAATCCTGACCGGCTTCATTTACAAAGCTTTTCATTTCCTCTTTAATTGTCAATAGCTGCATTTGTGGGCCGGAGTCTGCGGCATCAATGTCAGTAAAATTGGTAACACCTGCATGAGACAACACTGTCTTCAATAAAGTTTTTGCTTCATCGAGGCTTCCTCCTTTTGCTATCAATGCTTCTGCTTTCAGTAAATAAGCTTCACTAAGTCTGAATGCATAACTGTATTCTGAAACAGCAGTAAATGCAATAGGTGTCGGTGCCACCGGACCTGGATAATATTTGGTATGCGCCACATAATTTCCGTAGGCATTCTTTACAGTTTGTATTTGCCATGCGGTACGAGGGTCACCGGCGAACAAGTCTGTCATAAATTCATTAGGACTGTAGCTATCGTAATAAATAAAGTTCTGCCATTTAGCTTGTTGCTGTGGATATGGAAGAATCCCCATCATCACCTCTTTGCTTGCCACGTTTTTTGTAAGGAAGATATCTTTTACATTTCCTTCCAATACAAATGGTCCATTGGTAATGATGTCATTTGTAAGACTGATCACTGCATCCATATCTGCACTGGTTCCGCGATTGATAAGCACACGCGCTTTCAGCAATTTTGCGGTCCACGCATTTACATAGGCGATGGATGAGTTTGTCGAAGGCAAATCAGGAATCGCGTTGTTGAGATCCGCCAATATTGAGTCATAGCTTTCTGCAACAGATACTCTTGGCAAATACAAATTCTTCGGTTCTACAAATTCATTTCTAACAATGATACCGTAAGCACTTGCCGGATCAGCATATTCTCCGTAATACAATAACAATTCAGTGTTCCCAAATGCACGAAGGAATTTTCCTTCAGCGATCATTTGCTTTTTTGACGTGCTTGAAATATTGCTTAGCGGCGCAATGTTTTTCAAAAAACCATTTGCCGCGTTTACGATGCCGTAACCATAGGTCCAAATCGCGTCAATGCCGTATGTCTTCGCATCGTACAAATGTTCATCTAAACCACCACCACCAAAGGTATAGGAAAGCATTCCACTCAACTGGGAAGGAAAGTTTTCGTTCACATAGTACCATGATGAAATGGGAACACCGTTGTAATCCGCTCCTCCGTCTGCAAATCTGTAATACACGCCATTCAAGGTTGTTTGGGCGCTCTTAACATCGGTGATCACGTTGCCGTCAACTTCAGAACTGGATGGATAAACATTCAACTGTTTCGAGCAGGCCGCAATTGCCATGCTAAACAGTGCTAGTATGATGATGTAATTTTTATTCTGTTTCATGTGTCGTATTTGTTTTTTAGAAACCAACTTTCAATCCGATAGAAATTGTTCTTACTGCAGGATAGTTACTCACGTCAAAGTATCCGCCTGCTACGCTGTATGCGTCGTCTGAAGTTTCAGGATCGTTGCCGGGATACTTGGTAATGGTGAAAAGATTGGTTGCAGTAGCATATACTGATGCATTCTGGATCCCTGTTCTTGTCATCCACGGTGTTTTACTAAACCTGTAGTTAAGAGAAACCGTTCTCAATTTCAAATACGAAGAATTGAAAATGCTGAGACTGCTGTTGTAAATAACCTGATCGTTCCACAGCAATCTTGGCAGATTGGTTCCAGTATTTTCAGGTGTATAACGATCGAGCATTACCTGGTTGGCGTTCGGCGTACCGATGAATTTAATACTGCTCACATGGTCGCCCCACATGAGTTTGCCACCTTGCGAAAAGAGGAAGTAAAGATTCAGATCCCAGTTCTTGTAGCTGAACCCTTGTGAAAATCCTCCGTAGTATTTAGGTGCTGCGTTTGCAATTACTACGTGAAAATCAGGATAGCCGGTTGAATCAAGCTGGAACATCGGATCTCCAATATTGAGGTATGGGAAAACAATGTTGCCGATAAAATTCAATCGCTGTTTGTAATCATCAAGATCTTTCTTTGATTTGATGATACCATCTACTTTCATTCCGGTAATCAAACCCAAAGGCTGTCCTTCAATGAGTGTAGTGTTGCCATATTCAAGACCTGTTTTGTCAGGAAGACCCGTAAGATCTGCATTTTTGTTGAGCTTGGTAACAAGAGATTTGTTCCAGGTGATGTTCACAGAAGCGTTCCAGCGGAAATTTCTTGTGCGTATAATATCGCCGGAGATACTTAACTCATAACCCGTGTTCCTGATATCAACTGTGTTCTCCAGCAAAGTTGAGTAAGATGAACTTGGCGGCACAGGTAATGCAAGCAATGCACCATCTGTTTGTTTTCTGTAATAATCAAAAGTCGCTTGCAACCTGTTTCCAAACAGTGATACATCTGCACCCACATCTGCCTGTTTGGTTGTCTCCCATTTCAAAGCAGGGTTTCCGAGTTGTGTTGGCACAAGTGCATTGGTTCCGGCATAAGCCAGTGGCGAGTAAAGTGTACGATATTTTTGATCGCCTATATTTTGAGTTCCTGTCAAACCGTAGCTACCTCTGATCTTGATGTCTTCTATCCACTTAACATTTTTCAAAAAGTTTTCGTTGGACAAACGCCATGCAACTGCTCCTGATGGGAAGTAACCAAACTTGTTATCCGGGCCAAATTTTGATGAACCGTCTGAACGACCTGTGAAAGTAAACAGGTACTTATCCATCAGTGTATAGTTTGCACGCAGGTAATAAGAAACAAGATAGCTCTGCGGTTTATTCGGTTGATCTCCTTGTGTGTAAATTGGCGTGGTTGCAGATGACAAATTATTCAGCACATCGTTGTTTGGATAACCAGACGCTGTAGCGCTGAAGTAGCTTGTCTTCACAGTTTCGTAAGAAAATCCGCCAAGTATATTTACAACATGTTTGTCTTTCCATTTGTTGGTATAGCCCAATGTATTTTCAATGAACCAGTCAGTGAAGCGACTGTTCGCATTGTTACCTATACCTCCATTGGAAGACACGTTTCCGTAGAAGCTTCCTATTTGCAGATAGTCAGGCGTAAACAGCTTCTGTGTATAGTTCTGGCTGTTCAATGATACCGTACTCTTGAATTGCAAATGCGGGTTGAAGTCATAAATGGCACTGATAGAACCCAACAGGCTCGTGGTTTTTGAGTTGTTCACAGCTGTGGTCATTGCCAATGGGTTTTCATATCCCAAATAGCTGGCAGCTACTGTAGCAAAATTTTGGAAAGCCCCTGTAGAATCGTACGGGCTCCAGTCTGGCCTTGATCTCAAAGCCTGCTGATATGCGCCATTGGTAATGTTCTGGTTTACATAACCAATGTTAAGGTTGGTAACAAATCTGAAACGTTTGCTGATCTCCGTTTCCAGGTTCACCTTGCCGGACACTCGTTCGTAATCTGTACCCACTACCACTCCCGGCGTGTTGTTGTAGGCGAAAGAGGTGTAGTACCTTGTTGAACCACCACCACCTTGCACAGATACTTCTGCGTTGTTTGCAAATGCTGTCCTTGTAACCAGATCCACCCAGTCTGTATTGTATTTACCAAAATAAGTCGGATCGTTTACAATTCTTACCGCTTCCGGGCGAGGCGCTCTTCCTACTGCAACACGTGCTGCATTATCATTTACCGCAGCCTCTGTGAGCAATGTTTTATATTGAGTAGCATCCAGCAGCTTTGGTTTTTTAGCCAGCATGCTCACTGTTCCATAATAGCTGAATGTGATCACCGGCTTCATATCTTTCTTACCTCTTTTGGTAGTGATCAACACCACACCATTTGCGGCTTTCGAACCGTAGATGGCAGCAGCGGATGCATCTTTCAAAATAGAGATGGACTCGATGTCATCAATGTTCAAGCCGCCCAAATTGTTCAAGCCGTTTACAAAGGCGGTTGACATACCTGCACTCACACCACCAGAACCTGTTACGTCATTGCCTACAGGACTGCTCACATCATAGCCCGGGTTGATGTATGCCGATTGCACTTGCATAGGCACACCATCGATTACATACAAAGGATCGTTGCCGCCCAACAATGAAGTAGAGCCACGCACGCGAATACGCACGGCCCCACCTGGCGTACCATCTGTTTTTGTAACCTCTACACCTGCGGCTTTACCTGCAAGTGCATTGTCTACTGTTGCAAAAGGAATATCCTGTATGTCTTTCGCAGCAATGGTTGCAACCGATCCGGTAAGATCTTTTCTTTGGGAAGTTCCGTAACCTACCACGACTGTTTCAGTTAGTGAAGACGCTTCAATTTCCAATGGAATTACCAAAGCGATATCAGTATTGTCGATCTTTTTGTCAATCGATTTATAACCCACTATCGAAAAAGCCAGTACGTCGTTTACAGATGCATGCAATGTAAATTCTCCGTTAGGACCGGTCTTTGTACCTTTCTTTGTTTTCTTGTTTAATACAGAAACACCTTGCAGCGGATGTCCTGTTTTGTCGGTCACCACGCCATGCACGGGCTCTGCCGTTTCATTTTCTGTTATAATAATTACATGTGGAGATGGCTTGATGATCACCGTTTTCTCAACAATGGAATAAGTTAGCGGCTGATCTCTGAAACACTGACGGAGCACATCTTCCACGGATGCGCTTCTTACATCGACATCAATAGTTTTGGCGGTTTTTACCAACCGGCTGTTATAGACAAAATTGTAATCGGACTGTTTTTGAATTTCTTTAAAAACAGTTTCCAGCGATGCATTTTTTAGCGAAATAGTAATGTTCTGCCCCTTAGTTGAAGCACTAACCGAGAGGGTAAAAACGAGTAAGATAAACGCCGTCAATTTCATAATCCGCGCAGTTTTGGCTACCCCTTTTTGGAAAGAGGTAGAATGAGCCTTGAAATCCATAACTTTGTTTTAGTTTAGGTTAAACAATAAGCAGTTCTAACAAATTGAATATCTGATTTACCTAATCTTCCTGCCGTTCCGACTCGTACTCGGAGCGGTTTTTTTATAAGGTAAACGCTGTGAAAGGCGATCCTTTTTCTCTTTACATACGATGTTGTTTTTTAGTTTTTTTAATGTTGTTCAAATGGTTATTTTCTGACAATTATTTTCTTTCCATCTATTTCAAAATGTACGCCACCACTCATCTCCAGGAATTTCAGCAAATTTGAAACAGGCATATTGCGGGAAATATTCACGGTATAGAGGTCATAAATTTTATCGCTGAACGAAACTTCCACGTCGTACCATCTTTCGACTTGCTTCATAATCGTTTCCAGGTTACCATCTGAAAAAGCAAAACGACCGTTTTTCCATGCAATAACTTCATCTACATCGATATCACTTTTCACCTGCAGGCTTTGATTTTTGCCCACCTGCGATTGTTGTCCCGGCTTTAAAATTCTTGCAGCGTAATCAACTCCTACTTTTACAGAACCATTTACCAGAGTGGTTTTCACATAGGCCTCATCATCATACGACATCACATTGAATTCCGTTCCCAGTACCTGGATGTCTTCATTGCCTGCCTTTACCACAAATGGCGCGGATGCATCTTTCGCAACGTCAAAGTACGCCTCACCGGTTATCTCCACATTACGCTCCGAACCCGTGAAATGGTTAGGATAGCGAATGGAACTGGCCGCATTCAACCACACTCTGGAGCCGTCTGGTAAAGTAATCTGATACTGCCTGCCCCTCGGCGTACTCACCGTGTTATAAACCACTTTGTCTTTTTCCGCTGCCTTCGCGTCGTATACCAACTGATTGTTTTTCAACCATACTTTCGCGCCGTTCTGCGTAGCGATCACACCGCCTTTGGAACTATCAAGCTCTACCTGGCTACCATCTGCCAATGTAAGAATGGCGCCATTTTTTCCCGGAGGCACATCCTGCGCAGGTTTTACTAAGGCAACGCTTCCCTTTTCTTTTTCGCTTACGTGATTCCACAAATATGCGCCACCGGCAACTGCCAACACAAATACGGCTGCAGCGGCCCACCACGTACGCATGAATGAAACGCGTTTTAATAAAAGAACTTTGCTCTCCCCGCCCTCTTCCTCTTTAACATGATCCATAGTGAATATGGATTTTGCCATGTCTTCAATTTCAGAAGTGGTCAAAGGTTTGCGCTCGTTTTCGTTGTAGGGATTTAGCATGATCTCCAATTGCTCCGTCAACTCACTTTTTTCATCACTCCTCAATTGTTCGATCAGTTCGTTAAGTTCTTCCTGGCTGGCTTGGTTTTCGTTAATTTTTTTTAATAGCAACAGAATGCTTTCCTGGCTTTTCAATTGACTAGTTTTTGCGTTAAGAGGAATAAGGTGTCTATAAACAGACTCCCGTGGAGAATTTTAGGACTAGTCGAAAATCAAAAAAGTTAAAAAATATTTAAGATGGAGATAATGATCAGGCTAAATCCGGCCTTCTCCATTCCTTCACGAAGGGTGTGAAGCGCCTTTACGAGCGTATTTTTAACGGTGTTTGGAGAAATGCCGAGTTGATCAGCGATCTCGGGAATTTTCAGCCCCTGCTCCCGACTGAGGGTATAGATCTTTCTTTGTTGGGGTGGCATCTGTACCACAATATTACCAATGGCACGTCGCAATGCATCCACCAGGAGCGCTGATTCAGCCGGATTGTCGAAATTGGTGTCGGCGTATTTATCTATGTAAACATTGAGTCCCTTGTCTTGTGTAGCCTTGTCTCTCAGGTAGGTAAAAGCACGATTGTATCCGATGCGCATGAGCCACTGGCGGAAGTTTTCGATCTCGGGTAGTTTGTCCCTGTACAACCAAACGCGCAGAAAAGTATCCTGTACAAGATCTTTCGCAATGGCGTGCGATTTTACGATCGTGTAAATATTGGCGTGCACCTGATCTCCATAATGCTGAAAGATCTGCCGGAAAGCCGATTCCTCCCCTTCAGAAATTTGTAGCAGCAGTTCTTTCTCCCTATATGTTCCGTTTTCGTTCAATAGAGTAAGCAGTGTTGGTATCGTTGTAAAAATAGAGAGAAAAGTGTTTGAAAGAGCAGGATGCTAAAAAATGACTGAATAACTGAATAACTGAAGGTTGAATTATTGAATAATTGAATTATTGATGGCTGATCGACGTTGAACTTCAGTTATTCAGTTACTCAGTTATTCAGTTATTGCCCTCCCCACAAACAATAAATAATTAACCCGTTAAATACCATAGTTTTCCCGAATAACCATTATTTTACTGTCTACAAACCCTAACCATTGCCGTTATGATGATTTTTTTAATCATTGCGGGTGCCGTTGCCGTGGCAGCCGTTTTCCTCGTGATCTATCGATCGCGGAAAGTGAAAAGTCAGATCAGGAAGCTGGCTGACCAACGCTTCGAACGCATACGCCCTTTGTTCGACAAACTTGAAAAAGCAGAAAATGTAAGTACTGATGATGTTTTACCCTTCGCAAAAAATGTAATGACGAGAGAATCTACGTTTCAACTCCTGCACGATTTTCACAAACTCGAACTATTTCCCACTGAATATCTTACCATTGTTAAGAGTGCTGAAAGCAACCTGGCCAACTGGCTCGAATTTCCTACCGAACTTGCGGCCGGTCCGGATGAACTGGAACATATAAAACGTGTGACAATTGACTTCGATGGACACAATAATTATGTTCACTACGAGGTCTTCAAATATAAAGTAAACGCACCCCATTGGGCGGCAAAAGATGGCTGGCTGCTGGGGGTTGTGGGCCCCTATTTTGACCACAGCAAGCCTTATGATTTTCCCCATGCCACTTTTAGCAGAACCGGCAGCACGGTCGACAAAGTTTCTGCCGACGAAGAGGCAATGTGGGTGCATGAGAATATTTTGAACGTTGAGCGGTAAGGACTGATTAACAGAATAACTGAGTAACTGAATAACTGATCTTTAAGATCGACCATTCCGCAATAATTCAATCATTCATTCTATTCAATCATTCATTCTATTCAATCATTCAGTTTATTCAGTTACTCAGTTATTCAGTTATTCAGTTACTCAGTTATTCAGTTACTCAGTTATTCAGTTACTCAGTTACTCAGCTCCCTCTCCCCATGCCGTAATAACAAGCCTCCTGCTACCTCCGTAGTTTCGGTGTTCGCACAAATAAATACCCTGCCATGTGCCCAAAGCAAAGCGGCCATTGCGTATCGGTATCATTACAGAACTGCCTAACAGTGCAGCTTTGAGATGCGCCGGCATATCATCGGAGCCTTCGTCATTGTGCATATAATCAGGATCGTTCTCGGGAACCGCTTTATTGAACCATGTTTCGAAATCTTTTCTAACGGTAGGATCAGCATTTTCATTGATGGTAAGTGACGCCGAAGTGTGTTGAATGAACACCTGGCACATTCCTGTTTTCAATTCACCAATCGCAGGCAACGCCCTGAGCACTTCACCGGTGATCAAATGAAAACCGCGGCGTTTCTCCGGCAGTTCGATTATTTGCTGAAACATTTTCATGGAATAAAGAAAAGGAAAATCAATTAAGAATTAGGAATTAAGAATTATGAATTGTTTTAGGTCGACGGCTGCAATTGAATGGTAGTTGTTAATATGGCGTGAAGTCTTTTTTGGGAAATCCGTATCACAGAAAGAATTCTTAATTCTTAATTCTTAATTCTTAATTCCTAATTCTTAATTGTTTAAATTTAATCACAACAACACCATTATGGAAAACATAAAAAAAGAAGACGTCAAACAGGAAGTATTTGACCTGTATGATGACTATGCACATGACCGAATAAACAGGCGCGACTTTGTAGCAAAGCTTTCTACATATGCCGTTGGAGGTCTTACGGTTACTTCACTCATGAGTTTTCTGATGCCGGACTATAAGAGCACGTTGCAAACCACAGCCAATGATCCGCGCATCAAATCTGAATACATCAATTACCAGTCACCCAAAGGCGGCGGCACCATCAAAGCCCTGTTGTCAATGCCAGCCGACACTACCGGCAAACTTGGCGGCGTAGTGGTGGTGCATGAAAATCGCGGGCTAAATCCGTATATAGAAGATGTGGGCAGAAGAGTTGCTCTAGCTGGATTCATTTCCATTGCGCCAGATGCACTGACTCCTCTCGGCGGCTATCCCGGCAATGATGACAAGGGCCGTGAAATGCAGGCTAAACGGGACAAAAATGAAATGCTCGAAGATTTCATTGCAGCATTTGATTACTTAAAAAATCACAAAGACTGTAATGGTAAAGTGGGCGCTGTTGGATTTTGTTTTGGCGGTTGGATCGCCAATATGATGGCAGTTCGAATTCCAGATTTATCTGCAGCCGTTCCTTTTTATGGGGGACAACCGGCAGCCGATGATGTGGCGAAAATAAAGGCCCCGCTCCTGCTCCACTATGCAGGACTTGATACAAGAGTAAACGAAGGCTGGCCCGCCTACGAAGAAGCGTTGAAGGCAAATAAAAAAGAATACACTGCTTACACCTATGCGAATGTCAATCATGGTTTTCACAACGATACGACACCGCGTTACGATAACCCTGCCGCAGAACTCGCATGGCAAAGGACGATTGATTTCTTTAATCAGAAACTCAAGTAAGCTCAATGCTGAATGCCTAACGCTTAACGCAGGGTGCACTCCGCATTAAGCGTTAAGCGTTAGGCCTTCTGCATTAAGCATAAGCATTCACTATATTTGTGCTGTAAGTATTCAAAAAACAGCAGGGCATTATGTTGAAAAGGAAAGATCGCAGCCTGATGAAATTTATTTTTTTCGGCAATTACTTTTATGGTCTTTGCGCCGTCGCTCTTTCTATTGAAGCAAGCCTGCAGCAGGAGTTTCCGTTGAATACTGTTCCCTATTATCTTTTAGTAACAGCTCTCACTATTCTTTATTATACCAAAGCTTACATAACCGACAACGCACACAACAGCACCAACATAAGATCCGTATGGTACGCTGCGAATGCAAAACTTATTTTTTATTGCCAGCTTGTGTTGTACACGGTTTGCGTGGTTTGCGGGTTGATCGTATTTCCCTTAAAAGAACTTACCAGCATAACCGTACCTGAATGGTTCCTGATCGCTTTGGTGCCGGTGGCGGGCTTGATGTACTATGGCATCAACTTACGCACTACAAAAGCCTACAATCTTAGAAGCGTTGGCTGGCTGAAACCTTTTATGATCGGTTTTGTATGGGCTGGAATGGTGACTATCTACCCGGTCCTGTATTATTGCATCACCCATAATATCAATTACGACATTACATGGGTCAAGTTTTTTTTGTTTGTAAAAAACTTAATGTTCATAACGGTGCTTTGTATTTTGTTCGACATTAAGGATTATGCCACCGATCACAACCTGCAGCTGAAAACCTTTGTAGTAAAGGCAGGTCTGCGCAAAACGATTTTTTACATCGTCATTCCTCTAAGCATTGTTGGTCTGGGCTCCTTTATCATTTATGCGTTCAGCCGCCAATTTGGAGTAATGAAAATCCTGATAAACACCATACCATTCATCTTACTTATTACTGTGGCATACTCGCTGCATAACCGCAGATCCATCTTCTATTATCTCGTTGTCATTGACGGGTTGATGTTGGCAAAAGCCCTGTGCGGGATTGTGGCGATGAAGTTCTTCTAGAGGCTTAATGCTAAAGGCTTAACGCCTAACGCAAGAATCTCCGCGTTTAGCGTTAAGCCTTTGGCATTAAGCATTAAAAAAGCGTCACCACTCTCGCTGCTTGCAGCAATAAGCAATGACGCCCTATTAATTACTAATTATTAATTACTTCACGATTTTCTCGTCGCCAAACTTTTCCTGCCACGCCAAAATGCCACCTTCTATATTCACGGTGTTTGTGAAACCCATTGTTTCTAGGAACATCGCGGCAGTAGCACTTCTTTTGCCGCTGCGGCAGTGAATGAACAATTCTTCGTCTTTCAGGTTTTCGATCTCATCGATCTCCATTGCCTGTATTTTTCCCAAAGGAATCAACTGCACGCCGAGGTTTGCTTCGGCATATTCGTTTGGCTCGCGCACGTCAATCACATGCAGCTTTTCGCCTGCATCAAGTTTTGCTTTTAGTTCTTCAACTGTAATATTTCTCATAATAAAACTTTAATCGTTAATAAGAAGACCCGTCATTCTGTTGGTTTGCAGCAGTCGTATCGCGCACAGGCTTTTCGGTTTGTAACCAAATATCGATCATTTGTCCCGCCCTGATCCTGCTTACCCTTCCATCTGGAGTATAATGTTTCGGCTCCTGGTCATAAATATACGCATTGGCTGAATCAGTAACGCCTGGTTTATAAACAGCTGACCCAAAACTAATGCCCACCACACCAAGTTTTGCTTTGGCCTCGTTAAACGTCATGCCTGTCAAATCCGGCACTGCAAGATCAATACCCGAAGGTCCGCCACTTAAAGTTAGAGATATCTCCGAGCCCATTGGCAACTTGGTTCCCGGTTGCACTTCTTTTCCGTCCACCGATTGATTCAATACAGTGTTTCTTGTAAAGTCCGGCTTATAGAGCGTATCTCCCATTTTGAAGCCAAATTGCCTGATCACTATCTCTGCATTTCTAAAACTCATCCCCACGAGGTTCGGCATTACCACATCCGGTGGCACCGTTCTGTTGATGGTGAGGAACACCGTTCTGTTGACCTTTACCAATTCATCCGCGTCGGGAAACTGGCGCAGGACAACGCTTGGCTTAACCGTATCGCGATAAACGGAATCCTGTATTTCTACCTCAAAACCTTGCAGCTCCAATGATCGCTTAGCTTCGTCGTAAGTTTTTCCGGTAACGGATGGGATGCGCAAAACCTTTCCATGTTTGGTGAAAAAGTTGAGGGATGACAGCACCAGCAAGATCAGCACCACGCCCAGCACAAATGCTGCGACTATATTGACCCAAAGCGGTTTATTTGTAAGGAATTTAAACACAATAACTTGGTTTTGTTTTCATGGATTATTCAATGTGCGCCCAAAGAAATGAAAAAAAGCTTGAAAGGCCTAATGCGGAATGCCAAACGCAGAACGCCAAATGCTGAACGCTTAACGCAATGGTTCAATGTTGGAGACCCCGGCGTTCAGCTCTAGGCGTTTAGCGTTTAGCTCCCAACGCTTCCTCCAACAACGCTGTATAAAAATCCTTCAGTTCCATTCCGGCGGCACGCACCTGCTGTGGCACGAGGCTTTCACCGGTTTGGCCGGGAACCGTATTAATTTCGAGCATGTATGGCTCGCCTTTGGATTCGTTGTAAATGAAGTCTATGCGCACTACACCCCGGCAGTTGAACACTTCGTATACTTTTTTGGCGGTGTACCTTACTTTTTCCGCGATCGATTCGTCCACAACAGCGGGAGTAATTTCTTCGCTGAGGCCCTGGTATTTGGCTTCAAAATCGAAAAATTCTTTCTTACTTTTTACCTCTGTAAACGGCAGCGTTTTGATTTCACCTTTTGTTTTATAAACGCCTATGGTAAATTCCCTTCCGGAAATAAACTCTTCTACCAGTATCTGATCATCTTCTTTAAATGCTTTTTCCAACGCAGCAGCCATGTCCTCTCTGTTGTTCACTTTGCTCATGCCAATGCTGGAGCCGCCGTTGTTTGGTTTTACAAATACCGGCAATTGCAATAGTGAGCTCACCACAGATGGTTCAATGCCTGTATGCTTGAACAAATGCAAACTTTTTGCCACGTTGATTCCGGCAAAAGCCGCAACGGCAACGGTATATCGCTTGTTAAATGTAAGTGCCGAAGTAGCTGCATCGCATGAAGTGTAAGGAATATTCATCAGGTCAAAATACCCCTGCAACTTTCCATCTTCACCCGGCGTTCCGTGAATGCCTATAAACACGGCCTGGAACCTTATTTTTTCGCCATTGATAGTGACAGAAAAGTCGTTTTTGTCTACCGCTATTTTTTCACCCTTATTGCTTTCATACATCCAGCCGTCTGGTCTGATGTCAATTTTGTAAACGTTAAATTTTTCTTTGTCCAGATTTTTTTCAATGGTAATGGCACTCATATAAGAAATCTGTGCCTCTCCGGAATACCCCCCTGTTACAAAAGCGATGTTCGGCTTCATTAAATAATTGGTTTGCTATTGGGTGAAATAATGTTCGTTTAATCATCAAATATCAAACCTAAAATGGAAGTGGAAAAAAAAAGTTGGCGGAGTTGCTGATGATTGAAGCCTCAAAAAATGTACGATGTACGAAGTACGGTGTACGAAAGCCATTAGAATGCTACGTACTAACGAATTTCGTACATCGTACCCCGTACATCGTACATCAACCCAACTGGTTACCGGCAACAAAAAAACACCGACAAACGCCGGTGCTTTCGAAATCTTATTTAAAAGAGATTATTTTTTTGCTTTTGCTGCAGCAGAGTCATGCGCATGTGGCATTTCAAACTGTGGAGCAACTTTAGGAGCTGGAGCTTTGTCAGCAACATCTTCAACATCTACATCGAATACCAATGATTCGAATGGTTTGCCGCCAGGACCAGGCTGAGGACCGTAAGCAAGGAAACCAGGGATGTACAATGTAGCTTTACCACCTTTTTTCAACAATCTCAAACCTTCGTCCCAACCGTTGATCACTTGATGCTGACCAATAGTGAAACCGAATGCAGGTTTTTCTGCACCTCTGTTGTTCTCAAATTCTTTATCTGTATCAAACAATTTACCAGTGTATCTTACTGATACGTATTTGCCAGAATCAATTGCAGAACCTTCACCCGGATTTTGTATTACTACAAATGTTCCTTTACCTGTTTTTTGTGCATTGTTGATGCCTTTGCTTTTCAATTTAGCCTCAATTGCAGAAACTTGTTTATCGCCAATTGCATTCATCTCTTTTTCACGATCTGCACGTACAGCTTCTTCGTTTGCCATGATATCTTCTACTTTGAAATTCAGGTACAGTTTGTCACCTTTTTTCAAGATAGAACCACCTGCCATTGGCATTTTATTCAAAATAGTATCAGCGAACTGCAATATTACAACGCTATCACCTTTGTGCAGCAAACGGAAAATTTCGGTTGGTTGATAATTTGCGGCACCGCTGTCAGCTTGCGCATACACAGGCATTGTTTTGTACGAATCTGCCAAAACAGAATCGTTTATTTTTTGAACGTAATTAATTTTCAATACCTCGCCAATTTTCACTTGCGGACCGCTACCCTGTTTCACGATCTTGTACATTAACCCGCTCGCAGTTTTTTTATAGCCTGCGTTGTTGCATGCTGTCAAACCCAATACTGCAGCAGCCGCTACAGCAATCGATGTAATTTTTGTCATTTTTTGTTTATTGTTATTGCAATTGTAAAGCATTTTCTTTAACTGCTTGTTTAAATTTTTTTACAGTTTGATCGAGAGAGTCGTTCGTATGGCCGCCTGCCGCGTTAAAGTGGCCGCCGCCTTCAAAGTACTTCCGGGCAAACGTATTCACGTCTACATTTCCTTTGCTACGGAAGCTCCATTTGCGTTCTTCATCCCTGTCAATTACCAGGCCAACCATTTTAATACCCTGGATGCTGAGCGGAAAATTCACCAGGCCCTCAGTATCTCCTGTTTTTATTTCAAAACGCAACAGATCGCCTTTAGAAATAGCGATCAAAGCAGTATTGTATTCGTACATGATCTCCATTCTATTGGAAAGAACATGTCCAATAAATCGAAGCCTGTTTTCGAGATAATTATCGTAAATATTTTCGTGTACCTGCGTGTGTTGAAGGCCAACTTCTTTCAGGTGTGCCACCATTGTATGAACACCTGCCGTTGCAGCAGGGAAACGGAAAGATCCCGTATCGCCAATCACGCCTGCATAAAGACATTCCGCCATGTCGATGTTTATTTTATCTCCATGACCGCTGCCCACGATAAAGTCGTACACCATTTCCGAAGTAGAGCTTTTGCTGGTATCGCTAACACCATAATCGAAAGATTCAACTTCCGGCTGCTGGTGATGATCGATCAGCATTTTTACGCATTTCAGCTCTTTTAAAGGAGCCGCGAGCGTTTTGGTGCGTGGCAATGTGTTGAAATCAAGGCAAAAAAGCCACTCAGCTTGCTGCAAAATACCTGGCACTTCCGCTCTGCCCTTTTGGCTTTCGAAATCGAGTACAGTATCGCAACCCGGCATCCAATTTAGGAATCCCGCCCAGTTTGTAGGCGAAATAACTGTTACGGTATGCCCGAACTGCCTTAAAAAATGATATAACGCGAGTGAAGAACCCATGGCATCAGGATCTGGTTTCTGATGCATGGTAATGACCACTTTGCGTGGTGAGGTCAGCTGGTTGTATATTTCCTGTATGGGTTTCATAAAAAGCGCAGCGAAGGTAAGCGGAAATGATAAATTGTCAAAACAAGCTTTGGGACTTGGAAAAAGAGGTTTAATGACTGAGACATAAGGAGTTAACGATTTGTTATTGCGGTTTAAAAGGGGAACGCCCGCCTGAATGACTTCAGTCGGGCAGGCAGATTTTCAAGATTGTCATGATTTTTATGGTTTATTAAATAAGATATACTCCGTTTGCAGGAACAATATCAAACTATTTTTATCCAATGATTTGACAGGAGATAGTCTTTGGTTAATATTTTTAACAAATCGGCGTCAATCATGAAAATCATGAAAATCTGCGTTCTTTCCTCTTAATTCTTAATGCCTAATTCTTAATTTCTAATTATTCCGTCTATATTTGCGGCCTCAAACAAAAAAGTGATATGAGCAACAGAACATTTACTATGATTAAGCCTGATGCTATGAAAAATGGCCACGCAGGTGCAATTTTAGATAGAATCATTAAAGAAGGATATCGCATTGTCGCGTTGAAACAAACAAAACTTTCTGCTGAAAAAGCTGGTGAGTTTTACGCAGTACACGCCGCAAGACCTTTCTACGGTGAGTTGGTAGAATTTATGAGCAGCGGCATTATCATTGCTGCTATTCTTGAAAAAGAAAATGCTGTGGCTTCATTCCGTACTTTGATCGGAGCAACTGACCCGGCTAAAGCTGACGAAGGTACTATCAGAAAATTGTACGCTACTTCGCTTGGTGAAAACGCTGTTCACGGTAGCGACAGCGACGAAAACGCTGAAATCGAAGGTAACTTCTTCTTCTCTGGTTTAGAGAAATTCTAATTATAGAAACAGTAAGTTTTTTTAGAGCGATCACTTTAGAGTGGTCGCTATTTTTATGCCAAAAACCTGTTGAAAAATGTACGATTTACGAAGTACGGTGTACGAAATTCATTGTGATGTGCCACCTAAAAGAATGTCGTACACCGTACTTCGTGCATCGTACACCGTCTTTAAACTTAGTATCTTTCATACACAAATCTCCCATCATGCAACAACCAGAATACTGGATGCGAGGCCCCATCGAAGGCATACCTGCACTACTGCAACCCGTGGCCCACGCATTGCTGCAGGCACGCGATGAAGTAAATGAATTGATGAGCAATTTTCCAGAACATCGTCTTTGGGAAAAGCCCGCCAATGTTGCTTCTCCAGCTTTTCACCTGCAACACATAACCGGTGTGCTTGATAGATTATTTACCTATGCAATCGCACAACCATTGAACCAGGGACAGCTTGCATACCTTTCCGCCGAAGGCAAAAAAAATGATACAGTAACACTCAACACGCTGCTCATCAACTTTAATAAACAGATTGATCTTTCACTGGAGCAACTTAAAACAACCAACGAAAATTCCCTGACTGAATTTCGGGGCGTGGGGAGAAAACAACTTCCTTCTACAGTAATGGGTCTGCTCTTTCACGCAGCAGAACATACGATGAGGCATACGGGGCAGTTGCTGGTGACAGTAAAAGTGCTAGTGGAAAATTGAAAGTTGAAAATTGAAAATTGAGAGTTAAGTATCGCGGTAGCCAATTTGAAGTTCGAAATATTTACCACTAAGATCCGTCCGAACGGATTCATCCGGGCGGACTCTAAGGGCACTACGACCCACTAAGCTTTAAATCAAAGACCGCCTAATATTTCGCAGTCCCCCTGGTTCTAATTCCTAATTTCTAATTCCTAATTCCTGATCAAAGCACTGTACATTTTCGCTTGGTTATAAATAGAAGAACGTTCGTTAATCTTTTCGATTGATGAAAAACCTGTGCTTGCAAATAGTTTCTTAAGCAACGAAAAGTCAACTGGATAAGGAACCCAACGATTAGCGTTTAGTGTATCATATTCAACAATAAGAAATTGCGGTTTATCGACAAGTTTAGGCTGCAGTGACGAAAGAAAAGAATTCTTGTCTTTTACATAATGCAATGAATTGGCCATTAAGATACCGTTGAGTGAAGGAAGTGCCGAGGTGTCGTTCACGAAATCTGCTTTTATAACTTCTATTCTCGTTTTATTAGGAAGAACATTGGAAGAAAGTAATGGCTGCATATCCACCGCGTAGATAATACTAGACGCAGGCAACATTGAGGCAAGCGCTTTTGTAAACAACCCACTGCCACAACCAAGATCCGCCCAGCATTGTGGTTCATCCCCACCTATCTCCGGATGCTTTATTAGTTCTATTGCTTCTGTTAATTGCATGTACTATCGAATATTATCTGTGTTAATCAGTCTAATCCCTGCCCGTCCGATCAGGCGGGAGCGTCATCTGCGCCCACTTCCCCAATCTAAAAAATAATTGCGTATCTGAAAAATTCACATTTACTTTGTAATTCAAAGTGCTTTTTATGGAAACAATTTATTCGCTGAAAGCAACTATCAGAAGATGGATCATATTCTTTGTGATCGCATTGATATTAAGTGGTGCTACTGCCTTTGCCCTAGAGTCGGAACTTGCATGGCTATGTACTGTGATCCCCAAAGACATCCATTTGTTTTTCTTTATCCAGAAATGTTACGTAGCGATCAGGGACATGAATGCCCAGTATCCATTTCTTGCATACGGCTATGATTGGCTGGCTTTTGCTCACATTGTTATTGCTGTTGCGTTTATTGGTCCATACAGGGATCCGGTGAAGAATATATGGATCATACAATTTGGCTGCATTGCCTGCATGCTGATATGGCCAACTGCCTTTATCGCTGGCTACGTGAGGCAAATTCCTTTATACTGGAAACTGATCGATTGTTCATTCGGTGTGATAGGACTGGTTCCACTTTTAATTTGCCATAAAAAAATCAAACGTCTTGAAGTACTTGAAAACATTGAATCGCAGACGAAGCTGTATGCATTCGAAAAAAGAGAGTTACAGGTTTTTAATTAAGTAAAAAGGCAAAATTCAAAAGGCAAAAATGTAGCACGCTGATCGAAGCTAAAGCTTTTGAATTTTAACTTTTTCCTTTTGACTTAATACCCGCAATAGCAGTCTTTCGACTTTACATTGACACCCATTATTGTTAACTTTAAAAGTAGTTATGGAATACTTTGTTGAAGAAGGGCATATTGTGCAAAAGATATGGGGCAAGGCAGATGTGATCCTGCTGATATTTGCCGGCGCCGCTGCAGAGTTCGCTTTGAACAAATCTGTTGACTGGCTTTACTTTACAGGCAAATTGCCCGCTGATCCATTGGGCAGGTTATTCTCCACTGTAGGTTATGCAAGGCAAATCATTTTCTCTCCGAAAGAAAAAGCACATGCTGCCATTGACAGGATGCGCCAAATACATACAGGCGTCGAAACTGCCCGTGGCACGGCCATTCCGGACTGGGCCTATCGCGATGTGTTGTATATGTTGATTCATTATTCTATCGCATCATTTGAGGTACTGGATAGAAAATTGACTGACCATGAAAAGGATGATGTGGTGGAAGTTTTTTACAGAATGGCTTCCAGAATGGGTTTGCAAAATATTCCTTCCCGCTACACAACATGGCACGCTCAATACTCAGACCAACAGGCAACCAACCTGCAATACAGCAAGTACACCGCAGATCTCTTTAAACAATACAAAAAACACCTGGGCAGATTCAGGTATTACATCTTGCTGGAATCGCAAAAACTGGTAGCAAATACAGTCGTGCTGGAGCATCTCGGATTGCGAAAAGGCTCTGCTATCGCGCCTTTGGTAAACGTGTATAAAATTTTCAGGCGGATAAATGCGGAGTGGTTCATTCAATCCATCCTATTGCCTGCACAGTATAAAACTCAAATCAGGCAAATGAATGTCATATAGCAGTCTATTCAAAAATCTTTTTGATCCATGCGTACTGCAAAAGCATAATTGTTTTACCGTCTTTTATTTCTCCGGCCTCCATCATTTTCATCGCTTCATCAAATCTCATTTCAAGTACATCAATATCTTCACCGCGATCAACGCCGCCGCCCTCACTTTGTTTCATTTCCTTCGTATAAGCACCAATAAACAAATATAACATCTCTGACACAGAGCCGGGCGACATATAGGCCTCATAGACTTTCGTCACATCCTGGATTTTATAGCCGGTCTCTTCTTCGGATTCTCTTCTGATGCAATCTTCCGGACTGTCATGGTCCAATTGTCCGGCACACACCTCTACCAGCATTCCTGATGCATTGCCATTTACAAATGAAGGTAACCGGAATTGCCTGGTAAGTACTACCGTTTTCATTTCTTTATTGTACAATAGAATACCCGCACCATTACCACGGTCGTACACTTCGCGGGTCATTGTCTCCTTCTCATTCTGCTTGTTGATGTACTCATAGGTAATTTTGTGAAGCTTATATCTAAAAGGAGAAAACGTTTCACTGCCAGTGATCTTCACGTTATTCGTCATGGTAAATCGTTATTGTTTCAATATTACAGCAATAATTTCCAAATTGTTCCACAAAAGGAAAAACTATAACCAAACTTTTGCTTACCTTGACCCTACTAAATTAGAGATGGAAAACAAACTGCCCACGATTAAAGAGATTGCCAAGCGGCTCAATGTATCCGTGTCCACTGTATCCCGCGCCTTAAGCAATCACCCAAGCATTGGCTTGCGCACCCGCACACGTGTTCAGGAGTTGGCGAAAGAGTTAAACTACGAACCCAACACAAAAGCCATTTTCTTTAAGCAGCAAAAGACTTTTATCATCGGTGTGATCCTTCCATATATTAAAGAAGAATTTTTCTCCGAAGCTGTCAGTGGTATTGAAACCGCAGCGATGGAGCACGATTACACGATACTTTTCGGACAAAGTTTTGATGATACTGAACGTGAAAAGAAAGTACTGGAGGCGATGAAGAAGCAACGTGTTGACGGGCTGATCATTTCTCTCTCGAAATATACCAACAACTTTGATCATTTGGCAACGCTGGAAAAATATGATATTCCGGTGGTGTATTTTGATCGTGTACCACCTTTTGAAAACGTGCATAAGGTCTATTGCAATTTATACAAAGGCACGATCGAGATGGTGAATTGGTTGTTCAGCAGGGGTTTCAAGAGGATTGGCTTTATAAACGGACCGGACAAATTATTAGCAACACACGAGCGGCTCAAAGGTTATATTGAAGGTATTACGAAGAAGAAATTAAAAGTCGATATGCGATTGGTCGAGCAGACCGATCTTTCCCGCGAGAGCACTTACAAAGCGATGGAAAAACTACTTGCACTGAAACAGGCCCCGGAAGTGATTATCACCTTCAACGATTATGTGCATCTTGATGTGATGCAATATGCGAGGCAGCATAATCTAAAGATCAATGAAGATATTTTCTTTGCAAGTTATGCAAACCTGCCTATCACCAGCTACACGGCCTTTCCGCCAATAGCTTCTATTGAACAGTATCCATACAAACAAGGAGAAAAAGCAATGGAAATTTTGATCCGTATCATCAACGATAAACTACAACAGGCAAACGCTGCAGGCAAGTATTATCATGAGGAAATAGATGGCTTGTTGATGATCAATAAAAGCTTTGAATTCAATTAAGAATTAGGAATTATGAATTCATTGCCAACTCCTAATTCCTAACTCCTAATTCCTAATTCCTAATTACCTGTCAATTCCTCCGGCAGCCATGTCGGATAACTTTCCACCTGCTTTTTTGCACTGTCGCTTACCGGCACTTTCCACTTGTCGAAAAATGACGAGAGATTTTTTTGCGTGGCATTGCTTATTTGCAGAAACCAATAGTCACGTTTGTCCTGCTCGGTTTTAGGATATTGGTCCTTAGGAAGTGCACGATAAACTTTATGAACTTTCATTATCGCATCCCAGCCAAAGTTTTCTATTAACTCAATATACATGCACAAAGCCAGGAATGCATCGCCGGACCATTTTTCATACGATGGGCTGCCCGCCATGTAATCTTTTATTCTCTTGTGTACCGCGTCTTTACTGGCAATGGCCTCATGGTTATAAATGCCCTTGTGCAATACTTTATCGTACACATACATCGAATATAAATTCTCCGTTACCTCACCCAGCGCATCAAAATCAATGCCCCAGAACTGGTGCCTGTGGCCAAGTTCATGAAAATGTCCCCATGAACCTTTGTCCCTCATGAAAGCCTCGTCTACGGACCATTTACATGATTCATCATCTGGCACCACAATCTTGTAATATTGTGTAAACATATACCCCCAGGCTACCTCCTGGTCAACAATGATCCTTTCAGGATGTAGCCTGTTTACAGAAATACAAGCCAGGTTGGCATCTGCATCCATCACTTCATCCCAAAAACGCATAAGCTTTTCCGGATCGTCAAGGTCCCGGATGCGGGATGAAGGAAGGGAGAAAATAATCTTATCAGTTGCCAGTTCTGCCCATGGAGCGGAATAATTTCTAATTGTTTTTTTCCATTCTTCCACACTTGTTTCTCCGAGTTTGAAGTAAGGAGCCTGCACAGCGCCTTCAACATACACGCTGATATTTTTTTGCGCAGCGGTATCCGGAATATTAATCAGCAACAACCCACCATACTCCGAGAAGATTGCATTTCTCCCATCTTTCAAATCTATTTTTTTAGTCAGATCAATACCTTCACGCGTAAGTTGGTCCATATGCATAAGGTTGTCATCATGCACGCCAATCTGCGCTTTCAGATGCGATGCGGTGTCCTTTGCATCAACGGTAACATATACCTTTTCACCGGCAGGAACATATAACCCGGTGCTGTGCCATCGCTCAAAAACAGTCGTTGGATCCCATAATCCCTGCGAACCTCCCTGCACCTTAAGCGTTACCTTTTTATGCACTCTCTGTACGTCGCTTCCGACATATCCGGGAAATACATAACTCGCTTTTGTAATGAAGACGCTATCAGGATTGGCATCGCGTCGTTTTTCTATCTGCACCTGTTGAATAATGTATTGCAGATATTTCTTAAAATCCTTTTTGCGGATCGGCTCCGCAGGAGTTGGCACCAGGAGATCATTTTCTTTCACACCGAAAGCGTTTTTGATATCTGTTACAGTGCCAGAATTTTCATTGTTGTATGCAATCGCCAACTTTAAAGAGGCATCTGCTATTTCAAATTCTTTCCCTTTTTGCCATTGCTTAAAACCGCCATCCTTTACTGAAGAAAGCAGCGTGCTTATATGCAGATAGCCCGGAATGGTATCGATAACCAACAAATGACTATTTGCTGATGGTAACAATGGATTGTAAACATGAAAGATTCCTGCCTTTGTTAAAAAAGCATTGAGCTTTAACTGATAAAACGGGTCGGAATCTTTCTGCTTGCTGAAGATGTCAGACAATGGCGATCCGAATATCAGCGTGCCTCCATTTTTCACGAATGACTCAATGATGTCGCTTTGTGCGGAATCCTTTACATCGTTTGTCAAAACCAAAATATCTGCATTATTCTTTCCACCGTACTTCCATTGAGTGACAGAATAATTGTGTCCCTTGATAAATTTCGCCAGGGACGCGTCTGACTGTTCCAGTGCAATCTTCTTTCCTTTTGTTGCCCATGAAAAAGAATTGACCAACATTTGCTGAACGTTGCTGTTGTTAAGCATTGGCTTTTTAAAATATTCTGAAGATCCAAACACTATGACTTTTCCTTTGCCAAACCTGGAGGTTACGATAGCATTAAGCTGATAGTTTTTTCCCTGCTCAACAAAGCCCGTTGCTACGATCTGGGGCTCTTCTGATATAATATAGCTTGCCGCCACCACCTGCGGTGAATCAGGCAAGGGAAGGCGCGTAACATTTTGCAAAAGCATTTTCTTGTCCGTTGATTGCGCAAAAACTTTTGCGGAAATGCATAACAGAGATAGGAAAACAATTCGTTTCATGCGAATAGTTTTAGAAAGGTTAATGGTTATTGTTTACTTGAGTATTTAAACACCTGTAGCCTTGCCTCCGGCACTCTTAAATCCTAATTCAATGTCGTTTAGTTAAAGATTTTTTTCGAACTGAATGGAGGTTGTGATCCGTTAGAAAAGACCGCTTGTCATCCCGACGAAGGAGGGATCTGCGTAATTGCTAACGCATAGTGTCCGCTACTGTTAGGCTCAGATCCCTCCTTCGTCGGGATGACAAGCGACCTGCTCTTAATTTTTCAAACAGCTTAACTAAACGACATTAAATTCTTAATTCTTAATTGATAATTAACAGCCACCCCTTTCCTTTCTCCACTGTTATCATATCGCTTGCTGCAAATGTTTTAGCCGGTTGAAAATTCGTTACTTCTTTTGCAGTGATGGTTGCTTTTGAAGGATCAATGCCGAGTGATTGCCAGTTAATTTTTAAATGTACATCTACATTGTCTGCTGCCCAGCTCGCTATTGACACAAGCGCTTTGCCTTTACTTTTATAAACAGTGGCTTTTACTTTTTCGTTATCGGTTGTTACCGGACAATTGGAACTCCAGTAACCGATCATTTCAGAACCTTTGATTCCAAACTCATCCCACAATTTCCAGATTGGTCTCGGGTCACTGTTACTTGTCCATGGCATACGGTTGGTCATGCCATAGATCATGCCGCGCCATGGGTTGCCGCCACCTTCGAGCATTTCACCCATTAGTCCGAATGGAATACCACTTACTTCTGTCAGGAAAAAGTCGGGATCATTTTTCTCGTAATCAAAATATTCACCAAACCATAAGCGATTGAGGTATGGAAAATGCTCCATGTACAAATTCGCACTATTGTTAAAGCCGTCGCTTTTGTTGTATTGATTGGCAGAATGCAAATCGATGATACCGGGATGCCCATCTTTTGTGAGCACACGTTTGATGCGCTTCATGGTAATGCGATCAAATGCCACATCATCGAGGTAAATGCCATCGATGCCAACATTTTGTGTGAGCCAGTTCATGCCTTCCACATAATAGTTGTGCCAGCGGTTCATGCCGCTGTTGATGATGGCCGCATCTCTTATTTCAGGTACGAACCATGCCGCGATGTAATCATCTGCAACATGCTCCTGGAGCCAGCTGTAGCCGCCGCCTTTGCCCGGAGAATATACTTCATGGCCCAAACTCCTTAATGCAAATGTTTCATATGCATGGTTTGAAAGTTCGCGAACAGTGTTGTATATCTTCACCTTCATCCCTTTGCTGTGCGCTTCATCAATGTATGATTTCATCTTTTTCCACTCAATGAATGGATAGTTGATCCAGGGGTTGATTGGCGTTGCGTGGTGAATATTGATCACTGTTGCGCCTGTTCTTTTTATGCTGTCAATATCGTTGTACTGATGATAGAAACGGGTGCTCCACTGAAACTCTGTATTGATGGGATGGAACGGCGTAATCAGCAAATTGAAATTGTAATACAGCACCTCTCCCTTCTTCATGGTGCGAGCGCCATTGTACGCGTTTACGAGCATGGACGAACCTTTGATGCCTACCTGTATGCCTCCCTTATTGTTGTTACCCCATGATGTCGGCAACTGCAATGGTTTCTGTAAATAGAAATTGGTGTTCAGCGGTCGCACATATTTTTCATCTCTTAAAGAAAATTGCAAACCGGCATTTACATTTCCTATCCACGCACCATCCTGGTTCTTGGTTGCCACCTCCCATTTCCAATCCACCATCTCAGGACGATTGCCGCCCTTTTGCCCGAGTCCCATCATGTAAGTGGTCATGTTCTTTTGGAAAGGAATATGCATCACAATGTCCTTGAAATCCATGTCCTGCAAAGCGGTTACTTTCACGGTGTATGACAGGAAGCCATCGAACTCAAGTGAGGCGCTTACATCCATTTGCAAAGAATCAGAAGTATTGGTTGCCTGCCATTTTAAAGTGCCAGGCTTTCTTTCAGTGAAGGAAACGCCTGAGCTTTTCAGGTCGATATTTTTACCGTTGCTCTGTCTTGTGAAATGAAAATGTATTCCCTCGTACAGCAAAGAGTTTGGTTCTTTTGACAGACCAGTCATTTCTTCTGTGAAAAATGTTTGAATCTGTTTTGGAAAACCATCTTTGTTGATGATGATCTTTCTGCCCAATAGATTGACAGCAGTATCGCCAACCAGCTCAAGCGGTGTGTAGGGAACGATTACATCATTTTCCTGCGCCAGTGTAGAGTTTAACCATTGCAAACGCGTTTGTTTCCATGGCTCGTTAATGCCGCCATCTGCAAGGGTTTTGTTGTTAACATTCAGATTGATATTGATCGTAACGGCTTTTGCACCATCAGCAGTTACAGTCGCTTTTCCGGTATAAGTTCCGGCATCTGTATTTGCAGGCACTGCTACATCGCACCAAAGGGGTTGCACAGTATTCGCCGCAACATTTACATTTTGCGTGAAAGGTTTTGCATCATATGAAACACCAGTAGTGTTGATACAGGTGATCTGTTTTGCGCTGATCGTTTTTCCCGCTGCACTTTTCAAATCACTAAAAACCACCTGCACGTTTTGCAGATCTTTCAAAGCATACACACCTAATTGATAAGCATAAAATTCTCCTTTTGCTGCTTCGCCGTGAAATGAATTTTGAGTTCCTTTTTGTATCCAGCGATAAGGTAAATCGTGCTTCATTCGAATGCTGTACTGCCTATCCTCCGGAAATACGATGAATGGCTGTGCTGCATATTTTGACTTCAGCACGTTTGTTTCTTTCGCTGTTGCAATAACCTCCATCGGGTAAAAAGTATTGAAGGAATCAACGGCCTCAATCCTCGCCACCATTGCGTTTGCCGGCGATGTTGCGTTAATATTTTTCAGCCATTCCGCGGATGCGGTTTGTTCAGGCTTTAGGTAAACGCCTTTCGGATAGTTGTTTCTGCCTTCATTTTTATACGGCATGTAGTATACATTATAGGTGCCTTTTCCGGAAACGGGTTCAAAATAAACGGTGCCGTTTTCCCGTGAAATATCAACTGCATTTACGTTGAGTATTTTGTTGCCGGTTTTGGCGTCTTGTACTATGATCCTTTTGCCTTGCGGATTTTCGTCATTTCGTCGCCACGGAATAACAGCCTTTGCAATTTTACCTGTACCGTTAAACTGTATTACCACTCTGTGATTGCCGAGTGAATCGCGGTTCCAGCAATCGTTGCAAACTGTATATTTTATCTGTTGGGCTAAGGTTACCTGTGCCGATAGAATGAGGGCAGCAGCGAGGAGTTGTTTCATTTTTGAAAGATATGTAAAAAAATGTTTAACGCTAAAAGCTAAACGCATAACGCTTAAGGCTAGCGGAACTACGCAGCGTTAAGCGTTATGCATTTAGCGTTATGCAAATGTTGTCTCTTACCAGTTCGGATTCTGATGCCCCTGCAATGCAGGATCAGCGTCTATGTCTTCTTGTGGTATTGGGAAATAGTAATCTCTGTTTTCGTTGAATATTCTTTCCGCACCAACAGTAATGTGATTTGGACTGGACCAAGTAACCACGCCGGTGTTCATGTCAACAGTACCCGGACGCACGCCGTAAACGGGACCATTCATTACCTGCGCACCAATTTTCCAGCGCTTCATATCGTACCATCTCAATCCTTCAAAAGCCAGTTCCACTCTGCGTTCGTTACGAACTCTTTTGCGCAAGCCTGCCTGGTCAGCTTCTGTAACTGCAGGCATGTTTACTCTTGCACGCACCTGGTTGATCGCGCCTGCTGCAAGACCAAGATCTTTGCCTTGTTCAATCAATGATTCTGCATAGATCAACAAGACTTCTGCATAGCGAAATACTATGAAGTTTAAGTTTTGTCCCAATGTAGGATCGCCGTTTGGCAACTGGTCCAATGGTGCACAATATTTTCTTAAGCAATATCCGGTGCGTGATCTGTTACCTTTTGATGAGTTGTAATATTCATCCGGGCCAACAGGCTGAAGGCTGTTGAATATTCTTCCGTTCCATGTAAGACCAGGGTAAATGATCGATGCATTGAACCTTGGATCTCTGTTCTCGTAAGGCTTATCCGCGTTGTAAGTTGGATCTTCTGTTATTGCTTTACCATTCTTTGTTTCATATGCATCGACCATGCTCTGCGTTGGATTTACCGAGTTCCAGCCGCCTTCTGCAACAGTGTACAATCCATCGATCCATGAGCCCCATGTTGGTTGCTGATATGTTACTTCTAAAATAACTTCTTTGTTTCTCGCTACTTCACCCTGGTTTTTTTCCCAGAACAAACCTTCGTAATTATTGTACAAACCATAATTATCCAGATCAATGATTGCTTTTGAGTCTTTCTCTGCATTGGCAAAATCACCTCTGAAAAGTTCCAAACGTGCTTTCAAAGCCAGCGCAGCGCCTTTTGTTACGCGGCCGTACTCATCATCAGATCTTGTTACAGGAAGTATCTGCGAAACTGTATCTAGTTCAGATAAAATGAATTTTGCAATTTCATCTTCAGAACTTCTTGGAATTTTATTTTCTTCGCCGTATTCAAGCACTGTTGTAACAAGAGGTACACCCCCAAAGCACATCAGTTTTCTTGTGTAATCAAATGCTCTTAAAAAACGAGCTTCTGCTTTCATGCCAGCGATGTCTTCTTTGCTCATTGAAGCCACTTTGTCGACATTCTCAAGAAAGAAGTTGTCATTTCTGATGCCGACATAATCGAAGTAGGTTCTGTACAAATCAACATAGGCCGCGCCTGCAATCTTTGCCGGCGTTGCAGTACCAAGTGCAATGTAAGATGTCAGCTGATTGGTGAAAGGACAATAGGCGTTGTCGCTGATATCATCCATATAAATACCATCACCATCTTCAAAAAAGCCACTCATTTTGGTGTATTGATAAGCTGCCGCAAGATTCTGCACAGCTGCCTGTTTTGAAGCGAAATATGTTTGCGGCGAATATGCATCCGTCGGCTCCCTGTTCAACTTTACACAAGAAGTGAACAGTGTTGAAATTATTGCGGTTGATATAATTAAGCTATTTTTTTTCATCTGCTTTTCTGTTTAATGATTGAACTAAAAATTCACGTCGATACCAAATGTCCAGATTTTCACTAATGGATAACCTGCTGTCGCGCTGTTGATCTCAGGATCTATGCCCAAATCTTTCGGCAATTTTGACCACGTGTACAGATTTTGTCCGGACACATATACTCTCAGGCTGCCCACACCGATCTTGCGGCTCCATGCGCCAGGAACATTGTAGTAAAACCTCAGGTTTTTCAAGCGCACATAAGAAGCGTTGAATAAAAATATAGTGGATGGATAAGAAGCATTGATCGAGTTGGTTACAGATACGCGTGGCAATCTTGTGTTGTAGTTGTTTTCTGCGTTGATCGGATCGTAAGAATGCTGGATCGTCCAGTTAGTGATACCATAACCACTGCTGAATCCATAACCTGTGCTGCCTCCCAGATACATAAAGTTACCCGCTGCACCTTGCAACATACCTGCTATCCCAAAGCTTTTGTAAGCAACATCAAAGTTGAAACCATACATCCATTTCGGAGTGTTGCTTTTCTTTTGCATCGTTTTATCGCCAGCATCAATCTTCCCAGATTTATCGTAATCCAGAATTTTCTGATCACCGTATTTCTGACCATTCATCAATGTAACAGATGGATCAAGGAATTCATCTTTTGTAAGCAAACCATTGTTGGTATATAGATAGTAAGAATTCAAAGCATAACCTACGGTGTTTTTAGTTACACCTGATGCAGGAAGTTGTTGTCCGCCAAGATCAAGGAGTTTGTTAGTGATGTAACTGAAGTTACCATTCAACTGAATGTCAAAACCGCTTCTTGTTGATTTGTTATAACCAAGCTCAACTTCCAATCCCGAGTTGCGCATTTTACCGATGTTTGCAACATATGATGGCACCCCAAGCACTCTTGAAGGCTGTTTCCCCATCAACATGTTTTGAGTAGTTTTGTCAAAATAACCAAGGCTAAAATGGAGCGCCCTGTATAAAGTTCCTTCCAAAGCGACATCCAAAATCGACGTTCTTTCCCATGTAAATGAGTTGTTGGGATTTTGTGCAAGGGTCATTGGCGTGAGCAGCTTATTACCAAATGCATAATACAGCGGCCCCCAATAAGCAGGATCATTTGCAGCACCAATGATGGCCTGGTATGGATAATATAATTCATTATTAGTTTGACCTGGCAATTGCTGATTACCCAACACACCATAGCTACCTCTCAACTTCAATTCAGTTACTGCCGGCTTCAAAGATTCCATGAAATTTTCTTCCGATATTCTCCAGCCAGCAGACACTGACGGGAAGAAGTCCCAGTTGTGACCAGGAGTTAAACGTGTAGAGCCGTCCTCTCTGGCATTCACCTCAAGCAAATATTTTCTCTTATAGTCATAATTGATTCTTCCAAACAAGCCCATCAAACCCCAATCATAGTAAGTACTACTGTTGTTCAATCCATCTGCCGCACCTAATTGAAGACTTCCTGATGTGTTAAGAATGAAATCCTGGCGGTACCCCATCAAACTTTTGAACGTATGAAATTCCTGCTGACCACCGATGATCGCACTGATGTGGTGATCACCAAAAGCCTTTTTATAAGTCACATCCAATTGTTGCAGGTAGTGGATATCGGTGTAGTCGGTTTTCGTAGAAGAGTTTGGTCCTGTAGTTTCACCATTGTACCAGTCCAGTGTGTTTTTAAACACATCCTGATTGCTGGTTAAGTAATTCACACCGTTGGTGAATTTAACAGCGAGATCTTTCGTGATATCGTAACCCATCACGATGTTTGCAAGGATGTTGTAATTCTTTGTGTCTCCTTTACCACCTTCCAATGCCTGGCGAACAGGATTTCTTGTATCGTTGGTTGCGGTAATGTTCCATTCGCCATCTGCGGTCTTAATAGGATCCATTGGCCTCTGCCTGTTGATGGCACTGGTGATTGCTACCAGGTCGCCCACTGCTGCTGAAACCGGGGCAATGCTATCAGAATAGGTAATACCAAGGTTCATGTCTAAGCTGAACCTTTTCCATTTTATAGAACCATTATCACGAAATGTAAACCTCTTGAAACTAGTGTTCGCCACATTTCCGTTTTGTTGCAGGTACCCTAGCATAAGGTTGTTTCTCACGGTTACGTCGCCATTGCTTACGCCGCCAGAAATGCCTATGTTGTGAGATTGTGTAAACCCGTTGTTACCGGTGAACAATGCATCTCTCCAATCTGTGCCCGGCACTGCTCCTGACTTCCAATCTGCCAATTGCTGGTCGGTGAAAACTTTCTTTGCAGGATTGAATGTTGGATTCGCTCTCGTGATCGCATCGTGCATCAACGCAGTGTTGTAAGCATTTGCATAAGAGTAAGCATCCGATTCCTGGAACAACTCTGTTGGTTTTTGCCAACCCACATAACCGGAATAACTAACACTTGGTTTACCCAGTTTACCTTTCTTGGTAACAATTAATATTACACCATTTGCGGCACGTGCTCCATACAATGCAGAAGCCGATGCATCTTTTAATACAGATACACTTTCAACATCGTTAGGATTCACTTGTGCCAGTGAACTTGGAATACCATCAACGATTACAAGTGGAGCTGTACCACTACTTATAGATCCGATACCCCGTATATTGATAGAGGGATTCGCGCCCGGTTGTCCAGATCTGGATACAATGTTCAAACCAGGCACTTGTCCCTGCAATGCAGATGCAAGGTTGTTTACTGGTCTGTCCTGCATCACTTTTGTATTTACCTGCGAAACAGAAGACGTCATCGTTCTTTTATTCTGTGTACCAAACGCAACGGTAACAACAGTGTCGAGCGAAGTGTTTTCATCGTCGAGAACAATTGTGATGTTGGCGCCATTTCCAGCTTTCACTTCTTTTGGTTTCTTGCCAACGCTTTGGAAGATCAACGTTGCGTTGTCATTTGCAACTTTTATAGAAAAGTTACCTTCAGCATTGGTGCTGGTTCCCTGTTTGGTTCCTTTCACCAAAACAGAAACACCGGGTAGCGGCTGACCATTCTTGTCAACGACGCGACCGGTAATTGTTTTTTCTTGTCCGGCACTAACTTGCACCTGGTTACTTGATGTGCCAGTGGCTTCAACAAGCGCAGGGCTTAATGCCAAACATATAATGAGCGAGTAACTCAAAATGCGACCCGGTTGATTTTCCTTTTTTTCGAGGAATAAACCAGCCGGCTTCTTACCTGTTTTTCTTCTAATAGAAAAGATCGGCTTTCTCATGCAGCTTTGGTTTTTGTTGTTAGAAAATTTTTCATCACGGCAATGTTTCGCTGTATTATTTTATCCTTTTTACAGCTGAGTAAAAAATTTAATGTACTTTGGTAAGGTTAATAATCTTCTTTCTACGGGGCGTTCTGGGTGGGCGTTTCCAAGGCTTTTCGCCTTTTGTTATTCTAAGCTACAACCGTCTTTCAGATTAAACTCACGCAACCGTTTGCGTGTCTTTCGTAAAAAATATTGTTCTATTTTGACTGCCGATTAGAGGAGTAATGAGTTTTGTCTTATGAATTTTGAGCAACTGCGAAATACCGCACAACATTCAAAACATCTATCTTCAAACTCACAACTCGATACTCATAATTTATAATTCAATACTCATAACTTATAACTCACAACTCTCCCTGCATGAACAGAAGAAACTTTGTACGCAACACCGGTTTGACTGCTGCCGGCCTGGCATTGTTACCCTCGGGAAATTTATTTGCATCAGATGCTGATGCGAAAGTTAAAATAGGACTTATTGGAACCGGGATGCGTGGCCTTGGCCATCTTGACCTTCTCCTAAGAAGAGATGATGTTGACCTTGTTGCTATTTGTGACGTTGACGATCGCATGCTTGAATTTGCTAAGAAAACAATTGCAAAGAGCGGAAAAAAATCTCCTGAAATTTTCACAGGCAATGATTATGCATGGAAGACAATGCTGGAGAAAAAACAACTTGATGGCGTTGTAATTGCCACTCCATGGGAATGGCACAAACCAATGATCATCGGTTCACTTGAAAGAGGTGTGAAATATGTAGCTACGGAAGTAATTCTTGGCATTACACTACAGGACCATTGGGATGTTGTGAAAGCAGCAGAACAATACAAGGCAAACGTGATGATGCTTGAAAACGTTTGTTACCGCAGAGATGTAATGGCTGTGTTAAATATGGTAAGGCAAGGGTTGTTTGGCGAACTGATCCATTTGCAGGGTGGTTACCAGCACGATTTGCGCGGTGTGAAATTCAACGATGGCAAAAGTGCATATGGCGGCGGTGCCGAGTTTGGTGACAAAGGATTTTCGGAGGCGCACTGGCGCACAAATCACTCCGTGTTCCGTAACGGCGACCTGTACCCGACACACGGCATCGGACCAATTGCTCACAATATTAATATCAACAGAGGAAACAGATTTTTGTCATTGTGCTCCTATGCTACCAAATCAAGAGGCTTGCATGAGCACGTTGTAAAAGTAGGTGGTGAAAATCATCCGAATGCAAAAGTGAATTTTAAACTCGGCGATATTGTTACTACGATGATCGGTTGCTCAAATGGAGAAACTATCATGTTGCAACACGACACGAACCTTCCGCGTCCATATTCACTGGGCTTCCGCGTGCAGGGAACCAAAGGTCTGTGGATGGATGTTAACAAGAGCGTGTACATTGAAGGACAATCGAAACAAAATGATGTGTGGGACGATGCAAAATCTTGGCTCGATAAATATGACCACCCATTGTGGCAACGCTGGTCGAAAGAAACAGCTGGCGCAGGACACGGTGGCATGGACTTCTTCGTGATCCATTCATTTATTGAATCGATCAAACGCAAAACACCTACACCAATGGATGTATATGATGCAGCAGCATGGAGCGCAATTACTCCTTTGAGTGAGCAGTCAATTGAACTGGGTCATCAAACAGTAGAATTCCCTGACTTTACAGGCGGTCAATGGATGTATAGAAAACCTGTATTTGCATTAAATGATGAATTCTAACAAACAGTTTTTTTTATGCATCAACATGAAAAGCAGGCGATAAAGGACAGAGCCGGATCAATGGAGGATTGCCTGCACAGGGTTTTCTTTGCTTACGGCCTCGATCATGACAAGGCACAGGCGGAAGCGTTTGGCAACGGACTTATCAATAAAACCTGGAAGATTGAGTTTGGCAACAGCAAGTACATTTTGCAAAATGTCAACAGCGATATATTTAATGAACCCTGGCTCATCGCTAACAACGTAAGAGCAATTGCAGATTTTATTCGTGACCAAAATCCCGAATATCTGTTTGTAACGCCAGTGCAGACGATAAGCGGTGATGAAATGTTTTACGATGAAACATTCGGCTATTTTCGCCTGATGCCGTTCATCCCCGATTCACATACGATCGACGTTGTGGAATCGCCTGAGCAGGCATACCAGGCAGCTTTTCAATTTGGAAAATTCACCGGCTCCCTTTCGGGATTTGATGTGAGCAAATTGAAAATCACTTTGCCAGACTTTCACAATCTTTCACTGCGCTATGAACAATTTCATAACGCTTTAAAAAACGGAAACAGAGAAAAGATCAGGCAAGCACAGGAAAGCATAAAACTCATTCAACAGTTTGAACCAATTGTAAAAGAGTTTGACAAAATACATGCTGGCAATACATTCAGACAACGGGTAACGCATCACGATACGAAGATCAACAACGTATTGTTCAACAAACATGGTAAAGGCATTTGCATTATTGACCTTGATACAATAATGCCGGGGCTTTTCATTAGTGATGTTGGAGATATGATGCGCACCTATTTATCTCCTGTAAGTGAAGAAGAAAGCGACTTTAGCAAGATCGTTATTCGCGAAGATTTCTACCAGGCCATCGTGCACGGTTATAATGAATACATGGCGAAGGAACTTACCGCAGATGAACAACATCATTTTCTTTACTCCGGAAAATTCATCATTTATATGCAGGCGATGCGCTTCCTTACGGATTACCTGAACAATGATAAATACTACGGTGCAAAATATCCTGAGCAAAACTTCGTTCGCGCAAACAACCAGATCACGCTGCTGCAAAGGCTTACGGAGAAAGAAGAAGTACTGGGAAAGATCAGGAATTGAATAACTGATTAACTGAATAACTGAGTATTCACACTCATCGAAATTTGAAAGAAAGTTCCTTGTCATCCCGAGGGACGAGGGATCTGGGTTTTACATTAACACTCTGTTAGATTACCACTCAGATCCCTCCTACGTCGGGATGACAACAGTCTTTCACTTCTGGTTCTTACTGCTATAGGTTGAAAGATTGCTTCGCTACATTTTCTTTAAGTGCAAAATTACTTTCGATACACATGCCTCAAAATCTGCTATGGCCCGCAATAACGTGCTGCAGCAAAACTCCACAAACACAATACATGAAAAAACTTCCATTAGCCATACTTATCTGTTGTCTATTTAACACCGTCTCGTTGCATTCATTCGCAACCGTAGCAGATACTTCAGTTGTGATCCCTGCCGGGGGCAACACATTTACAAGCAACAATGAAAATATTGTAAAGCAAAACGGTATTTCCGGATGGAACAATCAAAACACCGCGCTTGAAATATATGTGCGTGTTACCCAACCCGGTACGTTAAAGCTGTTGCTAAATGCATCGACGGACGACAAAAGCACGATTGCTGTAACTATTGGCAACCAATCAAAAAAAATTAAACTCACAAAGAACGACACACTCGTTAATGCAGGTGAATGGCGTTTGAAAGACACGGGCTATGTAAAAGTAGAATTGAAAGGAATTGAAAAAACCGGCAACTACTTCGCGGACATCAAGAGCTATAACGTTTCCGGAACTGCTGTTAATTCAAAAACCGTTTTCGTAAAGAACAATGATGGCAATTACTTTTACTGGGGTCGTCGTGGGCCTTCGGTGCATCTTGGCTATACGTTAAGCAACGATGTAAAAGCAGAATGGTTTTATAATGAAGTCACAGTTCCTGCCGGTGAGGATGTTATTGGTTCTTACTACATGGCCAACGGATTTGCCGAGGGTTATTTTGGCATGCAGGTAAATTCAGCTACAGAAAGAAGAATTTTGTTTTCTACCTGGAGCCCATTCACTACTGATGATCCAAAGAAAATTCCCGCAGACCAGCAAATTGTAATGCTTCGCAAAGGCGAAGGCGTTCATACGGGTGAGTTTGGCAATGAAGGTTCAGGTGGTCAAAGCTATCTGCGTTACAACTGGAAAGCCGGTAACACTTACAAATTCTTGTTGCATGCTCAACCCGATAATAGCAGCAACTCGACAACATACACCGCATATTTTTTCGCCCCGGAAAAAAATGAGTGGCAATTGATCGCTTCTTTCAAGCGTCCAAAAACCAATACGTACTTAAAACATCTCCACTCCTTCCTTGAAAACTTCAATCCGGAGCAGGGCAATAAAACAAGAAAGGTTTTGTTTGGCAATCAGTGGGTGTGCGATGTAAATGGCAACTGGAGTGAATTGACAGATGCGAAGTTTACCGGTGATAACACTGCACGCATTGGTTATCGTATGGATTACGGAGGAGGCCTGGATAAAAGCGGTCTGTTTTATTTGCAGAACTGCGGTTTCTTTAGCAAGTACACAACGCTCAACGGAAATTATAAACGACCTGCAACTGGGATGAAACCTGTAATTGACTTTGGGAAATTACCATAGGATAGTTGAGAATTGAGAGTGGAGAGTTGAGAGTTGTTGGGAGCTATTTAGTGGCAGGTTGGGGCTTCTAACAACTTACAACCTTCACTCTCAATTTTCAATTATCAACTTTCAATTTTCAATTCTCCACTCTCAATTCTCCATTCTCAACTCTCAACTCTCCCCTCTGCTCCCTACCTTTGCCGGATGGACTATTTCAAGAACCTTCAGGATCTACTGAAAATAGAAAGGCAATACGACAGCGATATTTACAAAGAATTGATGGAACGCTCTTCTGTTAATGCAAGAAGAGAAGAAGGCATTACGTGGTATCCAATTGCCATCAGAGATACTGAACTGGGCCGGGGTGATTACCTGAATGTTGAAGTGGAACGGACCACACACCATGAGGTTATGCATCAACTAAGGGCAGGCGTTCCGGCAGCCCTGTTTTCCAATCATGATTCTAAAAATGACCGAGTTGAAGGCGTGATCACTTACCAAAGTGGCAACCGCCTGAAGATAAACCTGCGCACTGATGAGCTTCCCGATTGGAGCCGCGATGGCAAGCTTGGCATTGATCTGTTGTTTGACGACAATAGCTATGATGAAATGCAGAATGCCCTGAAACTGGCGTCAATACAGTATGACAAGGACCAGAGCAACCTCGTTCAAATTTTAACCGGCAAAAAATCTGCTACTTTCAACGCCGGTGAAAGCAAGTATCAAAACAACAAACTGAATCCATCACAACAGGAAGCTGTCAACAAAATCCTCGATGCAAATAATCTTGCCATTGTACATGGTCCTCCCGGCACTGGCAAAACAACTACGCTTGTTCAGGCAATAAAAGCATTAAATAAAAAAGATCACCATCAAATTTTAGTAGTCGCACCGAGTAATACGGCGGTCGATCTGTTGAGTGAAAAATTATCGGAAGAAGGTTTGAATGTTTTGCGCATTGGTAACCCCGCCCGCGTTTCGCAAAGATTACAATCCATTACCCTCGACAATAAAATTTCCGAACACAGCAGCAACAAGGAAATTAAAAGACTAAAGAAACAGGCAGCAGAGTTTAAAAACATGGCGCATAAATACAAGCGCAATTTTGGAAAAGCTGAACGTGATCAACGAAAAGCTTTGTTTGATGAGGCACGAAAAATAATGAAGGAGGTTGAAAATACTGAACAGTACATCATCAACGATCTTGTTGCCGGAGCAGATGTAATTACAGCCACGCTTGTTGGCGCAAATCATTACACCATAAGGGATCTGCGTTATGGCACTGTGGTGATCGACGAAGCGGGACAATCTATAGAACCTGCCTGCTGGATACCTATTCTGAAAGCACAAAAATTGATTATGGCCGGTGACCATTTGCAGTTGCCGCCCACGATAAAATCTGAAGAAGCCGCGAGAGGCGGGCTGAGCATTACGCTACTGGAAAAATGTGTTGAACTGCACCCTGAAGCAGTTGTGCTACTTAATGAACAATACCGGATGCACGAAACGATCATGGGATTTTCATCGCAGGAATTTTATCACAACAAGCTGAGAGCGCATGAATCGGTTGCCAGACACGCATTGTTTCCTAATGACAGCGCTTTGTCATTTATAGATACTGCCGGCTGCGGCTTTGATGAAAAAATTGAAGGCACCAGCGCTACCAATCCGGAAGAGGCTGCATTTGCTTTCAAACATTTAACCAATTTCGTTGCTGAGCTAAGCAATCACTACACTACGGAAAACTTTCCGTCGATTGCGGTCATCTCTCCTTACAAACAACAGATCGAAATTTTGCGCGAGCAAATCCAACATGCTGAACCGCTAAAAAAATATGGCGACAAAATTTCTATAAACACCATCGATAGTTTCCAGGGTCAGGAACGCGATGTGGTCTACATCAGCATGACGAGAAGCAACTCAGAAAATAAGATCGGCTTCCTTTCGGACATTCGCCGCATGAATGTAGCGATGACACGTGCCCGCAAAAAGCTCGTTGTTATCGGCGACAGTGCTACACTGGCACAATTTCCTTTCTATGGCGATTTTATTGCCTACGCAGAAAAACATGATGCGTATAAGAGTGCGTGGGAATTTATGGAATAATGGAGAGTGGAGAATTGAGAGTGGAGAGCTAATTGAAAGTTGAAAATTGAAAATTGAAAACAGACGCCGGTTGCCTTTGCAACCAGTAACATCCAACAACTCTCCATTCTCAATTCTCAACTCTCAACTAAAAATAAGGGGGAAAAGAAGGCAAGTAACAAATAGAAAAAATAAGGGGACGGATATGGAGGGAGAAAAATATACTTGATTCGAATTAGTGGTCATCGGGCAGACTAATAAAATCTCTTCGATACACCAGCGCCTCTTAAGCTTAGCTTTTTAAAGGATTAATTGGATTTTAATTTCTGAAATTCAGATTTCATATATAGTTCCGTTCATAATTTCCTCTCGTTCCATTTATCAAAATTAGATTAGGGTTCAATTAGTCCTCGTGAGGATTTACACTAAAAAAATGTGACATACATCACACTTTTTTACAACTCAATGATAGTCAATGATTAATGTTTATAAATTAGGGATTTAGAACGGCGGGCCAGTGAGGAAATATTTTGCCGGAATGGGGTTAGGGCGAAAAGCTGCATGAATGTTGTTTGGCGGATAGCACACTGATGACACTGATTGAACTGATTTACACTGATTTCTTAAACGATTAGCATTATTACCGTTGAAGTGCGCGACGCCCGTCCGAAACGGATTCATCCGGGCGGGCAACGATGCCCAATTGAAATACCGCTGTCGATTACCCAAAATAAAAAAACCTGACAGATCAAAAACCTGCCAGGTCCAATAAAGTATGCCGCACTATGCCAATTCCTAATTCCTAATTCCTAACTCCTAATTCCTAATTGATTTACGTTCCTCCATAGAACGAGTTCCTCTTATTCACTCTCAGGTCGCGAAGAATGCTGGATTTAGGATTGATGGTGATATTGAAGTACCTGGTGATACCCACCGGTGTTACGTTGATTGCCATTTGCCAGCAGTGCATTTCTCTCGAAACGAACATTGTAAGCTGTTGAATGGAGCCACCCTTAAAATCGTAATAAGTGTTGGCACCCACTTTCCATTTTGGCGTCAGGTTGAAGTCCCCTCCCAGTGTTATGCTGGATGTGACACGGGTTTCGTAACCGCTATAATCGTATCTCAGTGACCGTGAAAAACTCAATGAGTATGAGACATTGACATTCCATGGAATATCGAAATCGGCAAATTCTGCCGGGTTGTTTCGTATATAATCTATCTGCGACTGCTGCTCCTCCATTGTCATCGGCAGGCTATTATCCGTGTTGTTTTTCAGGGCTTTTTCCTTTTGTTCCTTCTTCTTACTAGAGAACTGCGTAGAAAGTGCGATGCTTCCTGTTGTTATCTGACCGAGTGAAAACTTGCCACCGCCCTGCCATGCGTATTTATCGATTCTGTAGCCGCGGTCATTTGTCTTGTAAGGGTCCAGCACTGCATTGGCAGTCAGATTTACTTTCTCAAACAATGTACTTCTCAGATAGAAGTTCATGGTGGAAAGTTTAAATGAATCGGCCATGAGGTTGTAACTACCGTTTACACCAAAACCGTCAATTAGTTTCACCTTTTTAATGCCTCCGTTGGTAGAATCCTTTTTGGAGCGCACTTTCATTTCGAGGTTGTTGTCAAGTCCAAAATTGATACCACCAAAAGTTCCTTCTGAGAACGGTCCGTTTATCGTTCCTGTATAGTAGGAATAACGCTGGTATATTGTGTCCCTTGTTCCTTTCTGCTGATTATCTATTACGTTCGCAATGGTGGAGTAATAGTCCTTGGCGGCGAGATCGGGCTTATAACTTATACCAAAGGTGGGTCGTATCACGTGGCGGATTGCCTGCAGCTTACTGTTTTTACCAAACTTATTATAGGATCCAAACAACGCAGTACTCAGCGATAAACTGAATGAAACGTCGTTTGCTACGTAAAATCCTTTATTGTGCGTAACACGTAAAAAGTTACTGGTGGGGTCCCATTGGCGGTAAATGCGCTCGCCGTACCATTTCTCCTGCAAACTTACACCCGGCGCCACGGTAACGGCTCCGCCCAATATTGGCGGCAACGAAAGTGAAATGGGAATATTATGGGAAACACCCCACTGCATTGTGTCCAGCAGCTTCGACACGCTAAATGCAGTGTCATAAAAAGAGGTTTGGTTGGTGAACGTTGTATTCAACCCAATACCCAGCTTTTGGTACCATTTAGGCGTACCTACAAATTCCTTCGGCTGGAACGGGTAAAAGTTATTTACTGTAAAGGCACCATTCGGCAGGCGGATGTTATACAAACGTGTTACGTTGTTTTGATCGTGGCCCGCACTTAACGAAAGGTTATACTTGTTGTTCCAGTTTTTTGTATAGGCAATTGAAGAATACAACTGGTTGTTGAAGTTCACCGTTGGGTTATACGAATACTGGTTGTATTTGGAAGACGAAATGTTCACACTCGCCATGAAAGTCGTTCCTGGTCTCGCTTTGCTGTCCACTGTATGGCTCCACATAAGGCTCCAGAGCTTGCTGGTGGTAAATTCCTGGGCACCAGCGTTGCTTAGCATACGCATGTGGTTATACGAAAAACTCATCTGGCCGGAGTAGCGGTAACGCTTTCTGTAAGTAGGTGTAACCGTGGCCATCCATCCGCCATAGGAATAAATATTTGTACGGAGCAACACGTCAAAATGTTCGTTCAAAACCTTGTAGTAGCCAAGACCTTCCAGCCCCAAACCGTATTGCTCATTGCTCACAAATTGTGGCGGAAGCAAACCAGAGTGGCGGCCTTGCGAGAGCGGAAAAAATCCGAATGGTATATAAAGCGGTAACGGAACACCTTCAAATTCCGGGTGCACCGGACCGGTGATCGCATATTTTTTATTGATCAGCTCCATTTTGTTTGCACGGAACGCAAAGTGTGGAGTGTCCAGGTCGCAGGTTGTAAAACGGCCGCGGTAAGCGTAGTAAATTTGTTTGGACACAGCTTTCGCCTTTTCACTATTCAGAAATATTTCTCCCTGATTCACGTAAGTGTTTCTGGTAAGCCCCTTCATCGATTTCATGTCGAAAGCCAGTGAGTCAGATTCGGTTTTGCTGTCGGCTTGTGCAAATTTTGGCTTCTGCACCATTTGATTAAGCGTGTCAAAAGTATGCGTGGCCGTAATGATCTGCGTGCTTTGATCAAGCGCGATCTGATAAGCATCCAATGTAATATCGTTATACTTTACATGGGCTTTATTATAGAGGTATATTTTTTTTGTAGGAACATCCATCACCATTGAGTCAGATGCTGTATAGCTTATGGGCGCGTCCAAAGTATCCTTGGATACTTTCACGCCGAAAGTATCAATCTTTGTAATAAGTTTTGACGTGTCCTTTTTCGTGGAGTCAATGCCCCGCACCTTTGGTGTAGTATCATGAGCATTTACTACAGGTACAGTGTCTGTCAGTTTTGCTGTTGATTCAATAAAAACATTAGTTTCGGAATAATTCCCCATCGCTATTAACGTTAAAACAGAAAACATTAACGTGAAAAAGGATGCTGAAAAACTTTTTAAACTAAATTTACCGCCGTTAATCATATAATAGTGTGGGCAAAAATAGTGATTCACCGTTTACAAAAATCCTAAAAGATCATCGGAAACAGTTAAATAATTCCATTAGTATGTTGAAAAAACTCTTTTTTGTTGTTGGTATTATCGGTCTATATCTTTCAATGGTGTCGTTGAAGAAGCAAACACCCGTGGCTGATCAGCAACAGGAACCTGTTATTAAGAAAAATTCTGTACGCACTTTAATCATCGATCCCGGTCATGGTGGAATTGACCCGGGTTGTCATGGACTTTTTTCCAAGGAGAAAGATGTGGCCCTGCAAATAAGCCTGAAATTGGGCAAAGCTATCCAGGAGGCATACCCGGATATGAAAATTATTTTTACACGCACAACCGATATTTTACCCGGCAACTTCAATAATATTGGCCAGTCGCTTCGCTACCGTGCCGAACTTGCCAATAAATCAAAAGCAGACCTCTTCCTGTGTATACACTGTGATGCGGTAAGGACCCCCGGTGGATGGTATGAAAAACGCGTGATCGGTCACAAACCAAAGACGGTTTATGTAGGAAAGGGTAAGCATCGCCGTAAAAAAGTAGTGAACGAGCCTATATATCAGAGTTACTATGTAGAAAATAAGGTGAACGGGCCCTCAACCTATATCTGGGCCGCTGACAGAAGCGAGAGCAAAAGCGAAAATATTGACATGGGCGATGAAGGCGGTGAAAACATCGAAGACTCTTTGAACGTGCTTGACCTTAACTCTCCAGAGGCAAGAATTCGTGCGCAGCTTTATACAAAATACTTCTTTAAAAACAGTTATACGATTGCCAGCTACGTACAGGACGAGTTTAAAAAAGCAGGTCGCAATGACAAAGGCGTTTTGCAAAGAAACAACAAAGGTATCTGGGTGCTGCAAGCGACAGGCATGCCAAGTATCCTTGTAGAAACTGGTTATCTTACAAACAAAGAAGAGGAAAAATATCTTAACAGCGAAGACGGCCAAAACGAGGTCGTTGATAATATAGTTTCAGCATTGAAACGCTATACGGGCAACTAATCAGGAGTTAGGAAGTCAGGAGTTAGGAATTAGAATATAGCAATCCTAACTCCTGACTTCTAATTCCTAATTTCTAATTCCTATAACAATCTACGTTCTCATCCGTTTACCATTCACAAACAGATTACATACATTTGTGCGGTTATAGCGTCATGGCATTAAATTTTAACCATGACCCATAACGTTTCCGGAATAAATTAATACGAATGAAAATCGCTAACGAAACAAAAATTGGCATTCTGGCTGCAGCAGCATTGGCAATACTTATCCTCGGATTTAATTACCTGAAAGGCAAAAACCTGCTTGACCCAAGCAAAAAGATCTACGCTGTATTTTCAAAAGTTGATGGAATCAACACTTCTAACCCGGTAATGATTAACGGTTTACAAGTTGGAACTATTTATAAATTACAGGAAAAAGATAAAAACCTCTCCGGCATTATCGTCATTATCAACCTGAGCAAAGACGTGAACATCCCAAACAACTCAGTGGCGGCGATCAGTCAAAGCCTTTTGGGTACGCCATCAATAAATATCGCCCTGGGCGATTCTAGATTGTATCTGCAAGACGGCGACACGTTGCTTTCTAAAGATATTCCCGGCCTGGTGGACCAGTTACAGGCTACACTTTCCCCAACCTTAGAAAGCGTAAATGGCACCTTGAAATCGCTGGATTCCGCAATAGAAGTGATCGGCGGTTATTTCGATCCTAAAACAAAAAACAATTTCCAGACAATCATCGGGAACTTGTCTATTGCATCTGCTTCACTGGACCGACTTTTAAATGATCAGTCTGGCGCTTTGGCAAAATCACTTACAAACCTGAATTCCTTTACTGGCAATCTGGCAAACAATAACGATAAAATCACTGGTTCTTTGAACAACCTTGAAACGGCTACCAATAAATTCGCCAACCTGAAACTGGATGAAACGCTGGCCTCTTTACAGGGCACGCTTAACCAGTTGAACGCGGTTGTTAAAAAAGCCAACAGCAACGATGGCAGCCTCGGTTTGTTAATGAACGACCCTAAGTTGTACAAGAACCTTGAGAACACGAGCCGCAGCCTTAATATATTATTAGATGATTTGCGTGTACATCCAAAACGTTATGTAAGCATTTCAGTATTTGGCAAAAAAGATAAAGGAACTCCGTTGTCAGCACCGCTGGCTGATTCTACCAAAGCAACTAATTAATGTTAATGAACCGTTTTTTTTCAGGTGTCCTGCTATTTGCATGTGGATTGTTAATGCAGCATTCAGCCAGAGCGCAGGAGCCGGTAGGACGTGCGATAAACAGCGATACTACCCGGCCGATACATTTCAGTGGGCTTAAACTGACCGATACCAAGCTGGATTCGATCAGAGAAAATACTATTATCGTTGGGCAGGTCTTTTTTATTGATCGGTCAACTAAATTCTATTGCGACAGTGCCATATACCGCCAACCGGAAGATGTCGTGGAAGCGTTCGGACACGTGCATATCATAGACAGCGACACCGTGCATGCATGGGGAGACTACATGATCTACTATAAAGCCACCCGTATCGCCACGCTGAAAAAAAATGTAAAGATGACCGATGGTAAGGCGACACTTACCACGGATGAATTCGAATACAACTCAGCCTACAAAACCGGCACTTACAGAAACGGCGGAAAACTGGTAAATGGCAAAACCGTGATGACAAGCACCGACGCCATTTATTATTCTGAAATAAAGGATGTCTATTTCAAGAACAATGTAAAGCTTCGCGACCCGCAGTACAAGCTCGATTCAGATTCTTTGCTGTACAACACACAATCGCAGATAGCCACCTTCATTACTAAAACATATATCGAGGATAGCACTAAGAAAAAGATTACAACCACCGAAGGCTATTACGATACTAAGAATAAGGCGGCCTCCTTTACAAAAAGAACAACCGTAGTTGATGGCTCCTCAACAATTACGGCAAATAATTTGAGCTTTGATGATCAAACCGGAGCAAACCTTGCAACGGGAAATGTTGTTTTTACCGACACCGCTCAGAACATTTCTATTATATCCAACAGAATGCAAGGCAATCGTAATACCAATACGATGACTGCTACAGAGCAGCCGCTGGCAATCATAAAACAGGATAAAGACTCCATTTATATTTCAGCTGATATTCTTTTTTCCGGCATGCTGGATGATACTACCGCTAAAAAAGATACGCTGATGATAAAAAACGTTAAGCAGTCAAAAGCTGATAGCGTGAAAAAAGATTCTGTCAATAACGGCAAGAGATACCTGCTGGGCTACTACAACGTGCGCATATACTCCGACTCTACGCAGGCAATATGCGACAGCTTGTATTACTCCGGAGCAGATTCCATTTTCCGTCTCATCACCCACCCGATCGTATGGGCAAGCAAAAGCCAGGTCACAGGTGACACGATCTATTTGTACACGCAAAACAAAAAGCCTTCACGTTTCTACGTTTTCGAAAACGGCATAGTGATCAACAGGCTGGATGAAGGCGGATACTACAATCAATTGCAGGGGCACACGATCAACGGCTATTTTAAAGATGGCGAGATCGATTACGTGCGTGCAAAAGGAAGTGCGGAAAGCATTTATTATGCACAGGATGAACACAAGGCTTTTGTGGGTGTAAACCGTGCAACCGGCGACATCATTGACATTCGCTTCGTAAACAAAGAAGTGAATAAAGTCGTTTTCATCAGTGAAGTCAGTGGAACCATGTATCCTTTCCGCCAGGTGAACAACGATGATATGCGTTTGAAAAATTTCAAATGGATGGATGAATATCGTCCGAAAACAAAATTCGAGTTGTTTGAACCACCCCAGAAAAAATTCAAACTTAAAGAAGACAACAAAGACGACGAGGACGAAGAAGACAACAAGAAGCCTGAAGAAAAGCCCGTAGCCAAACCCGATAGTACGGCTAAGAAAGTGCAATAACCTTACATGCGTTGGTTCTCAAATATTTACCACTAAGACACTAAGGACACTAAGCCTCACTAAGGGTTGTTTTAAATTCAAGCCTCCCTTAGTGAAACTTAGTGTCCTTAGTGCCTTAGTGGTAAACGAAAGTCTTGCACATTACAATTGTCAGCGTTTTAGACAAAAGCAATCGCGCCCAAAAATTCCACTAACGAAGTTGAATACAGTATCTTCGATCACATGGCGTCCATAAAAAAGATTCTACAGGGAGGTATAGTTGGCATAGTTCAGCCAATTTCAGATTTTATTAAAGACAGCAGAGCAGTCGGTATTACATTGCTGGCCTGCACCATCATTTCGATGGTATTGTCCAACACACAGTTTGCTCAATCCTATATTTCTTTTTGGGAAAAACCTTTTCATTTTCCGGGAAACCTTCATCTGCCCCACCACCTCCTTCACTGGATCAACGATTTTTTAATGGCCATCTTCTTTTTCTTAGTGGGCATGGAAATCAAGCAGGAATTACTGACCGGAGAACTATCCACCTTTCGCAAAGCCATTTTACCAATAGCCGCGGCTCTCGGCGGTATGTTGTTTCCCGCAATTATTTATTCATTTATCAATAAAGGAACACCCTACATAAACGGATGGGGCATTCCAATGGCAACGGATATTGCTTTTTCTTTGGGCGTGGCATCGCTGTTAGGTTCCAGGGTGCCTGTTTCCTTAAAAATATTCCTAATGGCACTAGCCATTATTGATGATCTCGGCGCCATATTGGTCATTGCGCTGTTTTACGGCGGCGCCATTCAATGGAACTACCTGTTGTGCGGCGCGTTGGTCTGCGGAGTACTGGGTTTGCTTTTCTATCTCAAAAAACTAAACATCTTCCTGTCGATCCTCCTGGGACTGCTGTTGTGGTATTGTGTGTTTAATTCCGGCATTCACGCCACGATAGCCGGTGTTGTGATGGCGATGTTTATACCTGTCGGCAAACTGGAACATTATATGCACAAGATCCACGTGCCGGTAAACTTTGTTATCCTGCCATTATTTGCCCTGGCAAATACGGCGATCGTTATTCCCGGAAATTTCATTGCCAACCTGAATACAAGCCTCAGCTGGGGCGTAATGTTAGGGCTACTTCTTGGCAAACCATTGGGAATCACTATTTTATCTTTTATTGCTGTAAAATTGAAACTAGGCGAAATGCCCTCCGGCACTTCATGGGGGCAAATGATCGGAATAGGATTATTGGCGGGAATCGGTTTTACAATGTCAATTTTTATCACCATGCTGGCTTTTGATACACAAGAATTTCAGGACATTTCAAAAATTGCAGTATTAATTGGTTCTCTTGCAGCAATTTTATGTGGTTTTGTTGTCTTGTATTTCTGTGGACGGAAAGCTGACCGCTTAACGCATAACGCCTAACGCTGTGATCTCCGAAATTCGGCCACTTGGCGTTACACGTTAGCATTAATCGTTCAGCCTAGTTAAGGGTTTCTTAAAATGAGACGCTTTGCGAAAAACCAGCAATCTAATTGTTTAATACCAACGTAACTTAGGTACTTATTTCAAAAAAAGGAGTATAGTATGATAATGAAGATGCCGATAACTACAAATTTACTTTCGCTGTTATTCTTTTCACTCTATTCGTGTGCTCCGAAAGAAAATATTAATAATGCTATGGCTAATAATTTAACAACAAAAAACTCGGCGGTTGCAGCGTCGGCAAGCGACACTGTAACGGATACCGTCACCTTTGGTGCGGGTTGCTTTTGGTGCGTGGAGGCTGTATTCGAGCAGCTTAATGGCGTTTTAAAAGTTACGTCCGGCTATTCCGGCGGTCATGTTGCAAACCCAACCTACGAACAGGTTTGCGAAAAAAATACCGGTCACGTGGAAGTGGCGCAGATCGTGTTTGATCCTTCCAAAATTTCATATGACGAATTGCTGGAAGTATTCTGGCAAACGCACGACCCGACCACGCTTGACAGACAGGGAAATGATGCCGGCCCGCAGTACAGAAGTGTGATCTTTTACAAGAGCGAAGAACAAAAACAAAAAGCAGAACACTATAAAGCAGAGCTGGATAAAAGCGGTGCATGGAGCAAGCCAATCGTAACTACCATAGAACCGCTGAAGAACTTCTACCCTGCTGAAAACTATCATCAGAACTATTATGTAAACAATACTTCTCAGCCTTATTGCTATTACGTGATCAGGCCAAAAATGGAAAAATTCGAGAAGGTGTTTAAGGATAAGTTGAAGAAGAAAACGAACTAAGTTTTGAGTTTTCAGATGTAACACACTTTTACGATATCAGGCTGTCAGAAATGGCAGCCTTTTTTATTACAACTAAGGCACTAAGAACACTTAGTTTCACTAAGAGACGTTCAAATTTAAAACAATCCTTAGTGCCTTAGTGGTTAGAATCCGAGATGCAGCACACCAACCAGCCCCCAACTCAAAACTCATAACTCACTACTTATTTCCTATTTTTGCCGTCCTTAATTACATTTCATGGCAATAGTTCAGCATTTACAGCAGGCAGTTATACAAAGTCTGGGAAAGTTATACGAATCAACATTTACAGAGAAAGATTTTCAGGTGAGCCAGACAAAACCCGAATTTGAGGGCGACTACACCGTGGTGATGTTTGCTTTGGTAAAACAATTGAAAAAATCACCGGATGCTATTGGAAATGAATTAGGCGAATACCTGACAGCGAATTATCCTCAATATTTTTCAGCCTACAATATTATCAAAGGCTTTTTGAACCTTACCGTTTCTGACAATTACTGGCAGGGCATTTTGCTGGAAAATTACGAGAACGCAGCTTATGGCAGAAAGACATCAAACGGGCAGCGTGTTGTTGTAGAATATTCTTCTCCCAATACCAACAAACCTTTGCACCTAGGGCACTTGCGCAACAACTTCCTGGGTTGGAGCACGGCAGAAATACTGAAGGCAAATGGTTATGAAATCATAAAAACCTGCATTGCAAACGACCGTGGCATCCACATTTGCAAGAGCATGATTTCCTGGCTCGAATTTGGCAACGGTGCCACTCCGCAATCAACGGGCGTTAAAGGCGATCACTTTGTTGGTGACTATTACGTGATGTTCGGCGATGTACAAAAAAAGCAAATGGCCGAGCTAATGGAGAAAGGCATGTCCAAAGAAGATGCCGAAAAAGAAGCCCCGATCATGAAAGCCGCTCAGCAAATGCTGGTAGACTGGGAAGCCGGAAAACCAGACGTAATGGAGCTTTGGAGGAGAATGAACAGCTGGGTATACGAAGGTTTTGACATAACTTATCAGCGCATCGGCACCGATTTCGACAAAGTATATTACGAAAGTGAAACCTATATTCTTGGTAAAAAACTCGTAGAGCAGGGTTTGCAAAAAGGCGTTTTCTTTCAAAAAGAAGACGGCAGCGTGTGGATCGATCTTACCGCTGATGGACTGGATGAAAAAATTGTGCAGCGTCGCGATGGCACGTCCGTATACATCACGCAGGACATTGGCCTTGCCGTTGAAAAATACGAGCAATATAAATACGACCAGAGCATTTACGTGGTAGCAGACGAACAAAACTATCACTTCAAAGTGCTGAAATTGATCTGTCAAAAGCTTGGCCTGCCTTCCGCTGATGGCATTTACCACTTGAGTTACGGAATGGTAGAATTGCCTACCGGCCGCATGAAAACACGTGAAGGTACAGTGGTTGACGCTGATGATCTTGTAGATGAGATTGTGAAAGTGGTAGAAAAACATACAGAAGAGCTGGGCAAAGTGGAAGGCTTTACAGCGACTGAATTAAAAGATCTGTACGATACAATCGGATTGGGTGCCTTGAAGTTCTATCTGCTTCGCGTTGATCCTAAAAAGCGCATGATCTTTAATCCTGAAGAGTCAATAGATATTCATGGTTTCACAGGGCCCTTTGTACAGTACTCTTATGCGAGGATAAAATCAATTCTCAGAAAAGAAGGAGTTGATGTAAACTATAAACTGGAAGCGTCTTCTTTGCTGAAACATGAAAAAGATATCGTGGTGATGCTGGAACAATATCCGGGCATTATTGCAGAGGCCGCGAAAGAACACAACCCTTCTGTCATTGCAAGCTTTGCATTTCAATTGGCACAAGCGTTTAACTCATTCTATAATGTTCACTCTATTGCAAATGCGGAAAACGAAGAAAAGAAACAACTTCGTTTGCGCCTTGCAGTAATGACCTCAAATGTGTTGAAATCTGCCATGCATTTGTTGGGTGCAAGAGTTCCGGAGAGGATGTAAGACAAGGAATTAGAAATTAGAAATTAGGAATTAGAAAGGCCGCAATCATTACTGAATGCGGCCTTCTTAATTATGTAAAACTTAATACTAAAATGTTTCTAAGCGTGTGGCACCTCCTAATTCCTAATTCCTAACTCCTAATTCCTAGCTCCTCCTACTTCCCCACCACCACGGTCTGCCTCAACTTCATCGGCACGTTTTGTTCAAGGCGAATTGCTGGTGTCCACAATGGCATCTTTTCAAACGCATCGAGGATCACATCGTTTGCTTCGTCATTGCCACCTTTTACCACACGTGGGTTAATGATCTTACCGGTTTTATCAACAATGAACTCTACTTGCACATAGGCAGTATGTTGTTCTTCAGGTAAAAATGCCGCCGCGTCTTTTCCGGTTTTTTGCAGGAAGGATTGGAACGCTTCGGTACCCCCCGGATACACCGGTAGTTTATTTACAGACGTTGGAATTTCCTTCTCATCAAAATGAATTTCCGGACGGATCTTCTTTTCGTATTTCTTTTTCTCAATTTTTCCCGGAACTGTTACGATAGAAGCTTTTTTCACCTCATCGTCTACTACATAATCGCCTTTGCTGTCCACCATGATCAATGGCACTTCGTGATATTTATCGAAGTAGTAGTAAACAGATTTCAATGTGTTTGCCAGCGGATAATAGGAAGGGAAACTTCTGAGATAGTTCTCTAAATAATCCGCGCTCCTTTTATTTTTAAACTGGATGGGAAATATGTGCACCGGAATGAAATCCTGCCCTCTGTTTTTCGCATTTGCAGCCAACACATACAACTCTTCCACCTGGCTATCGGTAATAGGAATACAACCTGTTGTTACACAGCTTCCATGAATGTAGATATCGCCGCCCGGTTGCGCAGAATCGCTCAGCAACTGATCAGAAGGATTCGGATAATTCAAACCTAGCGAAAGATGATAAAGACTCTTAGGATTGAACTCATTGATATAGTAAAACCCTTCCGGGACCTGGTAGTCTCCCTGGATGCGCTTTGGGCCCAACGTTCCGGCCATTGCGCAAATTTTGTAGGTCTTGAATAATTTATACTGCTCCTTTTTATCATTCTTCACCCACACTTCCATCTGGCTGTCGTATTTGAAAGAACGGATATAGATATACGAAGCCGGCCAGATCAACCCTTTTTCTGCAAACTGCTTTGCAAGCGTATCTTCCTTCCTTTTAATGATGTCATTTATTTTAGGAAAAGAACGTTGATAGTTGATAAAAGTGGGTTGAAAATTGTTTTGGCTCGTTTGCGATTGGCCAATTATTACTGATGATATGAAACAAAAAATTAGAAGTATTTTTTTCATGGTACTACACGCTTTGCCACCTCTTCAAACGAACCTGTGGTCGATTAACGTGCAATTTCGACAAAAAACGGTGAAACCAATGTATGCGTGACGTTTTTTTTGTATGGCGGCTTCAAGACTGGGGTTAATTTGAAAATTTGAGGATTTGAAAATTTGAAAATGCTTTAGGTGCGTCCCCTTGAATTTGTTACTCACCCCCCTGATCTTTCGAGAGTTAATTTGAAAATGAAAGTTGCACAGGAAGCATTTTCAAATTCCCATATTTTCAAATTTTCAAATTGTGTTTTCAAATCCTCAAATTTTCAAATTGGTTTAACATTTAATTACGAAAAGAATCGTATTTTAGAGCTAAATATGGTTCATATGTCTGTACAGAAATCTATAAAACCTACTGAAAGTGAACTGGAAATCTTGCAGGTGATTTGGGAAAAGGGCTCTGCCAGTGTGCGCGACGTGCATGAAGCTTTGTCCGCCACAAAAGACGTCGGTTACACTACCACGCTCAAATTAATGCAGATCATGCATGAAAAAGGCCTTGTAAAAAGAGACAACACTTTCAAAACGCATATCTACCAACCGGCCGTTACCCGTGAAAAAGCACAAAAGCAATTATTGGGGAAAATGATCAATGGATTGTTCGGTGGCTCCTCCACACAGCTTGTGATACAGGCATTGGGCAGCCACAAATCATCCAAGGAAGAGCTCGATCAAATTCAGCAATTATTGGACGATCTTAAAAAAGAAGCCTAAAACATATGTCGCCCTTGAGCCATTCTGCTTTTTTACAACAGCTTGCGTGGAGCCTGCTCAGCAGCCTCTGGCAATTTGCTGCACTTTGGCTTGTTTACATCGGTTTTTCATTTTTCTTTAAAAAAGCCAGTGCCGCCGTTAAGTATAATATCGCGTTGACGCTTTTGTCTGCCGGTACAATAACCGTGGCGGGCAATTTTATTTACCGGTATTGGTTCCATCCCGATGCCTCGTTTTCCATTGTCAGCTACGCACATGAGTATTACAATACGTTCTACCAGCAATCGCTGGGTTATTTCAATGCGGTGCTGCCATATATTTCCATCGTCTATCTCGGAGCTGTACTGTTTCTCTCATTGCGGTTTTTATTTTTTATAAGAGCCTCTTATTTGCTCAACAAAAGGGACCTGGTAAAAATTTCTCCTATTTACAAAATATACATCCAGGAACTTTCAATGCGCATGAGCATTAAGAAAAAGGTTTCTGTGTGGATCTCCAAAAATGTAGATGCACCGTTATTGATCGGTTATTTTAAACCTGTGATACTGCTTCCGCTGGCTGCCATCAATCAGCTGACAGCTGAACAACTGGAGGCAATACTGTTGCACGAAATGGCACACATTCAGAGGAACGATTACTTTGTAAACGTGCTGCTGGGTATAGTGAATATCGTACTGTTCTTCAATCCTTTTGCGAAGCTTTTCATTAAAGTTTTGGAAACAGAAAGAGAAAACAGCTGTGATGATTTCGTTCTTCAATTCAGATATTCGCCGGAAAAATATGCGAAGGCTTTGCTTACACTGGAGCAAAACAGGTTGAACGTTCTGCCTTCCTTAAGTTTATCTTCCAATGGTAAAAACGAAAAGCATTTATTGACCCGTGTTAAACGCATTATGAATGTGCCCGTTGATACCAACATCAATAAACAGCAGCTTTTTTTTCCGTTACTTCTTTTGCTTTTTTCATTTGCATTGATCGTGCAGCCGACAAATAAAGAGACCATTACGCCGCTGACACCAACGATGCAAACTGTGTCATTCAGCAATGCCGGTTCAAATGGCTTATCGTATAATTATTTATTGCGAAACAATAAGCCTGTTGCGGAAATGCAAGGCAATATTCAGCAAACGAGAATGGCTGCAAATACTGATAAACAGGAAATCAGGGTATCAGTACAAAATGTTCTGGCTGAAGTAAAAATAAAAAGAAGCAGTTCATTAGAAAGAAAACAGGCAGATGAACTCGCTGCGCCGCCGCCACCGCCCGTTCCGCAGCTCGTAGCCGTTTCCTATGACGCACCAGATGCAGAACCAATACGTGTTGAAACGGTGCAAACAATTGAAAAGCGGGATTTTGTCATTCCTGCTTCGCCGAAGCCGCACGTGAAAATAAATATCAGTTCGAATTCACCATACGTTCCCGGATCAAGCTTTAGTTACTATAATATCCAGGACTCCATCAATGCTTTAAGCTCAGAGGACCATGCGCTTAAACTGGCACTGGTTAAGGCTTCTGTTGCATTGGACATGGCCAAACAAGCGAACATTTGCAAAGAAGAAAAGCTTTTGCAGAACCTGGAACAATCACTTACCTGCATGCATTATTATGAAAAAGACAATGTTGCTAAAGTCATCGATATGCAATCTACAGCACTTGTACAGATGTTGGTTGCCAACGAAGACAAACAACAGCAGCTCAAAGACAAGCACGTGATGAAGATAGATTCGCTGCAAAAGGAAATCAGAGTGGTTAGGAAGAGAGCAGTGGTTTCGTTGTAACCAGGAGTTAGGAGTTAGAAATTAGGAATTAGAATTGAAACCTCACAATATAAACAGACCTGACAGAGTTTAAGCTTGTCAGGTCTTTGCTTTTTTATCATGCCCGTGAAAATCAGGCTTCCCACTATTTTAAAAAATCAGTGCAAATCAGTTCAATCAGTGTCATCAGTGTGCTCTCTCACCAGCTCATCCACAATTATGTAATCAAGATTCCTGTTGGCCGGTCCCGTTATTACTTTTCCTTCTGTGCTGTAGCGTGCACCGTGACATGGGCAATCCCAGGAGAGCTCAGCGTCGTTCCACTTAACTTTACATTGCAAATGCGTGCATGTCGGATTGACCGCATGTAATTTCCCTTCTCCATCGCGATACAATGCAACATCTTCATGGTTGTATTTCACCACTTGCGCTTCCCCAGGCGAAACACTTGCGAGATTGTCGATAGAATGACTGGCTAAGTGTCCGCCTAACCATTTTGCAGCCACATCCGCCCCTTCTTTTACAAAATTGCTGAAACCTGCTACAAGCTTTAATCTGTTCGGGTCCAGTAATTCTGCCAAAGGATATTTATAGTCGTTTCTTACGATCAATTCGAACATGATAAAGGCTGCAAGGGTTCCGTAGATCATTCCGTTTCCACCGAAACCCGTTGCCACAAAATATCGTCCGTCATGTCCGGGCAGGTTGCCGATATAAGGCAATCCGTCTGCCGGCTCAAAGTATTGTGACGACCAAAAATGTTTGATTGATTTAATGGAAAAAAATTGTTTGAGGTATTGTTCCAGTTGGTGGAACCTGTCTTTTAAATTTTCTTCGTGTCCAGTTTTATGATCCTTGCCACCAAAGATCAAATACTTCTTCCCTTCTATTTCCTGAGTGCGATAATAGTTGTAGGGTTCTTCCATATCATAGATCAGCGCATCAGGATAAGACTGCTCATTTTCCAATTCAACCGCCAACACGTAACTCCTGTATGGCGCACAACGCATGTGCAGCAAGTTTACACCGGGCGGAATGTGCGTGGCGTAAACGATCTTCCTTGCTCTTATTTTGCCACGTGTCGTCGCGATCAGCAATGTATCTTCCGTTTCTTCTTTCACGTCAGACACAAAACAATTTTGCAGCAGTACGCCTCCAAAACTCCTGAAGGAATCTGCCACGCCAAATAAATATTTTATGGGATTGAATTGAGCCTGGTTCCTGATTATCGCAGCATTGTCGAAAGAAATCGGTGCAGGAATTTTGTTTGTATAATCTATTTCTATTCCCACTTCTTTTGAAACGGAAACGATGTCATCAAGCTCTTTTGACTGATCATCATTGTTGGCCAACAGGTACCCATTTTTGTATTCAAAATCACAATCAATGTCCAGCGTCTTAGCGGTGGTTTCAATAAAATGAATGGCCAATTTTGCACTATCAGCAATGGTTTGCGCCGCATGCCTGCTGAACTTTTTTTCTATTTCCGGATAACTGGTATCCATAATGGTGTTCAAATGCGCCGTTGTGCCTCCCGTCGTACCAAAGCCAATCGTAGCACCCTCTGCGAGTACACAGGACATACCATTCTTTTGTAAAAGATACGCTACACTAACACCGGTTATACCACCACCAACGATCAGCACATCATAAATTTTATCTTCTATTTTTTTATCAGCATTGGCATAATCTCTTTGATTATGCTGCCAAAGGCTTTCTCTTGCTCCGTCTCTTTGCATTTTTTTTAGTTGAGAGTTGAAAATGGAGAGTTGAGAGTTAACGTTGAAAATTTGAAAGCGGCCGTAAGCGTCAATTGCATTTCAACTTCCTACCACTCTCAACTCTCAACTTTCAACTCTCAACTATTCAAACGTATTGCCCTTTCTCAATGTGCCATTTAAAATTCTCAAGGTCTTTACGCACTTGTTTTTGGAATACGGGGGAAAACAATTGCGCAATGCCTTTTCCTATTTTGCCCCCGGGTGCCTGGTAGCTAAACAGTATGTCGATTTTTGTGGAATCTGCTCCTGCATCTTCGAACGTTACTTTTCCGACATGCTCTACAGGTGAGCCCGGTAGCGACTTCCAGCCGATCATGTGTCCTTCTTCTTCATGTACAATGGCAGTATCATAATGTATGGTTCCTATCTTGCCCGGCAGCGAAATGAACCAACGAGAATTGATGGGGTTCAATACTTCCACGCCACTCACATGGCTCATAAACAAAGGCATGTTTTCAAGGTGTCTCCAATAATTAAATACTTCGGTACGCGGCCTGTTAATAATAGCAGACACACGAATGTTTAATGGACTCAATGATTTCTTGTAAGTAGTGTCGATATCAAGCGCCCTGTAAACCGGCGAATTACCGGACATGCCCCGATAAAGGAGGATTGATCCCGCAATCATCTGAATTAATTTCTTGCGCTTTCTAAGCAATCCGTCACTCAATAATATTGCGCCGACTACTACAGAAGCGATCCTTTCCTTCTTGTTAATGTTTGGATTCATTGTGTGTAGCATAGATGTATATTTTAAAATTTTAGAATTATCCGTTTTTGGGGAATCGTTTGAGACTGTTGCTGTGTTTGTAATTATATAAAAGTCATTCCCTCACAATATCTTCGGCTTTCAATTTTTTCGACACGCCTCGCTTCTTAATAACATTTGGGTTTTTGGGAATGTTTGCATCTTGCTAATGAATGTTTTAGTAGGTTTACAGCCTGTTGGAAACTTCTATTTCCTAATTTCTAATTCCTAATTTTTACTATGGAAGCAGGATTTTGCAAATCTTTTCAAGGCCGGTATTTTTGGCTTTTTATTTATTGCATATTCTTTTTAAGTACTAAAGTTTCCGCTCAGGAGAAAAACTTTCATCCAATTTTGCTGCCAGAGGAAATTAGTGGTGTGGCTGAAGAATTTTCAGGAATGGCATTATGGAACAATCGCATTTACTTGCTTCCACAATATGGAGACCAGCGAAAAGGTGAGCGCCTTGTGGAGGACAACTTCTTTATTTACAGTATCCTAACCGATAGCATAAACCTCGCACTTGATAACAATGTGCCGCTCACGAAATACCAAAAGATCAGGGTAAAAAATTTGGACAAATTACCGCAGGAAGTAAAAGACGGATATGAAGGTTTTGAAGCCATTTCAATTGTGAATGGTTCAGTTTTCATGAACATTGAAACTCATGATAACTTCGATAACTGTTTTATGCTGAGAGGAAAGCTTGATACGGCGGCCAGCGAATTAACGATCGACGCGAGTAAAGTAATGCGTCTTAAACGTGAGTTCAATTTGGAAAACGCGGGTTTTGAGTCCATCGCTTATTTACCTTCGGAAAATAAATTATTGACTGCATACGAGGCTAATTTTCACACAGTCAATTATGCCTATCTCGTTGATACCGGTTTTACTGCTGAGCCTGTTAAAACACCGATACCAATGCTGCCCTTCCGTATTACCGATCTTTTTGCCGGTGATAAAATTTACGCACTAAACTATTATTACCACGGTGACCATGCGATCTATGCGGATTCAACGATCAATGATATTAAAGCTTCCATTCCGGAAATCGCAGAACATCTGAATAACGACGCGGATTACCTGAAACAAAAATATCACGAATACGCAAGGATCGTTTCACTGGATAGTCTCAACGATAAAAAATGGAGACAGGTTGCTACATTTCCGGGAGTGAAAAATAATTGGGAAGGCTTGGTCTTATTCCGCAAGGGCGCTTTGATCATTACCGATGCGAACAACAATGCGCCGTTTCAGGTGACGACGTTGGCATACATTGAGTTTTAGTTAATTGAAAATTGAAAGTTGAAAATTGAAAATGAGGGTGTTTCAACCTGATGCATTTTCAACTTTCAACTTTCAATTTTCAATTAAATTACCAATTTTCAATTATAAACTAACCACCTTAAGCGTTCTCTTCACCATATTCGCTTTATGGATAAGCTCTTGTTTGTCGTTTGCAATGACAGTCACGTGGCCCATTTTACGGCCGGGCTTGGTTTCTTTCTTTCCATACAGATGAACAAACACATTATCCATCTTCAACACTTCATCAAGGCCTTCGTATTTCACCGTGCCACTGTGGCCTTTTTCTCCAATTAAGTTTACCAGTGATGATGGAAGAATAGCGGCGGTATTACCTAAGGGATAACCCAACAGAATGCGCCAAAGCATATCGTATTGTGAGCTGTAATGGGCTTCTATCGTATGGTGGCCGCTGTTATGCACACGCGGAGCAGTTTCATTTACAAACACATTGCCTTCGCGGTCAACAAATAGTTCAACAGCAAAAAGTCCTGGAGACTTAAGGCTTCTCGCCACTTTCAGGGAAATGGCTTCAACGCGCCATAAAATTCTTTCGGGGATATAAGCAGGTGCCAATTGAAAATCCAACAGGTTCAGTTGCGGATCAAATAACATTTCTACTGGTGGATACAACGCCGTTTCGCCTTTCTCATTCACAGCCACAATCATTGCGATCTCTTTATCAATATCCACCATTTTCTCTACCACGCTTGGCGCATCAAAACCGTGTTCAAAATCATTTCTTGTTTTTAGCACCTGTACACCTTTCCCGTCGTAGCCGCCTTCGCCAAGTTTCTGCACAGCCGGTAACCAGTCCTGCGCATTTCCCAGTTCCAGTTTATTCTGCACCACTTTAAATGCAGGGCTTGGGATTTCGTTGTCCGCGTAAAATTGTTTCTGTAAGATCTTATTCTTGATGATGCGAAGGGCCGCCGGTTTGGGATAAACTCTTACACCTTCCGCTTCCAGTTTTTCTAATGCATCGATGTTTACATTTTCAATTTCGATGGTAATGGCATCCAGGTTCTTGCCAAAATTGTAAACCGCATCAAAATCGCGGATATCGCCTAAAACAAAATGATGACACAAATGAGCTGCGGGGCATTCTTTATCATTTTCAAGCACATATGTTTCAACCGTGTAGTTTGCCGCCTGTTGAAGCAGCATTCTGCCAAGCTGCCCGCCTCCTAGTATTCCTACTTTTTGCATCATCGTAATTTTGCGCAAATATAATGTGTTGCGGGGGATGCCGGGCAATTTGTTAATACATTGTTACCCACAGGGCTATGCAACACTTTGATTACACTCCTGCATTTTCAAAATCCTCATATTATCAAATTTTCAAATTAATAAATTCACAAGCACTTAACAGCCACAGGTATTACTTTTGCAACGTGTAAAAAAATGCATGTTATGAGAGCCTTATTAACAGGGATATTTTTAAGTGGATTGACGGTGCTTGGCTTCGCAAAAGCCAATACGCAGTGCAATGGAACGGTGGAGGATAAAATAACAGGGCAACCGGTGGAAGGTGCAGTTGTTATTTTGAAAAACAAAGCTGATAATCATGTATTTAAAACCATCACAGCAGCTAACGGAAAATTCATTTTCCCCAACATAAAAGCCGGCAATTACGAAACCATCGTCAACTTCCTCGATTACAATAAAAAGCAGAAAGACATCGTAGTGAAAAGCGGCGCTGAAAACAAACTTGACCTTAAAGTGTCGTTGAGTGCAAATGCGGAAATAAAAGAGATCAGCCCGATCAAATAACAGGAATTAGGAATTAGAAATTAGGAGTCAGAAATAGCCCCTAATTTCTAATTCCTAACTTCTAATTCCTCAGTTTCTTCCAAGTATTAATCAATCCATTCGTAGACGAATCATGCGATGTAACCTCGGCATCGTTTTGAAGTTCCGGTAAAATTTTATTCGCTAATTGTTTTCCAAGCTCCACGCCCCACTGATCGAAGCTGTAGATGTTCCAAATCACGCCTTGAACAAATATTTTGTGCTCGTATAAAGCGATCAATTGGCCCAAAGTAAACGGAGTGATCTTTTTGATCAGGATAGAATTCGTTGGTCTGTTGCCATCAAACACTTTGAAAGGAACCAGTTTTTCGATCTCCTCAGCAGACTTGCCGGATTTCTCCAACTCAGCTTTTGCTTCTTCTGCAGATTTTCCATTCATCAAAGCTTCTGTTTGCGCAAAGAAATTTGACAACAATTTCGCATGATGATCGCCAATCGGATTGTGACTGATCGCAGGCGCAATAAAATCACAAGGAATAATCGGCGTTCCCTGGTGGATCAATTGGTAGAACGCGTGCTGGCCGTTCGTTCCCGGCTCACCCCAGATGATCGGGCCTGTTGCATAAGTAACATGCTTACCGTTTCTGTCCGTGCTTTTACCATTACTTTCCATATTGCCCTGCTGGAAGTATGCTGCAAAACGGTGCATGTATTGGTCGTAAGGTAAAATTGCTTCGCTTTGTGTGCCGAAAAAGTTAGTGTACCAAAGACCCACAAGGCCCATCAATACTGGAATATTTTTATCTAAAGAAGTTGTTTTGAAATGGTTGTCGGTCTCGTGTGCACCTTTCAGCAACAATTCGAAATTATCATAACCGATGGTCAATGCAATTGACAAACCAATAGCACTCCACAAAGAGTATCTACCTCCTACCCAATCCCAGAACTCAAACATGTTCGCTTTGTCGATACCGAATTTTACGACATCTTTTTCATTAGTAGAAAGTGCCACGAAATGTTTTGCCACTGCAGACTCGTCTTTCGCTGTTTCCATGAACCATGCACGTGCGGTAAGTGCATTGGTCATTGTTTCCTGCGTAGTAAACGTTTTGGAAGCAATAAGAAAAAGCGTTTCTTCCGGCGTTACTTTTTTGAGTGTTTCGGCGATGTGTGTGCCATCCACGTTTGAAACAAAGTAAGGCTGGATACCATCCTGCCAGTAAGGTTTCAATGCTTCTGTAACCATCAAAGGACCAAGATCACTGCCGCCGATACCTATGTTTACAATGTATTTTATTTTTTTACCAGTGTACCCTTTCCATTCGCCGCTATGCACTTTGTTGGAAAAGGTTCTCATTTGCGCCAGCACTTGTTTAACCTGCGGCATCACATCTTTTCCTTCAGAATAAATTGGTGTGCCGGACAAGTTTCTAAGCGCAACGTGCAGCACAGACCTGTCTTCAGTCGCGTTGATCTTATCTCCTTTGAACATTGCCTCAATCCCTTGCTGTACGCCAGTTTCATTGGCCAACTGCAAGAGCAGTTCCAATGTTTTATCCGTAATAATATTTTTAGAAAAGTCAATTACAATATCGCCAAATGTGTGGGACAATTTTTCAAATCTGTCGGCATCCTTTGCAAACAGATCTTTCATCTTAGTACTCTTAATGTCGTTATCCTTGTGTTGTTGAAGCGACTTCCATGCATTTGTCTGCGTTGGTGATACTGTAGGTAACATAACTATGATAGTTTTTAAGTTATAAGTTTTGAGTTCTGATTTGTCAGTTGCGTCGAAAACTTTCAAGGTATAAATGTAAAATTTCCGCCGTTTTTTTGTTGCTGATTATTATCAATATCTGCACCAAATTTATAGAGTAATTGTATTGATCACATCTAAAGTCTGGCGTACCATGGCTTCGGACACGTCGAGGTGTGTAACAATGCGCACATGCGTTTCCGATATTGGAATGCAGGCGATCTGATGTTGCTTTAATGTATCTGCAAAAGCCTTTGCAGTAAAGGGTTTCTTAATTTCGAAGATCAGAATATTCGTTTCAACGGGCATAATGTTCCCAACAAAACTTTTGGTACTCAGCGCGGTTGCAATTTGTTTGGCATGTGTATGATCGAGCTCAAGCCTGCTGACGTTGTTTTTCAAAGCATATAAACCTGTCGCTGCCATATAGCCGGCTTGTCTCATTCCTCCGCCCAAAACTTTTCTAACGCGCCTGGCTTTGTTGATGAAAGCTTTTGAACCTATAAGAATGCTGCCTATCGGGCAACCGAGTCCTTTATTCAAACAAATGGAAATGCTGTCAAATACTTCACCGTATTGTGCAGGGGTTTCTTTTTTGGCGACCAGCGCATTAAAGAGTCTTGCACCATCAAGGTGCAGTTGCAGGTTATTATCGGTACAAACTTTTCTGATCTTTTTGATTTCTTCAAAATCGTAGCACGAACCGCCGCCCCTGTTGGAAGTGTTTTCAAGACAAACGAGTGAAGTTCTGGCCTTATGCACATCGTCCGGATTGATGGCTTCGGCAACTTGCTCAGCCGTTATTCTACCGTTGTTGCCTTCTATTGGTCTTGCCTGCGAAGATGAATTGAACGCTATTCCACCGCCTTCGTAAATATAAACGTGTGCGTTTTTCTCACAAATCACTTCATCACCGGGTTGTGTGTGGCATTTGATGGCGATCTGGTTACTCATTGTTCCGGATGGACAATACAGTGCGGCTTCCTTTCCAAAAAGTGTCGCAGCATATTCCTGTAATTCGTTTACGGTGGCATCTTCCCCAAACACATCATCGCCCACTTGCGCATTCATCATGGCATCCAGCATTGCAGGTGTTGGCTTCGTAAAAGTATCCGAACGAAAGTCTATCATGGTGTGAGTTGTTATGGAGACACGAAAATAAACTGAATAATTGAATAACTGAATAATTGAAAAGCAAAACGCCGAATGCCTAACGCGAGGCCCTGCGTTAAGCATTATGCATTTGGCGTTAGGCCCATTCAGTTATTCAATTATTAGAAACAAAACAGCCCCCGAAAACCGGAGGCTGCTTTGTTATATAATCTCTCTAAAAGATAATTATGATTTTGCTGTAGTCGTCGCTGCAGGTGCAGTAGACTTAGGCTCGTGGTGCATCAAGTCTGCTTCTCCTAATGGTTTGTTTTTGCCGAAATCCACAAGGATCGGAGCAGCAACAAAGATAGAAGAATACGTACCAGTGATAACACCGATCAACATTGCGAACGCAAATCCTTTTGTTACTTCACCACCTACCAGGAACAGGATAAGGATGGTTAAGAATACAGTTAAGGAAGTCATGATCGTACGACTCAATGTATCGTTGATTGATTTATTGATGATCTGACCTCTTGTTGCGCCTCTCATGTTTTTAGCATTCTCACGCACACGGTCAAATACGATTACCGTATCGTTCATTGAGAAACCAATTACCGTAAGGATCGCAGCGATAAAGTGCTGGTCGATCTCCAATGGGAACGGTACAATGTTTTTAAAGAATGAGAACACCGCCAATGTTACCAATACGTCGTGCAACAAAGAGAAGATTGTACCCAAAGAGAATCTCCAGTCGCGGAAACGTAAGAAGATATAGATCGCAATGATCAGCAATGACCAGAACGTAGCCCATTTAGCACCGCTCTTCAAGTCATCAGAGATTGTTGGACTTACTTTCTTAGAACCTTGCAGGTTTTTCTTTACGAAATCATCGTGGGATATGTTTGCAGCAAGGAATGGTTTCAAACCTTCGTACAATTTGTTTTGTACAAGAGTATCTGTGCTCAAACCTTCCTGATGAATCAGGTAATCCGTAGTGATGTCCAAATGGCTATTGTCACCATAAGTTTTGATCAATGGGAACTTACCGAATTCTTTATCCAATGCGTTTCTCACATCATCAGCGTGAACTGGTTTGTCAAATTTCACGATGTAGCTACGACCACCGCTGAACTCAACACCTTCGTTGAAGCCATTGAAGACAGCACTAACACCAAGAATCAACACTACAACAGAGATCGCGTAAGCAACTTTTCTGTACTCAACAAATTTGTAAGCCGCGTGCTTGAATACTTTGCGCGAAATATTTGTAAAGTAGTTGAAGTGACGTTGTTTCTGAGTATAGAAATCAGTGATCAAACGTGATACAAGGATACCGCAGAACAATGACAACAGGATACCAAGGATTTGCGTAGTCGCGAAACCTTTTACCGGACCCAAGCCAAAGTAGAACAATATTAATGCAGTCAGCAAAGTAGTAACGTGCGCATCCAATACCGGAGGTAATGAACGGCGGTAGCCATCTTTTACAGCCTGGTGATAATTTTTACCTTTTGTAAGTTCCTCTTTGATACGCTCAAAGATGATTACGTTCGTATCCACGGCCATACCGATGGTCAATACCAGACCGGCAATACCAGGAGCTGTCAACGTAGCACCCAATGCGCTCAATACACCGATCGTGAACAACAAGTTCAGGATAAGGGCGATGTTAGCCACCCAACCTGCTGTGTTATAATAGATCAGCATTAAAGCGAAGATTACAATAAATGATATAGCGAACGCCATAGTACCACCTTTGATGGCTTCTTTACCCAAAGTAGGTCCTACAACTTGTTCTTGTACGATTTTAGCAGGAGCATCCAGTTTACCACTCTTAAGAATGTTTGCCAGATCCTGACCTTCAGCTGCAGTGAAGTTTCCAGAGATAGAAGAACGACCGCCTGTGATAGGTTCGTTTACATTTGGAGCAGAATAAACGATGTCATCCAGCACGATAGCAATAGAACGGCCAACGTTGTCGCCAGTCATTTTTGCCCAAACCTTCTCACCTTGTTTATTCATATCCATGCTAACCGTAACCTGACCAGCGCTCATTGGATTGTAATCCTGATTAGCATCAGTGATCACTTCACCTTCCAATTTAGCTTTGGTTGTTCCAGGTACAGTTTTGATAGCGTATACCGGTAAATATTCAGATACCTTACCAGTTTCTTTGTTTTTCTCCGCCATGCCATACAGGAATTTCAAATCAGCAGGCAGGCTGTTTTTTACAGCTGGGCTGTTGAAATACAAATTAGCCGCTGAAGTGTCTTTCACGCTCACCATAGCAACATATGGAGCAAGGTCCATTTTGTCGCCTTGTTTTTGAGGGAAAAGGAACTGAACTGAAGCGAATAAAGGATGCTCGAGTTTCAATTGCTCAGGCGTTTTTGCCGCAGCAGCAGTGTTTTGAGCACCACCTTTCATCTGTTCAGACAAAGATTTAGTTGTATCATGAGCAGCAGTTACGCTTGTATCAGCTTTTACAGCAGTAGTGTCAGCAGCTTTACCACCTTTTAAGGTAGTAGCCAGCGCCTCATCTGCGGCAACAACTGAATTTGCGATCTCGCTCAGTTTGTATACTTCCCAGAACTGAAGGTTCGCAGTGCTTTGCAAGTATTTTCTAACCCTGTCCGGATCAGTTGCACCAGCAAGCTCAACAGTGATGATACCTTTGTTTTCGTCAAGGTTGATGTTAGGCTGTGCCACACCAAACTTGTCAATACGCTTGCTTAATACCTGGAAAGTCTGCTTCATAGCAGCACTTGCCTGATCGCGTATATAGCTGATCGTTGCATCGTCAGATGCGTTTGCTTTTAATTTGTTACGTGTGCTGTTGGAGAACAAAGGAGCAAGCGGCAAACCCGGATTTTGCTCTTTGTATACCTTTGCAAAAAGAGTGATGAAGTCGGTAGCACTAGTAGATTTCTGGTGTACTGCTTCTTCAATGGCTTTTTTCAATGCAGGGTCTCCCGGATTGTTACTTAAACCTTTGATAAGGCCATCCAAAGCGACATCCATTGTTACGTTGATGCCACCTTGTAAGTCAAGACCAAAAAGCAATTCACTTTCTTTTGCCTTCTGATAACTTTGACCCCACCAGGTAATTTTTTGATCACGGGTACTGTCTAACAAATGTTGCAATCGTTCTTTCTTAATATCATCCAGTGAATCCTCATAAAGGGCTTGCGCTTCTTTATTTCCAGGATATTTTGCCTCAGCCGTTTGGTAATTGGTTTTTACATAACGGAGTGCCTTTTCTTCCATGGCTTTTTCGTGACTGTTCACAAACCAAGTAAAGGAAAGCTGGTAAAGGGATATTAAAATCAAAAAAGCAGCAAAAATGCTTACCAAACTTCTCATTGAGATTCTTTGTTACGTTTACGAATTTTTTAAAGAGTGGCAAATATAGGATTTACAATGAAATTTTGGCATATACAACCAATATTCTTATTATATAGGCTCAATGCCCGGGAATAGGTAAATTTGAAAGAAGAACTTTCTTTTTTAAAAGACCAACAAAATGCACCCGATTCTTAAAATTTATCCGATGGCCGCGTTGGCTTTTTGCTGCGCCTGTGGTCATGCCAAAAAAGCACAATCCGTCGAAATTAACTTGCCGGTAGCAGACAGCAGCCTGGTTAGTGAGACCGAAAATGACGCTCAAAATTCTTCAGATAAATTAATAGAAAATATATTAAGGGCTTATCCACAATATTTTGATTCTATTCTTCCGAAAAAGAAAGACCTCAAGCTCCAGATCATTTATACCGCGATTGATAGAAATAAAAAAAACGAGCCTTCGTTTGTCAGCCATTATTTTAATGTAAATGCTGACAATTACTTCTACCCTGCGTCGACGGTAAAAATGCCCGTTGCACTTTTGGCGCTCCAAAAACTCAACGAGCTAAATATTAAAGGTGTGGATAAAAATACCAGCTTTATCACCGAAACAGGTTTTGAAGGTGAAACACCGGTTTACAATGACCCAAATTCTCCGGATGGTCGGCCAACGATTGCAAACTATGTACGGAAAATATTCCTGGTGAGTGACAATGACGCCTATAATCGCTTGTATGAATTTCTTGGCCAGGAGTACATTAACGATCATCTACATGCGATGGGCTACAATAGTTCCTGTATTGTTCATCGCCTGGAAGTTTCCATGAATGAGGAGCAGCACAGAAATACGAATCCTGTCAAGTTTTTAGACTCTTCAGATAATGTTTTGTATTCCCAACCCCTGCAAAGAAGCAATTTCGTTTACCCCGACCGACATGATTCTGTAGCAAACGCATACTACAAAAATGGAGAGTTGATCAACCAACCAATGAATTTCTCACGCAAAAACAAAGTAAGTCTGCAGGACCTTACCAATATTCTAAAGAGTATCCTTTTCCCACAAGAAGTTGCTCCGAACCAGCGATTCAACCTGACGGAAGATGATTATTCACTCGTAAAAAAATATATGTCGCAATTTCCGGGCGAGACGACTTTTCCGCAATATGACACCACTGAATTTTATGATGCGTACGTAAAACTCTTAAAATATGGCAGCGGAAAAGGCACGTTGCCAAAGCAAATCCGCATATTTAATAAGGAAGGCGATGCGTATGGTTTTCTTACAGACATTGCGTACATCGCAGACTTTGAGAACAATATTGAATTCATGCTAAGCGCCACGATCTATTGCAACAGTGACGGCGTGATGAATGACGATCATTACGACTACGACACGGTTGGTTATCCATATTTAAAACACTTGGGCGAAGTCTTCTACAACTACGAACTGCAACGCAAAAGAAAGCACGCACCGGATCTCTCAACATTCAAAATAGCTTACGACAAGTAGCACTCCGGATTTAGTTTCACGCGGCGAACGCGGAGGAGCAACGACACAGCGGTCCCTTATGTATGACCACGGGTATTATTACTGCACCCTAAAAATTGCAGAAGCCTGTGCCTTTACATGAAATGCGCTGCGTCGCCGCTTCACTGCGCTCGCCGCGAGAAATCTTCGCGTGAAACATCAGTCATGAAACGCCTTGCTGTCCGCTGGAGATTCTTCTCTGCTGAACATGCCGTAATCTCTTTTAACTTCTGCTATGCGGAGGTGGTAGTCTTTGAAAATATGTGAGCGTCCCTCTGATTGTGCATGTCGATGGGCTTCGACATTTCGCCACTTTTTAATTGCCTCTTCGTTTTCCCAAAATGAAAGCGATAATAACTTTTGCGGATCGGCAAGACTTTGAAATCTTTCGATGGAAATAAACCCTGGAATATCTGCCAGCAGGGGCTTTAACGATGCCGCTATCGCAAGGTATTCGTCCTTTTCATGCTCATTTGGAATCACTTCGAAAATTACTGCTATCATAATATCTGATTTGTTTATTGAAGTTTAATGAACAGACTTTCCGGAATCCTCACATTGATCAACGGTTCGTACTGAAGCTTTGTTTGCAACAACTTCAAGGATGGATATCTGGCAACAAGCAAAGAGAAAACTTTTGCCGCGATATCAATACAATAATGTTTTGCCAAACACGCATGCCCGCCTGCACCAAAGGTCAAATGTTCATTGTCCGGTCTGTTGATATCAAAGACATTTGGCTGAGGAAATTTAAGTACATCTCTATTGGCTGCGGCAAGCACTAACAGGATTGTTTCTCCTTTCTTAATTGTGGTCTCTCCTATTAAAATATCGGCTACTGCAATGCGCCTTGTGTTATGCACCGACGGCTCAAATCGCAATGTTTCGATGACGATTTTCCTGCATAGATTTTCATCGATAGCTATTTCCTGCGCCTTATGTTTATATTGTAGCAATTGCCTCAAACCATTTACCAGCAACCCTCTACCGGCATCGTAGCTCTGAATGAGCAGTCCGATAAAATTACTCACCAGTATTGTGAGCATTTCCCTTTCATCAAGTTTGGTCATGGATGCAAGATGTTTTATTTCTTGTTTCGTAAGCAACCTTTCCGCGAAATGACAATTAACCATTTCGTAAGCCCTGTTTATAATCGCTGAAGTATTTTCGAAACTCCTTTCATCATTTATTGCACCCATCAGTTTTACAAGCGACGAAATATTTTCCACAAGAAAAACTTCATCTTCATTCGGAAAGTCAAAACCTTTTACAATGAGAGTTGGAAAAAGTTTTCTACTGACAACGGCCCAATCAACCGAATGCAGACCTCTTGCCTTTTCTATTCCGGAAAATAACAGGTCCGGGATCGAAACATTTTTCAGCTTATCAAACAAATAAAATGCAACAGTTTTTAACGCTTGATGTTGGGGTGGATTACTAAGCCGCACAAGGTTCGCGGAAATTGAGTCAATTGTTGCATCCACACTGAAATGCTTTACTGACGGTATGTGCGCATTTTCATCACTTAATATTTTCAAACATGGTTCGTAAGCATATACTGCCCAAATTTTATTCGCATTGTCCCAATATACGGGATTGTGCAAAAGACATTCTTCATATAACGAATATGGATCAGCTAGTTGCGATTGTGGCTGCAAAGTGTTGATCATGATGAAGTTTTTTCTTTCACAAAAATGGCATAAGTTTATCAGGAACACTTCATTCTACACTTAAATGTGATTGTACAATGGAAGAGCAAATTGTAAGGGTATCTTCGTTGATCGGAGACCCTGTGAGGGCAAGGATCCTGTGGGCCTTACTGGATGGGAAAGCATACACGGCAACCGAACTGGCGATCATGACAGATACTTCTCCACAAAACATAAGTATGCACGTTGCCAAGCTGGTGAACGCCAATTTTTTAAAAGTAGCGTCCCAGGGGCGACATAAATATTACACGTTTGCAAGAGATGAAGTTGCTTACGTAATTGAGGCGATGAGCAATTTAATTCCGGCGGGAATGGCGGTCTCACAAAAAAACGAAACGGATATTTCACCAATCAAATATTGCCGCACCTGCTACGATCACCTTGCAGGAAAAGTTGGCGTGAGCGTGACTGAAAAATTGCTGGAAACAAAAATGATCAGGCAAGATGGTGATGAATTTTCTGTCACGAAAAAAGGAACTGACTTTTTTAAGAAGTTGGAAATCGACCTGGATACACTGCGACAATGCAGGCGCTTTTTTGCAAAGCCATGCCTTGATTGGAGTGAAAGAAAATATCATATGGCCGGCTCTCTTGGTGCAGCCCTGTTGAATAAAATGCTGACTAGCGACTGGATACGAAGAACCAGAGAATCAAGAGCCATCATCGTAACAACCCGGGGGCAAAAAGCTTTTCTTGAATACTTTAACATGAAAGTGTAAGTGCGGATAGCTTTTTCAATTCATCGAATCCATAATAGCCATAACTTGCAGCCATGAAGTCGCTTTTTTCTATTCTTTTGGTAGGTATTGTAATCTGTTCCTGTAACAAGGACACGAACCAGGTTTCGGAGGGTTCTCAAGCCAAATTAACAGTGGGCAATTTTGTGCTGAATGGAATTCCTCTGGATGTCAGCGTGAGTGGCAAGCCTATTACCTCCCAGCCCGTTAGCTTTGGGAAATTTTCAGGTGACTCGGCCAATCCTTATACGTTATTCACACCTGGGTTTAGCAATATTAAACTTAGCCCGGCAGGATATCCCGACAGCAATTTATTGACCAAAAGCAATTTCGTTTTCGGTACCGCGTCGGCATTCAGTTTCTTTCTGTTTGACACGTCGACCCACCCGATAGCATATGTAGTACAGGATATTCCACAGCTGGTGGACACAGCTGCCAAGGTTCGTTTTTTCAATTTTGTGAAAGGGGGAGAAAAGGATTCGCTTACGGTATACCTGATTCGCCAATTACTGATACCATTCAAACCAGACACCGTAAATCTAACAAAGTGGCTCACGAATTCTTCAAATAAGCCCAATCAATTATCACGTGCTTACGCAGGTGTAGATGATATTGACTATAGCGGTTTCAGTACGATAGTGTACCAGGATACGGCATACCATATCCATGTTTATCACAACAATCAACTTCTTGATAGTAGCCAAAAAGTAGCCATTAACTTGCGCTCCCACTATTCCTTTTTCGCAGTTGGCTCCTACTATTACAACAATTTTACGGACCCGACTCTATATAAGCCTACTATAAAAGTGATAAAGAATTATTAGGAGGTGAATGGTGAGAGTTGAATCGTGAATACAACAAGTCGCCCAATAACACAAAACACATGAAGGGCGAATAAATATAGAGAAACTGAGCAATAAACCTATTCACGATTGACCATTCCCGCTAAATATTATCTAAATTTCCCACTTAAACCTTGTTTTATTTTTTATTAGAACGGCGATTCCTTTAATTTTGCTCACCAAAAATATTTATATCCATTATGCAATTATCTTCAAGACTTGCTCGCTTTAATGAGCCTGAAACACTAAAAATGGCCAAACTGGGTAGAGAACTTAGGGCTCAGGGCGTTGATGTTATTGACCTTAGCGTAGGCGAACCGGATTTTGACACACCTGAGCATATAAAGGAAGCTTTGCATAAGGCGATCGACGAAAATTTTTCTCACTATACGCCGGTATCGGGTTACCCTGATTTGAAACAGGCGATCTGCACAAAATTGAAACGCGATAACAACCTGGATTACAAACCAGAGAACATCATCGTTTCAAACGGTGCAAAACACAGCATTGCAAATCTTATCATGGCGCTGATCGATAAGGATGATGAGGTGATCATTCCAACTCCTTATTGGGTTACTTACTCTGAGATCGTTAAACTTTGCCAGGGTAAAGTAGTATTGGTAAGAACGAGTTTTGAAAATCGCTACAAGATCACTCCGGCAGAACTGGAAGCAGCGATCACTCCAAAAACAAAATTGTTCATGTTCTCTTCGCCAAACAACCCAACGGGTTCTGTTTACAGCAAAGAAGAACTGACTGCTTTGGCAGAAGTTTTCAAAAAGTATCCTAACGTCGCTATCATGAGCGATGAGATCTATGAATATACCAACTATGTTGGCAAACATGAAAGCATTGCACAATTCCCTGAATTAAAGGATCGTGTGGCAATCATTCACGGTTTGAGTAAAGGTTATGCAATGACCGGTTACCGTCTCGGTTACCTTGCCGGCAACGCTGACCTGGTAAAAGGTTGCGAAAAATTGCAGGGTCAGTTTACCAGCGGAATCAATGCTGTAACTCAACGTGGTGGTATCATTGCTTTGACTGCAGATTTGAAACCAACTGTTGAGATGGGTAAAGAATTTGAAAAAAGAAAACAACGCGTGTTGGAACTTTTGAAGGAGTTGCCTGGTGTTAAATGCGTAATACCGGACGGCGCTTTCTATGTATTCCCTGTTGTAAAAACATATTTTGGCAAAACCGACGGCGAAGAAACCATCAATAATGCTGATGAGCTTTGCATGTATCTTTTAAACAAGGCGCACGTTACAACCGTTACCGGCAGTGCGTTCGGCGAACCAGATTGCATCCGTCTTTCTTTCGCAAACAGCTTGCCGAATATCGAGAAAGCATATGCGAGAATTAAGGCAGCGTTGGCGAAACTTCATTAATTGAAAGTGGAAAGTTGAAAATTGAAAATGGGAAACCAAAGTCAATCGACTTTCCAAAATAGATAATAAAAAAAGCAGTCTTAATGACTGCTTTTTTTATTATCTATTGACGCGTTTTTCTCTTGCATCGTTTGGGTGTTACAGGGCGAATGCGATTCGCCCCTACCATTTTCAATTTTCAACTTTCAATTTTCAATTACTCCCCCATTCTCGGTCTCAACCTCGCCCTTGACTTATTAAAAATATTTCTTCCCTTATCAACGCCTTTGCGGAGTTCTTTTTGTTCTTCTATTGGCAGATGAATAAAATCCTGGCATTCTTTGCTGCAGCATTTATCATATTTGGCAGCGCACTCTTCGCATTGAATAAAAAGCAGGTGGCAACCATCATTTGCGCAGTTGACGTGTGTATCGCAAGGTTTACCGCATTGGTGACATTTGGCAATAATTTCATCCCCGACCCTTTCCCCCAGTCTGTCATCAAACACAAAGTTCTTTCCAAGGAATTTATTCTCAAGTCCGTCTTCTTTTATTTTATTGGCGTAGTTAATAATGCCACCTTCCAAATGAAAGACATTCTTAAAACCACTGTGTAGCATATACGCACTTGCTTTCTCGCAACGGATGCCGCCGGTGCAGTACATGATGATATTTTTGTCCTTGTTGTCCTGCATCATGTCAACGGCCATTGGGAGTTGTTCACGAAATGTATCGCTTGGAATTTCGATGGCATTTTCAAAATGCCCCACCTCGTATTCGTAGTGATTGCGCATATCGATCACAATCGTTTCCGGATCTTTTGTTAACTCATTAAACTGTTCGGCATTCACATATTTCCCTTTGTTCCTCATATCAAAAGACGCGTCGCTGATGCCGTCTGCAACGATCTTGTCGCGCACTTTAATCTTTAGTACCCAAAATGATTTACCATGGTCATCCACGGCGAGGTTCAAACGCAGGCCCTTAAGCGGTTCAATGGAATACAGATAATTTGTAAATGCATCGAGATTTGCCGTTGGCACGCTTATTTGGGCATTGATGCCTTCGTGAGCGACGTAAATGCGACCAAAAACCCTCAGCGTATGCAGGGCCTTGTACATTTCATCACGAAATGCTTTCGGGTCGCCAATGTGGAAATAATTGTAAAAGGAAATTGTAGTACGGGAGTCCGTTTCTTTCAATAGCTGTTCCTTCAGCTCTTTTTGCGAGACGCGATTGTGTAATACTGCCATAATTCGAAATTTGAATCCCGGATTGCGGGATAATCTTTTAATAAATGATTGGACACTTGCAGGGTGAACCAAATTTCATTTTCGCGGCAAAATTATGGTTTTTAAACCTTCACAACAAGCAGTTATTGTTTCGCTAAGGGAAGTACTTGTAGATATCTCCACGTTTTAGAATGGTAATGATAACAATGTTCGGTTTTACATATTTGAGACCGATCCTATAATCACCGACACGAATCCTGTAATAACTTTTGTCTTTGCAGCCTTGCATTAACTTATAATCCACTCCACTGGTGTTCAAAGTGTCAGCATTCTTTAACTTCTCAATTACTGCATCAGCTTGCTCTATTATATATTGGGGTACACTTTTTAAATCTTTAAGAAAACTGCGCTCGATGAATACTTCCATTATTCCTTACCAAATATTTTTTTTAATTCGGTCTTGTATTCATCATAGGTCATAACAGGTTCTTTACCTTTGTCATTCAGCCTTTTATCCATTATCTCGCTCAGTATAAAATCGTTCACTTCCTCATTGACATGAGTAAGCACGGCGACGATCTTTTCAACTTCTTCTTCTGTCCAATTGCCCTTTGTTTTTTTAACCGAAAAGTGAGGAGGTCGCATTCCTATTTTTTTTGCCACATAATCATTGCGATACCCACTAATATCAATTAAATGGGCAAGACTGGCTTTTAGGGTTTTATAATTTTCGATCGCTGCGATCATAAACAGAATTTATAATTACAAATATATGTAATTATAATTACAGACCTAAACACTGTCTATATAAAAAATCCCCCCGCATAGCGGGGGGACTTCTTATATCTTATAAGCTGAACTTATTTTTTCAAAGAGTCAACTTTAGCTTTAACTGTGTCAACTGCAGCTTTTGCAGTAGAGTCGATTTTAGCTTTTGCGCTGTCAGCAACTGCAGTTACTGCAGAATCAGTAGCTTTTACTGTTGAATCAGCAGCTTTAGTTTCTGTAGAAGCAGAGTTGTTACAAGCAGTCATAGCACCTGCGATAGCAAGGATAGCGAAAAATTTTTTCATTGTTATTTTTTTAAGGATTGTTAAAACCGGACGCAAAACTAGGCGCTTTTTTTAGAAAACCAAATTTTCACGCTAGAAAAATGAAAATCAGTGAGTTTGAAGAAAATGTAGGAGAAATGTACGATGGACGAGGTACGGTGTACGAAATCATCAAAGTGCTGCGCACAAATAACTTTCGCACACCGTACACCGTACATCGTACACTCCTAGTCCCTATCCAACACTCCTTTCACCAACCTGTTCCATTGTAGATTGGCAAATCCAGCTATGGCTGTTTTGCCCACAACGAAGTTTCTTATTTTATCAAAGAAGTTTCGGACCTCTGTGTTCGGCTTTTCATTTCTTCCGTGAACGGCAGCCAACACATCATTATCATGAAGGCTCACTTCAAATGTACTCGAGGCATCTTTATCAAAGAAGTGTGTGGTGTCGTTCGTTTCGGCATTGGGATCGCTGGCAGGCTTTACCGTCATTGTAAACAAGTCGTCCCCGTCTTTAATATCAACAATCTTCACCCAATCATACCCCATGCCTTCGTTGGAGCCGGGTCCGGGGATATCAATACGAATAAAATCTCCCACGTTCGCAACGCCTTCGAGGTGCTCACCCGTTTCATCCATCAGGCAGAAGTCCGCACCATTGCCGCACCACTCGTTCCAGTTATTTACATTCAGTAATTTATACCTGCCCTGGTTAAACAGCCAGTGGGCTTCATCAGGCGTTTTACAATGTGCCACTTCCTGGATGTCTTTTGACGAGCCTTTGGTTTGGTCGGGAATGTCTTTTTCGTTTGTCATATCCTAGCTTTTTTGTTTAATGCTTAACAACATTTTTTTATGATCCTTTACAAGAGGGAGTGCTGCATCCAGAAAGTTTTTCATCTTATCGTCCGCAGTTGGCAAAGCAGATTCAAACAGCCCAATTGTTTTGTCGTGATTTGCAATCATCACCTCCAGCCATTTGTTATCAAAAACATTTCCCGAAGAGGAAGAAAGATCTTTAATCGTCGTTGCCGCGTCAGTTGAAATAGCAGTATCCGATTTCGCAGCACTATCTGCCATCAATTTTAGCTGCTTCAAAAAATTGCTATGATCTTTTATGAGACGACTGGCAACCTTTCGTATGTCAGCATTGGAACTTTTGCTTAGCGCTAGTTTAGCCATTTTTATTTCTGCTACATTTCCTTCAATGGCAGTCCTATAAAAATCAGAACTATGGGAACTATTTCCTTTTCCTGTGTCGTTTCCGTTGCGAGATTGTATACCTGAAGTTGCGCTACCTGTTGAAGTACCTCCCTCTTTTGAGAGATCAGAAGTATCACCAATCAACTTCTGTTTTTCTTTCTGGGTTCTTGTAACGTCGCCACTTGGATTGTGATTTCCACATGCGGCGAAAACTCCACCCGCAACTATGCATAGATATAAGATTTTCATAACAAGGTCCTTTTGTTTTGCTATTCAACAAAAGAATCATTCCTGAGTAATGACGATTATTAAGCGCAAAAAAGGCAACAGTCCATTGGGTTCTTACTGCGAATGTGCTTTCTGAGGCATACTTTTTTTGCAGTTAAGCAGGCAGGTTTGATTAATTGGCTAAATGCCGGAAATCATTTAAAATGAACCGTATATGCAAATTTTATACCACGCCCGAGTCGTATTTTTTAATGACTACTTGAGGTAAAAACTTATATATTGCTACAATTACCCATTACCAACCATGATTTTAATAGTAGATGACCGGCAGGAAAACCTGTTTTCCCTTAAAAGAATCCTGTCCCTTAATCAATTTGAAGTTGATACTGCCGAATCCGGCGAAGAGGCTTTAAAAAAGATTCTAAAAAATAAATACGAGCTCATTATCCTGGACGTTCAGATGCCGGGCATGGACGGCTTTGAAGTAGCGGAAACGATTAAAGGTTACAGTAAATCAAGAGACATCCCTATTATTTTTCTTTCGGCAGTTAACACGGAAAAAAAATTCGTTACCAAAGGTTATACTTCTGGCGGCATAGATTACATCGCCAAGCCCTTTGATCCCGATATATTGATGCTTAAAGTAAAAACATTTTACAAGCTCCAAACACAAACCAACGAACTGAATGCCGCTCAAAGAACTTTAAAAGAAGAAATTGAATACAGGAAGCAGGCAGAAAATAATCTTTCCCAAAGCGTTGATGAATTGCGTTCCATCCTTGAGTCTATTCCGCATATAGCTTTCACCACAACTGCTGAAGGCAAGATTGAATTCATCAATCAAAAATGGTATTTGTACAGCTACACAAAAGAAATATCGCCGGAAACGCTGCCGGGGGAACTAACACTGGACCAATGCATACAAAAAACGATCGATTCAAAAAGGCAAAATTCTTTTGAACTAAGCATCAAAGCATTGCACGATACGGAGTACAGGTATCATACACTGACCATGACGCCGGTAAAAAAGAATGACGTGATTACAAAATGGGTGTGCATTCTTACAGATATTCATGAACAAAAAATGGCCACGCAATTGCTCGAGCAGAGAGTAATTGAGCGAACAGAACAGCTTCGAAAAATTAACAGCGCCCTCGAAACGTCTAATCATGAGCTACAACAATTTGCCTATATCGCCTCACATGACTTGAAAGAACCCTTAAGAAAAATTCAGTTCTTCAGCGACCTCGTAAGGACCCGCTATCTCGAAGATGGTTCCGAAGCTTCTTCGTACATGAACCGCATCATTTTATCTTCTGAGAGAATGAAGAACCTCATCACCGACGTTTTGGAATACTCAAAGCTTTCAATCGGTGCAGGTTTTGAGAAGACAAATCTCAATGAAATCATACAGGATATCCTGAGTGACATGGAATTGCTGATAACGGAGAAAAGAGCGGAGATCCATGTAGATCAAATCCCTGAGATCGAAGCCAATGCTGCGCAAATGCGTCAGGTGTTTCAGAATATTTTAAGCAATGCACTTAAGTTTTCGAAGAAAGATGTTGTGCCCGAAGTAAATGTTCACGCGCACATAGAAAATTCGTATGAGCATGATGGTTATAGCACCAGTAACGTGGCCATTTGCAAGATAGAAATATCCGACAACGGAATTGGATTCAATGAAGCCTACCTTGACAAAATCTTTACGATTTTTCAACGATTGAATTCAAAAGAAGAATACGAAGGAACAGGCATTGGCCTTGCCATTGTAAAAAAGATCATTGAATCGCACAACGGCAGCATAACCGCCAGGAGTGCTGAAGGCAAAGGAAGTTGCTTCATAATAAAATTGCCGCTTGTGCAAAATACGGCAACACAAAGCTTTGTTACCGTTCATTAAAAAAACTTAAAAACATACGTACTTGAAACCAGAAATAAAATCCTCTTTTAAACGAAATCTTTATTTGAGTTTTGGTTTTTCATTGTTATTGCTCATTATCAGTACCGTTGCTTCTTATAACAGCATTCAAAATCTTATAAGCAGCGCCCGCTGGGTAAACCACACCAACCAGGTGTTGGAACGCGTTGAAAGAACTCTTTCGCTTTTGAAGGATGCAGAAAGCGGCCAGCGCGGCTATCTCTTAACGGGCAAGGAAGCTTTTCTGGAACCTTATAACGGGGCGTATGACAGCGCATTGAGGTCGCTCGAAATTGTAAAAGACTTAACAGCCGATAATCCTGAACAAACAAAGAGTTGCGATCAGCTTCATAATATTATCACCAAACGTTTTACCAGGCTTGAATCTATGATCCAGGCAAAAAGGGACCATAATGCCGTTGATTTGAATGGGCTGGATACAGGCAAGTTATACATGGACGAAGCAAGGGACATCGCTGCGTTAATGATTAACCGCGAGAAAAGACTATTGGAAGAGCGCGTCAGCCAGATGAACAAGTTCGTTGGCATTACGCCGGCACTCATTCTTATAACAGCAATTCTGTCATTCATTATTACCATCGTTTCCTCTGTACGCATTATCAACGACTTTGACAAACGGGCGAAATTGCAAAGCGACCTGGAAGATAAAGATGAGGACATCCAAAGACGTATCGGCATTATACATGATGTTGCGAACACCATTTCACAAGGCGATTACAATATTCGCGTGCAGGATTCAGGCGAGGACGGTCTCGGCAACTTATCTTTTTCACTCAACAAAATGGCGGAATCATTACAATATTCCTTCAACCTGCTTTCAGAAAAAGAATGGACCCAAGCGGGAGTAGCAAAGCTTGCGGACAAAATGCTTGGTGAGTATGATATAAATGTGCTTACCTATAACATAATTGAATTCATTGCAAACTATACCAATAGTACGGTTGGCGCATTTTATGTGGTTGAAAACGATAACAGACTTGCGTTTATAAATGGATACGCCTTTGACAGCGCCTACAGAAAAAAACTGGAATTCGGTGAAGGCGTCTCGGGACAGGCAGCACTCAGTGGAAAAGAAATTCTTCTGAAAGAAGTACCGGCAGACCACATTGTGATCACCTACGCTACGGGTGCAGCAAAACCGCAGAATGTGATCGCAATGCCTGTTTTTTATGAAAGGAAAGTAGTCGGCGTAATCGAACTGGCGTCACTAAAGCCTTACAACACAATTGATGTAAACTTCCTTCAAGTGTCTGCACACAATATTGGTGTAATACTAAATGCCGTTGAAAACAGAAGAAAACTGCAGGAACTGCTGGAAGAAACACAGGCACAATCAGAAGAACTGCAGGCGCAGCACAACGAGCTTGAAAACATGAACACAGAGCTTGAAGCGCAGGCAGAGAAGCTACAGGCGTCTGAAGAAGAATTAAAAGTGCAGCAGGAAGAATTGCTCGAGGCCAACCAGGAACTGGAAGAAAGATCACGTATGCTTGAAGAACGCAATCAGCAGGTTCATGAAAGAAATGTGGAAATACAACGCAAAGCAGAAGAGCTTGCTTTGAGCACAAAATACAAATCTGAATTCCTGGCAAACATGTCGCACGAGCTACGCACACCGCTGAATTCCATTCTATTGTTGTCAAGGCTGATGTCGGAAAACAATGAAAAGAATTTAAGCAATGAACAGATAGAATATGCAAAAGTGATCTTAAGTTCAGGAAACGGTTTATTGTCGCTGATTGATGAAATCCTTGACCTGTCTAAGATTGAGGCCGGTAAAATGGAACTGCAATACAGTGCTGTCAACATAAGGGAAATTGTAGCTGAGCTGCAGTCATTGTTCGGCCCGGTGGCGAAAGAAAAAAACGTTTCGTTTGAAGCCACGTTCTCGCCGAAAGTGCCGCAGGTCATCGAAACAGATAAAATGCGCCTGGAGCAGATATTGAAAAACCTTATTTCCAACTCGCTCAAGTTTACGTCGCAAGGATATATTCAGTTAAAAATATTTACCGACAGCGAAAACAAGGATGTTATCGTATTCAGCGTGAAAGATACAGGCATAGGCATTTCGAAAGACAAACAACAATTGATCTTCGAAGCCTTCCAGCAAGCTGATGGATCAACGCGACGCAAATACGGCGGCACGGGACTTGGTCTTTCTATCAGCCGGGAATTAGCGAAACTGTTGGGCGGGGAAATTCAGCTGGATAGCGAACCGGACCAGGGCAGCGAGTTTCGTGTCTATCTTCCCCTTTCAAGCCACGCCAGGGACGTATTACAAGCCTCAGAAATCGTCGCGGCAGAAGAAACTGAGCAACCAATAGAAACTTCGATATTGGAAGCAACCATCGGCAGAGTAAAAGCTGAGCGCTTTATTACCGATGTGATTCCGCAAGACATTCCGGATGACAGAGCTGAGCTCAAACCAAACGACAAAATAATTCTCATTGTAGAAGATGATACCAACTTCGCCAAATCGCTTTTGGAATTCACCCGCAAAAAAGGCTACAAAGGTGTGGTGGCAGTGCGCGGTGATGAAGGTGTTGACTTGGCGCAAAGCCTACAGCCTACGGGCATTCTACTGGATATACGATTACCGGTAAAGGACGGTTGGGAAGTGATGGAAGATTTGAAAAGTGACCCTGCGACCAGGCACATTCCGGTTCACATCATGTCGTCTTTCGAAGTAAAAAACAAAAGCATTTCCAAAGGTGCAATTGACTTTATCAACAAACCCGTTGCATTTGAGCAGATACAGGAAATCTTTCAAAAGATAGAGCATGTGCTAAACAAGAACCCACGCAAGGTGTTGATCGTGGAAGAGAACCCGAAGCATGCAAAAGCGCTGGCTTACTTTCTTGAAACATTTAACGTAAGCGCAGAAATCAAGACCAATGTGAATGATAGTGTTAATGCGTTGAAAGAAAAAGAAGTGAATTGCGTCATTCTCGACATGGGCGTTCCTGATCAAAAAGCATATGAAACATTGGAACAGGTAAAACAATCACCCGGCCTGGAAAACACGCCAATCATCATTTTCACCGGCAAAAGTTTATCTAAGGGCGAAGAACTGCGCATTAAGAAATATGCAGATTCTATTGTTATCAAAACCGCTCACTCCTATCAGCGCATTTTGGATGAGGTCTCGTTGTTCCTTCATTTGGTAGAAGAAAAGAAAGAGACGCAAGGCGCTAAGCAATACAAAAATCTTAGCCTGCTGCACGATGTATTGAAAGATAAAACGGTACTGATAGCCGATGACGATGTGCGCAACATCTACTCATTAACCAAGTCGCTGGAAAATTTCAACATGCACGTGATCTCAGCGATCGACGGCAATGAAGCCTTGAAACAATTGGAAGCTAATCCGCAAATTGACATTGTGCTAATGGACATGATGATGCCTGAAATGGACGGGTATGAAAGCACAAAGAGAATCAAGGCAAACCCAAGGTTTCGCAATCTCCCTGTAATTGCCGTTACCGCAAAAGCAATGACTGGCGATAGGGAAAAATGTATTGCAGCAGGTGCGTCAGATTATATTACCAAGCCTGTAGACATTGATCAGTTATTGTCGTTGCTGAGAGTTTGGTTATATGATGTGGGGAAATAACATGATAATGGTATAAATTTTTAGATGTACGATGTTAGAAGTACGATGTACATCAGAGTGCAACACTATAAAAAATATCGTACCCCGTACACTGAACATCGAACACATCAATCTTTAACAGTCAATGCAACCAAAAATATTAATCGTAGACGATGATGCCCGTAACGTATTTGCTTTAACCGCGGTGCTTCGTGCCAAAGGCTACTATTGCATTTCAGCGCCGGATGTCAAGGATGCGCTTGCAATACTTGCCGCCCCGGGCAATATAAAAATGATTCTGCTGGACATGATGATGCCGGATATAGATGGTTATGAGGCAATGCCGATCATCCGCAAAATGGATATGCATACTGCTACGCCCATAATTGCAGTTACTGCGCAGGCGATGGTGGGCGACCGTGAACGCTGCCTGGCTGCGGGCGCCAGCGATTATGTATCCAAACCAATCAATGTGGATGCGCTGTTAACCTTGTTAAAAAAATATATTTAAAACAGAGGAGATGCTGGAAACTCAAATGGTTAGTGATAGCGAAATGGAACTGTTGATCAGCGACATTTTGAGTATTTACGGATATGATTTTACTGATTATTCGAGGGCTTCCCTGAAAAGAAGGCTTAACAGGATTTATACGCTTGATAAATTTCCAAGCTTTGCAGAATTCAGGTATCGGATAAAAAATGACGCTGCATATTTCAGTCGGTTGGTAGAAGAAATTACAGTGAACGTAACAGAAATGTTCCGCGACCCATCGTTTTACAAAACGCTAAAAGAAGAGGTATTGCCGATACTTGCAACGAAACCCCTGATTCGCATATGGCACGCAGGTTGCTCCACAGGCGAAGAAGTATATTCGATGGCCATTATGCTGGAAGAAGCAAACCTGCTGCAGAAGTCATTGCTGTATGCTACAGATCTCAACCCCGCTGTTTTAGAACGGTTGAAGAAAGGCATTTTCCCATTGAGTCAAATTAAACAATACTCAGAAAACTATATTCTTTCGGGAGGCAGGAATGATTTTTCGAAATACTATACGGCAAAATACGATCTTGCAAAGTTTGACGAGAACCTCAAAAAGAAGATGATCATTTCTACGCACAATCTCGTTTCCGACCGCTCGTTTAATGAGTTTCAACTTATCCTTTGCAGAAACGTCCTGATTTATTTTGACAAACCACTTCAGGACAAAGCGCTTACACTGTTTGATGAAAGTCTTGAAAACCTTGGCTTCCTTGCATTGGGCGCAAAAGAAAATCTTAAATTTTCGCCCGTTGCACGGAAATACAAACAAATGGTCAACAAAGAAAAAATATGGAGGAAAACAAGATAAAAACCGCTGAAAATATTGTTATTATTGGTGGCTCAGCGGGTAGCCTTGATATCATTTTAAAAATTGTTCCCGCACTGCACCAACACCTCAATGCCGCCATCATCTTGGTGCTCCATCGCAAATCATCCAGCGACACTATTCTTGTTGACTTACTCTCCGTGAAAACAAAACTTATAGTAAAGGAAGCGGAAGAAAAAGAAAGCATAGTAGCCGGTTGCATTTATATTGCCCCGGCTGATTATCATTTGCTCATTGAAAAAGACCGAACTTTTTCACTCGACGTTTCAGAAAAAGTAAACTATAGCCGCCCAAGCATCGACGTCACGTTTGAATCGGCATCAGAAGTGTATGGCTCCCATTTAACAGGCATTTTGTTATCCGGAGCAAATGCTGACGGCACTGACGGCCTGGAGGCTATAAAACAACACAATGGCATTTGTATTGCACAGGAACCCTCCACGGCAGAAGTTGCCTACATGCCGCAATATGCGATTGATCACCTGGCCATTGATCACATTTTGACTGCGGAGCAGATCACGGATTACATCAATAGTCTTGTTTAGAAGCATGACGCACAAAAGAGTCACTAGCGCATAATGCCTAACGCCTAACGCTCAACGCGGCACCTTGCGTTAAGCATTAGGCGTTAGGCATTATGCGTTCAACATTTAGCAAAAAAAAAGCCCGGCCAAAAAGCCGGGTTTTATATTCAACGAGGTTTCAGATTATTTTCAATGAGGTTTCAGAAACTTATGGGCACAAAAAAAGCCACACTGTAGAAACAGATGGCCTCTAACGATTGCTTGCCATATGAAAAAGAGTTCTAAATATCTTGTTTGTTTAAGCGATTTCCTGATTTTCCTTTATCCTCTATCCTATCGTCTGTATCATTCTCGCTTTGATATATCAAAAGTACTACGCGGATTAAGGGTATGCAAGACAACTAATGATTGATTTCATTATGTCAAAACACTAAAAAAAATGTTAACACCCGCTACCACAAGGCATTTCATCGATTTTTTAAATAATGCCCAACGTTTTTTCTTCTTTGAATTTTTCTTGATTTTTCTTCAAAAAACTGTCCAAAACGACATTATTTGCGATCACAGCTCCCCATTTACCCTCTTCACATTTCCATTTAGCCTTTCTTACAAAAAGCTCTATACTTGTAAAATATTTCCCTGACTCAACCGTCTACCTTGCGAGAAGCACAATGCTTAACGCAAAACGCCGAACGCTTAATGCATAACGCGGTCGCCTGGCGTTTAGCTTTAAGCGTTTTGCGTTGAGCGTCCGTCACATTTCCTAACTCATTGTCTTGCTTAGCATTACAATATCTTAATTGATTTATTGAGCCCAAACAGCCATGAAAAAAGAATCACAAAAAGCACCGGCTAAACCAAATATTTTCAAAATACTGACACCCTACAGGCGCATGATCTTTCTTTTGATTTTTCTTGCCCTGCTAAGCAATGGCATCAACCTTATCATACCCAGGCTGATTTCCAAAGGAATAGATGGATATACGCACAACACACTGGTGATGAAAAACCTGATCTTCATGTTTGGTGCCGCCGCCTTGCTGATCTTCTTCTTCAATTACCTGCAAACGATCGTTCAGACCTACACGTCCGAAAAAGTGGCGAGGGACATGCGTGAAAAACTTTCGGACCGTATATCGAGGCAGAGCCATGTTTACATACAGGAAACCAATCCTGCCAAACTGCTCACCAACCTGACCTCGGATATAGATTCCATTAAAATGTTTGTGTCGCAGGCCATTGTTTCCATTGCATCCTCGATTGTAATCATTGTAGGTGCAAGCATCTTATTAATCATGATCAACTGGAAGCTTGCGCTGGCGGTACTTATGATCATTCCGATTATCGGAGGCGCTTTCTTTTTTGTATTGAAAAAAGTGCGTCCCATATTCATGAAAAGCAGGCAGGTTATCGATAAACTTAACAAGGTGATCAATGAAAGTATATTGGGCGCGGCATTGATCAGGGTTTTAAACTCACAGCAAAACGAATACGTAAAATTCATTGAAGCCAACGGAGAGGCCCGCGATCTTGGCATGAGCATTCTGCGGATGTTCGCCGGATTGATCCCTGTGATCACGTTCGTTGCCAACCTTGCAATGCTTACCATTCTTGTGCTGGGAGGTCATTTTGTAATTAATGGCTCCATGACGCTCGGTAATTTCGCTGCGTTCAATGGCTATCTTTCCCTGCTCATTTTCCCCATCCTTGTAATTGGATTTATGAGCAATGTTATCGCACAAGCTTCTGCATCATACGGTCGCATTGCCGAAACTCTCAACTCGCCGGATACTGAAGACACAGGCACCATTACCGCTCCTTTAAGCGGAGAAATCGCATTAAAAAATGTGATGCTTACTTATGGCGAAAAACCTGCTTTAAAGGATGTTTCGATCGAAGTACAGCCGGGCAGCAGAACAGCGATCATTGGCCCTACTGCAGCAGGCAAAACACAATTGCTTTATCTGCTTACGGCATTGATCAAACCGAACGAGGGACAAATTACTTTCGACAATATTTCCGTTGATGACTATAACAAGCAAAAATTTTACAGCCAGGTTGGGTTTGTGTTCCAGGACAGCATCATCTTCAACATGAGCATCAGGGAGAACATTGCATTCAGTAATACGGTGACGGACGAAGCGCTGGAAAAAGCAATAGAAACTGCGGAGTTGAAAACTTTTATTGATTCATTGCCCGGCCAGCTTGATGCGGTTGTTTCCGAAAGAGGAACGAGTTTATCTGGCGGACAAAAACAGCGTATCATGCTTGCCCGTGCACTTGCCATCAATCCCACCATTTTATTGCTGGATGATTTCACAGCACGCGTCGATTCCAATACCGAAAAAAGGATTTTGAACAATTTGCGCAAAAACTATCCTGGTCTTACGCTGGTATCAGTAACACAAAAAATAGACGCTGTGAAAGATTATGACCAGATCATTTTATTAATGGAAGGAGAAGTCATCGCATCCGGCGTACACGACGAATTGATGCATAGCAGTCCGGAATATGTACAAATTTATGAATCGCAGAAAAGTACTAATGTTTACGAAGAACCGGCATTAGCAAGTCGTGACTCGTGAAAGGAGAATCGCCGCGAGCCTTACTCATAACTCATCACTCAGAACTCACAACCTAAATGAACTACAATCTTCTCAATACATCCACTACCGCGCCGAAGCAAAAAAATGCCACTTATAAAGCATTGAAGAAATTGCTGGCGATGATGTCGAACGAAAGAAAAACATTGATCATGGCTTTGTTTGCCATCATTATAAATTCATCGCTTAACCTCGTCGGCCCGTTGATCATCGGTCATACGATTGATAAATATGTGCAAACAAAGCAATTCCACGGCGTGCTTGTTTTTTCAGGTGTGCTGCTGTCTATTTATCTTTTTGCTTTTGTTTCGAGTTATGTGCAAAGCAAGCTGATGGGCGGCTTTGGTCAGCGCATGTTGTTTCAATTACGTAATGCCGTGTTTAACAAGCTGCAGGAACTTCCTGTTGCTTTTTTTAATCAGAACAAAGCAGGTGATCTTATTTCGAGGGTAAACAACGATACGGACAAACTCAACCAGTTCTTTTCACAATCGCTCATGCAATTTGTGGGCAGTTTGTTCATCATGACGGGCGCCGGTATTTTTCTGTTGTCCATCAACTTTAAACTGGGCGCAGCGGCGCTTTGCCCGGCATTGCTGCTATTCATTTTTACGCGTACCATTTCTCCTTGGGTCAAAAGCAGAAACGCTATCAACATGAAAAGCCTTGGCAACATGAGTTCTGAGATCCAGGAGAGTTTGAACAACTTTAAGGTGATCATCGCTTTTAACCGGCGCGACTATTTCAGGCAGCGCTTTAACGAAGCGAATAAAGAACAGTATACCACAGCAGTAAGTGCTGGCCTTGCAAACAACCTGTTCATGCCGGTTTTTAGCTTCACCTCCAACCTGGGGCAACTGGTGGTTTTGTCACTAGGCATTTACATGATCGCATCCGGAGCATTTACGGTGGGTTTGCTGATCAGTTTTCTCGCTTACGTTACGAACTTTTACAACCCACTCAGACAATTGGCTGCGCTGTGGGCAAACTTCCAGGTGGCAATGGCCGGCTGGGACAGGATTTCGCAAATACTGGCACTGCAAACCAATCTTGAAACAATACCAGATGACGCAACGAACAAAAGCAAATCTTTACTTGAATTCAAAGATGTCCATTTCAGTTATCCTGATGGCAAAGAGGTTATTCATAACATCAACTTCAAACTGGAAAAAGGGAAAACATATGCATTGGTAGGGCCAACCGGTGGTGGGAAAACGACAACCGCTTCTTTGATTGCCAGATTGTACGACGCGACAAGTGGCACCATTTATTTGGACGGAAAAGATATCCGCTCCTACGAAGCGAGGGAGCGGACGAACAAGATAGGTTTCATTTTGCAAGAGCCTTTCTTATTTACCGGAACGATCAAAGAAAACATTTTGTACGGCAATGAAAAATATGCATCGTATTCAAACGAAGCGCTGACAGAAGAACTGAAACAAGCTGGACTGGAACAATTAGTAAATCGCTTTGAAAAAGGTTTGGATACACCGCTTAAAACAGGCAGTGATAGTTTGAGTCTTGGTCAGAAACAGCTGATCGCCTTTATCCGTGCAGTTTTGCGCAACCCTGCAATATTGATTCTCGATGAAGCAACTGCCAATATCGACACAATCACAGAACAACTGCTCGAAGATATTTTACAAAAGCTTCCCGCATCTACCACCCGTGTGATCATTGCACACAGGCTAAACACCATCGCCAATGCAGACGAAATATACTTCGTCAACAGCGGCCAGGTCATCCGCGCCGGCTCACTGGACGATGCAATGGAAATGCTGATGCATAATAAAAGAGAAAGCTAGTTTAACGCTGCACGCTTGACGCAAAACGCCTAACGCAAATTGAACTCTAATGCGTTAGGCGTTCTGCGTTAAGTTTTGGGCATTCCTAAAATATTTTTCCTGCTCATTCGTCTACCTAATCAGGTATTTATTTTTTCATTTAAAAATTGATAACATGTACTACAATCAGTCATGTGCCGCAAAAGGCAACTACGGGGGCAGGGAAAGACTGTTCAACCGTTCGATGGAAAGGGCTTCTGTAAACATTTACAGAACAGCCAACAGCTTTGAAATGCTCGTGTTTGCACCGGGCCGCATCAAAGAACATTTTAAATTGGATGTAAAGGGTAATGAACTTACCATTTCTTACACGCCGCCGGAAGGCTTTCCAAGGCCGGAATGGATCAGGCGCGAATACAGCCGCGGAGGCTTTGTAAGAACGTTCCAACTCGATGAAACAATTGACGCAGGCAACATCTCGGCAAAGTACGTCGATGGTGTATTGGAAGTAAGCCTGCCGATCATTCCCGGAAAAGAGGAATCAAAGCACAATATAACGGTCAATTAGCACAATCGATGAATCAAAAAATGGGCTGCCTTCAATGCGGGCAGCCTTTTTTAATTGAAAGTTGAAAACTGAAAATTGCAACAGACTGCTAACCCATCATTTTCAATTTTCAACTTTCAATTTTCAATTCCATCAAGATAACCTCGCAACTATTTCCACCAACGGCTTCGTTTCTAAAAAAGGTTTTTCTATTTTGAACTCTAAATTAAAGCCAACATGAAACGAAGCAACTTCGTGATCGGTTCTTTGATCACAATAAGTGCACTGACTGCATGCCAAACACCCGACAAACCTGTAGCAAAAAGTCTGGTCGAATTTCGGTACATGGATTCTGCTACTAAACCGGGCGATAACTTTTACAGATTTATAAATGGTAAATGGCAGGACACTGCGACAATCCCCGGCACAGAAACAGGTGTTGGAGGGTTTCTTGACGTTGAGAACCGGAAAAAAGAACGGTTAAAAGAGATAGTTGCCAGTGTTGCTGACGGCAAGCAAAAAGAAGGATCGATAGAACAGAAAGTGGGCGACTTTTATTTAGCAGGAATGGATTCCACAACAGTCGAAGGGCGCGGCTATGATCCTGTAAAGCCAACGCTGCAACAGGTTTCCTCACTAACGGGCCCAAAAGACATTATGAAGTTTGTTGCGGAGCAACACACGCTGAACAATAACCTATTGTTTAACCAGGGCTTTGGTGCTGATGACAAGAATAGTTCGATGAACATCGCAGTGTACGGTCAGGGCGGATTGGGTCTGCCTGATAGAGATTACTATTTTAAAACAGACCCGGCAACGCTGGATGTTGTAAACGCTTATAAAACCTTCATGGCAAAAGCATTTGCACTCACAGGCGATGATTCGCTGACTGCAAACAAAAAGATGAACGCGGTTTACGATCTTGAAAAGAAAATGGCTGCAAGCCACCGCACAGCCATCGAACTACGCGATCCGCAGACCAACTACAATAAATTTGCCGTAAAAGATCTTAACAAAATGGAGCCCACTTTTGCGTGGGAAACGACCCTGGCAGCCATGGGTGTAAAAACAGATTCTGTAAATGTGCAGCAGCCCGCATTCTTTAAAGCAGTTGACCAACTGTTGACCTCTGCGCCAATGGATACATGGAAAGCCTATTTCCAATTTCACGTGATAGAAAATGCGGCGCCAGCATTGAGCAGCGCTTTTGTAAATGCAAGGTTCGCTTACGTAAAAGCGTTAACCGGTCAGCAAGCGATGAAGCCGCGCTGGGAAAGAATGATCAGGAACCTTGATGGAAATCTTGGTGAAGCATTGGGAGAACTGTACGTGAAAAAATATTTTACTGAGGCTGACAAAAAACGCATGCTTGAACTGGTGAACAACCTACAGATTGCGTTTGAAAACCGCATCAATAAACTTGACTGGATGAGCGACAGCACCAAAACGGTGGCAAATGAAAAACTGCACGCGTTCCTGAAAAAAATCGGCTATCCAGATAAATGGAGAGATTACAGTAAAGTGAGCATTGATAAATCAAAATTCTTTGAGAACCTTGTTTCTTGTGGTAAAAACGAATATCAATACCAATTAAGCAAAGTGGGCAAACCTGTTGACAGAACAGAATGGGTAATGACTCCACCAACAGTTAATGCGTACTACAACCCTACTTTTAACGAGATTGTTTTCCCTGCCGGCATTTTGCAGTTTCCTTTCTTTGACCCGCAAGCCGATGACGCTATTAATTACGGCGGTATTGGGATGGTGATCGGCCACGAAATGACGCACGGTTTTGATGACCAGGGCGCACAGTATGACAAAGACGGCAATATGCGCAACTGGTGGGCAAAGGACGATGCGCCAAAGTTCAAAGCAAAAGCTGATCTTGTAAATACGCTGTACGATAGCTTCACCATACAGGATACCATACATCTTCAAGGTAAATTGACAACCGGCGAGAATATGGCCGATATTGGTGGTATCGCTATTGCTTACGATGCTTTCAAATTGACCAAACAAGGAAAAGATACAGTGAGAATCGACGGACTGACTCCTGATGAAAGATTCTTTGTTTCGTTTGCACAATGCTGGAGATTCAAACTGAAACCGGAAAGCGAAAGAATGTATGTGAATATCGACCCACATTCACCGGCGATGTACCGCGTTAATGGACCGTTGATGAACTTCACTCCTTTCTACACAGCCTTTAATGTGCAGTCCGGAGAAAAAATGTTTGTACCGGAAGACAAGAGAATTAAAATCTGGTAGTTTTTATTTAATTGAAAATTGAAAGTTGAAAATTGAAAATGCTTTTTGTGTAGCATTTCGTAAATAAAAAAAGCAGCACAAACGTGCTGCTTAAATATTTAAAGAAAAGTACTGAATAAACTCATTTTCAATTTTCAACTTTCAATTTTCAATTCCCTAAAGTTTATACGCTGTTTCCCGTTTCAGCTCTTTCATCACAAACGACGTTTGTAAATTTGCAATATTGGAAAGTTTCGCCAGCTTGCTTTCTATAAAATCGTGATAAGTGGATAGGTCCTTCGTAACTATCTTCAACATGTAGTCGTAGTTGCCCGAAAGCTTCACAATTTCCATGATCTCTTCAAACACTGTGATCTGCTCTTCAAAGGCTGATGAAGTTTGCGTAGAATGACTTTTCAGCGACAGGTGGCAATAGGCAACAACTCCGAGCCCGATCTTTTCACGATTCAACAGCGTCACATTTTTTTCTATAATACCATTTGCTTTAAGCTTGTTGATACGATCGTACGTTGGCGACACAGACAACCCGATTTTATCAGCAATTGCTTTTGCACTAAGACTGGCATCTTTCTGAAGCATGTTTAAAATCTTAATATCAATCAAATCAAGCGCAACCATATTTCACTGAATTTACCTTTTTGACAGTAATTTTCACTGCAAATTAGCCAAAAACAGAATAAGATTCCTGTGTATGACTAAAATCATAGGAACGCCTGTAACGAGTTCTACTTTTGCTTCAAGAAAAAGTACCCCCATGCCACAAGATTTAAGCAAAAACGACCGCAGAAGATTTGAAGACAAGCTGAGCAAAATAATCCGAGCGAACGAAACTATGCTTGGCTATCCTCTCGCCCGCGATTTCGATTACAGCGAAATTCTTCCGTTGATAGCTTATGGCCTTAACAACATCGGCGATCCGAAAGTAGAATCGACATCTGTGATCAATACTAGAGAGGAAGAGAATGAAGTGGTAGATTTTTTTGCAGACATTTTTCGTGCACCAGCCAATAATTATTGGGGCTATGTAACAAACGGCGGAACAGAGGGAAACCTGTATGCACTTTATCTTGCCCGCGAATTGTACCCTGATGCAATGGTTTATTTTTCTGAAGCAACTCATTACAGCGTTCAGAAAAACCTGCACCTTTTGAAACTCGACAGCATTACTATCAGATGCCAGGCAAATGATGAGATAGATTATGAAGATCTGGAAGAAGTTATGTCTCATCATCGTCACAGACCGGCTATCGTTTTTGCAAACATCGGCACTACGATGACGGAAGCAAAAGACAACGTAGCGACAATAAAAAACATCCTGAAAAAACTGGCGATCCGCCAACACTACGTACACGCCGATGCGGCACTGGCGGGCACTTACACTGCTTTGGCAGAACCACATCATCCTTTTGATTTTGAAGACGGAGCCGACAGCATTTCAATAAGCGGCCACAAATTCATTGGCTCTCCAATACCATGCGGAGTAGTGATTGTAAAGAAAAACTACAAAGAGCGCATTGGCCAGCTCATTCCTTATATCGGCACGCTTGATACTACGATTACCGGTTCACGCAACGGCCACACACCAATGTTTCTTTGGTATGCCATTAAAAAATGGGGTAAAGAAGGCTTCTTACAAAGAGCAGAACATGGGATGGAACTGGCAAAATATACAAAGAGGAAATTAAACCTGATGGGCTGGAAAGCATGGATGAATCCTAACTCACTCACCGTTGTCATTGACAAACCTGCTGACGAACTGATTGCCAAATGGCAAATAGCAACACAAGGCGGCATGGCGCATATCATTTGTATGCCGGGCGTTACTAAAGTACAGATTGATTTATTCCTGGCAGATATGTTGAAATTTTACGGTAGTCGCGTTGCACCCATTTCTGTCAATTAAGAATTAAGAATTAGGAATTAAGAATTCTTTGTGTGTTGCATTATTTCGTTTTTTCAAACATGTTTTTGTTCAGAAAAAATGAGCCCGGTCGCCGATCAAGCATTCTTAATTCTTAATTCTTAATTCCTAATTCTTAATTCAATTCTTCTGGTGTTTCCACAACTCCTGAAACGCCGCACTATTCTGCATCAAATGCACAAACGTTCCTTCGTCCTGTATGCGGCCCTGGTGAAGAATGTAGATATAGTCAAACTGAGGAAGCAAATGCAATCTGTGCATGGATGAAATGATTGCCTTATCCGGAAATGCCTTGAACATCTTGGTGTAGATCATCGCCTCTGTTTTGGGATCTACACTGCTGGTGGGCTCGTCCAGCAAAACAATACCGCTTTCCTTGGCTGCAAGAAAGCCACGGGCCAATGCCAGTCTTTGTTTTTGTCCGCCCGATAAATTAACCCCCTTTTCCCGTATGTCAGAAGACAATCCTTCCGGTAAATTATTCACTACCTCTAAGAAATGGGCGCTCTGGCAGGCCTCTATCACTTCTTCTTTTGAAAAAGGCAAACCCAGGGTGATATTGTATGAAATGGTATTTTCAAAAATCTCCGGCTCTTGCGGAAACAATGTGATGGATTCATTTAACGACTCCATTGAGAAAGGTTGTTCATCAACATTCAACACAATTACCCGGGGAGCATACAAGCCGCGCAAAAGCGCCAGCAATGTGCTTTTGCCGCTGCCACTCTCTCCTATCAATGCAATCTTTTTACCACGCTCAATATTCAAATGAAGGTTGTGCAAACTCTGTGGCACATAGTCGCTATCGTAAACAAAACGATGAGAGAAATGCAGGTTCTTTATTTCAACACATCGCCAGTCTGCAGGCAACTCGCCGGGTTCTTCTGCACGCTGCAGTTCTGCATACGAAGCGTTGATGTTTGATGCAGTTTTGATGGCAGTGTCGAATTGTACAATCTCAGTGTATTGAAAAGCGATGGTTTGAAACACACTGGTAAATTGATTGATATAGCCCAACAACATTACCAAACCTGCGACATTGAACACTTTTCCCGGTTCATAGTGTTGATACACATAGCCGCCGGCAACAATGCAGTAAATCAGCGTGATCAACATTTCCGAGGCGAACCATTTCCATTCATTCACTGTCGCATTCTTGCGAAATGGCGGCAATATCCTGTTTACTTTTTGCAACAGACCAGACTCCATGCTTTTTTCCAAACGCAGCGCAATCACTGTCATAATGTTTGACAGGCTATCAAACAAAGTTGCAGACACTACATGTTCTCTTTCATTTACCTGCGATAATGTTTTGATGAATGGCCGGTCAAATCTCGTGATAGTCCACACCACCAAACAGCCCATCAATACTGCAATGCAGCCGAATATGGGTGAAAAATAAATGATTGCGGTAACGGAGAAAACAAATTTTGTGATGGCATAGAGATAAATAAATCCTCTGTCAAAAAAATCGCGCAACGCTTCATATGCCTTGCGAATTCTATTGATGGTGGAACCACTGTGATGGTCCTGATGCCATTTAACAGGCAGGTGCAACACCTGGTGATATCGTTCCATCAAAAAATTTCTACTCAGGTAAAATGCCAGCGTCCGCTCCATCACGCGCGCCGGACCGTGGAAGCACCACTCAAGCAGCTTTAACAAAAAATAGCCTGACACAAACATGGCGGTGTAACGCAACACATTGTGTGCGTCATTTTGCAATTTGCCCACAAACCACCCCAACAACAACGGATTCAGGGAAAAAATGAGATTCGCGCAGATGAACATGAAGTACACGAGAACGTACTTTTTCCGTTGCTCCCTCGCGTACCTCCATCCGGTGGTTAAGAGTGAAATGTATGGGTGTTGCATAGCACAGCTAAGTTAATTAGGAATTAAGAATTAGGAATTAAGAATTCTTAATCTGCGTTATGCCCTCCTGCTTTCGCACATAAACACTGTGCGGCTACAAAAAGACAGGCTACACACAAGGCATTCTTAATTCCAAATTCTTAATTCTTAATTGTATCCTTCGTGGCGTAAACAAAAAAACTGAAGCGAGATCACTTCTGTTTCCCAGGCTGCACTACGCCCGCAACCTATACACAAAGACCGCTTGTCATCCCGACGAAGGAGGGATCTGAGTGCATATTTTCGAAGAGTGCTCACAAGCGTTAAACCCAGATCCCTCCTCCGTCGGGATGACAAGCAACATTCTTTAAATTTGTCGAGCAACTTAATTAGCTACATTATTCAGTGTTCTGTAAAACAAAAAACAGAAGCACGGCTACTTCTGTTTCCCAGGCTGCACTGTGCCCGCAACCTATACACAAAGACCGCTTGTCATCCCGACGAAGGAGGGATCTGAGTGCATATCTTCGAAGAGTGCTCACAAGCGTTAAACCCAGATCCCTCCTTCGTCTGGATGACAAGCAACATTCTTTCAATTTGTCGAGCAACTTAATTAGCGACATTAAATTCGAATTCAGTGTTCTCTAAAAACAAAAAAACAGAAGCGAGATCACTTCTGTTTTCCAATTCTAAAACTGTAAAAAATAAACCCTATATGCAATCACCGTCAGTGCTGCACACAGTTCCTTCATTATTGTTGTTCGATATAATTTCTATCGCAGGCTGTGTTTCCTTCCAGCTCGTTTCCAGCGCTTCGAGAAACAGTTCAGCTGGTTGAGCACCTGAAATACCGTACTTATTTTCGATCACAAAGAACGGAACGCCATTAATACCGATTCTTTGCGCCACTCGTCCGTCAGCTTTTACTTCTTTGGTAAACGCAGTGCCAGAAAGGACTTCAGCGGTTTCATTTTTATCCAGACCGATCGATTCCCCCAATGCAATCAGCACGGCATGATCGGCTATATTTTTTCCTTCAGTGAAATAGGCTTTGAAAAGAACTTCTTCCGCCGCATCACCAAGGCCCTTTGTTTTGGCAAACTGGATAATCCTGTGCGCATCAAATGAATTGGCAATTACCGCCTTGTCAAAATCGTATTGCAAACCAACTTCCGCAGCAGACTTCGTAACATGCTCGTGCATTTTTACTGACCACTCACGGCTCTGCCCTTTGATCTCGGCAAGATAATCGTACACATTTTTATCCGTGTCTGTTACCACCGTTGGATCCAGTTCGAAGCTGTGCCATTCTATCTCCACCTTATCCTTATGTGCAAATTGCTCCAATGCATTTTCAAACTTGCGTTTACCAATGTAGCAAAAAGGACATCTTACGTCTGACCAGATATCTATTTTCATTCTAATTTTTTTGAACATGTTGAATTAGTTGAGAGTTGAGAATGGAGAGTTGAGAGTTATTCTTGGTCTTAGATTACAAGCTGTTGCATACAGGTATTTATGTGCGCTACTTTCTCCTAATGATGAACATCAAAGATGTTTAAATAAATCCTACCTCTAATCACCTGCCTCCAGCGTCTTGCACCCTGTAGTCCATTAATCACTATCAACTCTCCATTCTCAACTCTCAACTCGCATTAGTCTTTCGCGAATTCACCATCCGCTGTAATCGTAACTTCTTCACTCAGCATTGCTGCAGGAAACTTGCCGCCAACTTCGAAATCAGAACGCTTCAAAGTACCTGTCAGTTTAAAACCAGCATCTGGCTTTTTAGTCATTGGGTGAGAAATTGTACCACGGTACCAAAGGTCCATTGTTACTGGTTTTGTAATACCATGAATAGTAAGATTACCGGTTAATTTATATTTTCCTTCGCTTACTTTTTTAATGCCGGTGCTTTTAAAAGTAATGGTTGGGTATGTTGCCACATCAAAGAAATCAGCAGATTTCAAGTGAGTGTCTCTTTGTTGAACACCAGTATTGATTGATTCAGCTTTGATGCTCAGATCAAATATGGCATCACTAAAATCTTGTTTAGCTGAAGTGATGTTTACATCAAAATCAGTGTAAGCACCTGAAACAGTAGAAACGCCAAGGTGCGTAATGTCGAATTTAATTTGCGTGTGTGCTTTGTCCGCTTTCCATACGTTTTGAGAGAACCCTGCAAATGATGCAGCTACGAGAAGAAAAAATAATGAAATCTTTTTCATAACGAGTTTTGTATAATATTTATTAGTTAGACTTTGGAATGAGTGAAATAAAAAGTAAAAATTCAAAAGTCAAAAGGTCGTATTGCAGTCAGCTCGATGAATAACGAACCGATAAACAATCAAACAGTTTTTGAATTTTTACTTTTGACTTTTTACTTTTTTTGCTTTTTCTTAGTTTGCTTGTGCTTCAGACAACTGGATGTTCGCTACCAGTTTGATGTCTTCGCCAAGAGCAAGACCGCCTGTTTCTGTAAGTGCATTGTAAGTCAAACCAAATTCTTTACGGTTGATCTTACCTGTTACTTCAAAACCATATTTCATGTTGCCATAAGCGTCTTTTTCAGCACCACCGAACTCAGCTTCCACTTCCACTGGTTTGGTTACGCCTTTCATTGTAAGTTCACCGGCAAGGCGATAAACGTCACCTTTAACCTTTGTGAAAGAAGTTGATTTGAAAGTGATCGCAGGATAGTTAGCCGTATCAAAGAAATCAGCAGATTTCAGGTGACCATCTCTTGCTTCCTGGTTTGTGTGGATGCTGTCTACGTCGATGTTGAAGTTGATTTCAGCATTTTCGAAACCGTCTCCGTTGGTAACTGCACCGCCTTCAAATTTGTTGAAAGCACCTGTTACGGTAGAAATTACAAGGTGTTTTACTTTAAAATGTACTTCTGAATGCAGGGGGTCGATAACCCATTTTTTAGTTGACATATGTGATGTTTTTTATTGTTTTTTAAAAAATTTGTTTACAATTAATTAACATTGATATAAAATATAACAGTGTTAGATATTAGATAAAAAAAGAACTTTTAACCGCCAATTCCTTTGACAAACCCTTCAATTGCGTCTTGTAAAACTTTCTGTTTAAACTCATCGGGGTATGCACTTTTCTCAATCATCTGTATAGCTACAAGGCCATGAAGAATTGACCAATATGCGTGATATTTCATAAATACCTCAGCCTCAGGATTTTTGCTCTGAGCTATTGCAGCCGAGATACTCGATATCATAACGTCTGTAAAGGTTTTCATTTCGGGTACGGTGTTAACCATTTCACAGGCCGGCATTCCAAGACCAAACATTAACTGGTAGTACTCTTTGTTTTCAAACGCGAAGTTCCAGTAGGCCTTGGCCATTTTCACCAATTGACATCCGGGCTCTTGTTCGCTTTCCTTTACTTTCAATAATTCCTGTGTCAACAGGGTAAAACCTTCTTTGGTGAATTCGAGCAGGATTGCTTCCTTGTTTTCAAAGTGACTGTAGATTACGGGCACGCTGTACTCGATCGCGTCCGCTATCTTGCGAATGGAAAGTGTTTGCCAGCCTTCTTCGGTGGCAATTTTCCAGGCAGATTGCAGGATCGCTCCCCTCACTTGCTCTTTGTGTCTTATTTTTCTTTCCGCTACTCCCATTTTGTTTTACTCCTTTTTTCTAACAGCGCCTGCTATTATTTCTAACAGCGTTAGCAAAGATACAGTTACAACATTGATATTTCCAAATAAATCACCGTTTAAACATTAAATATTTTGTGAAAAATAATTACCCCGTTGATAATCAACGAGGTAATTATACGATGATTATGCAAAGACAAGGCAATGCCTTGTCTCTACGGGGTTCCCAAAATATAATTACATTCCCAATTCATCTGCACTGGGCCCGTAGCTTCCTGGAATCGGCACATTCAGCAACCGCAGGAACACGCCCAACTGCGCTCGGTGGTGGATGGTTTGGCTCAAAGATGCCCTCACGGTTCCCCCCTTGGTTCCTTCATCATAGATCTGTTCGCCACTTCTCAAAACCCAGGGTATATCCAGAATCTCATCATCAGCATCTGCCAAATACTGACGGCTATCGGCAAACGTTTTTTCGAAATATTCCAATAATTCTTTAGTGTTGCCTATTTGCTCCTGCTCGTAAGGATTGGCAGCAAAGTCCAAACCTTCTGTGGTGAAGCCAAGTTTTACCCAACCCGGTAACTCGGCGATATGCGTAGCGAGCTCCCGAACTGACATACTTTTAGGATGTGGTTTCCAATCGTATTTATCATCAGGAATTCTTGAAAGCATTTTGCGTGTGATAGCAGCTTCTTCATCAAACTCTTTTAGGAAAACGTCTACTCGTGTCATAATGTGTTGTTTTATGAATACAAAGTAAATCGTCGGTTGTGCCAACCCTATGTCAGTAAGTTTGCAGCGTGCAAAAAAAAAATGATTTTTGCAATGATGCTTTCGTACAGACAAGGCAATGATATTTTCCGTACAGACAAGGCAATGCCTTGTCTCTACAAAAAAAACTGACAGTATGATTAATTACTTTATTGTTCCGGGTCTTGGAAACTCCGGTGAACAGCACTGGCAATCAACCTTTGAAAGATCGGGAGATAACTTTAAACGCATTGAACAAAAAGAATGGGATGCTCCCGTTTGCAGTGACTGGATAATGACCATTGAAGAAACGCTGAAAGATTACGATTTGTCAACCGTTGTGCTTGTTGGCCACAGCCTTGCCTGTGCTACGATTGCCCAATGGGCGATTGATAACAACAGGCAAATCAGGGGAGCGTTGCTCGTTGCACCAAGCGATCTTGAAGCAACGGGATATGACTTTCCTGCTGTTGGATTTTCTGTTCCCAAAACAAAAATTCCGTTTAAGACCATTGTAGTAGCCAGTACAAACGATCCCTGGGTTACGATTGACAGAGCAAAACATTTTGCAGAAATATGGGGCAGTGAGTTTATCAATATCGGCGATGCAGGACATATCAACGTTGACGCTGGCTACACAGAATGGCCGGAAGGCATGGAAATTTTAAAAAGATTATAATTATATATGGAAGACTATGTGATTTCAGTTAACAAGATTGAAGATCTTCAGATGACAAAAGACACAGTGACACTGGACAATATTTTTCAGCGTGCGAAATCAACTATTGTCGGCGGTTGCGCAACTATTCTTGTCCGCGAGAACCGCGATGGCAGTAAGGATAAATTTGAAGAGTTTACCTCATTGGAAGATTTGGAGGATTATAAGAAGAGAGTGTATAGGTTTTTGTAACTAGTTGAGAGTTGAGAATGGAGAGTGGAGAGTTTTTCATTGTCAAAGATTCGTTGTTTATTTCCGACGTTGTATCTTGAACGACTACATTTTTCTCAACTCTCAACTCTCAACTCTCAATTAAGATAACGCTTCTATTTTATACCCTGCATTTATTACAGCAGTTGTAATTTTCTCTCCCGGCAAATCGGTTGTCACAGTTAAAATTTTCGAAGGATTTTGTGTGTCCACGTTCCAGTTATCTTTTCCTGCTACTTCGTTCAATGCTGGCGTGACTGCTGCTACGCAACCACTGCAATTGATATTTGTTTTGAATTTAAATGTGTTCATTGTTTTGATGTTTATTTGAGACCTTAATTCGTTTTATGTTGTTCTGCGGGATGCGGGTGCGGAGACGCATTTTCATGCGGGGTTGGGAGACGCGTTGTTGTGCGGGGTTTGGAGACGCATTTTCATGCATCTCTACGGTGTGCCCATTTCAAACGCAGGCTATTTGCGACTACACTTACAGAACTCAATGCCATTGCCGCTCCGGCAATCATCGGATTCAATAAGAATCCATTGACCGGATATAAAATTCCCGCCGCTATTGGAATACCAATGAGATTATAAATGAATGCCCAGAATAAATTCTGACGAATAGTTCTTACGGTGTTTGTTGACAGTTTGATGGCTTCGGGAATCCGTGAAAGATCAGAAGAAATGATGGTCATCTTTGCGACATCCATCGCAATGTCGCTTCCTTTGCCCATTGCAATGCTCACATCTGCCTGTGCCAATGCACTGCTATCGTTGATGCCATCCCCTACCATTGCAACTATTTTTCCCTTTTGTTGCAACTCCTTTACAAAGGCTGCTTTGTCAGCAGGCAAAACTTCTGCTTTGTAATGGACAATGCCCGCTTCTTGCGATATTGCTTTTGCGGTGGCTTCATTGTCGCCGGTGAGCATATAAACCTCTATGCCTGATTGTTGCAATAATCTCACCGCTTCGATGGAGGTTGCTTTGATTTTATCTGCAATTGCAACTGCTGCCAGCGCTTGCTTTTCGTTAGCAAAATAGATCACTGTTTTAGCTAAGGCCAACCATGTTTTAGCCTTCGATGAAAGTTCAGCATGAATGGTGATGTTGTTTTTGTGAAGCAGTTTTTCATTTCCAACATAGTAAAATGAATTATTTACATGCGCCTTCACTCCCGCTCCCGTAATGCTTTCAAAGTGATGAACCGGCAGGTAATCTTTTACGTCAAAATATTTTACAACCGCTTCTGCAAGCGGATGTTCGGATTGTTTTTCAATGGATGCAAATACTTTTGCGGAGCTATCGTCATCGTTCAACCAGGCAATATTGGTAACTTCAGGTTTGCCTTCCGTTATCGTTCCTGTTTTATCAAGTACAATTGCATTTACTTTTTTTGCCAGTTCAAGACTTTCAGCATCTTTGATCAATATGCCGTGCTCTGCACCTCTACCAACGCCAACCATTATGGCAGTGGGTGTGGCAAGGCCAAGCGCACAAGGACAAGCAATAACCAGTACGGTGATCATCGCGAGCAAGCCTTGTGTAAAACCGTTTTCACCACCTAAAATGATCCATGTGATCAATGTAAGTATTGCCAGGCCAATTACAACCGGCACAAAAATGCCAGCGATTTTATCCACCAGTTTCTGAACGGGCGCCTTACTTCCCTGCGCATCCTGAATAGTTTTGATAATTTGGGCCAGCAATGTATCGGCACCTACTTTGTCTGCGCGAAACTGAAAACTACCTTTCTGATTGATGGTGCCAGCAAATACTTTTGCATCTTTCGATTTACTTATTGCCACCGGCTCACCGGTGATCATGCTTTCATCTACAAACGAACTCCCGGAAGTTACCGTTCCGTCGACCGCGATCTTTTCGCCCGGCCTGATCAATATTATGTCGCCAGGTTTCACATTTGCCAAAGGCATTTCCATTTGATGACCACCGTGATGCACTACCATAACCGTTTTTGGTTGCAGACCAATCAGTTTTTTAATAGCAGAAGAAGTATTGCTTTTTGCTTTTTCTTCCAACAATTTTCCCAGCAGAATAAAAGTGATCACAACACCTGCGGCTTCAAAGTACACGTGCGCATGTAACCCTTTGCTGTGCCAATAAGCAGGAAACAAAGTATTGAATACGCTGAACAAATATGCCAAGCCGGTGCTTAGGGCTACAAGCGTATCCATGTTGGCAGACCTGTGTTTGGCCTGCTTCCACGCATTTACAAAAAACTGTTTTCCGAGAATAAGAACGATTGGTGTGCTCAGGACCCACATGATGTAATTCACGTACGGCATGTTCATAAAAAACATTCCAATAACAACCAATGGAACTGACAACACAATCGCACCAATTGTTTTCCTGCGCAACGATTTATATCGATCGTTGTGCAGTGCTTCAAGCGACTCTTTTGCTCCTTCATTTTCTTCAATCACAAGATCGTAGCCGGTTGACTGAACAGCTTCTCTCAGTTGTTGTGCAGTAATGATGGAAGGGATATATTCTACCTGGGCCGATGCGTTTGCGTAGTTCACATTGGCATTTACCACACCCGTTAAAGCTTTCAGCGTTCCTTCTGTTCCGGCAGCGCAAGACGCACAGGTCATGTTCAGTACAGGGAAATTCTTTTTAACGGTATTGACATCGTAGCCAAGGCCACGAATGGTTCTTACGGCTTCAGGAATCACTTCATTCTCATCCGCAGTTTCGATAACCGCACGATGATTGTTCAGTTCAACTTTATGTGAAGCAACGCCCTTTACTTTCTGCAAGCCTTTGTCGACGATCAAAGCACAGTGTTCGCTTTCAACTCCTTCTAAAGGAAGATATATGGTATGATTATCTGGCATGATGTTTAAATTTTGTGGTGTAAAGTTCCGACGTAGCGACCCGGAGGGTGTTATATAATTTTGTAAATCATTTACATAATTTCGGGGCATTGACTGAATAACTGAATAACTGAATAATTGAATAACTGATTAACTGAATAACTGAATCTTTGAATACAAGGTGTGTAAACGAACTCTATCAATCTGTTTTAAAACGCAAAACCGCTTAAAGATTTCAACCAACTCGTATCTTGTGAAGTATGATGTACATCGTATTTCGCATTTCATCTTAATTTACATTTACAAAAATCTTCGCTATGGTAATTCCTGTTTTTCGCATTTATGATTATGAGAAATCGATAAAATTTTATGTGGATTGGCTGGGATTTAAAATTGACTGGCAGGATGTTCCACAGGACGGACCTTTGTACATGCAGGTTTCACTGGACGATATTGTGTTGCAGTTATCCGGCCATCACGGAGATTGTAGTCCAGGCGCGAAAGTAATGGCAGATAAAAAAGATTTGAAATCGTTTCATGAAAATATCTCGGCCAAAGATTACAAATTTATGCGCCCCGGATTGGACCGGGCACCATGGGATGAAAACTATTTACTGGTTACAGTGATTGATCCTTCTTATAACAAAATTGAGTTCGTGGAAAAGATAAGATAAAGAGCCCAATGCAAAACGCTTAACGCCTAACGCGGGGTGTAACACATTGCGTTAGGCGTTAAGCGTTTTGCGTTAGGCTCTATATGCGTTATGCAACATTCATTTTGTATGCCTCTCCTAAATATTTTGTCAGTAATTCATCCAGACCCTTTCCATATAAAAAGTCGTGGGACCATCTTGAAATATTGGCTTCTGTTTCTTCGAATACGCCATGCCTGTTCATTTCGCGGATGGTATGTTTTTCCCTGAAAGAAATTTTTCCATCAAGCAAAAAACCCGTGATGATCAAAAGCAGGACTATGTTCTTCTCTTTTGTTTCCAATGATTTTACGCGATCAAGATAGTCTCCTGTTAAGAGATGTTTGTCTTTAGCTGTTATGTTATACAATGCGAAAAGATTCTTTGTAAGCAAAAAATGATTCTCGTGAAAATCACGTTTGCTGACAGCTATGAATTGCAACGTGTCATACAACATTGCTTTAAATTCAGTGGTTTCGGGCTGTACATTATAAATCGATTGGGAAATACCTTCGATAAAGTTTTGACCCATGATAATGATCTTTGCCTTATTCAAAATGACGTGGGTTCCATAAGCGTTCCAAAATGCGAAGATTGGAATGCCCGCCATGTCTTTTAGCATTTGTACCATGTATCGTCCAAACACACGCTGAATGAATAACTTAAACACAAAGTTGGACAAGGTTGCTTTCAACATAAACATCAGGTTCCATACAAGGATCACTTTTCGGTTCGCTTGCTGCAAAGGGTCGATGCCATATTCAAGTACTTGCCTATTCTTTTTTTCAAGCCCAATGTCGAGCATGAGGTTCCGTTTGTGCTCGGCTCCCTTATTGGAATAGTTCAAAAAGCCGGTAGCTACAGCCATTTCATGCGCCACCCAAATATTGAGCAGCGTTAACAACAGCAATTCAATATATACAAGCACGACACTATATACCCAAAATACCAGTGGCAATGCAAATGCTTTTCCGAATACCGTAATGTTTATAACCGGAAAAAATTGCGGAAATAAATGTGGTGGAATGACAAGCAACACAACACCCATTGCCCCGAAAAAAGCGGCCGCTAAAATCGCAATTCGTTCACGCTTTTTGATTGCCGCTACTTCAGCGTCGTTTAACAGATAAAGCTCGTCATCTGTCTGTACTTTCTTTATGGGCAGGATATTATAAAATAAACCGTATACTCTCCGCATGCATGGAAATTGATGCGACAAAAATAGGGTTAAATACTAAATGCTAAATGCCTAACGCTTAACGCAGGGTGCAGCGTTAAGCGTTAGGCATTTAGCATTCAGCTTCTTATTGAAATTTAGTTGGTGGAATATGTGATGGCACTACGTTGTGCACTGGCTTGGTAGATTTAAGAAAAGCAAAAATGTCTCTCAGGTCTTCGTCTTTCAGGTGCACATAATTTTGCCATGGCATAGGTGGCAAAATGGAACGATTGCTATCCAGACCTTTAAACTTGCCTTTAGTCAAAGCCGTTTTGAATTGGTTAAAGCTCCAGTAGCCAATACCTGTCGGATCAGAGGTAAGATTGCCCGTGAATGAAACGCCCCACGGCCCCGCGATTGCGGTATTTGTGTGGTTGAACATCACCCAATCCTTCAACGCATTGGTATCTACATGAGGAACCGGAACCTGCATTGGGTGACCGCTTAAAAACCTTGAAGTGTCTGGCTCCGGACCCATCGGCCCCATTTTTAAGGGGGTGTGGCAGTCGCTGCAACCCATTGCTGTTACAAGGTATTTCCCGTGCTCCGCCTGTTCCTTTGTAAAATGAAAAGCAGGGCCGTTGTCGTCACTTACTGTCTTTGCTGCGCTGCTGTTACAAGCAACTATCGCTCCTGCCACTGCTACGGCAATAAATATGATTGCCAATGTGATTTTTTTCATGGTAAATTTTGGTTGTCCCTTCGCGGGGTTATGTTGTTGTTAAATTCTGTTGCAAAACAACAACAGATTCTTTCGCCGCTGAAGCTGTAAAGACATGAACTGTATTTTTTGACGATTGAATTGCCTGAAGGAAAAACATCTACAATTCATCCCCGAAAAACCTCAATACATCCAGCGGAACACTAGCATTTTCAACGGTTGCGTATTATATTTGAGTAAAGCAACCCATTACCCAAACGTGCGCATTCTACTATTACTTTTATTTACCGGCTTACAAACGATTGCCGCTGCCCAGGAGCCCGAGCAATATATATTTTCCCATATCGGCATTATGAACGGGCTCATCTCCGATGAGGTGACGCATGTTCAGCAGGATACACTTGGGTTTGTATGGATAGGCACACTCAACGGTATACAACGCTATGATGGCAAGCGTTTCGTGTATTTCAGACATGCAGACAACAATCCTTTTTCTCTTCCGAATGATAAGATTCTCGGGATGCAGCTCGACAACAAAAACAGGTTGTGGGTGTTGTGTGCCGAGAATAAGATTGGTTATATCAACGTGACTGATCTTAAATTTCACGAAGTAGCTATTCATCTTCCTGATTTTGTGGTGAAGAAAACGCCCGGCAACCTTTTCATTGACAAACAGGGAAATGCTTTTTTTATTTTAACCGGCAATGGTTTATTCACTTATAACGAACGGAAGAATGAATTTTCGGAGCAAAATAATTTTCTTCAACTACCACCCCGCTGGAAGCCGCTATGCATCACGCAGGATAAGATCAGCAACAACTATTGGGTCGGATGCGATTCTGGATTGGCGAAGTACAGCAGCGAAAAACATCTTCTCTCTTACGGTTCAAACAATCCGGACAAAGATGCTGCCATCAATGGTTTGAAAGACCTCAACAACATTACCCATATTCTTGTTGACAAAAAACAAAGATGCTGGCTGCTTGCCGAAAACAAACAGCTTTTTAGTTTTGACGGCAGTTCACACACTGTTCGTTCATGGAATAAATCCATTACCGACATTGTAAAAAATGTTGTGTATGAAATCCAAACACTGAATGAATTAAGCGATGGTTCGATATGGATAGGTGGTTCAAATGTTTTCGCAAAATTCGACACCTCGACTAAAATGTTTGAAAACATTCCCAGCGACCTGCCCGGTGAATACAGCATACGCTACGACATCGTCAGAAATATTTCCGAGGACAAAGAAAACAATGTGTGGACCTGCACCAACAAAGGATTGTACCGCTTCAATACGATGGCGCAATTGTTTCATGCAATCAGCAATCGCAAGCCCGGCAACGACAAAAAATACACCGCCGGTGTTTCTTCTATCACACAACTGAGAGATGGCTCCGTTGTCGCCGCTACATTCGGTGACGGTGCTTTTTCTTACGACAGCAATTTCAAGCCAAAGCGTTCTTCACTGCTTCCATCACCTCGTGTGTTGCAGGTCTGGTGCATATTTCAGCAAAGCAGTGGTGATGTTTGGGAAAGCAATCATGACGGTTCTTTGCTTATTCGTCATGTTGCAAATGGCAAAGAAGAAATGGTTACCGCTGCTACTTTTGAGGGAAGCGCAGTGCGACAAATAGTGGAAGATAAAAATGGGAACGTTTGGCTGGGCACACAAAACGGATCGCTTGTGCAATGGAACAAAGCTTCAAAAAAATTCGTGCTGAAGCACCGGCTCAACAGTATGATCCAGCGATTGTTTGCCGACAGCGCCGGAACAGTTTGGGCAGGAACTGCCACCAGTGGAGTTTACAAAATCAACAACGCCGGTGATATTGAGGACAATTATACTTCGTCTGGCCAGTTGAATAAAACATTGACTTCCTCTAACATTACAGACATTCTGCAATACAATGACAGCCTGTATATTTTCGCCGGAGATGGTTTGAATATTTTCAACATCAAAGCAAACAGTGTTCAACATTACAATATAGAAAACGATCTCCCCAGCAAATCCATTATCAATATTGTAAAGGACAAAGCGGGCTATCTGTGGCTAACCACGCAAAGTATGTTGTGCAGCATCAACTTTCAAAAACAGGTGGTTACAACTTATTCTCCATCTGATGGCGTTTATACCAGTGCATTCAACATGGGCTCTGCATGCTTGCTGAGAGACGGGCGCATTGCAATTGGCACTGCACACGACATGATGGTATTTGATCCCGGCGCGATTGCAAGAAACGGTTACGCCGCAGCGCCCGACATTTCCATTACAGGCTTTTCGGTAATGAACAAACCGATGGATCTTGATTCACTTTTCAAACGTCCTGTTATTGAATTGAATAGCGATGAAAACTCAGTTACTATTGAATTTTCCACACTTACTTACCTCAATATTTACGGCGTCTTCTATAAGCTGGAAGGGCTTGATAAAAACTGGCAGCTCACAGGAAGAACGCACCAGGCAGTGTACAGCTATTTACCGCCGGGCAATTATACTTTCAAGGCTTACTGCGTAAACGGTGATGGCATCCCTTCCAAGCATACGACAGAGCTTACCATAAAGATCAAGGCCCCTTTCTGGAAAACCTGGTGGTTCCTGAGTTTCATGGCTTTTGTGGTAATCACGATTTTGTATTGGCTGGATAAATTTCGCATGCAAAAAATACGCGCTACTGAAAGTATCCGTTCGCGTATTGCAACAAGTCTCACTGATGACCTGAGTAGTTCTTTAAGCAGTATCAATATCATTAGTGAACTGGCGAAGAATAAAGTCTCTACAGACATCGATCGCACAAAAGAATACATTGCGCAAATAAGTGACACGAGTAATCGCATGATCGACTCAATGTACGATGTGGTGTGGAGCGTTGATCCAAACAACGATTCAATGGAACAAACGATCAACCGCATGAAAAACTTCACTGCGGAGATGGAGTCCCTATATCCTGTCGATATTGTTTTCGAAATTGATAAAGCGATATACAAATTGCAGCCGGACATGGAGAACCGTTATGAACTGCTTTCCATTTTTAAGGAGGCTGTCTGGAATGCCTGCAAACATTCTCGGGCAAAACACATCTTCGTAAATATTTCTTACAAAAAACAAGTGTTGTTAATTACCGTGCAGGACGATGGTATAGGCTTTGAAACCGAAGCTGTCAAACTCGGCAGAGGCATCAATGAAATGCGCCGCCGCTCCAATACGATCGATGCCTCGTTCACCATGCAATCAGAGATTAATACGGGGACTGTTATTAAGGTGCAGAAGAGATTTTGAGAGAGCGCCTGCGGCGCTGGATTTAACCACAGAGGAAAGGAGTTTTTTTTCACAGAGGTAACGGAGGATTTGTCTGGCGAATAAATAGTTTGCCGTAAAGTAAAGAGGAAAAAGAGTTGCAAGTTTTATGTAAATTATCCTACGTACCTGGTCGTTGCCGAGAGATGTGATTCATTTAATACCCCTCCTTTTCTCTGTGAAAAAAAACTCCTTTCCTCCGTGGTAAAAAATAAGCGCCAACGGCGCTTTTATTTCCCCATCCACTTCTTAAACTCAGTCACTTTTTCCCTGCTCACTAAACTTTCTTTGTCTACTACCGGAGTTAGTTGTAGAATAAGGCGGTTGCCAAAATAATCATCTATTTTTTCAATACTTTCGATGGACACAAAGAATGATCTGCTGATGCGGAAATATTTTTCGGGATCGAGCATTTCTTCCAGTTCATCCATGGTGTAGTCGACCACGAATCTTTTGTTGTCCTTTGTTTTAAAGAAGTTCAATCTACCATCACTATAGAAGTACGAAATATCGTCTGTTTCAATGCTGATCAATTTCTGGCCAAGCTTTACAAGGAACCGTTTGCGATATTCCTTTGGTTGTAATTTCTGCTGTAGTTCTTTCACAAGGTTCTCTACATTCAATACGGTCATGCTGCCGGCATTGTTATACATGGCCCTCATCTTGCTAAACTTATCCAGCGCAGATTGCAGGTCTTCTTTCTGGATGGGCTTCAATAAATAATCAACGCTGTTTACTTTAAAAGCTTTGAGTGCAAATTCGTCATAGGAAGTAGTGAAGATAACAGTGCTCTTGACTTCCGTTCTTTCGAAAATTTCAAAACTCTGCCCGTCGGCGAGCTCAATATCCATCAGGATCAAATCAGGCGTGGGATTGCTTTGCAGCCACTTTACAGATGCATTGATGCTATCCGTAACCCCCACTACTTCTGCAGAATCATCTACACTTGCCAGGGTTTTCTGAAGTTTTTTTACTGCAAGGTCCTCGTCTTCTATAATTAGCACTTTCATGTTATCAGGTTTAAGTTGGTTGCAATCAAAACAACCTTATTCTAAGTTACTATCATTAAAGCTGTTGTAACAACGACCGGTCATTATTTGTTGATCCGGATGTATGAATTGTTGTTTTTGCTGTATGAACTGTGTTACCATTTACGGATGGATTAGTGGTACGGTAACTGCAAACTCTTTCCCATCATCATGCACGGCGACTTCTTCTTTTTTCATGAGCTGGTACTTCTTTGCGATGTTTCCCAGGCCCACTTTGTTCGACATCACGTTTCTTGTTTTGCGTTGCAAATTATTGCTTACCACCAATTTGCCACTGTTTGACGTCATGATCAGAATACGCAAAGGACTGTCCTTCAAAATCATATTGTGTTTCACCGCATTCTCAATCAGCATTTGCAGCGTAAGCGGTGGTAATTGATAATGCATGAATCTTGGTTCGATCACCGCTTCCATTTCCAAAGCATCGCCATACCTGGTTTTCAGCATATGGAAGTATGAGCGTATAAACTCCAATTCTGCTTCCAGAGAAGTAAGCCCATCTTCGTTATTGCGGAGCATGTAGCGGTAAACCTTACTCATTTCATCGAGAAACTTTTCAGCCTGCTCAGGTTCATCGGCTATCAGCGAGGAAAGAGAATTCAGACTATTGAATAAAAAATGCGGGTTCACCTGTTCTTTCAATCCCTCCAATTGGCTTTGCAAATTCTCCTTCTTTAAATTCTCCGCCTCATCTACCATTGCCCGCCAACGCTCATAAAAAGCAGCGCCTTCATTAAAACTTGTCGCCAGCAAGTTTGATGCGATGCCAAATACCACAGCCCAGGCATACTTATGAATATCTAACTGGTAACCTAAGAAATGAACATAATCGTAGCCCCAGAAAATGATGGTCATTGCCGCAATCATTACCAAAATGTAGCAGATCAAACTAAGCCCTATGCGTTTAAACGTTTGGCTGTACAGAGGAAACCTGTTCAGCATTAAACCGGCAATCATTCCACATAAAATGTACACCAGCATAAGAACAGCAAGCGTGGGAAAGGTGCCCAGCAGAAATATCTTCAGATCTGTAAAGTACCTGCCGCCAAACAAAAAGTAATTGATTACAATTGCAATCGGCGGCATTATGATAAACATGATCTGCCATTCTTTCTTGGAATACGCCAGGAATTTCATTTTGTGGGTTTTCGTTACGGTCCTATACAAATTACTCAATTACTCTTGGTATTGCATAAGGACCCGAATAGACTGGGTTTTACTTTCAATGAATCGTAAAAATCAAAGGTTGAAAATAATTATGAAATAACTGGTTTGCAAGCTTTTTACGATAATGCTTCAAAAACAAAATGGCCATCCAGAATAATGGACAGCCATTTGCTATATTGATTGCCTGTAAGAGAGGGCGAATGCGATTCGCCCCTACAGAGCGATTGAAACCCCTGCTTCTTTTTGCTGCGCAAAAAAGAGATGCTTATTTTTTTCCAGCCAGCTTTCAAACGATTGCATTTCGGGATGCATTACCAAACACTCGTCCAAATGATGCTGACGGCTTGGAATATGTAGACGTTGCACTTCAAACATATTGGCCAATTCCTCTGCTCCCGGAAAACCAAAAGAAGCATAGGTATCACGCTCTATGTAATTGTAACGAACATCTTTTCTCAACACTTTCGACATTGTTGCCGCATATTCGTCACAAGCGCTGTCCTCGCCCACTACACCAACAGTGCGGTTTTTATACAATTGTGGATTATCGAAAACTGCTTTTACAATGGGTCCCATGTCTTCAGCAGAAACCATGGCCAGCTTAGTTTCACCCTGCGGAAAACCAAAATAATAGTTGCCGTCCCCGGCTGCCTGCGGAGGAAAAAATGTAAGGAAATTTTCATAATAAAATGCAATGTGGATGAAGGTTGTGGGAATCTGAAGGTATTTTGCATAGCGCTCCAACTCAGCTTTCATGTCGCAGTGCGGGACTGCAAATTTACCGTTGCTCAGCGCCTTATAATCAGGCAGGGAACTGAACACAAAATGTTGCACCACTTTTTCTCTTACCACATTGATAAGGTTTTTACCCTGCTGATATTCTTTTTCAAAATGCTCCCAGAAGCTGGTCACGCCGAAAACGCCGTAACATCCGTCAACCGCGGCTCTCAGGCTATTGATGTCATCGAGGTCTCCTTCTACTACCTCTGCTCCCATTGCAGCAAGTTCCCTCGCCTTTGGAGAATTCGCATTTCTTGTAAGACATCTTACATGAAATTTTCCATCGCGCAACAATGCGCTTGCTACACCATTGCCTTGCGCACCGGTGGCACCTGTCACCAAAATTATTTTTTTCTGATTCATATGTGTTGTTGTTTGAGAAGGCAAATGTAGAGAGGCGTGCCATTGCGGAAAATGAGAGTGCGTATGAATTGTGTAAACAGATGGATAGGCTGTAATTAAGAATTAAGAATTCATTCTGTTTTGCACATTGGCAAATTAGCAAACTGTCTTCCTGTTAAGGATTTGGCAACTATACATTCAGTTCACAATCTTTGACCTAACGCATTCTTAATTCCTAATTCTTCCCTACCTTAGGCATGCAAAAAACTAAACAATGTCAAATCCTATCATTATTGAAAAAACATACAATGCCAGTGTTGAAAAGGTTTGGAAAGCATTAACCGACAAAAACGAAATGCGTAAATGGTATTTCGATGTATCGGATTTTAAACCCGAAGTTGGTTTTGAATTTCAATTTTCAGGAAAAGGCAGCGATGGTTCAGAATATGTGCATTTGTGCAAAGTAACAGAAGCGATACCCAACAAGAAGATCGCTTATTCATGGACATACAGGGATCAGGGCGGCGATTCTTTGCTCAGCTTTGAATTATTTGACGACGGCGACAAAACAAGAGTAAAACTCATACACACAGGCCTGGAGACCTTTCCTTCTGATCTTAAAGACTTTACAAGAGAAAGCTTTGTAGGTGGCTGGACGTATTTTACCAGTGAGGCATTGCCGAAATATCTTGAGAGTAATTAAGTGGAGCAAGATAATTCAGATGATTAAATGTTCAATGCAGTCTCTTTGACCAGTCACATTCTCTGCAACGTTTCTCCCTTTCTTCCTGTCAAACATAAAAACCCTGGTATGAAACATTTAATAACTGCTGGAACCCTATTACTTATCGTTTGCATGTCCTGCAAAAAAGAACATACTGGATCTACCACACTTTCCGGATATTATATAGAAAGCCTCCCCAACGATAAGTTTACGGTATTGAATTTTGTGGACGAGACGGTGTTTAAAACCGAGAATGGCATTTGGGCTAATCCAGATACTTTTCACTACGTTATCAGCGACGGCTACATTACCCTGACGAAAAAGAACACTAGCCGCAAACTCGAATTTTCGATGAGCGACACCAGCAGCTTCAAAATAGAAAATATAAGGGTTGCTATCCCCGAGAATCCCAAAACATACATGGTGTTTACTCGTCGTTGGTAAAGACCAGCAAGAAAAACTTGCCGTTGGCGAAGTTTCCCGCAAATTTCTTATCTGCTAAACATTTGACAAGTAAACAATAGGTATAGAGTCTTTGACCTAAAGGCATTCCTAATTCTTAATTCCTAATTCCTAATTCCTTGCTCCCTATATCTCATTTTGTCACTTTTATCTTTTCAATTTCCTGCAACGCTTCTTTCAGAACAGCTTCCTGATTCGGGTCCTTATACTCAGATTTATTTACATTGGCAATTGCATTCGTAATGGCTTCTTTAACCTTACTTCTGTTTTTGTCATTTGCATTCCGTGCTGCTGACAGCAACGCCAAACTTGCATGATAACCTACGAAATTTGCTTCGGCTTTTCCAACCCTGCTGCTTAGCCAGGCCAAATAATTATCGTCTGGTATTTCCTTTAGAATAGCAATCGCCGCAAGCCGATTACCAGCCGTTGCACTATTAACCAACTCCGGAAGAAATGGTGAAGTAGAAAACGCCATCGCTCTCATCTTTGATTCTATTAAAGTCATCTGCCTGGTTCGTTCATTTCCATATCTCAGCCCTGCTCTTACATTCGTATAATCAATTGTAAGCTGATTCAACTGCGTTCTTACCAGTGTCATATCACTTTCCGTTGTAATCGTCTGAGCTTGCTTAATTGCCGCGGTTGCGGTTTTGTCTGTAGTAGATAACATTTTGCCTATCGTCATAACTAAATGGGGACGTATTACATCAGCAAAGGTTTTTTGATCTTTATATTCCCAAATGAGTCCTTTATTAAGCAACCGCATTTTAAATTCTATTACTTTTCTTAATTGATCGATTTCTTCAAGTGACCCCGGAAGAGAAGTCGCATTCTGGCAGAAATAAAACAAAACAGGAAAAGCATTATTCTGTTCCCATTTCTCAAAAGCATGACTAAACTCTTCTTCGGTACCCGATCCCGCAACTTTGGTGGGCGTTCCAAAACGCTTCCACATCATTCCGATAAAAATATCGTAATCAGGTAGCTGCGTATTTATAACCGGTTGCGCGCCATCTCCTAAGGCGGGAAAAGTATTTGTTTCCCATCGTATCAAATCAAGAATTATCTTTTTCTCAGGTGCAATTGCAGATATGATCAGGTTGATCTCCTGCACTACTTTTGGCAATTGATCTCTTTCTTCTGCGACATCACCGGGTGACGCTAAAAATATCCTGATGCGTTTTACATTATCTCCCATAACAACAAGGTTTAGTGATATAAGGGTTCCTTTAAAATTACTCGCATTTTTAGACTTTTCATAGCCAGTGCCAATTAGGAATTAAGAATTAGGAATTAAGAATTCATTCTGTGTAATGCCATGATGGACTCGCTGACTTTCCGTTTGTTGAAAGTTGGGCAACTCAACATTCAATACAGCTTTTCGAGCTTAAGCAATTCTTAATTCTTAATTCCTAATTCCTAAATTTCTTAAATTTGATTTTCGCAACAAAACATTCCGCACATGATTTCTCTCGAAGACTTTTACAAGGACACCAAATCACTTATTCCTGAAGACATCAATAAAGAAATAGGTCACTTCAATGTCTTCAAAATAGATGAGTTGAATGCGAGGCTGAAAAAGAAACCGCAGGCAATGCCTTATAATCGTCGCGCTTACTATAAAATCAGCATGATACGGGGTCACAACAAAGCGGAATACGCTGACAAAGTGATCGAAATTGAAAAAACGCCCTGCTATTTGCCACACCGAGAATTCCCTATCATTATGTTCCATTGGATGAAAACCAGGGAGGTTATTTCTGCATCTTCACCCCTGATTTTTTAATCAAAAACAAAAGCGGCGTTGTGCTGGACAGCTTGCCAATTTTTCAACCCGGAGGCTACCCTATTTTCGAGGTTACAGATGAAGAAGCAGAAGAGATCACTGCCATTTTTAAAAAGATGCATAAAGAGTTATCGTCGGATTACGCTTACAAATATGATCTGCTGCGAAACTATGTACTGGAATTGATACACTACGGCCAAAAGCTGCAACCCGCAACAGCACTATATCCTACGCACACTGCATCGGAACGGGTTTCATCTTTGTTCATCGAATTATTGGAAAGACAATTCCCGATAGAATCACCACAACAGAAATTGGCACTCCGGACCGCAAAAGATTATGCGGACCGCCTCGGTGTTCACGTGAACCATTTGAATAAAGTGCTGAAAGAAAATATTGGCAAAACAACTACTGACATCATCAGCAGCAGATTGGTGCAGGAAGCGAAAATTCTTTTAAAGCAAACAGACTGGAACATCTCTGAAATAGCCTACAGCCTTGGCTTTGAGGAAGTGGCGCATTTTTCTAACTTCTTTCGCAAGCAAACAACTTTATCGCCGGTGAATTTCCGGGCGTAAGCGAATGTTTGAATTTCGCAAAGATTACCACTAAGGCACTAAGGACACTAAGCCACACTAGGGGATTTTTACCACAGAGGTCGCAGAGTTTTTTTCACAGAGGAAACAGTGATTGGTCCCTTTTCTGTTTCTTCGGCTGAATAATTACTATCCCTAAAGGCTCGTCTCCTTCACTCTGTGAAAAAAACTCCTTTACTCTGTGTTAAAAAAACTGCCGACAAAAATTAATTCGCCGGCAGCTAACTTAAACGGTTGGTCAAACTCACCAAGTTTAATCAACTACAACACCACAGATCCCTCCACTTTAATATCATCAGATGCATTCCCTACTAAAATGGTAAACTTACCCGGCTCTAATGTCCAGTCGTTTTTCTTTTCATCAAAGTATTGGAACGCGTCTTTGTTCAATGTAAGTTTCACCACTTTTGATTCGCCTGCTTTCAGGAAAACTTTTTCAAAACCTTTCAACTCTTTTTCTGGTCTGTCAACCGAACATTTATCCTGGTGAACATACACTTGCGCCACGTCGCCACCGTCTTTGTTTCCGGTGTTTTTCACCGTCACATTCACAGACACAGTGTTATCGCTATTTTTTGTCACCGTCAAATTACTGTAGCTAAAAGTTGTGTACGACAAACCATGACCAAATGCAAACTGCGGCTGCACTTTGTAGGTATCATAGTAGCGGTAGCCAACATAAATACCATCTTTGTATTCTTCATGAAGATTGTTGCCGTAATCGCCCAATTTGTGCGCAGGTACATCTTCCAATACTTTCGGGAAAGTAACAGGCAGTTTTCCGGAAGGGTTAATTTTTCCGTACAACATTTCTGCAATAGCAGTTCCGCCTTCCATACCACCGTACCATGCCTGCACAACAGCTTTCGTTTGTCCGATCCATTTTGTCATATCAATCGGACCACCACCAATTAACACCACGATCGTATTTGGATTTGCTTTCAAAACTTCCTGTATCAGTTTATCCTGACCGAAAGGCATTTTCATGTCTTTCTTATCAAAACCTTCCGCATCAAAAGCATTGTCGCTCCATTTTGAATAGTCGCTGTAACCATGTGTCCATCCTCCAAACACAATAGCAGCATCACTTTTCTTAGCAGCAGCAACCGCTTCCGCGATCAGCTGATCATCGGCGTCAGCTTTTCTTTCAATTTTATAACCCTGGCTATAGGTGAAGTTCACCTTGTCGCCCATCAATGTTTTCAAGCCTGCCAGTGGGGTGATTTCATACAAAGCCCTCACCTGTGAGCTCCCACCACCCATCGAATTCTTACGATCAGCATTCATTCCGATCACCGCAACATTTTTAACAGCAGCGGAAAGCGGCAACAGGTTCTTCTCATTTTTCAGCAACACAATACTTTCTTCTGCAATTTTCAGTGCAGTTGCAGCGTGCTCTTTTGTTGCATACGATCCGGGCTGGCGTTTGTCAAACATATGCGTGCGATACATGATGCGCAGGATGCGACGCACTTTTTCGTCGATCACTGACTCGGGAACTTTACCGTTTTTTACCAACAACAGCGCAGAGTCTGCCATGTAGAATTTGTTATAATCAGGATTCGGCAACATTTTCAAATCAGTCCCCATTTCCAGATCGCAACCATTCAGCAATGCTTCTGTTGCAACATGTACTGCGCCCCAGTCGCTCATCACAAGTCCGTCAAACTTCCATTCGCCTTTCAGTATTTTATTAATGAGGTAATCATTTTCCGTACAATATTGGCCGCGGAAAAGATTGTAAGAGCCCATTAGCGTATTCACTTTACCAACTGTTACAGCCGCTTTAAAGCCTGGCAAATAAATTTCACGGAGCGCTCTTTCACTCATGTTGATGTCAACAGTATTGCGGTTTGTTTCCTGGTTGTTCGCAATAAAGTGTTTCACGCAAGCTGAAACGCCCTGGTCCTGCACACCTTTGATATAGCCCACCACCATTTGCGAAATCAGGTACGGGTCTTCACTTTGGTATTCGAAATTGCGGCCGTTCAATGGTGTTCTCATGATATTAATACCAGGGCCGAGAATTACATCTTTGCCTCTTGCATTCGCCTCGCTGCCCAATACGCTACCGAATGCATAACCCAACTTAGGGTTCCATGTGGATGCAAGCGCTACGCCTGTCGGCAAATAAGTGCCGGAATCATTTACGTCTTTGTCAAGTGTCCAGTCGCGGCCATGCTCAGGGCGCACACCATGCGGACCGTCAGAAGTCATAAGCTCCGGAATACCCAGGCGCTTTACTCCGCCCGATGTAAATGAGGAGCTTGCGTGGATCATGGTCACTTTTTCTTCCAGTGTCATTTGTTTGATAAGGGCCTCTATTTTCGCCTCATCATTTTGGGCTACCGTGGCAACCGGTGCAGATGTTTGTGCAACCGCAGCAGTGCTCATTGTCAAAACCGAAAGCACCGCCAGTGTAATTCTTCTCTTTGTCATATTGAGATATTTCATGTTTGCAGATCAGGGTTATCCATAAAAAAATCTTCCTGCGTCATACGCGGGAAGATTCGTTATCGGGTAAATATTATTTTAGCTCGTGTATTTTTCATATCGGCAATCAATTATAATAGAGCAATTATTGGCCGCAATCTACTCTCTCAACCGCAAGAAAATGGTAGCCACTTGTTAATCGTTAGGTGACCATTTGTTAACCCCATGCAGTCGCAGCCTATATTTCGCCCCGCAAAGAACAGGATTTGGGAGATTGAGAAGATATTTTTGCCTACTACATTAATACGCCGGGCGAGGAATTAGAAATTAGAAATTAGGAATTAGCGGCGCCAACACGTTTGCCGAAATCGATTTGCTTGTTGGTGAAGGATTTTTTCGGTGGCGCTTTTTTTCTATGATTGAACTTTACTTTGTATCGGAACTACCGGGGCAGAATAAAAACAGGAGATATAACAACACACTCAGGGTTCAAGACCTGACAGGTTTTTAGAAACCTGTCAGGTCTTGAACACCCGAAGTAATTTCGAATTTTTGTTATGATTGCGAAAGATTGTACAAAACCATGCGAGATAAAACGCAACAACCCTCTGCGTCACTGCTCCGTTGCGCCCGCCGCGTGAAACCTATGCGCCCTTGGATCTAAACTTAGCGCCTTTGCGTGAAATAACCTACAGCTTTCCCTGCAGCGCCTCTATCGCATTGGCGAGGTACACCATCGGAGCATTCCAGTTAATCGCAATCTCGTTGCTCGCATATGAGCAACTTTCATCAAGATAGCAGGTTTCTGGTTCGAGGAATTCATATTTGCAGCCGTCCTGTCGTCCGGGATTTGGGCCACCGGCAAGCAGACCCGGCACAGGCTCCACAATACCATCCGCCACCGATTGGCGATGATGCGGATTCATTGTCGACTTCGTCCCAACACCCGTCAGGAAACAAAAACCGGTCGCATTTCTGCCCAGTATATAATCAAGATTGGTCAGTGCCGCATCCAGGTATTTTTTGTCTTTACTTATTAAATAGGCATTGATCAAAGCTATTCCCTGGTTGGCCGCATTTGAATTGCTTCCCCAGTTGAAATCGGCTTTGCTTTTTCCCATCACAGTTTTAAAAGCATTTGACGGGATAGCCTCTACATATGCATTTGCGAAACTCAACACTTTCTTTTTCAGCATTTCTGTTTCTGAAGAACTCAGGTCCAAAGTCTTGCTATTTCTCAGCAATGTATAAATACCAAGCCCGTAAACATTTCCCCAGGTAGGAAGTGTCATCGGATCATTAATATATTTCCTCAACTCATAAAGGTATTGTCCATCTTTTGTGGTGGCAAACAACTCCGCCGCGGCCCAGCATCCTTCATCAACAAATCTGAAATCACCGTAACCGCCGGTTGTTATTTTAGGAGAAAATTGTTTATTGATCGCATTTTGGTCGTAGCGAACATTCGGATTCGTTAGTGCCCATTGCCATGCCGCAAGTGCGGCTTTCTCACAACTGTCTGCAAGACCCGGTAATTGTGCTGAAAACTTCTTAAATATTCTTGCAGCCTGTGCGGTCACCGCTGCAAAATCCAGCGTGGCCGCCGTTCCTTTTTGCACCACATATCTTGGCAATTTCGTAACACCCGGCATTACCATTCCATCAAAAGCCGCGTTGGTACATTTATTATAAACGCCGCCATCGTTAGGGTCCTGCATGGTAAGCATCCACCGCAGGTTGTAAATAACTTCGTTTAAAATATCAGGAACGCCATTGCCTTCTTCGGGGATGTTTGTCTTCAACGTATCAAAGTACCCTGAGAAATCCTCATAGGCTGAAAGCAGCGTCCCCATGGTGATGCCCGAGTTCACAATGTATTTGTTGTAGTCTCCCGCATCATACCAGCCACCCGGACAAGAGATCACTGTTCCTTCGGGGCGCTCTGTTGTCGCCGCTGAAGCATGTATCAACACTGCAGTGTCCGGATGTCCCGCTGGCCTCGCCCATTTGCCTGCATACTTTTCATAAAGCGGCATGGAAACCCGCTGATAATAATAACCTTTTAACGATGCAACTGCGGCAACATAATTCACATTTTTCGAAATAGTAAACGGATATGAATTCTGAACGCCTTTTACTGCGATAAAATATTTTCCAGGAGTTTTAAATTTGCTGAAGTCTGCAGTTCGTGTTTGCAAGGAGGAGTTGGAAGAATGCTGCAAAGCAGACAATTTGCCGCTATACACTACTTTGCTGTTGCTTACGGAAACAATAGTAAAACCTGCGTCTGCAGAATCTTTCGTTACAACAATGGCCATCTTAGGTGCATTTGGATAGAAACCTAACTGATTCATCCGAATGTTTTGTTCACCGGGCTTTTGAGCGTAGGCGGCAAAGACACTAATGGTTAAAATGAAAATTAACAACGGCTTCATTGGCTGATACTTTTTATGGTGCGTCATTTTTACCGCAACGACGCGAAGATTTACCACTAAGACACTAAGGACACTAAGTTTCACTAAGAAAGCTCTAAGTGTGGCTAAGTGTCCTTAGTGTCTTAGTGGTAAACATCCCAGTAACGACCTTTGTTTCCTTTGCGCAAAACTTTGCGTTCTTTGCGGTTATTTCAAAATATCCTCAATCGCTTTCAACTCGCTTTCGCTATAGTCGATATTATTCAATGCATCAATATTGTTATCCAACTGCGCAACAGAACTCGCACCAATCAGCACCGTTGTGATGCGTTTATCTTTTAGCAGCCACGAAAGTGCCATTTGCGCGAGCGATTGATTTCTTGTTTTAGCAAGGTCATTCAGCTTTTGTATTTTCTGAAGACGCTCCGGGGTAATATCTTTTTCCTTTAAGAAACCATGCTCCTTTGCTGCACGTGATCCTTCGGGAATGCCTTTCAGATATTTGTCCGTGAGCATACCTTGTGCAAGCGGCGAAAAAGGGATGCAACCCACACCATGCTTTTCCAGCACATCGAGCAAACCGCCTTCTACCCATCTTTCAAACATTGAGTACTTCGGCTGATGTATCAGGCACGGCGTTCCCAAACTTTTCAAAACCTGGATAGCTTTGTCTGCCTGCTCTGCAGTGTAATTTGACAAACCAACATACAATGCTTTTCCTTGCCTCACCACCGAATCAAGCGCCATCATTGTTTCCTCGATCGGCGTTTCAGGATCGGGACGGTGAGAGTAAAATATATCAACATATTCAAGCCCCATTCGTTGCAAACTTTGGTCAAGACTTGATATTAAATATTTTCTTGAGCCCCAGTTGCCGTAAGGACCGGGCCACATGAGGTAACCTGCTTTTGAAGAAATGATCAACTCATCCCGCAGATATCCGGGAAAATCTTTCTTGAGTATCTGGCCAAAATTCTCTTCCGCAGAACCCGGCTCAGGCCCGTAGTTATTTGCCAGGTCAAAATGTGTAATACCTCTGTCAAATGCCCGGCGCACAATATTTCTGCCATTATCAAACACATCCACACTTCCGAAATTATGCCACAGGCCCAGTGAAATAGCCGGTAATAACAGCCCGCTAATACCACAGCGGTTATACTTCATTGAATCATATCTTGATGCTGATGGAACGTAGCTCATTGATGTTTTTTTGAGAATGGAAGATAAAGATTTTAACCGCAAAGAACGCAAAGTTTTGCGCAAAGGAAACGAAGGCCAATACCGAAACATTTACCAGTAAGGCACTAAGGGCACGAAGTTTCACTAAGACAATTCTAAGTGTGGCTAAGTGTCCTTAGTGTCTCAGTGGTAAATCTTCGCGTCCTTTGCGTTTAAAAAAAGTTCAATGAACCTCACTTTGTATCTACCACAAGCACTACTGCGCCTCGCGCCGGCACTTTCACTTTAATGCCACCGGCTGTTGCAGAGGAGTAAGCTTGTAAAGTATTGTAACTGGCAGGACCACCCGAAACACCCGACGAACCGTTGCCGTTCACATACACTTTTCTTGAAAACTCACCATTATCCGAGCCACCTTGCAGGCTGTACCAATAATAGCGCTCGCCCTTTTTAAAGTTCTTTGTTGCGATTTCTACCTGTTGCTCACTCGTAGATTTATTCACTATTGTTACGCTCATTTGCCCCGAAGTAAATGAGGATGCGTATGTCAGGATATTGCTGTTTGAATTGCCGGCACTGATCATCCGGTCGCCCAGGAATTTCTGGAAGAAATACATGTAATAAAACGCCGGACGCGGCTCCCATTTGCTTGCCCCCGGCTCATCTCCTATGTTAAACAACCCATGATCATCACCATTGCTCCAACCGTTGGCAAGGTCCCAGCGACTGGTCATTGCATATTTGTTTTTGATCGCTTCGTTTAGCAAGATCAAAGCGTGAAGTCCGTTGATATTTGACACCGCTTGTTGCGAACCTTGCGAAAAAATGTTCCACTCCGTCAAAGCAACAGGCTTTGTTGCCACGCCATTTGACGTCATGTTTGATGTGATGTAATTCATCATATTACTTGTCACCGAAGACGCACTATCCATGATCGCCTTTGCTGTAGAGTTTGTATTGTAAGGTGTAAAGTAATTGTGAACAATGTAATAATCGGCAACAGTTCCTGTATTACCCATTACGCCACTGTTCCAGTTCTTCTGCGTATCGCCCATGTATGACGCAGGTGCAGCCTCCATCACCACTGCACCAATGTAAATCGTCTTGCCTATTTCCTGCGCCGCTTTGCGCATGGAATCTGCAAATACTTTAAAATGCTGGCCATATAAATAGCCCGTATTCAGCAATGATTGGCCGTCTTTGTTTGTGCTTTGATCAATGCGATAACCGGCTTCCCAATCGCCGTAGCATTCGTTACCTACTTCCCAATATTTTGTGCGGCCGTTATCGTAGCGAACCCAGTCCGCGGCCATGTGGGCAGCCGCCGCCACAGGATTGTTGCTTGTTCCATAACGTGCATAACCATAGTTCACCGTAATGATCCCCTGGCTGCCGGTTTGCTGTAAAAGCTGGTAATATTTGTCAACACTTATCGTCCAGTCATCCTGGTTTTGTCCCGTCCAGTAACCCGATGCCGCACTCTTGCCACTTGCGTCTACAAGTGTAGCAGGTGCATCTGCAGGGAATTTATTTACCGGCGCATTCCAGAAATAAATATCGCTGATGCTGCCTCCCGGAAAGCGCACTATGTTTGTTTTTAGATTAGAAAGATGCGTCATCAAAGCCGATTGCGACACAATACCTGTCATCCAGCTATTGGCATTGTTTCCAAAAATAGAAGGTGAAATTTTCGTGATCACATTTGCAAAATCAACAGTAACGGTTGATGGATTTGATGTAATGATCGTCGTGTCTTTGTACGTCGGAGCCGCAAAGGTTTTAGCTTTCCAATCATTCATAAAAATACCAATGGTAGAGGCTAAAGAAGGGTCCACCTGCGGATTGATCACTTCAGTAACAACAGTGTCTGTAGGTGGCGTTGGGGGCGGATTTCCTCCTCCGCCGCTGCTATCTTTTTTACAGGATAAGAATAAAATCGACGCACACAATGCGAGTTTTCCCGAAAAGGTTTTGGTCATGAGTTGCTTTCTTTATTTTTAAAAAATGAGGGGCATAATATTTAAGAACCGCCATAGAAATACAGAGAAAAAGAATGAAAATATTTTTCTGTTCCTCTGTCCATCAGTGGCAAACTCAATAAAAAAGGCCTGCTGACACCGCTGCATGGAAATACAGCGGTCCGCAGGCGTCTCATTTTTAATTACTACTTATAAAACCGAGTTTAAATTATTACTATTTGTTTGAGAATACTATGATTATTGAAAAAAAAGGTTTTCAAAATCAGTATAGCATAGCTCCATCAAACAGTATTTTGGTTAAAAAAAATTGATACTCTATTATCAGGTGTTTGTTTTGAAACTGCCTTAACTGGTTTGTACCAAAGAAAAAAGTTTGACGCGAAGTACATTTCACCTAAGCGGTATTGAAGCAATATCCGGCAATTAGCAAAGCAATCATCAGGTAATAAGGCTATTTCAAAAGTAACTACTTAATGCACTGGGGAATAATACTTTTTTGATATATATACGTTGGTTTTTAACGAATAACTGAATGGACTGAATAACTGAACAACTGAATAACCGAGTAACTAAGGGGTTGAATCATTGAATAATTGAATAATTGAAATAAGAAGTGCTCGTTGCCGTTCAAGTTCAGTTATTCAGTTAATCAGTTATTCAGTTATTTGCCCTCCATTTTTAACGTCCGCATTTCATGATTTTCCCTTACGTTTGCCCCGAACTTATACAACCATGAAAAGATTTTTTTTGCCTTTAACCGCGTTGGTGGCTGTGTCTCTGACAGCTTGCAATGGCGGTTCTTCCGATACTCCGGCCAATGACAATGCCGGCAACACAACCTCAATCGCCGAGCCTCCTGCTTTGAAATATACTATCGTTAAAGACTACCCGCACGACACACTTTCCTTTACGCAAGGATTGGTAGTGTACAATGGCAAAATGTATGAAGGCACCGGCGGTTCGCCCGAATATTCTACCTACAAATCGTGGGTAGGAATGGTAGATATAGAAACCGGCAAAAACATTCAAAAAGTTCCCCTGGACACGATCTACTTTGGTGAAGGCATCACTATTTTGAAGGATAAAATTTACCAGCTTACCTGGAAGGGACACAAAGGCTTCATTTACGATGCAAAATCGTTGAAAAAGCTAGGCGAATTCCCTTTGAAAACAGAAGGTTGGGGCATTACCAACGACGGCACCAATCTGATCGTTTCCGATGGTTCCAGCAACCTGTACTTTCTTGACCCAAATAATTTCAACACAGCAAAAATTGTGAGCGTAACAGATAATAACGGTGGCGTTTCCGACATCAACGAGTTGGAATACATCAACGGTTTCATTTTTGCCAATAAATGGGAAACCAATTACATCTACAAAATTGATCCATCCAATGGGCAAGTTGCGGCCAAAGCAGATTTCACAGGCGTCATCGAGAAATACGCAAAAGGATTTGATGCCGAAACCAAAGGGGATGCAGTACTGAACGGAATTGCATATGACTCCGCCAGCAAGAAAACTTACATCACCGGTAAGCTGTGGCCAAAGCTGTTTGAGGTGAAATTCGAATAGGATGACTCTGATTCGACGGATTTTCACAGATTTTATTTAAAATAAATATGAGATACGGATCAGGAGCCAAAATTCCTGGTCCGTATTTTTTTGGCCAGCAAAGTATTCGGTCAGGAGACGCATTCAATGCGTCTCTATGGGCCGCCGATTAACCCGCCGCACCCTTTAATTTCTAATTCCTAACTCCTTATTCCTAATTCCTGCCTTAAACAGCATCTAAAAACAACCTTTCTCTTTCAGACTTTTTCCAACATTTTTAATGTTTTTTTGAACATTTTACAACGTCCCAGCGCTTATCCACAGTTATCGCTAGTTTGTCAAGAACCCGTTGAATTATATTGGTTTCGTACTAACTTTGCGCATCTTTTCAAATAGTACAACCACACTAATATTTATGAATTTATTTGAAGCGCAATCCGGTGAATTTAAAGGCAGGCACATTGGGCCAACTGAAGCAGATTCTACTCACATGCTACGTACAATCGGCGAAAATAGTCTTGAAGACCTGGTAGGAAAAACCGTTCCCGCAGCTATACGCATGCAACATGAGCTGAACCTTCCTAACGCGATGAGTGAATATGAGTACTTGCAGCACATCAAGGAAGTTTCCCTTAAAAACAAAACTTTCAAAAATTATATAGGTCAGGGTTATTATGACAACATTACCCCTTCGGTTATTTTGAGAAATATCTTCGAAAACCCAGGTTGGTATACCCAGTACACTCCGTACCAGGCAGAAATCGCACAGGGCCGTCTGGAAAGCCTGTTGAACTTCCAGACAATGGTAAGCGACCTGACTGCTCTTCCAATTGCCAACGCCTCTTTGCTTGATGAAGCAACTGCAGCAGCGGAAGCAATGACAATGTTCTTTAACGCACTGAACAAAGACCACGATCACATTACCCGTCCTAAGTTCTTTGTAGACAACGATACTTTCCCGCAAACAAAGGATGTGATCATCACAAGAGCCGTGCCTGTGGGCATTGAAGTAGTTTTTGGCGATTACAAACAAGCACAGTTTGACGAAACATATTTCGGAGCCCTTGTTCAATATCCAAACGACAAAGGTTCTGTAGAAGACTACCGTTCATTTATCGACAATGCACACAAAGTGGGTGCATATGTGGTGATGACCACCGATCTTTTGGCGCTTACATTATTAACACCTCCGGGTGAACTGGGTGCCGATGCGGCTTGCGGTGTGGCGCAGCGCTTTGGCGTTCCTCTTGGCTTTGGTGGTCCTCACGCTGCTTTCTTTGCAGTGAAGGATGAGTTCAAACGCAGTATTCCGGGCCGTATCATCGGTGTAAGTATCGATGCACAGGGCAACAGGGCATTGCGCATGGCGTTGCAAACACGTGAGCAACACATCAAACGTGAAAAAGCAACTTCTAACATCTGTACTGCACAAGCGTTGTTGGCTAACATGGCGGCAATGTACGCAGTTTATCATGGACCGGACGGCTTGAAAAACATTGCACAACGCGTTGCATTGTTGACTCAAACGTTGGCAAACGAACTGCAGGAAGAAGGTTACGAACTGGTAAGCGAATATTTCTTCGATACCATTACCATAAGAACTTCAGAAGCAAAAAGCCTGATCGCTAAAGCAGCAGAAAGACAAATCAACTTCCGTTTCATCGACAATAACCACGTCGGTATTTCTTTGGATGAAACAACCACACCAAATGATTTGCTCGACATCTTATTGGTACTTGACAGAGAAAACGAAAACGACGTAGCAGCATTCAGCATCAACCACGAAGACGTATTGAGCGCTATTCCAAGTGCCCTTACAAGAACATCTGAATTCCTTACTCATCCTGTGTTCAACGCTCACCACAGCGAAACGCAAATGATGCGTTATATAAAAATGTTGGAAAACAAAGACCTTTCTTTGAACACCAGCATGATCAGCCTTGGTAGCTGTACAATGAAATTGAACGCGGCCAGCGAAATGATGCCTTTAAGCTGGAGCCATTGGGCAAAAATGCACCCGTTTGCACCGGCAGACCAAACAAAAGGTTACCAACAAATCGTGGATGAGCTTTCTGCTTATCTGTGCGAAATCACTGCATTCGACGCGTGCAGCCTGCAACCAAACAGTGGTGCGCAAGGTGAATATGCTGGTTTGCTAACCATTCGCGAATACCACGAAAGCCGCGGCGAAGGACACCGCGACGTTATGCTGATCCCTATTTCTGCACACGGTACAAACCCTGCAAGTGCAGTAATGGCGGGCATGAAAGTGGTGGTAGTAAAAGCTTTGGAAAACGGATACATTGATGTTGCGGACTTAAAAGCAAAAGCGGAACAACACGCCGCTAATCTTTCCGGTATCATGATCACTTACCCAAGCACTTACGGTGTTTATGAAGAAACTGTAAAAGAAATTACTGATATCGTTCACCAACACGGCGGACAGGTTTATATGGATGGCGCAAACATGAATGCACAGGTTGGATTAACCGCTCCGGGCCTTATCGGCGCTGACGTTTGCCACCTGAACCTGCACAAAACATTTGCGATTCCTCACGGTGGTGGCGGCCCTGGAATGGGACCTATCTGCGTGAAAAAACACCTTGCTAAATTCCTGCCGGGTCACGTTGAAGATACACAGAACACAGTGGGCGAATGGAACGGCACCGAAAAACATGCTGTTTCTGCGGCACCATTTGGTTCTGCGTCTATCCTGTTGATCAGCTATGCATACATCCGCATGCTGGGCGCTGGCGGTTTGAAAGCAGCTACGGAATTCGCTATCCTGAACGCAAACTACATGCGTGCAAGATTGGAAAAACACTACGATATTCTTTACACGAACCACAATGGTCAGTGTGCGCACGAGTTCATCGTAGATCTTCGTCCGTTCAAAAAATCTGCTGAAATCGAAGCAGAAGATATCGCGAAACGCCTTATCGACTTTGGTTTCCACGCTCCTACCATGAGCTTCCCTGTTCCGGGCACGATCATGATCGAGCCTACAGAAAGCGAAGACAAAGCTGAGCTTGACCGCTTCTGCGATGCGTTGATCGCCATTCGCGAAGAGATCAAAGCAATCGAAGAAGGTACTGCAGATAAGAAAGAAAATGCATTGAAAAATGCACCGCATACACAGTTTGCAGTGATCAGCTCTGAGTGGTCAAAACCATACAGCCGCGAAGCTGCAGCGTTCCCTCTTCCTTACGTGAAAGAGAACAAATTCTGGCCTTCTGTAGCCCGTGTAAACAACACATTCGGTGACAGAAACCTGATCTGTACCTGCGAGCCGATCGAAAGCTACATGGAAGAGCAAGTATAATCGCTTATTAAATTTCGACAATAGAATGGCAGCCCGAAAAGGCTGCCATTTTTTTATGTGTTATATCAGCGTCCCGTGGAGACGCGTTGAACGCGTCTCCCTTTGCACCCGAAATATGCAGATATGAAAAACGCATCCTCGCGCCTTTTATGTGGCGTTACGCGGGTGCTACGGAGACGCATTCAATGCGTCTCTACGAACAGCTCGGATGTTTATCAACTATTCCCGATGATTTATTTTTGACTCTTTTGATAACAGAACTTTCGCATCTCTTTTTACTTTCGCTGCGACTAACATATTTAAGGATTACAAAATGAAACCAAATTGTATGAGCTTTGTGAGCTCATACAAAACATACGCGGTTTCAGTACCTCCGTGTGGAGCGTTAATGCGCCCACAGCGTTCTTTGGCAATCCTTCGAATGTGTTAGTCAACGGGAAAGGCTGAAACCGTATTTTATTTTCCGCCGCTTAAACCTCCTTCTGTATGGCTAACACAGAAAAGAAAAAATCTCCAAAACCAAAAGCAATCGACAAACCTGTGCGTTATTTTACGTTAACAAGATATCTCCAACCTTCTTCGTATCGCAGGTATACGGAGGTACCAATGCTTCGTTTAATGGGCAAATGGTTGGAACACGCAGGGTTTCCACCTCAAAAACGAATAAGCATAACCATAGAAAAAGGTAAGCTTATTATGCAGCTTGCGAATGACAATCTTTAACAAAGGAAAGTCCCCTAACTGATCCTTGGCGGGCATAAAGAGCTGTTAGAAAAACTATAGCACTCTCGCTTGTCATTCCGAGGAACGAGGAATCTGGGTTTTGTCCAAACAGGCTGTTGAAAAACCACCCAGATCCCTCGTTCCTTGGGATGACAAGCATTCTTTAAACATTAATGCGGACACTTTGAGCTGCAGAATTGAAAAGTCACAAGAGGACAATAAAAAAATGCGATGCCGAAACCAATTCGCATACCGGCAAATCATTTCGCACACCGCACCTCCAAAATTTTCAACTTTCAACTTTCAACTTTCAATTTCCCTACATTTTCGGTTTTCCAATATCCGCCATTATCTCGTCGCTGTGTTTATTCAGGTACTTACCAAAACGGGTCCAGTATTTGTCTCTTGCTGCTTTGTCAGTAATGGCAGCGTTAACTAATTTATCAGCTTCTTCCATTGCTTTGTTAATGTTGTCCCAGCTGTCTACTTCATAAATCATTACCACTTCCATATTGTTACTTCCCCACCAATGCCGCAACAGGCGATAGTTCTTGATCATTGCATTGGGTTTGATGCCTTTTTCCATGTACATAGTAACCAGCGAATCAAATTCAGACCGACGTGCATCATCGGGAAGGGTAATCTGAAATCTTGTAACGATCACAGGGCTCGGTTCTTTTTCCGGAGTCATTTGTGCAGATAGTTTAGTGGTTAGCAATGAGCATAGCATTGCCATAGCAAAAAGGAATTTCATTTTTTTACTTTTTTTAGATTAGATAATGACAGTCTTTACAGAATACGTAAGGATTATTGGAAGTCTTGTCCCATAACGCTTTTGTGGAATTACTCAGATGAAGAAAATGCAGATCGCTGCATAGATAGGATAAAGCGAGCGAAATATTTAAAAGAGGTAAGTAAAAGTAGCTATAGATTTTACCGTTTCAAAGCAGTTACGGAAATATTTTTTTAAGACGAAAGGTTTTAGTTCCGGAACCAAACGGTGTACCATGTACGAAGTGCGATGTACGGTGTACCAAAGTCGTGCAGACGCAACGCCACAACGAATTTCGCACACCGTACATCGTACTTTGTACATCACAAACCCATAGTCGAAGTTTTAGCTAAAAAGGCCAACAAATAATTTGGTATCGTAGTCTATTTTGATCAGGTTATTCTCTTTGTAGTGATCAAACAACACTTTCAGGTCGTTGATCATTTCCGTGTAGCCATCATCGTTTATAGATGGCATGTAAGAGGAAGAAAGTAAACGCCCCTTTAATCCCTCAAAATCAAAAATCTGGAAATTATAAAAGACTTTCAGCTCACATGTTGCCGGCGCAAAGAATTTGTCGATGTCGGGCTTAGTAATGTTGCGGTGATCCACTTTCACATAATCCCGGGCATGTTTAATGATGAGTTCATCGTATTCTTTTTCAAATGGAGAAAGCGTCAATCGCTCGTTCCATATCAACCCAACGGTTCCTCCCGGTTTTAATATGCGTTGAAATTCTACTTTTGTTTTTGGCACATCAAACCAATGAAACGCTTGCCCGGCAATAATTACATCGATGCTTTTATCTTTAAGGGTAGTATCTTCGGCGGTCCCGTTTATTGCAGTAAAATTCTTGAATGGTTGCAGCTGCTCAACAGCTTTTTCACGCATTTCTTTGTTCGGCTCAACAGCTGTTACATGATAGCCGGCTTTCAAAAACAACTCGCTTGAAATGCCCGTTCCTGCACCGATGTCAGCGATTTTCTTATCAGTCGTCAGGCCATAATCTTCTTCAAGGAATTCTATTACCTGCTCCGGATAATGTGGCCTGTAGCGTACATAATCTTCTACCCTGTTGCTGAATCTTTCCGTGCTTTTGGACATGGTGTTGAAGTGTTCGTTGATAGTTGTAAGTAAAGATAATGAAAGACCAGAATTTTTACCACTAAGTAACTAAAGGCACTAAGCATCACTAAGAGCTTTCTTTAAACCACAGCGAACACGATTTTAACCACAGAGGGCGCGGAGAAAGCACTTCGAATAACTGGAGTGACTCACGAGAGCACAGAGGCAACGGAGAAAGACGCAAGCCTCAGTCTTTAATCAAATACTCACGACGAATGAAAGCCGGACTATTTATTTCGAACTTCCCCTCCTTTCCTCTGTGAAAAAAACTCCTTCCCTCTGTGGTAACAAAGCGAACGCGAAGCATTTCCTCTTAGTGAAACTTAGTGCCCTCAGTGCCTTAGTGGTAAATAAAAAAGGCTTCAACAGTTCGCATCTGCCAAAGCCTTTTGAAGGTCGTATTAATTCCTCACGACATGGCTGCTCTCTCCTGCTTATTATACGCATCTGTCAATGCACGCTGCACTTCAAACGGCACTGGAACATACTCGTAAAACGTCATGGAGAACTTCGCACGGCCCTGTGTAAGCGAGCGCAATGCGGATGAATAACCATCCATTTCTGCCAATGGCACTTTCGCGGATATCTTTTGGAAATGTCCCGCGGCATCAATGCCTTCCACCATTGCACGTCTGGTTTGCAAGTCGCCAATCACGTTACCGGTTTGTTCATCAGTGCATAAAATTTCAAGACTATAAACTGGTTCCAGTAATTGCGGATCGGCCATTTGAAACGCCTGGCGGAATGCCTGCAAACCTGCTATCTTAAAGGAAATATCATTGCTGTCTACCGGGTGCATTTTCCCATCGTACACACTCACACGCACGTCACGCACATACGAACCGGTGAGCGGACCGTCCTGCATTTTCTCCATTACTCCTTTTAAAATAGAAGGAATAAACCTCGTATCAATCGCGCCACCAACAATGCAATTATAATACACCAGTTTGCCACCCCAGTCAAGCGGAATTTCTTCCCTGCCACGAACATTCAAACCCTTCGGATCAGGCATGTTTTCTGTCCATGGTTCTATTCGCATATAGACTTCTGCAAACTGTCCCGCGCCCCCGCTTTGTTTTTTATGGCGATAACTGCTTTCGGCCATTTTGCGAATCGTTTCCCTGTAAGGGATCCGTGGCTTTTCAAAATGCACGTCAAGGTTGTACAAATGTTCGAGCTTCCATTTTATCACCTGCAAATGCAATTCTCCCTGGCAATGTAAGATGATTTGCTTCAGCTCCTGAGAGACTTCCAGAATAATGGTAGGGTCTTCTTCCTGCAGCTGATGCAGGGCCTGCGACATTTTCTCTTCCTCGCCTTTATTTGTGCTGATCGCCATGCTGAGGTTAGGCTTGGGAAACTCTATCGGCATCAATTCATAGTTCCTGCCTTTTTCGTGAAGCGTATTGTTTACATGCGTGTTCTTCAATTTTATCATGGCGCCTATATCGCCGGCAACAAGCTCCTGCACGGACACGCGATCATGCCCCTCGACCACAAACAACTGGTTCACCTTTTCAACAACGCCGGTTGTTTCATTAGTAAGCTCCATGCCTGTTCTTATGGTGCCAGAGTACACTTTAAACAAAGACATTTCTCCCACATGTGGCTCAGTAACGGTTTTAAACATGAAGATACAGACAGGACCTTTCGCATTGCACTCGAGTTTGCCGCCGTTTCTCATGGTTTGGGGTGGCATTTCATTGGCGGATGGGCAAACATTGTCTATAAAGCCCATCAGCCTTCCACTTCCCATATTGCGCTCTGCAGAAACACAGAACAGTGGAAACAAATCGTGATTGATCATTGCTTTTTTCAAGCCGTCTCTCATTTCATCTTCTTCCAATGTTCCTTTGTCAAAATATTTTTCCATCAGCGTCTCGTCATTGCCAGCAACAAGTTCCACAAGATCTTTATGCAGCTGATCGGCCTTGTCTTTTTCTTCGTCGGGAATTGGCAACTTTTCAGGCTTTCCTCCTGCATCTTTAAATTTATACATCACCATATTTAATACATCAATGATGGAGTGAAAGCCAGCACCCTGCTGCATTGGATATTGTATCATGGCTATCCTGTTGCCAAAGTGTGCCCTTGCTTCGCGAACAGTTTTGTCAAAATCCGCTTCATCGCTATCAAGTTTTGTCACACAAAATACCATGGGTGTTTTGAATTGTTCCGTGTATTCCCAGATAATGTCGGTGCCCACTTCCACACCCATATCTGCATTTAACAACATTACGCCGGTATCGGCCACACGAAGTGAAGCGATCACTTCGCCAACAAAATCATCATAACCCGGAGTATCGATAATGTTTATTTTGTAGCCGCGCCATTTGGTGTGAAGTAAAGTGGAGAAGATGGAATTGCTGCGTTGCTGTTCAAGTTCGTGATAATCACTAACTGTATTTTTTTCTGCAATTGTTCCGCGGCGCGTGGTAAGACCTGCTTCATAGAGCATGCACTCCGCTAATGTCGTCTTACCGGCGCCGGCGTGGCCCAGCAAGACAATGTTTTTTACGTGTAAAGTATCGTATTCTGCCATGGCAAACGTTTTTGGTAATTAATAATTAATAATGAATAATTGATAGAGTAACATGCATGACAGAAGCTATGCCCAAATTCATTTAAAATTTGCATGCAATGTTTGATAAGCAATGCGACCCTATTAATTACTAATTATTAATTATTAATTGGTTTTTAAAATTGTAACCTATGGAGTACGGAGGTAGAATTGTCACGCAGTATTATGCCGTGTAATGATGAGAGAACTTTTTAAAATCTTCCTGCAAGTTATCAAGCACACTTTCTAAATAATGGTAGCGATCGTTAAGATCTTCATGCTCGACGTAAGTTGCTTCGCTGAAATGTCCGTCGCTTCTGTTCATTTCCCACTCAGCAAATTTTTCATGATTCTTAATATCGTGTTTAAGATCATGCACATTTAAAAGCTGGATGCGAAATTGATTTTGGAAATGTTCGATGTCGTGTTGCGACTCTCGGTCCGTTAGATGTGGAGCCATCTGGAGCAATGTTCTTTCGAGTTGGGTTATCCTTTCGCGGTTGGAACGAAGTGTATTTTTCCAATTTGTACACTCCGTAGAGAACTGTGTTGTGTCTGTAGTAACCATGGGAATAAATTTATAAAAGTGAAGAAATTAAAACCTCCTTCCCAGGGGGCGTTTACTATTCCTAAATTAATATAGTTTATTTGAAAAAGCCATGACTTTGATGTTAAAAAGTCAGGCATTTTTTGAAGATATTCTGTATCAGGAAATTAGCAGGGAGTTGAGAATTGAGAGTGGAGAGTTGAGAGTTCTCTGCAAGCCTGAATGTGATCATTAAATGATACTGTCACCACTCTCCATTCTCAACTCTCAACTCTCAACTTTTTTTACTAGGTTTGACTCATGCGCAGAGTCTTCGAAATAATAGGTAGTAGTTTTAAAATGGCCATCGACGAGTTCAGGGCCAATAAATTAAGGACCTTTCTTTCTCTTTTTGGCATTACCATTGGTATTTTCTGTATTATCGGCGTACTGGCAACGGTAAACAGCCTCGAACGCAATGTGCAGACCGATATTAAATCGCTTGGCAGCAATTCCATTTACGTGCAGAAAACTGATTTTTCGCAGCAAAACCCCTGGTGGAAAACGATGGGCTATCCCAATGTTACTTACGCTGAAATGGAGCAACTGAAGCGCAAAGTGCCCACTATTAAAAATGTTACTTTCCTGCTTCAGTCCAACGACAAGATAGACTACGAAAGTGAATCGCTGAGCGGCGTTAACTATTATGGTATCACGGAGGAGTTCAGCAATATCCAGAACATTGAGATTGTTTCCGGCAGGTATCTCCAGCAATCGGACTTTGATCGTGGCTCCAATTCCATCGTGATGGGCAACGACGTGGCCGAGCAACTTTTCGGCTCCGCTGAAAGAGCGGTTGGAAAAGAAATCGAAATGAAAGGCAAGAAAGGATTTGTAGTGGGCCTTATCAAGAAACAGGGCAAAAGCATGATTGGTGGCTGGGATTTCGACAATTCGATGATCATGCCGTATCAATTTCTGCGCGGTTTATTGAATGAAAGATCCGTGGAACCAACCATCATCGTTCAGGGACAGGAAAAAGTTCCCGTACCTGAGATGCGTGATGAACTGACTGGCGCGATGCGTTCAATCAGAAGGCTGAAACCCACGGAAAGCAATAATTTCACACTAAACGATATTGACTCATTCAGCAATTTTGCAGCCGGCATCTTCTCTGGTATCAACCAGGGCGGCTGGGCCATTGCGGCACTTTCGCTGGTCGTGGGCATGTTTGGCGTCGCCAATATTATGTTTGTGACCGTAAGGGAACGTACCAGTCAAATAGGCCTTAAAAAAGCCATTGGAGCCAAACGTGGTGTTATCCTGATGGAATTCTTAATGGAATCTGCCTTCCTGTGTATTCTGGGCGGACTGATTGGCCTGGCATTGGTTTTCCTTTTGACCAAAGTCTTTTCATCAATGCTGGGTTTCCCCATCTATATTTCCCTTGGTATATTGTCACTTGCTATTGGCATCTGCATACTTGTGGGTGTGCTGGCGGGCATTATCCCTGCCACCATTGCCGCAAAGATGAATCCGGTGGTGGCGATCAGAAGCAAGTGAGAAAATGTACGGAGTCCGATGTACGTTGTACGAAAGTCTTTTGGATGATCCCCTCTAATTGAATTCGTACACCGTACTTCGTGCACCGGACATCTAGCGCCTTTCCCCGCTTTTTCCTACCTTCGCACCTTAAATTTTCTGACCTTGAGCGTTACAATTCTGGCAATTGAATCTTCGTGTGATGATACTTCCGCTGCGGTTTGCAGAGATGGCGTGATGTTGTCCAACCTTATTGCAGGGCAAAAAGTACATGCGCAGTATGGTGGCGTGGTGCCTGAACTGGCATCGCGGGCACATATGCAAAACATTGTGCCGGTGGTTGATACGGCCATGAAGAATGCCAATTGCACACTGGCAGAAATAGATGCCATTGCATTTACGCAAGCCCCCGGTTTGATCGGATCTTTACTTGTGGGCGCTCAATTTGCCAAGTCCTTATCACTGGCGCTAAATAAGCCTTTGATTGCGGTGCACCATATGCAGGCGCATGTGCTGGCTAATTTGATCGAAGAGCCGCGACCTGACTTTCCTTTTCTGTGCCTTACTGTGAGCGGCGGCCACACACAAATTGTATTGTGCGAATCGCCCGACAAAATGCGCGTAATCGGTGAAACAACGGATGATGCAGCGGGTGAAGCTTTCGATAAATCTGCGAAGTTATTGGGCCTTCCATATCCCGGCGGCCCGTTGATCGACAAATATGCAAAGGATGGCAACCCTAAACGTTTTGCTTTTCCTGAACCACAAATTCCCGGTCTGAATTTTAGCTTCAGTGGATTGAAGACTGCTATCTTGTATTTCCTACAAAACGAAACGGCAAAAAATCCAACCTTTGTACAGGAAAACCTGGCCGATATCTGTGCTTCTATTCAATATCGCATTGTTACCATTTTGCTCAATAAACTTAAACGGGCGTCTGATGAAACAGGCATCAAGGACATATGTATTGCCGGCGGTGTTTCTGCCAACAGCGGCCTCCGCAACGGCCTTGTTGAATTAGGCAAAAGAAGGCATTGGAACACTTTCATTCCTCCATTTCAATACTGCACTGACAATGCCGGTATGATCGCCATTACGGCTTACTATAAATTCCTGAATAAGGACTTTGCGGATTTGGGTGTGGTGCCGAGTGCAAGAGCAGAGTGGTGAGGTTCAATTAAGAATTAGGAATTAAGAATTCCTTCCGTGCTTCATTTCTTACTAATTCTATCAATCCTTTGTCGACCATAAAACAACTCAATCATATTTATTGAAAGCAACACTCAAGGAATTCTTAATTCTTAATTCCTAATTCTTAATTGTCTTAATGTCAAACACTTTCTTCCGCTTCAAACAATTCCTTATTCACCAGGACAAATGCGCCATGAAGGTTTGCACGGATGCGTGTGTGTTTGGTGCTTGGGTGGCAAATGAATGGAAGGATGGAAAAGAGAAACTGAATGTGCTGGACATTGGCGCAGGAACGGGTTTGCTGACCTTGATGCTGGCGCAAAAGCTCACAGCGTCTTTTGATGCGGTGGAGATCGATGATCATGCTTTTGAACAAGCTTCAGAAAACTTTGCTGAGAGCAATTGGCAGGATCGCATTTCGATTCATCATAACGATATCACGAAGTTTTCCGCCGCGCAAAAATTTGATTTAATTGTTTCCAATCCGCCATTTTACGAAAAGGATTTGAAGAGCGATAAACACAATATCAATCTTGCACGACACGACAGTTCTTTAACCTTGTCAAGCCTTTTACAAACCTGTAATGCCTTGCTTGCCGATGCGGGCAGCATTGTGTTGCTTCTTCCCTTTCATCGCCTTGCAGATGTAGAGAAAGAAGCGAAGGCTAATGGATTGCATCTCGTCCGTTTGCTGCGAATGAAACAAACCACCGCACACAGTTATTTCCGCCTTGGCGCTGTTTTGAGAAAACAACCTGCAAGGTGCGTGGTGGAAGACATCACGATTAAAGACGTATCGCAACAGTACACCAATGAGTTTGTAGAACTGCTGAAAGATTACTATTTGTATTTGTAAAGCAGCAACGCCCGGCTGATCCAATCATTCAGGCCGGCGTTCTATATTTCAAATCATTACAATCATGAAAATCTTGAAGATCTGCGTTCTTAGTCAAACTTCAGGTGTGATTCAAAAAATGGCAGCATTGCAGTGTAAATTCTTCCATTTCTACCTCCGATTTTGTCCATATGATGGCCTACATAGGTCTCTGCTTCACACTTTATTCCATAACTATCTAACTTCTGTTTAAATTCCACGCAGGTAACAGGTATATGTGCATTTTCTTCCTCAGTTCCCCAATCAAACTTCAAGCCATTTAAGCTTTTCAAATCTTTCACGTGACTATCAACCATATTCAGGGGAAAGTTTTTCTCCCACAATTTTTTGATGTCATCATGAATTTCAATCTGGTCGCCATTATACGTCGCGGGCATTGCCGCCTGGAAAGGTTTTTTGTTTTCCACGGGCGAATATGTTCTCCCCAGATCGATCATCATTACGGCAAAAAAGCCTCTCATTGTAGTATCCGCAAAGGGATTCTGCAATACAGGTTGCAAAGGCGTTTCATCCTTTAATGTGTCAACGAGTCTAAATGCAGGATTCTCCAGGCTTATTTCATTTGACCAATTCAATATTGCAGGACTGAGCGCATACACTGAGCCAAATATTTTTGAATACAACATGCCAATCTTTAGCGCACCATTTCCACCCAGTGAATGTCCAGCCAGGCCACGGCTATTCCTGTTGGGTATAGTGCGAAAGTTTTTGTCGATATAATTCACTACGTCTTTACCAATAAAATCAGCCCAATTGCCGGTTAAGGAAGAGTTCGTATAAAAGCTGCCTTTGAAATGCGTTTCACTATTCGGTAAAACAACAATAACAGGATGAATTCTTTTTTCAGCAATGGCCTGATCAAGCAAATCTTTAAATGAAGTACGCACCAATTGCAAGCTGTCATTCATGTAAAGGCCATGGAGGAAATAAATTACCGGATAGTGTTGTTTGTTTTCGTTGTACCCTGCTGGCAAATACACGGAAACAGATCGCATGGGGTCTTCGCCGCCACGATTACCTTTTATTGACGGTGCAAGAAAATGTTTAACGACTACCTCTCCTTTCTGGATATCGCCGCCGCGGGCTGCAAAGGAAATGCTTGTTGCTAAAAGCAAAACCAATAGAGATCGCATAAGAAAAAGTTTAGGTTGGTAAATTTAGGGCGGACACTGAAAACGGCAATTGGCTGCACACAGTGTTCTTAGACGGCAGTACTTAAATGTAATGTTTAAAACCAAGTTTTGCAATACCGCCAGTTTATGTGAAGAAAAAAATCAGCAAGCTTCAAACCAAACGGCGTAATTTTTGTTGTGTAGTTCTGTATTAAACCCACAAGCCCAGGCCAACTCCCCCGAATCCCCGAAACGGAGATCATGCTTAACTCATAAACGAATTTTATGAAACTCGCGGGCACTTGCGCAATCGCTCTTTTACTATTTATTTCCTGCAATCACGGTGCAACAACCGAACAAACTATCATGGCCAATGACGAGAGTCCTGACAGCATCATGGCTCGCGTTCGCAGGTTGAAAGATCCTGTGGCCGGCCTTGCATCTACCGCACAACCGATTAACATGGGCAACTATGCCGGAGCAAGAGCGCTGGGCGTTTTGGCATACGAGTGGGGCTATGCGATGGTAAAAATGGAACAGACAATAAGGGAAAATATCGGTGCACAGCGATCCAATTTTGAAACAAACAACCGGGCTCCCCTAAATGCTTTGGGCTGGTCGCGACAACTGCCAACACCGGCTGACAAGGGCAGCACTGCGCCGGATTGTGATGCCTTCCACTTAAGCGCCGTCATTAACCTTGATGAGCCATACATTTTACAGGTTCCGAATACCGCAGGCCGTTATTATGTGATCAACATCATGGACATGTACCACAACTATGTTGATTGCATTGGCAAAAGAACAACAGGTACGGAAGGCGGCACATTTGCCATTGTCCGCGAGGGATATAATGGCAGCCTTCCGGGAGGTGTTAAAAAGACAATTGTATCTAAAACTTCAAAGGTTTGGCTGTATGGGAAACTAAGAGTCATGGAGGGAGAAAACACAATGACAGTGCATGATCTGCAGGACCAGTTTGTTTTAAAATCGCTGAGCAATTTCGAGGGTCGCGTGAACCCCGGTTCGGTAGCTACTCTTCCCGATCTGCCGATTTACTCTCCTGCTGACTCCTTCCGATTCTACAAACAGCTTGCATTGGCCGTTCAATCAAACCCCGCCACAGATGAAGATAAACTGCTGGCTGCCCAACTCGAAAACATTGGCATACGCGATGGAAGTTTCAATCCTTCGACATTAACAATGTCACAATTGCGCGGCCTAAAGGATGCGGCGATGGAAGCGCCCCTGGCAATCATTGCTTCGCAGGCAAAATTTGCACGGCAGGTTAATGGATGGTCATGGGTAGTAAAGCCAGAAAACTTTGGTTATAATTATTCATATCGCTCCTTTATAACAGGTCAATACATGGAGAGCATGCCCGACAAGGAAGCGATGTTTTCCAGCCGAAATACAGATGATGAGAAAAGCGTTTTTTCCGGTTATAACAACTATAAAATTCATTTTGACGGACCGCCGCCTGTTGATGGCTTCTGGTCACTCACTTTGTACCTTACCGGTTCGAGCCAGCTCTACAGCAACGAACTGAAGCGCTACAAGATCAGCAGTGAAACAGCAGGGTTGAAATCAAATTCCGACGGTTCGTTTGATATTCTTATTCAGCATGCCAAACCGAATGAGATCAGTAACTGGTTACCTGCACCAGAGGGTCAGTTTTATCTCGTCTTTCGTATGTACGAGCCCAAAGAAGAAGTGCTGGCTCTGCAATACAACATGCCGCAGGTAGCGAAGACGAGAGCGTATTGAGAAACATGTACGATGTTAGGTGTACGATGAACGAAATACTTTTGAATGCTATTTCACTACGAATTTCGTACGTCGTACATCGCACTTCGTACACACCTTACACTTCAAACCTATACCTTTATATATACTTTCTTCCTATCCAGCCAGTAGGCCAGCATCCAGTAAAATAACACAGTGATGATCGCGTATATCAATGAACCGATCTTTAAATTGCCAGAAAGCGGTTTGCAAACATGTTCATAAAACCACGGAAATGAGCTGGTGTAAAGCTGTTTCCCATCGCTGCTTATACCGCTTGGCCACCTTAGGAGACCGAGCACTCTTGGCAGGAAACCACTTAGTACAAAGATGAACAATGGATTTTTTCCAAACACTTCAAAAAACCTCAAACCTTTTGCGGGCTTACCTTTCAGTTCTATCCAATACAAAAGAAAACAAATGGTGATGGTGGCAAGTCCGCTTGTATATACCGTGTAAGAGCTGGTCCATATTTTTTTATTGATGGGAAAGACCATATCCCAGCAATAACCGGTAAACACTAATGCGCAGCCCACAAGCAACAGCGTTGTGACCATTTCGAATGTTTTGCCGCGTTGTATGATGTACCTTCCTGCGAGATATCCAATGATCACTTCTACCGTTGCAGAAAGTACTCCTGCAAGGCCCTCAGGGTCAAACAATATTTTTTCACCTTTATAAAGATGTGGCACACCAAGCACAGCCTGGTCAATAGTGTTGCCAAAATAACCAGCCATGCTATAGGGATCAGCCGGATCGCCAAGTATACAAGCAAGTATCCAATAAACTAACAGAAAAACGGCACCAATAATGGCCGCAACTTTTGACTTGGTGTAATAGATAATGACAGACGCAAAAAAATAACAAAGCGCTATGCGTTGTAAAACCCCTGTAATCCGCACGCCACTTAAAGGGTTGTCGGGATTGACCCAATGCTTGAATACGAGTACATCATTTTCCCATCGCACAAAAGGCGACCAGTTGAGGAATATACCGATTGCGAGGATCAACAAGGTTCGAGTCGTTACTTTTTTCCAGAACGCCTTATCCCCTGCTTCATGTAATCGTGGCATCACAAATGCCATGGCGTTTCCTACGGCAAAAAGAAAGAATGGAAATACGAGGTCCGTTGGCGTACATCCATGCCACGGGGCGTGATCGAGCGGAGGAAAAATCGCCGACCAGGAGCCGGGATTATTCACCAGTATCATAAAGGCAACGGTTGCTCCCCGAAAGACGTCGAGCGAATAGAATCGATTTTTCATGTGTCAGTTGAGTTGTTGGTTGATAGTTGTTAGTTGTTAGACTTTATGTGCGGCTTTCTAACAATGAAAAGATCTACTATAGAAAAGTAGCCCATAGTGGAACCCATCCGAAAACGAAGGCCAACAACTACCAACTATCAACAAACAACTAAAATAACAGTTTCTTTGTGAAAATTCGACACCATGCAATACAGAATGGCAAACAAATCGGATGTAGAAGCATTAAAAACACTTGCACTAAAAGCCTGGTCAGGGTTTGAGAATGAACTAACCCCCGAAAACTGGACGCGGCTAAAAGGGAATTTACAAAACATCAAAACTTACGAAGACCTGTTGGCAAAAGGCCCCGGCTTCGTTTGTGTAAATAATGATGACAAGATTGTAGGCATGAGTTTTCTTGTACCCAGCGGAGAGGCAACAGATCTATTCGACCAAAACTGGTGTTCCATCAGGTTTGTGTCCGTCGATCCTGATTACAATCGAATGGGAATTGGCAAAACACTGACGCAAAAATGCATTGACGCTGCCAGGCTTAATGGAGAGAAAACTATTGCACTGCATACATCCGAAATGATGTCTGCTGCGAGACATATCTATGAAAGCCTCGGATTTAAAATCTTAAAAGAGATTGAACCAAGATTAGGAAAACGTTACTGGATCTATCTGCTAAAAATTTAAGGTTCATCTTTTTTTCTTTCCTGGTCCATACGAAGTTCTGCCGTTACATCATCCACTTTTTCAGGAGGCAACAGTTTTTTTCTGTCTCTTTTATTGCGGTCGATTATGAAGACAATAAGGCCCAGTACGACAACGACCACCACAACGATCACTCCAAGATTTATGTGTTGCATGAGTATATTGTTTGTAATCTCTAAAATGTAGCTGCAAGTTTTATGCCCTCTGGAAATTCATTTTGATCGCTTTGAACCCCAGGACTATTTTTTTGTGTTTGCAAAAGATCATTTATGCTGCCTTTCAATCCACAAATGATTGATACTTTGCTTTTAACAAATTATAAGTATAGCCCACAGATATCATGTTGTAAATTTGCTTCCGTAAATGAAACAGATTTTTGCATTTATATTATCCCTTTCTCTTTTAGCTGTTGTAGCATCAACAAACTGTGAAGCAACGTCGACATTTACATGCCACGCAAAAAATACTGTTTGTAAAAGCTATAGTCACAAGGCTTTTGCTCATACAAATACAAACGCTCATCAACAGCCAGTTGGAAAAACAAAAGTTTCCAAATCTGCTTTGGGTGGCTTTTTAAAAGAGAATTTTTCATTTTCATCTTTCGTCAATACACCAGCGAACAAAACGACTTGTATCAGTTACCGAAATGTTCAGCCGGCACAAAGGCTTTACGTTTTACATTGTTCTTATCTTCTATAACAGATTCGGCATCGCGATCTTCCTACACAAACATTGTGACGTTAACTCAAATTATTAACTGCAGGCAGTTCTGTTGCCTGAACAAAACATTATTTATGAAAAAGTTCATTATCGCATTTGCATGCATAGTTTTTGGTTATAGTTATTCATTTGCACAACAAAAAACTCCTGTACAAAAAGGATATTACAGCATTGGCAACAACGTGCAAAAACTGGAAAAACCTCAACCTGTTGTAACTTCAGGCAACAACAATGTTGGCAAAGGTTACCATTCAATAAATGAAAAAGCAAGAACGACCCAAATGCCTTTAATTACCGTTGGCACGGCTTCACCGGCAAGTAAAGGCTATTATTCGATTGGAGACAATCATAAAAAATTAGGCGCTGCAACGGTAATCGCCAACGCAGAATACGCTATACAGGCATATACGATTCATTAGATTCGAGTCAACTAGAAATCAGGAATTAGGAATTAAAGTGCTGCACCCAAAGGTTTCTTGCACATACGTTATGTGCAAAAGAGTAAAAGTTGGTGCGTCAGCAATTCCTAATTCCTAGTTTCTAATTTCTAACTAACTTACATACTCAATCAAACAGCAATGTGGAAGAAAATTTGGAACATAATAAAGAGTGTGCTGGTGCCTAAAAAAAGCTGTTGCAAATAATTTTTTCGGGTTTTTTAAAAAATATTTGAAAAGATTTTGGTTGGAATCAATTCGCAACGTAATATTGCACCCCCAACGGAATAGTTCTTACAGGAAATGCCCAGGTGGCGGAATTGGTAGACGCAGCAGACTCAAAATCTGCCATTCGCAAGGATGTGCTGGTTCGATTCCAGTCCTGGGCACTTAAAAAGCCTGATAATCAATGTATTATCAGGCTTTTTCGTTTTAGTCAACTTTCATTTTACAATATATCCTTACAATATCATGTTTAATCTAAAGAGAGCTTAGAACACAAAAAATCACGTCAATCACCACGCGAAGTCGAGACAACAGAAAAAACTTTAAGCGATATCCCTCTCAAACTGGAACGAAACAACTGGTGACAATTACTTTACCACTTTTTTTATTCAGGCTAACGGACAATAGAAACCAGAAACAGAATTTATCAGTATTTCTCTTTTACCGATATCTGGTTTAGACATCTCACCGTATTTATTGGTCTCTATTTGCGCAATGATCTTATTGACCTCCTCTTCCGTATTTCTTAGTTTTGCCTGGCGGAACGTAATCAGAACTGCCAAAAGATCTTTACAATTCTAAAATGCAATGATATGAACTCTTCAGAACTTAAAAATTTACAGGCACCTCTTAAGGAAAAATACAAAGAACATCCCGAGTCCGCCACTATCACACTAAAAGCAAATGGAACCATTGGCGAAGGTATATCATGCAAAGTCGAAACCGGGCGTGCTTTAGTTCAAGCAGGTCTTCACCCTGCTACGGGAGGAACCGGTTTATTAGCTTGCTCCGGTGATTTGCTCCTTGAGGCTTTAGTTGCTTGTGCAGGTGTAACACTTAAAGCTGTTGCCACAGCTATTGGAATAGATTCAATAAATGGAACAATCAAGGCAGAGGGAGATTTAGATTTTAGAGGCACCCTGGGTGTTTCTAAAGAAGTTCCTGTCGGGTTTCAAGAAATACGACTATTTTTCATTCTTGATGGCAAAATTGATAGCGAGCAGTTGGCAAGTTTATCTAAACTTACAGAAAGATATTGCGTCGTTTATCAAACTTTAATCAAAGGAGTTAAAGTAAATACAGATTTCATGACATCTTAGTAGGGCACTTGGGCTAACAAAATTATTACTAAAATGCAGGCGGACGGAAACAAAACGAATTTACCAGAAGCGGTTCCAAGCTGACCAATCGCCAATCTTGTTGACATTTACCGAAACAAAAACAACCCTATTAATTTATAGTTTCATAATTTAACAATGCAGTTCTTGCACTTTACCCAACCCTAATAGATAATGAAACAGTTCCTGCTCGCAATGCTAATTATTATTACATTGAAAGGTTTTACACAGCCTTATGTAGATCCAATTCATATAAGGTACACTTATGGATTCAAATCTCAGTCAAAAGCGGGAACTCCATTCAGTCATCTTTACATAGGCCCCGATCTTCCCATACAACTAAAGAAGAATATCATTTTTGTTATTAGTCCGATATATGAAAATTGGAATATCGATTCTTCTTCAAATAAATCATTCCTTCCACCGGTAAGTAGTGTTGCCTTGGCGCTTAGCGCTGTTATCCCCCTTGATACAACGCACTGGTCGATTACAATTGCTGCCATCCCTCGTATCAACAGCGAAAATTTAAAACCGGATAACGCTTTTCAAATGGGAGGCATCTTGCTGGCTGTTTACAAAAAAAATAACGACCTGAAATATAAGTTTGGCGTTTATGCCAACAGCGAATTTTTCGGACCATTTATCATACCACTTGCAGGCATTGATTGGCACATAGATAGCCGCAATAATTTGTTTGGTGTATTGCCCGGAAAATTAACTTTTGAACATAAGCTCAATAATCATTTTTATACCGGCTCCACTTTTCGATTTATTACCAACTCTTATAAACTAAACAATGGCAACTACCTGCGCATTGATGATAACCAGCTTGGTGGGTTTATTGATTGTTACGCAACAAAGCATATTGTATTTACAGCCGAAGCCGGCTACGGCATTTTGCGAAAATTAAGAACAGGTAATGGCACTAACAAACATTACCTGACAGATTACAATTGGGGCGATGGTCTTTTTATTAAACTAGATGCCAGCTATCGAATAAGGCTTTGAAAAGCCTCTCGTCTTACCCACGCCGGACAACACCGTTACATACATTAAATCGAGACGAATAACGATTGCCTCCCTGGGGTGCCGTTGCCAGGGGAAAAAGTTAAAAGTTAAAATTCGAAAGGGTGGCTGCACATTGAACCCCCCCTTTTGAATTTTAACTTTTGAATTTTTAATGCACGTCTAGTTGCTTACCGCCAGATTCTGATTGATTGCGAATAAGCGTTGTAGCGCCGCCTTTTAATGTTGTTTCTATTGGCTTATTTGTTTTCCATGCGCCTCTGGTGAAATCAGGAATATCCATTGACTTCCCGCGATTCTTTACTGATTGCTCACTTAACGGTGAAATGCAACTCCATAGTGCCGCATCATAAACATCCTGATCAAAAGCCAGGCCGTTGCGTAAACAATCAACCCATCTCCAATCCATTAAAAAGTCCATGCCACCGTGACCTCCAACCTTCTTCGCAATTTCTCCTACATGTTTCACAATCTCTGGAGTGTATTGGTCATACATCTTTTTCATTTGCTCGGGCGATAGCCATTGTTCATCTTCAAAACTAATGCGTTCAGGCGAAGGATATTTGCATGCTGTTCCTTTGGTGCCTTTTATAAGATGGATGCGGGAATAAGGATTAGGAGAAGTAACATCGTGCTGTATCATGATGGTTTTGCCATTCATGGTTTTGACGATGCTTGTATTCATGTTGCCTCTGTAATGCTGATTCGCAAACTCGTTGTAAAAAGGATCTTTTGCCGCAAGCTCTTTTGCTTTTGCAGCCATCATAAAATCAACTCCTGACACAGAAACAAGATAATCCATCTGATCGCCGCGGTTAATATTCAGGCATTGCGCAACGGGGCCCAAACCGTGTGTGGGATACAGATTGCCATTACGTTTTGCATTCTCCCGTAAGCGCCACATATCGGAGTAGCCGCCATCTTTTTGAAAATTCAATCCAAGAAGATTGTGTATGTAAGCGCCCTCTGCGTGAATCAGTTCTCCAAACAAACCATGACGGGTCATGTTCAATGTAAGCAGTTCGAAGAAATCATAGCAACAATTCTCCAGCATCATGCAATGCAATTTTGTTTTCTCAGATGTCTCAACAAGTTGCCAACACTCGTCGATGGTAGTGGCGGCGGGCACTTCAACGCAGGCATGCTTTCCATGATTCATTGCATATACAGCCATGGGTGTATGTAATGACCATGGTGTGGCTATATAGATCACGTCAATGTCATTACTTTCGCACATGGCTTTCCAGCCTTCTGTGCCAGTATATTCTTTTGCTTTGGGCAATCCTGCCTTCGTCAAAATGTTTTGTGCACTGGTAACCCTGTCAGGATATTTATCACACAATCCGTTGATATCAACATTTTCAATAAACGAAAGCCGCTCAACGGCACCGGGGCCGCGCATACCAAGCCCTATGATGCCCACCCGCACTCTTTCTAACTTTGGTGTTGCATAACCGCACATGTTATGTAACTGCTTTCTTTTTCCTGAACCGTCTTTGGCTTCAACATCATCTGCCGATACAATCGCATTGGAAAACCCGGGCAGTCCTGTTGCGACAGCACCCGAAACAAGTCCCAATTGTTTTAAAAACTTCCTTCTGTTAGCTGACATAATAAAACATCTTTTTAAGTAAATATCTTCTTTCTACCTGAATATTCTTTTAATTGCTTCATCTGTTGAAGGATATGCTTTTGGGGCATTTGCTATCACTTCGTTTTGTGTTGCCCAGGCTCTTTCCCAGCCAAAATAATCAGGTGCTGTTGGCTCTTTCCCTCCCATTTTTCTACGCAAATAATCGAAGTACAGCTCCCATCTTTTTTTGTAGTAAGTCAGCATCATACCGGCCCACTCTTTATAAGCATATTCATGAAGATTGTCTTCATTACGATTATTTTCACCCCAATATGTTATCAGCATCATTGCATTGTGCAGGTTGTTCTTCTTCTCTTCAACAGTATTGCCAGACCTTACAGCTTGTTTTTGATACGTTGTCAGACGAAAGTATTTGTGAGCATTCAGCAAGTTATTGGTTATATCATGCAATTGCAAAAATTCATTTGCAGTTGTGTTAAAAGCTGAAAGATCCCTTACTTTATACGCCTGCACCATTTTTGCAAATACAGTGTCTGCCCTGTTTGCCAATACCTGCCGTCCGAAATTGATCAAGTCAATTTTATAGGTCTCACTATTTTTGAATTGATTACCAGCTTCGGCGAACAGCTTCACAGCCTGTTCAAACTTCGCTAAATCATACCCCTTCTTTAGTTTACCCCAACTAGATGTGGACTTGATTTCTATATTGGGCCTTGCGCACAAAACGCTTTCAGGAGGGCCTTCCTGGTAACCCGGATCACTGTAAATAGTTTGCAAAAACAGTTGCCATGCATCAGCAACGTTTTTGTTATATTTTCCGTAGCGGGCAACCACATAGGTGTTGAGCCATTCACTTGCATTTACCTGTTCTTTGTGCCAGCCCAATTCAAGAAGCATTTCGTAAGCCACCGGATTGTTGTTGATGCCTTCAGGCATAATTCCTACGCCCTTCATGTAAGATGCGAATTCACCTGTAGATGCGCGATTCACTTCATTGGCAAAGCGTTGAAGCTTTCCATTTAAACCGGGACGCTCACCAAAATTTGTTACAGTGCACCAGATAAAAGGCGTGCCTTCATAGGCTTTACGCGTTTCCCAGTTATTGGTATTTTCTCCGAATAATTCCTGTATCAATAATAAAGATTTATCTGTTTCAGCGAGTAATGCTTTTTTGGGATTGTCTTGCCAGCCCTGCAAAACCCATGTTGAACCTGGAAAGTTTTGCTGCATGGCACGTTGTATATTTAAACCGGCTTTTCCTAAATCTACCCCTTCAATTAGACCACCCTCATGAAATGGATCGCCTGAGAAAAACTTAATGTCAGCACCATAGAGTTTTTTTGTTTCGTCATAAAAAACACCGGCAACCCGATTGAATTCAGGATCTGTTGGATCAAGAATTGATGGCCGTATGAATGCGCCCCATGTGCCCTGATTGGCAATGTGTGCCTTAATTTTTTTATCGAAGTTGTGGGGTACCATGCCAAAGAAAGCAGGCATCACAGGTTCTATGCCTAAGGATCGCATGCGGCTGATCATGTTTTTTACCAATGCCTTTCTTCCATCGATCTGGCTCTGCGGCATGGGTCCACCCCATCCTTCTATGTTTCCCATCAGCCACCAGGCATTATAAGCGGGCCCGGTGATGAATTCGGTGATTTCCTGTTCTGTATGACCAAACTTTCTTAAAACATTTTGCCAAACAGCTTCTTCGCCATTTGCTATCAACATCAGGTTCACTCCGTTTAATGCCATCCAGTCCAGCTCCCGCTGCCAATCGTTCCAATCATAAAAGCTCATTGTATAATTGTATGTGCAGTAGTTGAGTGCATACCTATACTGCGCGGAAGCGGCGATGCTTACTTTACTCGTAACTTTGGGTAATGGCGATACAGGTGCAAGATTATCGCCCATGTGCGACATGCTGCGATTGCAATAGTATTTTAAATACCAGTTGAGTCCTGTAGCAGCAGCACTGGAACCCGAAGCTTCGATAACAAGTTTATTGCTTTTTGTTTGCAGTGTAAATCCTTCCTTGCCACTATTTTTCAACTCTACAAATTCCACGTTGTTCTTTAACCAGGGGACCCGGCGTTCAATCAACCCTTTTACACCAGAAAAATCTGTCGCAAATAATTTTGCAGGCAGTAAAAATAACAGCAGGAAAAAAAGCTTTCTATTCATTATTGCTTGTTTGTAATTTCCAGAATCTAATCTTAAAAATTGTTCAGTATTTTTTTTGCTTTTTGCAGCGTATGATCTGCATTATTTTATATTAAGGCCTTGACTTAGAACAGGCAAACTTGCCTGAAAACATTAAAACCACTAATTGAATAACCCAGAAATTAGTAACAGAAGTTTTCATTTTATTACTGTTGCGCGCCCTTGCTGATTTTGTTGTTTACAATTCGTGGATTGCGATCAATGTCTGTACTCCCATTGATGTCGGATGAGATGACTGTTCCCGTATTTTTTGCAGGAGATAAAGGTTGAATATGAAGATCAAACGCAGGTGCATTTGTATTCACCAATAATGGATCAATCCCGTTGATGGAAGAAACGTCGCAAGCGCTTGCTGTCTTCCAGGCATTGAAATTTGTATACCCTCCGGTTGTTGTGCCGGACTGGTCCTGCCATATCCATTTGGCCGTGCCGGTTGAGAAATAAAGGTTGTTATCAATTACATTTCCGCTACCGGTTGCCGTGTATTTGTGAATAAAAACATCATTGGTTGGTGAGGCATAAATAATGTTGTTTTTGATCACATTGTTTGTGCAATTTTCTGTGAGCCTTATCTCACCTTCTACCTCGCCAAAATGCCCCAGTATCCTGTTGTTAAAAAGAAGCGTGTTGTTAACAACATGACAGTTTATAGTGCCTCCGGTAGTATATCCCAAATAGCCGCCAAGGTATATGCCGGTAAGAAAACAGTTGTACACAAAGTTGTTTCGCACAATACAGTTTTCCGTGGGAAAGGCATTGTTTTCGCTCACGATACCAATACCTCTGTCAGTGTCATGTATCTTGTTTCTTTCCACCGTAATATTGCGTGCTCCATCAACATAAATCGCAATGGCACCATGGCCCAGCAGGTTCCCGATAGGCCCTGTAGTCATGTCTATATTGTACAATTCATTCTCAGATATCACTCCATTCCTGGCGTAGTTGTAAGAAGGATTTGCATTTGCCGCATAGCCACCGGCTGCATCTATTCCGATATTTTCAGCATTGTATATTTTGTTCTTCCTGATCGTGAAACCATCTACATAACCATTAATTGTCAGGTTTTCGCTGTAGCCCGTATTACAATCGTGGATCTCGTTTTCTTCTACAAGAATGTCTTTCATCGCCACATCCGTATTGCCGAGAATTTCAATGCCATGACCGCTCCTTCCTTCTTCAGGTTTTACATTGTGTTCAATATTGTAGATGCGGTTTTTTCTGATGGTAATGTTCTTTGAACCCTGATCAACGACGATGCCGTTAACATTGGCCTGTGGTGTACTGCTTCTGAAATTACAAATATCAAAACCTTCGATTGAAACATAACTGATATTGCTGATAGTAACCAAAGCATCTTTGCCCGTAACGGAAAAAGAGCTGCCATCGATAACCGGTCGTTCATCCGGGTAGGCCTTTAAAGTAATGAGTTTATCAAGCCTGCCGGATTTTCTAAAAGCAACTTTTTCCTGGTATACACCTTCCCGTACAAATATGGTATCACCAGCCTTTGCTTTTTCTAAAGCGGTACTGATGCTTTTAAAAGGCTCATTCAAACTGCCCACATTGGCATCATTTCCATTCGTTGAAACATAATAGGTATATGCGCCTGATGTATTCGTATCAGAAGAACTAGTTACCTTTTTGCCACATGCGAGCAACAAAAAAGTAACTACTAAAAATTGTATTGGCTTTATTAACATACAGCAAACTGTTTATGCAGATCCAGTGGTGGGTTCAAGTGTACTTCTTATTCTGAAACTATTTTTCTAATGCAGTTATTCATTTTATCTAACACATAAACAGTTCCGTTTTTATCAACTGCCACACCGGAAGGTGATTGAAACAATGCCGCAGTTCCCATTCCATCGGCATAACCCGCTGTACCACTGCCTGCGAAAGTGCTTACTTTCCATGTGCCTGCTTCAATGAAACGAATGGATTCATCCGGAGTGTGCCAGCCATAAGAGTTTCCTGCTATGTACAGATTGTTATCGTTATCAACTGCAATGCCCCATGGACTAGCAAATTGAGCTACTGATCCAGCTCCGTCTGCATATCCGAAAACGCCTGTGCCGGCAATGGTTGTACCCGCCCAAGTGCCTGCTGCATATTTTTTGATGAGATTGGTATTATATCCGGAGAGATATAAATTTCCCTGTTTGTCAAAAACAATATCGCCTGATTCCGTAAGACCAGAAAGAATCTTTGTACCGTCTGTGCAAACAACTGTACCAGCATCCTGGGTGGCATAATAAACTTTTTGAGTGGTTGGATCTACAGCAACGAACCAGGGCGCGGCACTTCCCCAGGCAATTGTTGTTGCTGTGCCATCAGGCGTTATTTTCCTGATATCCCAGTTAGCGGGATCGGAAGAATACAAGCTTCCCTGTGCATCAAGAGCCAGCCCATAAGGAATCGCAAAATTTGCTGCCAATCCTTTTCCATCTGCATAGCCTGACGCAATGGGATTGCCAACAAATACTGTCACATTGCCTGCACTATCTATCTTCCTGATGCAATGATTGCCAGGGTCGGCAACGAACACATTCAACTTGTCATCAACTGCAATACCGGCGCTTCGCATCCATGCAGGATTGCTGAAGTTGAATTGCGCATCCTTTCCCTTGCCGTTCGCAAATCCGGGCGTCCCGTTTCCTGCAAGCGTAGTAATAGTTCTTGTGGTGGTGTAAACAAATGGCTCTACACTTGTAGACTCTGTGCTGTTGCCTATTTTTACCTCTATCAGTCCCGACTTGCACTTCTTAGGAACTACTACCATTATTCCTGTGCTGTTACAGCTAAGCACTTTTACCGGCATTCCGCCAATGGTTACAGTTACGTTGGCTGTATCGCCCGTAAAGTTTTTTCCTGTGATCAATATTTCTGTGCCACTTCCTCCTTTTGTAGGATAAAATTTGTTGACCACTACCGGCATGGAAGCGTCATGTATATCAGCGTTGTCTTTTTTGCAAGCCGGCAGCAAACCAAGGGTTAGCAGGATGCAGGCTAGCAATGTATATTTAGTTATATTTCTTGTCATAACATTTTTGTTGAAGATTAAATAACCAAAGCAGCTCTTATTCTGTCACAATTTTTCTCACCATATTGTTTCCTCTATCGAGCACATAAACAGTTCCGTTTTTATCAACTGCAACACCGGTGGGTGCTTTAAACAATGCAGGCATTTTCGTTCCGTCAAAACTGTTTACACCTGCAAAAGTTGCAATGCCAAAAGAGCCATCAGTCGCACCGGCACTGCCGGCACCCGCAAACGTTGTCACGTTGCCTGTAGCTTTTTCAATAAAGCGAACACTCTGGTCCTTAGCATCAGCGGATGCTCCGGCACTTCCGTTTCCGCCAACGTATAAGTTGCCGGATGCATCCAGCGCAATGCCCCAAGGGTAATAGAATTGCGCACTAAGAGCTGAACCATCCACGTAGCCTGCTGTACCGCTGCCCGCAACTACCGTGGGGTTGCTCCAGTCATCCTTTTTATATTTGAGAATTTTATTTGCATCATGCCATACCAGGTAGAAATCTCCGTTCTTCTTATCCACCACCATTCCAGCGGACCATTTCACACCAGTAATAATCTGCTGTTTATCAGCAGGCGACGGACCATAATTTGTCATCGCAGATTTGTATATAATACCCGCATTGCAGTCGTTTAAATAAAGTGTATTATTAGCTTCATCGACTGCTATAGAATTCACACCGCCACCCCAGCCGAGATAATGCGCTTTGCCATCAGGTTCAAACATTACCATACAGCCCTGCCAATCATCGGTTACATACATGTTTCCCTTACTGTCCAGTTTCACATCTGTAGGCCGTACGACTGCATTGTAAGAGCCGGCACCTCCATTATCAAGTCTCCAGTTGATGCCCCAGTCCGGGCTTGCTGTAGGATTGCCTGCAACCGTACTTACTTTTCCATCCGGTGAAATTTTTCTGATACATTGATTTCCCGGATCAGCTACATACACGTTCAATGCACTGTCCACATCAATGCCTCCTCTTCGCTCTTCACCCCAATCGGTAGTGAACATAAATTTCGCCTGATTACCAGGACCGTCCTGGTATCCGCGTTCACCGGTACCTGCGAGTGTTGTAACTGTGCGTGTACGCAAATACGTGAAATTGTTTTTTGTAATGATCGTGCTATCTCCAAGCGCAATGCTGATTGGACCTGAACCTATTGCCTTGTCCTTAGGAATGGCAATTAAAATCTGTTCTTCATTAGATCTTACAATCGGAATTTTTATTCCATTGATGGTTACAGAAATTTTTGAAGCATCGTACGGAAAATTTTCACCGTTGATCAATACTTCTGTGCCGGCACCTCCCTGTTGTGGAGAGAAAGCAGACGCGCCGGCAGATTCCGGAGCAACGTCTTTATTTTTCTTGCATCCGGTTATTATGAGCGCCACACCAATTGCGCCAATCATCAGTGTGTTCAATATATTTCTTAACATAGTATTTTATTAGTTTTTACCTTCTGAAAAAATTACTACTGTCTCCCAAAACCATTACCAACCGGGGTTTTGAACAATTGCATTGTCCTTATCGATATCGCTTTGATCGATAGGAAACATATACATTCTGTCACTCCAGTATCTTGTCTGGAAAAGTTTTCGTTGATAAAAATCAGCGAATCCAAAACCCTGCCCTCCGTCATCAGCAGTAACGTTCATCCGGTATATCGCTTTTACATCGGTATCGCCCATCATCAACCTTCTGATCAATGTAAAATACCTGTCGCCTTCAAAACACATTTCTATTTGTCTTTCACGGAGTATCACTTTTCTCATTTCAACCTGGTTGCCTACTGTTGAAGGATAAAGCGTTTCAAAATCAGGAAGACCTGCGCGTTCTCTTATTCTATTCAGGTATTTTAAAATGTCAGCATTTGAAGGATCGTACTCATTCAGCGCTTCAATATAGTTGAGGTAAATTTCAGCTAAGCGGATATGTATAAACGGCCTGTAACCAACCTGCTCATTCCTTATATTTGATGCCGGATTAACTCCTTTTAAAGCATCGTAGCCTGTTATATCTCCATTGCCATTTATTTTTACACCTGACAGTCCTGAGTAATAAAACTCTGCTCTTCCATAGCCATCCTTATTTGCATCGGAAGAAAAATAATTTTTATCGTCTGCTGTAGTAGCCGGCAGCACAGGCTTTCCGTTGTATTGTATAGCCACATAAAATCTTGCTTCACGATCAACGTACATCATTGAATTGCCTTTTTTATATCCTCTGCTTGTATTGTCTTTGCTTGCACCCAATTTGTCAGGATCATCGGCTGTAGCAAAACCCGTTTCCGTATAACCTGACAGCGGATCTTCTCTCATCCTGCCATTACGCATATAGAAAGCATCAACAACATTTTGTGTAGCGTTCTGCATATTAATTCCTCCCGGATTTGGAGCACAACGTTTTTCCAAACCCCATATCCAGCCACTCCATGCAGCCGTTCCGTTTAATTGGGAAGAAAAAATTATTTCGGAATTTGAGGCAGTTAAAAATAAATCCCTGTAGGAAAGGTATGGTTCAAATTCAGCATCGCCTTCATCTAAGTTGGTAAACAACTTATACGTGTTTGCATCAATAATGTCTTTGGCAAATTTTGCTGCCCGCTTCCATTTCTCATCATCTTTTTGCAGAGGCGCCAATGCAGTACCGTCAGCATTTTTAAAATTAGAAAAGAGTTTGGTGTTGCCATTCCATAACGGACTTGCCGCCAGCAAAGCAACCTGCGATTTTACCGCCATGCATGCACCTTTAGTGGGTCTGCCCAGGTTAGCACTCGCGTCCCATGCCACGGGCAATCCGGAGGCTGCCTTATCCATTAGCTGATAGATATAACCAACACAGCTATCAAATGGTGCACGGGGATATTTGTTGTAATCTTCATTCAGGCTCAAAGTATGATCAATCTTTACAAATGGTCCGTACTTGCGCAACATCTTCCAATAAAACCAGCCTCTTAGAAAGATGGCCTCTGATTTATACTGGGCCTTTAATTCATTGCTGAGTGCACTTGCAGGAACTTTATCTATGTTTTCTTCGAATACAATAGATTTTCTGATGGCAGCATAATCAGTGCCCCACTCGCTCCAGTAATAACTTTGAGCATTCCAGTCGCCGGATATCATCTTCCTTACATTTACACCCGCAATAGAACAGGAAGTTTCATCGCTTGCACCCAGCACAGAATAATCGTCAGTAGGGCATTGTATATTGCCATAAATATTATTCAGATAAGCTTCGGCATTGGCCCTGGTTTGCCAAATCATGTCAGAGGTAAGCAAGTTGTCCGGCTTCTTATCCAGGTATTTGGAACAACCTGTTGCTACAGTGATTAACATACAGCAACCCAAACTATATACTAGTATTTTGTTTATATCAATCTTCATATAATTTGCAATTAACAGGGTTAAAATTGAGCGTTAACGCCAAACGTGATGATCTGTGTTATTGGATACTTGGCTCCATTGGAACCGAGCTCCGGATCCCAGATTTTAAACTTGCTGAAGGTTAACAGGTTTTGACCACTTAAATAAAAATGCAATGACCCAATACCTGCATTTTTTAAACGGGCGGAATTGAATGAATATCCTATCGATGCCTGTTTCAGGCGTATATAGGAACCGTCTTTTAACCAGCGTGAGCTAGATTGATAATTATTACCTGAGAGACTTGCTACTGACAATCTTGGATAGTAAGCATCCTGGCGCGGATTCTCTTTTGTCCACCTGTCTTCTACTATAGCAAGCGTATTGTTAGGGAATTGTCCGATGCCGGAAAACGGCACCACTCCTACACCACCGGCTTCTCCGGAACTACCTGAGATCCATGATCCATTGGCCATGATGCCAACATTTTCTACGCCCTGGAAAAAAACAGCTACATCGAAGTTTTTATAATTAACAGAGAAACCAGCGCCATACAACCAATCAGGGAACCAGGATTTATCAAGGTATTTCCAGTCATAAGCGTCTACTACTTCATCTCCATTCAGGTCCTTGTATTTAATGTCCCCCGGCTGTACCACGCCAAATTTTTGCTCAGCTCTGCTATCTATCTCCTTCTGGTTAACATACAAACCTTCAGAAATGTAACCAGTAAATTCGCCATACTTCTTTCCCGTAGAGCGTTGATAATCGTATTTTCTTGAAGGCTCATCACTGAATACGATTTTGTTTCGGCTATACGTTACATTGCCATACACTCTTACATCTGCCCTTCCTATTCTGCTATTATATTCAATGCTCGCATCAACACCATGATTGTTCATTTCTCCAAGATTGGCATATATAGAAGCACCACTGTATCCTGCAATATTTGAGATGGACTGACGTCCGATGAGTATGTCTTTTCTTCTATCCTGGTAGAAATCTACTGTAAGATTGAGCCTGTTCAACAAACCTATTTCCAATCCAACGTCTGCTTTATAAGATCTCTCCCATGTGAGATCCTGCACACCTATCTGTGTCTCAGCAATACCGTTCACCCACGCACCATTCAGGCCAAACCCTGTACCACCAACATTATCAACCTTTGTGAGGTATGGGAACCTGTCGCCCTGGCCTATGTTATCGTTACCCACTACACCATAAGAGCCTCTTATCTTCAGAACATTAAACACTTCTTTCAATTGGCTGAAGAACTCTTCTTTCGATATCACCCATCCTGCAGACACTGCCGGAAAGAAGCCAAACTTTTTGCCTTTCTCGAAATTTTCAGAACCAGTATAACCCGCATTTACTTCCAGCAAATATTTATCATCAAACCCATAATTTATGCGAGCCGCTAATGCCTGGTTGCGATAAGGAATAGAGCCTGTAACGTTGCCAGCTGTACTTACAAGACGATTGCGCATATTGTACAATGCCATTGCACCTACATCGTGTTTGCCGAAACGTCTGCCGTATTTCAGATTACCTTCCAGATACATTATTCTTTCGCCAGATGAAGACTGGCTATAATCCAAAAACTGTTGCCCTATTCTTGTTTGGTTATATACCAAATTTCCGTTGCCATCGCGACCGGTAGCAAACCATAAATCATTGAGGCCCGATCTTCTGTTATCAAACTCACCATAACTATCAAATGCAAAACGGCCATATGCTTCCAGCCCTTTGGTAATGGCATCCATTTTTTGCGTAAGAGTAAACACAGATTGAACAGAGGGTCTGAACTCGGTTGAGTAACCATTATTCTGCACCTCGTTCAAAGGATTGGCGCCGCCATTGTTTACGGGGCCCGCCCATTTGCCGTCAGGATATCTTGTTGGATAAGCAACCGGTGTTGTAGCATAAGCAAGATACCATAGCCTGCCAGCCGAAATACCCGGATAGCGTGCATTCACCAGCATGGCTGCAAGGTTCATCTGCAACAATGTGGTTTTGGTAACATTTACATCTATGTTGCTTCTGAAATCGTAACGCTTAAAATTGAGGTTGGGATTAAAATCATTTAGGTTGGACACTTTATACGGGCCATCCTGGTTATAAAATGAAGCGGAAAGAAAATAACGAACAGTCTCTCCACCACCCATGATATTAAGATTCGCGTTGGCCATGGGCGCATACTTTTTGTACACCTCATTCACCCAATTAACATTTGGATACACGTACGGATCCAAACCACTGGCTGTTTTTTTAATGATCTCTTCAGAATATAAAGAGGGCACATAAGTAGAGTCCATGTTAGTCCTGGCTTCATTGTACAGTTTCATATAGCTAACGCCATCAAGCATTTTAGGCGTTTTCGTGAAGCCTGTTAAACCTCCTTCTGCTTTTATTGAAATTCTTGGTTTGCCTGCAATACCTCTTTTGGTTGTAATGATAAGTACGCCGTTAGCACCTTTTGCACCGTACATGGCTGTAGAAGATGCGTCCTTTAACAATGAAATGCTGGCGATATCCTGCGGATCAATATTATTGTAAGCACCACCAAAAGTGCTGTTAACATCATCTCTCTGCACGCCATCTACAATTACCAGCGGCGATGTGCTGCCTGTAAAAGTTCCTATGCCCCTGATGGTAAACGTTGAATTGTCGTAACCCGGCTCACCACTTGACTGTACAGAAATAACACCAGCCACATTACCTGCCAATGCATTGGAAAGGCTTGCTACCGGGGTTTTCATATCCTGCATGTTAACTGAAGCAACAGCACCGGTAACATTTAGCTTTTTTTGTTTTCCATAACCTACCACCACTACGTCATTCAGTTTGTCTTCCTTCGCCTTCATCAGCACTTTTATGGGTTTACGGTTTTCAACTATCACCTCTTGTGCAGCCATGCCTACCATCGTAAAAACCAATATATCTCCCACTGATGCGTTTATCGAAAACACACCCAGTTCATCGGTAGCAGTAGACGCACTTTTATTTTTGATGGTAATTGTAGCGCCAATAATCGGCTGACCATCCGCTGTAAACACCTGGCCCTTGATCGGGTCTTCCATATGTGGCGGCACTTGTACATCGGCATCAACAGCAACGATGCTTTTATCTGATATCTTATCTTCCAGTATAACAATGGTATTGTCACCTTTTACCACGTAGCGCAAATTTGAATTCTGCAAAATCAACTTCATCGTTTCGCCAACAGAGCGTCTTTGTTTTGGCAGACTTACATTCTTCACCGCCGCGATCTGCGATTCTACATAAGCAAAACGGATGTTTGTTTGTTGCTTAATCTGATTAATAGCAGCTTTGATCGGTTCGTTCTGAAGACCCACCACCACAATTGTTTCATCAAGATTCTGCGCTCGCCCCTCTCCTGCCAACAATAAGCCGGCGCTAAAAAGGAGAACAAAAATCGTCAGACTGGTGATTCTCATTAAATAAAGCAGTTTACGTGAAAAAATGAAGCACGAAGGGTCATACAAACCCTTGCCACTGGCAAGAAATTTCATACCTTTACTTAGTTTTAATTGTTACAGAAATATTTAAAACACCTGGCTATTCTAACGTCACTTAGAGTAGCCTTTTTTATTTGTATCAGTTTTCTTTATTTACATCGATCCAAATTATTTTGTCATTTTCTTTGTACCACTTTGATTTGGTTAAGGGGCAGATAATATCTAAAACATCATCCAGGCTGCTTCTCCTGAAATCGCCGGTAAACCTGCTATTGCGCAACGCTTCATCTTTAAACTTAAGCTCCACTCCAAAATAATTACCGATGATTACAGATGCCTCTTCAAAGCTGATATCGTCGAATACCAACAGATCGTCTTTCCATTCCAGCACCTGGTGCACATCTACTTTTTCTACCTTGGTTTGAACAGATTGTTCATTTACTATCAACTGATCGCCTGCGGATAAAACACCGAGCGGTTTGGATGAGTTACTTTTCTCAACCTGCACCTTGCCTTTTTCCACCGTTACTGAAATGGCCTTATCTCCAGGATATGCTTTTACGTTGAACGCAGTGCCTAACACTTTCACACTATAGTTGCCTGTATGTACATAAAAGGGCTTCTTTGCATCATGGGCCACATCAAAATAGGCTTCCCCAACCAAATACACATCGCGGCTTTTGCCATTAAAAGCAACAGCATAATCCAGTTTGCTGCCGTTGTTCAGCGTAACCACTGTTCCGTCTGGCAGGTTAACAATCTGCAATACCGGAGCTTTATGCTGAGGCTTTGTATTTGCCAGCTGCGATGAATTTTTACCGGTGAACCACCATGAAAAAATGATACAAATAATGGCTGATGCGGCCGCGGTAAGTATCCACAAACGTTTTCTCTTCTTATCATTAGACGCAACACTCAAATAGTCGATCTTATGCTCGTCGATTCTGTGCTGCAATTTTGCAGACAGCTTGTTCCAGTCTACATTGCTGGCCGCATCCGGCTCTGCTTCTGTGTTCCATAAGTCTGCCAGCTCCGTCTCCACGGAATCATTTTCAGACAACTCACTCATGAGCAGCCAAAACTCATCAAGCTCCTGTTGCGTGCAGTTACCAGCTAAATATTTCTGAAGTAAAAATTTAAGTCTTATCGGATTAGAGGACATAACAGGTTTATCTTATAGTAGCCGGCATTTTTTGAATGCGAGACTATTGTTTGTTATAATGACGATGAAAGTTTAAAACAAGGACTACCAGCAGAAGAAAAATTCTTAAAAAAAATGAAACTGTTGAAGAGCGCAACTGTATTAATTCGCAACCAAACTAAAAATGTTTCTTGCAAAATTTGACCGGTTGAAATCTCAAAAGAAGAATATCCTGAAGTTTTGAAAATGCTTGCGCAAAACCTGTAAAGACTTGACAATGGCATTTTTTACTGTATGTTCAGACAGGTTAAGCTTTGAAGCAATTTCTTCGTGAGACAGTTCATCTACTCTGCTCATGGTAAAGATCAGCTTGCGTTGAGGGGAAAGTTTTTCAATGGCACCACTTAAAATATTTTGGTATTCATGCTCCAGCAATACATGATCAGCATCTTTTACGGTAATTTCCATTTGTCTGCTTATCAGCTTCTGCAGCTCTGTGTGGCGGCTGGCCTGCCTGAAAAAGTCAAGGGCCTTGTTGTAAGCCATTTTATGCAGGTAAGCATCCAGGTCCTCTATTTCAGCAACCATTTCGCGCCGGAGCCAAAATTTCAAAAAGACATCTATAACCAGTTCTTCTGCAATTTCGTTTGATTTGGTAATGCGAAACAGGTAATTGTATAGCTTATCGCGATAAGCGACAAAGAAGCGTTCAAACGCAGACTCATCGCCTTCTGAAATACTTTTCAGTAATTCAGCGTCGTCCTGGTTTCCGTCTGGTATTCTATACAATTTCGCCATAGAGCTGTAGCCCGGTTTTGGTTTCTATTTGGTGCAAAGCCTATACAAATGGTTCGGAACAGCAACTATAACTGTTGTTATTCTTCAACCTGAAAATATACTTTGGTGTACTTTAAGCAGTTTTACAATCACTAAAAGAAATCGACGCTGTAATTTAACGCAAAACTTTTCATAGAAAAAAGCCTTTCTCCTCAATTGCATTTTTTTATTTCAACCCTGGAAACAATTTGTTGCTGACATACACTTTATAATCTTTGATGCGACCGTTTGCCATATCCTGTCTGGGTAAGTATTTAAAACCTCCGATTTTTTTACTACTTCCCAAATCAATTACAACCTGGTGCGGATGGCTGGGAGTGCCGTCCTTATAAGCAGTGTGCCAAAAAGTGGTCCTTTGAATATCGAATACATTATTGGCCGAGCAATCCATAGCCGAGGTTTCCTCGCTGTCAGCATACAGCACTTTCCAATCTGTGTGCGGTATTTCTTTCATTTGCTCATCCAGGAAATACAGTTCTGCAATGGTTGTGTACGGGTCATTATTCTGTGCGTTTAACGCTTCCAGGCAGACATATCTTCCATTGAACGCTTTATTAAAATTTATTGTTTGCCATTCCTTATCATTGGTAAAAGTGCCGCCATATACGGGTTGTACGCCACCAAGCAGAATGGTTTCACCTTTTTTGCGGTGGCTAAGATTATCGGTTTTCAATGTTACCGAATCCAATATAGGCGTGGTACTTCCTCGCAGTGTGTTTCCTTTATTTGGAAAATAATCCAATACCACAATTTCATTTTCGCCCTTCTTTAACCACACGCCCGGTAAATACATCGTTTGTGTAGGACCTATGTTCCAGTAGCGACCAATGCAAATGCCGTTAATCCATACAACGCCTTTGCCCCATTTGCTTACATCGAGGTAGGTGTCTTTGGTTTCTTTTACAACGAATTTTCCGCGATAAAACGCAGGCGCATCCGATGTTTTACCTTGCTTGTAATTAAGATGAAGCGGCGCCTGGTTGTTTTTCAAATCAATGGAATATATCTTCCAATTGTTAAGAACCTGTTCTTTACCATTTGCATTTTTTAATAGCACATTGTCGGTAATCCCTTTTCTGTCGTGGATGGCGGCGCCAAAGTTTATCCGCCCCATTGCTTCCACCAGTATATCCAGCACAGCGCCCTTAGCAGTGTTTTTGGGAACTATAAATGAACTTTGGCCCTTGCTTCGGTCCACTGTTGCAATTTTCTTTCCGTTCAAATAAACATAGGCGTAGTCATGCACTTCATTGATTTGTACCTCACCACCGCCCGGCTCAGGTAAGTTTGTTCTGTACAAGATACTGCCAAATGCCTGGTCACAGCCCTCCATTGTTTTTATTTGCTGTTCTAAAGCGGGCTTAGGCAGATTGGCAAATAATCGCGCTACTTCGGTTGTAGAAAATGCAGCAATGGACATCGCCGGAATAGGCTTTGGCACTTCGGGTAAAGTTTCACCCTCCTGCAGGTATTTCGAAAACAGATTGCGTAATTCATAAAATTTAGGTGTGGCATTGCCGGCCTCACTTATCGGCGCATCATAATCGTAGCTTGATGTTTGCGGCAGGTATGGAGGACAATTCGCTCCGGACCAAAATCCAAAAGATGTACCACCATGCACCATGTATATGCTGAACGACTCCTTGTTTCGCAACATGTATTCAACGTCTTTTATCACTGCATCTGTAGAACCATAGTGATGTTTGTTGCCCCACGAATCAAACCAACCGGGATAAAATTCACCACACATTAAGGGCCCTGTTTTCCTTATTTCCCGAAGCGCTTTGAAACAACCCTCCGGATCATTTCCAAAATTTACCACTGGAAATAAATCATCCCTTACATCATTCTTCAATTGTGAAGGACCATCGCAGGTAAACAGCGGTACATTGAAATTTGCCTCTTTAATATAGTCAGTTAATTTTCCCAGATATGCTCTATCATTACCATAGGAACCGTATTCATTTTCCACCTGCACCATAATAATAGGGCCGCCGTTGGTGATTTGCAGCGGCGCCAATTGTTTGCCAACTTCCAATAGATATTTGTGGCAGCGTTCCAGGTAATATTCATCCTGCGTACGCAGTTTAATATCTTTTTTCTTGAGCAGCCAGGAAGGGAAGCCACCCATCTCCCACTCAGCACACGAGTACGGGCCGGGACGTAAAATAACCCACAGTCCTTCCTGCTGTGCTATTCTGCAAAACTCGGCTGCATCCGCCATGCCACTCCAATTAAAATCACCGGGCGATTGCTCAACATAGTTCCAAAACAAATAAGCACAAACAGCGTTCAATCCCATTGCCTTTGCCATTTGTAGTCTGTGCCGCCAATACTCCCTCGGGATACGTGCCAGGTGCATTTCTCCACAACGAATAACAATAGGTTTATTGTTTAACAAAAAATCGCTTTGTCCAATGGTAAAAGTATTTGCAGCCTGCTGGGCCCGCGTACTTGCAAAAAAGCTAAACAAAATCAAAATCGAAAGAAAATATTTCCTCATGCTTGTTGTTATTTTATTTTGGTCGAAAGAATGATACTGCTCTCACATCATTAAACATCTCATTCTCAAAGTCCGATAGTATATTGTGGTAAACAGTTCCCCGCTGAAAGGATAGGTTTGATCTTTCTCAAACTTAATAAAGGATAATCTCATTTTTATGATCAAACGGTTGACCAAATAATTTACGCAATCCTGTTAACCCAAAAGTCTGGGGCAGCGTTACATCCATATTGTGCCACGATCAGCCTCTCCCTGCCACATTTTGCTATTTTTTTCTTCTGCCGGTAGTCCCTGTTTTACTCTTTCATCGTCAATATAAAAAGACGTAGAACGGCAATACTATCTAAATTTTAAAAGAATCCAGTAGTAAATGGGCATACAACTACCAACAATCAAACAAATTGCCAAGCAGCTCAATGTGTCAGCATCTGCCGTATCCAGAGCTTTGGCAGACCACCCGCGCATTGGGTTGGGCACAAAAGAACGGGTTAAAAAACTCGCCGAGGAATTGGGTTACGAACCCAATGCACAGGCCATTTTCTTTAAGCAGAAAAAGACACACATTATTGGTGTGGTGTTGCCCTTCATTCGTGAAGAGTTTTTTTCACAGGCCATCAGCGGCATTGAAACGGTAGCCTTAGATCATAACTATACGATATTGTTCGGCCAAAGCTATGACGAAGTGGAGAAGGAAAAGAACGTCGTGGAGACAATGAAAAAACAACGCGTGGATGGTTTGATTATCTCTCTCTCGAAAAACACCAACAACTACGAGCACCTGGAGGCTTTCAATAAATATAAGATTCCAGTAGTATACTTTGACAGAGTGCCAGAGCTTACCGACACCAATAAAGTGCAGACAGACTTATTTAAGGGTACTGTTGACATAGTAAATTGGCTGAGCACAAACGGCTGCCGTCGTATAGCACTCATTAACGGCCCGGAAAAAATGGCTGCAAGCGCAGACAGATTAAAAGGTTATATGCAAGGAATATTGAAGCAAAAACGTAAAATTGATATGCAATTGGTTGAAGCAACAGACTTCTCTAAGGAGCGCACTTACGCCGCTATGAATTCGTTGCTTGCTTTAAAAAACCCACCTGATGCGGTAATTTCATTTAATGACTACGTACATATGGACGCAGTGCAATACGCAAAACAAAAGAAAATAAAGATCAATAAAGATATCCTTTTTGCAAGCTATGCGAATCTTCCCATAACGGACTACACCTCTCACCCACCCAGGGTTTCGCTCGAGCAATATCCTTTTATGCAAGGAGAAAAAGCGATGCAGATGATGATTGAGATCCTCAATCAAAATAAAACAGACAACGACAGCAAAATCAATTCAAAAAATGAGATAATTCCAACAACAGTGGTCACGAGGTAGCCCTTTATTTCATTACTGTCCACCGTGTTGATTTTTCCCATCCATCAATTATTGCTTAGTGGCTAAAAATGGCTCTGCCGGCTCAACGCGAAAGCAAAATATTTGAATTTGCTCAGCAAGTTTCAGCGCAACCGACTGAGCAAATTGGTAACATTTTTAAGAATGCAGACGTCTTCATTTTGTGCAACCGGTTGATCAATTCACGTTGATTTTAATGAATTAATTTACAGCCATGATTAGACGAAGAATGGGTTACAACATAGATTATTTACTGACAAATCGTTAATTGAAAATGCCAATACACGCGATATTAAAATCATTTGGATTCGATGAAAATAATGTCATAGAAAGCTTTGGAAGCGGGCTGATTAATCATACGTGGAAAATTACAAACGGAAGCAATAATTATATTCTTCAAAAAATTAACCACCATGTGTTCAAAAATCCGGAAGCAATTGATGCCAACATAAATTTCATTGGCGCATACCTAATCGGGAACTATCCTCACTATAAATTTGTAAAGCCGCTGTCTTCCGCAAACAATCGCACTATAGAATATAAAGACGGGTATTTCAGGATATTTCCGTTTATAGAAAACTCTCATTCCAAAGACATCGTGGAAACGCCGGAACAGGCTTATGAAGCAGCTTCGCAGTTTGGAAAATTTACCAGCTTACTTAGCGGCATCGACATTCGTGAATTACAAACGACCATCCCCGATTTTCATAATTTAAGTTTACGCTACACGCAGTTTCTACATGCTTTGGAAAACGGCAGCCAGCAACGTATAAAAAAAGCGGCGTCGCTTATTGAGAAGGTGAAAAGTCACGAAGGCATTGTTAGTCTTTATGAACGAATAACAGGCAGCAACGATTTCAAACTAAGAGTCACACATCATGACACCAAAATAAGCAATGTGCTTTTCGATGACAACGATAAAGGATTGTGTGTAATTGACCTTGATACTGTAATGCCGGGCTACTTCATCAGCGATGTTGGTGATATGATGCGCACCTATCTTTCACCGGTTAGCGAAGAAGAAAAGGATTTTAGTAAGATAGTGATACGTGATGAATTTTACAGGGCAGTTGTGCAAGGCTATTATGAAGAAATGAAAGATGTTCTAACGGAAACGGAGAAAACCCATTTCTTCTATGCCGGCACATTTATTATTTACATGCAGGCACTGAGATTTCTTACTGACTATATTAACGACGATGTTTATTACGGTGAAAAATATCCGGAACAAAATTTAGTGAGGGCAGGCAACCAGTTCGAATTGTTGCAGCGCCTTCTTGAAAAAAAAGAAAAGCTCGAAGGCATTTTGTATTGCGATCAAACGGCGCAGAACAGCCTGCACAAAGGCTGATAACCATCACCAATGCAATGGAGCTTCCTGTCTAATGAAATTCTTTCTCCGCGGACGTCCTGGCTTGACGCTCTATTATTCCCATATGTCGTTAGTAAATGATTTTATGGTTACATTGCGATTATGATAGATTTATCTCACGCTGGAAGTCAAATTCATTGTGTCACGAATTTTGAGGACCTTATCTCTATGCCATTTAATGGAGAGGTTAATGCGATTTGCTGGACACGTAAGCTAACAGGTGATTTTTCTGAAATTATTAAAAAAGTAGAGCTAAGCGGGAATATAACGACAATTGAACAAGACGAACTTCGTAAACTCGAGTTGAGTGAGCAAGGGCAACTTGCCCGCGAAATTCTGATCAATGATTTGAACGCATTGGAAGCTTATGGCGCATCGCCAATCCTTAATGTTATCAACCACTATGACCGGGATGACAGCTATCCGTTTTTTCCAACCGATGTTTATTCTTTTCATGTAGATCGCTCTCCTATACCGACCGATACCATTTTATGCACCTACTATGGCGAGTCAAGTGAAATATTGCCAAATTCACAAGCTATACAGAAGGTACTTATTCCAGAAATACGTGAAGAACTCAAAAAGATATACCAGGGAACGGAGGAAGGGTTTGAATCATTCTTAAATGAACATTTTTTTGATTTGCACTATCAAGCTAAACCGGATGCACGCCCGATAAGCTTAGGTCTTGGTAACTTATGGAGGTTGGCAGTTGATCATCCCGGAAGTCAGGTCCTCCCTTGCGTTCACCGTGCGCCAAAGGAAAAACCCGGACAATCCAGGCTGTTACTGATCTGTTGAACGCAATTCCTTAACTACAACAAAACCCATCGCGCTATTGTAAACAATCATGCCTCCAAATAGATGAAGGCATGATGTTTATCATTGGGAAATTTCTTTATTTCAACACAGATTATTTACTTGTCTTTTGTCGCAAGTATACTACCAAGTGAAGTATTAATTCCATTGGTCGAATTCGTAATTTTCCTTAACTGCTCTTTTGAAAAATCGCTTCTGTGTTGTGCCAGATAATTTCCAGCTTCTTCGGCATTTTCTTTTAGTTTGGTTGTCTTCGTTACCAATACTACATAGTCATTTTCATAGCCGTTTTGCACGGAGGTTGCTAAATCAGCCAATTCTTTTTCAACTAGTTCATACTTTTCTACTGTTTCTTCTGTACTGTTAACAGGCGAATTAAGAATGGTATTCTCGGTTTTGTCATCATTTCTGCCTGATATTGCCTCTGCTGCTTTTAAAGCATTGTTATTTACATCGGATATAGGCCTGTTAGGATCATCACAGGATGTGCCCATGGAAATGGAAATGAATACTGCTGCTGAAAAAAACATTTTCCGCAACCGCAGTGTTGAAGATGAGCGTTTCATTGTCAATGTAGTTTTTAAAGGATTCGGAAACAATTACAACGAAACGAAAAAAATATTGTTGTGCTTCAGGCTATGATTATCAGGCAAATGATGGTCTGGAAAAACAGTATTTTCTGCAAAGACCTCGTAAAACTTTTATGTAGAAAATACATACCTTTTATCGCCACTTATAAAAAAGATATTGCAACTACTGCAGAATCTTTCTATATTAAATACACATCTATCATAAAAATTTACAAGTATGAAAATCCTCATAACAGCATTTTGCATGCTCCTGTTTTCTACTTCAAAAGGTCAGACAGACTCTATTCCAACATTAAAATCGATACTTATTGAACAGTTAAAAAGTACGCACGGTACAGAAGAATGGTTTGTCCCTGTAAATATTGCAGTAGAAGGCTTGACGGCTGAACAAGCTAATTGGAGTGATAAAAGTGAAAATCATTCCATCGCACAACTTCTTACACATCTTAATTTTTGGAACAAACAATCGCTGGATAAATTTAAAGGATTAAAGCCGGCGGCATTTAATGGCAACAACAAAGAAACCTTCACAAAAGTCACCAATACAAGTTGGGCAGCCGCTGTAAAAGAGTTCGATGATATTATGACTGAATGGGAAACACTGATCGCTGCATCTGATGATGCTAAATTAAAACAATGGTATTCAACCATAGCCCATATTGGAAGCCATAACGCTTATCATACCGGCCAGATTATCTACATACGTAAAATGAAGGGTTGGTGGAATCCTGACAAAGGTGTTAAGTGATGATCTATTAAACAAGTTGCTTCGAAGATCTTAGAAGAGATTATTTGTCATACCTTTCTTTCCGCATAAAAAGGTATTCAGCAAGCTATGATCAAAAGAACATTTAAAAGCTTATACATTTTAAGTTTCCTGTTTGTTACCATTCACAACGTTTACTGCCAGAAAAAATGGACAATACTCAGTGAGCGTCTTTTGTTTAACAACCCTCCCTTCAAAGCCTGCCATGCATCAACTATTGCAGAGACAAAAAATGGAGAAATCGTCGTGGCCTGTTTCGGCGGCGCTTACGAAGGAAATAAAGATGTTGCTATCTGGACAGGAAAGATATCGCCTGATGGTTCAGTCGTACCCAAACAAGCCGCGGATGGTATTGAAAGCGACACACTCAGGTATCCATGCTGGAATCCGGTTCTGTTCACAAAAAAGAACGGAACACTCGTTTTGTTTTATAAAATTGGACCTAATCCGCGAACCTGGCAGGGACTTTATAAAGTTTCAACCGATCAGGGAGCAACATGGTCAAATGCGACTCGCTTGCCAAAGGGAATATTGGGCCCAATTAAAAACAAACCGGTGCAATTGAAAGATGGCACTATCCTGTGTCCTTCCAGCGTTGAATTTACTGATGAGCATTGGAAAGTTTTTATAGAAAAGACAGATGAAAACTTAACCAGCTGGACATCTATTCCGGTAGACACAGCAACTAAGTTTGACGTTATTCAACCAAGCATACTGTTTTACGGAGGCAAAAAACTGCAAATACTTTGCAGAAGCAAACAGGGGAATATTATTCAGTCCCGCTCGAATGACAATGGAAAATCGTGGAGCTCATTATCCAAAACCGAACTGCTCAACCCTAATTCGGGTACCGATGCAGTGACGCTAAAAAATGGCAAACAACTAATCGTTTACAACCCTGACGTTCCGGGCAAAGAATGGTTTAACAATCGCGCTAACCTTAAGGTGGCTATATCAGAAGACGGTGAGAAATGGCAAGATATACTAACACTTGAGCACGGCACAACGGAAGAATTCAGCTATCCCGCCGTTATTCAAACAAGTGATGGCCTCATTCACATTACATACACCTTCAATCGTTCAAACATAAAGCATGTAGTGATTAGAGAACAGTAAAAAGTCAAAATTAAAAAGTCAAAAGGGTCGCTTAGGGTGTAACAGTCTTTTGAATTTTGACTTTTTACTTTTTAATTTATTTCAACAAAAGTAAACATCCATTTAACGGGATTCTGCCAGTCTTTTCCTTTAAAGCTTCCTACCGGCGCTTTTATCAAAACGTCGTTCCATCCTTTTTTTAAATAAATCTTTGTGGGGCTTCGGTACTCGTACCCTTCATCATTTAAGGGTATTTCGGCATTTCCTTTTTGCCCTGCTCTTGACCAGTCGGGCGATGAAATTATTTTTCCATTTACCCACACTGCGCTGTTCTTGTTGTCCCATCCATTCAGCGGTGGAGAATCAGTTGCAGGCGACCTGGAAAGATTATTGAACCCGATCCAAAAGTCCTTTACAACATCTTCATCTGCCCAAATGGTCGTTTTAGCGTACCACGTAGTACTATCTTTAGGATTTTCAATGGCACCTTTTATTAGTGGCGCCCACCAATGCCGGAGTACGATGGTGCCGCCGGTTACCTCTTTATAAAACTTACTGTTTACCTCATTCCCTTTTTCTATTTCAGGCAAAAATTGCTTTGAGAAATCGCCGCCGTTTTCATACGGCCCGTACAATTTCCAAACAATATCAGATTGCTTAACGTAGTTAAATATTTTATCCTTGAAATAGAGTTTCTTGTTTTCAAGCATCCGTCCTTCAAAATCTGTAAATAGTTTCTTATCACCATCATCAATATTCGCGATCCATCCGCTGTGCCCCCCGCCCCGCCAGCTTCTTTCTGCAAAAGCAAGCATACCTGGATAAACAGGATTCATGTGTAGCACATCTTCTTCTTTGGCAACCGCTCTGTCGGGCCACATGCAAATGGTACCACCCAGCGTAGTGGCATCCCCTTTCTCTTTATCGGCTATCCTGCGGTTGAAAATAGTTGTAACTGCCTCCAGCGGGTCCATGTGGTTCAGGTACAGATGTCTCGAATCAATAAACTGCACCTCATTTCCGGATGTGTGATGTGCATTATCATCCATCCACAATTGGCGAATGGTACGCCCGGTAAAATTTCCACCGGGTTGCCAGCCAATCACTTTCCTGCCAAGGCTTTCAATGTAGGCCGTCATTTCCGGGACAAAATTCTTGTTCGTGATCTTTACTTCATCAGCGCCAATGTGGATATAAGGCACATCAAAAGTCGCGCAAAACTCTTTCAGAATATTTTTCACAATTAGCATCCCGGAATCACTTTGCATATCTGTTTTCATGGCTCTTTTGAAAGCAGCGCTGTGGCCGGGCATATCAATTTCAGGAACAAAGGTGATGTATCTTTCTTTGCAATAAGTTATCAATTCTTTTATCTCCGTTTCAGTATAATACATGCCTTTGTTGCGAAGCATATTTTCAGGGGCTGTCAATTGCGGATATTGTTTGCTTGCCAATCTCCATGCTATGTCTTCCGTCGCATGAAAATGAAAGACATTCAGTTTGTAAATGGCCATCACATCAATCTGTTCTTTCAGCAACTTCATTGACATATAATTTCTGCCCACATCAATCATATACCCTCGCCACGAAAAGGCAGGCTGGTCAACAATTTCACAGGCATCAATCATTGCTCCGTCTCTCATCAGTTGCCGTAATGTTTGAATACCATTAAAAATCCCATGGGTTGTTTTAGCAATGAGAAGAATTTTATTTTGAGAAACATTCAATGCATAGCCTTCGTCTGTCATGTCGGAAGCCGGGGCATTCAATCGCAATTCAATAACCGTTTCATCCTTTCCGGCTTTGTTGTTTATTGAAATCTGCAACCCTTTTTCAGTAAATATGGTTTTCAATTTTTCCGCTTCATCCATCAAAGCATTGTCGGCAACCACAATGGAGTGACACTTATACAATGGAAAAAATCCGTTGTTCCACGTGAGTTGTTGCGGCAAAGGGATTAGTGAAGGTTTCGCCTGCAAATCATAAACGTAAGGAAACACAATATGCTTCCATAGTAAATAGCCCTCCCCTAACAAATGCAAACCATCATTGGTATATTTTTCATCCATCTTGCCTTGTTGGTTTACAAAGAAAGGAAAGAGATTAATGAATGTATAGCCATAGCCTAAAGCGAAGCTGTTCAATTTGCTATTTACTTTCAGGATCGAATCTGTTTTATTAGTGTGTCCTTCAAATTTTTTAAACCTGTCTGATACCGGAAGAATGCTTTGAATGAACAGTTTGGAAGAAGGAGATTCCTGCTTAATCCAGCTGGCAATAAGTAAAATGTTTTTAACAACGGAGTCTGTGGTGATGCCTTTTGCCAGATCATTGACACCTATCAACAGAAAAACTTTTTTCGGTTGGTGTTTACCAATGTCACCAATACGATGAAGCACGCCTGCACTTATGTCGCCACTGATACCCCTGTTTTTGATAGTTATGTCTGCAAACAACTCGGCCCATTCTGCACCGTCTGTAATACTGTTACCAAGGAAAACAATGTCATCCTGCGATGCAGGTAAAAGTTTGAAATGGCTTACCCGTTGCTGATAGTAAGTACTAAATAACGAATCGTTCAGGTTGGGCAATCGTATCTGCGTTTGTGCCTGCGCCAAGATTGACGAGAGAATGATGATCGGCGAAACAATCTTTACAATTATTCTCATAGTTTATGAAATGAATTCAGATCACTAATAATATAGGGCAAATCTTTTAACAATGTGATTTCCTTTATTTTGACATGTCGCTCCTACGGAGCTGGCTATTAATTTGCAAAATGTTTACTTGAGCTACGAACGGTTAACCCCTACGGGGTTCTTCGAGACTCTGGGTAATGGAAAGCTCCGTAGGAGCCCAATGTTCGTAGACAAAATCGGAGCAGTGACAAATACCAGCTCCGTAGGAGCGACATGTAATATGAAATGCAAAACCTTCGTATGCCTTAATTTAATCGCTTTGCCTGTGCCGGATTAATCAAAAACCACTTCATTTTTATCTCGTTTTTTTGAAATCAATAATCCGGCTATTACAAAAACAATTCCGATAACGGTGTACAGATTTATCACATCTTTCAGCCACCATGCGGCAATCAAGAATCCGAACAAAGGACAGAGGAATAGCCAAAGGCCCGCCCTGACGGTGTTTATGGACAAAAGCCATAACCACAATTGCACCGCAACAATTGAAACAGGAACAGCGAGCCACGCCACCGACAACCAAAACGTTTTTGTAAAATGATTCTGCTCCGGCTTATAAGAAAGCAAAACCACAGGCAACAAAAACAGTCCGCCCAATAATGTTTGCCATCCGTTAATAACCATCAAAGAAAGATTGCTCCATGTTCTTGAAGAGAAATAAATAGCTGCTGCGGAATAACACAGCATGCTAAACAGTAAAAGCAGCAGGCCACCTGCCGTTACAGATGCATTGCTGAATAACGGCCACGCGGCATAACCAACGCCGACCGTACAAATCACCAGTGAAAGAATAATGCGCCATCCCATTTTTTGTTTTAAGAAAATAACGGAAAGAAAACTGATAAAAACAGGATTGGTAGCAACTGCCAGCGAACCAATACCCGCTGTTACGGTTTGCATGGCCACGACATAACAGCCGAGATAAATGGTGATGTTCAGCAATCCATAAATAGCCAGTTGTTTCCACTCTTTGCCCGCCGGCAATCTTTTACGCTGTATGACATGTGCAACAAACAAGAGAATGCATGCCGCCAATGCAAATCGTACAATGGCAATGACCAAAGGCTGCGCGACTGCCAATCCTGCCTTGGTGGCAGTGGATGCAGAGGGCCAAAGAATGGCGAACAATAATCCACCCACCAACCATTTTATTCCTCCTGCTTTTGATGTTTGCATTTTTTTATTGCAATTATTTGTTTTCTTTAAAAGGGTACATTCTACAACATGATACAAGAACCTTCCTGTTGATTAAAACCAACAAGTTTAGCTTTATAGCCTTTCTTAATTTTTCCCAATTCATGGTCCAATCCCATCACCTTTGCAGGATATAAACTGCACATGCGAATTGCCTCTCCCATTTCTATACCACAATGATTCACCAGGTTCAACAGTGCCTTGTGCATGGTTAATGCCGAACCGCTTAATATACCCGCGGCTTCATATTTGTCTCCAGCGAGTTCGTGCTGGTAGTGCCCTGTAGCTGCTTGCGTAACCGCATCGGTAATTACAAACAGCCTGTCCTTCATAACGGCTTTCGCAATTCTTATCGCCGCATAATCTACATGATAGCCATCCGGGATAATACTTGCCATGACAGTATCATCATCCATTGCTGCGCCTGCCAGTCCCGGCTCGCGATGTTGCAACGGACTCATAGCATTATACAAATGCGTGACAGCTTTTATACCGGCGCGGAAACTTTCTTTGGCTTGTTTGTATGTGGCATTGCTATGGCCCGCGGAAATAACAATCCCATAGGACAGAATAAGATCAATTACTTCTTTGCTGCATTGCTCAGGTGCAAGCGTTATTATTTTAATTACCCCTTTTCCATATTCCAATAGTTCTTTTACTTCACTTAATGAAGGAGAACGTACCAGCGACTCAATATGTGCGCCACGTTTTAGCGGATTGATCCATGGGCCTTCCAAATGTATGCCCAGAACACCTTCGCCTTTCTGGTTCCAATAATTTCTAATGGCATCTATTGCCTTCTTAAAAACATCGTAATGATTGGTTGCTACGGTGGGCATACAAAAGGCTGCACCTCCGTCACGGCAATAATTATACAAATCAGTTATTGCTTCTTCGGTGGGATATTCAGAAACCAGTTTTCCGTTTGCACCGTATATCTGTAAATCGATGAATGCAGGAGAAATGATTGCACTGCCAAGGTCATGCACTTTGAGGCCTGACGGAAGTTCGCTCTGCGCAACCACATCCTTAATTATTTCGCCATCAACAACAATGGCATGATCAGTGAGCCATTCTTCACCGGTAAAAATCTTCTCCGCTGTATGGGCTTTAAAATTGTTCATCAGTCTGTTTTATTTGGTTGCCCGTTCAAGATATTGATTTAATATTTGCAAACAATACCACTCCTGTCGAGGCAGGTGAAATGGCCCTTTGTACAGGTTGCCTTTAGCTGTTTGTGCCAATGTGCCGTCTCTGTGGAGATAGCCAAACCATTCACCGTTTTTTGCATCATGAAATTTCCGGTAAGAATAATCATGCACCTGTTTGTGCCAACCGGCATACTTTTCATTACCCGTCATTAAGTACGCAAGTAATGTAGCTATGATCACCTCATTATGCGGCCACCAGAATTTCATGTCCTGCCAATATTCCTGTACAGGCTTATTGTAAACATCCCGAAAGTACAGAATCCCTTCATATTCTTTGTCCCATCCTCTTTCCCACATATAGTCAATCATACGGCATCCCAAATCAATTAGCCGCTTATCGTTGTTTCTGTAAATAGCTTCATGCAAAATGAACCATGCCCCTTCTATTGCATGTCCCGGATTGAGTGTGCGCCCATCAATGTGATCTATGATACTTCCGTCAGGAGCAACCTGTTCCATCACACATTTAATATCGTCTTTCACAAAGTCTCTTTCAATTTCTGCGATCCATTTTTCTATCCACTCATCGCAACGAGGATCGCCAATGGTTTCCCTCAATTGCTGGGCAGTATTGATCATGATCATGGGGACGCCAATACCTTTTGATGTTCTCGTTTCTGTGAACTTCGGAGTCATTTTCTTTTCGGCGCTTGCATAGGCTATGCATTCGCCAAACACACGTCTGGCGTTCATAGCGGCTTCCTGATCACCACTTGCTTTCGCATAAGCGGCAGCAGCAATTACATAAAATGTTTCAGAAAAAAAGTAACGTCTTTTCCGAATGGGCCGACCATCCCTTGTTACGTGGAAGAACATTTGCCCATCTGCATCGAAACAATATTTATTGAGGAAATCGTAGCCGAGTTTAGCTCCCTGCAACCACTCTTCTTTTTTTTCGACTGTGTTGTATAAGGTTGACAAGAGCCATGTCGCCCTTCCCTGTATCCACACTGCTTTATCATCGTCAATCAATTCGCCATCTGCATCCCTCATAAGTAAAAATCCACCATGCTCATGGTCAAAAGATCGAGGGAACCAAAAAGGGATGGTGTCGTTCAACAATTGTTTTTCATAAAACTGTTGCAATGCATTTAAGTCCTGTTGCGAATATTTCATCTTGCTATTCCTGTTTTTTAAAGTAAACACTTGTGCATTTATTGTTGAGAGATATCAATTTATATCGAGCCTAAAAGTCGACGCAGGCAATGCTGCACCATTCTCCAGGTTGGCGTCAGTATAAGGCTCCCATGCGTACAAAACTATTTTTGGCGTTGCCTTTTTCTCAATTTGAATAACCACTTTATTACTCATGATAAAAGCATGTGACGGGATTGGACGTCCAAATTCATCAAGTATTTTAAATCCTTTCAACGATTGTTTTCCTTTTGTTTGCAAGTGACCGGCATAATTAAAAGAAACAATTACCCGGTCATTTTTGCGCACTGCTTTCAGAGGCATTGGCCCATAAGGCACTACGTCTTTGCGCCCATAAGAAAAATGCAAGGCCAGGTTTGCAAGACGCTCTCCCACAGGTTTCTTTAAAGGGTAATGCACGTTTACGGAATCCCCGAGATCACTTGTCACCACCATGCCTGCATTGGGAATAATCTTCAGCATTTGCAACTGACTGTATCGAAAAGAGGGCCACGACGGCCTGTTGATTGAAGACAGCTGTACATAATAAAACGGAAAGTTGTATCCCCATTGATTTCTCCAGCTTTTTACCAATTCAGTAAAAGCCGTTTCGTGCAGTTCGATATTGTGTGCATTGCTTTCGCCCTGGTACCAGATCACGCCCGCAATCGGAAACCCGGTAAAGGGTTTGATCCCTGCTTCGAAATTATAACATGGCTCGTATGGATGCCGCTGTTTAGGATTGTCAGATTTATTCAAATTCGTATCAGCACGTTCTCTCACCCATGGCATAATGAAATCTGACTTGCGCCAATTCGTTAATTCATTCACCAACACGGCAGAATGTTCCATTGTGTACCGATCAATCCACGATTCAGTAGTTGAACCGCCCATTGCTACCTGTATCAAGCCAACGGGAACTTTTAATACTGACTGCAATTGCTTACCATAGAAATAAGCAACGGCAGAAAATTCTTTTGCGGACGATGAATCACATCTTTGCCAGGTGCCGGAATAATAAGCGAGCTCATTTACTTTCTGAAGCGCCGGTTGATCCCACGCATAATTATCTGTTTCAACAAAAGGCTGCATCCTCAACAACCTTATCGAATTACCTGCTTCGGTCTCTGCCATGTCGTTTTTATCCTTCACGGCCTCACGCACTTTGAAATACATGTTGCTTTGTCCCGAACAAAGCCAAACTTCTCCGATTAAAATATCTTCCAGTGTCACAGACCCGGATGAAGCACCAAAACTTGCGGTATAAGGGCCGCCCGCTTGCATGGGAGGAAATTTTGCGTCCCATTTCCCGTTATCATCTGCTGTACAAGTTTCTTTTTTGCCATTAAAACTGACAACGATTTTTTCATTTGCATTTGCTATTCCATAAAAATGCACTGGTTTGTTTCTTTGCAACACCATGTGCGATGCGAATACCGGCGCCAGCTTCATACCACCGTAATTGCCTGTGAGTTTTTGATACACTGTGGCAGCAAGTATCGACGCTCCTTCTTCGTTTGGATGCAATGCATCCGGAAATAAATCTGGGCGCGAATACAACCGTGAATGAAAATCAATCAACGCTGTTTTGTTAATGGCAGCAATTTGAGGTATTAGATTTTGCACTTGCCAGAACCAATCTCTCGTCCCCGATTTAAATCTGGGATGATCACTGAATATGGGCGTCATTTTGCAAACAAAAATTTTCACCGACGGGTTTGATTTATGCAACGTATCAATGAGCCATGAGTAATCGGGTACAAACTCGTCGCTATAATTGGGCCAGTCTCGTGGGTCTGTGTCATTTAATCCAAGATCAATGATGGCAATATCCGGATGAAATTTGATTGCTTCGTCAAATTCTTTTGTTTTGGTGTAAGGATTGTGTCCGTAGCGCAAAAGCGTAGCTCCGCTGTGTCCAAAATTTTTCACGAGATAATTAATACCTAGCAATTGCTGTAATTGAGCAGGATAAGATGTTTGCAGTGGCGCTTTATGAAGATATCCATAGGTAACAGAATTGCCTAGACAAGCAACTTTGATGGGTTGCTGCGAAAAAGCAAGACTACAAATAAGACTTAAAAGAAGTGTTCCAATTTTCTTTTTACCAGGCATTAATACGTTGTTTAAATTTCCTTTGCTTTTATCGTTTATAAGCCCCGTAGAGACGCGTTGAACACGTCTCTGTTGCACCAATTGCGGTCACATTAAAATGCAGAATCTTGCACCTTTTTCGGGCATTTCGATGGTGCTACAGAGATCACCCGATACTTTTCGCAACTATTCACTTTATGATATCACTCAGAGGCACTTTTACAAAATACAAATCCTTAACCCCCTCGTACAAAATTCCAATGGTATGATCGTCAATTTTCGTCAAACATGAATAGCCGTAGCATTGCCTTTCATCAATCAGCAACTCATTGGCATCTGACCATGTCATGCCCATGTCCAGACTTGCCTTGATGGTCATGTTATACCGTCCGGATTTTGTTGCGGGATTACTGAAGAACAGCACATCTTTCATTTTGCCTTTTACCATTACACGCGCTTTGATCAAACTTCCCATACACACAGGGTCCACTAAAGCGTTGTACGACGAAGGGTGTTCGGCCCATGACTGGCCCATGTTGGCAGAGGTTGCCACACTTCTGTAGCTACCTCTGTTGTCTCTCATGTTTAACATCAATACGCCCGGTGAGGTTTCTATGATTTGACTTTCTGTTGTATTGGATTTTGGTCCGGCCATTTTCCCTTTCCATGTATTGCCATGATCATCGCTGTAGACAATGGTGGAGTAAGGCATATTTTTGGCATCCCAATATTGTGCAGGAAAAACGAGTTTTCCATCTTGCATCATTATACCTCTTCCCGGTCCCTGAAAAAAGAGTTTCCACGCAGGGTCTTTAATCTGTGCTGTTATATTGATTGGTTCGCTCCACGTGTTACCATCATCAGTACTTTTTGTCAGCAACCATTGACCCGTCGAATCAGGCGACAAGCCACCAATAGAACCCGCAATGGAATGATTGCCTTTGCTCCACAATGCAGCCACCCAAATCGTTTTCGTTACTTCATCAAATAAAATGGAAGGATCACCTACGCCACTGTTGTCATTGGATCCGCCCATTTTCATAATGATCTTCATTGGCTGCCAGGAACGTCCGCTATCCGTGCTGCGGCTCATGCCGAGATCAATATATCCCGGAAGATCGCTGCTGTTGTTGTACCTGATATCGTAAACGCCAATTAGCGTTCCTTTATTCGTTTGTACCAACCCGGGTATGCGATAAGTATTTACGCCGTCATCACCTGCGTTTCTTATGGCAACACCGACATATTTTGCATAGCTGCCTTTTTCCTGACTAACCGCTATCTTATTGCCTTTTACATCTGCAATCTGCTGACAACGCAGTTCAATTTTATTGTTGACAGATGCGTTGTTTTTTAAGGCAATGCTTAACCAGATAAACTTTACACCGGGTTGCACATCTAACGTCACTGGAATATCGAATGACCTGGATGTTGGTTGAAAAGAGGTGATTAAATTTGAAGTAGAAAACGGTTCGGCACCCGTGCTAAAGACATCTATTTTTTCAACGTCATTAAAATTATTTAGAGAACAACGCAAATTCGCTGTTTGAAATGTCTTGCCATCCGGTATCGAAATAGCAAGTCGTAAAACAGGGTTCTCGGCACGTCCTTTTAACACAGGAATGCTGGCACTTTGTGTAGTTACTCTTACTCCTGTTGCTAATTCATTTTGAGCATAGCACTCAAGATTGCACAACAATAAAACAATCATTACCGGCCACAGAAAAGCATTCAAACCTCTCATACTTTTTTTCATTTTCTGCTACTAACGTGTCGCCCCGCTGGGGCTATAAGGAGCACTCTGAGACTCCAACCAAGCCCCAGCGGGGCGACACGTTAGTAGCTACGTTATTAAATTATCACGAACCGAATGCCAGCCCCAGCGAGGCGACATGTTAAATCTCGCGAAGCGAGAAATGTTCTCTTGGTGCCGCGGTTCATGTCTTCACGAACCATGGCTCTCACCTAAACAATGTGTCAGGCTGAGCTTGTCGAAGCCTTGGGGCGCAGAAAATAAAGCAGCCCTACAACTGCTACCGCAACGATGCCGCTTAGCATCGCAAAACTTCTTCCCAGGTTGCCTGCGTCTGTTGATTTTCCAAGCACATCAGTGATAAAGGCTCCGGCAAAAACACCGGCCATATTCATCAGGCCATATCCTGTCGCTCTGTATTTAGCAGGGATGAATTGGCAAAGTATCGGCATGTTGTTCGCGTCGAATATTCCATATCCGAAACCAAAACAAAATGCCGCTGCAATCACATTAAAAAGTGAATGGCCAAAACCAATCAATAACAATGCGGGCACAGTTAGTGATAATCCTATAGCGCTTGTGTAAATTCTTCCCTTAATATTTTTTTGCACCCAACGATCTGATAAGATACCGCCAAACAAAACTCCGAGCAGCGAAGATGCTGCAATGGTAATGGTTGAGATGGGGCCTGCTGTAGCCATGTCAATTTTCAAATCTGTTGCGAACAACGTAGGTAACCAGTTCTTAATGCCCCATCCCGGCAAAGAAGAAATAGCAAAATAGCATACGATGATCCAAAAGGAAATATTAGAACATACTGCTTTAAGCCCTTCGAAAGTTGGTGTCTTTTCACTTCTATCATTACTTAGCGCTGTCGGATTCTTTTTCTCTTTTAAAAAAAGAATGAGCAGCAATGAATAAACAACTCCTATCAATCCAAACCAGTGAAAGGTTTTATGCCAGGAGAAGTTAGCAGCAACAGTGGCACCAAATCCGCCAAGCGCCTGCCCCATGTACAAGCCAGTCATGTGAATGCCCACGGCGAGTGACCGGGTTTTATCACTGTGGTAATCGGCGATTAGTGAAAGCCCCGCAGGAATATACAACGCTTCACTCACGCCCATTATAGCGCGGAGCCAATATAACTGGTTAAAATTATTGGCATAGCCCATTGCATAGGTAACACCGCTCCACACAAAAAGGCTTGCAACGATCAACCATTTGCGATTGGCCCTGTCTCCTACTATACCTGCTATTGGACTCATCAATCCATATATCCACAGGAAGATCCCCATCAGATGTCCAAAGTTGGTGGCCGATTGCAACTCCTCTATATCCAGCTGAATAAAGGGCCGCATGGTTGACAGCATTTGCCTGTCCATATAGTTCAGCAATGCCACTACCCAAAGCAAGGCAACAACAACCCAGGGATAATAAGACTTTGCAGCAATTGGAGTGCTGTCATACGTAAGTGATTGTTTTCCCTGGATGTTCATTTATAAAAAATTTTAGCCGAAATAATTTGCGATGTGCGAACGCCTGCCCTTATTTCTCCACCGGGAATAATGATAAGGTCGTTCCATTTTACGGCAGTGGTGGTAACAGGCGATTCATATGGAATGTACTTTATTATGGTCCACTGATCTTTCAGGGTATTGTACTTAAGAACAGCTTTGCTGAACCCGGGATGATTGGATTGAACGCCTGCTTTTTCTCTTATCAGCAAAGCCTTTTTGGCTTCATCTTTTTCAGTTGCTATGGCTGCTATCAGCTTTTCGGTCCTGTGAAAAGTTTCGCCATTGTCTCCTCCAAACAGAATAATGTTATCGTCCCCAAAAGCCACGCCCGTTCCCGCTGCAAGTGGAGAAGGCAGTGCCGCTTTTTCTTTCCACTTACGTTGTTTTAGATCGAACTGAAAAGTAGATGCGTATAAATCACTGGTGCTGCCGATATTCCTCTTTCGTCCACCAATGACATAAATGCAATCATTTTTTTCATTGTGCTGCACCACCATCGCTGCGTGAGAAATCGGTTTCGGAAACGATGGAAGTTGCTGCCATGTCGGTACTGTCTTCTTTAAATCCAGCAACAAAAATGTTTTGGAAACATCATCAATCGTTTCTCCACCAACAAGGTACACTTTATCATTGTTTACTGTAACTGATGCATTCGTTACGGCACGTGGCAGATCCGGCAAATTGATCACACGAAGATTTTGATCATGGTCATCCCACTGTATCAAAAATACTTTGTTGCTGATGCCTTCATCATTCTCTCCCCCCGCAACGACGAGTCCCTTGCCTGTTGAGATGCAAGCCGCATAGGCAAGCGATAAAGGAAGCTTGTGAGATTGAAAAAGAACCAGTGAATCCCTGTGGTCTTTTTTAAATACATACAGGTCATCATAGTATTTCTTTTTTCCACCGTTCCAGGGCATATCATCCGGGAAGTTGGCGCCGCCGCCTACGAGCAATACATCATTGTTTACACCAACAACGGGTCCCGCAAAACCCAACAACTTCCCATTTGACGCAGGTAACTGCCCGCTTATATTCCAGCTTATAGATTCCACTTTATTTTTTTGAGCCGACAGATCAGCTGTTACAAAAAGTGACGATGCTACTATGCAAAAAGATAGATACTTCATATGTCAGGCTTCAATCGAAGGCGATATTTGAGAACAAAAACTACCGAAATTTAATTGTTCCACCTCATTTTTAAATGCGTGAAATTGCTCTGTACTCATATTTTTTACAGGCAAACGGAAGGTTCCGCAATCCAGACCCATCACTTTCATATAAGCTTTCCCCGTTGCTATTCCTCCATATTTTCCAAGCAGGCGAATCATGTCGATCGATTTTTGCTGAAGCTTTCGGGCGATATCAATGCTTCCACTTTCATATTCGTTCATCATTCGATTATATAACGGTGCCGCATAGTTGAAAGTGCTGCCTACTGCGCCCTTCGCCCCTAAAGCCAGTGCCGCAAGCATATTCTCATCTCTTCCCCACAACATGTCATACTTCTCGTTTTTGTAGTGCAAGCAGGAAAGAAAATCCATGAAATCTTCATGCGTATATTTTACACCGGCAAAGTTTGGTATGTAACCATCTACCGCCTGCAACAAATCAAACATCGCAAAATCCACGCGGGTCAATACTGGAATGTGATAGTAGTAAAATGGCATGTCGGGCACCTCATCAGCTATCGCTTTGCAACACTCTGCGAGCTGTTTAACATCAGCGGGTTTAAAATAAAATGGCGCAGTAAAAGAAACAGCGTATAGGCCGATTTCTCTGGCGTGTCTTGCCAATATTTTACAGTCGGCTATGCTTGTGCCTCCCAGCAGGGTCATCACTTTAAAATCAGGATTTGAACGGGAACGATCTGCCCATGCTTCTGCAACCGCCATTTTCTCGGCTGTTGTCATGGAAACTCCTTCTCCGGTGGAGCCGCAGATAAATGCACCGGTAACACCGTTGGCAACCAGCATTTCGTAATAACGGGGAATGAGGGATAAGTTCAACGAACCATCTTCTTTCATAGGTGTGAAGGGTGCTGCGATAAGTCCTCTAAGTTTCTGTATGCTCATAATTCTTTTTATTTTCTAAGGTTTAAAAAACCAGGAGCAGGATTACTCCCGGCACCATTGCTCATTTGAGAAAAACTATTTTAATATCAATGTGGCTGATTTAATATTGCGCATAACCCGGGGTCTGGGTTAAGGCCCTGTTATTCGTAAGCGTGTTCCTGTCAACTGGCCAGAGCACTTTGTAGGCGTCTGCAGGAAGGATGTTGGTATACTTGTACACGTAGGCATTTGAAGCATCCATTCGGCGCAGGTCATACCATCTTTTACCTTCAAAGACAAACTCAAAATAACGTTCCTGCAATATCGCTTCTTTAGCATCAGCATCCACAGCCTGATTGGGATATCCCATCGTGGTTGCATTGTAGTTCGTGCCATAAGCTCTCTGCCTTACCGCATTGATCTCTGTTGCAGGGCTTTCACCAAGAATTACTTTTGCTTCTGCCAGCATCAACAACAAATCAGCATAACGGTATACAGGAAAATCATTGGTATATTGCCTTGCACCTGACAACTGTTCTCCCTGGTATTTCCCAACAAAAGCACCAGCTATTTTATAAGTACCACCGCTGAAATTATACGCCCCAACAATAGATGCCCACTTACGACTATCCAGATCACTGAACTTTCTGAAAGTGGAAATCATGATCGGCGCTCTCAACAAACCTCCCCAGTTATCGGTAGTAACATTGAATTTACGATTACCCACGGAATCATAATAGTTTGCAATAAGGCTTGTCTGCGGAAGAAACGTGCCTGAGATCGGAAGTTGCGCTTCGTTCAGTTTGTTACGGATTGCGAAGATGATTTCTGCATTTCCAAAATTAGCGGACGTAAATACATTAGCAAAGGAAGGAAGCAATGTTAGTCCCGCAACGTTGGTCTGTATGTCGGTTAAAACATTTTTAGCAACAGTAGCATCAGCAGTACCGCCTCCTCTATAGCTTGTCCACAAATTTATTTCTGCTTTCAACATCAGCGTTGCGGCTTTTGACCAGTAGCCTTTTTGATTTCTGAAACTATAGTCAGTTCCAAAAGCAGTAAGAGATTTTTCTACATCGTCTTTTACTAATTTTAAAACATCTGCTTCAGGAGACGCTGCTTTCGCGAGATTGGCAATATCAAAAGAAGTTGTTGGTTCTGTTTGAATAACAGCTTTGCCCCAGCTTCTGTAAATGTGAAAATAAGAATAGGCTCTCATGCCGTAAGCAATACCGAGATAATAATTCTTATTGGCTTGCGTCACAATGTTTGTTGTATTTAATTTATCTATCAACAAATTTAGCTGTGCTATGTTGCTATAAAAGCCGCCATAGTTAGAAACGCCGGGATTATCCAGGTCGAGATTATTTGTCCAAAGTCGCTCAACACCTTGTGTTGCTTCCCCTGTAAATGTAGAGCTTGAACCGGGATCTGTTCCAAAAACATCTGCACGCATTTCTCCTAAATATTGAATCGACCCTGTGCTGCTTCTCAGGCCGCTATGCAATCCGGAAACAAATGCATCTACCTGGTCAGGCGTTTGCCAATAGTTGGCATCGCTTATACTGCTCACAGGTGCAAGGTCCAGTTTTTTTGAACAAGAGCTTACCACAATTGCGCATAGCCCAAGGAATATATTTATCTTTCTCATACTGTCTACAATTAGTTATTTTAAAATGTTATCTGGGCACCTATGATGAAACTTTTAGGCGTAGGATAGGTTCCCTGGTAAATTCCATTAATAGTTTTTGTGTTAGGATCAATCGGCGGCTCAGGTGATGGCCCGCTAAACTTGGTTATATAAAACAAGTTGTTTGCACTTACATAGATTCTTGATTGCGACAGGACCTTTGTTTTAGCGAGTAATGATTTGGAGAGATCATACGACAGTGTTATCTCCCTTGCTGCCAGGTAATCTCCCTTCTCGTAAAATCTTGAGTTGTTACTATTTATTGTGGCTGATGCATTATTTATCCTTGTATAATTCTTCTTACCAAGTGGCGCCGCCACCTGATCTGCATAATAAACTTTAGGGATATCTGTATTCGTATTAGTAGGTGACCATGCATTCTTTTGCAAGTCTATATAGTTGAATGTCCCCTGGTATTGACCCAATGTTCTTGCCACGAGGTCATTGTATATTGTATGACCCAAAGCAAATTCAAAACGGGAGTATAAAGTGAAGCCTTTATAACTAAAGTTTGCAGAAAAGCCGCCTGTCCATTTTGGGAACATGTTACCAACATACACCTGGTCCCTTGAATCAATAGTATCGTTCTGGTCCACATCCATCCAGTTGACATCACCCGGCGTTATTTTACCTGTACCATAAGTTACGCCTGGTCCGCTGATCTGTGCAACAACATCTCTCCTGCTACCAGCGGTTTTAACGATCTCTGCATCATCTCTGAAGATCGATACCTGTTTGAATGCATAGATAGCGCCGAGCGGCTGTCCTTCCTGCAATCCTGAAACCCATACAAGTTGCTTTGCATTAGGATCATAAATTTGAATCAGACTTGCTGCACCTGCGCCGTTTTGCCTGTTGTTCGGCTGTCCGTTATATGGCAGTTGGAGAATTTTATTTTTAACGTAACTGGCATTGGCACTCACATCTATCCTTAAGCCATTAGGATTGTTAAGCACGTTTGCATTTACCGTAAATTCATAGCCTTTGTTTTGGTAAGTACCTAAATTCGTTCTTACTGAACTGAAGCCCGTATAACCCGGAAGCGCAAGATTGGTTAACAGATCACTGGTCCTTCTATCGTAATAATCGAAAACGAAAGATACCCTGTCGTGGAAAAGTCCAATGTCCGCACCTACGTCAGTTGTTTTACTTTTCTCCCATTGTAAATCTGAATTTACGACACCCGTATTTAAGAACCCAGCGTTGTTATTGTACAAACCTACACTGCCGTAAGTGCCTTGTACTTCATACCTGCCAAGTCCTGCTATGTTTCCGTTCTGGCCATAGCTGATACGTGGCTTAAGTGTAGAGATCACATTGCTTATGCCTGAATTGCGGAAAAACTTTTCGTTTTGAATGTTCCATCCGGCAGAAACACCGGGGAAGAAACCATTTCTATTGTCTTTCGCCAGGCTCGATGCAGCGTCCATTCTAAAAGAAGCATTGACGAGGAAACGTTGGTCAAATACATACCCAACGCGACCAAGTGTAGAGATCATCCTGTATTCGGAAACAGTTGAATAGTTATTTCCCGCCGTAAAAGTAGTGGAAGCATTCACTGTGCGTATATCATCTGTAGGTGCATTGGTTCCATACACCTGCGTAACATAGTCTTTTATACCATAGTACTCAGCACCCACCATTGCACTTACACGATGTTTTCGTGCAAAGATTTTATCGTAGTTCAGATTAGCGGTGAACTGCTTTTGAAAAGACCTTGAATTATAGGCTATTGAAGTTCTTGCCGTGTTGCTAAATGAAGGGGGATTGGAAAAGATGTTTGTATAGGTTTGGGTTGCACGTTGAAAACTCTGGTCAATTTGTTCAGCCAGGTAAGCCGAACCCGTAGCTTTCAAATAAAGGCCCGGAAGAAGATCCCATTTAACCGACGCATTGGCTGTTATTCTGTCTATCTCATCGCTTCTATCCTGTTTACCCAGCCAATACAAAGGATTGCCATCGTTCACGCCATTGCCCGGGTTTGGTTTGGTTTTAGCAGAATCCAGCCATGGGTTCATCGTTGGCCATATAGCCAGGTTTCTGTAAAGATTGTTTACCTCTGAACCGTTCACACCCAACTGCGAAGACGTCGATAAATTCACACCGGTCGATACTTCTATGTTAGGCTTTACTTTATAAGAACCATTCAACACACCGGAATAACGTTTATAACTTGAACCTACAATAACACCGGGCTCGTTGTAGTAATCAAAACTGGCGAAATACTTTCCCTTATCGTTACCTCCTGTAACATTAACGTAGTGATCTTGCGTGTACGTATTTCTAAAAACAAGGTTCTCAATCTCTCCGCCGTGATCTTTGAAAATAATCGTTCCGCCATAAGGATCACCAACAGTATCCCAACCTTGCGAAAACAAATCATTCATGGACGCATCGTATTTCCTGATATCGAAGATGGCAAGATCAGCAGCGCCTGTACCAGTGGTCACGCCACCAACGCCCGCAGGCAAGCCATAACCTCTGGATGTATTGACCTGGCTAAGTGTTCTGCCTGAATTAAAATTGCCTAACCTGTTGTAGTAAATATAATCATGCGCATTTAAGTAAGTGTATCCCTTTCTTTTTTGATTGTATCCTCCCGTAAACTTGTACGAGATCTGCGCTACCCCAGACTTGCCCTGTCTTGTTGTAATTAAGATAACGCCATTGTTTGCGCGTGCACCATAAATGGATGTAGCAGCAGCATCTTTCAACAACTCAATGGATGCGATATCTTCTGAGGCAATATCGTTATAGGAACGGATTATACCATCTATCACTACAAGCGGAGAACCGGGGTTGTTGATAGAAGCACCCCCTCTTAACAATATTAATGGTGAAGCACCCGGCTGGCCCGTAGCATTCACTACCTGCAGGCCCGAAATGGTCCCCTGCAATGCACTTCCAACATTAGCACGCGGCGCATTTTCCAAAACCTTACTGTCCAGCTTGGCAATAGCGCTGGTGATGTTCCTGCGGTTTTGTGTTCCATAGCCCACCACAACTACCTCACTCATTTTATCGGTGGCTGTAGCCATCACCAAATTCAGTCTTGGCTCCGTACCGACGGTCACTTCAAGTACCTGGTAGCCTGTGTAAGAACACACGAGAACATCTTTGGCATTTGCAGCGATGTTAAAATCACCGTTTGCATCAGTGGTCGTTCCCCGTTTTGTTCCTTTAACTAAGATATTAACACCATCAAGCGGTTTGTTCGATTCGCCCGCAAGAATGCGGCCCGAAATTTTTGCTTGAGAAAAGCCAACGATGGCAGATAGGAAAAAGGAAATGAACATTCCAATTCGCAGCCAGGCAAGTTTCATAAAAGCAGTTTTAGTTTTAGTATTATGTATGACATAATAAAGTTAGACAGAATTTCACATACCAACCAAAAAAAACTTTATTTAATTTTTGGGGTGCTTATTTTGTAGCCGAAACGGGCAGGGAGTCGAAATCCGTAGAGACGCATTGAATGCCTCTCAGCAACACCACCATCATGCAACAAAAAATGCGCGATGTTACATTTTAAACGAACCTATTTCAGGTGCAGGGAGACGCGTTCAACGCGTCTCTACAGACGTTGGATCTCGCCAGACCGACGAATAGGGACGCAAAAATTATGTTTGACTTAATAAAATCATACATATTATCTTTGGTCGTACGTTTAATATGCACTAATAATTAAAGAATAAAAGTGAAGGAAGTTTTTAAATCAATAGATACGCAATCACTGGTTGACAAAGTGGAAGACAGCCTGATTGCCTTATTACATCAGCGGAAACTCAAAGTGGGCGATAGTATTCCGAAAGAGCTCGAACTCGCCGCTGCGCTTGGTGTGAGCCGTACGGTTGTACGTGAAGCATTAATGAGGCTTAGGATGATGGGTTTGATCGACACGAAGAAAAAGAAAGGTGCGGTTATAACGAGTCCGGACATCTTCGGCAATTTGGCAAAAAGCCTAAATCCATATATTTTAAGTGATGACACCTTAAAGGAAATCTTTGAAATACGGTTGGTGCTGGAAGTAGGAATGGCAGACCTTTTATTCAGCCATGTTACAGATGCTGATATTAAGGAACTCAAGGAGATTGTAAAAAATGAACCACTCTCCGCTAAACACCGCATGTTTGAAGCTTCTTATGAAATAGCATTTCATGGAAAATTATACCAGATCACAAAAAATGAAACGCTTAAAAAGTTCCAGGGACTGCTATTACCAATATTTGATTTCGTAGAGAAGAGTTCAATCTTTAAACCCATCGCCGGCGCACAAAAATTCACTTCGCATAAACAACTCATCACCATTCTTGAGAAAGGCACACCGGAAGAATTCAGAAACGGCATGCGAAGCCATCTTGAAAATCATTTTGCACGACTAAGGCTGAATAAAGGTGGGAAATAGGTTGCTAATACTTTAAAGTCAAAAATCAAAATTCAAAAGTCAATAATGCAGGCTCTCGTTTTGACTTTTGAATTTTGATTTTTTTTTAGTGTTCGTGATGAGTGGCGAAAGGCTGTTTGTCATCCCGACGAAGGAGGGATCTGAGTAACTACTTAAGCAGCTCGCTGGTATGAAACCTAGATCCCTCCTTCGTCGGAATGACAAGCAACATTCTTTTAATTTTTCAAACAATATTACTAGTCGACTAGGAATTCAAAAGTCAAAATTGAAAAACGCTCGATGCCTTTTTGAATTTTGACTTTTTACTTTTTACTTTTTCTCACCTGCAAACGGAAACACATCCGACTTGACGTGCGCATCATTCATCAACCGGATTGCTTTTTCAACAACGTCTTTATGCTGTGCGGCTACATCATTCTTCTCTCCTCTATCGTTATTGAGGTCGTATAACTCCACTTTTGTTTTCGCGGAATCATCAACATTCAAACGAATGCATTTCCACTGATCAAACCGTACTGCCTGCCTTCCACCGCTTTCATGAAATTCCCAATACAGATAATCATGTGCTTTTTGTTTTTTGCCGGTCATGGAAGGTAGAAACGAAATGCCATCAATGTACGCAGGAACGGGTTTGTTTACTATTTGTGCCAGCGTGGGCAACACATCCCAGAAACCACCTGCATAATTATTGGTTGTACCGGCCTTTACTTTACCCGGCCATTTTACAATGAATGGCTCGCGAATTCCGCCTTCATACAGATCTCTTTTTTCCCCGCGCAAACCACCACCACCATTGAAGAATTTCGAATCGGCACCTCCTTCGAAATGTGGGCCGTTATCACTTGTGAAGATGATCAGCGTATTGTCATCAAGCCCAAGCGCTTTCAATTTACTCACCACCTGGCCCACATACATATCAAGCCTGGTAACCATTGCAGCAAACATAGCGTGTGGAATTTGTTGAGATGCATAGCCCGCAGTGTTTGCTTTGCTTCCGTAATCGTCGCCATGAAAAGGCTTTTCCGGAAACTTACCTTTATACATGTTCAACAAACTATCATCGGGCGCAAGTAGTTCTGCATGCGGCAAATTATAGGTCAGGAAAAGCATAAACGGCTTTGCCTTATTATCATCAATAAACTGCAAGGCTTTCTGCTGGATAAGTTCCGGTGCATAGGTAACTGGTTTAAGCAGGTGGGCATTGCCTTCAAGATCTATTCTCGTCGTATTGTCCCAAAGATGTGTGGGATAGTAACGGTGTGCTTCTCTCTGGCAATTGTATCCGTAGAATTTATCAATGCCCTGTTTCATTGGATCTCCTTCGCTGCCGGGGAATCCCAATCCCCATTTACCAAACAATCCTGTGGTGTAACCAGCGCTCTTCATCAGTTCCGCAATGGTTACTGTGGAATCAGGAATAGGGGCCTGTCCCTCCGGCATCACTTCTTTGTTGCCACGGATGGGCGTGTGACCAGTGTGCTGCCCCGTCATCAGCGACGAGCGCGAAGGCGCACATACAGATGTTCCGGCATAGAACTGCGTGTACTTCATTCCATCTTTGGCCAGCCTGTTCAGGTTGGGTGTTTGAATTAGTTTTTGCCCATATGGTTGTATGTCGCCATATCCAAGATCATCTGCTAAAATGAAAACGATATTGGGTTTGCGGCTCTGCTGCGCCACAATTAGCTGCGTAGAAAATATTGCAAGCGCCGATAAGCACATTGATCGTATAAACATGTTGTTTGTTTTTCTAAACGTGACGAAGATATGGTTATCTACAAATACGTTTTTTTTTGAAGGTACTACGTAATGTGAATTAAAAAAATGCCGGTGAAAAAATATCCACCGGCCTGTTCTAACAAAAAAACCAAAGTGTGCCTACTTCGTTGGCCATCCCGGATTTTGCGTGAGCTTGGGATTCAAAGCAATTTCTCCGGATGGTATTGGATACAAGTAATAGTAGTCAGGAAATGTAGCTGGCGGCAAAGGCTCGTAGCTTATGTATCCTTCTGTTGCTCCATTCAAAACAGGAATGATAGAATTCGCCGGAACATCTGTTCCCTTCTTGATCCATCTTCCCAGCTTCCACTGCGTTACATAGCTCATTTTGTTCCACCTTCTCAAATCATCAAAGTGAAAACCTTCGCCCATCAATTCAACAGCTCTTTCCCTTCTTATTTCCCACAATACAGGGTCAACATCAGGGTCTCTTGAAGGGTCATTTGCAATAGCCGCCACATCCAGCGCCGCAACTTCTCCACGTGCCCTTAATTTATTGATAGTTGCGTTGGCAATGGCTTGTGTAAATTCACCGAGTTCAAATTTCGCTTCTGCGTAATTTGCCAGCACCTCTCCCATTCGAAACACAGGACAATCGTTGATATCTGAGTTCTGCAGGTTAAGCACAAGATGGTCGACAAACTTATAAAACCTGTATCCCGTATAGGTAACACAGTACGGCTGACCATTTGAATAATCTGCATAATGCGGCTCCTGTCTTACCACAAAGCCGTTCCAGTTAAGTGTAGGCAATGTTTTGCGCTGTGCGTTGGAAATGCGGTTCATCACGCCGAAATACATTGTATCTTCCGGCACACCAGTATATGTAAACACGTTGCTTGGCGGATTGGTATTTACCTTGTAAGGTGGCGGCACTGAGAAATACAAACGAAGATCCCTGTTCTTAAATTCGTCGTTGGGCGTTTTGTCATTCGTAAAAAGTGGACTGGTAAAACGGGATTGTCCATCTTTCAGCAAATACATGTCTATTGCCTTTTTTGTCAGATCCCATCTGCCGGATGAGTTTCGTCCATAACTGGAGAGTGAATGGGTGATCTGGTTAGTCACATATTGTTTGTATAAAATAATGCCCGGCACACCTCCTAAATTTTCGCTGTTAAAATCATCATCATAGTTAGCGCTCAAAGCGGGAAATGTAACCATCAATTTTTCTGCAGCCAATGCACTTGCACGTAAATAAGGTTCTGCGTTGCCGAGATTGTGGTACTTGCGCCATGTTCCTTCCTGCAAACCAAAGCGCGACAAGAACGCCTGCACCACGGCCTTGTTGACAGTATTATCACCATCACCTGCCACTTTAATGTTTTGCTGTGCATAGTTAAGATCATCAAGTATATGTTGTGTAACAATATCTCTTGGTGTACGAGCCATATACAGCGCCGTGTCTGCATCACCAGGTGCATGATCAAGATATTGCACATCACCATAACGGTTTACAAGGCCCGCATAGTTGAATGCCCTGAAGAAATAACCGACGCTTCTCCAATGTGCCTTGTCCGCATCTGATAATGTTGTTTTACCAATGTTGTCCAGCATGATATTTACATCTCTGATCCTTGCATAACTATTGGTGTAGAAAGCATCGGAAGAAGGAACAACAACTGTTTGCGATATCCATGCAGATTGTCCGTTGGGATTTGCATTTAAGAAAAGATCCCCATTGATCTCTGAATTGACACCGTCAAAAGCGTAGCCCGGAAAAACGTTGTAGAATTTCCATGCGTATATTTTAAATCCGTTGTAGTCAGAAAATGTCGTGCTGATCTGCAGCTGATCCTTTGGTGTAAGATCCTTTGCGCAGCCAAGCAAAGAGGCTGAAAGCGCAGCAGACAAGAATATTTTTATAGTCGATTTCATTTGTTTAATTGTTTAGTCTCGAAAATCAATTCTGTTTATTACTAGAAACTTACGTTTACACCAAAGCTCATTTTTTTCAGGAATGGATAAATTCCTCCATTGCCGAGGTCGGAAGCTTCGGGATCAAGGCCCGCAGGCAAATGATCGAATGTGAAAAGATTTTCTCCGGAAAAGAAAAGTCGTGCGCGGCTCAGGTGCATCCTGTTGGCCCATTTCTGCGGCAGCATGTAACCTGCAGCAATGCTTTTTATCCTCAAATACGCACCGTTGGATAAATATTTTGTTTGTGTGCTTCTGCTTGTACTTGTGTTGCCGGATGCATTTGCATACATTCTCGGATAATAGGCATTTTGATTCTCCGGTGTCCAGTAATCAAGCTGGTGCGCATATATACTGGAAAACTGATCCGTGTATGGCCAGAATACCTGGTTGCTTATCCAAACATCTCTGTCGCCTACACCTTGTATGAAAAATGACAGATCGAAGTTTTTGTACGATGCACTGCCATTGAAGCCATATTGGAAACGGCGTGTGCTGTTGCCTATTATTGTTCTGTCACCGGGATTTGCTACAGTGTTTGCGCCAGGGCTTATTACTCCATCTCCATTCATATCTACGAACCTGATGTCACCGGGATTTTGATAAACGCCCTGAAACCCTGCAATACCAGGCATCAGGCCTTTGTTATCTGCAACTGTTTTATTGTTGATCAGTTTTGCATCCAATACGCCTTTTGCAAAATCATCAGCTGTAAAATAACCGTACGTTTTGTATCCCCAGAGCTCGTTTATTTTCATGCCTTCGTAATAATCGCTCAACAGTTTGGCAGGGTTGTTATACTTTGTTATCACTGCAGGATTTCTTCCGGCGAGATTGACACCTACTGAGTAGGTGAAATCCTTTCCTATATTATCTTTCCATGTCAGGTTCATGTCCCATCCTTCTACTTTCAAGTTGCCCCGGTTTTCTTTTGGAGGTTGCGTTCCAAGACTGGCGGGCAGGGACGAACCATTTACCAGCATGCCAATTGTTTCTTCGCGATACACATCAAATGTTGCAGACAACCTGTTCTTCAACAACGTCGCATCAATGCCCAGATCGTATGTGCGGACGCGCTCCCATGTGAACGCCTGGCTCACTAATCTTGGTGAACCCAAAGTCGTGTACACAATATTGGTAGAAGGATCGATCCAGCCAGCATTGACAATGTTCATCGAAGGAACAGCGGGATAATAATCCTGTGTGGAGGTTCCGCTGAAATAAGTTACCTGGTTGCCGATCTCACCATAGGAACCTCTTAATTTGATCTGGGAAAAAATGTTCTTAAGTGGTTGTAAAAATTTTTCTTCTGTTAACACCCAGCCTGCAGAGGCTCCGGGAAAGAAACCATAGCGCTCATTTGTTGGAAAGCGTGATGATCCATCATAACGGCCCGTTGCTTCCAGAAGGTATTTGTTTTTATATGAATAGTTGAACCTATAGAAATAGCCGGACAGTCCGTACTCGTTAAAATCATCATCAACTGTAGGCGTGCCTGTTGAGGTAGACAAAGATGGAACCGATGGACTCAGCAGATTTAATCTCTTTGAAGAATAGCCGCTTTCTTTACTCAGCTCCTGGTTAGATCCTGCGAGAAAAGTAAAGTTGTGCGCATTGGCAATATTGAATGTATAGCTGGCGTAAAGGTTCAGCGCGTTTACATTCGTTGCCGATGTGTATTTAGTGTAAGAAGAAGTCGGGTTTACGATATCTAACTGATACGTATTTGGGTTCACATACCTGTTGGTATTTCTTACATCTACGTTTGAATAATTAGCTTGTGTAAAAGTGTACTCGCCGCTGATCTTCAGATTTTTTACAGGGCTGTATTCCAGCTTGCCAAACAAACGCAGATTATTTGCTTGAATGTTTTGTGGCACTTCGATTTTCGCAAGATTATCGGGAGTGCTGTATGGCAATGTATCGTTCGTGCCTGGCAACTTGCCAGATCCTACGGGTACGTGCGAACCAAATGTGATGGCATTGTAAAATATGCTGCCGTAATTAACCGGCGTTGTTTGTGTTTCGTTGTTGTAAAAAACATTCACACTCGCTGTGAGTGAATTGGTGAGTGCGGTAGTTAAATTTGAATTGAAATTATAGCGTTTGTAAGTATCATTCTTACCAGTTAAAATACCATCCTGGTTGGTGTAGGCAACCGAAGTGCGATACGTTGTTTTTTCTGATCCTCCGCTAAATGCGAAATTGTGTATTTGCTCAAACCCGTGCTCAAACAGTCTTCCATAAAGATCGTGTTGAGCAAGCGGATATTGAATATTGTTTACGGTAGTGATGCCATCCGGATATTTTGAGGGATTTGTTTGATATTCCTGCAACAGCCCCAGCCACGTTTTTATATCCTGCCCGGCCCATGCGGTAGTTGTTCCAAAGTCATTCAATGCAGAGACATATTGTAACGGAGAACTTTTTACAGGCAACGTACTTGCGCTCGTAACTGCAAAGTTATTGGAGTAGTCAAATCTTACTTTTTGATTCTTCGCACCTTTTTTTGTAGTGATCACAATTACACCAAATGCCGCTCTACCGCCATATATAGCGGAAGCCGAAGCGTCTTTCAAAACAGAAACATTTTCGATGTCGGCAGGGTTTACATCATCAATATCCATCGGTACGTTGTCTACTACCACGAGCGGACTTGTTGATCCATTGATGGTGGTGTAACCGCGAATATTAATGTTTGTTCCTGAACCCGGCTGTCCCGATCCTTGTGTGATTTGCAATCCGGGCACTGCGCCCTGTAATGCTTCAGCGGTGCTGGTTACAGGACGGTCTTTTAAAACATTGTCCATTTTCACGGAAGCCACAGAACCTGTGAGCGTTGCTTTTTTCTGTGTACCATATCCTACTACCACTACTTCGCCCATTGCATTGGCCAGTGGAACCATGGTAATAAGTATAGAGGTGGTTTGACCGCCCTTCAATGAGTAACCGGTAAGTGTTTGCTGTTCGTAGCCTACGCGGCTAACAGTGAAGCTGTATGCGCCGGGAGAGATGTTGAATACTTTGAAACGGCCCACACTGTCAGTACTGGTTGTGGCAATATTTTTTTGTCCGGACATGATGTGGACAGTTGCTGCATCGAGCGGGCCGCCTTTATCGTTGTTGACAACGCCGGTAACGGTTGCCTGCTGCGTTTGTCCAAAAAACAAGACGGGTAAACAGGCCATGATCATAAGTAAAATACCTATGCGAATAAATTTTCCACTGGTCATTTTCGTTAGCTTGGTTTTTATTATAGCTGTAATACGAAATAAGAGTGGCTGATCCCGTAAACGGGTGATAACTTTTTTTAAAAAATTTTATTGTAGTTCGTACTTGTGATGCGTCGAGTCTATTATCAACTTGAAATCATTCATCAAAGCAATGTCTGAAAGTATTTTATCAAGAGAGCCCTGCTTCACCACTTCTCCAATAAAGTTGATGGTCGCTACTTTTTTTGTAGGATAGACAATTTCAACATGGTAGGTGTGCGCAAGATCGTCTAACACTCTTGAAAGCGGCGCGTTTTTAAACTGTAGTTTATTCTGAGGTGTAGTTGTGGCATTGATTTCCTTTTGCGACGAATGCTTTTCTTCTTTTGTTTCCTCCTGGCTGTTTGCAGATTCTTTTGATGCGCCTTCATTCACTTCGGCTAACAACTCCTTGTTGTTCACGAGTTTAAACTCGCCGGTTGCTGCGTTAAAAGCAATGCAATTACCGGGCTGCAAATAATGATTCTCGTTTGCTTCATTGTCTGCATTGCGAACTACTACTTTCCCTTCCATGAGCGTCACTGCAATATCACCTGCCGTTGACTTTTGAGAAACTCGAAAAGTCGTACCCAGTGCAATTGTTACTACATTTTTGCAGTACACCGTAAATGGGTGGGCACTGCTTTTTTGCACTTTGAAAACTGCATCACCGGTAACATATATATTGCGCTGGTCGTTACCAAAACCGGGAAGATATTTTATTTCACTACCCGGTGATAACGTAACTTCCGATTGATCCGGCAATGCGATGATAGTGTTTTGCGCAGTAGTATTGCTATTTACCACAAACTGAACATCGGTTGGTGCATGATTAATGAACGCAACAGAGCTGCCGGTATCTTTGCGGTTTACAAAAAACAATGTTCCGGCAATTATGATTACAACGGCTGCGGCTGCGACGCTGCGATAGAGTTGCACTGCTCGTTTTTGCCTGCTATCCTGCGCGAAAAGATTTTGTACGAACGCTTCCTTTGCTTCAGAATACTCGCCTGCCGGAACGTCAAACGCCTCCCAGTCTTCTTCTGAAAGAACAGTATGCGCGTCCCTTTCGTCAAAATCTGCTGAAGGCTCTTCTCTCTTCAATGACTTTGTTCCCTTTGAAAAAAAACTGGCAAATAATTTTTTAAACACTTTTGTGTATCGTTTATTGGTGTACTTCTAATTAATTCGTTAAGCTTCTATACTGCTTATTTATTTTTAACAACTGGCTTAAGCGATTGCAAAGCAAGCTGTATATGTTTATCAACCGTTCTGATGGAAATACTTAATGAATTGGATATCTCTTTATGGCTCAATTGCTCCTGCCTGCTCATTTGGAACACCTTCCGGCGTACAGGCGGAAGCTTGTCAATAGCCTTGTCCAGCGCTTGTTGTAAATCCTTGACGTGTAAATCGGTATTGATGTTTTCTGTCTCTGACTTAAAGATATTTTCAGCTGTTGAAAGTTTCTTCAGGTTTGTCTTATGCCGTTCTTCCTTACGCAATTCATCTATCATCGTTGTTTTTGCTATCTGAAAAATCTGTGTGGAAAAGGGAATGCTTTCAGAGAGAGATTGCCGGTATTTCCACAGCTTGATAAATGTAAGCTGTGTCACCTCATTGGCGAGATATTCCGACCTCGTTTTTAATAATAAATAGTGATATAGTTTGTGGCTATAAATTATGAAGACGTCTTTGAAAACAGCTTCATTACCATTCTTAATTTCTTGTATCATAAGCAAACAATCAAATACCGGCCACCTGCTAAAAGTGCCGCTTAATAATAATCATATTAGGGTAATGCCGGCGCTTTGGGTATTTCGCCCGAGTGGATTCCGGGATGCATAGTTAGTTTTGGTAAGATCAGCATTGGTTAAAATTTCATCATTCCTTTCTTAACAAATACGGACCTCTGCATACAAACATAATAAAACAATAATGTAATAAAGGGTTCCACGAGGTAAATCACGCAACCGTTTGCGTAACATGAGCGCGAAAAAAACGAAGAACACTTATGATCGTCTACCCGCTTTGGTTGACGTCCACGCTTTTTGCCTTTGAGCTGTCTTGAATAATTTGTAAGTTCACTTTGCAATGTGTACTGGACTGACCCAAAAAACAAAATAGCTCTACAATGAAAATCAAGGCAACTATTTTTATAACATGCATGCTGGCATATAGTACAATTGCAAAATCACAAGTAATCATCTCGCTCCTGTTTGGAGATAAACTCAACTCAGAGAAATTATCATTTGGCTTATCGGTCGGCAATTCCTGGAGCCATTTATCGAACTACAAGACATCCTCATCATTATCGACTATTAATTTAGGACTTTACTTAACGCTCAAAATGAATGAGCGTTTTTTCCTGCAGTTTGATGCCATGGCAAAATATAGACTAGGCTCCAGGGAGCTGCCTGTTTATCCATTGCATGATGAGGCATTAGACACGTTGTTTGCAACAGGACATGTAGAAAGGGAAATCAATTACCTGGGGCTTGTCACTACTGCGCAATACCGCGTGTTCAACTATTTCAACGTTGAAGTTGGCCCGCAGATCATTTTGCGCACGAAAGCGAACGACATATTTTACACGGACCGGAATGATGGCACGCTGAAGTTCGAAAAAAACATTTCAAGTTCGGCCACACGTTTCGATATAGGGGCAATGACCGGCATTTCCTACCAAATAAAAGGTAACGGTATAAAGATTGGCGTCCGGTATTACTTTGGCTTTATTGATATTTTTCCGCAAGATCCCGGCTCCAACACCAATCGTTCATTTCAGGTAGCCGGCTACATTCCTGTTGGAAGAAAAAAAGCATTGGCGAACAAACAACAATCATCCAACGGGGCAGTAAATTAACATGCCGGTAAAAGCAAAAAGTGACGACAAAAACAAATGCCCTACGGTGATTTCTGAAGTTATTCGTGTCAAAAGCACACGTATTCAGCACATCGTTGGTGTTCTTTACCCCCTATAAACTTTCAAGCCAATTTGATTGCCGTTATTGCACAATAATTTTTGATCTTTATTGAGAAAAGACAACAATCCATAGACAACACGAAAAATTGAACCATATGCGAAAAATAATATCGTTCATGCACATATCGCTTGACGGTTTTGTAGCAGGGCCAAACGGAGAAATGAACTGGATCAAAGTTGATGAAGAGATCTTTGACCATGTCGGAAAACGCATAAGCGAAGGTGATACTGCATTATATGGACGGGTCACTTACCAGATGATGGAAAATTACTGGCCCACTGCAGGAGATAAGCCCCGGGCGAGCAAGCATGACATTGAACACTCGAAATGGTATAACAACGCCCACAAAATTGTTTTATCAAAAACAACGAAAGCCGAAGGTTTGACAAACACGACCATCATCAGCGACGACCTGCCGGAAAGAATAAACGAAATAAAACAACAGGTTGGCAAAGAAATCCTGCTTTTTGGCAGCCCAACGGCAACACACGCGCTTATTCAACTGAACTTAATTGATGGCTACTGGCTGTTTGTTAATCCGGTTATTCTTGGGCGAGGTATTCCTTTATTTGAAAACATCAAAGACAAAATAAAACTAAGCCTGTTGAGTACGCGATCCTTTACCAGTGGCGTAACAGAACTGAATTACGTTGTAGACAGGCAATAACAAATTGTAAAAATGTGCCGTCTGGCTAAACTGTCTAAAGATTTAACACACAAAAAATTTTAATCCCGCACTAAAAAAAATATAAACATGTCCGTTGTATCGAGGTTTTTATGCATCATTTTATTCAGCGCACTAAGTATTGTGACTGGCACTGCTGATGTGCTGGGCCAGGCGCCTCCGCCAACATTGAGACCGGGGATAGATTATCCTGCGGAACTTGAAAATCCCGAATGCTTAGGCATTAGCAAGGAGCCCTGGCACGCTACACTAATGCCCTATGCGAATTTGCAGGAAGCGCTGAAAGCCAATCGCAGAGCTTCTTCCTATGCATTAAGTTTAAACGGAAACTGGAAATTTAACTGGGTACCAAGTCCGGAAAAAAGACCGGTCGATTTTTACAAACCGGGTTTTGACGTTTCCCAATGGAAAGAAATTCCTGTTCCTTCAAACTGGGAAGTGCAGGGCTATGGCACGCCCTTCTATCGCAACAATGGCTATACCATTAAAAGAGACTATCCAAGAGTGATGAGTGAACCCGATAAAAAGTTTACTGCGTACATAGAACGCAATCCTGTTGGGAGTTATAGACGCGACTTTGTTGTTCCTCAAAATTGGAATGGCCGACGCGTCTTCATCACATTCGATGGTGTTGACTGCGCTTTCTTTATCTGGGTAAATGGAGAAAAAGTTGGTTATAGTGTGAACAGTCGCAACGCTGCTGACTTTGATCTGACGAAGTATGTAAAGCCGGGCAAAAACACATTGGCTGTTGAAGTGTATCAATACAGTTCCGGCACATGGCTCGAGGACCAGGATATGTGGCGCCTGCATGGCATTTTTCGCAACGTAACGCTGTGGAGCTCGCCGCAGGTGCACATCCGCGATTTTTTCGTGAAACAAGATCTGGACAACAACTATAAAAACGCAACGGTTGAAGTGGTGACAAAGGTTAAAAATTTTGGAGAGGCCGATAGCAAGGCGCAAACCTTCACCGCTACTCTATTTGATGCAAGCGGAAAAGAAGTTGCTAAAGCCAGCGTTGCAGGAAAGCAATTGAATGCAAAAGAGGAACAACAACTATCGATCAGGTTTGCGGTGAACAATCCGGCGAAGTGGACAGCTGAAACACCTGCGTTGTACACAGTTGTTTTAACAGCCACTGGCGGTGAAATACTTTCTTCCAAAGTTGGATTTAGAAAAATAGAGATCAAAGGAAGGATTTTTACAGTGAATGGAGTGCCCATTAAATTGAAAGGTGTTAACCGCCATGAGCATTGGTCAGATGTGGGACATGCAATTACAGAAGAGCAAATGATCAGGGACCTACAGATCATCAAACAAGGCAACTGCAACCATATACGCACCTGTCACTACTCTGATGACCCGCGCTGGTATGAGTTGTGTGACGAGTGGGGCATTTGGCTGGTGGCCGAAGCGAATGTTGAATCGCATGGCTACGATGGAAAATTTGATGAGGAACCAACCATCAAATCGGCAATTATCGATCGCAACGTTGCGAATGTTGAGAATTTTAAAAATCATCCTTCCGTTATTATCTGGTCGCTCGGAAATGAGTGTGGAGGTGTGGGTTCTAATTTTGTGGCAGCCATGCATAAAATCAAGGAGATTGATTCGAGTCGGCCTGTACATTATGAGCGTTTTGGTGTAGGCGCAAAAAACCCTGCAGATCTTGATGGCAGAATGTATGGCACTCCCGATGCCTTTACTGCTGTTGCAAAAAACAAAGAGTTAACGAAGCCATTTTACATCTGTGAGTTTGCCCACGCCATGTTCAACTCCATGGGTTCATTGTCGGAATACTCAGAAGAATTTGACAAAAATCCGGAGATCGTTGGTGGTGCGATATGGGAATTCCAGGACCAGGCTTTGTGGAACAAAAGAAATCCGGCGCATCCTATACTGGCTTATGGTGGCGGGTTTGGCGAGTTTCCAAACAATGATTATTTCATACATAAAGGTGTGGTTTCTTACGACAGGGCAACAGCCATCACGCATGTAAAGCCACATTATCCTGAAATGAAAAAAGCATTTCAGTGGATCAGCACAACAATGGTAGACACTGGATCTGCAACGATCAGCATCAAAAACAAATACCAGTTTATTTCATTGGATAACTTTGTTGCAAGATGGCATTTGTATGAAAATGGAGTACTAATCAGCGATGGAAATTTGACGCTACCTCACGTCGCTCCTTTTGGCGAAACAAAAATCGCTGTTCCGTATAAAATATGGAAACCTAAAGCCGGTGCCGAATATTTCTTGCGCGTTTCCTATGTTCAAAAAAACAAAACCTTGTGGGCAGACAAATATTTCGAAGTGGCATTCGAACAATTCAAACTTCAGGTAAACACTCCTCCCGTTGCAGAAATTGTTGTTAGAAAGACTGTTTCACTAACAAAAACCGACAGTTCGATAATGGTAGAAGGAACCGGATTCTTGATGACATTTGACAAGCGAAAAGGCACATTAACACAGATTGTAAGAGATAGCATAAAATTCCTTGCTGACGATGGATACTCCAAACTTATTTTGTGGAGAGCTCCACACCGCAACGATGATAACTGGGCCTTTGACAACTGGAAGAAATTTGGTTTGAACGATTTGAAATTTTCTTTGGTTGGCATCAAAACAGAAACAATCAGCAACACGTCGGTGCGAGTTACATCCACCGTTAAAGCAGAAGGCAAGGAAGGCTTTGCCGCCTATCACACTGCCTCTTACCTTATTGACGGCAATGGTGTGATAAAGGTTGACAACAAAGTTCAGTTCGAAGGTCCAAGAATTAACCTTGCCCGAATTGGCGTGAGATTCCTTCTCACTAAGCAATTCAATCGTATGACCTACTTTGGTCGTGGCCCGTGGGAAAACTATGCTGATCGTAAAACAGCTTCGGAGATTGGGATAAACTACCTCGACCCGAATGATCAATATGAATATGAAAAGCCGATGGAACATGGCAACCGCGAAGATGTTCGATGGGCGAAACTGTACGGCGTCGGCCTGACTCCTTTATTGGTGAAGGCAGATGAAAATTTGATGCAGATCTCCTACCTGCCATATACTGATGAGCAAATGCTGCCCGTACAATACAAAATTGATTTGCCTGCAAGCACCTCAACGGCATTTACCATCTCAACGAAAACACTTGGTGTAGGCTCGGCGAGCTGTGGTCCGAAACCGCTGGGCAAATACCTTGTTTGGAGCGACAGCACAACCTTTTCTTATACGCTTGAATTGTTTTCATGGAAATAATGTTAATCCCCCTTAAAAGTAAAAGAGCAATAATGATTGCTCTTTTACTTTTAAGGTTGTAATGCCGTTTAGCTAAGGTGTTTGAAGAATTAAAAGAATGTTGCTTGTCATCCCGAGGAACGAGGGATCTGGGTCTTACGCTTGCATACTGTTTGAGTAGCTCTCAGATCCCTCGTTCCTCGGGATGACAAGCAACATTCTTTCCTGGTTATGGCATGCTATGTAAACGAAAAAAATTTCCTCAACTAAACGACAATTTGATAACACAGAGCTAAACAGCTTCCTTAGTAGAGTTTCAGCACAACAATGCCATGCTTCGGAATGGTGAAGCTTTGACTTTCGTTGACTTTGCCCAATTCTTTGTGAAGCCACAAGTCTCTCATTTTATAGCGAGCGGTTATTCCAAGTTTAGCAAAATCTAGTTTATATGTTTTAGCATCATCGCCTCGGTTCAGGATGGCCAAGGCTTTTTGCTTTCCATTACCCAACTGTTTAACCCAGACTTCTACGTTGCCATCTTTAATAATTCTTTGCGCCTGTGCAAAACCTTTATCCTGGTTCAATGCAATCACCTCTTTGTTCGTAAGAATCTCTATCGTTTCCTTTGTCATGTTGCGGAGGTCATTGCCTGCGAGCAGCGGTGAATTGAGCATGCACCACAAGGAAAAATGACTCTTGTCTTCATCATAACTCATGCCCTGCCCTACCTGCAGCATATCCATGTCGTTGTAATGTCCGGCAGATGAATAACGGTACAGCTCTGCATCCAAATCGATAATGCCAAGAATAGATTTAAAGTTTTCCCTGATGTCCCCGGAAATTCTCCATGAGTCTGCTTTTTTAATAGCCCATTCGCCCGGAAACTGCCAGCGACAAACATTGAAGACGATATCAGCATTGATTGCTTTAACTGTATCAATAATTTTAAGATACTCGGTTGCTTCATCAAGATGTTGCTTTTCTCCTCCGCACCAATCTACCTTCAAAAAATCAAAACCCCAATCTTTAAAAAACAACTTGCAATCATTTGACCAATGACCATAAATGCCGGCACCAACACCAAGAGAGTCCTTATCCCAAATGGAACCACAGGTATTCATTCCGGCATCAGTGTATATCCCTGCTTTCAAACCCTTTCCATGTATGTAATCGGCCAGCGCCTTCATTCCGGATGGGAATTTAGATTTATTCGTAAGCAGGTTGCCATTTGCGTCTCTCCCGCCAAAATATCCGTCATCTATATTGATGAAGCGATATCCCGCGTCATACATTCCGGATGACACCAATGCATCAGCTTGTTCACGGATCATTTTTTCGTCAATGTTTACACGAAAATGATTCCAGCTGCTCCAACCCATAATGGGTGGCTTTGGTTTTTGGGCAAGTAAAAAGTTGGAGGTGGTTAGTAACAAAAGACTAGTAACGAGAACAACAATTTTCTTCATTTTATTGGGTGCTTTTTGGTCAATTCCTTTGATAATATTACTTAATTGTTTTGATGTGATAGAAAACTGCATAATAAGGCACGTATTTGCAATTGAGATTAATATATGAACATAAAATATTTTGAGTATATTGGAGAGAGTAAAACCCGAAACCTTTTCCTGCACTCATAGTTGACATTACGATATTACCAGCTGAACTATAGCTGGGGCAAACCTTTCGAAACTTTAATCTGAAACAACCGGAAATCGGCGCCCCCGCTGATTGTGGACGGCTACACGTCAAAAAAAATCCCCGATCCTGTTTATTCACTCACAAAAAATACATCATGAAAAAATTGACTTTCTTTTTTTTGACAGCAATGGCATGTTCGTGTAATAATATGCAAACTCCACCAAAAGAGCCGGCAAAAGACACAGCAGTAACCACGACTACAACAACTACAGTGAATTACCCCTACACCATTGAACACCCTGACAACTGGGAGGTTGGAAACACCGCCAATACAATGACTGCATTAAGTGCCTTGAAGGCATGGGAGGATGGAAAAGTAGATGAATCCCTCAAATATTTTGGAGACTCCATTCGGGTGCAGTTCGATGGCCTGGATAAAAAAATGTCCAACGACAGTTTAAAAGCGTTGCTGATCAGGTCAACGAACAATTACAAAACCATTAAAGTGAAAATGTACGATTGGGAATCTGTTATTTCAAAAGACAAAAGTGAAGAATGGGTAACGCTTTGGTATTCTCAGGCATGGGAAACAAAGAAAGGTGTAAAAGATTCTGCAGATATAATTGATGACTTACAAATTAAAAACGGAAAGATAGTACGACTGTCTGAGTATACAAGGAAGATACATTAGTGCCTGCCCAATGAGTTGGAAACAGAAGTCTTGATAGCAATGCTACCAAGACTTCTTGCGTTTATCAACTTATGTTATTTTAAAGAATCGTATTTGATCTTCATCAAACATCATCTCCAGCCTAGTGCCGGTGCAACATGTTTCAAAATAGAAGACAGCACGTGCACATTGTACTCCACTCCAAGTGTATTGGGTATGGTGAGCAGCAGCGTATCTGCTTCCTGGATAGCTTCATCCTTAGCCAGTTCCTTTATAAGTTGATCAGGTTCTGCAGCATAACTTTTTCCAAAGATGGCCCGCTTGTCCTGTTCAATCATTCCGATGGTATCGGTGCTCTTGGCTTGCTGTCCAAAGAGATAACGATCCTGTTCGGTGACCAGTGCGAAAATAGAACGGCTTACAGAAACCCTTGGCTCTCGCTGGTGTCCCGCTTTTTTCCACGCTTCTTTGTACAGCCTGATCTGCTCCGCTTGCTGTATGTGGAAAGGCTTACCACTTTCATCGAATTTCAATGTGGAACTTTGAAGATGCATGGCGTTTTCGGCTGCCCAAACGGCGGTGGCGTTGGAAGCAGCGCCCCACCAGATGCGTTCACGCAATCCTTGTGAGTGAGGTTCCAAACGCAGTAAGCCCGGTGGGTTCGGAAACATCGGGTATGGATTGGGCTGTGCAAATCCAACACCTTTTAGTTTATCCAAAAACTCCAGCGCTTTGCGGCGTCCCATGTCCGCATCCGTTTCCCCTTGCGCAGGCTCGTAGCCAAAATAACGCCATCCATCAATTACCTGCTCCGGCGAACCTCTGCTGATACCCAATTGCAACCGTCCCTCTGAAATTAAATCCGCGGCTCCGGCATCCTCTATCATGTAGAGAGGATTTTCATAACGCATGTCAATGACACCTGTTCCAATTTCAATCTTGCTTGTTTTGGCGCCAATGGCTGAAAGCAATGGAAATGGAGAGGCTAACTGAGCAGCAAAATGATGCACGCGAAAATAAGCGCCATCTAAACCGATCTCTTCGGCAGCCACAGCAAGGTCTATAGACTGTAACAATGTGTCGCTTGCCGTACGGGCCTTATAAGCCGGATGATTGGCCCAATGCCCAAATGATAAGAATCCTATTTTCTTCATAAACCCTCCCTCATGGTTTGTTTCTAAAATGGACTTGTAATATACGCAAACAGTGACAGCTATACAGCAGTACAATTAACTTTTATATCTTTAGCTGGCATTTGTTTTTTCACGACACACATGATTTTATATGAACGTACAGGAACAAATCAAAAACTACATCGCCGGCCAACCAGAGCCCAAACGTGACGACATACAGGCGCTGCACAAGCGAGTACTTCAGGCATTGCCAAAATGTAAATTATGGTTTGACGAGGGCAAAAACAGCGAAGGCAAAATTGTTGCCAATCCTACTATCGGATATGGATCTTTCACGATAAAATATGCGAACGGAACGACCAAAGAGTTTTTCCAAATTGGTGTAAGCGGTAACGCAACCGGCATCTCGGTTTACATTCTCGGCATCAAGGACAAGGCATACCTGGCTGAAACGTATGGAAAAACGTTAGGCAAAGCGAGCGTAACCGGGTATTGCATTAAGTTCAAAAAACTAAGCGATATAAATGTTGATGTGCTCACAGAGGCCATAAAGGATGGAGCAGAGATTTCGCTCAGGGAGTAACACTAAAGTTCATTAATATATTTACGACTATTTATGAAGACACTGAAGAGTTCACTATTTTTTTTATTATTTGTTGTTTGTTCATGCAATCAGAAAAATCCTAATCGCAAAGTGGATGTCAATGTGACAAGGCTAAGCAATAAAATCATTCCCCTTGTCAAGTTCATTGATAATCCTGACAGTTGCAAAAAAGCACTTCTATTTCTTGACAGTGCTACAGCCATTGACCACAATTGCTTTTTATGTTATAACAATAAGTTAATGTTCTTATATTCCCTTAAACAATTAAACAGGATGTTGTCAACTCTTGATACATGCATCAAGCTGAAACCTAACGCACATGATCTCTATTTAAACGCTGGAGTTTGGCGCGAAAAAGTTGGTGACACCGGAGCGTCAAAGTCTTACTTTATTAAGTCCTTGCAAATATGCAATTCAGTTTTAGATACCATGCAAACAAACAACAGGAATTATGCAATGGTAACAACAAACAAAGCAATTAATCTGATAATGCTAGGCGATTCGGTAACCGCACATGAAATATTAGATAACTTATACAAAAGTCAACCAGAAGATCCGAAGTTCGACAATTTTGAAAAAAAGTATACGTTGTCATTAATGAACAAAAGCAAAGCTCAATTATTAGACTCATTAACCAATCCATAGAACTTAGACCACTAACAACGTATTTTCGCACCATAAATTTATTGTGATGGAAGCTAAAGAAAAGGAGGATTCACTATGGGCAAGTTTAAAGGCATCGATATTACCAATCCAGGAGAACGATCATCCGGCAGTAAAGGCTGGCAAGCACGTTGGATTCTGGAGCACCATCATCTTGCTCGGCGGCGCTACAGTGGCCATTGGTATCGCTGTTCTTTTAGCGCTGTAGTGAAGCAACTCTTCGATCCCTTTTTCCTAGGTTACATTGCTGTGTGGCTTACAGTACATTGCTTTCGTTATTTACATTACCCTCTGCCGTATGTAAACGGCTGGCTTACCGATTTTATTTTCATCCCTGCGGTGGCACATTTTGCACGAACTTGCACGCGTCACATTCTCCTCAAGGGCGGTCACTTTATCTACGCTTTACACTGGCTTATACTGGCAGCCATCTACTGCGGCCTGCTGTGTGAGTGGATATTACCAAAGTATGCTCACAATACGGTGGGTGATTTGTTGGATGCATTTGCATATGTCGGTGGCGCATTGTTCTACTATTATGTTCATCAGAAAAATACCGACGGTGAAATAACCATTAACAGTAATTTTGCGACACACTAGCAAAGCAACATGCAGATAAAACGACAATCATTTTTTAAGGATGAAAAACAAGACTTTCCGTTTCTTGAACAATGGGTAAAGAAATTGGAAAGGGTCAACGGCAGAGAATATGAACGACTTGAAATAGATACTGCTATAGGCAAATCACAGGTTTGGGGAATCAACACCCAAGAAGATCTAGACACACTGGTGATCTTCCCCGGTGCAAGAACGACTTCATTGTTTTGGGATTTTGATAAAGGACTTGACAACATCAATCTGAATCTCAGGATTTTCCTGGTAGAAACAAACGGTCTTCCCAACTTCAGCAATGGAGCTACACCAGATATAAAATCACTGGACTATGGTCATTGGGCAAATGAAGTGTTGGAGAAATTGAAAATCAAAAACGCGTATGTAGCAGGTGCATCTTTTGGCGGATTGATCTGTATGAAATTGGGAATCACAAATCCCGAAAAAATTAAAGCCGCATTTCTGCTAAACGCGGGATGTTTACAACCGTTCTCAATGAAATGGAGTAATCTTTACTACAATCTCTTACCCATCATAAAACCAACGCCGAAAAATGTTCTCTTATTTTTAGAGAAAGCAATCTTTTCAAAACCCAATCATCAGCTGTCACCGGAAGCTGAGCAACTGATTACTGAATATGAAATATTTGCTCTCACACGATACAAAGACAACACACAAAAGCCTTACTACATGGGTAACCAGCTGGCAGAGGTTAAAGTGGACACCTATCTTCTTGAAGGCAATAAGGACCTCTTGTTTCCCTATCAAAAATCGATTGACAACGCAAAAAAACACATCCGCCCCTTGAAGGACATAAAGATTTTTGACAACGTTGGACATGGTATAGAAACCTACGGCGAGGCCATGAGGTACATTGGGGAAACGATAAAAAGCTATTTAAAGCTTAACGCCTAACGCCTAACGCTGCGTCCCCGCGTTTAGCGTTAGGCGTTAGGCTTTAAGCTTTAAGCATTAGACCTCATACTGCGCATTGCTTACATGCTCCATCCATTCTACCACTTTTCCGTTCAAACTTTCCTGGATGGCAATATGAGTCATTCCATTTGTTGCTGTGGCGCCGTGCCAGTGTTTTTCATTTGGCTCAAACCAAACAATATCACCAGGAAATACATTTTCAATTGGGCCTCCTTCTTTTTGCACCCAACCGCAACCGGCGGTAATGATCAACGTTTGACCCAGCGGATGCGTGTGCCACGCGGTTCTTGCGCCTGGCTCAAATGTAACGCTGGCCGCTGCTGCGCGACGTGCATCATTAGGATCAAACAAAGAATCGATCCTTACTGAGCCAGTGAACCAATCTGCAGGGCCTTTCGCTGAAGGCTTTGTGCCAATTCTTGTTATGTCCATTTCGTTTATTTTTTGCAGCTTATTTATTGCTGTTTTTTAGAGATGCCATGTCAATTACAAAACGATATTTCACATCTCCTTTCAGCAAACGTTCGTATGCTACGTTGATGTTGTCAATGTTGATCATTTCAATATCTGAAACGATATTGTGCTCACCGCAGAAATCCAGCATTTCCTGTGTTTCCGCAATGCCGCCGATCATAGAGCCCGCAAAACTTTTACGTCCTACGATAACGCTGAATGCCGCTACAGGCAATGGTTGTTCAGGCGCTCCTACCAACGCGAGAGAACCGTCTACACGAAGCAATGACAAATATGCATTGATGTCATGCTCAGCAGACACAGCATCCAAAACAAAATGAAGCTTGCCTCTGAATTTCTTCATTTGTTCGGGATCTTTTGAGAGCACCACTTCGTCTGCACCAAGACGTTGCGCTTCTTCGAATTTACTTTTGGATGTGGTAAAGGCAACTACATGTGCACCCATTGCTTTTGCAAGTTTGATACCCATATGACCAAGTCCACCGATGCCTACGATACCAACAGATTTACCGGGACCAACGTTCCAGTGTCTTAACGGCGAATAAGTTGTAATACCCGCACACAGCAAGGGAGCAGTTGCCGCCAGATCAAGATTTGACGGAATACGCAAAATATAGTTTTCATCTACCACAATGCGTTCTGAATATCCGCCGTAGGTTTGCTGGTTTGGAATATACTTATCGGGCGAGTTATAGGTGCCTGTCATGCCCGGCTCGCAGAACTGCTCCAGGCCTTCCTTGCAATACTGGCACTCCCTGCATGAATCTACAATGCAACCCACGCCCACCATGTCTCCTACTTTGAACTTGTGCACATGGTCGCCAACGCTTACAATTCTTCCAACGATCTCGTGGCCGGGCACACAAGGATAAATGGTGCCGTGCCATTCATTTCTTGCCGTATGCAGATCTGAGTGGCAAACACCACAATAAAGGATGTCAATTTCCACATCGTGCGCCAAAGGCTTGCGGCGGCTGATCGCCATTTGATCTAGTGATGCATCGGCAGCTTCTGTGCCGTATGCTTTTACCTGTACAGTACTCATATTATTGTCGTTATTTTAATGCGGATGATGAATGATGTTCGCAGCAGATGAACATCTTTTTCGTTCACAAAGTTCGAAATCAAACCATTGTTATTATAAAGACAATCAAACCAATTATTAAGAATTTCAAACCGCTTGTTCTCTCAAGGACTTTGGATTTGTACCGGTAAGGCGCTTGAAAAAGTTGTTGAAATAGGTAGGATATTCAAAGCCAAGCGAATAGGCAATGTCTGCGACATTCCAGTCAGTATGTTGTAACAGCGCCCTTGCCTCGGTTATGATGCGTTCGGAAATATGGGCGGTGGTGGATTTGCCGGTTACTTCCTTCACCGCACGGTTAAGATAATTCACATGAAGAGAAAGCGCCTTTGCATAATCCTGGGCAGATCGTAATGAAAGCGGCCGGTCCGTATTCTCTATCGGAAATTGCCTTTCCAGCAAATCAAAAAAAACGGACGCCACTCTTGAAACGGCATTCGAGTGTTTATCAAAATTTTCAGAAGGTCGCAGCTTAAGCGCCTCATGAATAATAAGGTTGATGTAATTGCGGATCAGTTCATCTTTGTAAGCGTAGTCAGTCTTTTGTTCTTCAATCATTTTTCGGAAAATAGTGTTGAGAAAATCACGCTGCTCCTCGCTGATGGTCAAAATGGGAGTACCGCCCAGTTTAAAGAACGGGGATTGCTGCAAACTCTCAGACCGGTTGGCCAATTGTAAAAAATCTTCTGAGAAAAGACAGGAATAACCTGTGTAAGTGGTTGAAATCGTTTCCCAGGAATATGGGATATGCGGGTTGCCGAAAAACAAAATGGTGCCATCCATTTCAAAAGTCCGGTCAGCGTAATGAATCAGGCTTTTCCCGGTTGTAAGGCAAATTTTGTAAAAATCCTTCCTGCTGTACACGCGGGTTGTGTTGCAGTCCTGCCCGATCTGAAAGGCATTGAATCCTTTTAACTTTAGTTCATTGTTATAAGCAGATACCGAACGATCCGTTTGCTTTGCCATCTGCCAAAGTTAAGAAATTCAAATTTAACGCAAACCATGAAATATCAAACCCGCGGCTCGTAGAGACGCATTGAATGCGTCTCCGTAACACATCTATGATGCTACAAAAAAAGGCGCGAACGCGAACTTTTTAACGATCATGCGATCCGCGCAGAAGGAGACGCGTTCAACGCGTCTCTACATGTCGCGTGAATATTTTTTTCTATAGTCAGTTGGTGACAAACCGGTCATTCTTTTAAAGATCATCCTGAACGTTTTGATATCCTTATATCCGGAATTAACCATCACTTCATTCAACTGCGAGTTATTGTCTTCCAACGCTTTTTTTGCCGCCTCTATTCTTACGCGTTGCAAATATTCTATAGGCGTATTGTTGGTAGCGGCTTTGAAGCGACGGGCAAAATTCCGCCGGCCAGTGTTGCTTAATGACGACACTTCATCGATGGAAATATCATTTGAATAATGCTGCTCGATATAGGATTGAGATTTTAAGATTACCTCATCATTGTGCCGGTGCTGTCCCGTAAAGATGGCGAAGTGCGATTGACGTACCTGGTCAATATCTATTGAAAATCGCTTGCTGATCCAAAGCGCCGTTTCCCTGCCACAAAATTTTTCGATAAGGTACAATACCAGCTTAATCGAAGAAAAGCCGCCACCACTGGTATATACACCGCCCTGGTCTGTAATAACATGATCCGCTTTCATTTTGATCAAAGGGTAGCGCGATTGCATCTCGTCTGCTGCCGCCCAATGCGAAGTGGCTATCTTACCGTCCAGCAATCCTGCTTCCGCCAGAAAAAAGCTGCCTACGCAAAGGCTTGCTATCTCTGCACCCAAACCATTCATTTCCCGGATCCACTCAACAACCGCTTTATTTTTTTTAAGAATCGCCTGGCTGTCCCCATTAAAGCCGGGAACAATGATCAGGTCCGTTTGCATGACTTCTTCTATCGTCGTAAAACATATAAACTGGGCCGGCGCATCCAGTTGTATGTTTTTCACTTTTTCACTTACCAGTTCCAGTTTAAAAGCCGGTCTTTTTCCTGCAAGCTGAAGGCACCAGTTGGCTCCGGCAAACAGATCTATAACTCCTGCAACAGAAGATGAATATACATCCTCGTGCACCAGCAATGATATTTTCTTCATGGTGTTATGAGAATAAGTAATTGTAAATTTAAGCCAATCTGATGTCAAATTATCCCCCTGAGAAAGTCACCAATGCTGGTTTTAGCCATCATATCCGCTGTATAGTTTTGTTGAAATTTTCAAACAAAAAATCATGTATTATGACATCTGCAACAGCACAGGAAATACCTGTAAAACCAAGCAAACAAATAGAAGAAGTCAGCAAATGGTGGCTTAAAAGTGTAGCTGCATCCAGAGAGAGCCAATCTCTTGCGGAGGTTCGCGACATTAATGAAAACTGGCAAAGCCTTACGTCAGAACCAGGCAGCGTTGACTACATTGAAGTGGATGCGGGCGGCGTGCAGGCCATGTGGGCCATTCCAAAAGAAAGCTTTGGGGACCGCGTTCTTCTGTGCGTGGGGGAGGATTTTTCAGCGGATCCATGTATACGCACAGAAAATTGTATGGTCATTTTGCCAAAGGAGTCGGATGCCGGGCGTTGATCGTCCATTATCGCCGCTCTCCTGAACATGTGCATCCGGCACAGGTCAATGATGTGGTAACGGCCTACCGGTGGCTGCTTGAGCAGGGAATACACGCCGGTCACATTGCCATAGTCGGGGACTCAGCAGGCGGCGGGCTCGCTGTAACAAGCACACTGCTCATTCGCGACAAAGGCCTGCCAATGCCTGCGGCGGTCATGCCTTTTTCAGCATGGTTTGATATGGAGGTGACCGGAGAATCCGTGAAATCGAATAAAGACAGGGATCTCTTATTGAACAGAGAATGGCTAAATGAAATGGTACAGATGCGCCTCGGCAAAGAAGGCAATCCAAAGGACCGTTACGCAAATCCATTTTATGATGATCTTAAAGGCTTGCCACCCCTATACCTGCAGGTTGGCGGTGATGAGGTGCTTTTAGCTGACAGCGTCGACCTCGCGAGGCGTGCGAAGGCAGCAGGAATTGATGTTCGCCTCGACATTTTTCCCGGCATGCAGCATACCTTTCAAATGGCTGCGGGGCGAGCGCCTGAGGCAGACGACGCAATGGCACGATATGTTAATTGGGTGAAACCTAAGCTGGGGCTGAAGTAAATTAAACATCAACTGCATTACCAGACCTGACAAGTTTTTAAAACCTGTCAGGTCTGGTAATGCAGTCCCCTAGTTGCAATGATATTTTAAAGGAAATTCCTGCACTTTAAAAACTGTCCGACCTAACCTTCATGGTGTTTTTCAACAATTCAATTTTACGCATAAACAAGGCATCCATTGATTTCAGGATACGTTTCCTTTCCCCGTTGCCGATGATGCCGCCACCTTTTCCTTTGTCAACATCGTACAAGGGATGATCTACGCTCCTGCCATCGTCCGTATAATTGATCATTATATTATCAATCGTATAACGGTACCGGCCCTGCTTCGCTTCTATTTTAATATTGTACTTCAATTTCATTGGGATGGTGCCAATGCCGGTTTCTGTTTTATAGGTTCCCGGTTCTTCTACGGCCACGTTTAATGTGCCTCCTGCCGGGTCATCGGTAATCGTTTTAACATCCGGCAAAGCCAGCTTAACCACAAACAATTTAGCATTCTTATACAGATCGGCAACGGTAAATGAAGTGTCAACCGAAACAACTTCGCCATAATACAGGTACCGGTCCTCAACTTTATAATTCAACTGGGCCTTTGAAACAAAAGGCATTAAGAATACGAGTATGGGTAATAGATATTTCATAAAACACTGACAATTATAGAGGTTCAAAAAAAATAAACTGGCTAATATTAAAACAACAAGTCAATTCCGAAATTGTTGTAACGGGCACAACCAGTTTCATTGTGTCTGCTCTTTTATAAGACGGTAATCGGAAGGTTTTTCGCATAATAAAAAACGTGAGCATTGTTTTAAAATACTCACGTCTTTTTTGAATCGTTTGATGATGAAACGAAAACCGTAATGATATAAAAATTCTATTCTTTTGGAAACGCAGGCGGCACTGACGGGAACACTGAAGAGAACTCCCCTACTTTTTCAGCTAGTTCCCAGTTTGCCATACCGTCTTTCCATACATAATGAGTGCGTGTAAACTGACCCGTTTGCGCCATTTGTCGCAGTTGCTCGAAAGTAAATGAGCCTTGTTGTTGTCCATTGACACCAATAAAATAAACGGGCTGATTAGGCATTGGAGGTGGCGTTCCTCCTCCTATTTTGTTCATCATGTTCCCTACCTGGTTGCCGAGCATCCCGCCAATCATTATACCCGTCGTCATACCGGCCATGCTATTGACTATTCCCCCTCCTTCACCTCCTGGGCCGCCCCCCAGATGGCTTCCGACTGTTTTAAGCACATCTGCCTGTTGATCGAGCTGGTAAACACCAAAGTTTTTCCCTTCCACCTGCATTTCGGCATCCTTTCTGGCGATCCTGGCATTTTCAGAAAGGTTCGCAATATTCACATCGGTTTGCGCTTCAGCAAATTTCGTCTGCTGGTCCGCTGTAGCTTTCTTCAGCTGCAAATAGTTTGCATTTTCTTTGTCTATCTCAATAGCGCTAATGTCAAAACGCCTTAGATTAACGCCAAAAGTACCCAGCATATCTGCCTGCAACTTCTCCTGTACAATCGTGCAAATGTCATCGAGTTTTCTTTCAATCACCAATGGAGATATATTGTTCTCAAACGGCACATTCAGTATAACCGACTTTGCCTTTCTTACCATGAAGTCCTTTATCTGATTATGAAAATCTTCCAGTTCAAAATCGATGAGACGATTCAGTTTTATGAAATTCTTATAGTCCTGCAGATTGAACGTGAGTGTTCCACGCACGGCACAAGGCACAACCAATTCCGGAAATCGCGGATCGCAAATATCAAAATATGGAATACCAAATTTTATCTGAACATTTCCGGCGAGGTTAATAAAATAAATTTCTGCCGGAAAAGGAGAAGCATCGTTATAAAGACGCCCCACGAGATCAGCTATGAACGGAATATTAATGGTCTTTAGAAAACCATCATAGGGCCCTACCAGATAGTCCGTACCATTTTCACCTTTGTTGTTGTAAACAAATACAGCGACCTCTCCATCTTTTACGCGGATACTACTTCCAAACCGGATAGCATTTTCTCTTTTTGCTGAGTTGGCTGCTCCCGATGGACTCCACTTGTGCACGAGATATTCCTGCTCGTCACAACGTATTACGTCCATAATTCCACCATTGCTGAATATTCCCATTAGTTACTAATTTTTTCTTCGAAATCAATTTTATCATTTAAACTTTTTCTAAGGTCGTAGCTTCTTATCAAGTCTGCACGCTGCCGGGCCTTTTTAAACTTCTTCGCCGTTATCAAAGAATTTACCTGGCCTGCAACAATTTTTTCGATCAATTCCTCTCTGACGTTCTCGTTGCTAGCGAGCTTTACTTTTTTCAACGCATCATCATACTTTTCATTTGCCAGCAACTGTTTCACTTCCATCCAAACAACTGAATCACGCCATTCTGATTTGGTACTATCGGCAGCATCAAGTCCATTGATCATCGCATAAGCCAAGTCTGCTTTCCCATTAGAGGCATAGGTTTCTATTTCTCCGTAAGTGATCAATTGAAGCAACGAAAGTTTATAGGCTTCTTTAACGTTGAGTGCAGCAACAAATGCTTTGGCCTCCTCAAATTTCTTTGCGTCGATCAGCACTTTTACCTGTACAGTCGTTATCGTTTTTTTAATTCTTGCTTTAGCAGTATCTGCATCGCTTATCGTGTTGAAAACGGCTACTGCTTCTGCTAATTTCTTTTCTTTTATTAAACCGTTAATTTCGGTTTCCTTTATTTCAACTTCAAGGTTGGCTCTGGTAAGTTCATTTTTTACGGTGGCTACGTATTCCTTTGCTTCTTTTACTTTTCCTGCCCGTAACATTTTATCTACTTTCAAATATTCGTTACTTGACAATGATATCTTTTGCGCCAAAATAAAGAAGGCAAAAAATGCAACAGTCACAAATCTGCCAATAAATACAAATTTCCTTCTCGACGCTACTAAATTGTTTTTTTCTCGCTCGCTGTCGGTGATAAGTTTTGCTATTTCCTTATTTGCTCCGTATGACATTCTGGAGGTCCTGATCTCCTTTTCTGCAACGGCAACACGGGTATAGAACAATTCTTTATCAGTGTTGAAAACATGCTCCCATTTAAGGAGTTTTTTATAAATGATGTAGAGACCACCTGTTCCGCAACAAAGCAAAACTTTTAAAGCGGTGTTCGCTGTGTTAGGTTGGTAAACAGTTCTTATAGCAATAATTGCATCATCCAATTCACTTATTTCAGCATCTAATTGATTGGTAGCAGCAGTATTTATGACAGCGTCACATGATGGGCAAACGCGGCTCAAGCCGGTTATCATTTCTCCACAACTGGGGCATTTTACCACCAGTTCTTTTTCGATAGCATTCATCGGGTTCGGTTAAGTATTGGGTTTAGACTATTTTAAATTATCTGCAATTGATATAAAACGCAAACAATTATAGTTTATTTTTTTATGAGATTGATTGATGGCATGGGAATTTTCTAAAACTTTTTAATTTTTTAAGACGTCCACCCCGCGGGGGTGAATAATTGATTAGCTGAGTATCCGACTGGCAATACTCAATCATTCTGGATAACATTAAAACATTTACATCGACAACTGGAAAAAAAACTATTGAAGGAAGTAAAAAGGGAAAAAGAAGAAGTGTTGGAAAAAGCAATTGTAGTGATAAACAATAGGCCGAGTTGTTTACGACCACGCACAAAAAAGGGACACGTTATAAAAATAACTGTCCCGTAACACCATGAGAAAAAAACAAACGATCAAAAATTATAAAACAGAATGGCTGTTAATTGCCAATTGAATATTTGGAAATAAATGAATTCACATCCTTTCTAAAAGTTTCACCGATGGGAAAGAAAAGGTCCTTATCCAAATAGACCATATGGCCACCCATTTTTTGGATTCTATCAAGTGCCACGATATAGGATTTGTGAATGCGCATGAATTTATCCTTCGGTAAAAAACCTTCAAGATCGCGCATAGACGTCAGCGTCATCACCTCTGCGTTTGAAGAATATATTTTACTATAGTTGCGAAGGCTTTCTATATAGACGATGGAATCAACCATAATTTTCTGAGCCGTTCCACCGCTTCTTACAAAGAAAAAATCGTTTGATGCCATTTTTAAAAAATTTTGTCGGTTGAGGAAATACTTGTCGTAAATGCTTAACAAACTTCAACAATTCCGGATATATATACAACGATTTACAATTTTTCCGGAAATTTTATGGAAATTCACGGATTCATTAGAACTATTTTCAGAATTAGCTGATTATTTAGGCATTTACCAAATATTATTTACCATGTACCAACCCGACGATACCGACTACGAAATACTCCGACTGCTACAACGAAACGGCGAGCTGACCAATAAGGAAATTGCGTTTACTATCGGCAAGTCGATTGCAACCATTCACGAGCGTGTGAAAAGGCTAAAAGAAGAGAAATACATAAAAAGGACAGTCGCCATCCTCGACCGCAAGAAGATCAACAAAAACCTGATTGCCTTCAGTCATGTGCTACTGAGTGACCACGCATTTGAAACCCTCAATACTTTTGAAACAGAAGTCTCAAAGTTTCCGGAGGTAATGGAATGTTTTCAAATGACCGGCACCTTCGATTTCATTCTAAGAATAGCCACGAGCGACATGGATAGTTATCACGAATTCTATCGCCACAAACTCGCCAAGCTTCCAAACATTGCAACGGTGCAGAGTTTCTTTGTATTGTCGGAAACGAAGAGTGATACGGCTTATCCGTTGTGATTAGGCAAGTACTTTTTTAACTCGCGCGATGCAAAACCAAATGAGGACACAAACATTCAAACCTTTGTACAAATATTATTATGTTTGACCACCATGATTCTTAGAAAAATTTTGCAAATACTTTCACTGGCGTTGTTCTTTTATTTGCTTGCCGATAATTTCTCGCATTTTGATTTCGCAATGTCGAAGAACAACGCATTGACGTCAATGAAAAAAGCGGAGATCGATTCAATACAAAGCATCGACACGGTTAGATACAAAGCAAAAGAATACGTCGATGAGGTTCGAAAAATACAGAAAAAGTATTCAGCAAAATCTGTGGCGACATTTTGGCTTTTAACTGTGCTTCTGCTTTTCCAAATAGTTTTATTAAAAGTAAATCAACCCACAAAAAACAAGCAAACTTAGACCTGGCGCTCACTTAATGACTCTCATAAAAAAAATACTATCCTTTTTGCGGTCTTCCAAAACACCCGATCTTTCCCAAACTGCCGAGGAAAAAAGAAATGCTTTTGCCATTAACTATAATGATCCGGGAAAATTCAAATACGAAGATGATGGCTTCGTTTTCGATTCAACATCGAGTCAACAAAAAATAAAGTGGAGCGACATAGAACGATTGATTGCTTACAAGCTGGACCTTTTAACGACAGATCGGATATGTATTGACATTGTATATAATGAATATCAGATAACAGTAAGTGAAGAAACTCCGGGTTGGTATCAATTCGTAGAGAAGACAAAAATTACCTTCCCTTCAATCCCTAATAATTGGGAGGCAGAGGTAATGCACCCTGCTTTTGAGACAAATCTTACCGTCATATATCAACGACCGGATTAATACAGCAGTAACATATTTTGCAGAGCATTGGCATAAGTCGAAAATAAAAAAGGACAAACCGGAAGTAATTTCAGTTTGTCCTTTTTTACTTTCTTGCAATAATTCTATTCAGCTGGAGGTCTGCTACTGATTGCCTTTCCGAAAGAATTATTCGGCTTGTTACCCATAACAAATATCAGTACGCCGCCTTTCAACAAATCCTCATGGCGAATGTAGCTTTTCGCGTAAGGCTTGCCATTTAAAGTAGCGCTTTGAATGTAGATATTGTCCTTGCTGTTGTTGGTCGTTTGCACGGTAAAAGTTTTTCCTTTACCCACATTGATCGTTGCCCTGTTAAACAAAGGACTGCCGAAAACATACACACCGTTTGCAGGATTAACAGGGTACATGCCCAGTGCGGACCATACGAACCAGCTGCTCATCGCGCCGCAATCTTCATTGCCCGCAAGACCATCTGGTTTGGTTGTATAAAACTCATTGTTCACCTGGCGCACTTTCTCTGCTGTCTTCCAGGGCTTGCCTGCAAAGGAATACAGGTAAGTAACGTGGTGGCTCGGCTCGTTACCGTGTGCATACATGCCTATAAGACCCGAGATATCGTTTGATGCCTGAGCACCCATATCTCCTTTTACATTAAATAAACTATCAAGCTTAATGGTAAAGGGTTCGTCGCCTCCCATCAGTTTAATCAACCCTTGCGGATCCTGCGGCACAAGCCATGTGTATTGCCATCCGTTACCTTCTGTAAAATCTCCGTTTTCATGAATAGAGTTGAAAGGATCGTATGGTGTTTTAAAAGAACCATTCTCCAATCTCGGTCTTACGAAATGAATGGAAGAGTCGAAATAATTTTGATAATATTTCGCACGCTTTGCATACAGAGCGGCATCATCTTTTTTGCCCAGTTGCCTCGCCAGTTGCGCGATACACCAATCATCAATGGCATATTCCATTCCTTTGGAAACAGATTCATGCTCTTTCTCTGCAGGAATATAACCTTTGGATGCCACATAATTCAAACCAAACTCACCGTTGTTTGCTGTTGCTTTCATCGCTTCCAATGCTTTCTCACCGCTGAAGCCACGAAAGCCTTTTTTGTAAGCATCTGCGAGTAATGGCACTGCATGATATCCCACCATGCAATTCGTTTCGCTGCCCATCAGCGGCCACACAGGCAGCTTGCCCTGTTGTGAGTGAATGGCCAACATGCTGTTACAAAAATCGTTGATCTTTTCCGGCTGAATAAGCGTGGCAAGTGGCGCACAGGAGCGATAAATATCCCACAGCGAAAACACTGAATAATTATTAAAACCCGGATTGTGATATACTTTTTTATCAGTACCGCGATAGTCGCCATTATGATCGTTGAAAAGCGCCGGAGCTATCATGGTGTGATACAATGCAGTATAGAAAACGGTTCGTTGGTCACTGTTGTCAGTGCTAAGCTGAATGCGCGACAATGCAGCGTTCCACTTGGCATTAGCAGCTTCTACGGTTTTGGTGAAATCCCATCCCGGCAATTCGGCTTGTATGTTGTTCATTGCATTCTCACTGCTCACGGGTGAAATACCGATTTTCAATTGCACTGTACCTGCATTTGCAAAAGTGATCACTCCTTTTGTGTTCACTGCCTTGAGCGACTTGCCCGCAACCGGTTCATTATTTTTTAGCAATTCCAGTTTCTGCAATGGCACATTGCTTTTTATGGCAAACCACAAACGCTGATCACTGGCCCAGCCTTTGGAGAAGCGATAACCCACCAACGTATAATCATCCTTTTGCTCAAGGTAGGTGTCTGTAGGGCCGTCCCAGCCAATGCCCTGTTGCAGATCGATCAACACTTTTGCAGTCTTGTCTTTCGGAAAAGTATATCGATGCAGCGCAACGCGTTCTGTTGCCGTAAGTTCAGCTTTGATACCATAATCCAGCAGCTGCACACTGTAATAACCCGGCCTTGCCACTTCCTGTTCGTGTGTGTATTTAGAACCGGGATGTGAACGACCAATGATTTTTTTTCCGTTAGATGAATCGTCCGGTGCTTTGTAAATATTCGGTTGATCCGTATAAGGCATGATCATTACATCTCCTAAATCTCCGATGCCAGTACCGCTCAAATGGGTTTGCGGGAAACCGATCAGCACATCATCTGAATAATGATATCCTGAACACCAGTCCCATCCTTTTACAATGTTGGTTGGTCCCACCTGCACCGCGCCGTAAGGTACACTCGCGCCGACAAACACGTGACCATGACCACCGGAACCAATATATGGATCAACAAAAGTTAAGGGCACAGCTTCATTTACAGGACTTTTAAGTTGTGCATTTGCAGGTAAAACAATTCCACCTGCAAGTACACCCGCTATCGAAAGGCGGGTTAGCATCATTCTATATTTCATCGATCGTTTTTTTATTAGCATCAAAATAGGAACGCTTGTTTTCATGATTTTCAAGATTATTCAAGATGTTTGGCGTTGCCCTATTAATTCTTAATTATTAATTCTTTTTAAACCAAGCAGTCGGAACCACCTTCGGCTCACTGCCCTTGTAACTATATTTAAGTTCCAATGAATAGCCACCGCCATACTCTGAAAAATCAACTGCCAGCGAATGTAATCCTTTTTGCAAGGCCACCTGCCCTCCTACTGTTTTATCAGGATGCAAACCATCATTATCTACTATTTTTTTATCATCGATAATCAATACACCTCCATCATTGCACATGAGATAAAAAGTGTAAATGCCTGTTTCCGGCACTTCAATATATCCTTTGAACTTCAAACCAAAAGTTGGTGCGTTGATTGATGAAGGTACTTTAACACCGTCAACCACATACATACTATCGGGAGTTCCTGTAATGGCACTGGTCGTTGCAAATGAACCTTTGTAAAATCCGGCTGCAAGGCCGCTTTTAAGGTTTGCAATACTTTTGGCTGGCATCAACTGTTGTTCATTGAAATTAAGCGTATACACATCTCCCCTGCGCCCCGCAGGTGTAAAGAGTGCCATTTTCATAACGGCTGAATGCTCAAGTGTTACGGGCTTTTCCATTACCGGTGATGTGGTCATTGGCACCGAGCCATCCATTGTATAATGCACTTTAAATCGTGATACCGGAGACGCGGCAAAGAAGGGCGTTTTACCTGTCACCGCGTAATTATCTACAAGGTTTTTAATGTCGGGCAAACGGTAATTTACCTTCAGTTGATCGAGCCTTTCATATTGCGCATTCAGTCGTTGTAAGTATTCCTTGTAGTTATAACGATGTGCCCATCCCACTTCAGCAAGTGCGGTCAGACGGGGCATGGTCATATAATCGACTCTTTTTTCAGACGCTATATTTTCCGTCCATAAGTTAGCCTGCACACCGAGGATACTTTTTTTCGCGTCATCGCCCATGTGGTATCTTCCTGCATCCAATGGGTCGTAGTTGTAGACCGCAGACAGTGTTTGGGCATCTTCAATGGCATCAAAGTAATATGGACCGTCCGGTGTCATCACTAACTTATTTCCATTCTTTGCAGCGTTGGCAGGCGCTTTGGGTGCCCATGTGCGCCAGAACATCACCACTGCGGAAGAATCAATTTTTCCTTCAATGACCTCATCCCAGCCAATCAGCGTTTTACCTTTTGACTTGAAAAAGGCCAGCATGTAGTCATTGAAATAACTTTGGATCTGGTTTATGTCTGTGAAGCCTTTTTCCTTCATGAACGCTTTTACAACGGGTGATCTTTCCCAGTATTTTTTGTTCACTTCATCCCCACCGATATGTATGTACTTTGAAGGAAAGAGATCAGCTATTTCAGTGAAAATATCTTTTGCAAACTCCAGTACACGTGGGTTGCATGGGCATATTGGATTGGAGAAATCATATGTATTGTTCACTATCAGCGTGTCACAGGTCAGTTCGGGATATATTCTTGCAGCAGCCATCATGTGGCCGGGCATGTCTATTTCCGGAATCACTTCTATCTGGCGGCTGGCAGCGTAACGTATGAACTCGCGCATTTCATCCTGCGTGTAAAAACCGCCGTATAAGGTTTGTCCGTTCTTTTTGATCGTGTGTTGTGCTTCCGGCCTTAAATCCTCGTTGCCGGTGGCATCTGCCTTTGCAATGGAGGCCGAATCATGGTTGTCGAATGTGCGCCATGCACCCTCACTCGTTAGGCGCGGATATTTTTTAATTTCGATGCGCCAACCCTGGTCGTCCGTTAAATGCAGGTGCAGTTTGTTCAACTTGTACAGCGCCATCATGTCCGCATATTTTTTCAGGTATTGCATTGAAAAAAAATGGCGGGACACATCGAGCATCATGCCTCTCCAACCAAATGCAGGCTGATCGGCTATTTGTACGCAGGGCACTGTCAACGTATTTCCTTTTCCGGTTTCTACACCGGCAGGCAGTAACTGTCGCAAAGTTTCCATCGCATAAAACATTCCGGCACCATCTTTCGCAGCTAGTGTAATGGTTTTCGGAGTGATGTTTAGCGTGTATGCTTCTGTCTCTTTTATAGAAGCATCGTATTTTAAAACAATGGCATTGGCTGTAGCTCTGGGTTGGAATTTCAGCGCATTTGCACCAATGTAGTTTTGAATAAGATTTCTTAAAAATCCTGTTTCGTTATAGAATGTATTTGTGGTAGAGACTACCAATACCGTTTTATTGCTGATCACAAAATTTCCCGGCTGGGCTTTAAGTTGCGCGGGCTGAGGTATGATGGCGTAGAGCCTTTGCTTTGTCTGCGCATTCATCGTGCCATGTGCCACGGTTACCACCAGCAAACACAATAATGATTTGAAACCTTGGGTAATGATGCGATTCATTATTTGATATTTTTATCGAATTATCAGGGGCATGCCAGAGACAAGGCAATGCCTTGTCTCTACAGAAAATCCAATTCAGCAATGGTTAAAAATTTTCCTTCACCTTCCAATGCAGTTGCCTGTACCTGTACATAACGTGCTGTTACAGCTTTGGGAAGATTGAAAGTTCGCGTGGACGGATCATTCACCAGGTTGCCAAATGCAAAACTACCTGCTTCCCTCCATGATTTACCATCGTCACTTACTTTAATAATTCCCTTTGCCATCATGCCTCCGCGTATTTTGTTTTGAGGTGTGTAGGCAAAAGTTTTCAGTGTATAGTTTTTTCCCAGATCGATAGCAATGAGCTGTGGCAGCCCATTTTCATTTGATTGCCACCACGTATTATCGTCTGCATCAAAAGCATTGATTGCAGGATGTTGTTTGTCTTCGCTGCTTGCATTCAGCAAGATCCATCGCTCTTTGCTAATACCAAACTTCTGGCTGGCGAGGGAACCACGGTCCTGCGCCTCGATCACAACAGCTTTCACTTCTCCTCTTTCAACTTTAAAAGGTTGTGTATACAAATTGGAAGACGTTGATGGTTCCGAACCGTCGAGTGTGTAATAAATTTTGATGTCGCCATTCAGGTTTTTCATGGCGTTTTCACGATGAGGTTTCCAGCCAAAATTATCCTTAGCTGGCGCAATGGTTACCATCCCTTTTGCATCACGGCTTATTTGTAACTGCGGCGGTCGGGTTTTGTATTTGTACGCTGCAACCGTTGCTATAGCCGGATCAAACCTGCTTTCTAATATGCGCAACCTGAATTTGGAAGAAGTCACTTCGGGAAAACGCAAAATGCGTTTATAGCCGATATTGGTAGCGGAAACAATTTCCTGCCACTGGCCGTTTATCCACGCATCAACCGCATGTTTTTCTACACGCTCGCTATGCGTGTCGATTGCTTCCTGTATCATAAACCTGTTGATGGTAATGGGCGAAGCAGTAGTAATCACCAGCTCTTTTGCCGGATGATCCAATATCATATAAGTGCTCAGGTCCTTGTCCAGCACTGCCCTTGGCCCGGACGCACCTGCCAGTAAATTGTGTCCGTAAGTCTCGCTTATTCGTTTTCCTGTTTCCTTTAATACGCCTACATCCTCAGCAGAAAACTTGCCATCTCGGTTCGGCGGAATGTTTAACAGAAATGTTGAATTGCCGCCAACCGAACGTTCATACATGTCAAACACATCATCCGCACTGCGCACTTTTTGCGAAGTGTCATCGCGGTAAAACCATCCTTCGCGGATGGATGTATTTGTTTCGGCTTGTTCATAATGCAAATACTTTGCGTCATACAATTTCTCGCGGCTACCGAGGTCGGCCGCCGTCATATCATGAAAATAGTTTGCCGTATCAGGGTTGTGTGAATATGCAACAACGTTCCATTCAGTATCACGTGTTCCTCCTGCTTCGTTGCCGCACCACCGTATATCTTCTTTGCCAAATATTACTGCCTGGGGAGCCAGTGTATGAATAAGTTTTTTCCAGGCGATGTAATTGTATTGCTGGCCGCCTTTTGTTTTTGGAGTGGCTCCATCAAACCACACCTCGCTTATAGGGCCATACTCGGTGAGCAATTCAAACAGCTGGTTCAGGAAATACTCATTGTAATCATCGACTGCAAACTGGAATTTCGTTTTGTTTTGAAACGGTCTGCCGGGCACTTCTTTTGGTATGGTTCGCGTGGTGTACTTGCTGAGATTGCCATACAAACCATCAGGACTTTCAATCTGGAACAGATCCGCGGGAGAAAGATAAATGCCCAACTTCAATCCATATTTTTTGCAGGAAGCAGCGAGGGCCTTCAGCACGTCTCCTTTTCCATTTTCGAAATTGGTAGACATGATGCCATGCGTTGTGTAGCGGCTTTGCCATAGCACAAACCCATCGTGGTGTTTGGCTGTAAAAATTACCATCTTCATTCCAGCGGCTTTCATCGCCTCGCACCATTGGTCGGTGTGTAATTCTTTAAGGTCAAAAACTTTCGGATCTTCCTGACCAGTACCCCACTCCCTGCGTGTAAATGAATTGGGGCCGAAGTGTATGAAGGCTATAAACTCATTCTTCAATGCACTTAGCTGATTATTTGTGGGCACTACATGCGTTGCCTTTTCTATTATGACTTCTTTGCTATCGTTGCCATCAACCAAGATAGTATTCGCTAAAGGAATGTTTTGGGTTTGTGCAACCGCTGCTGTTGCAGCCAGCACAACTGCAATCGTAAAGGAAAGTTTATTGATCATTATTTGAATTAAGAATTAGGAATTAAGAATTAAGAATGCGTTCTGTGTTGCATTTGAAAATGGTCGTAGCGATTTTCGGCGCGTAAAATTCAAATCCGACAAATCATGAAAATCTGCGTTCTCTCTCCATTTTCAAATTTTCAAATCCTCAAATTTTCAAATTATTGCTTCTTTATATCGTAAAATGATTTCACTTTAATCTTTACAGCGCCATTCAATTTTGATTTATCAAATTTTATTTTTTTCTCCGTGCCAGGCACCAGATCAAAATAGTTGTCGCTGAGTTTGCCAGTGTATCCTTCTATGTCAACAAACACATACTTTGCAAACGCGTCGGCTGAAAGGATAATATTGTCGCCTTCTATTCTCCATTTGATATGTGGGTCAGATAATTTCAGATCAATTGGTCTTACGCTGTCTCTTGCCGGTCTTACATCATCGCGATAGGCCTCTTTCACGGCGTACCATGCGGCTTTTGGTGCACGATTGTAATAATCCGTTATGCTCCAGCTTGCCACGGGCCAGCAATCATTCAATTGCCATAAAAGCGTACCCATGTTATAAGGTTCATGACTTCTTTGTATCAGGATCATGTTTTTAAAACCGTAGTACTGCACACACTGTGTGACATACACATAATCTTCAACAGAAAGCTTGTTGATCTTTGCCGAATCGATCATGTATTTTTTCAGATAACCTTCAAGCTTTTTATAACCGTTCCCCGCTTTTTGATGATCCTGCAGCACATCGGAAAACAAATAACGATCCTGTGGTTGTGTGAATTTTAAAACGCTTGCGTAGCCCGGCATTGCTTCCATTCCGTATTCGCTGATGAATCGGCCCGTTTTGTTTTCAAATACTTCAAAGTCGTCGCCACCCCACCATGTTCCCCAGTAATGACTGTCCCCTTCGGTGAAACTTCTTTTATCGCCCCAGCCAAATTTTGGCGAAGTAGTGATGTACGGTCTGCTATCATCTACTCCTTTCAACCAGGTTGGAATGCTGTCATGAAAAAGTCTTGCATAATCGCGCCATAGTTTCACAGAATCTTTTCCGTGAATTCTGAATTGCTCCTGCCATCCCCATCTGTGCCATGCTTCATCATCTTCATTGTTTCCACACCACAGCACAATGCACTTGTGATGTCTAAGGCGCTTAACCTGGTATTGTATTTCTTGTTTAACGTTGGCAAAGAAATCATCATCTCCCGGTACCATGGTGCCGGCAAACATAAAATCCTGCCAGATGTAAATGCCCAGCTCATCGCAGAGATCGTAGAAAGTATCATCTTCATAAATGCCACCACCCCACACGCGAAGCATATTCATGTTCGCATCTTTTGCCATCATCAATACTTTCCTGTATTCGTCTTTTGTCATTCGTGTAACAAATGCGTCGGACGGAATGTAGTTGGCGCCTTTCATGTACACAGGTTTTCCATCAATGGTAAAATAGAATGAAGTGCCTTTTTCGTCTGGCTTTTGCACGAGTTGTACATTTACCGGAGGAACGTATTTTTTTTCTTCGGGAGCAACATTATATCCTACGAGTTTTACCTGTTTCCATATACCGCAACCAGTAAGCTTTGGACCCCAATCCCAACCAAAATGAAACTGCGCCTTTCTTACATAAGCTCGCGGATTATCAGGAATGACATATGGAAGATCAGATTTTGCAATTGAATCCACTTTGTTTTGCGCAGAATGAAAATATATGCGAAGCGTATTCTGGCCGTTAACCAGCTTATCTTTTACATCTACCTGCCATTGGCGAAACATGTTGTTTGCCTGTAACACCAGTTTTCCATTGAGGTACACATCTGCATATGTATCCAGACCATCAAATACCAGATCAACTTTCTTCTGGTTTAACAATGCCGATGAAGGTTTAAAAGTCGTCTTGTATTCCCAATCCACTTTTTCGATCCACTGCACTTTCTTCTCATTGTTTCTGTAAAATGGATCGGGTATTAATTTGTTAGCGAGAAGATCGGTATGTACCTCGCCGGGAACTTTTGCGGCGTGCCAGGCTGCTTCGTCTTTTTCACGGAATTGCCAGCCGGTGTTGAGCGACATGGTAATGCTTTGTGCGCGGGAATGCGTGGTGATTGCCGCAAGCAACAACAGCATTGTGAATTTGAATGATGAAAAATATTTCATACCCATTTGATATTTTGAATGCCCGATTTTCTAATTTTTGATTTTTATCTGAATTGTAGATTTCAATTTTACATCCATCGAACTACCGCCCACCACTATTGTATACTCACCTGCATACAATTTCCAGCGATGCTCTTTCAAATCCCATTTCTGTAATTCACTCGCGGGAATTTTAAACTGAACAGTTTTCTGACCTCCGCTTGTAACAAACACTCTCTTGAAACCTTTCAATTCTTTTAGTGGCATGCGCTCCATATTTGGATATTTGATGTATGCCTGCACCACTTCATCACCATCCATCTTTCCTTCATTTTTCACCACTACAGAAAAGGTGATGCTATCCTTTAAAGAAGTTACCATTGCGGGTCTGCGATCCCATGTATAAGCAAATGATGTGTAGGACAATCCAAAGCCAAAGGCGTATTGAATTTGCCCATCAAAATATCGATATGTTCTTCCTTTCATGTTGTAATCGCTGTATTGTGGAAGATCATTTAAAGACTGATAGAACGTTAAAGGCAATCTGCCTGAAGGCGAAACCTTTCCAAAAAGAATATCGGCAAATGCATTACCACCCTGCTCTCCCGGATACCATGCATACACAATCGCATCCACATAAGGCTCAATGGAAGAAATATCTACATCGCTTCCTGCGCAAACCACAGCAATGAGTGGTTGTTTGTTTGCGTTCCGCAATGCTTTGATGTAAGCAACTTGCGAAGCTGGCAGATTCAATGAATTTCTGTCGCCGCCAGATTGTGAGAGGAACGCATCGCCTTCTTCGCCTTCGTATACGGGCGATAAACCAACCACCGCAATGGTAACATCCGCATTGCCTGCCATCCACACACCACCAAAATGCGCGGTGTCTGAAAAATCACAACCCAGATCATATTCCACTCTTGTTCCTGCGCCAACGGCGGCTGTAATGCCCTCCACAAAATTCACTGCCTTGTCGCTCACTCCATGATAGTTGGCGACCAACGCGTCCAATGAAGCTGCATTGGGCCCCACAACGGCGATTGCACCATATTTACTCTTATCGAGCGGAAGAATGTTCTTATCATTTTTCAGCAATACCATGCTTTGCTGCGCTGCTTTTCTCGCCAGCATTTTGTGGTATTCATTGCCAACACTGTCTTCTCCAAAACCAGCATAGCGTGATGATGCAGGATCATTGTAGAAACCGAGTTTCATTTGTGTGCGAAGCACAGGCGCCAAAGCGCTATCGATCTCTTTTGCTGTCAGCAGATTTTGATTGATGGCCTTCATTACATCGTCCTGCAGGAGATTGCTGCAATCAAGATTTACACCTGCTTTGATGGCAGCAGCAGCGGTTTCAATGGCGTTTGGAAGTGCTTTATGCATCGAATAAACGTCTGATAGTGCCCAGCAATCGGTTACCACATGGCCCTTGAATTTCCATTCGTTGCGAAGAATATCTTTAAGCAAAGTATTGCCCGTGCAGCATGGCTGGTCGTTTACGCGATTGTAAGCGCACATCACAGACTCAACATTTGCATCTATCAATTTTTTAAATGCATATAAATAAGTTTCACGAAGATCTTTCTCGTCAACTATTACGTTGGCGGTGTGACGTGTTGCCTCTGGACCGCTGTGCACAGCGAAGTGTTTTGCAGTGGCAGATGTTTTTAAAAGGCCAGGCTCACTTCCCTGCAAACCCCTTATGTAGGCGGTTCCCATGCTGGCAGTGAGAAAAGGGTCTTCACCATATGTCTCCTGTCCTCTTCCCCATCTCGGATCACGGAAGATGTTGATGTTAGGCGACCAAAAGGTCAGTCCCATGTATTGCAAACGCTTTTGCTGTTGTGTTGACAAGTTATATTTTGCCCTTGCTTCTGTTGAAATAGCATTGGCTACTTCGTTGAGCAAACTGTCATTGAAAGTGGCCGCCATGCCTATTGCCTGTGGAAACACGGTTGCCTTTCCCGCTCTGGCTACTCCGTGTAAACTTTCGTTCCACCAGTTGTAAGCAGGAATGTCCAAACGCGGAACAGCCTTACTGTTATAACCCAGCAAGGAAATTTTTTCTTCAAGTGTAAGACGGCTCAGTAAGTCAGTTACTCTTGCATCAACGGATGCCTTACTGTCTCGGTATCCCCCCCTTTCCTGTGCATTGGACAACAGAACAAAGCAGCAAATAAACTGCAAACAAAAAATAGCGCGGGGCATTAGAAATCTTCTCATGTTGTTGGTGATTATGGCACACTGATGACACTGATTAGACTGATTTACACTGATTTTTTTTCGATACACACGTTCTCCAATTCAAAAGTTAAAATCATTCAAATCATGACAATCATGACTATCTGCGTTCTGCCTCATTTTCAAATTTTCAAATCCTCAAATTTTCAAATTGACCCGGTTTACCGATCAAAATGCTTGTGGGCAACAACTGCCTTTCCCGAAGGCAAACCTTTCCTCGTTTCATCTATCACATCCAGCAAACCGTTGCGGAACGAATCATCCGCCAATTGCCAGAACATGACACCGTTTAACTTTTTCTGCATCACATATTTCGTTTTCAAATGAATGGAAACGGAATCATCATAAGTCACAAAATATTTCAGCGAATCGTTGTACAGGTAAGGAGCTTTGGCTACTTTGTCCCAATACTTTTTATAACCATTGGCGGCAGAAAACGTGCTGTCAAATCTCCGCCAGGGAACACCTCTGAAAAAATGTGTGGGTTGATATAAGCCGTTGTCGGCATTCGTTGTGTTTGCAAAAATGCGTGCGTAAAATGCCGCACCAATAGCGATCTTATTTGCGGGAACACCCCATTTCAGCAATCGTTTAACGCCTTCATCAACGGATGAATTTTGCTCAGGCGTTGAATACAGCGGCGTATGGTGGCCGCTTACCGTATCAAATCCACTTACAAGGTCATAACTCATCAGGTTCACACGGTCTGCATATTTCATCACTTGTTTCCATTCAAAACTCGAATCGATGTGGTGTTTTAAACCGCCTGCCGCAAAACTGATTTCTGCGGAGGGGCCCAACGCACTGCGGAGGTCACGCATGAGTTTGGTGAAATTTGCCCTGTCTTCCGTCATGTACTGATGGCCGGGATAGCCAGCCACTGCGGGATATTCCCAATCTATGTCAATGCCATCTGTATGAAAATAATCGGTCAATGCTTTCGCTGTTTGCGCAAATGTTTTTCGTTTAATGCTGTCAGCAAAAACAGGTGAACAATACTGGCAGCCGCCCCAGCCGCCCATTGACAACATGACCTTCAATTGGGGATTTCTACTTTTCAATTTCACCATGTTCTGAATGGTTGCACTGTCCCTTGCATTGGCAATAACCATACTGTCATTGCGCAAATGAGCGAAACTGAAAATCAGGTGCGTGATCTTTTCAATGGGAAAACTGTCAATCATGGTGGGCCTGCCCGCATAGTAAGCGATAACCGCGATCTTCTTTTTTTGTGCCACAGCACTGTAGATCAAAAACACACTGCAAATGATGACGAGAAAGCCTCTCATAATTGAAAGTTGAAAGTTGAAAATTGAAAATGAAGGTTGAGATTAAAAACATTTTCAATTTTCAACTTTCAATTTTCAATTAATTCTTAGTTGTTGATTCTAAAACAAGCAGCATGCTGACCAATCGTTTTGCCCTGCAACTTCTTAGGAACACTAATGATGAGCTTATCGCCATCCTGTTTCCAGCTCAGTTTGTCTTTATAACCAAGTAGCGTAACGGTTGCTTTTTTTTGTGGAGCATATCCTTCAACAACTACTTTATCAGAAAGCGTTACATCATCGTTTTCCGGCAAATAGAAAGCATATACCGTATTCTTTTTTGTTGATTGTGTAAAGAATATATTGCCTGAAGAGTACGGTGCTATTGGCTCTGTATCATAAATACCTTCCTGGTTTATCTTCATCCAGTTGCCAATTTCTTTTAATCGCAAATAAGCGGTGTCAGCAAAGTCTCCCTGAGGTGAAGGTCCGATATTTAATAGAAGGTTGCCGCCTCTTGACACAATTTTAACCAACAGCTGCACCAATGTCTTTGTGCTCTTATAATGATCGTTTGGAACATAACTCCATGAATCACCCATGGTCATGCAGGACTCCCACGGATGACCTAGTGGTTGAGCAGGAACTTGTTGTTCAGGCGTTACATAGTTTTCGTATTCGCCGGTAACAGTGCGGTCCACCACAAGCAAACCTGGCTGGTGGCTTCTTGCCATTGCCGCAATTTTTGGCATGTCGATGTCCTGGTCAAATGGAATACTTTTCTGCCAGTCCACGTTTTGATCGACCGTCTTGTGTGGTCTTACCCAACCACCATCGAGCCAGAGAATATCCATCGAACCGTATCCGGTCATCAATTCCTGGATCTGGTTATAAGTAAATTGTTTAAAGGCGTTCCAATGATCCGGATATTTTTTAGGATCGTAGTTCACATTCCTGTTTTTTGGCGGAAAGTAACTCCACCAGTAGTTTTCAGTATGCCAGTCTGGTTTTGAGAAATAGGCACCGATCAGGAAGCCGTCTTTTCTGAAAGCATCAAAAACCTCTTTCGCCACATTGCTTTTTGGGTTAGATGAAAATGGTGTTTTGGGAGAAGTGATTTTGTAGTCTGTTTCCTTGGTGTCAAACATACAAAAGCCATCATGATGTTTTGTGGTAAACACCACGTACTTCATGCCGGCATCTTTTGCAGCTGCGGCCCATTTGGAAGGATTGAATTGTGTGGGATTAAACGTTGTCTGTAAATTTTCGTACGCTTTTTTGTAAGTATTGTAATCAGCGGAATAAGGCCCGCGACGCTCGCACCAGCCCTCATCTTCGGGGCATATGCTCCAGCTTTCCACTATACCCCACTGGCTGTAGGTGCCCCAATGCATAAGCAGTCCAAACTTAATGTCCTGCCAATGCGAAAGTTTTGCACGTACCAAAGTATCGGAGGGTACAACATAGTCTTTCGATGTATTGTGTTGCTGCGCATTTGCAATTAGTCCTGAAAACAACAAAAAGAGTGCGATGATTTTTTTCATCTGTAGATTTTTCATTTTTTATTTTGTCAAGATTCCCGCCTGAATGGCCCAGGCCGGGCAGGAAATTCGTCCCGCGGCATCGGCAAGCGGGGCTCATTTCATATTTAAATTCTATTGGAGACTTATTTTTCTTTTAATGGCTGAACTGTACGTTTTAGCATGTGTTACGGGTGGTACCGTAAGTTTTTTGCCGCCATAATTTTCTATGACCAGCGCCGCAGCACCAATTATTTCTGATTCATATCCAAGTTCAGATACTTTGATTTCTGTGTTCATTTGTAAGCGGGGAATGCAGTGCTCATTCAATGCCTGTTGAATGGTAGGCAACCATATTTTTCCTGCAGAAGAACCCCTGCCGCTAAGTACGATCAATGAAGGGTTCAATAAATGTATAAGGATCGCAAGGCCACGGCCAATGTTGTAGCCGGCTTCCGAAAACAGTTCTATGCTGAATTTGTCGCCTTTTATCACTGCTTCTATAATGGCTTCATATGCTTGCTCGTAGTGATTTTCAGGTAATTTCTTTAATAGGGAAACGCCTTTTGTTTTTAATCCTTCAATGGCATTTTCTACCACAAGGCTAAGGGAGGCTTCGGTTTGCAGACATCCTCTTTTGCCGCACGTGCAAAGCTTATTGTTCACAAAAAGCGGTATGTGGCTAAACTCTCCGGCAAATCCATTGTGGCCGCGAAAAAGCTGGCCATTTAATATCATACCTAAACCAACACCCCAGCTAATATTAACGACCATGGCGTCGGCAACGTTCCTGGCAGCGCCAAAACGAAGCTCAGCCAATGCTACAAGACTGGAGTCGTTATCGATGAAAACAGGGATGCCCGTTTTACCGGAAATAAATTCAGAGATGCTTTGACCGTCTGAGTCAAGGAAAGAATAATTAAGGCCTTTTGCCGCATCCACAAATCCGGGCATTCCGATGCCAATCCCTACAATTTTCTGTTTGTCAACTTTTGAGGCCTTTATTACATTATTTATCTTGTCTGTAAGAATGGCCAAATCTTCTTTTGACTTGCCCAGTGCCAGTTCAAATCTATCAACAGGTATCACGTAATGGTTTTGCATGTCCATTACAGCAATCCGTGTAACCAGCTGGTCCATCGCTACGGCCACAACATACATTTCGTCTGGCCTGATCCTGTAAGTTACCGCACGCCTGCCGCCGGTAGAAGCAGCCAGGCCCGTTTCTTCCACTTTTCCTTCCTCTATTAATTCATTGAGCATTTTGGTAGTAAGGGGAAGGCTTTTGTGGATAAGGTCACTGAGGTCCGAACAGGATAGTGTTTTGGCAAAATATAATTCGGTAAGGATTTTTTTTCGGTAGATATCTTTTTTTTCTGCCATATCTATAAGGATTTTAGCTAGGGTAATGCTTGGGTCTTAAAGAACCGGAGGTTCTTTGATATAAAATGTGAATATAGTAAGACGTCACGAAGTTATTAAGGTTACAACGATTGCACGCAAATATTTTACCCTAAAACTCCACGATGTTGGCAAACAAGCAGGAATTAGGAGTTAGGAATTAGGAATTAGGAATTGGCGTCTCAAAAAACGCTAACCACTCCTCACCCGGCCACTTTCCAATTCCTAATTTCTAATTCCTAATTCCTAATTGCCTCTATTTCGCTATCCAAATCTTATTGCTATTCAAATCAGTCCCTCCGGTGGCAGCTTTCCAGTTATCAAAATTATAGTTCAATTCGGGATCAGGATACACAAAACGTTGATAAGTTCCGAAATTGGCAGTATAATAAGCAGGATTTGTTGTCGACATCGGAGTCATGTTACCGGTTCTCCTTTGCAATGTCCATGCATCAAATGGCTGCCTGAACTGATCTATCCACAACTGCGCATATATCTGCTTCAATGCATTGGCTGCGTTGCCTGCATCATACTTTGTGAGTGGATTATTAACCACGGCACTTATTTCAGCGCTTGTAGCTGCAGCAGATGCAGGTTTTCCCACTACCCAAACAGGTGAGTTAAACGCAATGCTCTTCCACATATTCAAAGACGCTGCGATACCGGCATTGTATTCTGCTGCTGCTGTAGTCTGATTTGCAGCAACGCCAAGACCTCTGTTATATACTTCTGCTTTTATTAAATGCACCTCGGCAGCTGTTAACATCAACTCCGGAATAGATTTGGTATCCTGTTCAAAATACAGATTAACCGGTGAATAGTTAGTACCTGCCTTCTTGGACCATGTTGTGAATCGGTCGGTCGAATAAGGAGCACCTCCCTCTGAAGGAGTTGATGTAGTAGGGTTTTGCGGATAAGCCACCCACTCTCCTGCACCATTTGGCTCGTAGAAAAGCTTCGCCCTGATATCAAAAATACCACTGCCGTCTTTATTGTTATTGCTTGACATAAGACCCCACATGGTAGAGCCCATGCGCAGGTAGCAGTTTGCAGAAAAAGACCATTGGCGCCATTGAAAATCCAGTCCGGAAATATTCGCCGGCCATAAACCAATGTCGTTGCCGTCGGCCAGCAATGGTTTGGTTAGCGCTTCTGCAATGTGGGTTGCTGCCAATGTACTGTTTTTATCGTACATGGTAACAGCAATATACAGTCGCAAACTATTGGCAAACTGTGTCCATTTGGTGATATCATTTTGCAGGAATGTTTCGTAGGCCCCTACTGAGTATTGATTGGAGTTGGTACTGAAATTGTCAACGGCCCATTTCAGGTCACTCAACATAGCGGCATACACATCTGCCTGTTTATCGTAAACGGGCTTGTAACCAACTGATCCTTTCAACGGCGCATAGCCAGCCTGGGTGTAAGGCATGTCGCCAAAGTAGTTCGTTACCTTGAATGTGCTGTAAGCCAGAATGGTTCTCATCATCGCAGACACATTGTTAAAAATAGTCGTGTCTTTCTCCTGGTGAATGCGATCCTGCAACAGCCTGTAATCGCCCATGGCCTGATAGTAATTTTGCCAAACGCTCGCTTTGGCGTTATCGTATGGATAAGCGCCGGAGGTAACTATTGCCTGTTGCGTAATGGGATATAGCCATGAATTCATTACTGAATATTCGCCGCTTACCATTGGCAATGAACTGACGATAGCGTTATACACCTGCGGGGTCGGCGCAGTCGTAGGATTCACAGGCGGTGTATTGAGCGATTCAAAATCTTTTGTGCAGGACCCTAACAGTACTGCAGACAATAAGATCATGTACCCGGTTTTGTTTATTATGTGTGTCATAATGTATATTAAAAAGGGTTACAGTTTTAGTTTTAGTTGAAATCCAAGGTCTCTTGTGCCAGGGAATTCTGCCCACTGAATACCTTGTCCATTACCGATACCATTCACTGCTTCTGGATTCAGATTGTCAGGCAGTGTTGTGAACAGGTAGAACAGGTTGCGACCAACAAATGAAATATCCAGACCTTGCAACACTTTCGTGCGTTTCACAATTTTTGACGGCACACTGTAAGTAAGGGTCAATTCTCTTAATTTACCCCATGAGTTGGTAAATACGGAATTGCTGCGAGGCATTTTCACATTGGACCATGCTGCATATTGCGCTGAATATTTATACATGTACTGAACCACATCTTTGTTTGGCTTGCCATCTTCATACACACCATCCAGTATCACACCGTGGTTAGCAGTTGTCCCGTCAGGGTATGTATATGGAAGACCGCCGCCATCTCTTTCTTTCAAAGTTTCAGGCGCCAATCCTTCGCTCATTGCAGCTCCATAGTCTGCAGAGAAAATCTGGCCACCCAGTTTGAAGTCTGTCATCACATACAGGCTGAAATTTTTATAACGGAAAGTATTGGCGATACCACCGGTAAGTTTTGGAGTAGAGTTACCAATTGGTACAAGGTCCTGCGTTGTTACATACTGGGTGCCTACTACTTTGTTTGGATTGTTTTTATCCAGCACGGGAGCCAATACTTTTTGGCCATCCTTATAGGTGTAATCATAACCATAAATGGTACCATAATTGTCACCAGCTTTCACTCTCATCATTACGCCGTTGGTTCCCCACAAATCCTGCAGGTCATACACGTCAAGGCCGGGTGCCAGGGAGATAACCTTGTTCTGGTTATGTGCGCCATTCACCGCTATGTTCCAGCTAAAGTCTTTGGTTTGAATAGCAGTTGCTCTAACAATAAATTCAAATCCTTTATTGGAAAGTTCTCCTGAATTGAACACAACCCTTGTTGCACCGGAGGATGTCGCCACAGAGTTCTTCATTATCTGCGATGTTGCCTTGGTTTGGTAGTATGTCAGTTCAAAATTCAACCTGTTGTTGAACATACCCGCTTCCAATCCAAATTCGAACGATTTGTTACGCTGCGGCACCAGGAATCCTCCCGGAGGAAGCTCCTGCAGATAACCGCGCACCGGTAAACCTCCAAATGCGCTAGGCGCATCTGCGTTCAGATAATTGCCGATCACATTGCGGTTATAAGTGTACACAGACAGGTAAGGCGGTGCACCATTAGCACTTTCCGCAAATGATGCTTTTAATTTACCATGGTTTAACCAGGTAAGGTTTTGCAACGGCTTGATCGATTCTGTGAACACCCAGCTCAAGCTGGCTGACGGGAAGAAATAAGAAGCTGTTTGCTCAGGCAGGGTTGATGACCAGTCATTACGACCTGTAACCTGCAAGAACAAGAAATCATTGTAGGATACATCCAATAACCCGAAGATAGAATTCAGGTTAAGATCGTTCCAGACTTCTACCGGTGGTGTTATTGTTCCGGATGTTGTATTAGAAAGGTTGTATTTATAAGGTATTGACCATGGATAAATACTGGCTTTGCCATAAGTAGCATTGGGCTCACCACTGTTCCATGCATTGTTATCGTACATTCTTGATTTCAACGCACTGTTACCAATCATCAAGCTGGTATTGAATTTGGAACCGAAAATATTGTTCTTGTGTAGCGTAGTGAACAATTCGAGATTCACATCGGAGTTTTTTATTCCTTCGATACCATACTGGCCCTGTACACCTTCTGCGTCAATAGGGCTATACTTACTTTCAACCGAAGTATTGGCACTGTTTATGGAGGCCCTGCCGCTGATGTTGAGCCATGGCGTGAAGTCTGCAGACAGTTTTACGGAACCCAACAGCTGGTTTCTCGTTAATCTTTGATTTTGCTCAAAGAGGTGCCAGAATAGATTTTGGTTATAGTTGTTTTGATAAGGATAGTATCCAAAAGGAGATGTTGCTATATAATCCCTCTTACTTCCATCGGGATTTTTGTAATTGGTAAATTCTATCGGCTTATAATCTCTTGGCATTGAATAGATCATAAAATTGGTCCATCCAAAGTCATTCGCAATATCGGGAACGTTTAGTCTGTTGTAGTTTGTATAGGTAGCCGTTACTTCCGCTTTCAGCATTTTGGAGACATTCAGGTTGGCGCCAAGATTAATGGTGTTCTGATTGTAGTTGCTGTTTTGGATAATGGCGGTGTTATCTACACGGGTATAAGCCATACGCATGGTACCCCAATCGCCTCCGCTGCTGACCGCTACGTTATTGGTGGTGGTGTTACCGGTGCGGAAAAATGCTTTTCTGTTATCCGGTTGTGCATCCCATTTCCGTTTTACACCATCCCACCAGGTGATCTCTGAACCGTCCAGTTTGTGTCCCCATGATGTAGCCGGGCCATACCAGCTAAAGATATCCCACGTGGAATAACCGCCCGGAATAGCTCCTGCCACCTGGTAGGCATCTCCGGCAGGAGTACCATCCCATGGGTAGTTGCCCGGATAACGGGGATTGCCATTCGCATCTTTTGGAAAATCAAGATTGGCGGACCAAAGAGAATTCGCTCCTCCATATCCGTAAGAATTTTGAACGGTTTGGTAACGATATGGATCTGTCCACAAAGAAGATAAATTATAGTCCAGACCAACACCGGCACGTTTACCACCTTTTTTTGTAGTGATAAGGATAACGCCGTTTGCACCGCGGGCACCATACAATGCGGCAGCTGTGGCACCTTTCAGCACGGTAACGTCCTGGATGTCGTCGCTATTGATAGTGTTTAAAAAAGAACCCCAGTCCTTAGGACTGATGAGGTCGGAGGTTGGCGAAGTAGTACCGGAAGTTACAGAACCCAGGTTTCCCTGCTGGCCACCAATCGGGTCATTGGTTACCTGTATACCATCCATAACGATCAACGGCTGGTTACTGCCTTGTATGCTGTTGTTACCACGGATAACGATCCTTTGAGAGTTACCCTGTACACCATTTGGATTCGTGATGTTTAAGCCCGCAGACTTACCCATCATACCGGTGGCGAGATCCGGCGGGCTGGCTCTTACGATATCGCCGCCCGTAATTTTTTGAGCAGAGTAACCAATGGATTTTGCTTCTCTTTTAATGCCCAACCCGGTTACCACAACATCGGTAAGGTTGGAAGAAGCGCCGGGAATCAATCCCACTGTCATGTCTGAGTTACTGGCTTTGACTTCTGAAGCAGCGAAGCCAACTGAGGTGAAAACTAAAGTGGCGCCGGCTGGTACAGATTTCATGGTGAATCTACCGTTGGCGTCTGTAATGGCGGCGACTTTGCCGTTCTTAAGAGCGACACTGACACCGGGAACGGGCTGTCCCTTGTCATCTTTAACAGTTCCGGAAACTGTTTGGGTTTGCTGTGCCAGCGCAAAAGTGCACCAAAGACAAAGCAGCAAACAAAAGCTGATGGAGTTTTTGATTTGGTTCATTGTAGGCAGTTGTTTATTAAATGCAATGGTTTGAGCGGGAGTTGCTAGGCAGAAAGGAGTTCATTAAAACCAAAAAGCTTAACAACCCTTTCATTAAAACTAATGTTAAAAAATCAAACTTTATAATTTTTTTATATAAGTTTTTAAAAAAATACGACTTTGTAGTAAAGTTTTGAACAGAAAAATAAAAAGTAAGTTTCCGGAGGAAATAAAAATTAAAAAGTCAAAGGTCAAAAGTGGTTCAAGATCATTTGAGAATCTTGTGAATTTTCACTCCGGAATTTTGACTTCTACAAAGAGGAGAAAAGATGAAATTAAAAAGTCAAAATTCAAAAGCTGCTCAAGATCGTTTGAGACTCTTTTGACTTTTGACTTTTTAATTTTGACTTCTGACTTCTGACTTTTGACTTTTGGTTTTTGACTTCTACTTTATTTCAAGCAGAACAATTTACAGCTGTGCGGCGCCAATATTGCTGATACTTTGCCGGTTGCTTTGCCCATTGCTTTGCCCGTCCACATATCAGTAACTGACACTGGTTTAGTTAGTCCCAAATCAGATAACAGCATTGATATCTCCAGCGGTTTTTCATTGTCAGAAATGTTAAACAACGCAAGGTATCTCTCTCCGGTTTTAGCATTCACCGAAGTGACAGCCAGCTTGCCATCTACCTGAAACAGTTGTTTTACGTCTTTGCCTTCACGATGCATTTTCAAAACAGATTTGTTGGTGAGCAAAGCGTTTGTAAAAGTGTCAAGACTTGGCATGTCGCCACCAAACATCAGAGGAGAACGGAATATGGTAAAGAAGGTCATCAGCGAATATTGCTCATCCTTTGTAAGTCTTGTCGAGCGGTCGCCGCCTCGCTCACCGCGAATGGATATGCGTCCCAGTGGAATCATGTCGCAATCAGGCCAGGTGCCCGGCTGAATGTAAGGATACCATTGCTCAGCAACTTTCATCAGGTGCGTAATGTGCGGCCATGTGTCCCATACGTCATCCACCATGCGCCACATGTTAGCATGGGAGCTTACGTGATCGGCCTTCCCAATCGGCGTTTCTCCTGGCGAAGTACTCAGCACGATTGGCCGCCCGGCGTGGTCAATGGCGTTTCTGATCAGTTCAATTTCATCCTGGTGATATGGACGTGAAAGATCGTCCACCTTTACAAAGTCCACTCCCCATGATGCATACAATTCGAAAATGGAATTATAATATTCCTGCGCTCCTGTTTTTGAAGCGTCAACTGTGTAATTATCTTTTAGCCATTCACATTGCATGGCAGTTGAATAGATCTGGTCAGCAGTAACAGTTGTACCTTTTACGGGTAATTTCTTTTCCACTGCCTGTTTTGGAACACCACGCATTATGTGAATGCCGAATTTCAAGCCTTTTGCATGAATGTAATCTGCAAGTGCTTTAAAACCCTTGCCATTAGCTGCGCTGGGGAACCTGTTTACCGCAGGCAGGTATCTGCCATATTCATCCATCACATAGCGCGGATCTGTCTGGTTGTAACCACCGGCCTTGTCATTTTCAACAAACCACCTGATGTCGACCACAACATATTCCCAGCCGGATTTTTTCAAATGCTTCGCCATGTAATCCGCATTGGTTTTCACTTCAGGTTCTGTAACCGTTGGCCCATAGCAATCCCAGCTGTTCCACCCCATGGGTGGTGTTTGCGCCCATTGTTTAAAGCCCTCTTGAGAAAAAGCCTTAGTGCTAAAAAATGACCAGAAAATTATTCCGGTAAGAAGAATTGTTTTTTTCATGGCAAAATGTTGGGAAGATTCTATTAAGTGTCAATTTAACACGAATATAATGAAAATTAGGAATTAGTTCGTAGGGTCCCAAATGGTAGAGACAAGGCAATGCCTTGTCTGTACGAAATGTCGCAGCATTTCCTATTCAATAAAAAAGCCCGCAAAAATCTGCGAGCTTTAAAACAATCTTGTTCGATTGACGAAGAATTCCTGCTATTCAAAACCGTTTTCTATTTCAATTTATACACTTCCGTGCCACAAAGCAGGAAACAACCCAGGCCATAAACTTCAAAATCAGGTGTTGTATCATAATCCACCGGCTGTCCGTCTTTAGGTTCTTTTCCTGTGCCCTGCACGAATCCTAATTTGCCATCGGTATGTACACAATCTTTTACCATCGCGTTCCATGATTTTACTACCGCGGGCAAATAAGTTTTTCTATCAATCACACTATTGTTTATTCCCCAGCTCATCCCGTATACAAACAACGCTGTGCCACTAAGTTCCTTGCCACCAAAATGTGTGGAGTCGTGCAGGCTCACGTTCCAGAGATCACTTAGAAATTCTTTCGATTTTGATCAAGGAGTATGAAACAAATACTATCGAGCTTAAATCTATAAATTCAAGTAGTGCTCCCTAAAAACCATTCAACTCCTTAGCCGCAGTTTCATCCATAAAAATCGAAAAGTTGAGATGATTGCGTAATAAGCTTGCAGGCACATCAGTTGTGATTTCACCTTCAACTACTTCCTTGATAATGGAGGATTTTTTCTCGCCGCTTGCCATAAGGATAACATGTCGCGCATTCATAATAGACGCAATGCCAAGTGTAAGCCCCTCGCTTAGTTCCGTTTCAGATGAAAAATATTTCTGCCCGACTTCCTTTGTAATATCATGAAGCTCTGATACACGTGAAAATAATGTAGGGTCAGAGCCTGGTTCATTCATGCCTATGTGTCCATTCAAACCTATACCGAGCAGTACAACATCGATGCCATCGTGCTGACTGATGAAATGTTCAGTGAGGGTGCATTCATTTTTCTTGTCTTTTGCCTTTCCGTCGAAAAAACAAACTCTATCCTCTCCGATCTGCAATGGTCCGAACAACTGCCTGTCTAAATAATTCCTGCAACTGCCTTCATCTTCTCCATTCATACCGACCCATTCGTCGAGGCCCACAAAGTGCCAGCGGGAAGTATCGATCAAACCACTTTGCTGTCTTTGCACGATTTCATTAAAAACTCCCGAGGGCGTATCCCCTGAAGCCGGACAGAACAAGGGCCGTGGCGAACTCTGCATATGCCTTACGACTTCATCAGCAACCGCTTTTGAGAGTGATTCATAAGAAGGCTTTACGACAATATTCATATAAGTTGTGATTATGAGTTTTGAGTAATGAGTTGTTGTGGTAAGTTTTTACTTTTTACTTTTTACTTTTTACTTTTTACTTTCCATAATAATCCAACACCCCCAGCACATAAGCTCCCGCGCCATACCCTACCATTGGAATGGCACCGTTAAAGTAACATGTTTCGAGCATATAAATTTCAGGAATAGTGTTATAATTTGCTTTGGATAATTTGGTCACTTTGTCAATCAACTCTTTGGCAAGCACCCTGCTACCTAGATGATTTTGCGCTACGGCAACACGCAAGTCGGCAAATGGCCATTCCTGATTTTCGTAGGTATCATCGCTGTACACACGTATGTATCCCACGTCATTTTTCACCTTCATTAATGGATCATAGTCTTGCATGTGCGTGGCAAAAAGTTTTTTATCTGTTATGAGTCCGTTGGCAAACAATTCAAATGTTCCGGCGTCGTGAAAGTAGTGCGCTGTTGGTAACTGGTCATCAGCATTGCCTTTTATCACGCGGTTTTCATACACCATGTATTGCCTGATGCCGCGGTACATGCTGTCCGCAGCAGCGGCATACTTTGCGGATTCGTAACCGTATTTTTTTTGCAGCAATGCAAAACGCTTTAAGCCTTCCGCGCATACACCTGAGGTAAATGTATATCGCCTGCCGGGCAAATGATGTTCCCACGGCCCTGAATCACGGCGGATCAATCCATCTCTATCGATGTTGTGAATGATGGCATCCGCAACTTTTACTGCCAGCACATTTTCCCACTGTTTGTAAAAAGCCGTGTCGTTGCTGCTCTTCATGTACTCATCCAATGCAAACAAAAACAATCCGAAATCGTCGATCTCAATGTTAGGTCCGTCATCATTATAGTCGCATTCTTCTTTGCCATTACCGAAATAACGTGTTGCAGATATCTGATAATCTACGCCAATACCATAGTCTTTTCCATCTCTAAAAATGTAATGCTTAAATCTGCCGACCGGCTGGGCTTTCAACATAAACTCCAACCCTTTCTTTGCTTCTTCGTTCATCCCCAGCCTTGCCATTGCAGCAAGCGCAAAAGATCCATCACGCACCCACGAAATACACCATTGCCCCGGCCGTAATGACGCTATTACTTGTCCATGCGAGTATGGCAGCACTTCCTGATCTGCCACCTGTGACATTTTCAGAAACGAAATTGATTGTTGCAGCAATGCTTTTTCATCAGATGTAGCGTTCGCGGGAATGCTGCATCTGGCGAACACAGATTGCATGAATTGTAATTCTTCGGCAAGCATTGAGGTATTGTTTTTCACCAATCGTTGTTTGGCTTTCTCGCACACTGTTTCATCGTGATTCAACGAGTCAGTAAAACCAAAAAGAAAATATTTTTCTGCCGCTCCATTTTTGGTTAATGTGCAGTTAGCGGTTTGCATTTTCCCCTTGCCTTCATCATACCTAAAGGATAAATTTTTTATCGTGGCGGGGGCTCCTTTTACCATTGCATAAAACACTTTTTCATGAGTACTAAAAGGCGCGAAATAGTAAACAGAAAACTGTTTGTATTGTACTTCTATAATGTGCGTATTGTTTAGATACCTTACTGAAAGCGGCTGCTGGGGCTGATTCATTTCAATATTATACGCAACGGGTTCCACGGATTGCGCAGAGTCGTAGTAGCTGAAAATATGTGGATACAGTGCCTCGAGCCTGTTTGTTTCCTTATTGTATACAGCCGCAATCAAGCCATTGCAAGTCGTTAGCTGAAAATAAGATTGCTTGCTAACCGCCCGTTCTTTTTGTTCTTTTTCAAAGGTTGCCTTTGTCATTATCGCCAGCCGGCCTTTGTAAATACCTCCGATGGCTGGGGCATTGTACATTCTAACGGCAAGTGTATTGGTTTCTTTGATGACACCTGCCGGAACAACATATCTTCTCTCCTGATCCCATGCCGTTTCCACTTTCGGTGGCAGCTTGCCACGCGTGCCTACTAATTTGCCGTTTACATATGTTTCGTCTGCCGCGTCAATCGTGCCGGCATATAGCACCATCTCTTTTCCTACACATTCCTTTGGCACCTTAAACTTTACCCTGTACCACGCGATTCCCTCCCACCCTTTGCTGGAAGAAGGAACAACGATTTGCTTCCAATTGCTGTCATCAAAACTTTCACTCTTATACACCATGCTATCTCCCTTTATGAAACGCCATTTTGTATCGAAATGGATTACCTGCGGGAAAGCATTACTCATTAAGAAAACAAGAATCAATATCACGAAAGTTTTCTTCATAACTGTTTTCGATTACCGTCGTTAGTGTGGATTCAATACGTCCTTGAGCCAATTCGCGGGATTGTTCTTAATATACAAACGAATTCTGTCTAATTCATCTCCATTTCTGATTATTCTGTCATGATAGCGGCTTTGCCACCCAAATTCAATATCGTTTTCGTTTGCAAGCCTTTTTACCGATGCTTTAAACCCTCTCAAAACCGATCCTAAGTTCTGTGATTGACGCCCGAATGAATTTGCCACCCAATCGTCATTATCAGGTTTGTTAAAGAATAATATTCCATGAATATGATCGGGCATGATAACGAATTCATCTAATGCAACAAATGGGAAATGATCGGGTATCGCCAGCCAACAATCATGTGCTATTTTGGCAATCGCAGTTTCCCGTAGAGACGGATGAAAATCCGTCTCCGAATTTTCGGTTGCACACGGATTACCCTTCCCATTCCCAACAGGGTGTTGATGCTGGTTTACAGGAGACGGATTTTCATCCGTCTCTACAGCGGGCACGATTTCGCCAAAATAGCGCATCCTTTTCTGTGTGCAAATGGTTACAAAATATGCCCCGTTTGCGCCATAATCGTAGCCTTGTAATCGCGCTGATGGAATACGGTATTTGTTCAGATATTTTTCATTTGACATAAGATTCGTTTTCGATAAAGACTAGTGATTGCTTTAGACTTCACCTAGACGAACAATTATTTCAAACGGATGGATGGCTACTTGATTTTATTTTGGAAGGGTGTTGTCGCAAGGGAGACGGATTTTTTTTGGGGGCCCGTAGAGACGGATTTTCATCCGTCTCTACGGGGATGACCAAACGATTTTTGCGGATTTCACTTCATTTGAATTGGTGCCAATGTGAATGATAAATTCACCGGGCTCCCATTTGTATTCCAATTTTTCATTGTAGAATTTTAAATCTTCTGTTGTTATTTCGAATGTCACTTCTTTGCCTTCGCCTGGTTGTAAGAATATTTTTTTGAATCCCTTTAGGTCCTTTACAGAGCGGGTTACACTGGCTACTGGGTCTGTAATATACAATTGGACGGTTTCTTCTCCAGCATATTTTCCAGTGTTGGTCACCGTTACAGAAGCCTTCAGTGTTTGATTACCTTTAGGATATGATGTGTCCAATTTCACATCGCTATAATTAAAAGTCGTGTAACTTAATCCGTAACCAAATGTATACAGTGGCGCATTGGGAATATCAATATATCGTGACTTGTATTTCTCGAGAGATGTGTCGTTAAATGGGCGACCGGTATTTTTGTGATTGTAATACACCGGGATTTGTCCCAGCGTTAAGGGGAAACATTGAGTCAATTTGCCGGACGGATTGTATTTTCCAAACAACACGTCAGCAATGGCATTTCCTGCTTCGAGTCCGCCGAACCATGTCTCCAAAATCGCCGACACGTGATCGCTCTCCCACTGCAATGTCAATGGTCGTCCGTTCATCAGTACTAATATTACAGGCTTCCCTGTCTTCACCAATGCTTTTAATAAGTCTTTTTGATTTTCCGGAATATCAATATCACCGCGGCTGGCAGCTTCACCAGTCATGCCTTTTGCTTCTCCCAAAACCGCCACTACAATATCCGCTTTGTTGGCAATATTCAAAGCTTCGTCAATCATTGTCTCTATAGAGCGATTGTCTTTCTCCAACCCCTCGCCCGATTCGTTTAAAACCTGGATGGTGTGATTGTCTTCAACAAAATTGCAACCCTTTGCATACAGCACATTTATATTGTTGACCTTCAGGTTCTTCATTCCTTCGAGGATACTTACGGCATTTTTCCAGTTGCCATAGTCGTGCCAACTACCTATCAGGTTCTTTTTGTCATCAGCCAGCGGGCCTATCAATGCAATGGTTTTGTTTTCCTGCAATGGCAAAATATTGTTTGCATTTTTCAACAACACACACGCACGTGCGGCTGCTTCGCGTGCGATCTGCCGGTGAGTGGAAGCCAGATTTACTGTTGCCGCACGTTCCTCATTGCAAAATCTATAAGGATCATCCAGTAAACCCAGCATGGCCTTAGCTTCCAGGACGCGACGACAAGCTTTGTCAATTTGCCGCATGGTTACTTTGCCGGCTTGTAGCAATTCCTTGAGGTACGACAAATATCCTTCTCCTACCATGTCAACGTCAACTCCTGCATTCATTGCCCGAACAACATTATCTTTTAAATCACCTAATCCATGTGGAGTCATTTCGTTGATAGCAGCATAATCGGTAACCACAAATCCTTTAAAGCCCCACTGCTTTCGCAGCACCGTATCCATAAGCCATTTATTGCCGGATGCCGGCATTCCCTCAACCTCATTGAAGGATGTCATTACAGTAGCAGCGCCAGCATCAATCGCAGCTTTGTATGGCGGGAAATAGTATTGATACATCCTGATGCGGCTCATGTCGACCGTGTTGTAATCGCGTCCGGCTTCTGCGGCACCATATAATGCAAAGTGTTTAACGCAGGCAAGTATGGAGCTGTCGCTGCGTAAATTATTTCCCTGGTAGCCTTTTACCATTGCTTTTGCAATGCAGGAGCCAAGGTAAGGATCTTCGCCACTACCTTCTACAACCCTTCCCCAACGCGGATCACGAGTGATGTCAACCATTGGCGAAAATGTCCAGTTCAATCCATCTGCGCTTGCCTCTTTAGCAGCAATTTGTGCGCAACGTTCTATTAATAGCATGTCCCATGTACAGGACATTGCGAGTGGTACGGGAAATATTGTCTGGTGCCCATGAATAATGTCATTGCCAAACAATAATGGAATATGCAGACGTGTATTCTTCACTGCTATCTCCTGCAGTTTTCGAACTACGGCCGGCGTGTATGCATTTAACAACGAGCCGACCTTACCATCTTTTATTTTTTGTTCAACATCTTTACTAATGGTTGGGCCTGTTACATCCATGCCAAAATCCAATTGATTCAGTTGACCAATTTTTTCTTCAACAGTCATTTTGCTCATCAAGGCGTCAACGGCTTTCCGGTCTTTGTCAGTCAGGTTCTGAGCAGATAGGTGTTGCAGAAAAAAGATGCAGCTACAAACTATTGTAATGATTTTGTTCATTATGTTTTATTTGCGGGGGACGGATTATCGTTTTGCGGGGACGGGTTATCGTTTTGCGGGAGACGGATAATTATCCGTCTCTACGGCAGCGGATAATTTATCCAATAACATTTTTCCTTTTTCTACATCAGCAGCGATCTTTTCGGTATCAAAATCTTTTTCCATTAAAAATCTGTCCAGATGTTCATTCAGTTGTTTCAATAGTTGCTGAACATTTTTGTCAGACGACTTTGCGGCATTCTCCTTTAATATTCCAATTTTCTCATAGTCAACAATGCCTTCTCTTAATTTTTCATAACGAATGCAGCTATTGCCTCCGGGATAAACCAAATAACAATCTCCGGCTGCCCACGAACCAAAACGTGCGTCTCTTACAGGATCGGATGGCCATGCATCATAGGCCCAGCGCAGGAATCCATTGTAACCGTGCGCCGCTGTATACCAACTCATCCACCGCCCCTCGACAGGTGGAGAAAATACAAAATTGTTCGGCTTATCGGGATTGCAACAAACATAAAATGTTGTTGTTGATTTTCTTGCGGTCCGTGCTTTAACCTGTTCTACGCTTGCCTCTTTTCCGTACAAAAAACAATAATCGTCTATCAGTGAATTCAGCTCAGGGTGCCAGTCACCGGCATAGGTAATTTTCCATCCGCTCCAATTTTTCTTAACAACTCTTGCCGCAGCCAATGTTTGCTCCATCGGATTTTCGTTAATGCCTATGTACGTTTTATTAAGCCATCCTTTTTTCTGCAGGTGTTTTTTCAGATCATTTAAAAATACGGTCCATGTTTCGGTAAACATCTTTGCATCTGGTGCCCAGGTTTCATGCACATAGTTGCCAGTCATTTCATTCATGTAGCGAAACCTGTTTTCCCATGGAACCGGTGTATAGACGGTTATCGCTTTATCAATACCCACACTCATGGCGAGCTCTACATACTGATCAAAAATACTGTAATCAAATTTCCACGAGCCATTTTTTTGTTTGATCCACTCAATCATGCCTGCTTCTACCACGTATTCGTTTCCGGCCCAGGGAGAATGTACGCCGTAGGTTGTAATAAAGGTTCCACCGGCATCTGCATACAACTGCAAATGTTTTTTCAACAAAGTTTTATGCTCTTCGCTCCAGGGTTTTACATTGTAGTATTGTGAAATAACCCAGGGATTTTGCCAAAGGTCAAGCCTGTGGTGCCAATCGTGCGGTTTCGGCAACACCTGGTTTTGAACATTCACTTGTAAGTGGAGAATTACTCGTGGATTGCTTTCCGTGTTTACTTCGATTGTTCCGGTGTAAATGCCAGCCGCTGCATCGGAAGGAATGTTGCAGCTTAACCAAACTGGTCTTAGGGTTTTACCCGGCACATCAAACCGGTTGAATGGCTCAAATCTATCGGGCATTAAAAAACCATCTTTGTAGGACCCTGAGCCGCAGTCAAATCCTTTCGCGTTGTATGGAAAATTAGAAAGGACATACATCACTTTCTTCAGTTCAATATTTTTCTCACTGAGCAGTTTTCCATATTCATTTCGCAAGTCATGTACAACAAAACGAACCTGCCTTAATGTATCTGGCGACCAAACCAATATCTGCGCGTTCAAACGTTCGCCTTTCCAACCTGTGGCTTCCCATGAAAGATCTTCGTTTTTTAAAACAGGTACTTCTGTTCGGAAATACAATTGATCGGTGGATGCGAAAGATACGTGCAAACCTGCTTTTTCTTTTTCCCACGCCGCAGCGTTCACCGGCCCATCCAAAGCAAACTCTGGTTCATAGTGTGCACCTGCGCCTTTGGGCATCCGTGCCGAATCTATTTTTGCAAAAATCGTTTGTGCAAAAGCAGTCGTAATAAAGAATGTGCCAGCCAAAAAAGAGAATAACTTTTTTTTCATAGCCACATTTTTTAAAGTAAAAATTCAAAAATCAAAAGTCAAAAGGTTTCTCTTCGGACACCCGAACAAAGCACAAACCATTTTTTAATTTTTACTTTCTGCTTTTGACTTTACTACTTGTAGTCTGCAATCTTGATAAGCTTTTGCACATCAAGCACAATGATAGTCCGCCCCTTCGTTTCAACTATTTTTTCTTCTTTAAGGTCAGACAACAGGCGAACAACATTTTCCCTGGCCGTACCCACAAGGCTTGCAAGGTCATCGCGGCCCATGTTTATTTCTACAGGCATTCCCGGCTGAAAATTGACTTTGTATTTTTCGCGTAAAATGATCAATTGCAGTGCAAGTCTTTCTCTGACTGAACTTTTCGCAAACATAGACAGACTGTTTGCCAGCACAGCAAATTCATGGCTAAGATTTTTTAATAATCTTCCGTTCAAAACGTCCGAATGTTGCAATGTTTTAACGAAATCTTCTTTTGGAATAAATGCGATCCTGGTTTCCTCCAGTGCTGCTGCAGAATCCGGATAACGGTCTTCCGAAAGAATGGCATGATAGCCGAGCAACTCACCTGCATTGGCTACGTAAATGATGTGTTCGCGCCCATCTTTATCCAGTTTGTATTTTTTTACCTTGCCTTCTTTTATGTAAAATATTCCCGAAGGGTAACCGCCTTCCCAAAAAATAACTTCTGTGAGTTTGTATACCTTTTCTGTTTGATTAGCCATTAACATCTCCAGATCACTATCCGGTAAGCCTGCCAGCACTGACCTGCTTTTAAAGTCCCACTTGTCAATTGGAAAGATGCCTTTGATACTCATATTAAAAGCAAATTTAGAGCTAAATAAAATTGATAAATATCACTTTTTGGACAGTTAAGGTTTACCGGAGCCAAAAGCCCTTAAAAATAACTTTGCAGCTTACACGGGTGTTTGCAAATTTAAGGTTGCTTCCCAATCAATATCAGATGAACAATAATAAAATACGCGAAATAAATGCCCTATCAACAACAGCTGGCGCAACTGCAGGAAGAAAATGTTCTTTTGCGCGACTACCTTTTTACCCATGATAAAACTTTCAACGACCTATATGCATCATCCGTGCAATCGCTGGCCCGCTTTCACTGGACGCCGGTGGAAATTGCCAGGAAGTCGGCCGATTTTTTGGCGCAGGATAAGCAAATAAAAGTATTGGACATTGGCAGTGGTGTTGGCAAATTCTGCCTGGTAGCGGCACATTTTTATCCGCAGGTTACATTTTACGGAATAGAACAGCGGAAAGGGCTTGTTGACCATGCTGAATCAATGAGGGACACTCTCTGCATTGAGAACGCCGTATTTATGCACGGAAACTTCACTCAGTTGAACTTCGCCGATTACGATCATTTTTATTTTTTCAATTCTTTTTACGAAAATCTTTCGGGTGTTCGAAAAATAGATGACACCATCCATCTTTCAAGCGAACTCTATATTTATTATGCCCGTTATCTCCACAAAGAGCTGGATCAAAAGCCGCGCGGCACAAGGCTCGTAACCTATCACAGCCTGGAAGATGAAATACCTGAAGATTATTGTTTGGTATTATCTCAGTTTGATAACACTTTAAAATTCTGGGTGAAACAGTAGGTAATTTGAAAATTTGAAGATGTGCCAATTTGAAAATGGCAGGCAAACAGCAATAGTGTGTCAGTAACAAGCTTCGTGCTAAAAACAACTAATGAATTATGACGGAAGATTTTCTTGATCAGTATAAAGCGGAAGTAATTAAAAACATTTTAGAAGCTTCTTCCCAGGAAGAAGTGCAGGGATTGATTGCTGCATCATTAAAAGTTTTAGAACAACGCGGTGTGAAGGCAAATCTTATACACGAATTTGTAGACTTAATCAGCCATCAATTGCGTTGGTTCAGTCCAATGAATAAAAACGCACAGCAATGGAGCAATATCGCGACGGCAAAAGTTGTCCTGTACAGATGGAAACAAAGTACACCTACACCACATCCAATTCCATGAGAAATGTTTAGTCCCAAGCTATTTGACATATTACGACAGTATTCTTTCCGTCAGTTTGGACGGGATTTAATGGCTGGAGTAATTGTTGGTATTGTAGCACTACCCTTAGCCGTCGCATTTGCCATTGCATCGGGTGTTTCACCTGAAAAAGGATTGTTTACAGCCGTTATTGCCGGGTTTATTATTTCTGCCCTGGGAGGAAGCCGGGTACAAATCGGTGGTCCAACCGGGGCTTTTATCGTGATTGTGTATGGCATTGTTCAGGTGCATGGCCTGGCCGGTTTAATTGCGGCTACGTTTATGGCAGGCTGCATGTTGATCATCATGGGTTTCAGCAAACTTGGTACTATTATTAAGTTTATTCCATACCCTCTAATCATTGGTTTTACGAGTGGCATCGCACTGATCATTTTTTCATCGCAATTAAAAGACGCGTTTGGATTACCTATAACAAATCTTCCAGCAGACTTTATCAGCAAATGGCAAAGCTATTGGCACCACATCAGCCAGGTGAATTGGTATGCCCTCGGCGTAACCTTGTTTACGATTGCCGTAAGCCTTCTATGGCCCATGATTACACGAAAGGTTCCCGGCTCGCTGATTGCCATTGCAGCGACTGCCGGGCTGGTTCACGTACTTCATTTACCGGTGGAAACCATTGGCGATAGATTCGGAGCGATCTCGTATGGGTTTCCTTCTTTGTCAAATCCCGGATTAAACTTTGCCTCCATTCAAAAACTTATACAACCTGCATTCACCATCGCGTTGCTCGGTGCGATTGAATCACTATTATCTGCGGTGGTGGCGGATGGCATGACGAGCGATGAGCACGATTCCAACACCGAACTGATCGCGCAAGGAACGGCGAATATTTTTTCGTCTCTTTTTGGTGGAATTCCCGCGACTGGCGCCATTGCAAGAACTGCCACCAACATCAAAAACGGGGGACGAACGCCTGTTGCAGGTTTGGTACACGCGATCACACTGCTGGTCATTATCCTTTTTGCAGGCAAACTCGTGGCCTATATTCCCATGGCAACACTTGCGGGCATTTTGATCATCGTGGCCTACAACATGAGTGAATGGGAAACATTCGTATCGATGTTAAAAGGCAGTCGCCAGGATGCTGCCGTGCTTTTGATCACGTTCGTTTTAACAACGCTGGTAGATCTTTCAGTGGCTATTGAAATAGGCATGGTGCTGGCTGTCTTTCTTTTTATGCGCTCAATGATCCAGTTAACCAATGTGAAATGGCTGACTGCCAAGGCACATACACCGGATTCTTCTCTGCCGGTTGATGAAGTGGAAGGATTTACTATCAACAAGCATGTGGAAGTTTTTGAAATTATGGGACCTCTATTTTTCGGCGCCGTATACAAGTTCAAAGATGCAATGAAGCTTATTGAAAGGCCGCCAGAAATACTGATCATTCGAATGAGGCATGTATCTATGATTGACGCTACCGGAATAAAAGCCATCGCAGAGTTTTATAAAGAATCGAAACACAGAGGCACAAAACTTATACTTTCCGAAGTGACAAGCATACAGGTGATGGAGTCGCTTAAAAATGCCCGTTTGCTGTTTAAAATTGGTAAGGCGAATGTTACGTACACTTTTAACGATGCAATACGCAGATGCAAAAAAATCGAAACACAGGAACGCAGATTGTCATGATTTTCATGATTAGTCAAGATGAGGTTTTTATAAAGAATCATAATCCATCGTGAAAATCATGAGGATCTGCGTTCTCTCTATTTTCAAATCTCCACATCTTCAAATTTTCAAATTATTCACGGCGAGGTTTGTGTGCAATAGCAAGGTGTTGATTCTAATATATATTCTGTTCAACAGGGCGAATGCGATTCGCCCCTACGCGACCCCAATTTTCAAATTTTCAAATCACCAAATTTTCAAATTATTCAACTCACCTCGCACAGCTCCTCCCACCTCGTTGTATAGCGCGGGCTGCGAAGCTCCTGGCGCATTTTCCAGTCGCGGGTGGTGCCGGAGGATGCGAACTTCAACACATCGTTACGCATGCTGAAATTGATGTTATCGATCATGCTCATTAAATGTCTGTTCTCATTTGTTTGTTCGTTAAAGAGGTTGCCCTGGATGGAACTATCAGGCACAAGACCACTAAGCATTACTCCTGCTTTTTTGTAAGTCTTTCCTTCTTCAAATAATGCGTCGACCAACTTCATAGCCGGTTTGATGAGTTCATTGGTAGAACTGGTCGCATTAGGCAATATTGTGTACGAACTGACGACAGGCCCATGATGAAAAGCCACTTTATGATCCTGCTCTTTCGGCACAATAAATACACTTACAATATTTGCTGCGCTGTATTGCCTGCGCAGTTTCTCGGCTGACCTCGAGATATAAGTTGCCACAGCTTCTTTGATGTCGGCAACAGCGGTTACAGGCTGACCAAACATTCGTGTAGTTGCAATCATTTTTTTATTTACCAATTCATCATCCATGAAAATCGCGGCCTCGCCGCGTAGCTCTTTCAACAGTCGAACACCCACCACGCCTCCCAAATGTTTGAACGCCCAGTTTTGAGGCATGTTGCTAAGCTGCCATGCGTCGGTAATTCCCCAGCCGACCAGCTTTTCTGCGTAAGCCCGGCCGATGCCCCATAACTCTCCCACTCTCGTGTTCTGCAATGCCGTGCGAATTTTATCATCTGTATCAAGTATCGTTACACACTGCGTTGCTTTCTTGTTTTTCTTGGCAATGTGATTGGCCACTTTCGCTAATACTTTTGTGGGAGCCACTCCAACGGACACTGAAATGCCCGTCCATTGCTCTACCGTTTTGCGAATGTTCATTGCAGCCGGGGCGAGGTCGCGTTCTGCAATATTGTGCAGATCCAAAAAGGCTTCATCTACTGAGTAGACTTCCACGTTGGACGGATCAACCAATGTCCGCAAGGTTTCCATTACCCGCCAACTCAAATCTCCATACAAGTTGTAATTGGAAGAAAATGCCGCAACGCCATTCTTTTCGATAAGCGGTTTTGCTTTAAAATAGGGACCTGCCATGTCAATTCCTAACTTCTTTGCCTCATCAGTTCGCGATATGATACAGCCGTCATTGTTGCTCAACACCACAACGGGTCGTTCCCCCAATTCAGGACGAAAAACCCGCTCGCAGGAGCAATAAAAACTGTTACAGTCGACAATGGCTTTGAATGGCATGGGAGGTAGTGTTGAATAACTGAATAACCGAATAACTGAATAACTGAACTTTTAGTGCATCATGGTTCACTTCATTCAGTTACCAGGCTATCCGCTATTCTCTTCTTTATTTATTAATTAGTTTACGCAATTATTCAGTTATTCAGTTATTCAGTTATTCAGTTATTCAGTTATTCAGTTATTCAGTTTATTCAGTTATTCAGTTTATTCAGTTATTCAGTCACACCCTATGTATCACATACGTCACCACTCCCCACACAGCAAACTCCGCTAATGGTTCTACTTCTATTGGCGCTAAGCCCGGCGTTTCGGGAATGAGGCGTATTTTGTTAAATGCTTTGTCAAGACGACGAATAAGCATCTCCCCGTTCAGGATTGCAATCACCACTTTTCCGCTTACTGCTTTTAGCGAACGGTCGACAACAACCACATCGCCATCGTGAATGCCCGCTCCAATCATAGCATCTCCGGATACCCGCATGAAGAATGTAGCCGGTTTGTTTTTTACCAATTGTTCGTTAAGGTCGATACCCCGTTCCATGTAATCATCTGCAGCAGCGCCAAATCCTGTTGCATTAGCGGTTGGTACATCCCACTGATTAAATTCCTTTGATCCCTGGTAGGAGGCGTTATAGAAAGTATTTGGATCCATATGCTAATATTTTTAGTAAAGTTATGCGAAAAAAATTAGGAATCATAAATTCCAATTAAGAATTAGGAATTAAGAATTAAGAATTTTTTGAGCGCAGCATTCCTAATCAATAACAGCACTACACTGTGTATAAATAAGTAAAACTCAATGTTGCACAGAAAGAATTCTTAATTCCTAATTCTTAATTCCTAATTACATTTTAGAGTTGGTTTTACTTAACGCAGCCTTCAGGCCCATCCCTAATTTCACCGGATCGCCGACGGCCCAAAAATGCATCATGAATAAGCGAGGTTCATCGTGCAGCATATGGCTGTGTATGGCAGTGGGCATTATGCCATTTTCGGTGAGTGCCTTTACGACTGGATTCACTTCATCTGCCAGCAACACGAAGTCTCCCGTTATTGCGGCGCGATTGCCGTCCATTTGAAAATTAATAGCTGTGGCCATTCCCATTGCGGGAGGCATTTCCATGCCGCTTTCCATTGTTTTTTCCTTGCGGGGAAACGTATATTGAAGCAATGATCCAGTTGATTTGCCTGTATTGCCAAGTATTGCTGTAACCTTGCTCCAATCGGGACTTTTGGGAGTTATCAGTGTTCCTGTAGGAGGAGTAAGTGGGGTTCCGGTAACCTGCAAAACGGCTTTAATTTTTTGCGCCAGCTCTACGGCATTTCCTTCTCCGTGATAGTGAATATATTTTATGGCCGGCGTTTCATTTATGAGGTGATTGTGTATGGCAGTTACTTCAAGATTTTCCTCCATCAGTTTGGTAATTACTTTTGGAACTTCTGAATCGAGTAAAACCAGGTCTCCCATCATCATCGCCATTCCGTGCATTTGTATGATCCCGATCCAGCTGCCCAAAGCAAGCCCCGGCGCTACAGGAAATTCATCGACCGTCACTTTCAGATCGGAGCGCGGATAGGAGATTTTATATACATCGCCTGTTACTGTTCCTTTTTTTCCAAACACATTGTTTAGTGCGGCGGAATCAATTTGTGCGAAGCAGGAAATAGCAGCTAGCAAGCTTAATGCTGACAACATAATCTTTTTCATGGTCGAAATTTTTATTTAAAAAAGATGAATTAGTTACAGCAGGTTCTTTAGGATCAATCCAACAACGGCACCTATTAAAATGATATAGGGCTCTTTTATTTTCTTTACATACAGCAATGACAAAGCAGCTGCAATGGCAATGACTGCCGTGAAAACATCAGTTACGCTTCTTGTAGCTATCACAATTACCGCGCCAACCAAGGCCCCTACAACCGCGGCTGTTATGCCATCCACAAATGCTTTGATCGATTGATTTTTTGATATCTTTTTAAAGTAAGGTGCAGGCAAAATAGTGAACAGATAACACGGTAAAAAAGTTGCGAGCGCCGCAACCGAAGCACCGGGAACGCCGGCGACGAGATAGCCAATAAATCCAACGGTTATAACAACAGGGCCGGGCGTGATCATGGCGACAGCAACGGCATCTATAAATTGTTGCTCTGTAAGCCAGTGGTTTTCGGTGACCACTCCCGCGTGTAAAAATGGTACAATTGCCAATCCGCTGCCAAAAACAAATGCACCCGCTTTTGCAAAGAACACGGCTATTTTTACAAGCAGTGAATTTTCGTGACTATCTAAACCAACCTGAAGCAATACAAGGCTGTTTACTGTTTTTACACTCCCCCATTTTGGCGGCGCTTTTACAAACATGTACAATATGCCGGCCGCGACAAACAGCAACACCTGCTCCCGCTGTGTCACAAAAGTGATGACAGCGGCAGTCAGAAAAAACAGCCAAAGCATCCAGTTTTGTTTGAATGACTGTGCATTGAACTTGCCGATTGATTTGGTGGTAAGTTTATAAGAACTGATTGCAATAATGCCAATTACTGCAGCGCCCACACCATAAAAAACGGCCTGCATCCAACTAAGGCCGCCGTACATTTTATAGGCAATACCCAACAAAACAACCATGATGAAAGAAGGAAGCACAAAAGCCAATCCCACCAAAGTTGCCCCTATAATTCGATAATGAACAAAGCCCAGATAGATGCTTAGTTGTGCCGCCAGCGGGCCGGGTGCTAATTGTGCCAGGGCCAGACCTTGTTTGTACTCATCGTCAGATATCCATTTCTTATCTTCCACCAAATCCCTGTGCATGTATCCAACCAAGGCCACAGGTCCACCGAATCCAACTGTTCCCAGTTTTAGAAAGTATAGCACAAGTTGTCGTAAAGTGTATATAGGTTTGTTATCCATAGCTTTTAAAATGAAATACCAAATTGAAGTCCAACAGAGGCTGTTGTAGGTTTATCGTTGCCAAAGCGCACGGGCAGCGGAACAGCAATAAAATAGCTACAACTTTTGCTTCTTGCAAATACTTTATTAAAAACAGGTGTGATGCCATACCTGCCAGAGGTTTCAAAAGCCATTCTTCCCACAAATGTATATCCCTTGCCCAATGCGACCAACACGCCGGGATGAAATAAAAGGTAACTCATTTTACTGGTGCCATTTTCCGACTTTATGAACGGAGACAATTCAAACGAAAAACCGACATTCGGAGTTTTCCAATAGTTAATGCCAAAAGGAAATCCAACTGCATAGTAATCTTTAAAATTGTACGAAGGCCCATCACTGCTAAACGCAACTATTGGATGCACAATGCTGGCATAAACGCCTATTTTCGGGGTACTGCTTTGCGAAAAAGAAATGTGTACATGAGCAAGAAAGACAAATAGAACAAGTAAATATTTTCTGAACATAATCTCAATAAAAAACAAAACTATGTTCAATACTCAAGTCAAAATTGGATGCTATTTACCTTTTGGTATCTGGTTTACTTTTCGAAACATTTTTCCGGAATGAAGAAGGACTTTTCCCTGTGTGCTGCTTGAATATTCTTGTGAAATGGCTTTGGTCAGAAAAGCCGGTGAGGTAAGCTATCTCGGTAAGCGAGTAGTCAGCGTTTTCTATTAATGAAATGGCTTTTTCGATTCTTATTTTTCTGATGTATTCGCCGAAATTAAGGTCCTCGAAATACTTCGAGAACTCCCGTGATAAGTAAGAAGGATTAAGTGCCAGTTCCGTAGAAATCTTTTTGAGATCAAATGAAAACTGCGTGTCGATTTGATCCTGTATAATGGCTTTTAATTCCGCTACCCAATCAGGAATTTTCTTTTTGTCCGATTTTTCTTCTTTTAAAAATTTGCTGTAGACTTCATGCAGTAAACTTTCAAACGGACTGTTTTGTAAATGCCGTTGTTGGAATAAATGCGTTGCCCAACTATACAGCGCATCATAAATCAACGTTGATGTTTTCAGCAACTCTTGATCATCTGTGATGTTGTGGGCAAGGCCCGCAGAAATAGCCCAGAGTCCCGCTGCTTCTTTTGCAATGTCGTGCCTGTCTGTATCAGCGCCACGAACAATGGTTGCGATGATCGAGATTGCAGGATCGGTAATGTTGTATTTCTTTACGATGTAATCAAAAGTACATTGATCATCATAGTGTGTGAACTCGACACCCGGAATATCGAATGCAATAGCATTCAGTTCCTTGGCTTTATCAATTACCTGATCAAAAGGAACGTACATAAATTCAGCGTCTTTGTCCACGAACTTTCTAATCAGCCATGGACAAGCAAGGCGGTCTATTTTGGGGCGTTCACGTGTGATCCAGAGCATGAGGTAACAATTAGGAATTAGAAATTAGGAATTAGTTGTGCTGTCTGCAAGATGACCTGCTACGGTATAAAGATGCAACAATTATTTTTTTTGGCTGAAGGCATTGGAAATGATTTTTGGCTGAATTGGTGTCTATTTTTTTGTTTGTTGAAATTAAAAAGACCTGACTGGTTTTAAAAATCCAGTCAGGTCTTACGCTTCAATGGTGCTGCGATTTATTTGGAAGGCTGCGCTATTAATTTTTAATTATTAATTATTAATTGCTATTTCGCCTCTCACTTTTCAAACACAAAAATCGGATACTCTCCTTTCAAGCCGCACTTCTCTGGTTCGCGCTCTTCTTTATTGTACAACCAGTTGAGAATTTGTTTGCCGAACAATGGTGCGTGAATATAATATTTCATAAACGGCACGCTGATGCTGCGCCATACTTTAAGTTGGAAAGCGAATGGCAAATTCTTTTTGAAATATTCGTAAGGATGTGCATGAAAGTACAGCATCTTTTCCGGCGCACCTTTTCCTGCCACTTTGTTGAAAGCCTCTTTGAGCCTGTTTTTGGTGAACACCGCTGCACGGAAAGGGAACAAGCCAACGTTCATCCACGGAGAATGTTTGAACCATTCGTAAACTATTACACCTTTACCTTTCGCCGCCAGCACGCGATACAACTCCTTCATGGCTGTAACCTGCTCGTCTTTAGGAATGTGATAAATTGTATTCAACGAAATAAAACCATCAATTTTCCCGTCTTTAAAAGGCATGTTGGTCATGTCACACAACACGCAAATGCCTTTATCACCGAGTTTTCTCTTTGCTTCAGAAAGAGCCGTGAAAGAGAAGTCTACACAAATGCGGTATTTGTAGTTGTCTGAATACTGCAAATAATCGGGAAACTGCAATGCTCCGGAAGCCGCGTCCAGCATGTATGTTCCGCTTGGGTTTAAAAAACGGCGCACGCGGTCGTGGCATTTTTTAATGTACTCTCTGGAAACATCACGCAGGTCCTCGAAAATCACAGCGTCTTCATAATCGCCTTTTTCATTGGCGGTCCATCCTTTTTCGTCGTAGAAATTTTTAACCAGCTGTTTATCAGCGCTAATGGTTTCTTTCAGCAGTTTGTCCTGCGAATCCACTACTGCAAGGTCTTTCAGCAGTAAAACAATCTCATTGATGATTGGATAGATATAAGCTCCGTCTTTAGTAATCAAGCCTTTGGTGAGTGGAGTGGAAAACACTTTGCCATCTGCCTGCCATACGGCCCCTGCGGCTACTTTGCTGTTAAGCGATTCAATTTCATGGGGTTCTAATGCACGAACATCTTTTCCTGTTATAGGGCACTTCAAAATCTCGATCCATTCCATATTGAGGTAAGTTTTTAACGGTAGCGCTAATATAGGCAAGGATCGCTATTTGTGCAAGAAACGCGAATTATGAATAGTTGAATTATTGAATAATTGAGGAGCTGATTGTAGCAATAACTGAATAACTGACTAACCGAATAACTGAAAGTTGAATGTCAACCAGGTACTCAATTATTCTGTTACTCGGTTACTCAGTTATTCAGTTATTAACGAGCTTCGCTATCCTCCCCTTTCCACCTGCGAGATACATTGCCGTTCCCTTTTTCGCCTTGCGGCAAACATGATAGCCTTCAGTGGTAATATTGCGCCAGTTAAGGCCTCCATCGTTTGACATATCAACGCCGGAAGTGCCACATGTGATGAGTTTGTTCTTATCAATAAATTCAACGCATGATCTGTAACCTTTTGGTGGTGTTGCGGGAGCTATCCATGTTTTGCCACCGTCTTTGGTGATGAAACAGTTTTTTTCTTTCAATGTATCTTTTGAAAAATCCCCACCCACCACTACAAAATATTCGCTGTCTTTTAATTTATTGTTATCTCTTATGGCAATGGAATTGGCGCCGGTGGTTTGCGTGCCCTGGATAATGGGCAAATTAATTGGTGCGCCGTTAATGAATAATCTTGAACGTGCGCCGCCGGAGACAAGGCATGCCTTGTCTTTGCTTAGGATGCGAACATTGGTGCCACTTGCCGCAAAACACGCTTCTCCGGAATCGACAGCAGGTAAATTTTCGGAAGGAACTTCTGTCCAGGTGTTGCCACCATCGAATGAACGTGCAATGAAAAATTTTCCGTTGATGGGATCGCCAACTACAATTCCGTTATCATCGTTCCAGAATTCCATGGCATCGAGAAACATGCCCGGTGTATGATTTTCATAAACCGTTTTCCATGTCTTACCACCATCAATGGTTTTTAAAATTACTGCAGGGGTGTCCACAGCTATAATAATGGCTGTCGATTTATCAAATGCTTCTATGTCGCGGAAATCTCTTTTTTCAAATCCGGGAACAGGAAACCAGGTCCATGTTTTGCCTGCATCAATGCTTCTACCAACTGCTCCATTGCTGCCACTCACCCAAACTGTATTATCGTCTACAACGCTCAGTCCGCGGAAACTGGCTTTAATGCCGGTGTTCAGTGGATTTATTTTTTGAGCGAAAACAGAAATGCCAAAAGCTAAAATTACGATTGTAAAAAGCAGACGCATAGTCCCAATTTTTAAATTAAAAGAACTGTTAACTCAAGATGGTTGAAAATTTAAAAGTATGTTGCTTGTCATCCCGAGGCACGAGGGATCTGAGTCTCACACAAACAACTCGTTAAGGTAAACACCGAGATCCCTCCTTCGTCGGGATGACAAGCGACATACTTTATTGGTTGTTACACCCGAGTAATATGAAAAAAAAGAAACGCAGATTTTTATGCATCTTTTTGTGATCATTAGATTTAATAATCTTAACTAATCATCAAAATCATAATAACCTGCGTTCTATTCTGTTTTAAAATTATCCGAGTTTGCCAAGCGCATTTACAACACGCTGATACGTCTCTTCCTCAGTTAGCGCTTCTGGGACGAACGGTTGACCAATTACTTTTTCGTATAACTCAATATAGCGTTTGCTGATCGTATTGATCCACTCTTCGTTCATTTCAGGAACTGTTTGTCCTTCCTTGCCCATGAAGTTATTTGCAATGAGCCATTCGCGTACAAACTCTTTGCTCAATTGCTTTTGGCGCTCACCAGCAGTCTGTCTTTCTTCGAAGCCATCAGCATAAAAATATCTTGAAGAATCTGGCGTATGAATTTCATCCATCAGGTAAATGGTGTCGCCTATTTTTCCAAATTCATATTTTGTATCAACGAGGATCAATCCTTGTTTTGCGGCAATTTGTTTACCTCTTTCAAAAAGCGCGAGTGTATATTTTTCCAGCACTGCCCAATCGTGAGCAGAAGCCAGGCCATTTGCTATGATCTCTTCTTTGGAAATGTCTTCATCATGCCCTTCATCAGCCTTTGTACTTGGCGTAATAATTGGCATCGGAAAGAAATCGTTTTCCTTCATTCCTTCCGGCATTGTTACACCGCAAAGCACTCTGCTTCCACTACTGTAAGTGCGCCATGCGTGCCCTGTTAAGTTGCCACGAACAACCATTTCAATCTTAAACGGTTGGCAACGTTTACCAATTGACGCAGATGGTACAGGTACATCCAGCAGCCAGTTGGGACAAATATCTTTCGTTGCATTCAGCATGTATGCAGCAATTTGATTTAAAACTTGTCCTTTATAAGGGATGGGTTTGGGTAAAATGACATCAAATGCAGAGATTCGATTGCTGGCGATCATGACCAATAAATCGTTACCGATGCTGTATACATCACGCACTTTGCCTTTGTAAAAGCCTGTTTGACCGGGAAATTGTAGTGTAGACATGCTGCAAAATACCTACAAGACTGGCAATTATCCAAATTCGAGATAAACGCCGCAAAAAAATCGCCTTTCCCACTTTAGTAAACCTAAGTTTAACCTTCGGCGTAGAATGCCAACCAGCATATATCGCATTTTGTAAATCAAAATGCTACGCACAAAAAAACTAACCTGCATCAGGTAATAACTTATAGGTACAAACCCTTATTACCCGCTTGTAACAATGGTTTCAGACGCTGTGTGGGTAAATATTTTTTTGGAGACATGATTTTAATACATATTTTGCCGCCACAATATACCTAACCAAATTTGCCAATATGAGATTGAGCCGTTTACTACTATGCTTTCTTGTCCTCTCTTTTTCAACGATTGCTTCTTTCGCTCAGGTTACTATTACCGGAAATGTAAAAAATGCCTCATCAAGTGAAAATGTTGCTGCTGCTTCTGTCGCCATTAAGGGTACAGGAACCGGTACGTTCACAGATGAAAAAGGAAATTTCAAACTGGTATCAAAAAAAAATCCACCGTTCACCATTGTGGTCAGTTCTGTGGGTTATGAGCCAAGAGAAGTGATTGTAACAAGTGCAAGCCCCATTAATGTTGTACTTGAACCGGCAGTATCACTTGGTTCGGAAATAGTTGTATCTGCCAGCCGTGTTCCGGAAAGAATCCTGGAATCACCGGTTTCTATTGAGCGTGTAAACGCTGCCAGCATCAGGGTTGCACCTGCCACGTCGTATTACGACATCATTGGCAACCTAAAAGGCGTTGACATGACAACTTCCAGCTTAACTTTTAAAACGCCAAGTACGCGTGGTTTCAACGCCAGTGGTAACACTCGTTTGAATCAAATTGTAGATGGCATGGATAACCAGGCTCCCGGCCTCAATTTTTCTGTGGGCGGTGTTATCGGCCTTACAGAACTGGATGTTGAAAGCATGGAACTGTTGGGTGGTGCGTCTTCCGCATTATATGGCCCCGGCGGCATGAACGGAACGATCCTTATCAACAGCAAAGATCCATTTAAGTATCCGGGTCTTAGTGCGCAGGTAAAAGGTGGTGTGATGAACATCAACAGCCCTGTAAGAAGTACTTCTGCATACCAGGACTACTCTCTCAGATGGGCACAAAAAATTTCAGACAAATTCGCTTTCAAAATAGCCGGGCAATATATGCAAGCCAACGACTGGGCGCCTTTTGATAGCTCCAACTACGATGCAATTTCATTGAAAGGTAAAACCGGCAACCGCACAACTGATCCTAATTATAACGGAGTGAACGTGTATGGTGATGAAACAACTCTTGATATCAGAAGTTCGCAGTCTCCATTTATTCAAGGCGTAATCGCCACTATACCTGATCCTGCGCAACGAGCACAAGTTCAACAAATAATGGCGCCTTACCTTGGTTCAGCATTCAACGTATCAAGAACAGGTTACAACGAAGCGGACATCATTGATCCTAAAACGTACAACCTCAAAGTTTCAGGAGGTCTTTATTATAAGATCACTCACGACCTGATGGCTTCTGTTTCCGGTTATTGGGGAACGGGTAGCACAGTATATACTGGTAGCGACAGATATGCGCTGAAGGACCTTAAAATGGGTCAGTATAAATTGGAACTAAAATCTAAAAACTGGTTCCTGAGAGGTTATACCACACAGGAAAATTCAGGTAAATCTTACAACGCGACGGTAAGTACACGCCTTGCAAACGAAGCATGGCGACCAAGTTACAATCCTGCAAACCCTCTGGGGAGCTGGTACCCACGTTACTCAGGTGCTTTTGTACAAGGTGCAGTAACGACATGGACTCAAGCTTTCCAGGCGGCAAAAATGGCTGGTCAAACCGATCAACAAGCAGCAGCAACGGCTCAGGCTGCAATGCTTTCTAATACCACATTGCTTAATAACATCGCAAGAGGTTACGCAGACTCTGCAAGACCCGCGCCTGGTAGTGCCGAATTCAAAAATTATTTCAACTCTGTTATTACCAAACCTATCCCTCAGGGAGGTTTGTTTGTTGACCGCTCTGACCTTTACATGGTAGAGGGCCAGTACAACCTAACTGAGCCTTTGAATCTGCAGAGCAAAGGAACAGACATCCTTGTTGGTGGTAACTGGAAACAATATGTGTTAAATTCACAGGGAACCATTTTTGCCGACACAACTGGTAAAATCAAAATCAACGAAGCTGGCGTATATGCACAAATCTCTCAGAAATTATTTGGAGATGTGTTGAAACTTACTGCATCCGGCAGATATGACAAGAATGAAAACTTCGAAGGCAAATTCACTCCGCGTTTCTCTGCTGTAGTGAAAGTGGCGAAAGATCAAAACATTCGTTTGTCTTACCAAACAGCGTACAGGTTCCCAACCACCCAAAACCAGTGGATCAACCTGCAAACAGGTACAGCGTTCCTGATCGGTGGTTTGCCGCAGTTGAGAGACGGTCACCACTTCGATACCAACCCTGTTTACACGCAAGACAGCTACATTAATTTTGCCGGCACCGGCGATCCTTCCAAATTGGTTGTTCAGCAGTTTAAAACATACAAACCAGAGACATCTAACTCATACGAAATTGGTTACAAAGGTTTGATCGCAAACAAACTGATGTTTGATGTTTACGGGTACTATGCACACTATAAAGATTTCCTTGGAAGAATAAATGTTGTTCAGTCTTCTAATGGAGAACTTTCAGGTCTTGCAAACCCTGTCTTCTACTCTGTTGCTGTTAACAGTGCTTCCAGCGTAAACACTTATGGTTATGGCCTTTCACTGGAATATTTGCTGAGAAACAATTTCTCTATCAATGGTAATTTCTATTCTGACGACATTACAGACGTTCCTGCAAACTTCCAGGCACAGTTCAATACGCCGAAATACCGCACGAACATTGGTGTCGCGAACAGCGGCTTTGGCTGGAAAAAGAGAATGGGCTTTAACGTTGTCTACAGATGGCAGGATGCTTACTACAACGAAAGCACGTTCATCAATGGTAACGTAAATGCCTTCAGCACACTCGATGCAATGATCAGCCTGAAATTACCAGACATCAAATCAATGATCAAAATTGGTGGTACAAACATTACCAACCACTACTATTTGAACTCTTACGGCAACCCACGCATCGGTGGATTGTACTACGTGAGCTTCGCATACAATGTGCTGTAACTGATTTACGCTGATTAATTTCTAATCTTACTTTATATAGCAAAGGCTTCGACAATGTCGAAGCCTTTTACTTTTTATACAGATACAACCCGAGGTTTATACTCTAAAATATACCACTAAGTTGCACTAAGGTTTTTCGATTCAAAGAGACTTCTTAGTGAAGCTTAGTGTACTCAGTGCCTGAGTGGTAAAAAACGGACTGTGCCATAATGAGCACGAATGCGATTCGCCCCTACCCATTTTCAACTTTCAATTTTCAATTTTCAATTAACCTACTGCCGTTCATACAGCACCACCTTGTTCGGGTCGAGCAACGGATGATGCCCTTCCAAGCCTTTGGCAGTGAGCCGCAGCGAGAAATTATCAAATGTCACTTCCGCGACCCACGGTTCCAATTCAAACTCAAAGTAATTTTTACCGGTCACTTTAAAGGCGGATATGCGCTCTGGGCACAGTTCAAAAACCACGTACAGGCTGTCTGCACTTTTCATTGGAACAGTTGCTATGCCGTTGTTATCAGTTCTGCCAAAGTTTTGCTCCTTGCTGCTCTTCGCAAGGCAGCTTAGGTAGGAAAGCAAATTACGATCGGGATTGGAAAACTTTATAGTGAGGTCTTTGCCGGAGTGTTGTTCACTTTTTACAAGCTTAAAACTGCTTGTGTGTTTTTCATTGCTGTTCAAAATAATGGAATCTCCTTTCTGATGCCATTTCCCTTTGCCGAACCTATCAACGGCGCCATAGCTGTAATAGAATTCAAAAGTGCTGTCGTCTTTTAAAGCAAAGGCACTGGCGGTTTCCATTACACCATGCATGTAATATTCGCCAACAGCGGAAGGTTGCTGGGCTTGCAGACTAGTCATTGCAAAAAACAATAAAGGGGTTATGAAGGCTTTCATTTGAGCGTTCGTTTAGAGGAACGCTGGATTAATAACATTATAACTGGTGGAAATGTTTGCTTCAAAAGCCGATCAATACCGACAGAAATTAGATTTGAAATCCTCCTCCTCTTTGTTAAGAAATATTTCGCAATCACCCTCCCATTTAACAAGGCTTCGACAAGCTCAGCCTGACAGCGCGAACAAGCGGTCAAGCTGAGCTTATCGAAGCCTTCTCGTTAACTGAACGAAATCAAATATCAAATGCTTAATTGCATCCCAGCAACTCGCACAACTTTTCTTCCAGTGCTGCTCCGCGCAGATCGCGTGCGACAATGTTTCCTTTGGGATCAATTAGAAAGTTCTGAGGAATACTTTGCACTTTGTACATGGTAGCCACTTCGTTTTGCCAGTATTTAAGATCGCTCACCTGCGTCCATGAGAGGCCGTCGTCTTTAATGGCCTTCAACCATGCATCTTTGTTTTTGTCAAGCGATATTCCAAGTACAGTGAAGTTTTTATTTTTAAATCTATTGAAGGCTGTTACCACATTCGGATTTTCCATTCTGCACGGACCGCACCAGCTAGCCCAAAAATCCACCAGCACGTATTTACCCTTGAAAGAAGACAATGAAACGGGGTTTCCCTGCGTGTCCTTTTGGGTAAACTCCGGCGCTTTGCTGCCAATGGCTCCGAAGTTTCTATCGGCCAACTGTTTGTCTAAATATTTACCGAAGAAACTATTCTGAGATTCGGGGGCAAGTTTGTTATAACGCGTTTCCAATGCCACTGCATCTTCGCTTAATTGCGATGTAACCAGCAATACAAAAGGAGAAACGCTGGAAGTAGGTTTCTTCGCAATGAATTCATCCACTTTTGTAAACACTTCACCAATCGTAGCGCTAATTGAAGCCTGCAAACTATCCGTCATACCGGACGCTTGCGCCTTCTGATTGTCTGCAGTCAGTTTATCAAAATAAGGATTGAACGTTTTTTGAAACTCGTCAAAATCTGCCTGGGCAGGCGATCCGGCCACCTTAATATTTTTGACATCGTTGATATCACCGGTTGCCGTTGTCTTTGAATTATCCAGGAACAAGACTGTTTTCTTCTGTTGCGGCGTAAATACAAGATAATAAAGCGTTGCGTCCTTCAAATCCCCCCTTAGGGTGAAATTGGTTTTGGCCGAAATTGTTTTGCAAAGGGTATCTTTCGGATTGTTTGCATCAATCAGAAAAACCTTGGATTTATCTTCCAGCCCTGTTACATTTCCTTTCATCTCAAAACCTTTCTGGGCATGCACCGCAAGAGGTAAAAAAGCCAGGATTCCTGCAATTCTTTTCATAGTTATTTATTTTGAATGACGGCCCTTTAATACTTCAATTACATCATTCAAACTGTAACCTTTTGCATTGATTAACAGCAAATAATGAAACAAAAGATCGGCCGCTTCGCCCAAAAATAGGTCTTTATTATCATCTTTCGCTTCGATCACCAGCTCCACCGCTTCTTCACCTACTTTCTGGGCAACTTTATTGATCCCACGTGACAATAATTTTGCCACATATGATTCTTCCGGCTTCGTTTTTTTACGCAGGTTGATGATTTCTTCCAGGTAAAAAAGAAAATCTTCCGAATGATTTTTTTCACTCCAGCAAGTGTCCGCACCGGTATGGCAAACGGGCCCAACGGGATGTGCTTTGATAAGCAATGTATCATTGTCGCAATCCACTGCCAAAGAACGAAGTTCAAGGAAGTTGCCGCTCTCCTCACCCTTTGTCCATAAGCGTTTTTTGCTGCGACTGTAAAAAGTCACCTTGCCCGTCTCTTCCGTTTTCTTCAATGCTTCTTCATTTACAAAGCCAAGCATCAGCACCTTCAAAGTACTGTTATCCTGCACGATCGCAGGCACCAAACCATCGGAGTATTTACTGTAGTCGATCTTCATAATTGTATTAGTGAGAACGCAGATTTCCATGATTGTCATGATTTTTATGATTTTATCAAACCTTGACAGATCATGAGAATCATGACAATCTGCGTTCCTGTATTTAAATCCTTACGTTAATGTTCATCTCTTTCAAATAGCTTTTCAAATCAGGAATGGCGATTTCCTTAAAGTGAAAAATACTGGCTGCCAGCGCAGCGTCTGCATAAGCATTTTCAAACACGTCGGTGAAATGCGCCATTGTACCGCCGCCCCCGCTTGCGATCACCGGAACAGGCAATTGCGTTGCCAAAGTTCGGGTAATATCCAATGCAAAACCCTGCTTTGTACCATCATGGTTCATAGAAGTAAGCAATATTTCTCCAGCACCCAGGTCTACCGCCTCTTTCGCCCAATCCACACATTTTTTATCTGTCTTTGTACGACCACCATTCAAGTACACGTACCACTCACCGTCTTCTTCTTTTTTCGTGTCAATAGCTAACACAACACACTGGCTTCCGAACTCTTTCGCCAGGTCGTTTATCAATTGCGGATTTTTAAATGCCGCAGTGTTCACGGAAATTTTATCGGCACCATTTTGCAACAGCGCACTTACATCTTCCAAGCTGCTGATACCACCGCCCACGGTAAACGGAATGTTCACATGGTGTGCAATGCGGTTCACAAGCTCTCTCAGTGTTTTGCGTTTTTCAACCGTTGCCGTAATGTCAAGAAACACCAACTCATCTGCCCCTTGCTTTGCGTACAGTGCACCCAGCTCAACAGGATCACCGGCGTCTCTCAAATCAACAAAGTTCGTCCCTTTTACGGTCCGTCCATCTTTAATATCGAGACATGGTATAATTCTCTTTGTCAGCATTATTCTTATTTGAGATTTTATTTAAATTTTAAGAACCAAATTCACCACTAAGGGCACTAAGCCGCACTAAGGATTCTCTTAGTGAAACTTAGTGTCCTTAGTGCCTTAGTGTAAGTCGAAGCGTTACACAGCCAGCCTCTTCAAGTCATTAATAGCAATTCGCCCCTCATATATTGCCTTGCCAATAATTGCACCGCTGCAACCAATCTCACGCAACTCATGCACATCATCAATATTACTCACTCCTCCACTTGCAATAAAATGCAGTGACGGAAACTTAGCTATAATGTTCTTATACAAATCAATCGAAGGCCCTTCGAGTTTCCCATCCTTACTCACGTCTGTGCAAAATATCTGCTGCACACCGTGATTAATATACTTCTCGATAAAGTCATATATCCACACATCAGTTGTTTCCAACCAACCTCCAACGGCAATCTTTTCATCCTTCACATCTGCACCGAGCAAGAATTTCTCAGCACCGAACTTTTTTAACCATTGCACAAAAGTCTTTTCATCTTTAACAGCAATGCTTCCAACCGTTGCCAACGCAGCACCTGAGTCGAACACTACTTTTACATCTTCTTCTTTTTTTATACCACCACCAAAATCAATAGTGAGCGAAGTTTTGGAAGCAATTGTTTCCAAAACCTTCCAGTTCTTCACTGCACCGGCTTTCGCACCATCGAGATCAACAAGGTGCAGACGCTGCAAACCTGCATCTTCAAACTCTTTTGCCACCTCAAGTGGATGCTCGTTGTAAATTTTCTTCTGCTCGTAATCGCCTTGTGTCAAACGAACGCATTTGCCATCAATAATATCAATCGCTGGAATTATTTCCATTACTATAATTGTTTTACCATTTTAATAAATTCATATCCATCTTGTACCCACGTATCACCGGTTACCTGCATTCCAAACTTCTCATAAAACTTTTTGGCGTTCACTCTCGCATTGCACCAGATAGAATTACAATGCCGGTCCTTTGCCAACTTCATCACATATTCAAGCAATTCCGTGCCGTATCCTTTGCCCTGGAAGGCTTCTTTCGTTGCAAATTTCCTGAATTGCATAATATTATTTCGAACAAAAACAGATATCACTGCGATCAAATTATCGTCAACATAAAGCCCCTGGTGATTGCCTTCCTCATCATCTTTAAGCCTCACTTGTCCGATGGAAAACGCAGGATACATCACCTCTCTGCGCATTTCCAAAACATCTTCCAAAGGAGCATCTTTTATCAGCTTTTCCATTACAAAGTGTTTAACAAATCAAATACTTCATTGAGCTCCACTATAGCAATGTCAACATCTTCACGTGTTGTGCGCCAGTTTACAAATGCAGCACGAATGCATGACATACCCCTGTACATTGTTGGTGTCATGAACACTTTACCACGTTTATTCAATTCGGCTAAAACGGCCATTACCTTTTCTTTCCGGCCATTGTCTCCCTTCACAGTAAAGCAAACAGTATTCAACCTCACTGGCGCCGCAAGCATGTAACCATCTGACTGATTTATCAACTCTCCAAATGTCACAGCCTGCGCAATATTTGTCTCTACAATATTTTTATAGCCTTCTTTGCCATAGGCCATCAGTGTAAACCAAACCGGCAACGCCTTGAAGCGACGGGAGTTTTCAGGCACATAGTTTAAATAGTTAAAGTCATCAAATGCATTGCCAAGATAGGGTGCATTCGAATTCTGAAATGTTTGCACCTGTAATATTGCATGCTCTTTCCTGGTAAAAACAACTGCGCTATCATACGGCACATTCATCCATTTGTGATTATCAACAGTAATGCTGTCAGCATTTTCCCAGCCCGCCAACAAGTGCTTAAAGGAGTCGCTGCAAGTTGCAAAGCCACCGAAGGCTGCATCTACATGCCACCAGAAATTGTATTGTTTTTTAAGCACCGCAATTTCCTTCATATCATCAAAGTCAACCGTATTCACGGTTCCACCGCTTGCAATTAAAATAAAAGGCTCGTCTGGAGTCCTTTCTATGATTGTTTTCAACGCCATTACATCCATGCATTCCCTGTCTTCTAAAGTCGGCACGCTGATAACATTCTTGCTTCCAATGCCAAGCATCGCAAGCGATTTAACAGACGACGAGTGAGGGACGGAAGTGTATATTTTTATTCCAGCTTGCAATCCTTCGAGTGCAACATCATATCCCTTTTGTTTACCGGACCATTGTCTCGCAACCGCCAATGCGGAGAAGTTTGACATTGTTGCACCGGTTACAAATGCGCCCATAAACACATCCGGCAAACCGAACATTTGCAACAACAATTGAACCGTATGCATTTCCAGCATGGCCGACACATCACCATTGCCTTTTGCATTCTGCGTGTTCTGATCAAATACAGATGTTAGCCAGTCGCCCGCAATTGCTGCAGGAGTTGAGCCACCCGTCACAAAGCCATAATATCGTGGCCCAGAGGAAGCAATGATGTTATGCAAAAACTCTTTTTCAAATAATAGCTGTGTTTGTATCGCGCCCATTCCTTCATTTGACAACAACGGCAAACGATGTGAAGGGCTTTCAATACTGACAGGCCTTTCACGCAATTGCTGCAAATAAGAAATACTCAATTGCTTTGCAGCATCGAGAATCTGTTCTATTTGCGCATTATCGTTTGCGAGACTTCTATTCATTTCTACTAACATATCGCTCCTTCGGAGCTGGTTATGCGAGGGTGATATAACTTGTTGTTCTACGATCGTTTTGCTCCTACGGAGCCATCTTAACATCTATCCAAACCCTTGCTATTAAAAACTAACAACTCTCAACTAGTCGCAGGGCGAATGCGATTCGCCCCTACCATTTTTCAACTTTCAATTTTCAACTTTCAATTCCCCCTACTTTATTCCCAAACAAAAATTTCTCAAAATCTGCTCACCTACCTCTGCGCTTTTCTCGGGGTGAAACTGTACGCCGTAAAAATTGCCTTTGTGCAGTGCAGAACTATAAGGTTGAATATAGTTTGTGGTTGCAATGTTGTGCGAACCTAATGCAGCATGATAGCCATGCACGAAATAACAATAACTGTTTTCTTTTACGCCATTAAACAGTTCGGTTTTCAAATCGTAAATGTTGTTCCAGCCAATTTGCGGGATCTTTTCCTGCGCCTCAGAAGGCCTGAACTTAGTAACGCGTTCATCAAAAATATTCAGACAAGGCGTATCGTTTTCTTCGCTGTAGGCACACATCAACTGCATACCGAGGCAAATGCCCAACACAGGTTGAGTAAGATTTTGCAACACCTGGTCCAAGCCTCTCTCTTTCAAATACTTCATGGCGCTGCTTGCTTCGCCAACACCCGGAAATATCACCTTATCCGCCTCTTTTATTTGCGCATGATCATCTGTAACAACTGCTTCCACTCCTATCCTTTCCAGTGCGTACAAAACCGACTGAATATTTCCTGCGTTGTATTTTACAATTGTGAGTTTCATTGAGAAAGAAAGCTGTTTTTTTGATTGTTTTAAAAAAGTCAAAAGTAAAAAGTAAAAATTCAAAAACTTCTACTGCGAGCACCTTGACAGAAGCGAATACATATCATGCTTGCATTTTTTGACTTTTGATTTTTGATTTTTGACTTGACACTTGTCTACGATAAAACATTGGCGATAAACTTCTTTGTATCAGCTTTAATGTCGGAAGAATTTTCCAACGCTTTCACAAATGCGCTTCCAATGATTGCACCATTGGAATGCTTGCTTGCCGATTCAAATGTTTGCTTGTCTTTTATACCAAAACCAACCAACACAGGATTTTTTAATTGCAAATTTTTCAATCGTTGCAAATATGTTTCGACTGCCCCAAAGTCTTTATCATTACCGGTTGTAGACGAAGAAGATACTGCGTATAAAAACCCGGTACTTAATGCATCCAGCTCTTTCACTCTCTTTTCAGAGGTTTCCGGCGTTACAAGAAAAATAAAATCAAGTCCGTATTTTTTTATGATTGCTCCATATTCTGTTTCAAATTCGTATTGAGGCAAATCAGGCAAAATCAAACCGTCAACACCTACTGCCGCCGCATCTGCGCAGAACTTTTCAAATCCATATTGCATTACCGGATTCATGTACCCCATTAATATAACAGGAACAGTAACGGTTTTACGAAAGTCTTTTAGCTGTTTAAACAATGTCGCGATCGTCATCCCATTGCTTAATGCAATCGATCCGCTATGTTGAATAACCGGGCCGTCTGCCAATGGATCGCTATACGGCATACCGAGTTCAATCAAATCCGCGCCGCTTTCCTGTAGTGCCTGCATTACCTGCAAAGTGCTGTCCAGCTTAGGATAACCCGCTGTGCAGTAAACATTGAGCACTCTGTTGCTTTTATTTTTAAAAACCTGTTCTATACGATTCATCGAATAATAGTTGAATAACTGATTAACTGAATAACTGATGTCTTGAAGGCTGCCGCACCTTTCATTTTCAAATTCTCAAATCTTCAAATTTTCAAATTGCCTTACGCATCCATGCGGTTCATGTAAGTTGCCAAATCCTTATCCCCGCGACCGCTTAAGCAAAGCACCACAACGTCTTTTGCCTTCAGTTGCAGTTGATTTAATCCTGCCAATGCGTGCGCTGATTCCAAAGCAGGAATAATGCCTTCGAGTTTGCAAAGATTGAACGCCGCCTGCACAGACTCATCATCTGTGGCACTTAAGAATTTACCACGACCGCTGTCAAACAAATGTGCGTGCAATGGTCCGATGCCCGGATAATCCAAACCCGCTGAAATACTGTGTGGCTCTACAACCTGACCATCTTCTGTTTGCATTACAATGCTTTTGCTGCCGTGTAAAACGCCCGCAGTTCCAAGTTGTGTTGTTGCTGCACTATGCCCGCTATTAACGCCAAGGCCGGCTGCTTCAACTGCTACCAATTGAACTTGCGGTTCGTCGAGAAAATGATAGAACGCACCAGCAGCGTTACTTCCCCCGCCAACACAAGCCACAACGTGCGTAGGTAATTCGCTGCCTGTTTTTTCTTTTAGCTGCCATCTCGTTTCCTCGCTTATCACGCTCTGAAAACGTGCAACCATATCGGGATAAGGATGCGGCCCTACCACACTTCCAATCACGTAATGCGTATCAGTCGGATTATTGATCCAATCGCGAATAGCTTCGTTAGTTGCATCTTTCAGCGTTTGGCTACCACTTGTTGCAGGCATTACTTTTGCGCCGAGCATTCTCATGCGAGCAACATTTGGTGCTTGCCTTTCAATGTCTTTTACACCCATGTACACAATACACTCAATGCCTTTCAGTGCACACACAGTTGCAGTTGCCACACCATGCTGACCTGCACCTGTTTCCGCAATGATGCGTTTTTTGCCAAGTCGTTGTGCAAGCAAAACCTGCCCAATCGCATTGTTGATTTTATGAGCTCCGGTATGGTTAAGATCTTCTCTTTTTAAGTAAATGTTTGTGTTGAACTGTTTGCTCAAACGCTCGGCTAAAAACAATGGCGTTGGTCTGCCAACATAGTCTTTCAACAAAGCATTGAACTCATTCCGGAAACCTTTCTCGTACATAATTTCCAGGTATTTCGACTGTAGTTCTTCTACATTACGGTGCAACATTTCAGGAATGTAAGCACCTCCAAATTTTCCATAATAGCCCTTCGTATCAGGCGATGTGAATGTATGTTTCATTTTATATTATTTCACGCAAAGCAGCATAAGAAGCAAAGGCGCAAAGGCAACAAGTTATTATACGCTTTGTTAAAAGAGATATGTTTAAAAAATCAGACTCCTCATTTTCAAATTCTCAAATCTTCAAATTTTCAAATTTGCGGCTTACAATGTGAGCTGCAAAAACTTCAAATCGAGCCATCGGTCAAACTTATAACCAACCTGTTTGAACAATCCTACTTCTTCGAAGCCGAATTTTTTATGCAGGTTAATGCTGACATCGTTTGTAGCATCGATGCCCGCAACGATCACGTGCATGTTAAGTTTTTTTGCGGCATCTATCAATGGCTGCATGAGTAGCTTACTGAGACCTTTACCACGTGCTTTTTCCGCGACGTAAATAAGATTTTCCACCGTAAACTTATACCCTGTCCACGGTCTGAATGGCCCGATGGAACTGAATCCCAGCACGTCGCCGTTTTCTTCGGCAACAAACACAGGAAATCCTTGTTCTTTTTTTGTCGCGAACCACTGCTGACGCATTTCCAATGTATGCGGGTTGTAGTCATACACAGCGGTGGTCTTTAATATCGCATCGTTGTATATTTCCAGTATTTGCGGCAAATCGGCTTCTGTGGCTTCTCTTACTATCATGTGAAATTTTATTACGACAACTCTTTAATAAATGTTTTTACCTTGTGCATGTCCTTTACGCCTGGACTTACTTCAAATTTGCTATTGATGTCAACAGCAAATAACGCTTTTGACGATGGCTCTTTTGCAAACTCTTTCAGCTTCTCAACATCGTCTGGCTGTATGCCACCACTCAGGAAATATGGTTTGCCGATGGTTACATTTTTCAATTGATTCCAGTCAAACTTCTTTCCCGTACCACCATAACCCGCGCCCATTGTGTCGAACATAAACATGTCACACACATCCATATAAGGTTTGATCATCCACTCGATGCTATCGTTTTCACTCAAACGGAATGCTTTCACCACCGAGATATAATCTGAAATGCGTTCGCAGTAGCGGGGCGATTCATCGCCATGCAACTGTACCATGTGTAAACCGCATTCATCTACCATGTGCAATACTTCTTCTACCGGCGCATTTACAAACACCCCTACTTTGTTGATGTTCTTAATTTTCTTCAGTTGCAAAAGACTCATCTGTTTGAAAATGTACCTGGGCGATTTCGGATAAAAAATAAATCCTGCAAACGTAGCACCGATGCTTTCTAATTCTGCTACTTGTTCTGGTTGCATCATGCCGCAGACTTTTACTCTCATGTTCTTGTCGATTGGTTTTTAAGTTGTGAAACGAATGTGGCGAAAGCTTTTGAGGGGTCAGCCTCTTTCATAAAATTCTCGCCGATCAAAAATCCACGAAATCCGTTTTGTTTAAAAATATTAATATTTTCAATTGAACTGATACCGCTCTCTGCAACTTTTATCTTATCTGCCGGTATCTTTTTCGACATGGCAATGCTGCGTTCTATATCTACGATAAACGTTTTCAAATTTCTGTTGTTCACCCCCACAATTTCTGTTTCATTGCAAATATGTTGCAACTCTTCTTCATCATGTAATTCAAGCAATACTTCCAATGACAACGACTTTGCAAATGCTGCCAAACGTTTTACTTCTGCCGGTGTAAGGCATGCTGCTATCAGCAAAATTACATCAGCTCCCATTGACTTTGCTTCTACAATCTGGTACTCATCTATGATAAAATCTTTTCGCAAAATGGGAATGTTGTTCACTCTTGCTTTGACCAGGTCTTCAGTGCTGCCACCAAAAAATATCTCATCTGTCAATACCGACAAACAAGATGCTCCATTTGCTCTGTATGCGCTGGTAACCTCCACCACATCGGCAGTTCCATTGATCATTCCTTTTGATGGAGATTTCCTCTTAAACTCTGCAATAATCCCAGTTCTGTCCTCATCCAGTAAAAATTGTTTCAGAGAAAATGTTTCTCTTCCAAAGAACTCGCTCTTCTTCAATTCTTCTATCGATTTTTTCGCTTTCCTTTCTGCTACTTCAATTTTCTTCTGCTCAATTATTTTATCTAAAATGTTCATCTTTATAAGTTAAAAGTCAAAATTAAAAAGTCAAAATTAAAAAGCTGAAAGCCAAAAAATGTTCACAAAGTCGCACATGTTTTGACTTTTTACTTTTTACTTTTGAATTTTCATGCACACTTTAATATTACTCCTCTCCGTCACTTCAAATCCTAATCGTTTATAGAACGCTTCTGCTCTTTCATTTATCGCCAAAACCTCCAGCCTTATTGGCTTCTGCAACGTTCCCGCTCTTTCAATTAGTTGTTTCAAAATATCTGTTCCAATTCCCTTTTCCTGGTATTCGTTTACGATCAGGATGTTCTTTAAAAATATTTCGCTATCATCTTCCTGCACTTCCAGTAGCCCTATGCAATGATCTTCGGCAATTATGAACTCGATATTTTGAGGTTTATAATTTTTATATACAAATTCTCGCTGCCATGCTTCGTCCCATCCAAACATCTTCTCAACATAAGGTTTGATCGACCTTTTCTTAATGTCGAAAATCAATTCGCTGTCACCATTCATGGCGCGGATCAATCTGTATGTCATTGCATTGCTATTAATTTTTGTAAGCTTTCGTAAGCTTTACCGCTTTCCAGGCTTTCCACTGCTGCGTTATAGGCTGCATCGTAATCTCCATATTTCCCGGAACCATTCAGTGCCATTGCTGCATTTGCAAGTACCACTGCATTCTGGGCCCACGTTCCTTTTCCCTGGATTACTTTAAGAAAAATCTTTGCTGCTTCTTCCGGCGTATTGCCACCATAAATATCGGATGCATTTACCATTCTTTTGCCTAATTGCTCTGGTGTCATGATGCGCTCTCCGCGATTGGTGATCACTTTAGTATCGTTGGTGAGTGAAATTTCATCATAACCGTCGAGACTGTGTATGATGGCAAATTCGCGGTTGGTTTGTTGCAGCAAATACGTGTAGATCCTTGCCATTTCAAGGTTGTACACACCCACCAGTTGAAACGCAGGATTGGCCGGATTTACCATTGGTCCCAGCATATTGAAGAATGTTCTCACTGCAAGGTTCTTGCGAATTGGGGCAACGGTCTTCAATGCAGGGTGAAATATTGGTGCGTGTAAAAAGCAAATATTTGCCTCGTCCACTTCCTTTTGTAACACTCCGTTATCCGCCTTGAATTTATACCCCAGCTGCTCCATCACATTGGAGGCTCCGCTTACCGATGTGGCGCCGTAGTTGCCGTGCTTGGCGACTTTGTGCCCTGCACCTGCTACCACAAAACATGAAAGCGTGGAGATGTTGAATGTATTTTTCCCATCGCCACCGGTTCCAACGATGTCAATTACTTTGTGACCGTTCAGATCTACTTTCACGCACAGTTCCAGCAGCGCATCTCCAAAACCCTGCAATTCTGCAATGGTAATGCTGCGCATTAAAAACACTGTTACAAATGCCGTTATTTCGTGCTCGTTGTACTGTCCGCGGCTAATGTTTACCAGCACATCTTTCGCCTGCTCGCGGCTTAGTGTTTTATGTTCGAATAAATATTGTAGAATCTTTTTCATTTTGTTTTTTTGTTTAACACCCTGATTAATTGTTACGTCGCTGGCTCTGCACCAGGGCGAATGCGATTCGCCCCTACGCATCCCCATTTTCAACTTTCAACTTTCAATTTTCAATTAATTTCCAGCCAATTCCTCAAAATCTTCTCGCCCATTGGTGTCAATACGCTTTCGGGGTGAAACTGCACACCCTGTACGTCGTATGTTTTATGGCGCAGTGCCATGATAAAACCGTTGTCATCTTCTGCCGTTATTTCCAGTTCTTCCGGAAAACCTTTTTTATCTACCACCCATGAATGGTAGCGGCCAACTTCCAGTTCAGCAGGTAAATTGCTGAACACTTCGTTGGTGCCTTTAGGTGCAACTTTCTTTTGCGTAATGTTAGTTGCCACACCGTGGTAAACTGTTGACAGGTTGGTAAGGTTACCACCAAATGCCTGCCCTATTGCCTGGTGCCCAAGACATACACCCAGTATGGATTTCGTTGCCGCATATTGTTTGATCAAAGGCAACAGCAAACCTGCTTCTTCAGGGATGCCGGGGCCCGGTGATAAAATGATCTTGTCATACTTATCAACATCTTCCAGCGAAATTTTATCGTTGCGGTAAACGTCCACTTTTGTGTGGGTTATCTTCTCTACAAGATGCACGAGGTTGTAAGTGAATGAATCGTAATTATCAAACACCAATATTTTTCCTACGCCTTTATTATCTGTTGTATTGTTAGCCATGGTTTTGTTTTAATTGACGCCCAAAATCAAATTGTTTCCGCGAACACGATCGCTTTTTTCAAAGCGCCCAGTTTGTTGTTTACTTCCTGCAATTCATGTTCAGGATTGCTTGCAGATACCACCCCTGCACCACCCTGGTAAGTAAGCGTATTGTCTTTACTTAAGAATGTGCGGATCATAATCGCGTGGTTGCAACTGCCATCGAATCCCATAAAACCAATGCCTCCGCCGTAATAGCTGCGGCTCGTTGGTTCGTACGAATCGATCAGTTGCATCGCTCTGATTTTTGGTGCTCCACTCAAGGTACCTGCAGGAAAAGTTTTCGCAAGCAGTTCAAACGGATTGCTGTCAGGTCGCACTTTTCCGGTTACTTCACTTACCAAATGAATGACGTGTGAGTAGTATTGCACCTGTTTGTAATGAACCACCTGCACATCATCGCACAATCGGCTGAGATCGTTGCGGGCAAGATCCACCAGCATTACGTGCTCTGCATTTTCTTTGGGATCATTTCTTAAACGCTCGGTTTCGCGTGCGTCAATTTCATCGTTGCCGGTTCTTTTGAAAGTGCCTGCAATAGGGTGTACAACCGCTTTGTCATTTTGTATGATCAGTTGCGCCTCGGGACTTGAGCCCATTAATTTATAATCGCCGTAATCGAAGAAGAACAAATAAGGAGAAGGATTGATGCTGCGAAGTGCGCGATACACATTGAATTCATCGCCGGTGAATTTCTGCTGGAATCTTCTGCTAAGAACGATCTGGAAGACATCTCCGCGGAAGCAGCTTTGAATACCTTTCTTCACCATATCCATGTAATCAGCATCGCTCATGTTCTTTCCTTCTTCACCTTGTGCAGCAAATGGATAAACCGGAATGTCGCGGCTGCGTATCAGCGATTCTACAACACTGAGTTCACTTTCAATGCCGTCAATTTTATTTTCGCAAATGAACAGCTCATCTTTAAAATGATTGATGGCAATCACATATTGATATAACCTGTATCGCATCAGCGGAATAGTTGGCTGCTGACCATTCCCAACATTTAGTTTTATTGTGTCAAAGAATTGCACCGCGTCAAAGGTGGTATAGCCATACAGTCCTTGTGCAAATCTTGCTTCTTTGAGCGTGCTTGAACCTTCCGTGATCTCAAAGCGCTTCATAAAGTTCCACAGGTGCTGCGGTACTTCTTCCGTCGTTTTGATGGGTAATTTTTCGGGGGACTGGCCGGGAAGTTTGAATTCCAGGCTTTCTTTAGACGTGATTTCCATTCCGGCGATTGCGTTGATGCCGATGAATGAGTAGCTGTTTTCTGCAACGTGGTGGTCAGTGCTTTCAAGAAGGATAGTGTCGCGAAACCTGTCCCTTAACCTGAGATAGATGCCTACTGGCGTAAATACATCTGCCAGCATTTTTTTTACTTCCGTTCTTATTGCAATTCGTTTCATTCGGTCTCTTCAGTTTGTTTTTTGGTCGAATGGAGCCTTTGATGTTTTCAATAATTATTGGATAGTAGAATAATAATTATTGAAAACATGTCGGATTCATTCGGTGACTAATGGATGTTTTTTGACTGTTGTTTCTGATTTGCCTCGCTATCCGGAGCTAAATAAAAAAGCCCCGAATACTTCGGGGCCTGATATAATGCGTTTATATAAACATGAAAATGACATTACACAACCCCGGAAGAGTTTGTATGCCACCACCACTGAATATTTATTACTTGTTTTTTCATTGCAAGGCAAAAATGAACCTCATTTTCCAAACCACCAAATTTTTTGAAAAGAATTTTAAGAACCAGAGAAACAATTAGATAATTTGAAAATTTGAAGATTTGAAAATGGGAAAGGCAGGAACGCTGATTCTCATGATTTTGATGATTGGTGAAGATTTGAGTCTAAATATTGAACAGAAAGATTGCAGGTAATATGTTTGATGCCACACAAAAAGCATTTTCAACTTTCAACTTTCAATTCTCAACTATTCCTATCTCTCTCATAATGCAGCATCTCCGGATAAGTCATTCCATTGATCAGTGCGTGGACCACTTGAGCCGTTCTTTTGTCCTGGGTAGGACTTGTTTTTGCGGCCAATATCCATTTCACAAAATAGTTTCTATGTGAGCCGGGGAGACTATTGAAGTAAGCAATTGCTTTAGGCTCGTCTTCGATGCATTCCATGAACCACGATGGAATTTCAAATGGTTTGTCTATTTCCATTATCACTATGAGTTTATCGCCCTTTCGCTTTTTGATTCCCCTACGCATAGTGGCGTTCAATGCCAGGATAAAATTGCCTTCACCCATCGGCAACAATGATGCCCCTTCAAACTCATAATTGTCCAGCTTTCCCTTGACACGAAATGTTTTTTTATTACCGGGCGAAAGTTTCTGCGCCAAAGCTGCGGGTACTTCAATGTAGGTCCAGCCGGTCTTTTCGCCCTGCGAGTCGAAGCGGTGAATAGTGGTGCTGAATTTTACCATAGGCTAAAATTAAAAAGTAAAAATTCAAAAGTCAAAAATGGGGCAACAGCACGAACGTTTTGACTTTTTAATTTTTACTTTTTAATTTTCTTGTACTTTTTTAATCATCGGGCTAAAATACCGTCAGCATTGGATTATAAAATTCAAACCGTCATTTGAAGCGACCAAACTTCTGTTTACATTAGTGCATTACAATAACCCAACCAACATTTTTACGAATGAAACAGCTTGCTATCGCCACTGTGGGATTAATGCTATCTCACTTTTCCTTTGGGCAAACTCCTGCTGACAAACAAAAGGTAGAGTCACTTCTTAAACAAATGACGCTGGAAGAAAAAGTTGGCCAAATGACACAGGTTACACTCGGTGTTGTGGCTACTGCTGAAGACGGCGTGCTGGATCCTTCTGCCCTGAAAAAAGCAGTTGTTGATCATCGTGTCGGTTCTATTTTGAATGTAACAAACCACGCATTGTCGGTAGATCAATGGACCAAAGTGATCACGCAAATACAAGATGAAGCAAAAAACAGTCGTTTAAAAATCCCTGTATTGTACGGACTTGATGGCATTCACGGTCAAACATATACTTTGGACGCAACACTGTTTCCTCAAAATATAGGCATGGCCGCCACACGTAATCCTGAGCTTGCAAAAGCCGTTACGAAAGTCGCAGCGAAAGAATTGCGTGCTTCCGGTGTACGCTGGAACTTTGCGCCAGTGCTGGATCTTGGCCGTCAGCCTTTGTGGTCAAGATTTCCGGAGACATACGGTGAAGATGTCTACATCGGTAAAACGATGGGCGCAACGGTCATTAAAGCCTACGAGGAAGATGGACTACGCAATCCAACCGCTGTCGCAAGCTGTATGAAACATTACCTGGGCTACTCCGCTTCGCGAACCGGAAAGGACCGCACTCCTATTTACATGCCGGAGATCGAAATGCGCGAATACTATTTGCCGCAATTCCGCGAAGCTGTGAAAGCAGGGGCTTCTACAGTGATGATCAATTCGAGTGAAATAAACGGCACACCGGTTCATGCAAGCAAATATTTGCTGACTGATGTTTTGCGCAAAGAACTCGGCTTTGAAGGCGTTGTAGTTACAGATTGGGAAGATATTAAACGTCTCTACGACAGACATTTTGTTGCATCAACTCCAAGAGCTGCAGTCGCGATGGCCGTGAACGCAGGTATTGACATGAGCATGGTACCCACTGATTTCTCTTTTTATGATCTGCTGATTGAAGCGGTAAAGAAAAATGAAGTTTCAATGACCCGTATTGATGATGCTGTTCGCAAAATACTTTTATTGAAAGCAAAGCTTGGTTTGTTCGACAACCCCTATCCAGAAAAAAATGCTGCAGCAAATTTCGGTAAACCGGAATATCAAGCACTGGCATTGGACGCTGCTCACGAAGCAATGACTTTGTTGAAAAACGATGGCAATATTTTACCTCTTCCTAAAGCCGCAAAAATATTGGTAGCGGGCCCGGCGGCACAAAGCATCAGCGCTTTGAATGGTTGCTGGAGCTACACATGGCAGGGAAAAGATGAAACATGGTATCCGAAAGACAGCAAGACAATCTTTCAAACGATCTCCGATAAAATTGGTGCGGCCAACGTAATCACTACAACAGCCAAAGGCTTTGATGCGCCGCAAAATTTTGATACTGCCGCTTTAAAAAACGCAGCCGCAAATGCTTCTGCAATCGTTTTATGCCTTGGCGAGAATGCTTATGCAGAAAGCCCTGGCAACATCACCGATCTTGCTTTGCCGGAGAACCAGATCAATTTAGCGAAGGCTGCCTGGGCTACCGGCAAGCCTGTTATTCTTGTTTTAACAGAAGGAAGACCGCGTTTCATCACCAGCATCGAACCACAAATGAAGGGTGTGCTGATGGCTTACTGGAGCGGTAAAAAAACAGGTGAAGCGATTGCCGATGTTCTATTTGGCGATTACAATCCAAGCGGAAAATTACCTTACAGCTATCCTCGCAGCATGGGCGAGATAGTAATGTATGATCGCAAGCCAACAGAAGAAATCCGGGAAATTTTCAACTCCGATATGACGATGGATGGTTATAAACCTTTGTTTGCTTTTGGAGCGGGTTTAAGCTATACCACTTTTGAATACGGGGATATTCAACTTAGCTCAAAAAAATTACAGGGTGCAGCTAAATTAACTGTCAGCATTACTGTAAAAAACACCGGAAGCCGCGACGGCAAGCACACTGTAGAACTTTACACGCATGATCAATATGCAAGCATTACACCTAACATGCAGCGCCTGAGAGCATTTCAAAAAATCGATCTAAAAGCAGGTGAAAGCAAAACGGTAACGTTTACTCTTGACAAAAATGACCTTGCATTTGTAAATGAAAAATTGAAGACCGTAACAGAAACCGGAGATTTTGATGTAATGATAGGCAATAAAAAAGCGACTTTTACGTATATACAGTAGAAAAGGCCTCTTACGTCTCTAACCCATCCATTATAGTTTAGCCGTTGCAGCAATGTAGCGGCTTTTTTAATAACTGAATAACTGAATGACTGAGTGGTTGAATGTCAAAATGCGAAATTGAATGTAAACTTCAGTTATTCAGTCATTCAGTTATTCAGTTAATAGACAAAAGAGCATGTGCAATATTAATCAAAAAGGTCGGATGAAAGATACCTGTCTCCTCTGTCGCATACGATGAACACAATCACTCCGGATTCTAATTCGTTTGCAAGTTGTATAGCTGCGTGAGCCGCGCCGCCACTGCTCATGCCGGCAAAGATGGCCTCTTCTTTGGCAAGGCGCTTCGTCATAGTACGGGCTTCTTTTTCATCGAGTTCTATTATTCGATCAACCCTGCTGCGGTCAAATATTTTGGGTAAATATGCTTCTGGCCATTTGCGAATGCCGGGGATGCGCGAACCGTCTGTTGGCTGGCAACCCACTATCTGCACGTTTTGATTCTGTTCCTTTAAATATTTTGATACGCCCATGATCGTTCCGGTTGTTCCCATGGAGGAAACAAAGTGCGTGATCTTCTTATCGGTATCTCTCCATATTTCCGGGCCTGTTGTACGGTAGTGCATCATGTAGTTATCAGGGTTGCCAAATTGATTGAGCATCAGATAGCCGCCTTTTGCGACCTGCTCGTTTGCATAATCAATAGAGCCCTCCATAGATCTTTCTTTCGGTGTGAGAATCACTTTTGCTCCAAAGGCCTTCATAGTGGAAACCCTTTCCCTGGTAGCATCGTCCGGCATCACGAGTTCTATTTCCACACCAAACAGACTGGCGATCATTGCCAGTGCAATACCGGTGTTACCGCTGGTAGCTTCAATTAGTTTGATGCCCGGTTTTATTTCTCCCCTGTCCAGCGCCCCTTTGATCATGCCATAAGCCGCGCGGTCCTTCACGCTTCCACCAGGGTTATTACCTTCCAGCTTCGCATATACGGTGACGTTTTTATTGGTAGGAATATTCTTAAGCTCTACTAACGGTGTATTCCCTACTAAATCGAGTATACCTGCCATAGTCTATTATTTTAATGGACTGCAAAATAAATTGAAAATGAAATGCAGAACGCAGATTTTCATGATTGTCATGATTTATTATGATGAAGGAATGTTTTTGGGTATGTATGGTATCTTAAAGAGAGTAAGGCTTAAACAAAAGACCCATACTATAATAAACCAGCGCAAATCATGACGATCATGAAAATCTGCGTTCCATACTAAAAAAAGTTGCTACAAACTCGTAAGCCGGATTCTGTTTTTACACTATCATTTATCTGTCCCGCGAATTACTTCCCGGGATCAATCTGCCTACCCTCCGGCATCGGGCGAGCAGCCCTCAGGCGCCGGTATACGTGGCATTTCAGCATGCAAGGTTTACCCGCTGTATACATTACTGCATACGGCCGTGGGCTCTTACCCCACATTTTCACCTTTTTCCCGCGTGAGCAGGATAGTTATTTTCTGTGGCACTTTCTGTTGCTCCGATTGCTCGAAACACCCGGCTGTTCACCGGTGCATTTGCTCTATGCTGTCCAGACTTTCCTTACCGCAAGCGGTACGATAGTTCGGTTTGTAGCAAAGGCGAAATTACTAAATAATAGGGAAGCTGACTGAATTATGATTTTCAACGACCTCTACAAAGTCGAAATGCTTCATTCAATAAACACTAACAGCTTGTCATCCCGAGGAACGAGGGATCTGGGACTGCCGCCGGCAGGTTGTTCGGGCAAGACTCAGATCCCTCGTTCCTCGGGATGACAAGCAACGGGTCGAATGTCTTTCGAACAGTCTTGGGACTTCAAGAGGTGAATACATCTGAAAAATTTATTTTCTGATATTAATAAAATAAGATACGTTTATCTAAATTAAATTTTAGGCTCATCTAAATATTTTTTTAGTTAAATGAAAAAACTAGTCTTTCTTAGCTTTCTTTTCACTTCATTTTGCGATGATCTGCAGTCGCAAACATCTGAGCAATCCAGGCACAAACACACCATCAGAGGCGTTGTAAAAGATGAATTGACGGGTAATGGATTAGCGGGCGCGTCGGTCTTTATCCCTGCGATTAATGCTGGTGTGCTTAGCAACGAACAAGGAAGTTTTGTTATCGGAGTTCCTGATTCCATTAGGTACGAACTTGAAATAACCTCCGTGGGTTATAATAAAAAAAGCGTTGCCGGAACGGCATCTGTAACGATGCATGTAAAACTTTCAAAAACTGCTGCATCGCTTGAAGAAGTCGTGATCACAGGCGTCTCAAAAGCCACGCTGATAAGAGAAAACCCGGTTCCGATCGCTACTGTTTCATCTATCAAAATTGAAAAAACAATTGAGAGCAATATCATGGATGTGCTGATGAAGAATGTGCCGGGTTTGAACACTGTAAAAACAGGACCGAATATTTCCAAACCATTCATCAGGGGACTTGGTTATAATCGCGTGCTGACATTGTATGATGGCATTCGCCAGGAAGGCCAGCAATGGGGAGACGAACACGGCATTGAAGTAGACGCTTACAACATCGACAAAGCAGAAGTGATCAAAGGGCCGTCCAGCCTGATGTTCGGCTCGGATGCACTGGCGGGCGTTGTGAGTCTATTCCCCAACATACCAAAGGAAAAGGACGGAAAGCTGAGAGGGAAATTCACGACAGAATATCAAAGCAACAATGGCCTGGTGGGTAACGGGTTGCGACTCAATTATAGCAATGATCACTGGTCATACGCATTGCGTGGCTCCTACCGCCTCGCAAAAAATTACACAAACGCTGTGGATGGACGGGTTTACAATACAGGATTTAGTGAGAAAAATTTTTCAGCGCTGGCAGGCTATAATAATGATAAGCTCTCTTCTACCCTCAACTTTACCTTGTATGATAACCTGCAGGGAATTCCTGATGGCAGTCGTGATTCGCTTTCAAGAAAATTCTCGAAACAGATCTACGAAGGCAACCACGACGATATTGCGAACAGACCAATCGTAGCCGACGCAGAGCTTAACACTTATGCGCTTTCGCCATTGCACCAGCATATTCAACATTACCGCATTTACAACAATACACGTTATGTTTTTGGTACAAGCAATCTGGAAGTTTTGCTAGGGTTACAACAAAATGTACGCAGGGAATTCAGTCATCCAACGGCGCCTGCGCAGGCTGCATTGTTTGTGAGATTAAATACGTTGAACTATAATGTAAAGTACAACACACACTATTTCTCTAACATTGATTTTACTATAGGTGCGAATGGCATGTTGCAAAACAACAAGAGTAAAGATGCCACTGATTTTCCTATCCCCGATTATAAGTTACTGGATATAGGGTCTTATATCTGCGCTACCTGGAAATATGAAAAATGGACGCTTAGTGGTGGTGTCAGATACGATGTGCGCAGGATGAACACAAGGGATATGTACATTGGTGCCAACCCCGGCAATGGTTTTAACAAGCAGTACTATTTGCCAGACACTGCGGGTTCGGCATTGCAATTTCCTGCTTTGCAAAAAACATTTACGGGAGTTTCACTCAGTGCGGGCGCAACCTATAAACTCACTGAAAAGATTTCCGTGAAAGCCAATATTGCCAAGGGTTACAGAGCACCCAACATCACTGAACTCGCATCAAACGGCCTCGATCCCGGCGCTCACATAATCTATTTGGGCAACAGCAATTTTTCGCCTGAATTTAATTTGCAGGAAGATATCGGTATCGACTTCAGCTCGAAAGACGCAACAGCGGGCATTAGTGTTTTCAATAACAACGTGCAGAACTACATTTACTTTTCCCAGTTGACAGATGCTGCCGGTAACCCACTTACAGATGCGCAAGGCAATAAAACTTTTCAATACCTGCAGGAAGCAGCGCAGCTATATGGCATGGAGGCATCGCTAAGTATTCATCCACAGCGGCTGAAAGGATTTATGATCAGCAATCATTTTTCTGCCGTGTATGGTTTTAACAAGAATAATAACTACAAAGGAAAAGGGGTCGAAGGAGAATATCTGCCATTCATTCCCCCGATGAAATTACTGAGTTCCATTTCGCAGGAGATAAAAACCAAAAGCTCGTTTCTGCCATCCTTATCCGTACAAGCAGATATTGACTACAACGCCCGGCAGGACAGGTTTCTACAATCCTTCAATACAGAAACCGCATCAGAAGCATTTACACTTTTCAAAGCTTCCATTAGCACTGTTATCAACTACAGTAAAAAATCTTCGCTACAATTTCAAGTGCAGGTGAATAACATTTTAAACACTTCTTTTCAATCCGGTTTGAGCAGGCTTAAGTATTTTGAATATTATTCGCAATCGTCCAATGGTAAGCTGGGCATTTATGGGATGGGGAGGACTGCGTGTGTGAAAATGATCGTTCCGTTTTAATTCAAAAGTCAAAAGTCAAAAATGGTCCCGAATTGTTTGAACCGTTTTTGACTTTTGAATTTTTACTTTTTACTTTTTCTATAACGTTCTACCCAGATCTATCTCAGCATTATCACCCACGTTGAGGCTTCTGCTTTCGCCTTTCACTTCGGCGTCACTACCAATGAGGGAGCGGGTTATAACGATGTCGCTAAGATTAGAAAAAGTACCAATGATGGCATCTTTTACGATGGAGGAATGAATGGTAACATTTTCTCCGATGGTAACGTTCGGCCCGATGATCGCATTGCGAATATTGCAGCCCGACGCGATGTTTACCGGGGGAATGATGATCGTATTTTCGAAGATGCGGTCCTCTGCTATTTTGTGTCCGAATTTTTTAAGCAGAATCGCGTTGGTATCCAGCAACGTTTCTTTCTTTCCGCAGTCAAACCAGTTCTGCACTTTAAATGGCGCGATCTTGATGCCACTATTGATCATACACTCCAACGCGTCCGTCAGGTTGAATTCGCCGTGACTGGTCAAATTATTTTCCAGGTTATTTTCGAGGCATTGGAAAAGCTTTTCAGATTCCTTGATAAAGTAGATCCCCACCAGTGCCATGTTCGATTTAGGGATATGCGGTTTTTCCACCACCCTGCTGATCATGCCATCTTCACCGATTTCCGCAACGCCAAAATCACGTGGATCGTCCACTTTTTTTACGCCCAGCACCGAATGTTCGTTTTGCAGCACATCTCTCGGATTGTACTCGCAAATCGAATCTCCCAGTACTATGAACAGCTCATCATTGTTAACGATGTCCTTTGTCAGTGCAATCGCTTGTCCTATTCCTTTGCGTTCGTTTTGCTGAACAAAATGCACGTTGAGGCCGGGATATCTGTCTCTAACGTAGTCCTGTATCTTGTTTCCCAGGTACCCTACAATAAAAATGTATTCTGTAATACCGGCTTCCAGCAGTTGATCTACTATAATGCTTAAAATCGTTTTTCCTGCCAGTGGAATAAGAGCCTTAGGTTGTGTATATGTATGTGGTCGCAGCTTGGTTCCAGCACCAGCTACGGGAATAATAGCTTTCACTTGTAAAGTTTTAATATAAATATCTCCGAAAAACGAGCCGGGTTACAGCATCAGCTGCAAGAAACCGGTACATTTTTGAGTAACAGAGCCTTCCTTTTCATCATCTTCCGCACTCTACAAACGAAAATAGGTATTTTTTGGTTTTTCGTATAGAAATCGATTGCAAAGGATAAACAGGAGTTAGAAATTAGGAATTAGGAATTAGATAATCGATGCAGCAGTCGTTCTAATTCCTAATTTCTAATTCCTAATTTCTAATTTCTAATTCCTCCCATTATCTTTGCGCCATGCAAAAAGACACATTAGTATTCGATCTGCTGAACAAAGAAAAAGTACGTCAGCAAAATGGCATTGAACTAATTGCCTCTGAGAACTTTACATCACTGCAGGTAATGCAGGCGATGGGTAGTGTAGCAACCAACAAGTATGCTGAGGGTTACCCCGGAAAGCGTTACTACGGCGGCTGCGAAGTGATAGATGAAATTGAACAATTAGCCATCGACAGGATAAAACAAGTGTTTAATGCGACCTGGGCCAACGTGCAACCGCACAGTGGCGCACAGGCAAATGCGGCAGTTTTCCTTGCCTGCCTGAAACCAGGCGACACCATTTTGGGTCTGGACCTGAGCATGGGCGGTCACCTTACTCACGGTAGCCATGCTAACTTCAGCGGTAAAATTTACAACCCGGTTTTTTACGGTGTAACAAAAGAAGACGGATTGGTTGACTACGACCAACTGGAGAAAGTTGCGAGAGAGGCTAAACCAAAAATGATCATCGTAGGCGCGTCTGCTTACAGCCGCGACTGGGATTATGCAAGAGTGAGAAAAGTGGCTGACGAAATCGGCGCTTTGATCCTTGCGGACATTTCCCACCCTGCCGCATTGATCGCCAAAGGTTTGTTGAACGATCCTTTGGAACATTGCCACATTATTACTACCACTACACATAAAACTTTGCGCGGACCTCGCGGCGGTGTTATTTTAATGCGCCACGATTTCGAAAACCCATTTGGCATTAAAGATCCAAAAGGCAATACGCGTATGATGAGTGCATTGCTTGACCTGGCAGTTTTCCCTGGCATCCAGGGCGGACCGCTTGAGCACGTGATCGCTGCGAAAGCTGTTGCTTTCGGTGAAATTTTGAGCGATGAGTTTACCGCTTACGCAAAACAAATCCAGGTAAATGCGCAGGCTATGGCGAAAGCATTGGTTAGCCGCGGCTACAACCTTATCAGCGGCGGTACCGACAACCACCTGATGCTGATCGATCTGCGTAACAAAAACATCACCGGCAAAAAAGCACAGGAAACACTTGATAAAGCGAACATTACATTGAACAAGAACTCTGTTCCGTTCGATGATAAGAGTCCGTTTGTAACAAGCGGTATCCGTGTTGGTGTTCCTTCTGTTACCACAAGAGGCATGAAAGCCGAGCACATGGAAACAGTAGTTGCCTTCATCGATAAAGTGTTGATGAACATCGACGACGAAGCTGTTATTGCCCAGGTAAAAGAAGAAGTGAAAACCTTCATGAAACAATTCCCGTTGTATCCAGAACTGGGATAAAACAACCAGCATATATTTTCGAAGCCTGTTGCAATTTGCAGCAGGCTTTTTTATTGGCTCCAAAGGTTTCACGCAAAGGCGCAAAGGAGCAAAGGCACGCAAAGACATCCTAACTAAATTCAACATTCACGACGATTGCAGGTGATCAGGCTCCCTTATGCGCCTTCTCCTCTTTGCGTTCTTTGCGTGAAATAAAATGGCGGCACTGAGGCCATCCCGCACTTCACACACCCTTTTCAACACTTCATTTCCTTTGACATTTTCTTCGGGATTATCGCGATATACTTTTACACTTTAAACACTCTATTATGCGAAAAGCTTATCGTTTCACCTTTATAACCCTCGCCGTTGTGCTGATGAGCATGACCGCTTACAAGAAGCTCGCTTCTATTCTCATTTCAAAAAATGATATTGATGAGGCCGTAAAAAATTATCTGTTGAATGATGTATTTGCGACCAATTATGATTCATGGTACAAAATACGTCCGCAAGGTTTGAAGTTGCCATCAGGAGATCGAGCAGCGCTCATGTCTGATCTTTTAAAAAGAGCAAAGGACCTGGTAAACAGTAAAGAATTTAAAGAGAGTTATGAGATCAGTATCGAAACCAATAAAGAAGCATACGACTACAAACACAAGGACACACTGCAATCAAAAACAGGTTTGGCCTATAACAACCTGATAACTGCACAGAAGCAGGTTTCCGAATATCAAATGCCGGATGCTGAAGCAACAAGGAAAGCGATGATCCAAACAATGAATTCCTTGCCGCCATCTGTTCTCACACAAGCGGTGGGCCAGCAAATAGTTGAGATCAAGGAACAATTGCAAGACAATGAAAAAACGGATGCAGAGAAAAAGCAGCTACAAAAAAGCCTGAAAGAAAAACAGGATCTGCTGGCTTTATCAAAAACAAACCCCAACGAGTTTAAGAAAAAAGCTATTGAAAGCTTGTATCCTGCAGACATGAATGAAAAAATGAATAACGCTAAAAACGAACAGGACCAACAGTTCCAGGAACAATTGAAAAAGTTGAAAGAGGATATGGCGCAGGAACAAAGGAACTACAATACGTACAAACTGGAAAATGTGCTGCCTGAAAAACTCAAAGCATTTATAGAAGAAGCGAAATCAGTGGATTACGATGCAACCGTAATTAAAGGAAGATTTACCAACCCTGTGTATGAAAGAAAAAACAACAATTGGAAATACTTTTACCGCATGGGAAAAGAGCCAATGCAGCAAGCAATAAGCTTTGCTGAGAAATGGTTAGGCGAATTGAAAAAATAAATCAGTAGAGACAAGGCAATGCCTTGTCTTTTTTGCGCAATCAAACTGCCAGTATAGGCAAGACAAGGCATTCCCTTGTTTCTACCGTCCGGCTTTTCTTCTTCGCATATACATCCCTCCGCCGATTACTGCAATGAGCAGCGTTCCGCCGAGCACGTATTTCCAATAACCATCGCCGCCGGCAATAACGGGATCAACAGTGCCAACCAACACAGGCGCTGCCCAGTAGTAAGGCAATGTCCTTTCTTTTGAAGCTTTTTTCATGAACTCCAATTTTGCTTTTTGCAGTGCAACATCTTTGGGAAACCCTTGTGCAAGATATTTGTACATCAACTCTGTAAGCTGGTATGTGGATTCATTGTTCACCGACCACAAATTCGTAAGCGACGAAGGAATTCCAACAGCTGCAAAAGCCCTGTTGAAGCTGAACACACCTTCTCCCCTGTACAATCTTCCTGTTCCCGTTTGACACGCTGATAGTACAATAAAATTTGTGTTCATGGTATTGCCGGTAATGATGTCCGACAAATAGAGTGCGGAGTCCGCAAAATAAATAACAGGTTCTCCTATTGCGCTGGAGTCGGCTGCATGGGTATACAATTGAATGACCTGGTATTTTGAAAAATCATCGAGGAACTGTTGGCGCGACGCATCCTTCGTAACATAAACGGCAGGCGAAGAAAAATAGTCGCTGATATTATCGAGTGATCCATCGCTGTTCTGCAACGAAGGCAAATGCATTCCCGCAGGATATGTAACAGGTGCCATCCCCATAAATTGCCTTGTTCCGGCATCAACATTACTCCTCACCTTATTGGTCATTAAAAATTTGGCAGAATAGGTGTAACTGATCGCATGATCTTCTACCATGTATTTTACAGAAGGCCCGCTATAGGAAGTTACCAAAGCTTCGAAAGGAAAGAAATTATCTCCGGGAGATATGATCAACCTGCTCTTAAACCTGCTGGTTCCCGCAATTAATTTATACAGATCGTTTGCGCATTTTTCAAAGGCACCAAAGAACCTGTTGAGCTTATCCGCATCATCACAATACTGAAGGAAACAAAGACTTAGTTTATCATATTGTTTCTTGTCAATCCTGTAAAGGTTCTTTTCTGTTTTGGAAACATGCAGCGCATAAATGGCGCTGTCACCCGAAAAAATTTCCAGCAGCGACTGATCGTTTTCCAGTAAACGTTCCTGTACATTTTTCACCGTGATAAATACAGAATCGACAAGTGATTGGCTATAGGCTTTGTTGTGGCCACGAATATCGTCCTGCATTTTTTCGAGCACCTTTTTGTTGTCGAACAACTGATTCTGGTATTCGCGATATTGCGACGAGTCAGAAGGCAAGTCCTTCAAAATCCTTTCAAGCAGCACAATGTTTCTTTTAAGCTGCATAAATTTCACCACATCTTTTTTACCAATCGCATCGAGTTCGCGTATCTGATCATTCAGTAAAATAGCCCTGCTCTTTTCAAAAAAATAAAACGCGGCATCCGCATTGTGTGAAAAATTACAGGCGTCTATAGCATGCTCATAAAGGCGGTGGCCGCTTTCGCGCCAGAAAAGCTTCGATTGCACATCTGACTGCTCGGTCTTTAACCGGTCGAAAAATCTATCGCTTGTTTGATAAACGCTGATCGCCTTTTCAAGATCGGCCATTGCACCTGTTGCCTTGTATTTCGCCAGCCACGCATCTCCCAGGTCGATCACAAATCCCGTAAGATATTTTACTTGTATGTTTGCGAGGGACATGTGCAACAACATTTTTTCTGAACCACCCGGCTCCAGCAGATCAAATGCCTGCTGAAAAGTTTTCATCGCGTTATTGAAGTCACCTTTTTTAACATAAATATTGGCAACATTGTCGAGGATGTTGAAGATTTCGAAAACACGGGTTTGTTCATCAATATCTTTAATTCTCTTAAACGTGTTAATGGACTGCTGATAAAGAGCCAGCGCCTTGTCGTATTCCCGGGTTTTATTGTAGTAAACTTCGAAGGCGATATTGTCTAACACAGTCGCGTATCTCACATCATCATATTTGCTTTTCCTTGCGTCGTCCAGCATCTTATTAAAATAGTATAAGGATTGCCTGACATCTCCTTTCCGTGCGTACAACTGGCCCAAGTTCCCATACACATAAGGCAAATACGCCTGGCTTTCCCTGCTGTTGTGTGTTTCAACAAACTGCAGCAATATATTTTCAGCTTCATCATATTTTCCAAGATTCATCAATGAAAGCCCCTTCCATATTGGTAGCACACTTGCCAGATAAGCGCTGTTGAAGTTTTTTTGAATTGTTTCTCCATACCTTACATAATTCAGGCAACCATGATAGTCTCCAATATCAAAGGCGTGGTCGGCCGCATCAAACAACAGCCTGATAGCATAAGGCGATTGAATATTCTCTTTTGCAATGATAGAAAAACAACTGTCAGTCGCATACTTCTTTTCAATTGGCAAGTGAAGTGAATCATAGAATTTGCTCAGAAAAAAATAGTCCAGTACCAACAAACCATTACTGCCCGCAGAATTGTTTTTTGGCAAACGGGCCATTGCAATTGACTGTTTCGCAGAAGCAACCGCATTCAGAAAGTCACCTCTTCTCGAATACATTACTCCCAGCGTAAGCAACAGATTGGCGTGGGTAGTATCTTCTTTATACGCACATTTATTTATGTTCGACTTATACTGCAGAAGTTCTTTCAAATAATCCTCCGAATATCCTTTTACTGAGTCCCTTAGGTAAAGCGTCCGCTTAAATAAAACATCCCTGTCAGGGCATTGCGCCGACAGGGATGAGGAAATAGTTAGCAATAAAAATATGCAGATGAAAGCTCTTATCCTGGCATTGGTTCCTGGTGCATCGGCCACGTATAGTATACTTAACAAGCGGAAGCTTCGTTTCATTAGTCAGCGATGGTGCGTTTAGTTACATCAAGGCCCTGAAGGTATAACTTTGTTGTGGCTTAAAATCTTCCGGTCATGAAATTGGCACATTCATTACTGCAACAACTTTGGCCTAAGTAGGGATCGGTGGTGGTGGGGGCGGTGGCGGCTTAACAGTTATATCTCCTGTTGTAGATTTTGCAGAATCAGCATTTTGTTTTGGCTTGGTTACGCTTTTAGTGCAACCAACTGCGACTAGCATAAAAGCTGAAACTGCCGCCAATGCAACAATCCGTTGTGTTTTTTGCATATAAGATAATTTTTAGCCGTCGAACCTAAAACAAATCATTTGCGGCTGCAATAGCCATTTATAGCCATGATGTGATAGCTGGAGATAGCCGCGAAAGCAAAAATGCTCCCAATAAAAAATCCCTGCCAGCGAATTGCGCCGACAGGGATGAAGTCTAGTCAGAAGGAAAATGTAAACGAAAGCTTTTATCTGGCACTAGTTCCCGATATATTGGCCATTTACAGTGTACTTAACAGGCACTGCATTGTTTACACCGATGCCTTGCAGATATATTTTTGCTGTAGGTCTAAATCCATTTTGTATTATATAATTTACAACTCTGCCACTCACTACAGGCGCTACAAAAGACGAACCTTCCACCGGATATAAGAGAAATGGCACATTCATCGTACAACAACCTGTATCGCTTTTTAAAACGCCCAGCGTTACATATTCGTCAGAATAGTTTTGATAGTAACATGGCCACATTACGTCCCTATTTCCCGTCAACCCGGTCACGCTTATGAGGTCGGATGTTGACTTTGAAAAACATGCCGGGAAAAACATGTGATGCGGAGTAAGCTGATTTGAAGGCTTCACAGGTTGATAACAAAGCTTGTCATTATTATGATGTTCGCTCGTATCATTTCCCGCCGCCGCAACTATTACTGTCGAGTCATATATTTTGGTGAAATACTTTGTAAACACCGAATCCTGCTCGCCATAATAGCCAAGGCTGGCATTGATAACCGATGCGTTGTTTTTACGTGCATAAGCCAATCCGCAGCTTACAGAAAATACGCTTCCGTGGCCATGTGCATCCAATACTTTCAGTACCATAATTCGCGGCGACTGATCTGCTACCTGCGATAATGCGATGGCCGTAGCTGCACTTCCATGCCTGCTTGCATTGTCATCCAGCAGGATCTTAGGATCTTCTCCCGGAAGGAAATTGTACAAAGTATTTCCGGGAACCGGCTCCTGCCAGATCAGGCTTCGTATCTGTGGATCAAACAGTGTAGTATCAAGGCCCGTATCCAGGATGGCGAGAATTCCCCGCTTGCTTGCTGTGCCAGGGAAACCTTTAATCCGGACACCCGGCCTGATCGATTGAACGATCGTATCCATTCCACCTCCACCGCCAGATGTCGGTTGATTTGGAGTGGGTGGCGCCAGGATAATTTTAGGTGTTTTAGGTGGTGGCGGCGGTTTCAGCGTGGTGTCACCGGCGCTGTCTATCACAATTAAATTGGCTGTTATGTTTATGAGATTAGGATCGCAAGGGCAAGTGTAAACTTTGATGCTGTCTGTATATGAGTATATCTTTTTACCGCCCCCTGCTCCGTTATTTCCTTCTTCCCTTCCCTTGCCTGTACTGTCATAGGGATATTTGAGTCCCCTGACATACGCGATAACGCTGTCAAGACTTCTCTTCTTTTCGTCATCACTCGCGTTGGGATTGGTGGAGACGTTCCAGTTTACGTAATTGGGGAAGTTGTATATCCTTACTTTAGTTTGACGCTTGCAGGCCGACAAAACAAAAACCATAACGCTTACTCCAAGTATTATGGTAATGGCCCGTTCTTTTGCCCAGGTGTAGTTCATTTACAGTCGTTTTGCAATATGATTGGTAAATAATGACCAGTGGTGGGCTACGGAAGAGAGTCGTTAGTTGTTGGTTGTTAGGCCTTCTGCTCAACTTTTTTCCAATTTAGCTGCCAGATATTATTTGCAAGATTGCATTATAAAGTCTAACAACTATCAACTACCAACAAACAACTATTTCACTACATTTTTTTCAACCATTGTTCTGCAATGTCTTTGCCTTCAAGATTTTGGTCAACAACTTCTTTGAGAAGTATATGAGCTCTTTCTTTATCCTGCGCCTGGTTGCGTTTCATAAGGGTAAGGGCGAGATAAAACTTGCCGGGATTTGAATAAAGATTTTTTGTAGAAAGATCTTCGAAATAAGAAATGGCCTTGTCGTATTGCTGCAAACGCAATGCGGCTATACCGGCATATCTTTCCGCAAGATCTTTTGTATTGTCATTTTTGTAAATGGACTCAAATGTTTTAAGCGATTCTTCAAGTTTGCCTGCATTGAATTGATCAAGGGCCTCCTGCATGTTATCGTGTGCACCCATGCTTACGCTGAGGGTTGTCAACTGACTGTCAATATATTGGTTAGCCAGTTTTTCTGTGGAAACCGGTTTGAAAAATAACCAGCTCATTACCACGGCTACCAGGAAAAGGCAGGCTGCGGCATAAATTACAGCCCTGCGCATAGATATAACCTTTGCAGGCTGGGATGCACGTTGATTGAAGTTAAGTTGTCTGAAGCGCTCTCTTCTCTCATCATTTGCCATATCCGCTGCTGCCTGCTGACCGGAAAGATAAAAAGCAACGTCTTCGGCAAAAGAAGCATCGTTCTGTATGCGTTCATCAAAGGATTTCTTTTCATCAGGTGTTGGGGTGCCTTTGAAATAATCTTCTATGTACTCTAAATTGTTCATTCTGACTAAGGGTTTACTGTTTATACATGTGTCTCAATTTTTCCATGCATCTCAGTCTGCTGGTTTTGGCAACGGCCGCAGTTTTAAAACCTACCATCGCTGCTATTTCTTTATCGCTGAAACCATCTGCAAAAAGCAATAGCATCTGTTTACAATTTTCTCCGATCTGACTTAGTCGTTTCCTCAGCAAATCAAAATCCGTTTTCTCTATTAGTTGCTGGATAATGGTTTTACTGGTGTCCGACATAGTGTTTAATGCGTCTGTTAAAACAAATCCGTGATGCATTTCATTCTTCTTAGTCGTGTTTTTTCGAACCTGGTCAACACATTTGTTGTGGAAAATCTGATATAAGTAAGTTTTTAGTGAGGATCTTTCCTGGAAATTGGCATTTACTACGTTGTTAATCACCGTAATAACTGCATCTGAGTATGCGCTGAAGGCATCTTCATAGTTAACCGAATACTTATGCCTTCCTTCCTCGATGAAATAGGCAAACTTCAGGTAAAGGGCATTTTCATACTCTACATGTCTGTTATCTTTTCTTCTCAATCCCTCGATGATGTCGGTATCTGTAATAGACGTTGAATGCATAATAGCCTTAATGGGTTCTAAATTAATCATTTACAGCCGTTTTTTAAAGCAAACGCTGTGATAGTTTTTTACGACCACAAAAAAATTCAGTTGACAACAAAATCCGGCTTTCTACAAAAGGTTGGGGTGAGAGAGTAAAGACCAGTTCCATCTCACAAATTCATAAGAAAGGTATTTGCCCGTGGGCACGAGTATACTTACAAACAAACCACCAGAAAGTTCAGGGGATGTAGCAAGTTGCATAACGCAAGTTGGGGGAGGTTACTCGCTTATTAAATGGTAGCCAGTAGCCGGTAGCGGGTTTTATTAACTCCGTCTTTTCTTACATAAAAGAGCAGTTACTTAATTGTAAACAATTTTGCGCACTCAATACTGGCTACCCGTAACTGGCTACCGGCCACTTGTATCTTGCAATGTGCCTCGCCTAACAACTATCAACTAACAACTTTTTTTCTCTCGCCCTGTTTCCATCGTTTTCATATGCGCGACAAAGTATGTGCATGCAGCGTTAACCCGGATATCTTACACAACTCCTCCCTTTCAAAGCCTTTACAGTCCTGCCTTTTGAGCATTTTCAAACAACACCATTTAAACATAAAATTTATGAAAAAGTTATTCTTTAGCGTTCTTACTATTACAGGAATGCTATTCGCAAACACATCAAATGCACAAAATCAGTACGTCGCTTTATCAGGCAAATCTTACGATCCTAATGCAGGTGCTACCAGCAGCTCAGAAGGCATGGCAACCCTGGCCAACACTAACCAGAAAGCGTATAAAAACTTTGTAAGCCACTACAGTAACATTAATGACATCTCTGTTACCAACGGCAAAAAAACCAGCATTGTGGTTTTCAAAAATGCAGGTACTCTTACCCGTGTTTGTTACAATATGAAAGGTGAATGCCTGAATACCATTCGCTATTACGATCCAGCTATGCTTCCTCAAAGCGTGAAAGATGCCATTAAAGCTGACTATGCAGGCTATTCAATATTTGGCGTTACAGAAGTTACAGTTGGAGATAAGACAGGTTATTTGCTGAAAATAGAAAATCAGAAATACTGGAGAACAATAAAAGTTGTTGACGGTGAAACTGAAGAAACAGAAAAATTCGAAAAAGCTAATCCATAATATACAAGTCAGGTTTTTGTCCCTTCTCTTCTCTCCTTACCACTTCAAGCCATTCAAATCTTCGAATGGCTTTTTTGTTTTCTTAGGCTAGCACCCGGGAATGCAGGTGTACGACGTACCGCGAACGGTGTACGAAATTGCTTACAGTGTTGCGCTGGAACAAAATTCGTACATCGTACTTCGTACACCGTACATCTTAATTTACATCGTACATCTTTTTGTTTATTTTTACCGTAGTTAAAAACTCATTATGATTCAACGTATACAAACGATCTGGCTGGCACTGGCTGCCATATGCGGATTTGCAATGTCACGCGTACCTTTATTCAATGCAACTTTGGCCGACAATTCAAGCCGCATTGTTTTCGCTTCGGACCATCTTGTTGTTTTCGCTCTGAGCATAGCAGTAGCCTGCATGTCAACTGTTGCCATTTTCCTGTTCAAAAAAAGAACAACTCAATTTAAACTCGCAGTCACAGGCATTTTGCTTTCAATCGCTGTAGTTGGGTTGGAAGTATATTATATCAATGCGTTCAAACAGTCCACTCCAATGATAAAGGGAACTTACAATGCCGGAGGGCTGTTACCGATCGCGATGGCAATCTTTCTTTGGCTGGCAGCCGGAGGAATAAGAAGAGATGAGAAATTGGTGAAAAGTTTGGATAGACTTCGATAATTGAAAATTGAAAATTGAAAATTGAAAATGCTTTTAATACTTGCACTTTAATTGTTTTCAACCACCTAATAAAAAAGGCTCAGATAAACTTAGATTTATCGGAGCCTTTTAATTTATTTGAGGGCGAATGCGATCCACCCCTACCATTTTCAATTTTCAACTTTCAATTTTCAATTCTCTCTACATGTATCCAAGAATTTTAAGCATGCTCTGAGCGCTCTGCTCTTTCGCATACACCCAGTCTGTCAGCTTTCCGTTTTTGTCATAACCCACAATAACGTGCTTTGGAGAAGGGATCAGGCAGTGTTTAATACCTCCGTATCCACTGATCTGGTCCTGGTAAGCACCCGTGTGGAAGAACCCTACATATAAAGGCTCATCCGGCGTTACTTTAGGCAGGAATACCTCGTTGATATGCTCTTCAGAATCATAGTAATCATGACTGTCACAGGTAAGACCGCCTAAGACGACTCGCTGGTACTCTGCGTTCCATTTGTTGATTGGCAACATCAGGAAGCGCTCACCAATGCCCCACGTATCAGGCAATGTGGTAATGAAAGATGAATCGATCATGTACCAAATCTCACGATCGTTTTGTGTTTTCTGGGCAATTACACTGTAGATATGCGCCATGCTTTCTCCAACCGTAAAGCTGCCAAACTCTGTGTAAATATTTGGCATTGGCACTTTGGCTTTTTTGCAGGCATTTTTAATAGTGCCGACAATTTCCGTTACCATGAACTGGTAATCGTAGTTAAAGCCCAGTGAATGCTTGATTGGGAACCCACCACCAATGTTAATCGAATCCAGTTCAGGACAGATCTTCTTCAACTGGCAATACAGGTTCACCACCTTATTCAATTCACTCCAGTAGTAGATGTCATCTTTAATACCCTTATTCAAAAAGATATGAAGCATCTTCAGCTGGAACTTGTTTTCGTAGCCTTCAATGTTGTCTACATAAAACTCCAGGATATCTTTCGCACGGATACCTAATCTGGAAGTATAGAACGGGAAATTAGGCTCCTCTTCTGCAGCCACACGAATACCCATTTTGAAGGGCACCTTTACAGACCTTCTATATGCATCCAGTTCCTCTTTATTATCCAGCACCGGGATCACATTTTTAAAACCTGTGTTCAACAGGTTCGCAATGCGTCTGGTGTAAGATTTTTGCTTGAACCCGTTACAAATGATAAAGGTATCTTTTGTGATCTTTCTGCGCTGGTAAAGCTTTTTGATAATCTCGATATCGTAAGCATAAGAAGTCTCCAGGTGAATATCGTTCTTCAACGCTTCTTCCACTATAAATGAGAAATGCGAACTTTTAGTGCAGTAGCAATAATAATATTTGCCTTCATACTTATGCTTTTTAAAAGCATTGGCAAACATGTCCTTGGCCTTATTGATCTGCTTACCGATTTTTGGCAAATAAGTAAGCTTTAACGGAGTGCCGTACTTTTCGATCAGCGCTTTGAGATCGAGGCCATTAAACTCAAGATACCCATTATCAACATCAAACCCTTCCTGAGGGAAATTAAAGGTTTGATCCACTAACTCATAATAAGTTGTGTTGTTCTCCAATTGGCGATAGATTAAATGTGAAGAATGCTTTTTAAAAATCGTTTAGCCCTTTTGTGAGGGATTTGAAAAAACTTCACAAAAGTAACTGTTTGAATGATTTAAAAAACAAAAAAAACCGGAGTATACATAAATGTAACTCCGGTTTCTTCTTATAGTAAGAAATTCATTCTTATTTTACTGAATTCACCAGGTTTTTGAAAGACTCTGGATTGTTCATTGCAAGGTCTGCAAGTACTTTTCTGTCAAGTGTGATACCTTTTTTGTTCAACTTGTCGATGAAAGTAGAGTAAGTCAAACCTTCTTCTCTTACTGCAGCGTTAATACGAGCGATCCACAAAGCGCGGTATTCTCTCTTTTTAAGTTTACGACCTACATAGCTGTAAGTAAGACCTTTTTCTACAACGTTTTTGGCAACTGTATATACATTTTTACGTTTGCCATAAAAACCTTTCGCCTGGTTAAGGACCCTTTTTCTACGTGCCCTTGATGCTACTGCATTTTTTGAACGTGGCATATCTGAATAATTTTAAAGTTTTAATTAATTAGTTACGGGAAAATTACTTAAGACGCAATAAACGTTTAACGAAGTAAGTGTGTGAAGCACTAACAACTCCATCCTGACGCAACGCACGTTTACGTTTTTTAGATTTTTTTGTAAGGATGTGACGTTTGAAAGACTTTTGGTGAGTAATTTTTCCAGTAGCCGTTACTTTAAAACGCTTCTTGGCACTAGAGTTTGTTTTTACCTTAGGCATTTTATTACCATTATAAAAGTGACACCCTGCTGGCGGTTCCGAACAGACGGAACTCTTATGGAGCCTTGTGGGCAATTCAAATATGTGGGTACATATTTGGGAGTGCAAAAGTAAGGTAATTAATTAAGAATTAGGAATTAAGAATTAAGAATTTTTCTAAGCAGATCAACCCCATTTCAGCTCAACATTTTCATTTTCAATACTTAACGTAAAAATTGCATTTTTTTGTTTTGCAAAAATTCCTTCTTTTTTGGGGTATCAACTACATGCAAACTGTTGAACTGTCTCTGCGTTGCGCACCTATACCGTAGTAATTCTATCGGCCAATAACGAAAGTTTCATTACACAAAGCAATCAGGAACTTGGAACAATTCCTAATTAAAAAAGCCCCTCGCGGGGCTTTTCTACTATTCTTCAGCTTTAGCTGGTTTCTTTTTCGCTTTTGGCGCCCAAATGGCCAGCATTCTTTTGCCTTCCATTTTCGGCATGCCTTCGAGTGCACCAAATTCTGCCAGGCGTTCCGCAAATTTCAGCAGGAGAAGTTCTCCTCTGTCTTTAAACTGGATCGCCCGTCCTTTAAACTGTACATAAGCTTTCACTTTGTTACCTTCTTTCAGGAAGGTTTCAGCGTGCTTCGCCTTGAAGTTAAAGTCGTGATCGTCAGTATTTGGAGTAAAACGAATCTCTTTCACTTCAGAAACTTTGGCTTTCGCCTTCATTTCTTTCTCTTTCTTCTTCTTTTCGTATAAGAATTTGTTGTAATCGATGATTTTACAAACAGGAGGATCTGCATTAGGAGAAATCTCCACAAGATCCATTTGCTGGTCCTGTGCCATGCGCAATGCTTCCTGGATGGAATATACGCCTACTTCAACGTTGTCTCCAACTAGCCTCACCTGTGGCACTCTGATCATGTGATTGGTGCGGTGTTCCTGCTGTTGTTCCTTCTTAAAACGGGGGTTAAAACCTCCTCTAGAAGATGGTCTGGGTGGAAATGCCATATTATTTTGTCCACTACCTGCTGTCGGCAGCACAGGGGCTTTTGTGGAATGCTTTCATTTTAATTTTAAAAATCTGCCGCTTGATCAATCGTTAAGACAATTCTGGAATCAAATTGTTCAAATCGCCTCTTTATTCATAAAAAACCGTTCCAAAAATACAAAAGAAAACTAATTTATTGCCACGAACTTTTGTGGTCAATTAAGAATTAGGAATTAAGAATTAAGAATTCTTTGTGTGAGACCCTCGAACATATCTCTGAAAACTCTGGTTGTGACACAATTGTAGCGAATCCTACACCCTAAACAATTCTTAATTCCTAATTCTTAATTCTTAATTGCTAGTTGCCCACTATTCTTCATTTCTTTTCTCCCTGATCTCTGCCACCGCGTCGGCGATAAAGTCTTCTACGGTTTTTACACCTGAGTCGCCTTTACCGTGTCTTCTGATCGCTACTTTGTTTTCGTTTACCTCTTTTTCACCGATCACCAGCATATAAGGCACTTTCATTAACTCTGTATCGCGGATTTTCTTTCCTATTTTTTCATTTCTGTCGTCAATTTCAGCTCTGATGCCCGCTTTTTTCAGTTTTTTCAACAGATCTTCTGAATAAGGGAAAAATTTATCGCTGATAGGCAAAATCTTAACCTGCAATGGTGCCAGCCACAATGGGAAACGACCAGCATAGTGTTCCAGCAGGAATCCGATGAAACGTTCATGTGTACCAAGTGGCGCACGGTGAATGATCAGTGGAATTTCCGGCTCATTGTTCTGGTTAGTGAATGAAAGATTAAAGCTGCGTGGTTGAGCGAAGTCTACCTGGTTAGTAGCCAGGGTAAATTCTCTACCGATGGCGCTCCAGATTTGTACATCGATCTTGGGGCCATAGAATGCGCCTTCACCTTTTACTTCTACAAATGGAATGTTGCTTTCAATCAAAACATTTCGCACAAGATTCTCTGTTTCTTTCCATAATTCCGGCTCATTCACATATTTCTGTCCCAGTTTTTCCGGATCATGCAAAGACAAACGCATCACGTATTTTTCAATACCAAATATTTTGAAATATTTCTGGTACATGTCATTTACCGCCCTGAACTCCTGCGCGAATTGTTCTTTTGTGCAATAAATATGCGCATCGTTCATGTGCAAGCAACGCACGCGCATCAAACCAAACAATTCACCACTCTGCTCATAGCGGTAGCAAGTACCGTATTCCGCAATTCTGTAGGGCATTTGGCGGTAGCTCTTAGGCTCTGCATCAAATATTTTGTGGTGGTGCGGGCAGTTCATTGCCTTCAGATAATATTTTTCGCCATCCATTTCCATTGGAGGGAACATACTATCTGCATAATAAGGCAAGTGTCCGCTGGTTAAATACAAGTTTTCTTTGGCGATATGTGGTGTTACCACTCGTTTGTAGCCAGCTTCTTCTTCTGTTTCTTTCGCCAGTTTTTCCAATTCTTCAATGATAACGGTACCATTAGGCATCCACAAAATAAGCCCCTGGCCGATATCATCATTTGTGGTGTAAATGCCCAGTTCTTTACCCAGCTTGCGGTGGTCGCGTTTTTTTGCTTCCTCCAGCATGTGCAGGTACTCATCCAGTTCTTTTTGGTTAGGGAAAGAAATACCGTACAACCTTGTAAGCTGTTTGTTTTTTTCATCTCCTTTCCAGTAAGCACCGGCGATGTTTGTAAGCCTGATTGCTTTGATCAACCCTGTTTGTGGAATGTGTGGTCCGCGGCACAAGTCGGTGAAACCGCCCTGTGTGTAAAACGTGATGCCACCATCCTGCAGGTTGCCCAGCAAGTCAAGTTTGTATTCGTCACTTTTCTCTTCAAAATATTTTACAGCATCCGCTTTGCTGATCTCTTTGCGGATGTAAGGATTGTTTTGCTTGGCGAGTTCTGCCATTTTAGCTTCCAGCTTGCGCAGGTCATCTTCTGTAACCTGTTTGCCGCCAAAATCTATATCGTAGTAGAAGCCGCCTGTTTCCAAAGAAGGCCCAACCCAAAATTTAACACCAGGATACAAAGCTTCAACGGCCTCTGCCATCAAGTGTGCGGACGAGTGCCAGAAAGTAGCCTTGCCGTCTTTATCATCCCAGGTTATCAGTTTTAGCGTGGTATCGTTGTAGATAGGACGCGTTGCATCCCAAACTTCTCCATTTACGTTTGCTGCCAATACTTTTCTTGCTAATCCTTCACTAATGGATTTCGCAACGTCCATCGCTGATGTTCCTGGCTGATATTCTCTTACCGCGCCATCCGGAAATGTTACTTTTATCATTGGTTCTTTGTAAGTTTTTGCTGCTAAGAGACAGTTGTTAGTTGTTGGTTGGAAGTTGTTAGAATTGATCGATTTTCCAACTCCTGGTTCCTAATTCCTAATTTCTCTCAAATAACAGGGCTGCAAATTTACGAACTATTGGGTAATTGAAAATTGAAAGTTGAAAATGGAGAATGAGAACTCAGCAGTTTTTTTTGTGGCGAGCACGACATGAAAACATTACAAAAATTAACGAAATGTTTCGTCGATTGTTTTTTGTGTAAATTGTTATGAGAGAACTTTTTCCGTAATTTCAGAACATGTTTATGCGATCCGTTATTGTAGTCTTTCTACTGGGCATTGTTCACTGCGTGGCGGCACAGGATATCACCGGCATTTGGCGGGGGCATTTCAGCGATAACAACCGGTTTAACCAGATCCTAAACATTGATGATCGCTACAGGTTTGAGGTACAGATCGCGCAAACCGATAAGAAACTACAAGCGGTTACCTACTCTTACAAGAACATCGAATTTTATGCAAAGGCTTCTGCAACGGGGAGCATTAATCCAAAAACAGGGAAGGTTCGTGTGCTGGAACTGAAGATCATTGAAGTGCGCCAGAGCATGGGTAACATTGTCTGCAGCATGGATTGTATGCTTACCTGGACAAAATCAGGCGACGAGGAATTCCTTGAAGGTACTTTTGTAGCGACCAGCACGCTCGATAGCAGCTTTTGCGGTAGAGGCACTGTGTTCCTGCGCAAAGAGGCGGTGTCCGATTTTTATAAGGAACCTTTTGTTGCCCGGAAGGAAAAAGAAATTGCGAAAAAACTTGCCGCGGCAAATGCGGCTCCAAAGCCATTGGACAGCGTGAAAGCCGCGCCGGTGCTAGTTGCCAAACCAAAGCCTGCACCAGTTGCTAAAACAACTCCCAAGTCGTCAGCGACTGCACCTGCAAAGAAACCTGCACCTAAATCTTCGGCAGCTGTAGCAAAAGCAACCCCTAAAAAAAAGCCTGAAACAACGCTGTCTCCGCAAAAAATAGAGCCACTCGCACAACCCGATACGCCTAAAAAAACGATCACCATTTCTCCCGGTAAAAGTTTTTCAGCAAGCATTCCTTCTGTTATTAAAAACCGGGAAAACGAGGTAACGAGGACGATCATAGTAAAAACCAATGAGGTTGCTTTATACATTTACGATAATGGCACGATAGATCACGATACTGTCTCGGTTTACCTGGATAATAAATTGGTAGTATCCCGCAAAATGTTATCGCTGGAACCGATCATCGTGAAAATTAAACTTGACACGACAAACAACTATCACGAAGTGGTGATGGTGGCGGAAAACCTTGGCGATATTCCTCCCAATACCTCTCTAATGGTGGTAAAGGCTGGCGATCAACAATATGAAGTGCGCATTACATCTACGGAACAAAAGAATGCCGTGGTAGTGTTTAAGTATGCGGGAAATTGAATAACTGAATAACTGAGTAACTGAGTTGCTTACTGTTTTTAGCTGCGAATAGGCTGCACCGTGATTGTGAACTCCAGGCCTATTGATACGTTTCAAAAAATAATAGCGAGGTGGATAATAAACAAATGGCGCGAAGCAATCTGAGCGCTCGAATAGGATTGCTTCGCCCTGTCTCTGATATGTGGCGATGCTTTTAATTCTCGAAATGCTTGATTTGCCAGGGGCTCGCAATGACGGTGTAAGGTTGTCTACAGTTTGGACCAGTCAGTTATTCAGTCAATCAGTTATTCAGTGATTCAGTTATTCAGTCATTCAGTCACTCCCTGCTCAAATCCTTCAAAATTTTCACTCCATTTTCATTCTCAGGATTAAGTTCAACAGACTTCTTATACATTTTTATGGCTTCATCTTTTTGCCCGTTTTGTAAGAGTGCCTCGCCGTAACTATCGTAGACGTTCCAACTTTGGGGAAACAATTGCATGTTTGTTTTAAAAACTTCTAATGCAAGATTCAACTTGTTGTTTGCCATAAGATCATAGCCAAGTATGTTGAATTCAGTTTCTACAAGAGAATAATGTGCTGAATCTTTTTTCATTGCAACCAAGTCAGTGTTAGCATCTTCGATGCCTTTGCTTACTAGCGTCCGGCCATATTCTCTGGCCGCACTTTTTGCCAAAGGAACCGCTTTGCCACCATTCAGGATTTTGAGTGCATCTCCACCTACGTCTTCTGTTCTGTTTTGTGTATTGTCAATTACAATGACCGTTTGATGCCTGGTGATATTCCTTAAGAAAACTGCTGAAAGGCCTATCAAACCTCCAGTGTGCCCCACTACCTGACCGAATGGATTGTCGTTATATACTTTCCAGCCGAGGCCAATTTCTACAGGACTGTCTTTTCCGTTATTCAGTTTGGTTAGAGTGTATGCTTTCGCCAAAGTCGCGTCAGACAATAGTTTGCCGTTGTATAATGCCTGATCATATTTTAGAAGATCTTCCGTTGTTGTAATGATCTCGCCAAACCCCTTGAACTGATAATTTTGCCAGTAGTCTGCAATAAACTTAATGGTGTCTGTTTTTTGCATGGCGGTTGAATAAACAAACGGATAGTTGTAAGTCTCTGCAAGATTTGTTTTTTCTTCAGGTAAATAATGATAGAATGTCGCTTTGGGAAAAAATGTTTTAGTCATTCCAGCCGGTTCAAAAACGTTCTTCTTAATATACTCAGCATACGGTATTCCAGTAATGCTTTCTATTATCAGCGAAAGAAAAATGTAATTCACGTTTTCGTAAGTCGCATTGTCGCCGGGCTGGTATTTCAAAGGCAGTTTCAGTGCTGCATAACGTGCTACAATATCTTTATTGGTGAAAACGGTGTCGGGATGTGCTAGCCTCAGCGAATCAAAAAATTTATCGTAGGGTGGCAATCCAGACGTGTGAGATAAAAGATGCCGGATTCTTATTTCGGGATAAGGAAATGCAGGCAGGTATTTGTTTACCGGATCATCAATATTCAGCTTCCCTTTTTCGTACAATTGAAAAATACCTGTTGCTGTAAAGGTTTTTGTTATGGATGCGATACAAAACTGAGTGTTATTTGTATTGAGTTTTTTGTTGGCAAAGTCTGCATAGCCAAACGATTTTTCATAAACGATCTTTCCGTTGTCAGCTACCAGGACATTTCCGTTAAACCGCTGGTTATCGTGCAACGCAGTGAAATATTTATCAAGTGCTTGTTTTTTGCTTTGGGCTAAGACATTTGCGGTTGCAATAATCAAAAGCAGCAGGAATGCGGCGATCTTTTTCATGAATGAAGTTTTAAGGGATGAATAGCGACACTAACATAGATTATTTTCCCCGTTCGAGAAAGGCCGAACGCGTTATTTAAACGCCTTCAGAGAACTTATTTTACCTGTGGTTGTTGCTCCTTATGAAAGGATGATGGCAAGGTTTTTTAGTGCGTGCTCTCACCTGACTTTAAATACAACAATAACTTTTCTTTTACCTTTTCTTTTGAAAGCGTGTTGGGCAATTAACTATTTTTAATGGTATCAAACCATGACAATAAAACGCCTGCTGGCATTTACCATTATTGCTCTTTTTTGTTGTTGTTCCTGTATCGCGCAGGATCTTGCCGGAATTTGGCGAGGGTCGCTCATCCAGGATTCAGGCGGCTGTTTTCCCGTTTACAATATTGAAATGCAGATCAACTTTGCCAACAATAATCTGCAGGGCAAATCCTATGATTTTTACGATACGGAAAGACTGGTGCAACTATCCTTTTCAGGAAAGTTCAATCCGCTTTCAAAACGTATCGTTATCATCGAGAACAAGGTGATTCGCTACAGTATTCCGGCCGACTGTGTTCCGTGCATTAAAACCTACATGCTACAATATGATTCAAGCAACCATGAGGAGGTTTTAAAAGGGGAGTTTAAAGGCTATGCGATGGATACAAAAACGCCCTGCCCTTCTGGAAAAATCATTTTACGGCGGGCCGCTATTCCTGTATTTAAAAACGAGATTGATCAGAGTGAAGAATTGGCTGAAATTCAGGAAACGCTTAAGTTAAAGCCCCGCAAGAAAGAACTGGAAAAAGAGATGGTGTTTCACACTCCCACTATCAAAATTCAGCTTTACGATAATGCGGAACTAGATGGCGATACGGTGACCGTATTGCTAAACAACCGCCTTTTGCTGTATAAAAAAATGCTCACCGACAAAGCGCTAACACTCGAAATAAATGCTTTTCCTGATGTAGATTACGAGTTGATCATGTATGCCGACAACCTCGGACGGGTGCCCCCAAACACGGCTGTCATGGAGATCACCGCTGGCAAACAGCATTACGAGGTGCATATGACATCTACGCTGGAAAAAAGCGCTGTGGTGAGGTTTAGGTACCAGAAGGACTAGGAGAACAGTTGAAAATTGAAAGTTGAAAATTGAAAATGATAGCCTAATGCATAGTTGTCTTTAATAGTTCGCCATTTTCAATTTTCAACTTTCAATTTTCAATTATTGTCTTACTTCGCTCATTCTCAATGTGAACCAAATCCGGCCTTCTTTGTTACTCCTCTGTATTTCCTCTTTTACACCTTTTTACTTATCTTATAGGAACTAAAAACAAAATGATTGTTTATGAAAAAAGTATCAGACATTTTATCTCAAAAAAAGTACACGTTGATTGCAGTCACGCCAGACACTACAGTATTGGAAGCACTGAATGTGATGGCGGAAAAAAACATCGGATCTGTATTGGTGATGGAAGGCGAAGAGTATTTCGGATTGCTGACTGAACGCGATTATTCGCGTAAAGTGATCCTGAAATCAAAGTCTTCTACCGATACGAAGGTCTACGATATTATGTCAATCGGATTGCCAAGAATTACTCCCGATAATTCTATCGAGGTGTGCATGCATTTGATGAGTGAGAACAACATCCGCTATTTGCCAGTGTTTGAAAACGATAAAGTGTGTGGTATTATTTCCGTAAACGACGTGATCAAGGCCATCATTTCACACCAGGAAGAAACCATTGCTCACTTGGAGAGCTATATACACAGCTGAGAGTTGAAAATGGAAAATTGAAAGTTGAAAATGACAGGTGCAGTTACTCAAAGTTTTGATTGATGTTTTTGAATAAATAAGAAGGGCTCCGATAATCAAATTTATCGGAGCCCTCGTCTACTAAAAACAAGTTGAATACAAAAATGCCTTTAGCAATCAAAACTCATTTTCAACTTTCAACTTTCAATTTTCAATTCCCCTCCACTATCTTCTCTTTCACCAAAACCAAATCTTTCATATCCACCTGCATAGGCAGCAAGCCGATCTTTACAACCGCTTTTTTGCCGCGCACTTCAAGCACCTGCCCCACCTGGTGATTCTTCTTCATTTTTACTTTGCTGCCTACAGCAATTTCGCCCTGCACTTCAGCAAATTTTGATTCTACTTTTTTCTGCAGTTTGTTCACCACTTTTGTTTCATCTTTCTTGAACAACAGGGCAAACATCTGCTTCATCACTTTTTCCTTGTCATCCGTTTTTTTCCATTCGATCAGTATCTGCTTGATCTTGCGATCCATGTCTTTCAGGTAAGCGATGCGATCTTCTGTTATTTTATTTTGCTCCTTCAAAACTTCCACCTGCTGGCGATGGCGCTCCTTGTCCATTACCTGCTGCATCTCTTTTTTCAACTTCTCATTTTCGCGAAGCAAATGATTCAGCTCTTTTTCTTTCTTCTCAAGATCGCGGAGATCCTGTTCTGTTGCATTCAGCAATTTATCCAAACGGAAATGATCTTCATCTACCATTTTTCTCGCACGGGCGATCAATGATTTGTCAAGCCCAATTCTTTCCGCAATGGAGAAGGTATAGGAACTTCCAGGCTTGCCAACGATCAGCTTATACATCGGCAGCAAACTGGCTTCGTCAAAGGCCATGGCACCGTTGATGATGCCCGGCGTTTTGTTCGCCATTACCTTAAGGTTGAGGTAGTGTGTGGTAACGATACCAAATGAATGTTTGCGGGCCATTTCTTCCAGAATAACCTCGGCAAATGCACCACCAAGATTCGGATCACTACCGCTTCCCAATTCATCGATAAAGAACAAAGTCTTGCCATTGGCACTTTCCATGAAGTACTTCATGTTTTTCAAGTGCGAACTATAGGTACTCAACTCAAATTCCAGGCTCTGTGTGTCACCAATATGAATCATGAGTTGCTTGAAGATGCCCATTTGCGAAGAAGGATGCACAGGCACCAGCAAACCGGCCTGCACCATCATTTGCAGCAATCCCACCGTTTTTAAAGTAACCGTTTTACCTCCGGCGTTGGGTCCGCTGATCACCAGTATCCTGTTTTTTTCATCCAGTGTCACAGCAACGGGAATGGTTGGTTTGCCCGATTTTTTATTGTACAAAAACAACAAAGGGTGCATGGCTTGTACAAGGTGTATGTGCGCTTTATCGTTTACCAAAGGATATTCTCCATTGTAATCAATCGCGAGTTTTGCCTTGGCACGAATGAAATCATATTCGCCCACGATGTTGAGGTATTGTTGTAGCAAAGGCGCATGAACAGAGAGTTTGGCGGTCAGCTCACGCAAAATGCGGTACACTTCGCGGCTTTCTTCGTGCTCAAGAGAAAAGACGTCGTTGTTGAGTTCAATCGTTTCTTCAGGTTCGATGAATGTGGTGCGTCTTGTGTCGCTTTCACCATGCAGAATACCCTTTACCATTCTTTTTTGCTCCGCAAAAACGGCGAGTACTCTCCTGCCATTTAGGAACGATTCTTCAATGTCGGCGAGATATCCCTGCTTGTTGAGTTTGGAAACGATCTTGTCGAACACGCGACGGAGGTCGGTACGCTTGCGATACAGGTTCATGCGAATGCGCTGCAGATCCTCAGAAGCATTGTCCAGCACATTCCCATTGTCATCCAGTATCTCGTTGATGTGTTGCTGAATGGCTTTTTCGTAGTGCGAACCTTCGATCACTTTTGCCAGTGCATCGTAAACCAACCTTCTTTCGGCATCAAACCAGCGGAAAATATTCTGAATGCTCTCAGCCAGCTTTTTGATCTGCATGAATTGGTCGCCGCTGAGCACCGCTCCCGGAATGCCCAACAACTTCAGGTCCTTCGACAGGTTCAGTGTATAATCATTAGGAAAATAAATGCCATTCAGAACCAGTTGCCTGTATTCATGGCTTTGTTTTAATTCAACCTGTATGAATTCATTTTTTGTATGTATGCGTAATTGCTCAGCTTTCTTCTTTGCGTACTCGCTTTTGCAATGTGCCGTCAGCAAATCCTTTACTTTGTCAAATTCCAATTGATAGACGGCCGATTCCGGAAATAATTTCAACTGCTATATAATTTAGGCTGCAAATTTCGGCCAAAGTTTATTATAATTGACATACAATTTTTAGGAACCAGAAGTTAGGAATTAGGAATTTAGAGAGGCGTAAAACAATCAAATTATTACGGAACTTATATAAAATCAAGAATTGCATGAAAAATCCTTTAACCTCGATAACCGTTTTAACGATTATTGCATTGCTTTCATTTTCAGGAACTTTTGCACAGAAGAAAAAGAAAAAATCGACTGCGCATAAGCAAACTACCACAAAACATTCATCTTCAACTATGTCAACAGCATCTTCCGACCCTTATTTATTGTTGGGAACCTATACCAATAGCGGAAAAAGTAAAGGCATCTATGTGTATAAATTCGATGCTGCCACGGGCGAGGCCACAGAAGTAAACAATGTACCCAGCTCCAACCCTTCATTCCTGGCAATTTCTACCGACAAAAAAACGGTTTTCGCTGTTAACGAAGACAACGGCCCGGGAGCGGTTTCTTCCTATGCTTTTGATAAAAAAGACGGTTCTCTTTCCTTCATCAATACCGAGCCAACTTCCGGTGAATCCCCTTGTTTTGTTGCGACAAGCAAAAACGGAAAATTTATAGCCGTGGCGAATTACAGCTCGGGCAATTATCTTGTGTACCCGGTAGAAAAGGATGGCAGCATTGGCGAGCCTGTTGAAAAAAGAAAAGATGAAGGCACGGGGCCAAACACAAAAAGACAGGAAAAAGCACATGCTCACGCAACAGTCTTCTCTCCTGATAACAAATACCTTTTTGTAAACGATTTAGGTACGGACAAAATAATGATCTACCATTTCAATGCAGCAACGGGAAGCCTCACCCCCGCCAAAACGCCTTTTGTACAAGTGAAACCGGGCAGCGGTCCACGCCACATGACATTTGATGCGAGTGGTAAATTCGCCTACCTCATGACCGAGCTTAGTGGCGAGGTGGTTGTATATAAATACAATGAAGGTCAATTCAAAGAAGTGCAAACTATTTCGAGCCACCCTGCCGATTATAAAGGATCTATTGGGTCGGCCGATATTCATATTTCTCCTGATGGCAATTTCCTTTATGCGTCCAATCGCGGAGATGCCAACTCCATTGCTATTTTTAAGAGAGATGCCGCTACGGGCAAATTAACGTCTGTAGGGTTTCAACCAACTTTGGGCATAACGCCTCGCAATTTCAATTTCGATCCTTCTGGAAATTTCCTGCTGGTTGCACATCAGCAAAGCGATGATGTAGTGATCTTTAAAGTAGATAAAAAAACAGGCCTGTTAACGGACACTGGCAAACGCATTAATGTGGGAAGTCCGGTTTGTGTACTGTGGGTGAAATAGAGGAACTAGAAATCAGGAATTAGGAAATAGGAGTTAGGAATTAGGAGTCAGAAATTAGGAGCCATCTTCTAATTCCTAACTCCTAATTCCTAATTCCTAAATCAACGCCAGCAGCGCATCCAAATCCAAATGCTCAGTCACCATCATAAGGTTTCCATCTGCATCCAGCGGCCATTCTTCTTTGGGTCTGTCCCAATATAATTCAACGCCGTTGCCATCGGGATCGTCAAGATAAATGGCTTTAGAAACGCCGTGATCAGAGGCTCCCGTTAACGGATATTTCGCATCAATCAATCTCTTTAATACAACTCCAAGATCTCGTTCTGTGGGATATAATATTGCGGTATGAAACAAGCCTGCTGCATGAACCGGCGCCGGTCCTGCATTCTTGCTATACCAGGTATTTAGCCCGATGTGATGATGGTATCCTCCTGCGGACAGAAACACCGCCTGCGTTCCATATCGCTGCATGATCTCAAATCCGAGAATGTCTTTATAAAAAGCCAACGCTTTGTCAAGGTCAGTAACTTTTAAATGTACGTGACCAATGCGTGTTTGTGGTGGTACGATGTAAGTCATGGTTGAATCATTAAATCATTGATTAATTGAAAATTGAAAGTTGAAAATTGAAAATGATTGTTTTGTGAAAGATGGTCTTACAAAAGCAGCCATTTTCAACTTTCAACTTTCAATTTTCAATTATAGGGCGAATGCAATTCGCCCCTACCGGTATTTATCGTTTAACTTCCTTCCTTCTTCGCACATCGCAACTATTTTAGCGATGCGATCGTTGCGGGTTTCTTCGCGCTTTGCGGTGGTTACCCATTCTACAAATTCTTTCTTGTAGCCGTAAGTAAGGGCGTCGTAAAATGTTTTTGCCTTCTTGTTTTTTGCCAATGCTTTTTCAAGATCTTCAGGTGTATCAACATCTTTGTTCTTCACCACTCTTTTATAACCTTTCTTATTGATGGCAACAGATTCTTTGATGTAAGCTGTCAATGTTTTTTCATCGAGTTCGCTTATATCAACATATTTTATTGAACGGCTAAACTCGTTGTCAACACAGTGATTGAAGAGCTTCTTTGCATCCTTCATTGCATCACCGTTGAAGAAAGTAAGTTTCACATGCTGTTTAAAGGCACCATATCCGCAGACCATTCCGTTGGACGCATAGTGCGGGCCCCACTTCCATTCTTCTACAAGGCTATCGTCTGCGTCCAAAATAATGGAACGGAGTTTCGTGCAAATCGCTTTGGAAAACTCGGGCATTTCTTTTATATAATTCGTAATCTCTTTCGACGCGTCGTTCTTAGCTGTAGGCATAGTTGATTTTTAAATGTTCGCTTGGCACACGCCCGCCCGGCTGAAACCGTTCGGAGGGGATGACACGGATTAGACGGATTTGCACGGATCTTTTTTGCTGTGCAGATATCACTTCCAATATTTATCGGTATAGGTTAAGAATGTTGGCCAGTTTGGACCGGTGGTATGTCCACCGCTATGTTGGCGAAATGCAATGTCGCCGTCGGTTAAGCCAGTTTCTATCGGTGGCATTTGTGTAGCGCCTAATCCTTTTTTTCCAAGCAATTCATAAACAGGACCTGCATACAAGCCGCCGAGGAAAAGTCCTTTTCCATCAATCCAATTGCCTTCCACATATGGAGAGCCTACGCTGATAAATACAGGCCTTGGCGCACAAAGAGCCACCAATTCGTGTGCATCTACTGGAAGATCATTTGGAGTCAACGGACCTGCATATTTAATAAAGTTTCCGGCAAACCAATGATACTCCGATGATGAAGCAAGGTTCTCCACCTGCTCACCAAATGTACGACGCAATATTTTCCCTCCGCCGGCTCCCGAAGAACCAATGAACCCGATGGAAATGCGCGGCTCATAGGCCATGGCAACCAGTGCAGCTTTGCCATAGCGAGAAAGTCCTTCAATGGCAATTCGTTTTTTGTCGACAGCTTTATCGGTTTCAAAATAATCAATCGCGCGGCTCGCGCCCCATGCCCATGCGCGCAATGCACCCCAGTCTTCGGGTTTGCGTGGTTGGCCCTTGTTGACCAAGCCAATAATACCTTGCGTTAGCCCCGCCCCATTGTCTGCCTGGTAACTTGTGGGTACAAGTATCGCGTAGCCATAACCTTTAGCCAGCACCTGTTGCTGCCATGTCGGGTCTTTGCTGGTGTTTTGGGAAGGCATTCTAAAGCCCGGAGGAAATACAAAGGTGAATTCCATTATCACGGGCACCGGCTTTTCTGCATTTACCGGCGTTGTTAAGGTAAGATCGATATCCACTTTTACATCCGGATAAGCGCTGTTGTCAACGTGTCCAAGCAACTTTTTTGTTACAACCGGAATGTCGCCATTTTTTTCATGCACTACGCTCACGACCTCCCAATTTACTTTAGGCACATTTGCGGGAACGCGGCCATATATTTCACGATCAAAATCTTCTACGATCTCCGGCCGGCGCTTGTTCCACCATGTGTTTGCGTTTGTAACCTTTGTCCCGTTTTTTAAAACAAGCGGGTCTGGCAAGGACGTGTATGTTGTAGCTTTCGACTCATCTGCATTCGCCGCATTGGGTGCTTTTGGATCACCTGATGGGCCATTACGCAAAGAATCTATGTGCAGCAACTTCATCATTTTTTGGTGATCTGCCTGCGATGCAGCCTGAATGGCTTTCATATTTGCACGCCACAAACTGTCACGTTTCAAACTATCAGCAACGTTGCTTTGCGCAAATGTTGTTGCTAAAATGACATGGGAAATGAACAGGCAAGCAATCCTTTTCATGCGGTTTACTTTGATGATGATTGATAGTGTTGTATGTATTCGGCGACCTCTGTCATTGGCGCAATCCAAATTTCATTTTCATGTTGTTTTAAAAAATGTAACAACTGGCTATGCGCCGGCAGTGAAACATTAAGCGAATGTCCACCCCCAACTCCATGAAACAAAAACACGAGCAAAGTGTGTGAGTCCATTGCTTTTTGAACTAGTGAAACAAGCTGATCTCCTGATTCTCCGTTAATGCCATAACAACCGATGTCATAAAGCTTCACGTCTTGAATGTGCAACATTTCCGGCCTTACGCTTCGGGCGCCCGTAAATTCGTTCTTTATGGGGTCTAGATAAAATGAATCCCTGATCTTCATATCCCCGCAGGGGTACGCAAAGGTCCTGGAACCTTTGCCATCAATGGCTTTCAGCAAAGTATTCATGATGTGAATCTCCTTGTCAACGTCTAACACAGAATAGTTATTGAGATCATCTTCCGGAGTTACAAAGCTCCTTCCCGGTAAGTTTCCAAGACAAGGATGATAATAAGTATGATTACCGAGTTCATGACCTTTCGCTGCAATGGCCCGCCATCCGGCAGTGCGGGTATCAAGGGTTTCTGTATAGTTTGACAAATAAAAAGTTGCCTTCAACCCAAGCGAATCAAGGGCTGGAGCTGCGTTGTCGATATCAACGTCAAGCGCATCATCATAAGTTAAAACAACAGCACATTTTTTATGGTGCCATAAGGTGTCCTGCGCTTTAACACAATAGCCAAAGAATAGAAAGAGAACTAAGCAATGGAGTTTGGTGTTCATATGGTTTAGTTGTTGGTTATTCCTCGACGTGGCCGGTGGCCGGTAGCCGGTAACCAGTAGCCGGACACTAGTTCTAATATTGCTGATACATAGCCAGCTGCCTGCATTTTGTAGACAATGATACACATAAACACCGGCAACTGGCTACCGGCAACGGGTTACTATAGCTTCATTCCCTCCAGATCTATCAGGAACGCATAATCTCTCGCAACTTCTTTCAATCGCTGGAACCTGCCGCTGGCTCCACCGTGACCCACATCCATATTTGTGTACAGCAATAGTTTGTTGTGATCAGTCTTTAATTCGCGCAGTTTCGCCACCCATTTTGCAGGTTCAAAATATTGTACCTGGCTATCGTGCAAACCTGTTGTTACCAAAAGGTTTGGATAAGCTTTCTTTTCTACATTGTCGTAAGGAGAATAACTCTTCATGTAGAAATAACTTTCCTTATTTTTTGGATTTCCCCATTCATCAAACTCACCCGTTGTCAATGGAATACTCTCGTCAAGCATCGTTGTAACAACATCTACAAAAGGAACTGCAGCGATGATGCCATGCCATAAATCGGGGCGCATGTTCATTACAGCACCCATTAACAGACCACCTGCACTTCCTCCGTCTGCATATAATTTTTTGCTGCTGGTATATTTATTTTTAATTAAAAATTCCGCACAATCAATAAAATCGGTGAATGTATTTTTCTTGTGAAACATCTTCCCGTCTTCATACCATTGACGTCCCATTTCTTCACCACCGCGAATATGCGCAATGACAAACGCGAAGCCCCGGTCAAGCAAACTTAGCCTGGCACTGCTAAACGAAGGGTTCATGCTGTTTCCGTAGCTGCCATAGCCGTACAACAACAATGGTTGGCTCCCATCCTTTTTAAATCCTTTCCTGTATACAATCGACAACGGAACTTTTGTTCCATCCTGCGCCGTTGCCCATAAACGTTCGGTTTCATAGTTAGCCGCATTATAGCCGCCGAGAATTTCCTGTTGCTTCAACAAAAAGTTTTCCTTCGTCGTCATATCAATATCAAACGTTGATGGCGGCGTGATCATCGATTGATAATTGTAACGAAGTTTTGTAGCATTAAAATCCGGATTGTATGCCACCGATGCTACGTAAGCAGATTCTTTGAAGTCGAGATAATATTCTTTTTTATCCGCCCATTTGATCACGCGAATTTGAGTAGAAGCTTTACTTCTTTCACTTAGTACAAGGTAATCGTTAAATAGTTCCATTTCATCAAGCAGGACATCTGTCCGGTTGCCGATCTCTTCGTGCCATGCATCTTTCGAAGTATTGCTGACTGGGCATTTCATCAATCTGAAGTTCAGCGCGTTCCAATTGGTACGTACGTAAAAATCATTCTTGTAATGATCTACATAGTACAACATATCTTTTTCTCTCGGCGTAAAAATGGTGAACTCGTCGTTCGGATTGCTTGCTTTAATAAATCTTACTTCAGAAGAAAGGGTGCTGTTACTGTAGATGAAAATATAATCTTCGCTTTTGGATTTTTCTATCCATGTATTGTAGGTTTCATCCTGTTCAAAGAAAACAACCTTATCTTCTGAAACCGGCGTGCCTATTACATGTTTCATGATCTTTTCGCTACGAAGCGTGAGATCATTCTGCAAAGTATAAAAGACCGTTTTGTTATCATTTGCCCAAACCATGCTGCCGGTTGATACCGGAATTACATCTGCCAATAATTCTCCAGTAGCAAGATTTTTAAAATAGATCTGGAATTTTCTGCGACTCAAAGTGTCTACCGCATAAGCGAGTATATTGTTATCCGGACTCACAGCCAGCACTCCAACAGAGTAGTATTTGTGATTGGCACCTTCAACGTTTGCATCGAGTAACAATTCTTCATCACTGTCCATCGAGGTTTTGCGGCGCGTATATTTTGCGTATTCTTTTCCCTCCTCTGTTTTGGTGATGTACCAATAGCCTTTTTTGAAGTAGGGAACAGACTGATCTGTTTGTTTGATGCGACCGAGCATTTCGTTGTAAAGCTTGTCCTGCAAGGCTTCCGTATGCTTCATGTTTGCATAAAAATAATCGTTCTCCTTTGTTAGATAGTCAACGACCTTATTGCTATCCGGCCCCTTGAGCCAGTATTCATTGAGCCAGTAATAATTGTCGATTCTTTTGTCTCCATGCTCTTCCAAGACTTTTGGTTTCTTCTCGCAAACCGGTGGCCGTAATTGTGCTTCAACAATAGTGTTCATAACGGAAATTAGTAAAATGGTTAAGAATGCAAGTCTCATGAGAGGGTTAGGTTTAAGTATTGAATTTAAGAAAAATGGCACACAGATGACACTGATTCGACTGATTTACACAGATTTTTTGCTGGTATTTGCTCCGAAAATGACCCACCCGACAATTTTCAAATTTTTCACCACAGAGGACGCGGAGTAGTTGGCAGCAAAATCAATAGCAAATCACGAGAGCACAGAGCGATCGAAGGGACTCTGATAAAATTAAAAGACCTGATTGGTGCTAAAACCAATCAGGTCTTTTGTATATGAACCACCCGCCGTTCCTCTGTGAAAAAAACTCCTTACCTCTGTGGTAAAAAATCTGTGTAAATCAGTCCAATCAGCGTCATCAGTGTGCTCTCTCTTACATCCATCTATCTGCAAATGCCTGGTCGAAGTCCTGCTGGTATTTTTCAGGGATCCTTCCGTTTCGCATACAATTGGGCTCAAGCGATGGAAATATCTCTTCAAAGGTTTTCATTTCATTCATCAATACACGTCTATAAATATGCGAACGGGTGAGTTTTTTGTAATCGTCAATTCCAGCAGCCCCCAACAACTCCACGAAGGTTTTTACGGTGTCCGCATGATAATTTGCAACACGATGTTTTTTGTCGTCGACCACCAAACCTACCGCCAGTGAAGGGTTTTGCGTGGCCACGCCTGTCGGGCATTTATTGGTATTGCATTGCAATGCCTGTATACAGCCGATCGCCATCATCATCGCTCTTGCGCTGTTGCACGCATCTGCGCCTAAAGCAAATGCGCGGACCAAATGAAAGCCGGATAAAATTTTGCCAGATGCAATCACCCTGATATGCTCGCGTATACCAAAGCCCACAAGCATGTTATGTACGAAAGCCAAACCGTCCAGCAATGGCGCTCCCACATAGTTGGAAAATTCCTGCGGAGCCGCGCCCGTGCCGCCTTCGCCACCATCAACTGTTATAAAATCGGGGAAAGTGTCAAGCTCGATCATGGCTTTGCAAATGCCAACAAACTCACTTTTCCTTCCAATACAAAGTTTGAAGCCAACAGGTTTTCCCCCGGAAATTTCTCGCAATCTTGCAACGAACTGCACCAGTTCTGTTGGCGTATTGAATGCTGAGTGATAAGGTGGTGAAGCAACTGTTGTTCCTGCCTTAACGTGACGTATAGCCGCAATTTCAGGTGTGTTTTTAGACGCGGGTAAAATACCGCCATGACCGGGCTTGGCACCTTGTGAAATTTTAATCTCCACCATTTTGATCTGTGGTTTGGAAACATTCTCTTTGAAAACTTCATCAGAGAAATTTCCGTTCTCGTCACGACAACCAAAATAACCGGTTCCTATCTGCCAGATGATGTCTCCGCCTTGTTTTAAATGATGGGGGCTGATGCCGCCTTCCCCTGTGTTGTGTGCAAAGTTGCCAATCTTTGCGCCGCCATTCAATGCCTCGATGGCATTTGAACTTAGCGATCCAAAGCTCATTGCAGAGACATTGAAAACGCTTGCAGAGTAAGGCTGTTTGCAATCTTTGTTTCCTATTGTTACACGGGGCGAATGATTGAGTTTGGTAAAATCCTTGGGCGCAATGGAGTGGCTCATCCACTCGTAGCCTTCGGCATATACATCAAGCTGCGTTCCAAAAGGCAGCGTGTCTGTTTCGCGTTTTGCTCTTTGGTAAATAGTAGAACGATCGATCCTGTTGATCGGTCTTCCATCAATGTCAGACTCGACAAAGTACTGGTACATTTTCGGGCGAAGCTCTTCCATCCAGTAACGCATTCTTCCCAACACTGGATAGGTACGCATAATGGAGTGTTTTGTTTGCATCATGTCGTTGATGCCCACAATGGTTAAAGCGACCACTGTTGCAAGGAAGACCAGCCAGTATCCGTTTACAAAAACGGTAAGCAATATGCCAATAACAATCCCCGCGATGGCGCTTATTATAAATCCTTTTCTCATGTTTATTAGATTTTATAATTGACAAAAATAGGGTTAAAGCCTAATGCAGAATGCCTAAAGCTGAACGCAAAACGCGGAGAGCTTCGCGTTATGCGTTCAGCTTTAGGCATTAAGCAAAAAAGACTGCCATTCAGCAGTCTTTTTCTAACAAATATTTTGGGGAAATTAATTGTCGACTGTTAGTCCCGCTACAAGGAATTCATTGTTTAGGCGGCCAATGTTGGTCAGAGATATCTCTTTAGGACAAACGGCTTCACAAGCGCCGGTGTTTGTACATGAACCGAAACCTTCTTTATCCATTTGAGCGATCATGTTCAGTGCACGGCCCTTATGCTCTGGCTGACCTTGTGGTAGCAATGCCAGGTGAGAAACCTTTGCAGACACGAACAACATTGCAGAGCTGTTTTTACAAGCTGCTACGCAAGCGCCGCAACCGATACAGGCTGCTGCTGCGAAAGAAGCATCAGCATCATCTTTATTGATTGGAATTGCGTTTGCATCTACGGCATTACCTGTGTTTACAGAAATGAAACCACCCGCCTGGATGATGCGGTCGAATGCAGTTCTGTCTACCATCAAATCTTTGATCACAGGGAAAGCGTTTGCTCTCCATGGTTCGATGGTGATGGTATCACCGTCTTTGTACGCACGCATGTGCAACTGGCAGGTTGTATTCGCATGCCAAGGACCATGCGGCTTTCCATCAATGTACATGGAACAGGTTCCACAAATACCCTCACGGCAGTCGTGGTCAAATGCAATCGGGTCCTGCCCTTCTCTGATCAACTGCTCATTCAAAACGTCTACCATTTCCAGGAACGACATTTCCGAAGAAATATCACTCAGCTTGTACGTTTCAAAACCACCTTTTGCCTTGTTGTTTTTCTGGCGCCACACTTTGAGTGTGAGATTCATGTTATAATGTTCCATAGCTAATGTGCTAATTTGAAAATTTGAAAATTTGAAAATGCGTGTGCTGCAACCAGATAAATGGTAACTTATCTCTTTAATGAGGAAATGATTTTGGAAAGAATTCTGAGAATTACTTCAAGATCATTTCGCAATTGTTCCTCAAACCGATAACCCTCACTTTTCTCACAAAGGATCAGCCAATATTTTGTTTCACATGCCTCTTTCGCCGCGATCTTCATTTTATGTATAAAGTCTGCTTTGCTTTCAGCATTTTGCGATTCAAATACGTTGGCTCCTATAGATGTTCCCGATTTTAAAAGCTGGTTCGCAATTACGTATTTTCTATCATGTTCAAGAACTTCGCAATATTTGATGATTGCTAAAGAAAACGCTACCGTTTTTTCAACAATCACATTTTGCCTGTCATTTCGCATAATTTAGTGATAATACTTTGGTCAAGGCTCTCACTAATTATACTATTTGTCATTTTATAATAACCGAAAACTATTTGTATGTGGCACAGAAAGCATTTTCAAATCGCCACATCTTCAAATTTTCAAATTATTTGTAGCTTCTCTGCGTTGGCTTCGCGACATCAAACGTCAGCTCTTCCTTATGCAACTCCCAGCTATGTTCGCCTTTGTATTCCCATGCGGAAACGTAGGAGAAGTTGGCGTCGTCGCGTTTTGCTTCACCTTCTTCGGTTTGGCTCTCTTCGCGGAAGTGACCGCCGCAGCTTTCGTTGCGGTTTAGTGCGTCGATACACATCAACTCACCTAACTCGATGAAGTCTGCAACACGGTTTGCTTTATCCAACTCAGGGTTCATCTCGCCGATTTCACCCGGAATTTTCAGATCGCTCCAGAATTCTTTTTTCAATTGCTGGATCTCTGTGATCGCTTCCTGCAAGCCTTGTGCGTTACGGGCCATACCGCATTTGTCCCACATGATCTTGCCAAGACGTTTGTGGAAACTTTCAACGGTTTGTTTACCCTTAATGCCCATCAATGTGTTGATGCGATCAGATACTTCTTTTTCCGCCGCTACAAACGCAGGATGATCTAGAGCTATTGCTTTGGTTGCAATCTCATCTGCCAGGTAGTTACCTACAGTGTAAGGAATTACGAAGTAACCATCAGCAAGACCCTGCATCAAAGCAGAGGCACCCAAACGGTTTGCACCGTGGTCGCTGAAGTTTGCTTCGCCAAGACAGTATAATCCAGGAATTGATGTCATTAATTCGTAGTCAACCCACAATCCACCCATTGTGTAGTGAACCGCAGGGTAAATGCGCATTGGCACTTCGTATGGATTTTCACCTGTGATCTTGTCGTACATGTCAAACAGGTTACCATATTTCTCTTTTACTACCGCAACACCGTGTTCGCGAACTACTTCAGCTGATGGATTTTCGATACCATGTTTCAGGCACTCGATCTTACCGTAACGGTCGATCGCATCTGCATAGTCAAGGTAAACGGCTTGTTTGGAAGTACCTACACCGTAACCGGCATCACATCTTTCTTTCGCTGCCCGGCTCGCTACGTCACGCGGAACTAGGTTACCAAATGCAGGGTATCTTCTTTCCAGGTAGTAATCTCTTTCTTCTTCAGGAATATCTGTTGCTTTGCGGTTGTCGTCTTTTTTCTTTGGAACCCAGATACGTCCATCGTTACGCAATGACTCTGACATCAATGTTAACTTGGATTGGTAATCTCCCGAAACAGGAATACATGTCGGGTGAATTTGCGTGAAGCAAGGGTTTCCAAAATAAGCACCTTTTTTGTGAGCTTTCCACGCTGCTGTTACGTTACAACCCATCGCGTTGGTAGAAAGATAGAACACGTTACCGTAACCACCTGTACATAATAATACAGCGTGACCAAAGTGGCGCTCCAATTTTCCAGTTACAAGGTCACGTGCAATGATACCGCGGGCTTTGCCGTCTACCATTACCACTTCCAGCATTTCATGGCGAGAGTATTGTCTCACGTTACCCAATGAAATCTGGCGCTCCAGAGACTGGTATGCACCTATCAATAATTGCTGTCCGGTTTGTCCGGCAGCATAGAATGTACGTTGTACCTGCGTTCCACCAAAAGAACGGTTGCTGAGCAATCCGCCATATTCGCGGGCAAAAGGAACACCTTGTGCCACACACTGGTCAATGATGTTAACGCTCACTTCAGCCAGGCGGTGTACGTTTGCCTCACGTGCTCTGTAGTCACCACCTTTAATTGTATCGTAAAACAAACGGAAAACGCTGTCACCGTCATTTTGATAATTTTTTGCAGCATTGATACCGCCCTGTGCAGCAATACTGTGCGCACGACGAGGAGAATCCTGGAAGCAAAATGTTTTCACTTTGTATCCCAATTCACCAAGAGCAGCGGCAGCAGAAGCGCCTGCCAAACCTGTACCTACTATAATAACTTCAATTTTACGCTTGTTAGCAGGGTTTACCAGCTTAACGTGGCCTTTGTAGTCATTCCATTTTTGGTCGAGTTGACCGGCAGGAATTTTTGAGTTCAGCATATGAATTTGAAAATTTGAGCGCCGGAAGCATGATTGCGTCGTGTTTTCCAGCCGATTATTGTCAAATGATTTAAATCTAATTTATCCTACTACTTCAAAACAATTCGTCCATCTTATTTTACCCAGCCTAAGTGCATGCTGATTGGCATCAGGGCGAAAAGAAGCACTACGATGATGGAAAATGCAACCCCTGTTGCCTGAATGATAGACATATATCTTTTATTTACAACTCCAATTGTTCTGAAAGAACTTTGGAAACCATGCAGTAAGTGGAACAATAATGAAGCGCATCCAACGAGGTATAAAGCAACAACCCAAGGCGCCTGGAACACTTCTATCATTCTTCTGTAAAGATCATGGTAAGGCTTACCATCGATAAAAGTTTCTTCTAATCCGGTAATGCGTGAAGGAACCCAGAATTGTGCGATGTGTACAATCAGGAAAAGGAGCACAAGAGTACCCAACAGACCCATGCTGCGGCTGTACCATTTGCTTCCGCGGTTGCCCAGTTTTACTGCATAACCTACAGAACGGGTGCTGCGGTTTTTCAGTTCAATTGCATAACCCTGGAAGATGTGAAGTAAAATACCTGCGAAAAGACCGACTTCCAGGAAGCGTGGTACCCAGTTTGCCCCCATGAAGTGGGCCGCTTTATTAAACATAGCACCGTGATCTTCGCTGTCAAACCATGTTGCAAAAATGCAGGCATTAAGTCCTACGTGAACAATTAAGAAGAGAACCAGGAAAATTCCTGTGAGAGCCATTACAAACTTTTTGCCGATCGAGGAAGTAAAAAATTCAGACCATTTCATGTCAAACTATTATTTATCTTTTTATGAGGCCTTAAAAATAACTGAAGCTTAAACGTTGATAGTTACACAATTATTTCAAAGGAAAGTGCTTAGTTGAGCTATATATCCTGAAAATTGGCACAAATACTGGTTCCACGGCAGGGGTCATATAGCAGTTATCCGTTTAGATTGTGCAAAAATAAGGTAGTAAGTATTTCAAGTTGCTTTTCTCATGATATTTTTATGACAATTCCATGATATTCTGTATCAACGACACAAATTCTTTTTATCGAATTATAAAAATTACTCTTACGAACAGGTATTGTCATCCAGGATTTGTTTATCGTATTTTCCGTATTACATTTATATATAACCCCGACCAAAATAAAAACCCATGAACCTTGCAGAAAAATATCTTGAACACCTGGATAATATTTTTCAACAAGAACCCTTGTTCTATAAAAACAAAAGCCTGATCGAAGGCGTGCCCGGAGTAACGTCAATTGTATATACGGACATTCCTGAACCGGGCTTTATAACTGCGTTTACCTACGGGCTGTCCATTGTTAAGCATCCTGATTGGAAATTCGGACGGCCGGAACTTTGCATTTCTGTCAAATCTTCGAGGCTGGATTGGGCGTTTGCCCTGGGCTATCTTGCTAACAAGCTTCGCGGTGACTGCCCATTTAGTTATGGACAAACAATCAATTTCCACGAAAAAATAAGTGAAGATTCAGAAATGGATGCTTTTTTCATTTTTGCACCCAGCACCCTGGATAAGGACGGCTATCTTAACATTGAGATTGGTGCAGACTACAAAATAAACATTGCCGGATTGTATCCGATTTACGCAGATGAATTGAAAATATATGAGAAGATCGGGCTCGAGGATTTCTGGCATCATCCAGACTTTGATAATTACAGTGTTACGCGAAAACAGATAACTTTATAGTATGGAGGCCCCGGTCTGATTAACTCTCAACTCTCCATTCTCAACTCTCAACTAAACAACTAATTTCTAGTTTAATTTCTAATTCCTATCTTAGCCGCCCAATTTTTTAAACTTTTTAAACGCATGGCAAAAAACGAAGAGGATTTTTCAGCTAATCTTGCCGGAGAAGACGGTCAGAGTGAAGAATCAAAATCAAGTTGGTTCAAGCGCATCAAGAAAGGTATCCTAACAACTACTTCCGAAAAAAAAGAAACACCAGAGGGACTTTGGGCAAAATGTCCTGAATGTAATTATATATCTACGGTTACTGAGTTGAAGGAAAATCTGTTTGTTTGCCCGAAATGTAATTACCATCACCGTATAGGTAGTTCAGAATATTTCGACATTATTTTCGACAACGGCGAGCACAATGTGATGTTTGAAAACATCCGCTCAAAAGACTTTTTGCACTTTACGGATCTGAAACCGTATCAAAAAAGACTGGAAGAAACATGGAAGAAAACGGACCTTACCGACTCCATTCGTGTTGCATCCGGTAAAGTGGACGGTGAAGATTTCATAATTGCCTGCATGGACTTCGAATTTATCGGTGGTTCATTGGGTAGTGTAATGGGAGAAAGAATTTCCAGGGCAGTTGATTATGCTATCGAGCACAAAACACCATTGATGATCATCTGTAAAAGTGGTGGTGCCCGTATGATGGAGAGTGCATTCTCGCTGATGCAGTTAGCAAAAGTTTCCGGCAAATTGTCTCAGTTAACCGATGCTAAAATTCCTTACATCTCCTTCCTGACCGATCCATCTTTTGGTGGTATTTCTGCGTCATTTGGTATGTTGGGAGATTTGAACATTGCTGAGCCTGGCGCCCTAATCGGTTTCGCCGGACCTCGTGTAATTAAGGAAACAATTAAGAAGGACTTGCCTGAAGGATTTCAGCGCAGCGAATTCTTATTAGAACATGGATTTTTAGATTTTATCATTGATAGAAAGGCGTTGAAGGAAAGACTTTCAACATTGTTAGTCCTATTCAAGGGTTAATATTTAGAACGCAGATGACGCAGATTGTCATGATTTCTCATGAGAAGATCTTAATTGATCATGACAATCTTGATAATCTGCGTTCTATTTTCATAGCAAATCAACATGGCGGCAGAAATTAGAAACAGATCGGCTTTTCACGAATACTACATTGAAGACACTTATGTAGCGGGGCTTGTATTGGTTGGAACGGAGGTGAAATCATTGCGTGCGGGCAAGGTTAGTTTCAATGATAGCTATTGTTATTTGCACAAAGGTGAAATGTTCATTAAAAGCCTGCACATTTCTGAATACGCATTTGGCACCCTCTACAAACACGAGCCAACACAGGAACGAAAGCTACTGCTCACCAAAAAAGAACTGAAAAAACTACAGGGAAAAACTACTGAAAAAGGATACACCATCGTTCCGCTTCGTATTTTTTTCAACGATAAAAACATTGCGAAGATTGAGATAGGACTGGGAAAGGGTAAAAAGCTGCACGATAAGAGAGAAACGATCAAACAGCGTGACACAGAACGCGAAATGAAAAGATACCTGAAATAGACTGACCACCGACAACTTAAAAATGAACCTGAATGACTTGCTGTAAAATGTGCCTTAACTGGCATGAATTTTAGTACCTTTTAGTACCACTAGAAACTATGCGAACCAAATTATTACTTCTGTCACTACTCTTTCATTTAAGTACCCAGGCTCAAACGGTTACCGGCAGCTGGTATGGTAATGCTGACGTAATGCTCTCGGGTCGCCACAATAATTATCTCGCAGAGATGATCATTAAACAAAAAGGTAATGAGGTCGTTGGCATCTTAGGTTATTATTTCAAAAACGGTTATCAAAGCGTTTACATTCATGGAAACTTTGATAAAGCTTCCAGAACAATTACAATAGATAATATTCCCATCACTTATTTCCGCGCAAAAGATATTGACGGTGTTAATTGCTATATGGACTTCACAGGGGTACTTGTTATTTCCAGGGTGAAGAGCAATATTAACGGCTATTTTTCGAGCGATCCAAAATACAAATACACCTGCCCTGAGCTGCGTGTTAGTTTCGATCTTGACATTGACGAGAACAACCAACAGGATAGCCTCATAAAAAATACTGTTGCCAAAAAATTCTGGCAACCATTGCCACAAGATGTAATTGTCGACAACGAACAACCAGTAAAAAAAGACATACCTGCAGTTGCCAAAGTGGAGTCCATTATCGCAGCTGCGAAGGATACTCCTGCTATTGCCAAAGCAGCACCTATTGTGGTAGCGAAGGACACTCCAGCTGTTGCTAAAGCTGAAGCCCCTGTGGCAAAGGATACGGCTGCCGTGGTTGCTGTAATTGAAAAAGAAGAATCACTCAAAAGTGCAAAACAAGCTGTAGTGAAACCGCAGGCACCTGTGATTGCGCCTCCGGTTGCGATTGCCATGGCTCCGCAACAGCCTTCAGAAAAGGATTTGCTGGTTAAAGCATTTGAAAAAAGAAAAAATATTTACAGCAAGGAAATTGTCGTCACTTCAGATTCTGTTCGTGTTAGTTTTTATGACAATGGAGAAATTGATGGAGATAGCATTTCTGTTTTCCTGAACAATCAGCCGATTCTCATGAAACAAGAACTGGCAGCAACTGCGTTAAACATCTACATCGTGTTGGATAAAACAAAAGATGTGAACGAGCTCAGTATGTTTGCCGAAAACCTCGGTAAATACCCGCCCAATACGGCTTTGATGGTATTGTATGATGGCAACCAGCGCCAGGAAGTTTATTTATCCAGCAGCCTTTCTCAAAACGCGACGATAAGAATCAGGCGGAAGGGCGAGGCAACAAGTCAAAAGTAAAAAATCAAAAGTCAAAATGATTGAATGTCGGGGAAACTCAATAATTAAGGGTTCTCCGAGAATTAATCATTTTGACTTTTTACTTTTTAATTTCTAACTCCTAATTCCTAATTTCTAATTCCTTTAGAATTTCACCACCTTCTTCTCATCACTGCTTTCAAACGCGGCTTCAATAACACGAATCACATTCAGACCATCTTCTGCGCTAACAGGAACGGGCTTATCGAATCGGATGGCTTCATATACCTGTTTGAAATAGTCGTTATAATTTCCCTGGAGTGTATCAATGTAATCACGGACAACAGTGCCGTTTTTTTCGGTGTGTAGCAAGCCTTTTTCCTTCTCCGGTTCAACGCCCCAGTCATCGGTATTGGGCAGTATTTTTTTGTCAAGATTCGCTTCCTGCACATCTCCTCTTGATTTAACAAAAGAACCCAGCGTGCCGTGCAAGCTGTATGCAGCAAGAGGTTCGCGTACAAGATAACTGCTCTTTAATCTAACTCTTAACTCAGGATAATATAAAAGCACTTCGAAATAATCATCAACTTTAGAGACTTCACGAATAATGCGGATGTCTCCGAAAACCGCATCAGGCAAGCCAAACAGTGTTAATGCCTGATCAATTAAATGAGAACCCAAATCATACAAGGCCCCTGTTCCATCACCCGGCGTTTCTTTGTGCGTTTTGGGGCTCAGCTCTTGTTTATAACGGTCGAAATGAATTTCTGCTTCCACAATTTTTCCGAGATAACCATCATCAATCACCTTTTTCACCGTTTTAAAATCACTATCAAACCTTCGATTATGGTATACCGCGAGTTTTTTGTTTTGCTCTTCAGAAAGGGTTTGCAATTCTTTCGCCTGGTCTGAATGTACTGTAAATGGTTTCTCCACAATCACGTGTTTGCCTGCCAGCAAAGCCTTTTTTGCGTATTCGAAGTGTGTAGCATTGGGTGTATTCACAATTACGAGTTCGATGGCATCATCAGCCAGCAATTCTTCGTAACTGTCGTAAGAAATAATGGATGGATATTTTTCTGCAGCCAGCCTCTTACTGCGCTCCCATACGGCGTACAGTTCAAACTGAGGCAAGGTTTCAACAAACGGAGCGTGGAACAATCTGCCTGACATGCCGAAGGAACACAACGCTGTTTTAATAGGCTGCATGATGTTTTTTTTGGTTCGGTGTTAAAATGAAGTTCAGAGAAAGGGAAAACAAAGATAGTTTAGGAATTTGAAAATTGGAGGATTTGAAAATTTGAAAATGGAGTGAACAGACGCTGATGCTCATGTTTGTGATGATTGATGATGATTTCTTATCAATAATTTAATAATTCAACTTTCCGATAACGCATAAGCATCACATTTCCTTAACATCATGCTAACTTAACCTAAAGATCAGTGTAAGTCAGTCCAATCTGCGTCATCTGCGTTCCATTTTGCGTGCCAAAAAACGGCTTAAAATCATTATTTTTGCAGCCCTCCGCATTGTAAGTTTTGCGGCAAAATTTTATTTAAAACAATGGAACTCAGTAAAAATTTTATTCCTGCAAGTGTAGAAGGCAAATGGAACAAGCATTGGCAACAGAAAGGCTATTTCAACAGCAAACCAGACAACCGCCCTGCGTTTACAGTGGTCATTCCGCCACCAAACGTTACAGGCGTGTTGCACATGGGCCATACTTTGAATGAAACCGTGCAGGATATTTTGGTCAGGAAAGCCCGCATGAGTGGCTTTAACGCTTGCTGGGTTCCGGGTAGCGACCACGCTTCTATTGCTACTGAAGCCAAAGTGGTTCAAATGCTGGAAAAAGAAAAAGGCATTAAAAAGGCTGATCTTAGCCGTGAGGAGTTTTTGAAATATGCGTTCGAATGGAAAGAAAAATACGGTGGCATCATCTACAACCAGATCGAAAGATTGGGTTGCAGCGTGGATTGGAGCCGTGTGACATTTACCATGGACGATCATTATTACAAAGCGGTTATAAATGTATTCGTTGACCTGTACAATAAAGGGTTGATCTATCGCGGTGCACGCATGATCAACTGGGACCCTGCAGCTAAAACTGCGTTGAGTGATGAAGAAGTGGAGTACAAAGACCTGCAGGGTAAACTATATCATGTAAAATACGACCTGGTTAGTGCCGATGGAAAAAACATTGGCGGCATCACCATTGCAACGCAACGTCCGGAAACCATTATGGGCGATACCGCCATTTGCGTAAACCCTGGCGATGAACGTTATACAAACCTCAAGGGAGCCTTCGCGGTTGTTCCGTTGATCAATCGTCGCATTCCCATCATTTTCGATGAATACGTTGATCCTTCATTCGGTACCGGTGCGTTAAAAGTAACGCCGGCACACGATATCAATGACTATAACCTGGGATTGAAACACAATCTTGAGGTAGTTGATACATTGAATGAAGACGGCACGCTGAGTGCTGCAGCGCAGATCTATGTTGGCGAAGATCGCTTTAAAGCAAGAAAAAAGATCATTGCGGAATTAACTGAAAAAGGGTTTTTAGTTAAAGAAGAAGAATATCAAACTCGCCTCGGTTACAGCCAGCGTACAGGAGTTGTTGTAGAACCACGCATTTCTACACAATGGTTCCTGAAAATGAAGGAGCTCGCAGAGCCTGCATTGAAAGCGGTTGTTGATGGCGATATTAAAATACACCCGGGAGATAAATTCCTTGCTACCTATAAATATTGGCTGGAAAACGTGAAGGATTGGTGCATCAGCCGCCAGCTTTGGTGGGGACAGCAAATTCCTGCATGGTATTCTCCAGACGGGACATGTGTGGTAGCAGCTACTCGTGAGGAAGCGTTTATGTTGTTTGAAACACAGTGGTCAGCAGGTGGCGATCAGTTTAATGATCAGCTCACGTCTTCTCCGTTTACCATCAATGATCTTAAACAGGATGAAGATGTGTTGGACACATGGTTCTCCTCATGGTTATGGCCAAGCGAGGTGTTTAACGGCGTTTCTAATCCGGGCAACCCTGATGTAAAATATTACTACCCTACTTCTGTGTTGGTTACCGGACAAGACATCATCTTCTTCTGGGTGGCAAGAATGGTAATGGCCGGGTTGGAATATGAAAAGCAAATTCCTTTCAAAGATGTTTACTTCACCGGCATGGTGCGTGATAAACAAGGAAGGAAAATGAGCAAGAGCCTTGGCAACTCTCCTGACTTGCTTGAGTTGATCGATAAATACGGTGCAGATGCCGTTCGTTTCGGTATCATGATCTCCTCTCCTGCGGGAAATGACTTGTTGTTTGATGAATCATCTTTGGAGCAAGGAAGTTTCTTCAACAATAAGATATGGAACGCGCTGAAGCTGGTAAAAATGTGGGAAGCAAGGATTGACAACAACAATTCCGGCGACAATTCCACTTTTGCCATCAACTGGTTTGAGAGCCGTTTGAATGAAGTAAAAACGGAAGTGGATGTTTTGATGAAACAATTCCGCTTAAGTGAGGCGCTGAAAACTATTTACTCCCTTATCTGGGATGATTTCTGTAGCTGGTATCTTGAGTGGGCGAAGCCGGGCTTTGAGCAACCTATCAATGCGAACGTTTATCAAAAAACAATTGCATTCTTCGCTGACTTGCTGCAACTTTTACATCCGTACATGCCGTTTGTAACGGAAGAAATTTATCACTTGCTGGAAGAAAGAAATGAAGACTTGTGTGTGAAGCAATTTGCACCAATCGGCAATATCAATAAAGCAATTTTGGCAAAAGGAAATTTGCTGAAAGATTCTATCACTGCGGTTCGTGATGCAAGAAATAAAGCGCAATTGAAACCAAAAGAAACAATTGAGCTGAGCATCCAGAGCAACGAACAAGCGGCATACAGCGATATTACAGAGCTGTTGAGCAAACAGGTAAATGCAAAGAGTTTCGCCTTTGCAACTGATGCTGTTGCGCAATCAATCAATGTGGTTGTTGGAAAAGACAAATTCTATCTTGTTACAGAAACGCCTTTAAATACTGGTCACCAGAAAGAAGAACTTGAAAAAGAACTGGAATATCAAAAAGGATTTTTGGCATCTGTAGAGAAAAAACTAAGCAACGAACGTTTTGTTCAAAATGCAAAACCCGAAGTTGTTGAATTTGAAAGAAAGAAAAAGTCTGATGCGGAAGAAAAGATTAAAGTGATTGAGGAGAGCCTGAAGGCGATTTAATTTGAAAATTTGACGATTTGAAAATTTGAAAATAAAAGGTGTGACATTCTTTGTTGAGTGTTGCACCTTTTTCATTTTTATGCTCGCTTGACAGAAACTTTTGGTCGTTCGACACTACAAGAAGTGGAAAGAAATCTCCTGAAATCGGTTTCTTTTCTTCCTGCTTTCTTTAGCAGCCTCGCAAAGAGTTTTAGTTGTAGTGGGGTGACCATTTTTGGATGGGATATGAAATGAAAATATTCACGGTTTTTCATTGCTTTTTTTAAGCCCAAATAGGTGACAAAATTCATCTCTTCAATTGAGGCCATTATTTGCTTGCCGCCGTTTTTTTCTGCCCTGTTTTCACTTTCAATTACGTTGGTGGCAATACCACGACCATCTCCATAATTTTTTATTTTCAGCCTATAGATCAGTGAATCAATTTTGGAAGACAACCAATTTTGATGCTTGTTTAATGTTATTGCTGAAATGGTGTACTGCAAAAAACCTCCCGAAACATCTTCCTTCACCACATTGTCATGAAAACGGTAAATATCTTTATCCGGAGCATTTCGAAAATCGTAGCATTGCGCATCTGATTTCATGTACATTTCTTTTCTCACGCTAAATTCATGAACGATTCCATGCTTCAAAAACTGCTGCATAAATAAGGGAAATGGTTGAATACTCCAACCACCTGCTCTGTAACCATCAATCAAATATTCGTCACTTACGCAATCTGTAATAGACCGAATGATCTCCATGGACTCCTGAAATAATATATTTTGCTGCGCTACATCCAGCGAAGAAAAGCAATAGTAGCGGCTATTATTTAAGCTCCATTCATTATTTACCGGGTTGTAAACTGCATCGAGCCAATGAGGATGAAGATGCGGGAAAATGTAATGGCCTTTTTTTACGAGGACTCTAAGTTGATTTACGATGTCATTATAATCTGCCAAAGCTTTGGGATACTTTTCAATTATTTTTTTTAACTGATACAAGTAAGTGGTATCAACAAAAAAGACTGCCTTGCATGCATGCGTGTCTAAAACGTTTAAGATTGCGTTTGTCGGCTCAATCATGCATTTTTGAGGGGTTCCACTATTGGTGCCCAGAAACAGTTCATAATCAAAGGTTATTAAAAGATTCCCCATGTTTTAGTCATTGACGTTCAATTCTTCGGGCATCTCTTTAGGCTAAGAACCAGTCCAAAAAGATCGCCAGATTTAAGGACGCAATGTTATCAACAAACTCGTCAATAGGGTTTCCATATCCGTCATTAAACTTTCGAAAAAAGCCCAAACTTCGAATAATTTGAAAATTTGAAGATTTGAGAATTTGAAAATGAAAAGATGCTGAAATGTTGAGCTTTCCTTCATATCAATATCGACGAATCTGAAGAAAAAAAGGTGCAACATTCTATAACGAATGTTGCACCTTTCATTTTCAAATTACCATATTTTCAAATTCTCAAATTACTTCTATCACCATGGCACTTGCTCCTCCACCACCGTTGCAAATTCCGGCAGCACCATAGCGGGCTTTGTTTTGTTTTAGTATGTTGATGAGCGTAACGATGATTCTTGCACCACTTGCACCCAGCGGATGCCCCAATGCAACTGCACCTCCATGCACGTTTACCTTTGCGGGATCAAGTTTCATGCGGCGGGTATTCTCAATACCAACAACAGCGAATGCTTCGTTCAATTCAAAGTATTCAATGTCGCTCATTTTCAAACCAGCTTTCTCCACCGCTTTTGGAACTGCTAAAGAAGGTGTAGTTGTAAACCACTCAGGAGCCTGTTCAGCATCTGCGTAACCGATGATCTTTGCGATGGGTTTCAATCCCAATGCTTCTGCTTTTGTTTTGCTCATAAGCACCAGAGCGGCGGCACCATCGTTCATTGTTGATGCATTGGCAGCTGTAACTGTACCGTCTTTTACAAAAGCGGGTTTCAGTTCAGGTATTTTATCAAACTTAACGTTGAAGGGCTCTTCGTCTTTGTTAAACAAAACTAGCTCTCCTTTGCGTTGTGGAATTTCAACCGGCACAATTTCATCTGCAAATTTACCTTCGTTCCACGCAGCCTGTGAACGTTTGTAACTCTCCACTGCAAAAGCATCCTGTTCGCCGCGGCTGATGTTGCAATCTTTCGCACAAAGCTCTGCAGCATTGCCCATTGCTTTGCCATCGTACACATCTGTTAAGCCATCTTTGGCAAGACCATCAATGAAAGCGGCGTTGCCGTATTTATTTCCCCAACGCAAGGAGTCAGCATAGAAAGGCACATTGCTCATGCTTTCCATACCGCCGGCAACAACGATGTCTGCGTCGCCCAATAAAATGCTTTGTGCAGCACTGGCAAGAGATTTCATGCCGCTGGCGCAAACTTTATTTACGGTGGTACAATTTACTTTGTCTGGCAGACCGGCAAATTTTGCGGCTTGTCTTGCAGGTGCCTGGCCAAGATTTGCCTGGAGCACGGAACCCATCAAAACATCGTCAACCAAGGAAGGATCGACGCCTGCTTTTTGCAATGCGCCTTTAATGGCGATTGCTCCCAATTTTGTGGCTGAAAATTCTTTTAACGCGCCACCAAAACTTCCCATTGGCGTGCGTACCGCTGAAATGATATAAACTTCTTCTTGTTTCATAAATGGCAATGTATTGGAACTGCGACATTTAAGCTGCAATTCTCATGTTTGTTTAATTTAGACTAGTGTCAAATTTAGTGATTTTCAGCGTTGGAAAATGTGAACAAATCGCGAAGATGACCTTTTAAGGAATCAAGCTTGTAGCTGTTTCAGATTCCGGTTCTCCGGTGAAGTAAGTGTCGAAAGCATCTGTCTGTTTTTCCCATGAATATTGATCGTTTACAACATAGGTACCACTTAGCATGTCATGCCAGCCTCTGTCTTTAAAAAGAAAGGAAACACCTTCCAGTGGAATGAACCGGCAAAGAGAGCGACCTATGATGTGGAAAATGCCAGCCTTTTTTCCTCGCTTGTCAACGACGACAGTATTGGTGATAATTTTGGCAAATGTAACTTTAAAGAAAAGCTCCATTATTAAATAGTAAATGCCGAAGAACACAGCCATAAGGCCTGAAGTAAGTATGATGCGATCATACACGTTTACGATAAACGTTTTCTCAACGCTTCGCAGAAAAGTGTAGGCAACAAAGGAAACGAATAAAACATCGATTACTAAATGCAAAAGTCTTTTCGATTTATTAACCGGTTCAAAAATATTTAGTCCCGCACTATCTCCGTTAGTTATGCAAGGTTTTCGCGATGTTTGTAGCAGTCCCAACGCAGGAAACAAAATAAGTATTTCAATAAACTGGCCGAGCATTAGAAAAAATATTATATCTCTCCTCTCCACCCCTTCCATGATTTGCATCAAATAGTAATTCAAGCATATTGCAACCGCCTTAAAGCATTGATAAAAAACAAATAATCGGAGCAATTGGGATTTCTTATAGCCGGAAACAAAAAATTGAACAAGACTAATAATCCCAAAAGCCAGGAATAAGATTGTGACTAAATTAATCCTGATTATTGAAACAAGATCAAGCCCTTTTAAGCCATAGAAAGAAACCGAAATTAACAATACCAGGTGAATACTAACAAGCCATGCAGCAATTTTTGATTTTAGCATAAAAGATCATTCTTATGGGTTAATTTGTTGATATAGCTTCTTCTTCGGGCTCACCGGTGAAGTAAGTGCTTAAGACATCGTCTTCATTTTCCCATGCATACCTGTCGTTAATTACGTAAGTCCCGCTTAGTCTATCGTGCCAGCCTCTGTCAGAAGAAAGGAATGAAATAGCATCGAATGGAATGAAACGGTACAATGCTCTCAATAAAACCCGACCGGAAGACGCTTTCTTTCCTTTTGCGTCGACCACGATCGAATTGGTCACTACTTTTCCAAAGGTTGTTTTGAAGAGGCTTTCAATCACAAAGTAGTAGACAACAATCATGCATATATCAGCAATGGCTTCTAAAACATTTGTACGAAAAAATTCATTCACGAGACTAAGGTGTGACCTCACAATAAACAAAACTACAAGCATATCCAAAATGGCATGGATCAGTCGCTGATTTTTTGCCAATGAGCGCAAATTGTTTCCACCATTGTCTTCGATGTTTGGTTTTGGGACACGTGCTCTTTGCAGCAAGGCAACTGCTCCAATATCAGCCATGCCAAGTATCAAAGCAAGCATTCCGAACATTACGGCCCCGTGCGGATCCAGGAGATTACTGTAAAGCGGAAACAACAAAATGAAGCTGTAAAAGGATAAGCCGACGAGATTAAAGATGCAGCAGTATACCAAAAACAACCGCAGAAGTTTCGACTTTCTAAATCCTGAAAAAAGGAATTGCAGGTATCCAACAAATCCTAAAATTAAAATACCATGCCCTATCCACGTTTCCAGCGGTATCTCAGCCAATTTATACGACGGTGTCTTCAATATTACATAAATGGTTAGACTACCTACTAATGCTAAGCAAATACCAATTACAACGGCAACAAGTCTAAAATTTCTAATAAGCCGGTCGTCAGGTTTTTGGGTTATCATAAGTACTAATATTTCTTTTGAACATCCTTTACCAATCGCACCGTAAAGAAGGCAAGCACTGCAAGCACAACAACCAAAGTGAGCCACAACCATTTCTTGCTGGCTTCAACTTTCTTTGTTGTTGCTGTCACATTTTTTTCAATAGAACCAACAGCAATGATTTTCACCACTTGAGGAATACTGTCTTTGAAATTCTGCAATTCATATGAAGGTGCTTTAGCCGCAGAATCATTCAGGTACAATGCATATTTTTTACCGGCATCAAGCGATGCAATGAGTTGTTTATGCGATTGAAAAGTTTTTAGTGCGGTAACTATAAGTGGAGGATTATCACCATTGTAAATTTTGATCGTCCATTTTTTGTCGTTAAAAACTGGCACTATGAACCTATGGTTTGAATCTGCTTTGACAGTGTATGAATAGTCGCTAAGCCCCGCTTCTATGGCTAGTTCCCGTTTAAAAAACTTTGGACCTTTTACATCGACATCTATCTTCTCAATATGATAGCCGGACTGATTTTCGACGAGTATGTAACTATAACCATCGGTGCTGTCTTTTTGGGAAAAACTGAGTGCAGGATTACTGACATATGGATCAATGGCCTTCGTTTCTTCGGTAATTGATTTGATAACCGAAGTAATATTCAGTGGTGCATTCTTTCCGTTGTTGATCACTATTTTATAAAAATAATAGCCACTTAACGGAAAATTTATTTGCTGCAAATAATCATCTTTTTCAACCGACGATGCGTTGGAGAAGTAAATGTTTTCAATAATAGAATACCAGCTCTTTTGATCGTTGCTTCCCATCAGTGAGGCACTGCGCAACACATCGGCATTCTTGATCACCAGGGTAAAACCATCGAGTTTTTCTGTGCCTTTATTTTGCACCACAATAACGGATCTGCCGCTATCATCTACCTTATTTTGCAGGACAGACAAAGTATCGAGACGATTATCTATTTTTCGGATGGCCGCATTGCGAATGATAAATGGCACTTGCTTTTGGTGCTCATCCAAAATGCGAATGTCGCTCAGATCTGTTTTAACAAAACCACTTATTGCCGGAGTAAATTCAATACTGTAAAACCCTGTGGTGTCAGGTGTTTGCAGCGTTGCCTTGTTTTTAAACTGAGCCTGGGCTTGCGCTAAACCTGCTAATAAAAACAGTAAGACCAGCGCGATGTTATTCCTGTGATTTGTCTTGCACATTGTTTTCGATAGGTTTGTCATCTATAATAATTTTTTTCAGTCGCTGATACATGAATGAAACGGTAAGCAATAATGCACCCAGCAAGATGAATGCGGCAATTTTTCCACCGGGAGAAATATTACTCAGATCATAAGCAAACAATTTGACGATGGTTACACCGAACAAACACAACGCGATAATGCGCAGTGCTTTGAAGTGATAACGTAATCCCAGCCAAATAATAATGAAGGACGAGATGCCCCACAGTATGCTCAATCCCGCTTTTGAGAATATGCGTTCTGCCATTTGTATCTGATCTTCGGCATGCGCATAACTCCAAACATACAAGTGTTGTATTTCTATACTCAGAACAATGATCAACACAATTGTTATCGCGCACGCACAGGCATTTACAAGGGTTCCCATTTCCTGCTTATGGCGAATCATGTATTGCACAAGAAGAGCAATGATCAACAAATACAGCATCACACCCAGCCAATGCACAATGAAATGTGCTGCTCCTATATGGTTTGCCACCATTTGTTTTTCCAGGTCATACACTGAAAAATTATTCATCAGGTAGTACATGAAAAGAATCGCCGGCACCAGGACTCCCACAACTTTTCCAACCTGAACTTTGAAATAATGCAGCACAATAAAACCCACGATTACGAAAGCATGAACGTATAGTGGCAGATAAATATCTTCCAACGATAGCGACGGATAACGATGCCTGAACTGGTAATTTATTTCAAGACAACCAGCGATAAAAAGTACAGAGGTTCCTAAAATAATGTAGACGTTCTTTACTTCTCTGTTGGTCAAAGAATCGGCATAGGCTGCACTTTCGTCTTTGCGCATCAATGCATACATAAGGCACATTGCTATCGACACAACCACAGATGTTACAAACCCTTTATTGACAATCACAGGTATGACACCTTCTTTGCCGTATACGTTTACCCAATCCATGAGAAGACTTCCAACTACCAGTAGGGTGATGATTGCAGACGCGATCTTCATTAACTGTATGCCAGATTTCTGATAAAGCCAAAACAACACTACTAACTCCGCGGCCCAGAACAGCGTGATGTAATTGCCTTTCAACTGCACGGGTGCAGCCAGGGAAATAAAGCTGAGCGTGATGCCAATGAGCAGGTAAATGAAATTGCGGTCAACGCCCTGTCTTTTAAACAACACATAAGACAAGATCAGATTGATCAAGCCCAAAGCGGCGGTAAACAAGCCTGTATAATCGAAAAGGTGCCAATGCTTTAAGAGATAATACCCCGCTGCGAAATAGGCAAGATTAATGCTGAGCAAGATGATAAAATCGAATGCTTTCAGCTTTCCTTTTTTCGCGACGTGATAAATAAGATTCATCACCACAAACATTACATAGAAGACGGTTCCGAAAAGAAAGACACCGATGTATGAAAAGTTTGGCGCATCATTTTTTGTAACGATAAAACCGCCATAAATAAGCACGGTAAAGAAGAATGCAATGAAATTGATCGGTCGCCATTGTTTATAATTGGCCAAAACAATTAAACCTGTATTTAAGATGGCGAGATAGGTGAACAGCACAATATAGTTTCCATCACCTTTGCTTACCAGGAACGGCGTGAGAAAGCCGCCAAGTGTTGCAATGATGCCTAGTTCAATCCGGTCATACAAAATGGAAATCAGAATAGCAAACACGGTTATGATCACCATGATGATAAACGCAACGGTTTGCGAAAACAAATTGTATTGGTGAAAAGCAAACGCTATCGTGAAATAGAAAACGGTAATGCCTCCTCCCGCAAGCACGGAGCTAAACGGTCTGTAATTCTCACGCAGCCTATGCGCTAGCACATGGAGAATCGCGCCGCACAACAATCCAATAGACACTCTTCCAACCTCTCCTATCCATTCCTGGTCGATGGCATACTTCACAAAGAAAGCGATGCCTAAAACCAATATTGCGATACCTATTTTATTGATCAGGTTTTCACCAATGAATTTTTCTATATCAGGATTTTTGGCGAGCCATTTTGCGAAAGCACTTTCCTGCGGTTCTGCAGGTTTTGCTACTGCAACAGGACGTGGCACGGGATTAACTGGGGTAGCTTTTTCTCTGGGTTCATTGGTAAATAAGGCTGGCTCCGGTTTTCGTTGCGGCGGAACTTCTGTCACCGGCTTCGGCACAGGTACAAAAGTATCAGGCGGTTTTGCCTGTTCTTCTTTCGTTTGCTGCGTTGCAGATGGTGAAACTATGTCGGATGAAGGGGCTGATATTTTGCCCCTCAGTTGCTTGATCTCGTTGTGCAGCAAACGAATAGTGTTATCCAGTTGCTGTAGGGTCTTTTCATGCCGTGATGCTCTGGCAAGCAAAATGAATAGCAGCACCAGTACTACTACCAGTAGAAATATTTCCATACGATCCAGGGGTTTATCCACGCAAAATAAGGAATAACCAGTTACGGTGGTAGTACCGGGGAAATTTGAAAATTTGGCGATTTGAAAATTTGAAATTGCTTTCTGTGCTTGCCCCTGGACTGCTTATGCAGAGCTAACTGTTATGGATAAATGAAAAATGCGCCGGCTTGCCGGTGCATTTTTAAAACTATTTATGCTGCACTATTTGGGTGCAACAGGGCGAATGCGATTCGTGAGAGACAGGGCGAATGCGATTCGCCCCTACCATTTTCAATTTTCAACTTTCAATTTTCAATTAAATTGTTACATCGGCATTTTTCTTTCTTCTTTCAATTTCGCTAGTTTAGGGTCCATTGCAATTGCTTTATCGCAAAGCTCCTGCCCTTTTGCAGTTTCACCTTTCTTTTGATAAGCCAGGCCGATCATGTAGACTGCATTGGCATTTTTATTATCAATGGCAAGGATCTTGTCCCATGTTTCTATCGCCATGTCATATTTCTTCGTGTTGTAGTACACTTCACCAATACTATAAATTACTTCAACATCCTGTGGCTTGCGTTGAAATAATTCATCAAGCAACACCAATCCCTTATCCCATTGCTTTGTGTTTAGGTATGCATTCGCAAGGTTTTGCAAATAATCATTGGTTCTTTTATAACCCTTTGCTCCCGCACGTTCCAGCCAGTAAATCGCTTTGTTGTCATCAGGAATTGCGTAGTATGTTAAGCCTGCTTCGTACATCCACAATGTTTTTGTAGTGTCAAGCGCAATCGCTTGTTCATAACAGCCTGCGGCTTTTTTATAGTTGCTCATTTCTATCAGGCTGCGGGCTCCCAGGTATGGCACTTCTGCATTCTTGTTGTCATCTTTGTAAGCCTGTTCAAGAAATTCTAAAGCTTTGCCATAGTTTTCCTGCTCGTAATATGCCTTGGCAATAATGTAGTTATTGTCGGTTCCAACCTTAAGCGTTTTCGCCTGTTGCGCATATTTGATCGCATCGTCCCACTTACGTGTCCAGAAATAAAGATTTTTAAGATTTTTGACTGCTGTAGTATCGTCTTTTTTCAGTTCCAGTACTTTTAGAAATGCTTTTTTCGCATCTTCATATTTCCGCATTTCTACGGCAACTTCCCCTAATCCTTTTTGTGCATCGGGATTTTCAGGTTTAAACTGAACTGATTTTTGGAAATTATTAAAGGCTGGGAGATAACGACGGGCAAGTTTCTCTTCGTTACCTTTTTGGTAAAAATAATCGGAGCTGTCTGTTTGTGCAAAGCCTTGGCTTACAGCTAAAACAGTCAGCACGGTCAATAGTGGTCTTTTCATCGTGCAACTTTGGATTTATAAACAATTGGGTTTTAGGGATATTGGATTGCCATGCTAGTTAAGCAACAATCATGCTTACACTTACACTTGTGCAAAAGTTTAAATATATTTTAAACTTTATTTTAAAATCACAGCACTTAACGCTGGCAAATGCACATTTATTTCATAAAGTTTGTGCTTTTTATCCAGAATTTTTATTTCTGGAAACGGATTGTACACGTCGCCGGTTCCCCAGTATTTTTGGTCGTTACTGTTAAAAATTTCCCTCCAGGAATCTTTTCCGCGTACGTGCACTTTCCAATCGAGGTGAACGGTAGGTGTCATGTTTAAAATAACCAGCAAATCATCCTTCGCTTTTTCGCCTTTTCGTTTAAAAACGATGATGGCATCGGAGCGGTGATTTAGGTCGATCCATTCAAAGCCATCGGAATTAAATTGTCGTTCGTACAAGGCGGGCTCATTTTTAAGCAAATGGCACAGCTCCTTCACGCATTCCTGCATTCCCTTGTGGCTGGAATGTTCCAGCAAATGCCACGGCAATTCGCTTTTATAGTTCCATTCGGTGGTGGCGGCAAATTCATTTCCCATGAACAGTAATTTACCTCCGGGATGTGCAAACATGTATGAATACAACAATCGCAGGTTGGCGTGTTTCTGCCACTCGTCGCCGGGCATTTTGTACAGCATCGGTGATTTTCCGTGTACTACCTCATCATGGCTCAAAGGCATCATGAAATTTTCATCGTAATAGTACATCATGCTGAAAGTGAGATCATCCTGGTGATGTTGACGGTCGTAAGGATGGCGCTTGAAATAACGCAGTGTATCATGCATCCATCCCATCATCCATTTCATGCCAAAGCCCAAACCTCCTGAGAATGTGGGTTTTGAGATGCCGGGCCAATCGCTGGCTTCCTCTGCAATGGTTTGGGTATCAGGGAAGTCACGGAATAATGTCTCGTTAAGATCTTTAATGAACGCGATGGCTTCGAGGTTCCCATCCCCCCCAAATTCGTTTGGTTCCCACTCTCCTTCTTTGCGTGAATAGCTGAGTTTCAGCATCGAAGAAACGGCATCTACGCGAATGCCATCTGCGTGGAATTTATCGTACCAAAACCTCGCGCTGCTGATTAAAAATGATTTTACCTCACCTCGTTTATAATTGAAAATGTAAGAGTTCCAATCCGGGTGAAACCCTTTGCGCATATCGGCGTACTCGTACGTGTGAGTGCCATCAAACATGAAAAGACCGTGTGCATCATAAGGGAAATGCGAAGGCACCCAATCGAGGATAACACCTATTTCTTCCTGGTGAAATGCATTTACAAGATCCATGAAATCCTGCGGTGATCCGAAACGCGATGTAGGTGCGAAAAAACCGGTTCCCTGGTAGCCCCAGCTCCCGTCGAAGGGGTGCTCCATCACCGGCATGAATTCTACATGCGTGAAACCCATTTCCTTGACATATGGCACCAGTCTTTCTTTTATCTGCTCATACGTGTTGTAAGATTCTTCGTCATTGGCATCAGGTCTCATCCAACTTGCCAAATGCACTTCGTAAACACTCCACGGAGCATCCAGCCTGTTGTGTTTTTTTCTTTTCTTCATCCATTCCTTGTCACTCCATTCATAATCAAGTTCCCACGCAATAGATGCAGTTTGCGGGCGTATTTCCCAGAAATGCGCGAACGGATCTCCCTTGTCAGTTTCTACGCCCTGAAAACCAACGATGTGATATTTATAAACTTCCCCATTCTTAAACCCGGGAATAAATCCCTCCCAAATCCCACTTTTATCCCAACGGGGAAATAAGTTGTGCTCAAAGTTTTTCCAGTCATTGAAGTTACCAATCACTGACACGGAAGTTGCATTGGGCGCCCACACAGCGAAATACATTCCCGGTTCTTCGTTGACTTCCAACGCATGCGAACCGAATTTTTCATACAAACGATAATTCGTTCCATGTTGAAAATTCAATACATCCTCGTTTGTAAGCAATGTGTAGTTCCATACATTTTTTGAGGTATCAATAAAATGTGATTGCTCGTAGGGAAGGTTATTCAATTTGTCTTTCTTTTTAGATGATTTCTTTCGCGTTTTCTTATCATGGCCGTTCGTTGCAACAACCTCTTTAGGCAGCTTATTTTTTAGTTTTTCACTCATGGCGGTAAGTTTTGAGAGAGGGAACACAGAGAACGCAGATTTTCATGATTGTCATGATTTGTTATGATTTCTCTTTGTAGAAATTACAACAATTTGCGTTCCCGGGGAAGAAAGAACGCAGATTCTCAAGATTGTCATGATTTGTTATGATTTTTTGTATGCTGGTTAAAAAAAATCATGATAAATCTTGAAGATCATGAAAATCAGCGTTCCATCTTCACGTAAAAAAGAACGCAGATTTTTTATAATCGTTATGCTTATTAAAATTCAATCTTAATAAATCATGACAATCTTGAAAATCTGCGTTCCTGGTTATTACAGCACGAATCCGTTTGGTATGATCGCTCCTTTCTTAATCACCACAATACCATCCTTCACCACATACAAAGGCTCGTCAACGTTGGCCAAATGCGTACCGCCATTAATGCGCACATCATCTCCTATGCGGCAGTTCTTATCCACGATTGCGTTGTTGATGTAACAACGGTTACCAATGCCTATGATCGGAATGCCACTCTTTTTAGCCTGGTCCATTTCCGGAATGGTTTCGAAGTAGTCATTACCCATCACGTAGCTGTTTGCGATGGTAGTGCCGCTGCCAATTCTTGATCTTACACCGAGTACACAATTCTCCACACGCGAAGCATTTATAATCGATCCTTCTGCAATCAAAGCTTTCTCCAATGTAGTTCCGCTGATCTTTGCAGGAGGCAACATGCGTGCACGCGTAAAGATGGCGTTGTTGTTGTCGAACAAATTGAAATCAGGCAGCTCCTTTGTAAGGCCCAGATTGGCATCAAAGAAAGAGTGAATGTTTCCAATGTCTGTCCAGTAACCATCATATTGGTAGCTGGTAACTTTGTATTTGTCGATGCTTTCCGGAATGATCTCTTTACCAAAATCTGTGGCATCTTTCTTTTCATTTTTCAACAGATCAAAAAGCAATTTTCTGTTGAAAATATAAATACCCATTGAAGCAAGATAGACCTTTCCCTGGCGCTGCATGTCAGCACCGGTGTCACTTACCCACTCTGGCAACAATTCTTTTTTAGGCTTCTCTATAAACGAAGTGATGTGTTGTTTCTCGTCAGATTTCAATATGCCAAATTCAGGAGCATCGCGTTCAGTAACAGGAATGGTTGCAATGGAAATATCGGCACCGGTATCTCTGTGATGCGTCAGCATTTCAGTGAAATCCATTTGATACAACTGGTCACCCGAAAGGATCAAAATATAATCGCTTTCAAATGGCTCAAGATGCCTCAAACTTTGACGAACCGCATCTGCCGTTCCCTGGAACCAGGTAATGTTATCAGGTGTTTGTTCTGCCGCCAGGATATCTACAAACGCTGAACTAAATGCACTGAAGTGATACGTGTTTTTAATATGCCTGTTGAGCGATGCCGAGTTAAACTGCGTCAGTACAAACATGCGATGGATGTTTGAATTGATACAGTTGGAAATGGGAATGTCGACGAGGCGATATTTTCCTGCGATAGGTACGGCCGGTTTACTGCGGCTCGCAGTAAGAGGATATAAACGCGTTCCAGCGCCGCCTCCCAAAATCACGGCCATCATGTGTTTTGACATATTAATCATTATGAGTTAACAATAGTGTTATTAGTGAGTTGAAAATTGAAAATTGAAAGTTGAAAATGAGTTTTAGTTGAGAGCTGTTAACCTTTGTTCGCACGCATTTTCAACTTTCAATTTTCAATTTTCAATTATTTCGGTTGTAGCGACTGATACACCTCAATGTACTCCTCCGCGCTCTTATCCCAGCTAAAATCGAGTGCCATTATTTTCTTTTTCAGTTCGTTCATTTTGCCGGGCTTGTCCTGCAGTTGCATGGCTCTGTAGATGGCATTGGTGATATCGCCAACACTCAGATCATTAAAAACAACCCCATATCCGTCAGGTGCTTCGTAGTCAATCACAGTGTCTTTCAGGCCACCGGTTGAGCGCACAATGGGAATGGTTCCGTAGCGCATTGCATACATCTGGTTGAGCCCGCAAGGCTCTACCCTGCTCGGCATCAGGAGGAAATCTGCTCCCGCATACATTTGGTGGCTTAGTTGTTCGTTGTAGCCGATTTTAGAATTGTAGAATCCCATCCACACACTTTTCATGCTCTCCAGCTGGCTCTCAATCCACCATTCACCATTTCCCAACACAAGGAAGTTCATTTTTGTTCCAATATGGTACAACGAATCTCCTATGGAGCCGGGCAATAATTCGGCAGCTTTCTCACCAACCAATCTTCCAATAAAAACGATCAGCGGTTTATTTACATCGAGTTTAAAAGTATCGCAGAGTAATTTTTTGTTCGCAGCCTTTCCTTTTTCAAAAGTTTTTATGTCAAAATGCGAATCGAGATAGGAATCTGTCGCCGGATCCCAAACTTTTGTATCTATCCCATTAAGTATCCCGATGCATTTCCCTCTTTCAAACTCAAAAAGCGGTTCGAGACCATTGCTGTTATAACGCAGTTCGTTTAAATAATTCGGACTGACCGTTGTTACTTTCCACGCGCACTTGATACCCGCCGCAAGTGGATTGATCACCCCATTCCAACCCAGCAATCCGCCTGTCCATGAATCCCATGCCGGAATGTAGTTGCTTCTGTCCCAGCCCATCCAGCCCTGGTACTGCGCATTGTGAATGGTAAGCACCACCGGTACAGTTGACAGGTGACGATAAGCAAAACAGTGCTGCATCATAAAAGGAATGAGCGCCGTATGATAGTCATGAACGTGAATAGCGTCCGGACGATGTCTCCAAACACTGATCCAGTCCACTACTGCAATCTGGAACGCAGTAAATCTCTCAACATCGTCATCGTACGAATAGATTTTTTCCCTGTCGAGCAGACCGGGTATATCAACCAGGTAAAGATCAAAACCCAGTTTGTTTGTTTTTTCTTTGATTATTGTGTAGTCAAACCACCTGCGACCGAGAAAAGTGCCGCTTTTGTGCACGACTTCCCATGTGTTGTCAAACAGGAACTTTGTTCTGTACATGGGCATTACCACCTTGGCAATTTGCCCCGCCTGGTTCTGGTATTTTGGCAACGCGCCTACCACATCACCCAAACCTCCCGCCTTTGCTACCGGATAACATTCTGCTGATACGTGAATTATTTCCATATGCTCTTCGTTATAAATTGATCCTTATACTAAAAAATGTTCCGTGATTACAATTACAATAATGCTGACACTAACATGGTGGTGAAAAACTAAGTATATACTATCGCTCACAAATGTGCAATCGAAAACCGGCCCAAAAACCTTTAAAGAAGAGTTCTTTAGCCGCTAAGTATGATAAAAGTTACTCTAAAATAGTCATAACACAAAGTACAGCGGAAAGTATAGGTTTGTACATTGATATAGGCAGTTCAATTTAAGAAGGATTTGCATTCGAAATGCATTTGCATTAAAAAAAAATTACATTATGAGTAAAATGTTTATTCTTTTTATCGAAATCAGTTTAATGTCGTGAAAAAGCATTTATTTTTAAGCCCTCAATTTAACAACAACAACTAGTATGAGTCAACAAACGAAGTGGTCCCAGTTTGGAACGCTGGTCACCGTATTCTTCTTCTGGGGTTTCGTAGCAGCAAGCAACGATATCCTCATTCCCGTTTTCAAAAAAGCCCTTGACCTTGCACCATGGCAATCTCAATTAATCTCGGTTGCTTTCTATGTGGCCTACACTGTAGGTTCAATAATTTATTTTGGTATTTCCAGGGCAAGCGGAGGTGATATTCTAAACCGCATTGGTTATAAAAATGGTATCTCCTTAGGCTTGATCATTTCCGCAATTGGCACATTGTTGTTTTATCCTGCGGCGCAAACGGCCTCTTACGGCTTGTTGCTTGGCGGACTCTTCATCGTTGGTCTCGGTTTCTCGTTACAACAAACAGCAGCCAACCCGCTGGCCATTGTGATGGGTGATCCCAAAACAGGTTCGCAGCGCTTGAGCATGGCGGGAGGTATCAACAATTTCGGTACTACCATCGGGCCTTTGCTGGTAAGCTTTGCTATATTCGGCAGTGTTTCTGCCGGTAACACAACGGCAAGCATTGAATCTGTAAAAACGCCTTACCTTATACTAGGAGCGGCTTTCCTCGTGGCTGCCCTCATCTTTAGGTTTTCTTCAGTGCCTAACAAAATACACACAGTATCTGATGACATCGTAGAAGATCCAAAAGATCACCTCTACAAAGACAGAGGCTCCGTTTTCAAATACCCTCAGCTTGTGCTGGGTATGGTAGCCATCTTCATTTATGTAGGCGTTGAAGTATCTACAGCATCTAACCTGCCATTGTTTATCGAAAAACATCTTGGACTTGATACCAGCCAGGTAGCGCCTTATGTTTCCCTTTACTGGGCAAGTTTGATGATCGGCCGTTGGACAAGCTCTGTGGGCGCTTTCAACCTGAATAAAGGCATTACAAAAGTTCTTGGTTTCATCATGCCTTATCTCGCGTTCCTCGTTTTCATTATTGCCAATAAAATTGCAGGTCATGATGTAGTTCCGTTCTACATTTATGCAGCTGTGATCGTTGCAATGATCATCGGTGACTACTTTAGCAAGGGCAACCCTGCACGCCAGTTGCTGATCTACTCGTCTCTTGCCATAATCGCACTGATCATTGGTATGCTGGCTGATGGTATGGTGAGCACTTTTGCGTTTATCAGTGTTGGTCTGTTCTGTAGCACTTTATGGCCTTGTATTTTTACCCTGGCTATCGCGGGTCTTGGAAAACACACCAACGAAGGTGCAAGCTTCCTGATTATGATGATTATGGGCGGTGGTCTGATCCCATTGCTGCAGGGTGTACTATCCAGCGATGCTATTTTGGGCATCCAATACTCTTACGTGGTGGGTGTGGCATGCTTTATTTACCTGGCATTCTATGCCGTGAAAGCAAAATCGCTGCTCAAATCACAAGGTATAGACTATGATTCTCTAGAAAGCGCAGGAGGACATTAGAATGTTGTGACGTGCGAAGTACGGTGTACGAAATACTTTAAGGAGTTAACCCAAAATGAATTTCATACACCGTACACCGTACATCGTGCATCCTTCACTATCTTCGCGCATTACTATAAACCAACTTTACAAATGACTTCTTTAGCAATTGGTATAGACATCGGTGGAACAGGTACCAAATTTGGTATAGTGGACCGCAATGGCAACGTGTTATTTTCGAGTGAGATTTCCACTAAGAAACATTCCCATGTAGAAACGTTTATCGATGAATTGTATGATAGCGTTCTCGAACTGATTAATAAAACAGGCGGCGTTGGACGAATGAAAGGCATCGGTGTTGGTGCTCCAAATGGTAACTTCTACACCGGCACAATTGAATACGCTCCAAATCTTCCATGGAAAGGGATAGTGCCTTTGGCAAAATTGCTTGAGAATAAATTTCAATTGCCTGTTACACTTACCAATGACGCCAATGCGGCGGCAATCGGCGAAATGATGTATGGCGCGGCAAAAGGAATGAAAGATTTTATAATGATCACCCTGGGCACAGGCGTGGGCAGTGGCATTGTGGCAAATGGACAGTTGATCTATGGCCATGACGGTTTCGCCGGAGAGCTTGGTCACGCAGTGGTTATACCTGATGGCCGTTTTCACCCGGGCACTGGCAAACACGGTTCCCTGGAAATTTACGCTTCTGCAACAGGTGTGAAGCTGACTGCGCTTGAATTACTGACCAAAAGTGCTGAGGACAGCCTTCTCAGAGTTGTTCCGGAAGCAGAAATGGATTCCAAAAAAGTGTATGACGCAGCCATCAAAGGCGATAAGATCGCAAAACAAGTTTTCGAATATACCGGTAAAATTCTAGGCCTGGCGCTGGCAAATGCGGTGATGTTTTCCAGCCCTGAAGCCATTATTCTTTTCGGCGGACTTACCAAAGCTGGCGACCTCATCCTGCGTCCTACGCAAGAGCACATGGAAGACAACTTGATTAAGATCTTCCAAAACAAAGTAAAACTCCTCGTGAGCCATCTGAAAGAGTCTGATGCTGCGATATTGGGTGCGAGTGCTTTGGTGTGGAATATGGACAAGTAAGCAGGAATTAGGAATTAAGAGTTGTTCACAATTCAGATTTCAAAACTTGATTCGACTTTCATAATATTTAAAGGGCAATATTCGACAAGAATGCTGCCCTTTAATTTTACCCAAAAATATCATCAAAAGAACACAAGATGCTGCACCCTCAACTAATTCCTAATTCCTAATTCTTAATTGAAAAATGTTCCATATCGCTCACTCCGCCATCTACTCCCACCCTCTCCCCGAAGGGCATCGCTTCCCGATGTTGAAATATGATTTGATTCCGGAGCAATTGCTGCATGAAGGTGTGATTACAAAGAAGAATATTTTCGAGCCTGCTATTTGCTCCAAAGAAACCATTTTACTGACCCATACTGAAGAATACTACAACAAACTAATCAATCAAACGCTTAGTGCAAGCGAACAAAGAAAGATTGGTTTTCCGCAATCGCCACTATTAACAGAACGTGAACTCGTCATTGCACAGGGAACAATTGATTGCTGTTACCATGCAATGAAAGAAGGTGTGGCGCTGAATGTAGCGGGTGGCACGCATCACGCGTATGCAGACAAAGGCGAGGGATTTTGCTTATTGAATGACATGGCAATTGCAGCAAATTATTTACTGCATAAAAAAGAAGCAACAAAAATCATCATTATTGATCTCGACGTGCACCAGGGAAATGGCTCTGCCAAAATATTTGAACACGAACCACACGTTTTCACGTTCAGCATGCACGGGGCACACAACTACCCTTTTCACAAAGAAAAATCTGACCTTGATTTGCCGCTGCTGGACGGAACTGACACAACCACTTATTTGACTGCCTTGCAAAACACGCTGCCAGGCTTGCTTGACAAAGAGAAGCCACAATTAGCGTTCTTCCTCTCCGGTGTTGACATTCTTGATACCGACAAATTCGGAAAGCTAAAAGTAACAATGGAAGGCTGCCGCCAAAGAGATGTATTTGTGTTCGAAGAACTAAAGAAAAGAAACATTCCCGTAACCGTTGCCATGGGCGGCGGTTATTCTGCCGATGTAAAGAAAATTGTGGAAGCGCATTGCAACACTTTCAAAGCCGCTATTGATATTTACTCGTGAGTAAACGAAAGGATAGTCCGCTGTAATGGCTTCTGTGCGTCAAGGCTTCGACAAGCTCAGCCTGACACTCTGAGAGCACTGTCAGGCTGAGCCTGTCGAAGCCTTCTTAATCACAAAAAATCAACCACCGCCTTTACCACTTTTTCATCGTGATATATTTTGCGATGCCCCAGCCCCTTTGTGGTCATGAATTGTATGTGGTCGTGGCTTGCATTGATCACAGGAACAACATCACTGTAAGGCGTTATATCATCATCTGCATCGTGTATCCATAATATTTTTGCGTTGATCTTTTTTACCGCCCTTGCAATGGAATATTCAGAAGAATGCTTCCCTCCCTTTTCGATAATAATATCTTCAAATTCTTTTCTAAAGGAATCATTTAGATTCAGCGTTGCGAAAAAAAGATCAATAGCGCTTGAAGTTTCCGTTGCCGGAGCAATGAGCACAACCTTGTAATCATCACCGTGTTCTATTTTTTCCAGGAAATGCGTGATCGCCAAACCACCGAAAGAATGTGCCACAAAGTTTTGAATAGGCCCAAACTGGTGGTAAGCCGCTTCAATGGTTTTTACATACAATGGCAACAAAATTCTGTCGCCGCCGGACTCGCCATGTGCGGGCGCATCTACCGCCAATACCTCATATCCTTTATTGATAAGCAATTGAATAAAATGATCGAAATTTTTGCTGGCGCTTTGAAAACCATGGAGAACGAGAACTTTTTTGCCTGCTCCTTTGTTCCATCTGTACGCCATAACAGGAATATTGTCAACCTGCATGGGCAGTCGCTCAACCTTATCAAACAATGCAGATTGTTTTCGCGATCTTGACACCGGGCTGCTGAACAGATCAAAGGCTTTTTCAGCGGCGCGTTTTTTCGAAACCACCGAAATAAGTTTCAACTTGCTACTGATGTAGCGTATCGCAAGTTTTTGTTTTAATTTCATCACCCCAAAATTAGTGCAATGAACATTACGATTATAGGAACAGGCAATGTTGCAACTGTTGTAGGTCACAAGCTTTTACGGGCTTCTCATAAAATCGCAGAGGTATACGGAAGAAGCAATGAAAAAACCGCCCAACTGGCAAAGGAACTGAAAGCCGCACCATGCTATGAATGGAACGATATTTCCAAAGGTGCCGATCTGTACATCATTGCTATTGCCGACAATGGCCTGTATGAACTACCCGATGATTTTCATTGCGATAGCCTCGTGGTGCATACCGCGGGGTCTGTAAGTAAAGAGGTTCTTAAAAAAATATCCCCGCGTTACGGTGTTTTTTATCCGCTACAGAGCCTTAAGAAAAACAGCGATGCAGATATCGAAATTCCGATTCTTGTCGATGCCAACACCAATGCCGACATCAGCATGTTGATCGAATTGGGAACAACCATCAGTGAAGAAGTTGCTATTGCAGATGATAATAAAAGATTACATCTCCACGTAGGAGCAGTGATCGTTAATAATTTCACCAATCATCTGTTTACTTTGGCAGATGATTATTGCCGACACCAGGACATTAACTTCGAATTGTTGTTGCCGCTTATCAGAGAAACTGTAGACAGGCTTGACGCCAACTCTCCCTCTACGATGCAAACCGGGCCTGCGATCCGAAGAGATGTAACTACGATAGAAAAACATCTTCAGCTGCTCCATCACGAACCGCAATTAAAGAAATTGTATAAAGTTTTTAGTGATGAGATAATGGAGAGGTATGAAAAGAGTTGAAAATTGAAAGTTGAAAGTTGAAAATTATTTATGTGCAGCATTCGAGATGATTAGTCTATCTCTTGCCAATGCAAGGATTAAGCATTTTCAATTTTCAACTTTCAATTTTCCATTAAATTACCACCCGCTTGCCAGCACATCTGCCAAATGAATGGTCTTGATCTTATTGCCTTTAAAATTGCTGCGTCCGCCAATGTGCATGAGGCAGGAAAGATCTGTGGAGATGATATATTCTGCTTCTGTAGCTACTGCATTCGTGATTTTTTGATCTGCCATTGCTACGGAGATTGGTTCAAATTTTACTGCAAATGTGCCACCGAAACCGCAGCAGGTTTCAACATCGTTCATTTCAACGAGTTCAAGTCCCTTTACATTTTTTAGCAATTTGCGTGGCTCCTGTTTGATCTTGCATTCACGCAAACCCGCGCAGGAGTCGTGGTAAGTGGCCTTTGCGGAGAACGTCGCACCTACATCTTCCACTCCCAACACCTTTACAAGGAACTCGGAGAATTCATACAATCGATTTCCAAGGTTCTTTACATCATTGTGCACAGAAGAATTATCGAACAGTTTTGTATAGTAATTTCTTACAAAGCCTGTGCACGAAGCACTTGGCGCAACGATATAATCAGTTCCTGAAAAGTCTTTGAGGAATTTGGAGCAAACCTCTTTCGCCTCATGCTGGAACCCCGCATTAAAAGCCGGCTGTCCGCAGCAGGTTTGATTGTCGTTGTAGGAAACCTCACAACCAAGTTTCCGCAAAACCTTCACCATATTGAATGCCGTTTGCGGATACAATTGATCAACGAAACAAGGTATGAATAGTTGTACGTTCATTTTTAGAATAGTTGTTGGTTGTTAGTTGATAGTTGTTAGACCTAACATTCCTATCGAACTCATTTTCAACTTTCAATTTTCAACTTTCAATTAAATCCTAATGCTCAAAGCTTCTCTTCAACGCGATCATCTTCAACGCCGTAATCGCCGCTTCTTCGCCTTTGTGACCATGCACGCCGCCTACTCTTTCGTCGGCCTGTTGCTGGTTATCGACTGTCAACACACCAAAAATAACAGGTACGGGCAGCTGAAGGTTCAGATTCACGACACCATCTGTTACAGCTTTACATACATAGTCGAAATGCGGTGTATCTCCGCGCAGTACAACACCCAGCGCAATAAAGGCATCGGGCTGTTCGTAAGAGTTACTTTTCGCTTCCCAGTAAGCTTTTACGCCAAAGGGAATTTCAAAAGCGCCGGGAACTACGATCGTCTTTACATTCTCAATGCCTTGTTCTGCAAAAATTTTTCTGCAGCCATCTTCAAGCTTGTTAATTGTTACTGCGTTCCATTCTGTTTTCACAATAACAACACAGGCATCCTTTGGAAGAATGCCTGCATTTATTTCTAGTAAACTACTGTTTGATACTGTTGCCATTTCGAAATTTAAAATTCAAAAGTAAAAAGTAAAAACGGGTCGCATTTTTGACTTTTCACTTTTGACTTTTGACTTTAAAGTTATTCTGTAACGCCCAGTCTCGCAAGGTATTTGTCAATAGACATACCTCTTTCGCTACGAGGGTATTTTGTTTGAATTGTTTTGTACAACTCAATAGCTTCTTTCGTTTTGCCTAGTGTTTCAGAAAGCAGACCTGCACGGAAAAGATATTCCGGAGAGTTGTAGTCATCTTTCTCAAACAGGGTACCTGCTTTTTTATATTGGTCGATTGCTTCTTCCTTTTTACCTGAGTCAGCATATGCATCACCCAATAAAGCTAGAGCTCTTGCTTCGAATTGTTTAGAACTTGTAGAGAACGCTTTCAGGTATTTAATTGCATTAGCATAATCACCCAATTTCAAATAGCAGTCACCTGCATAGAAATTAGCAATGTTACCTGCCTTTGTACCGCTGAACTTAGAAGCTACTTTTACAAAACCCGGATTAACATTGTCACCATTAAGAGCAAGGCTCAATGAATCCTGGCGGTAATAGCTTTCCGCTCTGAAAATTGCGTCGCTGGCTTTTTTCTCATTTGGCTCTTTTACAAGATACTTATAGCCGAAGTAACCACCTACAACGATGATTAAAGCAGCAAAAGCCATTACAATTGCTTTGTTATTTTTATCCCAGAAACCGGTCATGCGATCAACCACTTCATTTCTTTCTTCGGTTTGCTGAACCTGATTAACGTCTGCCATTTTAGTACTAATTACGGTTTATTTTAGTTTTTAGTTATGCTTGAGATTAGTCAACAATGAATGGATAATTCTGATCAACATATACGTCTTTCAAAACCTCATCATCTGACGGTAATGGAGATTCTTCTGCAAAGGTAACAGCTTCTGTAACCTGATCAGTAACGCGTTTGTTGATTGCGTCAATCTCTTCCTGAGTTGCAAATTTGTTGTCAAGGATTGTTTTCAGCACCATTTCAATCGGGTCCTTTTGTTTGTATTCTTCCACTTCTTCTTTGGTGCGGTATTTCTGAGGATCAGAAATAGAGTGTCCTTTGTAGCGGTAGGTCTTGATTTCCAACAAAGTAGGGCCACCGCCTTCACGAGCTCTTTTCACGGCTCTTGCCATGCCTTCGTGAACTGCTTCTGCGCTCATCCCGTCGATGCTGTCGGCAGGCATTTCAAACGCATCGGCCATTTTATAGATATCCACCACGTTAGAAGTTCTTTCTACAGAAGTACCCATCGCGTAGTGATTGTTCTCACAAATAAAAATTACAGGCAATTTCCAGGTCATTGCCATGTTGAACACTTCGTTCACCATACCTTGCCTTGCAGCACCATCGCCGAAGAAAGTCAAGCAAACATGATCTGTTCCTTTATATTTTTCAGCGAAAGCGATACCGGCGCCAGTTCCGATCTGCGCACCTACGATACCGTGACCACCGAAGAAATTAACATCTTTTCCAAAAAAGTGCATACTGCCGCCCTTTCCTTTCGCACAGCCAGTGGCTTTACCATACAACTCGGCCATACAACTTTTCGCGCTTACACCCTTGGCAATTGCCAATCCGTGATCGCGATATCCCGTAATGAACGCATCTTCCGGTTTTGTAGCGGTCATACAACCTGCTGCAATAGCTTCCTGCCCAATATAAGCATGAAAGAAACCGCGAATTTTGCCTTCCATTTTATATTTCTCTTCTGCCATTAACTCGAACTCGCGTATAAGCTTCATGAGTTCGTACCAATACAAATAAGTTTCTTTGGAAAATTTTGTTGCCACAGTATTCAAATTTGACGGGCAAAGATAAGGGATTAACAATTTGAAAATTTGAAAATCTGAAAATTTGAAAATTTATATAAATATGGTAATTTGAGTATTTGAAAATTTGAAAATGAATGGTTTATCATTTCCCATAAATGGCAGAATTCTCTCATATATTTAATAGTTTACATTTTTTCAAAACCTGTCCTTCCTCACATTTTCAAATTTTCAAATCTTCAAATTTTCAAATTACCTTGCATTCTTCATGCTTCAGATCCAGGATATAACAATCGTTCAGTTTAAAAATTATTTGGCGCAATCTTTCAGCTTTACCGAAAAGGTTACAGGAATTTGTGGGAAAAATGGCATCGGGAAAACGAATTTGCTGGATGCTGTCTATTATCTGTGCTTTACCAGGAGCTATTTCACCAAAAGTGATGCGCAAAACGTGCAGCAGGGTTTGAACGGTTTTCGATTGGAAGGAAATTTCACACTAAACGGTGAATCCCACAAACTCACAAGCATATTACGGGAAACAGGGAAAAAGGAGTTTTCGGACAACGACAAATTGTATGGAAAACTGTCTGAACACATCGGCAAATTTCCAGCGGTGATGATCGCTCCAGACGATGTGCAGATCATAACCGGAGGCAGCGAGGAACGCCGGCATTTTATCGACGCTTTATTTTGCCAGGTAGATCATCAATACCTGCTTCAACTCATCCAATACAATAAAATACTGCTCCAAAGAAATACTGTTCTGAAACAATTTGCAGATCAAAGAAGAGTGGATGAACATCTGCTGGAAGTGCTCGATCATCAACTGATCGCAGCTGGTACTTATGTGTTTGAACAACGAAAACAGCGTCTGCAAAAGTTTATTGAACTGGTAAAACAATTTTATCAGCAGATCTCCGGCGAAACTTACGCTGTAGAGATAATGTACGATAGCCAGCTTACCGCCAACTCATTTATCAATTGCCTGCATTTATCAAGAGAAAGAGATCTATATCTGCAACGCACAAACGTAGGTATACACAAGGATGATATCGAATTGAAATTGTTTGAGAAACCTTTCAAACAAATCGCTTCGCAGGGGCAGCGAAAGAGTTTACTTTTTGCTTTAAAACTTGCGGAGTTTGAAACCCTGCAACAAGAAAAGGGATTCGCTCCTATCCTGCTACTGGACGATGTTTTCGAGAAACTGGATGAAAACCGTATCAACAATTTACTGCAATGGGTTTGTTCCCACAACGATGGACAGGTTTTACTTACGGATACACATTGTGATCGTTTGTCGAATGCATTTTCTGCATTAAACATTCCCCAACAACTTATCAAACTCTAGTGCTTCATTTCTAAAAAACAAAAAAGACATTTACCAAATAAATGTCTTTACAATTGCTTTCGAGAGAGTACGGATTAACGCATTGTTGTCTTGCATAGATTGGATTAAAAACGGGCCTAACGAACGATGGTTTTTCCGGAAATATTGGATATAATTATTTGATCTATTGTTTTCAAATAGTGTACGGATTCTCTTAGTTTTTCTGATAGAATGGATAAAAACGGGCCTTACGAAACGATGGTTTTTCCGGAAATATTGGATATAATTATTTGATCTGTTGTTTTCAAATAGTGTACGGATTCTCTTAGTTTTTCTGATAGAATGGATAAAAACGGGCCTTACGAAACGATGGTTATTCCGGAAATACTGGATATAATTATTTGATCTACTGTTTTCAAATAGAGTACGGATTGCTTCAGTTTTTCTGATAGAATGGATATAAAAACGGGCTTTACGACGAAATTGTATGGAATACGGAGGGTGAAATAAAAGTGTTCCGGCAATTTTCGAAAGAGTACGGATTAAGTATGCTTTCTCACATTATCACGTAGGGAACGCCAACGAGCCGGAACACCAATTATTTATATATAATGAAAGGGTTAAAGAAGGAACTCAGTTGATATTGGATTTAGTTTTTTTCTTTCATTATCGGATTAACACATATAAGAGGGCAGTTGAAAAAGAAAAGTTGCAATGGCCTATAGCTGATACAGGTTTTCGTTCAACTGTAGAAGATTTAATAAAGTATTAATTATTGAAAAACAATCATTTACAATAAAATGAATTTATTCCTTGTTAGTAACTTAAACTGCATGGCCTGAAATACCCGCGTTAGCCTAGCTAATTCCTAACTACTAATTCCTAATTCCTAATTGATTCCTACCTTTACCGCAACTTATCATTATGGGAGAATATTCAATTGGCGATGCGCTTAAACAGTTCCTGAAAAACAGCCGGTTAAGTGGCTATATGCAGGCCATTCAGATAGAGCAGGTTTGGGAACAAATTATGGGTAAAACCATAGCGAAATACACGGAAGACATTAAAATTCACGGGAATAAGCTTTATATAACGACTACCGTTGCTCCACTTAGAAACGAATTGCTGTTTCAAAAAGAAAACATTATCAAGCAGGTAAACGAGGCGCTGGGTGAGAAAGTGATTAAGGAAGTGATCATTAAATAATTGAGAATTGAGAGTTGAGAGTTGAGAATTGAAAATGAAGAGAGATTCAGCAATCAATTCTGGAGGTTCCAGTATTAATTCTAAATTATTAATTATTAATTACCCCATCGTATCTTGCAAAAAAATAAGCCCTCTGTAGAAACAGAAGGCTTTAACGATTGCTTGCCATATGAAAAAAAGTTCAGGTAATTTTTGTGCTGATTACAGCTTTATCAAATGATTTTCAATACTCTACGAACTGCTTGCCCTTTTTCGTTTCATTTGATATATCAAAAATACTTTACGAAATATAAGATTCATAACCACTTTGATAAGGATTTAATCATGCCAAAAAGATTATATCTTTATCTAAATTCCTGATGATTAAGCTCTTCAGGCTTTTTTTTAGATTATGTCCAACAAATATTCAGATATATTATTCCAGCTGATCCATTCCCTCGAAAAAGCGGAGAAAAGGCATTTTAAATTGTACATCAAGCGAAGTTCTGCTAAAGAGGACCTCAAAATTGTGCAATTATTTGATGCTATGGACAAGCTTAGTGAATATGATGAAAAACTATTATTAAAGAAATTACCAGGCATTCAAAAGCCCCAGCTTTCCAACTTAAAAACACACTTATATAAAGAAATTCTTGCGAGTCTCAGGTTGCTTAAAAGTGCCGATAGCATCGACCTTCAGCTGAACGAACAATTTGACTACGCACATATTCTATACAAAAAGGGTCTGTTTCTTCAGAGCCTTCGGCTCCTTGCCCGAACGAAGGAAATGGCGAAGAGCAATGAGAAGTTCTTTTTTCTCCCACAGATCATTGCGCTGGAAAAACGCATTGAGACGCTGCACATTACGCACACGATGCAGAGCCGCGCGGAGCAACTTGCCAAAGAAGCAAATGAATCGAGCAGAAGGATCGATATGGTTGCGAGACTTTCCAATCTTGCCATGCAGCTTTACAGCTTTTATATCAAAAATGGACACTCCCGCAATGAAAGGGATGAGATGGGTGTGAAAACATTTTTCAAAGAAAATCTTCCTCCGGACGCGTATAAGGAAACAGGTTTTTACGAGCTGCTTTACCTATATCAAAGCTATTGCTGGTATGCATTTATTCGCCAGGACTTTTTGATGTACTACCGTTACACACAAAAATGGGTGGACTTATTTACGGACCAGCCTTCGATGATACGTGTTGAAACGGGAAACTATATTAAGGGTTTGCACAACTTACTTAATGCACACTTCGATTTGCGCAATTACGAGAAATTTGAAATAGATCTTAAGCGATTTGAAGAGTTTGCACAAACGGACCGGGTGAAGGACCACGACAACTTTAAAGTACAATCATTCGTTTACATTTATAGTGCAAAGATCAACCAGCACGTTATTACAGGTGCATTCAAAGAAGGGCTTGCACTGGTGCCATTCATTGAAGAAAAGCTTGCTGAATATGCGCTGTTCCTCGATCAGCACCGTGTATTGGTGATCAATTATAAAATGGCGATGCTTTTCTTTGGCAGCGAGGATTACAGCACATGTATTGATTACTTGTTGCGCATCATTAATGACAACCTCGATATGCGAAGCGACCTGCAAAGCTATGCACGTCTTTTGCATTTGATGGCGCACTACGAGTTGGGCAATTTTGATTTGGTGGAATATCTTACCAAGTCAGTTTACCGTTATATGTCGAAGCGTGAAAACCTGACTGTAGTTGAGCAGGAGATGTTTAAATTTTTACGCAACACATTCCATGTATCGCGCCGTGAATTAAGGGCTGAACTGGAAAAATTCCTGCAAAAAACTAAGCAGCTTGAAAAGAACCGCTTCGAAACCCGCGCCTTTGCTTATCTCGACATCATTTCATGGGTGGAAAGCAAAGTGTACAACAAAACGATGAGTGAAATCATCAGGCAAAAATATCTGGACCATAAGGTTAGGAGGTACTCTGAGGAAGAGAGAGCTTAGTTAATTTGAAAATTTGAGGATTTGAAAATTTGAAAATTCTTTTGGTGCTAAATGCGGTATTGATTGTCGACTGCCTTGCGAGCAGATAATTATTAATAGCAAATGCTTGACTTAAAGCATTTTCAAATTAGCATATTTTCAAATTTTCAAATTTGCACTCTGGGGTCAATAACACCGTAAAGAATATCTGCGAGGAGATTTACAAGAATAAATAACGAAGCGCAAACAAGCACTGAGCCCATAACAACTGGGAAATCGAGTTTCTCGAGTGCGTCTACGGTAAGCTTGCCTATACCCTTCCATCCGAAAATATATTCAACGAAAAAGGCGCCGGCCAGGAGTTCTGCAAACCAGCCTGTAATGGCCGTTATAACAGGATTCAATGCATTGCGCAAGGCGTGTTTCCATACTATCACATTCTTGCTTAGCCCTTTTGCGTACGCAGTTCGAATGTAATCCTGGTTGAGTACATCCAGCATAGAGCTTCTGGTAAGTTGCGCAATGATTGCCAGCGGACGTATACCAAGTGTTATCGCTGGCAACCAAAGGTTTTTCAGCGTTAAATATTTTTCACCTGTTACTTCATCTATATCGAACCAGCTGCCTGTCATATGGAGGCCGGTGAATTTGCTTAATACAAAACCAAACAAATATGCAATGATGATTCCCATGAAAAAGGAAGGCGCAGAAATTCCAACAATGCTTAAAAAAATGGAAGACGTATCCATCCACGTATCTTTTTTAACAGCAGCTGTTACGCCTAAAAAAACACCGATGACAGTTGCGATGATCATGGCGGCTACTGCCAGCAACAATGTGCCGGGCAAGACCTCCATTATCAGTTGCCATACTTCTCGCTTACTTTGATAAGACCTGCGCAGATAAGGTACTTTAAGACCTATTTTGGTTTGATCTGTTCCAATAAATAATCCATGTAATTGTTTGTTGCTGATATCCTCAGCGGAATGAACAGCAATGGGAGAAACATCATTGAGGTACCACAGAAATTGCTTCCACTTTGGTTGGTCAAGATAAAGTTCCTTTCTGATATTTTCCTGTGTGGCAGCATCTGCACGCTGCCCCATTACCAGTCTCGACGGATCACCGAAACCTTGGAAAAGGAAAAACACAAATACTACAACGCCAAGCATCACCAATATTCCATAAAATAATTTGCGGACAATGTATTGAAGCAAAACAGCAGTTTTAAATGAACAGTTATTCTTAGCAAAGTAAATTAGTTCAAAATGATGAACCAGAGAAATGTTCAAGGAGAATGTGGGATGTGCGATGTACGGTGTTCGATGTACGGTGTACGAAAGTCCTGCTAATGGAACCTGCACAAAAAAAGCTGCTTCGCGAAATCATATCTCGCAAAGCAACTACTTCAAACTCATTACTCACAACTCATTACTCACAACTTCCCTCAAATCGCTTCCTCAGCGTCCTCTCCCCTTTTCACAATATCGCCCTTCTGGAAAAGTATGCCCTTTAATATTTCACGCCATTCTTTGTTCTGCCGCAACAAAAATTCAAGGTCCATTCCAAAATGTTTAAACTCTTCTTTTTGTGCATTTTTCATGATGGCAACAGCGTCTTTATTTTTCTCCACGGAAATTCGCTGTTCATACCAGTTGATCGCTTCGGCTTCTTCTGACAACGAAGTTATCATGCGGGCAAATGTCCTGGTTTCTTCCGATAGTTCCTCAGGCGGTTCGTGATACTGATCAAATCCCATAGAATAATTTTTTTGGTTTAACTATATTGAATGTTGATCAATGGCAAATATCGTTCCGCGCCTGGCCAGGAAATAGAAATTAGGAATTAGGAATCAGGAATTAGGAGTTGATAGGTGCACCTTATCATCATGTCACAAACATATCTCTGTGCGATGCCATCAAACGTCATTCATTCAATTTTAATCAAATGATTAAAAAATATTTTTAAATATGAAATTCATTTTTAATTTTGTGCAAACAACTTGCCATGGCAAAGCAAATAAAGGACTTGTCAACGGAAGAAAAGATCAAAGAGGCCGCTCGCAAAGTATTTACCAGCAAGGGATTTGCTGCCGCCAGAACAAGGGACATCGCAGAAGAAGCTGGCATGAACCTCGCATTGCTAAACTATTATTTCAGGAGCAAGGAAAAGCTTTTCGAAATAGTAATGACTGAAAATCTGCTGCACTTTATTAGTGGTATCCAAACCCTCCTCTATGATACTGCAACCTCTATCGATGAAAAGATAGACCGTTTAACTAACTATTACATTGATCAAATAATTGAGTACCCTGACCTTCCTCTATTTATCTTAAATGCGCTGAAAAGCAACGCTAAATTTTTGAAGGGAAAGCTAAACAAGAACATTATGCTGAAGTCGCATTTCATGCTGCAACTTCAGGCTGAATTGAAAAAGAACAAGAAGACAATCAAGCCTTTGCACTTCATTATCAATACATTCAGCATGATCATCTTTCCGTTTGTTGCCAGGCCACTTTTGATGGAAGTGGCGTTAAGCAAAGACGCTGAATTTATTGAGTTAATGAATGAAAGAAGGAAACTGATACCCGTTTGGATAAAAACAATACTGAGGTCATAGTTTAGATAATCTTCGGTTAATCAAATGATTAAATTATTTTAAAATTCGACGCAGGATGTACAAATCAATCACCATTTCTTTAGTTGTTGCTTTACATTGTCTCGCCGTTATGGGCCAGTCAAAGCAGCTTACTCTTGAAGAATGCTACGAGCGGGCAAAGCAAAACTATCCGCTAATAAAGCAGCGCGACCTGATTTCTAAATCACGGGATTACTCTATCGACAACGCTGCAAAAGGCTATCTGCCTCAGATCAACATTGTGGGGCAAGCGACGTATCAGTCTGACGTTGTTGAATTTCCCAAGGCACTCCAGGGAACAATTTATCCAACGTTTAGCAAGGACCTTTATAAAGTTGGTGCAGAGCTAACGCAAACCATTTACGATGGTGGTGCCATAAAATATTCGAAGGAAACGCAAGCTGCCAATGCCGCACTGCAGGAGCAAACGCTCGAAGTAAATTTGTACGCTGTAAGAGACCGGGTTAACCAATTGTTCTTTGGCATTCTATTGATTGGCCGGCAAATTGAATTAACCGAGCTGAAGAAAAATGATATACAAAGTGCACTAAGTAAAACACAGGGAGCTTACAACAATGGAACGGCGTTCAAAAGCAGCGTCGACGAATTAAAGGCGGAACTGATCAACGCTGATCAAAGCAAAATTGAATTGCAGGCGAATAGAAAAGCGTATGCAAACATGCTTTCCATCCTGATCAATTTAGCCATTACAGACGATGTGCAGCTTGTAAAACCGGGTGATCAAACATTGTCTTCAAACATTAACAGGCCGGAGCTGCAACAATACGACTATCAAAAGAAACTATTCGACATACAGGAACGGCAAGTGGAAATCGCCCATCTACCAAAAGTCAGTGCATTTGCACAAGGCTATTATGGAAGGCCGACATACAATTTCATCAGCAACGATTTCGGTTGGTACGGCATGGTTGGCGTTCGTTTTAACTGGCCCATAACAGGATTTTATACCAATAAAAATGATAAGCAGCTGATCAACATTAACCGTTCCAATGTTGATGTGCAAAGGGAAACATTCTTGTTTAACACGCAACTTTCTCTTTCTCAACAAAGCGAAGATGTTTCAAAATACAAGCAACTTTTGCAACAGGACAAGGAAGTTGTCGATCTGCGGGGCGCCATCAAATCCGCTGCCAATGCGCAGTTAGACAATGGCGTAATCACAACGCATGACTTCATCGTAAAGGTTAATGATGAAAGCCAGGCAAAATTAAACGCGGCGCTGCATGAGATCCAGATGCTGCAGGCAGTGTATAATTATAAGAACACAGCGGGGAATTGAAAATTGAAAGTTCCTGCCCGACTGCGTCAGTCAGGCGGGGAAAATTGAAAATGATCAGAACCACCAAATAATAACACTTCAAAGAATATTTCATGAAACGTAGAATCACTTTTGCTTTAATGATCACTACTCTTTTTGCGGCGTGCAATGCTGACAAAAAAGATTATGATGCATCTGGAAATTTTGAGGCAGATGAGGTCATTGTATCTGCGCAACAGAATGGAGAGCTCCTTTCTTTTACAGTTACAGAAGGAGATACATTGCGGAAAGATGCAGTGGTTGGAAAGATTGATGTTGCCGGTGTGGAATTTCAGCGGGAACAAGTACAGGCCACTATTCAATCTCTAAAAGAAAAAACGACAGATCCGCGTCCTCAACTGGAACTGACCAAAAAGCAATTGGCTGTTCAACAATCCCAACTGGAACAACAACAGCGTGAAAAAACAAGAACAGAAAACCTGGTAAAAGCCGATGCTGCTACGCGTAAACAACTGGATGATATCAATGCGTTGATCGATCAATTGCAAAAACAGATAAACGCTACCAAACAACAGATCGTTGTGCAGGAAACAAATATTGCTACACAGAACAGAAGCATTATGAGTGAAAAATCTCCTTTGCAAAAATCAGTTGATACATATAATGATCAGATCCGGAAAGGCAACATCATCAACCCATTAACAGGTGTGGTTTTGACGAGGTATGCACTACAAGGCGAAATGGCAAGCGTAGGCAAAGCGTTATACAAAATTGCCAACATCGATACGATTTACCTGAGAGCTTATATTTCCGGAACGCAGCTGTCACAAATCAAGCAGGGACAAAAAGTTTCAGTGCGCATTGACGATGGCAAAAAGAATTACAAAACCTATCAGGGCAATATTAGCTGGATATCCGATAAATCTGAATTTACACCAAAGACAATTCAGACGAAGGACGAAAGGGCGAATCTTGTTTACGCAATGAAAGTAAGAGTAAAAAATGATGGTTTTTTGAAGATAGGAATGTACGGAGAAGTGATATTGTAGAGAACAGGAACAGAGATTATCATGATTTAAATGTTTATCATGATTTTTAATAAAAGTTATGTTGATTCAAATAATCATAACAAATCGTGACAATCATGAAAATCTGCGTTCCACAAAACAAGGTCTATGAGCGCGATAAAAATTGAACATATAACGAAGACCTACGACAAGGGTAATGTTACTGCACTGAATGACATTTTGCTGGAAGTGGCGAAGGGAGAACTGTTTGGGCTGATTGGACCAGACGGTGCAGGGAAGTCATCGTTGTTTCGCATACTAACAACACTGCTGATCGCAGATAAAGGAACGGCAACGGTTGACGGCTTTGACGTTGTGAAAGACTATAAACAAATAAGAGGTTGTGTTGGCTATATGCCCGGCAAATTTTCGCTCTACCAGGATCTGACTGTTGAAGAGAACCTTACTTTTTTCGCTTCGCTGTTTGGCACTACTATTTCTGCAAATTACGATCTTATAAAAGACATCTACGTTCAAATAGAACCGTTCAAAGAAAGACGTGCAGGAAAATTATCTGGCGGCATGAAACAAAAGCTGGCGTTATGTTGTGCACTTATTCACAAGCCAACGGTCTTGTTTCTGGACGAACCAACAACGGGTGTCGATGCCGTTTCACGCAAAGAGTTCTGGGAAATGTTGAAACGACTGAAAGAGCAACAGATCACTATCATGGTTTCTACGCCTTATATGGATGAAGCAAATTTATGTGAACGTATTGCTCTCATTCAAAACGGCGAACTGCTTTCTGTTGATACACCGGAAAAAATAGTTGCCTCCTACCCTCAACAACTTTATGCCGTGAAAGCTGACAACATGCACAAAATATTGAATGATGCGAGAGGCTATGAAAATCTCCAGAGCGTGTATGCATTCGGCGAATACCTGCATGCAACTTTCAAAAATGACGCAGCGCAGAATGAGACAACCTTAACAGCTTACCTGCAACAAAAAAACAACTCAGGTATTGAGATCAAAAAGATCGAGCCAACAATCGAAGATAGTTTTATCCGTTTGATGACTGAAGCTTCGACAAGCTCAGCCTGACAGTCCAGCCTGCCTGTCAGGCTGAGCTCGTCGAGGCCCGCTCACGAAACAATATTGAATAACAAACTTAGAGCCATGGAAGAAAAAGCCATTATATGCAAGGATCTTACAAAGCAGTTCGGCGATTTTGTTGCTGTGAACAAGATTTCATTTGAAGTGAATACAGGTGAGATATTTGGCTTTCTGGGTGCAAACGGTGCAGGCAAAACCACCGCGATGCGCATGCTTTGCGGACTTTCATTTCCAAGTTCTGGGGAAGCAACTGTAGCGGGTTTCAATGTGTACAAGCAACAGGAAAAGATCAAAAGACATATCGGCTATATGAGCCAGAAATTTTCGCTGTATGAAAATCTTTCTATTCTGGAAAACATTGAATTCTTTGGCGGCATTTATGGTTTATCAGACAAACAACTAAAGGAGAAAGGTGAAGAACTGGTCAACACCTTAGGACTGCAAAAAGAAGCGAAAAAAATGGTGGGTGAATTGCCTTTGGGCTGGAAACAAAAATTGGCGTTCTCCGTAGCGATTATTCATAAACCAAAAATTGTTTTCCTGGATGAACCAACCGGTGGTGTTGATCCAATTACGCGCAGACAGTTTTGGGATTTGATTTACAAAGCTGCAGATGATGGCATCACCGTTTTCGTGACCACCCACTATATGGATGAAGCAGAGTACTGCAATCGCATTTCCATAATGGTTGATGGAAGAATTGATGCGCTTGATACGCCAGCAAATTTGAAGACGCGGTTTTCAGCAGAAACAATGAATGAAGTTTTTTACGAGCTGGCCCGCGGCGCAAAACGGTCAGATAATTGAAAATTGAAAGTTGAAAATTGAAAATGATAGTTTCCCTTTAGTAAACCTCGGCAATACGAACTTAATGAATTTCTAGTTTAAATTAATTAATGAACGTATTAAAGATGAATAAAAACATAGTTGCTCAAAAATCGATAGGATTTGCAATAAGAATTGTCAACTTATACAAATTTCTTTGTGTTGAACACAAGGAATATGTATTATCCAAACAAATACTTAGAAGTGGAACAGCTGTTGGAGCTATGATAAAAGAAGCGGAGCACGCGCAATCAAAGCACGACTTTTTACACAAAATGAGTATCGGACTAAAAGAAGCAAACGAAACTAATTACTGGCTTTTACTTTTAAAAGAAGGTGGTTATTTACAAGCAAATGAATACGACTCCATCAAAAAAAACTGCGAGGAAATCTTGAGATTATTAGCAAGCATTGTTAAAACCACAAAAACAAATGTAAAAATGAAACCATAACAGTGTTTTACAAAAACAGCCCATTTTCAATTTTCAACTTTCAATTTTCAATTAATGAATCAGTTTCTCGTTTTTGTAAGAAAGGAATTTTATCACGTGTTTCGTGACAAGCGAACACTGTTGATTCTTTTTGGTTTACCGATAATGCAAATCTTACTTTTTGGTTTTGCGCTCACGAGCGAAATCAAAAATGCAAAGGTTGTTGTCGTCGATTATTCGAAGGACGCTTCGACACAAAAAATCATTACGAAGATCGCCGCCAGTAGCTATTTTACCATTGAGCGAACTATTTTATCGTACGACGATATGGAAAAGGCATTCAAGCAGGGTAAAATAAAATGCGCGGTCGTATTTCCATCTTCGTTCAACGAAGACCTGAAGCATACGAATAAAGCCAGTATACAAATCATAGCAGATGCAAGTGACCCAAACACTGCGAGAACACTGACAAACTATCTACTCTCTATTATTAGCAATTATCAAACGGAGATCAATGCAAATGTTCAAATTCCCTATCAAATACAACCAGAGCTGAGGATGCTTTATAATCCTGAATTAAATGGTTCTATGAATTTTATTCCCGGCGTTATAGCACTGGTGTTGATGATCATTTGCACTACCCTGACTTCTGTTTCGATTGTAAAAGAAAAAGAGCTGGGCACAATGGAAATCCTGTTGGTTTCGCCATTTAAACCACTGTACGTCATTCTTTCAAAGGTGATCCCTTTTCTTGCACTGTCATTCATCGATCTTATAGTTATTCTGCTGCTGAGTAATTATGTGCTGGGTGTGCCAATCAGAGGGAATATTTTTCTGCTTTTGATGGAAAGTACATTATTCATCATCACTTGTCTTTCGTTGGGTTTGCTCATTTCCACGGTTACCAATTCACAACAGACAGCCATGCTTATTTCCATGATGGGCATGATGCTGCCCACTATACTTTTCACGGGCTTTCTTTTTCCATTGGAAAATATGCCAGTGCCATTGCAAGTAATCTCTAATGTAGTTCCATCACGTTGGTATTATTTTATCGTGAAGGCTGTCATGCTGAAAGGGCTTGGATTGCAGGCCGTGTGGAAGCAAACGCTCATCCTTTTGGGCATGTGCGTTTTCTTGTTGACCGTTAGTTTTAGAAACTTTAAAATTCGACTCGCATGAGAACACTAAAATTTTTATTGCGTAAAGAATTTAAACAGATATTTCGCGACAAAGGTTTGTTGCCACTCATCTTCATCATGCCAATGATACAGCTGCTGATAATGCCGCTGGCGGCAAATTTCGATGTTAAAAATGTGAACGTTGCCATTGTAGATCATGACCATTCAACTTACACGCAACAACTTGTTAATAAGATCGGTGCGTCCGGATATTTTCGCATAGTAAGTTACAGCGACTCTTACAAGGAAGCGCTGCATCTTGTGGAGCATGAAACGGCAGACATCATTCTTGAAATACCGCAAAACTTTGAACGCAATCTTATTCGTGAAAACAATCAAAAAGTCTTCCTTGCCGCAGATGCCATCAACGGTGTAAAAGGCTCCATCGGCAGCGCCTACCTCACCAACGTACTCTCAGATTTCAACGGCGACATAAGATTAAAATGGGTGCAGCCACAACGACTCAGCGCTGTAAGTACCATCGGCATCGAATACTCTAACTGGTTCAATCCTTTGATGGACTATCATAAGTTTATGGTGCCGGCAATCCTGGCATTGTTGGTTACAATGGTGGGAGGATTCGTTGCGGCATTGAACATTGTTCGTGAAAAAGAGATCGGAACCATAGAGCAGATCAACGTGACGCCTATTAAAAAATGGGAATTCATTTTGGGTAAAATGATTCCTTTCTGGCTAATCGGCATCTTTGATTTTACCCTGGGTCTATTGATCGCAAGATTCGTTTATGGCATCATACCCGCAGGCAGCATTGCGACACTCTATCTGTTTGTAAGCGTTTATATGATCGCATTGCTTGGTTTCGGACTGCTCGTATCAACTTACAGTAGCAATCAATTGCAGGCAATGTTTGTAGCATTTTTCTTTATGATGATCTTTATTTTAATGAGCGGGTTATTTAGTCCGGTAGAAAATATGCCACAGTGGGCAAAAGTAATTTCCAACCTTACTCCTGTCACTCACTTTGTTGAAGTAATGCGCATGATCGTTTTAAAAGGCAGCACATTTGCCGACATCAAAAAGCAATTTTTCATCGAGATCATTTTTGCTGTAGTACTGAATAGCTGGGCGATCTGGAATTACCGAAAAACAAGCTAGATACGAACAGGAATTAGGAGTTAGGAATTAGGAATTGTTCGCATTGATGAGGCAGATTGACTTGCGGCCAATTCCTAATTCCTAATTTCTAATTCCTGAAAAGTGTAGAATATTTTCTACCCTACTATTTCAGGGCTGTTCGAATATTTCGAATCGGGGTGGGTATATAATTTGAATGTTCTCCTATTGGGTTGAACCTCAAACATTTTATTTCATCTTCTACCTCCGAATTATGAACATCTGCCTGTCAATCGTAGTACCAACATATCAGCACCCGGCCGCATTGCTGCAATGTCTTAAAGCGCTATTATCTCAGCGTTTCGATAAAGGCAAATACGAGATTATTGTTGTTTCCGACGGCCCTGACATGGCAACGCATCAAATTGTTTTTGATCTTATCAAATCAAGTCCGGAAACACCCGTTATCACTTTTTGTTACCTGCCTTATAAAAAGGGAAGAGATGCTGCAAGAAATTTAGGGTGGCAGATGGCAAAAGGAGAATTGGTGGCTTTTATTGATGACGACCACCTCCCGAGTGCGGACTGGGCAGAAAGTTTTTGGGCGGAATATGTGAAACACGAACATGAAAGTGTTGTATTCATCGGCAACGTGACCACAAGCAGGATTTCTCTTCTGGATACACCAAAGAATGATCTGCAACCAATATCAGCTTCAAACTGTGCAAGTGCTAAAACAACGCTGAGCAAAATAAAAGGCTTCGATGAAGATTTTTCGAGAAGCTGGGGCGATCTAAATGCACTGCATTTTAAAATGCTTACCAGCAACATTCCTTTTGTACAAGTGGATGGCGCAGCCAGTTTCAACGCAGTGAGAGATGTTAACTGGGGCATCAACATCCGGCAGTCAAAGCAACACATTTACAAGTCAAAATTATTCAGCAGCAGCAGCGAGAGCGTACCGTGGGGCAACTACACGATCATGACACTTCTTTTCGTGTTTACCCTTGTAGGCTGGATCCTGGATCTTAATCCTCTTGCATTGATTGCTTTAGCCACATGGTTCCTGATGGTTATTCTGCTCACTATCAAGCGAATGGAAAACATTATTCCGTCTTTTACCAATACTGTCGAAATGATGGCCACCTCTATGTTTCTGCCATTTCTTTCTATCTATTGGTCATTACGCGGCACATATAAGGTTAGAATATTGCATCTCTCAAAAAACAGAAAGAAGTACGAATCCTATGTTAACAGCAGCGACAGTATTCCTGCATCTGCTTAGCGTTAAAATAAAAAGTAAAAAACAAAAGTAAAAAAACTGAATGGCGCAAGCACTAGTGTAAGCTGACGCATTCTGTTGCCTTGGTTCCAAAAAGTAAAAACGCTAAGTCTTTGAATTTTTACTTTTTACTTTCTACTTTTCCAGTAACAATTCGGCCCGTGAAATCTTAATCACACTGATCCTTTAACTGTGAGACTGAAAAACCATTGTGATTAAAATTTTCGTTCATGAATTTAGACAAAGGCAACATTCACAAAATTGCCATTTTCCGCGCTTTACCTCTAGGAGATCTGTTATCTGCCGTACCCGCTTTCAGAGCGTTACGAACAGCCTTTCCTGATGCTGAAATAGCTTTGATCAGCAAATCGGCTGCATCCGCTTTTGTTTCCCGTTTTCCCCAATACATCAATCGGCTCATTGAATTTCCCGGTTACGAGGTAATGAAAGAACCGAAGACAGACGTACATACGTTTTTGCATTTTGTCCAAATGATGCGTCACGAAAAATTTGATTTGATTTTGCAAATGCATAATGATGGCACCGGCATTAACGAAATGGTTTTCTTATTTGGCGCCGCCAGTGTTGCAGGTTTTTATCCCAAGGAACATCCTTCCCATACTGATCTCTTCATTGCATATGATGAAAGCAAAACGACCACTGACCGGTTGCTGCAATTACTCAATCATCTGGGTATTGAAACGAACAACAACAAGCTTGAATTTCCTCTTACCGAAAAAGATTACCAGGAGTTTGAACACTTACTTCTTCCTGTTTATTACCGCAAATTTATTTGCATTCATCCCGGAGCACGGGGTATTTGGCGCCAGTGGCCGCCGCGCTACTTTGCCCTGATAGCAAACTATTTCGTTGAACAGGGATACACACTGTTGATCACCGGTACCAAAGAGGACGTAGCAATTAACAACGAAGTAATCAAATACATTCGCTATCCCGTTATTGACCTTACGGGCAAAACCTCTCTTGGTGTATGGGGTGTACTTGTTAAAAATGCACTGATGGTGGTGAGCAATTGTACAGCCATGGCACAAATGGCCATTGCGTTCGAAACACCGAGCATAGTTGTTAATGTCGATGACACTTGCGATGAATTGGAGAAATTGAACAAAAAGAAACATGTATTCTTTGACTGGCAAAAACATCCCCAGGTAGATAAAGTTTTCATGCAGGTAGTGCTAATGCTCAACAAACTAAAAAGCAAAATGTCAACCTCGCATGAGAAAGACAAGCTGGTGCCGATAAAGTTTCCGGAATAATAACTGAATAACTGATTAACTGAATAACTGAACGTTTAAAGTTAAAGAGCTTGACTAAACATAAACCTTCAGTTATTCAGTTAATCAGTTATTCAGTTATTTGCATAGGCAAATAAATATCAAACGTGGCACCGATATTTTCCGCACCATGTGCTCCGATGCACCCGCGATGATTTTCCACTATTTTTTTGCAAATCGCAAGACCAATGCCTGTTCCGCTGAAGCGTTGCTGATCACTATTCAAACGCTGAAATATGGTGAAGATCTGATCCGCATACGATTGATCAAATCCTATTCCGTTATCTTCAAACGACAGGTGCAAATAGCTTTGGTCTGTGGCGAGATCACATTTGGCATTAAAAATATCTTCCCCTTTTTCAACGGCGCATTTTATTTCAATCACAGTTTTTTCCTGTCTGCTAAACTTCAACCCGTTGCTGATAAGATTATAAAACAGTTGATTCATCTGCACTGGAATGGCTTTGATAACAGGCAAAGAAGTGAATTTTATCTCAGCATTCTTTTGTTTGATCAACACCTCAAAATCACTGATGACATCCTCCAGGATTTTGTTTAAGTCGGTCGCTACAAACTCCTCGTTTATTTTAGATAGTTTAGAAAAATTAAGAAGGTCCTTTATCAAAATGGACATCCTTTCTGCAGATAAGTTTATTTTTTCGAGATAACGTTTTACATCAAATGCAGGCTGTTCAATGTTCCTGTTGATGAGGTCGGCAAAGGTTTGTATTTTTCTAAGTGGCTCCTGCAGATCGTGGCTCGATACATACGCAAACTGTTCCAGCTCTTTATTGGTACGTCTGAGTTCTGTGTTTGTCTGCTCAAGTTTTTCGGAAGCCTTCTGCAGTTCCTTTGTTCGTTCTTTCACTTTGTTTTCCAATGCGTCATTCACCTCTTTGTGCATGTTGGCAATTTTCAATTGCGAACGCACTCTTGCCAATAGTTCTTTCGAAGAGAAAGGTTTTACGAGATAATCATCTGCCCCAATGTTATAGCCTTCTATTCTCGCTTCCTCTCCTGCTCTTGCAGATATGAAAATAACCGGGATGGTGTCGGTAGAAGTGTTGCTTTTAACGGCATGCAGCAATTCAATACCATCCATCACGGGCATCATGATATCGCTCAAAATAAGATCTGGTCTTTGATGATAAATTTTGCCCAATGCATCTTTACCATTTTCTGCCGTCACTACTTCGTATTCTTTGTTGAGCAAACGCCCCATATAATCCCGCATATCACTATTGTCATCCACGACAAGAACACGATATTTTTTTTCGTTTATTTTTTCCGCTGCAACTGTGCCTTTTCTTTGTTTGTCACCGGTGAGGCTTATCGCTTCATTTACATAAATGCTGGAAAGAGAAGTGGTAAAAATGTCATCATTTCTTTCCTGTATCTGATCTGCAGGCAAATGATCTTTTCCGGATGCCATGCACACACTGAAGACTGTGCCAACACCTTCTTTACTTTCAACATTAATGGTACCGTTGTGCAACTCTACCAACTCTTTTACAAGCGAAAGTCCAATGCCCGTACCTTCATAAGTGCGGCCACCGGCGTTCTTCACACGATAGAACCTGTTAAACAATTGTGGCAATTCTTTTTCAGGAATGCCAATGCCCGTATCGCTTACACTCAGCACCACATCACCGTTTTTCTCTTCCAGTTGTATTTCAATTTTGCCCGACAGCGTATATTTGAAAGCGTTAGATAAAAGATTCAGCACAATTTTTTCCCACATTTCCCTGTCTACATACACTTTATTACTCATGTTCTTTATGCTCACTTTGTATTCAAGTCCCACATTTTCTATAACACTTCTGAATGCGCTGGAAATGTCAATGGTAAGTTGAGATAAATTGACGGGTGAAAAACGAGCCTGCACCCTGTCTGCTTCAATGCGGCTAAAATCAAGCAATGTATTCACCAGTCGCAATAACCGCATGGCATTGCGATGTGTGGATTCTATATTGGCAATATGATCTTCATGCAGATCGTCAGCATTTCCAAGCATGCTCTCCAGGGGACCGAGCATCAAAGTAAGCGGCGTGCGAAATTCATGACTGATATTGCTGAAAAAAACCGTTTTCGCCTTGTCAATTTCCGCAAGTGCTTCTGCACGTTTACGCTCCTGATCATATGCATATAATGTGCTTATGCAGGTTGCCACCTGGTCTGCCACCAATCTGAAGAAATCAAGATATTTTTCGTCAGGCTGGCGAAATGGATTTAAACCAATCACCATTAGTGCAAAAGGAAATGGATGACCAGATTGCATCAGAGGAATCACGAGACAATTATCAGGCGCTTTTGCCCACGCACTTCCGGTAACCTGGCCGATAACCTGTTGCGCATTTCTAAATACATTCAACTTGCCTTCGTCAATCACCTGCTGGAAAAGAGAGGCAATGCCATGTTGCGACTGAATATCCGTTTCAACCGGTAAAAGCGTCTTCAACCGGTCCTCCGTTGCATCTTGCAGCTTTGCTACCTTTCCATCTTTTATTTCATAAATAGCGGCGAAGGGAAAATCGTGCGGATTCTGTTTTAAAATATGTATGGTTTTCTGGTAAGCTTCTTCATTGCTTGCACAATCAAGAATGTATTTACCCAGATCTTTTAATGTTCTCAGTTGCCGTTCACCGATGATACGATCGGTATCGTCAGTATTGGCGCAAATAATTCCCGCTGGCCTTCCGTCTTCACCCGGCACGGGGCTATATGAAAAAGTATAGTACGTTTCTTCGGGATAGCCGTTGCGCTCCATAATGAGAAGCAGTGCCTCATCATAAGTGCCAGTATTCTCCATCAGCGCCTTTTCCGCGCGGGGACCCGCCTGGTCCCAAATATCCGACCACACCTCGGACGCAGGTTTGCCTAACGCCCAGGGATGCTTTCCGCCCACAATCGCCTTGTAAGGATCGTTGTAAATATTGATGAGTTCCTTTCCCCACCATACAAACATCGGCTGACGGGAAGTTAATACGATACGCACACAGGTCTTTAAACTTTGGGGCCATTCTTCCACACTTCCGAGCACGGTCTTTCCCCAATCCATTGACTTCATCAGCTCACCCGTTTCGCCACCGCCCTCAAAAAGCAGCAGCGAAGCCGATTCTAATTTGGCTCCGGTCATCAGGTTATCTTTTTTTAGATGGATACTTTAAATAATTCTGCCAACGTATCTACGAGGGCCGACAGGCTCGTAGGCTTTACAATATATTTTGAAGCGCCCATTTGTTTGGTTTCCAAATGAGACCTCTCATCGTCAGCGGTTGAGTAGATAATGATGGGAACATTATTGAGGTGGGGCATTTTCCTTATTTCAACAAGGCACTTTCTCCCATCCATCCTTGGCATGTTCAGATCTATGAAGATATATTCCGGTAAAAAAGAGGGATCGTTTTCCAGCAATTCAAGCGCCTCAAATCCACTGCTTGCGTAAACGCATTGCATGGCCTTGTTAGTTTCCCTGACAGCCAATTCAAAAATCTCCTGGTCATCCAGGTCATCGTCAATCAGCAGAAGTGTTGGAGCTTGGTTCATAACGTTGAAACGGTTGTGAATACAACAGCGAGGTTTTGCTTTTTCTCCTTAAAAATAATATTTAATGTGAAATGAGTAAAGAGAGGAGGAAGATAATTGAGAGTTGAAAATTGAAAGTTGAAAGTGAATTTGCTTTTTGAGCTTGCCGATTGCATTCAAATGCACTTTCAACTTTCAACTTTCAATTTTCAATTAATTAAGCATCAAACCCATTAGGCTGACCGCCTTCTTTCAGCTTGTCTACTTTTTTCAAAACTTCTTTTTCAAGGTTTTCTTTATATGCAGCCACTTTATTTCCGAGGTTTTCATCAAATGCACCGAGAATTGTTGCGGCAAGAATACCTGCATTCTTCGCAGCATTCAATGCCACCGTTGCCACAGGAATACCGTTTGGCATTTGCAGAATGGACAAAACCGAATCCCAACCATCAATAGAATTAGAGGACTTGATAGGAACGCCAATTACCGGCAAAGAGGTGATCGAAGCCACCATGCCCGGCAAATGCGCTGCACCACCAGCACCTGCAATAATTACTTTTAAACCTCTTTCTTTTGCTTTCTGTGCATACTCCACCATGCGCAGCGGTGTACGGTGAGCCGATACTACAGTAAGCTCATACGAAATGCCAAATTCTTTTAAAACATCAGCAGCAGCCTGCATTATACTCAGGTCACTATCACTGCCCATAATTATTCCAACATGCATAGATTCTTGTAGATTTTGAGAGCAAGGTAATTTGAAAATTTGAAAATTTGCTAATTTGAAAATTCTTTCCCTGCGTCATTTCCGAGTTTCTCCTGAATGCGCTTAATGCTACACAGAAACAATTTTCAAATTTTCAAATCCTCAAATTTTCAAATTTCGAGCAAAGCTCGAATGACCACACTGGCACACGTACAGCCGAAAATCGCGGGCATGTAAGAAATCGTTCCGATGATGGATTTTTTGGGCAATGCTTTCTCTGTTACGATCACGCGATCTTCGTCGATGTCTTCCGGTGAGAAAACAGCCTTTACGTTGGAAATATCCACCTTGTTTAAGTGCTTTCTAACATATCGGGCAAGTTTACAGCTATGCGTTTCTGACAAAAAACTCGTCTTAACCTGCGATGGATCCATTTTTCCGCCAGCTCCCAAAGAACTTACCATCGGAATATTCAGGTCAATACAAATCTTAATGAAATTTACCTTCGCCGAAAGCGTATCAATACAATCCACCGCATAATCGAAGTGCCCATTTTGCACAATCTCGCGGGTTCTTTCACCTTCAATAAATTCGGGAATAACGGTTAGTTCTATTGCAGGATTGATATCGCGGATACGCTCGGCCATCACCTCCGCTTTTAATCTCTTTTCCGTAGAATGAAGCGCCGGAATCTGGCGGTTAGCGTTGCTGAGGTCCACCACATCTGCATCCACAATCGTCATTTTTCCAATGCCGGCACGGGCGATCATTTCTGCGCAAATTCCTCCTACTCCGCCCAGGCCAACCACCAACACATTTTTCGATTGTAATTTTTCTACTTTTTCATCCCCCAACAACAGCTGGGTTCTACTCATCCAGTAAGGGATCATAATTGATTGCGTTAGGTTGCAAATATAGTTGAGAGTTGAGAATGGAGAGTTGAGAGTTACATCTTCTCTATAAAGCGACATATCACAGCCAAAAATCGCTTTGTATCTTAACCAGTTATACCTTTCAATGCTGCTTCCACTCTCCATTTTCAACTTTCAACTTTCAACTAAACTTCACTAACTTGCCCCCGATGATTTCGCAGGAAACGATACAGCAGATATTAAGCAGAATTGATATTATTGATATCGTTGGTTCATTCGTAAAATTAAAAAAGCGAGGGTCCAACTATATTGGTCTATGCCCATTTCACAATGAAAAGTCCCCTTCCTTTTCGGTAAGTCCGTCAAAGGAAATTTATAAATGTTTCGGATGCGGCAAAAGTGGAAACGGCATCGGCTTCATCATGGAGCACGAAAAGTACACTTATGTCGAGGCGCTTCGCTGGCTGGCCAACCGCTACAATGTGGAAGTCGAAGAAACCGAAACCAGTCCGGAGTACAAGGCACATTTGCAGGTGGCCGACAGCCTGCACGTGATCAACGCATTTGCCCAGAAATACTTTGCAGACATTTTGATGAACAACGAGGAAGGTCAGGACATAGGCCTGAGCTACCTGAAACAACGTGGGTTCCGCGAAGAGGTCATTCAAAAATTTCAACTGGGCTATTGCCTCGAAAGAGGAAATGCTTTCGCTAAAACCGCCATCGCAAATCAATACAATCCGGAGTATTTGCAAAAATCAGGATTGGTGGTGCTGCGCAACGACGAACTGCTGGACAACTATCGGGGCCGCATCATTTTTCCCGTTCATAACAACACAGGTAAGATCATTGGTTTCGGTGCCCGCATCATTAAGAAAAATGACAAGGCGCCCAAATACATCAATACGCCGGAAAACGAGCTGTACCTCAAAAGTAAAATTCTTTACGGCACTTATTTCGCACGCCAGGCCATCGATAAGCAGGATGAATGTTTACTCGTGGAAGGCTATACAGATGTGATTTCCCTGCACCAGGCCGGTATTGAAAACGTAGTGGCCAGCGGCGGCACATCACTTACACAGGACCAATTACGCCTTGTTAAAAAATACACGAACAACCTGACCATCATTTACGATGGTGATGCCGCTGGTGTGAAAGCCGCACTACGCGGACTTGACATGGCACTTGAAGAGGGGCTAAACGTAAAGTTGGTGCTGATTCCGGACAAAGAAGACCCGGATAGCTACGTAAATAAAGTCGGCACAACTGCCTTTCGTGACTTTATTGCGGCCAATAAAAAAGACTTCATTCTTTTTCAGCTGGAAATTGCTTTGAAAGATGCATCAGGTGACACCACAAAGAAAGCTGCCGTTGTAAACCAGGTTGCAGAAAGTATTTCCAAGATCAACAAGGCCGAGGATTTTACAAAACAACAGGACTATATCCGTCAATGTTCGGAGATCCTTAGAATTGAAGAACATGGTTTCACGACGCTGGTAAATAAATTCATCCGTGAAAGAGTAAGCAAGCAGGAAACAAAACAGCAAGGACCTGCTCAAAATTCCGGTCCTGCACCTGATGGCGATTTTCCTTTCTTTTCGGAACCCATGTACGATGAAAATGGGTTTGAAATACAAGGCCCACCACAACAGTTCCGGCAACAGGATGACACCATCAATCTCATTTTAAAAGACGAGTTACAAGAACGCTCTGTTGTAAGAGCATTGCTGGAATTCGGTTTAAAAGAATGGGATGGAAAGCGACGTGTAGTAGACTATTTTTTTGAAGAAATGGTAGACGATGATCTGTTTGACAATAAACAATTATTGCACATCATTCAAACCTACAAAGCCTGGTACGACGCAGGTTTGGAACCAACGTCCAAAAATTTTCTTTACCACGAAGACCAGTCGATAAGCTCCATAGTTGTTTCCATCATGGATTTCCCTTACGAGCTTAGTTCAAAATGGAAAGAGGAATACGACATGCCTGTGGCATCACGGGAAGATGTGTACGTACAAGAGGTGATTTCAACGCTCAATTACTTAAAGCTTCGCAAAATAAAGCGCCTGATCGAGCAAAACCAAAAGGACCTCGAACAGCCCCACACCAGTGACGAACAAATGATGCTCCTGCAAACGCACATGCACCTAAAGCAATTGGAGAAAGATATTTTGAAGAAAGTGGGAACGGTGATTTTGAAATAATGGAAAATTGAAAATTGAAAGTTGAAAATGCTGTAGGGGCGAATCGCATTCGCCCTAAATAAAAAGTCCCGCAAATGCGGGACTCTAAATATTTACATTAACTGTTACGCGGAAATAATTTTCAATTTTCCACTTTCAACTTTCAATTAATCCCTCGCTGTTTTCCTGCCCTCGCCCAGCCTTTCAATTGCTGTCTCTATTCTTTTCAAACGCGTTTCTTCTTTTCTCGCACCAGTGATCCAGTTCACATACTCTGTTTGACCGGCAACAGAAAGCTTTTCAAAAAAAGCTGTCGCCACTTTACTACGTCTTAATGCCTTTGCAAAATCTGGAGGCGTTGCCACTGTTTTCTTTTTTGTGGGAACAGCTACAGCAACATCGTCATCTCCGTCCTCTTCTTCTTCAAACACTTCTTCCTCCACTACTACAACGGCTTGTTCATTTTTGTGGAACCTGATGGCCGTCCATACATGATCAAGTGTTACCTCACCCACATTCTCAAACCCTGCTTCAGTAAGCATTTGCCAACTGCATGATCTGTTTAAATTAGAGGCGATCTTAGAAGTTGATTTTGGATACGCTACCCAAAATTTTCCTTCGTTGTTCAATGCAGGTAAAACATCTACAAGTATACCATTCAGCTGACACTCGTTGATGGCAAATACAAGCGCAAAGTCAATTCCGCGCGATTTCAACAACGGCGTTACATTTTTTGCGAAGAATAATTTACTGAATTGTTTTTCGATTGTAGATGGTAAACCCTGAATGAGCAAGTTCTTTTCCTCTTTTAACTGAAGTTTCTCAATCACATTTTGCGACATATTTCAAACGTTTAATCTATTAGGTTAAAAAAGTTGCAGAAGTGCAAAGGTAGACTAATTGTGCGTTTTACGAAATATAGATCGCATAAAAATCCCCTTTTGTCTATAAAAAGGGGATTTTTTGTTTGTTACAGACACGGCAATGCCTTGTCTCAACAGCTATTTACTTTATTTAGAGGCGTTTGCAGCCGGTTTGTAGTACTTTAAGGCTTCCGGCATGATCTGTTGCAATTGAGCGATCCTGGTAGATTCTACAGGGTGAGTGCTCAACATTTCAGGCGGACGGCTGCTACCTTCACTTGCTTTTTCCATTCTTTGCCATAAAGGAATTGCTTCGCGCGGATCATAACCTGCCATTGCGCAAAAATAAAGACCAAATTTGTCGGCCTCTAACTCGTCTTTACGAGAGAATGGCAACATCACTCCCACTTGGGAACCTACACCATAAGCGGTCATAAACAACTGCTGTGTCGCAGCGGGTTTGCTCGCCAGCATAACACTCAGTGCTTCTCCACCATATTGTTGTACAAGACCCTGGCTCATACGTTCGCTACCGTGTCTTGCAACTGCGTGCATTACTTCGTGTCCCATTACAACTGCCAATGCATTTTCGTTTTGTGTAATAGGCAACAACCCTGTATACACAACGATCTTACCGCCCGGCATACACCATGCGTTCACTTCGTTGGATTGAACAAGGTGGTATTCCCATTTATAACCTTGGAGTTGGTCGGACATATTGTTTGCTGCAGCATATTGCGTTACTGCATTTGCGATGCGCTGACCAACGCGTGCAACCATTTGTGCGTTTTTATCTGCCGCAGAAACTACTTTAACCGAATCCAGGAACTGTGTGTATTCCGTCAGTGCCATTGCCTGCACCTGGGATTCAGGGACAAGACTTAGCTGGCTTCTCCCGGTGAATGAATTCCGGGTACATGATGACATCATTGCCGCAACGGACAATGGTAATAGAAAGGTTGAAATTATTCTTTTCATAACGATGCTGATTATACAATATTCTTAAACAATCATCGTACCACCGGTAGTAGATCACTAAAATCCGGTAATAAAATGTGCGGTTGTATTTGAACGAAGGTTAATCTTTGATTTCACGACGACGCTGTTTTCTGCGGTCGCGGTATTTCAGGATAGGCACTTTACTCTCTGATCCTTTCAGGATCCTGCTGATATTTTTTTGGTGCGTAAGTATCACCATCAGCGCCACGGCTACCGCAAAAATACGATAAGCGTGATTATCAACATTAAAGATCACAAGGATAAATATGGGGAAAGCAATGCTCGCAAGAATGGAACTTAACGATACAAAGCGGGTAAGATATAGTACTAATAAAAACACACCTACACAACAAAGGGAACTCCATGGCGAAACGCCTAACACCAGGCCAAACAAGGTTGCCACGCCTTTTCCACCTCTGAAATCTGCCCAAATCGGGAAAATATGTCCCAGCACCGCTGCCAGTCCAAGACCTATTTGCAAATTGGTTCTCGCAAAATCATTTTCAATTATGTAAGGAAGAAGATAAACAAGTTTTACAGCAATCAGGCCTTTCAACATATCTACGACCATTACAAACGTGCCCCATTTAGACCCTAAAACTCTGAAGGTATTTGTTGCACCAGCGTTGCCACTGCCATAATCTCGTATGTCAATGTCAAAAAAATAACGGCTTACCCAAACGGAGGTAGGTATTGATCCAAGCAAATAAGCCAGCACTATAATCAAAGCTTCTTTCATTTGAATATCGGGTGTAGTTGGAAATCAAAAATAGGGAAAACTACCATAAAAAATTCGTCTTCCGCCATTCATTACTGCATTTTAAGACAAATCCAACTGTTCCTCTCAATCGTTTCTACGTTTTTCAGGTTATTCTTTAAAGCTTCTTCAAGTATAATTTCTCTATCGGTATGCAGCAGACCGCTTAGTAACAAAACGCCATCTTTTGCAAGATGTTGTTTCATTGCCGATAAAAATTGAAGGATTACATTACGGTTTATATTGGCAAGTATAATATCGAATTGTCTTCCCTCATTCAACTCATCGGCGCGGTACAAATGTATTTTATTGCAATGATTTCTTTCCAGATTTTCGTCAGCATTTTCAATGCTCCATTGATCATTGTCAATGGCAGTCACAGATGCGGCATTTTCTTTTTCTGCTAAAATTGCCAACACTCCTGTTCCTGTTCCAAAATCAAAAACGGACTTTCCTGAAAAATCCAATTCCTGCATTGCCTGGATCATCATGTAGGTAGTGGCGTGATGACCCGTGCCAAAACTCATTTTTGGAGTAATGATTATCTCGTGTTTTACATTCGGAACCGGAGCATGAAAATCAGCCCTGATGGCGCAATAATCTCCAACAATAACCGGCTCAAAATTCTTCTCCCACTCTTCGTTCCAGTTCTTGTCTTCCAGTTCGCTTTTAACAAAATGCAAATCATTTATAGTGCAATAGGTCGTAAATGCATCTTCATCAAAATCTTCTACCGGCACAAAGGCTTTCAACTTTTTCCTGTCTTCTTCAAAACCAGTAAATCCCATGCCTGAAAGCACGGCAACGAGGATATCCTTTTGTTCTTCTTCGAGAGGAGAAATAAATGCAAATTCGAGATAGGATGCCATAAGCAATAATTGAATTATTGAATAATTGAATTATTGAACATTTCGGAAAGAATGAGCGAAGCCCAATCATCAATTATTCAGTTATTCAATTATTAAAAAAAAGTGAGCCGTTTTGCAGCTCACTTTGAATAAAAATTATGTGTTCGCAATTAAGCTTGCTGATCGCCTTGAGGTTTTGGCATGCCCTCAGGCTTTGGCAACAAGATCTTGCGTGATAATTTGAATTTACCTGTTTTAGGATCTGTACCTGTAAGTTTCACTTTCACAACATCTCCTTCTTTCAACACTCCTTCAAGTGTTTCAAGACGTTTCCAGCTTACTTCAGAAATGTGCAGTAACCCTTGTTTGCCAGGAAGGAACTCAACGAAGGCTCCGTAAGGCATGATGGATTTTACTGTAGATTCATATACTTCTCCAACTTCAGGAACAGCAACGATACCTTTGATCCAGGAAACAGCTTTGTCAACTGATTCTTTTTTGGTACCGAAGATGCTAACCTCACCCATGTTATTTTTCTCTTCAAGGTTGATGGTTGAACCAGTTTCGCGTTGAATTTCCTGTATCACTTTACCACCTGGTCCGATAACAGCACCGATGAATTCTTTATCGATGAACAATTTCACCATCCGCGGAGCGTGAGGTTTCACGTCTGCTCTTGCAGCAGGAACAGCTTCGTACATAGCGTTCAGGATATGCATACGGCCACGGTTTGCCTGAGCAAGTGCCTGGCGCATGATATCCATGCTTAAGCCATCTACTTTGATATCCATTTGCACGCCGCAAATACCATCGCGGGTACCGGTTACTTTAAAGTCCATATCACCAAGGTGATCTTCATCACCAAGGATGTCTGTCAATACCGCAAATTTCCCTTCTTTGGTGATCAGTCCCATTGCCACGCCTGAAACGTGCTTAGGAACAGGAACACCTGCATCCATCAACGCCAGTGAACCGGCGCAAACAGTAGCCATAGAAGAAGAACCGTTTGATTCAAGGATATCACTTACAACACGTACCGTGTAAGCATAGTCGCTACCCGGCATCATTTGTTTCAATGAACGCATTGCAAGGTTTCCGTGACCAACTTCACGACGGCCAGGACCTCTCATCGGTTTAATTTCGCCTGTTGAGAACGGAGGGAAATTATAGTGTAGAATGAATTTTGAATACTCAGAATTTGCAGCGCTTTCAACAAGCAACTCATCCAATGGTGTACCCAAAGTAACAGTTGTCAATGATTGCGTTTCGCCACGTGTGAACAATGCAGAACCGTGCGGAGTTGGAAGAAGGTCTGTCTCCATTGCAAGAGGACGAACATCTTCTAATCCACGTCCATCAAGACGTACACGGTCGTTCAAAATCATGTCACGTACCACATGGTATTGCAGATCGTGATAATAATTTTTCGCAAGTTTCTTTATGCTGTCAGCAAGCTCTTCACCTTCTGCAACATTGTATGCAGTTTTCAGGTGAGCGAGAAGTTCTTCCTGAATTTCGTCAAATTTATCGCCACGCTCGTGTTTGCTGCTTTTTGACTTAGCCACTTCATATACTTTGGAAGTAGCGAACTCATTTACTTTGCCACGCAATTCTTCGTCCTGAGCTGGTTTCGTGTATTCTCTTTTTGTAGTGATCCCTTTCGCTGCACGCAGTTCTTCCTGCGCTTTTACCTGAATGCGGATTGCATCGTGAGCAATCTCGATCGCTTTGATCAGGTCTTCTTCGCTACATTCTTTAGATTCACCTTCCACCATCATGATGTTCTTATCAGTGGCAGCGATGATGAAATCCATATCTGCAGTTGCAAGTTGGCTGCGGTATGGGTTAACCACATACTCGCCGTTGATTCTTGCAACACGAACTTCAGAAATAATTTCCTGTACAGGAATGTCAGAAACAGCAAGTGCTGCAGAAGCTGCAAGACAAGCCAGTGCATCCGGCATAACTTCCGGATCGCTTGAAACTAATGTTACAAGTACCTGAACATCGCAAAAATAATCTTCAGGGAATAATGGACGCAGGGCGCGGTCAATAAGGCGGGAAATCAATACTTCGTAGTCGCTCAGTCTTCCTTCTCTCTTAAAAAATGAACCGGGGATGCGGCCTGCAGAAGCAAATTTTTCCTGGTAGTCTACCGTTAATGGGAAAAAGCTTTGTCCTTCTTTAGGCTCTTTGTTTGCTACTGCTGTAGCGAGGATGATACAGTTGCCCTGGCGTACTGTAACTGCGCCATCTGCCTGACGGGCCAGCTTACCAGTTTCAATGGTTACTGTGCGGCCGCCACCTATATCAAATGTTTTACTTATTGGCTGTAATAGCATAAGTTGTGTTTTTTCATAGCAACACAATCAAGCAAGGTGGGAATAACGGGGTTGCTATGATCTTTTAATGTTAATTGTAATTCGCTAACATGCAAAAAAACTATTCCCAACCATAATACACAGTTGGGAATAGTTTATATATACATGATAGATTATTTTCTGATTCCTAGTTTTTCGATCAGTGCGCGATATGCTTGCAGGTTGTGTTTGCTCAGGTAAGTTAACAAGCGTTTTCTTTTACCTACCAGTTGCATCAAACCGCGGTGAGTAGAGAAATCTTTTTTGTTAGCTTGCAAGTGCTTTGAAATTTGGCTAATGCGCTCTGTTAAAAGAGCAATTTGGCCCTCGATAGAACCTGAATTGGTAGCGTTTCCACCAAAGTCTGCGAAAATTTTTGCTGTCTTTTCTTTTGTTAAATACGGCATCTCAATTTCTTTTTAAAAAAACATCCGATTAAAAATTCTTAATTAATTTGGCTGCAAATGTATAACAATTAAATTAAACAGCCATATTAATACCCAATTTTTACCTATAATTGCATATTAAGATCAAAAACCGTCTTGAAAGGACCATATTTCGCTAATAATCACTTTTTTAGCCCCCTTTTTTCGATAATCACACTACATTTACACGTTTAGTTACAATTAGTTAACAGGCTTACACATGGTAAAATTCGGTTTAATTGGTTGCGGGAACATCAGTTCCAGGCATGCAGAGCAAATGGCACGCGTGGGCAAGTTACAAGCGGTCTGCGACGTTGTTCCTGAAAAAGCACAGAAACTGGCAGATAAATATAATTGCAAGGCCTATTCTACGGTTACAGAAATGTTTAAGGCGGAAAAACACCACCTGGATGTTGTATCTGTTTGCACGCCAAATGGCCTGCACGCGGAACACTCCATTGCCGCATTAAAAATGGGCTTTCACGTGCTTTGCGAAAAGCCAATGGCCATTTCTGTAGCGGATGGCTTTTCGATGATCGCCACTGCCGATGAAACCAGGAAAAAGCTTTTTGTCGTAAAATCGTCGCGATATAATCCAGCGATTATTTCCCTCAAAAACGCACTGGAGAACAATGTTTTAGGTAGAATTTGCAGCTTCCAGCTGAATTGCTTCTGGAACCGCCCTCCTGCTTATTATGAAAACAGCTGGAAAGGCACGGCAGACCTGGATGGAGGAACATTGTTTACCCAGTTCAGCCATTACCTTGATGTGCTTTGCTGGATGCTGGGGGATTGCAAAAATGTTTCCGGCATAAGGAAAAATTTCACCCATGGTGAAAGTATTGATTTTGAAGATACCGGTAGCGTGGTATTGGAAATGAAAAGTGGCAGCATTGGAGGCATCAACTGGTCCATCAATACATTCAGGAAAAACATGGAAGTTTCGCTGACAATTATCGGCGAAAAAGGGATTGTGAAACTGGGCGGAGAATACATGAATACAATTGAATACCAATCAATTGAAAATTATTTGCTGGAGGTTAAAGGTTTTGATAATCCGGCGAATGATTATGGATTTTACCGCGGTTCGATGAGTAATCACGATAAAGTGTATGATAACCTTATAATGGCGCTGAAAGATCCGGCACACCCTTTTGTAAATGGAAATGATGGGTTAAAAACAATTGAATTGATCCGGATGATCTACCAAAATGCGCCTTTGGTCTGATTTGTCAATATATAATTACAGATAAAGAATTATCTTTTGCGCAACAACCCATGTAGTTGCACAAAAATTGATGTAACAAGCGTGCAAACCAAAACGAACAATACTGGAAATCTCTACGCCGGTCCGCTGATCAGTGTGATTATTCCTGTCTTCAATGCCGCACAAACCATTGAGCGCACGCTTGAATCGATCGAAAAACAAACCTACAAAAACTTCGAAGTAATCCTTGTGAATGACGGTTCTACCGACGATAGCAGGGCAATCATCACACATTACATAAACTCCAGAAACTCCTCTCCGGGTATTTCTTATCAACTTTTTCACCAGGCAAACAAAGGAGTTTCTGCTGCGAGAAATTTTGGCCTGCGTAATGCAACTGGCGCGTTGGTTGCATTGCTTGATGCGGATGATGAATGGCTCCCCGAAAAAACAGAAAAGCAACTTGCCATTCTACAAAACGTTCCCCAAATTGATCTTATTGGTTCCAACTTTAATAACGGTGTCATTTTTTTTTCGGGTTATGCAAAAACAAAAAAATTGCATCTGGTTTCGTTGAAACAGTTGCTGTATAAGAATTTCTTTGCGACGCCAACTATAATTTTCAAAAGAGAGATTGTAGAAAAAGATATTTTCTTTAATGAGGGCATGAAATTTATGGAAGATCAAAATTATTGGATGAGAGTATGTCTCGCTGGATTCTCATGCGCCTTCCTGAATGAAAATCTCGTAATAGCTGGCAATGGCAAACCGCCTTTTGGGCATGCCGGTTTGTCTTCAAACCTTCCTGCAATGGAAAAAGGGGAGCTGTATAATCTTCGACATGTTTACGAAAACAATGCGATTGGAGTTGTGGAATATAATTTTCTGAAAGTGTTTTCAACTCTTAAATTCTTAAGAAGGTTATTCATTTCCAAATTGAGAAAGAATGTATAAATATTTTTTGAATATGCTGAAAGCTATGTTAAATCTATGCTTTCACAACAGTTGTTAAACCTTTTGTTTTTGACTCTGTTAGTATATGAGGCTTTATTAGTAATAACTGGAACGGCTCAGTCAACTACGAATGGAAGTGAAGAGAAAATAATTTCCTTTTACTAAACGTTATTGGCACCTCGTGGAGAAACACTTACATATGGTTTGCCTTGATGTCCCCTACCCAATGGATAACGGCGGCATGTTCGACTTATTTTGCAAAATAAGAGCCCTTCATGATATTGGTATTAAGGTTCATCTGCATTGCTTTGAATATGGTCGTGGTGAACAATCTGAACTTAACAAATATTGCGAAGAGGTTTTGTATTACAAGCGGACTAATGGCCACAAAGGCTTTTCCGTTAATATTCCATACATCGTTGCATCTAGGCGTTGTGAAAAATTGCTTGCCAACCTGCTCAAGGATGAGTATCCTATTTTGCTGGAAGGTGTTCATTGCACTCATCATATATTCAACAACCTGATGAGGGATAGAAAAATTTTACTGCGACTTCACAACGTTGAATCTGATTACTACTATCATTTATACAAACACGAAAGATTTCTTCCGAGGAAATTATATTACTATCTGGAAAGTAAGCTGCTGAAAAGTTATGAAAAGAAAGTGGCGCAGCAGGTTCCCATTATTGCGCTTGCGCTGAAGGATGCTGCGGCTTACAAAGAAAATTTCCATGCAAAAGATATCAACTATGTGCCTCCATTTATTCCTTTTACAGATGTCAAAAGCGAAGAAGGCCTTGGCACTTTTTGTCTTTACCATGGCAATTTAAGCCGTGCAGAAAATGATAAAGCGGCAAGGTGGCTGATTAAGAATGTTTTCAACAAAATTGAAAAGCCTTTCATTATCGCGGGTAAAAATCCTACTGCAAGATTGAGAAGGCTCGTTCAGGTAAACCCGCATGTGCATTTGGTAGAAAATCCGGATGAGGCTGAAATGCAGGACCTGATTGCAAAAGCTCAGATAAACATCCTGCCGTCATTTAATGGAACGGGCTTCGAGTTGAAACTGCTGAATGCACTTTTTAATGGGCGGCACTGCGTTGTAAATATTCCGGCTGTAGAAGATACGGGCATTGAAGAAACCTGTCACATTGCAACAGATGAAAACAGCTTCCGTAAAATAATTTCGCAGCTGTACTACAAACCATTTTCCGATTCTGAAATACAACTGCGAAAAAAATTATTGGCAACCTTCAATAACAATAAAAATGCGGAAGCGCTGGTTAGATTGATATGGCTGAATGCTTAATGCCAAATGCAAAACGCTGGTTAAATTGATATAGTGGCGTTGTCTTCTACCCTTCCTCTCTCTGTTTTCAAAGTACGTGCAGGATATTTTGAAATAACGATATAATCGTGCGTCGCCATGATGATGGCTGTGCCATAATCGCGGCAGATGTGGAACAAAAGCTGCATGATCTCATCGGATGTTTCCGGATCGAGGTTTCCCGTTGGCTCGTCTGCGAGGATCAGTTTTGGAGAATTCAATAAAGCACGTGCAATGTCCACTCTTTGTTGCTCGCCACCACTCATTTCAAAAGGCATTTTAAAACCTTTGCTTTTCAAACCCACCTTATCCAAAACGTCTGCGATCTTTTCGTCCATCAATTTTTCATCTTTCCAACCGGTTGCGCGTAACACGAATTTCAGGTTATCATTTACATTTCTGTCTGTTAGCAACTGAAAATCCTGGAACACTACGCCCAGGTTACGACGCAGGAACGGCACTTTTTTCCAATCCATTTCTTTCAGGTTAAATCCTACGACAGTTCCAGTTCCCTGTTTCAATTGCAGATCGCCATACAATGTTTTGAGCAAACTCGATTTGCCGGTACCGGTTTTACCTACCAGGTATACGAACTCTCCTTTGTTTACTGTTACATTCACATCTTCCAAAACCAGGTTATCGCCCTGGTAAATATTCGCGTTGGTTATTTCTACAATTTTATCAGACATAATGCTTTATTCTATTTTAACCTGTTTGCAAACAAAACTAATTAATTCTAAGGTTTATATAAACTTCATTATTAAATAAAAAAAGATACCTCCAGGGGTATCTCTTTTTTCCAAACGATAAAATAATTTATTTAGTGCTTGTCGCTCTATAATTTTCTGTTTTTTCAATCGCACCGCTTCGTCCATGAACAATCATCTGGCAATGCTTATTTTGAGCGATATTTCGCGCAATAGTGATAGCTTCAGCCTTAGAATCTGTAATAACAGTAAACGTTTTCGCATTCGAAGCTTTAACCATCCAGCCAGTACCTCCTAACGGAATCACCAGTTGAATTTCATCCACGCTTTTATTTGAACGAGTCGTTTTCATGTTGCAAAGTTAAACTATTTGTTTTAGAACAATATTAGCAGCAGCTATAAAATCCTTGGCCCTTTTTGCAGTCCAATTTTGTCGAACATATCTTTTTTCAGGATTCCAGCAACACACTAATTGCCATTCATTGTTATATGATGCTTTAATTCGAGTCTCAGCACCGCTATATTTAATCAAATCAGTTAACTTATGATTTCTAATTTGCCTTATTTGACTAAGCGGTATTCCCCCATTAATAGTGTTGAAGGCAGCTAGTTGATTAGGATACTGATGCATTTCACTAGCTGTCTCTGGAAAACCACTCGCAAACCCAAGATTTTTGCTCAATTTTCTCTTGAAACTAAATTCCAGCGCATATCCTATCATGTATACAGCACCATTATATCGTTTATTTTGCATCAATATTTCAGCGTCCTTTAGTTTTTGTGTGGCGAGGTACTTAAGCGTTTGCAAACCAATCATAACAGGGCGCAAAACTAACTAACGGTTCCGCATAACCGTTTTAGTATTGGGACAATATTTTTTAATTAAAGAACACATATGCAAGCACTATCGACGTAATAATCCCCACCAAATCCGCCAGCAACATCGCAGAGATGGAGTAGCGTGTATCTTTTACCGCGACTGCTCCGAAGTAAACAGCAATTACATAAAACGTAGTATCGGACGAACCTTGCAACACGCAGGACAAGCGACCTGCAAAAGAATCCGGTCCGTGGTTGGTCATTGTAGCGATCATCATGCCCCTCGCTCCGCTTCCACTAAGCGGCTTGATAAGTGCCGTTGGCAAACCATCCACAAATCTTGTGTCGACGTGCATGGCAGTAAACAAACTTTTCATGGCATTGATAATAGCCTCAAAAGTGCCGCTGGTGGTGAGCAAACTGATTGCTACCAACATTCCCACGAGATACGGAATGATCCGAATAGCCGTTTCAAACCCACCTTTTGCACCATCAATAAATGCATCAAAGACATTGATCTTTTTATAAACGCCACCTATAACAATTAAAAGGAAAATGGTAAGAATAAGGCCATTGCTGATCACACTTGAAAAAGATTGAACGCCTTTAAAATCCAGCGTCCTCAAATAAATCACAAGCACAGCGATCAACGCCGATAATCCACCAACCCACGCTAGTATTACTGGTTGAAGCAGATTTATTTTTTGTTTGAAGGAAACAATGATCATTGCCGCCAATGTAGCCGCAAAAGTGGCGATCATGCAGGGCACAAAAATATCGGTTGGATTGGCTGCTTTCAAGGCAGACCGCGCCGCAATGATGCTTACCGGAATCAATGTTAAGCCGGATGCGTGCAGACAAAGGAACATGATCTGTGCATTGGACGCCCTTTCTTTGTTGGGATTCAACTCTTGTAAGCTTTCCATTGCCTTGATGCCAAAAGGTGTGGCAGCATTATCAAGGTTTAATAAGTTGGCCGAAAAATTCATGATCATGTGACCCATTGCCGGGTGATCTTTTGGCAACTCAGGAAACAATTTCGAGAAAAACGGACCGATCAATTTTGACAAAAACCTTATTCCTCCTGCCTTTTCCGCAATGGCCAAAAATCCCATGAACAGCGCCATTATGCCGATAAGATTCAAACAAATATTCACTGAATTGAGACAGGTTTGAATAATCCCATCCGTTTTGCGCACAAGCTTTTTCCCAACTTCTTTATAGGTAACCAGTTTTGCTTGCGGATATAACGCTTGCAATTGGCTAATCGAATCTGACTGCAATTGGTTTGATATGATCACATTCGGCGCATGGGCAGAATCGGCGGCAACATATCCATAATTGCCAATATTTTCAGAAAACTTTTTTCGCGAAGCTGCTTCGGTTATTGAAGGTTCCCCTACGGTCGCATAGTAAACAGTTTCATAGGCATCGCTCGATTTTCCCACCACCATCCGGCTGAAAATATCTTTATCCTGCAGCGCAAAATACTTGAACGCTCCTACCAGAACCGCAACAATTATAAAAGCCGACCATATCCTGCTTAATGCCATCTGTTAATTTGAAAATTTGAAAATATGTTAATTTGAAAATTGGCTTTCTGTGCAAAACGCCAATATACAAAGTAAATGCCTTGATATAAAACAGTTTAGCACACATTTTATTGCTTTTCCCCTCAAACTATCATCGATTTCGCCTGAAAAGCGGCACCTTCCATTTTCAAATTTTCAAATTCTCAAATTTTCAAATTCTGCTCTCTCATTTTCAAATTCTCATATTTTCAAATTCTCAAATTCTGCCGTTATCTTTGCGCCCCGGATGACGGGCTCGATACATTTAAATTAATAAATATATATAATCATGGGATTGAAAGCAGGGATTGTAGGATTACCAAATGTTGGAAAATCTACCTTGTTTAACGCAGTTAGTAACAGCGCAAAAGCTCAGGCCAGCAACTATCGTTTTTGTACCATCGAACCAAACGTTGGTTTGGTAGACGTACCGGATCAGAGAATAGATAAACTGGCAGAACTGGTTAAACCAAACCGCACTGTGCCTACGCAAATTGAAATCGTTGACATCGCGGGTCTTGTTCGCGGTGCCAGCAAAGGCGAAGGTTTAGGAAACAAATTCCTTGCAAACATTCGTGAAGTGGACGCAATCGTTCACGTGATCCGCTGTTTCGAAGATGAAAACGTTCTTCGCGATGAAGGGGCGATCAATCCTGTTAGCGATAAAGAAATCATCGATACAGAATTGCAATTGAAGGACCTGGAAAGCGTTGACAAAAAATACCAGCGTTCCGAAAAGCTCGCGAAAACGGGCGATGCAAAAATAAAAGCAGAATTCGAAGTATTGAAACGCTGCAAGGCACATCTGGAACAAGGAAAAAGTATTCGTTCGCTTGACCTGAGCAAAGAAGATAAAGCTGCAATCGCAGATCTGTTTCTGTTGACAGAAAAACCTGTGTTGTATGTTGCCAATGTTGACGAACCTTCTATGCACACAGGAAATAAATATTCCCAGGCGTTGCAGGCAGCAGTTGCTGATGAAGATGCAAAGGTGATTGTAATGAACAACTCCATTGAAGCGCAAATTGCAGAAATGGAAAATGCTGATGATCGCGAATTGTTCATGGGTGAGTACCACATGGAAGAGCCGGCTTTGAACAAACTGATCCGTTCAACGTATAGCCTGTTGCAACTGCAGACCTACTTCACCGCTGGTGTGCAGGAAGTTCGCGCCTGGACCATCCATGAAGGTTGGAAAGCGCCGCAAGCTGCAAGTGTGATCCACACAGACTTTGAAAAGGGTTTTATCAAAGCTGAGGTTATCGCGTTCAACGACTTCGTAACACTAGGCTCTGAAGCAGCCTGCCGCGAAGCGGGTAAGTTAAGAATCGAGGGCAAGGAATATATTGTGAAGGATGGAGATGTGATGCACTTCCGCTTTAACGTTTAGTTAGTGGAAAATTGAAAGTTGAAAGTTGAAAATGTGGCTTTAACTCAGCCTTTCTCAAATATTTAAGCAGCACGTTTGTGCTGCTTTTTTATTTTAAGACATCTCGCCATAAACGCATTTTCAATTTTCAACTTTCAACTTTCAATTACACCAAATATGCTCCTGTAACCTCTCCTCCTTCCACTTCCACAAAAATGTGCTCCTGCAAAGTGGTAGCGAGTGAAACACCTACGTAATCTGTGTTTACCGGGTAAACTTTGTGCGTTCTTTCAACCAGGGCAAGGGTTTGAATCTTTTTCGGATGATACTGCAAAAAAGGTTTCAGAGCGTACAACATGGTTTTCCCGCTGTTCGCTACGTCATCTACAACGATAATGACTGCATCGTCAAAATTCTCAGTACTGCTGACCTCAATTTCACCGGGATTTCTTTTGTCGAGATTCAATTCTATAACGTCTATAACACCTGAAAAAACAGATTGCAATAACTTCTTAAGAAAATAGGCCATCGCAACACCATTGTCCTTAATACCGGCAAGAATCAGGCGCTTCTCTCCCACATTTTGCTCCGCTATCTCATAGGCCATTCTTTCGAGCTTTTTCGTTGCTATCTGTTTATCGAGGATATAGTTCTTTTGTTCGCTCATCATTTTTTAATTGAAAATGGAAAATTGAAAGGTGAAAGTTAAGGAAGATTTGATATCCGATATTTGAAATTCGAGATTGGGCCGCGGAAATTTCAATGCCGTTTAGCTAAGAAATGTTCCGCAATCATAATTCCTGTTTAAGAAGGCTTCGACAAGCTCAGCCTGCTCGCGCTGTCAGGCTGAGCTTGTCGAAGCCTTCTTGCTGACCAAAAGACATGGCTCTAAAATCTCATATCCCTTCATTTTCAACTTTCAATTTTCCATTTTCAATTATCTAAACTAATTTCGGGCACGTAATCAAAAACTTGCTATGCACATTTTTCAGCAAATTGCTTTTGTAGTCATTTTAGCTGTTGCCATCTGGATGTTCAGCAAAAGAATATCTGCAATCCGAAGAAATATATTGTTGGGCAAAGATGAATCCTACAAAGACCATCCTTCCGACCGTTGGAAAAATGTGTTCCTGCTGGCTTTCGGACAAAAAAAGATGTTCCGCAACCCGCTTGTGGCAGTTCTTCACTTCTTCGTATATGCGGGTTTCATTATCATCAATACCGAGGTGCTTGAAATATTGCTGGACGGTATTTTTGGAACGCACCGCCTGTTCGCCGGCTTTCTCGGCAGTTTCTACAGTGTGTTGATCAATGGGTTTGAAGTTCTGGCCGTTCTTACAATTATTGCCTGTGCAACTTTCCTGATACGCAGAAACATTATTAAACTAAGACGCTTTATCAGTCACGACCTGGATGGCTGGCCACGCAGCGATGCCAATTACATTTTGATCACCGAGATCGTTTTGATGATATTGTTCTTAAAAATGAATGCATGTGATACTGAGCTTCAGGTTCGCGGCGTTGCTCATTTTGTGGAACACCCAACCGGCAATTTCCTTTTCTCTCAATACCTGCATCCGTTGTTAAATGGCTTCAGCGACAACACGCTTATGGCGTTTGAAAGAATTTGCTGGTGGCTTCACATCGTAGGTATCCTGGCGTTCCTGAACTATTTGCCTTTTTCAAAACACCTTCATATCCTGCTGGCATTTCCAAATGCTTATTACGCACGTTTAAAACCTGAAGGCTATATTAAAAATATGCCTGAGGTACAAAATGAAGTGTTGTATGCGATGCAGCCTGAGCTTGCTCCTGCAGACGCGGCACCTCCTGCAAAATTCGGCGCGAAAGACGTCACAGATCTTAGCTGGCGCAATTTATTGGATGCCTATTCTTGCACAGAATGTGGACGTTGCTCAGCGGCTTGTCCGGCCAACCAAACCGGAAAACTCCTTTCTCCGCGTAAGATCATGATGGATACGCGCGACCGAATTGAAGAGGTTGGTAAAAACATCGATGCCAACGGAGAATTCAAGGAAGACGGCAAAACATTGCTACACGATTATATCAGTGTAGAAGAATTAAGAGCTTGCACCACCTGTAACGCTTGTGTAGAAGAGTGTCCTGTGAGCATCAGCCCGCTTGAAATCATTATGGAACTACGTCGTTCATTGGTAATGGAAGAAAGTAATGCTCCTCAAGAGTGGAACGGCATGTTCAGCAACGTTGAAAACAACTTCGCTCCATGGAAATTCTCGCCAGATGACAGAGATCAGTGGGCGGTGGAGAGCTAGAAGCCAGGAGTTAGAAATTAGGAGTTAGGAATTAGTTGGTCTCCGATATATCTGGGATATGTAGATAGGATTATCAGTGTTATGAAGTGAGCATTGATAATCCTATTTTGCTTTTGTTGCATCGATAGAACTGTTGCGACAACAAAAATGATAAGATAAAGTGAGTTAATTTCCGAGAAGGTCTAAAAATGACTATTTTAATGACATCATGCGTTTTCTAGTTGCTACATTTCTGTTTTGGGGAGGACTCAACTCTATTTATTTTTCAGGGGACAATTCTAGCGCCGGAATTATAAATCACGATACCATTGGCAAATTGCCAGCTGATACTATTTTTATCAAAGCCGTGGCCCTAGACTCTTTTGGCAAGTATTGCGATCGATTTCCCTGGGATGTTATTTGCGCTGAAAAGATTCGTTTTAGAATAATCGATCCAATGAAATCATCTTTTCCTAACAATGAAGAGATCAGTGTAATGGTTCGGAACATTGATTTGCATGACTTAAAAATAGTTCCAAATACAAAGTACCAGCTTGGCATTTCAAAAAAGATTGATGGTACAATTCTTATTAAAGAAGACACAGCGGCCATTTTTTGGACACGGACAATCAACCCATCACCTTAAATTTTGCATTCTGATCTTTCCCCTTGGTTAGAGCATGTTTTATCATCAAGCTTTTCGTAACAAAAAGCCTGGATCAATACTTAATTTTTCGTACGCTGCTTTTAGAAAAGCAACATCTGGTTACCGTTGTGCCACAAATAATACTAATCGAATTGGCTAGACTCCGATTATCTGAGATATGTAGATAGGATTATCAGTTCCTCCAGCCTATGGACCGGGTTTAAACATTCACTTCTCCATTTGCATCTGTTGTCAAAATTTCACTCATCAAATTCAAGAAGGGACGCATCTTTTTGAAAACGTCGTTTGCCTTTTCTACAAAATCTTTGCTGGTAATTTCTGAATCAGTAAGAGGATGCTTAAGCAAAAATTGTTTATAACGCAGTAATTCTATCGCAGGATGATTTTTGTCGTAACCACGCGGAGCAGTAGCCAACTGTTCTCCCTGCATTTTAACGAATGTTTTTTTGAATGTCTTATCGCTCAATAGCTCGTCCCATACTTCTGAGTTATATGCAATGTCGTCGCGGATACGTTTCATATCACTTGGTACCGGTCCCCAGAAACCACCCGCGAGGAAGCTATTGCCGGGTGCAATGTTATAGTAATACCCACCGCGACGTAGTTTGGTGGCCCTTTTAAAACTGCCGGTCCAATGTATATTATATGGCGTTTTTTCCTTTGAAAAACGAACATCTTTATAAATGCGAAACAGACTTTTCTTGCCCGACAATGTTTCTATACTATCATGCATGTTCATTTTTATGAGTAACGCGTCTGCAAACAATATCATGTTATCGTATGCTGCTGTATAGAGTGTTTTGTGGTTCGCAAACCATTCACGGTTGTTGTGTTTTGAAAGTTGCTGTAAAAATTCTAAGGTTGATGGTTGTATAATAACGGTTTTCATACTCATTCTTGAAGTGCTACAAAGGTGATAAATAATCTTCGCTCTCCGAAGCTTCCAGCTTCGGAGGAATATTCTATCGCCTATGGCGATTATTTATTGCCAGAGGCAATAGCATAGTACTGCAAGGCTACAAGCCTTGCAGAGCGCAGCATCTAAGCCATCCTCCCCTCAAACCTCTTCAGCAAAAACATTCCCAACGCAACAGTACCGCAAATAATACTGATGACCCACCAAAGTGTACGAAAGCCCGCATACTGCGCTACTTGCGAACCCAATGCTGGTGCAGCAATTTGTGCACTTGACCAGGCGATGGTATACAGCGCGGCGTAACTACCTCTGTTGTGAGGTTGCGTTCTGCCTATCCAATAACTATTCATAAACGGAAGACATTGTATCTCCCCTAATGTGATCAACGCTGTAGTAAAAACGGCAACTATAAAAAGCGATGGCAAAACGTTCAGCAAAACATATGCAAGGCCAATGCAAAGAATGCCGTTTGTAATGTAAAATAGATTGTGTCGCTTTCCTTCTATTTTGTGCACCAATATCATTTCAATAAACGCAATGATCAATCCGTTTTCAGCCATTAGCAAGCCGATCTGCTGTTCTGTAATTTTCCATTCTGATTTCAAATAAACAGGCTGCATACCGAATAATTGCAGAAAGCAGGTTGCAAAAACTATCGTGAGGATAATGAACGTAATGTAGATCTTGTCACGATAGGGAGATGATCTTGCTGATTGCTGCTCGTGAGGTGTTTCATGTTTTTTGTAATCCACCCTCGGTAATATCTTTAACATCAGCAAAGCCGCGAAAATATTGGTGCAGCCATCTACCCAAAACAACAAATGATAATTGTGCCCCGCAAGAAATCCTCCCAATGCACCTCCAACGGACCAACCAAGATTGATGGCAAAACGATTCAGTGAATAAGAGCGTGTTCTATTTTCCGGTGAACTGTAAAAGGCAATGGCTGTAGAATTTGCGGGCCGGAAAGATTCATTGAAAAAACTAAGAATGAAAACACCGATACACAGCGAAAGAAATGTTGTTAGCAAACCAATTACCATAAACAATAACCCACCGCTTAACAAGGCTGTGATCTGCACGGGATAAAAGCCTAACTTGTCTGTTACCTTGCCACCAATAAATGCGCCAGCAATCGCTCCCAATCCAAACAGACCCATAATGATCCCAGCCTGTGTTAATGTAAAGTGTAATTTTTGCGTAGCATAAATCGTCATGAAGGGAACAACCATTGTTCCACTCCTGTTAATCAGCATTACAAGCGAAAGACACCATGTAGATCTGGAAAGGCCCTTATAAGCATCACGATAAGTCTGAACAGCGGTTGCTAGCATAGCTGCAAGTTAATTTGAAAATATGCTAATTGAAAATGAGGGAACGCAGATTTTCATGATTGTCATGATTTAAAGTGATTTTTAAAACGAAAGATTGATTGGTCTTGCTTGCAAAGCCTAAAAACAAAAGCCTTCGAAGAAAATCCTCGAAGGCTTTATTGTCAATATTAATTCGAAAAAAAATCTTGAAAAATCATGACAATCATGAAAATCTGCGTTCCGTCTTTTACATTTCCTGCGTGTAACCATCATTGCTCTGCCGCTTCTCTCTGCCGCTCTTAATATCCTGCAAACGCTTTTCAGGATAAGCAATGCGACTAATTATTACAAACAAGACAGGAACAGTGAAGATGGCAAATAACGTGGCGGCTATCATACCTCCCAACACTGTGTAACCAATTGTTTGTCTTGCTACCGCACCGGCACCGTTGGAGAATACAAGTGGCAATACACCAAGAATGAACGCCAGTGATGTCATCAGGATCGGACGCAAACGAATCCGCACCGCATCCAATGTGGCTGACACGATCGGTATGCCCGCATCTACTCTTTCCTTCGCAAACTCAACGATCAGGATGGCATTCTTGGCCGCGAGACCAATCAGCGTGATCAAACCAATTTGCGCATATACGTTATTGCTTAAAGATTTTGTAAAGGTCAAGGTAAGGATCGCACCGAACGCGCCTAGTGGCACCGCCAATAATACAGAGAATGGCACTGACCAACTTTCATACAAGGCAGCAAGGAACAGGAACACGAAGATTACCGACATCGAGAAAATGATCACTGTACTTGACCCCGCATTGATTTCCTCACGGCTCAAACCGGAGAACTCGTAACCATAACCATTTGGCAACACCTTTGCTGCCACTTCACGCAACGCCTGGATGGCGTCACCACTACTGTAGCCGGCTTTTGAATCACCATTGATCTCTGCAGAACGGAAAAGGTTATAGTGGCTGATCATCGGCGCACTTTCAACAATCCTGTAATTAGTAACGGCACTAAGCGGCACCATTGCACCCACCTGGTTGCGAACATAGTATTGTTGCAGGTTTTGAATATCGCCGCGATATACGGTATCAGCTTGCGCCAATACACGGAAGCTACGACCATAAGCCGTGAAATCATTCACATAACGACTTCCGAGGAATGTTTGCATGGTTGAGTATACATCGCTGATAGAAACGCCCATTCTCTTTGCTTTCTCCCTGTCCACATCTACCTGGTAACCAGGTGTACGTGCAGTAAAGAATGAAAACGCTCTTGCAATCTCGGGACGTTTGTTTGCTTCCATCAAAAAGTTCTGAAGCACCTTCTCAAAAGCCTTTATATCATCGTTGCTTTCGCGCTGTTGTAAAATAAAACTAAAACCGCCCGTATTACCCAACCCTGGAATGGCCGGCGGCGGGATCACGATGATGTTTGCGCCTTGTATCGATGCAAACTTTTGCTGCAGCTTTGCAATGAGTGCATACAATTGCTGCGATTTATCTTTCCGCTGGTCCCACTCTTTCAACTGTGTAAACACTGTACCACTGTTGGATTTGGAAGCAAATGTAATCGCGTTCAAACCACCCAATGCTGCATAGTGTTTTACTTCAGGAACATCTTTCAAAATGTTCATTACGCTATCAAGTACTGCAAGGCTTCGTGTGGTTGAAGCGGACTCTGCCAACTCAAAAGTTATATACAAACGACCTTCATCTTCTGTTGGAATGAAGCCTGTTGGTTTGTTTTTGAACAATAAGAATGCTCCCACGAAAAGACACAACAACAGCATCACCACATATCTCGCTCCCTTGATTGCTTTTCTTACGCCTAATGTATAATTCAAACTTGTTCTTCTGAACCATTCGTTGAATTTGAAGAAGAATTTGTCAAGACCTTTTGAGTTCTTATCAAGGTGCTGAGGTTTCAACATGATTGAACACAATGCCGGTGTAAGTGTAAGCGCCACAAACGCAGAGATCACAACAGAAATCGCAATGGTAATCGCAAATTGCTGATACAAGCGACCTACGATTCCCGGAATAAATCCTACCGGAACGAAAACTGCTGCCAGGATCAACGCGATGGCAATTACCGGACCGGAGATGTCTTTCATCGCACGGTGCGTTGCTTCTTTTGCGTCGAGGCCCTGCTCGTCAATATAGTGTTGCACCGCTTCCACCACCACAATGGCGTCATCCACCACGATACCAATTGCCAACACAAATCCGAAAAGCGTCAACGTATTAATGGTAAAGCCCAGCGGTATGAAAAATATAAACGTACCAATGATCGCTACAGGAATTGCCAATATCGGAATCAGCGTGGCCCTCCAGTTCTGTAGGAACAAATACACTACCAATATTACCAGTGCAAGCGCAATCAGCAAGGTTTCTATTACCTCATCGATTGATACTTTTACCACAGTTACTGATTCGAAAGGCACTACATAGTCAACATCTGCAGGAAATGATTTCTTAAGGTTGTCCATTGTCTTCACAACGCCGTCAGCGGTTTCGAGTGCGTTACTTCCAGGAGCCTGGTACACCAGCAAGTAAGATGCTCTTTTACCATCCACAAAAGAGTTGCTTGTATAGCTGAATTTACCCAGTTCAACACGCGCAACATCTTTCAGGTAAACGATCGATCCATCAGTTGGATTTGTGCGGATAATAATATTTTCAAACTCCGATGTCTTGCTGATGCGGCTGTTACTGAACACTGTGTATTCAAAAGCCTGTACAGAATGCTGCGGAGCACCACCGATCGAACCGGCGGCCACCTGCAGGTTTTGTTCTTGCAAGGCAGCAATGACTTCATTTGCTGTAAGGCCAAGATTCGCCATTTTATCCGGCGCCAGCCAAACACGCATACTGAAGTCATCAGCACGGGTGAAGATGTCACCAACACCCTTCGAACGCAACAACGCATCTTTAATGAAGATGTTGGTATAGTTATCAATAAAAGAAACATTGTGTGTTCCTTTTGGTGAATACATCGCCACGAGCATCAAAATACTTGGGTTACGTTTTCTAACGGTAAGGCCCAAACGCTTTACATCGTCCGGCAATTGCGGTGTAGCGATACCTACACGGTTTTGCACATCCAATGCCGCAATGTCAATATTCGTACCCAGTTCAAAGTTTACGTTGATAGTCGTACGACCGTCACTGGTACTATTGCTCTGCAGGTATGACATACCCGGTGTACCGTTGATCTGCACCTCTACAGGCGTTGTTGTCGTTTGCTCTACCGTTTGTGCGTCGGCACCTGTATAGCTACCCGTTACCTGTACCACAGGCGGCGTGATATTCGGGTACTGACCTATCGGTAAAGTAATTAACGCAATTACTCCCACCAACACGATTACAATGGAAATTACAATCGCTGTTACCGGTCTTTTTATAAAAGTATCTGCAATCATATTATGTCTGTTGATTCTTGAAAGTCAAAATTCAAAAGTTAAAAGTCAAAAAAACGAACCGACATCCCGAACACTTTTGAATTTTGATTTTTACTTTTTACTTGAAACATTAATGAGACTGTGATTTAGCTGCAGTAGAATCACCAACATTTGCGGGCTTAACCGCAACACCTGGTCTCAGCTTCTGCACACCCTCGATCACTATCTTTTCATTCAGGTTAAGACCTTTGTTTATAATTACTTTATCACCAATATTTTTACCAATCGATATTTTGCGCTGCTCCACTTTGCTGCTGTCTCCAAGTACATACACAAAATATTCACCCATTTGCTCAACCACAGATTTGTAAGGGATAACAATGCGCTGTCCCTGGCTGCCATTTTTAACGCGCACAATGCAGCTCATACCAACTTTAAGCACATCTAGAGGATTCTCAAACTCTAACCTTACTTTCAACGTAGCGGTTTGAGGATTAACAGCTCTGTCCAGCACACTGATCTTGCCAGGATATTTGTAACGCATGCCATTGGCACTTGCGATAGTAAAAGTTGAATCAGCAGGATTTTTACCGATCAATCCAACAAAAAAAGGAACCTGTTTTTCGTCGATGTTAAAGTCCACAGCGATCGGATTGCTGGTAGAAATAGTGTTCAAAATTGTGCTACCTGGGGAAACCAGTGCACCTTGTTTCACTTGTGAGAAACCGATCGTTCCATCCATCGGAGAAATGATCACTGAATAACGAAGGTTCGCGCTCAAGCTGGTAACATTTGCCTGGGCCGCTGCTACCTGCATTTTCGCAGCTTGCAAATCGGCTTCTGCATAGTCTACTTTTTGTTTTGCGATCGCGTCTTGCTTCAACAATTGGTTATACCTGTCAGCATCTTTCTGCGCTTTATCCAAAGCCGCTTTTGCAGAGTTCAGGTTTGCGACCGCCTGGTCATAACCTGCCTGGTATTGCTGCTGGTCGATGGTATAAAGCTTCTGCCCTTTCTTTACTTTTTGTCCATCCTGGAAAAAGATGCCGGTAATGTAACCCGTTACCTGTGCTCTAACTTCCACTTCATTCAGTGAACTAACCACACCAGGATATTCATCAAAATATGTTGCGTTGCCTTCTTTTACATTGTCAACTACAACTGGCACGGCCTGTGGCGGTGCAGCCTGTTGTTGCTTGGGTTTACAAGCGGTGAACATTATTATTCCAAATACCAAAACATACAAACAGTGAATGGTTTGCTTTATCATATATCCGAATGTTTATCTTTTAAAAACTTTGATTATTGTATAAGACCCAATGCCTTGTCTACATCTATTTTGCTTGAAAGCACCTCAAATAATGCGTTGAAATAATTTAGTTGTGCCGTACGCAAATCTGACTGCGCCACAATTACTTCAAGGTATGTTTTAATACCCTCTTTGTATTGCAGATCAATAATGTTGTACACATCATTTGCCAGATCCATGTTTTCTTTCAGCACCAGGTAATTATTCATATTCGCCCGGTATACTGCAAGTGCCGTCGAATATTCTGTGTTGATAGATGTTTTCAAGGCAAGAAAATCCCAGTCCATTCGCTTCAGTTCAAGTTCGGCCTGACGCACCTGGTGAATGCGCTTTGTCCCCTGGAACAAAGGCAGTGAAAGGGTTAGGCCAAAAAGAGAATTTGGATAATCAGTACTGTAGAGTTTTGCAAACTCATCGTTTTGATATGCAAGATTATAATTGCCAAATGCCCCTACGCTCGGCAGGAAACCCCATTTGTAATACTTGAGGTTCGCAGTTTGAAGCCGCTGTCGAGTTTTTAGGAATTGATATTCTATCCTGTTATCATAGTTAATTCCTGCACTTGTATCAACCTGAATTTTTTCTTCAAGCTTTGTTTTATCGGCCTGAATTGCAATGGCGGCTGTACTGTCATACCCCATTTGTTGTTTGAGATATTCATACTTTGCTTTTATGCCCTGCCGGCTGGAAAACAATTCTGCTTTGGAATTATTAAGGGAAATAATGGCTCGTTTGTAATCGGTTTTATCTGTCAGACCGGCGTTAAACTGACTATATGCATCCTTCAAACTTTTGGCGAGCCTTTCCGTGTCTGCCACCAACACTTCAATTCTTTTCTGCGAAAGCAATACATCATAATAAGCCCTGCTTACATTCGCAATCAGGTCTATTTTATATCCTGTGGAATTTTGTCTCGCCTGCGTACGAACGTCGTTAGCCGTTTTCGAAGCCAATAAAACGTCCCGGTTAAAAATACTTTGGTTCAAAGAAAACCCAAGTGTACTGGTGTTTTTCAGGCCAACAGTAACGGGTCTTTTAACGCCGTTAGCATCCGGAAAAATAGACACAGGAAGTTGTGTATAATGCTGCAGGTTGTAATTCATGTTTACCTGCGGTAGCCAGTCCGCCAATGCCACTTTTACCTGCTCGTTGGCAATATCAATATCCATATTTGCCTGCCTGTAAGCCGGCTGGTGCTTCAATGCATATTGAATGCATTCATCAAGATCAAAGCGGGTACTGTCTGCTGTTTGCGCATTTATTCTAAGAACTGAGATAAATAGGAAAACCCATAAAAGCCCTGTTTCTTTTTTCATATATCTCATCAAATGATTAAAGTTTTAATAATGAAATCGTGTACCAATTCTGGTCTTCGCTGAATATTGATTTGTGGAAATAAGTGTGCAAAGAACCAAAATCGATACGTCACTTTTATATTAACTTATTGATTTTTAGAAACTTTACTGTACAAACTTTAAAAAGTACGGGAAGGATTGACAGTTACTAGTTGTTAGTTATTGGTTGTTAGTTGTTAGTATGGAACGCAGCGGGAACTGCCTAACAGCTAACAACTATCAACTAACAACTTACTTTTATGACAAGCTAAAATTTAAAAAGGCAAGCACGGGAATACCTAAACTGCGATTGAATGTACTTTTTTCCTGACACGCACCATCTGTAATATCACTGCAACAAAAATCAGGAAAACACCTACATAGAATCCATTGCTCAGGTATTTGTTTTCATGGAACAGAACGAAAGCCAGTAATATACCGTAAACCGGTTCGAGGTTATAAGTAAGGTTAACAGTAAAAGGTGAAATATCTTTTAGTGCATCTAAAGATATGTAAAAAGCCAATACTGTACATAGCCAGCTCAATATGAGCAACCACACCCAATCAAGCCCTGCAGGCAGCGAAAATCCAATATGTGAAGCCGATAGATAAAAGGGCATTACGCAAGTCAATACAATGAAACCGCCACTCAACTCATACAATGTAACCGTTCCCGAATCATGTTTCGAAAGCAGCATTTTATTAAGAATGGTGAACAGCGATGCTAAAAAAGCCGCCACTATACCAAAGATGATCCCGATCTTATACTGAATATCGAAATGGAAGATCAATGCAATACCCACCACGGAAACCATGCCAAGCAACACTTCCTGGAAAGCTATTCTCTTTCGCAGCAAAATTGGTTCCATCAATGCGGAAAAGAATCCCATGAGCGAAAGGCAAACCAGCGATACAGATACGTTTGCATACTTGATGCTCCCGTAAAAAGCTACCCAGTGCGTGGCCACAATCGCCCCCACTCCTATCATTTGTAGCAAATCTTTAAAAGATACCGGAACGATCTTTTTCCTGAAAGCATAGATGATCCACAATGTAACCGCGGTGATTAACATTCGGTACCAAACCAGCAATGATTCATTGAGAGTAATGAGTTTTCCCAGAATACCAGTAATTCCCGCCAGGAAAACGGCTATGTGTAGTTTTATAAATGCACCCTTCATAATTGAAGGTGCAAAGATGAGGGAAAAAGAACGCAGATCGTCATGATTGTCATGATTTGATATGATTTCTTTGAAATCTACCCTTGGAAACTGATGCGTTCGAATGACTTTCATACATCCTGTTCCGGCTACCTCATAAAAAATCTTGACAAATCATGAAAATCATGACGATCTGCGTTCCTTTCTATGCATAAAAAAAGGACCCGTAATAGTTACAGGTCCTTTCCTTTTAATAAACTTTGATAAAAAAGACTATTTGGTTTTTGCAAAGACTTCTTTCTGGAAGCGCGGCATCACAACCACATCGTTATTTTTTACTCTATTGCTATAATTTTTAAATAAGCTTTGCCAGCGAAGGTTCAATACACCTAAAATTCCTTCTTTTACAATGCCTTTGTTCATCTTAGAGGCACCGTATTTTCTGTCCTGGAAAATAATAGGCACTTCTTTAATCTTAAAACCAAGTTTCCACGCGGCGAATTTCATTTCTATTTGAAATGCATAACCAACAAACAGGATTTTGTCGAGATTAATGGTTCTCAGTACGTCATTTGTATAGCACACAAAACCTGCAGTTGAATCTTTCACAGGAATCCAGGTGATCATGCGCGTGTACAGGGAACCTCCTTTTGAAAGAACCACTCTGTCCCACGGCCAGTTTACATTTCCACCACCTTTTACGTAGCGGGAACCAACGGCCACATCTGCTCCCTGGTACTTACAGGCGTCGTACAAACGGCTGAGGTCTTTGGGATTGTGGGAGAAATCCGCGTCCATTTCAAAAATGAACTGATAATCTCTGTTGAGGGCCCATTTGAACCCGTGGATGTAGGCGGTACCTAAACCGAGCTTGCCCTTTCTTTCTTCAAGAAAAAGCTGACCGGAAAACTTTGATTGTAATTCTTTTACAATCTCTGCAGTCCCATCCGGAGAACCATCGTCAATTACCAAAACATGGAAATTCTCGTGCAATCCGAAGACCGCATGAATGATATTGGAGATGTTTTCCTTCTCGTTGTAAGTAGGTATAATTACTATTTTTTCCAAGGCAAAAATATATTAATACAAATGTAAAACTTTTAGCTGCTAACCATTTCCCAAATTTCGCACATATGTGCATTTTATCCCTTCTTTAACAATGTACGATTCAATATTTCAGTGAGTTTTTGCTTGGTATGGAGGGGAAAATCGCCTTTCATCATCCAATCGTAGTACTGAGGCTCCACTTTTAAAACTTCTGCTACTGAACGTCCTTTGTATTTTCCGAAGTTAAAGATTTCCACGCCTTTACCATCCATAATGAAGCGGCGGGCAAAATCAACGATCATGTCGTCACCCGTAAATTTAAGGATATCATCAATTGTATTGCCAAGATTCGGATAACGTTGTACCTGTGCCACCAGGATTTCCAGGGTAGCAGTTGCGTCAGCCTCAGCGCTGTGTGCGTCTGTCAGGTCTTTTTCGCAATAAAATTTGTAAGCCGCGCTTAAAGTACGTTGCTCCATGAGGTGAAATACCTTTTGAACATCCACCAGCTTGCGGTTTTTCATGTCCAGCTCAATTCCGGCACGAAGAAACTCTTCCATCAACATGGGAATGTCAAAACGGTTGGAATTATAACCAGCAAGATCCGTATTGTCCAGAAACTGCTTGATTTCGTTTGCAACAGCCTTGAAAGTCGGCGCATCCTTCACCATTTCGTCGGTAATGCCGTGAACTGCAGTTGTTACCGCAGGAATAGGCATGCCGGGATTGATGAGTTTGCGTTTCACCGTTTTTGTACCATCCGTGAGCATTTTTACAATGGCGATTTCCACAATACGGTCTGTGCTTAAATTAATGCCTGTCGTTTCCAGATCAATAAATGCCAGTGGACGTGCTAATGATAACATGAATATTAGAAATTAGGTATTAGAAATTAGTATTTTTAAACGATCTCTTTCGCAAAAGTAAGAATATCCAACCCATCATAATTGCCGGAGCTCATTAAAAGAAGATTGGCATTTTTATAATCCTGCTTTTGCAACCATTCCTGTAGTTTGTTTTTGTCGTTGATCACCACCAACCCCTTCTTATCAAATCCCTTCTCAACCACAGACGGATCAAGCGGTGGCATCCGTTTCAGTTCGAGTGCATGGTTGCTGTAAAATACAACTGCCTCGTCTGCTTTGTCCATCGCGCCTTTGTATTCGCTCATAAATTTTTCGTTCAGGCTGCTAAATGTATGCAGTTCAAAAACGGCAACGAGTTTTCTGTTGGGAAACTGTTGTTTCACCGCTTCGATTGTTGCTTTTGCTTTGGAAGGGGCGTGGGCAAAATCGCGGTAAACATTTGTTCCTTCATTCTTTGCAAGCAGTTCCAACCTTTTGGAAGCGCCTGTAAAACTTGCTATTGCGTTAAGGAAAGTAGCGGTGTCAATGCCTGCTTCTTTGCATGCGTAGTAAGCTGCATGCAGGTTAAGCAGGTTGTGATTACCAAAGACATTTAAAGTAGCCGCTTGATTATCAACCACAACCTTTGTTTGTCCGTTTTCGATCGTGTGCTCCGGAATTGCATATGGGATCTTGCGAACTTTTGAAGGATGTTCAGCGACCAGTTTCTTTAATACTTCATCGGTTTCGTTGTAAATCAACACGCCGCCCGGTTCAATTTTATCGATAAATATGTTGAATTGTTCCAAATAGAAATCGAAGGTTGGAAACACGTTGATGTGATCCCATGCAATGCCTGTGATAATGGCAACATGGGGGAACAAAAAGTGAAACTTCGGTCTTTTTTCTATCACGCTTGCAGGGTATTCGTCACCTTCACAAACAATGAGGGGCGCATCAGTTATGGCAACAGACTGGTCAAAGCCTTCAAGTTTTGCGCCTACCAAATAATCAAACGCCTTTCCCGAATTTTTCAGCACGTGCATGATCATGGAAGTGGTAGTGGTTTTACCATGACTACCTCCCACAACGATGCGCTTTTTGTTCTTGCTTTCTTCGTATATATATTCGGGAAATGAATGGATACTCAGGTTCAGGGACTTAGCTTTTTGCAACTCGGGATTGTCTTCACGGGCATGCATTCCCAAAATGACAGCGTCAATATCTGCGGTAATCTTTTCAGGATACCAGCCATCTTTTTCAGGCAAAATCCCTTCCTTTTGAAGATTGGATTTCGCAGGCTCGAAAATCTCGTCATCACTACCTGTTACAATATATCCTTTCCTTTTTAGTGCAATGGCCAGCTGATGCATTACACTACCTCCTATTGCTATAAAGTGAACTTTCATTTTAAGTTTTGAGTTGTGAGTAATGAGTTTTGAGCGGCTGGTTTTAAGTTGAATAGTTCGCTTTTTCGCGTGTGCTACTCCTAACTCAAAACTCACAACTCATAACTTGCGCTGCAAATATGCTTAAAAAAATTTCTTTTTCTCTTGCGTAATTAAATATTATGGCGCATCTTTGCTTATAGTTTAAATAACTCCTAATAGTCCTATAGTACCAACACCAATTCCTCTCTCCGTTTTCCTTTGAATTCCCATTTAATTGTTGCGTGATGCTACCCTGTAGCACCTTCTTTTTTAACTTTAAATACCAGAAAATGAAAACTACACTATTTATTGTGTTGGCACTTGTCGCTACGTTGGCTTTAACTTCATGCGCTTCATCTAGAAGTGGATGCAAGATGACTGCTGGCATGGTTGGCTACAGATAATCTATTTAACTTTTTAAATAATTGACTTAAGGTTACTTTTGCACCTCGCAGGAGTAACCTTTTTTAATTATTTGGACTTATGACATGAGCATGGCCAAAATAAAATGAAAAACAGACAGATGAAATGGAATATTTTGAGTTCTGAGCAACAATTGGACGAAATAAAGAGAAATTCTAACACAAAGCCGCAAGTAATTTTCAAACATTCTACCCGTTGCTCGGTAAGCAGCATGGCTAAGAACAGGCTCGATAAAGAACAGGAAAACGAAAAAGCCGATTTCCACTATCTTGATCTTATAGCACACCGCAATATTTCAAATAAAATTGCTGAAGAGTTCAGCATCAGACACGAATCCCCACAGATATTACTGATCAAAAATGGTGAATGCGTTTACGACGAAAGCCACATGGGGATTAATATGGGGGAAATTGAGGAGAAGTTTTAAAAAGCCGAACGCTAAATGCCCAACGCCTAACGCGGGTTGTCCTTGCGTTAGGCGTTAGGCATTTAGCGTTGAGCATTTATTCAGTTATTCACTTGCTTTCACAGGCTCGCTTGTAGCACCAAAATCAAGCACATCCTGCGTTTCGCCGCAATTCAACATTTTGCTTCCGAAGTACGGGTTTTTAATTTCTTCCAACTGGCTTAACCATGCAGCGCCTGCATTGTTGAACGCCATCGGGCAAAACTGATGATAGATCTTTTGTTTGTCATAGCGAACGGTTCTTACCAGGTCGTACATGGCGTCAGAGATCATCTGGAACTCTTTTCTTTTTGCTTCAATATCTTTTTCGCCCACCAGACCTTTCGCTGAACCACTAATGGTTCCTGTGTAAGATTGTGCGGTTGATTGCAGTGCCCCCGTTGAATCTGTCAAAGCTTTCACATTCAAACTGTCCGCGTCAACGGCTAATTTTTTCGCTGCTATATTTGCTTTTGCAGAATCAGTTGCTACCAAAGCATCTTTCAATTCGAAATAATTGCCGAGCAATTTCTCAAAAGACTGGTTAAACTCGTTTGAATTTTTACTAACTACCGGCGCAGGTGCTGCCACTTCTTCTTTCTGCTCCTCAGCTTTTTTATTGCCACCGCCGCCACAGGAAATAATGAATGCCGATCCGATAACTGTTGCTATTAACAACTTTTTCATCTTTTTTAAATTTATGGGTAAGAAAAATACAGCACACAGATGACACAGATTGGACAGATTAGCACTGATTAGCCCATCCTGGTTCCAATTTAATAGAGTTTTGAGCCAATCCATTTAATATCAGTGTAAATCAGTCCAATCTGGTTCCTCTGTGTGCTTACTTAAAATTTTCAAATTGTTCCACTTTTCAAAGATAGCTAAAGGATTTAGTCCTCTGAATGAATTATTTTTGCATCCCATTGCCGGAAAAGTTTTTTTCTTTTGGCAATTTATTAAATACTAATAAAATCAACCGTCTTTTTCACTATTGATAATCAATCAGAAAAAGAACTGTCGCAAAAAATTATGTTAATAGGTCTACAGAACGTTACGTTTGAATTTGGTGCAAGAACAATAGTGGAAGATGCTACCTGGCACATTCAGCCGAATGAGCGCATTGGTCTCATCGGTTATAATGGAACGGGAAAATCAACACTGCTGAAAGTGCTGGTGGGTGAATATTTGCCCTCCAAAGGAACAGTGGAAAGAAGCCGCGGCACTACCATCGGCTATCTTCACCAGGATCTTTTAAGCTTTGATACCAACGACAGCATTTTGAGGGTGGCGCTCGGTGCTTTCGAAAGAGTATTGCAACTCGAAAAGGAAATTGAAGAGTTGGGAATCGAACTGGAGAAAACCGGCGACGAAAAAACTTTGCATGAATACACGGACCGTCTTCATGAAATGGATACACTTGACGGTTACAATATTCACCATAAAACAGAAGAAGTGTTGCAGGGCCTTGGCTTTAGCAATGCCGATCTTGAAAGACCTTACAAAGAGTACAGCGGTGGATGGCGCATGCGTGTGCTACTGGCAAAAATGATCCTGCAGCAGCCGGATGTATTGTTGCTGGATGAGCCGACGAACCACCTTGACCTTCCTTCTATCGAATGGCTGGAAAAATATCTGACACACTACAAGGGCTCCGTGGTAATTGTGAGTCACGATAAATATTTCCTTAACCGCATGGTGACTAAAATCGTTGAGATATATCAACGTGAAATTCACCAATACACCGGCAATTTCGAGTACTACGAAAAGGAAAAAGAATTGCGTGTAGAAATGCAGCAACGTGCGTTTGAAAACCAGCAGGACTATATTCGTCAGCAGGAACGCTTTATCGAACGCTTTAAAGCAAAAGCGAGCAAGGCGGCGCAGGCGCAAAGTGTGCAAAAACGACTTGACAAAATTGATCGTATTGAAGATGTAGAGATTGAAAGACCGAATATCAGGATCAACTTCCAGGTCGATAAAATACCGGGCAGGGTGCTCGCCACACTGAAACATGTTACCAAGAGATTCGGCGACAATACGATTGTTGAAAATGCATCGGCTGAGATAGATCGCGGAGATAAAATCGCATTGATCGGGGCGAATGGTAAGGGTAAGTCTACCCTGCTGCGCATCATTGCGGGTGTGGAGAAATTCAGTGAAGGAGAAAGAGTTTGGGGACACAACGTACAGGAAAGTTTTTACGCCCAGCACCAATTGGAAGATCTGAACCTAAACAATACGATCCTTGATGAAATGAAGGAATGCGGCAGCCAGAAGACTGATGTGGAGTTGAGGACTTTATTGGGTTGCTTCCTTTTTGGCGGCGAGGCGGTTGATAAAAAAATCAAGGTATTAAGCGGAGGCGAAAAAGCAAGGGTTGCCCTGGCAAAAACAATCGTAAGTAAAGCCAACTTCCTGATGCTGGATGAGCCTACGAACCACCTTGACATGCACTCTGTAGAACTGTTGATCGAAGCCTTGAAAAAATATGAAGGTAGCTTGATACTGGTGAGTCACGACCGTTATTTTGTACAAAAAACTGCGAACAAAATATGGGAAATTGACAACCATGAGATCAAAGAATTCAAAGGCACTTACGATGAGTATGTAGAGTGGAAAGAAAGGATGGCCTTACAACAAAAAAACGCCGAAAAAGCTGAAAAGCCGGCTAAAGCAGAAGCTAAACCAGAACCCGCTCCTGCGCCTAAACCAGTTGCCAGTAATAACAACCAGGGAAACGCGATAAACAAGGAAGCACAAAAAGAACTGCAAAAGCAACAAAGACAGTTCCAGCAACTGGAAGAAAAAATTAACAAGTTGAAAACACAACAGTCAAAGCTGCAAGAGCAACTTGGTAATCCTGAAACATATTCCGATAAAGGAAAATTCACGCAAACCGAAGCCGACTACAAAAAAGTGAGCGACGAAATCGCTCAGCTGAACGCACAGTACGAAACGATTTTCGAAAAGATCGTGGAGTTGGAAGGACAGGTTTAAAGCCGCTCAAGGCATAATGCATAACGCCCAACGCAGGTATCCGCGTTGGGCGTTATGCATTATGCCTTGAGCTATTTAATTTCTAATTCCTAATTCCTGATTTTCTTCCTTAGATTCGTGTCACAACAGCATGTATGGTCAGAGGAAGAATCATTTCCACAACCGTTATTCTATTATTTACTTACTTCTCACTGTCAGCGCAATCCGTACCGGCAACGAGGCCCAAGATTGGATTGGTACTCAGTGGTGGCGGAGCTAAAGGGCTCGCACATATCGGGATTTTAAAAGCATTGGATTCAGCTGGACTTCACATCGATTATATCACGGGAACAAGTATGGGCAGCATCATCGGTGCCATGTATGCGTCGGGATATAGTGCGGATTCTATTTTACAGATAGCACATGGCATTGACTGGGATATGTTGCTTTCCAACCAGTCGCAAATGCGCAGCTACACAATGGAAGAAAAAGACGAGTACGGACGGTACACGATCGAGTTGCCGTTTGTAAGTGGCCGCTTTAAATTTTCGTCCGGCCTGCTGGAAGGTGAAGAGTTGTGGCTGAAGTTTTCTGAGTTATTTTTTCACGTGTATAAGATCACCAATTTTGATAGTCTTCCTATCCCTTTCAAATGCATCGCAACAGATCTTTCAAATGGTAAGGCCGTTGTAATTGATTCGGGAAATATTGTAACGGCGCTTCGTGCCAGCATGGCTATTCCCAGTGTGTTTACGGCGGTTGACTACCAGGGGAAAAAATTGGTGGATGGCGGCCTGATCAGGAATTTTCCTGCCAGTGATGTAAAAAAAATGGGCGCAGATATTATTGTTGGAAGTGATGTTGCCCAAGGATTAAAGTCTCCCGAGAAACTCAACTCCCCTATTGAAGTTTTATTACAAATTGCTTTTTTTAAGGAAGCAGAATTAAGGCCGAGCGAAGACAGTCTTTGCCAGGTGTACATAAAACATGACATAGAAAAATTTACTTCGGCAAGCTTTTCCAGCAGCGCTATCATTATCGACTCGGGCATTAACATGGGCAGGAGATATTATCCCTACTTCAAAAAGATCGCAGATTCACTGAACGCGCTGTACGGCGGACAGGCGTATGTGAGGCCTGTTATCAAAAGAGATTCAACTGTCATCATCGACTCCATGCAGATCACCGGCCTGCGTTTTACCGACGAAAGCTTTCTTAAAAACATGATGCGGCTGGACTTGCATCAACCTTATACGGAAAAGGACATTTCGAAAAGAATACGCATGGCATTTGGCACGCGTTACTACAACAAGATAACCTATCAGCTGATGCCGCTGGATTCCGGGCATTGTAAAATAATACTGAACCTGGCTGAGAATCCACAGAGCTTTGCGAAATTCAGTTTGAACTATAACCGCACAACAGGTGTGAGCGCTGTGGCGAATCTTACAACCAGGGACTGGTTGTTTAAAAAGACAAGAGACATTGTTACTGCAAATCTTGGAGATAACATAAAAGTTCGTGCAGAACATATGCAGCTCTTCGGCAAAAAGGGAAGCTGGAAAGTACTGCTGCTGGATGGCAGCTACGAGAACCAGGAACTTACTATCTACGACAATTTCAGGGCGGCGGGCCTGTACCAGCAGCGTTACTCTCATTTGGGGGCAAAATTGCAAACCTCACGTAAACGCAGCCTTACTTTTGGAGTGGGTGCTGCTTACGAGTGGATACACTACCACCCGAAGATTCCGGTAACAGAATCTCTAACGGGCAATGACAACCAATGGAACGTAATGGCGTTTTTTAAATTCAACACGCTTGATAAACCAACGCTTCCTTTGAAAGGCATACGAACTGAATTGTCGATGAACTATGTTTTTAAACAGTCTCCCAATGCATTTTTATTGGCAGAGGACAGTGTAAAAATTCCGCTGGACAGTGTGCTCAATTTCAGCAATCACGTCGGGCTGCATTTTTTCCTGGAGGGTTATAAAACTGTTCGCGGAAGAAATACTTTTTCCACTCTATTACAGGCAGGTGCTTTGTTTAACAACAACCAGATATTGTTTAACGACTTTTTTATCGGGGGCATAAATAGTGTTATTCACAACCAGGTTCTTTTTGCAGGATTACCGGAAGCTTCTATTATTACACCGTCTTATCTTACTTATCAATGGGGTTGGCGCAGGTCGTGGTTCCCGAGCATTTACTCAATAGCTCGTGCCAATATTGGGTGGTATGACTTCTTAAAACAAGACAATACATTTCAAAACCCAAAATGGCTCACGGGATATAGCGCGACATTTGGCTACACTTCGCCATTAGGGCCAATTGAATTTAGTGTAATGTACAGTGATCAATCGAAGAAAGTGTCAACGTATGTGAATGTTGGCTTTGCTTTTTAGAACAGAACGCAGATTTTCATGATTGTCATGATTTAATATGATTAAATAAAAAAGGCTCCGACAAACGAGGTTTATCGGAGCCTTTTGATTTATATGATTTTTGCAGGCGAATACAATTCGCTTTGTGAGGGCGAATTCAATTCGCCCCTACCATTTTCAACTTTCAATTCTCACAAATTATCTTCTGACTCTTCTACATGTTGCGCTTTCAGGAAGTCTGTTACCAGATAGCTGATCAGTTTTCCAACGGTGTCGTCTCTTCTGCCATCGCTTAACTGTGCTGCACCTTCGCAAATGTGGAGATAAGCGACATTCGCTTCGGAGGCGATCATGTTGATGTAATGGCGTGCATGGATCGGGGACATGCCGCAAGGAGAAGTTGCACTGCTTAACACATTTTCAATCGCGTCAAGATCAAGCTCGATTCCGCAAGCAGTATCGTTTGTAAAATCTATACCGTCTGCAATCGCTTCAATGAAGTTTCTTTTGCCATGCAGGAAAATATCTTCGTAGGTAATGCAATCAAAAAACGGATTGTTTACGATATCCATCCATACATTCTGTGGTAAATAATTTTCATGAATGCCGAGCATAAAATATTTCTGTAAATAACCATCTTCTTCTGCATAGCGGAAACCGTTGCCGCTGTGGCGACCCTCAGCCGGGCGATAATCACTATGAGCATCCAGGTTGATCGCATTGATCTGTGCCAACTGAATGACACCGGCTTTGTGCAGACCTTTTGCAGCGCCTTTAATTAAAGGATAGGCGTTGTTGTGGCCACCGCCAATTATGATTGGGATCTTTTTATAAGAAGTGATTGTTTTAATCAGGTTTTCTACTTCATCGTCTATTGCATTTACAGCATGGCGATACGCTTCTATTTTTTCGTCTGCATTGGTAGCATTGCCTTCAATTACCTCCGATAGTGGAGAAAAATCAAAATGTCCTAACACTACGATATCATTCGCCTGTAAAAAATCATTGCTTTGCACATTGAGAAAGCTTTGGATGAACGGCTGCCAGGCTGTATCGGCTCCGCCTTTTCCATGATTGGCTCTTACACCGATATCTTCTGAAATGCCCACGACTACAAAACGGGCTGGAGATGATTCCAGGTCCGCAACACTTTTTACAACAGCAACTTCTTCTCCTATCTTGGTCTCAAATTTTCGAATGTGTGTAAACGAAAGAACGTCCTTCTTACTGTAAATTTTAAGATGCTGCATAAAAATAGTTTATCTACTAAAGCTATCGTTTTGTTTCAAATAATCTTGAAGTTTGTGGAAATAAATTTTAAGACCCTGACTTCACCACTAAGGCACTAAGGTCACTAAGCCACACTAAGAAATTTCCGTATAGTATGAATCCTTAGTGAAACTTGTGTCCTTAGTGCCTTAGTGGTAAATTAAGATGACGAACGTCATACAATCTCGCCATTAATCATGACTTTATCAATGAGATTGCTGCCGAAAGCGTATGGCAAATAAGCAAGAGAAGAAATAGGTTTTGTGAAAATCAAATTGGCTTTTTTTCCTTTTGTAATGCTGCCCACTTCATCTTGAAGCTCCATCGCATAAGCGCCGTTTAGGGTTGCGGCATTGATGGCTTCTTCTGGCAGCATTTTCATTTGAATACAGCTAAGAGAAACAACAAAGTTCATGTTTCCGCTCGGCGAAGAACCTGGATTAAAATCGGAGGCCAAGGCCACCGCACAATTAGCATTGATCAATTGTCGCGCAGGCTGCATAGGCATACGCAGAAAAAATGCCGCGGTTGGCAGAAGCGTGCCAATCACTGAAGAAGCACCGATCGCAGCAATATCTTTGTCTGTCATCGTTTCCAGATGATCCATCGAAACAGCACCGAGTTCAATGCCTTTTTCAATGCCGCCGATGCTATTTAATTGGTTAACGTGCAGCTTTGGTTTTAAACCGTACTGCATTCCTGCCTTGCAAATCGTCTCCATTTCTTCGGGAGAAAAGAAACCGGTTTCGCAGAAGACATCGATGTAATCCGCTAATTTTTCTTTGGCAATTACGGGCAACATTTCATTTACGATGGAATCAATATAACCCTGGTGATTTTCCTTGTATTGAACAGGATAAGTATGCGCTCCTAAAAAAGTTGCCTTGATACAAAGCGGTGACTTCGCTTTCAGTTTTTTTATGACGCGCAACATTTTCAACTCAGCATCAACAGATAGTCCGTAGCCACTTTTTATTTCAATTGCACCCGTGCCAAGTTTGCTTAATTCTTCTAACCGTTTCCACGCCTGATTAAAAAGCTCTTCCTCTGAGGAATTGTGAAGTTTGTTTGCAGAGTTTAAAATACCACCGCCTTTTGCAGCTATCTCTGCATAACTTAATCCATTTATCTTGTCAACAAATTCTGTTTCACGACTACCTGCGAAAACGATATGAGTGTGACTATCGCACCAGGCGGGTAAAACGAAAGCACCTTTGGCGTCGATGGTATTTGCGCTGCTTGTTTGAAGATCACTCATTTTACCGTAATCTGCAATGATGCCATCTTCGATGAGGAGGTAAGCGTTTTCGATTATTGGCAATTCGCTCAGGGCCTTTCCTCGCAATAGTGCATTCTTTTCCCGCACTCCTACCAGCTGTGCAATATTCTTTATGATCGTTGTAGACATTCGATAATTTGATTTTTACAAATTACCACTAAGTCACTAAGGACAATAAGTTTCACTAAGAGAACCCTTAGTGCAGCTAAGTGCCCTTAGTGTCTTAGTGGTAAATATTTAGACTATACACATTCCTACTCTATGCACTTCTCTTTCCTTCTTGTATCTATGATGTATTGAATTTTCCACTTGCCATCCATCCTTACCAACTGAAATGAATTCACCCCGCAATGGCTGAATTTATCACCGAGGAAAAATTGGTAAGGCGTCCAAACAGAAGCAAGGTCCGCATCGATTTTGATGGTTTCAAATTGTATTCTTTCATCGAACACCAATGGATGTGGTTTTGCGACGAACTCAATGAACTTGCTCATTTCTTCTGTCCTCACAATGACCTTTTGTTCTTTATTGGTGACTACGGTCTGCAGGACAGCATTCGGAGAAATGGCGCTTGTCAGTAACGCAGTATCCGACGTTTTCATGCCTTTAAAAAAATTGTTGATCGTTTCTTTAATGGCCGATTCTTCTGATTGCGCATGCAATAACGAGCAAAAGCATAAGAGGGCAATGGTGAGGGTGTATTTCATGGTAATAAATGAATAATTGAATAATTGAATGGCCGATTAACTGCATCGTAAATTAGTAAAAATGAATTCTTAATTCTTAATTCCTAATTCCTGTTTTAGTGCTGCATCGTATGGGTGTAACGGGAGACGCCTTTTCAGGCGTCTCTACGGGGTGCGAAATTTATTTCAATCTTTCGGAAATGTCTAACCCAAATTTTCGCGACGTGTCTTTCGCAATATCATAACCGGCATCCGCGTGACGGATAACGCCCATTCCCGGGTCGTTTCTCAATACACGGGCCAGGCGTGCCGCAGCATCATCTGAACCATCAGCAACAATAACCATTCCTGCATGGATGCTGTAACCCATGCCTACGCCGCCACCATGATGAAGACTCACCCAACTTGCGCCGCCGGCAGTATTTATCAACGCATTCAATAACGGCCAGTCTGCAACAGCATCGCTGCCGTCCAACATCGCTTCTGTTTCGCGATTGGGGCTTGCTACAGAACCCGTGTCGAGATGGTCGCGGCCAATTACGATCGGCGCTTTTACTTTTCCGGATTTTACCAATTCATTAAAGGCGAGACCTGCTTTTTCGCGCTCACCCTGACCCAACCAGCAGATGCGTGCAGGTAAACCCTGGAACGCAATTTTTTCTTTTGCCAGTTTTAACCAGCGCTGCAGACTTTTATTTTCGGGGAACATGTTTGCTATCAATTCATCCGTTACTGCAATATCAGCAGGATCGCCGCTTAGTGCCGCCCAGCGGAACGGACCTTTACCCTCACAAAACAATGGTCGTATGTAAGCAGGAACAAATCCCGGAAATTCAAACGCATTTTTCAAACCTCTCTCCTGCGCACGCGCACGAATGTTGTTGCCATAGTCAAAAGTAATGGCACCCATTTTTTGCAATTCAATCATCAGCTCAACATGCAGTTTCATGCTGTCGTAGCTTAGATCGATGTATTGCTTTGGATTTTCTTTGCGTAAAACATTCGCCTGCTCGTTGGTTAAAGTATGAGGGATATAGCCAATCAAAGGATCATGTGCAGAAGTTTGATCAGTCAATGTATCCGGAACAATTTTTCTCTCCACCAATCTTTGCAGCAACTGCACGGCATTGCAAAGCACGCCGATACTCAGCACTTCTTTATTGGCCTTAGCTTCCAGAGCACGATCGATTGCGTCATCAATATCTGTCAGTTTGATGTCAAGGTATTTTGTTTCGAGTCTTTTATCAATGCGCCATTCTTCCACTTCCGCGATCAGTGCCACACCTTCATTCATTGTTATTGCTAAGGGCTGAGCGCCACCCATTCCACCTAGTCCGGCAGTAATGTTCAACGTACCTCTTAGTGTACCGCCAAAATGCTTGTCGGCAGCTGCGGCATATGTTTCATAAGTTCCTTGCACGATTCCCTGTGAGCCAATATAGATCCAGCTTCCGGCGGTCATTTGTCCGTACATCATCAATCCTTTTTTCTCCAGTTCATCGAAGTGCTCCCATGTTGCCCATTTAGGAACAAGCTGTGAGTTGGAAATCAACACACGCGGCGCATCCTTGTGCGTTCGCAAAATGCCGACAGGTTTACCGCTTTGTATCAGTAAGGTTTCATCTTCATTTAAATCTTTCAATGCTTTGATAATGAGATCAAGACTTTCAAAATTTCTTGCTGCTTTACCGCGTCCGCCATAAACAATCAAATCATCCGGACGCTCGGCCACGTCTGGATTTAAGTTGTTTAACAACATGCGCAATGCAGCTTCCTGTACCCAGCCTTTACATTGCAATGCAGCACCCGTAGGTGTCTTATATTTCTCAACGTCGTAACGTTTGTAAGTAGTTGTGCTCATGTTTATTTAGTTGAAAATTGAAAGTTGAAAATTGAAAATTGTTAGCTACTGAATTAAAGAATGTCGTACACCGTACTTCGTACTTCGTGCACATTTGCCCTGCATTAGAAATTAAAGTTTTCAAATCCCTTGTCCAGCTCCACTCCTTTCGTCTTTGCAAAATCATTTACATTTTGAACAAAAGAATAGTTTTGAATTATATTTCTGATGGCATTAATGTCGTTAGCGAAAATCCTGTCTTCTTCAGCGAAGCCAACAAACTTGCGAACGTATTCATGTGCAAACTCAAGTAATTCGCTGCTTCGCAATGGTCTTCTGAATTCGATCGCCTGGCAGGCACTCATTAATTCAATCGCCAAAATGGATTCGAGATTGTCTATTACCTGGTTCAATTTTCTTCCACTGATGCTTCCCATGCTCACATGATCTTCCTGCCCCAATGAAGTTGGAATACTATCTGCACTCGCAGGGAAACACAACGTTTTGTTTTCTGTAACCAACGCTGCTGTTGTGTACTGCGGAATCATGAAGCCGCTGTTCAGGCCAACATCGTTCATCAGCAACATTGGCAATCCCCATTTCCCTTCCAACAAAAGATAACAACGACGATCAGAAATGTTGCCTACTTCCGCCGCTGCAAAACAAGCGTAGTCAAGTGGCAGCGCCATTGGCTGACCGTGAAAATTTCCTCCGCTGATCGTATCGTCTGCTGAGAAAATGATGGGGTTGTCTGTAACGGAGTTCAATTCGATTTCGGTCAACTCACTTAAATGCAACCATGCATTGCGGCTGGCACCATGTACTTGCGGCATGCATCGAAGACTGTATGGATCCTGCACTCTTCCACAATCTATATGGCTTTGCATAATATCTGAATGCTGTAACAACAATCTCAATCTTTGAGCCACTAACAGATTTCCCGCATATGGTCGCAATTGATGCAGCCTTTCATCAAACGGCGCTTTTGTACCGGTCAATGCTTCAAGGCTCATCGCACCGATGATGTCTGCAGCTTCCAAACAATTGTACATGCGTTCAACTGCTTTCACTGCGAACGCTAAAATGAATTGCGTTCCATTGATAAGCGCCAATCCTTCTTTCGGACCAAGCTGTATTGACTGCAAATTATTTTGTTGCAACACGCCGGATGTATTTTGGCGCTTGCCTTTATAAAACACTTCTCCCAATCCAATCAGCGGCAAAAACAAATGACTCAATGGAGCAAGATCTCCACTTGCACCAACGCTCCCTTTCTCAGGCACAACAGGTATAACATCATTATCAATGTGCCAGATAATTCTTTCTAAAGTGACCAATTGCACGCCAGAAAAGCCTTGCGCCAACGCATGCACTTTGGTAATGAGCATCAATTTTGCAATTTCCTCGGGTATCGGATTGCCAACACCCACGCTGTGACTTTGCAAAATTTTGTGTTGCAGCAATCGTGTATCTTCAGGGGAAACAGGTTTGTTTGCAAGGATGCCAAAACCTGTATTAACGCCATACACCGTTCTGTTGTCATCTACGATTTGCTGTACATCCTGCTGACTCTTCCTGATCTTTTCCAATGCCGCATTACCCAGTACACCTTTGGTTTTTCCAGATGCAATCTGCAATGCAATACTTGCTGTTAAGTGATCAACTCCGTATTGAAATGTCATATTAGTTATTAGTTGTTAGTTGATAGTTATTGGGAATTAAAAGTTGAAAATTGAAAATGACGTTATGTAAAGCAGCCCATTTTCAACTTTCAATTTTCAACTTTCAATTTATCTTCAATTCTGTCGAACAAGCTCGCTGACTGCAACCCCCGCTCCACTCCCGCAATGGACTGTAATACTTTCTTACTGTCTTTGTTTTCATTGATCAGTTCTTCCATGGAGTCTTGTAGTGCCTGCCAGATAGGCTTTACCTGCTTTAGTAATTGATTTCCCTTGCTTGTAAAAGTTAACACTTTTTTGCGGCCGTCATCTTTTGCTGTGCTGATCTTTATTAAACCTTTCGATTGCAGATTCGTAACCAATTGACTAACGGCAGAATGTGAAATGTTTAGTTCATCGGAAATGTCTTTGATAGACACAGCTTGCTTCTCCGACAAAATGTAAAAGACAGGAAACCAGGAAGCATCGAACTTAATCTTGTGATGTTTGTAAACACTGTTAACATCTGCAAGAAAGCTCTCGCTCAATCGGCGCAAGCGACTGCCGAAAACCAAAAATCCAAGTGATTCGTAAAAATTCATAAATTATATAAGTACTTATACAAATATAGGAAGAATTTAAAAGTAAAAAGCAAAAATTCAAAAAGCTTCTATGCATCTTGGCGACTGTATTTTTTACTTTCTACTTTTGACTTTTTACTTTTGAATTCTTTCCTTAAGTTAGGCTTCTAATTGTCCCATATGTATCGAATACTTCGGATTACCCTTCTTGTCGCTCTGGCGATTGTGCTCACTTTTGTCTTGGGATTCTGCTGGCGTTCTTTTCCGATCATCAGTGGTTATGGTGCAAAAAATATTTGTTCCAATGTTTTCATTGCGGGAAGATCGCCCGAGGATGTGATAAAAAATGAACTGGAGGGTTTTCCGCTATCACTCGGAACCTACAAAGTGAATCTGCAGGATTCCTCTGTAACAGGTACTGTATTCGGCTTTGCAAAAAGAGTGGCCGTTTACCGGTCTGGAATGGGAGCCTCACTATTGAATGGAATCAGCAAAGAAGATTTTTATAAACAAGCAAGAAAAACAGTTGCCCCGCCTCCTGTTCCAGATTCACTTGCATGGCCATTTGGCAGCAAAATAAAAGACAGTGTAATTGCCGGCATTGATAAAAAATTAATTGATGTTGCTTTGGACTCTGCCTTTTCCGAACCGGGAGAAAAAAAGAACCGCCGGACAAGAGCCGTTGTGATTGTTTACAATGGACAAATTATTGCGGAAAGGTATGCGGATGGCTTTAATGCCAGTTCGAAGCTCATTGGTTGGTCGATGACGAAAAGCGTCACCAATGCCTTGCTTGGCGTTTTGGTGAAAGATGGCAAGCTCGACATCAACGCACCTGCCCCAATCGCAGAGTGGAAGAATGATGATCGCAAAAACATCACACTAAAAAATCTGATGCAAATGTCGAGCGGACTGAAGTGGGAAGAGAACTACACCAAGTCATGCGACGCCACCAACATGTTGTACAAAGAAAAAGACATGGGACACTATGCAATGCTTGCTCCGGAGGAAAAGAAACCCAACTCTTTTTTCTACTACTCGAGTGGCACCACCAATATTTTGTCGCACATTGTTCGCGAAAATATTCCTGCCAATGAGTACGAGAATTTTCCATACAAAAGATTGTTTTACAAAATAGGCATGAACAGTGCAGTTATTGAACCGGACGCGGGGGGCACTTTTGTTGGATCATCCTATTCGTTTGCCACTGCGAGAGACTGGGCAAAGTTTGGCTTGTTGTATTTGAACGATGGTGTTTGGAACGGCGAACGCATTTTGCCGGAAGGCTGGGTAAAATACAGCACTACACCTGCCACCACTCACCCAATGGGCATGTATGGAGCCCAATGGTGGCTGAACGCTGGTGCACCGGGCAATCCTGCAAAAAGAGAATATCCGAACGTTCCCGCCGATTGCTATTGGGCAGATGGTTACGAGGGCCAATACATTTGGGTAATCCCTTCGAAAAAGTTGGTAGTTGTAAGGCTTGCCTTAGAGCATGGCAACAAGTTGAATGAGGATAAATTCCTGCATGATATAGTGAACGCCATTCCTTAATTTGAAAATTTGCAGATTTGAAAATTTGAAAATGAGCTGTGCAGCAGGCGATTTTTTCTGCGACTTTTTAATTGTCAAATTGACAAAATTACTGATAGTTGATATGTTGGCTAAACTGGTTCAGATTAAAACACAAAGAATTTTCAAATTTTCAAATTATCATATTTTCAAATTCTGCCCCTCATTTTCAAATCTTCAAATTTTCAAATTACCGTATTTTTGTGCATGCTCAAATCTTTTAGTGTGTCACCTAGGGGTTCCCGAATAGCTATCTCCGCATTTTTCTTTGTATCAGGTTTTAGTTTTGCAAGTTGGGCATCACGCATTCCTACATTAACGCAGAAGCTACATTTGAATGAAGCGCAATTGGGTAGCATATTGTTTGCTATGCCGCTCGGCTTAATGCTTACACTTCCGGTAACCGGTTTTTTATTAAGCAAATTCAGCAGTAGAAATATTATGGCGACAGGCGCAGTTATTTTCACGCTTGCGTTAACAGCTATTGGGTTTGCTCAAACACCCTGGCAATTGGCTGTGATTCTTTTTTGCTTCGGATCATCACGCAATTTCATGCACATTGCCATGAACGCTCAATCTGTGCAGGTGCAACATTTGTATAAGAAATCCATCATCGCATCTTTTCACGGAATCTGGAGCCTGGCGGGCTTTGCAGGCGCTGCAACAGGTGCTTTCATGTTGTATTTCAACGTTTCTCCCGGCATTCATTTCGCTATAGCAGCAGCACTTTTGTTGATTGTAATTACCGTTGCTTCACGCTATAGTTTGCCTGATGCAGAAACATCAAAAGAAAAACGTCCTGCTTTCATATTACCTGATAAATCTTTGGTAAAGCTTGGCCTCATTGGTTTTTGCAGCCTTGCTTGCGAAGGAACAATGATCGACTGGACAGGAATTTATTTTAAAGAAGCAGTCGCCGCCCCGGCAAAATTGATAACGATTGGCTACATCGCCTACATGTGTGCCATGACGATCGGAAGGTTTGTAGGTGACAAGCTTATCAATGTATTAAGCGTAAAAAATGTTTTGCAAATCAGTGGCGCTTTGATCATGTGTGGGCTGTTGCTTTCCGCGGGTTTTCCGTACATCATACCTTCTACAATAGGCTGTATCCTTACGGGTTTTGGCGTATCGTGCATTATGCCAATGATCTTCGCACTTACGGGAAAAAACACCACCATGAGCCCCGGCACAGCAATTGCAGCAGTATCTACTGTTAGTTATCTGGGCTTCCTGATGGGACCGCCATTGATTGGTTACATTGCGCATGCAGCGGGCATTCGCTGGTCGTTTGCAACCTTTGGAATGCTGGGTCTTTTGGTGCTGGTGCTGACCACAAAACTAAAAATACAATAAAGAAGACCGGACGAACGTTTCATGATCAGTTAAACCAGAGAAGGAGCTCAGAATTACTTGAGAATGTAATTCTGTTTTCGTATTTTCATATAGACCAAAATACCTGTGTATGAAAACATTATCCGAAACCTGGTTCGCTGAGGGTTACATAGATTTTGAGCTCAAAAAATATACACTTCTGGCCTACTTACAGGAGGTAGGTAAATATTTTTCTGAAAACAAACTTTACCCCCAATTAGGCGATCTGGTTTTCCACTACAATAATGTTGTTGCATTCAGAGAAAATAAAAAATACCTGCAGGAACATTTTCCCAAAACACTTACGGGCATTCAAATGGAGAAACTTCAATTGTTGTACAAACAAATGATTGAAGACGATGAACTCATGCAGGAGCTTGAGAGCATTATCAATTATTCTGCAGGCAAAATGAAGAACACGATTACAAACGGCACAGAGATCTATGAATTTGTGGAAACGAAGCTGAACATCTTTCCCATCGGCCTTGTGCCGCTCGAACACAACGAAGGATATTTTTTCCTGAATGAAGGCAAATACAACATTACCCGGGCATATCAATATCACTTAAGTTTCTTTGAAAAACACGATGAAAAATATCGCACCATTGTAACAGAATATGTTGATTGCTGGGAAAGAAATATGGTGAACACTTACGAAAATATCAAGGCAGAACTTATCAGGAAAAACAAGGCACTCCCCAATCCTGCAGTGTATACCATAGAAACAGAGCTTTCTTATCCGCTTGAGGAAACGTTGTTGCCGATTGCGAAGAGAAGCTTGGTGAGGTTGATTAGTAAAGCAGCTTAGATCAATTAAGAATTAAGAATTAGGAATTAAGAATTGATTACGTGTAGCGACGCAAATAGGCGTAACCTTTTTTATACTCAGCAAATAAAAGTGCCGCATTCGTTATTGAATGCGGCACTTTTCGTAATTCTTAATTCCTAATTCCTAATTATTTCTTCGGTCTCCCTCCTCCCATAAACTTCGTCGAATAATAGCCTTCGCCCAGATCGCTGATGACTACTCCGGCGTTTACGGATGCGTGAACGAATTTGTTGTTGGTGAGATAAACGCCGACATGCGAAACGCCGCGGCCACGTATGTTGAAGAAAACCAGATCGCCTTCTTTCAGGTCACTTTTTGAAACCTTCTGACAGTTTTGATATTGATCCCTTGAAGTGCGGGGAACAGTGATTGCGAAAACATTTGACATCAGTGTGCTGGAGAATCCCGAGCAATCAATGCCTTTTCTATCGTTACCGCCGTATTTGTAAGGTGTGCCATACCAGTCTTCAATAAAATCAAACATTTTGGCCTGATTGCCAATGTACTCAACTGGAATATCCAGCATGATCGCATACTTGAACAACACCTGGTCCACCTTCTCAATATTCACGGAACCAAGATTGTTCAATGCAACACCATCAGTGGAATACTTAGTGTAATTGTCAGCTTTTACAGTGCCTGTTTTGGTATTGGAACCAGGCACCACACTTATAGAGTTGATGAACTCAGGAGACGACGAGTTATTGCCGGTAGTCGTTTTACCGGTTGCCGTAGCATGCTTCGATGTGCTACAGGAAACAATTCCAAAAGACGCAACAATGATTACAAACCAATTCTTCAATGGATATATTTTAAAAATATTCAATAGGTTAGTCTGGGCAAAAATAAGGGGAAAAGCTGTAAAAACCGCCATTTCAGGCCACTTTAGGCTTATCTATAATAAGTTTTAGCCCTAATTCGACAATCTACTCAAACCTGAAAACCCTGAAAGAATGCGGCTTTAACGCGATTGTAAAAACATTGGTGCCATTGTTTTTCGGTAAGAACCAAAAGGTCTGCGGCTTGCGCTCAGTGCCACTTACCGTTTCATTTGTGTTAATGTCTGTAAGCTTTTTGAACGGCGCTGCTGTTACAATATTGATGCTTGTTGTGGTTGGCAAAAATGATTCCACAATGCAGGTGTTGTTATCATACAAAAACAAACTGACGTTGCCAGGCCCTTCTATGGATACTTTCAACTGACTTCCTAAAGCTTTTCTGATCACATTTAAAGCATCTGCAGGTATATTGTAAAAATCTGCGAAGTTATCGGGCACAGTAAGTATGTATAATTTACCTTTTGAGTAATCGGCCTCGTGCAGCAAAGGCCAACCGTTGGGTCCGTTTACAGCAGAAACCATTTCCCATGAGTCATTTGTGAGATAAGTGATTTGCGGAATGATGATCGGTTTATCGATGTGCATTAACGGAGAACGTGCAACAGTAAAATCCTGCACCAACGCTTTTCTGTCACTGCAATAAATTTCGGCAATGTCTTCGATGCCTTTACCCTGCAAGGCTTTTAGTAATCCGGATGTGATGACGACAGACTTACCTTCTGTCAATTGTTTTTTTATTTTAGTTACAATCGCTGCATCAAACTTTGCTTCTTCGGTTAATAAAATCACGCTATCCTTCGCGGGAAACTCGGGCGACATATCCATTGGCAAGCCTATCATGCCCAAATAATTTTGTAAAAAATCTTCCCCTGTTGAGTGATATGGACGATAACTTTTTATACCAACGGGATTACCGAGCTTTCCTAAAAACAGATCAACTTTTTCAAACGTATAGCCAGCCGCTCTTGCAAGTGTTGTCGGTTTTTCTGGCCCACCCCCATTGTGATTGACAGGCTCCATCATTTCATCGTAATCAAAACTTGTTTGCTGTCCCTGCCATGGCGCACGAAATTTTATATCAAGCGGCATAATGGTCTGCCTGAAATCAAACAATGTTTCCTCCGGAGCTTTTGCAAAAAGCGTGAGCCAAAGCTGTTCAGCATAGCGATCGTAAGTTCCCATCAAACCCGGGTCCACCCAGCCGCCGCCGTTTCTGCCAGGCGCAATGTTATCGTAGTAACGGATGATGCTGTAGCCAAGATATGGTTGCAAGTGTTGCGCAGTTAGCGTTGCATCACGCGTTTCGGTACCTGTGTAAATGCCATCAAATATTGAAGGCTGTTTTTCCAAGTTAAAACCAAGACCTTGAAAGTGTTCATACCAGTTGGGATATTTGATGATCACTTTTACTTTTGGATTTACTGTTTTTGCGGGGCCAACGACGAGGCTCTTCGCGGCTTCTGCCATCAGGTCAAGACGGTACTGCGTCCAGCTTTTCGTCCCTTTGTCTTTGATGGCGCCATCGTCTTTGCAATTGGTAAAAAAGAAATCGTCGAGAATAAAGGTGTCGAAATTTTTTGCGGTGTATTCCGCTATCTCTTTTACTTTCTTGCGGTCGTTGGGATCGCTGTAGCAAAAAGTCTGAAAGCGGTTTGGCTCACTGATGGTGTAGGTTATACCACCTGCTATTTCAACACCGCGATCTTTAAAAAATCGCTTCACAATGTCGAGTGTTTTCTGATCAACGATCAAGAGGTCGCGATGTGTTTCAATATAAACTTTGTCGACTTTCATTTGTCGCGTGATCTCGTTCCACAAGGGTTTGAGGTAATTTGTGGTGTCCTGCATTTTTTGCACTTCGTATGCTCTGCAATAAATGGAGACCTTGAAATTTTTGTATTGTTGGGCAACACACAAATGTGACATGCTTCCGAAAATGAGAAGCAATACAATTACTTTCAGCCTGGGCATAGCAAATGTTTAAATAGTGTGAGAATGGGTGTTTGCTAAATATAATAAACAATCGCTGAAAGTATTGTGCAACAAGCAATGCAACTTTGGGGAATTGAAAATTGAAAGTTGAAAATTGAAAATTGGATGGCACACAGATGATACTGATTGGACTGATTTGCGCTGATTTTCTTATGCACCAGCCAAACTAATGAGAACCATGCTTTCTGTTTAACAACGCTTCGACAGGCTCAGCGTGACAACGTGAACGGCGTGTCAGGCTGAGCTTGTCGAAGCCCGCAACACACAAAGCTGCTAATAAATCGTAAACGGCCTCGCAGGACAACAATTCCTAATTCCTAACTCCTAATTCCTGATCACCATCCAAATCCTGGTGAAAAATCCTCTCCAGCAGCTCAAACAACTCCGGATGTTTTTCTTTGAACAAATGTGGTTGCTGGAAAAAATATTCAGAGGCAACGGCAAAGAATTCTGCTTTATTGGTGGCACCGTAAATGTTGATGTCGGAGCGTCTGTTTTTCATTTTGCCTATTTCCTGTGACATGAATTTTAACCAGGGAATAGAGTATTGTTTGGTAAGTAAAATTTCGGGTATGCCATCTACCGCGCCATCTTCCTTGTCAAGTAAATGAACAAATTCATGGATACCGGTATTTTCTTTATCCCGCTCTCTCCTGAAACCTTCCCGCAATGAAGGCAGCGAAAATACAACGACTTGCTGCATCGCGCCCTCGCCCACCATTCCGAGCGTTCGCAGATCACCATCCTGTGTAGAAAAATTTTCGTTGTTAAATGAACCGGGGTATAACAACACATCTTTTACGGTGTGGTATTTCCATTCATCAAAACCGAATATCGGAATGACTGCACTGGCAGCAACGAGCATTTTATCCAGTTCTGTTATTTCAGTGTTTACGCCATGTACGCGCACGTAAGAAAGAAAGTCTTTTACCTTGTCAATGAATCTCGCCTGGTCCTCAGGTGACAAATTCCTGTAAAATGCCACGTGCTTTTCCATCATGTCATCATAGTTCTCGGGCAAAGCAACGGGCTTGCGTTTCTTCTCCCGCAAAAGATAAATAACGAGTACTAAAACAAAAACGATGATGTAGACGGCTTGCATTGGTTCCATAAGAACAATTTGAAAATGGGCTGATTTGAAAATTTGAAAATGGATGTCCTAGGTGCGAACATACATTTCTTTTTCTAACACCATCAATTTTAGAGGAATTTCGGCTTTGTGGTAATGCCAGATTTTTATTTTACCACTAAGTCACTAAGTACACTAACCCACACTAAGGGAACCTGTGAACTTATACACTCCTTCTTAGTGAACCTTAGTGCCCTTAGTGCCCGCCCGGATGAAACCGTTCGGACGGGTCTTAGTGGTGAATTTAGGTGTAACACTCAAAACCGCCAACCCTTACTTTTTAAGACAGCCTTGCAATCAGGGCAAAAATCAGTTTCTTCGTCTGTTGTATTGCGGCCCTCGGCGTCGTGCATGAAGCAGTACACAACGGGACAATGTTTCAGCCCTTGTGTGTGGCCCAGTTCATGAATGCAGACCTTAAATAACTGTTCCTGCCTTTTGGTTTTGGAAAGGCGGTAGGTGGAGGCAACGCAGGCTTTGCCGGGACAGAGGCCCAGCCCCATGATACCCCAGTCTTTTACTTTGTCCTTGGAGGTGCTGATGTCCTTTTCAGTGAGGCCGATAATCACTTCGCCCTCGCCGGTGCGGGAAGAAAGGAATGTTAGCAGGGAATCCGCCTTGTAGCGGTTGCGTTTTGCGTAGTAAGCCTTCTTTGGTAAAGGCAATGCCTTGGTGAGCGTAACGTATGGATAGTGTTTTTTAATGGCATTGTACACATACTGCAAATCTTCCTCGGGGAACTTCCCGAAAGGTTGAATTTGAACAACCAAATTCTCTCCCTTGTCGTTTTGCGTTCTCGCATGACAACAGCTAAATATAACTGCAACTATGATGAGCGTTGTAAATAATCGCATAGGGCAAAACATTTAAAAGTTATTGCTACGGATCAGAAGTACTTAATCGCTGTTGGCTCGATAAAGGAAGGTTTTTCGCGAAAGATATATGTAAGGAAAAAAATGAAAAGCAGGATTGCTTTCTCTAACAAAACTAATTTAAAAATTGTTCAACTTCATGAGTCGTTTTTGTTGAAAGAAACCATAACAAAAAAGCCGCTTTTCTTGCCGAATGTCTATGACTGAATTTAGATAAAAGAGTTTAAAAGATTTGGTAAAAATGTTAGCGCACATATTGGCACACGGATGACACACCTGCCTGAATGAATTTATTCGGGCAGGGATTGGACTGATTTACACGCCCGCCTGCAGACTTAGTCGGGCAGGGATTTTTTTCTGAATTTTCTGGCGCCAAGCTTAGCTTCAGCCATTCAGTTATTCAGTTACTCAGTTATTCAGTTATTCAGTCATTCAGTCATTAGCTCCTCTATAGCTGAACTTTCTTTCTATCGGTTGTATCAAATCCTGGATCATGAGAAAAATTTTGTAAGTGCTAGTGTTTGAATTATAGGCATAGTTCAAATTTTCGACTTCTTTTTTAAGACCATATTGCTCAACGTCATCCAGCCTTAGATTATTTCTGAAATAGTCCGCTTCCAGGTATATTTCGATAACCAGATCGGTTGGATGGAATCCCCATAACCAGTTATAGGAAGAATCTCCGTCTTTATTCCGTTTGTAGATAAAGGGATATATTTTTTCACGTTCGAATTTCTTAAGATTGCGGGAGGCATAGTTAAGCAAAGAATCACAATTAAGTGTAATCGGCTGCAATGCTGTAATATAACTGTTGACACCGATTGAGTCATGGTAACTAACACATTTCATCACCATTCCCTGCCCGTTAAACTTATAAAAAAGATAGACTTCCTGGTCAACCATCACTTCGCCTAAACCCTGAATTTTGTATACCAGCGGAGTGCCCCAACGGTCACTATCAAACCGAACAACCATACTTACACCTTTCCTGCGAAGTGCGGTCACTTCACTTGCTACTTTGTCGTCTATCGATTGACTATGGGCAGAAAATGAAAAAAAGGAAAATAATAGAATGATTATTTTTTTCATGGGGTTAATATCTAAGGTCGTTTTCAACTGATTTGGTAATTGCCTGGAGTATTTGTAACAGCTTGTAAGAAGGCGTTTTCAGGTTGTATGAATAATTCAAATTTGCAAGAGAATATTCATTGTATTTATATTCAAAATCTTCTAAAGAAAAGGCCTGCCCTATCTGTCTTTCTCCAAGGTAAATATGAAAGTTGACACCGGTACAATGCGAAGGATAATCGTAATCATATACAGTATTGGCACTATCAATTTCCTGCCGGACAATGTGATTGCAAACGGGATGAGTAATTATGTCTTCAGCATTTCCAGCCGCCCATTGTAAAAGCAGGTTCGCGTCAATCAACATTGGTTTGGAGGTGGCTGTGCGCCCCATCAGTCCAGAAGAATCAGTGTAAGTCATACTTCTCAATACGTATGATTTTCCCTTTGTCTTGTAGAAAATAAAAGTATATTCTTCCACGACTATTTCCCCTAGCTGTTTTGATCGTTCCGTCCAGCCGTATCTTGGCACACCTTGCCAATAACTAAGAATGGTATCAACTCCTTCCCTTTGAAGTTTCTTGATCTGGCGATATGCAGTGTCGTGGCTAAACTGGGAATAGCCAAACTTGAATGAAAAACAAAAAACAAGGACAAAAACTATCCGGGTCATCGGGTTAAGATTTGATCACTATAATAGGCAATTTCACTCAGCGGAGCAAGAGAGCACACAGATGACGCTGATCAGACTGATTTGCACTGATTAGTTGGCTGAACTTCGAGTAGCTAGATTGATTTCACCCATTCAGTTATTTAGCCACCTAACCTGTTTTCAATATCCATGTTTTCGTGCAGTATTCTAATTACTTCGATTACCTCATTTACAACCCTGTAAAATATAAGATGGGATTTAACTTTTGATGCCCGGTATCCTTTTCGAATGTGCTCTTTTGATTTGCCGGCATTGGGATTATTACAAATGAAATTAATTTCATCAAATATGAGATTGTAGTAACGGTCAGCTTGATCAGCAGACCATCTTTCCAAGGTATAAAGCCAGATTTCATTGAGGTCGGATAAGGCGTCCTTGCTTATTACATAAGGAAAAGGCTTCATAGAAATTTATTGTGCAACTTTTTCAAGTGAACTTTCGGATCAAAATCTTTCTCAAAACCACTTTTCTCACCTTCTGCCAAAGCTTTATTGATATTCTTCTTTTTTATTTCTTCGGCTTCCAACAACCTCAACGCAGATCTGATAACTTCACTGGCGGAATTATATCGTCCGGATGAAACTTCCTTCGAAATAAATTTTTCAAAATGCTCTCCCAACAAAATGGATGTATTACGAGGCATAACTTTCTTTTCAATAAAAGTACCAAGAATTGGTATAGCGCCCAAAAGATAATCGTGGGCACACGGATGACACGGATGAGACGGATTTACACGGATCTTTTTGGGAGTGAATAAATGAATTATTGAATCATTGAATAAGTGAGTGCTCGACAAATGGGTTGTTGGGTTGCATAAAAAAATCCGTGTAAATCCGTGTCATCCGTGTGCTAATTAAAAATCAGTGTAAATCAGTCCAATCTGTGTCATCCGTGTGCCATAAAAAAACTTATGCACTTTCTGTTCTCAACTTTCAATTTTCAACTCTCCACTTATCCGTATTTTTGCCTTTACCATGAAATTTTCTCACTTACATACACATACACAGTTTTCCTTATTGGATGGGGCATCGCCGATTTCTTCTTTGTTCAAAAAAGCAGCTGATGACGGCATGCCTGCTATTGCTATTACAGACCATGGTAATATGTTTGGAGCATTCGATTTTGTAAACGAAGCGGGCAAACATAAAAATGCAGATGGCTCACTAAAAGTAAAACCGATTGTAGGTTGCGAATTTTATGTGGTAAAAGATCGTCACCAGAAACAATTTTCCAAAGAGCAAAAAGATGACCGCTACCACCAGGTATTGCTGGCAAAAAATACCATTGGTTATCAAAACCTCGTTAAGCTAACCTCCAAGGGTTATATCGAAGGGATGTACTCCAAGTATCCTCGGATTGACAAGGAGCTGATCATGCAGCACCACGAAGGATTGATCGCCACCACTTGTTGCATCGGTGCCTATGTGCCTCAAATGATCCTGAGGAAAAGCGAAGAGGAAGCGGAAAAAGAATTCAAATGGTGGCTGGATATTTTTGGTGAAGATTATTTCATCGAGCTGCAGCGACACGACATGAAAGAACAGGAACTGATCAACCAAACGCTGATCAAGTTCTCCAAAAAATACAATGTTCCCGTAATTGCGACCAACGATAGCCATTATGTGGACCGTGAAGATTACAACGCCCACGACATTTTGCTATGCATCAACACCGGCGAAAAGCAGAGCACGCCGGGTTTTGATGACTTTGTAAACGATGATGCGCAGGTAAAGAACCGCCGTTTCAAATTTCCTAATGACAAGTTTTATTTTAAAACGCAAAAGGAAATGATCGAGCTGTTCCAGGACATCCCGGAAGCGATCGACAATACCAACATGATCGTGGATCGTGTGGATGTATTGAAGCTGAAGAAGGACATCCTACTCCCCGCCTTCCCAATTCCAAAAGAGTTCCAGGTACACAACGATTCTAACCTGAACCAGTGGGAGTTTTTAAAACACATCACTTATGAAGGCGCAAAAATGCGCTACAACGATATTACGCCCGATATTCAGGAACGTATCGACTTCGAATTGTTTACGATTAAAACAATGGGATTTGCGGGTTACTTTCTTATCGTGAGTGACTTTATCAAGGCCGGTCGCGATATGGGCGTTTTCATTGGCCCGGGTCGTGGTTCTGCGGCGGGAAGTGCCGTGGCCTACTGCATCGGCATCACGAACATTGACCCGATCAAGTACAACCTGCTGTTTGAGCGTTTCCTGAACCCGGATCGTAAGTCGATGCCCGATATCGATACGGACTTTGATGATGATGGTCGCCAGAGAGTTATCGATTATGTGGTAAAAAAATACGGCCAGAACCAGGTGGCGCAAATCGTTACTTATGGTACCATGGCCGCGAAAATGAGTATCAAGGACGTTGCCCGTGCGCTTGACCTTCCGCTGCCGGAATCGAATGCATTGGCGAAACTCGTTCCCGATAAACCCGGCACCGATCTTGGCCGCGTACTCACTGCGCCCATCACAACCAAGGAAGGCCCGAAATCACTCGAAGAAAAAGAAGGCTTGAGCCCTGAGGATATTGAAAACGTAAAACAATTACGTGCCATTTACAACGGTACCGATTTGCGTGCGCAGGTATTGAAGGAAGCTGAAAGGCTCGAGGGTTCTGTGCGTAACACGGGTATACACGCTGCGGGTATCATCATTGCGCCGGAGGATTTGACAAACATCCTTCCCGTTTGCGCTGCGAAAGATTCTGATTTGTGGGTTACGCAGTTTGAAGGAAAGATCATTGAGGATGCCGGTGTAATCAAGATGGACTTTTTGGGTTTGAAAACCCTTAGTATCATAAAAACAGCGCTGGATCTTATCAAGCAAAACCACGGCGTGGACATTGTGATCGACGATGTGCCGCTGGATGATATGCCAACCTATGAGCTTTACCAGCGTGGCGATACCATTGGTACGTTCCAGTTTGAAAGTCCCGGGATGCAGAAATATCTCCGCGACCTGAAACCGGATCAGTTCGGCGACTTGATCGCCATGAACGCCTTGTACCGTCCGGGTCCGATCGCTTACATCCCGAACTTTATCGATCGTAAGCACGGACGTGAGGCCATCACTTATGATTTGCCAGACATGGAGGAATACCTGCAGGAAACCTACGGTATCACGGTATACCAGGAGCAGGTGATGTTGCTGAGTCAGAAACTGGCGGGCTTTACAAAAGGTGATGCCGATGTACTGCGTAAAGCGATGGGTAAAAAGGACCGTAAAACGCTGGACAAACTGAAACCCCAGTTCGTTGAAAAAGCGAAAGAGAAAGGTCACGACGCGCAAAAGCTCGAAAAGATCTGGACCGACTGGGAGGCGTTTGCGCAATACGCATTCAACAAATCGCACTCTACCTGTTATGCGTTTGTGGCTTACCAAACCGCTTACCTGAAGGCGCATTACCCAAGCGAATACATGGCCGCGGTGCTCAATCACGCGGGAGCCATTGAGAAGATCACCTTCTTCATGGAGGAGTGTAAACGCATGGGACTAAAAGTATTGGGACCAGATGTAAACGAATCGAAAAAAGGTTTTGCCGTAAACGCCAAAGGCGAGGTCCGCTTTGGTTTGGGTGGTTTGAAAGGTGTGGGTGAAGCGGCGATCGAGAGCCTTCTCGAAGAAAGAAAAAAGAATGGCCCCTTCTCTACCATATTTGATCTCATCAAACGTGTGAACCAGAGAACGGTGAACAAAAAATCGTTGGAGAGCCTTGCCTACTCTGGCGCTTTTGATTGCTTTACCGATCTGCACCGTGCACAATATTTTCATGTGGGCGACGACAATATGAGCGGCCTTGAGCGGGTTATCAGGTTTGGTAATGCGATGCAATTGCAAACTGCCAATACCACCAATACTTTGTTTGGTGACCTGGGAACCGCGCTGGATGTACCGACTCCTAAATTGACCGTTTGCGAACCGTGGGGATTAACGGAAATGCTTGATTATGAAAAAGAAGTAACGGGCATCTTCCTGAGTGGCCACCCGCTGGACAACTTCAAGTTTGAAATGCGCAACTACGGCATCACCCAGCTCTCCGACTTTATTGAAGTGAAGGACATGGCGACACCAAATACCAGCCGTGTGTTCAGGCTTGCCGGGTTGGTGGTAGATGCACAGCACCGTGTTACCAAAACTGGTCGTGAGTTTGGCGTACTGGCGATAGAGGATTACAGCGGCAAATGCGAGTTCATGCTGTGGAGCAATGATTATGTGCGATTTAAGAACTTTTTGGAGAAGGGAAAGAACCTTTTCCTCACCGGACAATTCAAGCAGGGCTACAAAGGATTCGAGTTTAAGATAGACAGCATTGTGCTCCTGGAAAGCATTAAACCGAACCTGACAAAACAACTGGTTCTTGATGTAGAAGCCCGACATTTGAGCCGTGAAATGATCGATTTCCTGGAAAAGAATGTTAAAAAATATCCCGGCAGATCGAGTATCCGGTTCAACATCCTGGAGCCCAAAAGTCGTTTAAAAATAGGGCTTTATTCAATGGATGGCGCCTTCCAGATGAATGACGAATTGGCCGGATGGCTGCAACAGCTACCGGAACTGGGTGTACAGGTTGTGACCAATTAACAGGTGTGGATATGTCAGAATAGCTAGATTCATCGAATGGAGTTATTTTTGCATACTAGTTTAAACATTATTTAAAATAAACTTAAAGAATACTATGGCAGCAACATTCACAGACGCAAACTTCGAGCAAGAGGTATTGTCTTCAGATAAGTTATCAGTAATTGATTTTTGGGCAGAATGGTGTGGACCTTGCCGCGCAATCGGACCAGTTATCGACGAATTGTCTAAAGAATATGATGGCAAGGTAAACATTGGTAAAGTAAACGTTGACCAAAACCCTCAGATCTCTGTAAACTATGGCATCACTTCTATCCCTGCGATCCTTTTCGTAAAAGGCGGTAAAGTGGTTGACAAATTGGTAGGTGCACAACCTAAAGCCAACTTCGTTAAAAAAATCGAAGCGCATATTTAAGAAGACCAAGAGGTTTAATATATACGAAGCCGTTAGTTTAGCTAACGGCTTTTTTATTTGCAAGAAAAGACACATTAAGTAAAACTAAAGACTCTTTCAAAAACACTTATTCATTACTGATATGTTTTTTTGCTGCTGAACACAGGTTCATCCACTCATTTTAGCATGCCGGAAAAATCTTTTTATGACTTAGACTACATAATTGAAATCAACGAGAAAAGGGTTGAGCAATACATGTCTGCTTATCAAAAAGTTTTGGAAAGGTTGACGAATATTATTCTTATTTATTCCGCCTTGACTTTCTTTTTGTTTACAATCATTCAAGAAGTTTTTTTGGAAGACGGCTGTCATTGGTTAATGAAAGCATGCTTCGCTGCATTTGCTTTGCTTTTAGGATCGTCTTTATTTTTTACTGTGAAGTTGATTATCCCGGTTGATGTTGGCTATCTGGAAAATCCCAAACCATATTATGAAGAATATCGGTTGAGATACGAGGAAGATTACCCTAAGGAGCACGGCACTTCCGAACTAATGAAGATTTCTAATATTTCCAAACTTTTGAAAGCATCCTACATTGAAGACCTACAGAACGTACTCGAGGCAAATATCAAGGTTTATAGAAGAAAAAGCTCATTCTATTACAATGCGCTAATGCTTGCTCTGCTTTCGACAATTCCTTATTTGATTTGCTTAGGCTTTCACATTTCTAAAAAGGAAGACAAATTTGAAAAAGTTCAAATCATTAATTCTGAAACTAGTTGTACATTGCATCAAACCGATATTATGAGTAAACAAAATCATCCGAAAGACACCAGCGGCACAAACGCTGCTAAAAATACAGATTCGTCGTATAAAATCGGTATTACCACAAAACTTCCAGGAATTGATCCTAGCAAAGTCATTTCTCCGCCAACTATACTAATCAGAGAAAATTCTCAGTATCCAAGCAAAAAAAGATAAGCTTTGTTTGTTTAACAAATCATGCAAAACTAATGGCACTTAGAAGCTTTTTTCAACTTCTATTATCGACAATTTCAAAATCAAGTACTCAGAAAAGATTTAAAGAAGCAGATAATACCGCTGTCTTTACAACGAAATTTGTCATTACAGACAATCAAGAGATAACCGAAGTCCATCATGATGCTGATGATGGTGCCTGGCAATTTTTTAGCAATGATAGTTTTGATGATTTTTCACAAGTTGCCAAAGTAGTTGGACTTGGGCAAATCACTAAAATTGATAATACGCTTTTTGAAATAGCCGATTTGCCAACGGGGTATGCCGCTTATAGAAAGTTTAAGGGAGATAAATGGATTATTGAGAAAAAGCGGTAGTTTTTTGTGCGGCACTGTTGGCATCGAAACCATAGCCATATGCGAAGGCAGTACCAGCAGTCGTTTCACATTCCCACCATACCTATTGGTGAGCTTCCTACATAGCTATTCTTCACACCAACGCCGGCATTCTAAGGGTGATTGTTATTCAGCTCCATTAATGTAGGTCGAGCATCCATTGAAAATAAGAGATTCGCATTCGAGTTCAATACTCCAATTTGTGCCCCTTTGAGAAATCGTTAACGTTTCTGCATTTCCAGTTACAATCAAAGGTGCATAATCAGCATTTTTCCAGTTTTTCAAACAGGCCAAACCTCTGCAAAATCCGTGTAAATGAATTACGACAATATCATAATCGACGCCCCACTTCCCCCACTTATCAATTTCAATTGCTGGTCTCTGTTTTGTGTGAATATGTACAGACATTCGCGGTCCCACATCAAAATTAATTTGGCCAATAAAAACAGGTTCTGATATTCCGGCAGGAAACAGTCTTTTCAAAAAAATATTACTATAAACTAATTCTATCAGATCCATCTAATTTACATTTCAAATTGCAAGGATAGTGAATACCAACAACACACTACTTCTTCTCCAACAACCCCTTCAACATCTCCAACTTCTCCCTCTCACTTTTCAGCAACTCCTCATATAATTCAACGATCTTATCAATCGGATTAAATGTGCACTGATAGCTCACCGCGTTAAGAGTTGAATTATCGTTACTCGTGAAACTTGTAAATGTGTTGGCAATAATATTTGCAGCAGCCTCTTCATCAAAATTCTTAATTGAATCTGTCGGCACCTTCAACGCCGCAGCAACTTGCTCCAACAAATCATCTTCTATCACATCTTTTTGTTCGAGTAAAGATATTTTGCGTTGGTTCCAATCATCACCAAGAGCCATTGCTAAGCCTTCTTGTTTGAGGCCCATCATTTCTCTAAAGCGCTTAACGTTTCTTCCATGGTGTATGATCTTTTCCATATTACAATTATTTGAGGTTCAATTACAAATATAATAAATCAGGTAGGTATTATAGTTGGTATTTTACCTGCAATGGTTGCATAAAAAACCGCTGAATTAAAATAATAGTAAGAACACTTGCAGCAGTTTTGCTCGTTCTTAATTCACCCCTAAACCTTACTCATGAAAAAGAAAGTCTTCCAGGAAGCAAAGCCTTCTCTGCGTGTGGCATCACGCAAACAGGAGCAAACGTCTATAGACACACGTTTAGTAGAATACAACCTCGTTTTACCCCTATCCCTGCAGCTTGTGTGCAAACTGGTGAGGATCTCGCCGGAAACAATACTGAAAGATTTCATGGAGATTCTCGCCCATCAGTCTATTTCTTCTCGCAAGGACGAAAAGCCGCATATGTTGCTGGTAGACTATTTCATTGCCATGACTCACAGGCAGTCCGATTATGCTACAGACGATATCCGCCAGATGTTCAGAGAGGCGCAGGCTATTTCCGATCTCTGGCCGAGCGGAGCGGATAAAAAGGTTATTGATATGCACCGCAAGTGGCAGGATGAATATGTAAAGTACTGGCTGGAGAAATGGCAGAAGAAAGCGTTTTAAGAAGATGGTTGCATTGTAGCATGCTTTTCATTTTCAGAAGCAGTGGCACTAAAGATAGTGGGAAGGTGGTTTGTCATCCCCAGGTGCGGGGGCCGGATAGGGAATATCAATTGTAAGTGCTTTTATGCAACCGGCCCTTTCGTTCCTCGGGATGACAAGCAGTCTTCGTTTATTCTACTTACAAACTTCCACCTGTAGCGGAGAACAAGACCTGATACTTGTCATCCCGACGAAGGAGGGATCTGGGTCTAACACTTGCGGACCTGCCGCGTAAATAACACCCAGATCCCTCCTTCGTCGGGATGACAAGCGGTCTTTGTTTATTGGTATGGACAGCGTTGTGGCGCAGTCCGGAAAAAGGCCTTTGGGTTCAATGTCGTTTAGTTAACCGTATTGGGCGCGACATTGTTTCTCTTCAACGAGGCTTCGACAAGCTCAGCCTGACACTCCGTTCGCGCCGTCAGGCTGAGCTTGTCGAAGCCTTCTCCCTACTAAACGACATTGAATTTGGTTTATTAATTTTCTACAACTTCTTTTCCGCCACCGGTTGCTTTTCTACATACAAGTGTTGTGTCATTTCGCCGTCTGCTGATGTTACTATTTCCGTGGAAATTGTTTTGTCCAGCGCTGCGAATTCCAACGTGTACTTGCTGTTCTTTTTTACTTTGAACACGAGAAACTTGTTCATGTCGTCAGTAGGTGAAGGCGAAAAACCAAAGTCAGTTTCTTTGCCATCTTTAAGAAGTGTAATCTTGGAATGAATCCTGTTGTTGCCATCAGGTGTGCATGATTCATCTTTAAACAGCACTACATTTAAAATCATTTCATCTCCGGGAAGCTGTTGTTCGCGAAGTTGCTCGTTATAAATGTCAATATATCTTTTGGTGACATTATATCCGTGAATACCTCTCTGTGTACTATCCCAAATAAGCGGAAAATAGGTTTGCGTCGGCTTAAATGAAGATGCATAAATACTATATTCAGGCCGTGCGGGATCAGCTTTTCCGGCATCGGCCACAAACCAGCTTTTATTCAATGCATCGGGATAGTATTCCGTAAAATACCATTTGCCATCAATCAAAACCTCCACCCAATTGTGATTACCATTTTTAGTGGTCCAGTTGGGAATGCCTGCCAGCCTCGACGGAATGCCAACTGCCCTGAATGCATCCACCAAAAGAATTGACAAACCAGTGCAGGTAGCCATTCCCTGTTCAATAGATTCGTAGGGGCTTTGATTAACTTTTTTTCGTTTTACGTTATAATCTGTTTTTAACTGTTTAGCAATTTTTCTGTTTACTGAATCAATGGCCCCATAGATATTGGTACAATTTGTTACCAGGGGAGTAAAGCGGTTGTAAAAATCCTGTCGCCAGTTATCGCGGTGTTCATCCAACACTGCGTACGGAAGGACTTCGTTAAAAAAAACAGAATCGGGCAACGATTTGCACCAGGAAAAATTTTCACGGGCTTTATAGGCTTGTCTGACGTTGTCAAGCAAAAAATTGGCAGTCAACGTTTCCCTGTCGGTCTGCGGCATATAGGTTATTAAAAATGCCATGGCACGCAATTCTTTCGCAGGAACGGCTTTCAGCGCTTTTGACAGTTCCGGCTTGTTTTTACCGGCATTGTTCATTGCCTGATCTAAGAGTGTACGTTCAGTTTTACTCAACTTCTCCTGCGCGGAGACATTGCACAAAATAAATAATGGCAGGGCAAGCGATAAAAACAACCTAAAAAATTTCATACGTTTCATATTTAACTGGGAACTCCGCGGAGTTTGATGAAGCAAACATAGTAATTGAATTTGACATCAGGATGTGCAAAACAGTCCTGAATGTTAACCGACAAGGCCATTTCCGAAGGCATTCACCCCCGCTTCCAACGGACTTAATGCGAAGGAACGTCAGCAAATAAAAGGCCTGCTGCTTGTCATCCCGAGGAACGCGGTATCTGGGTATTCCACAAACATGCAGTTTAACAAGCCGCTCAGATCCCTCCTTCGTCGGGATGACAAGCAGCCTTGGTTTACTGACATTAGCATCGTAACAGTGCAGTTGTGTTGCAAGATTCATTTGGTGGCTTTTGTTTTCAGATGCGCCACTTAAATTAAATGTAACCAACGCCCGCATTTTCTTTTTCAGTATTTTTAATATCGCCCTTACCAAACGATTATTTTATGAGCAGATCAAAAAAGAAAACGCCAATAACCGGGATCACAGGCGCAGAATCTGAGAAAAACGACAAGAGGATAGCCAATCGAAAATTCAGACGCATTACAAAAATGCAGGTAAAAAAAGGCGACGATAAATTTGTCGAACTGAAAGAAATTTCCAATGTCTGGTCATTTGACAAGGACGGAAAACATTATTTAAAAAGTCCTACAAAAAAAGATCTTAGAAAATAAACACTCTTGCCATTCGCTATTACAACGCTAATCTTCAAATTCAATACAAAAAACATCGAGACAGGTGAACAATAACTTCTTAAAACTCGCCTTGTTCTTTAACCAAAAACACTATGAATATTATACTCAAAACAATTAACCAGGCGGTCACTTTCCTGCTCGAAATTGCAATGCTTGTTGCATATGGCTACTACGGAATGAGCTTGCCCTGGACTTTCTTCCCCAGGCTTTTGTTTGCTATATTTTTAGTGGCGGTTGTTATTGTGTTGTGGGGAATATTCGCAGCACCAAAGTCCGCACGCAGACTAAAAATGCCTTTCCTGACAATTTTCCGGACAAGTGTATTTTTAATTTCAGCTTTTCTGCTTTTTCAAGCGGGGCAAAAAAATATGGCCATTTTATTAGTGGGCCTTACAATTGTGACACAGACAACAGGCTACTATATGGAAAAATAAAATATTCTTTAAACAAACAGGATTGCAAGGGCTCTTGGTTCATGTCATCACTAACCAAGGCAGTGATTTTTCGCTTCGCGAAATTTAACATGTCGCCCCTCTGGGGCTGGCTTTATTGTTCCCAATTTCTTTCCTTTTCTGCTACTAACGTGTCACCCCGCTGGGGCTATTCAATACATTCGGGAAGTTACAAACAGCCCCAGCGGGGCGACACGTTAGTAGGCAACATTACATTAGGTCAATCCCAATACCAGCCCCAGCGGGGCGACATGTTAAATTTCGCGAAGCGAAGATCCTTAGCGTTTCTCCGGTTGATGCGTTATCACCGGCGCCCCCCTTTCGTCAAAAAAAAGCTAAATCCAGCAGCCGAATAACCACAGTTTAATATATTGCATGACACAAATAACCTCTTATCTTAATTAAAAAACTTCCTATGGGACTTTTTGATAAACTCCGGAACGAATTTGTAGATATAATCGAATGGGTGGATGGCACCCAGGACTCGATCGTGTGGAAATTTCCGCGCTACCAGAATGAAATAAAAATGAACTCAAAGCTCACTGTGAGAGAATCGCAGGTGGCTGTGTTCATGAACGAAGGAAAAGTAGCCGATATATTTCCTCCCGGCATGTATTCACTTACCACGCAAAACATGCCTATCCTCTCCACTTTGAAAGGTTGGGCCTATGGTTTTAACAGCCCGTTTAAAGCAGATGTTTATTTCGTGAGCACAAGGCAATTCATTAACCAGAAATGGGGAACAATGAATCCCGTGATGATGCGTGATGCCGAGTTTGGCCCCGTTCGCTTACGGGCATTTGGCAGCTTTGCTTTCAGGGTGAAAGATGCAGGTGTTTTCTTAAAAGAAGTGTCTGCAACAAATCCTGATTTTAGTGCAGAGAATATTTCTACCCAACTACGCAATCTCGCCGTGTCGCGAGGGATGGAAGCCATTGCTGAAGCAAAAATACCAGTGTTGGATATTGCTTCACAATACGAGGAAGTATCAACAATTATTACCGGAAAAATAAAATCAGAGTTTGAAGAACTCGGATTGGAACTGACGAAATTTTTAATTGAAAATGTTTCTCTTCCACCTGAAGTAGAAGCAGCGCTGGATAAAAGAAGCAGCATTGGCATTGTTGGTAACTTAAATGCATACACGCAATTCCAGGTGGCGAACTCGCTGGAAAAATCTGCTGAAAATCCTGGCGGCGGTGGAACGGTTGGTGCAGGTGTGGGTGCAGGTATTGGTTTGGGCATTGCGGGACAACTCGCAGGTATGTTTCAAAACAACCAGGCAACGAATAGCAATATGCCTCCTCCCCTTCAAACGGAAACTGAATTTTTCGTCGCTATTGATGGGAAGCAGGCCGGGCCGTTTAGCCAGCAGCAGCTAACACAATTAGTGTCCAACAATACATTGCAGCCACAAACACTTGTATGGAAAAAAGGCATGAACGGATGGGCCGCTGCAAATACCCTTCCGGAGTTAGCAGCAATATTAAATAGTGCGCCACCTCCTTTGCCGATGTAACTAATGTTAAGTCAAAAGGAAAAAGTCAAAAATAAAAAAGCCTGACCTGACACTACTAACAACTTGCAAAAAGCTATCAGTATCGGTAAGAAATATATTATTACCGATAGCTTATAATCCTTTTCCCTAACCCAATACCGGGCACAATGATCGAAGAAAATAACACCGCCGAAATACATGGCAATACTTTCAAGTGCGAGAACTGTGGCGCTGCAATGCATTTTGCACCGGGAACACATTCACTGAAATGTGATTTCTGCGAAACGGTAAATGAGATTCCGGATGCGCATCAGCCAGTGCGTGCTTACGATTACAACACCTTCATCAACGATCATGCAAAAGCTGATACCAATGTTATAACGGTTACGAAATGTAATAGCTGCGGGGCCGTCACCACAATGGATGATAAAACCGTTGCCGGGAATTGTACGTTCTGTGGCAGCCCGTTGCTAACGATCAATCAGCAGCAACAGGAAGTTGTGAAGCCGCATTATGTGCTACCGTTTTTTGTAAACGACCAGCAGGCTAAAAAGAATTTTGGCGCGTGGATGAAAAAATTATGGTTCGCCCCGTCAGATCTACAGCGCGTGGTCGAGCAAAGAACAGCCGGAGCACTGCGCGGTATTTACATTCCTTATTGGGTGTATGATACTGATACCGAAACGGAGTACACCGGCAGAAGAGGCGAATACTACTACACCACAGAAACATATACGGAAACAGTCGACGGCAAATCGGAAACAAGAACGAGACAGGTAAGGCATACCGCATGGTACCCTGCAAGTGGTGAAGTTGATTGCCCCTTCAGCGATTTATTAATATCGGCCAGCACATCTTTACCACAAAAAATAGCCAACAAACTGGAACCATGGGAACTGTCTCAATTGGTGGCTTATGACGAACGTTATTTAAGCGGCTTCCGTGCAGAGCTCTACCAGGTAAATGCGCAAAGAGGTTTTGATATTGCAAAACAGAAAATGGTAGGCACTGTCGAAGAGGAAATTCGAAGAGATATTGGCGGAGATGAACAGCAGATCTCCAACTACGACACGCAGTATTATAACACCATGTTGAAATACGTGCTACTGCCGGTCTGGATGTGCGCCTACAATTACAAAAACAAGCTTTATCATTTTACAGTAAACGCCTGCACCGGTGAAGTGGTGGGCGAAAGACCATACAGCGCATTGAAAATCGTGATGCTTGTATTGGCTGTTATTGCACTTGGCATTGCGATTTATGTGATGTCGCAGCGGCATTGATAGCACACGGATGACACGGATTGGACTGATTTACACTGATTTTTTCAAACAGCAACCAGCAAAAAATTGAATATGCATTCGATCTTGTAACCATTCAGTTATTCAGTTACTCAGTTATTCAGTTATTAAAAAAATCCGTGTAAATCAGTCCAAATCCGTGTCATCTGTGTGCTCACTTTGGATACACAAAATTCGTTTCCACTTCTTTTGTTTTGATTGGTCTTACTTCTATCGTTGCGGATGGAACAAACTCAAATTCAGGGTTTTGCTTTGCAATTTCAACAGCTTCGTCGATGTCGTTTGCCGTTATGTGATAATAACCAACCTGCACTTCTTTTGTCGGGTCGATTGGTTTGGATATCCAGTTGCGGTCACGCTTGGAAATGAGAAAACCTTCTCTCACGATCGGCTGAGCAGCTATTAGTTTGCCCTTTGCCTTTAACAGACCAATATAGACTTCACATTGTTTGATGAATGCTAAATGTTCGTCAGCAGACAACGCAGCTTTAGCATCTCCCGCATTTCGAATGTAAAGCATGAATTCCTGTGCCATAATTTTTGGTTTTAGTTTTTAACCAAATAAATCTCTATTAAAATTACGCCGTTTTGAGGTGATGAGCGATGAGTTGTGAGTTTTGAGTTTTCAACCGCAAGAACCATAACTAAATGAACTAAATCATTTTCCGGCGCAACTTTCATCATTTCTATGCGGTACAAATATTCGCATCTTGCGCAGGTTTTTTGTGGCAATTGATCACAACATGAACCACTCCTTTCTTTATAAAAATGACAGTACTAAATCATTGATATTATGAATCAACGCGCTGTTTTCAAACAAGTGCATAAAATATTGTTTGCGGTAGCCGCAATTGCTGCGTTTTCCTTACAACCCCTACGCGCACAGGAAAAGAAAGATACCAGCTCCAATTATTCAGCCTTTAAGCGGGCCATCACTTTTAATGCGTTGATACAAATGCGCTACACGGCTTCCCTCACACATAACGTAGATGTTACGGGCAAAAATTTCGATCCTGCTGCAAGCAAGGGTGTAACAAATACTTTCTCTTTGCGCAGAGCCCGGCTAATGGTAAAAGCCGCTGTAAACGACAGATTCTCTACCAACTTTATGCTCAACTTCGCTGAGTTTTGCGGTAATACTGCAAACAAAGTAGTGGAAAACGCATTTGTAAAATATTCGGCGAACAAACATTTCAATATTCAGGCAGGACAATTCAGACCTTTCTTTGGCATTGAAGACCTGATTCCTGCAGAGCTGATCAGAACGCTGGATTACTCGAATCAATATACAGCATTCGCAGCCAGCGGCTGGCAAGGATTCCAGTTGGGTGTTTCGGTATTCGGAAACATCACTGGCGACGATACGAAGTTTGTTAAATACTATGCCGGCATTTACAATGGCAACAATCGAAACCAGCCTTCTGACAACGATAATACCAAAAACATTTACGGACGTTTGGAAACTTCTTTGTCTGAAAACTTTAAACTGGGAGCCAACGCAGCATCGGGTAGTTTTGGTGCTGGTACAGGCTTCGCCTGGGGCGGAGATGTAACGGGTAAAATAAGTTTATGTGATGACAAGAAATGGGAACTGTTTCTAACAGCTGAAGGGAAAACGGGCACCAACTTTAATTTGTACAACACTGCAACATCTGCCAAACCGCAACTGAATGATTGCAAAATGTGGGGAGTGTATTTTTTCCCGTTGTTGCGCTACAATTACAATCACGCACGATTAAGGGCTCTTGAATTTTCTTCCCGGTATGAATACTTCAACGAAAATGCTAAATTGGGAGACAACCCTTATCAAACCATCACACCGAATATCTCATTCTTGTTTGCCGATGACATGTATGCTGCGTTGCAAGTAGGCACCAATATTGAACTGTTCAAGCACAATGTGCCTTTGACAAATTCTTATAGTCAGAGCTTAATGTATTTGCAGTTGCAATTGAGGTTTTGAGAATTGAGAGCTGAGAGTTGAGAGTTGAGAGTTAACTTTTGATGGAGTTTTAGGTTTGTGGGTTTTAACTTTTTTTACTTTTTACTTTTCACTTTTACTTTGGCGGTGCTAAAATAAGCCTGCCCCAGGATCTCCCCAGGACAGGCGTTCTATATTTAAACACACACACTTTCAAGTCTTGCCACGCCCGTTGCCATCGCAGCGTCTGCCACGGCTCTGGCCACTTCAATCGCCACTCTTTTATCAAACACGTCGGGCACAATATATTCAGGACTTAATTCATCATCTGTGATGATTTCTGCAATTGCTCTTGCAGCCGCTATTTTCATCTCATCGTTGATGTCGCTTGCTCGCACATCAAGCGCTCCTCTGAAAATACCGGGAAATGCGAGCACGTTATTGATTTGATTTGCAAAATCTGATCTGCCGGTTCCAACGATCTTCGCTCCTGCTCTTATTGCCACGTCGGGCATAATTTCAGGAACCGGATTTGCCATTGCAAAAATGATCGCATCTTTTGCCATTGATTCCACATCTTCTTCAGTTAACGCATTAGGTGCAGAAACGCCTATAAAAACATCGGCACCTTTTATAACATCTGAAAGTTTGCCCTTTCTCTTGTCAACATTTGAAATTTGTGCAATTTCCATTTTCTCGCGATTCAAATTTTCTCTTCCTTCATACACCGCTCCTGTCCTGTCGCAGAGAATTACTTTTTCAAGCCCAATGCTCATCAGCAATTTGGCGATCGCGACGCCTGCAGCGCCGCAGCCGTTTATCACTACATTGATATCGTGAATGTCTTTATCTACTATTTTCAATGCATTGAGCATGGCAGCAAGAGTAACGATCGCAGTGCCATGCTGGTCATCGTGAAACACAGGGATGTCGCACTCTGCACGCAACCTTCTTTCTATTTCGAAACAACGTGGTGCAGATATGTCTTCGAGATTGATCCCGGCAAAATTTCCTTCAAGAAGTTTAACGGTGTTTACTATTTCGTCAACACTTTTTGTACGCAGGCACAAGGGAAATGCATCCACATTTGCAAAGGTTTTAAATAGTGCACATTTGCCTTCCATTACCGGCATTCCGGCCTCTGGGCCGATGTCTCCAAGCCCCAGCACCGCAGTGCCATCAGTAATAACAGCCACGAGATTATTTCGCCTTGTATACTTGTACGAGAGATCCACATCCTCCGCTATTGCCAAACAAGGCGCCGCCACACCGGGGGTATAGGCTATACTCAGCTCTTCGCGGTTAGTGATTTTAGCATTGCAAACAACTTCAATTTTTCCCGCCCATTGTTCGTGCATTTGCAGGGCTCTTTTCTTATACATAGAAATGAGTTTTGTTTTACTGATTGTAAATTAAGTCGCAGAAATATGGCAAGCAGCTGCACCAGATAAAACCGGTCGCAAAGTTAGCGGGGTGTTTTTTTGCAGAACATGAAGTAAATCATGCTTTTAGCCTTTCTTTAATGATTTGCTAATTTTGTAATACTGAGTAACTGAATGACTGAGTAACTGAATAACTGAAGTTCATATTCGAGTAGCTTTAAATATTACAAACCACTCATAACTCGTAACTCACTACTCAAAACTTTTTCCCACCTGATTTTCGTCATCCATTTTTATGATAAATGCTTGCAATTTGCGTTTCATTTTTTTTAAAGCGTAAGCAATGCAGCAGAACAAAACAGTGGAGTTATTGGCCCCTGCGGGCAATTTCGAATCGTTAACGGCAGCTATTCATAGCGGTGCCAATGCCGTATATTTTGGAGTAGACCAACTCAACATGCGGGCAAGGGCAACAATGAATTTTACTTTAGATGATTTGCTAAGTATCGCACTGCGATGTCATGCAAAAAATGTAAAAGCTTACCTCACGCTGAATACAATCATTTACGACCACGATCTGTCGCTAATTAAAACAATCATCAACAAAGCCAAGGCTGCAGGCATTGATGCAGTTATAGCCGCAGACCATGCGGTTATCGCCTATGCTGCATCGGTTAGAATGCCGGTTCACATTTCCACGCAGGCCAATGTCTCCAATATTGAAACGGTGAAATTCTTCGCTCCATTTGCAGATGTAATTGTACTGGCAAGAGAACTAAGTTTGAAACAAGTGGAAACAATCTGTAAAGAAATAAAGCGTCAAAATATTTGCGGCGTATCCGGCAAACCAATAAAAATAGAGGTCTTTGCGCATGGTGCTTTGTGCATGGCCGTTTCAGGAAAATGCTACCTGAGTCTGCATAGTCATAATGCTTCTGCAAACCGAGGTGCATGTATTCAAAACTGCCGCCATCGCTATAAGGTAACTGATATTGAAGATGATGTAGAACTGGAAATAGACAATGAATACATTATGTCATCCAAAGATCTTAAGACAATTGATTTTCTTGATCAACTTCTGCTGGCTGGTGTTGATGTATTGAAGCTTGAAGGTCGTGGCCGCAGCCCTGAATATGTAAGCACTGTTACCGCGTGCTATCGCGAAGCCATTGATGCAGTAACGCAAAAAACTTTTAATCACGAAAAGACCAGTCAATGGAACGAACGCCTGAAAGAAGTGTACAACCGCGATTTTTGGGGAGGTTATTTCCTCGGCAAAGAAATGGGTGAATGGAGCAATACCGCCGGCTCACAAGCCACCACGCAAAAGATATATCTCGGGAAAGGCAAACACTATTTTCCCAAAACACAGATCGCAGAGTTTGAAATTGAAACATATCAATTGAATGTGGGCGACCGCATCCTAATAACCGGGCCAACTACAGGTGTGTATGAGAGCATCATCACATCACTGCACGTGAATGAGGACGGCGCAAAAGACATCGCTGTAAAAGGCGACAGATGCGCGTTTCCGGTTGACAGGCCGATCAGGACTTCGGATAAATTGTATAAAATAGTTAACACTACAATAAGTTGAGAATTGAGAGTTGAGAGTTGAAAATTATTAAATCATGCCCATCATCGTTTATAGAAGAAACAAATGCATTGGTTGCAATTACTGCACTGAACACGCTCCGGAATTTTGGCGCATGTCAAAGAAAGATGGTAAGAGTGTATTGCTTAACTCCGTTGAAAAAAGCGGTCGCTGGAATCTTCGCATAAGCGAAGCAGATGTCGAAGTAAACAAGAGAGCAGCGGAGGCTTGTCCTGTGAAAGTGATTGAAGTAAACGGATAGGGACTGAATAACTGAGCAACTGAATAACTGATCATGAACGTCGACGCTAGTTCGCTATTCAATAATTCAACCTTTCTCTTATTCAGTCGTTAGATAAGATATCTTCTACGTCGACCAACAAAGTATTTTTCGACAAAACAGGTTTCGCATTCTCGAATTCCTCTTTTCCCAGCCAACTCTTTACAACTATTTTCTCCGCTAGTGCCCTGTCATTTGTACGCTCGTAAATTAGCAGCTTTGTTAAAAAAATGGGCGTCCAGTCAAAGAAAGTGGACGGCACGCCAAATTCATCCCAGGAGCGGTTGATGCCGTATTTTTTTTCAAAAAAATCCTGGTGTGGTCTTATGAAATAGACAGTATCAATATCATTGTGATAGTTGGAAATAAGAAAGTTTTTTACCTGTGCAAATTCGTTCACCACTGGCTTCAAAAACTGACACCTTACGTTATAGAAAGCATTACCAGCAAAAAATATTGCGCCAGCTATTACAAATGCGAATAGCGCTTTCTGTTTTTTAAATGCATTCGCAATGATCGTAAACACGGAAAGAAAAACAGCCATGTTTAAAGCAAATAAAGTCCGGTTTGACGCGTAATTTTCTTTTGCGATCAACGAGGGAAAGTAGATAAGAATAAACAACAACACCAGGCACAGCAAGGTTTTTACGGAGTCAGAAACTGCCATTTTTCTTTGCTGAAAAAAATATAGAATCAACACTCCTGCAGCAACTACAATATATGCAACAAATCCAACAATGCTTACCTCGTTGAGAATGACGTTGAAAAGGAATGAGCTCTTCAACGGCATTACAAGGAAATACAGCAACTTGCGTGGAACATTGGTATTGAAAGCTGTGCGGTCGTTCGGGCCAATGCCATATGCTTTAAGACTGTACTTGTACAACATATAGTAGACCACTAAAATGACAAAATACATGACAACACCGATGATTACACTCCTGTTAATTTTGTTATTTGCGATCAACTGCAACGCAAATGGAAGAAGGAAACAGCCGAAACAGTTTTGATAAGTAAACAATGACACCACACCAAGCGCAATCGAAATAATCAAAAATTTAGACCCAACTTCTACCCTGCCATTTTCAAACTTTATCGCCGCGTATAAAAAGTATCCGGATACTAAACCTGCGGTGTTGGCAAGAAACATTTCAAAACATGCAGACCACACAATAGAGCTTGTTACGGCTGGCATGCAAATAAGAAATAAGGTTGCCAGGAAGGGCATGGAGTCCGGTAAAGATTCCCTGTTGCAGATTTTTTTAATGATGAAATACCAAACAGGCACAGACAGCAACCATCCGCAAAATGAAAACAGCCTGATAAATAAAAGTTCATTTATCGTATTAATCGAACCAAACAATCTCACAGCCATTTTTTCTGTAATCAGTCTCCCGAATTGTATTAACGTGTGCTCATTTCCTGTTCTAAATTGCCACAAACCGGCAGATTCATCTGTATAAGCGTAGGTATTAAGAAAAACAGGGTAATAAACAACAACAGCAACGAGAAGTAATAAGAGTATAGAGATGAAGGGGCGTTGCTTAGCGTTCATTAAGTACATGATAGGAAGAAATGGTTTAACGGCGGCAAAGATGCAGAAAAAAACAATTAGCAAGTGCCCTTTTCAAATCGCAACCCAAGTGGCCGGCTTATGATTTCCTCTTTTTATTTTTTGTACTTGTTGTCTTTCCACCTATTCGTTTCGGCTTCACAGTCGGTAATCAATTGTTGCAGTCGTTTTAACTGGGTGTCATTTTGTTTGGCGGTCATTACCCAACTTACAGAAAGCTTCTTGTAGGAAGGAGCAAGAGCTTGAAAATATTGCCATGCCTTTTTATTTGCTGTCAATAGCTTTTTATACTCGGAAGCCAGTTCCATTTCTTCATTTTCATGCGGATAAATGCGAGACTTTTTTTCTGTTCTTTTGGCAAAACTTTCCAATCCTGCGGGCTGCATCAGTCCTTGCTTTGTCAGCTCTTCGACTTTTTTAATATTAATGGCACTCCATATGCTGTCTGATTTTCGCTGCGTAAAACGAATCTGATAACTTTCGTCGTCAATTGATCTTCGAACGGCATCGATCCACCCAAAACAAAGCGCTTCATCAACAGATTCCGGCCAGGTCATGCTGGCTTTGCTGCTGCCCACTTTATAAAATCCAACCAATAGTTCGGTTTCCTTCTTATGATTTTTCTGCAGCCATTTTCTGAAATCGGATTTCTTCTCAAAAAATACAGGCCCTTCATTTTTCATGGATCAAAGTTTTTCTAAAGATAGGAATAAGCCTACAGCCTTCCCTAACCCAGAAAATAAAGTGTGACCCCAAAGATCGCATAAACCGACAGCAACAGCACACCAAGGTACCATGTTGACTTGCCATGATTTGACGTTAGCACCACCGTTAGTGTACCAAACAGAAGCATAAAGATGAGTCCGCCTTTAAAGCTGAGATCCATGGGCGCCGGTGCTATGAAGTAACTGAGCAACACCATAAGCGGCGTTACAAACAAAGCGATCTGTGCAGAACTACCCATGGCAATGCCCACGCTGATATCCAGTTTGTTTTTCTTGGCTGCTGAAAATGCAGACATCATTTCGGCCGCTGCACCAACGATCGGGATAATGATGAAACCTACGAAACCTTGTGACAATCCCATTTTTTCGGAAGCGTCCTGCACTCCTTCTACAAAAATTTCACTCACTATGGCAATGCAGGTAGCAGATATTATGAGCACGATCACCGCGGTTTTCACTGGCCACACATGTTCTTCTCCATGTCCGCCTTCTGGTTCTTCTGACTTAAAGAAATCAGAATGGGTTTTCAATGAAAAAAATAAACTCAGCAGGTAAACGACCATTAATAAAATCGCAATGCCCAGGCTGATCTTATCCAATGGCGCGGCTTTTTCACCTTCGGAAACTTTTGTTACGATGGTAGGTACCATTAAGGCGATGCACACAACAAACAACAGTGATGATTGAATGAACGCATTGAGCCGGTTAAAGTTTTGCACTTTGTATTTTAAACCGCCCTGCAAAAAAGACACGCCCAACATGAACAAGGAGTTGGTTACAACAGCACCGGCGATCGAGGCTTTTACAAGTTCGATCAAACCCTGGCTCAGCGCGGCAATGAATATCACCATTTCCGTAAGGTTGCCGAGCGTTGCATTGAGCAGGCCGCCAATGGTGTCGCCTGTTTTGGCTGCAATGCCTTCAGTGGCGTGCGACAGAAAAGCCGCCAGGGGAATAATCGCAATTAAAGAAAGAAGGAACATTAAAGTATCTGATCCGCTATGCGTCCAATGCAGTATCAATACAATGGGTATCGCAATGCCCATCCAAAAGATGGGTTTTGATTTGATGTCTTTTACAAACTGGTTCATAAAGTTGGGAGTTGTTATTGAATGGTGAGTTGGAATCAGATTGACTCATTTTTGTTTTCTTTCTTTTGACGATTCAAATTCCATGGACACAAGCCGTGCTATCAACACTGCCGGATACAACTGGCCTATCAACGCTTCCATATTTGCCAGTGATCTGCTGAATGGCAGCGACGGGTTAATATCACCATAGCCTGCAGTTGTCAGTGTTGTAAGGCTGAAATACATAAACTCTTTCCTATCTGACGAGGCCAATCCTTTAAACGCAACGCTTCCCTCTATCAGGTAAATCGTTTGGTACAATAAAGCAAATATGAAACTGATGAGAAGATAAACCACTACTGCACCCAATACCCTGTGCACGGTTACCGGGCCATCATGGAACGTGCGAAGCAGCACCACCCAGCTGAGCAGCATGCAATACAAAACGGTAAGCACGTTGTTTATTACATCCAGCGACGGTGACCGGAATACAGCTCCGAGTATAATCAAGACCACCAGGATAGAGACAATTAACTTTAAGATGAAATTCTCGAAAAAGATCAATATGCCGGTTACAAGTAAACAAATGTAGAAAGCAAAGAAGACCAGCCTCCCAAATGTTGTACCCTGCCCAAATGGAATAACGATGAAAATGTGTATAAAAAGAATACAAAGCAAAACGGTAAGGCTTGCTTCCTGGGCCCAGAGTGACTGAATTTTTTTGCCAACTGCGTTCATATCGTAGCGGGTTACTTATGACGAATAAGCTCATCCGAAATGATACAACAAACAGGGTGCACAATTGTTCAGTCAAGCCCAAAAACACATGTACACGGTAATGTCAAATGACTGAATAACCGAATAACTGAATAACTGAATGGCCGATGGGTTGAATTATTGAATAATTGAGGCATGAAACCGAAAAGTATGTCGCACATAAACCTTCAGTTATTCAGTTATTCAGTCAATCAGTCATTCAGTCTCTCTAAAAGTCCACTTTCAGTACCTTCCTTACCTGCGTTTGTTTGAACTTCTCGGGTAGCGAACGCAGGAAAGCATTTCTCAGGCGGCAGAATAAACCGTTTTCCATTTGGGCCATTCTTCCTAAAACCCATGAAGTGTTTGTAATGTCGCGGGTACGACTTAAACGTCTTTTTTCAAAGCATTTAAAAGCTTCCTGGGGTCCTGGATGCCTGGATAGTTCATCTGCCAGGACAATTGCGTCTTCGATGGCCTGGCAGGCTCCCTGGCCCATGTTTGGCGTGGTGGCATGTGCTGCATCTCCAATGAGAACAACGTTGGAGAACGCAAAATGCTGCAATGGCCGGATATCGATGATATCGCTCCATATCAGCGCATCGTCAGGAGTTTGATTAAGCAAAGTCTGGATGTCCTGATGATACGATGCAAACTCGCGTTGCAGATCAGCGACTTTGAATGATCGCATCTTTGCATCATTTTGTGGTGCGTTTATGCAGGCGAACCAATAAACTTTATTACCGGCAAGTGGCGCAATGCCAAACCTGCCATTTGTGCCCCATGTTTCCGAGCTTCCAGCTTCGTTGAATTGGGCGGTGTTCACAACGGCACGCCAGCAAGTATAACCCGCATATCTTGGTACTGATTCAGCAACAAGCTGTTTTCTTACAGGAGAGTGAATACCGTCTGCAGCAATCAGGTAATTGGTTACATACGAAGTGCCGTCTTCAAAATGCAATACGGTTTCCTTTTCTTTTTGCTCAAAAGATTTGAGTCGTCTATTGGTGTGGATAGAAGTTGCAGGAATTTTTGACAACAACACATTGTGCAATACGGCGCGGTGTATAGTAAAATTATCCGGGGCATCATCAACCGACAAAAACGTTGTATCAGTTCTCGTAATCAATTTACCGCGGGAAGAAAGAATATCAAATCCTGATAATTGTTTTCCTAAGGGAATAATGTCCGAATCGATACCCAGCCTGCGATACGCCAGCATTGCATTTGCAGCAAGCACTATGCCTGCTCCCACGGGTTTCACCTCCGGTGCGGCTTCGAAAATGGTTGCTTGTATACCCTTCTGTGCAAGTGCTATGGCAGCCGTAAGTCCGGCAATGCCGCCGCCGATAATGGTAAACGTTTCGTTGGCTTGGATCATGATGCAAACTTAGGAATTAGAAATTAGGAATTAGGAGTTAGGAATTCTTAGGTTCTACATTCCGCGTTGGTTGAAAAAGCTTTACAAAAAAAGGTGCAGCATCCGTTAACGAATGCTGCACCTTTAATTCTTAATTATTAATTCCTAATTCTATTATTGTTTCGGAAAATTAGGATCAGCTTTTACTTCATTCAGTTGTTGCGTGTGTCTGTTGGTGTGTGCGGCGATCAGCAATATCAGTTGATATGCATCTGCTTTGCCAAATGGCATTTTACCAACATGGTTCCTTAAATCTTCATCAGTGCCCTGTACATATTTTATAAGATCATCCCTGTCCTTATTAAACTGAGCAAGTGTTTCAGCTAAAGTTTTGTAGGGAGAATTCACAGGTTTGAAAGGTTCGGGAGCTTGTGCTTTGTGGCTTCTGTCTTCAATCATTCCTACAAATTGCTCATCAGTAAAACTAGATTTAAAAGCACTGTCGTTTGGCGCCTTTGCAAGTTTTTGCTGAGAATCGAAAATTCCTTTTGAAGAGAGTGTGATGTGCTGCACACATTCCAATACAGACCAGCGATCTGGCGCTTGTTTAAAATTCAATTGTGCATCGGACAAACCCTGCACTGCACTAACCAGATCATTTTTAGTTTTGCTGAGAAGATCAACAGCAAACTTTCTTTCAGCATCGGTAAGCCCCTTTTTGTTGTAAGTAGTAAAACTGCCGAACAAAACGGGAAAGACTAACAGTAACAATAAAGATTTCATGGTGTTTAGCTTTTTTATGTTAAGCGATGTAAAGGTAAAAAGTTATTCGAGGAATAATAGCTGAATAACCGAATAACTGATTAACTGAATAACTGAAGCATTGATTAGTTACTGGTTAAAAACAGTCTCGTTATTTGACGTTCAACCATTCAGTTGTTCAGTTATTCAGTCTATTCAGTCATTCAGTTGTTCTCACACAGCAACCCTGTCTTTGCTGTACTTGCTCTTGTAATCCAATGGAGATAAGCCTGTTACTTTTTTAAATACTTCCCTGAAAGCCTTGTCATCCGCATATCCTACATCATTCATGATTTCGAAAATTGATTTGCGGCCTTTCTCCAATTCCTTCTTTGCGGCTTCCACTTTTACGCGCTGCAAATACTCAACAGGTGTATTGCCGGTTGCTTTGATAAATCGTCTGTCAAAGTTGCGACGGCTGATGGCGAGTTGAGAAGCGAGCTTTTCAAATGAAATTTTTTCATCGATGTTGTCTTCTATGTATTTCTGCGCTTCGTTAATCAATTCATCACCATGTCCTTTTTGTATGTGAAAAATAGAGAACTGCGACTGCGTTGTTCTTTCAATGTCAATCTGAAAAATCTTTGAGCAAAAGATCGCTACAGACCTGTCAAACAATTTTTCCACGAGGTACAACATCAAATTCAAAAATGAATAGCCACCGCCATTAGTGTAGATCCCATTTTCATCAGTGATGATCTTATCTTGTGCGATCTTAACATTGGGATACATTTCTTTGAATGCAGCAGTAGAGTTCCAATGTGTTGAGCAAGTTTTACCTTCGAGCAAACCTGTGGCGGCAAGCAGAAAAGCACCAGAGCACATGCTCGCAATCTCTGCGCCATTCTTATATTGCGCGCCTATCCAATCGATTAAAGCATCGTTCTTATCAATGGTCTCTTTGTAGTCGCCAAATATGGATGGAATGATGAGCAGATCAGTCTTTTTAATTGTTCTTATGTCGGTTGGATGAACGGTGAAATAACCTTTGCTTATCACAGATTCTTTTACAAAGCCCGCAATGCGAATATCAAGCTTTGACCGGTTGCCAATCTTTTGCCAATAGTCATTTGCCCTGGTCAAAATTTCCCACGCACCCGCTACACTATTGAGATTGAACTCACAATCGGGGACAACTATTGTAATGTGTTTCATAAAAAACTTTCCGTAAATGTAGACAAAAGCGCTGGCCAAATCAACCCCTTAGAAAGTCTATTTCACACCCTGCCTATTTCTGATTAAGACAATAGCTTTGGGGTGAGAAAGTTATTAGTTGATGGTTGTTAGTTGTTAGGCATTCTTTGCGAATGCAAGAAAATCGCAATCTTGTTTAGGGGCAACAATTACCGTCTAACAACTATCAACTATCAACTAACAACATTACACGAACAGCATTGTATTACTTACCTGGCTCCTTCAATATTTTGGCAGCCAAAAAAACAACACTATTATGGACAGTAAAAACTTTAGTATCTCTTTCGAGGTAGATCAAACTCCACACGAGGTTTTCAACGCAGTAAACAACGTTACAAAATGGTGGATAGAAGACATAAAGGGTCAATCTTCCAAACTGAATGATGAGTTTTCCGTTCAGTTTTTTGTAGACGTTCATTATTCAAAACAAAGACTGATTGAAGTTATTCCGGACAAAAAAGTAGTTTGGCTGATAACAGAAAGCAATCTCAATTTTCTTCAAAACAAAAGCGAATGGACAAACACACAGGTCGTTTTTGAAATTTCACAACAAGGCAATAAAACACGTTTACAGTTTACGCATGTTGGCTTGACTCCTACTATTGAGTGCTATAAAGATTGCTCAAACGGATGGAACCAGTATGTTTCGAGCCTGTACAAGTTGATCACCACAGGAAAAGGCGAACCTGAAAAAATGGTTGTAGAAAACCAGCAACAGGCTTAGCTTCAAGAGAAATCCGCACCTGATCACATCAACATTTAAACACACAAATAAACAGCCATGACACCAAAAGATTTTACCACAACCATCCTCGTGAATCAAACACCAATTGAAGTTTTCAATGCAGTGAACAATGTTCGCGGCTGGTGGTCAGAAAATATTAACGGCGGCACAGAAAAACAAAATGATGTTTTCGACTACAATTTCAAAAATGCACATACCGCTAAAATAAAACTAGAAGAAGTAGTTCCCAACAAAAGAGTGGTTTGGCACATGCTAAAAAACTATTTCAAATTCACAAAGGATACAAGTGAGCTAACGGACTCCAGGGTGATCTTCGATATCGCCACAAAGGGAGATCAAACACAGCTTACGTTCACCCACCAGGGGCTTCTGCCTGCGTGTGAATGCTATAGCGTTTGCGAGGAAGCATGGACGCACTATGTGCAGGAAAGCCTCCATGACCTGATCACAGAAGGCAAGGGTGAACCGAATCCAAAAGAGGGTGGCTTTAACGCTGAACTCACAGAAAAATGGGAAGCACAGCAATAAACGAAAACACACCAACACCATTAACCAGCATCAAACAAATTGTATGAAAGAAGATATAGGCGTAGTACTGACTACAAAAGAAATAGCAGCCAGGTTCAATGAACTGGCACAACAGGAAAAATGGTTTGATATCCAGGATGAACTTTTTGCGGAAGACGTGAAAAGCATTGATCCGGAAAACTCACCTTACTTTGGGTATGCGGAGGGCAAGGAAGCCGTTCGCAAGAAGGGAATGGATTGGGTTTCAAGAGTGGAACATGCGCATCACCGCTCCACCACCGCACCCATGGTTGCAGAGAATCATTTTGCTGTAGGACGCAAAGTTGATATTACAGTAAAAGGGTTTGGCAGGATTCTTATCGATGAAATAATGATGTACGAAGTAAGGGATGGGCAGATTATTTCGGAGCAGTTCTATTATTAATGACTGAATAACTGAGTAACTGAATAACTGAACTTGATAAGGCAAGATGGGATATTAGAATGGACATTCTTTTAGCGTGAGAAAATATATAAACATTGCCGTTTGCAGAAGCAGACGGCAATTTTGTTTAAGGAATGCAACAATTTCTTTCACCACTAAGGCACTAAGGACACAAGTTCCACTAAGGGTTTCTCTTAGTGCAGCTTAGTGCCCTTAGTGTCTTAGCGGTTTATATTTGGGAGCATAGACTACGTCAGTTATTCGGTTATTCAGTTATTCAGTTATTCAGTTATTCACGCTACCTTCGTCCTCATGAAAGTTGCCTATCTTTTACCTGATAGAAAAATTGCAGAGTATGTGCAAAGCATTCTGGTAATTGAAAATTATGAAGTGCGAACACCTTTCATTTTACCACTGTTTGCCAACGGTATGCCCACACTGCTGTTTCAATCTGCAAAAGGAAAAATAAATAACTACTCAAATTATCTTACCCTGTTTGGTCAAACAGTATTGCCGGATACCATTACTCTTACCGAGAATTTCACGCTGATCGCTTATTTTTTCAAACCATTTGTGTTGACTTCTTTATTTAACATTGAAGCAAATGAGCTTACTGATAAACCAGGCGATTTGCGATCTCTTACGTCTTCCATGGCAAATAGTCTGCAAGAGCAATTGCTAAACTCTGCGACCCCCAAAGAAATGATTGCCTTGATAAACAGGTATGTGCTTGATCTTGCTGCTAAATCAAAAAAAGACGCTCAGATTTTAAAATACGTGACCGAAAAAATTGTTCAAAATCCTGATAAGGACGCATTGATCAAGGTGCAAAAAGAGTTGTACATAACCGAGCGAACTTTTCAACGAATGTTTGAAAATAACATCGGCGTTTCACCTAATCAATACCGCCGTATTGCGCAATTCAACGCAGCATTTGAGCAGCTTAACAAAAGACAATTCAGAAGCTTGTCAGATATTGTTTTCAAAAACAACTATTCAGATCAAAGCCACTTCATTCGCACGTTCAAAGAGTTCACCAATCTTACGCCAAAGGAATATTTGAAATTCGGCACAGCAGATTGAGTTATCTGATTTTGTCGGCTTTGTTCTATTTTTATTTTACCGCCCATTCTAATTTTGGTATTACTAAAACAACACACAATGACAAACAAAATGTATCCATGTCTTTGGTTCGATGGCAAAGCATCTGAAGCAGCAAAATATTATTGCTCGATTTTCAAAGACTCCAATATCATTTCTGAGAATCCATTCGTGAGTTTATTTCAATTGAATGGCAATAAATTCATGGCAATAAATGGTGGCCCGAAATACAAATTCACTCCTGCGACTTCATTTGTTGTTGAGTGCGACACACAGGAAGAAATAGATCATTACTGGGAAAAATTAGGCAAGGACGGAAGATATGACCAGTGCGGCTGGCTGGATGACAAATATGGTGTGTCATGGCAAATCGTGCCAACTGTTCTACATAAGCTCATGGCCGACCCTGAAAGATCTGCAAGAGTTGTGGAAGCGTTTATGAAAATGTCAAAATTTGATATCGCTGCATTGCTGAATGCGTAACAATCATACACCCTGTAGAGACGCGTTGAACGCGTCTCCATGCATAAATGCTGTCTGCAAAAAAATCGAAGGGGTTTGACCAACAAGCATAGGTGTTACAGCGAAATGTTGCTGAGACGCGTTCAACGCGTCTCTACATTTTAATTTATCATTGTTGACAATCTCAAAAAATTGCCCAACATTAGCCTTATGAATCTTACGCAACAAATTGCCAAACATTTTAGAGACGTATATTTTGGAGGTAACTGGACCTCTGTAAATTTCAAGGACACACTTGCGGACGTTTCGTGGGAGGAGGCCATTACGAAATTCAATTCTTTTAACACCATTGCTGCGCTTGTGTTCCACACGAACTATTATGTAGATGTTGTGCTGAAGGTTTTTAATGGAGAAAAATTAAATGCCAGTGATAAATTTAGTTTTGACTGTCCGCCTATTGCTTCACGGGAAGATTGGGAGACACTACTGAATAAAGCTTTTAACGATGCGGAGCAATTTTCGTCAGCAATCGAACAATTGCCAGAGCAAAAACTTGGCGAGGCTTTCGAAGATGAAAAGTATGGAAATTATTATCGAAATATTCATGGCATCATAGAGCACTGTCACTACCATTTGGGACAAATTGTTTTGATAAAGAAAATGCTACGAGAGGAAGCTGGTTGATTTTCAAACAAATAATACTTTCCGGGCGAGGGCGATTCGCAGCTACTGTCTACAATAAATTTCAAAGCCTTTTTATTCTCTGACTCTTTTTCTATTTTGTAAAAAAAACGTATGAGCAAGATAAGAACAGACGGCTTTTTGCAGGAGCTCAACAGTGAGTATAAGGCAACACGTGCCTGCCTCGAAAGAATTCCTGAGTCATTGTTTGAATTCAAACCTCATCCTAAATCAATGCAGCTGGGATACCTTACATTGCTGGTGGCAGAAATTCCCTTGTGGATCAAACATATGATTGTAGACAGCGAAATTGATTTCGCAACTTTCAAACATGAATCTCCTAAAACGACAGATGAAGTAGTAAAGTTTTTTGAGAGAAATATGGAAGCAGCACGAAGCGCTTTGCAAGGCACAAATGATGAAGAACTGACTTCAACCAATTTTTCACTAAAGGCAAATGGGAATGTGTTGTATACAGCACCGAAAATTGCAGACGTCAGCACCACGCTCAACCACTGGGTACATCACCGTGGGCAGCTCACTGTGTATATGCGTTTGAACGATATTGCTGTGCCGTCGATCTATGGGTCGTCAGCCGACGAACAGACTTTTGCACCGCCGAAATGAAACATGAAAATGCGAAGGGCGAATCGAATTCGCCCTTTATCCACCATAGGTTTGGTTGAGAATTAAATTCGGGTGCTACAAAGATTCAATTTACACGCGCAACGTTTCCGACGAAAACGTGGTCATGCCGCAAACACACCCTTGTTATGAAAAAAAGCCTCCTAAAAATCACCCTCTTGCTGTTTGCGGTCTTTTCGTTTACTGCATGTACAAAAGATGATTCTTCTGGTTACTTCAATAATCTGAAACTGCCTGAAAACACGACTACCGTTGTGACAGGGCAAAACGAGTTTGCCTACAACCTTTTCAACAGGCAGCTACAGGCGGAAACGAGCAATGGCAATACTCTTGTTTCTCCTTTAAGCGTTTATCTGTGCCTTGCGATGGCTTACAACGGCGCAGATGGACAAACAAAAGCGGCAATTGAACAAGCTCTCGCAATTAAAGGAATAACTATCGATGACGTAAATAAAGTTTGCCAGGCCATTATTACACAAATGCCGCAGGAAGATGGCAAAGTTGCTCTTAGCATTGCCAACTCAGTGTGGTACACAAATAGCACGGCTGCACCACTAAATTCATTCCTGGATGCAACATCAACTTATTACAAAGCCACTTCAAAAGGGCTTGATTTCTCCTCGCCTTCCGCTGTCTCCACAATTAATGATTGGGTTTCAAACAATACAAAAGGCAAAATCAAAAAGATCATAGATCAAATAGACGCTGGCGAGGTGATGTTCCTCATTAACGCCATTTACTTTCATGGTTCATGGAAAAACGGCTTCAACCCATCCAGCACGCACAACTATATTTTTTATGCTGCAGATAAAAGTCAACCATCCGTTCCTTTTATGACCGGAACGGTTACAGCGAGCCACTTTCACACAGACTCTTACATGGCCTTAGAATTACCGTATGGCTCCGGTAAGGGCTTTAGCATGTTTGTTGTCAGGCCTCTCGATGCACAACGATCCATTCAGGATTTTGTAGCCTCTTTTGACTTTAATGCATTTGCTACAACTTTGCACCAGGCAGATTCCGGACAGTTTGTAATTACAATACCAAAGTGGGAATACTCATACTCAGTAAAGGATTTCAAAAGCATTTTGAGCGACATGGGAATGGGTGATGCATTTTCATCCAGTGCAAATTTTTCAAAAATGTATTCGACGCCGGTGCAGCTTACTCGTGTTGTTCATAAAACCTATATTAACGTAAGCGAAGACGGAACGGTTGCTGCAGCTGTGACCGCTGCCGGTATCGCCGTGACGTCAGCTGGTCCGGTGGTCTTCAAATTTGATCATCCGTTTGTTTACCTGATAATGGAGAAACAAACGGGCAGCATCTTATTCGCCGGAGCGGTTAATGATCCTTCAAAACATTGATTCATCCTTTTTTCCAGGCAAAATTCAAAGGCACAGTTTTCAAGCTGTGCCTTTGTTGTAAAAGAGGAAATATGATTTTGATCATAAAACCTCAGGCTTCATTATTTTTGTGCCCCTTAACAAAGATGAAAAAGAAATTAAAAAAACATTACAGACTTGCGAGATTTATTGTTTATAAAGAAACGCTGGTTGATTTCCGGGAGCATTTATGGACATTCCTCGGCTCTTTTACGGCAATAGGATTGATTGGATTGATCCACAGCAAATACTTTACGCTTAACGATAACGTCTTTCTTATCGGATCGTTTGGAGCTTCGGCGGTGCTGATCTACGGTATCATCAACAGCCCGTTTTCACAGCCGCGAAATTTGATTGGGGGGCACGTGGTTTCCGCTTTGGTGGGTGTTACTTTTCACAAATTGCTCCCGGATTCTCTTTGGTTGTCGGCAGGATTGTCGGTTTCTTTCGCCATCATTTTAATGCAGATCACCAAAACACTGCATCCGCCGGGAGGCGCCACGGCACTCATTGCAAACATTGGTTCTGATAAAATTCACAGCCTCGGATATTTGTATGTTTTAAGCCCGGTTCTGACAGGTGTTCTGATCCTATTTGGAGTTGCTATGATTTTTAATAACCTCACGAGCCATAGAAAGTACCCGAAGAATAAACACTGGTATAAGTTTTGGGAAAGAAGATACAGGTGAAGCAGACGCTAAATGATGCTTAACGCCCAACGCTTAAGGCCTAACACAGCAGCTTAGCGTTAAGCCTTAGGCATTAGCAATCAATTTATATCATTCAAATACTCATCTACATTTCCCCAGCGACTGGATCCATTTTCTTTTTGATAGATGAGTTCATTTACGGTGTCTACAACCTTTTGCATCCGTGCAGGAGATATGCGGGTTAAAAAGTATACCGTTCTCCCATTAACAAGTCTGAATATAATCGGATTTCTAGTCTTACTGCCCACTCGATTCATTGGCAAGAGCAGCGTCATTACTACGGCTCCAGCTATTTCGCCGGTGGTCGGTTCTTTTGGAACGCTCAACGTGGCAAAACTCATATCGTCGATATAATAAACCTGCTCTTGTATTTTGAGCAAAGAAGCGAACGAGTTCTTCTTTTGCACCACCTTGTTTTCATATACTATTATTTCGTCGCTGCCAATGAGCATTAATGGCAGAAAACACAAAAAACCGATCAGCCAAAAAGCTGTTGGATTTTCGTAGTAATGCAAAGACGAAAATATCATGACACCTACCAATACTATGCGGTATAGGATACTTAAAAAATAATCAACGATCGAAAATTCCCTGAGAAGCTTTCTACCCATGCCATCAATAATATCTGCAAATATATCCCCGGCGTAGTGATTAAATAATAAGGGAAAACTCTTAAGGGAATTGAAAATTTAAAGTTGAAAATGGCAGGGGCGAATTGCATTCGCCCTAAAACAAAAAAGCTATTACCTGATCCATCGATCACCGGTAATAGCTAACCAGATAGGGACAAATATTTTATTGATTCAGTACTTTACTGCTGTATACGTGATATTCGCCGGGCGTTAATGTTGCTGTATATGCTGTACTGCCCAACGTGATTGTTGCGCCTGTTAAACAATCGTACCACGTGCCTGACGAAGGAAAAGTGATATTCGCCGTTTGCGGACTAACATCAAAATTTCCCACTACTACAACATTTGCATCTGTTCCATTGAGTTTAATGTACTTAACAGCAGTGTTTAAACCGTATTGAAAATTGGAGGTCGCAAACACTGCGTTCTTTGTTTTTAAGCGTATCATTTTTGCAAACACATTGTACAAAGCTTGTCTGTCAGGGTTGCCCTGGTATTCCCAATGCGGCGGCTTCTCTCCTGTTCTGTCGCCTTGGTTGATTGAAACATCGTAGCCAACTTCACCAAACTCCCAGATCATTTTGGGACCGGGTGATGAGAACAAAAATGCTGCTGCCATTTGCTGGCGCTTCAGGCCGGTTGCAAGATCCTTGACGTTGTATGCGCCGGAAGAATTACCATATTGTTCATTCTTGTACTGCAGTCTTTCTTCATCATGACTTTCCATGTAGGTCACGAGATTGTATGGCTGGGTAAATCCATGCTTGTCGTAAAAGATGCGGGAAAAATCCCAGTCTGTCGTATACCCCATTGTTGCCTGGTTAAAATTGTAGTTCAGATTGTTCCATAACATCATGCCTTCGGCGGAAAGAGCCTGCTCTTCCATATCAACTGCAAAGTGTTCAAGAATTACATAAAAATTCGGGTCGATGCCTTTAATAAAATTGTTGTATTCTTTCCAAATGGCCACACGTGTTGCGTCATACTTGGCAAAATCAGCATCATTGGTGCTCATGTTTTCCGTAAAGCCTTTTGAAAGGTCAAACCTGAATCCGTCCACTTTGTACTGCTGCATCCAGAACTGCAACACATTTTTTACAAAATATTTTGTCGCTGCGCTTTCGTGATTAAAGTCGTAGCCTACGTTGTAAGGGTGTGTGGGATTTACATTGAACCACGGACTGTTTGCCGCAGGTTTTTGTGTGGTGCCATCAAAATACAATTGCACCATTGGAGATTGACCAAATGAATGATTCAAAACCATGTCTAGTACTACAGCAATTCCTTTCTTGTGACACTCATCAATAAAAGCCTGCAGGGATGTTTTGGGTCCATAATATTTATCAGCGGCAAAATAAAAATCAGGATTATAACCCCAGCTTGAGTTGCCTTCAAACTCTGTTACAGGCATCAATTCGACTGCGTTTACTCCCAGCCTTGTAAGATAAGTGAGCGTATCTTTCAACGTCTGATAATTATGTGCCCCAATAAAATCACGAACATGCAGTTCATAAATAACAAGGTCTTTTTTGTCGGGTCTTGTAAAATTGGAAACCTGCCAGTTGTATTGCTGAGGATTCGCCTGCGTTACACTCACAATACCGGTTGCTTTTCCTATGGGGTATGCCGGCATGTTGGGAAACGTTTCCGAGCCAATGTATTTATCATTATCTGGATCCAGGATCAACTCACAATAAGGGTCAGCCACTTTGAGCGTTCCATCTACAAGGTATTGATAAGTGTAATATTTGTTTGCGTCAAGGTTATCAACCTGCACCCACCAGCGTGTACCATCGGGTGTCTTCTTCATGAAATATTTTGGATCTGCCTGCCAGTTAGTGAAGTCGCCGATCACGTAGCCAAACTTTTTATCAGGTGCATAAATATTAAAAATGGCAGAGGTTCCATTGTTAATGAAGGTAACGCCATCCTTTGCGCCTGAAGGCAGTGCCGCTATTTCAACTGTTCCGGCACTTACAAATGTGTAGGTCGCTTCCGCGGTTTGTCCGTTTGCAACCGCAGTAACTTTTACTGTTTGCGTACCTCCAACTGTCAGCTTTGTTTTGCCGCTAACAGTGGTTGTATTGCTGGCTGTCGCGAAGCTGCTACCGTTTAGTGAAATGGTTAAACTGGAAGACTGAGAAGACACAGCAGACACGCTGATCTCATCGCCGTTCATCTGTGTTTGCAATACAGGCTCTGGTGTAAATTTCGGCGCGAATTCCGGTGAAGTAAATCTTACCTGCAACTTACTGGCATCGTAGATGTTGATGAACATATCACTGCCATCCGTATTGCGTGCTACCAAACTACCATCTGTATTGCGAAACAACAACGCCAGCTTTAATATCTTTTCTCCCGCCGGTACGTTGTAAAAACTACGCGGCTTTAAAGTGATCTGATACTTATCATTGCCAAGAGATGTCGTTTTTGATTTTGGATCTGCGGAATTGAATGAAGAGCTCGCAACGTATTTCCACCCACCATTACTTTGATCGGTAACAACACCAGTATAGATGTACACATCGCCACCATAACCTTTTAAACCTGCGTTGCCTTTTGAAGCATCCAACGTAATGGTAATAGCCCCTGTATCTGTCGGAAACGGTGGCATCCACGTAAGCAGACCGGTCTCCGTTACCGGGTTCGAAGGATGGGTTGTATCGACCGGATTGCCGCCTCCACCTGCATCTGACTTTTTACAAGCCGGTGCATACGCAAGGACAAACACTAACAGCAGCAGATAAAATTTCTTCATGGCAATGGCGTTGTGAGTTATAAGTTTTGAGTTTTGAGTTGTTAGCTGCTAGTTGTTAGGCTCTGTCAAAGGTCCTCGCGCTTAAGCATTCCTAATTCCTAATTCCTAATTCCTAATTCCTAATTCCTGATTTCTAATTCCTAATTAATCTCAATCGGTACCACACCCGGCACTACTGCCATTTTCTTCTTTTCATCTTTCACATTCAGCACAGAAATAGCGCCCAGCACCAGCGAAACACCGGCTATGATGATTGAATAAATTGCATGGCCTCCGTAAATATGTTTTACGAGCCAGCCGCCAAAAAATCCATTTATAATTTGAGGGAATGTGATAAAGAAATTGAAGATGCCCATGTAAACGCCAATCTTTTTCGCCGGCAATGAACCCGCTAAGATGGCGTAAGGCATTGCAAGAATACTTCCCCACGCAAGGCCTATCCCAACCATTGGCACGACAAGAAATTTGGGATCTTTAATAACGAAAAATGAAAGCAAACCAAGACCGCCCATCAATAGTGAAAATGCATGTGTTTTGGTTCTGCTTGTTCTCTTTGCGATCATAGGCAACAACAACGCGTAACCCGCTGCTACACCATTGTACACGCTGAACAACACACCCACCCAATTGCCTGCATCTGCATATGCTTTGGAAGAAGTGTCACCTGGCTGCACGTTGTAGAAATGCTGCGCAATGGCTGGTGTTGTATACACCCACATGGAAAACAATGCAAACCATGAAAAGAACTGAACAAGGCCAAGTTGCTTCATGGTCTTAGGCATCAGTTTAAAATCCGTGAAGATGGCAGACAATCCTTGATTGTGTTGGGTTTCTTCTTCAGGAAAAAATTTTGCGTGTTCCTCCGGAGAATATTCTTTAGTGGTAAAAATTGTCCAGAGAATTGCAGCGATCAAAACAGCGGCGCCAATGTAAAATGACCACTTAACATTGGTGGGCACCACGCCGGGATTGTCAGTTTCAGGAACATGGAAATATTTTGCCAAAATATAAGGCAGCGCAGATCCAACAATCGCACCTATCCCGATAAGAAATGTTTGAATGGAAAAACCAACGCTACGTTGCACATCGGGGAGATTGTCTGCAACAAGTGCTCTGAAAGGCTCCATAGCTACGTTGATAGAAGCATCCATGATCATAAGCAAACCAGCGCCTACAAAGATTGCGGGCATAAAAGTTGCGAGAACAGAAGAATTAGGCATCAATATCAAAGCCAGGGCCGTGAGAATTGCACCCACTAAAAAATATGGTCTTCTTCTTCCCAACCTATTCCATGTTCTGTCGCTGTAGTGACCAATGATGGGCTGAACGATCATGCCCGTAACCGGCGCTGCGAGCCAAAACAATGAAAGGTGCTCGACATCGGCACCAAAGGTTTGAAGAATGCGGGAGGCATTTCCATTTTGCAAAGCAAACCCAAATTGTATTCCCAAAAATCCAACGCTCATGTTGAATATCTGGCGGGTTGTTAGCAACGGTTTCTCTGTTATATTTTTCATACGGCGCTTTTTCGTTAAATGATTTTATTCTAATTCAAATATAACTCCATTCATCGGCGAAACCTGTACGGGAATTCCTTTTGAAAGATCATTTATTTCAATATTTTGATGTGTTAAGATTTCCCTGACGGTGGCTTTCTTTTCACTTTTCTTCTCCATCAAATTGGCTGGCAACTGAATATTGAGATTGATGGTTTTATCACGATTAAAATTCACGACCACCAAAACAATTTTATCGTCAGTTTTGCGAACGTAAGCGATCGACTTCCTATCAAGCCCGTCATTCGAGAGTATTAACAGCTTGCCGTATTTAATAGCATCGCTGTTTTTGCTGTAGTTGAGTAGTGTAGCGTAAAATGCCCGCAACTTTTTTTGATCGTCCGACAAACCTTTGCCGTCAAATGCGCCGTTGTTCATCCATGCCTGATGAGCCGGAACGCCCCAATAATCATACAATGTTGTACGGCTATCTTCACCACCGAATCCTTCTTTACCATCACCGTGCTCGCCTACCTCCTGTCCGAAATAAATCATGGCGGGACCGCCCGAAAGTGTAGCAGACACAATCATTCCCGGTATTCCGTTCTCTCCTTTTTGTGCAAAGCCCTTTGACGCAATCCTTTCTTCATCGTGATTCTCAAGGAAGCGCAGCAGGTTGTTTGACATCGCGCTGTCGGCAGTGGCGAGTTTTACAACGTCATCTGTGTTTGCGAGTGAATCATTTTTGATAAGCCTTTTCACGGCATCATACAAACCAACTTTGTCGTATAAGTAATCAAATTTTCCCTGGGTGAGGTATTGCTGATATACTTGCGGATTATATATTTCTGCAATGAAAACAATCTGAGGATTTACTTTTTTCACCTGCGGAATTACCCATCCCCAAAACTCAACGGGCACCATTTCGGCCATGTCGCAGCGAAATCCATCAACATGCTTATTTGCCCAAAACACCAATATATCACGCATTTTAAGCCACACTGAAGGTTTCGGCTCAAAATGCTTTGTTTCGCCATTCTTATAATCAACACCATAATTCAATTTTATGGTTTCATACCAGTCATTGATTGATGGCGCTTCACTGAACACATTGTTGCCTGTGGCTTTTGCCGGCGTTTCCGAAAACTTATTGTCCTTAAGCGGGCTTTTAAAATCGCTGCCACCGGCATTGACACCTTTGGGAACAATGAATGACTTTCCCGTGATGTAGTAAAAATCATTTTGCGGAGAAAATGTTTTCGCAACATCATCATTCGCTCCGAAATCAGCAACATTAGCGGGTTTAGCATCTGAATGATAATTACGTGCAACATGATTGGGAACAAAATCAATGATCACTTTTAAACCATGATCATGTGTACGCTTCACCAGCGATTCAAATTCCTGCACCCTGTTTTTTACGTCCGTTGCTAGATCGGGGTCAACGTCATAACAATCTTTGATCGCATAAGGAGATCCTGCTTTACCTTTCACAACATCCGGATCATCCTGCTGAATGCCGGCTGACGAATAATCCCGCATCGTCGGATGTTCGATTACTCCTGTGTACCAGATATGCGTAATGCCCAATGTTTTCAATGAATCCAGCGCCTTGTCATTTATATCGCTGAACTTACCTACACCATTTTCTTCTGCCGAACCATAATATTTGTTGGTGGTATTTTTATTACCAAACAAACGGGTGAACATTTGATAAATGATAAGCTTGTTGTTGTGTAAGCTATCATTTGCAGCACCTTGCTTTTCGTTTTTCGAGGCAAGTGTATTGCATGAAGCAAGCACTACAATCAACAATAATATGGAGCAATTTTGTTTCATTTTTTTGTGAGCACGCTGATGACACTGACGATACTGATCTACACTGATTTTCTTTCCTTCCGATTTTTCCTTAGTGTGCCTTAGTGTCCTCAGTGTCTTAGTTGTAAATCTTGAAAGTTCTAGTTTCTAACGACTTCTTCTTCCCTCACATGTATCTCCACTGTATCATTGCCTTTTAACGCATACTCATTTTTAAGTACCACAATGGATACATCCACGCCTGATCTGTTTATTATTCTAACGTACTCTTTTTTAATTTCCACACTCAATACAGCTCCCCGGAAATTAATATTAAAGCTGAATGATTTCCATTTGGCCGGGATAAATGGATTAAAGTGTAGCTTTCCGTCATATACGCGCATGCCCGCAAAGCCTTGCACTACGCTCATCCACGTGCCCGCCATCGATGTGATGTGCAACCCGTCTTCCGTGTCGTTGTTATAATCATCAAGATCAAGCCTCGATGTTCTCAGGTACATTTCATATGCCTTCTCTTCATAACCAAGCTTCGCTGCAAGGATCGCATGCACACAAGGTGACAATGAACTTTCATGCACCGTTCTCGCTTCGTAGAAATCGAAGTTTCTACGAATGACTTCCTCGTCAAACTTCTCTTCAAAAAAATAGATGCCTTGTAAAACATCCGCCTGTTTGATAAAACATGAACGCAGAATCCTGTCCCAGCTCCACTTTTGGTTGATCGGTCTTTGTGACGCAGGAATATCCCTCACCAGCACTTGCTCCTTGTCCATGTATCCGTCCTGCTGCAGGTAAATGCCCTGGCGTTTGTCTTCCGGGTAATACATGTGATCAATAATGTGCGACCATTTTTCTTTTTCTACTGCCTCGTTAAACTGCAAGCGCTTAGTAAGGTTGTCAAAAGAATTAGCGTCCACACTTTTTACAGCGTCGATAGATTCGATTGCATATTGCAAACACCAGCTGGCAATGTAATTTGTATACCAGTTGTTGTTGATGTTGTTTTCGTATTCATTTGGCCCGGTTACACCAAGCATTACATATTGCAGTTTGTCAGTGCTCCAGTTTACACGCTGCGCCCAAAAACGAGCGATGCCAATCAACACTTCCAATCCGTATTCTTTAATGTAAGTTGTATCGCCGGTATAGCGTGTATAGTTGTAAATAGCATAGGCTATGGCACCATTGCGGTGAATTTCTTCAAAAGTAATTTCCCACTCGTTGTGACACTCTTCACCATTGATCGTCACCATCGGAAACAATGCTGCTCCATTTGTAAAGCCAAGTTTTTCCGCATTTTCAATTGCCTTTCCCAATTGCTGGTATCGGTAGTACAACAGATTCCTCGCAACCTGTGCGTCTGCCGTCGATAAATAAAAGGGAACGCAGTATGCTTCTGTATCCCAATACGTAGACCCGCCGTATTTCTCTCCGGTAAAACCTTTGGGACCGATGTTCAATCGTGCGTCCTCGCCAGTGTAGGTTTGATTCAATTGAAAAATATTGAACCGGATGGCCTGTTGGGCCGCCACGTCTCCTTCGATCACGATGTCACTTTCGCTCCATTTGTGTGCCCATGCCTCTTTTTGTTGTGCAAGCATTTTATCAAAGCCCTGGGCAATCGCGTCTTCTACAACTTCTTTGCAACGAGCCACCAGTTTATCTTTCGCATAATTCTGTGAAGAAACGTTCGCCGCATATTTATACAAAACAGTTTCTTCATTTGCTTTAACAGCTATATTAAATGAATGGCCGACGAATTTTTCTTTATTGATTTGCTGTGCTTGTACATTTATCGGTTTACCATTTTGTACCATGGCAAACTTCGAGCCTGTGCAAACTTCGAAAGCAGTTTTCTTTGTTCGCAATGTGATGAAAGCACTATCTGCCAACACTTCCCTGTTTACCTCATCCCAGAATTTTTCGTCGTAATTAGAATCCTGGTTGGCGATATCGCCATCAATAAAAGGTTTGAAAGTTATGTTACCACTGAAGTTGAGGGGTGTTACTGCATATTTGATCAACCCTGCTTCATCATTGGTGATGCTGCAGAAACGGATTGCTTCAACTGCAATCTGTTTTCCATTTTGCAACGTTGCCACAAAACTTCTTTGTAAATAGCCTTCCTTCATATTCAATACACGCCTAAAATTTGTAACCGTGCTTGTATGCAGGTCCAGTGTTTCTCCTTCCACAATCAGATCTATGCCTATCCAGTTTGCCGCGTTCAGCACCTTGGCAAAATATTCAGGATAGCCGTTTTTCCACCAGCCCACGCGGGTTTTGTCGGGGTAATAAACGCCTGCTATATAATTTCCCTGCAACGTTTCACCGGAATATGTTTCTTCGAAATTTCCTCTTTGCCCCATGCGGCCATTACCCAGGCTAAATAAACTTTCTGATATCTTATTTAAAGCCGGATCAAAGCCTTCTTCAATAATATTCCACTCGTCTTTTATGATATAGTCTTTCATGCAAAAATTTTAAAAAGTCAAAAGTCAAAAGTTAAAAGTCAAAAGAAGTACCCGATGGTCAAGACTGTCCGCATCACAGTTTTTGAATTTTTATTTTTTACTTTTTAATTTATTTATTCACCCAGTTCTATTTCATCAAGGGATCGTACAACGACATCGGCACTTGCCAGAATATTTTTATCACCCACCCCTATCACATGCATCTTGCCTCTGAGAGCCGCTTCTACACCTGCTTCCGCATCTTCAAATACTACGCAGTATTCAGGCTGTACGTTCAGCAGTTCCGCTGCTTTCAAAAACACCTGCGGATCAGGTTTTGAGCTTGTTACCATATTGCCGTCAACAATGGCGTCGAACAAAGGCAATACACCCGTCTTATCAAGAATCAGTTTCGAATTTTTGCTTGCCGATCCCAATGCAACTTTGTAGCCATTTGCCTTTAGATATTTCAACAAGTCAGATGCGCCCGGCAACAAATTTTCAGGTGTCATCTGCTCGACCATTTTCAGGTAGTCGTCATTTTTTTTCTTCGCCAACACCAACATCTCTTCATCACTTTTTGTAACATTTCCCCACCCCAATATGAGTTTCAAAGAATCGATCCTGCTTACACCTTTCAGTTTTTCATTTTGCAATTCTGTGAAATCAAATCCTAAATCATTCGCCATTACGCGCCATGCCTGGTAGTGGTAACCGGCTGTATCTACCAATACACCATCAAGATCAAAGATGCACGCAGTAATGTTTTGGGATTTAAAATTTGAGATCGGATATTTTTCGTTCGCTACTGTTTCACTCATGTATGTTTATTTTTTTGTTTCACGCAAAGGCTGCTTTGGTAACTGAATAACTGATTAACTGAATAACTGAATTCGTTCCCGATCTAACACCCAAAGCATTTTCAACTTTCAACTTTCAATTTTCAATTTTCAATTAACTCTCAACTCTCCATTCTCAACTCTCAATTAAGCTCAAGCACCCACGTCGTCATTGCAGGCACGTTCAGTGTTTCGATATTTGAAAGTGTCGCATCAGATATTACGTTCGTTGCGCTTTTATAATTACCGATTCTTTCTTCAAAACGTTTTGTTGCTACAGACGCGTCCTTATCGTTACTGTTGAAAACGATCATCACTGTTTTGTTATCTGTGTAACGGAAGTAAACGTACACGCCATTTTCAGGCACGTACTGCATCAGCTTTCCTGTTTGCAACGCCTCACTTGTTTTCCTATAATTGGCAAGTTTTTTTATGAAGTTGAAGGCTTCGTTTTCTTTTCCATCTCTCCCCTGCGCTGTGAATTTGTTTACTTTGTCTTCGGACCAACCACCCTTAAAATCTTCACGCACTTTACCATCTGGGTCAGAGAAATTTTTCATCAGTATCTCTGTGCCGTAATATATTTCCGGAATGCCACGTGTAGTAAACAACATGGCCAATCCTGCTTTGTATTTATTAAAGTCTTCTTTTACCATTGAGTAATAACGACTCATGTCGTGGTTGTCCATGAACACGAGGTTGCGTGTAGGATCTTTGTAAAGAAAATCCTGTGAAAGCACGTTGTAAATGCTTGACACGCCTTCCATCCATCCGAATTTTCCATTTAAAGATTCATAGATGCCGTCTTTAACTGCCACATCTGTAATACCGGGAAGTTTTGTATCAAAGCCCTGATTGATTACATTTCCTTCGCAATAAAAAGCCTGGCTGGGGATCGAGTGCACAAGGGTTTCACCAAAAATGGTAAACTTAGGATATTCGGTTTTTACAGCGGTCATCCAGTTTGCCATAAACTGCAGGTCATTGTATGCATAGGTATCTATTCTAAAACCATCAACACCTGCATATTCAATCCACCAGATATAGTTTTGCGTAAGGTAGTTTGCAACGTATGGGGTGCTTTCATTCATGTCCGGCATTGAAGGAACGAACCATCCGTCAACCTGTAACTTCCAGTCCATCGCCGCTCTGTGAGGATCCATTGCAGGCTGATCTTTATAAGTTGTTTGTGTGTATTTTGGCCATACATGCACCCATTCCTTCATGGGCATATCATGCATGAACCAGCTTTCACTGCCGCAGTGATTGGGCACAACATCTTTAATTACTTTAAGCCCTTTTTCATGGCATTTGTTAACGTATGTTTTATACAGATCGTTGGTGCCATAGCGAGGATCAATTTTGTAAAAATCTGTAGCAGCATATCCGTGATAGGAAGCATGCGGCATATCATTTTCAATTTCCGGCGTCATCCAAATGGTTGTGATACCAAGGTCCCTGATGTAGTCCAAATGATCAATTACACCCTGGATATCACCGCCATGCCTGTAAAACATTGAGTCGCGATTAATAGTTGTTTCGCGCATGCCCTTAACAATATCATTTGTTTTGTCGCCGTTGGCAAAACGGTCGGGCATTATTAAGTAGATCAAATCCTTGTTGGTAACACCCTGTGCTCTTACTGCACTTGTGTTCTTTGCTTTCAGCTCGTAATTGTATGTAAGCTTTTTATCTTTTTTATTTTTGGATAAGAAGGTAATGGTAAAACTTCCTGGCTGTGTGTTAGCGGCTATCGCAAGATCAATAAAGAGGTAGTTGGCATTTTCGACTTTGTTTATTTTCTCAAGTGTTACGCCGGGATATTTGCTCAACTGCACTTCACGCGCAGCGATGTTATTTCCATGAATGAGCAATTGCAATTTTGGATTTTGCATGCCGATCCACCAATTCATAGGTTCTACACGATCAAGAGGCGCAATTGCCTGGGCTGCTAAATGACTAACAAAAAAAGTAAGGAAAGTAATAAAAACGATCTGTCTGTTCATTGCTTTATTGTTGTTTCACCAGGAAGAGTTAACATTCAAACAGTAAAAATTGAGCACATAGATGATAAGTAAAAAGGAAAAAATAAAAAGTCAAAACGTGTGTTACACTACATAACTGAGGCGAAGCGTTTGAATTTTTACTTTTTACTTGACAGTAGTTTGAATAGAATCCTGTTAAGAAGCACCGGCAAACCAGTTGATGACAGCCGGCGCTTCTTGTGAATTATTAATCAGGCATGCTTATTTGCTAACAGCGTAAGTGTTGTTTACAAAACTTACTGTGATCTTGTAACTGCCGCTTTCATCAGGAGGTGGAATGTTGTCACCAGAATCTGTGGTGAAAGGTCCACCTGTTTTGTAGGCTGCGTTTTTACCATCTGCCACTGCATACTTGTGATCCCAGCTTCCATTCACTGGAATAAGCAAATACCCTTTGCCACCGCCGGAAGTAAGGCTTATTGTGATCTGGAATGTTGACAACCCCACTTTGGTAAACTGCTGTGTAGCCGCAGGAACAGGATTCGTCCATCCACCTGCAGTAGCATCACCAATGATGAAAAGATTTGCAGGGATCGTACTTACATCAAATGGAGTAACGGTGTAAGTTCCCGCTACGAAGTCAACTATTATTTTGTAATTACCGGTTGCGGTAGGACCAGGGATATTCAAGTTGCCCGCGTCCGGAGCAAAAGGTCCACCCTGTTTTAATGCAGGATCAGTGTTACTTACTACGTTGTATTTGTGGCCCCAATCGCCATTCTTAGGCAAGAAAACATATTCTTGCCCACCGGTAAGATGAACAATAATACCAAACGTGTTATCGTCCAGTTTTGTAAACTGTTGATTCGGCACAGGAACAGGATTGGCCCAGGCACCGTCTGTAGCACTACCCACAATGAACAGCGCATCAGGCACCGGATACTTTGGTACCGGTTTTGTTGAATACGGCGTTACAGTTATTTTAATCGTGTCAGAAAAGGAAGATGGCACATTTGAGTTAGCATCTTTATCTGTTTTCAAATCGCTTCTTAGTCTTGCCCACATCGTTCCCTGTGCTGCCGGAGTCATGCCCAGCAAAAGTGCGATCTGGTTGAAATCAGCTCCGGAAAATGGTTGTTTCAAAACATTGCTTCCAACGAGCACTTTGTTGGCTTTCTTAAATGTATCAGCCGGCAAAGAAAATTCCAGCGTATACGTAGCCAAAGCATTGTAACCATAATTTACAGCAGGCCAGGTAAAAGTAACTACTGTATCCTTTGCGTTGGCCTCTGTAAGCACAAGGCTCGTTGAACTAGCTGTAAGCTTTGTTGCTGCACCTTTTGGCAGTGTCAACACACTTCTGTCCTCATCCTTTTTGCAGGAGGCAAACAACACGAGTGAAGCGGCAACAACACTTAGTAATTTATATATCAGTTTCATCTGTATATTTTTTTTGTTTTGGCAATTAAATTAGTATCCAGGGGTCGGTTTTAATGTTGGGTTAGCTGTTAAGTCTGTAGTCGGAATTGGAAACAGGTTATATCTGTTATCGATGCTTGTTCCGGGTTGCACACCACCTTTCCACTGCCATAAATAGGTTCCACCTGTATATTTTCCAAAACGAACAAGGTCAGTTCTTCTGTGCGCTTCCCAATAAAGTTCTCTTACTCTTTCGTCTAGTATCAGATCTAATGTCATTGCTCCATCTGTAATATTTCCAGAGGCACCACCGTAAGCTCTGTTTCTAAGCGCATTGATGTAACCCAAAGCAGTAGCTCTGTCTCCACCGGCACCGCCTCTCAATACAGCTTCTGCATATATCAAGTAAACATCACCGAGACGGAACATTGGAAAGTCAGTGTCTACGAAAGTGCCGTTCTTATCGGAACCTGCGGCTCCTGTGGAACTAACGTTTTTAAACTTTACTACCGCATAGCCGTTTGAAAAATCAGTAATGTTGTTGATGTCTATTGTTTGTCCTTCTGTAAAGAACATTGCTCTTGAATCCAGATCAGGAAACTTGGTAACCATTTCCTTTCTTGTTCTCAAGCCTGACCATGAGCCAATGATACCATAGTCTGACGGACTCATTTTTCCGCCGGTAGAAGCGTGAATGATAAAACTCGTATTACCGTATGATTGTGAGGTCAATCCATTTGCGCGAATAGGGAAAATGATTTCTTTAGAAGTTGTGCGGCTGTCTGTTAAAAACAAATTCCTGTAATTAGTAGCCAATGAATATGCTCCTGATGAAATTATTTTGTTTGCGTATGTAAGCGCATCTGTACTATGGTCTGTTCCGGTGTACACTTTCGCATTCAAGTATAATTTTGCCAACAGCATCCACGCTGCACCTTTATCTGCTCGTCCATACTCATTTTTTCCAGCATCAGGTAATGAATCCTGGATTGTTAAAAGTTCAGACTCCACATATTTGAACAGATCGGCTCTCGCCATTTGTTTTGGCGAGAAGTTACCAACGGCATCTTTTTCTGTAGTAACCGGAACATCTCCAAACAGATCCAAGGCATTCCAATAAAACAATGCACGGAGGAAACGGGCCTCTTGTTTGAATTCCTTAATATTTGCTGCATCAGCTGAAGGAAAACCGTTCACTTTACTATCTGGCAATTGACGCAAGAATTCATTACACTGGCTGATGTTAAAATAAATACGGTTATAGGTAAGCTTGACGTACGTATTATTTGCATTCCAGTTATTTGTATTGTAATTCTGCAAATCACCATCGTTCCATGCTATTATCGCTTCATCTGTTGTGAGTTCTTCTACTTCCCAGTAGTTTCGTAAATATGTATTTGAACCCACATCCTGTGCATCAATATCGGCAACAGGCACACCGTTTGTACCATCTTGCCCACTTAATGACATGCTGCCATACAATTTTGCGAGTGCTTCTTTAATATTTGCCGGACTGCTGTAAACCACATCAGATGTAACGTCTACGATAGGCTTACGATCCAGATCCTTTGTGCAGGATGAAAACGCAATTGCTCCCGCTATTATGAGTTTATATATGTTTTTGTTTGTCATGATTTTTCTAAATTTTCAGGATTAAAAATCAACACTTGCACCAAGAGAAAAAATTCTCGTTTTAGGATAAATATTATTGTCAATGCCACTGTATATTTCAGGATCTATTCCTGTATACTTCGTAATCACAAAAAGATTTTGGGCAATTGCTGACAAACGGAGGTTTACATTTTTACCTATTTTACCAAAGTTGTAACCAACCTGCAGATTGTCCATACGCAGGAAGGACGCATTTTCTACATAGTAGTCAGAATAGAACTGAGTATTGTTAAATCCGGTAAAAAGAACATCCGGTATTGTGTTTCCTAAATATTTATTTGCATCAATAACTACAGAATATGCAGCACGGTTTGATTTAACATTGTTGTAAACGTAGTTGCCAATGTTAGATCTTAATACAAAGCTCAGGTTCCAGTCTTTGTAGCTAAACTGAGAATTGAAACCCAGCATATATTTTGGCGCTGGCGATTTGTAGTGATAGAAAAGATTGCCGCTGCCTTTATGGTTTACATCTGCATATACGCCTTCAATTGGTTTACCGGTTTGATCGTATACTTGTTTGTATACCCAGAAAGTGAAAGGAGCATAGTCAACAGAATGTATTTGAATTTTGTTACCTGTACCGCCGGAGATACCACCTGCGATTACACCCGGAGAGGATGGATCATCAACAGTGGAAAGCTTTGTGATTTTGCTTTCGTTGTAAGTAAAGTTAAATCCAAGGTTCCATTGAAAATCCTTGTTGGTAACAGGTATCGCGTTCACTACAAATTCAACACCTTTGTTTTCGATGTTACCTACATTGGTTAACACGTGGTTACTAAGGTTTGCGCCTGCTGCAACCGGAATATCAGAAATCAGGTTGTTTGTTTTCTTGTAATACACATCAAGGCTACCGCTAATCCTGTCTTTAAACAATCCGAAATCCACTCCGATGTTTGAAGTAGTGGTTGTTTCCCATTTAATATTCTTATCATAAGGAGCACCGCGATACATGTAGTAAGCGCTATCACCAAACAGATATCTTGTAGTACCTGTACTGATGCTGTAAGAAGCAAGATAAGGGTAGTCGCTGGCTGTAATATCCTGTTGGCCGGTTGTACCATAACCCAATCTCAGTTTCAGGTTAGAGATAGTTTTTGAAGACTTAAGAAAATCTTCTTCGCTAATTCTCCATGCCAGTGCGATCGATGGGAAGTTACCCCAACGTGTATCAGGACTAAAGCGTGAAGAACCATCACGACGTATAGTGGCAGTTAATAAATACTTGTTATTGTAAGTATAATTCAACCTGCCATAAAAAGAAACAAGTGTATGTTGTGTAGAATCCGCTTTAGTATAGGTTGGAGGATTACCGGCGTTATTTTTTGTTATGCTTGTTGTCCAAAATCCCGGCGCACCGCGAAGGAAATCCTGGTAAGAATAACCAGCCATTACATCAACGCGGCTCTTGATACTTTTAATTTCTTTAACGTAGTTCAGATAAAAATCCAACAGTTTGTTACGAGTGCGTTGTTCATACTCATGATATCTACCACCTGCTGTATAAGCAGCTGCCCACTTTGGATCGTCGCGTACAGAGCCATTACTTTTTGAGATATCGTATCCCAAATTCAGGTTAGCACGCAGGTCAGGAAGAAAATGGAATTTATAATCCAGTTGTAAATTGCCGATGCTTCTGTAAACAGTAGCCTTGTCATCTTTTAAATACAAATCAGCTACAGGATTTCTTGTTGACTGTGTGTTAGGAACTCCTCCATCCTGCCACTCGTAGTATCCTCCATAAGGGGAGTTTGCCACGGTTACTGGTTTGGTTGGGTCCATTCTGATGGCATCGCCTACAGCACCTGTATTGGCAAAGCGGTTGCCATTCACTACGCCTTTAAGATTCAGGTCTACACGAAGGTGATTATCAAAGAAAGTTGGGCTAACATTAATAGCTGCACTTCCGCGCTCGAGGTAACCTGTTTTCAAAATACCATCCTGGTGAAGATAGCCCAAAGACAAACGGTATGGAAGATTTTTAACACCACCACTAAAACTTAAATTGTTATCTGTAGTGAAAGCGGGATGATATATTTCATCTTGCCAGTTGGTTTTTGCTTTTCCTAAAGAATCTACCGCATAAGGTTTGTTCTGAATAGCTGCCTGGTCCTTAACTACTTTTGTGAATTGGTCAGCAGTTAGTACATCGAGGTTTTTCACCTTTACCGCAACAGAGTTTACTGTATTGAAGTTGATACGGAGAGGACCACCTTTTTTACCTTTCTTGGTAGTAATGATGATTACACCATTAGACGCTCTGTTACCGTAGATAGCAGTAGCAGAAGCATCTTTCAGTACGTTGATGGATTCAATATCGTTAGGGTTGATAAGACTTAGAGGGTTTGGTGAACCGGAGATTGATGATGTTCCATCGCTTTTTTTCGAGTTGTCAACGGGAACTCCATCAATCACGAAGAGAGGATCATTGCTTGCATTCAATGAAGAACCACCGCGAATACGGATAGTGCTTGCACCGCCTGGCGCGCCGCCATCAGGGCTAATTTGCACACCGGCAACTTTACCTGAGATCAACTGATCAGGAGTAGAGATGGCGCCTTTTTGAAAGTCTTTCGCGCTTATAGCAGTTACAGATCCTGTAAGATCTTTCTTCTTTGCAGTACCATAACCAATTACAACCGCCTCAGAAAGATCAGTTGTCGCACGCTTAAGAGCAAAATGAACTGCGGCATCATTGCCTTTCACAGTTACATTTTGTGTGGTTTGTAAAAAGCCAACTGCATTTACAACAACTGTGTAAGTGCCGTTGGAAACAGGAATTTTAAACTTACCATTTTCATCGGCAGACGCACCTCTTGTGCCGCCTTTAATGGTTACAGAAGCATAGGCAACAGGCTGATTTGTTTCATCAACCACTTGTCCGGAAATGCTTCCGTCTTGTGCATAGATAACAGAATAGATTAAAGTGAAGAGCGAGAGAAGCAGTAGTCTCCCCATGTGTAAACTTTTCATTGGCCCAATTTTTTGGTTTAGCAATCAATTGTGAAAGCTTCGCCAAAAATAATCGGGAACGTTCCCAAAAACAAATTTTTTGAAAATTTTATATATATATTTTTATTTATAAACAATAAATAAATGATTAACAAAATGTTGCAAAGTGAAATTTCCGGGAATGTTCCCGGAACGCAAACAAACGGTTGTTAGTACAAATCGGCCATATTGCCGCCCGTATAAGTTATTGACTTAAAAAAAATTAGCTGATTGCTACCGGTTGGAGGGATGAAGATTGACGCTGGATCAGTTCGGAATCCAACACAATGTTCCTCGTGATGAATTCTTTTTCCTCTTCGTGTTTTTCTAAAATTTCAAACAAAAGTTCGGCGGCCCGCTCTCCCATTTTGTACGCCGGCTGCGTAATTGTAGATAATGAAGGATTGAGTAACGGAGATATTTCGAGACTTGAAAAACCAATCACTTTTACCTCATCCGGAATGGAAATATTCATTGCGTGACAAACGTAGTAAGACGCTATTGCAAGGCGTTCAACCGATGCAAATACTCCATCGGGCTTTAACGTTTCAAATAGGTTGCGAAGAATAACCTTGTTTTTTTCCAGTTCGTTACTGCAGTCGATGACAAGATGATCATCGAAAGGAATGTTATTCTTCTTCAACGCATCGATGTAGCCTTGCATGCGGGTTTTACCGATGGATAAATTTTTGTTCACAACAAGATAAGCAACCTTTTTACATCCGCTCTTTATGAGATGTTCAGTCGCTTCGAAACTGCTTTGATAATCATTTGTAGTGACTCTTGCAGTTTCAACGTCTTCGTATGTTCTGTCAAAGAAAACAAGTGGTATCTTTTTTCTTTTCAAAACCTGCAAATAGCTGTGATCCTGGTCCTCTCCGGATACAGACATGATAATTCCGTCTACCCTCCCATTGCTGAGGTTAGTAACAAAGGCAACTTCTTTTTGAAAATCATCATCGGTGAGGTAGATCAAAACGTGATAGCTCTTGTCTTTTGCAACTTTTTCTATACCGTTAATTGCTTTTGAAAAAAAGTTATTGGCAATTTCAGGAACGATTACCGCAATGGTTTTGCTCTTTTGATTGCGGAGGTTGCTGGCGTGGTGATTGGGCAAAAAATTAAGCTCCTTTGCTCGCGCAAGAATCTTATCGCGGGTTTGTGGATTGATATCACTTCCTCCTCTGAACGCTCTCGAAACGGTGGATTTGGATAAGTTCAGTTCTTCCGCCAGCTTAATTATGTTGATGTTACCCATTAAAGTAAAACTAATACTATTTTTTTAATTTGTATGGGCTTTCGTGTTAGCGCCTCGCAAACACCCTTGCTATTCGGGGCGTGAAACACTTGTCCAGTAAGGGTTGCGTGCAAATGTGATCAGGTATGGTGAATGGGGGAAAATGCAGGAGGGCGAATGCGATTCGCCCCTACTATTTTTCTTCGTCTGTAAATTTCAATTTTCCCATCTTCATCAACGCATAAAATACACAACTGCTGTGCATGGATTGTTTGAACTGTCCGCGCATTAACAGATCTATTACTTCATCGATCGTTACCAGCATAATGTCGATTTCTTCATTGTGATCGAGTTGCTGCTCTCCCACTTTTTTGCCGCCGGTTGCAAGGAACAAATGTGTGAAATTGTTTAACACGCCCGGATTAGCAGCCGTTTTACTAAGATGTTCAATGTGTGAAAATTCGTAGCCGGTTTCCTCAAGAAGCTCACGCCTCATGCCCTGCTCAAAGTCTTCGTCTTCATCAATGAAGCCACCTGGTGTTTCTATTACCACTTCTCCAATAGGATGACGATATTGTTTTACAAGTACAGCGTGGCCATCTTCTGTAATCGCGAGGGCCGTTGCAGATGGCGGCATTTCTACTACAAAGTAAGGATCAACTATTACTCCATCTTCGCGCTGGCACCTGTCTTTGCGTGCTGTGAAGTAATGATGTTTACTTAGGTATTGCGATGATAATGTTTTCCAATGCATAAGGGACAATTAATAATTAATAATTAAGAATTAAGAATTCTTCAACGTCGGGTATTGGCTATTATTGGTAAAACTCAATCGGTAATTAAGAATGTTGCTACTACTTACAACTTCACACATTCGTGATAATCGTGTATTAATTATTAATTATTAATTACCAATTACTCCCTACCAGTTCATCCTCTCTCTCAATCTCACCACATGCATCACATGGTGCTTGCCGTGCCACGCGTACATGCCGAGAAGGTTCCAGAGAGAAATTTCTTTGTTATGTTCAGGATGAAAAACTGTTCTGTTCCAGTCTTCATCTTTTATGTTTATGATCAGGTTGTGCCAGCGGTTGTGCAATGCATGCAGCAAAGTAATGGAGATGTTGATCGGTATATTTTCAACATCCGGCAGCAATGCCCATGCCGCTTCATCGTACGGTTTTATCGTAGGGTTGTTCTCTGTTAGCGCCAGCTTAAAACGGATGTATGCGTTCATGTGACTGTCCGGTACGTGATGCACTACCTGCTGAATTGTCCAACCGCCATCGCGATACGGAGTTTGTAATTGCGCTTCATCCAGGTTGAGGATTGAATTCTCTAAAAGATCCGGCAGATACTTGACGTCATCTGCCCATTTCTTTAATTGATCCTTCGAAAATGGCTGCGGTTCAAATTTGCCGATTGGGTAACGAAGATCTTCCATGGTAGTTGAGAGTTGAAAGTTGAGAATTGAGAGTTAATGTTTACAATAATTATTACTTACAAGTTAAAGCCAACCATTGTTGCGACCAATAATCATTTTTACAGTTCTTTAGCTAAAAGTTGATACCTGGAAGAATACATCTTAAACAGCGCTTCAAACTAACTCTCAACTCTCCATTCTCAACTCTCAACTAATCAGTCCTCCTTCCTCCACTCCTTGCCTGTAAGATTGATAAACACATCTTCAAGGTTTGCTTTTTTCACTTCGGTTGTTCGTTCAAAGCCGGAAGCGATAAGGTTGTCGATCAATTGATGCGGAGAATTGATGGCAACAATTCTTCCTGCATCAACAATGGCCACACGATCGCACAGGTATTCAGCTTCATCCATGTAGTGTGTGGTGATGATCACTGTTGTTCCTTTTGATCTTATGTCACTGATCAGATCCCACAGGTTGCGCCGCGCCTGGGGGTCCAACCCTGTTGTTGGTTCGTCGAGAAAAATAATGCGTGGTTGGTTGATAAGTGTAGTGGCGATGGAGAAACGTTGCTTTTGTCCGCCACTGAGCTCTTTGTATTTCGCTTTCGCTTTGTCAGTAAGGTTTACGAGCTTTAAGAGTTCATGCGGATTTACCGTTCGGTTATACAAGCCACCAAACAAATGAATAAGCTCTGTAAGATTTAAACCGGGGTAATACCCTGAAGACTGCAGCTGAACGCCTATGATTTTCTTAATGGCATCAGGAGACTGGTCGAGGTTAAATCCATCTACGAACACCTCCCCGGAAGTCTTGTCACGTAAGGTTTCTATGATTTCAAGCGTGGTGGATTTTCCCGCGCCGTTTGGACCTAGTAAACCAAATATCTCGCCCTCATGCACATCGAAACTAATGTCCTTTACTGCTGTAAAATCACCGTACTTCTTTTGCAGATTCTTAACCGAAATAATGGTTTTCATTGTGTGCAGCCTTTTGAGACCACAAGTTACGCAAGATTTTTAGAGAGGGAACGCAGATTCTCAAGATTGTCATGATTTGTTTTGATTTTTCTATGGTAAAAATCTCTGTTGAGACTACAGAAAGAATTCGTTTTCTTATCAAAAAATATGCCTTTCTAAATCATGATGAGCCGTGAGCCGCAAGACAAAAACAATAATCATAACAAATCATGACAATCTTGAAAATCTGCGTTCCTGTATTAGAATTGCTCCAATTCCTCCATCATCCCTTTGCTTCCGGCAAAGAATGGAGAACGCTGGTGCAGGAATTCGGGTTGAATGTCGAGAATTCTGTTAACGCCGTCGGTAGCTTTCCCTCCTGCCATTTCTACGATAAAGGCAAACGGATTGCACTCATATTGCAGCCTCAGTTTGCCCGTGAGCATAGTCTTTGTGGACGGATACATGAAGATGCCTCCAAGTATAAGATTGCGGTGCATGTCGCTCACCATACTTCCGATGTAGCGTTGAGTATAAGGTCCGCCGTTTGTTTTGTCTTTCTTCTGGCAATTGGTAATGTAGTTTTGGATGCGCTCTTCATATTCATAGAAATTACCGTGATTGACAGAATATATTTTTCCTAACTCAGGGGTTTTGATATTGGGGTGGCTTAAACAAAATTCGCCGATAGACGGGTCAAGCGTAAAGCCGTTTACGCCTCGGCGCGTTGCATAGACAAGCATTGTGGATGATCCGTAAATCACGTAACCTGCCGCGACCTGCTTGACGCCGGGTTGCAAAAAATCTTCCTTCGTACAAGGTTGCCCTACCGGAGAAATGCGTCTGTAAACGCCGAAGATGGTTCCGATGGAAACGTTCACATCAATGTTGCTGCTGCCATCCAAAGGGTCAAACAATACAACGTATTTGCTGTCGTTGCTCACTGAATCATCAAACACTACAATATCGTCCATTTCTTCGCTTCCGATGCCTGCACAACTAATGCCGTGACGCAGTACGCCGAGCATTTGATTGTTGGAAAAAACGTCCAGCTTTTTCACATGTTCGCCCTGTACATTTGTATTGCCGGCTTCGCCGAGAATGTCTACCAGACCGGCTTTGTTAACTTCCACATTGATTCTTTTTGCTGCACGACCGATGTCGCGTAAAAGCATGCTGAGCTCACCCGTAGCTTTGGGAAACATGCGTAGCTGCTGGATAGTAAATTCATCCAGCGTCATGACCTGCCTGTTAATGGTACTCATAGAAAGCGATCGTTGTTTAATTTAGGATTCAACAAAAATAAGAGAGTTGAAAGTTGAAAACGGAAAATGGAAAATTAAATGTACGAAAGCGAAGGATTCGTTTGCAAAGGGGGGTATTTGTTAAACGAGACATGAAGAGTATTGGATGAATTTCACGTGGGTGCAGTGAATCCTCCTTGAAGGATTTCTGAACGGCGGAGTGACCGCCGCCCCCTTTTTCAAAGGGGGAGCTTAAGCACTCAGCATGAGTAAAAATTGCAAGGGGGATTCGCCGCACCTCCACGCTGCAACCATTTCCTCCTGAGATTCGACTATACACTTATACCTATACGCTATGTACCACATACCTTATAACATCAATCTCAAAGCATTTTCGAGAAAATTACGCAACCATTCTACCGTGGGTGAAATTCTTCTTTGGATGCAGTTGCGTGCTGGACAGTTAAGAGGCTTTACCTTCAACAGACAAAAACCTTTAGGCAATTACATTGTCGACTTTTACTGCAAGCCTCTAAAGTTGGTAATTGAAGTGGATGGCGGTTATCATTTTACACCGGAACAAAGAGTACGCGACCAACAAAGGCAACAAATTTTAGAATCAATGAACCTGCATTTCCTGCGTTTTCGTGACGAGGAAGTTAGAAACGATATGAACAATGTGATAAAAGCTATCGAACATTACATTAAGGCTTTTGAAGCAACGGATAATTATTAAGGGCGAATGCGATTCGCCCCTACAAGCAACAAAGCCCTGGTGTTACCCAGAGCTTTTGCCTCTCTCATGTATAAAACAAACTTATTTTTTCATGTACATCACGTCTTTCACAAGCTGAATGGTACGTGGTACACTTGGTAGTGCAAGGTCGATAAGGTTTGGTGCATAGTGTAAAGGAGCATCTGCACAAGTGATACGGCGAACAGGTGCATCCAGGTAATCAAAACCTTCTTTTTGTATGCGATAAGCCAATTCAGAAGAAACACCGCACATTGGCCATTGCTCTTCTACAATTACAAGGCGGTTTGTTTTTTTAACGCTTTCCAGAACTGTCATCCAGTCAAGCGGACGGATGGTGCGCAAATCGATTACTTCTGCACTGATGCCTTCTTTTTCCAATTCAGCAGCAGCACCCATAGCAATTTTCATCATTTTGCTCCATGACACGATGGTTACATCACGACCCTGTTTTTTCACATCGGCTTTACCCAATGGAATGTAGTATTCTTCTTCAGGAACTTCACTTTTATCACCGTACATTACTTCTGCTTCCATGAACATGATCGGATCTTCTTCGTAACGGATGGCTTGTTTCAACAAACCTTTGGCATCGTAACCATTGCTTGGTGAAACCACTTTCAAACCGGGAATATTTGCGTAATAGCTTTCAAATGCTGTAGAGTGTTGTGCGCCCAACTGACCGGCAGAACCATTTGGTCCGCGGAAAACGATTGGACAAGAGATTTGACCACCACTCATCGCCAGCATTTTAGACGCTGTATTTAAAATCTGATCCAATGCAAGAACGCCAAAGTTCCATGTCATGAACTCAACGATCGGGCGCAAACCGTTCTGTGCAGAACCTACGCTGATCGCAGCAAAACCCAATTCCGAAATAGGTGTATCGATTACTCTCTTAGCACCGAATTCAGCCAACATACCCTGGCTCACTTTATATGCGCCATTGTATTCAGCTACTTCTTCTCCCATTAAATATACACGCTCATCTCTTCTCATCTCTTCACTCATTGCTTCCCTAAGGGCTTCACGATATGCAATTGTTCTTGCCATTGTTTATTGTATTTAAAAAGACGGGCAAAAATATTGGATGTGCGGCAGATAAACAAAAGGAATTAGGAGCTAGGAATTAGGAGGTTGAAAGTCGAACACCTGATATTATTTTATAATATTTATTACGATTGAGTGTTATAGAAATCAAGTGATTACAGGTTTTCAGGTAAAAATCAACCCGATCTACCTCATAATACACCTTAGCCCCTATCCAAAAACAAAAAAAGAGACGCCATCACAGCGTCCCTCTAATTCCTAATTTCTTATTCCTAATTCCTAATTGACCTTATATTTCACTTCCGCTGTAATTGCCTTCCAGTCATCTGTACGGAATGGGGCAGCCGGAAATCCTTCTTTATTGAAAAGATTTCCGTCGCTCGCGTCATCCGCCCAGTTGTAGCGAACGGCAACAGGATTGGAAATAACATCTTGCCAAACAATTATTTTATCTCCCCGAATAATGGCTTGTGCATAATGGAATTGCTGATCCGGGCCGGCAATTTCAAAACCTTTTACATAGCCATATTTATCTTTTACGTAAAGACCACTGCCGGTATGGGTGTACGATACCACAGCTTTTCCATTCTCTACTTTTACTGATTGAAATACAGGCCCTTCATATTCGCCTTCAATATCGTAAGTGTCATGCAAAGCAATCGCAGCAAGGCGTTTACCCACGTCCTGTTTATTTTTCGGGTGAATATCCCCAGGCTCGCCAATATCAGTGGTAATGGACATTCCTGTATTTGGCAAGGCAAGCGTCATGGCTTGTGCTTCACGCAACTCGGCCCATGTGCTTCCGTTTTTACTGGTGCCGTTGGCAGAATTATACGTTGCCAGTTGCACGAAATAGAAAGGGAAATTGCCCTCATTCCAGCGCTGTCTCCAGTCGCTGATCATTAAAGGAAATGCTTTTCTATATTGGTATGCACGGCTTGCATTGCTTTCGCCCTGGTACCAAATCGCGCCTTTGATGCCATACGGAATGATCGGATTGATCATTGCATTGTACAGCAATGTAGGATAATCATTGGGACCCGCTGTTGGGTTTCCGTTGATCAGGCCTTCAATCTGGAACTTCCATGGGCCGGCAAGAGAAAGCACCTTACTTCCAACAGTCAATTTTACAAACTCTGCATCACCATAAATTCCACCGCCGCCTCCGGTATCCTGGACTCTTACAGCGATTACATTTTTACCTGCTTTCAAAACACCTGCAGGAATATTGTAAACACGTTTTACATTATAACCATTCAACCCTCCTATCGCAGTGCCATTCACATAAGTTGCATCTGCGTCGTCAATCATGCCCAGTTCAATCTCTGCCGGTTTGCCTGCATCTTCAGCTGCAATGTCAATTGTTTTACGAAACCAAACGATACCGTCAAAGTCCGGTAGTTGTTGGGTTTCCCAGAGCGCGGGAATTTTCATGTCCGGCCATTTTGCATCATTGTAGTCGGCATTTTTCCATGCAGCTACAGTGTTAGCATCTGGTATACTACCTTGCAAAGCAGTTATTTTGCTTTGCAATTCGGCTTTCTTAATTTGACCAATCGAATCCGTATTGATGTGCGGATAAGCGCTGATCATATTTTTGAACTCATCGCTATTTTGAAAAGCTTCACGACTTGTCCAGGTTTCAACTTCTGTTCCGCCCCAGGAAGTGTGGATCAAACCGATTGGCACATGTAGTTTATTGTAAAGATCTCTTGCGAAAAAATATCCCACTGCAGTAAAGTCTTTAACATTGTCTGATGTTGCCGCTTTCCAGTCCGCCGGATGTTTAAGATCTTCCAAAGGCAGGCCAGACAAGTCTTTCACTACTTCTATCTGTCGGATCTGTGGGTAGTTTGCCGATGAAATTTCATTTACTGCATTCTTAGTGTCTCTTACATGAAACTCCATGTTTGACTGACCCGAACACACCCAAACCTCACCCACAAGCACATCTGTAAAAGTCACGGTGTTCTTTCCCTTTACCACAAGTGTGTAAGGACCACCGGCTGCTTCAGCGTCCAAAGCAATTTTCCATTTGCCGTCTTTACCAGCTTTAACAGTTTTTGTCTGTTTGTTGAACTGAATGGTGACCTTCTCATTCTTATCTGCCCAACCCCAAACAGGAATAGCCTGATTGCGTTGCAGCACCATTTGGTTGCCAAATACTTTCGGCAACGTCACGTTTGAAAAGCCCGCCATTGCAGTGAATAGCGCCAGCGCTGAAAGGGATAATCTTCTCATATAGGTTGTTGTTGAGGTAAAAAGTCAAAATTCAAAATTCAAAAAGTACTTGAGGTTCGAACTTTTTACTTTTAAATTTTTAATTTTTACTTAATTCACTCCACATTTTGTCCGCCACCAACACATTTCCTTTATCATTCAAATGCACGCCATCTACCGTTAAAATGCCTTTGGAACTGTCTTGTGGATTATTGTCTTTATTGTATTGTGTAAACACTTTGCGCAGATCGATAACCGGCACTTTGAATTCGTTGGCAACTTTGCGAATGCTTGCGCTGTATTTGTCAAGGTCACTGTCCTGGTTGTTTTCACCGTTTTTCTTTTCACCTATTACCGCCGGGGTGCAAACGATTACTCGTGCACCTATGGCTTGAATTTTCCTGATGAGTGCCTGATAAAATTTTTCGAACTTATCCTGGTCGGTTCCAGTGCCGTAGCTGGCTTTGTGCCAAACATCGTTGACTCCAATGTAGATGAAAACAACATCAGGTTTTTTTGCAAGAACATCATCATCCAAACGCAAATAAAGATCGTACACTTTGTTGCCACCAATGCCCGCTCCGATCAATTCGTACTGATCCTGCAGATTGCCTTGATTGATGGTATTTTGAATGAGATCAATATAGCCGCCTTTATTGGCGCCCTGCTGAGTGATGGAATCTCCAAAGAAGATAACCTTCTTTTTCTTTTGAATTACGGACATAGATGCACAAAGAATGAGCAATGCAGCAATGGCAAGTACTTTTTTCATACGTGTGTTTGTTGGCCAGTTAAGGATTTTTAAAATTAAGAGAAAGTGGGATAAAAAGAACGGCGAGGATTAGATTATTAAGCTTCTTTTCGGGAAAGTTCCCCGAGACAAAGCAGCAGCAACAGATTCAATGCGTTTTCCAACATTTTGCGGGTTTGCGGGTACGCTAAAAAAATACAGTGGTTGGATAAAATCGGGATGGGGTAAGAAAATTGGCCGTGCAAATTGCCGAACATATACGAGTTGGCTTCGCGGGAACAGGGCGAATGCGATTCGCCCCTACGGCAACCTTTTTACCAACTCCAAACACGCCCTGCCATTGTGATACGGGCATTTCCATAAACCGGCCTTATCTTCATTTGGCATTATGCTATAATCTTCTCTTACGCCCCAGAACCATTCGCCGTTTTTCGTGTCCAAAATATATTGCTTTGTAAACTGCCAGCTACCCATCGAACGTTGAATATATTTTTCATTGCCGCTTACTTGTGCTGCATTGAAAAACCCCACCATTGCCTCCGCCTGGGGCCACCAATGTTTCTCTTTTACCAGGTGATTGTTCTCTATTTCATACCACAAGCCTCCGTCTTTATCCAAGCCTTCGGCAGCAGCATCTGCCATCTTGATGGCGTTTATTTTCATTTTGCCGATCCACTCTTCATCACCAATCGCTTCTGCCGCCTCCAATAACAACCACGCGGCTTCAATGTCATGTCCGTAGGAAATAATTTGTCCCCTTGTGTTCCAGTCTTCGTCGAAAAATAGTTTGAGGTGATGTGTTTGTTGATTAATGATGTGCCCATCAAAAACGCTTAGCAGGTTATGAATGCTCTGTTTAACAGCTGACGCTTGTTCAACCCGATACAAATTCGTGTACGCTTCCAACACGTGCAAATGCGTGTTCATCGTTTTCTTCTCATTTGCATCCTTCTCACTTAAACGCAGATCAGCAATGGGTTTCCAGTCTTTGGTAAATGCTTCAAAATAGCCGCCTTTTACAGGATCGTAACTGTATTTTTCAATGGCATTGTATAAATCAATTGCCATTTGTTTCACCTCCGGCAAATGAGACGCACGATAGTATTCGCTTGCAGCATACAATGCAAACGACAACGCGTAGATCTGCTTTTTTGTATCAAGCGGCTGACCGGAATAATCTACCGTCCAGTACACGCCACCATTTTCCTTGTCAATAAAATGTTTTGCGATGTAGTCAAACGCTCTTGCCGCAACTTCGAGGTATTTTTTTTCTTTTGTAAAATTAAACGCAGCAGCGAATGTCCAGAGAATGCGGGCATTTAACACAGAGCCCTTCGGTGCCTTATTGTCAACCTTATTTTCATTATCGATCTTTCCGTAAAAACCGTCAGATTCTTCATCTATCGTATGGTCGATCCAATATTGAAGAATATTATCTAGCTCTACGGCCAGCTCGTTTTTGTATTGCGTAAGATTCATTGTTTACGTGGTGGCGAATCGTTTTACCAAAGCCTTGTTTTTTTCAATAATACCTATCAATGTATTCACGGAAGTTGCAGAACGCAGACCATCCGGCGCTGTGTTCATTACATAATCGAGCAATTGACCAAGCGACGATTCTGCCACATGCATGCGTGTATCTGAGGACGCATAGTAAATCAACACACGGCCATCGTCATCCAGTATCCAGCCATTGCTAAAAACAACATTCGACACATCTCCTACTCTTTCCTCGCCATCTGGTGCTATAAAATATCCAGCAGGTTTGTACGTAACTTTAGTAATTTCGTTTAAATCTGTCATGAACACATACAGCACGTAACGCAGTCCTGCCGCGGTGTGGCGAACGCCATGCGCAAGGTGCAACCAACCATATTTTGTTTTGATCGGCGCCGGCCCCAGGCCGTTTTTCGCTTCGTACACCGTGTGATAAACTTTCTTATCGATCACCATTTCTTCCTTCACTTCTGCATTTTCAATGCTGCCACTTAAGCCAAACCCAATGCCACCACCATTTCCGGCTTCTATGAAACTATCTTGCGGGCGGGTATAAAAAGCATATTTGCCATTCACAAATTCAGGATGCAATACAACATTTCGTTGCTGCGGAGACGGTGTTTTTAAATCAGCCAATCTTTCCCATTTCTTCAAATCCTTTGTGCGTACGATACCGCACTGCGCTATTGCGGCAGATTGGTCGCCGGGCTTTGCAGCAGGGTCACGGCGCTCTGTACAGAACAAGCCATAGATCCACCCGTCTTCATGTTGAACCAGTCGGATATCATAAATATTGGTATCTGGATTTTCAGTTTCCGGTATCACCACCGGATAATCCCAAAACACAAAATTGTCAATGCCATTCTCGCTTTCCGCCACGGCAAAAAATGATTTTCGGTCCAGGCCTTCCACTCTCGCAACGATGTAATATTTTTCATCAAGCTTGATCGCGCCGGCATTCAAAACAGCGTTGATACCAAAACGCTCCATCAGATAAGGATTGCTTTGTTCATTCAAATCATAGCGCCAGAATACTGGAGCGTGTGCGGCCGTTAATATGGGATAACGGTAGCGATGATATACACCATTGCTTTCTTCCACGATTTCATTACTTCGGTGAATCAATCTGTCGTATGCTGTTTGCAGCATGTTGAACCTTTTTTCGAATTCCATATACTTCACTTTTTCTGTTTATTTTCTGCAGAACCGGAGGGTTCAATTAGGAATTAGGAATTAGAAATTAGAAATTCTTTAAAGTCGAATAATCCCGATTATATTTATCATCTTGAATTGGCAATTAAAAACAAGACAAACGCCAACTTTTTCACGATCGTCTAATTCCTAATTCCTAATTTCTAATTCCTAATTCTCCAACCTATCCCACCACGTTCTTTTCAAAATCAATACGATAATTCCAAGCACCGCTACCGTTATCATCAGCGGTAGTTTTAACCACAACACAACGTACATTGGCAATATCGTTAAGCAACACTGGGCAATGATTCCCAACACAACGTTGAACATGTCCAGCTTGAATCTTTTGTTTGGTTCAAAGGTGGGGTCTTCGGCTACGACCTTGTCGTGAATAGGTTTCCAGAAGCCCCATGGTCTTACTGTTTTATAAAAACTTTTCAAAACCGCTTCATCCGTTGGTGGCGCGGCGTAAGTTCCTGCAATGCTTCCGACAATGGATATCAGGAACAACAATGGCCAGTAGTACAGCGGTAGCGTATCGGGAAACAATCGGGGAAATATCAATGCCGCCGCAATACCACTTATCATTCCCCAAAAGAAACCACTTGCATTGAACCGCCACCAGTACCATTTAAAAACATTTGCAGCAATGTAGCCTCCATACAGTGCGCCAACGATCCATTGCAACACGCTGTTCACATCCTTCGCAAAAAAACCAAGCACCACACCAATCGCTACCACTACAATGCCTACGATATAGTTAACCGTTATGATCTTTTTTGTTTTCGCATGCGGATCAATGTACTTAATGTAAATGTCGTTTACGATGTAAGCCTGGGCCGCATTTAAGGTGCCTGAAAATGTTCCCATAAAAGCACCGAGCAATCCTGTCAGCACCAAACCCATTATGCCCACCGGCAAAAATGTATTAATGGTTGCAGGCAGTATTCTTTCAAAGTCAGTGCCATCAGTGCCTGCAAGATCAAGCTGGTTGTAATACAGCAATGCCAGTACAGTCAGGCCAATGATCATCGAGTATCGGACAGGCAACAAAATGATAGACACAAATCCTGTCATCTTACTAGCTTCTTTTGGCGAACGGGTGGACAACACTTTCTGCATGTCATAGTTAGGTGCAGGCCCCGCAAGGCTTGCAAACACGCCCTTGAACAACATCATCATGAAGAAAATACCAAACAGCCCGTATTGATCGTCTGCTATTTTTTTTGTTGCCGCAGGCACAATGTTATCCCACTTCAGATCAAGGTTCCAGCCGAAGAACGGACTTGTCCATCCATGTGGAATGCTCAGGTGCGTACCATCTTTATACAAGTGAATCATTGCTATTACGCCGATCGATAAACAAGCGACAGTCATGATCACATACTTGATCACGTCTCCCAATACAATGCTGTGCATACCACCAAGAATGGAGTAAAACATTGCAAAGAGCGTAAAAACAATTCCGTAAAAATGCGGCACGTATTGTGGCGCTACATCAAACGGAACATATGCTTTCACATACTGCCAGGGAACAAATATTTCAATGAACTTTCCTAATCCTATAAACCCGTAAGCAAGAAAACCGAAACAACTCAGCAGGGCAAAAGCCACTACTACATTATGCGAACCACGAATGCCTCTGCCAACAGACCCGAAACGTGTTTTCAACCACGCTGCGCCTGTATCTGCATTCGAACGCCGCAGCCATTTACTTAAGAACATCATCATGAACACCTGGTTGAAAACCGGCCACAGCCAAGGGATCCAGATGCTTTTCATGCCGTAGATAAAACAAAGAGCAACCATCCACATGGTGCCGCTGATGTCGAACATATCGCTGGCGTCACTCAAACCCAACATATACCAAGGAAGCGATTTCCCCCCTAGTAAATAGCTTTCTTTATTCTGTCTTGCTTTTTTTCGTAACACCCACCCTATAACTACCATCGTTATGAGGTACGCGATAACAATGGCAACGTCAATCGTTTGTAAATGCATGGTTTCAATTAAGAATTAGGAATTAGGAATTAAGAATTTTTTCTAAATTAATACTCAGATCGTTAACTGAGACATTCTTAATTTTCAACTTTCAATTTTCAATTTTCAATTCTTAATTATACAGTTTTTCTTTTTTCGCATCTTTTTCAAACAACGTATTTTTCATCTTGTAAAACTTCATGAAATCGTCTGCTGATACTTGTCCTTTATAAGGTGCGTAATAGTGCATGCGGCCACTTTCCTTTATCAGACCATGATTGCGCCATACAAGCACATACGCTATTTTATTGTCGCCAATTGCTTTTGTCAGTGTATTTGTCCACCATTGCGCGTAAGGCACGGCTTCATAACCAGTTTCTGCGAAGGCGAAAATTTTGTTCTTTTCCTTCGCCAGCGCTCCGAGGATTTGGAGGTTGCTATTTGCATGTTTTACAAAACTGTCGTCCTTTGAAGGATCTCCTGTTTGATAAGCGTCCATACTCAAAACATCTGCCACATCATCGCCCGGATATCTTTCCAAAAATTCGTTTGCCGTAGTAAAATCTCCGCTCGTGTTATAGACATACAAAAGGTTATGAACGCCTTTTTCATTTTGCAGATAGTTGATGGTAAATCGCCAGAGTTGCTTGAATTCATCGGGTGTGCAGGCTGTTCTTCCCCACCAGAACCAATTGCCCGTTAACTCATGATATGGACGGAACAATACGGGAACCGCTTCGCCATTTTTCCCTTTTAAGCTAAGCAAAAATGCAGCCACTTTGTCGAGCCAGGTTTTGAACAACTCATTTTTTTCAGCACCCGGTAATATCGATGCAACACTGCCCTGGTCCGTACTCCATGCCGTTTTCCCATTAAAAGGGTTATGCAGATGCCAGCTTATCGTAATCACGCCACCGCGATTATAAGCATCTTCGATAAAGCCTTTCATTTTGTCAAACGGCACACTGTCAAGGTCCACAAGTCTGTCAAATTCAATACCGCCAAGTTCCCAACCGTATATACCCGGATAGTCATTGACCACATCTTTCACATCGCTTCTGCCCTTCTCATATTTCCAGCCCACACCATATGCAAGGTCATCCTGGTGACCAAACAGGTATCCTTTCTGAGCGGATCTCTTCAGATTTTTATAAAGATTCACCGTTTCTTTTGTGGCATTTTTGTCGCATGGCAAATCCTGTGCAAAGACCCGCCCTGCAAGGCTTAGCAGCAATAAAATCAGAGTGTTAGTTTTTGGCATTCAGTCCGTTGATTTTTTGTGTGAATGAATTGATCAGCTGCCATGTTGTGGCATCAGAATCGAACACCGAATTTAATCCTTGTTCTTCCATTGGCGGATCTCCAAGCACATCATCCCCTTTCTGCCAGAAAATATCTTTTCCCGAAGGCCTGCCCGCACCACCAAATGCCCAGAAGTTGCAACCGGCAATAACACCTTTATTTTGCTCACTGTTCCATAATGCTTTTAATACAACATTGTAATATTGATCACGCATGGTTGTTGACGCTGAAAGTGAGTAAGAATGATGATCACGCGGTAAGCCGAACTCTTCTACCACCATCGCTTTATTAACTTCTTTTGCTGCTTGCGCATGCACATCGATGTATGTTTGTGTTTGCTTAACTACATTATCTATGGACGCCGCAATGGACGTGTCTTTGAACCAGCCCCAATTCTTCGGCCAGATGTGAATGGTGGCGTAATCAATATTTTTATCGGAGTGAATGGCTTTAAAAACATCCACATTCTCGGTGCCCATATAACCTTCGGCGCCTGTTGTCACCAAATGATTTTTATCCAATGACTTAATGTATGCCGCAGCATTGCTCACCCATTTCTCGTAAGATGGGATTGCACTTTCACGCATGGGTCGTGGTTCGTTTGCCAGCTCCCACGCCATGATCGCCGCGTCGTCTTTATACTTTTTCTTTGTAACAGTATTGGTTCTGTTCACTACAAACTCCACTTGCTTTTTGTAGGCATTCATGCAGGCATCGCAAGTATAAAATTTGCCGATGTTGTCGCGAAGCTCATCCCAATTGAGTTTGCGGTGAAAAATACTGTCGGGAATTTGCCCGTTCCAATTGAGGTATTGAAGAAAGCCGCCGCTCCATTCCCAGTTGTTGCTCAGAAAAATGACGGCTTTCATGTTTCGTTTTCCCATTTCAGTCAACAGGAAATCCAATCCTTTCAATATATCCTTATTAAAAACACCCTGTGGCTTTTGTAATGCTGGAGCTACACGGTTTACGCCATTTACAAATCCCTCACCTTCTACACCTGCGAGCAACCGTAAGTTGGTAACACCATTTTTTACAAGGAAATCAAGTTCCCTGATTACTCTGTCCTTTCCATGTTTATCATTTGCCAACAAGCTTCCATACCAGTAGTTCGTACCCACAAAATAGTAAGGTTGATTATCTACGGAGAAACTTCCGTCTTTGGCTCTTACAAATGAGTTGGTTTGTGCAAAAACAAAATTGGCAGCCAGTAATAAAGCGGTTATTAAAAGGGCTAAGCGTTTATGCATGTCTGTATGTTGGCGTTTTACGTACAATCGTTTTGGTTATAAGACAACACAAATCTATTCCGATTTACATTATCCTATACATACTTTTTTATCCAATAGAGATACTAATTTAAATGGATTAAAGAAAAAAAATAGCACTTCGAACGAAAAAATGCTAAAGGAAGGAGTATAAAAACCAACAGGAATCAACATAACAGGCTATTTCACGATTATTTATGTAGCTAACTGTAAACGAAGTCCTCATTTACCCGTTAGTTTAAAAAATATTTAGAAACTGATACTTTATTAATCAATTATTGTACTTTCATGGCTCTAAGTAACGATTGTCATGCAAACCAAGATACTCCGGGAGATCACGCCTCTTACTCAAAGCGACTGCTTCACTATTTTTTCAAGGGTGAAATCAAAGTTTGACTTTCCTCTTCACAACCACGAAGAATTCGAACTCAACTTTATACAAAATGCGAAGGGAGCCAAGAGAGTAATCGGTGATCACATTGAGGAAATTGATGACCTGGAATTGGTGCTTGTTGGCCCAAACCTGCAGCACGGCTGGTTTACCCACAAATGCACACATCCGGAAATTAAAGAAGTCACCATTCAATTTCACCGTGACCTGTTTGATGAAAAGTTTTTACATCGCAACCAGATGGCTTTCATCCGCAACATGTTTGAGCGCTCGCTTCGTGGCATTCAGTTTTCAAAGGAAACCATACAGGCAATTATGCCACGCATTGTGGCACTGCCACAAAAACAAAGTTTTGATTCTGTATTGGAACTCATGTCCATCCTGCATGATCTTTCTATTTCACGTAACATGCGCCTGCTTTCCGACGCTTCTTTCAACACAACAGAAACACTCTCCTACAATAGCCGGCGCATCGAAAAAACAATGGCTTACCTGAATAAGAATTTTGATAAAAACATTTCTCTTGTAGAAGCAGCAAAGATGGCGGCCATGACGGAAGTTGCCTTCAGCCGTTTTTTCAAATTGCGCACGGGCAAAACGTTTATTGACACATTGAATGAAATAAGGCTTGGCCATGCATCCCGCATGCTGATCGATACCACTCAAAGCATTACTGAAATAGCCTACAAATGCGGCTTCAACAATATGTCCAACTTTAACCGAATTTTTAAAAAGAAAAAAGACTGCACTCCGAAAGAGTTTAGAGATGCGTATACGAGTACGGGCGTGAGAACTTTTATTTAATTGAAAATTGAAAGTTGAAAATGGGTAGCCAGTAGCCGGTAGCCGGTCGTCGAATGTAGCATTCTCCCTTGAAACGCATGCGACTTGATTTTTGAAAAGGATGACCAAATTGCAACGCCGGCTACTGGTTGCTGGCTACCGGCTGCAACTCATAACACTAAACTCACACCTCCCCACTTCCACTAACCAAACTAAAAAACTATTTTTATACATCCCGCACCCAAAATCATTTTCAACTTTCAACTTTCAATTTTCAATTAATGAAACACCTTCTTGCAATTTTGTTTGCCCTGTCTCTCTCGTGCCCGTTGATGGCGCAGGAGAAGACCAGTTATTTTCCTGCATTAGATAGCAACATTCAGTATTTCGGAAGGACGGTTCTTTCGGAAACAAAGGATGTGCGATGCTGGGCAGCCGGTGTTTCTATGCAGGCAAGGTTTACAGGCAATACAATCAAATTAATGATCACTGACCAGGTGCAGTATGGCCAGAACCACAATTTTGTGGAAGTGGTGCTGGATAACCAACCCGCAAAAAGAATAAGATTGAAGACGGAAATCGATACGCTTTCGTTTACATTGCCCAAGGCAAAAGAACACTCGATAACCGTGTATAAAGACACAGAGGCGGGCATTGGTTATTTGGATTTCTGTGGCATACAATGCACTTCTCTTTTACCACTCAATAAAGTACCGACACGCAAAATCGAGTTTATCGGCAATTCCATTACATGCGGCGCCGGTAGTGATTTATCGACCGCTCCTTGCGGGCAGGGTGCATGGTACGATCAAAACAATGCCTACTTAAGTTATGGTTCTCTCACGGCAAGAAAGTTAAATGCGCAATTTCAATTGAGCTCCGTTTCAGGCATCGGACTCCTGCATAGTTGCTGTAACATGAAAATAACAATGCCGCAGGTTTACAACAAGGTGAATATGCGCGATGATTCATTGACATGGAACTTCGAAAATTATCAACCGGATGTAGTGACGGTATCGCTTGGACAAAATGATGGCATCCAGGATTCACTTACGTTTTGCACTGCTTATATTATTTTCCTCGGCCAGCTTCGGAACTATTATCCCAATGCGGAATTTGTTTGCCTCAACAGTCCTATGGCAGACGCAGCCCTTGACAAAGCATTAAAAAGCTACATCAATTTTATAGTTAACTTCCAGCACAAACGCGGCGACACCAAAGTGCATTCGTTCTTTTTCTCCAAGCAATTCCACAACGGTTGCGGCGGTCATCCGGATTTAAAAGAACATGAACAGATTGCTGCGGAGCTGACGGAGTTCTTAAAAGGGGTAATGAAGTGGTAGAGACTATGAATTCAAAATTCAAAAGTAAAAAGTAAAAATTGTCCGCCGCTTGGAGATTTCTTCCTACCCACAGCAGAATGGTGTTTAAGAGGTTTTGACTTTTGACTTTTGACTTTTGACTTTTGACTTTTGACTTTTGACTTTTGACTTTTGACTTTTTACTTTTTACTTTTTACTTTTTACTTTTTACTTTTGACTTTTGACTTTTGACTTTTGACTTTTTACTTTTTACTTTTTACTTTTTACTTTCCTCTTACCTTCGCACCATGACTAAGCTTTCAGTAAACATCAACAAATTTGCGACGCTGCGCAATAGTCGCGGCGGTAATAATCCAGACGTTCTTAAAGCGGCTATTGATGCCCAGTTATTTGGTGCCGACGGTGTAACGGTGCACCCTCGTCCAGACGAGCGCCACATTCGTTATAGCGATGTGCGGGAGATTAAAAAAATCATTACTACAGAATTCAATATCGAAGGAAATTCACAGGAACAAAAATTTGTGGATCTTGTGCTTGAGGTAAAGCCGGACCAGGTAACACTTGTGCCGGATGCTTTGGGGCAAATTACTTCCAATCATGGTTGGGATACTATTGCCCACAGAGAGTACCTGGTCGAAATTATCGGTGTATTTAAAAAAGCAGGCATTCGCACTTCCATATTCGTTGATCCGATCATTGAAATGGTGGAAGGTGCTGCAGAAACGGGCACCGACAGAATTGAACTATATACAGAAGGTTACGCAACTGCATTTCTTTCAAACAAGGAAGCGGCCATTGCTCCGTATGCTGCTGCCGCAAAAAGGGCTAACGACCTTGGCCTTGGCATCAATGCCGGCCACGATCTTGACCTGCACAATCTGAAATATTTCGCGCAACATACTCCGGGTCTTTTAGAAGTTTCCATTGGCCACGCACTTGTTTGCGACGCCATTTATCTTGGGTATGAAAATACAGTGCAGATGTACAAGCGCCAGCTAAGCTAAGACAAGAACGCAGATTTTCATGATTGTCATGATTTACCAAGATATTTTGATTGAGATTTGATATTTGAAGTTTACCCAAGGATACCAATCTCAACTATCAAATTCAAATCATAAAAAATCATGACAATCATGAAAATCTGCGTTCCCCTTTTTCAAATTAGAACAACGTGAGGACTCCATGTGCAACTTTATTCTCGTGCGCCAAAAGCCATTTCTTCCTCCACAGGCCGCCGGCGTAGCCAACGAGGTCGCTGTTGGCGCCTATTACACGGTGACAGGGAACAATGATGGCTATTTTGTTTTTGCCGTTTGTAGAAGCCGCGGCGCGGATCACTTTGGGGTCGCCGAGACGTTTTGAGAGGTCCTTATAGCTAATAGTTTTACCGAACGGAATGCCTATTAATTCGCTCCACACACGCTGCTGAAATTCTGTGCCATTTTGGGCAACAGGGATTTCAAACTGCCTGCGAAAGCCCTGAAAATACTCGATAAACTGCTCTACACATAGCTGCAACACATTGTTCAGCATTTCTTTGCTGTCTCCCATTTCGGGATACGGTTGCCCTTCCTCCAAAAATGTCACTTCCGATATATAAGTATCAGTGGCGCAAATTTTCAATACACCCAGAGGCGATGAGTAGAAGGTGTGGTAGTGCTGTTGCATATAGCAATTTACCGTTAATTAATTGAAAATTGAAAATTGAAAATGCTGGGACTGCATCTTTCAAGCCGAATCATTAGCTCTCCGATACTCAGAGAATAAACTTAGAAAAGGGAAAGCCGCACAGAAAGAATTTTCAATTTTCAACTTTCAATTTTCAATTACCCGACTTTACCGCCATTCTGCACTTGCATTCCCGGCTGCAATAAAACAACGTCCCCGCTGCTGTCATACACACCCATTACGAGGCATTCGCTGATGAAGTTGGCTATTTGTTTGGGAGGAAAATTAACGACCGCCATTACCTGTTTCCCGATCAAGTCTTCGGGTTGGTAATGGGCTGTTATCTGGGCAGAAGATTGTTTGATGCCCAGTTCTCCGAAATCTACTTTCAGTTTATATGCAGGACGCTTGGCTTTGGGAAAAACTTCCGCTTCTATGATCGTGCCAATGCGCATGTCAATCTTTTCAAAATCGTCCCAGGTGATCATGGTGCAGTTTTTGGTTGTTAGTTGTTGGTGGCCAGCAGCCTGTTACCGGTGGCCGGTGTTTTTGTGCATCATTCTTTTAAAAATACAGACTGTTTGCGTATGTAAACGCTTTCGCCACTGGCTACCGGCTACCGGCAACAGGCTACCGGCTACCAGAAATAACGTACACCAAAGAACTACACTTCTCTTTGTTCATCGATGTTTTAGTGTTTGACAACAAGCCGTTGATGAAAGCCATAGGCAGATTGCCTTTGCCATTTTTATATTGTTCGCTCAGCATGCTGATATAGAAACTATCGAACCACATTGCGTGCTCGCTTTCTACCTTCATGCCGTGCTGGGAAACAAGCTTTTTAATGGATGCCGGTGAAAAATGGTACAAATGTCTGGGCACATCGTATGCGGCCCAATATTCTTTGTACACGGAAGCATCGTAAGAAGTATAATTAGGCACGGCAATGATGAGCTTACCATTCTTTTTTAAAAGTTTGTGCAGTTGCTCAATATACGGATGTAATTCATGCACATGTTCCAGAACATGCCACATGGTAATGACATCAAAATTACCCGATGGCAATTGAAATAACTGGTCAGCGCTTCGAAGGTCCAGGTTATATAATTCTTTGGCTTTTGCCCTGGCAACATCATCCGGCTCAAGTCCTACCACATCCCATTGATTGGTATTCATGAAACTTAAAAATGCTCCTGTTCCGGCGCCGAGATCAAGCAACTTACCCGTTTTCAGGCCGGTAACTTTTTGCACCAACGTATGCTTGGCCTTCAAAGTACGCTGGCGCACTTTGTGGTAAAGGCTGTTAACCAATCCCTCTTTTGTATCTGAATGTGAAATATAATTTTCGGATTTGTAGTAGGCTCCTACCGATGGGCCATCCGGAATATCCTGCGTGAATCGCAGTGTGCAATCCCCACATTCCCAAATAGCAAATTTTTCGTGTGAAACCGTAAAATCTTCTGCCTTTAAAACTTCTTTTATGTTCGACGAACCGCAGCAAGGGCAGGCGGTGTAAGTGATCAATGCCATAGAGGCAAATGTAATTAAGAATTAGGAATTAAGAATTAGGAATTAGAAATTAATGGCACAATCACCCCAACCAAAAGAATGATCACAAATCTTTTAAAATTAAGAGGGGCGCCATTCACGAAGAATCCCGCCCCTCTTAATTCTTAATTCCTAATTCCTAATTCCTAATTTCTAATTAGCCTTCACCATCACCACCTTGCTCCTATCCGCCTTATAAATCTGCTCGTAGAATTGAACGAATTCGTTGTAGCCAGCAGGTGCGAAGCGGCCACTGTTGCGCTCCATGGAGCGATAGTAGTAGATCTTGTTTCCGTCGACCTTTACTGTGCTTGTATATTTTCCAAACTTTGTAGTGATCTGTTGGGGTTGAGGAACAGATTCCGGCACATAGCCATCGGGAATTTTTATTTCAACAGTATCTATGTCTTTGTATTCCAGGTCCAAAACGAGGTCATACTTTCTTGTCTCATCGGTAGCAGGTTTACCCTGCAACTTAGAAAGAATGTTTGGCACCACAAATAAGCGTTTGCCGGTCACAGAAGCGTAGCCTATGGCAGACAATTGCACATCCTCATAGACAACAGGAATGAGGCTTTTATCTTCTTTGTAATTAAACGAAACAACGTCATACTGAGGTAAATCAAATTCTTCCATTAATTTTTCCAACTGCTTGTCCTTTGCAAAGTAGTTGATCAAATTGTGAAGGTCTTCTGACTGTATCGCCTGATATTGGCCATTCTCATGAATTTCTGTGTTGCCTGTTCCGTCCACCGTTGCGGAGATCCTTCGCACCTGCAGGTTGTCATTCATTTTATAACCCGGCGTTTTTACCAGTGTTCCGCCGTCTTCATTTACTAATAAGGAGTAATGTCCGCCAGTGAAACCTCCCATATACCCCGGTGCCTTTGTCTGGTTGGTGCATTCGAGCCATATGGTATCTTTTGCCAGGGGCACGCAAAGAATGACATGGTTAAATTGTGAAGAGGGAAAATCACTTAGAAAATAATTGCTCTCTGCTACCACCAGGGCATAGCACGACGGCACACCAGCTTCTTTCAATAAAGAAAACATATAGTTGCTCAAAGCCTTGCAATCGCCGTAGCGTTTGCTTGCCACATATGTTGCTTCAAATGGTTGCCAGCTGCCAATGCCCAGTTGCACACTTATATAGTGGGTATTCTTTTGCAAAAAATCATACAACACTGTAACTTTCTTACGCGGGTCAGCAATACCATCGGTCAGTTCGTGCACCTTTGTTTTTATGTCGGCAGGCAATGCATCACGGTCTTTCTTTAACGCATATACGAACTTGCCAAAATCTTGCCAGCTGTTCATATTTCCCTGGTACCCCTGTATGGCAAACTCTGACGGACCGGTGTAAACGCAAGGGAGCAACTCCAGCCAGTAAGGCGCATAAGGCTCTTTTTTAACGGCATTGAAATCCTGCAGCTTCCAAGTAAAAACCTGCTTGTTATCAACGTTACTTTTAACAGGCTCTGCTGTATAATTAAATGCTTTGTAACGAAAATGCAGATCGGCAGGAAGAATCACAGAAAAACTGCTGTATTGCACAGACATCATCTCTTTTGCCACCGGCACCCATCTTGGGAAAAACATGGTGTAGTATTGATCCTGCTCTATTTCGTACTCTACAGTGTACGGATAGCTTTTGTAATAAAAATTGAATGCCTTCAAGCGATTGTCGTCAACAAGACTATTATCATCTGTTGCGCTCATATCCTTTATGTCGGATTTTTTGAGACTCTTAACCTTAACGCCCATAGCGTCATACAAAGTAGCTTCAATAGACGGCTGGTTGTTTAGCTTACCATACAACGCCACTATTTCTGCGAACTCATCCCCCTTCTCATTCAGTATGGTGTATGCTACTTTCTTATATGTTCGTGCTTTGTTTACGCTAACTACTTCGAATTTTATCTCTTCGTAGCGCTTGATCACATTGGCATCCTTCATCAGACCAGGCGCAATTTTGGCAATAGAATAATCGCCGTTTCCTGCCTTACAAATGGCGCTAACGCAAAGGCACAACAACAGCTGAAATATTTTTTTCATTATAAAGATTTTTTCCTTTTCAATACAATTTGTTCAGATTCTTTTTTTATTACGTGGGAAAAAAAATCCCGCAGAGACTGATATTCTTCAGGTTGAAAGTTCACTCTGTTGAAATAAATTCTTGCCTTCATTTGAATTAGATTATCATCCTGAGTAATTTGATATTCAAACCCACCCTGCCCTCCATTAAATGAGACTTTCATCGAATTGGGAAGCTCATTTATTTCATAGGATTGTGGGATTTCCATATTGAAAACATGTAGTTCGTCAAATGCATGTGGCATTTCCACCGGATAAGTTCTTTCCGCAGAAATAAAGGGATTATTTTTAAGGCCACCTGTTAGCAGCGGATTTATGTAGACGATATCCGCAGAATTGTTTAAGACCAATTCATAATGCAAATCAAGAGGTTCGTCCAATGAATCCACTAAATCAACGCCAATTGCATCGATCTGCCAGTCCGGGCCGTAATTAGACTTAATTCTTTTTTCAAACTCCTCGCTGCCATTCTTTTTTATTGCCCTGCGAAGGTTCATTGACTCGTAATAACCGGGCGTGGAATTAACGTGCCCTTTTATTTTGCCTGTCTCATCCATTTCAATAAATACTGTTGTAAATTTCTCCTCCCGTAAAGAATCGGCCTCAAAATAAACTGGCAGGAGATTTTTTTTAACTAATATGCGAGCATGACCATTATAGCACTCCTCATCTAGTTTTCCAAATCCCAGTAACGGATTAGAGGCATCCAGAAACAATTGATTATTTGACGTTTTTACACAGGTTACAACATAGTTAAATTTGTCCAGCACAGGATATATCTTATTTGTGTACCCATGAGATCTTGTGCTCAATAATACCGGATAAGCATTAAACCCCTGGTATAAAAGCATTGCAGTTAAGAGAAGATTAAGATCAGCAACGTTGCCACTCCTATTTTTGAAAACAGTTTTAAGTGAGTTCGTGGTTAGATATTTTCCAGAAGAAGAAGTACAAGTAAAATTATCTCGTACATAAGCATAAATGCGTTTCATCTGTTCCAACGAACTCTTCGATCCTGCAACTATCGTTTTCATTTCGTCACCAAGCCAATTGTTGTTTAAGTGAAGCTGCGCACCAAAGTATTCGCTATTCATTAATTCTTCACCAACATCGCTCCAAGTGGTCATTACAGACCTCGGCATTGAATTGGGATATTTGATTTCTGATAACTGAAATTCAAGTTTGGAGATATAATTATCAAGCGTTGTTGCAAATGCCTCTTTTTTCAAGGCAGGCACATTTTTCATTACCCAGTGTGTGCTGTTAACAGTGCCTGTAACGCTTTGAGCATCATAACCACCTATCGCATCCTGAACCATAATCTTGAAGGCACCCAGTTGTCTTGATTCATCTCTAATATAATATGGTGTGTAGCCCTGAGCAAGCGTTACATAGGTAAAATATTCAGGAATATTTACTTCATACTCGCTCCACAATTTTGGGTATTTCCCTTGAAACTCCCACGAATGCAAATTGAAAAGAAAATCCGAGTATACAGTATAAACCACCTCAATAATAGAACCTTCTCTGACAGCAGGCATAGTGATTTTCTTTACAACCCAGTTTTTTGAACGCCTTTCCTCAAACACCTGGCTATTTTCCAGTTTTGTTTCTATCACGCTACCATTTTCAAGATTGTAGGTAGATGCCTTTAAATTACCAAACTCTTCTTCCTTATTGCCTTCGCTTTGGTACAGTGGAATCTCGAAAGAAGCTGCATCCAGGCCATTTTTGTTCCGTATTTTAATGCGAAGCTGTCTTTTGAATATTATAGAAAACCCGCCTTTCAGGTTTCCGTCAAAAGACGATTTGCCAATATCGGCAATAACCACTGCATTAGCGGCTGTATCCATTTTTTCCCTGGATAGATCAAAGTCTCTCGGAGATACTTTTCCGAAGGTCACATCGCATTTCTCCTGTGCCAAAATTGACAAGGCAAAGCATAATTGCAAAACAACCAATAAGAACGAGGGTTTCATGTTAGATTTAATTAGATATTACAAAACGTAATTAAGTTTTTGGCTATAGGTTACTATCTAATTTAGTCTACCGGGATGCAAACCAGGTGCAATAAAAGCATAATTATTTACAACAGTTTAAACGTTCTTTTCACTATTAAGATTTTTTCTTTTTCAATACGATTTGTTCAGATTCTTTCTTTACCACGTAAGAAAAGAATTCACGCAAAGATTGGTATTCTTCCGGCAGATAATTTGTTTTGTTGAAGTATATCCTTGATCTCATTTGAACAAGATTTTCAGACTGGGAAACGAGGTACTCAAAATATCCGTCACCATCATTAAATGCGATCTTGGTTGACTTTGGCACCTCGTCTATCGTATAATTTTTAGGCACTTCAATATTGAACACATAAGTATCGTCAAATGAATAAGGCATTTCTACCGGGTAATTTCTTTCAGCGGCTGTGAACGGGTTTTCTCTGAAAGCCTCATTCAGCATCGGATTGATGTACATAATATCGTCCTGGCTGTCCAATAAAAGATCGTAGTGGACGGTAACAGGCTCACTCAATACTTTCAATGAATCCAAATCAACAGAATCAATTTTCCAATCAGATCCGTAACCTGTTTTCACTCTCTTGGCAAACTCTTCTTTTCCTTTTTCTTTAATGCGTTCACGTACGCCTAATGATTCGAAATAGCCAAGCTGGCTGGTAAAGCTTCCCTGTATCTGACCTTTCTCTGTAGATGTAAGGAACACAGATGTCAGCTTTTTTTCTTTCACTGAATCCGGTTCAAAGAAAATTGCCTGGGGATCTTCAGTCAGCAATCGTGCGTGACCGTTATAACATTCTTCTTCAATCTTGCCGAAACCCAGCAAAGGATCGCTGGCATCAAGGAAGATTTTTTCGTTCCCTATGATGGCGCACGCAATAACATAGTTAAAGCGATCTATCAAAGGATATAGTTCATGCGTAAATCCATGCGATCTTGTGCTTAATATCACAGGATATGCCGTTATATTTTCATGGCTGCACATAGCGACCAATAACAAATTCAAATCCGCCAGATTGCCGCTTTTGTTTTTCATTACAGTTTTCAAAGATGCAGATGACAGCGCTATTCCAGCATGTTGCGTACAGGTAAAATTGTCTTTTACGTAAGCATATATTTTACGCATTTTTTCCAGCGGATCTTTTGCACCGGCCACAATTGTTTTCATATCATCATCCAGCCAGTTATTGTTCTTATACAGCTGAGAGCCAAAATCCTCGTCTTTCATCAAAGTCTCACGCAGCTTCGTCCAGGTGCCCATTACAGGCTCTGTTGGCTGGTTAGGTAATCTGTATTGAGACAGCTGGAACTCTATCTTTTGAATATGGTTATTCAGCGTGGAAGTAAATGGTTCTTTCTTTAACGGTGGCACGTTTTTCATTACCCAGCGGTTGGTAAACACCTGTCCTGGATAACTTCTTCTTTCGCTGGCAGCAGCTCCATTCTGAAAAGTAATGTTGAACGTGTTTTGAGTCTGATTGTTCGTTTTAACATCATAGTTCCGATAGCCCTGGCTAAGGAAAACATAGTTAAAAAACTCAGGAATATTGGTTTCATATTCGCTCCAAAGAACAGGATATTTGCCTTGGAACTCCCAGGGCTGCAAGTTTTGAAGAAAGTCGGAATGGATAGTGTAACTAACTTCAATTATTGAACCTTCTTTAACGGCAGGCATGGTAAACTTTTTGACTACCAGGTTTTTTGAAAGTTTGTCTTTAAAAACCTGGCTGCTTTCCAATTTGGTTTCTACTACTTTTCCTCCTTCGAGATTATAGGTGTAAGCTTTTAAGTTTTCAAGTTTTTCCTCACCTTCGCTGGTGTTTGCGCTGGAGTATAGTGATATTTCAAAATCAGCCGCATCCATTCCATTTTTGCTAAGGATTTTTACGCGCATCTGTCTTTTAAAAACCAGTGAGAAAAAGCCTTTGAGATTTCCTTCAAATGAAGAGCTGCCGACGTCCGCAATCACTACTGCATTTGCGCCCGTGTCAATTTTTTGCTGAGATAGATCAAAGTCCTGGGGATTTACTCTTCCGAATTTAATGTTGAGTTTTTCCTGTGCAACAGAGCACACGGTTATACAGGTCATTAAGCCTGTAATGATAAGGGTAACAGCTTTCATGAATAGCTTTTTGGGGGGTTAAACGCGGTGAAATTAGCATTTTTTACCTGTCTTGCAATTAAGTGGTTCTATTTACCCTGTTTAGGGTATTGCCCGGGCTTTTACGATTTCTACAATTACCTTTGCATCGGCAAAATGAATAAAGAAACCACCACGAAGTTTATTAAATCCGAAGCGAAGAAGCTGGGCTTCGACTATTGCGGTATTGCAATGGCAAAACCGCTGGATGAGGATGCGAGAAGACTGGAGCGCTGGCTGCAAAACGGCTTTCATGGCTCAATGCAGTACATGGAGAATTATTTTGACATGCGTGTTGATCCAACGAAGCTCGTGCCGGGAGCCAGATCCGTGATTACTTTATTGAAAAACTATTATCCGTCTGTTGAGCAATCAAACGATACTCCCAAAATCGCAAAATATGCTTATGGCAACGATTATCACGAGGTGATACGTGAACAGCTGAGATTTTTTTTACAGGCTATCCGTGAAAATGTTGGCGAAATTCAGGGTCGTGGATTTGTAGATTCGGCGCCCGTTCTGGAGCGGGCCTGGGCGCAAAAGAGTGGTTTAGGTTGGATTGGGAAAAATGGTAACCTGATCAATAAAGGCAGCGGCTCTTTCTACTTCATCGCCACTTTGATCACTGACCTTGATTTGGAATATGATGATCCATTGGTGAAAGATTTTTGCGGCAGTTGCACAAAATGTATCGACTCCTGTCCAACTGATGCTATCTTGCCCAACAAGGTAATAGACGGCAGCAAATGCATTTCCTATTTTACCATTGAATTGAAGGACCTTTTAATTCCCCAGGAAATGAAAGGAAAATTCGACGATTGGATGTTTGGTTGCGATACCTGCCAGGATGTTTGCCCATGGAACCGTTTCTCAAAACCCAATACAGAAGCTGCATTCACCCCTATTCCTGAAATACTGAATCTTTCTACGCAGGATTGGGAGCATATGACAGAAGATAGTTTTAAAAAAATATTTAAACATTCACCGCTTAAAAGGACGAAGTTCAAAGGCATTCAACGGAATCTACATTTTATTAAGGATAGTTGTTAGTTGATAGTTGTTGGTTGTTAGGCTTTCCGTGCTACATTCACTACTAACAACTCACAACTATCAACCGTTCCTAACAACTAATAACTAACAACAAACAACTAACATGAAACCCATTCTTGAGATAGCAGTCTTCAATATACAATCGGCCATCACCGCCGCCAACGCTGGTGCAGACAGGCTGGAGCTTTGCGAAAATCCTTTTGATGGAGGCACTACTCCTTCTTTCGGTTTTTTGAAAAAAGTGAGAGAGAAAGTGAACATTCCGGTGTTTCCCATCATACGGCCACATGGCGGCGATTTCCAGTACACGCTGGATGAATTCGAAGTGATGATTGAAGAGATATTGCTGTGCAAATCGCTGGGCTTTGAGGGCGTTGTTATCGGCCTTTTGAATAATGATGGAAGTATAGATGAAAAGCGTACAGCGGCATTAGTAGCACTTGCCTATCCAATGAAGGTTACGTTTCACCGCGCATTTGACAGATGCAAAGATCCGCTTTCCGCAATGGAAACAATCATTGAATGTGGTTGCCATCGCATACTTACCAGCGGACAATATCCAAACGTGATGGATGGGAAAGAGTTGGTTCGCGAACTCGTTATAAAAGCAGAAGACAGAATAATCATCCTGCCCGGCAGCGGCGTGAGAAGCAACAATATTAAGGAATTGCTTGAATTTACCGGCGCAGTGGAAGCCCATTCTTCTGCGAGAAAAGTTTTTCCTTCTACCATGGCACATGTGAATGCTTCAATGCAGGAAGAGCTTTTCAATACAGGAGTTGACGTGGAAGAGATTGGCAAGATGAAGAAAATGCTGGCTTAAAATTACCACTAAGTCGCTAAGAACACTGAGCCTCACTCAGGGTAGTTTAAAATTCGGCTTCTCTTAGTGAAACTTAGTGTTCTTAGTGTCTTAGTGGTAATAGAAGCAGTTGAAAATGCAGGGTGTGCATCCTTCTATAATTACTGCATTCATCGAAGGCCGAAATGAAAAAAGCGAAGCCTCTCAGCTCCGCTCGTGTATGTGTTACAAAGGGCGAAACTACTTAAATAATTTTTGCAACTGGAAGGATGTTTTAAGTCCCAGTGAAAGAAGGTGCTGACCGGTAGATGTTGCCGGCTCCGACAAACGCGTTACACCATAGGACACAACCGGGCCAATGGTTACAGGCAGTTTTCCTTTTTCATTAAACTCAACACCAATGCCTGCATTGACGAATATCTGCGTGCGATTAAGCAGCGAATTATTTTCGAAATGCGTACCGTAGCTATTGCGGAAAAGCATTTTTCCCTCAACCATATAGGCAATTGTTCCACCCAACGTTCCAACCACGTTGGCGTCACCCAAATGGAACATATGAAAGCCAACAGTAAGCGGTATTTCGATGAAATGATATTTGTTGTGATACGTAAAATCTTTGCCCGCCTGGTAGAAAGTATTGGCAGAAAGCAATGTCATGTTCTGTAATCTGACTACGGCATTGCTGTCTTGTTTCGCTCCGACTTTCACCGATGCCGAATAGTAGCTGTAATTCACTCCTACTTCTACAGATGCTTTCCTGAAGGCTTTTTTCGCAAACATGCCTACACTAAATGCAGTACCATTGTTAGGTTGAGAATAAGGGACCACATAAGAATTACCTCTCTGGTAAGGACCAGCCGCAAATGACATCTGGGCAATATTCATGGCATTTTCTGTAGTGGCATAGGTCTTGGTAATGTTAGACATTCCCGGTGTTGCCTGTATGCCCCACGACCATGAACTTGGACGTACAACCTGGATTGGCTTGGTTTGAGGCACGGCAATCGCCGGTGCACTTACCTTTGGTGATGCATTAAATGCAACAGCCGGAACCATTGCGTGGCGCAGGTCTTCATCAATCACTACATTATTATCATTTGCCGGTACAATCAGCACAACATCATCTGCGTGATCAACTTTATTAGTAGTATTTACTAAATTGTTTTTATCACTGTGTTTAATGTTGTTCTGATGCTTGTTGTTATTTTTCGCAAGATTATTTGCAGAAGAAACACCAGCGTTGTCGCTTGTCAAGGCATCTTTACCAGCAACGTTATTAGAAGTCGCCGGTACTTTTCCTGCAGTGTTTTTATTATGAGTGCTAACGGCTAATAGTGTCGCTGCCGAAGTAACCTTGCCAGTATTGCCAGCCTTGTTACCTTTAATCTTGTCAGCAACCGGTGCTTTTGTTTTTGCTGTGCTTGTCGCATTTGGTTTTGTTGCAACTGCAGCATTTTCAGCAGATGCGCCTGATGTAATTTTCGTCGCACCTGATTCACCATTCACGCTTCCCTTCACTAAAGCATCTTTGCTATTAGTATTTTTATCTTCTTCTTTAATTACTGAGCCAGCATTAGATTGAGTGTAAAGATTTGAATCATTCAAATGATTTTTGGTGTCAGTTGATGGGTTTACGGCTGCCTGCGAATTCTTTTCGCTGTTAACAATTGTGGTCGTTTTCGCCGTGGTGGCTTTTAGAGCCGGATTAGTAGGGGTATGAACAAAAAGTAAATAGCCGGGAACAAGCAAAAGCAAAGCCGCAGCTGCCGGAACATATTTCCAGAGCCTTCTGCGTTTTTCTTTCCTTATGCCGTCCTGCACATTCAGCCATACAGCATCAGACGGAGGGAGCCTGAACTCCTCCATATGCTGCTGCACCTTCCGTTCAAATTCGTTATTGTGCATATAGCTGTTTTTTAACGTCTTCTTTGTTTCTGTTGATCCAACTGATCAGCAAACCTCTTGCCCTTGCATACTGCGACCTGGACGTGCCCTCATTAATGCCCAGCATCTTGCCTATCTCAACGTGGCTATACCCTTCCACAGCATGTAAGTTGAATATTGTTTGATAACCTGTTGGGAGTTGTCGTATCATTTCAGCAAGTTCTTTTGTGCTCATCTGCATTTCAGGATCATCGTCCGTAACAAGATGAACATTGCTGTTTTCAAAAACCAGGTCGTATTTGTATTGACTATTCTTTTTTAGGTAGTTAATGGCTGTGGTAACCATGATCCTTCTGATCCATCCTCCAAGCTCTCCCTCACTTTTGTATTGGTGCAAGTGAAGAAATACTTTAATAAAGCCTTCCTGCATAACGTCTTCCGCATCGGTAATCGACTTCGTGTACCGGTAACAAATACCCAACATGGGCTCAGCAAAAAGTGTATACAGCTGCTTTTGAGCAACTGCACTCCCTTTCAGGCAATCCTTTATGAGTTGTCTGTGATCGGTCATCCTGGTAAAGTATGTTGACAACAAACGGTTTGCGTTCGTTGCACAAAAGAATGACTTTATTTAGAAAATGCGATGCCGTTGGTCATTTTGGGAATTTCGGCATTGATTATCAACAAGCTAGACAAAATAACTGAATAGACTGAATAACTGAAGTCGAGTTTGCATCATTCACTTAATAATGTAGTTACCCAATTATTCGGTTGCTCAGTTACTCAGTCTATTCAGTCTATTCAGTCTATTCAGTTCTTCACCTCCGCACTTCTTCCACCCCTTCCTCTCCCATCGAATGCCCTCAACTTGATCGTGCCTTGCGCAGAAATTGGTTCCTTATAAATGTTGCTGGTTGAAGTTGGTTCTTTGCCGTCAACAGTGTAACGAATGGTGAAGCCGGGCAATTGAATATTGGTGTAGACTTTCCCGTTCTCCACTTTTGCTCCGGGTGAGGGAATCCTGTAATTGAAACCACCCGCGTAGTAGTTCAGTCTGGGCAGCTCTCTTTTGCCCACCACATTCACAAATGTGCTCCACGCATCTGCATACAAAGCCGCAGATTTGGCGCTGTCTTTTTCTGTCGCCCAGTCAGGATCTTTGCTCCAGGCTCTTTCCGCCAGTCCTAATAATTTAGGCAAAAGCATATACTCCATTCTGTCGCTGCTTAGCAATGTTTCCGCCCATAGCAAACCTTTTATGCCCACAATGTTTGATTTGCCATAGTCTGTGAGGCGCTGCTTGCCAATGAAAATTGACTTATCGAGCGGATTGCCGAATTTGTCTTCCCTGCTGTTTTTAAAATAGTCAAACGGAACAAAATAGAATGGCTTGTCGATGTCTACATAACCGCCCCAATAATAACCCGGCTCTTCAAAATCTTTATAGTAAGCCATGTCAAAATATTGATTGCTTACACAAGACAGCACTACTTTGTAGCCACTGTTGGCCAACTGATATGCCAGGTCTTCCGCTCCCCAGCCCAATACATTGTTCCACACATCCACCTGGAAATGCTCCTTCACAAAATCAGGATTCGGGATCATTTTTCTGCCACCATCCTGCATTGTTTTGCGAAGCCCCGCTTCTTCCCATCCGGAGAGGAACAAGCCTCGGGCTTTCAAAATATTATTTACCCTGCCAAAATAATAGTACCAAAGATCATCAGTGCTTTGAATGCTTTTTTCCTTTTCTTTTAAAGACAAATAAGCTGGCGACTTTTCCCAAACGCCCGCCGGCACTTCGTCTCCGCCCATGTGAACGGTTTTCAGGGGAGCATTGGCTTCTTTATACATTGCCGCGAGATCTTTCACTACTGTTTCCACAAAACTGTAAACCGAAGGAAGCGCAACGTTCATCACATTGTCGTTGTAAAACTGCACCGACATGTAGTTTGAAGTATCCTGCAAGTCATACAACAGAAATTCTTTTGCCTTCACGGAATCACCAAGTTTCATGTATTTTTCATAGCGAGCATTCATGGCTTTTATTGCGGCTCTTGCGTGTCCCGGGCTTTCTATTTCAGGAATCACTTGTATGTGCCGTTCAGTGGCATAGCGCAATATCTCAACGAAATCTTGTCGTGAATAATGGCCGCTTGCTAGGGTATTCGTATCAGGACCCGAACCCAATGTTGATTGAAGAAACTTTTTATTGTCAGTTGTGAAGCCGCGAACAGGTCCCACCTGCGTAAGTTCAGGCAGAGAAGGGATTTCAACGCGCCATGCTTCATCATCACTGAAATGCAAATGCAAGACATTTAGTTTGTACAGAGCAAGCAAATCAAGCACTCTGAGCAACTCTTGTTTGGTTTGAAAATTTCTTGCAATATCGAGGAAGAATGCCCTGTAGCCAAACCTCGGAGCGTCCTCCACCTCTACCGTCGGCAGGGCGATTGCTTTTTGTGTTTTTGCAAAAGCGGTTGGAGAAACCAAAGAAATCAACGACTGTATGCCGTAAAAAATGCCTTCACCACTTGACGCTTCTATCACAATTGCGTTGTCCTTTACATGCAATGCATATGCGCCTTCCGGCAAAGTGTTTTGCTTAAGCTCTATACTATTTGTTATTTCTGAAAGTTTTTGTGTGGGCGATCCAACAAGCTTTGAAGTTTGTTTTACCAGATAATTTAACTCCGGTGTAAAAGCCTCCGGAGCGGTAATTTTTGTGGCGGTTGACAAATTGAAAACGCTGTTGGTTTCTTTAAAAAACCCACCGGCGTTGGGAAGATTTTTGGCAGTTGTGCCTCTTCAATATTTTTAATCGCTGCATTTTTTTGATAGATGTCCTGTGGTGTGATCAATCCTATTTTATCTCCTGCAAAACGCAAGTACTGTTTGGGTTCTGTTGAAGGGATTGCTTTCACATTGTTTAATGAATACCCTTTTTCAGCGCCTTGCGAAACGATGTAAAAGCCGGTTGGTGCATCTGTAAAATTCACGACCCAATCACTTGAAACAAACGATACTTTAAAAGATTTTCCTGCTGTTAATGGTTGAAAATTTGCCGAAGGCGTGATTTTAAACAGATCGCCATTTACGTGATCAATCTGCACATCGGCACCTGTCGCAGAACCGGGCACGATCATTCTCGCAAAATTGAAATAAATGGCCCAGCCCGTTGCCGGTAAGGCTTTCTTGTTTTTGTTGGCAAGCTCAAGTGAGGTCAGCGATTGAAATTTTCCATTGTGGCCATTTTCTTCAATTTGCCATGTTACATCAATATTGTTCAGTGCATTTTCCACTTTCTTTTTTTGAGCATTAAGCTGTAAAAATGTTGTTGTCAGCAGGCAAAACGTAACTAATATTTTCCAGAGTGATCTTTTATTCCGGGCTTTTGTGTGCATATGCGGCATTTGAAGAATAGTGTCGTGGTTGATATTATTGTAATGAAAGATAGTGACAATGTACGATGTACGGAGTACGGTGTACGAAATATTTCACGCAAAGCTGCGAAGGAGCGAAGGCGCAAAGGCGTCGGCTGTTATTTGACAGATTTTTCATCAAAAGTTCAGTTTTTCAGCATGTACAAGATTATACATATTGCCGGAAAGACGAAGGTTGTAACACACACCGTTCACATCTTATTACCTTTGCTCCTTTGCACCTTTGCGCCTTTGCGTGAAATGTATTTAGAGGCCTTTGCCTTGTCTGTTTTCCCCGAAATATAGTATTATTGCACACAGTTCAATATTATGTATAAAATCACGCTGGACATAGGAGGCTATTCGGAGGTAATTATTGGCTCCCAACCATTGCTTGTACTTGAAGTGGGCGCAACGGCGCTTAATTACATGATCATGCAGGCTGACAGATCACTGCAGAAATTGAGGTACTACCAGATTGATATCAACAATCCTGCGGACCTGTCTGAAACACTTGAAGAGATTCTTGCAAGTGATGAGCTGCTGGGCAAAAATTTCTCCAACTGCCATATCATCTATAATTTTTCATCCAATCAGCTGATTCCTGAAAAATACTATCAGGAGCACGTTAACAAGCAATTGCTGGAAGTTATTCATGGCGATCTTGTGAAAGGTGTGATCCTGAATGAAAAGGTGAATGATTTGCATGCGCACAACATTTACCGCATCCCGAAAGATATTCACCAGGTATTATCGAGGAAATTCCCGTTAAATACGCAACATCACTATTACACGCTCCTGCTGGATCATCTGTATAAATCCACCGGTGTTGAAAGCGACAAGGTGGTGGTTTCTTTTTACAGGAAAAACATTATCGCCATCGTTGTCAAGGACAACAAATTGCAGCTAATGCAGCAGTTTGCCTACCAGACAACGGAGGATGTTGCTTACTGGCTGCTGAACATTTACAATCAGTTCAACCTTGAGCAATTATCGACCCCGCTTGAAATATCAGGCATGATCGATGAGGACTCTGCGATGTACACGGAACTGCTGAAATATTTTTCGAGAATCGACTTTGAAAGTCATCCGGATTATATCAAAGAAGGCGTTTTGTTGCAGGGTTATCCAAAGCACTTTTTTTCACCCATTCTCAAACTGGCCACATGCGTATCATAGGAGGAAGCCTGGGTGGCAGGCGCGTAAATCCACCCGCTAAAATGCCACACACAAGGCCTACCACCGATATCGCGAAGGAAGGGCTATTCAATATTATTCAGAACAACCTCGAGCTGGAAGGCTTTAAAACGCTCGATATTTTCGGAGGCACGGGAAGCATCAGCTATGAACTGGCTTCACGCGGCGCCGCGGACCTCACTATTGTAGAAAAAGATCCTGCGATGTACGAGTTCATTAAAAAGAACAGTGAATCCCTCGGAATAAAGAATTTCAAAGTCGTGAAGATGGATGTGTTCAAGTTCCTCGAACAGTGCAACGATCAATTCGATTTCATTTTCGCAGGACCGCCCTACGCTCTTGAGACGATCGACGATCTTCCACGCATTATCGCTTCCAGGAAGTTGCTGAAAGCAAACGGCTGGTTCGTTCTTGAACACACACCCCGCAACAACTACGAAAAAGGCTTCGATCTGTTCGTATCTGAAAGAAGCTATGGAACGACGTTGTTTTCGTTTTTTATAAATAGATAGGGGGCTGGAATTAGAAATTAGGAATTAGGAATTAGGAATTCTTAGGTTCGGCATTCCTTACTACTGCTGGAACATTCCTTATGCTAGTATTGGTTTGTTTCTGGTTTATATAGCTAACGATAAACAATTGTACTTTCGCTTTCAAATTAATTAATAAATCAAACCAGGAATTGTCAACTAAGAATTAATAAGATGCTCGAGCCCATTAAAGACTCTTCCACCTTTCTAATTCTTAATTCCTAATTCCTAATTCCTAATTAAATGACTCCTGTCTTCATCACGGGCATCGGCACCGGCATTGGTAAAACACTTGTATCGGCGATTGTTACCGAAGCGCTGCAGGCGGATTACTGGAAGCCTGTGCAGGCGGGCTTTGATGATGGTACGGATACGGGTTGGATACAGGAAAGAATTACCAATGGCAAAACGATATTTCACAAAGAGGCATATAAACTCGCGCTACCGGCTTCTCCGCATATTTCGGCAAAGGAAGAGAATTTGCGCATAAGCCTGGATGTGATTGCAGATGCTTACAAAGCTCTTCCTGCGGCAAATAAATATGTGGTGATTGAAGGCGCAGGCGGCATTTTTGTTCCGCTGAATGAGGATGAGTTTGTAATTGATCTGATCGCAAAGCTGCGCGCAAAAGTCATTTTGGTGAGCCGCAACTATCTTGGAAGCATCAACCATTCTATTTTGACGGCGGAAGCTTGTAAAGCAAGAAATTTAGACGTTGCAGGTTGGATCTTTAACGACCAGTACATGCACTACGAAAGCGAAATTGCCAGATGGAGCGGTTATCCCTCGCTCGGCAGCGTTCCGTTTACGGAAAATCCGGATAAAGCTTTTGTTCAGCAGCAAGCAGTAATTTTGCGCTCAGCGCTACAAAATGCTTTATGACTAAAAAAGAAATAAGAAACGTTTACAAACAAAAACGGCTCGAAATTGCCGAGCGCGACCGATTGAAACTCGACGACCTGTTGCTCATCAATTTTCAGCAACTGTGGTTTGACGATGTGCAGGTGGTAATGAGTTACTGGCCGCTGCAAACAATGGCAGAGCTGAATACGCATATTTTTACCGATTTCATGGCTTTCCGCATGCCGGGTATGCAACTAGCCTACCCCGTTATAAAGCAGGGCAACATGGAAGCAGTGGTGGTGGATGATGACACCAATTATCAACTCAACAAATACAATATTGCGGAGCCCGTTGACGGTACGATCATTGTGCCGGAAGCGATTGACATGGTGCTGACCCCTTTGCTGGCATTTGATACAAACGGCTACAGAGTGGGTTATGGCAAGGGTTACTACGACAAGTTCCTCGCCATGTGCCGTCCAGATGTACTGAAAGTTGGCTTCTCCTATTTCGACCCGATCGGAAGCATTGCCGATGTTGATGAATTTGATGTACCTTTAAACATATGTATCACACCGAACCAAACGTATGAATTTTAACATTCCTCTTTTAAAGACCATACGCATTTTATTGTTTCCCGTTTCATTGGTTTATGTTCTCGTTGTTTGGCTGCGCAATAAGCTTTATGATAAAGGCGTTCTGAAATCTGCGTCGTTTAACCTTCCGTTGATCTGCGTCGGCAATATTGCTGTGGGTGGAACCGGCAAATCGCCGATGGTGGAGTATTTGGCGAAGTTGCTTAGAAATGATTTCCAGGTAGCGACTTTAAGCCGCGGTTATAAAAGAAAAACCAAAGGATATGCATTGGCAAACGCGTCAACTACGGCTCTTGATATTGGCGATGAACCCATGCAGTTTCATTTGAAATTTCCCGATGTTGCCGTGGCCGTGGGCGAAGAGAGAATTGTGGCTATTCCTCAGTTATTGCACGACAGGCCAAATACCGACCTGATTATTCTCGATGATGCTTTTCAACACAGGGCTGTCAAAGCGGGTTTTAATATTGTGCTGACAGATTGCAGCAATCTATACACACGCGACTGGTATTTGCCATCAGGTGATTTAAGGGATGTAAAAAGTAGTGTGCAGCGTGCAGATGTCATTATTGTTACCAAATGTCCGGCTGACCTTTCTGTTGAAAAGAAAAACGAGATCATCAAGGAACTGGCTCCTTCAAAAGATCAAAAGATTTTCTTTTCCACCATACGCTACGGTTCGTTGTACCACATAACTGAAAAAACGCCTTTTGAATTAAACGAAGAAACAGAAGCGCTGTTGGTAACGGGCATTGCCAACCCAAAACCATTAAAAAAACTGCTGGCCGAGCAAACAAGATCCTACACGGAACAAGCTTATAATGATCACTATATTTTTACTATTGACGACTTGAACGACATTCAAAAGAAATTCGCCGCTCTCAATGCTGATCATAAAATTATTCTGACGACGGAAAAAGATGCCGTCCGCCTCGCCAAGTTTGACGACCAGTTGAAAAGCCTTCCCTTTTACGTTATACCTATAGAAATGCAATTTCTATTTAACGAAGGCAATGATTTCAATAATTTAATTATTACATTTATTAGAGGGATGAGAAATAAGAGTGAGGCGTAAGATGTACGATGTTCGGTGTACGATGTTCGAAATACATTGTGGAGATACACCAAAACGAAATTCGTACACCGCACATCGTACCTCGTACACAATTCCCACACCATCCATCTTAACAAACCATTACATGAGTAGAAAAAACTCAAAAACAAAGAAGAAAAAGCCGTCGTCCGATACCCGTCAGTACAAAGGAGTACTTGATATTACAAGGTCAGGCGTTGGATTTATTATTGTACCACAACTTGACAATGATATACTGGTTAGGCCGAACGATTTTAATACTGCATTGCACGGCGATACAGTGCTGGTGAAGATCACCAGCGATCCGCACAGAACCGGAAGGGCGCAAGGCGTGATCACGGAAGTAGTGGACAGGAAACAAACAGAATTTGTTGGTAAAATAGACCTGAATAAAAATTTCGCCTTTTTTATAGCGGAGTCACAAAAACCAATGCCGGACGTTTACATTCCGCTGGATAAACTGAACAACGCGAAGAACGACGACAAAGTGACCGTTCGCATTACGGGCTGGGAAAAGAATAAAAAACCAACAGGCGAGGTACTCAAGATCATGGACGCCAGCGACGAGAATGAATTTGCAATGCGTGAAATCATTCTTGAAAATGGCTTCCCTATTGGCTTTAGCGATGAGATCCAGGAAGAAACGGCACGCATTCCCGATGCGCTGCCAAAAGCAGAGATCAAGAAACGCAAAGACTTCCGCAATATATTTACCATTACAATAGACCCCGCCGATGCAAAGGATTTTGATGATGCTATTTCTTTCCGTGTATTGAAAAACGGACATTACGAAATAGGCGTTCACATTGCAGACGTGAGCTACTATGTAACGCCGGATACAGCATTGGATAAAGAAGCTTACCAGCGTGCCACTTCAGTGTATTTGCCGGATAGAGTAAACCCGATGTTGCCGGAACGCATTTCGAATGAATTGTGTTCGTTGCGTCCGAAAGAAGATAAGTTCACTTTCTCAGCAGTGTTTGAAATAACACCAAAAGCTGAAGTAAAGGATTTCTGGCTGGGCCGCACCGTTATCCACTCCAATCACCGCTTTACCTACGAGGAAGTGCAGGAAGTAATTGAGAAAGGCGATGGACTATATAAAGATGAAGTGCTCATCTTAAACAATATTTCGCAGCGCTTGCGCAAACAGCGTTTCAAGAAAGGCGCGATCAACTTTTCCTCACAGGAAGTGCGATTTAAACTGGACGACAAAGGCAAGCCAATAGGCATTGTAATAAAGGAAAGCAAAGAGGCACACCAATTGATTGAGGAGTTGATGTTGCTCGCCAATAAAGTGGTAGCAGAAAGTGTTTCGAAAGTCAAGGTTGCAAAAAAACCGGTTCCCTTCCCTTATCGTGTCCATGCTACTCCGGATGAAGAAAAACTGTTGCCATTTGTGGAATTCGCAAAAAAATTCGGCCACAAGTTTGATACTAAAACACCGGAAGGCATTGCAGAATCCTTCAATACCATGCTGAAAGATGTGCAGGGCAAGCCGGAGCAACATGTGCTCGAGCAACTGGGTATCCGCACAATGGCAAAAGCTGTTTACACCTCAGACAATATAGGTCACTATGGCCTTGGATTTACACACTATGCTCATTTCACCTCTCCTATCCGCCGATATCCGGATGTGATGGTTCACCGTGTATTGCAGGAAGTGCTTGACAGCGCCGTGAAGCCCGACAAAGAAATGGAAGAAAAATGCAAGCACTGCAGTGAACGCGAACGTGCAGCAATGGAAGCAGAACGTGCGGCAAACAAATACAAACAGGTTGAGTACATGCAAAACTACCTGGGCGACGAATTTGACGGCGTGATCAGCGGCGTAGCAAGTTTTGGCTTTTGGGTAGAAACAGTGGAACACAAATGCGAAGGGCTCGTGAGCATCAACAGCTTGCTGGATTACGACGATTTCCGCCATATGGAAGGCGATTATGCGCTCGTTGGAAGACGCAGCGGCCGTGCATTCCGCATGGGTGATAAAGTGCGCATAAAAGTGATTTCAGCAAATCTCGCCAAGCGTCAGCTCGATTATGAGTGGGTACTTACCAGTGGAGTAAAACCTGAAGAAAGCGAAAGCGAAGTCATCAAACCGAAAAAAGAGAAAAAGAAAAGTTCAAAACCGTCGTCCAAAGCGGCGGCTCCTGCTAAGGACAAAAAGAAGAGGAAGAAATAGCAATTTGAAAATTTGAAGATTTGGGGATTTGAAAATACTTTCCGTTATACATACAAATCAAAAAAACGACCAGATTTCTTTGTGATATCTGGTCATTTTCGTTTCAGACATGTCATTCGCTTGATTTCCTATCTACAATAGTGTACTATTTTATCAATCTTAAAATTGCAAATAGTATAAAAGTTAATTTCATTTTCCTTTTTAATGTTGTTTGTTGTCATCTATTTACAAAACGTAAAAACAAAAATATACCAATGAAAAAAAGTATCGCGATTGGATTGCTTTTATGCTGTTCGTTGTTTGCAGGCGCGCAGGATACAAAAATATTTAAGGAGACTGCTGCTCAAAAAGAGAGCCGTCTGAAATGGTGGACCGATGGTCGTTTTGGCATGTTCATACATTGGGGGCTGTATTCTTTGCCGGCAAGACATGAGTGGGTAAAAATGTACGAACGCATAACGAATGAAGACTATCAAAAATATTTCGACAATTTTAACCCTGACGAGTTTGATCCCCAAAAATGGGCGAAAGAAGCCAAAGCGGCGGGTATGAAATATGCGGTGCTTACAACAAAACATCATGAAGGATTTTGCCTGTTCGATTCAAAATATACCGACTATAAGGCAACGAACACACCGGCACATCGCGACCTTGTAAAGGAATTTGTAGATGCTTTCCGGGCAGAAGGAATAAAGGTGGGTTTTTACTACTCGTTACTTGACTGGCACCATCCGGATTATACAATTGACGATTGCCATCCACAACGCCCGGCAGACAGCCTTAGCAACGAAGAAAAAGATGCTTATTATCTACGTGTAAACAAAGGGCGCGATATGAAAAAATATCAGCAATATATGAAGGACCAGATCACGGAACTGCTTACAAAATACGGAAAGATCGATATCCTTTGGTTAGACTGGACCTGGGGAAAGGAAAGTAAACATGGTAAACATCCACAAGACTGGGATGCACTGAACCTGATAAAACTGGTAAGAAAATTACAGCCTGGAATCCTTGTGAACAACAGGTTAGGGCTTGATCAGGATGGATATGCAGATGGCGGCGATTTTGTGACGCCCGAGCAGGTAAAACCATCAGAGCTATTACCGTATAAAGGAAAATATTGGGAAACCTGCCAAACATTCTCAGGCTCCTGGGGATACTACCGTGATGAAAACACCTGGAAAAACCAACGTCAGTTACTCGATCTGTTAATCACCTCCACAGCCAATGGTGGTAACCTCATATTAAATGTTGGCCCTACAGCTCGTGGAGAGTTTGATTATCGCGCTAAAAGAGCGTTGGACAGCCTGGCATACTGGATGAATGAAAACAATCAGGCTATCTATAATTGCACCTTTCCGCCTGCAGAATATAATATACCAGAATCGATGGGCGAAAGGCTGACATACAATCCGACTACAAAGAAGTTATACCTGCATCTTTTCAGTTATCCCGCAGATGGACAACTTGTATTGCCTAATTATAGTGGCAAAATAAAGTATGCGCAATTGCTAAATGATCATTCTGAAGTAGCATTTAAAACCGGCGCTAACAATTCAGACTTGATTTTAAAACTTCCCAAAAACAAACCGCCTTATGAAGTTCCGGTAATTGAATTTAGTTTGAAATAGAGACGATAGCATCCAATCTATAAATCTGATAAATAAATGGTAATGGGCAGTCTATGACTGCCTTTTATCATTTTATCGCGGCATGGCCAAGATAGTATTTGTCGAGGACCTTGAATAGATAATGTAAGGTGTGCACATGGCATAAAAGTATATCGAGCGCCTGATCAACGGAGAACAATGGGAATAAAAAAAGCCAAAACACTATTTAAGTATTCTGGCTTTTTAGTGGGAGTTGACGGGCTCGAACGGCCGACCCTTCCGGCTTACAACCGGAATGCTCTGAGACAACTGAGCACTCAAATACAGTAAATAAAAAAGCCAAAACACTTTTAAGTATTTTGGCTTAGGTTGTGGGAGTTGACGGGCTCGAACCGCCGACCCTCTGCTTGTAAGGCAGATGCTCTGAACCAACTGAGCTAAACTCCCAAGTATTTAATATAGTCTATTCAATCAAGTCCGGGTATCATAACTGACACCGACCACTTCCGATTGTTAGATCGGAATGCTCTGAACCAACTGAGCTAAACTCCCTCTTGTAAGAACTTTTATAACAGAAAATCTGAATAAAAAAACCGAAACTCATCTTTATAGAATTTCGGCTTTTTTTGTGGGAGTTGACGGGCTCGAACCGCCGACCCTCTGCTTGTAAGGCAGATGCTCTGAACCAACTGAGCTAAACTCCCATTTCTGTAAGAACTTCCCCGTTATCAACGTTTTGCGTTACCGTTTTTCGTTGTTGGGAGTGCAAAGATAAGGTTGAAAATGTTTCTGCAAAATTTTTATTCCTGTTTTTTAAAAGAATTTCATCTTTTTATTTCCTTAATATTTTGAAACTGAATTAAAAGTAGCAGAATGGCACATTCGAATCCAAGACATTTACTTTTCTACGATTCAGCGTCTCTCTTTTTACCGCCTACAAATGCAACTATAACTCCTACCACCACAGCTCCAACCAAACCAGCCGCCGCATTTGCATAACCCAGATAGGCCACAAATGACGCAAAAAACAAAATAAAAATAACCAATACCAGCGCAAACCATTGCCCTCTTTTAATTATGCTGACTTTATTTTTTTCTATTTCAAATACCTTTTCTGAAGATGATAGGTTAAGTTCCAATCGTGCTTTTTGCTCCCTTTCAGCCATTGAAATAATCCTGTCAGCGAAGCCGGGATTAACTTCATTATAGCGCTGCAGCTCATTTGCCGGCGGAATTGGTCCTTGATGATATTGCATGTGAGCAGTTAAAACATCGCCATTTTTCTCAGAATTTCTGTGGTGCTGATTGGGAATTGGGCTTTGCCTACTATTCATTCTTTCCTTTTTCAAACGCTTGAGCAATGTCATTTCCTACGCTTTGCCAATCGTTGAAAATATTGACTTCGTCCGTCTCTTGATTTGTATTTTGATATTTGGACAACTTTTTTCTAAAATCATCCGACGAATCTGTCAAACCAAAAGGAAATATTGAAAAGGACAACAAAACGTTAACCATATTGCTTATTCTTTTCATAAATGTATAAGATTTGAAAACATTTGCAGTTTAGTAAAAGTACATAAATGTTATACAAAAGGATACATTTAAGAAGGAACGCAGATTGTCATGATCTTCATGATTTACTTTGATTGAAGAAAGCCTTTCCAGAAAAAAAATCATAACAAATCATGACAATCTTGAAAATCTGTGTTCTCTATTATTTTCAAATACCCACATTTTCAAATTAGTACTCCCTCTGCATCAAAGCATAAGTCAATTGCCTCAGCGGTTCCTTTCTTACGTTTAATACAGCTATTTCTTCAAGGTGCTGAAATGCTTTTTCCATGTACTGCTCTTTCAAAGAAATAGCCCATTTGTCAACGCCAAGTGACCTGAAAATTTCCAGCACTCTTTCAACCTTATCATCAGGATTTTCTTTCATGAGTTTTGTAAGCTGCTCCAGCTGATCGTCATCACAGCTTTCCAGCGCTTTGATCATTAAGAAGGTTTTCTTGTTCACCTTAATATCTCCCCCAGCCTGCTTGCCTACTTTTGCAGGATCTCCAAATGCGTCGAGGTAGTCATCCTGTATCTGGAAGCTGATGCCGAGATTTCTGCCAAACTCATACATGTGTTGCTGGTTGCCATCGCCGGCCCCACCAAGAATAGCACCCAACTTCAAACTTGCAGCGAGCAAAACTGACGTTTTGAGTTCGATCATGTGCAGGTACTCATCCATGTTCACATCCATATTGTGCTCAAAATCCATGTCAAGCTGCTGCCCTTCGCACACCTCCTTCGCCGTTTTGTTAAAGAGATGTATCACTTTTTGAAGATGGCCGCTTTTCATTCGATTGAGGTAGTCATAAGCAGTCACAAGCATCACATCGCCAGCCAGCAAAGCAGTGGGTTCTCCGTATTTAATATGAACGGTTGTGAGGCCACGCCGCAAGGGCGCTTTGTCCATTATATCGTCGTGAATAAGTGTAAAGTTGTGAAACAACTCAATAGCAGTCGCCACATTCCAGGTATCTTCTATGATATCATCGAAAAGCTCGTTCGCCATCAAACACATCACAGGGCGAATACGTTTTCCACCTAATGATAAAAAATAATCAGCCGGTTCATACAGCGTCACAGGCTTGCCCGTAAAATGTTTGGTATTGAATCTGTCAATAAAAAGCTTACTCAATGTTTCAAATGTATGCATGCACCGGGTTGTTTGTGGTGCAAAATAGGTGGTTAATTTGAGAATTTGAAAATATGGGAATTTGAAAATGGGAAGACGGAACGCAGATTTTCAAGATTATCAAGATTTGTTATGATTTTTTGATTTGAGATTGGAGGTTTAATAAGCTTCGTCAAATTTCAATCATCAATAATCATGATAATCTTGAAAATCTGCGTTCTACTTTGAGGCCGCACACAAAGAATTTTCAAATTTTCAAATCAACACATTTTCAAATTCATGGCATTTTCGCAGGTATGGAATCAAGAACATAGTACTTACTCGTGATAGTCCCTCCATTCACCTGAGCAATGCGAAAACCCGAGGAATCCTGGCCCAGCGGCTTTCCTACAGGACCGGTAGTTGTTATTTCGAGGCTATCGCTTTTTCCAAAAAAGTTACGGTGAAGGTGGCCCGCAAAAATGTATTTGACGCCATTGGCTTTTAGCAGGTCGAGATATCTTTTTCTCGTTGCCGTCGGAATATTAAAATAGCCATCACCCTCTTCTGCCCTTTCAATGAATAATGGATGATGCATGAACACCACTTTGTTTTTGTATGATTTATTGGAGGCGGAATCCAATGTTCTGATCAGCCACTCTTCTTGCGCTTTTGCTTTGTCCATTGCCTTTTCGGGACTGTGGAGGTAGTTAGAATTCAATACGATTCCCAACATGTTGCCACAATGAAATGTATAGTAGTCGGGGCCAAAAGCGGCATTGTATGCATCAACATCTTGCGGAGTTGGCTCATTGCCCACGTCATGGTTGCCCGGCACATTATACAACGGAATATCGGAATCAAGTTGCCCGGCGATCCTTTTGTATTCGCCAATTTGAGCAGCATCAAACGTTTTGTGTACCAGGTCCCCTGTAACAATTACAAACGCAGGATGCAGGCGATTGGCTTTTTGAATGGCTTTTTCAAAATGAGCGGTCTCTATGTCAAATGATTTATTGTCTGTATAAAAACCAAACTGCGGATCTGACATCTGCACGAAGAAAAATGAATCATCGGAATGTTTGGCTTTGCACGCTGAAAGCGCAATGATAAGGGGAACACAGATTTTCAAGATCTTCATGATTTGCTATGATTTTTCTTAAATGATTTGAATACCCAACACATCATTAATAATACTCAAAAAATCTTATCAAATCATGACAATCATGAAAATCTGCGTTCCATTCTAAAATGCTGCACGGAAACAATTTTCAAATTTTCAAATCTTCAAACTCTCACATTTCCGGTTTTTTCAAATTACTTTGCAGTCACAAGAAGAATCCTACATGAAAAAACTAAGACACATCAGACCAGTCGTTACTTTAATGTTTTTATTGTTGTGTGCAAGCCTGCAAAGAGGGGTTGCACAACGCACTCTTTCCCCCGAAGACTCTATTCGCAAAGCACAGATTCGCGATTCTATAGCGCTGAAGCAGCAGGCAGATACGGCAGTTTCGAAGATCGCGAGCAAGATTGAAACATACACGTTCACTATATCAAGATCATCCAACTATTTTAAACGAAGAATGGATACCACTAAAATTGCGGCAGGTATCCCTTCGATAGAAAAAAGCCTTACGTTCTTCAAAAACCGACTTGATAAAAATGACGCGGAAATGAACCTTCGCAACCTCAACACTTTTACCATCATGTTGCAGGAAATCGGTTCAAAGTTGGGTGATTGGCAAAAAAGCCTGGCTGACTACTCAGACCAGATCGTGAAAAGTAACCAGGAAGTGAAAAAGATCGTTAACGATGGCACTTTAAAACTAAACATTCCTGATACTTCCTTAAGCAGACAAGTTCAAAATGTGTTGAGAAAAGCACACAATCTTGATTCTCTGCAACAGCAAGCCATTACACGCATCAACGTGATGAAGAACAAGGTTTCGATCAGCAGCTTGCTAATAAGTGATATGATGTCCGACCTTAATTTCCGCACAACAGCGTTCAAAACCGCTATGTGGGGAAAGGAAGAAGAACCACTGTATGGCATAAGACCTTCTGACTACAAACAATCTTTGTGGGATGTAATCACGAGCACATTTACAAGATCCATACGCGTTTTCAATATTTATACCGCTGGTAGCTGGGACACACGCAGCATTAACCTGCTGGTCCTGTTTGCTTTCCTTAGCTGGTGCTGGTTCAACTACAGACGTGTAAAAAAATATGCTGATGCTGAAAAAATACTCGGCCCACTGCATTTTCTGAATCACTCCGTTATCATATCGTGCCTCACCGCCTTTTTATGTGTGGGACCATTCATGTATCCCAATCCACCAATGGTGTACATGCATGTAAACGAAGTGATCAGGTTGCTTTTAATAACGTATCTGTTGATGCCGTTCTTTACCCCTTCGGCAAGAACAAACTGGATCATCATGTCGATACTTTGGTTGTTCTTTGCTTTTGATGACCTCTTCCTGGAATCTGCATTTGGCGAACGTTTCTGGCTGATTATCGGAAGTACGGGAGTAGTATTGACATGCGTGAAAATGTTGCGTGAAAAGGGAGATATGTTTGTAAAACTGGATGAATCTCCTGTAAAAAAATCAATCACCATTCTTACATTTTCGTTTGCTGCATTATCAATCATATTCAATATTACGGGCCGGGTTACGCTTGCGAAAATATTTGGTATCACTGCTGTTCAAAGTTTCATTTTCGCCTTTACATTAAAAGCATTTAGCACCATTATTTTAGAAGCGGTATATCTGCAGTCCAAATCATTGCGTGAAAGCAGGTTCTCCGAGTTTCTTGTGTATGATGAATTAAAAACCAAATTGAGAAGAGCACTTTGGATCATTACCGGCATTTTGTTTTTGATCGCTTTCACGAAAAGCCTTACCATGTACGATTCGCTTTTCAAATTTCTTGACTGGTTCTTTAACAAAACGCGTTCCATCGGCAACATGCAATTCAGCTTCATGAGCATTGCCATTTTTGTATTTGTCATTTGGATATCCTCTATCATTTCACAATTCATCAATTTCTTTTTCGGCAGCAAACTCAGTGATAACACCAACAAGAGAAGCAACATAGGTTCTGTGATGCTGCTTGTAAGGCTGGCTGTTTGGGCGCTGGGTTTTATGATCGCCATCGCCGCAGCGGGTATTCCGCTTGATAAAATTTCCATTATGATCGGTGCCCTGGGTGTTGGTATCGGTTTTGGGTTGCAAAATATTGTAAACAATCTCGTGTCAGGAATTATCCTCGCATTTGAAAGACCCATCCAGGTAGGTGATTACATCGAGATCGACGGCCGTGCAGGAACCGTTAAAGAAATAGGTGTCCGTTCGAGCAAGATCAGCAATGCCGATGGTGCAGACATCATTGTGCCAAATGGGGACATGCTTTCAAAACACCTCATCAACTGGACGCTGCACAATCGCAACAAACGCATGGAAGTGGTTGTTGGCATTGCTTACGAGTCTGATGTGCGCAAAGCAAAAGAGATCATTGAAAACGTTTTGAAAAACAACAGCAAAGTGATGCAATCGCCGGCGTCTTCTGTACTGTTGAATAATTTCGGCGACAGCTCTGTAGATTTTAAGATCAATTTTTGGTCCTACGATCTTTCTGATGCGGGCACGTTACGCAGCAACATAATGATTGAAATTTTCGAGCAATTTGCCAAAGCCGGCATTGAAATTCCATATCCAAAACAAGACGTTTATATTAAAGGAATCGAGGGAAATAAGTCGTGAGTTTTGAGTAGTGAGTTATGAGCAAGGGAACCCGAAACTTATAACTCACTACTTCCAACTCAAAACTCATAACGCACCACTCAAAACTCATGACAATAAACTGCGGAACATTCGTCCTTCGCTATTTGCATGCAAATGATGCGGAGAGCATTGCACGTTATGCAAATAATATCAAGATCAAAAACAATCTCAGGGATAGTTTTCCGCATCCTTATACCATTGAAGATGCAAGAATTTTTCTTTCGCGAAAAAAAGCACTGCCGACAGAATTAGCGATTGAATACAATGGAGAATGCATCGGTGTTATCGGCATTATTTTACAGGAAGATATTTATCGCAAAAATGCAGAGTTTGGGTACTGGTTGGGAGAGCCTTTTTGGGGAAAGGGAATAATGACAACAGCTGCCAAACATGCGATCCCACATTTCTTCAAGACATTTAATCTCGAACGTTTGTTTGCCTGTGTATTTGAATGGAACGCAGGTTCTATGAAAGTGCTGGAAAACGCTGGCTTCAAGTTTGACTGTGTTTTTGAAAAATCAGTTTTCAAGAACAATCAACTGATTAATGAACACAGGTATAGTTTGTTGAGGAGAGACTCGAAGCTTTACCACTAAGATACTAAGGACACTAAGGGCCCGTCATAAGATAGCTGTTACAAATAATTTCGAATCTCCGTAGAGACGCACTGAATGCATCTCTTTTGTATCAGAATGTCGCCATTTTTTTAATCGTACGAAATTAACGGAGACGCGTTCAACGCGTCTCTACTTCACGTTCGTTATCGCCACCACTGGCTTTCCTTTCATTTTATAGTGCTTACCGTCAAAAGTGTAATGCTTCTCAATTACAAAGTCGAAGGAAATTTTATTCTTAATAAACGACGCTATTTCATAGGGACCTTTGTACAACTCATCATCCTCGTTTTCATTTCTGTGGTAATATCCTTTTGTTGTAATGATGATGTCTCTGAAATATTGTTTCTTGCTATCATTATCAACTTTGATCGCGCTCTTCCATGAAGTTTCACCTTTTTCGGTATTTGTTAGCTCGTATTGCCCTGTGGCAAGAATAGGACGGTATTTACCACCAGTTCCGGCAATCAGGAATAACATGCCTTCAAATGGGCCGCCAGCGCCGCCATTTCGATGCAGAACGGTAAAAGCATACTGATCCTCTCCTATAACAAGCGGCACCGGTTTGGGGGAACTTGCAAATGAACCAAAAGCAGCAATAGCCGGCTGAAAGGATCGCATTTGCCAACTGCCGTCCATTTTGGCAAACTTTGCAAGACCCAGGAGCCCACCTACAAAGCGCCCTGTTTGCGCCCCATCCTCGTCATATACTGAATGATTGAACGCAAGTATTTTGTATTCATTGCCTTTCGTGTCCTTGTAGTGTATCACATCTATCAATCTTGTAGCCACGCCATCCTTGTAAGGGAATTGCTGGTCTCCTTCTACCCCATTCACATCTGTATAAGTTGCAGGTTTACATTTTTTACATTCCCAGCTTATCAAAGCGTCTTTGTAATTCTTACTCGATAAATCATACAATTTACCCGGAAAAAGTTTCAGCATTACTTTCATTGCATCAAGAGAATCGGAAGGAATTATCAACATCCGCTGATCGTAAAAAACGGTGTCGCTGATGTTCTTTTTTTCAATACGGACCTCTTGGCCAAAGCTATAAGCGGTAAACAAAACGGAAATGAAAAGGGACAGGATTAAACGCATGGATTTGAAAATTTAAGTCAAAACAATTTTTTAACTTCGCCTACATCATTTTGACGGCGTAAATTAAATTAGTGGATGATTTTTTGCAAGAAAAAAATCATTAAAAGTGAGAATGTTTTGAGTCATGTATGCGATAGTAGATATAGAAACAACCGGTGGATTTGCAAACGGCAACGGCATTACAGAAATTGCCATCATACTGCACAATGGAATGGAGGTGGAAGGAAAGTTTCAAACACTGATCAACCCCAACCAAAGGATTCCGCATTTCATCACTGTACTTACTGGCATTGATAATTTTATGGTGGCCGATGCGCCAACCTTTGAAGACGTTGCCGAAAATGTTTTCAATCTACTCTCCAATCGCATTTTTGTTGCCCATAATGTAAACTTCGACTACTCTTTTATTAAACACCAGTTGCAAGCTTGCGGATATGAACTTAATGCGAAAAAACTTTGCACCGTTCGCATGGCACGTAAGGTGATTCCGGGGCTGCCAAGTTATAGCCTGGGCAATCTTTGCCGCTCATTAGGCATTACGATAGAAGGCAGGCACAGAGCCTACGGAGATGCAGCCGCAACTGCCATGCTGTTTGAAAAAATTCTTGCCGGCGACGCTGAAGGACATGTTGCCAAAATGCTGAAAGGCAAAAACAAAGAACAGTATTTGCCAACACATTTGCCCGCTTATTACATCGAACAACTGCCGATGATGCCTGGTGTCTATTACTTTCATGATTCAAAAGGAAAGATCATTTACGTAGGCAAGGCCACCAATTTGCAGAAGCGTGTAAAGAGTCATTTTTCAAACAATGATGGCGGCAAACGCAAGCAGGATCTTTTAAGAAAAGTTTACAGCATTACACATAAAGAATGCTCGAGCGAACTGGTTGCACTGATTCTTGAAAGCATTGAAATAAGAAAACTATGGCCCGAGTTTAACCGCAGCCAGAAAGGGTTTCATCAATCATACGGCTTGTATACTTACGAAGATAGAAGAGGCTATGTGCGCTTTGCGATAGAAAAAAAGAAACAACATTTGAATCCGTTGTACACTTTTAATCTGCTGCATGAGGGGCAAACTTTGTTAAGAAAAATGGCAGAAGAGTTTGAACTCAATGAGCGTTTGTGCTTTGGGGTTATAAGCGATTATGAAGACATTACAGAAGAAGCTTCCCTGCACAATGAAAAAGTATTGAAGGCTATCACCGCCCTACATGAGCAGTTGCCCACCTTTGCCATATTTGACGGCACTTACAACCACTCTTCCATCTTGTTTATGAATAAAGGCAAGTTCAGCGGCATCGCGCTCAAAGGCGAATTTGGAGAAGACATCACGCTGGAGCAATTAAAGGAAAGGATAACTCCCCACCCCGACAACGATTATATCCGCGGCCTGATTTATCAATACGCAGAAAAATATCCCGAGAGGAGAATACTTTTTTAATTGAAAATTGAAAGTGGAAAATTAAAAATGTTACACAAAGGCATTGCCTTTCGTTTTCAACTTTCAATTTTCCATTTTCAATTCACAACACGGTAATGACCGGCAACAATCCTTAATAATATTCTGAAATTTACACTCTCACAGGTGATGTAAATCATATTTAGAATTCCGGGGAGCTTGCTGCCGGCCGGTTTACCAATAAAAATATACGTTAACAGTGCTGCCTACTATTGACTGCGCCAAGCTAAGTAAGTGATCAAAGTAAGAGAAGCATACAAAGCAATGACGATTAAAGCAATAGTGATTCCGTTAAGATGAATGTGGAAATTTCTTTTCATAATGGGAGCTTTTAAAAGTTTAGAAAATAAAATAAAACAGACTAAAATCTAGCTTCCACGGGATAGGAGATGTGAAGTATAGTTAAATAAAAGGGAGTGACGATCTGGTGCGATAATTCCGGTATAAAAGTACGAAAGTTTTTAAAACAACAAAATGTCAATCCATATTATTCAACGTTTTACAAAGTTTTTTATCAGATATCGTAATTCTACGCGTTTGGTAGACAAGACAAAGTAACGAAGCGGAACGTTGCTTTTTCATGACTGGAATGGGGTTGTTAGTTGATAGTTGTTAGGCTGCCAGTAGCCTGTTTACCTGTAGCCTGTATCTCAGGTGCAAAAGTCATTCTATCACTTAGCCAAATTGATTGGCAAAGCAAAGACTGCGTTACAACCACCGGCTACTAGCTACTGGCCACTGGCTGCCGGCAATCTTTCTTACAGCAGCTCTTTCAGCAAACGTGTAAATGTTTTACGGGGAATCATCTCTGCGCCAAGGCTTTCCAGGTGTGACGTATGTACCTGGCAATCGATGAGTTGGACACCCTCTCTCTTTAACTGCTCAACATAGCTGATAAAGGCATACTTTGAAGCATTGCTCATTTTGCTGAACATACTTTCTCCAAAGAAAACTTTCCCCATTCGTATGCCGTAAAGGCCTCCAACGAGTTCACCATTACTCCATACCTCGGCGCTGTGTGCATAACCGAGTTGATGCAGTTGATTATAAGCGTGTTCCACCTCCCTGGTGATCCAAGTTCCGTTTTGCCCTTTGCGCGAAATGCTCTTACAATTGCGGATCACTTCATGAAATGCCTGGTCGACCGTAAATGAGAATGCTTCTTTCCTTAAAAGCGTTTCCATGCTTTTGGAGATTTTAAGTTGGGCAGGAAATAAAACGAATCGTGGGTCGGGACACCACCACAGCGGATATTCACCTTCATACCAGGGGAAAATGCCTTGCTTATAAGCCGCCAGCAATCGCTCTACAGAAAGATCGCCGCCGATCGCCAGTAAACCATCCGGCTCAGACTCTTCAACAGGAGGAAAGACGATGTGTTTATCTAAGGCGAATATTGGCATAGGATGATTTGAGATGGAATTTTTAAGATTTGAGATTTCTTATGATAAGGTATGATTGATATTTTATTTTGGTTGATCGTGAGACTTATTTCAATGTAGTCTTTGTTGTCTATTATTGTTCTTTATTTGGACGCCGAAAGGGCGAATGCGATTCGCCCCTACGCATTTTCAATTTTCAATTTTCAATTTTCAATTACCTCACCGTTTGTTCCACTGTCGCACCAATCCCCCTGTCTGTGATCGCATCGCACAATGGTTTCAACGTTTCATATTCACCTTTTTTTACAGCATATTTACCTTTCACATGAATGATCATGGCACATTGCTCTGCCTGCTCTACAGAGTGTCCGCAAACTTCCACAAGCGTTTCAATCACCCATTCAAAGGTGTTCACCTCATCGTTCCACACGATAAGCTGGTAGGGTTCATCGACCGCCGTGAGCGTATCTACATCTTCTTCTACACGTGTGCTGGTGTCATCATTAAGGTAGAAATTCATACAGAATAATTTTGGCAAAATTATAAACTACTTTTAATACTGCACAACTTTCACAAATGATTAGTTTTCACTGCATTAATCGTATTTTATATTCCGTATATTGCGGGTCGACGCATTTGCTATTGCTGCCTGTGATCCAACGGTACCGAAATTCAAAATAACCTATGATCTGCCCATGATACTTTTTCAGAGAAACCAAAAGCAAGAGACTATCGCGAAGAAAAAAGATAAAGCAGTTGTCCTTCCCTTGTATACAGGAACGAGTGGTCTCCAGTATGTGGTTGACCTTGTTAAAAATATACGTCCGGGAAACTATCGCAACACAAAAGAAGCAGAGAAAAAATTCAGGGAAGTGCTGGTAAAACTGCGCGCAGAAAGTGTTGCACTCTTTGCCTTGCGCAAAGCTCTCCTGTCGCAATTTCAAAACACCGATCTGATACCTACACTTACAGAAAGCGGCATTACCAGCTCACGCGGATTCGTGCAGGAACTAATTAGCAAACTGAAGCACAGGATACTTCCTCCCCTTCCACATCCCAAAGACTTTCGTTACGTTATAGAAAGAGTTTTTTATCTGAAGAACGATCATGTCTGGGTAGAAAATATTGACCAGGATCTCTGGCGGCAATTTTTTGAATTGCTGGGCATACAGGTAAACATCACCGACCCCGGCATCATCAGGCAATTGGCAGAATCGCTGCAAATGCTTTCTTACAAAGTGGCCACGCTGGGAATGGAGAAAGAAATAACCGGTCGGTTTAGTAATGTGCAAGACGCCATTCAGCCTTTTATCGAACAAAACAGACTGGTTAATTTGTACCTGACACAAAAAAACAACTTCAACTCCAGGGAAAAAAAATGGTTGTTTGCCAACATCCAGGAAAATCTTTACAACTGCACGCAGAGCCTGCAATGGATAACAGATCAGCGACTGGAATATGGCACCAGCCTGGCACAGACATTTGTAACGGTGCGCATGCAACAACAAATTGAGCGCATGCATGTGATCATTGATGTGTTAGACAGAGATGAACTTTTTGATACAGAAAGATTCATTGAATATTTTAAGACCGTTGTAAAAAATGAAAATACAAAAAACAGCCTTCGTGAATTTCTTTCCGTAAACCTGGGGCTGGTGGCTTATCAAATAGCTGAACACAAAGGGAAGAAAGGACAAAAATATATCAGCAATAGCCGCGCAGATTTTCGACATCTTTTCAACAGCTCCATGGCCGGAGGTTTCATTATATCGTTTGGTGCCATTGTGAAGAATCTGCTGGGTCGTATCCACTTGCCTTACTTCTGGCAAGGCATGAGCTACGGAACAAACTATGCAACTTGTTTTGTATTAATGGATCAGTCGGATGCAACACTCGCCACCAAACAACCGGCGTACACCGCTTCTGCTGTAGCCAGTTCGCTCGATGTGAAGAAAAGCCAGTCGCGACCGGATCTTCGCAACCTTGCGTTAACTGTTGCCAAAGTTTCACGCAGCCAGATTGCCTCCTTTGCGGGTAACCTGTTAGTTGTATTTCCCTTTACTTATTTACTTGCATGGCTCTTCAATCTTTCATTTGGTTTTAAAATTGCTGCGGGAGATGCCGCGCAGAAGTTACTGGCAGACCAACATCCGTGGCAAAGCATGTCTGCATTGTGGGCGTGTGTTACAGGCTTCTTTTTGTTTTTAAGCGGCATCATTGCGGGCTATGTAGAAAATCATGTAGTGTATGGAAATGTGGCGGAGAGGCTTAAGAATCACCCCATTTTTGTAAATACCATACCTGCAAAAAGACTGGACAAACTCGCCAATTTTCTTAATAAAAATTCAGGTACACTGGCCGGAAGCATTTCACTTGGTTTCTTCTTAGGATGGGCAGCACCATTAGGAAAAATATTCGGCATTCCGTTCGATATCAGGCACATCACCATTTCTGCCGGTAATACGGCTATTGGTTATTATGGCCTCGACCATAACGTGCCACTGTCTTATTTGTTGACCGTTGTTGCAGGTGTTTTGCTGATTGGTCTCATCAATTTCCTGGTAAGTTTTTCACTCGCATTTTTTGTTGCGGTGAAATCGCGTGGTATACAGCTAAAAGATTATCCCGAGTTTCTGGGCATTTTGAGGCGCTATTTTTTTAGGCACCCGAAGGATTTTTTATTGCCACCCAAAAAGACGAGATCATTGGAGGAACTGTCGTAGAGACGCATGATAATGCGTCTCCGCTAAACACGTTGTCTGTACGATAAAAACGCATGAAAATGCGTCTCCTGTCTCAAAATTCAATGTGGTAAAAAACAAAACGCGATGTTCAAAATATAGATTCGAACATCGCGTTTTGCAACGAGGAGACGCATTTTCATGCGTCTCTACAGAGGAAAATTTAAAATTTATTCAACGGACCGCCGTTCCATCTAACCTTATCTTCCAATGGAACCAGTCTTTTGCCGGCAGACTCAACATCGCTATAACCAAGGTAGATGATTCCCATTACAACATCTTCAGCGTTTAAATGCAGAAATGGTTTGAAAGGTTCTTTCAACGTCATGCCGCCGGTGCTCCAGAAAGTAGCAATGCCAAGTGCTTCAGCACCGAGCAAAATATTTTGAACCGCACAGGCTGTGGCGGCGATCTCTTCCATCACAGGAATTTTTGAAGTGGGCGCACGTTTCATGGCTGCAATGATAACGTGAGAAGCAGTATCTCCCATTGTCGCAAACTTGTCATACGTGCCCTGCAGAAAATTTTCTGCCGGAGTCGTTTGTTTATAAAGCTCCGCGTGCTGTTTGCAAAATGCCTGCACATCGCTTCCTCCATATACCATAAAGCGCCATGGCTCCGTATTCGCGTGAGTAGGTGCCCAATCTGCCAACTCCAATAACTGAACTATCTGTGCGTCAGGAATTTTCTTTCCATTCATCTGTTGTGCCTTCACTGTTCTTCTATCCTTTACCAGCGTTTCCAGCACCGAAAAATCATTGCTCATGTTTGTTCTTTTTTAACTGGGGCGCAAGGTACGGAGGAATAATTTGAAAATTTGAAGATTTGAAAATGAGGGAGAACCCAGATTGTCATGATTGGTCACGATCAGAAATTTGATATTTCATCCCACCCGACACCGATCAATTTCAAATCTTAAATATGAAATCTCAAATCAAAAGATCATAACCAATCATGAGAATCTGCGTTCCATTTTCAAATTTTCAAATCCTCAAATCCTCAAATTTAATAACCGTCAATCCTACACTAAATTCAAACATTCTTGTTTCACAGGAAAAAATTTTGTTACTTTCACATTTCCATTGTTTTAGCGACGCCATATAACACAACATTTATGACAGGTTATTCACACCAAAAAAGATTTTTGGTTGCCGTAGATTGTATCATTTTCGGATTTGACGGCCAGCAATTGAAATTACTCTTGATCCAAAGAGGGTTCGAGCCGGAAAAAGGCAAATGGAGCCTTATGGGCGGTTTTGTTGAAAAAGAAGAAAGCTTCGAACTCGCTGCAGGCCGTGTATTACATAAACTTACCGGTCTCGAAAACGTGTATATGGAACAACTTTATGCGTTCAGTGACCCCAACCGTGATCCGATCGAGAGAACAGCCTCTATCACTTATTTTACACTGATCGATATCAATCAATATAAACACCAGATCAGCAAAGATTATCATGCTGAATGGTTCCCGCTGAATAAAATTCCCAAACTCATTTTTGACCACTCTGAAATGGTAGAGATGGCAAAGGAAAAGCTTCGTTATAAAGCTGCCCTCCATCCTATCTTGTTCGAACTATTGCCTGAAAAATTCACTTTGCCGCAATTACAGGTGTTATACGAGGGCGTTTATGACTCGACATTTGACAAAAGAAACTTCAGCAGAAAAGTATTATCTACAGGTTTACTCGTAAAACAAAAAGAAAAAGAGAAGGAAAGCTCCAAGCGTGGCGCCTTTTATTTTAAACTTGATAAAAGAAAATACAAAACGAAGTTCGATGCCTTCCTCAACTTCATTCCAAATCCGCATAAACTGAAATAATTTGAAAATTTGCTAATTTGAAAATTTGAAAATTCATTGTGTGCGGCATCAATGCCCAAATGGGTAATGGCCGTAAATGAAGAAAGATACACCGAACGCATTTTCAAATTCTCATATTTTCAAATTAACACATTTACCTACTTAGCATATTTTTTTAAAAATAAATGTCACATTAACACTAATTCCTTATTTTAGTGTCGCGATGTGCCATATAGATACAGCTATTTTGTTTTGAGATATGGTGATCAAACAAAATAGCTGTTTTTTGTTGCACGATGTTGCATCTTGTTGCACAACTTCTTAAAATAACTGCAGTCATGAAAAAACGTTTGAAATGCTTGTCCTACTTGGCTTTTTCCACAAAATCCCGGTATAATAGTAAAATTGCGTAAACGTTTGCTCAATTGAATGCTTTTTTTTGAATATTTGCACGACAAATAACAGAATAGAGGGAAAGTTCAATATTGTCAAAAAAATGCATTGATCACACTCAATGCAATCGATAAATACTTTACTTTCACTAAATTTTTTTAAATCCTATAAACATTTACTTTAACTAATACAACTAACGTTTACTCGCTCATGAAGAACAATCTCCACCTAATTGATTATGCAGTATTCGCAATCTACTTTGTAATAGTAGCCTCGTATGGATACTGGATCTACCGCAGAAAGAAAAAAGCAACCATGAACACAAAGGACTTCTTCCTCGCAGAAGGTTCTTTGACCTGGTGGGCAATTGGTGCTTCTTTGATCGCTTCAAATATTTCCGCTGAACAATTTATTGGTATGAGTGGATCGGGCTTTAAAATAGGTCTTGCGATCTCTACTTACGAATGGATGGCTGCGCTTACACTTGTAATCGTTGCGGTGTTCTTTATTCCCGTGTATTTGAAGAACAAAATTTTTACAATGCCGCAGTTCCTGAACGAGCGGTATAACAGCACTGTAAGTATGATCATGGCCGTGTTCTGGTTATTGCTGTACGTGCTTGTAAACCTTACTTCTATCCTATTCCTTGGTGCCCTGGCACTGAACAGTATCTCTGGTATCAACCTTACAGTTTGTATGCTTGTGCTGGCGGTGTTCTCGGTGTTCATTACACTTGGCGGTATGAAGGTAATCGGTTATACAGACGTTATACAGGTGTTCTTCCTGATCCTTGGAGGTTTGGTAACAACTTATCTTGCATTGGGCCTGGTTGCCGAGCACTTTGGTTCAAGCGGTGTTATAAATGGTTTTAAAATATTGACACAAAAGGCAGACGAACATTTCCACATGATTATTAAACGCGACAATCCTAACTACATGGACCTTCCGGGTTTAACAGTATTGTTGGGTGGTATGTGGATCGTGAACCTTAACTACTGGGGTTGTAACCAGTACATCACTCAACGTGCACTCGGCGCTGATTTGAAAACTGCACGTGGTGGTATCTTGTTCGCAGCGTTCCTGAAACTGTTGATGCCTATCATCGTTGTGTTGCCAGGTATCGCGGCATTCATCCTGCACAAAGAAGGTAACTTCCAAACAGAGATGTTGCAAAACGGAGAATTGAATCCCGACAGAGCATATCCGGTATTGTTGGATCTATTGCCTGCGGGTTTGAAAGGCTTGGCATTCGCGGCGCTTGCTGCTGCGGTTGTTGCGTCTCTTGCAGGTAAAGCAAACAGTATCGCTACCATCTTTACTTTGGATATCTATAAAAAGAAAATTGATCCCGAAGCAGACGAAAAGAAAATGGTTGTGGTTGGTAGAATCACAGTTGTGGTTGCCATGATCCTTGCGTTGATCATTGCACCAATGATGGGTATCGATAAAAAAGGAGGCTTCCAATACATCCAGGAATATACAGGCTTCGTATCTCCGGGTATCTTTGCCATGTTCATCCTTGGTTTCTTTTGGAAGAAAACGACTTCTAATGCTGCGTTGTTTGCTACTGTGGGTGGTTTCGTAATGTCATTGATCTTCAAATTCCTTCCCGGCATTATGGATCTTTCGTTCCTTGCTCCTATTGGTTTTGCAAAAGCAAACGACAAAGGTGTTTACGAAATTCCGTTCCTTGACAGAATGGGTCTTGTATTCGTGATCTGTATCGTGGTAATGTATGTGATCAGCATGATCGAAAGCCGTAAAGGCGCTAAACCTCATGGTTTGGAAGTAGACAAGTCTATGTTCAAAACAACTCCGGGTTTTGCAATTGGCTCATTGATCATTTGCGGCATCCTTGCTGCATTGTACACTATATTCTGGTAGTAGAAAGTTATTTCTCGATATAAAAAAAACTCCGCTTTGACAGCGGAGTTTTTTTTATATCAATTAAGAATTAGGAATTAAGAATTAAGAATTCTTTATCGGCAGTTACGCCTTATTACTCTTGATCGTAAAAACTGTTTGAAGAAGATAAGAATAGTAACATACAAAGCATTCTTAATTCCTAATTCCTAATTCTTAATTCCTAATTACTCTCCCCATTCTCCTCTCCTTCCTTCATCAGCATATCTTTCGCTTTCAGCAAGTCTTCTTTTTGCGCTGCGTTCACAATTGGATAGTCAATATCCAATTTTTGGAACTCGTAATAAATTGCAGCAGCAATGACCAAGCGGGCAAACCATTTGTCGTCGGCCGGAATAACATACCACGGAGCATGATCTTTTGATGTATTGGCGATAGCATCCTCATATGCCTTGCGATAGTCTTTCCAGAATCCACGTTCTTTCAAATCTGCACTGGAGAATTTCCAGTTTTTGGAAGGATTATCAATGCGTTCAAGGAAACGTTTCTTCTGTTCTTTTTTGGATAGATGTAAAAAGAATTTTAAAATCACAGTACCATTATCCGCGAGCGTTTTTTCGAAACAATTGATCTGTTCAAAACGTTTGTTCCAAAATGATTGATCGACGTCCTTTACACTTTTGATGTCGGGCAAATTTTCTCCCAAAAGATATTCCGGATGCACTCTTGTAACCAGCACATTTTCATAATGCGAACGATTGAAAATACCAATCTCTCCCCTTGGAGGCAAAGCGATGTAATGGCGCCATAAATAATCGTGCTCAAGCTCATGACTGGTTGGCGCTTTAAAGCTTGTGACCTGAACACCCTGAGGATTGAGGCCACTCATCACATGTTTGATCGCGCCATCTTTTCCTGCGGCATCCATTGCCTGGAAAATAATCAGCACGTTATATTTGTTATGGGCATACAATTTATCCTGCATCTCGGCCAGTTTTTGTATACCAAACTGAAGCAGTTCAGCTCCTTCTTCTTTTGCAAGATCTTCATGCTCAAAATCCGTTTTGTATTTTTTTAGATTCACTTCTTTTCCCGGTTTCACTCTGCATTCATCTAAATACTCAAGTAATTTGTCTTTAACTTTCATAATAAGGTGGGTTTAAATTTTTTGAATTTATAACAAGCAACGAGGAGATTTTGGGATCGTATTTGATTGATGGCTACATAAACTTAATAAAATAACTTTGCATGCAGGGTAAAATGCTGATTTTAATTAACAAACGGAGGCATTGAATTTGAAAATTCGAGGATTTGAAAATTTGAAAATGCTTTAGGTGCATCCTTTTTGAATGTACGGTTTGCTCCCGGATATTTAGAGAGTTAAGTTGAAAAGCGAAAGGTTGCCTGGAATGAATTTTCAAATTCCCATATTTTCAAATTTTCAAATAAAGCACAATTTTGAAATCGCCAGATCAAAACAATGTTATGACTCCGTAAAGCCCAAAAGTTAATCCAAATCAATATTTTCCACCTCGCGAAACTTATTTGAACATTGCTTGTAAATTAGACCAAATCACCGGCCATGCCTCCTGCAATATTATACTATGCTATTCCTTTTTTTGTACTGCTCTTGTCGATTGAAGCATGGTTATCGTACAGGGAAAACAAGCATTTCTATGAAACAAAAGATACCTTCACAAGCCTGACTTTAGGCATTGGCAATGTGGTCATGGGTTTTGTTACCAAAGCAATGATCTGGTTCGTATTGGCCTTCATTTATCAATATCGTTTCTTTACGCTGCCTGCAGATACATGGTGGTTCTGGGTGCTGTTGTTTTTTGCAGACGATTTTTCTTACTACTGGTTCCATCGCTGCAGCCACGCTATGGGCTGGCTTTGGGCCTCACACGTAGTTCACCACTCTTCAGAAAGGTATAACCTGGCGGCGGCTCTGAGGCAAACGTGGACGGGTAACCTTACGGGAAGTTTTCTGTTTTGGGCCTGGATGCCATTAGTTGGCTTTAACCCGTTGTATGTCTTGTTCATGCAGCAAATCAGCCTGATCTACCAGTTTTGGATACATACCGAAACGATCCGCAAAATGCCGAAATGGTTTGAGTTCATTTTCAATACACCTTCACATCATCGCGTTCATCATGGCAGCGATGTAAAATACCTGGATAGAAATCATGCGGGTATCCTCATCATTTGGGATCGCATGTTTGGCACATTTAAAGCCGAAGAAGAACGTCCTACTTATGGACTCACGAACAACATTAAATCCTTTAACCCTATTGTTGTTGCGCTTAAAACATGGGGCAGTTTATTTACAAAAGCCGCCCACGCCGGCTCTCTCAAAAATGCGATCAACTATTTTATCCAACCTCCCGGCTGGAGCCATGATGGGAGTACGAAGACAGCGAAGCAAATGCGGAGGGAAGCAATTAACAATTAATAATTAATAATTAAGAGCGGAACTCGTAAGCAAGTTCCAACCGTCGCTATACAAGCTGCTTGAATAATCAAACCATGTTGCTTGTCATCCCGACGAAGGAGGGATCTGGGTTTTACGCAATCGTGCATGCTGTTAAATCAATCGCGCAGATCCCTCCTTCGTCGGGATGACAAGCAGTCTTTGTTTACGGATTATTTACAGCACGAATTTGAAAAATTTTCTAATTTCTAATTCCCTTTATGTAATCCCTCACTTCCCTGCATCTGATACTAAAACAGCATATGAAAACCTTACTGTCAGTTCTGTTAGTGTATGCAGGCACAATCTTATTTACTGCACAATCAATCGTTATTACGGGGAAGATTACCGATGATAAGGGTAATTCGCTGCAAGGCGTTACCGTAACGATCAAGGGGACAAAAACCAGTGTTAGCAGTGATGTAAATGGCTCCTATTCCATTACAGTACCAGATGAAAAAGCAACCCTCTCTTTTGCTTTTGTCGGTTATTACCAGGAAGAAATTAAAGTGAAAGCAAAGACGGTGATTGATGTAAAATTACGGCCGGTTGCACAGTCATTGAATGAAGTGGTAGTGGTGGGCTACGGAGCCGAACGCAAAATGGAAATGACAAGCTCCTCACAGGTATCCACAACTCTCAGCGGCCGCGTTGCAGGCGTTGTAGTACAGGGTTATAGCGGATCAAAATCAGTGAGGATCAGAGGAAATAGCTCAATTAAAGCAAAAGATGAAAATTACAACAGAGAAGGTTATGACAACATCCAGGAAAACACTTTTCAGAAAGTAGCAGCTCACCCGCTTTCAACTTTTTCCATCGATGTTGATGCCGCTTCCTACAGCAATGTTCGCCGATTGATCAATGAAGGCACACTGCCAACTCCGGGTGCAGTTCGTGTTGAAGAAATGATCAATTACTTTTCTTACAACTATCCACAACCCAAGGATGATAAGCCTTTCAGCGTAACGACAGAGTCAACGCAATGTCCATGGAACAAAGCGCATCAGTTGGTGATGATTGGCTTGCAGGGAAAGAAAATTGATTATGACAAACTCCCTCCTTCTAACCTCGTTTTTCTTATTGATGTAAGTGGCAGTATGGAAGAAGAAGATAAACTACCACTTGTAAAATCTTCATTGCAATTGTTATCAGAACAATTGCGTCCACAAGATAAAATTGCCATCGTAGTGTATGCCGGCAATGCGGGTCTTGTTTTGCCATCTACAAATGATAAACAAAAAATCAAAGAAGCCATTAATGCGCTTGAAGCTGGAGGATCTACTGCAGGAGGTGCAGGCATCGAACTTGCTTATAAAACGGCGCAACAAAACTTCATGAAGGAAGGCAACAACCGCGTAATACTTTGCACCGACGGTGATTTTAACGTAGGCGCCAGTAGCGATGATGCTTTGGAAAATCTGATCGAGCAAAAACGTTCAACCGGCGTATACCTTACTGTGCTTGGATTTGGTACGGGTAACTACCAGGATAGTAAAATGCAAAAATTGGCTGACAAAGGCAATGGCAATCATGCCTATATCGATAACATCAGCGAGGCGAAGAAAGTATTGATCAGTGAATTTGGCGGAACACTTTTCACCATTGCAAAAGACGTGAAACTACAGGTGGAGTTCAATCCGGCAAAAGTAAAAGGCTACAGACTCATAGGCTACGAAAACAGGATGCTGGCTAAAGAGGATTTTAATAATGATAAAAAAGATGCGGGCGATATGGGCAGCAATCACACTGTTACTGCTTTGTACGAAATCATACCTTCCGGAGTGGATGATGATGAACTCGGAACAGTTGATCCTTTGCGTTATCAAAAACAAAAAGCGAAAAAGCCTTCCGCATCTTTTTCAAATGAGTTAATGTTTGTAAAACTTCGTTACAAAAAACCAGATGAGGACAAAAGTAAATTGTTTGAAGTGCCCGTAAATGCTAGTACTCAGCTTGCAAGCTGCAACATCCGTTTTGCTTCAGCAGTTGCCGCATTTGGAATGATACTTCGAAACTCAGAGTTCAAAGGAACGAGTAATTATAAACTCGTAAAGTCACTGGCACAAGGCAGCGTTGATAACAACAGCGATATGTATAAAAAAGAATTTCTTGAGCTAGTGAAGAAAGCAGAAGGTCTGAAGTCCACTGCGAAGAACGAAGGGGACGAAGATTTTTAATTTACCACTAAGACACTAAGGGCACTAAGCCTCACTTAGGGTTTCCGTAACGCTTTTTCTTAACCACGGAGTTAAGGAGTTTTTTTTCACAGAGGAAAGGAGGATTGCAAAATAGTCCACCTTTCCTCTATTTGATTTTAGACAACCCTTAGTGCACCTTAGTGTTCTAAGTGTCTTAGTGTTGAATTCGGGTCTCGCACTTTATAAAATGCAATTTCAAAAAATACATGCCACACCAAAACAATTCTTAATTCCTAATTCCTAATTCTTAATTTCTAAATAACGCTTTCTTCTTCAAAATCATACTTGCTCTTAATATCCTTCATCGCATTATCCAAAGGCGCGTGTTTATTGGGAGAATCACCTTTTTCCCACTTGTCAAGATCGCTTTGGATATACTTTTGCTGGAGCGCTTTTGCCTTGTTTAAAGTGTCTTCCGTAATGTCTTTTTTATGACGGAAGATCAATTGCATTTTTTCATGGAGCAATTCTTTGTCGCGACGCATTTCATTTTCAGAGCGTGCCATTTGAATGAGTTCCATTTGCGAGAGCGCAATATCATACGGACCAACATTCATAATAAGCTTGGAGAGTATCGGGCCTATTTCAATCAAAATGATCAACAAAGAAATGCATAAGCTCGACCACCACACACTACTCTCTTCCCGTGAAAGATCGGCCAGCGCCTTGTTGCGTTCAAGAAAGCCGACTTTCGTTTGCAGTTCTGCTTCGTAATTTTTCTTCTTCACATCCAAACCTGCCAGCTGTGAATTGATAATGCTATCCTGGTAATGAATGCTGCTGTCAAGCTGTTTCAGTTCGGGAGCAAACTGTTTCAAAGCATTGTTATATGCTTCCATTTTTAGTTTGGTAAGTTTATCAATCCCGCGTTTGCCTGAGCCGCCTGTTCCATCTGCCTCTTGTATGTAGGCCTGCTGCAGCGTGTGCAACGTATCTTCCAGCATGCCTTTGCGAGCCATCAGGCGGCTACGCTCCTGCTGGGCCTCCGTTTGTGCAGTTTGTAATTCTTTTTGTAAAAGGCTATCGTTCAGTAAAATTTTGTCGTGTCTGTTTTGCGCAACCTTTACATCAATTTCTTTTTCGAAGATTTTAAGTTCAAGAGGCCGCGCGATGGTAATACCAATGAGCAGCGCCAAGGCAAAGCGAGGCACCGCCAGCAACAATTGCTTGCGTGCGGACACGCCATACTTGCGCATGGTAGAAACGAGAAACCTGTCGAAATTAAAAATGATCAATCCCCAAATGATCGCAAATGCAATGGTCCAGTACCAGTTGCCGAAAACGCTGTACACAGCATAACCAGATGAAATAGCAGCCAGTACAAATGTTGCGAGGATCACACCGCCAATGCCTGCGTACTTTGTGTGTTCACTAGGATATTTTCTAAGAAGATCGGTGTATGCGCCTGAGCACCACCACAAAAAATTGCTTTCCGGTTTTTCTGTTTTCTTTTGAAAATCATCGTAACCGTAAACAGTTTGTTGACCGTTTTGTGTCGTAGACATGCTTGTCCTTTAATAAATGAGACAGGTTGAAATAAAGTTGAAGTTGGAGCCGTAAAAGTAACGTGGAAAGCCTTACGAATAGTATAAACTTGCGGCGATTTATGGGTTTTCTAAGAATTTTTTAACGAATTGTATTTTTCAGAACGATGTTGTGCGCCTTTAAACCTTTGTAAATATTTTTCGCAAACGCCAACGCGTTTTCTCCGTCGCCGTGAATGCAAATGGAATCAGCAATAAGCGGAATTGTTTTCCCCGATGTTGATTTGACAGTTTGCTTCATCGCCAGCTGCAGCGCCTGGTGTAGCGAAGCATCTTTATCTTCTATCAACGCATTTTTTTCGGTGCGCGGTGTTAATGTGCCGTCTGCAAGATAAGTTCTGTCTGCGAATGCTTCGTTCACCGTTTGCAAGCCCACATTTGTTCCTTCCTGTATAAGATAACTGCCGCTTAACCCAAAGAGTGTCAGTTTATTATCAGCCGCTCTAACTGCCCTGGCAATGGCTTTCGCAAGCAAGGCATCTTCCGCTGCCATGTTGTACAAAGCGCCATGGGGTTTTACATGGGTAACTTTTGCCCCTTCTTCCAATGCGATCTTTGAAAGCAGGTCTACTTGATATAAAACCATATCATACACTTCATCAGAAGTCATATCCATGTTCTTTCTGCCAAAATTTTCACGATCAGGAAAACCGGGATGGGCGCCAATCGCAACCTCGTGTTTCAACGCAAGCGCAAGGGTTCTTTTCATTGTATCGGCATCACCTGCATGAAAGCCGCAGGCAATATTTGCCGAAGTTATGTAAGGCATCAATGCTTCATCATTCTCAAAGCCTTCTCCCATATCGCAATTGATGTCTACACTGTGCATTTCACATATTCGTTTATATGATCAAGGCTGGATTGCTTTTGTATTTGTAATTCTTTTTCCTGTGCGATGAATAATTTCTCAGCGATGTCATTATCCACCAACCGGAATACAACTCTTTCGCCTTCCCTTCTCTGCGCGAGTTTGGGAAGATGTGCACTGATCACATTGGCAATGCGTGGATAGCCTCCTGTGGTTTGATGATCGGCCATTAAGATGACCATTTGTCCTTCAGGCATTAGTTGGACCGTACCGAAATTAACAGGAGAAGAAATAAGTTCAGTATTGTTGGGAATGAATAAATTTTCTCCTTCCAACTGATAGCCCATTCTGTCTGATGATTGCCTTATATGAAATTCAGTATTTAGAAATTTTGACCTCGCATCTTCCGGCAGCCAGTTCCACTCCCTTCCCTTCACCACAAAGATTACGTCGGGATTCCTGTAAGTATTGGTAATATTGGCTCTCCATGGAAATACGTGCAGGTTATCTTTTTCGTGTAAAAAAGATTTCGCATTGCATTCATTCGCTTTGAAAGGCACAATATCTCCTTTCTGCAGCTTCCTTCCACTAAAACCACCAGCACCTACTTTAAGATGTGTGCTGTTGCTTCCCAGCCATTTCTCCGATTGGAAACCACCTTTCACTGCGAGATAAACCCTTGCTCCTTTCTGCCACTGAGGGAATTGCATCAAAGTGTTTTTTCTAACGATGAGCGGCTGCCATGCGGGAATATTTTCATTGTCTACAGTGGCAGAAAAATCACCACCTGCCAATGCGATCAAAGCATTTTCTTCAAACAGTAACTGGGGGCCGGGAAAATGCATTTCCAGTAAGGGTTCGCATCCGTTATTGCCTGTCAGATAATTTGCAAGCCGGGCTGCATAAGTGTCCATTGCGCCGCCGGTACTGATTCCTATACTTCCATATCCAATCCTACCCATGTCCTGAATCGTATCAAGAATACCGGCCTTAATAATGTTGATTGACATTAATTGATTTTTACCTTAATTGAATAAGATCAACTATTGATTGTTTTAAAAAATAAAATTCCTATGCCATGGATAAGGTAAAATTTTCTACACCAGTCGTGTATTTCAAAGCCCGCCCGGATGGCGCCTTGGGCAGACGGGGTGGATTAAAAAATCTTTAACGGAAATGTTAAAGTTCAATGGGTCAGTTTTTCGAACTCTTCTTCTTTAATAGAAATGAACTGCACATAATCACCGGGTTTCAGCAAAGAAGGATTCTGTTTGGTCCGATCAAATATTTTCAATGGAGTACGTCCGATAATGTTCCAGCCCGCGGGTGATGCAAAAGGATAGATGCCTGTTTGCGCCCCTGCAATACCAACACTGCCTGCACTTACAAACTGTCTTGGCCTTTGCTTCCGTGGATACACAAGCCTCTCGTCAATATGTGCCATATACGGAAAGCCCGCCATAAAACCGATCATGTACACACGATATATCTGCGATGTATGCAGTGCAATAATTTCTTCTTCTGAAATTCCTTTTGCGGAAGCCAACTCTTCGATGTCGTAAGCATATTGTTTTGCGTAGCAAACAGGAATAACAATCACTTTTTGCTCAACGCCATTGCCGGTTACAGATTCCCTGAAAGCATCCAGCAGCAAGAGTTCCATTTTTTTAAAGGCCACTTCATTTTCTTCCTCTGCCCTCAGCTTCGAAATATTAAAGTACACTACCAGGCTGTTGTAGCCGATCACTACATCCCTTACAAATGCAAATTGTTTTTGCAGGAACCATTTATGCATCGCAATAAGTTTTTCGCTTATCGCTATTTCAATGGTGTTCGACAATTCTATTACAATTGCATTGTCGCCAAGTGCAAATATTTGAGGCACAGCGTGGCTCATAAAATTTAAGCATAACAATATAACGATTTGTTTGAGATTTAAAAAAGAAAATCGGTAGATGACGGGATTGTATAACCGAAAAAATGTACGGTGTACGATGTGCGGTGTAAGAAATTCATTTTGAAGGAAGTTTATAAAGCGTTTCGTACACCGTACAGCCTACATCGTACATCAAAACCTGGGGTTTACCCGGTAATTTCAAATTTTAACATGATTATTTTTTGGAATTTATGCAATTAGCAAGATACTTGCATCGTTTTGTACAACAATCGTACATTTACGAAAGCATTTGCTTACTATGATGACTGAAAATTTCGAACAACAGAAGAATATTAAAGCAGGAAGCTATACCGCATTGGTAATAGCTTTACTATTAGTCGCCTTTATCACCATCAAATGGACATTGCCCGTAACACCTCCTCCGATCAGCGAGGATGGCATCGAGGTGAACCTGGGTAATAGTGATACGGGTTTTGGTGACGATCAGCCGATGTCGCCGGAATCTCCCGCGCCTGCCGAAAAAATCAGTTATACACCACCGAAAGCAAGCGTAGCCGAAGAGGCTGTGAAAGAGGTGGAAACGGACGACAAGGCAGACGAGGATGCTCCTGTTATAAAAAAACCGGTGGTTGCAAAACCGGAAGCGAAAAAAATACCGGAGAAAGAAACAGCTCCTAAAGCCATAGCGAAATCCACGACGCCTGTGCCAAATCCTTCACCTGCACCGCCAAAACCAAAAGCAGTGATGCATGGCGCAACCGGAACCGGTAAAGGTGGAAACGAAGCGGACGACTACAGAAAAGGTGGCAATCAGGGTGTTGCTGGCGGAACCGGCGACCAGGGTAAGCCAGGTGGTAACCCAAATTCTGACAGCTACACCGGGAATGGCGGCCATGGCACTTCAGGGGTTAGCATTTCGAAAGGCCTGGACGGCAGACGCATTACCAAATGGCCGTCTTTTGAAGATGACTTTAACGAAAATGCGAAAGTTGCTGTTAACATCCGTGTTGATGCCAGCGGAGCTATTACATCCGCCGTTTATGAACCGAAGGGTTCAACAACTGCCAGTGCTAGCTTAAAAGCTATTGCCATCAGAAAGGCTTTGCAAATGAAATTGAGCTCAGGTGATGACGAGCAAATCGGCACGATCATTTTCAATTTCAAGCTCAAGAATTAATATTAGACATTTCCAAATTTTATATATTATCGTATATTGAAGGATAGTTTAGATAAAATTACATCCGGTTCACCTTAAAAAACATCTTGCGGATGAAGAACGTTTCCCGATACAAATGGCCACTGATAATTGTGACCTTTAGCGTTGTCGCCTTTATTGCCGGAGTCTGCTTACGGCTTTTCCACAACCCTTATTCTGATCTCGCCCTGCTCTTAGCCATGTTTCTTATTTCAACTTCTCTCGCATGGTCCTCGTTTATCTTACTCAAAAGTTTGAAGAAACACCCGACCACTTTATAACTTCCACCTTTTCCTCTCAGTTCCCCCAATATCCTCCTGGTAAAACGATAATTCAGTCCTCCATCCAATCATCCTGTTCCGCTTCATTTTACGTTTACTCAACTACTTGATAGTTAAGTAATGATTTATCTTTACAGCACTATGGACTATCAACAAACGATCGATTACCTGTTTCACAGGTTACCTATTTTTAGCCGCATCGGTGCAGCTGCTTATAAAAAAGATCTCGACAACACATTACAACTTTGCGAAATACTTGACAACCCTCATAAAAAGTTTAAGACGGTGCATGTTGCAGGTACAAATGGCAAGGGTTCAACCAGCCACATGCTTGCCGCCATTTTTCAAACTGCTGGCTACAAAACTGGTTTGTATACCTCTCCCCACCTCAAAGATTTCAGGGAAAGAATTAAAATAAATGGCAATATGATTTCGGAGCAATTTGTGGTGGATTTTACCAAAAAGATCCAACCTCATATTGACGAGATCGAACCCTCTTTTTTTGAAATTACCGTGGCCATGGCGTTCGACTATTTTGCAGAGGAAAAGGTCGACATCGCCATCGTTGAAGTGGGTCTCGGTGGCAGGCTGGATAGCACCAATGTGATTACCCCGGAGGTCTCGGTGATTACCAATATTGGCATGGACCACATGAACATTCTCGGGGACAGTTTGGAGAAGATCGCGTTCGAGAAAGCTGGTATCATGAAGCCCCAAATTCCGGTGGTGGTAGGTGAAATTCTACCCGAGACAAAACCCGTTTTTGAGGAGGTTTCTACGGCCCGTAAAACACCTATGATCATTGCACCGGAGAAAAGAAGATCGATCGACTGGAAATACAATCACCATCTTTTAACGGTAGAAGTTTCGACTTTGCACACTGACGAGATGAATTTTTATGAACTGGATCTCCCAGGAATTTATCAAACAAAAAACCTGGTAACGGTGCTTGAAGCCGTTCATCAGCTTCAGCAAAAAGGTTGGAAAATATCACATGAAAATATTTTACATGGATTAAAAAATGTAAAAAAGCTAACGGGGTTGTTTGGCCGTTGGCAAATCATTCATCAAAATCCATCAGTGATTTTGGATGTCGGCCACAACGAAGATGGCATCAAAGCGATTGTCTCTCAACTGGAGGTTACCACTTTTCATCGTCTGCATATCGTATTTGGAATGGTAAAAGACAAGGACATCACCGCCGTTTTGAAGCTCCTTCCCAAACACGCAACTTACTATTTTACCCAGGCGCCGATACCTCGGGCCCTCGACGCCGGAACGCTGAAAGAGGAATCCGCAAAGTTTGAATTGTATGGTAAATCATTCCCTGCTGTCAACGAGGCAGTTAAGGATGCAATCGCAAGCGCGGAAAAAGATGACCTCATTCTGGTATGTGGAAGTGTTTTCATAGTTGGCGAGGTGCAATTGAATTGACGAAATTTCGCCTTGAAGGAACAACTTGACCGGTCTGAAGAAAAGGTCAAGAAATAAATATTACATTTTTGTATATACATAATAGAAATTTTTAAGACATCTGCTAAAGCTTTTCAGACACCGCTTACCTATCCTTCCTGGAAGCACAATCAGAGAAAAGCAAAAACAAAGCAGGTAGTAAAATAAAAACAAATAAAAAATACCCGTCACAAACGATGGGTATTTTTTATTTCAGCCATCCTCAAACAACCGACTGTTTCCTCAGTCTTCATTTTTTGCAAGCCAATTATTTTTCGCATCCGGCTTCACCATAAACTAAGGTTACGCCCCAAATATTTTTGCGGTGAGCGAACCTATTACTCCTGACGCTATTGCCATAACGAAAACATCGCTACATCCAATCATGAACCCAAGCCAAAATATTCATCAACAATTTTTGTTAAAATTAAATTTCAACAAAATCCAGTTTTTTAAAAATCCACGTTTCAGGCGTTTAAAGACGCTCTCTTTTTTTTTGGTGATTTTCTTCGTCGATTTTCTTATTCGTCAAAATTTCAAAAATTCACTTTTTTTAAATTACAATTATTTTGCATTTACCTATATAATAAATTTATTTTTCAATAAACTATCATAACACATTATAAATGTGCTTTTTATTATTACATATTAAATATCCTCTTATGCAATAATTTTTTCAGAAAATTTGTGATCTAAAGTCATTTTTAGACCTCTAATTTTTATCTAATTAAATAATAATACCATTATTTTATTTGTTGACATTTAGCTATTTACTGCATTTTTGTTTGTACTAAATAAATTATCAAACATTTGTTTACAATAAAATGCAACAGATTAACAGAATTCTAAGTTATTTAGTAGTCAATTTTAGCGACCAATTTTTATTTTTCCGGCGGTGTGCAAGAACTTCCCTATTTTGCTGAATAAATAATCGATTAAAATGGCTAAAAGACTGAGTTGGATTTTACTGATCCCTATCCTATTATTTGGAGCTTGCAGTAAGCCGGAAATGCCTCAATTTGTCGGCATCGGTAATTTTAATATTGAAAGTTTGGGAGGAAATCAATCTGTCGTTTCGGCAGATGTGACCTATTACAATCAAAATAAGTTTGATCTGAAATTGAGAAAAGCGGACCTCGACATTTACCTGGCGGATAAATATGTGGGTAAAACAGTCCTGGATACATTGATAGAAATTCCCAAATTGGACACTTTTAACGTACCGGTAAAAATTACAGTCGATGTAAAAAGCCTGCTGAGCAATGCGATTTCGGCACTTCTTTTTAACCAGATCAAGATCAAAATCCAGGGAACGGCAAAAGTTGGGAGATCAGGATTTCTAATGAATTTGCCGGTTTTGTATGAAGGGAATCAAAAAGTGAGCTTCTAAAATTTTGCACTTATACATTATAAATTATTTTAAATTTTATTTTTTGACATAAAAAAAGCCTCCCGATTTTTTGGGAGGCTTTTTTTATGGAAGGCTAAAAAGTCAATTTCAAGTAGTATAGTCAATTTTTTTTACGAGATTTTCCTTCACATGATCGAACCATTCGTTTTTCAAAATACTCAAAACGATAGTGTCTCTTCTTCCATCCGGCATTTTTGGCATGCTGTTTCTCAGGACACCTTCCACCGTGCATCCGATGTTTTTCATGGCATTTACACTTTTTTCGTTGAGGACATCAGCTCTGAATTCTACCCTTTCCATATCTATTTTTTCGAAGGCAAAAGTCAAAAGCAATAATTTGCAATGACGGTTCAAACCACTTCTTTGGAATTTTTTTCCGTACCACGTATATCCAAGTTGGAGGGTCTGATTGGTTAGTTGGATGTCGTAAAATCTGGTTGATCCGGCATACGCATTTTCGCTTTTATCAAAAACAATAAATGGATATTCTTTTTTGTCAATACGTGCCTGAACGGTTAAGTCTATATACTTTTTCATATTATCACTTCCTGCAACTGGCATTGTCGAAAATTTCCATATATCGGGCTCATGCTCTGCAAATGGCACTAAAAATTCCGCATCTCCTTTTTCCAGAGGTCGCAAAAGAACCCTGTCGTCTTCTAAAATATAGTCTGTCGAAAAATCGAATTCCATTATTTTGATTTTTATGAAAGTTAGAAATTGATTTGCGGAACCCGATTTTAATTTTTTTGATCCGGATGATTTTTGTGTGGATCTTGTTTTATTTTTTTTGAAAATCTTTAATTTTTACCCGGAGCGAACGGAACACAGATTTTCATGATTGTCATGATTTTTTAAGATTCTATAGGGCGACTTTCGGTTTCTTTTTGGGCACACTGATGACACTGATTGGACAGATTTGCACTGATTTTTTGAGTGGATTTTTCCCATTTTTTCGTGAAAAATGAGCACGAAGACGCAGCAGATTTAGCGGATTTTTTTTGCCTAAGCACCGGTTTTGGGCTTTTCCTTTGGCACACGGATGACACGGATTGGACGGATTTTCACGGATTTTGATGAACTTAGTCTACGTCACGAAAGAATGGAATTATTTGAATGAATTCGTTTTTTGCTAACCTTTTTGGTAGTGTTTTTTACTTTGGTCAGCGCGTTATTTGCGGTTAAAAAAATCAGTGCAAATCCGTCCAATCCGTGTCATCCGTGTGCCGATTTCTTGCACGAAAGAGCCCGCAAGTTTTTAAAACCGGCGGGCTCTTTTTTACTTTTTATTTTAGACTTTTTACGTTTACTGCTTTTTCTGATCCATTGGCGTCGGTCCGGCATCGGCAGTTTTCATACAACATTTTGGAAGTTTTTTGTAAGACTCCGGATTTGCTGTTTCGTTGTCGGCATCAAAACCGGCATTCGCAATCGCGGTTCTTACGTTTTCTACGGTTGTACGATCTGTCCAGTACGTCACCTTCACCTGCTTGCGTTTGTAATCTGCCGCGTATTTTATTACGCCTTCTTCCTTTGCAAGGTAATTTTCTACAATCAGTTTGCATTGTTCACATTGCAAAGTTGGCGTGTTGATGACAACCGATTTTTGAGTTTTTGCCTGGGCAAAAGAAAAGGTTACTGCACCCATCAGGAGGATCAGGACTAATTGTAATTTTTTCATTTTTCGAATTTTGGTAACTGGATTTTTAAAATTCAATTCGCTAAAGTTAAATGATAGAATGTTTGTTTTTTCATAAATCTTTAGCAAAAACCAACTTTATGCACCGGTCCAATTCGCGGGATCTTCTCTCCAATTCAGCAAAATGGATTGTTGATCTGGCGTAACGATATTCTTTTCGATGGCGATTTCAATCAATGAATTGTAGTTCGTCAAGGATTTGTATGGCACTCCGGCTTCGGCGAACGCTTTTTCTGCCACAGCAAATCCGTAGGTGAAGATGGAAACCATTCCAACCACTTCAAGCCCGGCGGCTCTTAAGGCATCAACTGCCTGGAGGCTGCTTTTGCCGGTAGAAACCAGGTCCTCTATAACAACAGTTTTCTGTCCTTTCTCAAAATGCCCTTCGATCTGGTTGCCCAGGCCGTGCTCTTTGGGTTTCGGACGTACATATATATAAGGTAATTTCAACTGGTCTGCTGCCATTGCACCCCATGGAATGCCGGCAGTTGCCACTCCGGCAAGCAAATCCGCGTCCTGGAACTGCTCAAAAATCACATTGCACAGCTCGGATTTCACGTAATCCCTGATGAAAGGAAAAGACAATGTTTTGCGATTATCGCAGTAAATGGGACTTTTCCAACCACTTGCCCAGGTAAATGGTGCCGTTGGGCTCAACTTTATGGCATTGATCTGTAAAAGCTTTTCAGCTACAACTTTTTCATTTGTCATGGTGCGAAGATAATTACGAATGACTGAATAACTGAATAATTGAATAATTGAATAACTGAATGCCTGAATGTCGAACGGGCAGATGAAACAAAAACTTCAGTTATTCAGTTACTCAGTTATTCAGTCATTATATTTTTATCTTAGCAAAAATTTGCCACCCTCATGCATATCCCAATTTACTTTAATGACAAGCCGCTTTTTTTGTGCGATGCCATTGATCCGGAAATGGAGGAGTTTCGCCACCATGACGATACGGTTTTTATCGATGAATTTTCTACACATGCTGTGAATGCCATGTTGCACGAAATGCATTCAAACAAAATTCACGCGGGCATTTTCCTTCACTCAAACCTGGAAGTGTTAAAGCATGCTATCTGGAAAAAATTCAGGATTATTAAAGCCGGCGGTGGCGTGGTGGAAAATGAAAAACATGCCTTGTTGTTTATGTTTCGCAGAGGAAAATGGGACCTGCCAAAAGGTAAACTGGATGACGGTGAAACCATTGAAGAGTGTGCAGTTCGAGAGGTTGAGGAGGAAACGGGATTGAAACAAATCAAGTTAAAAGAGCATTTACTTACAACCTATCACACTTATAACGAAAGCGGTCATCATATTTTGAAAGAATCTTACTGGTATAAAATGTCCGTGGACAGCAAGGTGCAGAACATGCAACCGCAAACAGAGGAAGACATTACTGAGTTGAAATGGGTACCCAAAAAACAACTGGAAGATGTGCTGTCGAATACTTTTCCGTCTATTAAGGATGTGGTGAAAAAGTTGGGATAACAGGAAAGTAAGAAGTCAAAAGTAAAAATTCAAAAGGGTCGCCAAGCTTCGGGGACCCTTTTGAATTTTTACTTTTGACTTTTCATTTCTATTGCGCCTTCAACTTCTTCAGTTGCTGTGCGCCATTGTCATTTTTTGGATTTAACACCAGGGACTTTTCATAATATTCTATTGCCAGTTTTTTATTTCCCTGCTTCATGTAAGCTTCTGCGAGACTGTCCCATACGTTCCATGAATTGGGAAAATCTTTTGTGTTTTGTGTAAACACAGCTATCGCATTGGGTATGTCATTGGCATTGAGAAAGCTATAACCAATGCTGTTCATGGCGTTTTCATCAATGATTGTCTTTCTTGTTTGCTGATAATTTTTCAATGCTGCATCTGCCCCATCCTGTTTGATCGATTTTACCAGGACCAATGCGCTTGTATCAAATTTGCCATAGGCGATATACTTAAGAATATCGTGATTTTTGTCTCCGTACACAATGCTAATAATGTCTGGTGCGATGGATAATCCGTTGGCACTGTTTGTAAAATAAATGATCGCGTCTTTTGCATTTATGTTGGCAACAAACAATGCTTTGCTATCTCCCTGATCGCCCCAATGCCAGCAATAACGGGCATTTTCGGTCCTTTCCAAACCGATGCCAAGCCCCCAGTAAAGCTGAGTGTATTTTGTGGGATCTACCTTTATTTGTGCTGTCAGCATTGCTTCATGTGATGCTTTTGTAAGGCCCGTACCATTTAGTACAGCAGCTAAGAAAGTTGCGTAATCTTTTGCTGTTGTCCGCAAACTCGCTGCAGCATTGGCATCCGGATAGTCGGCGAGCGCCGAAACATCCCCTGTCCATGTATGTCGATAGGCGGCAACATTTTGAAATGAAGGCTTCCATGTTATGCTGCTTCTTGACATTCCTAGCGGTTTGAAAACAGTTTGTTCGATAAGCATTTCATAACTCTTACCGGTTAACTTTTCCAGCACTTTTGCCAGATAAACAAATCCTTCGCCCGAATAACTGAAACGTTCGCCCGGCGCGAAATTGATGGGTAATAAAGAATCTCCTTCATTGCGCCAGTTGGGAAAGCCGGCACTGTGAGATAGCACGCGCCGCGCAGTGATCATGGTGATGCGTTGATCACTGCCTACCTCGTAATTATTGCCGAGATATGCATTCAAAGGCTTGTCAAGATCGAGCTGGTGGGCATCTACAAGCTTCAACGCTGCGTAGGCGGTTACTACTTTCGTGAGTGATGCAGCTTCAAACAGTGTGGAATCAGTTACCGGTGTTTTTGTTTTAGCATTGGCAACACCATAATTCCTTTGCCAAACCAGTTTCCCATCTTGTATGTATGCAGCGGTTAACCCGGGAATGTAATCCCTTTGCATGAGCGCGGGAATATTTGTTTCCAGTTTCGCAGCAATACTTGCGTTGGACGCTGTTTGTGCCAAGAGTAAGGCAGGGCAAGCGATGCAGAGAGTTATCGCAAGAAGTATATTTTTCATAAAGATGAATTGACTTTGTGATTAACATTTCTATTTGTCACTCTCTTTGCGTTTCAAAATGGCAACAGTAATTCTGCTCACGCAAACAAGACGTTCTTCTTCATCCGTAATTTTTATTTCCCACACCTGTGTTGTATTGCCGGTGTGAAAAGGTCTTGCAGTGCCGTACACGTAACCACTGGTCGCACTGCGAATATGATTGGCATTGATCTCCAGACCTACAGGAAAACTTACGGTGTGATCAATTACAAGTGCCGCAGCAACGCTGCCCAATGTTTCTGCGAGCGCCACTGACGCGCCACCATGCAACAATCCGAATGGTTGTTTCGTTCGATGGTCTACTGGCATGCGGGCAATCAAATGATCATCACCAATTTTCACAAACTCTATTCCCAAATGCTCTGCCATCGTGCCTTTGGAGAGTGTGTGCAAGTATTCAAGCGTGAGGCCTTTGTTGGGATTCCATATCATGGTATAGTTGTTTGTTGTAAGTTGTTAGTTTTACGCCAGTAGCCAGTGGCCGGTAGCCAGCTGCAAAATTCCTGCGTTTACTTAGTCATTCGTGATATCTCAATATATTTAAGAATACTACACCTAAACACTGGCTACCGGTCGCTGGCAACTGGCTACTTCTCCTAAAATCTATAGCCCAGGAACTTCGCCATTATGCCCGTCCAACCCGTTTGGTGAGATGCTCCGAGGCCTTTTCCTGTATCGCCATGAAAGTATTCGAAGAACAAAATATAGTCTTTGAACCAGGCATCGGTTTGCATTTTTTCCTGTTGTCCGAAAAATACTCTTCTTTCTGTATGATCTTTCAAATAAATTCTTTCCAGTCGAATGATCAACTCATTTGCAATTTGCCTCAGCGATAAATACTTTCCTGAACCAGTTGGACATTCGACTTTAAAATCTTCGCCGTAGTAAGTATGAAAACGCAACAGGCTTTCAATGATCAATGCGTTAACCGGCATCCACACAGGGCCGCGCCAGTTTGAGTTTCCTCCAAACATCGCATTGTCACTTTCTCCCGGTGTGTATTTTGAGCAAAAAGTTTCTTTTTCTATTGTCAATTCATACGGATGCTCCAAATGAAATTTCGATAATGCACGCACGCCATGATCGCTTAGAAATTCGCTCTCATCGAGCATTCTGTACAGTACATGTTTCATGCGGTCTGCACGTACGAGGCTCAACAATATTTTTTCATTTTCGTTCTTTTCTTTAAATCGTGAAACCAGTGAAGCCAGATCTGGCCTGTGTTCCAGGAACCATTGCATGCGCTTTTCAAATTCCGGCAATTCTTTCAACACTGTGCTGTCAATAATTTCCACGGCAAACAATGGAATCAATCCTACCATGCTTCTTACTTTTAACCTGAAGGTTTTGCCGGTTGGCAATTGAACCTGGTCGTAAAAGAAGCCATCTTCATCATCCCACAACCCTTCGCCATTTTCTCCTAAATATTCGAGTGCTCCGGCGATGTATAAGAAGTGTTCGAAAAATTTATTCGCAAGATCAATATACACTTTGTTATAACGGGAAAGTTCAAGCGCAATGTGTAGCATGTTTAATGCAAACATGGCCATCCAGCTTGTTCCATCGGCTTGTTCGATATAACCGCCCATTGGCAGTTGTTTGCTGCGATCAAAAACTTCAATATTGTCAAGCCCCAGGAAGCCGCCTTCAAAAATGTTGTTGCCGGATTCATCTTTTCTGTTTACCCACCATGTGAACGTCAGCAACAATTTATGAAAGATCGATTCGAGAAATGCCACGTCTGTCTTACCTCCGTTCTGGTGTGCATCTTCGCGATACACGCGCCATGCGGCCCACGCATGCACGGGAGGGTTCGCATCTTCAAATGCCCACTCGTATGCAGGGAGCTGCCCATTGGGATGCATGTATTGTTCCTTCGTCAACAATTCAAGTTGCTGCTTCGCAAAATCAATATCGACCATTGACAAAGTAATGCAATGAAAAGCAAGATCCCATGCGGCAAACCACGGATATTCCCACTTATCGGGCATGGAAATTATATCCATGCAATTCATATGCTTCCATGTATGGTTGCGCCCTACGAGCCTTTCAACAGGTGGTCTTAGCTGGCCCGGATCACCACTGAGCCATTCCTGTACATTGTAGTTGTAAAATTGTTTGTTCCATAAAATGCTGCCGAGAGCCTGGCGCTGTATGAGTTTGGCATCGTCATTTCTTATCTCACGTTGTACTTCTGCATAAAAATCATTTGCATCCTGCAAACGTGCAGCCAAAATATTTTCAAAGTCTTTAAAAGGCTCATCGTGTTCACCCTTTGTAAGTCTTAAACGAATGACGTGGCAATCTCCACCTTTTACGACGATATCATAATTATCTGCACCTTTTGTTCCTTCTTTGTAAGGATTTACTGTTGTTGCTTTGTGGACGATGTAATTGTTGATGCCGTCTTTGCAATAACCTGTTTCGTTGCGTGCACTGTACAGCAACTCATTGTTGGTATTGTTGTCGCAGAAAATAATTTCAGGATTGCCTTCGCAATGCAAACTGTATTCGCCGGCCTTTTCGCATTTAAGAGCAATAGCTGTGGGCTCTTTCTCGAACAAAAACGGTTTTATTTTAGTGTCTGTATAACTCCAGGTATTGCGCATCCATAATGTAGGCAGGACGTTTAACGCGGCATCTGCTTCTGCCCGGTTATGAATGGTAATCTTAATTAAAATGTCTTCCGGCGCGGCTTTGGCGTATTCAATAAAAATATCGAAGTATTTGTTCTCATTGAAAATACCTGTGTCAATCAATTCGTATTCCGGGTCGTTCCTTGTTCGCTTTTTTGTCTCCTCCAGTATTTCATCGTAAGGGAACGCTGTCTGTGGATACTTATACAGCATCTTCATGTAAGAGTGCGTGGGCGTGGAATCAAGATAGTAGTACAACTCTTTTACATCTTCTCCGTGATTGCCCTGTGGCCCTGAAAGTCCATAATATATTTCCTTGATGAAAGGATCGTTCTTATTCCAGAATGCCATTGCAAAACAGATCAATTGTTCATCGTCGCAAATGCCGCCAATTCCCTCTTCGCCCCATCTGTAAGCCTTGCTGCGAGCCATGTTGAACGTCGTATAATTCCACACATCACCATTCGCGCTGTAGTCCTCGCGCACTGTTCCCCACTGCCTGTCAGAAACATACGGCCCCCATTTTTTCCATGCTAAATCTTTGAGTCTTGTTCTTTCTGCATTCATGATGATAAAAGTAAAAAGTGAGAAGTAAAAAGTAAAAGTTGGATTCTCTGCTTTCTTACTAAAGTTAATAAGAATGAAATTGCCTCGCCTGCAGGATTTGTTAATGACAGGCGAACGCTCAAATTGTTTGAAAGTTTTTTCACCACTCAGGCACTAAGGCCACTAAGTTACACTAAGGGTCTCCGTTGGTGCTACTTTGTGTAGCAATGCCCCAGTTTCGGCAACCGTTTTGACTTTCTAATTTTTACTTTTGAATTCTTCTCAGCCGTTCGTCGAAAAGCCTGGAAACAGCGTCATTCCGCCATCCACAAACAGTGTAATGCCGGTTACATAATCGCTGTCGTCGCTGGCCAACCAAACTGCTGCTTTGCCGATGTCGTCGGTGATGCCCACCCTTCCGTAAGGGATCAGTGTGAGCAGTTTTGCTTCGGCTTCCGGAGTATCCCAGGCTGTTTTATTGATAGGTGTTTTAATAGCTCCTGGCCCTATGCTGTTGATGCGGATCTTCTTTGGTGCAAATTCCTGTGCGAGTGTTTGCATCAGTAATTTTATTCCTCCTTTGCTGGCTGCATAATTTGCATGACCCGCCCAGGGAATCACCTCATGTACGCTGCTCATGCAGATTATTTTTCCCAAGGCCATTGATTTTTCGGGCTGCATGCCGCGACGCAAAAATTCACGGATCGCTTCTCTCGCACACAGAAACTGTCCGGTAAGATTTACACCTATCACATGGTTCCATTGTGCCAATGTCATTTCGGTAAACGACGCATCATCTTGCAAACCCGCGTTGTTTACTAAAATATCAACTGTGCCAAATTGCTTGACTGTTTCGGCAAACATGGCCTGCACCTGATCTTCGTTGCTAACGTCGCATTGGGACACCATTCCTCTTCCTCCAGCCGCTTTTATTTCGTTTAATACGGCATCTGCCGCATCATGCGTATGTTCGGATGGATAATTGATTATTACTATGGCACCTTCGCCGGCCATTGCTTTGGCAACGCCTGCACCAATGCCACTGCAGGCACCGGTGACAATGGCCACCTGGTTTTGAAGCTTGTTCCCCATTTTAAATGGTTTTTATATGAAGCTGCAAGGACGGAACGCACAATGCTTAACGCTCAAGGCCCAACGCAGAACGCTTAACTCGGAACACCGAACACAGGACACTGCGTTAGGCGTTAGGCATTAAGCATTCCGCGTTTATTATCTCGTACTTTGCGTCTTGCAAATGCTATTTGCTACCGCCTCCGGAAGAAATGGTCTGGCATCACCGTTATTGCGCAGGATGTCGCGAACGATGGTGGAAGCTACGGATGTGTATTTGGGTTCTCCCGTGAGGAAGATAGTTTCTATATTTTTGTCTAAAGTGCGGTTAGCGTCGGCGATCGTTTTTTCGTACTCGAAATCGCTAACGTAGCGGATTCCACGAAGTATGTATTTCGCACCGATGGACTGGCAGTAATTTACGGTGAGTCCTTCGTAAGTTGCTCCTTCTACCTTTGGTTCGCCTTTAAATATTTCGTCGATCCACATTAGTCTTTGCTCTGCAGAGAACATGGGCGTTTTTGCAGAGTTCAATCCCACTCCAATGACAATTTTGTCAAACAAATTCAAGGCGCGAGTGATAATGTCCACGTGCCCCAAAGTAATGGGATCAAAGGTTCCGGGAAACAAGCAAATGCGTTGCATAGGAAGTTGTGAGTTATAAGTTATGAGTTTTGAGTTGTTAGTTGATAGTTCTTAGTTGCTGGCGTTTTCAGGCATAACCAACGCTCAATGCCTGCGTCAAACAACTTCAAAACTCATTACTCAAAACTCAAAACCTGATTAATTCTGTATCGTCTTACCACCTGCCAGTAGATACAACACTGCCATCCTCACCGCTACACCGTTTTCTACCTGTTGCAAGATAATGGATTGTTTGCTGTCGGCCACATCACTATCAAGTTCCACGCCGCGGTTAATTGGACCTGGGTGCATGATCACGATCTCTTTGTTCAGGTTGTCGAGCAAACTTCTTTTTACGCCGTATTGCAAATTGTATTCACGCAATGAGGAGAATAACACCTGGTTCTGGCGCTCCAACTGAATGCGCAATACGTTTGCCACATCGCACCATTCGAGGGCCGTTTTCAAATCGTATTCAACATGCACGTCAAATGCCTGCTGCATGTATTTTGGAATGAGCGTGGGCGGACCTGCCACCATTACTTCTGCACCCATTTTTTTCAGCAGGTAGATGTTGCTCAGCGCCACGCGTGAGTGCATAATGTCACCAAGAAGCGCAATTTTTTTGCCCTGCAAAGTGCCCAGTTTTTCACGAATGGAAAATGCATCCAGCAATGCCTGTGTCGGGTGTTCATTGATACCGTCTCCGGCGTTGACGATCGCCGCAGGAATATGCTTCGCGAGGAAATGCGGCGCTCCGCTTGCGCTATGACGCATCACCACAAGGTCCACTTTCATGGAAAGGATATTGTTTACTGTATCCAGTAAAGTTTCACCTTTTTTTACGGAAGATCCGCTGGCTGTAAAGTTGATGGTATCCGCGCTAAGGCGTTTTTCAGCGAGTTCGAAAGAGATTCTGGTACGGGTGGAGTTTTCGTAAAACAGGTTCACGATGGTTACATCCCGCAATGACGGAACCTTTTTGATAGGTCGCTGTAAGACTTCTTTGAACTGAGCTGCGGTATCTAAAATGATTTGAATATCGTTGGGAACAAGGTCCCTAATCCCTAAAAGATGTTTGGTAGATAGTTGCATCTTAAGAGGCAAAGCTATAGGAAAAATAAATACGAAGAGGACTTTTTTTGGAGCTCCGCAACTGAGGTATAGAGGAGTGACTGAATAACTGATTAACTGAATAACTGAACTTGAAAGGCTGATTTTCTTCAATAATTCAATTATTCAATAATTCAGTCATTCAGTTATTCAGTTACTCAGTTATTCAGTTACTTTAAAAATCAAACTTCACTCCCGCTCCGTAAAATCTACGGTTATCAGAAGCCAAAGGCATTATGTTAGAATCCGCAAGATTGCGGCTGCTTATGTAGGAGTTCAGGTTGTGAAGTTTTTTGCTATTGATCGCATATGCGAGGTAAACGTTCTGTAAAAGCAGTGAGTTATGCTTTTCGGTTTTGCCGGCTGCAACACTCGTTTGCGCATTCAGAAGGTACAAAAGATCAACACCGAGTGATAAACGTTTGTACGCAAACCGGTTTGTCCAACCGCCGCTGTTTGTTTTTTGATTGGCACTTATTTTAAGATCTTCGTAGTTAATCGTGTTTTTAAAGAAGTTTACAAAAAGCCCGGTGCGCCATCCGAATGTGCCGCCTTGCAACACCTGTCCAACCAAGCTTACCTGGTGCCTTTCCATAGTGTATTTTCCCGCAAGGAAGGCGGAAATGTTACCAGGTAATGTTGTGGAAGTAAAGATCACATCGGAGGTGTTTAAATAATTGTAACCAAGTGTCAGCCTGTTTTTGAAGAAGGAAAAGTCTGTTCCCGCCTGGTATCTTTGATCATAGTTTTTAGGAACGGGGGAAACATATATGCTACCGGAACCAAACACAAATACAGATCCAGGCTTTGTTCCTCCAAAATTGTCGACATATGTACCCAGATCATTTATCTGGTAGGCTGGTAAATTATTTATTGTAGCCGTTTTTGCATACGATCCATAAAGCTTCCATGAAAGATTCGTTTTCGCGGGTAATAAGTTTGCAGCTACATTGACAAACGGATAGGCTTTTGATCCATTATAATCTTTCTGTACAAGTTTCGACAAATCCTGTGCAATGCCGCCCTGAATGCTAACAATGTTTTTGTAGGTAATAGCCAAAGATGGGGTCGCAGTCAGAATATTTCCTTTTAAATTTTGCTCCGTCCAGCCGCGGGTTCCGCCGCCGCCCAATCCAGGACCTCCTGTTGCATACGCATTTTTAGATTCATATTTTATCGCCTGGAAATTCAAATTTACTGCCGGCTCGATGGACCAATCTTTTAATCTCCAGTTATAGCTAATGTTGTCGTTGATAAAAAGGGTATGTCCTTTTACATTGTTTTCAAACTGGCCAAGCTGATTGTAATAGGCACTATCATAACTGTGCTGATAGTCGTACATAACGTCATCGTGCCCGTGTTGCTTATTCGCCATGTATCCGGCAGAAAATTTATTATGCAACGCACTTGTAAATGCAGTCTGTAATTGCAATGTTGCATTCACCAACGCATCATTAAATTTCATTGAGTGAGCGTCTGGACTACCTAAGGAGTCGCTTGCATATTTCCCGTCGCCAAATTGGGGCGCATAGTTGACATGCAAGGATATCTTGCTCTTTTCTCCCAAATCCGTTTCTGCCCAAAGATGCGTCCTGAACCTGTTCAAGTTTGGCACAGTTGGAATCAATTCGTTGCCCTGGGTTACCGGCATTTCATCATGTAAAAAATTTACGGACCCACCCACTGCAACTTTGCCAATTTTTGCGGAGGCCGTTACGTTATACTGGCTGAAAAAATTAAAATTGTAGGTACCGCCACTGAGTTTTCTGTCTACAACAAAGGCCTGCCCTGCCACTGAAAAATGGGGCTTTGCACCGTTGCCTTTTTTAGTGGTGATCAATGCAAGCGTTTGTACATAGCCGGCACCATTGGATTGCGAAAGCGCATTTTGAACGATTGTAATTTCTTCAATGTCGTAAATGCTGTAGGCATCTGCATCGCTGATCATTACGCCATCGACAACATAGGTCATGGTCGATTTGTCTGTATAAGCCCCGTTTACCCACAAGCGAATCGCATCACTGAGGTTGGTGAAGGGCATTTGTGCAAGATCACTCGCTTTGATAGCTGTTGTTTGGGTAAATTCTTTCCTGGCGCGCATTCTGCCAAGATCAAGGTAGGTAGAGTCGGTTTGGGCATTTGCTACGCTACATGCAAGCATGCCGCATAACATGAGGTTAAGTAATTTCATGAGGTTACAAATAGTTTTAAAGGGGTCAAAATAATTAGAAGTCTACGTCGTTCTGCTTCTATCACAGAAGAATAACTTCGTCTGCTCCGTGCACTTCCTGCCAGCTGACTTTCACTTTTTCTGTGATCAACGAATCGATGGCTTTGCCTGCATAATCAGGCTGGATAGGCAATTGACGGCTAAATCTTCTATCGATCAAAATGCATAGCTCCACTTTTTCAGGACGGCCAAATGCAAGCAAGGCATCTAATGCCGCACGAATGGTTCTGCCGGTGTATAACACGTCGTCTATAAGTACAACTTGTTTATTTTCTATGGAAAAAGGAATGTCGGTATGATTGGCAAGGTGCAATTCTTTTCTTACATCGTCGCGATAGAAAGTGATGTCGAGTTTGCCATATTTGATGGCTGTCGAGGGCAGCTCCTGCTTAAGATTTTCAACCAGTCTGTCGCTGAAATAAATGCCGCGTGGCTGAATGCCAATCAGGACCGTATTTTCAAGATTGTAGTGATTCTCAAGTATTTGATGACTTAACCTTTTGATAGTTATTGCCAGTTGCTCTTTGTTTAAAACCGTTTTCAAGGAAAATAATTTTCATAAAAATAGGAAATGGAACGCGAATGGAACGCAGATGACGCAGATTTAGCTGATTTACGCAGATATTTTTGATTTAACCAGCAGGATTGATTGGTCTATTTACAATTGGTACAGTAGGAAAACAAAAACGCTGATTGAACTGATTTACTTATCTGTGTAAATCAGTCCAATCAGCGTCATCTGCGTGCTCTCTTATGCCTCGTTCAGGAATGGGTAACGGTAATCCACAGGCGGATTGAACGTTTCCTTGATTGTTCTTGCACTTAACCAGCGGTAGAGGTTCAGTTGAGAACCGGCTTTATCGTTGGTTCCGCTTGCCCTTGCACCACCAAATGGTTGCTGGCCCACTACGGCGCCTGTTGGTTTATCATTTACATAAAAGTTACCGGCAGCATTACGCAATTTGTTTGTCGCCAGATCGATCGCTGATTTGTCCTGCGCAAAAATAGAACCCGTCAACGCATAAGGAGAAGTAGCATCAACCAGTGCCAATGTTTTTTCATACTGATCTGCATCGTATGTGTAGATCGTAAGCACGGGCCCGAAGATCTCTTCGCACATGGTTACATATTTTGGATCAGTTGTTTCGATCACTGTCGGCTCAATGAAATATCCTTTTCTTCTGTCGCAGTTGCCGCCCACAAGAATTTTTGCTTTCTTGTCTTTCTTCGCGTTGTCGATGTATTTTTTAATTTTTTCGTAGCTTTTTTGATCAATCACTGCATTGACGAAGTTGGTGAAATCTTCTACAGTTCCCATCTTCATGCTTTTAACCTGCGCTACAAGTTTGTTCTTTACTTCGTTCGCAATGTTAGAAGGTATGTATGCTCTTGAAGCGGCAGAACATTTTTGTCCCTGGAACTCAAAAGCACCTCTTGCCAGCGCGGTTGCTACTGCATCTGGGTTTGCGCTTTTGTGTGCAACAACAAAGTCTTTACCACCTGTTTCACCTACAATGCGCGGATAGCTTTTGTATCTGCCCATGTTCTCTCCAATTGTCTTCCACATGGTATTGAAAACGCCCGTAGAACCTGTGAAGTGAACACCCGCAAATTCAGGATGACTGAAGCAAACTTCGCCAAGGGTTGGACCTGAAACATAAATCAGGTTGATAACGCCATCAGGCAAACCCGCTTCTTTCAAAATGCGCATGAACATTTGCGCAGAATAGATTTGAGTTTCGGCGCATTTCCAAACCACCACATTGCCGCACATTGCTGCAGAAGTTGGAAGGTTACCACCTATTGCAGTAAAGTTGAACGGCGTAACTGCCAATACAAAACCTTCAAGAGGTCTGTACTCAAGACGGTTGTGAATGCCCGGAGAACTGATCGGCTGCTGGCGATAAATTTCACTCAGGTAGTGAACATTAAAACGAAGGAAGTCAATGATTTCGCAAGCGCTGTCGATCTCAGCCTGGTAAGCGTTTTTGCTTTGTCCAAGCATCGTTGTTCCGTTCATGTAAGAACGGTATTTTGTTGCGATAAGATCCGCTGCTTTTAAAAATATAGCTGCTCTGTTTTCCCAGCTGATATTTGACCACTCTTCTTTTGCTTTCAAGGCAGAATCGATTGCCTGTCTGATATGTTTTTCTTCACCTACATGGTAGTGACCAAGTGTGAAGGCGATTTCGTGAGGGGGATGAATGGCAACTCTGTTACCTGTTTTTACTGCCTTTCCACCAATGTACATTGGAATGTCAATCTCTTTCTTCTTCAGTTCCGCCAATGTTTTTTTCAGTGTTTCTTTTTCAGGTGAACCCGGTGCATAATTTAACACCGGCTCATTTGCCGGCAAAGGATAATTGAAATAGCCGTAACTCATGTTTAATTCTGTTTTTAGTTATTTATAGCTGAAATCCAATAATTCTGTAAAAATAAGCAATGTTGCTGTTCGGAACGTGTACGAAGTACGATGTGCGGTGTACGAATTTGTTTCGCAAGCAGTATTCCCAACACTTTCGTACATCGTACTCCGTACGTCGTACATAAAGTCGCACATCAATGCTTTGAAGCTACCTTCAATCCCACAATCGACATAATCAGCGTGCACAAAAAGAATATGCGCCAGAAACTATACGGTTCTTTAAAATAAAGAATGCCGATCAAAACTGTTCCTGCCGCGCCAATCCCTGTCCACACTGCATAGGCTGTTCCAATTGGTAACGTCTTCACTGCCTGGCTCAACAATATCGCGCTCATCACATAAAAGAATACAAACGCAATTGTCCACTTGATATTCGAAAATCCTTCCGTCAATTTTAAACAACTCGCAAATGCAATTTCGCAGGCACTTGCGAGAATTAAGAAAATCCAGGCCATTTTCAATTAGGAATTAAGAATTAGGAATTAGGAATTCATCAGGTGTAACTTTCACGACCAGATGAGACTCACTTTAATTTCAAATAAGAAAAAGCTAAGAATAAAGAACGTAATTAAGACCAGGAACGAATTCTTAATTCTTAATTCCTAATTCTTAATTGCTACCTTCTTCCTTCTCGCTCATCAAATACGCCTTAATAAATCCATCCAGTTCACCATCCATCACCGGTTGTACGTTGCCGACTTCATAATCGGTGCGGTGATCTTTGATCATTTTGTATGGATGGAACACATAACTTCTGATCTGGCTGCCCCACTCGATCTTTTTCTTGGATGAGTTGGCTGCATTTTTTATGGCTTCGCGTTTACGCATTTCTTCTTCATACAAACGGCTCTTCAACATCGTCATTGCTTTTTCGCGGTTTTCACCTTGCGTACGAGCCTGCTGACATTCCACAATGATTCCGGTTGGCTTGTGTGTTAAACGTACCGCGGTTTCCACTTTGTTTACGTTCTGTCCACCCGCACCACCACTTCGGAAGAAGGCCCACTCAATATCACCCGGATTGACCTCAATTTCTATTGTGTCATCTATCAACGGATACACATACACACTGGCGAAAGACGTATGCCTTCTGGCATTGCTGTCAAACGGTGAAATACGCACCAACCGGTGAACGCCACTTTCTGCTTTCAAAAAGCCGTAAGCAAACGGTCCGTCGAATTGCAGTGTCGCACTTTTTATGCCGGCACCATCGCCATCCTGCCAATCGAGCTGTGTAACGCTCCAACCCTGCTTTTCGCCGTACATGCGATACATGCGGGCAAGCATTTCCGCCCAATCCTGGCTCTCTGTACCACCTGCACCGCTGTTAATTTGCAAAACGGCAGGCAGTTCATCTTCGGGTTGGTTAAGCGTGCTTTTGAACTCTGCATCTTCAATTTCTTTCAATGCATTTTCATAAGCCGATTTTACTTCTTCTTCGGTGGCCTCGCCTTCTTTCCAGAAATCAAAAAGTACCGCAAAATCTTCCACAGTGGTCTGTACTTTTTCGAACATCCCCACCCAATATTCATGTACCTTAATTTCTTTTAAAATGGCGGTTGCACGCTCATTATCGTCCCAAAAACCGGAACTCAATGTCATTTGTTTGTCTTGCTGGATCTTGTCTTGTCGGTTAGCGACGTCAAAGAAACCTCCTCAGGACGCTAACGCGCTCCCTCATAACCTTGATTTGTTCTATTGTCATAGCGGGCGAAGTTAAGAATAATTGATTTATTGAAGACCAGACAATCAAATCAATAGAACGCAGATTTTCATGATTATCATGATTTGTTAGGATTTTTAATAAAAGAAGCCCTTGTCAAAATTCAACAAGGGCTTCTTTTATATTTCAGATTAGGAAACTCGTCCTTATAAATCGTGATGGTCTAAAAAAGAAATCATAAAAATCATGATAATCATGAAAATCTGCGTTCTTTCTTATTGCGCCAGGTATGCACCATCAACAGGATAGTAACTGCCTGTGATGAAAGATGCTTTTGGCGAGCTTAAGAACAATACGAGTTCTGCTACTTCCTCAGGCTTACCTAATCTGCCGATTGGGTGCAAACTCACCAGTCCATCGTGCGCCTGTTTATCCATGCCCTGCAGTAACGGCGTTTCAATAAAACCAGGCCCCACGGAATTTATCCGGATATTTTTGCTGCTATATTCAAGCGCCGCAGTTTTTGTGGCGCCTACTACGCCATGTTTCGCAGCGACATAAGCTACAGATCCTCTAAAACCAGCTTGTCCAAGAATCGATGCCATGTTTACAATAGCTCCTTCTCCTGATTTCAGCATGGCTGGTATTTGGTAGCGCATGCCATAGAAAACACCTGATAAGTTAATGCCTATCACCTTTTCCCAGCCATCGACCGGATATTCTCCCACCGGTGCAGACGGGCCACCAATACCTGCATTGTTGCACGCAATGTGCAATGCTCCATACTTCTCTACGGTTTTATTGACCAACATTTCATTGTCGGCCGCTTTAGAAGTATCGGCTTTCACAAAGAAAGCTTCACCACCTGTTTTCTTGATTTCGTCTACGGTTTCATTACCGCCTTTTTCATTGATATCAGATACTACCACCTTCGCCCCTTCTGCTGCATACAAGTATGCTACTTCACGTCCAATACCGGATCCTGCTCCTGTTACGATTGCTATTTTACCTTCTAACTGTTTCATAATTCTACTTTTCTTTATAAGGTTTTATAATTGGCTTGCTTCAGGAATGAAGACAAGTCTGTTTACCATTATCAAATGAAGTCGATATAATGTGCACTACAATTGCTGTAGTATTATCTGTGCAGATTTCTTAAATAGCTAAGTGAGAATTGCAATTATTTGATGGTGCAAATTTACACCAGAATGTTGTGAGAGAGTGGTCATGTAATGTTAAAACTCCTTTCACCTGAAAACCTGTATTTTATGCAAATGATTGAATAACTGAATAATTGAATAACTGAAGTTTCCGGTTTACACAAACTCTTAATTTTTACAACCACTCAGTTATTCAATTATTCGATTACTCAATCATTAAAACAAATCGATGTTCGCCGCAGGCCATTGCGTGTCTTTACTGTTTACAACGGACCAGATAACATTATCGAGGTCGGTTAGATAATTTGCATCGGTGCTCCTGGAATTGCAAAGAATTGTCCAGCAGAAGCCTCCACCTGTTCTTACAATTTCACTGCTTGAGCCGGGCAGGTTGCCGATGTTCGTCCAGTTATCACCATTTACAAACCAGCCGCTTGCGTAATTTGAACCCGCGGAAGTTGTAGTTATAGCTTGTAAAGAAGCGCTGGTTAACAGATCCGCTTTTGAGGTAAAGCCATCTGTGCTTACTAAAAATTTTAAAATGTCCTGCGCATTTGCGAGCCATCCCGCATCTGCATCCATGCGTGCAATGTTGAACCCATACGGATCTTCATCGCTGTAGCCGTAATAAGTTACTTCATTTTGTTTGCGGTCGTTCTTTGTGTTTCCGGCGATCTGCATGTCACCGATACCGCAAGGCTCCAGCACTTTTACTTTTACATAATCTTTGTAAGCAACATTTGTAATTTTTTCAATTATTCTACCCAATAAAAAGTATGTGAAGTTTGATGGCAAATATGATGTTCCGGGAGCAACTGCCAGAGGTCTGTTATCCAGCGTCCATGAGACAAGCTGTGAAGCGTTATAGTCAGGGTGAACATACATAGGATCTGCACCATCAGCTAACCAGCCTGTTGTTTCCTGCATGAGATCACGAACCGTTATGCTTTGCAGATTGGTGCTGTACGGTTGTGTTCCGTAAGTGGTTCCAAGAACGCCGTCGGCGCCAAATACTTTTGTATCGAGTGTAAGCCTTTTATCTTCCACCAGTTTCATAATCGCAACAGCCGTAAACGTTGTGCTTAAGCCGGCAATTCTAAACAAACTGGAACCGGTTACGGGGGTTTTGGAAGTAGCATCGGCAACACCATAGCCTTTCAGGTAAACCATTTTTCCGTTCCTGGAAATGGCAAGTGAAGCGCCGGGAATATTGTATTTTCTCATGAAGCTGCCGATGGCACTATCTACTTTGAGATTAGGAACCTGCTGGCTGAGACCTGAGGTTGTTGTAGTGGATGTGGCGTTATTAGTGGAGTCTGATTTCGAACAGGCTTCAAAAGCTATTATTGCACACAGCAATAAAAAGGGACAGGCTTTCATACGCTGAGATTTAATCTTTAATCAATCTGTTAGCCCATGGATATTTACATAGTTTCCCAAAATGGAATTGGATGTCCATAAAGATTGTAGACGAGGAAAATCTTCAAGTTGGTAGAATGAGAAAGTCTTTTTTGCTTGCGCAAAAACGGAAGTTGAAAGAGTCGATCAGCCAAAAAAAGTAACATTAATTCTCTATTAACAAATTACAGAAAAAAGAGTTCAATTGCAAGGGGTATTTTTTAAGAAATGCTTAAGGCTGAACGCCTAATGCCTAACGCTGCTGAAGGCCGACGTTTACGTGCTTTTAGCATTAGGCATTAAGCGTTCAGCATTACAATTTCTTAACTCATTTTTTTAACCATTTTATCTTAAATTGCACATATGATGGATGTTCCTTTTTCTACTGCCCGCTTGTATTTCAGGCAGTTTCGTGAGGGCGACGAGCAAATACTTTTTGATCTTAACTCGGATGAAGAAGTTGTGAAATTTACAGGGAATGCTTCAATGAAAGATCTCGCAGAAGCACGCGATGTGCTCGTGAACATCATTTTACCACAATATTTAATGGGCTTTGGCAGATGGGCCGTTTACCGCAAGGAGGATGATGCATTTCTTGGCTGGTGCGGACTCAAAAAGGTTGATGACATTGATCTGGGCTATCGTTTTTTTCGTAAATATTGGGGAAAAGGTTACGCAAGCGAAGCCGCAATTGCTGCGCTGGATTATGGCTTCAACAAACTAAATGTTGACAAGGTAGTTGCGCACGCGATGGTAGAAAATAAAAATTCCATTAAAATATTAGACAAGTTCTTACAAAGAACAAAAATTATAAAGGAGGAAAACAAGGATGTACAATGTTTTGAAGTAACGAGAGAGGTATTCTTTGAAAAGTTGAAAGTTGAAAGTTGAAAAGTTGAAAATGGAAAGTGAATTCAAGTTGGACTTTCCATAGACATGCAAAGTCTAACAACTAATAACTAACAATCAATAACTTCTCTAAAAGAATATCCACAACTGGGGATAAATGAAAATTGGAATCAATAAAACCAACAATTAAATTTGGATAAAGGCTGGAACATCGTTAGTAACGATAAATACTACAAAGTTCATCGGCCTCCCGCCTCAGTTCAAATAACTATTTAAGAACTTAAACTGAACCACTTTGACTGAAACAATTATTAACCTGGAAACCGTTAACCCCATTGAGTTTTTTGGTGTTAACAACGGAAAACTAGACATTCTCAAGAAAAAATTTCCATTACTAAAAATCCTTTCAAGAGGAACACAGATCAAATTAAGTGGCGCTCCGGAACAAATTGAATCAGCTAAAGAAAAAATTGAATTGCTGGTGCAATATCTGCAGCGAAACGGGCACATGAGCGAAAACTATTTCGAACAGATCCTGGGTGGCGACGATCAGGAAACAATCGATCACTTTGTTGATCGCAATCCTAATGACGTATTGGTTTTCGGACCAAATGGTAAAACAGTCAGAGCCCGCACAGCGAATCAAAAGAGAATGGTTTCTGCCACAGACAAGAATGACATTCTATTTGCAATCGGACCTGCCGGTACAGGTAAAACATATACCGCTGTAGCATTGGCGGTACGTGCCCTGAAGAACAAGCAGGTGAAAAAGATCATTCTTACACGTCCAGCAGTGGAAGCCGGCGAAAGCCTTGGTTTCTTGCCTGGTGATTTAAAAGAAAAGATCGATCCATATCTGCGTCCATTGTATGATGCTTTGGACGACATGATTCCTGCCGATAAACTTGGCTACTATATGACTACAAGAACTATTGAAATTGCACCACTCGCCTACATGCGCGGTCGTACGCTGGATAACGCTTTCATCATTCTTGATGAGGCACAGAACGCTACCGACCTGCAATTGAAAATGTTCCTTACACGTATCGGCGCCAATGCAAAGGCGATCATTACAGGTGATATGACGCAGGTCGATCTACCTAAAAATCAAAGGAGCGGATTAGAAAAAGCCGTTCGCATTCTTAACAATGTCGACGGCATCGCGCACATCGAGCTTGACGAAGAAGATGTTGTTCGTCACAGATTGGTAAAAGCGATCATCAGGGCGTACGAGAGAGACAACCAAGTAAGTTGAAAATTGAAAATGGAGAGTTGAAAATGACTTTATTTCAATTTTTAAGAATTTTATCAGACATTATGATTTTCTAAAAATAACAAGCAGCAGATCAATACGATCTGCTGTTTTTTTTGAACTCCATTTTCAACTTTCAATTCTCAATTTTCAATTATTCGTAGCCCATTTTCAATTTTCAATTTTCAATTTTCAATTAATAAAAAGCTATGTTTGCACATATAACAACCGGGTTATGAAAAAATTACTTGTATTTTTTGCCATTTCTTCCGCCCTTTTTGCCTGTGGCAGCAATTCCAACGCAGGTTTGGAAAAAGCAGAAGACGCACAGGATGCCGGCAGGCTTTTTATCCGCGCTTCACTGGACGGCGATTATGACAGAGCAATGAATTACATGCTGAAGGACTCTATGAACGTAATGATCCTGAGAAAATGGAAGGATGAGAATTACGATAAATTGAGCAACGAAAACAAGATCAATTACAAGAACGCAAACATTCTCCCAATTAAGATCGAAAACGTAAGCGATTCTATTGTTAGCTACGCTTACACCAATACTTTTAAAAGAAACGATACAACTGTATTGTTCATCATTCGTTCACAGGGAGATTGGAAAGTAGATTTGAAAAAGATACACAGGTACTAGTTGAGAGTGGAGAAGGGAGAGTTGAGAGTTATTGTAGATGAAGCAAATTACTTGACAAAACAAATCACTCTCAATTTTCAACTATCAACTCTCCACTAAAAAAAGGGAAATGGTGTCTTCCCTACCCAACCGCTGCAAAGCTGATGGCGCCTACAATGGTTAAACAAATAAAACATTTGTAGGTATGTCGTTTTACTCCAACTTAAAAGGAAGATTTCCGGGTTCTTTGCGCTTAGCTATTCTATTATTGCAGGTCGTTCCCATTTCAATCTGTATTGGCTCGGCAGTTGCGCTTTTTCTGTGGCTGCTGGACAAAGCAACCACCACCAGGCAACAATTTCCGTGGTTATTATTTTTACTTCCTTTGGGTGGATTGCTCATTCATTTCCTATACAAAAGCATTGGAAAAAATGCTGAGAAAGGAAATAATTTGTTGATAGAAGAAATTCACGAACCGGCTGCCGGCATTCCTAAAAGAATGGCCCCATTGGTACTTTTCAGCACAATCGTTACGCATTTATTTGGAGGCTCCGCGGGTCGCGAGGGAACGGCTGTGCAAATGGGCGGCAGTATTTCTGCAGCCATTGCAGGATGGTTCAGAACAACAGATAAAGATTCACTTCAAACGCACCTGACAGCCGGTATTGCTGCTGGTTTCGGGGCAGTATTTGGCACGCCTGTAACCGGGGCTATTTTCGCCATGGAAGTGCTGACCATTGGCCGCATTCGCTACAATGCTTTACTACCTTGCATTTTCGCCGCCATCATTGCGAACTATACTTGCAGTGCCTGGGGCATTCATCACACGCAATATCACATCCTGTTTAAGAATACGCTGCAATATTTTTCCGCGGATTCATTTCAGTTGCTTTGGAAAATTGCTGTAAGCGCCATCGCATTCGGACTGGCAGCATTTCTGTTTGCTGATCTTACTGCTTTTTTAAAGAAAACTTTTCAGCGATTCATAAAAATCGATTGGCTCATACCAGTAGCGGGAGCCATCATCATTATTGCATTAACATATATTTTAGGCACGGATGATTATTTGGGCCTCGGCGTTACAAGTCCAGATCCAAATGGCGTAAGCATTGTAAATGCATTCAATGACGGCGGCGCAACATATTTCAGTTGGTTTTGGAAACTACTATTTACAGCCATTACATTAAGCAGTGGTTTTAAAGGAGGAGAAGTGACACCACTATTTTTTATCGGTGCCGCTCTTGGAAATACACTAGCTATTCTATTTCACGCGCCAGTCGATCTTTTTGCGGCGCTCGGCTTTATTGCCGTGTTTGCAGCAGCCACCAACACTCCTATTGCCTGCACCATCATGGGTGTAGAGCTGTTCGGCGGCGAGCATATTTTATTCTTTGCCCTGGCATGTTTCATCGCATATTTTTTCAGTGGACATTCAGGTATTTATTCTTCCCAAAAAATTGGTGTTGCCAAACTCGGTAGTCCGTACGCCGGCGAAAAAAATCTTTCAGAATCATTTTCAAGAAGAAGGAAGGTAGTTTCGTCGATTGTGGAGAAATTGAGGAAGAGGAAAAAGTAATTGAAAATTGAAAGTTGAAAATTGAAAATGCTTTAGGCCGAAATTGGTTTAATTAGATTGACCCTTCATTGCCCAAAAAAGAACTATAGACGGGTCATGCATCGGTGAACTTCATTTTCAATTTTCAACTTTCAATTTTCAATTTTTCTTCCACTTTCTTGCCTACTTTTAAAGAAAAACATCCCATGCCTTCCTGGTTAATATTCGCCATTCTCTCTGCGGTATTTGCAGCGCTGACAGCCATTTTCGCGAAAGCGGGTCTAAAAGACATCAACAGCGACCTGGCTATGGCCATTCGCACGGTGATCATTCTTTTCATTGCCTGGGGCATTGTATTCTTTCGCGGTTATACAAGCCAGATCAGCTCGCTCACGAAGAATAACTGGATATTTCTTATCCTTTCAGCAGTCGCTACCGGGCTATCGTGGATATTCTATTTCAGAGCATTACAGGTTGGCAGAGTAGCTGCGGTAAGCGCCATTGACAAGGGCAGTATTGTGCTCACCGTGCTGCTCGCCTTTATCTTTCTAAAGGAGCCGATCACACTTAGAACGGCCATTGCTATTACCTTGATAGCCGCAGGAATGCTGATAATGGCGCTTAAATAAAAATGCAAAACGGTTAGATTTTTTTTAAAAAAACCGCCAAAACTGTCTGTTTTACTGATTTTCATGCCGTTTATACATAATTAATACTTAATGATACATTATTAATATTCCATTGTTACTTGTTCATTTTTGACGTAGGTTTGCACCTCGTAATTAAAAAATGAATATGCTAACTGTATCACATCCATGGCACGGCGTATCCTATGGTGAAAATGCGCCCAGAGTTGTAACGGCTGTTATTGAAATTCCACAAGGTTCAAGGGCGAAGTATGAAATTGACAAAGAGAGTGGCTTGTTGAAATTAGACCGTGTTATTTATTCTTCTTTCTACTATCCATGTAATTATGGATTTATTCCTCAAACATTTGGCGACGATAAAGATCCACTGGATATATTGGTGATCACTTCACTTCCTGTTGTGCCTATGTGCCTGATGGAAGCAAAAGTTATTGGCGTTATGCAAATGATCGATGGCGGCGATGCGGATGATAAAATCATTGCTGTTGCAGCAAACGACCCTGGTGTTAACCACTACAACAATATTGAAGAACTGCCTAAACACTTTTTCAGCGAATTGCGTCACTTCTTCGAAGAGTATAAAACACTTGAAAACAAAACTGTAAGCGTAGAAGAGTTCCAGGACAAAACAAGAGCGCTGGCGATTGTGGAAGAAGGAATTGAGAATTACAAGAAGTTGTTCAAAAAATAGTCTCTGATTCAATTAAGAATTAAGAATTCGCTAGGTCCGGGTCTCTAAGAGATTCGGACTTTTCTTTTGGTAGAAAATTACAACTGCCACGCTTCACGTTCGAAGATGCACCCACAATAATTCTTAATTCCTAATTCCTAATTCCTAATTATTCCTCAAAAAACCTCTTTATAATCCTCAACTGATGCGTTCTCTGTGCGGTTTCGCTATTTACAATTCCCTGGCTGTCTATTTTATCAACACGCACTTTGCCTGATGCGTGGATGATTTCGTGAGCGTTCAACAAGATGCCAACATGCGTGATTCGTCTGTCTTCGTTGTCAAAGAAAGCGAGATCGCCGCATTTTGCTTCCTGCAAAAAACCGACTATTTCGCCCTGCGTTGCCTGCTGATAGGTGTCGCGTAGCAACGGAATGCCGATGAACTTATAAACCGTTTGCGCGAAGCCGCTGCAGTCAATTCCAAAGATGCTTTTACCGCCCCACAAGTACGGTGTGTTGTAAAATTTGAAAGCCAGCTGCTTGATGATTTTGCCTGAAGGCTTTGTCTCGTAAGGGTCCCAGGTCTTTCCCTTGTAGTGAACGGTATTGCGACGCCAAAAGGCATTACCGTTTTTCATGGCCGTAAGGCAGCTACCAAATGGCACCATCATCGGGTGGCTGTTATATTCCAATTCATTCACCCATTCAGGTGTAAGATGCCTTTCTCCTTTTCTAAATTGCTCTTCATCTATGGATGTTACGTGGCTGTCCTGGCACCAGCCTTCATAATTGTCGTACTGACAACGAATTTTTATCCAGTGGTCTTTTTCGCGTTCCAAAATTTGGCAGGGCTCTCCAAACAATTGCTGGGTAACCATTTCACTTCGGTGTGAAGGTTCTGCACGTAAGGGGCTAACAGGCACACAACATACTGCGTAAGGCATATTCGAGTTCTTCTTTTATACTTTTTTATGGAATTTGCACGTTCTATGCATCTTAAAGATAGATGAAATGAGCATGACAACAATGTTGCCATGTAAAAGAAATTCATTTTCATGTGAATTCTATCTGGCCCAAATAGAATAACAAATAAGCAGATGAAAAAACATAATTTCAGCCGGTGAACGATAACAGATTTCAACATATCGCAGACAGTTCGTTATTAGAGAATTTCTATAAAGACAGGAATAACAAATGGCTTGGTATTTTGCTGGAGCGCTATACAATGCTGCTGTTTGGTGTATGTATGAAATATTTGAAAGATGAGGATGAGGCGAAAGACGCAACGCAGCAGGTTTTTCTGAAAGCCATTACAGAACTGCAGAAATACAAGGTTGACTATTTCAAGTCGTGGCTATATATGGTGGCCAAAAACCATTGCCTTATGCAACTGCGCAATGCTGGGAAAATGCCCGTTAGCATTAACGAGAATATGCCCCTGCCAAGCGATGAACCAGCTGTGGAGCAAATGATAGAAAAAGAGAAAACCTACAACCGCCTGCAGGAAGCGCTTACCCATTTAAGCAAAGAACAACAGCAATGCGTAACTTTGTTCTATCTTGAAAAGAAATCGTACCAGCAAATTGCTGATGATACCGGTTTTTCGCTGATGCAGGTAAAGAGCTTTATCCAGAATGGCAAACGCAACCTAAAACTCATGCTGGAGAGCAATAACACAAGAAAATGATTAGTTGAACGTTTGTATTATGAAGTGAAATGAAACCTGATTTAATTAACATATTGAGCAATAGCAATAAAGACATTGATAACCAGCAACTGATGGATTATATCAGCGGCAAACTATCTGAGGTTGAAAAACATGCAATAGAGGAAGATACGGTTGACAATGACTTTATGAATGATGCAATGGAAGGGCTGCAATCCCTTAAGGACAATAAAAAAATCAACTTTTTTGTTGACCAGATAAATAGCGACCTGCACAAAAGGCTGGACGAAAAAAAGGCAAGAAAAAACAAACGTCGGCTGAAGGAAGAACCGTGGATATATATGGCAGTTGTGATTGTGTTGGTGCTGATTGTGCTGGCGTATGTAGTGATGCATAATTTGCCGAAGACGAACTAGGAATTAGAAATTAGGAATTAGGAATTAATAAGTGTAACAGCTTGTGTTTAACTAACATGACTGTGGCGAAAAAAAAGGAAGCGAACATACAATGCCGCTTCCTTTTTCTGTTTATAAGCTGATCTTTCAACGAAGATATCATTGCCGGCTGCAGCGTAACAAACTTCTAATTCCTAATTTCTAATTCCTAATTCCCCAACTAGTATTCAATCTTCCCTTCCTTTCCCTTCCATGCTTCAAAAACCAGCTTGGCTTTTTCTCTGTCAAGTTGCACCATGGGAATTCGGCGATGCTGAACTTCTTTATTGATCTCCGTGTAAATAAAGGAATCATCAAAGCCTGCATCGGCGGCATCTTCATGAGTGCTGGCGAAGTAGACTTTCTTTGGTCGCGCCCAGTAGATGGCGCCAAGACACATTGGGCAAGGCTCGCATGAAGTATATATTTCGCAATCCTCCAGTTGAAATGAACTAAGATTTTTACAGGCATCTCTTATTGCCACTACCTCGGCATGAGCGGTAGGGTCGTTGGTTGAAGTAACCCTGTTCCATCCTTCACCAACCACTTTACCATCTTTCACAATCACACAACCAAAGGGACCGCCTTCGTTGGTCGAAATGCTTTTTTCTGAAAGCCTGATCGCCATTTCCATAAAATCTTTCTCTTCCATGTTTCTTTTTTTATAAAGTTAATTCATTTAAAGGCCGTCAATTTTATCGTATTTCTACGACATCAATTTTTCCTCGCGGGCACTAACGGTTATCAGCACCTTTGATTGTTTGGATTCTACCTTCCCGGGTAAGTGCTTTCACTTATAAATTTAAAATAACCTGCTGCACAATAAAATATGAAACAAAAAGTTATTACTTTGGCGCTGATTCAAGTCCCGTGTAAAACAAGTTAAACAATAACCTATTTAAAAACTGTAGTAGCCATGAGCATACTATCCAATATCCTGCCTAAAACTGGCATTAGTTCTTATTATTCCAAGAAGAACTATTATGAACAAAAGATCACCAAGTCGGCAGACGTGCAGGAGATCCTCTCTCTTTATAATGACGCAGACGGCGTCATTCAGGTTCAAAACAACATACAGGCTTTTGACATTCCTTTGGGAAGTTCGCTGTCGTATGTACGCAGGCAAATGGGATCGCCTATCCTTGAGTACAAATGCGAAATCATCCAGGAAAGAAAGATCCTCATTTACAAAAGCAAATTTCTAAAAACCAAAGTATTTACTCAGTTCCACTTCTACAACAACAAATTGTTTATTGTAGAGAACCACTTTTATACTTTGAATGATGCAGAGCATAAGATCCTGCAAAAAATATTCTCGGAAAAATATAACCTCACACTGGATCATTCACGGGATTCATATAAACTCGTGGATACAAAAGGTGACAAATTGATTGTTACCAAGGATATCTACACGAGCATGGTATATCTGTACAACAACAGAGAGATTATTAATGAATTGGAAGAGCAACACTATAACAAATCATTAAAAAACCTTAACCAGTATCAGATACACCTGTCAGGTTGGTTTAGAAGAATATAAGACTTTTTTTCGGTTTGTCCAAAAACGGGGCCTTTTTTTAAATAGGTTGTGGGGGCCTTGACTTATTAGTAACTTAGTAGAGCCAATTCGCACCTGCGCAAAAGCAGTGATGCGTTATTCTTTACCTCTAATAAGTGGGTTATGGGCATTACTAAAAATATAGATAGTGCAAGCCAATCCCGCAAGTGGGAATGGCTTGTTTTTTTAAGAGTAGCGCTTGGATTGCTCCTTGTTTTCAAAGGCATATCTTTCATAAGTCACGCACGCGAGCTTGAGAACATGATCGTTAATACCAACCTGAGAAGAATAGATCAGTTTGCGGCATTTTTATCATTCTACATAACTGTTGCACACTTGCTGGGCGGTGTGCTATTAATTGCCGGTTTATACACCCGCGTAGCAGCAGCATTGCAAATTCCTATTCTTTTAGGCGCTGTTATATTTGTTAACCGTCCCGGCATTCTGTCGGTAGAACCGGAGTTTGTATTATCGTCCGTCATTCTTATTCTGCTTATCCTGTTTCTAATTCACGGCGGTGGTGCGTTTTCAATGGATAGATATGTGAAGCGGCACCAGTTGTAGAACGGGAACGCAGATTTTCATGATTATCATGAGTTGTCATGATATAGGATTTGAAATTTGATTGAACGATCAATTTTCAAATCCTTTTTTGTTAAGCGCAACAACCTGTTCGGTAAAGATATTGCCGAAAAATATCCGTGCAAACCCCATTGATCATATGTATCTGGATGCAAGCAAATTTCAAATCTCCGATATCAAATCATTAACAATCATGACAATCATGAAAATCTGCGTTCCATTTTTTTCAAAAAAAATATAGTCTATAAATTTGGTGGACTAATATTTTTTAAATAATCTTGCAGTATAAATAGCAAATGATGTTACACTCTTCTAAAGCACGATGTATATAAAATAAGAATGGCTGCCAATCTATTCAGCTTGTAGTCCCACAAACATTTCAGTTTATTTTTTTCAATGTCAATTCTCTAAAAACCTTTACTGGTCGTTATTACGCCCACCGGATGAGTATTGCCTGAAGCGTTAATTTATATAAGTATCCAATGAAGTTTAACATAATCGCTTTAGCGGTTCCACTATTTATATTCTTTATTCTGCTTGAATTTCTTATTGCAAGAAAAAAGAAACTGGATTATTTCAACCTGCATAATTCAATTGCAAATATCAGCATTGGCATTGCGGAAAGGCTGATGGATGTTTTTGTGGCGGGCCTCTTCTACTATGTTTATGAATACTTACAACAACGTTTTGCGTTGTTTACCATACGGGCAAATGTATTGACATGGATATTACTGTTGGTATGTACAGATTTTGTGTGGTACTGGTATCACCGGCTTGCACACGAGTGGAATATTTTTTGGGCAGTTCATGTGGTACACCACCAGAGTGAAGATTTCAATTATACAGTATCGGCGCGTATTACAGTGTTGCAGGCCTTTGTGCGTACGGGTTTTTGGTGCGTTTTGCCCATAGTAGGATTTCCTGCTGGAATGATCACAAGCATACTGATTGTGCATGGCCTGTACCCTTTCTTTATACATACCAGGGTAATCGGCAAGTTGGGGTTTCTCGAGTACATATTGGTCACCCCATCGCATCACAGAGTGCACCACGCGAGCAATGAAAAGTATCTTGATAAAAACTATGGTGATGTGTTGATCATTTGGGATAAGTTGTTTGGAACGTTCCAGGTGGAAGAAGAAGAGCCACAATACGGACTCACCAAGCCTTTGAAGAGTTTTAGTTTTTTGTGGCAGCATTTTCATTTCTTCATTGAACTATGGATCGCCGTGAAAAAAGAAAAAGGATTTTTCAATAAGATCAGGCTGTTGTTTAAAAAACCAGATGTGATTGATCCGAAGAACAGGGAAATAGCGGAGGAGATTTTTTACATCAAGCATTCTGAAGCAACAGTGGACAAGCCTTTGAATAAATATGTGGTCTGGCAAATGACTCTGATAACGGTGCTACTGTTTTTATTTATGGGCTTTGATCATTACGTAAGCGCATTTTACCAGGTAATTATCACAGGCGTTATTATTATCACACTGGTGAACTGCGGTGCCATTATGGAGCAAAAGAAATGGATATTCTATCTTGAATTTGGTCGGTTATTATTAGTGGCAGTAGGTTGTAGCATTATTTACCCTAATCCGTGGCTATTAGTAACAGTTGTGACGGTTGCAACGCTTGTGATTGGCTATTTCTACAGTATTGAAAACAAGTATTTACAATGGGTGTATCCAGCACGGAACAATACATGAGTTACGTGGCCGAGTGGTAAGGCAAAGGTTTGCAAGACCTTTCACGGCAGTTCGAACCTGCCCGTAACTGCGGTTTTTCTATGGCAAGCAATCGTTAAGAGCGAGGTGGTGTGTCTACACCGCCTCTTTGTTTTTTGCACTCAACCTAAGGCACAATTTTTTAAGTAGATGCTGTTTTGTGCCAAAACCAAAAGCTTAATTGTATGACTACCCGACCAGCAAATACGCCACAAAATCCTTTTGCCTTCAGAGCCGATTCTCACGGACTGAATAAACTTATATACACCTTCAGTGTTATTACTCCAGACGAGCTTAAGTACCCGATGACCAATGAGCATTATAAAGCTGTAAAATAAACCTTCGGGACCAGGTCGGTTTACCATGAATTCCGCTGGTTTCTACCTTTTTTTCCTGAGAATATCGCACAAATACCGTAGACATTTTTAACTGGTATTTTTAACTTTAAAGTAGGATTAAAATAACCTTATGCCTATTTACATACCTCTTCGAAAACACTTTGAGAAGATCATTCCTCTCACGGATGAGGAATTCGAGTACGTGTCGTCTTTTTTCAAGCCAAAGAAGTTGCGCAAGCATCAATTTCTTGTGCAGGAGGGCGATCACGTGCAGCACGAGTATTATGTGCTTAAGGGCTGTTTAAAAGCCTATAAACTAGATATAAATGACCGGGAGCACGTAATACAGTTTGCCATGGAAGATTGGTGGATAAGCGATTTCCATGCTTATTTCAATCGTGCGCCTGCAACGTTGTACGTCGATTGCATTGAGGATAGCCTCCTACTCGGCCTGTCCCTTTCCAATCGGGAAAAATTATGCAGAGAAATGCATAAGATGGAGCACTTCTTCCGTATGAAATTAACCGCCTCTTTCGTTGCCTTGCAGCAACGCATCCTCAACTCCCTGATGAGCTCCACTCAACAACGTTACGACCAACTCATCAGAACATACCCCGTTTTATTTCAAAGAGTTCCCAAGCAGGACATTGCCTCATATCTTGGTGTAACAAGGGAAACCTTAAGCCGTATAACTCCTTCCGGAAGATAGTGTGATGAATGTCACATTATGATTTTGACAAATGTCTTTTTTTTGTTATAAAAAAGGACGCAGCTTTGTATTGTCAAAAGGAGATGACGTAGCAACCGATTACAGGTTACACAAAAACTCCTCTGTTTAAAATCCAATGTCCATCATGACTGAATAACTGAGTAACTGAATAACTGAAGGTTTATTATCGACTAGCCAGATTGGATGTCGGCCGCCGTTTATGTGCGCCAACGCTTCGACAGCCTCAGCCTGAGGGCGTAGCAGAGCTTGTCGAAGCCCTCTAAAACTATCAAACCCGGCTATGCTCATTCAGCCTCTCTGTCTTTCAACTTTCAGTTATTCAGTTTATTCAGTCATTCAGTTATTCAGTTATTAAAATAAAAAAGACCTGACAAGTTTTAAAAACCTGTCAGGCCATGTGCAGCATGCCGCACTATTAATTCCTAATTCCTAATTCTTAATTCCTAATTGAATTACTGATACTGAATATACACCGGCTGTGGCTTCAGTTTCAGCAAATCTGCCGGTTGCATTTCCTGCGCTCTGTTCACTTTCTTCGTGTCGTTTTTGTAGAAGATCTTGAAACCGGTGAACTGAACAGGTTCAGTATAGATAAAGTTTTTATATGTACCAATCTTACGCTCAGGCTCACCCCATCCATCCATGTGCATTACCACCTGAACTTCTGGACTTACTTTGATTTGTTTGTAGTTGGTCACCATTGGTTGTGTAAATCTGTGCACCACCAATATTTTTGGAGGCAGGTTGTTTTTCTTTACAAGACTTTGCAGGTAATCCGACGCGAAATTGATATCAGTTGCATCGAATGTACCAATCACAGAGCCTGGTTTCTTGCCTGTTTTCATAGAGAATTCAGGGTCGATACCGAGGTGTACGTTTGGCATCACCAGGTATTTTTCCAACAAAGGAATTTCTGTTTTCAAATCGCTGAAGGCTACCTGAACGTCCAGGAACACGATGGCGTTTGCTTTTGCAGCCATTGCCATCACCTTATCGATTTGGGCAAAAGGCATGCGTAAACGGTATTTGCCATCTTTTCCAGCGCTTCCCTGCGCCGTTACAGCTATATAGTGCAAAGCAGGTTGAACTGGCATCGCCGGATCTGCTGCTTCCCATTTTGCTTTTTCTTTATTTAGCTTATCCAGCATTTCCTGCTCCGGATATTCGCCGAGTACGCCCATATTTTTCGAATACAGGTTTCCGTAATAAGCGATCACTCTTTTATAAGGTAAAATGGCCCCTGCATTTGCAACAGGAACGTTCAACTGCCATCTTTTGGAGGAATCACCGTTCAGCAGGTGCTTCCATTTAGCCTCGTATGCAGCAGTGTCAACAATGGCAACGGAGTCCTTTTTTACGGGCGCTACTACACTGTCTATTTTCTTACTTGTCTCTTTTCCTGCTTCTACTTTAGCCGCTTTACTCTCCGAATATAATTGGCCACAAGACGTTGCCAGTACAGGTAGGGCGGCAACTAACGCGAATCCAAAAACTTTGTTTTTCAGGGATACGCCAATATTTTGTAATGCCTCAAGGGTATATCTTCGCTGCATAGGACACGATTCTTTTAATTTTTTTTAAAGAACTGCAAAACTAGAATAATATTGTGCTTTGCATGGTTTAAAAGTCATTTTTTGAGTAATATTTATATATATTTTATCCACAAAACTTTTGTGCCGGCGTGTATTGTAGAAAAATTTTCAAATTATTAACTTCCGAGTGTAATGAGTTTATTGAAGAAGAACTTCAAAAAGAAGGTAACGGCATCATATGAAGATTTCTGGACCTGGTTCTGTGCGAATGAGCAAATGTTTTTTAAAATCGTTGAGACTGGCGATAATATTCAAACTGATTTTTTCGACCAGCTATCTCCTCAATTAGATAAGATCAAGGAAACGATTTATTATGTGGCGGGCATGCATACTTCAAGCATAGCCGAACTGGCATTTGCGGCGGACGGCGAAATTGAAAACATTGTTTTTATAGAAGAATTGGTGGCCGCTGCGCCTGCACTGCCCAACTGGAAGTTTGCTGCGCTAAAACCGGCTGTGCACATAGATGACATAAACCTGGAAATAAGTGGCTACAAGTTTACAAAGGAAAAACTGCATTTTTTTCCAAATCACGATCCTGATTTTCCAGATGAAATTGATGTCACCATTGTATTTGACGATTTCAACGAGGAGGATAAAACGGCCATTTCAACCGGGGTGTATATTTTCATGGACAACTTTTTGGGTGAATTAAACGCCACTACTACCATTGATCTTTTGACCATTGCAGGAAAAGACCCGTCACAGACCGAATTGATACCAATCGAAAAACTAAAAGATTATCTTGTTTGGAGGGAAAAAGAATTCATTGAAAGGTATGAGGAAACATGGCGGGATACGGAAAAGGACGAATATTCCGGCCTGTCCGCCAAACTTCCCAATGGCAATGAAATGGTGGCTGTGATAAACACATCGTTAATAAACTGGGACAATAAGCCATCGCACCCCTGGATACTGACTGTAAAAATCGAATATGATGGCAGGCGACACAATGGTATGCCTGATAAAAAAACCACGGCGATGATTGAAGAACTGGAGTCAGAACTTAGTAAAGAGCTGCCGGATGCTGAGGGTTTTTTGAACTTTGGAAACCAAACGGGAGGCAACAAAAGAGAGATTTACTTTGTTTGTAAAGATTTTCGAAGACCCTCTAAAATTCTTAATTACGTGAGCTTAAAGCATGCCGGTAAAATGGACTTATCTTTCGACATTTACAAGGACAAATACTGGCGGACCTTTAGCCATTTTGTGAACGCGCTGATGCCATAACCTCAAAACAAAGTGAACATCACTTCATAAACAACGACTGTTATGCCCTGGCAAGAAATCTTAGAAAAAGTAGTTTTTGCTATTATTATCGGCGGCATCATTGGTGCCGAAAGAGAGTACCGCAGTAAATCTGCCGGACTGCGCACGATGGTGCTGATTTGTGTAGGTGCCTCCGTTTTTACGATGATGTCTATACTGGTGGGCACTCCTAACTCGCCGGACAGGATCGCTTCCAACATTGTAACGGGCATCGGCTTTGTGGGTGCTGGCGTGATCTACAAAATGGAAAATCGCCTGAGTGGCATTACTACGGCTGCTTCCATTTGGGTAACAGCAAGCCTTGGCATGGCCATTGGCGCAGGGCATTACTGGATAGCGAGTATCGGCTGCGGCGTTACCATTCTTGTGTTGCTTGCTTTCAAATTCATTGATAAATGGATCGACCACAATAATCTCATCCGCGACTACAAGATCGTTTATAACTACGATCCCGAGACCTTGAATCGATTTGATGGATTGTTTAAAGAGTACAAGCTGGAGGCACATAATAAAAAAAGAGCCAAGAGCGGCAACCAGATCACCGGTTTCTGGAAAGTACAAGGCTCTAAAGAAGCCCACAGGAAGTTTATCGAGTGCCTTATACACGATAATACGGTGATGGAGTTTGAATACTAGGAATTAGGAGTTAGAAATTAGGAATTAGAAGGTGTAGCATTGTGAAGAAAAGGCACACTCTCCTATTTTTGAATTTCTAACAAGTTATCTTCACTCACGAAAACAGTGTTCTTAATTGCTAATTCCTAATTTCTAATTTCTAATTCCTGGTTTCATGTCAGATCTTCGCGTCGCAATCACCAACCGCCAAATACTGGCAATTGCACTGCCTATCAGCTTTTCCATACTTATTCCCCAGATAAATTTTGTAACGAACAATATTTTCTTAGGAGGTTTAGGTGAAGAGTCGTTGGCAACTGCAGGTGTTACCGGCGTGTATTATCTAATCTTTGCGGTGTTGGGCGCGGGTCTTAACAATGGATTGCAGGCGCTTATTGCACGCCGTGCGGGGGAAAATCGCGTGGAGGAAATAGGCAAGCTTTTTACACAAGGAGTGATTGTTTCTTTGGGCATTGCGGCCTTCGGCATTTTATTCACCTGGTTCGTGGCGCCGTCTATTTTACGTGCTGTCATTCACGATGCCGTGTTACATGAAAAAGCCATTTCGTTTTTACGCATACGCATATGGGGACTGCCCTTTTTGTACATCTATCAAATGCGGAATGCATTGCTGGTAGGCACCAATCAAAGTAAATATCTTATTGCAGGCACCTTGGCAGAAAGCCTTTTCAACATCTTCTTTGATTACGGACTTATCTATGGCAAAATGGGCCTGCCGGAAATAGGTTTTAACGGCGCAGCCATTGCTTCTATCATCGCAGAGTTCATGGGCATGTTTGTGGTGTTTGCAGTAATTCACTACAAAGGCATCAGTCATCAATTGCATTTGTACAAGGGAATGAAGTTCGACAAAACAAATACCAGGCTATTGCTTGTACAATCTTCTCCATTGATTTTTCAATATGCCATCAGTATTATCAGCTGGGAATTTTTCTACATATTGATTGAGCATCACGGCGCCAGAGACCTTGCTATTTCAAACACTATGCGCAACATCTTTGGCATGTTTGGCGTGTTTACATGGGCATTTGCAGCCACGACAAATACAATGGTGAGCAACGTGATCGGACAGGGCATGCAGGATCGTGTGATGGAACTTGTTCGCAAGATCGTAAAGCTGAGCGCGGGAATTGCGACCGTCATTTGTATTATGCTGAATATTTTTCCGCCGGTCTTTTTATCGGTGTTTGGGCAAGGAGAAGATTTCGTGCGGGAAGCAATTCCTGTTGTACGCATCGTTTCACTCGCGCTTGTTATGATGTCCTTTGGAACGGTTTGGCTCAATTCCGTTACAGGCACGGGAAACACGAAGATCAACCTGATGATAGAAGTGCTGGCCATCACGCTGTATTCTTTGTATGCATGGGTTATTTTAGAGAAATTAAAACTGCCAATTACTTACGGCTGGATGTCTGAATGGATCTACTGGTCAATCATGTTTACCTGCTCATTTTTATATATGCGCAGTGGCAGGTGGAAAAACAAGAAAATATAGCTATCTTGTTTCCATCGCACTTCCTTTAGCCACAATTTTTGTATGCTTTATCCACGAAAAAAAGGGTTGACTGAAAAAGCAATCCAGTAAAACCTTTGCCCAAAAAATCCACCGGACAAAGTGAAAAACCCCATTTTTAAACAAACCCAAACATTTGCATCATTATGAAAAAAGTTCTTAAAGTGCTGGGCATCCTGGTGCTCATCATTGTTCTTGGCGTTGTAGGCATTGCCTCTTATGTAAAGATCGGATTGCCTAACGTTGGCCCTGCTTCAGATCTTAAGGTAAATTCCACTCCCGAGCTTGTACAACGTGGAGAATATCTTGCCAATCACGTTTTTGTTTGTATCGACTGCCACAGTACACGCGACTGGAGCAAACTCTCCGCTCCCATTATTGCCGGTACACAAGGCAAAGGCGGTGAACAATTTGACCAGACAATGGGATTTCCGGGAAAATATTTTGCAAGAAATATTACACCGGCAGGCATTGGAAGCTGGACCGATGGCGAAATTTTCAGAACCATTACCACGGGAGTGGATAGAAATGGCCAGGCGATCTTTCCTGTAATGCCTTACCATGCCTACGGAAAAATGGATGCAGAGGATATCAAGGCCGTGATCGCTTATTTGCGTACACTTCCTGCTATTGACAATAAGCCTCCAACCAGCGCGTCCGATTTTCCAATGAATTTTCTAATCAACACAATGCCCACCAAAGCTGAGTTGACAACAAAACCTTCTCCTTCTGACAGTGTTGCGTATGGAAAATATCTGTTTACCGGAAGTGCGTGCCACGAGTGTCATACACCGTTCGACAAAGGAAAGTACGATGAGACCCTGGCATATGCGGGCGGAAGATCATTTCCAATGCCATCGGGAACAATTACATCTGCAAACATTACTCCTGACAAGGAAACCGGTATTGGCAAATGGACGAGAGAACAGTTCATAGCCAAGTTCAAATTTTATGCAGACAGCGCAAACCAAAACATTGTGCTTAAACCAACAGATATGCAAACGATCATGCCATGGACGATGTATGGCGGCATGACAGAGAGCGATCTTTCAAGCATTTATTCGTACATACAAACGATATCTCCGATCAAGCACGATGTTATCAAGTTCAAGCCTAAAGGGTAAATCCATTGGCACACGGATGACACGGATTAGACTGATTTTCACGGATTAGTTGAAGAAGATTTTACAATATAAATTAAGCTTTCTTACCGAGGCTTTGACAGACGCATCCCCTTGCATAATTAGCATGTGAGATGCGTTTGTCAAAGCCTTTTTCGCACAGAAACTTTCCACATACCGTTTACCACATTTCACTGCGAAACAATTAATCGCAAAGGGTAATTTTAGATCAATCCAATCCGTGGAAATCAGTATAATCTGTGTCATCTGTGTGCCCAAAAAATAACCCTCTCATGAAGCATCTCCTTATCATGATCTCCTTGGTGCTGGGCACGTCGTTGCACGCACAGGAAAGCGGCGAATCAATCGTGCGTGCAGAAAGGGCGTTTGCCGCCATGTCAGTAAAGGAAGGCATCAATAAAGCCTTTACCGCAAACTTCGATACAGGTTGCGTTGTGTTTGTAAAAGGCAAAGCAGTCAACGGCTATCAACTGTACAGTTCTAATTCTGATAAAGGCGGCGTTTTAAATTGGGAGCCGGAATACGTTTGCATTTCGTCTGCAAAAGACATCGGTTTTTCTACAGGGCCGTACACTTATAAACAAAGTGTAAATGATACCGTTGCAGGTCGTGGACAATTTACCACTATCTGGAAACTCAACAAGGACGGCGATTGGAAAGCCATTCTTGACATGGGTGCGTCTTATGGTACAAATGCAGAAAGGGTCACTGCAGTGAAAATATTTACCTCAGATTTTAGCTCAACAAAAGTTGCAATATCACAAAGCGCATTGTCAATAGAAAATGAATTCATAAACGATTACAAAAAAGTCGGGAGCCTGGCTTTTCATAAACGTGTTACCAATAAATCCTGGTTCAACAGAAAAAACAACCATCCTTACTATGGCTTGCAAAATGTAAAAGCTGCCATCATTTCAATTCCAGATACCTTGCACTTCACTCCCATTGCAGGAGAACTCACACAAAGCGGCGATTTCGCATATGTGTACGGCAGCGTAACGGCACACGACAATGTTGAAAATTATTTACGCGTCTGGATACGAAAAGGCAAAGAATGGAAACTAATTTTACAGGTATTAAACTGGTAAAATTATGAGCAAAAGACAGGTAATGATTTTTATCGCATGCAGTGTTGATGGTTACATAGCTTCGAAAGATGATGATATCAGCTGGCTCGACATGGTTGACAGAGAAGGCGAAGACTATGGCTATTTCGACTTCATCAAAAATGTTGACACCGTTCTTCTCGGAAGAAAAACTTATGATAAAGTATTAACGCTGTCGGATACATTCTGGCACAAGGATAGAAAAACGATTGTACTCTCCAACTCAAAAACAGGCAGCGACGAAAATGTTACTTTCTTCAACGGACCGATAACAGAACTCATTGCAGATCTTCAAAAACAGGAAGGCAAAAACATTTTTTGCGATGGTGGCTCGGAGATTATTTTCGAATTGATGAAACATGATTTGATTGACCGCTTTATCATCTCTGTTATTCCGATTTTTCTTGGTGATGGCGTTTCTCTTTTTAAACCCGGCAGGCACATTCAAAGGCTGGAACTTAAACGCAGCATGACTTTCCCATCGGGCTTAGTGCAACTATGGTACGAGAAAATGAAGAGCGAGAATGCGCTGTAGTGAGCACACTGATGACACTGATTAGACTGATTTGCACGGATTCATAATTGAATAACTGAGTAACTGAATAACTGAAAACCAAGGTCGGAGTTGCACTCAGTCATTCAGTCATTCAGTTATTCAGTTATTCAGTTATTCAGTTATTCAGTTATTCAGTTATTTCCCTACGAGTTCACCATCTTCTTCAACTGTTCATTCTTATTTCTTAAATCAACACCGCCTTCTAAGACAGATTTTAAATTTGCTAAGTAAAAAACCCAACCTTCCATACAGCCCACATGAAACAATGCTTTACCCCTGTCGTCGGTTGGTATATTGAATTGTTTCAGCTCTATGATTGTTTCACCCAATTCATGTTTAATGGAAACACTTACCTGCATATCTGTCTTGGCGGCTTCGCTGCAGAATGTAAAACATAGAAAATTTGCCCCATTTGCTTCCACGATTTCGCCGTATTCAACGGTAGTGTCGTCGTAACCGTACCAGTGCCATTTGTAGGCATCTCCCGCACTGATATTTTCATTTGCGGCGATAGCTGCGCCAGTGGGCGAAGAAAAGGTTGCCGAACGAAGAAACCATTTCTGAAGGCCCTTTTGCGTTGTCCATGCATCGTATGCCGCCTTTTCGGAACATTTAATGTCAATTCGTTTGGTAAAAGCGCTCCAGTCGTAATTGTCAGCCATAACAGCGATTAAATTTTTTTGGGTGTATTTTTACGATAAACTAATACAACCTGTATTATCATTTTGTTGTGTTTATCTTTGAAGTTGTCACAACTATATCTTTGCCAAAATTTTTTCAAAAAATATGCGTCGTTTAATCTTCTCATTAGTACTATTGACCTCTGCTGCTACTTCCTTTGCACAACAAGCAGCAAATTCAGTTCCAAGACCCAAACTTGTAGTAGGAATCGTGGTGGACCAAATGCGTTGGGATTATTTATACCGTTATTATGACCGCTATGAAGCCGGTGGTTTTAAACGACTGCTGAACGACGGATTTTCCTGCGAAAATACCTTCATCAACTATCTACCTTCTTACACTGCCGTTGGTCACACAACAATATATACCGGAGCAGTGCCGGCCATCAGTGGCATTACCGGCAACGACTGGACCGAGCAGCTTAGCGGTAAAAGCGTTTATTGCACAGACGACAGCACTGTAACAAGCGTAGGCAATGATTCCGAAGACGGCAAAATGTCTCCAAGAAATTTGCTAGTTTCCACCATTACAGATGAGTTGCGTTTGGCGACAAACTTCAGGTCAAAGGTAGTTGGTGTGTCTTTGAAAGACAGAGCTTCTATTTTACCGGCGGGTCATTTGGCTACCGCTGCTTACTGGTTGGATGATGCAAGCGGACATTTCATCACAAGCTCTTATTACATGAAAGAATTGCCTTCCTGGGTAAACAAATACAACGACAAGAATCGCATTCAGGCTTTGATCAAAAAAGGTTGGAGCACAATGTATCCAATCAAAACATACGTTCAAAGCGATAGCGATGATCAATCTTATGAAGGAAAATTTCCGGGTGAAAAAACATCTACGTTCCCTCACGCAATAGACGATTTTTATAAACAAAAGAAAGGCATCTTCCGCTCAACACCTTTTGGCAATACACTTACGCTGGAATTTGCCCAACAGGCGGTTGAAAATTATAAACTCGGACAAGGAGATGTTACAGACTTTTTGACCATTAACTGCGCGTCTACAGACTACGTAGGACATATGTACGGGCCAAACTCAATCGAGGTAGAAGATACTTATCTGCGTCTTGACAAGGACCTTTCTGATTTCTTTAACATGCTTGACCAGAAGCTTGGCAAGGGGCAATATCTTGTGTTCCTTTCTGCTGATCACGGTGCAGCACACAACGTTGATTTCATGGCAAAACACAATCTTCCTGCGGATGCATGGAACTCAAATCCGTTGAAAGATTCTTTGAATAAAATGCTGGCGACTAAATTCGGTACGCCGAATTTGATCAGAGCCATTAAGAACTACCAGGTGAATTTTGATCTTGATAAAATTGACGCGCAACAATTGGATTTCGAAAAGATCAAAAAAGAAACCATTGCTTATTTGCTTCGTCAGCCAAACATTACACAAGCTATCGACATCGCAGCTGTTGGAAGCTCTGCAACGCCTGAGCCTTTAAAATCAATGGTGGCAAATAGTTATTATTTCAAAAGATGCGGTGCAATACAAATCATCTTAAACCCTGGTTGGTATGAAGGTTCTGGTCGCACAGGCACCACGCACGGTACCTGGAACCCTTACGATACGCATATTCCACTGGTTTGGTATGGCTGGCACATCAAATCCGGTAAAAGCAATAAACACGCTAACATGACAGATATCGCACCGACCATTGCGGCACTGCTTCAAATTCAAATGCCGAATGGCTGTGTGGGGAAAGTTATTGAAGAAATTAAGAATTAAGAATTAAGAATTACTTCAGGTGTAGCGTTCAGTATTGAACGCTACATTTTTTTGTCTGAAACAGAACCAATGACATTCCCCTATTCATCATCTCGCCCAAACTGAATTCCTAATTTCTAATTCCTAATTCCTAATTCTTTTGTCATACTCCTGTCACATTCACCCAACCTGACTTTCATCATAATTTCTACCGCTGCTTCTCGCAACATTTGTGACATAATTCATGTGATGAACACAGGTTTGATTCATAAGTACAATGTTCCCGGACCAAGATATACCAGCTATCCAACCGTTCCTTATTGGGATGAAAGTAGTTTCAACGTAAACGACTGGAAATTTTCAGCAGTCAAATCATTTGCTGAAAGCAATGAAAAAGAAGGCATTAGTTTATACATCCATCTCCCCTTTTGCGAGAGCCTTTGTACATTTTGCGGTTGCAATAAAAGAATCACGAAAAATCACGATGTCGAAGATCCGTACATAAAGGCAGTGTTGAAAGAATGGCAAATGTACACTGAACTGTTTCAGGAAAGGCCACTGATCAAAGAAATCCATTTTGGTGGCGGTACCCCTACTTTCTTCTCTCCAAATAATTTGCGTCAACTGCTTGATGGCATTTTTTTTCACGCCGACAGATGTGATGATTGGGAATTCAGTTTTGAAGGACATCCAAACAATACGACCAGAGAGCATTTGCAGACATTATATGATTTCGGTTTTAAAAGGGTGAGCTTTGGTGTGCAGGATTACGATCCTGTTATTCAAAAAGCAATACACCGCATCCAGCCGTTTGAAAATGTTGAACTTGCCACCTCACTTGCAAAAGAAATTGGTTACACTTCAGTCAGTCATGATCTTGTTTTTGGTTTGCCCAAACAAACTTTAGAAACAATCGCCGATACTATACAAAAAACAATTCTGCTAAAGCCCGACAGGCTTGCATTTTACAGCTATGCACACGTTCCCTGGTTAAAAGGAAACGGGCAAAGAGGATTTGATGAAAATGACCTTCCGAAAGATGAAGAGAAACGTGCGCTGTACAACTTAGGAAAGAAACTTTTTCTTGAGAACGGCTACGTGGAAATAGGCATGGATCATTTTGCATTAAAATCTGACAGTCTGTATTCATCGGCAGTTGGTAAAAAACTGCATAGAAATTTCATGGGTTACACTTCTTCAAAAACCCAACTGATGATTGGCCTTGGTGTTTCTGCCATCAGCGATTCCTGGTATGCATTCGCACAAAATGTAAAAACGCTGGAACAATATTATGATGCGCTCGCAAAAGATGAATTACCGGTGTTTAGAGGCCATTTATTGGACGACGAGGATCTTGTCATACGCAAACACGTATTGAACATTATGTGTCAACTACGAACTTCCTGGGGCCAGCCAAATGAAAAGTTTGAAGAACTGGATGAAGTCATCAGGAAAATGGATGAGTTTGTAAAAGACGGTATTCTTACGGTGGATGAAAACGGTTTACAAATAAACGAAAGCGGCATTCCATTTATCCGCAACATCTGCATGGCGTTTGATCTTAGAATGAATAGGAAGCTGCCGGATACGAGGTTATTCTCTATGACTATATAAGTAAAAAGTCAAAATTAGAATTTCAAAAAAGGTCCACGATAGCACGGACAGCCTTTTTGACTTTTGCTTTTTTACTTTTTACTTTTGGCTGCTAAACCCAAAAGCCGCCCCACAAATCCCTCCAATTATATGTGTGAGATGTGAAATATTGTCTTTGGCATGCAAGGCACTGTACAACTCCTGCCCGAGGTAAATTACAAGGACCAATAAAAATGTAAGTGGCAATGTGTTGCTTTTAAAGTTCGTGATGGACGCGAGCAGGATGCACATGAAAACGATGCCGCTTGCGCCGAGCAATGCCGTTTGCGGAAACAAAAAAATGTTAACCAAACCTGTAATCACTGCCGTAAAGACCATCATGGTGAGCAATCTTTTTGACCCATACTTTTCCTCCAAAATTGGCCCAACGATCAGCAGCAATAAAAAATTATTTATGAAGTGTGTAAAATTCGCGTGTCCCAGTACGTGAGTAAACAAGCGCAGGTACAATAGCGGATCGAGAAATGAAGTTCGATATATGCTAAAAAAAACGCCGGTAGAATATCCTTGCGTCATGTATCCCAGCACCAGAACTGCTGCGGATAGAAAAAAATAAGATAATACTACCGGCGAATTATAATCGATCTTTCTAAATAGAGACATTGAGTTGATTTAATAACTGAATAACTGATTAACTGAATAACTGAAAGCTTACTATCAAAAGAACCTGACTGAACCTAAACATTCAGTTATTCAGTTAATCAGTTATTCAGTTATTATTCCGGCTTCTTCTTTCCCAATACCTCAACTTTAACATTCGTAAGGCCCTTCTTATAATAGCCGAGCTTTTTTGCGCCCGTTGTGGTTAGGTCCACTACTCTTTTGTTTTTTGCATGCAGGCGGTCAGTTACCCTGAAATATGCCCATTTGCCATTTTTCCTGTTGGTTACTTTTAACCATGTACCGAATGGCAATCCATTGTGTGCACAGGTCATGTTTTTTTGATGAAAAATTTCACCGTTTGCTGTTTTTTTACCTTCGAATTTATCCGAGTAATAACTGGCAGTTCCGTACTGGATTTTCTGCAAATTCTTGACTCGTTTTGCTGGCACAGGATCATGCGATCGTACCGTTCGCACAGTTGCGGCGGCCATCGCACCCTGCCCAAAAAACAGTGAACAAACAATCAATAGTCGAATCATAGGATTTATTTATGGAATTTAATAAACGTTTTTATTGGCAAAATATTTCTCGCTCAACATCCGGTCTACTCCATAAATATCATCATAAAATCTCACTTTGCCATCATTGCCCTCGCATGTATTGTATCTTATGTACAATGGCAATTTCTTAAAGCCTGAAACAACATGCTTTTCCTGCCTTTCCATCCATGCATTGATGGTGTCTGCGGGAAACTTCGTTGTGTCATTTCTTATTAAATAATCAGAAAATATTTTCCAGTCCTGCACACGCACACATCCGTGACTTAACGCCCTGTATGAGTTACTAAATAATTTTCGTGCATTGGTATCGTGCATGTATACACTATACTTATTAGGAAAATTAAATTTGATCACACCTAGCGAGTTGTCATCGCCCTGGCGCTGCTTCAGCAAATAAGGGAAATGCGTTTTATTAAGTTTTGACCAGTCAATTGTTTTAGGATCAATCACGCTGTCATTGGCATCTATCACCATCAAATTTTGTTTATCAAGATAGTCGGTGTTCTTTTGAATGCGGGGAAGCATTTCCTTAAAGATAATGCTATAAGGCACCGTCCATTGCGGATAAGTGATAAAATTTGAAATGGCACTTGTAAGCAAAGGCGTGCGTGTAATAGGGCTTCCGCAAATAACTTTCGATTGCAGCGCAATGGTATCGGTATCGAATACACGAAGAGAAAAAGCTGGCAAATTTACCCACGCATAAGCCTCGGGCAATGAATCGGGAAGTTGTTTATAACGGTCAAGATTCAGCGCAATCCGTTTGAATTTTTCCCAATCGGTATAGTTCAGATTTCTTACAACAGACTCGTTGATTTTTCCAGTTTCTTTGATTTTTTTAACATGCTGAAAGGCGGTCAATACCTTTTTCAATCCTGCTGAATCACCTGACGCAAGTGGCGAAGCGATGTACCCCTCTTCTACTAATCTTTGCTGCACCTGTGTGTTAAGCGACATTGAATCTTTGCCAGGATAAGTGATATAGACAACCTGCTTGAATTTTGCAGTGTCGAGGAACGAAGGCAAAGCTTCTTTCAATGCCACATAAAACCTGTTGGTAGGTTCCTGTTCCCTCAATACGCCCAATACGTTTCCGCTTGCGATGGCTCCCTGAAATTTATTGAAGAAATATTCGTCATTTACCAGGGAATCATTTCTTAGTGTTACACTGTCCTTTGCCAATCTTCCCAATTTCAGATCTTTGGCCATTCCAAACCATGCGTCAGTTAGCAGCACATCGGCTCTTGTCCAGAGTATGGCGTTCTTTTTTGAGGAAGGATCTGCAATAATTTTATTGTGAAAATCATTTAAAATCTCGGCGTGATAATCAGTTGGAAACAGGCCGTATTCTTTGGCGTGCGTCACCATGTAAAACATAGAATCTGCAATAGGTTGCCATTTTTGGTCCTTGCTCCAAATGGTATGAAAACTGGTATTTTGATATACTTTGTCAACCTGCTGAAGTAAATCTACTTTAACAGAGTCATTTAATTTCCCTTCATTTCCTTTTAGATAAGTTAACAGTTCATCTATATTTTCGCTTACCACGGTTTCCATTTGTTCCGGCTTGTCAACAATTACTTTTTCTGCCGGTTTTTTGGAGCTGTTATTGTTACAGGCAACCAGTGAAACTACGATAAAGAATAGGGGGAAAATCAATCTTTTTAAAAAACACAATTGATACAGCTTCATAAAATAAATACAGATTCTTAAATTCAGGGCGAATAATACAACATAAAACACATACTCTCAACCCAATGAATCAATTTCTTTTTTTTCGATTAACAATGTTTTCCATTTTGCTTGCCCAATGTGCGACTGGACAAGGTTTATATGTGGTCAAAGATGTAAAACAGTATGAAAAAATAGTGGCACTTGATAGTAACCAGCGTATGGTGAGTATTGGAACTATTACCGGAATACAATTTGACCTTCGTTATGCAACGACCAACAACTTCACACATCAACAACTGTACCCTCGAATCGGTTATTCATATTTGCGACTTGCTGCCGCAAAAGCTCTTGATAAAGTACAGGGCGAATGTACGGCAAAAGGTTATTCCCTAAAAATTTTTGATGCCTATCGACCCTATAGCGTTTCTCAAAAAATGTGGACACTCATTCAGGATGAACGTTATGTGGCAAACCCGGTAAATGGCAGCGGTCATAATCGCGGCACTACGGTTGACCTCACTTTGGTTGATGCTGCCACAGGCAAAAATCTTGATATGGGTACTGATTTTGACAACTTTACAGATTCGGCCCATCATGACTTTAAGAATCTCCTCGAAAATGTGTTAAAAAACAGAAAATTCTTGCGGGAACTAATGGAAAAATACGGCTTCAAAGCGCTGGAAACAGAGTGGTGGCACTATAGCTTTGGCAACTCGAAAGATTACGATGTGATGGATCTGAGCTTCGGAGACTTGAAGAGAGAGGCACACAGAGAGAAATGAACGCAGATTTTCATGATTATCATGTTTTGTCATGATTTTTGATCTGTAACCAAGCCTGATCGTCAATGGTTGGCGACAATCAAATCAACAATTAAATATCAAATCTTCTATAATCATGAAAATCATGACAATCTGCGTTCTTTCTCTCACTTGAACTTTTCGGTTTTTTCATCTCCCGTTATGTCGCCTTTGCTGCGAATTTGAATTTGTACGCTGGTAATCCATTCATTGCATTCCCGGCTGTAGAGATACTCGTTAATATCGTTGATTAGTTGCATTACATCGCTGTACTTTCCTTCCACTACGGTTGAAAAGGCGCCTACTTCATACTTCACGTTTGACTTCTGAATAACAGCGATTGCTTCATCTACCCATTCGTATGGATGTTTGTCTTGTACTACTGGAAGAATTTGGATAGAGGCGTTGATGATGTATGAATGCATGGCGACAATTGAAAATTGAAAGTTGAAAATTGAAAATAGTCCTATAGCGGATCTTCGCTTATAACAGCGTCGAGGTTGATGGGACCATAGATGTGAGGAAATTGTTCCTGCACGGAGGGCGACCATTCGTAGACGAGTTGACTCTTTAATTTATCAGTGTCGATGGTGAGTTTTACAAGGTCGGTTTTGCCTGCAAAATATCGTTGCAGCACACCGTCAACCTGTTGTGCTTCACTGGCATGAATAAATCCTTCTTTTGCCAAAGAAGGATCTTCATAACTGCCTTTTTCTTTTGCAGCGTTCCATGCCGCTGCAGTAGTAACATGATAAATGATAGCCATCGTATGATGTTTAACGAGAGAGGAACGCAGATTTTCATGATTGTCATGATTTCTATGATCTTTTGATTTTAGATTTTATCATTGAAATTGATTGATACTCTCTGCTCGTCTCAAATTTCAGATATCAAATTTCAAATCATTACCAATCTTGACAATCATGACAATCTGCGTTCCCTCTCTCAAATGATTCGTTTTACTTGTTGTTCAAGCAACATCAAATCTGCGAGTACCATTGCCGTAACCGCTTCTAAAACTGGCGGAACACGCAATGCAATGCACAGATCGTGACGTCCTTTTACAGAAAATGTTTCCATTTCATTGGTTTCCCAGTTCAATGTAAACTGATCTTTTGGTGTGGAGGATGTTGGTTTTATGGCGATGCGGAACACCAATTCGTTACCGTTTGTAATGCCGCCTACAACGCCACCTGCATGGTTGGTAACTGTTTTTCCTTCAGCATTTTCAATGGCATCGTTGTGCTCAACACCAAACATCTTAGCTGCGGCAAAACCCGTTCCAAACTCCACACCGCGAACGGCTGGAATGGCAAACACAGCATGCCCCAACAATGATTCTACAGAATCGAAAAATGGCTCACCTAAACCAATCGGCAATCCGCTTACGCGACATTCAACAATACCGCCAACTGAGTCTTTCGCTTCAATGGCTTTTTGAAGACCTTTTTCTACATCCTTCTCTCCTCCTACTTCCGTTATGGTTGCTTCTACTTTAATGTCGCCCAATATTTTTTTCGCAACAACCCCTGCTGCCACTAAACCCACGGTGAGTCTTCCGCTGAAGTGACCGCCACCACGGTAGTCTTCGTTACCACCAAATTTTTTACTGGCAACAAAATCGGCGTGTCCGGGTCTTGGAACTGCACGTTGTTTGGCATAATCACCGGAACGCGTATTGTTGTTCTCAAACAAAATAGTGATGGGTGCACCGGTTGCTTTGTCGTTAAACAAACCACTTTTAAAGAAAGGAAAATCGTCTTCCTTACGTGGTGTTGTACCTTTCTGCTGACCGCCTTTGCGACGCTCCAGATCAGGCAAAAAATCTTCTGTTTTCAAAGGCAATCCCGCAGGTACACCATCGATCAATACACCAACACCTTCGCCATGCGATTCGCCGAATATGTTTACACGAAAAATACGTCCGAATGAGTTCAATGCTTTAAGTTTTAGTCTTAACAAATTTATTGAAGTCAAAATTCAAAAATCAAAAATCAAAAGTCAAAAATCAGGGTCTCCGCTTTTTGACTTTTGCCTTTTTACTTTTTACTTACCTCAGCCTCTAACACCACAGCGCCTAATTTTTTTATGTGCTCATAAAAATCAGGATACGATTTGTTGATCGCTTCTGCCACTTCGATGGTGGTTTCGCCGTTTGCTTTTAGCCCGGCAACAGCACATGCCATCGCAATTCTGTGGTCGTGGTGAGAATGGACCACTGCACCCTTTACACCTGTTCCGCCATGCACGATCATCAGGTCGTCCTGTAAATCTATTTGTATGCCCATTTTGCCGAATTCCTCCTGCAATGTGAGGGCACGGTTACTTTCTTTGTGCGTTAAACGATTAGCACCTTCTATTACCGTTTTCCCGGCGCAATAAGAAGCTAATGCTACCAAGGGCGGGAATAAGTCCGGACACTCGGTTGCATCGAAATGAAAGGCCTGTAATGCACCAGGACCGATCTCTATTTGCGACTCCTGTATCGACAGACTTGCCTTGCTATCAGCGAGAGCTTGCAAGATCGCTTTATCTGCCTGCGTTGAAAATACATCCAATCCTTTCACAGTAATTTTTCCGGCAATGGCACCTGCTACCAACAAGAATGCAGCACCGCTCCAATCTCCTTCAACTGTGTAGTTGACAGTTGTTGGCTGTGAGTTGTTAGAAGGCGTGATTATGAATTGCTCGTAGTTTTTATTCTCAATTTTATAACCGAAGTGGGCCAACACTTTCAATGTAAGATCGATATATGGCTTGCTTTTTAAATTGGTTACGTTTATTGTTGTTGGTTCTGTTACCGATGCAGAGTAAGCAAACAGCAAACCTGTAAGGAACTGTGAGCTTAATGATCCGTCGATAGTGATCTCTTTTGTTTGCAAAGGTCCTTTTACTACCAACGGTAATTTACCATCGTTTGATTTTACCTGTATGCCAAGATCAGGCAATACTTCATCGAAAAAATCCATTGGCCTTTTGAGCAAACTACCTTCTCCGTTAATGGTGATCGGCACTTTGTTCATGGAAATGATTGGTGCAAACATGCGAATGCCCAAACCACTTTCGCCGCAGTTTATTCTTTCGTTCTCTGCATTTACACCATTGCTTGTTACATGCAATTCTTCACCCACCAAAGAAGTTTTTGCACCCATTTGTTGGATTACATTAATAGCTGCATTATCATCATTGCTATGCCCCGGATTGTGTATGATCGTTGTTCCCTTGTGCAACAGCGCCGCTGCACATGCACGCTGCATGGAGCTCTTAGAAGCCGCCGCTACAATGGATCCTGTGATAGAAGATGGTTGTATGGTTACGTTCATAATTTTGTTTTAATTGGAACGCAGATTTTTATGATCTTGATGATTAATCAAGATTTTATTTCCCTATCATAATAAATCATGACAATCTTGAGTATCTGCGTTCTTTCTCTAGATCAACGTTTTCAATTCGTTCAATGGAATTGGCCTTACAACGCCTTTTCCTATTTTTTCAAGCAGAATGTAGTTCATTTCGTTGCGCACTTTTTTCTTATCGTGTGTAAGAATTTCAAATGCTTTCTCTTTATCATACGCTGCAACGGTCGGTAAGCCGTACTTGCTCAACAACGCAATTACTTTTTCAGATTGTTTGAAACCGAGCAATTGCTTTGAGATCATAGCTGCAGTTGTCATACCAATTGATATGGCCTGACCATGGCCAAGTTCGTACATGTTTTCTACCGCATGTCCCAAAGTATGTCCGTAGTTGAGCAAACGTCTTTCGCCCTGTTCGAATTCATCACGTTGAACAACACCCGCTTTTATTTTTACATTGGTCTGAATCAATGCAGACAACAATGTTTTATTCTTCTGAAAATTTGCCAGCGTTTTTTCTTCCAGCAGTTTAAACATACGTGCATCTTTAATGCAGGCATGTTTGATAATTTCTGCAAAGCCGTTTATCCACTGATCTTCGGGCAATGATTTTAATAAGCTGTAGTCGTACAATAAAAATTCTGGTTGACGAATAGTGCCCACCATGTTTTTATATACACCTACATCAATTCCATTCTTTCCGCCGATTGCCGCATCTACCATTGCAAGGATGGTGGTGGGTATGAAGCCAAATCGCAATCCACGCATGTAAATCGCGGCAACGTATCCTGTAATGTCAGTGATAACGCCACCTCCGATACCTACCAGGAAAGTTTTTCTGTCGGCACCAAATGCTATCAGCTGTTCAATTACAGTATCAACTGTCGGTTGAATTTTAAACGCTTCGCCGGCTTTCAGAACAATCACGTTCCAGCCCTTGAGTTTCTTTTCGTGGTTGGCAAAAACATTTTCATCCGTGATAACAACTGCATTTTGTTTATCTACAATTGTCTTGAGATCAGCGAATGCTGTATCGAAATAAAAAGAGGTCGAGGCAGTAGAGAATTTGTAAGTTAGTTTTTTCATGGTAGAGAGAAAGAACGCAGATTATTATGGTTGTGATGATTTTTATGATTTTTTGATTTAGAATTTAAGATTGAGCTACCGCTCATTTCAAATAAGCCGCAAATCAAACCTCAAATTCAAATCTTAATAAATCATCAAAATCTTAAAAATCTGCGTTCCCGTATTTTAATCATTCATGATCTTATTCTGGTGGTTGATGCTTTCCATGTGGAGTGCATCATAGTACTTGGTGATGAACTCTTTGCTAAGGCCCATTGCTTCACCTTTTTTGAATGCACGCTCAAGGATTTCATTCCAGCGGTTTGTTTGTAAGATCGTGATGCTGTTTTCTTTTTTGTACTGACCGATCTTGTCAGCCACTTTCATACGCTGTGCAAGGATTTGCATTAACTCATCATCAAGGTGGTTGATTTGCTGACGCAATTTTTCCAATGCTGCGTGATATTCTTCAGAGTTAACATCTTCTTTTCTCCAAACGATGTCGTTAAGCAATTCTGCCAAACGCTCAGGAGTGATTTGTTGTTTAGCATCGCTCCATGCATTGTCCGGATCGATGTGGCTCTCGATCATCAAACCATCGTAATCAAGGTCAACGCTTTTTTGAGAAACGGCTTGCAGGATATCTCTGCGTCCGCTGATGTGAGAAGGATCGCAAATGATTGGCAATTCAGGATTGCGGCGTTTCATTTCAATAGCAAGGTGCCACATAGGCGCATTGCGGTATTCGCTGTTACCGTAAGAACTGAATCCACGGTGGATCAAACCAACTTGTTTAATACCTGCTTTTTGTACGCGCTCAACGGCACCTGTCCATAGTTCAAGATCAGGGTTGATCGGGTTTTTGATCAATACAGGAATATCAACACCACGAAGTGCATCTGCTACTTCCTGTACGCTGAACGGGTTTACAGTTGTTCTGGCACCGATCCAAAGAACGTCTACATCAAAGCTCAATGCATCTTCCACTTGCTTTGCTGTAGCTACTTCTACTGTTGTTGGCAAACCGGTAATTTTTTTTGCCTGTAACAACCAGGGTAATCCTTTCACACCAATTCCTTCAAACATGCCTGGTCTTGTACGAGGTTTCCATATTCCTGCACGAAGCATGTCTACTTTGCCTGTTGCGGCAAGGCGCTGTGCTGTTTCCAGCATCTGGCTTTCGGTTTCTGCGCTGCATGGACCGGAAATAATCAACGGCCTTTTGCTTGTCCACAGTGATTGTACTTGTTCTTTCATGGTTTGATCTGTTGCTTGCATTGTATGAGATTGTAAAGTTATTGAATTTGAGCTTAATGCTAAACGCTTAAGGCTTAACGCTGTACCTGAATGTTGGCCATTTTTCAGGTTCGCAGACTTTGAACATCTGCGTTTTGCGTTAGGCATTGGGTGTTCTGCATTATTTAATTATCCTTCTGATTTTATTTGCGTTTTCAATGAGTTCAAGTAAGTAATCGTAATTCTCTTTTTCCAAACATGCCTTGAACTTTTTCAACTGTGTAATGTGTTCGTTCAATACATCGAGCACATTGTCACGGTTTTGCCGGAATATAGGCACCCACATGTTGGGATTGCTTTTTGCGAGACGCACTGTGCTTTCAAAACCACCACTCGCCAATTCAAAAATCGCATTGTCTTCTTTCTCTTTTTCCAACACCGTATTTGCCAATGCAAATGAGGTGATGTGTGAAATGTGACTGATGTAGGCGGCGTGGAGGTCGTGAGCATAGGCATCCATTTCAATCTGGTGCATGCCTATTTTCTTATAGATAAACCTCACCATCGCCACTGCATCTTCATCACTATCGGATGCGTTGCAGATTACAACGGCTTTGTTTTCAAACGCTCCTTTTACTGCTGCTTCAGGCCCGCTATACTCCGTGCCCCACATAGGATGCGAGGCAACGAATCTTTTACGTTTTGGATGGTTACGAACTGCTTCTATCAAAAGATGTTTTGTCGATCCCATGTCGAATACCACCTGCTTGTCGTTTACTTTATCAAGTATCGAAGGCAGTATTTCAATCATTTTGTCTACCGGAATGGCCAAGGCAATTACATCACAATTTGCGATGGCTTTGTCAAGATCCATTGCTTCATCGATCAGGCCGAGATCAAGCGCTTTCTTTAAATGCGCGGGGCTTGCATCTACACCAACGATGTTGGATGCGATTCCGTTTGCATTTAACTGCAAAGCCATTGAGCCTCCTATGAGACCTATACCGACGATTGCAATTCTTTTTCGTTCCATTGGTTATGCTTTGAAATTTTTGCTATTCTTATTTTCAATTAACTCTCACCTAATCATTTTCAACTTTCAACTTTCAATTTTCAATTCTAACGCCTTTTGGGTGTAACAGGGCGAATGCGATTCGCCCCTACGGAGTCCTCATTTTCAACTTTCAATTTTCAACTTTCAATTCTCCTAATCGCTTCTTCAAACTTTTCCACCGGCGCACACAAGCTCACGCGGATGTAACCGTTGCCATTGCTACCAAATATGCCGCCTGGCGTGATGAATACATTTGATTCGTACAACACTTTATCGCTTAGCGCATATCCGTCTGCGTAAGTCGCTGGTATTTTGGCCCAAACAAACATTCCGGCTTGCGTGGTATCGTATTCGCATTGTAACATATCCAGCAATTGAAATACTTTTTTTCTTCTTTCACGGTAAACGTTGTTCACACTGTCGTACCATTCTTTACCGAGGTTCAAAGCCGTTGCAGCAGCCAGTTGCACAGGCAGGAACATGCCGCTGTCCATATTGCTTTTGAAGCGTAACACTTCTTCTATTCTTTCTTTTGCTGCGACTAAAACACCCACTCTCCAACCGGCCATATTCTGGCTTTTGCTGAGCGAGTTTAATTCTATCACAACGTCTTTTGCACCTTCTACAGATAGCAAACTTTCCGGTTGCTCATTTAAAATGAAGCTGTATGGATTGTCGTGAACGAGTAACAAATTATTTTTCTTAGCAAATGCGACAACGGCTTCAAATGCTTTCCTGGTTGGCAGTTGACCGGTTGGCATGTGCGGATAGTTAACAAACATCAGCTTAACATTGCCTTGTTCTTTTACCACTTTTTCAAGCGCTTCAAAATCAGGGAACCAATTGTTTGCTTCTGTAAGATCGTAGTACAAAGGCGTTCCACCAGCGAGCTTTGCAGCACTTGTGTAGGTTGGGTAACCGGGATTTGGCACCAATACCTTATCGCCTTCATTCAGGTAAGTCATGCAGATATGCATGATGCCTTCTTTACTGCCAATCAACGGCAATACTTCCGTATCAGGATTCAGATCAACATTGTACCATTTTTTGTACCAATCGCTTACAGCTTTGCGCAAAACAGGAGAACCCTGATAACTCTGGTATGCGTGCACGTTTGGCTTTGCGCTTTCTTCCTGTAATGTTTTGATCACGTCAGGGTGCGGTGGCATATCAGGACTTCCAATTCCCAAATTAATGATGTTTTTTCCTGCCTTGTTCAGCTCGCCTATCTCACGCAACTTTTGTGAAAAGTAGTATTCGCCTATTCCGTTTAACCTGTTTGCTGTCTGCATGTTTTTATTAATTCAAAAATTAAAATTCAAAATTCAAAAACCTGTTGTGTTTATACTTTCCGATTGTTTTGCATCCTCATTTTCAACTTTCAACTTTCAATTTTCAATTCGGACATCGCTTCGGTGCTCCAGGGCGAATTCGATTCGCCCCTACGGTTTTAACACCCCTTTCTTGTACACTCCGTACACTTTCAAATCTTCTGTCATCGGCGTTATTTTCTCCACTACTGTATTGAATTGCTCCAATGAATCGAATTCCATATCCGCGTGGAAAGAGTATTTAAAGTCGCTGCCCGGAATGGGGAAGCTTTGCAATTTGCTAAGGTTGATGCCGCCTTCGGCGATGTTGGTGAGCACTTTTGCGAGACTGCCTCTGGAGTGATCTGTGTGGAAATTAATGGAAGCTTTGTCTGCGTTGGATATTTCCTGTGCTATATTTTCTGGCTGTAATATCAGGAACCTTGTGTAGTTGTTCTTTAGCGTGTGGATGTTGGGGGCGATCATATCCAAATCGAAGAGTTCTGCGGCGAGTTTGCTGGCGATGGCGGCGATGTGCTTGCTTTTGTGCTGGTGAACATGTTTTGCGCTGAGTGCGGTATCTTCCGTTTCGACCAATTTCCAGTTGTGCTTTTCGAGGAAATCTATACACTGCAAAATCGCCATCGGGTGTGAGTGAACTTCTCGTATATCCTCCAGTTTTACGCCGCGGTTTACCATCAGGTTTTGCGCGATATGAAGGTAAACTTCTCCCACTACCTTCAATTTGCCTTTCTGGAGCAAATTGTAGTTGGGTAAGATGCTTCCGGCAATAGAATTTTCAATGGCCATCACGCCGCCGTCGCTTTCCTTTTTGTTGGCTGCTATTTTAACCACATCACGAAATGTGGGGCATGTAATGACCTCTACGTCCTTCCCGAAAAATTGCCTTGCGGCCACCTGGTGAAAACTACCTTCGTATCCCTGAATCGAAACTTTCATTTTTGTTACGGTTTAAAACAAAAAATCCCGGCGTTTCTGCCGGGATTCATTTATGTTGTTAGTTGTTTTTATTTAACGACGATTCAACAAAAGCAATCCCGGCTTCTGACTAAAGAAGAAGTAAAAATAAAATCGGTTATGCTTTTTCGAGTTGATCATTATTTGTCAAAAATATAAACTATTTGAAACTATCAAAATTTATTTTAAAAATGTGTTACGTTATTCAAATAAAGCCATTCTTTATTAAACGCAGTATTTACAGCTATTGCAGGCGATTTAAAATCTGTTGGTCAATTTTCTTGAAAAGATGGTATGGCTTGTAAATCCGCCAGTTATCTATCTCCATCAGCTCGACGTAATAATTCAGTTTTGCCTTTTTGAAGTCATACTGCGTTTGTTCTGGCATGTTAAGGCACACGATCCAGCCCTCGTTATCGGTCACTTCTTCAAACCATTCCTGGTAATAATCCTTGTCGCCGCTATGGAAATTGAGCACATTTTCCGTTATCAAAATGAATTTCGTGATGCCTTCGTATTCCATTTTGTCGATCACATCCCGTTTCAGGGTCATGATGTCGTTTTCAATCGCATCGTTCCATTCGCCGATCATTTCGAGGATCACGTATTTCTCTTCGTAATCGGCCATTATTTCCTTCATGTACAGGGTGCGTGAGCCAAATTCATCCCACTGCGGGTGTATATAGTAGTTATACACCGTGTGTGTAAACTCGAATTCAGAGTACACCCTTCCATAAAAAGGCGACCGCTCGTCTTCCTCGCTGGTATAAATATGCCGCCAGTTATAAAAAGGTTCTATTTCGTGCATTTTAGTAATTAATAATTAATAATGAATAATTAATAGGGCGCTATTCAATTAAGAATTAGGAATTAAGAATTAAGAATGCCTTCTGTGAAGTTCCAAAGCCTACTGGCTAACGATCTTCTTTGCATCAAATCTAAAATCTTAACAAATCATCAAAATCATGACAATCTGCGTTCCATAATTTTCAAATCTTCAAATTCTCAAATTTTCAAATTATCCATCGCCCGCTTCACGCTTCCATACTTCAACAGCAATTCTTTTGCCTTGCCTGCGTCGGTGAGGCCAGCTTTTTCCATTAACATTTTTGTGCCACGCTCTATCAGTTTGGCGTTCGTAAGCTGCATGTTCACCATTTTATTATCCTCTACCCTGCCGAGCTGTATCATAAGCGTGGTCGAGATCATGTTCAGCACCAGCTTTTGTGCGGTGCCGCTTTTCATGCGGGTGCTTCCAGTGATAAACTCCGGACCAACAATAACTTCTATCGGAAAATCAGCGCTGGCGCTGATCGGTGCATTTTCATTACAGCTTATTGACCCTGTTATAATGTTGTGCTTTCTGCACTCCTCCAGGGCGCTTATCACGTAAGGAGTTGTGCCGCTGGCTGCAATACCTATTACTACATCTTTTTCGCTTATAAAATGGCTCTGCAGATCTTTCCAGCCTTGCGTAGTGCTGTCTTCCGCATTTTCCACCGGTATCTGAATGGCTTTTTGGCCACCGGCGATAATGCCAATAATTAAGCCTTGCGGCATGCCATACGTAGGTGGAATTTCACTCGCGTCTAATATGCCCAATCTGCCGCTGGTTCCGGCTCCCATGTAAAATAGACGACCGCCCGCCAACATTTTATCGGCGATCGCATTGACCAACTTTTCTATTTGCGGGATTGCTTTTTCAACAGCTATAGGCACAGTTTTATCCTCCGTATTCATGTTTGCGAGTAGATCATGTACGGTCATCTTTTCCAAATGTCTGTAGCGACTGGACTGTTCTGTGGTTTGAATAAACATTGGATCAAGTTGTTAGTTACCTGGACTAATTAATAATTAATAAAGAATAATTAATAGGGCACCAGTTTTTAAAGTTTCAAACTTGGTACTACTTCAACGAATATTAAATGTCGCAAGTATTAATTCTTAATTATTAATTATTAATTCCTAATTGAGCTTACTTGCTATGATATTTAATGAGCCCATCCATCGGATTCTTCAAAATATTGCCCATTTCAAACTCATAGCTGTGACAAAGTTCTGTAATTACATCCTTAAAACCATAAGCTACGCTTCCCACAAAATTTATAGGATTGCTCCAGCTTTCGGTAAACTTACAAATATGGTGGAAGAAGAAGTCGTTCAGACCGTCTTCAATAATGTTCTCAATCATAAAGTGGCCGCGGTTTTCAGCGAGAAATACCGCGAATGAGGCGAGGTAGCGATTGGGAAATTCGCCTTTGTAAACATTGGTTAACATATCCGCTTCGGAGACACCAAATTTTTCCTCGAAACGATATTTTAATTCCTCGTCGAAGGTGCCATACAGGTAATATTGTACGACATTTTTACCCAGGTAAGCGCCGCTTCCTTCATCTCCCAGAATATAACCAAGCCCGGTTCTTTCTTTTACAATTTTGCTGCCGTTGTAAAAAGAGGAACTACTCCCGGTACCCAAAATGCAGGCAACGCCTTTTTTGTCTCCGCACAGGCCTTTGGCCGCGCCACTCAGATCGTGGTCGACATTTATTTCGGCTTCCGTAAAGACTTTTTGCAGGGCCTTTTTAACCATTTTTCGGTTATCAGGGTTTTTGCACCCGGTTCCGTAATAAAATATCTCCTCAATGCTTACATTTTTCAGCTTGCCTACCAGTTCTTTTTCTATGAGGGCTTTTATTTCGTTGCCATTCAAAAAGTACGGACTGATGCCTGTAGTGAAAATCCTTTTCGTCTTCTTTCCGTCAACTACACACCATTCGCATTTTGTGGAGCCACTGTCTGCTATTAATAGGGCCATAATGGATGATTTGGAGATTATTTATTAAGTAAAAATGTTGTCAGGCTTGGGGCCGGGAAAACTCAGCTGGCAAATATCTCGCAACGTTATCACAATACTACCTTAAAAAAGCAAGCAAAGCGACTTTTCGTTCAATATTTTCCCAACTAACTTGTTGATTCACAAACTTTGTTAAGTAAAAAGTTAAAAATCAAAACGTAGGTGTCCATGTCTTGCGATCGCTTTTTTACTTTTACTTTTTGACTTTTTATTTTTTGCTTAACCACTTACAAATTAATTACAATCGGCAAAACAAGTTTGGATATTTCCGGTAATTTGCAACCTTATTTATGGAAATGCACAGAAATTCTAATAACAAAAAAATACAGGTATGGTTGCCTCTGCTTTTCGCTTTGGTAATGGTACTCGGTATGACGCTTGGCTATTTGCTTAGAGGAAACGGTTCTCAAACTCGTGGAATCTTGATGTTGCCGGGAAAAAGAAGTCCGCTGCAGGAAGTGGTTGACCTGGTGAATGCAAAATATGTTGATCCAATTACAGACACTTTGAATGGCGACATGGCGCAGGCGATGCTTGCGAAACTTGACCCACACTCGGTGTTTATTCCCGCAGTAGATTTAAGTGAAATAAATGAGGACCTCCAGGGAAACTTCCAGGGTATTGGTGTTGAGTTCCAGATTTTTAATGATACGGTAAACGTTATCAATGTGTTGCAAGGCGGTCCCAGCGAAAAAGCAGGGCTACAGGTGGGTGATAAATTTGTGAAAGTGGGCGACAGTATTGTTGCAGGCAACAAAATAACCAACGGACGTATCCGCAATCTACTGCGCGGTCCCGGTGCCAGCAAAGTTTTGGTGACCATGATGAGAAACGGGAAACTACAGCAGTTCACCATTAACCGTGGACTCATTCCCATTCCATCTATTGACGCCTCGTATAAACTCGATTCCTCCACGGGCTATATCCGCATTAATAAATTTTCGGAAACAACCTACGAAGAGTTCATGGCTTCACTGGAGAAATTACAAAAACAAAAGATTTCCCAGTTGATGCTGGATCTGCGTGGCAACGGCGGCGGCATCCTGACGGAAGCAGTTGATATTGCAGATGAATTTTTGGATGGAAATAAATTGATCGTCTACACACAAGGCGATAAAATGCCACGACAGGAATACCGCTGCAAACGTGATGGCATTTTTGAAAAAGGTAAACTGGTGGTGTTGGTGGATGAAAACTCTGCAAGCGCAAGTGAGGTGCTTACCGGTGCTTTGCAGGACTGGGACAGGGCAACAATTGTGGGAAGACGAACTTTCGGCAAGGGTCTGGTGCAGGAGCAATATGACCTGAGTGATGGTGCTGCATTAAGACTTACTGTGGCAAGATACTACACACCCAGCGGCCGCAGCATCCAAAAACCTTACACACATGATGGCAATGGTGATTATGGCAACGATCTTTTGAAACGCTATCAACATGGCGAACTGGCAAACGCGGATAGTAACAAAGTTCAAAATGGCAAGGCTTATCAAACCAAGGGCGGACGTACTGTTTATGGCGGTGGTGGCATTATGCCGGATGTTTTTGTTCCGTTTGATACAAGCATGATTTCAGCAAGTGTGAACAAGGTACTTAACCGTACCACGGTGAGCAATTTCGTTTACCAATATTATGTACAAAATAAAAACGAGCTGACTGCATATCACTCTGGTATTGAGTTTGCACAAAAATTCAATAAAGAAGAAGACCTGTGGAACGCGTTTGCAAACTTTGCTTCGAAAGATTCTTTGTCTGTAAACAGTATTTCCAGTAAAGACAAAGACTTTTTGAAAGATCATCTGAAAGCTTTGCTGGGAAGACAAATCTGGCGCAATGAAGGACTTTATGAGATCCTTAATGCCGATGATGAAATGATTAAGAAAGCACTGGAAGCAGTGAAAAAATAAAACCATGTACGGTGTACGAAGTACGATGAACGACATTCTTTAGAACGTTACATCACAATGAATTTCGTACACCGTACTTCCTACCTCGTACATCCCCTCTCCGTACACTTTTTGTTCGAAATCGAACACTCCTTTTAGTTCTGCAAAACACAATTCCATAATAATCAGCACTCTATAGTTTTGGCATCAGCTTGGCCCTATGATAGGCACTATGCTTATCAACTACTTTAAAATAGCACTAAGAAACTTATCCCGAAGCAAACTCTTTTCGAGTATCAATCTTTTTGGTCTTGCCATTGGAATGGCTTGTTGCATGTTGCTGCTGCTTTACATTTTGAGTGAGCTGTCTTTCGATAAACATCATCGTCATGCAAAGAACATATACATTATCCGCTCTGAAAGTTATTTTGGCGGAAGCAGAAAAGAAGGTGCTACAATATCCGCTCCTTATGCTTTTACACTAAAGCAATATTTCCCCGAAGTGGAACAGGCAACTCGTTTGTTTGTCAACATGGTGGCAGCAAAAACTTTGTTGCAAACACATGAGGATGGCAAAATCGCCCAATCCATTTATGAAGACAATGGCTATGCAGTCGATTCTACTTTCTTTGATGTCTTCACGTATCGCTTTACTGCAGGCAACCCTGCTACTGCTTTGCAGGAACCTAATACAGTTGTTCTATCAGAAAACACGGCCCAAAAACTTTTTGGCAGCGAATCTCCTATCAACAAAACCGTTACTGTTGGCGGAACAACGGGCAACGGAGAACCATTTAAAGTGACAGGTGTTTTTAAAAGTGAAAACGGCCGTTCGCACATCAACGCAAACTTTTTTGTGCCGATTTCATCTGGTTGGGTGGGTCAATTTTTACGTGGCAATACGTTGAATTTTTCTTACAACAACATGTTCTATACTTACCTGCGCCTGGGTCCCGGCACAGATGCAAAACAATTGGAAAGCAAATTGCCAGCCTACATGGAACGCTTTGCCAACAATGATTTGAAGGTTGCAGGCTTCAAAAAATACATGCATTTGCTGCCAGTTACTGATATTCATTTGTATAGCGCTATTAACAGCGTGGTTACTTCTACCAACAGCAAAACCTATTTGTACATACTTGGTTGTATTGCAGCTTTCACATTGATCATTGCGTGCATCAACTTCATGAATCTTTCCACTGCAAGATCAGCGAAACGCGCTGTGGAAGTAGGTGTGAGAAAAGTTTTGGGAGCTGAAAAAAGTGAACTGGTAAAACAATTCCTTGGTGAGTCTATGGTGCTGTGCCTGCTATCACTCATCATTGCTTTGTTTGTTGTAGCGCTTGTGCTTCCATCATTCAATTTGCTTACTGGAAAAAGCTTTGCAATAAGTGACGTATTGAAACCTTCTATACTTGGCTGCTTTGTTTTGCTGGCCGTTGTTACAGGATTTATTGCAGGAAGTTATCCGGCATTTTATCTTTCAGTTTTTAGGCCCGCACAGGTTTTAAAAGGTCGTTTTGCAAATTCTATTTCTGCAACCTCTCTCCGCAAAGGTCTCGTTGTATTTCAGTTTGTCATTTCCATAGTGCTTGTTTTGGCAACATTGATCATCCAAAAGCAAATGAAGTTTATGCATGATCAGCCACTGGGTTTTAACCAGGACCAACAAGTGATCATTCCCTTGCGCAGCAGCCAAACACGTGCCGCCTATACAGGTTTGAAGAACGATATCATGCAAAGCAATCTCGTTCTTGGTGCTTCCGGTGCTGACTACTATCCAGGCATTTTTAATGCATCAGATCTCAGCATCCGCAAACCTGAACAAAACATGAATGAGGTGCAACTGATGAAAACAAATGCTGTTGCACCGGATTACCTGCAAATGATGGGCTTCGAACTAAAACAGGGACGCATTTTTTCACGCGACCTCATGAGCGATACCAATAACAAAATGGTGGTGAACGAAGCTGCTTTAAACAAATTCTCCATTCCCGCAGATAAAGCAATTGGTCAAAAACTTTTATGGGGTGCACCCGGTTCACCGGAGTTTACAACCCTTGAAATTGTTGGTGTTGTAAAAGATTTTCATTTTGAAGATCTGCATCACAGCATTTCGCCTTATGCTTTCTTTTTGGCAAGCAACACAAACCTTAATTACCTGATCGTTCACGCCAAAACTGCCAACATGGACAACGTGTTAAACATGCTTTCTGATAAATGGAAAAAGTATTGTGCAGATGAGCCTTTTGATTACAGTTTCCTTGACCAGGATTTCCTACGCAACTATAATGCAGAAGTAAAAACGATGAGCATTGTAAGCATTTTCACAGGCATTTCTATTTTCATTTCATGCCTTGGTTTGTTTGGTCTTGCAGTGTTTACGGCGCAACAAAGAACAAAGGAAATAGGCATTCGCAAAGTGCTTGGCGCTTCTGTAATAAATATCACCACAATGCTGTCAAAAGATTTTGTAAAGCTTGTATTGGTTGCAATTGTTATTGCAAGTCCACTGGCTTATTACTTTATGCATGAATGGTTGAATGATTTTGCTTACCGTACCAATATCAATGTGTGGGTGTTTATGTTGGCGGCTATTGTAGCCATTGCATTTGCGCTAATAACAGTAAGCATTCAGGCGGTGAGATCTGCGATGGTGAATCCGGTGGAAAGCTTGAGAACAGAGTGAGGAATTAGGAACTAGAAATTAGGAATTAGAACGTGGGGGCAGTATAAGTGATGTTCGTTCTTTTCCTTACGATAGCAAGGAGTTAATATTCAATTTTTCTGCAACACAGAAAGCGTCTCTAATTCCTAATTCCTAATTTCTAATTCCTGCTTAAGCTGCATTCTTAATCTCACGCTGCTGATCCAGTACTTCTTTCTTCTCTATTTTGTAAGAGTAGATCAATCCGATGCCGCCGCCGATGGCGATGAGAGCGAACCATAAAGCTGGATTTTCTGTATCGTGTAAAACGTATTGAGTAATGAAGTAAGCAAGCGCTAATCCGATACCGGCGCCGAGGAGCAAAAGACCCCATTTCAGGCTGCGATAAGGAGCAGGAATGTTGGCGAACTCTTTGGGATTTAATCCTCTGTCAATCAACGCCATGTTTTCTTTGTTTACGAGGTAGCGCCATCCAAATATCATTGCAAAGCCGCTTACAAACGATATGATTAACCAGAGTATTGCTAATTGACCTGTTTCCATTTTAATGATTTTAATGAATTTATAATTAGTTTTTTAAGAGTTTCTTTCTTGTCAGACTACCCTTTTGTTTTTGAGGTTACATCTTTCAGGAAATATTTTTTATCAACCGGTTTCAAAATATCAGACTAGGAATGAGGGGAAAAGGTTACAACAATTAGGAATTAAGAATTAGGAATTAGGAATTTAGGGGTGCTGCAGTATCAGGCATATCCGGCCCTGTCTTTATTGTAGCAGGAAATTTGCACCCAATTTTAATGCAACGCAGAAAGAATTCTAATTCCTAACTCCTAATTTCTAATTCGTGTAACCTCAACCCTTCCAAAGTCGTCAAACAATACCAATGACAACACAACCTTCAGACAATGATTTAATTGTGCAGGTGCTTCGGGGCAATCAGCAGATGTTTGCGGAGTTGGTGAAACGATACCAGAATTTCGTTTTTACCATTATTCTGCGATATGTTGAGAGTCGCGAGGATGCGGAAGAGATTTCGCAGGATGTTTTCGTTAAAGCTTATCGCAGCCTGGCAGATTTTCGCGGCGATAGTAAATTCAGCACGTGGCTTTATACAATTACCTCTACAACCTGCATTACACATTTAAGACGCAAAAAACAGGATGTATTTTCTCTTGACCAGGAAAATGTATTTGCAAGAGCCGAGAACCTGAATTCCGGTTTTACAGCAAATGAAGTGGAGCAAAAATCTAAAATCAATATGGTGAACAGTGCTATCGCGCTGCTTTCACCGGACGACGCCCAGGTGATCACCTTATTTTACAAGGCAGAACAGAGCCTGGATGAAATTGCAACCATCATGGGCCTGGAAACAAACACGGTAAAGGTGCGGCTGCACAGGGCAAGGCAACGATTAAAAGAAAAAATGGAAAAGCATTTCGTCGCCGAATTAAGCGATCTTAAATAATTCTTAAGAAAAACCATTTACGAATCTGACTTTGATCTTTTACTTTTATAAAACACATTATTATGGACACAAATAGCAATATGGAAGAAAGATTATGGGACTACGTTGACGGTATTTCCAGTGCCCATGAAAAAAGTGTGATTGAAAAATTGCTGGAAACCGATAGCGAATGGCGCCATAAATACAAAGAGATTCTGAAGGCCAACATTCTTTTGCAGGAAAGCATTGACCTCGACGAGCCTTCAATGCGCTTTACGCAAAATGTTATGGAAGATATCGCCAAATACAAAATTGCTCCGGCTGCTTCTACCTATATCAACAAGAAGATTATCTACGGCATCGCGGCCGTCTTTTTAACCATTATTGTGGCGATGTTTGTATACGTTTTTGCAAACGTAGACTGGGCTACTACAGGATCTGGCGGTGGTATACCATTTGATATTTCTAAGATTAATTATGGCAAAATATTCAGCAGCACATATGTAAACATGTTCCTGATGCTGAACGTGATGATCGGCCTGGTATTTTTAGATAAGTATCTTTCGGTTAGGAAGAAAAAACTGCTGGAGCAGGATTTAACAAACACATCCATTTAACCGTTTAATCAATTAAACTTACTCTATTTAATCAGGTCGAATCCGCTAAATTTGCCGTTTAGTTGTAAATCAGCACTGTTCAGCATTTTGAACAAAGGATATTGACCTATTGACAAAGAATCTTCTAATAACGCTTACTTTTATAATTTGCGGAGTTTTCTCCGCAAACGTTTTTGCACAGGATACATCCATTATCAGGCAGTTTAAACCGACGATCGATACCAGCCGCGAGGCAGTACCTGAAAAGGATTTGATCGACGTAATGCACTCCTTACGAAAAAATAAACCGGCCAAAGTTGTCGATACGACCATCCAGCCACAAAAGTTTCTTTACTCCGTTGTGCCAGCTGTTGGCTATACCCTTTCCAGTGGTTGGACTGCGATTCTGAGCGCGAATGTTGCGACCTATTTAAGCGATCCCAAAACAACCAATATCTCCAGCCTTACGGTAAGCGCCAATTATACCCAATACAGCCAGTTAACGCTTCCTGTTTTTTTAACGGTCTGGACAAAAGACAACAAATGGAATATTTCGGCGGATTGGCGATTTTACAAATACCCGCAGGATACTTACGGCCTGGGCGGCCATAGCCAGATTGAAAATGCAGATAATATCGACTACTATCATTTGCGGCTGCATCAGTCAGTACAAAAGAGAATAACAAGCTCTTTATACCTTGGCCTGGGCTACTTTCTGGACTACCATTGGGATATAGATGAAAAAGGATACAACAAAGACGTAGCGGAATATGGCCTTCCGGCAAAAACACTTGCCTCTGGCCCGGTTGCAACCATTTTATTTGACAGCCGGAAAAACTCGATCAATCCTTCACAGGGCTTTTTCGCAAATGTTGTGTACAGGCCCAACCTCACCATATTTGGAAGCGATAATAACTGGCAGTCGCTAACAATCGACGTAAGAAAATACATCAATTTTCCAAAGGGCAGCAAAAACGTATTGGCGTTTTGGAACCTCGACTGGCTCACACCATCAGGCAAGCCGCCTTACCTTGATTTGCCCAGTACTGGCTGGGACTCTTTTAACAACACTGGCCGTGGTTATATTCAGGGGCGCTACAGAAGCTATAACATGCTGTATCTCGAAAGCGAATACCGCTTCCAGATTTCGCGCAACGGGCTGTTCGGGGGCGTGGTGTTTGCCAATGCGCAAAGTTTTTCCAACGGCCCCGGTCTTCATTTCGATAATGCTGCACCCGCCGCAGGACTTGGTCTCCGTATCAAAGTGAACAAAATTTCAAAAGCAAACATTGCTATTGACTACGGCTTCGGACTCAATGGATCGAGAGGTCTGTTTGTGAATCTGGGAGAAATCTTTTAGAATAAGAATTTATTGGGAGAATAAAATCTTCATAGGCTCCGCATTTTTTAGTTCAACCTTTTTCGGTATCTCAAGCAAAAAACGCAACAGTTCGTTGGCTTCGTACGGAAAGAACGCGGATTTAAAAAACCTCACCTTGTTGTTATAATGCACTTCAAGCGTAAAAGTTGGCGCATCGATATTAAATTGCTTAGGATCTATAAGTTTATCAAGTTCTGAGACAGCAAGTATTTTAAGCAATTCATCGTAAAGTTGATCAGTTAGGACAGCAGTACAGGAGCCCTTTTTAACAGCATAATTATCCCCATGAAATTTCATCTGCTTTTTGTTGTCGATCTGAAACTCCATAGCAGGGCATACGCCATAACACGTTGTTGAACTGAACAGAATCTTCTCTAAGCGGATGGTGTCAGTAGATATCATCTGCCGGCTTCGGAAGGTCAGTACTTTTTTCGGAATTTCTGTGAAAGCAAGCAATCTTGAATCAGGGTCGAGGGATACTAATTTTAACTCATCTGTTGTTAGAGTTTCAATAATAAAATCATGATTTTTGTTGCCGTTAAAGTCGTGCTCAACTACGCGGAGCGTATCGCTTATTGTCAAATATCTGTACGCTCGTTTTATTAAGTGCTTTTTTCCGTCATATTCTAAAACATATTCCACCCGCATTGCATCGGAGTCGACTTCCAAATGATTATTGGCGTCTCCAACCCACAACTTATTTAAAGGAATCTTTTGGCTAAATGCAAAAGAGGAGGCAAAAAAAACAATTAACGTTAAAATTAGCTTCATAAAAATTATCGAAAACTTTTGCGCATTTGGCATGGCTGGATATAATAAACTGAAAAGAGACGCGAAAATTGCGTCTCTTTCAGTTATAAAAATTAGTCGTTGAACTTCTTCTTAATATCCATCAGTTTTGCCTGGAACGGATTCAATGGCTGTGGTTTGCCGCCGCCCTGTTGTGGCTTCTTGGCGCTTTGGTTGCCACCACTCCTTTGGCCCTGCTCTTTGTTTTCTCTCGCAGGTTTGCTGCCGTCTTTCATGGTAAGACCAATACGTTTTCTTGCAACATCCACTTCAGTTACCGTAACCATTACTTTTTGCTGCAATTTCACGGCTTCGTTCGGATCGCTGATGTAAGAATTACTAAGCTGAGAAATGTGGACCAAACCATCTTGTTTTACACCAATGTCAACAAACGCACCGAAGTTGGTAATGTTTGTAACGATCCCCGGCACGGTCATTCCCACTTTTACATCTTCAATGGTTTTGATGGTTTCATCAAAACGGAACTCTTCAATCTGGGCACGTGGGTCACGGCCAGGTTTTTCAAGCTCTTTCAAAATATCATCAATAGTGAACTCACCTACTTTTTCAGATACATACTGCTTGCGGTTGATCTGTTTGCGCAAATCATTTTGCTTGATCAGATCTTCCACCGAACAGTTCAGATCTTTGGCCATAGCCTGCACAACTGAATAACTTTCAGGGTGAACGGCGCTGTTATCCAGCGGATTTTCAGCATTGCGAATGCGTAAGAAGCCCGCACACTGTTCGAATGTTTTTGGCCCCATCAGACTCACTTTTTTCAGCTCGTCACGGGTTTTAAAAGCACCATTTTTTGTTCTGTATTCAACAATGTTTTTTGCCAGTGTTGCGCTCAGACCGGAAACGTAGTTCAGCAAATGCTTACTTGCAGTATTCAAATCAACTCCTACGTGGTTTACCGCACTTTCCACTACTTTATCGAGACTTTCTTTCAAACGTGTTTGGTTTACGTCGTGCTGGTACTGACCAACGCCAATTGACTTTGGATCGATTTTTACCAATTCACTCAGCGGATCAAGCAAGCGACGGCCAATGCTGATAGAACCACGAACGGTTACATCCTGATCAGGAAACTCTTCACGTGCCACTTCTGATGCAGAGTAAATAGAAGCGCCGCTTTCATTTACCATGAATATACTTAGGTGCTTGCCAAAGTCAATGTTTCGAACGAGTTGTTCTGTTTCACGACCTGCAGTACCGTTACCAACACCAATGGCTTCGATGTCGTATTTGTTTACAAGATATTTTAACTCGTGGATCGCTTCATCCGTTTGATGTTGCGATAATGTATAGATCGTTGTGTTGTGCAGGAAATTACCCTGCTCATCAAGGCAAACAACTTTACAACCGGTACGGTAACCCGGATCGATTGCCAGCACACGTTTTGAGCCCAGTGGAGAAGCCAGCAACAACTGACGAAGATTTTCCGCGAATACTTTTATCGCTTCTTCATCAGCATCTGTTTTACTAAGCAGGCGGTATTCATTTTCGATAGAAGGTTTCAGCAAACGATCGAATGAATCGTCAATCGCTTTTTTCACTTCACCGGCAGCTGGATTGCTTGCTTTTACAAATATTCTTTCAAGGTCCTCAACACCGGTTGTTTTGTCGATGTTAAGATCCATGATCAAATAACCTTCTTTTTCACCGCGACGAATAGCTAGAATTCTATGTGAAGGGCTTTGGGAAAGCGGTTCGTTAAATTCAAAATAATCGCGGTATTTCTGCGCTTCAGGGTCTTCTTTTTTGCTCGACAAAACTTTCGCCTGCAACACAGAAGTTTCTTTAAATATCTGGCGCACTTTGTTTCTTGCCTGCTCATTTTCGCTCACCCACTCTGCGATGATGTCTCTTGCACCCTGCAATGCTTCTTTATTATCTTTTACAAGATCGTTGAGGTATTTTGCCGCTTCTTCATCCGGAACTTCGTTGCCTTGTTCGAAAAGCAATTTTGCCAACGGCTCCAAACCTTTTTCAATGGCTTGAGTGGCCCTTGTTTTACGTTTTGGTTTGTAAGGCAGATAAATATCTTCCAGTTCGGTAGCGTCATAACAATCGTCAATACGTTGTTTAAGCTCTGGCGTTAATTTACCCAGGCCCTCGATTGTTTTGATAACTGTTTCTTTACGTTTCTCAAGCTCGTTGAAATACTTGATTTCTTCCACTACATTGTTGATCACCACCTCGTCGAGGTTTCCTGTAGCTTCCTTCCTGTATCGCGCCATAAACGGAATGGTTGCCCCTTCAGCGTTCATGTCATGAATATTGGTAATCTGCTTAATAGATAGGCTTAATTTTTCCGCAGCTTTTTGTACGTACTTCGGTTCCATGAGTAAATATTTTTAAAGAAACGATTTTCGCTTTTTTTGGAAAAGCGGGGAGCAAATGTAAGGTATGAATTGAAAGAAAAAACTTTGATTTTTTATCCGGAAAGACGTATTAAACAAGTCAAAATTAAAAAGTCAAAAGTCAAAAAGGAAACCTGATTTTCGCGGAGTCTTTTTTAACTTTTGACTTTTGATTTTTGACTTCTGGTATAGCTAGTCTTTAATAAACAATGCCTTTAGCTCTTTCGCATCATCTGGCTTCATTTTTCCACCCAAAATCAGGCGAAGCTGGCGACGGCGCAATGCCCCTTCAAAAAGCGCCTTTTCTTCGTCCGTTTCCGCAACAAAACCCGGTACAGCCGTAGGTTTGTTGTTTTCGTCAAGCGCCACGAATGTATAGTATGCCTCGTTGCTTTTATATTTTACCCTTTTCGCCAGATCTTCCCCCCAAATTCTTAAATGCACCTCCATGGAAGTGGTAAATGCCCGGCTCACCTTGGCTTCAATATGCACCACATTGCCCAGTTTAATAGGCGATTCAAATGAAATATTGTCAACGGAAGCCGTTACAACAGGCATATTGCAATGTTTTTGTGCAGCCAGTGCCGCTGCGATGTCCATCCAATACATTAAGCGACCGCCCATAAGATTGTTGAAGAGATTGGTGTCATTCGGCAACACCAATTCCGTCATTATGATTGCGCTTTCTGCTGCTCTTTTTACGTCCATATTTAATTTTTATAATGTGGCGCAAAACTAGGTCTTTAATTGAAAATGGAAAATTGAAAGTGGAAAATGAGTTGAGAGTTGAGAATGGAGAGTTGAGAGTTACGATCTAAAAGCATTTTCAACTTTCAATTTTCAATTTTCAACTAATTCTCCACTCTCAATTCTCAACTCTCCACTAAATTATGGCGCTTTCCAGCGACTTCAAAAACTCCCCATCCACCTCCGCGCCCACACCCGGCTCTTCGGGAACGGTAACAGAAAAATTGTTGAAGGAAACGCCACCTTTAACCGGATCAAGTTTGTGGCCCAGCATACAAGTGTCCATATCATAAAAACGGATATTGTCGGTCGCTTTGGCGAAATGAGCAAAAGCAGTAAGGGCAAGTCTGCTTTCCAACATGCCCCCCATCATGCAAGGGATGTTACTTTGCCTGCAGACTTCGTTTATCTTTATCGCTTCAAGAATACCACTGCTTTTGGCGAATTTTATGTTCACATAATCACATGCCTTGGTAGCGATCAGGCGCTTCGCATCGTGATGATCAAACACGCTTTCATCCGCCATTAATTTTACAGGAGAGTTTAAGACAAGTTCGGGCAAAACAGGATCATGGTGCCTTCGCATTGGCTGTTCGCAAAATTCAATATCAAAGCGGCTGATCTCGTTCAATGCAAACTCCGCATCAGCATAACTCCAGCCCTGGTTCGCATCCACACGCAGAGTGGTAGATGGATGAACAGCTTCCCTGATCTGTTTTACTCTTTCTACATCCTCAGCAGGATGTTTTCCCAACTTTATTTTAATGATCTGCACACCACGTTCAATAAACTCTTTTGCTTTTGCAGCCATATTTTCCGGTGTGTCTATGCCGATTGTAAGATCGGTGATCATCTCTTTTTGCTTTGCATTTGGATTAAGAAGTGAATACAACGGTTTACCCGCGTGCTTTGCAGCAATGTCGTACAGCACCATATCAAACGCACTTTTAATGGTTGCGTTGTAAGCTGTAAATGCATGCAATTCGCTCATTCTTGCCTGAATGTCCAGTGCGTCCTTGTTTTTCCATAACTGCGCAAAATCTTTTGCCATCACAAAACACGTCTCCTGAGTTTCACCCACGATCATTGGAAACGCAGAGCACTCCCCCACGCCAACAATGTTCTCACTTGTATAGGCTTTGATGAAAATGTTTTGCGCAAAATTCATTGTTCCCGTTGCAATAGTAAAAGGATGCATGGGGATGCTGTATTTGTATATTTCGAATGCTGTAAAAATCAAGATATAAGTTTTGAGTTCTGAGTTTTGACGTTTTGAGTATATCCTTGCAGTGGCGATATTTTGACTTTTGACTTTTTATTTTTGACTTTTGACTTTTGCCTTCCGCCTTACTTTCCTGCTGCCTTAAAAATCGCCAGTGTTTTCGAGCCTTCGCGGAGCTGTAGCTCATCCCCCACTATGAAATAATTATTGGTAGATTGTATGTAGGCAAATAGTTTTGTTTCTACACCATTAATTTCAGGCGTACACATTTTTTTGGTGCTCGCGAGATGGCTCATTCTTAGCGAAGCAATGCCTGTTCTGTAATTGCCCCGAATAAAATTGCATCCCCCGAAGCCGGTAAATTTAAAGCCAGTTGTATCAAATTGAATGTAAGCACTGTCGCTGATCAGTGCGCCATCCATTCTCGTAAGTTTCCAATTAGCGGCGGTTAAGACAACATTCGGCATGTTTTGTTTCCTGTAAGTCGTCCTTGCGCTGCCTTTTTGAATCGCCGCAGTTACAAGGGAGTCATTATTTACTTTCAACACTATGATTGTATCATGCAGCGTTGTTGCCGGCGCGTTGCCCATATTGCTTTCAATTACAAACACGAGTGTGTCGCCAGTGAGCCACCATTTCTTATAATCCAGTGTTGGTGTATTAATCGATTCAGCAATGCTGTCTTCCTTTAACGTGAAACCCTCTACCTGCCCGCCTTTCCCGGGCTTCTGACAGATCCAGGCGCCAAGATATTTCCCCGCATCGGGATTTACTTTTTCCGCTTTCACCATTGCTATCGTGTCTTTACCCTCATTTTTCGATTGCGAGGCATTGTTACATGCGCTCATAAACATCAATGCAAAAAACAGTACTCCGATAATATTTTTCATCTGTCTACTTTTTATTGTTTGTTAATGATCAGATGCCAGCCTGAATTGTTCGATATAATATCATGCCTTAACTGGAAAAGTTCATAGAGTAACCCGATCAGCAATTTATAAAAGTGTTTATATATTATTCTTTAGTAAAAAAAGAACTTATATATTCTTTGCAAGTCTCTTGCCAATTTGATGTATTTCAACAAACAAGGTAATTTATTTAAAAATAACTATCACCATTCTATTTTTCTATACTTCAATTCACTAATCAATCGATTGTGTCATTTTTCTCTAAAAAATACTTACCGGTAAAGGGTTTCCGTAATTTTGCTCATTCATTTTTTTAAAATGTCACTATGAATACACTCCCCAAAATTTCTTTTGACAATACAGCTAATGCATTTGAGTACAAGTCCGACAAACTCTTGAAGAAAGCTCGCTTCCTTTTCTCTTGCATGAAAAATAATTTTCTTGTAAAAGCAGGAATAGCCCTCACCCCATTGGCGATCAAATTAAGACTGCCAGTAAAAGGCCTGATCCGTAGTACCATTTTCCAACAGTTTGTTGGCGGCGAAACACTCGAGCAAACAAAATCTGTTGCCGAAACACTAGGCAAATATCATGTTCAGGTTATCCTTGATTATGGTGTGGAAGGCGGCAACGACGGTGAGCACGGATTTAATCATGCGACCGAAGAATTTCTGCGCGTTGTCAACTATGCCGCTACACAGAAAAATATTCCGTTCATGAGCATCAAAGTAACAGGTCTTGCAAGATTTGAGTTACTTGAAAACATCAATGCTTTGATGAACAAACAACGAGGCGATTTGCTACAATGCTATGAAAAAGCCCTGCAACAATTAAGCGCAGAAGAAAAGGCAGAATGGCAAAGAGTTGTAGAGCGTGTTCAAAAAATCAGCCAGGCAGGTTACGAAAAAAAGGTCGGGGTTTTGGTAGATGCCGAGGACTCCTGGATACAAGAACCTGTAGATGCGCTGACAACAAAAATGATGGAACAATTCAATCACCAGTCAGTTGTTATCTACAACACGCTGCAAATGTACAGGCATGATCGTTTGTCGTTCCTGGAAGAAGCATTGCAAATGGCCATTGAAAGAAAATATGTTCTGGGAGCAAAAATCGTGCGTGGTGCTTATATGGAAAAAGAAAGGGACCGCGCTGAAGAAATGGGCTACCCTTCTCCTATACAACCCAATAAAGAAGCGACTGACAGAGATTACAATGCAGCCATGGATCTTTGCATTGACAATATCAACAACGTTGCTTTGATAGTTGCTTCGCACAATGAATACAGCAATCTGTTTGTTACCGAACAACTACTTCTAAAAGGCTTCGCACTGGACCACCCACACGTGCACTTTTCACAATTGTACGGCATGAGCGATAACATCACGTTCAACCTTGCGAAAGCAGGCTGTAGCGTTAGTAAATATTTGCCTTTCGGTCCCATCGAAGATGTAATTCCTTACCTGATGCGCCGTGCAGAGGAAAATAGCTCTCTAAGCGGACAAACAGGAAGAGAGTTGAGTTTGATTGAAAAAGAAATTAAGAGAAGAGAGAACAATTAAGAATTAAAAATTAAGAATTAAGAATTCTAAGAGGGCTGCATTCTTTAAAGATTGCAGCCCTCTTACATTTGGAATGAAGTTTAATATTCTCCGTGTGCCATAATTCTTAATTCCTAATTCCTAATTATTAATTATTAATTATTAATTTTCTTCAAATTCGGTAAAAACCCCGTCAACAACCCTATCAGCGGCAAAAACGCACACACCTGGTACACATGCTGAATGCTGGTTTGGTCAGCTAGTTTTCCTAAAATCGCAGAGCCGATCCCACCCATACCAAACGCGAAGCCAAAAAACAAACCGGCAATCGTGCCTACTTTGCCCGGTATCAACTCTTGCGCATACACTAAGATGGCAGAGAATGCAGAGGACAATATCAAGCCTATAAACACACTTAAAATGCCTGTCCAGAAGAGGTTAACATGAGGCAACAAAAGTGAAAACGGCGCCACGCCAAGTATAGAAATCCAGATCACATATTTACGACCGATCCTATCGCCCAAAGGCCCGCCCAGAAAGGTTCCTGCAGCCACCGAAAACAGGAACACGAAAAGATAAATCTGTGCGCTTTGAACCGACACATGAAACTTGTCGATCAGGTAGAAAGTATAGTAGCTTGTCATGCTGGCCATGTAGAAATACTTGGAGAAAATAAGCACTAGCAAAATGGCGACAGACAATACAATTTTTGATTTTGGCAAATGATTGTCCATGCTAACCGTTCTCGATTTCTTGCTCTTAATGCGATTAGTGTTTTGCTTATACCATTTCCCAATGTTTATCATGATCACTATCGCTACCAAAGCAGCTAAAGAAAACCAGATCACATGTCTTTGGCCCAACGGCACAATGATCGCAGCCGCCAATAAGGGACCCAAAGAACTACCCGCATTTCCACCCACCTGGAACAGTGATTGCGCCATGCCGTGCTTACTTCCCGCCGCCATGTGCGCGAGTCTTGAAGCTTCAGGATGAAAGATGGAAGAACCAACTCCCACCAACGCCACCGACACAAGGACCATTGGAAAGGTTGATGCAAAAGACAAACAAACCAATCCGCTTAATGTAAAGCTCATGCCTATTGCAAGGGAAAATGGTTGGGGTTTTTTATCCGTATATAAACCAACAAGAGGTTGCAATAAAGAAGCCGACAATTGAAACACCAACGTGATCAATCCTATTTGTGTAAAGTTCAGCTTAAGCGATTCCTTCACCAGCGGATAGATTGCCGGTATTAAAGATTGCAAAGTATCATTTAATAAATGCGAAACACTTAATGCAATCAATACCGAATAGATTGTTTTTTCTGCTACTTCCGTTGCCACGGCTACCGAGGGTTCTTCTGCTGTTGTTTTCATTATCTGATCATTTGTAGTTTACTTTCTATGAATTGCTATATTTTTCGAAACAATCAAGGCCCGCTGCAAATCCTTATCAGCAATGGCTTTCAGGAGTTGCTCGTGCATGTCCTGTGTTTCCACGAAGACATCAGCGCTTTGAATCTTTTCTAAAAACATATTCTTTAAATGCATCGCAACAGTCTGGTAGATCTCTACCATAATGCTGTTGGCCGATGCTTCTGCAATGGCTACGTGAAAGTCAATATCTGCCTGTATACAACCGGCAAGATTTTGCGCCAGCGCATATTTTCTTCGTAATAAAATTGCATGTTTCATTTTCGTAACATCCGCCTCAGACCTGCGCCCAACAGCCATTTCCACTATCTTTTCTTCTATAGCAAGACGCACTTCATTTACTTCATCAAATTTCGCTCTCATTAATCTTTGCGACAAGGGCTCACCAAAGCCGGTTTTGGAAACAATGGTTGTCCCCGTCCCTTGCCTTACTTTTATAAATCCGTCATTTGTGAGAATTCTTATTGCCTCCCGAATAGACGAGCGACCTACGCCAAACTGTTCCATTAACTCCGGTTCAGTGGGCAGCTTGTCGCCAACCTCGTATCGGTTGGAACCAATCAAATCTTTCAATCGTCCCGCTACTTCTTCTGCAAGACTCAATTTATTTATTTTAGTTTCATTCATCATATCATCAGATGTTTACAAAACTAGAAGTTTGGCCCGTCAAATCATAATTACATTGGCCTGTTTTTGGGGTAGTTTTCCACAAACCTGAAATTACGCTGCTATTCAAGCGAAAGTGCCGATTAAAAGGGCTTATCCTGCGGCCTCTGATCATACTCTTTCCGGCCAATACCTTAACTTTGCGATTATTTTTTTTAAAAAACCCATAATCCACATTTTTTAATATGGCAGACGTTTTTGAAAAACTAGTGAAGGACGGAGGTCCGATAGGTCAGCACATGAAAAGAGCACATGGTTATTTTGCATTTCCAAAACTGGAAGGTGAACTGGGGAGCAGAATGACATTCAGAGGAAAAGAAAGAATCGTTTGGAGCTTAAACAACTACCTTGGACTTGTAAACCATCCGGAGGTGAGAAAAGCAGATACAGAAGCCGCTGCAAGATGGGGCATGGGTTATCCGATGGGTGCCCGCATGATGAGTGGTAACACGAAATATCATGACCAACTGGAAAAAGTGTTAGCCAGTTTTACAAAAAGAGAAGATGCAATGTTGCTGAACTTCGGCTACCAGGGTATCATGAGCTGTATTGATGCATTGGTAAACAGAAGAGATGTTATAGTATATGATGCGGAATGCCACGCTTGTATTGTTGATGGCGTTCGTTTGCACATGGGTTATAGTTATACTTTCAAACACAACGATATTGAAGATTGCGAAAAGCAATTGCAACGTGCTGCTAAAATGGTTGAAAAAACCGGTGGTGGTATCTTGTTGATCACAGAAGGTGTGTACGGAATGAGTGGCGATCAGGGTAAATTAAAAGAGATCGTTGATCTTAAGAAGAAATATGAGTTCCGCATTTTGATCGACGATGCGCATGGTTTTGGTGCAATGGGTAAAACTGGTGCCGGAACCGACGAAGAACAAGACGTTCAGGATGAAATTGATCTTTACTTCTCTACATTCGTAAAATCAATGGGTAGCATCGGCGCATTTATCTCCGGCCGTAAAGATGTTTTGGCTTACCTGCGCTACAACACTAGATCCCAGATCTTCGCGAAAAGCTTACCGCTTATTATCGTGGAAGGGATGTTGAAACGCATGGAAATGTTGCAAACAATGCCTGAACTGAAAAACAGATTGTGGGATGTTACCAATAAACTTCAAAATGGTCTTCGCGAAAGAGGTTTTGATCTTGGTAAAACCAACACAATGGTTACGCCGGTTTATATGAAAGGCGACGTTCCTGAAGCGACTGCAATGGTGCTGGACCTGAGAGAAAACTACAATATTTTCTGCTCCATCGTAGTTTACCCGGTAATACCTAAAGGTCACATCATCTACAGGCTTATTCCTACTGCAGCTCACACAGATGAAGACATCGAATTAACATTGATTGCATTCACAGAAACGAAAAAGAAACTGGATGAAGGGCAATACCGTGTTGCGGAAATCCCTGACATGGCAGAAGCGATGTAATTTTACTTAGTATAGATTTCAAAAAAAAAGAGTAGTTCCACGAACTACTCTTTTTTTATAACTATTTGTGACTTAATGCAAAAAAATCCCGCCTGTTGGGCGGGATGCACTAATCAAATACCATTAACCATTAAACCTTATCCTATGAAAATTCAAATATAAGATGTTGAAATGATAACTTTAGTTGCACTTGGATTTTTTTTTGCAAACTTTGGTACTTTATTGATCGAAATCAAATCCATCTCGGAAATATCATATATAAATCGCGTACTTCTACCTGATCCACAGGGTTTAGTGCAAAAAAAAGGGCCAGGATAGAAATCCAGCCCAAATTTTAATCCAATATCCTATGAAAAACCTAAAGTAAAGACAACGCGGCAAATTGATTTGTTGCATAAGTCTTCAAATAAATTTTAATATTTTATTTAGACATTGTTGCAAATTTCACGTTTGACAATGGCAGCGACCTACTTTTTCCCGATCCCCTGATTTTCTGTGAATTATTTATGCAATTAGACAATCTTCCTCTATACTTTTGATATTAGAAAAAAGGAACAATGGCAAAAAACAGAATAGTTATAGCAGTAACAGGCGCAAGTGGCTCTATTTACACGAAAATATTGATGGACAAACTCATGCTTCTGAAAGAGCAATGGGACGAAGTGGGCGTGGTTATGACCGAAAATGCCAAAACCGTCTGGAGCACCGAACTCGGTAACGAAGATCACAAAAAGTACCCTTATAAATTTTACACGCAACAGGACTTTTTCGCACCTTTCGCCTCCGGATCCGGTCAATATAACATAATGATAATAGTTCCCTGCTCTATGGGCACCCTGGGCCGGATTGCTCATGGAATTTCAAATGACCTCATTACAAGAGCCGCAGATGTAATTCTAAAGGAAAGAAGAAAGCTCATTTGCGTCGCGAGGGAAACACCCTACAACCTTATCCACATTCGTAATATGGAAACAATTACGCTTGCGGGGGGAATTATTTGCCCTGCTACCCCATCATTTTACAGTAAACCGACAACTATAGACGAAGCCGCAGCAACGGTTGTAGACAGAATAATTGACCTTGCCGGACTATCTCTAACAACTTTTCGCTGGGGAACGAACTAGTTTAACCCCATAATTGTTATTATATTCAACAAAACTTATTTGCTTTGTTTAAGTTTGAATATACCACCACCGACTACCGAACCTTTCTGCAAGACTTTGCCGCTGCTTTGGGAACAACTGTTATCAATGACCGCATTATTTTTCCGGAGCATATAGGTCACGGTTTTATGCAACTGATAGAATTGCCAAACGATTTGCAAGCTATCATTTCTGACTACACCATCCACGGGACTTATTGTATCAGGCGATTAAAAACGTATGACGACTACTATACGTTGCGATATGAGGAAATAACCATCAACGATAACTTCACTTTTTTGATAGACGCGGACGAGCAAAAGGAAACGAACGACAAGCATTCCGCCATTTATCTCACTAGCACCATTTTCGATATTTCGTATCTCGTAACAAAAGGGGGATCATTAAAAGGCCTTAACGTTATTTTCAACAAAGAATGGTTAGGTAAACACCTGGGCATTACCGACTCTGATGATGTGTTAAGCACTTACATAAATTTAAAAACAGCCAGCAGCAATATAGAGCCGCTGGATGCAGAATATAAAAGGCTCTTTAACGAAATCATGGAAACCAGCGCCGACAATCCACTGTGGCTAGGCATAGTACAGAATCGCGTGATGCTGATCATCGAACGTTTCTTTACACGTTTGTACGACAAAAATCAATCGCTTACAAAACATGTTCGCATATCAAGGCACGATATTTCCAGTTTGCAGGAAGTAGAAGAAATTCTCACAAAAGATGTCACCGTCTCTCCTCCCACTATTGAGGAACTGGCAACAACTGTAGCCATGAGTCCTGCTAAATTAAAGCGCATATTCCGCGAGGTTTACGACAGCGGCATATATTCCTACTATCAAAAGCAACGCATGGTAAAAGCCAGGGAAATGCTGTTAACAGGCGATTATTCAGTAAAAGAAGTAGGCATGCACGTTGGCTACTCCAATCTGAGCAACTTTGCTACAGCCTTTAAAAAGGAATTTGGCATTTTACCAGGAACGTTGAAGCACGCGGGGTAGTCAGGAATTAGGAGTTAGGAATTAGGAATTAGCGAGCGCGATTGTCGTAATCAACAATTATCAGGATAACAAAAAGGGTCGCACTCATTACTGAGCGCGACCCTTTTTATTGTGAACATAACTAAGCTTACTAATTATACAGAGTGCAACATCTTCTAATTCCTAATTCCTAATTCCTAACTCCTAATTTTTAATCCCCAACCTCTCCCTATGATGCGGCCCCTTAAGCATATACGTCTTACTCTGCTCTATCGCGTCCATTACTTTTTCAAGAATGTTTTCGGTAGTATCGTCATAATCAATCTCCATAGGTTCTTTGAATCTTACCGTTAACAAGGAGCCTTTCTTTTTAAAACGCAACCCTTTTTTATCGAAAGCACGCCAAAAGCCGCTAATGACAACGGGCACCACAATTGGTTTTGTTTGCTTAATGACCAATGCCGTTCCTTTTCGTCCGGGCGCGTAAGCCTTCGTGGTTCCCTGCGGAAATGTGATTACCCAGCTGGTGTCCAATGCACGCAGGATCTTCCTGGTATCGGAAGGATCAAGCCCCTTACGAACTTCTTTTTTATCTTTTTCAACCCATGTTCGTTTTACCGTTATAGCACCTGCAAGCGCAAAAAAACGGCTCACCCAATTGGCCTGCATTGTTTCCGCGGCAGATACGAAATATACATTGGTGAAAGGATTAAGCAAATAGTACGGAACGCCCAAAGTGTTCTTATAACGTCCCCATTTAGATGCACAAAAGATATGAAGGAACGCAATTACGTCGGCGAAATATGTCTGGTGGTTGCTTACAAAAAGCACATTGTTCCGGGGAAGTGTTTTAAGATTTTCAACACCCTCAATTCTAAACTTGTTTACCCATACAAGTCTTGGATATGAGAATATACCAACAATTGTGTAAACCACTTTACGTACAATATTCATATTTTTCAAGCGATCAATTATTGGTTGTGAACTCATCTCATGCGTTAGTTATATTCGAAAATGGCGTGCAATTTAAGTCTTTTGAACAATTAATTTACGGAAAAAAGTTGTGAGTTATCAGGGAAGTTTCCAGTTTCAGGTTCTGAGTATTAAGTAGGGCTTCAAAATGTAAAGCATCCATGAAGATGATCTCCATAAATTACCCAAAACTCATAACTCATAACTCACCGGTTATAACTTAAAAACTTCCACCCTATCTTTGCGCCACTTAAATACTCAAGATGCTGAACACTGTTATTTTTGATATGGATGGCTTGTTGATCGATTCTGAACCTTTGTGGGAAAAAGCAGGCATTGCTACACTGGCGCAATACAATGTTGCAATCACGCAAGATGAATATCACAAAACAACCGGCTTGCGCACACAAGAATGGATCGAATACTGGTTCAGGCATTTTGGTATTACAGCACCAGCAAAGCCCGCTGTTGACGTTATTATTGAGAAAGCGATAGATTCTATAAGAGAGTTTGGCAAACCAATGTCTGGCGTTGAGTATATCTTCAACTATTTCAGTGACCGCGGTTTCAAAATCGGTTTGGCAACTTCATCACCTAAAAGCCTGATTGATGTTGTAGTTGCAAAACTCAATATTGGTCACTATTTGCAAGCCATTACATCTGCAGAGCATTTGCCTTATGGCAAACCACACCCCCAGGTGTTTCTGAATTGCGCAGAAGCATTAAATTCATCGCCACTGGAATGCATATGCTTTGAAGATTCTTTTAACGGTATGATCGCTGCAAAAGCTGCACGCATGAAATGCGTGATCATTCCTGCGCCTCAACAAAGAAACGAGCATAAATGGGAAGCAGCAGATCTGAAGCTTTCATCGCTGTTGAACTTCAACGATCTGCTACTGGAAAGACTAGCGAAGTAGTTTTTCCTAAAACCAATAACCATATACGAAATCATCTTTCGCGACAACAAGATCGAATCTTCCCTTTCGCAACGTTACCGGCCCGTTACTACGGGTTCCGGATAGATCAAAGGTTCCGGAAATGATTACTCCGCTAACGGCAGTATTGATTACAAGCTTTCTGCATCGTTTGATATTCAAACTTCCAGATTGTACATTAATGAGCTCGTTGTCAATTTTCACTTTGTAATCAGTATTGGATAAATCAAATGTCGAATCATTCAGAAAAACGAGGTCTTCCAATCTGCCTATTGTATGTTTTGGTATAAGAAACTTCACCTCATAAATTCCCGGCGCGCCTCTTAATCCTACTACTATAGAATCTGCCCTATAGCCAACAGCAATTGATCCGGATCCATTGTTGTTCGAAGTCCAATACATATTGTTGTAATACGCACCCAAAGTATTCAAACCCGTTTCTGAATACGCCGGCAACTGAGGATCGGTGGGATCAGGAACTAAAACAGTTCCCAAATCTCTCGGGCCTATCGTACGTGTACATGCGCAGAAAAAAAATAAGGTGGTCAGTAATATTGTAAATCTTAACATGGCTGTTTTTTTAAAGATGGATAAGGAAAATATAACTTAGTTTATAACCAACACCGAGTTTGTTGGTACCGGCATGTGAAGTAATCGGAATGGTGAGGCCCCCTTCAAAATGCGACATGGATTTTTCGGGGTTTCCAAAGCTTATCCCGAGCAATGAGTTCCCTTCCACATAGATATTGCTATTGTGGAAGTAATTGCCTTTTAAATCGTCCTGTATTGTTATATCTCTATTCTCAATAGCTGCCTTTGAAGCAGATACCGCAAATGAAGTATTTACGCCGCCCTTCAGATATAATCCAAAATGCCTTGCCTGGTACATACTGAACCTGAGAAGAGCGGGAATTGTGATATAGTTTCTACTGATATAAAACTGGTTAGTTGCCTCATATGCTACTTCCTGCGCATTGTTAGCAGTTAGTATAAAAAAGTTGGGGGATGATCCTGAACTTGACTGATCCCAGGTGCGGGCAACGAGGCTGAAATAGGTCCATTGCACACCGGATTGTACAAACAGGTTTTTGGTAATTTTTCGTTCTGCGGAGAATCCAATGTTCCACTGATTCGCGTGAAATTGAATGGCATCTGTTTCTCCGCGAAAGTAGATTGGATTTATAGGCCCCGTATTTTTATAAGAGCTGTAGCTACCGGCGCCACCTACCCACCATTCTGATTGGGAGTAAGAAGTTGTTGAAAAAAATAAGAGTAAGCAAAAGAGCAGAATAAAACGGTTCATGGGTATTTTTTTAATAAGGTTTTACGGCTGACAGCAAAATAAGTAAAAACGCGGCATGGCTCGCCTGTTAAAAAAAATGTAACAAAAAAGCCCTCCGCTAAGCGGAGGGCCATATAAAGATTAAACTATAATCTTAATTACTGAGCAGCTTCGTCGCCACCTTCCATTTTCTTTTTCAACTCTGCCAATACACCAAGGTCACCTAGAGTAGCTTTCTCTACTTTACCTTGAATGTTCTTAACAGCTTTCTTCGTTTTGTCAGCGTCAGCTTTTGCTTCTTTTCTAGCAGCGTCTTTTTCGTCAGCTTTAGCTTGTTCCCAAATACGAGCGTGAGAAAGAACGATACGTTTTTCGTTGCGGTCGAACTCGATTACCATGAACTGAGCAGTTTCATCTGCTGTCACAGTTTTGCCGTCTTCTTTTCCAAGGTGACGAGCAGGAGCGAAACCTTCTAAACCGTAAGGCAATTGAACGATAGCGCCTTTGTCATCTTTACGGATAACAGTTCCTTCGTGCAGTGTACCAACAGCAAATGTGTCTTCCAATGCATTCCAAGGATCTTCTTCCAGTTGTTTATGACCAAGTTGCAATTTGCGGTTTTCTTTGTCAATACCAAGGATGATGATGTCGATGTGCTCACCAACTTTAGTGTACTCAGATGGGTGATTGAAACGTTTCAACCAGCTCAAATCGCTGATGTGGATCATACCACCGATACCTGGCTCAAGTTCAACAAATACACCGTAAGGAGTGATGTTTTTCACCAAACCTTTGTGTTTGCTGTCAACCGGATATTTAGTTTCGATCTCGTTCCAAGGATCTGGAGTCATTTGCTTGATAGACAAGCTCATTTTTCTGCTGTCCTTGTCAAGAGTAACGATTTTAGCTTGATGCTCGTCGCCCAATTTGAAGAATTCTTTTGCGTTGATTGGAGTGTTAGCCCATGTAATTTCACTTACGTGTACCAAACCTTCAACACCTGGCAAAATTTCAAGGAAAGCACCGTAATCTTCGATATTTACAACTTTACCTTTTACAACTTCACCTTCTCTGATTGCTTCAGGCAACACATCCCAAGGATGAGGAGTCAATTGTTTCAAACCAAGGCTGATACGTTTTTTGTCGTCGTCGAAATCCAACACAACAACGTTCAGTTTTTGGTCCAGTTTCAACACCTCTGAAGGGTGTGTGATACGTCCCCAGCTGATGTCTGTGATGTACAACAAACCATCTAAGCCGCCAAGGTCCATAAATGCACCAAAGTCTGTGATATTTTTGATTGTACCTTCCAATACCTGACCTTTCTCCAGTTTGCTCATGATCTCTGCACGTTGTGCTTCGATATCGCTTTCGATCAAAGCTTTGTGAGAAACTACAGCATTTTTAATTGCTTCGTTTACTTTCACTACTTTGAACTCCATAGTCTTGTTAACAAACTGATCGTAGTCCGTAACTGGTTTAACGTCAATTTGAGAACCTGGTAAGAATGTTTCCATGCCAAACACATCAACGATCAAGCCGCCTTTGGTTTTGCTGGTAACAGTACCGGTAACAATTTCGCCAGTCTTGTGAACTTCCACAATTCTTTCCCAAGCACGAGTGATACGAGCTTGTTTGCGGCTAAGATGTAAGTTACCTTCTCTGTCTTCTTTCTCAACTACCATAACTTCAACTTCATCACCTACTGAAAGGTTTTGAAGATCGCGGAATTCGTTGAAAGAAACCAATCCATCACTTTTAAACCCAATGTTGATAACAACATCAGTTTTAGTCAATGCTACAACAGCACCTTTAACCAATTCACCGTCAGTGATTGTTACAAAAGTATTGTCGTAAACTTTGTCGTACTTTTCTTTTTCAGCTTGGCTGTAAGTAGAAACGTTACGTTTGTCAATGCTCCAGTCGAAATCGTCGTGAGCAGTCTGAACAGGTACATTTGTTGTCGCTGTAGCTACTTCTGCAGTTTGTGCAGCAGCAGGCTCCTGTCCTTCAGCGTTTGAGTTAATAATTTGATTTTCAGACATGATAAATCCCAATGGTTTTTTATTTGGGATTGCAAAGATAAATTAAAATAACGATCTGACAAGGTTTTCAGGCCTTTTCAGGTATAATTTTTCCGTTGATTTGCGAGTTCAAAAGAAAATACCATCATACTGATAATCATCGCTCTGCGTGCAAAATAAAAAGGAATGCCGTTAGACATTCCCTGTGGTTTTAGATATCGAAATTGGATTTCAGCGTTAAGCTGCAAAAATTACGTTGTCATGTTGCCTGAACGGCTTGATTTTCTTAATGTATAGTGCTTTTCTGGTCTGAGGCAGCCAATGTACCTCTATCCAATCCCACATTTGTATCTGATCGCTGTGCTTTGCGCTGATAGCTCCGCCAAAAAACACTTTTTGACCGTCCAGAGTAAAGTAGGAATTGTTCAGAAATTGATTTTTTCTCGAAAATTTATCCGTGATAATGCCGGCATACACATACTTGTTACTATTCATCATATTTCTATGATAATCAACGTACGCGTTGATCATGGCAAGCGGAAGAATACTTGCTATCATGCAAATTATTACTTCTCCTACTGACCAATTATTATTTTGAATAAAGAAAAATACAAGTGCTGACAAAAAAGCTATCGTCACAAAAAGTGTAACTAAAAAGGCTATTGTCATATTTTTCGACAATATCCTTCTGTCAGTAGTGTCTAATGGAAGTTTTTTGGTGATCATGGTAATGTTAGTTTATAAAACGTAAAACTGTTTCCAGTTCGTTAGCAACATCGCTAACATGAGAACAAAGTTCTATTTGTTTTATAAATTCACTTTTTACATTTCGTCAAAAAACTATCAAAAAAAGACAAGAACCTACTGCACATTGGCAATCGCGTTACCAGCAATAAAGCCAGTGGTCCATGCATTCTGAAAATTAAATCCACCCGTAATACCATCTACGTCAACTATTTCGCCGGCAAAAAACAAGTTTTTAACTTTTCTGCTCATCATCGTATTACTGTCTATCTCACTAAGATCAATCCCTCCTGCTGTGACAAACTCTTCTTTAAAAGTTGTTTTACCATTTACAATATGTTCTTGTGCGCAAACATTTTTGATCAGTTTATTTTGCTCTTTCGCGGGAAGATCCGCCCAGTTAATATTTGCGTTTACTTCTGATTGTTCAAGCAAATATTCCCATAAACGCTGAGGTAGTTGAAAGGGATTTTTATTTATAATTTTTTGCGTAGCTTTTTCAAATCTGTATTGTTGAATAAATTCTCTCAAAGAATTTTCATTGTATTCAGGAACCCAGTTTACGACAATTGAAAAGGAATAATTTTTCTCTGCAAACTCCCGCGCGCCCCATGCACTAAGCTTCAAAACTGCAGGACCGCTCATTCCCCAGTGTGTTATCAAAAGAGGTCCTTGTTGTGAAAGTTTAGAACCCACAATTTTCACCAACGCATCCTCCACACTAATACCCATAAGGCTCGTTATCTTATTGCCCGGCATATTGAATGTAAACAACGATGGTAGTGGCGAAATAACAGTGTGACCGATTTCCTTGAGCCAATCAAACATTGAAAGTTTTGGATAACCTCCGCAGGCAATACAAATAAAATCCGCTTCAAAATTTCTACCATCAGCAAGCTGTAAACGAAACTCATCAGTTCCCGTTTCAATCTTTTTGACATCAGCATTTAGAAGGATCTGAATCTTGTTTTTATTGGCTTCGCGAAGCAAACAATCTATAATTGTTTGAGAAGAATCTGTCACCGGAAACATTCTTCCATCTTCTTCCGTTTTAAGTTCAACACCCCTTTGTTTAAACCATTCGATCGTGTCTGTTGTGAAAAAATGATGAAAAGTTTTCTTTACAAAATTTCCTCCGCGGGGGTACTTCTTTGTCATTTCTGCAATAGAAAAACATGCATGCGTAACATTACATCTTCCTCCCCCGCTAACCTTCACCTTACTAAGAAGCTTGCTGCTTTTTTCTACAATCACAACCTCGAGCGACGGGTTTGCTAAAACTGAATTGATGGCGCTAAAAAAACCAGCAGCACCACCTCCAATAACAATAAGTTTTTTTCTTTTCATCGTGTCAAATGTATGCGACAATTCATGAAAATAAAAGGTCGTCGCATTACTGGCTCCCAATATTTGTCAAAAGAATGGGGACACAAAAATGCGTCCCCATTCTTTTATATGAAAGGAAGTCTCTTTCTAAAAAATCAGATTTTCCCTTGCCACTCTTCTCGTTCAGCCCTTCGAACAACGGCATCAGCTTCTAGTTTCTTGTTATAGTAACCACCGTATAAAATGGCAATCACAAGGAGATTGTACATAAAAAGAATTGAAGCGACAAGAGAAAATAATCCCGAGATCAATAATGAAAGTAGTGCTGCCAGCGACAATCCCAATTCTATTGTGAGAAGCAAGGGAGCTGTAGACCTCAAACGCGCAAGAAGAACATACGCGAAAATGGCGAAAATATAAACGGCCATTACAAATGCATGTATCAAATGAAATCCTGCCATTAAAACCAAAAGTTGAATCAGGCAGGTTGCGGATAACATTGCTCCTCCGATACCAAAATAAAGACAGGTATCTTGTTGGGACTGGGTTAGGGTGCTCATAAGATATGTGTTGTTCAAAAATTTAAATCAAGATAATACTTCTTCTATTTCACTCAAAAACAAAAGCCGCAAATGTTGTTTTTGCGGCCTTCAAAAAATTCGTATTCTGATATTCTATGCTAATCCCTACAAATAACTCGAGTTCAAATGTGGATTTGCTTTTTCATTCTTCTCAATTTCAGTAAATGAAGAAAGTATATCAGCAGTTCCCTTTCTAACACACACATTGTGCTCATAGTGCGCAGAAGGAAGACCATCTTTTGTACGAACGGTCCAACCGTCATCATCATAGAATACTTCCTTTTTACCAAGGTTAATCATTGGCTCAATAGCGATTACCAGACCATCACGAAGTTTCTGGCCACTGCCTCTTTTACCATAGTTTGGCACCTGTGGATCTTCATGCAAACTCTTCCCAAGACCATGTCCCACCAACTCACGAACAACACCGTACTTGTGTTTCTTCTCTGTATACTCCTGAATGGCAAACGAAATATCGCCAACGCGATTATTGCTTACCGCTTTTTCAATTCCCAGATTCAACGACTCTTTTGTAACACGAAGCAACTGTTTTACTTCGTCACTTATCGAACCAATTGCAAACGTATAAGCACTGTCCCCATGAAATCCGTTCTTATAAACCCCAACATCCACAGATACAACATCGCCATCTTTTAGCGGGACATCATTTGGAAATCCATGCACAACCGCATCGTTAACTGATATACATGTAGCAAAAGGATAACCTTTATAGTTCTTGAAATTAGGAACGGCTTTATTATCCAGTATAAACTTCTCTGCGATAGCATCAACTTCCAGGGTAGTCATGCCTGGCTTAAGAATTCTAGCCACCTCTGCGAGCGTTGCACTTACAAGCAAGCTACTCTCTCTCATTAATTCCACTTCGGCCTGAGTCTTATAATAAATCATAAGTTTATCTATTTTTCGTCTTAAAAAAAAACCTGACAAGTCTTTCACTTGCCAGGTTAAATATCTTTCAGTAACAAAAGACTAGATTATTGAGGTCTGAGTCGCTTGACGACCTTGTATACGGCCAGTATTCATCAAACCATCGTACTGTCTCATCAATAACTGAGTTTCGATTTGCTGTAATGTATCCAAAATTACACCTACCATGATTAGTAGTGAAGTTCCTCCAAAGAAAGAAGAGAACCCTTGTGTAACGTTTGCCCACTGAGCAAATCCTGGTAGAATACCTGCGATAGCTAAGAAGATAGCTCCAGGTAATGTTATTCTATCCATAATAGCCCCGATATAATCTGCAGTGGGTTGACCAGGTTTAACACCAGGAACAAAACCATTATTGCGTTTCAAATCTTCAGCTATTTGTTTTGGATTAAAGATTAATGCTGTATAAAGAAACGTAAATGCAATAACGATTACAGCATAGATGATCATGTGCCAGCCATTCTTGGGATCTGCGAAAATCTTCGCGATACCTTTTCCAGATTCAAAGCTTGAATAAGAAATCAACGTAGGCAGGAACATAATAGCCTGAGCGAAGATGATTGGCATAACACCTGCACCATTCACTTTCAAAGGCAGGAACTGACGGGCACCACCAAACTGACGGTTTCCTACAATCTGTTTTGCGTATTGTACAGGTACTTTTCTAACACCTTGTACCAACACTATCAGCCCCATAATGATAGCAACCAAAATCACTATCTCAACAAGGAAAATCAAAAGTCCACCGCCACCACGAACGGATTTTGCTTCCCATTCCTGGAACAAAGACTGTGGAAGACGAGCAAGGATACCAACCATGATGATCAGAGAAGTACCATTACCCAATCCTTTATCAGTAATTTTTTCGCCCAACCACATTACGAATAATGTACCTGCAGTTAGAACGATCATCGTTGACACCCAAAAGAATTCTTTATAAGATTCAAATAAAGCGTTAGAGTTAGTTTGGCGCAAGTATGCTACATAGGCACCAGCTTGTACCATTGTAACAGCTACAGTAAGATATCTTGTCCATTGGTTAATCTTCTTACGACCACTATCCCCATCTTTTTGAATCTTCTGCATCTGAGGAACGAGAATTGTCATCAGTTGCATAAAGATAGATGCAGAGATATAAGGCATGATACCAAGAGCGAAAATAGAAGCTTGAGAAAATGCTCCACCCGCAAAGGCGTCAATTAAACCCAATGCACCGGATTTAGCACCGGCTAAGTTAATTTTGTTAGGATCCAATCCTGGCAATACAATGTGCGCACCCAGTCTGTAAATTAATATAAGAAGTAAAGTAGTGATGATTTTGCTTCTCAACTCTTCAATACTCCAAATATTTTTCAGGGTCTGTATGAGTTTCTTCACGGATTCAAGAAGTTTTTTAAATTAAAATTCTTTTTTTCAAAAACCAAAAACAGGTTTGCCTATACGATTAAAAATATTTCGCATGCAAACCTGTTTCAAAGTTAAGTAATCAATTATTAATATCACTTAAGTCAGTCGCATATTTGTAAATATATGCAATAACTCAAGATTAGAAATTATTTTACCACTTCTACGGAACCACCAGCAGCTTCAATAGCAGCTTTGGCTTTTTCACTAACAGCGTTTACTTTGAAAGTAGCTTTAGCTTTCAACTCACCATTTCCAAGAATTTTCACTCTGTCAGTTTGTGCAATCAAGCCATTCATGTACAAATTCTCCAAAGAGAATTCAGTAAAACCATATTTCTCAACCAATTGGTCAATTTGACCTAAATTGAACACTTTGTATTCAACACGGCTGATATTTTTGAAACCTCGTTTTGGAACACGTCTTTGAATAGGCATCTGACCACCTTCGTGAGCCATTTTGCTTTTGTAACCAGCGCGGCTTTGACCACCTTTGTTACCTTTTGTTGAAGTTCCACCTTTACCGGAAGCTTCACCACGTCCAAGACGTTTTTCTTTATGAGTAGCACCTTTCGCAGGTCTAAGAGTATGTAATTTCATCTTTTTTGATTTTAAACTTAACGGGGAATCGCCCCTCGCGAATTAATTTGATTTGCGAATTTGAAAATAATCGATGTGAAACATTTTATATTGAGCTGTTATACCCAAGTTTCGAATCATCACATTTTCAAATTTTTAAATTGACTAAGCTTCTTCCACTTTCAACATATGGCTAACTTTTCTAACCATACCCAAAATTTGAGGAGTAGCTTCTACTTCTTTAGTAACATGCAATTTGTTTAACCCTAAAGCCTTCAAAGTTAATTTTTGACGCTCTGGTCTGTCAATTGCACTTTTAATTTGTGTTATTTTAATTTTTTTCATGTTAAACCAGTTAAGGTGTAAGGCGTAAATTATTATAAAGAAGATTCTCTATACTTTACTCCTCAACATTTATCCATTAAATACTTTCTTAAGTCCTACTGTACGAGTTTTAGCAACCTGGATTGGTTCTCTCAATAAAGCCAACGCTTTAACTGTAGCTTTAACCACGTTGTGTGGGTTAGCAGAACCAAGAGATTTAGCCAAAACGTCAGTGATACCTGCGCTTTCCAATACGGCACGCATGCTACCACCTGCGATCACACCAGTACCATGAGCTGCCGGTTTAATCAGTACTTTAGCAGCACCTTCTTTTGCCAGCTGATCGTGAGGAATAGTACCGTGCATTACCGGAACTTTAATCAAGTTCTTCTTTGCATCTTCAATTCCTTTTGTGATAGCTTCTTGTACTTCTTTAGCTTTTCCAAGACCATGACCAACAACACCACCTTCGTTACCTACAACAACCAAAGCGGAGAAGCTGAATGCACGACCACCTTTTGTAGTTTTTACAACACGGTTGATTGCAACTACCTTTTCTTTTAATTCCAGGTCGCCGGCCTTTACTTTATTTGCGATTACTTTAGACATTATTTCAATTTGAAATTCGAAATGTAAAAAATTAAATTAGAATTGTAAGCCTCCCTCACGTGCTCCATCAGCTACAGCTTTAACACGACCATGGTATAAATAACCACCACGATCAAATAAAACCTCTTTTACACCTAATTCAGTTGCTTTACGTGCAATAGCAGCACCAACTAGTTTACTTTTTTCAACTTTAGGAGCTTTTTGCGCTGCAATATCCTTATCTCTAGATGAAGCAGATGCTATTGTAGTGCCAGTTTGATCGTCGATAAGCTGAGCGTAAATATCTGCGTTGCTTCTAAAAATCGCCAAACGAGGTTTCGCGGTAGTTCCAGCAACTTTTCTACGGATGCGGTATCTGATCTTCTGGCGCCTGATAACTTTAGTATCCATTGTTTTTTATTTTGTTCCTCCGATGCTGCCGGAGGCTAATTTGAAAATTTATGAATTTGAAAATTTGAAAATGCGATGTGTAATTTTTCTTTTAAGGCTTGAACCAGAATTGTCAAACTACCACATTTCCAAATTTTCAAATCAATCTTATTTACCAGCTGATTTACCAGCTTTCTTACGTACAACTTCGTTGCTGTAGCGAACACCTTTACCTTTGTAAGGCTCTGGTTTGCGCAAGCTGCGGATTTTAGCCGCAACCTGACCTAGCAATTGTTTATCGCTTCCTTCCAAAGTGATTTTAGGGTTTTGACCTTTTTCAGTAATAGTTACTACTTTTATTTCACTTGGAACTTCAATCAAAATATTGTGAGAGTAACCTAATGCAAGATCAAGCATGTTACCTTGGTTAGCGGCTTTAAAACCCACACCCACTAACTCGAGTTCTTTCTTAAATCCATCAGTTACACCTTTTACAAGATTAGCAACTAACGCACGGTACAAACCATGCATTGCGCGGTGACGGATCTGATCTGTTGGGCGTGTAATGATTACTTCGCCATCTTTTACCTCAACTTTAATATCCCTGTCAATTGGTTGTTTCAACTCACCTTTTGGCCCTTTAACTGTGATAACGTTATCTGCGCCATTAGTGATTGTAACACCTGCAGGAACTTTAATCGGCTGTTTACCTATACGAGACATGATAAATAATTTGTCTGCTTGTTTAATAATACTGCTAATCGGTCAGCTTAGTATAGCTCAGCTTAATGTATCAGCAGCTGGTTGTTATATATAGTCAAAATTGCAAACCCGTTAAGGTTTGCAATAATTATGTATTAGTATATGTTGCACAATACTTCACCACCTACATTCTGTGATTTCGCCTCTTTATCAGTCATCACACCTTTAGAAGTACTGATGATAGCAATACCTAAACCATTTTTAACTCTGTTAAATTCATTCGGTTTAGCATATTGACGCAAACCAGGACGGCTTACTCTTTCCAAAGATTGGATAGCAGGCTGCTTTGTAGAAGGATCATATTTCAAAGCTATTTTGATAACACCTTGTTTGTTATCGTCCTCGAATTTGTACTTTAAAATGTATCCTTTGTCGTAAAGAATTTCGGTAATGCGTTTTTTCAAGTTAGATGCAGGAATCTCAACTAAACGATGACCTGCCATCTGAGCATTACGGATTCTTGTCAGAAAATCTGCTATAGGATCAGTTACCATTTTTTATTCAATTAAAATTGTGTTCACAAATTGTTTAATGGGGATGCGTGATATCCATACCCGCATCACTCAATATTTTTTTTCTTACCAGCTTGCTTTTTTAACACCTGGTATTTTACCTGCCAAAGCCATGTCGCGGAAAGTCACCCTTGACAAACCGAAGTAACGGATGTAACCTTTAGGACGACCTGTTAACTGGCAACGATTTTTCAAACGCACAGGAGAAGCATTTTTGGGCAATGAGTCCAATGCCTGGTAGTCTCCAGCTGCTTTCAATGCTGCTCTTTTTTCAGCAAATTTAGCAACCATTGCTTCTCTCTTCCTTTGTCTGGCTTTTACTGATTCTTTCGCCATAGTGGTTGTTGATTAGTTGTTGTCTTTTTTAATATTTTTAAAAGGCATACCCAATTCTTTCAAAAGTTCGTATGCTTCTTCGTTTGTATTGGCAGTAGTCACGAAAGTGATATCCAGACCTGTAATCTTATTTACTTTATCGATATCGATTTCCGGGAAAATGATCTGCTCAGTTACGCCCAAAGTGTAGTTACCACGACCATCGAAAGATTTTTCGTTGATACCTTTAAAGTCACGTACACGAGGTAATGCAACAGCAATTAAACGATCAAGAAACTCATACATTCTTTCACCGCGCAAAGTAACTCTTGCACCAATTGGCATGTTCTTACGCAACTTGAAATTTGAAATGTCTTTTTTAGACGTAGTTGCTACTGCTTTTTGACCAGTGATGTTAGTCAGCTCGTCAACAGCGATATCAACTAATTTCTTGTCATTTACTGCTCCGTTAACACCACGGTTCACGCAAATCTTTTCCAATTTGGGAGCTTGCATTACAGTGCTGTAACCGAATTTCTTCATTAAGGCAGGAATCACTTCTTTAGTGTATTTGTCTGCCAAACGCGGAGTGTATTTTACTGTGCTCATTATTTAATTACCTCCCCTGATTTTTTTGAAATACGAACTAGTTTACCATTGTCCCTGGTACGTTTTACTTTAGTTGGCTCGCTTTTTTTAGCGTCCCAAAGCATTACATTAGAAATGCTAAGAGCAGCTTCAACTTTTACGATGCCGCCTTTTGTATTTTGGGCAGATGGTTTAGTGTGTTTGGTAACGATGTTAACACCTTCTACGATTACTTTACCTTTATCAACAATCACTTCCAAAACCTTACGAGGTTTTTTCAGATCTTTATCGTCACCAGCGATCACAACTACTGTATCGCCCTTTTTTATGTTGTATTTCGGTTTGAATCTTGTACTCATTGAGATTCTATTTATGCTTAATTAGCTACTTTTTATTGATATGCGTCCCAATCGGGGCGCAAAGGTACGATTATAATACTTCCGGAGCAAGAGAAATTATTTTCATATATCCCTTGTCGCGCAATTCTCTTGCAACTGGTCCGAAAATACGTGTACCTCTTGGTTCATCCGAGTTGTTCAATAACACTACGGCGTTGTCATCGAAACGGATATAAGAACCATCTTTACGACGCAACTTGCTTTTCGTGCGTACGATAACTGCTTTTGCAACAGTACCTTTTTTAATACCGCCAGCTGGAATTGCATCTTTCACAGTAACCACAATCTTGTCGCCAATGTGGGCGTTGTTCTGGCCACTGTTACCTAATACACGAATACATAGTACCTCTTTGGCACCACTGTTATCAGCTACATTCAGTCGGCTTTCTTGCTGAATCATCTTTAATTAATTTAAATCGTGTTTATAATGTAAAACAGAGGGATTATTTCACTTTCTCCACCACTTCAACCAGTCTCCAGCGTTTTGTTTTGCTAAGAGGACGTGTTTCCATGATTTTTACAGTGTCACCAATGCTGCACTCGTTCTTTTCGTCGTGTGCATGAAAACTGGTAGTTTTTTTCAGGAACTTACCGTAGATAGGGTGCTTAATTTTTCTTTCAACCGCAACAGTGATGGTTTTTTCCATTTTATTGCTGGTTACCACCCCAATCCTTGTTTTACGTAAATTTCTTTCAGCCATTGTTATTCAAATTTTAGCTTTGAGCTCTCAGCGAATGCATCGAGCAACTTTATTTTTATGCCTTTGCTTTTTAGCTAAGGCTCACAGCTTTTACGCTTCTAATTCTCTTTTTCTCAATTCTGTTTTCAAACGTGCTACATCTCTTCTCAAAGAGCGGATGTTTACCGGGCTCTCTAATGGAGTGATAGCATGAGCAAATTCAAGCTTTTTCAAGCGAAGCTCATCTTCCTGTATCTTGGCTTTCAGATCTTCTTTAGTAAGATCTTTAAGTCCTTTTACAAAGTCTATTCTGTTTGACATCGTTATTACGATTTATAATGTTTGCAAATGATTAGGCTTGCAGGTCTCTGCGAACCACAAATTTTGTTTTGATCGGCAATTTCTGCGCTGCCAATTCAAACGCTTCTTTTGCCAATTGAACAGGAATACCATCTGCTTCAAACAAAATTCTTCCTGGTTTTACAACAGCTGCCCAATGGTCAGGGTTACCTTTACCTTTACCCATTCTCACCTCTGCGGGCTTCCTTGTAACTTGTTTATCAGGGAAAATACGGATCCACACGCTACCTTCACGTTTCATGTGACGCGTCATTGCCTGACGAGCAGATTCAATTTGTCTGTCGGTCATCCAAACTTGTTCCAAAGCTTTCAAACCGAATGAACCAAATGAAAGTGTAGTACCTCTTTTAGCGTCGCCTTTCATGCGACCCTTCTGCATCTTCCTATGTTTCGTTCTTTTAGGTTGTAACATCTTTTTTAGTTTTTGAGTTGCCGGCTATCAGTATCCTGGTAGCAGCTTATCAACTATTTTTTATTATAACCGGCAACTGCTTATCAGTAACCGAAAACAATTAATTACGCTTTTCTTTCTCTTCTGTCTCCACCACCGCGGTTGTCTCTTCTATCACCACCTCTTCTGTCACCACCGCCTCTTCTGTCATCTCTTCTATCGTCAGTTCTTTCTCTTCTTTCACCACCTTCTTTACCGCTTACCAGGTTTGGATTCAAATCTCTCTTAGCCAAAACTTCGCCTTTAGAGATCCAAACTTTGATACCGATTTTACCGTAAACAGTCAGTGCGAATACGCTTGCATAGTCAATGTCCATACGGTATGTATGCAAAGGAACACGACCTTGTTTGATTTCTTCGCTACGAGCGATTTCAGCACCACCCAAACGACCGCTTACTTTTACTTTGATACCTTCTGCACCCATACGAAGTGCTGAAGCGATCGCCATTTTAATCGCGCGTTTATAGTTGATACGGTTTTCGATTTGTTTTGCAATGGTGTCACCAACGATGTTGGCATCCAATTCAGGACGACGAATTTCGAGGATGTTAATCTGAACGTCATCTTTACCTGTGAGTTTTTTCAACTCTTCTTTAATCCTGTCAACTTCGTTACCACCCTTTCCTATAATGATACCAGGTTTAGAAGTGTGAATTGTAACGATCAATTTACCCAAAGTACGCTCAATAACGATTTTAGATATCCCACCTTTATTGATACGTGCATTCAGATAAGTGCGGATTTTGTGATCTTCGATCAACTTAGTCGAGTAATCTTTTTTATTACCATACCAGTTGCTCTCCCATCCGCGGATGATGCCTAACCTGTTACCAATAGGATTTGCTTTCTGACCCATATGTTTGGTATATTAAGTTTACGTTTGATTATTTAGTGTCTACAATTACAGTTACATGATTGCTGCGTTTGCGAACGCGGTAACCACGGCCTTGTGGTGCAGGACGCATACGCTTGATGGTTCTTGCTCCATCAACAAAAATGGTTTTTACAATCAGAGTTGATTCATCGCCACCTTCGTTCTTTTGTTTCCAGTTGCTGATAGCGCTAACTACCAGTTTACGCAAAGGAACTGCAGGGTGTTTTGGATTGTGTTCCAATTGTGCCAATGCTTTTTCCACTTCCATGCCGCGAATCATATCTGCCAGCAAGCGCATTTTTCTTGGCGATGTAGGGTAATTGTTAAGTTTAGCTACTGCTTCCATTTTATTTAGTTTCAAGCTCCGAGCCTAGATGTTACTCTTCGACTCTTTACTGATTATTACATTTTTTTACTTGAGTGTCCTTTGAAGTTACGAGTTGGTGCAAATTCACCTAGTTTGTGACCAACCATAAATTCAGTTACGTATACCGGGATAAACTTGTTACCGTTGTGTACCGCAAATGTGTGGCCTACGAAATCTGGAGAAATAGTAGAACGACGGCTCCAGGTTTTGATAACACCCTTCTTTGCTTTGCCTTCGTTTATTGCTACCACTTTGCCCTCAAGTTTGGTGGCGATGTAAGGACCTTTTTTAATTGAACGAGCCATGCTATTTTATTTATCGTTTATTTGTCCCAGTCCGAAGGCCGGGACCATTTTAACTATTATAATTATTTAGAAAGTTTTTTACCGTTGCTACGTTGGATGATCAGTTTGTCACTTCCTTTTCCTTTCGTACGAGTTTTTAAACCTCTTGATTTTTGACCAGTTCTAGAACGAGGCTGACCACCTGAAGCTCTACCTTCACCACCACCCATTGGGTGATCTACAGGGTTCATAGCTACACCACGAACGCGAGGGCGAATACCTTTCCACACATTTCTACCTGCTTTACCCATGCTCTGCAAGTTGTGGTCGCTGTTAGAAACAACACCTACAGTTGCGTAGCAATTGATCAATACTTTTCTCAATTCGCCAGAAGGCATTTTCAATACTGCGTATTTCTCTTCCTTGGCGTTCAATTGGGCAGAAGTACCAGCACTTTTTGCCATTTTACCACCCTGACCTGGTTGCAATTCGATGTTGTGAACGTTAGTACCCAAAGGCATGTTCTTCATCATCAAAGCATTTCCAATTTCAGGTGCTACTGCATCACCGCTGATCACTTTCGTTCCAACTTGCAATCCCTGAGGAGCAATGATGTAACGTTTTTCACCATCAGCATAGTTCAACAATGCGATGAATGCTGTACGGTTTGGATCGTATTCAATAGAAACTACTGTAGCTTCGATATCTTTCTTGTTACGTTTGAAATCTACAAGGCGATATTGTTTTTTGTGACCACCTCCAATATAACGCATTGCTCTTCTACCCTGGAAGTTTCTACCACCAGTACGTTTCATTGGCTCCAGCAAACTTTTTTCCGGAGTGTCGCTTGTGATTTCTGCGTATGCATTTCCTACTCTCCAGCGTGTGCCGGCTGTCATAGGTTTATATTTCTTAAGTGCCATTGTCTGTTTTAACTTTTGCGGCAGTTAACTGCCATTCTTAATTTAATTAGATTCAACTATTAAATTGCGCCGTAAAGGTCAATTGCTTCACCTTCGGCGATCGTGATCAAAGCTTTTTTATAAGCAGGCTTGCGACCTTGGATATAACCAGCTTTTGTAAAACGATTTTTTGCTTTGCTTGGAACAACAGCAGTATTCACATCAATTACAGATACACCGTAAAATTCTTCAACTGCTTTCTTAATTTCCAATTTATTAGCCTTTCTGTTAACTTTAAAAGCATATCTTCTCAGCTTTTCTTGCTGTGCGTTTGCTTTTTCTGTCAAAATTGGCTTTACTAATACTTCAGAAAGTTTCATTTCTTTCTTATTTATATTTTAATTCAATTATACATTTACTTCAGCTTCGTCTTCAGAGAAGATTTTCGCTGTTGTTTCACTAAGTACAAGAACATCTGCGTTTACGATGTCGTAAGTGTTGATGTCGCTCAAAGTAACACCTTCAACACCTGGGATGTTTCTCAAAGACAAGTAAACATTATCAGTGTATTCAGGAAGAACAAACAATGATTTTTTACCATTGATGCTAAGTGCTGTTAATGCACCAGCGAAGTCCTTGGTTTTTGGAGCGTCAAGCTTGATGTCTTCAACAACAACGATAGCGTTAGCTTTCGCTTTGTATGCAAGAGCAGACATTTTAGCAAGATCTTTCACTTTACGGTTCAATTTGATATCGTAAGCGTGAGGTTTAGGTCCGAAGATTGTACCACCACCTTTGTATAGAGGGTTACGGATGTTACCTTTACGGCTACCACCAGTACCTTTTTGCTTGTGAAGTTTACGGCTTGCACCCTTTACTTCCGCACGAGTTTTTACTTTGTGTGTACCTTGACGCTGAGCAGCGAGGTATTGTTTCACAGCAAGATAAATAACGTGATCATTCGGCTCGATTCCGAAAATTTCTTCGGGCAATTCAACCGTTCTGCCGGTCTTTTGTCCTTTTATATTTAAAATATCTACTTGCATCTTTTTTCAGATTAAAAGTTTACTTCTGGATTAAAACAATAGAACCGTTATGACCTGGTACAGATCCACTAACGAGGATGTAATTTTTATCAGCAAAAATTTTCAGGACTTTCAAGCCTTTCATTTTTACTCTGTCACCACCCATGCGGCCTGCCATGCGCACACCTTTCATTACACGGGAAGCGTCAGAAGAGTTACCCAAGGAACCTGGAGCTCTTTGACGATCGTGCTGACCGTGAGAAGCGCCGCCAACCCCACTGAACCCGTGACGTTTAACAACACCCTGGAAACCTTTACCTTTTGTAGTACCAACTACTTCAACATTTTCACCTTCAGTGAAAATCTCTACGGTAACTGCTTCACCCAGAACTTTTTCTATTGAATAATCGCGAAACTCTTTTACGAATTTTTTAGCGCTTGTGTTAGCTTTTGCGAAGTGATTGATTTCGGCTTTAGGAGCGTGTTTTTCTTTTTTGTCGCCGAATGCTAATTGCAGGGCATCGTAGCCATCTGTCTCTTTTGTTTTAACCTGCGTAACAACGCAAGGACCGGCTTCAATGATGGTACAAGCTGTTTGCTTGCCATCGGGACTGAAGATGCTGGTCATGCCAATCTTTTTACCAATAATCGCTTTCATGTTCTTTGTTTGCGCTGTAAGGTTGAAAGGACAATCTTTTATAATAGTACCGGAGAGGTATCTAATATTAGGACTTCAATCCCCGTTTAACAACCGACCTTTTCCGTTTTGCGACTGAACTTGTAGTATAATGTCGCTGGAAGTACCGGCAGTAAACAAACCCTGAACAGCTTGTTTATATTTTTTTATTCGCTGACCAAAGCAATATGCTTTGATCAATATTTTACAATCAGAGCTCTTTTCTCCCGATCTGTAGATCGGGATTGAGAGATAATTTTTATTTTAAGAACTTTTTTTTCCCGCTAACCGGGATGTCAAACGAATCTGATGATTACGCTTTGATTTCAACTTCCACACCAGAAGGCAGATCAAGTTTAGAAAGAGCATCTACAGTTCTTGAAGAAGAAGTATAGATATCTAATAAACGTTTGTGAGTGCACAATTGGAACTGTTCACGTGCCTTTTTATTTACGTGCGGGGAACGCAAAACTGTAAAGATCTTTTTATGAGTAGGTAAAGGAATTGGACCTGTAACTACTGCTCCTGTGCTACGAACTGTTTTTACGATTTTTTCAGCAGATTTATCTACCAGATTGTGATCGTAAGATTGTAATTTAATTCTGATTCGCTGTGACATACGTAAAATCCAACTTTTAATTGGGAGTGCAAAGGTAAGAGGATGTGATATAACATCAAAATATTTTGAAAACATTTTTTAGTAATCAGCCAATTAATGATGGCTTTTAACAAAATTTGCCCTCAGTTTATCCACCTCTCTGCCCTCCCCTTGGTTAAAAAAAGTTACGCAAGTTACGGAAATAATATGACTCGGCGCGAGTTATTTTCTATTAAGAATAATTTATAAACAATTGAAAATTAATAAATTAAAAGATGACGTACCAAATTTTGGGGAAATTGGATTTGGCGATCAGCAAAGTTGGTTTCGGCTGCATGTCGCTTCAAAAAAATTATTATGCCGAGAATGAAAAATTGTTACTGAGAGCATTCGAAAAGGGGATTAATTTTTTTGACACGGCAGATTTATACGATAATGGCGAAAACGAAATAACCCTGGGAAGGGCTTTAAAATCAATTCGGGAGAGGGTAATTGTTTCCACGAAAGTCGGTAATCAAATGCGGCCAGATGGAAAGAGCTGGGATTGGAACCCGACTAAAAATTATATCCTTTCGGAGGTGAACGAAAGCTTGAAACGTCTGCAAACAGACTATATCGATTTATATCAATTGCATGGTGGTACAATTGGCGACCCGATAGATGAGACAATCGAGGCATTCGAAATATTGAAGCAACAAGGCAAGATTCGGTTTTATGGGATCTCGTCTATACGGCCCAATGTAATCAGGGAATATGTTAAGCGCTCCGATATTGCGAGTGTGATGATGCAATATAGTCTCCTGGACCGCAGACCTGAACAAACCTGTTTCCCACTTTTGCAGGAAAATAGTATCGGTGTTCTGGTGAGGGGCTCTTTAGCAAAAGGGATTTTGACAGGTAAGTCTGCTGATAATTATTTGGACTACAACCAGTTGGAAATCAACAAGGCTGCCGACCGCATTAGAGAATTTTCAACAAATGACCGAACCCCGGCACAAATAGCTATTCAATTTGCGTTGCATCACCCTGTAGTCACTAGTGCTGTCGTTGGAATTCGCACCGAGGAGCAATTAGATGACGCAATTGGCGCGGTGGAAAAACCTATGCTTACCGAAGAGGAGCGCTCCCAAATTGCTCAGACAGTTCCGGTGAATTATTATACGGAGCACCTATAGTTATAGGCGCTGTTTCATTGCTTCATAAAGGATCATGCCGGTTGCAACGGACACGTTTAAGGATTCAAAGTTGCCTGCCATTGGAATATTAAAGTTCTGATCACAGATCTTCATGAGCGCCGGCGTTACGCCTTTATCTTCGCTGCCCATAACGACAGCGCAAGGTTCACTAAAATCAAGTTCAAAGACTTTTGCAGAGGCTGTCATTTCGCTGGCAAATACTTTTATGCCATTCATGTGGAGTTCGTCAACCGCTTTCATCAAGCTATTTACGCGGCATACGGCAATTTTCTCAAGCGCACCTGCTGAAGTTGTGATCGCATCTTCGTTTAGGGCCCCTACCCCTTTGTCTGGAATTATAATTGCCTGTACCCCACAGCAGTATGCAGTCCTAGCGATGGCACCGATGTTACGAATGTCTGTAACACCATCTAATATTACGAATAGTGGAGTTTGGCCTTTATCAACAATGAAAGAAATTACCTGCTGGAGATCCTGGTATTGTATTTTGGAAATTACAGCTACGCAACCCTCGTGGTCCTGAATGTTAAAACCATTCAATTTTTCAACCGGCACTTTGTTTATGGGAACATTGTGTTGCTGAGCCAGTTTGACTATATCACCTGCAGCCGCTGCTCCAAGTGTTTGTTGCAAATAAATGCGCTCTAATTGTTTGCCCGTTTTCAATGCATTGATAACGGCTTCTCTTCCTATAACCAAAGAACTCTTCTTGGGTCTGCTTTGTTGCTGCTGTCTGAAATTTTTCACGGTGCAAAAGTAGGATATAAGTGGAGAGTTGAAAATTGAAAATGAAGAAGAACGCAGATTTTCATGATTTTCATGATTTGATATGATTTTTGAGCCAGGAAATTGATTTTGAAATACCATCTCGTGTCTTGAACATCTTGAAGACCTGCGTCCTTTCAATACATAAAAAAAATCCCCTTGCTTGCGCAAAGGGATTGTAGTTTATTATTTGATTCGATTATTTCAAACCGAACTCTTTTTTAACTTTTGCTACGTGATCAAGTTTTTCCCATGTGAATAGTTCAACTTTCACATTTTTCTCTTTGCCATCCGGAGTTTTGAAAGTTTTTGTAACTACTTCCGGCTTGCGGCCCATGTGTCCGTAAGCAGCAGTTTCGCTGTAGATCGGCGTACGCAATTTCAAGCGTTGCTCGATGAAGTAAGGACGCATGTCGAACAGTTTAGAAACGCGTTTTGCGATTTCGCCGTCAGACAATTTTACTTTAGCAGTACCATAAGTATTTACGTAAATGCTTGTTGGCTGAGCAACACCGATAGCGTAAGAAACCTGTACCAATACTTCGTCGCAAAGACCAGCAGCTACAAGGTTTTTAGCGATGTGTCGAGTTGCGTAAGCAGCAGAACGGTCAACTTTGGAAGGATCTTTACCGCTGAACGCACCACCACCGTGTGCACCTTTGCCACCGTAAGTATCAACGATGATTTTACGGCCAGTCAATCCTGTATCGCCGTGTGGTCCACCGATTACGAATTTACCAGTTGGATTGATGTGGTATTTGATACCATCATTAAACAACTTAGCGTATTTTTTATATTTAGTTTTTACGCGAGGAATGAGGATTGAAATGATGTCTTTCTGGATCTTATCCTGCATTTTAGCTTCTGTATCGAAGTCGTCGTGCTGAGTAGAAACAACGATTGCGTCGATGCGAACTGGTCTATTCTTGTCGTCGTACTCAAGAGTTACCTGGCTTTTAGCATCAGGACGCAAGTATTTGATTTGCTTGTTTTCTCTTCTCAATGCAGCCAATTCAAGCAAGATCTTGTGTGCAAGATCAAGTGCCAATGGCATATAATCTTCAGTTTCGTTGGTTGCGTAACCGAACATCATTCCCTGGTCACCCGCACCTTGTTCTTCTTTTTTCTTTTTATCAACACCCTGGTTGATGTCAGAAGATTGCTCGTGGATAGCAGAAAACACGCCGCAGCTGTTAGCTTCGAACATGTATTCGCTTTTTGTGTAACCGATTTTACGGATTACACCTCTTGCGATTTCCTGTACATCGAGATATGCTTTTGATTTTACTTCTCCGGCCAAAACCACTTGTCCGGTTGTAACCAGCGTTTCGCAAGCCACTTTAGAGTTTGGATCGAAGGCTAAAAAGTTATCAATCAAGGCATCTGAGATCTGATCGGCCACTTTATCCGGATGGCCCTCTGAAACGCTTTCAGAAGTAAACAAATAAGGCATGATTCTAATTTTGTTGGTTTATTTATTAATGCAAAATCCATTAATCATTAAGTAAGCAAACGATTAATGGATTTTAATAAAATCGTGACAAAGATAATCGCCAGTTTGATATTTTAGAATTTTAAACATCAATTTAATGGTAAAATATAGGTTATTAAATACTTTAAACGTTTCAAACATACCTAAAAACCACGAAAACAAAAGTCTATAAAATTAATAGAGTTCTAAATATATCTTCAAAAAAGTCAATAAAAAAGCCTGTTTTGTCAACAGGCTTTGATTTTATTCTATAGAAGGTTCTATTTAGTAAGATCTGTATATAATTGTAAATAATCTGTAAGATCTGATTCTGCGTTGTATTGCAAAACTTTTTTACCGCGTACTTTACCAAACTCTTCCACTAATTTTTTGTCTACTTTTTCTGAGCCGAATGTGATAGCATCTGCGCTTAACGCACCACCTCTGAACATATCGACGTTGCCTGGGTTCTTGAATGGCTCAAGGTCTTTTTCTTTTATTGTAGCATGGATGTTGGCAAATTTCGCAAAGTCTGCACCCAATTTTTCTTTAAAAGTAGTTTGGCCGATTGTGTAGATAACTTTGCTATGGCTGAAAACGGGCTCTTTCTTGTAAGCAGTTTTCAGATACATAGGGATCAAACCGGTCATCCAACCGCTGCAATGGATGATATCAGGAGGCCAACCGAATTTTTTTACAGTCTCTAAAGCGCCTTTACAGAAGAAAACAGTTCTTAGGCCGTTGTCATCATACCATTTTTCGCTTTCGTCAGCGAAAACAAATTTTCTTTTAAAAAGGTCTTCGTTATCAAGGAAGTATATCTGCAAACGTGCATTTGGCAGAGAAGCTACTTTGATCTGTAACGGATAGTCGTCATTATCAACCGATACATTTATACCAGATAAACGTACAACTTCATGGAGCCTGTGACGTCTTTCATTGATGGTACCAAACCGCGGCATAATACAACGCACTTCAAAATTGTTGTCATTTGCTTTAATTGCCAGCCTGTTCACAATTTCAGAGAACTCTGTCATTTCCAGGTATGGAGACATTTCGTTGGCAATGAATAAAATTCTTTTCTTTGTTGACATTATCGGTATCGGTTATAAAAAAAGGAACTGAAAATAGTGTGCAAAGGTAAGACTTTTTACCTAAAATAGGCTACTATCGTAATTTTCCGCTTATAAAAGCTCAAAAAATGACTATAATCAAGGGAATTTCTGCGCTGCAGGAAAATGTTAGTTTCCTGAAAAACAACGGTAAAACCATCGGATTTGTCCCAACCATGGGTGCTTTGCACGAGGGGCACATCTCACTTATTGCCGCCTCTAAGGCTGAAAATGACATAACGGTTTGCAGCGTTTTTGTGAATCCGACCCAGTTCAACGATCCTAAAGATTTTGAGAAATACCCAATAACGATTGAGGCAGATATTGAAAAACTGGAGCTTGCGGGCACAAATATTCTCTTTTTGCCTTCTGTTAAAGAGATGTATCCGGATGGGTTTGACAAGGCGCCGCATTACGACCTGGGGTTTATTGAAACTATTTTGGAGGGCAAATACAGGCCAGGGCATTTTCAGGGCGTTTGCCAGATTGTTCACAAGCTTTTGCTTGCTGTGCGTCCACATAATCTATATATGGGGCAAAAAGATTATCAGCAGTGCATGGTAATCAACAAATTGATAGAGCTTGAGCACCTCGAAACCAAGCTTCACACAAGACCCACGCTTCGCGAAAAGGATGGTTTGGCGATGAGCAGCCGCAATGTGCGTTTGAATGAGGAGGAAAGGAAAAATGCACTGACGATTTACCGGGTACTCAATTATTTGAAGGAGCACATTGAAAAAGAAAGCATTGCCTATTTACTTGACAGAAGCAATTTGATGCTTACGGATAATAATTTCCGGCCGGATTATGTTTCTATCGCTGATGCTGAAACTCTCGCCCCTGTTGAAAACTGGGACGGACATCAAAAAATCGTGGCTTTAATCGCAGCTTACCAGAATGAGGTGAGGTTGATTGATAATATGGTACTTGACTAATTGAAAGTTGAGAATTGAAAGTTGAAAGTTGTTTTGGTGTTGCAGTCGTGAGTGGCGGCAACGATTTAACTACTTTTTCTAACATTTTCAACTTTCAATTTTCAATTTTCAATTCTTCTCATCAATTCCCAAATTCTTCTTAGCTTGCACGCCGCTAAAAAGCGGTTTTAATTAAACAAGATGGACATCGAAATTTTAAAATCAAAGGTGCACAGAGCCGTAATCACTGAGGCGAACTTACATTATGTTGGTAGTCTTACGCTTGATGAGGATCTGATGGATGCAGCGAATATGATCGAAAATGAGAAAGTACAAGTTGTGAATGTTAATAATGGTTCCCGCATTGAAACGTACCTTATCAAAGGAAAAAGAGGTTCTGGCGTATGTTGCCTGAACGGACCTGCTGCCAGGCAAGGTGCTGCCGGCGATATCGTGATCGTTATTTCTTATGCACGTATGTCATTCGACGAAGCCAAACAATTCAAGCCCTGGATTGTTTTCCCCAAAGACGGAAATAGACTTTAATTGAAAATGGAAAGTTGAAAATTGAAAATGTGTTATAAATAAGATACATTTTCCATTTTCAATTTTCAACTCTCCATTTTCAATTACCTTTAAGGCCAAACCAACCTGTATGAAGAAAAAGGTGTTTCAGTGGCTTCAATATGCGTTTTTTTTAGCTTTGGCAATATTTTTAGTTTGGTGGTCGGTCGGTAAGATTAAAGGTCATGACTGGGAAGAGATGAAAGGAGCACTTCGTACTACAGACTATTGGTTACTTGTGCCCGTTGTATTAATTTTATTGGCCAGTCATTACAGTCGCGCATTAAGATGGAAAATTTTAATGCAGCCCCTGGGTTACTCCCCTTCTACTCTCAATACTTATTTTTCCGTACTTATTGGATACCTCGCAAATCTCGCCGTACCAAGGCTGGGAGAAGTTTTGAAATGCACTATTCTTGCCCGCTATGAAAAAATTCCTGCAAATAAACTCGTAGGAACTATTGTAGCAGAAAGAGCTTTTGACCTTATATGTTTATTGATCGTTTTTGCCGTTACCATATTTTCCCAAATAGACATTATCGGAAAGTTTGCAACGGACATGATCAAAAAGATAATTAGTTCCAAAACGGGTGGAGTAGACTGGATGAAGATCGCAATTGTCCTAGGAGGACTGGTTGTTTTTTTAGTGGTGGCGAGATTTATCATGCACAAGTTTGCCCACATTCATGTTATTGGAAAAATAAAAGAATTCCTAAGGGGAATCTGGCAAGGCCTGATCAGCGTGCGGTATGTAAAAAACAAAGGTTGGTTTTTCTTTCACACAATAATGATTTGGGTGGGTTATTTGCTAAGCATACAAATGGGATTTTATGCAATGCAAGCCACCAGTGGACTGGGAATAAAAGCATCATTATCTGTACTCTCGTTGGGTAGTATAGGAATGATTGTGACACAAGGTGGAATCGGCGCTTATCCATTGCTGGTACAGGAAACGATGATGCTATATGGAATAACGGAAAATATCGGGAGGGCTTTTGGATGGCTTCTTTGGCTGGTTCAATTTTTCCTCGTGATAGTATTTGGATTTTTAAGTTTAGGATTATTACCGATAGTTAACAGAAAAAAAAGTTTACAACATGCGTAACTCAGATGTAATCGAAAAGAAAATTTATGAACCAATAGCACTGGAAGAACAAATTTACCGTTGGAAATTTCTCGGACAAAAGATAGCTTTTACGAATGGTTGTTTTGATATACTCCACAAAGGGCATATCGCATCGCTCAGTCAGGCGGCGAAAGAGGCCGATGTGCTTGTTGTTGGTCTGAACTCAGATGCTTCTACCAAAAGATTGAAAGGCGAAGGCAGGCCTGTTAATGACGAAAGTGCCAGGGCCAAAGTTTTAGCGTCACTTTTAATGGTGGATGCTGTTATTCTTTTTGATGAAGACACTCCTCTTGAACTTATAAAGAAAGTAATGCCGGACGTTATTGTAAAAGGCGGCGATTATACCATTGACCAGATTGTTGGTGCCAAAGAAGTGATGGCCCATGGCGGCCGTGTGGTAATCAATCCGATTGTGGAGGGCTATAGCACCACGGGGATTTTGGGCAAGATCGCGGCGCTGTAAATGGCGGCCAGTCGCCAGTTGCCGGCAGCCAGTATTGCTGAATTACGAGAGATATGTATGAATATTGGCGACGAACCGGCTACAGGCATTCCGGAAACCGGCAACCTCTTTTGGCTATTTCCTCATTGTAAAGTAGCTTCGCACATCTCAAAAATTAATCATCCAATAACCTTGTACTTATTTTATTGCAAGGCATTTAAAATCAAAACATATGGCATACGATGTTCTGGTGATAGGTAGTGGACCCGGCGGTTATGTAGCTGCGATCCGTGCCTCACAACTAGGCTTTAAGACAGCAATTGTAGAAAAGGAGAGTCTTGGTGGTATCTGTTTGAACTGGGGTTGTATTCCTACAAAGGCGTTATTGAAAAGTGCTTCGGTACTTGAATCTATAAAACACGCTGAAGCTTACGGCTTGAAAGCCAGCGGCGAAGCGGATTTTGCTGCTGTTATCAAACGCAGCCGTGGTGTAGCGGACAAAATGAGCAAAGGCGTTCAGTTTTTGATGAAAAAGAACAAGATCGATGTGATCATGGGCTTTGGTGTATTGAAAGCTAAGGGCCAGGTAGAAGTTACCAAAGCTGATGGTGCTAAAGAAGTTGTAGAAGCGAAACACATCATTCTTGCAACTGGTGGCCGCAGCCGCGAATTGCCAAACCTGAAACAGGATGGCAAAAAAGTAATTGGTTACCGTGAGGCAATGATTTTGCCTGAGCTTCCAAAATCTATGATCGTTGTAGGTTCTGGCGCGATAGGCGTTGAATTTGCTTATTTCTACAATGCAATGGGAACAAAAGTTACCATTGTTGAGTTCCTTCCTCGCGTAGTGCCGGTTGAAGATGAAGACATCTCTAAAGAACTGGAAAAACAATACAAGAAAAACGGTATCGACATATTGGTAAATGCTTCTGTTGAAAGCGTTGATGTTAGCGGAAACGGTGTTAAAGCGAACGTGAAAAAAGCTGACGGAAATGTAACGCTGGAAGCTGACATCGTATTGAGCGCTGTGGGTGTTTCTTCAAATATTGAAGGCATTGGTCTTGAGCAGGTAGGTGTTAAAACAGATAAAGGTAAAATCGTTGTTGACAAATTCTACCAGACAAATATTCCTGGTGTTTATGCGATCGGCGACTGCGTTCCTGGTCAGGCATTGGCACACGTTGCGAGCAAAGAAGGTATTATTTGCGTAGAAAATATTGGTTACAACGAGAAAAAATACAATCACCAGCCTGAAGCCCTGGATTACGGCAATGTACCGGGTTGTACTTATTGCACACCGGAAATCGCTTCTGTTGGTTTAACTGAAAAAGCTGCTAAAGAAGCAGGTTACGAAATTAAAGTAGGTAAATTCCCGTTGAGCGCAAGCGGTAAAGCCTCTGCTGCCGGTGCTACTGAAGGTTTCGTAAAAGTGATCTTTGACGCTAAATACGGCGAATGGTTAGGTACGCACATGATCGGTTACAATGTAACTGAACTGATCGCTGAGACTGTAGTTGCCCGCAAACTGGAAACTACTTATCACGAAGTACTGAACAGCATTCACCCGCACCCAACTATCAGCGAAAGCATTAAAGATGCGATCGAGGTAGCTTATGGTGAAGCGATTCACTTGTAGTTTTGAGTAAATTAAAAATATACCGAAGGACTGTCAGAAATGGCGGTCCTTTTTGTTTGTATACAAAACATCAATATCTTTACTTAAATTACTGCTGTTCAAGTTAGTATACTTATTTTCCCCGAAAGTCCTGTCTTCAATACTTGCCTATAAGTTATATGAAAATAGACAAGTATCTGCTTAAGTCTGAAAGCAGCTTCATTATATATGAATTTACTAGCGATGGTCCCAAAGGCAACATTCATAAAGTAATTCATTTTCAAGAAACCGATCAAGCTGGAGTCTATAACCTAGCTTTTGGAGATAAGAATTTGGATACAGGTGAAATTGACGACTTGTCTATTTCTAATAATAATGACAGCGAAAAAGTGCTTGCCACTGTAGTTTCAGCAGTCTATGCTTTCTTTGAAAAACATCCTAACTCATTTGTCTACGCAACGGGTAGTACTAAATCAAGAACCAGACTTTACCGAATGGGGATAAGCAAATATTATTGTGAAATGGTCGCAGATTTTTATCTATATGGGCGAACCGAAGACAATTTTCAAGAATTTGAACTTAATAAGGACTATATAGGATTTCTGGCTCAACGAAAAATTAATTAAATTGCATTATCATGAAAGCTGTACAGCAACTAAAAAATAACAAGGTGCCAGTAGTTCAAATTGATCCTTCTCTTGAAAAGTATAGGAATGAAACACTTTTTCCTAAAAAACTGGCAAAAGCAAACGAGCATCTTAAAACAGCAAAGTTGCCTACCAGAAAAGGCAAATAACTCCAAGTACAATCCGTTCAAATCTGCGTCATCTGTGTGCTAATCGCGTTTACATACATTTCCCAATTGTTAATGGCTTAAATTCCTCCAACATCCATTAAACTTCGGGCGTTATCATATATCCAAGAGAAAATTATTGGTGACTATGAAACCACAACGCAGTTTCCTTTTAATATTTACCGCACTATTTTGCACACTTGCCTCTGAAGCTCAGCACGGTTATTACCCGGCACCTCCACCCCCACCACCTCCCGGTTATTATTACTATGGACCTGGCATGGGTGGCGGCGTATATATGCATCCGGCACCTCCGCATTACAGGCAGCGAAAACCACAGCAGCCTAAGTTGCCTCCCTTTGAGCCTGCTTTACATTTGAATTTGGGCTACGGCTTTCCTAATCTCGACCAATATTACATGGCGGACTTCTATGGCGCTTACAAAGGAAATCCCAGCCAGGTGGGGCCCATTAACGCTTCGCTGGATTACCAGTTTAGCCGCTACATGAGCCTTGGCGTTATGGGGATGTATGGCAAGGTGAATATGCCGTATTATGACTACAATACCTATGGCCAGGCAATGCGTGGTACGCTGGAAGGCTGGACCATCATGGCCAACATGATGAACTACATTCCAGCGGGGCCGCATGTTATGCCATACTTGCGTGTAGCGATGGGCGTGAATATCTGGAACCAGGATTATGTGGATTATGATGCAGGGGTTAAGGTTAACTACGTTCAGCATCCACCTGATTTTGCCTACCAGTTCAGCTTTGGCTGTAAGTTTAATGTGAGCGAGCATATGGGCCTTTTCGTCGAGGGAGGATATGGCAAATACATTATGAATGCGGGACTTTCATTTAAGCTATAGCAAGCATGTCGGAATATTTAGTTACAAACCTTATCGCTTTTGTAAAGGGTCGTTTTTTGTAAACGGCCCTTTTGCATTTGAACGTATGAATTCTTTGTTTTAAATTTCTTTATCAATTCAAAAACAATCAAATGCAACAAGCTTCCATTTGGGAAAAAGAAAGCTTTTTTGCGCACCAGGATGTTATCATAGTTGGCAGTGGCTTTACAGGATTGTGGAGCGCATTTTACTTAAAAAAATACCACCCTAAACTGAGAATTCTTATCGTGGACAGAGGCATTGTACCTTATGGTGCCAGTAGTCGCAACGCGGGTTTTGCATGTTTTGGCAGCATTACGGAATTACTCAATGATGCAAGAAAAATGGGCGAGGAAAAAATGCTGCATTTGGTGGAAATGCGATACGAGGGATTAAAGCGCATTCGCAAAACTTTCAACAAAAAAGATATTGAGTTTGAAAAGCTTGGTGGATATGAATTGATCACGCCGAAACAATACGAAAAAGAAAAACAGCTGAAAAATGATGTTGGCTGGATGAACATTTTGTTAAGAAAATCGCTGAAGGAAGAAAAAGTCTTCAAAATATCGGATAAGAAAATTACCAGCTTCGGTTTTGCGAATGTTAGTCATTTGGTTGAAAACAGATTGGAGGGCCAACTACACTCCGGCAAGTTGTTGCAACAATTACTACTAAAGGTGCAATCGCTTGGCGTGTCCGTTCTACCAAATATAGAAGTAAATGGTTATGAAAAAAGCAATGGCAAAGTTTTTCTGCACAGCAATTTGCCGGTTACTTTGACTTCCGATCAATTGCTGATTTGCACAAATGCATTTGCAAAGGAACTATTGCCAGAACTCAATGTGGAGCCCGTTCGCGGACAGGTGCTTGTTACTTCTCCGATCAAAAAATTAAATTTCACCGGCACTTTCCACTACGATGAAGGCTATTACTATTTCCGCAATATCGCTGACAGAATTCTTCTCGGAGGTGCCCGCAACAGCGACTTCGCTGCAGAGGCAACGAACGAGTTCAATACAACCGAATCGATCCAGGAGATATTGGAAAACTTTCTCAAGGAAAATATAATCCCCGGCAAAAAATTCTCAATCGACTATCGCTGGAGCGGCATCATGGGGATGGGAAAAGATAAAATGCCGATCGTGAAAAAAATAAAGCCAAACATCTTTTGTGCTGTTCGGCTTAGCGGTATGGGAGTTGCGTTGGCGCCGGTCGTAGGGGAACAGGTTGCGAGGCTAATGACTGAATAATTGAGTAACTGAATAACTGAAAGTTCTCTGTGCACCCCTTTTCAATTATTCTATCATTCAGTTATTCGGTTACTCGGTTATTCAGTAAACCAACTTATGCGTCTGCTTAATCACACCCATCACAAACACGCTCTGGGTTTGGCCTACGTTATCGATATTGCTTAATTTGTTTACATGGAAATTGTAGTACGCGTCCATGTTTTCGACTGCGACTTTTAGCATGAAGTCAAATTCGCCCGAGATGTTGTAGCATTCTATCACTTCGTGGAGTTCCTGTATAGCTTTGATAAAGATGGTTCCCGCTTTTTTACTGTGTTGTTTTAGTGAGACATAGCAGATAACCATTAGGCCCCTTTTCACCTTTGCCTGGTCTACCAGTGTTACATATTGTTTGATCACTCCGGCGTCTTCCATTCGCTTTATCCTGTCGTGGACGGGCGTTGGGCTTAAATGGACCAGATTGGATATTTCGCGTACGGTTATCTTTGCATTTTCCTGCAACAAACGAAGGATGGACATGTCCTTTTCGTCAAGGACAAGATTCTGGGTAGTTAAATCTTCTTTTTCTTTCTTTTCTTCCATGTCAAACTGCGTATTTGTTCTTCAAAATTATCAAATTCAATGTATTTTTTCTGTTTTTGACAGATCAGACATTATTTTATCCTGCAAATTATAGCTTTGCGTGTTATTCGTTTTTAAAACAGACACTAGGTTAAGTAAAAAATAAAAAGTAAAAAGTAAAAACTCGTTCGCGTCCTGGCTTATGAATTTTATTTATCGCTTAAAAGAGATTGATAACTCCGGAACTGCGGCTTTTTAATTTTGACTTTTTATTTTTTACTTGATACTGGACACTAACAAATACAAAAAAGATATGTCTACAATTTCATCTACCATCGACTTCAGCCTTAAGAATAAGGTTGCTGACATGAGCCTAGCAGAATGGGGCCGCAAAGAAATCAGACTTGCAGAAGCAGAAATGCCAGGTTTGATGTCTTTAAGAGCAGAATACGGTGCTTCTCAACCTTTGAAAGGTGCACGTATTGCGGGTTGTTTGCACATGACAATCCAGACTGCAGTGTTAATCGAAACTTTGATCGCTCTTGGAGCAGAAGTTAAATGGAGCTCTTGCAACATTTTCTCTACGCAAGATCACGCTGCTGCTGCTATCGCTGCTGCAGGTATCGGCGTATTTGCATGGAAAGGCCAGTCTTTGGAAGAAGCTGACTGGTGCATCGAGCAAACTTTGTTCTTTGGCGCAGCTGACCGTCCTTTGAATATGATCCTTGATGATGGTGGTGATTTGACAAACATCGTGTTTGATAAATATCCTGAGCTGATCCAGAACATTAAAGGTCTGAGCGAAGAAACTACAACTGGTGTTCACCGTTTGTATGAAAGAATGGCGAAAGGTACTTTGCCTATCCCTGCTATCAACGTAAACGACTCTGTAACCAAATCTAAATTCGACAACAAATACGGTTGTAAAGAATCTTTGGTTGATGCAATCCGCCGTGCTACTGACGTTATGTTGGCTGGTAAAGTGGCTGTAGTTGCGGGTTACGGTGATGTTGGTAAAGGTTCTGCTGCTTCTCTTGCTGGTGCGGGTTGCCGCGTGATCGTTACTGAAATCGATCCTATCTGTGCTTTGCAAGCTGCTATGGACGGTTTCGCAGTTAAGAAAATGACTACTGCTATTAAAGAAGCTGATATCGTTGTTACCACTACAGGTTGCCGCGACATCATCACTGGTGAGCATTTCAAACTGATGAAAGATAAAACCATCGTTTGTAACATCGGTCACTTCGATATCGAAATCGACGTTGCCTGGTTGAACACAAACTATGGTCATACAAAAGATACAGTTAAACCTCAGGTTGATATTTACAACGTTGATGGTAAAGACATCATTCTTTTGGCTGAAGGCCGCCTTGTTAACCTTGGTTGCGCTACAGGTCACCCATCATTTGTAATGAGTAACTCATTCACTAACCAAACTTTGGCTCAGATCGAACTGTGGACAAACAGCTCAAGCTATGAGAACAAAGTATATGTGTTACCAAAACACCTTGATGAGAAAGTTGCTCGTTTGCACCTTCCAAAAATCGCGGTTGAATTGGATGAACTTTCTGATGCACAGGCTTCTTACCTGGGTATTCCTAAAGAAGGTCCGTTCAAACCAGAGCACTATCGTTACTAAGAGAGCTTTGTTTTTTGATGAATATGAGCCGCTCCGTTTTTCGGAGCGGCTTTTTTTATGGGAACATTGGCACACAGATGACACTGATTAGACTGATGTACACAGATTTTTTCCTAAATGTTTGCCTCAGCAAACTCTGTTATTCAATAAAAAGATCCGTGCAAATCCGTCTAATCCGTGTCATCCGTGTGCCAAAAGCAGCTGCGACACTAGATTTATTAATCTATCTTTGACGCTATCAAATGTTATCATGAGTACAGCAACTAGAGGTAAAATCAGTTTTATTCAACACGACAAGCAATATGCTACAATCGAATATATGGTGGATGGAAAGAAGAAATCGATTAACGGCATTGTATCAGAGTTTGAGCAGAAAAAATTGAAGGAACAAAAGCTGATTAAAAAAATTCACCACTTTCATGTGGGCGATGAAGTGAATTTTGTTATTGATAAATCTCCGCGAGGCGATAAAATGGTCGCGACAAAAATTCAGTATATTACCAATAACGAGCTGGCTAATGTTCTTTACAAGGCATCGCTTGATAATAAATTGGTGGGGTATTTGAAAGAGGTAGACGGCAAACTCTTTGTAAAAGAAACAAGCACCCATTTTTTCTTTCCGCTTGTTCTTTCTCCATGGGAATATGAGCCATCTTCACAATTTGTCAACGAACACATATTATTTTCCTTAGACAATATAGAAAACCCTGAAAAGGTCAGCGCTCGCTTGTTTAAACCACATTACATTCCCGAATTTAAAACTGCTCAGCAACTGTACAAGAACAAGGCTGTTATTGAGGCACCGGTATTTAAGGTAACGCAACACGGCATTTATGTAAATATTGTTGGAGAGATTATCCAGGGAAAACTGCCTGTTGCTGAAGGGGATGAAAGTCAAATGCCAAAGGAAGGTGACAAAATAAAAGTGCGTATAAGCTATTTGAGTCCGATGCGCATTGTGGTAGAAAGACTGAGTTAAAAACGGAACGCAGATTTTCATGATCGTCATGATTACAGATGATTTTCTAATTTGAGATTTGGATAACCTCTAAAATCCTAAATCAAAAGATCTTGACAAATCATGATAATCATGAAAATCTGCGTTCCGTTTTTACTCTCCAAATTTCTTCAGCTCTGCAAGGCTTGTAGTCTTGCAGCATTGTTCTATTGCCTTTGGCAACTTCAATACAACAAGTCCATTTCTATTAACCCACTTTTTCCTTCGTAATTGGACGCACTGCTGTATAAATAATCCGATGGATTCTGCACAATACCAGCCCTTACTGGATTGTTATGAATGTAATCAAGCTTGGTCCTCATAAAGTCGACGCTGTATATGATTTCAGGATGATTGTTGCCTGACCACAATTTGTACTTATCGTTCGCGTTGGTCCTTTTTCCAAAGAACTCAAACATATATAACAGCCAATCACGCCTGCTTTCGACTTGTCCTTTATCTGCAATTGATCTCAAAATTTCTTTGCTGGTAAATGTTTTGAAATCACGCATAATGTCGCTTAGTGATTTTTCTGTAGCCGTCCAAATGACATGAACATGATTTGACATGATTACGTACGCATGTAGCCGTAGTCCTTTTTTGGCGATACAAAATTTAAAGCTTTCCAGAATAATATCACGGTAGCGTTGTCGCGAAAAAATATCTATCCAGCCTTCAACTGTGAATGTGAGAAAGTGAGTAGCAAATTGATCCCGGATTCTAAATCCTTCCGTAAACATGTTTTTCATAAGGTATAAGGTGTTAAAACATTTTGTCGCCAGAGGCGACAGAATAAGGCTGCAAGGCTAAAAGCCTTGCAGAGCCTCATTAATCCAACTAGTTGGGTAAAATTTACTCTCCAAATCTTTTATCACTCACCACCTCTTTTACAGCTGCCTTCGCATCTCGTGTATTCTTTTGCACAGCAATGGCACCGAATACACTAAGCAAGAATGCAAACGCATAAAAACCCTTCTCGCTCGGAAGTAATGTCGCATTCCACAAACCAACGACCAGCAGGACCATCGTCAGCAGAATCGAGAACCAGCTTAGTCCGTAGTAGATTTCTGTAACAGGAATATTTTCTAGCTTGTCGCGTACACATTTTTGAACTGATACTGCGGAGAACAATGCGTACATCAAAACAGTGAAGTAATAGCCTTTTTCATTCAACTGCATGCCTGAGTTCCATAAGCCAATATTAAAACCCAGCACACCAATAAATAAGGCAACCCATGAGGCTGCCACAAACGCCATAGACGGTTTTTGCATAAATGTAATTTAGGTTAGGAGTTTACCGATTGGTCAAACGATACAGACCAATTTCGACTTCCTGCCCGAACGGGTCAGGCGGCGTCCCATTGTTCTATTTGTTTGAACCATCGGCATTGTAAAAACCGGAATAAAAATATGGGAACCGCAGATATGATGTATAAACGAGAATTTAAATTAACGTTTCCTTGTAACAACTATTTTTTTTGCAATAAAGCGATTCTTTTTGCAAGCTCTTGTGTAGAAATATCATAGTGATAAATACCGGCATGTTCGCCTTCACCTGTTATAAAATAACTTTTACCATCAGGCGAAAAACAAATAGCCTCTTCCTGCCCATGTTGTGTATATGGTAATTCAAGCGGCGTACGTTCCATTGTTTTATAAATGGATTCATTGCCTTGTCTCTGCCAATAATAAACCTTTTTCATGCTCTTAAGCACTACTTGTTTGCCGTCTCTTGAAATGCTTCCGGAAACGATCCATTTTTCTTTTTTCTTTCCCTCAAAATATAATTTGCAAACTTCATGCAGCATGTATGTTTTTTTATCGTTCAGATTTAGCGGCGCAGTGTACACAATAACTGAATCCTGTCTTTTTGAAACTATGTACAGCAACTTTTCTATCGGATCAATCATTATGGTCTCGGCATCCTGTGCCCCCTCTGGATAAGTGAGTGTAAACATTTGCGAACTGACTGTTTTTACAACACCCGAATCGGCACCCGGCTCTTCTATTCTGAAAATCCGAACTTCTGATCTTCTTGCAGCATTGTCGCCGATATCTGCGAGATAAATATATTCTTTGCCTGTGTCCGGTCCTGACCCAATCGTTATGTCTTCGCAATCATTCACCCCTAAAAACGAAATTTCATCGCCACTGAAATAGTATGTTCCCTTCAAATCTCCTTTTTCATTCACCGCAAAAAAACGACTGGTATCGCCGCTGTCATTGTGAACATAAAACGTATTGGGATGAACTCTTGACGCTGCCATTCCGGAAACTTCTCTCAACGCTGTATTCACGTATCTTCCTGTTCTAAATCCGCCATCTTCCTGCGCTTCGGTTCGGACAGCAAAAAAAGAGAGTACAATAAATAGTATCGACAATTTTATGGACATACTTTCAGTATTACATCAATTAATGTTCCCTGGGGAATTGAAGCACTGAAAATAGTTGCGGTACGTTATTTCAATATTTCAGCACCAATAAATTTGGGTTAATTGTGGGGCAATTGAAAGAAGTCAAAAGTCAAAATTAAAAAGTCAAAAATGTCTCCGACTATCGGAGTGCTCTCTTTTTGAATTTTCACTTTTGAATTTTTACTTTCATCATTACGATTGAAGTATTTTCCAGGCTGTTTCCTGGCCGTTTGCCAGCGCAGCTTCTACGGTGCCGGGTGCGCTGCCTTCATATAACGCTTCACCGGCAAAAAATATAGTATTATCAAGAGGCATTTTTAATAGTTTTCTCGCGGTCTTGCTTTGCAATGTGCTATAACTGTAGCCGCCCATAATCCATTCTTCGTCTGCCCAATGTATTGCCTTCGACGCGATAAGTATAGTCCGTAATTTTTCTTTGTTGATGCCATAAATGTTAGACAGCGATTGAAGTCCCATATCTATGATCTCTTCCTCCGAAACTGTAATCAATGGCATTACTTCCGGCCCGCCGAGCCAGCCGGTTAGCAAGCAATTTTCTTTGTCAGACTGTGTCCACCACGTTGGTATATTTTGATCGCTCACTACAAAGCCCGTGTTCCTTTCATGCTCAAGCCAGAATGGCTCTTCAAACTGTAAGAAAACTTTGATCACTGAGCCAAGAGCAATGTGCGACAGATTGCTCAAATGCCCGTCCAGTGCAGGTTCGAATTTTATTTTTACATCTTGCAACACACGAGGTGACGCCGTAATAACAAGTTTGGATCCCTCAAATTGTTGCCCGTCGGCCGTAAAAACTGTTACCTCATTTTCCCTCCACTTCACTTCATTTACTGCGGTGTTATGATGTATTTTCCCGCCGTACTTTTCAATTAAATGATGCAAATGTTCTGCAAGTTTGCGATACCCTCCCACTATTCTGTATTGCTGGCCATGCTCATTTTCCCACTCTTCTTTTAATGCGAAAACACTGGCCTGGGTTATGTCTGCCAAATCAAATCCTTCAGCAAAATCCTGTATGATGAATCGCAACTCCGTGTGTTGGTCGTCGCTATAGTGTTCCTGAAGAAATGTGGCCAGGGTCATATCCTCTTTAAGACTACCCATCTTCTGAATAATGCCATCCCAGTCAGGAATTATTTCGCCCTGGGTATTCCATTTTCCTTTACGGTTATTAAGCATTTTGCCCTTCACCGGCTTGTAGGCAACGCCGGCTTCTTTTAAAAGTGCCAGTGTGAGAGGTAGTTCCCCATGTACAAACTCTGCACCCAGTTCAAGTGGCTGCTCAAAGCCATCGCAAACGGCTGTATACATCCTTCCTCCTATGCGATCGGTTGCCTCCAGTACAATTACCTTTTGCCCGGCCTTTGCAAGCTCAAACGCGGCCATTAAACCTGAAGCCCCTGCTCCAATGATGATTATCTGTTGATTCATGACGTTCTGGTTGAGAGTTGAGAATGGAGGGTTGAGAGTTATCGTTTCTTTTGGAGATGAGCCTTCTACAGAATATTTCTCCCTTAAAGGTAGGTCCAACTCCAAAATTAACGCTCAACTCTCCACTCTCAACTTTCAACTAAATTAATACGGTTTAACCGGCCAATTTGTTCACAAACGCCAGTTAACAAAAACTTCTTTTATAGTTAATTTCTTTACATGAAATTTGCCACTTATTATTTAAAATATACAACATGAAGAAATTCTCCTTTCCCGGTTTGAAAATCTGCTTGCTGATGATGGCAATCTTTGCCTTTCAATACACTTTTGCGTGGGGCGTAACGGGCCACAGAGTGGTGGCAGAAATCGCTCAGCGCCATTTATCGAAAAAAGCGAAAAATGAAATAAAGAAGCTGATTGGCAACGAGGGCCTTGCATATTGGGCAAACTGGGCGGACTTTATAAAATCCGACACTACCCACGTTTATGACCAGATTTCAAAATGGCACTATGTAGACTTGCCGGGAAATATCGAAAAAGACTCTTTTGTTAATACCATTCATCGCATGCCCGGAGAAAACCTGTACACGCAAATTCAGGCAATGCAACACCAGTTAAGTGACAAAGGTCTGTCAATCGAAAAAAGAAGAATGGCGCTTATTATGTTGATCCATTTGGTAGGTGATCTTCACCAGCCCTTGCACGTTGGACGAGATGAGGACCAAGGTGGAAATAAGATCCCGGTTTACTGGTTCAATGAAAAAACAAACCTGCACTCTCTTTGGGATACCAAACTGGTAGATTTTTCCCAATACAGCTACTCTGAGTATGCATCTGCGCTTGATGTGGCAACGAAAGATTCGATCAATGCTTATACCAGCACGTCGCTAGATGACTGGTTCTTCGAATCGCATATATTGTCTGACAAAGTATATGCACAATCCCCAGCAGAATCTAAGCTCAGTTACAAATACAATTACATTTTCCAGAAAGATATTGATGACCAACTTTTAAAAGGGGGATTGAGATTGGCGAAACTGATCAACGATTCTTTTTAATTGCAAATTGAAAGTTGAAAATTGAAAATTCAGGAAGAACGTTTACTAACTCTCTTACCCACATAACACAACTCTATTAATGAAAAAATCGGCATTATTCTTTGCAACAGCGATTCTGCTGGGCGCATGCAACAGCGCTCCCGAAAAGAGTTCTAATAAAGCGTTTACCGATATACAAGGAATCGATTCAACGGTAAAACCGGGTGACAATTTTTTCAGGTATGTAAATGGCCAGTGGTATGACACAGCACAAATACCAGGCTCACAGACCGGTGTAGGTGCATACATGTTTATGAATTACCCGCAACGACTACGCCTGCAAGCAATATTGGACGATGCCTCAAAAGCCAAAAACGCTGCCGGAAGTATTGAACAAAAAGTTGGTGATTTCTATGCATCGGGTATGGATACAATAACCATCAATAAAAGAGGTTATGATCCCATCAAGCCTATGCTCGCACAGATAGACAGTATCAGTGATATGCCTTCCCTAATGAAATTTGTTGCTGACGAAATAAAAGTTAACAATATTTCTATTGTCGCGTTTGGCATAGGGCCGGATAATAAAAACAGCAGCATGAATATTGCGCATGTTTCGCAGACCGGCATAGGTTTGCCAGAGCGTGACTATTATTTCAAAACAGATGCAGCAAGCGTAAGCATACAGGCAGCATACAAAAAATATCTCGCGACTTTGTTTGAACTTACGGGAAGCGATGCTGCAACTGCTACTAAAAATGCAGAGCTTGTATACGGCATAGAAAAACAATTAGCATCATCACACAGAACGAATATTGAGCTCAGGGATGTGAATGCCAACTATAATAAAATGTCCGTTGCAGACCTGGCAAAAAAACAACCCAATATTGGCTGGGTTAGTCTATTGAACAACCTTGGAGCCAAAACAGATTCAATAGATCTGGCGCAACCTGCGTACTACAACAAACTTAATACATTACTAAAATCCATCCCGGTTAACGATTGGAAAGTTTACCTGGAAGGACATTCTATCAACAACTCTGCCGGCACATTAAGTAAAGCCTTTGTTGATGCTGCTTTTGAGTTTAATAAAGTGCTATCTGGCCAGGCTGTGCAAAAATCACGTGGCGAAATAATAGCGAGCGCAGTAGATGAATCACTTGGAGAAGCACTGGGTCAGTTGTATGTAAAAAAATATTTCACGGAGAATGCAAAGAAACGCATGCTTGAATTGGTGAATAATCTGCAAAAAGCTTTCGAAGCCAGAATAAGCAAACTTGACTGGATGAATGACAGTACAAAGCGGAAAGCGACAGAGAAATTATATGCGATAGCAAAGAAAATTGGTTACCCGGACAAATGGAAAGACTACAGCGACGTAAGAATTGTTCGTGATAAATATTTTGAAAACGTTGCTTCAGCTGCAGCTCACAATTATCAATACGAATTGGCTAAATTGAATAAACCTGTTGACAAAACTGAATGGTTCACCACTCCGTCAACGGTTACAGCTTACTACAACGCCTTCGCAAATGAGATCGTGTTTCCTGCGGGCATTTTGCAAACGCCTTACTTCGACGATGCTGCGGATGATGCGCTCAATTACGGAGGCATTGGTATGGTAATTGGACACGAAATGACACATGCGTTTGACGATCAGGGTGCGCAATTCGATAAGAACGGCAACGTAACAAACTGGTGGACGAAAGATGACTACACAAAGTTCAAGGCTAAAACACAGCAGGTAATTGACCTTTACAGTTCATTTACCGTACTGGACTCTCTGCATATAAAAGGCGCTTTAACGGTTGGTGAAAACACTGCGGATGTGGGTGGTGTAGCCATTGCATACGATGCATTTAAACTTACCAAAGAAGGGCAAGATACTGCAACGATAGGCGGCTTTACCCCTGACCAGCGATTTTTCCTGTCTGTTGCGCGCATCTGGCGGGTGAAGATGAAAGATGAATTTCTCCGTTTATGGATCAACAACAATCCACATTCAGCACCTATGTGGCGCGTAAACGGACCACTAATGAACTCTGCACATTTTTATGATGCTTTCAATGTACATCCGGGAGACAAAATGTATTTGGCAGATTCTGCCAGGCTGAAAATTTGGTAGCACATTAATTAATTGAAAATTGAAAGTTGAAAATTGAAAATGTTTGATGCGATCATTACTGAAACACATGGCGAATGTGATTCGCCCTACCATTTTCAATTTTCAACTTTCAATTTTCAACTCCTAAAGCACTCCCTTCGTGCTTGGTAAATAATTACTCAGCGGATCTCTTTTAACGGCCATTTTTATCGCCTTTGCGAAGGCTTTAAAGATGGCTTCTATTTTGTGGTGTTCGTTATCTCCTTTGCATTCGATATTCAGGTTGCATTTGGCAGCATCGCTGAATGATTTGAAGAAATGAAAGAACATTTCTGTTGGCATCTCCCCTATTTTTTCTCTCTTGAATTCTGCATTCCAAACGAGCCAGTTTCTTCCGCCAAAATCAATCAGCACCTTGGCTTCGGCTTCATCCATTGGTAAAGCAAAGCCATATCTTTCCATGCCGCGTTTGTCGGTAAGCGCTTGCGCAAATGCTTCTCCGAGCGCAATGCCGGTATCTTCTATGGTATGGTGTTCATCAATGTGCAGATCACCTTTTGTAACAATGTTGAGATCCATTTTCCCGTGTCGGGCGATTTGATCGAGCATGTGATCAAAGAAACCAAGACCGGTAGAAATATTTGCTTTGCCGCTTCCGTCGAGATTTACTTCTACGTGAATCTTTGTCTCGCTTGTATTGCGATCGTGGGTAACCACACGCTGACCAAGTTTCAAAAATTCATAGATCTTGCTCCAGTCGGTCGACTCCAACGCAACAGTTGTTTTACGAAGATCTTCCGCTTTATCATTTATTTCAGCTCCCCCCAAACTTGCATCTTCATTCAGCCAGATCGCTTTACAGCCAAGGTTTTTAGCCAGTTGCACGTCCGTTATTCTATCACCAATCACAAATGAATTGGCAATGTCGTATGCGGGATTGTTCAAATATTCTGTTAGCATTCCAATGCCCGGCTTGCGTGTTGGCGCATTCTCAGCAGGAAACGTTTTGTCAATGTGCACTTTCGAAAAATGAATGCCTTCCCCTTCTAAACTTTTCATCACTAAATTATGCAACGGCCAAAAGGTATCTTCCGGAAATACGGGCGTTCCCAAACCATCCTGATTGGTAACCATCACCAGTTCATAATCCAGCTCACGGGCAATGCGTCCCATAAATTCAAACATCTTCGGATAAAAAGTGAGTTTGTCAAACGAATCAAGCTGATAAGTAGGCGGAGCTTCATTTATAAGCGTTCCATCACGATCGATAAAGAGAATTGGCTTCATGAGAAATGTAAAAAGTGAAAATTAAAAATGTGTTTAGTTAGAGACAAGGCAATGCCTTGTCTGTACGGGCAGTGTATTGCTTCTATCATTATTTCTTCGGTCTTGCGGCTTTTACCTCCGCTACTGTTACCGCAGAAGCTTTGTTTCCAAAGTTGTTTCGTACGTAAGTGAGCACGTCCGCAATTTGCTGATCGGTTAAGAAGTTGTGTGGCGCCATTACGTTGCTGTAATCTTCGCCTTCTACTTCTACGCCGGAAAGCCCGTTCATTACAATGCCAATGAGTTTTTTCTTGTCGCCCAATACAAATTTCGTTTTGATCAAAGGAGGGTTCATACGTGGGGCACCGCCACCGTCCTGCATGTGACAAGCAAGGCAATATGTATCATACACAACTTTGCCGCGATCTTTTGACGCTTTTAAGCCTGACTGCTGAGGCAGGGTGAATGCGCAAATAAAAAGAACCAATACCGGAAAAATGATTGCTGAAATTGTTTTCATGTTGACTCCTGTAGGGGCGAATCGCATTCGCCCTCCCAAATTATTTAAAAAATTATTTTATCAATCGGACAAATAGCTGGCAAAATAAATTTGTGCTTGGGCGAATGCGATTCGCCCCTACGCTCCCCGATGTTTTTATTTTTTATAAGTTATTCTCCAAATTCTTCCCTGGTTGTCATCGGAAATGTACAATGATCCATCAGGGCCTTGCGCCAATCCACACGGACGATAGGTTGCCCTGTTTATGTCCGCACCGGCGAAACCGTCTGCAAACACTTCCCAGTTGCCGCTTGGCATGCCATCCTTACCAAAAGGAACAAACACTACAAAGTAGCCAGCCTGCGGTTCGGGAGCGCGGTTCCATGATCCGTGGAAAGCGATGAACGCACCGTTCTTGTATTTTTCAGGGAACATATCACCGGTGTAAAACAACAGATCGTTTGGTGCAAGGTGACCAGGGAACTGAACAATGGACTGTTCTTTGCTTCCACAGTCGCCTGCTTTTGTGCGATCTCCGCCGTATTCAGGATTTAGTACTTTCTGTTTTTTTGTGTAGTCATAGTAGCAATAAGGCCATCCACAGTCTGATCCCAATTTCACTTTGAACATTTCTTCTGAAGGATTTTCAGCACCTTCTTTTTGGCTATACATTTCAGGATAAAACTGGAACAACTGATCGCGGCCATGTTGTGTAACGTACAGGCTATTAACAGCTGTGTTCCAATCAAGCCCCATCACATTACGCAAACCTGTTGCGTAACGAACTCCTTCTGCATAGCTTTGATTTGGTTTGTCAACTTTGAACTGCCAAACGCCGCCTGCTGAATCCAGTATAGGGCAAGGTGACTGGCCGGGAGATCCTTTTACTCTATCCTGCACCTGGCAGCAGTTTGAAGGAGCACCTATTGTTACGTAAATGTTTCCGTCGTTATCTAGCGTAAATGGTTTTGCTTCGTGTTGGTGATGATCCCACAAGCCAGTGATGATCTTCTCTGGTTGTGCGCCATCTGCCACTTCATTCTTTTCATTCAGTTTGTATCGAAAAACTTCTGTGTTGGAAGAAGCGTATAAATAACCGTTTTTAATCGCCATGCCGGTTCCGATGAAGTTGCCGAATCCAACTGTTTCGTCGAATTTACCATCGCCATTTTTATCGCGCAATCTCATAATGCCTTTGCCGTCTTTTAATTTCTCCAGTTTAGCATATAGGTCACCGTTACTATTTACAAATATGTGACGAACCCTACCAACTTTGTCGGCTACTATCTGACCGCCAAAACCTGCTGGCAATTTGATGCCGCCATTGTCCGGATCAGGCACAGGGCTATTCGTTGCTACCTTTGTTGTATCGCCGGCGCAAGCGCTCAAAGTGAGCAGGCACGCCATCAAACAATAAAATGATTGTCGAAAAATAGACATGGTGTTAATTTTTGGTAAGGTAAAAGTAAAATATTGAAAGTGAAACATTGTTTACATAAACGGCAGGGAGCAATTAAGAATTAGGAATTACGAATTAAGAATTCTTCAAGGCGGATCTTTGATTATGATTTGCGACCGTGCCAACCAACGAACGATGGAATTCACAAAGCAAATCGCACGCTCAACAATTCCTAATTCCTAATTCCTAATTTCTCCCAATCTCTCCAACAACGCAGCATTCTCTTCCTCCGTTCCAATCGTTATGCGCAAACATCCTTCACACAATTCTACTTTACTTCTGTCGCGGACAACTATTCCTTTTTCGAGTAAGAAATTATACGTGCCTTTTGCATCATTCACTTTTACCAAAATGAAATTGGCATCACTTGGATAAATTTTTTGAACGATAGGCAATTGTCCAAGTTGTGCAACCAATGCTTCGCGTTGTTGCACGATGGTGCGGATCATTTCATTTACCTGTTCCACCTCTTCCAAAGCCTTCAAAACCAATTCCTGCGAAGCCTGGTTAATGTTGTAAGGAGGCTTGATTTTGTTCATCACCTCGATTATTTCCTGTGATGCAAAAGCCATACCGACACGCAATGCGGCGAGTCCCCATGCTTTGCTCAGCGTTTGCATTACCAGCAGATTTGGGTATTCACTCAACTCCTGCGTAAATGAACGGTAGCGGGAGAAGTTGATATAAGCTTCATCTATTACCACAAGGCCAGGGAAGTTGTTAAGTACAATTTCTACATCTTCCCTATCCAAAGAATTTCCGGTAGGATTGTTAGGAGAACAAAGCCAGATGATCTTTGTGTTGGCATCCACGAGCGTTTCAAGGTGAACGAGGTCAAGCTGGAAATTGTCCAGCAAGCGTGCCTTGCGCACTTCCACATCGTTGATGTTGGCGCTTACTTCATACATGCCGTACGTTGGCGGGCAAATGATCACGTTGTCTTTTCCCGGATTGCACAATGCCCTGTACAAAATGTCGATGCACTCGTCGCTGCCATTTCCGATGAACATATTTTCAATCGGAAGCCCTTTGATCTGCTGCAATTTTTCTTTCACTTTTATCTGCAATGGATCTGGATAACGGTTATACCATTTGATCAATGGAGAGCCGTAACTGTTTTCGTTGGCGTCTAAAAATATTCTTGCTTCGCCCTTGAACTCATCTCTTGCTGATGAATAAGGCACTAATTTTTTTATGTTTTCTCTGAGGAGACTATTGAAGTCGAACATGATTTTAATTGTTGTTGGTTAGTGACTGGGAATTGAAAGTTGAAAATTGAAAACTGAAAATGCGTCAAGTGAAACAGCCTGATTAGCTTTTAGGCATTTTCAATTTTCAACTTTCAATTTTCAATTAATCTAATGGTTACTGCATTTCTATGCGCATCCAGCCCTTCCGCTGTTGCCATCAGCTCTACTGCTTTGCCGATTCGATGCAGTCCATCTCTGCTTAATTTTTGATAGGTAATTTTTTTGACAAAACTATCAACACTCACGCCGCTGTAGGCTCGTGCATAGCCGTTTGTAGGCAGCGTGTGGTTGGTTCCGCTAGCGTAATCACCTACACTTTCCGGAGAATAATTTCCAAGAAATATAGAACCTGCATTGATAATTTTTGTAGCAATTGCTTCATCATTTTCGCAAGCAATGATCAGGTGTTCTGCGGCATATTCATTTACGAGATCAACGGCTTCTTCAATATTTTTTACAACAATCGCTTTGCTGTTTTCGAGCGCTTTTACAGCAAGGTCTTTTCTTGTTAAAACAGCTAACTGTTTATCCAATTCCTGTTGTACTTTTTCAACAAATGCATTATCTGTGGTTACGAGCAGCACCTGGCTGTCCACACCGTGTTCTGCTTGTGAAAGCAAATCGGCGGCTACGAAGGCTGCATTTGCTGAAGCATCGGCCAACACACAAACTTCACTGGGACCAGCCGGCATGTCGATGGCAACACCGTCTTTTTGGATCAGTTGCTTTGCGCAGGTTACGTATTGATTGCCGGGGCCAAATATCTTGTAGACCTTTGATATCGTTGCTGTTCCATAGGCCATTGCGCCAATTGCCTGCACACCACCAACTTTAAAAACATTGGTAATACCTGCCAATTGTGCCGCATATAATATTGCCGGATGTAGCTTCCCTTCTTTATTCGGTGGCGAGCACAAAATAATTTCCCTGCAACCAGCAAGCTTTGCGGGAATACCAAGCATTAAGATAGTTGAAAACAAAGGTGCCGTACCTCCGGGGATGTAAAGCCCTACTTTTTCAATGCCTACGCTTTTGCGCCAGCATTGCACGCCGGGCATTGTTTCAATTATTTCAACTGCGGATAATTGTTTGCTGTGAAAAGCTTCAATATTTTTCGCAGCAAGTTGAATGGCTTCCTTTAATTCTGCTGTCAACAAATTTGTCGCTTCGGCAAATTCATTCGCTTCGGCTTTGATGGATTTCAATTCAACGCCATCAAACTGCTTTGTGTATTGTTGCACCGCTTCATCTCCACGCTGTTTCACCTCATCCAACACTTTCTTCACCGTTGTTTCCAGCGAAGTATTGTCCAACACAGGACGTTGTAAGAGTGCTGGCCATTCAGAACGGTTGGGCAAAAGAATGTTTTTCATTTTAGTTGAGAGTTGAGAGTTGAGAGTTGAGAGTTGGGCTCGAAAGAACTCTCAACTCTCAACTCTCAATTCTCCATTAAATTAAATGATCATTTTTTCAATCGGCACTACCAAAATGCCTTGTGCGCCTTTGTCTTTCAGTTGTTCGATGATGTCCCAGAAAGTATCTTCACTCAATACGCTGTGTACGGAGCTCCAGCCTTCTTGCGCCAAAGGCAATACAGTCGGGCTTTTCATGCCGGGAAGCAATGCGATGATCTCTTTCAGTTTATCATTCGGCGCATTCAGCAGCACATATTTTGTACGCTTTGCTTTTTTAACTGCCTGGATACGAAACACCAGTTTTTTCAACAGTTGCTGCTGTGTTTCGTTGAGTTTATTGTTCTTGATTAAAACCGATTGTGATTGCAAAATGGTTTCTACCTCTTTCAAACCATTCATGAAAAGTGTAGAGCCGCTGCTTACGAGGTCGCAAACAACATCGGCCAAACCTATGCCGGGAGCGATTTCCACTGATCCGCTGATCTCGTGGATCTCGGCATTTACATTATTGTCGCTCAAAAATTGTTTGGTGAGGAAAGGATAACTCGTTGCGATGCGCTTGCCTTCCAATGCCTTTACACTTGCATATTCCTGGCCGCGGGGAACGGCGATTGCCAAGCGGCATTTACCAAAACCAAGTTGCTCTACAATAGTGGTTTGTTTGTTTTTTTCGTACAACACATTTTCACCTACGATGCCAATATCTGCCACGCCATCTTCTACGTATTGAGGAATATCATCGTCGCGTAAAAAGAAAACCTCGAGTGGAAAATTATCCGATTCTGTTTTCAGGCGGTCCTTTACATTGCGTAGATCGATTCCACATTCGGCAAGAAGTTTTACGGAATCCTCATACAATCTTCCCGATTTCTGAATGGCAATTCTAAGTTTTGTCTGGCTCATAATGACTTTTTGAAAGAGGCTTAAAATAAAAAAAGGGCTCACATTTGTAAGCCCTTCTCTGTTTGTTTTATTCGTTTAGATACATAACAACATCATCGGCTTACCCGTTGGAAATAAAATGATGATGATGGATATGTATGTTGATTTTCATAATTGTGACGCAAATGTAGTTGATTCATTTAAAGAACCAAAGTTTTTTTTGAATGAATTTCACGCAAAGGCACGATGTGTTTCACGCAAAGAAGCAAAGGAGCAAAGGCGCTAAGGGTTTCACGCGGCGAACGCAACGAGGCAACGACGCAGCGGAAAGTTTTTTGTGTGGCAGTCAATAAGGCCGGATAGTATTGCGCCTGTTGAAAAGAGCGTCGCAACCGTGCTAAGTCAAGTTCAAATGGAGACTTCAATATTCTTAATCCGCCGCGTCGCCGCTCCGCCGCGTTCGCCGCGTGAAAAAGCAATTTCTTTGCGCCTCTGCTCCTTAGCGCCTTTGCGTGAAACAAACAAAAAAGACGCTGCAGTTGCAGCGCCTTTCCAGAATGAGATGTATGTTATGATTACATTTTCTTTGCGTCTTCGAGAAATTTTGCAAGACCGATGTCAGTCAAAGGATGTTTCAGCATACCTAAGATTGGATCAAGCGGGCAAGTGCAGATGTCGGCACCAGCTTCAGCACATTTTACGATGTGCAAAGAGCTACGGATAGAGGCAGCCAAAATTTCAGTTTTGAAGCCCTGGATAGAGAAGATGTTTGCGATTTGAGCGATTAAGTCTACACCGTCCCAGTTGCTGTCGTCGATACGGCCGATGAATGGAGAAACCATTGCCGCACCCGCTTTTGCAGCCAAAATAGCCTGACCTGCAGAGAATACCAGCGTACAGTTTGTACGGATACCATTGTCAGTGAACCATTTGATCGCTTTTACACCGTCTTTTATCATTGGCACTTTCACCACGATATTTGGGTGAATAGCGGCTAATTTTTGTCCTTCTGCAATAATTGCATTGAATTCAGTAGAAAGCACTTCAGCACTGATATCACCGTCAACGATCTCGCAGATGGTTTTGTAGTGGTTGATAATGGCTTCTTCACCTTTAATGCCTTCTTTTGCCATTAAAGATGGATTGGTAGTAACACCGTCAAGGATACCAAGGTCGTGAGCTTCTTTGATTTGCGCGAGATTAGCGGTATCAATAAAAAATTTCATGGTAGTATATAGTTTGTTTAATCAAGAGCTTAATACAAATGTGCTAATAAATTGGGGTATGAAGATAAGCAAAAACGGAAAAATATTATTAGCAGCTAAGTCAACACAGAGAAAAATAAAAAATGGCAGGCTACTCACATCGCACCGCTACAACCACCTACCCTTGCTGCCTTCCGGCCCTGGGGGAGTTCAGTAGGAGCTGGTCGTGTAAGACCTGCCGGCGCAAAGATAGGGGAATGAGGATTATTTTTTGATGAAGTTTTTGAAATATTTTTTTCTGACATGCGAAAGCATGTTGAATTAAGAATTAGGAATTAAGAATTAAGAATGCTTTCTGCGTAGCATTTCGTTGTCATACAAACCGCATGGTTGCTCAGTTGTTAACCCCTAATTCTTAATTCCTAATTCCTAATTCCTAATTCGAATACCCCTGTCTTCCGGTAATCGAGTTCACCTGCGTTACATCCACGAGTTCATCTGCACGGTCGCTTAAGGAGCGATAGTATATCAAAATAGTATACCTGTTTTCTGTTTCCCAATAGTTGCCCTCGGTGTTGCTGAAATCAGATCTTGGTTTTGTTTTGTCAACGGTTATGTATGAGTAATCGTAATAGGCTTGTTTTAAAAACAGTGAGGTTTCATACAAGCCCTTATCCGCATTGTAGATCATTTTGGCTTCGGGGTCTAAGCCGTAGTTGGTCAATTCTCCAAAAAGGTAGAGGTCCCTTCCGTCAAACGGATGCCCGTCGGGTGTGCGGAAACTAAAATTGACTTTGGCGTAGTCTGCCTGCCACAAATAATTCACGCTTTCGCTTACATCGTTGTAATATCGTCCGTTGTTATCCTGGTAGTAGAGGAATGGTTGCTTTTCCCTGTCGAGATCTGTCTTTACGTAAATGTCGGTCCCATCCTTGCGGTAGTCAGCATGCGTTACGCGATCGCTTTGCAGGCGGAAGCTGCGAAGGTCGAGCCAGCGCCACTCGCGGCCACCAGGAAATATGCAATCTTCTTCAGTATTGTAAGCAAGTTCGTTCTTGCGGATAAAAGTTGGCTTGATGTTGCAAATTGCATTGTCCCAGCGGTAGTTTTGGAGAATGCACACTTTTATCTGCTGCATTGGATTTACAAGATCGAGCGTTTTTGTATTTACAGTCATCTGAATCTTCTGATGCGTAGTGAAATACTGCCCATTGAAAGGTTGTTGTATCTGCGCGATTGCGGCAGCTTTTGTCTCCACTACCAGGAATCTTTTTGTAAAAAGCAGTTGTGATGTATCGCCGTTGGCATATACTTTCAGGATGTAATTTCCTGAACGGGATGGCGAACTGTTATTTTCCGGAAGAACGGCCTGGTAGTGCGTGTATTTTGTTAACGAAACGGAGGAGTTGCGATAAGTCAGCAACCGGTTTGACACAAATCCTCTTATATAGTCAAGCTGACCAAGTATAGCCGGCGTCCAGTCTGCGTTACAAAGCTGATAAGTGTAGGAATAATCAGCTACTCCCCCATCCAGGTCATCAAAATGAAGCTCCATTTTATCTCCGCTGTTCAGGCCCAGGATCGGATAGCCAATTTGATTTCCATATGGGTACAGTTTTATGTTTTTGATATTGTCCACATAAGTATATTCCGGTTGCGCAAATCCGTGATCGACAAAACCACAAAAAATAGCAACCAATAGGATCAGTTTTTTCATAAACGCAAGTTAAAGAATAGTTGAAAATGGAAAATTGAAAGTTGAAAATGAGAACAAACGCAGATTCTCAAGATCGCTATCATTTGTTTTGACATGAACAATATCATAATAAATCATCAAAATCATAACAATCTGCGTTCCATTTTCAATTTTCAACTTTCAATTTTCAATTACCCCCCATTTTCAACTTTCAATTTTCCATTTTCAATTCCCATTTGCCTATTTTTGAAAATCACAAAACCAACAACTTGAACATTTCATCTTTCATAGCGGGGCGGATTGCTTTCAACAAGCAGCGGTCGTTTTCGCGATTTATTATACGACTGGCGATTGCGGCGACTGCCATCAGCGTGGCGGCAATGATTGTGACGATTGGTTTTACAAATGGCTTTCAACATGCCATCAGTCAAAAGATCTTCGATTTCTGGGGACATATCCGGGTGCAGCATTTTGAACCAAACAAAGTGTCTATTGCGGAGGAATTGCCCATTCAGAAAAATGATACGGTTTATTCTACTTTAAAGAAAAACCCGGATGTTGAAACGGTTCAGGCTTTTGCAACTAAGAACGCCATTCTTAAAACCAGCGAAAGCATGGAGGGCGTTTTATTTAAGGGTATCGAAAAAGATTATGCATTCAAAAATCTTCAGTCTTTCTTGACAGAAGGAAGGTGGCCCTCATTTCCAGACAGTAGTTACAGCAATGATATTGTGCTTTCGGCCTACACGGCTAACCAGTTAAATCTAAAATTAAACGATCCCATTCTCGTGTTTTTTATTCAGTCGGACGGTTCGCAACCTCGTGTAAGGAAACTGCAACTCTGCGGCATTTACAAGACCGGCATTGAGGATTACGACAAGCACATTGCAATTGGCGATCTGCGACTTATTCAACGTCTTAACGATTGGAAGAATGATGAGATTGGTGGTTATGAAATCTTTTTGAAAGATTACAAAAAGATGGATTCTGTGAACAATCAGATCTTTTACCAACTGCCTCAAATGTGGAACAGCCGCACGATGCGGGAGATCTATCCGAACATTTTTGACTGGCTCAATCTGCAGGACAAAACAATTGAGATCGTTATCATCATTATGATCATTGTAGCGGTGCTTAACCTGATAACCTGCCTTCTTATTCTTGTGCTGGAAAGAACCAGAATGGTGGGGGTTCTTAAGGCAATCGGCGCGCCTGACAGCATGATACAAAACATTTTTTTATACAACGCAACGCTCATCACAATCGGTGGTATTCTCATCGGCAATGTGATCGTGCTTTTGTTTTGCTGGCTGCAAAACAAGTATGGATTCATTTCACTGCCGGAAGAAACTTATTATATTTCAAAGGCAGTAATCGATATTGAATGGTGGCATGTGGCACTCGTAAATGCAGGAACGCTGCTGGTTTGCTTTCTCGTACTGATCATTCCAACGTTTATTGTAAAGAGGATACAACCGGTGAAGGCGATACAGTTTAGGTAATTGAAAATTGAAAGTTGAAAATTGAAAATGCTTTTAGGTCGATCAGCCTGTTTCATCAAACTCATTTTCAACTTTCAACTTTCAATTTTCAATTAAAGAACAATTCTCAACTAAATAAAATGATAATCGACGATTTACAAAACGCGGACAACTACAAAATCCTGGGTGAAAGACTTGCTAAAGGATTAAGTTATTTGCAAAAAACGGACTTTACTTCTTTAGCTGCCGGCAAGTATGAAATAGAAGGCGATAAAATTTTTGCTATTGTCAGTGAGTACAACACCATCGATACTGATAATGAAAAAATGGAGGCGCATAAAAAGCACATCGATATTCAATATTGGGTGAGTGGTGCGGAAAAAGTGGGTCATGACATTTTGAAAAACCAACCGCTGTTCCAGGAATACGATGCAGAAAAAGACTTTTTACTGGTGGGCAATTTCCCTTCTTATTTTTCTGTGATGCAGGCAGGCATGTTTGCCATTTATTTTCCGTGGGACCTTCATATGCCGTGTATAAAAATTGATGGTGCTGCTGCGGTTAAAAAAGTGGTGATCAAAGTAGCTGTTTAATTAAGAATTAGGAATTAAGAATGCTTTTTGTGCAGCATATCGCATTTTTTTACACAGTTTTTATGCTCATGACTACGTAAGGCATGGATGCCGGTCAAGAATTCTTAATTCCTAATTCTTAATTCCTAATTCCTGATTAAATCGGCCGTTGACAACCACTCCGAATACATCGTTGCATGAAAGAAGTATTTCCGGATACTTCTTTTTTTATTTGGTTAATCGTTGCAAAAAAAGCCTTTTTTATAGCACCCGATTGATCGTGATTGGTATCTTTATACACATAGTGTTTATGAGACCAGTCTTTTTATTGCTAATATGTTGCCTGTTGCAGTCAAATGTGTTTGCTCAATTTTGTACCAATCCGGGGCAAACACCAGCAACCGCATTTCCCGTGTGCGGCAACTCGGTTTTTCAACAGAACACTGTTCCGCTATGTGATACCAAACCGATCTATGTACCAGGTTGCGAAGGCACCGCCGCTGATTACAGCGGCAAAAATCCATATTGGTACAAATTCACCTGTTTCGCGGCGGGCACGCTGGCTTTCACAATCACTCCCAATGCCGACAACGATGACTACGACTGGCAATTATTCGATATTACCGGGCGCAATCCGGATGATGTTTTTACAACAGATCCTGCAACTGCCAAAGCCATAACTGTTGCGAGCAACTGGGCTGGAACTTATGGAAAAACCGGCGCGTCTATTAACGGTGTTGGTAACTATCAGTGTGCGTCTGACCCTGTAAACAATGTGCCCACCTTTTCCAAAATGCCAACGCTTATTGTAGGGCACACTTACCTTTTACTGGTAAGCCATTTTTTGGACACACAAAGCGGTTATGGTCTGTCTTTTTCCGGCGGTACGGCGGTTATTACGGATACGACGCCTCCCCGATTAAAAGCCGCTTACGTCGAATGCTCACATACGCAGATCAATATCAAGCTAAATAAAAGAATGAGTTGCGCATCGCTTGCAGCAAATGGCAGCGATTTTATTTTGAATTCGTCAGTGGCGGCTGTTAAAAGCGCTACAGGCGCCAATTGCAATGGCGGCTTTGATATGGATTCATTGACGGTTACTTTCGACAACGAACTCCCACCGGGCAATTATACCATCAGTGTGAAAAAGGGAACAGATGCCAATACTTTGCTGGACATTTGTGAAACGCCGATTCCTGAGGGTAACAATCTGAACTTTACGGTGTATCCCAAAGTGCCTACGCAAATGGATAGCCTTGGAAAATTGAGTTGTGCGCCGCAGACCATTTCCGTTTTCTTTGATCATAAAATACTTTGCAACACTGTTAAAGCTGATGGCAGTGATTTTACTGTTACCGGCACCTACCCTGTTACGGTGTTATCTGCTAAAGCCATCAACTGCGATGCAAATGGTGCCGCTCCACAAATTGATGTTACATTATCGCAGCCTTTGCAAACAACAGGAAATTTCACAATCGTGTTGAACAATGATCTTAATGGCAATATAATCATCGATGAGTGCGGCATGGTCGTACCACCTTCTTCTCTCCCATTTTCAGTGAAAGATACCGTGAGCGCTGCTTTTACGTATGTTGTTGGCTGGGGTTGTCAGCGCGATTCGGTTCAGTTTTTCCAGCCCGGTACTAATGGAATTAATCAATGGAAATGGAACCTGGATGAAAATCAATCGAGCACGAGTCAAAATCCACGCGGTTTGTATAGTGTGTTTAGCGCAAAAAATATTCAATGTATTGTAAACAATGGCTTCTGTAGCGATACATCTTCTCAAACTGTTTTGCTGGATAACTTTCTGAAAGCAGATTTCGACGTAGCGCTTGATAATTGTCCACTCGACCCAATTCAATTTAAAGACAAAGCTGTGGGAAAAAACATTACCCGCAATTGGTCCTTTGGTGATAATACAGGGGATGCCGACTCAAGCCCGATCCATGTTTATAGCCGCGTGTTGACTACGACCGTTTTCACTGTGCGTTATACCATTACCGATCAATATGGTTGTACAAGCACAGCTGAAAAACCTATTAACCTTTATGCGACCTGCATTATAGAGGTGCCTAATGCGTTTACGCCAAATGGTGATGGCAAAAATGATATGCTTTATCCGCTGAACGCAGTGAAAGCCATTAACCTTGACTTTAAGGTCTACAATCGCTGGGGGCAACTACTCTACTCTACAACCAATTGGAAACGTGGATGGGACGGCACTTTCAGCGGACAGCTTCAGCAACCGGGAATGTACGTCTGGGTGCTTTCTTACGACGACAGGGATTCCAAAAAACATTTTTTCAAGAAGGGAACGGTGATGTTGATGAGGTGAGGTTAATTTGAAAATTTGGGGATTTGAAAATGGGAACGCAGATTTTCATGATTGTCATGATTTGTTAAGATTTTTTGATTTGGGATTTAGTTATGTATCGACCTTGCCGGTAAATCATTTTTCTACTACACACAAATAAATAAACGCTATAAAAAGCACAAGGGTTATGATGTAGCCTGTCCAGATATTCCGGCTGTCATGTTCCGGCTCCAATTGCTCTGAATACTTGCCCCCGAAGCCTTTTAATATCCAAAAAAATGCAGCGCCGATCCTTTTTGCTTCGAACGTTTCTCTTGCCATGGTTGATTTGTGGGTTTCTGTGTCAATGTTCGGTGTGGTCAATTATATCATACTCCATAAACTCAAAAATCGTCGACTATGCTGTCAGCCGACTATTTTACTCTGGTGTAAAAAACCGGTTTTGCCGGAGTTTTATTTGCGCAGGAATAACTTCTTGCCAGTGTGTTTCTATTGAAAACTTGTATGGATGTGCATCCACCAAATATGTTGGGATTTGGGAGGCTGTCAAAGGCAAACATTATGAACCCTTTTGAATAGCGCCATGTCCCAGGATAGGTTATCCCTTCCGGTTTGCCATCAACGTAATGGTGCCGGACGAGAGAAAAGGTGTGATCTTTTTTTAGCGATAGTGTATCGATCGCATCGCGCCATTGACCATAAAGCCTTTTTTCGCCCACTTTACAATGCGTAAAAAGAAGCAGAAAGGAAATGAATAGTAAGATAGTTTGGGGTTTCATTGTTGCACGTAATTTATTCTCTTTCAAGAGGTCTATTTAAATACGTATCTGTGTGACTTTGAACTTACAACAAAATTTGAAATATCTTCAATGATTTTCACCTGCCTTGTAGATTGCAAATTCATATCCGGAGAACAATGTCACCCACAAAAAAAGGGCAGACGTTTCGTCTGCCCGAATGAACCCCATTGATTATTGACTACCAAGTTTGAATTATGGTTTGTCCCACCAAAGGCGTGTAGCTCCGTTGTCTGTACCACCGAGCAATTGCACAGCTTGCGTATAGCCGGTTGGGTTTGTTGCTTTTTCGGTAGAAGAGAACTCCAGTCGACGCACACCGAGATCAGTACTGATCACACCCTGGCTATCATTCTTCTGTACTTTGAAGATTTTAGGGTAACCTGTACGGCGTTGCTCTGCCCACGCTTCGCAACCTTCAGGATATCCTGCGATCCATTTCTGTGTAATGATCCTTTCCAGTTTAGTTGCATCAGATGCATTATCATCCCACATCGGAGAAATGGTAGATGCAGCGTTTGTATTTAAAAGTGTTGGTTGGTAAAGGTCTACGTAGTTAGCAGGAACTGCTGTTGATTTAAGATAGTCGGACACGCCACCTGCACCCCACTGAGCGAATGATTTGGTAACACCGTCTTCATAGAACTGTTGAACCGTTCCGCTGCCCACGTTCCAGCCTTTTAATTTGCCTTCTGCTTTAAGGAACGACACCTCTGCAGCAGTCATCAAAATAGCGGGTGTTTCTGTGGTAATATTCAAAATAGAGTGGTTGATATAAGTTTTCTCGTCTGGATAGGGAATTCCTGAACGGATACCTTTGAATGCGCCTTTTGCAAGAGGATCTGTAGCAGGTACAAAATATTTCGCCTCTCTCGGATCTTTGTAACCGCCAAGGATAGACTCCATATTTGCACTCATTTGAATGTCTTGCCAGCTTGGGCTGATCGCTCCCAGTGGATTTGTATAACCCTGGCCACTAATGGTAAAGTTATCTCCATTTGTGCTGATCATGCCACCAGGATCTGCTATCGCTGCTTCTGCTTCTGCTTTTGCTTTATCAGGATTTACTTTTGAAATACGTATTGCCAAACGCAATCTCAAAGAGTTGCCAAATTTGATCCATTGTTTTAAATCGCCACCGTAAGCAAGGTCAAAGTTGGAGAACCTGTTTAGCGTAGGATGCGCCTGAACAAAGGTTTCGAGGGTGCTTACCCCTTCTTTCAAGTCAAGGAAGAACTGATTGTAAGCCTGCTCTTGTGAATCGTATGTACCGCCAGTTTCTCCTTCGCCATAGTGCGTGTACACAATAGGACCATACTGGTCTGTGATGCGGTGCATTACCTCTACCTTAAGAATCTTTGCAATGGCGTAGAAGTCAGGATAAACATTCTTTGTTTTTTCTTCAGCGTGCCTGATCGGAAGCATGGTATAGGAATAAGTATAATCCCATGCCGCAAAGTTCCAACCATCCATTAAGAAGAAAGTAGTGTTGTTAATGCCGCCCGCAAAGTTGTGGCGCGTTGCCATATAACCCGAAAAGATGTCGGCATTCAGGTTTTGTGTAAGCTGGTAAGTCCAGTCTTTACCCGCACCGAAGTTGTAGTTAAAGAAAATACCTTGTTGTATTTGCGGATAGTAACCTCCCACATCGTTGAAGTCAGCCTTTAACTGATCAGGATAGGCGCTGGCAGGATCCGTATTATACTTTTCAAAATTTTTGGTACAGGAAGTGCCGAGTAACATCAGGGATGCTACTGCCGACATACAACCTATTCTCCATTTATTGCGATTCATAGTAGTTATGATTTAAAATAGATTAAAGAAGTAGTTTAACATTGAAACCAAATGTTCTTGTAGCCGGCATTCCGAACACATCCACACCTTGCAAATCATTTGTTGTTGACAAAGATGCATCTGTGTCGTACGGAGCTTTTTTAGTCAGATAGAACAAGTTTCTTCCGGTTAATGAGAAATCTAATCCTTTTACAACTTTATTTGCAAATACTCTCGATGGAATAGAATAGCTCAATGATAATTCTCTCAAACGAGCTACTGTTGCATCATAAACATAATATTCAGTAATACCTGAGCGGCCACCCACTCTGCTGTAGAATCCTTGTACATCTGTTATTTTTTTACCTTCCAGCGTAACAGAACCTGCTGCTCTCGCGTCGCCGGTTACTTTAGACACACCCTGAAGGTCCAGGTCAGCTTGTGTTAAAGAAAGAACGTTACCACCGAAACGACCGTCAAACAGGAAGTATAAAGAGAACTGTTTGTAAGTAAGCGTATTTGCCCAACCCAGATTAAACTTCGGAGCAGAGTTTGCAATTTTCATCCAGTCGCCATTGCTTTTTTGTGGCAAACCACCTGCATCATACGTGATGGTGCCATGTGAGTCTCTGTCAAATGTTTGACCATAGATATCTCCTATTGATCCACCTTGCTCTAAGCGCATCTGGTAGTTATTAGATCCTTTTTCTCCAAAAAAGAATACAGGTAAGTCAGCTGGCATTTCAACCACTTTATTCTTGTTGGTAGCAAAGTTTACATTTGTCCTCCATTGGAAGTCTTTTGCTACAACCGGTGTCGCACTTAGCATTACCTCAACACCCTTATTTTGAATTTTACCACCACTTACGTAGCGGAACGGAAACTCAGCCGTTGGAGCAGAAGCAACCTTGAATAATTGATTCTGTGTGTTGGTGTTGTAATATGTAACATCGATACCCAATCTATTGTTAAAGAATCTCCACTCCGTACCAAGTTCTACGGATGTAGTTTGCTCAGGTTTTAATTCTCCAAATGGCGCGGTTGAAAAGTCCTGTAGTGTGCCGGACGCTGTTATTTTGCTTGCATTGTAATTGCTCACATAGGGATTAAGTCCGTTACCCACTTCAGACCATGCTCCTCTTATTTTACCGAAGCTGATCCATGATGGCATCCGCATCATATCGCTTAATACTGCAGTTAAACCAATTGAAGGATAGAAGAAGCCTTTTGAATTACTATTCGTAAAGGCAAGTGTAGATGACCAGTCATTTCTTCCTGTTACATCAAGGAATAAATAGTCTTTAAATCCTAATTGTGCAGTTGCAAAAACTGACTGCATTTGGGTGTGAACGTTACCTTCTTCAATGTAACCATTGCTAAGGTTCATGTTGGCAACAGTGAAGATGTTAGCAATATACATATCTCCAGGTCTTGAGTCAAGACGAAGTGCTTTTGCTTTGTTGTCTGTAATGCTCGTACCAACTACAGCGCTCAAAGAAAGATTGTCGTTATACTTTTGATTGTAAGACAAGATCAAATCGCCGTACAGGTTGTTCTCGCGATTGGTGAAGGTGATATAACGGCCTCTGTTTGCAGGGCTGGTTAAAGAAGGGTGTGTACCTGCGTACATTTTCTGGTTGTAGTCATCAGAAATAAAGTCGTAGTTACCTCTTGCCTGTATTGCGAAGTTCTTATTCAGTTTGTAATTCAAAATAAGATTTGTGATCGCACGTGCACGGTTGTCTTCGCTTGGAAGTTTGTTTGTCAGCCACCATGGATTCTGGTCCATATCGCTGTAACCAACGTACCAGTTTTGAAGCATCATGTTTCTTGTAGAATCAAATACTTCGTAGTGATCTTTGTATGGTTGAATGCTTTGACCACGGGTGAAATGATACAAACCAACCAGGGGGTTGTTATAGAAGCCGCCCGGTGTAGGTCTGTTCTTCACGCTTTGTTGAATCAAATTCACATTACCATCCACTTTCAATTTGTCGTTAAAGAATAATGAAGTCTGGTGGAAAGTCAGGTTGTTTTTACCATACTTATTCCCGTCGATAATGCCTTTTGCAGAAGTGTTGGCATAGGAAACATAAGTTTGATTTTTCTCATTGCCAGAACTCAATGCAATTGAGTTAATGCCGGTAATGCCTGTTTGAAAGAAATCTTTGGTAAAATCGTCGCTTCCATTAATCGCTTTACCCCAGCTTGTTGCTGCTAAAGTACCATCTTGCCCTACACCACCGTAGCTGCTTTGGAACTTCGGCAATGTAGCAGGTTTTTCAAAAATAGTATTTGAGTTAACAGTAATAGAAGCCCTGCCAGGTCTACCTTTTTTTGTAGTGATCACTATCACACCATTTGCAGCCTGTGTACCGTACAACGCAGCAGCGGCAGGTCCTTTCAGTACGTTCATGCTTTCAATATCGTCTGGGTTCAGGTTAGAAATACCATCACCCGCGTCGCGTCCTGCAGCATCATTTGTACCACCAATTGTTGTGGAAGGTTGCTCTGAGTTGGAGTTTGAAATAGGCATACCGTCGATAACATACAGCGGTTGGTTATTACCTGTAATAGAGCGGCTACCACGGATCAATACTTTTACAGATCCACCCAGGCCAGATGCACTTTTGTTGATGGTTACACCAGCAGCTTTACCTGCCAGGGCATTCATCATGTTTGGGTCCTTCGCCCTTGTCAACTCTTCCCCCTGCACTTGTTGTGTAGCATAGGTTAAAGATTTGGCTTTCTTTTGAATACCCAGGGCGGTTACAACCACCTCGGTCATTTGTTGATTACCAACAACAAGAGCAATATCTATTGTACCGTTGCTTCCTACTGTTACTTCCTTTGATGAATAACCAACGTAAGAGATCACAAGCACATCGCCTTTTTTCGCCTGGATGTTGTATACACCATTAGCATCTGTGGTAGTGCCTTTAGAAGTTCCCTTAATGCTTACAGTGGCATTTGCAACCGGTGTTCCATCCGGACCGGTTACTTTTCCTGTGATGGGATCTGCCACTACTACTTCCAGATTGGAAGTTTGTATGGCCATTTCCATGCCATCAAGAGGAACATAATTCAGTGAAGTTCTTTTTTTGTCTTTGTCAGATAAGATCACATAGGTCTTATCGTTAAGCTTCTTGTACTTGATGCCGGTATTTGACAATACTTCATCAAGAATTTTTTCTGTAGCTTCTTTTGTATCACCCAATGGATTTACCATTTGGTTTGCGAGAGATTGTTCTGAGAAAAGAAAATAAACACCTTTTTGTTTGTTTAATTCTTTAAGAACAGTGAAGAGCTTTGCTTTTTCAACATTTGTGTCCTGGATGGTAAGTCCGTGGGATTTCTTGTATGCATCCGTATTGCTGCGAACGTACGAGTAGCTGTTCTGAGCGTTTGTAGCTGTTACAGCCAACATTTGGGTCGCGAGCAAACACCCAAACAGATGGGGCAGAGAATACTTCTTTCTCATTTTTGCAAGTTTTAGGCAGTTATTAGTTTTTGTGTATGTTTACTTTTTTTCCTATGGCGCAGCAGGGCGTCCCCCGCAATTAGGAATTAGAAATTAGAAATTAGGAACGGAGGATTCCTTTCGTGATAAGTTCTAATAAATAACTAGTCATGATTAATGCCGTATGCAATTGCTAATTCCTAATTTCTAATTTCTAATTCCTATTTTATAATGATCGTGTGATCAGTTTTTTCAATCTTGAGGTCAGCAGTTTCTTTTAACGCTTCCAATAAGATGTCCAGGTTATCGTTTTGCATTATGCCGCTAAATGTTTTAGTTGATGCACTTGGTTCAATTTGTACTGTTACCCCATAAGTGTCTTCAATCATTTTGGCAACTACCTGAATGGTTGTGCTGTCAAACAACATTTTCTTGTCTTTCCATGCCGTTACTGCATTGACATTTGGTATCACCGCTTTTTCAGGTGCGTTATCTTTCATTTCTACATAATCACCGGGCAACATTTTTATTTCTTTGCCATCTTTTCCCTTAATGGTTACGCTACCCTCGTTGAGCAATACGCTTGTTTTACCATCGCGGTTGATAACGTTGAATTGTGTACCGGTTACAATGATGTCAAATCTGTCCGTATGTACAATGAATCTGCTTTTCTGTGGTGTTTTTTTAACGTGGAAATAAGCCTCTCCTTTTAACCAGACTTCACGCTCCTTTCCTTCCTGCCAGCCTTTCCCGTAGGAAATACTGGTGTGTGCATTCAGCGTTACTTCAGATCCATCGGGTAGTACTTTCGCACTTACTTCACCGTATTGGGTCTGGATGGAATTTGATTTCGTGCCATTAACCATCCAGATGCCGGCAACTGCCAATATTATTGCCGCTGCAGAAGCCATCCACCAACGCATGGCTCTCGTTCTCATATTTACCACTTTACTGTCCGTAAGGCCATCGAGGGATTGTTGCAACCTGCTGTAAGATGCTTCTACCTGCGCTTGTGCAATCGATTTTTCTTTCAATTGCAGATTTTGCAACCATTCAATCGCCTCTTCTACCGCAGATCTCCACTCGGGGTGGTTGTTGAGAATTTGTTCCCAATCGCTGACTGTTTCAGGGCTAGTTCTAAAATACCAGTCTAAAAATTGCTGGTTCTGTAAAATGTCGTTAACGTTAACCATCTTTAAAGTGAATATTCCTGTGAAAAAAACATGTTCTTACACTTATAGTACTCGTTTGTAACTTTTTGTAACTATTTTTCTGAAAATATTTTTGCTTTAAACCTTTTTTAATCTTTTTTTGCTGTCTAACTTGATTGCAGAGATTTAAGAAAAAAACTATTTGCCTAGATTAACTTGAGTGATCCACTAACTGATACAACTTTATGGGAACGCTACAAAAGCGGCGATCAGCATGCTTTTGGACAATTGTTTCAGAGACATTATCCGTCTTTGTTCCAGTTTGGTATGAAAATTACCAGCGACTCGATACTATTAGAGGACACTATCCAGGAACTTTTCATAGAACTCTGGCAAAACAAGAAGCAAACGGAGGTCCTTTCCGTTAAGGCCTATCTTCTAAAGGCGCTGAAGTACAAACTCATGCGGGGATTGAAAAAGAAGAATGGAAATGCCACCGGCGATCTGCAGGATGACATGCTGTTTGAACTGAGCCACGAAACATTTTTAGTAGAGCAGCAGGAAACGGAAGAAAGGAAAAAGATCGTGTTGAATGCCTTCCAGCAGCTTTCCAATCGTCAAAAAGAAATCATTTACCTTAAGTTCTATCAGAACCTCAGCTACGAAGAGGTCAGTGAAATCATGAGCATCAACTACCAGGTGGCGAGAAATCTTCTCTATCAATCTGTAAAGGCGCTAAAAAAGATTTTGACGGCGCTTGCCGTGCTTTGGCTTGTGAGATGGTAAAGATGGCGCGTTTCAACACGAGCCACGGTGTGGGGCGTTTAATAGTGATGACGACATTTAACAATGATGATATCATTATTATCAACGGTATATATCAACCGATGTTCTTCTGTAATTCTACGAGACCAAAAACCTCTGTATTCGTATTTCAATGGTTCTGGCTTTCCCATTCCTTTAAATGGATCTCTTTTAATTTCTTTTATAAGATTGTTGATCTTAATAAATGTTTTCTTGTCTGTGGCAAACCAATACTGATAATCCTCCCAACCCTCTTCAGTAAATGTATATTTCATTTTACAACAGCTCCTTTTTTACCAGTTTTCCCTTCTTAAGGCTCTCAATTGAATCATTCAATCTTTTTCTATTTACTGGATTATTCATTTCATGAAGCGTTGCCTCCAGGGAATTATACTCCTCCAGCGACATTACCACTACACCTGTCCCTTTTTCTTTATGAATTATCAAAGTTTCATGGTTGTCAATGACGTCGCTGATAAAGCGTGCCATATCTTTTCTGAAATCTGAAATTGTAGCCAATAACATGTTATATATTTTGTACAAAATAACGTACAAAATACGAATTGATAAAATAAAAAATGAGGGCAGTTGTTCTTCCTTGTGAGCATTCAATTATTTTAACTAACCACTGTAACCAATTGATCTTTTTAAACACTTCTTTTTCATTTTAAAGAGACAACATTCGCTTCAAGTGCGTTATAAGTTGTCTCCTGCACGTACCAATTTCTTCTGACATTTGCTCCACAGGTGCTCACTATCAACCATTTAACAAGCTTTTCTAAAATTTTCCGCAACCGTTTGTGCAAACGCATAATCACCTTATTATCAATATATAGTGATTTTAAATTTTCTTTCTTCAAGGTAACTTAATGAGCTTTTAGACAAATCTTTTTGATTACATCGTTATCTTCACGCACACTATTCAATCGCACCTATTAGTGTTTTTCGTTATTCACAATGTAAATTATCGTCAATTATGAGTATGGTAGATTCACTGGAGAAAATTCCGGTAAAGATCTTTAGTTCATTAAAAGATGGATCAAAATTCATTGCTGCAGAAATCGCCGCAACAATCAAGAGCAAACAGGCAAAAGGGGAAAAATGTGTACTGGGGCTGGCAACAGGCTCTTCACCAAAAACGCTTTATGCAGAACTTGTTCGCCTTCACAAAGAAGAAAACCTGAGTTTTAAAAACGTCATCACGTTCAATCTTGACGAATATTACCCGCTGGATAACGATGCGCTCCAAAGCTATAACCGCTACATGAAGGAGCAGTTGTTTGACCATGTTGACATTGATCCGGCTAACACGCACGTTCCGGATGGTGAAGTTTCCAAAGAAGAAATAAAAAAATATTGCGCCGATTACGAAGCTAAAATAGATGCTGCCGGCGGTATCGATATTCAAATACTGGGTATTGGTAATAACGGTCACATTGGCTTCAACGAGCCTGGTAGCAGCCGCTTTTCAAAAACGCGCCTTATCCCTCTTGAAAACTCAACCCGTATAGCCAATTCAGGTGAGTTTCAAAATATTTCCAAAGTGCCGCGTCTTGCCATTACAATGGGTATAGACACTATTTTCAAGGCACACAAAGTGTTCCTGATGGCATGGGGACAAATTAAAGCACCTGTGATCCAAAAAGCAGTAGAAGGAAATGTTACAGATCAAATTCCTGCTTCTCTTTTGCAGGAGCACAACGATGTAACTTTTGTGCTGGATGAAACTGCAGCAACAGATCTTACACGCTTCAGATCGCCATGGTTAAGCGGTGAAATTGAATGGACACCAAAAATGATCAAAAAAGCCGTTGTAAACCTTGCGCTGAAACTGGAGAAGCCGGTTTTGAGCCTTACAAACAGCGATTACACGGACAATGGCCTTGCTGACCTTTTGGTGGAAAAAGGCGATGCATACGAAATCAATCTACAGGTATTTTATATGCTGCGTGACAGCATCACAGGCTGGCCTGGTGGTAAACCAAACGCGGTGATTCCTGCGCATCCTGAGCGCTCTACGCCTTATCCTAAAACATGTTTGATCTTCTCTCCTCACCCTGACGATGACATCATCAGCATGGGTGGCACGTTCATGCGCCTGCACGACCAGGGTCATGATGTGCATGTAGCTTATCAAACGAGTGGCAACATTGCCGTGACAGACGAATTCGTTACACGTTTTGTTGATTTTGCAGTAGGCTTCGAAGAGATCGCAGGCATTGACAATACTGTTTCGAAAAATATCCTGAGCGATGCGAAAAGGTTCCTTTCCGCAAAAAAACAAAGCGATATGGACACGGCTCAAATCCGTGCCATCAAAGGATTGATAAGAAGAGGCGAAGCGAAAGCAACTTGCCACTATGTGGGTATTAAAACTGAAAACATTCACTTCCAAAACCTGCCTTTCTACGAAACGGGCCGCATTGAAAAAAAGCCAATGGGCGAAGAGGATGTGGCACTGACAATGAAACTGCTCCGTGAGGTAAAACCACAGCAGGTGTACTGTGCAGGTGACCTTGCAGATCCGCATGGTACACACAAAGTATGTCTGGACATCGTATTTGAAAGCCTGCGCAGAATAAAAGCTGCGGGTGATGAGTGGGTGAAAGACTGCTGGGTTTGGTTGTACAAAGGTGCATGGCAGGAATGGTACACAGAAGAAATTGAAATGGCTGTACCAATGAGCCCTGACCAGGTAATGAAAAAACGTTTTGGAATTTTTATACATCAGTCACAAAAAGACATGGTTCCATTCCAGGGCACTGATAGCCGCGAATTCTGGCAAAGAGCCGAGGAAAGAAACCGCCAGACTGCTGAACTATACGCTAAGCTTGGTCTTACGTATTACGCGGGCATGGAGGCTTTTGTGAGATGGCACTACTAGAGTGGAGAGTTGAAAGTGGAGAATGGAGAGTTGTGCGATGCTAATGTACGGTGTACGAAACTTAGTTTTGTACACCGTATTTTTTTGCGATGTTGTGTAGGTGTAGCTGCGGAATATTCACCACTAAGGCACTAAGTCCACTAAGCCCCACAAAGGGTTGTTCGAATTTTAAACATCTCTTAGTGGGGCTTAGTGGACTTAGTGCCTTAGTGGTGAAAAAAATCTTAAATGCTCAAGGTCTTCAAATAGGCCGCGTCTTTCTTCGCACATTCAAGCGGTGAGGCTTCGTCGTAGCGTTCTTGTTCAACGATGAAGTATTCTACACCGGTTTTCTTTGCGAGTTTCAAAATGCTTTTATAGTCGATAGAACCGTTGCCTACAATGCATGAAGCATCTTCATCAGAAGGAGCAGCATTCTTTTTCCTGTCTTTTATGTGGCAAAGACGGAACCTGTTTTTATACTTCGTTAAATACTTTTCAATATCTGCACCGCCGGTCACCACCCAATACATATCCATTTCAAAATCGACAGTGGCAGGGTTTGTATTCTCCATCATTACATCCTGTGGCATTTGTCCATTGAGTTCTTTGAAAGAATAACCGTGGTTATGGTAAGCGAAGCGAATGCCGTGCTTTCTGCATATTTCGCCCCTGTTATTGAACTCATCTGCGATGCGCTTGAAATCATCAATTGACTTTTGTGGTCCTTTATGTGGACAGATCAAATACTTCATTCCGATTGACGCAGCATCTGCAGCTTTCTTTTCAAAATCTTTACCAATGTCGCAATGTGATGAAACGATCTTCATTCCGAGATCATCTACATATTTTTTAAAATCAGCCGGCGTCATTCCCCAAAACATTCCCATGCTTCCTTCATAGCTTTCCAGCTGGTTGTAACCAAACGACGCCACTTGCTTCAACACGCCTTTAGGATCTTTAGGCATGTCATCACGAAGTGAGTACAACTGCAAGCCGATATTTTTTATATTACCTTTTGCTGCCATTAATTTATCCATAGATAAAAAACTTCCTGCTGCAAGCAGTCCTGTTGTTTGTAGAAAAGTTCTCCTGTTATATGACATGTGGATTGAAAATTGAAAGTTGAAAATTACAACAGCCAAACTCCTTTAATAAAAGTAACAACCCGCGTCCGGGTTGTTATGGGTGAATCGTTATTACTTTAGGTTAACATACACAAAAACTAATAGCCGAATACCTGGTGGATCGGAGATCCAACAGGAATTAGAAATTAGCAATTAGGAATTAGAATATTGGAACACCTCTAATTCCTAACTCCTAATTCCTAATTCCTAATCGACTAAGTGGCCCAAGCCTTATCCCCTTTCTTATAATCTATGCAACCTTCATATTTTCCGGGCACTGCCACGTAGCGCAATGCTTTTGTTGCACCTTCTTTCGATGAGAAATAGCCCCATACGGTGAGCTGTTTGAACATCGCAAAGTAGTGGTTAGGGTCAGACTTCTGTTTTGTCTTGTTGTATTCTTTTGCTTCTTTATCAAGCTCTGTGAGCAACTGCGTTTTTTGTTCTGCAGTCAGTTTCAAGAAAGGATCGTTGAATTTCTTTTTGCTTGCATCGTTCAGTTTATCGAAACCTTCCATGAATATCTTCTGGTCTGCTTCGGAGTAACAATCTGTTACGATCGTTTTCATAAACTCACCGATCTTAGCTTCTTTCGCTCCCGGCGAAGAGGCTGTTGCAGGCAAGATCGTTTCTCCTACTTCATCAAGAAATGCAATGTTGTCAGGAGAAAAATTCAGCACACCTGAAACTTTTTTGTCGGCGTTTGTACAGCCGCTCAAAAAAACATCTGCTCCTATAATTGTGCCGCCTAAAATAAGTGCCACACGGGATAGAGCATCTCTTCTTGTCATCATGATGATATTTTAAATTTTAAGTTGAGAGTTGAGAATTGAGAGTGGAGAGTGAAAATTCAGCATAACTCTCAACTCTCCACTCTCAACTTTCCACTAATTAAAGGTTTCCTTTTTTCAATTCACTTACCGCATAATCCGCTGCTCTTGCTGTCAATGCCATGTAAGTTAACGATGGATTGACACAAGACGCAGATGTCATTGCCGCGCCGTCTGTTACGAAAACGTTTTGTGCATCCCACACCTGGTTGTGTTTGTTCAACACAGATGTTTTAGGATCGAGACCCATGCGCGCCGTTCCCATTTCGTGAATGCCGTCGCCCATGTTGTGTCCGTTGTCCCAGTGATGCACACCTTTCACATCTGCAGCTTCCAGCATTGCAGTTGCTTCTTCTACAATTGCCTTGCGCATTTTCTTTTCGTTGTCCTTTATTTCTGCATCCATCACAAGCACAGGTAATCCCCATTTATCTTTTACATCTTTGCTAAGCGTTATCATATTTTCGTGGTAAGGCAATGTTTCTCCAAAGCCGCCTACGCCCATTGTCCATTGACCCGGCTCTGTAAGTGCTTCCTTGAAATTAGCGCCAACGCTAAGCTCCGCAACGTTTCTGCTCCAGCCCTCGCGGCTCGCACCGCCCTGGTAACCGAAGCCTCTCATGAAATCTCTTTTGTCGCCGAACAGGTTTGCGAAGCGCACTAAATAAATTCCATTTGCACGACGGCCAAAATAATATTTGTCCTCGTAACCTTCTACTCTTCCTGATGCACCAAGGTTATAATGGTGATCCATGATGTTGTGGCCCAGCTCTCCGCTACTGCTTCCTAAACCTTCGGGCCAAATGTCTGTTGCGCTGTTCATCAGCACCCATGCACTGTTCAGGGCAGACGCATTGACGAAAACTATTTTTGAATAGAACTCATAGGTCTTGTTTGTTTCACCATCCACAACCTCTACGCCTTTCGCTTTCTTCGTGTCTTTATCGTAAATAATTTTTGTAACAATGGACCACGGCCTTACTGTTAAATTGCCTGTTGCCAACGCAGCGGGTAATGTAGAAGACTGTGTACTGAAATAGCCACCAAAAGGACAACCCTCCCAGCACCTGTTTCTAAACTGGCACTGTGTACGTCCCGGATGCGGTGCGGTGATGTGCGCCACACGTCCGATGATCATATGGCGATTGCCTTTGTAATAATCTTTCAATCTCGCAGCAACATCTTTCTCTACACAATTCATTTCCATGGGCGGCATAAACTGCCCGTCCGGCAAGTGTTGCAAGCCTTCGAGTGAACCACTGATGCCGGCAAATTTTTCTACGTGATCATACCAGGGCGCCATATCCTTGTAGCGTATTGGCCAGTCGATCGCCCAACCATCTTTCTTGTTGGCTTCAAAATCAAAATCGCTCCAGCGATAACTTTGTCTGCCCCACAAGGTTGATCGTCCGCCCAACTGATAAGTACGCCACCAGTTAAAAGGTTTCTTTTCTACATAGGGACAATCTTTTTCGTTTGTCCATTTATCCATCACCGCCTCATTAGCACCCCAGTTGCGGGATATCACAGGTCTTTCTTTTCGTTGCTCCTGCGTAACGCTGCCACGATGTTCAAATTCCCATGGATCTTTGTTGGCGGTGTTATAGTCTTTGATGTGCTCATAGTTGCGACCTCTTTCCAGCATCAATACCTTCAGTCCTTTTTCAGAAAGTTCTTTTGCGGCCCATCCGCCACTTATTCCAGAGCCAATCACAATGGCATCATAAGTGTTCTGGGCCTGCGCTTTGTTGTTGATATTTAGAGTATCGCCGGGCATGTTTGTTTTAATTGAGAGTTGAGAATTGAGAGTTGAGAGTGAAGAGCAGAGACATTACAACTCTCAACTCTCCACTCTCAATTCTCCACTGATTATAAATTTCCTTTCTTAAGTTCGCTAACCGCATGGTCTACCGCTCTTGCAGTAAATGCCATGTAGGTTAATGATGGGTTTACGCAAGATGCAGAAGTCATGAATGAACCATCGGTTACAAAAACGTTTGGAGCGTCCCACACCTGGTTGTGTTTGTTCAACACAGATGTTTTGGAATCTTTCCCCATTCTTGCAGTACCCATTTCGTGAATACCACGACCCGGAGTACCGTCGCCATCATAACCTTTGACATCTTTAACCCCTGCAGCAGTAAGCATTTCAATGGCGTCTTGCTGCATGTCTTTACGCATCTTCCGCTCATTATCCTTCAACTCGCAATCAATCGCGAGTACATTCAATCCCCATTTATCTTTTTTGCTCTTGTCAAGCGTCACTTTGTTTTCGTGGTAAGGAAGAATTTCTCCGAAGCCACCCATGCCCATTGTCCAGCGACCCGGTTCTGAAAGCGCCTCTTTGAAATCAGCACCAATATTCATTTCAGCAACGCCTCTTCCCCATCCTTCGCGACTTCCACCACCCTGGTAACCGAAACCACGAACGTAGTCTCTTGAATCACCATTGTAGTTTCTGTAGCGAGGAACATACACGCCATTCGCACGACGACCGAAATAATATTTGTCTTCATAGCCTTCTACCCAACCGCCAGCACCAACGCCTAAATGGTGATCCATCAGGTTGTGGCCCAACTCTCCGCTGCTGCTTCCCAAACCATCCGGCCAGATGTCGGTTGCTGAATTCATCAACAGCCATGTGGAGTTTAATGTAGAAGCATTAAGGAAAACTATTTTCGCATTGTATACATAAGTCTTGTTTGTTTCTGCATCCAACACTTCCACACCTGTTGCACGTTTTTTATCTTTATCGTACAGCACTTTTGTTACAATGCTCCATGGTCTTAAAGTGAGATTACCTGTTTTCATGGCAGCAGGCAGCGTAGAAGACTGTGTGCTGAAATAGCCGCCAAACGGGCATCCCAGCCAACACTTGTTTCTAAACTGACAGTTCGTTCTGCCTTCATGCGGAACGGTAAGATTTGCCACGCGTCCAATGATCATCTGACGCTGACCTTTGTAATAGTCTTTTATTCTCTTGGAAACATCTTTCTCCACGCAGGTCATTTCCATTGGTGGTAAAAACTGACCATCCGGCAATTGCGGGATGCCGTCTCTGTTACCGCTAATGCCAGCAAATTTTTCTACGTAATCATACCATGGCGCAATTTCATTGTAGCGTACAGGCCAGTCAACTCCGTGACCGTCTTTTGCATTGGCTTCAAAGTCAAGATCGCTCCAGCGATAGCTTTGTCTGCCCCACATCAAAGAACGACCGCCTACATGGTAACCACGGAACCAATCGAATCTTTTTACTTCGGTGTAAGGAGAATCCTTATCGCTCGCCCAATAATCAAGATTGATTTCATTTAAAGGATAGTCGCGTTTTAGGACGGGATACTCCTCTTTCAGTTTTTGCGTCGCCTTTCCACGGTGCGGGAAATCCCATGCCTCTTTATTGGCGCTGACATAATCTTTTACGTGTTCAATGTTACGGCCACGTTCCAGCATCAGAACCTTCAGCCCTTTTTCTGTAAGCTCCTTCGCTGCCCAACCGCCACTGATTCCGGAACCTACAACAATCGCATCATAAGTTTGATCTGCCATGATATTTTTTCTTTCTTTTTAGGTAAGTCGTTTTACTTTTTTAATGTACGGTGTACGATAGTCATTTGTGGCTCTGCGAGGCTTGTAGCCTCGCAGTTCTATTCTGTTGCCTCAGGCAACTTTATCGCCAGAGGCGATAGAATAGAACCCCGAAGCTAAAAGCTTCGGAGAGCTGAAGCTCTTCTTATACATCGCAAATCTCCACCGCTTTCTTCAGCGATGCCAGTTTATCTTTTGCTTTCGGAATGAACTCCTGTGCCACATATCCTTTAAAATTCACGTCTTTGATTGCATTCATGATAGCAGGATAATAAAGCTCCTGCGTTTCATCAATTTCATGTCTGCCAGGCACACCGGCTGTATGATAATGGCCGATGTATTGGTTATAATCTTTAATCGTTCTTATCACATCGCCTTCATCGATCTGCATGTGATAAATATCGTACAACAATTTAAAATTGTTAGAATTCAATCGTTTACACAACTCAACGCCCCAAGTGGTTTTGTCGCACATATAATCCTTGTGATCAATCTTGCTGTTGAGCAATTCCATATGAATGGTGATGCCGTTCTTTTCTGCCAAAGGCAATACCTGTTGCAAGCCTTCCACGCAGTTTTTTAAACCGGTTTCATCATCCATTCCATTTCTGTTACCACTAAAGCAAATCACATCTTTATACCCTGCCTGCACCATTAGTGGAATAATGTCTGTGTGGTCTTTGATCAATCTTTCATGTTGCGATTTGTCGTTCCATCCTTTGGTCAAACTGTTTTGACCTGAAGTGTAACACATTGAACTATACACGCCATACTGCTGCAAAGTTTGCCAGTCAGCAGGGCCCACAAGATCAATGGCGCTAAAGCCGATTTTCTTTACCGCTTTGCAAAGATCTTCAACACTGATGTCGTTAAAGCACCAGCGACATACAGAGTGATTAATATTTCCCTTGAATTTTATCATAGCTGATTCGTTTTCACCAGGCTGCGTAAAAGAGGAAAGCACGCTGCCTCCTACCACTACAGCTGCCGACCCGGCGACCATATTTTTGATAGCACTTCTTCTGTTATGAGTGGACATATACTAACGTTTCTTTTTAAAAATTATAAACAAGTAAAAAGTAAAAAATCAAAAGTAAAAACTTTGTGACACCGCGTCGATGCCGGACTGCAAGCAATTTTTTGAATTTTTACTTTTTACTTTTGACTTATCCTTAATGCGCCACCGCTGTTTGCAATGACGGTTTCTTTCTGCCTTTCATATAAAAATAGAGTACTGTAAATGCCACTATAAGAATGATTGGGATAATCAACGTAACATTGATGATTTGAGGGCCTGCGGCTTTTTTTGCTTCGGCAAATGCATTCGCCATTTCTGTTCCACCTGCGGCATTGGAATAGGCCTTTACATCGGCACCGGCAGGCAATTGGCCCGCAACCAGTCTGTCATAATAACCGCCCATGAAGATCATGTACAATGACACGGCAAACATGCCTGCACCACCCATGAAGTTCAATCCCACTGCGCCTGTTTTTGGCAAATTCTCAGAAACAAATCCGAGCATGGTTGGCCAGAAATAACACACACCGATACCGAAGATTATTGCTCCTGCAAACAACATGTTTCCTGTTGTGTGACCAAGAATGTATAAACCCAATGCAGCGAAGATTGCTGACATCAACAACACACCTGCTGAAGAAAATTTATGCACCACCGGTTCCGCAAATGCACGGCCCAGCACCATTACACCCGTTTCCAGCGTCAATAATAAAATGGCATTCTCTGTTACGTTCTTTAATAATACATCGATCCATTGCCCGGTAAACAATTCAGTGATGGCTGTTCCCAGCATCAATATGATCATCACAAAAAATAATGGATTGAGCAATGACCTGTACATTTCTGAAGTAGAGACACCGCTTGAAACTCTTTCTGTTGGAGGAAACTCAAGCTTGCTGAAAAGATATCCGTAGATCAAAGTTGGTATCAACATGATGCCAACGAGCAATTGCCAGTTGCTTAAATAGCTTGTGCCTGGAATATTTACGCCAATGAATCGCACGATCAATGTTCCTATCACAATACCACCAGGGAACCACAGGTGAAAGTGATTGAGCTTGGCGGTTTTCTTTTCTGTATATAAACTGGCCACCAATGGATTACACGCGGCTTCCACCGTACCATTTCCCATACCAATTAATAATGTTGAAATAAACAGGGACCAGAAACCTGTCGCTGTAATCGTTAGCACAATGCCCAACAAATGAAACACCGCTGCGGCAATCAATAATTTTTTCATGCCGATGATGTCCACTATCATACCACCTATTACTATGGCTAATGGGAAACCCCAAAATGCGGTACTTGTAATGATACCAATTTGTTCTTGTGTTAAAGAAAACTGATGGCTCCAAGTGCTTAGTAAACCTGCACGGATGCCGAAAGAAAGTGACGTTACTAATAAAGCAAGACAACTTGCTATGAACAGTTTATTCCTGTTAATGGCCTGCATATCGTTTGTTGTGTTGGGTTAAAAAAAACTCGACTAAATTTAGAGATTTATTTGGTTGGACGAACATTTTTTACAAAATACTTTAATAAAAATCAGTTTTTGTTATGATTATACCCGTCGAACCAAATAAAAAAATTTTAATAGTGAAATAATAGCGATGTAATAAATTTAACCTTTATCTTTTCCAATCATTTTGCTTGTTATATGGGAAATCTACAGATCAAAACGAATCCAAAACTCTATGATGCGGTAATTGTTGGATCGGGTGCCGGTGGCGGCATGGCAGCCTACATGCTTTCAAAAGCGGGCCTTAAAGTTTGCTTGATTGAAGCGGGCCCAATGTATGATCCTGCGAAGAATGTTACACAATTAAAAAATTCATGGGAGTCGCCAAGACGCGGTGCGTCAACAAAGTTTCGTCCCTTCGGCGATTTTGATGCATGCTATCACGGATGGGAAATTGATGGCGAACCTTACACTACTACAAAGGATACCGAATGGGATTGGTTCCGTGCGAGAATGATCGGCGGTCGCACCAATCACTGGGGAAGAATTTCATTACGCTTTGGTCCTAAAGATTTTAAGCGCAGAAGCATTGATGGCCTTGGAGAAGATTGGCCCATCTCCTACGATGATATCAGACCATACTACGATCGCGTTGATAAACTGATCGGCATTTTCGGTTCTAACGAAGGACTTGAAGATCATCCCGATGGTTTTTTTCTTCCGCCGCCCAAACCGAGACTGCATGAGCTGATGCTAAAGAAAGGTGCAGCCAATGCAGGCGTTCCGGTTATTCCTTCGCGCCTCTCCATTCTTACAAAAAAAATAAATGATGAACGTGGCTCTTGCTTCTTCTGCAGCCAATGCGGAAGAGGTTGCCAGGTATACGGCGATTTCTCTTCGTCTTCGGTTTTAATAAAACCTGCAATGGCAACGGGCAATGTTGATGTACTTACCAACGCCATGGCCCGTGAAGTGTTGACGAATAAAGAAGGACTTGCAACAGGTGTTTCTTATGTAAACAAAGATGACCTGCAGGAATACCAGGTAAATGGCAAAGTAGTGATACTTGCCGCGAGTGCGTGTGAGTCTGCAAGACTGCTACTCAACTCAAAATCGGCGAGACATGAAAATGGTCTTGCCAATTCCAGCAATGTAGTTGGAAAATATTTGCACGATTCTACAGGTGCCTCCATGGGCGGCGTGGTGCCGCAGTTGCTTGGGCGCAAACGATACAACGAAGATGGCGTGGGCGGTGCGCACATTTATTCGCCATGGTGGCTTGATAATAAAAAACTTGATTTCCCTCGCGGTTATCATATTGAATATGGCGGTGGTATGCATATGCCGGGTTATGGTTTTACCAATGGCATTCAGTTCGTTAACGGAAAATTTGCAGTGAATGGACAGAAAAAACAAGCGGGCGGTTATGGCAAATCATTGAAAGAAGACTACCGTTATTTCTATGGCGCGCAGGTACATATGGCAGGTCGCGGAGAAGCCATTTCATTTGAAAGTAATTATTGCGAAATAGATCCGGGCGTGGTGGACAAATGGGGCATTCCCGTGCTGCGCTTTAATGTAAAATGGAGCGAGCATGAAATAAAACAGGCGAAGCACATGAAGGAAACCTTCCAGGAAATTCTACATCAAATGGGTGCAGTTGTTACATATGGCGATGACTTCGGTGCGCATAATAATTACGGATTGGAAACGCCGGGGAAAATAATTCATGAAGCAGGCACCGTTCGCATGGGTAATGATCCTAAGCGCTCAGCATTGAACAAATGGAGCCAGGCGCATGATTGCAAAAATGTATTTTGTGTGGACGGCGGACAATTTGTTTCGCAGGCAGATAAAAACATCACATGGACGATCCTTGCATTGTCGATGCGTACGTCGGAATACATTGTTGATCAATTGAAAAAACAAAACATTTAGTTAATTGAAAATTGAAAGTTGAAAATTGAAAATGGTAGGGGCGAATCGCATTCGTCCTTCAAAAAATTCAATCTATGGATAGAAGAAAGTCGATTAAAGCGATGGCTCTTACAACGTTGTCTGCGGGATTCCTGGCAGAAGCCTGTAAACTATCTGACAAGAAACAAGACGAAGCAAAAGCTGAAGAGAAAAAGGCCGACGGTGGTTACGACAGGCAACCTGAGGAAATGGAAAAGCTCAAGGCTATTGCTGCACAAACTTTTTTTACACCGGATGAAATGGCAACAATCACTATACTCGGTGACATTATCATTCCGCGTGATGAAGTAAGCGGGAGTGCTTCTGATGCGAAAGTGCCTGAGTTCATTGAGTTTATTGTAAAGGACATGCCTGAACATCAGGTACCGATTCGTGGTGGCTTGCGCTGGCTCGATGTGCAGTGCATGAAACAGTTTGGCAAAGGCTTTAAAGATTGCGATGAGAAACAGCAATTCGAAATGATAGATCAAATCGCCTATCCGGAAACAGCAAAACCAACAATGAAACAGGGTGTAGCCTTCTTCAATAAATTTCGCGACCTTGTTGCCACTGGTTTTTTCACGTCTGAAATGGGCGTGAAAGACATCGGCTACTCAGGCAACAAACCCAATCAATGGAACGGCGTGCCGGATGATGTGCTGAAGCAACATGGCTTGGCGTATAGTGAGAAGGAATTGAAGGAATGTGTTAGTTTTTCTTAATTAAGAATTCAATAGTGCTTAGTTAACCTGTTAAAAAAATCAAGGCATGCTGCTTGTCATCCCGACGAAGGAGGGATCTGGGTTTAACACAGGCAACACGCTGCGAAAATAGGCACTCAGATCCCTCCTTCGTCGGGATGACAAGCAGTCTTTCGTTACTGATTGTAAACACACTGTAATTGAAAAACTATAGCGAACATCTAACAACTCAAAACTTATAACTCACAACTTATAACTCAAATGAAAAAACTCAGAATGGGCATGATCGGCGGAGGACCAGGAGCCTTTATTGGCGCGGTTCACCGCATAGCGGCAAATATGGATGGACAAATTGAACTGGTTTGCGGAGCGTTTAGCAGTGATGCTGCAAAATCAAAACAGGCGGGTGAAGAATTATTTCTCGCACCGGAAAGAGTGTATGGTTCTTACAAGGAAATGATCGAGAAAGAAAAGCAACTTCCGGAAGATGTGAGAATGCAGATCGTGAGCATTGTAACACCCAACCACGTGCATTTCGAACCTTCGAAAATGGCGCTGGAAAATGGTTTCCACGTCATTCTCGATAAGCCAATGACCTTCACGCTCGATGAAGCCAAAGCGTTGCAACAGGTAGTTGAAAAAACAGGAAAAGTATTTTGTCTTACACACACTTACACCGGCTACCCGATGGTAAAGCAGGCAAAGCAAATGGTGAAAAGTGGTGTGCTGGGTAAGATCAGAAAAATATATGTGGAGTATCCGCAGGGTTGGTTGAGCACTTTTTTAGAAGGCAGCGATTCTAAACAGGCATCATGGCGCACTGACCCCAAACGCAGCGGCATTGCAGGTTGTATGGGTGATATTGGTACACATGCTTTCAATATGGCTGAGTATGTGAGTGGTTTGAAAACGACAAAAATTTGTGCAGACTTAAACATAGTTGTAGAAGGCAGACAATTAGATGATGATGGTGCCGTGTTATTAAAATTTGACAACGGAGCAACGGGTGTTTTATTTGCCTCACAAATAGCAGCTGGTGAAGAGAACAATGTGAAAGTAAGAGTATACGGAGAAAAAGGTGGCGTGGAATGGCAACAGCAAGATGCAAATACTTTGATGGTAAAATGGTTGGACAAACCTGCTGAGATCTATCGTACGGGTACTGGTTATGTAAACTCATATGCATCGCACAATAGCCGCACACCTGCTGGACACCCCGAAGGATACCTCGAAGCATTTGCAAATCTTTATCGCAACTTTGCTTTAACCGTTCGTGCAAAAGAAAACGGCGAAACGCCAAAGGCTGAGTGGCTCGACTTTCCCGGCATTGAAGATGGCCTCCGCGGAATGGCGTTCATAGAGAACGTGGTTAAGAGCGGGAAGAGCGAGCAGAAGTGGACAACGTTCGATATCTAAAATCAAAATTCAAAAGTAAAAATTCAAAAATGATCTCCGATTATTGAGACTTTTTTACTTTTTACTTTTCACTTTTTACTTAATAACATTTTCCTCATGACTACTCTCAAAGGACCCGGCATATTCCTCGCACAATTCATGGGCGATCAGCCTCCTTTTAATAATCTGAAATCTATTTGCCTCTGGGCCGAATCACTTGGCTTTAAAGGCGTTCAAATCCCTACATGGGACCCACGTTGCATTGACCTTCAAAAAGCAGCGGAAAGTAAAACATATGCCGACGAGATCAAAGGCATAGTGAATGAATGTGGCCTGGAAATCACAGAGCTTTCTACGCATTTGCAAGGACAACTGGTTGCAGTACATCCAGCTTACGATACAATGTTTGACGGCTTCGCTCCTGCTGAAGTCCATGGCAATGCTAAAGCCAGAACAGAATGGGCGGTGCAACAATTAAAATATGCAGCAAAGGCTTCGCAAAATCTAGGATTGAATGCTCATGCCACATTCAGCGGTGCATTGTTGTGGCACACTGTGTATCCGTGGCCGCAGCGCCCAGCTGGCCTTGTTGAAACAGGCTTTACCGAATTAGCGAAAAGGTGGCTTCCGATACTGAACGTTTTTGACGAACACGGTGTGGATGTTTGTTACGAAATCCATCCGGGTGAAGATTTACACGATGGTGTGAGCTATGAAATGTTCCTCGAAAAAGTGAACAATCACGCAAGGGCCTGCCTGTTGTATGATCCATCGCATTTTGTATTGCAGTGTCTCGACTATCTTTCTTACATCGACATTTATCATGAACGTATAAAGATGTTTCACGTAAAGGATGCCGAGTTCAATCCAACTGGCAGACAAGGTGTGTACGGCGGTTACCAAAGCTGGATAGACCGTGCGGGACGCTTCCGTTCTTTGGGAGATGGCCAGGTTGATTTCAAATCTGTGTTCAGTAAAATGGCGCAATATGATTTCAAAGGCTGGGCGGTGTTGGAATGGGAATGCTGCCTGAAACACCCTGAAGATGGAGCGAAAGAAGGCGCTGTGTTTATTAAAGATCACATCATCCGCGTAACTGAAAAAGCGTTTGATGATTTCGCGGGAACAGGTGCTGACGAAAAGACTAACAGGGCGATACTGGGAATTTAAAGACCCAAATAAACCACTAAGACACTAAGAACACTAAGCCTCACTAAGGACACTCTAAAGTGTAGCGACGCTTAGTGAAACTTAGTGCCCTTAGTGCCTCAGTGGTAAAGATTCGAGACTAGCCTTTCAAGGAATAGCAAAACACAACAAACCATTTTAAAACATAGAATATGAAAAAACTCTGGCTTACCGCAATCTTGCTCCCTGGCTTTTTTGCGTGGAAAACAGCAACAAAAAACAATATCGAAAAACATTCAAAGAATCGTTCTAATGATGGATGGATCACCTTGTTCAATGGAAAAGATTTGAGCAAATGGCACAGCTACGGTAAATCGAATGTCGCAGGTGCTTGGAAAATAGAAAACGGCGCCATTCATCTGGATGCAAAAAGCAAAAAAGAAGGTGAAGGTGGTGACCTTGTAACGAATGAAGAATTCGACAATTTTGATTTGAAACTGGAGTGGAAAATTTCGCCTAAAGGAAACAGCGGCGTTATCTTCTTCATTCACGAAGACACTGCTCAATACCACCAAACATATTCAACAGGAGCAGAAATGCAGGTGGTAGATAACGAGGGGCATCCGGATGGACATATCATGAAACACAAAGCCGGAGATCTGTATGATCTTATTTCATGTTCAAAAGAAGCACAAAAGCCGGTAGGTGAATGGAACGCGGTTGAAATCAAGTCTTTGAACGGCAAACTTGATCTTTACCTGAATGGTGTAAATGTTGTGTCTACTACTATGTGGGATGATAACTGGAAGCAACTTATTGCGAACAGTAAATTCAAAACCTGGCCAAACTGGGGCACTTACAAGAAAGGAAAAATTTCTTTACAAGACCACGGTGATGATGTGTGGTACAGGAATATAAAAATTCGAAAACTATAGCTGCAATTCAAAAGTAAAAATTAAAAAGTCAAAAGTCCGGAGTGCATCTAGCCTTCTTACTTTTGACTTTTTAATTTATACTTTTTTACTTTCTACAAGGGTCTCACCCAAATATTCCTATAGCTAATCGGTTCGCTCGGATCACCATGATCTTGCAATTTAATCGGGCATGGGCCATGCTTATGATAAGCCGGTTGCCCTATCCACGCAGTCTCGCCTTTCAATTCGAAATTATTTTGCAACAATACGCCATTTTGGAAAACGGTAACGCGTGCAGCACTCTTCAAAGAGCCGTCGTCATTAAAGCGTGGGGCGGTCCAGATAACATCATAGGTTTGCCATTCGCCTGGTTTCTTACACGCATTTGCTAACGGGATTGCCTGTTTGTAAATGCTGCCTGTTTGCCCGTTCACATACGTTTTGTTGTTGTAACAATCCAGCACCTGTAACTCATATCCGGCATCTCCTTTTCCGGTTGAAGCAAGAAACACCCCACTGTTACCACGAGCCTGGTTGCTACCTGTAATAGTTTCAGGTATGCGCCATTCAAGGTGTAATTGATAGTCTGTAAAAGTTTGCTTTGTTTGTATGTTGCCGGTTCCTTTTTTAACGGTAACGGCACCTTTTCCCACTGTCCATTGTGCGGCACTGCCATCTTTCACACTCTCCCAGCTATCAAGATTTTTTCCATCAAATAAAACGATAGCATCAGAAGGTGCGTCAGCAAAGGCTTTCCCCGGTGTAACCAATTTTGGTTCCGGTTGCCAGATCTCGGTTTCGGCCGCCCTTTCTGCATCAGTTTTTTGTTTTTCTTGTGCCATAGCCATTGTAGTTATGAATAGGCTTGCGGTTAAAAGATAAGCTTTCATTGTATGATTTGAAATTTGTGATTTTAAATGGATAGCACACTGATGACACAGATTTGACTGATTTTCACTGATCTTTTGATGAACAGAAAAAGTAGTATCCATCCCTCTTGCATGCTACACAGAAATCATTTTTACTTTTTAATTTTTACTTTTTAATTCTCCACTACACTTTAGGCAGCTTATATCCATTATGATATTCCGCGGTCAACAACTTATTCGCCGCCTTATCATCATTGAAATCGCGTTTAACATCATCCCAGTAAATTTTCTTTCCGGTGCGGAACGATATGTTTCCCATCTGGCAAACGGTGGCGACATGCGCTCCGTCTTGTATCGGACAATGCAGGTCTTCCATTTTTCTGCTTTTCACCACGTCAATAAAGTTTTGCGCATGCAGCGTCAATCCATCGTCTTCACGTTTTTGCCTTGCCACGGCCTCCATTTTTTCCTTACCGTTTATCTTCTCCGGAATCACTTCCCATCCACCCCTATCTACCACAAGCGTGCCATTATTCCCAATAAAAGCCACGCCGTGGTCGCGGCTGTAAGGCCCGTCGTTTATACCGGTTGCGTGTTCCCAGAGCATGTTGAACCCGTTGAATTCATACACCGTTGTTAATGTATCCGGTGTTTCTTCCGCATCATCAGGATAAGCGAATTTACCACCGCTTGCTACGATGCTCTTTGGCGTATTTGCTTTCATGCCCAGCAGAGCGTAATCGATCATGTGTACACCCCAGTCTGTCATCAAACCTCCCGCGTAATCCCAGTACCAGCGGAAGTTAAAATGGAAACGATTGGGATTGAAAGGCCGTTTTGTTGCAGGACCAAGCCACATGTCATAATCCACGCCTGCCGGTACAGGTGCGTCTGGCTGCACAGGTATCGATTTCATCCATCCCTGGTAGGCCCATGCCTTTACAAGCCGTACCTGGCCAAGGTTTCCGGAGTGCACAAAACTCATTGCATCCTGGTAATGCTTGTTGCTTCGCTGCCACTGCCCTACCTGTACCACGCGATTGTATTTTTGCTGGGCAGCCACCATTGTACTGCATTCTATAATGGAATTACCTGCCGGTTTCTCGCAATACACATCCTTCCCCGCCGCACATGCGTCATGCATAATCAGGCAGTGCCAGTGATCAGGCGTGCCTATTACGACCACGTCAACATCTTTGTTATCGAGCAATTTCCTATAATCACTGTAGGTTGCTACTTTCATACCTTTTTGTGCGAGTTCAGCCGCCCGTTTGTCCAACACACTTTTATCCACATCACACAATGCAACACATTGCACTTCGGGAATTTTCAGCAACGCTGTAAGATCTGCCCAACCCATTCCGTTGATGCCGATAGCACCTACATTAATTTTTGCATTGGGAGAAATAGCTTTTTTTCTTGCAAGAAGGTCTAGAGGCAAAGCGGCTGCAAGCCCCGCACCTGCTAAATAAAGCGAGGATGAGTGTAGAAAAGTCCGTCTTTTCATATTGGCAATTTTAGAATCAATGGTTGAGGGAAATTATTTGACTTTAGAAGTAAATATAAGAATTGAAAATTGAAAGTTGAAAATTGAAAATGCTTTTGGGCTCACGTTTGTTTAGAGCAATTGGACATTCGTTGGTAATAAAGAACAAATGTTAAAATGTTTCCCCGGCCCTCACTTTCAACTTTCAATTTTCAATTAACACTCATAACCTCTCTGCTACGTCTTTATCACTACACCTAAGACACTTTTTTTCGAGCGGCGGTGATTGATTTTATTATTTCTGTAAATTCATTCTTTCTATTATCTCAAAAACAACCAATAATGATCAGAAACGTTTTGTTTGCTATTTGCATTCTGGCGGTCACGCTGGGTTTTGCATCTCCTCATGCTGCCGCGAAAAAGAAATACCGGGTACTCGTATTTTCTAAAACAGCAGGTTATCACCATGCATCGATTGCTGCGGGCATAAAAGCGATACAAAAGCTAGGCGCAGAAAACAATTTCGCTGTTGACAGCACCACAGATAGTACATACTTTACCACTAAAAATCTGAAAAAATACAGCACTGTTATTTTCCTTAGCACAACAATGAACGTGTTGGACGATAACGGCCAGGCTGCCTTTGAAAAATATATTCAATCCGGCGGTGGTTATGTTGGTGTGCACGCGGCGACCGATACTGAGTATGGTTGGCCATGGTACAATAAACTGGTTGGCGCTCAGTTTAAAAGTCATCCAAAACAACAAGAGGCAGTTTTGCATGTGGTAGACACAACCTTTATCGCTACCAAACATTTACCCAGCGTATGGAAAAGATGGGACGAATGGTACAATTTCAAAAACCTTATGCTCGACAGCACTTATCATGTGTTGATCACAATTGATGAAAGCAGCTACACAGGCGGCGAAAACGGCACTTTCCACCCAATGGCGTGGTACCATGAATTTGACGGCGGCAGGGCCTTCTACACAGAACTTGGCCATACGGATGAATCTTATGCCGATCCGTTGTTCCTAAACCACCTGCTTGGTGGCATTAACTATGCAATGGGAAAAAAGCCATAGGCTTTTTTAATTTGAAAATTTGAAAATGTGCGAATTTGAAAATTCATCGGGTGCATCATTGCCACCCTTTCATTGAAAGCTCTGACGACAGATAACTATTGAGGGCGAATGATTGGCCTCTCGCATTTTCAAATTTTCAAATTTCCACATTTTCAAATTGAATTCAGAATTTCAAATCATCTTAGTTGCATGAAGATTCTAATCATAGAAGACGAAAAGGCATTGGCAAACAGCATTGCAACCTATTTAAGCAATGACAATTATGTGTGCGAACTCGCTCCTACATTTGACATAGCGTTGGAAAAAACGTCTTTGTATGATTATGCCTGCATTATACTCGACATCACTCTTCCTGATGGCAACGGGCTTGAAATTCTTAAGCACCTGAAGAAACAAAATAAAACAGACGGTGTGCTGATCATTTCTGCAAAAAACGCTCTTGATGACAAAGTGCAAGGTTTAAAAACAGGCGCCGATGATTACCTCAGCAAACCGTTTCATTTACCAGAACTGGCGGCGCGTGTAGAGGCCATCATCCGCCGCAAATCTTTCTCAGGACAAAGTATCATCGAGTTTGATGAAATTGCTGTTGACCTTGATGCCAAACAGGTTTCAGTAAATAACAAAAACATAGATCTTACCCGCAAAGAATACGATCTGTTGATGTATTTCATGGCCAACAAAAACAAAGTGATCAGCAAGGGTGCCATCGCAGAACACTTATGGGGCGACAACATGGACCTCGCCGACAACTACGACTTCATTTATGCGCATATTAAGAATCTGCGTAAAAAATTATTGCAAGCCGGCTGTCCCGATTACATTCAATCAGTTTACGGAATGGGTTATAAATTCGGCATTGCCAAATAAGAAAAACATGAAGCTGTTTACAAAATACACTCGCATCAATCTGCTGATAACAGTGGCTATTTTTCTGCTGGCAAGTATTGCATACGGCTTTTTGCTGCGATATGTAATGATCGAATTTGTAAACGACAATCTTAAGATCGAACAGCGGGAAGTTGAAACATACACAGGTAAATACAACAGGCTTCCTGAAATAATGCATGTAAAGGAACAAGAGGTTAGCTATACACCCGTTGCCGGCCCAATGCCCAAACACACCTTCAGTTCTGTCAGGCTTTTTGTGGAGGATGAGCAAACGACGGAGCTTTTCAGGCAGATAACATTTACGGTGCAGGCGGGAGGCCAGTGGTATGAAGCCAAGGTAGCTATTTCAATGGAAGACATGGATGATATGATCCGTCTTATTTTGGTGATCACTATTGCCACTATCCTTTTAATATTGATGACCACAGCACTTATAAACCGTATTATACTCAAGAGGTTGTGGAAACCATTCTACGATACATTGACATCCATCAATAGTTTCCAATTGGGAAATAAAAGCAAAATACAGCTTTCTCAAACCAACATTGACGAGTTTGATCTCATGAATAAAACACTAGATCAATCACTCAATAAAGCGGAGAATGACTACTTGTTATTAAAGGAGTTTACAGCGAATGCTTCACACGAATTACAAACTCCGCTGGCGATTGTAAGATCAAAAATGGACATATTGATTCAGGATGAAAATCTTTCTGAGACGCAGAGCCGAGCTGCACAAAGTGCATATGACGCGATACAAAGAATGTCGAAACTCAATCAGTCATTGTTGCTCCTGGCAAAAATAGAGAACAAACAATTTGAAGATGTTGTCACGATAAACCTGAAAGAAAAAATTGAAACAAAGCTGGTTGATTTTTTTGAGCTATGGCAAAGCAAACATCTTTCTATTAAAAAAAACCTTCGCGATTGTGAGATACAGATCAATCCTTTGCTGGCAGAAATAATGCTGAACAACCTGTTGAGCAACGCTACAAAACACAACATTCCCAATGGAAAAATTTCCATTACCTTAACAGCTAAACAACTGGTTATAGCCAACACCAGCGACTCTCCTGCGCTTGATGAAAAACAACTCTTCACCAGGTTTTATAAGACTTCAGCAACAAGTGATAACGGCCTCGGGCTATGTATTGCCAAACAAATCAGTGAATTGAATGGGTTCGCTTTAAGCTACCATTACACTAATAACCAACACGTATTTTCTATTGATTTCTAGGAACAGAGGAGCATTTGGAGCAGCTTTTTTAATTGTGCCAGGCGAAAGAACAAGCTGAATTTGCCTGTTCTCCGCTGGGCTTCATAATTTTAAGGCAATACAAACTTATAGACTCCACAATAAGCGAATATTAAGGCTACAAAAAGAAATTATTAAATGTGGACCCTAGGAAGTCAAAAAGTCAAAATTCAAAAGGGTTGCCGCACAGGAGACAACCCTTTTGAATTTTGATTTTTTAATTTTTATTTCTAAATCAAATTGCTGCTGATAAAAGAATTCACTTTGTTGCGGAAAGTTTCGCCAACCGGGAAACATTGCTGCCTATTGATACAAACTTCGTTTTTACTTAGCAGGTTAATTTTGTCAACATTTACAATAAAAGACTTGTGGATGCGAATAAATTGATCACCGGGCAAAATATCTTCCAGATCCTTCATATTCGCAAGCGACATGTATGGGTTTTCCTTTGTGTGGATCTTCACATAGTTTCTGCAACCTTCAATAAACACTACTTCACTGAAGTTTACTTTATGCATCATTGAATTGTGGCGTACAAAAAAATAACTCTTCATAACCGGCGATTTTCTCTATGCGAATTTGGTGATTTGTAAACTATAGCCAATTCCGCTCAATACCACTTACTGACCGACTATCATTAAATTCGTCTATTTTTTCTATAGACTATTTGGAGGAAGTTATGAGTTGTTAGTTGTTAGGCATTGTTGTTGGTCACTGCATTCTTAATTCTTAATTCCTAATTCCCTTAAAGCCCTCGCGCACTCTTAAACGCATCTTCCAATTCCTTCGTAAGAGCCTTCGCATCTTCGGGCCGGCCAAGCCAGGAAGCAGGCGTATTTTGCAGCAGTGCTATTTTCCATTCATCACCCTTTTTAACTGCAACAACAGACTGAATAATGTTTAGGTCAGGATTCATTTCTGCACCGTATTCAGGCATAATACCGGCAACAGCACGAACCAAAGCCGTGGTATCCGATAAAAATCTTACTTCGCGTATGAGATACACAAACGGGTTGCTTTTATAGTTTTTGAATATGTCGTTTAAATGGACACTAATTTCTTCTCTGCCATTTTCCTGGGTGCCATCAAATCCAACAATACTGCCGTCATCCGCAAACAATGAAGACATTTTATCACCTGATCGCATATTCCAAAACGCGATCAATTGTTCGTACAGTTTTCTCATTCTAAGTTCTTCGTTCATTTCGCTATGTTTTAATAGGTGTGAATATCCCCTAATTCCTAATTCCTAACTCCTAACTCCTAATTCCTAATTTCCCCTACATGATCATCCTGCTTCTCCTTTCCATCAAAATCGTATTCCTCCAAAGATCATCCATCTTACCAATTTTTTCCCTGTAGCCTACTTCTCTGAAACCGGCGTAGGCGTGCAGTTTTCGGCTGACCAGATTTTCCGGAAAGATGCTGGCCTGCAAAGTCCACACATTATTTTCTTCGCTCAAACTAACCAGTTCCTGCAGTAGCTTTTTGCCAATTCCCTTCCCCCATTTGTCTTGTCGCACATACACACTTACTTCACAAACGCCCACATAGACTGCACGCGAAGAAGCTGCGGAAAGAGCGGCCCAGCCAACTATTGCATCAGCATCCAACGCTACAATGCGGCAGTCCTTTAAAAACTTTACATCCCATATTTCCCAATTAGGAGCAATCATTTCGAACGTTGCTTCCCTGGTATCGATGCACTGCTGATAAATTTCTTTTACGGCAGCAAAATCGTGTTTATCAAATTGCCTGATAATCATACGGTATCCATCTTTTTTAAAAAATAAAAAATCATTCCATCATCCAAAATCCGCAATTGAAGCCAAATGCGATAGTAAGCCATTCGCAACCTGGTTACCTTTGTACTGTAATATTATTTGTATGAAAATAACAGCACTTGAACTGCATTGCGAAAGCATTGCGTCAACATTGGATTTTTATAAAAACACTATCGGACTTCCTGTTCTCTACCGGGATGAAGAAAAGGTTGTGTTTGTAGCCGGCAGCACTAAACTTGTTTTTCGCAAATCATTTGAGGGCAAACCGGTTTATCATTTTGCCTTTAACATTCCCGGCAACAAATTCGAAGAGGCATTTCTTTGGGCGTCTTCTAAATTTACACTTTTCAATATTACTCCGCAAACAACAGTTGCAAATTTCACCAGCTGGAACGCCAGGGCCTTCTATTTTCTTGATAACAATCAAAACATTGTAGAGTTCATCGCACGGTATGATTTGCCCGCAAAGAGCGAGAAACCGTTTAGCGGAAGAAGCATTTTATCTGTGAGTGAAATTGGATTGGTAGTGGAAAATGTAGAAGCTTTTTGCGAAGTCCTTATCGAGGATTTTGGTCTTGACTATTTTTCCAGGCAAATCCCACAGCCTGATTTTGCACCCCTTGGCAATGATGAGGGACTGTTCATCGTAGTGGGCAATAATAGAAAATGGTACCCGACAGAAGTCCGTTCAGGCACGTTTTATACCAAGGTTGAATTTGAACAAAACGGCAGGTTTGCAGAATTTGAAATCAATATGGAAAATGCTTTGGCAATAAAATAGAAGCTATTCGGTGATCGTATTTGCCAATTGAAAAATCGTAAACAAGTGATGAGCCTCATGTAAAAGGAAAAACTCCGTCCACTGCACGATGCTTAATTTGCCGTATTTTTTGTGAATGCCTATTCGTGTAAGTTTCTCTTCAGGCAATGTTGTAACGAGATGGAGAATCGCTTGTCTGTCTTTTTGCAACGCATTCATCAGTCTTTCGTTATCCCACTTTTTCCACTCTTCAAATTCGGGGTCGTTGTCGGCCACGTACGCTTCAAATATTGGTTCCGGATGTGTAAGTATAATGTGAAGACGATCAATAAAAACAGGTTGATATTTCACGAGATGTACAATATTCTCGTGAATGGACCATTTCCCCGGCCTTATCTCTTTTTTAAGTTTTGCTTCATCTGCAGAAGCAATGATAGAAGCAATTGCTTCATGCTGGTTCTCCAGCCGGCTGACCAATGCGGGGTATAATTTCATAATTACAAATCTAATTATTACAATTGTAAGATGCCAGCGGAATCTGTGAGGGCATATTTCTCGTAAATCGCTGTATGAAAAAACTTCATTTTCTATTGACGATCAAATTACTAGCAACTATGTTGCTCGTCGTGGTATTGTTTGCCTGTACAAAAAGCAATGGTGTACATGTTCCGCCAAACAATCCGCCATCCAACACCTTTGATACAACAAACCATTCGCGATATAGTTTTCTGGCCCTGGGAGATTCTTATACCATCGGCCAGTCCGTAACCGAGCAGGAAAGATTTCCGGCACAAACGGTGAAACGACTTGAGCAGATGGGTAAACGTTTTGATGCCATTCAATACATCGCAACCACGGGCTGGACAACCATCGATCTTGCTGCTGCGATCGACAGGACGCAATTAGCTTCAAAATATTCTGTGGTCACATTGTTGATTGGCGTGAATGATCAATACCAGGGAATGGATGCAGATGGCTACCGCAAGAGGTTTACACAATTACTTTCAAAAAGCATTTCACTCACCAGTGATGCGCAACATGTTTTTGTGTTGTCTATTCCTGATTACAGTGTAACGCCTTTCGCATTGCACACAGGCGACACCGCACGCATTCGCAAACAAATCGATCAGTTTAATGACATCAATAAGGAGATAGCAATAGCATACAATGTAAACTATATCTACATCACACCTTCTACAAGACTTGCCTTAAACGACCCTTCGTTAATTGCAAACGACGGCCTGCATCCATCTGGAACATTATATGGGAAGTGGGCAGATTTACTGTTTCCTGTGATGAATGATGCGCTTAAGTGAGGCCATGTACATCGTACACTACCCCAAAAACAATTAAAAGAAATAAACTAACTTCCCTCTTCAATCTTCCGCTATGGATCAAAAAGAACTAGAAAAAGAACTTGCTGCAAAAGAAGCTGTGAAATCTATCGGGCAAAATCAAATTGTTGGTTTGGGTACCGGTTCGACAGCGAAGTATGTAATTATTGAGTTGGGGAAAATGGTGAAGGCTGGCTTGAAAATTCAATGCATTCCTACATCAAACAATACTGCTGAACTTGCGAAATCATATAACATTCCACTGGTTGATATAAACACTGTAGATCACATTGATATAACCATTGACGGAGCTGATGAATTCACAAAAGAGAAAATGTTGATCAAAGGCGGAGGCGGTGCATTGCTAAGGGAAAAGATCGTCGCGTCGCTTAGCAGAGAAGAAATCATTATTGCCGACGCCAGTAAAAAAGTAGACAAGCTCGGCAAATTCATGTTGCCTATTGAAGTAATACCTTTTGCATTGAATTATGTGCAACTCCAAATTGCAGCATTGCGAGGCAAAGGAAAATTACGCATGAATAATGACAAGCCTTTCCTCACCGATCAGCAAAACTATGTTGTAGATGCTGACTTTGGTTTAATAGAAGATCCTCCGGCATTGGCAGAGAAGCTTAACCAAATTGAAGGATTGGTCGCACATGGACTGTTTATTGGCCTTGCAACAAAAGTTATTATGGGCATTGGCGATAGTGTTCAGGTTTTCAATTAAGAATTAGGAATTAAGAATCAAGAATGCTTTGTGTGTAGCAGACCTTCTCATCACAAGCTTTTCTTCTGCAAAGATTAAAGCAATACAAAAGGCTTCGAAAAACTCTGTATGAGTTAGTCGAAGCCTTTACATTATCGGAAACTCTAATTCTTAATTCTTAATTCCTAATTCTTAATTCTTAATTGACTTCAAATCACTCCCCGCAATCTCCTCCCACTTGTACAAATGAAACGTTCTGTCGTTGCTCATTATAACGAAGAGCCCTTTGGGAAAATTGGCACCGAGGGGGATTGAAATTGTTTCTGATCCATCGCTTTGGGTAGCTGCAACGTTTACAATTTTCAAAAGCTTATGATTGAAAGGGTTGCCGGCGTCTCCTTCCCTGCTGAATACCTGGAAACGGTTTGCACCCTGGTCAGATACTAAGATGTAGCCCGTGGAGTCCGTAAGCTGGTAAATTGAAATACCCTCATGATCTTCTTTGAAGCCCTCTGTTCCGAAGATCGAAAGTTGCTTGTTTCCTTTCTCTGCATCGGCATAATATTGCTTAACACCTACGCCTTCATCGGAATAATAAACATAACCTAAGGCATCATCCACCATGATGGCTTCGATTTCTTTCTTCTTACTAAAACTTCCAAACTTGCGGACAAGTGTTGCTTTTACATTTCCCTTGCCATCATCTTCCAATAAATATTGGCCGATATAACCTTCTGCCGGACCGTTTTTGCGGCCAACGAACGCATATATTTTTCCCTGCTTGTCACGATACATTCCTATACCCATCAGGTCGCGGTATTCAGCTTCGGTATCGCCGACAAACATCTCGAGGCCACCGTTGTCAACTGGTTTCATGTCAGGCAAAGAGAACACGCGAAGCTTGTGCGTCATTCTTTCTGTTGTAACAGCGATATCAACAGGCTTCCCGTTTAATATCAATCCGTATTCAACATCTACATTGTTTGGACGTTGCAGATTTTTCACCACTTTATCGTGCTGAATTTTTCCCTGCAGATCGAAAACATATAAGGCGCCATCTTTGTCTTTGTCTGTTCCGATGATCAGGCTCTTTGCAGGATCTGCCGGATTGATCCACACGGCAGGATCATCTGTATCATATGTTACTGCTTCCGTTACAAACAGGGGTTTTGCCTGTGCTTCAGTTTCCGTTTTTTGTGCCGGCGCTTTGGGCTGTGCCTGGCAACCTGTAACCGCGATTAACGCGGCTACAGTGATAATGCTCTTCATTTTACTCATCTCCATCAATCAGTTTATTTAGTTCCAAATGCGCCGATGTATGTTGCAGGATCTGGTGATTTGTAAGTAACTCCGCCAGCTGTAATGCCATTTGCAAAGTTTCTTGTGAAATCAGTTTTACCTTTTCCAAGGGCGGTTGAACCTGCTTGCAAATGAAAATCCCATGTATCGTTGAAAGTAGCATTAGCGTTGTCTGTACTCAATGGATAGTTTACGAATTTAGGATCGTTGTCTCCTGCTTTTGCGCTGATCACATCGTTTGTCCCTGCGATGATCTCATCTGTAGGTTGGAACTGATCAACACCTGTTTGCGCATATCCATAGTAGAAAGTATTGAAGAATTTAGAGCGGTTATCTTCAGGATTTCCTTTATCGCGTTTGATACCGTATCTGTCGTTCACCAGTAAATTGTTGTAAAGATCTGCGTGTGCAGCTTTTTCCAGCCAGATAGAACCGCCTTTGGTAGTAGGTCTTCTCCAGCCTGCATTCAGAATAGTATTGTTATAACCGATGATGTACAATTGTGGCGTACGATCACCAGTGTTTGACAACTTCATACCGTTTGTGTTAGGGCTGTAGATCAGGTTATACGCAACGTCTGCAATTACACCAGATTTTAGGTTAACCGCTTCTCCGCCTGTAATGCCTGTTGTGTAAAATTTGTTATTTGAAACGATCACGCTGCCACCTTCAAGGTAGAACACATCCTCGTTGAAGTTGTGAATAGAAGAGTTCATTACGATCACTTTACCATTCACGTTGTTGAAATATAAAGCCGGCACATGCTCACCCGCTGTTGCTTTGTACAAACCACCTTTTACTGAAGGTGAAGATTCAGTAGTGATGGCACCACCGTAAGAAAGATCTGTATAAGTTAAAACCACTTCAGTTGCTGTAGGTCCTGCTGTTAAACCACCCCAAAGTGCGCCCCATTGGTTTGTTGATGTTTTCCATGCATCCGGAACGCTGATCTTAACAGGGTTTGTTGCTGTACCAAGGCTATATAAAGCACCTTTAATGATGAACTCTGGCTTTACTGTTGAGTCGCTCATCAACACTTGTACACCTTCTTCAATAGTAAGTGAAGTACCGGCTGAAATTTCAAGGTGTCCTTTTACGATCACCACGCTATTTTTTTTCCATGTACCTGAAACAACTCCCGAAACAGAAGTACTGTCTACTTTTGGAGGATTGTTGGTATTTCCGCCATTATCATCCTTGCTGCAACTTGTGAAAAACATTGCACCTGCCAAAACCGCTGCAGAAACAGGTTTCAACATTTTCGAAAAATCTTTTTGAATAGAGATTACACTCTTGCTCGATTTCATGATTTGCTTTTTTAATTAAAAGAATTTGATTTTTTTTTTAGAATTTATATCGCACACCCAAGACATAAGAGCGTTGATAGTATTCGCGTTTGATAAGCGTTTCGCCATCCAGGTCCTGCCCTTCAACACCTGCATTTTTTACATTGACGCTTTTCAGGTAAACAGTTGTTGGTGTGTTCAACAGATTATTTGCTTTTGCGAAAATTGTAAGATGTTTAAATGATTTTTCTGCTGAAACATCCATTTGCACAAATCCCTGCTGCCATTGGTCTGTACCCACATACTGCCCTACCGTTACAATTCTCGGACCCGTGTAACCCGCTGCCAGTTGGGCATCCCAGCCGTGATGTACATCTTTGAACAACAAAGAGAAATTGGCGATATGAGCAGATTGACCATATAATGCTCTCTTCTCGTTTACACTGATCGTGTACAGATCACCATTGTGCGTTTCATCACGCATACGCTTCAACTTAGGTGTCGTGATGGAAGAGTTGGTGTAAGTGTAGTTCACTTTAACACCCCATTTGCTGAAATATTTTATCCAGTCCAGTTCTGCGCCATAGTTGGTGGCTGTGCCAAAATTGCCCGGCATATAGTACAAGCTGCGAGCCTGGCTGGTTTGTTGTAGAATGTATTCGATAGGGTTTTCGATGTGTTTGTAAAAAACACCCACCATAATTTGCTCTGCGGGTTTTGGAAAATATTCATAGCGCAGATCTATGTTGTCAGCAACAGCGTGCTTAAGGTTGGGGTCGCCTTTTTCCTGGTAATCTTCATATACGATTGGCGTTGGGTTGATCTCTGAAAAACCCGGACGGTTAACAGATCTATAGTAAGACAAGCGAATGTTTGTTTTGTCCCACGGCATGTATTTAAAATTGATGCTCGGCAAAACATCGGTATACTTTTGATTGCTTTGCGGATTATCTTCTCCAATTGGAAATTTCATTGCATAACCCTGGTCAGTGTTCTCTACACGCACACCGCCCAATATTTCCAGCTTGTGTAAGTATGCTTTGAACTGTACATAACCGGCTGCAATTTTTTCACTTGCATCGTAGTTTTGTCCGGAGGCAACGCTTCCTTTTGGATTCTGCACGTTCCAGTTGATCTGGCTGTAATCGATAAAATCTTTGCCGTACAGGTAGTAAGGATTAGCTGGTAACAACTGGTAATTATTGTAAAAGTTTTTTCTTTCCTTATCCCTGTACAATCCGCCAAACTTCCATTCCACTTTTGTTTCGCCGATCTGCTGCAACCAGTTAAGATTAAGGTATGCGGAAACATCCTGATCTGTATTGTGCTCCCAGCGGCGTGTGGACTTGTCTACATATGTGCGGGTAGATACAAAGTTTTGCTCTACGCCATCCAGCGAAATGATGGTATTGTCCGGACGTTCGCTGGTTGCTTTTGCATAGTTAGCCGTCCAGTCCACCCACCATTTCTCTGACAATTTATGATCGCCATGTAAAGTGTTGCTCCAGATATGTTGTATGGTTTTTCGTGTTCTGGTAGAATATGAGAGTGTAGCATTTCCCGCCACCGGATCATAACCTCCGATGGTCAATTGTTTTTCAATTGCATCGCGTGTTTGCGTGTTCGAGAGATTCATATAGCCGCTGTACAAACTAAGACTGTTTCTATCATCCAAACGATAATCTACTTTTGTATGCACACCGTATCTCAACTGCTGTTCGGAGTATTGCCTGTTCTCCATGCCGGTTAACCTGATACCGCTTGTTGTATCCACTACTTCGCCATCATAGAACACGCTATTGTTTCCCCTGTATGTATTTTGTAAACTCCCCGAAATGATCACACCTAATTTATTATCAAGGAAACGATCGCCATACGTAAGCCCGCCGATAAGTCCCGGCATTGGCTTTTTCCATGAATATGTACTGGAAGCTTTTGAAAAATCCTGCGGCGTAGCATTATAGCTTTCACCATGAACCTCATAGGGTGATTTGCTATTGATGCCTTTCGCATCGTAGCTCATAAAGTCACGCCCCATAAAAAGCTCGCTATAGCTTGCGGCAAGATTTACTGTAAACAGACGATGCGAAGGTGCTTCTTTCATTACCATGTTTACAACGCCACCTACAGCATCCCCTTCCATTGAAGGAGTTAATGATTTATAAACTTCCAGCCTGTCCAATAAGTCCGAAGGAAATATATCGAGCGGCACATAGCGGTACTTATCATCAGGGCTTGGAATTTTTATTCCGTTTACCAGTGTGTAATTGTAGCGTTTATCCATTCCACGAAGGATCGCATATTGTCCGTCGCCATTGCTGTTTCTTTCGATGGATACTCCTGAAATACGCTGTACTACATTTGCAACGGTCATGTCAGGAGAAACTTCAATCGCCCTGGCAGACATAATGTTCATTACCTGGTTGGCGTTGCGCTCAAGGCTTCTTGCTCCCGTTTCTCCGTTTTTATCTTTTGCAGCAGTTACAATTACGCTGCTTAGTGTAGTACTCGAAGTACTTAGTTCTATATTAAGAGATTGGACACCATCGTTTGTCACTTCCAATTTTTGGGAGGCCATTTGATATCCTACCATTGAAAACTGCAGGTTGTAATTTCCGGCAGGGACATTTTTTATAGTAAAGCTTCCATCCAAACCTGTTACGCCGGTGTAATGAGTTGCTTCAATTTGAACAACCGCTCCGGTTAAAACCTCTCCGGTTTCATGGGAAACGATCCGGCCTTTGATTACGCCGGCGAATGAGGTTAGTGAAAAGGTCGTTAGAAATAGTAAGAAAAAAATTCTGCGCATAGTGCTTTTTGTTTGCCGCACAAAAGTGGATAAAGCGCCTTCGGAAATGAAGAAACAGGCATTAACAAATAGTGAACAACGTATACAACAGCGTGAACAGACGAGCAACAAATGTGAACACTGAGATATTAATCCGTTGAAAATCACCTGTTCTGTTCGTAACAAAAACGCCATTAAGTAATTATTAACTCGACTTGTAGCGTTACAGAATCGTTTTTTGCAACTGTAAAAGATTGGGGTTTTACTGCATGGATTCCTCGATTTACCACTAAGACCCGTCCGACTGGATTCATCCGGGCTGGCACTTAGAGAACGAAGCATCACTAAGAAGGCGTGCTCTTTTTTACCACAGAGTGCGCAGAGATGCGAGCAACGAAACTATTGGCAACACACGAAGGCACAGAGGAAACGGAGAAGTGTGCATCATTCTCCCGTTCGTCTATATCTCGAAATGACCAACTTGTTTGAATGTAACCCCCTCCTTTCCTCTGTGAAAAAAACTCAGGGAACTCTGTGGTTAAAAAGCTCTTAGTGAAACTTAGTGTCCTAAATGTTTCAGTGGCGAAGAAACCGTCGCCCGTTCGCAAAGCCTAATTCTTAATTCTTAATTTTTAATTCTTATTTGGCTAAAGCCCTTGTATATACGCGCTCAGGTTCTCCCCTTTGTCAAGGTTGAGTTTTTTACGAAGACGATAGCGCGTCACCCGTAAGCTGTCGGAAGAAATGCCTAGAAGAGTGGCAATGTCTGAAGAGTCAATATTCATTTTAAGAAGAGCGAGCAGACGCAAATCATTTGCGGTAAGGTCATGGCAGATGCGCCTTACTCTTTCGAAGAAACTTTCATGCACCTGTTCGAAAATATTTCTGAATTCATCCCAGTGCTGGTCCTGGTTGAAACTCATATCGATTCTTTGTATCAATTGCTGTAACTGCTTTTTCTGGTCGCGTTTATCATCCTTCACCATTTTTTCCAATGAATCATGCAGTTCTTCCAGTAGCTGATTTTTCTGAATAACATGCAAAGTGTGTGCAGTCAGTTCTTTTGCCTTCATCTCAAGACTTTGTCGCAGTACATCCTCCTGTAACTGTTTGTTTTGCAGGTCAACTTCCATTAATTCACTGCGGGTCTTGAACATTTCCTGGTGCTGATGACGCAACAGTATCTCATTCTTTATCTTCAATCGCTGGCGGCTGATGATCAGAATGCTCATCAACACAAGCAGCACCACTACTATAACAGCGCAAATGGTTAATATGATAGTGTTACGGTGCTCAATACGCAGCTTTTCTATCTCCGCATTTTTCTTACCGACTTCATTCAGCACCTGCAGAAATGCGACCTGCTTGTTGTTTTCTTTTGAATAAATATCGAGCAGTGATTTACGACTAAGCTCGTGATAAATATAGGCACTGTCGTCGCGGCCCAATAAATGCCATGCTTTCGCCATATCCCGATACCCAGCGCTTAATTGATAACCTTCCCGCAAACGTCCGGAATACTCAATGGCCTTTCTTGTCTGCACGAGCGAAGCCTGGTATCTTCCTGTCTTGCGCAAAATATCTCCAAGGTTGTTGAATATCTCTATTGAGCTTACCTGGTCATTTACCTTTTGATAAAGCTCCAGTGCATTGGCGTAATAATAGCCTGAAGAATCATATTGTTCGAGATCTTCAAAAATGCTACCCATGTTTTCATAAATAGCAGCAATGCCGGTTTTATCCTTTGCATTGGTGTAGTGGTTCAGAGCAAGACGCTGGAAATAAAAAGCGCTGTCATACATCTGTCGCTTCTCATAGAGATGACCAATGTTGCCGTATGTAATGGCGAGTCCAGGATCTGAAGGATATTTTTTCAGTATTTCCAAAGCTAGATCAAATTGCTTGCGAGCATCATCCATTTGCTTGTTGTAATAATATAGTGTGCCTATATCATTTAGGTTGGATGCGTATAATTTTTTGTCGCCCTCATTCTTGAAAAGTTCTGCTGCCTGTAAATGAAGATCAAGTGATTGGGAGTAGTGACCGAGGTGGTAACATATCTGACCCATCTTCTGCAATGCACTGGCGGCGGCGGTTCTGTCCTTCTTTTCCATCGCTTGATTATAGGAGTTGCGAAGAAAAAGGAACATTGTATCCGGACGGCCGCTTTCATGTATATAGGCTTTATTCAGCTCACCATCGTACTCAAGTTGCGCGAAGCCGCGGCCCACGCTGAAGGTCATCAGCGTAAGTAAACAACAATGCAGTAAAATTGACCGTTTTTTTTCGAGAACCCTCTCCATACAGTTTTCCGTTGCAGCGGCAAAGAAAAGGGTTCAATGTTAAGTAATTGTAAAGTCGAGAACTATCAATTAAGAATTAGGAATTAGGAATTAAGAATTCTTTACGTGTAGCAGGATTTCAGATCGCAGACTTTTTTTGTTTGAACGAACAAATGTGCTGCTTCGCCAAAACAATTCTTAATTCCTAATTCCTAATTCTTAATTGTTCCTAGTCGCGGCTTGGAGATTAATATGATTCAGCCGATTCTGAATCTGTTTCTTCAATTTCCGCTTTTGCTGGAATAGATTGTACTTGAAATTTTCCATGGCAGCAGAGCCATTTTGCGTTGGCTGTTCTATGCGGGTACCTACATGCAGTATGTCCAGGAACACCCTGGTATCCTGGAAGTCGCCAAGCATTTCTGTGAGAGATTTTATTTTGTCCTGCGTGCGCAGTGCAATGGGCATGGCAGAAGTGGCATTCTTCTCAATTTGGGGCCATGTATAGGTAAAGTCTTTCAAAATTTTTCTTACACTGTGCAATGCATTGTCGGAAAAGTCGATGCTTCCCTGCGACTGCATTTCTGATAATTTTTTACGTGCAAATTTTTTCACCGTTTTTTCGTCAACCACGGTGGTGATATGCTTCAGGACCTTCTTCGTTTTTATAACTTTCCTGCCCAGCGCATACTTGTCTGCTTTCTCCTTCCATCCATCCTCATCGAAATGTAATTGCGTCAATGTGGCGAGCACGATGGCATCGTTAGGATTGGAGGCTTCTTTAGAAATTTTGTCGCGCAACAACTGAATATTGCGGATCATGCCCACGCTATTGTAAAGGTCCTTAAGGCGGCGGGGCAATCTTATTTTTTCCTGGTGATCATTTTCGTTCAACAATCTGAATGTGGCTCTTATCTTCTTCACCTGCAATCTCAATTCATGAATATCTTTCATGTCAAACTTGTCCGCAAGTTTACCTTGCAGCTTGTTGATCTTCTCACATCTTTTTTCAATTGACTCTTCTATTGTTTTCTTTTTCATCCAGGGACTGTACTAATGATATTACAAACGAAACCGGTTTCTGTTCAACAACCTCTTCTTTAACCGCAAAGAACGCGAAGATTGCGCAAAGGAAATAAGTTTTAAATCCGCTACTTTAAAGTTACTGAAGAAAACTTATTCTAGTTGTCCTCTCTTCAAGCCTTCTATTAACGCTTACCTATGCCTTCGCTTCCTTTGCGCAACCTTTGTGCCCTTTACGGTTAATCTTGGCCCAGCGCCTTCTTTACCGCCGGCGCAACCACCGTTCCAAATAACTCGATCGACTTCATTACCTGCGCATGTGGCATGGTGCCAACGGTCATTTGTATGAGGAAGCGATCCATTTTGAAAATTTCATGTTCATACAAAATTTTATCAATCACCTGTTGCGGACTTCCCAACACCAGCGCTCCTTCCGGCGAACGCATATAGTCATATTGTTCCCTTGTCATTCCCTGCCAGCCGCGCTCCTGGCCAATTTTCGACATCAAATAAGCATAGGACGGATAAAATTCATCGGCTGCTTGCTGAGAGGTTTCAGCGACATAGCCATGCTGATTGATGCAAACTTTCAGCTTCGCCGGATCCTGGTTTGCTTTCGCGCCGCTCTTTCTGTACAATTCAACAAGCGGACCAAAATGATGTGGTGCGCCGCCAATAATTGCAACCGCCAAAGGCAATCCAAGGTTAGCGGCCCTCACGACAGATGCCGGTGTTCCTCCCACTGCAATCCAAATGGGAAGCTGCTCATGATAGGGTCTTGGGTACACGCCAAGATTGGTGATCGCCGCACGGTGCTTGCCTTTCCACGAAACTTTTTCACTTTTGTTTATTGCTAAGAGCAGCTCAAGTTTTTCGGTAAACAGTTCATCATAATCTTCGAGATCGTAACCAAAGAGAGGAAACGATTCGATAAACGAACCACGACCGGCCATGATCTCGGCCCTGCCTTTTGATAACAGATCAACCGTTGCAAAGTCCTGGAACACGCGAACGGGATCATCTGAACTCAGCACTGTCACTGCACTGGAAAGCTTTATCCGTTCTGTTCTTGCTGCGGCGGCGGCCAATACAGTTGCTGGTGACGACACCAAAAAATCCGGCCGATGATGCTCTCCTATTGCGAATACATCGAGTCCCACTTGCTCAGTTAATTCCACTTCTTCCATCAGGTCTTTCATTCGCTGAAACGGGTCTCTCACTTTTCCTGTCGTCAAGTCCGGTGTGTTTTCTACAAATGTGCAAAGGCCAAGTTCCATTGTATGATCGTTTATCTGTTACTAATGTTGATTGCTATTTCGAATGTCAAACTTAAAACAATTGTTGAATAGAATTTGTGGTGCTACAGGAGACGCCACATGTGGCGTCTCCACGGCGTGACCGAATTTTCTAATTCCCAATTCCTAATGCCTAATTGCTCGTCTCTCGCCCACTTGCTGCCTCCACATTGCATAATACAGCCCTTTCTGTAGCAGCAATTCGTCATGCGTGCCCACTTCCACCACTTTTCCTTTCTCAAGCACGTAAATAACATCCGCGTGCATGATGGTGGAAAGGCGATGCGCAATCAAAATAGTGATCTGTTCGCGAGTAGCGGAAATTTCTCGGATGGTGTTCGAAATATCTTCTTCAGTTAAAGAATCAAGGGCAGAGGTGGCTTCGTCAAAGATCAGCAATCTCGGATTGCGCAACAACGCACGGGCAATGGATATCCTTTGTTTTTCACCGCCGGAAAGCTTCATGCCGCCTTCTCCGAGAATGGTATCGATGCCATGTGAAGATCGCTTGAGCAGTTGTGTTGCAGAAGCTTTGTGCAACGCTTCTAAAATATCATCGTCCGTGGCATCAGGATTTACCATTTTCAAATTGTCTTTTATGCTGCCAGCAAACAGTTGCGTGTCCTGCGTTACAAAACCGATCTGCCTGCGCAAAGCATTGTACCGGATTTCATTGGACGACTCATTATTGAAATAGATATTGCCGCCGATCGGTCGGTATAAACCAACAAGCAGCTTCACTAATGTTGACTTTCCTGAACCTGAAGGGCCAACAAACGCAATGGTTTGGCCGGTTCGCACATCAAATGAAATGTCATCTATCGCATTGTAGTTCGCGGTCTTGTGACGGAATACCACATCTTCAAAACGCAGTTCCTGCAAGGGTCCTATCTCGATAGGATTCTCTGGACGTTGTTCTACCGTTTTATGCATCAATACATCAAAGCTGTTAATAGAAGCTTCTACTTCACGATACTGAAGTATGATATTTCCCAAATCCTGCAGTGGCCCGAAAATAGTGGTGGAGATAAATTGCATCGCAATCAGCTCACCGGTGCTTAGCACTTTTCTAAAAATGAGCCAAAGCAAAATGAACAATATCGATTGGCGCAAAAGGTTGAGCGTTGTGCCCTGCATGAATGACAGTGAGCGAACTTTTTTCACTTTCACCATCTCGAGGTCAAATATTTTCTGCGTCTGCACACGCAACCTTCTTATTTCAGGAAAAGTAAGTCCAAGGCTTTTCACCAGTTCTATATTGCGCAGGCTCTCTGTTATTACACCGGCCATGCTGTTTGTCTCACGATTGATCGAGCGTTGAACAGTTTTTATCTTTTTAGAAAGTAACCCTGTCAACGACCCAAGCACCAATATGCCGATGACAAACACTGGAATTAGCATCCAGTTTTTGGTAATGCTGTACCAGATAAGGAATCCAATGCCTACTATGGAAGAAAACAATACGTTGATAAAGGAAGTAACAAATCTCTCGGTGTCTGTTTTTACCTTCTGCAAAACGGATAATGTTTCGCCGCTTCTGCTTTCTTCAAACTCCTGGAAAGATAAGCGCAAGGTTTGCCGAAGGCCATCATTAAATATTTGCATTCCGAAGCGGGCCACTGCGAGCCTCGTGGTGTATTCCTGGAAAGCCTTTGCCAGTCGTGCCAACAAGGCAATTGCAACTGCAAGGATCAGCCAGAACGAAACACCTCTTACCAATTCACCTTCGGGCATGCTGGTTTTATTGTTGGCGTAGTTGTCGATGATCTTACCAAAGATCACCGGATCGATCAAACTAAGCAACTGCGCTACTGCAGCCAATATCAATGACACAAAAATGAGAGAGCGGTGTGGCTGAAGGTATTTCCATAAAATTCGCATAGACTAAAAATAACAAAAACCAGTCCACTCGGTTTGAATATTTTGTTTTTAGCGAATGTTCTAGTTATACTCTGATACTTACCACTAAGACACTAAGGCCACTAAGTTGCACTAAGGGCTCTCTTAGTGAGGCTTTGTGTCCTTAGTGCCTTAGTGGTGAATGAGAGTATTCACTATAACAATGTTCGTTCCTTTTTCAAAATAACCCTATACTTGCATTACAAAAAGTAAAACAATCAAGCACTCTTTTTACTTTTTAATTTTGATTTTTTACTTAGCACAACACCATGGAGAATTATACAATCGTAATCTTTATAATGGCCATCATGATCGGGCTGTCGGCTTTTGCAGATAGGATCAAGCTGCCCTATCCCATTCTTCTGATCAGTGCAGGTATTGCGATTGGGTTTATTCCAGACTTGCCCAATATAGAACTCAATCCCGAAGTTGTTTTTTTGATTTTTCTTCCTCCTCTTTTATACGATGCGGCCTTTAATATTTCGTTTAAAGAATTCAGGACGCATGTTAATACCATCGGTTCTCTTGCAACAGGATTGGTATTTATCACAGCTACGGGCATTGCGGTGATCACTCACTATCTGATTCCCGGCATGAGCTGGCCGTTGTCATTTGTACTTGGCGCCATCCTTTCTGCAACAGATGCAGTGGCGGCAATTAGTATTACCAAGGGTTTGGGGCTCTCCCACAAAACTGTTACGATACTGGAAGGCGAAAGCCTTGTGAACGATGCTTCTGCATTGGTGGCTTACCAACTTGCTGTAGCGGCAGTTACAGGCACCGCCTTTGTAATTTGGAAAGCATCTTTACAGTTTCTTATCCTGATGGGTGGCGGCATTCTGATTGGATTTGCAATGGGTAAATTGCTCGCCTTTATTTTGCAAAGGGTAAAAGATGATGCAATGGTTACAATTGCCTTCATGTTGCTGATGCCATTCGTGACTTACCTTTTGGCTGAAACCCTGCATGTGTCAGGTGTTATGGCCGTTGTTATCTTGGGATTGAGCATTGCGAGATTCAGTAATAAAATTTTTCCCGACCAATTGAAGCAGCAATCAAAAAACATCTGGGACATTATCATCTTTCTTTTGAATGGACTGATCTTTATTCTCATCGGACTCGAGTTTCCATATGTTGTGCGAGGCATTGAGCCGCACCTGATCTTTCCTTATGTGTGCTATGCGATCGTGATAACCATTGTTACGCTTGGCATTCGCATGACGAGGGTTTACCTGCAACGTGTAAATCTGCAGCGTGCTTTTCGAAATCCGCGTGCAAGAATTTCAGAGGATGCATTGCTGGATGTGCCCACCAGCATTATTATCAGCTGGGCCGGAATGAGGGGTATTGTGTCGCTGGCGATTGCTATTGGCTTGCCTACTACGCTGCAAAGTGGAGAACCATTTCCACAACGGAGTGCCATTATATTTATTTCTGTTTTAGTAGTGTTGTTTACTTTGATTGGACAAGGTTTGACGCTGCCGTGGATTGTGAAGAAGCTGCGGAAGAGTGCTGCTCACTAGTTCACCACTAAGGCACTAAGGACACTAAGGTTCACTAAGAGTTTTTTTAACCACAGAGAGCACAGAGGAGTGGCTTCAAAATATTATGTGTTACTCACGAGCGCACAGAGAATACGGAGAAATATGCAACAACCTCCTTTACTCTATCTTTTTGTATGTTGCTATTGGTTCAGCTAAAATCCTCCTTCCCTCTGTGAAAAAAACTCCTTTCCTCCGTGGTAAAAAAAATGCGAAGCATTTACGCTTAGTGAAACTTAGTGCTCTCCGTGCCCTAGTGGTAAAGATTTGCGGCCTTGTGCCGCCCAAAAAATCGCGTTTCTAAATAACGTCGTATAGGCCGCATTATCAAACAATTGCGGCGCATGCCCCATGAAAATGTAAATATTTCTCGCCGCATATTTCGGGTTCGTCCAAACAACAGGATGATCGCCCATTTTGGTATCCGTTGCTGGCGTGTAGGTTGATTCATCTACACTAGCCAGCACTTTCACATTGGCACGTGGGCTTTTATCGTAAGTATACCATTCTTCTTTATTGATGACAAATTCTTTAGGCAATCCTTTCATGCACGGATGTTTGGCATCTTCCACTTTTACTTTACCATCTGCAAAATCAGGTATGTAATTCTTAAACTTAATACCTCCCATAAAATCTGAAAACCATTGCCACATCGGATATCCATCAAACTCACCTAACAGTGTCGCATGATGAAAACCAATCCAGCCGCATTTTCCCTGCCCGATGTATTTTATAAAAGCCTGCTCGGCATTTTTTGTCCATGCATAGGGTGGGTAATCCAGTTGTATGAAGAGTTGATAACGACTCAGGAATTCATCATCAATGGAGTCTGTCTTGTTGATGTAGTCTATTGCAAAATTACTGTCTGCTGCGAGTTTGTCGAGCCACATTCTTGCTGCTTTAGAGTAAGCAATATGGTGTCCCCCATTTTCATACAGTGCAATTACATGAAATCTTTTAGGACTGCTATTCTGAGCGTGTAGTTTGCCAAAAGCTATTAAGAATACTAAGAGGACAAAGCAAGTTTTGTTCATGAGGTCGACAGGTTATTATCGAATAAAAATATCAATCTTTCTGCAAATGTTTGAAAATCAAAAAACGGTTCACTGAATTTTAAACTTTGATCTTGTTCTAGGGCTATGCAACAAAGAAAATAATCTGTAGATTAGTTTTCTGAAATAACCGGGATAGGCACACTAATTTTATCATTTCTACAAAATGCAATCATGGAAATCGTTACCAAAATAATAGACATTATTGAAGTCGCCCGCAATGTGAAAAGCTTTCGACTGGAAAGGCCAAAGGATTACGACTTTATTCCCGGCCAGGCAACGGAACTCTCCATCAACAAAGAGGGCTGGAAAGAAGAAAAACGTCCTTTCACATTTACAGCTTTAGAGGAACAACCCTATCTTGAATTTACCATAAAACGCTATCCCGATCATAATGGAGTTACCGACCAGATACACCAATTGAAAGTAGGCGATGAAGTCGTTCTGCGCGATGTTTGGGGAACCATTCAATACAAAGGACCTGGTTATTTCATAGCAGGCGGAGCAGGCATTACTCCGTTTATTGCCATCTTAAGAAGACTTCACAAAGACAACAAACTTGCGGGCAACACGCTTTTCTTCTCCAATAATGAACAGGTGGATATCATTTACGAATCTGAGTTTCGCGATATGCTGGGAGATAACGCAGTGTTCATTTTAACGAAGGAAAACAAAAAGGGGTATTTGAAAGATTATATCAACACGGACTTTCTGCAAAAACATGTTGATGATTTCAAAAAACACTTCTACATCTGCGGACCGGATGCGATGGTAAAAGACATCATTGATACATTGAACGAACTAGGCGCACCTACAGAGACTGTGGTGTTTGAAAAGTAGTGTGCTATCTTCTTCCATAGGATCTGTCGCGGTATTTCAATTCGATATTGTTTCTTAAGCTTGTAAAATACACGGGAAAGAATACATATACAAACAGAAATTTTATCGCAGTAAAAAAGATGAAAACTATTGGCGCAACTAATAGAGCATTCAAATCAAATCGAGAGCCTATGAGGAAGAAGAGTCCCGCAATACCTGCAATAATTGCCGGTACAGTATATAAACGTTTTATGTTTCCACTGAAGAAAACTATGAAGTCTGTTTCATTTTCTTCAATTGAAATGGAGCCGTCGGAAAAATCGGAAAATTTAGAGAACCGCTGATTCAAAAACGCACTCAGGCTGCTGTTTGTAAAATGGATCGCATTGCCCTGGATATAAAACGAGCTCACACTTTGTGCCTTAAGTGCATCCTTATATAGGAGCAGCAGCTTCTCTCCTGTAATGTCTTTCAGTTGACCTTTAATAAAATAAGTTGAAGTTTCGTACGTCACGGGCCGGAACTTGGTTAGTTGGTCGCAAGATAATGACAATGCAACAAAAAGTATCCTTACAGAGCGAGTCTGCTTTACCTTTCTTTGAATTTAGAAACAAAAGTTCATTATTAATTGCCCTATTGTGTTATAGTTTTCTAACTTCAGCTTCGTGTGTTTCCGTATCAAGCAGTATAATTCCTTCATCATCTTCGTCTAACTGCGCAAGCAAAATGCCTTTGTTGTCCCAGGCAGATGAATGACCGGCACTTTGCGCACTGTCTTCTGTGCCGATTGCGTTTGCTAACAAAACTGTCGCTTTATGCGTGCTTGCAATACCAGCAAGTGCCGGCAACGCTTTATCTATTCCTTTTTTGGTTTTTGAAACACTTGCGATGTAAATATTCTCGCCATTTTTAAATGCATCGATCGTGTGTTCCGGTACTGACAATTCGTAGCAAATGGCAAATGTGATGCGTGAACTTAAAGTGAGACTTATGTCATTGCGATGGCTTGCGAAGAAGGGCTCCTCATCTGCATGCAAATATGTTTTGGAATACAATTGACGCGGCTCGTGCGGCTGAACAATGACCATGGAGATGCTTATTCCTTCCTCCTGTTTAATTGGCAGGCCAACACAAATAGTTATCCTTTGTTTGTCGCTTATTGCTTGAAAAGCATCCAGCCTTTTGTCATCAATATCTGTTGCAAGATTAGCCGCCAGCGAGGGTTCATAACCAGTAAGTGAAAGCTCCGGGAACACAATGAGATCAGTTCCATTTGCGAGCTCGATCAGCTGCAAATGCTTGGCAATATTCTTTTCGATATTGCCTGTTGCTGGCTTTGCTTGCGCTACACTGATCTTCATCGTTTTCAGTTTTCGTTAAACCAATAACAACATCGCAGTTTTTATTTTTCATCGGTTTCCCGTAGAGACGCCTTGAAGGCGTCTCCGTTGCACAGGAAAAATGTATGTGCAGATACAGAAATCTATTCATCCATGCCGATCGTTCATCAGACGCGTTCAACGCGTCTCTACGGGGTTCGTGGCTATTATTTGGCCACTTCAAATTTCGACTTCTTGCCCTTGATCTTCTCTTCCTTTATAAGCTGCAAAGTATGACTGACTCTCGATTTACGCACGGCTACAAAGGAGAAGAAATCTTTTACTTCGATTAATCCAATATCATCTTTTTTCAATTCTCCCTTTTGTGTAAGAAATCCAACAATGTCGATTTTGTTTACCTTATCTTTTTTGCCATGCGGCAAATAAAGCGTGCTCCATTTTGGTTTTTCAGGCACTTCATATTCGCCATCAAGCTTTATTTCTTCAACGGGCTCGGTGACGTACGCTGGTAGTTTTTCATCGGCACCAATTAGCAATATTGCGGTACCGCTCGCATCCATTCTTGCCGTACGACCATTGCGGTGTGTGTAAGTATCTTCTGTCAGGGATAAATGATAATGTATGATGTAGCGAATGTTTGGAATGTCCAGACCACGTGCGGCCAGATCTGTCGTCACCAAAACATTCGATGTGCCATTTCTGAATTTAACCAAAGCACTGTCTCTTTCGCGCTGGTCAAGTGCGCCGTGATAATAAACACTCACAATACCTTTGTCTGAAAGGTATTCGCTTACTCTTTCAACAGCTTCACGATGATTGCAAAAAACAATAGTGGAACGGTTTCCGAGAAAGCAAACAAGATTGAAAAGTGTTTCGAGCTTGTCATTAACAGGAGATAACACCTGTTTAACTTCAAGCGCCTTCTCAGCACCATCCTGATCTGAGAGAAAATTAAGTGTAACCGCATCGTTCAATCCAACAAATTCTGGTATCTCGACAGAAGTAGTTGCAGAGGTAAGTATGCGCTTGTGCAAAGCAGGAAGTTGCTTTATGATCTCTGACATTTCTTCCTGAAAGCCAAGTTCGAGTGATTTATCAAACTCATCCAGTACCAAAGCATGGATGTGATCTGTCTTTATATTTTCGCGACGAATGTGATCTGCAAGGCGTCCAGGTGTTCCTACAATTACGGTTGGCGCCTCTATCAGGTTGTTCTCTTCAATTTCTCTTTTGTGCCCGCCATAGCAACAAGTGATCTTGTAACCTGTGCCTGATTGCTTGAACACTTTTTCTATTTGCATGGCAAGTTCCCTGGAAGGCACAATTATTAATGCCTGCGTACCTTTTGTTTTGGGCTTTAAAGCTTCCAATACAGGCAATATAAATGCAAGCGTTTTTCCTGAGCCTGTTGCAGACAACAGGATTATATTTTTATGCTGTTCATTACCCGTAATTGAAGCCTCCTGCATTTCGTTCAGTGCTTCAATGTTAAGGTTCGTCAATATTTGAGGGAGATCGTATTTTGTAGATTGCATGCCCAAAAGTACGGAAGAATATCGGCGACGCTGAAACTTTTCATCAACGACGAGGCTATTTGGTCCTAATCTCAACAGTACCGCCGTTTTTGAAGATATCATGCGATACGAAATAGCCCTCCAGTTTCTTGCCGTTTACATTGATGGAAGACAAGTTCCTGCTTTTCCCTTTCTTAGTAACCGTCACCATTTTACCGTTGCTTGTTTTCCACTTCACTTCATCAAAAAGCGGAACAGTAACGATGTATTTAGGGTCGGTGGCTGAGAATGTGTACAAACCAAGTGAACTAAGCACATACCAGGCGGACATTTCACCCGCATCATCCATCCCGCTCAATTCGATACCTTCTTTTCCTATGCCATAAAGATTGTTTAAGATGTAGTCAATTATTTTTTGCGACTTCTCCGGCTTGTTGATAAAAATATAAGAGAATGGCGCTTCATGATCCGGCTGGTTACCCTGGCAGTATTGCCCTATCATTGTTTCTACATTTCTTGCAATGTAATCCGGATGCCATGGCAATGAAAAAAGCGAATCCAACTTTGATTCAAAACCTTTGGGGCCACCGTACAACTCAATGAGGCCGGGCATATCGTGGGGTGCAAAGAACGAGACCTGCCATGCGTTTGCTTCGCGATACATGTACTCGTAATACGGATATTGAGGATTGAAATTTTTCACCCAGTCACCATTCTCCAACTTTCCCCTCATGAACCTCGTTGAAGGGTCGAAGACGTTCTTGTAATTCATTGAACGGGCCATCAATATTCTGTAATTCGCTGTGTCACCTAGTGCATTCGCAATTTGTGCAACAGAATAATCATCGTAAGAATATTCCAGTGTTTTGGAGACACCTGCTTTCGCTTTTGTTTCCACAACCGGATTGGAGATGTCTGGTTCAGCAATATAGCCCTTCTGAATATACTCACTGATGAAAGGACGAGTGCCGCCTTCAACATTTGCGTTTCTTAAAAGCAATTGATAAGTGCCCCTGATATCAAAATCATCAATGCCTTTCAAGTACGCACCAGCAATAGAAGAGGCTGCATGATCGCCGTGGAAGAACGTAGGAATAAAACCTTTTTTGTCGCCAACATCTTTCAATGATTTGATTACATTCAGTGTCACATTCGGAGAAATGAGTCCGAGCAACACATCTTTGTTTCTATAGGTGTCCCACAAAGAAGGTTCTGTGTAGTAGTCAAAACCACTTTTCACAACATTGTGTTTCGCATCAGTATATTCGCCGTTCACATCACTGCGCAAAGCCGGCCAGAGGAACGACCTGTACAGGCATGAGTAAAATATTCCTCTTTGCTTCTCCGTTCCTCCCGTTACTTGTATGGTTGACAACAGTTTTTCCCAGGTATCATTCGCTTCTTTTTTTACAACGTTAAATGACCTGTCGCCTATCTCTTGTTCAAGATTTTGTTTTGCATTTTCAGCACTTACAAACGACAAACCAATTCTTACTTCAACGGGTCCTTTGCTATCGTTCGACAAATGAACGAGTGCATAGCCATTGCTTTTGCCTTCTGCAACAGTGTCTATTTTTTCAATTGGCGTGTTGATCACAGCATAGAAATAAATCTTTTCGCCCGGTTGCTGAAACCCTTTAACGGCATACTTTCCATCCTGCTCAATGTGCCAGTTGGAAACGTGGTTATTTGCCTTCGCAAGATCAAACAATATTTGTCTATCGATATTGCTTTTGTATTCGTATTTGTGAAAGCCACATCTTAGTGTTGACGTCAAACTCACATTCACACTATAGTCTTGCAGGTATACCTGGTAAAACCCCGGCGACGCGCTCTCCTGTTTGTGTGTAAACCGTGAACCAAACTTTTCATGCACGCCTGAAACCGGCAGCAGCGGAATGTTACAAAGGTTCCAGTGGCCTTTGTTGGTGTGCGTGAATCCGTAGATAACAGAATCCTCATATTGATATCCGGCGCCGGAACCATAGGCAGTAATGGGACTCAACTGCACCATTGCATTAGGAACTGAGCTGCCGGGAAATGTAAGCCCTGCCCATGAGCGCCAGCCTTGCGGTAATGTATAGCCCAGTATTTTAGGATCGGTCATGGGTGCCGTTCCGACAAACGTGTTTACGTATTTTGTGTAGGTTGTTTGAGCGTGGGTATTGGAAACTATCGCAAATAAACTTGTCAAAGCAATGCTCCCAATTTTTTTATACCATTTCTTCATGACTATCTCTATTCATTTAACAGAACGCAGATTTTCATGATCTCGATGATTGGTCATGATTTCAAACTAATCATAACAAATCGTGACAATCATAAAAATCTGCGTTTCATTTTCAATTTTCAATTTTCAACTTTCAATTTTCAATTAACTCAAAACGTTCCCTGCTTTTTCAGATACGCCGCCTGTTCTGCCAGCATGCAGCCACTAAGTTCTGTTGTTAAATCGGCGTTTGATGAAGGAGCAGTTTTCCAGTATGTTCCAAATATGCCGATCGTTTTATTGGTACCGGCAAACCACATTGTTTCCGCATTATACTTCAGATAGTTCATATACCTGTCCCTTGTATCCTTTGGCAGATCAGGGTTGGTAATCAGCTGCGAAAAATATCGAACAAAAATTCCTTTAAACAAACCACCATCTCCCTGGCCTTCATCATGCAACAAGCGGTCGGCTGTTGTAAGAGAAGAATTGTTCAATGCATAGTCTGCGGTGCGCATGGCGTCGTTAAGATAAGAGGCATCTTTCGTGATGTTGTACAACTCAATCGCCGCACCAATGAATGTTCCCTGGTTGTAGGTAAATGCCCAGTTATCAACGCCTCCATCCTGGTTCCTGTTAATGCCATCATTTACAAAACCTGTTGCGGGATCGCGGAGATTTGCTTTAAGCCAACTGTATATTTTTTTAGCCCATGCAAGGTCGTCTGCGTTGCTATTTTTCTGATACAGACGTGCAGCCAGAATACAGGCTGGCGCATTGGCTGGTGTGTTCTTGTAATAGGTCTGATCTTTTTTCCACGCGATGCCACCACCCTGTACATCATTCCAGCCTCCTTTTATATCTGTCCACAATTGGGCCACTGCATCTTTGAACTTAGTATCGTTGGTTGCGTTATAGGCACGGAACATGGCAAGGGCATTCCATTCCATGTCATCGTAAAAATTATTCAGAAAGGTATTGCCATTCTTTTGCTTTACGCCATCGTACCATTTTGCAAAGTATTCCGAATACTTACTGTCGTTTGTGCGTGTGTATGCATCTACCATTACATCCAATGCATGTGCCTGTGGCCAGTAGTTGAATGTAACATCATTTGCATTGTCTTTGTTAAAATATCCGGAACCGTTCCAGTAATTTTTTATCAGGAACGCGTCGCTGCTATCTGCTGCGGCGTTCCAGTTTATATCGTATCGTGCAATGCCGTCATTTGCAGTAAAATTGTAGTCGTACGTTTTTGTACATCCGATAAAACAGAGCGAAGCGGCTGTTGCAATGAAGAGTGTTTTTTTCATGACTTAAGTTTAGGTTGTCAGTTGTTGGTTGCTAGTTGTTAGGCTTTACATTCAACTACACTGCCCTTAATTATGGATACTTGAATTTCAAGTCTAACAACTAACAACTATTAACCAACAACTATTTCACAATAACTTCGTGCGTATAATTCGCTTTATCCGGTGAGAAATACATGTTCACATCACAATTCTTAGTATCAGCTGCACCGTTGAATTTGAAACAGTAATCCCATTGCGTGTTATTTACGGGATACAGGTACCAGAAGGAAGGATCTGTAGACGAACTTGGCCTGCTGTTATCTGAATTCTTACTGCCCCACCATTCGTAACTGTCTGCAGTTCCGTCGTTCACCTGCATTCTGAATTTGTAGCGTTCATCGCCACCCCAGCTTTCCTGCTTGAAAGTGATCAGTTTATTTTTAGCAGACCAGATACCATTTTTATCGTAAGCCAAATCAAACTGGATGGTGTTGTTTGGAGCAAACCATAATCCAAGTCCTTTGATCTGCATGAACTTCGCAGCTATAGTGCTGAAATCAAGATTCATACGATATACTTTTGTATCCGTGCCTGAAACCGTTGTTTCGCCTTCACCTTCCCTGATCGTGTTGCCATCGATATAATACTTATTAGGTGTTGAACTGGTGATGTTGTCAACAAAATGATAAGTGCCTGGTTTAAGCGATGTATAAATTTCGTAGGTGCCTGAACCTGTTAATTTTAGCTTGATGGCCTTTGAAACATCGGTGCCTCCTTCGGTTGCGCTACCAGTAATGTAAACCTCAGCAGGGGGATTGTCTATACCCAAAGGACGTTTAATTGTCACGGTTCTAGTTTCTGCAGCTTTAACAGCATTTATTCCTTTTGTCGAATAGATTGTCCACAAAAACTTTCCTGATTCCAGTGGCTGCAGGCCAGCCAACTTCGCTACCTTGTTCAATGTTTCTTTGTTAAGTGTTGCGCGGTTGTACAAACCGTTACCATCCGAAGTCATCGTATATAAAGGCTTCGCAAAATCTCCGCCTTCTTTCACAAATGAAATCGTATAGAGCACGGGACCGCCATCTTCTGCACTTGCCTGATCCCACTCAAACAATGCGGAAGATGTTGCTGTAAGATCCACGGTGGCATTGTTTTCCGGGGAGAAGAACGTTTTTACCGCAGTTACATTGGTGTTGAAATTATCTTTTTTGTCGCAAGCCTGCAGGCCAAACAACATAATGAGTGTGCTTAAGAATATGGTTGTATTGAATAAAGATTTCATTGTTTTACTTTTTTGTTTTTTCAAATTATACCGTATTAATTCCAACCGGGATTTTGTGAAAGATTTGGATTCAAACCTCTTTCATCTCTTGGAACGGGCCACAGGTAATGCTTTGTTGGATCAAAGCTTCTTTTGCCCGCAATGATGTAGCCGTTGTCAACACCGGAATCGCCGAATTTTGCGCCATGCACCGTACCATTCAAAACAGTTTGTGCAATCTTCCAGCGACGAATATCAAATATGCGCAAGCCTTCCATGGCAAACTCAGCGCGTCGCTCGCGGCGGATGATATTTTGCATATCTGTTTTCGACCATGCTGCGTTAAAGTTCAGCGCATCTCCCGTGAAGCCTGCTCTCTGACGAACAGCACCCACTGTGGTGCCCCATATGGAACCGGTCATCTGGCCCAGTTCATTCTTTGCTTCTGCATACATCAGCAGTATATCAGCGTAACGGATAAGCATCACATCGTTGCCGGATGCGAAAGTACTTCCGCTTGTTGGGTCGTAATATTTGCGGATGTAATAGCCGGTTGGTGAAGATGATGTTCCTGATTTGTATTCATCTAAAGTATTGGACCCAGGCTTAATCTTGATCGTAGCAGTAGTGCCATCTGGTTTCTTCCATGCGTAGTTATCATACACGATGGTTAAACCCAAACGTGGATCACGATTTACATAAGGATTGTTTTCATCGTAACCTGAACCGGCTTCGTGAATCGTTTTACCATTTGCCATCAAATAATCATCAACCAGTTCCTGAGTAGGAGCCATTGCATTTACACGCCCCCCGATGGACAATGGAACAAAGTCAATGAACTCTCCATGAGTAACGTCCAAAGGCACAAAGCCGCGACCGAGTATGGTTTCAACGCTGTTCTTATTTTGTGGAAGAAATAAGGCTTCGTAAGTCGGGAACAGACCGTAAGTACCGTTGTCTGTTTTATTGATCAATTTCTCGCACTCTGTAACCACTGCGGCCCAGTTGCTCTCATACAATTGTATTCTTGCCTTTAGTGCAATCACCGCTCCTTTTGAAATACGGCCAACATCCTTTGAGGTGTACTGCGTGTTTACCGGCAATACGGTTTCTATTTCGTCCAATTCTTTTAATACGTTAGCAATCACTTCTGCACGTGGTGTGCGGGCAATGGTGCGTGACTCTTCAATTGAAATATTCTTGGTAAAATAAGGAACATCACCGAACCATGTTGCCAGCTGAAAGTAATGAAAAGCACGCAGGAAACGGGCTTCAGCGATCATTCGTGCTTTCAGGGCAGCATCCATGTTTGGGACAAGATCAATATTTTCCAACAATACATTCGTTGTTTTGATGCCTTGATAGTGATAGCCCCACTCACTTTTTAAGCGCCCTAGTGCCGGGTCATAAATGCCTGCGGAAATAGAGTTAACGCCTTGCGCGTCTCCGCGGCCATTGTATGCATTATCCGAAAGCGCCTCATTGTAGAAGACGTTAGTTACATCTGTCATTTGATTGTAGTCCGTATTCAAAACCAGGTTGGCTTTGTCGGCAGATGTCCAGTAGTTAAGATCTGTATAGTTGTTGGTGGGCGCAAGGTCCAGCTTCTTGCAGGCAGAAAGAGCAAGCAGCGCCACCATACATATGTTGAATGTTTTTTTCATAATGCGATCGTTTAAAAAATTAAGTCAAGGCCAAAACCATAATAGACTGAAGTCGGATACACACGGCCACTGTTGGCGCCATTCCCGGCATATAGCTTGTTGTCAAACTCTGTTGACTCCGGATCTATGAAAGAATTCTTTGTAACAGTAAGCAGGTTTTGTCCTGTGAGATATGCACGACATTTTTGCATTCCTATTTTACGGGCAACATTTGACGGCAACGTGTAACCCAACTGCACATTTTTCAAACGTGCATAAGCGCCGTCGAAAATATACAGGTCAGATCCTTTTCTGTAGTTGTTAGTATTTGAGGCACTTCCACCCACCGCCAGCCGTGGATATTTTGCGTTGATGTTATCCGGTCTCCAGTAATCGAGCTGGTGCTCAAACATTACGTAAGAGTAGTTCACGTGGAAAGGTTCCACCAACTCTCCGCGAATAGCGAAGTCACGTTTGCCAACGCCTTGAATAAAAATGCCCAGGTCAAATCCTTTCCAGCCAAGTGTGTAGTTAAAGCCAAAAGTATAGCGTGGAAAAGGGTTTCCGAGAATGTAACGATCCTGATCATCAATTACGCCATCGCCGTTTTTGTCTTTGTAGCTGATGTCACCGGGCACCACATCAAGACCTGAAAATTTTGCTTTGTTCTTTATATCATTAAGATTCTGGAAATACCCGTCTCTTTTATATCCAACGTAAGACGCGATTGGCAAACCTTCCGCATTGATCACCTGCAATTCTTCAAGTCCGGTTATCTGCGGTTTTCCATCAGCCATCTTTACAATTTCATTGCGTGTATCGCCTATGTTGAAGTTGAGGCTATGGCGAAATATCCTTCCACTTGTATTGTAATTAAGCGACACTTCCCATCCGCGATTTTTTACAGACGCTACGTTGAAGTCCACTTGCCCACCACCAAAAGTACCTGGCAGCGGAGGTCTCATCAAAATATCTTTTGTAAGCTTGTGGAAATAATCAAATGATCCTGTCAGTTTTCCTTTGAAGAAAGTAAGGTCCGCTCCGATGTTGAATGTTTGTGCCACCTCCCATCTCAAATCAGGATTCGCAGTATTAAAGCCTGCTCCGGTAACAACGTTGTTGTTGAAACCATAGGCATTTGCAAACGTGAAATAGGTTGTTTGCCACTGATAGTTACTAACGTTCTGGTTTCCGAGTGATCCGTATGAAGCCCGAATTTTAACATCATTGATGTAATTCTTTATATCGCTGGCCGCATAAAAATCCTCCATTCCAAGGCGCCATGCACCAGAGATAGATGGGAAGAATCCCCAACGATGATCTTTTGCAAACTTTGATGAACCGTCTTCTCTAAAGTTGAATTCGGCAAAATACTTGTCAGCAAAGGAATAAGTCAATCTTCCAATGAACGAGTTCAAACTATTCTCTGTCGTGGTTTGCGGTGTAGTTGCCAACGCATTCATATCAAGAGATGCTTTTGTGGTATCTATCTGCAAACCAAGATCCGGTGACGCATATTTATAACCAACCTTGTTTGACTTTCCTGTATAGGACTCATTTGTAACACCTGCCATCGCAGTGATACGATGCTGACCAAATGATTTGCCATATTCGAGTAACAATTGTGGATTGGTGTATAAATTTTTGTCGTTCGCATCTCCGGTAGATGAACCTGCAATGTTACCATACTGACCTTTAGGATAGAAGGGCACATAGTCTGTTTTGTAATACTGGTGGTTCATTGTGAGATTCGCACCAAATATTCCTTTGAGGTGAAGTCCTTTAAAAATTTCAAGATCAGCATTGATGCTTCCGAAAATATTGTCGTTGTCATATTGGCGATAACCACCTTTTTCCAAAATGCCAAGCGGGTTGAACTCAGTCAGCACGTCGTTTGTCAGGTAGCGACCAAGACTATCTTTCTGCTGGTAATATTTTGGTGTTCTCTCCGCATCTACGATCAACGTTCCGGTGTTGTATGAATGATCGTTGATGTCCGTATGCGTGTAAGCAAGAATAGTCGTGAATTTCAACTTGCCAACTTCGTTAGAAAGATTCATGCGGAAATTGTAACGTCTCAATCCTTTTTTGGGTCCGACAAAATTGCTTTGCTGGTCCATGTATCCGGCAGAAATCATGTAAGTAGATTTATCCCTTCCCCCACTGATGCTTAAGTTGTGGTTCTGCTGAATGGCGTCTTTCAATATCTCGTCAAGGAACCATTCGTAATCGCCTCTGTCTTTCTGGGCTTGTATTTCAGCAGGTGTGTAAGTCGGCACCTGTCCTGTATTTGCATTGATGATCGCTTCATTTTTAAGGATCATGTTTTCATAACCGGGAACAGCTTTTGGCCAGATGTGCGGATGAATGCCGCTCACGATTCCATTGTAAGTGACCGTTCCTTTATCGGACTTACTTCCCTTTTTTGTTGTTACCAAAATAACACCATTCGCACTGCGGGAGCCGTAAATGGCAGCCGTTCCGGCATCTTTTAAAATAGAAATACTTTCGATATCATTTGGATTCAAAAGGTTCAAATCACCGCCGATAATACCATCGATTACCACCAGCGGATCATTGTTACCTAAGGTTCCGACACCTCGAATATTGATATTGGCAGCTTGGCCCGGCTCAAAAGATTTTTGTTGTACAATAAGGCTCGGCGCAGTTCCCTGCAACGCCTGCGTAACGTTCACATTCGGTCTGCCTTGCAGCGCCTGCGTCTTCACTACATCCACGCCACCTGTTACAGATACTTTTCGTTGGGTACCATATCCCACCACCACCACTTCTTCAATTTTTTCCAGCGATTTCCTTAATGGTATTCTTAGTACTGTTTGGTTGCCAACAGGCACTTCCAGTGTCTCAAAACTAACAGAACTTATAACCAGGATAGCTTTATTGTCCGGCACATTTACTTTGAACTCTCCTACTTCATTAGTGGAAACACCAATGGTAGTGCCCTTTACAACAACGCTTGCACCTTGAACAGCAGCTCCACTTTCATCTACTACTTTACCAGCGATCGCAATAGGCGGCGCGGTAATTGTTGTTGCGAGCTCCATTGCTTTTGGAGGCGCACTTACCGAAGGTTTCTTTTCGCTTATGCTGATCATCTTGTTGGTGATCGAATAAGTGAGTGGTTGGTCCTTCAGGCACAGCTCCATTGTTTCGTCAATAGAAGCATTGGAAATGTGCACCGTTACAGGGTTTGCTTTCTGCAATACATAGTTTGTGTAAACAAAACCATACCCTGTTTGCTTCTTGATTTTTTTGAAAACACTTTCCAGAGAAGCCTTATTTTCAGAAAGCGTTACTGTTTGCGATAATCCTTTTGCATAGATCTGCAACAGGCAACCAAACAAAATAATAAAAGTAAATTTGACGTGGAGGTGTCCCGATCCTTTATTGTCGGGCGTTTGAGTGTCGTGGTCTTTCCTCATTGCGCAAAAGACTCTACTACCTAAAGCGATAGCGCTTTTGGCCTTGCAAGCAATCCAAAACATAATTTTGAAAGTTAAGGTTATAAAATAATTGAGCCGGGCAGTTGTTTTAACGTGTTTAACAAGTTCTGTTTCACGGTTTATTTATCGGGTTACAGTCACGTCATTTCCTTTTACTTCGAAATGAACGTTTCCAGTAAGGGCCAGCGCTTTCAATATTGAGTCCATAGCCTGATTGCGTGGGATCTCAGCCTGGAACGGATATTTCACTTTGCCTTTATAAGTAACATTGATATTGTACCATCTCGACAATTGCCTCATGATGGTTTCTATATCAGCATCGTGAAAAATGAAGAAGTTATTTTTCCATGCCATCACCTCTTCAACGTCCACATCATTTTTCACTTTCATATTTCCACCCTCTTTGCATTGGGCCTGTTGATTGGGTTTCAGCAAAACACTGTTGCCGTTTCCAGCTACTACTTTTACTTTTCCTTCCAGCAGTGTTGTGCTCGTTGCCTCCTCGTCATCATACGCCATCACATTGAAGTGGGTTCCCAATACCTGTACATCGTTGTTTTTCGCATGAACCGTAAAGGATGCCGCTTTGTTATTTGCCACTTCAAAATACGCTTCACCGGTTAACGTCACTTCTCTTTTGTTGTCATCAAAAGAAACAGGAAACTTCAAAGACGACGCAGCATTGATCCAAACCATTGTTCCGTCTGGCAATGTGAGTTGATACTGCACGCCTTTAGGCGTGGTGATCGTATTGTATTGAGTGTTGGTCTTCTCTGCTTTTCCGCTGTACACAATTTGTCCTGGTGATAGCTTGATCACTTTAATATTTCCCTGTTGGCTAAGCTGCCCGTTCTCGGCACTGTCAAGCACTATTTGCGAACCATCTGCCAGGGTTAAAATCGCATGTTCCTGCTTCATTACTTTTCCTGCAAGAGTGGGCTGAACTCCTTTACTTTTCCAGAATGGAAATTTCAACGCAGTAATGGAAGCAAACAGTAGAATGATACTAGCTGCAGCAATCCACCGCCATTGCATCTTGCGGCGGGGCTGCATTTCGACTACATTCGTTTCCCCTTCGCTTTCAACCGACAATGGCGCTTGCTTATGTTCTGCAAGTATGGAGTTCAGGACCGGCTGCCATTTTGTTTCGTTGTACTCAAATTCCCGGGCACCTTCGTGTTGCATCATGGTTGACAGCAATTCCTGTACCTCTTCTTTTTTATCGGCATCGTTCATTACAGCAAACAGCTCCTGCCATTCACTCTCCGTGCATGTTTTATCGAAATAACGCTTAAATAAATATTGTAGCTTTTGCTGATCCATAATGACGATTCAATTCAAAAAGTCAAAAGTTAAAATTCAAAAAGGGCCCCTGATTTTTGACTTTTGATTTTTTACTTTTTATTTCAATTAATAATAAGAACCCCGGGAAAAGAAAAAGGCCCATTGGGGTTCAAAATTTTTTTTCAAATTCAAAATTCAAAAAGGTGGCCGATTTTTGACTTTTGAATTTTTACTTTTAACTTATTACTTGATTGACTTAAGCAGAATTACAATAAACAGATAGTCATACTTGCTGTAGAGGAATGCCCGTATACTTTTCAAAGATGCCGCTAAGGTATTCTTGGCAGTTTTAGGTGAGATATTCAGTGCCTTTGCGATCTCCGCTGTATTCATTCCATGCTGGCGGTTGAGTATGTACACATTTTTTCTCTGCTCCGGCAATGCGTTGATTGCAGCTTGCAGGTTGATTTCCAACTCTTTGTATTGCATCTGTTCACCGGGAGTTTCCAGATCGTTTACTTCAGTTGTCTTACTGGCAACTGCTGTCATTGCTTTCTCCGCCACCATCTGAGAGCGGATCATTCTATAACATTCATTCGCCGCCACTTTATATAACCAGGCATTGGGATTGTCAATATCGCCTAGTTTTTCGCGGTTCGTCCAAATGCGAATAAAAGTTTGCTGAACGAGTTCTTCTGCGTTGGAGTCATTATGCGTGCGGCTGAATAAGAAGGCATGAAGCTTAGGAGCGTACGATTTAAACAAAGTAGCAAAGGCTACTTCATCCCCGTTGGCAATTAGTTTGAATAATTCTTTTTCAGGCAAATAATCTAACACTGCTATATGGTTATAAGAGTGATGAAACCAAAAATAGGAAAAAATAAATTAGGAATTAAAAATTCAATGTCGTTTAGTTAAGGTGCTTAAAAAACTAAAGCGTGTTGCTTGTCATCCCGACGAAGGAGGGATCTGAGGGCTTAATCAGGCAACGTGTTAATGTCAAACCCAGATCCCTCCTTCGTCGGGATGACAAGCAGTCTTTCGTTACTGGTTATAACCTTTACGCAATTTCAAAGCTTGCTTAATTAAAATGACATTGAATTCCCAACTACTAATTTCCTGCACTCCTAAAAGCATTCGGCGTCACTCCCAGCTTGCTTTTGAAGACGGTTGAAAAATATGCAGGCGATGAAAACCCTGTTTTGTAAGAGACCTCTGCGATGGTAAGACTTTCGTGCTGCAAATAATATTTTGCCTTTTGCAGTCGTACACTCAAAATGTATTCGTTGATATTCGTGTTAAGTAAGGCTTTCACTTTGCGATACAATTGCACTTTGGAAATGCCCAACTCCCTGCAAATGTCCTCAATGACAAACTGATCATTCGAAATGTTGTTTTCGACAACAGATGCAAAGTCTGCCAGGAATTTTCTGTCAGACTTTTTATTGCCTTGCGAACGTATCTCTGCAGGTATCTCTGTGGTAAAATGATCCTTCAATTTACTTCTGTTCGAAAGGAGACTAGAGAGCGTTTGATTTAAGATTTGAAAGTTGAAAGGTTTTGTAATGTAAGCATCTGCATTGTTTTTAAAACCTTCGGCCTGCTGCTCTGCGGTCGCTTTTGCTGTCAATAAGATAACGGGAATATGCGCGGTACGTATGTCTCCTTTGACTTGCTTTGTCAATGTCAATCCATCTTTTCCCGGCATCATTACATCGCAGATGATGATGTCCGGCATATTATCAAACGTCTTTTGCAGACCGACAATACCATTCTCTGCTTCTATGATTTCGTATTTAGCGGAAAGCTGTGAATGAAGGAACTGCCTCAACTCGGGGTTATCTTCTACAATTAAAACAGTAGCCCTTTCGCCATCGGTTTTTTCAATTGGATTGTCTTCAACAACATCTTGTGCAGGCAACAGATCCGCCGTAAACAGATTATTGTCTTTGTCAACAAACATCGAAGTTTCGTCTTCGCCAATTTCGTCGGTGGAAAAATGCGTATTTCCAAGTGGCAACACAACGGTGAATGTTGTTCCCTTGCCTTTTTTACTTTGCACATTGATCGAGCCGTGATGCAGTTCAATCAACTCTTTTGTCAACACGAGCCCCAGCCCTGAACCTTTGTGACTTTCGTAGTCACCCTGATAAAATGCATCGAACGAATGCACTTGCTCTTCCGGTGTCATCCCAATGCCTGTATCCTGCACCGTTAGTATGGCCTCGTTTGTATCGATGTTTTTTTCTATGCTCAAACTGATGGAACCATTGTCGTGCGTGAATTTGAATGCATTGGAAAGAAGGTTGAACAACACCTTGTCCATCATCGTCGTGTCGATCCAAACAAGTAGTTGCCTTTCTTTTGTGAGCAAACGGCAATCAATATTTCTTTTGCGTGCAATGTCCTGGAAGGCTTGTACAATCTCATTTGAGAAACCAACGAGATCAGTTTCCGTTGCCTTGATCTTCATTTTATTAAACTCGATCTTGCGGAAATCGATCAACTGGTTTACCAGTTTCAAAAGCCTTGTTGCATTTTTCCTTACCAGTGAAAGCTGCTGCCTTGTCTGCATTTGCAACTTCGGATTCTCCAATACTTCATCAATCGGACCAGTGATCAATGTAAGTGGGGTGCGAAACTCGTGAGATATTTTGGTGAAGAAATTCAACTTGGCTTCGTGTGCCGCTTCAGCCTTTGCAGACATTTCGATGAGTTGTTCTTTCTGTCTTGATATTTCTTCGTTTTGATGCGCCAGCTTTGTATTAATCTTTTTATTGGCGTTGCGCGAATACCATAATAACACGGCGAAGAAAATCACCAGTCCGAGCATACAGGTAAGCACGTACACAAAAGAGGTTTGCGTGTTGTAGATCTTTTTTTGCTCCACGATCATTTCCTGCTGCTTCTCAATATCTTCCTGCTGGTTGAGGATCTTGTCGCTTTGCAATTTCATCAATCGCACATTGGAAGAATCAACCACCAGTGTTTGTAACAACGTTTCTTTCCCCAAAGATTGTCCGTTCAAAATTTTTGCAGCATTGCGTATAGCTTCTGCGCCGCCGGTTGGATACAACAATGAAGCGGTCAATATTTTGCTATCAACAAATTCCATCCCCGCGCCTTTTCCCGGCAATGCATCCACACCAATGATTTTCACATTGTCCACTCCTGCATCTTTGCAAGCCTCGTATGCCCCAAGTGCCATTACATCATTATGTGCGAAAATGAGATTCGTTTCAGGAAGTTTATCTTTCAGTGATGCAACCTCAGCCTGCGCCTTTGGCTTTACCCAGTTTCCATTTACACGCTGAATCAGTTTTAAATTATTGAATGGCTGAATGCCGTCGCGAAAACCGCGATCGCGTTCAATAGCCGGTGAAGATTCAGGTAATCCGGCGACCTCTATAATATTACCTTTCCCGTGCAGCAGCGAACCAACATATTCGCCGGCCATTTTGCCCAACTGGTAATTATCCGCGCCAATAAAATTTGAGTATAAGGAAGAAGCGATTTTTCTATCCACCACAATCACCGGGATGCCTTTATTAAAAACCTCATCCACCACTGGCGTCAGTGGTTTCGCTTCGTTGGGAGAAATAATCAGCAGGTCAATTTTGTCATTCAGCAATTGTTTTACCTGTTGTACCTGCTTTGGACTGTTGTCATCTGCCTGCTTATAGATGAGTTCCATTTCCGGGTGAAACGCCAATTCACGTTTCATTTCCCCGAGCATTGATTTCCGCCAAAAGTCGGCATCTCCACATTGTGAGAACCCAATGCGAAATTTTTTTTGATTGTTATTTGAATTGCAGGATTGAAATAAGAAACACGTGATGACAATGACGGGCAGCCAAAAAATATTCTTTGTATGGTGGGCAAACAATTTCATAAGCAGCAATCATACTATAAATGTATCTCCTTTATTTCAAAAATTCAGTCTCCGAAATGAAATAATTTCTAAACAACAATGAAACGAAATTAAAAACGACCAATTTCAAATCTTTAAATTTTCCGGTGCAACAGACTTATAAACAATAACTTAATGCAGTTTTGAAAAATGGAACCAAATGGAAAGAAATTGAAATAGGATTGAAAGACAAACTGCCTTCAACCAAAGTATCATTGTTGGAAATTATTGTTTGCCACATGAATAAGAAAGTTATCGCCTGGAGCGTGATTGTTGCCCTCGGAGGTTTTTTGTTTGGCTTTGATACTGCAGTTATATCTGGAGCAGAGCAAGCGATTCAAAAGTACTGGAGCCTTAGTCCATTTGAACATGGCCTCACTGTTTCGATTGCATTAATAGGAACAATTCTTGGATCTCTAATAGGAAGCATGCCGTCAGAGAAATATGGCCGCCGGACCACTTTGGTGATGATCGCGGCCATTTACCTGGTCGCATCAGCCGGCACTGCGCTCGCCACCAACTGGTATTTCTTTTTAGCTTTCAGGTTCATCGGGGGTGTAGGTGTTGGTGCTTCTTCTGTTACCGCACCGGTGTATATCTCCGAAATTTCTCCCGCGAAATCCCGTGGCCGCCTCGTTGCACTTTTCCAATTTAATATTGTGTTGGGCATTCTCATCTCCTATTTATCCAACTACATCATTGGCCAGCAGGGAGAAACTTCCTGGCGCCTGATGCTCGGCATTCAATTCATTCCCTCCTTGTTATTTTTAGTACTGTTAAAATATGTACCTGAAAGCCCGCGTTGGTTGATATTGAAGAAAAACAAAGTAGCCGAAGCGGAAAAAGTGTTGCAGGTCATCAATCCTTTGGGTTACAAGGAAGAAGCAAAAGCAATCATGGAAGATGCGACGCAGGGATCATCAACTGCTTCGGAAACTTTATTTTCCCGCAAAAATCGTTTGCCTGTTTTCATGGCCATCACTTTTGCCGTATTCAACCAGGTTTCGGGCATCAATGCAATTATATATTATGCGCCACGCATTTTTGAAATGACAGGCTTGGGAAAACAATCCTCTTTGTTGTCAAGCGTCGGCATTGGTGCGGTGAATTTTCTTTTCACTTTACTGGCTTTAAACTTTATCGATAAAGTAGGCAGGAGAACATTGATGCTTATAGGTTCTGTTGGATTGATCATTACTCTTGGCCTTGTTTCCCGTGCATTTTACGTCAATGATTTTGGCGGAATGACGGTGACCATTTTATTACTTGTGTACATCGCGTTCTTCGCTTTTTCGCAAGGCGCAGTGATCTGGGTTTTCATTTCGGAAATTTTTCCGAACCAAGTTCGCGCCAAAGGACAAACGCTTGGAAGCCTTACCCACTGGACAATGGCAGCGATCATCGCATTTGTTTTCCCTATGCTGACTGAAAAACTCGGCGGCGGAAACACCTTTCTCTTCTTCTCGGTCATGATGGTATTGCAACTGGTTTTTGTGTGGAAAATAATGCCTGAGACGAAGGGGAAAAGTTTGGAACAGCTGGAGCATGTTTTGGTAATGCACTAGCAGCGAATTAATAATTAATAATTAACAATTAACAAAGTATCAGTCAATAGTCTCTTGAGCATATTGATCGTCTGAAAAACTTGAAAAGCTACACCTATTAATTTTTAATTATTAATTATTAATTGAATCATCAACAACTATCAACTAACAACCATAAACTACACCATGAACAACATCATCAGCTACGGAGAAATTCTTTGGGACCTGCTCCCATCTGGTGCGCTGCCAGGCGGTGCGCCTATGAATGTTGCGTATCATTTGCAGCAACTTGGACAATCGCCTGCATTCATTTCACGTATAGGTCTTGATGAAAGAGGCAAGGACCTGCTGACTTTCCTTAAAGAAAAAAATGTAGATACTGAGCATGTGCAACTGGATTATCATTTGCCAACAGGCATCGTACATGCAACTGCCAATGATCACGGGGAAATGCAATACGATATTGTGTCGCCTGTTGCCTGGGACAATATTGCAGTGGCAGATGACGCTATATCTTTAGTTAAACAGGCAGCGTACTTTATTTTCGGAAGTCTCGCTACCCGCAACAAAACTTCAAGAGACACGCTGTTTACATTGCTGGAAGAAGCGCATACAAAAGTGCTCGACATCAATTTGCGTGCGCCACATTTCAACAGGGCCATTGTAGAATCGTTGCTGCAAAAAGCAGACATTTTAAAAATGAATGTAAGCGAACTGGAACTCATTACAGGCTGGTTCGCAGATTTCAAAAGTTCGGCTGATCGTATCGCGATGATACAGGAGAAGTTTGACATACCGACTATCATCGTTACACTCGGTGCGGATGGTGCGTTAATGAACACTGATGGCAAACTCTATCGCCACGAGGGCTTTAAGGTAAAGGTTGCCGATACGATTGGCAGTGGCGATTCCTTCCTCGCCGCGATGCTGACCAACATTATTCAACAACAATCGCCTGAAGAAGCGCTGACATTTGCCAGTGCACTTGGAGCCTTGGTTGCATCACGCTCCGGCGGCTGCCCTGATTACACCATAGACGAAATACATGAACTTATAAACAACAATAACACCATTCGATCCACTAAATAAACTAACAAAAACTGCTATAATGAAAAAAACATTAACGATGCTTGCTGCGTTATTTTTTTCTATAATGCTGCTTGCTCAACAGAAGAAAATTACGGGGCATGTGTTTAACAGAAACACAAAGCAGCCCATCGAAAGCGCCACTATCAAAAGCAAATCAAATGTAACAACAACCCGTGCTGACGGCGGCTTTAGCATCCAGTCACAAGAAGGAGAAAATTTGCAAATATCTTCCATTGGCTTTCTTACACTGGACGTAAAAGTTGGGGCAAGCGATAACGTTGAAATTGCATTAGAGTCCGCATCCACTTCGCTGGAAACCGTTGTGGTAACGGGTTATCAGTCACAAAGAAAAGCAGACCTTACTGGAGCTGTGTCTGTTGTGAACATCGCAGATATTAAGAACAGTCCTGTGGGTAATCCCACAAAAGCCTTGCAGGGTCGCGTTCCCGGCGTGTTCATCACAACCGATGGTTCTCCGCAAGGCGGCGCAACTGTTCGCATTCGCGGTGTGGGAACACTAGGCAATAACGATCCTTTGTATGTGATCGACGGCATTCCAACCAAACTCAGTTTGCAGGATCTTAACCCCGATGATGTAGAATCCATACAGGTTTTGAAAGACGCATCTTCTGCTACGATCTACGGTTCGCGTGCAGCAAATGGCGTCGTGATCGTAACTACTAAAAAAGCAAAGAAAGGTTTTTCACGTGTGGATGTTAACGCTGCAGTGTCCTCACAGTTTTACACTACGAAACAAAAAATGCTTGATTCAGATGGCAGAGGTAAAGCTTACTGGCAGGCATCTGTAAACGACAAAACAAATCCCAACAACAACCAGATCTATCAATACGATTGGAACGGCGATTACAACAATCCGGTTCTCAACAAGATCATTTATCCTGAATACATCGATGCGGCCAAAACAATGAAACCGGCTAACACCAACTGGTTCGACGAAATTTCTCAAACCTCATTGATTCAACAATATGACGTGTCGTTAAGCAATGGCGGAGAAAGAGGCAACACTATGTTCTCTGTTGGCTACTACGACAATAAAGGAATTGTAAAAGCTTCAAACAGCAAGAAGTTTAATGCAAGATTGAATTCTGATTTCAACTACTTCAATGGCAAATTGAAAATAGGTGAAAACTTAAATTTCACTTACATACGAAATGCACTTATTCCTACGAGCGACATTTTATTTTCATCACTCGTGCAACAACAAATAGTGCCAGTGCATACAGTTGATGGCGGTTGGGGCGGTCCTGCACCTGGAATGACGGACAGACAAAACCCGGTAAGACTTATTGAAGACAACAAACAAAACTTCAGCAACTACTTCCGTGTGTTTGGAAACGTTTTTGCAGACTGGACAATTATTCCAAACCTGCATTTAAGAACGAGCCTGGGTGCAGATTTCAACGGCCAGTATCAGCGCACTCTGCGCAAGTCTTACACTTCAGGTTTTTTATCTGATCCATCCAATCAAGTGGCAACGAGCCAATCATACAATGGTAACTGGATATGGCAAAATACCCTTAACTACAATCTTGATCTCCACAAAAACAAATTTGAATTCTTATTGGGGCAAGAAACGATTAAATACCTGTCGCAAAACTTCTCAGCATCAAGACAAGGCTATGCGCTTGAAAACATAGACTACGCTTATATTGACGCAGGTTCATCCAACAAAGACAATACAGGCAATGGTTCCGGCTATGCACTTCTCTCCTACTTCGGCAAAGTGAACTATAGTTATGACAACCGCTATCTTGCTTCGGTAACGTTGCGCCGCGATGGCTCATCACGGTTTGGTAGCGAATATCGTTATGGTATGTTTCCCGCATTCTCTCTTGGCTGGCGCGTGAGCAAAGAAGCGTTCATGCAAAATCAATCAGTAATCTCTGATTTAAAGTTGCGCTATGGCTGGGGTAAATCGGGTAACCAGGAAATTGCAAACTACGCAACATATGCATTGTACTCTGCTATTTATGGCATTGATCCAACATGGGATTTTGATAACGGCAGCGCCTACGACATCAATGGAAACGGCTCAGGACAATTGCCTTCAGGCTTTACACGCACGCAACAGGCAAATGATTCATTGCGTTGGGAAAGTACTAAAGAATCAAACTTCGGTATGGACTTTGGATTATTCAACAACAGGTTAACCGGTTCAGTTGATTACTTCATAAAAAACACTTCAGACATTTTGATCAGCCCAGGCTATCTCGCTGTTGTAGGTGAGGGCGGAAACTATTGGTTCAATGGAGCTTCGATGCAAAACAGAGGTTATGAAGTATTGCTTTCTTACAACGGAGCATTGAGCAACACCGTTTCATTCAACGTAACAGGTAACTTCTCTTCATATCGAAGCAAAGTGACTGCATTACCCGAGCAGGTACTAACTTCTTATCCGGGTAATGGTACTGACAAAACAATCCTCGGCCATTCAAGCAGCGCGGTGTTTGGTTATGTAGCAGATGGTTTGTTCACTACACAAAAAGAAGTGGAAGAGTCTGCAGACCAAGTGGGCAAAGGACTTGGAAGAATCCGATATAAAGACCTGAACAACGATGGTGTGATAGATGATAAGGACAGAGATTTTATCGCAGATGGTAATCCAAAATTTCTTTACGGTTTGAATGTAGAACTGAACTGGAAAAACTTTGACTTCAGCTTCTTCTTACAAGGCGTTCAGGGAAATGATGTGTTTAATGATTTTAAAACATACACAGACTTTTCTTCTCTGTGGGTCGGTACAAACTGGGGACAAAGAACGCTGAGCGCATGGACACCGCAAAACGCAAACTCAACCATACCGGCACTTACACTGGTAAACAGAAACAATGAAGGCCGCACATCTACTTACTTCTATGAAAAAGGTTCTTATTTAAAACTTAGAACGGTACAACTTGGTTACAACCTTAGGCATGCATTTAAAAGTTTGAAAGCACAAAATGCGAGAGTGTTTGTGCAAGGCACCAATTTACTCACTTTCAAAAGCAAATCCTTTACCGCTGCAGATCCGGAAATACCTACCAATGCATTTCCTATCCCTGCCATTTGCACACTTGGTTTAAACGTATCATTCTAACAACAAAAAAGCACTCAAATGAAACGCACGATATTAACGATGGTAATTGCCATTTCTCTTTTATCATCATGCAAAAAAGTTCTTGACGAAACGCCACAGGGTGTTGTCTCGAACGAAGATCTTAACACACCTGCAAACGTAGACAAAATGGCCATTGCTGCATACTCAGCATTAGGCAACGATCACTATACCGCGCCATTCACAAGTCTTTGGCCATATGGAAGTATTCGCGGTGGAGACACATACAAAGGTGGCGATGGTCCCGGCGATATCAGCGAATATCATCTTTTCGAAACATTCTCTTTGAATCGTGTTGACAACGGGTTGATTGACCTGGTTTGGTATAGGCTTTATGTAAACATTGGCAGAGCAAACGATGCATTGAGAAGAATGAATGCGCTGACTGATGCTGAATATCCAAACAAATCTGTTCGTCAGGCAGAGATGCGTTTTCTTCGCGGACACTATTATTTTCTTGCAAAAATTCTTTTCAAGTATGTGCCGTACATAGATGAGAATACGCCACAAGCGAACTACGATACGGTTTCTAACAGAACTTACTCCAACGATGCACTATGGACAAAAATCACAGATGACTTTCGTGCGGCGGTTGCCGGACTGCCGGAAACGCAGTCAGACAGAGGACGTGCAAACAAATATGCGGCTAAAGCTTATCTCGCGAAAGCCTTGCTCTACCAGGCTTATACACAGGATGAAAACAACCAGGTAACCGCTATCGACGCAAACAAACTGAATGAAGTAAATCAATTGTGCGCTGATGTTATCGGTTCCGGCAAGTATGTTCTGAATGCTGATTATGCCAACAACTTCCTTACACAATATGAGAACAGCACTGAATCTGTTTTTGCTATACAATATTCAAAAGATGATGGTACGCCAAAAGGAAGACTGGATTATGGACACGCTTTGAATTATCCGATGAACCAGGAATATGGCTGTTGCGGTTTTCACGTACCGAGCCATGATCTCATCAACGCATATAAAACAGACAGCAAAGGTTTGCCAATGTTCGATAGCTACAATGCCAATGATGTAGCGGCTTCCGGCGATTACAAAACAAACACTTTCGATCCTCGTATGGATCACACTGTTGCAATTCCCGGACATCCGTACAAATATGTTCCCAACTTTATCTTCGCAAAATCATGGGCACGTGCCCCGGAAGTCTACGGTGCATTTGCAAGTATGAAGGAAGTAGTGGCACCAACGGACGCGTCATTTCAAAAAATTCCACCGTTCATGTCAAGCTCTAAGAACTGGGATATCATTCGCTTTGATGATGTAATACTTTTCAAAGCTGAAGCGTTGATTGAATTGGGCAAACAAGATGAAGCTTTGCCATTGATCAATCAACTTCGTATGAGAGCAGCGCAAAGCACCGCCTTACTGAAACAAGGTGATGGCACTCCAACTTCCAACTACGGCATGAGTGCGTACAAGCCCGGAACTAACTGCACATGGACGCAGGACTATGCGCGCCAGGCTCTACGCTGGGAGCGCCGTTTGGAGTTTGCAACAGAAGGTTATCACTTCTTCGACCTGGTGAGATGGGGTGTTGCTGCTGACTATATCAACAAATATTTTGCAATTGAAAAAACAAGATCTTCACACCTGTCAGACGCGGCATTTAAAAAAGGAAGAGACGAATATTTTCCAATTCCTTTAAATCAAATAAATTACAGCAAGGGATTGTACAAGCAGAACGTGGGATGGCAATAATCAATTAAGAATTAAGAATTCCTCATGTGCTGTATAATTTGTTGAAACTACCATTCAACAGGTGCAAAGGACAAAAACGATCCGCCGAACCTGATAAATTCTTAATTCTTAATTCCTAATTCTTAATTAACAATAAAACATATTTTCATTTTATGAAGAAACTAATAACAGCTTTTTTATTTGCAGGTATTGTTACAGCTGGTCAGGCGCAGGACAATGCTGCGCCGAAGCCACGACTGGAGAACTTTGCGAAGTATTTTACCGGTGAGAAAAAATGGCTGGCGCTGCCTGTAAAAAATGGTGCAGCAAAAAAGAATATTGAGTTGTGGGTAGATGGTGAAATGGTGAGATGGTTTGACATGGAGCTTGCAGATGATAAACCTGATTGGTACGCTTATCTCGACATTAGTGCCTGGAAAGGAAAGAAAATCGAACTGCGTGCCGAGGCTTTGAGTGTTGATTCCAAAGCATTTTCAACGATTGAACAAAGTGATGAAGATACCAATGCAGGAGAATTGTATCATGAGAAATTACGGGGCCAATTGCACTTCTCTCCGAAACGCGGATGGACAAACGACCCTAATGGATTGGTGTATTACAACGGCGAGTATCATTTGTTCTTTCAACACAATCCATATGGTCGTGGTTGGGGAAATATGCATTGGGGACATGCAGTGAGCAAGGACCTTTTGCATTGGAAGGAACTTGGAGAAGCGTTGTATCCTGATAAGTTTGGCCCTATGTTTAGCGGTGGCGCGGTTGTTGATGCAAACAACACAAGTGGTCTTGGTGAAAACGGCAAACCCGCGATGGTGATGTTTTGCACGGGAGCAAAAGCATGGGCACAATGCCTTGCTTGGAGCACTGACGGCAGGACTTTTCACAAACTCGATCATGCTGTTGTGCCAAGAATCAACAAAGACAATCGTGATCCAAAAGTTGTTTGGCATGAGCCTTCAAAAAAATGGGTAATGGTTGTTTGGGTAGAAAGAGACAACGCACAGAACAGCATTCAGATACTAACTTCTCCCGATTTGAAAAACTGGAAAGAAGCAGGCGTTGTGTACGGCGGCAAAGGCGATGACAGATATTTGTTCGAGTGTCCCGAGTTTTATGAATTACCCGTTGATGGCAATGCCAACGAAAAGAAATGGGTGCTGACTGCAGCAAACGGGGAGTATGCAGTAGGAACTTTTGACGGCGAAAAATTTACGCCAGAAGAAGAAAAACTGTTCAATCAACGTGGTCGTGATTATTATGCATCACAAACATACAGCAACGAGCCAAAAGGCAGACGTGTTGAAATCGGCTGGTGGCGCACGAATACGGACAAAGAAGGAATGACATTTAATCAGTCGCAAAGTATCCCAACTGAATTGAAACTCACCCGCACTAAGGAAGGAATCAGATTGACGAGAACGCCGGTGGAAGAAATGAATGCTTTACGTGTAAAAACTTATCCGTTCTCAAAAATGAAATTGAAGGCAGGTACAGCAAATCCACTGTCCAAGATTGATGTTGAATTAGCAGAGATAAGAGTTGAATTTGAACCAGGTAGCGCAAAAGAAGTTACGTTCAATGTTCGTGGAGTGCCTGTGGTATACAATGTTGCAAAACAAGAGCTGACAATCGATGGCGTTACTTCTCCTGCGCCTTTGCAGAATGGAAAACAAAGCATGATCATTTATGCAGATCGCATAGGCCTTGAAGTGTATGCGAGTAATGGTTTGTTGTTCATGCCTGTAAATATCAATATTCCGTCAGAAAACAGAACGTTGTCTGCTTCATCAGCGGGCGGCACAGCCAATATTAACAACCTGACTGTTTATGAATTGAAGAGTATTTGGGAGTAGACTTTACAATTCACCACTTCTGTAGAGACGCCTTGAAGGCGTCTCTTTTTATTTCGTTTGTTCGAACAAATTCAGCGCATCTGTGTTGCTACAGAGACGCATGCAATGCGTCTCTACATCAAAAAATACAACCATGCGAAAATTAATAGCAATCGTGCAAACATCTTTTGATGGTTTCGTTGCAGGTCCTAATGGAGAGTTCACAAATTTTATTGGCGATGAAGAAAATCTTGCGTTTGTCTGCAGTTTGATTGAAAGCGCAGATGCGATATTATTTGGAAGAAAGTCGTGGCAATTGCTGGAAAGCAACTGGCCAACCGCGGCAGATAAGCCGGGCGCAACTGCCTATGAAGTCAAATATTCAAACTGGTACAACAGTGTACCCAAATATGTTTTGTCTAAAACAGTGCAAACTTCTAACGACGACAATTCAGTGGTCATTCGTGATAATGTTGCAGAAAAAATAAATTCGATCAAGCAGCAGGATGGCAAGAGCATTTATGTTTTTGGCAGTCCAACAGTAGTTCACTTTCTCTTGCAGGAAAATTTATTGGATGGCATTTGGCTGATTATGCATCCGGTGTTTTTTGGTAAAGGCATTCCCCTGCACAGAGAGCTGAATAACGTAATCAAACTAAATCTTGCCTCTACAAAACACCTGTCAAGTGGAACCTTCTGTTTGAACTACGAGGTAGAGAGAGGTGGAGCCAATTCTTGATTTTTAATTCAATTTCGTTTAGTTAGCGAGAAGGCTTCGACAAGCTCAGCCTGACACTCCGTTCGTGCTGTCAGGCTGAGCTTGTCGAAGCCTTCGTAATTAACTAGAAAAGCCGCTCCATTACTGAAGCGGCATCTTTTTATACTGAACTATCACCGAAAAAAAACGTTGTTTATTTATTCAAAACTTTAAACTCAGTTCTTCTGTTTTTCGCACGACCTTCTTCTGTATCATTTGTATCAAGAGGTTTTGTATCGCCATAACCTTTGTATTGCAAACGTTTTGCGTCAACGCCTTTAGACACTAAATAATCCACCACGTTCTTCGCACGTGCAGTCGAAAGTTTTTGGTTGTATGCTTTTGTACCTACGTTATCAGTATGACCGTCGATCTCAATGGACATGCCTGGATTATCAATTAACATCTGCGCTAAATGATCCAGTGCTGGTTTTGATTCGTCAAGAATAATTGCTTTGTTAATAGCATAGTACATGTGATCCACAACAACTGTTTCACCAACGGCAGGTGCAACTTTTACCAGACACAATGCAGGAGCATTCATCATTTCCATTTCTTCATCTTGCGGCGTTGCTATGCCCAGTGTATTGCTCTGATAACCTTCTGTCGATGCAGATACTTTCACCGGTTGGTACTCATCCATGGTGAAACTATAGCTACCATCGGCACCGGTTGAAAGATCAGCGATCACTTTGTTGTCTGCCAATACTTGCACTTTAGCGCCAGCCAGTGGCGTGTTGCCGTCGCAAGCGATTACTTTACCTGCGATCTTTTTAGCAGGTGTTTGCTTCTGCAGGCTGAACATATCGAGGCAACATTCAGATGCCCTGTCGGAGCTGAACACTACATCAGACAACATATTCTTTGTTGTGCCTTTGCTGGCAAAATAAATATCGTCTTTCTCTGAGTTTACAGGATAACCAAGGTTCTTAACTGCACCCCAATTGCCGGCAATGCTGCCTTTTGTTTGGTAAAGGTCAAAGCCACCCATGCCTACTCTGCCGTTGCTGGAAAACACGAGTGTTTGTGAAGCGGTATGGTAATATGGAGCTTGTTCGTCGGCTGCGGAGTTGATAGTGGAACCCATGTTTACCGGCTCGCCCACTTTACCGTCTGCGATTGGTGCAAACCAAATATCAAAGCCGCCTTGTCCGCCAGAGCGGTCGCTGGCAAACAGAATGAACTTACCGTCTACCGTTACAAATGGTTGCTGGTTATTGCTCCCTGCTGCATTGATGGCTTCAAGGGCAGTGGGTTCGCTCCAGGCGCCTGCATCTGTTTTGGTGGTTTGGTATAAAGCAGCGGTTTTCTTGCCTTCTTTGGTCATCGTCCATCTTGTCAGGTAGATCGTTTTGCCATCCGGCGTGATGGCTGCCACGCCTTGATGAACACCTTCTGGTTGGGCGATATCAATCTTACTTACAGTTGCTGCATCACCATTGACTGTTGCTTCGTACAAGTGGTTGATGTAGGCTGCAGATTTATCGTTGCCGTCAATTCTTGTGGAAGTAAAAATCATGGTATTGTTGCCCGTCAGCACCGGGGCATAGTTCGCACCGGGGGTGTTCACATTTACCGTGTCCTGCTTTTTTACCGTGTATAAAGACAGGTCTTTTTTATGCAACTGCTGCTGGATGAATTGAAGGTTTTCAATTTCCCTTTTGGCGGCTTTGGTATAAGCGTCTTCTGTTTTGTACGCACTTAGAAATTCAGTAAACGCTTTTTGAGCGTCTTCGTATTTGCCAAGGCTTCTCAGGGTCACGGCATATTGGTATTTAGCCAGTGGGTATTGTGCGGCGCTATAGCCGGAAGCTTCCTGGTAGAAGTTCTCTGCCTTCGCGTAGTTGTTCAGTTGGCGGTAGCTTTCTGCTGCGCCGTACACTGCCTGCTGGTGGGTGTCGCCGCCCGCTGCTTTGGTGTTGGTTTTGCTTTGTGTGTTGCCGGCATATGGGTCGTAGTTGCCGGTTTTGCTTTTGGCGCCAATGCCCAGGTACATTTCATAGTACTTGGCTGCTGAGGCGTAGTCTGATTTTTTATAGTAGTTGTTGGCTGCTTTCAGGTAGTTGTACACATATTGTGATTGTGCGTACGTTGCTCCCATTAGTATTGCCGCTGATAAAAATATTTTTTTCATCTGGGTGATGTTGACTTTTTGGTTTTAGATCGGGTTTTACTTTTCAAATGATTTAGAGTCTTGGACAGATGAATTTCACTTCCGGTGTTTTCTCTGCTCTTTTGAAGATGTAGCTCAGTGACAACTCAAAACTATTGCTGCCTTTTGCCATCTTACCCAAATCAGAAGTATTGACATCATAGCTGGCGCCGATCAGGAACTCTTTTACATACACGCCGATATAGGGAGAGATCGCATCTTTGATGCGGTAGTTGGCACCGATCATAAAGTCTGCATCTTCTGCCACGTTCATTTGCAAATACGCGCCTACCATTTTCTCTTCTGCTGATCCCTGGCGCATGTACAAAATGTTGGGTGTGATGCTCGCCACTTCGTTGATCATGATCCTCAACCCTGCATGGCCCGTGTATCTTACCGGGATCTTCGCATCGCCGCTGGCACTGAACTGGTCTGTGGGGCGGGTGATGTGTGACGCGGAAACGCCTGCAAACAGGTTCGTTTTTTTGCCTGGCTCTGCGTCGTAGTACATTACGCCAACGCCTGCATCAAAAGATGTAGCGCTGGTTTTGCTTAAAGACTCACCGGTGCCTGCGCCCGGGTTGTAACCAGTCGAAGGGTTCCACTGCTCACCGAATGACATTTTGCTGATGTCGAAGCGGCGCTGGATCATGCCCAGCTGGAAGCCCATGTTCAGCCTTTTATAACCGTTGGCCCCAAAGCGTACGCCGGAGTATGCCATGCTTGCATAAGCAGTGGTGTAGTTAAAGCCGCCGTCGCCGGCGCGCTGGTTCAGCACGCTTACGCCAAAGGCCGCATTTTTATTGGTATTGAAATCGGCGGAAACGCCGGGTGTCTGGTAAGGGGAAGCGATATTGCCCCACTGGTTGCGGTAGATCGCGGAGACTCTTGCACTACCGTCAAACACACCTGTCAGTGCAGGGTTCAACCACGAAGGATAAACGTAGTACTGGGTGTAGTGCGGGTCCTGCGCCTTCGCAGATCCCATTCCTGCCAGTAGCAGCAGGCCCATTGCAGTTATTTTTGTTATGCACTTCATTTGTTAGTTATGGTTTTTACTTTGAGTTGTTTGTTGTTAGTTATTAGTTGTTAGAGGTTGCTGCCAGTTGCACTATTCTAACAACTAACAACCATCAACTAACAACTAAAAAATTGCAGCGGGTTTAGGATGGACTTTAATTTGGTTTGCTCGCTAACACCTGGCTTTTCGTTTTTGGACCTAAACATCACCGGTATCATAATTCCCTCACCCGCCGCATTTTAAACTAGATAATGCTTGTAACAATTCCTGCCTTCTGTTTCTTTTCTGCACTTTATTATTACAGAGCTCTTCACTATGGATATTTCTTTTTGTTTTGAGGTTCAGAAAAACACATTGGTTTTTCAAACTGACTTTGCCTTCCCTGGCTGGCTGAAGGTCCGCCATTTTCAGGCGGACCTTGCCGACAGGTAGTGTTTGTCTTAAATATTACCTAAGTAAATTGATGCTTCCTTTTTTGTCAATGATATCTCCGCTGGTCAAAACTATTCTGCACACATACATGTACACACCCGATGGCATTGCTTTACCATTTAATGTACCATCCCATCCATTGGCCATGTTGGTTGTTTCGAATATTTTTTGACCCCACTGGTTGAATATCATCATCTTCATTTCGCTTACGTTGCTGGCGTACAGTTTAAACTGATCGTTGTGGCCATCGCCGTTTGGCGTAAAGCTGTTTGGTATGAAGACGTTGTCACAAGTATTGACCTGGATTTTCTGGCTTGTACTATCATAACAACCATCGTTTGCAATTGCGAGCAATCCTATATTGAATAAACCTGTCTGGTTCCATTTCTTGGTAGGCGTCTTACCAGTTGCGGTTGTGTTGTCACCAAAGTTCCAGTTCCAGCGATCGAATGCGGCACTGTTGTTAGCGTTACCCGTTGCCGTAAACTGAGCAGTTGTGAATACGCAGTTATCGTACACTACTGTAAATTCTGCATCCGGAGCTTGTTTTACCACTACAGGAATTTTTCCATCAAGTGTCTGGTCGCAGCTAAGCGGATTGTTTGCGCCATATACTACTGTTACCGGAATTGTATCATTGCCTGTAGCAGAGAACGACACCGCCTGGTTGAGCCTGTACTCATAATAATCCTGTGAGTTGATTTCTACTGTATCTACTGCTACCGGATTATTTACTGTTACATCAGTGGCTGGAGTCGCACCCGGAGCTGCGCTTAGCTTCCATGTTATGCTCTTAGCCGCCACAGGCAGGTAGATGGTCGGTTTAAACGTTGTACCCGCGCAAGTGTAAGCACTTGGAGCAACTGTGTTGCTGTATGTGTTGTTGATGTAAGAATTCACATTTACTCTTGGTACCTGGAAGCCTATGTTGTATGAATATGCGTTAACACTGTTAGCAACTGGCATATGGAAAAGGGCCGTAAAATTGCTATCACATGTAATAACAGATATCGCAGCAGGAGCGGTAGCAAATCTTTTTACTACAACCGTATAGGCTGAATTTTGCGGATGCACATAAGTCGAATCGAATGTATTACTATTGTCAATTTTGAATGAAGACAAAGCTTTGGTTGGAACGATTGCTGTAACGTAGTTTACATCATACGATTTCCTAAAGACGATCGCATTATTTACACCGAGACCTACAGGTGTCAGGTAGTTTATAGATCCCATACCTCCAGGACTGGAATACTCGTCATTACCACAGCCAGTGGTTTGCGTCATACACTGCGCAACCATTATCGGTTTATTTGCTTCAATAAGCTGAGGTATGCGTGATGAGAACTGATAGAAAGTATTAGCTCTCAAACCAGTCAATACCGTTCCATTGACTTTCACTACTGTGGAAGGATCTTTCACCATCACACGGTATAAACTGAAAAACAGTTGGCTCTTGCTGTTTCTTGTTGCCAATGGAGCCGTAAGGAATTTTTTGCCCCATGCCTGTAGTGGAAATGTTTGCTGGAACATGTATACATCCCCATTTGACTGATCTTCCTGGCATGTAACATTGGTTCCACTACTACCATTGAACACTGCAATTGGCATACATTTACCTGCCGAGTTAGGAAGAGAAACAATTTTCGTTCCTGTCAGGTCATAGCTCTCGTAAGTATCACCGCTACCACCATTTTCCGCTCTCGGGTGCAGTCTGATAAATGCGCCAAGGATTTGGTAAGCCTGTCCCCTGTTAAGCGTCAGCTGGACAGGTACACCGGCTGCGAGTCCACCTGTTGTTGCTCCGGAAGGTGTGATCTGTACAACGGTATTATCGTTGTCTGCAACTACAGTTACCCATGATGTACCCATTTTAAATTGCTCAGGTTTTCCTGGGCTAAACTGGGCAACACCTAAAGTTGTGTACTCTTTGGCATATGTACCGGTTGGCATTATTACAGCACTTGTAGCCAGGTTATTAAACGATTCACAATTAAGTATTACTGAAATTGGATCTTTACTCTCGATCAGCACGGCTCTGTCAGATAAGCCTTCTGTCATTAAGCGAGCGTCATTTATTCCAGATTTTGGCACCTCATCTGTAATAATCAAACTATCTGCAGGTACTGAGTATGTTTTGCTGTATCCTGTTCCATGCACACTTACTGTCACCTGTGTTGCTACATGAGATGCAATAGCAAACTTAAACTGCTGAACATTTTGACTAAGCATGGAGAATGCTAAAGTGTATGGCACCCAGAAACGGGTTCCCCTGGTGGAGCTATCGGGTGTTGTGGTGTAAACAGGCTGCGCTGGAATTTTGCCATCCGTCATACCAGTAAACTTGTCCAGCATTGTTAAAGCAGCATCAGAATAGATATTGTTGAATGAATCGATAACACTTGCACCACTTACCACCCAGGCGTTTGTTGCATCTGTTTGTCCGGTTTTAATCAGAGACTTGTTAGGAAGATTTCTCATCCATGGATTTATAAATGTCTGCTGCATTTTGTATTTGAAAGGACCAGCTCCTGTAACGTTTGCAGCTACGTAGTAGTACATGGATTGCGTTGTTGGGTTCAAACCTGCAGGTATTCTACCGCTATATCGTTTCAATGAAATTGCTGTAGGCACTGCCGCTGATGGATCCCATGTAATTCTTGTTACAGTATCTGTTCCGAAAGAGAACGACTGTGTAATACCAGGCGCTGGAGTTGCCGGTGTAGCTACCAAGTCAGGAGGCGCTACAGTTGGGTCAAACTCATAAGCACCCATGTCAGGAACGCCGTCTGTTAATAAAACAGGGCGGGCATTGCCATTTATATCTACATTGTTTCCTGCTATGTGAACACCTCTACCCTGCATTGCCCATGAGTTTGGATCAGATGCAAGCGGTTGAAGATTGGTTGTACTTGTAAATGCCGGTTTATAGACTATAGAATTAAAATCTGTGCCATATGCTTTTCTCCATGTCGGTAGATCCGGATAAGTTGTACCTGACGGATTTCTGTTCACCAGAACAGGACCGCTTGTGTACATCATGTTGTAGTCCACTTTCACATTGTCTACCGCTGTTAAATAGTATATAGCAGGACCACCACCCTGGTTGGCCATAATGTTGTTAAAGATATTTGTATTTCCTCCTAAGTTGAAAGTTCCGTGATCTACCCAAAAAGCAACATTATAAATGCCTGATGCCGGCGACGTGTTCAGCAATGAGTTATTATAATAGTTCGTGTAAGTGGCGTTTTGTGTAACTATACCGGCAGAACCGACAAGGTTTCCAGCTCCGGTAGCAGGCGTAGACACACTGATTTCATTATTCATTACGTCTGTATAGCTTGACGTGGTACCCGTTCCCGAACCATTGTACAAGCCCACAACCATGTTAGTTAAACCGGTAAGTCCATAAACTTTATTGTTTATGATCTTACCACGGGCATTAGGAGTAGCATTATTACCAAACACATAAATACCGTAAATAAGGCCGGCATTGTTCTCTAACGTAACATAGTTACCAGCGACTAAAATAGCGCTGTCACAGTCATTCATGTTAATACCATACACAGCTCCAGCAGTCGAAGTGTTAGAGTATGTCGTTTTTACAGGAACAGTATTGTTAACAACTTTTATGCTGCTTGCATGGCCAACATAAATGCAGTGGTGATAACAACTATCGAACAGGTTACCTTCTATCACGTTATTTTGAGTGAAAAAAACCGTTGCTACAGGAAGTGGGGTACTCAAGCCATTGATGTATATACCCTTGGCTCCTTTATGAAAGGTATTTCCTTTGATCACCAGTTTTCCGCCTGTATAGTTTGTTCCGGCATATATGCCTGTAATAGCAGTTTGATCAGATGACGGATAACTGGCTGCATTCGGTTTTACAGAATTTACCACGCAATTCACAATGCTGTCACTTGATGCTGTATTCATCAGATCAAATGCTCTTGCGTACACTGCGTTGGTTGCAGATACTGTAAGATTTTTGAACGTAACGTTGCTCGCACTGTCCAATTGTACTGTGTAGTTATTGTTGCCGTCCGGTGCGTTGAATGTCAATTCAGTGCCCGCAGGGTTTCCACTTTCACTTTGGAAGGTAACGGTATTTACAGCAGAGCTGTTGCCAATCGCACCAATTCTGATGTGCTCATTGTATACACCCGGTTTTGCATTGAACACTACCGGGCCTGCAATACCGCAACTGATAGCAGATGCCGCATCTTTAAATGAGTTAAAGTTTTTGGTGCCTACAGGATCGGTCAGTTGCGTCTGGTCGATCGTATATGTACCGGCTGGGAAATAACCTCCGATTACAATTTGTATAGGAGCAGTATATTGAGGTGTACCTCCGTTACAAGCTACTGCAGCACGGTAATATATTGTATTGTTACCTGCGTTAAATGTATATGGTGGCGCAACCATTGCTGTCGACAAATTTGACCATGTACCTGCTACGTCGGTTGCAGTTTGCCACTGGTAAGTTAAGCCTAAACCAACATCATTATTTCTCAGGTTCAAAATAACTGACTTGCCAACGCAGGTTGCGTAACCAACGTTTGCAAATGCATTACCGGGAAGGAATGATGTAGTACAACCAGGCAGGTTATATTCAACGGCGCCTACATCCGGCGTCTTTGTATCTCTTGTTAAGTTAGCGATATCATCTAGCGTTGCAACCGGCGTACCTTTATTCATCATCGCTGCCGATGTAGGCGTTAGATCTCCTGTTGCAAGATTTTTAAAACCGGGATCAATCGAAACAGACGTAGTATCGAATTTTGTAGCGTTCTGCCAATCAGTCAATGTTGCAAAAGACTTACCGTTATAATAACCGGTACTATAGGTAGGATGCCCGTTGCTGAAATAGTTATTGTAGTTTATGGTAAATAAAGAGAGTGAGCTGGAAGCCATACACATTCCATATTTCAGCGCTGTTCCGCCACGTACGATCGAGAAAATATTATTCTTTATATCTACCATGGCAACCTGGTTAGTTGCATAAAAGCCATAGGTCTGGGTAGTTGCGGCAGTAGCTATGTCATCAATCACCACTGTGTTGTAGTAGTAGTTCGCAAAGCTTGAACCATTGTTAGCCAAACCATAAATCGTACCTAAACATTTAATGTCGTAAATCTGATTATTGGATGCCACGTTCTCAGAGCCTGCAAAACCAGTAGCGTTACTGAAGTAGATGCCATAAAAACTTGCACTGAAAGTGTAACTGGCATTGAACATAGCGTGGATCTTATTTTTGGAAATAAAATTGCCAACGTTTGTTTGGGTTAAATAAACCCCATAAAGAGTACCGCCTGTGGTTGAGCGCAAAGGTCTTGAAATGTCATTGCCTTCAACCCTCGTCAACAGGTTATTGTTCATATAGATTCCATATGTCGCATAATCCTGTATGGTGTTATTAAGTATTTGGTTTCGGTTAACAGGATAGTCAGCAGCAGAGCTCGTACCACCAACAATAGAGATAGCGTATTGCCCACCCCTGATGGTGTTGTTTCTGATTGTATTGCTATCACAATAAGAACCACTTGTGGCGGGGTTAGTACCACCACTCATCACAATGCCTGCAAAGTTGTTGGTTGCCTGTGCAGCGTCTACAGTGATATTGCATCTGCTGATCGTATTGGAATCGGCATCATTTGTCAGGTGAACACCCCAGCCAAACTGGGAGACGGTTCCAAGTGCAGTGATGTTAAGGCTGTCGATAATCACGTGGTGCGCACCATTCAATCTTATCACCGGCGCGGTTGCTGCCGTCGTGGCCAGGTAGTTAAGTGTAGCACCATTACCATTGAAGGTGATCGTATTTGTTGCAGAGGTTCCGAAAACGCTGTTTATTATTAGCTGCTCATTGTATGGACTGGCATTCTTAGCGACATTAAATACGATTGGCCCGCTGATACCACATTTAATGAAAAGGTATGCATCATTAAATGAGTTAAAGTTTTTGGCAACTACGGCATCGGTTGGTTTCGTGTTGTCAATAGAGTATACTCCCTGTACGCCTGCTGTGCGGTTCACCAAAACACTGGTTGAAGCCGTGGATTTGCCGCTGGCGATACAAGTGATCATTTGTCTGTAATAAGTAGACGGGGCTAACGGAGTAGTATTGGCTAACGAAGTAGTGATTGTATCTTTTGTAGCGCCTGTAATATTTTTCCACGTAACGTTATCTGTAGAATATTGCCACTGTGTGCTCAGGCCCATAGCAGCAGTATATGTCGATGACAGAAAAAAGTTATCGGTTGGACAAACTTGCGTTTTGGTTGAGGCAACACTTCCACCGTCTGGAGTTCCACTACAATCAGGAGGAGCAACTATCCAGCTGAATGTAATATTCGGCCTTGTGGTAGCAGTACCTAATTCGGTTGTTGTTCCAATTGTACAGAAACTGGCAATGTCATTCGCTCCATAAGTATGGGATGCGTTAAATGACAAACCTGTTGTCCAGGCAACAGTTGGGTTGGCAGTTTCAAAGTTATTGATACCAGAACCTCCGTTAACACAAATTTCAACCAGAATGTTACTTGTTCCATTCCAGAAATATTTGTTTGCGAAGGTTAATGTATTAACACCTAAAACCGGCGTGAGAGATGATACAGTATAAGACACTGCGGGAGAATTTTCCCACGTCGCTGATTGCAGGGAATTAACACTCGTGGTGTCCATTTTCAGGGAATAGGTCCTGAGAGCACCCGCGTTGTTCAAACTAAGCACGTTGAACTTAAGCGCGGTAATAAAACCCCGCGTAAGCCCCGCGGCTTGCAATTCACTTGCTCGAAACAGGTATTGAGATCTGCTTCCCTCAAATGCGCCGGGTAAAGGCGAAGGAAAGGTTGTAGCGCCGTTTCCTACAGAACCCGTACCAACGGTAAAGTCCTGAGCGAAAACACGTGGCGCAATAAAAAGCAGAACGAAAACACAAAAGTGGAATGCATACTTTGTTCTCATTGCAATTATTATGGTTTTGGTGTGTATGGATTATCGGGCAGTTATAAGCGCTCATCGAAAGCCTAACGCACACAAAAAGCCACTTTTTAACTGCCTATTTTTTCTACTCCTTGTAAAAATACTATTGTCAGTTTTTCGTTGTTTGAGCATAAATGCGCAAAAAAATAACCGAGTAGAAACACCTAGGAGGGGAATTGAAAGGTGAAAATTGAAAGTTGAAAATGGAGGGTGGAGAGTGGAGAATTGAAAGTGGAAAGTTGAGAGTGGAGAGTTGAAAGTTGAGAGTGGAGAGTTGTTAGGAGGAACGTAAACACATTAGTCCTACCACCTAACAACTAACAACTCAGTCATTCAGTTTATTCAGTTTATTCAGTTTATTCAGTTTATTCAGTTTATTCAGTTTATTCAGTTTATTCAGTTATTCAGTTTATTCAGTTATTCAGTTATTCAGTTATTCAGTTTATTCAGTTTATTCAGTTATTCAGTTATTCAGTTATTCAGTTATTCAGTTATTCAGTCCCTGGCACAAAAAAGGCCTGCATAAAACAGACCTCAATTTTGTTAATATTGAAATTGTACTAGTCCTTAATTCAAAAGTTAAAAAGGCTTGATGAAACCTCCTTTTGAATTTTGATTTTTTACTTTTTACTTTATCAACTAACGTGTTCCGCTGCTTTCTCTGCCTTGGCGGTTTTTGTTGGCTTCGCAGCTTTCTTCACTTTCTTTGGTTTTGCATCTTTTGTGCCGGCTGCGAGGATCTTGCTTGCCTTTTTTACATGACGGCTGAATTTCTTCTCCCCTACTTTAGATTTTAATTCCTCAAAGGCAGAAAACAGTTTATTTTCGATTTGAGTACGAAGCGTTTTTTTTGCGCTCTTTTCGGTGGTAAGATTCTTCTTTGACATTACTAATTTATTTTAATTAAAAAGTCGCTTTACTCAAATTTAATAATAAGATAATATTGGCAATGTTAAGTTTTTCAAACATCCAGAATCGATGAAACTTTTTCATATTTCGCTGTATTTTAAGCGATTAATTTTCATAAGAATCACCCCGAATATCGAAAAACAGATTTTGTTGCACCGTGAACGGAAAAGTTTTGCTTGCCTAATATTTTCTTAACACGAAATGTATTGCACCATCACAGAAAAATGTCTACTTTTTTGCCTGATTTTCTCACCATAAATTGAGTTAATGTTATGTCAGTTAACAAAAAAGAATTAGACAACTTTTTGAAACAGGAACCATGGGCAATGGACAATTCCGAACTTGTATTCGGACGCTCGCTGGGAAGATATACTGCCATTAACGGAATCGTACATCTGCATGCCGGCTTGCAAGAACATACTGACGGCTACTATCAAATCTTTAACGATACTAACGGAGAAACGCACCTGCAAATTGACATTGCCGGCAATAAAAAAGAAGGCATTGTTCAAACATCCGGACAAATTGTTTTACTGGATGAAAATGGAGAAAGCAAAGTTTTGATTCCAAAGAAAGAATACTTTATCCCGCAAGCGGAGTAGGACATTAATTGAAAGTTGAGAATTGAAAATGGAGAATGTCTTTTTCTTCACTCTCAACTATTCAGCGCGAATGCAATTCGCCCCTACGTATTCAACTTTCAACTTTCAATTTTCAATTCCACTAAGCACCACCTCCCTCTTTCCATAATCAAAGCTGTTGCTAACATTTACCGTAAGCTTATTGTTATCGAAATGACAGATCAGGGTTTCTGTGTGCGGACTTTCAATGTAGCGAAGTACAAGTTTTAATGTCTTGTTGTCTATCCAGGTATAACTTCCATCAATTTTAAAAGGCGGCAATCCCTCGAGGTTTGCTTTTGCTCTTTCTACCAGGTAAGGGCCGTGCATGGTTGTTTCGCCGGGCTGCCATTTGCCGGAGGCTAACCCAATTTTATAAGTGGCAGTATCTGTTTTGATAGTTGTATAGCATGTATTGTTGGCGAACTGGAACGCCATGCTGTGTATGTTTTTTTCATTCGGTCCGATAGCAAAAGTTTTTCCTGCAAGAGTACTCTGCAGTGATGATGGCTTTGATGCTGCAGGCGTGTTCAACGCGAGTGACGCGAGTCTTTTCTTCAACGCGGCCACGCTTGCTTTATCATCTGCCAGTTTTTCGTCTTTCATAGCGGGCAATAAATATTTCCAAACAAGATTGATCTCGCTTTGCATATCCGGTGTTTCTGCAGTGATTGCGACCACCGCATCTTTGTCCGGCATGATGATGATAAACTGTCCGAATGCACCGTCTCCCCTGTATGCATTGTTCCTGCAGCGCCACATTTGATAGCAATATCCCTGCACCCAATCATTGGAATCTTTTTTTGACTGTGGTGCATTTGGCTCCTGCATGATTTTTGCAGTGCTTGCTTCTTGTATCCACGAGTCGGGTACAACTTCTTTACCGTTCCATCTTCCATTTTGCAAAAACAACTGCCCGAATTTGGCCATGTCTTCAGTCTTCAATCTAAGGCCCCAACCGCCGGTGTTAATGCCACGTGGATCAGTTTCCCAGTCCATACCTGTTATGCCCAACGGCTCAAACAACCGTGGCCTTAGATAGTCAATTACTTTTTGTCCCGTAACTTTTTGCACAATTGCAGAGAGCATGTAAGTGCCCATTGAATTGTAGAGGAATTTTGTTCCGGGCTCATTGACAATGGGTGCCGACAAAAAACCTTTCACCCAGTTAGAATCGCCGCGAACATTGGGTTCTGGATCTTGCCCATCGCTCATCATGAGCACATCTTTTACGGTGAGCTGAGCAAGGTAAGGACTCACCGTGTCCGGCAAATCATTCGGAAAAAATGAAATCACCTTGTCATCTACGCTTATTCTTTTTTCAGTCACGGCAAATCCAATGGCAGTTGCGGTAAAGCTTTTGCTGGTAGAATACAATGTGTGTTTAAGATCGGAGCGGTACGGGTTCCACCAACCTTCTGCTACCACTTTTCCGTGGCGCAGCAACATGAAGCTGTGAAATTCCGTTTTGCCATTGTTGGCAGCGTCTACAAAATCCAATATTCCCTTTGAAGAAACACCTTGTGATTCAGGCGTGCTCCTTGGAAGCGATGCAGATTGACTGTTGGCGGCGAGATTAAAAAAAAGAAAGAAAATGAATAATTTGGCTGGCAAGTTTTTGTCGGTCATTGTTGGTTGTTATTTCTTATTAAACTTAATAAAATATAACGAAGAAATACAAGAGCACACTGATGACACAGATTTGGCGGATTTGCACAGATTTTGTTCGGTAATTCAGAAAGATTGGCAGATGGAAGCTCGATGAAAAGTAAATAATACAGGCTTGCAAACAGTTTAACGCACGACAGATGAGGATAATGACACAGTTGCAACAAATTATGGTTCAATTATTTTAAAAAACTGTCGAAATATTTTGGCAAATCAATATTCACGTCTTATTTTTGCAACCCCGTTGAGGGAATGGCCCTGTAGCTCAATTGAATAGAGCATTTGACTACGGATCAAAAGGTTTCAGGTTTGAATCCTGACAGGGTCACAAAAAAGGGTTTTGAAACCAGCTAAAAGCCAGCAAAGTATTGATTTTGCTGGCTTTTTTGTTTTTAGGCAGATCAAAAAAGCACAAAAGAATTCAATATTCTGGTGAACAAGGCGGTGAACAAAATTTTTTGCAATTTTTGTTCACTGGAAAATGAAAAACAGCCCATTCAGCAAGCGTTACAGCGAAAAAAAGTTTGCCAAAATCGCACCCTTTTTTATTTGACTTTACCCTTCTTTTTCAGTCTGTGAGTGAACATTTTTTAACCAATCAAAAAATGAAGCAACGTGGACAGAAAACACACATTTGCACTATTGTGCATCGTAAGAAAAAGCCGGTTGAACAGACAACAAAAATACCCTGTGTATTTACGCATCAGTGTCGACACTAAACGTGTTGAAGTAGCAACAAAGGTCAATATAACCATGGACAAATGGGACGTACAAAGTGGTAGACTTAAAGGAAATACGGAAGAGGTAAAGAGATTTAACCGTCTTTTGGAAAACACCGAATTCAGGGCAGAAAAGTAAAACAATGGAGGATACATATCAGTCCACTTGGACGCTGTTCAAAAAGCTTGGCCAAAAGATTACGCGAGTATGACATCACTTATCTGTTCTTCCAATACAGATTGTTTCTCCAACAATCTTTGCAGTAAGACCACCTGGTTATTTGCTCGTACCAGATTATGGCCCTCATATTTGGCACCGTAGTAAGGATCTCCCAGTAAATGATCCGTTAAGAAGCGTATCGCCTGCATATAAATCATGAATAATCCAGAATAAAAAATAGCATCCACTTCTTTGGTTGTCATCACTTCTTTCATTTCTCCACAATAACCTTTTACTATGGCGTGGTAAAATTCATCGCGCACTTCGATTTTACTAAAATCACTTTCTTCTTCGTTTGCCGGCGACAAATAGGTACGCATCATATCTCCAACATCGCTGATGAAATACCCCGCCATTACAGTATCGAGATCGATTACACATAAACCATTTCCCCCCTCATCAAATAATACATTGCTGATCTTGGTATCATGATGAGTAACACGCAGTTGGAAATTTTCATCACGTATGATTTGTTCATACCTGGAAACGATGTCGGACCGGTTTTTCAAAAATTCAATGAGTGCAAAAGATTCCTTGATTCTTTGTGCGTCTCCATTTTGAAGCGCTGTTAAAAAATTTGCATATCGAAGAGACAGGTTATGAAAGTCAGGAATACATGTCCTTAATTTGGACGAATCGAATTTGTTAAGCAGCTTGGTGAATCTTCCAAATTGTGCAGCCGCTTCATATGCTTGTGCGGGTGTGCTTACCACCTCGACTGAAGACGAGCCCGGAACAAAAGGAAACATACGATAATATCCACCATGACCATCCTGAACGAGTGAGTTGCCACTAATGGCTGTCTCGGGTGAAACAAACCGATACTCGGGATAATGTTCACGAAAAAAAACAGATAGACAGTCGATGTTGTGCGCAATATCATAAGGCTCTGTAAACACATTCTCGTTTACACGCTGTAGGATAAATCTACTCTGCTCCGTGCCTACGATCCAGGTATGATTAATAAGGCCGGTTCCAATTTTTTGAATCGTAACATTAGAAGGGCCAATATCGTAATGTCTCAATATCTCAAACATAAACTTATTTTATCGCTAAAAAATGTGTCCAATTCCACGAAACGCTTTTTAAGACGCATGTTTAAATACCGTGGAATTTTCAGCCTTGCTATCATTACATTGAACCAAAGTCGGTGATATCACTTGTACACGCGGCTTCTCTAAATTTCCGCCGGACTTCAATTTGTCTTCAAAAATCTGCAGCAACATATTCATAGCCATTGCCCCCTGTTTATGTGGATGTTGCTTCAGGGCTATTAAAGGAGGATGTATTGTGTAACTAGTAATTGGAAGATTTGAGAGACTTACAAAAATAACTTCGTTGTTGACTTTTATCTTATGGGATCTGGCATATTGCACAGCATCCATATGCACATAGTCATTAACAGAGATAACTGCCTGCGGGGGCACCTTTACATTCATAATGCTCCGCATGGCCCCGTGGGTACTCTCTACTGAAAAATCAGTTTCTGAGACCATTCTCATGTCTACTTTAAGTTTGAAGTTCTCCATACATTCAACGTAGCCGTTCAGCCGATCCTTGCTCGCAGTCAGCATGCCAGGTCCATTTATTAAAGCAATTCTTGTTATTCCATTTGATACCAACTTTGTTACTATCTGACACATGCCACTATAAACATCACAATACACTTTATTTACCGGTCCCGCCTCGGGCACTCTGTCAAAATATACAACCGGTATATTGAACCTCGATAATGCATCGATATGAGATGTGGAAGAAGTTGATTTTGATAAGGAAATAATAAGGCCGTCCACCCTTTTCTTTTTTACTATTTCAATCAAACGCATCTCGTTGTTTACGTCATCGTAACTCTGCCCAAAAAGAATGGTATAATTATGTTGGGAAGCCACCTCTTCAATGCCGCAAATAGCATCTGAAAAAAACTCTTCGCGGACATAAGGAACGATTACACCAATAATATTGGTTCTTTTCAATTTGAAATTGACAGCCTGCGTATTTCGCTCGTACCCTAATTCCTCTGCCATTTTTTGAACTTTCAACCTGGTGCCAAGTCCAATACGCGGGTTGTCAACCAACGCCCTGGAAACGGTTGATGCAGAAACGTCCAAACGTTTTGCTATTTCTTTCAAAGTTGGAAGAGTTTCCCTCATTTCAATTATTTTGGGTGTATTGTTTTGCTATATTCAAAATCGCATAATGTTCGCTTTGGTAAATTTGGATAAAGCTTAATTAACAAAGGGTAAGAAGCGTTCCGAATTAGGGGCGAAAATGTATTTTCAAACTAATGGAAAATCGTTTTTAAACTGATCATCCGCGAAACCAACTAATAAATTTGGTAGCATTGAAAAGACACCATTTTACCCATAGTATTTTCCAGTTTTTGATCAGTCAGTTTTGCAGTAACAGAATTAGCCCCACTTCACTATTATAAAATTGCTGGCCGTTGCGTTCAAAGAAGTCCATAGACCAAGGCCAATTATTATTCGTAACTGCATTTAACGCGTTCTGTATATTCCAAGGGTGAATTGCCAAAAAACTTTTTAAATTCCCTGCTGAAATATCTTCGATCGTTGAAACCTACCTCCCAAGCCACGTTTGTTACATTCAATTCACTTCTGGATAGGAGTAAGGCAGCCTTTCGCAGCCGAAGTACCTTAATAAACTCGCCGATGGACATATGCGAAAGGGTACTGAATTTCCTGTAAAGAGCCGTTTTACTCATGCCTACTTCTTTTGTCAGTTCTGATATACTGAACTCAGCGTTTGACAAATTTTCACTGATAACATTAGTCAACGTATCCATGAATTTTTTGTCAACAGTCCCCACCTCAATTTTTACTTCAATTTGATCGCAGGAAATTCTATTTTCATGGCGCTCACGAAGCATCTGGTACGATTTCAGTAAATTCCCGATGTAAGACTGAAGTACTGGAACGCTAAAGGGTTTTGTGAGGTAAACGTCTGCACCACACTCAAGGCCCTCGAGCTGCTGGTCGAAAGATGTATTTGCTGTTAAAATGATGACCGGTAAATGAGCAGTGCGTTCATCCTTTTTAAGCTTTCGGCAAAGCTGGTTGCCATCCATCTCCTGCATCATTACGTCAGTTATTACCAGATCAGGCATTTCTGTAATAGCAACCTCCCATCCTTGTCTGCCGTTGCAGGCTTCAAGAAACTCGTTTGAGGGTGACAAGCAAATCTTAATAAACTCACGAAGTTCTACATTGTCTTCTACTATAAGGATTTTGTTATTTTTCATAACCTTTAAAAATATCGTTAGAATAATCTTCGATGTAAGCGGCAAGCTGTACCACTTGTGCACTGGAAAGTTGACAAGATTTACTTGAAACGAAAGGGCAAAAACGTCTTGAAAAGGGGGTAGAATTTTCTGCAACTGAGAATTTTACCGCAAAGTGCAAGGGGGAGGTAAAGAAAACGAAAGCTTTCCGCGGAAAAGGCTGTTGGGTTGTTAGTTGTCCGACATTTTTGACGACCGTCAAAATTGATGTCTCACAAATAACAACTTGAATGTATAAGAATGACGGGGTGCGGTCTTTTCTAACTCCTAACTCCTAGCCCCTAATTCATAATTGTCACTCATATTCTCCTTTTACACGATCGATATATTCCGAAGGAGTTTTACCAAACAACTTTTTAAACTCCTTACTAAAATATTTTCGATCGCTGAAGCCCACTTCCCACGCCACTTCTGCCACATTCAGCTTGTCTTTCGAAAGCAACACTGCTGCTTTTCGCAATCGAAGTGATTTGATGAACTCGCCGATTGGTGTTTGTGTTAACGCATTAAATTTTTTATAAAGCACGGCTTTGCTCATGCCAATTTCTTTTGACAAATCCGACACGTTATAATCGGCATTCGACAAATTTTCATTGATAACATGCATTAACCTTTCCATAAATTTTTTGTCAACTGTTCCCACTTCCACTTCCAATGGCTCCAGCAAAACTTTATTGTTATATCGCCGGCGAATAGATTCGCGTGATTTCAGCAGGTTGGTGATGTACGATTGAAGCACCTGTACGCTAAAAGGTTTGGTGAGATAAAGGTCAGCACCGTTTTCCAACCCTTCGAGTTGTTGCTCGACAGCTATTTTCGCGGTTAACATGATGACAGGAATATGGCTGGTCCGCTCGTCATTTTTAATTTTTCTGCAGAACTCGTTTCCATCCATCTCCGGCATCATCACATCCGTCACAATCAAGTCCGGTATTTCTGTGATGGCAACTTCCCAGCCTTGTTTGCCGTTGCTTGTTTCAATAAATTCGTAATAGGGCGACAAACAAATCTTAATGAACTCACGAAGTTCAGCATTGTCTTCTACGATTAGGATTTTGTTGTCTTTCATAATAGTAAAAATAATTTACGAAACTTACAGTTGGGACGCAACTGCTTTTGTAACATATTCTTTCTCGAGCATCAGCGTTATTGTAAAACATGTCTCCGGCTCTGCGTTGTAAGTAGAGTCATTACTTTGAAACACCAGCCTACCGCCATGCAGTTCTACAAGACTTTTTGAAAATGCCAATCCTATTCCCGCGCCGGAAACTTTATTGACAGCATTCTGTGCCCTGTAAAATGCATTGAAAATTTTATCCTGGCTTTCTTTTGGAATGCCCGGTCCGTTGTCATGTACCTCAATGTCTATTTCTTTTGACCGTTTAATAATCTTCACCCAAACTTTTCCATGTTCAGGTGTAAACTTTAGTGCATTCGACAAAAGATTTGACACGGCGATTTCCAGGTAATGCGGATCAAAATAAACAAAGCAGTTTTTCTCTGAGGATTCAAAATGATAGAATATCATTTTTTTGTCGGCCAGCTCTTTAAACTTCTGGAATATCGATTCTACAAATGGAACAACATCCTGCTGCTCAATTGTTAGTTTCATATGACCGGCATCAAGTTTACGAACCTCCAGTAACTCGGTGGCAAGTTTCATTAATCGCTCGGCATTTGTTTTCACCATTTCTAAAAGGCGAAAATCTTCTGTCTTGCCTTTGGCCTTCATTTGCAACATTTCTACAGGTCCCATGATAAGCGACAATGGCGTACGAATCTCATGCGAAATATGTGTGTAAAAATCCATTTTCATCTGGTGCAACTCGTGTTGCTTTACAGAAAGCATGTGCTCATACTTGAGTTTACGATGAAGTGCCGTACGCGATGATATAAACCAGATGATCAACGATACAATGGAAATTATTGCCAGCGAATATAAAGTGTACGCCCACCAGGATTTCCACGGCGGAGGAAGAATACTAATAGCTAAAACCGCAGAGAAATCGGTCCATGCACCATCGTTGTTACTGGCTTTAATAAGCAAGCGGTAATGGCCGGGTTGCAGGCCATTGAACGTAGCAGAATGATTATGCGTGAACTGCCAGTCAACATCATATCCTTCCAATTTGTACGCGGACCTGTTCTTGCCAGATTTTATAAAGTTTAATACCGAATAATCAACTGTCAGCAGGTTTTGGTCGTACCTCAGTTGTATAGCTTTTGTTTCCAAAATATTAACAGAAAGTATCCCACTACTATCGGACCTCGACACAGTTTTGCCATTTACCGTAAGTCCCGTTAGTGCTACATTCGGAATGGTGTAATTGATTTGAATATCTTGAGGCGTAAACTCCACCAACCCCTTAAAGGTGCCAAAAAACATGTGGCCATTTACATCTCTGAAATACGAGCTGTAGTTGAACACGTTGCCGGGCAACCCATCTTCAACCGTAAAGTTGTGCCATATTTTTCTTGTAGAGTCCAAAAGGCTCAAACCGTTATTGGTGCTGATCCACAGATTGTCATGATCATCATTTAAAATCCCTGTGACCTTGTTTCCTGCCAGGCCATCTGAAATCGTGAATGTTCCAAATACTTTTTTATCAGGATCGTAAAATGTAAGGCCGTCGTAAGTGCCGATCCATATTTTTTGCCGGCGGTCCTCCGCGATGCAGTTGATATAATCAGAAAGCATTCTTCCCGGCACGTTGTTACGCAGGTAGCCGGTCAGATCGTTACCATCGCCTTGCAACCTGCTCAAACCCTGACGCGTGCCCACCCATATATTATTTTTGGAATCGTGAAACAAACAGGTTATTGCCTTGTTCGTTATCCGGCGGTTAGGAAAAATATCTTCAAACTTTTCCACTCCGCCGGTCGCTATATCAATAATGTTTACACCATTTTCTTCTGTGCCTGCCCAAATTCGTTTTTTTCCATCGATCAATAAAGCTTTCACATCGTTTGAGCTAAGCGAACCTCGTTCTTTACTGCTGTTAAATTCTTTTATTTTTTTTCCTGATGGGTTGAGAACGTTAATACCTCCTCCGTGTAAACCAACCCACAAATTATTTTGATCATCTCTGATAAGCGTTTTCACCAGGTTTGAGCTTAGCGAAGAGGGATCTGTTTCATCATTACGGAATTGTTTGAAATGGTTGGTCCTTCTGTCAAAGAAATTCAAACCTTCCGCTTCGGTACCGATCCAAAGATTCCCGAAACCATCATCAGTAACAGGTCCCACCACATTACTGGCGATAGTATTCTTTGCTGCTTCGTTCTGATATACTTTAAAGGGTGTGGAGATAGCCTCCGATATATTGAGGCCGCCAAAAAATGTTGCCACCCAAACAGAACCCTGGCGATCCTGCATGATATCCCAGATAGAATTAAAATTCAACGTTCGCTCATTCTGCGGGTTGTGTACAAAGGTTTGAAATTTCAGAGAATCGGGATCCAAAATGTTCAGGCCCTTTAAAGTACCGATCCAAAGTTTTCCGTTTCTATCACGAATAATCTTACGAATAATATTGCTGATAGGTCCTGCTTCAATATTCTTGCCTCGTGTAAAGTGCTGCACAAGTGCATGATCGCTGGATATTCTGAAGATTCCGTTCGTTGCAGAGCCAGCCCATATATTTTGATATTGATCTTCTGCAATTGCAGTTACTTTATTTCCCTGTAGAATATTCTGTTCTATTTGCCAATTACCAGAAGATGTCGACATGGCAAGAGAGAACAGTCCGTTTGCAGTGCCGGCAAACATTCTACCGGACGAACTTTGAAATAGCGAATTTATGTCCAGAAGTGTTGAATCTTTCTTATCGAAGAAAATGGAGGTGCATTTAAAATCAAAATTTCCTGTTGTAGTAAAAATATTTATTCCGGATTCAGTGCCTACCCATACATTCTTCCTGTTGTCAAAGCATAGTGCTTTTACATCATTATTGCAAAGGCTGTTCTTATCTGTAGTAGAATGATAAAAAACGCGAAACGAGTCCAGCAGAATATTATAGACGTACAAGCCATTGTTGGTACCTATCCATAAATTGTCGTAATCGTCGGCGCTCAGTTGATTTATTTTGATGCTTGCCCCAATGAAATTGTCACGATAAAATGATTTAAAAACTTTGACTTTCTTCCCGTCGTAGCGATTTAACCCATCCATAGTACCGGCCCAAATAAACCCTTTGTGGTCCTGGGCAACCGATAGTACTGACCCTGACGAAAGGCCATCTTCAACAGTAAGATGTTTAAATACAAGAGGTGACTGACCTTCTGCTACTCCCACAATGAGTTGTAACAAAAGCAGCCCTGCAAGTCCCAATATCGCGCGGACAAAATAGATCATTGGCTTAGAGTAGGTTAACAAAAGCAATCGTATTCAAACATAGTGAAATTCCGATTAAAAGGCAGAAGAATAATGGATAACAAAAACCCTTGTTACTTGGTAACAACGGCTTGACATCATTACAATTACGGGCAAAAGAGAATGGCTGGAATAAACCAGCCATTACATTACCCAACTTAACAACCGACACCTTTCCTGATGAAGACAAAGTAAAGAACAAACGACCGTCCTATTGAATCTAATTTCCCAATCTTCAAAAAGTGCAGGTATGTTATTTACCTCAGCAAATTTGCTTACAGATTAATTAATAAAGGGGCACAAACGTATTGAATAAGGTGCCAATGCATTTACAATGCCTACGTATAAAAGATCGTTGTTAATACCGTTAAAAAGAACTTTCTCAAAATATTTTGAAACACTAATCATCTTTGTTTTCGGCGAGTTCCATAAACATCTTCTCCCCTATCTTTATTACACTGGACAGTATGACGTTTTCACTTGTATATTTCTCCTTCTGCCTTATCAAGTCTTTGATCTGTTGTCTGTCCTTATCCTTGGCTTATTCTCCGCTTGCATATTTAAAATACGTCGCAGAATAATACCCCGAATTTTACTCTATAATAAAACTAGCAGGACCGAACCCTTTTACCTGGCAACTGAAACTTCCATTTTTAACAGGAATATCTTTGCCAATTGATTCCCCGCGAAGGTTTACCGGCTGCGCTTTAGTAAACTGTTTTGGAGCAGGCAATTTAACTGTGACCGCACCCGACTGTCCTGTCATTTCCCACAAGCGAAGCAAGGTACCCTTATTGCCATCGGGATCCTTAGCAAATGCTGTTATCAGCACGCCTTTTCTTGAAAGCTCTACTCCCCGCAATGTTGAAGGCAGCTTACCATTTTTATTTTCGGACATTGTTACTTGAAGTGGATTGCGAGCCTCCAATGCAGGAACAGCCATCAATTCATCTTTCGGAGTGTTCTTATCAAATGTCCAGATGCGCACTCTTGAACTCCATGTTCCTGTATACCAATAGCGGTAGTTTGTGTTCCACTGGTTGTTATAAAGATTGATATACACTACCGGTTTCTTTGGCACAAAATCAAGCGAAAATTTCCAGATGCCCATTGTGTCCAAACTAATAAGCGGATGATCGAGAGGAGCCACTGCGATACCGCGGCCATTTTCATCAGATAAGGTGACGCCCTGACCCACTGAATAGATATTTTTATTGGCCCCGGTAAGAATGTCTGATGCCGGATTCATTATTCCTAAAGGACGATACACATTAAAAACAGGGTTCTTGATATTAAACGGCAACGCAAGCCAGTCCGCCTCGGGCCAGTTGTCTTTTGCTTTGTCGATAATTGTTATTTCCAAATCAAGGAATGGTTGATTGTCAGATAAGCTTACCCTCAATCTTGTCGCAGGCAAATGATTGGCTGTATCGCCGGGCAATTCCAGCAAAGCAGTTTGTGTTAACCCGCCGGAGTGAATGCTTAACTTTCCACCAACAGGGGATGCTTTGCGATAAGGAACAATTTTTTCCGAAATCATTCCGGGCTTGTTGATGCCGGGATGAAGCCAGTCCTCATTTTTACCCTCTAAATTAAATGCCCGTTTTTGCTGGTATGCTTCGGTATAAGCTGCAGCCTGCTCATAGGTGAATCGTTCATTTATGTACTGGCCAGTTTGCTGACCTGAGATATCAGCAGCCCAGTCATATCCTGTACGCTTGTCGATTAATGAACTGATAACTCCCTTTTGCGCATCGAATGTTATTTTATAAAACTGGTTCTCGATGACATCGCCAGCGATAGCGTTTGATTCCAATTTGGAGGGAACAGATAAAGTCGTATAACCATTGGCGGGAATATCTTTTACAAAAACATCTTTTCCCTGGACGTTTACAATACCGCTTCGCTTCCACGGCAGAGGATTATAGACGATGGCACTACCAGGTTTACAGGAAACAGATGTTGCGAGCCATTGAAGATTATCATTTTCCAGTCTTCGTGAAATATCCAATGCATTGCGAACATAGTTGGTCTTGTCGTTCCATGAAGCTTCCAAATCTGCATACTTTGAAGATGGTAGTTGCTGAAAGGCTTTGCCATATTGTTTGATAGAAGCGGACCCGCCCCATGTATGTTCCGCATACAACGCCATTAACTCATAAGCCCGGGCCACAGAGTCAGCAACAGACGAAACAGGTAGTCCCCATATTTTCAATTGCGTATTCAATACTTCCCCAGTAGCCAGTAAAGGTGCTGATTCTCTTGACATCTTTGAGCCCCCGGGGTCGGACATGGAGCCATGCACCCAGGTATCTGGCATTTCTTTTTTTACCATCGGCAATGTGGGGTTCTCCGCTAGAATGAGATTCGCAAAATCTTCCATTGTCCCGAACCGGATTTTTACACCGGGCATTTTTCTTTGTGCCTCTTCAAATAACTTTTTAACGTCCTCTGCTTTTGGCGGACCGCTATTATCCAAGGTTACAAAGATGGCGGGCCATGCCTTGTAGGGCCAATCTTTCGGTGGCAGCAATCCATGCCCAACAAAATGATCGTTGCCTCCCCACGAATTGGGCCAGTTAAGACCGGTTGCTGTTCCATAGATACTCGAATAAAATGTCAGCACTTTTGCACCGTCTGGTCCTTCCCACCAGAACAAACCGGGCGTTTGCACAGCACCACTTGGCCAGTTACATCCGATGTGTAAAAACTTCACGCCGGCATTACCAAGAATGGTTGCGAGCTCTCCTGAATGCGAAGGCATATCTGTAACCTTTGCGGCATGCGGCAGTGGAAGATTATACCGTCTTGACAATCTCGAAGCAAATCCAAGTCCGCGCGTCAACACTTCGGGTTCACATATATCCGTTTCAATGGTAAAAGGCATGGCATGGGTTACAAACTTTCCACTGGCAAAAGCTTCATCCAGTTTTTTTCTTCTCTCTGCAGTTTGTCCCTCCCACGGCTCCATCACTTTTGACATCACCCATCCCGGGCATGTCCATTCAAATTGCTGATCTGCGGGTAGCTGCTTCGAATCGTCCATCGCTTTGAGTGCGCGGTCAATCATCGAGGTACGGTAATATTGAACGAGGTCTTTCACGCGGTGCGTATAGCCAATATCAAAATGCGTTTTAAACACTACTATAATTTCTTTTACGGGTGTGTTGTAAATAGCATTTTCGGTATTCTCTTTTTGCAGTGCCTGCTTTTGTCCTATTGAAATTTTTACAAAGCCGGACAATATCACGAGACTAATAATTCTGAATAACTTTATGGACCTAAACATTGATGCTGATATTTTCATTTTTGTGTAAGTTGACTTACTCACCGGCAAGCCGTCGTTAATACAAGTCGTTATCGTTAGTTTCTGTTTCTGTCGAAAGAATGCACATCCAAGTTAGATCAAGATCAAAACCTGATCCATGTCGGTTTGCGAAAAAAAACAATCATTTTGCGCGCACAACAGGTCATTTTACAAAGCAACGAAATCACCTGACCAACGCGATAGATCTTAAGCCCTTTATTGCTTCACAATTGTTTTTCTGAAAACATCTTTGCCATTTGTCACCACTAATAAATAGGTTCCGGCAGTAAGCTCTCTCAACAATAGCAACTGCTTTTTCTGCACCAGCGGGCATGAACGAACCAACTGTCCTGTGCTACTGAATATCTGAATTGTAGCTTTGCTATACAAACTGTTTAAAGAAATATACAGCTGATCCTTTGCAGGATTAGGATAGACCATGAATTTATAACTGGATTCTGTAAGACTAACCCCAGTGTTGCTTACAGGGGAGCTCTTAGCTATAGTCGGCAACGCATTTACGGTAATTCCTACCGAGTCGGAAGTAGTAATTGCGCCGCTGTTATCAGTAGCTTTTGCGGTAATGCTATAATTTCCTGCCACTACATTGATCCAATCAAAGCTGTAAGGCACAGTACTGTCTTCGCCCAACTTATTGTTTCCTTCAAAGAACTCCACTTTCACAATGCTACCATCTGCATCGCTTGCGTTTGCAGTAATTGTAACCGTTGTAGAGGCATTAACACTTGTGTCATTTGACGGTGAAGTAATCGCTACAACAGGCAATGCATTTACGCTAATATTTACAGAGTCTGAAGTTGTAGTCAATCCATTGTCATCGCTGGCTTTTGCGGAAATGCTGTAATTGCCGGCCGCTACATTGGCCCAATCGAAACTGTAAGGTGCTGTACTGTCTTCGCCCAGTTTAGTTGCACCCGCAAAGAACTCCACCTTCACTATATTCCCATCAGTACCCGCTGCATTTGCAGTAATCGAAACAGTTGCAGGAGCGCTAAATCCTGTATTTGCGGCAGGTGAAGTAACAGATATTGTTGGAGGAGCTGGTGTCGCCAATTTTACTTCAACGGGAAACCCATCACTTGTAGTGAATTGGATCGTTGTACTTGCTGCTGTTGCAGAAACAATGGATGCATTGACATTTGTTTGAGAGAACTTCCATTTGCCATTCAATGTTAAAGAAATTGTTTTCAGCGTAGAAGGCGATGCGCCCATATCAGGATTACTAACGGAAAGAACGATTTCTGTAGCATTAGCATTCAAACCTTGGTACATAACCAAACATGGCGTGTCATTTGATCTTACCAATCCATCTTTAATGGAATCATTGGCAGCAGGCAAGGCATAGGCCCAGGTTCCGGAAGCCTTGTGTTCAATGATCTGCTGACTGGTATTGTTTTGATGAACAATGTAAGGTTTACTCGAATCGGATAGCATTTGTTGGGCAAAAGCCGTCATTGTGGAGGCATTTGCCGATGGGATGCAAACAAACTCATAGGAACTATTAGTTGGCGTACTTCCGTGATCAAGATAGGCCAGGTGATAATCGTTTGATGAATTACTTGCTATGGTACCCGCCGATGGGAAAACCTGGCTTTGATAAGGTGTCGTTTGGGTAGTGTTTCTGATTTTTAAAGTTCCGGAATTGGGCGATATGAAATACCCTGTATTGTAATTATCAATTATCCAGTTAGGCGAGCTTCCTGAAAATGATGCCTGGCTTTGACTTGAATTTACGTCGCCATTTACGATAATGTCTGTTGAATTGTTATTAAGTCTTTGAAACAATGTTGTTACCGTGGAGTCGGCAGCATCAGTGTTTTTAATACCGCTCCCCAAACATATAATGTAGTTGCCAATGGCAAAACAGGTTTTTGTAAATTCAAAGGAGCTATCATGGGTGTTAGGTCCATAAACAGCGCCAAAGCCCAGATCGGTGCGCTCTTTAAACTTCATTGCAAACAATCCGGATTGTCCAATGGTATTTGACAGCACATCCTTGTTTGCCTGACCCAGTGCTAGAGAACCAGCAAAACCATAAGTATTGTACTCGTCCATCCGTTCTTTTTCGGCCTGCAATTTATCCCATGGCAATACTATTGTTGTAGTTCCGGGATTGTAGTTCCAGTCCCAGCCAATATCGCTAAAACCGTTTCCTGTAGTGCTGTTTCCCTGATAGATAATTTCCATTGCCCCGTAACTTTGGTATCTTCCATATCTGTTTTGAGTTGAATAAATTTCAGAGCCCCATAACTGATTTGATTGTCCTTTCATGGAAGCGATCCAATTGTTTTTTCTATACACGCCTAAATTTCCATAGTTGAACTGGATATAGCCTTCTTCAAATGGAGTGACGGTGCTGTTGTTAAACAGGCTGTCAACACCGTATTTTCTATTATAGATTCCTGCCAGAATTGGATCTGCTCCTCCAAGTCCTAAAATTTTTCCACCGGTTATAGCAAGACTAGACAAGGTAGATGACACTAAGCTGGATCCTTTTGATTGCGGGCTTCTTCCTGCCATTGCCAGTGGCTTCATTCCTGCATCATTGGCATACATTGTTTGTGCATAAACTGCATCTCTAAATCTGAGATAGGTGGGTTGGTCAATTTGAAAACCGGTTCCTTCTAAGGATTTTAAAGCCAGCGCAACAGACCCGAAAGCATACATATAAGAATCGTAACTGTTGTTGTGATGATAACTCAGACCATCTTTTTTCAAACCATCTGCCGTACCATAAGTATATATTAAGAAGCGGTCAATAAACCTTTTAACAGTTTTTAAAAACCGTACTTTTTCATCGTTTGTTTGGAACCAATCTGCATAAGGTAACAATATAGCTATATCCAGATACGTAATATCTGTAGAGATGGCGCCATTTTGAGTGGTGTTAAAGTCGTAGTTGGGATCAAAAAGATATTGGAAAGAATTTGTCTCCGTAGAAAGTGTATTGCCAAATAATTCTTTCACATTATCGGGAAGATAATTGTTTAAAAACACGGCGTAAAGAGCATAATAACGATAGTTATAAAACGTTAAAGCAGGATTGGAATTAGCACCACAATTATTACTTGCCGCATACCAAACGGTCTTCATTGCCATGTTGCTTATACTGGTATCTGTAGGGTTAAATTTCAAGTAGCATGCAAACGTTTTTAGGAACCCGAGTTGGTTGACATTTGTTATTGGATTTCCAGTTATATTATATCCTGAAACTGCAATATTTAAAGCATTATATTGAGTAACTGCAGTGTTTAACTGGGCTGTTGTAGGGGCCGTTGTTCCAACAATCAGATCTGACAACCTATTATGAATTGTATCCATGTCGTTTATCGCCGAAGTGCTAGCAGTTGTAAGTGGTAAATCAAAATTAAATGTAGGTTGACATATCACCGTCATATTAACGAATTGCCCATTTACTTTTACATAATCTAAAGCAGCAATTCGAAGAGTACTTAAGTCACCTGCACGGACGAATCGTACCATAATTTGATCACCGGCACTTGAGGTCTTAAAAACATGCGATAGTGTGGCGGTACCAACAGCTCCAGAACTAGTGGTAAGAATGCCTGTTTCTGCCAAAACAAGACTGTCGGTCACATCATAAACCTGCATTTTGAATTGCGCATATGACGACGACCCCTGATAATATTTTACTTCAAGACTTATTTGTCCACCGTTAAAAGGAGTGCCTGATAACAAATACTGCACTCCTTGTAAGGGAGGTGTACTTGCAGATCCATTAACAAGCATTGCTCCATCATTAAGGCCATCGCCGTTGTCTGCATCAGTATAAGCCAGTGATACCGGATTGCTATTTTCAATTCTTGACCAATTAAAATTGCTCACATCAAATGAAACCGGCGGAGCCGGCGGAGGCAGCATGCCAATGAATTGTCCATTTACTTTTACATAATCTAAAGCAGTTACGCGTAGCGGATTTAAGTCATCTGCACGAACGAATCGTACCATGATTTGATCACCGGCACTCGATGCGGTAAAAATATACGAGAGTGTGGCTGTACCAACAACTCCGGTGCTTGTAGTAATCACCGCTGTTTCTGCCAGCACGAGACTATCGGTCACATCATAAACCTGCATTTTGAATTTCGCATATGATGATGTACCCTGGTAATATTTTGATTCAAGGTTGATTTGCTCGCCGGCATGCGGAGCTCCTACCAATAAATACTGAATGCCTTGTAACGCAGGTGTAGTATTTCCCGTAAGGAGCATTGCCCCATCATTAAGGCCATCACCATTGTCTGCGTCAGTATTAACAAGGGTTATAGCGGTAGAGTCTCCGATTTTTGACCAATTAAAATGGCTTACATCAAATGTAGCCAGTGGAGCGGGCGGTGGCTGCATGCTAATGAAATGTTCATCTACCTTTAAATAATCTATGGCTACTCCCCGAAGAGGGTTCAGGTCATCATTATGGACAAATCGTACAATAATCTGATCGCCAACATTTGAGGTCGTAAAGGTGTACGATAATGTGGCTGTACCCACTACTCCTGAACTAGTAACAATCGTGGATGTTTCTGCCAAAACAAGACTGTCCGTTACATCATAAACCTGCATTTTGAATTTTGCATATGAGGACCCATATTGGTAATATTTTGACTCCAGATTGATTTGCTCGCCGGCAAGCGGACTTCCGGACAGCAAATATTGAATGCCTTGTAATGCAGGCGTAGTAGCAGCTGCCTTAATGAGCATCGCCCCATCATTAAGACCGTCACCATTGTCAGCATCATTGTAAACCAGGGCTATCGCGGTAGTGTCTTCAATTTTTGACCAATTAAGGTGTGTAGTATCAATTGTAATTTGCGCAGTGGATGCACTTGAAATTAAAACCAAACAAAATAGTAGAAATGTAATTTTAGTTTTGATGCCGGAAGTTACTGCCACATCAAAACCAAAATAGGTTTGTTTTCCGTTAACGGATATGCCACCCGGCCGGAAAAAGACGGTGAGTAATTTTTTTAGCATACAGCAAGCTTTAGTTCGTATTAAAGCTAAACGAACTTTATAAGCGAGGGGGTTCTCATGTTCCCATTCTAGGGGTAAAATTGTCTTTCTCAGTATTCAGAATTATGAATCAGGCTCATCGTTCTGCATTTAAAGAACTTAGTTCTATAAAGCATAAAAAAACGGCCCTCATCGGACCGTTTCTATACTTTATATGATGCACTTCCAAACGTATTGCTGCACTTTAAAAATCAAAGATGGGTTGAATGCTTACCAATTATCGGTTCTGAATGAAGATGCTGGTAATCCTTCGGTACTGAACAACAATCCATCCTCAGGAACATTTTTAAACGCATAGCGAACAGCAACGGGTTGTTTCACTTGTGGAGAAGAAACGACCACCACGTTTCTTGCAATCACTGCAGTCGCAGAATAGAACACTTTGTCGCTTCCTGCAATTTCGAAATTGGATATTTTTTTGCCGAAAGAAGTTAGCCAGTTCTCTGCATTTTTAAAAGATATAATGGCAACAGTATCTTTAATCTTTATAGAATCATAGAGCGGTGCAAGATATCCGAATCCTTTTACGCCGTAAGTTTTCGCCAGTGCTATGTAAGCGAGGCGAAGAGCCGGAGTTTCTTTATCCATAGGATGAATTGTCTTTGCATCGCCTGCATCAAGTAACACGGACATTGCAGCGTTGGGAATTATGTCAGCTGTTTTTCTTTGCGCATCACGCAAATAAGCAGAGTTGTTTTTTTCTGCGCTCTTTTCAGGCTGTTGCTTATATGCATACGGAGCAATTTGTGTGTAATAGAAAGGGAAGTCGCCAATGCCCCACTCGCTGCGCCATTGCTTCACTGCAGCCGGCAGTAATTTTTCATATAGATAAGGATCTTCGCAGTTCGTTTCTCCCTGGTAGAAAATACAACCTTTAATAGCGTAACCTTCTATGGGATACATCATGCCATTGTATAAGGTAGTTGGGGTGCGGGCCTGGTCTTTTATAGTGTCGCCTTTTTTAGGAATCTTGATGGATGGAAAATCTTTCAGTGTTTCAGGATTCATCCATGCCTGTATGGAGGAGCTACTACGACTGCAATTGATCATTCCTATGGGAACATCGTTCAGTATAGCATTCAAACGTTTGCCAAAGTAATATCCAACAGCGCTGAAATTACTTACAGATTCAGGATTTGCTTCTTTCCATTCAGAAGGCTTTGTATTATCTTCCGGCGTTGTAAAAGCAGAGGGAGGCACCGTATACAGTCTGATATTTTTGTTTTTAGACATGATGATCGCTTCATTGGAACCGATGAGTGGCTGCCCCGGAAAGCCTTTCATCGCCATCTCCATATTCGATTGGCCGCCGCACAACCATACTTCGCCAATCAAAATATTTTTCAACGTTACAGGTTTGCCATCACTGATGGTAAGCTCATAAGGACCACCATAAGATGGCGTGGCGATCTTTACTTTCCATCTACCATCCTTGCCTGCCTGCACTGTATATTTTTTCTTGTTCCAGGAAGATGTTACCGAGACATTTGCTCCTGCTTTTGCCCAACCCCAAACAGCAACTTCTGTTTCTTGTTGCAAAACCATATTATCTGTAAATAAAGACGCCAGTTTAACCTGTGCCGGCATTGAATTGTGCGCGACCAGCAATACAAATAGAAGTAATGATATTTTTAGTTTCATATGCCATTCTTTTTTTTTGTCATATTATTTTTTCAGTGTGAGGTTTTGATTGGTGTTTGTATGCACCAATAGGATTGTTGATGAAAAGCCATCTATTAGTGAAAAACCCGCAGTCAATGAATTATCATTGTTGGTAATAGTGGCATTATTGGGATTGTCGATCACCTTCCATGTTCCGTTTAATTGAATATTGACATCATACCTAGCAGATCGCCAGCCATTAACGGCATCATCCACGGCATTAAGATCCGGATTATTAATCGTTATGATAAGACTATCATTCTTTTCTTTCACTCCCACCAATGCTTTTCCTGAAATACTTTTAATGTAACCCATATTCACGTTATTGTTCGCGCTGAAAAAAACATAACTCGTCAAATTTTCCGGAATGTATTTTACCGCATGTAAAGAATCAGTTTGACTTAACACCTCAAACAATTTACCACTTGCTATATTGTCCGCAATTTTTTTCATTTGTTTAGGAGCAGTTCCGGGCACTACCACAAAACGATAGCTTGCATTTAAAGGTGATGTGCCGTGATCAATGTAAGCCTTGCTAAAATTACTCGTAGACGAAAGTGAGCCTGTTAACGATGTTTCTTCAGGAGTTGTTTGCTGTCCGCGCTCTACAATTACATTACCCGATCCTTTCGGAATATAAAACCCAGTCGTTTGTCCATTTACCAGCCAAACTCCCTTGCTTGCCGCCGATAATACTTTTGTATAATTGCCGTTACTAATTGCTTGGGCACTATTCACATAAACAGCTGGATTTGCAGAGGCAGACACCGCCTGGAACAAGTTCGTTGCCGTAGTATCTGTCGCATTTGTAGAGCTGATCCCACTGCCTAAGCAAACAAGGAGGTTGTTGAATGAAAAAACAGACTTATGAAATTTTAAATTGTTTGGCGTATAATTTTTTCCGGCCCTTTCTTTAAAATCCATTGCAAAAATTCCATTGTTACCAAGTGATAATGCCCCTGCAAAACTATTTTGATTGAATTCATCTGCCCTTCCCTGCTTTGCCTGTAATTCGGCAAATGGAATATGTACAGTTGTGGTTCCCGGCGCAACGTTCCAATCCCAGCCATTGCCACCAATTGCGGGGTAACCGGAAGCAGTTGAGTCGCCGTCGTACAGTACTTCCAGTGCGCCATAACTCTGATAACGGCCATAGCGATTCTCCTGAACATAAATTTCAGCCCCCCATAATTTATTGGTAAACCCTTTCATTACAGCTGTCCAATTATTCTTATGTGTCACACCCGTCTGCGCGTAATTGAATTGATAAAAACCATCATAGTCGCCTTTTGCCTGTGGATACTTATTTGTTTTAAAAATATAATTGTACAATGCTGCCAAATCCGTATCATAAGGCTTCCCTTCTATATCGCCGCCAACTTCGGCAAGCTTTTCTAAAGAATTGCCAGTTAACGTGAACCCACAAAATGGATTTCTGCCAGTTAAAGAGTTTGCCAACAGAACTCCTTTTGATGATTGCAGAAAAAGGGCCTTGAATGCTAGGGCAATATTTCTAAAGGCTTTTGGCGTAATACTGTAAGAGGTTCCTTTCAGTGAATACATTCTATCGACATAGACTGGTAAAGCATAACAATAACCAATATAATGCGTTTCATGATGAAAATAACAGCCATCGGTTTTCATACCATCCTGCTTGCCTGGTGCGGGCTCCGAAAACAAACTCAAATAACGGGAAGCACATTTCAGATCCCTCACCCATTCATTCGTAGAATGTGTCAATGCAGTTAATTCAAACAAAAAGTTCGACCGCAAAAACATATAGTCTATGCTACGATCAGGATCAATTATGTTTTTATAAATCTTGTTATATCCAATATGCCATTTCAGCATTTTAATTACTTCTGCTTTCATATCGGGGGGATACAACTGCATACTCTCCAGAAATCCAACCGGAAAGGTACGGGTGGAGGTATAATGCCCAAGGTGTAGAAAAAGTCTTCCACCCTCTGCCAAACCCTGATCCAATAAATACGCTGTAAAATCCAGCAATTTGTTTTTCGCATCTTCATCGCCGTCATGAATGGCTGCTTCTGCCAGGTAAGCACAATATTGCGACACCTGCACGAGTGTATCTTCATCTTCAAGGTCAAAGAAAAGTTGTCCCCTGCCAGAAATGGTGCCATCTGCATTGCTGCGAATGGCACAAGCTTCCACAAATTTTTTTGCGGCAACAAGCTTTGCAGATTCTACTTTCGGTATATTGCGGACATAATATAAAGCCACAGCTTGCGCATCTAAAAGTTCTTTTGCAGTAGCGGGGCCTGCTTCTATATCCGGCGCGAGCAAAAAGTCCTTTAGTAAGTCTACATGCCCGGTAAAATGGCGTAAATCCAGCTTCATATGTGGTCCAGGCACACGGTCTTTTATATCACCAACCATCCTGAATGCATCTAAATACAAAGTCGACTTGGTAGCCGGGTTTTCGGGTTTGTACACAATCTCCATTTTATCCAAAGCAAAACCAGGAAGCTCTCTCCCATTGTTGTAATCGAAGCGGTAACTGCGATGGTAATCTCTCCATCCTTTATAATTCAGTAGCATGTGGCCCTCCCTTTTCAGTGTGCCATCTTTGTCGTAGAACCTGAACACAAGCGTATCGTTGGTTACCTGTTTGCTATAGATAAAAAACTGGGCAGAACTTGCCTTAACATCACCGGTTTCATTGCCGGAAATACCAAGGTCCCGGGCAGCTAATACAACGCCCTTTGTTACCTGCCATTTAAGGCTGTTTGTACCATCTTTCGCGTGCTCGGCACTAAGGCTGAGCGAATCACCGGAGCTGGAAAAATTAGCAGGTATGTTTGTGTTGAAATCATAGAGCTTCTGTTGGCCAAAACTAAGCAGGCAGATAGCAACCGCAAATGTTGTTAACAAAGCATATTTCATTTGTATGGTCATAGGAACTTATATTACAATTATTTTAATTGCACTTCAATTACGTCTGGCAGTTTAGAACGGATACCTGCAGGCACTTCAATCGTCAACTTACCCTTTTCAACGAGATAACTTAGATTCTTTTTGCTCGCCAAAAGCCGCACGGCTTTGATGGTTTTATCAGTGCTGAAAACCACCATCTCGTCGCCAACAGGTATTTTTTCACCTGGTGCCAGCAAAAACAGGTACCGGTAATTTTGAGTTTGTGTAGCCGGTACAGAAGCATACTCAGTGGAATCAATTGCATGCGCACCATTAACCGAAGCGCCGTTTATTTTCATCCAACCTGCAATTTCTGTTAAGCTTTTGTACATACCGGGTGAGAGCACACCGTTCTTATCGGGCCCGTAATTCAATAACATATTCATGTTGTAAGCCTTCGACTTGACCAGATAATTGAGCACATGACCAGAAGATTTCAACGATGCTGGTGTATACCCCCAACCATTGGTAGCAATAGTGGTGCAAAACTCGGCCCATCCATCTTGTTTAACTGTGGGAAAATTTTTATCACTTTCAAATGTTTTGTAATCGCCGTAACCAAAGAGCCTTGGGCTCACAATAATGCCTGGCTGCAATTCCCTCACTCTTTCCATTGTAATACAGTCTTTCCATGCCAGGTGCCCTTTGGGGATGATGGGCACTCCATCTGTGTCGAACCATATCATATCAATCTTGCCATAGCTGGTCAGCAGTTCTTCTACCTGCCCTTTCACATAAGCTGCTACCTTGCGATAGTGCATCATGCTATCCTCAGCTGAGAGCACATTGGTTCGCGGTTGTAAGTTTCTATCAAGCACCGGAATATTTGGATATCTTTTGGCTAGGCCATAGTACATGAAATTTTGAAAATCGGGATCAAAGTGCCAGTCGGGTGGAGAAAAATACAGCCCGACTTTTAAGCCATATTTTCTGCAAGCCGTTACGAACTCCTTTACAAAATCGCGACTTCCTAAATAACTCTTTGTATTAAAATCACCGTAACCACTTGGCCACATTGCAAAACCATCATGATGCTTAGCTGTAAAAACAGCGTACGTCATGCCCGCATCTCTGGCAGCCTTTATTATTTTATCAGCATCGAAATTTTTAGGACCAAAATATTTTGCTAGCGCAAAATATTCGTTCGGCGTAATGCAATTGCCGCCTGCTTCACATTCATGCCCAGCAAAATAATTTCCGGAATCCATAATCTTTTTTACGGTAACAGAGTCAAGTCTGTCGCTGGCGGGCCTCCATCCTATTTGTGTGCCTGCCATCATCGGCCACGACAAATCAATTTGCTTTACAGAGGCTATGCTCCAGTGAATAAACATCCCGAACCCGGCTTTAGGGTACCACTGCGCATCAGGATGATTGGTATGCTGGTACAGAGCAATATTGGACTCTCCAAAAACGGGAGCTGGCACCAGCTTTACACTATCCGCTTTTTTTGCTTGCGTAAATGCATAGTGATAACCGGCACTTAAAAAAGTACAGGCGATCAATTTTACAAGTGCAATTCTTTGTTTCATTTTTTGAGTTTAAAAGGATATTATTTATTCTGTGTAGTTGTTGTTTTTTCACAAGAAAATCAAACCCTCATTTACCGGAATCCAGCGTCAACTATCACATCCTTTTCGCGGGATTTTGGACTCACATTCAGTGAAACAATCTTCCCATTACGCACAGTCGCTTCAACGATCGTTTGCTGTGGGGCACAAAGTTTAAAATCCACATCCCATTCTTTTGGCCATGCCGGCAACAAATAAATTTTACCATCACCATACGGGTCGGCAGCCATCAGCATTTCCTGCACTCCGACAATACCCGAACCTCCCCAGTTATGATCAGGCAGCCAATCGTGACCAGGCCCGAAGAATGCAGGAAAACGAGCTTGTGGTGCAATCATATTTGACAACTTGTACGTAGCTCTTTTCTGTGCGGAGTCGGGCCATCCTAAAGCAGCCATATTGACAACGTTTGCCATCCATGAATAATCCTGTTTGCAGAATTTAGCCCTGTTATCAGATATCGTCAGCCACGTATTCCTGGCAAGAGAAAGCGTCGCCGGTTTTGTTACGCCCACCATGCGGTAGGGCCAATAAGCATACATTTCAATGGGCTCCGACAAATTGTATTCCTTTTCCCAGGTCGCCGCAGGCAGAAGTGATTGTGTACCATTCCTGACACCTTCTGGTAAAGGAGGCAATGAAGCTCGTACACGAAGTAATTCTTTTTTGTCTGCAGCATTGACTTCATCAAGGGTAAGCAAAGCATCTGTTATACGAGTAAGGCCGCTTACTACTTCAATGGGATTGGTGGCGCCGCCGGCAAATTCCAGTCCACATGCAGGATAAATAACAAGTTTCCCGCTATCATTTAATTCCTGTCCAGTTCGGCTTCTATACTGCTTTCTATAAAAACTATCATAAAAAAACACCACACCTTCAAGCCAGTCCAAATCGCCTTTAATAGGAATGCCCAATTGACTATGTGCCTGCAAAGCCATCCAGGCATGTTCAATCATCATAGAGAAATGGTACTTCAAATGCGGAAGGTTGGTCAAACCATCTGGTCGCGGAGCAACCCCCGAACTACATAAGCCCCATATATCAAGTGGCTCGGGGTAAACTACACCACCAGCGTTATTTGTTCTCGCACGTGCAGCTGCAGTTTTGGAACGATTACGGTAAAACGACAGAGAGGGCGATAACAAATCGATATCACCATTTGCAATTGCGGGCCAACCAAGCCAACGCTGATTTTGCGACATGAAAGAGCAATACATCCATCTCCGAAAATCAGGCGTGCTTTCTCCTTTTTGATAAATGGGCAATGCATCGTTGTTGTTACCTGTAATTCCACCAGGGATATTGTCTACTGTAAATATTCCCCCATTGAAAAGCAATGGCAGTTCGCCTTCTCTGTTGCATGCCAGCATATATCGAAACAGCTGATAATTGCGACCAATAGCAAAAGCTGTATCATCTAAGGATTTATCAGCATTAATAAATACATGCGAACGATTCCAAAACTCTTTCCAGTACTTCAATTCGTGCTCTTTCGCCTTTTTTCGATTTGTCTCTGATAATAACGAACTTGCCTGCCTTTCCCATTGTTTTGTATCGGCAAAAAGGCTTCCGCCCAAATGCACCGTCACAACATGCTTCTTACTTTTAGTATTTGTATATAACCATGCTTTGCCCTTCCAGTTTTGCCATTGCACCTCTTCAGTTGATGGCATTCCGACAGCATTATCAAAACACAGTACTCCTCCAAAAATTCTTTTTGTGGTGGCATCGTAAACAGCATCTGCTGGAATGCCTTGAGAGCTGCCTTTCTTTATAATGTCGACAGAAAAATCTTCATTCCTGTGATAAAAGAGCAAAGTGTTTTTCAGTGATTTAATAGAGTCAGCACTAACATTGGTAATGCGACCCATGTCTAAACGCAAACTGTCCTTTTGTTTTTCACGCCAACTTCCATATGCCACTTTCATTATAACAGGTTGTTTTGCCAATGCCTCGTAGATCAATGTTTCCCCCGCAAACCACAGGGACATGTTGAAATCGCCCTGCGAAATTTGAATAGTACCGGTTGCAATATCAAGAGTTTGTTTGAAACCAGATCCACCAAGAGTAATCCCCCGCGGTGTTATGCGAAGGCAACCAAGTTTTAAAAGCCTGCCCTGCTCATCATAGGCACCATTGTGTGAAAGATAAATCCATACCGAACTATCCTGCACCCATACATTTGCACCGGCCCCTTTTCTCCCGGATAAAGGCATGGAACCTAAAGCATCTTTCGAAGGTGTTTCCCAAACAATGTTATATGATTTCGGAAGTACACTTTGTGATTTTAATTGAGCGCAAAAACAATTGAATAAAATAATTGCAATAAATTGAACCCTTACAAAAAAACCTCCCATACACATTTTTTTAGTTTAGCAGCAAAGAAGTGAAATTGCTATTTAACAACACACATCTGATCATCCAACAGTTTCCACTTATCAAATAAACTTTTAATGGTAGCTATCTCGTTACAATAAAAAAACAAGAAAGGCAAACCGCACTTTCATGCACTGGTTTGCCTTTGCACAATACCTAACTACGATATAAAACAAAACCAGAAGCCAAACAATACAACTGCCTTGACCATATTATTTTTATTTATTTAATAACGATCGGAATCGTTTTCGAAATACTATCTCCAGTATATACAGTAGCGTTGGTTGCTACAAAAGTGGCGTTGTAGGTTTCCTTGTTTCTATAGATGTATGAATAAGATACAGGATAAGAGGATATATTGGTAACCCCAGACGACACCGCTAAATCAGGCGTTACTTTAGTTAAATCAATACTCCCCAGCAATGTCCAGGATTCCTCATTGGAAGTAGCTACTGCTGTAGGCTTAGTGTTTGGGACCAATAATCGGGAGGTGTTAATGTTCCAATCAACCGTGCCATACTTAAATCCCACCCAACCCGGACTATACGTAGATGCCCCATAATTGACGATTGGCGTTGCATTGGTATTCAAATTGGCCAGGGTATAAACGGAGTTATCGGCCAGGCTATTAGTGAGGCTGATATTGTTGATGGTCCACTGATTTTGAACAGAGCCTGATTGGCCTGTGTATTTGAAGGCGATATACACCTTTTTACCGCCCTTTGTAAAATTAGTGAGGTCAATCGTATCGGTAACCGCTGTTGCATTCGTTGCCAGGTTTGCAGGAGTGATATCTGTCCACGTAGCCGTGCCAATATTAACCAGCGTTGAAGCAGTGTCATAAACCAGCGTCGAATAAGTTATCCCCGAATAAGTATAAGTGCTAACCACCCCCTTAAAATCTGAGGACAACATTACATGCAGCGAGTTTGGCTGTGTACCGCCATTTAATTGATTGGTAAAAATAAAGCGGGAGATACCGTCCGCAGATGTACGGTTACGATAATTAAAATTATGTCCCAATTCGCCGGAATAAAAAGCAATATTGGCCGGATTGCCGGTAAAATAGAAGTTTACTTTAGAACCCAAAGGTGCAAACGAATAGTAGCCGGTATCCTTTGTAGCATTCATGCTATCAGCCACTGCGCTGAAGGAGCTGATAGGCTTCAAATCCAATACTGCTTTATTACAAGAAGCAGCAAAAATGCCGGCAATGATAATCAAAAAAAGATTTTTATATGAAAACATGATGTTCAGTTTTTATGATGATAAATAGGCATGAAACCATTACCAACCGGGATTTTGTTTGATACTTCTGTTTTGGTTCATTTCCGATGAAGGAATAGGCAGGAACTGGTATTTAACAGGATTATTATACGCCACGTTGCTATATCCAGTTGCTGCCATGGTTTGGTTGAGTGAGCCTGAAAAGTTGCTGCTGGGCCATGCAAGTATCTGGTTGTTCACATCTGTCATCGTTTGGAAAAATATACCCCAGCGAACCAGGTCACCCTTACGCAAGCCTTCGTAACAAAGTTCTCTGGCCCTTTCATCTATAATATTCTGAAGGTTAACCGTAGTCAGATCCACATCGGATTTCGTTAGCTGAACACCCTGGGCCGTTGCAGGCACACCTGCCCACGTAAACACAAGACCTGTGCTGGCAGCAGTAGAAGAACCGCTTGTATGCGTAGGCGGCGTACCGTTAGATGTGCCAGCTGTAGGCACCGTATATAAATTACCGTTATAATATACCTGCTGATTAGCAGCAAAGGTCGTATTGGCCGTCCATGGGGTACCTAAGGTAATGGTAGTAGTACCGCCAGAAAAGCCTAAGCCTCCCGATAAAAGGGTCAAGGCGGTTACCTGACCATCGGCTGCACCTAAAGTGCCCGTTATGGTGGAAGCATAACCCAACCAATTACCCGTTTTGATATTGCCAACAGTTGTATTGTTTACATTACCAACACTTGCGTTGTTATAGTTATTGATGAACACCTCGACATTACTGGTGTTTTTGGGCCTGAGATAGCCCGATCCCGGAGTTACCAGGGTTAATGATTTAAGCGGAGCAGTAGAGCCAACCAAACCATAACCCCTTTCCCTAACGGCATTTATGGCAGCTATGCCTGCAGTCGTACATGTACCGCCATTTACCTGGAGATCGGCTTCGGCAAACATCAGCAATACATCAGAATAACGCAATAGCGGGAAATTGATAGCGCTATTGTTTACCGTTTTTTGATTTCCCTGCTCAAATTCCCGTCTCCACTTGGAAGTATTTCGATAATAATTATAGGGTGTACTAGTAAGCGGTGACAATGCAACTTTAGATATCATGGGTGAACTGGTTGTATTTACAGTGTAACTGAAGTTTTGAATATTCCAGTCCCTCCTGACATCTGTGCTGTCGTACAGATCGTACAATTTTTTGGTCGCAAAAATAAACCCATAAGAAAAGCCTAATGTTTGCTGAACATTATATGTAGAGCCTGGTAGTATGGTGGTGCTGCCAAATGCAATGCCATTTTGAGACCCAACCAAACCCACCGATTTGATGGTATTAGCATCATTGCCCCAAAAGTCAATTTCCCAGATACTTTCTTTTGTTTCATACACATCGGCCGCCTGGTTAACAAACACCTGGCTGTAGCTTGGATTAAGGCTATGCAAGCCCGAGTTAATCACTTTTTGGCTATAGGTCAGAGAGCTGTCGTACATGGCCTGAGCACCGGTTTTTCCTCCGTTTAAAGGATAACCGGCCATATAGAGATACACGCGGGCCAAAATACCATCTACCGCACTTTTTGACACCTTGCTTGCGCCTGCCTTAGAGATAGGATATACTTTAGATTCAGCAGCTTTCATATCGGCAACCACCTGGTTATAAACCTCCTGAACCGGCGTTGCAGGCACATTAAAATTATCGGTTGCTACTGTAGGTTTTAACTTAAGAGGTACAGACCCAAAATTAGACACCAGCAAAAAATGATAATACGCCCTTAAAAACAGGGCCTCGCCATAAGCCGCCTGCAAATCGGCACTACTGGATGTGGAGCTTGTTTTGGTGGTGTCAAGATTTTGCATAAACACGTTTGCCCGCTCAATGCCTGTGTAGCAATTTTTCCAAAGGTTATTGACGTTTCCGTTTGTATAGTCATAAAAATAATCCTGAGCTGCAGAGGCAGTCCTGCTTTGACCTCCATAATACGTTTCATCGGTACACGAAAAAAGACCATTTAAATATTCTCCACTAACGCCATTAAGCGGATTGTAGACGCCGGCCAACGCACTGGTTATATTTGTGCCAATATAGTACTGGTCAGGTGACAGAAAGCTTTGTGGTGTGGTATCTAAAAATTTTTTACAAGACGTAAACGAAACCAGCCCAAGGGCTATTATGATATATATATTACGTTTCATGTGATTCATTTAGTGTTAAGTTAAAAAGTAACGTCCAGGCCTACAGTAATGGTTCTTGCCCTTGGGTACGATGAGTAATCAAACCCGCCGGTTAGTACAGAATTATACACATTCACTTCAGGATCCTGGCCCGAATATTTAGTCCAGGTCATGACGTTCTGCATAGCGCTGTATACTCTGATGCCTTTCATTTTCAGGTGTTTCATCACAGATGCAGGCACATTGTAGCCTATAGCAAGAGTTTTAAATCGGAGGAACGAGCCATCTTCAACCAGATATGTAGAAGGAACAACCCCCGCTCCAAAAGCGCCGTTATTAAAGCCACCGGCTCTGGGGATATTGCTATTGGTATTGGTAGGCGACCATCTGTTTACATAGTCTGCAAACTGATTATTACCGCCACTACCTGTCATGAAATAAGCCTTGTTAAAATTAACAGCATTGTTTCCGGCCGACCATTGGAAGAAAATATTCAAGTCGAAGCCCTTGTACGTGAAATTGTTGCTGAAACCTCCGATATGTTTGGGCAAGCTACGTCCAATAACGGTAAAGTCGCTGGCATCAATGGTTTTATCGCCATTCAAATCTTTATACTTAATGTCCCCAGGACGAATATTGGCCCTGGTAGCGCCGTTACCGGTAACCTCATTCTTCAACACATAGGTGCCTGCCGTGGATTTATCGAAATCGCTGTACTGGTACACGCCATCAGCTTCCAGTCCATACATCAATCCCAGCTGCTGCCCTACTTTACTGATATAAAAAGGGCTGCCGGAATACGGTATAGTGCTAAGCAGTGATTCCTGATTGTCGGAGAGTTTTATTAGCTTGTTGCGGTTAAACGAAATATTAAAACTGGTGGTCCACGTGAAAGCTTGGGTTTGAATAGGAGTAGCACTTAAAGCTAATTCAAGACCCTGGTTCTGCATTTTACCGATATTCTTATATACCGTTGTATAACCAAATGAAGTGGGCACATTTGCATTCAGAAGCAGGTCCGAGGTCACCTTGTTATACACATCGGCTTCAAAAGACAACCGGTTTCTAAAAAAGCTCAGGTCCAACCCCAGATCGCTTTGCGAAGTGGTTTCCCATTTGAGGTTATGGTTGCCAAGGGTTTGAACAACAGCCCCAGTAGTTACCACGTTATTGAATACATAAGGATTTGAGCCAGCTGCTTGACTATACTGTGACAGGTAAGCAAAATCACCAACCTTGTTATTACCCGTTTGACCATAAGAGACCCTTAGTTTAGCGTCAGAAATGACATGACTAAGTTTGCTCATGAATTTCTCATTTGAAATTCTCCACGCAAAAGCCCCTGAAGGGAAATAGGCCCACCGATTTTCCGGAGCAAACTTAGATGTACCATCAGCCCTGAACGATGCCGTAAACAAGTATTTGGATTTATAGGAATAGTTTACACGGCCTAAAAATGAAACGCCGGTATTATTCGATGCGCCGGATAAAACAGTTGTCGGCACCCCCTGTGGTAACGCGTTTATACCCAATTGTTCATTAGGCACTTTATTGGCGGCTAATCCATCATTGGACACTTTAGTCTGTTGCTCCGTCATACCCACCATTGCAGAAAAATCATGAACCGTGTTAAAGTTTTTGGTATAGGTTAAAGTGTTTTCGTTCAGGAATGAGGTAAAGCGACTGTTACTGATTGACCCATTCGGTGTTCCGGAGAATTTGGGGTTGGAGCCCTGCCAGGTATGAGAATTATAAAACTGCTGATTTTGCGAATTCCTGTCGGTTACACCCCCGGTTATCCTCAGCACTAAACTGGGCATGAATTTATATTCAAAATAAGCGTTGCTCATCAGTTCTTTAAACAGGTTCCTGTTAAAGGTATTCAGCAACGATGTATAAGGATTGGAACGGTAATCATTTGTGGTGTTAATAAAGGCCTCATTGTCATTCTGCGTCATATCAAAAGGCAGAATACCAAGTACCGCAGCACTTGCAGGGCTCGGATTTGTGGGTCTGAATCCCCAAACATTAAACATCAGGTTCAATTGACCATTGAAGGTAGGGCCGGAAACCTGCGTTCCTATTTGATCCTGATAACTATAATTGGTATTGAGCCCCACTTTCGCTTTATCATTAATGATTTGATCTATTGAAAACCGGCCCTGGTATCTTTTATATCCCGAGGTAATAATAATTCCCTTCTGGTCAAAATAATTTCCGGAAAAGCTGTATTTGGTTTTATCGTTACCGCCGGCAACTGACATGGTATGGCTCATTTGAACGGCTTTTTGGAATATGGCATATTGATAATCCAATGTTTGAGCCGTATCCTTATAGTAATTGAGCGTAGTGCCTCCACTCATCCAATATTGATAGGGACTGGGAGCACCACTCCCCGGGTAAGGGGCTATAGTAGGATTGGTCTCTAATTGATATTTCACGTATTCGTATGGCGAAAGTGTCGCCACTTGCCTGATATTTTGTTGCGTGCCATAAAAACCATTATACTTTACTACCGGCGGCCCGGATTTTCCCCGCTTAGTCGTAATCATGATCACACCATTGGCACCACGGGCACCATAAATAGCAGTAGCCGAAGCATCTTTTAATACCTCGATCGACTCAATATCAGCCGGATTAATGGAACCGAGAATGTTATTGGAATTTGTATAGGAATTGCTATTGGCAGGTGTATTGACATTGGTATTGATACTCATGTCCTCAACCGGGAACCCGTCTATTACGTACAGAGGCGCATTGGACTGGGTAACAGAATTGGCACCACGTATCACTATATTGATAGAGTTACCGGGTTGTCCATCGGTAGAAGTTACCTGTACACCCGCTACTCTACCCGCCAAGGCCTGGTCTAAAGAGGAAACCGGGGCCTTCATCATGTCAGACATATTTACCCTGCCCACAGAACCGGTAAGGTCTCTCTTTTTAACAGTGCCATAGCCAATAACCACCACTTCTTCCGTTTGAGTAGCCTTTAATTTTAGCGTGGCATTAATTGCAGTGTTTGTTGTTCCTACAGTCAGGTCCTGTGTTTCGTAGCCGATAGAGCTCACAACAAGATGGGCATTTGTACCAGAGGCATGAATGATATAATTACCATCCCTGTCAGTTTTGGTGGCGGTCTGGGTTCCCTTTACGGTTACCGTTATTCCTTCAATTGGGCGACCATCGGGCCCAGTCACCTTTCCTTTAATAACATTGTCTTGGGCAATGACGGGCAAAATTGCCAGGAAAAGAAGCAGTGCAAGCAAACATTTTTTCATTTTTCAAATATTAGCAGTTAGAAAATCGTCAGGGTCTTACCCCTCATTTCCAATAAAAGAAATATCAGGTGGACCTATTTTTCAAAGGATGGTTCTTTCTAAGTAATTTAATTGCCTATTTTTTGGTAACGAAGCAAAGCTTCTAAATAGTAATAATCAGCGTACACTATAGGCACGTCAATTTCGGCGTTGTGAGGGAAACTACCCACAGAATGTTTCAGTAAAAAAAACGCATTGCTTCCCGGCGTAGCCATGTAATTTGACGTACTTAAGGTTTTGATGGATGAAACAGCAAAATCTTTGTACTTTTTTCCGTCATTTCCAAGGTAACTACTTAACTCAAACAGCGCAGAACACACAACTGCAGCGGCTGACACATCACGCACCTTGTAATTTATTTTTGTTGGTTCATAATTCCATTGTGCAGTATATCCTTTCTCATTAACATTAAAATCCCAGTACGGAATTTTATCGCCAGGCAAATTTTGATTGTTCATATAAAAATCTGCCATCCTTTTTGCCGTGGTCAAAAAGCGCTTATCTCCCGTTTCGCGATAGATCATTGTATAACCATATATTCCCCACGCCTGTCCTCGTGCCCATGTAGAATTATCTGCAAAGCCCTGGCAGGTTTGTTGATTCAACACTTCGCCACTAACTGTATCATAGTTCACTACATGATACGAGCTATAATCAGCTCTTATATGATTTTTCATTGTTGTCTCTGCGTGGCGAATGGCTATATTTTTATAAACGGGATCACCCGTTGCTTTAGAGGCAAAGAACAAAAGCTCGAGGTTCATTAAATTATCAATAATAACAGGATAGTGCCATTCTGTTTTCCCATCCCAGGATTTGCGGTAGTTCCAGGATTTAATGCAGCCAACCGTAGGGTTAAAGCGGCTTATAAGAGATTTGGCTGACTGCACAAGTACATCTTTATATTTTTCGTTGTGCGTAATGCGGTAAGCGTTTCCGTAACTACAATACATCATAAAGCCGAGGTCATGGTGCGCTGTATTGAATTGATTTTGTTCAAGACTTTCCGTCCATTTGATGGCAGCTGCCTTCCAGGCTGTATCATGCGTGTACTCAAATACGTACCAAAGATTGCCTGGCCAAAAACCACCTGTCCAATCAGATATAGCAGCATATTTTGTATTGCCTGTACTGTCGCTTGTACGTGGATAACGGGACAGGTCATTCGTTTGATCCAGCATCATGCGATATTGCTTTTCGGCTATATCGAATGAATGCTCGACCATGTTCTTCCCTTCTTTTTTACTAATGAATGCAATTATAACAACAGTAGCTGCCATTAGTAAAATCACGCCCAAAAATCCATTTCGTTTCATCGCCGTCATCGTTAGAATCATTTTTATGAAAGTAGCAAACTGTGCCGCTTATGTACTGGCAAGTTGGTAAGATTTATTTGAAAAGAAGGGCAGACTTGTTCCAAAAAGGGGGTAAAATTTTCTTTTATTTTGTTCTATTTCTATTCTCTTTGCGCGTTCGATAAACTCGAAAGTGTTTCCAAATATTTTTTGAAACTCTTTGGCGAAATATTTACGATTGCCGCTTTCCATGCTACTTTCGTCATATTCAATTGACCTTTTAAAAGCAATTCTGATAATTTGCAAAACGCACTAAAAGCTTTAGCTTTGGCTGAGTTTACTTAAGTGAACAAGAAGGTGAACAAAATAATTAACGTATTTGAAAGTATTGCTGGATAAGCATTATAGATATTGGTTTGAATCCTGATAGGGTCAAAAAAAAGGGTTTTGAAACCAACTAAAAGCCAGCAAAGTATTGATTTTGCTGGCTTTTTTGTTTTTAGGCATATCAAAAAAACACAAAAGAATTCAAAACTCTGGTGAACAAAATTTTTCGCAATTCATATACGTTTCGACACAACAAAAAGGCCCCTGCATAGACATGCAGAGGCCACCAAAACTAACACTTTAATACACTGCTCTATTTCATTAATTTCAACACAATTGTTTTGTCTTTTTTGGTACATCTCACAACGTACATTCCAGCACCCAAACCAGCTGTGGAGAAATCCACCTCGCCACTTTGAACATACTTCGTCGCGAGCTTGGCTCCTTGCATGTTGAACAGTTCCACAGACACTTGCGTATCTTCTGAGTTCTGGATCATCACACGGATGGCATCTTGACCGTTGACCATGTTGCCCAGTAGCGTGGCCGAGAAGTTCTGTGTCACTGCCAGCATTTGTTCCGGAACGGATTTGTTAATGATCTCAAACCTTCGCTCATTAATGCCCACTTCCTGTTCACCAATGGCAAAACCATATACTGCATCATTCTTTAACCGTGTGTCTGTATGCAGTTTGTTGTCGCGCAGGTAAAGCTCATTGGCGTTCCACAGACTGTTCTTCTTCACCACAAACTGATAATCTCCTGTTGCCGCCGCTCTCACACCCAAAGGCACAGGCTGAACGATTTCTCTCCTAAAATCTACCGCTAATCTCGCCTTGTCTTCAGCCAACGTATAAATGTTCAATCCTTTATTATACAGCTTCTCCATATCCGCCTGATCGGTGCCTTTGTCCACTCCTTTTGCATCATAGCGAACGAAAAGGCGATCTCTGTAAACTCCTTTTTCCTGTACCTCCAGCTCCAGGTATTCCATGGCGCTTTCATCACCCTTGTTCGATTTTGCGCTTGAACCACTGCTCTTCTCTACCGATGACACTTGCATTTGCATCGTGCCGGACGTTGTCATTGCTGAAGTTGGAATGGAAATGGTCGACGAAGCCGTTGCCTGTTTAAACGCCATGGCAGTCATCACCGGTAACAACCTGTTGCCCGGCAGATAAGGCACCCATTGTCCAGCATCTGTGGTTCTTGCAGACGGCGTTGTTCCCAAAGGAATTTCCCAAACATAATAGGAAGTATTTCCTGTTGCGTCACCCGTCATTGCCAGCGTGGTTACAGGAGCCGTAAAAGGATTGCCCGCCATCGTAAACGTTGTAGTGCTATTGGCTGCAGGAATGGAAACGTTAGTTCCTGTATTGGTGGTTCCGCTTACAGTAAAGGCAAAAGGTGATGGGCCATAAGTGCCGGTCAGGCTGTCGAAGGCCGTTGCCAATCCTTTATAATAAAGCGCATAAGGGATATTTGGACTAGCCGATCCATTTACCATATTTGTCCATGCATTGGCCGAAAATATTTGTGCGTCAGAAATCGTCTTGTCAGGTATCGCCGGCGTCGAAGAAGAAGGCGCTGTTGATCCGCTGCCACTATTGAGTTGAAGGTTCAACCCATTGTTGGCAGATGCGGTGGACAAGAAACTACTTTGCGAAACAGAGAAAGGATAAGCCAGCACACGGAAGCCCTGCTGTCCCACCATCCATTTTTGGATCGTGGTTGTTCCCAAAGATGCACCGGCGGTATTGATTACGTATCCCGCAGCCGATGGACTTGCAAGTAAGATCACTTTAGGAGCTGTGCCGCTAAAGCTGCCGCTTGAACTGATACTCACCGTAGCGCCGGGTGCCACAATAAGAGAATCGGGCGCTGTCACACTACTACCTATTGTTGGCTGCTGCGAAACTCCTGCAGGAATAAAAATACTTTCAGCCGTGCCTGGAACCCTTCCACCGGACCAGTTACAGGCATCGCTCCAGCTTTGGCTGCTGGCACCCGTCCAGCTGGTAATGGCTCTTGTTTTATAGTACGATTGCTGGCTTGTTGTAAGCAACCGGATGTCCTCACTTTTCAATACAGAATCTGTCAAAACGATCTCCTGGATATATCCGTCCCAATAATTAGCGCCAGATGCTCCGCCGTAACCGCTGATCTGGAAAGGCTGTGCACCCGAGCCCAATGCAGGAAGCGTTGCACTCACAGAACCCAAGGGAATGCCATTCCCCAATACGGTTTGGCCCGCATTGCCGTACTGGCCAGTGATGCTCACTACTTTGTTTTGCGAAGGCAGACCAAATGCTACGAACCGCGTCACTGAATCGCTCCACGCCGTTCCATTCTGGCTGCTGTTAAAGGAACCTGCACCGTTTACACCATTGGTGCCCAAAATAAAATTCCAAACCTTATCCTTGCCGATCAACACTTGGCTGTTGACCGTTTTCTGATAACAGATTGCATTAACGGTAACACTGCTGAACCCATTAATCTCATGCACGTCTCCCTGCAAATAGCTCTTACCTGATTGACTGAACAGCAACGCTGGACGATTGTTGCCAGGGGCAGTGACAAAAGTATCGGCCTGGATCAAAAGGGGTTGATTGGCATCTGTAGCCTGAATGGCATTCCAACCTCTTCCACTTTGATCATACCAGGTGGACACTGTGGCGCTGTTGACAGAACCCGCGATCAGGCTGTCGAGTGTATTATAAGTAATGCCAGTTGTATCAGCATTATATGAGGTGTAGGACGTTGAAACATAAGAGTTCATTGTGAGGTTGCCATCGTCGTCAGGATAGACATCGTAATAGCTGCCGCCAGCTTTGATCCTTACTAACGGTCCCGCATAGCCGGTATTTACCTGCCTCAGCGAGAATACCTCCGCTGGTTGTATGGCGGGTAACCAGGCTCCTGCGAGATTGTTGGCTTGCACTGGTATGCCATTATAGCCACCTGTATTTTTATCAATCATATCCTTGTCGTTTCCGGACAATGCTGTGTTGAATTCCAGCAGCTCTGACATGTAGCCATCCATCGGCTCATTAAAGGCTCCTGCCGCGGATACGCAGATTGAACCAGGCAATGCTTTGTATGCATTGGATACGTTGAGTACCTTCAATCCGTTACGGTACATATCGTTAACACCATTTGCCGGCTCAATCACTGTAAATATTTCTCCCGTAGTCTTCCAGGCACTGTTGGCATCGTCAACGATAAATCCGCCTCCATACCAGGAGCTGTGATTGTTGTATGGCCCAACCAACCAGTTCTGTGTTTTTCCCTGGATAGCTCTGCGGGAAGCTGCCGTCGAAGAATTGCTCCAAGCCGTCAGTACAACAGACACATCGCCTGCACCCAGATAATCCGGAGCTGCACCAATAAGCCCCACTCCCGAAGTGGCCGGAAGATAGATCACTGGTTGCCCTCCCTTACGGTAAACAACACCCGCATTTACGATTTGTGGCTGCAGCGTTGCTGTCGGCTGGGTTTTATCCCGCTTTTGACCGCTCTGGTCATACCAAGTGCTCACATAACCGTTGCCACTGCCTACAAATGTCTTCAATGCGGCAGTATCCAGATCACCTGCACTCGTGAACCCAATGTCCTGTACAGCATTATCACTGCTGCGGCGTGCCTGGATCGCTTTGCCAAGGTAACCTGTACTTAATTGTCGCAAGCTGAAAGCCGCCGCAGGATTGGATGCCAGCGTTCCTATTTTATCCAACGGATTTGTTACAGCAAAATATTTCATCTGGCTGCTATCGATCACTTGTCTGTCTGCATCAGACAATACTGTGTTGAACAAGATGGTCTCGGAAAAAGCTCCTGGACCTCCTGCTCCCAGATCATTTCGGATACCGATCATTCCGGTAAGGGAAGAGCCAAATGCACTAACCCCACTGGTGTTCGTGCCCAGCAACGTTCCATTCACATACAGCTTTGAAGCACCATTGTCACGAATAGAGTTGACAGCCATAACTGCATTTGTATTTCCTACTGCACCGTTCACCAGAATGCTGCCACCGTTTACCTGGATAGCCATAGAGTTGGTAGATATCATCTGGCAATCCATTTGATAACTACCTAACCCGTCTATAATCGCCAATGAATTACCATTGCGGGAACGGGCCACTGCCATTCTGGTCGCCTGGTAGCCGCCATTAAACTGTGTCATCCCCGCATATGACAGGTAGCCGTTGGCAGAAGTGTAAATAGATGGTCTTCCATTATCGATATTAATGACGCCATTTGTTACGATCAATGGCTGGTTCGATGTAGTGGTTTGTGTGGCATTAATTCCATTGCCGCTTTGATCATACCAAATGCTCACATAACCATTTCCGCTGCCAACAAAGGTTCTTAGGGCTGTTGTATCCAGATCACCGGAGGAGGTGAACCCGATGTCTTGCGTCGTATTATCGCTGCTGCGGCGCACCTGGATTGCTTTGCCTGCATAATTTGAACCCAGCTGACGCAGACTAAAGGCTGTGACGGGCTTGGCAGCCACAGTCCCTATTTTGTCTAAAGGACTCATCAGCGTATAATAGTTGATCTGGTTGTTGTCGATCGCCTGCCGGTCCGCATCAGAAAGTACAGAGTTGAACAGGATGGTTTCAGAAAAAGCACCGGGTCCTGCTGCACCAAGATCATTCCGCACACCGATCATCCCTGTTACAGAAGATCCGAACGTTCCAATGCTGCTGGTATTGGTTGCGTTCAGTGCACCGTTGATGTAAAATTTTGAAGCACCATTGTTCCTAATAGAATTAATGGCCATTAAGGTGTTGGTATTGGGTACAGATCCCTGCACTACTATACTGCCTGTGTTCACCTGGATACCCATCGATGAAGTAGATATCATTTGGCAGTCTAGTTGGTAACTGCCCAGCCCATCTATAATTGCCAATGAGTTGCCATTACGCGAACGACCAACCGCCATGCGTGTGGCTGTATAGGCCCCGCTAAACTGGGTCATACCGCTATAAGACAAATAGCCGGTTGCCGAAGTATAAACGGCCGGCTTTCCATTGTCACGGTTGATCACACCACTTGCCACAATCTGAGGCTGATTGGAATTAGTGGACTGCGTAGCATTGATGCCGTTACCACTTTGATCATACCAAATGCTCACAAATCCATTGCCACTGCCAACAAATGTTTTCAGTGCCGCAGTGTCGAGGTCTCCTGCTGTAGTAAAGCCAATGTCCTGCGTAGTATTGTCGCTGCTACGACGCACCTGGATCGCCTTACCTGTATAGAATGAACCCAGTTGTCGTAAGCTAAAAGCTGTTACTGGTTTGGCGTTTGGTGCACCCACTTTGTCTAAAGGATTCACCAATGAATAATAATTCATCTGATTATTATCTATCGCTTGCCGGTCGGCATCCGACAATACTGAATTAAATAAAATGGTTTCCGAAAACGCCCCGGGTCCTGCTGCACCAAGATCATTCCGCACACCGATCATGCCCGTTACAGAAGAGCCGAATGTTCCGATGCTGCTGGTATTGCTTGCGTTCAGTACGCCATTGATATAAAATTTTGAAGCACCGTTGTTGCGGATGGAATTGATCGCCATTAAAGTATTCGTATTCGTAACTGATCCTTGCACTACGATACTACCACTGTTCACCTGAATGCCCATTGAAGTGGAAGATATCATCTGGCAGTCCAATTGGTAGCTGCCCAGTCCATCTATAATTGCCAATGAACTGCCATTGCGGGAACGGCCAACTGCCATGCGCGTAGCTGTATAGATTCCATTGAACTGGCTCATGCCACTATAGGACAAATAGCCGGTTGCTGAAGTATAAATAGCAGGTTTGCCATTATCCCGGTTGATCACGCCACTTGCTACGATCTGTGGCTGATTGGAAGTAGTGGACTGCGTAGCATTGATGCCATTACCGCTTTGGTCATACCAAATGCTAACGAAGCCATTGCCACTGCCGACAAACGTTTTCAATGCCGCGGTATCCAGATCTCCCGCAGCCGTGAAGCCTATGTTCTGCGTGGTATTGTCGCTGCTGCGACGCACCTGGATCGCATTGCCGGCATATGATGAGGTTAACAGCCGCAAGCTGTATGCAGTGATGGGCGTAGCGGTGGGATTGCCCGCTTTGTCCAATATATTTCCTGCCATCAAAGCATGCGGCAGCAGGAAAAAACAGATCATTGTGAAAATGATCGCAATATTTTTTTTCATAACAACATCCTTTATAAATGATGGTATTTATTAATTGAAATTGTACAGCCACAAGGATCAGTACCCTGAAGCCCTGGTGAGGGACTGGTAGAGCACAGGATTATTACCTGAAGCATCTACTGCATACAGGTTCCAGCTGTTTGCATTTACCTGTGACAGATGCCAATATTTTGTTGGATCTGCCAGTTGCTTTTTCAGCATTCGTGAAAAAGCCCCTGCTGCCCTTGCATTCTCCCAGGCACGTATAGCCGAAAAAATGCCGTATTTCACAGAACATGCTTCTACATTGCTTTGCTGCAGTTGCAACATATATGTAACACCGACTCCTACCGAGATCGCCTCGAGGTTCTCGAACTGCTGAACAGTGGACCCTGAAGCTATTCCATAGGTGATCCCGAAGGTGGCGGGAAAATAATTGCAGTAAGCAACATTGCGGATATCCTTTCCTTCTATGCCCCAGCTACGACTGCCTGGAGTGTACATATTTGAACCGCCGCCTACGTTCCAGACACTCTGGTAATGCCATGCGCCTTCACTGAGTGTGGCTCCCATGATCCGCAGATAAGGCATTCCTCCCGCCGTAGTGGTAGCGAATAATTTTCGGTGAAACCGTTTGACTGAATAACTGCCAAGCCCCTGATCAAACAGAAACTCCTCACCGTCCCAGTCTATATAACCAATACCATTTATGAGGCTTACATTGCCGTAGTAGGTTGCAATGGCATCCTGCAAATTCATGTTCGGCACCAGGCCATCATATCCATAGCTAAGAGTAGGTTGGATCTTGTAAATGGTATCTCCAGCCTGATGGCCCGCGGCTGTTGTTCCCCAATACCCCCTCGTCACATTCTGTAGTGTATATGGCGGTGTGCTGCTCACGCCCAAATAATGAATAAGCTCTTTGCCGATCTTGACAATGTTCAGGGATGCATCGTGCCCCTCAGCGCTTCCCACTTCATTTAGATAAGCAGGATCAACCACCGTAATATTTTGATCGGTTGCGCAGATGCCCTTTGCCAGTATCCGCTTATTGATTACACAGAGGCTATCGCTCGGAATGGGGCTCACATCCTTTGTTCCATTTCCAAGAGATGTGGTCACTGTATGGCGCCCCATCAATATGCCAAGAGGATTGGATATATCGGTAAATTGTTTGTGCGTTTTATTGCCTGCGGTAAAATGGAAAGGAAATGAACTTGCAGGACTTCCGTCGATGTAGCCGTTATTGGCTCTGTTCGGCCAGTAAAAAGGCAGGTCTTCGGCCTGTATAGCCTTGAATCCCATTTGGCTCACATAAGAGATCGTGCTGTCGAATAAGCCACCTGCTGTTGCTACGTCCGGTGTGTACCGTGCCGGGTCCTTGATCCACACCTGAGCACTGCTGCCATTGATGGCGTATGTGGGATAAGGCAATCCTTCAGTCAATACAATGTTCTTTATCGCTCCAAGCAGGGCCACACTGTCCGGGCAGCCATAGAGTGCAATGGCGCTGCCCTTGATATCTACAAAGGGAACGGGCTCAATATCCTGGTGATTTGGCGCATTGGAAGCCAGGTTGTTCGCTGGAGGAGGATATACACTTCTTTTCTTTCGTCTATCCCTTGCATGATATTGAATGGAGATTCTACCTTGATTGTCGACATACGCAGCGTCTCCATAAAGTATTCTATAATATTCTTCGGGATGCGAGTAAAAAGCAACATCGCTGATGCCATCACCACCAATAGAGAATATATCCCCTTCATGCAGGTTGGATGGCAGCGGAAAACGCACCGGATCGGGGGAGTGAATAACATACCAAAAATTACCATTATCCATGGGGTTATTGGCCGGCCCTCCCATCGTCGTGTCATTCAGGGCCATCATGCCAATGGCAAAATTCCCTGCCTCGCTGGTATCCCGCGCTACTCCGAGGATTTCCCCAAACAGGTTGGTAATACCGGTATTAACAGGTCCCCATTGCACCACATCTACTCCATTGCGGGGTACTACATCCTGCAATACGAATTTGAAATAAGTGTTGTTTACCGTGCTGAAATTGACTGTTGCCACAGAGCCATTCGGATAGTTCAGCTGCACGCTGCCACTTCCAAACGTAGCGGTGGTGGGATAATAATAAACGTTCTTTTTGCTATCGAATAAGCAAAGCAACGGAGATGGCTTATCCGAGGGACTAAATTCCTTGTTGGGTGTCACCGATGTATTCTTCATACTGGTGATATACCCCGTGTTGTCTATGGTCACCGAAAAATAGGTGGAGGACAGACTCGTCTGCCCAATGGCACAGAATGTAATCAGAATGAAGCATGCGGCTGCAGTCAGCCTGCTCAACGCATTGCCCGGAGAGTAACGATTGTTCATATGGCTGTATTTTTAGCGTTCTCCTCTATAAAAGGTGAACGCTATTTTATGAATTAGCATCGTATTCCATTGTGGAAAGGGGTTGGGTGTATCGCTGTCTCGGTCTTATTTGCCAGAAGCCGGGATTCTCTAGAGATATCGCTTACGGATTTATGGACACGGTGATTGGGAGGGGTCAGATTTGTTTAACAAGGATTAGGATATACAATGAAAACAGTACAACCGACAGCACTTGTTTTCAGAAATAAAATCTTTAACAAGGTGAAAACAATTCGTTCGATAAACCACTCCTGTATTGATACTTTTTACAACTATTTTGCTCGGAGAGGTGCTGAGTGTTTTTGCTATTCACTTTTTTCAATGTGAACCAATTTTGTTTCTCCTGATTTCACGTTTACTTTTTTCCAGTTAATAAAACCGTTTAGGGGCAGGGGTTGCTTTGCTTCTGCTGCTGTTTCTGACAAAATGGAAACGGTAGCATCGTATTGTGTGGGGTTTGTGATGCTGACCACTACGCTGGTTTTACTGCGCTCAACAATTTTTGCTTCTACATGGTCCATCACCAAAAATGTTGAATCATCTGTATGCAAATAAATGCCGGGGTTCATGGTAGCAGAAAGCGCTGCCAGTATTTCCCATGCAGTGTTTGAATCGCCGTAATCTACAAAGCCCTGGTTGTTTCCTTCCCAATCTGAAATCTGAACTCTCTCTGTTACAAAACCACTTTGCGTTCGCAGTGGATTATATGGCGCTCCAACATATTGTATGACGTTATGGGTTTGATCTTTGTATAGCGCTGCAATTTTTTCGTCGCCCGTAGCTCTGTATAGCTTAAGCAACATATCTCCGGGCAAGATGTAATAACCTGGAGCGCTATGATTATTTTGTGCACTGGCCATAATACTTCCCGCGGCATGCGTACCGGCTTTTTGCATGGCACTTTCGGCTGGAAATTGATAATCATATGACACCATGAAAGTTGATAAATAATGCGTGATAAACTTTGCCTTTTCAATCCACTCTTCTTCACCGGTTACATCAAAAAGAACGATGCATGCTTCAAGCATATTGGCAAGAGACTCGCTGTCTGGTGCCTGCAAAATTTCTGCAGGACTTCCACCGGCATAGCCTTTTGAAAAATGATGCTGATAATAATATCTTGTTGTCGCTTTTGCTAGATCCAGATATTTTGGTTCGTTAAAATAAACTGATGCCAATGCCAAACCTGCACCGGCGTACCCTCCCGCAGTAGAGCCGTTTATATCCATTTCAAGATTGTCAACATTAATGAACTGGCCAAACTGACCATACTTTAACCAAACCTGCGTTAACGCATCCGCACATTTTCGAAGTCTTCGCTCCCATTTGGGATCAATTAGATCTGCATGATTTTTTTTCTTCAATAAATCCAGAGACTTGATGCCAAAGTATAACACTTCCATGCTGCGGCGTATCATGGCTATATTGGTCAGTGTTTGCATTTGGCCGTGCGGGTCACCATAGATTGTTCCATTATGGTTAGCTGCATAAAATAAACCAGAGGGCGCCTGGGATGTAAAAAGCATATTGTCGAATGATTTGACAACACGACCCAACTGTTCAGGTGTGCCAGAAATAAGTTGAGGAAATGAAAAGATGGGCAAACCACTCCAACCAATTTGATATGCATACGGACTGCTATCGCCGGGTTTAGAACAATAGTAAGCAGTTGTGTCATTTTCAAACCATTTATTTTTATTGTGCATTTCGACGATCAATGCAGCGGCTTCGCTATATGGTGTGATGTTTGAAAACTCATTCTGACCACTTAATGCTTTTCGAACAAAAAATGCTTTTTCAAAAAATGCAGGAAGATCAGCTGCATCGAAATTATATATTTTAAACCGAAGGGTTATTTCTTCTCCAGCTTTCCAATCCACTGTTTTGTCACCAGAGGCTTCTCTTCCACACATTACATATTTTTCTTTTCTTATGCCGGGTGCATTGACCACAAAACTTATTTGTTTATGAGACGTATTGACGGCAGCATCTTCTTCAACTATCAAACCGTTGTTGCCAAAGCGGGTACACTGATCTGTGAGCAACAAAAACCCACGACGCTTTTGTGGATCAAAAAAACCCATCATCGGTGTGGCTACATTGCCTGTATTCATTTCCACTTTTGTGTGGGAGCCATCAGGGTTCAGATGCAAAATATTTGTTGTGGTTACAGGAATATCGAGTGGTTTGTCATTTGCATTTCGTATGTAAGGGGGATATTGCATCGTCAAAATCTTAAACCGGTTGCCACCATATAACATCGCAGGAGCAAACACATAGTTGTTCGTGGTCCATGAATTAAAGTCTATGGCAAGGGCAACGCCTGATGCTTTCATATCGCCGCTTAGCAACTTGAACTTTACAATGCAAGTCAACTCGTCGTTATTTGTTCTGCTTATTGTAGTTTGTGCCTGCCATTTGCAGTCATTTATTTTGACAATATTTTTTTCGAAGCAGGCAGTATTGGCAGGCAAGTTGTTTTTATATCCGGTAACCAGTAAACGAATTCTCCCATCCAGGTTCTGTAGGAACTCATTAGCAGCAGACTGTGTTTTTTCACCGTGAAGAGGCAACCATGACCCTTTATTTTCTTCTTGCATTTGCTGCGAAAAAATAGGATTGCCTATGATAAAAAGTATAGCAAACAGGAAAGTCAGTTTCTTCTTAGAATACATGTATTGAATTTGTGTTCGATCTTGGTTTATACGAGGTGACTGCAGAAGGGAAGAATTAAGAATTCAATGTCGTTTAGTTAAGCAACTTTTCACCTACTGGTTGCCATGACCAGGAACGAAAGGCTGCTTGTCATCCCGACGAAGGAGGGATCTGAGTCTAACACAAACGCACACTATGCGTAAATAATCACGCAGATCCCTCCTTCGTCGGGATGACAAGCGACATGCTTTTTATTTTCCAAACAACCTAAACTAAACGACATTGAATTAGGAATTACGAATTAAGAATTCTTCCGGTGTAAAATTCTTTACTTAAGCAGACCTTCGTGTAGATGAGACATTTCGCGGAAACTTTTTCCTATTTTGAAATTCATTTCCGTGACCGAATGCCACACAGAAACAATTCTTAATTCCTAATTCTTAATTCCTAATTTCTAATTCCTAATCCCTCACAATATTCCATACTTAGCAAATGCTTCCACACTCGTCATTCCGTTTTCAATTGCCTGTCTTACCAGTCTTTCGCCTCTTGCTTTTTGAAGGGCCCGGGCGATGACTTCTTTTTCTACTTTTTGTGGCACCACCAATACACCATCAAGGTCACAAAAGATAAGGTCACCGGGAGATATTGAAAGGCCCTGTATTTCTATGTTGCAGCGATAATCTACCGCCTGTGTTCTTCCCGAAGAATCCTGGGCATACCGGCCTCTACTGAACACGGGCCAATATTGTGCAAGTACTTGGGCTGTGTCGCGATGGAAGCCATCAATCACAGCACCACGTGCCCCTCGCTTACTCGCTGCGGCGGTGAAAATTTCGCCCCAATAGGCACAGCGCATACTGCCGCCGGTGGCAATATAGACCTCACCCTTCTGCAGTTGATCCAATGCTTCGGGGAGTTTACCAAATGATCTTTTTTGTGGCCCAAACACATCCATCATGAGGACGGGCATGGCCCGGCCCGCTAGCTTATCCTGAATGCGCATGGGTTGTATCGGTTGTGGCAGAAACTGGTGACCGTAACCTAATTCATCAAGGATATCTCCTACAACAGGGGTATACAATTCACTTTCTACGAGGTCAAATAATTCTTCATCCGTTTTACAGTCACTCAATAAATTCCGTTGTATTGTAATTGGGTCCATGGCATTTGGTTTAATGATTATTGCTATGAAAAATTAGGAATTAAGAATTAAGAATTGTTTCGGTGCACCATGCTTTGTCGAACTGACGAAGCTGATACCGCAAGAATAAAATGCTGCACTTGTTAATTCTTAATTCCTAATTCCTAACTCCTAATTCCTAATTTCTCTTATTGGAATGGATCAAATGCTCCACCCCAGTCTTTACTTTGAACTAGTTTCGGATTACGGGATAAGAAACTATAAGGCAAGCCGTACAGATACATTTTATCCGGGATTGACAAGTCAGCTTTATCTGTAGTAATGACTTTATAGTCAAACCTGTTGTATACCGTGTTAATATCATCCATTGGAGCAGGATCTGTTTGACCGGCTTTGAGCGTGATTGCCAAGCCATGTCGTTGTTTGCCTCTTAACAGATCAAATCTTTTCCAACGTCTGATATCATCCCAACGTTTACCTTCAAAAGCAAACTCTACAAAACGTTCATCCTGGTAAGCAGTTCTTATGTCCACTTGTGAAGATGCTGTAATTCCATAGTTTCCTGTTCCGGCAGCAATGCCTGCACGTTTGCGAATGTCATACAATACCTGTAATGCCTCGCTGCTTTTGCCCAGCTCATTAGCCGCTTCACCGAGGTTCATTATAACTTCAGCATAGCGTATTTCCGGCCAGTCAACATCTGATTGTTCAACAACGGCAGCGTCACGATCCACACCTTTTATTTTCGCAAAGAAGCCGTTCAACTCTCCCATTCCTTCTCCAACCCAGCCCGGTGTAAGTTTATTGAAAGTACCAAGCACTCCACCTTCTGCAGTAAATGTAGCATTAACGAGGTAGGACCAGTAGTACTCTTTGTTGGTCACCATTTTCGGCGTAAACTGTACGGGTGCTCCGTTGTACTGAATGGTTGCATAGAACCTGTCATCTCTGTTCTGAAACAAAGTAGGATAAGTAGCAGCAGAAGGAACAAACTTACTTCCATCCTTCATTGGATATGCATTGACCAACTCCAAAGAAGGCATATCATTATCCCAGTCATCAGCCGAGTATCTTAGTGGCGCACTGCCCGGTGCAGCATAATAAGCATCGGGATAGGTGAAGCGACGAAACATAATTTGCTCTTTGTTCAGCTCCACATTCCAGATATCGCCATATACAGGATACAATCCCTTGCCGTGGCCATCCAAAAAAGTTTTAGCAGCAAGGTTGGCATCATACGCTTTTTGCCATGTGGCGATACCACCCAAACTGTTGAACAAAGGACTCGCAAAAAACAGTAACACTCTGCCTTTGAAAGCCATGGCAGCTCCTTTGTCTATGCGTCCCAAATCAGCGCCACTCCAGCTATCGGGCAACACAGCTATTGCATCATCCAGGTCTTTCAATATTTGGGTAACGCATTCTGATGTTTTATTACGTGGCATCTGTATTTGTGTAAGATCGGATACAGCATCCTGTGGTGTTAATATCAAAGGAACGCCACCTACATCTTTTACTAATTTATTATAGGCCCATGCTCTCCAGAATAAGGCCTGTCCCTTGATGTTGTTTTTCGCAACCGGATCAAAAGTGGCTTTATCAATGTTTGCCAGTATATTGTTGCAACCACGGATATCTGCATAGGTATTTACTGCCCAGTTGAGTTTTACGCCAAGCGCTGCGTTATCATAATTTTCCAACCAGTCATATGTTGCAGTGCCCAACAAAACTTTGTCTGAGTATCTGTGTGGAGAAATGGCCTCGTCTGTGCCATTACCCGTACCAAAGTTTACATATTGCCAATTTTTTACCCAACCATCCCAAAACCAGTTGTTATACACTCTCGAGCAACCTCCGGGGTTACCCATTCCATAGGGCCAGCATGGCATTATATCATTTTGTACACCGTCTAAATAAGCAGTTGCAGCTTTTGATGATCCCCATAGTTGATCGCTGGTAACGGAACTCAGCGGTTGTCTGTCCAATATTTTTGTACAACTTCCAAAAATAGCCGGGACAAGACCTAACATGAATATATTTTTAAAAAGATGCTTTTTCATATTCCAAAGAATTTGATTATTAGAATTGAAGATTTAGTCCAACTGAAAGTGATTTCATGATTGGATAGCTACCAAAAGAATAGACTTCCGGATCATACAATTTGAACTTCCTGAAACAAAATAAATTGGCACCACTAACAAATATCTGAGTTGAACTAATGCCTGCTTTATGCAATGTGCTTACTGGCAAACTATACGAGAGGTTTATATTCTTCAACCTGAGAAATGCACCATTGAAAGTGTTGAGCTCCGAAGACACTGAGTAGTCAGAACGCTGGTTGCCACTGGCGTTATATAGTTTCGGAAAACTCCCGTTTGGATTAGCGTCCGAATATGAATCAGCATAGTAAGCAGGGAAAGGAATGTTGGCGGTATTTGCTCTGTTCCATGGATCGTTATAACTCACTTTGTAACCTGCCAGGCCACCGAATACAGCATTCAATGCAAAGGCTTTGTACTGCATGTTAAGAATAAAGCCATACGCAATTGGCGCATTGAGCATGCTGCCGGTTTGACCATAACCGCCTGAAGAAGTGTTTGAATAATTCGCCAGCACTACTTTGTCATAGTTATCAATAATACCGTCTGCTTTACCATTAGGCCCACTTACATCCTGGAAGTTCATCATTCCTTTTTGTGGTGCCACGCCAAAGATTTTGTATCCTGCCGGTAATGCAGCCACATCCGCATCCGTTCTCAATATTCCCGTGGCATGATAACCAACAAGGTAATTCAATGGTTTGCCTACAGGATCTTCAGCCGGCAATGCACCCAGTGGTTTATCCTTTAAAACAACATTGGTTGTAGCAAGTCCGAAGTTTGCTTTTACATCAAATGTAAAGTCGCGTCCTATTTTGCCATTCATATACCCAAGCTCTATATCCATTCCTTTGGCATCCATTTTACCATAGTTTTCAACTGGGTAACTTGTACCAAACTCCACAGGTGTTTGAAGTATACGTTGTCCTAAAATATCATAGGTATTTTTCGACCAGAAATCAGCGGTGAAATTCCAATGTTTCAGGAAATTAAATTCTACGCCCGCATCAAACGATTTGGCACCTTCCCATGTATAATTCGGTTGTGCCATACCGTTATAATCCAATGTAGGTTGCAATGCACCGGGAGTGCCCAGATAATATGAGTTGTTGGATGCATTATAATATTCCTTGTAAAGGAATGGAGGGATGTTGTCATTACCCGTTATTCCATAAGACATACGAAGCTTCAAGAAGTCTACCACATTGGATGTGTTACGCATGAAATTTTCTTTTGACACTACCCAGCCCAATGATACCGCTGGAAAATATCCCCAACGATTTTCTTTGGAAAACTTAGAAGAGCCGTCTGCTCTCATGGATGCTGACAAAAGATACTTCGACTGAAAATCATAATTCAACCTTCCAACATAAGACACTCTTGAGTCCAACGGTTTTTCATATCCGTTGGCCTTGGCATCACCAGGATTAGGGCTTGCAAAAGGCAACTGATCTGTTTGATAAACCGGGAAATTGTACTTGTAAATACTGGAGTATCTGTAGTAGCCATCGGCTTGTTCATAAACACCCGTTACATTCAAATGATGATCACCGAAATGCGTATCATAGGTCACGATACCATTTAGCTGATAAGAGTTGGTACGCTCATTTTCGTTACCAACATACGGCCTCGCAGGAGAGGTAGCGTATTGTGTACCGATGACCTCATTCGTATACATTTGTTGCACCCCGCTATTGGGGTCTTTCTTGAACTTATATAGCAATGGCTGTATGCCATAAGCTTTAATGAAAGCATTGGTGTTATATAAATCAGCAATTCCCTTTATCGACAATCCCTTTACAAAAGGCACTTTGTAGTCAAGTGAAATTAATCCGTCAATATTTTGTTGATTGGTGTTTCGATAGCCGCCATTATTTATGGCCTCTACAGGGTTGGTTACCCAATCAGTCGCTATAGGCTTTCCATCAATGTAAGCATAAGAAAGCGGAGACATTATATATTTCAGATAGGCAATGTTGTAATCAGCATTATCTGTTTCGCTAGCAATTCGTCCCTTTAAACCATTGTTATAATTCAGGTTCAAGCCCAATGTAAGGTTGCGGGTAACATTCATCTGAATATTACTACGCAAGTTATATTTCCTGTAGTCCATGTGAGGCAGGAAACCATTCTCGTGGTAGTATGAGCCTGCAACGAAGTAGGTCATCATATCATTTCCACCAGATACATTGGCAGAATACCTTTGGTTTAGCGGCATGCGATACAATTCATCAACGTGGAGGTTGCCTTCTGGGTTATGCTGGTGTATCCAGTTCCTATCATAATCATTAAACCTGGCATCTCCGGGCTGCGAATGCATCGTATTATACATATCCATGCTCTCATCCATGCCCAGGTATTTTACATCTATACCTTGCTTATTGTAAACACCAACAATAGAATTAAACTGGAATGTTGGCTTTCCTTTTTTGCCTGTTTTGGTAGTAACCAACAACACACCATCAGAGGAACGCGAGCCATAAATAGCGGCGGCTGCAGCATCTTTTAGAATGGTCATGTCCTGCACCTGGTTAGGGTCCAGGGCATCAAAATAAACCTGGTCTCTTACAATACCATCCACCACATAAATTGGTCCTCCACTGTTCCATGATGATGAAGAGCGGATGCGCACTGAAGAAGGGCTGCCGGGCACACCCGTTCCTGTTTGTATAAATACACCTGCAGCTCTGCCGGCAAGTATATTAGACAAATTCGAAGTGGAAACATTGGCCATTTCCTTCGTATTGATAGTCGATACAGCTGTTGTCAGATTGCCTTTTTTCTGACTGCCATATCCTACAACAACAACATCATCGAGGCTCGTAATTTTGGGCTGAAGTCTAACGACCATACCCTCTGATGCTTTGATAGTCTGGGATTGATACCCTATCATCTCAATTTGAAGATAACTGTCTGCAGGAGCGTTTAGTTCGAATGCTCCTTTTGAATCGGCAACAGTTTTAGCGGATCCACCTACCTGAATAATGGTGGCCCCTGCCATTGGTTTTTGAAGTGAGTCGGTTATGACTCCTTTAATCTTACTGTTTTTTTGTGCGTAAGTAAAATGGGAACAAAGTAGCAGTGTTGACAGCACCAACACAAGGCGCAGCAATCGCAGTCGATGGTTCATGTTACATAATTTAAGTTATTCGAATTCAATAGTGCAAAATTCGCCTCCATAGAACGAACTGGAATTCAAGTACATGAATTCATTGATACCGTATATGAATCGCCTAATACGGTATTCAAATTCGTTCGTACGATGCTAGAATTTCAGCAATACGATATTCCAAATTTTTTTAGCGATTTACCACAGCGTTTTTGACTGTTAGTGATGGTTTTTTTGCGATACGTTAAAAAGAGCTTTTTCAGAAAGTGTTTTTGTTTTTTTTATTGAGCAAATTGGTTACTTTAATATCACCAAAACAAAAGAGCAGTCTTAAGAAGTCAGAATGCTGTTCTTTTACGATTGCTTAATCTGCCAAAACACAACGCATGCAATATATCTATGAGAATTTTACTTTCCCGCCAGATCAATCATTTACTATTCGCCGAGATATATATGAGCCAAAGATGTATACCTCACTGAAATCCCATATCAATTTTGAAATTGCATTGATTGAAAACTGTGTTGGAAAGCGCTTTATTGGAGACAACATAGAAGATTTCGAAGGAGCTGAACTTGTCCTCCTTGGAAGTTATCTTCCACACTGTTGGCAATTTTACAAAGTAATTGAACCAACAAGTCCTACAACATGTATCGTCATTCATTTTTTTCCGGATTTTTTGGGAAAACAATTGCTTGAAAGACCAGAAGCGAAACACTTACACAAACTTTTCAACGACGCTGCAAAAGGAGTACACTTTTCGGGTGCTACAATCACACAGGCAAAAATTTTAATGGAGCAAATGTTATGTGAAAATGGATTGTCGAAAGCCGCGCTCATGCTTCGACTGCTGGATCTCCTTTCCAGCTCCGCCTCATCAAAAGTATTATCTTCTCCTTTTTTTAACATCATTGAAAACTCCGCAGAGGCACAAAAGATAGACAAGGTATTTGATTACATTTTTGAGAATTTTAGAAAAGAGATTGCTTTAACCGACGTTGCGAACATCGCGCATATGTCACCTGCAGCGTTCTGTCGCTTCTTTAAATCAAAAACCAACCGCACACTGATTGATTTTGTAAATGAAGTGCGTATCGGTCATGCAGCAAAGCTTTTGATCGAAGGAAAACATAACATTACTGAAGCATGTTTCAACAGCGGTTATAATAATCTTTCGAACTTCAATAAACATTTCAGGAATATAAAAGGTATGTCGCCGCGGGATTTTTTGAAACAATACAATACCGATCCTCAAGATCTTCTATTAGAGACTACCGAATAAATAGATTACAAGGGAATACTTCCGGCGTGCATCGCGCCATTTTTAATTTTGATAGTGCAATCAAATAAAAAAGCTCTATGATTAATTGTTAATCATAGAGCTTTCGAAATTACATTAAGACGGAAGTTTAATTGAACAAAATATAAATGAGCGCCATTACAACAGCTAAGGCTCCCCACAACAACCATACTTTTTTACCATTACCAAGAGCCATTTTTCGATTGGTTTCTAATAGCGATGGTAAAGCCTTGCCATTTGTTTGTTTGGTAAGCAAGGACACAATTACCATAACCACCAGCAAGACACAAAAAATATAAAACGACAACATCAAAAAGTGTGGCCAGAATCCTTTGTAAGGATATCCCACCACATAACACACGCCTATGATAAGGCAGGCGAGGCCGCCTCCATAAAGCACTACATTGGCAGCAATACTGGTAACGCGCTTCCAAGTAATGCCAGCGAGAAACACTACTGAAAGAGGTGGCGCCAGTATGGAAACCAATCCCTGCACAAGGTCGAAAAAGCCCTTGCCAGAATGCGAATACAGAGACGCAATACCAATAGCAAGTATTGCAGCAACGACAGTGAACAGTTTACCAAAACGTCGCAGCGTTGTATCATCCATCTTTTTAAACCGGCTTACCACATCCAAAGTAAAAACGGTGCTAAAAGAATTGAGAGCCGAAGAGACAGTATCAATCAAAGCCGCAACCAAAGCCGCTACACATAAACCAAGTAAACCATGCGGCATTAATTGCTTAATCATTGTAACGTAAGCATTATCTGGTTGGGCAACATTTCTGAACAAAACAAAACACATGATACCAGGGAAAATGAAAATAAGTGGCATCATAATTTTCAAAGCCGCAATAAACATCGCACCATATTGCCCCTCTTCGATATTTTCCGCAGCCAATACTTTCTGAACAATCGTTTGGTCCGCACACCAGTAATAAATAGCCACAACAGGATAACCAAGCAAAACAGCTATCCATGAGTATTCAGGATCTGACGCGGGTCTGAACAACATCCAGTAATTTTTAGGTGTTTGTTGAACCAGTCCCGATATACCACCTATTTTATGGAGCCCCATATAAGTGAGGATGATGGAAGACACTATAATAATGATGGATTGAAAAATACCGGTACGAACGACCGCCTTTAACCCGCCAATGGCTGTAAAACTTGTAGCAATAACGGCAACAATAATCATCGACTGCATTAACGACCAACCAAATATTTGCGAAATAATAAGCCCTCCTGCATACAACGCCCCACCCAACCATACTACCAGGATGGAAATGAGACTATAAATCACCAGAAAATTGTATGATTTTTTACCAAATCGCAATAACAGAAATTGCGGCATGGTACTTATTTTAGTGGTGAGGTAATGCGGGAGGAAAAACATCGCAAGCATTAACAGGAATACCCATGCGAGCCATTCAAAGTTACTTCCTACAATTCCCTGGGAAAAACCTATGCTGGCAAAACCAACCAACATCGTAGGGCCCGCATTGGCACTAAACATGGAGAACCCTATTTGCCACCACTTTAAAGAGCGGCCACCTAAAAATATGTCTGCATTTGATTGATTCTTTCTCGACAGGTGAATCCCTACAGTGAGAAGTGCTACCAAATATAGCAGCAGGACCAAATAATCTAACCAGGAAAGTGTAACATTCACAAGCAAAAATTTAATACGGATTAAATAGAAACCAAAGGCGAAAAGGTTCTGACATCTCTTCTACTCCAGCATTTCTGAGAGACAATCTTATTACCCCTTGCACAGAGGTCCCAATCCACCTGCGCTCCACTACCTTCAACGGAAGGCAATACAAACTTCCCGTTCTTTCTCTCAGGCAGCACAAGGAAGTATTTTTCAAGACCATGCATAATCGCATATAAATATTCAACCTGGCAATGCTGATTAGCAGAAGCCATCAGGGAAGCGGTAAACCACGAGTATCCTCCCGACGTAAACTGAATGCCTGTTTGATGAGCGAGATCTCTTACTTCCATCCATTCTCTCACACCTCCTATTTGAGTAGGAACGGGTTGTAAATGGCGCACGCCCATGTTTACAAGTGCGGGAAATGTCTTCGACGTTCGTTCAGATTCGCCATACGAAATAGCAATCGTTGTACTGCGGGTTAGTTTCTCTATCTGGTCAAGTGCTGCTGAATGAACAGGTTCCTCGAACCATGCCAGATCTTCACCACCAGTCATATCAATAAATTGTAAAGCCTGTTCACATGTCCATATCTGGTTTGCATCAACTGCAAGCTTAACATCTTTTCCCATCAAACGACGAACAAATTTCACACGTTCCACATCCTCTTTCATTCTTGAACCAAAGTCCTTACCAACTTTCATCTTGTAGCAACGTGTGCCTGCATTGAGAAAGCAGGTCAACTCTGCTTCCAACTCTTTCAAAGAATAGTTTGTTCCTCCACCGCTTCCATAAAAATCCACCTCATTTCTTTCTGCATTTAAATACTTATGTAGTGGAAGTTTATGACGACGTGCTGCCAGGTCGTGCAGGGCAAGGTCTATCTGACCGAGCACAGCGGAAGCCTGTCCCCTGAAACCTTCATTTCGTATTGACCAGTATAACTGCGGATATAACTTGTTATACGGTTGGTTTTGGTTGTGTAATAATATCGGTAGTATAAAATTTTCTAAAATATTATTGTATGAACTGAATACAGGAGCTTCACCTATAACACCGTCTTCATCTTCCAATGTAAGTATAGCAATACCAAAAGTATGAAACGGCCCCATGGTAGCGTCTTGAAAGGGAGGCGCAGCACATGAGGGCTCAAGCGTTCTGATGCGGGCACTGCTGATTTTAAAAACTTCATTATCTATTGTATTCATCTGGGCTATTTTTTGTCGTCAGTATTTTGTCATCTATTTAATGTCGTCTATTTCGTGCAATCGTTTTAGGAGCGTCATTTGATTTTTTGCTCTTACCAGGTTGTGTCCTTCATACTTTACTCCATAATACACATCGTTGTTTAAGTAGTCTGTCAAAAAACGCAATGCCTGCATATAGGTCATGAACTTTCCCGAAAACATAAACTGCTTTTTTTCCATTGCCGTTAGCTGATCTTTCATCTCATCACTATAACCTTCAATAATTGATACATAGAAGTCTTCCCGCAAAACTATCTTCTCAACATCACACTCCTCTTCACTAACGGGTGATACATAGGTTCGAATCATATCTCCCACATCACTGATAAAATATCCCGGCATTATGGTATCCAGATCAATTACGCAAACACCTTTCCCGCTTTGATCAAATAACACGTTGCTGATTTTCGTATCGTGGTGTGTTACCCTTAGTTTAAATGCAGGATTACCAACCATTGACTGGTATTGTTCAACTATGCATTTATGGTAAAGCAACTCGTTGATTAAACTTCGTGCTTCTCTTTTTCGCTTTTCATTTCCGTTTGCAATGGAATTGAGAAATTGTTGATAGCGTAAACTGAGATCGTGAAACTGTGGAATGGTAATTTTCAATTGTGTTGAATCAAATCCAGATAGCAGCCTCGTGAATCTTCCAAATTGCCTTGCTGCTTCGTAGGCTTGTTCCGGGGTTGTGGCTACATCAAGTGTAAAAGAATTTTCAACAAACGGCATCAGGCGAAACCATCCATTTCCTTTACAAAAGATAATATCGTCTCCGGAAGCAGCATGCAGCGGAGATACAAATTGATACCCGGGGTGATACTTTTGCAAATAATCGGCTATCAACCTGACATTGTAAGCAATGTCCTGGGGTTGCTTGAATACATCGACATTTATCCTCTGAAGGATGTAGTTTCTTTCTGGTGCATATACTTTCCAGGTCCTGTTAATTAACCCACTTCCAAAAGGTTCCAACTTTGCTTCCGTTAAAGCAAATGAGCTGAGAATTTCCTGCATGGTATTAATATTCGTTATTCAAAGCAAAAACAGGTTGACGATACATCCATTGTCCTCCTGTAAAATCCGGGAACTCGACCGTTTCATGTCCCAACTCAATTGACTGTTCGCTTAAAGGGGTAATGGCGCTCCAGGTAGCGGCATCGTAGACATCCATGGGCGTAGGTAATTTTCTTTTTACAGATTCAATGAATGCATTGATTACAAAAAAGTCCATTCCACCGTGTCCTGCTCCTTCTGCATCTTTGCTCCATTTTGCCCAAAGTGGATGATCATATTTGTCAAGCCACGCTTTTGCGTCGTCCCATTCATCCAATTTATTTGATTTGCCTTCGATATACACGCTCTTGTTAACATCCATCCAAAGCCCCTCGGTGCCCTGCACCCTGAAGCCAAGTGAATAAGGCCTTGGCAAATTGGTATCATGCTGTAATAAAATCGTCTCGCCGTTGGCGCAATCAATGGACGTTGTTACAATATCTCCCAGTTTAAAATTCACCTTTGCATTTGGATGATTTTCACCGCCCAGTTTTACAATATGATTGTGCAGCCCTCGCGACTTTGATGAGTAAGAACAGAGTGAAAGAAATCTGTTTCCACGATTTATGTTTGCGTAGTGCGCTATTGGCCCTACTCCGTGTGTTGGATATAAATCTCCATTTCGATGTACCGAATGGTTTGTTCTCCATTTCGCTTCAGAAAAACCTTTCTCGCCAAACTCAACACCGTAGCCATAAGGATGGACTCCATCATTAAATTTTACACCACGCAAATCATGCTGATAGCCTCCCTGTAAATGAATTATTTCTCCGAACAAACCTTGTCTTACCATGTTCAGCACCGCCATTACATCGCGGCGATAGCAAACATTTTCCAACATCATTACGTTGGCGTTGTTTTTTTCCGCTGTCTTTACAACCTCCCAATGATCATCTAGCGTAATCCCCAATATTACTTCTGTTGCAACATATTTTAGCCCTGCCTCCAACGCACCGATAACCATAGGCTTATGCCATTCCCATGGGGCTGCAATAACTACCGCATCCAATTTTTCTTTTTCAAGCAGCTTCTTCCATGCATAAGGATCGCCCGTATAAATCTGCGGCATTTTCTTACCAACTTTTGAAATCATCTCCTTGGCGGAAGTAAGCATGCGTTCACTCACATCGCAAATTGCCACCACATCAACATCGTTTCTTTTCAGTAATAGTTCGAGATGGTTTTGTCCACGGAGGCCCGTTCCCAATAGTGCAAGCCGAACATTCGCATCTCCCATGTTGGCAAATAATTTTTTTCCGGGAACCGCTATCGCTCCGACAGCAAGTGCAGTTGTCTTAATAAAGTCCTTTCTTTTCATACAGCAATTAAAAAATATTAAACTGTTAGGGAGAGCTGTAATTGTTGGAGACTATATTAATTTCTCGTTCAAAACAGTAGTCATCCTTGGCCCAACTCTCCCTTGTTCATAAAAGTAGCTGTCGACAACACCAAAAAACAAAGTCAGTTTTGACATTTTCGCATGCTTTTTTGATTAATCGTAAAATATAAGCGGCGCTGGCTGTTTGCACGTATATGCGAAACGTTATAAAAAAGCCGTTGCATAATCACTACTAATTGATTAACTTAAACGAGCAGGAGATGAGGCGCATGGTATTTAATTGGTAAAAGTAAACCCGACCAGTATTGAACAACCCCTATTACTTAATATTCTTCTATTCAATAAGCTATTTTTCATTTGCCATATTGTTATGGCTAAGCAAAGCAAAACAAGGGCTTCGCTTGTTTGACGATAGTGGCTTTGTTGCTAATCCGTCAATGCTCATCCTGCTACATGCAGGCGGTATCATCCTCTTTTTATTTCCTTTGTTATTTAGTCATTTCAATTCATTTATACTTTTTTCAAATGATGACTTTGAAAGTCCGGCTGCCTGGGTAACCATAATTTGTTTCCTCCTTTTATTATTTATTTCTCCAAAAATTGCGCAAAAAAAATATAGTAAGTCTGGAGGAAATGTATTGCCAGCCAAGTTGCCTGGGATACACTTTATCATCCTCTATTTTATCGTTCGTATATTATTTATCTGTGTTTATGAAAGTTGGTTCAGGGGTTATTTATTAAGTGATTCTATCAGCAGTTTGGGATGGGTGTTGGCGGTTTTGCTTAACGTTATCCTGTATGCGCTTTTGCATATTGTGAATGGGAAAGATGAAGTGATTTCCTGTTTTCCGTTTGGGATATTGCTTTGTTGTTTATGTATATGGCAAGGAGCAGTATGGCCTGCAATTGTATTGCATTTGGCTTTGACACTTCCCTATGAGATCAGCCTGTTAAAAAAAATGTACACTAATAAGCAGCAGCCACATGAAAATTTTAGTAACGGGAGCTTCAGGGTATCTCGGTAATAAACTGGCGAATAAACTTGCCGGCCTTGGTAACGAGGTCCATGCCCTTGTGCGGCCCTCTTCTTCAATACAATTTCTAGAGCACCCTCATATAAAAATATTTAAAGGCGATATTTTAGATAAAGAGCGTTTGATGACGGCCATGCATGGTTGCACACAAGTATACCATGCCGCAGCCAAAGTGGGTGCATGGGCAAAAGATCCGGCTGTTTTTTATGATGTGAATGTAGAAGGCACTAGGAATGTTTTGGATGCAGCTTTGGCATTGGGTGTTGAAAAAACAATTTTTACCAGTAGCTCCGGAGTGCTTGGCCCAACGCTTGATAAACCTCTCGAAGAAAACGATTCCCGCCAGATTGATTTTGTGATTGATTATGATCTTTCAAAAAAACAGGCAGAAGATATTGTTGGCGCTTATGCAAAAGAAGGAATGAATGTAGTGATTGTGTCGCCTTCAAAAGTGTACGGCCCGGGCAATGTTTCTCATTCACTTACAGCCAATGCTATCATTGATACTTTTCTACAAAAAAGAATCGCATTTATTCCATCGCCCGGTAACAACTGTGTTTGCTTTGCATTTGCAGATGATGTAGTGGCGGGTCATATACTGGCTATGGAAAAAGGCCGCAGCGGTGAGCGATATATTTTGGGTGGAATAAACATTTCCTATTATGATTTCTTTCACCGTATAAGGACATTGGCGCACTGCCGTGCAAGTATTATCAGATTATCAAAAGGCACTATTAAAACATGGGCCGGTTTGCAGGAAATAACCAATAAAGTTTTTGGTGTACCGGTTCGGTTTCCTGTAAAATCAGTGGACCATGTTTTTAGCAACTATACATTCTCCAGCAGGAAAGCAATTGAGGAACTTGGTTATAGCATCACGCCGCTGGATGAGGCATTGCTGCAAACTATTCATTTTTTAAAACGCAACCAACATGCCTGATCGTTTTTATACCTTAATTACCGGCGCCAGTGAAGGCTTTGGTAAAGCCCTGGCCATTGAATGCGCAAAGCGAAAAATGAATCTCATACTGGTAGCATTGCCCGGTATTGAATTACACGATTTAGCTACGCTGATAAAACGTGATTACACAGTGGAAGTAATCGTTATTGAGAAAGACCTCTGTGAAGAAAATAGTTGTTATGAAGTGTTTGACCATGTAATGTCGTTGGGGCTATGCGTAAATATGCTGCTCAATAATGCGGGTACAGGCAGTACGGGCTCATTTGCAGCAGGTGACATTCGTTTGTTTGAAAGACAGATCAAATTGAATGTACTTGCCAGCACTATTATTGTTCGCCTTTTCATTGATGAGTTAAAACAAAATAGCCCTTCCTATATTTTAAATGTTGGAAGCCTAGCTTCTTTTTTTCCTCTGCCCAAAAAACAGGTGTATGGTGCTACAAAATCATTTATTTATTATTTCTCAACATGTTTACGCAAAGAATTAAAGCAAGACCAGGTGTATGTGAGTCTTATATGTCCGGGCCCTATGCTTACAAATATCACTGTCCGGTCGGTCATTGAAAATGGAAATTGGTTGATCAGGAATTGCTGCTTTCACCCGGAAGCAGTTGCTCCGATAGCTATTGATGGCTTATTAAAAAAGAAGAAAGTGATGGTTCCCGGAAAGCTCAACAATCTTTATATACTAGTGTATACCTTATTGCCTGATTTTATTAAATCGATCATTACAAACCGTTCTACAAAAAAATTAAATTCTGCCTCTTTCGAAAATATTGCTTTAGAAAGCTCATTAGCGGTGAACGCGCCACAGTTTGGTCATAACAATGATAGAATTGATTCGAAAAACAGCCATTTTTAAATTATGTTAACCTTCAATATTATAGGAGTAAGCTTAATGCTCATCGTTTTCGCCGTAGAAATTACGCTGGTGATCATACATACGCCGGAGAAGAAAATGATTAAGGATATAAAGGCTAACTTTTTGCTGGGACTGTTTTATTTGATAACGGGCCTGTCGGTGAAGGGTTTGGCTTTCAGTGTTTATTCCTTTTTCTATTATTTCTCTATTTTCAAGCCAGACTTAACCTGGTGGTTATGGATTGCTGGGTTTTTGGGTTGTGAGTTTTGTCATTACTATTATCACTGGCTTGGGCATAAGACAAGAGTTTTTTGGGCAGCTCATGTAACACATCACTCTTCCGAATACTTTAATATTTCTACAGGATTTCGCAATAATTTTTTACATGTATTTTACAGGTTCCTTTTCTGGTCACCGCTTTGTTTATTAGGAATTCCCCCAGCGATGATTTTATTTTTTGAATCAATAACAGCTATTCAAAACTTCCTGGTACATACAGAAAAAATCGGCAAGCTTGGAATACTGGACCGAATATTTAATACGCCGTCTAATCACCGGGTGCATCATGGTGTAAATCCCGAGTATATCGATAAAAATCTTGGCGGCATAACACTTATCTATGATCATTTATTTGGTACTTATGCCCGGGAAGTTGAACCAGCCATTTACGGAATCACCCATAATATTCATACCCATAATCCGTATAAAATAATTTTACACGAGTACATCCGCCTTAAAAAAGAGTTAGCTACCATCAAAGGTTTTTCAGCCAAACTCAGGTATTTATTCTCGCCCCCTGATTAAGATTTTTATCTCGCCTGAAAAGATATTCTTCGCCGTCTATCGACTATCAATATGCTCTCTTTTTTCTTTGTTACTTTTTTTGTGGTTTTCAAAGCCAACAAAAAGCCAGCGAAGAATTGACCTTGCTGGCTTTTTGTTTTAAGACGCCCTCTTCACTACTCTAGCACAAAACTTACAGGGGCAAATGCATGAAGAAAAAACGACATCGAATTATTTGTAACGGCCATTTTTTTCCCAACTATTTCACCGCGAAGATTGACCGGTGTAGCGCTTGTATATTTCAGGCCATCCGGAAATGTAACGGTAACATTTCCCGATACACCCTCCTGCTCCCAAAGACGCAACAAAGTGGCTTTATTGCTAGCCGCATTTGATGCAAAAACAGGGTTAAAAGGACTGTCATGCCGGAAGGCCGTAACCTCCACACCTCGTCTCGAAACGGAGATGCCTTTTTGTTCTACAGGAAGTTTGCCGGCAGGGCCATCAAATTTGGCCAACAGCAGTGGATTGCCTGCTTCAAGTGACGGCGTTACCAAAGCCGATTTGCCAGTTTGATTTTTGCCGAATGTCCATATCCGCACTTTTGAACTCCATGTGCCGGTGTACCAATAGCGATAATTTGTGTTCCACTGGTTGTTGTAAAGATTAAGATAAATAGCGGGTTTATGAGGAACAAAATCTTTGGTAAACTTCCATATGCCGGGTCTATCCAAACTCACAAGCGAATGATCAAATGGATAAAACGCAATGCCAGCCCCATCTTTATCAGCAATTGTTACGCCTGTTCCCACGGCGTATAAGTCTTTGTCGGCGTCTTCCATAATGTCTGTCGCAGGATCCATCATTCCTAAAGAACGTCCTACAGTGAATTTCGGCGAATTAATTTTAAACGGAAAACAAAACCAGTCTGCTTCCGGCCAGTTGTCCTTTGCTTTGTCGATGATCGTCATTTCCATATCGATAAAAGGTGCATCTTTTTTTAGGGTCACCTTTAAGGAAGATGCAGGAAGATGATTGGCCGTATCAGCAGGCATGTCAACAACAGCAGTTTGCTCATACGCATTTTGCGTAATTTTTAGAATTCCATTGGCAGATACTGCAGCACGATAAGGAACTTTTTTTTCTGATACCATGCCTGGTTTATACATATTCGGATGCAGCCATTCACCTGTCGAACCAAAGGCGTGCAATCCGCGGCCTTGTTGGTAATCTTTTACATACTTTTCAGTTTGTTCATAAGTAAACCGCTCATTCAGGTATTGACCCAGTCCTTGTTCGGCATTTGCGTCAACCCATTCACGGCCGGTTCGCTTGTCGATAAGCGAAGAGATCATTCCGCGGGCAGGGTCAAAGGCGATTTTAAAGAATTCATTTTCCAATGTATTTGCCGCAGCAGTAACAGGCACATTTTCTACCAGATCTTTTTCTGTGAATGTTTTGTAACCATTTGCAGGAATATCTTTGGCATAAATCACTTTATGCAGATCACTTACTTCAACCCATTCCGATCTGCTCCACGGCAAGGGATTATACACCACGTAGCGCTTGCCTGTCTTATTCACGTTTTGAGCAAGCAAAGACAGGTTATTTGCCATCATCGGTTTTATGATATGCTCCGTTGTGCGTATGTAATCCGTCTTATCCTCCCATGAAGCTTCAAGGTCCTTATAAGTTTCCGGTGACACCTTTTTAAAATCCTCGCCGTATTCGTCAATATGTTTTGAACCGCCCCATGTATGCTCCGCATACAGTAAAGCATTTTCATAAGCTTTTGAAATATCTTTTGAAACATCAGGTGTTGTTATGTTCCAATTGCGTAGTTGTGTGTTGAATTCTTCGGCTGTTGAGATGAGTGGATGAATGTTGCGGAATATCTTCATGCCGCCGGGATCACTCATGCATCCATGTATCCAAGTATCAGGCGCTTCTTTGCTGATGACAGGCAACTGTGGATTTGTTTTAAGAATAGCATCGGCAAAATCTTCTAGTCGGCCAACGCGAATCTTTACGCCGGGGATTTTTTTTGCTGCCTCGTCAAACAATGCCTGCACATCTTTCGGGGAAGGAGGACCCGAGTTGTCAGGTGTAACGAAGATTGCGGGCCATACAGCATAAGGCCAGTTCGGCGGTGGAATTAAATTGCTACCAACTCGTGTATCATTTTCATCGCTCCAATCTTTCGGATATGTCAATCCTACAGTAGTACCGTAGATAGGTGAGTAAAGCGTCAACACGCGGCTTCCATCGGGGCCTTCCCACCAAAAAAGGGGCGGATACTTTACGTCGATACTAGGCCAGTTACAACCAATGTGCATAAACTTTACACCACCGTTCGCCAGCCCCGTTGCCAATGCACTGGTCTGCGATGGAACGTCTGTCATTTTTGCTGCGCGTGGTAAGGGCAAGCCATATTTTCTTGTAACAAATGAAGAAGGCTCATAGAACCTCGCAAAATCTTCAGGAAACATTATCTGCGATTGGACGGTAAATGGAGCTGCATGCGTTACAAACCGGCCCGAAGTAAACGCTTGCTCCAACCTGCTGCGGCGCTCTGGTGTTTGGCCAGGCCAATCTTCCAGCACCTTGGCCATTACCCAACCTGGTGCGGTCCATGCGAACTGCTGCTGTGGCGGCAACTTTTTAGTTTCATCCATTATGTTCAGCGCCTTGTCAATCATGTCAGTCCGATAATATTGTAAAAGATCTTTGACACGGTGCGTATATCCAAGATCAAAGTGTGTTTTGAATACTACAATGATCTCTTTTACATTTGGATTTACAGCAGCAGAATCGATTTGTTTCTTTTGCGCAAAACCTCCCATGCAGAAAAAAAGTGCGACCATCAATTTTATTGCTTTCATAATACGTGCTTTGAAATTATAATGATTTTAGTGCTATGGTTTTGTTGCGCCGCACCCCAATAATTCTTAAAAGTTACTTCTTGTGCTACATCTTTCCAACAAATAAAGATGCACGCGCAATTTACGCATGCATCTGTAAAAGAATTGTTTGATATGGATAAGTATTTCGATGCCTGGCTATTAGTATCCGGTATTCTGTATCAAGGCAGGTTTCAATATATCGATTTCAGATTGAGGAAATGGCCACAAGTAATGCTTCTGCTCAAAAACTCTGTGTGCGCCGCCAGGATCTACTATTAGAGGAAGTACCTGGTCAGCAATATGCCATCTCTTAAGATCAAAATAGCGTGTTCCTTCCATTGCAAATTCTATTCGTCTTTCTTGTCTGATGCGACTTCTCATTTGATCCTGAGATAATCCGGCAGGAACCGACGGCATGTTTACACCTGCTCTGCCACGTACTTTGTTGATGGCTGCATATACAGTAGCATCGGGCCCCTGCGCTTCATTTTGTGCTTCAGCGTACATCAATAATACATCTGCATATCGTATAAAAACGAAATCCTGTGTGCTTTGATAAGCGGAATTCATGTTCGGATCAGCAAATTTTTTTGACAAAAATCCTGTATGATTATCACCCACAAATGGCTCAAAGTGTCCCGTAGCACTACCTACATAAGGATCTCCGGGTAGTAAGATAGTTTTCTTCAATCTTGGATCCCTATTGTTATAGGGATTTGCAGGATCCACTGGGGAACCGTCCACCGTTTCATATGCATCTACAAGTGATTGGATGGGCTGTAAAGATTGCCAGTAAGTATAATAAAGATCCATATAAGAAAATGCATCCGTCGCCTGGTAACGAGCCGAAAACATAATCTCAGGATTGTCCATTTGGCCCGGTTTTATAAACAGACTGTTGTAGTCATCACTCAACTTGAATTTTCCACCATCAATTATCGCTTTGGATACGGCAGCACTCTCTGACCACTTTGCATTGTAAAGCAACACTTTTGCTTTTAGAGCCTGTGCGGTGCCTTTAACAACATGGCCACTGTATGAATCGTCATTCAGTTTGCCAATTGCATATTCAAGATCGTCTAAAACGGTTTTTACTACTTCGTCTTTTGTACTCTTCGGTCTTTTAACATTATTTATATTTTCAGGAGTCAGGCTTAAAATAACCCCTCCATAAATTTCTGATAACCTAAAGTAATAATAAGCACGAAGCGTCTTTGCTTCAGCTTTATAACTGTCCTTGAGTGATGCATCCATGTTAACGTTATCAATGTTGGCCAGGAAAAAATTACTGGCTGCAATTCCCTGATAATCGAGTTTATATTCGTTGGAAAGCGCACCTCCGGAAGTGGATGTAATTATACCTTTTGCAATGTTGGTAAAACCGCCTTCCCATGGAAAATTACAATAGGCATTGTCAGACAATCCTTCAAAGTGAGGAGTTAGCGCGCCATACCCTTCGTCCATTGGAGCAAGGAGTTTGTAACAACCTGCCAGAGCCATATCAGCATCGGCCTGTGTTTTCCAGAATGATTCTGATGAAATGGCATCGAGTGGTTGTTTGTCCAGAAAATCTTTTTTACAGGACGTCAGAAAAAATGGAACAGCGAATAAAATTCTAATCCAGTTTATATATAGATGTTGTTTTTTCATTTGATTCTTTTTTAATGACATGTTCAATGCCATGCTATGAAAAAAAATTGTTTATCAGAATTTTGCTCTTACTCCGAAGGAATAAATTTTGTTTTGCGGATAAACAACATACCTGCCACTATTGCTTACTCTTTCAGGATCCAGTCCCGGATACTTACTGAACGTTATCAAATTATCTCCTGAGAAATAAATTCTCAGACTCTGCATTCGCAGTTTTTGGATAACTGCTTTGGGAACGTTGTACCCTATCTGTAAATTTTTTAATCTCAGGAAAGAAGCATCGTGGAGGTAATATGTGGATGCATAATTGCTAACGGCAGGGTAAGCACCCCATACATAAATGTTCGGCATCGAATTCGTGTGATTGGTCGGTGTCCATCGGTTTCTCCAATCAACGGAGGGCACTGATCCTTGCGCAAATGGTTCAATACCCCAATCAGTTGCATAGGTCTTCTGCCCTTCCGATCCAAAAAAGAAAGCAGTAAAATCAAAATTTTTCCAGCCTGCATTAAAATTAAATGAATAAGTGTACGATGGGAAAGCACCCTTTACTTCAACCCTGTCCTTTTCATCGATAACTCCATCGCCATTAACGTCACGAAACTTCAGATCTCCCGGGTGGGGCGTAACAGGCTGCACTGCGGATTTATTTATTTCATCCTGAGATTGGAAAACACCAATCCAGTCATACAGATAAAAAGTATTGTATGGCTTTCCCTCTTCGAGGATCGTTCTTGAGTCTATTTCTGTAGCGCCAAATCCCGTGAGCTTATTCTTATAAGCCTGAATATTTGCCCCAATACCATAGGATACATCTCCTATGTGGTCGCTAAACTGCGCCGCCAATTCAAATCCTGTATTTCTCATTTTTCCGTTATTCACCGTAGGCGCACTCAAACCGATATAAGTTGGAATTTGAGCACTACGAAGAATATTGAACGTGTTTTTCTGATACCAGTCTGCAGAGAAGTTCAGCTTTCTTTTAAACAGGCTCAGATCTAAACCCAAATTTGCGATCTCGGTTGTTTCCCATGTAATGTCTTTATCTACAAGACGGGTCTGCTGTATCCCGGGTGAAACTGAGCTACCATCAAATGGATAACCGGAAGAACTTAAAATATTCTGGTAAGGATACGGATATGATCCACCTATATTTTGATTTCCGAGCCTACCCCATGATGCCCTGATTTTACCATCACTGAGCCATGAGATTTTGTTGTCAAGAAATCCTTCTTTGGTAAAGCGCCATCCCGCGGATACAGAAGGGAACAGTCCCCAGCGATTCTCCGGTGCAAATCTTGATGAACCATCATAGCGTGCGTTTGCTTCTAAAAGATATTTTCCTCTAAAATCATAGTTCAGACGGCCATAATAAGATCTTATGGACCATTCGTATGTGGTGCCTCCTGTAGATTGCCCGTTAGTTGAACCTGCATTAATTTCCCTTACATCGTTGCTTGGGAAGTTTAACCTGCCAGCTGATAACACCTGATTTTTAAAGTATTCTTCCTGCGCTCCCCCAAGTACTGAAAAACTGTGGTTTCCGAAAATTTTATTATAAGTCAACTGACTATAAATCATCGGGTAAACACTTTGATTGTCGGTGACATTCAAAGAATTTCCAGTTACACTTGCAGGATAGAGCTCGCCCGTTCCCCAAAAATATCTGGGCATGGTGGGTGTAAAAACTTTGTTGTTATTAAGCGAAAAGTTTACTCCTCCTCTTGTTTCCCACTGAAGACCCTCTAGTACTTTGATGTTCAGGAAAAGGTTTGAAAGTAAATAGTATGACTTTTGCTTCCCCGGCGCCTGATCAGCCATTTGAACCGGATTTTTGTTGTTGTTTTCAAAGGCATAAGCTTTGTAGGTATATCGTCCGCTGCCATCGGGCAAAATGGGTCCATATGTAGGCGCTTGTGCCAGTGTAGCCAAATATTGATCGTCTGTGCCAAGCTGGGCATAAGTTCTGTCTCCATAATTCATAGTGATGGATGTACCAAATTTCACACTCTTGTTTATCACAGAACTAAGATCAAATTGCAGATTGTATTTTTTATATTCAATACCTCTCATCGTTCCCGGCTGATCAACGATTCCTAACGCAACATTGTAATTGGTTCCATTGTTTCCTCCACTAAGGTTTAAATAATGATTCTGAACGTACGCAGTGTTGAACATAATGTTCTGCCAATCGGTATTGGGAAACAACGTTTTGTCTGTAGCGTTTTTGTATTGATTAATTACATCGTCTGAGTATAACGGTGCCAGTCCTGAATTCTTCGCAGCTTCATTATATAGCTGCATGTACTCTACAGAATTTGTGATCAGCTTTGGTAGCGCTGTAGGATTGGTTATTCCTAAATTGTAGCCATACTCTAAAGACATGCGTCCGCTTTGTCCATTTTTTGTAGTAATTAAAATCACACCGTTTGCAGCCCTTGAACCGTAAATAGCCGCCGACGCAGCATCTTTAAGTACCGTGGCAGATTCAATGTTGTTAGGGTCCAAACTGGTTATGTCGCCAGGTAAGCCGTTGATAATAACAAGTGGGCTGTTACCTGCTCCGCTGAATGTCCCCTGTCCACGTACAAGCAAAGAGATTCCCTCATTTCCCGGTTCTCCGGAATTTTGAACTACCTGTAGTCCCGGAAGCTTTCCCTGCAAAAGGGATGCGGGGTTTGTAACAACCCTTTTGTTAAGCTCAGCTCCGCTTGCAGTTGCAATGGCTCCGGTAAGGTTTACTTTCTTTTGCGTTCCGTAGCCAACCACCACCACATCCTGCTGAATGGCTGTAGCCTGCTTCAACACCAAATTGAAACTTGTTCCGTTGTTAGCACTTCGCTCTACCGTTTCGTATCCTACATAGGACACAACTATTACAGCGGAATTATCCGGAATCTCTAAAGCAAAATCTCCATTGTTATCAGTTAATACCGTCTTCTTTGACCCTTTAATTGAAACAGTCGCTCCCTGAAGTGGCTGCCCCTTTTCGTTGGTAATTTTACCTCTAATCGGAGGAGTAAGTGGAATGGTAGCTATTACATCCCGACTTTTAATTTCAATTTTATCGTGTATAACAATGGAGTTATTAACGATAGAAAAATCAATGTTTGTATTTTCAAAATACTTTTTCAAAACCGTTTCTACCGGCACATTTTTTTCGTGGATCGTAATGCGACCTGCATTTTGTAACGACTTTGAACTATAAAAAAAGCTGATCCCTGTTTGTGTATTGATTTCCTCGAACAGCTCCTTGTATGAGGCATCAGTTAGCGAAAGTGAAACCTTCTGAGCCAGCCCTTTCCCGGAAGAATCCAAACAGAATGCAACAAGGAAAATGAAAGTTAGTTTCATGGCGATAAGCAATTGTTTTGGCAAAAAATGTTTTGTACACTTTTTTAGATAAGTTATATCCATAACTTTACAATGTTTAGAAGTTAACAATTCAGTTAAAAGCAGTTTAATTTTTTGTTCTTTCTAAATGCCGCCGGGAATCAGCACAATTCCCGGCATTTTTAATAGAACTTTTTGTGAGTGTCTTTTTTTTAACTCATAAGTTTAAATTTTGGTGATGATTAGTTGGTTATTTGAAATCTGATAATTGAGGCCGGCAAACTTTAAAACCTGCATGACTTGCAGCAAAGAAAGTTTCTTGCTGATTATACCAGAATAGGTTTCACCGGAAAAATCTCCTTTGATATTTACGTCGATATTATACCACCGCTGGAACTGCCTTGAGATTGTGTAAATATTTTCTTCATCAAAATTGAATGTCCCTTCCTTCCACGCAATTACCTTGTTCACGTTTACGTGCCTGACCAATAATGACCTGCCATTACTCCTTTGTGTTGCCTGCTGGGCGGGCATTAACAACACTTTCTCTTCGCTATTGTGCACTTGCACCCGTCCTTCAATTAGTGTAACAATGCAATTATCTTCATCATCATAACTATTAATATTAAAGTGCGTACCCAGTACCTCTGTTGTGATTCCTCTGTCTGTGGTTACAATAAATTTTTTGGTGGCACTTTTCGCCACTTCAAAATAAGCTTCCCCTTTAACGGAAACACTTCGCGCAGTGTCGCCAAAAGAAATCGGATAAGTAATGGAACTTTCACTGTTTAGCCACACTTTAGTGCCATCGCTCAATACAACTGTTATAATATTACCCCCGCGAGGGTTGAATAAAGTATTATTCGTTGGTGCACCTGAATTACTCCTGTAAATTATTTGCCCGGAATCGTTTTTGATTACATCTGCACCATTCAATGAAAATACTGTGTTCGCCTTAATTGTATCTAAAAGGATCATGCGTCCATTATCAGCTTTGATAAAGGCTTTGGAGATTATTGGAGCTTGCACGTCACTAACCTTTTTGGCGGCAATGACAGGTGCCTTCCGGTCATATCTTTCCGTTAAATAAAATGCTAAGCAAATCAGGCCCAACACAGCCGCGGCAGCAGCGAAAGAAAGCCATTTCCTACGCACAGACTTTGCTCCGATGCCTATTTCCGCAGGCCCCTGATTGGAGATTGCCTGCAACTTTTCCGCGTCAAACAGATCAAATATTTTCAGCTCCTCCACCAAAAAATCATCATTGGTCAATCGTGAGAAAGTCTCTCTGTTCTCGCTTGAATCATCTAACCATTTATTCAATATTTGTTCCTGCTCAGGAGTGATTTCATCTTTTAACCAGGCAACAAGAATATCGCGCATAATTTCGTTGTTAGGCATTGCTATGGAAAGGTTTTATTTTGAAGTGATTTCGACAAACACAAAACATGCAAAAACACGCAGTGCTTATAATTTTGTAAGATGGAAATGAATTGACTTCTTTCCACTGAAAGCAGTTTGATACGTCGTTTGGCATTTAGCAATGGTTTACCTGATTACTTTAAGAAAACTGAGTAACTGTGTCTCTCAAAAAACGTTACTGGTAGATAACACAGATCATGGCTATCTGTAAGTAAGACGGAATGGTGAACATTTTAACCATTCAAATTTTCACATTTTTTAAAAAAAATTCGAAAACAGAGGTTTTTCGATGTGGGTCAATTGGCAAACAAAAGTAGTGAGCGCGAAAGAATGCAAATCATTTAAGCAATATATAAGAAGCTGCCAGCAGAACAGCCAGGTCGTATTTGCCCGATTTTAAAAGACTGATCTTTATCGTTTGCAGTGCTTTTGCTTTTTGGTTCAGCACCGTTTGCTGGCTAATATTGAGTTCTTCAGCAATGGTGCAGGTTCTTTTTCCTTCAAAATAAATTGACTTGAAAATTATCCTTCGCTGTTCGGGCAAATTTTCGATTTCCTGATGGATTGCCTGCAACACTTCGGCAATGAGTATTTGTTTATTGTCGGAAACATCAAAAACTTCGTTTGCCGATTCAAGATGTCGATAGTAATTGCTTTTTGATTTCTGCTTTCTTATATAGTCAATACATCTGTTATATACCGCCGTATATAAAAATGATTTAGCCGATATGGAATTTTTAAGATCGGATTTATGTATCAGTGACATAAAACTATCCATCACTATGTCCTGTGCCTCTTCCCTATCATTTACAAGCTTAAAGGCGAAATAACACAAAGCCAAATAATTTGCATTGTAAACATCACGGATAACGTTCTGGCCTTCTTCCTGAAGTACAGTATCGGATATATTCTGCAGTTTACTAATTTTCATTTAGGCATAAGCTTGAGACAAAAATGCAATTTCATTTTATGCGCAATTGTAGGGAAGGTAAGTTTATCTTCTATGCTTGTTAAGAATATTATATCCTCAATACAATAGCAAACAATCGTATTACCCCGGTAAATCTAATGACGTGAGTCGGTGTATGCCGGGTTTTTCTAGAGGACAAAAATATTGGATTAGGGTTAAAACGTTTTAAAGCCGGGTATTTTTTTGCAAAATAAATTGAGGCTAAAGCAAAAAGCGTAGGAGATATTTCTAACGCGCATTTCTTAAACCGCTGTATCACTTCTATGTAATCGGTGGCATTATAATTTTTAACCCTATATATGGTGTCTTATTTAATACAGCGGTGCGACAATTACAATGCCATTTAATAACAGGCGAGTTCATGCACCATCAAAGGCTTTTCAGCCAAACTCAGGTTATTTATTCTCGCCTACTGATTAATATTCTTGTCGACACACATAAAAGGAATAGCCATTTCAAAAAATTGAAATGGCTATTCCTTTTATATACCTTTTGCATTTAATGCTGATCAATGTCTCATCACAGGCAAATTATTGCAGGGTAAAGATGGTGTGAAACTTTCTCCAGTTAGCTGGATTTCCACCGCTGTAATAGTAATAATAAAGGTCGAAACGCTTGGCCACAGGATCATATGTTGAGGCCTGCGTATTGTCTTGCTGAACAGTTACCGCAGCATCCGGATCGGCAGAAATCGTAACTGAATTATTAGTATTGATAGTAATGAAATAAGTTATACCCGGGTTGCTAAAATACCAGTACCCTGCCGTTGCCTTTAAAGAATTTGGACTTGCTGTTACCAACTCCTGTGTGTAGTTGTCAGGACATGTTTGAAGTCCGGCAGATGCATGGTTCAAAGTACCAGTCTCCACGTACACGCCTTCCCACTTATTTACAACAGGCAGCGGCGCAACGGAAATCACCCATTTCTTTTGACTTCCATCTGCAGCAGTTACATTGTATGCAACAGGTGCCGAATAGTCACCCGGAGTGCCCAGCTTAGGCGCGCCGTTCATGGGGTTGATGATTGCTGCATCGGGAACATTAACAACACACCAAATGTTTTTCAGACTTGCCTTCAGTTTTTCTTTTTGAGGAAATCCTGCAGGGTAACTTGATGTTACATACACGGTATCATTTGATATGGTAAGTTTCCTGTCCAGTTTAATGGTCTGGACTGTAGTACGCGTATTTTCATTGGTTGTGCCTTTGTTGTCCACAACAGTGTCAACATACTTGTAGACGAGGTAACAATCCGTAATGTTATTCAGGGAAGAATTATTTGTCGCCGGAAGATTTTTCTTCAAACACGAAGTCATTAAGAATGGCAAGGCAAATAATAAACCCAGCTTTAAAATATTTTTCATAATTGATAATTATTTGATGTCAAGAATAGTTTACCAGCCTTCGTTCTGGGTCAAGGTTGGCAATGCAGTTATTTTGCTCTGCGGAACCGGGAACAGGTATCGTTTAGGCGTAAATTTGAGAGCCTGTCCATTATTATCAGTCACCTCATACACCTGGTAAGAAGTTCCGTCGGTGCTTATTGCAATTCCGTGCGGCTTTCCATTTAACTCAGGTATAGCAAGCGCTGAGTTTGAATAGCCGGTTTTTAAACCACCCGAAAGCTGCATTCCCCATCTCAACAAAGACCAATACCTGTCGCCATTTTCAAGAATTAATTCAACGTGGCGCTCTCTTCTGTAAGTAGTCAACAGATCGTCACCGGAAGCAGTGACAGCGTTTGTAAAGCCACCATGCTTTTGGTAAGTTTTGGTAATGTATGTTTTCGCAGTTGCTTCATCGCCCAGTTTGATGCAAGCCTCAGCATAGTTCAAATAAGCTTCACCAAGACGCAGTACACTGTAGCAATAATCAGTAGGATCAGAATACCACAGCTTCTTTGCCTGGTAAACATATTTGCCGAATAAATAACCGGTTTCTGAGCAGCCTCCATTTATGTTTCCGCCGTTCAACTGTGAAATATTCGATGACACGTTTCCGTTTGCTCTCAGGTACGCCCAGTTCGCAAAATATTTTGTGCTGTCATAAACAATTGATGCGTAGAATCTTTTATCTCTGTGTTCATACATTTTTGCATCAACATTACTAGCGTTTGCCACGTAGCTTGTTGTATTCCATGTACGCTCTTTTCCATCTGCATCTGTTACCAGGTAATCATCAACAAGGTCTTGTGTAGGAGCATAACTCATCCATCCTTCGATAGACTCTTTCAACGGAAATTTTTGCATGGCGATAGCAGTAAGCTTAGATGGCACCATGTCTGAATTAGGCACAAGCGCTTGCATCGGTGTACCATCGAAAGAAGTATTGGTATTCCTTCTTTCATATACCAATATGTTCTCAGGCGATACTGTAGCTGCAGTGTAATCAGTAAACATATGAGCATAGTCGTCCAAAGAATACAGATTCAATGCAAAAAGCGCATTGCCGGCTGTCTTTACTGCAGTGTAGTAATTGTTATCGTTCAGATAAGCGCCTGCCTGTAATGCTACTCTCATTTTTAAAGCATAAGCAGCGCCTTTTGTAGCACGGCCTCTTTCATTTGCAGTAGGCAGCAAGTTTGCAGCACTATCCAGGTCCGCCAATACAAAATCGTAGGTTTCTTTAATGCTTGAACGCGGTATGTTGAAATTATCATTTACCGCCAACACATTTTTCACCAGTTGAACGCCACCAAAACGAAATGCCAGATTAGAATAAATGGACGCTCTCAAAAAATGTCCTTCGCCCAGCAATGTATTTTTCTGCAAGTCAGTGAGTGGAGATACCGGTATGTTCTGAAGGATCAGGTTCACGCTCCTGATATTGCCAAACTGTCCCCAGCCTTCATCTGCATAACGATCGATCTGTTCTGTTTTTTCGGCAACATGTCCGCCACCCCACGGGTGGGTTTTTACGCTTTTTGTAATAGCGTCATAATCCCAGGAAAATATGTAGCCCATGCAATTAGCGTAACAGTTATACACGTAGCCTTGAGCCAGGTCATAATTATTCCATACATCTTGTCCTGTGTAGGAATCGAGTGGCTTAGTATCCATAACCCGGTTACACGATATGTATCCGAGGGAGAAAATAGTTATTATATATACAATGTACTTCATAGTTAATTTGTTTAAACTTTCCAATGCTTAAAAGCCAAGTCTGATACCGAAAGAGTAAGTACGGTTTACCGGATAAAAGAAATTATTATTTTCTGCCAGCTCTGGATCGAAATACTTTTTAACCGGTGAATAAGTCAGCAGGTTGGTTCCACTGATGTGCGCAGACAGATCAGTGAGTTTTTTTGTTTTAACCAATCGTTTGAAGTTGTAAGAAAGAGTCAAACTTTTTAGTCGTACAAAACGCGCATCTTTCAACCAAAATTCACTGCTGGTGTAATTATTGTTTGAATTCATGCTGCTGGTACCTGCTCTTGGATAAGAAGCCGAAGTATTGCTGCTTGTATAGAAATCTTTTTGAAAATCAAAATTGATACGGTTAAGTCCTTCACCTCCCTGTAAATAACTTCCAAGATAAACATCACGTGTGCCGGTTCCCTGGATCAATGCATCCAGACGAAGTCCTTTGTATTCTACGCCGAATGGTACACCAAATGTAAATCTGGGAGATTGTGGCAGACCTACTCTGCGAAAATCCTGTGCATCTATTTTACCATCTCCGTTCACATCCTGCAGCCATACATCACCCAGACTCAGAGCAGATGAAGTCAATCTGCTTGGGTTGTTCATGATGTCAGTATAGTTTTGGTATAGACCATTAGAACCATACATAGCTCCGTAATAATTCTGGTTAACACCCCATGCCCTTGTGTAAGGATTGGTTAATGAAGCACTGTCTTCGTTTGTGCGTTCCCACAGATAATTAAAGTATGTGCCGTTAATTCCTACATAACCTTTCAGATCTTTGTTAATGCTCCAGTTATAGTTTAATGAGAAATCTATGCCTTCTTTGCGGGTTGCGGCATCTGTGAGTACCTGAGGTAAGCTTTGGCCCAGTGGGTCTGTGTAATGGTAAGCGGGGCTACCCAGAATGCCGGTCGTTCTTGTATAAAAATAGTCGAAGCTTCCGCTCAGTCTTTTGTTCAGCATCTCAAATTCAAAACCCAGATCGCGTGAAGCAGTTTTGTACCAGGTTATATTTTGATTGTCTATTGTAAGGCCTCCTTCATAGTAGCCGTTTTGAAGGCTTCCATTAGCAACATATGCCTGAGATGTTACACCATACTGTGGAATATAAGCATACTTGGTGCCTCCGATAGAGCCCACCTGGCCGAATGATCCTTTAAATTTGAAATAAGAAAATACGTTTGTCAGTTTCAATCGCTGATAGAATTCTTCAGACGATATAATCCATCCGGCACTCACTGAAGGAAAGAATCCAAAACGTTTTGAAGGAGGAAAATAATCCGAACCATCATAACGTCCGTTTAGTTCCAACAAGTATTTTCCGGCGTAATCATACTTAAGCCTTCCTACATAACCAACCTCGCCCCATTCGCTGGCAGAGCCGTTATTGGTTTGTGTAGAAGCATCGCCGGCAAACATCTGGTCTATAGCTGTTGAAGGAAAATTGTTTCTTGCCGCGCTGAACCATTTATTATCACCACCTCGCACAATGGAAACGAAAGTAGCTCCTATGTTGTGTTTGCCAAAACCTCTTAAATAGTCTGCCTGAAACTCTGCATTGTATGCCTTTGTATCGCTGCTGGTTTGAGACAAAGACGGTTTCGGAGTTGGATAAATGGTGCCATCCGCATTGTACTGTGTAGCGAGCACATTGAATACTTTGGATGGATTGGACGCAATTGAATAATCACCCAGTACTCTAAAACTCAATCCCTTTACCTGCGGCACATTCCAGGTAAACGTTAGGTTTGCATCGTTAAAGAATGTTTCTGCCCTTGCATATCCCGGTGAGTTAATTTCCGCAAGCGGATGATCTACCAGGCCTGCCAAAGAACCATCCTTGTTATAAGCGAAATCAAACGGGCTCTTAGCAACAATATGACTGAATATAGATCCTGAACCTGCAGGAGGCTGCGTAGAATAATTATAGTATCCGTTTAAAGCAAATGCAACGCCCAATCCTATGTCATCGAAATTTGAAGTGATCTTGGTATTGTATGAAAAGCGGTTTACTTTAAATGAATTGTTCACATAGTTACTTCCCTGGCTAAAATATCCCAGGCCCACATAATACTTTGTCTGATTGCCTCCACCACTCACCGATAAATTGTGAGATTGCTGAAGTGCATACTTTCTAAAAGCAAGACCATACCAGTCCGTATTAGGATACAAAGCAGGATTCAGGTTTCTTTTGATCGTATCCAACTGCCCCTGGGTGTAAGCAGAATACTTACCATTACCTACTGATTCGCCGATCGCGTTTGCAGCAAGCCCCTTGTCGTAAGCATTGATTAATTTAGGGAAATAGCTTGGCGTATTAAAGGCGATATTGTTGGAATAAACAACAGAAGGCTTGCCTGAAACACCAGTTTTCGTTTTTACCAGAACGATACCCGCACTTGATTTTGAACCATAAACGGCTGTTGCGGCTGCGTCTTTCAAAAAGCTGACACTTTCGATATCATTAATGTTCAGGTTAACAAATGTTGCCTGGTCGCGAACGATACCGTCAATAACATACAGTGGCGTGGACTGGCCGATCAACGGCTCGCCTCCCCTGATTGTTAAAGAAGGAACGCTGCCTGGCTCGCCACCACTGAAGTTTACAACTACACCCGCAGAACGACCTGCCACAGCCGACTGAATATCTGTATAGGGCGCATCTTTGAACTGTTCAGTTTTTAATGTAGTAACCGCACTTGTTACTTTTTGTTTTGTTTGTGTTCCATACCCCACGATAACCACTTCAGAAAGACTGGTGGATGCTTCCTGCATGGTTACATCAATAGTGCTTTTATGATTTACTTTTATCTGCTGTGTTTTATATCCTATCAGCGAAAAAGTAAGGGTGGCATTTTCATCTACGCTAAGGTTGTACTTGCCTTCACGGTCACTAAACGCTCCAACGCCCGAGCCCGCGTCAACACTAACGTTCTCAAGCGATTCACCTTTGCTGTTGGTGATTTTACCGCTCACTTTAATAATCGCATTATTGCTGGTTGCTGTTTTTAGCACGATCAGGTTATTGCTGACAGAGCTATATGTAAGACCGGTGTTTTCCAATAGCTTATTTAGTACGTCTTCAACGTCCTGGTTTTTAGCCTCAATTGTTACCCTGACATTCTCAGGTAATATTAAATTGCTGAAAACGAATCTGTAACTGGATTGCTTTTCCACTTCTCTTAAAGCATCTGTAAGCTTAACCTGTTTAAAATTAACGGTTATCCTTTGCTGGGAATAGGTTTTGGCTGAGACCTGCAGCACAGCGAGGAGAATAATGAGTGCGGTCATTTTCATAACAATAAGCAGTTTTAAAGCGCCACAAAAACGCGGCGGCCTGATGAAAGGGCCATTTTTTTTCATACCTTAGTTTTGAATAGTTAAAAAATGCGCAAAGGGTTATGCCTTTTGCGTTAAGGAGTAGTGGCGCCAACCACCGCTCCTTTTTTATTTCACATAGTTTAGTGTTTAGTGGTTAAAATTCATTTTGTTCAGAAAAATTAATTAGAGATGACCCTGCTCTACGAGATGGATCATCATGACATTCATTATTTTGAAATGCTTATTTCGCTTCCGTTAATGTTGTAATTGAAATGATAAGAAAGCTGGAGAGATCGCAAAACTTCATCGATTGATTCTCTGTCATAAATAGCTGTAAACGGATATGCTTTTACAACAGTATCTGCAAAAATGATCTTTACTTTATACCAGCGTTCCATTCTCGCTGCGAACTGGGTAAATGTTTCATTGTTGATCTCGAATTTATTTTGCGTCCATGCGGTTTCAACAACTGCATTCTTTTTGTCGTAACTCAGGGAATCCAATGATATCTTGACGGGAGATGATGCTTCGCTGGCAGGTTTTGAGATAATAAATTTCTGGTGTGGCAGCAGAATTATTTTTTGGCCGTTTCGTTTTACTGTAAGTTCTATCTTTCCGTTAACCAATGTCGCTTCGGATTGCTCACCGGCATAGGCTCTTACATTGAATACAGTGCCCAGCACCTTTATATCGTAATCATTAACATGTACAACAAAAGGGAGCGCTGCGTTATGGGTAACATCGAACATTGCTTCACCTTCAAGGAAAACAGACCTGTTATTTGTGCCGAAGCCTTTTGCCAACAACAGTTTTGAGCCTGCGTTCAAATACATCCTGGTATTGTCTGGTAAAAGGACATATTTACGTTCACCCTTGTAAGAAACAATATCCTTCGAAGTGTCAGGTGTATATTCCTGAGCCAATCCATGTCCATTCTCCACACCTTTATTGCCGACATACTTGCCCACCAACCATACCATTGCCACAAGGGCAAGTATTGATGCAGCGTATCCCAGCAGACGGCGGTAACCAAATAAACTTTTTACATTGCTTGTAGTAAGTGCTTCCGCAAACTCGGCGTTTGTCTCCTCGTCTTTAGTTTGAAGTGCATATTCCTCATGCAGCATTAATCTTAATGCTACTACAAGGCTGCGGGCCTCGTCAATAGTTGCGAAATCTTCTGGATGTGAATTAAGGTATTGTTCCCAGTAGAGAACATCTTCATCATTTTTATGCAGACAATAGTTGATAAATGAATCATTAATAGTCAGTTCATCTACCTGTAGCTTTTGGGGCATGCAGTCGTTTTTATAATAGACGGAGCATGCTGCTTTTTTTACCAGGTTTTTTTAAGAAAAATTTTACTTTTTTTTCAAAAGGTTGCCAGGCGGGCAATTGAGCATTATATTATTCCATTGATAACGCACATTCCCAGAATACATATACCGATTACGCATATGCTCAGAACGCCTATATCTAAAAGCTGTGGAGAGGTAGTGGTCTGCAGTTCGGCGCGAAGAAGTTTAACGCCTTCAAAAAGATTATTATAAACGGATCTTTTTCTAAGGCCCGTACGTTCTGCGATCTGCTCGGTAGTAAGCCCTTCAAAAAATTTCAGATAAATTACTTTACGGCATCTTTCAGGAAGGTTATGATAGGCCTTCCGTATTTTGGCAACAAGCTCGGTGTTGGCCTGGATCTGTTCAATTGTATCCTGTACTGAAGGCGAAGTATAGATATCCGAAACGTCATTGATTTTATTTACGATTTGTTTGGATGAGCTTCTGTGAAGGTCTATCAATTTTCTTCTGAAAGCCACTGAAAGATAAGCTTGCGGGTTTTCAATGGAAGAAGGCTCCAGTTTTTTTTCCAGCAGATCCAGGAAAAACTGGTGAATGGCATCTTTAGTTTCTTCCGCTCCATAACCCAACCGCATACACATATTGGTAAGGTGAGAGTGATATGTATTATACCAGTCAGTTAGTTGCAAAGTCGTGTCTCCAACCTTTTTCATTAGCAAGTTCTCAGTAAATTGTCGGGAAAATTAGTCTGTTTTATCATACCAGCGCAACGTTTGCATATTTTTTTCTCCATGTTTGAACTTTTATCGAAGCGACTTTGCACATTCATACTCGAAGAGAATATTATATTACCAAAAAAGTATAATAAATTATCTTACCGGGCATCGGATATAAAAAAATTGCTCTACTCTACTTTTAGTTGTTGGGCATAAGTTCTAAAAAAAATTACCACGTACAGATTGCCAAATAGAATTTCGAAGCCAGCAAAAAAGCCAGCAAAGTTTTGATTTTGTTGGCTTTTTTTGAGGTAGTTATCATTCATTATTTGATAGAACTGAAGTCTGCTGTCAATGAGGCTATTCCCATCGCAGGCACCAATACTTCAGTCTGTGCCAGCTTCTCCCCTTTACTTAACACCTTATTGTTCATGCGCACTGACACCGGTTTCCGTTCCAACCAATTTACTTTCACCACTTCATCTTTAGCAGAGACAGAACGCAACCTTACTTCCATTCTTTTACCCGAATCATCCACCTTAATGATCGACACCAATACATTTGGATTATCAGTTATTGACAATGGCGGAGTCAAATTGTTTTTTTGTTTTAGCGGAGTCGCAATCAATGGCTGCGCTTGCTCCATACCAAAACGATTGGCCATTCCTGCATCATAAGCTGAATTGTGTGGAAGTAATCGATATCGGAATTCCAATTTACCTTCCTGGCTTAATGGGAAATTCGTATGCCAGTGATTGTTCAACGCCCAGGAATATACAGTTGCACTTGGCGCTAGATGTTTGATCCATTTTGGTGAGTTTGTTGCTCCACCAAGGATATCTGCGGTTAAATCTCCTACTTCAAAAACCGGGGCATCCAATGAACACATGGTCACACCTTTCTCTTTATTGGAAATATCCAGCCAGCGTTGAAAGCCAATCCAGTTTCGGTTAGCTCCTTCCAATTGGTCGCTATCTATTTTCATTATGCCCCATGGAATGTCCACCATCGTCTCTGGCTCAGAAACATTAAAGGCAAAACCAAAATGCACGCCTTCTTTTTTCTTTATGGCTTGCTTATCCAGGTTGTTCTTGATATCTACATAAGGCTGGCCTTTTACAACCGTAATGGTGCGTGACAAACTGTTGCAACCTTCAGCCGCCGATTCCACTAAAATAGAGGCCAGCAGAGGGCCATTTTCCAGAATAGAAATTTTCACATTTGATGTACCGGAAACCCTGTTCAAAGTGTCATTACTTTTCAGGTAACGATAACTATTGATGCTACATGCAGCTTTCGCGTCAACGAATTCTTTTGCATCTTTTGTTAAGCTGGATATGTCCCCGGTTTGAGGATCAATCACTACTTTAATAATCCCGTTGTTCAGCACGTTATCATGAGCAAGCATTTCATTTGCTACACTCCGGTCTTTTTTCAGCAAGTAGTTCTTTGCTCCCAGCGCGGGAACATTATCGGCCATAAAAGCCAGTTCCCCTGTTGAAAGTCGTTGCGAGAAAACGGGGTTGCCTTTGTCATCGGCAACACTGTTATAATTTATACTTTGTTCTTTTGAAATTTTGACCAGTTGACTTCGACTCCACGATAAAGTATTAAAGACTCCAATAATTTCACTTTCATTTTTGGCAACCGGAGCAAACGCCTGTTGCATTAAGGTTTTGCTTATTCCTTCACCTTTCTGAAAATATCCAAACTTAACTTTTAAAATATCATCAGTAATGGGCTGCTTTGACGGATCATAATAACACCAGGTATGTTCCGTTCCCAGGCCCACATTTCTCCAGGCTTCTTTCAGATCTGTGCGTGGTGCAGGTTCTCCTGTATGCAACATTGCCCAAAGCATTTCATCCTGGATGAGTCGCTCCTTCGTGTTTCTGTTCATGGCTGTTTGCTTTGCTGCTGTACCCAAACCATCAGTCCAATATTCTGTAAAATCGCCTGACAGAACCGGTAATTGATTACCATATTTCTCTTCAAATTTCTTCATGATGTCCGTAGCACTTGCGATCACCAAATGTGGATAGGCATAGTCTTCATTCCAGCTTTTTACAGCCTCTGGCAAATCAGCGTCAATTGGTGTGTTATCGGCCATCGCCCAGGACATAGCGAAAATGTCATAAGGATAGTAATCAGCTCTCTCCAACTTGGGTAGCATATCACTCAAGTAACCATCAATGAAATGATGCCTGGGAGTATCTGTCTTAACTATGCTAAGCAACTTGGTGGTATCTGTCTGACCAAGCATTTTGGGCCAGAATTGAAACCCTTTATACTTTGCGCCGGGAACATAGCTGCCAGGCTGCAGAAAAAGCACTTTTGATTTACCGTCTATACTTTTCCACCAGAAAGGATGAAAACTCATATCCATTGAACGCCCCACCCTGTCAGAGCCATTATTTAAAGCAAAAATGTATTTGATCCCAAAACTTGCTGCGACAGGAACAATGCCCCACGACATGCCCGGCACATCCACTTGCACAAAGGTTTCAATCTTCTTTCCTGTTAGTTTTTCAAAATCCCTGCTATGGTCCAAAAATTCAAACATCTCCTCATCTGCAGCCGCACTGGTATTGGTATTCGCATAGCTCGCATCCAAATGGAGATATCCTTTTTTAACAGCGTCGATAACCTGTTGTTTTTGCTGCTGATTCGCCTCACTAAAAAAACGTTCTACGGGCCACAGAACTTCAGTGTTCCACAAATAACGCGATCCTTCAGGATAAGCAGCAGTTTTTTTCGCCAACTCTATGCCGTTGAAAATATTACGTCTATGTATCACTTCCACGTTTTGCTGGGTGTTGGTATAACCGATATCAACATGCGCATGAGGGTAGATATATACCGTCCATTGTCGCAAGGCGGGCACCTTTACACTCTGCTCCAGCACTTTGTTATTGTTAGCTTGCTTTACAACGATCTTCACGAGGCAATCTGTTTTTACACCCAGGTCAGCAGGCAGCAAAACATCGAGGGTATCAACACCACTCTTTCCATCAACAGGTAGTAACTCTTTAATGGCACCTGACTCCAATGCAACAGTTGCTTTTCCATTCAATGGAGCTCCTTTAAAATACAGCGTTACAGATCTTCCTGGTTTCTTATCGGCACGATGCCGGTAAAAGGACTGCACCTTCACTGTCATTGAATCGGGAAAAATAGGATGGGCAAAAAGATCGGCCCTAGTGTGTAGCAAAAAAAACAGAATAAATAAACCGATTATACCTGAGTTTAATCTAACATTCATATGTTGGCATTAAGTTTTTAAAAGTCACTCCAAATCTATTTTAAATTAAAGGGAAGCCCCACAAGTTCTTTACGCAGCATTTAAAGTATTTTAATCATTTATTTATATTTTAATAAAAAACTGAGTAGCGTACAGTAAATAAATAGACAATTCAAATTAATTTCTCCCGGTTATTTAATACATTAATGATGCGCACCTGATTGAGAAACGCTCAACGCAAAATGATTGTTTTTTTTCGCAAATTGACATTAGGCAAACATGCAGCTGAAGTAGTTTTATGACTACATTCTTATTTGAAAGTCAATTAATAGCATTGCTTGCTCCTGAAATGAAATTAGTCGGCAATTCATTTTTTACTCATTTAATTCAAAATACCCTAACGATGCACTTCCCTGTCAGACAATATTCAGCGCAGCCAGGCAATTCTAACTGGTTCTCTCTCTTACTACGGCTGAGTTTAATGATAACATTATCTGTTGTCATACCACATGCCTATGCGATTGCACGCACTCAGGCCACTTACTATGTTGATCCCATAAATGGAAACGACGCAGATAACAGCGGCACTTCGCTTCGTTCAGCCTTTCGAACAATTGGCAAAGCCCGCGATGTTGTGCGCACCATCAACAGCAATATGAGGGGCGACATCTATGTTTATTTAAGAAGAGGCACCTACCAACTCGCCTCTACATTAACGTTTACAGAAAGGGATAGAGGAACAAATGGATACAACATCATTTATTCAGCTTTTCAAAACGAGAAGCCCATTATAAGTGGCGGAAAGCAAATCACCGGCTGGTCGCTGTATGATGCAAGTCAAAACATTTACAGGGCATATGCAGGTAATATTGAAACAAGGCAATTATATGTAAACGGTGTGCGCGCAACAAGGGCCAGAAGCACTGTGACCCCATCGCCATTGACTTTTGTCAAAGCTATCGGCTATACCGCCAGCGGAAGCATATTTGTAAATAATGCCAAACCGATGGACCAGTGGAAAAACCAGCATGATATAGAATTTGTGTACGACGTCGTTTTTACAGCTCCGCGCGAAGAGTTGGATTCCATTATCCATAACGACAGCACAACAACTTTTAAGATGAAGCAACCCGGATGGGGCTTTGTAACCAACAGAGGAGGAACATCGTTGTCGCAAAAATATTTACCGTGGTACGTTGAAAATGCATATGAACTGCTGGATGCGGAAGGCGAATGGTACCTGGACCGAGCTTCCGATTTTCTTTATTATAAACCAAAGGCTGGTGAGGATATGGTAACATCAGAAGTGATAGCACCGGTGGTGGAAGAACTGTTAAGAATACAGGGTTCTGACTCCGTTCATAAAGCTGGAAACATTCAGTTTTACGGTATTGCTTTCAGGCATGCAACATGGCTCCGGCCCAATACATATGGCCAAACGGATGCGCAAAACAATGTTATCAGAGAGGCAACAACCCTGGGAGGTTCAGGTGAGCAAATTATTGGCGCTGCCGTTAACCTGAAAAATGCCCATTTTGTAAAGTTCGAAAGCGATGTATTTGAAAAGCTTGGTGGAAGCGGACTCAACATGTATGCAGGTTGCCAGGATAATTTAATAGTTGGATCAAGGTTCTCAGATATTTCAGGAGAAGGGATACAGATTGGCGATTATCTGAATTACCAAAGCCCAACCAGTGAGAACTATGCAAATACTTCTGATAGCCTGGTAATACTCCGGAACAATGATATCAGCAATAATTACCTGGCCAATTGCGGAGCAGAATATTTTAGCGCAAGTGCGATTGGAGCCGCTTTCCCTGTAGACATGGACATTAAGCACAATGAGATCAGTGGCATGCCTTACTCTGGCATCCACATTGGATGGGGCTGGGGATCGTTGACAACCGTTATCAAAAATGTGACGGTGCAAAACAACTATATACATGAGATGAACACAGTTTTAAGAGACGGTGGAGGCATCTATACCAATGGCTTGACCAGTGGAAGCGCTACACTGAAAGCAGGCTACTTTAGTGAAAATTATATTGTGAATGTGGCCCACACACCCGGATATGCGATGTATAACGATGAAGCAGCCAATGGAAACACGTGGTATGAGTGGAAAAAAAATGTAATTAATACCGCTAGCAGTTATGCATTTCAGTGGAGAAACAGCAATAACTCCTGGGATAGCACTTATACAAATGTTAAGGCCTGTGGTGTAAATACCAAGATCAATTCGGTGACGAATACCACTGTCGTTTCCGGAAGCTGGCCAGATGCTGCACAAAGAATTATCGATAGCGCCGGATTACAGCATCCTTATATTGAAGCTCTAAAACCACGCTCAACTAGTGTTCAATAAAAATCCTTAAATAACTGATACAAACATTCACAGCGACCGCCCCGAGGCGGTCGCTTTATTTTACAACAACTACTCACAAAAAATTTACTGTATTGCCTACGGCTCGAACCACAAAAAATCCCGACCACCACAGGCAGTCGGGACCAAAAAATCTGTCAATCTTCAGGACTATTCCTTCATCGTTGCACCTAGTCTTAATTACTTACTAATTGCAATATCTGATCTTTAAGTTTGCGCATATCCATCTCCATTAGATAATGATAGGTAACATCATTAAGGTGGATATTGCTTTTCTCTGCAATAATTACTTCAGCATCTTCGCTCATGGCAATCGTATGCCAGGCGTTGACGGGGATATTATAGGTAACGCCCTGCTTCGTAAGAATGCATTCAATATCCATCTGGCTATTATCCACTACAGCATCGATCAATACTGCTTTGCCTTGGGTGAGTACAAAAATTTCATCAGTATAGGCCCTCCATTTTACTCGTCCTATTTCAGCTATCTGCTAATTAATTCTAATCTCCACCACATCCATCCCCGCAATGCTGATCGCTTTATCAGCGCTTACTATTTCACCTGATTTGGCATGGGTGATTTGCTTTGGTTTTAATTCATTCCAGATAAAATTTGTACTCAATGCCGCGGGTTCCGGGTTGAACAGGCGAACAGTAAAACCGCCTTCTGCATCAGGTGTTATGCCTACTACCGAGATATGGTTATTGCTTAACTCAAACAAACCGCCTGGCTTCACACTGTTTTCTTTTACCGGTATGGCTACTAACGGTTGCGTGTATTCGGCTGCAGCCTGCTCCATTTCTGCCTGCTTCACCGTGCCATGCGGACGTAGTGCATAGTTGAACTTACTTATCCCCGATTGGTCGGCTTTGGAGTTGGTGTACCAGTAATTGTTCATGGCGTAGCTAAACCAATTAGCGGTAGGCTGCGCTGTTGTTTTCCAATCCTTTTCCATCGAGTTAAGTGTTGTTCTTTCATCGATGATGTTGCCGGGCTCTACCATCGGTGTTTGCAACCAAAGTAGCTGGATGCCTTTATTGGCAGAGGATGCATCCATCCAACGACGTCCGCAGACATAATCCAGGTTGGAACCGGGCAACTGGTCGGCAAGAAATTTCATGCTTCCATAACCGCCGTCAATTAGGGTGTTGCACAACGTGCTGTCGAATGGAAATCCAAACTGCACACCCTCTTTGCTTCTGATGGCTATTTTGTCTATCGTATTCTCTATCATTACCTGATCACCATTGGCATATAAAGAAATTTTTCTTTCAAGATTATTAGCACCCGGTGCAGATGATTGCATTTGTATGGTTGTAACCACAGGTCCTGCTTCCACTACGGTAATTTTTACTTTACCATTTGTTTTTGCATTGGTGGGATCATATCCGGGTATATACCAATAACTATTCAATCCTTGCTGATTAAACTTTCCGGCGTAGTTAAACTGGTTCCCGTTTTTCAGCGTGGTGATGCTGCCGTTATTGGTATTCCATGTTAAGGAAATTTTGCCATTGGTCAACGTGCTATCGGTCACGACAAAAACATTGTTTGCAGTTGTTGTTTCATCTGTCAGCTCATATAGAGCTTTACCCAGCGCAGGAATATTTTCTGCTATGAAGACCAGCCTGCCATCGTTGAGTTTTTGCACAGGACACAGTTTGCCCGATGCAGCTTTCACCGATTTTCCAACCGTGCCGGCCGGCAGCATTACAGGGCCTGTTCTCGTCCACGATGAAGTATTGAATACAGCAATCTTTTTAGAACGCACATCTGTGATCAGCTGCAATAAATTTTCTGTCAACTGGTTCACAACTGTATCACCATGCTGCATAAATCCTTTTTTGATGCGCCATTGCTCCTTCACAAATGGTGCATCCGGGTCGTCAATGCTGCAGTTTGCACCCCAGGTATGTTCATGAAACAGGATAATGTTCCTCCATGCTGCATAGAATGTAGCAGGCTCATATTTTTGAGGATTGAGCATGGAATAAAGGGTGGAGAGTTGTTGCAAGCGCAGGCTGTTTACCCTGTTCTTTCCTGTTTCTTCAGCAGAGGACAAAGCACCATCTTCCCAATAGGGGCTGATATCGCCTTTCACCACGGGTATTTGATCACCGTATTTCTTTTCAAAATCTTCAAACATTTTTTCGGTGGTGCTGAGTATGATCTTCGGCGAAGCATATTTTTCGTTCCATGCGGCTACAAAGCGGGAAATGCTGGTATCAATAATTGAGTTGTCCCCTGCAATGGCATAGCGCCATTGCACCATATCATAGGGATATTGCTGGGCAGCCAGTTCGTCCATGTAGGCGCCAATTTTTGCAGGTCCTTTGTCAAATACCTCACCCGGATTCACGCGAGCCCAGGAAGAGTAACCTTTAGCAGCGGTCCAGAACAATACTTTCTGCTCGCCCGAAGGAGACACCCACCACACCGGCTTATCACCCCATGTTTTTACAAAGCCGCCAACGCGTCCTCCAAAATTGGGATAGTCTTCTGATAGAAAATTGGGCCCACTGGAAAAATATCTTACTCCACCTTTGGCCAAACCTGCCACGGTTGACCATGCAAAACCGGGTACATCCGATTGCATGGCGCTATTGATGGTGATGCCATATTGCTTTGATAATTGTTTTGCAAAGTCGGTGTAATGAAACACTTCCTCCGGCTGACTAAGGCCGGTCAGTATATTGGCGTATGTGGCCGACAGGCAAATGCTGCCTTCTTTTACTGCCGCTATAAACTTTTGTTTGTCTTCAGGTGATGCTTGCCTTAGCCAATTTTCTATCACCCATGCCGCTTCTTCATTCCATTTAAACCTCGCTTCTGCAGGATAATTTTTGGTGGCATCAATCATCTTCAAAGCATCATCGATATTCTTATTATGCACCCGTTCCACTTCGGGTTGCAGGTAGTTATAACCCACATCCGTATGCGAATGGTGTATAAAATACAACGTGCGATCTACCACCGGCTTCAGTTGCACATATTTACTTGACGACAATTTCCCAGCAACAAAAACTTCTACCAAAACACTATCGGCTTTTCCAACGGGCTGCGGTACAGCAACTTCAAACCTGTTGAACCCCTGGCTAACGTTGAAACTGCCACTTTCTTTGTTATTCGTTTTCACCAATATCTTTTGCGGATTTCCAAAACGTATTGTAGTTAACATGATTGGCCGTTTACCATTCTTTAAAACGAAAGGCATGGCACGAACATCCACTCTATCTTCCAAAGAAAATTTAGCGGTAAAAAAATAGTCGAGGCTGTTTTGGTTTTGGCCAATCATTTTTATTCTTATCGGTTTGCCGGGCTTTACCCTGCTCATAGGCAATCGCAGGTAAAGATAACCGTGCGCATCTCTGCGGCCGTCCGTTCTTATTTGCCGAAAGACAAGTCTGGAACTATCAGCTGCGCCAAAGGTCCAGTCCCGCTTTTCATTGTTGGGGTATGTAGTGAAGGTGAATAATTTTTGATCATTCACATACAGGTCAAAGTTGCGCAAGCCGCCACTACTGCCACTGGAATGACTACCCAGCCACGCAAAATACACATAGGGTCCTTTCGCATTCACTGGCACCGCACTTGTCTCCCATTCAATACTTTTTTTACCATCAGTTGCACGGGTGATGAGCGACTCATCCGTATAACCGGGATAAGGAGAATTGTAAATGATACTCTCTCCGCTGATCGCCTTTGCATAACCGTTGATCCACTGAATTTTGCCCAGCCAGGGAACATCTGTTTGTGCAGCAGTTACCAGAGAAATGATGATCAGTACTTGTAGAAAAAATATTTTTTTCATGTGACTATTTGTTGTCTAAATCGTTATTAGAATTAATGATCGTTTTATTAGTTTGTCTTTTTCCCCCAACAATTATTTCTTCCTTCCTGCTTAACGGCATCAGCTTTCAGCAATAAGTCTGAAGCATTGCTATACAAAACCACTTCTTCACCTTTCTTAAGTTGCAAAGAATAATCGCCATTGCTCAACGCTTTGAGTTGAGCTTTTCCCTTTACCTGTAGTTTTCCGTTTATAGCTGGATGAATAATGCAAGGTTGTCCGGCCAAACTTTTTATACGCACCCATTTTGTTTCACCATCTTTACGCACTGCACTAATTAAAAATGCGCCTTCTGTTCTTAAATTCTCAAATGAAAGATTCTTCCATGAAGATGGCACAGCAGGAAATACCCTGATCTTATCGCCCCAGCTTTGTAATAGCAATTCCTGGATAGAAGTAGCGGCTGCAAGCGGTGTTTCAATTACAGGACCTTCTTCTAAATACATTGTGTTAGGTTTTGTATAGCCGAATAATTGATTCAGGTAGCTAAGGGCCGTATCGCCCTGGCCCATTACAGCATGTATGGATGCACTACCCGTAAAAGAAAATCCTGCGAATTCGGATTTAAGACTCAGCCAATGTTGCAACGATTTTTCTATCAGTGACCTGTTTTCCGGTTGCTCCCAATTCATGATACACAAAGAATGAATCATCAGCATGTGCGAGTAATGGCGATGGGATTTACTAAATGCTACATCGCGGCCAATGCGTAAACCATTTGTGTCCGTCGGATAATTCGTGAGGTTAGTTAATACATCTTTCCATCGAGGTGCAAGGCTATCGTTCGGGTTTACCTTTAATAAAGTTTCACAGCCCCAGCGCAACAGTGACAAATCATAATTACAATCCCTTGTAGTGCCGCCGGGATATTCAGGCGAATAAGTATACGGCAAATGCCATTTTCCATCTTCTTCTTTTGCCATCACATCCAGGTAATAATTGATGCTTCCCTTTAACAGTGGAAAAAGTTTTGCTTTTACGCTTTCGTCCATTGTATAGCGATACTGCAACCAGTAATAATAGAAGCACCAGGTAAGATCTCCTAATTCTAGTTCTCCTTCTGATGCAGTTGTATCCCTTAACGTATTCACTTTTATCGGGCTATACAGATCGCTCGTAGCAACGCGACCCAGCGCCAGCGCATTGTGGCGGTAAGCTGCGGGAACATTCTTGTTTAGATTTTCTTTGCCATTATCAATCAATTGTACAAGACTGTTAGCCACATCCAAATGATTGGCTGCATAAAGCGATGAGTAAGTCAGCTGAATGTTCAAGTTAAACCAATACGCCGGCCATGGTGTATAGCGAAACCAGGGGCCCATTAAATCTAACGCTGGTTTACCTTCTCTTGCGGCCGATGCGAGTTTGTATAGTTGAATCCAATAAAAACTTTCCAGTCTTGCATCAGGCAGCGATATAAAACTCTGCGGATAATAATGATGCCACCATTGCCTGTGTACATTCAGCAATTGTTGCAAATTATCTTTTGCTGCATTGCTCACTGTTTGTACTGCTTCTTCAGTGGAGGACTTTTTTTTATTGATTGCAACTGACAGGTAATAAATTGTACTGCTTGCATTATTTTTCTTAGTCCATGCCGTCGTATAATCGCCACCGGAAATCATTAGCTGTTTGCAATATTCTACTGCTCCGCTCGTTGCAAGAATAGCGCGTGGATTAGCCACATATCCATCAGGTATCTTCCTGTATTTTGTGCGGGGGCTAATGGAAACTTCGGGCTGAAACTGCCACTGAAACTTTCTTTCACCATTACTCACTGTCGTTTCAAAAACAATCACATTCGTCTGTGAAAGTGTCGCTGTGCGCCATTGAATGGTTCCTTTATCGGTTACAATGGTTCCATTGGCTTCTGCATTCCATAGATCAAGCCGGGCGGTGTTCTTCAAAATTTTCCCTACGGGCCGGAGCTCAAAATGCCCGATGGGCAAACGGGCTTTTTCAAATGCCGGTGTACCTTCCCTATTATCTACGACATCAGAACGCCCAATCTCCAGGCGCAGGGTGTTGCTATCCTTCATGTATAGCATGGCGCCAATTAAACCATTGCCAGTAAACACGCCTTCTTCCCATTTGGTAGTAAGCGTATCATACACCATATCGTTTCGGGAAAGAAATTTTTGCCAGTTAATTCCTGTTGTAGATTGCTTACTGCTTGCAGATTTATTCTGCGCAAAAGCAATAATACTGCTGCAAGTAAAAAGGGCTGTGAAAAGTTTCTTCATTACTGGATTAAATTGTTTGTAATTACTCGTTTTTCATTTTCTCATTTCGGCCATACTTTGATCTCTCCGTTCACCGGTGTTTCAAAGGGACCGGGGAAAGGATTAGTGGCTTTGCGTTTTTTATCGAAGTAATCGGTGTCGATACGCAACGCAGATCCATCGCTGTTCTCAAAAGCTTGTTGCGGAACAGTGGCCCTTCCGAGTAGCTCCGTGGTCACAAGGCGTCTCTCTTGTTCCATTCTCCACGCAGGATTAGAAGAAAGGCTGAGCCACGCTTCTCCATTGCGGATTTCGATATGGGGTTTAGGTTCAAGACTTGAATCGCGCAGCACTTTTTTCTCCTGTGCAGATGGTAGTGTGCCTTTCGTGAATACGTTTCCTTCCATCATTATTGGCAGCGAAGACGTATCGTAGTGAGTGAGCTTTGCAGGAGCAACAAATATATTATTGAAGAAGCGATCGTCACCGCCCCGGTTGTCGTATTGACCGGCAATGGCAGTACCATGCGGAACGAGGTAAGGCGTTTTGCGTGGAAGCCAACGGGCAAGGGTTGGATCGACTTTGCGCATGAGGTTGTGAACGAAGGCGGTTCCGTGGGATGCATTAAAGATCGATTGGCCGGACAACAAAATATTGTTGGCTATGAGGCAGGGCCCGTGATTGACTTCAAGGAAAATGTCCTGCCCGCCTCCGGCTTCGTAAAACCCGACTTTACCGGAAGGTTGGCCATCATTGTTGTGCATTAGATTACCCGTGATTTGCGTACCCTGCGTCATCCAGTCCAGGTGCATGCCGCGAATACAATGATGAATCCAGTTATCGCGAATGTATGTGTCGATCGCGCCATGAAATTTGATGCCTGCGAGCTCGGCGCCACCGAGGAGACCACGCACTCCAATATCGTGTATGTGGTTATTTTCAATGATACTATAAGCGCCACCAAAGGCCCCAACAATGCCAACTTCGTCGCACTCGCGGATTTCGTTATTACGCACGAGGTGATGGCCAATGGAGTCCTTGTTCCAGCCGTTCCGGAGAGCCCGTTCAATGGTCCGGTCCCAGTCCGCATAACCGGGCCCGTTATTACCCCAGTCGTCGCCGTACTTGCCTAACGACAAACCAGTGCAGGCAGAATGGCGGATGAGATTGTTCTCAATGATCCATCCCTTGCTCCAGTTGGTACCGATGATCGCCTTTTGCTCAATGGTGGGAGGCGCCCAGTTTGGTGCGGCGTTTTGCAGAATGAAACCGCGAACAGTGATGTAGTTGATGAAGTTCTTTTTAGGATAAAAGACCGTCTGGCGAACATTCACTTCCACCTGTGCCTTGTTCGGATCTTTGCCGGGAAACTGCGCATGAACAACCGTACTGTCCAAACCAACCTCAGCGAAGAAAACCAGATCGCTGGTGGACTGTTCGAGCACCTTGTTAAGAGCGGTGGCTTCTTTGAGCCATTGATCGTCCATGTAAACAGAACCCGTGTGAGCCGGGCGCCCCAGCGAGTGAAACCAGTCTCCGGCGATCGAATCAGCAAAGGGATTGTAGCCACCGAAGAACTTGTTAGGGATTACTGTTTTCCATGTGTCATGTTGCTCCCTCGTCCAGCCGGTGACAGGTTCCGAGCCGGTGATAATGACTTTTTCCCCTTTGGCAGCTTGATAAGTGATTCGCTTTGATGGCGATTCACCTCCGCGTGGTGGGGCAACCGTTTCACGATAAATTCCGGCATGTACGGTAACCACATCGCCGGGCATTGCTTTGTTGGCTGCAGCCATGATGGTCTTTAGCGGCTTCTTCACCGACCCATCATTGTTATCATTTCCGTTTACCGACACATGGTACTCATGATATTTGAATGGCTTACTGCTTGCAGATTTATTTTGCGCAAAAGCAATCAGACTGCTGCACGCAAACAAGGCTGTAAAAAAACTCTTCATTGAATTCAGTTGTATTATTTGGTCCAAACTTTTATTGTTTGTTTTCCTGTTTTTAAAATTTCAAAAGGCCCCGGAGATGGATTGGCTGTATTGCGTTTGTTGCCTAAATAATCGGTATCAATTTTCAACACAGAACCATCTGGATTTTCAAAAGGAAGATTGGGAAGGATAGCTGGCTTGAGCGTTTGAGTGGTAACCAATTGTCTCTTTTGTTCTGTCAACCAATTTTCATCGAGGCTTATTTCGAGGAAAACAGCATCACCTTCTTTGATGATTTTTGCGGCTGCATCAAAATTCTGTTTATTCAATTCACCTGTTTCTATTTTGCTTTTCTGTTTTATTTTGAAAGAGTCAGCCAGGTTCATATTCCAATCTATCAGCTGTCCACCAGGCTCCTGATTAGTGCCTTTAGTATAAACATTGCCTGACATGATTACAGGGAGCAATGCCTTATCATAATTTTTTACGTTACCCTCCCCCACAAAAAGGTTGTTGATAAATTGGATATCTCCACCCGGGTTATCATGCCATGCTGCTATATAAGTACTGTGTTGCTTATGGATAGGCGTTATACGATTATCATAACCATAGGCCTGGATTCTTCCTCCATAAATATTATGTACAAATGCCACTCCCTGGCTGTTTATACACATATTCCAACTGGACAAAAACAGGTTATTGGCTACCAAAATTGGCCCATGGTTAACTTCGAGGTGCATATCCAGATCGTTGTCATAAAGCAGGTTGTTCTTTACTTGTGCACCTTGTCCCATCCAATCAAACCATACACCAAAAAGGCATCGGAAAATCTGGTTGTTGAGTACCTGCACATCTACGCCACCATGAAACTTGATGCCGGCCATTTCAGCACCATCAAATAACCTGCGCACATAAATATCATGAATTGTATTGCCCTGCACAATGCTGAAAGAGCAGCCCATACTGCCTACAATACCCGATTGTTCGCAATGCGTAATGGTGTTGTTGCGAACAATATGGCCGCCAACAGTTCCTTTGTTCCATCCAAAAGCCAATGCCCTGTTGATGGTGCCTGTAAAACCTTTTGCCGACTGAGTATTTTTGTTATTATCCTCATCGCCATATTTACCCAGCGAGATGCCCGAACACTTTGAATATTGAACACAATTGTTTTCAATGATCCAGCCTCGGCTCCAGTGAGTGCCAATCACGCCTTCTTGCTCGGCGGTTGGCGGAGCCCAGTTGGTGGCGGCTTGTTCCATGGTAAACCCGCGAACGGTTATGAAATTCACAAAAGGTTGATCGGGATAAAAAACAGTCGGGCGAACATTGATTTCAACATTCTCTTTATTGGGATCAATGTTCTCAAACCGTGCCCATATAGTGGTAGTAACCGAATCGACTGTCGCAAACCAAACTTGCCTTTTTTCATCAGTCACTCTGCTTCTATCAATCGTAAACCCAATGGCAGATCGCATTTTTGAAGGCCCAGGTTGATCTTTTTTGTCAACCGTCTTAAATACCTCTTCTTTGTTTTCGGCTTCCATCAGCCAATCGCCATTTAGATAGACTGCGCCCCTCAAATATTTTCGGTCTTTTGGTGTAGGCACAAACCAATCGCCGTTGATGACTACTTTGTATGGATTAAACTTCCCAAAGAAAGTGTTGGTAATCTTTACCTCCCAGGTATTATCACCCACTCGCCTCCAGCCTTTGATGATTTCAGAACCTTTGATGGTCACATTCTCTCCTTTGGCTGCCTGGTAAACAATACGCTCCTGGTCTGAGATGCCACCACGGGGAGGTGCTACCTGCTCACGATACACACCCGCATGCACCGTTATCACATCACCGGGCATAGCTTTGTTGGCCCCAGCCATGATGGTTTTAAAAGGTTTGGATATTGATCCATCATTGGCATCGTTGCCATTTACGGAGACATGGTACTGATGATATTTGAATGGCTTATTGTTTGCAGATTTATCTTGTGCAAAAGTGATAAGACTGCTGCATGCAAACAGGGCAGTAAAAAATCTCTTCATTGAATTCAGGTGTATTATTTGGTCCAAACTTTTATCGTTTGCTTTCCTGTTTTTAAAATTTCAAAAGGTCCCGGAGATGGATTGACTGCATTGCGTTTGTTACCCAAATAATCAGCATCAATTTTCAACACAGAACCATCAGAATTTTCGAAAGGTAAATTGGGAACGATAGCAGGCTTGAGTGTTTGCGTTGTAACCAATTGCCTGTTTTGTTCCGTCAACCATTTTTTATCGAGATTAATTTCAAGATAGACTCCAACATTCTCAATTACCAGACGAAGAGCCACATCAAAATCATTTTTTACCAATGCATTTTGTTCTACAGCGGCTTGTTCTTTATATTTTCCTTTCTCATTAAATTTCAGCGGATCATTGCTGATAGCTCTTACAGTTCCTTTTGTATATACATTTCCGTCAAAAGACACAGGAAGATAGGTTTTAGCGTATTTACTAACATCAGCACTATCAACAAAGAGGTTGTTCACAAACTGAACATCACCACCCGGATTGTCGTGGAGGTCCACCACAAAAGTAGAATGTGGTTTATGATATGGAGTTAAGCGGCCATCGTAGAAACCAACTTTCAGCTTTCCCCCGATGAGGTTGTGAACAACAGCCAAACCGCTGGAGTTTACATACAGACTTACTTTAGACAAAAGAATATTGTTGCTGATAAGGATAGGTCCATGATCCACTTCACAAAAAACATCCTCATTGTTATCATGCATCAGGTTGTTTTTTATCTGTGCACCTTGCGCCATCCAATCGAGCCAAATGCCCCAATAACCGCTTCTGTAGATATGGTTGTTCCGAATTTGAACATCTACAGCTCCATGAAATTTAATACCAGCCTGTTCGGCACCTTCGTATAAATGCTTAATAAAAATATCATGAATAGTGTTGCCTTCTACAATGCTGAAAGAGCATCCCATACTGCCTACTATACCTGTTTGTTCGCAATCGCTGATGGTATTATTGCGAACAATATGCCCACCAATTGTTCCTTTGTTCCATCCAAAAGCCAATGCTCTTTTGATGGTTTCAACGTACTCTTCGGTTGTCCCTTTTTTATTATCGTGTTCATCGCCGTGCTTGCCTAAAGCAATACCGGAACATTTTGAGTAACGAATCGTATTGTTTTCAATAATCCATCCTTTGCTCCAATTGGTACCAATTAATCCTTGTTGCTCGGCTGTAGGTGGTGCCCAGTTGGTGGCCGCTTGCTCCATAGTAAACCCACGAACTGTAAGGAAATTGATAAATGGTACAGCAGGGTAAAATACAGTTTGACGAACATTGATTTCTGCTAACTCTTTATTGGGATCTGCATTTTTAAACTGTGCATAAATTGTTGTGCTGTCGCCTTCAACCGTTGCGCACCAAAGCGGATTCTTTTCATCGGCATCGGCATTGAGAACTTCTTCTTTTTTTTCGGCTTCCATCAGCCATTTGTCGTTCAGGTACACAGCACCTCTTAAATACACTCTGTCCTTTGGTTTGGGAGCAAACCAGTCGCCATGAATACGCTCTTTATATGGATTAAAACTTCCGAAAAAACTGTTAGGTAATTTTACCATCCATGTGTCATGATCCTGTTTTTGCCAGCCCTTCACCACCTCAGAACCTTTTATGGTTACCTGTTCGCCTTTTGCCGCCTGGTAAGTAATGCGTTCTTTGTCTGAATTGCCGCCACGGGGTGGCACAATAGATTCACGGTAAGTGCCTGCATGTACCGTTACCACATCACCGGGCATGGCTTTGTTGGCTGCTGCCATGATGCTCTTTAGCGGCTTCATCGCAGACCCATCATTGTTATCGTTTCCGTTTACCGACACATGGTACTCATGATACTTAACTGGCTTACTGTTTGCAGATTTATTTTGCGCAAAGGCAATAAGACTGCTGCATGCGAATAGGGCTGTAAAAAAATTCTTCATTGAATTCAGTTGTATTATTTGTTCCAAACTTTTATCGTTTGTTTTCCTGTTTTTAAAATTTCAAAAGGTCCCGGAGATGGATTGGCTGCATTGCGTTTGTTGCCAAAATAATCTGTCTCAATTTTTAACACAGACCCATCAGGATTTTCAAAGGGCGCATTGGAAATGCTGGATTTACCTAACACTGATGAAGTGACCAATTTTCTATTTTGTGTCAACCAGCTTTTATCCAACACTATTTCCAGGTACACTCCATTTTTTTGCAGCAACAAAGTATCAGCTGCGTCAAATTCATTTTTCACCAGGGCATTGGATTCTATCGCTTCCTGCTCTTTATATTTTTTCATCGTCTCGGCTGCATCTTTTTTCATTTCACCCATTCCTCTTTTTTCTTTTACTCCAATGGCCCGAACAGATCCCTTTGTATACACATTGCCATCAAATTTTACCGGCAACAGCGCAGTACTGTACTGGCTCACATCACTTCCGTTTACAAACAGGTTGTTGATGAACTGTGTTTCTCCACTTGGATTATCGTGGAGAGCCACGATATTAGTGGAGTGAGCTAAATGATAAGGTGTGAGACGGCTGTCGTAAAACACCATACTGAATTTGCCACCAATAAGATTGTGCACAAACGCGATACCCTGCGAGTTCAATGACATACTGTTTTTGGAAAGTGAAATATTGTTACTCACCAAAGCAGGGCCATGACTTACTTCAATAAAAAGGTCCCCTCCATTATCGTGCAAAAGATTGCTTTTTACTTGAGTTCCCTGCGCCATCCAATCGAGCCATATACCCAATACAGTATTATAAATATGATTGCCACTAATCACTACGTCCACTGCACCATGGAATTTGATGCCTGCTTGTTCCCAGCCTCCAAATAATTTTCGAACATGAATGTCATGGATTTGGTTGTTTTCAATACGACTGAATGAACAGCCCAAGCTGCCCACAATACCTGTTTGCTCGCAGTGGTGTATGTGGTTGTTGCGCACAATGTGAGAACCGACCGTTTCTTTATTCCAACCATTTTTGAGGGCTTTATCAATGGTGGTGGTATAAACCTGCGAGTTGTTTCCGGCGAAGTTGTCACCCTGGTCGCGATACTTTCCAAGTGCAACGCCTGCACATAATGTATAAGAAATTTCGTTGTTTTCGATGATCCAGCCTTTGTTCCAGTAGGCAGAAATGATACCGATCTGTCCGGCTGTAGGCGGCGCCCAGTTGGTGGCAGCCTGAGTAAGTTTGAACCCACGCACTGTGATGTAGTTGATGCCAGTCTTGGTGGGGCTGAAGACAGTAGGACGCACGGCAATCTCGACGTTCTCCTTATTCGGGTCAACACCCTTGAATTGCGCCCAGAGGGTGGTTGGCGCATTGGCATCGTCCTTATCCTTGTTAGGGGCGATGGCGAACCAGTTCCCGACACTTTCGGCGGGGGTGAGTACTTGTTTTTCGCTATAAACCTCGCGAAGCCAATCGCCGTTAAGATAGACGGATGCGGTATGGTTGGGACGATCCATGGAAACAAAATAATCGCCATGCACTAAATCGGCAAAGGGGTTGTAGTCGCCGAAAATTTTGGCGGGAAGGATGGCTTTCCAGGTGTCGTTGCCGACCTTTTCCCAGTTCTTGACTGGTTCAGCGCCGGTAATGACCACCTCCTCTCCTTTTGCTGCCTGGTAAACAATTCTTTCGTTTTCCGAGTTGCCTCCACGCGGCGGCGTTACTTGCTCGCGGTACACCCCTGCGTGAACTGTGATCACATCACCGGGCATGGCTACGTTCGCGGCAGCCATTATGGTTTTAAATGGTTTTGTCGCGGAGCCATCGTTTGCGTCATTGCCATTTACGGAGACATGGTATTCTTTGCCTTTCGCGAAAGCCAGGCCGGGCGCTAGACACATGCATACACAGACAGTGCAGAATACAGCTACCATTTTTTTTATGAAACTTGCTTTCATATGTCTTACTACTGATTTATTTTTCTCTTTTAAACTACATTTTCTAAAATTCATCAAACGCTATCTGGCTGTCCTGTACGCCAAAATTTTTAAGTACACTTGAGCATGCCTTAATCATCATCGGCGGACCACAGAGATAAAACTCAACGGCTGCTAGGTTTGGATGTGTCTTTAAATAGTTGCTTTCCACCACTGAGTGGATGTATCCTTTATGTCCCTCCCACGAAGCATCATCGGGTAAAGGATCAGACAATGCTGCATGAAATTTAAAATTTTTGAACTCCTTGCTGAGATGATGAAAATAGTCAACGTAAAAAAGCTCCTGCTCCGATCTTGCGCCATACCAGTAAGTGATGGTTCGTGATGTATTAAGGGTTTCAAAGAGGTGTGAAATATGAGATCGTAGTGGCGCCATACCTGCACCGCCACCAATATAAACCATCTCTTTTTGTGTGGGCTTGATATCAAAATCGCCAAAAGGTCCAACCGCTGTGATGACTTCACCAGGCTTTAAGTTGAAAATATAACTGGAGCCAATGCCCGGTGCACAATCCTGTCCAGCAGGTGGTGTAGCGATGCGCACATTAAATTTCAACAGCTTGTTGTTACCCGGATTTACAGCTAAGGAATAATTATTCCTGTTTACCTTCCCGTCATTATTTTGAACAACGAGGTCGAACAAATTGTGTGCTTCCCACACAGAGCGATATGGCTGAGGAATGTCAAAATTTTTAAACTCAATCATTTCATAAGCCGGTATCTCAATTTGCAAATAGTTGCCAGGTTTAAAAACAATCTCCTTCTCAAGCGGCTCAATCACCAACTCCTTGATAAAAGTGGAAACGTTCTTATTGCTGACCACTTTAAATTTCATTCTCTCTGGTTCAACAATACCGCTACCTCCGGGCGTCTGTATATCCACGTATATTTTACCATTCCTTAGTTCCACGGGATAAGTTCGTAAGCCCTGGCAAATTGGAGCACGGGCGGGCGAACCATCCGCCAGATTAAACCTTCCATTATGTTTGGGACATTCGAGCATTGTCCCTTTTACCAATCCTTCGGCTAAATGCGTATTGCCGTGCGTGCAGATACCATCAGTGGCATAGTACTTACCGTTAGCAGCACAACTGATGGCAAAAGTCTTGTTGCCAACATCAAAGCGTACTACTTCTTCAAGGGAAAGATTCGATGCATCGCATACCTCGTACCATCCGCTTTCATTTCTTTGATCGTTTTTGAAAACGAGGTTATTTCCTGAGTGATTCGTTGGGCGTTGCGGAAGCTTTCTTTTAACGTAATAGGAAGGATCCTTTCTTTGCTTTATCAATGCAGGAATGATTTCTTTCCATGCCGAAATAATACCAGGGTATGGAGAAGGCATGTCGTCTTTGACCAGTTTATGTAGCTGTGGCAATGCATGGTATGGCACTAGTGGAAACATGTGATGCTCTGTATGATAATTCATATTCCAGTACAGGAATCTGTTAATTACATTCATATACACCGTTCTGCAATTAAGACGGTGATCGAGCACATTTTCTGCTAATCCCGCATGCTGCGTTAAACCGTAGATCGGCATCAACCATGCACCGTAGATATTTGGCAACCCTACAAGCAACACGGGAATAATAGTTTTAAAATAGATTGAAAAAACTATTACCAGGATGTAGATCAACAGCGTAATACGTGCCCTGTTGTAAATCTTTCTAAACTCGCTGGCAGGAATAAATAATTTCTCGCTTTCTGACATTCGTCCACAAGCGTGATGGAACATTTGGCAGAAATAGCCAGGTATGCTATCGAGGTTAATGAATATTCCCAACAATGCACTCAGCTTAGCGGGGCGAGGTGACACGATTTCCGGGTCTCTCCCAACAATAATGGTATCACTATGATGCCGGTTATGGCTCCATCTCCAAACCACAGATTCACGCATCACCATGAATGATGCTATTTCATACAACCAGTTGTTCATCCAGTCTGTTTTAAATGCCGTACCGTGGCTCGACTCATGCCATCTTGAATCTGATGTACTGGCGTAGAGAATGGCGTACAACATAAAAGCGATTACGGATACCCACGAAAACCAATAATAAATACCGATGGCTGCCAATGAAAACATCAGCGCAAACCAAATAATGGTATCCCTGATTGCAGGCCCGTTTTTCCTTTTTAATAAGGACCGCATAGTATCTCTCGGTACGTAACAAACATACCAATCGGCTTCAGCAAGGCCTTTCTCGATCGCTTTCGCCTCATTTTCTTTGGTGATCCTGTATTCTGGATTTGAGGTATGAATAGATATGCTCATTTTGATAAAAGTTGTGTTTGTTAGTAATGGACGTGGGCTTCTAACGGTATCGTTGCTTTAACAAATTCATCATGAATACATTTACCGCCCATTGATCAGCAATTGGTTGCCCTGATACAGGATCATGTACCATGTAGGGATTAGGGCCAAACTCTGGTGTAATGGTCATTACAGTATTTTCTTTTTTCTTTCTTTCAACCACCCTGTCCCACCAGCTTAGATGCGCATTCAACGCATGCTGCCATTCGGGCACGCGTGGATCGGGTATCTGTGGACCTTCGGGATAACCAACACGTGCATGTAGATGTTCTGTGCGCTCAATGGCCAGCTGCATGGCTTCGGACTGGTCTTCTAAAAATGATTCGGCCACACATACCCAATGGGAAGCATCGAGAGTAAGTTTCAATTCAGGTATTTTTTCTAAATACTCTTTGGATGTATGCGCAGCAAACAAACATTTATTGCGATGTGTTTCGTGTACTACCTGAATACCTGTTTGATTTGTAAATTGAAATGCCTCATTTACCAACAAAAGGTTTTGTTCAAAAGAATAAAAATCCCTTCCGGTTTGTGAATCGATTTTCAGACAAGGATAGTTGCTGATTTTTTCCAACCAGGCACAGTACAAATCATGATGTTTAGAAAAATCAGCATCACCGCTTTCAAAAAACTGTGCAATAAGTTTTAGGTTATTCTGTTCTACTGTGTTCCAAATCTCATCCAGTTCTTTTTCTGTTACATTATTGGCGATCGCATATTCGACACCGTTATATCCGGCGTCGCTCACTTTTTGGCAGAAGGTTCCCCAGCTTAGCTCCTCACTTCCCCATCTGGGACAAAAAAATTGAATAGGCATAATCGTTTAGTTTCAATACGTAGTTTGACTCTTTAGAAAAAACTTCAACAAAAATTTTCAAAAAAATTATTGAGTCTGCATCTCAACATCATGATGCTGAGGGGTATGTTTTTTTATTTTGATAAAAATTAGTTTTGACGTAGGCGTGTTGCTTTTTTCTGCAACACTATCTATAGGCACCAGAACGTTTGTTTCAGGATAGTAAGTAGCGGTATTGCCTTCAGGGATGTTAAACGGGACTACAACGAATAAACGTGCTACACGTTCAACGCCTCCATGATAATTAAACAGGTCTACTTTTTCCTTTTCTTTAAACCCGGCTTTTTCCATATCCTTTTCATTCATCAAAATGACCCTCCGTTCGTTGTATATCCCACGATACCGATCATCCAAACCATATATTGTTGTATTAAACTGGTCGTGACTTCGAATAGTGGCCATCATATATTCATCACCGGCTAATGCATGCTTAGGCAATGCAGTAACTGTAAATGGTGCCTTGCCTGCAAAATCAGTATTTTCAAACCGCCCTTCACGAGCAGCGTTGGGAACATAAAACCCACCTGGCAAACGTACTTTCTGATTGTAATCATCAAAACCAGGTATCACCTTTTCAATGAGATCACGAACTGCGTCATAACTGGCGGCATATTTATCCCAATCGATTACTGAGCGTGTCCCTAGTGTAGCTCTAGCCAACTTACATACAATTTGATTTTCACTCAACAAATCATTTGAGACAGGCTCCAAAACCCCTTTGGACATTTGTACAACGCCCATTGAATTTTCGCAACTTATAAATTGTGCTTCGCCGTATATTAAATCTTTATCGCTGCGTGATAAAGTTGGTAATATCAGCGCCTCTTCGCCATGCACTAAATGGCTCCGGTTTAACTTGGTAGACACCTGTACGCTAAGTTTCAGTTTGCGCATAGCTTCCGCTGTAAAATTGGTGTCGGGCGTAGCGGACAAGAAATTCCCGCCCATTGCAAAAAACACTTTCAACTTACCTTCATGCATTGCCTTTATTGAATCAACCACATCGTAACCATGTTCCCTCGGTGGTTTAAAACCAAAAACTTCTTCCAGTTTATCCAGTTGCCGTTTACCTGGCTTTTCATATATCATCATCGTGCGATTACCCTGTACATTGCTGTGCCCACGTACCGGACAAAGACCAGCGCCCTTCTTTCCTATGCTACCTTTGAGCAAAGCGAGGTTGACGATTTCTTTCACGTTATCTACGCCATTAACATGTTGAGTAATGCCCATGGCCCAACAAATAATAATCCGATTCCTATGCTTCAGTAATTCAGCAGCTTCCTGGATCTGGCTAAGTGGCACACCAGCCTCTATAGCAAGATCTTCCAGATTGTATTGCTGCAATTGCTCTATAAAACTGCCATACCCTACTGTTTTGTTTTGTATAAAACCGGTATCGAATACCGTTCCGGGTTCTTTTTTTTCCGCTTCATAAAGGAGTATCTCTATTGCCTTTAGCAAGGCCATATCCCCGTTGATCTTTACCTGTAAGTACAGGTCTGTTAATTGAGTGCTGATGCCTAAAATTCCCTTTAGCTTTTGCGGGTTTTTGAATGCAAGCAAACCTGCCTCAAGCAATGGATTAACAGCAATTATTTTCGCTCCATTTATTTTAGCTTTCTCGAGTGCGGAGAGCATTCTCGGATGATTTGTCCCTGGGTTTTGTCCCATAATAATGATCACTTCCGCTTCATAAAAATCATCAAGCGTCACCGTTCCTTTCCCAATCCCTATCGTTTCTGCTAAGCCAACGCCTGTTGATTCGTGGCACATGTTCGAGCAATCGGGCAAATTATTTGTGCCAAATTCTCTTGCAAATAACTGATACATGAATGAAGCTTCATTGCTCGTACGGCCTGATGTATAAAATGCAGCTTCGTTTGGTGAGGCAAGACTGTTTAAATGATCTGCTATTTTCCTGAAAGCGTCGTCCCAGCTAATGGGCTGGTAATGGGAGGCGCCTTTCGCCAAATAAACCGGCTGGGCGATCCTTCCTTTTTTTCCAATCTCATAGTCATTTAGTTTTGCCAGATCGACAACTGAGTTTTGAGAGAAGAATTCATCGGTAAGCTTTTTGGTAGTTGCTTCTTCAGCCAAGGCTTTAGCACCATTTTCGCAATATTCGGCAACGGCTGAGCGCTCATCGTCAGGATCGGGCCAGGCACAGCTTGAACAATCAAAGCCGCCCTTTTTATTCATGTGGAATAAGGCCTTTAGCCCCCTTACCGCCCCGGTTTCTTCAAAAACATCACTCATTGCGGCCATTACACCGGGTATTCCCGCCGCCGATGTCTTTGACGTTTCCAGCTTTATATCCAATAATTCTTCTGGATTTTCAGCTGCTGCCTGGTGTTTGATTTCCTTTTCCATGACTTTTATTTAGCTAAGAGATCAGGATAAAAGATTTGCCCTTGATCGCTATTTTCATCGGTTGATTGTAAAATGCGTTGTTCTGCACTATAAATATTGAATCGCTGGTTGCGTAAAAAACCCACCAGCGTTATATTAAATTCTTTGGCTAGCTCAACGGCTAAGCTTGACGGTGCCCCAACCGAGGCGATAATATTAATACCGGCCATCGCAGCTTTCTGCACCAGTTCAAAACTTGCCCTGCCACTCAACAGCAATATGTTTTCGGAAAGTGGCAGCGAGTTGTTATTCAAAGCACTCCCTATGAGTTTATCCAGGGCATTGTGACGACCAACATCCTCCCGCACCAATAATAACTCTCCCTCTTTACTGAATAAGGCTGATGCATGCAGCCCACCAGTATTTGAGAAAACGGCCTGGTGCTGTAGCAAAATACCAGGGAGCTGATGAAGCAAATCTGCGCTTACTGCAAATTGAGTCTCATTTTTGTTCGAAAAAACACTCACTGTTTTGATGGCATTGATAGATCCTTTGCCACATACCCCACAACTTGAAGTGGTGTAAAAATTGCGCTCAGTACTTTGTAGCTGAGGGGTAACGCCTTCTTTTAAAGCTACCTGTATTACATTTTCTTTATTCTCTGCACAAGCGAAAAAGACATGATCAACATTGAGAATGTCTTTGTTGTTATTTATAATTCCTTCTGTAAATAAAAAACCTGTTGCAAGATCTTTGTCATCACCAGGAGTGCGCATCGTCACTGAAATATTTCGTGTCTTCCGATCTCCGGTTGGGCCAAATTCCAACCTGATTTCCAATGGTTCTTCGATAGCGATGGCATCTGATGTTTCAAAACTTACATCATCACTAACTTTTCTAATTGGCAGCCATTTGATTGAACTTTCAGAAATAATCATGATTGATAATTGTGGTTTTAAATTAGCATCAATATCTGTGATACCAACAGCCATTTTCTATAACTGTTCATTAAAAAACAGAATCGTATCTAACAAGTGTTCTTCCCAATAGTCCCAGGTATGGCCTCCATCGAATTCCTGATAAGTATGGGGGATATCGTGTGCCAGCAGTTGTTGATGAAGTGCCCTGTTGTCATCAATTAAAGCGTCTTCTATTCCACAATCGAAACGAATTTTAGAAAGGTTATCCCTGTTCTTAACCATCATATCCAAAACAGAGAGCTCGTTCAAATTTTCGTTTAATAAACTGGTAAGATCTTCGCCTACATAATTTTTCAGCAGATTACCATCTGTTATAGATGACAATCCTGAAACGGCTTTAAATCGGTTTCCATATTTTGCACCTAAACGCAAGGCGCCATAACCACCCATCGACATACCGGTAATAAATAATTCCGATTGTGTACTTGTTTCCTTAATCGATTGGATAACTACATCAATCACATCGCCCATAATCCATTGTTCAAAATTCTGGTTTTGATGAGGCAGGTATCCGCTTCCGTCACCCCATAGCCCATCAGATGGGAATACAGCCACCATAGGTTTGATAAGCCCCTTGTTAATCCAATCCTGCATGTGCAGATGCACGCCGGCTAAGTGTGTCCAAGCCCAATGGCTGGCATATACGCCATGCAAAAACAAAACGATTGGCAAATCCTGATGATCGGTTCCGGCGGGAACGAAAACAGAAATGTCGCCCCGGCCCTTTAACTTTTCGCTTTTTACCGTAATGTATCTAAGATTATCGCGGTCAAACCTGGGAGAAGAAACAGCGATAGATTTAAATTCTGTCATATTTTTCTTCTTTAAAAAACAATTACTCCTTTAGCATTCTTTCCGGCTAGCATATCTGCAAATGCTACATCCAATTCCTCTAAGGCGTAAGTTTTGGTCACCATTTCGTCGAGCAGCAAACTCTTATTCTTGTATAAGTTTAACATGATCGGAAAATCGATTTTCGGTTTGCTGTTTCCATAAAGCGGGTTGACATACACCTTATCAAACTGAAATAATTTCATATCGAAAGGTATGGTATCGTCTATACCACTTACCTGCAAAGCCATTCCGGCATTTCGGATAAGGTTTAATGGTGCAGCACCCAGTGCAGGAATTGCGGTACATTCAAACGCATAATCTGCCCCTCTGTTTTCGGTAAGACCAAACACGTATTTTTTTGCCGCAGCTAACTCCATATCTTCTTTAGGGGTTTGGAAAATATGGGTAGCGCCAAATTGTAGCGCCATTTCCAGACGTGAAGGATTTACATCGATGGCAATAATTTTTTCGGCGCCCGCTATTTTGGCTCCCTGAATTACGTTCAATCCAACACCGCCTGTACCTATTACCGCTACTGAGGAGCCAGGTTTAACTTTGGCCACATTAACTGCCGAACCATATCCGGTTACCACCCCGCAACCAATGATACTTGCAGATGAAAAAGGAATTTCAGTTTCAAATTTCACTACTGCCTCTTCTTTTACTACAGTATGTGTTGAAAGCGTGCCTAAATTAAAAGAACGTCGCACCCCTTGGCCTTTATAAAGTGTCCGTTCTACAGGAACATGACCTCCTGATAAAGGAAAACCTTCATATTGTGCACCAGAGGTAACTGGTGAATTATCTTCACAAAGATTTTGATTCCCATTTCCACATTGGAAACATGTGCCACATGGCATTGACCAATTTAAGATTACCTTGTCACCGGGTTTCACAGATTTTACATTTTCGCCAACAGCTTCAACAATACCTGCCCCTTCATGGCCCAAAATAAGTGGCGCCTTCCAACTCAAGGAATCATAATCGGTGTGGCAAAGCCCTGCTGCCATTATTTTTACCAGCACTTCACCGGCATTTGGAGGGAATACTTCAATTTCTTCGATTGAAAATTTTCCCTCGGAATTAGATAAGGCTGCTTTTCCTTTAATACTGTTCATTATAGTTAAAATAGATTTTTTAGTTATAGTGTTTGCGTGTATAGCCGATATCGAAGTGTGTCTTAAACACCACGATGATCTCTTTCACGTTATCGTTCACAACAAAAGGCTCGACCTTGCTACTTTGTGACGTTTTCGATTGTGCCCAAACGTTCTTTTCGGTAATGCAAAACACTGTTAGTAAGAGTAGGACAAGCTTCTGTCGTTTCATTGCTTTGCGTTTATACATTTATGAGCTGAATATTATTTACTTAACGGTAACGACTTCTTTTTTTTCTTTGATAGCCTTTAGCCATTGCCGCGCAAATGCCTGCATTCCAAAATCTGAAAAATGCACTGCATCAAAACGGTGGATGGCGTAAATCAATTCATCAGTATCAGGCCCCAGCAATATGCCTTTATGCTCATTGATAAATTCCATCTGCGCTTTTCTGATAACATTGTCTACACCCAAGGGCTTAGCAACAGGAGCGGGATGGTAAGACGCGATGGATACATACATTGGTGCATCCTGGTGATACGAGCGGATTGTGTTTAGTATCGTATCAAGTGATTTCTTGTATGTCTCACCTGTTGTATTTAGTATGTTATCTGTTTCACCCTGGTGCCAGAAAATATGAGTGAGTTTAATGTGCTGGCTATCCAGTAGGCGTAAAGTTTGCTGGAGCTTCAGGTAGCAGTCTCCGCTCGTCCATCGACCTATAGCAGAGCCGCCAACCGCAATAGGAATGATAATTATTTTTTTATAATCGCTGCTGTCAATCAACATGTCAGCGAGATGTGTCCATACGCTTCCGCCCGTGCCGGTTGCCCCCATCAGGGGATCTTTGGCAGTATATAATTTTCCTTCACAATAATTGAATACAGAAGAATGTGTTGGCGCATAAGCAACTTTGCCGTGGTTGGCAGCGTTTGATTGCCCAATGATTAAAGCTATCATTGTATGCCCATCCTGTGTAAGATTGGATAAACTAACCTGCCGCAGAGAATCGGATTGAGCTGGCGCTACCCCCACTTGCGCGTGCGAAGTGGCCACAGAGAAACCAAGTAAAAAAAGAAAAAATATTCTGTTCATATAGAAGTTTGTTAATCGTAAAAATGCATCGCGAAAGCTCACTTTTCAGTTCCGTTTCAAACGAAGAATAGCCGGACATGTTGTTGCACAAATGCCGGCTACTTGTTAGTACAAGTTAGAGCAGGATTTAAATATGACGTATGTCAGTTTGCGGAAAAAAACATTCATTTTGCGCAAGCTAAAATCACATTACAAAAAAAGAGAAATTGTGTCCCAACAACGGGGATTCATCAACTAACGCGACAATAGCAACATTATAATGGGAGTTTACGGAACTACATTTTTTGCATTTTGCGATAAACAGAACAGACTTAAAACAAATGTCCTTTTTTGGAATATTTATCGTGGGTGAGACGGTTGCGATATTCTTTGGGAGTCATTCGCGTGAATTGCCTGAAGTATCTGGTGATATTATCAGCGTTGTTAAAGTTCATTTCGTCAGCTATTTGCTGAACAGTAAATTCAGAGTTCTCCAGGAGAAATTTAATTCTCTGAATTCTTATTTTTTTTATTTCGTCCAGTATAGAACTTTTGATAACCTGTTGAAATTTCCTTTCAAGATTGCGGCGGGATAAAAGAGTAGCGTTGACAACATCATCAACGGAAATATCTTTAACAGGTGCTGCGTTTGTAATATAGTGTAAAGCTGTACGCAAGTGTTCATCTTCAATGGCCAATGCATTTGTAGAATTGCGGGTGACAACATTTCCAAGCTCTTCTACAATATCTGAAGCCGGCTTTTCTCCATATTCAATCCACAAACTTAAGGCCGCCGCAGCTTTAAAGCCAGATTGCTCTCCGTCGGTTTCAATGCTTGACAGTGTAGGGCTCGACATGTTACAAATGGTCCTGTCATTATCTACTCCCAGCACAGAAAAATCATCTGGCACTCTTCCCCCAATTCCTTTTATTACATCGATCAAATGAATATTCAATTCATCATTGACCGAGAAAATTGCGCAGGGCTTTTCCAAACCAGACAGCCATTCTGTAAGCTTTTCCGGCAAGTATTCCCACAACAAATTTGCGTTGTCAAAAACAAAAGAGTCCACATCAAACCCAAATCTGTTAACTTCCCTTACATAGCCTTCCTGCCGCTCTAGCGACCATTGAAAACTCTTGAATCCCAAAAAAGCGAAATTCTTGTAGCCCTTTGAAATGAAGTATACGGCGGCTGTCTCTCCTATCACTTTATTACGGCCCCATAAATTTATTTTGTCCTTGTACAAACTAGTGTGAGGCGAAATGATGAGAGGAATATCAAGATTGAGCAACCTCTCAAAACCTTCAATCTCTCTTGTTAATATTCCATCCGGCTTCCACGCTATTACGCGATCGATGAGCGTTTTTTGATTTTCCGGATGTATGTAGTTAGGAGAAAATGCGAAGAAAATAAATTTATTGTGAATCTTATTGAAATTGGTAAACCCCAATAATATGTCCCTGTCATAGGCCCGGGAGACATCCACCAATACAGCAATCTTTAGCTTCTTATTCAAGTCAGAGATTTTTAATGGTAAAAAAAATCTCTCTAAACTAAAATTAAAAAGTAAAAATTCAAAAGTAAAAACCCGGCTGGCTGCTTATGTTTTGACTTTTGAATTTTTACTTTTTAATTACTTATAGTTATTCTGGTCTATAAAAAAGTTTCCAATCAACTTTAGGCACATTCGTTAATGATGCCAGTTCTTTGTCACCATCAAATAAAAGAGGGAAAAAGCGGCTGTTAAGTTCCTGGTCTTGTGTCATTGTAGGAAAGCCATGCAAGGCATCCAAACGCTCATAATTGGCAGTATTGCCCAGCGTTTCAGCAGACATTGAATTGATCACCACTGCTCTCCTTGGCCTCTCTGAAAAGTTCGCGTACGAACCATGCATCGTTAATGGATGATGGAAGCTCGCATAACCTCTTGGCAATTCATTTGCAACTTTAGCATCGAAAATTCTATTCTGTTCCTCTGTCAGCACCTGCGTCACTGCATCCATGTCTCCAGTTAATCCTGTGATTGGAAGCAAACCCCATTTATGACTTCCCGGAACATAATACAGGCAACCGTTATCCGTTGTAGCATCATCCAAACCTATCCAGCATGTCAGGTGATGCATTGGTTTGGTAAATGTCCAATATGAAAAATCCTGGTGCCATGCAACAACGCCGCCATGTTTTGCAGGCTTGCAGAATAATTGGTCATGAAATAGTCTGAATGATTTTCCGAGTAGTTGGTAAGCTGCCATACGATAGGCCGGGGACCAAATAAGATCATGAAATCCCGGTGTAACTCTCCAACCACCAATTGCGTGAAAAAGCACTTTGCTGGGATCTACTGACTCGTTATTCTCATAGTGATAAAACAACTTCTTCTCCTCAGGAGTAACTGATTGCAGTTTTACCAGTTCATTATTTAACAGATCAACCTGCTCTTCTGTTAATATTTTAATTCCGGAAATAAATCCATTTTCCTCGAATGACTTTACCTGCTCCTCTGTGAGCATGTATTGTTCCCACTCCGCGGCGGTTGATGGTTGATGGAAAAGGTTTGCAACAGGCGTGCTATGATCTGCAAGATCAAATGATAATGATAGCGATGTTAATTCTTTCATACAGCTTCGTTATTATATCTAAGTGATTGTTTTATTGTTCAAATCTTTACAAGTTCTTTTAGTCTTGTTTTTGACATGAAAATCATTTTACCAAGTTAATAAGGGGAAATAGCATATCGGCTTTCACTTTACGACAAAAAACCATCATTTTGCGTTCAGGTCAACTTTGCTTTTTCATATTATTTCTTAAATGAACGGTATATGCTCTATAGAGTAAAACAACACACAGTTAATCTATTTATGCAAAATTCCAACATTCCCTAGATAATATCATAATAATTGATAATCAATGTTTTTAAATCCTCTTGTATTCCAAATGGGTAAAATTACTTTTTTATTAAGGCAAAATTGCCTAAATTTAATTATCAAAAATTGCGATTATGATAAAGGCAAGGAAAAATTATGAAAGTGAAGTTTTAGAAAATGTACCTCGCAATATTAACGACAGTGAAATATTGCATTTACTCTATACCACTGATATTAACTGGAAATATGTTGATGTAATCAAAACCTTTACACATTTCAATGATGATGTATTATCGGATTGGTTAAATATTAGCGTAAAGACCTTTAGAGAATATAAAAAACCAAAAAGCGTTTTTAAAGAAAACGTAAAAGAACAGGTACTATTACTTCTATCATTAATTAAGCATGGAACTAATATTTTTGGTTCGGTGAGAGAGTTCAATAATTGGCTAAATACAGAAAATTTCTATTTCGATAGTAAGAGTCCTGCTTTGTTTATGAACACTATAACAGGTATAAAGTTTATTGACGATAGATTAACAGCTATGGAATACGGCGACAATGTTTAATTATGGAAGTATTTAGAATCTCAAGAGAAGAGCACTCGACATCTTTGTCATCATCGGGAAGCGCTAATAGATGGAATTCAAAGGGACAACAAGTCATATATACCGGCAGTTCACGATCACTATCCACTCTAGAGTTGGTAGTGCATAGAGGTTCAATCAAACCAACATTTCCTTACAAAGTAATGGTCATCTCTATCGCCGATGATGATCACCTGATCAAGCAAATTAAAAGCCAAAATCTTCCAAAAAGCTGGCGATCAATGGCTGCTTATCCAGAATTACAGCATATAGGATCAAGTTGGTATAATCTAAGAGCAACTTTAGTTTTAAAGGTGCCTTCGGCAATCATTCCTTTAGAATTTAATTACATTATTAATACTGAGCATCCGGAATTTGGTACTAAGGTCCGTTTAGTTAGAACTGAAGATTATTTCTGGGACCCCAGACTTGCGTAAAAAAGCGGGAAAGCTGGTCTTGCCATAACTCATAATATATACGAAAATTATAGCACATCAGTTATACAAATATGTCATACAGGCAAGAAGCCAGCAAAATCAATACTTTGCTGGCTTCTTTGTTTTTAGCAATTATCTGTTTCTTACTGATGCTGATCAAGGCTGCATGGTTAATTCCAGCTTCCCACCTTTAAGTACATCCTGTTGAAGTATCCTGAAATCATTCAAAGGCTTTCCGTTTAGCACAGCAGACGTGACGTATTTGTTGTCTTTGGACGCGCCGGTCGCTTCTATTATGAACTGTTTTCCACGACCATATCTGCTGCCAAGATCGATCGTGATTTTTGGATATCTCGGACTACCTAATTCATAAATTGGTTGTTGAGAACAGCCGCCATCCATTTGAAATAATCCTATGGCACTCATTACAAACCAGCTGCTCATTTGCCCTAAGTCTTCGTCGCCGGGATACCCGTCGTACGGCGTGATGCCATAGTATTGTTCCTGTATGGCCCTTGCCCACTTTTGGGTTAACTGAGGCTTGCCTGCCCAATTGAACAGGTACGCAACCTCCATGCATGGCTCATTTCCGTGATTGATCGGATAGTTTGCAAAATCATCGCCCGATGCATTAAAGTTTGCAAATGATGATTTGAACATGGCGCTGTCAAGCCTCGACGCAAATCGTTCTTTGCCCACAGCGGCAACTAATCCGGCAGGATCTTGCGGCACGAACCAGCTATAGTTGAAAGCATTGCCTTCTATAAATCCAGGTGTGTGGTAGGGGTCAAACGGAGTTATCCAATTGCCTTTATCATTTTTTGGACGGATAAATCCAGTGGTGGTATCCATTAAATTCTTCCAATTCTCAGAGCGTTTTTGAAAGAATAAATAATCATCTCGTTTCCCAAGTGTGAGCGCCATTTGAGCTACACAATAATCATCATATGCATACTCCATTGTGTTTGAGGAAGCGCCCATTCCCTGTGGCACATAACCATATTTTTGATACGGAACAATGTCCTCGACTCCAACAGTACCTCCACCGGCGAAGTTCTGCGGCGGCGTGGTCATCATTTTTTTCAATCCTTCATAAGCCAATGGCAAATCAAAGTCGTGTATTCCGCTTTGCCATGCTCCCTGAATTTGCGATGCCATGTGCATCGCGACCATAACACCTGTATGTTCTATTCCCGCAGGGTCAGTATTGAACCATCCTGAATTTTTATATAAGGCAATTGCCGATCTTGCCCACTTTGAAGATATTTCCGGCGCTGTTAAATTAAAGAGTTGCTGGTTGTTCCAGAACGTGTTCCAGTATTCACCACTAACTATGCAATCGTCTTTCCCTGAAAGCTTTTGCACCACTTCGTTTTCATCTCTGAAGCGTCCGTCAGCATCGCTCCATATGGCTTTCGCGGCAAGTGCACGATAAAAATTTGTATAGAACTTAACCTTCTGCAGATAGTCGTCCGTTTGTATTTGAACCCTGCCGAGGTATTCGTTCCACACTTTCTTCTGCATCTTAACCACTCCATCAAAATCAAAATTAAAAGGCTTTGTAATTTCAGTTTCCAGGTTGTTTCTCGCACCTTTCACATCTACGAGCGAAACGCCTGTGCGCACAATGACTTGCTCATTCTTCTTTGTCTTATAATTCAGAAAAATGCCTGCATCTCCTTTACCGTTAATTTCATGAACATTCTCAAATATTTCCGGTGATGAATCAAACTCATGGTTCATTTTCCATTCCGGAATATAGCCTGTTACCGGCGCTACTTTATTGTTGACCCAGCCTCCCATCGACGCGAAGGGCTTACTAACCTGGATAACAAAATAAACGGTGTATGACTGTTCCAAAGTATATCCCGTAAATGCGTTGTAGTATGTTGCATAGCCTTCTATCTCAGAATTGCTAACCTTAGTGATCTTAGTATTTACAAGGTTGTGGGGATACTCATTCGACGTAAACATGTCTATCAAAATGCGGGCACTATCGCTTGATGGAAATGTGTACCGTTGAATGGAGGCTCTTCTCGCAGCTGAAATTTCTGCTTTGATGTGAGTATCGGTCATGTACACACTATAACTGCCTACTTTTGCATTCTCGCTTTTTTTGTCGATGCGTGAACGATAGCCCTCATCAGGATGATCTTCCCTGCCCGGGTTTACCTGCAGCTTTCCGGTAGTGGGCATCATTAACAAGCCACACATTGTCCAGTCGGAAAAATGACTAAAGCCCATAATATTGTCGACGGTGTACTCATACCCTGCCTTCCATGTTTGATCCTGGTTGTCTGGCGCAATCTGCACCATGCTCAGCGGCAACGATGGCCCGGGTTTAAACATCCACCTTGAGTTGCCCGTTCCGATTAACAAATCGACATAATCCGCGTATTGATGCAATGGCTGTGGTGAACGTGTAATCTGTCCATCGTAAACCACATCATTGCCTGATCTTATCACCACATGGCTGTTTATTTTTTTCCCGCCAGGCGGGATTGCCGGCATATCTATTTCGAGAACGCTGTGACCGCTTTCAATTTTTTTAGTAACAGGTTTCAACCCGTCAATCGCAATGTTTAATTCGCCTCCCGCATTTAATTGATAAACATCCACGAGCAATGGTTGAATATGCTTATTAGAAGCGCTGTATTCAAATGAAGCTGCTTGCGCAGAAGCAATGAGCGAGCTGTATGAAGGAGCAACTTTGAGGGGCTTGTCCGACCGCAATTGCATATAATCAAATACCAACCACGAACCGGATACACTTCCCAACTGAATAATATTTATTCCTTTCTTCAACCAATTACCAGGCACATCTACTACCACAAGTTGTGCATTGCCGGTTGCCAAAGAATCGGTCAATGAAGCGCCGGTTCCGGCAGCAAGCTGTTGCGTGGTACGATGGCCATTTATGTCAATTTGAATAACAGGCGCATTCTTTTTATTGGCATCAGCAATGCCAACAACAAACTTGAACTTGCCATCAACGGGCTTTTGGGGCAATTGAAAAAATATTCTCGGAAAATGTCTTGGGTAAAAGCCGGCCCAGTAACCTCCACCTCCCCAGCCATCCAGCGGGCCCGGTAGCACATATGGCCAGTCTGTTGACTCGTTTGAAAAGCCTACATTGTAAACTGTATTTTCGCCACCAAACCTGGCCACGAAATCTTTGTATCGTTTCTGATAAAGTGCAAATTCTTTTCCGGTCTTATCTATTTTTCCAATTTGCCAGATAACGTTCTCCTGCGCAATGGACCGGAGACTCATAGTTAGAATTACAATAAAGACGAATATTCTCATATTGTTGCTTAGAATTTATTAGCCGTAGCAAAGTCTAAAATAGATCAATATTAAACAACAGTTAATTTGACCTGTATTGTTGCTATTTTGCCATCGTATTAACGACACTTTTTCAAATCTTCTTTTTTTGCTGCAGTGTTTCCAACGCATCTTCATCGCCAGATGCGATTTGCAGCAATAACTCCTTTTCTGAATTTGGATGTGAAATATTCAATACAGACAAGCTTAAATGACGACAGGGGGTTGGAGAAATGCAGGGCCAAACATTTACAACGTTCTGTTTATGCTCCATAACACCAACCCAACTTTTATTAAGCAAGAATAAGTGTTTGGACTTTACTTTCAAAAAAGTGTTTTCAGAACTCAGGAAGCATCAATACAAATCCCTGACAGGGCGCGACACAACCTTCATTCTGCGAACAATAAAACGTCATTTTGCAAACACCGGAAAACATTTCACACTCCTAAGGAATCATTTTGTATTTGTATTGAGTGTCTTCTTTTGTGATTTTGACAACACAACCATATTGTAAGGGAAAGGCCGGGAAGGAATCTTTTAAGGGGGTATTGGTGATGTAAGATAATATGCTCCTTATAACGCCACCATGCGTAACAATGGCAACCGGCGCGGGCTGGATCAACTGATCGAAAAGTTTTACACTTCGTTCGTAAAGTTGTACATAATTTTCTCCGTGAGGGGTACTTACGTTTACAAAGTCCTCCATCCACTGCTGCATTTCTGTGCCGGCTATTTCATCCCATTTTTTTAACTCCCAACTGCCGAAGTTCATTTCTTTTAAACCATCATGAAATTGAACAGCTGTTTGCGGAAACAATAACTCAGCCAGCTTACGACACCGTTGTAAAGGGCTGCAATGCACGTGTTGTATGCTTGCGGGTAAAAGAGCCTTGATCCGTGACGCTTCCTGATGGAAAGTATCAGTTACATCAAGATCGGATTGCCCGTAGCAAACGCCTTTGGGCACATCGGGCGTTGTATGACGAATCAAATAAATTTCCATAGTATAACGATGCCAATGTAAAAAGCAATTTCACAAACCTGCTGGGTTGCGCCGGCACAGTCGCCGGTTTGGCCCCCTATCCATTTGTAAAAATAATTGCCCAGGTAAACCCTCGCAACAATGACCAAAAGCAATGGCAAAAGATACACTGCGGGAAGAAAACAAAATGGCAATAGACCACCGGCAAATGCAATGCATAACTCCGCGGCATTAAGCTTTCTGTCGGCAACCGGTTTCGACTTGCTTTGATCGGTGTCAGTTACATAGTTGTATTGTTGCAGCAGCGTAACTGCTGCCAACCGGCTGCTGCTATGCGCGGCAACAATGAATAGAAGGACCACAGGCAAAGGTTGTCGCGTCGCCAGCATTTCCAGCAGAAAAAATTTGCTGCTGAGAATTGCGATAAGACCAATAACGCCGTACGTTCCCAGGCGACTGTCTTTCATAATAGTCAATATCTTTTCTTTTGTCCACCCACCACCAAAAGCATCACACACATCTGCAAAGCCATCTTCATGAAAAGCACCTGTTGTAAGAATGCTAACGATCATCATAAACAGCAGTGACAGATGCAGCGGAAAAACAAGTTGGAAAAAATAAAATGCCAACGCATTAATGACCCCTACAAGCAGGCCCACCCACGGAAAATAGCGTGCCGATTTTTGTAACATATTTTCTCCATGGCCAATTGAACCGGGCACAGGTATGCGCGTAAAAAACATTACCGCAGTGAGGAAAATATCGCGTTCGTTTTTAAATCGTTGTGGTACGGGCATTGTATTAATTCTTATTACTTATTGACGCGCTTTCAAAGCTCGCCATTTGATTCAAAAAGTTTACGGCAGATTGTATTAGAGGCATGGCTAGTGCCGCTCCCGTACCTTCACCCAGGCGCATGCCCAGATGCAAAAGCGGTTTGGCGCCCAAAAAAGACAGCATAGTCGCATGTGCCTGCTCGTTACTCTGATGCGCAAAAATGCAGTATCTCAACATGTCAGGCTGTAGCTGTTGTGCAATCAGCAATGCACTCGTTGTAATAAAACCATCTACTACCACAATCATGTCGTTCTCTGCCGCAGCAATCATCGCACCAACTATCATGGCGATTTCAAATCCTCCAACAGTAGCCAGTAATTGTATCGGATCATCTGTCAGTGTTTGTAACTGATGCAAAGCAAATACCTTTTTCAGGGTGTCGATTTTTATTTGCAATTGCTCATCACTTGTGCCGGTTCCCCGACCTGCACAAAGCTCAATTGATTGGCCCGTAATGGCGCTCATTAATAATGCGGCAGCAGAAGTATTGCCGATACCCATTTCGCCAAAACCAATGCAATTGCAGTTGTTGTTGCGTATTCTTTCAACAATCAGTTTACCAAAGGCGATTGCTTCTTTACACTGTTCAATTGTCATTGCAGGCTGTTCCAAATAGTTTGCTGTTCCCTTTGCTATCTTGTTGTGAACGATAGGAAGCCGGGCATCGAAGCCAAAGTTTACACCGGCATCTACCACAAAAAGCTGTAGGTTATGTTGCTTGCAAAATACATTGATGGCGGCGCCTCCAGCTACAAAGTTGAGTACCATTTGTGCGGTAACAGCCTGTGGAAATGGATTAACCAACCCTGTTGCTGCAATTCCATGATCTCCTGCAAAAACAACAATGGTGGGGCTTATGACAGATGGCGATGTAGTGTTTTGTATAAGGCCAACTTGTAGCGCAATGTCTTCCAAGTTTCCAAGCGCGCCTTGCGGTTTTGTTTTATTGTCTATGGCATCTTGTAATTTTTGCCTGATGTTGCTCATTCCCATTATTTTTTAAAATCAGATTGATAAAATACACTGTATCCTGTCTTCAGCTTTTTACGGAAACAGGAATGCCTGCAACCATGAAGACAGCTTTCTCCGCTTTACCTGCGATATATTGATTGGCCCATCCCTGGAGATCCACGAACTTTCTGCCCATTTCCGAATCTGCGTGTAGTCCCATACCGATCTCATTGCTCACAATGAAGAAGGTGCCGGGAAGGTTATCTAATTCATCCACTTCTTTTTTCAACGCGTCGAGGCTGGATTGAATATCCTGTTTGTACTTAAAAAAGAAATTGGTGAGCCATAGTGTAACGCAGTCCAGCACTACAACACGGTCTGCGATGGGGAGTTTGCTTATGTACAGCGGTTCTTCCAGCGTGGTCCATCTTTCATCACGATCTGCCTTATGCCTTGTTACTCTTTCTTCAAATTCATTATCCATCACATTTGCGGTAGCAACATACACCGGATTGTCTGACAGGCTCAGTGCTGCCTTCTGCGCATAACTACTTTTGCCGCTCCTGGCACCGCCAGTAATAAAGTAAATCATCGAGTAATTTATTTAGCTACGTTGTTGAAGTATATCGTGACGTGGTGAGTTTTACAAATCAGGCATTTCATCCTTGCGGACGAAATGCCTGATTGTTTCTAATCTTTTTTCTTCAGTCATTAAACATCTAAACAGCTGCATTCACTTGTCTTAGCTGCGGATACTGTTGTTGAAGCCACTCGAATGTGCCAAACAAAAGCGCACTGTAAATGATTGCACCTGCCGCAAACCTGAGTTCATAGGGTATCGCAGCAATCATGCACAGCGTCCATCCCTGCAAGTCTTTAGTGTACATATTACCATCGAGCCACACACCAAAATCTGTTACCACCCAGTGTATAAGCACACAAGCAACTGCGGCCAACAGTACATTTTGAACAGTTACTGTTTTCACCATAAGTTTACCAACAAGTGTCATCAATACAAAAGCGCCATAGGTCCAGTACCAGCCCATGTATAAAAAGCCCGTATTGTATTGCTTGTAAACTGTAAGCGATAAAATAATGTCGCTGGCAAAAAGACTTAGCAAAGACAAGGCAAACGGTTTAAATCTTCCGCTAAAATAGGTGCCTCCAAACAAAGCCAAAGCACCGATGGGTGTAAATGTGGCGAGAGGACTCATTTCAGTACTGAAGTTTGTAACGATCCTGATTAAAGCCACCACCGTAATAATGATTAGTAGCATTAGATACCGGGGATTGATTTTTGCGATAGACATAGTAGATGTTTAGTTTATAAATTACAGACAGCTTAATGAAGAATGAACTTTCGAATAATGAAAGAGTAGAAAAGCAACAACGTGTCCTTGTAAAAAAATCATCGTAGCTGCATCTCCGGCTTTTCTCCCGAAAGCTCAGTGATCCTGTTTGAACCTGGCAGGTCTTCTGGCTCGCTTTTGCCTGGATGCCTTCCCGTTAAAAATAACAGTGGCTTGAAGATCCAGACATTGAGTAAAGAAGATTTTGCATCCTTACACAAAAAGCTTACAGCTACGGGGATAGCGCCGGTTTTGCACCGGACTTCCCTTTTAATGGCGCGTGCGCCAACCAAATTCGCGACAAAACTAATTAAATTGTTCAATAATTATAAAGACTCATTCAGATGGGCACCAGATGCGTGAATTTTTCTTCATTTTTAGAGGGCATGAAGCAATAAGAAATGTATGAAGGGACTAAAATAAAAAAAGGAGCGAGTAGACACAAGCTCCGTCGAACCAAACCAACTCACGAACCAAACATCACAATGAAAAACGTTTTAACTGTTCTAAACACCAGCCATGAACGATTGGTATTTTATACACCCACCTTTCACATATATCTTCAAAGAATACGAATACAAACCTGGGCGTGGCCTTCATAGAAAATGCTATTATAGTTACTTACTACATATTATTACCTATCCGTCTAATGAGTGCTGCTTTGCCTCTTACCTCAGAAACCAACAGCGTAAATCTTTCTTCCAATAAACCATGATAGTTGTGTCCAATAGGAATTGTAACACCACCGACAACTACGTTTTCCGAGTCAAACGAGCTTACTTCAGAAAGTGCGATAATATAGGAGCGATGTACCTGTAGAAACTGATCTTCTGGCAGGAATTTAGCAAGTTGCTGTATGGAAAGAAGCGTGACAACCCGACGGACGTTCGTTACAATCACCACATAATTCCCCATGGATTGTATAAAAGAAATGTCTTTTACCCCTATCCGTATATTTCTTTTATCAGCCCTCACAAAAAAACACGGCTCCATTGTTATCTGATTTACATGTAGTCAAACGACTTACAAATGCAAAATTAAAGCTATATCAAAACATGACTTATGTCAGTTTGCGAAAACAAACAATCATTTTGCGACGATAACAAATCATTCACAACCGAAAGAAATCATTTGACCAACGAAACAAACCTCAGCTCACAAAAAAACGTCTCCGTCTCACTCTTTTATGCAATGCTATACTTCATGAAAATAAGCCCGGCACGAAGCCGGGTTTCAAAATACCTGATCACTTATATTAAAAAAAGAACAACACTTACTTATTGCTTGGTTAATATCCTTGAAAAATGCACCGTACTGCCGTTTCGCAGTTCAATCATATACATTCCGCTTTTGAGATTACTCAAACCATCTAGTTGAATTCGGTTCATGCCTTTGGTAGCAGGTTGTGTCTTACTGAATACCATTTTTCCGTTGAGGTCGTACAGTCTTGCTTCTACTGCGGTATTATCATTGAGATAAATACTGACATTGATTTCGTTGGTAAAAGGATTTGGCCACGTGGTTGTACCGGGATTAATTAAATGCAACGAGATTGTTTTTGAATAGCTATAAGAACCATCATGGTCAACCATTTGTAACCGGTAGTAGACGGTGCCTGACAATGCGCTCACATCATCACTGGTGGAGTATTTGGCACTTGCGGAATTGTTGCCTTTCGCAGGCATGGTTGCAATAGCTTTCCAGGTGCCTCCATCATTTGAACGCTGTACCACAAAATGATCTGTATTCACTTCTTGTGCAGTCACCCAGTTGAGTTCGGATGTACTATTATTCAGGTAGCCAACAAAACTGATTAGGTTTAAAGGCAAAATAGTTTGAGTATCGCATGCATCTGGAATACCGTCACCATCACTATCCAGGGCATCTGAACCTGTACAGATATCCTGGCAATCGGGTGTGCCATCGTTATCTGCATCTTCTATTACAATGGACCTGTAAATGCGATAATTGGTGGCCACGCTTACAGCACCCATATTGACGATTATGCGAATTTTATTAAAAGCCGCCGTAGGTTTAAAACCCACGGTTGTTTTACTGCCGGTACCTGCCACTATACCGCCATTTAGCAATGCTGCCCCCGAAGAGCTGCTAACAAAAGTAGATCCATTGTAGGCTTCTACAGAAATGGCATCTAAGGCTGATAAAGACAGTACATCTAATAAACCACTGTTGTCTTTTGCAATTTCAAAACCGGCAAAAGTGCCCGCCGCAAAAGTGCCAGAATTCTTTTGCACTGTTATACGGCCATTACAGCTTAATCCAATCAATGCCGTTATAGTAGCAAAGTCGGTTTGACTGGATGTAGTAACGTTCCCTGCGTTGTTTACCGATGCTCCTATACACGCACCGAGTCCGCCAACAGTACCGGTTTCTCCACCCACAATAGATGAGTAATATGCACTTGAAGTGGAAATATCGCTGTACAATCCCGGTGTGCAATCCGCGCAAGTCGTGGGCTCTTCAAAACCATAGTAGATCTTCAGGTTTGACAATGATGCGGTCACAACAGGATCAAAAGCCAACCTTACTTCGTTAAATGCTTTGGTGGTAGTAATGGATAGTTTTGTACGATCATTCAGGTAGCTTACTGCACTTACATTCATCAAGCCGCTGCCACTGTTATATGTTTGTTGATCCTGCAAAACACCGTGGAGATAGGTCTGTATGGTCAAGCCATTAAGCAAGGCAGCATCCAACACAGTACCGCCGGAACCTATTACAAATCCTGTACGGTTGCCCGCCGGATAAATATTGTCAACATCTTTCACCGCAATATATGGATTGCCCAATGTGCCGGAAGAAACCAGCGAAGCATTATAAATGCCATAAGTATTCTTATCGCCATCAATAATATATTGAGGATTGCTTAATGCATTCAGGGCATTGAGCAATTCTCCGCCCATGGTAACATGAGTCGAGGCTCCGGCAATTTGATCACCACAAACGCCATTGTTTTCATTTATACCACAGTTGGGATCAAATGCCATCGCATAATAGATCCTCGCCCCATCTAAGGCATCCAGTACGTTGCTGGATACAAGCCGGATTTCATTAAAATCTTTACCGGCAGTTGTTTTAAACTGAATCCACAACATACCGTCTCCACCTCCTACTACTTCTACTGAAGCAAGGGATGCAGAATAGTTATACGTTTCCTGCAAAGTGCCATTCAAAAAAGTTTGCACCCATAGTGAATTGAGAACTGATGCGGTAAGCATCGATGGTTTCATTTCAGCAAGGAAACCAGCATACCAGCCACCAGTATAAGAAAAGCCAGGTGTTGTGTTCTTTACCGAAACACCACTATTGGCCACAACTCCTACCAGCGAAGAAACAGTCGCATAATTAGTGGTGGACGCATCTGAAAGATTGGATGGATTGCTGATGAAATTACAAGCGACGCACAAGACACCATTCTGAACCGGTGTAGCCTGGACGCCTGAACCGGTAACTGCTTTGTAACAAGGGGTTCCATTTTGTCCAGGGGACAGAAAAGGGCTAAGCACTAAAAACAGGCACAACAAGTGCTTCATAAAGGATTGGTCAATCATAAAAATTCATTTAGAGTTACGGGACTACACGGTAAGCGATTTCAATGACTCGTTTTTATGAGAATGGGTTAACCACAGCCTATACCAAGGTATTAAACCAGCTAGTATTCAAACAACTAACCAGAATGCGACCAAATTAGATCAAAATGCGGGCGGATTGTAAACAATTACACGAATAACACATATTAGTACATTGATATATGAAAACGAAGGAGCAAGTAGAAACAGGCTTCCGGTGCTCAACACCCAAAGTCACCTGTTATGTTGTCTCGCGTGCATATTAAGACGCAGTAGGGATGTCGTCTCAACAGTTATTTTTCCCGGGATAAACTTGCAAATTTCAGTTTACGAGACAAAGTCCTAAAGAAATGATAAAAAAAGGAGCGAGTAGAAACAAGCTCCGTCGAACCTTACCAATGTAATCCACGAATCAAACCTCACAATGAAAAACATTCTTAACTGTCCTAAAAACAACTCTTTACTCAAACTTCTTCCCTTTCTCATATATCTTCAAAGAATACGAATGTGAAATGCCACCTGGGCCCGGCCTTCATAGAAAAAATATTCTTATAATTAGCTGCTCATGCATTGCCTATCCGTCGAATGAGCGCACGTTTGCCTCTCACGTCGGACAATAGCAACGTAAATCTTTCTTCCAGCAAACCACGATAATTGTGTCCGATAGGAATTGTAACACCGCCAATAAATACGTTTTCCGAATCAAAAGCAGCAACTTCAGAGAGCGCAATAATATAGGATCGATGCACCTGCAGGAACTGATCTTCCGGTAAAAATTTAGCCAGCTGCTGCACAGACAGAAGCGTAATAACTCTGCAGTGGCTTGTTACGATTGCCACGTAGTTCCCCAGGGATTGTACATAACAAATGTCTTTTATCCTGATCCGGATATTTTTCTTATCTGCTCTTACAAAAAAACTCGGTTCCATTCTTTCCTCCGATTTTACATGTGGTCAAACAACTTTTATCAACTCAACGCATCATTTAATACACTCTCTTCTATTAAAGACGTAATTCAAAAAACACACTGCCATTCCGGAGATACTTTTTTTAATAACCCTCGATAATATTCGGCGCTGATTTACGCTCAATTGACATCACAAATTTAGACCATACATTAACTGTTGGAGGGGAGACATATTTATCGAAAATGGGGCAAAAATGTACACGTGCAAACTAAGCCTACCGGTGTTTGGGTATATTACTGGCCGTTTTCAAACTATTCTATCTAAGAAATCTTCAGCAAGCGCGAACCACACTTCACTGCATTTTTTCATGATAGAAAATCTGCGAAGAAAAATACCTGCCCGATCAATCTTGAACGATCGGCATCTGATATACTCCCCGTCAAAATCTTTGAACCAAAACGAAATTTCAGTGTTACACCTGGGATGGTTGCAAACCTCCCCTCTTTAATATCCATGACAATTACCGAGAAATAAAAACGATGTAACAAATAATACACTTATTGAGTATTTCGGAAACAATAAATCTTGTCCTTCAAAATCAAATAACAGGAGTATGAACAACATGAAATTAAGATCACACAAGGTTTTGATTTTTGCATTGGTTGGAGCGGTCGCAGCTTTTTCAACTTTCGGCTGTAATCAAAACACTAATAGTAACCAGCCCCCGGCTGTTGGCAACGATTCAAGCGGTTCCACGGCATTTAAAGGGAAAATAGAATTGGATGTGCGAAACTCCACAGCCGACTGGACACCTTTTGTGCCCAAAAAAGCGCCAGAAGGCTCACCCAATGTATTGATTATTTTGTATGATGATACCGGTGAATCTGCGTGGTCTACCTATGGCGGAGGGATCAATATGCCTACACTGGACAGCCTTGCTGCAGGTGGGCTTACCTACACGCAATGGCATACCTGTGCGTTGTGTTCGCCAACACGTTCTACCATCCTTACGGGGAGGAACCATACGCTCAATGGTATGGCTGCTATTACTGAAACAGCCAACGGCTTTCCGGGTGCAAGTGGTCGCATACCTGAACAATGTGCTACACTGGCCGATATTATGAAAGACAATGGCTGGAGCACTTTTTGGCTGGGTAAAGACCATAATGTGCCAGAACAGGATATCGCAGCAGGTGGCGGTCGCTCGCAATGGCCCCTGCAAATGGGCTTCGAGCGCTTTTATGGATTTCTTGGCGGAGAAACCAACCAATGGTATCCGGACCTGGTAAAGGACAACGACTTTACTGAACAACCTTATGGTCCGAAAGAGGGTTATCATTTGTCAAAGGACCTGGCAGACCATGCCATCAAAATGATTAGCGATCAAAAAGGAAGTAATCCTTCAAAGCCCTGGTTCATGTGGTTCAATCCCGGTGCCAATCATGCGCCTCACCATGCACCTGCTGAATATATTGCCAAATACAAAGGCAAATTTGATGAAGGTTATGAAGCTTACAGAAGTTGGGTTTTGCAGCGCATGATAGACAAAGGTGTTTTGCCAAAAGGCACTAAACTTACCCCTATCAACCCAATGCCACAGGATGTGGCCAATCCGGCTGACATGGTAAGGCCATGGAATACGCTTAGTGCAGATGAAAAGAAATTGTTTGCTCACATGGCGGAAGTATACGCTGGCTTTTCAGAATACACAGATGCACAAGTGGGCAGGGTAATTAAATATTTGAAAGAATCAGGACAATTTGATAACACAGTAATTTTCTATGCCGCAGACAACGGCGCTTCAGGAGAAGGTAGCCCAAGCGGTTCTGTAAATGAAAATAAATTCTTTAATGGTTACCCTGATGATATTTCCGAGAACATGAAATACCTGAAAACACTGGGTGGCCCTGACACTTACAACCACTATCCGACTGGATGGGCAGTAGCATTTTCAAGTCCTTACCAGATGTTTAAACGCTACTCCCAATACTCAGGAGGTACAGCGTGCCCATTGGTTATATCATGGCCAAAAGGTATCAAAGCAAAGGGCGAACTCAGGGATCAATATCATCATTCAGTTGACATAGTTCCCACGATACTGGATATCTGCGGACTTAATATGCCCGATGTATATCACGGCGTGAAACAATATCCGCTTTCAGGCATTTCGATGAAATACAGTTTCGATGCCAAACAAAAAGATCCCACACAAAAACATGTGCAGTATTACGTAATGCTGGGTACCCGTGGTATCTGGAAAGACGGATGGAAGGCTTCGTCCGTGCACGCACCGCTAACCGGAAAAGGTAATTTTGATAAAGACAGCTGGCAACTATACCACGTGGATGAAGATCGTTCTGAATCAACTGATCTTGCCAAACAAAATCCCGAAAAGCTAAAGGAGCTACAGGATCTTTGGATGGAAGAAGCTAAAAAGAATTTTGGTCTTCCACTTGATGACCGTACTGCGGTTGAAATATTAGGCATTGAACGTCCTGCACAGGAGCCGCCCAGAGATCGCTATATCTATTATCCGGGAACAGAGCCCGTACCAGAAGGAGTTGCCGTAAATGTAAGGGGACGCAGCTATAAAATATTGGCGGATGTACAACTAAACGCAAATGCCTCCGGTGTTATTTTCGCGCACGGCTCACGTTTTGGCGGCCACTCTCTCTTCATCAAAGATCGTAAGCTTTATTACGTGTATAATTTCCTTGGGATTAAACCAGAGCAGGTGTTTTCATCCGGGCCGCTACCACCCGGCAAATACACCTTGGGCGTTGAGTTTACAAAAGATTCTACGGGCAAATTCGGCGAGTCTACAGGCACGTTAAAATTATATGTGAACGACAAGGTAGTGGCACAGGGCCCTATGCGCACCCAATCCGGCAAGTTCACACTGTCTGGTGATGGCTTGTGTATTGGATATGACAGCGGGGATGCGGTGAGTGGCCTGTATACCACACCGGGCACATTTAAAAATGGAACAATCCAATTTGTAGGAGTCACTGTTGAAGGGAAACCTTATGTTGATCTTGAAGCTGAGGCGAAAAGAGCAATGATGTCCAACTAACAATCATCAACTTAGCCCGGCCTGCCATATATTGCAAACCGAACAGAGATGGCAGGTCGGGCTATCTTATTTTTCAAAGATGTTTCATCTCAATGAAAATGATTCAAGATAACTTTTTTAATGCGTTGGCCTGATCCAAATTGCCTGTCCACCAGATCCCGGCAAATGCGCGTCTAAAACAGTCTTACTATCTACTACAATTTGCTTCATCGATACTTTTGTTCTGACCGTTGAGGCAGGATCATCATAATAAATAGTTGTTTTAAATTTCTTTCCTGCCGGCAAGAAAGAACAAGCGACTTTAATATCCCTTGCATCATTGTTGGTGATGCTTCCCACAAACCATTCGTTGTTCTTTTTACGGGCGATTGTTATGTACTTCCCTATTTCACCATCCAGCACTTTTGTATCATCCCAAACCGTTGGCACATGATCAAAGAATTCGAGTTCAGGTTCGTCTTTTGAATCTTCCGGTTTATCATACCAATACATGAATTGGAGTGGACTATAATACACAACAGACAAAGCCATTTGATGCACGGAAGTTGTTTTCAATACACGTGCATTCTGGGTTTCAGCTAATCTTGCTTTTAATTCCGGACGGTGGTAGTAGCAAATGGTATAGTCAGCAGCGCCGCATAGGAATCTTGTGAAAGGCAACACGGCGTTGTTGTTTGCTTCCGGCATTTCTTCATTGCCTCGTACGCCCTCCTGAGTTAAAAGATTAGGATATGTTCTGCTGTAACCGGTCGGCCTGTATTCATCATGTATATCCACCATCAAATGATGCGCTGCACATTTTCTAACAGCTTCATGAAGCCATTGCGTCCAGTAATATGAACCTACATTAACAAACCCAAACTTAATACCTGCTATGCTCCACTTTTCGTACAAGGGCAATAATGTATCCAATTGCTTAGCCAGTGCCAATTGATTAACATATAAGAATACACCAATACCTTTCTGTTTCGCATATTGAACAACTTCTGGTAAGTTCAAATCATTTTTAGGATTGCGGCGCGGGTCCACGTTTACGGCAGTAGCATTCGATGCACTATCGTATTCATAACCGTACCACCCCGCATCGAAATGAATGTATTGAAGTTTACGTTTTACTGCAAAGTCTACTACTTCCTTTGCACCTTGTGTTGAGAGTGACGTTTCTCTTATAATTTTTCCCGGCCTTATCCACTCGGAATTTTTTATTGCGCAGGCATCATTCAAATTCAGGATAAGGTCATTGTTCTGCAAAAGGTCCGTTGCTTTTTCTGCAATCATTACTACATGCCATGGCGTTTCAAAAGGCGTTGTCAACGCTACCTTACCAAACATGGAACATACGATGGTATTTGGCTTTGCGGGATGCAATGCAAACTTCGTTCTGCAATAATCTATTACTTTCGCTTCCGCTAATGAAACAAACAGTCCGTTGTTCAGTTGCAAGGTTAGTGGACGTTCTGCTTCTCCGCGCCAGTCTTCTAAAGGCAGCAACCTGTACTCACCCTGAGCATGATCTGTAAACCATGCTTTCGTATTTTCAGGCATTGCATACTCTGTTAAATCCTTGCTGATCACAATGTCCCCGCCACCCGCAGAATGTTCCGGAAAGCAGTAACGAAACGCAAGACCTTCATCATAAGCTCTTACTTCCAATTGAATAACCTGTCGCCCAATATTGTTTTTCCAAAAGGAAAAAATTGCTGCGTTGTAATGATCGCGAACTATATTTCTTTCGCCGTACCCAGGCTTCCACGAAGCATCTTTTTTAGCGGTAGTAACGGAATGCAAATTCAAATGATCCCAGCCGGCTATTCCCAATGCCGATGTTTTGATGATCTCTTTTTGTTGATAGAAAGCGGAATAACTTATTCCTCCATTTACAACCGACAATTGAAAATGAATTTTTCCATTGGGTGAAAAAAGAGAAAGGCTGTCCTGTGCATTACCTGCCAAAGTAAGCATGCTCAAAGCGATTAACATTACAACCTGTCGAATAGTGATATATTTTGAAATCAAACTATAATCTTTTTTGTTTGGCTATCCGCAATTTCTTCAACTGAGTGTCTGCGTTATTTTCAGATTTAATTCTTTGTAGTGATCAATGTAGTTGACGTTGTAAGCCCCGCTCCTTTGGCATTTACCTTTATTGTTCCTGCTTGTCCTTTCTTAGCTTTCACAATTACCAATGCCATTCCATTATAAGCAGGTCGTTCGTGGCTCTGGAACGAAACAAAACTTGTGGCATCGCCATTGTCGGTGGCCACTATCTCTCCCGGCCCCTCGATATCGAATGTAATAACAGGATGAGAGCGTGGCACCATCATTCCTTCTGCATCCTGTACTGTTAGCGTAATAAAGGCCAGATCAGTACCGTCATTTTTTATTTGTTTGCGATCGGGTTGAAGTGCCAGCTTTACCGCGTCGCCAGTGGTTTTCACAATATCTGTCGCCCATTGCTTGCCATCTTTGTAACAAATCACTTTCAATTCACCCGGCGTATATTTTACATCAACCCATACGAGACGAAAATCTTCTCCTTCCGTTTTCTTTTTTCTTCCAAGACTCTTACCGTTCAAAAACAACTCCGCTTCATCACCTGAAGTGTACACATTTACAGGAACAATGGAATCAATTCTTTCCTGCCAGTTCCAATGCGGGAAAATATGGGCAACCGGCAAAGACGGGCGCCAATGCGACTGATAACTATAGAAACGATCCTTTGGAAAACCTGCAAGGTCTATAATGCCAAAATAACTGCTTCTGGAAGGTGGATTTTTCTTGCGGATCTTTTCCAGTTCTGATTCTAGTTCTGCTTGCTTCGAAGGATCGGTGCGGAAATTTAAAAGGTTGGTTTCATCTGAATTATAGGGTGTAGGCTCGCCGAGATAATCAAAGCCGGTCCATACAAATTCACCCAGTAAGTGAGGGAATTTTGCATTCGTTTTGAATTGCTGATCAGGTGAACATCCCCAACCTGGTTCTGCATGATCATAAGAAGATATTTGCCAGTTTTGATAATCATTACCGCCAAAAAAATATTCGCCACGAGAGCTGATGCAGGATGATGTTTCGCTACCGATAGTTGGCTTGTTGGCATAACGTGGATCAGCATCCCATACCGGTTGCTGGCCGAAGAAATAGTTCACACCCATAATGTCAAGCGCAACTGCTGCACCAGACCTGCGGCCACCGTCAGGATCGTTGTAGCCATTGGAAACAGGTCTTGTAGGATCAGTTTTATGTACGATCTCCACGAGGTGTTTGGTAAGCTCAACATTCTGTTGTTCCATTACTTCGTTACCAATTGACCAGATAAATACAGAAGGGTGGTTACGATCGCGACGAACAAGTGCATTGAGGTCTTTCTCGTGCCATTCGTCAAAGAGTTTATTGTAGTCATTTTTACGCTTCCCTTTTTTCCATGCATCAAATGCTTCATCCCAAACGAGGAAGCCCATTTTATCTGCCAGTTCCAGTAGTTCAGGAGCCGGAGGATTGTGCGATGTGCGCAGTGCATTACAACCCATATCTTTTAGCATGACCAACTGCCTGGTCAATGCACTTAGATTGAATGCTGCACCAAGTGCCCCAAGATCATGGTGATTGCAGGTTCCCTGAATCTCTACTCTTTTGCCATTTAACAGAAAACCGTTGCGGGCCGTAAATTCAAGGGTCCTGATTCCAAACGGCGTGGTGTATGTATCCACGGTCTTACCGGCAACATTTATCGTGGTGATAGCAACGTACCGCTGAGGTTTTTCAAGGCTCCATCTTTTAGGGTTTGGTACTGTTAACTGTGAGGCTATATCTTTTTGATCACCTGCATTTAAAGCAATATTTGCTGATGTAGAAGATACGATCTTCGTATTGTAACGATTGAAGGAATCCAGTTCATACACAACTGTTCGCACATTTGCCTGCTGTTGTTTTTGTGACTCGTTGGCAACTGTTACTGCCAGGTTAACCTTTGCGGCCTTGTCGCTAACTTCCGGAGTGGTAATATAAGTACCCCAATTAGCTACGTGCACAGGATTCGTTTTTACAAGCCACACATGGCGATAAATGCCTGCACCAGGGTACCAGCGCGAGTCCCAGCTTTCTGTATCAAGCCTCACGGCGATCACGTTTTCTTTGCCGGGTAAAAGATATGGCGTAAGGTCCATGCGAAATGAGGTATAGCCATATGGCCATGTGCCGATATAATGTCCGTTCAGCCAGATTTTAGCATAGGCCATCGCTCCATCAAAGTCTATAAAAACTTTTTTGCCTGCATCAGCAGCAGGAACAGTAAAATGCTTCCGGTACCAGCCAATTCCCTTCCACGGAAGCTTTCCGGTCGACCCATCAAGTTCAATACGGAACGGGCCCGTAATGGCCCAGTCGTGCGGAAGATCCACTTTCTGCCAGCCGGCGTCGTTGTAGGAAACAGATTCAAGCCCCGACGGCTCATCCTTTTTGGTACCATCTGCCTGCAATCCAAAACGCGAGAACTGCCAGGCGTCATCAAACAAAATGGAATTCACTTCACCCATTCTACCAATGGGCTTTTGCGCCACCACAGTGTTGATGCCACATAAAAAATGGATAGAAAAGACAGCGACCAACGAGATGGTAAAAAAACGGCACTTCATAACAAGCAATATTTTAATGCAATGATACTTATAATTCCGGGGAGCTTATTTCCCACATCACTATTCTGCATTAGTTTGCCATCATCCTATACTAAAATAGTTGAATGAAAAAGCATTAATTCAATCCTGACGAGTCTCAAGAAAGCTTCAAATAAAAATGCCGGTAAATACTTACTGGCACTTTTGTATTCGGGAAATCTGATTTATTTTAATTGATGTTATTAAACGCTGCAGACACAGTCGATCCTGCCATTTCTTTTATCGGCAAATCCACGTGCAATATTTTTTGCTTTCCTGTTTTAATATTTCGTACGGTAATGTTGACAGCATCTTCCAACTGGGTTGGGTCGGCAACATAAATAGTTGCATTTGACTCACCTGCATTTCTTATCATCGCAATGCAAGATTTATCTACGCTGAAAGAAAATCCTGAAACGTCAACTTTCCCCGCTTTGTAAAAAACAATTTGAATCACACCCAACCCTTCATGCTGCACCGCCTGCACTGAATCGTTGTTGGCAATGACATGAATTTGTTTAGCATCGTATTTTTTCATCTCTGCTACATTATTCACAGCGGGCAACACTATGTAACTGTACGAAGCATTTTGCGGCTTCGCACCGTGATTAAACCAAAGCTTGAACACCTTGCCACTTAACAGTTCATCAGAAAATGAATTATTGATCTTGTTCCAGTTGCCGCTTTGTACAGCATTTGAAATACGCATGTCTCCACCCTGGGGAAAGTAATAGCCAATGCTATCGTGCCAAACCCATGCAGCCTCTTTTGAAGAAATGGCAACTTGCTCTTTCTTCAATGTTTTTTGTTTTTTGTCACTTGTGAAAACATCTCCGCGCAACCAACACTGATTAATAGTTGTAGTGACTTGTTCATCAGCTTCGCTGCGAATACCTGCACCAAGGCAAACAATTTCGCGATCAAAAAGAAACCATGATTTTTTTAACTGCACACTGTCGTAATGCTGCACATAAGCCGATGCTGTATACACGCCATCACTAACACCTCCGGCAAATGCTGTGCTGCCCTGCTCCCCCCACTGAACTGTTGTAGGGCGGTCATTCACGTAATCTCTTGAAGTAACGCCGGGAATTTTATCCCATTCCCAAACGGGCATGATGTTGTAATATTCAGATCCGCTTCTTTGTAAATTGGTAGAGCCGTCTGACAAATATCTTCCTAATAAATTCTCAAGGTTACCTGCTTCACATCTTTTTGTTCTTGTGCTCACCATTCTTACATTGAAAGAATATTGAGGTCGTAAGTGAAGGGTGTAGTCGCCGATCCAGAAGTGCCTGTCAAATGCTGGCACATCGAACGATGCAGATTTAACTCCCGATGTTCTTTGTGCTGCTGCGTTCCAGTCTTCACTGTGTAAAGGATCAATTTGGTTCATAAGCGGAAGACGCTTCTCTTCACCATGTTTATCCAAAGCATTCTTACGGCTGATACCGCGGCCTTCAATGTTAAAATCTGACCAGGCTCCGCGTATCGCCTTTAGATAAGTGTTGCGATAATAGCCTGACAACAACGCAAGCTTCTGTTCGTCCAATGCATAGATGGTGCCGTGCACATAGTACGCCATGCCCACAATGCCTGTGAGAAACACGTTACCATAACTTGATATTTGCAATTGCGGGCCATGTTGCAGGTACGAATAATCATATTGCAAACCTTCTTTGTAATGCACGAGTGTCAGCGGTTCAAAAATCTGGCTCACGGCCAGTGAAAACAATGCAGTATCCGACGTTAGCAATGCCCTGTAGAAATAATGCAGGGCCACATCCGTTTTATTGGCACCGGTTTGCTTGAAAACATCGCCCCGTTTCATGCGCTGTAGTAGTGAGTCTTCAAGACTTTGCGGTATTTGTTTTTTTGCATAGCGCATGCCTATCAGCAGTTCGCCAAGATCTTGCGGCGCGCCTATTTCATTGTGCCACCAGTTTGCACTTTTGGGATCCACACTATACCAATATTCAAATGCGTGCTGAATAGCATTGTAAAGACTGTCACCATACATTGCTCCTTCTGCGACATATGCGTTTACTAAAACACGAAGGTGTTCGAGATGAGCAGCAGGTTTCCATTTCGCGATAGTGCGGTCAGTGTAATCAACATCGTTCCATTTACCATTTGGCTGAATGCTTCTGAGCAGATTGTAAACCGTTGTCGAACGAGGAACCCCTGTTTTTGTCTGCTGCCACACCCTGTTCATAATCGTATCGAAAACGGGTAAACGCTCAGCTGTTCTTTCGTAAATGCCACCGTACAGCGGCCTGCTAAAGGCCGGCTGCAGGCAGCATACCCAACAAATAAAAATGACCGTCTTTAATATCTTGATGTGCATCATAGACGAAGTAGTGAGCAGTGAGTAATGACTTTTTACTTTTTACTTTTTACTTTTTCCAATAGCTCCGCTAACGCTTTCACTTTCTCCGGCTGCTTTTCCGCCAGGTTATTTTTTTCTCCGATATCATTACTCAAATCATACAATTGCGCTTTGGGATTATTGCCAAGCTCGGTATTTGTCAGCTTGTTCAGTGCCGCTCCGTTGTTGGGAGCAATATATTTCCAGTTGCCTTCGATGACCGCGAAGGTATCACTATCCAGCACCAGCCAGCTTCTTCCCTGTGTAGTTTTTCCTGTCAATGCATCAAGCATGTTTTGGCTATCTGTCGCTTCCGATGCAGCTAATGGTTGCTGTAACAATTTGGAAAACGATGCTATAAAATCAATCTGGCAAACCAATGCATCAGAAACAGAAGGCTTTACTGTGCCGGGCCAGCTCAGAAGCATAGGTATACGTGTACCCGCTTCGAAAGCACTGTATTTACCGCCTCTCAAAGGCCCCCATGGTGTGTGACCATTTAGTTGCGTTACCGCGCCATCCACATAGCCATCGTCCAGCACGGGCCCATTGTCACTGCTAAAGATGATGATGGTATTCTTTGCAATGCCTGTAGCCTCCGCTTGCTTCATGATCTCGCCTACTGCCCAGTCAAGTTGTAGAATGGCATCACCTCTAAAACCTAAGCCCGACTTGCCTTTGAACATGGTACTCGGCATACGCGGCACGTGTGGTTCGGTTAAAGCATAGTATAAAAAGAATGGTTTGCTTTTATTGTTTTCAATGAAGGATTTTGCTTTTGTCAAAAATGTAAGCGGCATTTCTTCATCCGTCCAGCGTGCTGTGTGGCCGCCACTCATATAGCCAATGCGACCAATGCCATTTACGATTGTGTTATCATGTCCCTGACCGGGCGATGACTTCATCTTCAGCAACTCCGGATGATCTTTGCCTGTAGGATCGTTGCCTATGGACTTTTGATAATCTACCGCAATAGGGTCAGCTTTGTCCAATGCCACCACGTTGCCGTTTTCTACAAACACCGATGGCACCCTGTCTGCCGTTGCAGGAAAAATAAATGAATAGTCAAAACCCACTTCGTTCGGACCGGGTTTTATTTCTTCGTTCCAATTTTTTGCCACTGCATCCCCCAGCCCCAAATGCCATTTGCCTACTATGCCTGTTGTATAACCTGCCTTTTGAAACAACTTCGGCAAGGTGGTGGTATTGGTTGGAACGATCAATGCAGCATCGCCGGGTAGTATGCCAGTGCCGGTTCTGCGCCACGGATATTGCCCTGTCATCAATGCATAACGGGAAGGCGTACACGTAGCAGATGTGGAGTGAGCGTTTGTAAACCGAACGCTCTGTGCAGCCAGCCTGTCGAGGTTTGGCGTATGGAGTTTTGTAGCACCATAGCAACTCAGATCGCCGTAGCCAAGATCATCTACATAGATAAAGATCACATTGGGTCGCTGTGCAAAACCTGCAAGAGACCATAAGCTAAAAAAGCAAACAACCAGATATTTGCGCATGTTCATTTGTATTAGATGATCCTTCCAAAAATCCATGTGAATTTAGGGGCTATTTTTTTATGCAAAAGATAAAATGCGCTCTTTTAGAACACAATTATGTTCTATTTTATCGCCGGGTCAATTGAATCGAACGACAGTAAAGTCAATTAAATTCAACACTACCGAAATATTCAGGCAAATGAAAATTAGGCGTCGCCGATTCTATATTTGACCACGCAATAAAATGAGGATCGCTCAGCAAATCACCGCATTTATAAAAATTCGCATTGCAGCTTGTGCCTTGCAAGTTGCCAATAGATGAATGAACAAAACTGCTAACCGGAATGGCGGCAGTCAGTTCCCATTGAATATCTTCAATCTCATGTCGGATAACACTGGCGAGCGTAACAATGCCCTTCATGACTTCTTTCTCCAAAAAACTTCTTTCTGTTTTCGAAGGGCCAAAGGCAGCAAGAAAATTACCCAGGCAGTTGAATTCGAAATTGTAATAACCACCGTCACCATCAAATGATACAAAAAACTCAACGCAGCTATCTTCCCAAACGGAGCCCTGCAACTGATTTGCGTGCGCCCTTATCTCTTTTTCCTTCACGAAATATTTCAAGAATATATAATCGTTTGAATAACCAACGGAGAAAGAAACATGAGGCATGTAGGCATATTCTTTCCACGGAGCGAATTTCATCACATGCCTGCGCGTTCCGTCCATGAGGGATGATACTTTCTTTATCCCCTCCTGTTTAAAATCGAGTGATAAAAAATCTGCTTTTAGTTTTTCTTTTACCTGGGCGATATTCATGATGGCAACTTTATTTTGTGAGAAAACCGAATAAGTAAGCGATGATAAATTTGCTGATCACCTGGCTAAGAAAGGGGTCAAAATTGTATTTTTTTAGGGGCAAAAAGGTATTCCCCAATTAAATATAACTTCACCCTCTTCAACCTCTTTTCCTCACTACCAGTTCCTCAGCTTTATTTGAAACCTACGAAATAGTAACCTTTCCAAACATACGGACTTCCTGAAATTAAAAATTGCGCAAACGGTTGATATGATTTACTATGAAGCTTATGGTTACTTTAGGTTAGAAAATAACGATGTAATGCAAAATAAACAAACGAGCTCTGCCAATGTAATGGCGATAATGGGATTACTGTTCTTCGTGTTTGGATTTGTAACATGGCTGAACGGGCCACTCATTACCTATGTAAAATTAGCCTTTGAACTGGATTCAGATTCAAAAGCATTTATGGTCACCACTGCTTTTTATATGGCCTATTTTTTCCTGGCACTTCCCTCCTCGTGGATACTTGAAAAGACAGGCATGAAAAAAGGCATGAGCCTTGGATTGCTGGTAATGGCAATAGGCACGTTCATTTTTGGTCAATTTGCTACGCATCGCAATTATCCAATGTCGCTGACAGGATTGTTCGTGATTGGTTCGGGACTTTCATTATTACAAACCGCATCAAATCCGTACCTCAGCATTATTGGCCCCATTGAAAGCGCTGCACGTCGAATCAGCATTGTAGGCATTTGTAATAAAGTGGCAGGCATCATCAGTCCAATGTTGATCAGTGGCCTCATTCTAAAAGGTGTAACAACACTTGAAGACAAAGTGAAAGCCACCACAGATGCAGCTCAACGCAGTATTATCCTGGATGACTTTTCTCAAAAAATATACACGCCATATCTGTGCATGTCGGTATTGCTATTGATCCTCGCTGTCTGGATCTTATATTCATCTCTTCCTGAAGTGAAGTCTTCTGTACAAAACAAGCAAACTATAGACGCCGGCACTAAAGAAAAAACCAGCCTTTTCGAATTTCCTCATTTGTGGTTGGGTGCTGTTTGCATATTTGTATATGTGGGCGTAGAAGTAATGGCTGGTGACGCGATTGGGACCTATGGCAAAGGCTTTCACATCTCAACAGAAGAAACAAAATACTTTACTTCTTATACGCTGGCCGCGATGCTGCTGGGCTACCTGATCGGTTTGTTTACCATTCCAAAATATATTTCGCAACAAACGGCTTTGAAATATTCTGCCATTTTGGGAATATGTTTTAGTGGCGCAGCGTTTTTTACCAGCGGATACATTTCCGTTTTCTTTGTGGCTCTGCTTGGTTTAGCCAACGCCACCATGTGGCCAGCCATTTTTCCACTTGCCATCAGTGGGCTTGGAAAGTTTACAGAGAAAGGATCGGCGATATTGATCATGGGCATTGCAGGCGGTGCTATCATACCCAAAATATTCGCAAGCCTTAAAGAGGTATATCATTTCCAGGCTGTCTTTTTTGTACTCATGGCAACGTGCTATCTGTTCATTCTTTACTATGCTGTAAAGGGACATAAGACTGGTCAAAAACAACTTACACTAGAACCTCAATACACTTAAAAAATTAATGGAAACAACATTAGTAGTTCTTGCTGCAGGCATGGCATCAAGATATGGAAGTCTTAAACAGATTGACAAATTCGGCCCGGCAGGAGAAAGCATTATTGACTATTCAATTTACGATGCTATTGAAGCAGGCTTCACCAATGTGGTGTTTGTAATTCGCCAGGAATTTGAAGCTGACTTTAAAGAAATATTTGAACCCCGTTTTGCAGATCGGATCACCATTCGTTATGCTTATCAAACGCTTGATTCCTTTACCGGAAGTCATAGCATTCCTGCAAGCCGCACCAAGCCTTGGGGAACGGGGCATGCGGTGCTATGCACCCGCGAACAGGTGAATGGCCCGTTTGCAGTAATCAATGCAGATGATTTTTATGGAAAAGATGCTTTTAAAAAAGCATTTGCATTCTTAACAAAAGAATCATCAGACCAATTGTGGGCAAACATCTGTTACGAATTGCCCAACACGCTTTCTGACCATGGCCCTGTAAGTCGCGGCATTTGCGAAATCAACGCTGATGGAAATATTACGTCGGTAACAGAGAGAACAAAAGTGTTTCGCCAGGCAAATCAAATAGTATTTGAAGATGCAGATGGATTGTTTCCCATTAGCGAAGAAGCCAAGGCATCAATGAATTTCTGGTGCTTCTCTTCCAACGTTTTTGATTTCCTGTCATCGATGTTTGATACTTTTCTTAGCCAGCATATGAACGAGCCAAAATCGGAATTTTACATTCCTTCTGTTGCCGATGAGTTCATTAAAACCGGACAAGGTAAAATCAAAGCCGTTACTACTTCGGAGAAATGGTTTGGCGTTACCTACAAAGAGGACAAACCGATTGTGCAGGAGTGCATCAACAGCTTAGTGGAAAGCAGTTGTTATCCTGCTGCATTGTGGCCGGAAAAAATATTTCAACAATAAAAGAAAGGATCATGTCTCTTATAAAAAGTATATCAGGCATCAGAGGAACGATCGGCGGAAAGCCCGGTGAAAACTTTACGCCTGTAGACATCGTAAAATTTACTGCAGCGTACGGATCATGGTTGCTGGAAAAAGGCAAAGGAAAAAAAGTTGTCGTGGGCCGCGATGGCCGGATGAGCGGATCAATGGTGAACCAACTTGTGGTGAATACACTGCTTGGACTTGGCATAAATGTCCTGGATGCTGGCCTTAGCACTACGCCAACGGTTGAGATGGCAGTAGTATGGGAACAAGCGGATGGAGGCATCATCATTACAGCGAGCCACAATCCAATGCAATGGAACGCTTTAAAACTCCTCAACAATCACGGTGAATTCATCAGTGCTGAAGATGGCCTGAACATTCTTGAGAAAGCAGCAAATGAAAGATTTGAATTTGCCAACGTAAATACTTTAGGCAACTCTTCTCAAATAGATGGGCTGATTGACAAACACGTTGAGTCAATCCTTGCATTAAACTATGTAGACAAAGCGGCCATCGGGAAAAAGAAATTCAAAGTGGTTGTAGATGTTATCAATTCTACGGGAGCAATAGCCATTCCTCAATTATTAGCATCATTGGGAGTAGAAAATGCCATCATCATAAACAGTGAGATTACCGGCAATTTTGCGCACAATCCTGAACCACTTCCGGAACATTTAACGCAGCTGTGCGAAGCGGTAAAATCAAACGACGCGGATTTTGGCATTTCCGTGGACCCAGATGTAGACAGGCTTTGCTTTGTGTGCGAGGACGGCACTTTCTTTGGAGAAGAATATACTTTGGTGGCTGTGGCAAACTATGTGCTTCAATTTAAAAAAGGAAGTACTGTTAGCAATTTAAGCAGTTCAAGAGCATTAAGGGACGTCACTCGTGAGACAGGTTGCGATTACTACGCAGCTGCTGTTGGCGAAGTAAATGTGGTAAAAAAAATGAAGGAAGTAAACGCAGTGATTGGCGGTGAAGGCAACGGCGGCATCATTCTACCGGAGCTGCATTATGGCCGCGATGCGTTGGTGGGCGTAGCACTGTTTCTTTCTGCATTGGCAAAATTTGAAGGAACAATATCTGCGTTCCGTAAAACCTTCCCTGATTACCATATGGCAAAAAAGAAAGTGGACCTTGCAGCAGACGTTCAAATTACCGACGTGCTTGCAAAAGTTCGCTCTGCTTATGCTGATGAAAAAATCAATACAGAAGATGGTTTGAAAATAGACCTTGAAGATGGTTGGATCCATTTAAGAGCATCCAACACCGAGCCGATCATAAGGATCTACACAGAGGCAACAACGAAGGAAACCGCGGAACAATTCGCGAACGACGTGATGAATATTTTCTAAGCCCAATTTAACCACAGAGATAACGGAGTTTTTTTCACAGAGAAAAGGAGATTTATATAACAACTCCTTTTCTCTGCTCTTTCATGAATAATCAACTATCTCAAAAGCGTTCCTCCTTCCCTCTGTGAAAAAAACCTCCTTTCCTCTGTGGTAAAAACATTTGCACCATTTGAGTGCTTCATTAAGCCCGAGGGGTCTGGGTATCTCTCATTTCTTGTTGTTGTTACATTACAACTCAGATCCCTCGCGCTTCACAAGACAATCTCTTTTCACCGCAACATAAACATCAAATAATTTTAAACAAACGACTTATCTTAACAGCATCGAATTACTAAAACAGTTGTCAACCAACATGATAAAAAAAATCCTTGCATCCTTTGTCCTGGCAGCCTCAACAACAAGTTTATTTGCGCTGCCTCCGGCGTTCCTCGTGCTAAAAAACAAAAGCACCCTGACCAGGGAAAATGAGCTGATCGTTGTTACAAGAAGCACACTTACATCAAAAGTGAAGAATCTTCAACCGGGTGAGTATTTGACTTTCTCAGTAAATGGCAAAACGATTCCGGCACAGTTTGATGATGTAGATGGTGACGGCAAATGGGATGAAGCAGTGTTGGTTCTTTCTTTCGCAGCTAAAGAGAGCATTAAGTTGCAACTGCAAGCTTCCAAAAATCTGCCTGACTATCAGCCCGTTTTTGCTCATGTAAGACAAAAACATAAAAACGCTGATCAAAGCTTTGGTCCGCTGGTGTTAAAGGACACGATGCCACTCAACAATCCTCCAACAGATTTTTCGAAAGTTGTATTACCCCCATACCTTACGGAAGGACCTGCATGGGAGAATGATAAGGTGGCATTCCGACTATATTTTGATGCAAGAAATTGCAAGGATATTTACGGCAAACGTATTGGCGGTATGGTGATGGATACGGTTGGCGCTAATCCTAAAAACAGTTACCATAATTTTTCAAACTGGGGAATGGATATCCTACGCGTTGGAAAGTCACTGGGCGCGGGCGCTTTGGCCATTCGCACCAAAACATCATCCAACTCCGACACGCTTATCCGGGTTGGTGGCAACATTATAAAATCAGAAACATTTCATGTAGTAAGTGATGGCCCTTTACGTGCCATGTTCGACATGACATACTCCTGCGTCATCAACAACAAACCTTTCACCATAACTGAACGCACCAGCATTTGGAAAGGTCAATATTTTTATCAGTCGGATCTTACCATTTCCGGACTTAGTGCTACTGATGAATTAGTAACCGGCATGGCTGACTTTTATGAAAATAATGCCGAAGGTCTAAAAGCCAACAATCAAAACATTTATTATTCCTACGGCGCACAAAGTGAGAATAAAGACAAATTAGCGCTTGGAGTAAGCGTACCAAACAACAGCCACACCTACATGACAAATGCCAATACGTTGCAAAGTGAAATAAAGGATACATGGCTTGTTAGCCAACCTGTTAACAATGGCAAGCTGTCATTCCGGTTTTATGCGTTGTGGGAAAAAACGAATGCTGCATTTTCTTCGAAGGAAGGCGTTAGGGATTATTTCAACAAGGAGCTGGAGGCAATGGGGAGCCCTGTAGAAATTAGATAATTTGAAAATTTGAAAATGGAGTGTGCGGCGGCGTATTTAACCGCAAAGAGCGCAAAGGTCGCGCAAAGAAAACAAGGAGGTCTTTTGTGCATTCTTCGTTCCCTTTGCGCAACCATTGCGCTCTTTGCGGTTAAACCCATCAGGCTGCCTGCTTAGGGTTATTGCGTATATTTGATGGTAGAGGGCGTTTCCCAGCACGCACTCAAATCGTAACGCAAACGGAAAAAACATGTCAATAACCAAGGAAGAAGAACTCACCGGAATGCAAAAAGTAAGCGAGGCAGTTGCGCACACCTTAAAGGAAATGAGCAATTATGCGCAGCCCGGCATGACGACGAAACAACTGGATGAGTATGGAGCAAAAATCCTTTCAGATTTCGGTGCAAAGTCTGCACCTTACGAAACTTATGGTTTTCCCGGTTGGACCTGCATAAGTGTAAACAATGAATTTTGCCACGGCATTCCATCGAACAGAATACTGAAAGAAGGCGATTTGATCAACATAGATGTTTCAGCGGAACTGAATGGCTTTTGGTCAGACAATGGCAATTCGTTTGTGGTGGGTAAAGACATTCATCAGCATCAAAAATTGGTAGACGCTTCAAAAGAGATTTTGCATAAAGCGATTTACAATATCAAAGGTGGTGTGCGTATTTCAGATGTAGGGCACTTGATAGAAACGGAAGCAAAAAAACGCGGCTTCAAAGTAATCAAAAACCTGACCGGTCACGGCATTGGCAGAAGCCTTCATGAAGCGCCAAGTGAAATAGCCAACTACAAAGACAAGTATAACCAAACAAGATTCAGAAAGAATTCCGTTGTTGCGATTGAAACATTTATTTCAACCACCTCATCTTATGCTGACACACTAAGCGACGGCTGGACAATGGTTGGAAAGAACGGTGGCTTTATGGCGCAACACGAACACACGATTGTAGTGACAGATGGCAAGCCGATTATTTTGACGGAAGGCAATGGTGTTTGGAATTGATTAATACGGCAACAGTCTAAACCCACACTTATAATCTATAACTTCATAATCCCAGTCCCTTAAACATGATTTACACTAACGACGAAACAGACAAATCGATAAGACAAAAAAACTTCTTGTTATCTGTTTATGCGTTGCCCATTGCTGTGTCAGCTTCCCTTTGCGGTCTGATCTATCTGGCAACTTCTGCAAATTATCTTCCAAAGGAAGATGCGTTCTTTGGCTACATGACTTCACTATTTCCCGGCATCTTACTGTTTTCCCGTAACAGTAGAAACTGGTTGAAAATGCCCGATGGAACTTTTCATAACATTAAAGACATTGTACCAACAACCAAGATAAATATGACCGAACCGAGCCTGTATGAAGAAGAATATTTCTATTCAAGAAAAGAAAAAATAACTTCAACACTTATGGGAGCCGGCCTTACTGTTGCCTCCGTGTGGTTAGCAACTAAAGGTTCAAAGAGTGTGTTGATCCCAGTTAGCATGGCTGCGGGGGGTATATTTATAGGCTATACAGGAATAAAAGGGCTGCTCGATAAATCAGCAACGCTAAAGCTTGCAACAACTGGGTTATGGACAAAAAAATTAGGATTTGTTGATTACAACGATCTCGTAAAAGCGCAGGTTGTTCAAGACACAAGCGGAAAAACGCCGCAAACCATTTTAGAAATTTATTTGAAAGGAACGGTATTTGCTGAAGCGAACCAGCCAGATGAACGACTTAATTTAACTAATGTAGACGGTAAAGAGTACGTTGAAATGGTGTTGGTAAATTTAATGAACAAAAGACATGAAGTCCCCGCATAACGAAGCCGGCAGTCTATTTGCCGGCTTTTGTTTTATTTGAATGTTTGCTTACAGTTTAAAAACCAAACTCCCTACAAACTCGATGAGGACTGTATCTGCACATCAGCATACTTCCACGCCTTATCAAACCTCGCTTTCACACGTTGTGCCTCTGCAGTTTTTCCCTGCTTTTGAAGTGCCTGGTAAAGACCGATAAGGGCCCAGCCATTTTCTTTGTATCCATTCAAATCTTCGAGGTATATTTTTTCTGCTTCGCTATATTTTCCTGCTTCGAGTAATGCAGCACCAAGGTGATGACGAATGGAGAAAAACCAGTCAGGAGGTTCGTTGTAGTTCAAATTGTCTTCAATGGCAATAGCCTGCCTGAATGCGGCAAACGATTGGTCGTATTCTTTTTTTCTTCGGTGTACTTCTGCCGTAAGCGTGTTCAATGCTATGTGCACAATGTCTTCTGCGCTGTTAATGTTCCAGATTGAAATTTGCTTTAGCGAAGAATCTTTCGCCAGCTCCTTCAATTGCAAAAGTTCGTTTTCTGCTTTTGCCATGTCTTTCTTTCCGAGATACGCCATACCTCTTGCATACAATAGAATTGCACGAGGATAAACGAGATCCTTGTCCAATGGCTTTATGTTGAGAATGGTGTCCCACATGCTAAACTTGACTGCAATGAAATAGGGAATGCTATAGTAGTGTTGCAACGTTCCCCACATTGGTTGCTTCATAATGCTGGTGGCAGTATTTTCCTGCAGCTTTTGTGCAGCAGTCCAAGCCAGCTTTGAGTTTCCTTCGTAGGTTGCCGTAGCCGCCAGGTAATGCCAGTTGTGCGGATAATAGCCAAGCGGATAAGCCCCTTGCGCATGACAGGTTGTTAAATAATTGCTATCTACTTTTACGGCCTCGATATTCGCAAGGGAACCCAGATGATAATCACCCGTCCAAATGTAAATGTGGGATGGCATATGAACCAGGTGGCCCGAGCCAGGCACCAATGTCATCAACAGGTTGGCACTTGCAAGCCCTCTCTCCGGATGTTTCGAGGCCTCCACTGCATGAATATAAAAATGCGGCGCACCGGGATGTTTTGGATATAACTTGATCAGCTTTTCAAGTACAGTAACTATTTCCGGAGTCCATGGCTTCGGCTCTCTTGTTTTTTTATCATACATATCCCATGGATGCATATCCATTAACGATTCAGCATACAATGCGCTGATATCAGGATCGGTAGAGTATCTATCATACACTTTTTTCATAGCGGCCGAATAGGCACTATCAAGGTGGCTGCGATCTTTAGGCGGCTCGGCAGCGTAGCGATATGTTAACGCCTGAATAAGTGCTTTTTCTTTTTCGGTACTGTTGTTGGAAAGCGAAACGGCCTTCTGGCAAGCTTTGTAGGCCCGCTGATAATTATCATCCTCCATGCCTGCATTGTAATTGGGTCCAAGCACCAAAGCAAAGCCCCAGTAGGCCATGGCGCAGTTGGAGTCGAGGCGCGATGCTTCAAAAAACGACCTGGCGGCTTCTGCATGGTTGAAGCCATAAGACAACATCATGCCCTGGTTAAAGTATTCCTGCGCTTCTTTGTTGCTCGTGGAAATTTTAAAATCAATTCCTTCAAGGCCCTTTAGTTTGGGAGCTTTCGTACCCGAAGTGTACCAGGCTTTGTCGGTTGTTTGCGGAACGGCACAACCAACTGGGTTTTGTTTTGCAGACACCGTTTTGTCGTCTGTTTTTTTTGCTGGTTCATTACAGGCAGTGGCAAGCAGAACCAAAGCAAAACAGTAATAGCGTTTTCTCATGCTGATAGTTTTAGCATACTGGCTAATGTACAAAAGCTAATTAATAAAACGAAACGGGTGAGAAAGCACACTGATAACGCTGATTTGACTGATTTGCACTGATTTTTTCCCACAGTTCAACTGCATTTCTAATTTATCGAAGCTACGTTCGAAAGAAACAAAGGCTGCGACATATTGTTAACTAAGCGACCATGATTCCTAATTCCTAATTCCTAATTCCTAATTCCTAATTTCCAATTCCTCTGAATTATACCAATTAAACCTTGCGCGGTACAAATTTTAGAACAATGACTTCGTGAATTTTGTAATCTCTGAATGGATTTTGAAATAATTAAAAACATAAGAAATGGATCTACAACTGACAAACAAAAAAGCATTGGTAACAGGTTCTACTGCGGGCATTGGTTTCGCTATTGCAAAACAGCTTGCGGCAGAAGGAGTTATTGTGACGATCAACGGACGCACGCAAAAAAGAATTGATGATGCAATCGCAACTATTAAAAAAGAAATTCCTTCTGCGAAAGTGTCGGGTGTTGTTGCAGATTTTCAAAAGCCAGAACACATCACTAACCTAACAAAACAATTACCCGAAGTGGATATTCTGGTCAACAACGTTGCAGTTTTCAATCCGCAGGATTTTGTTGATATCCCTGATGAAGAATGGCAACGCTTTTTTGACATCAACATCATGAGTGGTGTGCGCTTGTCTCGTTTTTATTTGCCTAAAATGTTGTCAAAAAACTGGGGGCGGATCATTTTCATTTCGAGCGAATCTGCATTAAACATACCAGAAGAAATGGTTCACTATGGCATGACGAAAACGGCGCAACTGGCCATCAGCCGTGGCATTGCTGAAACTACCAGGGGAACAAACGTTACTGTTAACTCCATTTTGCCGGGACCAACAAGTTCTGAGGGTGTAAGTGATTTTGTTGATCAACTTGCGCAATCAAAAAACATGACGAAGGCTGACATGGAAAAAGAATTCTTCAAGTCCGCCAGGCCAAGTTCAATTTTGCAGCGCTTTACTACGCCGGATGAAATAGCGAATCTTGTTGTGTATGTTGCGAGTCCTCTTTCAAGTGCCACAAATGGCGCAGCCCTGAGAGCGGATGGTGGAGTGTATAAAAGCATATGACTAAATGGTACGCAAGGGACAACAGGTGAATTTGAAAATTTGAAGATTTGAAAATTCTTTGTGCGTGGCATTCCTAATGCAAATTAAACAGCCCGCTGTGCAAAAATAAATGAACTCTACGTTGCGATCAGCACGGGATCATTTTCAAATCTTCAAATCTTCAAATTTTCAAATTGACTACATTTGACACCAAACAAAAACCATTTAAACATGAAAGCATTTGATCCATATTTAGCATTCAACGGCAATTGCCGTGAGGCGATGGAGTTTTACCAAAAAGCATTTGGTGGTGAGTTGAAAATTATTACTTACGGAGAAGCTCCCGGTGGCAATCAATCAGGAGATGATAAAGACCTTATAATGCACGCCCAGTTGGTGAAAGACGGTGTTACATTAATGGCTTCTGATGGCATGGGAGATAACAAAGTAACATTCGGTTCATCTGTTTCTGTTTCGCTTCAGTGCAGCAGCAAAGAAGAAACAGATACCTTCTTTAAAGGCCTTACTGATGGCGCTAAAATAACAATGCCTTTACAAGATACTTTCTGGGGCGCTTACTTTGGTATGCTGACGGATAAGTTTGGAATACATTGGTTGTTGAATTATGATAAACCTGCTGCGCAGTAGCGCAATTGAGAATTAGGAATTAGGAATTAAGAATTCTTTCTGTGCGTCATTGTACACTGTTCAATACGCCGCATTGAACAGTGTACAATAGAAAAGTGATGCAGCACATGAACAATTCTTAATTCCTAATTCCTAATTCTTAATTCCTCTCTAATGATTCACCAATTTCATCCCACCATCACTATACCTCTGGCCCACATCGGGATATTTGTTTAGTAATTCATTAATGGCCTGCAAGTCTGCCGCCGATAATTTTATATCTACTGCACCGGCATTTTCCTGCAAATATTTTCTCTTCTTCGTTCCCGGAATCGGGATGATATCATCGCCTTGTGCCAGCACCCAAGCCAATGCTAATTGGGCCGGTGTCCAGTTTTTACTTTTCGCAAAGTCTGCGAATGCATTTGCAAGCTGAACGTTGTTGTCTGCGTGTTCATCACTAAAACGTGGAAGCGTTCTGCGAAAATCCGTTTCATCCAGTTTGGAGAAATCATTGACTGTTGCAGTTACCAAACCTCTTGCCAGCGGACTATAAGGAACGAATGTGATGCCCAATTCGCGGCAGGTGGGCAATATTTCATTTTCCACATCGCGGGTAAGCAAAGAGTATTCGCTCTGTAATGCAGCTATGGGATGCACTGCATGTGCCTTGCGCAATGAAGCTGCAGATGCTTCGGAAAGACCGAGGTATTTTACTTTACCTTCTTTTACCAAATCTGCCATCGCTCCCACCATGTCTTCTACCGGCACATTCGGATCAATGCGGTGTGCATAGTACAAATCAATGGTGTCTATCTTTAAACGTTTCAAACTGGCTTCAACAGCTGTTTTGAGATAAGCAGGTGACCCATCGAAATAAGCACCGCCAGTTCCCGGATATTTTGCAGCATCTTCCCTTAAGCGGAAGCCGAATTTTGTGGCAATGAAAACTTTATCACGATTTGGCACCAATACTTTTGATATAAGCTCTTCATTTTTCCCCTGGGCATACATGTCTGCTGTATCCCAAAAATTAATTCCCAGTTCAAGTGCTTTGTGTAACGTAGCAATTGATTCTTCGTCATCCACGGGACCATAGGCAAAGCTCATTCCCATGCAACCCAAACCTATCGCCGATAATTTCTCTGATGTTTTTCCAAGATTCCTGTATTGCATAAATATAAATTTTACGAGAACAAATGTATTCTACAGGAGCGGGTGGGTGTTAATAGATTTCAAACAGAAAATTATAAAATTCAAACAAGAGAAGGGACGCAGATTATCATGATTGTCATGATTAGTCATGATACATGTTTTGAATAAAATAATTTACCTCTTAAATGTCGTCCCTGATAAATTTACAAAACATTGCACTACTATCTTTATTAATAAAATCTTATCAAATCATGATAATCATGATAATCTGTGTTCCTATTCATCTGAATGCCTTCGGCACTTCACTTGTCTGTTTTTTGAAGAAGTTGTTAAAATACGCGGGGTATTCGAAGCCGAGCGAGTAGGCTATTTCGGAAATGTTCCAGTCAGTGTGTTTTAGCAGGGCCTTTGCTTCGCGGACGATGCGGTCGGCTATGTGTTCGGTGGTGGTTTTGCCGGTTAGTTTTTTTACCGTGCGGTTCAAGTGATTGACATGCACGGACAACCTGGTTGCGTAATCGGCAGCCGTTTTGAGTTGCAAAATATGATCGGGCGAATCGATGGGAAATTGCCGCTCGAGCAGTTCCATGAATAACGACACAATGCGCTCAGCGGCGTTGCTGTGCCTGAAATAAGAATCTGCGGGTTGCAGCTTCAATGCTTCGTGAATAAGCAGATTGATGTAGTTGCGCAGCAGATCGTATTTATAAATATATTCGGATTCTATTTCGCAAAGCATTTTTTCGAAAATAGCGCTTACTTCTTCTACCTGCTTGCTGCTCAAAAAATAGACAGGATCACCTCCTATTCTGAAAAACGGTGAATCGTGTATCCGCTGCGGTGTATCTATAAAACTGTCTGTAAAAAGACAAAAATAACCAAACTGATCTGGCGACAATGCTTCCCATGCATAGGGAACATTCGGGTTTGAAAACACCAATGCATCGCTGTTTATTTCAATTCCTTTGTTGGCATAGTACAAAGTACCTTTACCAATGATGAGTGAGATTTTATAAAAATCCCTCCTGTTGTATGGCGTATATGATTTGCACAAATAATCATTTCTGCGGTAAACGTTGAAGCGTCCGGCATCCTTGTTTACAATCGACCGTTCAGTGGCTTTCTCATCCCCTATCCTTTTATAAAATTCCTGAACCGTTTCTGATTTACTCATTGTGTAAATTTATAAAAATCAAACAAGGACAATTTGAAAATTTGAAGATTTGAAAATTAGAGAGCACGCAGATGACACTGATTTGACTGATTTGCACTGATCTTTTGTAAAACAGAAGAGTGTTTATCAGCAATCCAAACATTACACAGAATGCCTTCCTAATTCCTAATTCCTGATTCCTAATTCCTAATTGAAAAAGGCCTGCATTGCTGCAAGCCCTTCCTTTTTTATCCTGTTTGTTGTGAGTTATGTTTACTATTATGGATAGTTAGGATTTTGTTTCAGGTTAGCGGTTTTAACGTCAGACGCTGGAATTGGCATCAGTTCGTGTTTGCCTTTTACAAAACCCAATGGTCCAAGCACCTGGTCAGCCATGCCCCATCTTACAAGGTCAATGTAGCGGACGCCTTCAAATGCAAGCTCTACACGTCTGGTTTTAACAATGTCCTGGAACAACGCATCGCCGGTTGTAGCAAGATCAGCCATGTTCCTTACTTTGCGGATTTGGTTGATAGCTTTTAAAGCTGCTGCATCGTTACCTGCTTTGTTATAAGCTTCGGCATCCATCAGCACTACGTCTTCGTAGCGGATATAGCGCCAGTTGGTGCCGTAGTTTAATTCAGCAATACCAGATGCAACTGTTTGAGAGGCGTAAGTACCATATTTTCTCTGGAAGTATCCTTCATAACCATATGCAGTTGGATTTGTCCATTTACCGCCTTCTGCAGTTAATTCACCTTCAGACATAACAGCAGATTGCCTTACAGCAGCGTTGCCATAAGCAACCATGGCATCATACAATCCTTTTTTAGGAGAGTTGAAACCCCATCCGCCAAGCAATGAATCAACAGGTGCTTTAGTGTAAAAGTCACTACGAGGTCCCATCAGCTGAACGTGAATGTTTGCCTGTGGAACGTTACCCCATGGGAAGTTACCCCAATCATAGTTTTTCAAACTGCTGAAAGAAACTTCGAAAATTGATTCAGAGCCAAACTCACCAGCTTTAGAAAATACGTGGGAGATTGATGGGTCCAAACTGTAGTCACCGCTGTTCATTACTGCATCAAACTGAGTGGCAGCTTCAGCATATTTCTTTTGGTACAACAACGCTTTACCCAAAATTGATTGTGCTGTTCCTTTAGATACACGGAATTTATTTGCTGCACTCAATGCACTTTTTGCAGGAAGATCCACCATTGCTTCTGTCAGGTCCTTCTGAATTTGCGTATATACATCAGCTGCCGGAGTCCTGGTAACTTTTTGTATATCGCTAAGCCCAAGATCCTGCAACACTAAAGGAACATCTCCCCAAAGTGACACCAGGTCAAGATAGCAATACCCCCTGATGGTCTTTGCTTCCGCAATACACTGTTTGCGCAGTGCATTGTCCGGTTTTACAAAATTGATGATCTTGTTTGCGCGGAAAATTGTGTAGTAACAAGTTCTCCATCCTGCCAGCACACCGGAGTTGTTTGCATCCAGGGTAAATTTATCGATCTGCTGATATTGCGGTTGGTCAGATTCGCCGCTACCTGCTGCATTGCTTTCATCAGAAGGCAATGTTTTCAAGAAATACATACTTGTCCACGCAGTGTAATATTCGTACTGTAAGCTATTGTAAATAGCAGTGGTACCTTTTAAGGCATCATCGTCTGTCTGATAAAAATCTGCTTCGGAAGCTTTACCGTTGATCGGCTGGTCCAGGAAACTTTTGGAACAACCTGCAGCTATAAGTGCGGTAGTACCGGCTATTAAAGTATATTTTAAAAATGTTTTTTTCATCACTTGAATTTTTGGTAGGTTAATAATTAGAACGTGAAGGATAAACCGCCAAGAATCTTTCTTGGTATTGGATAAACACCCCTGTCGATACCAAGACTATTATTATTGTTACTACCGGCTTCAGGATCTAATCCCGGATATTTGGTAAATGTGAAGAAATCATCCAGTGATACATATATCCTTAAAGTTTTGAAATGCATTTTGCTCAGCACATCTGCAGGCAAAGTGTAACCTAACTGCAACTGGCGAATACGTGCATATGAACCATTGAAGATCATCTTGTCACTGTTGTAAACATAAGCACTGGTTGTGTTTGGAGCGAACCATGAGTTCGTGCTACCATCTTTTGTCCAGCGGTCAGTGTAGAAGAATGCAGGTTTATTTGCAGTAGGACGGTCAGAACGATTGAAGCCCATCAGGATGTCGTTTCCGCTTTGCCCTTGTATAAAGCCGATGAAATCAAATCCTTTGTAGTTAAGCGTAATGCGGCCACCGTACATAAAGTTAGGGTGTGGAGTACCGATATAAGTCTGATCTGCAGTGTTAATTTGTTTATCGTTATTAACATCCACAACAATCGGATCACCAGGTTTTGGAGTATATCCCTTGATACCTGTTTTTGTCATATACGCATCAATCTGTCCCTGGTTCTGGAAGATACCGTCAGTTTTGTAACCGCTGAAGTACCATACCGGTTTGCCTTTTTCAAACATTGTAGCGGTCCAACCTGTACCTACGCTGGTACCAAGAATCTGTGTGAAGTTAGGATTCACTTCTATCACCTCATTATGAAGTGTGGAGACATTACCGCTTACTTCCCATTTCAAAGCCTGGTCGTTTCTGCTTCTATATGACGCATCAAATTCCCAACCCTTGTTCTGTATCTTACCACTATTAACGAACTGAACCTGGGCCCCCAGGAATACCGGCACAGCGCCAGCACCTGACATGATCAGATTTTTTGTTTTCTTGTTATAATAATCTACGCTAAAGTTCAAACGACTTTGAACAAGTGCGAGATCCAACCCAATATCTGTTTGCTCGCTTTCTTCCCATGTCAGCTGTTTGTTGGAAATAGTAGTTGGAGCCGCACCGATCAGGAAGTTTCCTGAAGCGTCCGGATACTGAATAGCGGCACCGGTAACATCGGTAGTTGAAATCGCACCAAGCCATTGACCAGGTTTAATGTTTGAAAGACTACCGTTAATACCCCAGCTTCCGCGCAATTTCACGTAATCGAAAATATTTGAAAGTTTTCCTTTAAAGAAATCTTCGTTTGACAATACCCAACCAGCAGACACAGCAGGATAATTTCTCCACTGTTGACCTGGCGGAAGTCGTGAAGACCCATCACGACGATAGCTTGCATTAATAAGATATTTACCTCTAAAGTCGTAAGAAATTCTGCCGTAGTAAGAGGATAAAGTACTAACCTCATTGTTGCTATTAACTTTGTCCTGTGTATCAGGCTCGTAATCGGCCCAGCTGAATTGGTCATTTTCTCTGAACATGCCAGATGCTGTACCGTTAAGGAAATAATAGTTGTTTTTTAATGCTGAAGTACCGGCAAGCAACGAGAAATTATGATCACCTATTTTTCTCGTATAAGAAGCATAGTTTTCCCACTGCCAATTGAACCACTGGTCAGCATGGTCATAGGTTGTAGGCGTTTCGTTCAATCTTTCTGATGAATACCAGAAGGTTGGATACCAGCTGTGGATTTTTTGGAACGCTCCGTCGATACCAAAGCGTGAAGTCACTTTCAAACCGGTAATTGGCTCGATATCAATATAGGCACTACCCACCACTTTGTTTTGTGTAGTTTGAGTGTGGGTGATGTCCATTTGTGCCAATGGATTACCAATTTCACCGCGTATATACGGAGAAATGCCATAGTACTTACCGTTAGGGTCTTTTCTCAGCAAGCTGGAAATAGGTGTTCCTGAAGGCGTTGTGCCGGCATAAGAATCTTTGAAGTATTGAGTGTAATCAGTTTCGCTGTTGTACACTACAGGTGTAGTAGGATCAAGCATGATCCCATTGTCTATCACCGATCCGAATTCAGAGTCTTCTGTTACACCTTTTTTGGTGAAGTTTGAGTAAGATAAACGTTCACCGATATTCAACCATTTTTTAATTCTGCTATCGGTATTTATTCTGAAAGTATAGCGGTCGAAGCTGGCTTTGTCACCCCCAACGATACCTTGTTGATTGAAGTATGTACCGCCGATCCAGTAAGTTGTTTTTTCCGTACCGCCGCTAAGATTCAGGCCATAGCGCTGTAAAGGAGCTGTTTGGAAGACTTCGTCCAGCCAGTCAGTCGATTTGCTTGTGTTTGTTGGCAATGGAACAGGCGTTCCGGTTTTTGAAGTATTCAGGTAATCAACATATTGGGCAGAGTTCATCATATCCATTTTCTTGCCCAATGATTGCTGGCCGTACTGCATAGCGAAGCTGACTTCAGGAGGACCGCTTCTTTTACCAGTTTTAGTGGTAACGAGAATTACACCGTTCGCACCTTCCGCACCATAAATTGCAGCAGAAGCCGCATCTTTCAATACATCCACAGAGGCAATTTCTGTAGGATCAAGATATTCGATACCGCCGGCTCTCATACCATCAACGATGAACAGAGGATCTGCAGCAAGGTTGGAACCTGTACCGCGGATACGCACTTTCATGTTATTACCAGGGGAACCAGATGCAGGCAGTACGTTTACGCCTGGCGTTCTACCTTGCAAGGCTTGTTCAATACGGGTAGATGAAACAGTAGCGATCTGCTCACTTTTAACCTGTGAAATAGCGCCGGTTACAAGGCCCTTTCTTTGTTGGCCATAACCTACTACCACTACTTCATCGATGGTTTTTGTGCTTTGTTTCAGTGCGACACTTAATCCGCTACCAGCAGCCGCTTCGTAGGGCTCCATGCCCGCATAGCTAAAACGCAAAACTGCATTTTTCTGCGGAACATGCAGGGAGAAAGCACCAGTCGCATTTGTCATGGTTGCGATGTTAGTGCCTTTCACCGAAACTGTAACACCTTGTAAGGGAGTGCCGCTGGCGTCTATTACAGTACCGGTAGCGTGAATGGAAGTGTCAATAACTGGTTTATTTTCAACAATGTACTTTACATTGCCGCCTACAGTCACTACTTTACTAAGTACGATGTAGCTGTTTTGCATTTTTTGGAGTTCGTACTTTACGTCCAAAGGGTTGAGGAGTTCCTGTAGCACCAGGTCCAGCTTTTTGCCGTTGGCGTCTACATTTACTTTCCTGGAAGAACCGATAATTTCGGGGCTGTAAACAAATTTTACATCCGAAATCTTCTCCAGTTCTGAAAGCACATTCTTGATTTTTTCATTTTTCAGGTGCAAAGACACCTTTTTATCAAGAACATTCTGCCCTTCTGAAGTCTTAGCGTAACTACAAAATACGCCGACCACCAAAAAAAACTGAATAAGGGAGATTCTCATAATGGCTAAAGCAATTGGATGAGTCAATTTTTTCATAAATTGCAACCGTTTAACTGTTATTTAATAGGTAAACATCCCTTTAAAGTCTGCTTAAAAACCTTTCAAGGGAATTATTTTGACAAAGCTGGTAGTGCTCGCAACATTACCGGCTTTTGTTTTTCATATGACTTTTTACTAAAAATGTTCTGCTTCTAACCCTGGCCTGTGTAAGTATTTAATCCTTTCTGTTCCTTAATCTATTAGTGTTCCAAACTAAAAAGGTGTAACGATTTATCTGGTTTATTGATTTTAGCCTTGCTTCTAATCTGAGCCTTAATTTAAAATTTATAGATGCTTTCTTTTATTCCTTTTTAGGACAACCTCTTGTGCTCATAACTACACTACCATCGATGATTTCGTAGCTTGCGTTAATGGCTTTGCAAATGACATCCAGTTTCTGATAAAATGTTTCATTGCCCATAGGTGCATTAATGGTACAGTTGGCAAACGCCTCTTCATCAAACACGATGTTGATTCCATAAGCTTCCTGCATGATGGCGAACACCTTTTTTATTGGGGCTGAATCGAAGTTGAAATTGAAACTTTTGGGAGCAGGTAGAACATCTGGTTTATCTGTAATCTTTTTACGCAAAACTTTTTCTTCGTCGAGTATTACCATTTGGTTCGGTGTAACCACTAAACCACCAAGTTCATAAGGCGTTGCGTTATGCTTTTCAGAAAATACATTTTTCTTGTACACAGACACCTTCCCTGTCTTTACTGAAACAAGCGTGAACTTTTTATCGGCATAGGCTTTAACCCAAAAGGTCGTTCCCAATACTTTTGTCACCAGGTCGTTTGTGTAAACTATAAAAGGCTTTGAGGGGTTTTTAGCTACATCAAAAACGGCTTCACCTTCCAGATAAATTTCTCTTTTTTCAGTGGCATTGCCGGAATAAACAAATTTGCTTCTGGGTGAAAGCATCACTGTTGATCCATCTGACAGTTTAATCTTTTGAATAGAACCTGTAGTGTTTACAAATTCGTCAGCCGTTTTCTTAACTGCAATGGTGAAAGTTTCATAGCTGCTTTCTTTAACTGTAGCCCCCTTGTGTGATGCAGTTAAAGCCCATGCACCAACAACTGCAACAACCGCTGCTGCAGCCACTTTCCACCAATTTCGCTTGAAAAAAGCAACGGTCCCGTTTGGACTGATTGAGGTTTGGTTGTCGGCTAAAGAAGGGTCCTCCCTGATGGCAGAAAGTATCTTTTCAATTTCAATCTCTATCTCTTCGTCAGAAATACTTTTTCCACTCGTTTTAAGAATGTACAACAGCTCTTTGGCATTTTCCATCAAATCCTGTTTTGTAGGATTCATATGCGCCCAGTTGTGCCAGAAAACTTCCGCTGCCGGATCTGTATGCAATATCCAATCTCTGAAAGATGTATCAGCTATAAAATCTCCTATTGTCTTGTAAGGGTTGTTTCGCATTGCAGCCATTGTGTGTTTACATTCATTTGCACACTTAGATAAAGCGACGCAGGTCAATTTTCTACTGAACTTTTGGAAATAATTTTAAAAAAAAGTTAAAGCCATTTATAATCCACTGATTGTCAACAATAACATCAGGCAAATAATAAACTTTTCTGAAACGGTTTTTAGTTTTTTCAATGCATCGTGCAGAAGGTTGTACACAGACTGATGGTTGATTTCCATAATTTCTGCGATCTTGTCTGCATCGGCATTCATGTAAAAGCGCAGGTAGATGATTTCCTGTTGCCTTCTGGAGAGAGACTTTAAAGTTTCCTTTATTTTTTTGGCGAGCTCAACTGATTTTTCGCGGTCAACCAAACGGTTTTCTGCGTTAAGGCCAAGATCAAAAAAGCTTTCGGAAGAAAAATTATCGTAGGAAATTTCTGTTTTGCCTTTCTTCAACTCTTTCGCAATGTCGCGACGAAGGCAAGTGAGCAGATAAAATTTTACGTGTTCTGTTTCACCTATTGTAGCATGATTTTTCCAGAGAGAAAGAAAAACGTTTTGAATGCAATCCTTTACCAAATGCTCGTCCTGCGTAAACTTGCATCCATATCTGAATAGATCTTTATAGTACCATTTGATAATAGAACTGAAGGCAGTGGAACTACCATTACGGAAGTCGTTCCAAAGGGCTACAAGTGTATCGTTGGAATAATTAAGCAAGCAGTTATTGTTTCGTTCTGTTAACAAACTTATAAAAAAGAAAATGAATTTGCCAAATCTAATTTTCTAGTTTTTATCCTGCTCCTCAATTTTTTTTCTTTTCCGTGGTTCATGTAAAGCCGCGAAATCGTCTCCCAGCAACATTCCCCACGGTTTCAGCTCGTCTACGCGATCAAAAATTGTTTTACAAATGGCGATAAAAGGAATACTCAGGAACATTCCACCTATGCCCGCAAGCGATCCGGCAACGATCACACCCACTATGCAAACGAGTGCATTGAGTTTTACTTTCGATCCGATGATTCGCGGATAAATGAAATTGTTATCGATAAACTGAACGACTAAGAATATCACGATCGCCCAAATGAGTTTAGAAACTTCACCTGTGTTTGTGTACGTTATGAATGAAATAAGGAACACTGCAATCAATCCTCCGATGTATGGAATCAAATTTAAAATAGCTCCAATAATGGAAAGCAATAACGCATAAGGAGCGCCGATAATAAATAAACCGATCGCGTTCAAAACCGCTACACACGAGTTCTCCAGCAATAATCCTGCAATGTAATGTTGAATAATAAAACGCACTTCGCTGATCACTTCAACCACTTTATCGTTATGCTTTTTGTGAAACAATCTTACCACAAATGTTCGCAACAATTCTCTGTAATACATGAAGAGGAAAGTATAAATTGGTATGAGCGTGATGTTACTCAACGATGAACCAATAATGCTCAAAGCCCCGCCGGCTACGGTTCCTATCTCTCCTGTTGCTTTCTCTTTTGCCTGTGCTACCACCTGTTGTTGCTGATGTTGTGACACATGCAACTGTTGACGTATCCATTGCTGCACCTTGCTTACAAGCGTGTTGATATTTTTCTTAATTGTAGGAAGATCCTGTATAAAATTTTGCACTTGTGATGAAATAAAAAACATCACACCACCCAACACTATGACCGCAATCAATATGCTCAGGAGTATTGCAGGCACTCTTGGAATTTTCCATTTTATCAAACGCGCCTCCAGGGGCCGCAATAAAATGGCGATCAGTACAGCAAAACCCAGCGGCAGCAACAAATACTGGCCGACAAACAATCCGTATAACCATAGCGCGAGCAATAGGGAAACAAGACTTAGTTTAACATACAACGGGAGCTTTATTTGGTCCATGGTGGGGAATTTAGGAGGCGGATGAAAAAATCGTTCCGCGGAGCGGAAGTAGGAATTAGAAATTAGAAGCTAGGAATTAGAGATGCTTTGTGCGTAGCATTACAATTCCTGGCGGTCACCGTTCATATGCATCATTTGCTTCTGTGCTTATGCTTAAACCGAGTATAAAAAAAGGTTGTGATAATTGTCCTACGATTCCTAATTCCTAACTCCTAATTCCTAATTCCTCCTCATGGTACAACATTTGCACCCATATCCAAAACCTCACACATGGAAGCACCAAACGAAATGATCACACTCAGCTATATATTGGAGAAATTGAGATTGAAAAAGTGGGATAATGAGTTCCGCTGGAGCCCGGAAGGTTTTCATTCCGGAAAGGGGAAAAATTATCAACCGGATGAATTACAGATTATTAAGACTTACCGTTTTGAGGGTTCAACAGATCCTGCCGACTCGTCTATTCTATACATTATCGAAGCGAAAGATGGATTGATAGGTTACAGTCTCGATGCCTATGGCGTGTATAGCAGTCACGACGATGAAGAAGGTTATGATAATTTTATTAGAGCAATACCAGAAAAGAACAGGGAGGAGCAATTAACGTTTGAGCTGTAGCAATAACTGAATTCTCACTCACCACCTCGGTCAGCTGCTTCTGCAGATCTTCCGTATTCACATAAACAATGTTAAAATCACTCATTCCGGAAATGGTTGTTGAATGATCTGCATCGTGATGCCTGATATAGATCACTGGTTTATTTTTTGCTTTTGCATATCCCACCTCAACACCCACTCCTATTGCTTTTGTGGAGGCTTCGGCAATAAGAATATCAGCGTTATCAATGTCTGCCATTGCCTGCGCCATCATATCTTTCTCCTGGGATAAATCGAACTTGTATTTATCAACAAATATCAAAGGCTCTATGCCAAACATTGTCAGCGTTTCACTAATTGCAGACAACTGATTTTTAAGAAGACTTCTTTTATGCAGACTTACTGAAATATATGCCACCATAGGAAAGGTTTAAATAATAATTGAATAATTGACGGACATGGAAAGCTGAACGCTGAAAGCTTAACGCCGAACGCTTAGCAAGGCCCCTGCGTTAAGCATTCGGCGTTAAGCTTTCAGCACCGTACTTAATTTATTTTCTTCTTCAACGTACTCACCTGCTCCTGCAGGTTGTTCACTAAAGATGCCAGTTGATTCACATCCCAACGCTGTTGTGTGTTGGCTTTGGAGATGATCATTTGCGCCTGCCATACTTCAAGGATATCTTCTGCGTTTACGTTGTATGGTTGGTAAGTTGGATTGTCGCTGATCAACGTCATTTTGCTTTTGTTGCGGTTGCTGCGCATGATCCTTTTATAGACCACTCCTTCCTGACGCGAAATAACGATGTAAGTGTTGCTGTTTTTTACGTCTTCAAGATCTTCAATCTTCTCTCCCACAATCACTGAACCACTTGGCGTTGGCAACATAGAATCGCCCACAATTTCAAAAGCCCTGTACTTACCGGGCGCAAGCATCGGCAACGTAAATGTATTTAACTCGTCGATAAACTCAGGATCGCCGTAGCCCGCAAGGTAACCGGCAACCGCTTTAACAGGCACAAACGCAATATCCTGCGTAGGCATTGAAAGCTTTTGCGCACGGCGCTTGGCGATATAACTTCCTTTTGTATCACCAAGATCTTTTAGCAACAATTCATCAAGCGATGTCTTGAAAATATTACTAACGAGTTCAAGCACTTCTATACGTGGCTCTGCACGTTCCTCCTCGTATGCACCGAGCAAAGACCTTTTGATCTTAAGTTTTAAAGCGAACTCCTCCTGTGTCCAGCCCCGTAGCTTACGTAGGTACTTTAAATTTTTTCCCGCAAACGACATGACTAATAATTTTAGCAGCTAAAATACTAAACTTTTTAACAAAATGAAATTTTATAATAGGATTTTTTGGAGGTTTCCACTAAGGCACTAAGTACACAAGGCCCACTAAGAAAGACTGTAATAAAAAATTGATTTATAAAAATCATCAGAATTCTTGCTAAAGTATTTCGTACCCTTAGTGAACCTATGTGTACTTAGTGCCTTAGTGGTAATCTTTTACTCTATACAACATCTAAATTTTGCTAACGTTATAATATTCGTGATTTTTACAATACACAATTGCCGAAAGAAATTCCGGGCATCTGAAAATCGCTTGTCTTCATGCTTATTCCTGAATTTCTTTCGCCTAAACAATGAATCATTTCAGTATGGCTAAAGCAGTTAAAACAGCTAAGAAAAAAGACAAACCTATCATACTTATCACGAATGATGATGGAGTTACAGCGCCGGGTATCAGAAATCTTATAGAAGCAGTTAAAGATCTTGGACATATCGTAGTGGTGGCGCCAGACAAAGCACAGAGTGGAATGGGACACGCCATTACAATTGGTCACCCACTTCGGTTAAGCGCAGTTAATATCTTCGAAGGAATAGAGGCTTACCAGTGTACGGGCACACCGGTTGATTGCGTAAAACTGGCAGTAGACAAAATCCTGCATCGCAAGCCGGACCTTTGTTTGAGCGGCATCAACCACGGAGCCAACCACTCTATCAATGTGATTTACTCCGGCACCATGAGTGCGGCCATGGAAGCGGCCATCGAAAGCATCCCCTCTGCAGGGTTTTCCTTGCTGGATTATAGCATCGAAGCAGATTTTACGGGCGCAAGAAAATATGTCCGGGTCATTACGGAGTTGATGCTAAAAAAGAAGCTGGACAAACATTCTCTTTTGAACGTAAACATCCCCGCCGTTCCGGAGTCACTGATCAAGGGCATGAAAATTTGCCGCCAGGCTTACGCGAAATACGAAGAAAGCTTTCTCGAAAGAATGGACCCTCATTCCAAAAAGTATTATTGGCTCACCGGTGAGTTCCAAAACTTCGACAAAGGTCGCGATACAGATGTGTGGGCACTCGAAAATAATTATGTAAGCGTGGTTCCTGTACAATTTGATCTGACCAATTACGTTCTAAAGAGCAAACTTGAAAAATCGTGGAAACAAAAACAATAATGTTTAGAAAAGACAATATAAAACTCGGCCTTATCCTTGGGGCCATCGCTCCTCTTGCAGCGATGTACATCTATTACGCCATTATGCTTTCAAAGCAAATTAACCTTTCGGAATATTTCTATTACTTAAAAACAAACAAATCCCTTTTAACGGGAGTAAGCAGCATCAGCCTCATCGCAAACGCTGTTTTCTTTACGGTTTATGTAAATACACAAAAAGACAAAACCGCCAAAGGCATTTTTATCAGCACATTGATTTATGGAATTGCCGTGTTGTTGATAAAGCTGGTGAGATAAGAAGTTGTTAGTTATTAGGAGTAGCCGGTTGCCAGTGGCCTGTAGCCGGTACTTATGTGCATCTTTATTCAAAACAATCAAGCCGCAGAATTTTCAAAAAGAAAATTTATCGTTCAACTTACCGGCAACTGGCTACCGGCCATCGGCAACAAAACATACCCAATAAAAAAAGCCGCACAATGTGCGGCCTTTTTGCATCTGCTAAATGTAATAATTACAATTTTGCAGTTTCTGTTACATTGATCGCGTAAGCTACGTCGATGTCAAAGTATTTTTTTACAGTTTCATTTTTTGAAGCCAATACAAACTGTAATTTGCTCACTTCATCTTTGTAGATCTTCACTTTTTTGTTGTAAGTGCCTGCATTTACTGCATCAGTGTAAAGATCAACACCGTAACCGTCTTTGATATAAATAGTGGCTTTTTGCAAATCGGGCTGAGATACTTCGATGTCAAAATACAGATAATCGTCTTTTGTACCCAGGTAAGTAACTTTTACATCCGCCGATTGTTTTTTCTCTTTTTCAGATTTTACAACCGGTTTTTCATTGGCAGCAAACAATTGTGCTGGAGTTACAACGCTAACAGTTAAAAATGCGCCTAACAACAGTGTTCCGAATGTGATTTTGTTTGCTTTCATAATTGTAATATTTATAATGAATAAAAAAAACTACGTTGATTCCATAGGCAAGCAAACAAAAAAAGTATAACAAGCTGAATTTTAATGTGCAGGCAATAGCGTTAAAGAAAAGCAAACAACCGTGATGGCAAAGGAAAAAATCGAAAGAGGACAGTGTGTGTAAAGCTTAGCGTTTTGTATTTGCTATGTAAATTGCTTTACTATTATGACACAAAGATATGATCGCAAATCGAAAATCCAAATTTTTTTCTAATGAAGTTTGTGTTAAGACACTAACGGGTGTTAGGTTTTGTGCGATATAACTATTATGCTCATGCGACAATTAAGAATTAGGAATTAAGATTTAAGAATGCTTTGTGGCTTAGCTTCCATCATATTACTTTACATCAAAATGATCGACGTTTTCAAAGCTTTTTTTATAAAAATATCTTCAATAAAAAAAGAAAGCTTTAACAACTCAAGCTTGATAGTGTAAGCAAAATGTCGGACTCAACTTGCCGAAGCCTCTCAAACAGGGAGTATGTTACTTAGATAATTCATCAGCAGCACCGACAATTCTTAATTCTTAATTCCTAATTCCTAATTGTTTTTAGACCAAATTCAATAATTTTATAGAAATCGAATAAAAAACCCAAAACTAACGCTTGTTATTTCAGATTTGTAAATTACCTTAGCGATCTCATTGAAAATGGCACAATTAAATCTACATATTACATCTTCTGCGCTGACTGCAACTGCAGCGGCCACTACTATTGCCATTATTGCAACCCGTTAAGGGTTGTACATATTCATATTATCCAATGGGCACATGCTGTATCTCGCTGAAAAGCTCAATCATTCTGTTCTAATCTATTTTCCCAAAATATCATTACTAAACTTATGCAGGTTTTAAAATTCGGTGGCTCCTCCGTAGCAAATGCCGTTAACATACAAAAGGTTATATCAATCGTACTACAGGCCGGTAAACAAGATTCAACAATTGTGGTCGTTTCAGCTTTGGGTGGTATTACGGACACATTGCTGGATTGCGGCGCGAAAGCGGCCAACGGCGACGAAGGCTACAAAGAAGTGTTGCAAAAAATTGAAACACGTCACCTCGAAACAGTTAAATCACTGATTCCAGTTACACAACAAAGCAGCATTCTGAGCCTTGTTAAAAAAACCTGCAACGAGCTGGAAGATGTTTGCACAGGCGTTTTCCTGCTTGGCGAATTGTCTTCACGCACTAAGGATAAGATAGTAAGCTTTGGAGAATTACTTTCTTCACAGATCATTGCTCACGCTTTTCAGCAACATACTTTCTGCACATGGAAAGACAGCCGCGAACTGATCGTTACAGACGACAACTTCGGTTCTGCAAAAGTTGACTTCGAAGAAACAAATAACCGCGTGCACAAATTTTTCAACAGCAAAGACAATCTTGCTAAATTATTTGTAACACCAGGTTTCATCTCTTCTAATAAACACGGCGCCGGCACTACACTTGGTCGTGGCGGTTCCGACTACACTGCGGCAATATTTGCTGCGGCACTAAGCGCGGATGCTTTACAAATATGGACAGACGTTAGCGGCATGATGACTGCCGACCCCCGTCTTGTTGCCAATGCGAAAAACATCCCACACATCTCCTACCAGGAAGCAATGGAACTTTCCCATTTTGGAGCAAAAGTTATTTACCCGCCAACCATACAGCCGGTAATGACTAAGCAAATTCCAACATGGGTGAAAAACACTTTCGCCCCTGAAGATTTCGGAACATTGATAGAAACTGCTCCACTGGAAAATGGAAGCCTGATACGTGGAATCTCCAGCATGAACAACATTGCATTGCTAAGCCTCGAAGGCAGCGGAATGATAGGCATACCGGGCTTTTCAAAACGTTTGTTCGAAGCGTTGTCAAATGAAAAGATCAACGTTATCCTGATCACTCAAAGTTCATCTGAACATTCAATAAGCGTTGCACTCAATACTTTTGATGCTGACAAAGCAAAAGAAGCTGTTGACAGACAATTTGATTATGAAATAAAATTGAGAGTGCTCGAGCCGGTTACCGTCGAAAAAGATTTGGCGATCGTTGCAGTTGTTGGCGACCACATGCGCAGCCACCCGGGTATCAGCGGGAAAATGTTCGGAACACTTGGACGTAACGGTGTGAGCGTGAGAGCAATCGCACAAGGCTCTTCTGAAAGAAATATTTCAGCTGTAATCGCAGCGAAAGACGTTCGCAAAGCGATCAACGTATTGCACGAAGATTTCTTCGAAACCACTTACAAACAAATCAACTTATTCATAGCAGGCACAGGAAATGTTGGAGGTAAATTGCTCGCACAATTACAACAGCAAGCTGCTTTCTTGCAAGAACATTTACGTGTTCAACTAAAAGTAGCAGGTTTGGCTACCAGCAAAAAGATGCTTGTTCGTTCAGAAGGCATTGATCTTGGCAACTGGCAGGAACTTCTAAGCGAAGGTGAAAAAATTAATCTGCAGCAATTTGTTGACCAGATAAAAAACAACAACCTCCGCAACTCGATATTCGTTGACATCACTGCCAATGAGACTGTGGCAACCGTTTACGATCAGTTGTTGCAAAGCAGCGTATCTGTTGTAGCCTGCAACAAAATAGCTTGTTCATCACGCTACCAGAACTATAAAAAATTAAAGGACCTTGCAAGGGAATACAACGTTTCTTTCTTGTTTGAAACCAACGTTGGCGCTGGTCTTCCGGTAATTGGCACACTAAATGATCTAAGAAGAAGTGGCGATACCATCAAAAAAATAGAAGCGGTATTGAGCGGTACTTTGAACTTTGTATTTAACAACTACGATGGTTCACGTCCGTTTGCAGAAGTGGTAAAACAGGCGCAGGACGAAGGCTACACAGAACCAGATCCACGCCTTGACTTGAGCGGTACCGATGTAATGCGCAAGATCATGATCCTTGCCCGTGAATCTGGTGAGAAAATAGAAATGGAAGACATCAGCAACGATGTGTTCCTCCCAGCATCCTGCATGGAAGGCGACGTTCCTGCATTCTATGAAGAGTTGAAAAAACATGAAGCGCATTTCAAAAAATTGTACGACGAAGCAGCTGCACAAAAATGCAAATTGAAATTCGTTGCGAAGTTGGAAAATGGCAAAGCTTCTGTTGGTCTGCAACACATAAACGAACAACACGATCTCTATCATTTATATGGCAAAGACAACATCGTATTATTTTACACCAACCGCTACCCTTCCCAACCACTGGTTGTAAAAGGCGCCGGCGCAGGTGCGGAAGTAACGGCGTCTGGTGTGTTTGCGGATATCTTGAGAGCAGTGTAAACTCAATGTACGATTTTGGATGTACGAAAATCATCACGGTGTTACACTCTAACGAATATCGTACACCGCACTTCGTACCTCGTACACAATGACGATAAAGAAAGATTCAATTTTAAACGACACATAAACGATCAACATACATGTCCACTAACAACGAAACAAAACAAGCAACAGCGAAACCCGGCGACAGTATTAAAGTGCACGCACCGGGCACTGTAGCCAACCTTGTTTGCGGCTTCGATATTCTTGGTCTTGCGCTGAATGAACCTTGTGATGAAATGGAAATAAAGATCATTGAAGAACCCAAAGTGATCATTCATCACAGAGACAATTACAACCTGCCACTTGAACCCGAAAAGAATGTTTGCGGCGTAGCACTTCTTGCTATGATGGACAAACTGGATAACAAATTCGGCTTCGAACTGACAGTTACAAAACACATAAAACCCGGCAGCGGCATAGGTTCCAGCGCCGCAAGCGCAGCGGGCCCTGTAGTCGCAGCAAATAAACTGCTTGGCAACTATTTCAGCAATGAAGATCTTGTGCAGATGGCTATGTTTGGTGAAAAGTTAGCATCTGGCGTAAAGCACGCGGACAACATTGCACCTTGCATTTACGGCGGCATTACGTTGATCCGCGCCATTCATCCGCTGGATATTATTTCCATCCCTGCACCGCCGATGTTTGTAACATTGGTGCATCCCCAGATCGAAGTAAAAACTTCCGATGCCAGACAAATTTTGAAGAAACAGGTTCTTCTTAAAGATGCCATTAAGCAGTGGGGAAACATAGCGGGATTGGTCGCAGGCTTCATTAAAAGCGATTATGAACTGATCGGCCGTTCATTGGAAGATGTAATCATCGAACCTGTGCGCAGCATTCTCATTCCAGGCTTTGATGATGTAAAGGCACAAAGCAAAGAAGCAGGCGCCTTAGGTGGTGGCATCTCCGGCTCCGGCCCTTCTATCTTCATGCTCAGCAAAAACGAAGCAGAAGCCAAAGCCGTTGAAGTCGTAATGAAAGACATTTATGAAAAAATCGGCATTGAGTATTATACGTATGTGACGACGATAAATAACGAGGGAGTGAAGCAATTAGGAATTAAGAATTAGGAATTAGGAATTAATAGGTGCTACATCAAAAGATTCTCAAACAGGCTTTAAGTGTCACTCTATTAATCCTTAATTATTAATTATTAATTCGACAATCGCGTTCTCCAATTCTTAATTCTTAATTCCTAATTCTTAATTGAAATGAACTATTTTTCTCTCAATAAAAAAGCTCCAAACGTAGACTTTAAAACCGCTACGATACTTGGGCAAGCACCAGATAAAGGATTGTATTTTCCAGAAAGAATTCCTGTGCTGGATGCAGATTTCTTCAACAATATCGAGAACATAAGCAATGAAGAAATTGCTTACAAAGTAATCGCACCTTATGTGGGCGATACCATTCCGGAAAATGAACTGAGAAGAATTGTAAAGGAAACAATTGATTTTCCTTTGCCGTTGGTAAATATCAACGACAACATTTCTTCATTGGAATTATTCCACGGCCCTACACTTGCATTCAAAGATATTGGCGCAAGATTCATGAGTCGCTGTCTTGGATATTTTTCCAAAGAACGTTCTGAAAAAGTAACAGTTCTCGTTGCAACATCAGGCGATACCGGCGGTGCGGTGGCCAATGGCTTCTATGATGTTCCGGGCGTTGAAGTAGTGATCCTGTACCCTTCCGGAAAAGTTAGTGAGGTGCAGGAAAAACAAATGACCACGCTTGGTAAAAACATCCATGCATTAGAGATCAGCGGAAACTTTGACGATTGCCAGGCTTTGGTTAAACAAGCTTTTGCAGATGATGATCTTACTAAAAAATTGTTTTTAACTTCTGCAAACTCAATCAACGTTGCGAGATGGCTTCCACAACAGTTCTATTATTTCTTTGCATGGAAACAATGGGCAGACAAAAAAAATCCGCCGGTAATTAGCGTTCCAAGCGGAAACTTTGGCAACATTTGTGCAGGTTTGCTCGCACATAAATCAGGTTTGCCAGTGAAACACTTTATTGCAGCGTGTAATGCCAATGACGTGGTGACAAGATACCTGCAAACAGAAAAATATGAACCGCGCCAGGCCGTTGCAACTTTATCAAATGCAATGGATGTGGGAAGTCCAAGTAACTTTGTAAGAATATTGGAATTGTTCCAGCATAAGTTCACTGACCTGAAAGACAAGATCAGCAGCACCAGCATCAGCGATGATGATACAGTGGCAACGATTAAAAAAGTGTATGCAACAGACAAATACTTACTTGATCCGCATGGTGCCGTTGGCTATATATCGTTAGAGCAATATTTGCAACAACATTCGTCTGATAAAGGATTTATTCTTGAAACCGCTCACCCTGTTAAATTCAGTGACAGCGTAGAAAAAATAACCGGCGAAAAAATCAACATGAATGTTCCTGCAAGCGGACCAAAGAAAACAGTGAAGATGAAACCGGACCATAAAGAGCTGGTGGAGTTTCTTGAAAAAAAATAGAAAGCTGAGATTACCACTAAGTCACTAAGTGAACTAAGTAACACTAAGCTTTTTTATAAGAACAATCACAAGACATCAATAACGCTCTTCTTAGTGAAGCTTAGTGTTCTTAGTGTCTTAGTGGTGAAAAACAATAACCAAATGTTACAAAAATTCCTTTCTGAAGAGCAAGGGCACATAACAATAAACAATATGCTTACAATTAGCGATCGCGGCCAGAACATGCCTGCTTCCCCCATACGCAAACTTGTACCGTATGCAGAAGCTGCAAAAGCAAAAGGCACACACATCTACCACCTCAACATCGGCCAACCGGACATCGAAACACCTCCGGTAATGATGGAAGCCATACGCAATGCGCATTTCAAGGTGTTGGAATACAGCCACAGTGCAGGCAATGAAAGCTATCGCAAAAAAATGGCGGAGTATTATAAGCGTGTAAATATTGACATCGACTACAACCAGATCATCATTACAACCGGTGCATCTGAAGCGATATTCTTTGGCATCATGTGCTGCCTGGATGCGGGCGACGAGATCATCATGCCGGAGCCATTCTATGCAAACTATTACGGATTTGCCATCGCTGCAAACGTAGTGGTAAAGCCAATTACATCGCATATTGAAAACAGCTTCGCACTGCCATCCATGGAAGCTTTTGAAAAAGCAATTACCCCAAAAACAAAGGCTATCCTTATTTGCAACCCCAATAACCCAACAGGCTATTTGTACAGCAAAGAAGAAATGGAAACATTAAAATCCATTTGCCTTAAACACAACTTGTTCCTGTTCTCTGATGAGGCATATCGCGAGTTCTGTTACTCCGGCAAACACTTCAGCGCCATGAATCTTACCGGCATGGAAGAGCACGTTATCCTGCTGGACTCTATCAGCAAACGATACAGTGCTTGCGGCGCAAGATTGGGAGCATTCATCACCCGCAACCAGCAAGTATTGGATGCAGCCATGAAGTTTGCCCAGGCAAGACTTAGCCCTCCGGGTTTCGGACAAATTGGTGGGGAAGCTTTGATGGATCTTCCCGAAAATTATTTCGATGCCACAAAAAACGAGTACCAGAAAAGAAGAGACGCTTTGGTGAGCCGCCTGAATAAAATGCCGGGTGTGGTTTGCCCAAATCCCGGTGGCGCATTTTATGCCATGGCAAAACTGCCGATTGATAATGCCGATAAATTTTGTCAGTGGTTATTAGAATCATTTTCCTATAACAATAAAACCTTGATGCTCGCTCCCGGTTCCGGATTTTATGAAACACCAGGTTTGGGTCGACAGGAAGTTCGCTTAGCCTATGTTTTGAACGTGGATGACATTAACGCGGCGATGGATTGCTTAGAAAAAGCACTTGAAGAATATTCAAAACAGGTAACGTTAAATTAACATTTAAATTAAAATATTGAAAATCAGCTATTTAATATTTTTAAGAATTTAATACTTGACATTAAAATAAATAATATACGTTATTCTAAACACTTTTCACTTAAATTGCATCAAGAATTAAGAAATAACTATAGATACATTATTTATTTAATACAACTTGTTTCACAACCAAAACTAACGAGCTTACAATTTTTTCATATGGCAAGCAATCGTTGAAGGCCCTCTGTTTCTACAGAGGGTATTTTTTTAAAAAATCTTTTAAAATAGTTTTTCTGTTTAGTTTCGTTTCTCTATTTTTGCCGCCCACTTGGCGAGGTAGCTCAGCTGGTTAGAGCATCGGATTCATAACCCGAAGGTCGGCGGTTCAAGTCCGCTCCTCGCTACAAAGCCTGAAATTTGATCTAGGATTAAGTTTCAGGCTTTTTTTATTGCCTGAGTCGGAGAATTAGGAATTGGTCAAAATATTTTATCTTCGACTACACATCAGCGATAAATTTCCCTCAACTATTGAACGCGATGTGACTTATTCAAAGTAACCCTAAAAATGACCATATGAAAAAACTAACCCTCGCAGCACTTGCCCTAATCTCATTTTGCTGCACCAACGCTCAATCTCCAATAAAATTTTATGCTACTGTCAACCCTCAGGTCATGAAGTTTGACAATATCGATATGAACACCGGTATACTTGGTTCATTTGGTGGCAAATTTAAAAACGGCGCCGGCATTGGGGTTGGCACAGGATACTTTAAACCGGTTTCTTACGGATCTGGCAACATGCCGGTATTTCTCGAGCTTTGTTACATTGAGACAAAAAATAAAGTCAATGCCTATGTCTCCGGCAAAATAGGGACAAATGCCTATGTCGGTAATTCCGAGGTGCCAACGGGTCACAAATCCGGCGCTTTCCTGGATTTATCACTTGGCGCAATGTTTAGGCTAGGCAATTCTAAAGGACTTTTTGTTCATGCCTCTTGCCTGCAATACAATTCAAATATTGCCTATCAAAATAAAGGAGACAATGACCCCAGGCCATATACAAATTTTGGATATGCTTTGGGCGTCGGTGTGAAACTTTAGTTTCTTTGGCTTCGGTGTGAAGCTGTAAACTTCTGCAAGCCTGAAATTTGATCGAGTATTAAGTTTCAGGCTTTTTTTATTGTCTGAACCGCATCGTCAACAATTCAGAAAAATCTTCTATCTTGAAGACCCAATCCAAGAGATTCTTTAGTTCCTGTTAAGAACCTGAAACCTCCTTATCTGAAAAATTCCGAGTATTTCTATTTTACTACCCCAACCCATGTAAAATGATGAGGTTTTTATTTTTTATAGGCATTGCCGGTATTATCACTTTTTCATCTTGCCAGAAAGAGCTTTTCTTCGACAAAATTCCGATCGTCGATAGCACACGGTTACTTCCTTCATCAATCGTTGACAACTCAGTATCAAACGACTCCATAAAGATTGAATATGATAACCTAAATAGAATTATTTCATGCAAGAAATTCTACAAAGATTACCTCGGCGTGACCCACGGAGACACAATCACATACACCTACGATGACAACAACAGGCTAATAAAAGCATCCTCCCCATTTGGCGGCGAAAGCTACGAATCGGTGTACAGCTATAACGATCGCACCATTACCAGGACAACCACATGGCTAATGCACACCCCTGCCAACAAGTCCATAGCCACGCTTACGTTGAACAGCAACAAGCACTTAGTTAAAACCGAAGATACAGACGGGGAAACCGAATACACCTACGATAATTATGGAAATCAAATCAGCTCTTCCTTCGTAAACAGTTCCTTTAGTCAATCGATAACGACCCATTCGACTTATACAATGGATAGTGCAATGCTCAGGTGTGTCAACGCCCCGTTGTGGTTCCTGGAATCAAAGCCTATGTTTGTTTCCTATATCATTAAAAATGTTTCGGGGTTTAACAGGGAAACAGTTTCCGAAGAAAGCGGCCGCAAAGAAACCTACATAGAATCCGCTAGCGTTACCTATGACATGAATCAAAACGGTTTTCCAGTTTTAATCCACACCACAATTAATGGGCAGGAGACTTCCCAAAAAATAACTTACGTCATTGCAAAATAAAGGCACTGATTCTTAACAACGTATTTCATTTCTACCTCAACTATTTACGTTGGCACGTGTTTTATAGCCTTAAATAAAACAAATGCAATGAACGTAGAATTTCGTTTTCCCAATAGCCAGGTCGTAAAAGCGCTGCTAAACATCATTCCTGCACAAGGCGACCGCGTATCTTTTAAAGGGATCAAAAACCTTGAGGACCGGTTACATGATGATGTCCGCACCAAGGAATGGTCTGTAAGTTCTGTTCTATGGAATGTGGAAGATGGCGGAATAACCTCCGTCGTAATTTCCGTTTCTGAAATTGGCGGCATTAGCAACTGATGGAATAATATAACTAAGCATAAAAACAGCATTGCAAAGACCTGATTGGTTCATTCGGACCTCTCGGGTCTTTTTTATTTAAACTCCCACGGCCAAAAAATTTCCCTGATTTCCTGTAACAAATACTTCTTGTCCTCTACTTACTTATAAAACACGGAACATGGGGCACTTTGTAATTAGTTTACCAAATAACAGTGAGGCTGATGTTCATTTCGGAACAGTAAGAAAAAAGCAGTTTCTTAGCTTTCGGAAAATATTATCGGGAAAATGGTGGCACACAGAAAGTTGGAAAGGTTATGCCGTAATTATTGACCAGAAAAAATATTTATTGCTTAAAACCATGGAGGGTGCATGGATAAACGAAAATAACGACCAGGAATGCACTTATCTGCAAGAGAAGATTGATGAATTTGAAGCCAGCCATCGCGAACGTTAACCATTTTCTTTAACCTTTCAACACTTTAATTGAATACCCCCAACGATAAACAGACCTGCTTTCTTCAACAGATAGAAACACACAAAGGCATTCTCTATAAGATATGCCGCATCTATCAGGATAAAAAAGAGGACCAGCAGGATCTGCTTCAGGAAATGATTTTACAATTGTGGCGATCGTACGATTCATTTCGCGGCGAGAGTCAGTTCAGTTCATGGATGTACCGCGTAGCGTTCAATACAGCTATCAGTTATTTTAGAAAAGAAAAACAACGTTTCACTTCAAGCCTTGACCCCTATCACGATCTTCCGGATGAGCTGCACACCGTTAAAGAAAAAGAAGAGCAACTTGCGATTTTTTACAAGGCAGTTCAACAATTGAATAAAGTAGAGAAGGCGCTTATTTTCCTTTACATGCAAGGGCAGTCAGGTGAAGAGATTGCAGACATATTGGGCATTTCATCGGTAAACGTTCGCGTGCGCCTCAACCGCACCAAAGAAAAAATTAAATACATCATTAAAACATTGGGTTATGAATTTTGATGACTTAAAAAATGAATGGGCGGACGACATTTCAAAGGATGTTCCGCTTGAGATAAAGAAGGTACCGCTTGATAAAACAAAGTCTACCATCGACAGGCTGAAAATAAATATGAGAAGAGAATTTTTCGGTCTCGCACTGTCTTTTCTTTTTATCTTTCTCGTCTTCTTCATTTTGTCCAAGCCTTATTTATCTTTCTTAATTGGAGGAGCAGCTTGTTTTATTTTGTTAATGCAATCCATTTATTTCTGTTACCACTGCTATATTTTTTACAAACAGTTAGAAAGATATGATTTGAGTTTGCGTAAAAACATCCGCAAAATTGCCTATGATCTGGAGCTCAACATTGAGCGATATAAAACATATTCTTTTTGTTCAATGCCCATCGGCATCCTGACTTGTGTGGCATATTTAAATACAGACAAAATCGGCGAATTACTCAAACAAACATTCTTTGCCGGATCAATTGTGCAAATAAAACCATTGCTCATTACAGGCATCATAATAATCTTCGCGCAGTTGCTCAGTTACTACCTTTCCAAACTGCATATTGACCACCAGTATGGACGATATTTGAAAGAGTTGAAACAAGTGATGAATGATTTGGAGGAAGAAAATTAATAATTAATAATTAGTAATTAACAAGGCCACATTCGTTAGCGAATGTGGCCTTGTAGTATGTTAAGAATAAAGCGACGTATCAGTTATTTTGCAGCTTCACCTATTAATTATTAATTGTTAATTATTAATTACACCAATCAGCTCTCTAACTCCTAACTCCTAATTCCTAATTCCTAATTCCTAATTCCTAATTCCTAATTACTTCTCCCTCATTCCCCCATTCTTATACAACTGATAGGCAGATTGATAGTTAGCAATCGCTTCATGCAAGAGATGTTCGTTCATCGGCACTTGCTTTTGTTCATCGGATTGTTTTTTATACAAGTAACAATCTGCTTTTTGCTGAGGCCCTAAAACGATCAGTGTGTCATTTTTCAGATAGCCCAGTTTCTGATAAGTGCCCACCAAAGCTCTTGGCTGATATTTCGCCGCGTTAATATTCTCGCCAAACAAATTTGACTGGTAACTCCAGTTCAAATAATTATACAATGTAGGATACAAATCAATCTGCGAGCAAACCGGGGAAAGCTCAACAGGCTTAGCATTTGGTAAATTATATACGAGACATGGAATGTGATATTTAGAAACATTGATCTCATTTTTACCGGCACTGCTTGCACAGTGGTCAGCCACAAATATGAAAACTGTATTGGCAAACCACGGCTTTGTTTTGGCCTCTTCCAGCAATTTACCAATTGCAAAATCTGTATAGCGAACCGCTCCTTCCCTGCTGCCTTGTGGAATACTTATTTTGTTGGCAGGATATGTATAAGGCCTGTGGTTTGAAGTAGTCATCACAAAATTGAAGAACTTCTTTCCTTCTTTATAATCGGCATCCGCATCGCGAATCACCGCTTTATAAATGTCCTCATCGCAAATGCCCCAGGCATTTTCGAACTGCACATCCTTGTCAGCAATAAACGTTCTGTTTGTTGCCAGCTTGTCCCTTACCATTAATTTCCTTCCACGATCCACAATGTCAAAACCATTACCGCTGAAGAATTGGTTCATGTTGTCAAAATATCCATCACCTCCGTAAAAGAAAGTGCGTTTGTAACCGGCATTCTTAAAAATAGAACCAACGGTAAATAAGTTTGCGTTATCATCTCTGCGAACAATACTGCTTCCCGGTGTAGGCGGAACAGCGAGTGTAAGCGCCTCCATGCCACGCACAGTACGCGTGCCCGTCGCATACATGTTAGTAAACAAAACACTTTGCTTCGAAAGAGAATCAAGCACCGGAGTCAGGCCCTGTGTATTGCCAAAACGCGTCATAAAATCTGCACTGAAACTCTCGATCGTGATCATTATTACGTTCGGGCGGGCAACAACCGTATCATTGCTGGTTATTTGCCGATAAATCTCATTTGCATTACCGGTAAACTTTGTGCTGGAATCAGCCAGCAAATTGCGCATGCGAGTAAAAACTTCCACATCCGTGTCCTTTTTGTAAAACTCACTATAGCTAAGCTCATTGTTCTTGAAAGCAGAAAAGAAAGAGTAAATGCCAGCTTTTGACAATTCAGCCCTGTAGCGATTATCAGTTTTTTCCGCCCAGTTATTCTTTACATTGAATATATAAAACACCGGGATCAACAGCAAAATAGCCGTAGCAATCGAACGCTGCCTGAACGACATAGTGGAATTAAAACTTGCAGCAAAAATTCCTTTTTTATAAAACCACCAGGTGATTAAGGAAGTAACCAGCACCATTCCACCGATCAAATATGGAAGCGGGTAAGATTGGTTGATATTATTTACCACTTCAAAAGTGTAGACAAGGTAGTCAACGGCTATGAAATTGAAGCGGCTTTCAAACTCGCCCCAGAAAGTAAATTCCGCGAAAAACGAGAACATTACGATCAATACAGTCAAAAAGAAACCAACGTACGTAACCGTTTTATTAATCCTTGACTGATTCCACTTTTGAGGAGTAAGCAGTAAATAAATAGCATACAGAACCGTACAAAATGAAGCGACGCCAAGGTCAAACACAAATCCCTTAAAGAAGATAGAAAACAATGCACCTATGGAAATCACAGCGTTTTTCCATGATATAATAAGGAGCACTGTTCGCACCAAAAAAGATAGTGCTATAAACAGCTTCCAAAAGCCTAATAGAATAGAGTAACGATTTGGGGCACGTAACATAAACTTAACGAAAATTTAAAGTGTGCAAAGCTATTCAATTATGTTAGATAAAATGCAAATACATAGAGGCAGGTATTCTTTAAAAAATCTGTATAGAGGTATTTGAACAAATGTTTGTTGCCACTGTTGTAGACTTTTGATTCGGGCTAGCGGTGAGGTATGTTTTTTGTGGATGAGCTGTTCAAAATCATTTCCCAAAGTCAAATTAAACCGATGATTAATAAGTTTTTACAAAAAAACCAAATATTTCTTGCATATTCCACAAAATTTACATTAATTCATTACCTTTGCCCACTTTAAAATCATGCCGTAACATGATACAACCTGGTACCGTAAGATCGGGTTTGATACGAAAGATTCAATTCTCTTCCCTTTCGCAACCGGTTTATATCATGTGGCAATTGCAATTAAAAAATATTTATTGCCCATGAAGTTATCTCAGTTTAAGTTTGATCTGCCTCTAAACCTTATCGCTCAGCACCCTTCGAAAAAGAGAGAAGACAGTCGCATGATGGTGGTGCATCGCAAAACCGGACAAATGGAAAACAAACACTTCCGTGATGTTCTGGATTATTTTGACGACAAAGATGTTTTCATCGTAAATAATACAAAGGTTTTCCCAGCTCGTATGTATGGCCGTAAAGAAAAAACCGGAGCTAAAATTGAGGTTTTTCTTCTACGCGAACTCAACAAACCAAATCGCCTTTGGGATGTGATCGTTGACCCTGCACGTAAAATCCGTGTCGGCAACAAATTATATTTCGGCGAATCTGACGAACTGGTAGCTGAAGTTATTGATAACACTACATCCCGTGGTCGTACGATCCGCTTTTTGTGGGATGGTACAGACGATGAGTTCCGCCAAATGCTTGAGCATCTGGGTGAAACTCCACTTCCAAAATACATCAAGCGCAAACCGGAAGAAGAAGATAAAGAGCGTTTCCAAACTGTTTATGCAAAACACGAAGGCGCCGTTGCTGCTCCAACAGCTGGTTTGCACTTCAGTAAAGAACTGATCAAACGTCTTGAAATTAAAGGTATCCGTTTCGCAGAAGTTACTTTACACACAGGGTTGGGAACTTTCCGCCCCATCGAGGTAGAAGATCTTAGCAAACATAAAATGGATGCTGAGTATTATCAGATTGATGAAACAGCGTGCAAAATTGTAAACAAAGCAAAAACTGACGGCAAAAGAATCTGCTCAGTTGGTACCACTACCATGAGGGCCATCGAGTCATCTTTTACTGCAGAAAAATTGCTGAAACCATCTGAAGGTTGGACAAACCATTTTATCCACCCTCCTTATGAGTTCTCTATTGCAGACTCTTTGATCACCAACTTCCATTTGCCAAAAACAAGCTTGTTGATCATGACTTGCGCATTCGCCGGTTATGAATTGGCAACTGAAGCTTATAAAAAAGCGATCAAAGACAAATACCGCTTCTTCAGTTACGGAGACGCAATGCTGGTTCTGTAATTAATGATATTATTATTTTTTCAAAATCACTACATATTTCTGTAGTGATTTTTTATTTTGTGGCAGTTGAAAAGAAACAAGGGATGCGTTACAGGATTAGAAGCTTTTTTTGGGCCTAGCCATTTTTTGGTAACCAACATTTGAATCCTAATTGAGCTTTGGTTGTGTCACTCACTTCAACAGAAGGAATTCTATTGAACAAAAACCTCTTCGTTTCTATACTTCATTCTCAATTTTCAACTTTCAATTTTCAATTGCAACACCTGTGACCAAAAAATACCGCATTCTCGAGACCATTCGCCAGGGACAGATCGGCGGCGGTGAGAGCCATTTATTGAGCCTCGTTGAAAACCTTGACAAATCTATATTTGAACCAGTTGTCCTCTCCTTCACCCCCGGCCCCATGATAGACAAGCTAAAGGAAATGGGCATTCAAACCCACGTCATCTATACCGAAAAGCCGTTTGACATGAGCAAATGGAAACAGGTAAAGACCTTTGTAGAAGGTGAAAACATCCAACTCGTGCATGCACACGGCACAAGGGCAAATTCTAACGTTTACTGGGCCGCAAAAAAATTAAATCTTCCACTTGTTTATACAATCCACGGCTGGAGTTTCCATGATGATCAGAATCCTATTGTAAAGAAAATAAGAGTACTGGGAGAAAAAGTGCTCACAAAAAAATCAGACGTCAACATTTCTGTTGCCGCCTCTAACCAGGCAACAGGAAAGCAATATTTTAAAGACTTTGAATCTGTTGTGATCAATAACGGAATTAATCAGCAAAAATTCAATCCGGATCGAGCATTGAAAAACGTTCGGGAAGAGCTGCATATTCCGGCCGGAGATCCGTTGGTTGTTTTTGTTGCCCGTTTCATTCATCAAAAACAACCGCTTGCATTGATCAAAGCTTTTGCGAAAGCCGCCGAAAAATTGCCTTCCTTAAAGCTTTTACTGGTTGGCGACGGCGATCAAAAAGAAGAAGCATTACAGCTTGTAAAAACATTAGGTATCGAAGAAAAGGTGGTATTCCAACAGTTCCGCCAGGACGTACCGGAGGTTTTAGCCGCGGGAGACATTTACGTACTGCCGTCTCTTTGGGAAGGCCTTCCAATCGCATTGCTCGAAGCCATGGCAATGGGCAAAGCAATCATCGCAACTGCTGCCGATGGCACCCGTGAAGTGATCCAACACAACAACAATGGCATTCTGTTACCAATGGAAAATGTTGAAGATAATTTAGCTGCCGCAATTGTTGATCTGGCAAACGACCCCGCTAAAAGAAAAAAGCTCGGAGACGCTGCGCGAGCAACCATCAGCGAACGTTTCAGCGCAGATAAAATGACGAGAGAGATTGAGAAGATTTATTTGAAATTGCTAAAATAGTAAAGATCAAAAATTACCACTAAGGCACTAAGTACACTAAGTTCCACTTAGACTGCCACTTATCTGGCACTCTAACTTTACCTTTAATTTCAAAGAGCCAATACAAAAATGTATTGGCTCTTAATATTCTGATAAAACACCTTAGTGAAACTTAGTGTCCTTAGTGCCTCAGTGGTAAAAAAACTCTTATTCCAAACCAAACAGCCCACTATTCAGCAGCTGCAAAGTCTGTATCTTATATTGATCAGTAACAAGTAAAGAAATGTTGTGAGGGCTACCACCGTAGCTAACCATGCTAACAGGTACAGGTTTTAATGTATCAAACAATTTGCTCAACACATCAGCAGAGCTGCCGATTTTGTTACCAACAATGGAAACGATGGTTTGATTTTTATCTACCTCAATTGTTCCGAATGGCTCCAATTCTTTCACGATCGCAGCAAGATTAACATCTGTGTCAATCGTAACAGAAACTGCCACTTCAGAAGTAGTGATCATATCAATTGGCGTGCGGTATTTTTCAAACACTTCGAAGATCTTTCTCAGAAAACCATAAGCCAGCAACATACGGCTGCTCTTGATTTTGATTGCGATGATGCCATCTTTCGCAGCGATTGCTTTTACACCTTCGCTACCTGCTTCATCGCGGATCACAGTACCGGCAGCATCAGGCTGCATAGTGTTCAGTAACTTAACAGGTACATTTTCATGCTGTGCGGGCCAAATACAAGTTGGGTGCAAAATCTTTGCACCAAAGTATGCCAACTCAGCGGCCTCATCAAAGCTCAATTGCTCGATGGCAACCGTTTTCTTAACAATACGGGGATCGTTGTTGTGCATACCATCGATATCGGTCCAAATTTCACACACAGTAGCTTTAATTGCCGCAGCGATCAAAGATGCAGTGTAATCGCTTCCACCTCTTTTCAGGTTATCTACCTCTCCTTTCGAGTTGCGGCAGATATACCCTTGCGTGATGAACATTTTCTTATCGCTATGATTTTTCAACAGCTGGGACAGCTTTGTTTTAATCGCGGAAAGTTGTGGCTCATCATTTGCGTCAATGCTCATGAAATCAAGCGCAGGCAACAGATAGTGGTCAATTCCTTTTTCTTCAAGATAAGTGCTGAACAATTTTGTGCTCAACAATTCACCTTGGGCAAGGATATCTTTATTCAACGCTTCGTTGAAAGAAATTTTAGTGATGATATTCAAAAACTCAAAATGCTCGCCAACAATCGCTTTTGCTTTTGCAAGCGCCGCAGGAGTTTTCACCAGTTCAGCAATGAAAGAATGATAGTGAGCTTCCAGTTTGTCGATCTGCGTCTTGGCATCTTCCTTATTGTTCTTGGCCAAAGCATCACCAATACCAACCAAAGCGTTGGTAGTTCCGCTCAAAGCACTTAATACAACAATTTTAGATTCATTGTCACGGGTGATCAGATCCGCAACCTGGTACATGCGCTCGGGCTTTCCAACACTGGTGCCCCCGAATTTCATTACTTTCATTTTCTTAGTAACAAGCTAAAAGCTAAGTTTAGCCATTTTTTAGTGAAAAATATTGTTGAAATAATTTGTTTTGCTTTCTCTCAGGTTGCTAATGAAGTCAAAAGTCAAAATTAAAAAGTCAAAAAGTGGCCGCTTTGTCGGAACCCATTTTGAATTTTTACTTTTTAATTTTTACTTTCTTCCGGTTTGCGAAGTTAAAGCTCCACGCCCAATTTTTTACCCAAATTTTGCAAATCCTCCACAACAACCTGTAGCAATGGAATTCCGGTTTCCAAACGCTCTTTTTCCATCTCTCTTTCTGGATCGCCGGGTATCAAAACGCTTTGTTCGCCAGCCACCGTTTTGGCGCTTCTAAAGCGCTGTATCCAGTTATCCATATGCTCTTTAAACTCGTCAGCCTTGCGGAAAGCGTCGATGCGCATAGCTCCCAAAAAGTGCCCGATTCCTTTGCCCGGCATATTTTCCGGCATAGGAACATAAGCGGGGAAAGGTGGTACCCACGGGCCGTAGTTGGCACCACTTAGTATGGCGGAGAAAATATCAACCACCGCACCAAGCGCATACCCTTTATGACTGCCGTGCTCGCGATCACCGCCCAGTGGCAACAAGGCGCCTCCGTTCTTCAAGGCGTGAGCATCGGTAGAAATGTTGCCTTCCTTATCCTGGATCCAACCGGGGGGTGCATCCAGGTTTTTTCTTTGTAAGATTTCCAGTTTACCGTTGGCGGCAGTAGTCGTCGCCAGATCCGCCACAAATGCAGGTTCTTTGCCGGCAGGAATCGCTACGCAGATAGGGTTTGTACCCAACATGCGCTCCGTTGAAAAAGTCGGCGCTACCAAGGCACTCGCGTTCGTCATCGCAATGCCAATCATATCATTTTCCAGTGCCATCATCGCATGAAATCCGGCAATACCAAAGTGATTGGAGTTTTGCACGCTCACCCAGCCCGTTCCCACATTCTTCGCTTTTTCAATAGCCACTTTCATTGCGTAAGGAGCCACCACAAGTCCCAAACCGCTATCACCATCAACAACAGCAGTAGAAGGCGTTTCATGAATCACTTTCATTGCCGGTGTCGCATTCACTCTCTTGGCCTCCCACAAACGCACATAGCCTGTCAAACGTGCCACACCATGTGAATCAACGCCACGTAAATCCGCACTTAGTAAAGTTTTTGCTGCAATAGTTGCGTCGTCGGGACTGCAACCAATCTGCCTGAATATTGATTCTGTAAAATTCAACAAATGAGTATAGGAAAAAATCTTTTCCATAAAAGAGAATTAGTGAGTCGCAAAGATAAAAGAATAGTCGTTGGTTGTTAGTTGATAGTTGTTAGTGATCATCAGTTATTCAGTTATTCAGGCGCAAAAAAAATCCCCGCATAATTGCAGGGACTTAAAGAATTTGATCTCCTATCTCCCTCCCGGAGGGCAATTTGTTCTTAAATAATTTGTATACAATGTACTTAAGTGAAGATTGGTTCCTTCTCCTTCAGATATGCTGTGCGTACGGTTTGGATAAGGCATAAACTGAAACTGCTTATTGTATTTGATCAATTCATTCAGCAACATCTCAGCATTATCGTAGTGTACGTTGTCATCACCTGTTCCGTGTATGTACAATAAATTTCCTTTCAGATTTTTAGCATATGTAACAGGTGAACCTTTCACGAAATCTTCGCGATTTTCTTGTGGTAGTCCCATGTAGCGTTCCTGATAAATGTTGTCATACGTAAGCTGATTGCCTACTGCCGCGATGGCTATTCCGGTTTTGTAAATTTCAGGATGCTGGAACATCAGGTTCAGCGTTGCGGAGCCACCACCACTCCAACCCCAAACAGCTATACGGTCCTTATCAACAAATGGCCATTTCAAAATTTCTTTTGCAGCCATCGCCTGGTCATTAATGTTGATCTGTCCAATTTGTCTGTAAACGCATTTTCGCCATTCTCTTCCTTTTGGACAAGGGGTACCTCTATTGTCAATTGTAATGTAGATGTAGCCGTCCTTTGCCATATTGCCGCGATACAAAAAGTTGTACCCGGTGCCAAATTCATCCTTCACCAGTTGCCCCCATGGCTCTGTGTACACCTGGAACACCACGGGATATTTTTTTGTACTGTCGAAGTTTTCGGGCTTCAACATCCACGCATCCATTTCAACATTATCCGCTGTTTTTATTTTGAAGAACTGCAACGGAAACCGGCTCTTATCAGCTGCAGCAACAGCATTATTTACCTCGCCGCCACCATTCACACCTGCATGGGCCGGCAAAGTGATCCATTCGGATGTGGGCCTTGTGTAATAGTTAGAGAAACTATGCATAGCAAATTTCGCATCGGGAGACAAGTTGTAGTCATGCGTTCCCTGTTGATTAGAGGGAGACACTCTTTCCGCTTTGCCCTTTCCATCCAGCTTAGTTCTATATAAATATTTTTGCGTTGCATTGTCAGGTGAAGCCATGAAATAAACGTAGCCTCCTTTTTCATCGATGCGCACAATATCCATCACATCATAATTACCGTTGGTGATCAGCGTTTCCTTTTTGCCATCGCGGCTAATGCGATACAAGTGGCGCCAGCCGTCTTTTTCAGTGGCCCACACAAATTCTTTTCCGCCGTTGATCCAATCCCAGCCACCATAGGCATAATCATCATCCCACAACGGCAAAATATCTATCCACGCTTTGTCTGTTTCTTCATAGATCATGCTTGATTTTCCTGTTGTCGCATTGCATATAAACAACTTACAGTCGTTCTGTTTTCTGTTCAAATGTTGAATGATCAATTCATTACTGTTGGCGGCCCATTCCATTCTTGGAACATAAGTTTGCAAAACAGTGTCGGTGGGAATCTCCATCCATTTGGTTTGTGCATTCTCAACATTCACAACGCCAATCTTGTAAGGAGATGGCGGAGTGCCAGCTACCGGATATTCTACAGGAACTATTTTTGGATAAATAGAATCCGTGTTGTTGATCATGTAATAATCAGAAGTTGTCTTTGCATTAATTTGCCAGAAAGCAATTTGCTTGCTGTCCGCTGCCCAGCGAAAACCATCTCTGCAGAAAAACTCTTCTTCATAGGCCCAGTCAAAGGTTCCGTTGATCAGTTTACGGCTACCGTCTAGTGTCAACTGCTTTACTTTGCTTGTTGCCGCGTCTTCCACGTACAAATTGTAATTGCTTACATAAGCAACTTTGCTCCCGTCAGGAGAAAACTTAGCAAACATCAGAGATGACTCATGCAAACCTGGCCCCAATTGTTTTAAAGAACCAGTTGTAAGATCATACAACCAGTAATCTCCTCTTGTATCTTGTCTCCAAACTTTTTTCGTATTCGTATAAATCAATACTTTCTTTTCATCTGTCGAAAAAATGAAACTGCGTATATGCAATGCCGTTGTTTTTCCGGATGGAATTAATTTTTTCTTATCAACGACAACTGTAGATAATCCCGCCGGCAACGTATATTTCGCAATGCTATTATCTTCATTTACATAATAGCTGTTGCCTTCTTTGGACCATGTAATTTTTTCCTGCGCAGAAACGCTAAGCGTAATAATAAAGCACAAAAATAATAACAGTAAACGCTTGGGCATAGTGTAAAAAATTTGATGGAAGATAACGCATGTTAGCAAAATATTATGCAATTACCAGGTTGATTAATTGAGCGTTCTTAAAGCATGATCAGCGGTTAAAATAACACGCACTAAAAAAAAAGCCGCTCCGGAATTCCGGAACGGCTCTATATAAGTAAGAAGCTAAATTATGCGTTTACTTTACCTTTCACTTTTGCGATAACCTCATCTGCGATGTTGGTAGGCGCTGGTGAGTAGTGTGAGAACTCCATTGTAGAAGACGCACGACCAGAAGACAATGAACGCAATTGAGTTACGTAACCGAACATTTCGCTCAAAGGAACTTTAGCTTTAATAACCTGTGCGTTATTACGGCTATCCATACCTTCCAACATACCACGACGACGGTTCAAGTCACCTGTAACATCACCCATGTATTGGTCAGGAGTTACAACCTCAACTCTCATGATTGGCTCAAGCAAAGTTGGTTTTGCTTTTCTTGCTGATTCACGGAAACCTTGTTTAGCACAAAGCTCGAATGACATAGCATCAGAGTCAACCTGGTGGAAGCTACCATCAAATACGCGGATCTTCATGTCCACAACAGGATAGTTAGCCAATACACCATTAGTCATTGCTGATTCGAAACCTTTTTGAATAGCTGGTACAAACTCACGAGGAATAGATCCACCAAAGATATCGTTTACGAATTGGTAAGATTTTCCTGGGTTTTCTTTTAACCACTCTTCGTCAGCAGGTCCGATAGCAAACACGATGTCAGCGAATTTACCACGACCACCGGTTTGTTTTTTCAATGTTTCACGGTGCTCAATAGTTGCTTTGAACGCCTCTTTATAAGCTACCTGAGGGTTACCTTGGTTTACTTCTACTTTGAACTCACGACGCATACGGTCGATGATGATCTCAAGGTGAAGCTCACCCATACCACTCAAGATTGTTTGACCAGTCTCTTCGTCTGTTCTTACACGTAATGTAGGATCTTCTTCTACCAATTTAGCGATAGCCATACCCATTTTATCAACGTCAGCCTGAGTTTTAGGCTCGATAGCTACGGAGATAACTGGTTCTGGAATGAACATGTTTTCAAGAACGATTGGGTTGTCTTCATCACAAAGTGTATCACCAGTTTTGATCTCTTTGAAACCAACTGCCGCTCCGATATCACCAGCTTCGATAAAATCGATTGGATTTTGCTTGTTAGCAAACATTTTCATGATACGGCTGATACGTTCTTTCTTACCGCTACGCACGTTCAATACGTAAGAACCCGCATCAAGGTGACCACTATATGCACGGAAGAATGCAAGACGACCTACGAATGGGTCAGTCATGATTTTGAATGCCAATGCAGCAAATGGTTCTTTTGCATCTGGTCTACGAACAATAGCTTCGCCAGTGTCAGGGTTAGTACCTTCTACAGCGTCGATATCAAGCGGGCTTGGCAGGTAACGGCAAACCGCATCCAATGCAGTTTGTACACCTTTATTTTTGAATGAAGAGCCGCACATCATAGGAACGATACTAAGATCGATCGTTGCTTTGCGGATAGCTTCATGCAATTCTGCTTCAGAAATTGAGTTTGGATCTTCGAAGAATTTCTCCATCAAAGTATCATCGTATTCAGCAACTGCTTCAACAAGCGCAGCTCTGTATTCGTTAGCTTCGTCAACCATGTCAGCAGGTACAGGAATTTCGTCGAAAGTCATACCTTCTGTTTCCATGTGCCAAACCACACCTTTCATTGTAATCAAATCCACAACGCCTGTGAAATTATCTTCAGCGCCGATTGGTAGCTGTAATGGAACAGCTTTAGCACCCAACATTTCTTTAACTTGTTTTACCACGTTAAGGAAGTCAGCACCAGAACGATCCATTTTATTTACGAAACCGATACGGGGAACTTTGTAACGGTTAGCCTGGCGCCAAACAGTTTCAGATTGAGGTTCTACACCATCAACCGCACTGAACAACGCGATCAAACCATCCAATACACGCATGGAACGCTCAACTTCTATAGTAAAGTCCACGTGACCCGGAGTATCGATAATGTTGAAGTAGTATTTTTTAGTGTTAGCGTCAGCTTTACCTTTATCAGTTGGGAAATTCCACTGGCAGCTTACTGCAGCAGAGGTAATTGTGATACCTCTTTCTTTTTCTTGCTCCATCCAGTCGGTAGTAGCACCACCGTCGTGAACTTCACCAATTTTGTGGATCATCCCTGTGTAGCGTAAGATACGCTCTGTAGTAGTGGTCTTTCCGGCATCAATGTGAGCCGCAATACCAAAGTTTCTTTGAAATCTTAAGTCTGCCATTTTTGTATGTTAAAAAGTTTGAGTCTTTTTATTGATTTACCGTCACTTTCAAATAAGAACAATAAACCGAATTTGAGGCGCAAAGGTAAAGCTTTAGACGTAAAAAAATGCAGCTCCTCACAAGTTATATATACAATTCACATGAATTTATTGGCACAGAGTTTTAAGATGTGGATTAATTAGGGATATTTTTTTTATAAATTCCTGAAAATGTTGAAGATATTTATTTGTTATTAGTAAAGGGTAGTGTAAATTTATTTTGTCAATCAAAATCACCTAAAAATCACGAACAAATATGGCCACTAAAAAAAAGGTAGCAAAAAAAGCTCCGGCAAAAAAAGCAGTTGCTAAAAAAGCAGTTGCTAAAAAGGCCGCTCCAAAAAAGGCCGCGCCTAAAAAAGCAGCAAAAAAAGTTGTTAAGAAAGCCGCACCTAAAAAAGCTGTAAAAAAAGCTGCAAAGAAAGTAGTAAAAAAGGCAGCTCCTAAGAAAGCGATCAAAAAAGTAGTTAAAAAGGCTGCTACGAAGAAAGCGGCTCCTAAAAAGGCAGCAAAAAAAGCAGCTCCCAAGAAAGTTGTGAAAAAAGCAGCTCCTGCGAAGAAAGCGGCTCCTAAAAAAGCAGCTCCTGCACCCAAAAAAGCAGCGAAAAAAGCGCCATTGAAAAAAGCACCTGTAAAAAAAGCAGCTCCAGCTAAAAAAGCAGCTCCTAAAAAAGCAGCAAAGAAAGCCGTTAAAAAAGTAGCTCCAGCTAAAGTTCAACCTTCTCCGGCACCAATGGAAGAACCAATTGAAATGCCTGCACCAATGGAGGAACCAACTACTGAGCCTATCTCCCATGATAGCGACGAAAGCGGTCCGGATTCATTTGACGTTCCTGAAATGCCAAATGATGACAACGATGAAGACGAGGCTTAATCTCTTCTAAACATATTTTGTAGACGATACACAAAGCGCCAAGACATTTATAAATGCGATGGCGCTTTTTTGTTTTTGGGCCCACTGATGACACAGATTGGACCGATTTACACTGATTTTCGCGTGAATCATTGAATAATTGAATATCAGGAAAACAACGTGCTGTCACTTCCTTGAAAAAAATCAGCGTAAATCAATCCAATCCGTGTCACCTGTGTGCCAAAACCTTGATCGAAGGCAAACAAAAAAACCATCGCTTATTTCTAAGCGATGGTCCAATATATAAAGGCTTTGTATACAACTTATACCTTGAAGTGAGAAAAAGCTTTGTTAGCTTCAGCCATACGGTGAGTATCTTCTTTCTTTTTGAAAGCTCCACCTTCACCTTTTGCTGCTGCTACGATTTCGTTAGCCAATTTGTCTGCCATGCTACGACCGTTTCTTTCACGGCTAAAGCGTACCAGCCATTTGATGCTTAAAGAAATCTTTCTGTCAGGACGAACCTCAGAAGGAATTTGGAAAGTAGCACCACCGATACGACGGCTTCTTACTTCTACTCCAGGAGTTACGTTTGACAACGCTTTTTTCCAAATTTCGTAGCCATCTTCGTTAGTGATTTTAGCTACTTTATCAAGTGCATCATAAAAAATTTCAAATGCTACACTTTTTTTACCTTGCCACATGATGTTGTTAACAAAACGTGTAACTAGTTTGTCATTATACTTAGCATCAGGGGCTAAAGGTAATTTTTTGGCTTGCGCTTTCCTCATTGGAAAATCTATTTAAACAGCTTGATTAATTAATTATTTTTTCGCTTTTTCTTTCTTAGTACCGTATTTAGAACGGCTCTTCTTCCTGTCTTTCACACCTGCAGTATCCAAGCTACCACGAACGATGTGGTAACGAACACCTGGCAAATCTTTAACACGACCACCGCGGATTAATACGATTGAGTGCTCTTGCAGGTTGTGTCCTTCACCTGGAATGTATGCGATAACTTCTACTTTATTCGTCAAACGCACTTTAGCTACTTTACGTAAAGCTGAGTTTGGCTTCTTAGGCGTAGTAGTGTACACACGTGTACAAACACCACGACGTTGAGGACATGCATCCAGTGCTCTGGACTTGCTCTTTGCTTTAATAATTTCTCTACCTTTTCTAACTAATTGTTGTATCGTAGGCATTATAACCTTTTTTATTTGGGACGGCAAAGGTAACAGTGATTACCTTAAATACCAAATTTAAAAATGTTGTTTTCTAAAAATATTTTTCTCAATGTTGAAAACATGTGGAAATTAAACAGTTAGCAACCAGTTGTATCGGTCTTCAGCCTGGCCGCTTCTGATAGCATCCAGTCTTTTCTTCACTTCTGGAGTAACCGTCCATTTTTCTGTGTCAAACGTCATCACTTTGTCCTTATATCTCAATTCCTTAATTGGAGAAATAGTGGCAGCAGTGCCCGTCCCAAACACGTCCTTCACGTTGCCCGCATCGTATTCTTTTATCAATTCGTCTATGCTGATCGGTCTTTCTTCTACCTTCAGGCCAATTTCTTTCAAAATAGTGATTACACTGTCACGCGTAACGCCGGCCAAAATGGTACCCTCTTCGAGAGAAGGAGTTACGGCTGTGTCACCAATTACAAAAAACACGTTCATTGTTCCTACTTCCTGCAGCCATTTGTGTTCAAACGCGTCTGTCCAAAGGACCTGATCATACCCTTTATCCTTCGCTACTTTAGCCGGATAGAGGCTACCAGCATAATTTCCGGCATTTTTTGAGAATCCTACCCCACCAGGCGCAGCTCTTGTATATTTTTCTTCCACATAAATTTTCATTGGTTTGCCATAATAAGGACCTGTAGGGCTTAAAATGATCATGAATTTATATGTTTCCGAAGCTTTTACACCTAAGGATTCGTCGGTACTGAACATAAACGGACGAATATAAAGAGAGTGATTTTCCATTGCTGGAATCCAGCCTTTTTCAAGATCGATCAACTGACGCATCCCATCAATGAAAATCTCTTCGGGCACGGCAGGCATACAAAGGCGCTCAGCGGAAAGGTTAAAACGTCTGAAATTATCGTATGGACGGAATATGAAAACTTCGCCATTATCGCTTTTGTAAGCTTTAATACCCTCAAAAATTGCCTGTCCATAATGCAAAGCCATGTTCGCAGGGCCAATCAGCAATGGTTGATATGGTTTAATTTCCACATTTTTCCATTCGCCATCGACGTAATCAGCTTCCAACATATAATCCGTGGAATACTTACCAAATGGAACATTTTCAAGCTTTACACCAGGTAATTTACTCGCGTCAACTTTTGTAACCGGTATTGTATGTGCGGCAATCATATTCATTTACATTTGTGCAAAGAAACGAACAAAGTTTGGGGTTGCCAAAATACAAGACAATGAGTTTTAACAACGTACAATTACCGGGATTTGTAGTCGCAGACCTTTACAGAAGGCATTTGGTGGAAGATTCTTCGGCCATTCCTAAAATCACCCAGCCATCCGAACCGGCTCCAATAATTGACAAACCCATTCAATTTTTAGGCAAAAATCTCAAGCAATTTGTGATACTGGCTTGCTATGCGAACGAGGTCTACTTACCGGAGACGCAACTTGAATTTCTTGGAAACATTTTGAAGGCCTGCCAGTTAAATCTAGGTGATGTTGCCATCGTAAACTGCAATTCACAGGAAGTTAATTTCAATAATATCGGGCAGCTTCAGCCGAAGCACATTATTACTTTTGGCGAAGAGCCTCAAATTCGCAATGATTTCAAAACTTCTGCTTTTTTTGAAATAAGCAACAAAAATGGCATAAATGTGATCAATGCGCCAAAACTTGAATTCCTGAATCAAAATACTCCCGACGGAAAGGTGCTCAAAGGTCAACTTTGGAACAGCCTGAAACAACTCTTAAATATATAATCCAGTTTTGACATGAAGCTTATTTTTGCCACAAACAATCAGCACAAAGTTGATGAAATTCAACATATTATAGGCAACAAGTTCGATGTCATTTCGCTTAAGCAAGCAGGCATTGACATAGATATCCCCGAACCACATGACACGTTAGAGGAAAATGCCGTTGAAAAATCTTCCACGATTTACAAATTGACTGATACAGACTGTTTTAGTGAAGATACAGGTCTCGAAGTAGAAGCATTGAACGGCGAACCCGGAGTGAAGAGTGCAAGATATGCGGGTGACGTGAAAGATTTTAATAAGAATATAGAAAAGCTTCTTTTCAAACTTGGTAATGATAATAACAGAAAAGCCCGTTTCAGAACTGTTATCTCCTTAATAATCAATAAAGAACAACATCTTTTTGAAGGGATATGCGAGGGTGAGATTATTTCTTCGCCAGCGGGTAGCAACGGATTTGGTTATGATTCTGTGTTTGTGCCAGCTGGCGCCACCCGAACTTTTGCAGAAATGACAATGGAAGAAAAAAATACCTTCAGCCATCGCAAAAAAGCGACAGAAAAATTAGTTTTATTTTTAAACAAACTGAATATTAGATAGTTTTACTACTGAATCACAAATAATTACAAATTTTTATCCTGGAAAATAAAAAAGGTTTGTCGGAAAGCAACCAAAATATATCAGAATACGACTTAATTCAGGGGTGCCTTGTAGATAACAGGCGTTCGCAGGAGGCTTTGTACCAAAAGTTCTCTCCAAAGATGTACGCCATTTGTCTCCGGTACGCCTCAAATTCCGACGACGCAGCTGATCTTTTGCAGGAAGGATTTATTAAAGTATTTAAGAATTTACAGAAATTCAGAGGAGAAGGGTCGTTTGAGGGATGGATGCGAAGGGTTTTTGTAAACACATGCATTGAACATTTCCGAAAAAAGGTATATCTAAACAGTATTACCGAAAATGAGGAAAGAACAATAGAGGATTATTCTGCAAATGCATTGGATAATTTGGCCGAAAAAGATATTGTTCAGCTTATTCAAGAATTATCACCAGGTTACCGCACTGTTTTTAACCTATATGTGGTTGAAGGATTTTCTCACAAGGAAATTGGTGATCTGTTACAAATTAGTGAGGGTACGAGTAAATCTCAGTTGGCAAGAGCAAAAATGCTTTTACAAAAGAGAGTAAAGGGCCTGATGGAAGAAAAAAAGCTTGATTAAAACATGTCTGATCTACTAAGAAATAAAATGCAGCAATTTGAAGCCACTCCCCCAAAAGGATTGTGGGACAGGATCGCTGCGGATCTTGACGAATCCACATCTTATAAAAACACGTCGGAAAAATTGTCCGGTTACGAGGTCACCCCTCCGCCTGGCATTTTCAACAAGATAGTTGCAGATCTTGAAAGAGACCTTCCACAAAAAGGAGCTCCTGTTAGAAAAATTAATACAACATTCAGATGGTCGGCAGCAGCAGCTATTCTGATCGCACTATCTACACTGGGCATTCTTTTCTTTAATAGTAGCAAAAAAGAAACAAGCCTGGCTACTGCTACCAAAAGCAATAATCTTCCTGCTGTTCCTCATCAGCGATTAACAAATAATCCTCCAATTGTCGAGGCGGATGATAGCGCAGATGATGACAATGATAAATCAGTTAAGCATCTTGCATTGAATAAACTCTTACGGTCCGCGCACACCTCAAACATTCGGAACAAAAACACAGAGACGGCTGACGTTGACTTTGTGGCTTCAAAACCTACGGTGCAAATAACATCCTCAAACATTAAGAGCTCATTATCTGAACTGGCTTCTAAATTTGTTTTGAATGGCAACTATATTACTGTGTTGGGACCAAATGGCGAATTGAGAAAAATGTCTTTGAAAATTTTCAATGCAATGCATAGTCATAATTATGCATTAGCGTCAAATTCCGATGGTCAAAATACGGTTATTGAGAACACGGTGATGGAAAAGAAGTTTAGTGAATGGAGAACCAAAATTGTTCAGGCAGGTTATGCACCCAATGCATTTAACGGGATGGATATTTTAAATCTTAAGGACCTGATAAAAGAAAATTAAAAAACGCTATTTCCTACCTTTGAATCTATGGCGCGAATTAAAATTGATTTACCAAAGGCATTTACTTTTTCCACGTCTATAGACATACGTATTTCAGATCTCAATTATGGTGGCCATGTTGGCAACGACACTATACTTTCATTACTGCACGAGGCCAGGGTTCGCTTCTTACAACACTACGGATATTCCGAACTTAATCTTGAAGGAATTGGCATCATCATGGGCGACGTGGCGATTGAGTACAAGGCCGAGGGCTTCTACGGGGACAGGTTAAATATCCAGGTTTGTGCCGATGAATTCACAAGAGTTTCATTCGATATCTTTTATAAAATTGAAAAAGAACACGACGGTAGAAACGTTGTGGTGGCTATTGCTAAAACAGGTATCGTAGGCTATGACTACAACTTGAAAAAAGTGACTGCAATACCAGAAAAAGCAAAACTAATATTAACGGAAACTAGTAGCCATTAAGCTTTACCGCTATTCGTGATTTAAGCGATAAGCCACGTGTTGATTTATTTGTACGGAGGAAGAAGGATTCTCGCTTTGCTCGAAAATCATGGTAGAACGATCTTTATTATTTTGCTGATTATGTTTTACGACGTGCATCACAGTAATCAGAACTAATTCACCCAATAGAAGTAAGGCCGGTAAGTTTCTTTTTTGCATACAAAGGGAATTTATTATTCTACAATCGGCCAGCAAATCGTTTTAGACAGGACAAGGATTCCCTATCACACTAAAATATTCATTAATATCCTAAAATCAAAATTATCGCTGCATTTTAAATAAAAAGCAGCTTTCCTTTATAACATTTTGCATATCAACACTTTCTCGTATTAATTCTTCGTTAACTATTCAATATCTTATTATAACTGGTAACGATGCCCCTAATGAGCGATGAACTGAATCCCTGGTGCTCCATTTCATTTAACCCTGCTATTGTACATCCTTTTGGAGTGGTCACCTTATCGATTTCCTGTTCAGGATGCGCTCCTTTTAAAAGAAGAAGATCTGCCGCTCCTTTTACAGTTTGTGCTGCAATAAGACTAGCGGTTGCTGCACTAAAACCGATTTCTATGCCTCCCTGGATATTGGCGCGAATATATCTCATTGCAAAAGCAGTACCACAGGCACCCAGCACCGTAGCCGCATCCATTAGCTTTTCGTCGATCATTGCAACTTTGCCCAATTTCTCAAAAAGGTTCTTTATAAAGTCAACCTGGGTACTATTTGCCCCTTTATGACTTATGCACGTCATGCTCTCCTGGATCGCGATCGCGGTATTCGGCATTGCCCGGAATAAAGGAACATTTTTCTGAACGGCATTCTGCATATCTTCTATGAAAATTCCGGTTATAACGGAGACCAGTATATGTTTTTGAGGATCCAATTCTGCTTTAAAGCCATCCAGCACATCTTTTATTTGAAAAGGTTTTACAGCAAGTATTACAACATCGCTGTTTTTTACGGCTTCAATGTTATCTGAAGTGACGTTTACACCTCTATTTTTTAGCGCCTCAAGTTCTGCGAGATTTCTGCGTGTGATGGTAATGTCGGCTGGTTTGGAGAATTCGCTTTTCAATAACCCTTCTGCTATAGCTGTGCCAAGGTTTCCGCCGCCTATTATTGCTATCTTATTGTACATGGTGTCGGTTTTATATAATAGAAAAAGCCATCACTAAAATAGTGAAATGGCTTTTTCTATGTTTTAATTCTGATTGCGAATTTAGTAAAACTTTGCCTGCGATAAATAATTTCTCACATAATCCTGCACTCCTTCTTCTAATGAATAAAATTTATCGGTGTACCCTGCATCGAAAAGCTTTTGCATATTCGCTTCTGTGAAATATTGGTATTTGTCGCGAATATCTTCGGGCATGTCGATGAACTGAATATTCAGTGTTGTGTCTATACCTGCAAATGTTGCTTTTACCAAATCTTCGAACGCTCTTGCTTTGCCGGTACCAAGGTTATATATCCCTGATGCAGGTTTGTTTTGCATGAGCCAATAACAAACTTTGATAACATCTTTAACGTACACAAAGTCTCGAAGCTGTTGACCATCTTTAAAGTCGGGCCTGTGTGACCTGAACAGCTTTACCAGTCCATCTTTCTTTATTTGATTGAAGGAATGGAATATTACGCTAGCCATTCTCGCTTTGTGATATTCGTTTGGTCCATAAACGTTGAAAAATTTTAGTCCCGCCCAAAATGGAGGTTGTGCCGATTGCTGAATCGCCCATTTGTCAAACTCATTTTTGGATATACCATAAGGATTCAGTGGCTTAAGTTTGAAAGGCAATTCGTGGTTGTCATCGTAGCCAAATTCACCTCCTCCGTATGTTGCAGCGGAAGAAGCATACACCAACGGAACATTTTTGCCAACGCAATAATTCCATATTTTTTGGGAATACTCAACGTTGAGATGCTCGTGTATAGCGTAGTTAAATTCGGTGGTATCTGTTCTGGCCCCGATGTGAAATATGAAATCAATCGCAGGATCATTCTTCTGCAACCAATCGAAGAAGGATTCTCTTTCTATTTTCTGAAGGTATGTTTTACCCTGAAGATTGGGTTCTTTGTCGGCTCTTGAAAATTCATCAACAAGTAACAAATTCGTATACCCCTGACTGTTAAGAAAACCCACCAGGCAGCTTCCGATAAAGCCAGCGGCGCCGGTTACAACTATTGTGGATTCGTTCATAATTCCAATTATTCTTGAATAATTGGTAATTAATAATTAATAATTAATAATTAATATCGAAGTCTCTGCAAGGAAGCTTAGTTGCATTAAAGCAGGGTGACTGTCTATTAATTATTAATTATTAATTACACTTTATAGAGCGCTCAACGCGTGTTCGCTGTCATGTCCAGCCAACAGGTTGCCAATTGCGTTATCGTATTTTTCTTTCCAGGAAATTGCATTGCCCCAGTTTTCACCATCGATACTTACTGAGCCATTTGTAACAGTTCCCAGTTTTGCGAATGTTGCGCCGCTTAATGTTTTTTCAAAAGCAGCAACCTGGTCTTTTTTCACAGTTACCACTACTCTGCTTTGCGCTTCGCCGAACCAGTAAGCATCTTTGCGGATGCCTCCATCGGTTGATGCTACTTCGAAGCCAAGGTTTCTGTTGAAAGAAGATTCGATCAAAGTGATGAACAAACCGCCTTCGCTCACGTCGTGTGCAGACGCGATCACTTTTTCTTTGATCGCTTTTGTTATCTGTTGTTGCAGAGCAAATTCTTCTTCAATGTCAAAGTGCGGAGCTGGTGAAAACTCAACGCCTTTTATTTTTTGTAAATATTCAGAACTGTTGATGTCAGCGTAGCTTTTACCCACCAGGTAAATAACATCGCCTTCTTCTTTAAAGTCCAATGTCATTTTATCTTGCACGCTGTCCAGCAATCCTACCATACCGATTGTTGGTGTCGGATAAACCGGACCATCGGGGTTTTGGTTGTAAAAACTTACGTTACCACCCGTAACCGGAGTATTGAATTTGCGACAAGCGTCGCCCATGCCTTTGATTGCATGAACAAACTGATAATATACTTGCGGATCGTAAGGGTTACCAAAATTTAAGCAGTTGGTTACACCTAAAGGTTCGCCACCGCTGCACACGATATTTCTCGCTGCTTCTGCAACCGCAATCATTGCTCCTTTGTAAGGATCAGCATATACGTAACGGCTGTTACAATCTGTAGTAACTGCCAATGCTTTATCACTTGGTTTTGCTAAAACTACTGCTGCATCTGAAGGCTGGTTGGTAGAGGTGTTACCTGTACCTACCATGCTATCGTATTGAACATACACCCAACGTTTAGAGGCGATGTTCGGAATTTGAATCAATTTTTCCGCAACAGCTTTTAAGTCTTTTGGCACTTCGATTGAAGCCGCGTCAAAAGCTTTTGTTTTTGCGAGATATGTTGGCTCGGTGTAAGCACGGTCATATTGAGGAGCGCCGCCGCCCAGTACCAGTTCTTCCGCAGGAAGTTGAGCTTCCAACTCTCCGTGCATGAAAAAGCTTAACAGGCCATCTTCCGTTACTTCTCCGATTACGGAGCAAGGAAGATCCCATTTATCGAATATTTTTTGTACAACGCCTTCCTTACCTTTTTCAACGACCATCAACATACGCTCCTGGCTTTCGCTGAGCAAAAGTTCCCAGGCTTTCATATTCTGCTGACGTGTAGGCACTTTATCCAGATCGATGCGCATACCCACTCCGCCTTTTGCACTCATTTCTGCTGTTGAGCAAATGATTCCGGCAGCACCCATGTCCTGCATACCCACTACTACACCTGTTGGAATCACTTCGAGACAAGCTTCAAGCAATTTCTTTTCCTGGAAAGGGTCACCGACCTGAACCGCAGGCAATTCTTCTGTGCTTTCTGCAGTGATATCCGCAGACGCAAAAGAAGCACCTCCGATACCGTCTTTACCGGTGGCGGAACCAACAAATATTACAGGATTTCCTTTGCCCAATGCAGTTGCACTAACCGTTTCACCGGCTTTTACGATACCAACGCTCATCGCGTTTACCAAAGGATTGGTGTGATAGCACTGCTCAAAATAGATTTCGCCGCCTACGGTTGGAACGCCGAAGCAGTTACCGTAGTGACCGATTCCATGAACAACGCCACCCAGCAAATGCTGCGTTTTTGCTTCATTAAGATTACCGAAACGGAGAGAGTTCAAAGACGCGATTGGTCTTGCTCCCATTGTAAAAATATCGCGGTGAATACCCCCTACGCCTGTTGCTGCACCCTGGAAAGGCTCGATCGCAGACGGGTGATTATGACTTTCAATTTTAAAAACTACCCCGTAGCCATCGCCCATATCCATCAAACCTGCGTTTTCTTCACCAGCTGCTACCAGCATTCTTCCACCTTCGCGGGGTAAAGTTTTAAGCCATTTGATTGAATTTTTGTAGCTGCAGTGCTCGCTCCACATTGCGCTGAAGGCACATAACTCATTAAAATTCGGGGTTCTTCCTAATTTTTTCTTTATTAACTCAAATTCTTCTGCCGTAAGGCGCAATTGCTCGGCGGTTTTAACTGTTATTTCCATGATAGTATATGGGATGGTCTGAGAAAGCGCAAAGGTAATAAGTTACCGTGTATTAATGTGAATCATGAGTTGAAATGTATTTCTATGCGGGTAATTAATAATTAATAATGAATAATTAATATTTGATCGCCCTGTAATTTGGACGTTAAACTCACTTCGTGGCATCAAGACTGACCGTGGTCAAACAGTTAAAGAGGGCTGCATTCCAATGGCGGCCCTATTAATTATTCTTGATTAATTATTAATTATTAATTCGCAAATGTGGCTTCTATACTTATTGACTTGGCTGATTTTCGAGCAGAGACATATAAAGATGCTCCATGTCTGCCAATTCTTTTTCCTTTGAAAAGTGCATCCTAACAAACTCACGCCCTTTTTCGCCCATGGATTTTCTTATCTCTTTATTTTCTATTAAAGTCAATGTGTTTGCTACAAATCCATTCAAATCGTGCAAAGGACTTATAAATCCGGTTAGCCCCGGATCGATTGTTTGACTAACTGCCCCGGCATTTGTAGTGACTACGGGTTTGCCTGCAGCCTGCGCTTCCAGGAGGGTGATGGCAGTACCTTCATTCAGGGAGGTAAGTGCAATTATATCAAGCCCGGCCATTGCCTCTTCAATGTTCAGGAGCCAGGAGGTAAAAGTGACTTGCACGGTCCGGGCAGAGTCTGGGTAGTACGTATAAGATATCTTTTTCTTTTCAAGCAGGTCTTCCAATGAGGGTCTTAGGGCGCCGTCTCCAATAATAAAAAACCGTACGGGGTGTTTTGTTTCAGACAGCAATTTTTCAGCTGCATCTATAAAAAACTTGTGATCTTTTATTGGCACAATACGCCCTACTATTCCGATGGCGACTTCGTTGCCTGTCAGTTTATAATTTGCGCGAAATGCGTGGCGTTTTTCATCTTCATTATCTTCAAATGAGGCTGTATTTATACCAATTGGAATCACCGCAATTTTTGACAAGTCGCTGATATGGTATACATCGACAAGGTCATGCTGCTGCATCAAACTGGTCGCAATCAATTTTGTTGATTGTTTTGCAAGCCATCTTTCAAGCTTAATAATTTGAGAGGAAAAGAATTTATTGAAATACGAATGAAAAACATGACCATGATACGTATGCAGGATCACCTTTGTGCCAATCATCTTTGCTGCTAACCTTCCCAAAACACCGGGTTTGGCACCATTTGTATGAACGATGTCGGGATTAATTTTCTTAAGCTCTTTTTTTATATGATAGAATGCCTGAATATCCCTGACGAAGTTAATGGACCTATGCACTTCGCGAATGTGAACGACACGAAGTTTAGGATACGAAGTCAGCAAAAAAGAAGCGTCATACTCGTCTTTATTTTTTTCACCCACCACTAAATGGACTTCATGTTTTTCAGACAAATAACCAGCAAGCTGCACGGTGTCCAGTGGGGCTCCTCCAATTACCAATCTGTTAAGCATTATTGCAATTCTTGCCATCGTCTCAATATAGTCCGGAAAGATAAATAAAACTAGCCGAGCAAAAGCGCTAAATTATTGTTGGTCATTAGTTATTTTGCATTGACAAAAAACAATACCGTTGCACTATTTGCTTTTTTTATCATATCTGATTTTCTTTTTCTGGCTCATTGCTAAAATCAATTTTATACGGAACAGCGGTATCCCATTAAAATGGTTATGTATATTATTTTCTCTTAAAGTTGTTGTAGGTATTTTTTACGGTTATATATATTCGAAACATATTGCAGATGCCGATACATGGAAGATGTATTTTATAAGTCTCAGGCATACCAGCGTCTTAACATCAAACCCGGTTAAATTTATCACGTCGTGGTTCTATGAGCCGCAGTATAGCTACAGTGAACCTTTCGGCTCGGGAAAATCTTACTGGAACATCATAAAAGATCTGATGCTGATAAAAATTGAGGCCATTTTTAATGTTCTTAGTTTTCGCAATTACTATATCAACGTCCTTTTTTTTAATTTCATCACCTTTTTTGGCAACATTGCGTTTGTAAAAGCCTACAGTCTTTTATTTCCCCATGCAAAAAAAGGTCTCGTTGTATTTGCCGCCTTTTTCATACCCTCGACCCTTTTCTGGACAAGCGGATTGCATAAGGATGGACTATTATTTATGTTAATGTCGCTGGTTGTTTATCAGCTTGCATTGTGGATGAACGCTAAAAAAGCAACAGGAAAGATGATTTTAAATGTCGCGCTATGCGTCTTTTTTATTTTCCTACTGAGAAGTTATGTGGCGTTGTCTTTGATTCCGGCAATTTTAATAGCCACATTGAATCATCGTTTTTCAAATCAGGCCATTAAAATAAACGTCACTGTACTTGTTGTTTGCGCTACGGGCTTCTTTTTATCATCCTACATTTCGCCTGTTTTGGATCTTCCTGAGTGGGTGATAAAACGAAGAATTGAATTTAACTCTCTTAACGCAACTACGCTTTTACCCTATCACCAGCTGGAAAATTCATTTCAAAGCTACCTTTATAATTTGCCCCAGGCGGTCGATCATGGATTTTTGAGGCCTTACATTTGGGAGGGGCTGGGCGTTTTTTACATACCGTTTGCGCTCGAAATCATTGCGCTGCTGGCTCTTACTATATATTATCTGTTCAATCATCTTCCCCTTGACAGGTCCCAGAGAGCTATTTTCTGTTTTGGGCTGTTTATTTTCCTGGCAAATTGGTTGTTCCTGGGATATATGGTTCATATTGTAGGGGCTGTTATAAGGTACAAGAGTATTTTCCTGCCATTTTTTGTCGCTCCGGTGCTCCTGTCTGCTAAATTCAGGTCACTTATTAAAAATTAAAAAATATATCACACCTATTGACTTTTACCTCCGAATTTTTAAGGAAACGGAGTTATATGTTTCATTTTTCCTTTTTTTTGGTTAAAAACGTAATCTTTTTTCAAAATTATTGTTTGTTTGGCTGAATTGATGTTCATTTGCAATAGTTAAATTTTTATACCCATGTCATTACGTTTTAATGCAATCAACAACCTAGCCGGCAAGGACGGAGTAAGTAATGCCGGATCCAAAAAAATTACTGGTATTTTCAATGAAAATGTATTTACTCTTAAAACTGCCCGCGAGTTTTTGAGCGATGAGGCGTACAAAAGCCTTCAGGGCTCAATCAAAGGCGGCAAAAAGATTGATCGTGCTGTAGCAAACCAAATTGCAGCAGGTCTTCGCCAATGGGCAGAAAGCAAAGGAGTATCTCACTATACACACTGGTTCCAGCCCCTTACCGGTACAACAGCAGAAAAACATGATTCTTTCTTTACTTTGAAAGGTGACGGTTCTGCTTTGGAAGAGTTTGATGGTGCTGCTTTGATCCAGCAAGAGCCAGATGCGTCTTCTTTCCCTAACGGAGGTATCCGTGCTACTTTCGAAGCTCGCGGTTATACTGCATGGGATCCTTCTTCTCCTGCATTCATCATGGAAATCGGTACTGGTAAAACACTTTGTATTCCTACCATTTTCGTTTCTTATACCGGTGAAACGCTTGACTACAAAGCTCCTTTGTTGAAATCTCTTGAGGCTTTGAACAAATCAGCCGTTGATGTTGCCAATTATTTTGATAAAAACGTAAATAAAGTTTCTGCTACTTTGGGCTGGGAACAAGAGTACTTCGTTATTGACGAAGCTATGTTCAATGCACGTCCAGACTTAGTATTGAGCGGCAGAACTGTATTCGGTCACTCTCCTGCAAAAGGTCAGCAATTGGAAGACCACTATTTCGGTTCTATTCCGGAAAGAGTGTACGCTTTCATGAGAGATTTTGAAACCGAATCATATAAATTAGGTATTCCTTTAAGAACACGTCACAACGAGGTGGCTCCTGCTCAGTTCGAGTGCGCTCCTATCTTCGAAGAAGTTAGCGTAGCCGTTGACCACAACACATTGTTGATGGACATTATGGACCGCGTTGCACGTCGTCATAAATTGCGTGTATTGCTTCACGAGAAACCATTTGCTGGTATCAACGGTAGCGGTAAACACAACAACTGGAGTATGTCAACTGATACAGGCGTTAACTTGTTGGCTCCTGGTAAGACTCCAAAAACAAACTTCATGTTCCTTACTTTCTTTGTAAATACAATTAAAGCAGTTCATGATTATGCAGACATCCTGAGAGCGTCTATCGCTTCTGCGGGTAATGACCACCGTCTTGGTGCAAACGAAGCGCCTCCTGCAATTATCTCTGTATTCGTTGGTGGATATTTGAACAAAGTATTACAAGATATTAAAGAAAGAGTTAGCGATAAATTCGACGAACAAGACGAAGCTATCCTGAAACTTGACTTGCACAAAAGCATTCCTGAATTGATGCTTGATAATACAGACCGTAACAGAACTTCTCCGTTTGCCTTCACTGGTAACAAATTTGAGTTCCGTGCGGTGGGTTCTACTGCAAACTGTGCAAACCCAATGACAGTGCTGAACACAATTATGGCTGAAACATTGAAACAATTCAAAAAAGATGTTGATGCTTTAATTGAAAAAGGCGAGAAAAAAGAAATCGCTATCATGCACGTTATCCGCGAGTACATCGTTTCTTCAGAAAAAGTATTATTCGAAGGAGATGGTTACAGCGAAGCATGGGCAAAAGAAGCTGAAAAACGCGGTTTGCAAAATGTAAAAACAACTCCTTTAGCGTTGGATGCATTGGTTACCGAGAAAGCTAAACACCTTTTCGAAAGCAATAATGTATTGACTCACGTTGAGCTTGAAGCACGTCACGAAATTGAAGTTGAAAAATACATCAAACGTGTACAGATCGAAGCTCGTATCATGGGCGAACTTTGCACCAGCCACATCCTTCCTTCTGCTATCAAATATCAAAACACTTTGATCCAAAACATCAAAGGTTTGAAAGAAGTGGGTATGCCTGAGGCTTCTTACAAGAATCAAATAGTTATTCTTGAAAGATTGTCACACTACATCAGCAAAACAAGCGAGCTGGTTGTACAAATGATCGAAGCAAGAAAAATTTGCAATGCTATGGACAATACTCGTACCAAAGCTATTGCTTACGAAAGCCAAGTTAAAGCTCCGTTCTTTGATGCTATCCGTTACCATGTTGACAAACTGGAATTGATGGTAGACGATAAAGAATGGTTGTTACCAAAATATCGTGAGATGCTTTTCTTAAGATAAACTTAGTTATTTTTCGTATTGACATGAGAAACACAAGGGCCCGCGATTGCGGGCCCTTGTTATGTTGTATGGGAAAAGTAAAAAATCAAAAGTAAGAAGTAAAAATGCCTGGCCATTCTTAGGTCTCTCCTTCCCATAATCGTCAACTTACAACTTGTTACAAATACTCGCTTCGCGATGTTTAACATGTCGCCCCTACGGGGCTGGTATTGGATTTTTTAGATCTTTCTTTTTCTACTAACGTGTCGCCCCGCTGGGGCTAGTCAATGCATTCAGCGAGTTGCAAACAGCCCCAGCGGGGCGACACGTTAGTAGAAAATATTGAGCAATATCGGATCAAATGCCAGCCCCAGAGGGGCGGCATGTTCGTAGAAAAAAGAAAAGATTTAGAAACCCCAGAGCCAGCCCCATAGGGGCGGCACGTCAAATAGCGTCGGTCGATTGAATAGACAGATTTTAGATTGCAGGCTGTGGTTCACGCCCCTTTATGATTGAATTGTTGGCGAGATTGAGATACACAAATCCAGGGTATCAGAACATCTCTTTGTACAAAAGAAAAAATACCCTTCGTTCAAAGGACATTAGTTAGTCAATAAAATAAATGTGATTAGTGAATCTTAACTTTCAAATTCAGCATTTGCAAGCTTGAATTTGTTGCAGGAGCAAGAGTAACAGAGCTCTTATAAGGCATAATGTAAGTTGTGTTACCTTGTTGATAGGTAACAATGGAGTTAAAAGAGATCACATTAGGAGCAATTCTTTCCTCGCTCATAATTTTTCCACCTCTGTAGCTGAAATTGCCTTTAAGCGTAAAAGAATTTGCAATACTTATCGGCGTAAAATCAATTCCGATTGATTTTTCCTTAGTTTTCCCTCCACCGCCAATACCAATTGCAGCAAACGCCTGTATGCCGCAAATAGCCAATGCAGTTATCATAACTGATTGTTTTTTATAGCGTTTTATGAAGGAAAGTAAATTCATTATGGCAAAAGTATAATTTATTTTCTTATTTCTTTAACCTTTCATCAAGAATTTTAATACCTCTTTAACGAATCAGCTAAAAAAAAGTTACAGAAAATTGGGAAATACTTTTGTATTCCATAACTTACAGTAACCATCTTTTACATGAAAGAAAATCCTTACCGCCAAGATAGTGAAGAGCTTCAGGAACTTTTAAAACAGTTCGAGAATCTGAAAAAGGGTCGAAATCACTCCTTCATCAGCGAGGAATCTTTCGAAAAGATCATCGACTACTACGATGATGCTGATAATATTAACGAAGCTCTGGAAGCTGCCGAAATTGCCGTCGAACACTTTCCTTTCTCATCGGAATTGCTGGTAAAAAAAGCAGATTTACTGATTGGCGCCAGAAGATATACCGAAGCATTGGACATTCTTGAGCGTGCTGAACTTTTTGACAGCCGCGACATCAATCTTTATATTTTACGGACAGAGGTTTACCTGGCCCTGGATAAACAGGAAAAGGCTGTGGAACTTCTGGAAAGTGCATTGGACCTGTTTGACGGAGAAGAAAGAATAGAATTGCTGTTCGAACTGGCTGATGTATACGACGATTATGAGGAGTTTGATAAAATCTTTGATTGCCTGAAATTGATCCTTGAACAGGAGCCGACCAACGAAGAGGCGCTGTACAAGATCTGTTTTTGGACAGATTTTACGGGGCGCAATGAGGAAAGCATTAAACTTCATAATAAGATCATTGAAGATTACCCCTATAACGAGCTGGCATGGTTTAACCTCGCCGCGTCTTACCAGGGTTTAAAACTCTATGAAAAAGCAATTGATGCATATAAATATGCGGTAACCATCGATGAAAAGTTCGATTACGCGTACCGCAATATGGGCGATGCCTACATAAGGCTCCGCAAATTCAAGGACGCTATAGAGGTACTGGAAAAAGTACTGGAACTATCAAGACCCGAAGATGTAATTTTCGAGGCTTTGGGACATTGTTACGACCGGATGAACAATTATGCGCAGGCCCGCTTCTACTACAGAAAAGCTTCGCACCTTAATAATGATGACAGCAAGTTGTTTTATAAAATTGCATGCACTTACATCAACGAAAGTCAGTGGGTACAGGCGATTAAACAACTCGATGCGGCTTTGCAAATTCATCGCAATCAGCCGGAATATAACCTGGCGATGGGCGAATGTAAACTGCAGCTCGGTGAAGTAAAAGATGCGATCATCTATTTCTCAAATGTGGTCAGATCGCGCCCAAGAAATGTTGCAGGCTGGGAAGCGCTTATCCGCTGCCTTTATTCAGTTAAATACTATGAGGAAGCCCTTGAGCAAGTGCTGGCGGCCATCAAACATACCGAAGGAAAATCTGTTTTTATATATTATCTGAGCGCTATTTATTTCGCCATGGGCAAATCACGCGAAGGTTTGCTGCATCTTGAAAAGGCGATTCACGTGTCCCCCAAAAAAATAAAATTGTTTGTTGAACTAAATCCTGCCATTCTTCAAAACCAGCAGGTGGTAGATGTTATCGCGAGGTACAAACGCAACAAGAACTTTTAGTTAATCGAAAGTGGAAAGTTGAAAATTGAAAATGAGGTATGACTACGGTCATAAGGAGGACTTTTGCGATCAAAAAAATCTAAATTCTTAATTTCTAGTGCATAATTATCCTGAATTCTACCCTAAGTATTAACAATTTGGAATTTTTCATTCGCCATTGTTTCCTATTTTTGCGCTCGTTTGTATTTAATACCCAGTCAAAAGCAGTAAATGAATTTCAATTTATCGCAGATTCCTGAAAGAATTCAACAGCCCAGGCAGAATGGTTTAACGATGGTGATGGATAAGGGGCTTAGCATAGAGGAAACCCGTAACTTTTTGAGCATAGCGAAGCCCCACGTGGACATCGTAAAACTCGGTTTCGGAACCTCGTTTGTTACACCTAACCTTAAAGAAAAACTGGAAGTTTACCGCGAAGCTGGTATGCCGGTTTATTTTGGAGGTACATTGTTCGAGGCATTCTTAGTAAGAAACCAGTTCCAGGATTACATTGATGTGTGTAAAGAATATGGTGTTGCATTTATGGAGGTGAGTGATGGATCGATCACCATTCCCCATGCTGAAAAATGCGGGTATATTGAAAAATTAACCAAACACGGTACAGTGTTAAGTGAAGTAGGTAGTAAAGATGCTGCCCACATTATCCCTCCTTATAAATGGATCGAATTGATGCGCTCCGAGCTTAATGCAGGTGCCACCTATGTGATCGCAGAAGCACGTGAAGCCGGTAACGTAGGGATCTACAGAGGTTCAGGTGAGGTACGTGAAGGTCTGGTCCAGGAAATTCTTACCCAGATACCTGAAGAAAAGATCCTTTGGGAAGCTCCGCAAAAAGCACAACAGTTATACTTTATTGAATTGATCGGTTGCAATGTAAACCTTGGTAACATCGCTCCTTCTGAAGTTATTTCACTGGAAGCAATGCGTATTGGTTTGCGTGGTGATACTTTCCACCTATTCCTTAATAAAGAAACCGTTCAATAATGAGGCTTTTTGGTTTGATCGGTTTTCCTTTGGGCCATTCTTTTTCACAAAAATTTTTCACAGAAAAATTTGAAAGAGAAGGCATAAAGAACTGCTCCTACCAAAATTTTCCTCTTAGCTCCATAGATCAGTTAAAAGATCTGCTGGCAACGCATTCCAACCTGGAAGGTTTTAATATTACTATTCCTTACAAAGAGCAGGTATTGCCATTTATTGATCAGCAAACCGACGCTGTTCAAAAGATAGGCGCCTGCAATTGCGTGAAAATTGTGAATGGTAAATTGATCGGCTACAACACCGATGTAAAAGGCTTTGAAGTTTCACTGCGGAAGAAATTGCAACCTACACACAGCACAGCGCTGGTGTTAGGAACAGGCGGTGCAGCAAAAGCCGTTGTTTATGCGTTGCAACAGCTTAATATTTCTTATAAAATTGTAAGCAGAAAAGCAAACCCTGAAGCTAACGTTATCAGCTATGCGCAGTTAACATATGATGTTATCGCTGCTCACAAATTAATAATAAACACTACTCCCCTTGGAACATATCCGAACGTAAATGAATGTGCGGATATTCCCTACGAAGCACTCACTCCCGATCATTATTTATTTGACTTAGTGTACAATCCTGCCAAAACATTGTTCCTGCAAAAAGGCGAAGCGCAAGGCGCTACGATAGAGAACGGCCATGAGATGCTGGAGATTCAGGCGGAGGAGAGTTGGGCGATTTGGAACAAGAAAAAATAGAACGCAGATTTTCGAGCTCATCATGATTTCTTATGATTTTTTATCAATAAAAAATCATAATTGTTGGCAGAATAAAATGAACCGCAGATCTCCGAGTCTTTCATGATCGATAAGATTATTTGCAAAATCTTTATAAATCATGACAATCTTGAAAATCTGCGTTCCTTCTTTTTTTATTTGTTTCTCAACGATAACACATACTTCACCATTTCCTTTGCATCGGCTTCGGAAAGGTTTGGATGCGGAGTCATTGGGATTTCGCCCCAGTTTCCTTTACCGCCGGCAATAACTTTTTTCGCAAGCAATTCCACAGTGGCATCGTTGTTTTCGTATTTGTTGGCAACATCTCTGTATGCCGGGCCTGTAGTTTTTTCATCTACTTTGTGGCAGGTAAGACAGTCTGATTGTGCGATTAAATTGATAGCTTTTTCATTTTCTGCAGAAAGCGGTGCGTTTGTAGTTGCCGCCGCTGTATCAGCAGATTTAGAAGTATCCGATGCTTTTGTTTCCGAACTGTTGTTGCAGCTGTAAATAGCAGCCAGAGCTAAAATTCCTACAAGAAGTTTTTTCATCACTGTGTTTTATTTTTAAGTTAAAATGGGTTTTGTAAATATCGTTTACTTCTATTGATTGGTCAAACAATAGAAGTACCCCTCTTTAAAGCACACTCTAAGAATATAGAATTGAGGGTGGACTTTTACACGTTCCTCAACAGAAATCCTGGATCGATGTTTAAATCCATATATGCTGCTTTAAGAAATGTAACATCTGGTTCCCGTTTCCCGTTTAGTATCTGCGACAACTTGTCTGGCGCGATTTTCAGGCGTTCAGCCAGTTTCTTTTGCGTTAACTTAAGTTCATACATTTTTAGTTCTACCATTTCCGCAATTGTTTCTGGCTTAGGAACTGGGTAATATTCCTTTTCAAAAGCCGCTACGGCCTGAGAAACACCTTCGAGCTCCTTTGTCTCCTTTGCTGTAAGGTTTGCAAAACCTTTTTTAAGGAATACATTAATTTGAGCAATGGCTACCTGGTAATCATTCTCTGTTTTAATAAAGGTCTTTTTCATAAGTTAAAAAGCTACGACTCTTCCCTTATCCATTTGAATGAAGAGCTGTAGAAAAATGGGTTACACAATAATCAACATTAATGCGGTAACAATAAAATGTGACCCTCCGCTACAGAATGTCAATTTCCTCAATCTTGTCATACTCCGTATGGGTTCCAAACCACCGGATATACACCGTTCTTGTATTAAAGTGGATCATTACAATCAATCTGAAATCATTCCCTTTGATATTAAAAACATATCGATCGTTACCAACAAAATCAACACTTCCAAAATCTTTCTTAATATCAGCGAAACGTTTCCAGTCGGCAATTTCCGTCACTCTGTGCCAGAAAATCAAAGAAACTTTACTAGTTGGATATTGTAACATGAGTTCTCTGAGGGTGCCGAATGTGATAATCACCATGACATAAAACTAAGGCGGCATTTTGAATTTACAAATTAAATTTTGTTTTTTAAAATTTAATTTTACCCGACTCTGCCCTTTAATATAGTATGCAACAATTAGTCCAGCTCTTTAGTCAGTAAGGCTACCATAAATTTCCAATACCTACTTGATTCTTTCTTTGAAAAAACTGATCAGTTTTTTGTGTGCATCTTCTGTCGCTTCTTTGTTGAAATCAGGATTGCTTGGGTTGGCAAAGCCATGGGTGGCATCGTACCTGTTCACTATTAATTTCTTGTTTGCCTTTTTCATGTTTTCAACAAATTCGTCCACCATTGCAGGGCTGGGCCATTTGTCTTTGTTGCCGAAAAATCCAATCACATCTGCATTGAGCGTTTTTAGTTTCTCTACATCTTTTTCCGGCGCTCCGTAATACATAGCGCATCCGCGTAGTTGAGTGCCTGCCATTAAAGCAGCCTGCAGGCTCCATCCTCCCCCGAAGCACCAGCCAACAGTAAGTATTTTCGCATCGCTCCCAACATAATCGTACACTCCTTTAATAATTGCCGTTGCCCTTTCAGTTGTCACCGTTTGCATTATTTTGGAAGCGTCTTCACGCGTGGTTGCAACTTGTTTGTCATACAGGTCGATGGCAATGGCATTTACACCAAGTTCATTTGCCAGTTTTTCTGTTTCCTGTTTTATATAATCATTTAGCCCCCACCATTCATGCACGACTACCAAATAATAACGTGTCTTCTTCGCAGCCATCACCTCCCAGGCATGCGCGTCTTTTCCATCACTTGTCTTGTAAGAAATATCTTTTCCGGCGGTGCTACTATACACAAAAGGCAAGGGCTCGGGATGCGAAGCAACAAATGCTTTATCGTTGCCATTTTGAGCGTACGCTTCAGTTGCGGAGGCGGTGCAGCAATTCATGGCAGTTTGGCTCATACCCAGCGCAGGCATTAAAATTACCAGCAATGTGAATATTTTTCTTTTCATAAAACTTAACAATATGGTGTGGAGATTGAGTTTCAAACAAATATTAAACCTTTTGGACAGACTTGCAAGCAAATTTTCCACACAAAAAAACTATACCAATTGGCTTGTGTTAAATTATTGTATCTTTGCATGACCTCACGGAGAATTTCTCTTTTTCTTCGCCGGTCACAAGGCAAAGACAAATAATATTAATTAAGACTGGTCCAAAGCATGGTGTTGATCTATAAGGCTTTTTTGAAGCCCGCATATTTCAATAGCAGGTCTTATTTTATTTATTTTTTGTCAATCCGTAGGGGCAAATCGAATTTGCCCTGCAAAAAAGAAACGAATCAATTATAAGTATATGGCTAAGTTTATTTTTGTAACCGGAGGTGTTACATCGTCGTTAGGAAAAGGAATTATTGCTGCTTCGCTGGCAAAATTGCTGCAAGCAAGAGGGTTAAAAGTAACTATTCAAAAATTCGATCCTTACATCAACGTGGATCCCGGTACTTTGAATCCTTATGAGCATGGTGAGTGCTATGTAACTGAAGATGGCGCTGAAACCGATCTGGATCTTGGCCATTATGAAAGATTCCTCAACATTTACACATCGCAGGCCAACAACGTAACTACCGGCCGCATTTACCAAACAGTTATCAACAAAGAAAGAGAAGGTGCTTATCTGGGGAAAACCGTGCAGGTTGTTCCACACATTACTGACGAGATCAAGCGCAGAATGCTTATGCTGGGTAGCAAAGGTTACGATGTGGTAATCACTGAGCTTGGCGGTACCGTTGGTGACATCGAAAGCTTACCATTTATTGAAGCCGTACGTCAGTTGCAGTGGGAACTTCCTGAAGAAGATTGCCTTGTTGTTCACCTAACTTTGATCCCTTACTTAAGAGCCGCAAAAGAATTGAAAACCAAACCAACCCAGCACAGCGTTAGAATGCTGAGCCAGGAAGGTGTTCACCCTGATATCATTGTTTGCAGAACCGAAGAGCAACTCTCTCCTGAGATCAGGAAAAAAGTAGCGCTTTTCTGTAATGTAAAACCTGAAGCAGTTATTGAAGCTGCCGATGCACCTACTATTTACGAAGTGCCTTTGGCAATGATGAGGGAAAAACTGGATCTTATTTGTTTGCGCAAATTAAAGATCACCAATTATGCAGATCCTGATCTGTCAAAATGGAAAGAGTTTTTGGACAAATTGAAATATCCGAAAGCTAAAGTTACCATTGGCTTGATCGGTAAATATATTGAGCTGCAGGATGCTTACAAATCAATCCTGGAGGCATTTGTACACGCCGGTGCGGTGAACGAGTGCAAAGTGAACATCGTAAACGTGCACAGTGAATTTATTACAGAAGAAAACGTGGCGGAAAAACTTGGCAACCTCGATGGCTTGCTTGTTGCACCAGGCTTCGGTCTTCGTGGTATTGAAGGAAAAATCACCGCAGTGAAGTATGCAAGAGAAAAAGGTTTGCCATTCTTCGGTATCTGTTTGGGTATGCAGATGAGCGTTATTGAATTTGCGAGAAATGTGTTGAATTTGAAAGACGCACATTCTACCGAAATGAATGAAAAAACGCCAGACCCGGTTATCGACTTAATGGAAACCCAGAAAGAGGTAACGGCAAAAGGTGGTACAATGAGATTGGGCTCCTACCCTTGCGAAATTAAAAAAGGAACGCTTGCTGAAACTATTTACGGCACCACAGAAATAACTGAAAGACACAGGCACCGCTGGGAATTCAACAACGCATATCTGGAGAAATTTGAGCAAGCAGGCATGGTTGCAAGCGGTAAGAATCCTGAAACCGGTCTTGTGGAAATTGTTGAATTGCCAAACCATCCATTCTTTATTGGCGTGCAATATCACCCTGAATTGAAGAGTACTGTGGAAAATCCGCATCCTCTTTTCGTTCATTTCATTAAAGCCGCAAAAGAATGCGTTGAAAAAAAGGAAGTTTCTAAAACGCCGCATCTGCAGAGCGAAATGATATAAGTTGTGCGTTTTGAGTGATGGGTTTTGAGTTACCACCTCTGTGCGTTAAGCATTGAGCGTTAGGCTCTAAGCAGTTTACTCCCATCAACGATCACAACCAACTGTTTTACAAGCCATTAAGCAAAACGATTCAAGTTGTTAAGAATTGTTTACTTAATGGCTTTTGTTTATCATATTATCGGGTTACTCTATCGCAATCCCCTATCTTTGCACCCTCAATTTTTCTAAAAAATGGATCGTAATACTATCATCGGCTTTGTATTATTAGCTGGTTTACTCTTCGCTTATCTTTTTATCTCAACTAAGAACACACATGAACTGGAGGCTAAAAAGAAAGTTATTGAAGATTCAATCGCAAGAGTTGACCTTGCAAAAAAGAGAGCTCAAGCGGCTGCAGATACTACCCACACTTTAACTGCTGCATCTGCAGACAGTGGTTTTAACAGCGCTGCCGCTGTAACAGAACAACTGGTTACCCTGGAAAATGAATTGGTAAAGGTTGTTCTTACAAGCAAAGGAGGTATTCCTAAAACTGTAGAATTAAAAAAATATAACTCTTTTCAAAACCAACCTGTAAAATTGGTTGATGGCGAAAAAGATGTTATTTCTTACGCCGTTAATGCAAACAATGCCGGCAAACAGACCACTGATCTGTATTTTAAACCGGGTCAGGTTACAAAAGCGGCAGACGGCAGCCAAACCGTTTCTTTAGTAGTGAATGGCGGTAATGGTGAGGTGATCACGCACCAATACACGTTGAAACCAGACAGCTACTTCATCGATTTTAACATTGGTTTGCAAGGCGCTGATAAATTGTTATCTCAAAATTCTTTCAATCTTTTCTGGCAATCTCAATTGGTGCAGCAAGAGAAAGATTTGGATTATGAAAAACAACAATCCCAATTGTGTTTTGTACAGGATGGCGATTTCGACTATCACAACATCCACTCTACTGATATCAAGAAATTTGAAAAACCAATTAACTGGTTGAGCGCTAAACAACACTTCTTCAACACCACTATTATTGCAAAAAATAATTTTGATGGTGGCCAGGTTGATTGGGCCGCTCCAACTTCGGATACAGTGAAAGAGCTTTCCCTGGTGAAAGCGAGCTTCAACACAAAAGTGGCTCCGGGCCGCGATGCCAACATTGCGCTGCAATTGTACTACGGTCCTAACGACTATAAAATTTTGCGCAACAGTGGTGTAAAGAAAATGGATAAGATCATTAACCTCGGCCAAAGTCTTTACGCATTCGTTCGTCCGATCAACCAATACATCATCATGCCGGTGTTTGACTTCTTCAAAGGCTTTGTCAGCAGTTATGGTGTGGTTATTTTGTTGCTTACCCTTTTCATCCGTTTGCTTACCTCTCCGCTTGTTTACTCAAGCTACTTGAGTGGTGCAAAAATGAAAGCACTTCGCCCTGAAATTGACGTTATCAAGAAGAAATTCGGCGACGACCAGCAGCAGTTTGGAATGGAGCAAATGAAATTGTTCCGTGAAGCAGGTGTAAATCCACTCGGTGGATGTATTCCGGCACTGTTGCAAATCCCGATCTTCTTTGCATTGTATAGCTTCTTTAACTCAAACATTGCATTGCGAGGTGAAAGCTTCCTGTGGGCAAAAGATCTTTCTGTATATGATTCTATTATCAGCTTTGGTGTAAAAATTCCTTTGCTGGGAGATCATATCAGCTTGTTCACTTTGCTTGCTGTTATCACCAGCTTCCTGATTTCATTGTATGGTATGTCAAACACTCCGGACCAAAACAACCCGGCGCTGAAATACATGCCTTATATTTTCCCATTCATGCTGTTGTTTATCTTCAATAAACTTCCATCGGCGTTGACATGGTACTACACGGTTTCAAACGTTATCACGCTGATCCTTCAGTTTGTAATCCAGAATTACATTATCAATCACGAGAAGATCCTGGCGAAACTGGAAGAAAACCGTAAGAAGCCGAAGTCAAAATCAAAATGGCAGGAAAGAATGCAACAAATGCAGGAATCACAGAAAAGAGTGCAGGAAATGCAGCAAAAAAATAAAGGAAAATAGTAAATCATAGATTTTCAATAAAAAAGACCTTCTTCGAATTAGAAATTCAGAAGGTCTTTCTTATTTTTAGAAGGCAACTATATACTTATCAACCTCGTCTAAGCAAAAAGGATATCATCCCAGTGATTATCATGAAAAAAGTAAAAGTTCTAATATCTTTTGTTTTACTCATTACAACCTTACATTCTGTTGCGCAGAAAAAAGTGTCTGACCTTACCTTGGTTTACGATGCCGTTATTAATACCGGAACATCTGAACCCAAGCTGGCTGATGCTTTTGATGGGTCAACCACCACCATATTTTTGAAATCTAACCTGAGCCGCACCGAAATGGTGAGCGCTCTTGCCTCTTTTACAACCATTTACAACGGCCAAACAGGCAATGCTGTCATCCTCGAGGAAGTGAACGGCCAAAAGCTGCTCATTAAAATGAATGTTGACAACTGGAAGGAAAAGAACAAAAAATACGCAGATATTAAGTTTGTAGATTCTACCGAAACAAAAGTAATTGCCGGATATAAATGCAAAAAAGCCGTTGCCCAACTCAACGATGGTACTTCTTTCGTGGTGTACTATACCACAGAGATACTTCCGGAAAATATGGATTTCAATTACCAGTTTAGAAGTCTGAAGGGCCTTCCTTTGGCATACGAAGTAACGCAGGGCAATCTTAAAATATCTTACACCGTTTCATCCATCAGTTTGAACCCGGTGCCTTCCTCCAAGTTTGATGTTCCCAAAAGCGGCTACAGGGAAATGACATATGACGAGAGCAAAAAGCTTGGAATGTAAGCTATTTCCTCTTTTTAGCGGGTTTGCAATGGCAGCTGCTTAATTAAGCAATATTGATTTGTGAAAAAAAGAATTCTATTTCTTATTGGAGATGATCCCAACTATGATCAGCGAATGCAAAAAACGTGTGCATCCCTGGTAAGTAACAATTATGATGTGCTGTTGGTCGGCATTGCAAGATCGAAAAATGTAAAGCCTTTATTGCCTCAACCCTTCGAGCAACGGCGGTTCCGCATAATCTCAAAAAAAGGCTTTTGGCTATTTGCCGAAATCAATTTCCGTTTATTCTTTAATCTATTGTTCACGCGGTGCGATGTGATCTGTTGTATTGACCTGGACACCATAATACCGGGCTATTTTCTGTCCATTCTTAAGGGGACAAAAAAGGTACACGATGCACATGAGCTTTTTTGTGAGATGCCGAGTATTGCTTTAAGACCCCGTATTCACAAATTTTGGAAGCGCATCGAAAAAACATTTTTACCAAAATTTAAAAACGGCTATACGGTAAATGAGAGTCTTGCCAAAGAGTACAACACAATGTACGGGCTATCTTACCAAGTGATAATGAACGCAGCGATTTTAAATTATGACGACAATGTGCAGGTAGGCAAGGATAAAAAACTTTTACTATACCAGGGCGCAGTACAAAAAGGAAGGGGCATTGAATATCTTATTCAGGCCATGAAACATCTAGATGCCCAACTAGTGATTTGTGGCAGAGGCGATTTTTTTGAGGCAGCAAAACAATTAACGGCAGAACTGGGACTTGAGGATAAAGTTGATTTCAAAGGCTATGTTTTTCCTGAAGATTTAAAGACGATCACAAAGAAAGCATATATAGGTTTAAACACGCTTTTAGCGGAAGGCAAGAGTTTCTATTTGTCTCTTTCCAATCGTACGTTTGATTATATGCATGCCCTAACACCCCAGATAGCAATGGATCTGCCAGAGTATGCACACGTTAACAGTGAATTTGAGGTGGCCGTTCTGATAAAAGAGTTATCGGTTGAAAATATTGTTGCTGCTGTCCAACGTTTAATGCAGGACGACGCTTTGTACAGCAGGCTCCAACACAACTGCCAACAGGCAAGGCTTGTATTCAATTGGCAACATGAAGAAAAGAAATTGGTGCTTTTTTATAACGATCTTTTTAAAAACACTGAACAGTTTTTTTAACCTTTACTATCAAAGATATCGCTGTACGTTTTGTTTTTATCTCCACACCAACTATAGTCACCAAATAATTTTTCAACTACACTTTTGGGCATAAATTTTTCCATCGTTCGCATCAAAACAATGTCGTATTTACGATGATAATTTATCCAGCATTGATTACACCCTTTGTAGTCTTTTTGGATTTTCTGAGAAGCTATTGAATTAAAAATTTCATCCAAAGATTTCTCATATATATTACCCAGGCTCACATTTAAATTTTGACAAATTGGAACATTGCCATCAGGATGAATAACTAAACTATCCAGGATGCTGCGACAGCCTAATTTGACATTATTCTTTCGCCATTCATCGTATAACCACAGGTAATCGTAGTTCTCGAAAGTATCTTTTACTTCGGCAGGAATTTGTTCTTTAAACGAATCAAGAATACTGTTTGATTCGCTTTCATGGGCCTTCTCAACCGTATCAAAAAAAGAGATATTGTTGTAAACTCCAATTCTTATATCAATCTGATATTTTTTTACCACCTCCAGCACATCCTTCAAGTCAGAAAAATTATTGTACGGCGAAAGTGTAAACATTACCGAAATAGGAACAAGATCTTTACAACCTTCGATGACCCTAATAACATTGTCGTAGCCATCTTTGCCACGCATGTTTGAATATGTCTCTTTCCCGCCATCTAAAGAAATATACAACCGGGAAGGAGGATATTTCTTCACTGCTTCAATAACTTTCTGATCCTTTAAGCAATTGGAAAGTAAATCAAATTTTGGATGATTATGAGTAAACCATTCTAATATTTTCATACAATCAGGATGGAGCAAAAACTCTCCTCCTTCTAAGCCTATATGTGTATTTTTAGTAACACAACTGCTTCCCATTACCTCAATAATCTTCTCGAAAGGAAGATATTTCACAGGCCTTTTCTGCCAAATCAAACAATGCTTACATCTCGAATCACAAAGATCTGTAGCATATAACATCAAAGATGATAATTTTTTATGCGACTGAAATAGATTGTTGTTTGCAAATAAAGCCCCTCGTTTTAAATAGTCACTAAAAGTATACATCAGGATAATTTATTTTTTACTTCCTCTATCAACCGGTATGTAGGAAGTAAGTCGCTCAATTTTGATTTATTTAACGAGTTTTGACCTTCGCATAATCTCACAAAACTATCAATTTCATCATAATATCCGGAAGCATAAATTTCATTTTTGGAAAAAATTGGCAGAAAACTCGACCGGTCTAACAATGTATAGCAGGCATCTACATTACTAAATATCTTTTCTTTAGGCAACCCTAAAATTGCTCCGGGTTTTTTCCTATAGGTTAACGTATTAAAGTTAAGCAAATTAAATACCCCATTCGTTGTATTAACGGTCATTTCTTCTGATGCGTAACTCCACGAATAAGCTGTTGATAATTCAATTGTACCAATCACTTTATTGTGAACCATTTGTAACAACAAAGTCTGTTTATCTGACGACTGCTGCACAGCATGAATATTTCCGTTTCCAAACAGGAAATTGATTATATCCAACGGATGAATAAACAAATCCAACAATCTATCACCTTCCGGATAGGCACCTGTTAAAAACCTATAATTATAAGATTGGACATTATTCAGCTTTTTTCTCAGCATATTAAAATAGGGAGAATATCTTCTTTGCATCCCTACAAGGCAAGCCTTACCCGTATCTTTTTCAACTTCAATTAGCTTATTTAAGGTATTGATGTTTTGCGCAACAGGTTTTTCCACAAACACATTTTTTCCCGCACTCAAAATTTCCTTTACCAATTCGGAATGTACATCAGGATGGGCGCACACAAATACCCCCTTGATTTCCGGGTCCTTTAACACAACATTCAAGTCGGTTACTGCAGCAATGTTTAGAAAGTTATTGTTTATTTTTTTTGCAGTAGCATCGCTTTTTGTGACTATATACTTTAGCGGTATGTGTAAATAGTTTATGACGGGATAGAGATTGTTTATGCTATGATTTCCTATGCCTATGAATGCATATTTTCCTGCATAGGATCTATTAAGATATTTATACTTTCGGAGATGCTTAAACTTTTCAATAAATAATAGGTTAGATAGCATTTATTAGTTGTAAAATTAACATTTAGTTTCCGATAAAATGGCCGGTGCTCACTGCCTGTAGTGCTGCAATATCTCGAAGAGAGTCGGGCGCTTCAGTTCTGTGAGTATATTGCTGCATTACAAGTATATTCCAGTTTGTTAAAACCTCTAAATCATAATCGTCAATATTACAACATAATTTCGTGATTGCCGACCAGAGCAAACCAAAAGGGTGCACAACATCTTGCAGACATCTTTGGTGAAAATCCATCCTGTAAAGTAAGTACAAAATTTGAGGCTATCATATTACCTAAAGCAATACCTTTAGCGCTGATAATCATACATTAAGTTCTCAATAAAGTTACATGATACAGAGCAAAACTAATTACCCCCTGTTCTTAGCCATTCTGCTTTTTATAATCGGGAAAATCCTTTTGCTAAACACATATTTTTTTTGGGACGGCGTGGAAGCTTTATCCGTGCCGGCAAATTATTTGTATGATAACAATTTCAGCAATTTCAACTATCCCAATTTCGTTTCTTCCCCTCCGCTTATTCACTGTTTAGTAGCATTAAGCTGGAAAATATTTGGCAGGACTTTATTGGTGTCACATGTGGTGATGGCAGTATTTTCAATCGGCTGTATTACCCAGATATTTTATTTCTGCAAAACAAACATTAAGCATCAAAATGGCATGACGTTTGTCTTTCTATTGATGATTCTTGATGCCGCATTTCTAACACAAACACTATTGTTATTCCCCGATATTTTTCTCATCTGCTTTTCTTTTCTCTCTATAAACCTTTATCAGAAAAATAAGCCGGTTTTATTTTCCATGGCAGCGCTTGCACTTTCTTTTTCAAGCGAAAGAGCAAGTTTGGCATGCTGTGCTATAGGACTCGCCATTTTCTTAAACGAAATTCATGGCAAGAAAAATTTCAATGAAATATTTAGAATATTTATTAAAAGCATCTTGCCATTTCTGCCTTCCATTATTGCAATTGTTGGCTTTTATATTTTTAAAAAACAAACTACAGGGGCTTACCTTGTCAATGAAAATTCTCCCTGGAAAGATTCCTGGAAAATTCCAGGTGCTGGGCAGTTTTTCAGTAATATAAAAGGAGTTATTCGCTTTATGTTAGACAATGGAACAATTTTTATATTCATTGGTTTTATAGTCTTGTGGTTTACACTAAAAGATAAAAAAACCTTCTTCAAAGAAAACAAATTCATTTTCTATCTTTTCATCTGTTATTTATTCATTATTTGCTCGTATACACTGCCCTTTTCAAATCAATTCGGAAAAAAATATTTTATAATGCCATGCCTGTTTCTAAATTTTCTAACAGGAGTATTAGCATTTCATGTTTTAAAGAATAGGAAAACAGCTATTGCTATTAGTTGCGCCATGATTATTGGAATGGTTTCAAGTCATTTTTGGATTTATCCCGAAAGATTTTCAAGAGCATGGGATTGCTCTCTTAGCCATTTGCCATATTATAACCTAAGAAAAGAAGCCCTCACTTTTATTGATAAAAACAATATAAGCCGGGATTCCTTAAGTTTCTTTTTCCCCGCATCACAAACCGGGAAGTTAATTGAACTAAATAACGACGAAAGGAAGTTTATTAAATCCGGAAACGCCCCTCAGTATATCGCATCTAGCAACATATCCAATAATGCGTTTCTTTTAGAAAGGGATCTGGCCATTAAAAAGTGGATACTATTGAAAGAGTTTAGACGTAATGGTGTTTATATAAGAATTTATGAAAGGCCGCAATAACAACTTTTAAGAACAGTTTTACTGCTTATCGGTCTCTAGCCTTGTACTCTTAATTTTAACTGGATACAACTTTTGTTTTATGTATCTGGCGGATGGTTCTTCTGCTAGCTTAAATAATACGATCGATACTATATTTAATGCGATGAATAGAAAGAACGGACTAGCATTAATTTTTGAAAGCACTACTGCCACAATTCCAACGTGTATCAAATAAAAGACATAGGAGCTTTTTCCCAAAATTTGAAACAAGCCTGAACTTAATAATTTACTAACCAGGGACCGCTCTGTAAGTAGTCCCCAAAAGAATGAAGAAATTCCCAAAACTGGCAACGAGAAATTACATATAAAATGGTACAGGAAGACACCAGATTCTCCATGGTAATTGGTTTTTACTATAGCAAGAGCTACGATGTGAACGATAATTATTACCATGCCGGCATAAGTAAAAACACCCCAATTTGAAAGATTGGTTTCCTTCCGTTTCCTCATCATCAAAGCCAGAAATATTCCTACGAAAAATTCACAACTCCTGCCAAAAAAAGTCGTCTGAAGCATAAGTTGATTTGAATTGAAAAAACCGTAAAAATCAACATTTTTAAATATCGCAACCAGCATTAGCCCAATGACAAGAAGGCCAACTGGAATTACAAGCAAATAGGATGTACTTTTCTTTATAAAAAAATAGAATAACGGCACCGAGAAATAAAACATTTCTTCCGGAGTCAACGACCATGTTTGTCCGACACCCGATAAAATGAAGTCAGCAAAAAAACTCTTCAAAAAAGTGATGTTTAGCAGGTACAGCGGCAAATTGATATTTATCGTAAGTGAAGGATAAATCAATTTTGCCAAATATGTCAGCGTTGTAATACCAAAGAACATTGGATAAATCCTGGCAAAGCGGTTGATAAAGTATTTTCTCCAATTAATCTTTTGAGTATCGTAATATTTATTGGTGATTACAAATCCACTCAGTACATAAAACACGGTCACCCCTATGTGTAACTGTGAACAAAAAGTACTCAGGTTATTGTATGCGATTGACACCTCGTTAGAAGAGGTCATATGATAAACAAAAACGAGATATGCGGCAATTGCCCTAACGCCTGTCATGGCAGGGAAATAACCATTATTGCTGTTATTCATGGTTGCAAGCTCGAAAACTTTTATCGCATCAAATACATTTTTCCATAACCGCTATTGAAGAATTTATCTGTATCATCTCCTTTCGCTTTGTATTTATCCATTTTCTTTCCATCTAAAGTCGTTACTACGCGATAAATGTAAACACCATTTGCCAGACGCTGTCCGAACTGGTCGGTGCCGTCCCACTTAAATTCCGTGATGTTTCTACCGATATGGAGAGGACCAAGCTCATCTTTTGTGATTTCTCTTACTACTTTTCCCGTTACGGTTAAGATCTGGATCTTGAACTGCTGAGGAATTTCGCTGCCGGTAATGGCAAACACAAACGCTGTTGATGTGGTGAACGGATTCGGATAGTTGAGCAGATTTGAGATCATTGGCTTGCTGATGACAGTAAAACCAATCCTGTAATCTACTGTTCCTGCCGAGTTACCACTCTTATCTTTTCCAGATAATATCAATTCATAATTATCGCCATCACTACTGTAAGAATTATCAAATGAAGGCGTAAACTCGATGCTTGCGGTATTGTCAGACGCACTTTGAGCCGGTACAAACCTGACAGTATCATTATCATATTTATACGTTCTTATTTCGCCCGGAGTAATACCTCCATCGGGACTTGGGAATTTCACTCTTACTTTCACCAGTGACGTATCGTTAAGCAACAAATACTTCGCGTTATCCTTCAGCTTTATTAAGATATGAGGTTTCGCAGAAACGATATCCTGGTTCAGGATGTGAACACCGTCAAATGTCACGTCCAGCATTGGGTTGACATTATCCCCTTTTACATAGAAATTTTTGTAGAAGAAATTGTTGTACAAATATTGCTCAGGCTGGTCAAAATCAGGATTAAAATTCAGATACATCGTATTGTTGCCCGCGAAGTCTTTGGTATCAACGTCATATCTTAAAGTCACGGTATCGCCTGAAATCAACGCCTTTGTTCTCGGAAGTGTTATCACGTGGCCAACGTTATTTTTATCTGTCACAGTCATTTTCACGAGGATACTATCAAACTTCGTTTGGCTGATGTTTTTGAAAGCAACTGCCAGTGGCAATTTTTCTCCGACATCAAGTGTGTCTTTAAATTTGAAATATAAATTTGTGGCGATAGCCCCCTCAGGAACAGGATCATAATTCACCCTCCAGTATTTCAACTGATATGGCGTAATTGAAACGGTATCCTTTGTATACATCCTAAACTTCATGTTAGGATAAAGCTTCGCATCAATTGATGAAATATCGACATCGGCATCTGACGGCACCAATGTTCTCAAAAGTGTTTCGTTGTTATTGTTATCCACTCCAATCAGCTGTAATGTCACGCTGTCTTTGGAAGGAGTTTCAGTACTGCTTCCACGCCAATGGAACTGCTTCCAGGCTTTTGCCGGGCCGAAAACAGGAGAAACAACATCACCTTCATAATCATCGATCTTTCCAGTTACCGACATAGTTAGCTTATCGTAAGCACCAGCGCTGAATGCACTTTTTGCTACGAATGAAGGGTCGTTGTTTCTATAAACAAAAATGCAAGCCCTTGGCCGGTTAAAAGAATCGATGTTAATAAAGCCTTCGTCCAATAACTTATGATAAAGCGATTTGTTGTGCCCCAATACAGCAGTATCATTTTGCCATTCCTTAGGATAAGTAATACCAAGAGGGTTCCCCGGAGCACCTACAATAGGCCTTACAACTACATAAGCTTTGTCGGGCAGCCCGTTCAAAAAGTTGTAGGCGTTGATTCTTCCTGCCTGAGTTAACAGATCAAATTGAAAATTATACTTCCTGTCATCAGCACATACAGGCATAGAATTATATAAACCTGGTTGGCCCGTAGGTGCATTTGGCCAAAGTTTAAATGTTATCGGATCGAAAACATTGAAGATAATGCCATAGCCACAGATATTTTGAATGAACAGATTTCGAGAAGACCCCATGATAAAATCAGTCGGAATGTTCATTGACCCACCGAAGACACCAGTTGTGATATCCATAGTAACAGTACTGCTTGCATATTGCCACTTCCGGTTAGTATTTATTAACATTGAATCTGTGGCAGATTCCTGGTGCTGGTAGTAATGAGACTGGTTGAAACCCGGAGTGCTCTTGCTTAAGTAGATAAATGAGAACATGTTCCAATGATAATCATCGCCAGCCTGGGGAATGATAGAAACGCGCCAGTAATAAACAACGCTATCCGAATAGTTCAGTCCGGAGTTAAACTCCATCACTCCACCAACGCTGTTCAATTTGACCTGGCGCTTCAAGGCTGAGTTAAACAATGTTGTGGTATCAATTTCCATTACGTAGTCTCTGGCGGCACTAAATGGATTCGATGTTGATGCATATAACTTTTGACCCTGTGTGTTTACAATTGAATAGTTGTAAGGATATGCAGGTCTTGCTTCATCTTCGTAAATGAAAAACTCTTTCGTGATGCTATTGTTTGATTCAGACATTTCGTCGACAACATTATCAGCATCTATCGTGATCACGACTTTATTCGTTCCCTTGTCTTTTGAGGCAATAACAGGAATAGAAACAGTAACAGAGTCGCTGTAGTAGATACCGCGCATTTTTTGCCTGTACAATACACTTGATGTTCCGTCAGGATGAATGTGTTTCACTTCAAGTACAATGGAATCTTTAACTGCCTTTCCAAGATTATACAACCTGATAAATGCCTTACAGTTTCCTTCTGCAAGAGAAATGAATGAGGGTGTTATCAATACCTGCGGATCTTCGATCACGTAATCTGGCTTGGTCTGGAAATTAAACTTGATGGCCGGATCTCCGTGTATGAGGATTTGCTCCGCATGAAAACGTGAATAAAAATCAAGTTGATTTATATACATTGTCTTTAAGGACTCTCTATTAATAACACCAAGTGTTTGCGTGTAATTTTTAGATCGTATATCGTCATTGAAGTTGATCAGATAGGGATGCAAATACTGCACTATACCAAAGTGTGTACTTGCCACAAAAGCAATGGCACCACGCTCCTTGGCCAACGTAAATTTTTCAGAGATGGTTTCTTTGGTAGTCAAACGGGAGGAGGTAAAAGAAAAATCATTGCCGGCATTACAACCACTTACAGAGAAGATCGGATATTTACCGGGGTTATTGTAGTTCTGGGGCTCGCTCAAATTAAAATCCAACGCTGTTGAAGCCGAGTGACCAAAGTATGTCAACAGGCTCATCCCATTTTCAAACAAGTTTGAAATTGTTTGCGACACATCTTGCCCCGCGTTATTTACTGTTGTTTTACAGAACACAGTGACCTTTGTTCCGGCTAATGTGTCCTGAATTATATTTTTGTAAACGTCCACGTATTGACACAATAATGGACCTGTTAAATCATCATCGGCACCTGTAAGCTCAAGCACGTTTTTCATCCAAAGCCTGTCTGCAATAGTATTTGGTGCCGTACGCTGTGCAGTTTCGTATTGTGTTAACTTCTGCAAATAATCCTCTACCTCACCTCCATTAATAACGGACAATCGGCCGATGGGAATTGTAATTACGGGTGAAGAAACGCCATTTGCACTAAGCATATTATCTGATGCCGGATTTCCGAAGGTCGGCACCAGGCACAGCTGTTTCAACAGGCTGTTGCCGATATTCACAGTTGCTTCTGCGTAGTTAACGCCTTTGCCGATTAGTAAAACATCTTTCGGCGTTGTCGCAAACCTGGTTCTTGCATACGCAATGAAGTTTTTAATAGATGCCGGATGATAAGCAATTCCGTAAGCGAACTGATCTGTTAACTCCCCTATTTCAACAATTTTTGTATTGAAACTTCCTCCATTAACTGAATTTCTATAATTGGCGTAATCCTGAATTGGATTGTTGCCATTTGATCCCGTATACAGTACAGGGTTTGTAATAATAAGAAAATCGCCCTGGTTTTCACTTTTTGAGTAGTCAACAAATTGCTTGGGAGCAAGCGTGCTCACGGTGGTAAACTTTCCTGATGCCTGGCTCGCCAAAACGAAGGTTGATGTGGTGGAAGATGGCGGCAATGAAAACTTGACCTTGCCTGCCGTAGCAATATTACCAATATATCTTTTTTGCGTAGTAATATCCAGCAGGACAGGTGCCACACCACCCGTGGTAAAGTTGGTAATTTCAAGGTAGTAGCCACTGCTGTTGGCAGCAAGATCAAACTTGAAATATTCTGTTGCGCCTCCAAAATTGAATTGTCTTGGATAAGTCAGTTCATAAAAAGAAACCACTACCCTGTCGGGCGTACTATCTGCAGCATTGTAAAAAGATACCGCAGTTGAAGAGGTATTAAGGTTTGCCAGCGGAACAGGGGCCGTTTGCACAACGTCTGATTCTAAATTCAATTGAGCAGAGCTTACGACGTTATTATTTACCTTCACATCAAGCCTGCGACTGTAACGCATGTTGTTTCCAAATGCACCATATTTGATGGAACCATCCGGGGCGCCGGTGCCTGTATACAAAAACAGATTCGTTATGGGAGACGCATTCAAGGTAGCTTTCGTTGCAATATCTGTGCTGCTCCAGAACTCCCCCTGGTCATAAGAGGAAGAATAAACAAACTCACCCACGTCCTGGTAAAAGCCCGGATTAATTTTGTTTTTAAAATAGCCTCCGAATGTATACATGAAGTATGGCTCAACAGGCTGTGTTGGATTGCTTACATCGTTGCCTAAAGTATTATAACGTGCGTTTGCAGCAACATTTGGACGAACAAATAAAAAATATGTTGCCGTGTCACCAAAAAGACTCACGGCTGTTGTATGTTGAAAAGCCGGATCACGGTACAATTGCTTGTCGGGAATACCATCGTTTGTGGTTGCCCAAAATTCGATGTATCCGTTTGCAGGAAGCTTTCCTGTTGCAGCAGATGTATACAACGGAACTTCCTTTCCGTTTCTGTACATGGCATAATCTTCTGCATTGGCCCCATCGATACCCACCGTTGCTAATGTCGAAACCGGAATGCGATACAATCCGGTTTTTATTACTTTGATCTTATAATATGTTTTAGAAAAATCTATCCATTCATTGCCATAGTTTTGAGCCATCGTGGCAAAGCATAGCATTACCAACAGCAGCGTTAAGCAGTAATTTTTATGACAACCTATCTTTTTTTGCATAGTAAAAACTTATTTTTTTCCGCCTTTTTTCTTCAGGTCAAGCTTTAAAGAAAAAACGTGCGTGTATAGGGGATTGGATTGGTTGGCAAGATTTGTATAAGCGTAGTCAATTTGAACATTGGCTACTTTGAAACCTGCACCCAGGCTTGGTTGATAGATCCAGACTTTTTTAGTATTGGTGGTATCAGCATCATCGAGCGTCTTTTGAAAATTATTAATACCGGCTCTTACAAAAAACACATTGTTGATAGATGCTTCAAGGCCCACTTTGGGGTCTATGCTTACTGGATTAAAGCTAACAATTGTTCCGCGTTTTCCATCGAAAGTAACGTCCAGATTTGCTTCTGCCAGCAAATTAAAAGACTTGGAGATATTGAAATTATAAGCTCCGCCGAGGATCAGTTTGGGGGCTGTAAGCTCTGTTGATTTTACGGGCACTTCGTTATTGGTAACGTAAAAAACTTCTCTCATTTGCTCGCCAATATTGTACGACCATGCGTTGAAAGTTGTTGTAACATCTCTCGCAACGGCACCCAGCCTCAAATTGCCGGAATTATACTGAACCCCTGCATCAAAACCGAAACCCCATGCCGTGGCAAAATCGCCGGCTTTACGGTGTATTATTTTTGCATTAACACCAAAGTTGAATTTACTTTCATTTTTCAATTCCACTTCCTGCGCCAGAGAAAAGAGAAATGCGTAGTCTGCAGATGAGAAGGTGGTAATATTGTCAAAGTTGAGGGTTCCATCGGGTTGAACTAAAAAAACTGTATTGGGGATATCATCTACGGCAAATCTTAAAACAGAAAGGCCCAAAGTTCTTTTGCCGTCGCTTAAAGGGATTGCCAGATTGCCATAATCGTATTTTCCGATGCCTGCGAAGTATTCAGCATGCATCAGGTTTACCTGGGGGGCGTCTTTTACATTCACCAAACCAGCAGGGTTCCAGTAACCGGAAGTACCATCTGCCACGCTGGCTATCTGAGCATTGCCCATTGCCAAACCCCTTGCGCCTGTACCAATATTCAAAAATTCATTGGAATATTTGCGGAATTGTGCAAACCCAGCAGTAGTTTGGAAAAGGATAAAAAACAATAAAAGCCACCTCATTACATACTTCATGCATTCAGTTTTTCTAAGATAATTGATTTTTTACAAGTATATAAGATGCCATTTCATCATAAAAGGCTGCATTTGCGCCCTTATAAATCAGGCATTTCGGTGTAGAAAAAGGACACCCGATAAGCAAAAAAACAAACGTTCGGGGAATGTAATTATTGCACACTATAGTTGTATTAACTGATTAATTTACTTTTGCGGAAATTATTCAAAGATATGAACCTGGTAGAAGAATTACGATGGAGAGGTATGATTCAGGATATTATGCCTGGAACTGAGGAACAATTGCTTAAGGAAATGACCACTGGCTACATTGGCTTTGACCCCACTGCCGATAGCTTACACATTGGAAGTTTAGTACCTATTATACTGCTCGTGCATTTACAAAAGGCTGGGCATAAACCAGTTGCGTTGGTTGGCGGTGCTACCGGCATGATTGGCGACCCGAGCGGCAAAAGTGATGAAAGAAATCTTCTGGATAACGAAACGCTGCAGAAAAATGTGAACGGGATTAAAAGCCAACTGGAAAAATTCCTTGATTTTGACGCGACGAAACCAAATGCCGCCGTGATGGCCAATAATTACGATTGGTTCCAGGGCATTTCTTTCATAGACTTCCTGCGCGACGCCGGAAAGCACATTACCGTGAACTACATGATGGCCAAGGATAGCGTGAGAAAGCGCATTGAAGGAGAAACCGGCATTAGCTATACTGAATTTGCCTACCAGCTAATGCAGGGCTATGATTTCTTCTGGATGTATAAAAACATGAATGTCAAGTTGCAAATGGGTGGTAGCGACCAATGGGGCAATATGACAACGGGAACAGAACTGATCCGCCGGAAAGCCGGTGGCGAGGCTTTTGTTTTCACTTGCCCGCTTATTACCAAAGCTGACGGGGGAAAATTTGGTAAATCTGAGAAAGGAAATGTATGGCTGGATAGTCAGAAAACTTCTTCCTACGAGTTCTACCAATTCTGGCTGAAAGCTTCTGATGAAGACGTGATAAAATGGATCAAGATCTTCACTTTCATTCCGAAGGAAGAAATTGATGCATTGACCGAAGAGCATGATAAAGACAGGAGCAAACGTATTTTGCAAAGCAGACTTGCAAAAGAAGTAACAACTTTTGTACACGGTGAAGCCGAATATTTGAAAGCGGTAGAGACCACTGAAAAATTGTTCTCTCAGCAAAACGCACCAGCGGATTCACTTTCATTGGAAGATCTGGAAGGAATGGACGGTGTTGTTAAATTTGATTTTCCTCTGGAAAAATTGAAAACAGGTGTAGACATTGTGAGTTTTCTTGCAGAAACCAACATATTCCCAAGCAAAGGCGAAGCCCGCAAAATGGTACAGGGCGGCGGCGTGAGCATCAACAGAAATAAAGTCGGCGACCAACAATTTGCGGTGAATGATTCGTTGTTGTTGCACGACATGTACCTGCTGATACAAAAGGGTAAAAAGAATTATTACTTGGTGAAAGCTGTGTAGAAAATGACTGAATAACTGAGTAACTGAATAACTGAATGTTGACTGTTCTTAGAACATCAGTTATTCAGTTACTCAGTTATTATCTCCCTATTGATTTACGCGTCAAAACGAACACCAACACTCCTACCGCGGCGATGCTTATGCCTCCCAAAGCGAAATAGCCCGTTGAAAATAAGATGAAGAGCCACGCTGCGATGGACACGATAACGGGCAACGGATACAACCTCATTTTGTAAGGTAATTGATCAATTCCTTTTCTTTTTCTCAACAACACGACACCTATCGCTTGTGCTATAAACTGCACCAATATGCGCATTGCTAAAATGGCGCTGATAACATCGGATAATTTGAAGAGTAAACTGAAGATCAAACCCACGCCTCCAAGAAACAATAATGATACGTATGGAAATGATTTTGTGGGGTGCAACTTTGCGAAAATCCTGAAGAAACTTCCATCAACTGCGGCTGCGTAAGGCACACGCGAATAACCAAGCATTACGGCAAACAACGAAGCAAATGCAATCCACAAAACCAGTGCTGTAGCCACTTTTGCGGCAGTGTAACCGTATAGCTTTTCGATAAACGTGCTTACCAAAAACTTCGATTCCATTGCTTCCTGCCATGGAACAACTTTTACGATACTCACGTTCATAAACAGATATAAAATCGCTATGCCAATAATGGAAATAAATATGCTGCGCGGAATATTTTTTCCGGGTTCCTTTATTTCTCCGCCCAGATGACAAACGTTATAATAACCGAGATAACTGTATACAGTTTTTACAGAAGCCTGTCCCAGCAAAGCCCACAATGCAAATGAGAAAAGTGTTTCATTTCCTTCGGGTAAAAAGGTGTAGGCGACGGTTCCTTTTGTAAAGCCACCAAAAATTATCCAACCAATGGTAATAAAAACACCGCTGCACAAAAACACAGATATCTTGCCAATGGTTTCAATTTTTCTGTACAATAAAAAAGTGGTTAAGATAACCAGCGTGCCCGAAACAATCTTTCGTTCTATATCTCCCAGCGGAACGAGATAACTTAAATACTGCGAAAAACCGATGGATGCGGAGGCCACTACAAGCGGGGCCTGTATGCATGTTTGCCAAACGAATAAAAAAGAAAGAAGCTTACCCCATTTTGAAGGATAAGCTTCTTTTAAAAAATTATAACTGCCTCCGGCGAGCGGGTACGCTGCACCCAGCTCACTCCAGATCATTCCATCAATTAATGATATTACCGCGCCTAATATCCAGGCCCATAAAAACAAATGGGAACCTGTTGTTTTTATTACCAGTGGCATTACAACAAATGGCCCAATTCCTACCATATCGATCATGTTGATAGCCGACGCCTGTACCAATCCTATTTTTCGCTGAAGTGTTGTTGACATGAAGACACAAAAGTAATTGAAAATTGAAAATTGAAAGTTGAAAATGAAAGCGAAGAATTGGAAAGGTGGTAGCTTAGCCAACCAACTTTCAACTTTCAATTTTCAATTTTCAACTAGTGCCTACTTTTCATCGGCGCTCGGACCATACATGCCCGGCACAGGAATATTAAGCAATCTCAGATAAACAGTAAGCTGCCCTCTGTGATGAAGGATGTGGTTAAGCACCATGTATCGAAGAACGATTTTTCGTGGCAAAGTAAACATCACATTGTCGCCATTCCGTAGTGTCCACTTTTCTTCCATTTCTTCGTCGGTAACGTTTTGAAGAACTTCTTTTGCAGTTGCCAAATGCTCTTCGAAGAGGGCTAAAATATCTGATTTGGATTCTGCCATTTTTCTGTCAAATCCTTTTGACAAATCCAATTCGGGATGTTTGATCGTCATCACCACCCACACAGGTAATTGCGTAATGTGCTGAGCTAGATAGCTAATGGTGTACGATTTTTCATGCGGTCGCCAGCTTAAATTTTCTTCCGGTAAATTATTCAATACTCGCCTCGTTCCTGCCGCTTCGTGTTCTAATTCTGCTATAATAGCCTTGTTTAGTGCCATAGTATAATTTTTTTTAAAGTTATCAGAAAAAAATTTCGAAAAAGTTTGAAATTTGTTTTGCGTGAATGTACGGTTCCCTTATTTTTGCACTCCATTTACGGATTGCCCGATAGTATAATGGTAGTACAACTGATTTTGGTTCAGTTTGTCTTGGTTCGAATCCAGGTCGGGCAACAAAAAAGCCGCTTCAATTGAAGCGGTTTTTTTATTCTATTCATTCCAATATCTCGCATTGATAGCCATTTTTCTCCACCAGTTCAACTACCTGCACGGGATGAACTTCATTTCCCTGTATCCTTAGAATTTTATCGCAGTCATCCAGATCAAAATTTATTTTAAACGAGGGAAATGTCCTGCTCAATAACAATAACAAAATTTCGCTTTCCTTTCGCCTTTTTACGTTTGTTTTAAAAACTTCTATCATTGAATTTCTTTTTAAAACTGTGCAAGGCCAATGTCTTCGTTTCCTTGCTTACTATTTAAAAAATTGCCGGTTCTTTTTCTCTACCTGAAGCAATAGCAATAGAAGATATACATGTACTCTTAGTGGCACACATAAAATGTGAATGCTTTTCTTTTGCAACTTTTTTATGCGGGCAATCGCTTCATTTACCCAGATTGTAACCATATGCGGCCAGATAGATTTGCATACGAACCCTTAATTGAACTTGAACACGCTTAATATGAACACAATAACAAACAGTATTAGCTGTGTTATATGGAAAATATTAAGGTTGCTCCTGATCTTTATCAGACTTTCATCTGCGACATTTATGGATGGGGTTGAAGCGATAATCTTTTTAAGTTTCATTGTTTGCCTTCTGCCGATAACCATTCCGTTTAAGATTATGATAATAACAAGACCAAACTTGATCCTGAACCATAACTGCTCTCCAAACACGCCATGTGTTATGCCCATCATTGTTATGCCGGACGCAATGAGCAATATCAAACTTACCCCCATTAACAGTGGAATTCTTGCCATTGCTTCCTGTATGGCAATGCCCCTTTCTCTGTCCAACATTAATTGCTGCCAGAATTTTTTAGACACGAGATAGTCCATCAATGTGGAACCGGCCAGTATGGCAAGGCCAATAATATGCGTTACTAACGCTGAGTAGAATAAGGTTTGCATGGTAGTTTAATTTTATTTCGTTTCCGAATTATTTACTGTAAAAATAAAACGTTTTCGATGTAATATACAAGCTTTCGTTATAATATTTTTACATTTACCACGAAACCGAAATAAACCGTTATGAATAAAACAGTTGCGCTGGTTAATGAATGGGCGGCTTTTGAACAGCATCACCCAAATGGATCAATTGAAGATTTTTGCAGGCATTACCTGGCACATAAGGAGTACAAAAAAGAAAAGGGGCCACTTGTAGGCGGCGTTGTTCCTATTATAAATGATGGCCTGCTGTTAAAAATAATCGGCCGCATACATAAACTAAACACGAATTACGCCAACCTCGCATTGAAAGGAACGGGAGTAAACCAGATTGAAGAGTTCGGCACTTTGCTCACCATTAAACAAGAAAAGAATCCAAGAAAAACAGAGGTCATCTATGCCAACTTGTTTGAACTATCAAGCGGCACCGATATGCTTGCACGTATGAAAACACGGGGCTTTGTAAAGGAATATGATGATAAGGAAGATAAACGTTCCAAAAGAATTGAACTTACTGCCAAAGGAGAAAAAATCGTTGCCGATTGCAAGGAACGAATAATAATGAATGCCAAAATGATGCTGCACGATATGGCAGAAGATGATAAAGAGCTTTGCATTCAACTTCTGAAAAACATTGAAATAAAATTTTCTGCCTTATGGCAAAAACATAAGGGGAAAGAGTTCACTGAAATTTATAAAGGTATTATGGAAGAAGGCAAAATAAACGGTAAAAAGAGTAAAGAGAAAAAAGGATAGGCTGCAATGCAGGCTCAAAGCGATTACAACAATGTAATCAGGTTGTTAGTTGTTAGTCGTTTGTCGTTGGGCTTTATGCGAAAAATGCCCGCTGGATTGAACCAGCAGGCATTTCGAAAAGGGCGAATGCGATTCGTTTTGAAGTTAAGGGCGAATGCAATTCGCCCCTACAATTTTCAATTATTTCAACGTTTTTATCTTAATATTTCTAAAGCTCACTTCATTGCCGTGATCTTGCAAAAGGATGTGCCCCTTTGGCGCTTCGCCGAAATTTGGCCATACTTTGTATTTGCTGATGGCAACCAGATCACGGAAAGATTTTGAACCTCTTTCATATTCCAGCACTTTAACACCGTTGAGATAATGTTCAACATGGTTATTTGGCAACACAACAATACGTCCTGTGTTCCACTGACCAATTTTGCGAACAAAGCGAGGATCTTTTTTTCCAGTGATCAAATCATATAAAGAAGCCAATGTTCTGTTTCCATCGCGGCCCAATTTTGCATCAGGATGCAATTCATCATCTAATACCTGGTATTCGAGACCGATCGCTGAACCCTGGTTATTCTCACTAAGTGTTACAAAATATTTCACGCCGCTGTTTGCACCGGGAGTAAGTTTGAATTCAAATGACAAATCAAACGCACTGTATTCATCAATCGTTACAATGTCGCCGCCATTTGCAGACTCTTTTCCTTCCGAAGAAAGGACAGTCAACGCACCTTCTTCAATTTTCCAGCCTTGCTCAGGGAAGCCCGGCTTGTACGCGCCTTTCCAACCGTTGCTCGTTTTTCCGTCAAACAATAATTTCCAGCCGTTGCTTTTTTCGTAATTACTTAACGTGTTCAGTTGTTTATTTACTACAAAAATGTTTTTCGAAAACGGAGCCGGTTTTAAATTGGCCGTTTGAATGCGAATGTTTTTGAAGTACACTTTCTTACCTGCTTTATCATTTTTGCCAATGGCATGCACCTGCAAACCAATGAAGCCTTTTTTATCGGCATCATCTACGAGGTAAGCAACAGATTGTCCGTTTACAAATGTGCGAATATCACTGCCGATACACTCAATGCGATAGTGATTGTAGCCATTTAGTTTGAATGCTTTTTTTGCTTCAGGATGCAATGTAAGCGGGTATAACCAATCTCTTCTTGCTTCATCGTAAATACCGCCAGACCACGCTCTTGAAGATCCATCAACTTCAGCCTGGTAGCCATACACACGTCCCTTGCCTTCATTTCCATCGGGGTCAAAATGGCTGCGCAACTGAATGCCTGAATTGAAAGTAGAATCTTCGATTCTTATATCTGCTTCCAGGATAAAATCACCATACTCTTTTTCAGTCACCAAAAATGAATTAGGTGAACCGGTAACCGTAGTGCCGACAATGTTGCCATTTACTACTTCGTATTTTGCTTTTCCCGTTGCCTGTTTCCAGCCATTTAAAGTTTTGCCGTCAAACAAATTTGTCCATCCGGAAGTTTTTGTTTGTGCAAAAGCCGGAACAATAAATGCGCTGCAAGCGAGTATCATTATTGAGCGGGTAAGTTTCATATTGTTGTTTGTTTTTTTCTTTTTTTGTTATCTGGAAAAATTATAGGCTGTTTGCCAGTTTTGCGTTGTTCTTGAATCAATTGCTTTATTTGCGAGGTGCACACATACTGCTGTTGTGGCACCGGTGATAATGTTAGATGCAGGCACGGATTTCTCTGTTATGCATTTATAGAAGTCCTTCAATGCATACCATGTGCCGTCTTTCAGTTTTTCTTTTACCAGGGAAACACCCCCATCATTTCTTTCTACAATTTTAGTGGCACCGGTAACGCCATCTACGGTTTCATGGACCACGTCGTTTCCTTTTTCAGGATAAAAAACACCGTCGTTGGTTAACAAATGTACTGCACCTTTTGTACCTTTTATTTTGAAGATATAACCATCGTGCGCATTACCGCATGTTGCACCAAAATTGCCGATCATGTTGTCTTTATCATATCGCAGAATGGCTTGCACGTTGTCATTTGTTTCCCTGCCATCTTTGTAATAATCGATGCCGCCAACGCCCACCACTTCATTTGGATGAGTATCAAATGCCCAGTTGATAAAATCAATCTGATGCGATAGCAACTCTGCCACCAAGCCACCGGAATATTCTTTGTACATGCGCCAGTTGATCTTTCTTTCCAACTCAGGTGACGGTACAGGTCTGCGCCAGTTCCAGTTACGATCCCAGCGACAATCTATCTGAACCACTTTTCCGAGGTAACCTTTCTGTATCATTTCCTTTACAGAAAAATACAAGGGAGAATAACGGTATTGGTGACCAACCTGTAACACCTGTGTACTGTGGCTTTTAGAAAGCTTCACCAGGTCTATGGCCTGATCAATGGAGTAGGTCATTGTTTTTTCAAGGTAAACATGTTTACCTGCATTCAATGCATCAACAGCTATTTTGTAATGCTCGGAAAGTGGCGTGGCTATTACAACTGACTGAATTGTCTTATCGTCGAGTAATGCTTTGTAATCTTTGTAGACTTTTGGATTATTGGTAGCATCAACCTTTTTGGCTTCCTCGATTCGAAAATCCAATACGTCACAGATTGCCGTTATGGCAAAGCTATCATTCAGTTGTTTTAGCACAGACATTATCCCCTTACCTCTGTCGCCGCAACCAATAATGCCGACGGTTATTTTTTCGCCAGCATTTTGTGCATACAATAGTTGATTGCTCAACAACAATCCACCAGCGACCAGACTGCCATTTTTAATAAAGTTCCTACGATCCATTTTATACTTTTTAAATGTTCACCTCTAAGGTTCACCACTAAGTCACTAAGGACGCTAAGTTTCACTAAGAGAACCCTAAGTGCGGCTTTGTGTCCTTAGTGACTTAGTGGTAAACTAGAATCTTTAAAATTTTTACTGGTTGTATCTTTAATGACACCATTGTCTTCGTAAATAAAATAAGCACTCATATCTTTTCTACCATCCACAAATTTCATCGCTTTTTCAAGTCCCATTAACATCAACGCGTTGTCATAAGCATCGGCGGTAATGGCATCTTTTGCAAACACCGTCACACTTATCAGTTCGTTTTGTGAAGAATAGCCAATCTTCGGATTGATAATATGGGATACCTTCTTTCCTCCCGATTCGTGATATTTTCTATAACTCCCCGAAGTGGTTACCGCACCACTATCAAGGCTGATCATTTTTTGAAAATGTTCATTGTCAAAGTCACTTTGCGGGGCTTCAATGCCTATTTTCATAGCGGTGTTTTCCGGATATTTTTTCCCTTTCACGCGTATTTCTCCGCCGACTTCAATCATGTAATTGCGAATGCCGTTTGCTTCGAAAAAATCGCTCAGCACATCCACGCTATATCCCTGTGCAATGCCGTTTACATCTATCTGCACGCATGGCTTTGATTTCCGCAGAAAATTATTTTCCAACACCAGCAGCTTCGAACTTATGCATGGCAATAATGATTGAATAACTGCGCTATCAGGCTCGCTTACATTTTTCTTGTTTCCAAATCCCCATGCCTGCACAAGCGGCAAAACGGTAATGTCAAACAAACCGTTCGTTTGCTCATAAGTATCGAGTGATTTTTGTACAACCGCTTTCAAATGTTTATCAATGTTACATCCGCCGGCAGATGCATTGAATTTGCTGATGACTGAATACGATTTGTAAATTGACAAAGAACTATCCAGGCTGTTTAAAATGCTGTCAACCTGCAGTTGATGTATCGAACTATCTTCCGCGTAGTACGTAATGTGATAGGTTGTTCCCTGCGCAAATCCGCTGATCTGAAATTTATGCATTTCATTAAACGATTGCGCATTCCACGCATTCAACCACATTAAAAACACTAAAACATTCATACGCTTCTACTAACGTGTCGCCCCTCTGGGGCTTGAGGCACGGCGAATGTGATTCGCACCAACACATTTTCAACTTTCAATTTACAATTTTCAATTGCAACACTCTTCTGTTGCAGCAGGGCGAATGCAATTCGCCCCTACCATTTTCAATTTTCAACTTTCAATTTTCAATTCATCCCCATTTTCAAATTTGCAAATTCCCAAATTTTCAAATTACACCACCGGTTCCCAACCTTTCTCGTACGTTCTTCTCCACAATGCCATCGCGTCTTTGTCGTTGAGAATGTGGCCGTTTGATGCATCGCAGTTCAACGTGCGCCCGGTCCTTTGTGAAATATTCGCCAGGTGGCAGAGCAGTACGCTTTTGTGCGCCTCACTCACAGGAGAATTTAATTTCGCCTCGCCGCGAATGCCCTGAAGGAAATTATTGAGGTGAAACAAATCATCATTTCCGCTTGCACTTAACGTATTTCCTGCCTCTACAACAGCAGTACTTTTTACTTCTTTGATCAGTTTATTGCTGGCATCATAAATGGCATAGTCGCTACCGCCTTTGTTAATCAGTGAACCTTTATCTCCGTAAATAACAAAGCCTCGTCCGGAGCCTTCTACAGGGAAATTATTGCAACTTCTTCCTTCCCACGTAATGGCTTTATCGTTGCCAAATTCAAAGCTGGCAATTTGCGTGTCTGGTGTTTGCCAATCATCTTTAAACGCGTATCTGCCACCAGCAGACGTAACTTTCGTAGGGTATTCCGCATCCAGGAACCAACGGCAACAATCAACTTCGTGTGTAGCGTTGTTGCAGGTTTCTGATGTGCCCCAATGCCAGAACCAATGCCAGTTATAGTGAACAAGATTGTCCTGGTAGTCGCGTCTTGGTGCAGGCCCTTGCCACAGGTCAAAATCAAGCGTAGCCGGAACCGGAACTTTTTTCCCAATGCCAATTGATTTTCTATTGTTGGTATACCATGATTTTCCTAAGTAAGGTGTGCCAATGATGCCTCCCCTTACCTCCTGCACGGCTTGTATCAAAGTAGGCATTGATCTGCGCTGATTACCCATTTGAATGAGCTTGCCAAATTTCGTTTCCGCTTTTGTAAGCAACTCCCCTTCATACGGATTGTGTCCGCACGGCTTTTCCACGTACACATGTTTGCCATTGGAAACACCCAATATTGCAGCTGGTGCATGCCAATGATCAGGTGCGGCGACCACCAAAGCATCAAAATCTTTTTGCTGAACTAGTTTGCGTATATCTTTTACAACAGTTGGCTTGCGTGGTGCATTTTTCAATGCATTCAATCCATTTTGAATGGCTTTATCTTCAACATCGCAGATGTAGGCGATCTCCACGTTGGGCATTTTGGAGAAACATTCGGCGAGATATGATCCCCGACTATTGACGCCCATTACAGACAGTACAACTTTATTACTGGGAGCCATTTTTCCAAACACAGGAAAATTAAGAATGGTGAGGCCTGCGGCCGAGGCGGAGCTTAACTTAATGAATTTTCTGCGATGCATTGTGACAAGCTTTTTTTTATTAAGTGTTAAATGTAAATAATACGCATGAAATTTTTTCTGTTTATTTAAAAGTTAATCAGGTTGTTTGAATTAATTTGAAAATTTGAGGATTTGAGGATTTGAGGATTTGAAAATTCATTCTGTGCAACTTGTCATTTTTTCAAATTAATTCGCTAAAAATCCGGGAGCAAATAAAAAATTCAGAATGACTCACCTAAAGCATTTTCATATTCTCATATTTTCAAATTTTCAAATTGCTTGCCTTTCCGTATCTTGACCGCCTAATATTTCGCAACATGAAAAGACTACTGTACTCGTTTCTTATTTTAACAGCTGCATTGCTTTCTTTTTCCGACAGCAGTGCTCAAAAAAAGAGTCGCAACAAGAATTCTCCTTTAGCTGGAACAAATTGGAAACTGGCGTATGCAGGAAACTCGCCTTATAATCCGCCTCCGGGTGTAAGACTTGTTTCGATGACATTAAACGATTCCACCAAAAATATAACTGGTTTTCTTGGCTGTAATAATCTTGCTGGTAACTATATGCTTTTTGGAAAAGACGGCATCACGTTTACTGTTGTTTCAACGAAAAAAGCCTGTAAACCGGATGCGATGAGAGTAGAAAACGATCTTTCAACCGCTTTAACCGATGCTAACAAGTACAAAATAGACGGAGACAAGCTGGCGCTTTTTAAAGACGATACTTTCGTAGCGGCATTCATTGCACAAAAAGAAGAAACTCCACATCCATAAATAAAAACGGGTAGTTCGCACTACCCATTTTTATTTGTTTCTGTTTTATCTTAAAAATCATTTCATCGGATAAAGTAGGGAATAGAGTTTCAATCCCCCGTTGTAGTGTTAGGCAACGGAGCATCCTAAAGTTAAGCTTCCTTTTTCATAGCATTTAACATCCCGCAAAATTTTTCCATTAATTTTCTCTCCACTGCGAACCCTGTCTTCTGTCTTTTTGCGTTTGTGTCTTCCCGGTTTTGGGCCGATTTGTTTAATTTGTTGAATAGTCCTTATAATTTGGTAAAACGATTTACATTTGTTTTAATCATTTTCTATTTCACCCGAAACCAACTTACATGAGAATATCGTTGAGTCTACTTTTCCTGGCTTTGAATGTGGCTGCCTATGCACAACAAAAGGGTACTGAAAATCTTGTGCAGTATGTAAAGCCAATCATCGGCACCCAACGCATGGGGCACACCTATCCCGGCGCAACGGCTCCATTTGGCATGGTGCAGTTAAGTCCGGATACCGACACCATTCCCTATGAAATGAACGGCAAATACAATGGTGACGTCTACAAGTACTGTGCAGGTTATCAATCTGATGATAAAACGATTGTAGGCTTTAGCCACACGCATTTCAGCGGAACGGGCCACTCAGATCTTGGTGATTTTTTGATCATCCCCACAGTTGGCGATCTGCAACTCAATCCAGGAACGGCAGACAATCCGACAGGTGGTTACCGTTCGCCATTTTCACATAACAACGAAACCGCAGAAGCAGGGTATTATAAAGTAAAACTTGACCGCTATAATATTGAAGCGGAGCTTACTGCCACTACCCGCGTTGGCTTTCATCAGTATACTTTTCCCAAAAGCGATAACGCACACATCATTCTTGATTTGATGGCAGGCATTTACAACTATGATGATAAAAACGTGTGGACATTCATGCGGGTGGAAAATGACACGCTTGTTACAGGCTATCGCCAAACGAATGGCTGGGGACGCACACGCACCGTTTATTTTGCCATGAGTTTTTCCAAACCAATTACAGAATACGGCAATAAAAACTTTGACAAAAAGCAATCGTATCACGGCTTCTGGGGCAAATTTGACCAAAGCAAAAACTTCCCGGAAATAGCAGGCAAACAATTTCGTGCCTACTTCAATTTCAAAACAACGGAAGGTGAAAAAATAAAGATAAAATTTGCGCTGTCGCCGGTGAGTACTGCCAATGCTTTAATGAATATGCGTGCAGAAATTCCCGGTTGGGATTTTGAAAAAGTAAAAACCGATGTGCAGGATGCCTGGCAGAATGAGCTGCAAAAGATCGCCATTCAATCGCAAAGCAGAGAAGAGAAGGAAAACTTTTATACTTCAATGTACCATGCATTCATCAACCCTATCACTTACATGGATGCTGATGGCTCTTACAAAGGGATTGATCAAAATGTACATAAGGCAGATGGTTTTACCAACTACACCATTTTCTCTTTGTGGGATACCTATAGGGCATTGCATCCGTTCTTTAATTTGATTCAGCCAAAACGCAATGCCGATATGGTGCAGTCCATGCTGGCGCACTTTGATCAAAGTGCGGAGCATATGTTACCGGTTTGGTCGCACTATGCCAATGAAAACTGGTGCATGAGCGGCTATCACAGTGTTTCTGTTTTGGCAGACGCCATCGTAAAAGGCAATGCGAACATTGATGCCAACAGAGCATTGGAGGCTTGCATTACAACATCAGGCTTCAGAAGATTTGACGGGCTTGGTTACTACATTGATAAAGGTTATGTGCCTTGCGACAAAACGGGTTCTTCCGTTTCTACAACACTTGAATATGCTTACGATGACTGGTGCATTGCACAAGCTGCAAAAAAAATTGGCAATACCAAAGTATACGATGAGTACATGAAGCGGTCAGAAAATTACAAGAACGTTTTCGATCCTTCCATTGGGTATATGAGACCGCGATACAGCGATGGTAAATTCAGGGAAAAGTTTGATGTGCTTAGCACTAATGACCAGGGCTTTATTGAAGGCAATGCGTGGAATTTCAGCTTTTTTGTACCACATAATCCAGCCTCTTTGATTACGATGATGGGTGGTAAAAAACGTTTTGTGCAACACCTTGACTCGTTGTTTACCATGGAGCTGCCGGACAAATATTTTGCAGAAACAGAGGACATCACACGCGATGGCATCATTGGCAACTATGTGCATGGAAACGAGCCATCACACCACGTTGCATATCTCTACAACTGGACGGACCAACCATGGAAAACGCAGGAACGTGTAAGAATGATTCTCAAAAAACAATATCGTTCGGCACCCGACGGTCTTGGAGGAAATGATGATTGCGGGCAAATGAGTGCCTGGTATATTTTTACTACACTTGGGTTCTACCCTGTCGCTCCGGGCTCTGATCAGTATGCTCTCGGAAGTCCCGCTATTGATGGCGCTGTTTTACATCTTGAAAATGGTAAAACATTTACCATTGAAGTAAACAATCAAAGCGACAAGAATGTGTATGTGAAAAAAGTATTGTTGAACGGGCAGCCGCTAAACAGGCTTTACATAACGAACAGCGAAATAATGAACGGCGGCAAGATCAGTTTTTATATGAGTGATAAACACGGCAAGTAATGCTTCACTCAAATCTTTACCACTAAGACACTAAGTACACTAAGTTCCACTAAGGTGCCAGCACCTATTTTTAAACCACTGAGGGCACTGAGAAGCCTCAACCCAAAGTAATAGAAACTTAAAAAGGCACAGAGGAAAGGAGAAGTAGCTGACATTCTCCTTTCCTCTGTGAAAAAAACTCGGTTAACTCTGTGGTAGAATATCTCTTAGTGAAAACTAAGTGTACTTAGTGCCTTAATGGTGAAAAAGACCGAAGGTCTATATCTCCGGTTTTTCTGCATACATCGCCCACAACTCATCTACATTTTTGCCGGTTAGTTTTTTCCAGATATCATCGGTGTAGGTTCCGGCACGCATAGATTTATCCAACTCTTTTACAATGGACGGACGAACATTTTTGGTTAGCCAGACAAAAAATCTTGCAGTAATGCGATACGCGTTATCGTAGTGTTGAGACGCAGAAAATGCAGGCAGCGCCCAGCCAGCCTCTTTGTTTGCAACGCCCATTGTGTAACGCACATAATCGGCAATGCCCTCGGTTACCCAGCCCGGACCTCCGGGATAAGATTGTGTGATGTGCATGACTTCATGTGTTACTACATCAATATCCTGCGGATTTTTGCGAAACCATTGCGGGCTGTAGCGTGTAAGCCCGTCTGCAGTCGCGGCCACACCATCGTAAGTTGGATCAATTAAGAAGATTACCTTTTTAATCGTTTTAGGATTGTACTCTTTCGCTTGTTTGGGATAAACTTTAAAGTAAGCGTCGATCATTTTCTTTTTCACCTCTTCGCTGAACTGCTCATCTTTATTTACAAAAATGAGTGTGTATCCATTCTTTGTTATAGAGTCGACTTTGGTAAAACCCTTTGTATCATAGTCTCTCCAGGCATTTTGGGCCTTGACGCCGGTAATAGCAACAGTGGCCAGCATAATGCCCGCTAGCATTTGTTTGGTAAATGTGTTGGTCATGAGGTTGTTTTTATGACCAAATGTAGGTAAAACGTTTTATCTGAAAAAGGCTTAACGCTTAATGCTTAACGCCAAACGCAGCCCTAAATAAGAACGTGATGACTTTTTGCGACCAGCGTTAGGCGTTTTGCGTTAAGCGTTAAGCGTTAAGCATTAGGCATTACGCGTTTCGCCTTCTTCACCGAATTCCTCCTGACAAGATTCGCCGGTATCTGTATTTTGTTTGTGATAAGATTACTTTCTTTCTTGCCCAATTGCGTGAGCAGGAGATTCATCGCTGCCCTGGCGATTTCTTCTGTAGGTTGTTGAATAGTTGTTATGCCGGGCGCAAACAGACTGAATATTTCATGATCATCAAAACTTATCATGGCAATATCTTCCGGCACTTTGTACTTCATATTGGAAAGGCTTTGCAGCCCTGCGATTCCAAGATAGTTGGTTGCGAAGAATATAGCATCCATGTTCTTGTTCTTCCTGACAAACGAACTTATTTCATTTACCATTTCTTCCTTGGTGGAATCATATTTCAATGTCAGTACAAGCTTCTTATCAGGTTTTATCTTATGAAACTTCAACGTTTCCGTATAACCGGACAAACGTTCTTTCATCTGAATCAGATCAAGATCCACTGTTACAAAGCCAATGTTTTCATAGCCCGCTTCTATCAAATGATCAATACCTTGTTTGATACCATTGAAGTTATCCACCAGCACATAAGGAATGTCAAGACCGGGGTAATAACTGTCCATCAGCACAACAGGCTTTTTGCTTGTCATCAGCTTCATTACATCTTTTTCCAATCCCGCAGTGGGAGTAATGATGTAGCCGTCAACCTGCTGGTGTGCCAGCATTTCCATCATTTCCCGGCCTTTACGGACATTGTTTTCAGAACTGCAGTATACAATTCTGTAGCCGTATTTTTTTGCTTCGTTTTCCAGTTCTTTTGATACGGCACCAAAAAAAGACCCGCCCATATTTTCGACAATAAGACCTATTACTTTTGATTGACCAGTGCGCAGGCTCACCGCTATTTGATTGGGTTGATATCCTTCCTTCTTTGCCGTAGCCAGAATTTTTTTAGTAAGCGCATCACTGGTGCGTCCTTTTCCATTCAATACAAATGACACGGTAGTGGGAGATGTTCCGGTCATACGGGCAATGTCCTTGATAGATATTTTCTTCATGAGAGACTATGGCAATTTTTATTTCCTGTTGCAACAAAACATGCAACATCAGGCCACAATATACACAACAGGCCACTTCATTTTCATTTTTAATGGATTTTGTTGCACTATTTACCGGAAGAACTTCTACTTACATGCACTTTCTCTTTGAATTTACGGTAAAACGATTTACATTTATTTTACAACTTACAGGCACAACCTACAGGCAAAATCATTATTTCAAAAGCAGGCACACATACGGTTACGGTACAACGGATCTTAAAGAATGGCAAGCTATTAATCTTAGACAACTGAAACTTGTTCCCTGATTTCTGTTTACCAAACACATGAGAAAACAAAAAGACCCGCTGACTTCAAAAGTCCGTCGGGTCTTTTTAATTAATATTGCCAAAAAAATGCGCAATACTACCAAGTTAAAACAAGTGCTGCTAAAGTACGACATAGACCTCTCTATGGACGACGATGAACTGATGCGTATGACACTTGTAGATAAAACCACCGGCGCATTGAAAACATTTGAAAATAGCTCGTATAGCTGGCTGATAAATAAGGCGTTTTCTTTTTTTAAGAAAGAGCTGAAAGGTCAAATTAATAATTAATAAAGAATAATTAATAGGTGTAGCATTGAACTAAGGGAGCAATCTCATCTGCCTTGCACTAATAAGAATGCCGCATTCGTGATTGAATGCGGCATTCTTAATTATTAATTATTAATTATTAATTCCTCTACGCTATATATTTCATAATCTGCAGCAAACACGCATGCAAACTATTTTTCCACTCAGGGATATGTAAACGGAATGTTGATTTGATTTTTTCTTTGTCGAAGGCTGAGTATGCCGGGCGCTTGGCTGGTGTTGGGTAAGCAGATGAGGGAATTGGGTTTACCTGGCATTTGCTGTTGCTCAATTCTTTTATGGCGACTGCAAAATCGTACCAGCTGATAATGCCTTCATTTGAATAGTTGTAGATGCCTGCGGGCCATTGCTTGTTATCAATTGACCATTGGCAGATGTCTAGTATCGCTTTTGCCAGATCAGCTGCGAAAGTTGGCGAACCAAATTGATCGTTTACCACGTTGATGGACTCACGTTCATTCATCAAACGCAACATTGTTTTCACAAAGTTGGCACCAAATGAAGAGTACACCCACGATGTGCGAAGGATGATAACAGACGGATCTTTTTCCGTTGCCAGTTGCTCTCCTTTTAATTTGGATGCACCGTACACACCAAGCGGATTGGTTGGATCTGATTCTTTGTAAGGAACCGTGCTTGTGCCATCAAAAACATAGTCAGTTGAAACCTGTACAAATCTTGTATTGTGTTTCTTACAGGCAGCCGCCAAAAACCCCGCAGCATTGGCATTTACAGCATAAGCTGCATCAGCATCCGTTTCTGATTTATCGACGGCAGTATATGCAGCGCAATTAATGCAAAACGCAAATTGATGCATGTCGAAAAAACTATTGATAGCAGTTTCATCTACTATAGACAGTTCTTCCTTGTCGGTAAAAATAAATTCGAACTTTGGGTAAGATGAAGCCAATTGTTGCAATTCGCTTCCTAATTGCCCCTTAGCGCCTGTTACAAGAATTGTTTGCATAAATATCAATTAAGTCAAAAGTCAAAATTAGAAAGTCAAAATAATTCCATTTCATTACACATTCAAAACATCATCCAATTTTTACTTTTGAATTTTGTAAACAAAGCCATGTACACAATCTGCATAAACCGGATATACCTTATCCTTATCCGATAAAATCATTTGGTTTGCCGGAACTTTCCAATCGATAGCCAATGCAGGATCATTGAAAAGAACGCCGCCTTCGCTTGCTTTGTCATAAAAATTATCGCACTTGTACATTACCTCAGCCGTTTCTGTAAGCACGGAATAACCATGTGCAAAACCCTGCGGCACCAGCAATTGTCTTTTATTTTGTGCAGATAATTCTATCGAAAAAACTTTTCCCTGTGTGGGTGAACCGGCACGAAGATCAACTACTACATCAAGAATAGCGCCTTCTAATGCTCTGATCAATTTTGTTTGGGCGGATGCTCCTTTTTGAAAATGCAATCCACGCACAACTCCATATACTGAACGCGCCTGGTTGTCTTGTACAAATTTTATATCGATTCCTTCTTTCGAAAACAAATTCTGATTATAACTCTCAAAAAAATACCCCCTGTCATCGCCAAACACAGCAGGTTCAAATACAAGCAGATCAGGGAAATCGGTTTTTATAAAAGGCATGAAGGTTTGAGTTGTGAGTTTTGAGTGGTTGGTTAATAGTTGTCAGTTGTTAGACTTCTCAAGAATATCAATTTCGAATAAAGCCTGCCCCACCGAAACAATTCTTAATTCCTAATTCCTAATTCTTAATTATCTCTTCGTATACTGCTCTTCGTAATAATGCTGATAACTTCCGCTCGTAATATCATTGATCCATTTTTCGTTTTGAAGATACCAGTCTACCGTTTTTTCCAGGCCTTCTTCGAATTGCAAAGACGGCTCCCAGCCTAGTTCCTTGTTGAGTTTGGTGGCATCGATCGCATAGCGCAAATCATGTCCTGCTCTGTCTGTAACATAAGTGATCAGCTTTGCAGAAGTTCCTTCTGCCCTGCCCAATTTCTTATCCATGAGTTTGCAAAGCACATGAATAAGATCAATGTTTTTCCACTCATTAAATCCGCCCACGTTATATTTTTCACCAACTTTTCCGGTATGGAAAATAGTGTCGATCGCTCTTGCATGATCATTTACAAACAGCCAGTCGCGCACGTTTTCACCTTTGCCATATACCGGCAGGGGTTTGTTGTTTTTGATATTATTGATCATCAACGGAATTAACTTTTCCGGAAAATGATGGGACCCGTAGTTGTTGGAGCAATTGCTCATGATAACGGGCATATGATAGGTGTGGTGATATGCGAACACAAAATGATCGGATGAAGCCTTAGATGCAGAATACGGAGAACGGGGATCGTAGGGAGTGTCTTCTGTAAAGAATCCTTCTTCACCCAGAGAGCCGTACACTTCATCTGTTGAAACATGGTAAAACAATTTTCCTTCCATATTTCCTTTCCAAAGTTTGCGTGCAGCGTTCAATAAAGTAACTGTTCCCAAAACGTTTGTTCTCACAAACGCCAAAGGATCAAGAATACTTCTGTCCACATGGCTTTCAGCGGCCAGATGTATAACAGCATCAAATTTATATTTATCAAACAAGGCTTCTACTGTTGCTTCATCGGTAATATCCGCTTTTTCAAAAGTGTAGTTTGGCTTGTTTTCTATATCCGTCAGATTTTCAAGATTACCAGCATAAGTAAGCGCATCGAGGTTAACAATGTTATAATCAGGGTATTTATTTACAAATAACCTTACTACGTGAGAGCCAATAAATCCGGCACCACCGGTTATCAGTATTGTTTTCTTTGCGTTGCTCATAAACTCCAGTATTTTCTTTGATCGATTTTGTTCTTATAGATGCCTTTCAAATCTACTATCAAGGCATTGGATTTCGTATGGGCTATAAAATAATTTTCATCTAAATTAACATATGCTTCGTGCGGTATGGTTACCACGATGGCATCATAATCATCGCTTTCTTTTTCCACCAGCTTCAAGCCATATTGTTCCTGCACATCTTCCTGCTTCGCAAACGGATCTTCTACATCTACTTTAATATTGAAAGCCAGCAATTCTTTTACAGTGTCAACAATTTTTGAATTACGAATATCGCTAACATTTTCTTTAAAAGTAACGCCTTTCACCAATACTTTGGGCTCGTTACTGGTGCGCAAAACATGTGTGATAATCTTTCTGGCCACATATTTCGCCATGTCGTCGTTGATGAACCGGCTTGCGGCAATTACCTTGGATTCATAACCGAGAGAAGCGGCCTTATAGGTAAGATAATAGGGATCAACTCCTATGCAATGCCCACCAACAAGCCCTGGCTGAAACCTGAGAAAGTTCCACTTTGTAGAAGCGGCTTCTATGACGTCAAAAGTATTCACTCCCATCCTGTCGAATATCATTGACAATTCATTCATCAGTGATATGTTCATGTCTCTCTGTGTATTCTCAACTATTTTAGAAGCCTCCGCAACCTTTATGGAAGGTGCTTTAAAAATACCCGCTGTAATGATCAGTGAATAAACCTGTGCTATTTCCTGCAGTGCTTCTTGGTCACTGCCAGATACCACTTTCACTACATTTTGCAATGTGTTTTTTTTGTCGCCAACATTTATTCTTTCGGGCGAATAACCAAGTTTGAAATCTTTACCCACTGTAAGGCCGGAACTCTTTTCCAGCAAAGGGAGACAGTCTTCCTCTGTGCAGCCCGGGTAAGTGGTAGATTCGTACACTACATAATCGCCTTGCTTTAATACTTTGCCTATTTGCATAGAGGCATTGGTCAGCGGACCAAGATCGGGTACATTGTACTTGTTGACCGGCGTTGGAACGGTAACAATAAAAAATGAGGCTTTGCTCAACGCTGCGGCCTCATTTGTAAATTTTATGTTTTCAGAATTGTATAGCTTGTTATTCTGCAGCTCTTTTACAAGATCAGCATCGATATCATAACCAATTACAGAAAAATGCTCAGCAAACGCCAGCGCTACTGGTAAGCCCACGTAGCCCAGGCCGATTACGGCAAGAGAAGTCTTTTTTTCTTGTAACTGCTGAAACATGTTCATTAATTGAAAGTTGAAAATTGAAAGTTGAAAATTAAAGACGAAAAGTTGCACCTCTCCATTTTCAATTTTCAACTTTCAATTTTCAATTACTATACTATTTGACGCTTTGAAATTCTTTCGGCTGTTTTACAAGCTCTTCTTTAGGTAAGGATTTAAAGTACTCGTAAGTTATGCGAACGCCTTCTGCACGTTTTACTTTTGGCTCCCATCCCAGAATTTCTTTTGCTTTGGAGATGTCCGGCTTGCGCTGTTTAGGATCATCTTTCGGCAAAGGCTTGTAAACTATCTTTTGTGTTGTACCCGTGAGTTTGATAATCTCTTCTGCAAAGTCTTTCAGAGAAATTTCATCCGGGTTGCCAATGTTTACAGGGTTTACATAGTCGCTCATCAACAGACGGTAAATACCTTCGATAAGATCATCTACATAGCAGAATGAGCGGGTTTGAGATCCGTCTCCAAATACTGTAAGGTCTTCTCCACGTAACGCCTGGCCGATGAATGCAGGTAGTGCACGGCCATCATTGAGTCGCATGCGCGGACCGTATGTGTTGAATATACGCACGATCCTGGTTTCCAGGTTATGGAAAGTGTGATATGCCATGGTAATTGCTTCCTGGAAGCGTTTCGCTTCGTCATACACGCCGCGTGGCCCTATCGGGTTCACATTGCCCCAATACTCTTCGTTTTGCGGGTGCACCAATGGATCACCATATACTTCTGATGTAGAAGCGATCAACATGCGGGCGTTTTTCGCTTTTGCCAAACCAAGACAGTTGTGTGTTCCCAGGGATCCCACTTTCAGGGTTTGGATAGGAATTTTTAAATAGTCGATCGGGCTTGCCGGTGAAGCAAAATGTAAGATGTAATGCAGTTCGCCCGGAACGTGAATGAATTTGCTCACGTCGTGGTGATAAAATTCAAATTGTTCGAGCTTGAAAAGGTGTTCGATGTTGCGAAGATCGCCTGTAATAAGGTTATCCATTCCAATTACATGAAAACCTTCTTTTATAAAACGGTCGCAAAGATGTGATCCTAAAAATCCTGCGGCACCGGTGATGAGAACGCGTTTACGGGACATGTTGTTTGAGAAATTAGAAATTAGGAATTAGGAATTAGTGTTTCATATTCTACGAGTCTGAAGCTAATGCAACCTTCTACTGAATGTAGCATTAGCTTCTACCCGAATATAAACAGGGAATTAGAAACCAGGAACCTCTAATTCCTAATTTCTAATTCCTGATTCCTTACTTTTTTACTGCTGCGGGACGGCCTATGCTTTCATAGTGGAAACCCAGTTCCCTGATGGCATCTACTTCGAAAAGATTGCGACCATCAAAGATCACTTTACTTTTCAGGTTAGAAACGATCTTAAGGAAATCTGGCGTCCTGAACTCGTTCCATTCTGTTGCAATGATCAGTGCATTTGCGCCGGTCAAAGCATCGTACTGGCTTTCTGCGTATTGAATTTTGTCGCCAATAACGCTTTTTACATTGTTCATCGCTTCAGGGTCGTAAGCAGACACAGTAGCGCCTTCCGCCAGCAAAGCATCAATAATGTATAAAGCCGGTGCTTCGCGAATATCGTCTGTATTAGGTTTGAAAGCAAGACCCCACAAAGCGAAGTGTTTGCCTTTCAAATCACCTTTGAAGAATTTTTTAATTTTTGGCAGCAAATGAAGTTTTTGTTTTTCATTCACGTCCATAACTGCGTTCAATATCTGGAAGTCGTAGCTAACTTCGGTTGAAGATTTTACCAGCGCCTGAACGTCTTTAGGGAAGCAACTTCCACCGTAGCCAATGCCAGGAAACAGGAATCTTTTGCCAATTCTTTCGTCACTACCAATACCGCGACGAACCATGTCAACATCTGCATCCAGTCTTTCACAAAGCTGCGCGATCTCGTTCATGAAAGAGATCTTTGTAGCCAGGAAAGAGTTTGCCGCATATTTGGTAAGTTCTGCAGAACGTTCATCCATAAAGATTACCGGATTACCCGAGCGAACAAATGGTGCGTACAAGTCGCTCATTACTTTTTTTGCCCTTTCTGAGCTTGTGCCCACGACCACTCTGTCCGGTTTCATGAAGTCATCAACAGCAACGCCTTCACGTAAAAATTCGGGGTTTGACACCACATCAAATTCTACTTTACAGTTTTTTGCGATGGCTGCGTGCACTTTTTCTGCGGTACCAACAGGAACCGTGCTTTTGTCAACAATTACTTTGTAGTCGGTTAATAGTTTACCTATATGATCCGCAACGCCTAACACATATCTGAGATCTGCCGAACCATCTTCACCTGGAGGTGTTGGCAGTGCCAGGAACACGATTTGCGCATCTTTAATACCTTCCTCAAGATTGGTCGTAAAGCGAAGACGCTCTTCTTTTAAATTGCGGAGGAATAATTTTTCAAGGCCAGGCTCGTAAATGGTGATTTCTCCATTAGTAAGCTTTTCAACTTTTTTCTGATCGATGTCAATACAGGTTACTTCATTTCCTGTTTCGGAGAAACAAGTACCTGTTACGAGCCCCACGTAGCCCGTTCCTACAACTGCAATTTTCATTTTAGGAAAGTGTTTTTATGGTTTATTTGGTTGTTACGAATGCTAATACTTTGTCAGTGATATACTTCAATTGATCTGCTTCCATCTCTGTATGAATAGGAAGCGAGATCACTCTTTCTGTCAAATAATCCGTTACCGGCAAATCAGTTGCTTCGCTGTTAAACGCAGCAAACATTTTTTGGCGGTGCGCCGGCACCGGATAATAAAGCATTGAAGGAATTTTATGTTCTGCAAGAAATTTGCTTAAACCATCTCTATCCACACCTTCCAGCGTTAATGTGTATTGGTGAAACACATGTTTGCTGTTAGAAGCCCTGAAGGGAACCTTTAACTTAGGGTTATTTGCAAATGCGCTATCATAAAAATCAGCCACTTTTGTCCTGGCAGCTATATAATTATCCAGTTCTTTCAATTTAATATCCAATATGGCGGCCTGAATGGCGTCTAGTCTGCTATTGCAACCCACCACGTCATGGTAATAGCGTTTGCTTTGACCGTGATTGGCTATCATCCGCATTTTGTCCGCTAACGCATCGTCATCAGTAAATATTGCGCCACCGTCTCCATAACATCCTAAATTTTTGGATGGGTAGAAAGACGTGCAACCTATTGTACCAATGGATCCTGTCTTTTTAGTCGTTCCGTCTTTAAAGGTATAATCACTGCCTATAGCCTGTGCATTATCTTCGATGACGAAAAGGTTATGTTTTTTGGCAATATCCATGATCGCGTCCATGTTTGCAGCATGGCCATATAGGTGTACGGGAACAATTGCCTTCGTTTTAGGGGTGATGGCTTTTTCTATGGCAGCGGGGTCTATGCAAAAAGTTTGAGGATCTACTTCAACAAAAACGGGCGTTAAACGCAACAGCGCCACAACCTCAACAGTAGCAATATACGTAAAAGAAGGTGTAATCACCTCATCTCCTGGTTTTAAATCCAGCGCCATCATTGCAATTTGCAATGCATCAGTACCATTTGCGCAGGTTACTACGTGCTTTGAACCATTATATTTTGCAAGATTTTCTGAGAAGTCGTTCACGGTTTTGCCGCCTATAAACATTGAACTGTCGATTACTCCAAGTACTGCCGCGTCGATCTGGTCTTTTATTTTGAGGTACTGGCGACGCGTATCCACCATTTGTATAGGATGCATAATTATAGATTTTAAGCGCCGCAAAAATAGTGAAATAAGTGTAGCAGCCTATTGTTTTTTGAGCATTGGGGATCACTTAAATGCATCAAAACGATTATTTTAGACTAAACATCTTCCTAAAATAATGCCAAAAAAGGCACCGGATCATAATTAAGGCAATTGAGAATTTGAAAATTTGAAGATTTGAAGATTTGAATATGCTTCCAGTCGATCATCCATCACCAGTTATAGCTATCGCCCCTTTGTGATGGTTAATAGTAGCTTTGATTGATGCACCGGATGAATTTTCAAATTTTCAAATCTTCAAATTTTCAAATTATTGCCCTCCATCCTCTATCTTTATTTTCTGAACGTTTTCAACTTATAACCTTAATGCTATTTTTTTATAAACTCTTTACACTGCTGTATTCTTTCGGCATCAGGCTTATTGCACCGTGGAACCCCAAAGCAAAAAAATGGCTGGATGGCAGAAAAGATATTTTCGGTAAACTGCAAAAAGCTTTTGCCGGCAACACCAAACCCGTGTTGTGGATGCATTGCGCATCGCTCGGAGAGTTTGAACAGGGACGCCCCGTGCTCGAAAAGGTCAGGGCCGAATATCCCAATGTGGCCATACTACTTACCTTTTTTTCACCATCGGGCTATGAGGTAAGAAAAGATTATGGCGGCGCAGACTGGATTTTTTATCTGCCGCTCGATAGTCGCGCCAACGCTGAAAAATTACTCGCTATTGCAAACCCGCAGCTTGTTTTGTGGGTGAAATATGAATACTGGTATTATTACCTGACGGCAATTAAGAAACGAAACATCCCTCTCCTGCTTATTTCCGGAATTTACCGGCAAAGCCAGCCTTTTTTTAAATGGTATGGTGGCATGCATAGAAAAATGTTGGATTGCTTTACGCATTTGTTCGTGCAAAACAATGCATCAAAAGACCTGCTCGAAAAAATCAACATTACAGGCAATGTTACTGTTGGCGGAGATACGCGCTTCGACAGGGTCATAGAGATTGCGGAAGGATTTAAACCGATTGATGTAGTGGCGCATTTTTGTTTCAATCACAAAGTGATCGTTGCAGGAAGCACATGGGATGAAGATGAAAAAGAAATGGATCATTACGCCAATACACATCCGGAAATTCGTTTTGTGATTGCTCCGCATGAAATTGACGAAGATCATTTACAAAGCATTGAAAAGCTGTTTAGGAACACGATCCGTTTTTCTGAACTCAAAAAAAGTATTGATGCGGGCATCATCGCAGATTCGCAGATTGCAAATAATGTTTTAATTATTGATAACATTGGCATGCTGTCAAAACTATATCACTATGCAACTGTAACCTTTATTGGTGGTGGCTTTGGAGAAGATGGCGTACACAATGTGCTGGAAGCTGCGGTGTACGGCAAACCGGTTGTTTACGGACCTGTGTATGATAAATATATTGAAGCAGTAGAGCTGGAAGATTGCGGCGGAGGCATTAGCGTGGGCAGCGCATTGGAACTGGAGGCTACATTTAACGAGTTGCTAAACGATGCCGAAGTACTTGAAAAGTCCGCCTTTGCAGCTAGAAACTATGTTTATAACCACAAAGGCGCCACTAACAAGGTGATGGATCATATTCAGGAAAAACGTCTTTTAACTAACTGATCAAACAGTTTTACGATATCCTTATTTTCATCCCATCCCAATTTTAATTTCAATTCTCGTTCGATCCAATATTGGGCTTCTGCCAGTATGCGGAAGTTGTTGATGGTTTTGATGCTTCTTTCATACCCAACTTCATCGCCCCGGAAAAGTTCGCTTACAAATACGTAACGGTCGTTGACACCAATGGCTTTTCTGAGGTCACGAACCGGAACATCTACGATCGTATCGCTGAGCTCTGTGCCGTTTGATCTAAGACGATCATTCAGCGAAGTAGCTCCGTTACCATTTTTGGCGATCACGTCGTTAATTTCTTTAAAATCTGCCTGGTGTGCTAGGGTTGGGATTTCCCTTACCGCATCAAACATCCATTCAATTGGCGCTTCTTTCTTTTTTATAACAGGTTGAGCCGGAGCTGGCTGTGGTTTTGGAGCAACCACCGGTTTTTCCTGTATAAATTGTTCTTTTTCTACTTCCACTTTTATTTCTTCAGATTTTGGCGCTACTTCTGTGGATAGTTTTGCGTGCGAAGAATTGAAAGAAGGCAGTACAACTGCTACCTTTGCCGACCCCAATTGCGGCCGTTCGCCTTGTGCAGCGTGCTGTAGTTCAGCCTGAAGCAGCTGAACAGTTAACATCATGGCTGAAACATCGTTGTTTTGATCAAGCTGTTCTTGCAGCTTTGCGATCAACGCTTTGACTCTTTCCATGTTTACAATTACTTTTGGGTTAGTGTTCAATCAATTATAAAGTTAGATACAATTTCCCAACAAATCACTAATTACTGATTATGTTCATCGAACCGAATTTATCGGGAGAGCGCCGTGGCTGGATTGAAGTTATTTGCGGAAGTATGTTTTCCGGAAAAACCGAAGAGCTGATCCGTCGCCTCAAAAGAGCCAAAATAGCCAACCTGAAGGTCGAAATATTTAAACCTGCTATTGATATACGCTATCACGAGCAGAATATTGTGTCTCACGATGAAAACTCAATAATCTCTTCTCCTATTGATAATTCGCAAACTATCTTACTGCTTGCAAATGATGTAGATGTGATTGGTATTGACGAGGCTCAGTTCTTTGACGACATGCTACCCGAAGTGTGCGACCAGCTAGCCCTTCGTGGTATCCGCGTAATTGTTGCAGGATTGGATATGGACTATCTGGCTAAACCTTTCGGACAAATGCCCAATCTACTAGCCAAAGCAGATTATATTACCAAGTTGCATGCCATTTGTGTAAAATGTGGAAACATTGCTAATTATTCTTACCGGAAGAGTGCCACGGGGCCACAGGTGCTACTGGGTGAAAAAGATGTTTATGAGCCGAGATGCAGGCATTGTTATTATGAGGAACGAGAAACCAGGAGTTAGGAGTTAGGAATTAGGAGTTAGGAGTTAGATTTTGTGATGCATGCTGTCCTTTCCTGAACCTTTCAGTTATTCAATTATTCAGTTATTCAGTTATTCAAAAATACAAAGGGCCGTACCTTTCGATACAGCCCTTTTTGGGGTTTATGCGTTAAGAATCTAACAACTATTATTCTTTCACAACTCTCAATATTTCTCTCTTGGTTCCTTGTATAACCTGTATGAAATAAACACCTCTACTGAAGCCATCGCCGACTGTTACGGTACTATTTGGCACCACGTTGTTTTTCGCTTCGAGTACCCTGCCGGAAATGTCAACCACTTGTACGCTTACGCGCTCAACCATGTTGTCTGAGTTTATTTTCACCTTAAAGTTGGTTACACTTGGATTAGGCACAGCGGAGGCTTTGAATAGTTTAGGCTGTTCGCTGTTAACTCGTCCAACATTAAGCGCTGTATTGCTCAATGGGTTCATGTTGCTATCACATACCACAGTAATCTTGAAGCAACAATCGAAAGTTACGTTCATTGAACTATCTGTGACTTCATAGCAGATTTCGTAAACACCAGGTCCTACTTCTGTTCCTTCTATTGGTCCTGATTTTTGTTTGAAGCCCAGCATTGGTCGTTCAAATTCTGTAACAAAACCAGCAAGAGAGAATCTACCCATGTCGTTCCATCTGTTCAAGAAATCGTATCCATTCAGGAGTACATATGGCTCTGCAATCACATTTGCATTACCGCCTTTATTGTTAGGTTCTGTTGGGAACCAGTTTGTGTAAGTAAGCGGTTCGCCGGTAACCCATGCAAAACTTCCCACGGTTCCTGTATTGTACAATCCTATCCATGGAGCATATGCATTGATCTTTCTGAACTTGTCGTTAATGAAACTATTTTCGCCAGAGCTTCCAATAGTTACAAGGTGTCCTTTAAGATCTTTTGATATCTGGTCGGCTTCCGGCCATCTGTATGCGCCATTGGTTGAATAGTAACCATGACCGTTGTATGCACCGCCAAATGTCAACATGTTGTTCTTCGTAAACATTCCATCCGGAATTGGAATAGTTGCCGGCCAGTTGATGGATGGCACCGGAAGTTTCAACTTAACCTTACATGTTCCGGGATCAGCTTTAATGGTTGTGTCGCTTGGACATGTAGTTAGCAATCCTCTGCATTTCACTTCTACAGTAAAGCAGCAGGTATCTTTCTTATTTGTTATCCTGTTTGTAGCTTCATAACAAACGGTGTAAACACCCGGAGTTTGCTGACTGAAATTAGGAGGTCCTGATATTTGTTTGTAAATAATTATCGGTTCATCAAATTCTGCGATGAATGGCAGGTAGAACAAACCGGTAAGGTCATTCCATCCGTTCTTTGGATCAGGTCCCCAAATATGTACATATGGTTCAGCTATTGAATCAAGACGTCCTCCGTGATTATTAGGTTCTGATGGGGACCAATGTGTGAAGACCAATGGTTCACCTGTAACCCATGCAAATTTGCCCAAGTCACCTGTATTGTACAATCCTATCCACGGACCATACACGATACCTTGTTTGAAATTGGTAAAGATGAAATCGCTTTCACCCTGTGAGGTAATGGTAACCAGGTGACCTCCTCTTGCGGCTGCGAGATCTTTTGCAACCGGCCATTTGTAGAAGCCATCTGAAACATAATAAGCATGGTTATTATAAGTGCCCTTGAACCAGAGATTACTGTTAGGCTCGTTATAAGCCGGAGGTAATGCTATTGAATCAGGGAATATAAAATTAGGTTCAGGCCATGCTACTGTTGCCTTACATGTTATTGGATCAGCGTCAATAACTGTATCCTTAGGACATTTCACCGTTGTGGTCGGTGGAGTTACTACGTTCTTCGAAACAATAACAGTACCGGAAGCAGTGCAATTCTTAGCATCTTTAATAGAGAAACTGTAAGTGCCTGCACCAATGCCATTGAATATACCATCACTGTTGGTCATAGCATTCAATGTGAATGTAAACGGCGCAGTACCTCCATTTACCATAATCTTGGCACTTCCATCAAGTGCATCACCATTGGCATTTGTAGAGGTTGCAGTCGCAGTCAAATTACATACATTGCTTTCTGTCCATGTAAATATTGCAGCATCTGTAAGCGAGCCTACAGTCGCAGTAATAGTGTCTTTGCCAGCCAAAGGTCCTTTGTAGCAGAAGTTAGCCACACCATTAGCATCTGTCAATGCAAAGCCGCTGCTGCCAGGATTCATGCCTTTGATGTTAAAGTCCACACGAATATCGGAAACTGCGTGTCCAAACTGATCTTTAACCGTTGCGTTGAAGCAAGTCTGGTTTGCAATACTTCCCGTTCCTGTTTTCGGAGAAATAACTACACTTGTTACAGTAGCCACTTCAGAGAACGATTGGCCACCAGGATATCCGTAGGCATCGTCATTATTAAATCCATACATGAACACACCAAACGGAAGTGTTCCATTAAGTGTATGTGAACCCGGCTGAACCGTTAATTGCGCACCTGAAAAACCTGTTGTACCAATCGGCGTAAATGAGCCCGCCGGGATTATAACTCCATCCATGGTCAATGTTCCCACAATAGCCTTCGGAGCCACCACATTTATAAAGTGTGTTACATAACCCGATACTGTGGTTACTGTATAGTTGGCCAGGAACTGCTCCAATGGTGGAATTAACATCATAAACGGATCACCGGGGTTACCGGAAAATGTTGATCCGTTTGCATACTGACAAACCAATATTGGATTGTTGGACTCAATTACATTTTGTCCCTGCAATACCTTTTCAACGAATTGTCCTTTGTTAACAGCTGGTTGAGCAACGCCGTTAATAGAAACAACTGTTCCGTTTTCTGATGCCAGGAAGCGCCATGTATCACCATTAATACGTGACTTCAACGGCACCAATCCAAATTTTTTACCCCATGTTGAAGTTGGAGGAAGCATTTCAACAAGGTGATCACAAAATGCAGCTCCACCCGGAACGTTACCGCACATGTGAGCGCCAAACACACCTATTGGTTGTGTTGATGTAATGGTTGTTCCTGTAAAATCACCGCTCGCGGTAGTATTATTCATCAACTCATAAGTTTGTCCTTTATTGAGCGTGATGGTAAAAGGAACACCGGCAGTGCGAGTTAGGGTAGTAACGGTTGGTGTAATGGTTACCTGGTTGTTGTCTGCGGTAGATACAACACCAATTTCAACACCATTTACCAATGAGTTTTTGTAAGTAACTACTATGTAATCAGTACCCAGCGCATCAACCGGCAGGCCCAGGTAGGCATCCGCCGTGAAAGGAATATAGTTTAGACCATACACTGTTACTTCATCTACTGAGGTGATATGTATTCCCTTATTGTCAACTACGTTATTAGTGTGAGTGGCAGAAGCCGCTGGCACTACAACGCTGGTTACTTTATTTGCCTGCACAGTAAAAGCCTGACTGAAGCTAAGGCCGGGGATTTCAACTTTACCCGAAGTATTTACGTTAGAGGTGATAAAAAGAGTAAGGGTTGGTGTTCCAAGATTGCTGTTAAACATCAGCCAGAAATCCTTTCCCTTGCTATCTTTATTTTGTGCTTGTGCAAACTGGATTTGCATCAAACAACAAATGCAAAGCGTGAAGTATAGCAGCGCTTTGCTTACGGAAGGCTTTAGTAACTTTGGTATCATAATGGGCTTTTTTGTTGATTAAAAATGTTTCTTAGTTTTTTGATACTGATAAGTTTGATACATCGTATTTTGATACATCTGCTTTAAATGCAGGTGTTATTTGAGATGCAGCTATCACGCATTCTTTCGCTGCATCGTTGTCGCAACTTGCCTGGACTATTTCACCGGCAGCCAACACGAGCTGTTTGCCTGCAGCGCCTTCAACGGTTACCTTCTGTTGGGTTTCGAATTTTTCTTTCCAGCTTACCGTTACTGCATAATTGTTTTTATTGTCCACTTTAAGAAAAACGGTCTTCTGACCTTTGCAGTCTTTAATCACATAATAGATGTCTACTTTATTGGTGGACTTTGCAAGTGTCCATTGCTCATCGGCGTTAGGCGTTGAAATGATTTTGTTTGTGGATGAAGAAGCATGTTTGCCATTGCCTGATTGAAGAGGAGCAATGAAACAAAATGAAACGGCAAGCAATAAAACAGTTCTTAGTAAGTGTGGGCTTTGACTGGCAAGCCATCTGGCGACGGATGATTTCCCGGTATCGCAAATTTTCTTAACCATACAATTTCTTTTTTAAGGTTATTGAAATAATTAAACTGACCGAGTGGTATAAACATAGAATTGCCACGGCGAATGATTACCATAGTTTCCACATGCGTTTGTTGTGTTGTAATCAAAAACCTGGCTTAAGTGTACGGCTGTATCATTAGATATGCTTGATAAAGAATATCGTGAAAAGGATATTATAACTTTTATGCGGGCAAGGAATTTGCTCTTGTGGTAAGGATCGAATTAGTAAAGATTTAATTGAGACTCAGCAGGAGATTTTTTATAGGACACTAGTAGAAGTAGACAAATGTATTAAGATAAACACGCTCATCATATAGCCATAAATAGCTATATTTACTGACGCTAACGAACCTCCTATGCAAAGTTTTCGATCTGCCTTTTATCAACTAAATGAAGAGAAGGTGCATGTTGATCTTCATACAAACGCTCAGCAATTGTTGCAGGAGATAGATGTTGCAAACAACTCTTTTGCAATGGCAACATCATCATTTTTATTCATACTCGACAAGAATCAATTCGAATATTTTTACGTCGATGGCAATGCAAAAAATGTTTTAGCGGGTAATCATTTTTCAGAAAGCAATCCGATGATCGAATTGCATTTGAACACTGATGACGAAAAAGTATTGTTGGAAAAAATATTTCCCACCATCGATTTCCTGTGCAGAAAAAATCATTGCGAAAAAGATAAACTTACATTCTCATTTAATTTTCGTGTTTCCTCAAAACTAGGCACAGAGCGCATTTTCATACAAAACATTTCTTTCCTCAATAACTTTAGCAAAGAATCGCCACTACATTTTGTTGGAACATTTACAGACATCACACATTTCAAAAACGACAACAAGATAATTTTCGTTGCAGAAAAAAATGGTGCAGATAACAATAGCTGCGAGCTGATCACACGCGATGTTTTTTCTCCAGATCAAAACACAGTGCATCTCACAAAACGTGAAATCGAAGTATTGAAATGCATCAATGATGGACTCAGCAGTAAACAAATTGCAGACAAGCTTTTTGCAAGCCTCAACACGATCAACAATCACCGCAAAAACATTTTAAAAAAGACCCACACAAAGAATACTTCGGAGCTCATCAGTTTTGCACTGAAACAGGGTTTGCTGCAGGTGTGGTTGTTAGTTGATAGTTGTTGTCTGCTGGCGAGCTTGTAGCCGGTGGCCAGCGGCCTGAAGCCGGTACTTTGTGGCAGCAGCCTTTGCAAAACTTTACCAACGCTATTTTTTTTATTAAGAAACAACTTTACGATCCGTCTCGGTCATCGACCTAAAACACCAGCCACCGGCCGCTGGCTACCGACCACTTCCTCCTAACAACTATCAACCAACAACTAACAACTTCTTCCTACCTTCGCCCGCATAATCGCATCCCTTGAGTCACATCCTAACACTTTTCAAGAAAGATTTTTTGCTGGAAATCCGCCAGCAGCATACTTTTTATGGCATTTTGCTGTATGTGGCAGCTACTATTTTCGTTCTGTACCTTGCAATGGGCCAGCCGGAAAGCGCCGTATGGAATGGCCTTTTCTGGATGATTCAATTGTTTGTCTGTGTAAATGCGGTGGCTAAAAGTTTTCTTCAGGAAAGCCGCGGAAGAATGTTGTACTTCTACTCCATTACCGGTGCCAGGAACTTCATCATCGCTAAATTGGTTTTCAACGCTCTTTTGATGATGGCCATGAGCCTTGTAAGCTGGGCGCTATTCACCATTTTGCTCGGCAACGAGGTAAGATATGGTATGATGTTTTTTGGCCTTACCGTACTGGGCGGCATGAGCCTGAGCCTGGTTTTCACGTTTTTATCTGCCATAGCTGCACGTGCTCAGCAAAATGCATCTCTGATGGCAATTCTGGGTTTTCCCATCATCATTCCTCAACTAATGCTCCTGATGAAAGTGGCCAACGCCGCCTTCTCTGACGTTATCCAGGCAGGTATGTTCCAAATGGTGTCGCTGTTAGTGGCCATGGATATCCTGGTGATTACGCTCGCCATTATCTTGTTTCCGTTTTTGTGGAAGGACTAAATGCTGGCCGGTAGCCAGTTACAGGTAGCCAGGGGGTCCGCTATTTTTTTCCTTATCTCCAAACATCATGGAGCCCTTTATATAAGAATGAATCTTACATAATAAACACCGGCAACCGGCTACTGGCCGCCGGAATCTCCTGTCCCTCAGCTTGCATCCAATCCACATCCGCCCCCACCTGACCAAACTCTCTTTTTTCTTATCCCTGTTTACACTAAATTTGCCCACACTTTCAACTTGTGAAAGCGAATGCGACTCATAAGTTATTACCAATCTGATATTTATGCACAAGAAATGGTGGAAAATACTCTGTGTCATTCTTCTTACCTACACAGTCATCGGCGGTTTCCTGTTTAGCGTTCCGGCAAGGGAAATTTTACACGAAACAATTCGCAACCTGTACTTCCATGTGTGCATGTGGTTTGGCATGATGATCCTTTTTACCACTTCAGTTGTTTATTCTATAAAGTATTTGCGTTCGCAAAATTTACGTGATGATCTGTATGCGGTGAACTTTACCAAAGTAGGTATCGTGTTCGGCATACTTGGCTACACAACAGGTGCTTTGTGGGCGAAATATACATGGACAGAATTCGCTTCCGATACAGAAATTTTTCGCGAGCCTAAACTATTAGGTGCCGCAATAGCGTTACTTATATACTTTGCGTACCTGGTGTTGAGAGGCTCTTTATCAGACATTGACAAGAGGGCAAGAATAAGTGCCGTGTATGCCATTTTCGCGTATGCAATGCTTTTTCCGTCTATCTGGATTTTGCCGAGATTACTGGATAGTTTGCATCCGGGAAAAGAAGGCAACCCGGCCTTGAATTTTAAAGACAGCGATGCCCGTTTAAGAATGGTTTTTTATCCTGCCATCATCGGATGGACGTTGTTAGGCGTTTGGATAACATCATTAAAGATCAGGCTAGATTTAATAAAAGAAAGAAGCATTTTAAATGACTAAAATTCAATTATTGCTGGCAATTGTATTGCTTCAGCTAATCCCCGTTTCCCTTTGGGCACAGGTAACAGAAGCCCAACAAAAATACACAGCCTTTGAAATGCGCAGCAATGGAAAAATTTACGTGGTTGTCGCTGTAGTATTGATCATCCTGTTTGGCTTATTGACTTATCTGGTAAGACTAGACAGAAAGATCACTAAGCTGGAAAAAGAAAAGTAAAAAGTAAAAATTCAAAAGTAAAAATGCATCCTGCGCAGCCTTTTGAATTTTGATTTTTGACTTTTGAATTTCCCAACATTTAACGTCTAATTTTTCAAAATACCCTTAGCTTGCACGCCAAAATGAAAGACAAAGAAAACCTGTAATTCATTTTTTCTTATTTAGCCCGGTAGCAACCAACGATTGTAATACCATAAATTTCAAACTATGTCTACTAAACATGAGTACAGCTTTTTTGGAGCTGTAGAGAAAAGCTTTGACAAAGCCGCCAAATTCACGACCGTTGATGAAGGTGTGCTTGAACAAATTAAACAATGTAATGCCGTTTACCGTATGCACTTTCCGGTTAAGATCGGAGAAAAAGTGGAAGTTATAAAAGCATATCGTGTACAACACTCTCACCACAAAACACCTTGTAAAGGTGGTATCCGCTTCGCTACTTCTGTAAATCTTGATGAAGTAATGGCCCTTGCCGCGCTGATGACATTTAAATGTGCCATCGTAAACGTACCATTTGGCGGAGCTAAAGGCGGTATCAACATCGACCCTAAAAAATATACCCCTTACGAACTGGAAAAAATTACGCGCCGCTACACTGCGGAGCTGATCAAGAAAAACTTTATTGGACCAGGTACAGACGTTCCTGCCCCTGATTATGGTACAGGTGAGCGCGAAATGTCATGGATCCTCGATACATATACAAGCATGCGCCCCGGCGAGATTGACGCATTGGGTTGTGTTACCGGCAAACCGGTTTCCCAGGGCGGTGTCCGCGGTCGACGCGAAGCAACAGGTCTTGGTGTATTTTACGGCCTGCGCGAAGTATGTAATATGCCAGAAATGATGCAGCGTGTTGGTATGGAAGTAGGCATTAAAAACAAGCGCGTTATCGTACAAGGTTTAGGAAACGTGGGTTACCACGCCGCTAAATTCTTCCGCGAAGGTGGTGCTAAAGTAATTGCTTTGGCAGAATACGAAGGTGCTATTACAAACCCTGATGGTTTAAACGAAGAAGAAGTTTTCCAACACAGAAAGAAAACTGGTTCCATCTTAAATTTCCCTGGCGCAACAAATGTTGAAAATTCAAATCTTGCATTGGAACTGGATTGTGATATCCTGATCCCCGCGGCTTTGGAAAACGTTATCAACGGCGAAAATGCACCAAGAGTAAAAGCAAGAATCATAGGCGAGGCGGCGAACGGCCCTCTTACTCCAGAGGCAGACGAAGTGTTTGCAAAAAGAGGAGTACTGGTTGTTCCTGATATGTACCTGAATGCTGGTGGTGTGACCGTTTCATACTTCGAATGGTTGAAAAACCTTAGCCACGTACGCTACGGTCGCCTTGAAAAAAGATTCACAGAAAACATGAATGCCCGCATTCTTGAGCAAATGGAAGACCTTACCGGCAAAAAAGTAGTTGACCAGGAAAGACAATTCATTATGCACGGTGCAGATGAAGTTGACCTGGTTTACAGCGGCCTTGAAGAAACAATGATCACTGCAACACGTGAAATTGTTGACTGCTGGCACGCCAATCCATCGATTCCCGACATGCGTACAGCTGCATATGTAGTAGCCATCAATAAAGTTGCTACAAGCTATGCAGAGCTGGGCATTTTCCCATAGCAGAAACCGGAACGCAGATCATCATGATCGTCATTATTTCTATGATTTTTTAATCTTGATAATCATGACAACCATGAAAATCTGCGTTCTTTTTCTCAATACTCGGGCAGCTCCATCAACCACTCCACTCTCCCACTTTCGTTTTTGCAGCAAAAAGTATTGTTGCCGTTTGTTACCATCATATAAGTTACAGGCAGCGCCATGTTGTATTGAATAATTTGTTGCAACACTTTTTCATTCACAGGCACATGCATCGCTTTACACTCCACCATTAGCCACGGCAGATGTTGGTTATTGTACACCACGATATCGAATCTTTTCTTTACCTCTCCAATCAACAGCTCCCGTTCAAGCGCGATCAATGCAGCAGGATATTTCTTCACCTGCACCATGTATTGCAAAATATTTTGACGCACCCACTCCTCCGGTGTTATCACCAGCCATTTTTTTCTAAACTCATCCCATATTAATTCTTTCCCGTCCTCCTCTTTTATTTTAAAAGGATGTTCGGGAAAAACAAGTTTTATCATGCGCCAAACCTAGCAAAAGGAACGCAGATTTTCGTTAATTGAAAATTGAAAGTTGAAAATTGAAAATGATTTCACTTGCTTTATCACTTTCAATTTTCAACTTTCAATTTTCAACTCTTTAGTTTTATATTTACTTGTATGAAAACAAAAGAAGAAATTGTAAACAACTGGTTACCCCGGTACACGGGACAGAAATTAGAGAACTTTGGTAAATACATATTGCTTACCAATTTCAGTAACTACGTGAAGCTGTTTGCAGAGTGGAACAATGTGGAAATAGTTGGACTTGACAAACCAATGCAATGTGCAACAGCTGATGACATCACCATCATAAACTTCGGAATGGGCAGCCCTACTGCCGCTACCGTCATGGATCTCTTAACCGCCATCGAACCTAAGGCAGTTTTGTTTTTGGGCAAATGTGGAGGTTTGAAAAAAAGAAACAAAGTCGGCGACCTTATTTTGCCTATCGCTGCTATCAGAGGTGAAGGTACTTCAAACGACTACTTCCCACCGGAAGTTCCTGCACTGCCTGCATTTGCTTTGCAAAAAGCAGTATCCACCACCATCCGCGATTATGCCGTTGACTACTGGACGGGCACTGTTTACACTACCAACCGCCGTGTGTGGGAGCACGACGAAGAGTTTAAAGCATATCTGCAAAAAGTAAGGGCCTACGCCATCGATATGGAAACAGCGACTATTTTTTCTGTAGGATTTTATAACAAAATTCCAACCGGCGCTTTGCTTCTCGTGAGCGATTCACCAATGATTCCAGAAGGCGTTAAAACAGAAGAAAGCGATAAAAAAGTAACCGGCGACTTCGTTGAAAAACACATTCGCATCGGCATCGACTCGCTAAAACAATTGATCAATGATGGCCACACCGTGAGGCACCTGAGGTTTTAAGCTGGTTAGCGTGGAACGTATTCAAGCGATCGTTTATGTGCAACAGGGCGAATGATTCGCCCCTACCATTTTCAACTTTCAACTTTCAACTTTCCATTTTCAATTAAATAAATGCCTCTCCTTCAAATAAAAAATCTTGACGTTGAATTTACCAACAACGATGCCCCTACAAAGGCATTGCACGGGATTTCGTTTGAAGTGAATAAAGGTGAAATTGTGGCCGTGGTGGGAGAATCTGGTTCCGGTAAATCGGTAACGGCAATGTCGATCCTGCAGCTGCTTCCTTCTCCTCCGGCAAAATATACGAGTGGCGAAATATTGTTTAGTGATGATGATGAAAAGACGGTCAATCTGTTAAATCTGTCGGAAAAAGAATTACGAAGCATTCGTGGCAACAAGACCTCCATGATCTTCCAGGAGCCAATGACGTCTTTAAATCCGGTGTTTTCATGCGGGCAACAAGTTGCTGAAGCAATACAACTACACGATAGAGTTTCAAAAAAAGAAGCGCTGCAAAGAACTGTTGCATTATTCAAACAGGTTCAACTTCCCGATCCTGAAAAAATAATCAGTCGTTACCCTTTTCAACTAAGCGGTGGGCAAAAGCAACGCGTGATGATTGCAATGGCAATGAGTTGCAACCCTTCCTTACTAATTGCCGACGAACCTACAACCGCGCTTGATGTTACTGTTCAAAAAAGAATACTGCAACTCATCAAAGAACTGCAACAACAAAACAACATGGGTGTGATTTTCATTACCCATGATCTTGGTGTTGTGGCAGAAATAGCGGACAAAGTTGTGGTGATGTACAAAGGAAAAATTGTTGAGCAGGGCCCAACCCAAACTGTTCTGAAATCGCCAAAACATCCCTACACGCGGGCATTGCTGCAATGCAGACCAGCCTTGCATCCCAAGGGTGAAAGACTTCCTGTTATCAGCGATTTTCTTGAGCCGAAACAACAGGCAAAACCACTTGTAAAAGCAGTTCCCGAACTGAAGAAAAATAGCGCCGAAGTCCTGTTAGAAGTTAAAGACCTAACTGTCAAATTTCCTTCTGTCAAGAACTTTTTTGGGAAAACGCTTGAATATAATACTGCTGTCAACCATGTAAGTTTTGACATTTACAAAGGAGAAACGCTCGGCCTTGTGGGTGAATCGGGCTGCGGTAAAACGACTTTAGGCAGAACGCTCCTACGCCTGCAGGATGCGCAGGAAGGCAAAATTATTTTTGAAGGAAAGGACCTTCTCTCCATTGATAAAAATGAATTAAGAACCAGGCGCAAAGATTTTCAAATTGTTTTCCAGGACCCATATTCTTCTTTAAATCCGAGAAAAACGGCTGGACGGGCCATTGTAGAACCATTGCAGGTTCATGAAGTACTCACTTCTACCAGTAAACGAAAAGAACTTGCTATGGAGCTGCTTGGCAAGGTAAATCTTCAGCCCGAGCATTTTTATCGTTATCCCCATGAGTTTAGCGGCGGCCAGCGCCAGCGGATCGGTATTGCCAGGGCCTTGGCACTCAATCCCGGCTTTATCGTTTTTGATGAGTCGGTAAGCGCATTGGACGTCAGCGTACAGGCCCAGGTACTGAATTTATTGACGGACTTAAAGAATGAATTCAATTTTACGGCCATTTTTATATCACACGATCTTTCCGTGGTAAAATACATCAGTGACCGCATCATGGTTATGCGAAAAGGGAAAATAGAAGAGATCGGCTATGCGGAAGCAGTATACAACAATCCTCAAAGCGCATACACATCACAGCTTTTAAGCGCTATTCCCGCAGGTTAGCCCTTGTGGAAATAAAATGAGAGTGGTAGAAACCACCCTCGTAACACATGAGAAAACAATAACTGCCTTGAGATTTACTTTCTGTGCCCGACAGTTGACCAGAAATATTGTGCAAAATTATTACATAATACGCATTCAAAATCAATCAAAGATTAATAAATAGAAAAATGTTTTTGCATAACACCGAGTAGAACGGTATTTATGTCATCGTTTCTATAATTATACCTGAACTCACATTCTTTAACGTGCAGATAAAGCATATTCTTGTGCAAACCGCGAAACTTTACCATTCTATTTTTGGTATCATTCCAAAAACAGAAGATGTCATCTTCAGCCACATCGCTGCTGTTCTGAATGTTAAACAACTTCCAGTTTTTGAAATCGGCCACCGCATGGTAGTTATGCAGCTTGTACTGGTCGAGATTGTGGTCACTTACAGTTTGTCCATTGCCATTTTCGGATTTTTCTTTCCTTTCTAATGAGCTGGCAAAAACTTTCCCATTGTGCCAATGAAAACCATAGAGCGTTTGGTGTCTCTCTGGTCCATTTTCATAGTCGTTGCTTTGCTTTTTCAGGTAAACAACGGAATGGTTTTTTGAATAATTGGAAGTTGGGTTCTTCTCCTCACAATGCCTGGCTATGCGCAGACGGATGGTTCTGAAATAATTGTTGACGGTAACCCTACTTACTCCTGTGAGGTTTGCTATCTGTGTAGCAGTGAGGTCTTCAGAAAAATAACGCAGGATATCCTGGCTTTTTCCTTCAGATAAGTGGGCACCCTTTAGCATACTGTTCTTCATTTCCGGGTAGTTCAGGTGTGTGTTTTACGAAAAATTTCGCATTCAAATTTTTTACTAATTCACTGCAGCGAAAACATAAAATACATCAGCGGATTATTTTATGGGTTGAGTGAACATACAAGATCATTTTCTTATATATGACGCAATGAATTAAAAAATGTTACATCAGACCTTGACAAGGATCAAGTCCAAAACGTTGGATGGCAATAAAGAAATAATTGAGGATTTTTTTGAGGATGAGCGGCAAGAAAAAGTGGAGAGTTGAGAATTGAAAGTTGAGAGTTATAGATTCTTGTGCTTTGGTATTGTTAGTCGCTGGTGGCGAGTGGTTAAAGTCTCGCTCACTCTCAACTCCCCACTCTCAATTCTCAATTCTCAATTATGCACACAAAAAAGGCAAACGTTCCGTTGGAGCGTTTGCCTTGCTAAAAAAATAAAAAACCACTATTTCACATCGAGTTGAAACATGCTTTCATTTTCGAGGAATCCCTCCAACTCATCTCCCACAACCAGTTCCCCTACTCCAGCCGGCGTACCGGTAAAGATGAGATCGCCGATGTTTATGGAGAAATAATTAGAGATATAAGCCACGACTTTATCAAAATTGTTGATCATCAGCCCGGAGTTGCCTTGTTGGACAACCTCCCCGTTTTTCTTCAATGAAAAATTGATATCTTTCTTACTCTTGATATTTGTAAATGGTATCCATTTGCCAATAGCAGCGGAATTATCCCAGGCTTTTGCCTTTTCCCATGGCAGCCCCTTTTCTTTTAATTCGGTCTGGATATCACGGGCAGTAAAATCAATACCTACAGTTACAGCGTCGTAGTATTTGCTGGCAAATCTTTCCTGAATGTATTTACCGTTCTTATTTATTCTTAAAACAAGCTCGCATTCGTAATGTAGTTCATTGGTAAATTCAGGGTAATAGAAAGGAGTATGCGCCTGCAATAAGGCACTTTTGGGCTTCATAAATATTACTGGCTCGTCTGGAACTTCATTTCCCAACTCCTGGGCATGCGCTACATAGTTACGGCCAACACAGAATATTTTCATATTCAATAAAACGGTTTAATGATTTAATAATCATGTTTAAAAAGGGGCTAACCCCCGCGGTTAATATCTCGGATATTGAATAGAAAAGTATCGCGAAAATAAAGATTCGCTTTTACATCTCATAATGAGAAGGTGAGTTTGTTATAAAGATTCATTGTCTGCTCGATGCCCACTTGTGAATAAGTTTCAATTAGTTCTACGCAACTGTTCACTTTTTTTACCACCAATGGCCACTCATCGGAAGTCCATTTTCCCAATACAAAATCAACCTGGCGTCCTTTGGGGAAATTATTACCTATTCCGAAACGAAGCTTTGGAAAATTGTCCGTACCCAAATGTTCCTGGATGCTTTTCAAACCGTTATGACCGGCGTCGCTTCCGCCTCTGCGCAATCTGATTTTGTCAAGTGGCAATGCCAGATCATCTACAATCACCAATATATTCTCAATTCCTATCTTTTCCTTATCCATCCAGTATTTTACCGTTTTACCACTAAGGTTCATGTAAGTGGTGGGCTTAACACAAATGAATATTTTTCCTTTCCATCTTATTTCAGAAACATCTGCAAGGCGATCCGGGTTAAAAGATGCCGCATGCTTGCCGGCAAACGTGTCCAACACATCGAAGCCAATATTGTGCCGCGTGAGCTCATATTCAGCTCCTATATTACCTAACCCAATTAGGAGAAATTTGTTCATTTGGAATCAAAATTTGATACTTGATATCTGAAATCTGACAAATTCTAGCCGTAAGACTAATGGAAGGGGCTTACAGTTAATAACTTCAAATCTCAAACTTCAAATCTCAGATATTATATTTCTAATGAAAAAGCCCGGTTGCAAATAACCGGGCTCTATTGAAATGAAATTATTTATTTCTTTCCTTTTTCCGCACTTTCTTCTTGTTTCAACTGACGAGTCATAACAATTGAAGCGATAGGAATACGTGGAGAGTTCATAAATTCGTAGTTCTCAGCCTTAACATCTTCTACACGGATGTTTTCGTTAAGTTCCAGGTTAGTGATATCTACCGTAATATTTTCTTTCAAATATTTAGGGTAAGTTTTCACTTTCAAAGATTTCATTTTCACAACGAATTTACCACCGGCTTTAACACCTGCAGCAGCTCCTGTAAATTCTAGAGGCAAAGTTGCTACTACTTTTTTGTCTTCTACCAGTTCCATAAGGTCGATGTGGATCAATAGGTCTGATACTTTGTCAAATTGCAAATCTTTCAAAATGCATTTGTAAACATTGCCATCAATTTTTACTTCAGCGATCAAGAATTCGCCTGTGTAAACTAGACCTTTAAGTGCAGTCGCCGGAGCAGAGAAACTAATCTCTTTCGCACCCCCGTAAATTACACCTGGCACTTTTTCCTCAGAGCGAAGTTGGCGGGTGGCTTTTTTGCCAATGTCGGTCCTGAGTTGTCCTTCGATTGTAATTGTCTTCATTTTTATTTTGTTTTAAATTTCTACTTGTTCCTTCTTTGCGAATGGATGAACAGACTGGTGATACTTTGGTGCTCAAAAGCATTCCTGATCGCTACCGCAAACAAATTTGCAACTGACAACACCTTGATTTTATCTATTTGCTGTTTTACCGGTATGGTATCACAAACCACCATTTCATCCAACACACTGTTTTGAATGTTTTCATATGCTTTACCACTGAAAACAGGGTGTGTACAAAGAGCTCTTACGCTTCTGGCGCCTTTATCCATCAACAATCCGGCACTTTTTGTAAGCGTGCCGCCTGTATCACAAATATCATCTATCAACACTACGTTCCTGTCTGTCACATCTCCTATCACCACCATGCTTGCTATCTCATTTGCGCGTTTACGGTGTTTGTCGCAAATCACCATTTCCGCGTTAAAATAGCTGGCAATTTCCCTGATCCTGTTGGCGCTACCCACGTCAGGGGCCGCAAAGGTAAGGTTTTCAAGATTTAGTTGCTCTATATATGGGATAAAAATTGCAGAACTGTCAAGGTGATCCACGGGAATATCGAAGTAACCCTGGATCTGCGGAGCGTGTAAATCCATGGTAATCACGCGGTCGGCACCTGCTGCGGTGAGCATATTGGCCACCAGTTTGGACCCAATTGCCACGCGGGGTTTATCTTTTCTATCCTGTCTTGCATACCCGTAGTACGGCATGACTGCAATTACTTTCTCTGCCGAAGCTCTCCTGGCTGCATCAATCATTAACAAAAGTTCCATTATGTTATCTGTTGGCGCACAAGTACTTTGCACCAAAAAGACAACATCGCCGCGAATACTTTCATTAAAAATCGGCTGAATTTCGCCATCGCTGAACTTCTGGATGGTTATTTTTCCCAAGGGGGCGCCGAATTTCTCTGCAATTTTTTCAGCCAGGTATTGCGAACCTGTTCCGGAAAATATCTTAGCTGAACTCTGCATATGGGGAATAAATTGATGCGACGAAGATAAAAACTTAGCAGAGAATCAACGAACTAAAAGCGGGGAATTAGAAATTAAAATTGAGTTTGCGCAGAAAACTGCATTTGTTGTGGAAAAAAATTTCCCTTTGAAACGCAATCTTTAAAGGACGCTTCCAAAGGGAAAATAAAATTTGTGTGTAAAAACTTAAAAACCTGATCAATTGGTTTAACTATTTCACAGACGCCAGAGCCTGCGTCTCAGTTGCTTTTACATTTGTTGATTTTGAATTAAATGCATAGAAAATTGAGGAGCAAACAAAAATTGAGAAAAAAAGCGCTACAAGGTAAATGCCTGCGCAGAAGAATAGGGACTGCATTCCCCCTAATTGGTTTACATTTTTACTTTTCATGGATGTTGAATTTAGCTTGTTCTAAGGATGTTGAATTGGAACCTAACGTTTTCCGAAAACTGTTATAGTTACGTTAACGTTTGTGATTCAAATTTATTACCTAAAATTGTTCGATGCAAGAGAAAAAGTACTCGATAAAAGACTGGGCAGATGATGATAAACCCCGCGAAAAATTACGATCAAAAGGCGCAAATTCACTAAGCAACGCTGAACTTCTTGCAATACTTATCCGCGATGGAGACACCAAAAAAAATGCGATAGAGCTGGGACAAGAGCTCTTGAAGATGGCAGATGACGATTTAATTAAGCTTGGTAAACTTACGATCAAGGATTACATGACCGTTAGGGGTATAGGTGAAGCAAAAGCTGTTATCATTGCAGCAGCGATGGAGTTGGGTCGTAGACGGGAAGGGGCTTCCTTTCTGGAAAAACCCATTGTTAAAAACAGTAAAGGTGTTGCCACCTTTTGCAGAAGTCTTTTAAGAGACATGAGGCAGGAGGCATTCCTGGTTCTTTTTCTCAGCCAATCTAACAAAGTTTACCGCCATGAAGTTGTAAGTATTGGTGGTATTACCAGCACGGTTGTTGATGTCCGCATTATTATAAAAAAGGCGCTTGAGGAAAATGCCGTTTCTCTAATTGTTTGCCACAATCACCCTTCGGGTAGCCTGAAACCGAGCAAAGCCGATGAATTAATGACAATCAAAATAAAAGAAGCTGCCGCTTTTTTTGATATCAAACTCCTCGATCATCTTATTGTAAGCGAGGATGGGTATTATAGTTTTGCGGATGACGGAAGACTTTGAGCGCAATTAATAATTAATAATGAATAATTAATAGACGTAGCAGTATAAGGCAAATTATGCTTTCCTCTGTTCAAAAATTAGCAGGGCCGCATTCAATGAAGAATGCGGCCCTATTAATTATTCATTATTAATTGTTAATTACTTCTTCTCTTCTATTGTCATATCCGGAAACAACGCCGCTACCATCATAAAAATTGAGAAAATGGCAACGAGAAACAGTCCGATCTTTTTTGTAGGGCAATCACCCGCCGCGCAGGCAGGGATGATGATGAAGTTACGGGCGGTCCAGGCGAGGTTAAAGGCGCACACGAAAATGTTGGTACGCTTTGCCCATACGCGTTGGATCAAAAATAGAAATATGGCCAATACACTTACGATAATGTTCATCAGGCCGGGTTTTCCAAAGTTGGTACCTGGTGCGTCGATGCCGGTTACTGTGCTATTGATGGGCTCAATATAAACCCATGGCAGCAAACAAGACCCGATAACCAATAATGCCATTGCAACGCCCACCCATTTGGAAAACTTCATATGCGATGTTTAAAGTTGCGCAAATATAGTTAATGAGTTGAAAGTTGAGAATGGAGAATGGAGAGTTATGAGTTTGGGTCAAAACAGAAAAGCTATAGGTCAATTAATAATCCAATTAAACGTTTTACCACTAAATAGATACATTTAGGATAAATTGCAGCTTTTTTTGCAGAGAGTATGAATAGACGCCTTCCAGCGCAGAGATATTACAGAATAGCAACCAGTGTATTTTTCTTTGTTCAGGGTATAACGTTTGCCAGTTGGGCAAACCGGATACCAACGATTAAAGGCATGCTGCAGTTGAACGATGCAAGCCTTGGGGCGTTGCTGTTTGCTTTGCCTGCGGGACAAATTTTTGGATTGCCTTTGGCCGGCTATCTGGTGAGCCGTTATGGAAGCCGGAAGATTTTGATTGCCGGCGCTATTTTGTACCCTGCTACGCTGATATTACTTGGTTTGGTTACCGCAGTCTGGCAACTGGCATTGGCGCTTGCCCTATTTGGTTTCTTTGTAAACCTGATGAACATTTCGGTGAACACGCAGGCTGTAGGTATTGAAAAATTGTACAGAAGATCGATCATGGCTTCCTTTCACGGTTTGTGGAGCCTTGGGGGATTTATGGGCGGATTGGTGAGCACCTCCATGATCGCAAAAAATATTTCTCCTTTCATACACTTTGTAGTTATTTGGGCCTTTACACTTTTATGCCTGATCGTGTTTTACAAATACCTGCTACGTCGCGATGAGAGCCACGAATCAAAACAGCCCATTTTCGTAAAGCCAGATAAATATATTCTTAATCTCGGCCTGATTGCGTTGGCGAGTATGGTGAGTGAAGGTGCCATGTTTGACTGGAGCGGAGTGTATTTCGAAAAGGTAGTGATGGCGCCGAAAGCATTGATCACACTGGGCTACATAGCGTTCATGTCGACGATGGCCGGAGGAAGATTTACTGCGGACTACTTCGTAACGAAATTTGGGGTAAAAAATGTATTACAAGCAAGTGGTGTCATCATTGCAATTGGGTTGCTTCTTTCTATTTTGTTTCCATACATAATTCCAGCAACGATTGGTTTTCTGATGGTAGGAATTGGCGTTTCATCGATTGTACCACTCGTATACGGACTTGCAGGAAGAAGCAAGACGATGAGGCCGGGTGTTGCGCTTGCTGCGGTGTCATCAATTGGTTTCTTAGGCTTTTTGTTTGGCCCGCCCTTTATTGGTTTTATTGCGCAGATGGCAAGTTTACGCTGGTCATTTGCTGTGATCGCGATACTTGGCTTGAGTACTACTTTTCTTTCGAGAAACATTAAATAAGAGAAGGAACGCAGATTGTCATGATCGTCAAGATCTGTTAAGATTTTATTTGGAAATTTGAGATTGCAAAATTCCAATCAAGCCTAAATTTCAGATCATAAAAATCATGACAATCATGAAAATCTGCGTCCTCCCTGCCCCACCTCTTCCATAGAACAATCATCTCTAATTTTTAAAAAGTGGACATGGCAAAGAAGAATATTAAACTTAGTGTACTGGATCAATCGATTGTAAGAAAGGGTTTTACTGCAAGAGATGCCGTAATGGAAACCATTGCCACGGCTAAGTTTACTGAGAATTTAGGCTATCATAGATTTTGGGTCTCCGAACATCACAACTCAGATATTATTGCAGGCTCGGCTCCGGAGCTTTTGCTTGTTAAACTGGGTGATGAAACGAATACGATCCGACTTGGCTCCGGTGGAATTATGCTGCCTAATCATAGTTCCCTGAAAGTGGCAGAAAACTTTCGCATGCTGGAAACACTTTTCCCCGGACGCATTGATCTGGGCATGGGTCGTGCGCCTGGCGGAGATCGCATTACCGCAACGCTCCTAAATCCATCAAATGATTTTAGCGAAGAGCGTTACTTAACACAACTGGAACATCTGCAAGCATTCTTTACTGATACAGCTGGCACGCAATATGGCCCGATACTGGCTGTGCCACAATCTCCCAGTATTCCGGCGCAGTGGATACTTAGCTCAAGTGGCGGCAGCAGCAGCATTGCGGCGAAATTTGGAATGGGATTGGCAGTGGCGAAATTCATTAACGGTCACGCTACTCCTGATGTTGTTGCAACCTACCGCAAGCAATTTCAGCCTTCTGCTCAAATGGAACAACCACATGCATTTCTTGCCATCAGTGTGTTGTGTGCACCAACCAAAGAGAAAGCAAACCAGCTTCGCAAACAGGCTCACTATTTTTTCATTCAATTTGAAAAAGGCAAGTTTATGCCGCCTCCTTCCTACGAGGAAATAAAGGACTATGAGTTTTCTGATGATGAGCTCGCAATTATCGAGAGGAACAAGGGACGTATTGTTGTAGGCACGCAGCAGGAAGTGAAGGAGCAACTAACGCAACTGGCAGAAGACTTTGATGTGGATGAAATAATGATCACTTCCATGACACATAGCAGGGATGATAGATTCAAGTCTTTTGAATTATTGGCTGAAGCCTTTGAGCTGGCAACGATGGAACGCTGATTTTCATGATTGTCATGATCAGGATGATTTTTTATTTGAGATTTTGCGCACCATTAAATCTGGAATCATGAAAATCATGAAAATCTTGAGAATCTGTGTTCTCCCTAAGAGACTGACTGCCACCACTGTTCTTGCGGATATAATTTATCGATGATGATAGGTTCGCCGATCATGGGTGTGGTGAGGGGAACCTTGAGTTCTTTTGCTTTCGCTGCAACCCGTTTTATGGGTTCGTCCCAGGGGTGAAGTGCCAATGCGAATTTTGCCCAATGCACGGGCAGCAACACTTTTGTTTTTAAATCGATCGCGGCTTGTATTGCCTGTTCTGGCATCATGTGAATATAGCGCCAGTCCTCATTGTATTGCCCGGTTTCCAACATGGCAATATCGAAAGGCCCGTACTTGTCTCCTATCTCTTTAAAATGCGTATCATAGCCGCTGTCTGCCCCAATGTAAAATGAATAATTACCGGATTTCAAAACGAAAGAGGACCACAGGGTTTTGTATCGTGACAAGCTTCTTCCTGAAAAATGTCGCGCAGGCGCAGCAGCAAGAAAAATATTTTCGTCAATTTGCTTTTCGTTCCACCAGTCAAACTCTATGATCTTGTTTTTGTCAAAGCCCCAGTAGTTCAGCGTTGTTCCAATTCCAAGCGATGTGCAAACAAGTGATGTTTTCGACTTTAGTTTTGTGATCGTTTCATAATCCATGTGATCGTAGTGATCGTGGGTGATGATCAAAATATCTATTGGCGGCATGTCTTCGACTGAATAAACATTGGAGCCCGGAAAGCTTTTGGCGAAAAAGGAAAATGGCGATGCATGCCCACTGAATACAGGATCAATCAAAATATTCTTTCCGTTTACACGGATAAAATAAGATGAATGGCCAAACCAGACTATAACAGGATTTTCTTCTTTAATATTTTTCAAGTCGGTGCGAACAGAAGGCAATTCCTTTGGTGGAGCGGTTTCTGCGGGTTTGTTCATGAAACGCCATATCTGTTTGATCATCGGCGACTCGCTCGTCATCATGGGCGTGTCATGAAGATTATTGAAAATATCGTTGTTATAGTTTGGCGATAATTTTACTCTGTCTAACTCTTCTCCCGATGGATTTTTACCAAATGCTTTTATTGCCATACACGTTTGCTTGAACACTCAAATGTACGACGTTCCTGGAGGCAATTTGAAAATTTGAGGATTTGAAAATTTGAAAATTCCAGTTGTTAGTCACAAATAGATACGCCGCCTTTTTAATCGCAAAGAACGCGAAGTGAGCGCAAACGTAGCAAAGAGAAAATCATCTTAGCTATCTTTGCGCACCCTTTGAGCGCTTTGCGGTTAAAGTTTTAGTCGAAATGTGCAAGAATTACCATATTGCTGTACTATTTTAACATTAACCCAAAACATTCAAATTCCGTTTTTTGATGCAATACAGCAGTTTCAAAAAAAGCGAAAATCACTAAAACATATTCATTATCAAAATCTTACAATCTTTCAGAAACCATTCTTTTTCATTAATTTATTAAAGGTCAGGTTGACAATCAATCGACATGCAATGATAAAATTCCATACTTTTATTTTAAATAGTTTAATCGTTGTAATATTTTAGCATCAATTAACGATTGTGATATGAGACCGAGCCTCAGAAAAATTTCTATCAATCCCTTATCATCTTTCAGTGTAAGAATTGATCGCGAAGAAAAACTGAACAGTAACTGGCACTATCATCCGGAGTTGGAGCTTTTGCTTATCAAAAATGCTTCGGGCACTTCCATCATTGCAGATAAGGTGGAGCACTTTAACAGCACGTATCTTGTGCTGCTTGGCCCTAATCTTCCCCACACTTTTTTGTTTGAACAAAAGGGCCTGAATAAGAAATCGGAAGCTATCGTTGTTCATTTTTATGAAAACTTTTGGGGCGATGCATTCCTGCAACTTCCTGAGATGAAGGAGATAAAACAACTTTTGCAAACAGCAAGGTCAGGCTTGAGATTATCACATGATGTGCAAAGGGAAATTACTCCATTGCTGGAGAAAATGCCCGACGCGTCTGGACTGGACAGAATGCTGCTGCTCATTAAGATCCTTAAAATTGCGGCGCAGAAAAAAGATTATTCAATCATCGCCAGCAAAGGATTTGTTTACGATATTTCCGACGAGAATGACATCCGCATAAAAAAAGTGTACGAGTTTACCATTCAGAATTATGACCGCGAGATTACAATCAATGAAGTTGCGGAACTGGTGAACCTTACCAAGGAATCATTCTGCCGTTTCTTCAAGAAGATCGCACGCAAAACATATTTTCAATTCCTGATAGAATTCAGGATCGGCATGGCTTGCAGAATGCTGGTGGAAAGCAATCTGTCGATAAAGGAAATCGGCTACAGCTGTGGCTACTACAACCTTTCCAACTTTTATCATCAGTTCAATAAATTAATGGGCATTAGTCCATTGCAATATCAAAGAGATTACTTCAATCTTGTAAGAGAAAGCGAGGTTGCATAATACATAAACAAACCATTGTTACGAATGAAAAAACTACTGACGATTGCGTTATTTGCGGCTTTGTGTCCGCTACTTTCAAAGGCGCAACCCAACTACACTCCTACTGCTGAGAACCTTGCAAACAGGCAGGAGTTTCAAAATGACAAGTTTGGCATTTTTATTCACTGGGGCATTTACAGTATGCTGGCCGATGGTGAATGGGCATTACAAACAAAGAACCTTAAGCAGAAAAATTACGAGCAACTGGCTTCTGGTTTTTATCCTTCAAAGTTCAATGCTGATGCCTGGGTTGCGGCGATAAAAGCTTCTGGAGCAAAATACATTTGCATCACTTCACGTCACCATGATGGATTCTCCATGTTTGACACAAAATATTCTGACTATAACATTGTGAAGGCTACGCCTTTTAAAAGAGATATTTTGAAAGAACTATCTGAAGCGTGCGCAAAACAAGGTATAAGATTGCATGTTTACTATTCGCATCTGGATTGGGGTAGAGAAGATTACCCGGTTGGCAGAACGGGCCACAATACTGGTCGTACTGGCAAATCGCAGAACTATGACAGCTATTTCAAGTTCATGAACAATCAATTAACGGAGATACTGACCAACTACGGGAAGATCGGTGCTATATGGTTTGATGGAAAATGGGACCAGGATCAGAATAAAAATTTTGACTGGCGCCTTGATGAACAGTACGCGTTGATCCATTCTCTTCAACCGGCCTGTATGATTGGCAATAACCATCATGAAGCAACTATTTCAGGAGAAGATTTTCAGATGTTTGAAAAAGACCTGCCTGGTCAAAACACTACAGGATTTGCCAATGAACAAAAAGTTGGTGCACTTCCTATGGAGACTTGTGAAACAATGAATAATTCATGGGGTTATAACATCACTGATAACAGTTTCAAATCAACAAAAGACATTGTTCAATATCTAGTAAAGGCGGCAGGGAACAATGCAAACTTCCTGCTAAATGTAGGGCCTCAGCCAAATGGCGAAATACCTGCAGTAAGTATTCAACGTTTGAAGGAGGTGGGCGACTGGATGCAGACTTACGGCGAGACTGTTTATGGCACGCGAGGTGGTGCGGTTTCTCCAAGAGTATGGGGCGTGACCACTCAAAAAGACAACAAGCTTTTTGTACACATTTTGAAACTGCAGGATAACGTTTTATTTGTTCCTCTGAAAGATAAAAAAATCAAAAAGGCGACTGTCTTCGCAACAAAGGCTCCGTTGAAGTTTACGCAAAACCAGGATGGCGTGGTGATTACGCTTGACAAGGTGCCGGATGATATGGATTATGTGGTGGAATTGGCGATGTAATGGAGAGTTGAAAATTGAAAGTTGAAAATTGAAAATGCCGTAGGGGCGAATCGCATTCGCCCAATGGTTAAGCGTTAGGCATTCAGCATAGCATTAGGCGTTAGGCATTGAGCCTTGCGCCTTTTTTATTAGTTTTATTGCATTACTTCACCACAATTTATCGATATGAAGATTGCAACTTATAATGTGAATGGTGTGAATGGCCGGCTGCCGGTTTTATTGCGGTGGCTGGAGGAGTCGAAGCCTGATGTTGCTTGCTTGCAGGAATTGAAAGCACCTGAGGAAAAATTTCCTGAGCAGGCAATTAAAGATGCGGGATATAACTGCATCTGGCACGGACAAAAAAGTTGGAACGGCGTTGCTATCCTTTCGCGCAAACACGCGATTGAAGAGGTTTGCAGAGCGCTCCCCGGCGATCCGGAGGACTTGCACAGCCGCTACATTGAGGCGAAGATTAATGGTATAACGATCGGTTGTTTGTACTTGCCCAATGGCAATCCCGCACCGGGCCCAAAGCTCGATTATAAGTTAGCCTGGTTCAAAAGATTAACGGCGCATGCAAAAGATCTTTTGTCGCGTGGCGAGCCAACGATTCTAACTGGCGATTACAATGTGATGCCAACAGAACTTGACGTTTACAAACCGGAGAAGTGGGTGGATGACGCATTGTTCCGTCCGGAGGTGCGTGAGGCGTTTCACACACTGGTGGCGCAGGGCTGGACGGATGCGTTGCGCAAACTGCATCCCGGCGAAAAGATCTATACGTTCTGGGATTATTTCCGCAATGCATTTGGCAGAGATGCAGGTCTGCGCATTGATCACTTTTTATTAAGCGCTCATTTCGATAAAAAATTAAAATCTGCCGGGGTTGATAAATATGTGAGGGGTTGGGAAAAATCGAGTGACCATGCTCCGGTTTGGATTGAGATTAACTGAAGTGCTCAACGCTGAACGCCTAACGCTAAACGCAGGGACTCTGCGTTTAGCGTTAGGCGTTCAGCGTTGAGCACTTCAGCATTTTCATTACCACACGAATGTCGCTGCGGCTCCTTTTGCCAGTGAACTTTTGAATGTTTTTCCACCATCACTAACAGAGAATTCTTGTGTCTGCTCAGATTCGTTTAAAACGATCAATACCTTCTTTCCATCTGTTGTTTTGAAGGCAACATTTGCCAGACCTTTCGGCTCATCTGAAGCAATTCTTAGAGAACCGGGACGCACAAATTTTGATGCCTGGGCTATGATGTAATAAGCAGGATTTCTTTTGACGTTGTTTCCATCAATTGTTACAGCGCCTAAGCATTCAGTACAACCTCCCGGCGTATGTGGTTGCCATTGTGAGTTGGCGGCAAGGTTCCACTCCAGCGCGGTTTTACACCAGTTGCGCATGGTTCCGATGATCACGTTCTTTGTGTGCCATTTAAAGTCTACCGGCAAATCGCCCGGTGCTCCTACCCATTCTTCGGTGAAGTACAGGTTCTTTGCAGGAAACGCATCGTGCAACATTGAAAGTGTGTCAATGGGACCTGCATACAAATGGAACGCAGCACCATCAACATATTGCGCAGCTTCTTTATCATTGTAAATAGTCACCGGGTAATCAGGTCTGTCGCAATTGTGATCGTATACAATTATTTTGGTGGCGATGTTGTTTGCCCTGAAAGCCGGACCCAGGCTTTGCTTTATAAAATCTGCCTGTTCATTTGCCTGCATTAAGAGACTCGGATTATTACCGGGATGCAGCGGTTCGTTCTGTACAGTAACGGCATCTATGGTAATGCCTTCAGCCTTCATGGCGTGTATGTACTTCACAAAATATTTTGAGTAGGCGTTGTAGTATTCTTTTTTCAAACTTCCACCTTTGGAGTTGTTGTTGGTTTTCATCCATGTGGGTGGAGACCATGGTGAGCCAAGAATTTTGATGGAAGGATTGATGGCTAAAATCTCTTTTAGCACAGGAATAAGAAATTGTTTGTCTGGTGCAATGCTAAACTTTTGCATTGCTGTATCTGTTTCGCCGGCCGGCAAATCATTGTAAGAAAAAACTTTTGCGTCCAGGTCAGATGCTCCGATACTTAGCCTCAAATAACTCACGCCGATGTTGTTTCCATCCGTTGCGAACAACTCTTTCAACAATGCAGCCCTGTCAGCTTTATTCATGTTGTACAAATGAAAGGCGCAGCCACCTGTTAAGCAGTAGCCAAAGCCATCAATTGTTTGAAATGTTTTAGAAACATCAACATGAATAGTTGCTTCATTTCCGTTTGCGGATGCAACAACCGCATTGTCTTTTTTCTGAAATAAAATTCCGGCTGCAGGATCAGTTGCCCATACTTCTACATCGCCCTTATTGCTTGTTGGGTGCATCTTACTGGAACATGCACACACCAGGAGTATTATGGCAAAAAGCAAACTCAGTTTTCTCATCGTGATGATTGTTTGAATCTAAGACACCGGGAGTGCGGGAATATACTCGGTTGTAGAAAAAGTCAAAAGTAAAAAGTAAAAATTCAAAAAGCTTTAATGCTGTCTTGCCTGGGTTTCTGCAGAGACCTCGCAACGCGGTTTCCTATTTTTTACTTTTTACTTTTTACTTCCCGTCAATATCCATCATTCTGAATCAGGAACGGATTCAAATCTATCTGGGCCTGTGGTATTGGCATTAGCAGGCGGTATGGTTGTACATTATAATTCAGGTTATTGCCATTGCCGTCTGTTTGTGCGTTCATGGTGGTCAAAGCTGTTCCTGTTCGTAATAGGTCGTACCATCTGTTTCCTTCAAATGCCAATTCCAGTCTTCTTTCTTTAGCAATGATAGTTCTTGCGTCATCAGCACTGGTGGCAGTTTTGGGGTTGAGTTTTACTCTTGCTCTGACCTGGTTCACCAATGTCATAGCGCCGTTAATGTCGCCTTTTTCAACAAGGGCTTCTGCCTTCAGCAAAAGAATGTCCGGGAGCCTAATAAGATAAAAATCATTTAATCCGTTGTATGGATCATTGTATTTAACCATGAACGGATATCTTGCAAGGTTCCAGTGCGGATCTGTCCAGTGGCCCGTAATATCAGAAAAGGAAATGGTTGCATTCAGGCGAATGCTATCGCCCTCTGTATCAAACGCACTAACGAGGTCGTTGGATGGTGTATTGAATTTCTTCCAGTCGGTTCCTATGAACTGACTTGGTACCCAGTTACCAATCACATTGTAGCCTTCATAATTCAGCTCCCAAATTGCTTCGGAATTGTTTTTATGTTTGTTGTCCCAGAGTTGTCTGTAATCTGGCAGCATCGTGTAATTCGGAATTGTTTGATCAGCGTAATAAGCAACGGAATCCCAGTTTTTTGTTGGCATGGTTGCATACACCTTTGCCAGCACGGCATTCACCTGGCCAATGCTAATGATCATTTTTGTGGCAGCATCTTTTACTTGCCTTACACCTGATCTTGCAAACCACAAATCACTTAAAATTTGCAGGTACACAGAATCCGTTGATGACTGGTGCAGCAGTGTTGCATTTAGCAAAATTTCCGCATTTTTTGTATCGGCAGGTTTCAAAAACAGAGGCACCCGTCCATACAACCTCACCAGATCAAAATAGGTAAACGCTCTAATAAAGCGGGCCTCACCCAGCATTTGATTTTTTCTTGTGGCAGTTAATGCAGGGTCCACACATTTTTGAATTTGATCCAGTGTGATGTTGATACGCCCAATTATGCCATATGCATCTTTCCAGTCGCGGGCCACGTTTCCATTCAACGAGTTTGCAGTGAATAGATCCAATGTGATGTTATCGGTGTTATCACCACCTGCATAAGCATTATCGGAAATCGCATCACCATTTGTTATTCTGTCGAGCACATTAAACTCAAGTCCATAATCATAGCCTCTGTAAGTTGTGTACACCCCGCCAATCTGGTTTTCTGCATCGGCGGCGGATATTGACGCGCTGTCTTCGGACGCAACTACCTGCGTTTTTGGCTGCTTGTCCAGCACCTTTGAGCAGCCAGCGATCATAGTGACAGCAGCAATCATTAATGCAATGCTGCTTTTTATTTTGATTTTATATTTTTTCATAACGACAATTTTTATCCCAACTCAAAGAATCGGGAACATTATTTGAGAGACAGATTCAAACCAAACAAAATTATCTTCGGCTGAGGGTATGCACCATAATCCACGCCAATGGAAACGTTCCTGTTATCAATGTCCGGAGCACCGGTGCTGGTGACAGCTGTTCCATAAGTGCTTACTTCAGGATCAAATCCTTTGTACTTGGTAATGGTGATAAGATTCTGTGCAGACACGTAAACAGAGGCTGCACTCAAGCCAATATGGCTAAGTACTTTAGGATCTATCCTGTATGCCAGCGTAATTGTTTTAAACCGCAGGTAAGACCCATTTTCAAGGAACCTTGTTGATATCTGGCTGTTGTCATTACTGTTGGCTTTAATGCCCGGCATGTCGGTCATATCTCCTGGGTTTTGCCATCTTCCAAGCACGGCTGTGCTTTGATTGCGGGAGTCCTTCATTCCTTCTGTTTCCACTCTTACCCCATTGAAAATTTTGTTACCCTGAGAGCCCTGGAAAAATACAGTAAGGTCAAAATTTTTATAGGTAAGATTATTTGTCATTCCATAAATAAAATCAGGCTGTGCACTACCGATCAATCTTCGGTCAGACACTTTGATATTTGCATAATTATATTTTTTACCATCTCCTGAAAGGTACAGCTGATCGCCCGTTTGCGGATCTACGCCTGCAGCCACAAAGCCGTAAAATTCACCCAATCCATAACCTTGTACAAGCGCTATTGCATTTCCTCTTTCATAAATACTTCCATAGATATTCATGAAAGTGATGTTATTACCAATGCTCGTTACCTTGTTTTTATTAAATGAAATATTGAAGTCTGTTGACCACGTAAAATCTTTCTTCACAATATTCTTGCTGGATATTAAAAACTCTGCGCCTTTGTTTTCCATATTACCCATATTCAACAACACACTTTCCACAATTTGAGAGGATAATGGCACCCTTACAAGAACGTCTTTTGTTTTCTTAATATAAAAATCTCCGGTAAAAGTTAACCTGCCGCTCAGGAAAGTCGCATCAACACCAATGTTTGTCTGGGTAGTTGTTTCCCAGCGAAGATCTTTTGAGGCAATAGTCGCGGGAGAAACAGTACCATCAGAAGCATTGATATTCATTAACGACAAATACTCATAGCTTCCTACTCCTTCCTGGTTACCATTTTGACCCCAACCAGCTCTTAGTTTAAGATCTGTAACGGCGGTGACATTCTTCATGAAATTTTCCTGGGAAATTCTCCATCCTGCAGACACCGAAGGGAACGTTGCAGTCCGATTGCCCGGAGCAAACTTTGAAGAGTTATCTGACCGCAAATTTGCCTGTAATAAATACTTACCTGCATAGTCGTAGGTAATGCGGCCAAGGTAAGATACAAGCCCCCATTCATCTATTGTTTTTGTGCCCGGTTGCTTGGTTTGAGTGCGCATGTACATTTCATCCCATGACTTATGCCTGTAAGCAGTGTCAAGGTTGCTTCCTGAAATGTAGGTTTGGTTATATTTGGATTCCTGCACTGTATAACCTGCCATTGCCATAAAGTGATGTTCTCCAACTGCCTTTGTATAGCTCAATGTTTGTTCACCCAACCACACAAATTCAGTGTACTTGGTTTGATTCAATTGTCCTTGTGTTGATTGACCATAGGTGGTTAAATACGGATCAAGGAAAAAATTCTTTCCATAATTGGTGTAGTCAATACCCCAGCTGGATCGGAACAACAACCCTTTTGCAAGTCTAACATCTGCGGAAAGACTGGACACCAATCTATCGCTTACAATTTTTGTGTATTGTCCATCGATGGCACCTAATGGGTTTTGCCAACCAGAGAAAGGATTTAAGCCAATGGTTCCGTCAGCGTTGTACTTCGGTACTGTTGGAGGGGTTGCCAGTGCACTTAATACCACACCACCTCTTGCAACGCCTGTATTGTCTGTAACGTCGTTGGTGTTGGTTCTTGTAATAATGGTGTTGGTTGTTAATGTTAACCAGTCTGCAGCTTTTGTAGTCAGATTCATTCTTCCGGTTAAGCGATTAAATTTTGCCGGCCTGATGGTACCTACCTGGTCGTTATAACCCAATGAAATAAAGTGTTGCGTCTTTTCATTTCCTCCGGAAAATGACAACTGGTAGTTTTGTTGATTTCCTTTTCTGAACACTTCATCCGGCCAGTTTATATTGTTGGCATTCACCAGTGAATCTGTGATGGAGTTGGGCCCCAGCACCTTGTTTGCATAATCCTGGTATTGCTTTGCATTCAGCACATCCAATTTTTTTGTCGTGGATGATGCTCCATAATAAGCGCTGAAATCAATCCTTGATTTTCCTGCAACACCTTTCTTCGTAGTAATAACCACCACACCATTTGCGGCACGCGTACCATAAATAGAAGCCGATGCAGCGTCTTTAAGAATACTGATTGATTCAATATCGTTTGTTGTGTAGGCGGAAATATCTGTCATAGGAACACCATCAACGACATACAGCGGTTCGTTACCGGCACTGATGGAAGAGGAACCCCTCACGCGAATAGTCAAGCCTGCGCCGGGTTTTCCTGAATTGGACACTACCTGCACACCAGCAGCTTTACCCTGCAAAGCTTCACCGGCGTTTACCAATGGCCTGTTGGCCATATCGGCAGCGGTTACTACAGATACAGAGCCTGTAAGATCTTTTTTGCGCTGACTACCATAACCCACCACCACTATCTGTTCAAGTTGTTTGTTGGAAAGAACGAGTTGAACCACTATGTTGGTTTGGCCTGCAACCGCTACCTCTTTGTCTTCGTAACCAACATATGAAATAACAAGCACTGCATCATTGGGAGCAGTGATTCTGAAGGCACCTTTTGTATCTGTAAACACACCGTTGTTGGTGCCTTTTACTTTTACAGTTACACCGGTCAAAGGCTGTTGGTTTTCACCAACTACGGAACCAGTTATTACATCAGCTTTGTATGTGGAGGCTTCTGCTTTTGCGAGAATCACCACGAGTTTATTATCAAGTAAGCGATAAGCGAATTCCGTATTTTGAAACAACTTGTTCATCGCTTCTTCAAAACTCTGGTCGTTTACGCTATAGTCCACTTTTTTACTTAGTGAAGAATTGAGATTGTAGTTATACAGGAAACGTACGTCTGCCTGTTTTTCGAGAAGCGTTAAAATGTTTTTGATCTCCGTTTGCTGTACCTTAAGTGTTATTCTTTGCCCGAAGACACCTTCGGCATGTATCTGATAAGCAGTGAATAGCGTAAGAAAAATAATCATTTTCATAACAAGCAAGCATTTGACAAGCACGGCGTGCCGGTACCTGGAGACAGGTCCATTTTTTTTCATACATTTGAAATTGTGGGTTTAACAATTGGAACGTACAATTGTCCAAGATTGTACATCTCCGTTTAAGCCTTCGTTTTTCGGGGGCAACCTCGCTTTTTTCAACCTGTAATTTTTGCAAGAGATGCAGATTGTAAAAGCAGGTTTCCCTTTTTACGTAATAAATTTTTTAATGGTTCTTGTCTATAGTGTATTGTTTTGGTTTAAGTAATAAGTTCTGAGTATTAAGTTTTGTGTTATGAGTAAAACATCGCCACATAACACTTGTACAATTACTAATAAATCTCTACTTCGCCTCCATCAATATTGTATTTAAAATCTGCAGTTAGCTGCAACGCTTTTAATGCTTGTTCTATCGTTTCATTTTTAAATACTCCCTTAAAGCGATAGCCCGCCACTTTTTCACTTTTGAATGTGATTCGCACATTGAACCAGCGTTCCATTTTTGCAGCCAACTCAGCAAATGTGTCTCCATCAAAATAAAGTTTGTTGTACATCCAGGAGGTTTCTTTTATCACGCTGTCTGGTACATTCGCAGTTACTGATGTAACCATCATTTCCTGTTGTGGCGCTTTAGCGATGCCTATTTTCTGCAAGCTGTCGATCGCTTTTGTAAAAACAAGTTTTTCGTGCGGTTGCAGGATGACTTTTGGCCCCATCGGCTCATCTGCTTTGACTACTTCTATTGACCCACGCACAAGCGTGGCTTCTATCGTTTGTTCGTGAGGATAAGATTTTACATTAAATGCCGTGCCAAGCACTTTGATGTCAATGCCAGTGGTGTGCACAATAAAAGGACTCCCTGGATTTTTTACAACATCAAAAAAAGCTTCGCCTTCTAGTTCTACTTCTCTTGTTTTTGTGTTGAAATTATTGTTGTAGGTAATTCTGCTTTCCGCGTTCAGCCACACTTTTGTGCCGTCTGGTAGTGTAAGTCGTGATTTGGCACCGCTTTTCGCTTTTACTTCATTTTTGTGAGGAGCTGTTTTGGCTATTTCTGTTTGAACGGCTTTTGGGGAAGTGGTGATACTGTAGCCAATAATTACAACCGCCGCCAATACTGCGGCAGCAGCGCTCCATGCGTATATTTTTTTACGGCCAATGGAGAAAATTTTATTCGGTGCAGGTTCGGGAGATGCATCCAATGCGGCGTTTTCTGTTTCGTCGGCCAGGGCAAGAATGTGGTTGAAGTGCTCATCGTCTTCATCATATTTTACCGCAGATGATTTTGTCGCCGACCAGAAGTTATTGAGCAATTCAAAGAAATATTGTTGTTCAGGATCTTTTTCCAAAAGGTTAAACAATTCCTCCAGCTCCTCTTTCGAAGCTTCTTTGGACAAATACCTTGTCATTAAAACGGCAAGTCTTTCGTTCTGCATAACGGTGTGTTAGTAATACAGACAGGGAAATGGGGGGATGACCTTAAGGGGATGTGAGATTTTTTTTAATGAGACACGCTGAGGAATTAAGAATTAAGAATTAGGAATTAAGAATTCCTTTTGTGGATCATTGTTTATTTTGTTTGACAAGTTGAACTTTTACCAATAAAGATGTGTCGGCATTTTAGTGAATGCAACACCTAAAGCATTCTTAATTCTTAATTCCTAATTCTTAATTACAGCCCAGAACTCTATTTGCTTTTATTTTGAAGCCTGAACTGGGGCAAACTCAAATTCCCTCTCATGCTCTCACTAATGCGCCTAACGGCAATGACCATTTGAGCATCTACGGTGTTTATGGAAATGTTCAGGATGTCAGCCACGTCTTTATATTTTAGGCCGTCTTCGCGCACCAGCTTGAAAACCATTTTGCATCGCGGTGGCAGCTGATCTATCGCAGATTCTATTTTCTTGAATAGCTCCTTGGTGATCATTTTTTGCTCTGGAGTCTGATCGGCGGAAATATTGATGTTAATGAAATCAAACGGATCGGTAACCTGTTCTTTTGCTTTTTTTGAAAGGTAATTGAGAGAGGAATTTTTTACGGCGGTATACAGATATACGCTGATATTTTGAATGTTAAGAGCCTGCTGGCGATTCTTCCAAAGTTTCACAAACACGTCGTCTACCATTTCCACGGCGGTTTCGCGGCTATTCAATAATGCTTGTGAAAAATTTACAAGACGGTGCGCAAAAAGATCAAATAGCTTTCTGAAAGATTGCTGATCGTTTTCAGCAATTCCCTGAAGGATTAAGAAAATCTCCTTTTCTCCGTTTAAATTGTTCATAAGCAGCAAACGCCCTTTAGATAGATAAATTTATGAAAGAATATGCTGCATTGAAATTCAAATTTATGAGAGGTAGCACTAATGGACTGAATAACTGAATGACTGAATAACTGAGTCGTTGCACTTTGAACAGCATGATTCCCCTGAAACCTCAATAATTCAATGATTCAGTTATTCAGTTACTCAGTTATTCAGCTAATTTCGACCAGATCCGTGTAAATCAGTCCAATCAGTGTCATCAGGTGCTAAAAGTCCCCGAAACGTGAACAATATTCGACCAAAATTGTTCAATTTTTATGCACAAACCTTAAAACTTATGACCCGTATTATCGCCTTATTTTTCGCCCTCTTTTTTCTCGTAGGCTCTTATGCGCAATCGACGAAGCCTGATATTATTACGAAGCAAAATGGCGAGCAAATGAAGGGCAAAATTTTAGAAGTAAATGACGCCGGCGTCAAGTTTACTTACACCGGCGAAACAGTCGTGTACGTCATCAAAAAGTCTGACATCGCAAAGATCACTTTTTCCAGCGGACGGGTAGAAACATACAACCAGCCTGCAACGCAAACCGTTCCGGCTCAACCTGCACAACCAGCAACGCCGGAAAAGCCTTCTGTTAATTCTTCAGCCACTCCTTCAAGAGGCGGCGATCCTCATAACAAAGTGGCCATTCTACCATTTACCTTGTTGAAAGATGGTCAGTATGCCGCCGATGAACTGAACGAAAAAGCGCAGGATGAATGCTTCAGTTACCTAAACAAACATGCCGGCACACTTACGGTGCTTGACCCGCAAACAACAAATTCATTTTTACTCAAGTCAGGTATAAAAAAAGAAACGCTCAAAGAATATACACGGGATGAATTGTGCCGCCTGCTTAGTGTAGAGTATGTTGTAGAAGGAACTATTATGCAGAGTAAGGCAACTCAAACAAGCACACAGTCTTCGAGCTATTCAGACAAAAGCAAAAGCACGGACAACAGTAAAAGTAGCGACGGCAATAAAAACACCACAGGCTACTCCTCTTCTACTTCATATACTCAACAGAATTTTGACAACACCGTAATCTTAAAAGTCTTTAACGACAAAGGAGAAAGTTTATACAACGAACAAAGAAAGGCTTTGTTTTCTTCCACTTCACAAGATGGATACGTGAGCACATTGCAGTATTTGTTGAAGAGAACTCCATTGTATCATAAATAGATCGTCTGTTCGTTTACGTAACTTCACTACCAACATTCTTATCGCTCAACAGTTATTGATTCGTTCTGAATTTTGAAACACAGACAAACCCGCAACTTTTTTACAAAAACCATCTCCGTAAATTCTGCAAATCGATGTCGTAATATTTCGATTTGTCATAATACTTATTAACATTTCTACCGTCGTATTAGCATTTTTTACCATACACATACCTGTTAGTTATCATTTGGAATGGCAGCTTTTTCAATTTAACCCTGTGCATTTCAGTTAGTTGAAAAGATAAAGGCCTTGCACTATCGGATTCCGATTTGTATTTTTCACCCGTCATAATCCGTCTTTTTAATTAAATCCGTGTTCCCATGAAAAAGAATTTTATAAAACTTCTTTTTTTTCTCCTGCTCAGCAGTCCGCTGGCGGGCTTTTCCCAACTTTTAAACGGAGGCATTAATGCTTATTTCGGCATTGACGGTGATACCCGTGGTAACTATGTGAAATACGGCCCGGCTACAGGATTCATTTCAAGTGATGACTGGTTTTCGAGTATAGCTTCCGGCCAAAACGTTGTCGATACATCAAACGCGTCGTACTACCGAACCCTACTGTCGGGTGGAGCTAACCTTAGTTTCAACAAAAGGATGCCGGTTCCGCTTTTTTCAAAAGTGAATGGCAAATTGTGGCTCGACGCCGTTTACGGAAGGGATTATATCTGCACAAGCCCTTTGTTTGACTCAACGGCATTTGTCTCAACCTCTGCAAAAAACGGGGACAATCCCGTAAACTGGACTGGGGGTGTTTCTAACATTCCAAACAAGAATGACCTTGTAGACGTTTTCGCGCACATGCGCAGAGATGGCAGCAGCGTATATGATTCACTGTGGCTTTTCACAGGCGTGTCAACCGTAGGAACATCAGGTTCACGATATTTTGACGTGGAACTATACAAAGACAGTTTTAACTATAAGGGCAGCTCTTTTATCAGTAAAGGTCCAGATGCGGGGCATACACAATGGAAATTTGATGCTACCGGCAACATTACCCAGACAGGAGATATGATCCTGGCCGTGAGTTTTAATCCGGGTGCTCCGCCGGTGGTTGATGTGCGTATCTGGGTAAGCAGACCGACTTTCACCAGCATTATTCCTAAATATTTTGATTTTGGAACTGTTCTTGACGGTTCCACTGCTGCCTTTGGTTACGTGTCCATTACATCAAAAGCTGGCACGACAAACTTTGGCACTGGTACCTCAAATTATTCGGCGACCGCAACAAAAGACACTACGTACTCCACACCATGGGGAACACAAACTACTTCAGGAAGTTGGGGTACCCAATACGAATCTTTACAGCTGGTGGAAATTGGCCTGAACCTAACGAGGATTGGTGTAGATCCGGCACTTTATTCGGCTTTGAGCCCATGTCAACCAATGTTTACGGATCTCTTCTTCAAATCAAGGTCATCAAATTCGTTCACGTCGAACATGCAGGATTTTGTTACCCCTCTTCCTTTTGTCTCATTGCCAATCATGGACTTCACGGTTCAGTCGGACACATTGAGATGTAACAGATCTGCAGGCGGTATTACCATTACAAATCACTCAACAATCGGCAAGTATACATGGACAACTGCTGACGGTGCAAGCATCACAAGCTCAAGTGCAGACGGCTCCCAAATTTCACTTAACAAGCCAGGAACTTATATCGTATCAGGATCACCTGCCACGGGATGTCCTCCAACACGTATAGACACTATTGTTGTGCCTTTGGATACCTTCCCTCCTGTTGCTTCTGTGTATGTGGGCATAGGTGCGGACCTTGGGCATGTGCAGTTTTTTGGTGGCGACCCCGTGGCCAGCAACTACCTTACTCCATTTGGACGTTCTGATGGTTTGACCTGGAGCTGGGTTGGACCAAATGGTTTTGTATCCTCTTCACAGAACCCCGTGAATGATACAACCTGGGGAAACTACAAACTGGTTGTTACAGAAAACAGAAACGGCTGTTCAGATACTGTAAGCCAGGATTTGATCAGGGGAATGTTTACGGTGATGTCAAGTCCAAATATTCTTCTTACCGGAAAATATAGCAACAAGGCAATTACAATAAAATGGGATGACAAAGGTTCAAACTATGTTGACCGTTACCAAATAGAAAAAAGCACTGACGGAATCAGTTACATGACTGTGAGTGTAGTGTCTCCGGCTTCGGGAATAAACAATCAGTTTAGTTTTACGGATGCGCAGCCCGGTTACAAAACAAACTGGTACCGCATCAAAGGCATACAAAAAAATGGAACGGCTGCCTATTCCAACGTACTTAAGATTGCCGATGGAGCGGACAGCAGATTCTACCTTACGAGGAACTCGCAAAGTCAAAACATATCGCTAACCTGTGATGTAGAAACAGACTACAATTGCAACCTGCTTATCTGCAATATTCTTGGACAGGTACTGGTTAAAAAACCGGTTCATTTGCAGAAAGGTTTAAATACCCTGGAAATAACATCGAATGCATTCCAGAAAAATGTAGTGGGTGTGGTTGTATTGTTGAAAAACAACGCAATATTATTCAGCGACAAAGTGGTGTTCTAGTAATCTACAAACGACGACAAAAGTCGGTCCTATATTGATTTCTAAAAGCTATTGAACTGAAAAGTTTGATAGCTTTTTTTTTGCTTTGGAATCAATAACCGCCTCCTGTGGACAGGGTAAAAACATGTTGTTTAACGGTAAAATCTAAACCTTCTTCCGATTTGATATATCTTTAAAATCACTTCAATACCACATCATTTCCTTAAAAAAATTCGTTATGAAATCATATTTCATTATCATCGTCGCCTGTATGACGCTTTCTTTCTTTGTACAAGGTCAAAATGCCGCAACATCACTTCAAACACTTGATACGACTGTTAAACCGGGGGCAGACACAACTGTTAAGCCACTGGCAGATACAATGGCGAAACCTGTAGTTGACACGGCAGCATTAGCTAAAAAAATTGCAGACAGTATTAAGACGTCAGCAAACTGTTACACTAAATGGTATGACTTCATGCGTGCCCATGGTGCAAAACCAGTTCCCGATGGAATGCAGAAAGTTGTTATCACTTTTAAAAGCGGAGAAAGCTGCCATTGCTTCATGGGAAAAATAGAGGTGGTGGGTGGAAAAATAAAACCACCGTTGTACGTTCAGGAAGAAAACGGGGATTACAAAACCTCTACAGAATTAGGCAAGAAGCTGGATCCGGAATTTGTCACTTCTATAGGTGCCGACCTTTGGAAAATTAGTGACGGCATGAGTGCCTTGTTCCGCACTACCGATCAGGAATACGGAAGGATCTTTTTTTATGAATTCGCAAACAAAGGCAAAAGCACCAAAAAAGTTGCACCCTCACCTGAAGAGTTGATAAAACCAGAATAGTTCAGTTTGTCTGACAAACTTGTTTTTTTATAGCACCAAAAAGGGCCGCATTTCTGCGGTCCTTTTTTTTCGGAGGTGCCATGCGACCGTATAATACTTTGCAGTGGACGAATCTATAACCAGTTTACTTTTTTGTCCACCTATTACCCGAATTAGAGTTCAACCTCATCTGACCTGAAGCAACTACGAAAATTAAAATTGCCCTGACCAACTAGAAAGTTTTAAAATCACTTCAAATACAATCATTTAGTAATGTGCAACTGCCAGTATTTAAGGACTTAGTGAAAATCTCAGTTCCTTTTTCAAAAACAAATTATATTTTCGACGCACCCAAGCCCTTGCCGTATCCCAAAATACCTGACAGAGGCAGACGGTGTTTTTAAATATTTACTATGTACAAGGTATCCCTTACCCTTCTAGTTGGCTGTCTCCTATTACATTTTGTAGGTTTTTCTCAACCGATCCCGGGAGTCTCCTGGATGCACAAACAAGGAGGCAGTAAAGCAGACCGTTTCCGTCACGTATCTATTCTAAATAATGGAACGCTGGTCTGTTCCGGCGTAACCTTATCAACCAATGGGGATGGCGTTGGCAACAAAGGAGGAGCCGATTTTTTTCTGCAGTGTTTCGACCAAAGGGGAAAGATGCTTTGGAAAAAAGTTTTTGGAGGTTCCGATGACGACGGAGGTAGCTACAGTGGAAATAGAGAACTGACCGTGCCGACCCAGGATGGAGGTTTTTATTTTGCCGGTTCAACACCTTCCAAGGATGGCGATATTCCCGGTAATAAAGGCTATGCGGATGCTTTTATTGTAAAATTTGACAGCATTGGAAATATAATTTGGAAAAAAACTTACGGAGGGGACTGGAACGAATTTGTATCCGGGGTCGTGGCTACGCCGGATGGAGGCTGTATTATTTCTGCCTTGACTCTTTCAAACAATTTCGGAGACGTGCCAGCGACCCGGGGGAGCAGCGATATCTGGATTTTTAAATTAGATGCATCAGGTGCAATTCAATGGAGCAAAACTTATGGCGGCACAAACGCCGAAACGGCTACATGTTTACAAGCAACCAACGATGGCAACTATATTTTTGCAGCAAATACTACTTCCACAAACGGGGACCTTGCCAGTTTGCCCGCACATGGCAGCACGGACGCATGGATCGTAAAAATTAATCCCTCAGGGGATATCTTATGGCAAAAGCGTTTCGGTGGTTCGAATGTTGATGAAGCCACAGTTGTCTATGTTTCCGGCAACAATTACTATATAGGTTGTAATTCGTTTTCTGCAGATGGCGACTTCCCGGAAAACGGCGACCTGTGTGACATTCATCTTTTAAAACTGTCTTCAACCGGGGATCTCGTCTGGAGAAACCATTTCAATGCCAGAGGAGGTCAGGATTACATTGAAGCAATCACGCAAACCGCAGATGGAAATATTGTGTATACCGGAAGTGTATACTCCGGAACATTTGATGGTATATACAAAGGGCTTAAAGGCGAATGCGATGTTTTGATATGTAAAGTGGATAGCGGAACTGGTCAAACTGTGTGGCATACTGAGTTTGGCGGAAGGGCGAGAGATTTTGGCGGTGACGTAGTTTGCACCAAAAACAATGAACTCATCGTCGTTGGAGAAACAGCCTCCAGTGATTACGATTTGCCGGATGGACTGGGAGACTATGATGCTTTCGTTATGAAGTTGTCTGCATTTAATGGAATAAGCGGTTATGTGTATTTTGACAACAACGGCAACAATATAAAAGACAACAATGAACCTTACGTAGAGAATGTGCATGTTGCCAGTTATAAAAAAGATTCATACAACATTGCTTCATTTACAGGCCCCGATGGGTTCTATAACAATGACCTGGACAGTGGGTCTTTCGTTACTAAAGTCAGGTTATTAAATCCGCAGTATTTCACAGTCACTCCCGATTCCTTTGTTAACACATTCAATACTTATTATCAATCTGTCACCACCAATTTCGCAGTGAAGCCCGTTGCCAATAAACAGGACCTGAGAACGGTGTTGGTGGCTATCGATCCCGCACGGCCCGGTTTCGACTGCCGGTATAAATTGATCGGCTACAATGTGGGCACGAAAGATATTGCCAGTGGTACCATCAGTTTTATCAAGGACCCGAGAGTAACCTTTTTATCAGCGCTTCCGGTAGAGGCGTCTGTTGTCGGAGACACAGTTCGATGGTCATTTTCCAACTTGAAATCGCTTGACTCGATAGCAATTGAAATAACATGTAAAATTGGCCGCCCCCCTTTTGTCACAACACGGGACTGGCTGCATTATCAATCTACCGTAGACCCTGTAGCCGGTGATCTGCAGCCCGGTGATAACAAGTTTACATTGTTCCATATGGTTACAGGCTCTTTTGACCCAAATGATAAATCAGAAGCCCACGGTGGCAAATTCAGCACTGCGAATTTGGCCAACAAAGATTTCTTATACTACACGATCCGTTTTCAAAACACAGGAACAGATACTGCGTTTACCGTTGTAGTCAAAGATACGCTTGATGAAAATCTTGACTGGAACAGTATTGATATGGTTTCTGCGAGTCACTCTTGTCGACTCTCTGTTCAGCAGGGCAAGTTTTGTACCTGGACCTTCAATAAAATCAACCTGCCGGATAGCAATATAAATGAGCCGAAGAGCCATGGATATATTTGCTACAGAATAAGGCCAAAAGCCAATCTTCAAATTAATGACACCATAAAAAATGCCGCGGCGATTTATTTCGACTATAATCTGCCTGTTCAAACAAATACACAGTTTACAATAATTACACCTCCATTGCAAAATCCTGTAGTGAGCGGGCTGGCGAGTAACTATTGCAGCAATGCTGGTGCAAACAAAATAAAAATCGCAAATCTTCCTGCATCTTCCGAGAATATAAAAGTTATTGTTAAACTGGACAACTCCACTGAATTGGCAGTCGAAACTGACAGTACTTTTTCAGTAAAAACGGATACGCTGAAGGTGGGAAGTCATAAAATAGACGTGAACTACACAGACTTTGAGAACGTCAAATCCTACTCCTATGTTTTTACCATTAAACCATCCTCCAGGCCCACGGTAAAAGTAAGTGTAAATACTGCGCACATAGTTTCGGCTAGCCAGCAGGTTATCATCACTGCTACCAATGCTGCCGGCGGGGGCACTTACCCTTTATTTGCTTTTTCAAAAAACAGAAACATGACAGATCTGTTACAAGATGAAGGCACGAACAAGACTGCGACACTCAATGCTTCATCTTTATTAACGGGCGATAATTGGATATATGTAAGAATGAAAACGAGCGACGATTGTTACGATTACCTAACCTCTATGGATAGCGTAAAAATAACAAAGGACGCAGAACCCGCTAACAGCCCGGTCAATTTGATAGTGGTGTATCCAAACCCTGTAAAAAGAAACAGCAATATAAAGGTAGCAGGATTGTCCTCCGGGAAAATTTATAAGATCATTCTATACAACAATAAGGGAAATGTGATAGCTAATGTTTCAGTGCAAAACAAAAAAGAAGCGGAGATTTCTCTGCCAACATATACAACAGGTATTTACCTTTTATCTGTCTACGACGCCGATAGCAATCACCTGTTAAAAACAATAAGAGTTTTGAGGGAGTAATGATTCTGGTGCAGTTGTGCATAACGGGAGATTAAACCCGTTAATTAAGTTTTTCTGAAAGCTATCGAACTGAAAAGTTGATAGCTTTTTGTTTTATCGCACGCAACTCACTGAAATCAGGTAAGATATGTTTTGCCGCCAAAAAATAGGAAATGTTATATTTTCAAAAAACAGCCACTATCGGGATAGAAACGTTACTTTCGGGGAAATCCAGTATTTGGTACTGAGTGAAAGACCGGTTTGCCCTTGTTAAACGATACCCGAACCCAATACTTCACTTCCATAATCACACAAATTTTCGTTTTAATAAGAGCTACTTACACAATGAATAAAGTCACTTACAACAACAGCAATGCAGTCTTCTTTGCATCGCTAAAAAAAAGCGTTGACAAATATTTTGAAGAAACGGGTTTGAGAAAAACCGGGAATATCTTTTTGTATATCAAAACAGTAGTTTTAATACTTGCTGCTGTTGCCCTGTATGCAGCGCTGCTACTTGTTAAGATGCCAATATTTACAGGTATACTGACGAGTCTGTTGTTTGGTTTTGTATTGGCGTGCATAGGTTTCAATGTTATGCATGATGCCAATCATGATAGCTATTCTTCAAAAAAGTGGGTGAATAAAACGCTTGGCTTAACGCTTAATGCTTTGGGTGGAAACAGTTTTATATGGAAGCAAAAGCACAACATTATTCATCATACTTATACCAATATTGATGGGGTTGATGATGATATTGCCAAAAGCCCTTTTATTCGCATGTGCAGCACGCAGCGCTGGGCCCCTGCTCACAAACTACAACATTTATATACGCCGGCACTATATGCCATCAGTTCAATGATTTGGGTACTCTATCAGGATTTTGAAAAGTACTTCAAGAAAAAGATCTGCAGCACCCAGCTCCGAAAAATGACAGGCACAGATCATTTCCTTTTTTGGATCAGCAAAGCATTGTATGTTGCTTTTTACCTTGTCATTCCAATGCTGGTAGTTGGTTGGAAATTGTGGCTACTATATTTTGTCTGTATGCATGTCGGCCTGGGATTTACGTTGTCTATCGTATTTCAGCTGGCACATGTGGTAGAAGAAACAGAATTTGAATCTGCAAACGGCTGCAGTAAACAAATAGAAAATGAGTGGGCCGTGCACCAGGTTAAAACAACAGCAAATTTCTCGGCTCAAAATAAAATTATTTCATGGTTTGCCGGCGGCCTGAATTACCAAATTGAACATCACTTGTTTCCACGTATAAGCCATGTTCATTATCCTGCGCTTAGCCATCTTGTAGAAACTGAATGTATCGCTTATAATATCCCTTATAACAACAACCTTTCTATGGGAGGCGCAATAAACTCTCATTTCCGTTTCATAAAATCGATGGGAAAAAAACCATAATTACGAAACAGACGCAAATGCAAAAAAGCTATCTGACTGAAAAGTTGGATAGCTTTTTTGTTTAAATGATGTTTAAGCTTGTTTACAACTTAAAGCTTTCTTTATCGGGCAGGTACCTTGCATTGTATCAATCTGCGCCACCATCCACACTATCAAATGTTTCGCGCTCTTTGGGTTTAATGGTGTATTTGAGCGACACCATTGGACCATAATAAACATCGAACTGCGTGCCATTGGTACGCAGCTGCATTTGCCCAATAATGCCAGCCAAAAAGTGAAGATTCGGAGTGATGCCCGCGCTATAATACACCGATAACCGAAATATGTCAAAATGCTCCTCCGCGTAGTCCTTGGAGGCAAACTTGAGCATCAGTTCTGTATAGTAGGAAATGTTTGGCGCCTGGAACAATGGCTTTTCACTGCTTTGGCGAAGGAAATGGTTCACTCCAAACCTCGCCCGTAGCCGTGGAACCGTTTGATGTACACCATTCCTGTCATCAAAGAATTTGGTTTCAAAGCGCACCTGCTCGAAGATTGATCCCTTAGGCATATTCTGCGAATAAGTACCCATCACGATCAGGCGCTGCTCCAGCGTTTCATAGTTACCAGCTTCTTTGATCTCATATTTCTTATTGTGTGCATAGCCAAGCCAGAGTTTCATATTTTTAAAACCAGAGTAGACAATCCACGGACGTACAACAAAGCGTTGTGCATACGCAAACGGATTCTTGTTGGTATAAGCGCCCTGGGTTACGAGCTGCAGATCCGCCTGACCACTCAAATGCCATTTCTCATAAAGCGGGAATGCTACATCCGTCTCCGCGATCGATGCAGGAATAAAGCCCATCGTATAAGGCGGAGGTGACTGTGCATACATACTACACGCTGCCACCAAGCCAAAAATTAACATCGTCGCTCTTTTAACTACATTCATATTACTTCATTATCTTTTAATCGACCACTGCGCCTTTTTTTTGCTTGCCGAACGCTTTTGAAATGCCAAGTCCTATGGTCCAGGTGTCATATGCGTTCCAGCGAATATCATATTGCAATACGCCAAAGACCTCCCATCCGTTTCTTATCTCTGCACCATATTCTATAGCAATCCGGTTCAATACATAATTCTCTTCTTTTTCAAATTCAGCACCCATACCCAGCCCAAAACTCCAATGCTCAGTAGGTTTGTAAAAGCCCATCACTGCAGGTGCTATAGGGAATGACCTTTCTACCACTTCTTTTTCCCCGGCTTCGAGGTTCTTTTCTACCTTAAAGGTTTCGGTGACAAAATCCGTATGAAGGCCTATGGCGAACTTGCGTGCAAACTGGAAATTATAGTCAAGCCCCCAGTAAGGCAATCCTACTAATTTTCTTTTTCCATTTTCATCAACACCGCTGAATGACTGCTCATGACCGATATTGAGCCCAAGGCTGTGCTTTGGTTTAAACGGCTCTTTGTCTTGCGCATAGACGTTAACGTTATTAAATAATATTGAAGCAACTATCCCCAACACTGTACACAATGGAGTTATTTTTCTCAAGCGCCATAGCTGTTTGTTGCAATTCAGAAAAGCCCAGTGCATTAGCTAAAAAATTTGAGTCAAACAAAAATGCATGCGCGCCGAACGCCGCCGCGTGTCTTGATAACCCAAAACACACGACACCAGCCGTTTGTTCTATTCACATTCAATTTTTCACAAAATTCTTTAGTAAGTACCGCGTATTAAGTCACGGCATAGGATCTCAGAAGAAGGCTTAACTACCGGCGAGTGAAGTTTTTACATGCCCCGGACTTGCAATTAAATTATGAAGTTGTTCTGCTTTCGGAGGCAAAACAGATGGAAAGGGATGATGGCGCAGAAGAGAATTTATTTTCGACTATACTTATACGTTATACAATTCAAAAGTCAAAAGTAAAAATTCAAAAATGTCCGATTGTCGAAGTTCGTTTTTCTTGTACAACAAGGGAGATGTTTAAGATTTTTTTGACTTTTGACTTTTGACTTTTGACTTTTGACTTTTGACTTTTGACTTTTGACTTTTGACTTTTGACTTTGCTAGTTCTGAAAAATAGGCGGAGCAGGCGAGTCGAAAGGCTTGACATTTTGTTGTATCTCACTTATCGGTTTACCCGTTTTTTTAGCCATGCTTATTTGTACGGCGCGAATAGGTCCATGATACATGTTTATTAATGTTCCTTCACAACCTCTATCGGGCATCATCCGGGCATAAGTTTTCATACAGTCCTTAAAAAGGTAAATCACCTGTTCACTAATTGCATCAAACTCGGCATTGGATAAGTTTTTATTCTGCAATTCATTTTGCTTTAAATATGCCTTGAAATACATCAGTGTCACATCCATTCTATTATCCAAAAACTTAAGTGTATAATCAGCATATGCGTTGCCCGTACCTGTTATACAATTTTTCAATGTTGCGGAGGCATTTTGATACAATACATATTGTTTTTTCAACGCATCTGCATCTTCAAACCTGATCCCATTTTTCCAGTATCCGAGCCATGCAAATGCCATATTGGATTTTCTGGAATCGTAGGCTGTTCCTATTAAATTCATAGCAACTGCAAATGAATCGGCCTGAACAATACCTATCTGCTTTGCGTAGGCTTTGTAGAATGCGGTTGGCTCAATGGGCCCTTCCATGGTTGCAACAGCCGCATATCTTGCAGTGATTTTATTTTCAGAAGTCCGCCAGTGATTAAATGCCAGCGTATTGATCCTCGATGACGGGAAATTATCCTTCTGATATTTCAATAGGTTATAAATACCATCGATACCGTTTTGTTGCAAAAACATCATACCGTCAAATTCCAACCAGGAATAAAGTTGGGTAATGCCCCAGTCTGATTTCTCTTTTAACAAATTGGCCGTATGCTTTGCCACACCTTCGCTTCCGTGTGAAGGCAGCAAAGCTATTTCATGCCCTGAAGCGAATTTTTTTGCTAAATAATAAGCAGGCACATTATACTTGCTATCGCAATAGATACCGATCCTTAGTTCTTTGGTTTTAATTTTTCTCTCTTTGATGGTTTTAAACGTTTTAACGAAATGTCCCAACTGAGCATACAGATAACCAAGGTCTGCTTGTTTGGGCTGAATGTAACGGGTCACCATTGTATCCTTTAAAATTTCGTTTCCAAAGAACGAAGCCAGGTATTGCTTCGTTTCTACATCGGTACTAACCGGCCCCCATCCCCCTGCTTCTTCTGTCATTAGCTCAAGTGCATCCGCTAAAGGAAATTGTTGCTGTATTTGCTGGATGAGGCGGATGGTTGAATCAACGTCGGGAGAAGTGCTTCTAGGTTCAAATGAAAGCTGCACTTTAAGTCCAACATGTTTGGCTTCTTTCATCACTTCCTGCAACCATTGAACGGCCATTCTGCTTTTGATGGCAACGCTGTCATAGTAATGTTCTATCTCCGGAATACAAAAAACATTCTGATTCTTGATGTACTCATGAAAAAACGGATCATTTGGTACCGGATGTCTATGCCCGTAGAAAAAGTTGCCTGCTAAAAATGTAGTGTCTTTTCCTTTGAATTCATACCATTGACCGGGGTAACTATGAAACGTAATAAAGTTAAATCTCATCCTCGCCAGATTGCGAATGTACTGTTTGGCATCTTCAATAGTGTAGGATGAAATATCCATCGGAAAATTAATATGCTGCCTGATGCCTCTATACTTTACAACCGGGATAATTGTATCACAACCGTTTTTAAGTGTGTTCACTTTCAATTGGTCAGGAGCCTGGTAACCGTTTAATTCAAATGTATAACCCACGCGTTCCAGCAATGTATAAGCAGCGCAAAGCACATCACTATTGTTGTGCCCTGCCAGTTCAACATATAACTTAGATTGTTTGCTTGCTGTTTTAATGCTGAAGGCTGATTCTGCCAGGCTAGTTTTTTTTGACAGGACAATTACCCAATCAGCGTCTTTTACATCGGAGGAATAATGCCAATCATTTTTGTTATCCAAAAACAATTTCAATTCCTGTTTTGCATACGCTAATTCGTTCGTAGCATTTTTATCAATTATTGTAAACTTTTTGCCGAATACAATCAAAGGCAAACACATTAAAACACAAAGACAATATTTCATAGTGAGGTTATTGATTTATCTATTTGCTATTTACTGGTTTTATGTTAGAATAAGCTTTCTCTAATCCTGCATTGCTCATGATCTTTACTGCAGCCGGCGGCCAATCACCGTTGGTAACAAGAGTAGCATTTGTCATGCTGGTATTGATTCCCTTGTTTATATTATCTAGTGTGGTTGTATAATTGTTATTGATGTTGATATCATGAATGGAACGTGTCCAGATGTGTGCGTACCGGGGAGACTTGTTTATCACATTATCGCTTAGATCAAACCAACTGCTACCTTCGTCCGCATACAAAGCGCCAAACTGGTTATTTACATTTTGAATATAGTTGTTTGTGATGTAACCTTTATTCGTAGCGGAACCGTTGGTAGGTCCCAATGTGTAGATCGCTCCGCCATCTCTTAATACGGACATGATATCGTGAATGTAGTTGTACTGAATATTCGTTCGCTGGGAAACGGAAGTCGCGAACCTATCCCATCCCCAACCAATATGAATACCGGAGTAAGGCGCATTACTAATTTCATTATGCACGATATCCATATCTACCGGCAGGGTTGCGGCTATGGCCGAGGAGGAGAAGTATTCAACGCCAATCTTGTTAAAGTAACTGTTGTATATATCGTTATTGCGAAGCCACACTAGGCTATCGGTATTCTGCATATAGCTTTCTGTTCCTGCAGTAAATATCCCTGCGTAATCACCCACCTGTATACCATTGCCGGAGATGTCGGTGAATACACATCCTGCAACGAGGTTATCCTGTGAACCACTATACATGTTGAGGCCACTACCTCCCAGATGTTCAAAAACAACTCTTTCAAATTTGATGGCTCTTGCATACTTAAGATTAACAGCTGCATTGATAATGCTCTCTCCCTGGTCATCTCTCATCACATTGTTTTGCGCATCGGGCAATCCGCGATTTCCGCTTACTCTTAAGTAAGTGGCGTGTGAAAAAGTAAGCCCTCTGAATTGGATGTTGCCGGTCTTATTGCCTGCATCAGCGCCTTGAATCCTTACCAATTCTTCTAACACAGGCACCACAACAGAAGCGCTAGCCATGTTTTCACCAGCCCCTGGTTTATAATAAATGAAGCCCGTTGCTCTGTCAAGGTACCATTCACCTTCTTCATCCAACAGCTCATACGCATTTTCAATATACCACGGGAGACCTTTGGCATTGTGGCTTCCGCCAACAGAGGTTCCTCCTTTATTGGTTACAAAGCCCCAACCGGGTTGCTTCATGTTGATGGTGGTAATGCTGTCGTTGCTGGAAATCGTACTCACTCCTATTCTCGGCGCTGTCCATTCGTTTTTAAAAACAAACTCAATATCGCCCTGGTTTTTCCAGCGCTGCATTGGAATGGGTGAGTTCGCAAATACATCACCTTTCGCTGTGTAGCCAAACGCTTTAACGAAGGTTAATGGCGAAGGCACTACTGTGCTTCTGGCGCGTGTTGCGCGAATGCCGTTCACAAACAACTGTCTCGTTTCGAGGCCCTTGCCAGCGTACGCTCTGTAAATGTTTTTTGTTGTATCAAACAGTGTCCAGTCTTTGATTTCCTTGCCTCCGCTGATAACAGGCTTTTCATTTTTATACGCTGCATAAATAATATTGAAGCCCCTGGTGCCCGAGTCTGTTGTATCGAAAAGCAAAGTGGACTTCAACCAGTAAGTGCCTCCCCTCAAATATACATGTATGTCGCCTTTCATATTTGCATGCATGGTGCGCACCACATCGCGGGCTTTTTCAATCGTTCGAAATGCCTTTGCTACGCTGGTGCCATCATGAGTGATGTCATCCCCTTTAACAGGATCCACATAGTAGTTGATTGGTTTGCCGGCCATTGCTCCCAAACGCGTTAGTACAACCAACAATACAATAAAACATAGCCTCAGCAAACGAAAGTAAGAGGCTTTATTGTTACTTGATTTAATAGTGCTTCGATTATTCTTTAGATTCATCATTAACTTGTTGATAGATGAAATTTCATTTCAATTTATTCTCTAATTAACTGAGTGCAAACCTGTGCCCCATGCTTTGTTGGGCGTTGGTCCCAGCTCGATCTTCATAGTACCGCCACGCGCAAATTCACTAAATGGCATTTCAAAACTTTTCCAGGATTTGCCGTTCAATGTTGCAGACTGTATGTAGGTGTTGTCCTTTCCTGCAGGAGCTGATGTTTGAATCACAAATGTTTTTTTGCCTGGCAAATGAAATATGATCTTTTCAAAAATGGGTGAAGTAATTTCAAGCGTGGGGTTAACATCAGCCAGACCTTGCACATCAAATAAGCCAACAGACATCAAAGCACTCAACGCCCCCATTTGTCCCTGGTCTTCGTCGCCTCTGTAACCTGCATAGTAAGTGGTATCACCGAAAGTGTTTTCTTTCACCTGGCGAACCCAGTACTGTGTGAGCCATGGCGCACTGGCATGGCTAAACAGGTGAGCAAGTTCACAGCCGGGTTCATTATCGTAGTCAACACGTGCGGCATAATGTTCGCCATGTTCCGCTGCAAAGCCCTTGCTTCTCGCACTTTCAAAATCGGCACTTAATCTTTTTATAAACGCTTCATTGCCACCCATGATCTTTATTAGTCCTTTCACATCCTGGGGAACATAATAACTGTAGATGGATGAGTTCGATTCAATGAAACCCGGTGTAGCATAGTTAACGCCGGTTTTGCTGCCTATGGCTTCGAATGGAGTCAGCCAGTGCCCTAAGGTATCTTTAGGTCTGACGTAGCCTACGGATGTGTCGAAAATATTTTTCCAGTACCCTGCTCTTTGCAAAAACTCAGGGCAGTATTTCTTTTTGTTCAAGATCGATGCCATGTTGGCTATGCACCAATCCTGGTAAGCATACTCAAGCGTCATAGAAGCTCCACCACGATTATATCCATCGCCTCTGGCCCTGATTTCAATAGGCACATAACCATATTTTAAATACCAGTCTATACCACCGCCTTTTGGAGACGGCCCTGCTTCATACCCTCCCCTGTCTCTTGTTCCACCGGGAAATGCATTTTTGTACGCTCCTTTAAAAGCATCTTCTGTATTAAATGTTGCACGATGTGTTTGAATTAATGCGGCCATTAAGGGCACCGTTTGATCGCCCACCATCACCCAACATTCCTGTCCTCCCCAGGAGGTGCGGCCCATAATACCGGTATTGTAGTAGTAGTCAAGAAAAGTGGTGGCAACATCATTTCCCGCTTCAGGAAAAACCATTGACCACAAAATGTTGAGGTTCCAATGACTTCCCCACAACCCATCTGCATCCAGGAAATGATATGTTGGCGTACCGCTTGCTGTGAGTGGGACTTTTCTTACAATTGGCTGTAGCCCGCTATTGTCTGTATACTCGCCGTTCACATCTTCGGTTAACCTGCGGCCAATTGCAGTATGCATCAAATCAGTATAAAACTTTACCTGTTGTTTTCTCGTTCCGCCGTTTACTTCAATTCTTCCCAGGTAATCGTTCCATGCTGATTTTGCTCTTGCCACCGCTGCATCAAAATTCCAATCAGGCATTTCCTTTTCAAGATTCATTCTTGCATTTTCGATGCTTACAAATGATATTCCCACTTGCATCAATATCTGCTCTCCATCGTGAAGGTTATAATAACTTGCGTACACGCCTGCTTTCTTATCATCAGTAACATCTCCATTAACAAGTTCCTTTGTGGAATCGGAAGCAGACTTCCAGAAGTTGATTTTATCGAATGGCTTGCTGAATCTTGCTACAAAATAAACAGTGCAGTTTTTCTTTCTCCTGAAAGTGGGTGCATTGACTGAGTAACCTTCTATTTCATTGCTACTTACTTTTTTGGCATATCCCTTTACCATATTTACGGGACCAAGGGCAGCAGTTAGATCCATAATGATATGCGCTTCCTTAGCAGCAGGAAAAGTATAACGATGAAAACCCACACGCTGTGATGCAGTTAGTTCTGCGGTGATGCCATAATCCGGCAACAATATTTTATGATATCCGGCTTTCGCTATTTCTGTCGTGTGGTCTAGTTTGGCACGAGAGGCTTCCAACCCCTGCAATGCTTTACAGGCACCGGTTACAGGCATTACGGGAATACCTGCAGTTTGCGCGTTATGAATGTGACTAAAGTTGAGAATATAAGGATCGTTATATCGATAGCCGGCGTTCCACAATTCACCATGATGTGTATCTGGACTTAAAGCCACCATGCCATAGGGTAGTGATGCAGCTGCAAAAAAATCAAACCGTGGCTTTGTTGTAGCTACGAGTGGGTTCGCGAGGTCAGCGGGTTGCTGGCTGTATGCTTTTGCAAACATGAAAAAAGATAACACACAGAAAAGATTTCGCATTTTCATTGTTACTTCGTATTTATTTTTTATAAACGATCCAAACGAAAAAAATTATTTAGTTACTGCAGCCTTATCATGCAGGCTTCCAGTGTTAACCAACTTTCTATACTTGTCAACCGAGGCGCCTATGCCTTTTTTCAAATGATACTCCGGTCCTATGTACACAAAAGCATAAGGTTTGTACAACGTAGCACAGGAAGGGTTTTGATTCTTCAACGCTTCATACTGCTTCCAATAACGATCATAATTTTCTATGGACGTTTTTATCTTAGCCTTTTTGTAAACGCCTGTTTTATCTCCTTCAAACCCAAGCGCCATGATGTTCCAGCCTTCGGCAATGATCTTATGTAACAATAGTCCGTATTGACTAGACACTCTAACATAAGCCTGGTCAGCTTTATCACGCATTGTTATACTCTGGCTTAACGCTTCAATCTTTTCCCACATGGCTACTGCTTCATATTTTTCTGCAACTGCTTTTTCCAACGCACCCTGATCGTAGTATTTGGAAAACGCACGGTACAACAGTCCTTCAGAGGCATATGATGGACTTTCAGGAATGGAGTCTACTCCGGCAAGGAACTCGTCTCTCATCCAGAATGACCATCCATTTTCAAATGGCAGCGCACTACTGTAATGTCCTCTCAGGACAGCTTTTGTTGAAAGCAAACATAGTTCCCTAAACTTCTTACGTGAAGCTCCCGTGATACCATTTTCATCCATAAAACGATTGAAAACTTCTTCTTCTGTTTGCGCCGTATTAGCGGCCCAACGAGCAATTACATAGGCGTTGAGCTTGCACCAGAATTCGTTGCTGATGTAAGGCCCAACCCAGCCGCCACCGCGACTCCAGCTCCATACGCCTTTAAAGTTGGGACTATTTTTTATATCATTCAGAGACTTATAACCTTGTTGTGGCGAATTGGTTTCATACTCCTCAAATCCATTGATCACACCGTTCATGACATAATTGGGGTATGCCCCTTTTCCTTCGTACTCGCGCTGGCATTGCACTTCAACTATCTGGGGATGATTGCCGAGCGTTAAAGTAGGATTAAAACCAACTGTTCTCAGGTAATCACCTTGTGTATGTTTAATAGAAAATATAAGTTGAGGATGAGGAGTTATACTGTTGACTACTTTCAAATAATAGTCAGGCGACTCATGCATGCCGCCAAAGGACCAGGTGCGATAAAATATGGTCTTGTTTCTTTTTACACACACTTCATCCCTCAACAGGTTAAGTAATTTGATATGGCTTTGTGGTCCATTGGTGATGGGATTATTACCTGTATGATAAGGCAAATTATTTAAGTAGGTTTCGCCTGTGCGAATAACCAATCCATCCAGGTCGGGAAAAGTTTCAAACAACTCTTCCAGCATTATTCTGTGTATCTCAATTGTGCGGGGACGCTCAAAGGATATGTGACCGAGGCTGTCACATATTTCACTGCGATACATCTCCACGAGTTTTTTTGGCAGTACAATGATATCGGTAAAATAGTATGCTTTGATTCCTGCAGCATGTGCAGCTTTAATATTTTTTCTTACGGTCTCTGCCGCGTTCATTACCCATTGCCACTCTTTGGAACCTTCCGGAAAGATAGCAGGGTTTAGTTTTTTGAAAGTTATAGCAGCGTGTGCGAATACAAAATCATTAAAAACCTGGCCTGTGTAGCCTTGATCTTTCAGTGCGTTCGGATCATTAAAAACTGATTGGGTTAATGGTTCGCCGGGGTTATTATGAACCATGTCCAAAATATAGCGCCCATCTTTATTTTGGGAATGAGCTTGTAGCGAAAAAATACAAAGGCTGAAGAATAATAAAAGACGGGTGTTCATATTGGCTATTATTTCTCTCGTTGATAATTTACAACAGGGCGAAGTATTGCTGAATTGAAGTGATGGAGAAGTTGAATTATCCGGTTGCTACTTAATGAGAAGAAAGGATATCCTATTTCTTCAGAAAATAGAATATCCTTTCTTCGGATTTAGAGATTAGGGATGCTTAGTGCGGAGAATCCCATCCTGGATTTTGTGTCAACTTTTTGTTCTTTGTAAGTTGATCCAATGGAAGCGGATTCAAGTAGTCTCTTTGAGCATTGAAATGGTACACACCTCCATTAGCAGTAAACGGAATAGGACCAGTCGGAGCGTATGGATCCATATAGCCTTGGGCATCGCGCTTTAGGATTGTTGAACGAAGGGCATCTGTTGAACTATACCTAAAGCCCTTTGGACGACTGCCGTCAAATAACGCATGTGCGCGCCATCTTTTCCAGTCATTTGTTCTAAAACCTTCTCCTCCTAATTCAACGCGTCTTTCCTGCCTTACAATCGCCAAAAGAGTTGATACAGGATAACCATAATTAGGCCAGAAGCCTGTAGTTACGTCAGGCAGATGACCTGTCAATGGAGGCATACCCACGCGGTCGCGGAGCAAATCTATATTATCAGAAAGATCCGGTAAGGCCCCATTCAACTCAACGAAAGCTTCCACATAATTGAGCATCAGTTCCGGTATTCTGAAACAAGTACTTGCCACACAAGGATCAGTATAGTTCTTCATTATTGAACTTGGATTATGTCCTTTCTTGGGAGCCATACCGGTTATTGAACTTCTGGATTGTCGGGTAGGATCCATATTCATTCGCGGTTCTTTATATACCCAATCCTTATAAGTAGGAGGAGTATTATCATACATATAGTCACCCGGTACAAAGATACTTTGGCTGAACCTCGGATCAAGCAGATTTGCCATTTGAGTTAACCAGGCTGCACCTGTTGCTGTTGCTACATTGACAGTGTCCATGATGTCCACTGATGTTCCATCTCTTTTCAGATAACTTCTGGCCATATCTAAAGACCAGGTACAGCCACCGTAGCCGTATTCCCATAGTACATAACCTGTTTGGCATGAATTTGGAAAAAATGCATTAGAATAGTTCCTGCTCAGGGTAACTTCCGGAACACCTGAATAGTCAAATTTGCCGAACAAGTTGTGATAGCTCTGCAGCGGACCATCGGCTTTATATAATTTCCCTGCAAAACCACCGCAATCTGTTTTGAATTGATTGAATGCATCAATTACTTTTTGGAGCATCTTATTGGCATCTACACCGGAAGCTTCAGGGTATCCTGAATGGTATTTAGCCCAGGTTCCTTCAAACAAGGCTATGCGTGATTTAAAAATCAATGCTGTTTCTTTATTGATCCTGTTCACACCAGTAGAAGCTCTTGGCGAAAGGTACTTGATGGAAGAATCGACAAGCGCCAAGATGGAATCTACCACCATCGGTCTCGGATCTCTGGCTTTATACAATTGCGCGCTATCTGTCATGTCCAGAACGTGCGTATACCAAGGTACATCACCAAGCGCCCTCACAAGGTTATGATATGCCGTTGCTTTCAAAAAGCAAGCTTCCCCATAGGTCTGCTGATAAGACGAGAAAGGTGCCGTGCATTTTTTATAGTTATCAAAAAACGTGTTGATTTGTCGGATAGCTGTCCAACTCCATGAGCCACCGGATGCGGGAGTTACGGAGTTTTCACCATTCATATATTTGTTATAACCCGATGCCTGCACCATATTGTCCGATACCTGGTCATCTGAATAGGAGCCCATACTCCCTGCATCTGTACCTATCTGTCCGGGAAGCCAGGTATATAAATTTATTATATAGGCATCCAATTCCTGTGGTGTTTGCCAATAGGTAGGTGTAGACACCTGATCCAGGGGAGTTCTGTCCAGAAATTTGTTACAGGAAAAAAGCGAACAGATTATACTGAAAGTAGTCCCCCAGGTAAGGGTTCTTCCTATCATTTTTTTTATTACTTTATTATTATTGTTCATGATCTATTTAATTTATCTATTAAAATCCAAGATTCACACCAAATGAGTATGTTGCCTGTTGTGGATACGAAAGACCCACACCATTCTCCGGATCTATGTAGTTAGGCATGTTTTTCGCCGACAACACAGCGATGTTTTCTGCCGAGAAATAAAAGCGACAGGTCTTTATTTTTGCTACGTTCAACCATTGGTTTGGTAAACTGTAGGTTAGCATTACGTTTTTCAAACGCATATAGGCGCCACTCACCAAATATCTGCTACTGGTCGCGAAGTTTTTAGCCCCTTCAGCTCCAGTATAAGGTCTTGGGAAATAAGAATTTACATTTTGGCCCAGTACAGAAAGAACTCTTGCGTCGCTATTGGCATCTCTATAAAAGTCCAATGACTTGTCCCCTTGATATATACCTTGCGCTATCGAAGTCTGGCTGCTTATAGGACCGCCCCACCAAGAATAAGTACTTCCCATAAACAGGTCACGTTTGCCAACACCTTCCAGGAATATAGAAACATCTACACGACCTGCTTTTGGAAAACTATAACCGCTGGCCAGAGTGAAATTAAAGCGATATCGAGGCGTACTGTTTCCTATTATTTTAAGATCACCATGATCTGCAAGACTTGAAGCACCCGGAGATATTACTTTATCCCCATTGAGGTCTTCATACTTCACATCACCGGCATACCATTTTGCACCGTTAGATATCTTACTTTGATTGATGATGGGTTGTTGTCCAACGGTAGAGGTATTAGGAAAATCACTTTGAGTCAGCAAGCGATCAGAAACATATCCCCAAATTTCTCCAAATTTTTTCCCTACATACCAGTCAGTGAGCGCAGGAGCAGGATTGTTGTATTTGGTTACTTTCGACTGAGCATCTGACAGACCTAATCCTACACTATAGTTCCATCTTTGGTTGATGTTGTCAGCCCATTTTACTTGTGCTTCCCAACCTTTGGTTACAAATTCAGCATTGTTTACATCCGGAGCAGTTGTACCTAACACCGTTGGTACAGGAGTAGCCGGTCCGATCACATCCCATGCCCTTCTATTAAAATAATCAAACTCTGAAGTCAGGCGGTTGTTCAGGAAGCCTAATTCCAGGCCAACGTCAGCCGTGGTTAATTTTTCCCATGTACGATCCATGTTCAATATGCCCGGCATATTCACATAAGGAAGAGTTGCACCATTGAAGAGCCATGAAGACTTATTGCCTGTTGTCATGGTAGGTATATGTAAATAACCTGCTGCGTTACCCTGGTTACCTACAGTACCATAAGATGCCCTTATTTTCGCACGATTAACGATCGATGCTATGCCTTTCCAGAATTTTTCATTACTCATATTCCAACCGGCAGATGCTGAGGGGAAAACGCCCCAACGCTTATCAGCTGAATAACGGCCGGAACCATCGTAACGTCCATTCACTTCCAATAAGTATCTGCTGTCATAATTGTAATTAAACCTTCCAAAGAATCCGGCAGTAGCCCAGGTGTTTACCGCATCACTAAGGGAAGGTGATGCTCCTGATGCAACAGCGAATGCAGGTAGATCTGGTGTATAAAGGTTAATATTAGTACCGGTCATATTTTTATAATTATCCTCTTCCGCTGAAGCACCGGCTTGAATTCTGAATGTATGTTTCTTAAGCGCATACTCATACGCCATATATCCCTGAACCGTCCAGTATGTTTCCAATGCACTCTGTTTCGTTAATGAGGATACGTTAGCCCCAGTACCTGCCATATACGATCCGTTAGGCTGCTTGGTAATTACCGGTATCGTAAGCGATTGGTAGTCAGACACTGATAAACGCCAGGTACCGTCAATATGCGCTGTCAAGCCCTTCAGGATATTAATATCAGCTCCTAAGATATTATCCAGGCGATGAGATTTACTCACAATGCTACCACCATTACTTGCTGTGAGCATAGTGGGATTCAGCTCTCCCACTCCGGTCATCACAGGAGTAGTAGGCGCTGATCCGAAGATCCATGTATACAGCCCGGACCTACCCAAACCCAAGCCTCCAATCGGGGCTGTTGACTGACCAAGCGAATAACGGGTATGATAACTCAATTTAAGCCAGTCATTTACCTGTGACATCAACGAGCCATTGATATTATAGCGTTTGAAATTGTCTATATCTTGTACATAATTTAAAACACCCGGTTGATTCACATATCCTCCGGAAAGGAAGTAAGTAGTTTTATCACTTCCACCTCTTACCGAGAAATTATGCTGCTGGCGAAATGAAGAACGCAACCATACATCCACCATGTCGTTGTTGTTCATAGCAGTACCATAGCCGGACGGAGTACCGTTGGTATAGATGAAAGGATTCAGTTGAGCATAGGTATATTTTCCGGGATGAAGTATGTTGTCCTGAATGGTATCCAAAATACCCTTTGTATAACTTACTGCATTTGCATTTCCTCCGGCAACGTTCATTTGCCCCTGATCAATGGCAAGCGCGTAAGTGTATGCATCAACCGTGTGAGGCACTCTTACAGGAGTAACTTTCGCAAAGTTCCCATCATACGTAAATTGGGGGCTTTCGTTTCTCTTAGCCATTTTTGTAGAAATCACAAGAACACCGTAAGGTGCGCGGGCTCCGTATACAGCAGATGCTGCGGCATCCTTTAGTACAGATACGCTTTCGATATCATTTGGATTCAAAGCGTCGAAGTCTGTCATAGTGCCAGGAATACCGTCAATTACCACCAATGGTTCAGTAGTACCAACAACACCACTATTTGCTATGGCAGCAGATCCCCTGATTTGAACAGTAGGTCTTGAGCCCGGCGTGTTACCACCTGATGGTGCACTAAACACCAAACTTGGAGCCGTTCCTTGCAACATGGCGGTGGCGCTGGTTACAGGGCGGTTTTCCAATTGTTTGGCGCTGATTGTTTCAACTGCACCAGTCATGTTGATTTTCTTTTGTTTACCGTAGCCCACTACGACTACGTCTTCAAGGCTTTTGTCGGCCACAGTCAATTGTGTAATGAGGCTCGACTGAGATCCGCTGACTGGAATTTCTTTGCTGGTGTAACCTGTGAAAGACAAGATCAGTACTGCGTTTTTATCAACGGAGAGAGAGTATCTTCCCGTTTCGTCTGTAGTACTGCCGGTTTTGGTTCCTTTGACCATTACGTTTACACCTTTTAAAGGCTGTCCGCTCTGGTCTTTTACCGTTCCGGTAATGGTTCGGGTCTGGGCCAAGGCAGTCGCGCCCAGAAAAAGTGTTAGTGTTAATGCACAAAGGCATTTTTTGGCAATTAGCTTCATCGTTAGTTTTGTTTTAATCGAAGAATGGAAGCAAAATAGACGATAATGGAGGGAAGCCCCATGTCTGATTGCGAAAAAAAACCGTCATTTTGCGAAACCTTAGAGAATCTTCTCCCGTCGGGCAAACCGCTATTAAGTGTAGTAAAAACGACCGTCTCGCCTTATAAAAACCGTTTGTGTGCTTGATACAGCACTGCATAACATGCAAAATACGAACTAGAAAAAATCAGATATCAATTAGCTAATTTGAAGGACCAGTTGCTAATTTCGCTTGACAAGTGAAAATGTAGGTGAAGATTTTTTGATGCCTGTAAATTTATTTCAGGACGAGGAAAAGAGACTTGAAAATAACGCTGGGTAAAATAAAATAAGGATTACAAGAGTTGTAATCCTTATTTCGAGGTCCCGAGCGGATTCGAACCGCTGTAGAAGCTTTTGCAGAGCTCTGCCTAGCCACTCGGCCACAGGACCTTATATAACCCTTTTGCGAGGGGTTGCAAAAATAAGGGTATTTTTATGTTTAAAAAAAGAACTTTCTATAAAATATTTAATCTCCAATTAAGGCTGACTTGTTAGCTTTGGGAGTATTGACCTTTCCCGTATAAAATTTCTGCAAAATGAAACAAATAGCGCCTTCTGAACTGATAATCAACAGCCGTGGAGCAGTCTATCATCTGGATGTTCGTCCCGAAGAACTGGCAACTACTATCATTACCGTCGGCGACCCTGATCGCGTGGCGTTGCTAAGCAGGCATTTTGATAACATTGAATACAAGCGCCAGCACCGTGAATTTATTACCCACACCGGTACCATCAATAACAAAAGGCTGTCTGTTGTTTCTACGGGAATCGGTCCTGACAATATCGATATTGTGATTAACGAGCTGGATGCATTGGTAAACATCGACTTTGAAACCCGCACTATTAAAGAAGAGCTTACGGCTTTGCAGATAATGCGCCTCGGCACCTGCGGTTCGCTACAGAAAGATATTCCGGTGGATAATTTCGTGGCCTCCACGCACGGTCTTGGTCTGGACAATCTGCTTAACTTTTACCGCCACGAGCATAACGATGAAGAAAAATTGCTGTTGCAATCTTTCATGACCCAAACCCAACTGAATAATTCTTCGCAACCCTATATAAGCGGCGCTTCGGCTTCGCTGTTAAAGAATTTTGTTGATGGTTTCCACCAGGGAATTACCGTAACCTGCCCTGGATTTTATGGCCCCCAGGGCCGCGTTTTGCGCCTTGGCCTCAGCAATCCTCAACTGGTGGACCGGCTTACAGACTTCAGTTTTGGACAACACCGGATCTCCAATTTTGAAATGGAAACTTCTGCCATTTACGGGCTTGGCAGGCTGCTGGGTCACCATTGCCTTAGCCTGAACGCTGTGGTAGCAAACCGGGTCGTGAAAGAATTTTCTAAAGACAGCGCTTTGGCAGTGAACAAACTGATTGAAAAGGTGCTTGGCATTGTGAGCACAATTTAGCTAAACGCCAAAGGCCTAACGCTTAACGCCCTTGAGGTGCCACAATCTATTTAGCCGGTTACGCCCTAAACGCGTTAGGCGTTGGGCACTAAGCTTTAAGCGTTTGTAAAGCAACAAATCTTACCTTTGATAATTGCCCGAATCAATCAAAAAGGACAAAAGGAGATATATGAAACTTAATTTTTTTAAGTACCAGGGAACAGGAAATGACTTTGTGATTCTTGATAACCGTAACCATGAATACGATGCCTTAACCAATGAGCAAGTGAAATTTTTGTGTGATCGTCGTTTTGGAGTTGGTGCAGATGGCTTGATGCTGTTGAACAGTGCTGGTGATTACGATTTCGAAATGAAATACTACAACTCAGACGGCAACACAAGTACAATGTGCGGAAATGGTGGACGCTGCCTGGTGAAGTTTGCTTTTCACCGCGGTATTACAAGGACAATTTATCGCTTTATTGCAGCAGACGGATTGCATGAAGCTGAAATTGACATGGATGGCACTGTAAGTCTGAAAATGAAAGACGTTTCTACAATTGAAGAACTCAATCATAAAGATTTTTTACTGGATACAGGTTCCCCACACTATGTGAAAATGGTCAGCGATGTAATGGATTATGATGTGTACCAAAAAGGGCACGACATACGCTATAGCAACAAATTTGCAAAACAAGGCGTGAACGTAAATTTCGTAGAGCAAAAGAATGATGATGAGATCATTGTTCGCACTTACGAACGCGGTGTTGAAGATGAAACACTAAGTTGTGGCACCGGCGTTACAGCAAGCGCTTTGGTTAATTTTCATAATGAAATTGGTTTTAACGAAGTAATCGTTACAACAAAAGGTGGCAAACTGTCCGTAGAATATGATCGCCACAAAGAGGGGTCGTATTCTGATATCTGGCTGTGCGGCCCTGCTGACATGGTTTTTGCCGGATGCATTGAGATTAATTAGGAATTAGAAATTAGGAGTTAGGAATTAGTGGTGTTTGATAATCATTCGATAACCTGCACCGCTAACACTTAACTCTAATTTTTTACTTCCTTGCATATTGGTTCTAATTCCTAATTTCTAATTCCTAATTCCTATTTTTTTGTGATTCAAATTTTCAAAAACATTAACCACCAAACGGTTGCTATTGACAAGGCTGAAAACGGTGCATGGATCAATGTATTGCCGCCTTTGAAACAGGAAGAGTTTAACGACCTTTCTGAGCAACTGGATGTACCCTTAGACTTTTTAACTGACTCACTGGATATTGATGAACGCTCGCGCTATGAAGAAGAAGACAATGTGAAGCTGATCGTTATCAAAACGCCTACCGAGAACAACTCTTTCAACGAGAGCGACGCGTTTTACATTACCATTCCTATTTGTATTATCCTAACGCATAATCAAATTATCACCGTAAACTCTTTCGAGAATGCTGCGATAAAGAAATTCCTTAGCACATTTCAAAACCGCCATCCAGACAACAGGAAAATGATGGTGTTGAAGATCTTCGAAAAGATCGTGCAGAACTACATGGCGTATTTGAAAGAGATCAATCAGCGCAGAAACATACTGGAGCAAAAACTGTATGACTCTAACCGTAACGAGGAGCTGCTGGAATTAATGCGTATTCAAAAGAGCCTCGTATATTTTGTAACGGCACTTCGATCAAATGAGTTGTTACTACTAAAGCTTGAAAGAACAAACTTCCTGGGTCTGAATGATGAAGAAAAAGAATTTTTGAAGGACCTTATAGTTGACGTTTCGCAAGCGCTTGAAATGTCGAACACTTACACCAACATCTTAAGCAGTACGCTGGATGCATTTGCAAGCATCATCAGCAACAACCTTAACAATGTGATGAAGCGCCTGACATCTATCACCATCATTTTATCACTACCAGCTTTAGTGGCGGGCATTTACGGAATGAACGTGCCGATACCATACCAAACTTATCCGCACGCATTTTACATTCCGCTGATCCTGTCGGTAGTTGCATCAATAATTTTGAGTTGGTACTTCTTGAAGAAGAAATGGTTCTAGAAGCAATAACTGAATAACCGAATAACTGAATAACCGAAAGGTTCAAGTAGTTGTAGCATGCAACACAGAAACTAATTCCTAATTTCTAATTCCTAATTCAATGATCACTCTTCGCGTATACGGCATTTTAAAAGACGAATCCGGAAGAATTTTAGTAAGCGATGAGTTCATCCGCGGAGCTTATTACACTAAGTTTCCCGGCGGTGGGCTTGAGTTTGGCGAAGGCACACGCGATTGCCTGAAACGGGAGTTCAAGGAAGAAATGAATCTTGAAGTGGAGGTGCTTGAACATTTATACACCACTGATTTTTTCCAGATGAGTGCCTTTCGCGAAGGCGATCAAATTGTTTCCATTTATTATTGGGTGAAAGCACTGGAACCAATCAAAGCTCCACTTCGTGAAACACCTTTTGATTTTGATGAAAGAGAATTAAAGATGTACGAAGCAACAGGTGAAACAGAAACCTTCCGTTTTATTGATAGTAAAGATTTTTCTGCAGAATGTGTGTCATTGCCGATTGACAAGGTTGTAGCGGATATGATAAGAGGGAAATAAGAACGCAGATCTTCATGATTGTCATGATGAGTTATGATCTAAAAACGCTTAACATTGATTAAACAAATATCTAACAAAACGATCGTCAAAATACTTTTGTTTTAAAAAGCGCTTGTACATTTGCGTTATAGATATCATATTGCACGTTTTGAAATAAAAAAGCCTTAGTTCGCAGCTAAGGCTTTTTACGTTTATATACCTCACCCCGATTCATGTTCGCACAAATCGAAATCATTTAGAATGTTCAATTATTGTTCATTAGGCCACGAATCAAAATAGTTACTCTCAACATCCTGAAGATCTTTACATTGCACAAATAAATATCTCACATAACATTCATCAAATCGCTCACATTTTCAAATGCGCTTGTATATTTGTGGTCTGGATATCATGTCTTAAGGGCGTATCCCTTACCTACCAAAAGATAGGCTATATTCCCACAGACTAAATTAATTAAGCCTCAGTTCGTAGCTGAGGCTTTTTACGTTTATGCAACTTCTTAATAAGCGCTGAGATGATGAGGCAGCGAGAACGAACCCTCACAGTATTTCTTAACTCAAAACGAAAAGGCATGAAATCCAGAAAGTTTTGTCCCAAATGCGATCAAGAAATGAAAATGGTTTTTGCCCGACATGTAGTAAGGAATGGCAAGACCATTTACCCTGTAAACAGTCAGTTCCTCAGGTTCTTTATCTGCAACTGTACAAAACAAAAGTAGGAAAGCCTTCTTTCTGAAATTAGGAGTCGATTACTACGAATAATCGGCTCTTTTTATTAGTGCAAAAGTATTTATTTATTTTAATTCCCCAGCCTGGCTTTGAGAATGCGCGCATTACGTCGACTTAATTCTTACATCGTAAACTAGATCCCTTACATCTACGATTTTAACTTTTCTAAAATCAGGATGTTTCGGATTAAACAAAAAATTGAATTCCTGCGACACAACCACCGAGGGAATTTTTATTACAGGAAAATTAGCGCCATCCAATAATTCGGTTCCAAAATCTTTTGTGGAAGACGGTGCGGGAAACTCCTTCCAGTCTCCGGGAAGTTGTAACATGGTCAGTTCCTGTATCGCAATATCATCCGGAATTTCAAACGTGGTGATGCTCAGGGCCCTGGGAATATCTTCGATGTTTACATTAACAGTATATTCCAACAATGCCAGCGCCCTGCTTTCTGAAGTATAAATACATGCCGTCATAACATGGTTCCAACGCCCACCGTGCAGCTTCGCTCCTTCCCCCGTTAGATCATTAGCATATCTTGTTTTACCAACTCTGTAAACTTTCATGCTAATTATTTATGAGTATATACCGTAGTCTATTCTTCCAATGACATGCCTAACCTCTTCTCTGCCGAACTGGTTGCTGCACATTTCATATGGCGTTTTGCCTCCCAAAGCAGTGTTTTGCCTGAACATCCATTGATTAAATTTCTCTTCATCTTCAAACACTTCGTAGCCGTATGAATAAATGTCCGCAAGGCCAATTATCCTTTCGCTTAAGGTGGGATTGAACTTTTCTGATCCCTGCTTATTGATGAGTGTCGATCTTGTTACAGAAAGCAGTACTGCAAGTTTATCATAATCCAATTCGGCCCGGTTCTTCAACTCTTCAAGATCCTTTTTACTGATACCAACAGACAATCTTTGCATCTTTTCTATTGGCGTCATATGGCTTTCAGGTTTCTTTGAGAGAATTGTAAAATCTACTTTATAAACCTTGCCACCACCGGCAACGGCCTTCATGCCACCACCTTTAGTCCCTTTTATAACAGAGGAAGCTTTGCCCATTCTTGAAATTTTTCGTGTTTTCGCCATAGTATAAAATTTAACTATGTACAGTATAAAATTACACTTTATAGCGAATACTTCAAACTTTATTTCGGTTTGCCGAAAAAAAACGAAAAAGCCGCTTCGTCAGCGGCTTACATTTTAAGACGTTACTCTGGTTTAGTGATCTGCCATTCTTTGAGCAATTCAAACAAATAATTGTAATCATTTCTCTTTGTCATATCTCCGCCATTGACCCAGGCTTTGCTGGAAAGAGCATCAATAAGACCTGCATAAATCATTTTGTGTGCAAAGTCTGGGGTGCTGGTTTCGAATCGTAAAACCAAAGCATTTTTTTCAAAGGAAACAGCCATAATTGAATAGGATGCACAAAGCCCGTGCGTTAGGTGTCCTAGTTCATTATTAAACTTTGGGGGCTTTCGCCACACCACACCATAGCACGGGCTTTGCCGACAATAATTCTTTTTAAACATGATTAATAATGATTAGGAACTGCAAAGCTAAGTCCCTGAAATTGAACACACAAAGTTAAGAATTTGCTATGCGTCCTAATCAATAAAACGACATTCCTTTTTGAATAGTTTGCGAATAATTTCGGGGTCGCACCCAGACCTGACAGGTTTTAAAAACCTGTCAGGTCTGGCACCCAGCAACGTCTTGCGCATCAACGCAACACAACGACCAAAACAATTAACGTGTCGCCCTCTGGGGCTGGAATTGGGTTGTGGTTTTTCATGATTTGGTGCTACTAACGTGCCGCCCATCCGGGGCTGATGTTTGGAGTGCAGACATTCATAAACGTAAATAAACAGGTCGATTAATCATTTGAAAACCAATAAAAATCCGTGTAAATCCGTCCAATCCGTGTCATCTGCGTTCCTCCCAACCGCCGTTCACACCTTTAACAATCCTTTCGTGAGTTTTCTCATCTCTTAAACAATTTATTTTCTGTAATCTTGCACTAATGAAGAAATTCGCCGCCATTATATTGTTTTGCGTCTATTCCCTCGCCTCTCTCGGCATTGGAGTGGAGCAATTCTATTGCTGCGGCAAATTGAAATCTACCGTAGCCACACTCCTGCATACGTCCAGTCAAAGCGAGAACAACTGTCCTCCTGCGATGGCAGCAAGCATGAAGAACTGTTGCAAAACGAATATCATTTCTTTGCAGGTTAAAGATTCTCACATTGCTTCAGATGTTAAGTTTTCTTTTGCCAAATTCCAGTTCGAGAGCATTCCACAGCAGTTCTTTTTAATACCAGAAGCACAACAAATTCCTTCTGCCACTTCACAGTGTTTTTATGCAAAGGCACCCCCGCCTTCGCCAGGAATACCTTTATATATCAAGCACTGCGTTTACAGAATTTAGCACTTCTTCCCTCCTTCCTATACGGCTGCAACCCAGCTGTAACCGTCATTCATTCAAAGACGATTCTATCAATTTGATCATGCAGTAATTCAACATTTTTCTTTTGGCACCGAACAGCAGCGCCTTGATTGAACGGCCGTTGCGTCGCACACTTGAACGATAGAATATCAATTGAACAATGAGCATCACTGCACGACACAAATCTTTATTTATTAGCAAGTTCTAGTCGTATTAATGAATTGACGCAGTTTTCTTACCATCATATAATTGCAGAAAAAATTATTTAATGAAACGATCGATATATATAATTCTTAGTCTGTTCGTCGTGCTCATTTATTCCAACGCCGATGCACAATCACATAAAGACACAACAGCAACGCTGACCGTTGCCGGCACTTGCGGGCAATGCAAAAGCAGAATCGAAAAAGCCGCGAAAACTAACGGCGTAAAATCAGCCAAATGGGATGTGACATCTCATCTTTTAACTGTTCAATACAACGAAGGCCAGACATCCCTTGATGTCATTGCAGGCAATATACTTGCAGCGGGCCACGATGTAGCTGATAAAAAAGCAACAGCGACCAACTATGATAAACTTCCTGAGTGCTGCAAATACAGAGAGGAACTGCAAGCACCGGAAAATATAAGTCATGGCGATTCGCTTTCAACACCATCCGGCCCCATCGTTAAAGGCATCGTTTTACAGAGTGATAAAAAGGGCAACCTGCTTCCACTCACTGGCGCGAGCATTGTTTGGCTAAGCAATGGCAAAGGCGTTACAACTGATTCCTTCGGTGGCTTTGAAATACAAAAACCTGACAACGACAATAAGCTTATTATCAGCTTCACAGGTTATCGTGCTGATACCATTACTGTAACTGGCCATGACGAGCTAAAAATCGTTATGGCTACGGATAAAACTTTGAAAGAAGTAGTGGTTACTTCACGTCAACGAGCAACATACTTATCCATGTTGTCGCCGATTCGTACCGAGGTAATAACGGGCAAAGAGCTTCTAAAAGCCGCGTGTTGCAACCTGAGTGAAAGTTTTGAAACCAATCCTTCTGTAGATGTTTCTTACAACGATGCAGTAACTGGTTCGAAGCAAATTCAATTGCTGGGCCTGAGCGGAAATTACACTCAACTCACAGTAGAAAATTTGCCGGGTCCGCGTGGTATCGCAACACCACTGGGTTTGAATTCAATTGCGGGTCCCTGGGTGGAATCTATTCAACTTACGAAAGGGATTGGCTCTGTGGCAAATGGTTATGAAAGTATTGCCGGTCAAATCAATGTGGAGCTGAAAAAACCGGAAAGCGAACATTTGTATGCGAATGCTTATGTAAATGATTTCGGCAAAACGGACCTTAACCTCAATCTTGCTTCTCACATTTCGAAAAAATGGGGGACAGCACTGCTGCTGCATGATGATTTTTTAACGAATAAAAACCTTGATCAAAACAAAGACGGCTTTCGCGATCTCCCTACAGGTAATCAATTTAGCCTTGTAAATCGCTGGGCATATAATGATGAGAAAGGGCTTTCATCACAATTCGGCATTAAGGTGCTAACAGACAAAAGAACAGGGGGCCAAACCAGCTTCGACGCATCAGACGATAAGCACACGACAAACAGTTATGGCCTGGGCATGAACATCAACCGCTATGAGTTCTTTGCAAAAACAGGGTACGTTTTTCCTGAAAAACAATACAAGAGCATTGGCTTGCAGTTATCGGGAATAAGCCATCAGCAAGATTCTTATTTTGGATTAACAGATTATAACGCCAAACAACAGAACGTTTACGCGAACCTGATCTATCAATCAATCATTCATTCAACAACGCATAAATTCAGAACTGGTATTTCGTTTCTTTATGACAACTATGATGAGGTTTTCAAAAAAACAGATTACAAGAGAACGGAAGTTGTACCAGGCGCTTTTTTTGAATACACTTATACACCAATAGAAAAACTGAATGTGGTAGCGGGATTGCGTGCTGACCACAACAGTTTGTTCGGTTTTTTTGTGACTCCGCGTATACATGTACGTTATGAGCCAATAAAGGGAACAACCATCAGGGTGAGTGCAGGAAAAGGGCAACGCACTGCGAATATTTTTGCAGAAAACATGAGTGTGTTTGTAAGCTCACGAACAGTCAACATTATCAATGCAGAAGCAGGAAAAGCGTACGGTTTAAACCCGGAAGTGGCATGGAACAAGGGCATTAGCGTAGATCAAAAGTTCAAACTGTTTCACAATGACGCGCTGTTAAGCCTTGATTATTTCAGAAATGATTTCACCAACCAGGTGGTGGTTGATCTTGAAAATGCACGAACTGTTAACTTCTACAATCTGCAGGGAAAATCATTCTCCAATAGTTTCCAGGTACAATTGAATGTTGAGCCAATCAAAAAGCTGGAGCTTCGTCTTGCTTACAGATATTATGATGTGCGAACAGATTACAACGGCAAGTTACTTGAACGTCCGCTAATGGCGAAAAACAGGGCATTTGCAAATATTGCTTACGCTATTTCCGGTTGGAAGTTTGATTACACCATCAACTACGTTGGCAAAAAAAGAATTCCGGCCACCGACGGAAATCCTGTTCAATACCAGCTTTCCACTTCTTCTCCTGATTATGTGTTGATGAATGCACAGATCAGTAAGACAGTTGGCAAAAAACAAAAAATGGATTTTTATGTAGGGTCTGAAAATATTTCCAATTACAAACAACCAAACGCGATCATTGCTGCCGATCAACCATTCAGTCCTTATTTTGACGCTTCGATGATATGGGGACCAGTGAGCGGTAGAATGATGTATGCAGGATGGAGAATGAAGATCGAATAGAGAGAACGCAGATTTTCATGATTGTCATGGTTTATCAAGAATTCAGAATTTAGATTTGATGCAGCACTATAGAGCAGGCATCAAGATTTACCACTAAGGCCACTAAGCTTCACTAAGGGTCTCCAATTGTTTTGGATTTTCTTAGTGGGGCTTGGTGGCCTTAGTGTCTTGGTGGTAAATCCTGATGACCGATCATCACAATCATGAAAATCTGCGTTCTGTTCCTAAAATCTTACTTTATCTTTAGAGCTTTAAACAAATAAACTAAATGAGAAAAGTTTTTACGGGAGTATTCTCCGTACTTTTTTTTGCGGCGCTCACAGCACAGTCGCAAACCCCTACCAAGTTTGACCAGCACGAAGCCTTTGCGCCTTTCTTCTATCCTGCTTATGGCGATGATATCCGCACGGCTGCAGGTACTCCAGGAAAAGCATATTGGCAAAACAGCGCCGATTACAAAATCGACGTTTCGCTGGACGACAGCAACCACACCATCAGCGGTTCAGTAATTATTACGTATAAAAATAACAGTCCGGAAAAGCTGCCATTCCTTTGGCTGCAATTGGACCAGAACATTTACAGCCTTAAGTCAAGAGGTGTTGCCACAACTGCCATCACAGGTGGACGCTGGGCCAACAGAGGCTTTGACGGCGGTTACAACATTAAAAATGTATCTTTGGTATCAGGTAAAAAAGATGACAAAGTTGACTATACAATCAGCGATACAAGAATGCAGATCAGTTTGCCAAATGCCATGAAAGCAAACGGCGATTCTGTAAGAATCAAGATTGATTATTCTTTTGCCATTCCCGAATATGGTACAGACCGCATGGGAAGACAAAAAACCAAAAACGGTTGGGTGTATGAAATTGCACAATGGTATCCGCGCATGTGTGTGTACGACAATGTGCTTGGCTGGAACACGCTGCCTTATTTAGGTCAGGGTGAGTTTTACCTTGAGTATGGTAATTTTGATTTTACTATCAATACTTCTCCTAAACAAATCGTTGTAGCATCAGGCGAGTTGGTAAACCCAACTGAAGTGTTGACGGCAGACCAGATCAGCCGTTTGAAACAAGCGAAAGAAAGCGACAAAACAGTTGCGATCAGAAGCGAAAAAGAGGTTACCGATAAAGCTACAAGACCTGCGAAAAACAGGCTGACATGGCATTTCAAATGCACCAATGCAAGAGACGTTGCGTGGGCTGCATCTGAGGCTTTTGTTTGGGACGCAGCAAGGATCAATTTGCCGAGCGGTAAAAAATCTTTGGCAATGTCTGTCTATCCTGTTGAAAGTGCAAAAGAAACATCATGGAAAAGATCAACTGAATTTGTGAAAGGTTGTATCGAGCATTACTCAACTCAATGGTATGAGTACACATACCCTGTGGCAACTAACGTAGCGGGCATTGTGGGCGGAATGGAATATCCGGGCATCGTATTCTGCTCCTCTTATGCAGCTGGAAATTCTTTGTGGGGTGTTACAAGCCATGAGTTTGGCCACAACTGGTTCCCAATGATCGTGGGCAGCAATGAAAGAAAATATCCGTGGATGGATGAAGGTTTCAACACTTTCATTAATGGTGTTGCTGACAAAAGTTTTAACAACGGCGAATTCTTTAATACAAACGCTGCGAACAGACACAAGGCCGCAAAATATATGTTTGGCGATAAGTCTGAAAGTGTTATGACCGTGCCGGACGTAACAGCTCCATTCAACCTTGGTAATGTTGCTTATGGCAAGCCGGGAATGGGTCTGGACCTTTTGCGCGATGTGATCCTCGGTCAAAAACGTTTTGATGAATCGTTCAGATATTATATCAACAACTGGGCGTTCAAGCATCCAACTCCGTGGGATTTTTTCCACGCAATGGAAAACTATAGCGGTGAAAACCTCGACTGGTTCTGGCGCGGATGGTTCATGAACAACTGGAAACTTGACCAGGCTGTAACAAATGTTGAGTATGTGAAAGGCGACAGTTCACAAGGCATTATTATCACGATCGAAAATCTTGAGCAACTGCCAATGCCTGTAACGCTTGAAATTAAAGAAGCAAACGGAACAGTTGGCCGTCTTCAACTACCTGTTGAAATATGGCAGCATGGAAGTTCATGGAAAGCCAAATATGCTTCTACCGGCAAAGTAGAATCTGTAACAATCGATCCTGATAATGTGTTGCCGGATGTGAATGACTCGAACAACACATGGAAAGCGCAGTAAGAGAAGGAACGCAGATTTTCATGATTGTCATGATTGGAAAAGATTTTTGATAGAGCCGCTGATTTTATTCAGCGGCTTTTTATTTGATGGCACAAGAATGACTCAAGTTTTTTTTGATGTTCGATATCAACAAATCTTATCGGACATTGCTTCTTTGCGACTTTACGCAAAACATCGCAACGGTCCTTTGCGTCGCTGCTTCGTTGCGTCCGCTGCGTGAAACTCACTAAGCCTTTGCGCCATTGCCTGCCCGACAAATGTCATTCAGGCCGGCGTGAAATCAACACAAACAAAAAGCCGCTGAAACAATCAGCGGCTTTTGCATATCTCGAAATGTGAGATTTAGAAATCGTCTTCAGGCCAGTTGGTAGTTCCTGTACCTTTCATCTCATATGTCGTAGGATCATCTGAGAATTTTATTTTGAAGTAGATGCTGTCGGTTACCACACCTGTTGTTGAGTGGGCCGCCTTATGCATTATTTTACCCTCCGTAATAGTTGCCGCATCTGGTACATACGTATTAGGATTCGTAATCCATTTTGCTTTGCTTGTAGCATACAAATTTTCTGTGTTTGTTGGGCTTGCAAACGTCAGGTCTTGCATATTGATCCCGGCTCTCAATTGAAATCCGATATAAGGCTCAGCGAGCTGATCAATCCATATTGAATCTTTATCGGTAGATGTATTTACAGTAGAGAGCTTTAACGGCGCTGGATATTGTTCATCTCCGTTGTAATAAAGCATTACCCAGAATTCACCCGTCGCCTTTTGCATACTTATCTGTCCGGGGTCATTTGTTTTTTGGCAACCTGCAAACCCTCCTACGGCCAATAAAGCCAATATATATATTCTGATATTTTTCATTTTTTTTGATTTACTGTTTAACAAAGTTCCTTACCTGTGTACCGTAACCGCCAGCAAGAAATGACCAGGAATATTTTGGTGGTGTAGCGGTTGCATTATATGTTTCGCTAGCTCCACTTACTATGCCGACTACTCCATCCGGGTCGGTTGCATACTGCTTGGGAATGGCAATTTTACTGCCGGTATAGTTTACTACTTTAATAACATAACCAAAACCGACTCCCGCTCCGCCTGGATTGTCTACATTGTAAACACCTTTTGCTGTCTTAGTCCATGTGCTTAGTAAACCATTAACATCTCTCGCGTAACTGCCCGAATAATCATTACTAGCTACATCATTACCAATTACAACAACTGTTCTCCAGTCAGTTGCAGAAAACCCGTCGTCATTAGTGGCAGTGTAAGTAAGATTATACACAGCAGGTACAGCGGTATTTACACTTCCGCTTACTACGGGTGTTATGGGCTGGCCGTTAACTGTTGCAGTTGCACCGGCATCTGTATATGCGGCGCCCTGGTCTAAAATAATCAAATATTCTCCATTGGTGCTTATAATCGGGTAATAGGTTATTTTAGAAATGCCCACGTGCGTATCACTCTCTACTGGAGAATATTTGCGGCACGCCCCCAAAGTGAGGCATGTCGCAGTTATTATGAATAATGATAAAATATTTCTAGTCATTGTTAATCTTTTAAGTTATGATTATAAACTCCACCAAACAGGCTTGGTTATAGGATTATCTGATATCGAAGGTGTGTTGTTATTTCTTTGACGCTCATTGTCCGGGAACACTAGTCGTTTAGGGAATTGACCCGGAGATAAAGATGAAGACGCAGAAACTACAAGCTGACCAGGAATATAACTAGCATTTGTTGAATAGACAGCGCTTGTTTTAGGAAAACCGGTTCTGTTTTTTTCGAAGAATGCTTCCAATTGGTGGGCGCCATAAGCAAGGGATGCCCATTTTTGACGGATGATTTGCTCGAGTGGAGTCAATGCCACACCGCCTTCCATTTCTTTACCCCATTCGTATTTACCACCGGCGTTTATGAATGAAGACGCATCCAATCCAACTGCTGCAAAGGCTGCTGTTACGCCTGCATCGTAAAGAGATTTAGCATCGCCAAGACCATAACGTACTGCCACTTCAGCCTGCATGAAATAGGACTCCGCAGCAGAGATGAAGTAAGCCGGATCGTTGTATTTCTGAACAAACACAGCAGCGTTATTATAAGTAGGATCAGTGCCCGCATAATCGCCCTGGTTGATACCAATCGGAGAAGCTGCACCGAAATAAGAAACTGCTCTTGGGTCAGCGTTTCCAGTTAACCATGTTGTAAAGGTTCTGCTGGCTTTTATGTTAGTGGTTGTGTTCAGACTGCGAATGTTAAAATCAAACATTGGGTTATCCAAACCCGGAGCATCTGTAAAGTTTGTAATTGAAGCGTCAGACGTTAAAAACTGAACGCCTTCATCATACATCGCTTTGATGCCCGCTTGTGCTACATCAGCGTGTTTATTCACCATGCGCAGATATAACTTAAGCTTCATTGTATTTGCAAAAGCTGTCCATTTGTCCAGATCGCCGGCAAATACAAGATCAGAAGCACTGAAACCAGGCGTAGCTGAAGTTGAAACAGAAATCAGTGACAAATCTTTACTCAACCCCTGATTAATGCTATCGATCAATGCCTGGTAAATAGTGTAGCCATCATCAAACTTAGGTTGAAGGTTTTTGGCACCCTGCAACGCTTCTGTGTAAGGTATTTGATCATATAGATCCACCAGGAAAGAAGTAGAATAAGCTTTCATCGTCTGAGCCATTAGGTAATATGACCAGTCTGCATTCAATGTCGCTTTGTCTACTGTAAGCTGATAACTGTTTATTGCTCTTGAAAAAGAGTTAGCGTAGCTGGTGTTAAAGTCTGATGACTGTACGTTGTAACCATCAATGTATTTATACTGGGCAGATACAGATGACTGCGTAAAATATTGGGCCCAGATTCCACCTAATATTTGATAATCGCTGGCTTGCCCGCCCAAAGTTCCCAAAAGACCTGCCGGGAAAGTTATCTGGGGAGTTGACTGGTCAACGCTTGGAAAGTTAGGATCCTGGTTTATATCTAGTTGTTTTTTGCACCCTGTACCGGCAACAACCAATGCTAGTGCAATTATTCCTGCTTTATATTTATTTATTCTTGTTTTCATGCTTGCTTCAATTTTTTAATTAAAAACTAAGTTTAAGCGCTACACCATATTGTTTAGAAAGAGGCATTGCTCTAAACTCTCCCAATTCACCTTGAATATCATTACCCTGGTTTGTTCCTTCAGGGTCAACATACGCATTCGCCTTTGGAGTCCACAGCAAGAAGTTGCGACCATAAACACTAAGAGCAGCATTGGTTGCCTTAATTTTTGAAGCCCATGCTTGTGGCAATCTATATGATAAAGAAACATCTCTCAGTTTCAGGAAAGACTTATCAAAAATTCTCTGATAGTAAGCCAAACCTTTGTTGTTGGTAGGATAGAAATAATCGTAGAAATCGTTCTTAGGAATGTATGTTGTGTTTTCTACATAGTGAGTGTGACCACCTGCATCAGTCACCGCGTTAACTGAATTTGGAATAATGAAAGGCTGTCTGTCATTATACAAAGTTGCTTTTGCATTACCTGTAAACAGTAACAAGTCAGCAGTACCGCTGTACATAACGCCGCCTTTACGATAGTCCAAAGAGAAGTTCAATGTCCAGTCTTTGTAAGTAAAGGTGTTGGTTAGGCCCATCATGTAGTCACGTTGTGCAGAACCGTAATAACCTTTATCATCGGCAGCAACAGAGAACCCTGTTTGCGCATTTACTATCATTTTACCTGTTGCGCTATCAATAGCAGGAACAGGAGCATAGAAAGCACCCACTGGTTTACCAACAACAACATCCAACTCAGCATCATAGGCATCATTCAAAATTACTTTTGACAATGCACTGTTTAAGCTAACAACATTGTTCCAGTTTTTAGAATAAGTATACACGAGATTCCATGTGAAATCTTTTGTATCGATTGGTTTAGCGTCGACAGTAAGCTCGATACCTTTGTTCGTAATCTCTCCAAGGTTTTGTACAAGTCTTGTTGCACCCGTAGATGGAGAAATTGGCACTTGCAGAATTTGACCTTTGGTTGATTTATCGTAATAAGTCGCGTCTACACCCAATCTGTTTTTAAAGAACCTGATCTCAGTACCAAATTCAAACTCGGTTGTTTTCACCGGTGACAAACCTGGGTTGCCGATTGTACTCGATGTGGTGAATGCCGGCGTACCGTTGAAAGGAGCTTTCACTGTACCAAATGGCATTTGAACCGTACCAGGAGCTAATGTTGAATAAACAAAGTACGGGTCCGCATCAGAACCGGTTTGACCGTAACCCGCTCTCACTTTCCAGAAAGAAATCGCTGTTCTGTCAAGGTTCAGTGTTTTTGAAGCTATCCATGATACGTTCGCACCTGGATAGAAGAAGCTATTGTTGCCAGTTGGCAAAGTAGACGACCAGTCGTTACGTGCGTTACCACTGATAAACACCTGATCTTTCCATCCAAAAGTTACCTGACCATAAGCACCAATTCTTTTCTTGTGGGTTTGGTAATCATTGGCAGTTGGAAGGTTCTTAGAGTTTGACAAATTAAAGAAGCCTGGAATTACAAGGTCCGTAATCTGTGTAAGCACGTTCTTTTGATCTGCCTGGTAGTAGTTTACACCTGCAGTCGCATCAACTGTCCAGTCATTGCTGATGTTAGCATTGTATTTAAGTAAAAAGTCTCCGTTAACCAAACCGTAGTAATCACCTTCTTGTGCTACAGAACCCACGTCTGGGTTTCTTTTTGCGCCCTCAGGGTTTGCACCGGCATTCCAGCTACCAGGTTTGGGCGCATTCACTTGCTTGTAGCTAAACTGACGAGCGTTAGTGAAATCTCCACCCAATCTGAATTCTGCAGCAAGATGGTTGTTTATTTTGTAACTCATGTCCACGTTACCAAAGAACCTGTCAGATGTTTGAGTGTTTTTATTTTCATTCAAAGCATAATAAGGGTTCTCGGCAAATGGAGTGAAGTAGTTGTCTACGTTGAAGAATTTGTTTTTATAAGCCTGGAAATCCCTGATAGGAATATCTACAGGAATTTGTAAAATTTCTTCGAAGAAAGAAGCACCGTCGCTACCACCCTGTCCTGTAAAAGGAGCATTCATTCTTCTGTTAACATAGTTAAGAGAAGTGTTGATTGTGAATTTATCGTAGGTGCTGTTTGTGCGCAATGCAAAAGAGTTACGTTGTAAGTAATCAGCATCTGTAGGAATGACACCATTACTTGTCACGTTACCGTAAGAGAAATAAAATCTGTTGTTTGTGTTACCACCAGAAAGAGCGAGCGTATTATTATACTCTGTACCTACATTGTAAACATCGCGAACGTTGTTTTCAATAAATGAGAAAGGTTTAACCAATTGCGAGTTGTCTACAACGGAGCCCCATACTCTCATTTTGCCATCAAGTTTAGGACCCCAGCTACCATTCTCAGAAAGAATAAACTGAGCACCCCAACCCTGACCGTATTGATCCTGCATTACAGGCATTTTACCTACGTAGCTAAAATTGGCAGAACCTGAATAATCGATTTTCAGCTTGCCGCTTTTACCGCGTTTGGTAGTGATCATGATTACACCATTCTTAGCCAATGAACCATAAAGAGAAGACGCGGCAGTACCTTTTAGTACTGTAATGTTTTCAATGTCATTAGGGTTAACGCTACTCATACCATTACCAAAATCAACATTGCCATTTAAGGACAATGGGCTGTTAGGGCTGATAGGGCTGGCATCGCTTAAAGGCACACCGTCAATTACATATAGTGGTTGGTTGTTACCACCACCGATAACTCCATAACCGCGCAATACAACTTTTGTAGAAGATCCAGGACCACCCTGGTTAGAAATGTCCGCGCCTGCAATTTTACCTGCAAGGCCATCCAGCATACCTACCGGAGCGGTTCTTGTGATAGCAGTATTACTAAATGTCGTAGTGGAATAACCAAGCTTGGCTTTGCTTTGGGTTTGGCCGAGCGCCGTTACTACAACTTCCTGCAAACCGCCTTGCGCGTTATTCAGAACAACAGATACCGTTGATCCGCTAACAGAAGCTTCTTTTGTATCGAAGCCACTTGCACTAAAAATTAAAGCGTTTGAGGAACCTACATCGATTTTGAAGATACCATCCTGATCTGCGGAAACGGCACGTCCACTGTTTCCTTTTACTTTGACTGTGGCGAAGGGAACGGGATTCCCCTTATCGTCTTTTACCTGGCCGGTAATTACCCGGGATTGTCCATACGCCAATACAGCGCCAAGAAGCAGCACTGTAAGTGCAGTTACAATTTTTCTCATGTGTTTACAATAGGTTTTTTAAAAAAAAATAATTGCTAAAAAAATAAATATCAACTTATTTAGATAGTATGACAATAAAAGCATCCAAATAGCTGAGCGATTAAAGGTAAAAAAAAATGTTAATCCAAAAAACGTAACATAGTTTTAACAGCACCATTTTTTTAAAAAATTAATATTGAACCAGTTATCAAGAAAAGTTGAAATAAAAAAGCCGCTCGAAAACGAGCGGCTTGATATTATAAATAAAATTATCTAGATATATTTTTTCTTAGAATTTATCCCAGAAAAGTTTAGTTTCTACCTTATCGCCTCCAATTGCAGTTGAAGCAGCATTATAATTATCCTTGTTCAGGTTTTGTTCCTGCACAGGATATGTGTATCGAACAGGGAAACCAGATTGTGCACCTGATGGCAACTCTAATTTTGGATAGTCCAAACGTCTGATCTCTGTCCAGCTTTCAAAGCCGCGGTTATAAAGCGCCAACCATTTTTGGAATCCGATCTTTTGTTTGTAATCACCTTTTGCTGTGGCATAAGCAACATCAGCTCTTGCGAGATATGTGGTAGCGTCAGCAGCTGTACCACCCCAGTACAGGATGGAAGCTGTTACACCATTATTGTAGTGACCAGCGGCAGTACCGCCCACATTCATTCCACGTTCAGCTGCTTCAGCAAGGTGCAATTCAACTTCGGCATAATCAATAACCAATGCTTCAAAATTTGCGGCCAGTATTTTGCTGCTCGGCGATGAGAATAAAGAGTAAGTGTTACCATCTCCTACTGAACCTCCTTCATAATTACCATCTTTATTCTTTGCGAAATATTGTGGCAATCTTGGGTCGGACATTGACTTCATTGTGTCGATCACGGTATTGGCACCTACAAAGTCATGACGGCCACTCTGAACCAGGTCAACCCAGATAGGGTTTGTATTTGGAGGCGCTGAAAGATAACTGAATATCGCATTGTCATCATTCGATGCGAGTACATTAGGAGCCGCAGATTCAACCACAGATTTTGCTTTTGCCGCATCGAAATCTGCAATCCCCATACCTAATCTTAGTTTCAAAGAATTCCCAAATTTCACCCATTTGGAAACGTCGCCATTGTACAGCAAATCACTCTCGCCAAAGCCGTCAGCACTTGGGTCCAATGCTGCGATTGAGGTATCGAGCCTTGACAGCAAATCATAGTAAATAGTCTTGGCGTCATCATATTTGGGTGTAAGTTTAGTTACATCCAAAGCCTCAGAATAAGGAACGTTGCCAAATGTGTTTACAAGAATTGAATAAGTGTACACCTGCATGATATCGGTGATTGCCGCCTGGTTTTTCAACTGGGCAGTTGTTACTGTAGCGGGGTCCTGAGCATAGATCTTGCTCTTTGCCAGCCTCAGGTTATTAAGGATATCACGATACAATGTGTTCCAATATGATTGAGGAATATTCCTTGTTATCAGGTCATAATTGGTTTCGTCAGTATAGGTAGTTTCTGTCCAGTACTGATCAACCAGTCTGAAGATATTGAAGTTAACGCTGGAACTCGTCATAATATCTACCACGTTTTTTTGCGCGTTGGCAAAAAGTGATGGAGCAGGGACATCTGTCGGTTTTTTGTCTTCGGCGTTCAGATCCTGAATATCTTTCTTACAGGACACCATCAGCACACCTAAAGACAATATTGCTAATATTTTTTTCATCTGAGTATTTTTTATTTTGTTTTGGCCTTTTAATCTTCCTTTAAAAATTTAGAATCTCAGTTTTAAGTTCAGACCAACGACTCTTGTTGAAGGATAAGCACCCACCTGATAACCTTGCAGGTTTCCGGAGCTGATGCCTTCTTCAGGATCTGAGTAAGGAAGGTTCTTATGAATGATCCAAAGGTTGCGACCAAATAATGATACATCGATTCCTTTGAACACCTTTGTTGACTGCATCATTTTGTCCGGGAAGGAGTATGTCAAAGTAAGATCTCTCAATTTAACATAGCTCGCATCGTAGATAAATGCTGCAGCTGGTTTTCTGTAATATCCATATGCTCCAAACAAAGTGCTGATATCAACTCTTTTGGTGTTTGGTTTTCCGTCAGAAACGTTAACACCCGGGTTGATGATGCCACCACCATCTGCAAGAGAATTCCTTACCGGATTGCCCAGGTCGTTCACGCCAGCTGTTTCAGGATACAAACCAGTAGCCAAACCGTAATACATATCAAGAGAGAATATATCTCCACCCTGACGTATATCTATAAGGAAACTCAAAGCAAGATTTTTGTATTTGAAAGTGTTGTTGATACCACCGATCCAATCTGGATTCACGTTTCCGATCACATCATTAGAATTAGATGATTTCAGGTAATATCCGTTTGTTTTAACTTCTGGCAGATGGCTGTCTGGATTATACACAAAGTTTTGTCCGCGAATAGTTCCGTAAGGTTCGCCCAATGCGGCGTTCAGCGTTACACCACCCTGGAATGAACCAAGCTGGAAGTTTTGAATGCCTTCACCCAAAGAAACTACCTTGTTGCGGTTTCTTGTCCAGTTAAGCGCAATGTTCCAGGAAAAGTCTTTTGTCTTGATTGGAGTACCATTCAATGAAATCTCAACACCTTGGTTATCAATTTCACCTACGTTGATGTATTTAGCATCAAAACCTGTAGCTCTTGAAATAGGAGCAGGTACGATCTGGTTAACTGTTTTTGTTTTATAATAAGTAACATCAAAACCTAAGCGATTTTTAAAGAATGACATTTCCACACCACCTTCGATAGACTTTGTTTTTTCAGGAACAAGATTCGGGTTGTTCTTTACTACAAGCGCAGGATTCAATGAACTGATTGAGTTGTTTGCACCAACAGATACCATTGCTGTGCTACCAAATGCAGGGTTAATGCTGTAATAGTCGATCAATGCTTTTGGATCGGCACTGTTACCCACTTCTGCATAGTTCAGCCTGGCTTTACCATAAGATAACCATGGAGCGTTGTTGATCAGTTTAGAGAATACAAAACCCAAAGACGCAGATGGATAGTAGTAAGTGTTGTTATCAACAGGTAGTGTAGAAGACTTATCTCTTCTTCCTGTCAGATCAAGAAACAACATGTCTTTATAGCCCAAAGTTGCGCTTGCGAAAAGACCATCCACACCAATTTGATAGTCGTTTTCAACAGCAGGCAAAGATGGATTTTTTGTATTGTTCAAAGCATAGATGCCGGGAACAGATAATCCGCCATTTGTGGAATTGAAAGTAGAGCTAACTGCGTCTCTTCTGATGTTAAGACCTACAGTTGCTTTCAAATTCAAATCCTTCGCAATATCCTTGTTGAAGTTCGCCATCAGGTCATAGTTGTACTCGTGGAAAGACCTCTGGAATTTCGAATAGTAAGGAACTTCCAGGCTTCCCACAGCAACTCTTTCTTCTTCTGTTTCGTTGTATGAGTCAAGACTTACTCTACCCAAAACATCTAGCCAGTCTGTGATTTTGTAAGTAAGGCCCATATTACCGAAGTATCTTGAACGACTGTCCGTTTCATAGTTTTTGTAACGCACCCAATAAGGGTTGTTCCAATAGATAGGCACCAAACCATTAACAGGATCAGATGGATCGGCATAGTTCCAGGTCACGTTTTTACCGGTCCTGTCATAAGCGTTTTTCAACTCCTTAACATCCACGTTGGTTTCCCACCACTGTCTGAAATTTGTCATCAGGTTGGTTGCGTGATCGCCCGAATAACCTGTGCCATAACGACCCTGGCCGGAAATTTTAGAGAAGTTGACACTCGCGAATGCAGTGAGTTTGCTGGTAAGGTTATAAGTGGCCCCAAAGTTCACCAGGTCTTTATTAACAAAGCTATTCGGTAAAACACCTTTGTCATTGTTCTTTGTATACCCCAATTTAAAAGAACCTTTATCACCACCACCATCAATGTAAATGCTGTTGTTGAAGTTCACAGGTTTTTCAAAGAAAGTGGTTGGGTCGTTTGCACCCGCAACCCATGGTGTGGCTTTGCCAAAGTTAGCAGAAGACGCGTCAAACGCATCCCATTGGTACACCATTAACTTCGGATCGAACTTGGCGCCCCAGGAAGCATCTTCTGTAGTTGGCGTAACCAGGTCAGGTGTTCCATCTCCATTTGCATCAAAGTATAAAAAGTTCCCATCAGGAGAACCATAGCCGTTTGCAGAACCATAGTTTGCTCCATAGCTATGCTGGTACTTTGCAAAAGTGGATTTGTCAATTGAACTCATTGTAACTCCGGAGTTTATAGTCACTCCTAAACCTCTTTTGCCCTTCTTCGTCGTGATCATGACTACCCCATTTGCTGCACGGGAACCATACAGGGCAGATGCAGCGGCACCTTTTAATACGTTGATGGATTCGATGTCGTCAGGGTTAATGTCCGCAGCGGCATTACCATAGTCATACCCACCACGTCCTGTTTTTTGGTCAGAAGTATTGTTGTTGCTGTTATCGATAGGAACCCCATCTACAACAAACAACGCCTGGTTGTTACCAACCAATGATTTAGCACCGCGGATAACAACATTGGTTGACCCGCCCAATGTGTTGTTTTGTTTAATTTCTACGCCGGATACTTTTCCAGACATTCCTCCGATGAAGTTGGCGCTTCTTGTTTTAGAGACTTCGTCTCCATTTACCTGTTGTGCTGCGTAAGGCAAAGAGTTTTTGGTTCTTCGAATACCCATTGCCGTTACAACCACTTCATTCAGCTGTTCATCACCGGCTTTAAGCGCAATAACAACAGTAGATTCACTTCCGATTGCAATTTCGGATTGAGCAAATCCAGTAGCCGAAGCTACTAACGCTTTGGCGCTGCCGGCGTCAATTTTGAAATTACCATTTTGATCAGCTGATACACCGCGGGAGCTTCCCTTTAGTTTAACGGTGGCATAAGGGACAGGATTTCCCTTATCGTCTTTGATTTGTCCCGTAATTAACCGGGATTGACCATAGGTCAGGGCACTGCATAGCAATAACCCTGCAAAGGCAGTTACGATTTTTCTCATGTGTGTTACTAAATGTGTGTTAACTAATCTTGATTAACCCATTTACATAGGCCGCAAAAACCGAGCGACCGATGCATAATAAATTGTAAAACTTTTGTTAAAATTTTAATAATAACAAAATTTTAATATTTTTTTGAGAGCAAAAGTTTATCAATCAACTTTTTACTTCAATACTTCCAATAATAGGTAAATAGGTAAATGCGCGGGTTATAAAGAATGCAATGAACTTGCATTACTCAGAAGATTTCGCATTTTCTCATGTGTTAATTCCAAAAATGAATGCCGATCGTTAATTCTGTCCTTTTATTTGCGCCTAATCAATTATTTGCCATTTTTTTAGATAACAGCCGACCAGTTAAATATCTGTAAATTCCAAAACCAGCATCACATTTTAACAAAACTAAAAGATATAAACTCTTGGCAAAGGTACAAAAAAAGAAAAGTATGGTAAAAAATACATTTTTACTGTAATTTTTACCATACTTTTTGGGAAATCCGAAAGAGTTTTTATTGACACCCGAATCAGGCTTGAGCTGCCGGACCACCAAAGTTCATTGGCAATTGAACTTCCTCCAAATCCTTAATATCACCGTTTACGGCCTCAAATCTGTTAATGTTATCAACCAGCGCTTTCATCAATCTCTTCGCATGTTGAGGGGTTAATATGATACGGGATTTCACTTTACTTTTTGGTGTATTGGGCATCACGTTGACAAAATCAACTACAAATTCTGCATGTGAATGTGTAATGATCGCCAGGTTTGCGTATTGCCCCTCAGCCATTTCTTCGGATATTTCTATATTAAGTTGATTCTGCTGATTATTTTCCATGATTTTTTTTGTAAAACTAGAGCAATAATTAATAATTAATAAAGAATAATTACTAGAGGCGTTCCGTATTGAAGGTCGTGCCTGCAAATTCTTGAACAGCGTTGTAACGTCGCACTTCTCATGTATGTTACGTTATTAATTATTCTTTATTAATTATTAATTACTTCTAAAACTCAGTAATAATTTGCGCCTTAATTTCCGATCGTTTATTGCCGGCAATCATGTCCAACCCGGAGCCTATTGATTGTTTATTTGAATAAATGGTTTGGCTCCATTTCAGCCAGCAGTCAATACCAAATTGTTTTTTCATTTTTAGCAGAGAGGCAAGGTTTACTCTGCAATTGATATAATAGTGAAGCCCTGTGTCGAAAAACTCCGGCACAGAATAATTGTACAGCAGATCACTCTCGTAAGCATACAATCTTGAATTGTAGCCGTTTGTTTCAAAATATTGCAACCTTAAATTTCCGGACAATACTTTAGAAGGTTTGAAATCGCCCTGGGCAAACATCAAAAATCCCTGTTCTCTAAAACTACCATTGTTATCGTACCAAATCGCTTCCACCCTGCTGCCCAAAGCAATTTTTTCATTGAGCTGGGTTGAGCTTTGTATCCGGAGATTATTCTGTGGAAGATCCGTCAAAACCTTTGTGGCATTGCTATCGGATAGAAAACTTTTTTGTTTGGTTTTAGATTTGAATAGCAGGGAAAAGGTTGTTCTTTTATTTGGCAAATAAGTCAATTGAATTAAATAGTCTTTCCCACGGGATGGTGCGTCGACAAGATATTTTAGCCATGGAAAACTGAACGCATCTGCATATGCATCTATCCTAATGGCCGAAAAAGGTTTTAGCGAAATGCCGGCGTAAAACCCTCTTTCATTATTGGGTGATGTATTTTCTGTAAATGCATTTGCATATAAAGACTGATAAGCTTTGCTAATATTTCTATACAAAAACGCTGCATCGGCTTTCGCTCCAAGACTAAGCAATAATCCCTGCAGCAGCGCAAATTTCCTGTTTTTATCTGCTGCTATTTCGCCAAATAAATGCATGTTCCTGTAAGTGTAACTGTAATCCACGCTGGCATTGCCCCAATTTTTCCCACTTAATGCATAAAGGTTGTAGGGCTTGTCTTCCTTTTGAAATTCTTTGGAAAAACGATACAGCACCGCGTTTGCGGCTATGTGCCAGTTGTATTTTTTATACCTGGCGGAAGCGCCACCGGCAATTTGCCGTAGGCTGTTTTTATCGCTCAATTCAGCCGATGTTCGATGATAGCCCGATGTTTGAAAAGAAGATATACGCTCGTCATCTTCATCCTGCACTATATTGCCGCTTAGTTTTCTGAAAGAAATAAATGAGGTTAGCGACCAGTGGTTGTTTTCAACAAGGCAACCTGCACCACGATGAAAATTATAGGACCCGGAAGAATTGTATGGACGTAACGTTTGGGCATCTCTTTTTATATTTAGAACAGAGGCACTTTTCCCAAATGCAAGACTTTGCCATTGTACCAGGCCCTGGCCAAAATTTACCGTAAAGTCACCTAGCGCCAGTAGTTTTATTTTACCAATATTTTTTGCAAAAAAATGAAACGTGTAAAAGTCAAAACCATTCTTTTGAGAACCTTTGAAAAACTGCTCCCCCGCGTCTTTATCGCCTGCAATACCAAATTGCAAAAGGTTATTGTAATTGTACTTGTATCGCATAAAAAGCGCATCACGACTACCGAAATAATAGTTCGAATTTTCTGTAGCCGGAGGTTGATATCCCCTTGCCTGCTCCGTCACTTTTCCATACCTCATCAGCAAAGACTGGCTTCCCCCAGAAAATCGTGACCTAAAATTTGACAGCAAATTTTTGTCGTCAGCTACCGTTACATAAGGCAGCAAGCTTTTTATCACAGCAACATCCCAACCGGGAATAGCCTGCAATTCGTAAATACTAATAAGCCTTCCCAGCAATTGCCTGTAGCGCAAAAAATTTTCTATTTGCGGGTCGGACAAAAGTTTAAGTTCCTTCAGCTCATTTTCATTTGCTTCATTAAGATTAAGCGGGTGTTTCCTGTAGAACATTTGGCTCTGCCAGTAGCTGTCATCAGTGATGGCATCTTCGCTATTTTCAACAGCTGTTTCTATTTGCTCTGCTCCAACATCATTTGGTTTGTCCTGGCAAAAAACATTCAATGAAATCAGCAAAAACAGCGTGAATATTATTTTCATTTTGCTGCTGTTTCTGAAAAATTAAAAACCATCATTAACGAAGGAGAAAAACCCAGCTGTTGATGATAAGAACTAATTACATCAAGCCTCATGGCGCTCCATAAAATTCCAACACCCAGAAAATAGTTTGCTATTGCTGAGCTCACACCGCCTCTTGCCAAAAAATGATTGTTGAAATTATATTGCATGGCGGTATTTACATTCACCGGAAGATTTTCTTCCTTAGCAATCTCAGCGCTTACAAAAAAATTTTCCGAAGCGTCATACCCCACCCCGGCCTTGTAAATGGATGCAAATTTCTCAGAGCTATTTTTTCCAAATTTGCCTCCCACAGGATTGTAAATATGCAATCCCATTGTAACCTTACTTGACAAAAAGAATAATGTTCCCAATTCAAAATTTACCGTTGATGCGGCGCCATAACCAGTGATGCGCACCTGGTTAAAATTTACCTGCGTTCCAATGGCAATATTGCTTGCCAGCAAAAGGCCATAGGCCAACCCCGCCTGTGTTTCGTTAAAATCTCCACTCCCGGAATAATACATGTTCACACCAACTCCCGCATTTTTTAAAGGAATGCCTATCACGCCGTGGTAATTGCCCAAAGCATTCAATCCAAATCGTTTCTCGCCGTACAGCCCGGCTGCTGAATTTTTCAGATTGCCCAAAGCAGCCTGGTTACCGGAAAAAGAAAATACGTCCGCAAATTTTTTGCTGTAGGTTACTGCGCCTGTATAATGATTACTAAGTGGGGAGCGAACAATTTGAGCAAAGGAAAAAGAAACAAAACAAGAGGTAAGTATCTGTAAGAAAATAATTTTCATTCAGATACGGTTATGTTGTGAGCTAAATAAGGCCTTTTTACCGAGAACGCCAAATTTTAGTCTATTGGTTACTGTTAGTAGTTCAAAATTAGCATTTAGTGGAGAGTGGAGAATTGAGAGTTGAGAGTGAGTTCTTTCGATGTGCCATTCATGATGTACGAAATCCATTGGCATATGACACTCTGATGACTCCCTTCATTTTCAACTTTCAACTTTCAACTTTCAATTAAATTCCTCCCTTTCAACTTTCAATTTTCAATTACACTAAAAAATTTACCTTTGCGCCATGCAAATTTTAGACGGAAACCTTGTATCAAAAGCAACCAAGGAAGCACTTACACTTAAAGTAGCACAATTAAAAACCCAGGGAAAGAAAGTACCGCATTTAGCTGCAGTTTTAGTAGGTAACAATGGCGCCAGCGAAACATACGTAGGGGCCAAAGTAAAAGCTTGCGAAGAGATTGGCTATAAATCTACCCTTCTTCGTTATGACGATGATATCAGCGAGTTTAAATTGCTGGAAGCGATAGAGGGGCTGAACAACGATCCGGATGTGGATGGCATTTTGGTGCAACTACCTCTGCCTAAGCACATTTCTGATGAAAAAGTGATCAATACAATCGCGGCTTCAAAAGATGTTGATGGTTTCCATCCAATTAGCGTTGGTAAAATGGTACAGGGACTGTCTACATTTATTCCTGCCACTCCATACGGAATTATGTTGCTTCTGAAACATTACAACATAGATACTGCTGGTAAACAAGCGGTTGTGATCGGACGCAGCAATATTGTGGGCCGCCCAATGAGCATTTTGTTGAGTGCCAATACCAATCCGGGTAACTGCACGGTTACAATTTGCCATTCCCACACAAAAAATCTTAAAGAACTTTGCCTTTCGGCAGATATTATAGTGGCAGCTTTGGGTCGTCCGGAGTTTGTTAAGGCAGACATGGTAAAAGACGGTGCGATCGTGATCGACGTAGGTATCAGCCGCGTTGCCGATGCTACCAAAAAGAAAGGTTTTGCATTAAAAGGTGATGTTAACTTTGCAGAAGTATCTCCAAAGTGTAGCTACATCACCCCCGTACCGGGCGGCGTTGGTCCTATGACCATTGCGGCGCTGATGCAGAATACGTACAAGGCATGTGAGGATAAAAACTTTGAATAATTGAAAATTGAAAGTTGAAAGTTGAAAATGGTAGGGGCGAATCGCATTCGCCCTGAAACATACGAAGACGCCACCAGCTTTCGCATTTTTCAATTATTCAGTTATTCAATTATTAGAAAAAGAAATTGTGAGAACGACAACAAACATACAAACCACGCTTCCGGTAATGGAAGCTTTTTATACTTTACAGGGTGAAGGTTTTCACCAGGGCAGGGCCGCATATTTTATTCGATTGGGAGGTTGCGATGTGGGCTGCGTTTGGTGCGATGTAAAAGACAGTTGGGACGCTGGAAAACATCCTTTACAAACCCTCGATAAAATTGTGGCAGATGCTGCCACATTTCCCGGCAGACTGGCGGTTGTGACCGGCGGAGAACCTTTAATGCATAACCTGGATGAACTGACCGCGAACCTGCATGATGCCGGTTTTCAAACAAATATTGAAACGTCCGGTTCTTCTCCCTTAAGTGGTAGCTGGGACTGGATCTGCCTTTCGCCCAAAAAATTCAAATTTCCTTTGCCGGAAATTTTACCCGTTGCAAACGAATTAAAAGTTGTGATCTTCAATAAATCCGACTTCGAATGGGCGGAAAAATATGCTGCGCTTGTTTCTCCTGAATGCAAGCTTTACCTGCAACCAGAGTGGGACAAGTCCGCACAAAACACTCCTCTTATTATCGACTATATCAAAGAAAACCCTAAGTGGGAGCTGAGCTTGCAGATACATAAGTATATTAATGTGCCGTAGGAGCAGAACGCAAAACGCCCAACGCCTAACGCTTTAACGCCGGGACCTCCGCGTTTTGCGTTAGGCGTTTTGCGTTGGGCGTTAAGCCTTCTCCATTAAGCCTTTTTTGTCCATTTTCAAATTATCGCGTATTTTACAAATTATGCAAAGACTCTGTACCACGATTGCCATTTTCCTATTGATGATCAGCTCCGTAAATGCGCAATTCGATCCTAATAAAGTTGACAAAAAGGCGGCTCAGATGTACAGTAAGGCACTCGAGCTGGCCCAGGACGACGAGTTCGTTAAAAGTATACAGGTTCTGAAAGACGCCATTAAAATCGACCCGTCTTTTGAAGATGCATATCTGTCCATTGCCGGAATGTACGGTCAACTTAAAGTCTACGATTCTGCTATTTTTTACTACGAAAAGGCGCGCTCAATAGATGCTGCCTATTTCCAGGATTACAATCTTCCCTACTCTATCAATCTTGCGGGAAAAGGAAGATTTGAAGATGCTTTGCAGGCTGTGGATACGTTCCTGTTGATTCCCAATCTTAACGAATCGAGTGTTAAAGCCGGCTCTTATAGAAAGAAAACCTACGAATTTGCCATTGATTACGCAAAAAACAATACTGCATCCAGCTACACTTTTGCGCCAAAAAATCTCGGAGATAGCATTAACACTGAAACTTCTGAATACTACCCCACGCTCACGATTGACGGCAAGCAACTTATTTTTACAAGAAGGGTCGACCACATGAATGAAGACTTTTTTGGAAGCGATCTTGGTAAAGATGGCAAGTGGGGCAAAGCAAAATTATTGGCTGGCAATATCAACTCCAACCTGAATGAAGGTGCCCAAAATATTTCACTCGATGGCAAATGGCTGGTCTTTACAGGTTGCAATTTCCCCGAAGGTTATGGAAGCTGTGATCTTTACATCTCTTACCTGACACCCACGGGCTGGAGCTTTCCCGAAAATCTTGGTGGCAAAGTAAACACCGAAGATTGGGAATCTGCGCCGAGCCTGTCACCTGATAAACGAGACTTATATTTTGCCAGCAGAAGACCCGATGGCTATGGAGGCAGCGATATTTATGTTTGTCATTTATTGCCCAACGGAAAATTCGGGCAGCCCGAAAATCTGGGGCCAACCATCAACACCATCGGCGATGAAAGCTGTCCCTTTATTCACGCGGATAATCAAACGCTTTATTTTACTTCCAATGGGCATCCCGGTTATGGAGATGACGATTTGTTTATGACACGCAAAGGACCGAAAGGGCAATGGAGCGCTCCAAAAAATCTTGGCTACCCAATCAACACTATTGAAAAAGAAGGCAGCCTTGTAATCTCTGCTGATGGCAAAACGGCCTATTATGCGAGCGACAGAAGCGATGGTAAAGGAGGTCTGGATCTCTATACATTTGAAATGCGCAACGATGTTCGTCCGGTAAAAACATTGTGGGTGAAGGGAAAAGTGTTTGATGCGAAAACAAATAATGGTTTACCGTCTGCTGTTGAGTTAACAAACCTAACAACCCGCGAAGTAGTGAGCAAAGTACAAACAGACGAAACAGGTAATTATCTTATCACTTTGCCGATAGGTCGTGACTATGCGTTTAACGTGAACAGAAAAGGTTATTTGTTCTACTCGGAGAACTTTTCTTTTGTAGAAAAATCACCTGACTCTACGTACAATATAGACATTCCGTTGCAACCTTTAGAGGCCAATGCTTCTATCGTGCTGAAGAACATTTTCTTTGATGTAAACAAAACAGATTTGAAACCAGAATCACAAGTTGAGCTGGACAATCTTGTGCAGTTGATGAAAGACAATCCGACGTTGAAAATCCAAATCAACGGACATACAGATAATGTTGGTAAAGCAGCGGACAATCTTAAATTATCAAATGGCCGCGCAGAAAGCGTAGTGGCTTATATTACTTCAAAAGGTATTGCAGCCGACAGACTTTCTTCAAAAGGATTCGGCGCTACACAACCGGTTGATAGCAACGACACAGAGGAAGGAAGAGCGAAGAACAGAAGAACAGAGTTGAAGGTGTTGAGCACGAAATAATTGAAAGTTGAAAATTATTGAAAGATAAAAGCCAGTAGCGGATCGCAACTGGCTTTTATTCGTTGACGGCTGGTTCTAATCTCTTCCAACACTATTTACGATATCAATAAAGCTGCTATTGAACTGGTGGATTTTTGCCTTGTTCTTTGATTTAAAAAAAAGTCTTGCAACAAAATCACCAAGCGCTCCGAACACAACGCACATTACTTTAGAGCGCGATTCTGACAAATCAAAATCGATTACAAAATCTGTGCTTCTCTTCCTGATCACATAAAGAATGTTTTCGCACTGCACTTGTATTGTTTCCAATCCAACAAATGGCCTTTTCAGGATTGCATCCGGGTAACTTTTTTGAATTTTCGGCAAAAGCTGTTGCAAACTTTCATGGTTTAGGTTGAGAACATTCATGCGTTTTCCTTTTAGAGATATAAAAATATCAAGTGTTACAAAAAGTTGTTTTCGAATACAGTCAAACATTTTATCGATTAGGTCCTAATTGAAAGAAAAATTAGAATGGTGAAATATTTTTAAATATTCATGCATGACAACATGGGTCTCTTGATGTGAACCTTTCCAATACAGACAAGCTTTTTATCAAATCGGACTGTTGAAAAGATAATTATCGACGTGAAATATTTTCTTTGATTTCCTAAACATACATTTGCCAGCTAACCTTTTTTATGAATGATCTGCTATACAAAATAGCACTTACACAAGTCCCGTCAATCGGTCCTGTGCAGGCTAAAATTCTCCTTGAACATTTCGAGAACGTCGAAGATATTTTCAAAGCCAAAAAATCTTTGCTGGAACAAATCGAAGGCATTGGGACCATCAAAGCATCGAACATCGAAGGCTTCAGAAACTTCGCTCCCATTGAGAATGAAATTTCCTTCATTGAAAAGAACAATATTCAACCGCTGTTTTTCACAGATAATAATTACCCTAAAAGATTACGCAATTGTTATGATCCTCCAACAATGCTTTACTATCGCGGCACGGCAGATCTGAATGCTGCTAAAATTATTTCAATTATTGGAACGCGCTCTCATACAGAATATGGCAGGCAGCTCACAGAAAAACTAGTTAGCGATCTGGCTCCGCAAAATATTGTCATCGCAAGCGGTATGGCATTTGGCATTGATGGTGTTGCCCACAAAGCAGCCGTAAAGAACAGTCTCCCGACCATTGGCGTTCTTGCTCACGGTTTGGATGTTATGTATCCTCCAGAGCATAACGCTTTAGCGAAAGAAATGCTCAGCAACAACGGCGGTCTGCTCACTGAATTTCCGAGCTGCACGAAACCAGACAAGCATAATTTCCCGATACGAAATCGCATCGTTGCCGGCATGAGCGACGCGACCATCGTAATAGAAACAAATGTAAAAGGCGGCAGCATGATCACCGCGAACCTGGCCTATGGCTACAACAGGGATGTATTAGCTTTTCCGGGCAGAACAACAGACAGTCGAAGCTCCGGATGTTTAAAACTTATCAAAGAGAAAAAAGCTTCATTAATAACCGGAGCGGATGATGTTCTTGAAGCCCTCGGCTGGAAGGAAGTAACAAGAACACGAAAACCGCAACGCGCATTGTTCATCGATTTCTCGCCGGAGGAAAGGATCGTTCTTGACTTACTCGCAGAAAAAGAAACAACGCACATTGACGAATTAAATTTAAGAAGCAATCTTTCCAGCGGCGCCATTGCGGCGGCTATTTTGAATCTTGAACTGCAAAACGTTGTAAGTAGCCTGCCGGGCAAGATGTATATGGTTAATTGAAAGTTGAGAGTTGAAAATTGAAAATGTGCTTTAGTTGAGAGCTGAGAATGGAGAGTTGAGAGTTGGACGATGCGAAGCTTGGTGTACTAAACGCCCTATTCTGTGACACTCTAATGACTTTCGTACTTCGCACTCCGTACATCGTACATAAATTCTCCTCTTAACATTTTCTTAAACTTAATGCATAAGCGCTTACATTACTTCCTCATTTTCAACTTTCAACTTTCAATTTTCAATTGTGGGCAAATGCGATTCGCCCCTACAATGAAAAAAAGTTTTGGAGGTAATTTACCCCGCGCCATATCTTTGCACATGGCAACAAGAAATACTTCCCCCCGCGACAATTCATTTCAATCAAGGTTTTTTGGCGAAGGACTTACGTTTGATGACGTGTTATTAATGCCTGCTTACAGCGAGGTATTACCTAAAGATGTTGACATACGTACCCAACTAACAAAGAACATTACGCTTAACATTCCAATGCTCTCCGCTGCAATGGATACCGTTACAGAAGCCAATCTGGCAATAGCGCTAGCACGTGAAGGTGGTCTTGGTATTTTACACAAAAACATGAGCATCGAAAAGCAGGCCGAACAGGTTCGCAAAGTTAAAAGAAGCGAAAGCGGCCTTATCATCGATCCTATTACACTTCATGATGATGCAACAATTGGCGACGCACTTAAATTAATGCGTGAAAACAAAATTGGTGGTATTCCAATTGTTGATGGTAATAAAAGACTGGTTGGTATCCTCACCAACAGAGATCTACGTTTTGAAACCAACAAAAAAATTCCAGTGAAAGATGTGATGACAAAAGAAAACCTCATCACTGCACCGGAAGGAACAGATCTTAAAAAAGCAGAAAAAATACTCCGTCAATATAAAATCGAAAAGCTTCCTGTTATCAATAAACAGAAAGCACTTATCGGCCTCATCACTTACAGGGACATTTTGCAATTGCGCAATTTCCCTAATGCGGTGAAAGACAACTACGGGCGTTTGCTGGTTGGTGGCGCCCTTGGCATTACAAAGGATCTGCAAGACAGAGCTTATGCATTGCAACAAGTTGGCGTTGACATTGTGGCGTTGGATAGTTCACATGGCCATAGCAAAGGGGTAATTGATTCATTGAAGGCCCTTAAAAAGAATTTCAAAAATTTACAGGTAATAGCAGGTAATGTTGGTACAGGTGCCGGTGCAAAAGCCCTTGCAGATGCAGGTGCAGATGCGGTGAAAATTGGTATCGGACCGGGATCTATTTGTACCACACGTATCGTTGCCGGAGCCGGTGTTCCGCAATTGACAGCCATCGTTGAAGCTGCAGCAGCAGTTAAAGGAAAGAACGTTCCATTGATCGCTGATGGTGGTATCCGCTATACTGGTGACATGGTGAAAGCATTGGCAGCAGGAGCAAGCGTGACCATGATGGGTAGCGTGTTTGCCGGTGTTGAAGAAAGCCCGGGCGAAACCATCATATACGAAGGCCGTAAATTCAAAGAATACCGCGGCATGGGTTCTATCGGTGCTATGCAACAAGGTAGCGGCGATCGTTATTTCCAGGAAGGCGAAGAAGATGCAAAGAAAATGGTTCCGGAAGGGATTGAGGGCCGTGTGGCTTATAAAGGAAACCTGAACGAGGTTATATCGCAATATGTTGGCGGTCTTCGCGCAGGTATGGGTCTTTGCGGTGCAGCGAATTTAAAAGCATTGCAACAGGCAACTTTTGTTCAAATCACCAACGCAGGTATGCGCGAAAGCCACGCTCACGATGTGGACATTACAAAAGAGGCGCCGAACTATAGCAGAAAATAGTACTTTAGTTGAGAGTGGAAAATGGAGAGTTGAGAGTTGTAATTGAAAATTGAAAGTTGAAAATTGAAAATGGGGTTTTAAGGGCTGTGCTTCATTTTCAACTTTTCAACTTTCAATTTTAACTAATTAGCATATTCCGTTTAACTCTCAACTCTCCATTCTCAACTCTCAACTAACAAAATGAAATTTCTTCCCCGCGTTTTTGCACTCCTTATCGCTTTGCACTTTTCCTTTTTTTCAAAGGCCCAAAGCGATTCATGCAATATTACTGTTAGCTTATTAACTGCCGGCCCCGGAGATGAACTGTACTCCATCTTTGGCCACAGCGCCCTTCGTGTGGTGGATAAATCAAGAAATACCGACCTGGTGTTTAACTATGGCACCTTTGAATTTGGGGATGATTTCTATTCAAAATTTGTCAAGGGCGATCTTTTATACTTCTCATCTATTGAGCAATTTAATAATCACGATGGTTATCTCGGTTTTTTAAATGAATACAAAGAAGAAGGGAGAAGCATACAGGAACAAATCCTCAATCTTTCGTGCGAGCAAAAACTAAAATTATACGACGCTTTAAAAACAAATGCACAACCACAAAACAGGTATTATCTGTATGAATTTTTGTTCGACAATTGCTCTACACGTCTAAGGGATATTGTTGAGAAAAACAGTGCACCTTTTGCGACCAAAGACATTTTAGAAAGCAAATCATTTACCTTCCGCGATCTCATTTACACTTACCTTAACAGGGCCAAACAATACTGGAGCAAATTGGGCATCGATATTTTGCTGGGTGCCAACATGGATCGTAAAGCGACTAACCGCGAGGCCATGTTTTTGCCGGAATATTTATTAAAAGGTTTTGACAGCACCACCATAAATGGTAAACCTTTAGTGAGTGAAAAAACTACACTTTTTGATGCACCCAATAGTGCACCATCCGCGGCTCCGGTTACACCAATGCTCGCTTTTGTATTGCTTTTTGTATTGGTAGGCATTTGCAGTTTGGTAAAACACCCCGCGGCAAAAACCTTCCTGAATATATTTGACCGTCTCCTGTTCTTTCTTACCGGAGCGCTCGGCATTTTGCTATTGTTTATGTGGGTTGGGACTACTCACATGGAATGCAGAAACAACCTCAACTTACTATGGGCAATCCCGACCCATTTTGTGGCTGCATTCTTCCTGGGAAGCGATAAAAAATGGGTGAAGACTTATTTTAAATTAACCGCCTGGTTAAGCTTGCTTTTGCTGATTTGTTGGATTATTTTACCACAAGCATTGAATGTTGCCTTGATACCCCTGGTAGGCGTTTTATTTTTGAGAAGCCAGAAGCGCAGCCGCCAATCGTGAGGAGTCAACCGTGGCTTAAAAGACACACGAAAAGTGGAACCGACCATACATTATTAGCGTGGCGAAACAGCAACCTTTTTACTTTTTAATTTTCACTTTTTACTTAACAAATGAAAACACCTGTCGTCAACAATAAGAAACTTGCTTACGCTGTGCATGGATCTGGTGCGCCGGTAATGTTATTGCATGGCTTTGCCGAAGATCATAAGGTTTGGGAAGATCAGGTAGCTGCATTGCAAAAAAACTACACTGTGATTGTTCCTGACCTTCCGGGAAGCGGGGCTTCAGACAAGTTGGATGAAACAAGTATGGAAAGTATGGCGGATGCAGTGAAGGCAATTTTTGAAAATGAAAAAATTGATCAGGCAGTTGTCATCGGGCACTCGATGGGCGGGTATGTGGCACTGGCATTTGCAGAAAAATACCCGCAGTTTCTAAAGGGACTTGGGTTGTTTCACTCTACTGCTTTTGCCGATACAGAAGAAAAAAAAGAGACACGCCGCAAAGGCATTGAGTTTATAAAGAAAAATGGTGCATACCTGTTTATTAAACAAACCACACCCAACCTTTTTACTGAAAATTATAAGTTAAAAAATTCTGATAAAGTTGTTACATTTATAGAACACCTTAAAGACTTTGATCCCGAGTCATTGATCGCGTATTATCACGCGATGATTGCCAGGCCAGACAGAACGCTCGTTTTGAAGAACTTTTCCAAGCCTGTTTTGTTGATAATAGGCAAGAATGACGTCGCGGTCCCTTACAAGGACAGCCTGGCCCTGAGCCATTTATCTTCCACTACCTATGTAACCATTCTCGAACATTCTGCCCATATGGGTATGATGGAAGAAACCGACAAAAGTAACGAGGCTTTGGAAAGCTATTTACAAGAGGTTTTAAAGTAAAAGATCAAAATTAAAAAGTCAAAAAGGCTCTCCGGATTTTGAATTTTGATTTTTGACTTTTGACTCATCAAGTAGTAGGCTTTCTCGATTTCTGAGAATAGAATCGTAATTGAGACGTTATAACCGAAAGGCCAAAATGCTTCTTGATGAAGAAATGTGCTTCCATACTCTTCCTGATGCTGTATTATGCCGCCCAACTGCATGCTAACCACATTCGAGGAGGGGAACTGTATTATAAATATCTCGGCGTAGGAAACTCTCCCAATTCTTCAAGATACCAGGTTACACTAAAATTATACATCGACTGTTTTCAAAACAATCCCGGGCAAAATGATGAAGATGAAAACTTCACTGTGTATGAGAAAGGACAAACAACCCCACTGTTTACAGTAAATGCCCCGAAAATAAAAGAAGAGCAAATAAGATACGATCCTAATTCAAATCCCTGCATCACCAATCCACCTACAGATGTTTGCTATAATTTACGCTACTACCAAACCTCAATTGAAATAGCTGACAGCAGGGTTGGTTATACCATTGCGTTTCAGCGCTGTTGTCGTTTGGATGGCATTCAAAACGTAAGCAACAGCGGCCGGACCGGTGTTACCTACTTGTGTGAAATACCTGGCACTGATGTGTTGCCGGGCGCTCAAAAAAATTCCAGTCCAACTTTCGTGGCCGGAGATGCAGTGGCCATTTGTATGTCGTCTGCATTTAAATTTAATTTCGGTGCAACTGACCCTGACGGCACTGATTCTTTAACCTATGCTTTGTGTGACGCTTACGATGGTGCCGGTGAAAGACAGGGAAGCTGCTTTACTTGCGTTACCCCAAATCCCGCGCCACCACCACCTTACAGCCCGTTACCTTACAGACCGGGCTATTCAGGCACTGTGCCGATGGACCCTTCCGCTTCTATTGATGCTAAAACAGGAATATTTTCAGGCATTGCGCCTTCTGCTATTGGCCAGTATGTGGTTACTGTTTGCGTATCGGAATATAGACAGGGAGTACTGATAAATGTGCATCGTAAAGACATTCACATAAAGGTTTCCGATTGTGTGCCGCTGAATGCATTGCTCTCGCCCGAATATCATTTTTGCGACGATTTCAATGTGGCGATCAAAAACAATCAGAACAATCCGCCCGGCACCATGTATATATGGAACTATGGCGACAAATCAAAACCAGACACTTCTTATGACCCTTCGGGAAATGTTACACATACTTATGCAGATACGGGTGTTTATCAATTAAAATTAACGGCCTTGCTTTCTGCGGGACAATGTATTGATTCAACCACAGCCATTGCAAAAGTATTTCCCGGATTTTTTGGAGGATTTATCACAGCCGGAACATGCATTCTCAATCCCATACGTTTTGTTGATACCACTAAAGCAAAATATGGTGTAGTGAGCAAATGGAGCTGGGCCTTCGGTGATGAAATGGCCACCAACGACAGTTCCAATATTCAAAATCCTGCATGGAAGTATAGTACATCGGGGTCAAAATCAGTGCAGCTGATTGTAGAAAGCAGTAAAGGCTGCATCGACACTGTGATCAACCCAGTTGATGTGAAAGAAAAACCGACCATTGAACTCCCGTTCAGAGATACGCTTATTTGTAACATTGATACTTTGCAACTTGCAGCCATAGGTTTGGGTATTTTTAACTGGACACCGAATATTATCAATCTTATGCGAGATGGCAATACCGCCAACCCGCTTGTTTTTCCGAAAACCACTACTACGTTTTACGTACAACTTAACCAGGACGGATGTCTCAACAAAGACAGCATCAAGGTAAGGGTTACAGACAGAGTTCGGTTAAATGCGGGAAATGATACGACCATTTGTTTAACCGATGCGATCGTATTGCATCCCCAAACAGACGGCCTGCGCTATGAATGGACGCCGGCCGCAACACTCAGCGACAGCTCGAAGTTGAGCCCAACGGCCACGCCAACGGGAACAACTGTCTACGAGATCACTGCGAGGATAGGAAAATGTTCAGCGACAGATGGTGTCGTAGTAACCACCGTTCCGTATCCACTGGCAAACCCGGGCCCTGACACCGTAATTTGCTACCGCGACACTGCCTATCTTCATGCAACGGTCGATGGGATATCTTACGCATGGTCGCCGGTAACCACGCTTCTCAATCCGCAATCGCTGAATCCCCTTGCCTATCCCATAAGAACCACTGTTTATACACTTACCGTTCACGACAACAAAGGTTGTCCTAAACCAGGCATAGGCTCAATAACGATTACAGTTCGTCCGCCGGTGATTGCCTCTGCCGGAAACGATACTTCAATTGTGTTAAACCAACCGTTGCAATTGAATGCAACGGGTGCGGATTTTTACCAATGGACACCACCAACCGGATTGAACAACCCTGACATTCAAAATCCGATTGCCAATATCAGTCAGAATATGACCTACGTGGTTAAAGCATACACTGCAGACAAATGCTATGATTACGATACCATCAACATAAAAGTATTTACAACACTCCCCGATATTTTTGTTCCCAATGCCTTTACCCCTGAAAGGGCCGCCAACAATGTGTTCAGGCCCATTCCTGTCGGCATTCGCAAACTGGATTACTTCAGGGTGTACAACCGCTGGGGACAGTTGGTATACAACAACGCCGATCCCGGCAAGGGTTGGGACGGCACCATCAACGGCAACGCCCAGGGACCAGATACTTTCGTTTGGATGGTGCAGGGCACTTCTTACACCGGCCAGGTGATATTTAAGAAAGGAACAGTGGTGCTGATGCGATGAGCGACGGAGCACAGATTTTCATGATTGTCATGATTTAAGTAATTTTTTTATGGCACGCAGATGACACTGATTAAACTGATTTACGCAGATATTTTTGCAAAAAATAATTCGCTTCCCAACAAAGCAATCAATTTAAATTTCTGATTTCAAGGCTCAAATCATAACAAATCATGACAATCATGAAAATCTGCGTTCCCATTCAAAACTCAAAACTTATTACCTTAGGCAAAACTTTATAAACTTCGGCAACATGAGTAAAATAGTTTTGGTGACAGGTGCCACTTCGGGCTTTGGAAAAGCAACAGCGGAAATTTTTGCTTCAAACAAATACAATGTGATTATTACGGGACGTAGAAAAGAAAGACTGGATGAGCTGAAAAAAGAATTGGAGGAAAACTACGGCGTAAAAATACACTCGCTTTGTTTCGACGTCCGCAACAGGGAAGACGCATTTTCTTCTGTCAACAGTTTGCCCGAAGAGTGGAAAGCCATCGATGTACTGGTAAACAATGCCGGCCTTGCGGCAGGACGGGATCATTTTGACGAAGCTTCCATGGAAGATTGGGAGAACATGCTGGATACCAATGTAAAGGGATTGCTGTATGTGTCGAAAGCGGTGCTTCCGTTTATGACGGAAAGAAAAAAGGGCCACATTATCAACCTTGGTTCTACCGCAGCTAAAGAGGTGTACGAGAAGGGAAATGTTTACTGTGCCACTAAACATGCGGTAGATGCCATCAGCCAGTCTATGAGGATCGACCTGCTGAAACACAAAATAAAAGTAACAGCGATTCACCCGGGGGCCGCGGAAACGGAATTTTCAATGGTTCGGTTCAAAGGAGACAAATCGCAGGCAGACAAAATATACGAAGGTTATCAACCACTTAGCGCGGAAGACGTGGCAAATGTTATTTATTATACCACTACCCTGCCTGAACATGTTTGCATTAACGACCTTGTATTAACATGTCTGGCTCAGGCCAATTCTTTCTATACTTACAAATAATTTTTGCACTTACGCAATACTCTGAAAAAACCTGCGTTTCTTTTAGAGAGATTACGTAAATTACATTAGTAGTTGTACTGTACTCACGAACCTTTTCCATTGAAAAAAGATTAACTAGTTTGGTTAATATTTTTAATCCAAGTCCATTGACCATTACCATGAAAAAAGTTAAATTTTTCAGGTTCTTAACCTTATTACTATGTTGTTGCATGTCTTTTGCAGTAATACACGCGCAAGAAGACGTAGTCAAGCAGCGCAGTTTTTTGAATGAATCTTTTAAACCACAAATAGATAGCTTAAAAAAGTTATACACTTCGCAAGGTTTTACGCTCTTACGCGAAGCTTCGATGGCTATGGAAAGTGAATATGAGATGCCGGTGATTATGCCATTAACGCAAGGAGGAAATTATCAGTTTGTTTTTATTGGCGAGCCCGACTCCAAACTTTATGAAGTAAGGATGTTTGATTGGAACGAAAAACAGGTCATTTACAAAAAGAATATGTGGGGAGATGTTGACGGTAATATAATCACGTTTAATTACACATCCCAGTTCTCGGAATATCACATGCTCAAACCGGTACAGGTTAACAAGAACAAGAAGAAAACTTTGAGCGGTTATGTGATGATGTTCAGGAGAACCAGTTAAATTGTCTCTGGTAAATTTTAAGATAAAAAAGAACAACGAGGTGATAGTTCTCTATCGCCTTTTTTTTATGCCTGTAAGTGAGTAACTGAATGACTGAATAATTGAATGTCACATTCGATCCGCCATTGCGAATTTCAACCACTCAGTTATTCAGTCATTCAGTTATTCGGTTATTCAGTTATGCAGTTATTCAGTTATTCGATTATTCTCTCCCTCCAGCCATAACGTAAACAACTTATACCCCAGCGACATTACCACTGCTCCGGTAAATAGTCCCATAAAACCTGAAAGCACAAAACCACCGACCGCTCCAAGGAACACAACCAACATTGGCACCGGCGCGCCTTTGCCGAGCAACAAGGGTTTTAAAACGTTGTCAGACAAACCCACCAACAACAACCATATCGTTAGCAATGTAGCAGTCATTGTAGTTCCGGTGCTCCAGATGTATACGATGATGCATATGGAAATGGGCAAAATGCCTATTTGAATAATGGCAAGGATCAAACACAACAATGTCCACAAACCGGCTGCGGGGATGCCTGCCAAAACAAAGCCGATCGCTGCTAATATGGTTTGAATAAAAGCCACGCCCAATATACCTTTCACCACATTGCGAATCGTAACCACTACAATAGAAGTAACGTCGATGGTGGAATTACTTCCCATTAACCGGTTAAAAAGATTTTTTGCAAATCTGCCTGTGGCGTCTGCGTAGGACAGAAATACGCCGCTGATAATAATGGAAAACGTAAACAAGAGTAACCCCTTTGCTGTGCTCGCCAGCAGACCGATAATAGATGTAAGGGCAGACCGCGTTTGTTTCGGATATTTTTTGGCAACCGTATCAAGTCCCTGCGATGCCTGTACCCATAGCTCGTGTGCCTTGTCGCCGATAAAGGGCCAGCCTTTCACATTTTCACGTGGAGGTGGAAGTTGTACATTGCCTGCTTTATAGTCTGCAACAAACTCTTTTATTTCATCAGCGGTGGTAAAGCTTAACCATACAGCCGGCACAATAAGAATACACAACAACAGCACCGTGATGATTACAGCCGCTCTTGTAGATTTCCCCTTTAGCGTTTTGGTAAGTTTTTGATGGGCAGGATACAGAACAACAGCCAGTATGGCGGCCCATGCAATAGGATTTATAAACGGACTCAATATGCGAAAACACCAACTTATTAAAAGCGCAACAAGCAATAACTGGATGATTGTGTTGAACAACTGTGAAGTTGAAACAGACTTAACAGGCCTGGAAGTGTCGTTACTCATGTCCATTGTGCAGGTTTTATGACTCAATTCAGTTGAAGACAAAGCCTACAATTTAAAACTACAAAACGCTTTGGAAAGCGCATTGGTTGTTGCACATGTAACAGTAAAACGAAAGGTTAAACGCCGTGGGCAATAACTGAATAACTGAGTAACTGAATAACTGAGTGTCCAACAGTCGTAACTCAAAATGGAAAATCAACCATTCAATTATTCAGTTACTCAGTTATTCAGTTATTGTTTATTTTGCGAGATCACAAACCAGCACATGAAGAAAGCTTTTATTCTACTCACTCTATGCATAACCGCCGTGGCAATGCAGGCGCAAAAATTCCCAACCGTATTTGAAAACAGCAACGGCAAACAAACCGCTACCTACTTTGAAACGATCGAATATTACAAAAAGCTAAAAGCTGCGTTTCCCACGCTCTCCATCAAAACCTTTGATACCACGGATGCCGGCTATCCGCTGCATCTTGTCCTTTTCAGCAAAGACAAAAAATTTGATCCCAGGCAATGGCACAATCAACACAAGGTGGTGGTGCTGGTAAACAATGGCATACACCCGGGTGAGCCGGATGGAATTGATGCCAGCATGATGTTGATCAGGGACCTGGCAACCAATAAAATTGCAGCTGCAGACAATGTCGTATTTGCTATTATTCCGGTGTACAATATTGGAGGCTGCCTTAACCGTGGCAGTTCTTCAAGGGTGAATCAGAATGGACCTGAAGAATATGGATTCAGAGGCAATTCAGAGAATCTTGACCTGAACCGTGACTTTATAAAAAACGATTCGCGTGATGCGATTTCATTTACCCATATTTTTCAATGGTTGCAGCCGGATATTTTCCTTGACAATCATGTGAGCGACGGCGCAGACTATCAGCACACGATGACCTTGCTGACTACACAACACAATAAGCTTGGCGGTGAAACCGGCGCTTTTGTCCACAACACATTCGAGCCTGTTTTGTATAAGAGCATGTCGGCTAAAAAATGGGACATGATCCCTTATGTTAATTTCGAAGATGGTGATCCCGACAAGGGCTGGGATGCTTACTACGACCCTCCCCGCTACAGCAGTGGTTATGCGGCACTTTTTCAAACCATTGCTTTTGTGCCGGAAACACACATGCTAAAGCCTTATGCAGACAGAGTGAAGAGCACTTATGCATTTATGCAAACCATCATGGAGCAATCATCTTTGTTTGCCAACGATATTATTTCAAAAAGAAAAGCGGACATAGAAAACGACAAGAAGAAAAAAGACTTTGTAGTTAGCTGGGCCGTTGATACAACAAGGTTTGAGCAAGTACTTTTCAAAGGCTACCAAACAAATACCAAAACAAGCGACATCACCGGTTTGCCACGCATGTTCTATGATCATACAAAACCTTTTGAAAAGCAGGTGAAATTCTACAATACGTTCAACCCTATTGTCACCATTCAAAAGCCGTCTGCATATATCATTCCGCAAGGTTGGCATGAAGCAATAGACCGTTTGAAAAACAACGGCGTGGAATTAAAACGCTTAACAAAAGATACAACACTCACTGTGGAGTTTTATCACGTTGATGATTATAAAAGCATGCCCAAGGCTTACGAAAAGCATCACCGGAATTTTGATCTTGTCATCAGCAAACGCACGCAGCAGGTACATTTCGTGAAGGGTGACTATATTATTTACACCGGCCAACGCAGCGACAGGTACATCGTTGAAACGCTTGAACCGCAAGGCGACGACAGCTTCTTCAGCTGGAATTTCTTTGATGCAATTTTACAACAGAAAGAATGGTACAGTGATTATCGTTTGGAAGATGTTGCGGCTACACTTTTGCAACAACATCCTGAAATAAAACAGGCCTTGGAAGAAAAGAAAAAATCAGATCCGCAGCTTGCTGCAAATGCAAAAGCACAGTTGCAGTTTGTGTACATGCACTCGCCTTATTACGAGTCGGCACACTTGAGAATTCCGGTATTCCGAGTAACTGAATAACTGAATGACTGAATAACTGAGTCGTCGAAATTTGTAATGTAAAATCTAAAATAGACATTCAGTTATTCAGTTATTATTCTATTGAGCCAGCGAGATCCTTATCTGCAGCCCGCCTCGTGTTGTTGTTATCGGAACAGATTGTGAAACCTTTGGCTCTGTTCGTCTTTGGTCGAAATACAATTTCACATTGATGCGGTTGTTCAATACGTAATCTATAGACGGTGAAATAGTGATCACTTTTTGTCCGGATGTTGGCAACGCCGTATTCTGATCCAGGCGGCTGTTTGCGGTGGCATCATCACGGATACTGAAATCAATCCGGAGGTTAAGGTCATTCTGCAATTTCTTCGATGACTCTTTCTGTCCCGGCAGTTTCAATTTAAACGGCATTGGCAAACCTCTTTTTCTCCAACCAAATCCGAATGTAAATTCAGTTGAACGTGCTTCCGCCAACTGGTAATCGACGAGGCTCAAGCTGAGGCTACGACTCTTCTTATAACCAAAGCTGGTTGACACCTGGTTTATCATTTGTACATCAACATTAAACAGTGGCGCAAACGCTTCCGAGATAGTAATATTTGGTACGAGAAAATAAGGAATAAAGTTGCCACTCAAAGTATCAATAAATCCAGGATAATTGAAATTCCGCGGATCCTCGTATAGCAAGTTGCTGTTAAAGCTGTTCATGCTTAGCGTACCGTTATAAGCATGGTTGATCGTAACATTTGAGAATATTTTTTCCAGTCCCGGAATACGCGTTAATCCGTTGTAAGTAAGCGACCAATTTGGTTTTGGTATATAACCGCCAAAAGGATTCGATCGTATGTTCGGGTTGTCAGTTTTTACCAACGCGATACTCATAGGATCCTTTTTGGTGTATGCTGCCACAAACGCAGGGATCAATACATCCTGCGAATACTTTCCATAACCCTTGTAGTAACCATCTGGTTGTTGTGAGCCAGAGTAAGGATTTTCTGTTCCCAAACGTTTCGAAATGACGATACGATTATTCTCAAATGTTTGGAAAGCCTCGGTGATTTCGTTCGGTTTAAAAGGTTCGAACAAAGTTTGGAATGATATAAACGAGACACTGAAACTACCGGAGTTATAAGGACTCAATCGCACAAAATTTCCGGTACCTACTGTATCCTTATAAAGCTCGCTGTATGTTTTACCAAATGTTTTATTCAGGCTCACATCAATAACAAGATCACGAACCGGAATCAATTGTGCAGTGATATTCAATCGCTGGTTATAATCCTGTCGGTTCAGGTTGTTGAACAATGGATCTTTTGTAAACAGCCCCCGCTTCGCAAAATCATTGACAAAGGCCGTATCCGGCTGTTGGCCAAATACATATCCCCAACCCGGTGCAAAATTATTTTTCCAGTTCATACCCAAAAACTGCGTACTGTCGGTATAACCTGCCAATGTCGTATTGCCAATCTCAGAGTATTGAACCGATACCTTCTTAACAGATGTAAGGATCCTTCCGATCACTTTCACAAACGTATTCAGTTGTGGCAAGTCATTTTGATTAGGTTTATTGATCGTTCTTCTTCTCGTTGTATCATTTGGATTTCTTGGTACCGGTGGCTTGTTATTGCCCGGTTTTGGCGCGTTCCAATCCAACGCCCGCAAATACCTCGACTTATTATAAAGCTTGGTAAAATCCAGGTCACCGGTAAAGTTGATGTCCCTTGAGTTGGATATCATGTTGCCCATGTTCTTTGCAAACGCGTCAAGTGAAGCAGCCAGCCAGTTGTATTTTGCGCTGTAGCTTGCTCGAACAGTTGTCCAATCCAATGCCGGTATTTTGGCCATCGGCAATGTATAAGTTAGCGTTGCGGTTTGGTTGTAATTGGTGTTTCTTCCGCCTTTCCAGAAGTTGTTCCACATACGCTCTCTTTCATATTTAGTCAAGCGACCACTGTCTTCATCTACCCTCGCATTATTTACCGCAGAGAAATCCAGGTTCAATGACCTTGAAAAATCCCAACGCAGATTATAGTATCTGTCAAACGTAAAATATTTGTTGAACGTTTCCGGAATCACATTCTTGGGACCTCCTACGTTTCTTGGCCGGAACGCAGCAAACTGCCTGTTCACATCTGCCCTGAAGCTTAATAAAGATGGTGTTGGATTTAAATTGAAATCCCTGATCAAACCATACCAGTTACTTTTGGTGCGGAATTCTTTTTTGAACGGCTCCCAGAATTTCGGCTGTCCGGCATAGTTATATCCAAGTCCAGCCCTGTGTTTTATAGTTTCATCACTTTCTACAAGCGGACTATGGTGTTCTTCTTGTGTATAGGAATAACTTACGTCAAAGTTTTCAGGGCTCCAGATACGTTGCTTCCTACCGGTTGTGTTCATATACTTTACGTTGGTAAAGCTGATCGTTTTTAAAGTACGAACCTCTACCGCATCTTCCCGGATGGAATCTTTGATTTGTGATGGAGCCGCGGCCAATTTATCTTTCAATTTTATATCAAGGTCATATGGATCGTATTCCGGCATGCTCACTGTTTGCGAATAACCGGCATACACAGGAATTGACATAGACGCTTTCTTTGGAAGCAGTTTACCCAATTCGAGATTGGTGGCCGCATCAAACTGTGTTGTCTGGTTCATCGACCGTTCGTTTACACGCTGCTCCAAGGTTCCAAAGCCAATGCTCTTAACACCGCCCGAAAAAGATAGTGAACCCAGGTCCGCCAGTTTTATATCAACCCTGCCAAGGGCCGCATAACCGCCTTTCTCATTTAATTTGGAAAGCCTTAATTCATTCACCCAAATTTCCGTACTGGCGGTTGCAAGTTTTACGTTATTTACCCCAACAAAGAAGCCTCTCACTTCACCCAGGTTCGGGTTACCAATAATTCCGTATACCTGGCCATTTGGCTGCACTTCCTTATAGTAAATATCAACGTTCGAATTATTGTTTCTATTGATCTTCAATTTTGTCAATGCATTAAGATCAATATCCAGATTATTTAACGTCGGCCATATGAGTGTGTCAACCTTTACTCCGGGTTGTGTAATTTTCAACGGAATTCTTACTTCATAATAGTTGCTTACAAAATCGGCGCCCAGCCTGATCACAGCGTACAAGTCGTTATCTGCAACCGGTACATTTTGGGCGGCTTCTGCGTGTACAAACATTTCCAGGCGACCATACTGGCGCAAATCCATGTTCATTGTTTTGAACACACCTCTGGATTCTCCTCTGGGCAGATTATACACCTGCATGCTCAGTGCCTGCTCGTTCTGTAACAAGGCAACGTTATTGTTACTCAAAGTTTGCTGGCGTTCAACACCGGGAGGCGTTACATATGGTATTGGTAACCTGTTGCTGTTTTCTTCTACGTTCACCGCAAGCACGTTGAATGTAGTTGTTGAGTTTGAAGGCAACGGTGTATAAGTTCCAGTTGTATCAATTACGTAAGTAAATCCGCGCCACTGGTTACGTACCAATTCAAGTTTTGCGAAACGGCAAACCAATGAATCTTCAAAACCAGTCATGAACATACGGATGAAACGTATGGATTTGAAGTCTGGGATATTTCCTATTTTTTGCTGATACTGGTCAATCGGAATGCGGAACAAATACCAGGTTTCTTCCATGGCACCGGGATTGCTCGGCATGAAAGTCCTTTTGTCTGTGATGAAGTTCTGACCAACAACGAAAGAGTTTTCACTCAGGTCAACGCGGTATTGGAAATATTCTTCGAGCTCGTTCAACGTATTATCCTTGTTCAGATCTTCCTGATCCGGTGTAAGTGTATAGGCCGTTGTAGTTGAACCGGTTGCAATTGGCGAGTTGCCCTGCGGGCTGTTGATGTTTTTATAACGTGCAAGGATATCTGATTTCGCCTGGTCGTAAGCGGCATCGCGGTAACCTCTAAAGTTATCGCCTGCAGGATCATTGAATGCCATTTGGAATATCGGAGAACCCGCACCATACAAAGCAGCCAGCTGGTTAAGGTATGGCTGGAACTTTGTTCGCTCCTGTTCGTCTGTCAAACCATCAAGACCAACGTCCTGGAATTCACGGTCATTCGGGTCATTACTGAATGCATTGGTTACCTGGATCGGGTTGCCGGGAACATGTCCCCAATTGCTCGAATCCAGTTCTGCCGGTATGTTTGGCGTAGGCAATCCATTTTCGAAAAAACGCTTACCATCTTTCAAAATGTCTTCTGAAATATTACCAAGGTTGAAATACAATTGTCCGCCGCTACTGTTCCTGTTTTTCAGGAATGGGTCCTGCATCCAGAATTCAATGTATTCTACGTTACCTGTTTCAAAATCAGTTTGATCAATGTTCCGCATGATACCGCCCCAGCGTTGCTTTGGATTTGGCAATTTACCGTTGGCCGTCATGTTAGGATCAAAGTTGTATGGTCCTTTATCTGTTGGGTAATATGAAACGTCGAAGGTTATAAGTTGTGATTGGCCGAAATCAACTGTTTTTGCGGGATAGATATCTCCCTGCAAAACCGCACGCACCGTCGGATCACCAAGATTGGTTCCTTTCACCGGATTGTTTGGAGATTTTGGGTCCTGCAAATTCGGCTCAATATTATACCATGCGATTTTTGAACGATTGTATCCGTATCGGAGATCGTTTGTTAGGCCTGATTCCGGGAACAGGTTATTGCCCTGCGGTGTAGATGCCAATGCCCAGTTGGTTAGTGGGAAACGCAAGTCGATGCTGTTACGCGTTCCTTCAAAGTCATCTATATAAATAAGACCATTGTTGCCTTTACCGATTTGTGGCGGGTGACCGGGTTTTAGCAAAGCGCCTTCTCCGTAAGCAGTAATGGTACTCATTTCATTGCTGTTGTAAAAAGGCAGTTTATTCAACCACTTGGTGATTTTCGGCACTTCGGATCTGTAATTGAAGTCGAGGCCGTACATGGTATTCCGTATCGGGTCCTCGCTATAGTTCATTTTGTTAAAGTATGGACGCTCGCCAAGCCTCACCAATGAACCTCCAATATTGAAGGATTCCTTCGCCGTATTTTTTACCTGGTAGTCCAGGCGCAATCCAAGATAATTCCGTTGTTGCAAACCAAAATTGGCGTTGTTCTCAAACTGCACATTTACCGGGATACCTGAATTCGTGATGGCATTATTAATGACTTTAACCGTTCCAAGGTTATAGTCCACTACGTAATCCACGTTTTCCACCAAGGTTCGTCCGCCGGCTGTTACTGTAACGGAACCTTGCGGCACATTGAATGCGCCCAGCGAAATATCTGAAGAAGCCGAGCCTTTTGCGGTACCACTGATGAGGAACCGGTCGAGGTTCGCATAGGTTTTTGCGATCTCTTTGATCGTATCGTACAGCGGTTTAAAAATGTATTTATCCTTCATCTCCTGTGGAGCGCCCTGGAATGCTATGCTGTCAAGGTCGCGGCCAAAAGGCTGGAGCAAAGGAAAAATGACTCTGGCCTGGCTTGAAATAATGGTGAATCCTTCGATATAGTCAAACCTGCCATCCGGCTGCGGGTCACGGTTATTGTTTAATCGATCGAGGTTCAATAAAGTAATAAGCGGCAACCCGGATTTTGGACCTTCCGGCAAATATCGTTTCTTACCCAAACTTGGCTGTTCATACAAAACATTCAGGTCGAAATCGGTTGGCTGCACACTTGACAAATAACTTCCGTCTTTTGTACGCAGTGCATAAACGTTTTTCATCATCAGCTGCCACAGCGGGATATTCGTTCTTTGGGAAGTTGCCTTCAACAATTTCAGGAACAATACTTTTTGGTTGGCTTTTCCGGCTGTAGTGTCTGGTGGAACGTCCGTTGAAAACTCACCCACCTGGTAGGTCTTTCCATTATAGCTATATTGAAAAGCTATTCCCAAAACTTCATCTGCCTGCAAGGGTTGGTTCAATGATAAAAACCCGACTTGCGGGTTAAAGAAATATTCGCTTGCGTTCAGCTTACGGGCAAATGTTTTTTCAAAATCCTGTACCGGCTGCAATCCCATTCCAGACAGAACGGTCGTTACGGTTGATGAATTACGGCTGCTCGGGTTACTGATAATAGTTTTGTATAAACCATTGGCATCATTGTAAGGCAAACTGTCGGTCGCACTTGGAATAGCTGGATAATGATAAGGATGCCTTTCTGCAAGGTCGGCCAGGCCAACAATGTCACGGGTATCTGTAGTGGACCCGTTTTTATTGGTTACCCAAACTTCTATTCTCAAAATCTGCACGAGTGAATTTACCGCAGGCAAACTTGCCATCGCCACATTGTAGCGGCTACGGAAATATTGCGCCATGAGGAAGTGCCTGTTCTCCTCGTAATCATCTGCGCGAAACTCATAAGTGGTTGTCGCGGCACCGCCCTGCAAACCCAATGACTGACGTTGGGATCTTTCGTTTGCCAACACACCTGTCACAAAGAGTTTACCAAATTGCAATTGCGTTTTAATACCAAATAGTGATTGCGCTCCGGGAATCAGCGTTCCTTTCGAAGAAAAGGATACGTTACCAGCTTCGATCTTTTTAATGATTTCATCCGGACCACCGGTATAGTCAAGTTTTAATTGGTTTTCAAAATCGAAGTTGGCTAGTGTGTTATAGTTGATGGGCAATTTCAACTTGTCGCCAATATTTGCAATAACGCTCAGGTTGGCGTTCATGTCAAAATCGAAACCGCCATTCTTTCTTGCATTTTCCGGTAGCGTGGGGTTTTTTATGTTTTGTCCCTGGTATCCGGCGAGGATGTCCACATTACCCTGCGGACGAATATCTATTTTACCATTACCAAAAATGCGGTTGAAGAGATTATCGCTTACATTGAGCTTGGGTTTTTCCAATTTTTTATTGAGCCCCATGAGCACGTCTGCTCTTTTTTTGAAATACTCCCTTTCCTGTTCCTGTGCTTTTATTTTCAGGTATTCTTCAAAGGTGAGTTCTGTAGGAGTACGGTAATAGTTCTCACCTATCTTTTCTATGATATAGTATTTCCTTGTAATAGGATCGTACTCAACCGTTCTTTGAAGATTGGCCGGGTCTTTAAGATTGAAAGTATTTTTTTCCGGATTGGTGATCTTGTCTCCACGCCTGTCCTTAATTGGGAACGGCAAGGTATCAGGAGTTTTGGGCACCTGTGTTTGAGGCGCCGGAGGCTGCGGAACTTGTTGCGGTTGCTTTGGCACAGGTTGCGTAGGCACCTGATGAGCAAATGTATTGACCGTACCTAATGCAAAGAGCACGGCAACGCCAACAATGATCCGAAGTCTTCTTATGATATTAGAAAGAGGAGTGCGCAAGGCTTTTCTCACAAAATTAGTTAGGTAGATAAGGCTCTATAGGCTATAAAGTTTTAAGGGCTTTTTTAATTATTTCTTCGATTTTTTCTGAGCCGGGTTCTGCAGCAAGTACTTTCTTCACGGCAAGCTCAGCGTTAGGGCGGGATATGCCAAGGGCAACTAGTGCATTTAACGCGTCTGTTTCCAAACTATTGTTTGCAGCGGACAAATTATTAACAGATGTTGACAGTGATTGTTTATTCAGTTTATCTCTTAATTCGAGAATAATTCTTTCTGCAGATTTCTTGCCAATTCCCTTGATGCCTTCCAGCTGTTTTGCATTTCCATTTACAATGGCGCGTACAATTTCTTCAGGCCTCATGGACGACAGCATCATTCGCGCTGTGCTTGCGCCTACACCGCTAACGCTGATCAATTGTATAAACAGCTCTTTTTCTGCCACCTCATAAAATCCATACAGCACATGAGCATCTTCCCTGATGTGTAAAAAAGTATGTAAAAGCCCTTTATCAAGCGGTTCTATACTGGAAAATGTATTCAGGCTTATCAAAACTTCGTAGCCTACGCCATGTACATCCACATGAACCATCGCAGGAGTTTTGTTAACGAAGTCGCCTTTTACATATGCTATCATAGAGTGCGAAAATAAGGGAATAAATGTATGAATCCGAGAACGTTCTTTAGAATACAGCAAAAAAAATCAGTTATAGTAACCAAATCATTGTCAACTGCTTAGTAAACGAAATTAGCAAATAAAATAGGCTATTTTTTTTGCACAAAAGGCTATTTTTTTGATCGTGAAAGGTGAATCGTGAAACGTGAATAGGTCGCCTATTATTTGAGACTTACTCAATAGGCACCTCAATTCACGATTGCCCTTTCACGATTCCCGATTGACGTTTCACGATTGATCATTCACTATTCACCAGTCACTAACTGTCAATCTGATAACATTTTTCCCTTACTTTTACGGCCCAATTAGAATAAGAAAGATCATGATTTCAAAAACAATAGCCGCTGTTACAGCAGTAGCGGGTCACACCCCTGAAACGGTACTCACGAATTTTGACCTGGAGAAAATGGTGGAAACGAACGATGAATGGATAAGAACCAGAACAGGTATTTCCGAAAGAAGAATTTTAAGAGGTGAAGGAAAAGGAACTTCTGACATGGTGGTTCCCGTTATTCATCAAATCTGTGAAAAAAGAGGTATAAAACCTACTGATCTTGAGTGTGTAATTGTTGCAACAGTTACGCCCGACATGGTTTTCCCTTCTACAGCTAATATTGCCTGCGCTAAAGCCGGAGCAACAAATGCGTGGAGCTTTGACATCAGCGCAGCATGTTCAGGTTTTCTTTATGCTTTGGCAACCGGTGCCTCTTTTATCGAAAGTGGCCGTTACTCAAAAGTATTAGTTGTTGGCGCGGACAAAATGAGTGCCATTATCGACTATACTGACCGTAACACTTGTGTTCTTTTCGGCGATGGCGCTGCGGGCGTTTTGCTTGAACCAAACAACGAAGGTTTTGGCGTAATAGACAGCATTTTGAAAAGTGACGGTAATGGAGCTCCTTACCTGCACATGAAAGCGGGCGGTTCGGTGAAACCTGCTACCGTAGAAACTGTTACAAAAAGAGAGCACTTTGCATACCAGGAAGGTCAAACCGTTTTCAAATTTGCAGTTACAAGAATGGCCGACGTGTGTGAAGAACTGATGAACAAACACAATCTTACTTCAGATAACATTTCATGGCTGGTGCCTCACCAGGCTAACCTGCGCATCATCGACGCCACAGCAAACCGTATGGGATTGCCTAAGGAAAAAGTAATGATCAACATTCAACGTTACGGCAATACCACTGCCGCAACCATTCCTTTATGTATTGCAGATTGGGAAAGCCAATTGAAAAAAGGTGACAACCTCGTGTTGGCTGCCTTCGGCGGTGGCTTTACCTGGGGCTCTACATGGTTGAAATGGGCATACTAATTCAACAATTAAGAATTAGGAATTAAGAATTGGTCCCCGATTGTTTGTAAGTCAAAACAATCGGGGACTTTTTAATTGAACGAGAATTTCTGACTTTCAAGAATTCTTAATTCTTAATTCCTAATTCTTAATTTGAACTTTATTCTCGGGCACATTGTTGTAAAAACCAATGAAAAAACGGTTCTCGACAATCTGCTTTATCCTTTTGCTCCTTACCTCCGGTAAATTATTTGCACAAGCAACGAAACAAGTTACACATCAGTACCAAACATGGCTGGGGTATATGACGTCTGCGCAGATAAGTGAAAAATGGTCGTTGTGGAACGATGCGCACTGGGTGTTTAATCACGGCTTTTTTATTTTACGGACAGGGCTCACCTACAATTTTCCCAAGACTGCCATCACTGCCGGATATGCATATGCGAGATTGCCCATTAGCGGTCAGGACGGGTTGCCCCGGCAGGAACACCGGCCATGGGCACAGATCGTTTTTACCGTTCCGTTGTCACACAATTTCTCCCTTACAGAACGTGTTCGCTACGATGCCCGCTTCCGGCAGGATGTGGTGAATGGAAAAACAACAGATACTTATTCTTTCGTGAACCGCATAAGGTTTCAAATCAATCTTCGCAAATCCATTCCGCAATGGAAATTTAATGGTAATGAACCTTTTGTTGCATTAGCGGATGAAGTATTGATCAACTTCGGAAAAGAAATCGTGTACAACACTTTCGACCAAAACCGCATTTCATTGATGGTGGGCCTTAAAAGAAAAAACATTCAGTACATGACGGGATACATGAGCAGGTTCGTGCAAAATTCAAACGGCAATTCCTACACACAAAACAATACCTGGGTGGTGTGGGTGGTGCAAAAATTCTCCTTCCGCAAAAAGAAACCGAATACGCAGATGGATATGCCGGGAGCAGATTAGGTCTATAATTGAAAATTGAAAGTTGAAAGTTGAAAATGGTTGTTTTCAATGATGCACTCAAACCTAAAGCATCATTTTCAACTTTCAACTTTCAATTTTCAACTAAATCTAACTTTCCTCCTCATAGTACAACTTATAAAACTTCTTGCCCACCATTTCATCATAGCCTTTTTCCATCAGGTCCTTCCGGCCGTGGATGTAGAGATGGAAGTTTTTATCAAGCTTGATAACGCTTTTAAAATTTTTGTCTTGTTTTTTTACAGCAGATAAGCTGATGTCGAACTCGTCCTCTATTTCGAAGTTTCTTGACTTTTGATATTGCTGTTTGTATTCCATGAAAGTATCAACCACTTCGGGGTGGTGGATCACTTCTTCAGCAAACTCCTGCATGTTGAACTGATCCTTGGTTTTAAAATACTCCATCGAACGGTTCATCAGGTCAACCTGGTCGCTTTTGCTTACATCAAATTTTTCTGCATACTCGTTATCAATGAAAAGTTTACACAACCCGAGGTATTGATCAGTATTATGATAGTCGTTAGCAGTTGGTTCTACCTGCAGGAAATCTGTTATCCAGTAGCGTGTATCGTTCTGTTTGTTTGTTTTATCCACCACACAAACCGTGTAGCCTTCATTTTGATTGGTATTGAAAATAAGGCAGCCTTTATCCAGTTTGTTGATGTCAATGCCTTCATCCTGTATCACTTCCCAGCTTTGGCCGTGCGGAAACACTTTCAGGAAGGTTTCTTTTGTTTCCGATTTAAATAAACCAATCGCTTTGTGGGTTTCATTGCCCAACATCACATTATCAAAAACAGCTACATACAACTCCCCTTCTTTCACTTTTACATGCGTTGATTTGCTGTATAAAAAGCTGGCTATTTTTATCGATTCTTCGTTAAAACTTTTAGAGTCTTCGAAAATATTGGTGACATAATTGTACACTTCATTCATGCTCAGATCGCTCAGGTGAGTGAAATGATAATGCTCATTTTCATTAAAAGGCGATAGAAAATATTTTGTCAGCATGGCACTCACCACATCGTCATTCAGCGTCAATACGTTGGCAGAAAATTTCAACTCTTCATTGCGGCTGGGGTTGCCCACTTTGTGCACGATAACTTGCTGTAACGTTACGTTTTCAATTCCGGTCATGCGCAAAAGTAATTGAAAATGGAAAATTGAAAATTGAAAGTTGAAAATGATGGCGTTCAGGCTAGTTGTTTATTGATATTTGTTAGGCTTCCTGTGCAACTTTCATTTTCAACTTTCAATTTTCAACTCTCGACTACAACAGGGCGAATGCAATTCGCCCCTACCATTTTCAACTTTCAACTTTCAATTTTCAATTTTTCATCATCTCATTGCTTACACTCTGCCAGGAAGGATAGGCTTCATCAGTTCCCAATACTCTTCTTGCTGTATCAAGGAACGGCGGACGGAAATACGCTGCCAGCAGCAATACATTTGCGCCATGTTTAGGATCAAATAAAGCCCCTATTTTAAATCCACCCTCATTGTTGGCCGCACGTTTTCTGTCAAACTCTACTTTGCTATTGGTGTATTCGCCGTGTGTTCTCTCGCCGTTTACGTATGGCAATAACCATGTAACAGACTTTTCAACAGATGTTGCTGTCGGAGATGTGAATGAATAGTAATCTGTATTAGTGGCACGTTTCAACACAATGCAAAGTTTCAGCAACGGTTCCAGATCATACACATGATAATGCAACGCATCACGTTCTTCAAAGTCTATGCTTGAGCCGTCTGGTTTAAGATTTACTTCAAGGTGTCTCTTAAAACCTTCGATGGTATATTGCTGCAAATGCTCATCATTGATTGACCACGCTATTTCACCAATAATTTTAAGGCGATGAGCATTCCAGTTGTTTTTAGAGGTCATTCTTTCCGGATTGTTGTACTTAGCCGTTATCTCTAATTCACCGGTTTTTCTCCACCACTCTTTTATAACAGCCGCGTCGCTGCCCTTTATATCTTCTTTTATCAAATCATATCCTTCTATTGCCCTGTCCAGGTTAGTATCATCAATCGGATCGCCGCTGGGTGTAGTTTTGGTGGCCCAGGCCATCAAATATTCTTTTGCTTTTACCAGGTATTTTTTATCGCCGCCAATTCTATAGACAAGGCTAAGCGCATATATTTTCGGCATATCCTCCAATGCCTTTTGCGTAGCCTTTTTCTTAGGATCTCCCTGGAGCAGTCCTTCCGTGCGGATGGTATCAATAGGGTTGGGAGATTCACTCATCGCAGCATCTGCCGCCTTTTGAAAAGACACATAATACTTTTTAATTTCTGCATTGGTGTTAATAGCAGATTTCAGCTTGGTTATTTCCTGTTTGTTAAAAGAAGTGTATTGTGCTTTGGAAGAAATTCCGGCAAACAATACAAAAGCAGATAGGAGCAGTTTTGTATTCATAGTATCCAAATGTAAGGAAATAGTTGCCAGTAGCCAGTTACCGGTAGCCGGTGTTTAAGGTCTAAGAGACTTTCCATTATTCAAAGTGAGCGTTTATAAAAAGAGAAAACTGCATTACAACTACTGGCCACAGGAACCCGGCTACCGGCAACAAATACCTAAAAACTTTTTAATAATTTGCACTCATGAGCATAACAATAAGAAGGGCTGTAAAGCAAGACTGCCCCCGGCTAATGGAACTCATCCGCGAATTGGCGGTGTTTGAAAAAGCGCCGGATGAAGTGACTGTGACATTGGAGCATTTTGAGGAAAGTGGCTTTGGCGCAAACCCAGTATGGTGGGGATTTGTGGCGGAGGAAAATGGTGTTATACAGGGATTTGCGATGTATTATATCCGTTACTCAACATGGAAGGGTCAACGCATGTACCTGGAAGATTTGATCGTGACGGAAGAAATGCGCGGTAAAGGCGTTGGCAGCTTATTATTCGAAGCACTAATTGCAGAAGCGAAAGAAAAAAAATTCAACGGTATCGTGTGGCAAGTGCTGGAATGGAACGAACCCGCAATTAAATTCTATAAAAAGCTGAATGCAACTTTTGATGCCGAGTGGGTGAATTGCGCGTTATCAATTGAAAGTTGAAAATTGAAAATTATTTTCAACGTACATAGACAAAAAGGAAGTCGCATTACTTGAATGCGACTTCCTTTTTTATTTAGGGCGAATGCGATTCGCCCCTACCATTTTCAATTTTCAACTTTCGACTTTCAATTAACTCACCCCTTCTGTAACCGCTTTCTTGTCAATCTTCACGATCAATCCCTGCAACACTTTACCTGGGCCAACTTCGGTGAATTTAGAAGCCCCATTGGCAATCATTGCCTGTATGCTTTGTGTCCATCTTACTGCACCGGTTAACTGATCGATTAGGTTGTGTTTGATTTCTTCTTTATCAATTACCGCTTTGGCTACAACGTTTTGATATACAGCGCAAGTAGGTTGATGGAAAGAAATGCTGTTTATCGCAGCTTCCAACTCTGCTTTTGCAGGCAACATCAATGGCGAGTGAAATGCTCCGCCCACCGGCAAAATCAATGCGCGTTTTGCACCGGCCTCTTTCATTTTTTCGCAAGCGATTTCTACTCCCTTAACCGATCCGCTTATCACCAATTGTCCCGGACAGTTATAGTTTGCCGGTACCACTACTTCACCGGTTTCGGCTTGCACCTGTTTGCAGATCTCTTCTACTTTTTCATCATCCAGTGCCAATACCGCGGCCATAGTGGAAGGCTGTAATTCGCAGGCTTTTTGCATGGCTTTTGCACGAACGGCTACCAGCTTCAGTGCATCATCAAAACTCAATGTGCCATTTGCTACCAATGCAGAAAATTCACCCAGAGAATGTCCCGCAACCATATCTGGACGGGCATTGTCTATACTTTTGAATGCAATAATAGAGTGTAAAAAAACTGCGGGTTGTGTAACGTTTGTTTGTTTAAGATCTTCTTCAGTTCCATTAAACATTACATCGGAAATGCGAAATCCAAGCACTTCGTTTGCTTGTTCAAATAACTTTTTTGCGAATGCACTTTTTTCATAGTGGTCCTTACCCATACCCGGGAATTGAGAACCCTGACCCGGAAATACAAAAGCATGCTTCATGTTATGTGTAGTTCAGTTTTTAAAAGCGTTAGTAATGGTCGCAATTGTTTAATTATCAAACAATTAATATAAATCCCAGCTCCACTTTTTCTTCTCAAGTGGGCAAAAATATAAAAGTTAATGGCTGGAAAATCACACGTACTAAAATAGTTGAAATGCCGTTGCGCATGTTTACAAGGGACGGGGAACCTGGGCCAAAGTAATATATCTTTTGGTAAAAAAGAAAGAGATTTATCACTTGATAAATCTCTACCTAAGTCAAAAATATAAAATCAAAAGTCAAAAGTCAAAAAGGTGTAAACGCAGATTTCCAATATTTTATGGCTGCAAAGCGAATTAAACAATTGACCGGAAACTGGTTTTTCCAAATTCTTAAGCCAACCTGCAATCGAGTTTTTGACTTTTGATTTTCTATTTTGTCCTTAATATTATAGCTCAGTTTTCAACTGAATGTACTGCAGAAACTCTTCTTTCACATTCGCATTCTGAAATTTTCCACCATAAAAAGATGTAACAGTAGAAGCGTTTGTGTCCTGGATGCCACGGCTGGAAACGCACAAATGTTTTGCATCAATCACCACCGCAACATCTTCGGTATTCAACACTTTTTTAAGCTCGGTCGCAATTTGAACCGTTAAGCGTTCCTGCACCTGTGGTCTTTTTGCAAAATATTGAACAATCCTGTTCAGCTTGCTAAGTCCAATTACTTTGCCAGACGAAATATAAGCCAGGTGGGCCTTTCCAAAAATAGGCACAAAGTGGTGCTCACAGTTGGAATAAAAGGTAATGTCCTTTTCCACCAGCATTTGATTGTACTTATACTTGTTGTCAAACAAGGCGATCTTCGGTTTGTTGGCAGGATTTAAACCGCTGAAAATTTCCTTAATGTACATTTTCGCAACGCGATGCGGCGTTCCCTTCAGGCTATCATCGGTAAGATCCAGGCCCATTATTTCCATGATAGATTGAAAGTGTTGTTCGATCTTTTGGATCTTGGTTTCATCATCCATTTCAAATGCGTCTGCACGCAAAGGAGTGTTCATGGATGTTGCCAAATGATCGTTTCCTACTTCTTCTGAATTAAGCATGTTTAGATCGATTGTGTCCTCATTCAGCAGGGAATTCAACGTAATTTCTTTCTGTTTCATATAAAATAACTTTTACGTCCAAAGATTCATCTATTTCGCGGCGCAATATTTCCCATATAACAATGGCAATATTTTCAGCCGTTGGATTAAGACTTTTAAATTCTGCAACGTCAAGGTTCAGGTTTTTGTGATCAAACTTGTCCATGATGTTCTTTTCAACAATGTGGCCAAGTTTTTTCATATCCATCACATATCCCGTCGTTTTATCAACCTCCCCAGTCACCTTAACGATGAGTTCATAGTTGTGGCCGTGATAATTTTCATTATTGCACTTGCCAAAAATCTTTTTGTTTTCTTCGGCAGACAAAGAAGGATTATGCAACCTATGGGCGGCATTAAAATGCTCTTTCCTGTAAACTGACACCTTTTTCGCCATGCTGATTTACTTAAACGACTTTCTTTAAGTGCAATTTTAAATTAAAAATGTTTTTAAGATTAACCGCCCTAAAACTGAAACAGAAGTCTGCTGTTCAAGTAATTAAGACTCACGTGTGGCTCATAAGTTAATCCTACGTTTTGCATGGTTTTATTGCCGTGCAAGAGAACAAAAATATACTAAAAAGTGGATTTCCTAGGTATTTCTTTTGTCATTTTTCATGAGGAGAATCATACGTGAATGGTGAAACGTGAATCGTGAATCGTCCCCGATAATCGCAAATTCTTTATTGAAGAAATCCATTCACGATTCACTTTTCACCATTCACGCTAAAAGCCGACATTTGCTCCGTTAAACAAATAATAATGAACTACTTACTGGTAGCTGCTACTCCCTTTGAAATTGCCCCAACCGTAGAATTGATCAAGCAAAAAAAAATAAAGGCCGATGTCCTCATCGCAGGAATTGGTATGCTCGCAACAGCTTATCATTTGACAAGGAAACTTGCAGAAAAAAAATATGATCTCGTTATCCAGGCAGGCATCGCAGGATGTTTTGATAAAGATTTTCAACTGGGCGATGTGGTAATTGTGAAAGACGAAATAGTAGGAGATTTGGGTGTAAAAGAGAATAAAGAATACAAGGATCTGTTTGATATGAATTTTCTTAAACCAAATGAGTTTCCTTATTCATCCAAAGTTTTAAAAAATAAAAACAAGGAAGCATTGAAACTTTTGAAACTGCCAAAGGTCTCGGGCGTAACGGTAAACCAGATAACAACTGCTAAACCTGTAATTGATTTATACGTTAGAAAATATAACGCAGTTGTTGAATCAATGGAAGGCGCTGCATTGCACTATATTTGCAGCCAGGAAAAAACACCATTTCTTCAGCTTCGCAGCATTTCAAATTATGTAGGTGAAAGAAATAAAAGCAAGTGGAAGATAAAGGACGCGATTGTGAATTTGAATGTGGAAGTGATGAAGGTTTTGAGTTGAGAGTTGTAAGTAAATCACCACATTTTCAACTTTCAATTTTCAATTTTCAACTTCTCTAACAACTATCAACAAACAACTATGAAACTAACACTCGGAATATCTCCCTGCCCCAACGATACTTTCATTTTTGAAGCGATGATCAATCATAAAATTGATACGGAAGGTATTGAATTGGATATACATCTGGAAGATGTGCAAACACTTAACCAGTGGGCATTACAAGGCAAGCTTGATGTTACCAAAATAAGCTACGGCGTATTGCCCTTACTACAAAAAAACTACACACTGCTTGACAGCGGCGGTGCATTGGGCAAGGGTGTTGGTCCTTTGCTGATCGCGAAAAAACAAATCGACCATTCAGCAATTTCATCCTGTACCATCGCAATACCCGGAGAAAATACTACGGCTAATCTTTTGTTTTCATTGGCTTTTCCAGGGGCTAAGAACAAGAAGTACACATTGTTTTCAGAAATAGAAAATGCAGTATTGAATGGTGATGTTGATTGCGGCGTGATCATTCACGAAAACCGTTTCACCTATCAGCAAAAAGGCCTGGTAAAACTCATGGATCTTGGCACCAATTGGGAAGAAAAAATGAACTGCCCCATTCCGCTTGGTGGCATTGTGATGAAAAGATCTTTCGACAAGGAAACATGCGAAAAAGTAAACCGCGTGATCAAACGCAGTCTTGAATATGCATTTGCCCACTACCCTGCTCTTCCTGATTATGTAAAACAACACTCACAGGAAATGGAAGAGAACGTAATGCGCCAGCACATTGAGTTGTATGTAAACGACTATTCTCTTTCACTTGGAGAAAATGGCAGGAAAGCAGTGAGCACGTTGATGGAAGTTTATGAAAGGAATAATGCTCAAAGCATAACGCGTTAGGCATAACGCTTAATGCTTAACGCAAAACGTCAGGCTCTGCAAGGCTTGTAGCCTTGCAGTTTTATTTTATTGCCTCCGGCAATTTGTTTGTTGTCGAAGACAACAGAATAATGCTGCTAAGCTACAAGCTTTGCAGAGCGTTAAGCATTGCTCGCCTTCACTGCTTTCGCATACTCTTCCAAACACCTCTTTCTCGCAAACTCATGTTCTACGATCGGCTCGGGATAACTGAACTCATCTAATTCAGGAATCCACTTGCGAATGTATTCCAGGTTGGGATCAAATCTTTTTGTTTGTAATGAAGGATTGAAAATGCGAAAATATGGGGCTGCATCGCAACCGCTTCCTGCCGCCCATTGCCAGCCACCGTTGTTAGCCGCCAGATCGAAATCAAGCAATTTTTTTGCAAAGTAGGCCTCACCCCAGCGCCAGTCGATCAGTAAATGTTTTGTCAGAAAAGAAGCCGTTATCATTCGCACACGGTTGTGCATGAAGCCTGTTTCATTTAGCTCGCGCATGCCTGCATCCACAATGGGATAGCCGGTCTTGCCCTCACACCAGCTTTTAAAATCCTTTTCACTGTACCGCCATTTGATAAAATCATATGCAGGCTTGAAAGCCTTGCTGTGTCCGACGTGTGGAAAATTGAAGAGTATCATTTGAAAAAAATCGCGCCATATCAGTTCATTTAAAAAGGTGCCATTTAATTCGATTGCATTTTTTACCAACTTGCGAATGCTCACGGTGCCAAACCTCAAATGCACGCCCATTCTTGTTGTTCCATGCAAGGCCGGAAAATCACGATCGCTGGAATAATTCTTCACAACATCATGATCCAGGGATTTTGATGGCATGTGTTGACCTGACTCTCTAAAACCAATCGTTTTGTACGATGGAATTTTGACTTCTTTCTGTTTGTGAAAATTGTCGAAATACTTTTTCGTGGGGTAGGCTTTATAGAGATATTCTGTTAATGCAATTTTCCATTTTTTACTATAAGGAGTAAACACGGTGTATGGCTCATCATTATCTTTCACAATTTCCTTCTTCTCAAAAATCACCTGGTCTTTATAGCTATGAAAACCGATGTCGTTTTCCTTTAACAATTGCTGAATTTCCTTATCACGTTTGATCGCGTAGGGCTCGTAGTCTGTATTGGTAAAGACTTTCTCAATTGTATGTTTTTTAAGCAGGGATTTAAAAGCTTCTTCAGGTGTGCCGTAATATACTTCCAGCGAAGATTTGATGTTCACCAACTGTTCCTGCATTTCTTCCAATGCGCGATAAATAAAAGTGACCCTGCTGTCATCTTTTTCTTCGATATCGTCGAGTATATTTTTATCGAAAATAAAAACCGGCACTACTGCATTGTTGCTTTTTAATGCATGATACAAAGCTGCATTATCTGTTAATCGCAAATCTCTCCTAAACCACATTATATTGACCGGCATAGACCTCACATTATGACTGAAGCCGGCAACATTACCGGCTTCAAACAAATTTACACTTTATGCAAACAAATTGCCTTCTTAAATATGAAGACTAAGCTGTTATCTCTTCATTCACATTCAGCGGCTGGATGCAGCTTTCAAATATTTTTTTCGCGATATTATTGGTATAAATTTTTCCTGCGCATTTTCCTACCCACTGCAATCCATAAATAGAGTTGGTGAGGAAGATTTCATCTGCAGTCAAAACATCATTGGCTTCCACTTCAGCTTCTTTTACTTCAATACCCATTGACGGAAGACATTTAAGCAGCCATCTTCTCATCACGCCATCTACGCAGCCCTCCTGCAGCGACGGCGTTATTACTGTTCCGCCTTTGACAAGAAATACATTCGCGATAGTTGTGTCGCAAACACGATCTTTTGTGTTAAGAATAATTGCGTCGTTTAACTGCTGCTTTTTTGCATACAGCGCACCCATTATATAAGGCAGATAGTTATTGCTTTTGCAGTTGGCAAATGAATCGATCGCTTTCCTCGCATTTTGATAAATATCAATCGACAAACCCTCGTTGTTGAGCTCGTTGAAATTATCAGCCAGTTTCCAGGTTTGGATAATGTAGTTTGGAAAGTTATTTTCCATTTCATACACCGTTCCATTTCCCCTGAAAACCATAAGTCTCACACGGGCAGATTTGTGCTGTTGGTTCTGCTGGCACAACTCTATTACCTGCTTCGAAAAATATTCCTGTGAGAAATAAGCAGGCTTGTCAAACTGCAAAAGTTCTACGCCTTTAAGGAGTCTGTCAAAATGATACTCCTCCAGCTGTATTTTTCCGTCAATCACTTTCATGGTTTCGAACAAACCATCGCCGTACCTGAAACTTCTGTTATCAGCTGTAATGATTGCTTTATCGTCCTTTAATATTTTTCCATTGTGGCTTATGAAGTGTAGCATAGTATCAAAATTAAAAAAGCCTTGTTAAACAAGGCTGTATTATACGTTAATTTATTGTTCGGCAAGTCGCACTCTTCTCCTTTCAGTTCGGTATAAAAACGCAGCCTGATTATTTCTGTTGGTTGTAGTAGAAGGCGTGATCTCCCAATATTGGGTTGCAGGGTCTGGGTGTTAAGGGCGAATGCTGTTTCATTTCCGGAGACGCATTCAATGCGTCTCTACCCTTCCACAACAATGCCGTTCTTAATGGCATACATTACCAATCCTGCCATCGACTTGGCACCTGTTTTTACTTTCAATTTATCACGTATTGCTTCAACTGTTCTTGGGCTTATTTCTACTATATCTGCGATCTCTTTGGTTGTTCTTTCCTCGCACATAAGCTTCAGAATTCTTACTTCTTTATCACTCAGCTGAGTTTCCTCATTTTGTTGAATTTCCGTTTTACGGGTTCTGAGGCCGGTCAACAATGCTTTATTAGTTAACTCATTAAAGAAGAATTCCTGTTCGTAGCAGGTTCTGATCGCTTCATATATAGTTTCTGAATCCGAGTTCTTTGTCAGATAAGAATTGGCACCAATTTCCATTAAGCGGGAAATAATGGAATGATCGTTGTGCATTGACAACATGATCACTTTAATGCCCGGATATAGCTTTCGTATTTCAGGCAGCGTAGCAAGCCCGTCCATAATAGGCATCTGAATGTCCAATAAAATAACATCAGGTTGAATGTGCTTAAGCAGGTTCAAAAGCTGCATGCCATTATCGGCTTCTGCGATAAGTTCTACATCACTTTTCACAGAAAGTGCAGTTTTTACGCCGGCCCTGAAAAGGGTATGGTCATCGGCTATAACCACTTGAATCACTTTTTCTTTTCCTAGATTTTTCATAAAGGTAATTTGGAATTTTCTGAGGTCACTAAAACCCAGCCTGCAAATTGAACGATTTTTTTGGAATTATACTATTGTATTTTTACTAAATTAATACATTTCGGAATTCTACGAAGCACTTTCTAAACTTCGTAAATCTACGACAAGAAATGCCGTAATCACACTAACTATAGTATAGAATTTATCCTAATACAGGTGTAAAATCCGTAGGTTTTAAATAGGGCAGTTTCGCTCTTGTCCACATACTTATTCACATGTACTTTTGTTTCAAGTTGATTGACGAGGGATTGAGACCTCTTTCCAATATCCTTGATACCGTCCAGTAAGTTTTTTCAATATCTATGAAACCAAATGAAGTCCAATGTCAATCAACTTCTTTTCATCCAATACCCACCGCAGATTTATCCAAAACTATGAAAACGCCCCTGACTGTTCTTTATAGACCGTTAATGTAGTTTTTTTGAGTTTTAGAACAAGATCCATATCCCATTGAAGCTTACAATCCAGAATCCTAAGCCGGCGTCTGACCGGAGGTAAAATCCAATTCTAGAGAAAACCTTATCCTAAACTTGACAAGATCTTTTTACTTTATAATTGCCTGCATTTTATGCAACTGGAAACAAAGTAGCGGGGACAGCAAGAAAATCGTCATTAATAATTAAAGAAACCTGGCAAAAGGATTTAATTAATAACCGAGTGCTGTCTTTAAGGTTTACTAAACAATGTTGCTATTAAAAGCAGGCATTTTTTTATTTCAAAAATCAAAAGTAAAAAGTCAAAACAGTAGCTAACGGTTTTGACTTTTTACTTTTGATTTTTACTTTTTGCTTCCAATTACATTTCAGGGATCTCTCCTTCTATAATCAAACGCCCCGCAGTTTTTGCCTGTATTTCTTCCACGCTTACGCCCGGTGCCCTTTCAAGCAGTTTAAAGCCATTGGGAGTAATGTCCATTACCGCAAGTTCAGTTACCACCTTGTGCACACATTTTACGCCTGTAAGGGGCAAAGAACATTGAGGTAAAAGTTTTGACTGCCCTGCAGTATTAGTGTGCATCATCGCCACTATAATTCTTTTTGCGCCAGCTACCAGGTCCATAGCACCGCCCATTCCCTTAACCATTTTACCCGGAATCTTCCAGTTGGCAATATCGCCGGTATCGCTCACTTCCATTGCACCCAACACCGTCAAATCTATTTTTCCGGCGCGTATCATTCCGAAGCTTTCAGCGCTGTCAAAAAAAGAGCCTCCCGGCAATATGGTTACGGTTTCTTTTCCGGCGTTAATAAGATCAGCGTCTATATTTTTTTCTTCAGGATATGGTCCCATACCCATCATCCCGTTTTCACTTTGAAGCATTATTGTCATGCCGGCGGGAACATAATTCGCCACCAGCGTCGGTATACCAATACCAAGATTTACATACATCCCATCTTTCAGCTCTTTTGCAATGCGACGTGCTATACCAAATTTATCCAGTGCCATAAAACTAGAAATTAGAAGTTAGGAATTAGAAATCAGGGAAAGGAAGTAAGGAGTTTCCTTTTTTGCCACTAATGATTTAGTAAAAGTGTTCCCTAATTTAAGATTGTATTGCTTTAAGAATTCAAAATTACCAGCGAGATAGTCCACAGCCTTTTTCACACCCTCGCTACCCTCTCCAAAATCTGCAATAGAGTTTTCTTCGCCATTTTTTTTGTCCTCTTCCAGATCCATTACATCATCCATTAATAAGAAAGACGGAACAAGCGCCTGCCATCCTCTCACAAGCTTGTCGAGCGTTTGCTTGTCGGTATCCAACAAACAAAGCGTAAACAGCAAGCTATCTCCCCTGTTCAAAGCCGGGCTTACCGTGCCGATATTCTTGTATGGTTTCAACAGCGGATCGCTGAAAAAAACAAGCAGATCGTCGTACAATGTTGTTTGATTAACGCTTCCGTTTACCAAAGCTTTGCAATTTTCGATATGCTCCTGCAATGAAATTTTTTTCATTTCATGTTTTGCTGCACTATCTAAAATTCCTTCAGACAAACGCACATAGTCTTCACTCAATAAAACATCTTTTGCAACGCCAAGTTTAAACTGAAGGTCAAACCAGAGCGGTATAAAAAGATAGCCCGTTCCACTTGAAACATACAGCAGTCTTCCTTTCCAGTAATCATTTTGGTCAGGTATCTTGCGATCAACAAAAAAAGCAGCGATTTCACTATCCACGCCAAAGTTTTCTACAAGTGTGTGCTTGCTCGTGAACATACTAACGGTAATATTTTGTGATTATAATTGCGTGGTTCTTTTCTCAATGCGCTTCTCGTAATCAACGCCTTGAAATATCCGGTGTACATAAACACCTGAAACATGGATCTGGTCAGGATCAAGCATACCAGGCTCCACCAGCTCCTCCACTTCGGCGATCGTTATGTCCCCTGCCTTAGCCATTGAAGCGGAAAAATTCCGGGTTGTTTTTCTAAAAATGAGATTACCTGCCTTGTCACCCTTCCATGCTTTTACAATGCTGAACTGAGCATGCAAAGCTCTTTCCATCAGGTAATGTTTGCCATCAAATTCGCGAACTTCTTTTCCTTCGGCTACTTCGGTTCCGTAGCCCGCTGGTGTAAAAAATGCAGGGATACCCATGCCGGCCATGGCAATGCGTGTTGCAAGTGTGCCTTGCGGAATAAGGTCCACTTCAAGTTCTCCGCTCAAAAGTTGGCGCTCAAATTCGTCGTTTTCGCCAACGTAGGAACTCATCATTTTCTTGACCTGTCTTTTTTGCAAAAGCAAACCAAGGCCAAAATCATTTACTCCGGCGTTATTGGAAATGCAAGTGAGGTTGGTTACGTTTTTTTCTACCAGCGCATTAATGCAGTTCTCCGGTATTCCACATAAACCAAAACCACCCAACATAATGGTGGCATTGTCTGAAATGTCCTTTATTGCCTCCTGGGCATTGGCAACTACTTTGTTCATATAGCAAGCTTAAAGTTATCTCTGATTAAGTTTTTTGAATCGTCGCAGTATGGCAGTATCAGCCCTGAATTTGAGTCGGGGAAGCGAATCAGCTTTTTTTACTTTCCCATTAGCGGTATCAGTTTTATGAATTAAAGCGCTGTCAGGCTTTACCGGTTTCGGATGGTTCTTTGTTGTATCAAGCTTCACTATTTCGCGTGCGGAAACCGTGTCGAATATCGCCTTCATCATTTCGGGCTGCTCCCGGTAATAGTCAAGACTCTTTTTAAATTCTGCCTGCGTGGTTTTATGCAATGCAAAAACTTGTTCATACCTGCGCAGGCGTTCTAACTTTTGATTTTTCGAACTGTCCTTAACAACATACATGGTTACGAACTCGTCAACCCTCATCAAATCTTTTATCACACTTTGCATGCTGTCTTTCAGCAAAACTCCTGAAGGCACTTTGCCCTTCCCGCCGCAAGACACAAAAAATATAACTAAAGCAAAAAGCCAATATTTTGTTTTGTACATGGAAACTATTTCAATTCCGTTTTATAATTATTCACGTTTGTAATGTCTAGCTGCGACAACAGATCCAGTGCTCTTGCTTTTTCATCAGCAGGAGATTTCTTGAATATTTTTATCAACTCATTTGATTTTCCCTGGAAGAAAAACTGAGTGATCATCAGATTGGGATTCTGTGTATTCAAATTGCTCAGATAGTTTAATGAAGCCAGTATGCCTTTCCTTCCTGCAACATCATCCTCAAACATTTTATCCATACCGGTTCTGTAGTAGCTGTAAAATGCATCGTGTACAATGGAATAACGATTGTTTGTCAGATTCTCCATTAACCAGTAGCGGTTTCTTTGCCCGTCAAAAGCTTTCCAACCGGCCAGATCCCTGCCATCAGGAGCATTGTTAACTATGTTTTGTGCCTTTTGAAAATATGGATCACCGCCTCTTAGCACGTAGCTATCATAATCCAATCCCAATATAATGTAAACATAGTAAGCTAATACCGCCGTAAGATTTGCAGCAGCGGCATCATTACCAGCTACACGATTTTCGTTAAAATCCAACTGCTGAAACTCTACATATCTGAATGTGAGGTTATCGTCAATAAAATTGATCAGCGGGCTATCGTAAGTTGAGTTATAGATTGGTCGTGCAGCTTGTACAGTAAGGCTCGCAGAAAATGTATTGTTATCTCCCGCAGTACTGATATTCACCAAAAAATTGCAAACGATTTTTTCATTCTGCTGATAAACATCGTTTGTCCATTTACGATTGTTCAGGAAATTGTTAAGTGATGTCTGTAATGTTTGAAAAACTTTTTTGTCAACCGTAGAGCCAACACGGTTCGATGCAATACTTACTTTCGCCTGTAACTCCTGCGCATTCGAGAGTTGCAGCGACAACAATAAAACCGAGAGGATTAAATAAATTTTACGCATAAATATTTTTTACGATTACGTCCACAATATCTTTCGCAACAAGTGCTTTATCCTTTTGGTCATAGGCAGTGGCAGCGCCGCTTTTTTCAAAAATAGTTATCTTATTGGTATCTGTGCCAAAGCCGGCACCTTTATCTCTTAAAGAATTCAAAACAATAATATCCGCGTTTTTATCTTTAAGCTTTGACTTAGCGTATTCAACTTCATTTTTTGTTTCCAGGGCAAAACCAATCAACAATTGTTTGTCTTTTTTTATTTCGCCAAGGCTTTTTAAAATGTCTTTTGTCTTTTGCAATTCCAATACAAGATTACCGTCATTTTTCTTAATCTTTTCCGAAAATGTGTTAACGGGAGTATAATCTGCAACTGCGGCTGCCATCACTGCCAGGTTCATCTGGGGAAACTGTTCAACGCACACTTCATACATTTCTTTTGCCGATGTTACGTGGAAGGTTTTTATTCTTTTTTCATCCACCGAAACATTGGAAGGCCCTAATACAAGCGTCACTTCAGCACCACGTCTCGCCAATTCATTCGCAATAGCAACACCCATTTTACCGGAAGAATGATTTCCAATAAAACGAACCGGATCGAGTAATTCATATGTTGGTCCGGCAGTAATTAATGCCTTCTTTCCTGCCAGTTCTTTTTGAGAACCAAAATGAGATTGAAGCACCGCCAAAATAGTTGGCACCTCAGCCATTCTTCCGTCTCCAAACAAACCGCTTGCTAATTCCCCCTTCTCGGCAGGAATAATATGATTGCCGAAGCTGTCTAATTTTTTCAGGTTTTCTTTTGTTGAAGGATGGTGCCACATATCATCGTCCATAGCCGGCGCAACAAAAACCGGGCAGGTCGCAGAAAGATAAACAGCCAGCAACAGGTTATCGCAAAGGCCATGGGCCATTCTTGCAAGTGTATTGCAACTTAAAGGCGCGATAAGCATCACATCGGCCCATCTTCCCAGCATTACGTGATTTGCCCAGGAATCATTCTCAAAAAGGTCTGTAAGTACTGTATTTTTTGAAAGCGTGGAGAGTGTGAGCGGTGTTACGAAATCCTTTGCCGCTGACGTCATGACTACCTTTACTTCTGCGCCCTGCTTAACCAATTCGCGCACAAGTACCACAGTTTTATAGGCGGCAATGCTGCCGGTTATTCCAATTAGAATTTTTTTTCCTTGAAACATGGGTCTAAAATTATGGTTTATTTGCCGTTCCAATAGAGAAAAAAGAAAAGCGACAGGCTATAAACCTGTCGCCTAAATATATTAAAAAGTAAGCAGGTATTACAAATACCAAAAGCCGTAGCTCACAATAATGAACTACGGCTTTAATTATTTTTAACCCTATCAGTTAGCTGAAAAGGTTGTCTTCTTGATTCTTTCTGTAATAGATCTTTTCTTCAAGAAACTCCTGAGTTGCGATAAGAGCTGGATTCGGCATTCTTTCGTATGCACGTGAAATTTCGATTTGCTCTTTGTTCTCGTGAATTTCCTCGAGGCTATCTGTATGACTTGCAAATTCGTCAAGCTTGTTGTGCAACTCTTCTTTCAAACCAATGTTGATTTGGTTTGCTCTTTTTGCTATAACAGCAATTGATTCATACAAATTGCCGGTTTTGCCTTTAATCTCAAGTAAATTTTTAGTTTCAGCAGTATTGACCATGCTTGAACTAAGATGCTTTCTTAACTTGCTCATTTTTTATAGCTTTAATATTGTTTTGAGCTAGAGTGGAATATTTCTCTACCTCTTTTATGATCTTACTCTCAGGAAAACGATCTGAAAATTCGTTACACTCACTCAACACTTTTTCAAACCTTTCTTCCTGTTTTGTTGAAATACTCAACACAGCGTATTCGTAATATGACTTAATCGCGTATAATTTATATTCATCGCTTTTTTGCGAATCAGGAAAATCATTAATAAGTGTTGTAAAAGCAACTGAAGCTGCTTTGTACTGTCCCATATTGTAATATAAAAACGCACTTAAGTATTCTTTTTCTTCCAGTTTTGCTCGGCACTTATCAACGATCGCCATTGCTTCTTTTGAACGCTCAGAACCCGGGTGTGTGTTGATGAATGTTTGCATGAAACCCATAGCCTTGTAGGTATTGGTTTGATCGAGCTCCGTTTTTGGCGACTGCTTGTAAAATGTGTATGCACGCATATACTCCATTTCTTCCGCCTTCTTACTGGTAGGGAATACTTCTACAAAGCCTTTAAAAAGGTTTTCCGCATTTGTGTAGTCTTTTAAATAAAAGGCGCTATACGCAGATTTGTAATACATATCCTCAAATCTGTCAGTCCCCTTAAATATAGGAAATAATTCCTCATATAACTGCTGTGCGTAGTTATAATTCTGTTTTGCGTAATACTGCTCAGCCATACGATACTTGTACTCGTAGTCGTTGCTCTTTTGCACTTTAGACAAAGAAGAACAAGCTGAAAATGTGACGATTATGGTGAATGCTATTATTAAAAATCTCATAAAGGCTGGCAAAGTTAACTGTTTTATACAAAAAAATGCGTAAAATATCAGGTCGCCAAAAAGAAATAGTTAATATAAAACAAAAACCCTCCAAAAGGAGGGCTTTGTAGTTATTATGCAAAAAGTTATGTTATTTCTTTCTAAGATTTGGATGCGGAGCAGGAACTGTGTTAGGTCCTTCTTCACCTGAACCATCTCTCAAATCTACAGTGTTTGCATCGCCACCGCCTTCACCATATTTGAAGATCAAACGGTCTGCGTTGATACCTTCTTTTTCAACAAGGTAATTGATCACTGCATTTACACGATCCCAGCTTAACTGTTGAGCAGCTTTGCTAGACTCACCGTAACCTACTACAGCTACTTTACAATTTGCGTTGTCTTTCATTTTTTGCGCAACACCAGCCAATACTGCTTTAGCATCTTTGCTCAAGCTTACTGATTTCGCACCGAAAGATACGCTTGGTAAATCACCGATACCACAACCTGCAGTTTTAGGTTGCATGTTGTTTCTGATATCCTGGCAGCAAGGAGGTTCTGGACATTTACCTACGCCATCCGCGTCAACTGGTTGACACTGTGTTGGAGTGATAAGTTCTTTATCCTTGTAATCAGGTACACCATCACCATCTGTGTCTTTGCTAACACCATGAGAGTCAACAGGAGCACCTGCTGGTGTATTTGGCTCAAGATCGAATTGGTCTGTAACACCATCGCCATCAGCATCATCCAAAACTGGTTTTGGAAGTTTCATGTGACGAGGAGCGTTGATCTCGTTGTAAGCATAATCCAATGGGTTAAGCCACCACAATGGCTCAACAGATTTGCCACCAAGGTTGAAGTTCAAACCAACTGAAAGGAAGTTGTAAGAATCGAAATCGCGGGTCATGATACCTTGAGGACGTTGTCCCGCAGTACCACCGACTGCTTGCCATTGCTGGCCATCGATAAGGTCAGTTTTAACAATGGTATATTTGTCTTCAAATTGCAAATTGAGCTTTTTAGACAATTTAAACTGAACACCCATACCAATTACTGCGGCAGGTTTGAAAGATTGACCAAACAGTTTTGGTTGAGCAGGATCTGTTTCAGCCTGTGTTTCGTACTTTTTGTCCATACCGTCCTTCAACATTTTTTTGATATCTTTCCTGTTGCCATAGGTATATTGCCCTGCATATTTAGCATCTACACTCTGGAAAAGAGGTGCATATGAATTTCCGTTCCCGTCCAAAGCATCTACTTTAGTGTCAAAAATCATCCCTGCGATACCACCAAATGCATACAGGTTAAAGCCTGTTTTAGCTTTGTGAAAACGGATATTGTTCAAAGTAACAACACCCTGCACGCTCAACTCCTGGATGGTAGTTCTGTAATTGTAGAAAACAAGCTGACCAGGCCCGTATGCTGACCATGCTGAATTTGGAACACCAGGAGGAACTGAAGGAGAAAAATTAAGACCTCTCGATCTCATCCAATCATATTCTGCTCTCAATGAAAATACGTATCCGAGTGCCTTTCTAACAGATATACCTGCACCGCCGGTCAGACCTTGATAACGAACGTCACCAGCAACTGCAGACCATCCGCCCTTCACGCCAACTTCCCACTGATTTCTTGGTTTAGCTGGGTAAGGATAGGCATTGTTCAAAAATTCGTTGTGCTGAGGTAAATTTTTCTTAGAAATTAAAGAAGAGTCTTTAACGTCATAGCTTGATCCAAGCTGGGCAAAAGCTCCCGATGCTGTAAGGCATAGGAGTGCCGTTAACAATTTTAACTTTTTGCGTACCATAACTCAGTTTTAAGTAAATTTTAAGATAAAAAAGAAACACTAGCCACAAAAGTATTAATTGGCCGCTAAAAACCAAATAATTTTTTGCTTTGGGCAGTATATTAAGTTGCACAAAATCAATTAAAAGGCAATAAAAATTAAAAAACTGCTGCATTGTCCGTTTTATTTATCCAATGTATTAATTTGCCCCGATTAACCTTTTTGCATGGAGCTTTCACTACCTGTCATAAACGAAGAATTAGCGATTTTTTCAACAAAATTCAAAGGATCTGTTAAAAGCGATGTCGCATTGCTCGACAGAATCATGAGTTTTATTGTTAAACGAAAAGGTAAACAACTTAGACCAATGTTTGTTCTCCTATCTGCGAAATTGTGCGGAGAAGTCAATGAATCTACCTATCGCGCAGCTTCATTGGTCGAAATATTACACACCGCTTCACTTGTGCATGATGATGTGGTGGATGAATCATTTGAGCGAAGAGGATTCTTTTCGACCTATGCGTTATGGAAAGCGAAAGCGTCCGTTCTTGTTGGCGATTACCTGTTTGCAAAAGGCCTCCTGCTCTCTTTGGATAACAACGAGTTCAGAATACTGCAAATTCTTTCAGAAGCTGTACGAAAGATGAGCGAAGGTGAATTGTTGCAAATTGAAAAGGCCAGGACACTTAATCTTAATGAGTCCGTGTATTTCGATATTATTACTAACAAAACAGCTTCATTGTTAGCTTCTGCTTGTGGTGCCGGCGCCTACTCTACCAGTCAAAGTGATGACACCGCTGAGAAGATGCGTTTGTTTGGCGAAAAAGTGGGGATAGCATTTCAAATAAAAGATGATCTTTTCGACTATGGCAGTGAAGATGTGGGTAAACCTACGGGAAATGATATCCAGGAAAAAAAGCTTACACTTCCTCTCATTTATACGATTAATAATGCAGACACAACGCTAAGAAAGAAGCTTATTTACATTATTAAAAACCAAAATAAAAAGAAAGAAAAGGTTCAGGAAGTAATAAGCGAAGTAGTGAAAGCCGGCGGAATTCAATACGCGACTGAAAAAATGTTTCAATACAGAGACGACGCTTTAGAGATTTTGCATACTTTTCCGGAATCGGAAGTAAGAAAAAGCCTGGAACAGCTTGTAAGATATACCACCGATCGAAAATACTGACTTGCCATGATCAAAAAACGATGGAAAATATTGCAGGCAGATAATGCCACGGTGGAGGCTTTGCATACTTCCCTGAAAATTAACCCCGTTCTCTGCAAACTTCTTGTTCAAAGAGATATCGACACTTTTGAAGGAGCCAAACAATTTTTCAGACCCCAACTTTCTGATTTACATGATCCATGGTTGATGAAGGACATGGATAAGGCTGTAGAACGCATCATTAAAGCCATGCAAAACAGAGAAAAAATACTCGTGTTTGGCGATTACGATGTGGATGGAACAACTTCCGTCGCTTGCATGTATCAATTTTTTCAAAGAGTTTACGAGACTGACAAAACGGATTTTTACATCCCACACAGATATAAAGAAGGCTATGGCGTTTCCAAGCTGGGTATCGATTTCGCCTTTGAAAATGGTTTCACATTAATAGTTTCTCTGGATTGTGGTATAAAATCTATTGAGTTGATTGCCTATGCAAAAACTCTTGGAATTGATTTTATAGTGTGCGATCACCACCTTCCGGATACAATTTTGCCACCGGCATATGCGATATTAAATCCCAAACAACCGGATTGTAATTATCCATATAAAGAATTGTGTGGTTGCGGAGTTGGATTTAAACTCATCACCGCACTTACTAAAAGTATCGATCTGCCAGAAGATGAATATTTACGTTATCTCGACTTGGTAGCCACTGCAATCGCTGCGGATATTGTTCCGATAACCGGAGAAAACCGGGTGCTTGCTTACTTTGGCTTAAAACGGGCTAACGAAAATCCAAATGAAGGAATAAAGGCTTTAAAAGAATTGAGTGGTTCCGAAAAGGAAATGCACATCAATAGCCTTGTATTTATGATTGCACCACGCATCAATGCGGCAGGCAGAATGGATGATGCATGTAAAGCGGTACAGCTTTTTGTTTCCAAAAGCAAAACAGAAGCAATGAGCTATGCCGAAATGCTTCACTCTGATAACACCGATAGAAAAGAAGCCGACAAATCGATAACTGAGGAGGCTTTGGCACTCATTCGTGGTGATGAGGTCATGGTTGGCAGAAAGAGCACAGTTGTTTTCCAGCAGCACTGGCACAAAGGAGTCGTTGGCATTGTTGCATCAAGACTGATCGAACATTTTTACAGACCCACCATCGTATTAACTTTAAGCGGCGACGTAGTTGCAGGAAGTGCGAGAAGTGTAAATGGCTTTAATTTATACGAAGCTGTACATGCTTGTCGCGAACATCTGATCGGATATGGAGGACACTTCGCTGCAGCAGGCATGACGATGCTTCCAGAAAAAGTGGCCGACTTTAGCAGCAAGTTTGAGGAAGTAGTTGCTACTACTATTTTACCTGAATCATTGGTTCCGGAAATTCTGATTGATGCAGAAATTTCGTTCGCTGATATCAAGCCTACGTTCTACAATATCATTTGTCAGATGGAACCTTTCGGGCCGGAAAATATGCGCCCTGTTTTCGTAGCCAAAAATGTTTACAACACGTCCTATTCTAAAATTGTAAAAGAAAGCCACATAAGATTTGTTGTTAAACAAAATAATATAACGCTTACAGGCATTGGTTTTGGAATGGCCGATAAATTTTCCTTACTCCAAATGAATCGTCCGGTCAATATTGTTTTTACACTAGATGAGAATGAATGGAACAATACAAAAACCATTCAAATGAAAGTGATTGATTTTTCTCTTGCAGAAGAAGTTCGTTAATCATAAAAAGTGAATCGTGAATGCATGCGGATCAATCATTCACGATTCACAATTGACCATTTAATTATTGCCCATTATCCATCAACTCCACGCTTCTGTTAATAAACGCAGTCAAATCATTTCCTTTTAACAGGCCTTGTGAAAGCAACGCAAGATCAGCAAGATTTCTCACTACTCTTTCTTGTTTAGATTTATCGTCCTGTTTTAATACTCTTTGATAAATGTTGTGATTTCCATTTACAGTCAACGTAACTTCATCAGGCATATTCGCATAGAAATTTCCCATTGGTCCGCTAACGGCAGCCATGTCTTTCATACGACGCATAAACTCCGGACGAGTTGCAACAACCGGCGGTGCATCAGCACTTAAGCCTTTTACCTCAACTGAAACATGCAAAGCAGGAATCTGGAAACCAAACAACTCTTTCAAGGTCGTTTCCTCTTCCTTGCTTAAAACACTTTCAGAAGACTCGCTTTTGTCGATAAGGTTGTCAGATATATCGGCATCAACACGTGTAAACACTACGTCGCTCCACTTCATTTCCATATTGTTTATGAAAGCAGCATCTACAAGTGTTTCCATCTTCACTACAATATAACCTTTTGCTTTAGCAGCTTGTATGTAGCTATCCTGTTGAATCGGGTTCGTTGTGTACAGCACGACAATCTTCCCTTCTTTATTTTTTTGAAGTGTTTCCGTTGCAATTTTATATTCTTCAAGCGTATAGAATTTCCCGCCGTCAACATCTTCAAAAATGTGGAACTTGTTCGCCTTGTCTAAGAACTTATCATCCGTCATCATCCCGTATTTCACAAACAATCCGAGGCTCTCCCACTTTTCTTCAAATTCTTTACGATTGTTGTTGAAAATTTCTTCCAGCTTATCAGCAACTTTCTTTGTAATGTGATTATTGATTTTTTTCACATTAGGATCTCCCTGCAAATAGCTACGACTCACGTTTAGCGGAATATCCGGAGAATCAATTACACCTTGCAACAGCATTAAAAATTCCGGCACAATGTCTTTCACTTCGTCAGTAACAAACACCTGGTTACTGTACAATTGGATCTTGTCTTTTTGTATTTCATAAGATTGCTTAATCTTAGGGAAATACAAAATACCGGTAAGGTTAAACGGATAGTCAACATTTAAATGGATCCAGAAAAGTGGAGCTTCATTAAACGGATATAGCTCTTTATAAAAATTCTGATAGTCTTCAGTAGTTAACTCCGACGGCTTGCGGGTCCATGCAGGAGAAGGATTGTTAATTTGGTTGTCTTCAAAGAAAATTGGTACAGGTAAAAAGCGACAGAATTTTTCAAGTGTAGCTTTTATCCTTTCAGCATTCAAAAACTCTTCACTTTCCCCGTTGATGTGCATCACAATATCAGTGCCTCTCAATTCTTTGGAAGTCTCTTCCAGCGTATATTCAGGGCTTCCATCGCACTCCCATCTTACCGGCGTACTATTTTCTTTATAGGATTTGGAAAATATTTCCACCTGGTCACTCACCATGAATGAAGAATAAAAACCCAATCCAAAATGCCCGATTATATTTGCTTCGTTCTGGCCTTTGTATTTATTCAAAAACTCCTCCGCGCCACTAAATGCAACCTGATTAATGTATTTGTCTACATCTTCCGCGGTCATCCCAATGCCACGATCACTGATGGTAATGGTCTTTTTTTCTGCATCGAGTTTCACATCGATCCTTAATTCCCCCAACTCTCCTTTCGCTTCTCCGATTGATGAAAGCGTTTTCAGCTTTTGAGTGGCGTCCACTGCGTTACTTACCAATTCACGAATAAAAATGTCATGTTCACTGTACAAAAACTTCTTAATGATCGGAAAAATGTTTTCCGTCTGCACACGAATACTTCCTTTTTGCATATTCAATTCTTTTATAATGGGTTTGAATAATTGTTTTAAGATGGCAAAAGTACGTTCCGGTCTCTGTCAAACCGAGTGCCAATGGATATTTTAATAGAAAGACCGGAAAAATTGTCAGAAAAAAGTTCGGCTCAATGACCGGGATCGTAGGAGCGAATCGCATTCGCCCTTACAGAATCTATGCATTCGCCCTTACCCAGCCTATAATAAACCTTATGAAAGCTTCAACAGATTACCAAATAACTAATTATCAACTAACTGCGATAAAAACCAATTACATTCAAACAATTTATTATCTATATGAGGAAATTCACTTGTGAAATGAATTTTTTATGTCTTCTGAATCGCTTACCTTTGCAGCCCAAATTATTTTTTAAAACCTAAAAACAGGGAAATGAACAATTACGAATTGATGGTGATTTTTACCCCTGTGCTTTCTGAAGACGAATTCAAAGCGTCTCAGAAAAAATTCATGGACCTTGTTAGTGATAACAATGGCCAGGTACAGCACAACAATCCCTGGGGACTGAAATCACTGGCATACCCAATCCAGAAAAAGACTACCGGTTTATACTGGGTTCTGGAGTACAGTGCGCCATCCGACTTCAATGAGAAGCTTAAAATTCAGCTTCTGCGTGACGAGAACGTACTTCGTCACATGTTCACTGCACTCGATAAATACGCCGTCGAGTACAATGCTAAAAAGAGAAGTGGTGTACAAACAGGAAACGAAAAAGCAGTGGAGGCTTAAGAGTTATGGCAAAAGCAAATGAAATCAAATATTTAACGGCCATTAAGACTGAGAAGCGTCAAAAGAAATACTGCCGTTTTAAAAAACTGGGCATCAAATATATCGACTATAAAGATGCTGAGTTTTTGAAAAAATTCCTGAATGAGCAAGGTAAAATGTTACCACGTCGTATTACCGGTAACTCTTTAAAGTATCAACGTAAAGTTGCTGATGCAATAAAGAAAGCTCGTCAAATGGCAATATTGCCGTATGTAACTGATCTTTTAAAGTAAGGAGGAAGCCATGCAAGTAATCTTAATACAAGATGTAGATAACCTGGGAGGTGCTACTGAATTGGTAACTGTGAAAAACGGTTACGCTCGCAACTTCCTTATCCCTCAAAAGAAAGCCGTTGAAGCTAATCCTTCTAACTTGAAACAATTAGAAGAGAAGCTTAAACAAAAGCGCAAGAAAGAGGAAAAAATGCTAGCTGAAATCAACAGCGTAGTAGCAAAACTTAAAGAAGGTGCTTTAAAAGTAGGTGCAAAAACTGGTACTAGTGGTAAAATTTTCGGTAGCGTAACAGCATTGCAAATTGCACGTGCTATCCGCGATCAAAAAGGCTACGAAATCGACCGCAAACGCATTAACATTGTGGATGAGGTTAAAGAATTAGGTACTTACAAAGCAACTATCGATTTCGGTAATGGAAATACAACCGAAGTAGAATTTGAAGTTGTTGCTGAATAAAATATTCTATTTTATTTTCCCATAAAACCCAGCTCAAAAGGCTGGGTTTTCTTATTTAATAAACAATCCAAAAATGACCAAATTGTATCATATAAAATTGTTTAGAATTCCAAAATAAATATTATACCTTCGTAGAGCCTCTTTAATGATCTTTACAGTTTCGCAATCTTCCGTTGAGCGTTTCAAGTAAATGTTTCTTGGCTTATTGTTACTGTGTTCATTATGGGTATTTTTTGTATTACTTAAATTAAAAACAATGAACATTTACGTTGGAAACCTCAGTTGGAGCATGACTGAGCAAGATCTTCTTGATCTTTTTACACCTTATGGCGAAGTGGCATCCGCTAAAATCGTTACAGACAAATTCAATAACAACCGTAGCAAAGGTTTCGGTTTCGTTGAAATGTCAAACGACACAGAAGGCCAAGCTGCAATCGAAGCTTTAAATGGTACTGAAATTTCAGGCCGTAACATCGTTGTAAACGAATCTCAGCCTAAACAAGGCGGCGGATCCGGCGGCGGTGGCGGATTCAAAAAGAAAAGCTTTGGCGGCGGCGGCGGTGGAAGCCGTGGTGGCTACGGCGGTGGTGGAAATCGCGGTGGCGGTGGCTACGGCGGTGGTGGAAACCGTGGCGGCGGCGGTTATGGTGGCGGAAGAAGAAACGACTACTAATCAATCGCTTTATAATAGAAAAGGAGCATCACTGTGTGATGCTCCTTTTTTTTGCCTGGATGTGGGCGGCGGCAGGGGCCCGCCTGGCCCTATGCAGGTGTAAACCAAGAGCGGCCGCCAGTAAAGACTGGCGGCCGCTCTTGGCAATAGGTTTGAGTCAATAATAAACCGATAGAATGGATAGAGACCGTCGATCCGGGCCCATCCACAGGAAAGGATGATTAGCCATTAAGATGATTCATCGATGGCCTAAAATACAAAGGCCCAATCGTTGTCGATTGGGCCTTGTAAAAGAATATGGCAGCTACCTACTCTCCCGCATTGAGGTGCAGTACCATTGGCCATGAGGGGCTTAACT
>JARWSJ010000002.1 GCA_029906195.1 Chitinophagaceae bacterium 26-R-25
AGTTAAGCCCCTCATGGCCAATGGTACTGCACCTCAATGCGGGAGAGTAGGTAGCTGCCATATTCTTTTACAAGGCCCAATCGACAACGATTGGGCCTTCGTATTTTAGGCCATCGATGAATCATCTTAATGGCTAATCATCCTTTCCTGTCGATGGGCCCGGATCGACGGTCTATCCATTCTATCGGTTTATTATTGACTCAAACATATTGCCAAGAGAGGCCGCCAGTCTTTACTGGCGGCCTCTCTTGGTTTACACCTGCATAGGGCCACGCAGGCCCCTGCCGCCGCCTACGTCCAGGCAAAAAAAAAGAGCATCACCGTGTGATGCCCCTTTTCTATTATAATGCGATTTATTAGTAGTCGTTTCTTCTTCCGGAGAAGCTGCTTCTTAGCGTTAAGTGGGTTGAGTTTTGTTTCGATCAATAGAATTACTGCAGTTCAAGTGTGCGACGCAACGATGCTTAATAGAAATCCCTCTCTCGACCCAATAAAAAGATTTGTTTTAGAATTTAGGACAAGGGATATTTTTCTTGCCGTCGCTTGCTTGCTTAATGTAGATCAGAGAAATTTCGATGCCGCCACGACTTTGGCTGGCTGTTTTAAGGCTTGAAGTATTGACATCGTAAGTGGCCCCTAGTCTGAAATCCGAGAACTCGAAGCCTACGTACGGTATGATGGCATCTTTAAAACGATACCAGCTCCCAACATAAAAGTTTGTGGGATGCTCTTCATCTCCGGTTGCATTTATAGCAACAGCTCCACCGATAACTGTTTCATAAGCGCCACTTTGGCGACTGTGCAAGCCGCTGACGTGGAGCACAGCGTTGTCGGCAATGGGGAAATAGCCGCCAGCGTGAAATGTTACTCTTGGGTCAAGTACGTAATAACCGTTTGTGAAGGATTCTTTTGGCCTGTTTATGTGATAAACTGAAAGTCCCGCGTAAAAGTTATTGTAACCTGTTGTTGAGCCACTATAAAGGAATCCTGCGTTGAAGTCGAAGTAGTTTACGTTAAGCTTTGTGTTTGCGAAAGATTCTCCGCTCGGATTTGACCAGTTTCCATCGAGGTCTAACTGATTTTCGAAGTGGAGTCTTGTTGCGTCCAGTCGTTTGTTAGAATATGCTCCCTGGAAGCCAATTCCGATTTGGTGCAGTCCATCTTCGTCTAGTCCTTTGTGATAGGAGGTGGAGATTGCAAGAAAGTTACTATTCAAAATACCATCTGCAGTTCTGTCGGTCATTGCCATTAAACCTAGTCCCCAGGTATCGGTGTAAGGAAGTTTCCCTGAAAGAATGGGAGCGTCAACAGAAACAGTTGAGGTAATAAATGCTTTGCTGATTGCAGGCCACTGGTTCCGGTAGTTGCCAGCCACGCGAACAACGCCATCAAATTTTCCTGTAAGTGCAGGGTTTAACGTAAGCGGCGAAGCGAAGAATTGAGAAAAATGAGGATCCTGACCAAATGACTTTGTGGCCAAAAGCAGTCCCATTGCACAAAAGCAGAGAATTTTTTTCATCAGCACAATTAAAATTTAGGGAGCATTACTAAAATCAGGGAATCTCAGTAAAATTTTGGATTAATCTTTTTGCGATCTGCACGGTAAGTTAGAAAAAAAATGGCTTACATCTGAACTTTATTTCCAAAAGCCAAATCACCTGCATCGCCCAAACCGGGAACGATATAGCCCTTGGCAGTTAACTCGTCATCAATAGCTCCGCACCAGATCTTTGCCTTGGGTTCACTGCGAAGAACGTATTCAATTCCTACAGTGCATGCAATGGCGCAAACGACGTGAATTTCTGCCGGATGTCCCTCGTCTCTTAAATATTGAATTGTCTTTACCAATGAGGCGCCGGTGGCGAGCATTGGGTCAGAGATGATCACTGTTCTGTCCTCAAGTTCAGGACATGAAACGTACTCGAGTCTTATTTCGAACGAGCCGTCTTTATTGTGTTTGCGATAAGCTGAAATGAAGGCATTGTCAGCCCTGTCAAAATAGTTAAGCAAGCCCTGGTGCAAAGGAAGTCCTGCTCGTAAAATGGTTGCCAAAACGGGTTGCTTGCTCAGAAGATTGCAAACTGATATTCCAAGCGGAGTTTGAATGTCGGTAGGCGTATAGGCAAGGGTTTTGCTTATTTCTATGGCGGCCACTTCGCCAATCCTTTCCAGGTTGCGGCGGAATCTCATTCTGTCATTTTGGATATCGACATTGCGTAGCTCGGAAACCCAATCACTTAATAATGAATATTGTTTACTTAAGTTAACAACCATTTAATTTTGACTTTTGAATGATTAAATTTCAACTTTGCATCTCAAAACTATAATCTTTCGAGAGAATTATGGAGATTTCCATCAACAATGTAAATATTAATAAAAATGGTTTATAAAGCAATCGGAATAATGAGTGGCAGTTCGCTGGACGGATTGGATATTGCGTATGTGCACATGCAAGAAACGGCTGGTAAGTGGAGCTATGAAATTCAGCATGCTGCGATATACAGTTATACGTCAGAGTGGAGTAATGCGCTAAAGAATGCGGGAAAGCTTTCTGCGCTTGATTTACAGATATTTCATACGAAGTATGGCAGATTTATCGGAGAGCAAATTAACCAGTTTATTGATGATTTTAATTTGCATCATAAGGTGGACCTGATCGCATCTCACGGGCATACGGTTTTTCACGCACCTCAAAGCAGGATGACCTTCCAGGTTGGGGATGGAGCCTCTATTGCAGGTGTTACGGAACTTCCGGTAGTAAGCGATCTCCGGTCGCTTGATGTTGCGATGGGAGGTCAGGGCGCTCCTATTGTACCGATTGGTGAAAAACTTTTATTGGGAGGGTATAATTTCTTTTTAAATCTCGGAGGGATTGCAAATATTTCATTCAATAATCCCCAGAAATATATTGCGTTTGATGTATGTCCTGCAAATGCTGTGTTGAATGCTTTCGCGAAGAAAGATGGAAAAGCGTATGATGAGGACGGTGCTTTGGCGGCAAAGGGAAAAGTGAATGTAAAGATCCTAAACGAGCTGGCTGGTTTGGAATATTACAGTTTGTCATATCCTAAATCCCTGTCAAATGATTTTGGAACAGACGTTATTTATCCGCTGATAAACAGTCATGGTCTATCTACGGAGGATGCACTGGCAACGGCGGTTGAGCACATTGCTTTGCAAACCAAAAAAGCGGCACAGCAAATCATCAAAGATTTTTCGCTGGCAGGAGATCAATATAAATTGTTGGTTTCTGGCGGTGGTGCTTTGAATGATTTCCTTGTGAGCAGATTACGAGATCATTTAGGCCAACTAAATATTGTTGTAGAAATGCCGGACAGAACTTTGGTTGAATTTAAAGAGGCCATCATTATGGCCCTTATTGGCATATTGCGTTGGCGTGAAGAGTACAATGTGCTAGCAAGTGTTACAGGTGCAAAGCGCAACAGCGTTGGTGGTGCACTGTGGCTGGGGGCTTAGTAGCATTGAACAGACATTACTATTGGATCGAACAAAAAACTTTGTAACATGAGGAAAATGCTTTTCGCATATTGTATACTGTTAGTATCGGCATTTGGAACAACGAACTCTAACAGTGTGGCACATCTTATCAGTAAGAAGCAGTATGAGAAAATGTTTGCTCATCACAACGCTATATTTACCTATGAGGCTTTTACTGGGGCGTGTAAGGCTTTTCCGGCTTTTTGTGGTGAAGGTGATGATAAAACACGAAAGCGGGAGTTGGCTGCTTTTTTTGCAAATGCATCTCAGGAAACAACAGGCGGTTGGAAAGATGCGCCGGGTGGCAGAGAGGTTTGGGGCCTGGTGTATACAGAAGAGCAATCCTGCAAAGATGGGCATTGCACACAATACAATATTTCGGGTACCAGTGATTATAAACCTGCGCCAGGCAAGTCATATCATGGTAGAGGGCCTTTGCAAATATCTTACACTTACAACTACGGACTCGCGGGTGATGAGCTTCAACTTCCATTGCTTGATAAGCCTGAATTAGTGAGCACCAACGGTGTTATCTCATTTAAAACTGCGATTTGGTTTTGGATGAAAGCCCAGGGTGCTAAACCTTCATGTCATGATGTAATGACAGGCAAATGGCAACCCAATGACAAAGACAAGGAGCAACACCGCGAACCTGGTTTTGGCATGACGATAAATATTATTAATGGCGGCGTTGAATGCAGTTCCGCTGATCCTGCGATTGTAGATAATAAACAGAACAGGATTGACTGTTATAAATTCTACGCAAAAGTTTTAGGCACCACGGTGGATGAGCATTGTGATTGTAAAGGGATGGGAACTTACTAGGAGTTAGGAATTAGGAATTAGGAGTTAGGTGTTAGGTGTTGAGGAATGCGTTCAATCTTAGATAAAGGTTGAACGCATTTTTATTTGAGTCATTTATTGAGGTATATTGAAAAAGTTCCAGCCTTCTATAATTTGGCCGTCTTTGATTCGGGCCATGCACATTCCACCAAAATTTACGGGTTCATTATTTGATATTTTAACGGCATCTACCACGCATCTTGCTACCTCGAGATCATCCTGGACAACGGTTTCTTCAATGCGAATTTTAATGTCGGTGAAGATTGTTCTAAAGTGCTGCGAAAACGCCCTGAAACGCGCCGGCCCTCCGAGATGGCCGTATGCTTCAAGCCCGTGACTTATTGCGTTTTTGTGCATCAGTTCATCAACTGCCTTGTCATCGGCGTTATTCCAGACATTGTGAAACCAACGATGGATCACTGTGGTTTGATCTACTGGCATATTAATAGCGTTTAGTGGTGAAAAAAGAGATTTGAAACTGAAGACACTAAAATTAAACAACCTCTTTTGTTTCCACAATAGCTATTAAAGACCTAACACAGATTTCAATTTAGGGTAGCCTGTTTTACTCACGGATACTTTTGAACCATCGCGTAAAGTGGCTATGTAGCTGTCTTTTTCATACACATCGAGTTTGCTTATTTCGTTGATGTTTACGATAAAAGAGCGATGAACCCGCACAAACACTTGCGGATTGAGGGTCTTTTCAAAAAATGACATCGTTTTGTTTTTTAGAAAAGCGCCTTCTTTGGTAACAATTTTTACATAGTCATCTGCGGCTTCGAGATAATTGATTGTATCAACAGGAATGATTTTGATCTTACCGCTGTTTTTCACCACCACTCTGTTGTTTTGAGAAGGTGATTCGGCGGCACTTTCGAGCAATGCCTGTGTATTTGCTGCGCTGCTTTTTTTTGCACCGTTGTTATTGCTGGATAAGAATTTTTGAACGGCTTTATCAAAGCGTTCTTTGCTGTAAGGCTTCAATAAGTAATCTATTGCATGGCTTTCAAATGCTTTGATCGCATATTCATCAAAGGCTGTGGTAAAGATTACTGCGGGAGGTTCTTCTATTAATTCGAGCATTTCAAAGCCATTTATCTTTGGCATTTGGATGTCAAGAAAAATCAGGTCAGGCTTGTGTTGCATGATAGCTTTCACGCCTTCAAAACCATCGTTGCATTCCTGTACGATTTCTATATCAGGATATGTTTGAAGGTATTCTTTAACTATCATAATAGCCAATGGTTCGTCGTCTATAATAACTGCTTTCATCTGTTCATATTTTGTCAACTCAAAAATTCTTAGCTCAAACCACCGGTTCGAATCCTTGCTTTTTGGGTTGAGGTATTTTAATGGTCGTTATAAATTGATGATCTGTTGAGTTTGTTGTAAGCAAATCATTTACGGAAAATAACAGAAACAATCTTCTTTGCACGGAGCTTAAACCAAAGCCTGTTCCTCTTTTGGGATGGGCCGTTTCTGGGTCGAAAGGATTTTGCACTGAAACGTTAAGGTAACCATTTTCGTCCTTGTTGGCGGTGATACTGATGGTCACTTGACCCATTGTGTCGTACAAGCCAAACTTAATGGCGTTTTCAACAATAGGTTGCAGAACCATGGGCGGAAGTTGAAGTTTGCCGGTGTTTTCGTCGCACGTTACAACAGTATTGAGACGATAACCGAAGCGCACTTTTTCAATATCGAGATATAGCTGCAAGTAATCTAGTTCCTCTGAAAGGGTTGTCCATTGCTGGTCTTCCTTTTTTATGCTGCCCCGCAAAAAATCAGATAGTTGCTCAATCATTGTGCGTGCTTGTTGAGGCTTAATGCCAATGAGGGCATTGATCGAGTTAAGACTGTTGAACAAAAAATGCGGTTGCAGTTGTTGTCTCAACTTGAAGAGTTCTGCATCTTTTGCCAATTTTTCTATTTCATTTTTTCGATCATCTCTCAGCTTTTGCTCTTTCAACGTGTTTAAGAGAATTGTCAACAAAGACTGCCAGCCCAGCATGACGGCGATTATGCCCATTCTAACGGGAACAGAGGATTGAAAAAATTCTCTGAAGCTTGCGTCGTTTCTAAAAATGGCCAATAGTATCAGGTAGTCAATTAGAACCAATATGCCTGTAAGTGCCGCGCAAAAAACGATGAGGTACCAAAGTTTTTCTTTCTGCGGCAAATAATATTGGAAGGTGTTGTTGACGATCATGAAGCCACCGACAAGCAGCGTGTTGGTAATACAACTGTCTAAAATTCCGATCTTCAACGCGAAGCCCATCTTCTGTATGATGATCGCATGAAGGATTCCCCAAATGCACCAGCATACTGCAAGAATGCTGTGAAGAACTATGCGCGGAGATTTTGGTACTGTTGCCAAGGTGTTATTTGTTTAAACTGCTGGAAGTGCATGTGTTTCAAGAGTGCCTGTTAATTTGCCTGCTTTATCTTTTATCAGTTTCAGGTAGCCTGATTCATCACTGTATTCCTGTATCTGGGAAAATATTTCTGCTCCATCTGCGAGTTCTACAATTGGTAGCAGGCTGCATACATCAATGAATTTCCATTGTACAATTTGCTGTTCATTGTTAAAAAAAGTTTCTGATTCTGTATTCCCGATATTCCTTGCTTTATCAAGTGCCTGCGCTGGATTGGCGGCTTTGATCAAACGAAGTTGTTCATCAAATTGAGGAGTATGATTGCCATCTCCACATATAATCTGGTACACCAGTTTAGTAAGATACCAATTCATATAATTGAAAATTGAAAGTTGAAAGTTGAAAATGGATGAGCTAATTGAAAGTTGTTTTTTGAAATGATAGTGTTCAAATGATTTTTGGCGTAACTAAATCATACCCATCATTTTCAATTTTCAACTTTCCCCGCCTGATGTCAGTCGGGCGGGAATTCTCAATTGTTTAAAAGCTCGTGATTTCTATGCCGCCGAAGACTGCGTTTGCTTCGAGCAACAATATTTTATCGGAGGCGACCAGGTTTTCCGGACGTTTGTCTTCTACGCCGCCAAACACGCTATTGTTCTCCAGTTTGATTTGCCAGTGGGGCGGAACCAATAATCTAACGCTGCCAAACACGGCACTAACATCCATTCTTGCAACGGTTTCTATTTCGGCTTTCAACAGATTTATCTCTGAGCTGCCAAACACGGCATTTACGTCGCCACCGAGGAAATTTTTAGAGATTACACTCTTTCTTGTGCTGGCAAATACCGCATTTTCATCAATCATGTCTCCATCAACGGGAACTGCCGGAGTGCTATAATCGAACTTCTTGTGTTCTTTCCAGTAGCGATTGATATCTGTTTGCCTTCTTTTGTCTTTGAATATGAAGAAAAGACCAAAGCATATAATTCCGATCGGCCAGGTGTAGCGATACAAATTCATTTCAGGAAAAAAGTCGCTGACAAGAAAAAAGAGTCCCACTAAAATTGGCATCAGCCATCCTATGCCGTTAAAGCGATGTTTAATTCCTATGAGAATACCTACCGCTATTGGTATCATTTGCCATGAAAGTATCCATGACGGAACATAGGCTCCCATTTCCCTTGCAATCAATAGTCCACCGACACCGAGCAGGATCAGGCCTACAAATACTCTTGGCGTTCTAACTTTTTCGCGGTAATATTTTTCGTTGTCCATTGTGTAAATTTTATTCAAAACTATATCGTGAAAGATAGGTTAACAATTGCATTTAGGCAATTGCAGTTAAAACCTCGGTAAGCGACCTGAAATTGGCGGCGAAATTTCACGCCCGCAAAAATGGGCTTCACATTATAATAATGCAGCGATGAAAACCTATCCGGCTTATGATTGTTTTTAGTTGTACTTAACGACAAAATTTTACGTCATGGAAAAACTATCAGCTAATACCAATGCGTTGAATTGGTTTGAAATTCCGGTTACCGATACCGCGAGAGCAAAAAAGTTTTACGAAACCATTTTCGACATCAAGATGGAAACAAATGAAATGATGGGAATGGAGATGACCTCTTTTCCTTTCACCATGGAGCCGAATGGTAAAGTATCGGGTGCTTTGGTAAAGGGGCCAATGCACAAACCGTCGATGGATGGGGCTGTGATTTATTTAAATGCCAATCCCTCTATTCAAACGGTGGTTGATAAAATTGAAGGTGCGGGCGGAAAAGTGATAATGCCTAAAACCCTTATCAACGACGATATCGGCTATATGGCGTTTTTTGTAGACACCGAAGGCAACAGGATGGGGCTGCATGCGGGTTCGTAAAATTCTCGTAGAGACGCATGAAAATGCGTCTCTTGCTGCGGCACGTTGTTATTTTAGGAGACGCATTTTCATGCGTCTCTACGGGGTGGCACGTTGTTATTTCAGGAGACGCATTTTCATGCGTCTCTACGGGGTGAAAAATGTAAAACTGTCGCCATCAAACAAACCTTTATCGCTGAGCTTGGCATGGGGAATTACCAGCAGCGCCATAAAAGACAGCGTCATAAAAGGAGCCGAAAGGGTGGAGCCAAGTGATTTGGCCGCTTTGTCGATGGCAGCGTATCGTTGTGCGATAGCGTAGCCATCTTCATTACTCATTAAACCAGCCACAGGAAGCCCGAGAACCATTTCAACGTCTTTGCCGACGCAGCTTACCCCGCCTTCTTTTTCTATTACAAGATTTACAGCTTTGCACAGGCTTTCCTCATCCACGCCGACGGCAACGATATTGTGGCTGTCGTGTGCCACCGATGAGGCGATGGCTCCTTGCTTCAAACCAAAGTTTTTAATAAAGGCCTTCGCGATGGGAGCGGAGTTGTAGCGATTGACCACGACGATTTTTAATACGTCTGTTTGCGTATTGCTAACAATATTGCCATTTTCGACGGTTGGCTGCAATAACAATTTATTAGTAATTAACTGGCCGTCTAGTGCCTCCATTACAACAATCTCCTTTTCTCCGTTCCACTTGGTTGAAAAGTCTTCCACTTTTTTTGTAGAACAATGAAAATTATTAATGATGGAAGCCGTTTTCGGAACAATCAGCGATTTGCCGTTTTCGGCCACCAGCTGTCCGTCGATAAAAGTTTTAAGCACCTTAAAGTTGTCAAGATCTTCAACGGCGATGAAATCGGCTTTGTCTCCCTTGCGCAAAAAGCCGACATCCAGTTTGTAGTGGTCGATCGGATTGATACAGGCAGCCTGCAGGACTTTGAAAACATCAATTCCTTTTTTCACTGCTCTTGCGCAAAGTTCATTGATGTGTCCTTCAGCAAGACTGTCGGGGTGTTTGTCATCGCTGCAAAACATAATGTTGGCGCTATGCTCATGCAGTAAGTCGACCAATGCTTCAAAGTTTTTGGCGGCACTTCCTTCCCTGATCAGGATTTTCATTCCATACATCAACTTATCAAGGGCTTCTTCAATAGTAAAACATTCGTGGTCGGTGCTTATGCCTGCGTCAATGTATTGTTTTGCCAGATTGCCTCTTAGCCCCGGTGCGTGGCCATCAACGGTCTTGCCTAAGCGCTTTGCGGCGGCAATTTTGGCCATCACATCTTTATCTTGATGGAGAACACCTGGAAAATTCATCATTTCCGTAAGGTATCTGATGTCATCGCTCGCAAGTAGTTCTTCAATATTGGCAACTGTAACTTCTGCGCCGGCAGTTTCGAAAATGGTGGCGGGCACGCAACTCGGCGCGCCAAAGTTGAACTTAAAAGGAACCGTTTTCCCGTTTTCGATCATGTATCGAACGCCCTCTACGCCGCAAACATTAGCGATTTCGTGCGGGTCGCTTATGGTAGAAACTGTGCCATGCACAACCGCCAGCTTTGCAAATTCGGAAGGCACTAGCATTGAGCTTTCCACATGCACGTGAGAGTCGATAAAACCAGGTAAGATGTAAAGCAAACCTTTCTCTGGTTCATTATGAATTATTTCTATTTCATATATCAGACCATCTTGTACAATTACTACTCCCTTATAAATCTTTCGATTTAAAATATCAACAACATTTCCAGTTATGGTAAAATTCATAAGTCTGTCAGTTTACAAATAAAAATCAGTGTATATCAGCCCAATCAGTGTCATCCGTGTGCCTCTCTTCTTAATTCAGGAACGGATTATTTCTCTTTTCAAATCCAATCGTAGTTGCATCACCGTGACCCGGGTAAACTTTAACGTTGTCGGGTAAGGTAAACAGTTTTTCCCTGATGCTGTTGATAAGCGTGTTGTAATCACCACCGGGAAGGTCAGTGCGGCCAATACTTAGTTTGAAAAGTACATCTCCTGCAATAATAAACGCCTGTTTTTCGCAATAGAAACAAATATGACCCGGCGCATGTCCCGGGGTAAAAAGAACCTTCAGTTCATCATCGCCAAGTTTAATTGTGTCACCTTCTGTCAAAAAATGCATGGGACCGCTATAATTATCGAAAGGAAGGTTGTAATATGTGCCTGAAACGGCAGCCCTTTCGAGCAAGGGGACTTCTTTTTCATTTAAATAAAGTGGTAATTGCCAGGTATCGTGCACGAACTTATTTCCAAAAACGTGATCCAGGTGGCAATGTGTATTTAGTAAATACTTCGGGCTTAATTTTTGTTGCTCAATAAAATCCTCTAACCTTTCTTTTTCGTTATTAAAATAACAGCCCGGATCGATGACGCAGCAATCCAAATTCTCGTTATATAAAACATAGGTGTTTTCCTGAAGAGGATTGAACGCAAAAGTCTTAACTTGTAACATAGATATATTTAACAGTGATTAAGGCGAAAAACCATAATTTTAATTAACAATTAATGGCTATGCAATTTCCGAAGAATAATTTGTTAATGAACGGTTGTCGATATTTTACTTTTCTTGTTTTATCCGTATTGCTTGTTTACTCTTCCAATGATCTGTTTGCCCAGGTGAATACAGTTGAATTTGGAAAAAACAGGGTTCAGTACCGGAAATTTAAATGGGAATATTATCAAACGAACAACTTCAATAGCTATTACAGTCAGGGCGGAGAGGGCCTGGCAAAATACGTGGCTCAAATGGCGGAAGAAGAGCTGGGAGGTCTTGAGAAATTTGCGGAGTACGCTTTACAAAGACGAGCCAACATTATTATTTATAACAGTTATGATGATATGCAGCAAACCAATATTGGTTTGGCCGGCGATTTTCAGGTCACCGGGGGAAATACCAAATTGGTCAACAACAAAATGGTCGTTTACTACAACAGCGATCACGCCAATCTTCGCATACAGGTAAGACAGGGAATTGCAAAAATATTACTGGATAATGTTTTGTTTGGCGATGACCTCGGAGAGTTTGCCGCAAACAAAGCGCTTCTTGATCTTCCGCAATGGCTCATTGACGGCTATGTGTCTTACGCCGGTGAAAACTGGAGTACAGAACTGGACGATCAATTGAAGTCCGTTTTGATGTCTGCTGATTACAAAAATTTTTACCAGTTTGCTTACGCAAAACCACAACTTGCGGGGCATGCATTCTGGCACTACATCGCAGAAAATTACAAGCAGGAAAACGTTACTTATTTTTTATATCTCGCCCGCATTTACAGAAATCTGAACACCGCATCGATGCGCATTTGCAAACAGAAGTTCAAAGATGTACTGCAGGAGTTCATGGATAAAGAATCTGAAAAGTATTACAAAGACATTCGGGGAAGAAGAAACAACCCCAAAGGAAATTTATCTGTAACAGAAGACATTAATCAGAACAAAGACTTTTTCAACTTTTCGCCTAACCCGGCACCCAAAAGCCAGACGTATGCAGTGGTAGAATATAAAAGAGGAATAGAAAGAGTGGTGTTGTATGAAAACTACGTTGACAGAAAAGTGCTGTTGAAAAATGGCGTTATCAATCCGGAAAATAAACCGAACCCTAACTATCCGATGATGGCCTGGGATCCGAAGGGTACGAGGCTGGCGGTAATTTACAACTCCGAGGGGAAGATCAGGTTCTTTATTTATGACATGATCTCAAAACTGAAAAAGAACAAACAGACAATCGAGGGCTTTGATCAGATACAGGACATGAGTTTTATGCTAAACGCAAACACCTTGTTGTTTAGCGCAGTGAAAAAAGGTCAATCCGATATTTATACCTACGACATTGAAAAGAACGAAACGAAACAAATCACGAATGACATTTGGGATGACCTCGATCCATCGTTCGTGGCATTTCCAGGTAAGACAGGGATCATTTACTCTTCTAACAGGCCATCAGGAAAAGCAGTATCTGCCGATACTGTGTTGCCTTCGCACAACAGGTATAACATTTTCCTTGTAGACAACTGGAACCAGAGCGAGTTTAAGCAAATTTCCCAGTTAAGCAATATGCAATGGGGAAATGCCCGTTTCCCGGTTCAGTACAATAACACGCACTTCACATTTGTGAGCGACGAAAATGGTGTGGCAAACAGGTTTGCAGGGTTCTTCAGTACGAAGCGTGCAGGAGTGGATACGATATACAAAATAGGGGATGACATACTTAGAAATCCTGATTATAAAGAGGTAGACTCATTATTGCGTGCTTACAAAAAAGATGAGCCGGACACCATTTATACATTCTCGGTAACACTGGATTCAGCTTATGTTTTCCCGATGACCAACTATCAAAGTGGCATTAAAGAAACAAAGGCTGCCGGTGAGCGCGGCGTGGTAAGTGAAACAAGGCAAGAAGGCGATTTGAAACTGCTGTACAGATTAAAGGTTGACGACAGTACTTTGCGAAGAAGAAATGTAAATCCTAAAACAACCGAATACAGAGCAAAGACGATAGCTGATGCGAGAATGAATTCTGCGGAGCTCTTGCAGACGCCAGGGGAGCAAAACAAAGCACAGAATAATATTTTTGAGAACGAGTTTGAAAACGAAAAACAGGACTCGACAAAAAATGCAAATCCGGAAAACGGTAATTTGAACGCTGCGCCGCCACCTCCAACGGTGTTGGATAAGGCAAAGCATTACGATTACAGGTTGAAGTTTTCTGCGGATCAAATAACCACGTCTTTATTCAACAATGACGTTCTTGTTACAAGGTATGATCCGTTTACCGCGTCGCTGCCGGTAACGCTTAGCAGCAACAACGGATTCAATGGTATGTTCAGCGTGTCGGTGTATGATCTGTTTGAAGACCTGCGTTTCACAGGCATGATTCGAATTCCGTTAATCAACACCAACGGTGGTGGCGCTGCTGTGTCAGTTGGAGGCGGTGGCCAAACAGGAACAAGTTTGTTCATTCCCGGAACTGGTTCTTTGTTTAACTCAGGCGGTGAGCAATTGGCAAGATTTGATTATCTGAAAAAGAGAATCGACTACTCTGTAATTTACTATCGTAAGACTGATGTGGGTACTGACTATACTGGACATATCCTGAAACAATACACGAATTTGTTTCAGGGTATTATGAAATATCCTTTCAACAGAATTAAGAGCGTACGCTTTTCATTTGGTGTAAGAAGCGATAAGTATGTTTACAAAGGAATGTTTGAAGATCCATATTCTATTCTTATCCCTGATGTAAAACAACTGTATGGTTTGTTCCACCTGGAATATGTTCATGACAACACCATTCAGAAAACAATGAACATCCTGAACGGCTTGCGTTACAAGGCATATGTTGATTTTAATACAAGACTGAACAAGCAGGAAAATATTAACCCAACAGGGTTCAACATTGGTTTCGATGGCCGTTATTACAAACCTATATTCCAGAATTTCATCTGGGCGTTCAGGGCCGCAGGCGATGCATCTCTTGGCACACAGAAAATTGTGTACTACCTGGGTGGTGTAGATGGCTGGCTAGGACCTAAAGCGTATAGTCAACCAAGGCCGCCAGACAATACGGAGTATGCGTTCCAATCTTTGGCGGTAAATTTGAGAGGTTACAAACAAAATATCTGGAACGGAAACAATGCATTGGTATTGAACAGTGAGTTCAGATTCCCTGTATTTAGCACGTTGATCAAAAAACCTATCAACAACGCATTTATACGCAATTTCCAGGTTACCCAGTTCATTGACCTTGGAACAGCATGGCGAGATGATATAGGTAATATTGCAAGACCGGAGCAAATTTACGGACAGGGAGATCTTTTGGTGAAAATGAAAGCCGGTGGTGTAGGACCGTTTGTAGGTGGCTATGGCTTTGGTGCACGCAGCACATTGCTTGGCTATTTTATCAGAATGGACACAGGCTGGCCGATGGGAAGATTCTTTGGTGGCAAACCTATTTTTTATTTCGCCATGGGAGTAGATTTCTAAACAATATTTGAAATAGAAAAAAGCATAAAATAAAAACGGTTTCGCTCTGCAAGGCTTGTAGCCTTGCAGTTTTATTTTATTGCCTTTGGCAACCTAGTTATCGCTAAAGGCGATAGAACATGGCTAAAAGACTAGAAGCCTTTTAGAGCACCAAGATCAACAATGTCTTAATGTTTTTTGTATAAAAAAGTATGAAAAAAAAATATAAATGGGGCATCTTAGGCGCCGGAAAAATTGCTGAAAAATTTGCAACGGCCATTGAATATACGGAGGGTGCAGAGCTATATGCAATTGCTTCACGCGATAAACGGAAGGGGCAGGATTTTGCTGTCAGGCATGGCGTATCTGTTGTTTTTAACGATTACGAAAGCCTTGCAATGGACGCAAATGTTGATGTTATTTATGTCGCCACGCCACATGCTTTTCACTGTGAACATTCCATTTTGTGTTTGCAAAATAACAAAGCTGTTGTATGCGAAAAGCCCATGGCAATAAGCTATTCACAAGTGGTGAAAATGATAGGGGCGGCCCGCGAGCACAATGTGTTTTTTATGGAAGGCATGTGGAGCAGATTTATGCCTTCGATTCACAAAGCTCTTGAGTTGATTAAGCAGGACGTTATTGGAGAAGTGCAGTACGCAAGGGCCGATTTTGGATTCAATGCTCCGGCAGATGAAAACAACCGCTTGTATAACTTGAAGCTTGGTGGAGGATCGCTATTGGACGTAGGCATTTATCCCTTGTTCTTGGCAACTTTGTTATTTGGAGAACCTGGTGCCATACACACTGCCTCGAAGCTAACCAAAACAGGCGCTGACGAATACTGTAATGCAATTTTGAAATATAGCGGCGACAGGTCGGCTTCTATTTTTTCTTCCATCACCATGAACTCAGAAAAGAATGCTGAGATAATAGGAACCAAAGGAAAAATCATTTTACAATCGCCATGGTACAAAGCAACGGACATGCTCGTTGTACTTAACGACGGCGACAAGCAATCATTTTCCATGCCACACGGAAGCAATGGTTTTGAACATGAAATAATACACGTAATGGATTGCCTTGATAAGGGTTACAAAGAATCTCCGCTCATGCCACATGACTTTACGTTAACCATGAGCCGCACGATGGATATTATTTTGCATCAGATGGGAGTGGTTTATGAAATTGAAAGTTGAAAGTTGAAAGTTGAAAATGCTTTGGTTGCAAAAAGCCTTTTTATTTTTTAGCAGTGTGTATATTCATGTTTGTAATGGTTGAATCAATATAAAAGCCGCGTTACTCACGCGGCTTCGTTTTTTTAAAAAGGGCGAATGCGATTCGTCCCTACCATTTTCAATTTTCAATTGATAAATCAATTCGCTCCTACCGCAATGTCTTTAACATTACCCGTTCTCTTCAAAACGCCCCAATGTTGAAGCTCTCCTTTGATCGCCTTGCGGAATGACTTGAACAGTATGTAATACATCAGCCAGCGGTAAATCAATCGCTGAGGGAATAGCCACCACAACTTGCCATACTTTTCTTTTTCGAAACTGAAAGCAAGAATAGATACTGCGCCATCTACCAACATAAAGATGAAGTAGTAGGAGAGTATTTTAGCAGCATTTCCGGTTAATATGCCGATAATCATAAACACATCAGCCAATGGTGCAATTGCCGGTATCATAAACTGGAAGATGAGAATGTTTGGCAGCGCCAGCCAACCGAGCCATTTATATTTCCAGTTGAACAATGCATCGCGATTTTTCCAGAAAGTTTGCATAACGCCAAAGCTCCAGCGAAAACGTTGTTTCAAAAACATCTTCAGCGTTTCCGGTGCTTCTGTCATAGCGATCGCCTTGTTCTCGTTTTTAACGGTGTAGCCACAACGTAAGATGCGAATCGTTAAATCGCAATCTTCAGCCAGTGTATCGGTTGTAAAACCTCCCGCGTCTTCAATGGCTTTTTTGCGGAAAGCACCGATGGCGCCGGGAACCACCGTAACAGCGTTAACTGCTGCAAACGCCTTGCGATCGAAATTCTGACTCGTGATGTATTCTATAGATTGCCATTTCGTAAGCATGTTGACTTCGTTACCCACTTTTACATTTCCTGCAATGGCGCCTATTTCATCTGCTCCCGGCAACGTTGTAAGAAACTGTTGCATTAGTTTGGAGATGGCGTCAGGCAACAATTTGGTGTCAGCATCAATACAAACCACATATTCAGCCTTGCTTTGTAAAATGCCATAGTTTAATGCAGAAGCCTTTCCACCATTTGGTTTGGTAAATACTTTCACTTTTGAATTACCCGCAAAGAAGTTGCTCACTTTGTCGAAGGTGGAGTCTTTACTACCATCATCGATAAACAGCACTTCGAAATTTGAATAATCTGTTTTAAGCAAATTACTAAGTGAACTTACTGCATTCACTTCTTCGTTGTAAGCCGGAACAATGATCGACACAAGTGGAAAGTCTTTTACAACCGGTGCAATGGTCAATTGCCTGTCCTTTTTGTTCTGTCGCGATGCGAGAACTGCCATCAGCAATATCCGGGCAAGTGACAAGAAAATAAACACAATGAACAAAGAGAACAATATTCGCCCTCCCCAGTAGCCAAACTCAGCAAGGTAATAGTTAAACTGCATCAATGTATAACCACTGCCCTTAGGAACAGGTGGCATAAGCTCGTCTTTCTTTTTATGCAATAGTTCAGAAAGCGTGATGAAGGTATATCCGTTGTCTTTAAAATATTTAATGATCCTTGGAAGTGCTTTTACCGTTTGAGTTCTGTTGTCGCCACCTGCATCGTGCAGTAGGATAATGCCACCCATCGTATCGAGCTCTGCCTTGCGATTAATTATTCTTTGCACAATAGAATCCGCAGTCACACCCGGCTCCCAATCTTCCGGATCGATGGACTCGCCCACATCCAGATAATTCTTTTGACGCGCCAAGGCCACAGGTACCAGTTCTTCCATTGTTTCAGGCATCGCATCCGCGTTGTACGGTGCGCGGAAAAGAATGGTAGAATGGCCCGTTATTGCTTCTATGAGCAGGCGTGTAGATTCAAATTCAATATTGGCCCTTCGCTTACTTACCGTAGCCACATTGGGATGCGAGAAAGTGTGGTTGCCTATTTCGTGCCCTTCGTTATAAATTCGTTTTACTAGAGGAATATTGTTTTCTGCATTTATTCCCAAAAGGAAGAAGGCTGCCGGTACATGTTCCTGACCAAGAATATCCAGAATTTGCGGCGTGTAAATTGGATCAGGGCCATCATCAAATGTGAGGAGAACCTGTTTCGGACTCACCTTGCCATATTTTTTTACAACAAACATAGAAGGCAAGCTCAGGTAGTGTTCCTCCGCAATGAGCATCTGTGCAGAATCTAGCTCAGTCGTGATTTGTCCGTTTGTTGGAGTAGACAATACATCCAGTATTTCACCATCACCAATGTAGTCCACATCATTGCTTGATTCAACACTGGCGAAATCTCCAAAGTCAAAATGCTGCAGCGCCGCAACGCCCATGTCCTTATCATAAAAGTCCCACAGGCGACTATCCTCAGAACCAAGGCGCCATAGAGCAACACCACTCAAACCATATTCTGTTGCAAAACGCATGGTGTTGAAATTGGTAGCGGCATCAGTAAAGTAAACTTCATGCGGGTGATCGTTATCGTCGAAGTAAGAAAAACGGAGATTGTATGTGTCGTTGTTGAAATCAATTTTACCATCACTTTCCCTGGCCGTTGTCAATGCTTCCTGGTAAGTTACGTTAGACGCCTGGCCGTCTTTGGGCCAGTCGTAACCATAGCCGGCAAGACAAAGAATGATTTTTTCAGAAGGAATATTTTTAGCCGCTTCGTCTACAGCCGCTTCGATCCATTTCTGTGAACTGACGGGCCCGGGAGATGACATGTCGTAAAACTGATCATATGCCATCAGGAAAATATAGTCATTACATTTCGCAAGTTCTGTGTAGTTGTAGTCGTCATTGAAAGGCATTACATCCTGTGAAACGAGGTAACCTTTTTCATGAAGGCGGGCATACAGTTCTTTCTGGAACGCTATGATCGGCTCATCCTTTTTCTCAACCAGATCCTCAAGGTCAACGTTGATGCCGGCGAAATTTCCTTTTGAAAGCACCCTCAGAATATCCTGGATCAAACGTTCTTTCTTCTTTGGATCGTTAATGATGCGATGCACTGCCGCACCGTTAAATGTTCCCTGGAAGTTGTTTGAAAGGATCGGCATGACCTTTACTTTCGATTCTTTCATTAACTGATAAGCACGGTCATCAATATTCGTGTATAAACTATCGCCTTTAGGATCGATGAACATCCATTCAGGGATTACCAGGTTAAGTTTGGAAATATTTCTCCTTAAAGAAAAATAAGACTGTGGATCCCAGGCTACGTAAAATGCGGCACGAATACCACAATTGAAAGGGTAAAATGGTCGTCCTTCTGCTCCGGTAAAAGGATTGAGTTTATCAACGTCTACCGGGTTTTGGGAATACCTGTTAATATAGCAACCAAGCTGCTGGTTCTTGTCAATTTTCGTATCTATAAATGAACGGAAGCCTGCATATTGCTTGTTTATCTTATTGTCGCGGAAAAAAGCCTGGTTGGTTTGAAGGATCTTTTTATAGACATCATTCTTTTCTTTCAGTTGGGGAATGCTTGGTTTGTAATCACGCACCAACGTAATGGTGATGATTAAAACGCCTAAAACTGCCAGAAACAATAAAATACGACTGGTCCATTTGAAACGTTGCCAGCGGGTGGCCGAATTCGTTTGAAAGACCTGTGTAGTAGAAGGGTTCATAAATGAAATGATATGAATTGCAAAGTTCTAAAGGAAAAAACAAAGAACCACCTTAATTAACTACCAGTTAACCGTGGAAAAGTACTTTTAACAATAATAACTGAATAACTGAGTAACTAAATAAACGAATGGTTGAATGTCGTATTTACCGATTGATCTTCAATCGTTCGTGATTTTTAATGATCGAATAACTGAGTGATAGCACACAGTGGGCTGCATCACCTCCAAACATTCAGTTATTCAGTTAATCAGTTATTCAGTCATTCGCTACAGATCCAACTCCAGCCTCAACCTGTCCCTCAACTCCTTCACCGCCGGGTATTCTTCCGCGATTTTTTGGAACTGTTCCTTGGAAGTAAGCGGCATTTCTACCTTGGGAATAAGATCCTCGTTTAGCTCAACTATTACATTGTAAGTAAGTCTGCGGTTGCAAAATTTTTCCTGTAGATATTCAGACAGGTGAACACGTTCACCTTCAATGAATTTCTGCTGTAAGTTATTGGGCGTAACGATTTCAAAACTTGAATCTGATTTGATGCGCAAAACCGCGAGATCAAAGCTTTGTGCCGCGGGGTTTCTCCCTTCTTTAAGCAATACCGAAAAATTCCGCCACACTTCTTCCAAAACACTTTGAGTAAGAGGAATGATTTGTTGCATCGCGCTATTGCCTTCACTGCCCGAGAACTGTTGGCGCAACTTTGACAGGGAACCAAGTTTACCCCCACCGGACTGCGGGGCCGCGGCAGGCTTAACCGCCGGAGCAGGCATTGCTGCCGGTTGTTGTGGTTGTGTCGGTTGCGGAGCTGGAGCTTTATATTGAACCTGCGGTTCTTCTATAATTAATTTCGCTCCCCCCTGCGCAGCTGGAGGCATTTGAGGGGCACTTTCAACACCAGAAGCTGTTTTAAGCTCAACAATCTTCAGGTTTTTGAATGCTACAGGTCGCGTAGATTCAGCTATTTTTTTTTTGCTAATCCCGTCTCCGGAACTAGCCAACTCCAACGCTTGTTGTAAATAGCAGAGTTTGATCAACAAAAGCTCAACATGCAGACGTTTATTTCTCGCCGCTTTATAATTGATCTCAGCCTCATTAAGAGCGTTTAAGGCGCTGATGATATAAGGAATGGAGACTTTTTGCGCAGTAGCCGTATAACGGTCTCTGAAGCTTTGAACAACTTCCAGCAACCCGGCAACTTTCGCATCTTTACACACCAGCAGGTTGCGAAGGAACTCCGCAAAACCATTCAACACCAGGTCTCCTTCAAAACCCTTGCGATTGATATCGTCATACAGCAGCATTGCTCCGGCAAGATCCTGTTCCAGCATACAGTCAACCAGCTTGAAGTAGTAGTCCGCATCAAGTATATTCAGGTGCTCAAGTGTATTTTGATAAGTAAGTTCACCATTCGTAAAGCTTACTATTTTATCAAGAATACTCAAAGAGTCGCGCATACAGCCTTCACTCTTTTGGGCAATTACCTGCAAGGCTGCTTTATCGGCATTGATGTCTTCTTTCTCGCAAATCTCTGCAAGGTGATCAACCGTATCGTTGATGGTAATTCTTTTGAAATCGAATATTTGACAGCGACTTAAAATGGTCGGAAGGATTTTATGTTTTTCCGTAGTCGCCAGAATAAAAATGGCGTAGGGTGGCGGCTCTTCCAATGTTTTAAGAAAAGCGTTGAAGGCACTTGCACTCAGCATGTGTACCTCATCCACAATGTACACCTTGTATTTGCCAGCCTGTGGAGCAAAACGAACCTGCTCTACCAGTGCCCGGATATCGTCTACCGAGTTGTTGCTCGCAGCATCCAGCTCGTGAATATTTAAAGAAGTTCCCTCATTAAAAGAAACGCAGGAATGACATTCATTGCAAGCCTCACCATCCGGCGTCGGATTTTCGCAGTTGATTGTTTTGGCAAGAATACGTGCGCAGGTTGTTTTACCGACACCACGCGGACCGCAAAATAAGAATGCATGCGCCAGCTGCTGGTTCTTAATAGCATTTTTAAGGGTAGTGGTAATATGCGCCTGCCCCACAACAGTAGAGAAATTCTGAGGGCGGTATTTTCTTGCCGAAACGATGAACTTGTCCATGGAAGCGAAGGTAGTTAATTTGAAAATGTGATCGAGAGAGAACGCTGATTTTTAAGATTGTCATGATTTTCATGATCTTTTTAAAAGATCCAGTTTCATCATAACACTTTTCTAATCTCGGTTCTTTCAAATTATTTGGAAAAAGAACAAAAATTTTGAGGCCATCAAGATTTGATCAGACAAAAAAATCATCATTAATCATGACAATCTTGAAAATCTGCGTTCCTCTCTACAAAATCGGGTGACGTTTGAATTCCTTAGTCTGGTCAAACATGTACCTGTACGTTGTTAAAATCCTGCTGCGGGTCGGCGTGAGGTTTTCGGCAACGGCGATCATTTTAGGATTGAAATCACCTATCCATTGCATTTCGTAGTCCTCGTAATCCAGTTTTGTCCGGAAATCGGTAGAGGCCTCCTCAATAATGTAGCTATCGATACCCTTTGCCTGCCATTCCGGAACCACACCAAAAACCAAACCCACACAACGCTTGTTTTTCGACATTTTCTTGAGCCATAAAAACTTCAATTTATGCAGCAAATTGAAATTACCGTTCAGGTGTTTGAACCATTGGTTCAGGTCGGGCAGGTTAATGAAAATGGCAATCGGCTCGTCTTTATGGTAAGCGAACCACACAATTTTTTCATCCATCACCATCTTCATTTGCTGGAACATTTTAATACATTGCTCCTTGCTTAACTGCTTGTTACCGCCATGCCCTGCCCAGGCTTTATTATAAACAATACAGAAATCTTCAGCGTATTTTTTCAAATCCGATTTTACAAGGTGCCTGCAGGAAAATTCAGGATCTTTTGCAATGGCTGCATGACGATCCTTGAACTTTTTCGAAAGCATATCCTTCGTATGCATGCCAAAGCACACCTGGTCGAAGAATTTTTTGAAGCCATAATTTTCAAATAGCTCTTTATAGTAAGGCGCATTGAAATTCATTTTAAATAAAGGTTCCTGGAAGCCGTGCACCACAAGGCCCCACCAGGCATCCCGCTCGCCAAAATTGATCGGGCCATCCATTGCTTCCATGCCTTTTTTCAGAAGCCAGTGTTTGGCCACGTCAAACAGCATGTCTGCTGCCTGCTGATTATTAATGCAATCAAAAAAGCCAATGCCACCAACCGGGCCATCATCGCCCTTATTCTTGTACTTTTTATTGATAAATGCTGCGATGCGACCAATTAATTCCCCATTTTCACCCCTTAATATCCAGCGAATACATTCGCCATGGCGAAACGCTTTGTTTTTTTTCTTATCAAAAACGCCATTCACATCGTTGTCGATGGGGCGGATATAATTTGGAACCGATTTGTTGATAATAACGTTCACCCTGATAAACTCCGTGGCCGTACTTACGTCATTTACTTCGATTAATTGCATAGTAAGTTTTGAGTAATATATTCTTGCAAGTTAGGGTTTCGCAGCTATTTTCAGCTTATCGGTACAACTTTTAGCCTCGTGATGTGTTGGAATAAGATTTGAATTAACACATAAAAGTTTTAACTTTTAAGTTGTAAGTTTTAAATTATGAAAGAAGCTAAAAACCTATAACTTACAAGTCAAAACTTATTACTTAATAAATTCTTATTGATAATTTTAGAAAAACTTATTTTATGAGTAGTACTAAATTTCTTGCAGGAGTAATTGTTGGCGCTGCCGCCGGAGTAGCATTGGCCATGTTCATGAACAGTGATAAGGGCCAGGAACTTATTTCAGACCTTAAATCTGCCGCCGGAAAAGCAGGTGATAATTTGAAAAATAAATTCAACGACCTGAAAGATCAGGTAGCCGACACCGTGCAAAAAGGAAAAAAATATGCACAAGATATGAGCGACGATGCACAGAACTATACAGCCTAATGTTTAATCAGTAAGAATGGACGAACAACAACCCGGCTTTTTTGAGAATGTTCAAAATTTAACCGAAGACTATATACAGGACCGGCTATTACTTTTAAAGCTAAGGGCGGCCGATAAATCGGCCCGCCTGGCTGGCTTATTGGTGTCCTTTCTTATAATTGCCTTGCTTGCTTTTTTTGTGCTTTTTTTCATAAGTATTCTTGTAGGGTACTTTTTTGTTTGGGTAACGCAAAGCTTATTTTGGGGATTTGGTATTGTAGCAGGGTTTTACACACTGCTATTGATATTGGTATTCGCATTTAGAAAAAAATATATAGAAAGGCTTATCGCAAATATTGTGATAAAAGTATTTTTCGATAGAACCGCAGACGATGATGAAAAAGAAAATTGACCTCTCCCATATCAATTCGCTTGAAGATCTTGCAAAAGAACAGCATGCCGTAAAAGCACGCATTCGCATGCGTGAGGATGAATTGAAAACCCACTTCAAACAAATACCCAAAGAAGCATTGAAGTTTGGTGCAGCCGCTATTGTGCCGACAGTGCTTCAAAGCAAAGCCGCTTCTTCCGCATTCGCAGTAGGAAAAAATGTCCTTGGAGGCTTGTTTGCCAAAAAAGGAGAGAAGGGAGAAGCAATATGGACCGCCATTCGACAAGCAGGCTTGTATGTGGTGATAAAGCATGCACTGAAAATATTCGCGAAGAAATTTTAGTTTAGTTGAAAGTTGAAAGTTGAAAGTTGAAAATGAAAGGCAGTTTCGCCTTAGTACTCATTTTCAACTTTCAACTTTCAATTTTCAATTACTTAAACATCATCTTGCTCATCTTCGCATCATGCCCGTAAACATCATCCCTGAAGTTTAGTTGTCCCTTTCGATCCACAAATGCGGTGAAATAGCCGATGTAAACAGGGATAGGATTTTTTAACGTTACATACTGTTCTTTGCCGCTGTTCATGGCTTTCTGGATTTTTTCGTCCGTCCACGAAGAATCTTTGCGTAAAAGGAACTGCGCCAGTTTTGTTGGTTCGCCCAGCCTTATACAGCCATGACTAAAAGCCCGGCTGTCCTCATTGAACAAGCTCTTTGCCGGCGTATCATGCAGGTAAATATTGTAACTGTTGGGAAAAAGAAATTTCACCCGGCCAAGCGAGTTTTTAGGCCCCGGTTTTTGCCTCACAATCGGAAGGCTTCCGCTATATCCCGTGATCTCCATATTGTGGCCTGCAATGTAATTTTTATTTCTCCTCATGCCCGGCAGTACTTCATTTTTCACAATACTGGTAGGAACGTTCCAGTAGGGACTGAAAACAACATATTTCAAATTGCCCGTAAAGATTACAGTGTTATGCCCTTCTTTTCCCACCACTACATTCATGTTGAAATCAAGATTGCCATTCTCATAAACATACAATTTGTAAGCAGGAATATTTACCAGCAGGTAGTCTGTTTTCGGCTCTTCAGGCACCCAACGCATGCGCTCCATATTGATCAGGATCTGACGGATGCGAAACTGAACAGACTGGTTCATCTCGCGCAATGTAGCGCCGCCCACCACACCATCTTCCTTCATTCCATAGCGATTCTGAAAGTTTTTAACTGCCATCTGCAGTGAATCGGTAAATAGCGTTGAGGTATCTGTTAACGTAAAGTCTCCCGTAAGAAAAAGTCGCTTCTTGATTGCAGTAACAGCAGGAGAACGGTCGCCCTTTACAAACTTCTTTTGATCCGGCGCGATAGCTTCCCATGCACTGTCTTTTTCTATTCTGGAATACTTAACAAGGTAATCCCTTAGCAATTTGTACTGCCTGTTTAACGGTTCATACTCGCCTGTATTTTTTCCTTTATTGGTAACCACTGAATCCAGCAGCGAAACCATATTTATTTTCTTCCTTGGAATGAACCACTGAAGATCGCTCGGATCCAACTCTCTCGAGCCTACGTAAGCACGCGACGCATATCTGAAGAATTGACGCGTAAAAAGCAATTCAGCATGCAGGCGGCTGGAGTCAGGCAAAACAATACTATCGTTTTTGGCGGAGGCAGTATCAACAAGATTTTGAAGAAAGCCATTGTACAGGGTGCTGTCGCCGCTATAGCCTATATAGTCACTCTGCATGTTCCACAGACTGTGGGTTTGCTCAGCCAATCCATTTTGAAAAAACCACGCAAATTGATAGTTCCGACCATTATAAAAGCTTCTGAATTGATCAGCTAAAGTATCAGGGATCTGCTCCTTCTGGATAAAACTTTCAAGTGCAGTGCTGTCAAAAAAAAGATCTGAAAACGAGTTCATTTTCTTGATCGTTGTATCTCTTTTTTCAACCTTAAACTTATGAGATGTGGACTGATTACATGCTACAATCATGGTGCATGCAATTGCTATAAAAAAGACAGTATTCTTCAATTTCATATTTAAGAATTACACATAACGAAATTATAAGGAAGTCCTGTAACATAAAACAATAAAAAAGGTTCCCGCTATCGTCAGGAACCTCTTTTACAAACTATTTGGAAGAAACTATCAGCCAAGAGACTTTAACCATGTGATCAGGTCTTCTCTTGTTTTGCCTGTTTTTTGTTGCATTTTGCCCAGCCATTCGTCGTCCTTGCCTTCCTCGTATTTCAGATCATCGTCGTTAAGTTCTGCGTAGGCTTGTTTAAGTTTGCCCTTCCATTCATTAAGTTTTCCTTTAATTTCCAGCTTGTCCATAATCTTCGATTTTGGTAAATAAAAGTCAATACTGCTGTTAGTGTTAGTGTTTCTTTTTTATGGTTAAATAAAATGGGACAAACAATATTGACAGGGTTACCGATTCAAAAACTATTCCCCGCTGGAAATATGTTGCAAAAGATGCATTTGATAGGCCAAATGGTTGCACATTACTCAATCAAAATCAATAATATGTGGCCCGAATTTGAAATTTTTCAATTTCATTTGACCTTTTGTGGAACTTTACCCTCCAACCCTTACCTTTGCGCAAAATTTAAAAGCTCATCTTAAAAGCTTTCTTTATATGTCAACTAACGGAAAGATTAAACAAATCATCGGTGCGGTAATCGATGTTCAGTTCGAAGGGAAGCTCCCTGAAATTATGAATGCATTGGAATTGAATCGTGAAAACGGTGATAAACTAGTGCTTGAAGTACAACAGCATCTTGGAGAAGACAGTGTTCGTTGTATCGCAATGGACGGTACCGAAGGATTATTGCGTGGCATGGCCGTAGTTGACACTGGAAAAGCAATAGCGATGCCAGTGGGTGAAGGTATCAACGGTCGTCTGTTCAACGTAACTGGAGATGCGATTGACGGTTTGCCGCAAATCGACAAATCAAATGGTCGTCCTATTCACGCTAAGCCACCGGCTTTCGAAGAGTTGAGCACTTCATCTGAAGTTCTTTATACAGGTATTAAAGTAGTTGACCTTATCGAGCCTTATGCAAAAGGTGGTAAAATTGGTCTTTTCGGTGGTGCCGGTGTAGGTAAAACCGTATTGATCCAGGAATTGATCAACAACATCGCAAAAGGACACGGCGGTTTGTCAGTGTTTGCAGGTGTAGGTGAGCGTACTCGTGAAGGTAATGACCTTATGCGTGAAATGATCGAAGCGGGTATCATGAAATATGGTGACGCTTTCAAACATAGCATGGAAGAAGGTGGATGGGATCTTGAAAAAGTGAACCTCGAAGAATTGAAAGAGTCTAAAGCTACTTTCGTATTCGGACAAATGAACGAACCTCCTGGAGCACGTGCGCGTGTTGCATTGAGTGGTTTGACAATCGCTGAATACTTCCGTGATGGAGATGGTAAAGGCAAAGGAAAGGATATCCTTTTCTTCGTAGATAATATCTTCCGTTTCACACAGGCCGGTTCTGAGGTATCTGCGTTGCTTGGTCGTATGCCATCAGCGGTAGGTTACCAACCAACTTTGGCTACAGAAATGGGATTGATGCAAGAGAGAATCGCTTCTACTAAAAATGGTTCAATCACTTCCGTACAGGCCGTTTACGTACCTGCGGATGACTTGACTGACCCGGCTCCTGCTACAACATTTGCCCACCTTGACGCAACTACGGTATTGAGCCGTAAAATTGCGGATTTGGGTATCTATCCTGCGGTGGATCCATTGGATTCTACTTCACGTATCCTTACTCCGGCAATCGTTGGTGATTCACATTACAATACAGCTGACAGAGTTAAATTGATCCTTCAACGTTATAAAGAGCTTCAAGATATCATCGCTATCCTTGGTATGGATGAGTTGAGCGACGAAGATAAATTAACAGTGGGTCGTGCACGTAAAGTACAACGTTTCCTTAGCCAGCCGTTCCACGTTGCGGAGCAGTTCACTGGTTTGAAAGGTGTATTCGTGAGCATTGAAGATACAATCAAAGGTTTCAACATGATCATGGACGGTGAAGTGGATGAATATCCTGAAGCAGCGTTCAACCTTGTAGGTACTATCGAAGATGCTATCGAAAAAGGTAAAAAGATCCTTGCTGAAGCACAAGGTTAATTTGAAAATGTGGTGATTTGAAAATTTGAAAATGGCGAAAGCCATTTCTTATGTTCAGATCATAATCTATAAAATCAGTTCTAAGAAATAATTTGAAGATTAATTTGGAAATGCTTTGTGCAAATGAGGCATTTTCAAATTTTCAAATTTTCAAATTTTCAAATTGTACAAATGACACTCGAAATATTAACACCTGAAAGAAAGCTCTATGGCGGCCAGGTTTACGGTGTACAGCTACCCGGAATAGATGGTTTGTTTGAGGTCCTTGACAGACACGCTCCAATGGTTTCTGCTTTGAAAAAAGGCAACCTGAAAGTATTGGTGGATAAAGGTCAAGGCAACACGATCAACTATTCAATAGAAAGCGGTTTCGTTGAAATATTACACAACAAAGTAACAGTGCTTGTTGAAGGCGCTAACCTGGTTGATAAATCACACTAAGCGAATTTTGAATTTTAGATACGAGTCGTCTCCAAAAGAGGCGACTTTTTTTTGCCAATAACTGAATAACTGAATGACTGAATAACTGAAAGGCCGAAAGTCGTAGTGCAAAATCGAAAATCAGCTCTGCAAGGCTTGTAGCCTTGCAGTTTCATTTTGTTGCCTCTGGCAGCATGAGTTGAATATTGCCTGAGGCAATAGAATAAAACCGCGAAGCTATAAGCTTCGCAGAGCACAGACTGAATAACTGAAAGGCCGAAAGTCGTAGTGCAAAATCGAAAATCAACTACTCAGTTATTCAGTTAATCAGTTATTCAGTTATTAAAATTTCAAGATCACATCTCCACCCACCGGATACCCCACACACGTCAACACCCGGCCTTTCGCTATTTCATCGTCCATTAAAACTTCGTTGTAACTCATCCATACTTTGCCGCTAACACAGGTGGCAGAACAGGTGCCGCAGCGCCCGGCTTCGCAGCTATAAGGCAGTGTGATGTCGGCTTTTTTGGCGGCTTGCAATATGGTTTGCGGGTACTGCGAAACAAGATCATACACATTGCCGTTCGCCTCAATGGTGATCATGTGAGGAAGCGTGTCCGGTGGCAGCTCCTTTGTTTCCACCTTAAATGTTGTAAAGTTCTCCTTGTGAATATTTGGCGCGGGAACACCTTCTGCCAATAGCTGAATAGTGGCCATACGCATGTAATCGAAAGGCCCGCACAGAAAGAATAATGTTTCGTTGTACGGGCAAGTGCTATATTCCTTTAGCAGAACATTCAACAGCCATTTGCTTAACCTCGCTCTTCCAAGATTTTGTGCATCGCTAAAAAGGAACTCAATGGTTAACTTATCCGGAAATTTCGCTGCAAGCTCTTGTAAGGCTTTATAGAAAATGGTATCGGCAACACTGCGGTTACTGTATATCAAAACAATTTTCAAATCCGCATTACTGTGCAGCAGTGTTTTTATTAAAGGTAAAACGGGAGTAATGCCACTACCTGCAGCAAAGAAAAATATTTGCCTGAAAGAAGGAATGTTATCTGGCAATGTGAAAAAACCAGTCGACCCAATGGTTACCAATTCATCTCCTACAGCTGTGTTGTCAATCAGTTTGCGCGAGTATTCCCCATTATCCAGTCGTTTCACAGTAATCGCTAAAGGCTCGTTTAGAAGGGGTGTTGAGGAAATAGAAAAACTACGTCGTTCCTCCATGTCATGCTTTGAAAAAACAAAGGTCAAAAACTGGCCTGCTTTGTAGTTGATCTGTTTTTCAGCCAAAGGAGCAAGCACGAATGTTTTGCTTTGGCTCGTCTCTTCGATAATATCCGTGATTTTCAAATGGATATAAGGTGTTGTCATTAGCAAATAGAATTAGGAATTAAAAATTAAGAATTAAGAATTCATTAGGTTGATGTTTTGTTACCAAATGCCATCGCTTCGAAGGTGCTGGGATTTATTAATTTTCAGCGTGTTAAACGGAAACAATTCATAATTTTTAATTCCTAATTCTTAATTGATTAAAATTCCATCTTTTTTCCCATCCTCTGCATTTTTAAATTATTTTTACCGACACTCATATGCAAAAAGTAATTGAAGAAATAAAGGCTCTAGCGGAGACAGCTTTTGGTGTCTCCGGGGTAGAAGTGGAGGTCCTGCCGCAATCAGGATCAGACCGCAGATATTTTCGCGTGTTCGTGAACGGCAAATCTTACATTGCCTGTTACGGCCCCAATGTGCAGGAAAATAAGACGTTCATCTCGTTCACCAATCAGTTCAGGAAGCACAGCGTTCCTGTGCCTGAAATCCATGCTATCAATGATCGTTCGGATATTTACATACTGGAAGATTTTGGAACTGTTTCTTTGCTGGACGAATTGGAAAAGAACAAATACAATTCTTATGTGTACGATCTTTTCAAAAAGAGTTTGCGCTCGCTGGCTCGGCTGCAGGTCGTTGCAGGCGAAGGTATAGATTACAACATGTGTCTTACGGCAAAAGAATTTGGCAAGCAGGCAATACTGTCCGATCTCCTGTATTTCAAATACTATTTCCTGGATACGCTGAAATATCCATACGATAAGCAAGCGCTGTTAAATGATTTCGAGTCGTTGACAGAATATCTTACCCGGCAGATCGACCAGCATTTTATGTTCCGTGATTTTCAAAGCAGGAACATCATGATAAAAGATGGCGAAGTTTATTTTATAGATTACCAGGGCGGCATGAAAGGCGCTTTGCAGTACGATGTTGCGTCGTTGTTGTGGCAGGCAAAAGCAGAGCTTCCTGAAGATTGGAAAAACGAGCTGCTCGATTATTATATTGATGAAGTGAACCAGCTGTTGACGGAATCCATCAATAAGGAAAAGTTCGTTTACCAGTACAACGGTTATGTGTTGATACGTTTGTTGCAAGTACTCGGAGCTTATGGTTTCAGAGGATTGTTTGAACGTAAAGCACATTTCCTTTCCAGCATTCCACAGGCGATCAATAACCTCAAGTGGTTCTTGGACAACAAGCAAATGGGAATCGTTTTGCCGGAGTTGGAGAAATGCTTGCGCCATTGTGTAAGCGATGAAGTATTGAAGCGTTTTGAACCCATTCGTGCATCAGAAGATGCTGCGCTTGTTGTTAAAATAAGCAGCTTCTCCTTTAAGCAAGGCATTCCGGGCGATGAGACTGAAAACGGTGGTGGCTTTGTGTTTGATTGTCGCGGAATTTTGAATCCTGGTCGTTTCCAGGAGTACAAAACGCTTACCGGACGGGATAAACCGGTAAAGGATTTTCTTGAACAGCAAACAATGATGCCCGAATTTTTGAACAGTGTTTATAACATCGTGGACATCAGCGTAACCGATTATTTAAAGCGTGATTTTGAGAGCCTGATGGTTAGTTTTGGCTGTACAGGCGGCCAGCACAGAAGCGTGTACGCTGCGGACGCCTTGGCCCGCCATTTAAAAAATAAATTCAACGTTAAAGTAGAAGTGGTCCATCACGTGCAGGACGCAAAGAATTGGATCAATTAAGTAGAAAGTGGAGAGTTGAGAATGGAGAGTTATTAACGCCCATTCTCAACTCACACTCTCAATTCTCCACTCTCAACTCTCAACTCTCTCATGAAGGCAATGATATTCTCCGCGGGTTTAGGCACTCGCTTCAAACCCTGGACAGACAAGCACCCCAAAGCACTTGCCGTTATTAATGGCAAGAGTTTGTTGCAACGCAACATTGAGTACCTGCAGCAATTTGGCATAACAGATGTGGTGGTAAATGTGCATCATTTTGCTGATCAGATCATGGACGCGATTTTAAGAAACAAAGGGTGGGGCAGCAACGTGATCATTAGCGATGAACAAGATATAGTGCTGGAAACCGGAGGTGGTTTGGTTAAGGCAAAGGCATTATTGGAAGGAGATGATCCATTCCTCACGGTAAATGTTGACATCCTTACAAACCTTGATATCAGTGCATTTCTTGAGTTTCATAAAAAAGAAAAAGCGCTCATTTCAATAGCTGTTTTGCAAAGAAAAACTTCCCGTTATTTCTTGTTGGGCGAAGACAGTCATTTATGTGGCTGGATCAACACCCAAACCGGCGAAGAAAAGATGGTGCATAGAAAAGAAAATCTTCAACAAAAAGCCTACAGTGGCATAGCTATTTTTCAACCAGATGTATTTTCATATTTGCCAAAAGAAGGAAAGTTTTCTTTGGCAACTTCTTACTTAGAATTAGCTGCAACACACACCATAGCTGCGTATGACCATACGGGTGATAAATGGGTAGACGTTGGAAAGCCCGAGTCAGTGGCGATTGCCGAAGCAATGTTTTCTTAGTGAGAACGCAGATTTTCATGATTGTCATGATTTGTAATGATTTAAATAAAAATCTTGATTATCATGACAATCATGAAAATCTGCGTTCCATTCTCTCTAAGCAGCTTGCTTGCCTTCAAACAGCCACCATTTTCTCTTGCGTATCTTGATGGTGTAATTGGTTTTGATATATTTTTCGATATGCGCCATTGCTTCATCAATGCTATCTGTAAGCAAAACAAGGTTTAGATCTTCCGGCGAAATCGTTTTCTCTTCCGCCATTTTATTCATGTATTCAAACAATGTTTTGTGATACTCTTTTCCAAATAAAACAATGGGAAAGTTGATGATCGTTTTTGTTTGTACCAATGTAAGCGTTTCGAAAAACTCATCCATGGTGCCGAAGCCGCCGGGCATAATGATGAATGCGTAGGAATATTTTACCAGCAAGACCTTCCTCACAAAAAAGTGTTCGAAGGTTATCGACTTCTGCACATAAGGATTTGGTTTTTGTTCAAATGGCAACTGGATGTTACAACCTATGGAATAGCCATTGTTTTCAAATGCACCTCTGTTAGCAGCTTCCATAATGCCGGGGCCGCCGCCGGTAAGGGTTGTAAAACTCATATCGGCAATGCGTTTGCCAAAAGCCCTCGCTGCTTCGTAGTAAGGATGGTCTTCCTTGAATCTTGCAGAGCCGAACACCGTAATACATGGTCCCACAAAATGAAGTGTTCTGAAGCCTTTCATGAATTGCCAGAAAACTCTAAGCGCGAACCTGAACTCGTATCCGCGGCTGCGTGGCCCTTCCAGGTAAATTTGTTTCTTAGCGCGAACTACTTTCTTTTCTTTTTCCGGGGTCATTGCTGTTGATCTTTAGTGAAACAATAGAGAGGCAATTCAAATGTAATTAAAAAGTAAAAAGTAAAAATTCAAAAGTAAAAAGGGTACGAAAGCTTGCACAGTTTTGGCTTATTTTTGACTTTTGACTTTTTAATTAAACTTTCTCTATGCGCATTATCAGCTACAACGTAAACGGCATACGTGCCGCCATGAATAAAGGTTTTATAGATTGGTTGAAGACAGATCCCGCAGATATTATTTGTGTACAGGAAACAAAAGCACATCGCGATAATGTAAACCATAAGGAGTTTACTGATCTTGGATTTCATGACTACTGGTATTCTGCAGAAAAGAAGGGATACAGCGGCGTGGCAATCTTTAGTAAGATAAAACCAGACAATGTCCAGCTGGGTAATGGCTACATGCAGAGTGATGCCGAAGGACGCGTAATACGTGCCGATTTTGGCGATGTAACGGTGATCAACGCATATTTCCCTTCCGGAACCAGCGGAGACGAAAGACAGGGCTATAAATACGTTTGGCTGAAAGAATTTGTAGAATACCTTGACATCCTCAAAAAGACCAGACCAAAAGTGATTGTTTGTGGTGATTACAACATTGCGCACAAGGAAATAGATATTCACGATCCGAAAGGAAATAAAAAGTCGTCCGGTTTTTTGCCAGAAGAAAGGGAGTGGATGGACACTTTTTTTGTAAGCGGATTTACAGACTCGTTCCGCCACGTCAACGCAGACCCGCATCATTACAGCTGGTGGAGCCAGCGCTTTCCAACGGTGCGTCTGCAAAACAAGGGCTGGCGCATAGATTACATAAGCGTTACACAAAACCTGACGGCTTATATCGCTGATGCAAAAATTTATCCCGATGTAAAGCACAGCGACCATTGCCCCGTGTACCTGGAATTGAAATTTTAGAACAAGTCAAAAGTTAAAAGTCAAAATTCAAAAGGCTTCGGTTCAATCATACATCATGAGCATAAACCATTTTTTACTTTTGAATTTTTACTTTTGATTTTTTTAATGACTTCTCAAAAAGATAACAATGGACAACATTAGTTTTATATACAACGTAACCTCCATGGTAAGCTGGCCCATTCATGAAGCCTGGCTGGAGTGGATGCGCACCGTACATGCGCCGGAAGTACTGGCCACAGAGTGTTTTACCTCCTTCAGGATATTGAGGCTCCACGAAATTGAAGAGACCGAAGGGCCAACCTATGCGGTGCAATATTTCGCAGAATCAAAAGCCCTTTACAACCGCTACATCACCCGGTTTTCTTCCGATATGAGGCAAAAGGGATATGATAAATGGGGCGACGGATTTGTGTCATTTCACTCTGTAATGGAGGTTGTGCACTAATTGTGGATAATAATATTAAGTTTTTAGGCACTATTGGAAAGAAATCGTAAATTCTTTTGAAAGTCAATACTGGCAAGGTTTTGGCCCTTTATGGCTTGAAATCCTTGCCAGTATTGCGTTTTGGGCGATTGCGTATATCTACGCGCCGTTATCACATATTACTGTTTTTCTCTATAATGCTTGTCACGTGCGGGTTTCTGACAAGTTTTGGCAGCATATAAAAGTTGCAAAAAAATTTTGTTGGAAACAAAAAGCGTATAAATTTGTCTTGCTTAAAAAATTTAAATTTCACACTATGAACAAAGCTGAATTAATCGCAAAACTCGCCGACGATGCAGGCGTTACAAAAACACAAGCTAACGCTGCTTTGGATTCTTTCACAGAAGCAGTTACTAAAACTTTAAAAGGTGGTGGTAAAGTTACCTTGGTTGGATTTGGTACATTCTCTGTTTCTAAAAGAGCAGCACGTAATGGCCGTAACCCTCAGACTGGCGCAGTTATTAAAATTAAAGCTAAAAAAGTGGCTAAATTTAAAGCAGGTAAAGAATTGTCTGCTAAATTATAATGCTGCCTCAAATTGCATTTAGACCTCGCTCATGCGGGGTTTTTTTATGCCCGTACAGTTTCACGCGGCGATCGCAACGGAGCAGCGACGCAGCGGCAATCTGTAGGGTTAACACGATTGGGGGGTGGAATGCATGAATGTATTAAGGATTATTTCTGCTTTCAGCTTCTTCGACACGCCTCTGCCGTAGATGCAATTTGCTGCGTCGCTGCTGCGTTGCGTTTGCTGCGTGAAAGAAGTGTAGGTCCGTGCCTGTTAAAAATGTGGGTGCAATGCAGGAAAAACGACATTTTTTGTGCATTTTTGCAGTTCAGTTAAAACTAAAAAAAATTTAGATCATGGGTAGAGGTGATAAAAAAACCAAAAAAGGCAAGATCTTCAAAGGATCTTTTGGCAAAAGCAGAGTTGCTAGACCATTACAAGCCAAAAAAGCAGCAGCAAAAAAAGCTAGTGCTCAATAATAAAAAAGGAGTTGAATTTTGATCAACTCCTTTTTTATTAAGTAAAAATTTAAAATTAAAAATTCAAAAAGTGACTTCAATTGGACGGCTTCCCATTTTTGAATTTTGAATTTTGATTTTTGACTTTTTAATTTTTATTGCTTGCAAATCTTGACAGCAAGCGCAGTATTTCAAGATACAACCAAACGATTGTAACCATCAATCCAAACGCACCGTACCACTCCATATACTTTGGTGCACCTTGTTTAGCAAGGCTATCGATTCTATCGAAGTCAAGCAATAGGTTCAACGCGGCAATTCCAACTACAAATAATGAGATTCCAATGCCGAGCATGCTACCTCTGTTTGCGTCGCTTACCATCATAATATCGATATTGAAGAAACGCAGTACCATTGCGATCAGATAGAAGATTGCGATTCCGGCAGTAGCCATCACAATTATAGATTTCAGTTGTTCTGTAACCTTAATAACATTGAATTTGTACAATACAAACATCGCTATCACTACTCCAAAAGTCAAACCTACGGCCTGGGTAACAATGCCAGGTGCAACTTTCGCGAACACATTATTATAAATGGCAGAAATGCTTCCCAGAAATACACCTTCCAGCAATGCATAGATCGGTGCAAGGAAACTGCCCCAAACTGGTTTAAAAGTAAGAACCAATGCAACTACCAGGCCTAGCAGCACAGAACCGAGCATCCAGGGCATAATGTTTACTCCCTGATAAAATGCGTTCCATGTAAATACAGCTGAAGAAATAAGCAGCAATGACATTAGAAAGAATTTATTCATTGTGCCAGATTGCGTCATTACCTGACCATCATTAAAACCAACGTTTTCTTGAAATCGTTTTTCACTTAAAACTGGATTTCCGGATCTAAAAATTGACATAATAGAAAATTTGAAAGACTAAGGTAGGGAAAAAACAGTTGTTAGGTGATGGTTGTTAGTTGTTAGGAATCGACACATAAAAAGACTAACAACTTTTAACTAACAACTAACAACTGCTGCTGCAAATGGCTGAATAACTGAGTAACTGGAAACCCGATGCTCCTAAAACTTTCAGTTATTCAGTTACTCAGTTATTCAATCATTAAAAAAGGGAACCACTTTCGCGATTCCCTTTCAAAATTTATAACTCAAAACTATTAAGCTTCTACTTTCATAGATTTTTGTTGTTTTTTTCTTTCTTCTTCATCCAAAATGGCTTTACGCATACGGATGAAGTTTGGAGTAACCTCGATACACTCATCGAACTGGATGTATTCCATGCACTCTTCCAAAGTCATAAGGCGTTTAGGAGCGATGTTGGTTGCAGCATCGCTACCGCTTGCACGCATGTTGGTAAGCTTTTTACCTTCATTACTGTTGATCACAAGATCACCAGGTTTGTTGTTTTCACCAACGATCATGCCTTTGTATACTTCCTCACCTGGATCTACGAAGAAGAAACCTCTGTCTTGTAGTTTATCCAAAGAGTAACCAGTTGTTGTACCTGCGTCTTTAGAGATCAACACACCGTTGTTACGGCCAGGGATTGGGCCTTTCCAAGGTTTGTACTCGCTGAAGCGGTGCGCCATTACAGCTTCACCTGTAGTTGCAGTCAGCATTTGCGTACGCAAACCGATCAAACCACGTGAAGGAATATCGAACTCAAGGTGTTGCATTTCACCTTTTGTTTCCATGATCAGCATTTCACCTTTACGGCGTGTAACAAGGTCGATAACTTTAGAAGCAAACTCTTGTGGAACGTCTACTACCAAAGTCTCATATGGTTCAGATTTCTTACCATCAATTTGTTTTACGATTACCTGCGGTTGACCAACAGTTAACTCGTAACCTTCACGACGCATTGTTTCGATCAATACACCTAAGTGAAGGATACCACGACCGTAAACAAGGAAGCTATCACCACTATCTGTATCCATTACTCTCAATGCAAGGTTCTTTTCAGTCTCTTTCATCAAGCGGTCACGCAAGTGACGTGATGTAACGAATTTACCGTCCTTACCAAAGAAAGGAGAGTTGTTGATGCTGAACGTCATGTTCATTGTTGGTTCGTCAACGCTGATAACAGGAAGTGCTTCAGGATTTTCAAAATCAGCGATGGTATCACCAATGTTGAAGTCTTCCAGACCCACTACTGCGCAAAGGTCACCAGACAATACTTCTGTAGTTTTTTTCTTGCCCATTCCTTCGAAAACATACAATTCTCTTACTCTTGATTTTTTGATGCTGCCATCAGCCTGTACAAGAGCAATTGGTTGGTTTTCTTTGATAGAACCGCGTGTAACTTTACCTACTGCGATACGACCAAGGAATGAAGAGTAGTCAAGAGAAGTGATCTGCAATTGCAGTGTACCTTCTGATACTTTAGGAGCAGGAACATATTTCAAAATACCGTCCAGCAATGGATCGATATTGTCGATTTGAGTCAATGAATCGTTGAACCAGCCATTTTTACCACTACCGTAGTATGTAGGGAAGTTCAATTGTTCTTCGGTAGCATCAAGGTTAAAGAAAAGTTCGAAAACCGCATCATGCACCTCATCAGGGCGACAGTTAGGTTTATCTACTTTATTGATAACTACGATTGGTTTCAGGTTCAGTTGTAATGCTTTTTGCAACACGAAACGTGTTTGAGGCATTGGGCCTTCGTAAGCATCCACCAGGAGGATTACGCCATCCGCCATTTTCAACACACGTTCTACTTCACCACCAAAGTCGGCGTGACCCGGAGTATCGATTACGTTAATTTTAACGCCTTTATATGTTACAGCTGCATTTTTACTGAAGATAGTGATACCACGTTCCCTTTCCAGGTCATTGCTATCCATTATCAAATCACCTGTTTCCTGGTTTTCGCGGAAAACGTGAGTGGTGTGTAAAATTTTATCTACCAGGGTTGTTTTACCGTGGTCAACGTGAGCAATAATTGCTATATTTCTGATTTCCATATTCTTATTTAAGTTACTAAAGAGACTTTAGTTCAGTTTAACAGGGTATAAATACCCGAAATTTAAACAAGGCGCAAAGGTACAAGGATTATACGGGCTAACCAAAGAAAGTATAGTGTTTAAGAATTACATAAAGTAGCCGCATCGGATTTTAAACAGGGGCCAGAAATTGTGCCATATAATCTTTCAATGAAAATTTTTAATTTGTTATGATAAGTGGTTGAATTGTAATAAGTTCACTTTGAGAAAACTTGAGGTATGAGGATCAGGCAAAACTACTGATGACTGACGTGTAAGGATATTTCGACACCTATACTTTAATCCACTCACCTTAATTTAACTTTTTATGAAAAGATGGATGCTTGTACTGGGTTTAATTCTACTTGCTTTGGTAATAATATATGCTTTGGGGCCTGCGCCATCCAAACCTGTATATAGTAACAATCTGCCGGTAGTGCCTTCCAACCCGGACAGTTTGAAAAATTACATAGCCAGTCATGAGGCTGAGCATAGAGTGAAGCCCGATAATGAGGCCAGGATTATCTGGGCGAACGATTCCATGAAAAATGTAACTGAATATGCCATTGTTTACCTGCATGGGTTCTCCGCTTCACAAGCTGAGGGGGCGCCAACGCACACAGACATTGCGAAGAAATTCGGATGCAATTTGTATCTCTCAAGGCTGGCTGAACATGGCATTGATACTACAGAAGCCATGATTAATCTAACGCCTGATGAATATTGGGAGAGTGCAAAAGAAGCATTGGAAATAGGAAAGAGGATTGGCAAAAAGGTGATCCTCATGGGTACGTCTACCGGCGGTACACAAGCACTGCAATTGGCCGCAACATTTCCCGATCAAATTGCCGGATTGATCTTGTATTCTCCAAACATTGCTATCAACGATCCGAATGCGTGGGTGCTAAACAATCACTGGGGTTTGCAGGTAGCGAGAAAAGTGATGGGAAGTGATTACAGAGTATCTGATGATACAAGGCCTGTGTACAAGCAATACTGGGATTATAAATACAGACTGGAAGCTGCAGTCGCCCTGCAGGAAATGCTTGAAACCACGATGAACAAAGAAACTTTTGAAAAAGTAAAACAACCTGTGCTGCTATTATATTACTACAAAGATGAACAACACCAGGACCCGGTGGTAAAGGTTTCTGCGATGAAAGAGATGTTTGGTCAATTAGGAACACCTGCTAATCTCAAGAGAGAAAAAGCAATGCCAAACACCGGCAACCACGTAATAGGTTCCTACATAAAATCCGGCGACGTAGAAGGCGTGAAGAGAGAAACCGAGAGCTTCATGAAGGAGGTGTTGGGCATGCAGGCAGCTAACTAGTGCCCTGTGTCACGCAAAGGCGCAAAGGAGCAAGGGCGCAGAGGGAAACAAGAGTATAAGTCATCTTTAAACTTTGGTTGAGCTTTAGTTGCGCCGCGAAGAAGTAATGCTAACTTCCGTAAAATAATTTTTCAAAGAAACGTTCCTTCGCGCCCTTGCTCCTTTGCGCCTTTGCGTGAAATATTGGCCTGGAGCGTATGGTCGTACAATTAAAACAGCTTCATCTGTTCGCCGGGTCTTCGGAATTGTGTTGTGTCGAGTTCCCAGCGCTCTGCATTCAGGCCGTAGAGTTTTCCATATTTTTTGTACTGCATGTTTACCATTGTGGCGATGGGTCCCTCGCCTCGCATGCGCACACCAAAGCGACTGTCATTTACTTGCCCATCGTGGCTCTGCTCGATCATATGCCACACTTTGTCTGCACGGTCAGGGAAGTTTTTGTAGAGCCAGTCGTGAAATAAAAACTTGATTGCACCATTCAATCGTATAAAAGTATAGGCACTAAATGTTGCGCCGTTTTCTGCGGCCGTTTTCATGATGCGTTGCATTTCATGCTCGTTCAATCCTGGGATCATCGGTCCCAGCATAACTCCGGCTCTTACGCCCAAGTCGCTTAATTCTTTGATCACTCTTATTCTTTGCTTCCCCGTTGTTGTTCTTGGCTCCATTGCGCGGCGCAGGTCTTCATCAAATGATGTGATGGAAACGAGGATGGATACTAATTTTTTCTTTGCCATTTCCTGCAGCAGATCTTTATCCCGAAGCATTCCTGCATTCTTCGTGATCATGCCAACGGGCTGATTGAATTCGTTGCATACCTCGAGCAATTGACGCGTGATGGCAAACTTTTTTTCGGCGGGTTGATAACAATCGGTGTTGCCGCTAATGCTGATGGGCACGCATTCCCATTTGGGATTCATTAAAAATTTTCGAAGCAGTTCGGGCGCATTTTTTTTAACAATGATCTTGCTTTCAAAATCTAGTCCGGCGCTATAACCCCAGTATTCAAAAGAGTTTCGGGCATAGCAATAAATGCATCCATGTTCGCAACCCTGGTATGGATTCATGCTGTAGAACATGCCCACATCCGGACTGTCAACTTTATTTACGATTGATTTTGCCTCTGTAATGATGTATTGAGTAGCTACGTTTTCTTCGGTCCAATCATCAATTCCTTCTACGTGCTCGCGGACGCGTTCGTCTTTTTGGAACTTGTTTTTTGTATTGTATTGTGCGCCTCTGCCTTTATGGTAAGCATTTACATTTTCATTCGGATCCACATAATCGGGGTCCATGTTATCACTATTCATGTTCACAGTTTTTCTCTCCTTCTATTTTTTATTCGAACAACATTCCTTGTCTTGTGTTCACCGGAAGATTTTGAAATTCGAAACGATGTAAGATCTGGTAAGCTTTTTCTCCAACGGGTCTTTTCAACAGCAACATGCTGTCTGCAATAAAACGTCCGGTAAATTCTCTGTGAGAATATTCGAGCCAGCCTTTCTCAAACTGCCATGGCTGCAGCTTTCGGGCAATTGTTACATGTGGCTCATCGATGAAATGTGGCTTGTTATCTTTATCAAGTTTCATTAGCAATTGTGCAGCGGTCTTAATTTCCTTCACCAGGTTTTTTATCGGCATCTTCGTGGTAACGTTGATAAAAATGGTGTGCGAAGGAAATGATGCATAATCTTTCAGTTCCACTTTAATAGGATGATAGCCCATAGCCACCGGTTTGATCCTGTTGATAATCCTTTCTTCGATCATGCCCCTTTGTGTAAACTTTGCCAGGGTTATATGCGGCTTGCCACCCAGTGCGCTGGGGGCTTGGTACGAGTTATAAAATTCCTGTTTTACTTTTTTGATTTTGTTTCTTAATTCTTCATGCGGATTCAATACCAGCAAGTATTCGTTCAAAGGATAACTGGGAATTAATGAAACAATCCTTTTTGTAGTAATTGAGCTCATGACAAAATATTTAGTATAAATTTACTAATATATTTAGTATTATAGAAATATTTTGAACATTGTTTTTTTATGGTCATGTATCATGTCGTTTCCTAAGACTATTTAATAGCATTGTTTCTGTTTGAACGAGGCTTCGACAAGCTCAGCCTGACAGCGTGAACGGAGTGTCAGGCTGAGCTTGTCGAAGCCTTCTCGCTTAGGAAACTACATTAAATCGTGAAAGGGGACTGGTGAAACGCGAATGGATTGAAATTCGACGAGGCGTTATATTTTCTAAATGATTGAATTTGATAAAGACCGGGCAAAAAAGATCGGGAACCATATTTAATGATTCCCGATTAACTATTTCGAAATTTATAGTGCTATTTAATTCACGACTATTTCCCTGCAGGGGCTGGTGTTGTTGTAGGAGCAGGCATAGGCGGAGGTGGTGGCATTGGCGCGCCTAAAGTTTCTTTCGGATGTGGACTGCCGTGGTGACAAGTCTTGCAGCTTATTGCCATTGCTGTATCCAATAAATTAGGAGTGCTTGCTTCAAAGAATTTTTTGTTGATCTTCAACGTCATTCTCATCATATCGCGAGCCTGGTTTTTTTCCGGTTTAGAATCACTTGCGAAATCCAGTTTTTTAGGATCAGTTGCAGAAGCAGCGTGGCAAAAATTACATCTTACTCCTAATGCATTGTTAAAACCACGCATAACCTTTTCGAGGTCGTCATGGCTAATGTCTTTTGGAAGGACTTTTAAGTTGTTCTTTTTTTCTTCATTGGGAGATGTTGCAGCAAGGCTGATTGCAACGGTACCAACTAATGCAGCGATCACGAAAAATTTCTTAGATATCTTCATAAATGACGTTGTTTAAACTTTAGAGTGATAAAATAAAGGCATTCACCTGACAAAACCATGACAAAAGAATAAAATCTTATGAACGGTAATTGAAAATTATTGAGGAAATTTGCAAAAATCGTTAGCCGTCTAAATATTATATACTCATGTCTACTATCGAAATAGATCCTAAACCCCTACTCACAGCAAAGGATTTTGCTACTGATCAGGAAGTAAGATGGTGCCCGGGTTGTGGGGATTACTCCATTTTGGCCCAGGTTCAAAAGGTTATGCCGGGTTTGGGAATTCCCCGGGAAAATATTGTTATCATATCAGGAATTGGTTGCAGCAGCCGTTTTCCTTACTACATGAACACATATGGCATGCACTCGATCCACGGGCGTGCAACTGCTATTGCATCTGGATTGAAAGCCACCAGGCCGGAACTAAGTGTTTGGATTGTTACGGGTGACGGTGATAGCCTTAGCATTGGCGGAAACCACACCATTCATTTACTCCGCAGAAATTTTGACGTAAATATTCTTTTGTTCAACAACCAGATTTATGGTTTGACAAAGGGACAATATTCACCTACGTCGGAAGAAAGTAAAGTAACAAAGAGTACACCATACGGAAGTATTGACCATCCATTCAACCCGCTGGCGCTTGCAATGGGAGCAGATGCTTCATTTGTTGCCCGCAGCATGGACCGTGATCCAAAGCATTTGCAGGAAATGCTGGTTCGCAGCCACGCCCACAGAGGCGCGTCTTTCCTGGAGATCTATCAAAACTGTAACATCTTCAATGATGGTGCATTTGAAATTTTCACTGAAAAATCCAGCAAGCCAACAGAGGCGATCTTCCTTCAGCAAGGCAAGCCGCTGATCTTTGGAGCTGAGCAAAATAAAGGTATCAAGCTGGAAGGCTTTAAACCAGTTGTGGTGGAGTTGGGCAATGGCGTGAATGCCGACGATCTTTGGATTCACGACGAAAAAGATTTTTACAAAGCACAGATATTGGTTCGTATGTTTGATGATCCTCGCATTGAGGGCCACTTACCGCGTCCGTTCGGCGTTTTCTACGAAAATGACAGAGCTTGTTATGAAGATGTATTGAACCTCCAAATTGAAGAAGTGATCGCAACGAAAGGCAAAGGAGATCTGGATAAGATGTTGAGAGGAAATGAGGTGTGGACGATTAGCTAGACAATTAGGAATTAGGAATTAGGAGTTAGGAGTTAAGAATTGGCTGCGAGAGTGGTGAATTAATAATTAATAATTAAGAATTAATAAGTGAGAGCGTGAGTTTTACTTGCGCTCTTTTTTATTTGGGGTTGTTAGTTGATAGTTGTTGGTTGTTAGCCTTTCATTTTGAATAGTCCTCATTGAGGGCTAACAACGAACAACTATCAACTAACAACTTACTGCGAGTTCATCCAAAAAAATAGCCAGCGATTGAAATCGCCGGCCTGTGCTTACCTCTGAAACCACAAAAAGAAAGAGGTGAGTGTATCTGGTTTATCAATAATAATAATTTGGAATAACCGTAGCCTTACCAATGGTAAATCGGAAAATAGTTAACGAGGGAGCCGGGTTATTCGGGGAAAAAGGTCAGATCAAATGTATTTTGGTAAATACAGGAATGGATTCGAATATCTCAAATTGCGGATAAGGTATTTATCTGTTACGGAAATTGGAGCAGTTGTGCATGGGATTGGAGGTGTTCCGAAATGGAGATTGGATAGAACTGTTAGCATCACACGGAACGACTCAGCTATAAATTGCTAGGCTTTAAAATTAAAGACTGTTTAAATAATATGCAAGATTTTTTCCAGTAAAAAAATGTTCTTTTTTTAACACGAATTGCACAATTTGGGTATGTGCGGTAAAAAACCGCACATACCTGTTCGTTATGAAGCATTTGCAAATTCAAAAGTTTTTTCCTTTTTGTAGTTGTACCACCACTCCGGGGCGGTCTTTTTCATGAGCGTATCGATGTTTCTCATGCCAAAAAGGTTCCATGCGCCCTTTAATTTTCCCACCACAGACGATTGTAAAGCCCTAAGGCTCATAGCAAAACCACTGTCGATGTATTCCATATGATGCCAGTAACCGGCGGGCATAAAAAGTGTGTCCCCGTGTTCCAGGATAATCTCGTAACCCCTGGCTTTTGCCACTTCCGGGAATTTGTCAAGGTCGAGTTTGCTTTTTTGGGGATCGAAATAGTTTTCAAAGTTGGCAAAACTTAATACTTCCCATGGTTTGCGGTAAAGTTTATGCTGTTCTTCAAAGGGGAAAAGCAGCACTCTTTTTCTGCCGGTGAACTGTGTATGCAGAATATGTGAAAGGTCAATGTCAAAATGCATATGTGTGACAGAGCCGGCGCCGCCCACAAACAGCATTGGGAATTTCTTTACGAAGCCCCGCATCAGGTCTTCGGGCCAGTCAAAATCATTCACCAGATCCGGCGCATGCTGAAATAAATTGAAAAGGAAAATGCGAAGTTCCACCGGGCCTTTTTTTACGAGGTCAAGATATTGGCCAAATTTCATGTAGTCATCTGCCTTATTGATCGGAGTAAAGGCATCGCTTTTTACATTGTTATAAACTCCTACTTCCACTTCGCCTACTGCTTGCTTAAAATAATCCCAGTTCCATTTTTCATATGCGGGCCATTGCTTTGCAAGCTGTGTAATCACTATTGGCTTCATTCCATTGTAAAACTCATTCTTAAATTCTTCCGGTGTAATGCTAGCAACTTTAATTACAGGTTTCAGTTCCATAGCGAGAATTTTTAACTACCTAAATTTAATATTAATTCATTGTTAAGTTTAGTAAGTGCGGGTGGTTTTTAAGGATAGGAATGCAAAACTAAATTTAAGTAATTTAGTGACATGCTTTTACACCTCCATCCGGAAAATCCACAACCCAGGAATATAAAAACTATTGTTGAATGTCTTAACGATGGGGGGACGATTATTTACCCAACTGATACAATTTATGGTTTGGGCTGTGATATATTTCAGCACGACGCCATCGAAAAGGTATGCCGGATAAAGAACATACAGCCTGCAAAGGCTCAGCTTTCGTTTATTTGCTATGATCTTAGTGATCTAAGTAATTATACAAAAAGCATTTCGACCCCTTTGTATAGAATGCTGAAGACTTATTTACCCGGTCCTTACACTTTTATTTTGCCTGCCAGCAAGCAGGTGCCTAAAATTTTAAAGAGTAAAAAAGATACAATTGGTCTTCGTGTGCCGGATAACATTATCGCCCAGACAATGATCAAAGAGCTTGGCCACCCGATATTGAGTACCTCTCTTCCGGGAGAAATGGTGGAGGAATACACCGATCCGGAACTGATGTACGAGAACTTTAAAAACATAGTAGACATTGTTGTTGATGGCGGTATCGGCGGCATTACGCCATCTACAATTGTGGATTGTACACAAGACGAGCCGGTATTGATAAGGAAAGGTTTGGGCGAATGGGTGGAAGTATAAATTCCCGAAATTATTTTTGACCTGTACTCCGTTTCTTTCGGAGATGTTATGTATTTTAAGAATCCATTTTTTCGCGTGCGAATGCGATTGATGAGGGCGAATGCAATTCGCCCGTACAGGGAATAATATTTTATCACTCTATTAAAAGTGAAAAATGGATTTAACACTTAAAGCCAAAGAATATATTGCCGCCATTGAAAGCGGAAAAACAGGAACTGACCTTTCCTCTTTTTTTGAAAATGATGTGGTGCAAATAGAATATCCCAACCGCCTGTCGGTAAAAGGGACAAGGCGTGACATTGGTGCTATTTTAGATTCTGCAGAGAAAGTAAAAAAGATAATTGCGCGGCAGCAATTCTTTATTCGCAATGCGTTTGTGATCAACAAAACGGTCATCATGGAAATAGACTGGTCCGGAAAACTGGCTGTGGCTCTCGGCCATTTAAAAGCAGGCGAACTGCTGAACGCTCACTTTGCCATGTTTCTAGATTATGTAAACGACAAGATAGTGGGAGTGAGGAGTTATGATTGTTTTGAGTCGTTCTAGTAACTGAATAACTGATTAACTGAATAACTGAGTGGTTGAAATTCAATTAGTGTCTATTACGTTCAACCTCTCAGTTATTCAGTTAATCAGTTATTCAGTTATTGCTTAAATCCCAGCCTCTTCTTCAACGTCTGCCACACGGGCAAAACATCCGGTGAAAGATTGAAGTAAACAGTAGCGGCACCAAACAATGCAAAGTACACGCCACTTGTTAAAAACAGCGATAGCCAGGAATGCATGTTGTGAAAAAGAAAATAGCATATTAAATAGCAAACAACCGCGATTGCAAGTGTGTAAACCGTCTTAATAGTGAAAGGCTGCAGATTGAATTTCTTCCACAGAAAAACGATCCTGATCGCATTGTAAATAGTGTAAGCAATAAGATTAGAATATCCCGCACCTACGATGCCAAAATGTTTTACCAACAGGATGTTCAGGGGCGCAATCATTGACAAGAGAATTACGCCGCAAATAAATTCGAATTTCCAATAAGTAGACGTAGCAATGATTTGAGCGTTTACACCGGTGCCCATATCTACAATAAATTTAAAGCCCAATAGTAATACAACCATTTTGCCTTCCCTGTAGGCAGGATTAAGTGGTAAGATGTCCATCGCAGTATCGTAGTTGAGCCAGATAAGTGTGAACAGGAAAATAGAAATTAACAAGAGATTGATGCTGCTGCGTGAATAAATGCGCTGAATAGTCGCCATGTCCTTGGTTCTCCATGCTTCTGCCAAATAAGAAATGCTGATGGCAACAACACTTTTTTGCGGAACGCTAATGATGCTTGACATGTAGTTACTAACATCGTAAATCGCCACAAAGCCAATACCCGCATAGCTTGCGATGGTAAAAGTGTCTAAGCTGGCAGACATTGTTGTAATAATTAAACCAGCATAGATAAATCCCATAAGCACGGCCATTTTTTTCCAATACCTTCTTGTAACCTTGCTTATCTTAAACGTGAAGTGCAATTTTCCTACTTTCATTAAATAGAAAAACAATCCGATAAAGCTAATGCCCCAAAGGCAGCAAAAGATTTTGATAAACAAGCTGAAATTAAACCCGCCAACAATAAACAAAACGATAAGAATGGTAACGGAAATGCGATTGCCGGCTTCGCGCATAAAGTTTGAGATGACCGTTTCTTTTACGCTCCAGGCATAGGCCTCCAGTATGTTAAAAAAGAGATAGAAGAAGAGGTATGGAAAGACTAAGAAATAATATTGAACAAATAGTGCTGACTTGTCCGAAAACTTTTTAACGACCAACGGCTCAAAAACAATACCTGCAAGCGTTGTCACCACAAATCCCACAAATGCCAGTACCAGTGCTACCGATAACAGGTCATTGTCTTTATCCTTAAGGTTGCCTTTGTAATAAGGTGCAAACTTGTAAATAACTCCCGGTAAGGCAAGGCACGCAAAGCTGTTGAATAAATTTCCTGCAATGATGATTACTCTCGTTAAGCCAAACTGGTCGGTGGTGAAAATGTTGTTCCGGGCAAACAGGTAAGTATTGATTGCGCCAAATGCAAAGCCTACATAAATTAATACGGAAGAAATAATACTTTGGCGCCTTATGTTACTCATGTAAACCGGTTGATTTGTAAATTTTGATTGCAAAGATGGGGAAATTAGGAATTAGAAGCTAGGAATTAGGAACTAGAGGAAGCTGAGCGGGCAGGTTATATAAATGAGTGAAACCGAAGGACAGTTGGGCACCTTCAACTATTTTAGAATCTAACCAGTTTGCATGTCCTAATTTCTAATTCCTAGATCCTAATTTCTTAAATTTATAATATGAACGTAAAGGATTATTATAAAATTTTAGGCGTTGACAAGACGGCAACGGCAGACCAGATAAAGAAGGCTTACCGGAAGCTGGCTGTGAAATATCACCCTGACAAGAATCCTAATGACAAGGCGGCGGAAGAAAAATTCAAGGAAATTTCTGAAGCAAATGAGGTGCTGGGTGACCCTGAAAAAAGAAAAAAGTACGACCAGTTTGGAGAAAACTGGAAGCAGTATGAGCAACATGGCGGCAATGCAGAGAATTTCGACTGGAGCCAATGGCAGAACAATGGCGGGGGCAATCAGTACTACAGCGGCGACATGAATGACTTTTTTGGCGGCGGAGAAGGGGAGCATGATTTTTCAAGCTTTTTTGAAACGCTTTTCGGACAATCTGGTGGCCGCAGGCAAAGAAGCACGCGACCAGCGAGGGGCAGGGATGTGCAGGCAACCATGCAGGTAAGTTTGCAGGAAGCGTACACTGGCGGAAGCCGGCATATTGAGGTAAACGGCGCAAAATTGAATTTAAAGCTGAAACATGGTCTTTACGATGGACAAATAATAAGACTTAAAGGAAAAGGTAATCCTGGAATAAATGGCGGCGAGCACGGCGACTTGTTAATTTCCATACAAATAACGCCAACGCCCAATTTCGAATTAAAAGGAAAAGATCTTTACACTGATGCTCCGCTTGACTTATACACGGCCGTATTGGGCGGTAAAACGAATGTCACGCTGCTTTCCGGCAATGCCATCAGCATGAACGTTCCCGCCGGTACAGACACCGGTAAGGTCTTCAGGCTGAAGGGCAAAGGAATGCCCGAATATAACCATGCCGACATGGCCGGAGATTTGTATGTAAAAATGGTGGTGCACATACCCACTAATCTTTCAGAAAAGGAAAGAGAACTTTTTATGCAATTAGCTCAACTAAAAACGACTACTAATGCTTAAAATTTATGACTACCTCGACGAAGAATTGCACACGGAAGAATTGATCCCTGAGAAAAGCCCCGAGCTTTCATACTCGATACACGAAGTAATGGATCAATTGGGATACAAGGAAGAAGCGTCTTATTCCGAACCGCTCGAAAGGACGCTGAAAGCCTGCATGGCTTTGGGCATTCCCATAAAGGAAAATTTCAGGAAAGTATATTGCTTTGCAAATGGCAAAATGGAGCTCGACCTGCGTTTGTCTGCCATTGCCTGCTATTTGTTTATGATCAATTGCAATCCAAACAATCCGCTTGTGGCCAAAGCCCAGTTGCTTTTCATGCTAAAGACCAATTTTAGAATTTGAAAATTTGAGAATTTGAAAATTTGAAAATGCTTTCTGTGCAATTTTCTCGTTTGCAACTTAACTCTTCAAATATCAGAGAGTAGCTAATTAGCAAGAGAACACACCTAAAGAATTTTCAAATTTTCAAATTCCCAAATTTTCAAATAAAGCACAATCTTGAAATCCCAAAATCAAGAAAACGCCTCCGAAAATAGGGCACCTAAATATTTCCACTTATTTTTTTCTAAAAATTCGCACGGATAGATATCTTTGATAAGTAACGTCCAATATTTATCAAAAACTTAAACCAGTGCGTAGATTCATACTGACCACATTCATGCCTCTTAGTTTGTTGGCATGCAAAAACAACGAGACATCTTCCAAGGCAAATACCAGTACTTCCGCCGACACAACGGTCGCAGTTACCAAAACTGATACAACAGCTACCAGGAAAAATCTGGCCAATGCAGACTTCAAAAGTTGCGGACTGCCGTACAATGAATTGGGCAGGATCATGGTACTGGAATATCACCTCATCGGCGATTCTGAAGACAGATGGAAACGCACGCCGGAAAACTTCCGTAAAGACTTGCAAATGCTGTACGATAGCGGCTACTATCCGGTATCTGTACACGATATTGCAACGGGCCACATAGATATTCCGGCGGGTACAACGCCATTTGCACTTACGTTCGACGATTCCAGCCAGGGTCAGTTCCGTATGTTGAATGAAAACGGTAAAACGGTGATCGATCCAAAATGCGCTGTTGGCGTAATGGAAGATTTTAAGAAAGCACATCCGGGTTGGCCGCTTACGGCAACTTTCTATGTGCTGCCTGCCATCAAACCTACACTTCGTTTATTTGCGCAGCCTGAGTACAAGAAAGAAAAACTTGAATGGCTGGTGAAAAATGGCTACGAAATTGGCAGCCACAGCTGGTACCACGAGCCTCTTGGGAAATTGAGCGATGCAGATGTGCAAAAGCATTTAACAATGTTTGTGAAAGAAATAAAAGCTTATCTGCCAGACTATGAAGTGCATAGCATAGCCTTACCGTTAGGGGTACACGCAAAAAATCGTGCGCTGGAAGAAACAGGTTCATTTGAAGGAACTACTTACAAACATGAATCGGTTTTGCTGGTAGGTTCTTCAGATAACGTTTCGCCATACAATAAAAACTTCAGTCGTCTTGGTATTGAAAGAATCCAGGAAGGCGATCAATATTATGGTCCCGGTGCGTTCATAAAAAGTCAAACGAAACACAAAACAAGATTTGTAAGCGACGGAGATCCTAAAACAATTACCGCACCTGCTGCAATGAAAGAACAACTGAATGCAGCGTTGGAAAAAGAATACAAAGTGATTTGGAATTAAGGTCACGAAGATTATCACTAAGATACTAATAGGTACACAAGATATTAGAGACGCATAACAATGCATCTCTTTTTTAATTTCGACGGTACGCGTAAAAATGCAACAACCCCATAATGTAAAAGAGACGCATTGTTATGCGTCTCTACAGGAGGTTCGACATTATTTGTTACATACATTTCGCTCTCATCTTAAAACCCTTTCTCCAATTTACCAGCGTTGATCAGCGCATCCAGTTGCGCGTTGTTTTGTTCTGTAACGGTATAGTGTTTCACGTCATTGATCAGTGTTTCGTCAATCGCATCCACCATGTTTTTGTAGCTGGCGTTTGCAGTGGGAGTGATGATGAACACAAGTCCTTCAGAAGATCCTTTTTTATTTTTTTCAAGTAACGCTTTTTTTTCACGTATCAATTCTCCAATGCCCGTTTGTTCACTATACGAAGTAAACCCCGAAGCGGCGCTATTTATTGCATCATTCAAATCGCCGTGATAATAAAACACTTTGTTGTTGGCGCCGGGAATTATGGTGAGCGTTTTAGATTTTGCTGCATTGGTTGCATCGCCATCTGCAGGTGTATAGAATCTCATCGCTTTTACCTGCGTCCACGTTGTTGTAAGAATAAAAAATGTGATTAATAAAAAACCGAGATCAACCATTGGGGTAAGGTCAACCCTAGTAGATAATTTCTTTCTTCCATGTTTAGAAGTGCCGGAGGTTAATTGTACGTCTGCCATAACGAGTAGTTTAGAACTAAGATGCAGGAGCAGGAATTTTCCACACGGGGGCATTCATTCGGTAGAGACAAGGCAGTGCCTTTTCTCTGTAACACCCGAAATGTGCAGCAAGACAAGGCAGTGCCTTGTCTCTACTGTAAATTTTCTTTTGCTCCCTTGCATCTGTATACCAAAAAATATCGCACGAGCTTGCCGCTTTTGTAAGAAGGGATTTTTACTGGTTCGTCTATGCTTTCAAATTTGTCTTTGTAGATTGGTAGGGGATCATTGAAAAAATTAGTGGTCGTTATATAGTAAGCGTCATTGCCCTTTTGCAACGCCGGCTTCGTTTGATTGATGAAATAAAACTGGTGGATATCATGCACTTCGCCAATCGCAAGAAAGTTATAATGATTGGGTCTTACTACATATAAATCAAGATGTGAAGCAGGAAACCATTTGTTGCTTATTACGGTAACAGGGCCGTTTGTAGTATGTGTTGAACTGTCGTTTTGCACTAGTTGTTTAAAGGCTTTTCCAAATTTTTTCCAGCCCATCATATCGAGTGTAAAATCATTTTCACCCAATTTTTTTTCATCCTTGTTACCTAGATTAACCGGCGCAAAATTTATGAGAATGAAAGCCGCAATCAATCCAACAATCACCAGCGCATTTGCTGCCATCACACTTTTAGGAATAAAGAAATGGTTGTTCAATAATTTATCTGTCAAATAGATGGCGGTTAAAATGATCAGTGCACAAAAGCCCGGGCCGCTCCAATGTGGTAATGTATCCATGAAGAGCGACAGTCCCAGGAAAAGCGCTATAACCGGAAGGCTCATGCATAAGAGAAATATTTTTTTTCGTCGATTCAGCCGTATGCCACCGCGCATGCAAGCCACCACTGCTATAACATACAACACATAGTTGATGGGGTTTTGATAAGCAAAGCCGCCAAATATTTCTCTCAGGAAGCTGTCAGTTTGCAAATGGAAGCCATGTTCTGATACTCTGCCTCCATGATATTGAAAAGTCATGAAATGGTTCGCAATGTTCCAACCAATGATAGGAGCAAGAAAGATCAGCGAAAGGAGAAATGAGACATAGATCAATTTCACCCGTAGCCATCTTCTGTCGAAAAACAAAATGTAGAAACCAAGGCAGCCCCAAATTAAAAGGCCATGAATTTTGCTGAGCATACACAGCCCGATGCTAAGACTTAAAAGGAAGAAGTTTTTTTTAGGAATCGCATATCCCTTTTCTGAAGCAAAAATTTTCACTGCATAATAGAGTGACAATAACCAGAAGAAAAGCATTGGCGTATCAGGAAGGATCAGCAGGCCTGTTATCACATTCGCATAAATCGAGCTATTGTACAAAAGCGCGGCGAGATAACCGGCGTTCTTATTTTTTAAAAGCGCGGTGGTTTTAAAGATCAGGTACATGTTTGCCAGTGAAAAAATAAGTCCGGACAAACGGATGAACCACTCCTGTTTCAGCAGTAAGCCCAAAGTGGAAAATCGTATGCAAAGCCCAACTAAAGGTGGATGATCAAAATAGTTCCAGTCGGGATAGAAAGCATATTGAACATAATAGACTTCATCGTTGGATAATTCCGTGCCGCAAGCAACTATGCTTTTAACGATCCATGTAAAAAGAATGATGGCCCACACCCATTTTGCTGACAATGTTTTTTTGTGCGGCTGTAAAGTAAGAGAGGTCATTTTTTAAAATTAAACGAATCTTTCAACCAATGGCCAGTTGGCCAAAAAAGATTTCTTTACAAATTGGCGACAGGCGATTTTGAATCTGCGCCACATGATTGTGTTATTATGCAAGTTGTAACAAACAACAGCAGTAAATGTTCCAACAAACGAGCCCGCACAAACATCTGCCGGAAAATGCTGCCCAAGATAAACGCGGGAGTAGCCGATCAGCCACGCTATAAAAAAGAATAGATATGTCTGCCATTTATGTCTGGCAGCAAGCGCCAACAAACCAAGTAATGCAAAAGCGGTGATGGTATGGCCAGAAGGAAAACTATTTGAACCATGTACCACTACACCGGGAACACTTCTTACAAGGCCCTCTGTGCCAAAATAAGAATGTGGTCGTGGTGAATGGAAAAATGTTTTAAAAATACAGGACAATAAACCAGATACGAGAAAGCTGATTAATAAACTGCCTGCAAGTCTTTTTCTGTTGATGGTAGCTAAAAACATTACCAGGATGATTGCGCTTATTCCATCACCCAGGAAAGTAAGTGCTTTAAAAAAAATATCGAAGAAGGCAGTGTGCGCATGATTGATTATTACAAAGCCTTGCGTTTTAGTAAACACAGTTAGATATATGAGGCACACAATAAAGGGGAGCCAGTATGCAAAAATGCACGGATATTTTCTCAATGGTTCCAAAGAGTACCGGTTTAAGAGGTTCGGTTGATTGCTGTTCATAAGAGATGTATTATTACAAAAATGTTCGCTTTGTTATTGTTTCAACTTTGATTAAAAGTCGTGTCTGACAAGGCTTTTGTCGGGTATTTATTTGTAATAAAGGAGTAAAAGTAAAGGTCGTGTATTACGAAATGCTTAAGTGAAGGTTAACGATTGATTACGAATTGTGAATGATGTGTTATTGTAGAGACAAGGCATTGCCTTGTCTGTATCGCCAATAAAAAAGCCCCCGCAATGGCGGGGGCTGTATGCAAAATGAAATATTTATTATTAAAATTCTGCGGTTTTCGGGGTTCTTGGAAATGCGATTACGTCGCGGATATTTGTCATACCTGTAACGAACAGCACCATGCGCTCAAAACCTAAACCGAATCCTGCATGCGGCACGGTTCCAAAGCGACGCGTATCAAGGTACCACCAGAGTTCTTCGGCAGGAACATGCATTTCTTTCATTCTTGCTTCGAGGTTTTCCAACCTTTCTTCTCTTTGCGAACCGCCTACGATCTCGCCGATGCCGGGAGCCAGAATATCCATCGCCGCTACAGTTTTACCATCTTCATTCAGGCGCATGTAAAATGCTTTGATGTCTTTAGGATAGTTTGTAACGATCACCGGTTTCTTGAAATGTTTTTCTACCAGGTAACGCTCATGCTCACTCTGCATATCAATGCCCCATTTTACCTCGTACTGGAATTTTTTCTTTTTATATGCAGGAGATTGCAACAAAATATCGATCGCTTCAGTATAAGTAATGCGTTCGAAGTTGTTGTTCAAGACAAATTCCAGTTTTTCGATCAATCCCATTTCGCTGCGTTCAGCCTGGGGCTTTTGTTTTTCTTCTTCAACAAGACGCTGTGCAAGAAACTCAAGGTCCTCGCGGTTGTTGTCCATCGCATGCTGAATGATGTATTTGATAAATTCTTCAGCAAGGTTCATGTTGTCTTCCAGGTCACTGAATGCCATTTCCGGCTCGATCATCCAAAATTCTGCAAGGTGGCGGGCCGTATTTGAATTTTCCGCACGAAACGTTGGCCCAAACGTATAAATTTCGCCGAAGGCAGTAGCGCCCAGTTCTCCTTCCAATTGTCCACTCACCGTAAGGTTGGTTGACTTTCCGAAGAAATCTTCTTTAAAGTTCACAGAACCATCTTCGTTACGTGGCGTGCCGTCAAAAGGCAAAGAAGTTACACGGAACATCTCACCCGCACCTTCTGCATCACTTGCTGTGATGATGGGCGTATGCAAATACACAAAGCCTTTTTCGTTGAAAAATTTATGGATAGCGAAAGCCAGCGAGTGACGCACACGGAAAACCGAACCAAAAGTGTTGGTACGGAAACGCATGTGTGCAATTTCACGCAGGTATTCCAGGCTTGGACGGTTCTTTAGCTGAAGAGGATATTTTTCCGCATCGCTGTCGCCCAATATTTCCAGTGTTTTCGCTTTTACTTCAATTTTCTGGCCCTTGCCCATAGACGGAACTACTTCTCCCGTTACTTTAACGGACGCGCTGGTAGTAAGTCTTTTCAGTAAAGCATCATCAAATTGACCCAATTCTAAAACGATCTGTATATTATTATTAGTGCTGCCGTCATTAACCGCTAAAAACTGGTTGTTACGGAATGTGCGTACCCAACCCATTACCGTTACTTCATGGCCCGTTTGCTCCGAGGCCAGCAATTGCTTCACTTTAATTCTTTTGTTGAACATATACAGATTTTTAAAAGGAGAGCAAATATAAACAATGTCGGGTGAAACGTGAATGGTGAATGGTGAATGGTGAATGGCACGCCGGTTACCGCTCAAATAACCTCCGAAGCCGTATTCACGGTTCACGGTTCTCGATTCACGTTTCACCATTCACGCCCTGCTGATTCTGGTTTGTCCCGTATTTCTGCCAGTTGGGATCGGGCTGTACCGGAAACGTCCAGCATTGAAGGCAACTTAGGCATAGAGCCGCTTATTCGCGTTTCACCATTCAATATTCACGATTTACCTCCCGCCACAAATTGTTTAATAAATAAATGACTATTAGTAGTTTTAGCGGCTTAAAACTTGACTAAACATGAATAGAAAGAAATTGATGCTTATTGCCACGGCAGCACTCATGAGTGCCGGTGCGATGGCTCAACAGGTGAAATTTGTTGAATACGATCTCGACAACGGATTACACGTCGTTCTGCACCAGGATAAAAAAGCTCCGGTGGTGGCAGTTACCGTTATGTATCACGTTGGATCAAAAAATGAACAAGTGGGCCGCACAGGATTTGCCCATTTCTTTGAACACTTGTTGTTTGAAGGTTCTGACAACATCAAACGTGGCGAATTCATGAAGATCGTTTCCAGCAATGGGGGCCAGAACAACGCCAATACAACGCAGGACAGAACTTTTTACTACGAAGTATTTCCTTCCAACCAACTGGAGCTTGGCCTGTGGCTGGAAAGCGAAAGAATGCTTCACCCAGTGATAAATGAAGTAGGCGTGAAAACGCAGAATGAAGTGGTGAAAGAAGAAAAAAGAATGCGTATAGATAACCAGCCTTATGCAAGATTTAATGAAGAGATCTTCAAACGCTTGTTCACAAATCATCCTTACCACTGGCAAACAATCGGTTCTATGGAAGACCTGGATGCTGCGAAACTGGAAGAGTTCCAGGCTTTCTTCAAAAAATTCTATGTTCCCAACAACGCAGTGCTGACAATAGCAGGAGATATCGATGTTGACAAAACAAAACAATTGGTGGCGTCTTATTTTGCCGACGTACCTAAAGGTGCACCGGTAACTCAACCGAACATCAAAGAAGCACAAATCACCAAAGAGATGGTTGATACGGCTTATGATGCAAACATTCAAATTCCTGCTGTATTTGCGGCTTACAGAACGCCGGGCAGTACGACAAGAGACGCGCAGGTGCTTGGATTAATAAGCAAAGTGCTATCTGGTGGGGCAAGCTCACGTTTGTATAAAAAAATGGTGGACGATAAGAAGAATGCATTGCAGGTTGCAGCATTCAATTATTCTTTGGAAGATTATGGTGCGTACATTACACTTGCATTGCCAAACGGCAACGCGAAGCTGGAAGATCTTTTGAAGGATATGGACGATGAAGTTGCAAAATTGCAAACAGATCTGATCAGCGAATCTGACTATCAAAAATTACAGAACCAGTTTGAGAACGACTATGTGAGCGGCAATACTAAAATGGTAGGTGTGGCTGAAAATCTTGCTGATGGATACACTTTCAATAAAAATACAAACGAAGTAAACGAGGAGTTAAAAAAAGTTCGTTCGATTACCCGTGAAGAAATTCGCGATGTAGCGAAGAAATACCTGAACAAGAACCAGCGCCTTGTACTTTATTATTTACCCAAGAAATAGAAGAAATTAGGAATTAGGAATTAGGAATTAAGGATGGCCGGGGGACAGAAATTGTAACGAAAGACAACCATCTTAATATTTTAGTTCGATTTCATCAATAAGAAAAAATAATTAATGAAAAAGATATTCATCATAGCCTCCGCTGCATTGGTCTTCCATGCATCAATGGCACAAAAAATAGATCGCTCTCAAAAACCAAAAGCAGGGCCTGCTCCGGTAATCACCATTACAGATCCTGTAAAGTATACGTTGCCAAATGGCATTACCGTATTGGTTGTAGAAAACCACACATTGCCAAAAGTATCTGCAAGCTATTTCATTGATGCAGGTCCTGTAAAAGAAGGCAGCAAAGCAGGCGTTCTTGGATTAATGGGACAAATGCTCAGCGAGGGAACCACCAAAAGATCAAAAGCCGATTTTGACGAAGCGGTAGATCAAATGGGTGCTGACGTGAACCTGGGTGCAGGAAGCGCATCTGCATCTGCATTGACACGCTATTTCGACAAAGCATTTATGCTAATGGCAGAAGGCATGCGTAATCCAGCTTTTTTACAATCATCATTTGATAAATTAAAGTCACAGTCTCTAACCGGCCTGAAAGCCAGCGAGCGTAGCGCAAAAGCTATTTCTGGAAGAGTAGTAGGTGCGTTGACCTACGGCAAGGATAGTCCTTTTGGCGAATTTGAAACAGAAGAAAGCATCAATTCAATTACACTTGCAGACATTAAAGCTGCTTACAGCAAAAATGTAACGCCTTCAAGAGGTTACCTCACGTTTATAGGAGATATTAAACCTGAAGCGGCGAAAGCCTTGGCAATAAAAGCTTTTGGCGATTGGAAAGGTACTAAACTGACCCTGCCAACTATAGCCAACGTGAACAATCCAGCGCAAACAGAAGTAAATCTTGTAGACGTTCCTAATGCAGTACAATCAGAAATCACTGTAACCAACCTTGTGAACCTGCCTATGAGCAACCCTGATTACTTCGCGGTATTGCTGGCAAATAACATTCTTGGCGGTGGTTCTGAGTCACGCTTGTTTATGAACCTTCGCGAGAAGCATGCCTTTACTTATGGTGCATACTCTGGCATTACTGCTGGTCGCTATCAAACAACCTTCGATGCAACTGCTTCTGTAAGAAATGAAAAAGCAGACAGTGCTGTCGGTGAAATTTTGAGTGAGATCAAAAGAATGAGAGACACGAAAGTTACTGACGAAGAACTGAAAAATGCGAAAGCGCTGTACAACGGAACATTTGCTTTGGGCATGGAAAACACCGGCCGCATTGCAACGTTTGCGACAAATATTTTACTGCACAATCTTCCTAAAGATTTCTACCGTACCTACTTGCAAAAAATCAATGCGGTGACTGCAGAGGACATTCAACGTGTTGCACAGAAATATTTCAACTACAGCAATACACGTGTTGTTATTGTAGGAAAAGCGGAACAAGTACAACCGGGATTGAAAAACCTGGGTTATGCAGTCAATCAATATGACAAATACGCAAATCCTGTTACAGCAACGGCAGCAAAGACAACCAGCATCTCTGCTATGGCTGTAGTGGATAATTACATCAAAGCAGTGGGTGGAGAAGCGGCGATAAGAAAGGTTAATACTGTAATGATGAACATGGACATGAGTGTTCAGGGAATGACAATGGATGCAGTTCAAAAGTCAATGAGTCCGAACAAAGAAGTGATGGAAGTGCGCATGAACGGCAATGTGGTAATGAAGGATATGTTTGACGGCGAAAAAGGATATCAAATGCAAGGCCCTAACAAAAGGGACATGGATGCTAAAGATATCGCTGATAAAAAGGCTAAGAAAAACATGGTTGACCAACTGGACTACAAGGAGCCAGGTTATAAACTGGAAATGAAGGGCATTGAAAAAGTAAATGGCAAAGACGCGTATAAGATAATCATCACAAGTCCTTCCGGTAAAGCGAAAACTGAATATTACGATGTTAACACCGCGTTTCTTTTAAAACAGGAAACTTCAAGTGTTGCATCAGGAATGGATCTTTCACAAACTGTACAGTTTGACAACTACACTAAAGTGAATGACGTGCTTTTCCCGTTTGCAATGACATTAACTGTAGAAGCTGGTGGCAATTCAACCGACATCGCTTTCAAAGTAAAAAGTGTTAAGATAAACGAAGGAGTAACTGCCGACGACTTTAAATAGGTTCTTGCCACATCGTAGGATGTGTGATTGATATATTACATTGTTCTGAGGGCTGACTAAAAGTGCACACTTCGGTGTGAACGAAGATGACAAAGCTGCTTGTGCGGTTTGATTCTTCACTTACTTTTAGTCAGCCTTTTTCTATTGCAGGATATTTGCCGATGAGAGATGCTCCGTTTCCGTTATAGAAGATTTTATTACTTTATGCTATCTTTAAAACCTTTAATAGATATTGTTCAGGCTTTACTTTATCCCTAAACATCCGGTGTAAATGAAAATAGTTGTCAGATTGTACAAATGCAGGATTTTAGATTTTATTTTTTTCTTCTGGATGATTTCCATCCTGCCTCTGCTATCTATTTTTCTCACCAGGTTTATGGTTTTGCATCATTACAAGAGGAGCATTTGTTATTCCGTTTTTTTTGCTTTTCTGCTATATATCGTTTCTTTAAATTTTGGTAAAAGAGTACGCTTACTTCTTTTTGGTGTAACTTATATAGTTGCGTTTGTTCCTGCGTTGATCGTGCTTTCTCATCTGCTTATTGCATCTGTTTATTTACGCGATGACAAATTTATTCCTGTGTTTTTAACAAATGTGCGCGAGGCATCTGATTTTGTGAATGCGTTCATGAGTTTGAAAATTGTACTTTGTTTATTTGCATACTTTATACCTCCTCTTGTCTATTTGATCTGGCAGATGAAAAGAGGCGCCAGGGAAAGGGACATTTTGGACGGCGTTAAACAACGCTACCGTATATTTTTCATGACAGCAAGTGTAAGCATGATGATTTGGTTTGCTTATGAAAACGTCAGGTCTGTTTACGTGCTGGACTTTTATAGCGCTTATGTCAACTATAGAACCGAATTGAGAAATTTTGGAAAGCTGGCGCAGGAACGTCAACACAGGACGGAGTACAAAGTTACTGCGACAAGTCCTACGGGTGATCCCAAAGTATTTGTGATCGTTATTGGTGAATCTTTAAGTAGGCACCATATGTCGTTATATGGGTATTCGAGAGAAACAAATCCTCTGCTAAAGGCACAAGAAAAAGATCTTTTGATTTTTAAAAATGTTGTTTCCGGAAATGTAACTACGAATACAGCGTTGCCAATGGTTTTAACCTTTGCGGACAATAAGCATCCAGATGATTTTTTTACAAAACCGTCCATAATAGACCTATTCAGAAATGCGGGATTTACTACCTATTGGATAACAGCCCAAACATTTATTAATGGCGCGTCAGAAAGTTTATATGGCACGATAGCAAAAACAGTAGACTCTCTGAAAGACTGCTCGTTCGAATGGGACTACAAAAAGGACGAGGGCGTTTTAAATCCGCTTGGGCAGACGTTAGACAATTTTGCAAAAAGAAACATTGTAATATTTGTACACCTGCAAGGAAGCCATTTGACGTACAATGAAACGTATCCGCTGGATTTCAATTATTTTGACGACTCATTTCCTTTCCAGACATCTCTTCAGCAGTTGTCACCAGATGAAAAACAAGTCATAAATGAATATGATAATTCGGTACGCTATAATGATTATGTAGTTTCTTCAATCATTAACATAGTAAAGCAGCGATCACTGTTTTCTTATGTGCTTTATTTTTCGGATCATGGCGAGGAAGTATTTGATTTCAGGGAGGTGATGTTTCATGATCCTAACATTAAGTCACGATACATGTGCGACATCCCCTTTATACTTTGGCGCTCCGACAATTATAAAAAGAGTGTGAAAATTGATGAAGACGTCAGCCGGCCATATAGCACTGAAGATGTCATCTATAGTATATCACAGCTCTCCGGCCTTTCCTATAAGGCTTATGATTCCACTAAGAGTGTGTTTTCGCCGGCATTCAAACTTAAAGAGCGATTGGTTGGCGGGATTCCTTATGATTCCTTAGTTCCTCTTCAGCAGTATTCAAGTCACTAGGGATGAGGCTCCCGAGATGCTTGTTTACATTGCCGTAATGTTGGGTAACAATTTGTTCATTTTCGGTTAACGAATCGATAACGTCCGTTAATCGCTTGTTAACAATGCGCGGATACTTTTGCAGCATTCTTAACACAAAGCAAGTATTCGTGAACAAGCAGATAACCCTATTAACAATCTCTCTATTACTAACGTGCTTAAGCTGGGCCCAACAGACCACAAAGGTTTCCGGTAAAGTGCTGGACGGAGAGACATCATCTCCACTCGTTGGTGCTTCTATTACGGTAGAGGGCATTAAGAAAGGCTACCTCACAGATGTGGAAGGTCGTTTCTTTATTGCTCTTGAAAACGGAAAAACATACAATATTACCATTACCAATGTTGGCTATCTCCCTAAAAAGATAGCAGCCATGCAGGTAAGCGCCGATAACAATACCATAGATGTTGTCTTACAACGCAACAGCAAATCACAATTGCAGGAAGTGGTCGTAAAAGGAAGCGCAAAAAAAGAAACCATTGCCTCTATATATAGCGTGCAAAAAAACAGCGCCTCTATCTCTGATGGTATTTCTGCGGAGATCATTAAAAAGTCTCCTGATCGCAATACAGGTGAAGTGCTGAAACGTGTGAGTGGCGCATCGGTTCAGGACAACAAATTCGTAGTTATCCGCGGGTTGAACGAAAGATACAATGTTGCAATGCTTAACAACAGCATCCTGCCAAGTACAGAACCAGACAAAAGAGCCTTTACATTCGACATCATTCCGTCGTCATTAATTGATAATCTGGTCATTTATAAATCTTCCACTCCGGATCTGCCCGGTGATTTTTCTGGCGGCGCCATAAAAATTTCAACGAAAGATTATCCTTCAAAACCGCTTAGCGAACTTTCTGTGTCTATAGGTTATAACTCCTTAACAACCTTCAAAAATTTCTACACAGGATTTCCAAAAGGTAAATATGATGCGCTTGGATTCTTCGATGACTCAAGATTGATTCCTGCACCATATTATAACAGAGGCGGATCCTTTATTAATGAGGAGCCCGAGTTTAAAAGAGAAGTGACTAAAATGTTCTCTAATACTTTTGGTTACGAACCGGCTAACAAAAGCCTGCCAAACATAAGTGTATCTTATACAGGAGGCAACACAAAAATCATTGGTGATAACAAAAAGCTGGGCTACATCTACTCGATCGGTTATGGCAATGGCAGAAGGGTTTCTGAAAGAGATCGGGATGATTACTCTGTAGATAAAATAGGCCTGTACAGCTACAATACTAATAACTACGATGCGAGAAATAATCTTTCAGCATTATTGAACCTTACCTATTCTTACGGTAAAAGCAAGATATCTTTCAAAAATCTCTTCAACAATGATTTCTCCAACGTAAGCGCATTGCGCTCTGGTAGAAACGATGTGAACACTGACTTCTTTTACATTAAGAGTGTAAACACAGAAGCGCAAAACAACGGCATCTACAACTCGGTGTTGGAAGGTGTTCATAAGTTGAATGGTGGCTGGACGCTTGATTGGAACGCTTCCTATGGGTTGACTTACAGGAACCAGCCGGACCAGAAAATTTTGACCTATCGCTCAGCAGACAATGCCAACGAAAACTATTACATCAAGTTCAATTACGAGAACTCTCCTGAGATAAGAAACGCAGGTCGTGTGTATTCTTTCCTGCATGAAAATATAGTTGGTGCCAATGTCAACCTCACTAAAGAGTTTCGCCTTTGGAACCAGGCTCAGAAGTTTAAAATAGGAACAACCAACTACTACCGTAACAGAAGCTCCGAAGCAAACGCACTTGGGTATGCAACACTTGAGCAATTGGGAATTACTATTTATGAAGGGAAAACAACTTCTTTCAACAATATTTTTAGCCCGGAAAACATTGATACATATAATCTGACAGTGGCGAATATCGGCACCAATACCGTTAAGTACACAGGTGAGGCAATGTTAAACAGCGGTTATGTGATGCTTGACAATAAGTTTGACGAGAAGCTCCGTTTAACATGGGGCGCAAGAGTAGAAAACTACGACCAAACTATTTCTTCTAAAAATAAAGAAGACATTAACTTAAGTAACCTGGATGTTTTGCCATCTTTCATTTTAACTTATGCGCTCAACAATAAAACAAACTTAAGGCTTGCAGGGTCACAAGCTATTAACAGACCAGAGTTTCGCGAGCTTGCTACATACAGCGTTTATGACTATGACAACAACCTGAATGTTATCGGTAACAACAAACTGGTTCGCTCAAAAAACACTAACGCAGATTTGCGTTATGAATGGTTCCCGGCAGCAGGAGAGATTATTTCTGCAAGTGCATTCTACAAATACTTTGACAAACCTATCGAGCAAACCAACAATGGTAACGATAATATGTCCTACGCAAATGCTACAAACTCTGTGGTGTATGGACTAGAGATTGAGGCAAGAAAAAAACTTGACTTTTTAGGCAGCCATTTCATGGAACATTTTGCAGTGTACGCAAATGCTGCGTACATGAAGGGAAGCGTGAGAATTGATACGGCTACTTCTACCAACAGCCCAATGCAGGGTCAATCACCTTACCTGATCAATGGCGGATTGAGTTATACGTCATTTGACGATAATTTTTCTGTAAACTTTCTGTACAACAGGATAGGACCAAGATTGCGTTTCCGCGGTGTAAGTGGATTAGGCGGCATGAACATTTTTGAAAAGCCGAGAGACGTTGTCGATTTTCAGGTTGCGAGAAAATTCTATCATCAGAAACTTGAAGTAAAACTGACGATAAATGATATCCTGGCTCAGCCATTTGCATGGTACTACAAGTTTGAAAGCAATCCTTCCAACATAAACTACAATGCTTCAACTGACAAGGTAATTACATCATTCAAATACGGAACAACGGCCATACTGGGCTTGAAATATAATTTCGGCAGATAATAACCTTTCGCAAAGCCGAAGATTTTAGAAAATAAGAAAACAAATAACAATGAAAAAGATCGCAGCATTTCTTTTACTAGGGTCCTTTGCGTTCAGCATTGGATGTAAAAAAAGCGACAGTTCTCCGGATCCAAGTGGTGGCGGCAATACCGGTGGTGATGTCGTAAACCCGGCTACAAACACTGTGGACATCCGTGGTGTAATCAAAGCAGACAGAAAATTTACTAAAGACAAAACATACCGCCTGCGTGGATATGTGTATGTGACAGATGGCGCAACCTTAACAATTGAGCCAGGTACTAAAATCGTATCTAACAAAGACTCTGCAGGTGTTTTGGTGATCTACAGAGATGCAACAATCATTGCAGACGGTAATGCAGACAACCCAATTGTATTTACATCAAACGAAACTACCAAAGCGCCTGGTGATTTGGGTGGCGTAGTATTGGTTGGCCAGGCAAAGGGCAACAACAACCACACTGTTATCGAAGGTGGTGTTGATGCAGCGTTCAGCGCATTTGGTGGCACTAACGATGCCCACAGTTCTGGTACATTGCGTTATGTACGTATCGAGTACGCTGGTAAAGCGGTTAACCCGGGCGATGAGATCAATGGTCTTTCTTTATACGGGGTAGGTTCAGGTACCACTATCGACTACATCCAGGTTATCCGTGGTTTGGATGACGCCTTCGAATTTTTCGGTGGTGCTGTAAACTGTAAACACCTTATTGCTTACAACTGTGCTGATGATGATTTCGATATGGATGACGGTTACCGCGGTATGATCCAGTACGCGATCTCTATCAAAGATCCTAAATTCACTGATGCAAAAGGTACAACTGGCGATATCTCTAACAACTTTGAGGTAGATAACGTTAACCCATCTAACGGTTTCCAGTTGAGCAGAACACCAATCACTGCGCCTATTTTGTCAAACTTCACTGCAGTTGGTCCTAACAATGCGTCAGGCACTAGCACAGACTATGGTTATGGCATGCGTTGGAGAAGAGGCGCAAAGTTTGTTTTGGCAAACTCAATCGTTATGGGTGGTCAAAAAGCTGGTCTTGATCTCGATGACGATTCAACAGCAAATTATTACAAAGGTGATTCAAGCCGTTTCTACAATAGCTTCCTGCATTCAGTAGCGAACAATTTTCAATTGGGTAACTCAAGTGCTGTAAAAGTTTACGATGTAGCTTCTTTGCAAGCAAAGGTTACCGGTAATGATTTGAGCACGGTTTACGCAGATCCTGCTGCAATCAAATTGACAGATCCGTTCAACACTGCAGCTCCAAATGTTAAACCTGCTGCCGGTTCACCTGCGCTTACAACTGCCGGTAAATTCGACTTCAAAGGATTGACAAATGCATTCTTCGATAAAACATCTTTCGTAGGTGCAATGGATGCTACTAACGACTGGACAGCAAAATGGACAGTTTGGAATAAATAATTGATAGGACTTATAAACAACCCTATTCAACCGAATGGTTGCCAACGTGCAACTGTGTGTTAAGAATTAAAAATTCTAATCGCCCCGATTTCAATCGGGGCTTTTATTTTTTGAGTTGTTAGTTGATGGTTTATAGTTGTTAGAAACTGTCCAATGTTGCCTCATTGTTAACATAAGGTAACTTGCGTTGAATCAAGAGCGCTGCGCTAAATGCCTAACAACCAACAACTAACAACTACCAACTCCCATCTCTTAACATTGCGGTAATATTACGATAACATTGGCTTAATGTTGCCTTAACATTGTGTTCACAGCTGTAGTAGAGTTTTGCATAAAATTTAACACACAGATGCAACGTTTACTTGTGCTATGCATAGCCTTTTTGACTATGACAGCAATTACTAAAACCTATGCCCAGGAAACAACTGCTACATTGAGCGGATCAGTTTCTGGTGTCAATAGTGAGCCTGCCCCGGGAGCTACCATTCTTGTAAAACATGAACCTACTGGTTTCAAAACAAGCACTCAAGCTAACAACAAGGGCTATTATTTCATACCTAACTTAAAAGTTGGCGGCCCTTACACAATTACTATATCATATGCAGGGGCAAAAACAGAAGAATTCAAAGATGTATACCTTTCATTAGGCAACAATCCTGATATTAACCTTGCGTTCAAACAAAGCAACAGCGAACTGAAAGAAGTAACTGTAGTTGCCGCAGGAAGAAAAACTGCTGCTGCCGGTCTTTCTGTAGGAAAAGTTCAATTGAACACCCTTCCTTCTATCGGTCGCGGTATTGGTGATTTCACAAGACTTACGCCTCAATCAAATAACAACTCATTTGCGGGTAGTAACTTCCGTTATAACAACTTCACTTTGGATGGTGCTATTAATAATGATGCGATTGGTTTCAGTAACTCTGCCGGTGGAACGAGCGGCGGCGGTCAAGCTGGTACTGCGGGTGCCGGTACACGTACAAACCCCTACAGCCTTGAAACGATCCAGGAGATACAGGTACAACTCGCACCATACGATGTAAAGCTTGGTAACTTTACAGGTGGTAGCGTAAACGCGGTAACTAAAAGCGGTACAAACGAATTTCATGGTTCATTATATGGTTTCGGCCGTAGCCATGCTTTGGTTGGTAAAAGCGTAGATGGTTTGAAAACCAAAATGAGCTCAGACTTTTACGACTATCAATCAGGCTTCACTTTAGGTGGACCGATCGTTAAGAACAAAGCTTTCTTCTTTATCAATGCTGAACTTGGACGTGGTCAAATGCCTACATTCTACAATGCAGGTGATCCGGGTGCTGCGATGACAAAAGCTGAAGGTGATGCGATCATCAACAAAATGAAAACGCAGTACAACTACGATCCGGGTACTTATACTGCTGGAAAAATTTTCACCAACAGTAATAAATTCTTCGCTAAACTGGATTTCAACCTTGGCGCAAAAAGCACTTTGATGGTCCGTGGCTTGTACACTTCTGGTTGGGGTAACAACCTTGAGCGTACGACAACTAACTTCCAGTTTTCTACTGCCGACTTTACTCAACACACCAACAACATTAACCTCGTTGCTGAGTTGAAAACAAAGATCAACAACAACGTAAGCAACCAGGCAATTGTGAGCTACATCAATGTACATGAGTACAGAGATTTTCCAACTCCAATGAACGCTTCTGGTCAGCCTTATGGTGTTCCTGCTACTCCATTCATCAGTATCGACAACGACCGCATTTGGTTGGGTACATGGAGAGAAGCTTCTATCTATAACATGAAGCAGCAGACATTTGAGTTTACAGATAACGTAACTGTTACAAAAGGTATCAACAAATTTACTTTCGGTACACACAACGAGTTCTACAGCCTGTCTTATGGTTTCTTGAACTCATGGAACGGTCGTTGGGAATATGCAGGAGGTTTGAACAAATTCCTTGCTGACCAGCCTTCACGTATCCGTGGTGTGTTCCCAAGAGACGCAAAAATTGATAATGACAGAAATTCTTTGTATGACAACGTTCCGGGAAGCAGCTACAATGTAAACCTGACAAGTTTGTATGCACAGGATGAAATCGCGATCACAAAGAAATTCAAGATCACTCCGGGTGTGAGAATTGACTATCCATTCCTTGGGAAAAAATTCCCATTGGATTCAGCTTTGAACGGTACAACTGCTTACAGTCCGGTTAACCCAACTTATACTCACACTCCATTTAACGAGTTTACGAATAAATGGTTGGGCGACGCTACAGTATCTCCACGTTTAGGTTTCAACTGGGATATCAAAGGAAACCAATCACTGGTATTGCGTGGTGGTGCGGGTATCTTCGTAGGACGTATGCCGTTCGCATGGATGGGTTATGCTAGCACATTAACAGGTAATAACTTTGGTAACATCGACTACAAACCGGCTGCTGGTACAGTGGTAGGTTTGGCAATGGATCCAACGCACCTGAAAGATACAGTCTTCAATCACTCACAATCTGCGGCAAACACACGTGAGGTTGATATCGTAGATAACAATTTTAAACTGCCTACGATCCTGCGTTCAAATATTGCACTGGATTATAAATTCGGTAAAGGATATAAATTGACATTGGATGCGATGTATACAAAAACGATACATGATGTGAAGTTCCAGCAGATCAACGTAAAAGATACTACACAGTATTATTCTACGGGTCCTACGAAGACTCCTTTCTATGTAGGTGGTGCTAAAAACAACCCTCAATACTCTAACGTTTATTTGTTAAGCAATACAAGTGAAGGTTACCGTTATAACTTAACTGCACAGTTAAGCAAAGTAACAAACGGAATCCCGGTAGGTAAGCATTCTACATTGAATCTTAACTGGATGGTAGCTTACACTTACGGTATGAGTAAAGACGTTGCAAACGGTATCCGCAACTCATTCCAAAGTAACTACGAGGTGAATCCTTCGATCAATCCGCAGAATACTCCATTGGGTTATTCGAACTTTGACCTTCGTCACCGTATCGTAGCTACAATCAGTGGTGCATTGAACTGGAGCGCAAGCAACTCTACATCACTTGCATTCTTCTACTCAGGTCAGGCAGGTAGCCCGTATTCATTGATTTACACAAATGCACCATTTGGTAACTCATCAAATGCTCCATTGCCTTACATTCCTAAAGATCAGAATGACATTCAGCTTGCTGATTACAAAAAATCTGATGGAACAACATACACAGCTGCTCAACAGTATGCTGATTTGAATAAATTCATCGAAGGTGATAGCTACCTGAGCAAACACAGAGGTCAGTATGCAGAGCGTAACGGTTTGCGTACTCCATGGAACCACCAACTTGATATGAAAATTATGCACGAGTTAAAATTGGGTGGTGGTAAACACTCACTTCAATTCAGCTTCGATGTGTTGAACGTATTGAACCTGATCAGCAATAGTATGGGTCACATTACGTTTGTAACCAACGTTAACAACTACACTGTTAACTTCCTGAAATTCGCTAACGACGGTTCAGGTAAAGCTCCGGGTTCACCAGCTTCTGGTTACACACCAACATTCAACTTCTTGCCACCACCTGCAGGTGTTGATCATTACTACACTAATGATCCTATCAACTCTCGTTGGCAAGGTCAGTTCGGTATCAAATATTCTTTCTAAAATATTGTATGCTGAAAACAGAAAGAGGTCGTCGAAAGACGGCCTTTTTTATTGCCCTTTGGTGTCGTGTTCGAAATTGCCCAATTAGGAATTAAGAATTAAGAATTAGGAATTAGGAATTAGGAATTAGGAAGTACGAAATAGGAATTAAGAATTCCGCGCATTCAACTAAGCCCCAGCGGGGCGGCACGTTAGTAGCTCATAATAAAATTTGCAACCATAATACCAGCCCCAGCGGGGCGACATGTTAAACCGGCCCGTAGGCCGGAAATAGTAGGCAGGCAATGCTATTACTAGCTTACTATTACCTAAATGTTAAGCCTTGACACGCCTTTCTAACTTCTAATTCCTAATTTCTAATTCCTTCTTTACTTTCGTAACACAACACTAAAAACCGACATCATGCAAATAGCCTTCTTCTCAACAAAATCTTATGACAAACAATATTTTGATGCGTGCAATAAAGAACACAACATTATTTACATAGAAACACAATTGAACGAGCAAACGGTTGCCCTCGCAGAGGGTTGTGATGCCATTTGCGCTTTTGTAAACGATGTGCTCAATAAAAAGGTAATTGCAGAACTGGCGAAACTAAACATCAAACTCATTGCCATGCGTTGTGCGGGCTACAACAATGTGGACCTGGACGAAGCGGGAAAGAACGGAATTACTGTCGTGCGCGTGCCCGCCTATTCACCTTATGCAGTGGCAGAACATGCGCTGGCACTCATCATGACACTCAACCGAAAAACACACAAAGCCTATAACCGCGTAAGAGAAGGAAACTTTTCCCTCGAAAAACTCACCGGCTTCGACTTGTATGGAAAAACGGTTGGCGTTATCGGCACGGGCAAAATAGGACAGATATTTTGCGACATTATGCTAGGAATGGGTTGCCGGGTCCTGGCATTTGATGTCATTGCAAACAAAGACTTGATGGCAAAAGGAGTGGAGTATTTGCCCCTGGTAGATTTGTTGCCTCAGTGCGAAATTATTTCATTGCATTGCCCATTAACAGAGCAGACACATCATATCATCAACGAAGAAACACTCGGAATGATGAAACAGGGCTCCATGCTCATAAACACAAGTCGTGGCGCATTGGTGGATACCAGGGCTGCCATTGAAGCATTAAAAACTGGTCAGCTGGGCTATTTAGGCATCGATGTGTATGAGCAAGAGGAAAAATTATTTTTTACCGATTGGAGCGAAGCCGTTATCCAGGACGACGTAATTATGCGCCTGATGAGCTTTCCAAACGTATTAATCACTGCCCACCAGGCATTTTTCACAGAAGAGGCCCTCGTGCAAATAGCAGAAGTTACCCTCAATAACATAAAAGCCTACGAAACTGGCAAGGAATTAGCTAATAAAGTCATCTAGTTAGATTTTGGGCCATTCTGCAAAGAAATTGGAGCTTTGAATAACAACAAATGGTTCTCGCAGCGGACGCAAAGGAGCAGCGACGCAGAGGCAATTGACTGCGTTCGTTGAGCATTGTTGTGGTTCTGGTTGTGACTTTTAGCAAAGTAAATGAATTGAAACTACATTCATTCGTTGCCTCGCCGCCCCGCTGCGATCGCAGCGAGAAAAAACTTTGTACTTTCTGAAAGCGCTTTCTCCTATTTTTGCAGGGCTTAAAACTAAATTAAACATTACATGAAGAATACTCCTTTTACCCAAAAACACATTGCTCTGGGTGCAAAAATGGCTCCATTTGCGGGCTACAACATGCCTATTTCCTATACTGGGATCAACGACGAACATGCAACAGTGCGCAACAATGCTGGTGTTTTTGATGTAAGCCACATGGGCGAATTCATCTTAAAAGGAGAAAATGCGCTGGATCTTATTCAGCGTGTAACAAGCAACGACGCTTCAAAACTTGAGGCTGGAAAAGCGCAATACAGTTGCCTGCCAAACGACAACGGCGGTATCGTAGACGACTTACTGGTATACTGCATCGAGCCAAACAAAGTGTACATGCTGGTAGTAAACGCTTCCAACATCGAAAAAGACTGGAACTGGATATCTGCCCACAACACCAAGAATGTTGAAATGCACAACATTTCCGACAAAACCTGTTTGCTGGCAATACAGGGGCCAAATGCTACCAAAATATTGCAACCACTTACTGAAGTAGACATCCTTAATCTTAAATACTACACTTTCGTAAAAGGGACTTTCGCGGGAGTGGAGAATGTTTTGATCAGTGCCACTGGTTATACCGGCGCTGGCGGCGTAGAGATTTATTTTGAAGATAAAGACGGCGCTGCAGAAAAGATCTGGGATGCCATTTTCGCAGCAGGCGGACCAAAAGGAATGAAAGCAATCGGCCTTGGCGCAAGAGATACTTTAAGATTGGAAATGGGTTTCTGCCTTTATGGAAATGATATTGATGATGCAACCAGCCCGCTCGAAGCAGGTCTTGGCTGGATCACAAAATTCACCAAAGACTTTACCTCAAAAAGCACTTTTGAAAAACAAAAAGCAGAAGGCATTAAAAGAAAACTGGTAGGCTTTGAAATGATCGACAAAGGAATTCCGCGCAGCCACTATGAAATAAAAGATGCAGAAGGGAATGTTTTGGGATTTGTTACATCCGGTACCCAATCGCCAAGCCTTGGAAAAGCACTGGGCCTGGGCTATGTGGCTACTTCACATGCAAATCTCGACACAGAAATTTTCATTGCTGTACGCGATAAATTGTTGAAAGCAAAAGTGGCTAAAATACCATTTGTATAACTGATATAATTGCCGGCTAGGGGAACCATAGCTGGCAATTTTTTTTAATTCCTTAATATGCCAACAATCCATATCACTACGTTTATAGCCGCCCCTGTTGAAAGAGTTTTTGATCTTAGCAGAAGCATTGACTTGCACAAAAAGTCAATGTCGCACACGGAAGAACAGGCCATAGCCGGCACCATCTCCGGCCTCATAGGCATTAATGAAACAGTGACTTGGAAAGCAAAGCATTTAGGAAAGAAAAGAGTGCATCAATCAAAAATTACCGCCCTCCAGCAACATGAAATGTTTACAGATGAAATGACAAAGGGCGATTTCAAGAGCATGAAACACGACCATCATTTCAAGCCCGTGGCAAATGGAACAATAATGGTAGACCTCATTCACTTCGAGGCACCATATGGCTTTATTGGAAAGCTGGCAAACAAACTCTTTCTGACAAAATACCTGAACAAACTAATAGAACAGAGAAACGCGGTCATTAAAGAATACGCTGAATCGGAAAAGTGGAAATTGATTTTGAATTAGTAGCGTGGCCAGTTGCCAGTCACCAGCAGCCAGTACTTTCTGTGCATCTGCTTTTGAAAATCAAACTGATTGATAAACAAAAAATTGTTTCGCCTAAAACACCGGCCACTGGAAACCGGCCACCGGCTACATCCTAACAACCAACAACGAATAACTAGATGAATAAACCAACCCTTTTTACTTGTCTTTCCCCTGCTTTATTGCATTTGTACGATTTAAATCAATCAGTAGTCGTGATCATAGATGTGTTCCGGGCTACGTCCACCATTTGCACCGCGCTATACAACGGCGCAAAAGCCGTGGTGCCGGTTGCTGACGTAGAGCGTTGCAAACAGATTGGTGCCGAGATTGGTGGCATTACAGCAGGTGAAAGAGATGGAAAAGTAATTCCCGGCCTGCAGTATGGAAACTCCCCGGCAGAATATCCACGTGATTTTATTGAAGGCAAAACGCTTGTACTTACCACAACCAATGGAACCAAGCTCCTGCACATGGCCCTGGAATGTGGCGCAGCCGATGTTGTAACCGGTTCCTTCCCCAATCTTTCCGCAGTATGTGATTTCCTTGTAAAACAAAATAAAAATGTGATCCTGGGCTGCTCTGCCTGGAAGGATCGCTTCAACCTCGAGGATACGTTATTTGCAGGTTCAGTAATCAGCAGCGTGAAAGAGCATTTTACCATTCACTGCGATTCCTCACTAATGGCAGAAAACATGTACGAACTCCATAAGAACGACATGGAAAATTTCATCCAGCTTACCACTCACTGGCACCGCCTCGCAGCCTACGGCCTCCAAAAAGACCTTCAATACTGTGTTACAAAAGACGTGGCCAACGTTTTGCCACTTTATAAAGAGGGAGTCCTGGTCGTTGGCTAATCTGAAAAAGTAAGAACGCAGATTTTCATGATTTTTTAAGATTTGATTGTTAAATGATCATCATTAAAAAATCATAACGAATCTTGACCATCATGAAAATCTGCGTTCCTTCTCTCAAATTGAGTACAGCTCAAGTGGCAGCCCATCCGGGTCCGCGAAAAACGTAAACTTCTTCCCGGTATATTCATCCACCCTCACCGGTTCTGTTTCTATCCCCTTTGCAGTCAGGTCGGCGATGGTGGCTTCAATGTCATCCACTAAAAAAGCAAGATGCCTGAGACCGCAAGCTTCAGGTCTGCTTGGTCTTGACGGAGGATTAGGAAAGGAAAAAAGTTCGATCACATAATGTCCGTTCAAAGCAAGATCAAGCTTATACGAATTCCTCTCTTTACGATACACTTCCTGCATAACGGAAAGGCCCAGCTTATTTACATAAAAATCTTTCGATGTTGCATAGTCGCTACAAATGATAGCTATATGATGAACATTTTGTAGAGCCATTTGTATAATTTGTAAACGAAATTGTGGGTTATTTTTTTATTAGAAAAATTCAGATTTCAATTAACTTTAAGGCATGCAGCATTTGTTTCGCACATTTACAAAACGCTTCTTCATCATCTCAAATATAATAGTGGCAGCCCTGTTCCTGCTGGCTTGCTGCACGGCATTTCTCAATCCCGACACTTTCTGGTTCATCTCACTGCTGGGTGTGACGTTTGTGGCTTGGTTAATTATGAACGTTGGGTTTGTAATATTCTGGCTGTTGTTTAAATCTAAATGGGCGCTGTTATCATTTGTGGTATTACTAGTCGGTTGGCCGCAAATAAATGCATGCTTCGCTTTTCATCCGTTCGCAAAATTTGAAAAAAAGAAAAAGCCCAACAGCATTCGCGTAATGCAATGGAACGTTGCCCGCTGGGACGAGATGAACAAATACTGGGCGCCGGGAAAAGTGTCCAAAAGGAAGAAAATGTTCGAGTACATCGCCAGCAACGATATCGACATTTTGTGCGTGGAAGAATTCTTTGAATCAAACAACACAAAGGAATTTGCAAAGAACATTCCTTACATAACCGACACACTGCATTTTCCTTATCACTACTTCGCAATGGATCACAGGCGGTGGGATAGTTTATATGAAACCGGTGTATGTATATTTTCCAAATATCCAATCGTTGATACTTTTAGAAAACGTTACGGCGGTCCCGATTCTTTAAAAAACAATGAAAGCTTTATCTGGACAGATATTGACGTGGAGGGGAAACGAATTCGTGTATTTGCCACACACATGCAATCAATGTTATTTGGCGGAAAAGAATACAGGCAGATAAAACAACTCCGTCAATCCACTGACAGTGCCGTTGTAAATACCAAAGGAATAATTAAAAAATTCCGGCGGGCATACGCCTTGCGCATGCACCAGGTGAACGTGATAAAGCCGGTGCTTGACAACAGCCCGTATCCCGAAATCATGTGCGGCGATTTTAACGAAGTGCCAAACTCTTACATATATTTTCAAATGAAAGGCAATCGGCAGGATGCCTTCAGCAAAAAGGCATTTGGCATCAGCAGAACATTATCATTCATCTCACCAACACTTCGCATAGATTACATTTTGCCCAACAAACAATTCAAAGTACTGCAATACAAAAGCGATAAAGTCGCACTCTCAGATCACTACCCGGTCATCACGGATTTGCAACTTCCCGAATGAATTGAAAGTTGAAAATTGAAAGTTGAAAATGAGAGAGAACACAGATTGTTATGATTTTGACGATCAGTGAAGATTTACTTCAAATCATAACAAATCATGACAATCATGAAAATCTGCGTTCCCATTTTCCATTTTCCACTTTCCATTTTCAATTGAAAAAAAATGCCCGGCATAGACATGCCAGGCGAATTGATCGTACCCTTTAAAACTATACGCTCTTAAATGAGTTTGATTAATTTTTTTAAAAAGCCCTGATTGGAAAAAAAGGGCTTTGGTTGTTGATGAATGTACCCTTTAAAGTATGTTTGAATAAATTAGTTAGACTTAATAAAGCGCTGTTCAAATTCTTCATTAAAGCAAGTCGCTACCAGCATATATTTTCCTGCAACAAGATCTTTCACGCTTATGAATGTGTGTTTGTCTGCACTTTCTGTTTGCCATGTCTTTACCTCACCGCCATCTGCAGCGAAAAGCTCATAGCTAACCTTTTTCTTTTGCCAGTTCTTAGGCAGAGACAATACAAGAGAATCTGTAATCGTATTTACAAACGGACTCGAAACTGTTTGCTGTTTGATTTTCGCCTTGCGAAATGATTTAACTTCAGACAGCTTAAAATTGTTCAGGCTATCTACAATGCGCAGTCTGTAATAAATTGTTTTATGAGAATTCTTTGCAACCTTATCGCTAAAAAGATAAGGTTGCTTCTCCGAAGAGCCAGTGGTAGCAAACACTATAGCGGCATCTTTATAATTTTTGCCATCAAAACTTTTTTCGATTACAAAATAATTCAGCGCTCCCTGCTGGCCGGAAATCCAGTTAAGGCAAACTTTATTGTTATTGATATTAATGGAAAAATTTTCTACCCTGGTTGTTCCTGCAGGAGTATTAGAAGCAAATGAGCTAGATGAAAATAGTATGGCTGAGCCCGCGAAAGCGAGAATGGGCAAGTGTTTTGTGCATGATTGTAATACAACGGAGATCAACTGTTGAAATGGGTACAAAGTTTTCATAATTAAAATTTTATATGCCGAGTGCGACTGTGCGAACTGCTACATAGCATACCGGAAAACATTTGTTCTTCTGTAGGTATTGAAAAAAATAAATCTTGAAAATAGGTACGGTTATTTCTTGGGGAATTGGAGAGATGTAAGGCAAAGATTAAACGGGAATTTCAATAATGCAAGCTTTTTATTTTTTTTATTTTCTTCAATCATTAAAAAGTCGCTGCAATGAAATTGAAAATCAACTCATTGCAACGACAATATTTTTTCTGAAAAGAAATTGGCTAACGGAGACTCTTATGCGCCAGTGTACAATCCAACACAAATTGCAGTAGCCAGCAGGACATTTTTGTCAAACATTTTTGCAAATTCGGTCGCGCAAAATGTATCATGCACATTTCTTTTGTTAATAATTGCAACCACGTGATTATACACATCATGCATGGCAAAGCTGGTATTGGCAGAATTTCCAACGATTTTCGCAACATGCATTTCATTGCTGTTGATCACATTGAAAGAAATTCTTTTAAAGTTTGATTTTGGGCAAATCGTATAGACGAGGCTGTTATTTTGATCGAAAATATTAAAGCGTTTTTGCCAAATGGCATTTGACCGGTGCACACTTGCCAGCGTATTTCCATCTGCACTTGTTATTTTGAAGGCATATGAGTTCGTCTTGTCGATCAGAAAAAAATCGAAAAATTTCTGGGCCCTCGATTTTTCATAAACTATACTCGCAAAAAATTCACCGTTCTCACTGCAGACCTTATACTGATTAAAAAATTTTTTATAATCAATGTCTATTGCCACGCTTGACACTTTTTTTAAGACCGCACTCTCAAGAATTTTATCCACGTTTTTTTTTCCAAATTTCATATTAGAGTTAAATGTTGCACATGTAAAAGGGACATAGTTCTTTTAAAAAAGAACCAATTTTTGGACAAACGGGTGAATCGGCAACGCAGCAAAATTTATTAGCGTCCGGAAAAATATAACTCGTAGTCGATTAAACGTAAAAATCATATCGGATAGAACTATCATAACGTGCTGACTCCGTTGGTGTAATCTTAGTGTTTATTCAATAACGGATAACTTATCTTTGTTCTATGGCAGAAGCTTCAGCGAAGAAAAAAATCTTTGATTTTGCGTTATTAAGAAGAGTTTTCCAAATAGCGGCACCTTATAAAAAGAAAATATACTTGTCCATTTTTCTTGCCATCCTGCTCGCTATTTTTTCTCCCATACGCCCATATCTTATACAACTCACGGTAAATAAATACATTAAGAACGGACTGCTCCAAATGATCGTTAATATCACGATCATTCAAATTGTCTTGCTGCTCATTGAAACCGGCGTACGTTTTTATTTCTCGTTTATCACATCATGGCTCGGTCAATCCGTTGTGAAAGACTTAAGAGTAAAAGTCTACAACAAAATATTAGGTCTCAATCTTTCCCAATTCGACAAAACGCCAATAGGGACCCTTACCACTCGTACAATCAATGATATAGAATCGATCAATGATATTTTTTCCGACGGATTGATTCCCATTATCGCAGATCTGCTTTCTATCTTATCCATCCTGATAGTTATGTTTTGGGTAGATTGGAGACTGGCGCTGATAAGTCTTTCACCATTTCCATTTATAATCGTTGCAACTTACTTCTTCAAGGAAAGCGTAAACAAATCATTCATCATGGTTCGTAACGCGGTGGCAGCTTTGAATGCATTTGTACAGGAACATCTTACGGGAATTGCCATTGTGCAGGCTTTCGCGGCAGAAGAAAGAGAATTTGCAAAGTTCAAAAAAATCAATCGCGAACACCGTAACGCTAACATTAAAGCAATTTTCGCTTACTCGGTTTTCTTTCCTGTGGTTGAAATAATTCTCGCAGTGTCGACAGGACTTCTGGTTTGGTGGGCGGCAACCCAGGCCATGAATTTAACAGCAGATAAAGCGCTGGAGCTTACCGGTAAAATGATCTCTTTCATATTGTATCTCAACTTGTTATTCAGGCCGTTACGGGTAATTGCCGATAAATTCAACGTACTGCAAATGGGAATGGTAGCCAGTGAACGTGTGTTCAAAGTACTGGACAACCAGGATTATATTAAAACACAAGGGACATATGCGCCAACCGAAATGAAAGGGAAAGTTGATTTTGACAAGGTTTGGTTCAGTTACGTAGAAGACAAATATGTGTTGAAAAACATTGATTTTACCATACAACCCGGTGAAACGGTCGCACTTGTAGGGCATACGGGAAGCGGTAAAACATCCATAATCAGTCTCTTAAATAGACTTTACAATATTCAAAAAGGTGTTATCAAAATTGATGACGTAAATATTAATGACTATTCAGTAGATGCACTTCGTAGCAAGATCGGGATTGTTTTGCAGGACGTTTTCCTGTTTTCCGGCTCGGTAATGGATAACATCACACTGCGTAACAAAGACATTTCGTACCAAAAAGTAGAGGAAGCAGCAAGGCTAATCGGCGTACATGACTTTATCATGCAACTGCCCGGAGGTTATGATTATAATGTAATGGAAAGAGGAAGCACACTGTCGATGGGGCAAAGGCAACTGATTTCATTCATAAGGGCACTATTATATGAACCGTCCATTCTCGTGCTGGACGAAGCTACCTCAAGCATAGACACTGAAAGTGAACAACTTATACAACATGCCATTGATACGCTGATCACTGGCCGCACAGCCATTGTGATCGCACACAGGCTCTCCACAATTCGTAAAGCGGACAAAATAATAGTGCTGGACAAAGGCGAAATCAAAGAAATGGGCACCCACGACGAGCTCTTGAATCTCGGTGGATTTTATGCAAAATTGCATAGTCTGCAGTTTGAAAAACAAAAAGCGGCACCAGTTCAAATCAGGTAATGGATATCAATAAGCACAATACGAACAATAATCTCCTTTCCGACACCTCCAAAGCGGAAAAGAAACTGCTTATCCCAAAAACAGATGAGGAAAGGCTTCGAGAAGACATATACCGCTCCGATATGGAGAAATTTCGATTGTTTACCCGCATGCTTCGTCGCAATGAAATGTTTAAAAGAGCAAAAATTACCCATAAGTAACAAGCTATGGACATATTTCGGTGGTTCTAAATGAAATATTGTTCAGCCTTATAAAGCGGTTTTACCGGATCGATGCAGAAAATTTGATTAAATCAAAGAAACCAAGGAAAATACGGAGACCTGACCGAAATCCGGGCCTTCCTGGACAATAGAATAACTTTTTTTCGTTTTCAACTGTCTATTTTCCAATTATTAGCCATCCATCCTTATCTTTGCCGCAAATTTCAGAACAGGTATGACCCTCAGAAGTGTTAAATCTTTACTGGTTGCGGCTTTCAGCCTACTCAGTGTATTTTTTTATAATGCGTCAATGGCTCAACCAAAAGAGCACGAAACGCACGAACAAGCGAACGCTGACCATAAAGAAGGTCATTCCGAAAAGTTCAACGCAGGTGAATCTATCTTGCATCACATTGCAGATTCACACGAATTCCATTTTTTTACTTTAGGTGAAAAGCATTTCACAATGCCTTTACCGGTTATTGTTTATTCTCCTCAACGTGGTTTGAGCATGTTCTCTTCTTCTAAATTCGAAGAAGGAGAAGTTGCTTACGAAGGTTACAAATTAGAACATGACAAGATCGTTGCAGTAGATGCAAGCGGTAACGTTGATGAGAGTGTGAAAGCATACGACTTCTCCATCACTAAAAACGTATTTCAAATGTTGTTGGCTGTGATCCTGCTTATCTGGATCATGACAAGCATCGCAAAAAAATACAAGGCACAAGGGCACAACGTTGCGCCATCTGGTTTCCAGAATGCGGTTGAACCAGTTATCACTTTCGTTCGTGATGATGTTGCGAAACCAAACCTTGGTCACAAGTACGAAAAATACATGCCTTATTTATTGACTGTGTTTTTCTTTATTCTAATCAATAATATTATTGGTCTTATTCCTGGTTCAGCAAACGTAACAGGTAACATTGCCTTTACCGCTTTGCTGGCAGTAATTTCGTTTATAGTGATTATGATCAGCACGAACGGTCACTTCTGGGGTCACATTTTCTGGCCTCCCGGCGTACCTTTCCTTGTAAAACTGATCCTGATCCCGGTAGAGTTGTTAAGTATCTTTATTAAACCAGCGGCATTGATGATCCGTCTTTTTGCGAATATGACGGCTGGTCACATTGTTATACTTAGCTTTGTTTCTTTGATTTTCATTTTTGGTCAAATGGCAACGGTTGCTGGCTGGGGTTTTACTCCTGTTTCCATCGCTTTTTCCGTTTTCATTTACTTTATCGAAATTCTGGTAGCATTCATTCAGGCGTTCATCTTCACGAACCTTACTGCGGTATTTATCGGTCAGGCATTCGAGGGGGAGCACCATGATGAGGCGCACGCACACTAAGAACAGGAATTAAGAATTAGAAGTCAGAAAATAGTGCGTCTCTGGGTAGTAAGTTTGGAGCAACTCAAAACTCAAAGCTCATTACTCAAAACAACAAAACAGAACTTATAACTTTTTTTATAAATCTCAAAACTCAAATTGTATGTCAATGATGGTTTTATTAGCGTCTGGTATGGCACAGTTCGGTGGTGCTATCGGTGCTGGTCTAGCTGCAATCGGTGCAGGTATTGGTATCGGTCAAATTGGTAAAGGTGCTGTTGAATCAATCGCTCGCCAACCAGAAGCCGCTAACGACATTCGTGGAAACATGATCCTGACTGCAGCGTTCATCGAGGGTGTTGCCCTTTTCGCTGTAATCGCAGGTTTGTTGGCTGTATTGTCTACACAATAATCCACGTAAAAGAATTCTGCACTCAACGCACAGGGCCGAGAGTGCAGTTTTTCTATAAAGTAGTTTTGAGAAAAAAAGATCAGGTTAAAAATTACAACTATCAAATAGCTTATATATGCAATTACTAATGCCCGCTTTAGGCTTTTTCTTTTGGACACTTGTCGCTTTCATTATCGTGTTCCTGATTTTGAAAAAGTTTGCATGGAAACCAATCCTTACAACTTTGAGTGCGAGAGAAAAAAATATTGCAGATTCGATTGCCACTGCTGAAAGAGTGAAAAACGAAATGGCGCAAATGAAAAGCGAAAACGAAGCTTTGATGGCGCAGGCTCGTGAAGAAAGATCTGCTTTATTGAAAGAAGCTCGCGAAGCTAAAGACAGAATCGTTCACGAAGCGAAAGAACAGGCAAAAGCAGAAGCAGCTAAAATTGTAGCAGACGCTCAGGCTGTGATCAACCAACAAAAAATGGCTACGCTGGTAGAACTTAAAAATCAGGTTGGTGTATTGGTTTTGGATGTTGCAGAAAAAGTATTGCGCAAAGAACTGGGTAACAAACCAGAGCAGGAGCAATACATCCAGCAACTTGCAAACGACATCAAACTGAACTAAATATTATTTCAAGCGTAAACATTCCTGGTAAGAACCAGTAAAGCAAAATGCAAAACCTACGTTTAGCAACAAGATATGCAAAATCACTTTTCGAACTGGCGGTTGAAAAAGGCCAGATCGACGCGGTGTATAATGATATGCTTGTTTTGCAGGAGATCTGCAACGCAAGCCCGGAGTTTAAGAGGATATTGAACAGCCCCATCATAAAAGCAGATAAAAAGAAAAGTATCCTGGAAGCAGTGACCAATGGTAAAGTGAGTGAGATGACTACAAGGTTTAACACTCTGCTGGTTCAAAAAGGTCGTGAGAACGAACTTTCTGATATCATTCTTGCTTTTATAAAAGAATACAAACAATACAAAGGCATCAAAGTATTGAAACTGACTACCGCTGTTCCGGTAAGTGATAGCATTAAAAAAGAACTGGTAGAGAAAATCCAAACGCAAACTCCCATCAAAAACATCGAGCTTCAGGAAATAGTAAACCCTGATGTGATCGGCGGATTTGTGTTACAGTTGGATGATATGGAAATTGATACAAGTATCAGATCCCAGTTTAACAAAATAAAAAAGCAGTTCCTTAACAACGACTTTGTTTACAAACTAAAGTAAGGGAAAAGAAATTGAGTTAAGCTCAATTCACAAATGACCTTTAACGATTGACATTTTTAAATTAAGTTAACAACATAAACATTCATTCGATATGGCAGAAATTAAACCCGATGAAATATCGGCGATATTGAGGCAGCAGTTGAGCAACTTCACCGCTGCTGCAGACCTGGAAGAAATGGGTACCGTTTTGCAGGTAGGTGACGGTATTGCCCGTGTATATGGATTGGGTAATGTGCGCAGTGGAGAGTTGGTTGAGTTCGAAAATGGAGTTCAAGCTATCGCCATGAACCTTGAAGAAGATAACGTGGGTGTGGTATTGATGGGTGAAATAGGCGAAATCAGAGAAGGTGCTAAAGTGCGCCGTACAGGTTTGATCGCATCTATTAACGTAGGTGAGGGCATGCTTGGACGTGTGGTAAACACTTTGGGTAACCCAATCGATGGTAAAGGCCCGATCACTGGTGAGCGTTATGAAATGCCTCTGGAGCGTAAAGCGCCGGGTGTAATTTTCCGTGAGCCGGTAAAAGAGCCTTTGCAAACTGGTATTAAAGCGATCGATGCGATGATTCCGATTGGTCGTGGTCAGCGTGAGTTGATCATTGGTGACCGTCAGACTGGTAAAACAGCTATCGCGATCGATACCATCATCAATCAGAAAGAATTTTTCAAAGCAGGCAAACCTGTTTATTGTATATATGTAGCGATCGGTCAGAAAGCTTCTACTATTGCTGGTGTGATGAAAACATTGGCAGACAACGGCGCGATGGATTACACTGTAATCGTATCTGCATCTGCATCTGATCCTGCTGCATTGCAGTTCTACGCTCCATTTGCGGGTGCTGCGATCGGAGAGTTCTTCCGTGATAGCGGTCGTCCTGCATTGATCATTTATGATGATCTTTCTAAGCAAGCTGTGGCTTACCGTGAGGTGTCATTGTTGCTTCGTCGTCCACCGGGACGTGAGGCTTATCCAGGTGACGTATTCTACCTGCACAGCCGTTTGCTGGAAAGAGCTGCAAAAATCATCAACAAAGATGATGTTGCTAAAAAAATGAACGATCTTCCGGATTCAATCAAACATTTGGTAAAAGGTGGTGGTTCTTTGACTGCATTGCCAATTATCGAAACGCAAGCCGGTGACGTATCTGCGTATATCCCTACAAACGTGATTTCAATTACAGACGGTCAGATCTTCCTGGAAGGTAACTTGTTCAACGCAGGTATCCGTCCGGCGATCAACGTAGGTATCTCTGTAAGCCGTGTGGGTGGTAGCGCTCAGATCAAATCAATGAAAAAAGTTTCTGGTACATTAAAACTTGACCAGGCGCTTTACCGCGAAATGGAGGCTTTCTCTAAATTCGGTGGTGACCTTGATGCTGCTACTAAACTGGTGTTGGACAAAGGTGCACGTAACGTGGAGATTCTTAAACAACCTCAGTACTCTCCATATGCTGTAGAGAAACAAGTTGCGATCATCTATCTTGGTACACAAGGTTTGTTGCGTGAAGTTCCTGTAAGAAGAGTGAAGGAATTTGAACAACAATTCCTCGCAGAACTGGAAACAAAATTCCCTGATGTATTGACTGATTTCAAAAAAGGTAATTTACCTGATGATGGAATCAAGAAAATGGTGGAATTGGCAAGACAGATCATTCCTCAGTACAAATAAGAGGTTAACAAAATAATAAGGAAAGGCGTTGAGTTATCAACGCCTTTTCCTTTTTTGTCACAGCAACAATTTTAATTTGTACAATGTTTCCCCGTTTTGGCTAAAAGCTATTGTTTGATTAATTCAGCAGTTTTGCACTGAACAATTATAGTGTCTCCGGGTACGAAATGTTCCGCAATATTTTTGTTGAAATAGCGCCAATAATTAGTACCCCTGCCCGCAATGGCTACTCCCTCGCTTGATTTTTTAAGATCGGCAAGAAATTTAACGATTGGCATGTACAACTTACCATTTGATTGCAACAAGGTTCGATGATCTTTTGTTTTTACCCAATAGAAAAGTGCGTCTGATTGCTTAGTAGAATCATAGATGTAGCCACCTGTATTATTTGCCTCCAGCCAGTAATTCATCGAAGATAATCTGTCTGTCGAATACATATAGGATATAGTATCTGCCGGTTCAAGGACAAGCTCTTCGGCATTTTTCTGTATAACGACAAGCTTTCCATATTCGGTAGTGGTAGCTGTATTGCCGGAGAGAGTAAATTCCCTTTTTGGGTTGTAGACTTGCGTAGTTTGGTCGAAAATAAAACCGGTGTCCCGGCCTAATGAGGGGGATTTGTGTCTGTCAAGAAATGAGTTAATCAACTGCGCATCTGTTATCACACTAGTCTTTGTGTACATTTTGGGACTATCCAGTTGCACTATTTCACCTGTTTTGTAGGTCCCATCTAGATAGTTTTGAGTGCTTTTTTTGCAGCTCGAATAAATTGCCAAAGCAAAAAGTACGGATAGGGTGACGAAGGATTTAGTCATAAGTAGGGTTTGCCGAAGTTGGGTTTAAAACTCGAATTTAATTTTTTTCCTGAAGAACGAATAGTTCTGACGCAATAATTACAATTTTAAAACACAAACCTCATAGATCAAGAGAAGAATCTTTATGTAATTGTGATGAGTTCTGCATCCAACTGTAAAAATGCCATATGAGCACTAAAACTACTCTTCACATCGCCGATCCGTGCCATGAGGATTGGAATAAAATGAGCACAACAGATCAGGGCAGGTTTTGCCAAAGTTGCTCCAAACAAGTGGTTGATTTTAGTCTGCTAAGTGATAAGCAAATACTGGAATATTTTTCCAAACAGAAAGGAAATACGTGTGGCCGTTTCCGTGATGATCAGCTGGACAGGCCGCTGGATAATCAACAGGCGAAGGTCAAGGTATCTTTGTGGAAATGGTTTGTGACCGTCGGTTTTGGATTTTGGTTCAGCAACAAAGCGGTGTCACAAACAGGAAAGCCTCAAATGAAAACTGAGTCAAAAACGCAAACACTGGACGCAGCGCAGGATGTGGAGTATGTGGGGATGGTGGCTTCCAGAGTAGAAAAGGAGCAGGTAGACCAAAAGACGCACAAGAGCTTGCATATAAAAGGAACAGTCGTCAACAATGCAAATGAACCATTGGCAGGAGCGAGCATTTCGCTAAATGGCAAGGCCTATAAAGTTTCAGCAAATGATGGAACATTCAGCATTAACGCGAAGGTTCCGATAAGTAAAGACAGTGTTGAATTGTCTTTTTCTTCTATTGGCTATGAAACAAAAAATGTAAAAGTTTTGTGTGCCAACAGAAATGATATGTCGGTTGAACTGACTCCGAAAGCAGCAGAACTAAAAGAAGTAGTTGTGGTGGCCTATCCTGCTATCAGACGTACTGCAGGTGGGGCCATCTGCATTAGAACGACTGTTTTCACGCAGGTTGTAGATTCAGTTAAAAAGATAACGGGCAACGGCTGGTTTACCGCTTATCCTAATCCTGCACGAAAAGGCGGAGCAATTAACATACAATTGAAAGAAGATGGTAATTATTCCATGCAATTAATCAGCAACGCCTCTCAGCTGATTTCCTCGCAAAAAATAACTTCTGTTAAGGGCCAGCTTTTTCAATTACAAATATCATCCGGGCTTGCTTCAGGCATTTATTACATCCGAATGGTGAATGAACAAACGGGCAAGCTGTATACGGATAAAGTGGTGGTGTTATAGAATTGAAAATTGTTAGTTAATTAAAAATTGAAAATTGAAAGTTGAAAATTGTTGGTTCGTGGAGTTTGAGAAAATAGTACCTCTGTTCATTTGTTTCCTACCCTCAAAACTTGTTTCCCACGCACAGCGGCTGACAACTCTTAATTTTCAATTTTCAACTTTCAATTTTCAACTCGCTCAAGCTCTATCTTTGCTCATCTGTTTATTTAAAAATTCAACCAATGATAGCAACAAAAGCGTATGCAGCTCAAAGTGCCATAACTCCTTTGGCACCTTATGATTTCGAGCGCAGGGATGTTAGACCAGATGATGTTCAGATAGAAATTCTTTATTGCGGAGTTTGTCACTCGGACCTTCACCAGATAAGAAACGAGTGGGGCGGTTCGATTTATCCAATGGTGCCGGGGCATGAGATCGTGGGCAAAGTGGTGAACGTGGGATCGAATGTCACAAAATTTAAAGTGGGCGACATTGCCGGAGTGGGCGTATTGATCGATTCTTGCCGTGTGTGCGATCATTGCAAACAGGATCTGGAAAACTATTGCGTAGAAGGGATGACAGGCACTTACAATGGTTACGAGCGCGACAAAAAAACAATTGCACAGGGCGGTTACTCGACGCAAATTGTTGTGGATGAAAAATACACTTTGAAAATTTCTCCAAATGCAGACCTCAAAGGTGTTGCTCCGTTGTTGTGTGCTGGTATCACCACCTATTCGCCATTGCGTTATGTTGGCGTAAAAGAAGGCACAAAAGTAGGCGTTGTGGGCCTCGGCGGCTTGGGTCACATGGGTGTTAAATTTGCCGCTTCATTTGGTGCAGAAGTAACTATGCTAAGCACTTCAAAATCTAAAGAAGCGGACGCGAAAAAATTAGGCGCACATAATTTTGCCCTGACTACAGATGCAGAAGGAATGAAAAAATACCACAACTATTTTGATGTGATCCTTGATACAGCCTCAGCAAATCACAGCTATGAACAATATCTTGATTTGCTGGCATTGAATGGTAAACTGATTGTTGTTGGTTTGCCTGAACAACCTTCACAAGTAGGTGCGTTTAAATTGCTGAACAATCGCAGAAGCATCATCGGTTCTATGATTGGTGGTTTGAAAGAAACACAGGAAATGCTTGATTACTGCGCAGAGAAAAATATCACTGCTGATGTAGAAGTCATCAACATTCAAGATGTTAACGACGCATATGAAAGAATGTTGAAGGGAGATGTGAGGTATAGGTTTGTGATTGATATTGCGTCCTTGAAGTAATTAAGAATTAGGAATTAAGAATTAAGAATTCTTCATGTTTGTCATTTTATTCCAGTAGCAAACATCTTCAAATAAAAAAGAGGGCTGCATTCCATCGTGAACGCAGCCTTCTTTTTTATTTCGATTAGTTTCAAAATCTAATCGCAAATAGTATAGAACGATCGATCTTGTGAATTCTTAATTCTTAATTCCTAATTCTTAATTTAATTTTCCTCCACCTCCACTTGCTTCTTATAAGCCTTTATAAACAGTGCTCCCAAATTCTTATACGGCGGAATGTAATCTTCAAACCTGCTTTTGGCTTCGCCGGAAAAACGTTTGGACAAGTCGCTCCACATGTTCATCCATTCGATGTTTTTGCCGTTGCGGATGGTTTTGTTGATCTCTTCTAAAATAGGCTCATTCACGGTTCTTGTTCCCACTTGTTTGGAGGATATGATGTGCGCATCTTCACTGATTTCAAGCACTTCATGCAAATTGTTATATCCGCCACAAGAGCCGAGGATCACAATTTTTGCCGAAGGCTGAATTTGCTCCAATGAATATTTTACGTGATAGCTGTGGCCACGGTGTATAAAAATAGTAGGGTGAATGTCTTTTGAATCGAGATATTCATCCAATGCTGCTTGTGCCTTTGCATCCGGATCATTTTCGCCATACAATGGTTTGTTGGCAAATATCCAAACAGGTTTGCCCTTGGTAGATTTGATCGTTACCCAGTTAGGATTTTCTGCGACGCTCCACTCAGGTCTTCCACGAAACAGGCTCATGAAGTTGGCGTAAGAATTTTGTCCGTCCTTATCCTCATCGCCATAAAAGAAAACCTGCTGAACAATGCGCCCGCTGTCATCCACCAAAGCGTTGTAATTGACAGAGTAAATAGGAGGAATGCCCAGCTTTTGGGCAAGGTCAATATTCTTGCTGGTATCTGCAGATTCAAACAAAGTTTTTTCCAGCATATACACAACTTGTCCGTTCTTGTCATTGTTCCGCTGGCAACGGGTAAAGTTCCAGTTGGCTTCATCCAGCATCAACTTTGCCACTTGCTTATTTTTTTCGAAAATGCTGCTGTAACTGTCCGCTACATCCACAGCATCTTCCATGTTTTTTGCAGTAGCTGATTTTTCTAGTCCAAACATAAACGCCCGCATCAAAGAGGTCGCATTTTCCTGTGGCATCGATTTAAGAAAATCATTCAAAGTGTTATAGGCCGCGGCCATTTTGATGAATTTCCTGAAGTAATCTGCATTGACACTCAAAATCAGACTGTCGCCGCGTGGCACTTTCATTTTTTGAAATATGCGTTTGAAAACGCCGATATAACTGGAGGTGTAAATTTCTTCTTCGCCCAAAACGCACAAATAATAAAGCTCCTGCGCGCTTAGGGGGTCAAGCACTTTAAATCTTACAGGATCGGGGCTATCATGAAGGCCATTGATTTGAGAAATGAAAGTGTTCTTCGCTTTGCTCACCATCATTTTTGTAAGTGCATCCATTTCCATCGGGGTGTCTTTTTGCGGTCCTATTACGCGGCCCACATAATCGATCCTCGTTTTTACCAGCAACTTATAATAGCTGATGTCATTTTCTTTTTGCTTGTCAATGTCCTCGATGGTGATCTTGTTTTTTACCAGCATGTCGAGGAATGGAAAATACAGCTGCCCGCTTTTGCTTTTGGACAACATTACTATTGTCTGCACCAGCGAATCCGGATTTGCATGTATTCTTCCACTCAGCTTGTCGTGGGCGGAGGCGAAGTCATACAAACGCATGGGGTCGTTGTGGGCAGCCACCGCGATCAAACTGTCGGTGAAAGGAAGATCAGTATTTGTTTTGAGTGTATTTAAAATTTCATCGGGATGGTTTGACAGGTATTTCCTGACGATGATGATCTTCGAAACCTGCGTGCCGGGATTTTCCGGCAGTATTGCAAAGCAATCGATCAATATTTTTCCAACGGCATAAATGTTATTGTTTATCACCGGTTCAATGCTTTGGCCTTTTTCATCCAGTGCCATTCCCTGTTCAAATCCATTTACCAGCGCCGGCGCCATCGTGGCGGGAAAATCACGCTTGCGATAATTTGTCACATAGCCTTTAACCATCGTTTCCAGGCCACGCAAATATTTAATTTTCGCGTTGTGCGAAAGCGTGGAGTCGAGTTCTATTGTTTTTTGCAGCTCATCTACTTTGTCAATAAGGGCGTACTCGATTTGCAGGTTTACGGTTTCATCCCGGGCAATCATGATAGTAGAATCAGTTTTCCCATCAAGTGAGTAGACTTTTCTCTGATATTTATCTATTCCATCGTGAAAAAGCACCCGTCGTTTGTCAACAGGGTAATTGTTCTGCGCATCTGCATTCTGCAATAATGCCAGGCTGAGGGCCAGGGCGATTAATTTATTCATAACTAACGGGTTCCAATTATCAGCAAAAATACTATCAATAAATATACCTGCCTTAACATTAAGGTAATACAGGCCCGATTTGCCTGTAGCTTAACAATTTCATAATCGAATTCGTAATTTATGCATTATGGCGTAAATTAACTTTGCGTAAACAAATTGTTAAATGGAATCTAAAGGAAAAAAGGTACTGATAGCTGATGACGAGCCGGATATATTGGAAATCATTGGATATAATCTGGAAGGGGAAGGCTACAACGTGTACACCGCGAAGGATGGAGATGATGCCCTGAATAAAGCGAAACTGGTTAAACCGGACCTTATTATTCTTGACATCATGATGCCCAAGAAAACAGGCGTGGAAGTGTGTGAAATTTTGAGGTCACAGCCAAACTTTAAAGAAACACTGATCATTTTCCTTACAGCCCTGAGCGACGAATCTTCGCAGGTAAAAGGCTTTGACAAAGGTGCCGACGACTATGTGAACAAACCGATAAGCCCGAAATTATTGTTGAGTAGGGTAAATGCTCTCTTCAGAAGAGTAAACAAACCTTCAGATGAAAATGGCAGCGGCGTTTTGACGATTGACAAAATTGTAATTGATCCGGTGAGGTTTATAGTAAAAGTGGGTGACGAGGAAATTACATTGGCAAAGAAAGAATTTGAACTGCTGTATCTCCTCGCTTCAAAACCAGGAAGAGTTTTCTTAAGGAACGAAATATTGAACCAGATATGGGGCAATGAAGTTATTGTTGGTGACCGAACCATCGACGTACACATCAGAAAAGTCCGCCAGAAACTGGGTCTGGATTGTATAACCACCGTGAAAGGTGTAGGGTACAAGTTTGATCTTCAATAAATTACTTATCAAAGTAAAAAGTAAAAATTAAAAAGTCAAAAAAGGCACAACACACGGAGCCTTTCTTTTTGATTTTTTACTTTTGAATTTTTACTTTCTATACATGTCTGTTGCAAAAAATTTATCCCCCCGGCAAATAGCTGCTATCAACGCGGCCTCTATATCAATATTGGTGGCAATTGCCAACTTCATTTTTATTGGTAATTGGTGGGTGGCTTTGCTCACCCTGATTATACTTTATACAGTCGCGTATTTTCTCATACTGTTTTTTTTGCAGCAGTTCATTTACCGGAGGATCAAGCTGATTTACAAATTCATTTACGAAACGAAGGCAAGCAAAAAGGAAGAGGTTTATTACAAATACATTATTCCTCACAAAAGCATTGACGAAGTAAGTGAAGATGTGGAGAAATGGGCGGCGCAAAAAAGCGATGAAATTGAAATTCTCAAGAAAAATGAAGCTTACAGGAAGGAGTTTTTGCAAAACCTGGCCCATGAATTCAAAACTCCCATTTTTGCTATCCAGGGCTACGTAGATACGCTTTTAGATGGAGCGATGGAGAACGCCGATGTTAGAAAAAGATTCCTGGAAAATACAGCCCGCAACGTTGAACGTCTTGTTCACCTGATGAACGACCTTGATGAAATTTCCAAACTGGAAAGAGGAGAGCAGATCTTATACAAACAAAACTTTGTTATACAGGATCTTATAAAGGAGATCTACGAGTCTCTGTCGATCAAACTGACCGAAAAGCAAATCCGCACCAGCATTAAAAAAGGCTGTGAAGCGCCAATAACCGTTTTTGCGGATAAAGAAAAAGTAAGGCAGGTGCTTATTAACCTCATTGACAATGCCCGTAAATACGGAAAAATTGAGGGCAACATAGTTGCCAGCGTTTACAAGACTGAGGGCGACAGAATTTTGGTGGAAATTAGTGACGATGGAATAGGCATTGAAAAAGAACATTTGCCACGCATTTTTGAAAGATTTTACCGCACCGATAAAGGTCGCAGCCGCGACAAAGGAGGGGCCGGCCTCGGCCTCGCTATTTGCAAACATATTATCGAAGCTCACGGACAGGCCATGCACGTACGCAGCACGCCGGATGTGGGAACGACGATAGGCTTTACACTGGAAAAGAAGAAAGACTTGTAATTAATTGAAAATTGACGTTGAAAGTTGAAAATGGTGGCAGGTAGCCAGTTTCCGGTGACCAGTGTTGATTGTTGAATCATTTCATGAAAAATGCACCATCAAGCCTGGCTACTGGTAACCGGCTGCTGGCATCCGCGAAATAAAAAAACCGCTTCATAGACATGAAGCGGAAACTGCATGAGAAAATTCTATTCTTTGCTCAATTAAAACCATTTGATTAACACAACAAGTAAATTAGAGCAGTACAAAAGTATCCCGCCATTATTACCTAATAATTACGAGAACATTACGCAATGATTAAATTGGTGAGGAACGGAATTTGCATGTAATGGTCAATGGTGAATCGTGAATCCAGGGTTGTTGGTTACCTGATTAATGAGACAATCACAGTACGATCCATTCACGATTCATCATTCATGTTCTCGCGTACTTCAAATACTTCATTTCCAATATTCTGACCCATTCTTTCAAAATAATTAAACTCTTAAGTCATTAGTTTGTTTAGATTGTTCTACTCATTCACAGGTTAGTTCCCTCCCTTAGAAGGCTCAGTCCCCATAACTACTTGATATTATTTCTAAAAATTTAAAAAACAACGTCATGGCATTTAGTCTTCTCGATTCTGTAAAAAACTATTTCCACAGCGACTTTATCAGTAAAGCAGCTGGGCTGTTGGGAGAAAACAATGTTGCGGTTAGCAAGGCTGTAAATGCAGGTATACCTGCGGTTCTAGCCGGCATTATAGGCAATGCGCAGGCCGATGGCGGCAGCAACCTATTGAATGCGGCCAAACAAGCGGCAGCTTCTGGCATGCCGGAGGCTCCCGAAAATCTTTTCTCTGGCGCCGGAAGCAGTTTGCTTAACACCGGTTCTTCATTCATATCCAGCATATTTGGTAATAACAGCGGCGTGATCGGAAACCTGATCTCCAATTTTTCCGGCATAAAATCATCTACCGCGACCACCATTCTGAGTGCCATTGCTCCAATAGCATTGGGGTTTATTGGTAGGGAAGCAACGAGTAATAATTTATCAGCCAGCGGTCTTACAAATTGGCTCGGTTCGCAAAAACAGGATATTTTAAATGCACTACCTGCGGGGTTCACACTTCCAACGCTGGGTAAAACGATGCGACCGGCAGACACCACTTACAATGCAAGTTTACCACCCGCTGAAAAACCCGGCACCAACTGGTTGCTGTGGTTATTGATTGCGATTGTGTTGATTGCATTGCTATGGTATTTGATGCGTAGTTGCAACAAAAATGTGCCTCCACCACCGCCTGCAGATACAACCAATGTTATGAAGCAGGATACGACAACTGTAAGCGCAGTGCCGCCAGCAGCTCCCGCTCGTGAATCACTAAAAGTAAAGCTGCCTGATGGCACAGAGCTGGACGCCTGGAAGGGAGGTATAGAAGACAAACTGGTAGCCTTCCTGAATGATCCGAATGCAAAGGCGGGCAAAGATGTTTGGTTCGATTTTGACGATTTGAATTTTGAAACAGGAAGCGCCAAAATTACTCCTGAAAGCCAAAAACAGATCAACAATATCGCGGCTATTTTGAAAGCCTATCCAAAAGTAAAAATCAAAATAGGCGGCTATACCGACAAAACAGGAGACAGTTCAGCGAACATGAAATTGTCAACTGACAGAGCGAAATCAACTTCAGATGCCATTAAGGCCGCGGGTGCAAAAGGTGCCCAGCTGCTGGGTGGAGAAGGCTATGGTTCAATGTATGCAAAAGCCGCTGCTGATGCTTCTGACGAAGAAAGAAAGATGGATAGACACATATCTGTAAGTGTAAGGGAAAAATAGAAAAGTGATATAGGAGATTGGAGGTATGAAGTAGGATGTGTAAAAACTTCCTTCTTCATACCTTCTATTTTATCGTTAGGCCTTTAGCAATTTAAAAGCGTGTGTCCAGCTATTCTTCAAAAAGCCGGGAATGCACCATAACATACATAGTGGCTCAATGGCACGGGCAGCTTCGATTTTACCCATATCTTCAGTTTCCCAGCCAAATGCCGTAAGAATATCGGTCACCGTTTTTTTTGCACCGTCGTCATTACCACAAATAAACATTGATGGCTTTGTGTCAAATGAAGGCTTGTACATAAGGCTATTTCCCACTGAGTTGAAGGCTTTTACCACAAACGCATCGGGAATTTTCTTTTGTATGATTTCCGATAAAGATTGATCCATCGTCGTAAAATACTTCAGTACACCGTTTGCCGGCGGTTGTTTAGCGATAGGATTGGTAGTGTCGATTACTGTTTTGCCGCTAAAATTTTTTGCACCGGCCAAATCAATAACAGCCTCTGCCGCATCGCCTGATACACAAAGAGCCAGTAGTTCGCCATAAGCGGCGGCCACTTCAAAAGTATCGACCTTGATGCGTGGGTTGTTGCTTATAAAATCTTTTACTTCATTTTTGTGTGGATGATGGGTTCCCAGTATGGTAGAATGCCCCTCTGCAGTAAAAGCTTTCGCAAGTGTTTGGCCCACTTCTCCCGAGCCTAAAATACCGACTTTCATATGTTAAAATTGAGCTGTTTACAGTTGATAATTACAACATTTGAGAAGAGGGTTTGGTTGCTTTAGTTGTTAGTTGATAGTTGTTAGTTGTTAGACTTTAGGTTTAATATTTCGCATAAAATAACGACTGGTTTAGTTTAATTTTTGAAAATCTGCTTATAAAGGCTAACAACCAACAACTATCAACCAACAACTTCTATATTTGCATCAATGTCAAATCCCATTTTAAATAACGATAAATCGCAATTATCTGCTGCTGAGAAGGAGTTTGAGAATAATATAAGGCCGAAGCAGATTGCCGAGTTTTCGGGTCAGCCGCAGGCCATTGAAAATCTTAAGATCTTCATTAAAGCTGCCAAAATACGCGGAGAGGCATTGGACCACGTTTTATTTCACGGTCCGCCGGGATTAGGTAAAACGACCTTGTCGAGAATTGTGGCGAATGAACTGGGTGTGAACATTAAAGAAACATCCGGACCGGTTATTGAAAAGCCGGGTGATCTTGCCGGATTACTGACCAACCTTGAGCCAAACGATGTGTTATTTATTGATGAAATACATCGACTAAGCACTGTCGTTGAAGAATACTTATATGCAGCAATGGAAGATTATCGCATCGATATCATGATCGATAGTGGTCCCAATGCAAGAAGCATACAACTTTCATTGAATCCGTTTACATTAATTGGTGCCACTACGAGAAGTGGTTTGCTGACTGCGCCGCTGCTATCAAGGTTCGCCATAAAATCAAGACTTGAATATTACAATGCTGCTACGCTTAAAAAAATTATTGAGCGTGCTGCAGGCATTTTGAATACTGCCATCACATCTGATGCAGCCGGTGAAATAGCACGCAGAAGCCGTGGTACGCCTCGTATTGCCAATGGTTTGCTTCGTCGTGTGCGTGACTTTGCGCAAGTATTAAATGACGGGCAAATTGACCTGGGCATTACGCAACATGCATTGAAAGCATTGAATGTAGATGAATACGGATTGGATGACATGGACAATCGCATCCTCAACACGATCATTGAGAAATTCAAGGGCGGTCCTGTTGGCATTTCCACCATTGCTACTGCAGTTGGTGAAGAACCCGGCACACTTGAAGAAGTGTACGAACCATTCTTAATCCAGGAAGGCTTTATTCAACGCACTCCCCGCGGCCGCGAAGTAACCGCCAAAGCGTATGAGCATCTGGGTAAGAAACCCGCGAGAGGTGCGAATGATCAGCTTTTGTTTTAATGTTTTTTGCTAACGATAACATCGAATACTCATGAAACGCTTCGCGTTTCTTTTTTACCACGGAGGAAAGGAGGTTTTTTTCACAGAGGAATGGAGGATTTACTTTATAAAAAATAACTAAAAGGAGAACTCGAAATAGTTCTCCTTTTCTTTGTCTCATATAAGTTGCTGTCTATTTAGCAGCTCTCCTTTCCTCTGTGAAAAAAACTCCGTGCACTCTGTGGTTAAAAAACTTCTGCACCCGCGTTATGTTAAAATCTACCTTTTTTCTGTTGATTCTTTTCCCCGCACATATAACACTCAAATTTTTACGAACTGATTTTTAGAAGTTTATACAATCAGGGAATCATTTTTTTGCAAAAGCAGCGATAACATTAACAAAACTGATTAATTGTCGAAAAGGAGATTTCTTATGCAGAATAAAACAATGATGCAGTTTTTCGAGTGGTATTGTTCACAGGATGACTGTTTATGGAAGGAGTTAAAAGTAGAAACTAACAGACTTGTAGAACTCGGTATTACGTCTCTCTGGCTGCCACCCGCTTACAAGGGAATGAAAGGCATTTCATCTGAAGGCTATGATGTGTATGACCTTTATGATCTCGGTGAATTCAATCAACAAGGAACAGTTCGCACAAAGTATGGCACTAAACAGGAATACATTGATGCTGTAAAAACAGCTCGTGCCGCAGGTTTGAAGATCTATGTTGATATTGTATTGAATCACATGGGGGGCGGCGAACGTGAAATAGTAAGAGCGCGAAAAGTAAATCCCGATAACAGAAATGAATTTATAAGTGATGTGGTGGACGTAGAGGCACACACGAAATTTTCATTTCCCGGAAGAAGTGGACGGTACTCGCAGTTTCAGTGGGATCATACATGCTTTACAGGCATAGATGCCATTGAAGAAGGGCATCAGCAGATATACAGCATTCAAAATGATTTTGGTGAAGGCTGGGAAGATATCTTTCACGACGAAAAAGGAAACTTTGATTTTCTTATGTTGTCGGACATAGAATTCAGAAATCCGCATGTAAGATATGAGTTGAAAAAATGGATCAAATGGTATTATGACACTGTGCAGTTTGATGGGCTGCGACTCGATGCTGTGAAACATATTCCGCATCACTTCTTTAACAACTGGATAGACTATATCAAACGCGAAATCGATGCTGATTTATTTTTTGTTGGCGAGTGTTGGTTCACTGAGAACAATCACGAGCTCTTGAAATACATTGAAGTAACGGACGGCAGAATGCATTTGTTTGATACTGTGCTCCACCATAAATTTCACTACGCTTCACGGGCAGGAAGTGATTACGATCTTACCACTATTTTCAATGATACGCTTATTGCTGCAAAACCAGCGCTCGCCGTAACGTTTGTTGAAAACCACGACACGCAGCCATTGCAGGCATTGGAAGCAGTAGTAGAGCATTGGTTCAAATCAATTGCATACGCGATCATTTTACTGCGACAAGAAGGTTATCCATGTATTTTTCATCCCGATTTATATGGGACAAATTACGTTGGCCAGGGCTGCGATGGCAACTACTATGACATCCATTTGCCCAAAGTAGACGAATTGGAAAAATTGTTGTTGCTAAGAAAAGAGTACGCTTATGGTACACAGCGCGATTACATCGACAACTATCATTGCATCGGCTGGACACGCGAAGGAATTGCAGAAAAGAAAAACTCAGGCACCGCTGTTTTAATCTCCAACAACGGCGAACAACACAAACGCATGGAGATAGGTAAACACCATGCCGGAAAAGTATTCGTCGATTGCCTGCAACATCACCACGGCAATGTAACCATTGATGAGCATGGGTTTGGGGAGTTTTGGGTGGCGCCGTCGAGTGTATCTGTGTGGGTGGTGAGGAATTAAGAATTAAGAATTTGTTCCTTTGTAACATGTTGATTAGATCTAGTCGCTGTTCTCAAATTCAAAGAGGTGAAATACTGTAACGAAAGATCGACTCATAGCATTCTTAATTCTTAATTCCTAATTCTTAATTGATTCCCTATTTGTCCCACCAAACCCTTCCGTTCAAATCATCTTTGCCATTTAAGCCGGACTGCTGCGACACTGCGGCTTTGTAATTAGTGCCATTGATGGTTTGCTCGGTAGTTGGATAACCTTGCCTGCGTGGAATGGGAATGTTGTTGTTGTTGGGTGCGGGCGACAAAGTTGGATAGCCGGTTCTTCTCCACTCGGCCCATGCTTCGTAACCGTTCGTATACAAGTGCACCCATTTTTGATAACCGATTTGTTTCAGTGCATCTGTTGCGCTATACTTCACTGAAGGCTGGGCCATTAACACTGCCAGGCCAGTTGTATCACCTGTGTCGGTTGGATCATAATTCTTTTCAGGAGGATTGCCGCTTGCATTGTAATCCTTCAAATAATTTCTGTTCCATTGTCTTATAGATGCTTCAATGCCTTTGTTGTAAAAGGTTTCAGCACTTGCATCGCCCCCACTTATCCATCCGATCTTTGCAGCTTCGGCCTGGGCAAACAAAAGTTCCGCATAAGTGACAATGAATGTCGGCGCATTCTGTGAGCGTATGTGCAAGCCTGTGTAAGAGACATCGGCTGTTTTGATATTTGCAATGGCATCGCCATCAAGTCCGTAAGGGACACCCACGTAATCGCCATGACTGTTCTTGTCCGCAAATGTTGGCAGGCGTGGATCTTTAAGCGGTTTCATGTAGTTGACCAATGTCGCACCAGTCCAATACCATTGGCGGTTTTGCACTTCATCCACATAATACCAATAGTTCTCGTAATTGGCCTCCGGCAAATGCGCATACACAGCATTTTGACTGTTGTCGGTAAACACGCCTGCTTGCATGGCATCATTGAATTGAGCCTTTCCCGTTGTAGCATCAACCTTCGACAATCGCAGCGCCATGATCATGCGCATGGAGTTGGCAAACATGCGCCATTTATCCATGTCTCCGTCATACAGGATGTCGCCTGTTATGGCATTGCCATTATCAATTTGTGCAGCCGCTTCTTTCAATTCCTTGAAGAGATCGTTGTAGATATCCTGTTGCTTATCGTAAGAAGGTGCAGGGTTTTCTTTTCCTTTCAATGCATTGGTGTAAGGAATATCGCCCCATCTGTCTGTCATTTGCCAGAAATAAAAAGCTTTCAAAATTCTTGCGACTGCTTTTTGATTTGCCGGAGAACCTTCGTTTACATTGTAGCTTTTTGCATTAAGGACGTTGTATAAATTCTCCAACGGTTGTGAGTAAATATCATAGAAATCAAAACTCACCACAGTGTATCGTGAGTTGTCTGTGTAAGGAAGTTCGGACCAATGTTGTGCATAGAGTATGCCATAGGAAGATTCAATCTCATCTGTCATGTGATTGATCGCATACGTGAGCAACTGTGCATTGGATGCATTGGTCGGCGCATTCGGATTGACGTTGATGTTATCAGGAAATTTAGTACAACCCGTTTGGCCCATACCTATCGCAGTGATAAAAAGTATATAGATTAAGTAGTTTTTCATGACGTGTTGTTTAAAAATTAACATTAAGATTTAAACCATAGGAACGAACTGTAGCCAGCTGCCCGGTCTCCAACCAATTCAGGGAAGATGAGCCGGTAGCCAGTTCTGCAGGATTCACGCCCTTGGGTGCCTTCTGCCATATCATGAAAGGATTTCTCGCGATAAACGCAATGTTGATGCTTCTGAAGGGAAGCTTTGCATAGTTTGCTTTTGCAAATGTGTAGCCCAGTCGCATCTCTCTCATTCTAATGTAAGAAGCATCATAGGCCCACTCTTCATACACTTGTGTGCCGATTGTATTTCTGTAATAGGTTCTCGCGGAAACATAGGCCGAAACGTCCTGTCCGCTTGCTGCGGAAATACCCTCTATTTTAAAGCCGCCTCCTTCTGCCAATGGATCGCGTATGTTTTTTCCTTTATCATTCATTGCCGCAGTTTCAGCAGTCTGTCCGCTTTTAACGGCAAGCATTCTTGTCCAGCTAATGAATTTGCCTCCGCCCTGGAAATCTATATTGGCAGTAAAATCAAAGTTTTTCCAGGTAACGGTATTCATCCATCCGCCTGTAAACTTAGGAATAGCTGTGCCGAGATTATGGCCCGATTCATATAGCGGCATGTTGTTTGTGCCGAGTAACACTTTCCCTGTTTTCGGATCGCGCTTATAGCCATTGCCCACGATGGTTCCAAATGGTTCACCCACATTTGCCAGCAAGTACATGCTTACTCTTGCGTATGTATTTTGATCCAGCAGTATGGAATTCAAGCCCGGATACAGTTCCAGTAGCTTGTTTTTGTTGTAAGCGTAATTGAAAGTAGTGCTCCAATTCGTATTCTTTGTTTTTACCGGAATCGCATTTACAGATATTTCCAAACCTTTATTTTGAATATTACCTGCATTGATCACATACTTTTGGTAGCCACTTGCACCGGAAATATCAAGATCCAAAATCGCCTTCTTATTTTCCTGGCGATAATAGGTAGCACTAATGCCTAAACGGTCTTTGAAGAAGCGAAGATCAAGTCCTGCTTCATAAGCGGTAGATAGCGAAGGCTCGAGCGATCCGTTGGAAAGACTATCCGGAACAAACTCGGGAAAGTTGCCGTTGTAAGGTTGGCCAAGATTATAAAATGATGTTGTTTTGTATGGACGAAGATCTGCGCCGGCCTGTGCAAAGCTCAAGCGCGCTTTGCCGTATGAAAGTGGTTGCCATTTTAATAACTCGCTAAACACCAAGCTGGCAGATACTGATGGATATAAATAAGCATTGTTGTCTGGCGGCAATGTTGATGAAATATCCCTGCGCAGGGTGGCATCCAAAAAGTAGGTATTGTTATAACCGAGTGTTAAAGAACCGTATGCACTTCTTACTTCTTTTTTGAGCAGATAATTTTCAACGTTTGGTCTTTCCAGGGAATTGGCAATGTTGTAAAAGCCCGGTGTTACCAGCCCACCAACTGTTTCTTGATATAGGTAAGAATAATTCTGTTTCAAAATATTTCCACCCAAAGCAGCCGCAACAGAAAACTTGCCGAACTCTTTATTGTACTGCGCCAGGAATTCGTAGTTGTTCTCCTTGTTTTCATATTTACCGATCGAGAACATTGGTGTTCCTCTTCCGCCTTCTGCGTTACGTTTATCAATGTTTTGTGTGTAGTTATCCTGTCTTATAAAACCACTAACCTGCAAGCCGGGAACAATAGTGTAGGCAACGCCTACATTCCCAAAAAACCTGTCGCGTGAGTCATGGGCAGGATTTTCATATGCATCAAAATATGGGTTGTTCCAGTCGATCGGTGTCATGTCATCGTAAATGCCTTCATCATTCGGATCGTTTACGTTCCATTGGTAAAAGGTGCCATCAGAATATTTGTATTGCTTAAGCTTATTCATATCAAGGTTGCGCTCGAACCACTGATACATATTTCTGGAACCCAATGCCTGGTAGCCCTGCGATGGCCTTTGGGCGTTGTTATTAGCGTAATTGATGTTGGCGGAAACAGTAAGATTTGATAAGACATTAATGCTTCCATTTAGAGCCAGGTTATTTCTTCTTAAAAATGTATTTGGCTCAATGCCTTTGATGTTTGTGTTGTTATAGGACAATCTGAAGCTGGTGTTTTCTCCGCCTCCTGCAAATGAAATGCTGTTGTTGATCGTATGTCCTGTTTCAAAATAGTCTTTGATGTTATCCGGTTGCGGAACGAATGGAGTTGCTTTCCCAAAGTCGGGATCGGCAGGGTAGAAGCTGTATTGATGCCTTACCGGAGTGCCATCCATCTTGGGTCCCCAGCTTTCATCCCATGTTCCGTCAACGTATTTGGTTTCTACACCATTTATATCAATGGTTGGGAAATTCAAGCTGGAACCCGCTCCGTAAATGTCTTGCAACGGCATATAATTTCCAGCCTTATCCAAAGTAAAAGAAGAGCTGAAATTAACAGTGGGTTTTCTGTTCCTGCTTCCTTTTTTTGTAGTGATCATAATGGCGCCGTATTGACCCCGCAGTCCGTACAATGCTGCGGCAGCGGGACCTTTCAGCACGTTGATGGATTCCACGTCATCCGGGTTGATATCCTGCGAAATATTGCCATAGTCACGACCGTTTTTAGTGGCGTAGTTGCTGTTGGCAATAGGCGTGCCATCTAACACAATCAAAGGTTCGCCTTCACCCGTAATAGAGTTAATACCACGCAACAGGATTTTTTGTGTTCCTCCCATGCTGGCGGCAGAAGAACCTGAAAGTTGTACACCGGAAATTTTTCCTGCAAGCGAGCCAATAACGTTTTGCTCTTTTGCAGCCGTAAGATTCTCACCGCTTATTTGTTGCGTAGAATAACCGATAGATCGCTCTTTGCGGGTAATGCCGAGTGCTGTTACAACTACCTCGGACAAATTTCCTCCTTGTTGTAAAACGACATTGTAGGCGTTGCCGGAAGTAAGGGTTACTTCTTGTGTAGCAAACCCGGTGGAAGAAATTTCAAGAACAGGATTTGTTCCGGAAGCTTCAATCCTGAAATTTCCTTTTTCATCTGTGCTGACTGTTTTTTGTGTTCCTCTCTGGTGAACCGTGGCAAATGGTACAGGACTATTTTTGGCGTCCCTGACAGTGCCGGTAATGAGCCGTGTCTGACAAATGGCAACATGCTGCTGAAGCACTAGCAGGCATAGGAATGCCAGTGTAATTGCAATTCTCATGGCAGATGGGTTTTTTTTAAGGTTAGACAATATATGGTGTTAAGAATAAACGCTCTTCGAATGGAAAGCAAAGGCCTGGCTTAGTTATTAGTTATTAGTTGTTGGGCGTCAGGCATAATACTCACGATAAAATGAGGATGGTTGAATGTAATTCTGAAAACGGATCTTTAAAGTCTAACAACCAACAACCAACAACTAACAACTGTCTTTAGTGGAATCTTCTACTGTGGAATAGAGGCAAAATGTTGTGCAATAATCAATTAATACAAAATAGCTATTAGTTTTCATAAAGTAAACAGGTATGTATACCTGTTTTTTAATTTTTTTATAAATGGCATTTCGCTGGCAATATTTACCTTCGGTGCTTCTGCTACTAACGTGTCGCCCCGCTGGGGCTTTTAGAAACATCCGGAGAGTTTAAGACAGCCCCAGCGGGGCGACACGTTAGTAGGCTGTTGTAATGAAGACATGAACCACCGGCATTGTGTTCGGATTTTCTAAATTTGCTAAAACAAGAGATGATTTGAGTAGTCTAAAATCCCTGGCATCACAAACTTTTTGGTACGGTGCCAGTTCCATAGCAGCAAGGTTTCTAGGTTATTTGCTCACGCCATACCTTACCGGGATAATGACCGGAGTTGATTACGGTGAAATGAGTATCATGTATGCCGCGATCCCATTTTTTACTGTAATTTTTACTTATGGCATGGAAACAGCTTTCTTTCGCTTCATGCAGAAAGAGCAATACAAAGGGCAGGTGTACAGTACCAGTTGCCTTTCCATCATCATCTCAACCGTCACGCTTGCAGCAATAATGTTTGCAGGGCGAAATGGCATTTCCACGCTGCTCAACATAAAAAATCATCCGGAATACTTTACACTAAGTATAGCGATCATCTCAATCGATACTTTATGCGCACTGCCTTTTGCCAAATTAAGGTTTGAAGGAAGGCCCATGAAATATGCTGCCATACGTATTTCCGGCATTCTTATCAATATCGGGTTTGTTGTATTGTTTCTATCTGTTATACCGGTATTTAAAAAAGCGAATCCACACCATCCCATTTCCATTTTTTATAAAGATGATGCAAGCGTTACTTACTATCTTATCGCCAACCTTATATCATCTGCTGCCACTTTTTTATTGCTGTCGAAAACGTTTTTTTCTTTTTCATGGAAATTTGATTTCCGTCTTTGGAAAGAAATGATGACCTACTCAGCACCTTTAATCCTCGTTGGTTTTGGGGGTGTAATTAATGAGACATTCGACCGTATAATGCTTGACTGGTGGTCGCCTTCATTAACGCCGGAAGCTAAAAAGCTTGATGTAGGAATTTACAGCGCCTGTTATAAACTTTCTTTGTTGATAACGCTCTTTGTGCAGGCATTTAGAATGGGTGCCGAGCCTTTCTTTTTTAAACAGGCGGAGGCAGGCAATGCACAAAAAACGTATGCCCGTGTAATGAAGTTTTTTGTTATCACGGTTTGTGTGATGTTTCTCGTGGTGGTGTTCTATCTGGAAATCTGGAAATACTTTATCCGCAACCAGGTCCTGTGGCAAGGCTTGAAGGTGGTGCCGGTTTTGCTGCTAGCCAATATGTTCCTGGGCATTTACTATAATCTTTCCATCTGGTACAAACTTAGCAATCGTACAATGGCGGGTGCTTACATTACGATCATTGGTGCAGCCATTACACTTTTGATCAACTATTTCTTTGTACCGCATTTCAGCTATGTGGCGTGTGCGTGGGCAACCTGCATATGTTATGGCACCATGATGATCATATCGTTTATTTGGGGACAAAAAGAATATCCGGTTCCTTATGCATGGAAAAAATTAGTCGCCTACATTGTCATCGTAGTGTTACTTTACTTCATACAAAAACTCTTTTATTTCGTCATACCAAACAAAATCGCCAGCATGACATTCGGAACCGTTTTGCTTTTGGGATATATCGGGTTCATCCTTAAAGTAGAAAAGAAAGAGTTTCAGAAGTTGCCGGTGATAGGGAAATTCATTAAGTAGCAATTAAGAATTAGGAATTAAGAATTAAGAATTGTTGCTGTTTGTCAGTGTGATTTTTAATTCGAGCATAAAGAAGAGGCCGCATTCATTTTTGAATGCGGCCTCTTCTTTATTTGTAAGACTTTCGTTGAGATATAACCTGCTTCAGTAAAGAAAGATGCACCTAACGAATTCTTAATTCCTAATTCTTAATTCTTAATTTCCGAAAGCATCTCCTTCACCGCTGCCTCTATCTGCACATCCTTGCCATTCAAGAAATCTTCGTAAGGCAAAGGCACTTTAATATCTGGTTCCAGTTGAAGGTTCTCTGTCGGCCTGTTTTCTTTGCCAATAGTAGCGACCATTGGAATACCAAAGATTATTGTTGGATCGATTTGTTGTTCCCACCAAACAGCTGTGCCGGTACCGGGAACAGGCATGCCTATTAGTTTGCCAATGCCATTTTGTTTGTAAACGTATGGGAAAATAAATGCGTCGCTATAGTTCCCCTCGCTCATCAATACGCAACTTGGCTTAGTCCAGCGACCCATTGGCTCGCCATCATTCAAACGGTTTCCTTGCGGAGCAAAATCAAGATAGCGCTTGCCACTCAGGAAAGTTGCCAGATCATCATGCAACCAGCCACCGCCGTTAAATCTTGTATCAACAATCAATGCTTTTTTGTTGAAGTTTTTACCAAGCACCGCGTCAAATGTATTGCGGAAGCTAGCGTCGTTCATGCCTTGTACATGTACGTAGCCAACTTTGCCATCGCTGAGTTTGTCAACCATTGCCTCCATTTTCTTTGTCCAACGCTTGTACATCAGTGCGCTTTCTTCACCAAAAGAAATGGGCTTCGCTGTTTCCTGCCAGTGTGCATTTGCTCCATCAGAAAGATCAAGCAAAATGTTTCTGTCAGCTTTGCGATTAAGCAGAGAAGCAAAATCAATACTGTCTGTAACCGGCATGCCGTCTATCTTTTCGATGATCGTGCCATTTTTGATTTTGCTGTATGATTTATCAAATGGACCACCTGCAATCACTTCAGCAATCTTAATGCCTTTGCCTGTGTAAGTTTCATCATAGATCAAACCCAATGCAGCAGTTGCATCACCGGTAGGATTCATTGGGCTGTAGCGTCCTCCGGTATGTGAAGCGTTTAGTTCACCCAGCAGTTCACTCAGCAATTCCTGGAAATCATAGTTGTTGCTGATGTGTGGCAAAAAGCGGGCGTAATTGCCGGTCATCATTTTCCAGTCAACTTTGTGCAGGGAGGTATCATAAAATTTCTTTTGTACCTGGCGGCAAACGTGATTGTAAATGTAGGCGCGCTCTTCTGCCTGGTTCAGCACCATATCTGCATTAATGCCGATTGGGCTTACTTTCCCATTTTCATCCACTTTCACAATTGACCCTTTATTCAATACAAAAACTGCTTTGCCATCCTTGCTCATTTCAATGCCGCTTTGCGTACCGCCGAGTTTTGCCAGTACTTTCGTTTCATGCGTTCTTGGTTCTGTTACCCAAAGGTCGAAACCTTTTTCGAAGGCAGACAGGTAATAAACTTTTTCACCATCAGGCGAAACCGCATAGTCGGAAACAGTAGAACTGTTGATCGTTAATTTTGCTACGCGATTTTCCATGTTATCAATATCGGGATTCCAGCTCTTCAGAGAGGTGGCCGTGTCTTTGTGCGAAGGACCCACTTTCTTCGAGGCGTTGGCATCTGCTGTTTTATTTTTTTCAGCCTTTTCCTTTTCAGCTTTCTCTTTGTCTTCTTTTTCTTTCAGCAGTGTAAAATCATCTTTGCTCAATTTGAATCTTTCATACTGGTCCTGGTCAAAGAAGCCAACATAAATATCTACTTCGCGGCTCCCTTGCATGGCAAGTGATTTGCGGCCCTCTTTAGAGCTCACCCAACTTAATGCTTTTCCGTTCCAGCTCCATTTTACGTTGCCCTGTCCAAAGCCGCTTGTCAATGGATGTTGAATGCCATTGCTGCCGTCTGCTTTAATCAGGCCAACATTCGAAGTGAACCAATTGCCTTCCTGGTCATCGCTTACAAGCCACTGGCTGTTTGGGCTCCAGTCGAAGTTCCAGTCGCCATCGCTGTAAGAAAAGTTGCGACCCTTTGGCAAAACTGTTCTCGATTGTTTGGTGGCAATATTGTAGACCTTCAAAATGTTTCGCTCTTCCACATAGGCAATTTCTTTTCCGTCGGGAGAATATTTTGGTTGAAACTCTTCTGCAGCTGTAGCAACGATCGGCTCTTCTTTTAAAACAGTAGAAGCGAAGAAATAAGGCTCGTCCTTATTCACGATAGAAGTACTGTAGATGTCCCAGCTGTTGTTTCTTTCAGCTGCATAGACAACGCTTCTTCCGTCAGGGTTCCATTGCACCATGCGCTCTTGCTGCGGTGTGTTGGTTATTCTTTTTGTTTGCGTACCATCTACACTTGTTACAAAAACTTCACCTCTGCTCACAAACGCAACTTCTTTTCCGTTTGGAGAAAGAGCGAACTCTGTAACATTTCCACTGACAGGAAGATTTTTTTCAATGCCTTGTCTGCCATCATTGTTGATCTGAATATTCACTTTTGCTGCAGCGCCTCCTTCTTTCAATGTATAGATCTCGCCATTGTAGGTAAAACAAAGTGTATTGTCTTTGCTTGCACTCAAATGACGAACAGGATGCGTTTTGAAATCTGTAAGCTGTTGCTCTGCAGCACCAGCCGTAACAGGCATTTTATATAAATTCTGACTGCCATTTTTTTCGCTCAGATAATAAATGGATTGATTGTCGCTGCTGAACAAAGGTTCACGATTTTCGCCCTGGTGGGTACTCTTCTTCGTGAATGTTTTTTTATCGACATCCATTATCCATATATCGCGGCATACTGAAGACGTCTGGTGTTTGCGCCATGGATCTTCATAGCCTTTTCTGTCCTGGAAAACGATTTGTGTTCCGGCATTGTTGTAGTGTGCATTTTCAAAACCGCCTGCACTTATCAGCAAGGCACGTCCACCTTTGGTGCTTACACTATAAAGGTTTTGAAAAAGGCGCGGGCTGTAAAACAAAACGTCGCTTGCTGGCACGTTGCGCGAGCTGCCGAAAATTACTTTCTTATCGTCCGGTGAAAAATCATAAGGATAGTCGCCAACGCTGTTGTAAGTCAGGCGAACCGGAACGCCGCCCGTTGCAGGCATAATAAACACATCAAAGTTTCCGTAGCGGTCACTTGCAAATGCAATTGATTTTCCATCGTGGCTCCATACAGGCATCATATCCTGTGCCTCGTGAATGGTAAGCGGAACCGCCGTTCCACCTGATGCAGGGACAACATAAATATCTCCTTTGTAGCCGAATGCGATGTTTTTTCCATCCGGACTGATAGCGGGGTAGCGCATCCATAGAGGGTTTTCCTGCGCGGTAACGGCAAGGGAGGTTACTGACAGCAGTAGTCCTAGTAAGTACTTCATGTTCAATTTTTTAGTTCTTAAAATTAAATAATGGCTGTGTTTATACAATAGATATTCGACAGAGGTTAAATGAAAAGGATAGGTGGTAAAGTAATAAACATGCTCAACATTTCGTAACTTATGGTTGTTATTTAATTAAAAGAGGTGGTTATGGCATGTGCAAATAAAAAACTGATCGAGTCCTTGAGGGAAACGGCTTCCCGCCTTCGTAATGGTGCATATTATGCATGGGGACATCACGGCGGATGTAACTGCGGTAACTTGCTGCAGGTAGTGACTTCGCTAACGAAAGAAGAAATTCTGAGTTATGCGCATACTACGCGTGGTGAATGGACAGAGATTGCCGAAGAGTTTTGTGAAACCTCGCTCACTCCGGCATATCTGATGATCTCAAAACTGGAAGCTATTGGCTTAACGCCTACTGACATACACAATATCGAATACCTGGAAGATGCAGAAGTATTAGGCAATCTTCCCGGAGGTTTCAGATGGTTGAAAAGGAACGACAGGGCCGATGTGATCGATTACTTCGAAGCCTTTGCCGATTTACTGGAAAGCAAATTGCGCCAGCATGAAGGCCAACAACTTCTAAAAAACCTTATTGATGAAGAAGTAGAAAAACCAATCATGTACGTGTAACACAGGCAGCTCGTAGAAATATTGTAAGCAACTCTACAAGCTCACCCTAGCGTATTTAGGACCTCCAGCAATGGGGGTTCTTTTTTAATAACTGAATAACTGAATAATTGAATAACTGAATGTTTCATTACAATCATTCACTATGACTTTCAACCTTTCAGTTATTCAGTTACTCAGTTATTCAGTCATTTTCAATCATGCTGTTACTCAATCATTAGTTAAATTGCACTATAAACACCCCCCCTATGCTCATCAGCGCGGTTTTAAAAAAATATCAATCAACATTTCATCCGGTAATTAAATTGAAGCAAGGTGAAAAGGTTGCTGCGCTGGATCTGTCTGCAAAAAATGTTGAGCTTACGGAAGATATTTTTACAAACACACCATCATTTATTCAATTCATAGAAAACGAACGACGCAAAACAAATGCTGCATATCTCGCCGGCGGCTATAATGAGTTGAGAAGTATTTATGGTAAAAGTGATCTTTTTGGCGGCGAGGAGCCAAGACGCCTCCATTTAGGCGTGGATATCTGGGGAAATGCCGGTACGCCAGTGTATTGTTTCCTGGGAGGAATGGTGCACAGCTTTGCCTTTAACGACAATGACGGTGATTACGGCGCCACACTTGTATTACTCCACCAATTAGATGGAGTAGCCTTTTATACCTTGTATGGCCACATCAGCTTACGCGATATTGAAGCGATAAGACCGGGTCAATATGTTTCCATTGGACAAGAGATAGCGCATTTCGGAGCGCCTCATGAAAACGGCAACTGGCCGCCACATCTTCATTTTCAGGTGATTGCAGACATGGAACTGAGGAAGGGCGATTACCCGGGTGTATGCAAATTTTCCGAAAGAGAAAAGTATTTAGCGAATTGTCCCGACCCGAATTTGATTCTTCAAATGACTGAATAACTGAGTAACTGAATAACTGAATGTTTCATTACAATCATTCACTATGACTTTCAACCACTCAGTTATTCAGTTATTCAGTCATTCAGTCCCTCTAATGTTGCTATTCTGTTAATCAATTATGCAATGATTCTATTATTCGTAATTAAACCCCTATCTTTGCAACGCAATTGAGATATATCGCATTAGTAATTGAACATATTTTCTGCTACGCAAGTCCGCAATTAGTTAGTTAAGTATTCTTTTTACGCTGCTGTTTTACCTCAAGGTTATTTATTTAAATTTTAATTAGTTAGAATGAACATTTATGTTTCAAATTTAAGCTTCAACGTTCAGGATGAAGACTTAAGAGAGTTTTTTGCAGAATATGGTGAAGTAACCTCTGCTAAAGTGATCACCGACAAATTCACTCAAAAAAGCCGCGGCTTTGGATTTGTTGAAATGCCAAATGACGAAGCTGCTCAAAAAGCAATCGCTGAGTTGGATGGTGGTGTTGTAGAAGGCAGAACAATCCGTGTTACAGTTGCTAAACCTCGTGAAGAGAGCAGCAACAGAGGTGGCGGTGGTTCTTTCCAAAAAAGAAGCTTCAGCAACAACAGATACTAATCTCTGTTTATAGACTTATAAATGATGGCTCACCAGTGGTGGGCCATTGTTTTTTATAACTGAATGAAGGAAGGTTAAATTCAAAAGTAAAAATTCAAAAAGGCGGCTATCATGCGGTGGCGATTTTTTGAATTTTTACTTTTTACTTTTGCATTTGCGCTACCTTGCATCCCTTATGCCAACTACGAAAAAGACCGCAGCACTTAGTTTTATCTTCATCACCTTACTAATAGACATTACTGGTTTAGGGATCATCGTTCCTGTAATGCCTAAGCTGATTGAACAATTGGTTCATGGCGATCTTAGTGTGGCTTCGAAATATGGTGGTTGGCTTACGTTCGCCTATGCTATTATGCAGTTCGTTTGCTCTCCCATCATCGGAAACCTGAGCGATCGTTACGGAAGAAGACCCGTGCTGTTGTTCTCGCTTTTGGGTTTTGGCATTGATTATATGTTCCTCGCATTTGCTCCTACTATTTGGTGGTTGTTTGTGGGCCGCATCATTGCGGGAATAACCGGGGCCAGCTTCACTACTGCATCGGCTTATATCGCAGATGTGAGCACTCCTGAAAACCGCGCACAAAACTTCGGAATGATTGGTGTTGCATTTGGTTTGGGATTTATTATTGGCCCGACGGTGGGCGGTTTACTTGCAGATTTTGGCACAAAAGCTCCTTTCCTTGCCGCTGCAGGATTGGCTTTGGTGAACTTTTTATACGGTTTGTTTATTTTGCCTGAATCACTTCCAAAAGAAAACCGGAGGAAGTTTGAATGGAAACGTGCGAATCCACTGGGTTCTCTGATGGCCCTTAAAAAATATCCCGCTGTTTCCGGACTTGTTGTTTCTATTGTACTCGTTTATATCGCTGCACATGCGGTGCAAAGTACCTGGAGCTTTTATGGAATGGAGAAATTTCACTGGAACCCCAAAATGGTAGGTATTTCCCTGGGTGTAGTGGGTCTTTGCGTAATTCTCGTGCAGGGAGGTTTGATACGGGTGGTGATTCCTAAACTCGGCCAGGAAAAAAGTGTTTATACCGGACTGGCATTGTACAGTGTCGGGTTGTTCCTTTTCGCCTTTGCAACACAAGGTTGGATGATGTTTGTGTTTACAGCGGTTTATTGTCTTGGCGGTATTGCCGGTCCGGCATTGCAGGCCATTATATCAGGAAATGTTCCAAGAAATGAACAGGGTGAGTTACAGGGTGCGTTAACAAGTTTGATGAGTGCAACTTCTGTAATTGGCCCGTTGCTGATGACGAACCTGTTTTCAACATTTACTAAAAAAACGGCACCTATCTATTTGCCCGGCGCTCCGTTTCTGGCGGGGGCCATTTTAATTACCATAAGTGCCGTTCTTGCTTATAGGGCTTTGCACCCCGGTCGTGCAGTTGCCGAAAGAGTTCCGGCAAATAACGAAAAATAGCATTTATTGCTCCTGGTCGCCTGAGCCAATTTCGTCGATCATTTGATCGTAGCCCGCTATATCGGGTTTTTTGCTTAAGACATTTCTGATCAGATAGTAGGATGCAAAAGCAAATCCATAACCAACTAATAAGGCCAGGTAAATATTTTGTTGACCAAGCATGACAAGACCAACCACGGCACCGAGTATTTCAGCAAGAAACCATGAGATGATCATTATTGCTACCCATTTTCCTTTTGATTCGCCTTTATCCAGAGCAAGCGCACCAATTTTTTTGGAATAGTAAATTATTAGAATTATTTCCAGCATTTTTTCGGTTTTAAGCGGGGCAAAATACCAATATTTTTTAAATAAGTTGAGAAGTACACAATGAGGTTTTTTCACAGCAACGTCCCTATTCGTTATTCAAAGCGGTTTAGTGGGCGAGAAGGCTTCGACAAGCTCAGCCTGACATTCTCGTTCGCACTGTCTGGTTGAGCTTTGTCGTCTGTCCGAACCGGGTTCATCCGGGCGAGCCTTGTAACACAGGAACGGTGATTGCGAAACATTTATTAACCATACGCCATTCAATTCCTAATTCCTAATTTCTAATTCCTAATTGTTATTTGCCTCCTTATCTTTGCCGCATGGATCAGTTGATAGAAAAAATAAAACAGTATAAAGAAGAAATTGATGCGGCTGTGATTGACGGCGCTGCATCTTTGGAAGAATACCGTATAAAATTCCTTGGCACAAAGGGTATATTGAAAAACCTTTTCGGGGAAATGAAATCCGTTGCCAACGAAAACAAAAAGGAATTTGGCCAAATTCTGAATGATTTCAAGCAACATGCTGAAGCCAAATACGAGCAATTTAAAGAGCTTACGTCCGCAAACGGCGATTCTGCCGCTTCATCCCTTGATCTTACTTTGCCGGGAGATGCTATTCCTGTGGGAACCCATCACCCGATTTCTATAGTGCGCAATGAGATTGTTTCTATTTTCCAGCGCCTCGGTTTTGCCATCGCTGAAGGTCCTGAAATAGAAGACGATATGCACAATTTCACCGCATTGAACCTTCCTGAGAACCACCCTGCCCGCGACATGCAGGACACTTTCTACATTTCCCAAAACCCAGATTGGTTGCTGCGTACACACACCAGCAGCGTTCAGGTGCGCGAAATGGAAAAAGGCAAGTTGCCAATCCGCATTATTTGCCCCGGCCGTGTATATCGTAACGAAACGATCAGCGCCAGGGCGCATTGCTTCTTCCAGCAGGTAGAGGGTTTGTACATTGACGAAAATGTAAGCTTTGCAGATCTTAAGCAAACGCTTTATTTCTTCGTGCAGGAAATGTTTGGTAAAAATGTAAAAGTGCGTTTCCGTCCTTCTTATTTTCCATTCACTGAACCAAGTGCAGAAATGGACATCAGCTGTCTTATTTGTGGTGGCAAAGGCTGTAACGTATGTAAACACACAGGTTGGGTGGAAATTTTAGGTTGTGGAATGGTCCACCCTAAAGTACTGGAGAATTGCGGAATCGACAGCAACAAATACACAGGCTTCGCTTTCGGTATGGGCATTGAGCGCATCACCATGCTGAAATACCAGATAAAAGATTTGAGATTATTTAGTGAGAATGACGTGAGGTTTTTGAAGCAGTTTACGTCCGCCACGTAGAAATTTACCACTAAGGCACTAAGGGCACTAAGCCTCACTAAGAAATATTCTGTATGATGTACGAAATTTAGTTGCGTGTAACAACCCCAACAATTTCGTACATTTTATTTTATATACCCGCTGGCATTTGTAATCAAGGGCGAATGCAATTCACCCCTACATTTTCAATTTTCAACTTTCAATTTTCCATTAACTAACCTTCTCCCATTCGCCGCTCTTGTGGTTAAATTGCTTTAGCACTCTCGCAGGATTGCCGGCAACTATTGTATAATCATCTACATTTTTTGTAACCACGCTACCCGCGGCAATCACCGAGAATTTTCCAACTCGCACACCGGCAACTATCACAGCATTCGCGCCAATCCAGCTACCTTCTCCGATAATGATTTCACTGGTAGTGCATGGCTGGTATCTGAAAGCCGTTTTTACATTATCAAAGCCATGATTAAGGCCGGAGATCACCACATTCTGTGCCGTCATCACATGATCTTCAATGGTAACCGGTCCGATTACCACATTGGAGGCGCCGAGAAAAACATGATTGCCGATGTGTAAAGCGCCAAGTCCGTTATTGAGTAAAGTAAAATCTTCCACCACCGAATCGTGACCAATGGTAAACTCTTTGGAAGGAATAAGATCGAGTCTTGCGTACTTAAATATTTTGGTGTTTTTACCACGCTGGTGGTAAAACGGATTTACAAATTTTCGTACCCACCATCTTGGCCGGATCTCATTTTTAGCAAATAACATTCTATGTGCTACGTTCTTTAATGCCGAGTTCGATTTAATTGTAGTAATAAGCGTCATACCGGTTTATTTCATGCCTAACGCCTGATGCTTAATGCTTAACGCAATTGAGTATCTTAGTCCCTACATTGGCGTTAAGCGTTTGCGTTGAGCGTTCAAGCAAGTTAATAAACCAATTCTATTTATCAGAGCTGTAAACCCATTATTTTATAAACATTTAAACATGAAGAAATTACTAACTGCCGCATTTTTCGTGCTCGCCATTACTCCTGTGTTTTCCCAAAACAAAAATGAAGAAGCAATAAGAAAAGTCCTAAACGATCAGCTGCAGGCCTGGAACAGAGGCGATATTGACGATTTTATGAAAGGTTACTGGCACAGCGATTCGCTGATGTTTGTTGGCAAGTCGGGTATTACATATGGTTATCAAAACACGCTCGATAATTACAAAAAGAACTACAAGGATACGGTGCAGATGGGCAAGCTTTTCTTTGAAATACTACAAGTGAAGCCGCTTTCTGCAGATACATACTTTGTGGTGGGAAAATGGTTCCTGAAAAGAACTGTAGGGGATATTGGCGGTATTTATACCTTGTTGTTTAAGAAAATCAATGGCCAGTGGATGATTATTGCGGATCACAGCAGCTAGAGGGTGTTAACCCCAAAAACTAACCACTGAGACACTAAGGCCACTTAGTTGCACTAAGGGTTTCCTTAGTGAGTCTTAGTGCTCTTAGTGCCTGAGTGGTAAATCTTTGCGATACGAGCCTGGAACGCCGCCTTCGCTATCGGGCTGCACCTGCCGAAGCCCCGAAACCAACCGTTTTGAGTGTTTCCCGCTATTAATTCTTAATTCTTAATTATTAATTTAAAAAATCTCTTACGTTTGCCGCATTAAAATACTTGATTAAAACATGAAGAAGATTTTAGCAGTGATTGCGCTGTCAGTCACTTTACTACGAAGCTATGCCGATGAAGGCATGTGGTTACCGCTGCTGCTGGGTCAGCAGGTGTATAACGACATGGTAAAACGTGGCCTTAAACTGAAACCTGAGCAACTTTATAGCATTAACAAGGCTTCCATTAAAGATGCGATCATCATTTTTGGAAACGGATGTACAGGAGAGATTGTGAGCAAGCAAGGTCTCATTTTTACTAACCACCACTGCGGATACGCGGCAATCGCTGCTGCAAGTTCTGTTGAACACAACTATCTGCGCGATGGTTTCTACGCAAAATCTTTCCAGGAAGAAATTCCTGCACAAGGCTTAACTGCACAGTTCTTACTTAAAATAGAAGATGTTACAAAGGAAGTGGAAACGACGCTGAATGGCCTTTCTGGTGCTGACAGATTGAAAAAACAGGCTGAAATAATTGCGACGATAAACGCACGTTATTCTGACTCTACTCAAAGCATTGAAGCAAGAGTGAGCCCACTGTTTAAAAATAACCAGTTCCTTGTTTTCGTATACCAACGCTACAAGGACATTCGCCTTGTGGGAACGCCTCCTGAAAGTGTAGGTAAATATGGTGGAGACACCGACAACTGGGAGTGGCCGCGCCATACCGGTGACTTTTCTGTTTTCCGTGTGTATATGGGCAAAGACGGTAAAGCGGCAGATTATTCTCCAAACAACGTTCCTTTAAAACCTAAATATTCATTGCCGGTTTCTATCAAAGGCATTAAAGATGGCGACTATGCAATGATCTACGGTTACCCCGGTGGTACCAACCGTTATGAAACTTCTTACGGTGTGAAACTTTCTACCGATATCAATAACCCTTCACTGGTTGCTTTGCGCGATGTACGCCTGAAAGCAATGTTTGAAGAAATGAAAAAAGATCCTGCTGTAAAATTGCAACTGGCATCAAACTATGCAGGTATTGCGAACTACTGGAAATTCTTTGATGGTGAAACCAAGCAATTGCTGAAATACGATGTGTATGGTCAAAAGAAAAAAGCAGAGGATGCTTTCCAGAAATGGGCAAACGGTAGACCAGAGTTTCAAAATGTAATGAGCGATTGGGAAAAAGTTTATGCCGACTGGTTGCCTTACGCAAAAGAGCGCATGTATTTGAATGAAGGTATCATAGGTTCTCCACTGGCTGCATTTGCTGCTTCTTTGATGCAGGTAGAAAGAGTGCTTAACATGCAGGGTGCAAAACCAGAAGATGTTAAAAGAGCAATGGACGATGCAAATGCACGTCGTAAAACTTTCCTGGCAGATGAGAATAAAGTTTCCGATCAAAAGATCATGGCTGCAACTGCAGAAATGTTCTACACAGATATCGATAAAAGCCAGCACCCGATTGGCTTCTACGAAAACATTAAAACCACTTATGGTGATTTGAAAGATCCTGCGACTTTCAAAAAAATGGCTGCAGATGTTTTCAACACAACAATGATCTTCAATGATGCAAAATGGGATCAGTTTGTGAACGTGCCTACAGCAAGCGCGTTGCAAAACGACCCTGCGTATGCTTACGCAACTGCTTTCGTGAAAAATTACACAGGAAAATATTTGCCTAAATTCCAGGATTTCACCACTAAGAACAATGAATTGGGAAGATTGTATTTGAAAGGTATTATGCTGATGGATACTGCAAAAGCAAAGAAAATGTACCCTGATGCAACCTTCACCATGCGTGTGAGCTTCGGTAACGTAAAAAGCTATGCGCCGCGTGATGCAACTAAATACGATTATGTATGTACCATGAAAGGTGTGATGGAAAAATATGTACCCGGTGATTATGAATTTGACCTTCCACAACACTACAGAGACCTTGTTGCGAAAAAAGATTACGGTCAGTATATCGACAAAAGCCGCAATGATCTTGTTGTAACATTCATCACTACAAATGACATCACCGGTGGTAACTCTGGCTCTCCAGTAATGGATGCTTATGGAAACCTTATTGGTCTTGCATTTGATGGCAACTACGAAGCGTTGAGCCACAAAATGGCATTTGACAAAGATCTTAACCGTACGATCTGCGTAGACGTTCGTTATGTATTGTGGTGCATTGACAAGTTGGGTGGTGCGAGCAATATTATTAGTGAGTTGAATTTAGTGAAGCAGTAAGGAGGAATTAGGAATTAGGAATTAGAACGGGGCAGCATTCTTTAGTGAGTGCTGCCCCGTTTTTTTTAGACAGATAGTTTTTGTTTAAAATGTGCGCAGTGGTTTGTGCATTCACATGGCTATCAACTTAAGGCGAGAACGCCGTTGTAGGTATTGAAGCGTGGCTTGCGTGGCTGTTGGTTACCGGCAGCGGCGGTTTGCGTATCTCGCTTCGTGATGTTTAACATGTCGCGCCTACGGGGCTGGTATTCGGATCGCTGCAACACAATGTTGGCTGCTACTAACGTGTCGCCCCGCTGGGGCTATTAAATCCACAAAGCATGTTTCAAAGCCCCAGAGGGGCGACACGTTAGTAGAAAAAAATCAACCGGCAAAACACAGAGCCAGCCCCGTAGGGGCGACATGTTAAATGTCATCTGTTCTCTGAACAGATTGACTTCATGTCGGCGTCTATGGCGTGGACACGAAACAGGGCATCTCGAAATGAGGTTCATTCAGAATCTGCAGCCTAAGCGAATAGAGCCATACATGTCAGACATGTATTGGGTCTTTGCTTGTTTTGTTTGATAGATAACGGAGAATCCTAGGAATATTTTTTTGCCGGAAAATATGCCGCCAATTGTTTGTTGATAGACAAACCGTTGAGTCTTTGAAACGGCCCCGGTTTCCTTTTTAAACAACGCACCTTGAATGGTAGCGTCATAAACCTGTGCAATTATTTGTGGGTAGAAATAAAGGTAAAGCTCATAAGCGTGTCTTTTGGCTTGTTGGGTATTCTCAACTGTTGCATTCCAGGCAATACTCTGGCTGTTTTTTTCAAACACGCCCAATTGAAATAGAATGCCGGCTTTTGCATTGGTGAACGTATTTCCCAACGAAACTTCCGCTACAGGTTTTAGTGCGACAATAGACGCGTCTGTTGAGAAAAATGAAGTTGCGTACAATGCGCCTGCGTTCAATTGTGGCTCGGTGGTCACCTGGTAGTTCCAGCCAGCCGGCGGATCGAAGCCAACCGCGTGGTGATACCAACTTTGCAGCGATTCAGCTAAGGACGTTTTGCCGCTAATGCCGCCCGTTGCCGACAATTGTAACAATGATTCCTTTCCCCAAAAATGCGTTTGTGAATAAGTCAGTAAAAGAAGCCCGGCATAAGGACGGTCTATGTTTTCAGCGTTGTGCACCCTGTAATCGTACGGATTGTACATTAGCTGACTTAATTGTAAAGACTGTATTTTTTTTTTGTGTTCGTGGTTGCCGGGAGATCCATGTGTAGTTGAGAGAGAGGCCGTTTGTATAATATCGATCGATGTACAAGGAAATATAGGCGTCGTTGTCTGAAGTAATTGAAAGCTGGTGTCGAAGGGTCTTCCCGGAATTATTTTGCTGGGCAGATGCGATAATTGCCAGCGCCATCAGCATTGTGAAAAATAAAACCTTCATAGACTAAGTTTTATTCCGGTTTATAAATGAAATGCCATGCAGGCAAAGTCCCGGGCGAGGGGAAAATTCCCGCCATTTGTGATCATTTTGTTTAGCAAAAACAAACGGCTTATGCAAAAGTTCTCTTCGCGGCTTCCCTCTGTTTCCTCCATCGTTTTCTGCTGCGACTATTAATCAAACCTTGTTTTATGAGCACAATATTTTTTATCCCCGGTTTGCCACTGCAGTTTCCCGAAAAATTTATTCCTGTTTTTCTGTGGTCAATGTTTGCTTTCGCTTTGTGGGCAGCATTGCTGTATATGTCACTATGGTTTATGAAACCAAGAAAAGTAAAATCGATGAATGGGAACCAGAAATATTAAGTTATTCTACGGCTGGCGGATTGTCTTTCCAGGCCCACAAATGCATACACGCGTAAGTTCGGTACGGGCTCCATTTAGAAGATATCTTCAACAGTCTTTCGCGTAGTTTTTTCTTATCGTCCGTTTTGAGTTTGTAGATTTTTATCATCGCCGATTGAACGCCCCAGTCATCAATGGCAAATACGTCTTCACGGCCCAGCGTAAACATCAGGATCATTTCCGTGGTCCATTTTCCCACACCTTTAATTTGCGTTAAATAAGCGATCACTTCATCGTTGGACATTTTATCCAGCTTCTTCTTTTCCATGCCTTGCTCAGCCGCAAATCGCGCTACATTGTGCACGTAACTTGCTTTCGCATTTGAAAGCCCGATCGAACGCAGTGTTTCCACCGGCGTATCCATGATCTGCTCAGGCGTGGGAACCTTGCCACCATACAGATCCATAAATCGATTGTGAATTACCTGTGCCACCTTGGTAGAAAGCTGCTGGCTCATGATCGAGCCTATCAAACTCATATACACAACTTTCCGTTTTTTCAGTTCAATTGGCTCCCGCTGGAGGAGCGGAAGGAACTTTTTGTCTTTGGAGAGATGAAGTATGTAGTCCATGTGATGAAATTAATGCATTGAGCAGAAATTAAGAATTAGGAATTAAGAATTAAGAATTCGTTAGACCGATCTTTCGCGATTATTTTCGACCTGCATACTTATAAAAAAGAAAAGAGGGCAGCATTCTGGAACGAATGTAGCCCTCCTAATTCTTAATTCTTAATTGTTAATTGTTACTTCGGCATTTCAAAAATCTTAGGATCTATTTCCTTATTGATCTCTACTTTTTTAGTAACGATCGTCAAAGACATGCCTTGTGGTAAAGCAAGTTCTGTAGAGTAAGGAACAGGGTAGCCGTAATCTGTTTTCTTGTAATCGGAGAAGATGCTGCCGATTTCGATTTCTTGTCCCTGTGCGTTGATGGTGCTCACATTTTTTACCAGGTAATAAGTAGTAGGATCAATGTACATCATCATCACAAGAGAATCTGGAGTGGTAACCTTCAGCTTGTAAGCGTTTTTAACATTGTTCACATCTTCTTTGCCTACCAGTTCCACTTTGTTTCCTTTTGCTGCGTAGTTGAATAAAGGTCCGCCGATGTCAAGTTGTGCTTTACCTCTCTTTACCATTTCAGCTGGTAACGGCTCTGCAGCGGTTTGACCCTGGAAAGGATTGATTGTCCAGCCGCCGTCTTTAGTGTAGCACTGTACGATCTTTGAACCGTTGAAATCCATTTCATTTTTAAAGCCTTTTCCATTTACCAGGGTAGTAGTAGAAGGCGCTTCGTTACCCATGATCTGCACGCTGCTTTCTGTATAAATAGTCTTGATACCTGCGATCTTTTCTTTGCCGCCAAGTGCCGCAACGTACTTATCAACTATTTCATTTGCTGTTTGCGCTTTTGCGGCAATAGATGATAGTACTGTAGTTGTCAGTAATAAAGTCTTTAGAATTTTCATTAGTATTTGTTTAGAATTTTTAAGTTGGAGAGAGGGAGGAATTAATTGAAAATTGAAAGTTGAAAGTTGAAAATGCTTTGTGTGTAACATTTATTAAAGGCTGTCTGACCTTAAGACCATTTTCAATTTTCAACTTTCAATTTTCAATTTCTATTCTGGTTTGCTAAGCTTCGCTACATCCAGCGGTTTGTTTACTTCAATTTTTTCAAAAGTCATGCCGTTTCCCATGCCGCCTACTTTTACTTTAAACGGAAAAACATAGCCCTGATCTGTTTTTTGATAGTCAGAAAAATCTGTGCTGATGTCTGCGTCTGCAGCGCCGGGACGTCCGCCACCGCTACCCGCAAAGCTGCTGCCCTTGTGGGTTTCACGGGAAATGTAGTAAGTCTGTGCGTCGATGTAATAAGTAATGTCGGCGCCGGAAGTAAGTGTCAGTTTTATTTTGTGACAGTCCTTGCCATCCAAAGTTTCTTTACCAAGGTACTCTGCTTTATAGCCTTTTGATGCATAGTCAACCAGTGAACCTGCACAGTCGAGTTCGGCTTTTGTATTTTTTAATTTATCTGCAGGAATGGGTTCAAATTTTCCTCCAGAACGTGGACTCGATATCCAGCCACCTTTATCTGTAATGATTGACGTAAACGAACCCATCGCGCCAAACTGTGATTCTCTGCGCGAAAGTTTTCCATTCACTTTGTCCAAAGTTGTAGTAAGTTCATTTCCGTTTTGCATAACGGCCACACCTTCCATATGTAGCGTGTTGATGGAATTGAGTTTTTCTTTTCCGCCCATTGCATCAACGTATTTGCTGATCACTTCATCAGCTGTTTGAGCTTGTGCGGCAAACAGGGTAAGCGTTAGAAAAAATGCAAAGCCTGCAATTATCCATTTAGGCATTTGATGATGTTTTTTGATAAACCAAATTTAACTGTCTTTGGGAATGTTTTCATGCCTTTTGTAAAAATCTTTATAAATCAAGGTTTATGGTAATAATTGATTAACAGATAGTTTGCGGAAGTAGTTGTGACTATTAAGATGTTTTCCTTGCAAGGACGCGCAAATCGTTTTATCTTTTCTCAAAACAACGTTTATGGACCCAAATACCGAAAAAACTTTCTTAGGGGCAGCAGAAAATCCTGTAGTGGCTCCAACCCAGGATGAAAAAACACTTGCCATGCTGGCTCATTTACTAACATTTGTAGCCTCTATTCTTGCGCCGCTGATCATTTATCTTATAAAAAAAGATGACTCGCCGTTTGTGGCTACGCATGCTAAAGAATCGCTGAACTTTCAAATTACGATGGTCATCGTGTCCATCGGCCTCGCCATAACCATCATCGGTCTCTTTCTCATCTGGATCGTGGGAATATTCGCGCTTGTTTGCGTGATCATTGCCACCATAAGAGCCAACGAAGGGAAAATTTATCGTTATCCGTTTACGTGGAGATTGATTAAGTAGAGAGTGGCCAGTAGCCGGTTACAGGTGGCCGGTAGTTTGTGTGTAACATTCAAAATATATAAAAGAGGCTTACTCAAATGCGAGTCAGCCTCTTTTTTGATAATAGAATCTTGCCTGATTCTACGGCAGAAAATATTTTATCCTTTTTTGTTGCATAAATATCCGAAGTTGAAACGCATAGTCGTTCTTGTTATTTAGGTTTGTGTTTTACCTAAACGCCTTAACAGATTAAAACAATTAACATGATTGGACCTGCAATTGGATTTTTTATCTGGCAGCTAATACTGATCGCTGGATTGGTCTTATTGGTTTACATGGTCTATAAGATTTCTAAGAAATTAATGAAATGAGAAAAGCCTATTAATAAAACTTCGGTTGGAATGGCTGGTACTTCATGTATAACAGGCCTGGAAATAAAAAGCTGCGCAATCGCGCAGCTTTTTATTTCTTTTATGATGATCGCATTAAAACACCTGCTACTGGCCACTGGCTACCGGCGTCTGCTCTTTCGGCACTACAGCCTTTGCCATTCTCGCCAAAAACCGATGCATTGTGTCCATATCTTTTACATCCTCAACTACCATCAGGAAGTTCTTACCTGTTTGTTTTAGTCTTGCTTTGTTCGTACCTGTTTGCAGATAGTCCAACACGTTTTTGAAAAGAACAGACTCGAAGTATGGCGAGTCATTTTTGTTGATGAAATAGCAGCGAAACGTTTCATCCTTCAATGTCATTTTCTCAAAACCTATTTCAACAGCAAGTCTGCGGCAACGAACGGTTATGAAAAGATCTTCCACTTGTTGCGGTATGGGTCCGAAACGATCACTCATTTCAGCATGGAAGGCAAGAAGCTCTTCTTCATTTTCACAATTGTCCAACCTCGTGTAAAGTGATAGCCTTTCTGTAATGCTTTCTACATAACTGTCAGGAATCAATATTTCAAGATCGGTATCTATTGTACAATCATGCACAAAATCATCCTGCTGCTGAATTTCATTCTTAAACAGCTCGCGGAATTCTGTGCGCTTTAATTCTTTGATGGCTTCATCCAAAACTTTTTGATACATCTCAAAACCAATCTCTGCCATAAAACCACTTTGTTCACCACCCAGCATATTACCCGCTCCACGAATGTCAAGGTCACGCATGGCGATTTGGAAACCGCTTCCCAAATCACTGTGCTGCTCCAGCGTTTGCAGGCGCTTGCGGCTGTCTGTTGGCAAAGTGCTCATTGGTGGCCCTACGAGATAACAGAAGGCCTTTCTATTGCTGCGGCCAACGCGCCCACGCAACTGGTGCAGATCACTCAACCCAAAATGGTGGGCATTGTTGATGATGATCGTATTCACGTTTGGTATGTCTACACCGCTTTCCACAATGTTGGTACAAACCAGGACGTCATATTTTCTTTCGATGAAATCAAGAATTCTTTCTTCCAGTTCGTGCCCTTCCAATTGTCCGTGAGCAAAACCCACGCTTAGATCCGGACAAAGTCTTTGGATCAATGCACTCATTTCCGCAAGGCCATGCACTCGGTTATGAATAAAGAAAACCTGGCCGCCACGCTCGGTTTCGTAATAAATAGCATCACGGATAAAGTCTTCATTAAAAACTGCTACTTCTGTTTGTATCGGTTGCCTGTTTGGCGGTGGTGTGTTGATGATACTCAAATCCCTCGCGCCCATCAAACTAAATTGTAAAGTTCTTGGGATAGGTGTTGCCGTTAGTGTTAAACTGTCAACTGTTGTACGTAGCGTTTTTAATTTTTCTTTCGCTGCTACACCAAACTTTTGCTCTTCGTCAATAATCATCACGCCAAGATCTTTGAACTTGATGTCCTTGCTAAGCAATGCGTGTGTGCCAACGATGATATCAATTTTCCCTTCTTCCAGTTTCTTCAGGGTTTCTTTTTTCTCTTTGGCAGATTTGAAACGGTTGAGATAATCAACCGTTACCGGAAAGTCTTTTAAGCGCTCTTTAAATGTTTTGTAATGCTGAAAGGCAAGAATGGTGGTCGGAACCAGGATCGCGGCTTGTTTGCCGTCTGTGCATGATTTGAAAGCTGCACGCACAGCGATTTCTGTTTTACCAAAGCCCACATCACCGCAGATCAGTCTGTCCATTGGTGACGGCGCTTCCATGTCACGCTTCACATCTGCCGTTGCCTTGCTCTGGTCGGGAGTATCTTCATAAATAAAAGATGCTTCCAGCTCCGTTTGCATATAAGTGTCTGGTGTGTGTGCAAAACCCGGTTGGGCTTTACGCTGCGCATATAGTTTGATAAGGTCAAATGCGATTTCTTTAACCTTAACTTTTGTTTTTTCTTTTAATTTGTTCCAAACATCGCTGCCGAGTTTATTCACTTTCGGTACACTTCCTTCCTTGCCGGTGTATTTGGCAATCTTATGCAGCGAGTTGATGTTTACGTACAGGATGTCGCTGTCTTTATAAATAATACGAACGGCTTCCTGCAGTTTGCCGTTTACCTCTAGTTTTTGCAAACCACTGTACACACCCACACCGTGGTCGATGTGTGTTACATAGTCGCCGGGCTGCAACTCACGCAATGTGCGTATCGTAAGCGCTTTGCTCTTATTGTAAGCCTGCTTGACCTTATACTTATGATAACGCTGGAAAATCTGGTGGTCAGTATAACACACCGCTTTTACATCTTCATCTATAAAACCTTTGTAAATAGAAATAGCAACGGGAACAAATTGTATCTCCACTTTCAAATCGGTGAAGATGCTGTACAGCCTTTCGAGCTGGCGCGGATTTTCAGCAAAAATGTAAATGCCGTATTTCTTCGTTTCCCAACTTTTCAGATCTCTTATCAGCAGATCAAATTGCCTGTTGAACGAAGGCTGCGATTTTGTGTTGAATTCTATTTCATGCGTAAGACCTGATGGCATGGTGTTTCTGCCGCCGAACTCCGCAATATGTCGTGTAGCAAGTTGTTTCTCGATTTCTTCACCGGGAACGAAATCTTCTTTTGTAATGTTGGTTTTCTCCAACACTTCATCATCGCTGTCTGGTTTCTTAGCTGTAGGTTGTACATTGGTGATGTACAGTTCCAGGTCCTCTTCCTGGGTCAGAATTTTATCTTTTATCACATCCCAGTCCTGTACCCAGCAAACGGTATTTTCCGGAAGAAACTCAAACAGTGAAACCTTGTCGCCCGTTTCGAATTGCGTTTCCACGTTGGGAATAATATTTACCTGCAGCAATTTCCGCTCACTCAACTGTGTTTCCGGGTCGAATATGCGGATGGAGTCAACATCATTGCCAAACAATTCTACCCGGTAAGGTTTTTCGTTACCAAAAGAATAGATGTCCAAAATGCCACCGCGTATTGCAAATTGTCCCGGCTCATACACGAAATCTGTTCTCGTGAAACCGAGATCTACCAATAGTTCCAGCAGGCTGTTAACATTCAGCGTATCATTTGTTTTAATGGAAATGATATTGCCGCTTAATGTTTTTGGAAGCACTACTTTTTCAAACAATGCCTCGGGGTAAGTGATCAATATTTTCTTATTGCCACCTGCTGAAATCTTTGTCAGCGCCTCTGTTCGCAGCATCACGTGACTGCTGTTCAGCAACCTGAAGTTTTTCCTGTTCTTAAACGAGGAAGGAAAATAAAACAGGTCAAGCGCATTGGTAAGATTCTCCAGTGTATTGTGGAAGTACGCCGCTTCTTCTGCATCATTCAATACGACAACATGGTTCAGTTGCTCGCATGCAGGATGCTGAAAAATAGAAGTAATTACAAACTCGGGGGAACTGCCGTAAAGATTTTTTAGAAAAAGTCGCTGAGGTTGCGACATAGTAAACCTGTCCGCAATCTGAAAAATGCGGGGGTTATCCTTGTACTGTGCTAACAAATTATCCAGATTCATCCTCTCCTTATCTTCTTAAATTACCTCGAAGGTAATTTATAATTTGAGAATTTGAAGATTTGAAAATTTGACAATGGTACGTACATGTCGCGAAAGAGAAACAATCTCTCTGCTGCACAAGGGGTTGGAAACAACATTCGAAGCATCTTCGCATGAATGAATTTTCAAATTTTCAAATTCTCAAATTCTCAAATTGCGGGCGCTTAGTAAACTGCATCATAATCCACATTCATCTTCACCTGCGTGAACTGGCCCGCCAACACTTTTACGGGATTGATATTTTCGCCTTCGAATAGATTGGCATAAAAAAGCGTGTCTTTTTTTACAAACAAAGAGTAGTCGCCCGGGGGTAATTTCACTTTGAAGTAACCTTCGTCGTTAGATTTTACGGTTTTAACGAGTTTGGTAGAAATATTGCTGTAGAATGGTGATTGATTAATAGTAGATACCTGGTTGCGATTGGTCAGTTCATAAATAAATAATGTGGTCGAATATCCTGATGGTGGTGCGAGTTTTACATCCGGAGATGGCATCCTGTTGCCGGAGATGAAATAGATATGTCCTTCCAATCCTTGTTTGGGCCTGGCTTTGAAGGAGAGGGTAAAAAAGGTTGCAGCGGCGGTAAAAATCAATGTAAGATGCTTGATATTCATGACATTAATTTAGTGTTTTTAAAACAATTGTTAACGGCGGTTGTTTCTGGAAACTAATGTAGGCCAATTGTTAAAGCCTATAAAATTAATCGTACTTTAGGTTTACTAATCTTTTTATATTTATTACCATTCACTTTATGAGAAGGAATCTTTTGCGCGGCCTTACTTTCGTTTTTTGTTTAGGAATTGTTAGTAAAGGTTTTTCCCAGGTAAACACAAATGCTTCTGTGTTGCAGCAAGGTGCAAAATTACAGGCAGACAAAGAGCGTTTGACCTTCTCCAAATTACTTACATTATCAAAGGAAAGAAACTGGCCCATGCTCAAACACGGTAAGAACGGGCAGGTAATGCAATTGGTAGGCATGGACCATTTAGGATTTCCACTTTATTTAAGCACGCAGAACAATATTATCTCCGCCGCCACAATCGGCACAAGTTCTTTATGGCCGGGAGGTTCCACTGGTTTGAGTTTGTCCGGGTCATCTGCTAACATGAAGGGAAAAATTGCTGTTTGGGATGGCGATGCCGTTCTGGAAACGCACCAGGAGTTGACCGGCAGGGTAAACCAGAAAGATTTTCCTGCGAGATCAATAGCGGATATGAATCACTCAACCCATGTGGCGGGCACAATGATAGCGTCGGGTGTAAATCCTATTGCGAAAGGGATGTCGTTTGGAGCACAGCAACTTATTGCATATGACTTTAATAACGACATGTCGGAAATGATGACCGAGGCGCCGAATCTGTTGCTGTCAAACCACTCTTATGCATACAACGCGGGCTGGGTTTATAATGATGATAACAAGAGATGGGAGTTCTGGGGTGCACCGGATGCAACGGAAGATTACAAATTTGGATACTACGACGACAATACGCAACTCTGGGATTCTATTGCCTACAATGCTCCTTACTACCTGATTGTAAAAGCAGCCGGAAACAGCCGAATAGAAAACGGTCCCGCGGTGGGCGCTACATACTGGCGCATGGATAAAAATGGCGTTTTTTTCAACGCGGGTAACAGGCCTGCAGGCATAAGCAGCAACAATGGCTACGATATTATTACCACGACAGGTGTAGCGAAAAATATTTTGACCGTAGGCGCTGTAAATCCGATTACAAGTGGCTATGGTAAACCGGCAGATGTTGTCATGACCACCTTCAGTTCGTGGGGACCAACTGACGACGGACGTATAAAACCGGACGTTTGTGCCGATGGGTTGAATGTTACCTCTTCTTTCGCCAGTTCTAATACCGCCTATGGTACATTGAGCGGAACGTCAATGGCATCACCTGCTGCAACGGGCTCTCTGTTTCTGTTGCAGGAGTTGTATTCAAAAAGCCACAGTGGTGCGTTCTTACGTGCAGCTACACTCAAAGCAATTGTGATACATACAGCAGATGAAGCTGGGCCTTCTGCCGGTCCCGATTATCAGTTTGGCTGGGGTTTGATAGATATGGTAAAAGCGGCTGCGGTCATCACGTCGAATAATACCGATCAACAGATCTATGAAAAGGTTTTGCAAAACGGAAAATCTGATACAATAAAAGTGGTCGCTTCGGGTAAAGGAAAATTATTGGCAACGATTGTGTGGACAGATCCCAAGGCGACTGTGGACAATACGAACACTTTGAATAATCGGGCCAAGAAGCTGGTGAATGACCTGGACCTTCGAATCAAAACTGGCAGCACTGCATTTCTTCCCTGGATACTGGATGTAGCAAATCCTGCAAATGCTGCAACGAAAGGAGATAACATTACAGACAATGTGGAAAGAGTAGAAGTAGATAATTCAACTCCGGGAGATACCAGTCTCGTTATCGTCACACATAAAGGAACTTTGAACAGAGGCTCTCAGGCATACTCACTCATCATTAGTGGTGTGGGCGGAAATGCAGCCTGTGCATCAGGTGCAATCAACACTGGTGGTACAAGAATAGAACGTGTGACAATGGGAAGCCTCAATTATTCGAACACCACATCCTGCACAACATACACCGACAACAGAGCTTCGATATTAAACCTGGAGCCGAATCAAAGTGTACCATTTAGCATAACAGTGGGAAGTTGCGACGCAACAAGTGCTTCTTCCATGATCAAAATTTTTATCGATTATAACCAGGATGGTGATTTTGATGATGCTGGTGAAATGGTGGCGCAAAGTGATGTGCTGAATAAAGGCGGAACTTTTACAGGCACCATTCAAACACCATTAACCATTACTCCGGGCACAAGTTTCCTTATGCGAATCATTGCACAAGAGACTACGAACATCAATGACATCAAAACGTGCGGCACCTATGCGAATGGAGAAACACAAGACTACACAGTGAATGTTGTTTCATCCTCGATTGATGTTGGTGTGTTGCAAATTGTAGTGCCAAGTTCAGGTTATTGTATTAATCCGGCTCAATACATCACCATACGACTTAAAAATTTCGGAAGTGTTGATGCTAAAAATATTCCTGTAACTGTCGTGGTGAAAAACGGCGCAACAACTGTAGCTACTCTTACAGGAACATATCCTGACACGATACCGGGGAATAGTTACGAAGACTTTACGTTACAAACTCCAGTGGCCCTGGCTACCGCCGGTACCTACACGATCACAGCTTCTACAGCCTTTGCTGCAGATCAGAATACAACGAACGATGCCACAACAACCAGTGTGATAATAAATGGCAAAACAAATGATGTAGCGGGCAGGGTAGTTATTTGCGGAACGGATAATGTATCTCTTATTGCCGATTCAAGTTCAGGTAGCGGCAACATATATGATTGGTACACCAGTGCCACATCGACCACGCCAATCGCCACGGGCAGCTATATTACGACGAATGTAATAACGTCGGACAAAAAATATTATCTCGCAAAGAACGATACCAAACTGAACATCGGACCGGCAGATAAAAGCACGCTCGGTGTTGGCAGCTACATGACTGAAGGCGGACAGTTTATTGGCTTCTCTTCCAGTGTTCCACTAACGCTGGAAACGGCAAAACTTTTTGTGGGACACTCCGGTAAGGTAACCTTCATTGTTGCTGATACTTCCAATACGAATGCTACAAACGGTTCCTATTCTTATGTAACACTGTCTACAGCTACAATTGACGTATACGCCACACAGGCCAGTGACAATTCAGATAATGGTGCAGTGTTCAATATTGGCCTTTCCATTCCTGCGGGCAATCACGTGATTATTTTTACACTAAGCAACGGAGCGACACTGTATAGAAACAATGGTGTTACTACGAAGCCATATCCGTTTACGATTCCGGGTGTGTTTTCAATAAATGGCAACAGTGCCGGTTTTACATCTGATTATCAGAATTTCTATTATTACCTGTACGATATGAAGCTGCGCCTGAGCAATTGTGAAAGCAGTCGTATTGCGATTGATGCCACAACAGCTTCGCCGGTTGCGCCAACCATAACTTTGAATGGAAATATGTTCACCAGCACATCTTCTGCAGGTGGAAAATTGCAGTGGCTCCTGAATAATGCACCGATAGCAGGCGCAACGGGGCCTACCTATATTGTTAGACAAGCCGGTGCCTATAAACTGGTGGATACGACAGCAACCGGTTGTATCATGTACTCAAACGAGATCTATTATGGCAGTGCTGCAGATATCGATCCGATCGTGATATGGCCTAATCCGAATAATGGCAATTTCAATCTTTCTTTCGTTGCAACACAAACCGGTGATATGAGGGTGGTAATTTTTAACTATATTGGACAAAAGGTGTTTGAACAAACATATAATAACGTTTCAGGAAATTACATTCAGCAGATAAATGGAGGCTTGCTTGCGAGCGGTGTGTATGTAGTGAGGATTGAGCAGGGAGGAAAATTGTATGCTAAGAAAATGATTGTGCATAGTTGGAAGTGATAAAACACTGGCACACAGATGACAGGGGTCAGATCGGTTTATAATGATTACATTGATCTTTATGTTGAATAACTGAGGAACTAAGTACGGAGAATTCGTCTGCGTACTTTCTAAAGTCCGTACACATTGTTTACCCATGTTATTCGTGCGCCATTAATTTCAAATCACAAACATCTAATCATGCTACCTTGGCTTACAGGAAAAGTTATTAAAATTCAGGATGAAACGAATGCCACCAGACGTTTCTGGATTCAAGTACCAGAATTGGAAAAATTTGAGTTTGCCCCCGGTCAGTTTGTAACCCTTGACCTTCCTATTCATGAACAAAAAAATAAAAGATGGCGAAGCTATTCAATTGCTTCATGGCCAGATGGCACAAATGTTATTGAACTGGTGATAGTGCTGCTGGAGGGCGGCCTGGGTACTACATACCTGTTTAACGAGGTAACCGTAGGTTCTGAGCTGATATTGCGCGGTCCGCAGGGCGTTTTTACATTACCTCCGGTTATAGAAAAAGATCTGTATTTCATTTGCACTGGCACAGGCATCGCTCCGTTCCGGGCGATGGTAAGACATATTTACAACCATAATATCCCCCATGGGAATATCTATTTGATCTTTGGATGCAGAAAATGCGGAGACGCCCTGTATAAGAATGAAATGGAGGAACTTGAGAGCCAGCTCGACGCATTTAAATATTTGCCAACTTTCTCCCGAGAAGAAGGAAACGACCTCGTAAGAAAAGGGTATGTTCATACGGTTTACGAGGACATTTGCACCAATAATAAAACTGCTACAGACCAACTATTAAGGCCCGCTCATTTTTATTTGTGCGGATGGAAGAACATGATAGATGAGGCAAAACAACGTATTTTAAGCCTGGGGTATGACAAAAAGGACATACACCTTGAACTATATGGATAACTATGGCTTAGCTTGATTTGCCTCCTCCGGTTTTTCCGCCATGGATTTTAGAACTACCGATAGTAATTACCGGAACATCGACTTTGGCGCCTTCATTTTCGAGGCGAGCAAGTTGCTCAGTGAGTTTGAGGATATCTGCGTGGTTCTCAACCATTTCGGTTTCGAGTTCCAGGACATTTCTTTTTAATTTGCTTGTTACGGCTTTTCTTGCCACGAACCCAAATAAGAATCCTACGGTCAAGCCAGCAGTGACGCAAACAATCGTAGATAGATTGATTCCAATGTATAGTAGCATAGGGTAAAAATTAGTATCACAAATTAAGGTCAGGGTCTTACAATAACAATAGTAGAACCACTCAATAACTTATAGTAAACTTTTCAACGCACCACCCGTATTTCCCGAATCTTTCGGCGGGTATTTTTTGGATGTTGAGCTTTCTTTCAGGGAAACTACCGGTGCATCTGTAACACTGGAAGCAGCTGCCTGCATGTTGGCAATTTTTTCCTGTAGTTCAAGTATTTCCGCATGGCTCTCCACCATTTCTCTTTCAAGTAACTCAATTCTCTTTTTCTCAAGAGACTTTTTGTTAAGCCTGAACATAAAACCAATTGCCGGCAAAATAATTACCGCTGCAATAACCCAGACCAGATTCAATTTAATAATGATAGCTAGCATCGCTTTCTATAAATGAGTATTAATAATCTTCTTAGGATAGAGAGTGCTAATAGCTTTCATAGAATTACGAACTTCAAGAGTTTAACGGACAGTCCGGATAAAACTGTCCGTTAAAGTATATTGGCAGCAGGATTATTGGTCGATTGCCTCGTTAATAATTCTGCTGATTTCTGCGATTGGAATTCTTTCCTGTTGCATACTGTCACGATAACGAATTGTTACAGTATTGTCTTCTTTTGTCTGGTGGTCAACCGTTACACAGAAAGGTGTTCCAAGAGCATCCATTCTACGATAACGTTTACCAATAGTGTCTTTTTCTTCGTAGAAACAACGGAAGCTTTTTTTACAACCATCCATTATTTCCCTTGCAATTTCAGGAAGACCATCTTTTTTTGTCAGTGGAAGAACAGCTAACTTAATCGGAGCTAATTTGGCCGGGAACTTCAACACAACACGACTATCTTTTTTATCTTCTGTACTCAAATCCTCTTCGACATAAGCTTCACTTAGAACCATTAGAACAGTTCTGTCCAGGCCGATCGATGTTTCAATAACATACGGAATATAATTCTGGTTTATCTCCGTATCGAAATATTGCATTTTTTTCTTGCTGTATTCCTGGTGACGGCTAAGATCGTGATCAGTCCTTGAATGTATACCTTCCACCTCTTTAAACCCGATAGGGAAATCGTATTCAATATCACACGCTGCATCTGCATAAAATGCCAGTTTAACGTGGTCGTGAAAACGATATTTATCAGGAGATATGCCGAGGCTATGGTGCCACTTCATCCTCTCTGCCTTCCAATATTCGTACCATTCTTTCTGTGTGCCGGGGCGAACGAAAAACTGCATTTCCATTTGCTCGAACTCCCTCATGCGGAAAATGAATTGGCGCGCAACGATTTCGTTACGGAAAGCTTTACCAACCTGCGCAATACCAAAAGGTATTTTCATGCGGCCGGTTTTCTGAACGTTAAGGAAATTAACAAAAATACCCTGGGCTGTTTCCGGCCTCAGGTAAATTTCATTTGCCTCGTCAGAAACACTTCCAAGCTGGGTAGAGAACATCAGGTTGAACTGACGAACATCTGTCCAGTTTGCAGTGCCACTGATGCTGCACTTTATGTTGTTGTCTTCAATTAATTTTTTCAGGCCGTCGAAATCATCTTTGGCAATCAGGTTATCCATTGACTGCAAAAGAGCAGCTTCTTGTTCTTTTTTGCCTTCAAGCGCCAGTTTTTCCGCATGTGCTTCTATGAGATGATCTACACGGTAGCGTTTTTTGCTATCCTTGTTATCGATCATTGGGTCGCTGAAATTATCAACGTGCCCGCTCGCTTTCCAGGTGGTAGGATGCATAAAAATTGCCGCATCGATACCCACGATGTTTTCATGGAACTGCGTCATGCTCCTCCACCAATAATCACGAATATTTCTTTTCAGCTCACTACCATTTTGACCGTAGTCGTACACGGCACTTAATCCATCATAAATCTCGCTGGATTGAAAAATGAATCCGTATTCCTTGCAGTGAGAAATGATCGCTTGAAATTTGTTATTATCTGTTGCCATAAGAATGTGCAAATATAGATGTTGAGAGCGAAATCCAGCCTTTTTGGTGATTTGCGCAAGGGAAAATGCCTCAATTTTTTGAAAACGATTAAGTGGGAACTTCAGAAAATCAGATTTCTGACAACAGGAACGAGTCTCCGGCGCGGATGCCTTTCTCCGTTTGAATAAGCGTACAACACTCGGTTGTAAGGTCGTGCTCGAAGAAAAGAATGTAACCATTTTGCTGAGCCTCCTGTAAAAAAGCCTTTTTCTCCAGTAAAGTCGTGACCGGGAACATGTCGTAAGCCATTACATATGGCAAAGGAATATGCCCTGTAGAAGGGAGCAGATCTGCCATGTAAACGATCGTTTTTCCTTTATAAGAAAGCTGCGGCAGCATCATTGCGTCAGTGTGGCCGTTGGCAAAGCGCACCTTTATATTGTCGGTAAATGGGACCAGCGCGGCGTTATCAGCAATAAATTTCAATTGACCACTTTCCTGTATAGGCAGAATATTTTCCCGTAAGAAAGACGCTTTTTCGCGTTCGTTGGGTTTTGTGGCCCATTCCCAATGCCTTTCGTTGCTCCAGTAAGTGGCGTTTTTGAAAGCAGGAACGAGTTTGTCGCCCTCGCGTACAATGCTGCCGCCACAATGGTCAAAATGAAGATGCGTTAAAAAAACATCGGTAATATCATTTCTGTGAAACCCGTGTTTGGCAAGCGATTTATCCAACGAATCATCACCATTCAAAAAGTAATGACCCATGAATTTGGCATCCTGTTTATCGCCAATGCCATTGTCAACCAGTATCAATCTGTTGCCGTCCTGAATCAGCAAACAACGCATTGCCCAGTTGCAAAGATTATTTTCATCTGCAGGATTCAATTTGTTCCAAATGCTCTTGGGCACCACGCCAAACATGGCGCCGCCATCAAGTTTAAAATTACCAGTATGTATAGAATAGAGTTGCATAGTAAGAAGTTTTGTGGTCGTGAATAGTGAATGCCGTCTACCCATTCACGATAGACGATTGCCGATTGACGTTTGAGGCTTTCAGCGCTGCAAATAGCCAAATCAAGCCGATGACAAAGAAAATAATAAGCGAAAGAACAGAGTTTTTCATGCTGCCGGTTAGTTCCTCAATAAAACCAAAGCTGAACATGCCGATCACGATCGCAATTTTTTCCGTCAAGTCGTAGTAACTAAAGTATGAGGCGGTATCTTTTGTTTCGGGCATTAGTTTAGAATAAGTGGAACGGCTAAGGGATTGGATGCCGCCCATGACAAGACCTACAGCAACTGCAAGTCCATAAAACCCATATTCAGGGTCCCCGCCATTTTCTTTGAATTGAGCAGTATAATAAGCAGCCACACAAATGCCAATCCAGAACAGCACCACGCCCATCAAAACCTTTATGTTTCCGTAAACTGCTGACAGGCGGCTCATCATAATCGCTCCCGGTATGGCTACCAACTGGATAAGTACAACGGTGATGATAAGTTTTGTATCGGGCAGTCCAAGCAATTTGCTTCCGAATAGAGTCGCTGCAAGCATTACGGTTTGCACGCCCATGCTATAGAAAAAGAAGCCGCGCAGAAATCTTTTTAGCACCGGCATTTTCTTTATTTCAGCGTATACTTTCTTTACTTCGGTAAAGCCATCTGTGAAAACGTTGATCTTTTTTAAAGACTCCTTGTTCACTTTAGGCAATACAGAAAAAGTTATTTGCGCAAAACCGATCCACCAAATACCCACAAGCAGGAACGTTATTCGTGAAGCAAGCGCTGAATTGTCTTTCATAAAAACTACCAGCCCAAACCCAATCAATTGAAGTATCACACTTCCAATGTAACCCATTGAAAAACCTTTGGCGCTTACGCGGTCCTGATCTTCCGGTGCTGCAATTTCCGGCAGATACGCATTGTAAAAAACAAGACTGCCTACGTAACCCATAGCTGCAAGCATGAAGCAAATGATTCCCCACATTAAGTTGGCTCCTTCAAAAAAGTACAGGCAAGCGCAACCTATAGAACCCATATAGCAAAAGAACCTCATGAAATTTTTCTTATTGCCCCTTGTGTCTGCAATGGAGGTAAGAATTGGGTACAGCAATGCAATAAACAAATAAGCTACCGCCAATGTGTAATCGTACAGGGAAGAGTTTACAAAGGTTCTGCCCAGGAAAGGAATATTCTCTGAACCAAAATGGCTTTTCGTTACAGCCGTAAAATAAATAGGGAAGAACGTTGTAGTGATTACAAGATTATAAACACTGTTGGCCCAATCGTACATGGCCCAACCGTTGATGACTTTTTTTGATGCTGTTTGCATAACGTGAATGGTGAAAAGTGAATCGTGAATACGGCCGCGAAACGTGGATGGAATATCGTTTTGACACCAAGTTTACATTTCGTGATTGACGATTCACGTCTGAATAAGTTTTGATAATATAGCGAAAACTCTGATTGCTATCATTTCTAAATTCTTTAACTCCTCTTTTCTGCAATAACCTAAATCGGATGCCAAATCAAACGCCGCGTCAACTTCGATTAGAGAACCTCGTGCAATTTCGTAGAATCTTCTTCTTTCTAGGGGTGATTTCCGGGAAGATCCCTCTGCGATATTAAGACAAACAGACGCCGCGGCTCTTTTTATTTGCTGAATTAATGCAAATCTTTCATCTGGCGGAAAGGGTTTTATTGCAAGATAACACTCCTTTACAAACGCTCGTGATAGTTGATACGCGTCGAGTCGTTGATGGTTTAATTGTAAAAACATGGATAAGGTAGGATGATGGATGTGAAAAGTGAATCGTAAAGCTCGTGAATTGTAAATCGTGAATGTTACATAAAAATTGTGAAGCCACATTCACGATTCACCATTGACCTTTCACCTTACGACCCGATCACTCCCTTCCATACGAGCAACAGGATCACAATGCCCGCCAAAATTCTATAGTAACCGAACAGTTTGAAACCGTATTTCTTTAAGTAATCAATGAAAAATTTAATTGCGAGCATGGCAACAATGAACGCAATAATATTACCTGCGGCAAGAAATTTTACTTCCTCACCACTAATTGCACCTTTTTCTTTGTACCAGTCCAGCAAATCCTTTGCGGTAGCGGCAAACATCGTCGGCACAGCAAGGAAAAATGAAAACTCAGCAGCAGCACTGCGCGTTAGTTTTTGCTGCATACCTCCGATAATGGAAGAAGCACTTCTGCTCACGCCGGGAATCATGGCTAAGCACTGCCAGATGCCAATTACAAAGGCTTTTGGATAAGTAATGTGTTGCTCATCTTTAATAACTGGATTTTTAAATGCATTGTCGATGAAAAGCAAAACAATACCGCCTACAAGCAGGCTGATAGCTACCGTTACATTGCTTTCCATCAGGCTCTTAATTTTATGACTAAACAAGGCTCCGAAAATAAGCGCGGGAATTACGGCAACAATAAGTTTTATGTAAAACTGCCAGCGGGAGAAATCGAAGAATTTTTTCCAGTATAAAACAACTACCGCAAGAATGGCCCCTAATTGAATACATACTTCAAAAAGCTTTACGAAACTGTTGGTCTCAATTCCCATTAAGGAACTGGTAATAATCATGTGGCCGGTCGACGAGACAGGCAAGAATTCCGTGATACCTTCTACGATGGCAAGAATGATGACTTGAATGAAATTCATGTGGGTTGTGTTTATAAAGGCATAAAAATAATCAAGGAAAGTAAAGTAATTAATAATAATTAGGAATTAGGAATTAAAAATTAGGAATCAGGGCGTGTTGTGGTAATGACTTGCCCAGGGAGGGGCAAGATGTTAGTAGAAATATCGTTAGCGCGGAAAATTTAGAACCAGCCCCATCGGGGCGACATGTTAAATGATTTTGGTCCTACACAACCTTGATGTTTGCATAGACGTCGGGGGTAACAGACCTGACAGGTTTTTAAAAACCTGTCAGGTCTGGGTGCTGCCCCTAAACAAAAAAAGCGACACCTTCCGGTATCGCTTTTCAATATTATATGAAAAATATTAAGCTTTTGGCTTTTTGAAGATAGCAAACACTTCTACTCCCAAACCAATAATGATCAACAATGGAGCAATGGTAATGCGGCGTGCGCTATACACTTCATTTTGGTTAAATTCTGCGGGATTACTGCTTTTGCCTCCGGCCATCAGCAACATTCCCAAAGCAATGATGGCAACGCCAATCAACATCCACGTGAAATTCTCTTTACCCAGTACAAGGTTGCTTGAGCTGCTTTTTTTGGCAGTAATTACTTTCTTTTCGCTCATATAGATTAAAAACTTAGGTGCGCAATATAGCAATAATTCAATAACTGAGTAACTGAATGACTGAATAATTGAGTGTATTATTATTAAAGGTTTGGTAAAAATATGAACCTTCTGTTATTCAGTTATTCCGTTATTCTGTTGTTAATACAAGTCGTCCAGTTTCATTTTCAGGTATTTGATCACACTGCGGTGCGTACTTACCAGGGAAATGAAAATGCCAATCACCAACAAGCAAATGCATAAGATGGTGAACCAGTAAGGGTCGCGAAGTGCTTTCAGCTCCGGAATTTGTTTCTCCATGAAAGAAACCAACCCAAAAACGCCGATAAGCGCGAGAATAGCGCTCAATGCGCCATTAATAACGGCACGTATATCCATCGGTTTCGCAATAAACCATCTTGTGGCACCTACCATTTGCATGGTTTTAATAAGAAAGCGGTTGCTAAACATGGCCAGGCGGATAGTATTATCAATCAAAATAATTACCACAATGGTGAAGATGATCGCAGCAATCAGGAAGCCGAGGCTTATCGGTTTCATGTTTTTCAGGATCTTGTCAACCAATGACTGCGGGTATTGAACATCACTTACCGAAATGTTTTGCTCAAGATCTTTTTTAATGGTAGCCAGCGTGTCGCTGTTCACATATTCACTTCTTAGCTTGAAATCTATACTTGCAGGCAGAGGGTTTGCATCCAGCACGTTTTTCCAGTCTTCATTGCCATCGCCGATGAATTTCCTGCGGGCAAGGTCCTTTGTTACGTATTCATATTCCTTAACGTAAGGCTTATTCGCAATATATTGTGTAAGGGCCACACTATCTCTGGATGTGATATTTTCGCGCAGGTATACGCGTACTTCGACATTTTCTTTAAAATACTGGCTGAGCTTATTTGCGTTAATTGCCATCCACCCCCAGAAGCCTAGAATAAAAAGTACGAGCGATACTCCTAAAATGGACATGAAATAGGACGGTTTGGATCTTTTTGCGGAACTTTTTCCGGTTTGCGCCATACTGTTGATATTTTTCTGGTTAGTATTACGTTGCTAGACAGGCAAAAATAAAGGATTTAAATGCTGAATCCGTATTTTTGCCGCCCTAAGTAACGACTAGGTTTTGCAAAATATTTTTCAAAATGCGTTGATAAAAATAATTGCCGGCTTTTTTTAAGGTTTGTTTAAGGATTTCTATTTTACACGTCAGCAAATTTCGAACCCTTGAATGAACGATCTTCTATGAAGCTTAGGCTATTATTAAACTAAACATGAGCCGGAAATTTTCTGCAAGAGCACACAGCTCAAAACTGTTGGCTTCCGGGGCTTTACTCAGCCGTTAGCAATATAACAAAACGAATAAACATTTTTCTATAAACTGAAGAATAATGGAATACGATTTCAGACGAATAGAGAAAGACTGGCAAAAGAAATGGATCGATGCCAAAGTCTACAAAGTGAGCAATGATACGACAAAGCCAAAGTATTATGTACTGGACATGTTTCCTTACCCAAGTGGTGCGGGATTGCATGTGGGTCACCCGCTTGGTTATATTGCCAGTGATATTTTCAGCAGATACAAAAGATTAAAAGGCTACAACGTCCTCCACCCAATGGGTTACGATGCTTTTGGACTGCCGGCTGAGCAATACGCCATCGAACACGGTATCCACCCTGCCGTAAGTACAGATCAAAACATTAAGAATTTCCGCAGCCAGCTTGATAATATTGGATTTTGCTACGATTGGGACAGAGAAGTAAAAACAAGCGATTCCAACTATTACAAATGGACACAATGGATATTTCTGCAATTGTTTAAAAGCTGGTACAACCGCAAAACACAAAAAGCAGAAAGCATTGATGGGCTGATAAAAATATTTGAAACAGAAGGCAACAGCAATAATGTTTGTCCCGGCGATAAAACAATTTCTTTTTCAGCAGACGAATGGAGATCTTTCGATGAGAAGCGTCGTGAAGATATTTTGATGGAATATCGTTTATCCTTCTGCGGATACGGTGAAGTAAACTGGTGCGAGGCGCTGGGAACCGTGCTGGCTAATGACGAGGTGGTAAATGGCGTGAGTGAGCGCGGTGGTTATCCCGTGGTAAAAAAGAAATTGCGCCAATGGTACCTGCGCATTACAGAATATGCTGACCGCTTGCTGACCGGACTTGATAAAATTGAGTTCAGCGAAGCAATGAAGGAAATGCAAACCAACTGGATCGGCAAGAGTTATGGTGCCGAGATCAAATTTGATATCAGTGGTTCTTCCGAATCCTTGGTAGTTTACACAACCCGCCCTGATACCATTTTCGGCGTGGACTTTATGGTAATTGCTCCTGAGCATGATTTGATCGAAAAGATCACGTCTGCTGATCAAAAGCAAGCCGTTGACGAATACGTAGCCTACGTGAAAAGTCGCAGCGACAGGGAAAGACAAGCGGAGAAAAAAATTACAGGAGCTTTTACCGGTGCTTATGCGGTGAACCCATTTAACGGAAAACAAATTCCTATCTGGATTTCAGAATATGTGTTGATCGGGTATGGAACTGGCGCTATCATGGCCGTTCCTTGCGGCGATGAAAGAGATTTCAAATTTGCACACCATTTCAATATTCCAATCACCAACATTATCGGAAGTCATTTTGATGGAGTGGAAGCAAACGCGACCAAGGATGCGCTTTTGGAAAATAGTGATTTCCTGAACGGTGTAAAAATGCGTGACGCAATGGACATCGTGATTACGAAGCTGGAAGAAATGGGCATTGGCAAGCGCCAAACCAACTACCGTATGCGCGACGCAGCGTTTAGCCGCCAGCGTTATTGGGGCGAACCTTTCCCAATTGTGTGGAAAGATGGTATTGCGCATCCTTTGCCGGAAAGTGAGCTGCCGGTATTGCTTCCGGAAATGGATAAAATTAAGAACGGACCGGAAGGTGAGGGGCCATTGGCAAATCTTACTGAATGGAAAAACTATAACGGAGGTGTTCGCGAAGTAAACACAATGCCGGGCTATGCGGGATCATCATGGTATTTCCTGCGCTACATGGATCCTGAAAATAACCAGGAGTTTTGCAGCAGAAAAGCCAGCGACTACTGGGGTCAGGTTGATTTATACATCGGAGGAACAGAACACGCTGTAGGGCATTTGCTGTACAGCCGTATGTGGACAAAAGTATTGTTCGACCTTGGACTGATCGGTCATGAAGAGCCTTACAAGAAACTGGTGAACCAGGGAATGATACAAGGGTCTTCAAGATTTGTGTATCGTATCCACGGCACAAGCAAGTTTGTTTCTCATGGTTTGAAAGGAGAGTACCAGGTTGATGCGATCCACGTGGATGTAAACATAGTGGATGGCGTTGAACTTGATACAGAAGCCTTCAAACAATGGAAGAATGCAGAGTTTGGTGATGCAGAATTTATTTTGGAAGGCGATAAATATATCTGCGGCGTGGAAGTGGAGAAAATGAGTAAATCAAAATTCAACACTGTTAACCCGGATTATCTTGTTGATAAATATGGCGCCGATACTTTCCGCATGTATGAAATGTTCCTTGGTCCGGTGGAAATGAGCAAGCCGTGGGATACAAAAGGCATTGAAGGTGTTCACAGATTTTTGAGAAAATTTTGGCGCTTGTTTGTTGATGAAAACAAAGGCCTGATTGTTACCAAGGATGCCCCGACAGACGCAGAATGGAAAGTGCTGTACAAAGCCGCTAAGAAAATTGAAGAGGACACAGAGAAATTCTCTTTCAATACTGCAGTAAGTACATTCATGATCGCGGTAAATGAACTGGGCGATTTGAAATGCCATAAAAAAGCAATACTTGAAAAATTGCTGATCGCCTTAACGCCGTATGCACCGCATATTGCAGAAGAACTTTGGCACACGATCGGCAACGAGGGTTATATCCTGGATGCGGCGTATCCGCCAATTGAAAATAAATACCTGGTTGAAACTGCGAAGGCATACCCCGTTGCCATCAACGGTAAAACGAGAACAGAGTTAACCATTGCACTCGATGCCACACAACAACAAGTAGAAGAAATGGTAATGGCCGATGACATCGTAAAAAAATGGCTCGAAGGCAAAGCACCAAAGAAAGTGATCTACGTGAAAAACAAAATGATCAACGTTGTGATGTAGGCAATTTCACGCAAAGGCGCAAAGGGAAAACAAAGAACGCAAAGGGTTATTAAGTATAAAAGAGAGACTGTATTTCTGCAGTCTCTCTTTGTTTTTAGGGAGCATAGATCCATATTATTAAAACGAAAAAGGGTATTCTGCATTACAGAATACCCTTACATATATTGAACACCTTTGCGTTCTTTGTTTTCCCTTTGCGCCTTTGCGTGAGATACTTAAACCAACATTCTCAAAGGCTCTTCCAGGAAGCTTTTCAGCGTTTGCAGGAAAGCTGCGCCGGTTGCACCATCTACTACGCGGTGGTCGCAACTCAAAGTAACTTTCATGATGTTTCCTGGTTTTACGACGCCGTCTTTCACTACAGGCACCTGGCTGATACCACCTACTGCAAGTATACAAGCATCTGGTGGGTTGATGATCGCTGTGAATTCGTCTACACCAAACATACCCAAGTTAGAGATAGTGAATGTGCTTCCTTCCCAATCTGAAGGTTGTAATTTTTTAGCTTTTGCGCGGGCAGCGAAGTCTTTTACTTCTGTGCCGATCTGCGTTAGGGATTTAGTATCTGCAAAACGAACAACCGGAACCAGCAAACCTTCGTCAACTGCAACGGCAACGCCGATGTTCACGTGATGGTTCACACGAATTTTATCGCCCAACCAGCTGCTGTTGATAGCAGGGTGTTGTTTCAGTGCAATAGCACAAGCTTTTAATACCAGGTCGTTGAATGAAATTTTTACAGCTGCTTTCTCATTGATCTTCGTACGTGCTGCAACAGCGTTATCCATATCGATAGCCATTGTTACATAGAAGTGAGGAGCAGTGAACAAGCTTTCACCAAGACGTTTCGCAATTACTTTACGCATTTGAGAAACCGGTACTTCATCAAAGCTTACTTGTCCGGCAGGAGCAGAAGCCACGGCAGGTGCGCTTTTCGCAGCAGGAGCCGCTTGTTGTGCAGCAGGTTTGTAGCTGTCAACATCTGCTTTTATAATGCGTCCGCCATCACCACTTCCCGGAACTTGTGAAAGATCGATACCTTTTTCTTCTGCTACTTTTTTAGCAAGCGGAGAAGCTTTTACTCTTCCGTTGTCTGTGGAAGATAGTGCAGGTGCGCCTTGTGCCGGAGCAGCCTGTGCAGCTGGAGCTGCTTGTTGAGCAGTTGCAGCCGCTGGTTGAGAAGCGCCCGCAGATACAGTGCCACCGCCTTTTGCAGCGGCAACAATTTTATCAACGTCTACTTTTCCTTCTTCACCAATGATACACAGCAACGCATTCACAGGAACTTTGTCGCCTTTTTGTGCACCTATATATAATAACTTACCATTCTTGTAGCTTTCCAGCTCCATGGTAGCTTTATCTGTTTCGATTTCAGCAAGCAGGTCGCCTTTTTTAACGTCGTCGCCTACTTTTTTGTGCCACTCAGCGATCACACCTTCAGTCATGGTATCGCTAAGGCGAGGCATCAAAATAACTTCTTCAATTTTAGAAAGATCAACCGAGCCGCCACTTGCAGGAGCTGCTTGCGGAGCCTGCTCTTGTTTAGGAGCTTCTTCTTTCTTCTCAGCCGCTGGAGCTGCAGCCGGAGCACCACCTTGTTTATTTAAAATTCCGGAAATATCTTCACCAGGAGCGCCGATGATGGCTAACAAATCATTCACCTGCAATTTTCCGCCGTTCTGCACGCCAATATGTAATAAGGTACCGTCTTTATAGCTTTCCAGCTCCATGGTGGCCTTATCTGTTTCTACTTCAGCTAACAGATCACCCTTCTTCACAGTATCGCCTACCTTTTTGTGCCATGCAGCAATTACCCCTTCTGTCATGGTATCACTCAAGCGGGGCATTAATATCTCTTCTGCCATAGATTATGATTGTTGATTTGAGGGTTCGAAATTAGGGCAAAATGAGGAAAAATCAGCAAAATAGCTTGAGCATCACCCAATAACTCCGATGCACCCCGGTTAACGCATTTTATTTTCCAGCGATTTCAACAAAAAACCGGTTTTAGTCAAACCGGTTTATGATAAATATCAGTGTTAAGTAAAATATCAAAATTAAAAATTCAAAAAGTGGCTGCGAAAGAATGATCGGACAAACCGCGACGTTTTGACTTTTAACTTTTGATTTTTTACTTTTTACAGGCCAAATTTACCCAGCAGGCTCGACAATCCTCCGCCACCACCGCCGGTAAATGCGCCGATGATGTTTTGGAAATTGAAGCTTTGATCGTTGGGGTCATTTGTTTTGTGAATGAATTTTGCCATTACCATTGGAATGATAGCAGCAGCGATGCTTTGCGCCTGCGTTCCGCTGATGCCAAATTTTGAAGTGATGGATTCAACAAAATTGCTCGAAATGCCCTGCACCGCTGGATGATCTGCGGAAACGCCGCTTTGCGATTGGAACAACTGCATGATGCCCTCTGCATTTCCCTGCCCATAGCTTTGCAGTCCGTTGGTGATGGAACTTACTGCCTCGTTCATCACGTCCTGATTGTGCTCATTGGGAATAGCAGTATTATCAACAACGGCTTCCTGGCTGTGCTGTTGAACCAGTTGTAATAATTCTTCAAACATAAAATTTGTTTTAATGAAAATAGGAGTTAAAAAAGAGTTTTGAGTAATAAGTTTTGAGTTCTGAGTTATCAATTTATGAAATTCGATGTCCTACAACTCATAACTCAAAACTCATAACTCGCTAGGCCGGCTGCAAATACTGCGCATATGCATAACCTTCAGCACCGCCGTCAGTTCTGATAAGGTACCATTGGTCGCTTGTTTTATTTACCAATGTTACGATCTCATTGTGACCTGCTTTGCCGACGATAGGTTGGTCCGTGCCCGGGCCTTTGCGAATGTTCAGGTTGCTGCTTTCTGTAACCACTTTCAGTTTGCCGCCATCTACTGCGCCGCCAACATTAACATTCAATACAAGGTCGCCGGCGCGAAAATCCGGATCAATTTTGTTGTAAATGTTCCAAAGATTGTCTTTAGCGCTGCCGCTTGGTGCATCACCGTCAACGTATAAAACACCATCCTGCTCTCTTACCTGCAGGTTAGACACGCCTGATGAATTCGCTGTATCGATCAGCTCTTTGTATTTATCCTGTAGTGCCATGATATTTTATTTTATGGTTAATTTGTTTTCAACTTTTTTTGGTTTCAGCGATTGAACCTTCTGCATGAGCTTAGGAAGGTCGGCTCTTTTGATTTCTCCTGTCAATGTAACAACGCCGTCTTTTACCGAAGCCATAACGCCCGCATTGTCTTTAATGGCATCAGTTACCATTTTGCTTAAATTGTCATCCGGAGAAATAGTAACAGGAGCGGCTGGTGGCAATGGTGGAGGCGGAGGCGCAACCGTTACATTGTTAACCACTTGTTTTACTCCTTTTATCCCCTTCACAACATTTTCACTGCTTACTTTGCACGCATCGTCTTTGCACTCACCGCTAATGGTTGCAACTCCACCTTTCACGCTCACCTGGAGCGCAGATGTTGTAGGGTCGCCTGCGAGCGCGGTAGCTGCAGCAGATTGAACATCTGCATCTTTAGGACCGCAGGAAGCAATAGTTAACGAAATGATCACAGCCGTTCCGAGCACGGCAAGGTTTTTTAGCCAGTTTTTTTTCATATTCATGATGTTTAATTCTTGTATTCAGCAATTTATCAATGTTGCTGTTTCCACATTGTTACTATCAAAAAATGAACCTTTTGTACTAGTAATTGAGTTTTTAACAGCTACAGAAAACAAAATGCCTCATGATCTAATGCATTTTGCGTGCCACTTGCAGGCAAGCACAATTAAACAACCATTCAGGCTAAAAGGTTTGTTGCGTTTTTAAGAAAATTGAGCGTTTGAAAGTAATGTGATGTGCTAAAATGCGTAGGCAGCTTTTAATACCCAAATGCCGTAGCCACCTTTCGTTAAAGTGTTTGCTTCCGGCGTTCCATAACCGGGTAAAGTATTTATGAGCCGTAGGCCAACATCGATGCCATGTTGTTTTGCAATCTCAAATTTATAACCAGCAGAAGGAGCGAGCGAAAGGTGAGTGCTGGTATTGCTGCTGCCTTGAATCATTGCGCCAATTTCAGCACCGAGAAATAATTTTTTCCAGCAATAATATCTTAAGCCTGCAAACAAAGGAATGTTGCCATAGCTGGTTATGCTGGTATCATGAGCGTAGCTCGAATAGTTGATGTAGGTGTATGTGCCCGAAAAATGGATGTAGCCAAGACTTGCTGTGCAGGAAAATTTTCGCGAAAAAAGACGTTCGGTTTGTATCTCGAGACCAACGCCTGTAGTGTTATTGCTTTCTGTATTGGAAAAATAAGCAGGTTTTGAAAGCAACAAACCTGCGGAGTATGTCGTCTTTTTAGATTGTGCGAAAGAAGAAATAAATGTGAAGCCTGTAACCAATAAAAGCAACAACTTTTTCATCGATGGTTTTTTGTAATTGACCTTGAAGGTGTTTGAGTCGTTGCATGGCTGAATGCGAAGTTGTTAGTTGATGGTTGTTAGTTGTTAGGCTTTAAGCGCGATATTCCTCAATAGGAATTTTAGTCCCAATGTCTAACAACTAATAACTAACAACAAACAACTTTTCTAGTCCCTGCTGAAACCTTGCATTACATAAAGCTGGTAAAGCCCAACTGGAATATATATTTGTAATAATCTTGCTTCTGTGCAATCGCGGCTGATAGCCTGCTTGAGAGCGGGGATATAAACACGTTCAATGAGTGTTTTTAATTCGGCGTCTCCGTTGGCATAAAGTTCCTGCGCTACGCTCATGCATTTTTTAATTTGGGAAATATCACATTCCTGTGCAGATTGGCGTGTATAGGTGGCAAAGGCAAGCATGGCGCCTTCAATGCCATTTTCTTTAGTAGTAATTTTAGGGATGCTTTTCAATAATAAGCCGTTTGCCTCTTTACTTGTAATCATAGTCGGTGCTCTTTCTCTGTTTTTGTTTAAAAGTTAACCAGTAAACACAATCGTTAGCATTTTTCCGGAGCTCGTATTGCGGGCATTTGGAAAAAACGTTATCCAATAAATTTACTGAAGTTTCAGGTTTCAGACAAAAGTTTTTTGAAAATCCAAATCTTTTGAACAGAATTTCAGGTAACGAATAACTGAATAACTGAATAACTGAATGACTGAATAACTGAATGTTCCTGTTTGACAAGCATTTTCGCCATTGAACACTCAGTTATTCAGTCATTCAGTTATTCAGTTATTGAAACGGCTATGCTTTTCCTAATCGATTTATTTTTACGAGTTGAGATAACATATACAAAATGATTCCCCACACAAGCGCGACTAACGACACAACTGTTACCACGAGCGGTATTGGAGCATTGGCCGCGGGCGACCAAAGGGTCCTTTGATCAAACTTGTCTTTTACAGTTGTCGGCACGCCCCAGTTTGTGACTTTTGAAGCGAGAAGCTCTCCGGTTTGATCGTTCTCTTCTACCTTGGCAAGCACTGTTATATTGCCTTCATGATCACCGGGCATGTCAGTTGGAAAGTCTGCTACTGCTTCGCCATTTTCATCGGTTGTAACCGCATCACCCAAAGGGAGTGAGCCGAAACTTTTCTTAATTAAAAACACAACATCTACGCCTTTTAGCGGAGTATGATTTTTTGTAACAACGGCTTTCGCTTGTTTAACGCTGTCCTGTTCGCCGAAGGTGAGCGTAATTTGCGCTTCTGCATTTGTGCTATCCTGCGCAGACACACGTTGCGCGGAAAACACAAAGAGACAACAGCACAGTGCTAAACTGCGGATGATATTATTATGCTTGAGCTTCATACAAATTCGTTTGTTCATCAATTTGAGGAGATTGCTGCTCTTCTGTCATTTCCCAAATTGAAATGATAGGAAACAGTCTTACAAAGAAAGTAATAACCAGCAGCGCACCGGCGAGTGATGCCGATGTAATGGCCCATTCTTCCCAGGTTGGCATATAGGTGTGCCACGACGCAGGAACGTTCTGAATAGGAATGAAAGGGTGAAGAAGGGTAGGTACAACAATCAGGAAACGCTTGAACCATGCGCCAACAACCACCAAGAGGGAAACAATAAAAACCGGAAGCGGCGCTCTTCCTTTTTTAAACAGCATAACGACTATCGGAACTACCATTCCGAATATCTGCACGCTCCAAAACAGCGGCGCGTAGTGACCGGTGAACAAGGATTTCAAATGTTCGCCATCTACCGTTTTCATTTTATATCCGGGAACTAAATATTCATTAATGTTGAAATATAGATAGACCAATGACAACAGCACCAATAGTTTTGCCATATTATCAAAATGCTTGGTGGTGATGTATTTTTTTAAGTTGTAATGATTTCTCAAAACATATGTAACGGCAATTACACCTCCACATCCAGCCTGGAACGCACCCGCCACAAAATAAGGCCCGAAGTTGGAGCTGTCCCAGCCGGCTCTGTAGGTTGTTGCAAACAACCATGAAGTAACGGTGTGAATACCCAACGCAAGGGGAACAACAAGCACTGCAAGCACATTGATGCATTTGTGTATAAGAGCGTATTGTTGCGAAGTACCTCTCCAGTTTAAGGCGAGGAAAGTGTAAAACCATTTTTTGAATTTTAAAGATGCAGGAGTCAGGTCGCGACAAATAGCAATGTCCGGAAGTAACGGAATGTAAAGTAACAGACTGCTTACAACAAGATAAGTGGTGATAACAATAACATCCCAAAGAATAGGCGATTGAAGTCTTCCAAATGCGAACAGATGCCAGAATCTTTCCGGGCGTCCCATGTCCACTATGATGATGATAGCGGCGAAGAATATTGCAGCCACAGCAATTATTTCAGAGATGCGCACAAGTGGTGTGCGCCATCTTACGTTGGCCAGCTTAAGAATGGCACTTACGAGCGAACCAACAAGGCTTATGGCAACAAAAAAAACGAAGTTGGATATGTATATTCCCCACGAAGTAAAATCGCGCATATCGGTTACAACAAGGCCCTTCTGCAATTGGCGGATGTAGGCATAAAAGCCGATAACAACTATTACCAGCAGCACGCCCACCCATAACTTACCCGAAGCGTTGAATTTTTTTGGCATCAAATCCGTGAGCAGTTGATTCGATTTATCCAACTTTATTTTTACAGGTTCCATTTGCAATTAATAATTAATAATTAATAAGTTCGGCGCTGTTTACCACTTCGATCATCAAGCTGTTTAATGGCCTGATTCATGGGTGGTTTGTCCTTCTGCTTCTGTTGGTACTTCGGCGTCTTTAAATGGAAATTGTCTGTTTACAGGAGGCAGATAATAAACCCTTGGTTTGGTTCCCAGATCTTCGAGGTACCTGTAACCAGACTTGTCTTTTAATAACTGGCTCAGTCGAACAGTTTCGTCGCCGTTGCTTACCACATCTTCTACTTCGTCGCCAAAATAGAATACGCCGTTGGGGCAGGCTTGCACACAATCCGGTAGTTCATCTTTGGCTGTGTTGGTCGGACAGAAATCGCATTTCTCTACTGTGCCTGAAACGTGTGTGCTGCATGCTGCGTGTGGCTTTATTTCATTCATTTGGGTAATGTTCAACTGGTACTCGGTGTCCCAGTTAAAAACCCGTGCAGAATATGGACAGGCTACCATGCAAAACCTACAACCGATGCAGCGTTCATTATCGATGCCTACAATGCCATCCGTCAATTTAAAAGTGGCGCCCACTGGGCACACTTTTACACACGGCGGATTGTCGCAGTGAAAACATGGAGTAGGCATCCAGTAAGGAGCAGCCTTATCTGAATCCTGCATTTTGTTGATCTTGATGTAGCTGCGATTGTCTGGCAAATAGTGCATCTTTGAGCATGCGCTCTTGCATTTACCTGCATTCCTGCACCTGGAGAGATCAATCACCATTACAAACTTTTTGCCGGGCACACCCTCACGCACATTGTGTTTGGAAAGGAGTGAGTCCGGTATTGCAGGATTGATCATTGAAGAATCTACTTCCACTATTTTGCCATCAGGAGAAAGCAGCTTCACCTTATCACCTGTTTTGGGCTTTGTTTCTTTGCACGCCGTTTCCACAAGTCCCAGACCCGTCGCTACAGCGGCAGTAGCCACAAAACCTTTTCGCAGGAAATCTCTACGCGAATCATTCGATTCGTTATTATTTGAATCCATGGAATACAAATTGAAAGTTGAAAGTTGAGAATGAAATTGAAAATTGAAAATTGAAAGTTGAAAATGATTGTTCTATAATCTTAATTGGTCTTTTCGACCGCCAACAACCCTCATTTTCAACTTTCAATTTTCAATTTTCAACTACTTCTTAAAAGTGCGTATGTAGTTTACGAGACTCCATATTTCATCTTCATCAGAAATTTTCTTTTTAAACGCTGGCATGTCGTCTCTTCCTTCGCTTATTTTATAATACAGTGCTCCGTCTGATTGACCTTGTGTTGCTGCAGCTGAAAAATCGCCCGGATGTGTAGTTAATTTCGCAGCTTTTGATCCATCTCCCTTACCCATTTTGCCATGACATGAAGCGCAGTTCTTCGCCCATGAAGCTTTGCCTGTATTAATAGAGGCAGCATCAGATTTAATAGGGTTGGCCATCTTCGCGTTCTTTTCAGGAACGTTCCATGGCTTAGGTTGTTGTTTTGAAAAAGTAAAACTTACAACCACGATAAATGTTGTCATCAGTAAAAGGACACTTAGTGTTTTTGTTTTCATAAACTTGTTTTGAGGTGTATTGATAAAGAATATTGTTTCTACCAGTTCCAAAGCCGCGTCATGTTAAAGCCGATCAACCACTGCCCATCCTTGTAGTCATTGTTGTTATAGTAATTATTTCTCGAGGGTGTTATATAACGATAGTTGCCCACCAATACCTGGAACGTGTGTCCTGTGGTGTTGATTTCAAGCCCAGCGGAAAGGTTTGGATTTGGGTTGTTTGTCAAATGTTTTGTGATTGGCTGGTCATAGTTCAGCAGCAGGTTAAGTGTGTTGTTCAATTTTACTTTTCCTGAAAAAGCGATCGCGAAATGATCGTGTTTCATTTCTTTGCCGAGCACGCTTTTGCCATCTGCTGTGGTATCTCCCCCGTAATAGCCTTGCACCACGTTCACGTGTGTAAGGCTGGGTGCCACCTGTATGGAAAATCTATCGCCGAACTTCCTGGCAATAATTATTTGGTTAAAGAACATCAGGCGATCACTTCCATGGGGGTAAAGACCGCCGGTAGGATCTGATCTTGTATCAACAGCCATGTTGCCGTAGTAGGTTACACTCACGGGAATTTTATCATCTTTTGTTTGCTTGAGCCCCGCATATTTTACATATCCCTCCCAGGTTAGGTTGTACTCTGTTAGTGAAAGTCCGACCATCAAATCTTCTCTTGGCACATAATCAGCTCCAATGCGGATATTGATGCCACCAAAAAGACCAAACAGACTTTGGTAGCCACCATCAATAGTTCCGAAACGGTGCATGAAATCAAGCTGGAATGACCCTTTGGTGGGCACCATTACACTCTGATTATCCAATAGCCAGATGTTTTCAAATGTATTTGGCACCGGCTTGCTTTTTTTGGGAGCTGCGGGGGCTTCTGTCGCTGCCTCTTTAACTCCAGTTGAGTCTTGCGCATTCAAAAAATTCAGGCATCCCAGCAAGCAAAACAATACTAAAGCAGCTTTAGGTGACCGGTTATATAGTGTTGTGTGTGCTTTCATTTGTGCGTTTTTTTAGGATGTAGTTAGTTATTAGGAGCTCCTATTTTGATCCAGTCCAGCACCATTTGAATCTGAACCTGTGGCAGCTTACCTGTTGGAGGCATCAGGCCACTGTTTATCTCTTTATACAAAATACTTTCTGTGGGAATGGTTGTATTTACAAAGCCTCCCGACATCAGTGCATTGTAGGACTTATCTGCCGTTAAGGTTGGATTATGCCCCCCATCGCCATGACATCCGGGTGTGGCACAACTTGTGTTAAAAATGGGCTGGAGGTCGTTACTGAAGCTTACGTTTTGTGGCGGTGCGTTAGGATCGGGCGGAGTGATAACATCGTAGTAACAGCCTGTTGTCAATGCCATTATTAACATTGCCATCACCCAATATATTTTTCTGACTTTCATAATTGATAATTTGCGTTAGTCATTAAATGGTGTTTAATATGGGTTTTAGCGTCAATACTTATTCGGTGTACTTAATTGCCGCATTACAGATAATGTCGACGTTATCGCCAATACTGGTTGATACAATGCCGAAATCAGAAATGGCCAGGATGGAAAAATCCAGGCTGAATCCGTATTCGTCCTGTGTTCCCAATTCTGCTTTTCCATCGTAGCTTAGCTTGGCAGTAATTTCTTTGGTCACACCGTGAAATTTAAAATCGGCAGTTATGATGTAGCCTTTATCTGTCGTGCTGAAAACTGCCTTCTTGCTGGTGATTACCGCCATGTTACTATCTGCTGCACCAGCAGTCGGTCCTGTTCCAAATGTTGCAAGCAAACAACCCCCGTCTCTTGCTGGTTCACTGGTGTTTACTGAGTTTAACCATACATCCGCTGTGAAATAGATGCTGTCTGGGTTGTCTTCCTTAAAATAGAATCGGGTGACATGGAAGGTATTGAAACGTCCGGTTAAGCCTGAAATTTGACCTAAGTACTTGGTTGACCAGTTAACGTTGGAGTGTGCTTTGTCAAAGGACTCTAACTTAACGCGCTGGGTACCCCGGGTGATAGGACCTCCGCTGCCTCCACTTGGCACAATTTCATCCTTATGTGTACAGGAAATAACGTAAAGCAAGATGGTTAATATAAGCGTAACGCTTATTGCCGAGATTTTTACTTTTAGGTTCATGGCGGTCAATTTGGATATGAACAATTTTAGTTAAACTCTTAAAAGCAGGTCATTTTTTGTGTGCATCATTCATCCAGTCGAAGACTTCTTTTTCCGTGGCTTTTTTTGCGACGGTACTTTGCTCAAGGACTGACTTATTTACCATTACTAGCTTGCCGTCCGGCATCATCATTGGCACCAGGGAAGTATCCTCCGACGTTAGATGATGCAACAGCGGAGCGCCAACGCCTACGGTGGCACCCGCGACAATGACCGACTTGATAAACTTTCGTCGATTTTTTGAAGTAGACATATGATTAGAGATTGCTATTGACTATTTGATCCGTGCAACATAGACGCGGATATATAAATCCACTGAAATCAATGGGCAGCGGCTCTGGGGCATGCTAATCAGTTTGTTGAATTTTCTCAAGAACTTGCCGATACAACGTGCAAGTTCAGTTTTGAAGTTTGCAAAAGGGATGGATTTAGCTGTAAATCAGTTCGTGGAACTGCCTTTTTTCCCGTCCGTATAACCGCTCATATTCCGTTTTTTGGAAACAAAAAGGCCATTCCTGACGATTCTATGACTCTTCCTAGAATAAGACAACCTAGGTCCGTAATTTGTTTACGAGATTGGAAAAAAAGATTTTGGCCGATTTGGCTCATTTAGATTAGATGTGTTGAGGACAAAAAAGAGCCATCTCAAAAATGAGACAGCTCTTTTGTTTTTAGCGAACGTTCCTATTTTTTTACTTCCTGCTAATCAAGCCTGCTTTTCTCAGCAGTCTTCTATTCTGACTTCTATGCATGAATTTGAATACCAATGCATAAATGATAGGGAGAATGAGTAAAGTAAGCAATGTTGAAGTGATCAAACCGCCGATTACTACGATCGCCAATGGTTTTTGTGTTTCAGAACCGATGCCTGTAGAAATCGCTGCCGGCAACAAACCGATCATCGCCATAAGTGCGGTCATTACCACTGGACGCACACGCGAGTGAACGCCCTCGAGAATCGCTTCGTTTAGGTGCATCCCTGCCTCAAGGTTTTTCCGGAAAACGGATATCATGATCACGCCATTCTGGATACAGACACCAAACAAGGCGATGAATCCAATACCCGCGGAAATGCTAAAGTTGATGCCCGTTACGTGCAGTGCAAGGATACCGCCGATCAACGCAAACGGTACGTTCATTAACGTAAGGATCGCATCTTTTGAGTTGCCAAACGTTACAAACAAGATCAGGAATATCACGAGTAAACAAATCGGTACCACGCGAGCCAATGTCTTAGTGGCACGCTGTTGGTTTTCAAACTCACCGTTCCATGACATTTTATATCCATCAGGCAATTGTGTTGCTGCATTTACTTTTTGCTGTGCCTCTGCAATGGTGCTTCCAAGGTCACGGCCACGAACAGAGAATTTCACTGTGATGTAACGCATGTTGTTATCACGGTAAATGAATGCCGGGCCTGTTAAAGTTCGGATGCTGGAAATTTCTTTCAGCGGAACTTTAGCGCCGTCTGTTGCAGGCACCATCAGGTTTTCGACTGCTTCACGAGTTGCACGGTAATCTTTTTGATAACGAACACGCACATCAAATTTTCTTTCACCCTCGAACAATTCAGTAGCTGCCTTACCGCCAATGGCCATTTCAATAACAGCATTGGCGTCTGCAGTGGAAACACCGTAGAATGCCATTTTCTGTTGGTCCAACTCTATACGAAACTCGGGCTGACCAAGGTTTCTGATCACTCCCAAATCTTCAACACCCTGAACGCCTTTCAAAATATTCATCACATGTGTTGCACTTGTATCAAGCACGTTGAAATCCTGGCCAAAGATCTTCACTACCAACGCTGCAGGCACACCGGCTACGGCTTCCGCAACGTTATCGCGAATCGGTTGTGAATAGTTGAATACGATGCCCGGGAACTTTTGCAGCTTGGCATCCATCTGATCAACGATCTCATCAGTGGTGAGTTTATCTATTCTTTCTTTTTTAGGAGTAAGATCAACTGCGATCTGCACGTTGAAGAATCCTTTTGGATCAGTACCATCATTTGTACGGCCCACCTGCGTCAAAGTATTTTTAACATCAGGGAAAGTTTGGATCACTTTATTCATTTCCGCAGCTATACTATCGGCTTCGTTCAATGACACGCTTCGCGGTAACTCTGCAGACACCCAAAGAGCGCCTTCATCCAATTGCGGTAAGAATTCCGAACCGAGAAATTTGAAGGAAAAGAATGAAATGATCATTATGATGAATGCAACAATCACACTCATCTTTTGACTTGCATACAATCTCTTCAGACCCCTTAGTGTGATGCTTTCGAAGAAGATAACGATCGGGTTGTGTTTTTCACGTACGTTCTTTTTCAGCAAAATACTTGCTAACGCAGGCACTAGCGTAAGTGTTAGGATCAACGCTCCCAACAAGGCAAAACCTAAAGTGTAGGCCAAAGGAGAGAACATTTTACCTTCTACTTTCTGGAATGCGAAGATTGGGATCAAACAGGTAATGATGATCAACTTAGAGAAGAAGATGGATTTACCCATTTCAGCGCCGGTGTTCTTGAATAGGCCAAGCTTTGCCAGCTTGTTGAACTTCTCCATGCCCACTTCATGCGCCCGCTTGTCGAGTGCCACAAACAAGCCTTCCACCATTACCACGGCTCCATCTATGATGATACCAAAGTCAATCGCTCCCATCGAAAGCAGGTTGGCGTTCATGCCTTTGATGCGCATACAGATGAAGGCGAACAAAAGCGACAGCGGAATGATGATACTTACGATCACCGTTGTGCGCCAGTCAGCCATGAAAAGAAATACGATCACAGTTACGAGCACGATACCTTCAATAAGATTGTGGATGACCGTTTCCTGCGCAAAATCCATCAGCGTGGTGCGATCGTAGAATGGAACGATCTTCACATCTTTTGGCAAAATGTTCTTGTTAAGTTCCGCTATTTTTTCGTGTACGCGATCTAAAACCTCGCTTGGATTTTCTCCCTTGCGCATTACCACAATACCTTCGATCTGGTTACGTTTATTGTTAAGCGCAACAGTTCCCAGGCGGGGTTTACCGGCTTCCATAACGTTGGCAACATTCTTTACCAGCAACGGCACGCCGTTTATTTTCGTGATAATAATGTTTTCAATTTCATCAATGTTATTAAGCAAACCAATACCACGTACTATATAAGCCTGGCCATTTCTTTCAATCACATCACCACCCACGTTTACGTTGCTTTTTGAAACAGCCTCATATACATCGAGTGAGCTCAGGTTGTATTTGATCAGCAACTCAGGGTTCACACTTACTTCAAATATTTTTTCTTCACCACCAAAACTGTTTACATCGGCAACACCCGACACCGATTTGAACTGGCGATCAAGTACCCAATCCTGCAAAGCTGTAAGCTCGTGTACAGATTTGGTTGCACTTTGCAATGTGTAGCGGTAAATTTCACCCGTTGGTCCGTAAGGCGGCTGCACTTCCGGCTGTATGTTGTCAGGAAGATCAGCGTTAATGATGCGGCTCATAACCTGCTGCCGTGCAAACGCATCATCTACTCCGTCATCAAATATCAAAGTGATATAACTAAGTCCAAATGAAGAGTTGGTGCGAAGATTCGCTTTCTTCTGCACTGAGTTCAACACAGTTTCAAGTGGAATGGTAATAAACTTCTCTACCTCCTCGGCACTTCTTCCAGGCCACTGCGTAATAATAACGATCTGTGTATTGGTAACATCCGGAAATGTTTCAATAGGGGTTTCCTTATAACTCCAAATTCCTATTGCCACCAGCACTACTGTCATGAAGAAAACGAAGTAGCGGTGGCGTAGTGAAAAATGGATAATACTTTTTATGAACTTATTCATGCTAATGATTGAATAACTGAATTATTGAATTTTTAAGTAAAAAATCAAAAATCAAAAGTCAAAAATTTGTGACCCGTTTTGAATTTTGAATTTTTACTTTTTACTTTTTCCTATTGCTGTGATAGCGCTCTAAAGAACAACACCTGGTTCTTAGAGATCACTTTATCTCCCAGCTGTACGCCATCTTTAATAAATGCAGGGCCGCCTTCCGTTGCTTTGATCACTTTTACTTCGTGTAGCTTCAAATCGCACTGGCCTTTGTATGTAACCACATAGCTTTTGCCATCGTCACTTACCAATGCGGAAGCTGGAATGCTCATTGCTTTTCTTCCTTCTTTATTTTCTATCAGTACATTGGCAAACATTTCAGGTTTCAATGCAAGTCCCTTGTTAGGCAAATCAATTCTCACTTTCATCACTTTGGTTTGCGGATCAAGGATCTGATTGATCATGTCTACTTTTCCTACAAACACAGAATCAGGATAAGCGAGCGTAGTTACTTTAGCGGTGTAGCCTTCTTTAATGCGAGAGATGTCCGACTCGTACACGTTTGCAATTACCCACACATCAGTAATGTCACCAATGGTGAACATGTTTTCAGTATTGTCGGCTCTGATAAAGCTTCCCGGATTTATTTTTCTTTCCAGTAAATAACCGCTTCTTGGAGCAATGATGGTAAAGTTTCCGTTTTTATCGGTGCGTCCGCTACCATTGATACGCAAAGTTTCTTTGATCTTTGTTTCTGCTGAAGTTGCTTTCTGCAAATTTTGTTTTGCTTCTTCAAATTCACGCTGGCTGCTTATACCGTTGTTGTATAAAGCTTCAGCGTTTTCATATTGTCTTTTCGCAATAGCAACATCAGATTCTGCAGCTACGAGGTCGCTGTAGTTTCCAGCGATCTCAGCACTTTTAATCACTGCCAATACCTGCCCTTGTTTGATTCGGTCGCCAAGGTTTACTTTTACTTCAGCCACCTGCCCGCTGCTGAAAGGATATAGTTTCACCACTTTACTTTCATTAAAACTGATCTCACCTGAAAGCTTCAGTTGGTCATCGATGTTGGCTATTTTAACAGAATCTATGGTGATCATAGGCAACATAGAATCGCTTACGCAAACCTGTTTTGATACCGGGTCCGGCTGTTTTTTTTCTTTACACGCAAATAAGAATATTGGTAATCCTAATGTCGCTATTATTAATTTGTTCATATTATCGGGTTGAAGAGTACTTATTGAATAATGTTTTTGCCCACTGTGAAATTTAATTCCGCTATTGCATTGCGTAAATTAAGTTCCTGCTCCATGCGGTTTGATTTTGTTTCCTTATACGAATCGAAGAAGTCGACAAACTCGATCAGGCTCACTTGTCTTTCTTTATAGCTCTTGATCATGTTTTGCAGCAAATTATCGTAAGGCTGGTCAAGCACACCGGCGCCTTTGCCAACGATCTTTTGCGAAATGAGCCACTTGTTGTAAGCAGCCTGCACTTCCTGGTCAATCTGTGATTGGTATTGTGTTACCTGCACCTGAGCTTGTTCAATACTTTTTTGCGCAGCGTTGATGTTGCCTTTGTTGCGGTTTAAAATGGGTAATGGCAAGCCGACACCCAACCCCCAGTAGTTGAACTGGTAGCTTGATGCATGGTCGTACTCCACGCCAACAGTTACATCTGGGGCCTTCAATGATTTTTGATAAGCAAGATTATGTTGTTGGTTGAGAACGTTTGTTTGTGTAAGCAAATAATCAGGTCTTGTAGCACGGGCCGTATCCAGCAGGTTTATTAGAGGAAGAGGCGTGCCGAAGTCGGTAGTCATTTGCGGCATGTCCACCACAATTGTTGAATCGCCACCCATTTGCAACAAAACACGCAGATCTCTTTGTACATCTGCCATTTGCGTTTCCAGCGATGCCTGGGCTGTTTGCAGTGAATACAGCAAAGCTTTTACACGGATATTTTCTTTTTGCGAAATGTTACCGGCTTTGTACTCTGCATCCATTGCAGCAACCATTTGTTCAAGCGAGGTCAATTCTTGCTGGTATAGCTGGAAAGTTGATTGCTGCTGGTACAAAGTGTTCATGCTCGTATGCAGCACAAAGCTCAGGTTACGCAACAGGTCGTTGAATTGTTGTTCAGCAGAAAGAACCTGGTCATTCGCAAGATGTATCAGTTTGTTTCTTTTACCGGCAGTAAGAATAACCTGTTGTAATTGTACATCAAGCTGGCCGCCGTGACCGAGATTGTCTTCTTTTACCAGACCCTGCCTGATTGTCTTCAGGTCGAGGTTCTGCGAAACCGTCAGTGTTGGATTTTGCCAATACTTCGCTTGCTGTACAAGAGCCTTGTTGATATCAATGTTGTACTTCTGGGCGATCAGCGAAAGGTTCCGCGTAACGAACATTTTTTCTGCGTCGGGTAGGGTAAGGTGTATGCTGTCGGGTTTATTTTGCGCCCTCAAGAAAGAGGTGGCAAAACATAGGATAAACAGCAAACTGTACGAGTGCTTCTGCATATATTATAATACTGGTTTACAAAATGAGTGCAAAGATGTTTTCGTATTTAGTTAAGCCGCGATTAACATCTGTTAACTGCTGGTTAACTAACGAATTGACAATTATTTGATCTGATTTGTTTAACATTTCCGGATCAAAATGGCAAGTAAGCTCGTTAGAGTGGTCGAGAGGGGCGGGCGTTGACGTAAATGGTCAATCGTCAATGGTGAATGTTGCACCAGGGATTATAGTCGAACTTGCGGTAGGGTTAAGCATTCACGATTCACGACTTCACCGGCACATTAAACCGGAAACCGACACCGTGTATAGTTTCCAGGATAACATCGGGATCTGTCTTGAAATGCTTACGTACTTTGGTGATAAAAACGTCCATGCTTCTTCCAAGGAAATAGTCATCTTTTCCCCAGACATTTAAAAGCACTTCTTCGCGTTTCAATACTTTGTTAGGGTGCTGGCAAAGAAACAGCAACAACTCCGCTTCTTTTTGGGTGAGTGTACTGTTGCCTTCCGGAGAGGTTATTGTAAGGTTAGCAAAAGAAAATTTGAGTTTACCGATCTGGTAGTCCTGTACTTGCTCTGAATACATTTTTTTGGTTCTCCTTAAAAACACATCCATGCGTAGCAATAATTCCGGCATACTGAAGGGCTTGGTAATATAATCATCTGCGCCGCTTTGGAAACCTTTAATCTTATCTTCTTCCAGCGATTTGGCAGTGAGAAAGAGAATAGGAACAACGTCTGACTGCTGTCTTATTTTTTTAGCAACTTCAAAACCATCTTTATGTGGCATCATCACATCCAGTAAACAGATGTCAAATTCATTTTTGTTGAACCTTTCAATCGCTGTTTGTCCATCAGCACACAAGATTACCTCGTATCCGGCTTCTTCGAGACTGTCTTTGATTACAAAACCCAACGCTGCATCATCTTCCGCCAATAGAACTTTTGCTTTGTAACTCATTGATTATAATTTGGGTAAAACAATTTTAAATTCTGTACCAATTTCCGGGATACTGTTTACCGTGATTTTTCCATGGTGCGCATCCACTACTTTTTTTACGAAGTTCAATCCCAGGCCAAAACCTTTCACGTTGTGCACATCACCGGTTGGGATGCGGTAAAACTTCCTAAATATATGTTTTAAATACTCCTTTTTAATGCCTACGCCGTTATCTTTTACCGAAAGTGTGAAGTGGCCGTTTTGTGCACTGGTTGAAATTATGACTAACGGGTGTTCGGAATACTTGATCGCGTTCTCCACAAGGTTCACTACAACAAGCGACATATGCGGCTTGTCTGCCGATATAACAACGTGTTTCGGGTCGAGCTGCAAATCGATCTTTGCATTTTTCATCTTGATCAGGGGGTCCAGTTGGAGGATTACCTCGCTGATCATGTCATTCGGATCGAAATTGGTTTTTTCCAGCGTCAGAAAGTTTTCATCCGTGGTTGCTGTTTTTAGAAGCCTTTCTACCTGGTATTGTAAGTGTTCGGTTTGCTGCTTAATGATCAGGCTGTACTGCTTCAACCGGTCGGGCTGGTTGAGTATTGCCGGTCCCACAAGCACGTCCGATGCAAGTTTCATCACGGCAAGAGGCGTTTTGAATTCGTGGGTAAAGTTGTTCACGAAGTCCTTTTGCAGTTCATTCAGCGTTTTTTGTTTGTACAAATAAAATAGGGTTGCTGGCAACGCGAGCAGCACCACAAAAAGCAGTATGGTGGCGCTTATCCACCAGCCGAGCTTTTGAACGATGTATTGCCTTCTATGCGGAAAATAGAGGTATATGTAGGAGTGGTCAAGGGCAAGCTCCGGAAGGTCGATCTCTGTTTCCCTGGGATTAAGCGATGCTGCTGTGGGCAGGTATAATTGGTACAAATATTTTTTTGATCCCACATCATACAGTGCCATTTTACAATCTGCCAGTACTTCAAAGTCCTCAAACTCGCTGATGAGAAAGTGCGAGAGCGAGTCTTTTGGCGGAATGCTGTCTATCTCGATGATGAATGTATTGAGGTCGGGATGCTCAATGAGCTTCTGCAACTGGGTTCCGGGGTAATCTGCGATATCAATGTCTTCAAAAAGACCACGGACTGCTTTTACAACATTGTTGTTAAATTCCCGTTCTTCAAACTTATAGACCTTATTCAACCAATACAACTGCACACCAATGATGATGACAATTATTACGGTGGAAAGGAGTAAAATCCATTTTAAAGTTTTTGAACGCATACGAAAAATTGGTACTGGAACGTTTGTTACAAAATTCATTTCAAATATTGAATGAAGCTGTGTTATCCTTGTTAAGCCGTAGTTAAGCTGTTAACACTGGTTAAGCTGAAGTTAACACAAAAAAAAAATTTTTCGGGTTAAAAATTGTTGTTCATTTTTACACCATCAAACAAATCCATACATGAAAAAATTAGTTCTTGCCGCTGCAATGTTGTTATCCGTAAGTGCTTTCAGCTTTGCGCAAACAAAGACTCCAGCTGCGAAAACGCAGACGAGCCAACAACAAGCAAAAAAGGATACTGCTCATACTAAGAAAGATGGCACTCCTGATAAGCGTTATAAAGAAAATAAAACTGCAAAAGATACTGCTGTAGTACACGCCAAAAAAGATGGTACTCCAGACAAAAGATATAAAGAAAACAAAGATGCTCAAAAGCATTAAAAGATAGTAATAGAGGGTTTTTTAGGGTTAATGACGCTGCTTTTCCAAGCAGCGTTTCTTTTTTGCCTATTGCCGAAAAACGGAACGCAGATCTTCATGATTCTGATGATTTAGTAAGATTTTTTTATCCAGTCAATCACGTGACTTGATTTTTTTTAATCATAATTATCATCACAATCATGAGAATCTGCGTTCTCCCTCGTTTTCAAATTAGCACATTGTTGTTACTGCTTTATATGTTCCTTGAGCAAACTCCTTGCACTCTGCATATCAGGAATGTCCTTAAACGCATCTTTTGGGATTAAGAAAAATGAGCGGGGATCGAAGTAGAGATGGAAGAAATAAGGCGTTTCCAAAAAATTACTGAAGAGATTCCACTCCCATTTTTTAGAGCCTCTGTCATTGGAAAGGGTGAGGCCATCGTCTTTAAAGTCTACGGAGAATTCATCTTTAAATGTATGTGCCCTTCTGTAGATGCTGGCTGGCAGCACACTCCATATCACCACCATTAGTACAAGCCACAACAGGGAAAAGATCAGGAATGAGATGGGTTGTATCTTCTTGAAATAAAACAACCCCGCAGACAGCAATGCAAATACATTGATGATGATGATCAAAAATTTTATTTCCGGTCTTGTGAAAAAATGATATCGCAAGCCTTGTATCACCTGTTTCTTGTTGTAATTGAAATGGATGGTCATAGCGCAAAAATAGAGGTAATGTGGGAATTTGAAAATATGCTAATTTGGAAATTTGAAAATGCTGCAAGTGCAGCAGAAAACAGGAACGCAGATCTTCATGATTCTTATGATTTATTAGGATTTTGTATCGAGTTGGTCAGCGTTGACTTTGTGTTTTCAAAAATCATAATTATCATAACGATCATGAGAATCTGCGTTCTCTCTACTTGTAGTCGCTAATGGAAATTTTTGCGGTGCAAAAGCCGTATTCTTCAATGTCGTTGCTGCTTACAATGATCAGGCGGTTGTTGCCGAATTCGCTGATCATGCGCTTGTACAGTTCGTAACCAGCATCATCAAAGTTTGTGCAGGGTTCATCAAGCAACAATAAATGTGTGTTCGAGAAAATCGCCTGCGCCAATTTTACACGTTGCTTCATGCCGCTGCTATAATAGCGGATCTGCTTGTGGGCCGCTTTTTCAAGGCCAACATATTCGAGGATATTCTTTTCGTTCCATCCATCGAGCAAGGGCTTAAATGTTTGGTGAAAGGAAAGGAATTCTATTGCTGTCATTTCCTCAATGAGTTCGAGGTATGGAGCGCAAATGGAAAGATGTTTGTAAAGATTTTGTTCGCCGATGGGAGTGGGTTTTTGAGTTTCGGATTTACCAGCTGGTAAATCCGAAACTTCTATTTTCCCTTCACTGAAAGCTGTTGCGCCTCCAATGCACTGTAGTAATGTAGATTTGCCGGAACCATTTGGCCCCACTATGGCGTAAGCGTTGCCGCTTGTAAATGTGTGATTGACGTGACGAAAGATCCAATCGCGGTTGAACCGTTTTCCAGCATCAGATAGCGAGATCGTCATCATTGTTGCCTTTGGTATATCTTTTAATAATGCCACGGCCACTTTCTCTCACAAATGTCAAAATATCATCGCGCTCATCAGTTGCCGGATATTCTTCTTCAATGAACTCAAGCGCCTGGGACGTGTTGAGACCTTTGTTATAAAGAACTCTGTAAATATCAAGAATGTGATTGATGCGCTCGATCGTAAATCCGCGACGTTTTAAGCCTACAGAGTTTACACCTGCATAGCTAAGCGGGTTTCTTGCGGCCTTGATAAAAGGAGGAACATCTTTGCTTACCAATGAGCCACCGCCGATGTAAGAGTGCTGACCAATCTGAACGAATTGGTGAACTGCACACATACCCGCAAGAATAGCCCAGTCACCCATTACTACGTGACCAGCCATTTGTGTATTGTTAGTAAGAATGCAATTATTACCTATGACACAGTCGTGTGCAATGTGGCTGTATGCCTGGATAAGACAATTAGATCCAACAGATGTTTTACCTCTTTCCTTTGTACCGCGGTTGATGGTAACAAATTCGCGGATAGTTGTAGAGTCTCCAATCTCAACCAGCGAGTCTTCGCCTTCAAATTTCAGATCTTGCGGAATAGCGGAAATAACGGCACCAGGAAAAATCCTGCAATTTTTTCCGATTCTTGCGCCTTCCATGATAGTAACATTAGAACCGATCCATGTTCCTTCCCCAATTTCTACATTAGGATGGATAACGGAAAATGGGTCAACTTTTACGTTGGGAGCTAGTTTTGCACTAGGATGAATATATGTATGCGGGTGAATCATAAAGACATTATAAAAGAGCCAGTTTTGAACTGGCTCAAATAAAAATTTATTTGCAAAAGTAGGTTGGCCAAACCATATAACCTATTTAATTGATACTAAGAACTTGCTAATGTTAACTTCTCTTTACTAATTGGGCTACTAAATCAGCTTCTGTAGCTACCTTGTTTCCGACATACACAGTTCCTTTCATTTCGCAAATGCCACGACGGATCGGTGCTGCCAGTTCCATTTTAAGTATCATTGTATCGCCAGGCACAACCTTTTGTTTAAACTTACAGTTGTCAATTTTGATAAAGTAAGTATCATAGCTACCACCGCCTAATGCGTTGATTGCCAAAATGCCGCCAGTTTGTGCCAGCGCCTCAATCTGCAATACACCTGGCATTACAGGATTTCCCGGGAAGTGACCTGTGAAGAACGGTTCGTTGAACGTTACATTCTTAATACCGATAATACGTTTGTCAGTCAGCTCAATAATTTTATCTACCAGCAGAAACGGATATCTGTGTGGTAACGTTTTTTCAATTTGCTGAGTGGTATATACTGCAGGCATTGCAGGATCATAAATTGGAATGTCCTTTACGTGCTTGTTTTTTTTAATATACTGTTTGATCTTTTTCGCAAACTCAACGTTTGTGCTGTGACCAGGACGATTAGCTATAATTCTTGCTTTGATAGGGTAACCGATCAGCGCCAGATCTCCCACAATATCAAGTAGTTTGTGGCGAGCTGGTTCATTTGGATAGCGCAGCTCAAGGTTATTTAAGTAACCTTCGCTTTTCACTTCCATTTTATCTCTCTTGAATATTTTTGCCAATCTGCCCATTTCTTCTTCAGTAACCGGCTTGTCTACAACAACAATTGCGTTGTTAATATCACCGCCTTTGATCAGGTTGTGTGCCAGCAATGCTTCCAATTCATGCAGGAAGCAGAAGGTACGGCAGGGTGCAATTTCCTGTTTGAAGTCACGCATATGTTTTAAACCTGCGTGCTGTGTACCCAATACCGGAGAATTAAAATCTATCAATGTAGTGATCTGATAACCAACCGAAGGCATGGCTACCATTTCTACTCTTTTTTGTTCGTCGTAATGGTGAATGTTTTCATCGATACTGTACCAGATTTTTGTAGCATCTTGCTCCAGCACACCAACTTCTTCAATCATTTCTACAAATGGTTGAGAACTGCCGTCCATAATAGGCGTTTCTGGTCCGTTGATTTCGATAAGGCAGTTGTCAACGCCCAAACCAACAAGAGCCGCCAAAACGTGTTCTACCGTACTCACTTTTGCTCCATTGTCTTCAATGGTAGTACCTCTGGAGGTATCTGTTACTAAGTCGCAATCTGCTTTAACAATAGGATGTCCGGGCAAATCAACACGTTGAAACTGAAGGCCAAAACCTGGATTTGCAGGTTTCAAAGTCATGTCAACACTTATTCCTGTGTGTAGTCCTGTACCTGAAATGCTAACTTCCGCACCAAGCGTATGTTGTTTGTCGGGATTGAAATTTAAGTCCATTCGATTTTCTTAAGTCCGCAAAGATAGCTATTAACGGTGAATAGATTGGCCTACAATCTGGATGATTTATTTACAAGCATTTATACTATAAAAAAAGAAAGCCATAATCGTAATGTTACGTTTATGGCTGCAAAAGCTCAATGAAAAAAGTATTTTATCTCAAATTGCGACAACCCCTGTAATGGTGGTTTGCAGCATCTGAAGTGGTAATTGTTCTGGCGCACGAGGACAGGAATGCGACTACAATTGCAAGGGTAATAACTGTTTTCATGTATGGATTAAATGTTTGATACGCTAACTGTAACGTAAAACAGGTTGAAATAGTATAAAAAAATCTAAAGTTTACGCAAAGAACAATCAGTTAATCAAATATTTGCGGGGACTCTGACCGGGGCACGGTAAAAATTACCAAGACACCTTATTCTTTGCCTTCTTCGTGATATTAAAGCTTCGTGAAATATTGAAACCGAAATAAATTGCTCCGTCGCTCCATTTACCCAATGTTCTTCCAATGTATTGTGTTTCCACCATTCCCTGTGAATTGGTAAATACCAGTTGGAACACGTGGCCACCGGTTTCTATATCCCAGCCAAGAGAAAATGAATTGTAGACGTCCATGGAATTTACCTGGTTAGGCAGGAGATAGTTATATTCCGCGGTAATGGCCATTCTTTTGGTAAACTTCACGCGACCACCGGCAGAGATTGCAAACTCGTTGTTTTTATCTTCCGCTGTTGGAACAATGTTATAATGAAGAAAAGTAGGAGCCAATTGAAAAGAGATATTGCGATTGAATTTTCTCGCGATCAGCAATTGCGCGGTGTATGCAGTGCGATAGGTTGCATCTAAATATGGTTTTTCATCATAGTGCTGTGTGAAGTGATTGATGGACCCTAAGAGGCTTACAGAAACAGGCATGTTCACTGCACCGGTTGACTGTCGTAATAATTTATATTTCACATAGCCATCAAACATCTTTTCATAAGAACTTCTGCCGATGCCAATTGCAAGTCTTGACGAAATGCCGTAATCAAGACCTAAGCGCAATGTCGCATTGTCCAATCCCCATAAATTGTAAGCGCCGCTGTTAAGCTGGCCAAAACGGTGCTGTATCACAAAGTTCAACACACCTGCTCCGGGGGCTTCAACAGTTTGCATATTGACGATGTGCAACGCTTTGAATGTACCGGTAGTGTAATTGACACCAGTGCTGGCCTGCATAGAATCATTCAATGATTTTAAAAGAGAAGAATCCTGTGCATGCAATTCCCCGATTGTTATGATGATGATCAGCGAGCAAAAAATTTTCTTTAGAGACATGGAAGTTTGATTTATGGTGAATGGTGAATCGTCAATCGTGAATGTGAAACCCTAAAAAGCGTGATGCATTGTGAACGCAAATCGTCAATAGTGAATGTAAAATATAGTGCTCGCATCTACATTCACCATTGACCATTCACGTTTCACGACCTCACTTTGCGCTGCAGTCCAGCTTTACAACCACGTTCATCTCTTTCGCTATTTTATCACGCACAAGAGAAGGAATGGTAATGTTGTAATCCTCAGGTTTCATTTTGAATTCGGCTTGTCCTACTATTCTTCCCTGTTGCATTTGTAACGTAGCCGGTATTTCTACGGGACGGGTTACATTGTGCAGGGTCATGTTACCCTTGATGGTTACTTTGTAAATGCTGTCGCTTCCCGGTGGTACATTGATGGTGTATGTTCCGGTAAAGCTCGCTTTAGGATATTTGTCACTCTCCACATAATTTTCGTTGAAGTGTTCCTGCATTAATTCTTTTGTGAAAATGAACCCTTTCAGCAGCAGTGTAATGGCCATGTTTTTGTTGCCGGCATCAATGATGGCATATACTTGTTTGTTTTCTGCTCTGATATCTTCCAATGGTGTTTTTCCATAAAAGCCTATAAAGCCGGAACGTGTCATATACTGCTGGCTATGTGCCCAATAGCAGTTTATAAGAAGGATAAGGAAGATGCTAATCTTTTTCATCTGTATCTTTTTATTTTATTTTGGTCAGATGCCCGCCTGAGTGACACTAGTCGGGCAGGGAATTTGCATGAAATAATCATCTCTTTTTGCGGCAAGAATCTCGTCACGCTCATTTCATCGTCACTAATTTTTCAATTGTTCTTAATCGCTAGTTATTCTTTGCTCCCTGGTTAACCCATGCAGTTATCTTATTGATTGAACAATCATCCAGCTTGGGTCTTCCATAAGGCATTGCCGGAAATCCGGGTGCATGTGTAACAACGCCCACCAGGTGGCCCGCATCTGCATGAAATTTAAGATTGCTGTAGGTGCTTAGGTCAATACCCCCGCTGCCGGCGGTGCTACCTGCGCCGTGGCATTCATAACAATTATTGGAAAGTATGTTCACGATATCTGTGCTATACTTTACCGCTGTTGTGTCACACGTGATGCCATCGCTCAGGCTTTCTTCATTAGCTTTGGAACAGGAAATTGCCATACATGTTATTACTGCTGCAACAACTAATGTGGATGAAATGTACTTACGCATAGAGTGCTTCTTTTTTCGTTTCATTTTATTCAATAACACAATCCACCACATTTACATCGAGCAGAAAACCTGTGCATCTGCCTTTAATGGTTATGAGTGAATTGACTTCAGGAACTTTTAGTGAGTGTGCATTGTAAAAGCTGCAATTGATACCTCCCGGAGCCTTTTCGCCTGCGTTAAGTAAAATGCTTATGGTAGTGCTGTCTTTCTGAACGGCGTTCACAGTGCCCTTGATGCTTATTACTTTTCCTGTGTAATTTTTATCTGCTTCTGTTTCGTTTGAGAGATAAGCGTTGAATAATTCAGCTGCACTGATGTTTGCTGAAGGTGCAATATCTCTGGCATCTGTGTGTGGTTTTTGATAGGCATAGTAGGCCCAGGCCGCGACGCATATCAACACAATGCCCGCTGCGAGAAAAAGCACTTTCTTTCGCATATACTTAAATGTTACTGTAAAGAATGATTAAATCAGAAGTGATGCGTAATGCCCACTTGAAGCCCTATACTGGAGATAGGGAGGTTGCCAATACCAACTCCTGTTAAAGGGAGTCTTAAATACGGCTCTGTTCTTAAGCTGCCTATTTTGCCAAGTTTGTATTCGTAACCAGCACTTAGAGTCATAACTGAGAACAAGTTGTTGCCCGAGTTATTATAAGTTCTTTCGGCTCCGTAATAGCTACTGCCATGTTTTGCATAGTAATAGTATTCCTCTTTCTTCATAAAATAAGAGGTAAGCCCGGCCGTTGCGAAAAAGTTTCCTTTTTTCTTGAAAGAGAAATTGTAACGTGCACTTACTGGAACTTCAAACATGTTACATGCACCGTCTACGTTTAGAACCTGGACAGCAGGGGGGATGCCTGTGTTTTTTGTATCGAAATATTCTCCATCACTATAATATTGCTTTTTATCCCAGAGCACCCCACTTTCTATTGCCCATTTTTTATTGAATTGATAACCCACCAGTATGCCTGCTCCAAAGCCTATATGTTCTACTGTTTGCATTTTGATGGTGCTTACATCAGCGGCGCCTAATATACTGATGTAAATCCCATGCTGTTTTCCTTTCTCTACTTTAATTTCGTTCTTTTTTGTAGCAGCAACGGTGTTGTTGATTGCAATCGAGTCTTTATGTTTTTCGACTAAAGGACCTGGTTGCGGATTTGTGTTTTTTAACGGGATATTGGATATGTTCTGCTGATCATTGGATATGGATGCTTGATCTTCATTGGATTTGGATATGGATGGTTGATCATTATCGGATATGGATCTGTTGGATACGGATTTGTTGGATATGGATTGCCGGTCGTTTCTGGATATGGATTCTTGGTTTCGGTCGGATATGGATATTATATTGCCGGACTTTTGGTTTTTCCTGGATTTGGATTTTGATCTCTGGTTATCATAGGTAATATCTTGTGCATTCCTTGGATTGGAACTGCTCGTATTTGTTGTTAGGTCATTTGTTTCTGTTTTAGGGTGATTAAATAGTTTTCCGGATTGTTTTTCATTTTTCAAAGAGATTGGATTGTCATTGGTTTTCCTTTCTAAGGAAATTGGATTTTTGTCAGAAGCTTCTGTTTTATCTGGATATTGGATATTGCTATTCGTTGTTGCTAGTTGTTGGCTAGCTGGTGTACTGTTTTTCTCATCACCGCTTTTACCTGCCGCTACTGTATTTATTTTATTTACTCCACTGCCTGATTTGATATTGTGTGTAAACACAAAGCCAAGCGGCAGAATCAACAGGAACCAGAAGAATCGTCTGCGATCATTTTTGTCTCTGCCTGCACGCAAAGGGTTATTGTTCCCTGATTGCAGTGCAGATTCAATTCTGCTCCAGTCTGGTTCAGGTGTTCTTAAAGGATACTCTTCAGCAGCCTTTCTAAACAGTTCGTCCATATTGTCGTCTATATACTGCATAGTTCTATTGCCCCACTGTCTTTGTTAATAAATTTTTGCAGTAATGCCCTTGCTTTCGATAAGTTAGATTTAGAGGTTCCAACAGAAATACAAAGAGACTCTGCTATCTCGTGGTGCGTGAAGCCGTCTATTACAAACATGTTGAACACAATCCGGTAAACCGGCGGTAACTTTTTTACGTAAATCATCAGCTCTTTATAGAGCACCCGCTGATCGGCATTCGCACTTCTATCGGGTTCCTCCCATACATGATCAGCGATACCGCCGATTTCCGGCATAAGGTCATTTTTACGTAAAGCATCAATTGCTGTGTTCACCATAATTTGTCTCAACCATCCCATGAACATTTTCTCTAAATGTTCTTCGTTTTCACATTTGAAGGTTGAGAACTTCATAAACAGTTTCACATACCCATCATTTACTACATCTACCGCTTTGTCATAGTGATATATATAGCGGAACACTATCTTCAAGGCATAGCCGTAATACTTCTCATAAAGAGCCTTCTGACTCCTTGCGTCTTGCTTTAAGCAACCCGATATTATTTGTGCAATGCCTATCAAAATTCTTGTTGTGTTGTGCTATTTGAAAGTATATACGAAAGGTACAAAAAAAGGTTGCCTGCAGGGGGCGAATAAATGAACAATTGGGTGACAGGATAATTTAGACAGTTGGTTTTCAATGGTTTGCAGTTTTAGGTTTTTAAGGAAGAAAAATGAGAAACCGGGGTTTTAATGAGAGAACGTTGTTAGAACGAAGCTGTGAGTACTATTATTATGTGCTGGTATCCGTCCTGGATTGATTTTACGGGATGCGCAGTGGTGATTTATGTCCAATATTGAGATATAGCCCTTCATAAAGCAGGCAATTCGGGGTGCCAGGCTCTTCGCTTCGCGATGTTTAACATGCCGCCCCTCTGGGGCTGGAATTTGACTCCACTATGTTGTTGCGATGTTTTTACTAACGTGTCGCCCCGCTGGGGCTGGCTCTAATGTGCTAAATTCTTTCGTTTTCTGCTACTAACATCTCGCCCCTCTGGGGCTGGAATTCGGTTCACTGTGGGTCTATAATTTCTACTAACATGCCGGCCCTACCGGGCTGGAATTTGACTCCACTATGTTGTTGCAATGTTTCTACTAACGTGCCGCCCCTCTGGGGCTGGCTTTAATATGGTAAATTCTCTCCTTTTCTGCTACTAACGTGTCGCCCCTAGGGGGAGGGTATTCGGTTTACTGTGGGTCTATAATTTCTACTAACGTGTTGCCCCGCTGGGGCTATTTGCAACATTCGCGAGGTTAACAATAGCCCAAGCGGGGCAACACGTTAGTAGCAGCATGCATTGTTGAGCCCACGTAGATGCCAGCCCCAGAGGGGCGAAACGTTAGTAGAATAGAAAACGGTTTGGGATATGTGTTTGCCAGCCCCGTAGGGGCGACATGTTAAACATCGCGAAGCGAAACGCTCCGGAGCGCTTTGTTTGAAAGCAACGGCGGAGATCGAACCACCCGCCATACGGTCAATTATTAAAAACAAAAATCCCGATAGTGGAAACTACCGGGATGAGTTTTTGGTTGGTTTATTGTAAAAAAAGATCGATCAATTTAGCTGCAACCCATGCTATTGCCACAGTTCAGGCATTTGTAGCAAGTGCCACTGCGTAGAGTAATGTGTCCGCACACATTGCAAGAAGGCGCATCGCTCTGCATGTTTTTCGCTGCTGCATTTACCGCATCCAGGCCACTTTCCACTTTAATAGCTGCTTTCTGAGGCTTGTGTGAATGAGAGTGATGAGGCTGGGGAGCAGGCGCACTTGCTGCTGCCACGATTCTTACATCGCTCAGCTTTGGCGTTTTTTTATCGTACTCCAATGTAGTTGGAATTTCGTCCCAGTCATCGGTGCCTGTGTTGGCTACTTCCGGTCTGTCAAGCACGTGCACAAGGTCAGTTCTGCCCAGGTATTCGTAAGCCAATGAACGGAACAGGAAGTCTACAATAGAAGTAGTGGTTTTGATATTCGGGTGATCTACCATGCCAGCCGGATCGAAGCGGGTGAATACAAATTTCTCTACGAACTCTTCTAATGGAACGCCGTATTGTAAACCGATAGAAACAGCTATAGCAAAGCAGTTCAACATGCTGCGCATTGTAGCCCCTTCTTTCGCCATATCAATGAAGATTTCACCTACCGTGCCGTCGCCGTATTCACCTGTACGTACAAATAAGGTCTGGCCGTTTATTTTAGCTTTCTGTGTAAAACCTCTGCGCTTAGCCGGAAGCGTTTTTCTTTCTACAATGCGTGAAAGCTGACGTTTCAATTTAGTATCAGGAGAAGCCTGAACACGTTTTTGAACTTCTTCCAGCAAATCTTCAACAGTTAATTTGCCAAGATCCACAATTACAGATTCCTGAGAAGGAGTTTCTTCCGCTTTTTCTTCCTCTGCTTCTGCCGTTTTTGACTTTTTATCGCTCTTGGTGCTTAACGGCTGGCTCATCTTACTTCCGTCACGGTATAAAGCGTTCGCTTTAAGACCAAGTTGCCAGCTCAGCATATACGCATCAGCAATTTCTTCTACGGTAGCTTCGTTTGGAAGATTGATTGTTTTAGAAATCGCACCGCTGATGAATGGCTGTGTTGCGCCCATCATGCGGATGTGACCGTGAGCATGAATGTAACGTTCGCCTTTTTTACCGCATTTGTTTGCGCAATCAAATACTGAAAGATGTTCTGCTCTTAAGTATGGAGCTCCTTCAACAGTCATTGTTCCGCATACATAATCATTTGCTTCTGCAATTTGCTCATCTGTAAAGCCGAGTGCTTCCAGCAAGCTCCATTCGAAGTTGAAGTATTGCTCTGGTTTGAAGCCAAGACGTTGTAAACATTCTTCGCCCAAATTATATACGTTGAATACAAAACCAACTTCAAAAGCTGAACTTACTGCTGTGTCGAGTTTTTTAATTTCTTCCGCAATAAATCCTTTTTCGCTCAGTGATTGGTGATTGATGTGTGGAGCCCCGGCAAAGTTTGCCGTACCTACTGCGTATTTCACTATGGCATCGATCTCTTTTGCATTGTATCCGAGATTTCTCAATGCAGTAGGAACGCTTTGATTGATAATTTTGAAGTATCCGCCGCCGCTGAGTTTTTTAAATTTCACCAAAGCGAAGTCTGGCTCTACACCTGTTGTATCGCAATCCATAACCAGACCAATTGTTCCCGTAGGAGCAATTACGGTTGTCTGGGCATTTCTGTAGCCAAATTTTTCACCCAGCTGAACCGCTTCGTCCCATGCTTTGGTAGCAGCTTTCAAGAGGTCTTCAGGGCAATATTTTGCATTGATACCTTGTGGCGTAAGGCTCAAGCCTTCATAAGCTCCGTTTGCGTCGTATGCAGCAGCACGGTGGTTGCGCATTACGCGAAGCATGTGTTCTTTGTTTTCTTCGTAGCGAGGGAAAGCGCCCAACACTTCGGCCATTTCTGCAGAAGTTGAATAAGCAACACCCGTCATGATTGCAGTGATAGCACCGGCAATGGCTCTCGCTTCTTCGCTGTCATAGGCAATGCCTTTTACCATTAGCATGGTGCCAAGGTTTGCATAGCCAAGACCAAGTGTTCTGTAGTCATAAGAAAGCTGGGCAACCTCTTTAGAAGGGAACTGCGCCATCAATACAGATACTTCCAGTACCACTGTCCATAAACGGCAAGAGTATGCGTAACCTTCAATATCGAAAATGTTGGTATCGATATCGTAAAATTTCATCAGGTTGGCAGATGCAAGGTTACAAGCCGTGTTGTCCAGGAACATATATTCTGAACATGGGTTAGAAGCACGGATAGGGCCGCCTTCAGGGCAAGTGTGCCATTCGTTGATAGTGGTGTCGTATTGAGTGCCCGGATCTGCGCAGCGCCATGCAGCGTAGGCAATTTTGTTCCAAAGCTCACGGGCTTTTATTTTTTTCATTACACGACCATCCATTCTTGCTTTCAGTTCCCAATCTTCATCCGCTTCAAGTTTTGCGAAGAAGTCGTTGGGAATGCGGACAGAGTTGTTAGAATTCTGCCCGCTTACGGTTCTATATGCTTCGCCTTCGTAATCTGATGGATAACCTGCAGCGATCAATGCACCCACTTTCTTTTCTTCCTCTACTTTCCAGTCGATAAAGTCAATAATTTCAGGGTGGTCAAGGTCAAGACAAACCATTTTAGCAGCACGGCGCGTAGTTCCGCCGCTTTTAATGGCACCTGCAGAGCGGTCGCCAATTTTCAGGAAGCTCATCAAGCCGCTGGAGGTACCCCCGCCGCTTAATTTTTCTCCTTCGCCGCGAATGCTGCTGAAGTTGGTACCAACACCGCTACCGTATTTAAAGATGCGTGCCTCACGGATCCAAAGGTCCATGATACCGCCGTCATTTACTAAATCATCCTCTACGCTTAAGATAAAACATGCGTGGGGTTGTGGACGCTCGTAGGCAGAGGTTGATTTTTTCAACACACCATCTCTTGCATCAACAAAGTAATGGCCCTGTGGTTTACCGGTGATGCCGTAGCTTTCATGTAAGCCGGTGTTGAACCATTGCGGACTGTTGGGAACACAGGCCTGGTTCAAAATACTAAATACAAGTTCTTCGTAGAAAACCTGTGCATCTTTTTCTGAAGCGAAATAACCGTAACGTTCGCCCCATACGCGCCAGCAATTGGCCATACGGTGAGCTACCTGTTTTGCGGAAGTTTCGCGGCCGAGTGAGCCGTCAGCCTGGGGAACACCAGCCTTACGAAAATATTTTTGGGCAAGAATATCCGTTGCAATCTGGCTCCATTGTTTCGGTACTTCAACATTCGTCATTTCAAACACTACTTCGCCGCTTGGGTTACGTATTACCGAGGTACGGTAATCGTATTCGAACTGGTCAAACACGCTCACTTCATCTTTCGTGAAGCGACGGCTGAACTGCAGTCCTTTTACAGATTGCTTTTTGGTTGCCATAATGAAAAGTCTTTAGAAGTTTTTAGTAAGTAAAGTCCAATATCCTTTGTGGTAGAAAACGAAAGTATTTTTTACAATTGACAAACGCTAGTCTTAAATATTAACAGGTTGTGGAAAAAACAAGTGGATAATTCCACAAGTCTCTCGGGTCGTGCATTCCTTAAAAACAAGGGAAAACAATGATTTTTGTTAGTAAGAAATTTACGATTTTTTATGGAATAAATTTTGAAATTTGCCATACTTTTTTATATTAAGAGGGATACGGAACTCTATTACTAATACTATACCAATTTATTGATGAAGAAGATTTTATTGATCCTGATAGTGGTACTTACTTGTTCTTATGCAGGGTTTACCCAGTCTGCATTTTCCGGATGGTTTGCATCGTTTAACACCGTTAAATTAAATTCGAAATTCAGCCTGCATACAGACCTCGCAGCCCGCTCTACCAACAAATGGGAACACGTTGCGACATATATAGTAAGGCCCGGACTGAACTACCACATCAATAAAAAGATGGTTGCGACAGTGGGTTACGCCTATGTGGCACACAGGCGCACCATTGATGGCGTAAATGGGTATACGCCCGAGCATCGTATATGGGAGCAATTTATTTTTAATCAGCCCGTTGCGTTTACCACATTGCAGCATAGATTGAGACTGGAGCAGCGTTTTATAGCAACCCCTCAACTTAAAGAAGGGAAAATCACAAGCGATGATCATGTTTATGCAAACAGGCTTCGTTATTTCTTCCGCGATGTAATTCCCTTCAGCGGACAGAAGCAATTTACCAAAGGGATGTTTGCTTCTGTTCAAAATGAAATCTTCGTTAATCTTGGGGACAAGTCAAACGTGAATGGGAAATTTTTTGACCAAAACAGGGCCTATATTTCCATCGGCTACCGTTTCGTAAAAAGTTTTGATGCGGAAATTGGCTACATGAACCAATACGTTTCGGGTAAGGGAAGCAGTTATGTGAATAATAGCATTCTGCAATTAGCGACGTACTTGAGATTATAGCTGAATAACTGAATAACTGAATAACCGAGTTGTGGAATGATTGAATTATCGAATAATTGAACTTATGTGGGAACGTTGCCTTTGAGCTTCAGTTATTCAGTTAATCAGTTATTCGTTCATTTCCCCGCCCTCTCCGCAATTTTAATTTGCATGATAGTTGCTATAGATTGTGCCCGTTGTATTGCAAGGATGGCAATATCGCCTTCAAAGTATTCATCAACGGTATCGTGGAATAGTTTCAACCATCGGTCGAAATGAGCCTTGGTAAGGGGAACTTTTTCATTAAGCGATATATGCAAAGGCATTGGGTTGCCGGAATATTTATTGTTTTGCAACAGCACATTTTCCCAGAAGTCAAACATTATGGGAAGATGCGCTTCCCAGTTTACTTTTGCCACGTCATTGAAAATAAAACCGATCATTTCATCGTTAATTACTTTGTCGTAAAAATTTTTTACAAGTATTTCGATGTCTTTTCTTGATTGTATTGTTTTCTTCATACAGGTGTAAAGCCTAACTATTTAAGGAATAATGCATAGCTGCTTTTCGTTGTAAAGTTATTTTAATCCTTTTTGATAAATAGCTGGCCAACAAACTTTAGCATTAATAACTGTTAAACCCAAAAAGTTTTGCATTTTTGTAAATCGGCAACCAGTAAATAGATGCGAAATAGTATATATCAATCATTAGTGGAGAAGAAAAAACAAGGGAAGAAATCCTTCGCCGTGTTAATCGACCCTGATAAAGTGGATATCGCTTTGCTGGATCAGTTAATAGCGCTGTCCCTTGAGGCAAAGGTGGATTACTTGCTCGTAGGCGGCAGTTTGGTCGTGAGCAACCACCTTGACGAATGCATTCAGCATATTAAAGAGAATTGTTCCATCCCTGTTATATTGTTTCCGGGCAGCCCCTCACAGATATCCAGAGACGCAGATGCTCTATTGTATCTTTCATTGATATCTGGCAGAAATCCTGAATTATTAATTGGTCAGCACGTTATTTCCGCGCCATTTGTAAAGCAAAGTGGCCTTGAAATTATGAGCACCGGTTATATGGTAATTGATGGAGGAGCGCCCACTACTGTTTCCTACATAAGCAACGCATCACCCATTCCGGCTGACAAAAATGAGATTGCCCTGTGCACGGCACTGGCAGGCGAAATGCTGGGCATGAAACTAATCTACATGGATGCCGGTAGTGGAGCAAAACGTGCCATTACAGAAGGCATGATAAAAAAAGTAGCCTCAAACATTGAAGTGCCATTAATAGTTGGCGGCGGAATAACCACTCCCGAGAAAGCATACCTTAATTGTAAAGCTGGCGCCGATGTAATTGTGGTCGGCAACGCAATTGAAAAAGACATTTCGCTTATAAGAGAAATGAGTGAGGCAGTGCACAGAGTGCAGATGGGAATTGAAAATTGAAAGTTGAAAGTTGAAAATGGTAGGGGCGAATCGCATTCGCCCTGAAGCTATAAAATGCAAAAGGTCGAACATTATTAATATGTTCGACCTTTTGCATTTTATAAAAATGGGATGAAGCTCATACTTAGCACCCCATTTTCAACTTTCAACTTTCAATTTTCAATTACTTGCCTCTCTTATTTTTTTGGATCGAGAGCAGTTGTCAGTCTGTCAGCAACATCCTGCAAATGAGCTTTAGTAATAGCGTCCGGTGCAGTCGCAGCAGCAGCGCGTACTTCAGAAGCAAGCGTTCTTGCGTGCGCTTTGGCAAGCGAAGTAACATCGCTAGGTTTGATCTGAGAACCACCCATCATTTGGTTTTGATCGCCCTGAGGAACAAATAGTGCGATCAATCTTTCAACATATACTTTTTGAAGATTTCTTCTGTAGATGTCAATTTTTTGATGTGTTGCAACCTCTGTCCAAATGCCTTTTTTCAGGTCAGAGAACATATCTGTAACAGTATAAGCTTCGGTGCCCAATTGAGCTTCGGCCCTTACCAATGAATTTAAAATGCCTGGATTAAGAAGCCTGTTCAATTGATTTTCCTGCAATTGCCCAATAGTGCCTACAGGATCGCTTCCGGTAACAGAAGAGTACTTTTTATTTATCAGCCAGGTAGGTGTTTTAAACAATTGAGTTTGTAAGAAAGCCATAGCTTCTTTTTGTTTTGCTTTAGAAACAAATTCAAACACGGCACCGTTCTGTTCAACCGTTTTAGGCGTTGTCATAACACCACCAATGTTTTTAGATACGTGGCCCATGTAGCGACCAAATTGGCCGGTGAGCTCGCGATACATTGTGGTCAGGTTGTTGTAGCCATCATTTGGTTCTTTTGTCCACTCTTCAAGATTTGGCAAAATGCGCTGAAGGTTCTTGATACCATAAGCACCTGCTTTCATAGCATCATCACCAAGGTCCTCGTTTTGACAGCGAGGGTCCAGAGGATCAGATTCTGTACCAAACCAAAGACGTTTGTTTGAATTTAGGCTGTCGATGATCCATTTGTTAAGAATAGGATCTTCCGCTTCTGATGTTTTTGCATCAGGGAACCATCTGTAACCCCATTGGATAGCCCACATATCGTAGTCTCCAATGCGAGGGAACAAGCCTTTTTCTGAAATGTTATCTTCCGGCTGAGCTACGTAGTTAAAACGTGCGTAGTCCATGATAGAAGGAGTGTGGCCGTTTGCTTCCACCCATTTTTTATCTCTGAGTTTTTCAACAGGTACAGTAGAAGAAGAGCCGAAGTTGTGGCGCAGGCCCAACGTGTGTCCTACCTCGTGAGAAGATACGAAACGGATAAGTTGTCCCATCAATTCATCATCAAAACGCATTTTTCTTGCTTTCGGATCAACTGCAGCAGTCTGTATCATATACCAGTTGCGAACAAGCGACATTACGTTGTGGTACCAGTTAATGTGCGTTTCGATAATTTCCCCGCTGCGTGGGTCATGCACGTGAGGACCGCTCGCATTAGGAACATCAGAAGGCTTGTAAACAATAGCAGAGTGGCTCGCATCTTCAAGGCTCCATTGAGGATCATTGGTTGGTGCTTCTTTCGCTACGATGGCATTTTTCCAGCCTGCTTTTTCAAAGGCAACCTGCCAGTCGTTTACACCCTGGATCAAATAAGGAACCCATTTTTTAGGTGTAGCCGGATCGATATAGAAAACGATTGGTTTTTTGGGTTCAACCAGTTCTCCGCGTTTGTATTTTTCAACATCTTCCGGTTTCGGCTCCAATCTCCAGCGTGTGATCATGCTGATGTTTTTTACACCTTGTGGATCTGCGTCGAAATCCACATAACCTGTAGCAAAATAACCTACACGGGAATCGAAATAACGTGCCTGCATTGGTGCAGAAGGCAACAATACCATAGAACTGTTAAGCTCGTAAGTAGCAGGTGTAGCAGAAGGAGGAATACCCGGGAATTGCGGTCCGGATTTGATATACGTTTTAACTGTTCTGATCTCAACATTCATTGGGAAAGAACGCACATTCTGGATGTACGATTTGTCTCCCTGATACATGCCCAGTTTGAAAATGTTCTTTGCGGCAGGTTCAAAAAACAAAATGTCGTTATCACCACTGATGTAGTCAGTAAAATCAATTACCGAAGAAGTGGGAGTCTTGCTGGTGCTGTCTTTGTAAGCATAGGCTTTAACATCGAATGCAGCAACAATGGGCTGCAGGTTAGAGTTCAGCACCGAACGGTACATACCGTTTGCAGAAGTATCTTTAGAAACTTCCTGGAACGAAATGCTTTTAATGAAGATTTTATTGTTAGGTCCTTTTGCAAATTGGATAACATTATCGCCAATCTGGTCGCCGGCATATCCATAGAAACCTGCGCGGGCACCGGATGCAGCTTTGGTGATCCTGTTTACGATAAGGATATCCCTCCCTAATAAGGAGTCAGGTATTTCAAAGTAGAATTTGTCCTCTACTTTATGCACTTTGAACAAGCCGGTATCGGTAATGGCCTTGGATGTGATAACCTCTTTGTAAGGTTTTGGTCCTTGTTTAGGAGGTCCTGGTGGCATTGCCGGAGGCATTTGTGGTGCGGTTGCTGGTGCGGGGGTGGGTTGCTTTTTCCCTGGTTTTTCCTGGGCAATAGCTGCGCCGGCAAGAGTGGTGCAAGCTATCGTGGAAAGTAATACGGTCTTAAACCTGGTCATTTTCATTTCAGTAAATAATTAAGCGCCGAAAATAGTTGAAGCGATCTCCAGCAAAAAATAAATTACAGCAACGGAAGAAATACAGGGACGAAACGGCAAAATACGTGATCTGATTAGCAGAGGTATAATATATTATAATATTATCTAAAAAGCTGTATCTTACTATGAAGTTTTCGTTAAGACTACGACTATCGAACCGAGCCCGAATTAGCTAAAATCAAGACCTGATAAAGTTATTTCGAACTTTATTTACCAAAAATTCCTATTTTTTCGGTGTTTCTTAAATATTTCTGATCCTAATTTGGTTTTTGAAAAAGTTTTTTCGTTAGAATTGTGTCCCTTAAATTTTGTGTATTAAAATTTGTAAATAAAAATTTGTTTAAAAACTAAAAAACAAACGATCATGGCTGAAACAAAACCTACAGCGACAGTTAAGGCTGCTACTACATCCGTTCAGGTTCAGAAGAGAAGTAACTCAATTTCATGGCTCGCTCCAGTGTGTTGTATTATCGCCGGTTACATTATTTGGCGATTTGTACTAGGCAACGCAAGTAATTTTAAAGTTCCAGATCCTAATGGTGGATTTTGGCCTAACCACAAAGGACCAATCGGTACATTCACTAAAATGTACGAAGGTGGTATCATCGTTCCAATCTTGATCGGTTGTTTGTTGACTGTGGTAACTTTCGTTATCGAAAGATTACTTACTATTTCAAAAGCAGCAGGTACTGGTAACAACGCAGAATTCATCCGCAAAGTGCAATATCACCTTGCTAACAGAAACGTTGACGCTGCTCTTTCTGAGTGCGACAAACAAAAAGGTTCTGTAGGTAACGTAATGAAAGCTGGTCTGCGCAAATACAAAGAAATGATCAATGTTACAGAATTGGATACAGAGCAAAAAGTATTGGCTATTCAAAAAGAAGTAGAAGAAGCTACATCTTTGGAATTGCCTATGCTTGAGAAAAACCTGGTATTCCTTTCAACAATCGCTTCAGTAGCTACATTGTTGGGTCTGCTGGGTACGGTAATGGGTATGATCCGTTCATTCTCTAAACTGGGTGATGAAAGTGGCGGAGCTGCTGCAGCACAAGAGTTGTCTCAAGGTATCTCAGAGGCCCTTTACAACACAGCATTGGGTATCGGTACTTCTGCGGTTTCTATCATCATGTACAACGTATTTACTACTAAAATTGATAGTATCACTTACGGCATCGACGAATCTGGATTTACTTTGACTCAGAGCTTCGCTTCTTTGTACAAATAAGTAAATTTTATTCGCAGGATTTTTTATGGAATCCTGTGAAAACAGAATCTAAATAGTGAATATTAATTTTATTAAGTCATGCCTAGAGTCAAATTACCGCGAAAGAGTACGGCTATTGATATGACTGCGATGTGTGATGTGGCGTTTCTTTTGTTGTCATTCTTTATCTTGACAACGAAATTTAAGCCATCTGAGGCGCTCGCGGTTGTAACACCTAGCTCGGTATCTTCTAAAGCAGCGGAATCGAAAGATGTTGTTTTAGTAACCATCGATCCTAAAGGAAAAGTGTACTTTTCCGTTTCTGACGATGCGCCTAAAAAAGAGATATTCGAAGCAGTGAATACCAGCAGAAACCTGGGATTGACAAGCGGAGAAATAGCGAACTTATCATCAGTCAACGTTCCTTTTATAGGAGTTCCATTCAGCCAATTGAAATCTTTGGCATCGAAAAACAAAGATGAATTTAAAGGCGTAAACTGGCCAGGAATTCCGGTTCTTGATACTTTGAATAATGAGCTTACAGACTGGGTTGCGGCAGCAGTATCAGCTTTCCAGGGCCAAAAAATGGCTCTTCAGGTAAAAGGTGATAACGATGCAAAATATCCTTCTTTCCAGGCAGTTATCAGAGCGTTCAAGAAAAATGATCAATTGAAATTTCAAATGATTACCAACGCTGAGGGGGTTCCTGAAGGTACAGAACTGTACAAAAAGAACATGTCAAACATGGCTGCAGGAAAATCGGCATCAGCAGAGTAAACCTATTTTTTAACAATAATATTTTTGCGATATGGCAGAAATGGACACATCAGGCGGCGGTGGCCACAAGAAAGGCCCCGGCGTTAAGAAAGGTAAGAAACTTTCTACACGTGTTGACCTTACGCCAATGGTGGACCTGGGATTCCTGTTGATCACCTTCTTTATCTTCACTACCACAATGAGCCAGCCAACGGCTATGAAGCTTAACCTGCCTAAGGATACAGACAAGCCTGAAGAGCAGAACAAGGCGAAAGAATCCGGTGCGCTTACTTTGTTGCTGGGAGGAAAGGACATGGTGTACTACTACGAAGGTATATTAGCACCAGACGGTTCTAATTTTAAATCAACGACCTTCAAAGATGTACGTGATGTTATCCTGACTAAGAAGAAATCAACAAAACCAGATGATTTTGTGGTGGTAATTAAGGCAAACGCTGATGCTACTTACAAGAACACCGTGGATATTTTGGACGAAATGACCATTAACGACGTAAAACGTTACGCTTTGGTAGACATTTTTGACGTTGAGAATCAACTGATAAAAGCTACAGAAGGTAGTGCTGCAAAATAATAATGGTTGTTTTTGTGGAATAACTAACGAAATGAATCTAATTTAAAAAGCTTTACGATGGAAGTAAACAAAATATTAACCGCCGACGTCCTTGACATCATTTTTGATGGCAGGAACAAGTCGTACGGTGCTTATGAGTTACGCAAGACATACAATAAGCGCATTGTAACAGCTTTGGCCGTTACCGCTGCAATATGTCTGCTGATCTTCCTGGGTTACTTTGTTTCAAAAGCTCTTGAAAAGAACGCCGACAAAAAAGAAATGGTTGTTCAGGATGTGCAGCTGGAAGAAGTAAAACAAGAAGAGAAAAAGAACGAACCGCCTCCTCCGCCTCCACCACCAAAACCAGTGGAGCCACCAAAAGTGGAGATGGCAAAATTTACACCTCCTAAGATTGTAAAAGATGAAGAGGTTAAAGAAGACGAAAAGCCACCAGAAGTTGAAAAACTTGAAGATGTAAAAATCGGTGCGAAAAATCAGGAAGGTGTTAAAGACGAAGGTGTTGTAGCCCCTCCTGTATCTGATGCTGGTAAAGGTGTAGTTGAAGCTCCTAAAAAAGTGGAAGAAGACTGGGATAAAACTTTTACAAAAGTGGAAATCGAGTCTGAATACCCGGGTGGAGCAAGTGCATGGGCACGCTACCTGAATAAAAGCTTAAACTATCCATCTGAAGCTCAGGAAGCCGAAATCCAAGGTACTGTAGTAGTACAGTTCATCGTGGACAAAGAAGGTAACGTGAGTGAAGTAGAAGCAATCAGCGGACCGAAAGAATTACAAGGTGAAGCTGTTCGCGTAATTAAGAAAAGTGGTAAATGGACTCCAGCCGTTCAAAACGGTCGCCAGGTAAAAAGCTACAAAAAGCAGCCAATTACTTTCCGCTTAGAATCTGAATAATTATTTACATTTCAGAAAATACATGAAACCTCTCCAGTTTGGAGAGGTTTTTTTATTTGGTTTCGGCAAGCCCAGCCTGACACACCGTTTTCGCTGTCTGGCTGAGCTTGTCGAAGCCTTCTTGCTATAGATTCACGATTGACCATTCACCATTCTCAATTACTTTTGTCAATAAATCTTTTTACATGATTGGAAAATTAGCAGGCTGGGATGATACGATAGTGGCGCTGGCAACACCGCCGGGTATTGGAGCAATTGGAGTGATAAGATTAAGCGGTAAAAAGGCGATTGAAATAGTGAACAGTCTCTTTCAATCAAAGGATCTTGCAAAGCAAGCCGCAAATACACTGCATGTTGGCTTGCTGAAGAATAACAACATTGTTCTTGATGAAGTGGTGCTTTCTTTATTTAAAGCACCGGCAAGCTATACCGGCGAAGATGTTATAGAAATTTCGTGTCATGGCTCGCCATATGTGCAGCAGCAGGTTATTGCGGCTTGTATGGAAAAAGGGGCTAGATTGGCAAAAGCGGGAGAGTTTACACAACGCGCCTTTCTCAACGGCAAATTAGACCTCACACAAGCAGAAGCTGTGGCAGATTTGATCGCCAGTAATTCAGAGGCTTCAAGAAAATCGGCATTGCATAATATCCGTGGAGGTTTTTCCAGCAATTTGAAAGAGTTGCGTGATCAATTGTTGAGCTTTTCTGCATTGATAGAATTGGAGCTTGATTTTTCACAGGAAGATGTAGAGTTCGCTGATCGCACCCGTCTGTACGACCTCGTAAAAAGATCTTATGCCACAACAACCTCATTATTGAATTCTTTTCAGTTAGGCAACGTCATTAAAAATGGAGTGCAGGTTGCAATAGTAGGAAAGCCCAACGCCGGCAAATCCACTTTGCTCAATACCTTGCTCAATGAAAATCGTGCTATTGTTAGTGAGATCGCAGGCACGACCCGCGATACCATTGAAGAAGTATTAAACATCGACGGCATTTTATTCCGTTTGATTGATACTGCCGGAATCCGTGAACATACAAGCGATATCATTGAATCAATTGGAGTAGAAAGGAGCCGAGAAAAGATTCAGCAGGCGGATGTAGCATTGTATCTGTTTGATGTAAACACCAACACAAGAGCAGACATAGAAAGCATCTTACAGGAAATCAAAAAAGAAAACTCCCAAATACTACTTGTTGCCAATAAAATTGATAACACCAACGAAGAGTCGGTCCGTTTAGCATTTGGCAATTTACCAAACATATTATTTATTTCGGCTAAGGAACACCGTTATATAGAGGTCTTGAAAGAGAGATTGGTTGATATGGTACTACAAGGAAATGTTCAAACGGAAGGAACCATCGTAACCAATGCCCGCCACTATGAAGCATTGCAAAAAATATCGACGTCGCTTGCAGATATTGTTAACGGGATGGACAACAAACTGCCTGGCGATCTGCTTGCTCTTGATATACGCCGCTGCCTTCACTTTTTAGGTGAAATAACTGGTGAGATTACCAATGAAGATCAACTGGATTATATTTTTAGCAAGTTTTGTATTGGAAAGTAACGTCAATCTGTAAACGAAAAATTTATTTCTGAATCCGACAAAAACGCACGACCGTCGGTTGGGCTGCCGTACGTTTTCGCCGCTAGTTTACATTATTTGGATCAAATTCCACAATCCATTCGATACCATATCTGTCTCTAAAACAACCAAAATATGAACCCCAGGGACTATCACCAATAGGCCCTTCTATTTCTCCTTCTACTGAAAGGCCGTTGAATAATTTGTCTGCTTCTTCTTTGCTATCTGCAGAGATTACAATTTTACTTCTGTTCTCATTTTCATTTGTTCTTCCCATGCTTTCCGGAACATCATTTGCCATTAACATATTACACTTACCGATAGGCAAAGCAATATGCATTATTTTATTTTCTTCTTTTTCCGCTACCGGAAATTCAGGGCTTGCAATGTCTTTGAAACGAATAACTTTTGCAAACTCTCCACCAAATACTGACTTGTAAAAAGTAAACGCCTCTTCGGCATTTCCGTTGAAATTAATGTGAGGATTGATTAGTGCCATAATCATTTTTTTAAGGATTTAAACATACTGCTTAACCACAAAATAAGTAAGGTGTGATCCCGTCAAAAAAGAGGTTGATTGCGCCAGCGTTATAAGGGTATTCAGTCTGCTCTCAGGGACGTCTTGCTGGATGCATAGGCGATGCATCTAATATTTTTGTGCCATAATCATCAAAGGGTTTCTTTTGTCAATATTTGCTTTACTTTGCTTTACTCTACTTGCATTAAACCATTAGTAAAATGTTCGACCCAAAGCCGTATTCGATGAAAATTCTTGCTGTTGTTATTGGACTGCTGTTTATGATCTCCTGCTCCCGGAGTTCGCAGGTGAAGCCTGACCAACACATCCGAAACATTGATAGTTTTGCTGTTGTAGTGGTAGACCGGCAGCCCACCAGTGGCGTCATTCAATGGAGTGTGGCAAAAAATATTCACAATGCAGATACCGTTAAATATAAGATTGAACTCAATGGGCGTTTTGTTGACAGCAATCTTCTGCAATTGAGAGATACTATACGCTCGCTGAGCCCGGATACAACGTATTATGGCCGTGTCTACGCTTATACGAAGTCGGGTGACACAGCATCTGCGCCCTTTGCGTTGGAGATGGCAAAAGGGTATATCTTTTTGGGAGGTACCGACAATAGTCTTTACTGTTATGAAATCTATTCAGGGAAAAGAATATGGAAATCAGAAACTCACGTTATCAGCGGCAATGCTATAGATATACCCACCGTTGAAAATAATGTATTGTATGTCAATGATGCTAATTCAAGCATCGTGGCATTTGATGCTAAAACGGGTGCAAAAAAATGGAAGAATATATTTGATGTTTCCCCGCATGTCTTTGCCAACCAGTCCAACCCATTGTACATTAATGGCAGATTGTATACAACCATGAACAACGGCATTTATGCCCTTAACGCTAGTACCGGGGATACCATATGGCGTTACCCTACGGCCGACAATTTTGCTAATAACCCTGTAATGGCTGGTAATATATTGATAACGTCTACTCCCCATAGTGAAGGTACAATGCTGGCGGTGCGGGCAGAAACGGGGGCTAAGCTCTGGGAACGTGAATATTCGACATCCGTTTGTATAAACCCTGTCGTTTACAATAATCTGGTTATATCTTATACATCTGCAGGTACGTTATTTGCCTTCAAGCCCGAAACAGGCGAAGTTGCATGGTCGAAGCAGACTGTACGGGGTTTCGGTGCACCAATAATTTACAAGGACCTTGTAATCTTGCAAACAGGCGGTCAGGTTTTGGCACTAAAGGCCGCAGATGGAACGAATGTATGGAGCTACTCTTATAGTTCCTCTTCTGTATCCTCTCCTTGCGTAGGCAATGACATGGTATATTTTTCTGTACCCGGTAAAGCGGTCGCTTTAAAAGCTGCTACTGGTGAGTTGGCCTGGGAGCGACTGTATGGGTCGCCAGCTGAGTGGTCAACCCCCATCTGTGTGAAAAGCAGAGTTTATTTTGGACATAATGTTCTTTGGGGTTATGGTACGTGGGTATTGAGCGCTGCCACCGGCGAAGTTGTTGCCAACATTGCGGGTGACGTACAGCAAGAGGGAGGGAACGCGATTGTTTATGACGACACGACCTATTATTTGCCCGAAAGTGGAATGGTACAATAGTGTCTCGAAACAGTATAGCGGTGCTTTATTTACAGTATTTTTCGATTTTTAGTCAGCGTATACGCTGACTTTTTGTTTGTTTTTGTAAGAATGTATACTGACATCAATTTTACTTTTGTCAATGTATATGCTTACTTTCATTTTACCTCATTTCCTACAACATATTCTTATCAATCAGCTCCAGCACATTATACGCTCTTTTTTCGAATGAATTTTCAAGAACGGCATTGATGATTTTTGTTACGCCATTCACGTACGAATCATGCCCTAACACTTTTGTTTCAATGGTAACCTGGTCCGGTCCATCTTCAATGGTTATTTTGTGATAGGCATGTTTGTCAAGATATGCTGCGGGTATGCCAACTTCATTTAACTGAGCATCTGCTTCTCTTATTGACTTGATATCAGTCGAAGGAAAATTCAATGAATGTGCAAAATTGTAGGCAGTTCCCGGAACAGACTCTTTTGCAGACTGATGAGATTCTATGATAGAGATCTTGTCTTTTGAAAAATAATGTCCGTATAGTTTCAACATGTTCATTGTCTTCAATAATAAAATCGAAGTGTTGGGGCATACAATCAAAGTAAAATCAGCTGCCATGCTTTCTGTTAAAAGTCCGGTTGAAAGCTCTATGAATATTGATCCGGTTTTTTTGCAAAACTCAATGCACTCATCCAATTGTCTGCCAGAGCCTGCGTGAACGATAATTGTTTTCTCGTTTGTTGTAGCATAATCAGTTTCCCACTTCAATACATCGCAGGATGGAAATGACGATGGAGCCGATAGTATTGCGTTTGCTAATTTGCCTGAACCTACGATGAATATTTTCATTTTGCTTTCTTAAAATGGAGTTGGGTTGTGATACGCAAAATTAATCGTTGCCAGTCAGTTGTTGCAGAAAAATGTCAATCCTTGCTTTTTGCCTCAGGTGATGACGAAAATGCATCTCTGCAAATTGCATCCAATCCTCTGCTGCAAAATAATTTAAGCCCGGATGTTTGGTCTTTCCTTTAAAATCACTTTTTGCCATTAATAACGCTGTTGCATTCATTTTCATTTTTAAAGAAATCAGGTCAGAATGTAAGTGGTCCTTGCTTGTTGGCTGCGGGGTGGATGCATTTTCCGGCGGCCCCTCAATCAATTGATCTGGAAAGGTATTGTGACGGAACATCTCTTTTGCATCGTCTGTTGCTTCTTCATTTAAGAAATCGTTATTCGATATGCAAATGCTGATTTGATCGATATAAAAATCTGTGTTTTCCAAAAGATGCATGTATAACTGGCCGAGTGACCAGCTTTCAGCTGAAGGTTTAGTGCAAAGCTGTTCAAGGGTGTAATGATCCAACGCTGCAATCCAGTAATCTATTATATGATTAAAGTCATCTATTAGCATAATGAAACATAAATAGTTCCGAGAAAATTTGTGCTTATCAAAGCTAAAATAAATATAGAAGTAAGTAAATATAGAAACACCGGAAAGCAGCTGGATGGACGATGATGCGGGTTACAAAGTAGAATGCCAATTTGTGGTATTGGCATCAAATGGGTATTTGTCATAGTTATCTTGGGCTATTGATTTACAAATTACCAAAAGAACGATAGAATGTAATTGCTGCGATGGAGTTAATATGAAGGATTAGTCAACTTGAAACTTATTAACATAAGGGCGCGAGGTGAAATATAAAACTACCCATACTAACGTTTATGATACTGCGCATAATAAATTTCATTTTTAATCAAGTGTAAAAACGACCCGTAAACAGCCTGCCTATTACCACTTTGTGGTATTGGCAAAACAAATGTTTTCATTTTCCTTTGTGCGAATTTGTGATGCCCTAATTGTTACGAATGCTTTTGATAGTGTGTCATGCGTGGATTGGTTGTGACAATATGAGCATTTTGATTTTAAACCTAACAAATTAGCAATGCAACGTTTGGGTTAAAGCGGATGTCTAGTTTGTTTTGTTAACAAAATGCTTGTTCAGTAAGCATTTGAAGAAATTGATTGATCGTAGTTGGAAGTTTATGAAAAACCTTGACTTTATAACCCTTATTCCTTGTTATAATAATATAGAAGGTTTAAAACGTTCTATAAGAACTATCTCATACTCTCCTGACAAATGCGCAATCCTCGTTGTTGACGACGGCAGCAACACCGCAGTTTCCCTCGAAACAATTGAAGAACAAACATCAATTCCTGTTTTTTTAATAAGACTTACGGAAAATAAAGGCATCACCGAAGCGCTAAATGCCGGATTAGGGTGGATATTGAATAATTGCCATAAAGTAAAATATATCTCAAGATTAGATTGTGGCGATGAGTGCGCAGCTGACAGGTTTTACAAGCAAGTAGGTTTTCTGGATACCAATGAACAAGTTGCAATTGTTGGCAGTTGGTGCAAGTTTAAAAACCTTGCCACCGGCGATTCTTATCAATACAAAACGCCTGTGGAACATAATTCTATTATCCGAAAAATGCATTTTAAGAATGTGTTTATTCATCCAACGGTAATGTGGAGAACGGACATAACCAGGCAAATCGGATTGTATCCGATGACTTATCCTCACGCTGAGGACTATGGTTTTTTTTATAAAATTTTGGGTAAATATAAAACAGCGGTCATCGCGGAATATTTGATGACTTGTGAAATAACCCTCAATGGGATCTCATTAAAGAACAGAAAGGAACAGTTGAAAAGCAGAATTGAAGTAGTGAAGAAATATGGAAGCTCAAAAATTTTAACATTTTTAGGCACAATGAAACTGTTAATATTGATGTTGATTCCGTCAACCCTATTACTAACCCTTAAGCATAAGTTATTTAATTAAACCGAACCAAGTAGAAAAACCGACAGACTAAATACTAAACCTAGCATCCATGATCATCGTACACATTGCTGAGGCATTTGCCGGAGGCATATCTACGTTTTTAAAACTCCTTATTGAAAATATGCCCCATGACAGGCATATTATAATTCATGGTGAACGCCCCCAGGTTGCTAAGTTTGAAGACCTCAAGAAAGACTTTAATTATCCAAATGTTGAGTTTATAAGATGGAATTCTGCACAACGTAGCATTCATCCTGTAAAGGATGCTAAAGCATTTGTAGAATTATATAAAATATTGTGCCAGGTCAAAAAAACGGGTGTTGATGCTATTCACCTTCATTCCTCAAAAAGTGGTTTTATTGGTCGCATGGTTTGCAAAGCGCTGCGTTTCCCTAATGTGATCTATACGCCAAATGGTGCGCCTTTCATGGTTGGCAAAAGTGTTTTCTCAAACACAATGTATAAAGCGCTGGAGAGACTTGGCTCTTCGTTTGGCGGCAAAGTTGTTTGCTGTAGTGAGTCGGAAAGAGTGGCCTACGCAAAGGTTGGTATCAAAGCAGTAACCATTAACAATGGTATAAATCTTACGAAAGATTCGGATAACATTTCAACATATATAGATTCAAGTAAGTTTCGCATAGCATTTAGTGGTAGAATATTGGATCAAAAGAATCCGGCCTTGTTCAATAAAATCGCATCCTACTTTGTTGATCTTCCTCAGTTTGAGTTTATCTGGGTAGGAGATGGTCCTGATGCGAAATTGCTGAAGTCGCCCAACATAAAAATAACGGGATGGTTGCAGCAGCATGAAGCGAAGCAGATTATAAAGGCGAGTCACATTTATTTATCGACGGCAAAATTTGAAGGGTTATCATTTTCAGTGCTGGAAGCATTGGCAATGAAGAAACCTGTGCTGCTTACAGATTGTATAGGTAATTGTGATATGATCAAAGATGGCCTGAACGGTGATTTATATAAAGATGCACATGATGCAATAAATAAAATTCTTCAATACTATAACAACATGGATATGCTCAGCATTATGGGTAGGAACTCTATGGAGTATTGTTATGATGAATTCGATATTAAAGATACACAGTCTCAGTATCGCAGTTTATACAGGGGGGCACCAATTTCGCAACAGTAATCTTTTGCAATATGAATGAGTTAGATAAATTTTCTGAAGACCTGTCACTTATCCGCAATCACATCGAAGGTGATTTGCAGGACAAGCAGAAACTTATTGAACGTCTTCAGGAGGCCATTGAATCGCTGATTGAGCAGAGAAAAGATTTGCAGGAGAAAATGGAAAAGCAGAGCGAAGAACTTTCTTCAGCAAAGCAGCTTGCAGAAGCGAAGAAGCAGCTGGTGGATAAATTAATTGGAGATATAACGAGCTTAAAACAGAACATAGATTGGTATAAGAGGACATATGAGCAAAGAAGTTTCCTGGGAACGATAAAGGAAAAAATATTGAAGAAAACTTAGTGATACCGATTTTCAAATAAAGTGGTTACAAGCAATGAATAGTAAGGCGATTTTGGTTATAACTGAAAATTTTGCATTTGGAGGACTGGAAACTCAACTGTATGGCTATTTCCGACAATTAAAAAAAAGTGGGTACAAAATAATACTTGCTACCGGTGAAAAGGTTGCTGTTGATAATCCATATATAGAGCTTGTTGATGAAATGCTTTCAGGACTTTCACTGTCTGGCGGTGTAAATAACATTGAGTTTAATAACACCTATTTGCAGATATGTAGGATCATCGACGATCATGGTGTGGGAGTTATCCACTGTCAACCTTTCTTTGCATTTCTACCTGCCTTTTTTGCATCTCAGGAAAAGAGGGTTCCATTTATTTATAGTCTTCACGGCCCCGTATCGTTCACGTACATTGAAAATCCCTTACATGAATTTCTTTTAAAAGCGATGGTCTTACAATATGCATCTATAGTGCATTGCGTCTCTCCCGAAATGGTTACGATGAGTTTACCATTTACTGCTTCCAATGCCTTTCTGGTCCCCAACCTTGTAGATACAGAAATACTAGCTCCAGTCGACAGAGAGGATCATGCCGTAAATGCGAATAATGAATGGGCTATTTTTAGCAGGCTTGATGAGACTAAGAATAAAGGGATAATAGATTTCATTCAAAAAACGGCCAACTCCGGCATTTCCAAGATTGATATATACGGCGATGGACCGGCGCGTAAACAATTAGAAGACTTTATTTCCAATAATCAAAGTGGCGCTGTTGTAGAACTGAAAGGATTTTACAAATTAGAACCGGAACTACTTTCAAAATATACCGGCATTGCTGGTATGGGACGGGTGGTTCTCGAAGCTCTTAGCACTGGCAAGCCTTGCATTTTAATTGGCTATGATGGAGTTAAAGGTCTTATTGACAAAGAACTTTTTGAATTTTCATCTACATGGAATTTCTCGGGAAGAGGATTGAAAACAATTTCCGCAGATCAGGTATTGGCTGATCTTGAAAAGCTGGAAGCACATAGCGAGCAATATTCTTTAAGGGAACTTGTCGTCGCTAATCATGACGAGCTTAAGCATTGGGGCCCATTCATCAACAAGCTTAATAACCTTGCGTTTAGAGAGTATTCTTTTGCAAAAAATATTTTCGACAGTATTAAAATTCTGGAAAATCCAGAGGAGCCGATTCTATATAGTCAATCGTTACCGAATAAAATATTTGAAATGCTTTCGTTGGACGTTGAAGATCCAAACAGCAAATTAAGCGCAGCGTTCTTAAAACAAAAAAGCATTTCTTCACTACAATCGGAACGTGATCGTTTGGAAAAAGACAATCAAAGGTTAATGTCTGAAATGAGTAATTTGTCAAACGACTTGAGCAATAATAGAATCAGTTTGCAAAAAGCAAATGCAAAAGTGGGTGTGTGCGATTTATTGGAAGAGGAATTGAAAGAAAAGGTAATGCTGATTGAGGAATTGAGACGCGATAATGAAAAGGAATTGATCGCGAGAAAGGATCTCGAAAAATCTTTAGAAGATTTTACACATCGAATTCAACAATTGGAGAAAAGTGTTTCATGGTATCATGCGACCTATGAAAGCAGAAGTTTTCTGGGGGTTGTCAAGGATAAAGCTTTTAAAAAAATAAAATAATTCCTGAATTTTTTGATAAAGAGACTGGGCGCATGAGTAATACAATTAAGACTAAAGTTGGAATAGTAATCGTATCGTATAATGCTTCACTGGCAGTACGTGTAACGTTGGCCAGTTTAAGGCAGGCAAAAAATGATGTTGCGTACGAACTACTTTTGATTGACAATGCATCGGAACCTAAGGAGTACAAAGAAATTCTTGCGGCATTTAATAAACATACAGCGAACGCAAAGCTTCCATGGGAAGTTGTAAGACTAGAAAAGAACAAAGGATTTTCCGGCGGCAATAATGTGGGAATCGAGAAGTTTCTGAAGGACCCTACAATTACTCATATATGTCTTTTGAATAGTGATGTAATCGTTTCAGATTGTTGGTTGGACAACCTTGTTGCAAAGAACAAACATATTATCAGTGCAGTAACGAATAAGGCTGATAGCGAGCAGTGCGTTCCGACCGACTATTCCTTTCAGCTGGACCACAATTGCTTCAATTTGTCATCGGAAGAAATAACAGCAACATGTTTTAATACGATTAACTCATTTTCTCAGGATTGGCACAATGCCTGGAAGGGGAATTTGGTAAAAGCTGAAGCAACGTTTTTTTGTGTGCTTTTGTCAAAAGAGCTTGTTGAAAAGGTGGGTCTGTTGGATGAAACTTTTTTTCCCGGAGGTTATGAAGATGATGATTATTGTTTAAGGGTATTGAATGAAGGGTATGATATCTTTTTAGCCAGGGATGTCTTTATACATCATTTTGGATCTGCATCTTTTGGCCAATTGCAAAGTTCATACTTCAGTGAAAAGGCGTCAAAAAATAAATTGTACTTAGAAAGGAAGCATAATATCAAATGCAAAAGGCGGCCGGAGAAACCTGTGGTGTCGTTTGAGTTGGACGTTCTGTTTGCACTTGAGAAAAAAGAGAACCACCACCTTCAGGCTAAATACTTGACGCTTTATAATGAAAACATCTCTGCACTGGTAAATCATTTAGAGTCTGAGTTTTCGGCAATACATCCGCATTTGTTGGCTTGTGGACAAGATGTTCCTGATGATTTGCATGATAAAACCAGCAAGGCGAAAGCATGGGGGAGTTTGAAAGAGTTGTGGGAGGAAGTTTGTTATGATATCAGCAAAGGATTTGATAATGCGGAAGTCTCTGATGCCCAGATCGGGATCATTCGAGAAAAATTAGACGAACTGTGTAGTGCTGTATATCTAAAGGCTGAAGCAAATATCGAAACTGTTGTTTTTCTGCAGGCTGCTGGTGTGTTTGGTGGGGGTATTTCTGCAAAACAGAAAACAAGTTTTCAAAAATTGAAATGGATAGCCAGCAAGGGAATTCCATTTTTGTACAACCTGAGGGGAATCGTTTTTTTGGGAGGCTATCCTTATACCGAAAGAGAAAAGGATGGGTATTTTCAAAGGATCAAAGTTATTGATCAACTGTTTGAAGACAAATGGAGAATCTATGTAGATCACATGAACCTGGCTAGTCAACCGAACTGGTATGACAGGCCTGCACCGAAAACGATTGTTTTCCATATGAATAATCATAAACACAAATGGTTTATGAAGTTGATTGTTTATATGTGTGTATTGAAATGCCGGAGAGTCTATTCCCATAGTGTGCTAAGGATGAACGATAGCAATTTTGGAAGAATATTTAATTGGCCCGGAATTACCAAGGTCATTGACATTCATGGTGTTGTTCCGGAAGAATTTAGAATGCATAATGATTTTTTTAGCGCAGGTATATACGACGGACATGAGAAGCGTGCAATAGAAAAAGCTGATAAAGTAATTGTGGTAACAAGGGCGATGCAAAGATATTTTGAACAGAAGTATCAATTGACATTCGATTCCGCAAAAACAATAGTGCTTCCGATTTTCCCAAATATCGACGCACTGGCTCAGAATAAAATATATCCGGATGGCAAACCAATTGTCGTTTATGCGGGAGGAACCCACAAATGGCAACAGGTTCCAAAGATGCTGGATGCAATGAACGCAACGAAAGAAAAATGCGTTCACAAATTTTTCTGTCCCAACCCGGCAGAGGTGTTGGCAATGATGGACGATGAATTAAAAAGTCATCCAAATGTTGAGATCGATACAAAGCCGTTTGTTGAATTGCTGTCGGTATATGAGGAATGTCACTATGGCTTTATTCTACGCGAAGATCATATAGTGAACCGGGCAGCCTGCCCTACCAAATTGGTGGAATATGTGGCGAAAGGCATTGTTCCTATAGTTGATTCTGTAGAGTTGGGTGATTTTAAAGAAATGGGAATGCGGGCCATTACTTTGCAGGATTTTATTTCCGGAAAAATTCCTACGGAGGAACAACGAAATGAAATGGCAAAGGCCAACTACATGCTGTATATCAGGCTGCACGAAATTAATAACGAAGGAAAGAATACGCTTCAGCAAACGTTGAATGGGAATAAGAGCCCTAAATCTTTATCGACGTCAGCCAGGCAGATTGCTAAAAAAATGTTCCCGAAAAATACATTCAGAGGCAAAGCGTTGAGAAAGATTTTTCTTAAAGGGAATAACGAAAACGCTTCCAGCAACGAAATAGCGGGTGCGCAGCAGGTGGTGAATCAAATCAAAACTGTTAACACAAGTCAGCATATTTCTGTTTCAAAAGAACCGGTAAATAAGTGCGACGTCGTGGTGCAGGTAAATAGTTTTTTAGTTGGTGGGCTGGAGAATGTTGTTCTTGCCCAAATCGAAACGTTTATAGAGGCCGGATACACTGTGAATCTCCTGATCCTCGGTGAAGCCGGCGCAGCAGCAGAACTGGCCAAAGAAAAGGGCATAGCTCTTTACGTAAGAACTTACAGTGAAGAAGATTACAAGTATTTTCTGGAGCAGTCTTCAGCGAAAATAGTAATAAGCCATTATTCTATTTATGGTACCGAAATATGCAAACAGCTTGGTATCTTTTTATTGCAGGTAATTCATAACACCTACATGTGGTTTAACAACGAGGAGTTAATTGAGTTTAATAATGCAGCAAAAAATACAACTGCATTCGTTGCTGTTTCAGACTATGTGAAAGAGTACAGTCTTAGGCGCCTTGGAATTAATGGTGATAAGTGTATGATAATTCCCAACGGAATTGATCTATCTCCATTCAGAGATGTTAAGGCCAACACTGCGAGGAAATCTTTAAGAGAAAAGCATGGCCTGTCGGACGATGAATTTGTGTTTCTTAGCGTTGGATCAATCACCCACCAAAAAAATCACCTAAGTACCATTAAGGCTTTTAATATGGTATTGAAATATTGCAAAGATGTCAAACTTGTGATACTTGGCAAGCTTTATGAACGTCAGTTATGGGATGAAATAACCGATTACATTTCATCAAATGAGCTTGAGGATTACATCATATATGCAGGGGAATCAAAAAATCCGGCAGCTTATTATGCTATGGCAGATGCATTTGTACATAGCGCCTTTTTTGAAGGTGGGCAGCTGTCTTTGTTGGAAGCAATAGCCGCGAATTTGCCTGTTGTTACAACCGATATTGGTTTCGCAAAACATTATAAAGGAAAACAAGGCGTATCTGTCGTTCCTGCTCCTGTTGACATTTTTGACTATCGGGGATTTATTTGGGAGCTTACGTCAACTATTTCTTGCGAAAGATACCTGGCCATTGAAATGATGAACACATATAACGAAAGGGTAAGGCCAGATTTTCCAATGGACTTCATTGATCTTTTTGACAAGAATCATTCATTTAATAATTATGTGCGATTGATCGAATACATTATTGAAAATGACAAAATAGAAGGCTACCAACTTTCAAATTCATGGACAGAAGAGGTGGGCAGCTTTGTAGAAGAAAGTAAACCGTTAATTTATAACTAGTGAAGCTCGTATCAATAATTCTACCGACGTTTAATGGCGAAAAATTTATTGAAAGCGCTATTGATAGCTGCTTGTCGCAGAGCTATTCCAATATAGAGTTAGTTATTGTAAATGATTGCTCCGATGACAACACCGGTAAAATCATTGAACAATATATGGCTAAGGACAAAAGGGTGAGGGTTATTACCAATGCCCGTAACATGAAATTGCCGGGCTCCCTCAATATTGGATTTGACAATGCTAATGGCGAATACTTTACATGGATATCTGATGATAATTTGTTTGGCGTTAATGCCATAGAAAAAATGGTTGGCGCATTGGAGAATGATGAGCGGGCAGATATCGTATATTCTTCCTACAGCTTTATTGATGAAGAGAACAGGCATTTGGGTCACTATGGTGACGAGCCAGAGTTTCTTGTTTTCAGTTGTATTGTTGGTGCCTGCTTTTTATATCGCAAACATGTGCATGTCGAACTGAAAGGATATGATCGGGAAAAATTTAGAATGGAGGACATGGATTTTTGGCTGCGGGCCGCGGAAAAATTCAGGTTCTTGTATTTGGTTGAGCCCGACATGTACAAATATCGAAAACATTCGCAATCATTAACCAGTGCGATTTATGGCAATGAAGAAATACGTGCCGAATATTTGAAACATTACTTTGACTCGTTTGAAGTTTTCTTTAATAAATATCTTAAGGCCGCATTTTCAAAGGAGGACATAACGAACCACATAAATATTTTCTTTGAACATCAGCCAGACAGAAAGGCGTTGTTAAGTGATCAGGTAATGACATATGTCAATCACTTTGACAAATTAAACAAACTCGATTGGGAATTGGTCGGGTTTAGAAGAAATGTAGTCAGCGAGATGATTGAAAAAAAGCGAGAAAAGATAATCGGTTTGATGATCAATGATCTTCAGTTCGAGAATCAAAAACTTAGAAAGAAAAATCCTAAGCTGGCGTTGCATCTGAACAAGCCGATTTCCTGGTACTATAAAGAATATGAAACATTGCCTTTGTGGTATAAAAGAATAGGGCACGTTATAAAATTTTTTCAGAGGAATAAATCCTGGTAATTGTTTTTTAAAAAAAGTATTGATAGAATTTGAACTACTGGTTACTCACTACAGAATTTCCTCCTTTTCATGGTGGCGGCATCAGCACTTATTGTTATTTTACCGTAAGAATGCTGGTTAAATCTGGTATAGATGTTACTGTGTTTGTGCCGGATGAAAAGCAGAATGATTTTTCCATTAATACAACGGACGGGGTAAGGGTTGTTGCATTCAATCCCGATAGAAAAAACACATCTTCCTATCTCGGATATGCTGCAAGGCTCAGCTATGAGTTTGCGCATATTGTTCACGACATTGCAGAAAAATATGGCACACCCGATGTTATTGAGTCGCAGGACTACTTAGGAATTGCCTATTATTTGCAGCAATATAAATTCTTAGGTTGGAAGCAGTTTTCGCAGGTGCCAATTATTATCACATTACATTCTCCTGCCTTTTTGTATTTGGAGTATAATAAAGTGTCAACATACAGCTTTCCGGATTTTTGGACCTGCGAGATGGAGAAGCAAAGCATTGTAATGGCTGATAAGCTGATTTCTCCCTCTGATTTTTTAAAGCAATTTATCCAGGAGCAACTTCAAATTTCAGAGAAACAAATTTCTGTAATTGTCAACCCATATGAAGCCGGTGAGCAATCTTTTTCTAAATCATTTCAGGACAAGAAGATTGTATACTACGGTAAACTTTCACCTCAGAAAGGATCCTTTGAATTGCTTAAGTATTTCAAAAAACTCTGGGACAATGGTTTTACAAGTTGTTTGAATGTTATTGGAGGAACAGGGATTGTTTATCATCCGAACATGCAAACAATGGGCGAGTTTGTAAGATCTGAATATGGGGAATATATTGACAAAGGGTTGTTGAAGCTGCACGGTAAAATTTCGCCATCTCAAATGAAGCAGCATTTGAGTGACGCCCACGTAATACTTGTTCCGAGTATAGTTGATAACCTGCCATATGTTGTTCTGGAAGCCATGGACATGGGGAAGGTAGTGCTGGCCTCGGTTCAGGGTGGTCAAAAGGAAATAATAACTGACGGCGTTAACGGTTTTTTATTTGATCATTTCATTGAAAATGATTTTGAAAACAAGTTGTTGCAGATATTGTCCCTAAGCGCAGATGAGATTGGTAGGATAGGAGATGCAGCTATTGCAAGAGTTAGGAGCGGGTACTCCCCGCAAATAATTTCGTCAAGAAAGATTGCCGAAATAGAATTGTTCTGGGAAGAGAAGAAAGCAGGAAATGCGAAATTTCCATTTTTATACCAGGAGAAAACTGCCGATATAGGTTATAGCAATGATGAAAGGCTGACAGTGATAATTCCTTATTACAACATGGGGAAGTATATCGATGAATGCATAGGCTCCGTAAAGAATTCTGTCTTTTCATCGATTGATATAATGATCATTAATGATGGCAGCACGGATAAAGACAGCGTTGATCGATTGGCAGTTATTGCGAAAACGCATCCCGAAATAAAAATTGTTCATCAAGCCAACAAGGGGTTGCCCACGACGAGGAATATCGGCGCCAAACTTGCAACCGGTAATTACATTGCCTTTTTGGATGCAGACGATAAAGTTGATCCACAGTACTACTCAAAAGCGATCGATGTTTTGAAGCAATACGATAACGTCTTTTTTGTGGGGAGCTGGGTTCGTTATTTTGGCAATACGGAAAGAATTTGGCCAACATTTACACCCCAACCACCATATATCCTTGTTCATAACTCAGTTAATAGCAGTGCGCTTGTTTATAAACGGGAAGCTTTTCTGCAGGGCGGCCTCAATGACAAGCATTTTGTTTTTGGTCTTGAGGACTATGATAGTGTAGTAAGTATGCTTTCGAAAGGGTTTAATGGCGTCGTTATTCCGGAATGCTTATTCTATTATCGTGTAAGGCCAAACTCAATGTTTAGGGCAATTACAAAGAATAAGTTTCTCTATTCCAACAAAGCCATTGCAGAAAAACATGCCGCCTATTTTTCTAAATTTTGTATCGGAGTTATCAATCTGTTGAATGCGAATGGTCCCGGATATTTATTTGACAATCCCACTTTTGAAGTAAAAGTTTCATCATCAACACTAACAGAAAATAAATGGAAACGAACAATTAAAAATTTCATTGGCAGCAATGAGTTGTTGAAGTCCAGAGCAATTAAAATCAAAAACAAATTAAAACTATAATGATAATTGGAATCGTGAAGGATTGGATAAAAAGTTCCAATAAGCTTGAAAGATTATGGCTTCTTGCAAAAATTGAATTTAAACTCCGTTATTATGAAAATAAGTTAGGGTTGTTGTGGGCGTTGCTTAAGCCGATAATGGATATCTGTATTTACTACATAGCGTTTAAGGTAATAATGAAGACAGATATTCCAGCCTTTGCTTCGTTTCTTTTCGTGGGTTTAATTCTATGGAACTTTTTTGTGGAATCTACCGGGGGAACAATTCAAATTTTGAATACCAAGAAGTACTTGTACGAGTACAGCAATATGAACAAGATTGAGATATACATTTCTACATTGCTGGCGAATAGTATTGGCTTTTTCTTTAACCTTGCAATGTTTCTCATCTTTTATAATTTTATTGAATCAGATTCCATAGGATTTCAATCCCAGAACTTATGGATTATTGTACTGTTTATTAACCTTTTCATTCTTTCGTTGGGTATGTCTCTTATCCTTTCGAATATTTACATTATAGCGAAGGACATTACACAAATATGGGCCGTATTCACTTCTTTTCTGTTCTTTCTGTCTCCGATATTTTACAAGCTATCAACATTTAAAGAAGCGTTGCCTTCATTCGACTATGGCAATCCTATTGCGGGAATCATTATCAATGCCCGTAGAGTGATGATGCAAGGGCTGGAACCGGATTTCAGGCTGATGATCTTCGACTTCGGGTATGCATTTTTTCTGCTCTTTTTGGGATTTGTTTTCTTAAACAAACTGGGATCCAAAGCTGCTGAAAAACTCTAAACTTTATCAACTATGAATCAAGAATTTGCAATACAAGCTAAAAATATAAGTAAGACATTTCATATTTCGGAAGACAGTCACAACACTGTGAAACACCGTTTGTTTAATATCTTCAACCCTCCACGCTCCAAGAAAGTAGAAGCTTTGAAGATGATGAACTTTGAAGTAAAAAAGGGTGAGTGTATTGGATTGATTGGTAGAAATGGTAGCGGAAAATCTACGCTCACCAAAATACTTGCCGGTGTGTATCCAACAGATACCGGCCATATCAACATCAATGGCAGTACACTTTTAATGAACCTTGGTGTGGGTATGAGCCATGAGTTGACTGCGCGTGAGAACGTGTATGTATCAGCTTCCGTACTGGGATTGAAAATTAAAGAGATCGATGAGATATTTGATAAGATCATTGAGTTCGCTGAGTTGAAAGAGTTTGTTGATACAAAAATAAAATTTTATTCTTCCGGTATGGTGGCTCGTTTGGGCTTTTCAATTGCAGTTAATGCCGGAGCAGACATCATGTTCCTTGATGAAATATTCGCCGTTGGTGATATGAAGTTCCAGGAAAAGGCTGTAAAGGTTTTTGAGAGCAGCTGGATCGAAGGAAAAACTGTAATTCTCGTAAGCCATTCGATGGACACGATTCAAAAGTATTGTCAACGCAGTGCTTACATGAAACACGGCAAAATGGAGTTTTTTGGTGAAACCGAAAAAGCCGTTGAAATGTATCTGGCAGATAACAATTAAAAGTACTGACACATAAATAGTGTTGATTAGTGATTGACAATGATCAATGGCTAATCAACATTTTTGTAAATGGATGCTGTTATTCTATTGACTTGTTTTAAGATGCTTGGCGTCTGTTGTTTCGTCACGCTTAGCTGATTGCACGGATTTGGGCACAAACGCTGCGATGATAAGGCTCAGAAAGAATCCCATCGTTATGTTTCCCAAACTTCTGTCGAGATATGTTTCAGGAAACATAACAAATACAAAGACTGCGATCACGATACAACCAAGGGCGAATTTGTTTTGGAAAGATTGTATGAATGGCAAAATAATAAAGCCCAGTGCGAACAGCACCAAACCTACGATGCCAAATGTTACCAGCACATCAATATAAGTGTTGTGTGTATTGCGGCGGCTTTGTACACCAAAATCAAAATTGTTCTTTTTATATTCCTCTACCAATTGATCTTGCTTGTCGCCAATTTGAACACCAAAAGCGGGATGCGCCTTGATCAGATTGGCTGCACATTTCCAAACAGCCAAACGTATATTGGCGCCATTCCACTGGTCCGCGGTCACTTCCATATTGTAGTGGCTTTCTTTTCCATGACTCTGGAAATTATAACTTGTATATCCCAGCTCCCTGAATCTATTTATAGTTTTTGGAAAAAAATTTACAAGCAAGAATGAGCCAATCAGAAGTCCTATTATCAAAGTAGCACCTTCCAATACTTTTTTATAACGAATGACGTAATAGAAAGCAAACAATAAAATGCTGCTATAAAGAATGATAATGTTCATGCGGCTCGCCAGCATAAAGTGGGTGAACATTAAAAATAGTATGACCACGTACATCCAGCTTTTATTGGAGTAGGCGCTCTCCTTTTTTATCAATAGGTAGAAGTAAAAATAAATGGCAAGCGTCACCATCATTGCGAAGTAGATGGATTGCTTTTCGATCGCGATACTAAAGCTATCATTGTACAAAACGGCAGGATCGTGCGTGAGCTTGTATTGATATGCAGCCCAGCCAAAGCAAACAAATGCAGCAATGGTAATAAGATTGGCAATGTAAAACAGTAAACGATCAAACAATGCAGGTCTCAAGTAAATGGTGCCGAGTGCTATTGGAAACAAGAACAATGGCACCCGCATACCAAGCATGGTAAAAGCTTCATCTTTGTTTATGGATAAAAAAGCACTGATGACTTGCAGCAAATAAAAAGCACAAATGAAAATCACTGCTTTTCTTTCTTTCAGCAACGTCCATTTTTCATGCAGGGAATTAAAGAAAAAACTAAAGACAAAAATGGTACCTATAACAACATTGCAGATTACCGGATATAAAGGAAAAAAGAAAGTAATGAAGAACAAAATAACAAGAATCGTCAGGATATTTTCCTTTGTTGTAAACTTGCTGCTATTGATGTTTTCCAAAGTGATGGCTTAATGTTTGAGATGCGCGAAGATAATTCTATTACAAATCTGTTTAAACATTCCAAGCCTTAATCACGTTATTTTTTGGTCATGCCCAACGGAGGTAAAACCGTGTCCTGTATTGATTTCTGAATAAAAAAAGCTCCCGTTTTTACGCCGGTATCCGGGCGAAAAACGGGAGCGGAGCTTCTTCTTTTCAAAAGCTATTTTTTCACGATGGTTGTTTTTACAGGTTTCAGGGTTTTAAGATAATTGTAGACGGCGGTTAACTCATCGTCGTCCATTCTTTTGAATGAGTTCCACGGCATTGGACTGCCCGGAATAATTTTACCCATGCGAAAACGATCGATGAAATTTTTCTTTGACCAGTTGAATATTCTGCTGGTTGAATCAGGTGTAAGGTTAGGGGTTATAAAACCTTCTACTTCGCCGCCACCGCCAAAAGGTTCTCCAATGTATGCTCCTGACATGTCTCTTTGTGTATGGCAACCATTACACTCGGCCACGCTCAGGGCGAGATATTTTCCGTAGGCTGCAGTGGTGTCCCTTGTAACAGTCTTTGGAACCTCACCAGAAGGCCCAACAGGTTTTACCAAAAATGCTTTCACAATATTGCCCACTACATTCAGTTCATTTTCCGGCACTTCGTTTCTCACAGGTTTTTGTGCACGTAAATAAGATATAACAGCGGTAAGATCTTCGTCGCTCATGTTGTGGAACGGCATGAAATCATACACTGCCGCGCCGTTTGGATGTACACCAAAACGCAGCACTCTTGCTATTTCACCATCGGTATAATTGCCGATGCCTGTTTCCCTATCTGGTGTAATGTTTTTGGAATATACCGTTCCCACAGGCAGCGCAAACTTAAAGCCTCCGGTAAGTGGCACTTCCTGGCCCAGCGCGGAAAGTGAATCGACATTCGCAGTGCTGTGGCAGTTGATACAATGTGCCGAGCTGAACACCAGGTGCTTACCCCTCGCAATCACTGCAGTGTCTGCAGAGGCTTTGATTTCAGGATAAGGTGCTTCAAATCTCAGGTCCTGGCGTGATGCTACAGTCACAGTGATACCCGCAACAATTACAGCCAGTACTATAAAGGTCCATTTCAAAATTTTTTTCAGCTTTCTCATAACAAGTTGTGGTAAGGTTTAGGAGAACCACGCCACAAGGTAGAAATGGGAAAAAGCCGGTGCAATGAGAGAGGCGGTGAACTGATGAAATGGCTGCATGAAGTGTCAATTTGAAAATATGGGAATTTGAATTTGAGAATGAGGGTGCCGAAGAAGGTTGTTAGTTGATGGTTGATGGTTGTTGGGCTTTCATGATGACTATTCGAAATTGAACTCTAACAACTAGTAACCAACAACTAACAACTTTTTTAACAAGGCATGATTTTTAAAGTGTTGCCTAAAATAATTTTATGAGAGACTGGCTAAGAACCTTGCTCGCCGGTTACGGCGCTTATAAATGGGGCGGCGGTTGTTTTGGAACGATCGTCGTATTCATCATTCTTTACTGGCTTTTGGGACATGTGGGATGTAATTAGAACGGAACGCAGATTTTCATGATTTTCATGATTGTCATGATTTTTTGATTTGGGATTTGAAATTGGAGGACCGAATCAAATCTCAGATATCAAATTTCAAATCATTTCAAATCATGAAAATCATGAAAATCTGCGTTCCGTACTATCTTTGAAACATGTACACCAAGCAAGAAGCAGCAGCACTGAAACAAACATTCTGGACCGCATTCGGTCAATACATGTCCCTGCATCTTTCTGCCGAAGGCGATAAAGTGAACTGGGTCAACTACAAGACAGGCGAAAAAAATATTTACTTTAGAATGAATGCCGACAATAGAACGGCTTCCATTGGTATTGAGATCGCATATCCCTCCTCCGATATTCAACACTTATATTTTGAACAATTTGAGCAATTGAAAGCTGTTCTTCACGAAACTTTAGGCGAAGAATGGGCCTGGCAGAAAGATGTTCGCGATGAAACGGGGCGCCAGGTATGCCGCATTTACACTTCTACCGATGGTGTAAATATTTTCAAAAAAGAGGACTGGCCGGCAATTATTTCCTTTTTAAAACCACGCATCATCGCACTCGATGAATTCTGGGTTTCAGCGAAATATGTCTTCGAAGCACTACGTTAAAACCACGTCAGCGGGCACTACATCATTAATTTCAAACTGTTTATGCTAAATTGGCCGCTCTTTACACGCATTTGAAATAACCAAATACCAGGACTCATGAAAAGAACGCTTGTCTTACTTTTTTTATTTGCATCTGTAATGGCCTTTGCGCAACCCAAAGTTGATGTTGATAAACAGATAAAACTTTGTGTGAATCAATACAAAGGAATGCTGGCAGCTTGCGCAGATACAACGTTGTTCCCACAATCGATCAGCCCGGACGGATCATTATATAAAAGAAAAAGCGACTGGTGGTGCAGTGGTTTCTTTGGTGGTTCCTTGTGGTATTTGTTTGAGTACACCAAGGACGACAGCCTGAAGCGTGCAGCGGAAAAATGGACAATGGCAGTGGCGAAAGAACAATACAACAAAGGCACCCACGATTTGGGATTTATGCTGTATTGCCCATTTGGAAACGGTTATCGACTTACCAAAAATCCTGCTTATAAAAACATTATGCTGAATGGCGCCCAATCTTTGTCAACAAGGTTCGATCCTAAAGTGGGCGTTATAAAATCATGGAACAATTTCAGCGGCTATAAATATCCGGTGATCATCGACAATATGATGAACCTGGAATTTTTATTCTGGGCAGCAAAAACTTCCGGCGATAAAAAGTTCTATAACATTTGTATCGCGCATGCCGATAAAACTTTGAAAAATCATTTCCGACCAGATTACAGCAGCTATCATGTCGTATGTTATGACAGCGTGGGCAATGTGTTGGCGAGAAAGACAGCACAAGGCTATGCAGACAACTCAGCGTGGGCAAGGGGACAGGCCTGGGGACTTTATGGCTACACCGTGATGTACAGGGAAACAAAGGATAAAAAATACCTGGACCAGGCAGTTAACATTGCATCGTTCTATATGAACAATCCAACATTGCCTGCTGATAAAATTCCTTACTGGGATTTCAATTCTCCCGCAATACCAAATGATGTACGTGACGCTTCAGCGGCGGCGGTTGCGGCTTCCGCCCTGCTTGAATTAAGCGGCTATGTGAAGAAAGACAAAAGCAAATCTTACATAAACTTTGCTGAACAAGTTTTGCAAAGCCTTTCTAGCCCGGAGTATTTTGCAACAGAAGGCAATCAACATTTTATACTGAAACACAGCACAGGGCACAAGCCTGCCAAAAGTGAAATTGACACGCCAATAATTTACGCCGACTATTATTATATCGAGGCATTGCTGCGCTATAAAAAACTTATTGCGAGTAAATGACAATGGTTTAGCAATTGAACGCGGATATTTGTGGTCCAGAAAATAGCGCAAATGATGAGTGATAAACTTTCTTTAGAAATCGTTGAGTTTGGGGATACATCCATCAAACTATATGTTCCAGGTTACGGCTACGTAAAGCAGAAATACGAAGAAAGTAAGTTGAGTGCAGTCGGAGCGCATTTTCCTTATTGGGCAAAAATATGGCCGGCAGCTATTGGCATGTGTAATTTCATTAATGCCCATTCGTCTTTGATAAGAGGGAAAAAGGTGGTTGAGCTCGCTGCCGGTTTAGGATTGCCTTCATTGCTCGCCGCTGTTTATGCGGCGGAGGTTTGTTGCAGCGACTATTTGCAGGATGCAATTGATGTGATTGACAGATCAATTGCTATCAACGAGTTCAACAATATTTACACGCGGCTATTGAACTGGCACCATTTGCCAGACAATTTACATGCTGATGTTCTGTTGCTGAGTGATGTGAATTACGATGAAGAGGAATTTTCCGCTCTATATAAAGTACTTGAAAGATTCATTAACAGCGGAACTACAATCATTTTATCTACACCGCAAAGATTAATGGCGAAATCATTTATCGGCAGGTTGTTGCCGTGGGTTGCCCGCCAGGAAGAAATGGAAATAAATGTTCCCGAGAAAACATTTGTTTCCATTTTTTTATTAAAAAAGAAATAGAAAAAGGATAAGGTTTAATTAAAAGAAATCAATAGGTAGCAGTGGGTTTCGGATCATAAAAATGCGTTCCAAAGAAATAGATTGCCCCTGGCTCCGGCCTCTTCAAGGCGTTCTTTCAATATCGTTTGTAAAGCTTTGGTATCAACTTTTTTGCCCTTTTTTGGTGCAGCCAATTGTGCCGGCGTCACCTGCACCAGTTCCAGTTTGGTTGCGAACCATGTTGTGTTGAGGCGCGGAATGGCAATGCCCAATATCATCCCCGGCAGGTTGTTGAAAGATTCCGGGCCACCGTGAGTCATAATTTCATCTGTATAAAATGCAATAACATACACAGAATCCATAATGATGCCTACCGCCTTGCGGCACTCGAAGCCCGCAATGTTCCTTGTGTCTGAAGTGATTTTCCAGTTCACTTTTCGCAGGCTGTCCTGAATTAAATAGTTGCCGTCATAAATGCTTTTCAGGCTCACACTTTGATCCTTCTGTAAATCTGAAGACACCGTATTTTCATTGGCAACCAGCAGCCAATCAGGCGTTCGGCCTGCACTTACTTCTTCTCGTCCCGGTTTATACAAGGTTTTATCTCCGTTAAAGTACAGGTCAAAATAGAAGTTCTTATGATTGGGAACACTTTTTTTGAGTTCTTCTATCCATGAGTTTTCTCCATCGCCGCCGGTAAACGCTGCATCGATCACTTTGTGCAGGTTAACTCTTTTTTCAAACTCTATTTTTCCCTGTGTGATAAATATTTGTTGCGAAAAGCATTTCCCAATGCAGGCGACAGTTATTATAAATGTGAAAAGAATTTTCATACTAAAAGGTTTAAGGGTTAGTGGTTGGTGTTGTCATGGCACTCTTTGAAAAATTCCAGACAAAACTCAGCAGGAAATAACGGTTGATCGTTTGGTAATTTCTCTCCATAATGTTTGTGCTGGAGATGTAGCGATAGTAGCCTCTGTTTTGATTCAACAGATCATGTGCGCTGAACTTGATCATCGCTTTATCATCTTTAAGTAATTTGTAACCCATGTAGCCGTTCCATAAAATGACGTTATTGTTTTGGTCAAACGTTGCTGTTTTTTGACGGAACTGACCAGTTACGTCTGTGCCTATTTCAAATTTCTTTTTTATGTAAAAGGTTCCGCTGATGCTTTGTGATGTGCTCCAGTAATTGTTTTTAACACCTGTGTTTATTGTCGAGTGAGATCCGTTGAAACTAACGGAAGGATCATAGCTGATATCCCATTTGCCATCTTTATACTTCGCTACCGTCACTCTGAGAGTCGGGGAATAGCTTTGGGTCGTGTTCTTTTGAAAGTTAACATAGCTGGTGTACTTGGAATAACTCATGTTCCCGCCAAAAGAAAGACGCATGTTGATTTTCTTAAAATTTGTGAAAAAATTGCCACCCATGTATCCGTTCGCATTGCCATTGGTGTTGATATACTGGTAGACGGTTTTGCCTGTAGCAAGATCTGTGTACTGCGTGCTCGTAATATTGTTTGCAACAGTAGATACATTGCCGTACATATAAAAGCCGTAATCCTTCATCACCTTGAAAGAATTAAAATTGAAGCTAATTGAATGCGTGAACTGTTGTTTTAGAAGTGGGTTACCTAAATAAATAACCAGCGGATTGTCATTGGTTGCAACAGGCTGTATCTGGTAAATAGAAGGCTGACGGGTGTTTCCATTATAACTGATCGAAAAGCCCGTGGTCGTATTGAATTTATAATTGAAATTGGCGCGTGGAAACAGGTTGACATAATTTCTTTCGAAAGACCTGTTGTTCACTTTATCGCGTTGGTTAAAATTTTGAAAGGCAAGCTCACTGCCTATTCCAGCAACGATTTTCTTCGAGTTGTATTTAAAAGAAAGCCCTCCCGTGTTTGTTGTTACGTCATATTTGTAACTGTTACTAAACGCCTGGCTCAGCTCTTCATATTTGCCATCTGCAGATTTGTTGTAAGACAGTCGCTCCGAAGAACTGCTGTTAATTCTTAATCCATAGCTTATCTCCGCAAATATTCTTTTGCTCAAAGGCTCGGTGTAACTCAGTTTGCCGCCAAATGCATTCACTTTGGTATCCGTTAACTTCATTTGATCTGTCAGAGAATCTTTCGGTAGTCTTGTAATAGGGTCGTAAGTGGTAATGATTGCGTGTAAGTAGCCCGTAGAATTATCTGTGTTGTATTGATCGTTCAAATTCAGCGAAAGCGTCCGTCCAACTTTTTCAAACTTTTTTCTCAGTAGTAAATTGGATGTCCATTTTTGATTGTCGCCGTTTGCCGAATTGGATTGAGCATTCTGGTTGATCGTGCTGTCCTGTATGTCATATGTCCGGCTGTTTGTATTGGAAGCATTTTGAAACTGCCCAATGCCGCCGTTCACAGTTAATTTCACAGAAAGACCTGAATCAATTTGGAAGTCATAAGCGCCATTGATAGAATGTTTTTGTCTCGAGCTTATACTGTTGTTGGTTGATTTGGTAAAGAATGTAGTGTCGGGTAAAATGGATTGGGAAAGCGAGTTGCCTTGCGCATCGACATTTAATTTGTTGTAGCGATAACTTCCATTCAGCTTTTGTTTATCGGCATTGAACTTGTCAGAATAATTGGCACCGGCCGCCCAGCTTTTAGGAAGACCTTCTCCGTTGAAGTTAGGGCTATTGTCCTCGCCGCCGTAATAGACTATTCCATCAAAGTCTTCATTGTATTCCCCCCCGTCACCGCCGCCGTATTTATCTCTGTCATTCCAATCCAAGCCTGTTGTGCCCACACTGCTCATAATGCCATAGGCCGATATTTTTTGTTTGGCCCGGAATCGATTGAACATCGCGCTGTTGTTATACATCCCATTAGGTCCTCCGCCAAGATCAAGCTTGCCAAAGTACCCCCGCTTCTTATCTTCTTTTAGCTTCAGGTTGATTGTCTTCTTGCTATTGCCGTCATCAATACCGGAGAAAGTTGCCTGGTCGCTTTTCTTATCAAAAACCTGCACTTTATCAACCGCATCCGATTGTAAATTTTTCGTGGCAACGGTCGGGTCATCGCCGAAAAATTCATCTCCATCTACCAATATTTTTTCGACCTCTTTTCCTTGCGCAGTGATCTTTCCATCTTTGTCTACTGAAATGCCCGGCAATTGTTTCAGCAGCTCTTCCACGTTGGCGCCTTGTTTTACTTTAAAGCTGTCTGCCTTGAACTCCAGCGTGTCGCCATGCATGCGCACAGCAGCAATTTTTTGCTTTACAATTACTTCCTCCAGCAATTTTGCTTTAGTGGTAAGGCTGATGTTTCCCATGTCTTTCAGAGAAATGCTATCGAGTAAAACAGGAGTGATATAGTCGGCGAATTTGGGATAAGTGACCATGATCAAATAATCGCCTTTAAGGAGATCATGGAGTTCAAAAGATCCATTTTCATTAGTTCTGGTGAATTTGTAGAGTGCTGAATCTTTGGATTGTAATAAAGCGATAACTGCGTTTGACAGATTTTGTTTGTTTAGGGTATCCCTTACTGTTCCTTTGATTGATGCTTTCTGTCCAATGCACGTGACACTGATGAAAAGAGTAATAACGGCAAATACGGGTTTCATGGAAGGTTCTTTCTAATGGTTGGAGACAAAAAGAATATTTTTTTTACTCCCAAAAAAGAAACTCCATCCTAAACTTAAGTTAAAGGATTGCACACGGTGACAAGAGAAGTTTGCGATGTGCAAATAACTGAATAACTGATTAACTGAATAACTGAGTGCTTGAATGTCGAAAAGACTTTCGATTTAGAAACATTCAGTATTCAGTTATTCAGTTAATCAGTTATTCAGTTATTGTTAGTTGTTAGGAATGTCCAAATCGAAACTCTAATAACCAACAACTTTCAACTAACAACTATAATTCAAGTTTGCCGCAACATATCTGTTCTCTATAATATCGTTTACTATGTCATTGGAAATGTTGTACTGTCGTGATCCATCGAATTCTTCCTTTGCGGCTTTTATTTGCAGCAAGTGTCTTTTCGCGTGTTGCACAAGGAAGTAAATGTGATGGTAGACATCTATTTTCCCAATGCCGGCAACGCTTGTGGCGCTTTTGTGCAAGATGCCTTCACCGTTTTTCAACTCATCCAAATAGAACAGAGACTGAGTCAGCTGATGTTTGATCGTTCTGCGAACATCTTCCAAAACTGTTTTATTTTTTGGTTCCATATGTTCCGGATGGCTCCAGTTAAATGCGTCCGGCATACCGATCAATTGCATTTTATCCCAGTCGAACTCGTATGTTTCCAACAAAGATTTATAGCTGTTGTCTCTTGAGTTTTCCAGAGCTCTCAATGATCCCTTTCGTATAAGGATCAGCAAATAAAAATTCGTCAGGGAAATATGTTCGAGTATTTCGGCAATATTCCAGCCACCATCTGCGGGTTTGTAATGCAGCAACTTTTCTTCTGCATTGAACCATTTCATCACTTCATTGAATGTGATGAACATTTCTGTCTTAATTCTGCTCATAACATTGTTTATCATAAAATTTAATTTTTCTCCAGGTTAAGTTTTGGAAAGTAGCGGTTTGCTAAAGCCCACCGCTATTGATTTTCCTCCTTTTCAACAGTTTCTTATTAGTCGTTTTTTGTCGCATAAACTGCAACAAAAAAGCCCGGTCAGTTTTTAAAACCGACCGGGCTTTTGCACTTTGCAAAAAGAGAAATTAATCTCCCGATCGATTATATGTACGCATCTTACCAAATACAGGCACAGAACAGTACTGCTGCTTACGCACCGACTGCTTCGAAATGGAAATATGCGATTGTTGTAAAATCATATTGATTAAAAATCAAAAGCCCCGCTATTGTTGAGCGGGGCCTTTGTATGCTTAGTATTTTTTATCTACTCGTTTACAGCATTTAATGTCCCGCTTAGGCATAGCACCTTCACCTGGCCGTAGCAAAGCTTTGATGATATTTGTGAATGAATTCGTGACATTTTATTGCTGTTTTTAATTTTAGTAACAGTGCAAAAATAGATATCTTTTTTTGAGATATGCAAGTGTTGAAGAAATAAAATTTTAAAATATTATTTGAAGTGTCCTGAAACTATTGCTGGTACTACGTTTCCGGCGCTGGGTTTTTTGTTGAAATGAAATAGAGGAGTTGCAGTAGTTGAAAGCGGTTGAAATGGAATACTTCTGATATCCAGTGTTCTTTGACGGCTTTAGACTATATTTGACCGAAGGAGTTCTGTATTCGCCGCGGTGAAAAATGAACAACGTTGTGCAAATATTTAGAAGTCATTTTCAGCTCTATTTCTATGACCCTAGTTCCCAACCTGCATAAAGCCCTGTTCGTTATAAGCCATTCTAAAATAATCGACCTGAAATGATTCGACTTGTACTTTTTTTGTTTTACATCTTGCTGGCTAGTGGACCTAAGGCACAGCCAACATTGCCTGCGCCGCCATCAGCTATATCTGATAGTTTAATTTCTTTAACAAAATTATTTAAGAAAAAATCAGGCGCTCCTGGAGTTATTGTTCGAATATATAATCCTGATAAATGGGAATGGAATTTTTCTAATGGCCTAAGTGACATCACGAATCAGGCTCCTGCAAAACCTGACATGATATTCCGAACTGCAAGTGTATCTAAGCTCTTTTGTGCAACTGCGATTTTAAAGTTAGCTAGCGAAGGGACTTTAAAGTTAAATGACCCCATTAACAAATGGCTTGACAAACATTTCGTCGACGGATTATCTAACGGAAATAGAATTACTATTCAAGATTTGCTTAGGCATACATCTGGATTACCGGAGCCGCAATTGGAAAACTCATTGCAAGATGACATTCTTTCAAATCCAATGAAAAATTATGGCGATACAATATTAACGATTATTGGAAAGTTATCGGGACAATCATTAGGGTACGGCTTTTATTTTTATTCGAACGCAAACTTCAATTTATTGGCGGAAATCATCAAGAATGCTACGGGTTCAACGTATAGGACGTATTTAAACAAGAATATCATTCAGCCTTTGAATTTGAAAAACACTTATCAAGATTCACTTCCGTTTGATAATTCATTTAAGGGATATATTCCGTGCAGTAGGTTGCCGAATTGCAACCTTTTGAAGGACACTCTTATAGAATATTCATACGCAAATGTAAGTTGGGGAACAGGTTGTGCAGATATTAGTTCGACAACTCAAGACTTAATTAAATTTTATTATTCATTGCAAAACGGACAGATTATACCAAAAAACATGGTAGACAGTATGAGTACTAATTCATCCTTATACGGTTTGGGCACTATGATGTTTAGAAGAAACGGAATCTGTTATGCAATTGGCCATATGGGGACCGGACAATGTTATTCCAATATTTTATGTAAACTTATTCCAAGTAATATCTACATCAGCTTTTCATTTAATAGGTTTATGGTTGGAATAGACAACGTCAATGACTACCTATATGGTTTGAATACAATTGTTAAGGGCGTCAACAAATAACGGCCTATAACAAATAAAAAACAACAAAGCCCGCAAATATCAAATTTGCGAGGCTTTGTTGCGTAAGATAGATTCTACTCTATGTTTAATTTTAAAGTGATGAAAATTTAAAAAGACAAAAAAGGAGATAAAGAAAAAAGATATTTACTTTCGTAAACAAGAATCCTGCTAAAATAAAATACCAAGTACAGCCTACTCAACGTATTCTCAAATATTGAAAGCTAATATTGGCTTCTAAAAAAGACGAACCTTCAATACATCGTCATGGTATTTGTTTATTAAATTGAGTTATAAAACTCCCTTTAGTTACCCATTTTATTTTAAAGAATTTATTTACTAAAAAATAAATGTTTAACTATGTTAACTCCGGATGAAAAAGAAAAAATAGAAAAAATTTTTTCGAGACGTGCACACATGCAGCCAATCTCACTTGTTAAAACCTGGCCACAGGAACCAGCTCCCCCGTCGAACGTATTTCAACTTCTGCGGATAGGCGAACAGTATACGCTTTTACCCACTGATCCGAATACAACAGAAACGCCATTTTTAGATGGCGACTTTTTGTTTGTTATTCTTTCTTCCGATCCGGGACGCATTTATTGTGGTGCGCTGGATCCTGAATCAAGGTTTGTCATAGACGGTCATACTTCGCTTTCATATCGTGCAGATGTGCTCTATGCCGGTGAATTATCTTTTCAATATGGCGAGCTTTGCAAATGGACAAATGAAAGCGGGCACTATCGACCTTCCGCAATGTTGCGGCAAACTAATCTCATTCCTTACCTTCAGCGTTTATTGCCAGTAAACAAATTTGTAGGTGCCGGATTCTGATTCAGGAACAAAGTTCGGCGACTTCTTCTTGTAAGTTGTTATAATCAACACCGCCAGTAAGGTTTAGTGAGTACCTGTAAAGAGATATCAGGTACTAAACGAATGGTGCAAAAAAAATGGTCGTTAATAACATATTTGCAGGTAAACCTAAAAACAAAAAGCCCCGCAAATTAATGATTGCGGAGCTTCTTTTATTGGGAGTTAACATACCGGAGGCCAATACCTCCACTCGATCAATCTGAATTAAGAATTTTGCAATCAAAGGGTTTTGGTTTTTACAGTCAAAGAAAAGTTACTGCAGAAATCAGTCTAATTTTAATGCCATTTATCGAAGAAACAATAGATTTATGATATGGAAAACAAAGGTGAAGTTGTTATATACCAATCACAGGACGGACAAACAATTATTGACGTAAAACTAGAAAACGAAAGCGTTTGGTTGAGCCTGAGTGAGATCAGCACTTTGTTTGGGAAAGATAAATCTGTTATTTCCAGACACTTAAGAAATGTTTATGCAGAGGGAGAATTAGATCGGACGGCAACTGTTGCAAAAAATGCAACAGTTCAAAAAGAGGGCAATAGAGAGGTTATACGAGAAATAGAATACTATAATTTAGATGCGATTCTATCAGTTGGTTATCGTGTCAACTCCAGGCGCGGGACACAATTTCGGATCTGGGCAAATAAAATATTAAAGGACTACATCGTTCAGGGATATACAGTAAATGAAAAGCGTTTACAGGAACAATCCCGGCAGCTCGAAGAATTGAAGCAAACAGTAAGACTTTTAGGGAATATAGCGCGCAGTAAGGACTTAAGTTCAACAGAATCAGTCGGCCTTTTGAAAGTTATTACTGACTATACTTATGCTCTCGATGTTCTCGATCAATACGATCACCAAATACTGGAAATACATAATACAACTCGTCAAGAGTTGTTTCAAATAACATATGAGCAAGCCATAAAGGCAATCAAAGGACTATACGATAAATTCGGAGGAAGCTCTCTTTTTGGTAACGAAAAAGATGAATCATTCCAAGGTTCTATTGCTGCCATCTATCAAACATTTGGCGGGCACGAGCTATATCCTAGTATTGAGGAAAAAGCCGCACACCTGCTGTATTTTGTTATAAAGAATCATTCATTTTCGGACGGCAATAAGCGAATTGCAGCCTTCTTATTTGTTTGGTTCCTCGAAAAGAATGGTATTCTCTATAAAACTGACGGTAGCAAACGAATTGCAGATAATGCGCTTGTTGCTCTTACGCTGATGATAGCGGAAAGCAAACCGGAAGAAAAGGATATGATGGCAAAGGTTGTAGTTAATTTAATTAATGTCAAAAATTAGAACGACCATGATTCATAAATAGCAAATAAAAAATGGTCATTAAATAGTGGATTTGTAAATAAACCTAAAAACAAAGAAGCCCCGCAAATATTAATTTGCGGGGCTTCTTTTTGCGGAGACGGCGAGATTCGAACCTTCTCCTTTATTATTTAAAAATCAATTGTTTAGGCTGCAAAAACAAATACACTACACGAAACACGCATTGTTATATTAACAAATTAGATGAACAGCAAACTACCGTAAAGATATATAATAAAAGCAAAACATAATTAATTGTGCCGATAGCATTAGCTTTCAAGACTTCCACTATTTAACTCGTGCCCAGAACAGAAGTCGCAATTTGCAACTTCAAGACTTAGAACGTTGAATTGTATATTTCTTAAAGCTTAAAGAAAATTGTATTATCCATCTAAATACTAACGAGGTTGTACTGTTTTGGAATCCTTACATAGAATTTTCCGGAGAAGGATAGTTAATCTCCTTTTTTATGCTTATGCGGTTTTAACGAGGGGGTATTTTTTGGCGTTTCTTTATTATCTCTTTGACGCTTATCTGGTTTTCCTGTCGAAACAGCAATTTTCTTTGGTCCAGGTTTTATGCCCATGGATTTTATACTTTAACTACTTTAAAAGTACGTTACATTTGTAAATATTTCAAATTAAAACTGTTAGTTAATTAACAATGAAATTGAATCTACTTTGGTGATAGGCTAGTGTAACCCGCAGATGTTCTAAGTTCTTTACAAAATCACTTCTTACGATACGCGATAAAATATAGAACTTACAATAACTGACCCCAGACCGCAGACTAAACATGTTTTTTAGATTGATTTTTATCATTGGTTAATCCTCCCAATACTGAACTCCTTCTTTATTTATATATCCCCATTTCCAATTTAACTTAACGTGTGCTAGTCCTTTCCAAAAAAAGCCGGGAATGTCGTAAATACAAGGAATAATCATTTCCTCTTGTTTATTTATAAATCCCCATTTTCTATTTAGTCCAACCGATGCTAGACCGTCACTAAAATCGCTAACGTCGTCATAAGTGCAAGGAATAATCATTTCCCCCTGTTTATTAATAAATCCCCATTTTTCATTTAGTTCAACCCTTACTAAGCCTTCACGAAAAGAGTAAGCATCGTCGTAAATACAAGGAATGATCATTTCTCCCTGTTTATTTATGAATCCACATTTTCCATTTAATTCAACCCTTGCCAGTTCTTCACTGAAACCACCTGATTTGTTGTAAATACAAAGAACAACTAATTCTCCTTGTTTATCTATGAATCCGCGTTTCCCATTTAGTTCAACCATTGCCAGTCCTTCATAAAAATTATAAGCATCGTCATAAGTGCAAGGAATAATCATTTCTCCCTGTTTATTTATGAATCCGCATCTTCCATTTATTCTAACCATTGCTAATCCTTCACTAAAATCATTAGCATCGTCGTAAATACAAGGAATAGTCATTTCTCCCTGCTTATTAATGAATCCCGATTTTCTATTTAATTTAACCATTGCGAATCCTTCACTAAAATCATTAGCATAGTCATAAATACAAGGGATGATCATTTCCCCTTGTTTATTTATAAATCCTGATTTCCAATTTAGTTTGACTTTTGCTAGTCCTTCTCTAAACTCAAAAAGAGAATTGTCTTTGTTGAAAATAAAAGGAGTGATCGTTTTTCCTTGTTTATTTACAACTCCATATTTCCCATTTAGTTTAACTGTTGCTAATCCTTCGTCGAACCTATTTGCACGGGCATAAATACAATCAATCACAATTTTTTTATTCGGGGCACAAAACCCCCATTTGTCGCCTTTTCTGAAAGGTATCAATTGAGGGTCGGCTAATGCAAGCATCTTATTAGTAATGTCAATTGCATTGCTAGTGCGTTGTATTAGGTTGTTACCACCATGTATGATGAGTTTGTTATTGTCCATTTTCAAGCTCAGCTAATTGAAGTTGCAATTTTTGCTTTACACCAGCAAAGTATGTATCCCAGTTGCTTATGTTAGTAATGGAATTATATACTTCGCTTGTTTTTATAGTCTGCAATTCTTGTTTGAGCGAGGCTATCTTCATGCGCAGGTTTTCCATTTCCGCTTGAAGTAATTGCTTTTTATTAATTGCGTCGGACTTACTTACAAAAAAGTTTCCCTTTTCTAAATTTTCTAAAATCTCTTTTACACGCGCAAGGTCATTCCTTTCGTATGCTGCATTTAATTCCGCAAATAATTTGGTCGCTAGTTCTTTTTGTTCGTCATTAACCACATCGGGATGGCATAATTTGCTCGCTTTACGATATGCGGTTTTTAGCTCTTTTTGTTCTTCTTCAGTTAACTCGGCAATTTGCTCACCTTTTGTTGATTCGTATTGTTGGTGGTATGAATTGAAATCCTCTTCGGCTTCCTGTTGTTGTGGGGTGTTTTTGGCTTGTTCTTTTCGGAAGCGCAATATTTTCATCAGCAGTTCGCCTAATTCTTGATTGTGGCGTATTTGGAATTGATGTATCAGCTTTTCTGCATCAGCTTTTTCATCAGACAGAGAATTGATTTCAGCTTCTAAAATTTTTATTTCAAATTTCAATGCTTCAATTTCCGTATCTGCGTAAATAGTTACACTGTGGTGTTGGTTGATAAATGTTTCAATAGCCACGACGGCTTTACTGTAAGATTTTTCATTTAACAAATCAATCAATGTCGCTACTTCGGGAATATCAAATTGTTGAAACTTAACAATATGATCGTTAATGTCATCTTCCTCTTCTAAACTAATTAGGGATTTGATTAACACTAAGAGTTTAATCAGTTTTGCAATGTCTATGTTAGGTGGGTTTGTCATTTTATAAGGCCAATTTTTTCGGTAGTCAATTAGATTCTGAAATCTGGGTTACTGCAAAGCCGATTCTGTTCGTCGTTACTTCTCGATCTTTATTTTCCATTTAATGCAGTTAGGTATTCCGTCATCATAGGCAATTTCATCTATTTTTTTCGGTCTACTTTTTGATGAAGCTAATTATGCCATCTAATTCTGCACTTTTAGGGAAATAACCATCAAATATTCCCGCCTTTGTAGCTTCAATCAAAGAAGAGTCTTCCCAACGCATTGTGAATAACATTATAGGCGTCTTGACGTTAAATTTCTTTTCCAATTCCCTTACTTCCTTCGCAAAAATAAGTCCATTGGGCCCTGGATGATTGAAGTCTGTTATGATTAAATCAATTTTTTTATTGTCCTTGTAACTACTGGCAATAAATTCCAAAGCCCCGTCGTTTCTGGAAAATTCTTTGATTTGGATGTTTGGAAGTTTTTTTAATAAACTTATTTTTACACCTTTTCTGAAAAGGCTATGGTCGTCTAAATGTATAATAAATAGCTTTCTGAGATCGATGTCAAGAATCTTGTTTGTTATGCTTAGAACATTGCTTAGTCTTTGTAATTGGCCGGCTTGATATTTGACAATTTTATTTTGATTCATCATTATGTAGATCTAATTGTTTTTCAATGTTCCTTTTTCGGAAAAATATATATCCCAAATCGTCAATTCTTGCAATTGTTTCAAATGTATCGCTATTCTCAATTATTGAAATCGATGTTCTTGGCCATTCAGTTTACTCTAAGCCGATTAATTTCTTTTATTAGGTTTTCTTTCTCATTTTCAACGTCTGTGTAACTTGAAAATGCTTTGTTATTTAGCAAACTATCCGGTATTAAAGACTTAGAGCTTGGTGTTGTCCAGTCCAACTTACATAAAACCCAATGTTACGTGCCGTTTTTGTCTTCTGTTATCTCACTTAAACTTTTATAGACATTAAGCCAGTCAGCATATTCACCATATGATTCATATTTGTACCCATGCAAATATTGATACACAAATCGTCCAGGTGATTCTGCCATTCTAAATCTTTCGAAGATACTCTCTGGAACATCGTAATAGAGGTAATATCCAGAGCTTCTCTTAAAGCGAACCACTAAAATTTGCAAATCTCTTATATAGTCTACCCACTTGACATTGGAAGATTTTACAGTAATTCTATTTACAAAGCTTGCGTCTATACCATCTATGCTGTGGTCGTAATATTGTTTATAACTTTTCTTTGTCGAAGTCTTATACTGATAATACGATTGATAGGTATATTTCATTGAAACCTCATCTAATGAGTCTAAATTTTCAGACAGGATTTCATAAGCCAAAATTATTTGTTGACTTGTTGATGTCGCTTCTTGTGCTGAAATTCCTTTATTTATTGCAATGTCAGGGTGCCATTGAAGCATTAGTTTTTTAAATATCTTTTTTAAATCATTTAGGCTCGTTCTTCCTTGAGTTATGCCTAAAATATTTTTTGCATCATTTGTAGTCATTGTTGTTGAGAGTTGTGTCGGGAATGGCATCTAATGAACCGGTGTTTGCGATGGCAGAGCATTCTTTGTTCCGTCACCTTAGTACCTAAGTTGTTTAATTTTGCCGAAGATGGTTACAATATGTTCCACAGCGTACTGTTAGCTGACACCTGTAGCCGATTAGAATTATTGCTGCCGACGTGCGTTTCGTCGTCCCCGCTATTGCAAATACTTTCGTTGGCGATGTTTTTATTCAACGCCAATTAGTATTCTAAATTCTTGTGCCAAGTTTAGTCGTAATGCCTTTATGTCTTTTTGAGCTTTTTGGTCTAGTTGTCGCCAGGTTTGAATCGGTTGAAGTATTTCTTCCGTTGTTCTAAATTGCGCTGCTTTATTTGAATTATCATTGTATTCTTGGTCTTGCTTTGCGCTATATATATCTATAGTAATTTTGTGCGCGTCAATCAATATATTTTCAATTATACTACATAGGTCAGCCGAAAAGAAAATTCTATTTTGTTCAAGTTGTGTTCTAAGTTCTGCAATTACTTCATTAGTTTGCTTATCTCTTTCCGTGTCTTTTGTCCAATCTGACCCCTGAAACATTGATGTAAGATTAGTAAGAGAGTTTTCTAATTTATAAAGCAAATTGTATGTCTGTTTGATAATAAGACCCCGTTCTTCGTAAAGTTTAGTGTATTTAATCTGATGTTCAATAGTCGCCTTATTAAGTTCCTGTTTAAACTTTTCAGTCTCAAAATTCAGTTTATGTTTGAATTCTTCTGTATCGTTTTCAAGCGACTGTTTGTATTTTAGAATTTGAACTTTTCCGAACTGGTTAATTGCAAATTTTGCAATGAATATTAGTCCGGCAGTTATGCCCGATACTGATAGAAAAAAGTTTATAATTTGTAAGATGTTCATTTAAATATATCTTCCAACGAACAGTGTTTGCTTCTGTGATGGCATTTATTGCTCGTCACACTTGAAACCACTGCCCGGTTTTATTTTATTGTTGAAGGTAATAGCAAAAGGCTAGATTTATTCTTCTGCCGGAGCTGTTTCAACTGTCACTCGCCATAGCAGCAACCCAATGTTATCTGCAATTTTCCTCCGCAGCAAAGCATGTCACTTTCCGAGTTTATTTGTCTTGTTGTAAGTAATAATTTGTTGGGAAAAGCGAATCCTTAACGATTTCATTCACTTTTTTTGTCCCCTCAGGGAAGTTATAAGTAACTCTCAAAGTAGTATCATTCACTAAAGTTAAAGTCGCAAAGTCATCACCACGTTTAGGATATTTTTTAACTCCGTTTGATTTCTCTAAAAAATCCATGTTTAAGATGCAGTCAGCTCGATAAGACCAAAGAACGTCTATAGTTGTGTCAGAGGTTAGGTAAGAAAAATAATCATATCCGCATTGTCCGTGATACCAATAAAGCACTGTTATTTTTTGAAGACTAATGTCACACATGTAACTTGTTGTGTCAGGATGATGCGGAGCCCAGTGTATAAACTTGTCATCAGAAACAAAATCTTGAATGGTTTTCTTTTTGTTGGCACAGGTAACTTTTATTTTGTCATTAGGGTAAAAAGTGTCCTTGTAGAGATCGCTTACATTCTCAGATTTTGTAACAATTTTGTTGGTCGCATGTTTCATGTCACTGGTCCACCATCCAATTGCGAAGGACAAAACTCCCACTGTCAATATGATTAGAATGCGTTGTTCAAATTTAGAATTGTCATTCATTTTTTTCAATAGTCAGTTGATTCTATTGTTGTGGCGACAAGGCTACGAATTCATGCTGGCAAAAACCACATGTTAGTTATTTTTGTTTATTACTGCTGTTACAGACTGTAATTAGCTTTCCTTTTTTCAAATCAGTCTACAAATATGTTTGAATCTTCACAGTATCAGTTTTTCTTCTCTCCGTAACATTATAGAAGTCAAAATTGGCCCCATTTTGGTTTCAATTTCGGTTGATCTAATTTATCCTTTTCTATCTCTTCAATGAATTTTTGTGACATTTCAAAATTTAATGAATTGGCTGTGTCTGCTATTTCACAACAACCATAACCGTCAAATGAAATTCTACACAATGAAATTAGTTTGTCATCTGATTTATTGAAATCAATAAAAACAGAACCGCCCAGACAACCTAAATAAAAGTCTGCTTTCCTGTTTTCAGGTATCACCGTTTTGAAAAAGCTAAAATCTTGTACCATTGTGTCGTAATATTGTCTAATCAAAATCTACAAGCTAAAACATGTTTATTTGAACGGTCAAGGTATTCTGCATTCCAATAATGCGGGTCATTAATAATTCTATACTCGACATTTTCACTTTCGTATTTATTAATAAAAGGCTTTTTGAGTAAAATAATTATAGTGGTTTCTTCTGGCCAGCCTTTTGAAGTTTCAACAATTTCATTTCCAAGCTCAAGTTCTCTATTTAAAATTTTTGAAAGCGTCGAACTGAAGTCGTGTATGTGTTTTGGGGTGATCATAAAATTAACGCCAACGAACCGGTATTTGCGATGGCAGGGCGTTCTGTGTTCCTTCACGCCAATACCGAAGTTGATTTATTTGTTTTGCTGAAGATAACTACAAATGCCCAACAGCGAAATGTCAGCCGATAACCCGAGCCGGGAAGCATTACGGCTGTTGAAGTGCCTTCCGTCACTCCTGTTATTGCAAAAACTTTGCTGGTTGCTGTTTTTCTTTGTCGAAATAAAGCAGTGTTTTGAAATGTATATTGCGAACCGAAAACTGTTTCCGAATTTTGAAAAGTGAAATTTGAATTTATAGTTGTAACTACTGTCGTGATGCAACTAAATTTAAACGATTTGTTCCGTCATTACTTTTTTATTGGTTCTCATAAAACAAATTCCCATTCCAAGGATATTCAACGCCTCTCCAAATTGTTGCCTTTAAACAAATCAAAATTGTAATTGATAAAAAAATAATTGTCATTAACTGAAAGCGTTTCGCTTTTTTATTTTTTGAAGTAATTGTCAAAATGAAATGAATAATTAGCAATAAATATATAAGTCCGTACCAAAGCATATCTCCAAGTCCCCATCCAAACGAAATATGTTTAAAAAAAGTTCCCGTAAAACAAATTATAAACTGAATGCTTAAAGCAGTTGCATTTGCAATTTTCCAAAATTTCATCATTAAGTTTTGTCAATTAAAGCAAGTCTAACGTTGTAACCCAACGTGTCGCAATCAAGGTTGCTAAAAATTATTTTGGCTTTTGCGCCTTTTCCACTTGGACAAAAATGCTGTTTAAATAAAATAGCAACCAACAGCCGCGCATTGGCGTTTGTAGCGGCATTTGAAAGAGGTCTGCCCGTAACTGATGATAGATCCTACCGTACAAAAGCGTTCTGTCAGCTGGGACTATACATGAAAAAAGTTACAATGCTCAGCGCCTGCGTTGAATCAGCCGACATAACGGCAATGCACATGTTGGAGCGGTCCTTTTTTCAATATTCTATAAATTATATTTTGTCATTAGCTTTTTACAAAATTCTATTTCTTCTTTTGAAAATAGGCTTGCATACTTTGGCCTTGATGCAAGATATTCAAGTGAAAGGTCGATTCTATGGGGAATTGGCTCTTCAAGTTTTTTAAATCCTGATTTCATATCTCCTGATGTCATTTCATCGTGTAGGATTCGTTTGATAAATTCTACTCCACCGCCATCAAATTTCATTCTGTCTAAAAGTAGTGTACTAATTGGAATATGAATTGCAATTGCTTCGTCAAAAGATTTTTTCACATCATCCTCCAAGTCTTGTCGTAATTTTATTTCTGCTTCGTCCAATTGAGCAAGTATAATTGTCGCCTCTATGCCGAATTCTTTTAAATCATTTAATGTTTTTGGTTCAGTAACTTTTGTTGAAGCTTTTTCGCAAAAATATTTGAATTTAGAGTTGAATTTGGTCAACAAATTTTCATCTTCTTGTAGTGTCTTGTCAAGAGTTAGAACCAGAATATTTTCTTCATTGTTTTGTGCATAATAAGTCCAATTATATGAGCCATTGATTATTATTGAGTCGTCAATTATACAAAATTTATGGTGCAAAAATTTCGGTGAAACAATGTAAAGTTGGCTTTGATTTCTAATTAAGTCTTTGAATTTATTGGAATTCTTAAAGTTTTCCTTTGAATTGCTAATTGCAACTTTAACATCAATTCCTGCTATACTTCTTTGCCCAAGTGTTCTAATAATATCTTCGTCAGTGAACCAAGCAACGGCCACCTTAATTTCTTTGGTAGCTTTCTTTAAGTTGCTAATAATTTCGTCTTTTATTTTTTGAAAGTGAACAGTTGCCTGCATTGAATAAATGTCTAATAATTGTTTTGTCTTGTTATCTATGTCTATGGTGAGGGTTAGTTAGAGTAACTGCTAACGGTCACGCATTGGCGTTTGTGGCGGCATTCCGTGTTCCGTCTGCCGAAACTGCTGCAGGGTTAAAAATAAAAGTTGAAAATTTCTTCTATCGTTCAATAACGTTCAGTCGGCGAAACTACAGCTGTTATGGGCAGGCATTCTTATCAGAATGTTATTTAAATTTCGATAATAGTTCATCATCTTCGTCAGGTTTGCCATAAGCGTCTGCTTCTGTTAAATGTCCGTCTTGGTCGCTTAGTCGTGTCAGTTGTTTTCCTTGTCTAAACACAAGTTGAAGTCCATGCTCTTGTTCCCAATCACATTCACAAGTAACTTGAATATAAATATCTTGTTCCTTATAAGGTCGTCTTGTTACATAAATTTCTTTCGGCTGAATAAAATTCCAAATTTCGTTTCGATCTTTTATTTGTCTTAATGGTTCGTCCGCTTCGTCAATATCTACGGCTTCTAAAAAGTCCATACAATTTTTGTAGGCAAGTTCAGAAATTGAGTTTCTCTCGGCAGTTGTCAGTTTAAGAAAGTTTGTCAGAGCTTGGTCAGCTTCTTCAACAAAAGTCTTGTCGTGTTCAGGTTCAAAGTCCATAAATGTTATTACCAACTTTTCGCTTTTAAAAAATGGAACTTCAATTTCTGAGCTTTTCCACCAATCAGGAAAATTGTCATCCTGTTTAAGTTGCCCGAGTATTTTTGATGAAACTTCTTTATTCATTGTCGTTAGTGTTGCTGAGTCTGTTAAGTTTGCCCATAAAATCAGTGCAATGTTGGTTGCTGTTTTTGTCTTAAGGAGCCAGACTTTCACGGTTTGGATCTAAGTAATCAAATTGGTTTTCTTCAAATAATAGTTCTAATGCCTCACAACCATTGTCCATTTTAAAATCTCTTTCTTTTTCTGTTATTGGAATGAACCAATAACAATGAATAATTTGTCCACCAAAATTAAATAGTTCTAAATTTTCTCCGTCAAGATAGAGCAATGAAATAAATCCATGGTCGCATTTTGAATTGTCCAACCATGGTTGTCCTATGTTTACAGTGTGATGAATATTTAGCGGTAATTTATTTCGATGGTATGATGCACAAAATGTCAAAAGCTCCACAATAGAATTGTCTGGTCGAGGTGAATAAAGGACAAGTTCAATTAAGTTTTCATCAAGTCTGTCCGCCGACATACCAACAGTACAATAGCAAAACATACTATGTCTGTCATTAGGTACAATTTCAAGAACATAAAAGTCAGAGTGCAACTTTTCCTGTGGTCCATATTCAAGTCTCAACTGTTTGCCAGTCTTACCAAAGTATGTCTCATAGTGTTGTCGAAGTGTATCGGTATATTTTTTAGGATTGAAAACTTGCATAAAGTGTTAAATAAATAGCAGCCAAAGGGTCGGGCTTTGCGTTTGTGGCGAATATTTTTATCGTCAGCTAAATATGGTACAAAAGCTAAATTGGAAAACCTTTGATGAGTGTTACAGGTCAAGCCGCCATAACGTAAAACCGCATGTTGGCAGCTTTGTTGTCAACTTGTGTGTTGGTTTTCGAGTTCTGTTAAAATGCTTTTCAGCTCTGGAATCTCTTCTGCTTTTTCTTTTAGCTGGTCAAAGATTCCGTCATAGTCGTACTTAAGTGTTGATAAAGCACTTTCTTTTATTAAGTCTACAGTGTTTGTGAGAACTACAGAAAAGTTGTCTCCCAACCTGCTTTTAAATTCGTCTTGTTCTGATATTAACTTGTCAAAAAGGCTAAGAACAATATTTCTTGTGTCAGTCACTTTTGCATTGTCAATAAATAGGTCAAACAACTCAAAGAAAGTATCTAAAGCATTCGGCTCGTTGCCAAATGACTGCTCCAGAATTACGCCTTTCCAGTTGTCGTTAGTTGTCACTCCATAATAGCGACATACAAACTCGTTAAAGTTGTCAAAGAAGTTTTTGTCTACAGGATTGTCATTGTCATATAACCAGTAAGCAATGCGGTAGCCCTGCAAATAGTCATACAATTTTGTAATCGTATTTGTTCCTAAATACATCCCAGGTCGTTTGCGGACTTGAGAAAAGTAATCTATGAGGTTTCTAATTTTGTCTGGTTGTGTCATACAATAGAGTGTCCGAACATAGCAGGCAACGGCGATGGCTTGGGATATGGCGGTATTTGAAAATCGTCAGCCCGTAACAGGTGCTAAATTTATAACTAAAAGTTCATTGTTTATTCTATTGCTCGGTGTTACTCGTCTGCTGGAACTAAAGCCGATTAGCCAACAAAAAGTTGAAAATATATTCATCAGCCACCATATTGCCAAACCACCTGTTATACGCATACCCTTTTATTGTGTCGTTTAACTTGGTGTGTCAATTTTAAAAAGACTCTTTTGAACTTCAGTCCAAAAAAGTTTAGGTGTATCATACTTCATTCTTGAAGTTCTCAAATGAATATACTTATGAAAAGAAAGTGATTTGTCAATTGGATTAGTACCTTTTAATAAAAATGCTTGGTAGTCGTTTAGAACGTGATTTATTGTCAATTTCTTCTCAATAAAAAGGTCTTGAAACTTAATTAAAGAATCTAAGTCCATCATTGTCAATTTTCGGATATTCAATTTAAACTCCTCAAGCTTTTTGTCTTTTAGTATATTGTCAAACTTTGGTGCTACTATTGAATATATAACTGGCAGATTAAAAGTAAAATCCGTTGTAACTAAGATTGGATAAATTATGTACCGGGAAATATCTGTTCCTAAAATGCTTTCGTATCTACCTTTAGTTATGTCCTCAATAAAATTAACTAATTGAGTCACCCCTTTGGGTCGTCCTCCTTCATTTTTTACAAGTTTTTTATCAAGCTCAGCTATGATTTTATCAATGTCGAAAGTGTATTTAACTGGCCCACTAAAAATTGCATTTTTAAACTCAAAAACATAAATTTTTGAATTGTCAACAATTAGATAGTCGGGTGTGCCAACACCAAATTTATTTTTGAGTTCGTCCCCTGTAAAATGCTTGTAATCTTTTTGCCGAAATACATATTGCATTATTTTATAGAATAATCCAGGCTCGATAAATTCATCGCCAAATATTCCGAAAAATTGAGGTTTAGTTGTAATAGCTTTTTCATTATAAGTAAGTCCCGCTTTAATTAAAATATCAGCAAAATCAAAAATAATGCTCTGATAAATTTTATCAATTAGAAAGTTAATATTTAAGAATAGTAACTCTTTATCTGAATTCTTGTAAAGTGGCGTTTCTCTTAAAGTTAGAAAGTCCAGAACTGGCTTAAAGCCGTCAGTATTTACGCAAAATGCTTCTAATGAAGTGAAAACGTCTTTGCTTTCTTTGGTAAATTCAAGTACAGTTTTCAGGCTGTCTTTTTGCAAGAGAGTTACATAGGCACTCACTAAGTTAAACAAATAGTCATTCCAATTTTTTAATCCCCGTGCAGCAAGAAAAGCCTTGAGATACCCGTTAAATAGTTCATTGCTTTCACAAAATTTGAAAAAATAAACGGCTTTCAAAAATTGCATACGAAAGTCCTTAAACTCAAATATTTCAGAATAGGGAAGTAGCATTACTAATCCCATATATGCAATAGAAACATCTTTGTACTTAATCGCTCCAGCTTCTTGCTCCTTCGTCCACTTTGCCGAATAGTATAGATATGCTTTAAATAAATTTTCTTCTTGTTGAGGGTTTAAATCTTTTGTTTCTGGTAAATCATTTTTGTTTTTTAAAAGACTTTCAATTAAATAAAGAGAAGTTACATTATTAATGAAATTAAAATTTGATTCTTGTTTTGCATTGAATTTATCAATTACACTTTGAATTTTTTGAATAGTTTGTTTGTCAAATCTTCTAAACCAATCACTAATTGCAGTTAATTGAAATTTCGGATTTTTTTCTTGAGTATGAATTTGTCCTGTATAATGACAAACTAAGGTTAAAGCCATTTTGGTCGGAATGTCTTTAAGAAGGTCTTTTATGTCAACTGTTGCATAGTCGGAATAAATGTCATCATAAGCAATATTAACAGAGTACTCAATTGGCATAATTTGTAATTAATTGTAAGGGTGAATTTGTGAGGGCTCAAATTATTGGAGTGCTTGCGTTAGCGTTGCGTACAACTCATAAATAGACGCATGTTTTTTCCAGTCCTAACTTGCTGCAATATTTACAAGTTGTTGATTATTAATTTTATGTTTCGATAGACGCAAGTGTATAATTTATATATGACTTGCGTCAATACGATTTTCTATCCGACAAAAAACTTCACAAGCCTCGCTGAATTTAGTACACCGTTACCGGGCTTGGACTGCCGACCACGCTTTTTGTGTCTGTCATACATACTGTAAAAAAAATCGCCAATACAGCAGTCAAAAATTGGTAACAATATCCAATCACATTCTTACAGAAAATGGTCCATTTAATCAAGAAGAGCATTAGATGATTGTCCGAATAAAGTAGATGTCTAAAACAAATCTGGGCAACGCTTCGCCACCTCACTCACAAGGCAAGGGCTTAAAGGTTGATTGTGAACTTAATATATTTCCTCCTAAAGTAAAAATATTATTTACCAATAAACACCTTTTTAGTCAGCTCTATTACTTGTGAAGTTTTGATATTTTGCATGGTCTAGGTTGCGTATTTAGGAAGTGCATTCCAAACTGGCTATAATTGAAAAAGCCACCAATTATGGTGACTTCCAGGTAATCGTCCTGTTTATAGTGATTATTTAAGTTTATCAACTAGTTTTTGAAGCAATTCATTCTTCTCTTTTTCTGCTTGTAGCAATCTTTCGTACAATTTTTTATTTTCCTCCAATGATTTCAGTAACTCATCTAAAGGATTAAAATTGCACTTGTAGTTTATTGTAGGACCTGCATTGACAACAGAACTGTCATAGTTATTCTGAATGTTATGGATTGCTTGTTCTTCATCAAAGTTTTTGATGGCTTCAACAGGAACCTTTAGCGCGATTGCAACTTGCTCGAGTATTATTGGATCAATTACTTCTTTCTGTTCCAATGCAGAAATTTTTCGTTGATCCCAATCATCACCTAATTCGTATGCCAATCCCTCTTGCTTTATTCCGAACATTTCTCTGAATCGTTTCACGTTCCGTCCGTGGTGTATTGTTTTTTCCATATTGGTAGGTGTTACAATTACAAATATAATAAACGCTATCCGTTATTTACACCGTAAAATACGGTCTTAAATCCTAAGATACGGGTTATACAGAATAGAAAACGCACTATCAGTTTTGAGCTTTATAGAAGCATAAAACTGAAAGCGTATGAAAAATGGCGATATTCAGCAACAAGCTTTTCGAATTTCACTTATGCCTGACGGCAGGTTAACAAGTGAGTCCCTGAAAAAACAATCAGGTGGCTATAGATACAGGGGTGAATGGCCTGATGCTTGTCTCAAGTTTATCTCCTTTAGTGATGGTATTTTTACGTTACGTAATACAAGTAATGATGAGTCTTATACTTTGCATTTGCAAGTAAAAGATAATAAGTTATTTGTCTCCTGTAATTGCGGACATAACAAGATAACAATTTGTAAACACGCATATTGGACGCTCGGCGATATCCACTGGAAATTTGGGGAGTATTATTTTACTAAATTGATGTCGCATGGCATGATGGAACTTGCTTTCAAGTACCCCATGCTTTTTGATAAACAAGAAAGCAATTGCGGTCTGAATGTTTTTCCAAGAGCTGAATTGAAATCCATTTATCACCTGGCTCCGGCTGTTTCCATGCCGGATATAAAAGCCATCCTCAATCTTCCCAATCCGTCATCAAAGGCATTTGTTCCGTACACTTTGGGATCATCCCCGAAAGCTCAAATTTCAAGAGAAAAAGCAATGGCTTATCTAGTCATCATTTCCATACGTTACGAACATCTGCCATCCGTTATTCCAGTTATCGGACAGTTAACAGTCAAAGGAAACGCTATCAAATCCTTCGATAGTTTTCTTGATGGGCTACAAAAAACAAATACAATAATCCTTAGTACCGCGCAGAAAGCATTGCATGAAAAATGTCTTGGGCTTTATAAGCTTACTGAAAAACTGCCCGGTGAATTACTAGCAGGCAATGTATTTAGCAAACGACTTAATATCCTTGCGGAGATTTTTAACGACTGGATGGAGATATATTCAATGTTACACTCTCAACACTTTGTATTTAGATATGTGCTATTCGGCAAAAGAGAACTTCGAGGCAAACCTAAAAGAGATCGCTGGTTACAGGTAACACTATCTGCAATCACCCCAGTTCTTTCTTTTGTTGTCACAGACAAAGGTGATCACTATCGTTTTACTTTACGTGTGCATATAGACGGAGTATTATTGGATAATGTGAAAACCGGTATGCCGCTGTTCATCACCCAGAACGAAGAAACGATTTTCCGATTGGGCTCTCTCCGGGATGCCTGTCTTGTGGAATGGCTCGACCGATCCGACGGTTGGATCACTGTTTTCAAGGAACACTTTGATGCATTTCAAAAAGAAGTGCTTGTACCATTGGAGGCGCATTATGCCATACAATTTATAGGAAACGACTTCAATTCGTAAAGCAAACAATATGAAACCTTTTGCGATTTATCATACTTTCAGGGAACACTTCTCTATAGGTGAACAAAAATTGCTGCAAATGATTTTGGAAATGGTGAATCCTGCTGCGGTTTATCTTCTCGGCGCTTCGCTTAACGGTAGGCGCACTGAAAGTATTTTTTCCCCGTCATCACCTTCGGCGCAACATATTTCTGAATACTTTTTGCTTGTGGTAATAAGTAATACAAATAACAAACCTCTTTATGAATGGCAGGATCAAATTGAGCAACATCTAAGACCTTTTGCAACCGTCACCGTTATTGTACTCGAAACAATAACTTTCCAGCAATGGCTCAATGACTGCCATCCTTTTGCTGTAACGGTCGCAGAGACATCCGTACTTCTTTTTAAAAATGAGGGCATCCAGTTTTCAACTCCTGACATTAAAGATTCTGACCAGTGCAAAAGACAAAGATGTTTAACCGAAGGTATCACCAAAGCAAGATCCTTTTTAGCCGGAGCTGAACTTTATGTAATTAGAAAAGAATATAAATTAGCAGCGTTTATGTTGCACCAGGCGACGGAGCAAGCTCTTTGCACCCTTATTAAAAGTGGAATGGGGTATCATCCCCATACCCATAATCTTGACAGGCTGCTTCGATATAGCAGTATGGTTCGTTATCAGATGCCTGATATATTTCCTCGCAACAATGACATGGAAAAACAACTTTTTAAGCTATTACAAACCGCCTATTCCGATGTCCGTTATTCTGAAGTGTATGCTATTGGCTATAAGGAAGTTTCTTTGCTTATGGAGAGAGTAAAAACGGTCATTGCTATTACAGAAGATTTTGAAAAAAAATAATCACAAAGCAATCGCTAACCTATTCGATCTTTTCCAACCGCGCTATTATATCAATCGTTTGCAATTGCTTTTTGAAATTTGATAATCGCTTCCATCAGGCTATCTGCCTCTACAACAACTTTTGTATCTTCTTTCAACCCTTCAAGAAATTTACCTTCTACCGTTTCTTTCACTTTGATAATATCAAAATTAGTTGTCTGCCTTTGCGCTTCGTTTTGTACAATATAGTATTTCATACATCAAGGTTTTAAATGAGAAAATCTTTTAAAAGAAAAACAAAAAAAAGAAAGCTCTTCCCTGATGAGCAGCAACTTTTTTGCAAAAGGAAAACGAATAAAGGATGGCCTTCGCAGCGTAGGCACTTGCGTTTATGCGGGACGCTTTTGTAAAAAAGAAGAGGCTTGTGGCGCTGGCTGCTGCGAAATATCTTGCTTTGCTTTTTTACGTTTTTTAAAAAGTCTTTTGCCTCTACTGATTTAAATTATTGGCAGGCGGTTATTGACCGAAGGTTGCAGTACAATTTTTATCTGTATAGTTTATTTAGCAGGTTTGTTTTGCCTGGCATTTTTTTCGTGTTCGTCCGCTTCCTTCCTGAGTAAACTGGCTTTTGAAAGTTCTTCCAGTTTATATTGTTTCTCTTCTTCCATCTTGATCACTTTTGTTCTAAAGTCAGGTTGAATATTATAAATTGAATCAATAGTATATAGTCTCCGTTGTAATGAATAAGCACTCGTATCCAGTTTTAAGAAACGATATTTAATATCGCCAGCCTTGTAGCTATCCAATTTTTTATAGGTTATGTATAAATCTGAAGCGACAATTGTCAGGACAATCAGCAAGGCCACCAACGCCCATAATATTTTCGGAAAATGATGATGATGTTGCACAGGTTGTGCCTTTGTTTCCAGGATTGTTGTTTTGGTATTTTTTAAGGCGGCCAATAACTCCGCAGACTTTGCATGAATTGTTTGCAAATTATTTCCGGGATCATTTAATTTCTCTACAAGTGGTGTGAGATGGTCAAGCTGTTTTGTTATTTGTGACAAACCCTGAAATGCAGTTTCCATATCGGCGATTTTTTTGTCCTGCTTTTCCATCTTGTTTCTTGCCACCTCCATAAAAGCGTCGCCAATATTTTTTTCTCTCTCCTCCATATTCTTGTATTTTAAAAGTTTCTAGCTGCTATTTTATCTATCCAAAGAGTTTTCTCTTTTCCTTTTCTGTTTAATTTCTTCAGTCAGTTCTTTTGGAACACCTTCCTTTTGTTCGTCGATGGTCAACCTTTCCAGCAGCTTGTTACCGAGGTCTTGAATTGGACTTACTTTTTCTTTAAGACTAACTTTACCAGTTTGTTCGTCTATTTCACGAGTATCTATTCGTCGGTCAATCACTTTTTCGTTGTCTCTAAAGCGAGATTGCATTGTCTGTGTATAGGAGTTTTTAAGTTCCATTTTTTGTGATTGGCTGATCGTTTGTTCCAGTTTCTTTAAAGAAAACTTCCGGTCAACCTCGCTTCCTTTATAACTATAGCCATCTATGCGGAAGCTGACGCCTTGTTTTTCTTCCGTCTTCCCTTTGTATTTATAGCAGGTTTCAATTCCCTGTTTTTGTAGTTTCACTTCCAGTTCTTCCATTGTTTTCACGACTAGCAATTGTTCATTTATCGCGATATAGATTTTGTATTTACCCATCTCATAATCGCTTAGTCTCTCCAGGTGGGTTAGTTTCAGGTCCTTTTCCAACGCTGGCCTTAATTCATATTTCTGGGTTAGTTCCTGTGCAATCTTTTTTCCCTTTAATCCGAGCCAATTATCCTTTATCGCTTTGCCATCATTGTTCACCATATTGGCAACAATATGTAAATGCAGGTGGGCTTTATCGGTATGTTTGGTAACGGCATATTGAGTGTTTTCAATACCCAGCTTTTTAAAATACTCTTTCGTGATCTCTTTCATCCGGTCATCCGAAGGTTTTTCGCCGGGATAAAAACTCAAAATAGCATGTAAGCAAGCCTGCGTTTTGCTGGGTCTTAGTTGCTGTTGCCGAACAAAATCTTCAGCCATCAGGCGAACATCATAAGATCTTACTCCTTCTGATAGGAGAAGTTCTGCTCCCGGTTTTTGTTCTATATACCGGCAAGTATGATAAAATGAATGGGCGGTAACGTGCTTACTGATCATGTTTTCAGTTTTAAAAGAATGGCATCAAATGTTTTTCTGTACTGCTCAAAATATAGCATAGCTTCAAAAAGTCCTTCCCTGTGACAAACCTTTGCTACCTGGTTAATGTTGGATGCCATCCCGATCAACTGACGAATAATGGTTGTTTCTTCAGGAGAAAGTCTGGGGATAATGGTGGCTTTAATAGCCAATTGCCGGAGGTAACTGGAAACATTTAATCCGGCCTTTTCTGCTTTTTGTTCAAGGATAAAATACTCCGGTTTGGTAAAACGCACACAGGCTCTCACCTCTTTTTTGATGGTCTTCGGCGGTCTGCCAGTTTTCTTTGTTCCTCTTTTCTTCTCTTCCATAGCTTACTTATTTACCGCTGCCTAAATCCTTTGCCGACCAACGGGAGCAAAGGCGAGCCGTGTTTTTGGCCATAAGGCCAGTTTTTGTTCGACAAAAACACCGCTCGCCTTACTGGCTTTCGAATATTCTTCTTAAATAGCCAGACCGCCGGCTTTCGTTTTGTAATACATTTTCTGCAATCCTATTTGCTTCCATCAATGGAAAATACTTTGGTATTATCATTGCCATATTTCCGAAGGTTGTCCTTCAAGTCCAACCAAAGCCTGATATTATAATCTGCTATTTCCATCAGTTCTTCTTTAGTTAGTTTGTAAGGATTGGAAACAACAGCCATACTTTTCTTAGATACTTTGGGTTTATTTCCTTTGGACTCCGCTTCAGTCGTTCCGGTTTTCGGATCAGTATTTTCAATTATCTGCTGCTGAAAAAGACTAAAGATGTTCGGCGCTGCTCCTTCGCCGATTTCTAGTGTTGTACTTATTGCAAGACTATTTCCAAAAAGTTTGAGCTCTTTTTCAGTACTGAGCACCAGCGTTCTTCTTCTAATGTTTGCCATGATTTGTTTGTTTTATTTGTTGCTGTTAAAAAAACTACGGTCAATACGGATGGTTGTTACTACTGTTTGTCGCAATCAACCACTCATTTAAATCTTTATGTCCCTCATAAAACTTACTCTGATCGAAGTATGCTGGGTGACTTTTTAAGGCAACGATCGTACAATTTGTTCCGGCGTGATCGCGATCGAGTTGCAAATTGATCTGTAAATGAGCCTCCATCTTTTCGCGTGCTTTTTGAAAAAAAGAAAGGGAGTTTAATACCAGGTAATTGGTTATGGCGTAAGGATTATCCTGTTCAATTGTTAAGTAAGAAAGGAAATTGAAAAAACCTTCAAATACGGTTACGACCGTTTTGCCATTATCAAAAAAGCTGGATGTTTTGGGAGAGCTAGAACCTTTAAAGTAAGCGTTACGTAATTCATAGCCACCTTTGTCGTTCGCGAAACCAATGGCGACTTGCTTTTTATTACGTACAGTAAATTCAATTTCCTTGCAAAACTCAACCGCTATATCCAGGTCTATTCTTCTTTGTTGGAAGTAATCCAATAGGCTTTTATCCGATAATTTTCTCACGTCAGCTATTACAATTCCCGACTTGTCGCCAGAAGTTTTGGAATGACTCTCCGTTTTAAAAAGTGGAATATGGTTATTATTTCCCGGATGGATTACAAAATCTTCCGCAAGAATTTGCAGGAAAGCCGCGACGTTCAACTTATGATATATGATACCAAAATCGATAATATTACCTCCCTGTCCGCTCCCATGATCGTAAAAAACATTCATGGAACGATTGACCTTAAATGATGCTGTCCGTTCTTTTCTAAATGGAGAATAATACCAATGATCACTTCCCTTTATCCTGATTGGGTGATAACCGAGCGAAGACAAATAACTTACCAAGTCAATTTTCCTCGCTTCGGCGCATGTCGGTATAGCCATACAATCACATTTAGGTTTGTATATGAATGCGGGTGAAAAGAAAAAGGAGGGTGACTATCGCTGTTCAGGCTGGAGTAACTGTTGGATATCCTGCCACAGGAAGAAAACGCGGGAGCGGATCTTGAAAGGTTTTAGTTTACCGTGTTGCACCCAGGAGTAGATAGTAGGTTTCGTAATATGGAAGAGTTCGCACACCTCTGTAATCTTATAAAGCGGCTTATAAGTCATGCCAGGTGTTTCAAAAGTAGTGGCGGATGGTCGCTCTTTTTCTGCTTTCACCACTTCTTCTCTTATAATCTGGCGCAAAGATTGCCAGAACTGTTCCGGCTGGTAAGGGAACAGCATCGGGGTAACTACGTTACCATTGTTCACGTTTTCTTTCATCACTTTTGTTTTAGACACTTAAACTACTACCAAAAGAAAATGAAAAAAAATTAAGTACGCATAATGCTTGTTTCGCATGGTGGATAAGCCATTTGGCATGGTAAATGAATAAATCAATGGCATGATAAATAATGTTAGCCGTGATTTACTTTTAATTCGAGCTGGTTCAGAACTGGCCCGGCAGATTTACTACCGACGGCGGTAAAAAAATCTCTCGCCGCCGAAATACCTTTGATAAATTCTGCCCGTTCTCTCGCGGATAATTCCGAAAGTTTAAGCAGCCGGACAAGATTTTGTTTTAGTTTATCCTTGTCCACGCCGAATAAATTATTGAGCAATGCCGCTCCTGCATCATTTGCCCCAGGCATTTGTATATCGCCTGTTTTTGAAAGTACATAGTAAATGATGGTTAAGGTTGGGGTAGAAAACTGGGTGCGTTTGCATTTCTTTGTATCTTCCAGTTCGGCTTGCAAACTTTCCTGCTGACCAATAATTGTATCAAGTACTGGAAGGAAGTCCCTATAAAATTGAGGATAATAAAAAATCGAAGTGATACAGAAGAAAGAAGTCACAGTCCCAATAAAAATCCCGGATGCATTCGGCAAATGCTGATTATAAATGGCAATGAAAGTAATCGCGACTAAAAGTAACACCCCAAAATGGACTGAGACATGCCGAAGCCAAAATTGACTGATCACCTTTCTCCTAGTACTATTAAAATTCCAATTGGGTTCGAGGTTTTTGTAATACAAATGTTGGTGGGAAAAATTAGCTGCTAAAAAAGCTGGCTCCAAAGGGAGTTCAAAGGCAAGGATATTTGCCAATCTGCACATTATTCTTTTCATCACTATTCCTTTTTTTGGAAGATACAGAATGATTTTAATCATTCCAAGTACCTGTTTGCTTTTTGATTTCCTGAATAATTAGTAAGTTCACTTTTAAACCACTAAACCGAAGTATTTGACCTAGGAGACGAAGTATTGCCCATGCTCATCAAGACCAATTGCTTCGTAAGTTTCGGATGGAAAATTGTTAATTTGTCCAATCGAAATTAGGGATACTCAAAAGATTATGAAATAAACCTGCTTAACCCAATTGTATTTAGAACATGACAATAGTATTTTTCATTTTAGCTTTCATATTAATAATTGCCCTATCCAATAAGAAAAAGAAAAAGAGCACCGGACACGTAACTACAAACTATAAATATGCTATAAATAAAAAGCCCTCGCCAACGGCTTCCAAGCAAAACTCAGACCTATTTAAAATGCAACAAGATGATTCAATAATTGATGTCACCGGCAAATCACAACCAATAATTCCTCTCCAAGATTCAAACACTGAAAGTAGAAGTTCGTCGGTGAGTGATTTACCCCATATCTATGACGAATATAGGCTAGGCAAGTTGTATAAGAATAAGCTCAATCTTTCTAATCAGGAAGTTTCATGGCTAAATAAATTCTGGAACCCTAACAACGTGTTTATCGGAATAGAAGGATGTTGTATTGAAACCATTAAACTATACCTGGCGACTTTAAAAGAGTTAAATAAACAACTCAAAAAGAAAGAATCGTCCATCCAAAAAGAAGTTGAGTTTTTCCAAACTGAAATCTCTCAGTTTTATAAGTCAAATAACTATTGGGCGGGATATGACTCCTCTTACCTGAAAGAAAAAGGAGATGCCGAGTTTTTTTCAACAATATTCAAAAGATCTGAAAATGTTGTCAGAGAAGCATTTGGTCATAAAAGAAAAATATCGGGCGAATTCGCCTATCCTAATACTCCTATAAATATTGAGTATGAGAGAAGAATTGGCTCTTCCGTTGATCAAATAATTCTATCGCTTGCTCAACAGATATCTCCGCCGGATGAAGAAACCGAAAATGAGCTCAACTCACAAAATACCACACGATGGAAAATTAAGTTCGAGAAACTTGAGCAGGCCTTTTCTGAGGAAAATAAACAAGATTTCATAAATGGCATTTATGCATTAGAAAAGGCAAACCAGAAAAATCCGTCAATTGAAAATATTTTTTTTGAAGCATCAAAATTTATATCAAAAGCTGACAAGACTGAGGCGTTGAAATTTTACATCTGTTATTTATATTATGACTTGAAGTCAGACAGGATTGACAATAAACAACTCACCAAAACCATTCAGAAAAACCTTTTTAAAACAAACGAGCAGCTTCACGACTTCGAGAAAATTGTTGCTGATTTGGTAAAAAATAAGAATCTTGAAAATGCCATAGCTGAGGTTAGTAAAATCCATCAACCGAAAAGAAAAAAAATTCAGTTAGACGAGTCTACAATTAAAGAAGTTCAGCTGCAAGATAAAGGAACCGTAGAGCTATTAAATGAATATTTGAAGGATGAGTTTGAAGATTTGAATACAATTGTAAAAGCCCAAGAAATCAGCGTTGAAGAACTTCAAATAGAAATCGAATCGGTTTCCAATGAAGAAGGACTGAGCGACTTTGTGAAAGATGTATCAATAAATAAAAATCAAGCAGATGCACTCGTTTTGTTTGCTGAGAAGTCTTTCCTTGTTCCAATTTCAGAGTTTGATAATTATTGCAAATCACAAGGTTTATTCAAAAACCAGCTTATTGACAGTATCAATGATAGCTGCTATGACTTCTTGGACGATGTATTAATAGAAGAAGATGGAGACTGCTATACAATCAACGAAAACTATTTCAAAAAAATCTCTCAAAAATGATTGAAAATTTAAAGCCTAAAGAGGCAACAGCGATAATAAATTCTTTGCTAGGAGGGGTAGTGCCGCGAATCGGCGTTCAACATATTACCGTTGGAAGGTCAGACGAGGTTAATGCCTTTTTAAAAGCATTGGAGGATGTAAAAAATGGTCACAGTATGGTCAAATTTTGGATCGGGGATTTCGGCTCGGGAAAATCCTTTATGCTTCACTTGTTGAATACTGTTGCACTCAAACAAAAGTTTGTGGTGACTACAGCAGACTTCACGCCTGACAACCGCCTGTATTCAAATGATGGGAAGGCAACTGTTTTGTATTCTTCAATTATGGACAATATCGCTATTCAGACAAAACCGGAAGGCGGGGCTCTGTCAACCCTCCTGGAAAAATGGATAGAACAAATCGTAACAAAGACCGCTGAAGAGAACAAAGTTTCATTAACTGAAATTAGAAACGAACAGCACTTTAAACTCATTGAAGGTAATATTATGAAAACCATAAATGAGTTAACGGATGTTGGAGGGTTTGATTTTGGCTTAGTAGTGGCTAGATATTATGAAGGCTATATAAAAGACGATGAGTCAGTGAGACGAAATGCATTGAAATGGTTAAAAGGGGAATACAAAACGAAAACTGAGGCTAGGCAAGACTTGGGAGTTCGCGAAATAATTAACGACCTAAACTACTATGACATGCTAAAGAATTTCAGCCGGTTATTCGTAAATATAGGTTATAGTGGGTTTATGGTAAATCTCGACGAAGCGATAAATCTTTACAAGATTTCGACCGCAGCAATGCGCGAAAAAAATTATGAAAAAATTCTCACGATCTACAATGACTGCTTCCAGGGAAAAGTCAGTAATCTATTTATAAACTTTGCTGGAACTCGAGATTTTCTGGAGAATGAACGAAGAGGTTTATTTAGTTACCAAGCATTAAAATCAAGGCTCGAAACAAATAAATTTGAGACAGTTGAATTAAGGGATTTTTCTCAGCCAGTTATTCGCCTATTACCCCTTGATCACAATGAAGTTTTTGTACTCCTTAAAAAGCTTAAAGCAGTTTTTGATTTTAATTACAAGACTGAAATAAACATTTCTGACGAGCAGATTCAATTGTTTATGGAGGAAATATTCAATAAACCAGGTGCCAGCGAGTTCTTAACACCTCGTGAAGTTATTCGCGACTTTCTGAACATTCTAAGCATTGTTAGGCAAAATCCGGATATCGATATAAACAATGTGTTTGCTGAAATCGAAATTAAAGATGAAAGGCCGATGGAAATAAGTTTTGATAATATTGAAGAAATATAATTTCAAATGTCGTTCGATTTATTAACGGATCCAATTAAACGGTATGTAAGGGATAAAAAATGGGAATCATTCCGTCCCATCCAAGTAGCCGCTATTCAAAGGATTCTTGGTACTGAGGGAAATTATATTCTGGCGTCACGTACCGCATCAGGCAAAACTGAAGCCGCATTTCTGCCCATCCTTTCAAAGGTAAACTTCAATCAAGAAGGGGTGCAGGTGCTATACATTTCTCCTCTAATTGCCTTAATCAATGATCAATTTTACAGGATCGAAGAACTGTGCAAATTTCTTGACGTTGAAGTTACTAAATGGCACGGCGAGGCAAGCAAATCGCAAAAAAACAAACTGCTGACAAATCCGAGTGGAATTGTTTTAATAACACCTGAGTCACTGGAAGCAATGTTCGTAAATGCACCTTTCAAAGTAAAGACCCTATTTGCTAATTTAAAATATGTTGTTATTGACGAAATACATTCTTTCATTGGAACTGATAGGGGTGTTCAGCTCAAATCAATACTGTCACGTCTTCAAAAAGTTAATATTGACAAGTTCAAGTTAGTTGGGTTGTCAGCCACAATTGGAGACTATAACGAAGCAAAGCGTATGACAGGGGATGAGACCAACACAAAAGTACTGCTTGACAAATCGGCTAAAGAAATGAAAACTCAATTCCGATATTTTGAGAATGAAAAACCAGAGTTGTCGCTTGAGCTTTTAAAAGACCTTTACGTCGAGACAAAAGATAACAAGGTTTTAATTTTCCCAAATAGCAGAGGTAGAGCGGAAGAAATTGCAGTAAAGCTTAGAAAGATATCAGAAAGACTAAAGGGCCATTCATTCTATTTTTCCCACCATTCATCTGTTGATAAAGATTTGCGAGAGTATGTTGAAAATTTCGCTAAGAATAACAGGAGAAATAATTTTTGTATATGCTGTACTTCAACACTTGAACTCGGAATTGACATTGGTACAGTTGACGAGGTTGTTCAGGTAGATGCTACTCATTCAATTGCTTCTTTAATCCAAAGAGTTGGTAGAAGTGGGAGGCGTGAAGGCGAGAAAAGTGTTCTTCTTCTCTATGCTACAAATTCATGGAGTTTTCTTCAATCATTGGCGTGTTGGATATTATATCAGGAAGGATTTATTGAACCAGAGCTTACATCTGATAAGCCTTATGATATTTTACTTCATCAAACGCTTTCAGTTGTTAAACAAAATGCAGGGGTTAAGCGAAATGAATTGTCATCACAGATGCACACAAATTTTGCATTTAAAAATATTAGCATAGGGGAAATTGATGAAATTATTGATGGGCTTTTGAAAGTAGATTTACTTGAGCTTGTAGAAAGAGACTTGATTATTGGTATTGAGGGTGAGAAAGTCGTGAACTCTCGAGATTTCTATAGCATGTTCAAATCGGAACCGAACTTCAAGGTGATAAATGCTGGAAAAGCCATAGGGGAGCTTCCATATTCTCCCCAAATAAAAGTTGATGAAAATATTTTACTGGCAGCTACAATTTGGAAAATTGTTGACGTAGATGAACGGTCGAAGAAAATTGAAGTTATTACGGCCAAGGATGGGAAAAATCCGTTATTCTTCGGAACAGGTGGAACTATCCACCCTCGAATTAGACAAAAGATGTTGGAAAATCTTTTTGTAACGAATGAGTATTCTGAACTTGATAAAGCTTCTAGCGAAAAATTGCAAGAACTAAGAAAGGATTTTTCGTGCTTCGAAATTAAGGATTTTGACAAACAACGTCCGGTTTTATACAAGGATGGGCAAGCTATTGTTTTTACTTTTCAAGGAACAAAAGTGAACCGAAGTTTGGATTTTCTTTTGCGACTTAGTGGCATGCCTTATAGCTATGACGAGTTCGGAAGCAAATTTGTATTTGAAACTAGCCAAACAGGAATTCAGCCGTTATTTGAACAAGTAAAATTATTGCTCGGAGATTTAGATATCCATTTAGAAAATGCCCTTAGAAAAAATCCTGCAATTCTAGATTTTTCGAAATGGGGAGAATATCTGCCTATAAAATTTCAGATTGTTATATTAAAAGAAAAATATTTTGATTTTGAAAATTTAAAAAGTTTTCTGACGAACCTAGAGCTCATCGCAAGCATAAGTCGAACTGCCGAATGATGGGCAAAAAGATTTTGGCAATTTGCAACCAAGTCTAATCTTGTTAGCGCTTGAGAAATTGATCTTAAGACCAAATTTTTAAAGCTAATTGACTATTACCGAAATAGCTTCTTTTCGACGGTGGTTTTTCATCTGGCCAAATAGGCTCAAATTAATGGAATTCCCACCTTTATAACTTTTAAAATTGGCAAATTTGCCAATTTTAAAAGTTGTTTTTATCTTCACTTCATAATTTTAAAAGTGGCGAGCACCACTATAAACACGGCAATAAAAATCATGTTACAAACAAAATTTGTAGATGACTCTACTATTGAGGGTATTGCACCAGACGGGGAAAAAATCACTTGGAAAATATTATTCCCAGTTCCCAAACAAAATCAACAACACTTTGCAGATAGAGTTGCATATTATTATCAAAAATATTATGAAGATGGTATAGATATGAATTTAGGCTATTGGATTTGGATGCACTTGAATTCCGAAGGTCTTGCAATTGACGGAGGAAAAGCAGACAGAGACAACGAAAGAATTTTACTTTATCAAGAAAGAGAAAGAATTGGGGCAAGAATTCGTGAATTGCGAAAAGAGAAAAACATTGAAGCAAAAATGCTTGCTCAACTCGCTAATATAGACGCAGCTAACCTTAGCCGCATTGAACAAGGACGCTATTCGGTTGGCTTGGATATACTTTCAAAAATTGCTTTTGCCCTTGGTGCTAAAATTGAGTTGGTTGATTCCGTTGAACCTAAAAAACCTTAAAATTATGGTCGACGTAAATCAATTTAAAAAAGAATGCGAATGCACTTACAAAGAAGAAGGATATGCCGTTCGTGACAATGGAGGGGTATTACGCTATCCACTTGCCGGGAAACGACCACGACCAAACGATAACAATTGGACTTTTGGCAAACTTAACAGAAAGACAGGTTATTTTGAGATTGCTTCGGCTCGTATTCACAGAATAGTCGCAATGGCATTTCATGGAGAACCGCCAACAAAGGAACACGTTGTTGACCATATTGACACGAACAAACAAAATAACAGACCGGAAAATCTTAGGTGGGTAACGAGATTGGAAAATGTTTTGCTTAATCCAATCACCGCAAAACGTATTCAACTTGTTTGCGGAAGCGTTGAAGCATTTCTTGCCGACCCTTCAAAATTTCGTGACAAATTTCAAGAACCAAACAATGAGTGGATGTGTGCCGTTTCCATAGCAGAGGCACAAGTAAGTTTAGAACGAATGCAGTCTTGGGCAAAAAGTGACAAACCATTGCAAGGAGGTTCATTAGGGGAATGGATATTTAATCGAGAAATCGCTCAAACACCACTCCCGAAACAACTCAGATACATTTTGTCTAAAACTCTAAATGCTGCACAAACCATTATTTTCCTTAATGATAAACCAAACGAATATCCATGCACTCCTCAAGTGTTTACAGGCAATCCATTGACAGCCTATAATGAAAGTTTGAACGAGGGAGCGACTTTCTTTCAACACCATAATGGAGAATATGTCGTTGTAAAAAGCGGATTTTCTAAAGATAGGAACGCTCTATATGTAATGACAAAGGCTGCATATGTATGGACAGAACGTAAAGATGGAGAACATATCCCTGTACCCCTTGGAGAACTACCGGAAAAAGATCTAAATGAGCATCTACATCATTCCCTTACAGAAATAACTTATGAAGATGGTTTATTTGTGCATGCAAGGATGGTTACGGGTTTTCTCCCGACCGAAGAGTTGGAAGAAATGTTCGCCAAATATACAGAAGGACAATAATGTATAGGCAAGATGTATTTGATAATTTTTATTAAAAAATGAAGTATAAACAAAATGTCAAACTACTAACGAGGTATTGCCAAAAGTGAGGCTTGACCTGGAGCAATCAGTAGCAGCAATTCTGATGCACTGCGGTTCGGTATTTCACGAATAATACATACTGTAGCCAAAACTGACTGATAATCTTTTTCCTTGTGCTATGAAAATGCCAAGTTGATTAGAAGCTTTTGTAATACAATGTTGGAGAGAAAAAATTTGCCGCTAATAAATTGGCTCCAAAGGGAGTTCAAAGGCAAGGATATTTGCCAGTCGGCACATTGTTATTTTCCTCACAATTCCTTTTTTAAAGATTTAAAATGAGATTAATCATTCTTCATACCTATTTGCTTTTTGATTTCAAGAATAATTAGAAAGCTCACAAATAACCTTTTAGATTTACTCCCCAGAATAATTGAGAACAATATAGATATAATAGTTAGGATGAAAATCGAGAATAACCCTTGAACTATCAAAGTCAACATGGTGATTTCCTGGATCAAAGATTAATCTAAATGAAATATATTTATCCTCTTTGTGAGCAACAACTACAAGCTCTTCCTTTCCATTCGGCACATAGTGTCTTACTTCTTCAAGTGGGCACTCCTGAAATGACCAAACCAATGCTGAGAGACGATATGTTTCAATTACTGAAACTGCTTCTTTAATATCTGTTATTAGATTGGTTTCTTGCATATTGATTTTTTTTGAAGGCCAAATTCAATTTAGTTTAAGAAAAGGCTGATAACAAAGCTGGTTTGAGAATCAACCAGTTAGGAGTTTAAATATTTTTTAAAAAATTATTTCAATTTTGTTTAATTTCGCACCAGCTCAGTAACCAAACCATCCGGTTGTAAGCGTTAAAGGAGTATAGAAGCCGTTTAGCATCGCTAAGCGGTTTTGGTTTTTATGAAATCTTGATACTCTTTAATTAGCTTTCTTTTTGTATGTGATTGCTCAACCAAATATGCAGTCCAAAATAAATAATACCCATTTCTCTCTGTTAATACGATTAAGTACTCCTGATCTTCATTGAAAATTAAAACTCTAGTGTCTTTTCCACGTTTATTTTTCCAAACTAATAGATCGTCATGTGGGCAAGATGTTATACAAAATTTGGGGAATCGAATACGTTCCATTCTTCTTATATCTGGAGTTCTGCTTTTCTCGTCTTCCCCTTCGTGTGTAATATGATAAAAGGTACGATGTATCCCATCAACTTCGGGATGTTTTTGCGCGCTTACCTTTTGTTTATTAAAATAGGGCGATGATTTGATAAAATCTTGTTCGAAAACCTCATAAACTGCGTGGAAATAATTTTCGAAATTGCCGTCATAATCTGCAAACAATACTAAATTAGGAAAAGTTAATGAAGGCCCGTTGCTCATAAGAAATAAGGTTTTTGAGGTTGCCAAATAAAAATGTTGAATTTCTCTTCCCTTAATAATGTTGATTTGGTCAATGAATATTTTGAGCGGTGCCTTATAAGATCAATCAACTCTTTTTTAGCCATGCTATCTGATTTCCCTCTATTCACATAACCAATTGCGCCCACCAACACGTCAGCTAACTGGATCATCTCTACTTCGTGTGAACGAACCTGTTGCACTTTTTTTATAATTTCTTTCGCGTAATCGTATTTGTCGTTTCTTAATACTTGTTCCAATTTGTGCACTTTTTCTCTACTTCTCGTATCTTTTATATCTATATAAATATGATGTGAAAACTCGGGATTTAAAATAGCTTTAAGCATTCCGAAATACATTTTGTAGTAAAATGTATCATGTGTGTGATTAAACTTTTCATACTCAATTTTCATCTTGTCAGAAACAACAAGTACTCTAAAATGCAGATCGTCATTATCGAAAAAGTAATTTATGACATCTTTATAATAATCAATTTTTGATTTCGAAACCTTATTCCATTTTAGCTCATAATAAGTTCGGTTTTCCTTTTCGTTCTTCTTGTGTTTAGGGATAAGTTTGTGGCGATACTTAAATTCCTGCAACCGTTCAAAAACTTCGCTCTTTTTAGACGCAGGACAATAAACAGCCCCAATAGACATTATGGATTCGCCGTCATTTTCTAAGTGGCAACTTTCGTCACAATAAATATTAATAATGTCTTTCATCTAATTATTGTTTTCAAAAAAAAATTGTATCTAATGGTGCTTACTCTTTCGAAATTTAAATGTTATTTCAATTGCTCATGTTCGATTATGATAATTGTAAAAATATATTTTTTTAATGTAATGAGGCACTTCTTACTACCGACATAATATTTCCATGAAACATCAGTCCAAGAAGAATTCTTCTTCTTTGTTCTTTTGAATATATGATGGATAACTTTCTTTTTTTTGCAACCGCTTTATTAGTTGTTGCATATCTTCACTAATCTTCTTATCTAAAATCTTTGCGTAATGTTCAGTTGTCCTCAGACTACGGTGCCCAAGCATTTTTGATACTGTTTCAATTGGAACACCGTTGCTTAAAGTAACTGTAGTTGCGAATGTATGTCTTGCGATGTGATAGGTGAGTGTTTTATGTACACCGCATATATCAGCGATTTCTTTTAGATAAGCATTCATCTTCTGGTTGCTGAAAACCGGAAAAACATGATCTCCAAACGAAGCAGGAAGTTCTTTTTCATATTTAGCAATTAGATCAAGTGCGGCTGGCAACAGCGGTATTCGAGCAGGAACTCTTGTCTTTTGCCTTTTGCAAACAATCCATTTTTCGCCGTCAATTCCTATCACAATGTCTGAGCGCTTTAGATTCGCAACGTCTGCATATGCAAGCCCTGAAAAACAACTGAACAAAAAAACGTCTCGAACTATAGCGAGTCTCGGAATTGAAAATTCCTTTTGGGCTAACGCATTTAACTCAGTCTCGGTCAGCACAACTCTGTCTACAGGCCGCTTTGCCATATTGAAACCCAGGAAAGGATCTCGTTGCAGCCAGCCGCTTTTGATGCAGATGTTTACAATCTTCCGGAAATTATTTAAATACTTCATTGTGGTATTGTGATCACATTTCCTGACCGTTTTTAACCAAAACTCATATTCCTTAAGAAATTCGTAGTCGAGCTTTTTGATATCAATATCTTTAATTTTGTATTTCCATTCAAGAAACGATAAGGTATGTCTTAAGGAGACTTCATATCGCTGCATTGTACCTGCACTATATTCTTTTCCAACTAGTGCTTGCATTTGCTCGTTATGGTAGGCGAAAATCTTCATGAGCATGCGTTTATTTTCATCGACATCGTTTCCTATTAAAAGGTCCTTGATATTGCTTGGATTTACATCTTTATCCAACTCTAATAACTTTCTCTTTGCCTCAAAGACCTTTTGTTGTAGAGTATCTAGGTAAGCGTTGAACTCTTTATAGCTTTCCAACTTATTGTTCGCTCTTCCCGCATGTGCGTTCCATTTAGATGGTTCACATTTTCTTTTAGTACTCACTTCCACATATTTACTATCCACTGTAATTCGCATGTAGATTGACATACCCTCTCCAGGTTTGTACGCTCTCTGTTTTTTCAGAAAGAATAATAAACCAAAACTCTTTTCCATTTTACTCATTTTTAAGTGTATGAAATTAGTGTCCATAATGGCCCAAAGCCAAGAGTTTTAGTTCTTATAAGTTGTTAATAATCAACTCTGCGTGTAAGGTTTTATGCGTCTTTTTTAAAAGAGGTAAAGACTACACGAATGACGCATGAGAAATGACCGTTAAGTAGCCTATTTGCAGGTAAGCCTAAAAACAAAAAAGCCCGCAAACATTGAGTTTGCAGGCTTCTCTTTAAGTTGTTTTACTCAAAGAAATTGATTTCAGCGGAGACGGCGAGATTCGAACTCGCGATACAGTTTCCCGTATACACACTTTCCAGGCGTGCTCCTTAAACCACTCGGACACGTCTCCTGATTTGCAAGGGCTGCAAAAGTACTATTTCAATTTTTACAAACCGAATATTTTTTGTGCGTTCGCAGTAGTAACCGAACAAATTTCTTCTACCGTTGTATGCTTTACTTCCGCCAGCTTTTCAACAATGTATTTTAAATAGCTGCTCTCATTTCTTTTTCCGCGAAACGGAACCGGCGTCAGATAAGGTGCATCAGTCTCCAGCACCATATGCTGCAGATCTATTTTTTCCAGGACCTCGGGTAGATTTACTTTTTTGTAAGTCAAAACACCGCCGATGCCGAGATAAAATCCAGCTTTAATAATTTCTTTTGCTGACTCATAACTTCCTGAGAAGCAATGGAAAATGCCCGCCAGTGAACCGTTCTGGCGTTCCTTCACAATGTTGATCGTTTCCTGCATCGCATCTCTTGTATGGATTACGATAGGCAACTTGTACTGAAACGCCCAGTCTATCTGGGTTTGAAAGGCTTCTACCTGTTCCCTGGCAAAGGTTTTATCCCAGTAATGATCAAGCCCTATTTCCCCAACGGCAACAAATTTTCTCTTTTCAAACCATTGAGAAGCAATGGCTAATTCTTCTTTGTAGTTCTCTTTTACCGAGCATGGATGCAGCCCCATCATCGAGAAGCATTTCCCGGGATACCTTGTTTCCAGGGCTATCATAGCGTCATGCGTTTCGCTATCAATCGCAGGCAGGCAGAACTTCTGAACGTCTTCTTTTTCAGCTCTCTCTATAACTTCTGCAATGTCCGTTGTGAATTCGGTACTATATAAATGTGTGTGGGTATCGATAATCATGGCGCAAATTTCGAGAAATTATAAGTCATTATAACATAACTTATTTATGTCCGGTGATATGTTATTTTGAAAAGAAGGGATGAAAAAATGCATTTCCGGTATAATAATTGTCAATAATATCAAGCCTTTCAAAGATTTCTTGATTTTTTAATATTAGATTGAAACAGAAATTACTTTGCATTAATAAAAAATATATTATACCTTTAAATCAGTTTTCATAGGGTACGGATTAAAAACGGGCCAGGGTTTCTACCCCGGCCCAAATTTTTTTATAGAAGCCTATATTATTTTTTGATTGGCAACCCATCAGTTGAGTGTATTCGGAAGGCTGATCTTTTCAAACGAATATCCTTTTTCTGAAAAATATTGAAGCACTTCCGGTAAAGCATAACGCAATCGCTTAAACGCTTTCTCGCTATCATGAAAGACAACAATATCTCCTTCCTTTGTTGACTTGATCACATTATCAAGACAGCTTTCGGGGCTTAGTTCCACATCGAAATCCCCACTCAATACAGACCACATAATCACGTTCAAGGCTGCATTTTCTTTCAAATGTTTAGCTGCGAAATTGCTGATGCGTCCATAGGGAGGACGAAACAAATTTGAATCAATCACTTCTTTTGCTTTCGCTATATTGTCAAAATAGTCTTTCTCATCTACCTTCCATCCGTTGAGATGATTAAATGTGTGATTGCCCGTAGCGTGGCCCTCCATCAAAATGCGCTTATACATTTGCGGATATGCTTCTACGTTTTTACCAATGCAAAAAAAAGTTGCCTTCGCTTTATACTTCAATAATTCGTCCAGCACGAAAGCGGTTATCTCGGGGTGCGGCCCATCATCGAACGTCAGATAGATTTTCTTTCCCTGCCGGGGCATGTGCCAAACCCTGTACTTGCAAATGGCGCGGAATATCCAGTTTGTTTTTATAGTGTAGAACATTTGGCGAGTTGTTAGTTGATGGTTGATGGTTGTAGTTGTTAGTTGATGGTTGCTAGTTATTAGGCTTCCACTGAATTTTCAGAAATAATTGTTGTTACCTCGTGTCGGTAAATTTGAATTATAAAGCCTAACAACCAACAACTATCAACCAACAACTTTACTTCAGTTTATCATTTCCCTTATGCCTCTCCGCATCGCGGATATTTTTCTTTTCAAAATTCTTTTCCAGAGCTTCTGTCAGGTCGACGCCGGTTTGATTGGCGAGGCAAATCAATACCCACAATACGTCCGCCATTTCATCAGCAATATGTTTGTTCTTATCACTTTCCTTAAAAGATTGTTCCCCGTAAGTTCTTACCATCAGCCGCGATAGCTCGCCCACCTCTTCCATTAAAATGCCAAGATTGGTAAGTTCATTAAAATATCTCACACCCACGGTTTTGATCCAGTTGTCGACTTGTGTTTGCGCGTCCTGAATGGTCATGTTGTTGTGTTTAAGTTGTTAAGGCGAGTTGAAAATTGAAAGTTGAAAATGCTTTGTGTGTTACATTACTGAAATTAGAGCAGATATTTTTTTAGGCTCAATTTTCAATTTTCAACTTTCAATTTTCAATTACTCTCTGTTCTTGCTGTCTATAAAAATCGTAACCGGCCCGTCATTCATCAGCTCCACCTGCATGTCTGCGCCAAACTCGCCGGTGCCAATGGTTTTGCCCAGGTCTTTTTCAAGTTGGGCGATCATTTTTTCATACAATGGAATTGCAATGTCCGGTTTGCTGGCTTTAATGTAAGAAGGGCGATTGCCTTTCTTTGTTGAGGCATGTAAAGTGAACTGGCTCACGAGCAATATTTCACCGTTTATGTCTTTCACAGATACGTTCATCACACCCTGGTCATCATTAAAAATGCGCAACTGGATTAGCTTTCCGCTCAGCCATTCTATGTCTTCCTGCGCGTCTGCATCTTCAATTCCCAGCAGAACGAGCAAACCCTGTGCTATGGCAGATTTTTCCTTTCCTCCGATACTTACACTTGCTTTTGAAACTCTTTGAACTATTGCTCTCATAAATAAACAATTGTACGTAAATTGTATATAAGACCAAAAGTAGTGAGATGATAGATATAACACAGGAAATTAAATTTAAAACCGCACGAAGCGGCGGAAAAGGCGGACAGAATGTAAATAAGGTAGAAACGATGGTGGAAGGGTATTTTCATGTAAATGATTCTGCACTGCTTACAGACGATCAAAAACAATTGATTAACCACAAGCTGGCGAACAAAATAACCAGTGAAGGGTTTTTACAAACAAAGTCGCAGGTACATAGGAGCCAATTACAAAACAAAGCTGCGGTTATAAAAAAACTGCACCAAATGATTGCTGAGGCTTTTAAAAAGGAGAAAAAAAGAGTAGCCACAAAACCCTCTAAAGCGTCCAAGGAAAAAAGAATTGAAACCAAAAAGAAAGCAAGCCAGGTAAAAAGCGGAAGAAAGAGGATATCATTATCTGATTTTTAAACTCCCTAGAATGAAAATTTTTATTAGTGCTGCCATTGCCACTGCTGCATTGTTCTTTACAAGCTGCCAACGAGAGGTAAAAAGCAGTGACGCATCATCCGGAGATTCCACACAGTTACCCACTTATAAGTTCGTATTAAGCTTCAAAGGAAAAGTTGACAATGCAGATCTGGCTTTCAACCAAACCTATCAAAACACATTTGGTGAATCGTATACCATCACCACTTTCAAATACTATATCGGCGATATCCAGCTGCTGAACAGCACTTCCGGCAAAGTGTACAATGTAAGCGACAAAACTTTTTATCTCGTGGATGCAAGCGATTCTGCTGCTTCCAACATCACGTTAAAAGCACCTGTAGGAACTTATGATGTGATCAATTTCACCATGGGCGTTGACAGCATATACAATGTGAGTGGCGCTCAGTCCGGCGATTTGGATCCAGTGAAGGGTATGTTCTGGACTTGGAACACGGGTTATATAATGGCGAAAATGGAAGGCACCTCGCCGTTGTCACATTTGCCGGACAGCAGAATTCAGTTTCACATCGGCGGTTTTAAAACAGGCGAGAGTGTGATAAGAAGTGTTAATCTCACATTGCCAGAAGGCCGAACACTAGCGATATCATCCCAAGGCGATAGCAAAGTGACGATCAATGCAGATGCAAATAAATGGTTTTACAACCCGCATGATATTCGCATTGCAGATACTGCTGTTTGTATGACGCCGGGTATATTGGCGACAAGCATTGCCGACAATTACGCGAAAATGTTTACCGTCTTTTCCGTTACCAATTAACTACGCCGAATGAGACTGATTGCGGTTATACTAATTTTTATTTTGACCGGTATCGCCACTACCTGGGTGATCAGTTGTAAAAAAACAGGAGAGGGCGGCTCCCAAACTACGGCCTTGCAGGTGCAGATTCCTGCCGGGTTTCCCGCACCCAAATATAATTTTACCAACAACCCAATCACCAAAGAAGGCTTTGAACTCGGAAGACGTTTGTTTTACGATGGAAAATTATCAAAGGATGGCAATTTTCCCTGTGCCTCCTGTCACCAGCAGTTTGCGGCATTCTCCACGTTCGATCACGATCTAAGTCATGGCTTCAATAACCAGTTTACAACAAGAAATGCTCCTGGACTTTTTAATATGATCTGGCTGGATCAGTTTCTGTGGGATGGCGGTGTTAACAACCTGGAAGTGCAGCCGCTCGCGCCCATTACGGCACCAAATGAAATGGCCGAAGATATTGGCAACGTAGTAAAAAAGCTGCAGGCAGATGCGGCGTATCCTTCAATGTTTAAAGCGGCCTTCGGTTCTGACCAGGTTACCAGTCAGAACATGTTGAAGGCGCTCACACAATTCGTTGCAATGATGGTTTCTGCTAATTCAAAGTATGACAAGGTAAAAAGAGGTGAAGCACAGTTTAATGTTTCTGAGCAGGCGGGTTATGAAAGCTTTAAACAAAAATGTGCCGCCTGCCACCAGGAACCCTTGTTTACAGACCTGAGTTATAGAAACGATGGTTTTTCAATAAATACTTCTCTCCATGACGTTGGCAGGATGCGTATTACAGGTAAAAGTGAAGATTCGCTGAAGTTCAAGGTCCCAAGTTTAAGGAATGTTGCACTTACCGAACCCTACACGCACGATGGACGCATACTGTCTATCGGTCAGATGATTGATCATTACACAACGGGCATTATAAACAGCCCTACTTTGGATCCCTTATTGAAAAATGGTATTCAGATTGGCTACGCCGAAAAATATAATCTAATCGACTTCCTCAAAACGCTGTCCGATTCTTCGTTCATCGCGGACACCCGATTCTCTCAACCGCAGCAATAGAAAAGGATAAAGTTTTGCCACCCAATGTTCAATGGTGTTATCTGCTGGTTTTGAAAACTAGAGTACAGGACGAATTTAAAGGGATCCAAAAAAACTGCTAGGAAAGGTTTAATGATCAATGGTTTAGTGCACCCCTCGTAAACAAAGTTCTATCTAATTGATATTGAACGCTACAGTGTTAGAACGCCTTTTTATGCGTAGTTATACGCATTATTACAGAGCACAAGTACTAATGAATATTATCAGCTCTTGTACTACATTTCGCCATTAATTTTTATCTAAATTTTTTTGTATGAAAAAAATGTTCTTTTTTTCTGTTTCCGCGCTCTTTGCAACTGCTTTTTTATTTTTAGGCTGTAGTAAAGATGTGCAGGAAAAAGAAATATCCGTAGACCGTAGCAACGTTGCGAATCACATTATTAGCGTGAAGCTTGCAAATTCATACACACACAAATTCAGGACTGTGTATGATAAATATACTCAGTCACAAGGTGCAATGAAAAGTGCCAGTGTAGGAACGGCGGCCAGCGGTGGCGGGAGCTCGCTTGATCTGCCTATTGCGGAATCTTTTAACAGGGACGTAATCGCTCTTCTTTTAAATCAAAAAGATGCAACCGGTGGTATTGCAGCAGGCATTCGCATGTATTATGGCATTAATGAAAACAACGAAGTTTGTCTTGTGTTGACGCCTTATGATAATAATGGCAAAGACATCATTAACAACTTGACGAAATCGGCTCCCGTTGCAATTAAATTGCCTGGCATTAGCACGGCGTCCGCACAAATCTCCGGCGAAGATGATGGTACAGTGATTGAAAGAGGCCAGCGTTGCCCTACAGTTTGTGATTTAGCAAGTCCGTTGTTGACCTTACCATAGAACTCGTAACACATGAGAAGAACACTCTTTTTGTTTATACAAAGTAATTCGATTTTACTGCCTCTTATTCCGGGCCTGCTACGCTTTCCTTATATAGAGAAAAGCTACAGGCCCTTTATTGTGCTATTGTTGATCGGTTTTATTAACGAGATCATCAGTTTCATTTCCATTAGTATTTTTAAAACAAACGAAGTCTCGTCGAACCTTTACCTTTTAGCAGAAGCAATGTTTTTGTTTTATCAGTTTCACGTGTGGGGATTTTTAAAATCTAAAGACAAAGCCTTTTATCTATTTACGGGGTTGTTTGCTATTGTGTGGATCGTTGAAGAAATATGCTTTGGCCAAATAGCCAGCAACAGTCGCATTTTTGTGATCAGCTATTCTTTTGCCGTCACCCTTCTCGGCATCAATCAGATCAACTACATTATTATCCACGAAGACAGAAGACTCCTGCGCAATGGCAGGTTCATTCTGTGCATGGGCTTCATAATTTTTTATATTTACCAAATATTATACGAAGGCGCATTGTATGTAAACCCTTATCTTGATGATAATTTAGAAACAAGTAACCTGATTATTCTATTTTTCGGGAACCTGAATTTTTTTGTGAATATTTTATATGCAATAGCAGTTTTTCTGATCCCGGTGGAAGCAAAACTTCCCTTTACTTTGGAAAAGCTGAACAATATGGAAAGGGGTTGACATGGATTCTCAACATTTATACACTATCGTAACGATAGCAATACTGATAGCCATTATTATTTTGTTTTTCGTTACGTCAATTGTTATGTATCACAGGCGTTATGTAGCACTGCAAAAAGAAAGGATTTTTGCAGAAATTACCATGCAGGAAAACGAACGGAAACGTATCGCTACAGATCTGCACGATGGCATCGGTCCACTTTTATCTACTATTAAGCTGAACATAAATAGTATAGATGTTGTTGAAGAAGGTGACAGGCTCATTATAACTAAAGCGGGAAAACACATTGATGAGATCATTAAGAGCATGCGTCAGATCTCTTACAACCTGCTGCCAAATACTCTTGAAAGAAAAGGATTGATAGAAGCATTGAGAGAATTTGTAGAACATGCGAATGAAAATAACACACTACAGATTCATTTGCAGATTGTACAATACTTTGAAGTGTCTCCGGAAAAATCAATCCATATATTTCGTATGTTGCAGGAGATTGTACACAACACCGTTAAACATGCCAAAGCCAAAAACCTGCAAATAGGTTTGGGCGCTGAGGAGAACCATATTTTGATTTTGACGAAAGACGATGGCTGCGGTTTTGATCCTTTAAAAGAAAAAGACAAATCTTCCGGTGGGCTGGGACTGAAAAGTATCGAAAGCCGGGCAGATGTTTTAAATGCTAAAATGGTAATTGATACCGGGCCGTCAAAAGGAACAAGTTATTTTATTAAGATACCGATATAATGTCCCTGAACCACGACCAGATTAAATTAGTAATCGCAGACGATCATGAGATTTTTAGAGACGGTTTAGCGCTTATGCTAGGCAAGCAACCTAATATAGAGCTGGCAGCCCAGGCGGAAGACGGAAATGAATTGGTGGACATTGTGAAGAAGCATGAGCCTGATGTTATTCTAACCGACATCAAAATGCCGCGGCTGGATGGCATTGCGGCCACCCAGGAAATACTTAAATTATATCCCGCTGCCAAGATCATCGCACTTTCCATGTTCGATGAAGAAAGCCTTATCGTAGACATGCTGGAAGCCGGCGCCAAAGGCTATTTGCTTAAGAATGCTGACAAACAGGAAATACTCGATGCCATAACAGAAGTCTATAACGATAAAGTTTTCTATTGTCGTCATACCTCAGCAAGACTTGCCAGCCTTATCGTAAAGAGCAAATTCAATCCGCATAAAAAACAACAACTCCCTGCCTTCACCGACCGTGAAAAAGAAATTATCAAACTCATTTGCAAACAGCTCACCGCGCAGGAAATAGGCGAAAACCTCTTCCTCAGCAAAAGAACCGTTGAAGGCTACCGCATAAAAATTCTTGAAAAAATGAACGTAAAAAACACCGCCGGAGTAGTGGTGTATGCGTTGAAGAATAATTTGATCAGTGAAGAGGAGCTGATGTAAGAATTAAGAATTAGGAATTAAGAATTAAGAATGCTTTATAGTTGAGTATCTCTGGATGTTACAAGACCTTCTCGTTAAACAGAAGTAATGGCTTTGAAATAGTAGCAACCAGCACACGCCGAATTCTTAATTCCTAATTCCTAATTCTTAATTGATCAAAGGCTCATCATTTCCTTAAACTTCACCGTCTGTCTTCTGCTCACTTCAATTTTTTCAGCGCCCTTTAATTCAAGCAACAGGCCGCCATTAAAGTAAGGTTCGATCTTTTCGATCATGCGAAGGTTTACAATATGCTTTCTGTTTGCACGAAAAAACACTTTCTCATCAAGCCTTTCTTCCAAAGCATTCAGCGATTTCAATATCAAAGGTTTGTTGGGGCCAAAATAGACTTTTGCATAGTTGCCCACGCTTTCAAACAATCTTATCTCGCTCAGTTTCACGAACCAGCAACGCTCGCCGTCTTTTACAAACACCTGGTCATTCTCGCTAAGCAAACTCTTATTTGTATTTTCAGAAGAAACCTGCATTTCCTTTTCCTCAGCATTCTGTAGTTTTTGCACAGCATCGGCCAGGCGCTTCGGCTCGATTGGTTTCAACAAATAGTCCAACGCATTTACTTCAAATGCTTTCAACGCATACTCATCATATGCTGTTGTGAAAATTACATAGGGCACACGGTTAAGTTCTGAAAGCATTTCAAAACCTGTTTTGCCCGGCATCTGTATGTCAAGGAAAATAAGATCAGGATTCAGCGATTCAATTTTTTCCAATCCCTCATTGGCATTCGCTGCTTCTGCCACCACTTCAATTTCAGGAAAATCAATCAACAGTTTTTTAAGTTCCGTTCTTGCCAAACGTTCGTCGTCAATTAAAACAGTTTTGATCATGGTTTTTTCAGTTGAGAGTTGAGAATTGAGAGTTGAGAATGGAAGGTTGAAAAATTTAACTCTCAACTCTCCATTCTCAACTCTCAACTACAATTATATTATCGGTATCAGCACCCGCGCCTCCACCGTATTGTTGTTCAGTTCACTAATGCTAAAGTTAGCTTTATTCCCGAAAAGAAGATGAAGCCTGTTTTGTGTACTTGTCAGGCCAAACCCTTCTCCGCCAATTTCGCCGTCCAGCTTACCGGAATTCTGTACGATCATCTCGTGATTGGCGCCCTTAAAATCTGAGATTATTTTCACCTTGCCACCATTCATTTGCTTGCTGATGCCGTGTTTGATAGCATTTTCAACAAGTGTTTGCAGCATCATCGGAGGCACCGGTTGATCAAGCGTGTCATCATTAATTAAATATTCTACCTGTAGGCGATCTTCAAAACGAATGTGTTCCAGCGCCAGGTAATCCTTCACAATGTCCAGTTCTTTTTGGAAAGGCACCGTTTCAGATTTATCCGTTTTCATGCTGCTGCGTAAGAGATTGCTGAGTTCGGTAATTGCCTGTCTTGCTCTTCCCGGGTTTTCGTCGATCAATGCCCGGATACCATTTAACGCATTAAAGATGAAATGAGGATTGATATGCGACTTAATGGTTTTGAGTTCCAGTTCCTTTACCAGCGATTCCAGCTTCAGCGTATCAACTTCCTGTTTTCGGCTTTTTTCAATGTAATGGTAGAAATAGTAAATGATCACCCAGGGAATAATAAAAAGACCATTGTCGAGCGTAGATGCTAAAAGGCGGGTAGAAAAAGTGATCTTTTTTGTGGTGTCAACCAGGTTAAACAAGTTCAGAAGGCCCAGGTAGAGCAGGCTAAAGAGGAAACTGGTAACCACCACAGTAAGCGCCAGTCTCGGCATCACCTTTTCTACAGGAAGCAATAACCAGCCTGATCTGCGAATAAAGTTCCGGAGTAAATGCGTGGCGAAAATACCAGAGAAGAAAAGAAGCAACAATCTAAAAAAGAAACGATTGGTAAGTTCTTTTTCAAAGGTGTACGCAAAAAAGATCATCGAAAGGGTAACCACACCCCATCCGGCTATCTGGCAAAACCAGTAGTATTTGGAACTTCTATTCAGCATATATGGCAAAGCTAGTTATAACGGTCACCTAAGATAAAGGATTTCTACTAATGGCTAAATAGCTGGCTTAACGGGACGAGGTGCCCGGTTCACCCTCATTGCTAGCTAAATTTACATGCATAAACAGCTGATAATCTCTCAATTCTTGCTAACTTTCCGTTACGCACTATTAAAACCGATCAATGATAAAACTCATCAGGCAGCTTTCAATCTGTTTCCTTGGCATTGCCTTGTGCTATGGCTGCATTAAAAGCGCACCATTAAGTCCCGAAGCAGATATCGAAACTTTCACCATTGATTCCAACTATCTCGACGTTAATAAAATTACAATCGATCAGATCAACAGAACGATTTTGTTGTATATAAAAGGCGATTCGGTAAACCGTCCGATTAAGCCGGTGATTACAACAACCAAGGGCGCAAGTGTTTCCCCCGCTTCGGGAATTCCTGTTGTATTCAATCAGCCGGTTGAGTACACGGTAACCTCAGAGGATGGACAGAATCACAAAAAGTACACGGTAAAGGCTGTAGCCGTAACGGGTCTTGATTATGAGTTCGAAAGCTGGACGCAGTCTGGGAGCGGTACTCGCGTATACGAGCATCCTGTTGAAGTAAACAATGGCGTTGCCGAACCTATTTGGAGTTCTGGCAACCCTGGTTTAACCATTGTAACCGACCCGCCTTACCCTACCCAGAAAACAACTGACAGCTATGAAGGGCAATACGCTGCCGAAATAACCACCATGCCCGGCACCGTGTTATTTGGCCTGGGGGCTCCATTGGCAGCAGGGTCACTTTTTCTTGGATCGTTTGACCTGGATCTTACGCAGCCCCTAAAATCAACCAAATTCGGGCAGCCGTTCGCCAAAGCCAAAAAGCCGGTTCGCTTTACTGGTTACTACAAGTATGCGCCCGGTCCTGCCTATTCCCAGTTTTCCATTGTTAACGGCAAAATCACTTCCACACCCATTTCAGGGGCACAAGACAGTTGTGCCATTTATGTTGTCGTATTCCGCGGTAGCGATCCGCTGGACGGCACCAATGTAAGCACTTCACCCAGAATCATAGCAAGAGCGGAAATGAAGCAGGGGCTTCCGGCCTCCGGATATACCGCGTTCAACATCCCGTTTGAATATTACGATGACCATATTGATTGGAAAAACGAAAATCTTTTGTTCACCGTTGTCTTTTCATCCAGTAAAGGTGGAAATGAATATCGCGGTGCTTTGAATAGCCAATTAAAAGTGGATCACGTAGCGGTGGTTTGCGAAGACGTTCAATAATTCAGGTAGAGATAATTTGCTTAATTTATTTTGACATGCTTATTTATGAGAAATAATATCAAGAAATACTTTTTGCTGGTAAGCCTTGTCATTGCAGGTGTTGCAGCGCTTGGTCAACAGAAGGAAGCAGACTTCAGGCCGGAGTTTAGGAAGTATATCCTTGCGGGCTACAATTTTGGAGGAACGGCCCCAATGCCGATGCCGAACACCGTTCGCAAGATCAATGCATGGTGGCCGCAGTTTAATCCGTCGCTGGGTTACGAATTAGATTATGTGTTTAACGAGAAATGGGGAGTGGGAGCCGCACTCAAAATTGACTACAAGGGAATGGGCATAAGAAGTGAAGTGATGTATATGCACACGGTTGTTAACATCACCGATGGCGACAAACCCGGCAAGTTTGAGGGCTTATTTGTTGGGCACAACAAAACCATCGTGCAAAATGGATATCTGACTTTGCCAATACACGCCATTTACTATCCCGATAAAAACTGGAAAACCCAGATGGGCGTTTATTTTGGCTATTTGTTTCACGGAGGATTTAGCGGTGAAGTGACCGATGGCTACATCCGCACACCCGATGCAACAGGAGAAAAAATAGCGATCGATACGGCAACATTTAATTTTGATAACGAATTAAGAAAGTTTGACTTCGGTTTGCAGGCAGGTGCAGAACGTAAGATCAACAACAAAATATCAATAAATGGAAACCTTAGCTGGGGGTTGCTGTCATTGTTCCCGAAATCATTTCATGGAACGGATTTCAGCATGTATAATATCTTTTTTACCCTGGGAATAAGTTATAAGTTGTGAATAATTGGTAGAGACGCATGAAAATGCGTCTTCCTGAAATAAGGGTTGTTGGTTGTAAGTTATTGATAAGTATGATTTTAGCTTATTATTCGTGTCAAAAAGTAGGACAATATTTTGGCAAATTTGTTTAACAATAAATGTTGCGATAATTCTCCTTGAAAGTCTTAAAAATATGATCTTTGCAAATTCTAAATAATTGATAAGTACTGAATATCTTTAAGGTATAGAACGAATACATGGAAATTAAAGCTGGCCCCATAATAGCGACAATTGATTCTCCTGCAGACTTGAAAAAGCTGGGCAGGGAACAATTAAATCAAGTGTGTGATGAACTGCGCCAATACATTATTGATATTGTGAGCGTGCATGGCGGCCATTTTGCGGCCAGCCTGGGTGTCGTTGAACTTAGCGTCGCGCTGCATTATGTATTCAACACGCCATACGATCAGTTGGTGTGGGATGTGGGTCACCAGGCTTATGGCCACAAAATACTAACCGGCCGTCGCGATAATTTTTATACCAATCGCAAATACAACGGATTAAGCGGTTTCCCCAAAAGAGGCGAAAGCGAATATGATACTTTCGGTGTAGGACACTCTTCCACCTCCATTTCTGCAGCTCTAGGTATGGCCATGGCAGCGAAATACAAAAAGGAAGATAGAAAATCTGTTGCTGTCATAGGTGATGGCTCCATGACCGCCGGCCTCGCATTCGAAGGGATGAACCATGCAGGTGTTGCCGATGCAGACATGTTGATCATCCTGAATGACAACAACATGAGCATCGATCCGAATGTGGGCGCACTCAGGGAATATCTTACAGACATTACCATCTCTCCGACATACAATAAGTTTAAAGACGATATCTGGAAAGCGCTGGGCAAATTGCCCGTAGGTAAAACATTTACCCGCGAAATGGCAAGCAAGCTCGAACATAGCATTAAAAGCTTTTTGAGTAAAAGTAGCAACCTGTTTGAATCACTTAACCTGCGCTATTTTGGTCCGATCGACGGTCACAACATTACCAAACTGGTAGATACACTGGAAGATCTGAAGAAAATTCCGGGACCAAAATTGTTACACGTTCTCACTGTAAAAGGGAAAGGCTATTCACTCGCAGAAAAAGATCAAACGAAATGGCATGCGCCGGGACTGTTTGATAAAATAACAGGCGAGATCTACAAAAAGAAATTCGACACGCCCCAGCCGCCGAAATACCAGGACGTATTTGGCCACACAATTGTTGAGCTGGCGGAAAAGAACGATAAAATATTGGGTATTACACCTGCAATGCCGAGCGGTTCTTCATTAAAAATAATGATGGACAAAATGCCGGATCGTGCATTCGATGTAGGTATTTGCGAGCAACACGCAGTGACATTGAGTGCCGGTATGGCAACACAAGGAATGCGCGTTTTCTGCAATATTTACTCATCATTCATGCAAAGAGCATACGACCAGGTAGTGCACGATGTGGCCATCCAAAAACTGCCCGTCGTATTCTGTCTGGATCGTGCGGGACTGGTAGGAGAGGATGGCCCTACGCATCATGGGGCGTATGACATTGCCTATATGCGCTGCATTCCAAACATTGTGGTAAGTGCTCCAATGAATGAAGCCGAACTTCGCAACCTCATGTATACTTCGCAACTGGAAACAAATGAATTTCCTTTTGTGATCCGTTATCCACGCGGTGAAGGAGTGATGCCTGAATGGAAAACCCCAATGGTGGAAATTCCAATTGGTAAGGCAAGAAAGTTGAAAGACGGTGATGAGATTGCGATCCTTTCGCTCGGGCATCCCGGCAACTTTGCGGCGAGTGCTATTCGTAATTTAAAAGCAGATGGCCTTAACCCGGCACATTACGATATGCGTTTTGCGAAGCCGCTCGATGAAGAAACCCTGCACGAAGTATTTGCGAAATATGCAAAGATCATCACGGTAGAAGATGGAACTGTTGTGGGGGGATTCGGCAGCGCAATACTGGAATTTATGGCCCAGCATAACTACAATGCGGAAGTGAAAATTATGGGTATTCCTGATAGAATTGTTGAGCACGGCACACCGAAACAATTGTACAACGAATGCCACTACGATGCTGATGCAATAGCCGATGTTGTTCGTGAAATGATGAAAGACAAGATCACCATTTTGGGTTAATTAAGTTTTTCTTTAACATATTAACATTATAGCTTAAGCCTGTTACTTGTAACAGGCTTTTTTAATTTGTCCTTTTTCTATACACATTTGTCCTTTTATGAAGGTCGGGCTACTAAAGATTATAAAACTTCGCTGTTCAATTTAGTAGTCTGTTTATGGCCTCGAATATAACCTTTTCACTTTCTTGTGAACATGGCATACAATGTTTAAAAGAAGAGCAAATCATAGACGTTCAATCGAGCGCCGACATTCATTCATCAGGATATACTTCAGAATGTAGCAAGGGGACGAATCATTTCTTTGGTTTGGAAAAGGGGTTTTCATTGATTATTTCTAAGTTTTACTGTGCAAACGAAGTCATCTTTACCAAAAATCCGGAAGATGAAAACACTATCGTGATAGGCTACGAACTAAGCACCCATCCCATAAAATATGAATTGGAGAATGATGGTCTCTCCATCACAAAACAGATACTTCAAAACAATGTGCTCTCCTTCTCCAACGCTTTAACATTAAGAATATTACCGGTAAAGGGTTCCACTGTGCACCATTTATGGATTGTAATTACGAAGGAGTGGCTGAAAGAAAAGACGGAGTTTATCATGTCTGAAGATCTTGAAAAAGTGAACCAGTTGTTTGCTTTGAAAAAGAAATTCAGCTTGCGTAAATCATTGCAGCGCGAGCTTTCGGTGGTTCACCGAGTGCTCAACTATCCATTTTCAAATACTCCGGAAACGATCGCACATTTTGAACTGAAAGCAGCCGCAAACGAATTGCTTTCCAATTACATAAAAAAAGCAATGGCGCTGAAAGGGGCCGCGGCTGACGAAAAGATAGTGCGCCCTGAAATTCTCAGGATGCGTGAAATCAAATCCTACATCAGGCAAAATATTTTGCGTGGTACACCCGTCTCACTCCCAGAACTTGCCGAAAAGTTTTCCATGAGCGAAGCGAGTCTAAAAAGATATTTTAAAAAATTTGCCAACACTACCTTCACAGACTTTTACAATAACGAGCGGCTGAAAAAAGCGTTCGATGTTATCAGCAGTGAGAAAAACAGTACGATTCAGGAAATTGCCAGTCGCCTGGGCTACAAAAACACATCTCACTTTGCAAAATCTTTCAAGGCATTTTACAACTTTTACCCCAGCGAGATCAGGAGCAGGTTCTCGGCGTAGGGAGTGGCTGAATAACTGAATGACTGAATAACTGAGTAACTAACAACTATCAACTAACAACTATTCTGGAGGACTTCAGTTATTCAGTTATTCAGTTATCGACTTTCAGGTTTTTTGTAAAAATCTCAAGAAATTTATGGAAAACAGTGCCCCCCGCATCTCTAAGGAGCTAATATGAAACTCCTGAAAAGATTATTTATAGTTTTTGGCCTATTGCTGACAGTTATGTTGTCAGCAGGTGCGTTCTATTACTACTCCCTCAAACAAAAGCCCTCAGCAAATGAGATATTGAAGGCAAATGTTTCCTATAAAAACAGCCATGCATTTAAGATAGTGGTCCCTTCCCTGGTTAAATATGCTTCTCAACACAAGATGAGTAACCACTACATATTTCTTGTTGACATGCATATCGCTTCCGGCAAAAACAGGTTTTTCGTGTACGACATCCAGAAAGATTCCATTGTTAACAGTGGCCTTGTTGCGCATGGACGATGTAACCAGGAATGGTTGGAAGGACGCAGATATGGCAACGAAGTTGGCTGCGGCTGCACATCTCTCGGGAAATACATGGTGGGAAATTCCTACAATGGCCGCTTTGGCAGGTCCTACAAATTGGTTGGGCTCGACTCCACGAATAGCAATGCCTTTAAAAGATTTGTGGTTTTACATCCTTATCAATACGTACCTGGAAAAGAGGTTGATCCGGCCCCTATTTGTCAAAGCGATGGCTGTCCTATGGTGTCGCCGGTGTTTATGAGCCGGTTGGCCAAATACATTGACTCTTCAAAAGACCCAATTTTACTCTTCATATACGACCGAACCTGATAAACCCTACCTCCTATGTGCTAGAAGTCTCGGTGCGATGCCGGGACTTTGTTTTTATGTAAAACCTGTTTTTTAAAATCTAGTGTTGTGGCCTTCCCTGTTGTGGGTGCGGCATTGGTTGTGGTTGTGCATGCGGCATGTTTTGCGGTTGCGGCCTTGGCTGCTGCATCTGTTGCGGCTGATGTTGCGGCTGTGGCCGCTGGTGCATTTCCGGTTGATGCATTGGCTGTGGTTGTTGATGCACCTCGCGTTGCATAGGTTGTGGGGCCGGATGATTCATGTTCTGCGGCCTGTTGTTATTTGTAGGAGCAGGGTTTGAAGGCTCTGGTGTTATGTTCCGGTTCGTATGTGCCTCATTGTTAGAAGGCATATTGTTTCTGTTATGATTAACATTTACCGGCGGCCTGTTCACGTTTTCATTCGCAGGACGGTTTGAATTGTTGTTATTGTTTGCCGGCCTTTCGTGATTCACATTGGTTGGTGCAGTCGCATTCACTGGCCTGCTGTTATTTGGTCTGTTCGGAGTAACATTCGCATTGTTATTGTTTGGCGCAGTATGGTTATTGTTTCTGATAACCGGTCTGTAAATATTGACCGTGTTGTTGGCAACATTGGTTGTGCCCGGTCTTGAAGCATTGTTTACATGCATTGTTGTTACGGGTCGGCCCACAGTCCTTTCAACATCTGTACGACGTGGTCCACTCACATATCTTGCATTGTTGTAAACATTGGTATTGTTGATCACCGTTGTTTTGTTGATGATGGTAACGTTCTGTGACCTGTTCACATAGTAGTTGTGAATATGCGGAGAAGTGATGTACCTCACCGGCACAAAGCACCAGCGGTTCGCAGGAATAACAGTTACAGAAATGCCTACACCGGGAGATAACGGCGCCCATCCGTAATAATCGCCACTACTACGCCAACTAACCCATGCAGGAGCCCATTCGTAGCCCGGAACCCAGATCCAGCCATAAGCATTGTCGTAGGCCCAGCGGCCATAGTGGAAAGGTGCCCAACCCCAATCGTAGTCGGAAACCCACGTCCAGCCATAATCTGTATATGCCCAGTGACCCGAAGTTTCGTAAGGAACGAAGCCGGGCGAATTGCAGATCCAAACACGTCCGTAGCTACCATAATCGATCCATCTTCCATAAGGACTTAGCGTGTTGTAAAACACGTGTATGTCCACATCCTGTGCTTTCAAGGTATTGTTGGGTATTGCCGAGACCAGTGAAAAAGAGATCAGCAATACTTGTATGATTCGTTTCATAAGTGCAAATTTTTCAACTATATGGGATGAAAAATCGTGCCACCGGTTTAAGTATCGAATCTTAAATAAAACAAAAAAGCAGACCTCTTTGAGAAGTCTGCTTTTTATAATGTAGTTAAAATGAAATATTTACACTGCGAAGCTTTCGCCGCATGCGCATGTTCTGGCTGCATTAGGATTGCTGAAGAAAAATCCTTTTCCATTCAATCCGTCAGAGAATTCCAAAGTGGTATTTACGAGGTATAAAAAGCTCTTGAGGTCAGTCACCACTTTAATGCCTTTGTCTTCAAATATCTGGTCGCCCGGCTTTTCCAGGTGATCGAAGTCCATTTTATAGCTTAAACCTGAACATCCACCGCCTACAACAGATACACGTAAAAAGTATTTTGAAACATCATCGTCGCCTGCTGTTTCTACCAGTAATTTTTCCACCTTCTCCTTTGCGTTGTCACTTATAAAAATCATACTGTTTAGTTTAATTTTTCTAATAGGTAATCTGAAAATGCTCCTATTGATCAAATTCAAAATTACATTTATTCTTAATTAATGATGAAAGTCATTTTGTTAAACCCCATCCAATTCACATTTATACCGCCTTTTGTAGTGTTTTTTCCTTTCTAAGTCTCGTAACCGTAGCCACCACTTTTTCAATCACATAATCAATCTCTTCTTCGGTTGTAAATTTTCCAAGACTAAAACGCAGGCAGGAGCGTGAAAGTTCGTCACTTATGCCCAGCGCCTTCAATACATAAGACGGCTCAAGGGATGCAGATGTACACGCGGAGCCGGATGACACGGCCACTTCTTTGTTAAATCCCGCCAATAATTCGTCGCTTCTCAGGCCTTGGAAGGATACATTGGTGATATGTGGCAAACGGTGCTCTGTACTGCCGTTTACAAACGCGCCATCAAGCTTAAGCAACGATTGTTCAAGTTTATCTCTCAACTGTTTCATCCGGGCTGCATCAGCCTCCATTTCGTTTGCAGCAATATCCGCAGCTTTTCCAAAGCCAACTATTCCCGGAACATTGAGCGTTCCACTTCTCATTCCTCGTTCATGACCACCGCCGTCCATTTGTGCAGCTATCTTTACACGGGGATTTTTTCTCCGCACATATAACGCGCCAACGCCTTTGGGGCCGTACATTTTGTGTCCAGTAAAAGCCATCAGGTCGATGCCATCTACGTTTACATTTACCGGTACTTTTCCCATCGCCTGCACTGCATCGCAAAAAAATATGACGTTGTGTTTTCTTGCCACCGCGCTTATTTCACGAATCGGCTGAAGATTTCCGATCTCGTTATTTGCGTACATAATGGCAATCAAAATCGTAGTCGGTTTTATCGCCGCTTCCAGTTCTGCAATGTCAATTCTGCCGTCTGGTTTTACAGGCAAATAAGTTACTTCGCCACCTATTTTTTCAATATGCCTGCAGGTATCTAAAACGGCTTTGTGCTCTGTAGCTGTGGTAATGATGTGATTGCCCTTGCTTGCATACAGCTCAAAAACACCTTTGATGGCGAGGTTATCTGATTCTGTGGCACCGGAAGTAAAAATGATCTCCTGCGTTTCTGCACCAATAAATGCCGCCAACTGTTCCCGTGCTACTTCAACCCCACCTTCTGCTGCCCAGCCAAACACATGGTTGCGACTTGCCGCATTGCCAAAGTTGTCCGTAAAGTACGGAAGCATGGCCTCCACCACCCGCGGGTCGCAAGGCGTTGTGGCGCTGTAGTCGAGATATATGGGCAATTTGGGCATATACGAAATTACAGAATAACCAATAACTGAATAACTGAATGACTGAATAACTGAGCGTTTCTGTTTAACAGTAGTGTTGGCTTCCAACCTTCAGTTATCCGGTTAATCAGTTATTCAGTTATTTTTGACCCATGAGAAAAATCGAACACATTGGAATTGCGGTGAAAAGCTTGTCAGCCGCTATTCCGCTATACGAAGCCTTACTGAATACCGGATGTTACAAAACCGAAACTGTTGAAACTGAGATGGTGAACACGGCCTTTTTCCGGACAGGTGAGAGTAAAATAGAACTGCTTGAAAGTGCTGATGAGCAGGGTGTTATTGCAAAATTTATTGAAAAAAAGGGAGAGGGGATACATCATATTGCCTTTGATGTAGCCGATATTCATGCCGAAATGGCGAGATTGAAAGCGGAGGGCTTTACGCTATTAAACGAAGTGCCTAAAAAAGGCGCCGACAATAAGCTTGTTTGCTTTGTACATCCCAAGGGAACGAGTGGAGTGCTGGTGGAGCTGTGCCAGGAGAGGAGTGAAAAGTAAAAAGTGAAAAGTGAAAAGTAAAAACCGCTTACTACCCTGTGAACCTTTAGCACTGGAACCTTTTTTGACTTTTGACTTTTTAATTTTGACTTAGCTACTGTTCGCTTTCCTCAACTTTATTCAAGCCAAGTTTCTCCACGGCTATTTGAGACGCTATCTGAGAGGCGTCTTTTTTGTTGTAGGCTTTTCCCTGCGAAATGACTTCTCCATCTACAACTGCACCTATGGTAAACAGGCGACGGCCACCTTCAATGCGTTCTTCGAGGGTTTCAAATTCCAGGTTCTTGCCATTCTTGTTTGCCCAGCCGTATAATTTGTTTTTGTGGTTGATCTCAAGATTTTCAAGATCATCCATAAACATGTAGGGCTGGATAACGCGTAATAAAACCCAGTCTTTTGTTTTTTTATAGCCTTTATCGAGGTAAACAGCTCCAACAACCGCTTCGAGCGTGTTGCCGAAGATTTGGCTCATTTTAAGTGAATTGTCAAACTTGTTGTAGTAGATAATCTTTTTAAGTCCCATTTTTACCGCAACGTCATTCAGCGTAGTTCTGTTCACCATTTTACTACGCATCTCGGTAAGAAATCCTTCTTCGCGATAGGGATATTTCTTGAATAAATAATCGGCTACAATACCGCTCAGTATTGCATCTCCTAAATATTCAAGGCGTTCGTTATTGTCTGCAGCGCTGTCACGCACGGAACGGTGCGTTAATGCAGTTTTATACAGGGAAATATTGCCGGGTGTGAATCCCAAAACATTATTCACTTGCTTTTTAAACGAAGTATTTTTAGCAGAGCTTTTGGAAAAAACGTCGAAAAATCCCACAGACTTTTATTGGTTTATTTACTAAAGGTAAATCCTGTTTGCCAAAAAAAGACAGACTTCTGAAAAAAACAGTGAACCTTGATCTGAATCATGTTGAAAAGACTAAGAATCTTATTCATAATGCTTTACAATAATTGCCGCATTGTGACCTCCAAACCCGAAAGTGTTGCTCAATGCTGCTCTTATCGGGCGCGTTTGTGCCTTGTTGAAAGTGAAGTTCAGCTTCGTGTCCAGCTCAGGATCATCTGTGAAGTGGTTGATGGTTGGTGGCACGATACCGTGTTTCAAAGCCATGATACAAGCAATGGCTTCAATTACGCCCGCAGCACCAAGACAGTGGCCTGTCATTGATTTGGTAGAGCTTATGTTTAATTTATAAGCGTGCTCGCCGAAAACTTCTCCGATAGCTTTGATCTCAGCGATGTCGCCAAGAGGTGTAGAAGTTCCGTGAGTGTTGATGTAGTCAATATCTTCCGGTTGCATGCCTGCATCTTTAAGAGCGGCAATCATTACATTTTTTGCACCCAGCCCTTCCGGATGTGGAGCTGTGATGTGGTGTGCATCTGCAGTTGCGCCGGCACCTGCGATCTCACAATAAATTTTTGCGCCTCTTGCAACGGCATGTTCCAGTTCTTCCAGTACAAGGATACCTGCAGCTTCTCCCATAACAAAGCCATCGCGATCTTTATCGTAAGGACGGCTGGCTGTTTTAGGATCGTCATTTCTTTCGCTCATCGCTTTCATAGCATTGAAACCGCCAACGCCAGCTTCGCTGATAACAGCTTCACTGCCGCCAGACAGTAAGATGTCTGCCTTGCCTAAACGAATGAGGTTGTAAGCTTCCATGATACCGTTTGTGCTACTTGCACAAGCACTCACTACCGCGAAGTTTGGCCCGCGAAGATTGTGCCTCATTGAAATGTGGCCTGCAGCAATGTCCAGGATCATTTTTGGAATAAAGAAAGGATTGTAGCGTGGGGTACCATCGCCTTTGGCAAATTCCATCACCTCGTTTTGGAAAGTGATCAATCCACCAATACCGCTACCGAAGATAACGCCGGTTCTGTCCGGATTGACATTCTCTTTGGAAAGGCCTGCCTCTGCCATTGCTTCATCACTTGCTACGATAGCGAGTTGAGTAAAGCGGTCAATTTTGCGGGCTTCTTTGCGATCCATGAATTGGGTTGGATCGAAGTTCTTTACTTCACAGGCAAACTTTGTTTTGAATTTGGAAGCATCAAATAAAGTAATAGCATCGGCACCTGATACGCCGTTCACGAGACCGTTCCAATAATCGTTTAAATTGTTACCAAGCGGTGTGAGTGCGCCAATACCTGTAACTACTACTCTTTTCAGTTCCATTTTCGGTTTGTCTGGATTTAAGATGATTAATCCGCCTTCGAATAAGATAAATTATCGAAAGGCGGATTAGTAAAAATTTTGCCTATATTAGGATCTACCGTGAGACTACTTTGCGTGCTCTTCCAAGTAAGCAACGGCCTGACCAACGGTAGTGATGGTTTCAGCTTGTTCGTCAGGAATTGAAATGTTGAATTCTTTTTCAAATTCCATAATCAACTCCACGGTGTCCAAAGAATCGGCACCTAGATCATTAGTAAAAGAAGCCTCATTAGTTACCTCAGCCTCGTCTACACCTAATTTGTCAACTATAATCTTTTTAACTCTTGTTGCGATGTCTGACATTGTTGTAAAGTTTAGTTACGGGTGCAAAAATATAATTTTTGGCTAAATGGCAATGTTTAAGCGGCATTTTGTTCAAAAAAGAAGAATTACTGTCGAAATCATTGCTTCAACCTTCTTGGCATAACAAGCTTGAATGCACGCTGGTTCTAAGTTTTCCAAAAAAATAAAATAATTAATGCCCGGGGTTATTTTTTGAAAATTAGACTCGTTTTAGCACGAAAATATGACTACTTTCTCTCTGTATTACAGAAAAATGAGATATTTCAGGGGCATTTCGTTGCCCCGGATCAAAATTTATGTGACCTTATATTTGTAAATTGCTATCAAATCTGCAGCATGGCTTTAAAACTTATCGATTACGGTTCCAGGGAATATCAGCAAATGGTTGACTTGCGCAATGAAGTGTTGCGCAAACCGCTCGGTTTGTATTTTACCAAGGAAGAATTGGAAAGTGAGAAAGATCATATTTTGATTGGTGCCTTTGAGGATGACGAACTACTGGCGTGCTGCATACTAATACAAGTTGACAAAGAAACGGTAAGGCTTCGCCAGATGGCGGTCCTCAGAAATCTACAGGGGAAAGGCGTGGGCCGTGCTATTATGAACTTCGCAGAAAAAGTGGCCCTCGACCGTGGGTATACGAGAATGGTGATGCACGCCCGCAAATCTGCCGTTGGCTTTTATGAAAAACTGGGTTACGAAGTCACCAGCAATGAATTTGTAGAAGTTACCATTCCTCACTTCGAAATGGAAAAGCCGCTGATAAGCGTGCCTGAGTAGTCCGTTTTCTTTTCATTCTCCAAAAAGTACATTACAGTTATTATATCCCGCAATTGCTTCAGCATGTGCTGGCGTCTTTTGGGTTGGTCAAATACATTTGTGTAAACCTATCGCCATGGCATACAGAGGCAAGATCATTAGAAATGAGGTTACCGGACAGTCTATACGATTTGTCGTCACGTCCAAAGACAGCAAGGGTGAGTTGCTTGAAATGGTGACCACCTATGCGCCACATTCCACCCCACCGGCTGCGCATTATCATCCCGAACAGCATGAGGAATTTAGTGTACTGGAAGGTGAGTTGACGGTAAAACTGGATGATAGCATCATTGTTTTACGAAAAGGTCAATCCATAGACATTCCCAAAAACAGCAATCACAGCATGTGGAACGCCTCGGCCACGAAAACCATTGTTAGCTGGAAAGTGATGCCCGCACTAAACACTGAATATTTCCTTGAAACAGCTACGGGCCTGGCAAACGATGGCAAGGTGGATACAAACGGTCGCCCGGGGTTGTTACAAGTTGCATTGTTGGCGAGCCGGCATCGAAGCGAGTTCAGGCTTTCAAAGCCATCATTTATTGTGCAGCGTATATTGTTTTCAATATTGTCGCCGGTTGCTTTGCTGGTGGGAAAGAAGGCAAGCTACCCTGAGTACATTAATTGAATTTGTAGAGACAAGGCATTGCCTTGTCTGTTTTTCAAAGAGGCATTGCCTTGTCTGTTTTCAAACAGACAGGGCGGTGCATTTTCAAGGAGACAAGGCAATGCCTTGTCTCTACGGGTTAATGCTTTTGCAGCAGCTCCAGAAATTTTCTATCCAACTTGTAGCCGTGCCAGTCTTCATAAGCCACATCTGAGCGGCCGGAATTAAGGATGCCGAAGTCGCCGATAAAGTTCCAAATGGCAAAGCCTATATTGTTGGCGGATAAAATATCGAGCACATCTGTGAACCATGCAATGAAAACATCGTGTGGCGTTTTGTTCCAGCAACCACATTCGCCGCAATGCACGCCCACTCCCTTTTTAGTTAGATCGATCCACGGCTGGTAGTATTTTACCAGCATTGATTTATCGAGGTATTGATTGCCTACTTGACCGGGCCATTTAGGCTCGGGCAGATGGTCGGGATCTTTGTTTGCCCAGGGTGCTTTATAATGTGAAATGGCATGGGGGAAATAGCCGCGGCAACTTTGTGCAATGTTTAAATCTATTATCTCCGGAATAACCGAGCTGCCAACATCATTGCCATCTGCAATGACCAAATGACCTGGATTTTCTTTTCGGATGGCTTCCGCTGCGCCTTTTGCAACGTTCCTGTAAATGTCGCCCGGCACAGAGCTTGCCGCGGAATGTTGATCGTTCATGTCTTCACGCATGCTTGGCTCATTCACCAGGTCGAAGCTTATCTTTTTGCTGGAAATATTTTTGTAACGGTTTGCCCACATGTTCCAGTGAAAGTAAAATGCTTTTTGGGCCTCTTCATCTTTCCATAAATTGTAGGGTTCATGAAAACCGGCATTGATGCAGTATCCCGGGGCGCGATGCAAATTGATGCTTGTATGCATGTTGTATTTCTGTGCCATGTAAACGACTTTGTCAACAAGCTCTACAGCGACTTCATTTATGTTGTATACTTCGTCTGGCGTGATGTTTTTGCTGCGGTCAAATTTTAAATATCCGGGATAGGCGATGGGCAGGCGAACAAAATCGAAGCCCCAATCCTGCATCCATTTGAAATGGTCCTCTGTTGCAATGATTTTTTCGAATGGCCTTGGAGAAAAGAAATCCAGTAGGTTGAATCCTTTCCATTTTGGCAATGTGTTTTTTAATGGCGCTTTTGCAAATGCTGAGGTTCCGGTTAAGCTTACTGCCGCAGCCAGCATGCTGGTGTTCTTAATGAATATTCTTCTTTTCATGGCAAGAAAAAGAAAGTGAATAATTAGTGACGACTATTAATGTAAAACTTTTCGCTGCGCAAAGAGAGCAGAGAAGAAATAGTACCACATTCTGCTAAAAAAGCATTGATCTATTTTTCGCGCAGATCATCATCAGCTGCGTAAGTTTCGTCCTGGTTCGCTTCATTGTCCGACATTGATTCGGGATCTGGCAATTCTCCATTCCCACCGCATTCGTCTTCGGGACAAGGTTTCCTTTTATCATCTTCCGGCTTTTCCGCTTTGTCTTTTTTGGGGTCGTACATTGACTTGATTTTTATGTGGTTGTATTAAACTACAATAAAAGTCGTACCCAGTCAAGCCCTTTGTGTTGAAAAATTTAACCTCGAGACTTTTTCTGTTTTCTCCAAATCCCTCTATCTTGGCGGCCTGTACCCAAACCCTTAATACTTATGAATCGGAGATTTTTAGCAAGTTTTGTTTTTTTATGTGGAACCTTATCTTCCTTCAGCCAAAGCAAAAATGCAAATACGTTGCTGTGGCGCATTTCCGGAAACGGCCTTAGCCAATCATCCTACCTGTTTGGCACTATGCACCTCACTGATAAAAGACTTTTCAATTTTGATGACTCACTTTATCATGCCCTGGAAGTAACGGATGGAACAGCCATCGAGGTGAATCCTGATGAAATGATGGCGTATTCATTTAACCAGGAGTTGGAAAATATGCAGAAAGGGAAATATTTGAAAGATATATTGAGCGAAAAAGATTACGAAAAATATAGCGCGGCACTTGCAAAGAAGCTGAACAAACCCGCGAACGAAATTACTGAGAAGGATCTTCTTCTCGAAAAAAACAGTTGGACAACGGAATATCTTGCAAAAGGTGAGATGCCGACTTTTGTAGATGCGTATTTATTTTATACAGCAAAGAAACAGGCCAAATGGGTTGGCGGCATTGAAGACATTACTGACCAGGCTGGCCTTCTGGAGAACATAGACAAAGCTGACATCGAGTTTATGTTGAATAAAAGTGCCAAAAATATTGCTGATAATATGATGGAGCAGATGATAGCGCAATACGTCAACCAGGATATTGACGAACTGTGCAGGTTTACTTCCGGTGAGGATTCTGCAAAACACGAGGCAATTATTACACGAAGAAACATAAAGATGGCTTATCGCATCGATAGTATGGCGCATACTCGCGCCATGTTGTTTGCGATCGGAGCGGCGCACCTGGCCAACGATGAGGGAGTGATAAATTTATTACGCAAAAGAGGATTTACTGTAACGCCGGTTATCGGAAGTAAGAAGATCAGCTCCAAAGAGTACAAGTATGATGAAAAGCCAACGCCCTGGTATACGGTGAATGACAAGCAGGGACTTTATACTGCAATGATGCCGGGCAATCCATTTGCGAAGGGCGTTTCCGGTGTGGTTGACGCGCAGTTCTATTTTGATCTGTCTTCATATTCGGGCTACGGCATCATGTCAATAGTTACTCCGGGAAAAATTCAAAATAGGGATTCGGTGTTTCAGGCTTTCGCAGCGAATATGTTTAAAGGAGATAAAAAACTAAAGCCCACACCAGTTGTGAAGGACAGTTTAACTGGAGTTGAGTATATGTCGTCAATGCGTGGCATGAGTAGCCGTGTGCAGTTGTTTACGAAAGGTAATGTTATTTATGTGCCGATGTTTTACGCGCTGAAAAAAGATTCTCTTTCAGGTGCTAATGCGAAAAAATTCTTCGATTCGTTTGTGATGAAGGATGCTCCTTTTGCTTACGGAATGTTGTACAACGATTCACTTGCGGGTGTTGTTACAACACTTCCCATGGAATTAGAATATAGCGGACAACTCAGCCACCTGGTGGTGAAAGGATGGAAAGTTGTTGCTTATGCCGGCGGTGATGCTGGCTCCGGTTCGTATGTTGTTAAGTTTGACAAGCGGCCAATCAAAGGGAGAAACATCGTTAGCGATAGTTTGATATTTGAAGAGACCCGGCTGGGGATGAGGGAGAAATTTAAGGAAACAAAGAATGAAAGGTTGAAAATAGGAGGTTACAATGCGGCATATTTTGAGGGCGAGATAAATGGGTTTAAAGGAAGGATCTTAAATATTGTTCGTGGAAACCATAACGTAGCCATCATGGCTGTGGGTGACTCCGTTGCTATTTTTCAACCAGTGTACAATGATATGTTCGGCAACATAAAATTTGTTCCATACAATAATCTTACATGGAAACCATGCACGGTTGCAGACGGTGGGTTAACCGTTTGGGCACCGGAAGATTTCATTGACAGTAAAACAGACTCGACATTAAGCAAGAATAGTTATTTGAGTTATGACTCATCTATATCGATGAACATCTATGTGTCCGTAGATACTTTGAATAAATACAGGTGGTATTCTTCCGATAGTGCTTTCTGGGAAACCAACAACAAGGGGTTTGTTAATGAAGGCGATTCTCTTATTTCCAGTGTTGATTCTTACACAGGAAAAATAAGGACCAGTGAGTTGGTAATAAAACGAAAGAACACGCAGTTATTCACACGGGCAAAAGAATATCAATATGGTACGATTGTTTATACGGTGGTGCTAAGAAGTGAGGCTGATGTTATAAATAGTGAGAAGGTGAACAAACTAATGAATGATGTACACTTCAACAAACCGATGATTGATTTTGATGTTACCAAATCAAGAGCTGCTCAGTTGTTGAATGATCTGTCAGGTAAAGACTCTGCAACCGTAAACGAAGCATACGATGAAATGAAGAACGCGAGCTTTGACAGTTCTGATATTGCGATGTTGCATGAGTGTTTGATCAAAAAGTATAGTGCGCCAAGTGCGGGGGAGGATTCTTCTGCTATCAACGAACGTACTGCCAGAATACTGTCGGGATTAGGCGCTCGTTCTACAATAAAATTTGCATCGGATAATTACAACAGTTTGACAGGCGACAAGAAATATTTAAAGCCAAACATCCTTTACATGTTATCGACAATGCGAACAAAGGAGAGTTACGATTCCTTATTCTCTTTGATAAAAGCAAATCCAAAGGATGATCTCTTTCCTTATTTTTCATACCGGGTAACTGATAGTTTAAAGCTTGCTGCAAATTATGGAAATGATGTTTTGGGTTATTTGAAAGACTCTTCACGCGGCATGCAAATGGTGAACATACTTAATCAGCTTCATGATAGTAGTCTGATCGCTCTGGAGCCCATCAGCAAACATGAAAATGAATTTATCGCGTTGGCAAAAAATGATCTTTCAGGAAAAGATCACAGCAAGCGGAGTTTTGATCTCATGAGTATTCTTAGTAAGCTAAAAACGCAGAAATCGTTGGCTACTCTCAGAGGATATTTAAACATCAAAGACCAGCGATTTATTAAAGAGCAAGCTGTCGTTCTTCTTGCAAAGAATAATCAACCACTGAGCGCAACGGTACTGAACAGCCTGGCCGCAGACCCTCAGACAAGAGCGAGACTTTATAATGATTTAAAGGAAATAAAAAAGCACGCGTTGTTTCCAAAGCTTTACCTGACACAAAAATCTTTAGGAGAGTCTTCCTTGTGTGATGTTGTTTCTAGTGATGATTATGATGTAAAAGCCATAAAATTTATTGCTGAGAAGACTGCGACCTATAACAATAAGAAATACAAATTCTATTTGTTTAAAGTGACGCTTGATGATGACCGCGGTTCATACCTTGGTGTTGCAGGCGGATATGATATAGCCGGCAAGTCAGCGGAGGCAGAAGAAGATTTGAGTTCAATGTATTATGAAGAAGAGTTTGATGCGGCTAAAATAAACGAGCTGTTCAAGGCGTGGATGCAAGGATTTGAAGATGATAAGTAATCGCTTTAAAGCATCTATCAAAAAGAGAGGCTCCGCAAATCGTGGAGCCTCTCTTTTTGATAGAATAGTATTACTCTGGAAACACAAACGTTATCACTCCTCTTAAACCAAAGTCCGTTTTAAAATCTGTGGGTGCTGCTACAGGTATTCTTGGCCCTACGCCTAACGATACTATTTGTTTGCCAAGCTTTGTGATGCCAGTCAGTATCGGATTAATAAATGCTGTAGTAGTTTTTGCATGCCAGTTTGCAGTAATTTCTGCATTGACACCAAGGCCCGCGCCGCTTTTCCAGTTGTGCGTGAAAAATGGTTGAAGGAACATTTGATTAATATCTGATCTGTCGCTCGCTCCTGCAAATGACCAGATCTGATTGGCAAGAAAGCCAAACGTTAATCCCGGTGATTGTTTCAGCACCAGTGCTGTAGGGCCAACTCCCCACTTTTTTCCTGAAAGAAATTCGTTGGTGCCAATGGGTACAAGAAAAGCCGGGCCTGCTCCCCAAATGATACCATTCTTTGATTTTGTCGGAGAGAAGAATGCACTCACAGTCGCATCACTCAAACCAAATTCATTTTTATCTGGTCCGCTTATATTGTGCTGATCAACAACCGGCACAATGTAACGTGTAATAAGATTGAGTTTGGAATTGAGTTTAAAAGGAATCACCGGCTGTACATTCAGCGTGTATTTTGATCCCTTGTATGGGCCAATGCCATAATCTACATTGCTTTGAAGAGGAACGCTTATGAGGCTTGCAACGGGGTTTGCAAGTTTGTCTGCAAGCTCCTGCGCGTCACCACCAGCGGGCTTATCTGCATCTTGGGCGTTTGCAAAATAGCTAAGAACCAATAGTATTAGAATAAGGTTGAGTTGTTTCATCTGTTGTTGTGTTTGCAAGAAAGGTTTAAAGGTCTAACAACAACGTGAAAAAGAAATTGTTTGAGATGATGGTTTGGTATTAAGAATTGAGGTGCGATGGCGCGATAAAATTGGACTTGTTCACTATGACTGAATGACTGAATAACTGAATAGCTGAATAACTGAGTGGTTCCAAATTCGGTCAGTCACTCGCTTTATCAACAACTCAGTTATTCAGTTAATCAGTTATTCAGTTACTGGTAAGTGCTATAAAAACTTCTTATAAAATCCGTTGCCTGTGTGTAGAGCGGTTTTGTAAACTCAACAAAAAGTTGTTGTGGTGGAGGTGCTATCCCCGGCTGTCTGCCGATCATTGCGAGTTCATCTGCTGTCAGGGCACGTTCATCTCCGTTAAAAGAACCCCAGCTGGTGCCCCATGTATAGCCACCTGTAAAGCGGTGCGAAGCAAGAGATCTGTTTGTAGTGTAGTCTGTTATGTACACATCAAGCAAACCACGGGAATCTATGTTACGCGTGTATGAAGTAACTCTTGCGGTAACAGTGCCATACACGTCAAATGCATTGCCAGACTTATCTCTGGAGGTTCCGATCTTTACGCTGTCTCTCTTAACATCATACGTATTCTTGCTGTCGTACACATTGCCGACAACAAAGTCGTAAAAACCAACCTGCAAAACCTGGTCAGGATTGATTTGGTATTCCTGCGCTTCTGAAGGCGTATAAAAGCGAATGAATTTATCTTTCAGCGTTGATGAAGTATAGTTCAATATTTGCGTGTAAAAGAAATCAGCATTCACCTGGTAAGCTCCTGAAATAGGCGCCATATCGATCATTACCTTTAGCGTGGCCAACCACAACGCATCATTTATTTTATTGGTGATATCCTTGTAATTGGGATCTATTTGTTGAACCTGTAAAAAGTTGTAGTACGCTGTTTTCGCTGATTCTCGTGAGTTGATGTTTAGTGCGGCCTGACCCATTTTATACGATTCGTCTGCAGCAAGTCCACGGTATTTATTCAGTTCTTCCGTGTAGGTATTTGGATAAGGAATAATCTTCATTGCGCCGGGACTGGTGATGATATTCCTCGCAATGTTGCTCATTGCTTCATAGTTGCGGTAAACCTGCAAATAATTTCCCTGTTTGTAAAATTGCGTGAGACTGGTTTCTTCCTGCTTCGTATAATTTACCGCCATCGGGTAAGCTTCCTTTAATGTTTCAATCGCTTTTTTATTGGTGGTAGAGGAGCGCAAACGATCGATGGATTGCAGACAGGCGCTGTAATAATCACCTTTTTTAAGTGCGGCTTTGCCCGCAGAGCAACCGCTGATAACAACAAAAGTGGCAGATGCAATTAGCAATGCAAGGTATACATGTAGGCTGTTTTTCTTCGGATACATAGATAAAGGGTTGTTCAAATGTGCCGTAAAGATAGTGGTGGGACGTGAATGGTCAAAGATGAATCGTGAAAGGTGAATGGTGAAATCTTGATAAATGACCAGTTATAGTGAATGTTTTACCATTCAATAGTTGCGAATTCCCCAGTCACCTTCCTCTAACCAGGACTTTCTGGAGAAAGTTATTCACTCAACAATCCGAATTCACGTTTCACCTTTGACGATTGCCCATTTCCGATTATTATTGTCAATTTCACAATTAATTGCTGTTTTTGATTCCACTTTCAAAATATTTCCTAACTTAATCCGCAATATTTTCACCCAGAATACAAATTGACCAACACAATGAACAAAAAAAAACACTTCATGCCGCTTGTTGCAGGAGCAGCATTGATTACGATTGCAGCCTGTAATAACTCTGCAACAACTGAAAAGACTAGCGCAAACGATAGCACAAAAGTGGAAGCCTCGTCTGCTTCGCCATTAGACAAGAAAGCTTTTGAAGCAACTGTTGACGGCAAACAAACAGACCTGTACACGCTGAAAACCGCAAATGGTTTAAGTGCAGCAGTTACCAACCTTGGTGGCAGATTGGTTGGCTTGTGGGTGCCGGGTAAAGATGGAAAGAAAACAGATGTGGTCGTTGGTTTTGGAAGTGTAAAACAATACCAGGATTCAACCGACGCATTTTTCGGAGGATTGATTGGCCGTTACGGCAATAGAATTGGCAAAGCAAAATTTTCTCTTGATGGTAAAGAATATAAATTGTTTGCTAACAACGGTCCTAATACATTGCATGGCGGTAAAAAAGGTTTTAGCTCCAGCGTGTGGGATGCTAAACAAGTAAATGACTCTACGCTTGAACTGACTTATTTGTCGAAAGATATGGAAGAAGGTTTTCCGGGTAACCTGAACGTAAAAGTTACTTATGCTTTGGCAAATGATGAATTGAAAATAGATTACGAAGCCACTACTGACAAGAAAACAGTTTGCAACCTTACCAACCATGCGTACTTCAACCTGAATGGTGAAGGCAGCGGAACAATCAACGATCATCTGGTACAAATCAATGCAGACAAATATACTCCGGTGGATGCTACATTGATTCCAACAGGTAAAAATGAACCGGTTGCAGGTACTCCGTTTGATTTTACAAAACCAACAACTATTGGTGCTCATGTAAGTGATACTACGAACGTGCAATTGAAAAATGGCAAAGGATATGATCACAACTTTGTGTTGAATGCAAACACTGGTTCTGGTCTTAACCATGCAGCAACTGTAGTGGGCGATAAATCAGGCATCGTAATGGATGTGTTGACACAAGAGCCGGGCCTGCAATTCTACGGTGGTAACTTTATGGCAAGCAAAAACACTTTCAAAAGTGGTGCGAAAGATGATTTCAGAACTGCGTTCTGTATGGAAACACAACATTTTCCTGATTCACCAAATCAACCATCTTTCCCTTCAACGACTTTGAATCCTGGTCAAACATATAAGACCAGCACGGTTTATAAATTTAGTGTGAAATAGCGTGTGCGAATGGAAATGATGAACGTTGAACTGTAGAGACGCGTTGAACGCGTCTCTTTGAAAATAAACAATTCATTTGTTTTTATCGGGAAACGCGTCGAAAGCGTTTCCCTTTTTTATTGGCGATGTGTCAAATTCAGAGACGCGTTCAACGCGTCTCTACCTTTGTGACGTAGTTTTAGCGTAGCTGATTATAATATGGTGTAGTCAGTCTATGGTACCTTCAAACCTTTAATCCGCGTCATATTTTTCATAAAACGATCAAAACGATGTCATATCAAAATGTCTTCAGAAAGAAGGAGATTTTGGGGACGCTTTTTCAGGCGGCTCTACTTAAAATCATTACCTGTTTATTTTTTATTTTCTCAGCAACAAATTCGTTCGCGCAACAACGCATTGTAAGTTCCATCAACACCAACTGGCAGTTTCACAAAGGCGAGGTGGACAACACCGGCGATAAAAGTGTAAGCTGGGAAAACGTGTCACTGCCGCACACATGGAATGCTACGGATGTGATGGATGATGAGCCCGGCTATTACAGAGGCGTTGGTTGGTACAAGAAAACGCTGTTCATCGATAACTCGTGGAAGAACAAAGATGTCTATATTTTTTTTGAAGCGGCAAATCAAATCGCCGATGTTTTTCTAAATGGAAAAAAAGTCGGTTCACACACCGGAGGTTATAATTTTTTCTCTTTTAAAATAAATGACCTCATACAGTTGCGGGAAGGTGCCGGTGTAACAGCCAATGAAATTACCGTAAGAGTTGACAATGCACACAACGAAAACGTTCCGCCGCTCGGCGCCGATTTCACTTTTTATGGTGGTATCTACCGCGACGTTTATTTAATAGCCGCAGATCGTGTACACTTCGATATGGATAACTATGCTTCAAAAGGAGTATTTGTGTCAACGCCTTCAGTGTCTGCGGACAAAGCAAATGTTTTGATCAAAGGTGCATTTATAAACAACAATGCAAAAACAAAAAAATTGCTTGTTCGATCTGTTATTAAAGATGCGGAAGGCAAAATAATTGCGTCGAAAGAAACAGCTTTTAAATCAAACGCTACAGGCAATAATGCTTTCGAACAAAAGATCGATAACATTAGCCAGCCAAAATTATGGTCACCCGAAAGTCCGTATATCTACAATGTGGTGACTACTCTTGTGGATAAAGAAACCAATCAGCAGGTAGATGAAGTAGTGAATGCGCTTGGTTTCCGCTGGTTTTCGTTTGATGCCAACACCGGATTTTTTCTCAATGGAAAACATATGAAACTGGTGGGTGCAAACCGTCACCAGGATTATCCGGGCATGGGCAACGCGATTTCTGATGCCATGAACATTAAGGACATTGAGCTGATGAAACAAATGGGCGCTAACTTTATCCGCATCGCTCACTATCCACAAGATCCTACGATCCTTGAAACATGTGACAGGCTGGGCATTATGGCATCCGTTGAAATTCCAATTGTCAACAGGATCACTGACAGCGAAGCATTTTACAACAACTGTAAGCAGATGCAGGTTGAAATGATACGCCAGTCCTACAATCATCCGAGCGTCATCATTTGGGCTTACATGAATGAAGTGATGATTGCTCCACGTTATGGCGACAAAACGCCGGAGAGAGATGCGTATTTTAAAACACTGGCAAATTTTGCACAGCAATTAGAAGATCTTACCAGGAAAGAAGATTCCACACGTTACACCATGATTCCATTTTACGGAAACTTTGATGTGCATTACAAATACGGGCTCACAAAAATTCCAATGGTCGTGGGATGGAACCTGTACCAGGGCTGGTACGGCGCTGATATCAACGGCTTTGATGCTTTTCTCGAGAGACACCATAAAGAGGTTGCAGATAAACCGGTGATCATTTCTGAATATGGTGCAGATGTAGATGCACGACTGCATGATTTTACACCGATTCGTTTTGATAAAACGGCAGAGTATGGCAATTACTATCATGAACATTATTTCAAAGCAATGATGGACAGGCCTTTCGTTGCGGGAATGGCGTTGTGGAATTTTGTAGAGTTCAACGCAGAAGCAAGAACCGAAACGAATCCGCACATGAACATGAAGGGCATTGTGTCTGCAACCCGTGAACCGAAAGATGTTTACTGGTATTATCAATCGCATTTGTTGCAAACACCGGTTATTAAAATTGGTTCCCGCAACTGGACGCTTCGCAGTGCAACAGTTACAAATGACAATGATTCTTATTGCTCACAGCCTGTAGAGATCTATACCAATCAAACTGAAATCGAAGTGTTGCTTAATGGAAAATCGTTGGGTAAAGCAAAACCGGATTTTGGTGTGGCAAAGATCAATGTGCCCTTTGCCAACGGCAACAATAAACTGGAAGCAATTAGCACAGATAAGAACGTTACAGAAAAAGATGTGGTTGATGTTCAATTTATCCTTTTGCCTAAAAAATTAAACAGCACGAAAATACCGTTCAGTGATATTCACGTGAGCCTTGGTGATGAAAGATATTTTACCGACACAAAAGAAAATATCGTGTGGCAACCAGAACAGGCATACACACCGGGAAGTTGGGGATTCATTGGCGGACGCGTTTTTAAAATGAAAGGCAACGATCGCCTGCCTTATGGTTCCGACAGAAATATTATTGGTACAGATCACGATGCATTGTATGAAACACAACGCGTAGGCATTGAGCAATTCAAACTGGATGTTCCTGATGGTGCATATGAAGTAACGCTTCATTTCGCAGAATTGTCAACTGATAAACAGGCTGAAAAACTGGTGTACAACCTTGATAAGAACGCCGGCGAAGCTGCAACTGCAGAGCAAAGGGTATTTGATGTGTTGGTTAACAACATTCCAGTTATAAATGGATTGAGCAATGCTAACTACCTGATGCCAATTACTGCCTATTCTACCAAAACAAAAATATCTGCCAATAACAATGAAGGCATCACGGTGAGCTTTAAGGCAGTGAAAGGAGAAACGATTTTAAATGGTATTGAGGTGAGGAGAGTTTATTAATTTGGAAATGGTAGGGGCGAATTGCATTCGCCCTTGACATTAACGGATGCCGCGATCATTTCCGGGTGCCGCTGTTCGAGTCCACACAAAGCCGTCAACCCGATGTCTATCTGCTCAAAGAACAGATGAGACGTTTAACATGTCGCCCCTCTGGGGCTGGTATTTGGTTCGCGATAACGCAATAATGTTGCTACTGACGTGTCGCCCCGCTGGGGCTAGTTGGAACATTCAAAAAATGTAGATCAACCCAAGAGGGCAACATGTTAGTAGAAAAGTAAACACCGTTAAACACAAACCAAGCCCCAGCGGGGCGACACGTTAGTAGTAGCAGAAAGAAAAGAATTTGGAACATTAGAGCCAGCCCCGGAGGGGCGACATGTTAGTTGCAATAAACAATGTCGAAAAATGAAGGCCAGCCCCAGAGGGGACGACGCGTTAGTAGAAGAAAAAGAAAGAATTTGAACCATTAGAGTCAGCTCCAGCGGGGCGACATGTTAAACGTCGCGAAGCGAAAAAGAATCGCGGGTTCAGCATTTACGTATAAATAAAAATCCCTGATAGTTTGAAAGCTATCAGGGATTCTTATTTATTGTAGAGTAATTTATGATTCACGATTCACGATTCATCATTCACCTCTAGTGCAGCAATTGCAACTGGTTACATGCGTAAGGTTGCACCAGCACTTTATCAGGATAATTAACGGTATCGCCACCGCAGACTGCACTCACATTATAATAGCCCGCAGGCAATGTAAAGTTCGCTGCGCCTTGTGCACCGCAGTTCGGGGCAGTTGCAGTAAAGTTTTCAACGAATTCCTTTTCGCCATTGATGATTACTTCAATAGGATCGTTTTGATTGCAGCTTTCGGACGCCCACACTGTCAGGTTTCCTGTAGGTACGCTTCCGATAACATCTTTCTTAAGTACTGAGGTGAATTTGCCATTAGTAATATTTACGGCTATACCATTGCCGCTCATTACCTCACCGCTAAAAGTTCCGGATACACTGGATGTATCAAGATTAGTGATATTTACGCTAAACTTGGCCTGGCTTGCATCGCTCTGATAAATGACATTATTGTTTTGCGTATAAGTAAAGAATGCTTGTGGTGAGGTATAGGTGCCATTTGCAATTTGGGTGCCATAGATAACAATGGCAATTTTATCGGAGCCATTATCTGCTGTGCCATTAAGATTCAGGAAAACGATATTCGAAGCGGTATCAATGTAGGCAGAATCTACCGTGCCTTTAAAATTGTTATCTCCTTCGGAAAAAGACCAGGTGGAAGTTATTGTGGTGTCCTTTTTTTCAACACTGTGCTCCTTTGAACAGCCCGCGACGGCAAGAAATACCAAACATGCAATGGAAAGAATGCTTACAAATGATTTCATAAACGGTGATTTTCTATTTTAAATATGCTTGGTCATTCATAGGCGACTGTTTCAATACACGAAAAGTGTACCAAACAGCAGGATACTGAACAGATCAGGGTAATTTAAATGATCGAAGTTACCGTAAGGGCAAAAGGAGGGTGTTTTCTGGTTTAGAAACGTTTGGACAAAAATAATATTGTGCATTGGGCGAATGCGATTCGCCCCTGCTTATTTTCTCCGGGATCTAACTGGTTTTTAAACAGCTTTAATATCATCATTCACAGGAGTGCTTGACGTAGCAACCGCTTCGCTTCCTGTGTGGTGGTGATGGAAAAACTTTTTCTGGAAAAGTAAAATGGCGATCACCCCAACGGAGATAGACGCATCCGCAAGATTGAACACCGGGCTAAAGAATTCAAAATCGTCACCGCCAATAACCGGCAACCATTTAGGAAAATGAGAGTGAATGATAGGGAAGTAAAACATATCCACCACTTTGCCGTGAAGGAACCCAGCATAGCCTTGCTTTGGGAACATTTTGGCAACGGCAGTAAAAGTGCTTTCTTCAAAGATCAAACCGTAGAACATGCTATCGATAAGGTTTCCAAGCGCGCCGGCAAAGATTAAACCTACGCAGATGATAAATCCTTTGTGATATTTCTTCTTGATAATGCTAAGGATATAATAAACACCAAAGATCACGGCGAACAAACGGAAGAGGGTCAGCAACATTTTCCCCCAGTCACCGCCAAATTTCCAACCCCATGCCATGCCTTCGTTTTCCACGAAGTATATTTGGCACCAGCTTGCAGCGGGGCCAAACGGACGGATACCGCGGTCATATTTCGTCATAGGTACGTGAGAAGGGTCCCAGTTGTAGCTAAGAGGCATATGTGTCTTAATCCAAATCTTAATCACCTGATCCACTATGATAATCAACAGAATCAGTAAGAATATATTCCTTGGCTTCACTTATGTAAAAATTTTCAGGCAAAGATAATGGGGAATGTGATATACGCCTTAAAAAAGGCAAATACTCAAAGACTTGAATATATTGTTGATATATAGGTAGTTGTAAAAATATGGCGCGAAATTTATGAACACTTTCAATTTTGTTTATCTTGGCGGCTTAACCCAAGGTATAACCCTGTCTAAACCTACGTTCCAATGAAATCGCTTTACCCTGGAAAATGGTATGTTTTTTTACTGATATTTTGCCTCTTTAAAACAAGTGCTAAAGCACAGTCGTTTACAGCAGATTTTACCGCAGATAAATATGCAGGTTGTGTTCCTCTGCAAATTAATTTCAACAATACAACTTACGGTACCGGCACAGACGTTACCTACAAATGGGATTTTGATAATGGCAACGGTGCCACCAAAGCCAACCCTTCAGTAATTTTTTATGAAGAGAGAGATTATCTTGTAAAGCTTACTGTTACAAGCGGCGGTAAAACATCTGTTCAAACTAAAAAGATTACTGTTTACAAAAAGCCGACGGTAGATTTTCAGGCAAACATGCTGAAAGGGTGCATACCCGCAGCATTTACTTTTACGGCAAGCGCCACAAGCATTGCCGGAGTAACTAACAATTATACCTGGGATTTTGGTGATGGCGCTGTAACGCAAACCAGCAGCACAGTTGCTTCGCACACGTACAATGTCTTGCAAAAACCGACTGTCAGTTTAACTGTATCCAACTCTTACGGCTGTACAAATACTATAAAGAAAGACGAGTTGCTTACAATATTGCCTTCCATTTATTCAAACTTCACTTCCGATAAAAAAATATTGTGTAAAACATCTGATGCGGTTCAGTTCACCAATCTTAGTTCAGGGCCGGGAACATTAAGTTATGAATGGAATTTTGGAGATGGCAACAAGAGTACAGAAATATCGCCCTCTTATGTATTCAACAAAAAAGGCATTTACACTGTTTCGCTTACCACGAAAAATACCGATGGTTGTAGCATAACAAAAAGTTTAAGTGAATACCTCAACGTTGCCAGCTACAGTGTGAGTTTAGCCCCTCCGTCTCTTGTTTGCGACAATTCAAGCGGCAGTTTTTCGCCCGCACTTTCACCATATACTTATAACTATTCATGGGTGATGGATGGGGTGCCTGCCGGCTGGAATGGTAGTTCATATTACTACGGCTCGCTTCCGGTAGGAACACATGAAATCAAGGTAAAGGCAATGTTTGACAACTGCCCTGATTCTGCAACTCAACAATTCGAAGTAAAACCATCTCCCAAGACGAATGGCTTTATATCTGACCTACAGGGACTTTGTGGCGCGCCGGTCGACGTGAAGTTTAAAGACACTACGGCAGATGCAACTTCATGGAGATGGTTCTTCAACTATTATAACTCTTCGAACAATCCGGATGCGACCATACAGGCCCCCACGCGCAACTACACATCTGATGGGTACTACTATGTTCAGCTAACAGTGGGTAATGCTTATGGATGTACCAAAACGGTATCAAAAGGCATTGACATTTACCGGCCATCGGGAAGCATATCGATTAAAAGTTCTACCGGAAAAAATCCGCGGGACAATTGCGGACCTTTTGATGTAGAACTATTTGCTTCAGGCCCGGCAGACATTGTTTCATATAACTGGAACTTTGGAGATGGCGAAACATCGACAGACGCTGTACCTAAACATACTTATTCAAAACCAGGCGCGTATGTTCCTTCCTTAAGCTACACTACAAAAAACGGTTGCACGGGATCTATGTCTACTGGTGCATTCACTGTTTTCACTCCTGCAAAGATTACAGATTTTGTGGCGAACAACACCACGTTGTGTGGTCCTAATCCTGCAACATTTACCGCCACTACAACGGGTTCTATACAATTTTATAGTTGGGATTTTGGTGGACGCTCCGGCTCCGGATCGGCTACTTCCGTCTCGTTTGGCGCCGAAGGGGTGTATAAAGTGCGACTGATTGCCGGAAACAGCGCATGTCGGGATACGCTGACTAAAGACAACTACATCACTGTGAAGCCGCCATTTCCCAAAATCTCCGGTACAGCAAATACTTGCGACGGCACGAGAGGGGAAGTTACGTTTACACAAGGCTCAGTAAACGCCACCTCTGTAATCTGGAATTGGGGAGATAACACGCCAGCTGTAACCACGCCCGGAACACAAACAGTCGCCAAGCACACATACACACAAAACGGACAGTACTACGTAACGCTTACCGCTGTTAATGGCGATTGCAGTGTAAGTACGAGTACCAGTGTAACGGTCTATTTAAAACAAAGCCCTGTTTTGGCCATTGACAAAAAAGTGGTTTGTGCCGAAAATGATCAGTTGACTTTTAATTTTTCCAATTACCAGATCAACCAGTATTATTATTTTGATAGCTACTACAATCAATACTATTACTTCGACAATCCAAGGTTGATTTATGGTGATGGGCCATATCCCGGTTATTTCTACAACTACACCAGGTCCGCTGCTGCGAATAATGATGTGAAATTTTCCGCAGCAACCGGTGGATTTAAACAGGGCGCAAACACCCTTGCCATGGTTGTGACCTCGAGATATTTTGGCTGCAACGATACAACCAACTTTGTTCCAATACAGGTAATACAAGCATCTAAAGCCGGTTTCCAGGTGTTAAACGAAGGCGTTTGCTATCAAACTCCCATATCATTTAAAGACACATCCAACGCAAACGGTACCAAAATAAAAGAATGGAATTGGAGCTTTGGTGATGGCGCTACACAGACCGTAACAACAGCAGGAGCAACAGTTTCACATCAATACGCAAGTCCGGGATATTATACCGTAACGCTTAGCCTGAAGGACGATGCGGGCTGCGTGAATTCCTCAACCACAACATACAGGTCGGTAAAAGTTGGAGGGCCGAAGCCTGCATTCTATCCATCATCTAGCAATGTTCAATTGAACTCGACGGTTTATTTTTACAATAATTCCCAAAACCCTGACACGAGAAATACAGTCTATACCTGGGATCTTGGAAACGCCACTTCGACTCAATACAACGCAAGCAGCACCTATCCGATTGCGGGAACTTACAAAATAACGCTCACTGCAATTGATACCATTACAAAATGTGGCGGCTCGGTTACACAGGAAATTATTGTAAAAGATTTTTATCCGGCGTTGGGAAAAAGTCTCTCAAACATAAGCGGTCGCAGTTGTCCTCCAGTGTTGGCTAATTTTTCAAATAACTCTTATAACTACACTAAAGTAACGTGGGACTTCGGCGATGGAATTACTGCCGACAATATCAACTATGCAAGCCACGTGTATGAAAAGCCAGGTAAATACTACGTTACATTGTATGTATATGGTTATAACGGATTGACCGCAACGTATAAAGATTCGATAATTGTAAGTCAGCCGTCTGGCACGTTAACGGTCTCTCCAGCTGAAGTTTGTATTGGGCAGGCTATAACATTGGATGGCGCTGCACAAGGCGCTGTCAGCTATAAGTGGGATATGGGAGATGGTAATATTCTATCAGGTACTGGCATAAAAAATACGTACACATATGCTGCCAGTGGCTCGTACAAACCAATGCTTTTAATAACAGATGCCAGTGGGTGTACGGCATCGGCTGCGGCGCCGGCTTCAGTAAGAGTGAGGGAAAATCCAATTCTTACATTCGAACCGAAAGATCCGGTTTTATGTTTGGGCAAATCCATTCAATTGAAGGCAAGCGGCGGGCTAACCTATTCATGGTCGCCCTCAAATGGACTGAGCAATACTGACATCGCATCTCCATCTGCATCGCCCATCGAAACAACCACTTATAAAGTAAGCATTAAAGATGATCTTGGTTGTTCAAACGAAGGTTCTACTACGATATTTGTTGCCAAGCCTATAGATATTCAGTTAAGAGGCGATACCGCAACCTGCACAGGTAACACCGTTGCACTATCTGCTTCAGGAGCTACGACTTACAAATGGATAAATAGTGTGGAGGCATTAAGTGGTTCCGATATTCCAGATCCTACCGTGAAAGTGTCCAAAACAGACACCTATACGTTGGTAGGATACGACAAATACAACTGCTTTACAGACACTGCGGAAATAAAGATTCGTGCTAAACCATTGCCGACAGTAAATGCCGGAACAGCAGAAACAGTAATGGTAGGTTCGTCAACACAATTAAATGCAACGGGTAGCAGTGATATTGTTCAGTGGTTATGGCAGCCATCCAATTATCTCGATTGTGTAAGTTGCCCCAACACAAAGCTGACTCCATTTTCTGATATGGATTATACCATTACAGTGAAAAACAATGAAGGCTGTTCTGCTTCTGATATGATAGCCGTGAAAGTATTGTGCGGCGAAAGTCTTGTAAGAATTCCAAACGCCTTCACGCCAAACGGTGATGGTAACAATGATGTGTTTATCATCAAAGGAATTGGCATGTTGAAACATCTTACCATTTTTGACAGATGGGGCGTCAAAGTGTATGACCGGAGCAATATTGTTGCCTCGAATAGATCTACTTGCTGGGATGGTACAATGAATGGTAACCCGCTGCCAACCGGCACCTACATTTATTACGCAGAAATGCAGTGTCCGTCCGGTGCATCGTTTGTTCAAAGAGGTTCGGTAGTATTGATAAGATAAATGTGGAAGAACGCTTAACGCCGAACGCCGAACGCCGAACGCTTAACGCCGAACGCCCCGATTCATGTCTTGATGAACCGGGCGTTCGGCGTTATGCGTTTGGCATTATGCGTTTGACCTATCCCTCCTCAAAATAAACCCTCTTCACTCTCTGTGAAATGCCTGTCATAATCTCGTAAGGAATTGTGCCTGCCCATTTTGCAACGTCCACAATGCTGAGGCCATTCCCAAACACCGTTACCTCATCACCTTCTTTTACATCTTCAATGCCGGTAACGTCAATCATTGTCATATCCATGCACACGCTCCCAATCACAGGTGCGAGTTTTCCGTTGATCATCATTTTCCCTGCGCCATTGCCGAGCCTTCTTTCATAACCATCGGCATAACCAATGCGCACCGTGGCAATCACTGTATTTTCTTTGGCCTTGCCACGACGATTATATCCAACCGTATCGTTTGGATGTAGATGCTTAACCTGCGCCACTGTCGTTTTCAATGCAGACACTTCCTGTAATGACAACCTGCCCGTTTCTGCGCTGTCTACACCATACAAGCCAATGCCCAGTCGCACCATATCCAGTTGCAGATGCGGATGGCGCAGTATGCCCGCAGTGTTGGCAATATGCTTTATAAATTTATATCCCAGCGTTTCCTCTATGGCTGCACATGCATGCAAAAACTTTTCTCCCTGCTGCCTTGTGAACTCATCTTCATTCGGATCTTCACTTGCCGCAAGATGACTGAATACAGATTGCACTTTGAAAGAACTGTTTTTGAGCGCCTCTAATAATAGCGGTAACTCCAGTACGTCGAAGCCCAGCCTGTTCATGCCCGTTTCCAGTTCCACATGCACAGGAAAATCCTTGATGTTTTGTTTTTTTAAAAAGGAGTCGAAGTCATGCATTTCCTGGAATGAAAAAAGATCAGGTTGCAATTCAAACTGTACAATGGCATCATAGCTACTCTCTTCAGGATTCATTACCATGATGGGCAATGTAATACCTGCCTTTCGTAGTTCCACACCTTCATCTGCATAAGCTACCGCCAGGTAATCTACTTTATGGAATTGAAGCAAATTGGCCACTTCGTAACTGCCGCTGCCATAAGAAAATGCTTTCACCATTGCCATCATTTTGGTAGATGGTTGCAGCAATTGCTGATACACTTTCAGGTTGTTGGCAAATGCTTCGAGGTTTATTTCAAGCACTGTTTGATGTGCCTTTTGCTCCAGTAAACGACTTATTTGTTCGAATTTAAAAACGCGGGCACCCTTTAGCAAAATGCTTTCATTGGTGAAATTGTAATGATAAAAGTCGCGTTTGAAAGCTTCCGTAGAAGGGTAGAAATGAATTTCAAGCCCTTCTATTTTTTCAAAAGATTTATGATGGCGACTGATGTGATCACCAATACCAATCAGGCGATTAATATGTTTTTCTTTCAGCGTTCTGGCTACAAGGTCATATAACTCCGCATCGCTCTCTGCACTTTGTAAAATGTCAGAAAGTATCAACGTTCTTTTTGGATGCTGCTGTTGTTGCGCAAGAAAATCCAACGCAATTTTAAGAGAGCTTATATCGGCAGAATAGCTGTCGTTGATAATAGAACAATTGTTCGTGCCTTTTTTCAGCTCAAGGCGCATAGCCACTTGCGTAAGCTGCTGCATGCGTTCTGCTATAATGTTTTGATCAACATTTTCATGCAACAAAACACACCAGCAGGTGATCGCATTTTCAATCGAAGCATCATCAATAAACGGAACTTTCAAAGAAATTTTTGCACCGTTATATTCGGCTTCAATCGTAGTTGAGTTGTTTTTCTTTACGATAGAACAAACCCTTACAGTGGCGCCTGTCTTCGTGCTCCAGTCAAACAATTTCATGTCCGGCCTGCTCTCTGCCTGCTGAAATTGATGCAGGTACGAAGCAATGCCCTCATTTATTTCTGAATAATCCTTGCAGTAAATAAGCGTGTTAACATGTTTGAAGAGCTGCAGCTTCTCATTTACTTTCTGGCGCATGCTCATAAAGCCCTGGCTGTGTGCTTCGCCAATGTTGGTAAAAACACCTATCGTCGGTTGAATGATCTTCTCCAGCTTTTCCATTTCGCCGCTCTGCGAAATACCCGCTTCAAAAATGCCGAGATTGTTTTGCTCGTCCATTTGCCACACGCTCAACGGAACACCTATTTGCGAGTTATAGCTTTTGGGACTTTTCACAATGTTGTAATCCGCTTCCAGTAATTGGTTCAGCCACTCCTTCACAATCGTCTTTCCGTTGCTTCCGGTGATGCCGATAACAGGAAATTTAAACTGCTTGCGATGATGAATGGAAAGTGTTTGCAAGGCAGTCAACGTATCTTTTACCTGAATGATGTTTGCGCCGGGAAGCTCCATTTCAGGCACCTCGCTTACTACAAAATTGCGCACTCCTTTTTCATAAGTTTCATGCAGAAAACTGTGGCCATTTCTGCGACCACCTTTTAAAGCAAAAAACAGTGACGTAGCAGGAAACAAGACCTTACGGCTGTCTAGCAATAGCCTGTCAATGGAAACGTCGTCGGTTCCCGTTTGCAGTAATTTCCCTTTAACGATCTGAACAATAGTCGGAATAGTATATTGCAATGGTTCGATATTTTTAAGTAAGCAAAAGCATCATCTCCCTTCAATTTACATACCGGAAAATTGGAGTAGACAAGCGTACAGAATATATTCCTTTCTGCGATCAGGGTAGGTGAGCGGTAGATCAATGAAGATCTTTCTGTTCCATATCGGGGTCCGTTTCTTTTTTCGCTACCGTAGCTGAATAAACAATCGAAAGCCCTATACACAGAATAATCACCAATAGCGAAATGTATGAAGGTATTTTCAGGTGAAAGATTTCTGCCAGCATTTTCAGGCCGATAAAAACCAGCACGATGGCAATGCCTTGTTGCAGGTAAGCAAATTTGTTTACAGCGCCCTTTAACAAAAAGAACAAAGAACGCAAACCAAGCACCGCAAAGATATTGGAAGTATAAACGATCAATCTGTCCTGTGTAATGGCAAATACTGCCGGAATGGAGTCAAGCGCAAACAGAATATCTGTAGTTGCCAGCATGATCACGGCTACAAATAAAATGGTGTAGTATTTTTTGCCTTCTCTGTACACAACAAAGCTTCCGTTGCCATCTTCATGCGTCAATGGAAAAACACGTTGAAGGAACTTGTAAACCCTGTTGTTGCTCAGGTCCGGCTCTTCATCATGTTTTGTGGTAAACATTTTAATACCTGTCCATAACAAGATTGCGCCGAATATCCACAACACCCAAGTAAAGCGTTCGATAAGAACAATTCCCACTGATATAAAAATAACGCGTAGCAAAATGGCCAGCAAAATACCAATGAGCAAGAGCCTTCCGTAAAATTTTTCCTTTATGCCAAAGAAGGTAAAAATGAGGATGAAAACAAAAATGTTGTCAATGCTTAGCGACCACTCCATGAGGTAGGCGCTCAGATATTCAACAGCATGTTTGGGGCCGTCTTCAAACCAAACAAATATACCAAACCCCAAAGCAAGCACTACCCAGAAGATAGTTTGTGTCAACGCTTTTTTTATGGTCACTACAGCATTTTTTTTACTGAGTAAGCCAAGGTCAAAAACCAGTGCAAGGATAATTACAATTCCAAAAACGATATAAGAAATCTGTTGTGGTGTCAGTGCCATTCTGCTGAAGAGATTTTTAGTGCCCGCAAAAATACTTATTTGAGTGCATGCGTCCCAACGGGACTTTCATAAATGTAATGAAAAAAGCCAATCAAAGCTTCGACAAGCTCAGCTTGACATTTGCTCGTATTGTCAGGCTGAGCCAGTCGAAGCCAACGATTGGCTTTTTTAAACGCTGCAAACTTTATTCCCCTGTACGGTACTTTCTTTTGCGAATGTATTGATATAAGGTGCCGAAAATAAACACCAGCAACAGAGGCAGCACAATGTTAATGATCTGCCATTTTGATTTTTCTGATTCTATTTTCTTTTTATCCAGCAAACGAAGGGTATAATCTTTACTGCGTGCCTCAAGAATACCCGAGTTGTCCGTAAGGTATTCTAGACAGTTCGAAAGAAAATCCTTGTTAGCATACTGATATTGCGTAAACATATTCATGCCCAGCGGCAGTGGACCTTCTTTCTGTGTAACGCTATTTAATGCAATGTCACCGTCCGCGATCACGATCATCTTATTATCCGGAGAACTGTTTGCAAATGCTCCGGGTCCTGCAAAGGCATCCTTTTGTGGTTGCGTAAGCCTGTTTGCAAAAAGCGATTGGAATTTTCCTTCCAGCAAAACAGCCACAGGAACATTCGCTTTGTTAAATGTTTTAAGGTCATCCTCGTTCTGAATGCTTTGGAAAGAAACTTTCGCCGGAGTGCTTAAAACCCTGCTATTGGAAGATGATGCCAGCAAAATTGTTTTCTTAATGCCATCTGCTTTCACCGTATCAATGCTGTTGGGAAATTGGGAAACTACATAATCAAGATTCTTTGCGATAGGGTGGTTGCTGTAATTAGTTAGCAACGGGAAATAGGGCCATGGCAGCAGCTCCATTTGTGGCTTGCCTCCCATGCTTCCCACAACAGAAGGAATTTTGTCTGCGTTCAGATCCTGCAAAAGTTCCGGATTAATACGCACACCATATTTGAACAGCAAATCTTCTATGTTTAGGTTTCTATCGAAAGCAATAAAATCATTTTGTGCCCTTTGCAAGCTATCCATTTCTGCATACAATTCATCCACCATCCACATGATCTTTCCGCCATGCATTACATATTGGTCAAGCTTTACTTTTTGAATGTCAGTAAAAGGAACGGTAGGCTTTACAATTACAAGCGCACTGAAAACAGCAGGAATTTCGGGAAAACTATCGATCGGGAAAATGCGGGTAACATAATCGTGCTTCAAAGTGTTCTCGATAAAACCATACACATTGTAAGATAGCGGTTCACCATTGCCGGATAAGTAACCAACCACCGGCACGCTGTCCTGCGTGATTTTTTGAATTGCACGCGCAAATTTGTATTCAAGCAATGCTTCAGCATTATTAAGCGAATTAATACCATCCACTGAACTTTGACCTTGCAGTAAATCAATGGCAATGGCGCGACCTTTGTAAGTGATCAACGCGCCGGGGTAAACAAGACGTTGTTCCTGGCCTTCACCTTCCTTCACTTGAGCATGAATGTTCATTGGATTTAATCCCAATCTTCTGAGAGAATCCTGGAACTGCGCCTGTGCGCTATCGCCCAGGCCTTCACCTGGTTTTGTAAAACTGTATTGAATATTTCTCTTGCTTACTTCTTTAAACTCCTGCAGCAGGTCCTTGGTGCTGTTGGCAAGTTTTTTAAAACCTGCGGGCAATTCGCCACTCAGAAACACATTGATTGAAACCTTATCCTCTAAACCATATATCAGTTTTTTGGTAGGTTGCGAAATCGTGAACCTTTTTTCTTTTGTAAGATCCAGCCTGTAATGTACGGCAGAAGCGATGTAGGTAATTGCCAGTAAAATGATCAATAAAAACAGCCACCAGAGTTTCGTGTTAAATAGCTTCTTCATTCCAATATATTTTGCGGCGAACCGCTTTAGAAAGTTTTGAGTTTTAAGTTTTGAGTATTGGAGATTCCTATGCTGCGCTAAATCTTCTCGACAAATTCCTCCATGTAAACACCAGAAAAAATACAATCACGGACAGGAAATAAATAATATCACGACTGTCAACCACACCACGACTTAAACTTTTATAGTGGAAATCAATTCCTATCATTTCAATATAGTAATCTGCACCCGAGGCAAAAACAGGAATGCGACTGATGGCATTAAAACCTGTGTAAACTATAAAACACGCAAATGCACTTATAATAAAAGCAACCACTGCATTATTACTGAAGCTGCTGCAACAAATGCCAATTGCGGTAAAAATTGCTGCGAGTAAAAACAAACCTATGTAAGAGCCAACCGTTGCGCCTGTATCAATGCCACTCGTTTCAGAAAGCGCATTTACAGAAATCGCATAAATTATGGTTGGTAACAAAGCGATGATAACTATAAGCAGGCAGCCAAGATATTTACCCAATATCACCTGTTTATAAGAAACGGGACTTGTTTGCAAAATTTCATAAGTGCCTGTTTTAAATTCCTCCGCAAAACTTCTCATGGTTATTGCAGGAATCAGAAACAGCAATATCCAGGGAGCGAGATTAAAAAACTGATCAAGGGTGGCATAGCCATCGTCGAAAATATTGGTGTCGGGAAAAACAAACAGGAACAATCCCGTTAGCAATAGAAAAATGGAAATAGCAATTAAGCCTGTAAGGCTACTGAAGAATTGTCTGAATTCTTTAATACAAATTGGCCACATAGGAGTCAAAAATAAGATTTACAGAGTACAGAAATACAAGTATATTTTAAATACATATAGATTATAAACGATTTATATGCGTATTTATTAAAGTAAGTGAGTAGAATAAGTAGAAAAAAATGGACATAAAAAAAGGCTCGAATGTAGATTTACCTTATATTCGCTGAATACTTAACTATTACTTAACACCTTTCCTACGATATAATTTACGGTTTTGATTAATAAAAATATTATCCAAAACCAACTGCTATAATTCCGCCGCCCAGGCGGAATTTTTTTATCTGTACCCTTTCAAATTGAGCTACAAACGGTCGTCTGGCCGAAATAAATTCAAGTAGATAAACACCAAAGCTTTTTTACTTTTTACTTTTTCCTTTTTGATTTACTACAAGTAGCAAAAAGCCGCTCATCATTTCTTAACGATTTGATAAGCGGCCTAAAAATCCCTAAACTATAAACAATATTAATACGTCAGTTCTCCCATTTTACCTGCTTCAAAATTTGCAATGGCTTCCTGGATTTCAGGGAAACTGTTCATTACAAAAGGGCCATAACTCACCACCTTTTCATTGATCGGCTGTCCGCCGAATGCAATTAAGGTAACGTCTTCCAATGCTTTAAAAACGACTTGCGTTCCTTCCGCTGCAAATTGTACTACCTGACCTGCCTTTATTTCATCAGCCAATATTTTCACTTTTCCTTCCATTACATATAAGCCCGCTGTATAGCCATCGTTCACAGGCAGTGTAAATGTGTTTCCTGCTTTAACATTGATGTGGTAATAGTACATCGACGTATGTGTGGCAACAGGAGAGGTCTTTCCCTCATACTCGCCTATTAAAACTTTTACACGGCTCGTTTCATTTTCGACTATCGGTAAACTTGTGGAAGGATAATTTCTGAAGGAAGGCTCAAGCCTTTTTTTGTCTGAAGGCAAATTGATCCAAACTTGCATCAATTCAAGATTTCCGCCCTTTTCAAGAAACTGTTCCGTCGGTCCTTCACTGTGTATGATACCCGATCCAGAAGTCATCCAGTTAATATCGCCCGGATGAGCAACCTGGTTATGCCCTTTACTATCACGATGGAAAAATTCGCCATCGATGATGTAGGTCACCACTTCAAAACCAGCGTGTGGGTGAGGTGGTATCCTTATCGATGCACCCGCTGGCACCGTAGTCGGCACCATATGATCGATAAATATAAAAGGGTCTACTTGTTTCAAATTCCTGGTAGGCAAAGCCCTTTTTACTTTATTAGCGCCTACAAATTCTATCGAAGCATCTTCGATAGTGTTTATTATTCTTGTAGTCATTGTTTTTCCTTTAGTTGTTTGTTGTTAGTTGATAGTTGTTAGAAGTCACCGAAAGTGGCAGCCCTCATTTTCAATTTTCAACTTTCAATTTTCAATTAATCATCGGTACCTCAATCGCCAGTACATCCGCTCCTTCAATTGCTTTAATCTCAACACCCTCAGCATTACTTACGCCAATAGCGTCTCTTTTATTCACAACCTGTCCGTTCACTTCAATACTGCCCTCTATCACAAACAGATAAACACCGTTTCCTGCAAATTTTGGTACATAATTCAACGTTGTATTTTGATCAAGGGATGCCCTCGCAAAAACCGCATCCTGGTTGATCCAAAGACCACCGTCTTTTTCATCCGGACTTACTACGATCTGCCAGTTATTTTTTCTCGCATTGCTGTCAAATGTTTTTTGATCGTAATGCGGTTTGATGTTATTGATTTTCGGGAAAACCCATATCTGCAAAAAGTTTACAGGCTCTGTTTTCGAAGCATTGTATTCAGAGTGATGTAAACCGGTTCCTGCACTCATTATCTGGACATCTCCGGTATGAATGAATTTTTCATTTCCGGTTGAGTCCTTGTGTGCCAGGGCCCCTTTTAGTGGGATCGAAACAATTTCCATATTGTCGTGCGGATGTGCACCAAAACCGCCGCCCCCGGCCACAACATCATCATTCAAAACCCGCAGTGCGCCAAAATGTATTTTGGATGGTTCATACCAGCTTGAAAAACTGAATGAATGATAAGAATCCAACCAACCGTGATTGGCATGGCCTCTTTCTGATGAAGGATGAAATACTGTTTCCATATATTAAACTCCTTTTTATTTTAGTGTTTAAACATCAATTAGTGTACCAATGGATAAATAACCGGCAAAACTGCCAGCTTGTCGGCAAATATCCAACGCTCTATGCAAGAGGCTTCGACAAGCTCAGCCTGACAGCTTCAACGGAGTGTCAGGCTGAGCTTGTCGAAGCCCTCGCTGTAAAATATAGTTGCTATTAATTCAGTAATTCGAAATTGAAAACGTCGTCCTCTTCGCGGTTCTCGTTGAATTCCACAATGAAATTGTTTCTTCCTTCACCCGCCAGGATTGTCATGTATTTCATTTGTACGAGTTCCAGCATGCTGAGGAACAGGAAGATAGCATGGATGCGGTTGTCGCAGAATTCGAATATTTTTTCAAACGACATCGTTTTTTCGCGGGTCACGGTGGCTAACATGTGTTCACGGCTCTTTTCCATAGTGTAATGGTACTGCACTACGGTATGCACCGGTTTGTTGTTACGTTCATACACTTTTTGCATTACCTTTTCAAAGGCCTTCATCAGTTTGAAAAGAGTAATTGCCTGTATTTCAGTGCCTTCACCCGCTTCTTCGCCAATAGAAGAAATGTCTTTTTGAAGATTTCCGCGTTTTACCATCAGCATGCGGATGGCTTCCATTTCTGCCATTTCTGCCGCCGCCTGCTTGTATTTTTTGTATTCCAGGATTTTGTCGATCAGTTCCTGGCGCGGATCAATTTCATTTCCTTGCGCATCCAGTTCTTTTCTTGGCAACAGCATTTTTGCCTTGATACGCATTAACGTGGAAACGAAAAGAATGAATTCGCTCGAAAGCTCGATGTTCAGGTTTTCCTGGGAATGTATATATGCGAGAAAGTCAGTGATAATCTTGGTGATAGGAATATTGTAAATATCTAATTCATCCCTCTCAATGAAGAACAATAAAAGGTCAAACGGGCCCTCAAACTGAGGTAACTTGATCTGATATGTTGGCTGCTGACTCACGTATTATAATTTAAGAATAAAGCCTGCTGACAACAACAGGCTTCACAAAAATATACTATTTACCAGGGTGCATAACATTTTTTTTGATCCGGGATTTCAAGGACTGTGCTTTATTTGAAAATTTGAGAATATGAGAATTTGAAAATGCTTTCGGTGCGGCTTTCATTTTCAAATTTTCAAATCCTCAAATTTTCAAATTGTTAAGATTTTCAAATTGCTAAAACTTTACAGCTATTCCAACGCCCACGTTCTCACGCAATTGCGTGCGCGGCGAGTCGTGGTTGGGGCCAAAAACACGAACATCGTCGTCATAAATAATGTCCAGCGCTACACTCGCGGTCAGCCACTTGTTGACCTTTAATGCCAGCAGGTTTGTAAAATACAGATCCACATTTTGCGGATTATGCTGGTAATTAGAGAAGAGGTCGAGTCTGGACTTATACACCACATTTTTCATGATCTCGTGCATGTAATTTATGGTCATAAATGCACCTATTTCATTACGAACGTGTTTGCCGGTATCCACGCCGTATGCTCCTTTTGCGGAAAGGTCATTATCGGTAACAAACGTCCAGCGGGAAGTTAGCGGTGACACAAAAATGGTAAAATAGTCCGTTGGCCTGAAGTCAATACCGGCAGAAAGAAGCAGGTAGCCCGGAGACATGAAGTTTGATATTTTTTCCACCGTCGTATCGTTTGGATAATTGTAACCGGCGGTAAACTGGCTTCGGAAATTCACCAGTCCGCTCAAATACCATTTCGGTGCCAGTTCGTATCCGTACTTGGAATAAAGATCTATCTTATCGTTGCTTTTTCGCATACCCAGCGACGTTGTTTTCACATAGCCAAGGCCAAGGTCCAGGGTATTATCCCAGGTATGTCTTCCTTTTTTATAATAACCATATAAACTCAGGATACTATTAAAGTTGATTGACAGTTCATCGCCACCCGCGGCCCAGTTTGAAAGAGATGTCTGTCCAAAAGTGAGGGAAAATAGACCGCCTACCTTCCAATTTTTTGGAATTGTATCATTCGGATCTTTTTTAATCGTTCTGTTGCTTTCTGATTGTAAACCTTTGATCGTTTGGTCCTGTGCAAATAGCCAACCCGTCATCAATACCAGGCTACATGCGAGTAATGCTTTTTTCATAATGATTGTGTTTAATGTAATTAATAATTAATAAAGAATAATTAATATGGGCAGCGCTCTGTCAAGATTGCTGCCAACCATGAAAGGCTGCACTATTAATTATTAATTATTAACTATTAATTGTCAAAGAGGTAATTCAATAATGTAAACCAGTTGCCTACTTCTTCAGCCCATCTCTTATTTCCATCAACAATTTATCTGTGCTGGAAGGCTCTGCAGGAGCAGCAGGAGCTTCTTTTTTCAACCTGTTAAGACCTTTTACTACCATAAATAATACAAAGGCTATGATGAGGAAGTTGATAAATACCTGGATGAAATTTCCCCAGGCGAATATTGCGGCGCCGGCTTTTTTGGCCGCATCGTACGTGGGGTAATGCGAGCCATCGAGGGAAACAAATTTGTCGGTAAAACTGATACCATTCAGGAGCACGCGGGAGATGATCGGCATCAGGAGGTCATTTACAATTGAGTCAACGATCTTTCCAAAGGCGGCACCAATAATAACACCTATTGCAAGATCCATTACGTTGCCCTTCATGGCAAATTCTTTAAACTCTTTTACAAAGCCCATAGTAGTTCAATTTTTATTGTTTAATCAAATTTCTATTATTACAAATAGCTTAAAGCAATGTTGAGGATGCTGGATCAATTACTGCGGTTAGGTATTACGTTTACATTTCGAAGAATTGAAATGTATGGTTTCCGTTTGCGACAAATGTATATAAAAAAAATGTTCGGCTAATCAGCTCAGCATCATTATTATATCAATCACCGTATTTTACATGCGAACTGCTTTGGTAAATAATCAACGCTTTCCAAAGGCAACTGGGTAATTTTCTTCCTGCCGCCAAATAAAAATGCCGGCATTGCGCCGGCACCTTATAATCTATGTTTCAATCAGGCTAGATGGCCATGATCTCTTTTTCTTTTGTTGCAAGATGTTTCTCAATCTGGGCTATATATTTATCTGTGATAGCCTGGATATCTTTCTCGGCGTCTTTTGCAGCGTCTTCGCTCAAGCCATCTTTCTGCAATTTTTTAATCATCTCAATTGCATCTCTGCGGATATTGCGGATAGAGACTTTTGAAGCTTCTCCTTCACCATTGGCTCTCTTTACAAATTCTTTACGACGCTCTTCCGTAAGTGGGGGAAGGAACAGGCGAATGATCAATCCATCGTTTTGTGGATTTAAACCAATATTTGAATTGATGATAGCTCTTTCGATTGGTTGAAGCATGTTCTTCTCCCATGGCTGAATGGTCAGGGTACGCGCATCTACCACAGATACATTGGCAACTTGCGCAAGCGGAGTAGCTGAACCGTAATAGTCTACGGTAATGCCGTCAACTATTTGAGGGTTTGCCTTGCCGGCGCGTATTTTAGTTAATTCACTTTCCAGGTGTTTAATCGCCTTGCTCATAGACGATTCTGTATCATCCATTATTATTGCTAATTCATCAGACATAGTGCTAATATTAATGGCGCAAATCTAATGTGAATTTTGTAAGTATTTATAAGTAAAAATTAAAAAATCAAAATTCAAAAAAATGAGCCGCCTGCCATTTATAAAATAGCTTCGTTTAGAAGGCGTGCCTGAATTGCTTTTGACTTTGATTTTTACTTTGACTCTACTTCTGCTCTAACACGGAATCCTTTGTCAATGGAACTATTTTGGTAGAAAGAGCATTGCTTTCAACCGAGCCCTTATGCAGGTTCGCCACAAACAATCTTGGGCGTTTGGTCTTTTGCAAAATGCCGATTCCAACAAAGAAAGCCGCACTGATGCCCAACACGAGCAAAGTGCAATTTACAGAAGGTGAAAAATAAGCTGAAGCGATGATGACAATAATATTAGCAGCAACTAATGTAAGAACGATGTTTCTGTGGGATAAACCTCTATCGAGTAACAAGTGATGAATGTGATTTCTATCGGGGCTAAACGGTGAACGTCTTTTAAGCATTCTTATACTGAATACCCTCAGTGTATCGAGCAATGGAATGAACAACAAAGCGATTCCAATGGCTGGACCGCTGCTCATTGGCATTGTAGACGTTTCTGATACATTAATAAATTTGATCACCAATATGGAGTTGATCAGGCCGATAAGCAGCGAGCCTGTATCACCCATGAATATTTTTGCAGGCTGGAAGTTGAAAAGCAGGAACGCAACCAGTGCGCCGGCAAGTGAAAATGCAAGTATGGAATAAGCTGTTTCTCCAACCTGAAGCATATAAATACCAACAAGTGCAGATACCATCAAACCAAGACTTCCGGCAAGACCATCAATGCCATCAATAAGATTGAAAGAGTTGATCACCACAAGAATTGTAAAATAAGTAAGCAACAGGCTGTACATTTCAGGCAATTCATGAATGCCCAGGAAGCCATGCATGCTGTTAATTTGAATTCCTCCTTTATAGATTACGATAAAGGCTGCCAATACCTGGCCAATGAATTTTTTTATTGGGGAGAGAATAAGAATGTCATCTTTAATACCAAGAAAGAAAATAACAAGAGTAGCGGCAATGAAATATTGCATTTCGCTGGATTGAGCAAAGTTCGTACTAAGCATGCAGCCAAACACAAAACCAGCAAAAATGCCAAGGCCGCCCAATGAAGGAATCGGCGTTGCGTGTACCTTTCTTTCGTCAGGTACATCATACAATTTTTTGATTTTGGCAACCTTAATGATGATTGGTATAGCCAAATAAGAGACTGCAAAAGAGATAGATAAGCTTAGTATTACATCTAACATAAGGTTTAATTGATTGCGGTACAAAAATATACTTTAAGTTGGATAACCCTTGGTCAAAGTGCTCTGATAACTAAAAATTTTTATTCGTCTAATGGTTTACCATGATATTAGATAGGAACGCCAGGGAAAAATACGATGCAAATAAAGTACCACATCCTTTTATGATGGAAAACTTTAATGTATTCAAATTGTTGGTATAAATTTTTTTAAAGATTAGATTTGTTAAACTCAACACTTTACATATGCCTACACTACAAGAAACAGCATCTCAGATAAGAAGAGATATTTTGAGAATGGTACACGGCGCAAACAGTGGGCATCCCGGCGGTTCTTTAGGCTGTACTGAATTTTTTACGGCACTTTACTTTAAAATAATGAAGCATAACCCATCCTTTTCGATGGATGGAAAAGGAGAAGATATTTTCTTTTTGTCCAATGGACATATTTCACCAGTTTTCTATGCAACTCTCGCAAGATCAGGATATTTCAATTTAAAAGAATTAAACACATTTAGAAAAATAGATTCCCGTCTTCAAGGGCATCCAACTACTCATGAACACCTTCCCGGTATTCGCGTGGCCAGTGGATCTTTGGGGCAGGGCATGAGTGTTGCCATTGGAGCAGCACTCGCAAAAAAGCTTAACGGCGACCCGCAAACCGTTTTTACACTACACGGAGACGGGGAATTGGATGAAGGGCAAAACTGGGAAGCTTTAATGTTTGCAGCACACCACAAAGTGGACAATCTGATTTCAACTGTAGACTGGAATGGACAACAAATTGACGGCCCAACCGCAAAAGTGATGAATTTGGGTAACCTTGCGGATAAATTTACTTCGTTTGGCTGGGAAGTAATTCGTCTCGAGGACGGGAATAACATGGATCTCGTGGTGAGCACCATTGAAAGTGCGAAAACATTTTTAGGGAAGGGAAAACCTATTGCCATCATGATGCACACTGTTATGGGCAAGGGTGTGGACTTTATGGAAGGCCACCACGAGTGGCACGGCGTAGCACCGAACGATGAACAATTGGCTAAAGCGTTGTCGCAGATACCGGAGACGCTGGGCGACTATCCGGCAATTTGAAAATTTGAAGATTTGAAGATTTGAAAATGGGAGGTGTGTCTTGCATTATGGATTTTCAACTCTTCGAATGTTCAGAAATTAAGTAGTCATTTTGGTGGTTGACAATAAAGAATTATCAAATTTCCATATTTTCAAATTCCCACATTGCGGCCGCTAGCGAAGCTCAATTGGCTGTAAAGAAGCTTTTCTAGAGGGAAACCAAGAGGCCAGCATTGCCACAATTATAACGGTGAAGAGCACTAGCAAAACGTCCGATGCGTATAGTTTTACAGGGTAATGATCTATTACAAAACTGCCTCCTTCGAGAGCAATGATCTTGAATTTTTCCTGCGCCCAGCAAATAACCATGGCCAGCAAAACGCCGCCCACGCTACCAACAGAAGCCAACAGCAAGCCTTCTCTTAGAAAAATGCCCTGCACCTTATTGTCCGGCGTGCCAAGCGCTTTTAATATTTGAATATCTTTTTGTTTTTCCAAAACCAGCATGGTCAATGCACCGATCATCGTAAATGCAGCCACTGTAAGTATCAATGAAAGCACTCCGTAAATGATCCATTTCTCCAGCTGCATGGCGGAGAAGAAGGTTTTGTTCTGCTCGTATCTTGTTGTTACCTCAATCTTGTTTCCGAGTGCTGCTTGCAAATTGCGCTTGACCTTATCCGGGTTGGCGCCTGCTTTCAAAGAAATTTCTGCTGCGCTGTATTCGTCCGGCCGTAGGTGCAGCATGCGCTGCATAAAGCCAAGGTTGGTGATCACATATTTATTGTCGAAATCTTCCTGTATTGCAAAAGACCCTGATGTGCTTATATTGTCCGCCGCGAGACTTTGCAGCGGGTCGGTGGTCTCGCCTTTTTGTGGAAGGTAAACCGTTAATGGGAGCAAAGCTTTTTCTGCTTCGAGCGCCAAAGCATTTTCCACACCTATTCCTAATACAGCTACCGGTTTGTCAGGGGTCCCCAGTTCATAATTGCCATGTCTTACATGTTGTTTTACGCTGGCAACCTTTGTGTAGTCGGAGTCTACGCCTTTTAAATATACAAGGCTTTGCCAATCGCCGTTTCTCATCAGCGCCTTTTCTTCCACATTCAGCGAATAGGCATTAACGCCAGGAACGGTCTTGATTTTTGCCAGTTCTTCCGGAGTAAAAATGATCGTTTTGCCCTTAACCGGAACCACTTTAAGATCTGTGTAAAACGACGCATACAGCGATTTTACCAGGTCCTCAAAACCATTGTACACGCTAAGCACCACGATAAATGAAGCTGTGCCCACCATAATGGCAAGCACACTTATCCATGCAATGATGTTAATGGCGTTGGTAGATTTTTTAGATTTAAAGTAGCGCCAGGCAAATAGAAAATTCAATTGGGAAGTTTTTTATGCTGTAAACTTAGGATTTCTCTTCGCCCGAAGAAGGACGATCCTCGTTGATCTTTTTAAACAATTCTTCCATTTTAAATACATAATCCAATGTATCATCGACGTAGAATGTAAGTTGCGGCATAGAGCGCAGCTGGCTTTTTACGCGGGCAACCAGTTCTTTTTTGATTTCCCACTCTCTTTCCTCAATTTTTTTGAGGGTAGCCTTGGGATCTTTTATCTGAAAAAAACTTAAATATATTCTCGCCTGGAACAGGTCAGGAGTAATTTTTACGGAGGAAATGGAAACCATTCCGCCATCTATCATGCTCAAACCAAGTTTCTGAAAAATGGCATTCAGTTCTTCATTTAACAAACCTGCCACCTGTTTTTGTCTTTTTCCTTCTTCCATAATATTACCTTTGTGCGCTGTAAATTTACAGCTTTAAAAGTGAAGCTGGGGATAAAACCACACGATCAAATATAAAATGAAGAAGTTTTCGAGGATTTTTAAGTATATCAAGCGGTACAGCGACAAGTTGACGCTCTATTTTGTTTTTACGTTATTGGCCACATTATTTGGTGTTTTTTCCATCGCCATGTTGATGCCTTTCTTTGATCTTATTTTCAAACCCAATCAACCGGCCAATCAAATTTTAAGCGACACAAAATTATTGTCCTCCGTTAATCATTATCTGGCAGGTATAATTAAATCGAGGCCAGATGGACGAGTGGTTGCTTTAACCATTATTTGTGTTTTTTTGATTGCCGCAACGTTGCTCAAAAATTTGTTTCTATATCTGTCCAACCTTATATCGGCCCCTATCAGGAGCGCAGTGGTCACAGAAATGAGGAAGGATCTGTATAATAAAATACTTGAACTGCCGATAGGTTACTTTACTGAAAAAAGAAAAGGCGATATCATGTCGAGAATGACCAATGATATCGTGGAAATTGAAAGCTCCATCGTAGGAACTATGGAAGGATTGGTGAAAGACCCGATCACAATCATCGGTTATCTCATTTCGCTGATTATTATTTCTCCTGTTCTGTCTCTTTTTCTTTTGATTTTGTTACCGGTAACAGGTTTTCTTATCGGAAGGATCAGTCGCAAATTGAAAACCCAATCGCAAGACGCCGCTGTGAGACTCGGTGAAAGTTTGTCGATCATGGATGAAACACTTGGCGGCCTTCGCGTGATCAAGGCATTTATGGCAGAGAAATTATTGAGTACAAGATTTTTTGCAGTAAACGACGATCTTTTTCGCATCCGCAAAAAGATGAATGCACGTCGTGACCTTGCTTCTCCATTAACCGAATTGCTGGGAGTGGTCGTATTGTCTACCATTTTATATTTCGGTGGACGCCTTGTTCTGGCGGGCGGCAATAGCCTTACGGCGGCGGGGTTGATAACATATATCGCATCTTTCGCGTTGATCATTAATCCGGCAAAAAACATTTCAACTTCTTTCTTTAACATACAAAGAGGCGCTGCGGCGATTGAGCGTGTGGAAGAAGTACTGAATGCACCGGTAACAGTACAAGATAATCTTAATGGTAAGCAGCTGGGGTCATTTAATGACTGCATTGAATTACGGAACGTGTCATTTGCCTATGATGATGCAGTGATTTTAAAGAACATCAATCTTACCATTAAAAAAGGAAAAACAATTGCACTGGTGGGCTCTTCCGGTGCCGGAAAGTCAACACTGGCGGATCTTGTGCCGCGTTTTCATGATGCAACAGGCGGGGAAGTGTTGATTGATGGAGTTAATATAAAAGACTACTCTTTGTCATCAGTGAGACAACACATAAGCATTGTAACGCAGGAGCCGATCTTGTTTAATGATACCATAGCAAATAACATCTCTCTGGGTTCTCCAAATGCGACGAAAGAAGAGATCATCAACGCCGCGACTGTAGCAAATGCCCACAAATTTATTGTGCAAAAAGAAGAAGGTTACGATACCAACATTGGTGACCGCGGCTCTAAACTAAGCGGTGGTGAAAGACAAAGGCTCACTATCGCCAGGGCAGTATTGAAAAATCCTCCGATCTTAATCCTGGATGAAGCCACTTCATCTCTCGATACAGAAAGCGAAAGACTGGTGCAAGATGCCATCAACAACATGATGCAAAACCGCACCAGCATTGTGATTGCGCACAGGCTTTCCACTATTCGCCACGCAGATGAAATCATCGTGTTGCAAAAAGGTGAAATTGTAGAACGGGGTACACATGAAGAATTGATTGCACTGGAAGGCTTTTATAAGAAGCTCGTGAATATGCAGGAAGTGAAATAGCGGAATGGTTGATGTTTTAATGTATTTGTAAAGTCGTAAAACTCTTGCCGCAGGAAAGAATAAAATGTAAATTTGGAAAACGCTCGTGAATGAATACAGCAAGAAATCTTGATAAAGAAATAGCGCAATATCTTCCCAAGTTAAACGATATGCAAAAAAGAACTGTATTGACTGTAGTGAAGACTTTTATGCAGGAGCAGAAAGACTGGTGGGATGAAATTGGAGAAGAGCAGCAGCAGGCTATTGATAAAGCATTGTTGGATGTAAAAGAGGGCCGGCTTAGGACACATGATGATGTAATGAAAAAATATAAAAGATGGCTGAAGAAATAGTACTCGAAGTACTATGGACAAATACTGCGGAAAAGAGCTTCGATAAAATTGTCAAATATCTCAACCGGGAATGGACTGAAAAGGAGGTTGAGAGATTTGTCAGACGAACAGAAGAAATGATTGGAGCTTTGAAATGTTATCCCGAGATAGGAAGACCTTCAAAGCGAAAAAAAGATGTTCGCATTGGCATTTTAGACAAACATACCCAGCTCATTTACCAATACAAGCCCTCTTCCAAAACGATAAAACTCTTTCTGTTTTGGGGGATGAAACAAAACCCAGCAAAATTGAAATACTGATTTCTGGATGCCGTGGTTCGTGTCTCACGAACCACGGCATTTTCATTTGGTGTTTTCCAGCGACGGAGCGAATGACTCATTTTTTACACCATCGGTATCCCATTTCTCAAAACCTTCTTTACATTCGACGATCAAATAAATGCTTAACATGAGGAAAAATCTACTGTTGGCTGCATCAATTGCTTTGATGTGCAGTGCGAACATTTCTTTTGCCCAAAAGAAAACATTTTCATTCAACGATGTTTTCAAATCAGGTGCGAATCTGAATATCACCAAACCGTTGCCGGATATTTCCAAATGGATCGACAATGAACATTACCTGGAAACGAAGAGAGAAGATGGCAAAGCCACGCAATACAGTGTGGACGCCAAAACAGGCAAGGCTGTTGTTTTCACCGGACAATTGAAACCCACCCAGCCAATAGTGCCAATGATCGGTGTGGAAGGGGCTGTGAACATGACACCTTCTCCGGACGGTAAATTTTTCGCTTATACAAAGAACAACAATCTCTACACTTTGGAGATTGCAACACATAAAGAAAGCCAACTTACAAACGACGGCTCTGACAACATTTTGAATGGATATGCTTCATGGGTGTACTATGAAGAAATCCTCGGAAGAGCCAGTCATTACAAGGCTTTCTGGTGGAGTGACGACAGCAAACACCTCGCGTTCATGCGTTTTGATCAATCGATGGTGCCTGTTTTCCCTATCTATGTGGCCGATGGTCAACATGGTTATTTGGAAAATCAACGCTATCCAAAAGCCGGCGATAAAAATCCTGAAGTAAGAGTTGGTATCGCCGATGTTGCCAATTCAAAAGTGAATTGGGCCGATTTCAACGACAAAGACGATCAGTATTTCGGCACACCAATGTGGGCGCCGGACAATACCTTATGGGTGCAGTGGATGAACCGTGACCAGAACAACCTGAAAATTTATTCAGTGGGTTTTGATGGCGCAAAAAAACAAGTGTACAACGAAGAGCAAAAAACATGGATCGTTTTGGATGAAGATGATCGTTTTCAATTCATCAATGGCGGTAAGCAGTTCATTGTTAAAAGCGACAAAAGCGGTTGGAAACAATTGTATCTGTACAATGCCGACGGCACGTTCGTGAATGCGATTACACAGGGCGATTTTACTGTGACGGGCGTTTCGTTTGTGGATGAAAAAAACAAAGCCATTTACTTTAAAGCACGCAAAGAAAACTCGGCACGTTTCGATTTATACAAAGCGCCTTTAAATGGCAAAGGTATTACCAGATTGACTTTCGGTGACTATACGCATGATGCGATCAATGTGTCGCCCGATGGCAGATATTTCATTACCACTTATTCCAATCTGAACACGCCTCCAACAATGGCGCTGGTAGATAACAAAGGAAAAGTGATCCGTGAGCTGCGAGATAGCAAGGGCGCAAATTTTGACACTTATGCACTGCCAAAAACAGAACTGGTGAGGGTGAAAAGTGATGACGGTTTGTTTGATTTGCCTGTAACGATCACTTATCCTATCAATTTCGATCCTTCCAAAAAATATCCAGTGTTGGTAAGCATTTATGGCGGCCCGGATGCAGGCACTGTTTACGACAGGTGGAAACCTGTTGGCGGCCTTAACCAGTGGTGGGCACAAGAGGGCCTCGTGCAGGTGGCGTTTGACAATCGCAGTAGTGGTCACTTCGGAAAGAACGGCATGAATTACATTTATCGTCAAATGGGTAAATATGAAATTGGTGATTTCATGACCTGTGGCCGCTGGTTAAAAAAACAACCGTGGATGGATAACGGCAAACTCTGCATCACAGGTGGCAGCTTTGGTGGTTACATGACTTGCATGGCGCTGACCTACGGTGCGGATGTGTTTGATTTTGGCATTGCGCAAGCTTCAGTAACCGACTGGCAGTTGTACGATACGCACTACACCGAGCGTTTTATGGATACACCAAAAGACAATCCGGATGGGTATAAAAGCACTGCCGTTGCTACATATGCAGATAAATACAAAGGATTGATAAGAATTGTACACGGCACAACCGATGACAATGTGCATATGCAAAACAGCATTCAACTGATCAACAAACTGGAAGATCTGAAAAAAGACTTTGAGTTTATGCTTTATCCAAACGAGCGTCACGGAATAGGTTCAAACGTTGCGGCTAAGCGCATCCACAATGCTCTTGAGTCTTACAAGTTTTACTACAAGAATTTGCTGAACAAACCGATGCCGGAAGATTTCTGGAAATAAGCGAGGAGAATAATCACCACTAAGGCACTAAGGACACTAAGCCTCACCAAGAAGCTTCTTAGTGCAACTAAGTGTCCTTAGCGCCTTAGTGGTAAATGAACGACTCACACCACCAAACTGACCTCTCCAAGGCTAAATTCACGCTCCATTGTATCAAAAGTCATCAGTTTTCCCTGTTCGTTCACGCCTTTGATGATTGTTTCAAAAACGGCGATATCCTTTCTTAACTTCACTTTTTGTCCCTTTTTGTACAGGATTGCGTTGTAGTTATCCAATGTTTCCTGCAAAGGTGCAGAAAACAGCAGGTCATATCTTTTTTGAAGGCAACTGCACAGTTCCTTGGCCATTTCTACTGTAGGAAAGGTTTTCCCTGTAATTTGCTTTAGTGAAACCGGGTTTGTAACGCCTTCGGCAAAAACAGTCTGGTTGATATTCAGGCCGATTCCCACGATGGCAAATTGCCAATTATTGCCGGCAAGGACGTTTTCTATCAAAATGCCCCCTGCCTTTCTGTCACGCCAGTAAATATCATTTGGCCATTTAACCGCAACATCGTCAATCGCATATTTTTTAAAGAAGTCATAACAACCTGCAGCAATTGCCGCGCTTAGGAAGAATTGCCGGGTGACCGGAAGCCCCGAAGGCTTGAGCACAAGGGAAAGCATGATGTTTTCCAGCGCTGTGGTTTTCCATTGGCGCCCCAATTGTCCCTTTCCGGCCGTTTGTTCGTGCGCAAAAAACGCTGCTCCGTGAGTGGCCAATCCTTCATGTGCCATTGCCATGGCATAGTTGTTGGTGCTGTCAATACTAGTCAATTCGGTAAAAGGGAAGCCTATAGTTACCATACATAAAGAAGTTGGAAAAGATTATTACTTTTGAGCATTGCGAATGTAGTATTTTCTTTATTTTGAGATGGTAAAGGCTGCTGAAAAACAGGAACTGGGTTTCAGCCTCTTTTTGAAAATCGTAAGGGCGACTTTTGAATGTAGTTTACTTAGTTACGGGGCTATTTTACACAAGAAAACATCCCCGGAATCACAATAGCAACCTACTAATATTTAATTACTAAAAGATTTCATTATTGGAACAATTGTCAGTATTAGCTACCCGCAAACGTAGCAGTGTAGCAAGGTTAACGAAGAGCTCCAAAATCCTCAAGGTCATCATTCATGCTATTCAGGAAAAAAAGGGTGAAAACATAATAGCTATGGATCTTCGAAAAATCCCTGAAGCAGTTGCAGACTTTTTTATCATTTGCCAGGGATCGTCCTCTCCACAGGTAAAAGCTATATCAGATTCTATAGAAATGGAAGTGAAAGAGCAGTGCGAAGAAATGCCTTACAGGCAAGAAGGGCGCTCGGGCTTGCAATGGGTGCTGATAGATTATGTGAACGTTGTGGTACACGTGATGCAACCTGAAACCCGTAAATTTTACAAACTCGAAGAAATGTGGAGCGACGCGGAAGTAACTGAGCACAACGGCTAGGCATTGAACCAATAACCAACAAGCAATAATTTAGAATAAGACTAATATCATGTTACCAGAAGATAAACAACCAAATAACAAAGGCCAGTTCCCAAAGATGCGTCCTAAAGATGACAGAAACGCTCCGAAAGGACCAAAATTCAACATCTATTGGGTGTGGGGAGCTATCGCAGCGATCCTGCTCAGCTTTCAGATTTGGGGCTCGTTCAACCAGGAAGGCACGAAGATCAACCAATACCAGTTTTTCCAGGATATGCTTTCCAAGGGAGACGTTGAAAAAATAGCATTGGTTAGCAGTGGCAATAAGAACCTGGTGAGAGTTTTTATTAAACCTGAAAGTCTCAAAAAAGACTATTATAAAAACCTTATCGCTAAAAATTCAATGCGTGTTACGACCGACAAAGGCCCGCAGTTTGAATTTACGATTGCAAAACCGGAAATATTTGCAGATGATTTGCGTGATTACTATACTAAAAATCCATCTGTAAAAGAAGTTCCACGTGAAGATATCAGCGAATCAGAATGGTTGAGCCAATTCATCGGATACATTTTCCCGATCGTTGTGATCGTACTGATCTGGATATTGCTGATGCGTAAAATGGGCGGTGGCGCCGGCGGAACCGGTGGTCCCGGCGGTATTTTCAGCATTGGAAAATCAAAAGCTACTCTTTTTGACAAAGGCACAAAAGTAAACATCACTTTCAGCGACGTAGCCGGTTTGGACGAAGCGAAAGTAGAGGTGATGGAAATAGTTGACTTCCTGAAGAATCCGAAGAAGTATACATCGCTTGGCGGTAAGATACCGAAAGGTGCGTTGCTCGTAGGACCTCCGGGAACGGGTAAAACGCTATTGGCAAAAGCCATGGCGGGTGAGGCGCAGGTTCCTTTCTTCAGCATGAGCGGTAGTGATTTCGTGGAAATGTTTGTGGGTGTTGGTGCGAGCCGTGTGCGTGACCTGTTCAAACAAGCGAGAGAAAAATCACCTTGCGTAATATTCATTGATGAGATTGATGCGATCGGTCGTGCCCGCGGTAAAAACGCGATCATGAGCAACGACGAGCGTGAAAGCACGTTGAACCAATTGCTGGTGGAAATGGATGGCTTTGGTGGTGACAGCGGAATTATCGTGTTGGCCGCAACGAACCGTCCGGACGTTTTGGATAGCGCTTTGTTGCGTCCAGGCCGTTTCGACAGACAGATCAGCATTGATAAACCGGATGTGAAAGGTCGTGAAGCGATTTTCAAAGTGCATCTGAAACCAATCAAAATTTCAAACACTGTAGATATTCATAAACTGGCTGAACAAACTCCTGGTTTTGCAGGTGCAGATATCGCGAACGTATGTAACGAAGCTGCATTGATTGCTGCCCGTAAAGGTAAAGCCGGTGTGGAAATGGAAGACTTTCAGGATGCGGTGGACAGAGTGATCGGTGGTTTGGAGAAAAAGAACAAGATCATTTCTCCTGACGAGAAAAAGATCATCGCCTACCACGAAGCCGGACACGCCATTTGCGGCTGGTACCTGGAGCACGCATATCCTTTGCTGAAAGTTACCATCGTTCCGAGAGGTACTGCTGCTTTGGGTTACGCGCAATACACTCCGAAAGAACAATATCTGTACAACACAGATCAATTGTTGGATCAGATTTGTATGACGTTGGGTGGCCGTGCAAGCGAAGAGATCTTCTTCAACAAAATTTCTACAGGTGCGCAAAACGACCTTCAGCAAATTACCCGTACAGCATATGCAATGATAACCGTGTATGGTATGAACGATAAAATAGGTAATGTAAGTTTCTACGATCCACAGACGGAAAATTCATTCACCAAGCCATACTCTGAAGAAACATCTAAGATGATCGACGAAGAAGTAAGAAAATTGATTGATGCTGCTTACGAACGTACCAAGGCGTTACTTACTGAGAAGAAAGGTGATGTTGCAAAACTTGCAGAAGCACTATTGGATAAAGAAGTTCTGTTCCAAAGCGATGTGGAAGTGTTGATCGGAAAACGTCCGTTTGAAGAGAAGAAAGTGCTGGATGTAGACGGTAAAGATCATGGATCAAGTTCAACAATGGGAGAGATCAGCGAAGGTGTTCCCCCTTATGATAGCGATGTAACAAACAAAGCATTGAATAATTGAAAATTGAAAGTTGAAAATTGAAAATTGAGAAACTTTGAATAAGGCGTTGGGGCATTGCGATGTAGATTTTTCAGTTTTCCATTTTCAGCTTTTCATTTTCCATTTTCAATTTTCAACTTTCAATTGATATGAACGTTTCACCATCCAAGGAAAATATTTTAAAGAAAATAAGAAAGGCGTTGAGTAGCTCAACGCCTATTCCTTTTTTACAAAGTGAGGGAAACAGCTCCGTTTTTCAACCCTCACGGCAAGAATTGGAAGTGCAGTTTGCCGAAGAATTCACCAATCTGAAAGGCAAATTTGTGTATTGCATGAATAAAGGAGAACTGGCCGATCAGCTTTCCCACCTTGTAGCGGGCAATCACTGGGAAAAACTTTTCTGCAATGAAACTGACTTGCGCAATAACTTTTCAGGTGCACTTGGTCAGTGGTATACAGACGATCTCAAAAATTGTGATGCCAGCATTACTTCATGCGAATGCTTGGTCGCCAGAACCGGAACCATTGTAATGAGTGCAGGTCAGGAAAGTGGACGTACAGTAAGTGTGTATGCACCCATTCATATTTGCATTGCCTATACAAAGCAACTTGTGTACGATGTGAAGGATGGGTTATTATTTATGAAAGACAAGTACGGCACCAATTTACCATCGCTGATAACTTTTGCAACCGGCCCCAGCCGCACAGCAGACATCGAAAAGACATTGGTTGTGGGCGTACACGGACCGAAGGAGGTTTATTGCTTTTTGGTAGAAGGAGGAAATGACTGAATAAACTGAATAACTGAATAACTGAATGGTTGAATATCAAAGAGTCTTTATAACATTGAAACACTCAGTTATTCAGTTAATCAATAATTCAAACCATGTCAGTTCACTTATTCGTATATGGCACACTTCGCAAACCCTTCGCGATGCATTCGTTGATAGAGGATTATTTTTCTTTCGTTTGCAACGCGCAGGTAAAAGGAAAACTCTATTACGAAGGTAGTTTTCCCGCAGCAGTACCTGTAGAAGGCGAGAACTATATACAAGGTGAGTTGTACAAATTGAGGAATGATGACTTTTTTGAGGAAGCCTTTGGCAAATTGGACGAATATGAGGAAGTAAATGATGGATTATTCAAAAGAGAATTGGTAAGTATTTTTCCGGAAAATAATTTAATAACAACCTGGATATACTGGTACAATAGAAGTGTTGAAAATTTTGTGGTGATAGAATCTGGAGATATACTGGAGTATTATAACAATCAAAAAATAAAGTGAAGTAAGAATGGAATTGGCGCCCAATAAAAAAGTTTATTTTCTATCCGATTTTCATTTAGGTGTTCCCGATCATGCAACAAGTCTCACCAGGGAAAAACGCATTGTGGAATTTTTGAGCATCGCACAAAAGGATGCCGCGCACATTTTTATTGTAGGCGATCTGTTTGATTTCTGGTATGAATACAGAAAGGTAGTGCCAAAGGGTTACGTGAGGATTTTGGGAAAAATGGCCGAGATAACTGATAGTGGCATTCCAATAACATTCTTTGTCGGCAATCACGATATGTGGATGCGGGATTATTTTGAGAAAGAATTGAACATTCCTGTTTACTACGAGCCGAAAGAATTTGTCTTCAACAACAAAACATTTTTAGTGGGACATGGCGATGGTCTTGGTCCCGGAGATCACGGCTATAAGTTTATTAAGAAGATATTTCGCAACCCCGTTTGTAAATGGCTGTTTGGCGTGTTGCCGCCAGCTATAGGCGTAGGTGTTGCAAACTACATGAGTCATTCCAGCCGCGCTGCGACGGGCGAAAACGACAAGAAGTTTTTAGGTCCCGAAAATGAATGGCTGATCATTTACAGCAAAGAGATTTTACAAAACAAACACTACGATTACTTCATTTTCGGACACAGGCATTTGCCAATTGATTTTGATCTTGGCCAGAACAGCCGTTACATAAATCTTGGCGACTGGATCTACTATGACAGCTACGCAGAGTTTGATGGCAATGACCTTCATTTAAAATATTACAAGGCTTGAGAAAGTTTTTAGTCATATTATCCCTCGTTGTATTGAATGCATCATTTGCAAACGCATTTCCTTGCCGCAATGATGCACAGGTTGTCTATCAACTATCAACTAACAACCAACAACTATTCTCCGACACTGTTCCGCCAGCTGCGGACCTCAAATTGCTGCAGGTCATCGAGGGCGATATCATCAATTTCACTGTAGACAACCTGGGCAATGTTTATCTCATCAATAGTAAGTACCAGCTTAAGAAACTCAACGAGAAAGGTGATTCAGTGGGTGTTTTCAATGAGGTAAGGCGATATGGCAACCTCACTTACATCGATGCAACAAACCCTTTAAAGGTGTTGTTATATTTCCAGGATTTTACAACGGTCGTAGTGCTGGACAGGGTGTTGAACAAACGCTATACGTTTGATTTACGTCAGCAAAACATAATGCAGGCACGTGCCATCAGCCAATCATTCGATAACGGCATTTGGGTGTATGATGAAGTGGAAGCAAAGCTTAAAAGGCTTGACGACAATGGAAATGTGATTGACAATTCTTCTGATTTTCGTGTGTTGTTCAGCACGCCGCCAACGCCTGTAGACATTGAAGATCACGACAAACTGGTTTATCTCTACGATCCTAAACAAGGGCTGTTCATTTTCGATTATTATGGAAGTTTAAAAAATAAAATTGCTTTGCTGGGTTGGGAAGATTTTCAGGTAATTGACAAAACTGTTTTCGGCAGAAAAGGTAATGTGCTGGAAAAATATGAAACCGGCACGCTAATGCTGAACGAACTGGCATTCCCAGCGATACTTACGAACGTAGAAAAATGCCGTATCTCTGTAAATAAATTATACTGCCTTTCCAGCGGGAAGGTGTATGTGTATGAATTGTGAGAGAAGTTGTTTGTTGTTAGTTGATAGTTGTTAGGAGGTGCAAAAGAATGCACTGCTCCAACCTCAACTCTAACAACTAACAACCATCAACTAACAACTATCAAAATGAATTTTCTTCAACACGAATTTCTTAGCAATACTATTGAGAGTTACATCATATGTGCGATCACGATTTTTATTATCCTGATCTTTAAAAGATTATTCTCAAAATATATAGCCAGCATACTTTTCAGGCTTATTAAGAACACATCCTGGAAAGTGAGCCGCGAATCTTTTTTTGACCTGCTGGTGCAACCACTGGAAATTTTCCTGGTGCTGCTTGTCACCTTTGTAACGTTGGATAAACTTACATTTCCCGCCGCGTTTCATTTCAGCATACACAAGGTAGCTGCGGAGCAGATTATTGATTCCATTGGCAGCTGTATTATCATCATTGCATTCATTGGAATGTTGCTGCGATTCATAGATTTTATCGCCACTACCATGCAGGACAACCAGGCGCAGTTTTCCCATCATGTTGCGGAAACGAAAATGGTGTCCTTCTTCAAAGACTTTTTCAAAGCAATCATTGTTTTGATTGGCATTATACTGGTGATTCGTTTTGCATTTCATAAAGATGTTACCAAACTGCTTGCAGGTCTAAGTATCGTGGGTGCTGCCATAGCTTTGGCTGCAAAAGAAAGCCTGGAAAACCTGATTGCTTCATTCATCATCTTTTTCGATAAGCCTTTTCATATCGGCGACAGCGTGAAGGTGTTAAATATTTCCGGCTCCGTAGAAAAAATCGGATTGAGAAGCACGAGGATCCGCACAGATCAAAAGACATTTGTTACCGTACCCAATAAGCAAATGGTGGATAGTGTTCTGGACAATCTTACGCTGAGAAGTTTGCGCCGCGCAGATATCCGTTTGGAAATAAGCCTTTCAACATCTGCTGACACCATGCAAAAAATAGCTGACGGCATCAAGAAAATTCTCACACATCCTGTTGTAACAAACAGCAATGTAACCTTTAGCGACATTACACAAAACGCATACATTTTAGCGGTAGAATATTACACCGGCGTTATTCCTCAGGAAGATTTCAACCAGCTAAAGCAGACGATCAATTTACAGGTATTGCGATTGCTGGAAGTTAATAAAGTTGAGCTAGCAGGAAAGGACACAAGGATAATTATTGGGAAGGAGGTTTGATGCAGAAGACTTAACTCTTAACACAAAAAAATCATCACAATCATGACAATCATGAAAATCAGTGTTCCGTTTTCTTTTCTACATATTGGTTTTCAGCTCCAATAAAAACGCCTTCAACTTTTGCAATGAAACTGTAATCTCAAATTGCTGGTCAGCTTTTTTCTTTTGATTTTTAATGTAGTCTTTAGCGCCTTCCATGGTGTATTTTTTCTCGCGCAGAAGATGGTAGATCATGTGAATGTTTTTTACATCCACCGGACGGAAGAAGCGGTCGCCCTTTCTGTTTTTCTTGGGTTGGAGAAACCCGTCGAATTCATTGGCCCACAGGCGCAGCAAAGAATAGTTTACATGAAACATTTCCGCCACTTCGCCAATAGAATAATATTGTTTTTGAAAAAGCACCTCATCATCAGGAATATTGATAAGGTCAACCTCGGCATTCATTTCCTTGAATGACTTACGGCCGCGTTTGCCCGGTTGTTTAGGCAAAGAAGAAGCCGCTTTTGGCTTTCTGCCTCGCGTAGTCTTCGGCATTGCTGTTGGCATAGTTACGTGAATTTTTGCTGTTGGCATCGGTGCGACGACCTGCACAACTGGCGTGATTTCAGAAACCTCGTTTACAACGGCGGGAACCGGGGAAGATGGAGATGCTTCTTCAGATGCAGGAACTTCAGCTGGCACCGCACTGACAGGCGGAGTTGGAACCGGTTGAGCCGGCTCTTCAAATCCAAAATCCAATGCTGTTTGTCGAAATTCCCTCATCATAGGCTTGGTAAAGATACAATCCTTGATGGTAGTGGCACGGGGATTTACGTGACTGTGGAAAAATTGGGTATTAATTGAAAATTGAAAGTTGAAAATTGAAAATGGGGTTCTAAGAAAGTCTCGTTTTATAAAAGCAAACGGTTTGAAGGCTAACCCTCAAACCGTTTTACATTATTTAGGCCCCAAAATTTTCAATTTTCAACTTTCAACTTTCCACTAATCAAAGCTCTGATTGCTCGCCGACGCCATCTTCAACAAGCGGTCGTATTGCTCTGGCGTTAAATCGTTATAGAAAAAGTAAACAGGATCGAGGGGCTTGCCGTTTTTGTGTACTTCGTAGTGGCAGTGTGGGCCTGTTGATTTTCCTGTGCTTCCCACATAACCGATGATTTCACCACGTTTTATCTTTTGGCCCGGCGAACATTTCACCTTTACCATGTGGCCATACAGCGTTTCATAGCCATAACCATGGTTAATGACCACGTGGTTCCCATATCCGTTACCGGTGTTACCTGCAACAGAAATGGTACCGTTTGCCGTAGCATAGATAGGTGTTCCCTGCGGAGCAGCAAAGTCAAGACCAGCGTGCATTTTAACGGTTTTGTATACCGGATCAATACGGTGACCGAACCCAGAAGCGATACGGCTAAGGTCTTTGTTGCTCACCGGCTGAATGGCCGGAGTGGCTGCCAGCATCACCTCCTTATTTTTTACAAAACCTTCAATTTCGTTGTAAGATTTATCTTCATAAGCAATGCGCATCGTAAGGTTGTTAAGCGTACGTGCAATAGACCCCGAAAGATCGTTTTCATCCATGCCCTGCAACAGTTCCAGCTCTTTTTTCTTTTCCATTTCCTTTACGCGGGCGCTGTCCGGAATCGGATCTGCTTCAAAGATGGAGCGGTAAACATTATTGTCGCGCTTCTCCAGGTCAGTCATTTGCTGTTGCAGCTTTTGCATGCGATCCTGCAGAACAGCATAGTTATTTTGCATATTCTCAAACCGGCCACTCATTACTTTTTCTTTCGGAGAATCTATGTATCGGAAGGCGATGGCTACTATTATTAGTGAGGTAACAATACTCGCGGCTATAAAGCCCAATACTCGTAACAGTTTTACGTGTAAAGGGGTTTCAAGCTTTTCATAGCGAAGGCTATTGGTATTATAGAAATATTTTATTTTTTTCATGGCCACTGCGAAAAAAACACGCGTTTTATTAGCGTCAGTGTTAAAAATACGTTTTCTAAGGAACTGACAAATTAAAAATTACTCCAATTATAAAACCTGAAAATAGCTGTAACTATTTTCACTCCCTATCTTTGCACTCATTTCTTCCGGAGTTATCCACAAATATAGTTTCCCGGAAGGCAACTAACAACCAAAGATTGTTCCGTTTATGCTAACAAGTGCAGAGATACGTCAAAAGTTTCTAGATTTTTTTGCTTCCAAAGGACATGCTATTGTGCCTTCGGCTCCTATTGTGGTTAAGAATGACCCTACATTGCTGTTTACCAATGCGGGCATGAACCAGTTTAAAGATTATTTCCTGGGCAACAAAAAAGCGCCCTCTTCACGCATAGCGGACACTCAAAAATGTTTACGTGTAAGTGGTAAACACAACGACCTCGAAGAAGTAGGTGTTGACACGTACCACCACACGATGTTTGAAATGCTCGGCAACTGGAGTTTTGGCGACTATTTTAAAAAAGAAGCCATCGAATGGAGCTGGGAGTTGCTGGCAGAGGTTTACGGAATTCCCAAAGACAGGTTATACGTTACCATATTTGAAGGCGACGCGAAGGAGAATTTGCCTAAAGATGAAGAAGCGTTTAGCGAATGGAAAAAATGGATAGCAGAAGACAGAATTCTCTTGGGTAACAAAAAAGACAATTTCTGGGAAATGGGCGATACCGGTCCGTGTGGTCCTTGTACAGAGATCCACGTAGATTGCCGTCCAGATGACGAAAGAAAAGCAGTAGATGGAAGAACATTGGTGAACAACGATCACCCGCAGGTGATTGAAATTTGGAACAACGTATTTATTCAGTTCAACCGTTTGAAAGACGGTTCACTTGAACTGCTGCCTGCAAAACACGTTGATACCGGCATGGGCTTCGAGCGCCTGGTAAGGGTTTTGCAACAGAAAACTTCCAACTACGATTCCGATGTATTTACAGGAACAATTGCTGCGACAGAAAAAATAACAGGCAAAAAATACGACTTTTCCGATACCAAACAGGCAATCGCTTTCCGCGTAATTGCTGACCACATCAGAGCCATTGCTTTTACCATTGCAGACGGACAATTGCCAAGCAATACCGGGGCAGGTTACGTAATCAGAAGGATCTTGAGAAGGGCGGTTCGTTACTACTTCTCTTATTTAGATATGAAAGAACCACTATTGTATCAATTGATGCCGGTTCTTGCAGAGCAATTCAAAACTGTTTTTCCGGAACTCATCCAGCAATTGGATTTTGTAGGCAAAGTGGTGAAAGAAGAAGAAGATGCTTTCTTAAGAACACTTGAAAAAGGACTGAAGAAAATAGATGAAGTAATCGCTCAAACGAAAGGAGGGGCGATCAATGGAGAAGCTGCTTTCGAATTACTGGATACTTATGGTTTCCCGATTGACCTTACAAGATTGATCGCTCAAGAAAATAATTTGAAAGTTGACGAAGAAGCTTTCGAAAAAGCATTGACACAACAAAAGGATCGTTCCCGTGCAGCAACTGCGCTTGACACAGAAGACTGGGTAGTGCTGAAAGATACTGCCAACACTAGCTTTGAAGGTTATCATACTTTGAATACAGAAACCAAAGTAACCAAATACCGCAAAGTAAAAGCGAAAGGAAAAGAATCGTTCCAGATCGTATTGGAAGCAACTCCATTCTATGCTGAAAGCGGCGGACAGGTAGGCGATACAGGCATTTTACTTTTCGACGGTGAAGAAATAGCGGTAACAGATACTAAAAAAGAGAATGACCTTATCATACACTTTGCAGAGAAATTGCCTGTAAATGTTACGGCAATTGTGTCTGCAAAAGTGGCTCAGGAAAAACGCAGAAAAACAGAGGTACATCACTCCGCTACGCACTTGCTGCATGCAGCGTTGCGGAAAGTGTTGGGCACGCACGTGGCACAAAAAGGATCATTGGTGAATGAAGAACATTTGCGTTTTGACTTCTCGCATTTTGCGAAAGTTACCGATGAAGAAATCGCGCAAATCGAAGCGATCGTAAATGAAAAGATCCGTGAAAATATTCCGGTGGTAATAAAAGAACTACCGAAGGAAGAAGCGATACAACTCGGTGCCATGGCGCTTTTCGGTGAAAAATATGGTGACCGTGTTCGCGTGGTGATCATGGACCCTAAATATTCAATTGAGCTCTGCGGTGGTACACACGTAGGCGCTACGGGAGAGTTGGGTTTCCTTAAAATAAAACATGAAAGTGCAGTGGCTGCCGGTGTTCGTCGTATTGAGGCAGTGAGCGGTCATGCAGCAGAAGTGTTTGTGAACGATCATTTGCAAACATTGGCCAGCATAAAAGAAACACTTAAAAATCCGAAAGACGTAGCAAAAGCAATTGAAAGCACACTAGCTGAGGCAGCTGATCTCAGAAAGAAAGTTGAGCAATTTGAATCCCGTTTCCTTGGAGCTCTCCGCGAAGAGATCATCAAAAAAGCAACTGTGATCAACGGCGTAAGCTTTATTGGTGAAGTAGTAGAAGTGAGCAGTGCAGATGCGTTGAAAAAACTTTGCTTCGATCTTAAACAAAACCTTGATGAATACGTGGCCGTTCTTTGCGCGAATGTTGACGGTAAAGCATCCGTTGCCATTGGCATCAGCGATAAAGTAGTTGCTGCAAAAGGTTTGGATGCAGGCAAGATCATCAAAGAACATGTTGCTCCGCTCATCAAAGGCGGCGGCGGTGGCCAAAAAACTTTGGCAACTGCAGGCGGACAAGATGTGAGTGGCTTGGAAGCGGTGATTGAGAAAGTGAAAGGGCTGGTGTAATTAATAATTAATAAAGAATAATTAATAGGCGGTTATCATGAGAATGGTAGCCGCTTTTCTTTTTTAATAACTTTTGGTGGTACACTGGCCAGCCGCAAACGAAATGCAGTTTTCGTCATTGTTTGTTTACGGGGTGACGGCCTATTAATTACTAAATACCAGCATCTTCCTAAAAAATAGTTAAAAGGAAAAATTGAATTGCGAAAGTTTTCGTATATCGGAAAATGAAGTATATTTGATCTACGAAAAAAAACGTAGTTAGTTCATATAAACATTCTGGTATGAAACATTTTGTAAAAACAATCGCGCTGTTTGCAAGCGTCCTCGCCTCAGGAGCCCTATTTGCACAGGGTGTTAAAAACGGGGTTAAGTCAAAAGATAAGGATAAGCTTGATCAGTATGATGAGATCATCATTAAAAAGAAGAGCGATAGCGACAAGGATCGCAAACTTACCATTGAGATCAACAAAGGAGTGGTAACCGTTAATGGCAAAAAGGTAGAGGAATTTAATGACGATGACCTTGCGGTTATCCAGAAAAAAATAAGAATTCACGTCAATGCAGATGACATGGCTTTCGCTGATGGTGCGCCAATGCCTCCATTTCCTCCAACACCGCCGGCGCCGGGCGCGAGACCAAATCCGCAGTTTCGCACAAAAACTTATTCTATGAACGTGAATGATTCGAGAGGTTTTCTTGGCGTCAAAACTGAGAAAGACAATGGTGCTAAAATAACCGACGTAACAGCGGGAAGCCCGGCAGAAAAAGCAGGATTAAAGGTTGGTGACATCATTACTAAAGTAGATGACGTTGCCATCACATCTCCGGAAGATCTTTCAAAAGCGGTTGGTTCATATAAACCCAATGAAAAAATAACCATCACCTACAAACGCAATAAAAAGGATCAAAAGGTTACTACCACCCTGGGCAAACGTCCGCCACAGGCAATGACCTACAATTACAATTTCGAGGAACCACAGGAGTTCCATTTCGATTTTGACCAGAAACAACTTGATGAGCAGCTAAACGCCCTGGGTGACATGAATGGCGACATGAAAGTTTACGGTTTCCGCGGTCCCAATGCCAGTCCGAGACTTGGCATCAAAGCACAGGATACCGAAGATGGTAAAGGCGTAAAAGTATTAAGCGTGGAAGATTCTTCCAACGCAGCCAAGTCAGGCTTGAAAGAAGGCGATATCATCACGTCTTTTGATGACAAACCAATTGCCAACACAGAGCAGCTAGTCGCAGCCTCAAGAGATGCAAGAGAAAAAAGCACCATTCCTGTAAAAGTTACACGAAATGGTGTTAACCAGGACCTGGAAATAAAAATTCCAAGGAAACTTAGAACCGCGAATTTATAATCAGTATAAACAGCCGATCGTTTGGGGCATGAGCGCATAGCTTGTGCCCTTTTTTAATGGTTGAATAACTGAATAATTGAATAACTGAAGGGAAAGCCGCCATAATTGACTCTCCAACTAATTGTCTGAATGTCAACATTCAGCGAGCGATCAGTTATTCAGTTACTCAGTTACTCAGTTATTCAATGATTCTGCCGTTCAATAACTCGTTTATTCGATTATTCCGGTAGTTTTGCAGATATTCTCTAAAGAGGCAATTAACTATGGTACAAGGTAAAGACAAGTATGAAGTGGTTATTGGATTGGAAGTGCACGCACAGTTGCTTACAAAAAGTAAACTTTTCAGTGGCGACAGTGCTACGTTTGGCGGTGAAGCAAATACGCATATAAGTCCAATCACGCTGGCCTATCCCGGCACATTGCCTAAATTAAACAAAGAAGCAGTAGAGCTGGCTATCAGATTGGGTTTGGCTTGCGGTTGCGAAATTGAGCGAATCAACTATTTTGCCCGCAAAAACTATTTTTATCCCGATCTTCCCAAAGGCTATCAAATATCACAGCACACAACGCCCATTTGCAAAGGCGGTTTTGTAACTATCCGCACCGGCGACGGTAAACGCGACGTGGTGCTGAATCGTATTCACCTGGAAGAAGATGCAGGAAAAAGCATTCACGACGTGGATGACAAAAACACTTGCGTGGACTACAACCGCGCCGGCGTGCCACTGGTGGAAATTGTAACAGAGCCAGACCTTCACAGCAGCGAAGAGGCTTACGCTTACATCACCGAACTGCGCAAGCTGGTTCGCTATCTTCATGTGTGCGATGGCAACATGGAAGAAGGTAGTTTGCGTTGCGATGCCAATATTTCCATCCGCCTGAAAGGGGAAACAAAACTCGGAACCAAGGTAGAGGTGAAAAACCTGAATAGCATCCGAAATGTAAAAAAAGCGATTGATTACGAAGTGGACAGAATGGTGGAACTGGTAGAAAAAGGCGAGTCGATCCTGCAGGAAACACGCAGTTTTGATGCGACAAACGATACCACGTTTTCTTTGCGCTCAAAGGAAGAGGCGAACGATTACCGCTATTTCCCTGATCCCGATCTGCCGCCATTTATAGTAAGTGAAACACAACTGCAAAAAATAAAAGATGCAATGCCGGCATTGCCGGAGCAACTGGTGAACAAATACATGGAGCAGCTGAACCTGCCGGAGTATGACGCCCGTGTAATTTGCGACGACGGCGGAACCATTCACTATTTTGAGAAACTCATAAAACATGGGAGCCACGCAAAACCGGCTGCAAACTGGTTACTTGGGCCCGTTAAATCTTTCCTCAACGATCACAACGTATCTATAGAGGATTTCTCTTTAAAACCTGAAAAGCTGGCTGACATTATTGAACTGGTGGAAAGCGGTAAAGTAAATTTTTCCATTGCTGCACACAGAATTTTCCCGGCACTGGTGAAGGATGGCACTAAAACTGCGCTTGAAACTGCCACTGAAATGAACCTGTTACAGGAATCCGACACCGACAGCATCGCAACATGGGTAGATGAAGTGCTGGCCAAAATGCCGGATAAAGTGGCAGAATACAAAAAAGGAAAGAAAGGCTTGATCGGTTTGTTTATGGGTGAAGTGAAAAAAGTGTCAAAAGGCAAAGCTGATCCTAAAGTCACTACTCAATTGCTGACAGAAAAACTTAGTCAATAATTTTCAACGATAATAGATGCAATATTTAAGAAAAACATTACTGGCAATCACTTCTGTGTTATTGCTTTTTACAACGGCTTGCAACTCTAAAAAAGATGGTGCTTTCAAAGTAATCGTACACTACAAAAACGCTGACAAATTAATGTACTTGCCCAACTCTGGCGATTCTGCTAAAGTGGTAAGTGTCGTGAAAGTGTTTTTTGAAGAAATACCTTTTGGCGAAGATCAAAATCCGATATTGCTGGATACCGGTGTGTTGAAAGCAAACGACGGAACGCTTACCCTGAAAGGAAATGGTGCGCAGGAAAATATCTACCAGTTGTCCGTAGAAAACGGTCCTATTGTAGCGTTGATCAACGATGGAAAAGAAATTACTGTCGACATTGATTTTGCTAAGCACAAAGATTACTACACAATAAGCGGTTCTGAAGCAAGCACTCAACTGAAAGATTACCTGTACACATACAGCGATAAAATTTACAGTGCCAATGTAGCATTCAAAGCAATGGATAGCCTTAAGAAAAGCGGCGCTTCCGATAGCCTTATTATTCTTGCTACAGAAAAAAAGAATGGGGAGTTGGACAAATTGAACAGCTTTATCAATGGTACATTAACAAGCAACAGTTCTCATCCCGCAATCAATCTTTTCATACTTGGGTTTTCTTCACGCTCTTTCCAAAAGGAGATGTTTGAAAACGCATTGAATGAAAGCGTGAAAAAATTTCCTGATTATAAGCCGTTGACGCAGTTAAAAACAAACTACGACAACCAGGTTAAAATGGCACAGCAACAACAGGAGGAAGCTCCCAAACTTATGTGGGTGGGTAAACAAGCACCTGCATTGACATTGCCTGATGTGAATGGTAAGAATGTTTCCATTGCAGATTTTAAAGGCAAGTATTTACTGGTAGATTTCTGGGCGAGCTGGTGTGGCCCGTGCAGAGGTGAAAATCCCAATGTAGTAGCAGCTTTCAACAAGTACAAGAGTAAAAATTTTGCCATTCTTGGAGTGTCTTTGGACAAAGAAAAAGAGCCATGGCAAAAAGCAATAGCGGCAGACAAACTGGCCTGGACGCATGTGAGTGATCTGCAATACTGGAATAGCTCTGCTGTAAAAACTTTTGGTTTTGAAGGCATTCCCTACAATGTATTAATTGATCCACAAGGAAAAATTATCGCAGAATCTTTGAGAGGCGATGATCTTGATAAGAAACTCGCCGAGGTACTAAAATAAGTAAAAAGTAAAAAGTCAAAATTCAAAAAACGGCCTCAAATAGTTAGAGATCTTTTTTTGACTTTTGACTTTTTAATTTTTAATTGGGTTGTACCAAAATTTCTACAAACAGTAAAAATATAATTGCAAAGATGGTCGCTGAGGCCATCTTTTTTTATTTATAGTACAAAGCATATTCCCGGCGTAATATTTTAAGTGTTTTGGTTTTAAAAGAGAACTCAAAACTCAAATGCTTCATCCTTCCTCCACATATCGCATACAATTCAACAAGAATTTTACATTTAAAAATCTTGCGTCAATCATCGATTATCTCGACGAGCTGGGTATTTCAACCATTTATGCTTCGCCTATTTTTAAAGCGATGAATGGAAGCGATCATGGCTATGATGTAGTTGATCCAAACATTATAAATGATGAAATCGGAACACTTGAAGAGTTTCGGGCTTTGACGGAAACATTAAAGACGAAAGGTTTTTCGTGGATACAGGATATTGTGCCCAACCATATGTCGGTGTTTGACACTAACTACAGATTGTGGGATGTTTTGGAAAGGGGTCGAAGCTCCACTTACGGAAACTATTTCGATATCGATTGGGATCATCCTCAATTGAAAGACAGGATCATGTTGCCATTTCTGGAAGCCAGTTTGCAAAAGTGCATAGAAGAAAAGAAAGTTGTATTGCGCTTTGGGGGGAATGGATTTGAAATATGTTACTATGACCATCATTATCCGGTAAAGGCCGATAGCTACGATTTGTTGCTTTCACAATGTGGCTTGGAGAAAAGAGCCTACCAAAAAGATTTGCAAGAATTGCTTGCAAACAAACATGCTGACTATAAAAGCTGGCAGAAAATAAAAAAGCAGTTCATCGAAAGGCTTTCTTGTGTTAAAGAAAAAATAGAAGGCGGTTTAAAACAAATCAACGAAAACAGTGACCTGCTCCTGCAACTTGCAAATGAGCAGTTTTACAAACTTGAATGGTACGAAGAGTCGGACAGAATAATGAACTTCCGACGTTTCTTTACCATCAGCAGTTTGATTTGTGTGCGCATTGAAGATGAAATTGTTTTTAACGATTATCACCAGCTCATAAAACAAATGTACGATGAGGGATTGATCCAGGGGCTGCGGATCGATCACATCGACGGCTTAAAGGACCCCGCCGGTTACATAAGACAATTAAGAAACTTACTTGGAAAGGATTGCTACATCATTGCTGAGAAAATTCTTGAAATAAAAGAACAACTTCCTGAATCCTTTGATTTGGAAGGAACAAGTGGCTACGAGTTTCTTTCTTACATCAACCAGGTATTGACTGATATGAAGGGGTCGGAAAAACTTGTGTCGTTTTACAACCAACATGCACCGGATTTTCAAAATTATTATGACATCGTTTTTGACAGAAAATTTTCTTTCCTTGAAAAATATATGCGCGGCGAGTGGGACAATCTTATCCGTTTGCTCCTTTCGTTAAATATTATAGAAGACAGATCAATAAAGGAAGAGGAACTCCATCAGGCATTGGGAACCTTCATGGCAGCGTTTCCTGTATATCGTGTTTACATTGATCAGTTTCCGGTTGATGATATCAGCAGCGAAATGATAAACAAAGCATTTAAAGATGCCGGAAACAGGGCATCTCAATTGAAACCTGCATTCCATGCATTGAAAAAATTGTTTGATGATCGCGATGAAAAACAAAATGAACGTTTGCAATTCATTCAGCGGCTCATGCAATTTACTGGGCCGCTCGCGGCAAAAGGAGTCGAGGATACCACGTTCTATTTATACAATCCGTTGATCTCGCACAATGAAGTAGGTGATTTGCCTTGTGTGTTCGGTATTCCGGTGAACGGGTTTCATGAAAAAATGCAACAACGGCATCGGGTAAACCCTTTATCGCTTAACAGCACTTCCACACATGACACCAAACGTGGAGAAGATGCGCGTGTCAGAATAAATGTTTTAAGCGAATTGGCAAACGAATGGACAACGCTTGTCTCTCACTGGAAACAAATCAATGCGTCGTTTAAGAAGCGTGTGAAAGAAGTGCAGGCGCCTGTTTTCAATGACGAGTATTTTTTATACCAAAGTATTGTCGGTGGCTTTCCCGAAGATCTAAATACAAGTGACGAAAGTAAAGATCGCTTGAAATGGTTCTACACAAAGGCTTTGCGCGAATCGAAATATTTCAGTACGCCATCCAAACCAGATGACGACTATGAAAAAGCATGCATGGCGTTTATCGATGCATTGTTTGATCCATCACATGCATTTTTGTCCAGCATTGTTCCGTTTGTTAGAAAAGTGAAATTGTATGCTGAAATATATAGTTTGTCGCAGGTGGTAATAAAATCAACAGCGCCGGGCATTCCCGACTTTTACCAGGGCAGCGAACTTTGGGACCTTAGTTATGTTGACCCCGATAACAGGCGTCAGGTAAACTATGATTTGCGAAAAGCATTGATGAATGAATTGATACAAAACGAAAAACGATCTTTAGAAGACGTGCTTTGCTGGTCGCAGAATAAATTGCTTGTCGGCGGGCAAAAAATGTTTACTACCCGAACAATGCTGCAATTCCGCAAAGCAAACAACACACTGTTTATCGAGGGCGATTATATTCCACTCGAAGTAGAGGAAGGCAAGCGCAAAGTAATTGCCTATGCAAGAAAGATGGACGATAAATGGGTGATAGTAGTTGTCCCGACGGGATTGGTTGCTGCACAGAAAACAGGATGGGAAGGGGTTAATATTCCGATGCCGAAAGATGCACCAAAACATTGGAGAAATATTTTTACAGGCGAACTTATTTCATCCAACGGGGAGTTAAAACTCGAAAAGGTTTTTAATCAGTTTCCTGTGGCGGTTCTCGAGAATTACCACTAAGGCACTGAGGGTCTTTTTAACCACAGAGATAACAGAGATTTTTTCACGGAGGAAAGGAGAATGTACTTCGAAAATAAATAATAGCTCGAGAGCATAGAGGGGACATTGAAATTTACTAGAGCTCCTTTTCTCTGTGAAAAAAACTCCTTCCCTCTGTGGTAAAAAAAGAACGCGAAGCATTCCTCCTTAGTGAAGCTTAGTGCCCTTAGTGACTTAGTGGTAAACAACGTATTTTGCACATAAAATAAGTTCGATGAAGTTTATTGCCGTCGCGTTATCTTTTTTGGTTGTAGGAAACATCAACGCCCAAACCATAAAAAAACTCACTTTCCTCAACGAGTTTGACATCCCTTATAACTTTCAGTTTCAAAATACCACCGTCGGTGGTTTGTCCGGGATAGACTACGATCCGAAGGCAAATGAATATTATCTCATCTGCGACGATAGGGCCGTTATAAATCCCATAAGATTTTACACAGCAAAAATTAATTTGAAAGCAGATAAAATTGACACTGCTTTTTTTATCGGCCAAAAAGAATTACGTCAATCCAACGGCGCACTTTACCCATCTTTAAGCACTGATCCCGCGCACGCTCCCGACCCGGAGGCCATCCGTTTTAACAGCACAAAAAAATATTTTGTCTGGACATCTGAGGGTGACAGGATCATCAAAGACGACAATGCTATTTTGCAGGATCCGGCAATCATTATAACGGATAACAACGGAAAAGACATTGGCCATTTTCCATTGCCAGCTCAGTTTCTTATGAAGAAAGAAGAGAAAGGGCCAAGGCAAAACGGTGTTTTTGAAGGTGGATGTTTTGCCGACAACAACAAAACAATGTACGTAACTACCGAAGCGCCTTTGTACCAGGATGGGCCGGCCGCCGGCTTAAAAGACACGACGGCTTACGTTCGCATTTTGAAATATGATGTAGAAAAGAAAAAGTTATTGGCGCAGTATGCTTACAGGCTGGCGCCCATTGCGCACGCACCTATGCCGGCAGATGGCTTTAAAGTAAACGGCATCGTTGATATTTTGTCAATTGGTGGGGATGAATTTTTAATTACCGAAAGATCCTTTTCAACAGGCGTGAAAAACTGCACCATCAAAGTTTTCAAATGCAATTTCAAAACTGCGCAGGATGTGTCTAATATTCAATCGCTGAAAGCAAACAAACCAAAAGTGCTGGCAAAAAAGCAGTTGTTGCTAAACATGGATTCGTTGAATAGATATATTGACAATGTGGAAGGTGCAACCTTCGGTCCCCGTTTATCAAACGGCAAGCGCAGCATGATCTTCGTTTCCGATAATGATTTTTTACAGGGGCGGAAGACGCAGTTTTTGTTGTTCCAGATTGATTAGTTTCGGCCCACAGCGTGCACTTGATTTTTTAACCACTGAGGAAAAGAGCTTTTTTCTCAGTGGAAAGGAGGGAAGCTGTGAAAAAAATAGTTTTACGTCGGCGACGAGAAGACGAGTGTTGACGTAACGGCGGGCACAATTCTCCTTTGCTTTCCTATTTTGTGATTCGCTAGAGTTTCGGTGTCAATCCTCCTTTCCTCTGTGAAAAAAACTCTGTTAACTCTGTGGTTAAAAAAAAAGCAGCACCCTTACGAAGCAGTCCAAAATCACTAACTTCGGCCCATAATTTTCTAACACATATGAATATAGCAGGATATATAGATCACACGATATTAAAGCCAACCACCACATTGGCGGAAGTAGAGAAGTTGTGCGGCGAGGCCGTTAAATATGGCTTTGCAGCCGTTTGTGTACCGCCTTCATTTGTAAAACGCGCAGACGCCATTCTGGACCCGACAGATGTAAAAGTGGCAACTGTAGTAGGTTTTCCTTTTGGTTATTCCGCAACTGAGGCGAAACTTGCAGAAACTGTGTTGGCTCTTGTAGACGGCGCGGACGAAATAGACGTCGTGATCAACCTCATCGCTTTACGCATGAATGACTGGGATTTCCTGGTAAAAGAAGTGAAACTGCTGGCGGAAGTGATCCACAATAAAGGCAAAGTTTTCAAGCTGATTGTGGAAAGTGGCATCCTTTCTGATAATGAAATAATAGAATGTTGTGAAAAGCTGGGCGGCGCGGGTATCGACTTTATGAAAACTTCTACGGGCTATGCGGAAAAAGGTGCAACAGTGGAAGCCGTGCAACTTATGCGCAAGCATTTACCATCAAATATCAAGATCAAAGCATCCGGTGGTATCAGGGATTTCGAATTTGCGAAAAAACTGGTGGATGCGGGTGCCGACCGATTGGGATGCAGTGCCAGCGTAGCCATTGCAACAGGTGATCCTTCATTCGATACAAAAGGATATTAACAGAAAAAAAATAAAACTATGAAACTCGCATTTGTGATGTTCATGATCTGTACAGTGTTTTATGCAAACGCGCAAAACACGACCAGTGTAGCAGTAAAGAAAGATCCTCGCATTGATATGCTTATAAAAAAGCAAATGCAGATCAACGAAGCCACCACTCGCGCTTCCAGAAGTTCTGCGCAAGGTTTCAGAATACAGGTGATCAACACAAGCGACAGAAACAAAGCGATTGCCGTTAAAACCAAAGTATACGAGCTCTATCCTGATCTTAAGGCATACCTCCTGTACCAGGCGCCTTATTTTCGCCTGCGTGTAGGCAATTTTAAAACACAGGACGAAGCAATGGCCTATCAGAAAAAACTGGCAAAGCAATTTGACAACACCATTGTCGTTAGAGATATTATCGAAGTCAAGCCAGATACGCTGGATGATTCGAACTAATTGTTTCCCTATTACTCCTAAACATTCTATGGATTTATCAGACAAAATAAAAAAACTGGCGGCGACATATGCAGACGAATTCATCGACGTTCGCCATCATTTGCATGCCCATCCTGAACTGAGTTACAAAGAATTTGAAACATCAAAATTCGTTCAGAATAAATTAAAATCATTCGGCATTCCTTTCACCATCATGGCAGAAACCGGCGTGGTGGGCATTATTGAAGGTAAAAATCCATCATCACGCGTGATTGCATTGCGTGCAGATATGGATGCATTGCCCATACAGGAAGAAAACGAAGTGGCCTACAAATCAACCAATGCAGGTGTAATGCATGCATGCGGTCATGATGTTCACACTACCATTTTACTTGGTGCAGCTAAAATATTAAACGAGTTAAAGAACGAGTGGGAAGGCACGGTTAAGCTGATCTTCCAACCCGGTGAAGAAAAAAATCCCGGTGGCGCCAGCCTTATGATAAAGGCAGGTGTGCTGGAAGACCCTGTGCCGCAGGGCATATTCGGCTTGCATGTTCACCCCGGACTTGAAATAGGAAAAGTGAGTTTCCGAAGCGGAAAAGTAATGGCGAGTGCAGATGAACTGTACATGACCATTCGCAGCAAAGGTGGTCACGCCGCGGCTCCGCATTTAACAACAGATACCATTTTGGTGGCTTCGCACCTGGTAACAAGCTTGCAGCAAATCATAAGCAGAAATAGAAATCCGCTGAATCCGTCGGTATTATCCATCACGTCGTTTCAAGGCGGCTATACTACCAACGTTATTCCAAGCGAAGTTAAACTGATGGGTACCTTTCGTGCGCTGGATGAAGAGTGGCGCTACAAGGCACATGACCTCATTCGCAAACTATCAACAGAGCTTGTACACTCGATGGGTGCTGAACTGGATCTACTGATAGATGTGGGTTATCCAAACGTATATAACAACGAAGCGCTGAACAGTGTTGCAGTCGCACTTGCAGAACAATTCTTAACGAAGGAAAAAGTAGAAGAGACTGAAGTGAGAATGGGCGCGGAAGATTTTGGCTACTACTCACAGGTGATCCCCGGGTGCTTTTATAGACTCGGCGTTATGAACGTGGAAAAAGGGATTACTTCCGGCGTACACACTCCAACATTCAACATCGATGAAAGTGCGATTGAAATAGGTATGGGAATGATGGCGTGGCTGGGAAGCGTAGCTACAATTAATAATTAATAATTAAGAATTAATAGTGTGCTTCGCTAAGATATTGAGAGGGCTTCGATAGGGTCAGATCTGGCATCCTAATTTCGATGTCAGGGTCATCCTATCGAAGCCTTTTTAAACATAAGCGATAGTAGCAGAATTAAAACAATAGTCGACTCCCAACATCAGTTATTCAGTTACTCAGTTATTCAGTCATTGCCCTGGGGCCTAACAACTCTCAACTTTCAACTCTCAATTCTCAACTACCATGAACCTCCAACACTGGGAAAACGCCTTCATCAACTACTTGCATGAACACTATAAAAGTGATGATGCTGCGCATGACCTCAAACATTTCAACCGTGTTTGGAAAACGAGTCAGTACATCAACAATGCAGAAGGCAACGTTGCCGATTCACTTGTATTGCTGGCTGGCAGCTATTTTCATGACTATGTAACGGTTCCTAAAAACAGTCCCGATAGAAGCAAAGCCTCAAAGTTTAGCGCTGATAAAGCGGTTGAGATATTGCAAAATGATTTTCCCGATTTTCCCAAAGAGAAATTACAGGACGTGGCCCATGCCATTCATGCTCATAGTTTTTCAGCAGGCATACCTCCCCAAACAATGGAGGCAAAGATCTTGCAGGATGCCGACCGAATGGAAGCCCTGGGAGCCATCGGGCTAGCTCGTGTATTTTACACAGCCGGTTTATTCAAATCAAATCTCTTTCATGCCGACGATCCTTTTGGCAATGACAGAACCTTAAACGATAGCCAGTTTGCGCTCGATCATTTTACGCTCAAACTTTTCAAATTGCCTGCATTGATGAACACCGCTACCGGCAAGCAATTGGCAGAAAGCAATGTGGGATATCTTAAAGCGTTTGTTGCGAAACTGAAAGCTGAAATGAATGGTGTTTTTGATTAAGAAATTTAGGCTGTTTGAAAAATAAAAAGAATGTTACTTGTCATCCCGACGAAGGAGGGATCTGAGTCCTGCACCAGCAGCAATGTTGCGCAAGACGCAGATCCCTCCTTCGTCGGGATGACAAGCTGTCTTTCTTTACTGATTATTTGCACCATGCAAATTGAATGGGTGCTTAGCGGCAACCAAAATCTTAATTCCTAATTCTTAATTCTTAATTGTTTGCGTATTTTAGATCAACACAAGTCATCAAATCTTAAACATGGAAAAAAAACAATTGCTACTTGCCGCAATGGTTATGATTATGACAGAAACATTTGCGCAAGCCCCTTATCCTCCAACAAGAAAAGCAGATCAGACAGATAATTACTTTGGCACTAAAGTTTCGGACCCCTATCGCTGGCTGGAAGACGACAACAGTGAGGAAACAAAAGATTGGGTAAAAAAACAAAATGACGTTACCAACACCTATCTCGCAAAAATTCCATTCAGAGCAGATGTAAAGAAGCGCCTGGAAGAATTATGGAACTATCCCAAATATGGTTCTCCCTTTAAAAAAGGCAAATACTATTACTACTATAAAAATGATGGTTTGCAAAACCAGAGTGTTTTGTACAGGCAAAACGCGATCGACGCAGCACCGGAGGTTTTCTTAGATCCAAATAAATTATCAGCGGATGGCACTGCAGCCCTTGCTTACATTGAATTCTCCAAGAATGGTAAGTACGCGGTATATGCCATTGCACAGTCTGGCAGCGATTGGCAGATTGGCTATGTGATGAATGCGGAAACAAAGCAACTCGTTAGCGACAAGATTGATTACATCAAGTTCGGCAGTTTTTCATGGAAAGGCGATGAAGGCTTTTATTACAGCCGTTATCCAAAGCCCGATGAAAAAAACATGCTGGTGCAGAAAAATGAATACCAGAAAGTTTATTACCACAAACTGGGAACGCCGCAAAGCAGTGACGTATTGATTTGGGAAGACAAGCAGCATCCGTTGCGGTATTGTCGTGCCGACATTTCTGAAGATCAAAGCTTTCTTTTTATAAACGTAACGGAAGGAACAAGTGGCGGAGAAATATTGTACAAAAACCTTAAAGACACGAAACAAAAAGATTTTAAAGTCCTCGTGCCGGGATTCACAACGGAACCGGCTGTTATAGACAATTATGGTGATAAGGTTTTATTAAGAACGAATGAAGGCGCACCAAACTTTAAAGTGGTGCTGATAGATCCTAAAAATCCAGCAAAAGAAAACTGGAAAACAATCATTCCTGAGCAAAAGGATGCATTGCAGGGCGTTGCCACGGCAGGTGGATTTCTTTTCACCAGTTATTTAAAAGATGCCTCCACCAAAGTGTTTCAATATACCTACGAAGGAAAACTTATCAGAGAGATTGGGCTGCCGGGAATTGGCTATGCATCAGGGTTTGGCACCGACAAGCAGTATAAAGAGTTGTTCTATACATATACCTCTTTTACCTATCCGCCCACTATTTTTCACTATGACATTGCATCAGGCTTATCAACTGTTTTCCGCAAATCAGAAGTGAAATTTAATGTAGACGAGTACGAAACAAAACAGGTATTTGTAACGTCAAAAGATGGCGCAAAAGTGCCAATGTTCCTAACCTATAAAAAAGGCATTAAGCTGGATGGAAATAATCCGGTGTTGCTGTATGGTTATGGCGGATTTAACATCGCACTCACACCGGCATTCAGCATATCCAATATGTTCTTTGTTGAACAAGGCGGCATTTATGCGCAAGTGAGTTTGCGTGGTGGAAATGAATATGGCGAAAGCTGGCACCAGTCAGGAATGTTGTTGAATAAACAAAATGTGTTCAATGATATGATCGCTTCCGCAGAATGGCTGATAGCAAATAAATACTCCAATAAAAATAAACTGGCTGTTCGCGGCGGCAGCAATGGTGGTTTGCTCGTAGGTGCAGTGATGACACAGCGCCCCGATCTTTTTAAAGTTGCCATTCCGCAAGTAGGCGTGATGGATATGCTACGTTATCAGCGGTTTACTGTTGGCTGGGGCTGGGCCGTAGAATATGGCAATGCCGAAAAGAGTGAAGCTGATTTTAAGAACCTGTATAGTTTTTCGCCCTTACACAATTTGAAAAAAGGTACCTGCTATCCCGCGACATTGGTAACAACAGCGGATCACGACGATAGAGTAGTGCCGGCGCATTCATTCAAATTTGCCGCAACATTGCAGGAGTGCCAAAGCTGCGACAACCCGGCATTGATACGCATCGACAGCAAAGCGGGTCACGGTGCTGGCAAACCCACCAGCAAACAAATCGACGAAGCAACCGACATATGGAGCTTTGTGATGTATAATTTGGGAATGGAATTTAGGAGGTAGTGGAGAGTTGAGAGTTGAGAGTTGAGAGTTAAAAGTGTTGGCGGCAAATAAAGAACTCTCAACTCTCCATTCTCAACTCTCAACTAAATTGACTTCTTAGTGAAACTTCTCTATCTTGTTTTTTTAACTGTTTGTAAATCCTAAAAACACACCAAATGAAAAAGGTATTAAAGTACATCCTGCTGTTTGTGGTTGCAGTTATTGCAATCGTCTTAATTGCTGGAATTTTTATCTCTCGCGATTTTCATTTTGAAACAAGCATAGTGATAAATGCACCTAAAGAAAAGGTTTGGCAAAACGTGGGAACACTTGCGGGAATGGATAAGTGGAACCCATGGAATGAACGCGATCCGAATATGCAGAAAAGCATCCAGGGGCAGGATGGAACTGTTGGCGCCGTTTCCACATGGAAAGGAAACAAACAAGTGGGGAGCGGTAGCCAGACGATCAAGAAAGTAGATGCACCAAATAGCATTGAAACAGATCTTCATTTTATAGAACCATTCGACAGCCGCGCTGTTGCCTACGTAAATCTCACCGACGAGCAAGGCGGTACAAAGGTGGTTTGGGGCTTCGATAGCCGCTTCCCTTATCCATTCAATGTATTGTCAAAATTCATGAACATGAAAGAAGGACTCGGCAAAGACTTTAACGGAGGCTTGGCGAAACTGAAAAAAATAAGCGAATAAGATAAGTTGTTAGTTGATAGTTATTAGTTGTTAGGAGTGTTTGCATTATCTGTCACTGCCTGCAACTAATAACTAACAACTAACTACTATCAACTAACAACTCTACAATGCAACACACTCTCTATGAAAACCAACTGCAGGAAGTGCATGGACACTACAATGCAGGAGACTTTGACCTCGCACACAGGCGCTTGCTTGATTGTGTAATTGAAACGGCGGATATGCCGTTATTTGAAAAAGCACTCAGCTACTGCGAATGGCTCGACGCCAATGGTGAATCTTCAGGAAAAGATGCTATCCGTTCAAAGGCATTTGAACTGCTCGAAACACTACAGCATGCTGCCATTATGGATGGATGGCAGGAAAGCAACCAACTACTCACCGCCACAGACATTTCAAAAAAATATTCCAAAGGAAATTTTTCCCTCAACAATATAAGTGTCTCCTTGAGCAAAGGAGAGATCATAGGATTGGTTGGTGAAAATGGAAATGGTAAAACAACATTGATGCGTTTGCTCAATGGCGAGTTGAAATCCGAACAAGGCAAACTCGATTATCATTTTGCAAAAAATGATTCATTGTACGAACTGCGTTCAAAGTTGTTGTACGTGCCTCAGCGCATACCACGCTGGTGGGGAAGTTTAATGGAGAATTTGCAGTTCACACTGGCGCAACACGGTGTTAAAGACAAAAACAATTTGCTGTGGGCCGAAATAATGGTGGCAAGACTCGGCCTGCGTCCATACAAAAACTTAAGCTGGAATCGCCTGTCTTCCGGCTACAGGACAAGATTTGAACTTGCTAAAACTTTACTCCGCAATCCGCAAATATTGTTGCTGGATGAGCCATTGGCAAACCTTGACATCAATGCACAGCAAACTATTTTGCAGGATCTGAAATTTTTGTCAGGATCTATCTCCCGTCCATTTGGAATGATGATCAGTTCGCAGCACATTTACGAAGTAGAGAAAGTTTCCAATAGTATTATTTTTCTAAAAAATGGCCATGCCCAGTATCAGCAACAATTGTCCTCAGTAAGCGAAGACGCGCCAAAACAACTGGCATTGGAAATGGAAGCCAACGCCGATAGAAATGTTATTGCCACTGCGTTTGCAGAACTTGCAGTCGAAAAGATCCAATACAATGGAAATGTTTTCATCATTTATTTCCAGGCTGGCACCTCAATGCAGCAAGTTTTAAGTGCGCTTGCAAATAACAGCGTGGAGGTAATCTATCTAAGGGACATTTCAAATTCATCACGCCGCTTCTTTGCGAACTAATTAACCCCAACCATGAAAAAATTCAATAACTGGATGCTCACCAATCATCCGCTCATATGGAACACAAGGTTTCATATCATGTTGCCCTTGGTGATTTTACTTAATATTATTTTTTTCTTCTGGGGGTATTGCCAGAAGATCAGCTTTAAGAATATTAATTACTGGCACTATCACTACAACGGAATAATAAACGGAATGGCAATATTAATTGCTTTTGTGATCGTAGTGTTTTGGCTGATTTTTTATCTGAGGCAAAATCCCTTTAAGACCTTGCTTCCTCTTTCCAGATTTTATTTGCTCAAAGAATTTATTCTTATCCTGATAATTATTCTCGGACTTGCTTCTCCAATGTTGGTTGCTCATGAAGGGGTTAATTGTAAGATAAATAGGGTGGGCAAGCCTGTAAACATAGAAAGGGAAAAACGTATAGTGCGTTTGGCTGAACATTTTCTTCCCTTTAACCTAAATGAGTTTTCTCCACAGCAAGTGTATCTCAAAGAAGATAAAAGTGATACTCCTAAAATAGCACCCGGAATGGTGCCGGGGCTAAGTTATTTGAACTATAGGCAAACGGTCTATTTTGGAGATGAAGACAATGGCAAATACGTTGCAGACAGCTTGCTAAATATCAGGGCCATAAGTTGGCTAAAAAACCACAGAAAGGATTCAATTATTACCTACATCGATAAGTATCTTCAGTTGAACAAAAAGTATGGCGGAGAATATAAGTTCAGCTCTACGACACACGTGAATGCTATCTTCTCCACTGATGATTTTCTTGTAACTGCAGAAATACCTGAATATAAATTCTATAACGACAGCATACCCAACAGAGTTTACATAGTTAACCGTAACGCGGCTACAAGCGCTATCAATACTATTCTCGACGCGAAAACTGGCCTCAAGTGGGAAGAATATCTTATGTTGGTCATGTGGGTCATTTGTATATCCTGGGTATTGTTTTCTTTTAGAATAACGCCAATAAGAACATGGTTCTCCGCTATTATTGTTGCAGGACTATTGACAGTTGCAACGGCCGTATTGTATGTAGTATCAAATGTCGAAATCGTATTGACTGCAACACCGGTTTTTTTGGCATTAACCAGTTTTTGTATATGCATTGTGCTTATTTATAAAAAGCAGAAGAAGTTTCTTGCAGGCATTACTTACTTGCAGGCGTTGTTTGTTTTACCATTTTTTGTCATGGCCATTTATGGTGCACTGTCTCAGTACACGAGATACTCTTATTATGAGGAGGTCGTTTATCCCAGCAACTCTTTTACTCGTCAACTGCATGAGTGGCTGCAGGCCAACTCTAATAATTTTCTTATAGCAAATTGCATTTTTGCTTTACTGATGATGCTCTTCGTAATGATACCACTGATTAAAAAATGGAGAGCGAACCCGGAAGAGTAGTTTTTTAGTTGAAAGTTGAAAATTGAAAGTTGAAAATGATTGGTTGCCAGGAGTGCGTGTCATTCAGCGACTCCCAATCAAAAGCGCTTTCCAACAACTTTGAACTTTCAATTTTCAACTTTCAATTTTCAATTCCCTAAATATCTATCTCCACGGCTTTCCCCGGCTCCAGCTTAATCACTTTCTCCGCAATATGTGATTTCGCAAAATGGTTCATGGCTTCCTGCGATTTTTCCTGGAAATGGTCCCAGCCCTCCCAGTGCGTAGGGATGAGGTGATCCACGTGCATCATTTCTGCCACTTCAATCGCTTCGTCAGCAGTGAAGGTGTAGTAAACATCGCCTGTGCTTGCAGGGATGCCTGCTTTGCCAACATTAAGAATCGCAGTGTTTACTAAAAATCGTTCAGCCACATCTCTCACACCTTCAAACAAAACTGTGTCGCCGGAAATGTATAGCACACCGTTTGTCTGTTCTTTCCATTCAATAATAAAGCCGATGACGTGGCCCATTTTTGCACTAACTTCTTTTGTAGAAGCGTGCTGACACGGAGTAGCGGTGATGCTAAGTTCTTCCACGGTGTCCGCTTCTACTTCAAGCGATTCCCATTCCTCCAGCGAGTAAACATTGTCAAGTTGCAATTGCTCCTCCGCTTCTTTGGTAGAAATCACACCCGGGACAGTTTCAATAAAAGCTCTGCCTGCATCATCGAGATTGTCTTTGTGTTGGTGATGGCTTAATAACACAAGATCAATTGCACCAAGGTCCGCCGTTGACATTGCCGGAGAACCTGTTTTGTGCAAATAGGTCTTGCCATCTGCACGTAAATATTTTTTGCCCGCCTCATCAAAAGCAGGATCAGTAAGGATCTTGAAGCCATTAATATCTATAAGCAAACACGCGGTGTCGATTTGTGTAATGGTAACTTTCATTTGAGAGCGTTTATGTTTTAGGAATTAGAAAATAGGAATTAGGAATTAGAATCTGCGCATTCTGGTGCTCAAGCTGGGATCTTTCTAGTTCCTAATTTCTAACTCCTAATTCCTTCTTTAATAAATACGATCTGCTTCAAAATTATAACAATTCACCACACTGCTTGTTTTATTTGCCCTTACAAATGACAACCTTTGTATTGTTGATGAAGAGCAACATGTTTTCGTAGTAGTTTCATTGGTTACAGTTGGGTGTATTGTAATCAAAAATGAACAGCGGATTAGTGATGATTTCAACGTTATGTCCCGGCGAAGAGAAGGGAAGGTGGTAAGTGCCGGGATATCGTTGAGTCAACAATTGAGAATTAAGAATTCAATGTCGTTTAGTTAAGGATTTTTGAACGGAATGTTGGTTGTGATCCGTTAGAAAAGACCGCTTGTCATCCCGACGAAGGAGGGATCTGGGTGATTGTTAACGCATAGTGTGCGCTAGTGTTAGGCTCAGATCCCTCCTTCGTCGGGATGACAAGCGACATGCTCTTAATTTTTCAAACAGCTTAACTAAACGACATTGAATTAAGAATTCTTCAAGTGAAACCTGTTTCACAGCAGGCAACCCAATTCTTAATTCTTAATTGTTAATTCCTACTTGTATTTCATTTCTTCTTCTTTTCTTTCGAGGACTTCGCGAATTTGTTAAACGCCAGGCAGAGATTGATCCAGTGGTCAAATTGTTTTTTCGTCTTCATCGCTTCTTCGCTTACAAACACATAGCCTTTCGCAACGCGGTCACCCATTACCATTTCCCGCACGCCGTTGTGTTCAAGCGCTGCATCCACTTCATCAGGGCCAATACGGCAAAGCATTTCTTCTTTATTTACGCCAATGCACATTTTATCATCTATCATAAAACAGATGCCACCAAACATTTTCTTTTCTTCCAGCGTCTTCTGATCAGCTAGTGCTTCTCTTACGCGAGCAAGTAGTTTTTCGTTGTAGGTCATGTGGTCTGCATTTACATTATTAAATCTACCGGCTGTCTTTTTTGTCTTTTCTATTACCACTAAGTCACTAAGGACACTAAGCTCCACTAAGAGTACTCGATTATCAGGAATTCCTTAGTGGAACTTAGTGCTCTTAGTGCCTTAGTGGTAAAGATTCGAGAGGTTCACGCTAATAACTGTCGTGCACTGTCACTTATACAACCGCATCGCAGATCTCAAAATAAGATCGATCTTTTTCACGGGAATATCTTTTTCCGCATCGACCAGCAATATTTTCATTCTTGCTCTTTTTTCTGTTAGCAACTCCGGATGATCCAGTTTGTTTCCTTCCACTATTCCAATATACGGTTGGAGGAGTTTTTTGTGTACCCACAAATAACAAAACATTTTTCCATGAATGCAATACATCGGCATGCCGTATTTCCAGGCTTCCGTTATGTCGCTGTCCATTGAAAGAATATGTTGCCTCAAAAACTGCAGACAGCTTTTGAAAGGTTCCTCTTTTTGAAGAAAATAGTTATCGATGGGGCGAAGCATAGATCACATTGTTATCCATTACCAGAGAACGTGAAAAAGGTTGTATATGTTACCACCATATATAAACTTTCCCAGTAAAGTTAATCCAACCACAATCAACGATATTCGGAATATCCGTCTGCCGTGTGCTCTGGCTTTGTTGTTATAAATGAAAACTTTCTGCCCGTCAGGCAAAGATTTTTTGGAATAGGCTATAATCCAGCCAAACACGATGCCCGGAAATCCAAAAATGAATGGGAGTATATAGCCTGCGATGATCCAATTTGAAGAAACGCTTTCAGGTTCAGCAAGCTGTTTGGTTCTTTGTTCTTTAAGGGACGATATCTTTGCTTCAGAAAGATCAACGCCCCTTTCTTTTAGAAGTTTTTGTGCCAGTTGGTAATCAAACTTTCCCCATTCATCTGGTTTGGAAATGATTTCTTTAAGTTCGGCAGTAGTAAACTCAAATAAATAGTAGTCCTTATCAACATTATCGATTGATTCGTTGTAAAGGCTTTCGATAATTTTTTCAGCCCTTGCAAAGTCTGATTGTTTTAGCTTCAGCTCAATGTCGGCTTCCACAGCATTATTTGCGAAATTGGGATTAAAAAACTGACGGCCATTTTCTATCAATGCTTCAATGTTGTTCTCTTTAAGCTTTTCGGCTGTTGCGTTCGCTAATTCAGGGTCGTTAAATCTTTGGAAGGTAACGAAGGCGTTATTCATACAATATAGAATGGGGTTTTGCCGAAGATAATATCCGTTGTATTAATAATGAAAAAAAGTAAAAACAGATACATGGTAAATTGTAAAATGTGTTGATTGATAATGTATTAAGGGTAAAAATTTGATGGATTGAACGAATTTTTCGATTGTCTTGAATTGATTTTGCCGAGGCGTGCCATTCCTGCTATAAACAAGTTGAAATTTTTATTTGTTATTAGAATCTGCAATCGCGGCCAACACCTTAAAATTCAATGTCCGGCGGCTTGTAATGGCCATTTTCGTATTTTGCGGCCCATTGCTGAATTATATAAATCAGCTGATGTGAGCGACACCCATCCGAACGGATTCATCCGGGCGGGCAAAGTTGTTGAACCGGGTGTTACTCGTCACCTAAATTTTACATATGCAAAAAAAGCTAGGACGCGAACAGGCGTTAGAATATCATGCCATGGGACGACCAGGCAAGATAGAAGTAATTCCAACGAAAGAAGCCAAGACACAAAGAGATCTTTCACTTGCGTACTCTCCAGGGGTAGCAGAGCCTTGCCTCGAAATCAAAAAAAATGTAGAAAACGTTTATAAATACACCGCCAAAGGAAACCTGGTGGCTGTGATCAGTAATGGTACGGCCGTTCTTGGTTTGGGCGACATCGGTCCCGAAGCAGGAAAACCGGTGATGGAAGGAAAGGGTGTATTGTTCAAAATATTTGCAGACATCGATGTGTTTGACATCGAGATCAATGAAAAAGATCCTGAAAAATTCGTGCAGATCGTAAAGGCACTTGAACCCACTTTCGGCGGGATCAACCTTGAAGACATCAAAGCGCCGGAATGTTTTTACATAGAACAGGAACTGCGCAAGCAACTCGCTATTCCTGTAATGCACGACGACCAGCATGGTACAGCCATCATCAGTGCGGCGGCTTTGCTGAATGCGCTTGAGCTGCAGAAAAAGAAAATAGAGAAAGCAAGATTTGTAGTAAGTGGCGCCGGTGCTGCGGCTTTGTCCTGCCTTAAATTATACCTGGCACTTGGGGCAAAACTTGAAAACGTAATGATCTTCGACGTTAACGGTTTTGTGCATGCAGAGAGAACAGATCTTGGCGAAACCGCCAGGGAACTTGCCGCTCCTAAAAAGCTTGATATCAATTTGGCAGGTGCCATGAAAGACGCAGATGTTTTCATCGGACTTAGCGCCGGAAATATTGTTACAGCAGAAATGGTAAAGAGCATGGCGAAAAATCCGATCGTATTTGCCATGGCCAACCCTACTCCGGAAATTGATTACGAAATTGCCATTGCCGCCCGCAAAGACATCATCATGGCCACAGGTCGGAGCGATTATCCTAACCAGGTGAATAACGTGCTTGGGTTTCCATACATCTTCCGTGGCGCACTTGATGTAAGAGCGTCATCAATAAACGAAGAAATGAAACTTGCTGCAGTTCACGCTTTGGCCGAAATGGCGCGGAAGCCGGTTCCGGATATCGTGAACCTGGCTTATAATGAAAAGAACATCATGTTTGGCCCGACTTATATTATTCCCAAACCACTTGATCCGCGTTTGCTGGAAACAGTAGCTCCGGCGGTAGCGAAGGCTGCAATAGAAAGCGGTGTCGCAAAATCTCCAATCCAGGATTGGGACGCTTATACCGTTGAGCTCAACAAACGACTAGGCTTGGATAACCAGTTGATGCGTGTATTGGGTAGCAAGGCCCGGAGCCAACCTAAGCGTTTGGTATTTACAGAAGCGGACAATCTGAAAATATTGAAAGCGGCACAACTGGTGTTTGAAGAAGGTGTCGCATATCCTATACTGTTAGGTGATGAGAAAAAGATCCATCAGCTGGCAGAAGACAACCAGATTGATCTGGAAGGATTCCCGATCATTGATCCGAAAGACAAAGAGTTCAATGAAAAACGCACGCAGTACGGAGAGATATTCTTCAAAAAACGCCAGCGCAAAGGGGTTTCCAAATATGAGTCCATCAAAATGATGCGCGATCGCAACTACTTTGGCAGTATGATGGTGGAAACCGGTGAAGCTGATGCAATGCTTTCGGGACTGACAAGAAACTACGCAGATGCGATCAGACCTGCATTACAGGTGATAGGCAAGGAAGACAGTGCCGAGAAAATTGCTGGTATGTACTTGTTGTTAACAAAGAAAGGTCCTTTGTTCATGGCAGATACAACCGTAAACTTCAACCCGACTGCAGAAGAGCTGGCCGATATTACCTTAATGGTTGCGAAAGAAGTAAGGAACTTTAACCTGACGCCCAAAATTGCAATGCTTAGCTACAGCAATTTCGGCAGCAGCGCATCACCGGAAGCGCAGCTAATGGCAAAAGCAAGGGCCATTGTAAAGGAAAGAAATCCTTCGCTTATCGTAGATGGTGAGGTGCAGGCCAACATCGCGTTCAATCAAGACATCTTGAAGGATAACTATCCGTTCAGCGAATTGGTGGGGCAGGATGTGAACACATTGATCTTCCCTAACCTTGCCGCAGGCAACATCGCTTATAATATTCTGAAAGAAGTAGGTGGCGCAGACGCTATCGGGCCAATATTGTTAGGTCTGAAAAAACCAGTACACATTCTGCAATTGGGAAGCTCCGTGAGAAGCATCTTCAACATGGCGCTCGTAGCAGTGATCAGCGCCCAGCAGAAGTGTAAAAATATTTCTACAGAGGAAGAGGTTAAGAAATCACGGTGGTGGAAGAAGTTTAATAAAGTGGCAAGGGAGATTTAATGTGCTTCTCACGAATATTTACCACTGGGACACTAAGGACACTAAGCTACACTAAGGGGTGTCTGAATTTCGGGTTTCCTTAGTGAAACTTAGTGTCCTCAGTGCCTAAGTGGTGAGAAAAATATCGGATTGTCGTTGCTGTGAGAATATTATCAGCGTGTGCATCGTACACTTTTCCCATTTTTACGTTTACATTTGAGCTTTATTAGGGAATAAGATTTTCAATTTGTTATAAATGAAGTTATTTACCGAAACAGGCAGGTATTTATTGATGCTCAAAGGAATGGTTTCCAAACCGGAAAACGGGAAGATGTACTGGAAGGAGTTTATGCATCAATGTTCAGATATTGGCATAGGATCTTTGGGAATCGTAGTGATCATTTCTTTTTTTATGGGTGCCGTTTCTGCGGTTCAGACAGCTTATCAGCTGGTAAGCCCCATCATCCCCAAAAGTACCATCGCACAGATTGTTCGTGATACGGTAATTCTTGAATTTGCCCCAACGCTGGTTTGTATTGTTTTGGCCGGTGTGGTAGGCAGTAAGATTGCCAGTGAGCTTGGCAACATGCGTGTGAGCGAGCAGATCGATGCACTTGAAATTATGGGCATTAACAGCAAAGCCTATCTTGTGATGCCAAAAATTCTGGCGGCATTGCTGGTAATACCAATGCTGGTTGTGGTTTCTGCGGGCCTGGGAATTCTTGGCGGACGCATTGCCGGAACTGCATCAGGTATTTTAAGTGCTACGGATTATACCAAGGGCTTGCTCCAAAACTTTACGCCCTACAACGTTTTCTTTGCTATGGCAAAATCATACACATTTGCTTTTTTCATTTCCAGTATACCCGCCTATTACGGATATAATGTAAGTGGAGGTGCCCTCGAAATTGGTAGAGCCAGTACAAAGAGCGTAGTTGTAAGCTGCGTGCTTATTTTGATGGCGGACTATGTGTTGTCTGCATTGTTGCTGTGACAAAAAGTAAAAATTAAAAATTCAGAAGTAAAAATGGTTGCTCCGTTTTCGACTTTTGACTTTTAACTTTTGAATTATTCTTCTTTATGATTGAAGTAAAAAACTTAAAAAAAGGTTTTGGCGATAAACTGGTTATCAAAGGTGTGGATGCCACGATGCAAGCGGGTAAATGCAACCTCATAATCGGTTCGAGTGGTAGTGGTAAAACGGTATTTATGAAATGCCTGGTGGGTCTTTTTGAGCCGGATGAAGGAGAAATTCTTTACAGTGGGCAAGATCTCGTTACCATGACCGATGAACAAAGAAAAGAAACCCGCAAGCAAATAGGAATGCTTTTCCAGGGCTCTGCATTGTTCGACAGTTTGACGGTAGAGCAAAACGTAATGTTTCCGCTCGATATGTTTACAAAAGATAGTTACCAGGACAAATTAAAGAGAGTGAACGAAGTATTGGACAGGGTAAACCTGAAGGATGCCAATAAAAAGTTTCCTGCAGAAATAAGTGGCGGTATGAAAAAAAGGGTGGGGATTGCCCGCGCCATTGTGCTTAATCCCAAATACCTCTTTTGCGATGAGCCCAACTCCGGTCTCGATCCGCAAACCTCACTGGTGATCGACCAGCTGATTAAAGAGCTTACCACGGAATATAACATCACCACAGTGATCAATACGCACGACATGAATAGCGTGATGGAAATTGGTGATAATATCATTTACATGTACCAGGGTGAAAAAGAATGGGAAGGAAATAACAAAGAAATAATCTTCAATAAAAACGAGAAACTCAACTCCTTCATTTTTGCCTCTGAGTTCCTTAAAGACGCCAAAGACATGCGTATGCTGGAGGTAAAAGGCAAGATTGACAACGACCGCAACATGGACGAGCTGCTGAACAGCGACGAGGATGTGCTGAACTCATAAGCAATTAATAATTAAGAATTAATAGAGGTGCATACCTGACGAAAGTTATACTGCAAATCTGTTTAGAAATTAGAGGGCGGTATTCAATAAAGAATGCCGCCCTCTTAATTATTAATTATTAATTATTAATTCAAATTCCCGCCTCTTTGCCTTACTTTTGCCCAACTTAAAAAAAAGCGTATGAGCGTTTTAGTCAACAAAAGTTCTAAAATTTTGGTTCAGGGCTTTACAGGAACAGAAGGAACGTTCCATGCCACCCAAATGATCGAATATGGTACCAATGTAGTAGGTGGCGTTACGCCAAACAAAGGCGGTACCTCTCACCTTGACCGTCCGGTTTTCAACACAGTAGCAGACGCCGTAAAAGCAACAGGCGCCAATGTTTCCATCATATTTGTACCTCCGGCATTCGCAGCAGACGCCATCATGGAAGCTGCAGAAGCAGGTATTGAACTGGTAGTTTGTATCACAGAAGGTATTCCGGTTCAGGACATGGTAAAAGCTAAAAACTACTTGCTGGGTAAAAAGACAAGATTGATCGGGCCAAACTGTCCTGGTGTAATCACTGCTGGTGAGTGTAAAGTAGGTATCATGCCTGGTTTCGTATTCAAAACAGGTAAAATCGGTATCGTATCTAAATCAGGTACCTTAACATATGAAGCTGCAGACCAGGTTGCAAAAGCTGGTTTGGGTATTTCTACAGCGATCGGCATTGGTGGTGATCCAATCATTGGTACCCCAACGAAAGACGCAGTAGAATTATTGATGAACGATCCTGAAACAGAAGGTATCGTTATGATCGGTGAAATTGGTGGTAGCATGGAAGCTGAAGCAGCAAAATGGATCAAAGAAAACGGTACTAAACCAGTTGTAGGTTTCATCGCCGGTCAAACAGCGCCTCCGGGTCGCCGTATGGGCCACGCCGGTGCGATCATTGGCGGTGCTGATGATACTGCAGCTGCAAAAATGAAGATCATGGCTGACTGCGGTATCCACGTAGTACAAAGCCCTGCTGACATTGGTAAAAAAATGGCAGAAGTGATTAAAAAGTAAGAAGCAGACTTTTCAATAAAAAAAGAGAGCGCAAATAAAATTTGCGCTCTCTTTTTTTATTAGTGGAAAATTGAAAGTTGAAAGTTGAAAATGCTTTCTGTGTAGCGGTTTGCGTTTTGTGTTGAGAAATCAGATTTTCGAAGTCCTGCCTTCAGCCCCAGCGGGGCGAAACGTTAGTAGCAATGTATTTGCAGCCAGCCATTTCAATGCGAGCCCCGGAGGAGCGACATGTTAAATTACGTGTCGCTCCTCCGGAGCTGGTATTAGAATCGTGTGTTGTCAGATTCTTCTACGAACGTTTAGCTCCTACGGAGCCGGGACTTTGCGGATTTTGAATGCACAATTTTTGGTTGCTTTTAAAAATTGCATAGCAAAAACGTTGCAATTTTTTTCTCTGACGCACCTAAACTTCAGTTATTCAGTTATTCAATTATTCAGTCATTAAAAAACCCGAACCAACTGTCCGGGCTTTTACGATTACGATCCGTAATCATAGGGAGTTATTTTATTAATATCTGTGATGACCACCATGTCTGTGATGATGACGATGATGTTTCTTCATTCCTTTATGATATTTACGATCATTCTTCTCGAATGATTTGCTATTCATTTTTTCTTCCTTGTTGAAATTTCCTGGCTTGTTCATTGTGCTTGAATTGTGCGCAGGATAATTAACGGCATATTTTTTAGAATAATTGTTTTGAGCTTGTGTAGTGGAAACTGTAAGAAGCAATCCTGCTGCTATCAGTATAGTAAATTTTGTTTTCATAATTTGATCATTTACATATAAGAAGGCCGTTGAGAAATTATGTTTAAAATGAAACCGTTACAACATTGTTAAAGCAACAGAATGGCTCCAATGTTTGTCAAGGCTATGTGTAATCCTATTATTAATTGCATCTTCATTACAAGATTGATAACTTGAATAAATTTTTTAAGCGCATGACTAATAAAATCCTTCTATGGCTGGCGTTGTTGCTATTTGTCTTTTTATGTCCGATGACCATGAAAGCACAACCGCCAAAAACCAACTATGATGTGTTTTGGAAAAAAGTGGATTCGCTTTACTCGAAGAAAGGCCTGACAAAGTCTGCCCTCGATGAGGTGAATAAAATATATGCGCTGGCGAAAAAAGAAAACCTGCAGCCGCAAATCATAAAAGCGCTGATATACAAATCGGGCCTGGAACAAAACCTCAATGAAGATGGAGACATCAAGAACATGCAGTTTTGGGAAAACGAAATTGCACAGGCAAATGTACCTGAAACAAAAGCACTATTAAACAGCATAGCTGCAGACAAGTACAATCGTTACTTTCAAAACAACCGTTGGAAATTTTACAATAGAACCACAACGGTAAATTTTAAGAAAGACGACCCTTCCACCTGGAGTATTGATGACTTGCAGCAAAAAACTTCCAACTTGTATCTCGCTTCGATAAAAGATGAAAAGGTATTGCAGCAAACAAAACTCGATGCATACGATCCGATATTGGTAAAAGGAAATGTGCGTTACCTGCGCCCAACATTGTACGACTTCCTGGCAAACCGTGCGCTCGAATTTTTCAAAACAGATGAACGTTACGTTACAAAACCCGCGTACACTTTCGAAATAACGCAAGCATCAGCATTTGATCCTGCTGCTGATTTTATTCATCGCAAGTTTGAAACAAAAGATACTGCTTCCCTGCTTTTCAAAGCCTTGATGATCTACCAAAAATTAATTGCCTTCCATATTAATGATCAAAAGCCCGATGCCTTGCTGGATGTGGATATACAACGACTTCAGTTTGTCTATACATTTTCTGCAATGCCGGAAAAAGATACATACTACTTTAACGCGATTAACCATGTGGCACATCAATATGAAAGTTATCCGGCAGCAGCGCAGGCATGGTACCTGGTAGCGTTGTGGTATAATAACAAAGCCGCAGAGTATAAGCCTTTAAAGGACACTGCCAATAGGTATGAGAGTATGAAGGCCAAAGAAATTTGCGAAAAAATATTGCAACAAAAAGACTCCAGCGAAGGCAGGTTCAATTGTTGGATATTGTTGCAACAAATAAAGTATCGATTGCTTACACTCCAAACGGAGAAGGTGAATGTTCCGGGACAACCATTTAGAACGTTGGTCGCTTACAGAAACATGACCAAACTACATCTTCGCATTGTTGAATTAAGTGAAAATATGAAGTCCCGGTTGGAACAAAAATATGGTGATGCAGACAGTTATTGGCGTCAGATTGTGTCCTCGAAAACGCTTAAAAGCTGGTCCCAGGATTTGCCAGATACAAAAGACTATCAGTTGCACAATGTTGAAATAAAAATCGATGCATTACCTGTTGGTGATTATTTATTGATTGCAAGCGCCGATGAAAAATTTTCATTGGATCAGAATCCACTCGCTTTGCAACGGTTCTATGTTTCCAATATCAGCTATTTGGACGGTGAGAAAGAATATTTTGTTCTTCATCGGGAAACCGGAAAGCCATTGCAGAATGCGCAAGTTCAAACATGGCTTATGTCTTATGATTATACGACAAGAAAAAATGTAAAGGTAAAAGGACCGCTGGGAAATACTGACAGCAAGGGTTACGTAAAGTTCGAGGCGGATTCAGTGACACGAAATAAAAGCATACAGATTGAAATCAAATATAAAGATGATCACCTGTTTATGGATGATCAGTCTTATAATTACTATAGGCCCGAAACTGTCATATCCGCTGATACAGCAACTTTTGAGAAAAGAAACAGAAAGGTTTTCCTGTTTAGTGACAGACTGATTTATCGCCCCGGCCAGACGATTTATTTTAAGGGCATTGCTATTACAAAGGATTTTGTAACAAGGAAAAGTAAAATAGTGCCTGGCGAAAAAACGACCATAGCACTATACAATGCCAATAATGAAAAAATAGATTCGCTTGAACTGACAACAAATGAATTCGGTTCTTACTCTGGCAAATTTAAATTGCCCGAAGGTGTTTTAAATGGACGATTTAGTATTGAAGACAAGAAATTTATCGGTGAACTTTCTTTTTCAGTAGAAGAATATAAAAGGCCAAAATTCTCGGTGGAATTTGATACGCTTACAACCGCCTTTCGTGTGAATGACAGTATCACTATTAAAGGCAGAGTCAAAGCTTTTGCGGGAAACAATATAGACGGGGCACAAGTAGTTTATCGTGTTACAAGAGAGGCTCGCTTTATTTATCCCTGGGCAGTTTATAAAGTGAGTAATTATTTAGCTCCAATGGAAATAGTCAACGGCATCGCCACCACCGGTGCAGATGGTTCCTTTACTGTTACTTTCAGAGCAATTCCAGATGGAGGTATTAGCAGGGAAGTCGAGCCGGTTTTTGATTACAATGTTACAGCTGATGTTACAGACATCAATGGGGAAACAAGAAGTGGAAAAACGACGGTGTCTGTTGGATATAAATCAACGCAACTAGAGATAGGCTTGGAAGAAGATGCTCAGTTACTTATAGACAGCTTTAAAAAAGTAACCGTTACTGCAATGAACTTTAATGGCTATAAAACACCTGCACTGGTGCAGCTACAAATCTTCAAATTGCAACAACAAGAAAGATTGATTCGTAAAAGGTATTGGGAGCAGGCCGATCAATTTGTAATGAGTTATGATGACTACGTAAAATATTTTCCTAATGACGAGTATAAAGATGAAAGCAAAAAGGAAAGCTGGAAGAAACTAGAAAAGGTTGTAGACCTGACAGATAGCGCGAACAAAGACATTCCGTTAAACTATGGTAAACTAACACCCGGTTGGTACCTGGTACAGGCAATCGCTAAAGATAGAAATGGAGATACGGTAAAGGATTTGAGGTATGTACTGTTGGATGATAACAGTAGCAAGCTGGCAATACAAACATACATCACTGCGGCAGGAGATAGAAAAAGTATTCAACCTGGTGAGAAGAAAACAATCATGATCGGTTCTTCCGCGAACGACGTGACACTCATTCAGGAAATAAAAAGAAATGCACTGCTTGAAAAAAGACAAGCCGAATACAAGATTGTCAATCTAAATAATGAGAAAAAGAGATTTGATATCTCTGCCTCCGAAGAGGATAGAGGTGGTATTTCGGTTAGATGTTTTTTTGTGAACAATAATAGATACTATGCATTCACGAACAACGTTCTTGTGCCGTGGACAAATAAAGAGTTGGAAATTAACTATGAAACATGGCGGGACAAAACACTTCCCGGCAGCGAAGAAAAATGGAAAGTGAAAATTAGCGGATCTAAAAAAGAGAAAGTGGCAGCGGAAATGCTCGCAAGTATGTACGACGCGTCATTGGATGAGTTTACATCCAATAGTTGGAATATACCAGATATATGGCCAACTTTAGAACAAAAGATTGATTGGCACTCATCTGGAAATTTTAACCAGGTTCTGTCGGAAAATAGAGAGGCCAACGATTATAACTATAGTGAGTTTGATAAAAAATACGACGAGTTAATAAGCATTGAAGAAAGAAGACGTGTTATGATGATGAAGGCCGCAGGTGTTGTGTCTTCAAAATTCGAAGATGAATATGCGAAGGTTCCCGCGGCAGAAGCGCTGTCGGCACGAGAGTTGTCAAATGGTAATGATATATTAGCGAACCGCCTAAATGTTGACAAAAAGAGTAAAGCATTTGACTCAAGTAACATTCAGGACGTTCAGCTGCAGGATATCGTGGGTGCAAATGCCCCTGAAAACAAATCCCCAGTACAACTCAGGAAAAATTTCAACGAAACCGCCTTCTTCTTCCCTGATTTAAAAACAGATGCAGAAGGAAACATCAGCTTCAGTTTCATCATGCCGGAAGCATTGACCAAATGGACGTTCCAGGCATTGGCGCACACAAAAGATCTTTCATTGGGTTACTCAACTGTAGATGTGGTAACACAAAAAGAACTGATGATCCAACCAAATGCACCACGCTTTTTACGCGAAGGAGATAAAATAGAACTGAGTGCGAAGGTGGTGAACATGAGTGATAAAGAGTTGACGGGAACAGTGCAGCTTGAATTGCTGAATGCATCAACTATGCAACCGGTAGATGGTTGGTTCCAGAACATTCAGCCGCTGCAATACTTTACGGTTAGCGCAGGACAAAGTTCTCCAATGAAGTTTAGCGTAAACATTCCATACGGGTTTAACAATGCCGTAGTGTATCGTTTCAAAGCCATCTCCGGAAATATAAGCGATGGCGAAGAAATGGCTTTGCCGGTGGTTGCAAACAGCATGTTGGTGACAGAAAGCATGCCGTTGAATTTGCGCAACACAAATTCCAAATCATTCACTTTTGATAAATTATTGCAATCAGGTAAAAGCGAAACATTGCAGCAACATGCTTTGACGGTTGAATACACATCCAATCCGGCCTGGTATGCAGTGCAATCATTACCATACTTAACCGATTTTCCTTACGAATGTGCCGAGCAAACATTCAACCGCTACTATGCAAACGCATTGGCAGGAATGATTGCGAATAAAGCGCCTAAGTTGAAAGCAATTGTAGAAAAATGGAACACAACAGACTCATCTGCGTTGCTGAGCAATCTGCAAAAGAATGAAGAACTGAAATCTGTATTGCTGGAAGAAACACCCTGGGTACTGGAAGCAAAAAATGAAGCACAGCAAAAGAAAAACATCGCACTGCTGTTTGACATGGTGCGCATGAATGCAAGCTTGCAAACAACCTACGACAAGCTGAAACAATTGCAAAGTGATAACGGCGGATTCGTTTGGTTCAAAGGTGGACCTGATGACAGATACATCACGCAATACATTGCAAGCAGCATCGGCCATTTGAAAAAGTTAGGAGCGCTTCAACAAACAAAACAAGATTGGAATGAAATTTCAAAAAATGCAGTTGCATATCTTGACAAGAGAATAACTGAAGATTACAATGAGTTGGTAAAAAAGAAAATTGATTTAAAGAAAAACAATCTCAGCTACATTGCTATTCAGTATTTGTACATGCGCAGCTTCTACAATGATATCGCCATTCCCGGCAGTGCTATGAATGCGATTAGTTATTACAGAAAACAGGCGCAACAATATTGGTTGCAACAAGGCATTTACGCAAAAGGAATGATAGCTCTCGCACTAAACAGAACTGGTGATAAAGCGAACGCCGCGGCGATCATTAAATCCCTGCAACAAAATGCCATTGTAAACGAAGAGCAGGGAATGTATTGGAAAGACGTCAGATCCGGTTATTTCTGGTACGAGGCACCAATCGAAACGCAATCATTGATGATCGAAGCATTTACTGAAATTTCAAACAATACCAAAACAGTGAACGATCTTAAAACATGGTTGCTGAAAAACAAACAAACCAATAACTGGAAAACAACGAAGGCTACAGCAGATGCATGTTACGCATTGCTGTTGCAAGGCAGCGATTGGTTGAGTGAAACGCCTGCAGTTACAATCAAATTGGGTGACAAAACAATCAGCAGTACAGATAGTAAAACAGAAGCTGGAACAGGATATTTCAAAACCACTATTGACGGCCCATTTGTAAAACCGGAGATGGGAAATATTACTGTGAATGTTACTGGCAACACTAACAATACAACGTCATGGGGAAGCGTGTACTGGCAGTATTTTGAAAGACTGGAAAACATTACGCCGTCTGCAACGCCGCTGAAGCTGAGTAAGAAACTGTTTGTTGAAAAGAACACAGATCGCGGTCCTGTGCTGCAACCGTTAAATGAAAACGATGTATTAAAAGTAGGTGACAAGATTAAAGTGCGCATCGAACTTCGTGCCGATCGCGACATGGAATATGTGCACATGAAAGACATGCGTGCAAGTTGCATGGAGCCGGTAAATGTAATCAGTACCTACAAATGGCAGGACGGACTGGGTTATTACGAAAGCACTAAGGATGCAAGCACCAATTTCTTTTTCAACTACGTAAGAAAAGGAACCTATGTTTTCGAATATCCATTATTTGTAACACATGAGGGCAATTTCAGCAACGGTGTTACAACCATTCAATGCATGTATGCACCGGAGTTCTCGAGCCATAGTGAAGGCGTGCGTGTGAACGTTGAGTAGGATCGGGATGTAAATTATGTACGATGTCCGATGTACGGTGTACGAAATTTATCTTGGAGTAAAACTCTAAAGTATTTCGTACACCGTACATCGGACATCGTACATTTAAAACGGCCCTGATCAAAATCAACTTCATCTGCGTAACATCTCTCATTATCTTCGCAGCATGCAAACAGATTATATCATTGTTGGACAGGGCATTTGCGGAACGTTTTTAAGTTGGGAAATGCAGAAGGCGAATTTGTCATTTGTCGTCGTTGACGAAGACCAACCTTTCAGCGCAACAAAAGTCGCTTCGGGTGTGATCAATCCCGTTACCGGACGACGCATTGTTAAAACCTGGATGATCGAGGATCTGATGCCGTTTGCATGGAACGCTTACACTTCTATTGGGAAAGAGCTAAACATAAATTGCATTGATCAAAAAAATATTATCGATTTTTTTCCAACGCCGCAAATGAAGCTCGCATTTGAAGGAAGATTTGAAAAAGATCAGCGGTTTCTTTCTTTACCAAAAGATGAGAACGATTGGCGCGATAAAATAAACTACGACTTTGGTTATGGCATCATTGATCCCTGCTACTGGATAGACCTGCAGGCCCTTTTACATGCCCAGCGAAATAACCTTGTCAATAGAAATCAGCTCATTGCAGAACACTTTGACATAAGCCTATTGCAGGTTGAGGAAAACAAAATAGTTTACAAAGATATTACGGCTTCGAAGATCATCTTTTGCGATGGCGCCAATGGATTTAGCAACCCTTACTTTAAAAACCTGCCTTACGGTGCAAACAAAGGTGAAGCGTTACTCGTAGAAATAAAGGATCTGCCTTCTGCAAATATTTTGAAGAAAGGTTACAGCCTTGTTCCATGGAAAGAAAATATCTTTTGGCTCGGCTCCACTTATTTGTGGGAATTTGAAAATGCCGACCCTTCACCGGGCTTTTATCAGTTTGCCAAAAACTGGCTTGCGCAAACAGTAAAACTTCCATTCGAAGTGCTTGATCATATGGCTGCTATACGCCCCGCAACTTTGGAAAGAAGGCCATTTGTAGGCTTTCATCCGCAATATAAAAACATAGGCATCCTAAACGGCATGGGCACAAAAGGATGTTCGCTATCTCCATTCTTTGCAAAACAATTAGTAGAAAATATTGTCGAAGACAAGCCAATCATGCCGGAGGGTTCGGTGGAGCGGTTTAGTAAGGTGCTGGCAAGATAGGATGTTGAGTGATGAATGATGAATGCGGGTTCAAAAATCACAGCATTGCCGGTCTTATAAGAATTCCCCTTTCCCGCTATCTTTGCCGCTTAACACTTAAGTAACCCTCGGCAATGAGCAATGAACCCTTGTATTCCATTCCTGAAAAATTCAGGAAAGTTGAAAACCTCCACATCGTTTTTTGGCTTATTAAAGATATGAGCTGGGCAATGCTTTGGAAGCCGCTCGGCATCTTCATGATATTCCCCACCGTTTCGGTAGCCTTGTTAATTACTTGGCAAACGCGACACCTTAAAGCAGAACTCTATCACAATCTTGCAGTTGATTTCTGGATTTTCGCCAACTGCTATTGGATGGCTACAGAGTTTTTGAACAGGGATGATCTGCGCTATTACACAATCATTCCGTTTGGCATTGGACTAGCGTTCATTGCCATTTATTATCTATTCATTTTACCTAAAGAAAAAAAGGCGGCAAAGCTCGAAGTATAGAGAGAACGCCCGCCTGAATGACTTAGTCGGGCAGGCAGATTTTCATGATTGTCACGATTAGTTAAGATATAGATAAAAAAGAACAACGAAAATGATTGCAACAAGCACATTTAAGAATGAGAGTTGCATGTATACTAGATAAACAGTCGTAAATCTTAATTAAACCCAAAACCTGGTTGGGCGTGAACTCAAAAAAAATCTTAACCAATCATGACAATCATGAAATTCTGCGTCCCGCATTCTCTACGCTAAATACTTGTTATAATATTTTCCCGTGATCACACTATTGGGGTCCTGGTTCAAAACCCGTACCATGGCATTATAGAGATCAGGTAGTTCGTGGAGCATGCGCATCGGACTCTCGAAGAAAGTCTCCACACTTACTGCCCAGAATTCATGATAATTCGTAGCTGCGTAATCTCCTAATAAAGTCTTTCTTCCTTTTTGCATTTCCTGAAAAACAGGTCTTGCCACTTTGGAGAAATTCTTGAATTCTTTTTTGAAAATTTTATCTTCTTCAGTACGTGTAATAAAATTTACGTAAGCCAACGCGTGGGCCATTTCATGCAGGCCAACATTGCTATTGTCTTGTGCATTGTGCAGGCCGTGCAGAAAATCATCCCATGACAAATAGATGCCTGTGCTATCCACATGCCCCATAAATGGCAATGAATAGTAGCCGTAATGATAGTCATGCTGCAGCACGTAGATATCATGGAAATAGTTGAGTGAAAATTTCTGCAGGCCAAGTGTGAGTTGTGTTGCCACGGCGCTGATGAGAATAGGCATGTCCTCACGTTTTTCTATGCCAACGTAGTGAAATTTTTTTGACCGCCTGAACAGGTATGTTCTGAAAAGCATCTTGTGCTGTTCTTCTGAGCTAAGCCTGTTGAAATAAGGAATGTTTTGCGAAATGATTGTCCGGTAGTAAGCTTCGTGTTGTGCGAAACCTTTTTTTCGATGGTAAAATATAAACTTCTCAAAGCGGGACTGTACAGCGCCAAAGAAGAGTATGATTAATAACACCGTACCTAAAATGTACAAGATTTCCATAAGGGTTCTGTTTTCTTTTGCGAATGGTGAATGGAAGCAAACGGTTCAACACAGCGAGTGGATTAAAATCTTGAACGGTTTTTGCGCTAGGAGATGTGTAATAGAAAATTTAAAACGGGAATGGAAATTGGATTTGATGTTACCAAAATAAAAACTTTTTTTCATTTATAAAAGTACCCCGTAGGGTTCTCGCAGTAAGAAATTTAAAAATAGTAAAAGTACTATGCGTTGATAATTAAGAATTAAGAATTAGGAATTAAGAATTCTTTCTGTGCTACACCGTGATAAGTATCCAAACACCTTTCTTTTGGTCAAGTATTACTGCTTCCTTTCTATAATCGAAGTGGCACTGGAAGCATTCTTAATTCCTAATTCTTAATTCTTAATTTGCCTCGATACAACTCAACTAGCCTTTTACAACTTCTGTACAGCGGTTTCCTCAGCTAATGCTTCTTCCACCTTTTTCACAGAAAAAAACTTACTTTTTTTACACTCGATTTGAGTCTTGTATGGCGAAGATGATATATCGCAATTTGCTCCGTCACACCTCTTGAATGCATTTCCGGGCATCTATGCAAACCCGTTCCTGTATCCGCTTTGTAAGCTTTTTAAAACAAACAACAATACAAACCTAAAACCTTTATTATGACACAGTTCACAAAGAAAGCTGCGATGATTATTCTATCTGTAGCAGTAATGGTCGGATGTAAAAAGGATGACAACAAAAACAGCAGCAAATCCAAAACAGAACTGCTGACTACCGGTAGTTGGAAACAAACAAGTATTTATTTTAGCCCCGCCGTGGATTGGGATGGAGATGGCCACACAGAAAATGAAGTGATTAACCTTTATTCGCCTTGTAACAGAGATGATCTAATGACTTTTAAATCAAACGGTACCGTCGTAAGCGATGAAGGCACTTCCAAATGTGATCCGTCAGATCCGCAGGTAATAGAAACAACCAACTGGAAGTTTTCAGACAATGAAACGAAGATATTGATTGGTAACCCGGGAGAGGAGGAAGCAGCACAATTGCTTGAACTTAGCACTACGGTACTAAAAGTAAAAATCACTATGGTAGAAGCGGGCGTTACTTATACGGAGACCCTTACGTTTGGGCACTAGGGGTTAGTTGAAAGTTGAAAATTGAAAGTTGAAAATGGAGGGCATTACGTGTAAACAATCCCCCTCCTATAAAATGCAGAAAGGTCGAAATCTTATTGAAGGTCGACTTTCTGCATTTTCAATTTTCGACTTTCAACTTTCAATTTCCAACTACATTTTGTACCTTCTACGGAGCATTCTTCTATTAAGCCTTTCCTGCCTGTATAAAACCGGATTTATTTTTATACCCGATTTGCACTTTTGTACGACTATGTGAGTAGCAATCAACCTGCATTTTTCTTTCGCTGTTTTTTGAATTCGTATCCAGTCATCTATGCAAGACCGCTATTGTATTCTGTACTATTGGTATTCACTCTAAAATAACAATACAAACCTAAAACCTCTATTATGACAAACTTTACAAAGAGAGCGGTGCTGGTGATTCTGGCTGTAGCAGTAATTGTGGGATGCAAAAAAGATGACAAAAATAACGGCAGTAGTAAAACGCAATTGATTACATCCGGAAATTGGAAAGTAACCAGCGACTATTATGACCCTGCGGTGGATTGGGATGGAGACGGCCACACAGAGAATGAAGTATTTAGCCTGTATAGTGCCTGCGATAAGGATGATATTCTGGTATTTAAAACAGACGGCAGTCTTACATTTGACGAAGGTGCTTCAAAATGCGATCCGTCAGATCCACAGGTGATCGAAACCACATCATGGAAGTTTTCAAACAATGAAACTGTTTTACTTGTTGGGCCTTCAGGTTCTGAAACTTCTGTACAGCTGCTTGAACTCAGTTCAACCACCTTGAAAATAAAAGTGCCATTTACGGCACAGGGAGTTAATTACACAGAGACAACGACTTATTCGCATTAGAGTTGCTGGTTTATAGTTGTTGGTTGTTAAACCTCATAGCAAAGGCTACATTTAAGCGGCTAACAACTAACAACTATTAACAATCAACTTTAAAAGAAACTTATTTTTTTGTTTGCCTCCGTTATACTTTTCTACGACTACTGCAGCAATCACCTTATCTTGTTCTTTCTCGTCGCCGGCAAAGCCTCTCCAATCTTCCATGCAAAACCGCTACTGCGTTCAGATTCATTTATAAGCTTCCCGAAATAACCACACAAAGCTTGAATTGGCTGGTTGATAGTTGTTAGATATTCTATGCAATACTTTATACAACGTCTACTTTAAAAAGACTGATGCACCTCTGATAAGACATCTCCAACTTTTCATGCAAAACCGCTGTGTTTCTGGTTTAGTTACAATTTTTTGCGCAATAAGATCACACATCTAAAACCTGTATTATGACACAGTTTAGTAAAAGAGCTGCGATAATCGTTTTAACAGTAGCTGTAATTGCTGGATGTAAAAAAGAAAATAGTGCTCCTACAAAAACACAATTGTTAACCAGTGGCAGTTGGAAACTTACAAGCGAATATTTTGACGTTGCCGTTGACATGAATGGAGATGGCCATGTAGAGAACGAAGTAATCAATGTTCTTCCCTCATGTTTTACAGATAACATTACGATTTTTAAAGAGGACGGTACCGTTATTCGTGACGAAGGATTGTCAAAATGCGATCCAAATGATCCTCAGGTTATTGAAACAACCAAATGGAGATTTTCGGAGTTTGAAACTAAAATATTGATTGGAGATCCGGGCTATGAGGATGTGGGCCAGTTGGTCGAGCTCAGCGCAACTGTCTTAATGATAAAAGTCGGTACGCCTGGCAGCGGAATCACCTTAACATTCGAACACTAAATTGTAAACCTATATTCCAATTCGTTTCGAAGCAACACAAACCTAAAACCTTAGTTATGACACCTTTTTCAAAGAAAATGGCGATGGTCATTTTAACCGTAGCAATTATTATTGCAGGATGCAAAAAACCCGATGACAGCAACCCTTCCCAAACCGCCCTATTAACCACAGGCAGTTGGAAACTGACAAGCTTGATTTCTGACCCGGCCGAGGATTGGGACCGGGACGGCATACCCGACCGCGAAGTGATGCAGATTTTTCAGGAATGCTTGACTGATAATATCTTGACCTTTCGAGCAGATGGTGGTCTTGTGAATGACGAAGGTGCTTCAAAATGTTACGGTGTTCAGCTCCAGACAGAAATAACTCACTGGAGCTTTTTCAACGATGGAACTAAAATAATAATGGCAAAGGCAGGAAGTTTGGATACAGTTGAGTTACTTGAACTTAGCAGAACGGTATTAAAAATAAAAGGTCCTTTCGGGCAGGGAGGGGGAGGGCTTACCGTTATTTTAACCCAAACCTACGGGCATTAACAGTCAGCAATTGATAGTTGTTAGTCTTGTGTGCCGCATTCTAGCACACATACCCTTGCAACCAACACGCTTTTTCCTCTGGTGAAACATCTTCAACTTTCATGAAAAGCCGCGGTGGTCTGGTTTATTCAGATTTTTTTTCGAAACAACATTACACACCTAAAACCTGTATTATGACACAGTTTACTAAGAAAGCTGCGATGATCGTTTTAACCGTAGCTGTAATTGCAGGATGTCACAAAAATGATAGCGCTCCTTCCAAAACTGACCTTTTAACCAGTGGCAGTTGGAGACTAACCGCCTCGCATGTTGATCCTGCCATTGATGCTAACGGCGACGGGGTCGTAGAAAACGACATCTTCGCCGTTGCTCTACCATGCGTCAAGGACAACCTTATGACCTTTAAAAGAGAGGGTACCTATACTATTGACGAGGGCGCTACAAAGTGCGATCCCTCTGCTCCGCAGATTATGGAAAGCTCGAACTGGAAATTTATGGACAATGAATCTAAAATAGTGATTGGCGATCCCGGATATGAGGAGACCGGTCAACTGCTTGAGCTGAGTTCGACAGTGTTACAAATAAAAATCTTTATTGATGATGGCGGCTCTGGCCTTAATGTTACACAGACGTATGGACATTAGGAGTTGAAAATTGAAAGTTGAAAGTTGAAAATGCAAAAAGGTCAAACATCGGTTATAATGTTCGACCTTTTTCGTATTATAAAACAAAGGAAATCGAGATATCAGAGCACCTCATTTTCAACTTTCAACTTTCAATTTTCAATTACTCCAGGTCCGGTCTGCGCTCTGTAGTTCGCGCCACTGCCTGTTCATAGCGCCACTGTTCAATTTTTTTAGGGTCGCCGCTTAATAATATCTGCGGCACTTCCCAACCACGAAAGCTGGCAGGACGCGTATATACTGGAGGTGCCAGTAAATTATCCTGGAAAGAATCCGTAAGGGCAGAAGTTTCATCATTCAACACACCGGGTATAATGCGCCCGATAGCATCCACCACAACCGCCGCAGCAAGCTCGCCACCACTGAGAACGTAATCGCCGATGGAAATTTCAAGTGTAACAAAATGCTGGCGAATGCGTTCGTCAATGCCTTTATAGTGTCCACAGATGATCAGAAGATTTTCGTAAAGAGACAACCGGTTGGCAGTCTGTTGATCAAAGCGTTTGCCGTCCGGCGTCATGTAAATGATCTCATCATACTTTCTTTCACTTTGCAAATGCTCGATCGCGTTTGCCAGCGGCTCGCACATCATTACCATGCCGGCACCACCACCATATTGATAATCATCCACCTGTCCGTATTCATTCACGGCCCATTGCCTTAGCTGGTGCACATGCACTTCCAGCAAACCTTTTGTTTGTGCACGCTTCATAATAGAATGAGAGAAAGGGCTTTCCAGTAATTCCGGCAATACGGAAATGATGTCGATTCGCATAGTGCAAATATAAGAGAGTTGAAAATTGAAAATGAGTGGATAGTCAGTCCGGAATTGAGAATTGAAAGTTGAAAATTGAATGGAGGTATTTAGAGTCGTAATTATGAGGATTTTACAACAACCATCACAAAAGAATAACCCTCATTTTCAACTTTCAATTTTCAACTTTCAATTGATCTCTCTATCTTGTCCGCACTTACCAAATCACGCACCAAATGCTTTTTTTGCAGATACTCTTCTGGATTTGTCTATTTATTGTGTTTTATGCTTACGTTGGTTACGGATTTCTAATTGCTTTCCTGGTTGCAATAAAAAAGCTTTTTACCTCCAGCAGAAAGGCAGAGCAGAACTTCCAACCAACTGTTGCACTGATCATTGCAGCATACAACGAAGAAGATTTTATTTTACACAAACTGCAAAACACCAAAGAGCTCGATTACCCCGCAGATAAACTACACGTCATTTTTATAACCGACGGTTCAACCGATAAAACGCCGGAGCTGATAAAAACAAACAGCAACTTTGAACTATTGCATTCTCCTGAACGAAAAGGCAAAGCCTTTGCAATGAACAGGGCGGTGCAATTTGCAAAAGCAGACATTCTTGTATTCAGCGATGCGAATACGTTACTGAATAAGGAATGCGTTGCTGAACTGGTTAAACATTACGCTTCGCCAAAAGTGGGAGGTGTAGCGGGTGAAAAAAAGATCATCAAACAAACAGACGATAAAGCTTCCGCAGCAGGAGAGGGGCTTTACTGGAAATATGAATCTGCATTGAAGCGCCTGGATTCAAGCCTGAATACCATTGTTGGTGCAGCCGGAGAACTTTTTTCGGTACGTCGCGAATTATACGAGCCGGTAATGGAAGGAACCATCATAGAAGATTTTGTGCTGTCGTTACGCATCTGCATGAAAGGGTATCTTTTCAAATATGAACCAAAAGCATTCGCTATTGAAACTGCTTCGTCGTCAATGAAGGAAGAGCAGAAAAGAAAGGTGCGCATTTGTGCCGGAGGTTTTCAGGCCATGCAAATGCTGAAAGACCTGCTAAACATTTTTAAATACAGGCTTCTTACTTTTCAATACATTTCTCACCGCGTGTTGCGTTGGGCGGTATGTCCGCTGTGCCTGGTCATTATGTTCTTTGCAAATCTGCTGATCGTCATTCTGTCACCCATGTTATTGTACAAGGTGATCATGGTTGCGCAGATTGTGTTTTACACACTTTCCTTCATCGGCTGGCAATTTGCCAATAGAAATATCAAGATCAAAAGCTTATATGTTCCTTACTACTTTGTATTCATGAATGCAGCTGCATTCATGGGCTTCAACCGTTTCCTGAAAGGCAACCAAAGCGTTATCTGGGAAAAGGCGGGCAGGCAGAAGCTGGCGTAGGGGTTGAATAAACTGAATAACTGAGTAACTGAATAACTGAGTGATTAAAATTCAAACAGACTCCTTGAACATAAACATTCAGTTATTCAGTTACTCAGTTATTCAGTTATTGAAAATCACTCGGCAATGCCAAGAATTACTTTCGCTAACTCAATCATCCTCGGCTCCCCCGTGTATTTTCCTTTTTCATCCGAAAGTTTCACCGTTGGTTCCCACTCCATATTTTCTGGTTTGGCTTCTATCAGTTTCATGACGATATTCATTGGTTTAACGCCGACATCGTTCGTGAGGTTGGTACCTATGCCGAACGAAATGCCAATCTTGCCCTGGCAAAATCTTGCAATTACCGCTACCTTTTCATAATTCAATGAATCGGAGAAAATGATGGTCTTATAAAGCGGGTTGATGCCAAGCTTCTTATAGTGTGCAATCGTTTTTTCGGCAAACTCAATAGGGTCACCACTATCGTGACGAACGCCGTCAAAAAGTTTGGAGAATTTTTTATCGAACTGTGTAAAAAAAACGTCCGTTGTATAGGTGTCGCTAAGCGCAATGCCCAAATCGCCGCGATAAACGTCCACCCAATGCTCTAAACCCATAATATTGGCCATTTTAAAGCCATAGCGGGCTGCGTGAAACATAAACCATTCATGTGCATGGGTGCCTATTGGCCTGGTGTTATACAGCATCGCAAGGTGTACATTGCTCGTGCCCACAAAACTTTTACCCCCAAAGCGGCAAAGGGCCTCAACCACCATTTTTTGCACATGGTAGGAATATCTGCGGCGCGTGCCAAAGTCTGCTACGGTAACACCCAGCTCATTGTATTTTTCAAACTTGCCTTTATTAATAGCAACAATTTCGTCGTCCGACACAGGAGGTTGACCGCTGAGGCGATAATACCATTCACTCACCAGGAAAAGCAAAGGAACCTCCCAAAGAATGGTGCGGTACCAGTAGCCGCTCACGGTTATGCTTAAGTCTGTGCCGGACTGTTCAATAGTTACCTCAGATGGATCGTAGCGGTAGCCCTGCAAAAAATCAAGATAAGTAGGGTCAAGGTAGGGACAGTTTTTCCGCAGGAAATCTTTTTCATCGTTTGACAAACGCAAACCTGCCATCGAATCTACTGTCTGGCGCAGGTTTTCACCAAATCCTTCAGGAAAAGCATGTTTGCCGCGGTTAATAAATTCATAACGGGCCCGCGCATTCGGAAAAAGTTTAACCACTGCATACTGCATGGTAAACTTATAAAAATCATTATCGAGTATGGATAACAGTGAGACGGTGTTGCTTGTAATCATATCTAATAAGGTTAAGATACCGGCGGCAAGAAAATTGCAGTAAACTGCAGGCAAGGTGAATGGTAAACTTTGAATACGGAATTTAAAAATAATAATTGGAACAAAGCAGTTACAATCAATTTGCTCATTGAAAATCACAATTCAGCGGCTAAAAAACATATTATATAATATTTTATTATTATATAAGTATTGACTGAAAGAACCTGTTTGCAATTCCATAATATAAAAATTAAGGCTAATGCATTTGGTTTATTGATTTTTGTTGCTATTTTTATCGGACAATTCAGTTGATCGATGTCAACTTTCTAAATGATCGTGTATTCAACCCTTGGAAAATCAGGTGTTAAAATATTGCGATTGCCTCCCAAATATCCTGCGATAAATGCCTGATTAATTCAATCATCATTCTCAGTTAAGTCCTTTCAAAACCATGTCTCGTTTTTATTTTTCATCAATCCTAATACCCTGATGTGAGCCTATACGAACTCCATTGCTGCCTCATGAAAAATTGAGTTTATTCAAACTTAATTATTCAACAATGAAAAGAACAATTTTAGCGGTTGATGGAAGCAAAGCGATCAGGTTCCTCCTACAAAATGTGTTTGAAAGAAAATACAAAGTTGTAACCGCATCCGACGCTGCTTCTGCAATGTACTGGTTATCCAGAAACGAACTTCCTGATGCGATCATTGCTGATCCACAATTACCTGATACAGAAAATTGGGAATTGCTGGAGCATTTAAAAAGCAGTGGTCTGTATAGCGACATACCTTTAATTGTATTATCCTCCTTGAATAAAGCCGTAATTGCTGCCAAATGTGATGAGCTTGGCGTGGCACAACATTTTTCACAACCTTTCAATCCAGTTGACCTGGTGAATTGTGTGGACAAAATGTTTACCGGAATTAGTAAGTCGACGACTAAGCTCAAAGCAGTTTAAGTTCAACACAGAAACAACATTAAATTATTAAACTCTTACCTGTATGGAACTTGCAATTTTACCTAACATTTCAGCACCGGCATTAGAAAAAACTTTTATTAAACCTGCAACCGTAGAAACAGCAGCTTCAATAAGTTTAGATTCCGTGGCTCCCAAAGAGTTTTTTTATCTGGGTAAAAAAACTTTGAAGATCGACAGGATGATAACTCTTTTCGAAGGAGGGTATGCAGCAGAGACTGTTGATAATGCAATTTCCATTCTTGCAAGGATCATCGCAAAAGGCGGAAACCTGCCAGGAGTCTTCATTGCAGATGGCTCCAACAATCTTGCGGCCATTAATAAACTCGCGAATTTTGTTAGTGCTCACGAGGCTCTTGCAAATGTGCCGTTGGTTCTTGAATCTTCTGACATTGATGCAGAGCAAATGACGCAATACAAAAATTGCAGGTTCATTGATGATATCATTTCAATTGATGATGTTGCGGAAAAATTTACACAACGTGTTGTGTTTCTGAGAAAAATCAAAAACAAAAAACACCACGCAACTTTCCAAAAAAGCATTCAAACAAAAACTCCTAAAAAAGTTGATTACAATTATGTTTTGAAAAGAGGTTTGGATATTTCAGTTGCGGCAACGTCTTTGATATTACTAAGTCCGATCTTTCTTTTGATTTCAATTGCGATCAAACTTGAATCACGCGGACCTGTGTTCTATATTTCCAAAAGAGCAGGCAGAGGTTACAGGATCTTCAACTTTTACAAATTCCGCACAATGGAAATGAACGCGGATAAAAAAGTGAACGACCTTAAAAACCTTAATCAGTATAATGTGTCAGATACTGGCGGCCCGGTGTTTTTCAAAATAAGCAATGACCCGCGTATCTCTAAATTCGGATCGTTCCTGAGAAACACAAGCCTTGATGAACTTCCACAGCTTATCAACGTACTGATCGGTGACATGTCGCTGGTAGGAAACAGGCCTTTACCATTGTACGAAGCTGCAACGCTTACGACAGATGAGTGGGCTCCACGCTTTCTTGCTCCAGCGGGTATGACTGGCTTGTGGCAAATTAAGAAAAGAGGACATGGAGACATGTCTGCTGAAGAGCGCATCAGTCTTGACATTTGCTATGCGGATAAACATAATTTTATGTACGATTTGTGGATCATGGCAAACACGCCAACCGCAGTTTTCCAGAAGTCGAATGTTTAAGATATTATGAAGAAGACAGAATTCAAAAGTCAAAATTCAAAATGTGTCACTGTTTTTGAATTTTGACTTTTGAATTTTGAATTTTGATGTGTTGAAGAAATGTTTGAAAAACTAACTGTAAACCACGTGCAAAAAGAACCTCTTGTTTCCATAATAACGCTGAACTATAACCAGCTGGCTGTAACCTGTGAGTTCCTGGAATCCACACGTCACCTGACTTATAGTAACTACGAAATACTGGTATGCGATATGGCTTCAACGGAAGATCCCACGGAAGTTATATCATCGAAGAATTTCCCCAACACAAGAATATTGGTAAGCAAACAGAACCTTGGTTTTGCCGGCGGCAACAACTGGGGCATGTCTTACGCCAAAGGCGATTTTATATTTATCGTCAATAATGACACGGAGTTGCCGCCCAATCTTCTCGAATTATTGTTGCAGCCATTTTATAAGGATGAAACGATTGGCGTTGTAAGTCCGAAAATAAAATTCTACTTCGCTCCCAATGTGATACAGTATGCAGGCTTCAACCCGATGAACCCTTACACCGGCCGCACTTCGGAAATTGGCCACAAGGAAGAGGATCGCGGGCAGTACGATGTTTCCGGCAATACGAATGGTGCACACGGCTGCGCCATGATGGTAAAAAGGGAAGTGGCAGAAAAAGTAGGTAAGTTCCCCGAAAAGTTTTTCCTTTATTATGAAGAATGGGATTGGTCTGCCAGGATATTAAAAGCCGGCTACAAAATATGGTACAATGCAGAAGCTGTGGTGTATCACAAAGAATCGATGAGTGTGGGAAAACAAAATCCGATGAAGGTTTACTATCACACACGCAACCGCATATTGTACATGAGGCGCAACGCCAGTAAGTTTCAACTGGTTTCATTCTATATGTTTTTTATGTTCTTAACCGTTCCAAAATCGTTGCTGGGTTATATAAAAAACAGGCAGTTCGAACATTTGAAATTCTTTTTAAAAGGTATAGCCTGGAATTTTTATTCTTCGAGCTATTCGCCGATTTGAGTTGTTAGTCGTTAGTTGATGGTTGTTAGAAAATGTACAAAGTTCATTAAAAAGTAACAGCCTAAACAATTTCGTACATCGTACTTCGAACACCGTACATTGAATTTGGAAATTATGCTACACACAATACTGAACATAATCTTCGCACTATTCTTCCTCTATCTGGCAGCAAGCGTTCTGTATTTGCTCATGTTGTCCATTGCAGCACGGTTCCGTAAAAAAGTGGACTATGGTGTGGTGGCGGAAAAGAAAAAGATCGCCGTGTTTATTCCATCGTACAAAGAAGATGGAATCATTGTGGATACAGCGTTGCAGGCCAGCCGGCATTTTTATCCATCAGAAAAATTTACCGTCATTGTAATTGCAGATAAACTACAACCGGAAACCGTTGCTAAATTAAAAGCCATTCCTGTTGAGGTAGTAGAGGTCGCATTTGATGTGAGCATGAAATCAAAATCTCTGAACGCCGCGCTTAATAAATTTGCCGGTAAAGGGTATGACATCGGGATGATACTGGATGCGGACAATGTGATGGGAACGGACTGTCTTGAAAAAGTAAACGCTGCGTTCCAGAAAGGGTACGAAGTGGTGCAATGCCACCGTACGGCAAAAAACCAGCAGACGCCGGTTGCCTTGCTCGACGCTATCAGTGAAGAGATCAACAACCACATTTTCCGCCAGGGGCAACGAGCCATGGGACTTCCTTCATCATTGATAGGGTCCGGGATTGCATTTGATTATTCCCTGCTTCACTACATTTTTAATTTGCCTGAAATACAAAACAATCCGGGGGAAGACAGAGAAATTGACGTGCAGCTTGTTATAAAAAAAATGGATGTTGAGTACATAGAAGATGCTTACGTATACGATGAAAAAGTGGCCAGCGCCGCAGTGTTTGAAAAACAACGGGTAAGGTGGCTTGAGGCGCAGGTAACGCACATAAAAGGTTTTTTGCAACCGAAGCTCGCACCGCAACGGCTCAGCCGAGTGTTTCTGCATAAATTTTTCCAGTGCTTTTTGTTACCGAGGTTGTTGTACATCGCGTTGTTTGGCTGCATGTTAATGCTCTTGCTCGTGCAATATCTTTTTTCCGCATCTTTCATCTATCCTTCACCGGAAATTTGGATTGCACTTACAGTTTTGTATTTTGTAACACTATTGCTATCAGTACCAGGTCGTTTTTACAAAATGACCACCTTTAAAGCTATATTGCACATTCCTTTATTGGCCGTATCGATGATTAAAGCCATGTTGAAGATCAAGACCAACAGGCGCTATTTCATTCATACTCCCAAGACCTTTTCCTCAAAGTAAGTTTGAGTTGCCGGTTGTTATTTGCTAGTTATTAGTTGTTAAGAAGACAGGTTGCACTTTAGTCTAACAACTAACAACCAACAACTAATAACTCAAAGCACAAGAATGATGATAAATTAAGGCTCCGCCGGGCCTGTTTGGCATTATTTTTAGTGCGTTAAAAGGATTTTTACCTTCCGATGAAAAAAGCAAAGAATTAACCTTGTTTCTCTGTTCCATACCGTAGTTCCCTCCGAAAACAAAACTGACAATCTCCAATTGCCTTAGGTTTTCTTATTTTATTATGCTTAAAACTCCTTAACATGAGGTCGATTCTACTCGTCGCTCTGATGACTGCTTATTCATTTTTTGCCGTATCCCAAACGCTTACGCCGCACAACATAACGTCGGCGGGGCATTCAAACATTGGATTTTATGATTTTAAACCGGCGGACTACACCACCAATCCTGCAACTAAATTCCCCCTGATCATTCCGCTGCACGGAAACGGGGAAAAAGGAAACGGTACCACCCAGCTGGATGCCGTATTTACATCTGGCATCGGCTACCTTGTAAAACATGGTGCCAGCATGCGTTTCAACTATCCTACCAACGGCGTAAAAGGTTCTTTCCTTGTATTGCTTCCACAGCTTGATCCGATATATGGGGACTGGCAGCCGTTCTATATTGATGAAATGATAAAGTGGGCAAAGGGAAATCTAAATGTAGATACAAATCGAATTTTTATAACGGGCTATAGTCTTGGAGGCGGCGGTACATGGGTGTACCCTGCTTCTTCTGTTTTAGCCGCATCGCAGGTTACGGCAGTGATTCCCGTGTCCGGCACCGGACTGTCGCAAGGTACTGCATGTAACATTGCACAGGGTGGCACCGCTGTTTGGGCCATTCACACAACGGATGATGACCAGGTGTCTGTTTACAACACCCAGGGTGTTGTGAACGGAGTGTTGGGCTGCAACCCAAAAAATCCCGTGTTCGGCTGGTACCCTGTTGGGAACCACCAGATTTATGACCAGAAGATTTATCCCGACACTACAAACAGGTATTCGTACCCAACTGTCTATCAGTACATGCTGGGGATGAATAAGAAGAACACCAAACAAAACAACCAGGCACCTGTGGCAAATGTGGGTGCGACAGATACGACGGTTGTAGTGAATTCCAGTATGATGTTTTACAAAAAAAGAATCACTGCTGAATTTTCAACTGACCCCAATGATGTGATCTTTCATTACAACTGGCAGATCACTTCCAATAACTTATCCAAAGTCTGGCCATTCGGTGGCTATCAGCCGATAGACACTTCTACAGCATGGCCGGCGCATGACCTGGATTACAAGAACTTTAGCTGGCCATGGCAGGACCTTGAGTTTCATGCCCTTGGCGATTATACTTTCAAACTAACGGTTACCGATACGTACGGAGCCACCAGCACGCAAACAAAAACAATCCACATTACCAATAATGGACAAAATACTGCGCCGGTTGTAGATCTTGGGCCAGACCTGACGCTTGCTGCAGGTGTGACTACTGCTTCTTTCATTGGCACAAAAGTGTTTGACTGGGAAGCGCAATCAATGACCTACAAAGTAACACAGGAGGCAGGTCCGGTAACGGCAACGTTAAGTGCCAATAACTGGTACCAATTTAACGTGAGTGGAATGACTGCTCCCGGTACCTATACCTTCAAAGTGGCTGCAACCGATGCAGGCGGTGCAACAGGTGTTGATTATGTAAATGTGGTAGTTCCGGGCGGAACAAACAATCCACCGGTGGCAAAAATCACTGCACCTACCGGCATCATATTGCCTGTGGCCAGCATAACCCTTGATGGAAGTGGATCTACAGACAGCGATGGCAGCATCGCAGCATATTTGTGGTCGCAAACTGCAGGACCTAACACCGCTAACATCGTTACTCCAACAGGAAAGACAACAGTTGTTAATGGTTTGGTCGCAGGAACATACACGTTCCAATTGAAAGTGACGGACAACCTGGGTGCAACAGCCGTAACCAGTGCATCTGTAAAGGTTACCGCTGCAGTGAACGCACCACCGGTGGCGAAAATTACAGGCACCACAACCATCACACTACCAACAAACAGCACCACACTTGATGGAAGCACATCTACAGATGATGGAAGCATTACAGCGTATAAATGGTTTCAATACGGAGGTGGTCCAAACACGGCAGCTATTGCAACTCCAACAGGCAAGTCAACCGTCATCAATGGTTTAATAGCCGGTAGTTATTTGTTTGGTTTGGTGGTTACTGATAATCAATCTGCAGTCGACACCGCAAATGTAACAGTAGTTGTTAAGCCTGCTGTTTCCACAAATAAACCTCCTGTTGCAAATGCAGGCAGTGATTTCACAACAACTAATAGTTACGCCTACCTAAGTGCCGGCGGGTCTTACGATCCTGATGGCACCATTGAAGGTTATAACTGGACACAAGTGAGTGGGCCAAATACAGCAACCATTTTGTCTGGCAACACTATGTTCCCAACAGTACAGGGACTGGTTTCAGGCACCTATGTTTTCAGAGTGACTGTAACAGATAATCTTGGCGCAACAGATATTGATGATGTACAATTAACAGTAGGCGGTAACAAGCCACCGGTTGCTGATGCCGGTGATGACTTTACTGTAAACAGTGTTACGACTGCAAGCCTGAGTGCAAGTGGATCATCTGATCCGGATGGTAGCATCGCGTCGTACAAATGGACACAGGTAAGCGGGCCGAATACAGCCACTATTGTTTCCAGCGCTTCAGTATCAACAACAGTACAGGGCCTGATCGTTGGTGTATACGTGTTCAGAGTAACTGTAACAGACAATCTTGGCGCAACCGCAACGGATGATGTACAGGTAACCGTTACCAATAATACCAACAACAAACCGCCGGTTGCGAATGCAGGCAATGATTTCAGCACAACAAATACTTACGCTTATTTGAGTGCCGGTGGTTCCTATGATCCTGACGGAAGTATCGCCGCCTATAACTGGGTGCAAGTGAGCGGACCAAATACTGCGACAATTTTGGGTGGCAATACAATGTTCCCAACCGTTCAGAATTTGGTGTCTGGTGTGTATGTGTTCAAAGTAACAGTTACTGATAACCTGGGTGCAACAGCATCCGATAATGTGCAGTTAACCATGGGCAACGGTGCCAACAAGCCACCGGTGGCTAATGCGGGAGCTGATATCGGTGTAAACGGCGCTACGACCACAAGCCTGAATGCAAACGGATCATCTGATCCGGACGGTAGCATTACATCATACAAATGGACGCAAGTAAGCGGACCAAATACGGCAACCATTGTCTCAGGTACGTCAGTATCTACAACGGTGCAAGGTTTGGTGGTGGGTGTGTACGTGTTCAGAGTAACCGTGACTGATAATCTTGGAGCAACTGACACAGATGATGTGCAGGTAACTGTTTCCAACAATAATAACAAATCGCCAATTGCCAATGCAGGTAATGATTTCAGTACTGCTAATAACTACGCTTATCTAAGTGCCGGAGCTTCATACGATCCTGATGGTAGCATTGCCGCATTCCAGTGGACACAGGTGAGCGGGCCAAATACTGCAACCATTTTGGGCGGCAATACGATGTTCCCAACAGTTCAGGGATTGATCAAAGGAACGTATGTATTCCGTGTACAGGTAACAGACAATGACGGCGCTACTGCCACAGATGATGTAGCGATGACGGCAACAGGAAGTGTTGCTACGGGTGCAGTGATCGCACAATCCGCAACTGGTAGGGATTCAGCCGCAAATCCAGTACAGATAAGCATTTATCCAAATCCTGCCACCACACAGATTACAGTATCGAACACAAACAACTTTGTGGGTAACTACAAAGTGATCGTGTACGATGCGACAGGCAAAGTAGAAGCGCAATACAACTTTGTAAAATCTGCAGCAGGTTTGGTAAAACAACAATTGGATATTTCGAGACTTCCGATTGGTATTCATTATGTAGAGACAATCTACGATGGCAATCAGCATTCGACAATTCAGAAATTTATGAAACAATAGTAGAAGTCAGTTGTTAGGTGAGAGTGGAGAGTGGAGAATGGAGAGTTTTTTTTAATGCAAAGAACTCTCCACTCTCAATTCTCCACTCTCCATTTTCCGACGCACTTAAAGTGTGGAATAACATTTTAAGCGTCTCTCTTTATTGATAACTTTATATTAAGCCTAAAATCTGTTTATGAAACCAGCTCTACTTACTTTGTTGCTTGTTGTAAGCTTTGGTATTTCTCGCTCGCAACTTGCTCCACACTATATGCCCCAGCAGCCAGGCGACACCTTACCTGGTGTGGGGTTTTACACTTATTTGCCACCCGACTACAACACGAATCCTGCTAATAAATTTCCTGTTATCATTGCATTGTCCGGCAATGGCGAGAAAGGAAACGGAACAACTGATCTTGATAAAGTATTTACTTCTGGTATTGGCTTCTTAGTTAAGACTAAGAAAGCAACCATGAAATTCAGCTATGCAAATGGAGTGCATGGTTCCTTTGTAGTGTTGCTTCCACAGCTGGATTCCAAATATCCTAACTGGGTGCCTGCTTATGTTGGCAGGGTGATTGCATGGGCGAAGCTTAACTTAAACATAGATCCCAACCGTATTTTTCTGACAGGCTACAGCCTCGGTGGAGGTGGTACCTGGATGTACCCCGCAGCAGGTGTGGACTCGGCGATGAGAATAGCAGGGATAGTTCCCGTGTCTGCTTCTGGTCTGGCGCCTTTTTTGGGAGAGAGTGCGTGCAACATCGCTTCTGGTGGCACTGCAATATGGGCGATTCACACGAGGGATGACAACCAGATACCGGATAGCATTTCGAGGAAAATTATAGATTCGATCAAGCATTGCGGTCCAATAAGTCCCGTGGTATTAGACAGTCCCATTGGCAATCACCAGATATATGATCTGAAAATATTTCCGGATACTGCCAATCAATTTGAGTATCCTAACATCTATCAATGGATGCTGGGAGTCAACAGACAAAATGTTGGAACAGCAAATCAACCACCTGTTGCAAATGGTGGCGCAACCGATTCGACGGTTAACGTATCTACGAGTTATCATTATCGCCAAACGATTTCCGGTGTTTTATCAACTGATCCCAACGATGTGATTGTAAAATATGTATGGAGTTGGGTTGCAGGAGATTCGTTAAAAATATTTCCATTTAACTCTCCTGTCTACTATCTGCCGGTTAAGTTCTATGACAGCACGTGGCCGCGACTGGATCTAGACTACCGAAACATGACGTGGCCCGAGCAAAACTTTGAATTCACCGCATTGGGGAACTACACTTTTAAACTAACAGTAACTGACATGTTTGGAGCGGTTTCTTCCGTTAACAAAACGATCAGACTCACAAACAATGGTGTGAACACTGCTCCATATGTGAGCATCGGAAACAATATTACATTGTCTGCAACCGCATCCGATACAAGCGCCAATATAAACGCTACTGTTTTTGACTGGGAGACTGCCAGCTTGACTAATTTTTCACTAACACCTGCCGGAACAAATCCGGCCACGGTCAAAAATGACGTTCCCGGATGGTTCCAGACCAAATTGCATCCTTTTACAACACCGGGAGTGTATAAGTTTACATTAACAGCAACAGATGGCCAGGGGTTATCAAATTCCAGCACCATTACAGTCACCAAGCAGGCGCCACTTCCAGTAACATATCTCTATTTCAATGGTGCAAACAACGATGGAAAAAACATTTTAAAATGGGCCACCAGCAAGGAGCTTAACAATGATCACTTTGATGTGCTGAAGAGCGATGATGGTGCAAATTTCTCACCTGTCGTTACTATCCCTGCATCTACTGCAGCTACTGAAACCAAAGAATATTCCTTTACTGACATCAATCCTTTTCCAGGTAGCAACTACTACAGGCTTGCCCAGTACGACATTGACGGTACAAAAAAATTATCTGACATCATCAATATCCGAAATGCCGGAAATACAGTCATAGCAACCTATCCTAACCCCATAAAAGATCAATTGTATTTCACTGTAAAAGGCAGCGACATTAAAGGTCTTGTAAAAGCACGTGTACTGGATGCCTCAGGAAAAGTGGTGAAACAAATGAATTTTGAAAAGAACACCAGCGTTTCCAATCAAACCATTCAACTGCCTGGTTTGCAATCCGGCATTTATATTTTGGAATTGAGCCAGGACAATGGCTGGCAATCGGTCCATAGGTTTGTGAAGTAATAATAATTTAATAAAGAATAATTAATACGGGCTTCGACAAGCTCAGCGTGACAGTCTTAGCGGCTTGTCTAGCTGACCTTGTCGAAGCCTTCTTACAAACGGGAACCGCGAATCTGAAATCTTAAATGTCAAATCATGGCCATCATGATAATCATGAAAATCAGTGTTCCTCCTTCTTTCTTCGAAACTATTTTTTTGCACTTTATAAACAATATCGCCCGATATACTGTTTTTAACTTTCCACCCCAGTGAATAGCTAGATTAGTGCAAATGCAACAACCCGACACTGCTATTTCAATCCGCTACTTTTCTAATCTTACCGGTTACAATTTTTTTAATGTTGTCTGCACCCACAAAATCCACTGGCTCTATTGAAGCATCTGTTAGTAGCACACCAATTTCTAAAAAAAATTAAATGGACTGTTATGAAAAGAATGCTATTACTATTGACCTTGTTCTCGTCCTATTTATCCTTCGGGCAGTTGACCCAACAGCATTTAACTGCCGCAAACGGAACAGCCATCGGTTTCTATCGATTCCTCCCCGCTGGTTATAACCCCGCAAAAAAATATCCCATGATCGTATTCCTGCATGGCGCGGGGGAGGTTGGAAATGGTACAAGCGATTTAGGTAAAGTACTGAACAATGGAATTGGACGCCTGATTAGGTCTGGTGCAACGATGACCTTTACCGTAAATGGAGAAACCAGCAGCTTTATAGTTCTTATGCCACAGCTGGCTTCTAACTACGGTAACTGGCAGGATTTCTATACCGATGAAATGATGAAATATGCCAAGGCCAATCTTAGCGTTGACCTGAACAGAGTATACCTCACAGGGTTAAGCCTTGGCGGTGGCGGAACCTGGCGATGGTCCAGCAGCGATACCACCCATACGATACAATTGGCCGGTATGGCCCCAATTTGCGGAACAGGAGAAACCCAGCAATATTTCTGTTGGGTAACCTATTACAGAGTAGCCTGTTGGGCATTCCATAATATGGATGATGGTACCGTGCCGGTTGGTAACACACAATATGCACAAATGACCCTCGACAATTGCGACCCTAACCACAACGAAGTGCGTAAATTCACTTACTATCCAAGTGGCGGACACAATGCCTGGGATAAAGCTTATGATACCGGTCATGGCATTCAGAACCCCAACCTTTATGAGTTTTTCTTAATGAATCCAAGGAAGTCGCCTGATCCGGTACTACCTGTTGCCGAAGCAGGTCCGGATCAGGTTGTAAACTTTCCTCAAAACTCGGTTACTCTCGATGGCAGCAAATCTTACGATCCCAGTGGAGGTACAATAGTTTCCTATAAATGGACCGCCAAAGAACCAACGCTGCGCGGAGCCATTCAGAATCCTAACAGTGCGGTAACTACATATACTAATCTAAACCCTGGGCTGCATGTCGTTACCCTAGAGGTAACCAACAACAAGGGCCAGAAAGGCTATGACGTTGTAAACATTGGCGTTAAAGGCGATCCGGCACTCGACGTTCCACCAGTTGCTATAGCAGAAGCGGATACAACTATTAGTGCGCCAAGCGACAGCGTTCACCTGGATGGTCAGCAATCTTATGATCCCGACAATGCCATCATTGCCAGTTTCCGTTGGGAAAAAGCCTCCGGTGCGTCTGGCGACAACATTGTAACACCTCAGGGATATAAAACATCAGTTAATGGATTAAAACCGGGCACCTATTGGTATCGCTTAACAGTTACAGATTTTACAGGCAAAGCCGGTGCAGATTCTGTAAAGGTTATTGTAAATCCGCCTCCGGCAAATAATAAACCACCGGTTGCAAATGCAGGAGATGATTTCTCCACCTCAGATAAATTTGCTTACCTGAGCGCCGGCGCTTCTTACGACCCGGACGGCAAGATTACCACCTATCTGTGGTCACAGGTTTCCGGACCAAATACGGCAACCATTCTTTCCGGCAATACAGTGTTCCCAACAGTTCAGGGACTCGTTTCCGGTAATTATAAGTTCCGTGTGCTCGTAACCGATAATTATGGAGCAACAGATGATGATACAGTGGCATTGCAAGTGCTCGGAAGCAACAAAGCGCCAATTGCCAATGCGGGCCCGGATCAAAATCTTACATTACCAGCCAGCACAGCAATGCTTGATGGTAGCTTATCCAGCGACCCGGATGGTACCATCACAACATATGCGTGGACAAAACTTAGTGGTCCTTCCGGTGGTAATATCGCCTCTCCTGGAAGTGCAAAGACACAGGTGAGCAATCTTGTGGCCGGCACATATACTTATCAGTTAGTAGTAACCGATAATATGGGCGCTACAGGCACTGCCACTACACGCGTCACAGTCGGAGTTTCAAGTAACAAGCCGCCGGTAGCAAATGCGGGCAACGACTTCAGTACCAATGACAATTTCGTTTACTTAAGCGCAGGTGCATCCTACGATCCTGATGGTAAAATAGCAAGCTTCCTGTGGTCAAAGGTGAGCGGACCAAACAATCCTACTGTGTTGTCTGGCAACACCATGTTCCCAACCGTACAGGGCCTCATAGCAGGAACCTACGTATACAGATGTGTAGTAACTGATAACGGTGGGGCAAGCAGCCAGGACGACGTTCAGTTTGTAGTAAATGCCAACAAGAATCCTGTTGCAGTTATCCCGAGCCAAATAGTGATTACCATTCCAGGTGGCAAATTTGACCTCAGTGCAACGCAATCTTTCGATCCCGACGGAACCATTGTTTCTTACATGTGGAGCCTTTCACATCCAGGCATCGTGAACTTGTCGGCAACAGACAAGAGTATGATTTCTCTGTCAGGACTGGTTTCTGGAGCCATTGATTTACAACTTACCGTTACCGATAACAGAGGCGGTATAGGTACTGCAGTCGTACACGTAATAGTTACGACCAACAAGCCGCCTGTGGCAAAAGCAGGATTTGATTTTGTAACAGCAAATTCATGGGCATACCTGAGCGGTGCAGGTTCATATGATCTTGATGGCCACATTGTTTCATTCGCGTGGACGCAGGCTCAAGGACCAAGTACGGCTAATATCCTGGGCGCAAATACAATGTTCCCAACCGTTTCATCACTTGTACCAGGTATCTACAGGTTCAATTTGGTAGTAACTGACGACGCCGGATTCTCATCCAGTGACTATGTAACGGTCGTAGTAATACCATCTAACAGTGAAACCGTTGTTCCTAATCAGCTTCTGGTCGGAACACTCAGAAACGATCTGTCGGCAAATGGTGGTACTGCATTACTGTATCCAAATCCGGTACGCGAAACAGCCAAGCTATTATTGAACAACACACTTACCGGAAAAGTGCAAATAGTAGTATTCGACGCTACAGGTAAAATGCAAATGACAGCGAACTACGATAAACGTACTTCAGACTTCCAACAACAACTGGATGTTTCCAAACTTCCTCAGGGTGTTTACTATATGCGAATAATGGTAGATGGAAAATCTGCGAGCGCTGTTAAAAAGTTCATTAAACTATAATTGAAAATTTTATCACTCATAAAGAAAGGGCCTTCGGGCCCTTTTTGTTTTACTATGTTGGATCAATTTACTAACGATCGTTAGTAAGTTTCAGGTAACATCATTGCAATCGGAATTTTTTTGTTGAAATAAAAAATCTTAGCAAACCGAATCGCTTGTGCTGCGCTCATTCCTTGTCGTTAGCCATTGTTATTTTGCGCAGCTATACATTACAACTAAGTGTTATAAGAATTTTTAACTATTGTTTTACAGACTGTATGATATTAATCATCATCCGGACTAGCTTCTCGTGTTTGAAGAATAAATAACGAGGCTTACCTTCGCGTCGCGAAAGAAAATTTTCGATTTTTTGACAAGTAAAAAATATATTTTTTTTGGTAGAACATAGAACGTTTACCTGTTGCTATACTTGTCAAACAGACACATATCCGCACCCCAAATGAATTTTCGCAATGCCCGGATCAGCTTATTTATTAAAAAAATAAATAACTAAAAAGCTCATTTGCAACAGACTGAAAAAGTAGAAGTGAGCGAAAACAAAACTCATGTTTTGATCGGGGCAATTAAATATTAAAAATCTCGTTATACGTTGCAAAAAAAAGGAGCTTGGTCCCTGGTAAGTATTCGCGATAAACTTATTCAGGCATTACAATACGAAGATGGGGAAGAATCGCGCCAATATTGAGATGCGCGCAAAATTCAAATAACATAAAAAACTTATACCCTTATACACATTTTCCCCATTTTGGTATAGATATTGCTTTAGGAAAACTCCATGAAAACGGAACATTGAATGTTCGGAAGAGAATAAAGGTTTGAGGTTAAGGCACACCGTTAGATATTCAATTGTCAATTCGCATTTTTGAAGTGGTAAATGTAAATGCGAGACTCACTCACGTACTGGATTTCTGCTACCCCAACCGAAAGCTTATTCAATTCTTATTTTATGTGAAAAAGCAGGACGAACGCTGCTATTCATCCATGTAAAGTTTTGCTTGTACAAAACAGCACGTGGAGTGAAGCAGGAAAGGTATGCCCTGTTTTGTTTGAAAAGTAAATGAAAAATCTGAAAAAAATCTGATTGCAAATGAGATCCTTTTTACTCGGTCTGTTAGTGCTGATTAGTGCTTCCTCCTCTTTCGCACAGCAAGTTGCGAAATCAATGACATCCTCTGCAGGTTTGTTTGTTGGCTTCTATGATTTTAGGCCACCTGGCTATGTAGCGTCCAACACTACCAAAAAGTATCCATTGATCATATTTCTCCATGGCATTGGAGAGCGTGGTAATGGTACAACCGATCTTCCCAATGTTTGTGCAAACGGTATACCTCGCAATATAAAGTGGGGCTCTACAATGACTTATACAGTTAATGGCGTTACCGAAAGCTTCCTGGTATTGTCTCCGCAATTGGATACAAAGTATGGCGGCTGGGTGAATGGCTATGTAGATGCCATGCTTGAATATGCAAAAGCAAATCTTAACTACGATCCTGATCGCGTGTACCTTACCGGCTTAAGCGCCGGCGGTGGTGGCACATGGGACTATGTATCCAACAAAGCGGGTAACGCCGGCATTTTCGCCGCAATTGCCCCTGTGTGCGGTTCCAGCTACACTGCTTATGGTATGTGCTACATTGCACAGGCACACCTTCCCGTATGGGCCTTCCACGCTGTGGATGATGGTACCGTACCGGTAAGCATGACTCAAAATGCAATAGCGCTGATTAATAAATGCTCACCAGCTCCAAATCCTGCACCAAAAGTAACCTACTATGCTGCAGGCCTTGGTGGACACGGTATTTGGTATATGAGCTACGATGAAACGCACACGTATGCCAATCCAAATCTTTATGAATGGTTCCTCTCAAAAAGAAGAAGCACAAATGGTAATGGTGTGAACCAGGCACCTGTTGTGCAACTGACAAATGATATTTCCCTTGTTCTACCAACAAATTCTACAACGCTTGATGCAAGCAAATCTTATGATTTTGATGGTACTGTAGCATCTTATAGCTGGACGCAGGTATCTGGTCCTTCGACGGCTGCAATTGCATCTGCTACCTCTGCAACTACAAAAGTTAGTAACATGGTGGAAGGAACATATGTGTTCCAGGTAAAAATTACTGACGATAAAGGCGCGAGTTCAACTGGTCAATTAAAAGTATTGGTTCAGACAACTTACGGTGCTGACCTGGCACCAATATGTAAAGCTGGTGATGATTTTACTTCTGCTAACAGCACTGTATACTTAAGCGGTGCGGGATCTTATGATCCTGATGGCAAAATTGCAACCTACCAGTGGTATCAAATCGCCGGACCTGCAACGGCAACTATTACTGATGGCACGACTCCTTTCCCAACTATCAGTAAGTTAGTTACCGGGAACTACAAATTCAGATTGGTGGTAACCGATAATGTTGGTAAACCTGCCGACGACACAGTAGCAGTTAGTATATCAACCGGCTCTGTTGTACTTGTTCCGCCGGTAGTAAAGATCACCGGTACAACCACCATTACTTTGCCAACAAATACGACAACACTTGATGGTAGCAGTTCTATCAGTAGCAATGCCAATGGAACGATCAGCAGCTATCAGTGGTCACAGGTTTCTGGTCCTAATACCGCAACGTTTGGCACAGCTACCGCAAAAGCTACAACTGTAAATGGACTGGTAGCGGGCACTTACAGCTTCCAGTTGAAAGTAACAGATAACCTTGGTTCAACAGGAACAACAACAGTTACAGTTACAGTGAAAGCATCTACCGGCAGCAACAAAGCGCCGATAGCCAATGCCGGTGCGGATTTCACCACACAATACAAAGACTACGCATACCTGAGTGGTGGTGCTTCATACGATCCTGACGGAAGTATCGCAACGTGGGCATGGACGCAAATAAGCGGACCAAACACGGCAAAGATCGTTTCAGGAAACTCTATGTTCCCAACCATCAACAATATGGTAGCTGGTACTTATACATTCAGATTAACAGTAACAGATAATCTTGGAGCAACTGCTTCCGATGATGTGAACGTATCACTCGGTTCAACTGGCAAACCTCCGGTTGCGAATGCAGGTAACGATTTCAGCACATCTAACAACTATGCATACCTGAGCGGCGGTGCATCATACGATCCTGATGGCAGCATAACAGGATGGGCATGGTCACAGGTAAGCGGACCAAATACTGCATCAATACTTTCAGGAAACTCAATGTTCCCAACAGTTCAAAGTCTTGTCGCAGGATCTTACACTTTCCGCGTGAAAGTAACTGATAACAGCGGTCAGTCTGCAACTGATGACGTAGTGTTAACCGTAACAGCAAAAACTGCAACAGCAGCGCTGGCCGGATCTGTAAGCACACAAGCGTTGAGTGTAGATGTAAATGCAGGATCTACTAAGGTGAATGACCTGGCAAAAGAACCAACCATTTATCCAAACCCTGCAACCAACCAGATCACTGTTACATTCACTAATGATTTTGTCGGCAACTACAAATTCTTAGTGTACGATGTGAAAGGAAAAGTTGTAACTCAATATAATTATTCTAAGCAGGCGGGTCAGGTACAGCAAAAGCTTGACATTTCAAAACTGCCTGCAGGAATGTACTATTTGGAAACTATTTATGAGGGCAACCAGAAGGCTGTCAGCAAAAAGTTTGTAAAACTGTAGCACCAGGTAATGTGCTCATTTGAAAATTTGAAAATTGTCTCTGTGTGGCTTCTCTGTTGTGGGTTCAGTCTCTTTGAATATTGGAGAGTTGGCAAAACATTGGAAAGGATACACCGGCAGCATTTTCAAATTTTCAAATCCTCAAATTTTCAAATTTGAAAATTGGGTAAACCGTAGTTGTATGAAATGATGTTTTTTCAAAAATGATTAAATTATGAAAAGTATTTTACTTATTGCGGGGATTTTGTGTTTGTCGGTGTTTGCCGGAGCGCAACAGGTAGCTCGTAGTTTAACTGCAACGAACGGTAAGAAGATCGGGTTTTATGAATATAAGCCTACGGATTATTCTACATCAAAAAAATATCCCCTTATTATTTTCCTCCATGGGATTGGAGAGAGAGGCAATGGCACAACAGATCTTCCAAGAGTGTTGGCAAATGCCACTCCACGCATGATCAGAGCAGGCAACACCATGACTTTCACCAATCCTAAAACAGGGGTTCGCGAAACGTTTCTTGTGTTGACTCCTCAATTAGACGTACAATACGGCAGTTGGGAAAACTTTTATGTGGACGAAATGTTGAAGTACGCCAAAGCTAATCTTAGCATCGATCCAAATCGCGTGTTTCTATGCGGGCTCAGCCTTGGTGGCGGTGGTGTTTGGAAATATGCAACCAACTCATTAAAAAATGCCAGTCAGTTTGCCGGCATCATTCCATGTTGTGGAACTGGTGAAGGAACTGACTTTTGTAATCTTAATAAGGCAAAAACGGCCGTATGGGGATTCCATGCTATGGACGACGGAACTGTAGGAGTGGGAAATACACAGTACGCACAAATTAAATTGGCACAGTGTACCCCCGCCATGACTGCGAAGTTTACTTACTATGCATCAGGCGGACATGGTATTTGGGAAAGAGCTTTCGATCCTGGCCATGGCTTTCAAAATCCTAACGTGTACGAATGGATGCTTGGTTTATCTCGTGATGGTAATAATAATGACAACCAGGGACAAGACAATAACAACCAGGGCAAACCTCAGGTTCCTAATGTTGTACCTGTTTCAAACGCAGGCGGTGACCAGGCAATTACGTTACCTGTAAACACCGTAACATTAAACGGAACCGGTTCAAAAGACAGCGACGGTTCAATTAAAAAATATGCATGGACAAAAGTAAGCGGACCTGCCGGTGGCACCATTGCGTCTCCATCTGATGCAACAACAAAGGTTAACGGCCTTACTGTAGGTACATATGTGTTCCAGTTAACTGTAATAGATGATCAAGGTGCAACTGCTTCTGATAATGTTACCGTTTCCGTAAACGCAGCTGTAGTGGTTAACTTACCGCCAACAGCAGACGCGGGAGCTGCACAAACAATTACATTGCCTGTGAACAGTGTAACATTGAACGGAACAGGCTCAAAAGATAGTGATGGTAAGATTAAAAAATATGGATGGACAAAAGTAAGCGGACCAGCTGATGGTTCTATTGCGTCTCCATCTGATGCGACAACAAAAGTTAACGGACTTTCAGCAGGTACTTATGTGTTCCAGTTAACTGTAACGGATGACGACGGAGCAACTGCTTCTAAAAATGTATCCATTTCTGTAAATCCAGCTGTAGTGGTTAACACGCCACCAACAGCCGACGCAGGTGATGCACAAACAATTACATTACCTGTAAACAGTGTAACATTAAACGGAACAGGATCAAAAGACAGCGACGGTAAAATTAAAAAATATGCATGGGCAAAAGTAAGCGGACCATCTGCTGGTGCTATTGCTTCTCCAAATGATGCAACAACAAAAATTGCCAGTTTGATAGTGGGTGGTTATGTATTCCGGTTGACAGTAACGGATGACGGCGGCGCAACTTCTTATAGTGATGTAGTGGTTACTGTGAAGCCGGCTGTGGTTCCAATTAACCAGCCGCCAACAGCAGATGCCGGTGATGCGCAAACTATTACGCTGCCAGCAAACAATGTAACACTCAATGGTGACGGCTCAAAAGATAGTGATGGTAAAATCGTAACTTATACATGGACGAAAATAAGTGGACCGGCATCAGGCACAATTGCTACGCCGTCTGCAGTATCAACGAAGGTTACTGGCCTGGTTGAAGGTGCATACATTTTCAATTTAACGGTGACAGATAACGCAGGCGCAACTGCTTCAGCCACTGTTTCGGTTACGGTAAAACCAGTTGTTGTGGCCAACAAACCGCCAGTGGCGAAGGCCGGAGATGATTTCTCTACAGCAAATACCTATGCGTATTTGAGTGGCGCAGGTTCTTATGATCTGGATGGAAGCATCGTGTCATGGACATGGAAGCAACTGAGCGGACCAAACACTGCAACCGTTCTTTCCGGAAACACAATGTTCCCGACAATTGAAAACCTGGTTTTGGGTACTTATACTTTCAAATTAACAGTAACAGATAATTCTGGTGCAAGCGTTTCCGATGAAGTAAAAGTAACAGTCATTCCGGGCAAAGTGCCGATCGCCAATGCAGGTACCGATTTCAGTACATCTAACAATTATGCATACCTGAGCGGCGGTGCATCATACGATCCCGACGGAAGTATAAAAGGATGGGCATGGTCACAGGTAAACGGGCCAAACAAAGCGTCCATACTTTCTGCAGACGGAATGTTCCCAACAGTACAAAACCTTGTTGCAGGGGCTTATACGTTCCGCTTAAAAGTAACGGACAACAGTGGTCAGTCTGCAACGGACGATATAGTAGTAACGGTAAAAGCGAATACGGCTAAATCTGCGGTAGCAGGTAGTAGCTTGAGCACACAAGCTTTGGGAACAGATGTAAATGTAGGATCTACTAAGGTGAATGATCTGGCGAAAGAACCAAGCATTTATCCAAATCCTGCAACAAACCAGATCACTGTTACGTTCAACAATGATTTTGTTGGCAACTACAAATTCGTAGTGTACGATGTTAAAGGAAAAATTGTAACTCAATATAATTATTCTAAGCAAGCGGGTCAGGTGCAACAGCAGCTTGACATTTCAAAACTGCCTGCAGGAATGTATTATTTAGAAACTATTTATGAAGGCAGTCTGAAACCTGTCATCAAGAAGTTCGTGAAACTTTAGTCAATATGAAAATTTGAAAATATGAAAATTTGAAAATGTAATACGGCGGTCTTTCCGGTGTGTCGCAAACCCTCAAACACTTAAAGAGGTATGATTAAAGTGTTGAGAACTTGCACAGAAACTATTTTCAAATTTCCATATTTTCAGATTCTCAAATTATTATCGTCAAACCTTATCCATTCTAAAAAAAATTCCGGCTGTGGCTTGCCGTTAAGTGGCCTGCCATGCTGTGAAAATGTGTTAACCCTGATTTCTCTTATTGCATAATACTTTGTAAAAGAGATCACTAACATAGTTTACTATGTAAAGATGGTCTTGCTCGTAATCCTGCTTTCTGGAAGGGGATTGCCTGGGCACAAGGTGATGCTTACAGCGTGCTATTGCTTGCTCGCATTATCAGCAAATGTGAAGAGTGAATTCGAGACAATGGTTTCCACTTCCCCGAGGGGGAGTGCTTCTAAACGTTTGTGCCATGCAGTTAGCAGAGCAATAAAAAGCTTAAGTTTTTTTCAGTCGACATCCGAAAACGGCATCCTTATTGGCTTTCGAGATAACTCAAATGGATCAATGCAGCGTCGGTGTGTAGTCGGTTCAAAAAATATTCGAATCGGATATTTTTTTAAGATTGAAGTTATGTGGTATAGAAATTGGTGCGTAATCGATCAACCAAAAACCTTTATGAGACTGACCCGGTACTTACTTTCGAGGTGAAATGTTTTGAAGACGTTATTGCAAATTCACAAAAGAGTTATGTCAAGGATTTGAAATTGTGTTGAGAGCAAATTTGATTTCGTTAGAAAAGTAGTAGTAAACAGTATTGTATAAACAGGTATTTTTTAGTGAATCCTTGAATTAATTTTTTTATGAAAAATCTTTTACTCATTGTGGGCATTGTATGCCTATCCCTATTCGCTAATGCGCAAGAAGTTGCACGTAGCTTAACAGCCGCTAATGGCACAAAAATCGGGTTTTACGAGTATAAACCCACGAGTTACACGACCTCGAAAAAATACCCTCTTATTGTCTTCCTGCACGGAATTGGGGAACGAGGTAATGGTACTACTGACCTGTACAAGGTTAATGCAAACGCCATACCGCGCCTTATCAGTGCAGGCAATACCATGACATTTACTAACCCTAACACAGGGATAGCCGAAACATTCCTTGTACTTGCCCCTCAATTAGACGTACAATACGGTAGTTGGGAAACATTTTATGTAGATGAAATGTTGAAGTATGCCAAGGCAAATCTTAGCATCGATCCAAATCGTGTGTTCCTTTGTGGGCTTAGCCTTGGTGGCGGTGGTGTTTGGAAATATGCAACCAACTCCCTGGCAAATGCTTCTCAGTTTGCCGGCATTATTCCATGCTGCGGTACCGGTGAAGGAACTTATTTCTGTAACCTTGCCGATGCAAAAGTTGCAGTTTGGGCTTTTCACGCAATGGACGATCCTACTGTAGGGGTGGGAAATACACAGTATGCGCAAATCAAATTGGGACAATGCCCCAACCTCACGGTACAGCCTAAGTTCACTTACTACCCATCTGGCGGACACGGCATTTGGGAATGGGCTTTCGACCCCGGTCATGGCATTCAGAATCCTAACGTATATGAGTGGATGCTTACGCTCTCCCGCGCAAATAACGGAGCGACTCCTCCGGCAGTTCCTGCGAATGTGTTGCCAGTGGCAAATGCAGGTGCGGCTCAGGCAATTACTTTACCTACGAGCACAGTAACATTAAACGGCAGTGGCTCTACAGATAGCGACGGTACAATCGCCAGCTACTCATGGACAAAAGTAAGCGGACCTTCTGTAGGAGTAATCACTTCTCCGTCGTCTGCTACAACAACAGTTACCGGCTTGATCGCAGGTACTTATGTTTTCCAACTAACAGTAACCGATAACTCTGGTGGAACTTCCTCAGCCAATGTAACAATCTCTGTTAACTCGGCTTCGATTGTCAATGTTCCTCCAACTGCTGTTGCAGGTGCTAATCAAGCAATTACATTGCCTACAAGCGCAGTAACATTAGACGGTAGCGGTTCGAAAGATGCGGATGGCAGCATTTCAAGATATGCATGGTCACAGGTAAGCGGTCCTTCTGCATCAACTATCGCTTCTCCAACCACCGCATCAACACAGGTTACAGGACTAATAGCAGGAACTTATGTGTACCAGTTAACAGTATACGACAACAATGCAGCAACGGCCACATCTAATGTAACAATTACTGTAAATGCTGCTGTTAACAATAACAAAGCACCTGTTGCAAACGCAGGAAATAATTTCACCACTACAAACAACTATGCATACCTGAGTGGTGGCGGATCTTATGATCCTGATGGAAGTATTACAAAATGGGCATGGTCGCAAGTCAGCGGTCCTGGCACTGCAACAATATTAGCGGGTGATGGTATGTTCCCGACTGTGAAAGATCTTGTTGGTGGTGTGTATGTTTTCAACCTAACAGTAACGGATAACCAGGGAGCGTCAGCTTCTGCAACGGTTTCCCTCACTGTAGGTACAAACAAACCTCCGGTAGCAAGCGCAGGCGGTAACTTTAATGTACAACTTCCTCAGGGAACTGTAACATTGGATGGTAGCCTGTCTTACGATCCTGATGGTACCATTTCAACTTATGAGTGGACAAAAGTGAGCGGACCAACGGGAGGAACTATTGTTACGCCTTCAGGCAAAACATCCCAATTAACAGGATTGATCGCCGGCACCTATGTATATCAGGTGAAGGTGACTGACAATGGTGGTCTTACCGCAACGGCACAGGTGACTGTAACAGTACTTGCTGCAAACAATAATAACAAAGCGCCTTATTGCAACGCAGGAAACAATTTCACGTCTTCAAACAACTATGTATACCTGAGTGGTGGTGCTTCTTATGATCCTGATGGAAAAATCGTAACATGGGCATGGAGCCAGGTATCCGGACCAAACACAGCGACTGTAATTGCAGGAAACTCAATGTTCCCGACAGTTCAGGGCTTAGTTGCAGGAACCTACGTGTTCAACCTCACAGTTACAGATGATTTAGGTGCTACGGCTTCTGCGCAGGTTTCATTCACTACTACCACAACAGTAAAAACAGCAGCTACGCCTTCTACAACAAGCATCGTGTCTGCTGATACAAAAGCGGTTGCTACAACAGCGTCACTCAGTCTGAGTCCTAATCCGGCACAGAGCTACGTGAACCTTGTAGTGAATAACGAAGCAACCGGTAAAATGAAAGTGCTGATCTTCGACGCAACCGGAAAAGCCGCGAAGACAATTGAATACAGCAAAGGACAATTCGATTTCCGTCAGCAAATAGACATTACAAGCCTTTCACAAGGTGTGTACTATATGCAAATAGTGCTGGATGGCAAATCACTTCCAACGCAGAAATTCGTTAAACTATAAGCAGAAAACAACTCCGTTTTGATACTAACCCCGGCGCATAGCCGGGGTTTTTGTTTTGAAGATGTTCAAATAGATTGAGATTCATTTCCCTATATTTGGTTTCCAAATTACTTTCTCTTTAGTAACGCTACTCATCTATCTACCTACATTCATTTCGTCTATTAAAAAATAAAACGATTCACATGAGTACGTTTAACGCACGTTTATTTCTAAAAGGATCCAGTGGTGTGCTGGGTAATTATTCACTGACATTTTGCACTTATGAGAGTTACAGAAAACTTAATAATGACGGACGTCCCATCAGTGGTATCAACTCCGGTATTGTCACGCTTATGTTTCGCGATCCTGTAGATGAACATATCATAAAGTGGGGTATGAATGCACACGATCACAAAGATGGGTCAATAAAATTTTATAATCACGAAGGTGGTGATCTCATTGAATTTCAGGTGCTGGAATTTGAACGTGGATTTTGTGCCCATTTTAAAAATACATTTTCTGTGGAGAATGCCACGGGAGCATTAAGGGCTATGGTGACGATCAGCTGTGAACGTCTGAAAATTGGTAATGTGGATCATGATAATAAATGGGCGATGTAATTCATTAGGCAAATAATCCTTAAAATAATAATGTAAAATGATGGAAATTAATTTTCCTTCAAGCACGGCCTTAAATGTGCTGCCTGGCCGTTGTTTGCCTACGGTAATAGCGGAAAGCGATGTGAGGCCTTTATTTGATAAAGACGGAGCCATCGCAGAAGATATGCGTTTCCATGACAAGCCACGTCTTACAAAAGCGATGGCGATAAGCGACAGTTTTTTGTATGGTACGACAGATTCTAAACTATTTGCAGATATGGAAAGCCTTATTAGCAAGTTATCATATGGTGCTTACTACACCGTAGCAAGACGGATGTTTGAGCATTTTAAATTAAGCCGTGGAGGACAGTTCGCAGATGAATTGTTGAATGAATTAGTATCGCAAGATGTGTCATTTGTAGAATGGTGTAATTATTTTTTCAGAAAACTAAGCGAATGGATAAAAGAAGAAAAAGGGAATGTTTGTAATATGAAGAAGAAAACTATTCAACGATTTTCGTTTGATTGTTTTGATCATCGCTGGCATGGATTGGGTATCATGATTCACCAAGTCCAAGCAATTGATGTTGAGTTATTGGAATTTGAAATGAATGAAAAGAATGGAAATTATAAAGGCAAAGTGAAAATTCACCTGTATGATCATTTTGGGCTAGATAAAGTAGATGTTGAAAAAGGCCACGCTCGATATACACAACCTTGGGGAAGTGAGGATGGTTTTAAAGCGTGGTGGATATTGCAGCATTATCGTTGGTGTAAACCTTTCTTGACACATATTGAGATTACAAAAAGCTTTCATTCTAAAAGTAACAATTAATATCTACCGAATGTCGAAACTTGCTTATGTCTTACTTGCGCTGTTGGTCGCAATTTCATGCACGAATAAAGAACTAGAAATTTGTCCGTATAGTTCAGTTTATTATGATTCAATTGGTGGAAAATACAGGTTGCATTTATACTACGAAGTGCTAAACTATAACGGAGATTCGTCAAAGCTTTGCAACCATATTTTACATTTAATGGATAGTATGGTGCCGGATAAGTATAAAAAATACGATGATTTGAGTGTTTTTATTTTCAAAGGGAATTATACCAATTGCAAAGAGCAGGAGAATAATGATAAGAACAAGTATAATTACAAGGATTTAATTGCAGAACTACAATGGATTAGTAATGGATCGGCAAAACATAAATGGAATTTTTATAAATAAAATAAGGTCGTTAAACTATAAACGTTAAGCAACTCCGTTTTTCGGGCTGGCAGGTTTTAATACTTGTCAGCCCTTTTTTTAAATTAAGAATTAGGAATTAAGAATTAAGAATTGTTCCATCGCAACAGTCAATCTATTTATTTGCATTGCCTTTAAGGCTAAACATAGTGGTACAAGAATTAGCAGGAACGCTACACAGAAAGAATTCTTAATTCCTAATTCTTAATTTGTTTTTCCCTCCATTCGCCCCTTTACCACCATTTTTAACGTTAAACTACTACCGCCTTCCGTATTTTCCACATGCCTAACGCGCTGTAATAAACGAAAATCTGTGTTAAGTCTTCAAAACAAATATTCTGATTTCTAATCATTTGTATTCTTTGTATGGAAAAATACTTGCCCGGGCGGCAATTCCACAAACGATTTTATACATGTTTTACGTTTTACAAGCAGCTTGGGCAATGCTATATACCCTGATTTCTTAATCCAATGTATGAGTATGAAAACAATTCTCCTCAGTGTGGGGCTGCTTCTGGTAACTCTTGGTATTTCTGCGCAGCAGGTGGCAAAATCTCTTACCTATAATGGGCTGTTTGTAGGTTACTACGAATACAAGCCTACTTCTTACGGTTGGAGTTCAACAAAAAAATATCCCCTGATGATTTTTCTTCATGGGGTGGGAGAAAGAGGAAATGGTACTACTGACTTGTATAAAGTCGCATTCAATGGTCCTCCAAAAAACATTGCAGGGGGTTCGCAAATGGCCTTTACTGTGAACGGCGTAAAAGACACGTTCCTGGTATTATCGCCCCAGTTGAGCCTCACTTACACGGGATGGATCAACAATTACGTGGATGCCATGTATAACTACGCAACGGCCAATCTGCAGGTAGACCCCAACAGGGTTTATCTCACGGGATTGAGTGCAGGCGGTGGTGGTGTGTGGGACTACGTGACCAGTGACCCTGCGAATGCGCCAAAATTTGCCGCGGTTGTTGTAAGCTGCGGTGTGGCTCCGGCCAACACAAATGGCATCTGTTACATGAACCAGGCGAATTTGCCTGTATGGGCATTTCACGCCATGGACGATCCAACTGTGCCTGTAGGCTATACACAAGCCCTTATAGATAAAATGAACAACGGTTGCACCCCTTCACCTGATCCATATCCCCTGGCAAAATATTTCCCTTCCGGCGGCCATGGCATCTGGGGCTGGGTATACGATGAAACACACGCTTATCAAAATCCAAACGTTTATGAATGGATGTTGATGCATACAAGAGGCGTTGCACCGGTAGACCAGCTGCCTGTTTCAAAAGCCGGTAATGATACGATCATTGTACTTCCTGCAAACAAGGCATCGCTGAATGGCGGCGCTTCGTATGATGCCGATGGTACCATTGCCGAATATAAATGGACAAAAATTGCCGGCCCCGATAACTTTACCATTACAACCCCTGCCGCGAGTGCGACAACCGTAACAGGCATGGTTACGGGAACTTACACTTTTGTTCTGCGCACGTTGGATTATTACGGCAAGGCCGGTTTCGATACAATGACTGTGACCATTAAACCCGGTATCGGTGCAAACGTACCGCCTGTGGCAAATGCAGGAAATGACTTCAGTACCACGAATAACTATGCATATCTGAGTGGTGGTGGTTCGTATGACCCTGACGGTAGTATTATTGCCTATACCTGGAAACAACTGACTGGCCCTGCAATAACGCTTGTTAATGCCCAAAGCTCGTTCCCAACGGTACAAAGTGTCGTGGGTGGTATATACAAATTCCAGCTTACCGTGTATGATAACATGGGAGCTTCCGCTTCCAATTTTGTAACAATGACCAATCCAACGGGATTGTTGCCTGTAGAATTTTTGTACATAAAAGCTACTAAAGTAAACGGAAAAAACACTGTGCAGTGGGCAACGGACAAAGAAACCAACACAGATCATTTTGATGTGCAGAGAAGCGAAGACGGAACAACATTTATGACCATTGGAAATGTTGCAGCCGCTGGTAGTTCTGCCTCTACAAAAGAATATTTGTTCACAGATAATCAGTACACAAAAACAAAATATCTGTACAGGCTTCAGGAAGTAGACAAAGACGGTGCGATTAAATTTTCTAAAATTGTTTCCGTAGCTGATAACGATAACAAAGGTGGTGCAACTATTTATCCTAACCCTGTAAAGGAAAGCTTAAACATAGCCATCAACAATACCGAAAAAGGAAACGGTGTGATCAATTTGTATGGTATTGACGGTAAACTAATACAACGCCAGGTATTCTATAAATCACAGACGGATTATTACACCAGCATCAACGCACAAAGCCTCAAAGCCGGCATTTATTTGGTAGAAGTAAGCGTGGGAGATAAGTATAAGACGGTGGAGAGAATGGTGAAAGCCAACTAGGAATTAGAAATTAGGAATTAGATGAGTGTTGAAAATTCTTTATTGTTGGCTGAATACTGGATTTTTAAAGCTAATATATTATTGCAAACGTTGCACTGTGTCTAATTCCTAATTCCTACCTAAAGGGTTTATAAAACGTCTTCGTGCCCAGCGCCAGCATTGGTTTATCGCCGCTGGTATCGCCGTAGCAATATATTTCGTCGTACTCTTTCAAGTTGTAGCGTTGATTGATCAACGCTACTTTTTCTTCCCCATAACAGTTTTTGCCTGTTATTTTTCCAGTCACTTTATTGTTGTGCACTTCCAGTGTGGTGCTGATCATTTTGAGGTTGTGCTCGTCTGCCCATTTGCGAAACCAGTTGGAGGCCGATGCAGAAACGATCACCACTTCGGTGCCTTGCTCCAGATGTTTTCTTATTTCATGAACAGCTTTCGGGCGGATCATTTCAGGAAGTTTTGCAGTCGCAAAATCATCGCATTTTTTTTGAAAAGAAATTTCATCGCTGCCACCAAAAAAGTACTTCAATACTTTTTCCTTGGCCGTTTGGTTAGAAATAACCTTTGCCTTGAAAGCCACTAAATATGGGCTGTTGAGCAAAAAGCCAACATAAAACCCTAAGCTGCCTTTATGAAACTTTATATTTTCCAGCAGCGTATCTTTTGTAGTGATCGTTCCGTCGAAATCAAAAAAAGCGATACGTCTCATGTGTGAGAGATTGGAACGCAGATTATCAAGATTTTCATGATTTGTTATGATTTTTTTGAAAAAGCACTTTCACAAAAGGCCTCTCTATTAAATCTTAATTAACCATCAAAATCATTACCTGCGCTCTATTTTAAAAAAATCTTGATAAACCATGACAATCATGAAAATCTGCGTTCTGTATTTGTCAGATGTTCATTTTCTTGAACACCGGCTCCGGTACATTCTTAATGATCATCATGATGTACTTCCACATCCACTTTGTGTAAATGGTATTTTTCTTTTTTTCCACGGCTTTGAAAACTGCCTTTGCCACTTCTTCAGGTTGAGCCGTAAGTGGTTTTGGTAAAGGAAGATCTTCCGTCATTTTGGTATATACAAAGCCCGGTTTCACAGAAACAACATGCACATTGTCTTTAAACAATTTATTTCTTAAGCCAGCAAGATATGCGCTGAAAGCCGCTTTGGCACTGCCATAGATCAATTTGCTCTGTCTGCCGCGCTCGCCTGCAACAGAACTGATGCCCACGATTGTTCCTTTCTTTTGTGAACTGTAATACTTAGCAACAATATTTAAAATAGAAACCGCACCGGTATAGTTGGTGTCGATCATGAGATGTGTAAGCTTCCAGTCATTCCATGCATCCTCCTCTTCATACATCACACCAAAAACGCACACTGTAACATCAGGCTTCACAGGCAGGCTGTCGAAGAAGCTCTGATGACTATCGTAATTCAATGCATCAAATGCATGAACGGAACAGTCAACATTGTACCTGATCTTTAAGTCAGATTGAATAGGTAAAAGATGTTCAGTATTTCTGGCGGCAAGTTGTAATGAGTATCCATGAGCGCCGAATTCTTTTGCAATAGCAACGGAAATGTCAGACGTAGCGCCTAATAAAAGTACAGTTGGCATGTGTGTGGTTAAAGAGTTTTCAAAAAAAGTAAAAATTAAAAATTCAAAAGTCAAAACTGGGTGTCCAAAACTTTTGAATTTTGAATTTTTACTTTTGACTTGTCTTCTTCTTTGGTCAATAATAATCTATCAGACTGATGAGATCTGAATTTAAAATCCGGGTTGAATTTTTTAACGATCGCTTTAAATCTGTCAAGATGTGGATAGCCTGCTTTTAAAATTTCAGGTTTCATTCTTGCATCTTTAGACATGTACAAGCGGCCTCCATATTTCAATACGATTTGATCAAGCTCATCAAGAAATTCAAAAAGGCCCTTGCGCACAGGTATATCAAGCGCCAGCGTGTAGCCTTCTGTGGGAAATGAAATAAGGCTTTCCTGTTTGCCAAATACTTTCAACACCGCAAGGAACGAACCAATGCCTTCATCGCTGATACGATTCAAGATATCAATCAGGCCTTGCTTTGCATGCAGTGGCAAAACGAACTGATATTGTATAAAACCAGGTTTTCCGTAACCTCGGTTCCAATGAAGAATTGCATCGAGCGGATAGAAAAATGGTTCGTAAGAAACAACATTGTTGATTTCCTTTTTAAAATTCTTTCCATAATAAAGGAAGTTGAAAGCCTTTACTGTAAAGGTGTTCAGCACCCATGAAGGAAGATTGAAAGGAAATGTGATCTGTTTCTTTTTAGGTAATTGTAAAGGATCGCTTTTTTGTTTGTCATTCAGTTCGTCTTTCTTCGCATGTTCGCCAAGAATAAGAATGCTTCTTCCGAAGTTCTTTCCTTTTTTCAAACAATCGATCCAGGCAACAGAATAAGTATAGTGAGCATAAGTATCGAAGAGTTGTAGAATTTCTTCGAGGTTCTCTGCTTTAACCTGTTTCTGTTTTATAAATGAAGTTTCAATTTTTTTCAAATCAAAGATCACTCTCTCGATCACACCTGTAAGGCCCATGCCTCCACATGTTGCTTCGAAAAGGTCAGTGTTTTCAGTGGGAGAGCAGGTAAGCGTTTCGCCACTTGCCAGCAAAATATCCATCTCAATAACGTGGTGAGAAAATGCACCATCTACGTGGTGGTTTTTTCCATGCACGTCACTAGCAATGGCACCGCCAACGGTAATGTATTTTGTGCCCGGTGTAACAGGAAGGAACCAGCCTTTCGGTACAATGATATCCAGCACCTGGTCAAGCGTAAGGCCGCTCTGCACTTCAAGCAAACCTTTCTCAGTGTCGAACGATAGGACCTTGTCGTACTTAAGTGTGGAAATAGTATTGTCAGCCAACGATGCATCGCCATAGCAGCGGCCGTTTCCGCGTGCTATATAGCTTTTAGGCTGCGCAACTAGTTTGTCGAGCTCATCTGTGTATGAAAACGATTTCTCATCACTTTCAATTACCGGATAATTTCCCCAGTTAGCGATTTGTTTTTTCATAAAAACGTTTTATGATTCTGTGGTGTATCATACAACAGCAATTGTTACAACAGGCGGGTGTGGATTATGAGCTATGTGGCGACTGCTGAAGCCTTTGCTAGTACGATTTTAAAAAGGTTAATTCCTTAAGGTAAACAATCATGTAGAAACTGGCTATCCACAGTAATAAAGTGATTTGAATGAAGCGGTCTTTGTACAGGATTTCGGTTGGAGATCCGGCTTGGTTCTGAACCAATGTTAATTGCAAATATCGCATCAAGCCGGCAATTACAAAAATAGAAGTATAATAAAGTTGGTACGTGCCCAATTTTTCTATCGTGAACGGTGATACACAATACATTATGTACGTTACAATGATGATGGCACTGAACAATCCAAGCATAGTGTTCAGAAAATCGAGGTTATATCCTTTGATCGACTTGCGCATGTCCGCACCGGTTTCAATCTTCAAAAGAATATCATCGCGACGCTTAGCAATAGCCATGAACAAGGAAAGCAGGAACACCATCAGGTTCAGCCACAATGATAAATTGATGTGTGCAATAAGTCCGCCGCCCTTTACGCGAAGCACAAAGCCCACTGCGATGATCATGATGTCAAGTATGGAAATGTTTTTTGCACCAAACGAATAGGCCAGGTTCATGACAAAATAGAAGGCAAGAACAAATGTGAAGTGCAAACTCTTATCTGCCAGGTAGGATAAAATAAAGCCGATAATGGGAAGTAATATAAAAATAACAATGGCTGCCTGTTTGCTCACGGCGCCGCTTGCCAAAGGTCTTTTGCTTTTTTTAGGATGCTTGCGGTCATCTTCAATATCACGATAATCATTGATAATATAGATAGAACTCGCTACAAAGCTAAACGCGAAGAAGCCGATAATCAGTACAAGAATATTTTCTTTTGTGAGATAAGCAAAGCCCGAGAAGATCAGGGGTATAAAAAGAAATAAGTTCTTGGCCCAGTCCTTAGGTCGCAACAATTTTATGTAACTGCCCATCAGTACGAATTTGGTTGGTTGTGTTTTAAAACTCCGGAAAATGCTGTTTAGCAAGCAGAAAGGATATTGGACCTGCAAGGTCCCGGCGGATTGATTGTAAATTCAGTGCCAAGATAGTATATAAAGGTAGTTTGTGCAATACTTTGTAAAGAGATAACCATGTAGTAATTTTCGCCATCATTGACCAACCACCTTATTATGAAGAGAATACTAGCCTGGGCCGAAATTTTCCTGATTATAATCATAGCAATCATACCCGTTTTTGGAACATTTCCGTATCGCTTGAATATTTTTCTTTCCTATGAAGGCGCCTATCGTTTATACCTTGGTGAAATACCTTTCAAAGATTTTGGCGTTCCCACAGGCTTTATGTTTTGGGTAATTCCTGCCATGTTTTTTAAAATCTTTGGGCCGCAGTTAATTACGCTTGTGAAAGCGCAAGTGTTGATTAATGTTATATCTGGCCTGGCTTTCAGATCCATTCTAAAAAGCCTTTCCGTAAAAGAAGGAATACGATTTGTATGTGTTTGCCTTTATGTTTTTTCTTTTTCGTTTCTCAATTATTGGCCATGGTACAATCATACTGTTATCGTGTATGAATTTGCAGGCATTGCTTTTATTTTAAAATTTGTTTTTGGCGAAGGCCGCAAGTGGCGCTACACTTACATGATAGCGGGTGTGCTGTTTACGCTCTGTTCGTTCTTTACAAAACAAGATGGAGGTGCCTTGGGATATCTGATTTGCACTGCGCTGATTTGCTATACTTCGTATAACGAAAAGGATTGGAAGCAACCGATGTATTTTCTCGCAACTACAATTATTATCGGTTGTTTATTTGTTGTGCCATTTCTCAAATATGGTTTTGGTTATTGGTTCAATCACGGCCAACCGCCGCATTCATCACGCTTTTCAGCGATGGACATAGTCGATGAATTTTTCAGTGCTTCACAATGGATAAAATTTTATGCAGGTGTAATTATAGTTTTGTTGTTTATTCAGTATAAACGCAAAGGCGCTGCTGATTTTTGGGCAAATAAAACGCTCATTATTTTTTCATTACTAGCGTTAGGCATCCTTGCAGAAGCAGCTGTATTCCAGGTTACGAGCTATGTGCCGCAAGACAACAATATTTTCTTTCACAGCTTTGCCATCGCATTTATACTGGTGATGCTTGCAGAATATTTACCAATAAATTTCGGGTCGGCTTCTACTGTTGTTGTTTGTACGCTTGCTGTAATGCTTTGGTGGAGCCAGGTTTACTGGAGATACGTTTACAAATATGCAGAAATAGTTTTGGGAAAAAAGAAAACTGATCCAGCTATTGTGAACAAAAATACTTACCTCATTTTACCGGTAGATACAACAGATGTTCCAATGAGCGACTGGCGCGGCATAGAACTTCCATCATTCAGAAAAATGTTGCTACCCGGCCCAACCGTTGATGGTATTCATCGCATCATGCAAATGCCCGAGATTAAAAAGCCAGATGCCAAAGTGCTTAACATGACTGAGCTCACACCGCTTGCAAATGATCTTCATTTCTCATTGGAAACAGGAAGTGAATATCCATTGTGGTTTCACAAAGGCGTGGGCATGTTCGAAAAACAAACGCAAATGTTTTGTGACCGCATCAAAAACAATTACTACGACATCGTATTGTTCGAATACATTCCTTACCTCAACAACTTCTATCCATTCGAAGTGCGCGACACACTTACGAAATACTACAAACGGGTTGATTCGTTTACTGCTCCCCGTAAGCCAAGCGCGCAAGCGTGGGTGGAAGTGTATGTGAGGAAATAATTAATAAAGAATAATTAATAGGCGATCTGCGGAGAGAGCAATTAAGAATTAGGAATTAAGAATTCGTTTAGATCGGACATGCGTTATTGAAAACGAATTTGTTCAAGGCGAAAAAATGTTTCAACCGCGGAGTGCAAGACCTGACAGGTTTCTAAAAACCTGTCAGGTCTTCGACCTTCAAGAATACTAGTCCATCACGAAGATCAAATAAAGAAATAAGAGCGCGTGATTTAAGCGAGTTTGCCCTATTAATTATTAATTTTTCTCGAGGTTGCTTGTATCAATTCGTTGAGTTAATGCGCGTTTAAACCTTCTTGTAAACGAAGAGAATACTCCTCCTCCTTCAATCAATCTTCTATCACTTGTCCAGGCAAGCGCTTTATTAGAGGTGACTTTATATAACTTGCCAAACTTTGTGCGGAGTTTATAACCTAGATAACCATCTTCATTTGTTCCCGGAGGATGTTCGAAACCATTTACGGCAATCGCTTGTTCCTTGCGATAGCAGGAGCTGCAACCGTATACAAACATGGCTTCTTCTTTTGTTTTTGCCAGCCACCATTTATAAGGATCACTGGATGTTTCATACAAGAAGTAGAGTAATCTCGGCGCGCCGCTTTCAGGGAAGAAGGCGAATTTGCCATAGGCCATCGAAATATTTTCGTTCTTCAAAGGGCTTGTCATGAGTTCCACCCAATATGGAGTGTAGATGGTATCGGCATCTGCATTGATGATCAACTTTCCTCTTGCAGCGTGAAGGCCCGCCGTGCGTGCATTTTGAACACCTTGTTTTGTTTCTGTAATTACTGTTGCTCCGCCAAGCTCAGCAAGTTCCTTTGTTTTATCAGAAGAGTTGTTGTTGACAATTAGTACCTCAACAGAAAGGCTGGTTTGTGTTTTAGAAAGAGAAGCAAGCGTGCGCAATATTTTTTCTTCCTCGTTGTATGCAGGAATCACAACACTCACATCAATCTCCTCTCTTTTTGCAAGACCACGAATGCCGTTTCTTATTTCATCAACATGTTGTAAAAAATAATTTTTATCGTGGTAGAGAGTGGTAATGTATGATGGTGTGGTGATTGGACGCATAAAGTTCGTAATGGTTCAACAAAATACGAAAATTGTTGAGAGAGAATTGAAAATTGAAAGTTGAAAGTTGAAAATGCTTTCTGTGTACGATGTTGAGTATGTTGTGAAATTAATTCTGTGTTACTAATTGCTAGGTGTTATAGCGTTTGTTTAACGAGATGAGGCATTCTTCATTTTCAAATTCTCATATTTTCAAATTGCCACATTCCACCCTCCCATTTTCAATTTTCAACTTTCAATTTTCAATTTAAACTACATTTGTCGATAAACATTTTTCTATCAGCAGCGTGTCATCCATATTATCTAATCCGATAGAGTACCTGAAAGGTGTGGGTCCTTTACGGGCAGACATTCTGAAGAAGGAGCTCAATATTTTCACTTTTAAAGATCTGCTGGAGCATTTTCCGTTCAGGCATGTGGATAAAACGCAGGTCCAACTCATAAGGGAAATCACACCCCAAACGGACCAGGTGCAGGTTGCGGGCCGGCTGGTGAGTCTTCAGGTGCTCGGCGAAAACAGGGGAAAGCGACTGGTGGGTGAGCTAAGGGACAGCTCCGGCACCATGGAACTTGTTTGGTTCCAGGGAATTAACAGGGTACAAAAGTCGCTTGAAATAGGGAAGGAGTACCTCGTATATGGAAAAGCCAGCTTTTTTAGCGGCTATCCGCAAATAACACACCCCGAAATAGAAGCCTTCAGCCCGGAAAAGTCGGAAGGAAAGAGCTTTCTTGAACCGGTTTACCCCACAACTGAAAAATTAAAGCATAAGCAGCTTGGAGGCAGGCAAATCGGTAAACTGACCTGGGGCCTTTTAACAGCCCTACAGGCCGCTGATATACCGGAAAATCTGCCTGATAAACTTTTGCAATCACTTAACTTAATTTCCAGGTACAAAGCGTACAACGATATCCATTTTCCAGCGAACTTTAACGCCTATCAGGATGCGCTTAACAGGCTCAAATTTGAAGAGCTTTTCATGGCTCAGTTAAGATTGAATCTTATCAAATCTGAACGCCACCGTTTTTCGCATGGCGTGGTTTTTAAACAAGTAGGAGAATTATTCAATTCATTTTACAAAACCTGTTTGCCTTTTGAACTTACCGGGGCGCAGAAAAGAGTGTTGAGGGAAATAAGACAGGACACGGCGCATGGCCGACAAATGAACAGGCTTTTGCAGGGAGATGTGGGTAGCGGAAAAACCATTGTGGCATTGCTGAGCATGTTGCTGGCAGTAGACAACGGATTTCAGAGTTGCATGATGGCACCCACGGAGATATTAGCCAATCAACATTTTGCGGGAATAAGCGAGTTGGTAAAAGACTTGCCGGTTACGGTGAGGTTGCTTACCGGGTCTACGAAAGCGAAGGAAAGAAGGGAGATTTTGGCCTTGCTGGAAAGTGGTGAACTTGACCTTATCATCGGTACGCATGCCTTGTTGGAGGATCCCGTAAAATTTAAAAATATCGGGCTTGCAATAATTGATGAACAGCATCGTTTTGGAGTAGAGCAGCGGTCAAAATTATGGCGAAAAGCGAACATACCACCCCATGTTCTTGTTATGACTGCAACACCTATTCCCCGTACCCTCGCCATGACTGCTTATGGAGATCTTGACTACAGTGTAATTGATGAATTGCCGCCCGGCAGGCAACCTGTGACCACAGTTCATCGTTTTGAACAAGCAAGGGGTTCTGTAATGGACTTCATAAAACAGGAAATTGCCAAAGGCAGGCAGGCGTATATAATCTTTCCTTTGATCGAAGAATCAGAAAAAATCAACTATGAAAACCTCATGCGCGGGTATGAAAATGTAAAAGCATTTTTTCCCGAGCCAAAGTATTGGATCAGTATGGTGCATGGACGACAGCCAGCTGAGCAAAAGGATACCAACATGCAACGTTTCATTACACGCGACACTCAAATAATGGTATCAACCACGGTGATTGAAGTTGGTGTAAATGTGCCGAATGCAAGCGTGATGGTGATTGAGAGTTCTGAGAAATTTGGATTGTCACAATTGCATCAGTTGCGCGGAAGAGTGGGGCGGGGAAGTGATAAAAGTTATTGTATCTTACTAACGGGCAATAAACTTTCCAGCGAGGCGAAAGAACGATTGAAAATAATGACCGCAACGAACGATGGATTTAAGATTGCCGAGAAAGACATGGAATTGCGCGGACCGGGAGATATTGAAGGTACAAGGCAGAGCGGAATGCTGAATTTTAAACTGGCGAGTTTGTTACAAGATAAAAACTGGCTGGATGCTGCAAAGCAAATGGCTCAACAAATACTGGAGGAAGATCCGGACCTTTCAGAGAAAGCGAATGAAAGATTAAAACACTTTTTGCAAGCGCAAAAAGGAAAAACGGCTTGGAGCAAAATTTCGTAAATTAGAAATAAAGCTAGACAACTTGATGAAAACTACTACTATCATATTATGCCTCCTGGTGAGCAGCCTGCAATTACTGGCGCAATCGGGTGGTAATTTTAATAGCCTCGAGTTTGTTGAAAATAAAGGACAGTGGGATAAACAAGTTCAGTTTCAGGCAGATTTTGGTTCAGGCGCTTTTTTCCTCCGGAAGAATGGTATCGCCGTATTGCAACGCAATACACAGGATATGGAAAGTTTGGGTCACGTAAAATATAATCCGGCAGATACCTTGCACTCTCGTCCCATCCGTACGGATGGTTCGCAGTCCGGCCCAACAGATGATAACACACAACACATCCTCCATTCTCACATGTACTTCATGGATTTTGTAGGCGCCAACGAAAACGCGGAGATCGTGGGTGAAAAACCGCAGGACACTTACTACAACTACTTTATAGGAAATGATAAATCAAAATGGGCAGGCGGCTGTAAAGTCTATCAGTCTGTTTTGTACAAAAATATTTATCCGAATATCGATGTACGTTATTTCACCAACGACGGTTTGGCGAAATATGAATTCATTGTCAATCCAGGTGGCGACCCTTCCAAAATTGTAATGCAGTTCCGCGGAGCAGATAAATTAAGCATCAATAAAAACAATGAACTTGTTATAAAAACATCTGTAGGTGATGTCACAGAACTGGCTCCATACACCTACCAGTTTCAAAATGGTACAAGAGTAAAGATCGATTGTAAATACGTGATCAATGGCAACAATGTAACATTCAAACTAAAAAGTTTCCAGAGCACAGAAACATTGATCATCGACCCTGCTTTGATATTTGCCAGCTTTACCGGCAGCCGTGCAGACAACTGGGGTTATACGGCCACTTACGGCGGTGATGGTTCTTTCTATGCGGGCGGTATCGTATTTGCCAACGGCTTTGTTACAACCGCAGGCGCTTTCCAAAGCAGCTATTCAGGAAGGGGACAGGAAATGTTTAACATGGGTATCATGCGTTTCAATCCTTCGGGCTCACAACGTATGTTTGGAACATATATTGGTGGAACCGGAAAAGAGCAACCCCACAGTATGTTTGCTGATGGCGCTGGAAATTTAGTGATTGCAGGAAGGACCACCTCTAAGGATTATCCTGCCACGATTAGCCAGGTAAATGGTGGCGACGGCGATTGGAATATTGTACTTACAAAAATCAGTTTTGACGGAAAACAATTGTTGGGCTCACTGGTGATTGGTGGTTCCGGCGATGACGGCCGCAACATAGGAGATAGCCATAGCAGCATTACACGCAATCAAAGCCTTATTAACTTTTACGGAGATGATGCAAGAAGCGAAGTGATTCTTGATAGAACCGGAAACATCTATCTCGCGTCCTGCACACAATCAACAAATTTTCCAACAACATCAAATGCCGTACAATCAGCTCCCGGTGGTAAACAAGATGGCGTTTTGATAAAAGTTAATGCGGCCTTTACACAGCTTTTATACAGTTCATACATCGGAGGAAATGGTGATGATGCAGCTTTTGTACTGGCACTGGATCAAAAATCGCAAGATGTTTATGTTGCTGGCGGTACAAATAGTACCAACCTCCCGGTAACAGCAGGCGTTTTACAACCAACATATGGAGGCGGCGAAAGTGATGGTTTTGTTGCAGCGTTTTCCAATGACGGTACGATTTTAAAGAAAATGACTTATGTCGGCACATCAAGAACAGATGTCGTATACGGCATACAATTCGATCGCGATAACTTTCCTTATGTAATGGGCATCAGCACCGGGGACTGGCAGCCGATCAATGCTGCGTGGTCACAAGGCGGTTGTCAATTTGTAGGAAAGCTGAAAGAAGATTTATCTGACTGGGTTTTTAGAACCAAATTCGGAACTTCTCTGAGTGCACCTAACATGTCTCCTGTGGCTTTCCTGGTGGATCGTTGTGAAAATATGTATATCTCCGGCTGGGGAAAGGCATACGGAAGCTTCAACATGCAAGGTGTTCGCGGCATGAGCGTAACTCCGGATGCCATAAAAAGCGATGCGCCTGATAATGCAGATTTTTACTTCATCGTAATAAAAAGAAATGCAGCATCTCAGCTATACGGAACTTTCTTCGGACAAAACAGTGGTGGTCCTGAGCATGTGGATGGCGGTACCAGCCGCTTCGACCAGAACGGTGTGATCTACCAGGCGATGTGTGCAAACTGTTTATCTTCCGCAACGGCGCCAAGGCCCCAGTTTCCCATAACAGCCGGTGCCGTGTGTTGCTCAAACAAATGGAGCGGCGCAAATGGAACAGGAAGTGGGGCAGAATGTAATCTGGCAGCAGTAAAAATTGTGTTCAACTATGCAGGTGTGGGTAGTGGCGTCAAATCATTTCTGGCCGGCAAGATAAGAAGTAAAGGATGTGCCCCTGCAGACTTTGAATTTAAAGATACCGTATTAAATGCCGCCAGCTATGTCTGGGATTTTGGTGATGGCAGTCCTCAACTCGCAACAACCAATTTTGATGTGACGCATACTTATGCAAATGTTGGCAACTACAGGGTTATGCTGATCGGTATAGATTCCAGCAGTTGTAACATACGCGACACTGCGTACACTATCATTCGGGTAGGAGATGACCGGGTGAACTTCGCATTTGATTTCCAAAAACTGCAGCCTTGTGAGGCACTCGATTATCAATTTACCAACAAATCAACTGTCATTAGCGGTAAACCGTTTACCAATACTTCTTTCATTTGGGATTTTGGTGACGGTACAAGAATACCAAGCGGCACGGCTCCTCAAACACACTCATATGCGGCACCGGGAACGTACAATGTAACATTGGTACTTGCAGATACCGGTTATTGTAATTCGCCAGATTCCCTGGTAGAATCTTTACGTGTGTCGCCGTTGGTGCGGGCACAGTTTGAGACGCCGGCAGAAGGTTGCGCACCATATACCGCCGCCTTCCACAATACATCCTTAGGTGGTGATACATTTGATTGGGATTTTGGTGATGGCTCAGCTATATCGCACGATATAAATCCGTCACATACATTCCCTCCGGGACCAAATGTTTACACCGTGAAGTTGACTGCATACGATGAAAACACTTGTAACAAAGTGCATGATACAACATTCACCATCACTGTGCATACGAGCCCTACAGCTGCATATACGTTTGCGCCCATAACGCCTGCAGAAAACAAGCCGACAACATTTACCAACAATTCATCTACTGATGCGATTCAGTTTGCATGGAGATTTGGTGACGGAGATTCGCTGATCACAAGCAGCCGTAATGACATCGATCACCAGTACAACATTTCCGGCACTTTCGAAGCTTGTTTGGATGCCGTAAATGCTTTTGGTTGTCACGATACTGTTTGCAACAATATCCAGGCAATAGTTGTTCCTAAATTGGATGTGCCGAATGCGTTTACTCCGTTAGGGCCAACCTCTGCCAGCACGATCTATGTGCACGGTTTTGGCATCAACACCATGAAGTGGGTTATATACAATCGCTGGGGACAAAAGGTTTTTGAAACCAATGATAGGCGGAGAGGATGGGATGGAAGATTTAACGGTGTAGTACAACCGATGGATGTATACGGCTATACGTTGGAAGTAGAATTTGTAGACGGAGAAAAGCTGAGCAGGAAGGGAGATATTACTTTGATTAGATAGTTAAGAATTAGGAATTAGGAATTAGGAATTAAGAATTGTAGAGAGTGTGATTTTCAGTACCGAATTTGACCTCCCAATACTTAATGTCTGAAGCATAAAATAACCGGAAGGTCGACCTGAAAGAATTCTTAATTCTTAATTCCTAATTCTTAATTTGAATAATAATGTCGAAAAGATTTGAAGAATGATTGATCAAACACACAGACCCATGAAAATAGATGCATTAAACAGTTCACGCGCTAAAGCGAGCCAGGTGATGGTGAAAATGTTGTTGCTTCTATGCCCTGTAATGTTTTTTGTAACAAGAAAAATTCAGGCACAGGATCTTCATTACTCTCAATGGTACGCCTCGCCGTTGCTCGTGAATCCCGCCAATACAGGATTTATACCGGATGCAGATTATCGACTGGGAGCTAATTACCGTAGCCAATACATGAATGTTCTTTCTTCTCCATACAAAACCATGAGTGTTTGGGGAGATGCACAGATAATGCGCGACAGATTTGACAATGCGTGGCTTGGCGTGGGGGGAGTGATTCTTCGCGACCAGGCAGGTAGCGGCAACCTCACTTCTACAAAAGTTTACGGATCGCTCGCTTATCACCAGATGCTGGGTTTATCGAGTTTGCTGACAGCAGGATTTAACCTTGGCTGGGCACAAAAAAGAATTGATCCCACCAAGCTTACATTCCCCGATCAGTTTAACGATGCAACGGGTTTCTTTGAATCGGGCATGCCAACAAGCGTAGTGTTTAATACGACCTCCATCAATTACATGGATGTTCAGGTAGGAGTAAACTATGCATATTTCCCAACACAAAATGTTTACGTGAACGGCGGTTTTTCAGTTCAGCACATTAACAGGCCCAAAGAAGGATTTTTTGTAGAAAGCTCAGTGTATGACAACAGGCTCTCTGCGAGATATATTGGTTTTGTGAACGCCAGCATTAAGGTTAGCAACCTGGTCATACTTAATCCCATGGCATACTATACCAACCAGGCCAGTGCCTCTGAAGTGACGGGTGGTTTGAGCATGGATTATAATTTGTCCGGCGATGGCAATACCATCGTAAGCGCCGGCTTATTTTATCGCCCCGGCGATGCATTTATACCGCAGCTCGGTTTTGAGATCAATGATTTCCGTCTCAACTTTACATATGATGCCACCACCTCTGGTTTGAAATCGTATAATGGTGGTCGTGGTGCCGTAGAATTTTCGCTGATTAAAAAAGGATTGTATCCTGATAAAGAATCGAGACAGTCATGGTGCCCAACATTCAAAATGTAATAATTCTATTGTTTATAAAAAGCGCTTCCTCGTGAAGCGCTTTTTTGTTTACGTCCATTTTTAATAAAATTAATATTATTGCTCACCTTTAGATCAGTACTCCTCATTGATCCTGACAGATACTTGCTTTTATCATTCAAACAAAGCAAGCATGCATTATCTTATTTTTTACCGACCATAATTCTTCCTCTCATTTACAAGCACAGCAAAATATACTGAATGACCGCGCCGGTGCTGAGATTGCTTCGACCGGTCTCCGCCGTGAAGCTTTGCTTTCGTTAATAATCTTCAAGCTTTGCCGGTCTCGCAATGACGTATGAAGAACCGAACCGTCATTGCGAGCCCCTGCTTAACAACAAGTAAAAATAAAATGAAGATTAGTTTACATGAAGAATGCGGGGCGAAGCAATCCCACCAGCGAGCAACAAAAACGATGAACTGAACAAACAAAAAGCCCAACTCACGTTGGGCTTAATATAGAAACCGTCCACTATAAAAAGGTTTGTCTGTTACTGTTTTGCGTTTCTAACATCCAGCAATTTGATAGAAAAATACAAAGGACTGTTCGGTTTAATAGCGGCATTGCCGTTGCAACCGTAAGCAAGGTAGGAAGGCATTACGATTTGCAATCCGCCACCTTCTTTTACTTTCAATAAACCCCACTGGAACCCGGGAATAAATGTTCCCGCATAAGCCATCACAGAATCGCCATGGTCGAACACCACATTGTCTAAAGTTTTGCCCACGTAGCTGATAACAACAGTATCGTAAGCACTCGTTACGGAAGGGCCCGTACCTAACGAATCTATCTGAAAATAGTTGCCAACAGTGTCAACCTGATAGTTTAAACCCTGGGTCACGCAGAAAGCCTGCATTGCAGGAGCCTCTACAGAAGCGTCCTGATCTTTACAACCACTATCTGTTTTCTTAGAACACGCTAAAAACAAAACGGGAACGGCAAACATCAGCAAAAAAAATCTTTTCATCTTGGTCACTTGTTTTTTAAATGGTACTACTAATATTAACTAACTGCAAAAATCAGAAAGCTTTTTGTCTTAACGCTTATTTTGACCCAATTTATTCTTAAATCGTTGCGTATAAATTTGACATTCAAAGTATATATTCTAAAATTATATTTATACACCAGACTGTGAGCTTGCTCTGCGTACGGTTTCTTATATTTGCGCCACAAAATTCTATTATAGATGCAAGCGACCTTGACGAGAAAAACTGCTTTAACTGCTGATCACATCAAATTGTTTATCAATCTGTTAGGGGAAAATTATGTGCTTTTTGACCAGGAATCACTGCATGATTACGGTCACGACCAAACCGAGCACCTTCTGTTTTTACCCGATGTTGTATTAAAACCACGTACCACAGAGGAAATCAGCGAAATAATGAAAATTTGTAATGCTAATGGCATTCCGGTAACCCCACGCGGTGGCGGTACAGGCCTTAGCGGAGGAGCGTTGCCTCACCTTGGCGGCGTTGTGTTATCCACGGAAAGACTAAATACCATTTTAAGCATAGACGAAAAAAATCTTCAGGTTACAACTGAACCAGGAGTGATCACAGAGGTTTTACAAGAGACAGTGAAAGAAAAAGGACTTTTTTACCCTCCTGATCCAAGCAGCAAAGGGTCTTGCTTTATCGGCGGAAACATTGCTGAAAACAGTGGTGGTCCTAAAGCGGTAAAATACGGTGTGGTGAAAGATTACGTGTTGAACCTGGAAGTTGTGTTGCCAACCGGCGATATAATCTGGACAGGAGCAAACGTTTTAAAAAATTCCACCGGATATAACCTTACTCAGTTAGTTGTAGGCAGCGAAGGGACGCTCGGAATTGTCACTAAGATAGTACTGAAGCTGATTCCCCTTCCAAAATATGATTTACTGATGTTGGTGCCATTTACATCACTTGAGAAAGCGGGAGAGGCTGTAAGTGCTATTTTCCGTGCGGGTTTTACACCAAGTGCTTTGGAGCTGGTAGAATATGATGCATTGAAAATAACTGCAGCAATGGTTGACAGCACTGCTGTTCAGGTAACAGACGATACAGCGGCGCACCTGATCATTGAAGTCGATGGCAACCACATGGATGCATTGATGAGTGAGATGGAATCAATTAGTGAGTTGTTAACACAGTTTGATTGTGGAGAAGTGTACTTTGCAGATGACGCACAACAGAAAGCAGAATTGTGGAAGCTTCGCAGACGCGCTGCAGAAGCCGTGAAATTACAGGGTTATACAATTGAAGAAGACACCGTGGTACCAAGAGCAGAGTTGCCAAAATTGATCAGAGGAGTAAAGGAACTTGGCCGCCAGTATGACTTTCATGCAGTGTGCTACGGTCACGCCGGTGATGGCAACTTGCACATTCGCATTAAAAAGGAAGGCCTGCAGAACAGCCAGGATGATCCGCAAATGGTACAGTGCCTAAGAGCCTTGTTTGAGTTGGTGAAAGAACTTGGCGGAACGATCAGCGGCGAACATGGTATTGGGCTGGTGCAAAAAGGATACATGGACATTGTATTCAGCAATACACAGCTTCAAATCATGAGAGACATCAAAAAAGTATTTGATCCGAATAATATATTGAACGCCGGAAAGATTTTTTAAATGAACCCTGACCAGTACCCCTGAAAATTACGGTACCATTTAAAAATTTAAGTATGAAATTATTGAAACTGGCTACGTTCTGCTTACTCTGCGCCTTTGTGTCAACGGCCCTGCAGGCTCAGGAAGAACCGGCGCCGGAAAAAGGGTTTGACAAGAACAAACTTTTCTTTGGAGGTAACTTCGGATTAAGCTTTGGAGATTACACGATTGTAAACATCTCTCCGCAACTGGGTTATCGTTTCAATAGATACATTGCCGCAGGTGTGGGTATTAACGGCCAGTATTATTCATACAATGATGGTTACGGCAAGAACCAGTACGGCATTGCAGGATTAAATGTTTTTGGAAGAGTTTATCCGATCCCGCAATTGTTTGCGCAACTTCAGCCCGAGGCAAACTATACATGGGGAAAGTATATTCCCAATAATGCAGCTGATGGCCCTACGCAAACAAAGGACAGTGAAGTGCGTCCTGCATTGTTGATTGGTGCCGGAGGCGTTATTCCAATAGGAGCGGGCAGCAGCGGAATTATCTTAATGGTGCAATACGATCTGTTGGGAGAAAGAGATATGCCACCGTATGGGAACAAGCCGTTTTTTAGTTTCGGTGTAAACTTTGGATTTTAGGGCAAGTAAAAATTTAAAAGTCAAAAGTAAAAATAGAAGCCTGGGCTGCGTGCCTGGGCTTTTTTATGTGCAGGCTCGACTTTTACCACAGAGTGCACGGAGGTTTTTTCACAGAGAAAAGGAGGGCACCAATGGATAGCAAAAAAATAAAAGGGAAGAAGAGATTTCACAAATCTCTTCTTCCCTTTTATTTTCGAAAGTACGATCGTTCACGAAGCAAATCCTCCCTTCCTCTGTGAAAAAACACTCCTTTCCTCTGTGGTTAAAATAGAAACCTCTTAGTGTGGCTTAGTGCCCTCAGTGCCTTAGTGGTAATTATTTCACTCTTACTCGATCTTATTGAAAATATCCACCGGCGAATCACAAAAAATAATGCGTTCATCCACCGGCTCGTAAAGAAAGCCTTCTTTCTCAGCTTGTTTAAGATACAGGATCAGATTATTGTAATAACCATCACTGTTTAATATGTAGATCTTTTTATCGTGAATTTTTAACTGGTTCCATGTTAGCATTTCGAAAAACTCATCCATCGTGCCGAAGCCGCCCGGCATCACAATTGCCGCGTCGCTCATATCGTAAATGGTCTTTTTTCGCGTATGCATATCTGGTACTATAGCCAGCTCAGTAAGTCCATCATGCTGTTGTTCCCATTCAGTAAGAATTTTAGGAATAACACCCATCACTTGTCCTTTGTGCTCAAGCACCGAATTGGCAATCGCACCCATAAGGCCTTTTTTTCCACCGCCATAAACCAATTTCAATTTAAGAATGGCAATCAATTTACCCAGCTCTGCCGCATGCTGTAAAAAAATGGGGTTCTTCCCACTATTGGAACCACAAAAAACCGCAACCGAAGAAATATTCATAGAAAAATGGGTTTAATTCTAAAGCTTCAACGTCCATTAATACAAATCAAATGTAAGCATACTGATTTTTATTGATAAAGATTTTTATATCTTCATTTAACAGGGAACGCAGATTGTCATGATTTTCATGATTAGGATGATTTAATATTTGAAGCTTATCGCCTGTAATTTCAGATATTAAATAAGTAATCATAACAAATCATGACAATCATGAAAATCAGCGTTCCTCTTCCTCTAAAAGAAACATGATGTCATCTATTCTACTGTTTGCTGTTGTTATTGCATATTTCTTAATCCTTTTGTCCGTTGCCTACGTTACCTCACGCAATTCTACCAACGACACTTTTTTCATAGGGAATAAAAGCTCCAACTGGATGCTCGTGGCATTTGGCATGGTGGGTACATCGTTGTCTGGTGTAACATTTGTTTCCGTGCCCGGAACAACCGGAGATTTTGCGGGAAATGCATTCAAAGGCTTTGGATATTTCCAGGTTGTTATTGGTTACTTCATCGGTTATTTCATTGTCGCTTATGTATTACTGCCTTTGTATTACAAACACAACCTCACTTCGATTTACAACTATCTGCAAAAAAGACTCGGCATTTTTTCCTATAAAACAGGCGCACTGTTTTTCATTATATCCAGAACGATTGGCGCAACTGCACGTTTGTATCTGGTGATCAATGTATTACAGATATTCATTCTGGACGAAATGGGAGTGCCTTTCATCGTTACAGCATTAGTGATCTTGTTAATGATCTTGCTTTATACATTTGAAGGCGGCGTAAAAACAATTGTGTATACTGATACTTTGCAAACCACATTCATGCTTCTTGGCCTTATCGTTTGTATTTTTTACATCATGAGCCAGTTGCATTTGGGCGCAGGCTCCACCATGCAAACGCTCGCTGCAAAGGGCTACACGAATATTTTCAACTTTGATGTGAAGAGCAAGGGCTTTTTCCTGAAACAAATATTGGGAGGAGCCTTTATCACTATTGCAATGACAGGGCTTGACCAGGAGATGATGCAAAAAAACATCAGCGTTGAAAGATTGAAAGACTCTCAAAAAAACATGCTCAGTTTCAGTACGGTGATATTGCTGGTAAATCTATTGTTCCTTGCGTTGGGAGGATTGCTGTACATTTTCATGATCAATAAAGGAGCTTCTTACGATTTTGCAAAACACACATTAGTGCTTGGCGATAAGAATATCATTGGCGATGATTTGTTTCCTTACACTGCATTAAAATTACTGCCTCAGTCTGTTGGTTTGATCTTTATCATTGGTTTGATATCTGCATTGTTTCCAAGTGCAGACGGCGCACTGACTGCATTGACCTCTTCTTTCTGTATAGACATATTGGGTATTAAAAGGAGAACCGACATCCCGGAAGATAAAAAGAAGAGAACACGCATGATCGTGCACATTACCTTCACCCTGATTTTCATGTTGTGCATTCTCATATTCAAATGGATCAACAACAAATCCATCATCAACATTATACTTGATCTTGCCGGCTACACCTACGGCCCGTTATTGGGATTGTTCTCCTTTGGCATATTGAGTAAGCGCAGATTAAATGATGGCATTTTGGTGACAATTATTTGCCTGCTGTCACCTGTTATTTGTTTCTTTTTAAGCAAATACTCTGCAAGTATGTTCGGTGGCTATCAGATAGGCATCGAATTACTTATTATCAACGGTTTGTTAACTTATCTCGGTTTGTTAACAATATCTAAAAAATAGACGTTCCGTTTGATATGGCTCAATATTGTAGCTTATTTCAAAGCATTTTAGCCTGATTTGTATAACTACTCGAATCTGGTTGGATTATATTTGCAAAAAAATAAAGTTATGAGTTCTGGGTTTTGAGTTGTGAGTTTATGACTCATATTCAAACAGAGCATCTGAAACGCTAACAGGTTGATGCTTCTACTCAAAACATATAACTTATAACTCAATACGTCAAAATGGAATTGATTTCTTCATTAGTAGAAGCATATGCCGATAAATTTACCTCGCCGGAAGACGAAGTTTCGCTTGGTATATCTGCAGCTACCCAAATGCACGATCATGCCCATATGCTCAGTGGCCATGTGCAGGGCAAATTCCTCGAATTGATCAGCCGCCTGGTTGCTCCAAAATACATTCTCGAAATAGGAACATTTACCGGTTATAGTGCAGTTTGCCTTGCAAAAGGATTACAGCAGGATGGTATTTTGCATACTATAGAATTAAGGGAAGAAGACGCGGCCGCTGCGCAAAAATATTTTACAAAGGCAGGCGCTTCAAACATTCAATTGCACATTGGAAATGCAATGGAAATTATTCCAACATTTACCGAAACGTTTGATATTGTATTTATTGACGCTGATAAAACGGGCTACCTCGATTATTACAAAATGGTGTTGCCCAAAGTGAGGAAACGCGGATTGATTATTGCAGATAATGTATTGTTTCATGGGCAGGTGTTGGAAGATCCAATAAAAGGAAAAAACGCAAAAGCCATTCAGGCTTTCAATGAATATGTACAGCAGGATGCATCCGTAGAGCAGGTATTGCTCACGGTAAGAGATGGCCTGTTGTTTATTGTAAAAAATTAATATCGGTTTAATCGTAGGGGCGAATCGAATTCGCCCTTGAACGAAAAAAAATAATAAAGAATGCAGTTGAAGAGATTAACAGTTTTATTAGCGGCGCTTTTTTGTATGCATTATGTGCATGCGCAAAAACCCGACGTAATTATCCAATACATTAATGCCTATAAAGACATTGCGATCAGTGAAGAGCAACGCACCGGAGTGCCTGCTGCTATTAAGCTGGCGCAAGGCATTCATGAAACACAGGCCGGCACAAGTGACCTGGTGATAAAGTCCAACAATCACTTTGGTATTAAATGCAAGAACACATGGCAGGGTGACAAAGTGTATCACGATGATGATGCAAGAGGCGAATGTTTTAGAAGTTACAGTTCTCCCGCAGATTCATACAAAGATCATTCGGACTTTTTGAAGGGCAGTCCGCGCTATGCGTTTTTATTTCAACTTGATCCTACAGATTATAAAGCATGGGCCTACGGATTGAAAAAAGCAGGCTATGCTACCAACATCCGCTATTCGCAGATATTGATCAATCTTATTGAAACGTACAATCTGGAAGAATATACGTTGATCGCACTAGGCAAAGCAAAACCAACTGACGATGCGATCGCTTCCAATACAAATGACAACAAGCCCGCCAATGTGACGACGGTGACAATGGATCAGCCGGTGAACAACGTGCAACCTGTAACTGCAGTGGCATTGCCGGCTCCGAATTATCCCGATGGAGAGTTTGAGATAAACAAGACGCGGGCTACTTATGTTAAACAAGGAACCTCTTTGCTGGCGCTTGCGGAATATTATCATTTATCGTTGAGCCGTTTGCTGGATTTTAATGATATGGAGCAAGGTGAAGGTGATATACTATCTGAGGACCAACTCATTTTTCTGCAACGCAAAAGAAAAGTAAGCAACAACGAATTTCACGTAGTGCAAATGGGCGAAGACTTATATGACATTGCGCAGAAAGAAGGTGTTCGCTATGAAAGCTTGTTGGAACTGAACTTAATGAAAGAAGACATGGACCCTGCTGTTGGCGAAAAGATCAGTTTGCAAAAGAGACTAAGTACACGCCCTGCACTGATAACAGAAAAGTCCAGTGTTGTTATAAATGCTGCGAGTAATAATGCATCTTTGCAGCAGCCACAATCTACAACTAAGCACATTGTTCAGACGAAGGAAACATTGTACAGTATTTCAAAAAAGTACGGTGTCGATGTAGAGCAGATCAAAAACTGGAACAATTTGCAGGACATGAGTTTGAAGGTGGGGCAGGAGTTGATTATTTATAAGAATTGAGAATTGTAGGGGCGAATTGCATTCGCCTACATTCACGATTTACCATTCACGATTAACATAAAACACATGGCTAACACGAACGTAAACGGTAAGTTTTTCAAACCTTATTTGTCGGACGGAGACATTCAAAGCGCAATTGCAAGAATTGCAGATGAAATTAAAGCAGAGTATAAGGGTAAACGTCCTTTGTTTATCGCTATTTTGAATGGCTCGTTCATGTTTGCTTCTGATCTTTTTAAAAAGCTGGAAATAGACGCTGAAATTTGTTTTATTAAACTCGCTTCATATAAAGGCACCAAATCAACAGGCCATGTAATTACCGCTATTGGTTTGGACATGGACCTTTATGATCGCCATGTGGTGATCGTCGAAGACATCGTTGACACCGGTAAAACCTTGAATGAATTTTTACCGCAATTGACTCACCAGCAGCCTGCTTCCCTTAAAATTGCTGCGTTGCTTCACAAACCAGAGGCCACTCTATTTCCCATTCCGATAGACTACCTGGGCTTCTCCATTCCCAATAAATTTGTTGTGGGCTACGGCCTTGATTATGATGGACTTGGAAGAAATCTGCCTGAAATTTTGCAACTAGCAGACGGAGACTAGTTGAAAATTGAAAGTTGAAAATTGAAAATGGGTGAACGTGAAATCGTTTTTTCCTCTCTTTTTCAATTTTCAACTTTGAATTTTCAATTACCTCAATATATTTTCCAATTTTTCGTTAAATCAGTTGTTTATGGCAAGAACCTGAGTAAATTGCAAAGAAAGCTAACTGTTGACGTTCCGGTTATTGCGAGGAATGAGAATTCAAACAAATCAATTGAACCCGTTGAAATCAACTGCTTGCATATTATTATTGCTGATCAGTTTTCACACTAAACTTTTCTCTCAATATTATTTACGAGGGGAAGTAATAGATGAGTCGGGGAAACCTCTTTCCAATGTAAAAATGTTGTTGCAATCGACCGGGTATGTTTATTACTCCGGTAGTTCCGGCTCGTTTGGCATCATGTCAAATGTTGCCAATGATTCCATTACACTTTCGCTTGACGGCTTTCGCGGGACCGGGGCAAGACTCGATGCCAAAAAATATCTTTCCATTACGATGAAAATGTTGCGGGCAGTGGGAAATACTGCGAAGCCCCGACTGGCATCTGTAACGAAAGATCTGAAAATGGATGAAAAGCTTCGCTGGACGTTTGCCGGCGAAACCTACAGCACACTTCTCGAAAATGACTTCATTCCGGCTTCCCGTTTTCCTGAAACCGGGTTTGCCATGAATATTGATAAAGCAGCCTACAGCAATGTGCGTCGTTTCCTCAACATGCAAAGTACTGTGCCACCCGATGCCGTACGCATGGAGGAAATGCTCAACTACTTCAACTTTAGCTACAGGGAACCGGGCAAGGGGAAAGATTTTGATTTCGAATCACGGCTCAGCAGCTGCCCGTGGAACAAGGAAAACGAGTTGCTGTTTTTAAAAGTGTGTGCCCGTAAAACAGATCCCGATAAAGTGCCTCCAAGTAATCTTGTTTTTCTTATTGATGTTTCCGGTTCTATGGACATGCCTAACCGATTGCCTTTACTGCAATCGGCATTTAAGTTAATGGTAGATAACCTGCGTGAAAAAGATACCATTTCCATCGTTGTGTATGGTGGAACAACGGGCATCTGGCTTCCTCCAACATCAGGCGCGGAGAAAGCCAAAATACGGCAATCGATCGAAGAGCTGACTGCAGGTGGTGAAACACCGGGGGAGTCGGGTATACAGCAAGCATATAAGGTAGCTCAAAACAAATTCATAAAAAACGGTAACAACCGCGTTATACTTGCTACTGACGGCGACTTCAACGTAGGACAAAAGAACGATGAGGAGTTGGAAAAAATGATCTCGAATTACCGCAATTCCGGCATTTATCTGACTTGTTTGGGAGTGGGAATGGGAAACTATAAAGATTCCAAACTGGAAATATTATCGAAAAAAGGGAATGGCAATTTCGCTTATCTCGACAATGAGCGCGAAGCGGAAAAAGTGTTGGTAAAGGAGCTGATGCAGACATTGTATGTCATAGCTGATGATGCCAATCTGAAAATTGTTTTCAATCCTGAAATGGTAAGCGAATACCGGTTGATCGGATTTGACAATAAAATAAATGCTGTTATTGACTCCAGCAGCGAATTGGAAGGCGGTGAAGTAGGCAGCGGTCACACGTTGATGGCCATGTTTGAAATAAAGCCAACCGTCATCAACAAAAGCCACACGAGTGACTCAATTGCTTCAGAACGATTGTCGACAGTTATTCTTGATTATAAAAAGCCTCGCGACAGTACTCAATTAAAGCTGTCTTACGAATGCCCATTATTGTACACAAAGTTTGATCAGCTGGATTCCTGCTATCGCTTTGCTTCTGCCGTTGTGATGTTTGGCTCTATATTGCGCGAATCGAGATTTGTAAAGGCAGTTGGCTGGAATGATATAAGCATGCTGGCTGCTTCATCGTACGATTCAAAAGATGTGGTACAGAGAGAATTTCTTACGCTGATTGATAAAGCCAAAAAGATCTACGGCAAAAGGAAAAAGGACAGGCAAAACCAGGACTGAGAAAAGTCAAAATTTAAAAGTAAAAAGTAAAAAATTGATGCCGCCGTAGGTTCGTGTAGGTTGGTCGCACCTAAACGTTTTTTTACTTTTGATTTTTTACTTTTGACTTATTAAACCATTTCAATGAATCCTCCTCCCGACACAAAACTCATTCACGGAGAAATTGCAGATTACTATTTGGACAATGATGGCATACTGTATTCGTATTCAAAAAGCATTTTAAGAACAGTTGATAACATCGCTGCAAATGTTGCGCTGGTAAAGCAAATAACAGGGAATAGGAAAGTACCGTTATTGATCTATTTGAAAAATTCACCAGTTCCTGATAAGGCCACAAGGAAATTTTCAACGGAACAACTGCCCAATATTTATAGCGCCATGGCAATGGTTTCAAAACCCGGGCTGGCGCAGTTTATCATGAAGATATTATTCAAATTGAAGCCTCCACCCATTCCCATGAAATCATTTGCTGATGATAAAGAAGCACGGGATTGGTTGTTACAATTTGTAACGCCGTAGAGACGCATGATAATGCGTCTCTGAAACCGCACGCATGATATGCGGGCATAACCTGCAACGCATTACACACCACAACGCAAAGACCCCGATTGTCTAGTGATAATCGGGGTCTTTGCATTACGGGAGACGGATTTTCATCCGTCTCTACGAAAACATTTCTCGTACTTTATCGAAAAAGCTCTTCTCGTCTTTACCTGGTTTAGGTTCGAAGTTGGAAGACTTGTGCAGTTTTTCCATCATTGCTTTTTCCTCTGCATTTACATGTTGCGGTGTCCACACATTCACGTGGATCAACTGGTCACCTTTTTCATATGAATTAACAGCAGGGAATCCTTTTCCTTTCAGGCGGAAAATTTTCCCGCTTTGAGTACCGGCAGGAATTTTAATTTTTGCACGACCATCGATCGTTGGTACTTCTACATTTGTTCCGAAAACAGCATCAGGGATAGAAATGTACAGATCGTAAGCAACATTCAAACCATCGCGTTGCAATTCAGGATGTTTTTCCTCTTCGATCAAAACGATCAGGTCGCCAGGGGAACCGCCGCGTTCGCCGGCATTACCTCTGCCGCCAACGCTCAACTGCATTCCTTCCTGAACACCAGCCGGAATATCGATGGTTACTGTTTCTTCGCCATACACACGACCTTCTCCTTTACAGCTACCGCATTTCGCAGTAATCGTAGTGCCTTCTCCGTTACAGGTAGGGCAGGTAGTTACTGTCTGCATCTGACCAAGGAATGTGCTGGTTACTTTACGCACCTGACCGCTTCCGCCGCAGGTACCACATGTTTGTACACTGCCTTTGTCCTTTGCTCCGCTACCACTACAAGTGGTACAGGAAACATATTTTTTAACCTTGATGCTTTTGGTAACACCTTTCGCGATCTCTTCGTAATTCAATTTCAGTTTCACGCGAAGGTTGCTTCCGCGAACACCGCGCGATCTTCCACCACCGCCTCTGCGGCCGCCACCGCCACCAAAGAAGCTACCGAAAATATCATCACCAAACACGTCGCCGAACTGGCTGAAAATATCATCCATGTTCATGCCGTGGCCACCATTGAAGCCACCTCTGCCGTTACCGCTCACGCCTGCGTGGCCATAACGGTCGTATTGGGCTCTCTTGTCAGCGTCGCTTAATATTTCATAAGCTTCTGCTGCTTCTTTGAATTTGTCTTCCGCGGCTTTGTCTCCAGGGTTACGGTCGGGGTGAAATTGCATAGCCACCTTGCGGTAGGCCTTTTTAATTTCGTCTGCCGAGGCTCCTTTCTGCACACCGAGTATTTCGTAAAAATCTCTTTTCATGCCTCAAGTAAATGATTGAGTGAATATTACTGAATGATTGAATTATTTTATTTTCCCACTACCACCTGCGCGTGACGAATGATTTTGTCACCCAGGTAATAGCCTTTCGTGACTTCATCCAGCACTTTCCCTGCCAGATCAGGCGTAGGAGCCGGAATCTCGGTAATCGCTTCGTGAAGGTCCGGATTGAATTCTTCTCCCTTAGATACCATCGGTTTCAAACCCTTTGCCTGCAATACATTTCTTAATTTGTTGAAAACCAGCGTTACACCTTCTTTTACGTTGGTATCTTCAGACGCATCCACTTGTTTTTGTGCACGATCGCAGTCGTCAAGCACAGTCAGTAAAGATGTCATGATATCTTTACCCGCAGTCTGGATCAACTCCATGCGCTCTTTCGCTGTTCTTCTCTTATAATTATCAAACTCAGCGGCCTGGCGAATGTATTTGTCTTTCATTTCTGCCAGATCCTGCTCCAGTTTTTCTGTAAAGCTCATATCTGCCATCGCATCGCTTAAGTGTGTGCTGCCCGGAACATCAGAATCAGAATTGATATCCATTCCAGAATTATTTTCCTGTTCATTTTTGACATTTTTCATGTCCTCAGCTGAAGTTTTTACATCTTTTTCTTCCATATCTATACAAGTTGACAGTGAACATAGGGTTGACAAGAATTTTGCCAACCTGTTTTTAGGGACAAATTGTCCTGAAAACGGCTGCAAAATTAAATCAAATGAATGGCTTAATTAAGGAATTTGAAATGTAATTGAAGCATTTATCTGTTTAAATGGTTTTTTTAACAAAAAAAGGTCACCGAACCAGTATAAAACGGTTAAATGACGCTCTTTTTTATGTACTGTTATTTGTTAATCAACAGGTTTGTGAATAGTGACAGGTGCAGCGAAAGGAATTAATAACCTGGCATATAATCTCATCAAAAAACGCCCATGCAACCAATGAATTTGCTTGTTTTGCTACTATCGTTGTCTTTGTTTTCGTGTAAGAAAAATGACAATGGAACGCCTGCCGAGCCCCAGGCTCCCACCGTACAGCTAAGCGATGTGACTCAACAGCGAAAAACCACCGACGTTTCGGTTCGTTTTTATGTAACCGTATCATCATCAAATTTTACAAAACCTATTGCAATTACCTATACCACACAGGAGGGAACTGCTAAACAGGGCAAGGATTTTATTGCGGCAAATGGTACACTTTCCATCCAGCCCGGTTCCAGCCAGGCATATGTGGATGTGACCGTGAAAGGAGATAGCCTGCGGCAAAATGACCTCCAGTTTTATTTACAATTCAGCAATGCACAAAACGCTTTGCTGGGCGGAACAAAATCGACAGCTACCATCTTGAATGGTGATAATTCGTATTTGCCTACCAGCAACGATGGCTACTCAACGCCGGGTAGCTATCCCGGATATTCTTTGGCCTGGACCGATGAATTTAATGGCGCTGCCCTTGACACAAAAGCCTGGAACACAGAGCTGGGGAACAACAATGGCTGGGGAAATCATGAACTGGAGTATTATACCGGTAGGCCGCAGAATGTTTTTCTGTCCAATGGCAACCTGATCATTGAAGCAAGAAAAGAGACTTACGAAGGCTCTAATTATACGTCGGCGCGTTTGACTACGCAAAACAAAAAGACATTTACGTTTGGAAGAATCGACATTCGCGCAAAGCTTCCTGTGCTGAAAGGCATGTGGCCGGCAATCTGGGCGCTGGGCAGCAATATTTCAACTGTTAACTGGCCGGAATGCGGCGAGATAGATATTATGGAACTTGTAGGGCAAACGCCGGGAACTGTTTTTGGAACAGCGCATTGGAAAAATGCAAGCAACGGCCATTCTTACAAAGGCGGCCAACAGGCATTAAGCAGTGGTGATTTTTCACAAAACTTCCATGTATTCAGCATATTATGGGAGAAAGATAGTATTCAATGGTTGGTTGATGACAAACCATATTATAAAGCGACAAAAGATATCGTTGACGGAATTTATCCGTTTAACAATCCCTTCTTTTTCCTCTTAAATGTAGCGGTGGGCGGCGATTGGCCGGGCAACCCAGACGGCACGACGCAATTTCCGCAGCGTATGTTTGTGGATTATGTGAGGGTGTTTCAGAAAAACTAGTTGAGAGGTGAGAGTGGAGAATTGAAAGTTAACTTGTAGCTAGTTATATGTGGTATGGCTAACTCTCCACTCTCCATTCTCAATTCTCAACTTTCGCATACCTTTGCCCGCTATGACAAAGTTGTTTTTAAAGAAAAAGATCAGCAGAAGGATTGAAAGTGGTCACCCGTGGATATTTACTAATGAAGTAAATAAGATTGAAGGCGAAGTGAATGGTGGTGATATTGTGGAAGTGGTCACACACGAAGGGAAGTTTGTTGGTCGTGGTTATATCAACCCGAAATCGCAGATCATTGTGCGATTGCTGACGCGTGACAAGAAAGAAGAGATCAACGAAGATTTTTTCTACAAACGTTTGTTGCAGGCATGGCAATACAAAAAACAAATGGGGTACGAAGAAAACTGCCGTTTGATTTTTGGTGAAGCCGATTTTATTCCTGCACTTATTATCGATAAATTCAACGATTATTTTGTACTGCAAACTTTGGCGCTTGGTATTGATGTTTGGAAACCTGCCATAGTAAAGGCGTTGGAGAAAATATTCAAACCTAAAGGTATTTACGAGCGTAACGATGTTCCGGTTCGTGAACTGGAAGGCTTGGAACAACACAAAGGATTTTTGTCTGCACCGTTTGATACAAAGATCGTCATCAACGAGAACGGATTGAAGTTTCTAGTGGATGTTGAGAACGGACAAAAAACAGGTTACTTTTTGGACCAGCAGGATAACCGCCGTGCGATCCAGCACATTGTAAAAGGCGCTGATGTTTTGGGTGCATTCACGTACACCGGAACGTTTGAAATACATGCTGCACAATACGGCGCAAAATCTGTTTTAGGATTGGATATTTCTGCGAATGCGGTAGACCAGGCAAATGAAAATGCAAAGTTGAACAGTCTGGAAAATATTGTTCATTTCGAAGCGATGAATGCGTTTGATGTATTGAAACAATGGGGCAAAGACGGCAGGCAATATGATGTTGTAATGCTTGACCCGCCTGCATTTACAAAGAGCCGTGAAAATATTCAGAAAGCAATTACCGGTTATAAAGAGATCAATTTGAGAGGGATGAAGCTGGTGAAACCTGGTGGTTTCCTGGTAACTTCATCTTGTACAAACCTCGTGCAGCCGGAGCTGTTTTTAGAGATCATCGGCATGGCAGCGAAGGATGCAAGACGCACATTAAGGCAAGTTACTTACAATGCGCAAAGCGCCGATCACCCGATCATTTGGGGATTGGAGAATACGCATTATTTGAAGTTTTTGATAGTGCAGGTGCTTTGATCAATTAAGAATTAAGAATTAGGAATTAAGAATTGCATTACAGTGCAGTTTTTACAATTAATAGAGAATCTCTGTAGAGACGCGTTGAACGCGTCTCTTTTTGTATCAGGTTGTTCCAACAAATAGACCGCATCTCTTTGATATCAGTTTGTCACAACAAATTAAACACTACTGCGGCCAACACCGCGCCAAGCACGGGCCCTACAATTGGCACCCACGCATAGCTCCAGTCAGATGATCCCTTTCCTTTTATAGGCACAATCGCATGAATGATGCGAGGCCCTAAATCACGTGCTGGGTTAATAGCATAGCCAGTTGTACCTCCTAATGAAAGCCCGATGGCGAACACGAGTATCGCAACAGGCAATGGGCCAAGTGCTGCGAGGCCCGCGACGTTTTTATCTGTTCCAAAAAATAATATCACAAATATCAGCACAAACGTGCCGATGATTTCACTTAACAGGTTGGCCGGATAATTCAATATCGCCGGACCTGTTGCAAACACTGCAAGTTGCCCGCCGGGATTATCTGCCGATGCATCGAAATGCGGTTTGTACATTATCCAAACAATAAACGCTCCGCACATGGCGCCAAGTATCTGTGCTGCTATATAGCTGAACACACTTGCCCATGCAAACTTTCCGGCAACCGCCAATGAAAGCGTTACCGCGGGATTTAAATGCGCACCGCTTGGCTGTGCTACAATGACTCCGCAAAAAACGGCAAACGCCCACGCCGTCGTAATAACGATCCAGCCTGAGTTTTGGCCTTTTGTTTTATTTAGGACTACGTTTGCTACAACGCCATCGCCGAGGAGAATGAGTGTTGCGGTGCCGAGGAATTCTGAGATAAATGGGGACATAGGTAATTGAAAGTTGAAAGTTGAAAGTTGAGAGTTGAAAATGGTAGGGGCGAATTGCATTCGCCCTACACATCATACGTTGGATCGATCCAATTGCGTGAACGTTCGACGGCCTTCTTCCAGTATTTAAGCAGTTCGGTTGCTTTGTTGTTTTCCAATTGCGGATCAAACTTTACGTCTACCGCCCATTGTTTTTTTATTTCTTCAATATCTTTCCAATAACCGACTGCAAGCCCTGCCAGATACGCAGCGCCCAACGCTGTGGTCTCTAAAATTTTTGGACGAACAACCGCACTGCCAAACAGGTTTGCCTGGAATTGCATCAACATATTGTTAGCAACAGCTCCTCCATCAACCCTTAGTTCAATTGATTTTCCGCCGCTGTCAGATTCCATGGCTGCAAGGAGATCGTGCACCTGGAATGCAATGCCTTCCAGTGCCGCACGTGCTATATGCGCAGAGGTTGTTCCTCTTGTTATGCCAAATATTGCGCCCCTCGCATATTGGTCCCAGTAAGGTGCACCCATCCCTGCAAGTGCCGGAACGAAATACACGCCGCCATTATCTTCCACAGAAGCAGCAAGCTTTTCACTTTCCGATGCAGTGTGAAGAAGGCCAAGTCCGTCACGCAGCCACTGAATAGCCGCACCGCCAATGAACACACTGCCTTCCAATGCATAATTTGTTTTGCCGTTGATCTTCCATGCAACGGTTGTAAGTAAATTGTTTTTTGATCTCACGGGTTTGTCGCCAGTGTTCATCAACATAAAACAACCAGTGCCATAGGTATTTTTAGCCATGCCCGGAGCATCACACATTTGCCCAAACAGTGCCGCCTGCTGGTCTCCGGCGATTCCTGCAATTGGGATTTTTGTGGCAAATAATGTCGTGGCCGTTTCTCCATATACTTCGCTGCTTTCTTTTACTTCGGGTAAAACGCTTGGGGGAATATTGAGAAGCTGCAATAATTCATCGTCCCACTGCAGGGTGTGAATGTTAAACAACATTGTTCTGCTTGCGTTGGTAACATCTGTGATATGCATTTTGCCACGCGTAAATTTCCACACGAGCCATGTGTCCACGGTGCCGAAACAAAGTTTGCCCTGCTCCGCTTTTTCTCTTGCTCCCGCTACATTATCAAGGATCCATTTTAGCTTAGTAGCAGAAAAATAAGCGTCAATTACCAATCCTGTTTTTTCTTGTATTGCATCTGCGTGACCTTGTTCCTTTAATTGATCGCAATATTTTGAAGTGCGTCTGTCTTGCCACACAATCGCATTGTACACTGGAGTGCCGGTCTCCCTGTCCCATACAATAGTTGTTTCACGCTGGTTGGTGATGCCAATCGCGGCGATTTCCTTTCCTGTAAGATCCGCCTTGGCAACGGCTTCCGCGGCTACAGAAGATTGTGTTGACCATATTTCCAATGGATCGTGCTCTACCCATCCCGGCTTGGGAAAAATTTGTTCGAAGGGTTTCTGGGCAAGCGATACCACTTCACCATTGTGATTAAAAATTATCGCTCTCGAACTTGTTGTGCCCTGGTCAAGGGCAAGAATGAATTTTTCAGTTGACATAGAATCTTTTTATATGAGCAATCATTTTGTGGTGTTAAAATCAGGGCGAATACGATTCGCTGTTATACATGGCGAATACGATTCGCTGTTATAAGAGGGCGAATGCGATTCGCCCCTACGGAAACACATTTTCAATTTTCAATTTTTAGCTTTCCATTCAAAATGTATCCCGTTGCTAACTTTGTAAAATCGTTGATTTGACCGTGCATCCAATTGTCATCACGTCCCAATTCTTTTGCAAGGATCTGCGCGACAACCGGTGCCGCCTTAATTGCTTCGCGTGCATCGAGAAACAACAGTCTGCAACGCCGCGCAAGCACATCATCAACTGTTCTTGCAAATTCTTTTCGCACAGCCCACACAACTTCTGCTTTTGTGAAATCGTATGTTGCAGAAATCTTTTCTTTCAGTTCAGCATCTTCATTTGTAAGCTGTTGAACGTTTTCAATATCTGATCCATAAACGTACAAATGATTTTGCATGTTTACTTGTTCTCTATAGCCATGTATTTTTAGTGTTTTCGTAACACATGGTTTGTAAGCAAGATGCACCTGGTGAATTGCCCTGTCTACCACATCCTGCGCCATCCTGCGAAATGTTGTCCATTTGCCACCAGTAATGGTAACGAGGTTACTTTTCGAAACAATGATCTTATGATTGCGTGATATTTCTTTTGTGCTTTTGCCTTCTGTTTGTGGGGCCGCCAATGGACGCAAGCCTGCAAATACCGACAACACATCAGCACGTGTCGGTTGGCGTGTGAGATAATTTGCTGCAGTATTTAGAATGAAATTTATTTCCTGCTCCAATGCATGCGGCTCCAATTCAATGTGCTCGCGAACTGTGTCAGTTGTTCCTACCACCAGTTTGTCGTGCCATGGAACCGCAAATAGCACACGTCCGTCGCTTGTTTTGGGAATCATCAATGCATGTTCGCTATCAAGAAACGAACGATCCATTACCAAATGAATGCCCTGGCTTGGCATCACCAATTTTCTTGCTTCGGGTTTATCCATCAACAACAAGTCGTCAACAAATACACCGGTAGCATTGATCACCACTTTGCCTTTTACCGAGTATTCAATATTTGTTTCCTGGTCTTTTACCTTCACACCGCAGATTTTTCCGTTTTGTTTTTGCAGACTCACTACACGGGCATAGTTCAAAATGCAGGCGCCTTTTCCGATTGCTGTTTGCGCAAGATTCACGGCAAGACGCGCATCATCAAATTGTCCATCCTGGTAAATAACGCCACCTCTTAGCCCTTTCTGACGAATGGTGGGTAAATGTTCTATCGTTTTTTTCTTGCCAATAAATTTAGATCTGCCGAGACTTAATTTGCCTGCGAGCATATCGTAAAACTTCAAACCAATTGTGTATAGAACGTTATCGAAGAAAGTATAATTAGGTATAACGAAAGATTGATTTTTGGCGAGATGCGGCGCGTTCTTTAACAACAAACCTCTTTCATAGCAGGCTTCTCTTACCAAAGCTAAATCGCCCTGCGCCATATAACGGACGCCACCATGTACGAGTTTTGTGCTGCGGCTGGAGGTGCCCTTTGCAAGATCCGATTGCTCCAATAAGATGGTTGAGTATCCTCTGGAAGCTGCGTCCACGGCGGCTCCCAGTCCCGTAGCGCCGCCGCCGACTATTATAAAATCCCAGGTTTTGTCTTCATTCAATTGATCTAGTAACAAACTCCTATTCATGAAATTGGTTGTGCTTGTAAGATAGGTGTTTCAGTAGGAAGGCGCAAGAGAGATGCTTAGCATCTTTTTCACCACTAATGCACTGAGCACACTGAGTTTTCGCTAAGAGTTAATGGAGAGGCAAAACCACAGAGGGCATGGAGGATTTTTCTTCACAGAGGAAAGGAGGGGAGTTAAAATGATAGTAAATCACAAAGAGTACAAAGCGATGGCGACAATTTTTCTATTTTTCATTTCGGTGCTATTATTTACAAGGCACATCCTCCGTTCCTCTGTGAAGAAAAACTCCTTAACTCTGTGGTTAATCTAAAACGCAAAGCCTTTCCTCTTAGTGGAACCTAGTGTCCCTGAGTGTCTTTGTGTTTTTATTTAGACTCTGCACTATTTACGTAGCCCGATTCACTCCCACACCTGTTAGCATTAAAGAACCGCGGTATGATGTTCATGAATAATTTTTTGCGTTATTGTTTTAGTTATATATTTGAGCCATACCTATGCACTTCTATATAACGATCAGGCATATTCCTAATTGCCAACAATTCTAAAATCGTTTTTTCCCATTGTTGTTTCCTGTGCCAATGCTGCTGTTTAAAAATATTAAACACGTTATATTTTTTGAATGAGAGCAATTGGAACGAGCAGTTTTTCAAAGGCCGAAGACCAGGCCCATATCGGTTGCCTGGTGTACATTAACAACCAAAAAATTGAAAACATACAGTCCATAGACATTACGCAAACCTATGGACAACCCAACCAACTGGAGATGCGTATGTTTTGTGATGGCATACAGGATATTGCCAGCATGTATATAAATGGTTCAGAAAAGTTGTTTGGCAAAACGGCCCATGTAATGCTGCTCAATGTGAATCATGATAACAATGACCGCCAGGAGCAGCTCTTCGTAATAACCAATGTAAAGCTCGAACAACAGGGAGTCTTGTTGCTGACCGGCCGTTCGCCCGACTACCTGCTCAAAAGCGAGCCCCACTATGAAGCTTTTGCGGAAACCACCCTGCAACAAATAGCGGAATACATGTACTGGCCGCTTCAATCTATCTCGCAGTCATATATGGATTGCAGGCCCGCCTATGTCCGTGAAATTAGTTTTGCATGCTGCTTCAACCAACATTATTATGATTTTTTGCAACGCTATGCAGCCGAGTTGGGAGAGTGGTTTTTCTTTAACCGCAGTAAACTAGTGTTTGGCCAGCTGCCTTCTTATGAATTATCCAAGCTGGTATATGGCGTTAATTGCAGCCATATAGAAATGGAGATGGAGATGCAGCCTCTGCAATCCAACCTGGAGGATTACGATGCCTCTGCCAATAGCCGTCTGTTACAAAAAGCGTCAGCGGATGATGGCAACATTGGCTACCTCAACAAAAAAGCCTTTGGTCAATCGGCCATCTTATACAGAAATGAAACCACAGCCCGCCCGGCAGCAATGGGTGCCGATAACGGCGCGATAGAAGCAATGGCGCGTGCACGTTCCCGTGGCATTGCTGCAAAAATGTACACCATCAGTGGCGAAAGCACAGACTGGAAGCTGCACATAGGCAAGCCCGCACAGCTAAGCTTTAAAATAAAAGGAGAAGAAAAACTGTACAATACGGTGCGCATTATAGAAGTGAAGCATCACTACAAAGCGGGCGGACAATATACCAACAGTTTCAAAGCCATCCCCGCCACTGCGACCGTGCCTCCGCGGGTGCCCTATGTTGCGCCGCAGCCATTTACCGTGCTGGCAACCGTGGTGGACAATAGAGATGCCGAAGGCCGTGTAAAAGTAGATTTCAAAGGCTGGAGCCACGACAACAAAATGACCCACCGCCTCAGTAACTGGATGCGCGTGGCAGCTAATTATGCAGGACAAAGCGATAAGGTAGGTACCAACAGGGGATTTGTGTTTATACCGGAAGTGGGCGAGCAGGTGTATGTAAGTTTTGAAAACGGCAATCCCGACAGGCCCTACGTAAGCGGCAGCGCTTTTCATGGCGGCAATGGCCGGGGCGGTGAGGCGGGCAACCATATTAAAAGCATTACCACCCGGAGCGGAGTGCAGCAACTCATTAATGATGCAGACGGAAGCTGGCAGCAGCAGGATGCCAGCGGCAGCTACATTCGAATGAATGGAAAGCGCACAATGGAAATCAACACAGATGTTTTGGAAATTAATGTAAGAAAACTAATCATTAATGCCAGCCAAAGCACCGAGATTACCACCAACGATTATGTGCTGAATGCGCTGAGCAGAATTTATATAATGAGCAAAATGCTGAGGCAAACCATTAGTGGTTTCATGCACCTGTTTAGCAGCAAGGCGCTTATTAACAGCACGAATACGCTGGACATAGAAGCCAAAGAAACCAAGCTGCACGGAACGGAGAAAGCCCTCGTGCATTCCGATAAACAAGCCGTGATCAACAGCACCGGCTCGGCAGAAATACACGGTACAAACGGCACCAACCATACCAACCAGGGCAAAGATATAATGGCCACTGGAACCGAAGGTATCGCGCTGGCGATGGTGTACTTTAGGCCGCAGGCCGAATGGTGGGGACAGTTTGGTTTTGACTGGCTACGGGAAAAGGACAATGGACTAACACCCGAGACCCCAGCCTATGAGGATATTATAAAAGGCGGTTATAAAGATGGCGCCGAGGATCTTACACCGGGCGAGGCCTACGAAAAATTTAAAACGGAGTACCAAATACTGCCCATTGCCCGTAAAGGCCAACATTCGGCGGGTGCATCCACGGAGTATTTTGTGCCTTATCTTACCCTGTTTTCCAAAGAATTTGTAGACCAGCTGACCGATGCCACAAAATCCGGGCATCAGGCAATGTCCGGGCAAGAAGAAAAAAAACAGTATAAATCAGAACCCAAGTGTTCTGCGACACTGGACATGCTGGTGGAAATAGAAGAAGACATAGACAGGCTGCAGTTTGAGTACGACCACTCTTTGTTTGCCATAAGCACCCCCATCCTGAAGGACAAAGCCAAAACAAAAGGATTGGTGAGCTCCGCTAATGCAACGGTTACCATTACCTGCCTGAAAGATTTGGATGGCGATAGAGAAATAAAGATTTACGCCTATCCTAAAAACAAATCACACTCACCCCTGCTTGAGCGCAAACTGGCCGGGAAAATTATAGTGTTGAGAAACGATGCCACCGTAAGAAAAACGCAAAAGTTTGTACTGGTGATCGTGAACACGAATATTGCTAATGCGAGCGGGAAGGAGAACACAGGGGAATTTAAATGGGCTGAGCAGCAAAGATTAAAGGATGCCCTGCACCAGTGCCTTGTTATGGCTGCGCTGGAAGATGGGCCGGTGCTTGATTTAAGCCGTGATGCCAAATTCCAGATCAGAACCGACGCACAGGGCAAAAAGGTATACGGAGAATACATGTATAAAAATGAACCCAAGAGAAGCGACCGGTCAGAAAATATTGATTCAGGCAAAGAGGAGATATATAATTATGTGAGAGATCTGTATATACAGCGAAACCCCCAATATGCTTCTTACTTTACCATCTTTTGTTTTGGTGAACTTAACTACAGGAGTTACTATTACGAGGACCCTGTTACCCATAAAGAAATCGGCGAAGCCATAGCTGGGCAGGTGCAGCATATAAAAACAAAAAATGTGTTTTTATTTAACGCTTTAAAGGGCGAAGACAGACTTGACAAAGTGATGGCCCACGAGGGGTTGCATGGTCTGGGCCTATACCATACGCACAACGACGAAGCGCCGATTACAGATCCAAATAGAAAATATGTATTTGCTAATGGCAACGCCGACCCGGAGAGAGCCACGGATAATTTTATGAGTTACGGGCGCAGAATTAAAAGATCAACCTGGAAATGGCAGTGGGACATAGTAAGGAAAAATGTATAGCAAAAGAACTACTAACCGATAAACAACAGGAAAATGAAATGTTTATTAATCTCAGCGCTGCTTGCCTGTGCGGTAACAGGCCGCAGCCAGAAAATAGATCATTACGCAAAAACAGACACAATGAAAACATTTGACATAAAAAAATTTGAACAGAATAAAGGGAAACAGGGCTATTCAGGCTCGTATCGTTTTAAAACGAAGGAGGGGGACGAGGTAAAACAGTTGGACTTTACTAGCACAGACACTAGTTATAAAAAATACTATCAGGAGACTATTACCAAAGAGTTTAGTCCTTTTAAACAGATCTATAGCTATTATGAAAATGGCCAGTTATGGGTTGAATTTAAAGATTTTAATAACTCTTCAGTAGAGGAAAAGAGATACGACAAAAACGGCCAGCTCATTAAAACCATTAATTACGATAAAAAGTTTCAGTACGATTTTGAAGCCATTCACAAAATGGTGTTGGAAAAATTAGGAGTGGATATTTATGATACCCGCCAGGCTATGGCTTTCCGGACTGTAGATAATATTACAAATGAACTTCCTATACTGAACCGGTACTACCAGATTCACGTGCTAAAAAGTGCTTATGTACGTGGGGAGTGGTTAAGTGATCCTGATTACAGCTTTTTTATAGATGATGCTACTGGCAGGTTTTTTCTTGACCAGAAAGAAATAGACAGTATTCTGCAAACTAACGCCAAACTAGCTTCCACAAATAACAAGAAGAGCGCCGGAATGGACTTCGTAGAGACTCCTTCCAGTGGAGGACCACTATTTGGCACGACTACAACTATAGTTTTTTTCATTGTCATTCTGCTGCTAATAATTTTCTCAGCATACAAGGGCTGTGAGCAAATGTCAATGGCTCACTAAAACCACGAAACGTTTGGTCGTTTCACCACTAGTCATTAGGTATTGGTCTTTATTTCTGTTTGTGAAGACCCGAATCGAGGCAACCGAAATGGCAGTGGGGCATCGTAAGGAAAAATGTAAAGTAAAAGGAATTACTAACCGATAAACAACTGGAAAATGAAATGTTTACTAATCTCTGTGCTGCTTGCCTGTGCTGTAACAGGCCGCAGCCAGACAATAGACCATTACCCAAAAACAAACACAATGAAAAGATTTGACATAAAAAAATTCGAAGAGAATAAAGGGAAACAGGGCTATTCACGCTCGTATCGTTTTAAAACCAAGAATGGCTGTTGGGTGGTGCAATCCGAGGGAAATATTGATGGAGAAAAATACTATGTAGAAGAAGTTTCCAAAGAGTTTAGCCCATTTATCCAAGTCTACAACTATTATGAAAATGGGCAGTTATCTGCTGAAGTTAAAAAATTTAATAACGTCTTTGTAGAGGAAAAGGCATACGAAAAAAGTGGCCAGATGATTGAAACCATTAATTACAATGAAAAGTTTCAGTACGATTTTGAAGCGATTCACAAAATGGTTCTTGAAAAATTAGGAGTGGATATTTATGATACCCGCCAGGCCGTGGCTTTCCGGACTGTAGATAATATTACAAATGAACTTCCTATACTGAACCGATACTACCAGATTTTTGTGCTAAAAAGTGCTTATGTACGTGGGGAGTGGGATAGTGATTTTGATTACGGCTTTTTTATAGATGATTCTACTGGCAGGTTTTTTCTTGACCAGAAAGAGATTGATACTATTCTGCAAACTGACGCCAAACGAGCTTCCACCAATAAGAAGAAGAGCGCCGGAATGGACTTCGTAGAGACTCCTTCCAGTCGTGGATCATCTGATCTAATCGGCCCCGTAAATATGTTGCCCCTGGTTTGTGTCTTCGCGAATGATGGCGAATGTGATGAGAAAATTAATTTTCTTTTTTAAAGAGACTTTATTGAAATGATGTTCAAACAAAAGAAATATTTTGGTGCAACGAAAAACAAATTGCATCCGGCCTCTGTTCTACTGGACTGATTATTTCCGGCTGAATTGTCTTAGAAAAATTTATTCATTATAAACAACAACAACAATGGCACACGTTTCAATCTATTTGAATTTCGATGGTAATGCAGAAGAAGCATTCAACCACTACAAAAAAGTTTTCGGAACTGAGTTTTCTACTCCGTTGATGCGCATGAGCGACATTCCACCTTCACCGAATGCACCGGCATTGCCAGAAGCAGAGAAAAACAAAGTAATGCACGTGGCATTGCCAATTCTTGGCGGCTTGGAAATCATGGCAACAGATGTACTGGAAAGCATGGGTCATAAGTTGGTGGAAGGTAATAACGTTACCATCAGCTTAAATCCTGATACAAAAGCAGAGGCAGACAAATTGTATGCAGGTTTGTCTGAAGGTAACAGCACTGAAGCCGTAGCACCACACGACGAATTCTGGGGCTACTGGGGCACCTGCAAGGACCGCTTTGGTGTTCGCTGGATGTTTAATGTTTCGAACAAGCAGTAGAGAGAGGGAACGCAGATTATCATGGTTGTCATGATTTGTGATGATTTTTTTGTAGAGGATTGTTTGCAATGAAATCTTGAAAAATCATGAGAACCATTATAGTCTGCGTTCTTACTTCTGAAGCGCATAGCAAGGCATTATGCCGGCGTCGTTAGTTTTTAGCAATCGGTTATACTTTATCGTTATATGCACATAACAATCTCGCTAACCGAGGTTGGCATTTATTATTAAGTACCCATCGTTTGGACTGCTATTATTTGGAAACCTGGAATCTTCCTGAATCAATTATTTTGCCTGATTTATCTTTCACCTGGTAAATGTATAAACCACGGTAATAATCAGCGAGGTCAATAATTGTTTTTTGATTAGTCAGACTTTGATCAAATATCTTCTTACCTATGAAGCTGAATATCTGAAGTGAGTAATCGCGCGGGTTGGAATATTTAAAATCGAAAGTAATTTGTGTGATAGCAGGATTGGGGTAACAGCGCACAGCGGTGGGTACCTCTTGTTGTGGTAACCTTGCTTGCGTGAAGCCCTTTGTTGTAAGCAATAAAGAAAATAGTAATATGTAAAAAATCTTCATCGGCGAACCTGCATATTTAAGGTTAAATTAACCTGATTATTCAAAATTACAAATCATTTGGCTAAAAAAAAGTTCTGGCTAAGTGTTTTCTTTATATTAACGGAGGAAATCCTCACAAATCATGCTGCAGCTTGCAAAGCGGCCTTAATCGATTCGAAATCAGGCAGCTCTGATGGCACTTCTTTGGCTTCCGAATACACAATTAATCCATCTTTATTGATAACAAATGCGGCTCGCTTGCTAACTCCTTTCATTTCAAATGCGGGGAAAACCTCGTAGAGAACATCATATGCCTTCGAAACCTCCTTGTTAAAATCGCTTAAAAGTGGAAAATTCAGCTGCTGCTCCTTTCTGAACTTATCTAGTGAATAGAGGCTATCCACCGAAATACCCAAAATCTGCGCATTCAAATTTCCATAATTTCCAATGTCATCTCTTATCGAACATAACTCTTTTGTGCAAACGCTGGAAAAGGCAAACGGAAAAAACAGCAAAACGACATTTTTCCCATCGAAATCATGCAATGAAACTTTTTTCTTTTCAGAATCGTAAAGTGTAAAGTTTGGTGCTTTGGTTCCTTTTGGTATAGCCATGGTGGTGTTAATTTGAAAATTTGATGATTTGAAAATTTGAGAATGGAACGCAGATTATCATGATTGTCATGATTGGCCATGATTAGAAATTTGATATTTGAAATTTGACGTGAGAGAAAGACATTGAGCAATTTCAAATCTTAAATCTCAATTCGAAAGATCATCCCAATCATCCCAATCATGATAATCTGCGTTCTCCCATATTTTCAAATTATTTAAAATTTTGGGCAGAGTACTTTGTCTCTGCTCGAGTTATATCTATCCAGAAAGCCAATATAGGATACAGAAATTTCGATGCCACCGCGTCCCTGACTAACTGTTTTAAGTGTAGAAACGTTCACATCATAACTTATTGCTACGGCGAATGGGTTGTAGTCTATTTTCAAAACAGGAATAAATGCATCGCCCCAGCGTAAGAATGCGCCGCCGCTGATGGTGTAATCCGGCGCTTCATAATCGTCGCCTAATTTATAAGAATACAACACGCCTGCAATGGTTTCATTGAATGCTCCTTGTTTCGAGTAATCGGCCTGAAGTGTAAAATAGGAATAGTCGTCAAGGTTAAACTTCACGCCGCCGGAAATAACAGTTTTTCCATGCAATGCCGCATCTGCGCTTCTGTAAAATGAATTGGATGGTCTGTTTAAATGATGGTAACCCACTCCAAAGAACATGTTGTTCTGGTTCTCAGCTCCAAAACTGGTGTTGAAGCTTGCACCAAGGCTGGCATCGAAGTAGCTGTAGTTGGGTGAAACAAAGGTTTCACCATCTGCAACTGCCGGATTATAAGCACCTCCAATGAATTGATTATCGGTAGTGATCTTCGAGCGGTCGATTCTCTTTTGCACCAGGCCTGCCATAAAACCAACAGACAGATACATGGCCTTGTCGCTGCGTAATGATTTGTGATAGTTCAATGCCGGCAGCACTTCAGTAGTGGTAAGGCCTGCGGTTCCTGCCTTGTCAAACAGTGCCTGCAAGCCGATAGTAAGAAAGTCGTCGCTTTTTCCTACCGGCGCTTTGTATTCCACATTAAAAGATCCTGTTTTATATGCATTGGTAAAGCTGTTCCACTGATCGCGGTAAACCATTTGCGCCCTTATGTCACCGGTGAAAATACCTGCCAGTGAAGGATTTCGGAGCAATGGTGCTTCGAAAAATTGCGAAAAATGGGCATCCTGTGCCGAAGCGTGTTCCGCAATGCACAAGCTGATCGTGGCGACTAGAATAAGGATAAGCTTTTTACACATCATGATCGACATTCTCATAGATTAGCTGAATTGGATTTCAATTATCTTATTAATGATACGTTTCCTTTATAAGGTACTATCTGACTGTTATTGCAAACGAATTCAATTATATAGGTATACACATCCTGGGGAGCTTTTTCACCATTTATCATTCCGTTCCATCCCGCAGAGGTGTCATTTGCCCCAAAATTCTGTTTCTCAAAAATTAGTTGCCCAAGTCGATTGTAGATTCTGAAAGTATTGATCCTTGTTAAACCTTTACCCCTTGGATAAAAAACATCGTTCATGCCATCATTGTTTGGCGAAAAAGTATTTGGCATGAAGAAATTTTGCTCATTGCAAAACACAACTATGGTGATGTTATCCGCCACGGAGCAATTGCCGTTGTTGGTGGCGGTAGCATAGTAATTGGTTGTTTTTACCGGAGACGCCACCGGATTGAGGCAGTTATCGCAGCTCAAACCTGTGTTAGGCTTCCAGGTAATGCTCACGATGTCTGTTGAGCCCTGGCCATTGACCTGGTAGCTTGTTCCGGAAGGAATGGAAGCGTCCGGACCGAGCTCCAGCGTTGGATATTTGAATACAGTGATGTCTACCATTGCAGAGTCAAAGAAACATGATTTGCTGTCGCTTGCCACAACCTTGTACACCGTAGAAACAGTCGGATTGGCAACCGGATTGCTGATGGTTGTACTGCTTAATCCTGCCGCAGGGCTCCAGTTGTATAACGATGCACCCACTGCTCTCAACTGCGTACTTTGCCCGATACAAAGTGAATCTTTCATCGGATCAACCATGATGTGCACAGGCAGGTTAACCGAAACTTTCACCGTGTCTAACCTGATACAACCGAAAGTTGAAGCACCTGCAAGAAAGTAACTGGTCGTTTGCGTTGGCGTAGCAATAGGAGAAGGGCAAACGGTGCAACTTAATGTCGCTGTGGATGGACCCACCCACTCGTATGAATCTGCTCCGCTGGCCTGCAACTGAACATTTTGTCCAAGGCAAATAAGGCTGTCGATCCCTGCGTTTGTTTGGGGCAATGGATGTATTGTAAGCTGCAGCACGTCCTTGCCAACGCAGCCTTTCTCGTTGGTGGCCTGCAGGGCAACTGGATAGTTTCCTGCTGTGGCGAACGTTTGTGCAGACGGGTTCTGGCCCGTTGCCGTTTGTCCGTTCCCAAAATTCCACTGCCATGTTATTGGCGCATAATTGGGCCCGTTATTTAATAAACCGGTGTAAGTTAGCGTTGCCGGTTCGCAACCTTCTTTTGGTCCCTGAACGGTTACGCTTGGTGACGCATAGATCGTTATTATGTCTTTGTTAGTGACAGATTGTGTACATACCGGAGCACTTGTACTTACATTCAAAGTAACACTGTAGGTGCTTAGCGGCGCTCCTGTTTTTGCATAAAAATGCGGCACACTATTGCCCGATCCGGTTGTGCCATCACCGAAGTTCCAGCTATAACCGGTAATGGTTCCATTACTCGTAGAAGCATCTGTGAAAACAACGGTGCCGGTATCGCAAAGCGATGCGGGTTTAAACGTGAATTGAGGAGTGATGCCAACGATTCTCAGGGTGTCCACCGCCGTTATAGGAACCTGGCAGCCTGTGGCATCTTCAAGAATTACACGTGGCAAATAATTCCCAGTGGTGGTGTACACGTGAGCGGATGTTGGCGTGGCCGTTGTGTTTGAATTACCGTCTTTAAAATCCCATGTATATGTTTTTACGCCTTTGGCATTTGCTACTGCGAAATTGATATTGGTATTGTTACATGATCCTTTGGGATCGAAACTAAAATCGCCCTGCGGACCGTAAATGGTAATAGGGCTCGAAGTGGCAACTGCAGTACATCCTCCGGGGCTCGTAGCGATTAGTTTAATAACATAACCCGGGTTATCATTTGGATAGTAATAAGTGTGCGATGGATTTGCAGACGAAGAATGTGCACCATCTCCAAAATCCCAATCATATGTAGCCACATAATGAGCGGTGGAAGTGAAATCCATGGCCAGTGGCGGACAGTTTGTGGTGCCCGTCGTTGGTGTAAATGAAATGGTTGGTTTGTCAAAAGTAATGATCCTGGTTGTATCCTTTGAACATCCGTTAATATCGCGGGCCGTAAGCTTCACCGTTGAAGAAGCAGGTACTGCCATGTTGGGCGGATAAGTGTGCGTTGGATTTGGCTGTGTGGATGTTTGCCCGTCACCAAAGTTCCACAAATATGTCAGTGTATTACCTGTCGATGTGTTGAGAAACTGCATGGGAGCGCCCGGGCATGATGCCGTATCCACAGAGAACGCGGCATAAGGCTGCGTAATGTTCACCACGGCAGTGGCACTGTCAGCACAGGTTCCGTCGGCCACAACCAGCTTTACCGGGAATGAGCCCTGCTTGTTATACATGTAAGGAGATGGCGGGTCTTTTTGAGTAGAACTTGTGCCGTCGCCAAAGGTCCAGTTCCACGTTGTGGACGAAGAACTCGCGGTTGAAGTATTGGTCAACGTAATCGGGACGCCAATGCAGCCTTGTGTTGGTGAAATGGAAAATAGAGCTTTTACACCTTTAACCACAACTTGCTGGGGCAGCGATGTGCTGGTGCAATTGTTGGTGTCTTTTATTGTTAACGTAGCAGGAAATGTTCCTGTAACCTTGTAATATTTGGAAGGGGCATACGCTACTACCGGCGGCGTGCCATCCCCGAAATCCCATGTGTATAATGAAGCTCCCTGCGTTGTGTTGACAGGCACAAATACAGTGTTTGTATTTGCACATCGGGTGTTTCCACCCAGGATATTGAAATTAGAATCCACTGACAGCGTATACACCGGTATAGTGTCTGAAACGTTGACACATGCCCCTAATGATGCTTTAACGGTTACTTTGTACGTCGTGTTGAAAGACGGGTAAGTATGTTTAATCGGTGCGGTTTGCTGTGAGGGTGGGGTACCATCACCAAAGTCCCATATAACAGTACTACCACCTGTTGATCTATCAACAAAAGAAAATTCCTTCTTGTTGTTACAATTTATCTGGTATGTGAATTTAGCAACCGGTGGGTTTACTTTTACCAAAGCAGGTTTTGTAACGCTGGCAGCACATCCGTTGTTGAAAACTGTAAGTTTTACATCGTAGGGAACGCCTCCGTTATCATTCGTGTATCTGTAAGAAGGATTTTGAACAGCGCTGGTAGAGCCATCACCAAAATTCCATAACCACCTGTTTATACCTGAAGCTGGTTGGGAAAGATCGGTGAAGTTAATGGCTGTTCCTGCGCAGGGGTTGGTGTTGGACACACTGAAATCTACAAGGGTAGGCAGCGTACCAATTTCTATCGTCTGCGTTGCGGTGGCAGAACAACCGCCTTTCGTCGTTACGATCAAAGTGAGCGTGTATGTTCCAATTGATGCATAATGGTGTGTTACCGATGGCGATGAGGTGGAAGTGAAATCCGCGGTGCCATCTCCAAATTGCCATGTGTAAGAAGCCACGCCATCAACTGAATTTACGGTTGCGCTTGCATTTATATCAAGGCTGTTACAGCCATTTGCCACCGGGATATTTATGGACGCTGTGGGAATGGCAATCTTCACATATTGTTGTATAGTTTTTGAACTCGTACATCCATTTCCGTTAGTTACGGAAAGGGTCACGGGAAATAATCCTGCGCGTGCATAAGTATGTGCCGGGTTTTGTAAGGTAGATGTTGAGCCATCACCAAAGTTCCAGGACCATGTGGTAGGGTTCCCTTTGGTAGTATCTGTAAATGTTACGATTGCAGGTGTTTTACAACTAAGTGTGTCTGGCGAGAAAAAGCCGGCGCTGCTTCCAGGTACGATGGCAACCGGTTTTGTAACGGAGTCAATACAGTTTCCGAAATTGTTTACAAGCTTTACATTATAGGTGCCGGAACTGGCAAAAACGTGTGAAACATTAACAGTACCGCTGCTGGTAGGCGTGCCATCTCCAAAATCCCAAATAGCGGTGAATGGTTGCGGTACAGATGTGTTTGTGAGTGTAGTTGCCACGCCAGAACAGGAGCCGTTGGTATAGGTAAAGTCTGAAGTTACACTGTTAACGATGTTGATCTGGTTGTTTCCTATTAAAGTATCCACACAACCCTGGTCGCTTTTTGCAACCAATGTAACGGTATAAGCTTTCACCTGCGTGTAGGTGTGTGCAGGCGGATTTTTTCGGGTATCTGTACTGCCATCACCAAAATCCCACAAATAACTCATGTTCCCATATTCCAGGCTGGTATTGTTGAACGTTACCAGTGCCGGAGGTTTACAACTTTGTGAAACGGTGTTGGTATAATCGGCCTTTACGCCGTTATTGATAGTGATCGTGACGGGCTTGCTGAAATCACTGCAACCTGCAGCGTTAGTAGCTTTCAATGATGCAACGAAACTTCCTGAGCGGCGATAAACGTGATAAGGATTGGGGTCGCTTGCCACATCTCCATCGCCAAAGTCCCATTCATATTTCACCACGTTTGCAGAAGACTGATCTGTAAACTGAATAGGTAAAGGGTAACAACCGGTTGTGCTGGAGGCAGCAAAAGCCACTGTTGGCTTTTCGTTCACGGTGATGACCTGTGATACGGGCGCACTGGTTCCATCTCCATTTTCTGTGGTTAGTGTAACGGTCCACGTACCCGGATCAAAAAAGACTACCGGATTTTTAAGTGATGAGGTTTGACCATTTCCAAAATTCCAGTGCCATAGGGTTGGACTGCCTGTTGAATTGTCTGTAAACTGTACTTTCAGAATGGCGCAACCGCTTGTTACGGAAGGCGTGAAAGCACTTACGGGCGCCTGTGCTTTAGAAAAGATACAGGCAAAAACAAAAATGACAGCAATGAATAATTTCTTTCTCAGATGCTACGTTTTAAAGGTTCAGAGCTAATAAGCAAAACTAATCTATGTATTAACGAATAAGTGCGACGTTTCCTTTTTCAATTATAATTTGACTATTCTCGCAAATTACTTCGATCATGTAAATGTAAACTCCTTCATCCGCAATTTTTCCCTGGAACATTCCATCCCAACCTTTATCTGCTTCATTCGCATTAAAACTTTCACGGCTGAAAACGACTTGTCCCCACCTATTGAAAATTTTCATACTTCGTATGTTATACAATCCTTTTCCTCTTGGATAAAAAATGTCGTTCACGCCGTCATTGTTTGGCGAGAACGTGTTAGGCAAAAAGAGATTTCCTTCTTTACATATTACAGTAACAATAATTTGATCCATGGTATAGCAACCTCCATTGTTGGTTCCGGTAACCGTGTAATTGGTCGTCTGCTTAGGACTCGAAACCGGGTCCTTGCAGGTGACACAACTCAGCGCGGTCGATGGTGTCCAGACAATGCTTGTTACGTCATCAGATACCTCGGCATGTAAGGTTACAGAATTTCCTACAGAAATTGTAGTGTCATTCCCTGCGTTCACCTTAGGCACAGGAAATACCGTTATTGTTACATACCCTGTGTCGTTAAAGCAGGCTTTGTTATCGGTGCCTACCACTCTGTAGGTAACCGTTTGATTAGGGCTTGCAACAGGGTTTGATATTTGAGGATTACTCAATCCGTCGGCTGGTGTCCAGGTATACAGTTCTGCGCCCGTTGCTGTCAATTGCTGTGATGCTCCGGCACATAAAGTATCATTCGGAGACACTTTAACGGTAATAATTTGTTTTACCTCAACATTTATATCATCGGTATTTACGCATCCATGTATATCTTTTCCTGTCAGGGAATATTTTATTGTTGTTTTTGGCGAAGCAACAGGTGCACTGCAATTACCACATGATAAAGTTTGGGTTGGCTGCCAGTTGTAATCGATACCACCAGAGGCATGCAGTGTAATGCTGGTGCCTAAGCACATCGCCGTATCATTTCCTGCGTTGATATTTGGCAATGGATAAACCGGCAATGCTTTTTTGGCCGTGTCATAACAACCAGCCCTGTTTTGGGCAACCACCTGCACGTTGTATGTATTGGCTGTGTTGTAAACAACTGCCGGAGGATTTTGAACGTTGGCCGTTTGGCCGTCTCCAAAATTCCAGGCCCATGTCAGCTGCATCGTGTCTATCGCGGAGTTTGCTGTAAAAAGAACCGTGACAGGAACGCATGCAGAATCTATGCTTTGCATGGAAATGTCGGGTCCAATATTTACGGTTACGATCGCTGTTTGCCTGGACGTGTCCTTGCAATTGTTTTCCGTAAGGGTATAAAGTTTTACAGGATAGCTGCCGGGACTTCTATAGAAATGACTTGGATTTTTGTCATTGGAAAAAGAGCCGTCTCCAAAATCCCATTTATACTGGGTAATGACATCATTGGCCAGGGACGCATCGGTAAATTTCACAAAGCCCGAGTCGCACAATGGTTTTTCCTCGTGTGTAAATGCAGCGTCCGCACCAAATACAGAAATGGTATCCTTTCCTGTAACGGGTACACGACATCCCCTATCGTCTATGAGTATCATTTTTGGCAGGTAATCACTGGCAGTTAAATATGTATGTGTAGTTAACGAATCTCCATTGTTAATAAGGGTACCATCTGCAAAGTCCCAAACGTATTTTACTTTAAAACCGGGTTCGGGCAGGGCAGTGAAATTAGCAGTGAAGGGATTGCAGCCTTTCAATGGTTCGTATTTGAAAGTGCCCTTAGGTCCCAAAACCGTAATTTCAGTCGAATCCGCTGCAAAGCATGCATCTCCGTAGCCTTTAACGATAAGTTTTACTTTATATTTTCCGGGGTAGGAATAAATGTAAATCGGGCTTACCATTGTTGAGGCATCGCCGGTGCCAAAGGTCCACGCGACGGACTGGTAGTTTTGAGATTGATTATTGAAACTGGCTACCAGTGGCGGGCACTCGGCCAGCGTACTGTTTGCGGTAAACTTGGCTACCGGGTTCCTGATGTTGATGTAATTGACCTTTTTCAGGGAATCTGTACATCCATAAACGTCTGTTATTTTTAATGAAACAGTATAGACACCTTCATTTGGATAGCTGTGAATGGGGAAACCATCAGATGCGGGGGTACTGCCATCGCCAAAATCCCACAGGTAAGTTAATTGCGGCCCGGTTGACAGATTATTGAATTCTGCCTTCATAGTGGCACAAAGCAAAGAATCACGAGCCCTGAAATTTGCCACGGGCTGGGAAACCAATAATGCATTCTTTTTGGTAACGGTATCTGTACAGCCCTGGCTATCTGTTGTGATCAGCGTTATGTTGTAATTACCAGGTTTGGTATACAGGTGCGAAAATGGCGGTGCAGTAAATGATTGAATGGTGCCATCACCAAAATCCCATTTCCATTGAAGAATAGGATTGTCACCATCTCCGGTGGACTCGTCTTTAAATGTAACTGTTGAATTGTTACAAACTCCCGAAACCGGAACGCTAAAATCAGGCGTTGGTCCCTGCACTTTTATGTACAGCGGTTTTAGCAATGTGCTTTTACATCCAAGAACATCTGTAAGAGTTAATGATACGTCATAGCTTCCGGCTTTGGTGTAAATTTTTTCCGGGGAAGGGAGTGTACTGGTAAAGCCATCTCCAAAGGTCCAGGCGTATTGCGCGATATTGTTTGGGTTAACACCAAGGGTATTGAATTTTACCTGGTTTTTTTTACAGGTAACGGAATCTGTACTGATAAAATCGTTTTTCTCATCCACCACTTTTATGTCCTGGCGTGAAGTGTGCGAGCATGTACCATGTGTTACCGTTAGTGAAACGGTGTATACACCCGGCTTGTCGTAGCTGTGTTGTGGATTTTGTTCCGGAGATGTTTGCCCGTCACCAAAATCCCAGGACCATGTTTCGGGTCCTATGGATTTATCCACGAATCTTCTTACATAAGGGAAAGTACATTGCGATGAAATGGTAAATATGGAGATCGGCGGGTCAATATGGACGAATTTGGGAATCGTCAAAGTATTTGAACATCCGTTATGACTAACAGTGAGCGTAACATCGAAATCACCCACTTCCTGGTAGGCGTGTTTCGGATTTTGAGCCGGTGATTTTGGTGAGTGATCACCAAAGTCCCAAAGCCAACTATCAATAGGAGGGCCGGAAGAGTTGTCGGTGAATTGCACGGGGACTTCGGCGCAGGTACTACGCGGTGCACCGTCAAAGTCCACACTAGGTTTCATGCCTACCAGCACGGCGCTGGTGAATTCAACTGAGTCCGTGCAGTTGGGCCCTTTGTAAATAACTCTTACAGCATATCTTCCCGTATCACTGTAAACGTGTGTTGGGTTGGCACCCGTGCCCCTGCTGCCATCACCAAAATCCCATTCAATGGAATTCACCGGATACGGGCCGGTGATTGTAACAGATGGCGTGTAGGTTAACGGTGCACAACCAGATACGATACTGTCTTTCATTACAACGGATGCCTTGCTGATGTTTACAAAATTGTTTTTTACCACTGTATCAGGGCAGCCATTCGGTCCAAATGAAATAAGCGTTACATCAAAAGTGTCCAGCTTCGTATATACGTGAGTAGGCGAGGCGTCTGTAGATTCAGTGCCGTCACCAAATATCCATTTAAAGCTTGTTGCATTTGTGGAGGTGGCCGTAAAATTCACGCTCAGCGGTACGTTACAGCCGATATTATCAGTAGCGGTAAAACTGCTTTTGGGTCTTGCTAACACTTTAATGGCCTTTCTGTCGACACCGGAACATGCGCCGAAATTGCTTGTGAGTTGTATGACGTAATTGCCGGGATTTGCATACGTTTTTACAGGATTGAACGCGGTGGATTTTGTACCATCACCAAAATCCCACACCACTGAAACAGGCGGAGGGGTGGATTGATTGGTAAGCTGAATAGATGTTCCTGCACATACACTGTCCGGGGCATTAAAATCTGCCTGCACACTGCCTATGGAAACTGCTTTTTGTTTTACGATAGAATCAACGCAACCCTGGCTGGAGTTTACGACCAGCGTTACCGTGTAGTCTCCCGAAGTCTCGTATGTATGTGAGGGGTTGGGCTGGCTGGAGGTGCCGCCGTCGCCAAACCTCCATAAGTAAGTGAACTGGCCGGTACCTGTACTTTTATTGGTGAATTGAATGGTAGTGGGTGGCGTACAACTTCCCGGGTTATTGTATGTAAAATCCGCTGTTACACCTTTGGGTACTTTAATAAAACCAATGCGCGTGAAAGCATTTTCACAACCATAGGAAGTGGTTACTCTTAGCGTAACATCAAAGCTGCCCGTTGTTTTATAGGTGTGAAGCGGGTTGTGGTCTGTAGAATACCCGCCATCGCCGAAGAACCACTCCCACTGCGTTATAGGATCAGCGGTAGCTATGGTAAGATCCTTGAATTGTACGTCGAGCGGGTAGCAGCCCGTGGTGTCTGACGCCTGGAAACTGATGGCCGGCGCACCATGTACAACAATGATATTTGTTTTTACAATCCTGGAAATGCCTACGCCGTCGCTTACTTCGAGGGTAACAGTATACTTGCCCGGGTTAAAGTAAGTGGCACCCGGATTTTGTAAATAGGAAATTGTTCCATTGCCGAGATCCCATTTCCACGAAGTGGGGCTCCCGGTGGAACTGTCTTTAAAATTTACAATCATAGGTGTACAGCCTTCATTTGGACTTACGGAAAAATCAGCTTTCAATTGGCTATACGACTTATTATAGCTTGCGATACTTACTAAAATAAAAAGCAGTACTCGGCAGGATATAATAGTATATCTTTTCTGCATAGGCTACCCTTTCGGGAATTTTTTTAGGATAAGTATTTTCTATAAAAAAAAATATACCGTCCGTGTTTGACGGACAATAGTTCTTAGAAGGGTACGACCAATTTGTATCTACGGCTGGAAGGCTGTATTCGAGGTTATCGCGCCGGGCAGATGTTTAAAAAATCATCCGGCAAGGTTGGGTGTTTATTAGATTATTTCTTTTTAAGATAGAGCATCTTTGTGCCGTTTGCACCGCTGGCTCTTACATAATCCAAGGCGCTGTCAGTTATTTTCCATACTTCATTAAGTTGTTGTAACGTATCGTTGGCTGGTTGAAAGTTTGCGGTAATTGTCATGGCATTGATATCTCCGCTCCACGTACCGGTATTCTTGTTCACAGACCAGAATGCATCTACCGTTCCGGATTGGTAAAACTGAAATTCGTAACCAGCAAAGTTTGTTGTTATATCTGCGCCGTTGATGCTGAATTGAGTAACTACCCATCTGCCGTCGGTGACAGCGGCAATCACGATTTGCTCTTTTTTCCGGTCAATCGCTTTTTTGCAGGATATGGAAATAAGAAGCGGCGTCAGTAATAGTATAAGCAGCTTGTGGTTCATAGACTTCATTGAGATATAATTAACCCGCACGATCCAGGCTACAAATTTAATCAGTAAAACAATATAATGCGTTGAATAATATACTCTTAATATAGATTCAATCATCCAGGTTAATAACCTACAGATAATAACGTACAACTATTGTCATTTGTTATAACGGTGAGCAACTATTTGCTGCTGCTCCAGCGTGCCGAATAATTAAGATCCGCTGGCAGGAACTTTTTTTGGCGGCAGTTGTTAAGAGAATAAAAAGCTCATGAAAGTAATAACCCGTTTTGCCATTCTGTTAATGTGTATTGCCACCATTAATGTAAGTTGCTCTTCGTCTGCAGGATTGATGAGCACCCTCGCATCGAATCCAAATTTAAGCGGCATAAGCAGTCTCCTTAAAAGTGCCGGAGGTATAAGCAGTATTTTGGGCAGTAAAGGGCCCTACACATTGCTCGCCCCAACCAACGATGCACTGTCAAAACTGGGAGGTAACGTGGGAAGTGTGCAGGACCTGATGAAACCGGAGAATAAAAGCCAGCTCACCAACATGTTGCAACAATATGTGATTCCCGGAAACGTAAGCGCTGATGATATCAAAGCAGGAACTGTAAAAAATGCTGCAGGCACACCATTAAACCTCGGAACCGCCGCACTGGGAGAAAGTATGAAGTCAAGCGATGGTGGAGTGGTGTATGTGATCAATAAATTATTGGGTCAGTAGTAGAGATGCATTGAATGCGTCTTCCGCTTCACCCCGATGCTGTAACACAAAAAAAGAGACAATCACACATGTCTCTTTTTTAATTCAAAAGTCAAAAGTAAAAATTCAAAAGGAGCACCCGTGGTTTTGAATTTTTACTTTTGACTTTTTACTTCAACTGCGATTCGCCCCTACGGCGTGTAAATGCCGGTATATTTCGCCCTGGCATATTTCATAAAATGATCAATGTTCAACGGCTCACCGGTTACGCGCTCACACAATTGCTCACTTGTAAACTTGCGACCATACTGGTGTATGTTTGTACGTAGCCATTGCAATAGTGGTGCAAAATTGCCCGCGACAATTTCATTTTGCAGTTCTTTAAGTTGTGATGAAGCGGTGTTAAAAAACTGCGCAGCATACAAACTACCCAAACTATAAGTTGGAAAATAACCGAAGCTTCCGTGACTCCAATGCACGTCCTGCAGGCAACCACGCTTGTCATCCGGCACATCAACGCCAAGGTATTTTTTGTATTGCTCATTCCAGTAAGCCGGAATGTCTTTTACCGTAATGCTGTTCTCCATCAATTTTTTCTCCAGCTCGTAGCGGATGATCACATGAAAGTGATAGGTTAATTCATCGGCCTCTGTTCTTATCAGCGAAGGCTGCACTTTGTTGATGGAACGGTAAAACTGTTCTGTAGAAACCTTTTGCATCTCAGTTGGGAAATAAGATTTCAGCAAAGGGAACATGTATTTGCAAAAAGAAAAACTTCTGCCCACATTATTTTCCCAAAGCCTTGATTGAGATTCGTGAATGCTCAACGAAGCATATTCGCCTAATGGCAAGCCATATTCTTTTGCCGGCAATCCTTGCTCGTATAGGCCGTGGCCAAGCTCATGAATACAGCTCCACGTCATGTTGCTGATATCTTTTTCATCAATGCGTGTTGTTAAACGCACATCCTCGCTGCTGAAATTCGTAGTGAACGGATGCTCGGAAATATCCTGGCGGCCCGCTTCAAAATCAAACTGCATTTCTTTTAGCAACTGCATGCTGAATTTCCACTGTTGATTTTTATCAAAATGCTGTTGTAGAAAATGATCATCAACTTGCGGCTGCTTTCCCACTTCATCAATCAATTCTTTTAGTGGCTGGCGGATATTATTAAAAACAGGATCGATCATTGCCACAGTCGCACCGCGCTCATATTGATTCAGTAATGCATTGTAAAGATGATCCTCGTAACCAAGATAATTTGCTTCCTGTTTTTTCAGATCTACCAGTTTGGAAAGACTCTCTTCGAATATGCCGAACTTATTTTGCTTTCTTGCATCCAGCCAAAACTGGTAGCTCTGTGAAATAGCTTCGCTCATTTGTCTTACAAAGCTTCCCGGCAGTTTCTTTTGCTGGTTAATATCATAAAGACTCAGTTCAATATTTTTTCTTTCATCTTCACTCAAATTTTTATCCTGCTGCAGTTTTTCGAGCAGTGAATCCAGCGCAGGGTCCGTTTGCATGTTATGGGCAACTTCGCTTAATGTTGCAACCTGTCGGGCACGTGTGGCGGCACTTTTCGCCGGCATATAAGTTTCCTGGTCCCACTGAAGCACGGCCAAAGAATACCTTACATCTGCTATTTGCTGCAATTTTTCGCGATACGTATCATATAGATTGGGCATAATTCAAGTTTTAACGGTAATAAAGCAAGCAAAAAAATTGCTATTGTTGAAATATCTTGTTAACGTAAATTGCGTTTCAACACAAAAATATATCTTCAACCCTTAGTTTGTTTACCAACTTGAAGCTATTATGATTCAAAAACTTATAAAGTCTTTAGCGATAATTTGCCTCCTGATAATTCCTGGTCGCATGTTTGCCCAGCGATTCGACTCATTGATGATGATGTACGGCGATCGCTACCCCGTGGAAAGGGCGCACGTACATTTCGACAAGAACTACTACAATGCCGGCGAAACCATTTGGTTCAAAGCATATTTAATGAGCGGCTTGTGGCCATCTACCATAAGCACCAATATGTACTTTGACCTGGTTGATGATAATGGCAACGTGCTCAACTCAAAGGTGGCGCCCATCATAGAATCATCTGCCATGGGAAGTTTTGACATCGCGCCCAACTATACAAAATCCGTATTGTACGTAAAGGCATATACGCGCTGGCAGTTGAATTTCGATACTGCATTTTTATTTACCAAAGCCATTAAGATCGTTAATAAAGGTGCTTCCGGAAAACCAGAGAGGGCCACTGCTGTATCGATTCGTTTTTTCCCCGAAGGTGGTGACATGGTGAACGGCATAGAATCCGTAGTAGCATTCAAAGCAGTTGATAACAATGGATATCCTGTAAACATTTACGGCAACATCGTAAGTTCTGCGGGACAAAAAGTTGCTGCGTTCAAATCCATTCATGATGGCATGGGAAGTGTAACACTTACACCCCAGGCCAATACTACTTACAAAGCTGTTTGGAAAGATGTTTTCGGCAAAGATCAATCCGTTGACCTGCCCGCTGCAAAAAGTAATGGAGCCGTAATAAAAATTTCTGACGGACTGGATACAAAAAACTTTACCATCAGAAGATCAGCAGGTGGGGGTGATGCGCTTAACACAATGCACATCGTTGCCATGATGAACCAGCAGGTCGTGTACATGGCGAACCTTCACGTGAAAGAAGGCGGAGAAATGACAGGTGAAATTCCATCCACTCAGATGCCAAGTTGTATAATGCAACTTACCTTGTTTGATGCAGACTGGAAACCAGTGGCCGAAAGAATAACATTTGTTGACAACAACGACTATCAGTTTGATGCAAATGTTCGCAAGAAATCCATACAACTAACCAAGCGCGGAAAAAATGAAATTGACATAGAAGTAGATGATACCGTAAAAAGCAATCTTTCCGTTTCTGTTACCGACGCTGATTTGTATCAGCCTAAAATGGAAGACGACAACATCGTGTCCCGCTTTTTGCTGACGAGCGAATTGAGAGGAAACATTTATCACCCGTTCTATTATTTTTCCAATCCGAGTGACAGTGTAAAAAACCATCGTGACCTTGTAATGCTTACCAACGGCTGGCGCAGATACAATTGGGATAAGATTATGGCGAAAAATTTCCCGTCATTAAAATATCAGCCTGACAAATTTCTTTCACTTAATGGACAAGCATACGGCGTTTCTCAAAGCAGGTTTAAGAAGGGTGAAATGATGAACGCGATCCTTCAAATGCCGGATTCATCCAAACAAATGTTTTTCCTCGAACTTGATTCCACCGGACGATTCAATACCGAGGGTTTGGTCTTCTTTGGGAAAGCCAATCTTTACTATACGTTCAATAAAAACAGTGCACTGGCAGAGAGAGCATCGCTTCGTCTAGACAATGGCCTGGTTAAAGGAAGTACGAACATAGCGATTGATAAAACGCTTTTAGCAGGTGTGAGCTTGCCTGATAGCAACGCTTTGCGTCAGAGTTATCTCGTTGGCCAGGGCTATATAAATGCCGGAAAAGACAGAGATAAAAAAACGCAAATGCTGCAGGAGGTAGTTGTAAAAGGTAAGGTGCGTTCTGAAAAAGAAAAGCTTGATGACAAGTACGCAAACGGTTTGTTTAAGGGCGGAGATGGTTACAGCTTTGACCCGGCCAATGACCCCTTTGCGACCAGCGCTTATTCCATCTTTACATATCTGCAGGGTAAAGTACCCGGGTTAATGATCAACACAAGTGGGGGGACTACTACTCTCACCTGGCGCGGAGGCGCGCCGGGCCTGTATCTGGATGAAATGTCAACAGACGCTGAACAAATCCAGAACATCCCAATGACCGACGTTGCATACATCAAAGTTTTCCGCCCGCCGTTTATGGGCACAGGCGGAGGAAACGGAGGTATCGCCATCTATACGAAGAGAGGCGGTGGTGCGAGCACAGCCAACATTAAAGGTCTTGAGTCCTCTACAATCCTGGGGTATTCTGACTTCAAAGAATTCTCTTCTCCGAACTATGCGGTGGAATCACCTTTGGATGCAATTGATGATTTGCGCACAACCCTTTACTGGAAACCATATATCCTGCTGGATAAGGTTACCAAAAGAGCAACCATTCAATTTTACAACAACGATATTTCAAAAAGATTGCGCATCACAATTGAAGGCGTGTCAGAAACAGGCAAGCTGATGCACACAGAAGAGATAATTCAGTAAGCAGAGTGCGTAGGGGCGAATCGCATTCGCCCTGCAAACATCCGCTGTCGCATAAAAAGTTGTTAGTTGATAGTTGATAGTTGTTAGATTTTATTTTCGAATAGTCGTTATTCAAGTCTAACAACCAACAACTATCAACTAACAACTTTCTTATTTTTGGGCTGTTAGGTTCTTAATAGTGAATGATCGTTATTAAAGCCTAACAACCATCAACTAACAACGAACAACTCTCAACCATGAAGATCGCCGACATCATTTCCATCCTCGAACAAAATGCAGATCCCTTTTACCAGGAATCTTACGACAATGCCGGCCTCATTACAGGTTCTTCGGGTTGGGATTGTACAGGCGTTCTGGTCACGCTTGATGCGACAGAGGCAATAGTGAACGAGGCCATCGAAAGAAAGGTAAATCTTATTGTGGCTCACCATCCGATTGTATTTGGCGGCCTCAAAAAAATAAACGGAAAAAATTACGTTGAAAAAACGGTCATCGCTGCGATCAAAAATGATATTGCTATTTATGCCATTCATACCAACCTCGATAACGTGGTGGATGGTGTAAACGGGAAGATTGCTGAAATGCTGGGCCTTACTAATGTTTCCATTTTACTGCCCAAACAAAATACGCTTAAGAAATTGTACACCTTTGTGCCTGTTGCGCAAGCTGAAGATGTACGCAACGCTATTTTCAAAGCTGGTGGCGGACATATCGGCAATTATAGCGAATGCAGCTATTCTGCTGAGGGAAACGGAACTTTCAAGGCACAGGAAGGCACCGATCCTTATGTTGGGAAAATAGGAGAGCGTCATACAGAATCCGAGCTTAAGCTCGAGGTCATTTTCCCTGCTTACCTCGAAAATACCGTCGTAAAAGCCATGAAAAAGGCACACCCTTACGAGGAAGTTGCTTACGATGTGGTTTCGCTGGCCAACCCGAATATCCAGATCGGATCGGGAATTATCGGCGAATTGGCTGAGCCGATGGAGGAAAACGCCTTTCTCAGCCGGATCAAGTCCGTTTTTAAGGTTCCGGTGGTAAAACATACGAAATTGACAGACCAGAAGGTAAAGAAAGTGGCGGTCTGCGGTGGAGCAGGTAGTTTCCTGATTAACAAGGCTTTAGCTTCCGGCGCAGACTTCTATATAACCGCAGACGTGAAATATCACGAATTTTTTGATGCGAATGACCGGATGGTTTTGGCAGATGTTGGTCATTTTGAGAGCGAACAGTACACGATTGACCTATTATATATTATATTACAGCAAAATTTTCCTAACTTTGCCGTCCTTAAAACGAATTTATCCACCAATCCGGTGAGTTATTTCTTTTAAGACCACAAACTTCAAACTTCAAAATAATATATGGCAACTGTAAAAGATTTCTCAGTTGAAGAAAAATTAACCGCAATGGTTACGCTTCAGAAAATTGATTCCAAGCTGGATGAACTCCAGGTGTTGAAAGGGGAATTGCCAATGGAAGTAAGTGACCTGGAAGATGAAATAACAGGCTTAAACGCTCGTCAGACAAGAGTAGAGGAAGAGATCAACGGTATAAATGAATTTATTGCAGGCAAAAAAAATGCGATAAAAGAATCTGAAGAGCTGATCAAAAAATACGAAAAGCAAAGCACTAACGTAAAGAACAGCCGTGAATTTGAGGCGATCAATAAAGAAATTGAAATGCAGCAGCTTGAAGTAAAGCTTGCTGAAAAGCACATCAAAGACGCTCAGGAAGAAACTACTGACAAGGTAATTGCTCTTGACAAAGCAAAAAAAGCGCTGAACTCCAAAGAAAACGTTCTTAAGCACAAAAAAGACGAGCTTGAGAAAATCATCGCTACAACTGAAAAAGAAGAAAAACACTACAACAAATTATCTGCTGAAGCACGTGAAAAAGTAGATGAGCGTTTGTTGAACTCTTACGATCGTATTCGCAAAAACTACCGCAACGGTTTGGCAGTAGTTCCGGTAGAAAGAGATGCTTGCGGTGGTTGCTTTAACGCAATTCCTCCTCAACGTCAGAGCGAGATCAAACAACGCAAAAAAATCATCGTTTGCGAAAACTGCGGCCGCGTATTGGTTGACAGAGATCTGAACGATACTATAGAAGTGAAATAAGACATTCCCGATAATGAAAAAGCCCGATAGTAATATCGGGCTTTCTTTTTTATGCCTGCCCAATGCTCAATGCTTAACGCCCAACGCAGGGCGGTGCACCTAGCGTTGGGCGTTAGGCATTGGGCGTTAAGCTTATTTGACCACCGGCAAAATCACTCCCGAGCTATTCCCCGCATCATGAAACACTCTGATCGTTGCCTTCTTAAAGTCGCTGTCTTTTGCTTCGTAAATATTCATGAATTGTTGCGGGTTGCGATCGAAGATCGGGAACCATGAACTTTGAATCTGGATCATCAATCTATGGCCTTTTTCAAATGTATGCGCAACATCAGGCAAAGTGAATTTTACCTTTTCAACTTTGTTTGGTTTGAAAGGTGCAGGCATTTCAAAACTATTGCGGAATTTTCCGCGCATAATTTCACCACGCACAAGCATTTGATAACCGCCCATCGGATAAGAACCACCCACGCCTCTCGACGGTTGCGGTGCGTAATCCGGATATTTAAAGTCATCAGGAAAAACATCAATGATCTTCACAACAAAATCTGCATCAGTTGAGCTAAGGCTCACCAACAGATCTGCAATTACAGGTCCCGCCAAAGTCAGATTTTCGGTAAGCGGCGCTGTTTCAAAAGTTACCACATCAGGTCTGCGTGATGCAAAACGCTGGTCATCCGTCATGTATTCCCTTGTTCTTGAATAATGAACATCTTCCGTGTATGGAACAGGATGTGCAGGATCGCTTACATATTCGCTGAAACTATTGGTAGTAGCAGGTTTGCTCCAGGCCAAAGAACCGTCCGGCTGTAAATAAATCTCCTGGTTTTGCGCAGCGGCAGGAGGCCACTGGTCAAATGTTTTCCATTTGTTTTCACCACTAAAGAAAATAGTAGCTTCTGCCAAACGGGGATCATTTCCTTTGCCCTTCAAATAATAATTGAAGAAAGGAATTTCAATATTGTTTTGATACCACTCACTTGTGCGGCTGCCGAATTTTACATTGCCCAGGTAAGAGCCATCTCCTCTTGACCATTGACCATGGAACCACGGCCCGATCACTAATTTGTTGTTGCTGTTCGGGCTTTGTTTTTCAATAGCTTTATACAGGTTCCATGCGCCATAGCAATCTTCTGCATCAAACAAGCCACCCACAGTAAGCATTGCCGGCTTTACATCGTACATGCTCACACGTGCATTGCGTGCCTGCCACCATGCATCGTAGTTTGGATGCGCGAACATGTCCTTGAAAAATTTAATGCTATCACCAGCCAGCTTCGTCACATTGGACAAGCTGCCGATTTGCAAAAATCTGTCGTAATTATCCGAAGAACTCTGGAACGTGGAGGCGGGTCCTTTAGTAGTTGGTACAGGACGCGGATATCCGAATCCACCTAAATAAAACGCAATCCCGTCCATCAGGGCAAAAGCGCCGTTGTGGTGGAAATCATCTCCCATGAACCAATCCGTAACCGGCGCCTGCGGACTCACCGCTTTCAATGCCGGGTGCCCGGAAGCCGCGGCCATCGTGGAATAGAAGCCCGGATAGGAAATGCCCATCACGCCTACGTTTCCGTTGTTGCCATCAACATTTTTCACCATCCAGTCGATGGCATCATAAGTATCGCTGGCTTCATCAATGTCCTTGCTTGTTTTTTTATCTTTAATAAAAGGGCGAACATCCACAAATTCTCCTTCGCTCATCCATCGGCCACGCACGTCCTGTATAATCACGATATAGTTTTCACGCATATAATATTTCCAGTGCGTGTCCCAGAAATTCCTGAACTTTTCGCCATAAGGAGAACAGGAATAGGGCGTACGGCCAAACAGGATCGGATGCTTTTCAGATGAATCTTTAGGAATGTAAATAGAAGTGAAAAGCTTGACACCGTCGCGCATTGGAATTAATTTTTCCACTTTGGTGTAGTTCTGCGTGATCCATGCAGAGTCCTGCTGGTTGGTCGTTTGCGCCGTTGCACAGACAGCCATCATCAGCATCATAAATGTTGCGGTCAGAATTCTCATGTTGGTTGATTGTTTGCTAAGGGGCAAATTAATAATTAATAATTAAGAATTAATAGATGTGACCCTTCAACATATTATTTGCCTTTCGCCTCGTCACTACTCATTTCGCGGACTGCCTAATAATTATTCTTTATTAATTATTAATTATTAATTGGCTTTGTATATTGCGCCCACTTAAAACCCTTTATCATGGAAAATGTAGAAGCCTCCTTACTCGATGTAAATTTGACGATCGATACGCAAAGTGATCGATACCTGCGTGAAACAGCCAAATGGAACAAATTCCTGGCTATCCTAAGTTTTATCTTTTGCGGCTTAATGGTTCTTGCTGGTTTGTTTTTAACTTTTGCCGCCGGATTCATGATGTCTTCCTTACAGATGCCATTCGCTGGCATGGGTTTCTTTTGGCTCATCTATTTCCTGGTTTTCGCTGTATTAACGATTATACCCAATTTATATCGTTACAGATTTGCAGCACAGGTACTACAGGCGCTGGATACCAATGATCAGGTAACATTGACATCATCACTTGGGAATCTGAAATCATTTTACAGATTCTACGGCATTATGATGATCGTTCTTATTTCGATTTATGTCCTGATATTCCTGGTTGCCATGGTAGCGGGCATGATGCGATAAAATATTTTACCGAATGAAAAAACGCTTCTCCAAAACGAAGCGTTTTTTTTATAGAAGTAGTTTTTAGATCGATTTTTACACAAAAAATTATGCACAAATAGTGCAAAACGAATAAAGTAAAAAGTAAAAGCATGCGGCTTACTTTGTACATTGCATGGCTTTTGAAAAATGTGAATTCATGCTGTCAAGACTTTACATACAGAATTACGCGATCATTGATGAAATAGATATTCATTTCTCAGATAAGTTGAATATCATCACCGGCGAAACCGGTGCCGGTAAATCCATTGTAATGGGTGCATTGTCGCTCATTCTTGGTGAACGGGCAGATAGTAACGTGCTGTTGCAGAAAGATAAGAAATGCTACGTGGAAGGTTATTTCAAAGCCCATACCAAAAGCATCGCGAGGTTTTTAAAAGAGAATGATCTTGATGAAGAAGAGCAAATAATTATTCGGAGGGAAATTGCCGTAAATGGCAAGTCAAGAGCTTTTATAAACGATACGCCTGTTACTGTAAGCCAGTTGCAGCAATTGAGCAGCATGTTGGTTGACCTGCACCAGCAATTTGATACCCTTGCATTGGGTGAATCTGATTTCCAGAGAGAAGCCATTGATGCACTTGCTGGAACAGAAGATCTGCTGAAAAAATACGCCGGCATTTACACACAACTAAAACAAGCCGGAAAAAAACTGGCGGATTTAAGATCGCAAAAAGATTCATTTAACAAAGAGGCTGATTACCACAGGTTTCTATACAGCGAATTAGAAGATGCAAATTTTTCAGAAAATGAATTGGAAGAAGCAGATGCAGAGTTAAAGCTGCTCAGCAATTCTGAAAATATTAAAGCAGCGCTGACCAAAGTGTTTTACGAACTGAGCGATGGCGAGCAGCCGCTCGTGCAGCATTTGAAACAAATTGCGAACAGCCTGCAATCATACACCGATTATCATCCATCACTTCCCAGCATCGTGCAACGCTTGCTTGCTACCCAGATAGAGCTGTCTGACATTGCCGACGAAACTGAAAGCATCAACGATAAAGTGAATCATGATCCGCAGCGAATGGAGCACTTGAATGAAAGATTGACGCTTGGTTACAAGTTGCTTAAAAAACACAGTCTGCACACAACCCCAGAGCTACTCGCTTTAAAGGTTGACCTTGAAAACAAATTGCAGGCAGCGCTGAATGTGGACGAAGAAATTGAAGGGTTAGAGGCTGAAGTAAACCAGCTAACAGCTAAAGCCATTGAGCTGGCGGAGAAAATATCCGCAAAACGCAAGGCGCAGGCAAAGCCTTTTGAAGATAAAGTAAACAGTTTGCTCACACAGGTTGGCATGCCAAATGCGCGCCTGAAAGCAGACATAACCGGCAGTAAAGAAGGTGCACTCCACGAGCATGGGTTTGATAATATCGAATTCCTGTTCGATGCCAATAAAAGCAATCGTTTTGCGCCAGTCCGCAAAGTGGCCAGCGGCGGGGAATTGAGCAGGTTGATGCTCTGCATAAAGTCGCTGGTAGCGGCATCCATGGACCTGCCGACAATGATCTTTGACGAAATAGATACTGGTATTTCAGGCGAAGCGGCGAAACAGGTAGGTGTGATCATGAAAGAACTGGCAACGTCACGACAAGTGATCTCAATTACCCACCAGCCGCAAATTGCAGGAAAAGCAGACGCCCATTTCTTCGTTTATAAACAAATGGCTGGCGAACGTGTTAAAACAAACATCAGGCAGCTATCGAAAGATGAGCGCGTAACCGCCATTGCGAAAATGCTTGGTGGCGAACAACCGAGTGCTGCAGCGCTGGAAAATGCCCGTGAAATGGTAGGAGTGTAGGGAATTGAAAGTTGAAAGTTGAGAATTGAAAGTTGAAAAAAGCGCTAAATGCCCTGGAGTTGTGACAAAAAGGCAAACATGGCTGTAAGGACAATTTTTTTACTTTTTACTTTTTACTTTTCACTTTGCCTTATCTTAGCCGCCCAAAAGAACTAATTAGTTTAATAATTCAATATGGCTTACAATTTATTAAAAGGGAAAAAAGGAATCATATTTGGAGCTTTGGACGAGAAATCCATAGCGTGGAGAACCGCATTGCGTTGCCATGAAGAAGGCGCGCAACTGGTGTTGACAAATGCCCCTGTTGCATTGCGTATGGGAGAAATCAACAAACTGGCTGAGGCTGTAAATGCTCCTGTAATCGGCGCAGACGTTACCAGCTCAGAAGATCTTACAAATTTGATCCAGGGTGCAATGGAACACTTTGGTGGTAAAATTGATTTCATCCTGCACTCTGTAGGCATGAGCCTGAACGTTCGTAAAGGCAAATCTTACACAGACCTTGATTATGGATTTACTCAAAAAACTTTAGATATATCTTCTCTTAGTTTGCATCGCGTTTTGCGCACAGCGTGGGAACTGGATGCGATCAATGACTGGGGAAGTGTTATCGCGTTGAGTTATATCGCTGCTCAGCGTGTATTCCCTGACTATAGCGAAATGGCCGATGCAAAAGCATTGCTGGAAAGCGTTGCAAGAAGCTTTGGCTACCACTACGGCGTTAAAAAGAAAGTACGTATCAATACCATCTCCCAATCCCCAACCAAAACTACTGCAGGTAGCGGCGTAAAAGGATTTGACGGCTTTATCGACTACGCAGAAAAAATGAGCCCTCTTGGTAATGCTTCTGCTGATCAGTGCGCTGATTACATCGTTACATTGTTCAGCGATCTGACCAAAATGGTAACTATGCAGAACCTGTTCCACGATGGTGGTTTCTCTTTCACAGGCGTTACACCGGCGGTGATAGAGCAAATGGGAAAGTAGTTCAATTAAGAATTAGGAATTCTTGCGAGAGTGAGATTCATTATAAGAAAGTAAAAGCCCTGACAGATTAAGTTTGTCAGGGCTTTGCTATTATACTTTGAGTTGGTTCCTTTATTTCTTTTTCGCGATTACAGTCAATTCTACGTTGACTTTGTCTGACATGGTGATGCTGCTGCCTCCCACGCCAAAGTCGCGGCGATTGAGTTCAAAGTCCCCTTTAAATGTATAAGTATCGCCCTGCGGTGTGGCTGTGAATTTGAAACTTACTTCTTTCGTAACACCTTTTATGGTTAATTTTCCTTTCACATTAAAACTTTTTCCAGAACCTGTAATGCTTTCGCTCACAAATGTTAAGTGCGGATATTTTTCTACGTTAAAAAATTCTTCCTTGCGTAGATGGTTATCACGCATATCATTATCCGTGCTGATTGATTTGGAATCAACGTGCACATTAAAAGACGATTTTGAAGGTTGATTAGGATCGAAAGTGATCTCTCCCGCAAGGTCACTGAAAGTACCATGAACGGTCACACCCAAATTTTTAATGCCAAATCCGATCTTAGAGCCCGAAGCTTCGGGCGTGTATTGCTGGGCGTATGAAAAGCTGCAAATGGAGATAGCGATCAACAGCGCTGCGAGAAATTTATATCCTTTCATGAATGTTACTTTTACCTTAGTTTGAATCAATTTTTATTAAATGGTTTAATTCTGCGGCCAGCAATTACGGGTTTTGAAATTAATGAAATAATTGTTAGCAAGTTGTTACCTGGACGTTGTTAGTTGATAGTTGTTCGTTGTTTGCCTTTAGTTTTGAATAGTCTTCATTGAAGTCTAACAACAAACAACTATCAACTAACAACTCGTATATAAACAAACGTAATTTTCTGTTAAAGGGTTGTCTATGCCGGGGTCAGCCAGATATGAAGAAAGCTTTGGTACGGCTGACAGGGAGAATCTGGAGTGGGGATTTAATTATTGAATCATGAATGATTGAATAATTGAGTGGGAAACTAGAGAAGAGCAGATCTACATTCAAATCAATTATTCAATAAATCAATGATTCAGTTATTATAAAAACGAAAACCGCTCACGAGTCGTGAGCGGCAGAATATGTTTCAAAGGTTTTGTTATCCTTATTAATTAATATTCGTCCTCATTAAAGAAAAAGTCTTCCTGCGAAGGATAATCAGGCCAAATGTCGTCAATGCCCTCATAAATTTCGCCTTCATCTTCCAGTTCCTGTAAGTTTTCAACAACCTCGATCGGTGCGCCGCTACGGATGGCGTAATCAATTAATTCATCTTTGGTAGCTGGCCAGGGTGCGTCTTCAAGATAGGATGCTAATTCGAGTGTCCAGAACATCTTTCTACTTTTTTTATTAGTAAACGTAAAGGCAAACGGAATATTTGCATTTACCTAATTTTTTCGCAAAAGTAGTGGTTAAAATGGTATTTCCAAATCTGATATTATGGGTGGTCATAAAGTTTTTATTAATATTGCTTTATGTGTCCTAAAATGCAGCAACAACGGCATTTTTTGATATATTCCTTATTAAAACCGAAATATAAAAAGCATGCTCAAAGCCCGGGATATCCACAAAAAATATGGCAGTCTGGAAGTATTGAAAGGAGTGGACATAGACATCAATAAAGGCGAAATAGTAAGTATAGTAGGGTCCTCAGGCGCCGGGAAAAGCACATTGCTTCATATTTTGGGCACGCTTGATAAGCCCGACAATGGCAGCGTAGCGCTTGAAAATGTGGACTATCACCAGCTTTCGGGCAAAAAGCTCGCAGCATTTCGCAATACCCACATAGGTTTTGTATTTCAATTTCACCATTTACTGCCTGAATTTACAGCGCTGGAAAACGTTTGCATCCCCGGCTGGATCGCAGGGAAAAAGAAAAAAGAGATTACGGACAGGGCCGCACATTTATTGGAGATCCTGGGCATTGGCGCCCGGAAAGACAATAAACCACAGGCACTTTCCGGCGGTGAGCAGCAAAGGGTGGCCGTAGCAAGGGCCTTGATCAACAATCCTAAAATTGTTTTTGCTGACGAGCCGACGGGAAACCTCGATTCTGTCAATGCAAGAGAACTTCACCAGCTATTCTTTGACCTGCGCAAACAATTCGACCAAACCTTCCTTATTGTAACTCACAACGAAGAACTAGCCCAAATGAGCGACAGAGTGTTGCACATGAAGGATGGGAAAATGTTACTCTAAATTTTTGGTGTTTGCTTTATTCCCAATTTGAAAATTTGAGGATTTGAAAATTTGAAAATTCTTTCTGTGGAACTTTTCATTTTTCAAATGAACTCTCTAATATCCGAGAGTAAATAATAAATTTAGAAGGTCACACCTGAAGCATTTTCAAATTTTCAAATCCTCAAATTTTGAAATAAAGCACCATCTGGAAAATTTCAGGAAAAAAAATAGGTTCATATCAAAAAAACCTCCTACCTTTACTGTAACAAATAATATTACAGTTGAGTAACAGCCGTTTTGCAATATCACTTCACATTCTAACATTATTGGACCTTATGGGAGATGAGCTTCACTCTTCTGAGTGGATTGCTGGCAGCATCAACATCAATCCGGTACTGGTAAGAAAAGAATTGAGCAATCTGCGCCAGCATGGTCTCGTAGAAAGCAAGGAAGGAAAAAACGGCGGCGTATACCTCGCAAAGCCGGCTAACAAAATTCTGTTATCAGAAATCTACGAAGCAGTAAGACAGGAATCTGCGCTGGGAACAAAGCGCACGGACCCCAACCCAAAATGCAAAGTGGGCAAGCAAATAAACAAACACCTCGATAGTTTGTATAATGAAGTAGAAGACACTTTAATGCAAAAGCTCGGCAAAAAAACGCTTGCAGAATTTGCCGGTAAGTTCACCTGATATTTTTTTGAATTAAACTGTAACAAAAAATATTACAATATACATTTTAAAAAACAAAAATTATGAAACTAGCAGTAATCGGCGCCTCTGGCTTTGTTGGCTCACATGTTGTAGCAGAAGCCTTGAATCGTGGTCACCAAGTAACCGCCATCGTTCGCCATCCTGAAAATGTAAAAACAAAAGATCCGAAGTTAACTGTGGTGAAAGTCGATGCTTTTAATGTAGATGAACTCGCTGCAGCTTTAAAGGACAACGATGCGATCATTAGCGCTTACAATTCGGGTTGGACAAATCCCAACATCTACAACGATTTTCTGAAAGGATCGCAAGCCATCCAGGAAGCTGCGAAGAAAGCGGGTGTGAAAAGAATACTGGTGATCGGTGGCGCTGGCAGCCTGGAAATAGCTCCCGGCGTACAATTGGTAGACACCCCACAATTCCCGGCAGAATACAAAGCGGGCGCACAAGCAGCGAGAGATTATCTGAACATCATCAAAAAAGAAAATGAACTGGACTGGACTTTCCTGAGTCCTGCAATTCTAATGCATCCGGGAATCGACACCGGCCGCACCGGAAAATATCGGACGGGCAACGATCAGCCGGTTTTTGATGCGAATCACGAAAGTAAAATTTCAGTGGAAGATCTTTCCATCGCAATTCTTGATGAAATTGAAAATGGAAAATTCATTCGTCAGCGTTTCACTGTAGCGTATTAAACTTTTTAAGAGCGATGAGCGAAAATGTTTCGTCGCTTTTTTTACAACACCTTTCATTCGATCTATAAAAACCTTACACAATGCTTACGATCACCTCAACAGTTGATAGAACCGTTCGTTATAAAACTATTAGTATCGACGGTGTAAAAATATTTTACCGCGAAGCCGGAAACCCTGCTGCACCAACCATTTTAGTGCTACATGGCTTTCCTTCCTCTTCCCACATGTATCGTGATTTGATAAATGATTTGTCTGATGAATTTCATTTGATCGCGCCGGATTATCCCGGCTTTGGAAATAGCGCCATGCCTTCACGCAGTGATTACAACTACACTTTCGACAACCTTTCTGTGACCATCGAAAAATTTATTGATGCCTTGCAATTGCAAAGATTTGCTTTGTACATGCAGGATTTCGGCGCCCCGGTTGGTTACAGAATTGCCCTTCGTAGACCAGAACTAATAGAGGCGCTGCTGATTCAAAATGCGAACGCTTACGAAGAGGGAATGGGGCCTGCAACGGAAGATGGGCAAAGACTTTGGGCAAACAGGAATGAGGCAACGGAAGAACCAATGCGTCAAATGATGTCACTGGAAGGTACTATGATGCAATACCTCGATGGTGCAGAAGACCCATCGCGCATAAGCCCCGACGCATATCACTATGACCAGCATTTTTTAGAAAGGGAAGGAAATAAGGACATACAGCTCGACTTGCTATACGACTATCGCAACAACATTACACAATACCCTCAATGGCAGGAATATTTAAAAATGAATCGACCACCTGCACTTATCACCTGGGGCAAAAATGATGCATTATTTACCACCAAGGGTGCATTGGCCTACAAAAAGGACTTACCTGATGCAGAACTTCATCTGTTCAATACAGGGCATTTTGCGCTGGAAGAATTTCATTTAGAAATTGCAAAACTGATCAAATCCTTTCTAAATAAGCTTAATCTTTTTAGATAATAATTAAGCCATAAAATGTAAAACGCTGATAGTCAATAACTACTGGATAGGGATCATTATATAGCTAAAAGGTTTAATTACCGTTTAAATGTCGATTACTTTGCGTTCATTTTAATAAGTTTATGTATATAGTAAAATATACATATAAAAACTTGCGCTGAAATTTGTTAATAGGTGGAAAAAAACTGTGCTTTTTACGGGTTTATTAGGTAATTTTTACGGTAAATTGCAAATAATCTTTAACCCCGATTAATGAGCAGCAAAGATATTTCTTTTGTACTACCGTTGTACAAACCCAACCCGAACTGGCATCATCGTTTTTTGGAAAATGTTGCTAAGACAAAGGCTATTTTCCCCGAATCTGTTAACATAGAATTCGTAATTGTTAACGATGGATTTGAAACGCCGGAATTACTAAATCTTTTTGAGGTGATCTCTGAGACAGATTCCTCGATGACATTTATTTCCTACGCAGAAAACATGGGAAAGGGCTATGCGCTCCGAACGGGTGTGGAAAACGCATCTGCACCTTATGTGGTCCTGACAGATTTTGATTTTCCCTACCAGCACGAGGACCTTTTAAAAATGTATAATGATCTTCAAAAAGGTTATGAAGTGGTCACCGGAAGACGCAATCACACGTACTACAAGAAATTGCCGGTGAAAAGATGGCTCATATCCAAAGGTTGTTCGTGGCTCAACAGAAACTTCCTCTCATTACACATCAACGACACGCAATCTGGCATCAAGGCTTTTAACGAAGCTGGTAAAAATGCATTTCTTGACACCACCATCAATAGGTTTCTTATCGACACGGAGTTCCTACAACTGGTTACTTACAGAAACCTTCGCATTAAGGTAAATGAGGTGTCATTGAGAGATAATGTGGAGTTTTCAAACATGCGCTATGACGTATTAAAAACGGAGTTGAAAAATTTTGTTCAGCTTGTAAAGCAGCGCAGAAGATTTGACAGAGAGAAAAATATGTCAGCAGTTGTTCAAACTGAGCAATTCTCTGATATTATTGCATAGTAAAGTTTGTGCAAAATTTGAAAAATAAACCGGCTTACATACTTCTCAGTTTTGATGTGGAAGAATTTGATCTGCCGCTGGAATATGGGCAAATCATTTCAGCGGATGAGCAAATGGCAACCGGCTTTCGTGGTCTGCAAAGCATGCAGGATGTTTTGACTGCAACTGATGTCAAAACCACCTTGTTTACAACTGCCAATTTCGCACAACATTATCCCGCTGAAATGCTGGCTCTCGCTGCCAAACATGAGATCGCCTCTCACACTTTTTATCATTCGGAGTATGAAACTTCGCATTTGCTGCAAAGTCGCCAGGTGCTAAGTGATATTTGTAAAACTGAAGTAACGGGATTACGTATGCCGCGCCTGAGAAAAGTAGATATGAGCGATGTATTTGCTGCAGGCTACACCTACGATTCTTCCATTAACCCCACTTATTTGCCCGGCAGATATAACAACCTCAAAATATCGCGAACAGTCTACAAAGAAGAAAATATAGTACGTGTGCCAACCTCTGTATCGCCGCATTTACGCATTCCTCTTTTTTGGCTGGCTTTTAAAAATTTACCTTATTTGGTATTTAAGAATCTGGCGATTCAAACATTAAAACATGATGGTTATTTGTGTCTGTACTTTCATCCGTGGGAACTGACAGACATTAGTCAATACAAAGTGCCGGGCTACACAAAACGCCATAGTGCAAACAATGTACTGAGAGAAAGAATGTTAAGGCTAATAAAAGATCTGTCTCAATATGGAGAATTTATAACTACGCAGGAGTTTTTAAATTTTACTTTGCATTCCAAACAAGCAACATAAACTTAATTAGTTTAAACAGTTTTAAATGGCATCACTTCTTCAAGATATCAAAACTCAATCAGACTGGATAACCAAAGCGTTTGCAGCTGACAAACTAAACCTTGACTATACTATTCACAGTTTTATTCAAATTGACGAGTTCTTCGACAAACATTCCAAAGACGGCAAAGCGATAAAAAATGGGCGTTTATCAAAAAATATAGGCCCTATACTATTCTCGTTGGGTTCATACGTTGGAGAGACAATAATTAAAAAAGTTCCTGGTTCTATTTGGCAAACGGACGACAATGACCCGCAAGGCGAAATAACTGCATCTGTAAAACTTCCCGATGGCGCAATTGTTTTTCCAATGCAGCGTATGATGAAACGTTTTCAGAATGGTTTGGAAGATGCCGTATACGTTTATGGGCATCACATCGCAAAGAACTACATCGACGAGCCATTTGATCAGTCGTTTTGGAGCATAGGCAATAAAGGAGATGAACAAATTAAAAAATCCTGGTGGAAATTCTGGCAGTAGTGGGTTTTTTGTTTTAAATGTTCTAAACCCTCGGTTTCCATGCGATTTCTTCCACGTGTGCCAAATGTGCCACATATCTTGCTAAAACAAAAAGATAATCGCTCAACCTGTTCAAATATTTGATCACAACGGCTTCAACAGCCAATTCCTGGAACTGCATGTTTACACATAACCTTTCGGCACGGCGACAAACGCAACGTGCGATATGGGTGTGAGAAACAGCGACGCTGCCGCCGGGCAAAATGAAATGTTTCATTGGGGGCAAAACGGTGTTCATTTTGTCTATTTCCTTTTCCAGTAATTCAACATCACTTTCTTTTAGGTCGGGAATTTTAAGCGAAGGCTCTTTATCAGGATCACAGGCCAGCGAAGAGCCAACGGTAAACAAACGGTCCTGTATTTCTTTCAGTAAAATTTTGCTGTGACTATCCGTAATCAAGTCATTTACCAACCCAATGTATGAATTCAATTCATCAACCGTTCCATAAGCCTCAATGCGAATATGGGATTTAGGAACCTTGGTGCCACCTATTAAAGACGTTGTTCCTTTGTCGCCAGTTTTGGTGTAGATTTTAGTAGCCATGGAGGAATGATTGATTAACTGATTAACTGATTAACTGAAGGGCGAATAACTGAGTAACTGAATAACTGAATAACTGAAGGTTTGGATCTCAGAAAGCCTATAATTACTTTAAGTTTTTCGAATTTGAAACATTCAGTTATTCAGTTATTCAGTTAATCAGTTATTCAGTGCGCCGCTGCCATCTCTCTCCGCTTGTCTGTCTCTATAACGCCATCGCGCAGACGAACAACCCGGCGGGCATAAGCAGCAATGTCTTCTTCGTGGGTAACAAGCACTACGGTATTTCCTGCGGCCTGTATGCTACCGAACAATTCCATGATCTCCACCGAAGTTCTAGAATCAAGGTTTCCGGTAGGCTCATCTGCGAGGATGATGGAGGGGTTATTTACCAGTGCACGGGCAATGGCTACACGCTGTATCTGGCCACCACTCATTTCGTTTGGTTTGTGATGGCTTCTGTCTGCCAGTCCCACTTTTGCCAACACTTCTCTTGCCATTTCCAGTCTTGGCCTTTTTGCAATACCTGCGTAGATCAATGGCAGGGCCACATTTTCTGCCGCAGTTAAGCGTGGCAATAAGTTGAACTGCTGGAAAACGAAGCCGATTTCCTTGTTGCGCACTTCGGCAAGTGCATCATCTGGCATGGTGCTCACATTGCTTCCGTTTAATATGTACTTTCCGGCGGTGAGGGAGTCGAGGCAGCCAATAATATTCATCAGCGTGCTTTTTCCCGAACCGGATGGTCCCATCAGCGCAACATATTCATTTTTAAAAATATCCAGCGATATTCCTTTGAGTACAGGAAGTGCCTGTTTTCCCATAAAATAGCTTTTCTGGACATTTTCAAGATGAATGATAGATTGATCCATAGAGAGGTTATGAGTTTTATGTTAATTGAAAATTGAAAGTTGAAAGTTGAAAATGAGTTATCATTGAAGGTTTGTTCGGTTTAAAAGTACTTGACTCTCAATTTTCGCATCTCAATCACAAATCATTTTCAATTTTCAACTTTCCATTTTCAATTATTTCTGTATCACTTTCGGGACTTTAAAATAGTCAGAATCTGCCAAAGGGGCGTTCTTTAGCGCCTCATTTTTAGGCATGGAACCTTTTACCGCATCCTCACGAAAAGCATCGGTTACACTGGTCATGTGTAATAGAGGTTCTGTGCCCGTAGTATCTACCTCCTGAAGTTTCTCCACAAATGCAATCATTTTCTCCAGGTCGCTTTTAATTTCCAGCTTTTCCGCTTCGTTAAAGCTTAATCTGGATAATGCCGCCAGGTTGTCCACTAGTTTGTCTGTTACTTCCATATTCCAAAAATAACGGAAAACCAGAGAAGGGAACGCAGATTGTCATGATTTTCATGATTTGTAAAGATTTTTTGATTTGATATTTGAGGTTGGAAGTTGCTGGATTCTTATTAATTGTCAGCGGTAGAAATCTCAAATCCTGCTAATCATGAAAATCATGAAAATCTGCGTTCCGTTTTCCCATGGCATTTTCAAATTTCCACATTTTCAAATTTTCAAATTCTTATCTTCGCCCGGTTATGGAAAAAGGGAAAAAACAGATAGTAATGAGTGGCATCCGTCCCACGGGTTTTTTGCATTTGGGCAATTACTTTGGGGCATTGCGCAATTATGTGCGCATGCAGGATGAATATGAATGTTATTTTATGGTAGCGGATCTGCATTCGCTTACCACACATCCTGATACAAAAGAGTTAAAAGGACACGTGCATCGTGTATTGGCTGAGAATATCGCTTCCGGTCTTGATCCTGAAAAAGCAGCGCTTTTCTGCCAGAGCCATGTTCGTGAAACAAGCGAATTATATCTTTATTTGAATATGCTGGCTTATAAAGGGGAGTTGGAAAAAACACCTACTTTTAAAGACAAGGTGAGATTGCAACCGGATAACGTAAATGCCGGTTTGCTGACTTATCCTGTTTTGATGGCGGCGGATATCCTGCTTCACCGTGCGGCGCTGGTGCCGGTTGGTAAGGATCAGGAGCAGCACCTGGAAATTGCCCGCACTTACGCCACGAGGTTCAATCACCGTTATGGTGACGTTTTTCCGGGGCCCCAGGCATTTAATTTTGGCCAGGCGCTGGTAAAAGTGCCAAGTCTTGACGGAGAAGGAAAAATGAGTAAAAGTGAAAACCAGAACGCGACATTATATTTGGCTGACTCTGATGATGTGATTCGTAAAAAGGTGAAAAAAGCCAAAAGTGATAGTGGGCCGACAGAGCCAAATTCAGTGAAGCCGGACTATATCGAAAACCTTTTCCTGCTGATGAGTTTGGTATGCGAGAAAGATGTGATTGAAAAGTTTGAAAGCGATTATAATAATTGCACCATTCAATATGGTAAATTGAAGGAGCAGCTGGGAGAAGATATGGTGAAGTTTATTGCCCCTATCCGTGAAAAGGCTGAAAGCATCCGCACAAACGAAAAGTATTTGAACGAGGTGATGGAAAAAGGTGCGGAAAAGGCAAGAAAGAGCGCCAATGCAACCATGGAGCAGGTTAGAAAGCACATGGGATTAGTTTATTAATTTACATACCCTAATAAAAATTGACTGTTTTACACTTTATTTCATGGCTAAAGCAAAAAAACCCAAACACATAGCGATTGCCGGAAACATCGGTGCGGGCAAAACCACTTTAACGGAAATGCTGAGCAAGCATTACAAGTGGATACCGCAATTTGAAGATGTTGACCACAACCCGTACCTGAATGATTTTTATGAAGACATGCCCCGCTGGAGCTTCAATCTTCAGATATTCTTTTTGAACAGCCGCCTTAATCAGCTGCTGGATATTCACAGGGGAACAGAAACTGTTATCCAGGACAGGACGATCTATGAAGATGCAAATATTTTTGCGCCGAACCTTCATGAGATGGGGCTGATGAACAAACGTGATTTTGACAACTACTATAAATTTTTCCAAACCCTGAAAGGAATGGTGCAGCCTCCAGACCTGATGATCTATCTGCAGGCATCTGTTCCAACACTGGTTGCGCAGATACAAAAACGCGGCAGGGAATACGAAGAGAATATCAGGCTGGACTACCTGAAGCGCCTGAACGACTACTACAACAAATGGATTGAATCATACAAAGAAGGTCCATTGTTGGTTATCGATGTTGACAAAAACAAATTCGCAGAAAACGAAGAGCATTTGGGTGATATAATCAACAAAATTGATTCGCAGTTGTACGGATTGTTCTAGTTTTTTTCCCGGCAAAATAATTGAAGCGTTGGCCTTGTGAGAGCCAGCGCTTTTTTTATTTACAAATAGCTGAATAACGGAGTAACTGAATAACTGAAGGGTTGATCGTTCAAGAGTGCCTATAGTATTTTAACCATTGTTATAGTGGTAAAGATTCCATGGTCGAACTCAGTCATTCAGTTATTCAATTATTCAGTTATCAAATGAACTCTGGCTATTTATATTTGTTTAGAAAACCTACTTATGAAGCGAATGATTTATTCCATGGCTATTCCACTTTCCATAGCCTTATCGGCAAATGCACAAGACACCATACCACCGGATAAACTGTACGGTGAGTTGTTTGTGGATGTGCAGATGAACCGCATTTTCCCTGACGGCAAAACGTTTGTGGATTGTACTGCCAAAAGATCCCCCGCCGAGATCGCAGAAGAGTATGCGAAAATCAAGAAGGCTCCTGCTGCAGATTTTTCATTGAAAAAATTTGTGGAAGATAATTTTGATTTGCCCGTTGCTCCATCTGATAATTATAAAACAGATAAGAGTGTGGATGTGCAAACGCATATCAAACAACTGTGGCAGGTGTTGAAAAGAAATCCTGACAATGCTGTTGCAGGAAGTACATTGTTGCCGCTGCCAAATCCATATATTGTTCCCGGCGGCAGGTTCCGCGAAGTATATTACTGGGATTCTTACTTCACCATGCTCGGCCTGGAAGCAAGTGGCGAAACTGCCATGATCGAAAATCTCGTGAATAATTTTTCGTGGCTTCTAAGTCAGTACGGACATGTGCCGAATGGCAATCGCACTTATTATTTAAGCAGGTCGCAACCTCCGTTCTTTTCATTGATGCTCGATTTATTGGCAAAGAAAAGCGGGGATAAAGTGTATGCAGAATACCAGCGTCCATTGCAAAGCGAGTACGATTACTGGATGGATAAAACTGCACCCACAAAACATGTGGTGAAAATGGCAAATGGGGATGTTTTAAACAGGTATTACGATCAATACGAAACGCCGCGCCAGGAAAGCTACAGAGAAGATGTAGAGCTTGGTGCAAAAGCAAGTGAAGCAGTAAAGAAAGCCCGCTACAGAAGTCTGCGCTCAGCAGCAGAAAGCGGCTGGGATTTTAGTACAAGATGGTTTGCCGATGGAAAGAATATTTCAACCATTGAAACGACTAATTTCTTACCTGTAGATTTGAATTGCTTGTTGTATCATTTGGAAATTACTTTATCGAAATCATACAAAGCGACAGGCGATTTATTGAGGGCAAATTTGTTCACGCAAATTGCAGAGAAACGTAAAACGGCTATCAACAAATATCTGTACAACGCAGCTGATGGCTGGTACTACGATTACAACATCACTGGAAAAACATTGAGCAATTCGATGACGATTGCCGGCATTACACCATTTTATTTTGCGCTGGCACCAAAAGAGAGAATTGAAAAAGCTGCAGCAATAGTAGAAAAGAAATTTTTGAAACCTGGTGGTGTTGTTACAACGCTTAAAAACAGCGGCCAGCAGTGGGATGCACCAAATGGGTGGGCACCGCTGGAATGGATGACGATCAAAGGCCTGGAGCAATACGGAAAAAATGATCTTGCAAAAGAAATTGCCAAACGCTGGATTGACTTGAATGTAAAGGTCTACAAAGCCACTGGCAAAATGATGGAGAAATACAATGTTGAAAATGTTGATGCAGCTGCTGGCGGTGGTGAATATCCGTCACAGGATGGTTTCGGCTGGACGAACGGCGTGCTGATGCAATTGATGAAGGAATATCCCTAATACATAACGAATGCCCGTAGAGACGCATTGAATGCGTCTCTGTAACACCCCAAACGTGTGACAGAAATATTCGGAACATAGAATTTTAGGCTGCATTCGTTCGGGGCGACAGAGACGCGTTCAACGCGTCTCTACAGGTGTGACAATTCGATATTTCAATTACGACTTGTAAAATTTATCCTTTTCCCATTTGTTTGGATTATTGATTATATAATTTGAAATGCTGTAAAATGATTGTTGTGTACGAATAATATGATCATGAAATCTTTCCTGCCAACCAAATTCTTTTCCTAATTTTTTAGCATAACTAGTCACTGCTGCCTTGTATCCTTTGATGAGTGAAGAAAGATTGTGGCGCTGCGGGCCAAATATGTTAGGTGTCCAGTCTTGCAGTTTGCGATTATATTCATTTCCTCCAATCATTATGATTCCATGAATATGGTTGGGCATTACAATAAATTCTCCCAATTCAATATTCATGTCAGCTCTTAGCGAAGGTGTTTCAAACCAAGTCTCTTCGGCAAATTGTCCAATTGATGATTTCTGGAGATAAGCCGTGTCGTCCGATTTGACAATTGAGCCGAAATAATGAAAATGTTTTCGCGTACAAATAGTTACAAAGTAAAATCCAGGACTGCCATAATCCCATGTTAGAAGTCTGGCTGAAGGAATGCGAAATTTGTTTTGAAATAATTCTGCCATCAGTGATGTTTTAATGGCAGTATCTAGTAGAGACGCGTTGAACGCGTCTCCGTTGCACAGGTTGAATGTAGATGTAAAACGTGAAATCCTGCAACGAAAATATGGCAATTGTTTCATTTTTGTTGTAACCACTGGGTGGTGCGACAGAGACGCGTTCAACGCGTCTCTACGGGGTCAATACCCCGCATACTCCTGGTATTCTTTCAAATCTTCAGAGATCCTTTTCGACCATCGTTGTTGTGCATCTTTAATGAGAGAATGGTCCGTTTCGCTATCGTATTGTTTTTGCACTTGCTCATGTTCTGTCATGATGCGCTGATAAATGTCGGGCAGATCTTTACCAACCGTCTTCTGGTTAAACTTATATTCTTTCATTGCCTTGTTCAACTTCCTTGCATAAAGTTCCGAGATGTCAAAATGCACTTGTTCGTGCGCCAGAACATAATCATTTTTAACACGCATCCATGATTTTGATTTATCAAAAAAGCAATTGATCTTATAAGTGAATCCGCTGGAATTGTAACCCATGTCCATTTTTATAGACGTATTCGTTAAAGCGGCGTTGGTGTAAGAAGATTCTACCGGAGCCTTAAAATCCTCCATTGTTATTTTTTTTACCGCGTTCCAGCGAATAAGATTGCCGGATTGAGCCTTCGCATACGATAAGGAAAACAGGAGAACAAAAAGGTGGATTATTTTCATTCTACAATTTAAAAAAACGATTTCTTAAATCAGTGTTAAGTAATATCAATCTCGTTTGTCAAAATGCGGGTGATGATTGGGCGACTAACCTCGTTTTTATTCGGTTCCTGGAATCTCGCTCTTGCGTTGGTGGACAAAATTCTTCCCCTGTCATAAAAAAAGAACGGTAAACTATTGATAGCAAGCCGGCTATCAAGGAGTTGATTGCAAAGCGTCAGCAAAGATTTTCCCTCCTCCAATTTCAAAAAATGATAAAGTACGGTCAACCAAAAAATAGTTAACGTTTCATGGTATCCACTGTCGCCGGTATTTTCCGTGCCTACTGCCAGATTATAGGAAACAATCCCTGAACGCATTCTGCAAATGGATTCATCCAAAGTGAAATTGTGAACGTGCCAAAGGCCGACCGTTAGATGTGCGGCATGGGTCCAGGCAGATTTTGGAAGTGTTTTAGTATTGAACTGTTCAATGAGATGCAGAATCTCTTGTTCGGATGTATAATGCAATGAAACTAAATTTGTGCGTTGAGATATCGATTATTGTTTCCAACGTTTCAACGAAGGAATTCCTTTTGTAAAAAAGCCGGCAATAAATCCCGGAAATCCCATTTGCTTTAGCTTACCCTTTACAAAAGACTGCATTTCAGCAGCAGTGATATTTGGTTGTGTGAACTTCCCGTTTTCAAAACAATAACTGCAATACACCGTGCTTTTTGAACCATCTGCATTTGTGCCGCCGCCTTTTGGGTCTCGCTTTAGCGGCATTCCGCAGCTTTGACAGTTTTTGTAAACCTCTGCCATAAAAAATGATTGAAAAATGAAATTAGGAAAGGTTATCCAAACTATTTTTTAGAAATTGTTTTAGGCAGGCCAGGAGCAGATATAACGGAAAACTATAGACCAAGTATATTGCTGTCAGTTCTTTTCCACCGCAAGTTTCCCGGCTTTTATTTCTTTCAGAAAGGTGTCATAATCTTTTTCCGTTTGGTCTGCATAAGCGGTGGCAAAGTTGCTGATTGCTTCTTCAAATGCTTCGCTTTTACCCAAATAGGAACTGATGGTTTCGGAATTGCCGGTTTTCGCATGTGCACGTGCAAGCATGCGTCCGCAAAGGCGTGCATAAGCCGTTAGCAATGATTTATTAAAGTGTTCTATGGTGGGTGCAATTTTGCGGTCCCTCAATTGTCGCAGATAGAAGTGTCTTCCTGCGGGGCCAATGCTCCAACCAAGGAATATGTCGCTTGCGGCCTGTACCAATCGCTGGCCCTCCACTACTCTTTGTCCCTGGTGCAGATATTTGCTAACGCTTGTATAAGGTTCCAGCACGCTTTGTCTCGCTTCCTTCACTTGCAGGAAAAGCGGTTCTTTTTTGCTGTTCATTAGAAGTACAACGTAACACCTTGTTCCGACACTGCCAACGCCAACCACTTTTAGTGCTACATCCACTATTTCATATTTTGTTGCCAGCCATTTACGATCGTGTTGCAGCGTCTCGAAATAGTAACTCATGAACGAGCGCATGTATTCTTTATCTTTCTCCACATCAAAAGTGTGATAAATAAGTGGAGGCTGATCGGTTATTTCAAGTTTTCCAAAAACCTCTTGTGTGATCTTATAAAATACTTTTTGAGGAGTTTCCTTGTGCGCTTTTGCAATGGAATCATCCAGGAAATCTTTGATGGTTTCGTCCTTCGTTTTGCTGGCAAGCGTTTCAATATCAAACTTCATATACCACAGGTCCAGCATGCTCATTTCTGAAAAAAGAAACATGTGCCTGCGATAGGCTTGCGCCAGTGTGTATGCCAGTTCTTGTCCGTCAATCTCTGCGAGATTATTGTTTCTGCCCGCGAGCACAAAACTGGTGGCAAGACGCTTAACATCCCACTCCCACGGTGCAGGATGCGTTTCATCGAAATCATTGGCGTCAAAAACCAAAGTTCTTTCCGGCGTGGCGAAGCCCCCAAAGTTCATGATGTGACAATCACCTATGGCCTGCACATTGATTCCTGTATTTGGCATATGCGAAAGATCGTACGCCATAATGGAAGCAGTTCCTCTGTAGAAGGCGAATGGCGATGCGCTCATCCGTGAATGACGAATAGGAATGAGGTCCTGCAGCCGGTCATAGTTTGACTGTTGTATAAAAGTCAATATCTCAGGCCTGTCTTTGCTGGTAGCAAATTCGCCCTGTGATTTCCTGCTGACTTTTTTTCGGATCTGTTTGCCTTCTGCAGCTGCGTTTTCACTCATGGTAAATAGCTGTTTCGCAATAGATAACATTAAGATCTTACTAATGTTTAGATATACGCTGCGTCCGCAAAACTTAATCGGTTATTGTTTTGTTATTTGGAAAACGACTCGTGATGAAACGCAACACGCCCATCCACCTCATAGCTGGTCTTGCTTTTTTGCTTTTGGTGAATGTAAATAATGCATTTGCCCAAAAAAATAATCATGATTCCACGTATTTCAAGAATAGCATTAAGTTCAATATAACCAACTGGATATTGTATGATAATGTTTTTATGTTTAGCTACGAACGGGTTGTGTCTAAACATCAAACTTTTTCTGTAACAGGAGGATATGTTGAAATGCCCGGATTTCTGCCAAATCAAACAGGCGTAAAATACCACGGAAATGTTTCGAAAAGTGGTTTTACCATTGGCGGCGATTACAGATTTTATTTGCCTTTTGAAAACAAATTTCCTGCTCCGCATGGTCTTTACATCGGTCCATACATTAGCTACTATAATTTTAAAAGCGAGCGTCGTATGGAATACACCGATACTACCGGCAGTACATCCACGGCCATTTTAAATTCAAAAATTAACGTCGGCAATCTGGGAGTGCAATTAGGGTATCAATTTATTTTGTCTAAACGGATTACCTTAGATCTTACCCTGTTTGCTCCTTCATTTTCACGCTATGGCATACACCTTGATGCCAGCGGTGCCTTGAGCGATCATGCAAAAGAAATAATCTATAACGATGTAACACAAGCGGTAATTGACAGGTTTCCTTTACTGGACAAGTTATTAACGGAAAAACATGTGGATGCTTCAGGAAGCAGAAATGCACTGGCACCGGGGCTGAAATATTGCGTATATGTAGGATACCACTTTGGGAAACGATAGACCTCGCAGGTTTCACGCGGCGAACGCGGCGGAGCAGCGACGAAGCGATTTTTACACATACGATTCAAGAGAGTTTCCAATCTTCCTCCATTTCAAAAATCTTTGAATAAAAACACGATGCGTCGTTGCCCCTCTGCGTTCGCCGCGTGAAATTCGTTTGGTTTCGAGACAAGGCATAAGAAAGCCCGGGCTTTTGACCCAGGCATATCTTATTTAACCCTACAACCAACTTAGACAGCTTTTGGCGCGGCTTTCAGAATTTCCTCTGATACGCCGGCTGCATATTTTTCAAAGTTTTTGACAAATTCCAATGCCAAAGCGTTTGCTTTTTCATCATAAGCTGTTTTGTTCTCCCATGTGTTACGAGGATTTAATATGTCAACGGGTACGTTTGGACAGCTTAACGGCATTTCGAAGCCAAAAACAGGATCTGCTTCAAAATTTACTTTATCCAGCTCGCCTTTTAACGCGGCTGAAATCATTGCGCGAGTGTAAGAAAGCTTCATGCGGTTACCAACACCATAGCTACCACCGGTCCATCCCGTATTGATCAGCCAAACTTTTACATTGGTCGCTTTCAATTTCTCTCCCAGCATTTCTGCATACTTTCCCGGATGTAAAGGAATGAAAGGAGCGCCGAAACATGCGCTGAATGTGGATTTTGGTTCGGTAACACCTGCTTCTGTTCCGGCAACTTTTGCAGTATAGCCGGAAATGAACTGGTACATAGCCTGCGCCGGGTTGAGCCTTGAAATGGGCGGCAACACTCCGTTTGCATCGCAGGTTAAAAAGAAAATGTTTTTTGGTTGATTGCCAATAGAAGGCTCAATGGCGTTGCTTATATAAGCCAGCGGATAAGAAACCCGTGTATTTTCAGTAATAGTCGAATCGTCGTAGTTCACGGTGTGTGTGCCTTCATAAAAGTTGATATTTTCCAGCAGGGCACCTTCGCGCACCGCATTAAAAATTTCAGGCTCTTTTTCTTTGGAAAGGCCAATGCATTTTGCATAGCAGCCACCCTCGAAATTGAAAACGTTTTTATCTGACCAGCCGTGCTCATCATCACCAATCAGTTTTCTTTCAGGATCAGCACTCAGAGTTGTTTTACCTGTTCCGCTCAGGCCGAAAAACAGCGCTGTGTCACCACTTTCACCGATGTTGGCAGAACAGTGCATGCTCAAAACGCCTTGCTGCTGTGGTAAAACGTAGTTAAGAATGGTAAAAATACCTTTCTTGATTTCTCCCGTATAGCCCGTTCCAGCGATTAGAATGGTTTTATGTTTAAATGAAACCACGGCAGCGTTTGACTGACGTATTCCACACTCCAACGCGTTTAATTTTAATCCCGGAGCGTTAAGAATTGTCCACTCAGGTTCAAAGTTTTCCAGCTCCTGCTCCGATGGACGCATGAACATATTGTATGCAAACAGGTTAAGCGCCGGTGTTTCGTTTACCACACGGATCGATATTTTATACTGAGGATCGGCACAGGCAAAGCAGTCTCTAACCCAAATGTCTTCGCGGCCATTCAGGTAATGCATCATTTTTCCATAAATAACATGGAAGAATTTTTCCTCGATAGGCTGATTGAAACCACCCCAATGAACCGTGTCGGTAGTGATTTCGTCGCTAACGATGAATTTATCCTTAGGACAACGTCCGGTAAATTCGCCGGTTTTGATTACCAATGCCCCGTTATCTGCAAGCTCACCCTCATCACGTTTTAAAGTGTCCTTTACGAGTTCATCGGGATGTAGTTGATAGTGAACGTTATTTTGAAATGTAAGACCAATCTTTTTCAGGCCTTTGATGGGCATCGCAATCATTGAAATCATATGGCTTAAATCTGTGGTGAAGGACAAAACTAACGGTTGTTAGCAGATTGGGTATGTACCCGTGATGTATAAAATTTGACCCTTATAGGGTCGGCATTGTCTTTTTTTTAAAATAAAACATGTTTTCCTGTAAATAATTTAAAAGCAATCATTTGAACATTAGACAAATTGAAAATTTTTAAATTTTTTCACTTTTTGATAAAAGTCATATTTGGGGTGACGAACCCTGCTTTGTCGATGGTGAACCGGTTACCGTTTTTGCTACTGATTGACTGTTTGCATTCGCTGTATTCTTAATTCCTAATTCTTAATTCCTAATTGATACCTACTTTTACGCATTCTTTTACTTTTTCAATAGATTTTAATGAAATACAAGCCTTTAAATGCAGAGATATTCGTACAGAATCGTAAACGTTTTGTAGAAAAAATGGAAAAGAATGCGATTGCTATTTTCAACAGCAATGATGAATTGCCTTCGAATGGTGACGCATTATATGGATTTAAGCAAAATTCAGATCTATACTGGCTTACAGGCATTGTGCAGGAAGACACAATGCTGGTGCTGTTTCCCGACAATCCCGATCCGAAATTCAGAGAAGTATTGGTACTTGTAAGACCAAACGAATTGAAGGAAAAATGGGATGGGCACAGATTAAGAAAAGAAGAAGGCACGGCCATTTCCGGCATTCAAACCATTGTGTGGCTGGACGTGCTGGATGGCGTTTTGCAGCCATGGATACACCTTGCAGATACTATTTATCTGAACACAAATGAGAATGATCGCAAGTCAAACCTTTTGGCGGTTAGGGATTACCGTTATGTAGCCGAAATGCGCAGCCGTTATCCTTTGCACAACTATAAAAGAAGCGCAAGAATTTTGAAAGATCTGCGCGCCATCAAAACGCCACTTGAAGTAGAAGTAATGCAGGAAGCGATCGACATTACTGAAAAAGCATTTCGTCGTTTGCTAGGCTTTATTAAGCCCGGGGTGTTTGAATATGAAATAGAAGCCGAAATGATACATGAATTTTTGCGCAACCGCGCTACGGGCGAGGGTTACGGAAGTATCATCGCTAGCGGCGACAGAGCCCGCACATTGCACTATGTGAACAACAACCAGGAGTGTAAAGATGGCGAATTGGTATTGATGGATTTTGGCGCGCAATACGGCGGTTACAATGCAGACTTGACTCGCACAGTTCCTGTAAATGGCAAGTTCACCAAGCGCCAGAAAGAAGTGTATAATGCGTGTCTTGATATTCACAAATACTGCAAAAGCATTTTGAAACCAGGCATTACGCTGGCTGACTACACTGACAAAGTGGGTGATGAAGCAACCAAACAATTCCTCAAACTAGGTTTGATCACCGAAGCTGATGTGAAGAATGAAGACCCTGAAAACAGGGCCTATAGAAAGTATCTGTATCATGGTATTTCACATCATCTTGGAGTGGACGTACACGATCTCGGAACAAAAACAGAGCCTTTACAAGAAGGCATGTTGCTAACCATTGAACCTGGCATTTACATTGAGCAGGAGCAAATGGGTATTCGCATAGAGAACAACGTTTGGCTTACTAAAGACGGCAACATCGACCTGATGAAAAATATTCCATACGAAGCGGATGAAATTGAAGCGTTGATGAAGAGATAATAACCGAATAACTGAGTAACTGAATAACTGAAGGGGTGAGCAAGTGAGGGGTTGAATGATCTGATCTTACCAATTGCATAAATGGATATTGGATCATTAAACGTGGAAGAATGTCAGCTTATCAGTTTAGGGACGATTTGGCCCAAAGAACAAAGTTATTTGCAATTAGAGTAGTTAAACTTTTCAGGGCCTTGCCGAGAACGGCGGATGCCCAAATTATAGGAAAGCAATTGTTACGATCGGCGACGTCAGTTGCGGCTAATTACCGTGCTGCTTGCCGATCGCGCTCTTTTGCTGAATATCACAGCAAATTGAGCATTGTTATAGAAGAGGCTGATGAAACAATGTTTTGGCTAGAAATTCTATGGGAAACAAGTATTGTTAAGCAGGAATTACTCCAAGGCTTATACGTAGAAAACGAAGAAATCTTAAAAATTATGTCGGTAGCTCGCAAAAACTCAAAAAAGTCATAGTTTCACGACTCAGTTATTCAGTTATTCTGTTATTAATCTTTATATGAAGCAAATTCCTAACGTATTTACGCTGCTTAATCTTTTCTTTGGTTCTCTTGCTATTATTGTTACACTTCAAAATGGGATCATTATTACTACTGACAGCTATGGTGCGCAGCTGGTAGATCTACCAGAAAAGATTTGGTATGCGTCGCTGTTTATCGGGCTGGCGGCAGTGGTGGATTTTTTTGATGGGTTTGTGGCGAGATTGCTTAAAGCTTCTTCAGCAATGGGTAAGGAACTTGATTCCTTGGCAGACGTGGTGAGTTTTGGCGTGGCTCCAAGTATGATCTTGTACCAGTTTTTGCGTTTAGGCATTGCCAAAGAAGAAAACGGGTTAAATGTTTCTATCATATGGTTATTGCCTGCTTTGGTGGTGGCTTGCGCGGCTGCTTACCGTTTGGCAAAATTCAATATTGATGACTCGCAACAGTATGGCTTTAAAGGAGTTCCAACTCCTGCAATAGGTCTGCTGATCGCTTCTTTTCCTTTAATTCTTGTGAATTCCGGCGAAACAATCGCTTCGCTTTTACTGAACAAATGGGTGATTTACGCCATCATTGCACTGGTTAGTTATCTAATGGTTTCCAACCTGCCGATCATGGCTTTGAAGTTTAAAGATTACAAACTAAAAAGCAATATGCCGAAACTGATCCTGCTTTTGCTGGCCGTGGTTTCCGCAATATTCTTAAAATGGCTGGCAATACCTGTCATGTTTATTCTCTATATCATCTTATCTTTGGCCCTTCCAAAACAACAGGCATAGCTTGTTGCGGAGGAAATTTTCTAAAAAATCGAAAACCAGAATACAATGACTTTTTCAGTACAGGTAAAAGTAATGCCCCTAAAAGATTTGTTGGATCCTCAAGGTAAAGCCGTTATGGGTGGCTTAAACAATCTTGGCCTAAAAGGAATTAATGACGTAAGAGTAGGCAAACACATTACGCTGCAAGTAGACGCCGCTAACGAAGATGAAGCGAAAAAAATCGCGGAAGATGCGACTAAAAAACTACTCGCTAATCCTGTAATGGAATACTTCGAAATTTCAGTTAATTAAATAAATTTAATTTGAGAGACAAGAACGCAGATTCTCATGATTTAGCAGATCTGTTAAGATTTTTTGATGGTTCATTGATCCATATCTATCATATCAAATCTTGACAATCTTGATAATCTGCGTTCTTTCTCTCCAATTTTCAAATTAACCATGCTCTATCTTGTTCCTACGCCTTTAGGGAATCTCAAAGATGTTACTTATCGGTCGATAGAAGTATTGCAAAGTGTTGATCTCATTTTGTGTGAGGATACAAGAACTTCATCTGTGTTTTTGAATCACTACAATATTCAGAAACCACTTACTCCATATCATCAGCATAACGAACATAAAATTCTGCAGCACCTTGTAGAGCAATTGCTGGCGGGAAAAAAGATGGCAGTCATCACAGATGCGGGAACGCCCGCTATTTCTGATCCTGCGTTTTTACTGGTTCGTGAATGTGTTCGTAACGATATTAAAGTAGAATGCCTTCCCGGCGCTACAGCCTTTGTCCCGGCCCTTGTTAACAGCGGACTTCCCACCAACCGGTTTTGTTTCGAAGGATTTTTGCCTTTAAAAAAAGGCCGTCAAACTGCCCTGAAGCAGCTGGCCGAAGAAGAGCGCACCATGATCTTCTATGAATCTCCCATGCGTCTTGTAAAAACGCTGGAAGATTTCATTCAGTATTTTGGTGCTGAGCGCCAATGCAGCGTTAGCCGTGAACTGACCAAGATGTTTGAAGAAAACAAACGCGGCAGCTTACAGGAAGTTTGTGACCATTTCAAACAGAAAGCGGTGAAGGGAGAGATTGTGCTGATTGTGGCGGGAAAGGCCGAATAATTGAAAATTGAAAGTTGAAAGTTGAAAATGAGGGTCTCATTGTTATAAAGTCTTTAAAATTGGGGCTTTCATTTTCAATTTTCAATTTTCAACTTTCAATTAAACTACCTTGGTGTAATTTTTGTCCAAAGAAAAATCTAAACAAAATTTCTGTATGAAAACTGGAAAAATCCTGAGCTTTATTTTGGCAACCGTATGTATCCTATCTGCAAACTCATTGTTTGCGCAGTTTCGTAAAATTCCGGCTGAAGTCACTGATGCTTTTTATGCTAAGTATCCAGTAGCAAAAAAAGTAGAATGGAAAGACAAACTCAGTTCTTTTGTGGCAACATTTGACCTGGACGGCGAATCACACGAGGCCCGTTTTACCAGCAAGGGCATTTGGGAACAAACAGAAACAAAACTTGAAGAAAGTAAAATTCCTTCCGTGGTGAATGATGGTTTTTCAAAAAGCAAATATTCCGATTGGGAAGTGAAATATGCATCTGAAGTCAAATTGCCTGGCGACTCAGTTAACTACAAGATGATCGTAGCAAAAAGCGGCGTCGAAAAAATGAACCTGACTTTTAACGAGAAAGGCAAGCTGTTAAGAGATAGTAGAACTTTATAGGTTATGAGTTGTGAGTAATGAGTTTTGAGTAGCCGACGCTAACTCAAAACTCAATACCCAAAACTCATTACTAAAATAAACACCCTAATTATAATGAGAAAATTCTTCCTCCTGAACATCGTGTTTGTTCTGATGTGTTCATTGGCTTTTGCTCAGCCAGACAGATGGCAGCAACGAGTGAACTATAAGATGAACATCGACATGGATGTTAATACCAATCGTTTTACCGGTACACAAAAACTGGAGTACACCAACAACTCTCCCGACACTTTGTACAAAGTGTTTTACCACTTATACTTTAATGCATTTCAACCGAACAGCATGATGGATATGCGCAGCCGTGAGCTGGGCAAAATCATTGTAAGGCAGGATGCAAAGGGAAATGATGTCCGCGATTGGGATACCAGGGTAAGAGATCGAATTGTAAATTTGAAACCCGATGAAATAGGCTATCAGAAAGTGCTTTCACTAAAAATGAATGGCATCGCACAGCCTTATAAAGTTGATGAAACTATTCTTGAAGTAACACTTACAAAACCAATTTTGCCAAAGAGCAAAGTAGTTTTTGATATGCAGTTCGAAGCACAGGTGCCATTGCAGGTTCGCCGTAGCGGAAGAGACAATCCATTGACGGGTGTTCGCTACTCTATGAGCCAGTGGTATCCTAAAATGAGTGAATACGATTATGAAGGCTGGCATCCTACACCTTATGTGGCCCGTGAGTTCTATGGTGTTTGGGGCGATTATGATGTTACTATTTCTATCGATAAAAAATACGTTTTAGGTGGCACAGGCTATGTAATTAATGGCAACCAGATTGGTTATGGTTATGAAGACGCTGGCGTGAAAGTGGTACAACCCGCAGGCAACAAACTGACCTGGCATTTTGTAGCACCTAATGTTCACGACTTCATGTGGGCGGCAGATCCAGAATACAAACATCTTGTTAGAAAAACGGCTGACGGCGTTACCATCAACGTTTTGTACAACTATAAAGAGAATGACACAGCAAATGATGCAGCATGGAACAAAGTTGCAGACGCTGCAATATTGGTGTTGCCTTTTATTGAGAAACATTTTGGAAAATATCCTTACAAGCAATATTCGTTTGTGCATGGTGGTGATGGTGGCATGGAATATCCAATGTCAACATTGATCTCCGGTCCGAGCCTTGGAACAGCTTTTCACGAGTGGATGCACACCTGGTATCAAATGATGATGGGCACAAACGAAAGCATGTATCCCTGGATGGATGAAGGTTTTACTTCGTGGGCAGAAACGGTGGTGAGTCAGTATTACGAAGAGCAAACAACAGGCAATGGCGCTGCAACAAAAAATGAATTAGCTGTAAATACCGTTAAACAGAACATTCACAAAGATGCTTATGCAGGTTATTACGCATTAGTAAAAAGCGGAAGGGAAGAACCGTTAACTACGCATGCTGATCACTTTGAAAGCAATTTTGCATACAGTGTTGCCTCTTACTCAAAAGGTGAAGTGTTTATGGAACAACTAGGATACATTGTTGGTGCGCAGGTGAGAGATAAAATTTTGCTAAACTACTACAACGACTGGCATTTCAAGCATCCCAATGTGAATGATTTCATACGCGTTGCAGAAAAAACAAGTGGCTTGAAACTGGACTGGTACAAAGAATATTGGGTGAACACAACAAAAACAATTGACTACGGCATTGATAGTCTTTGGGAAGAGAATGGCAAAACAAAGATCAGGCTTACACGAATCGGTAAAGTGCCAATGCCTATAGATCTCCAGCTAACATTTAAAGACGGAAGCAAAGAGATACAGTATGTGCCGATGTATTTGATGTTTGGTGAAAAACCGGCAGAAGACAATACCCCAAGAGTTGTAAATGAAGCGTGGAAATGGACCCACCCGACTTACGTGGTTGAAACCAGTCACAAGATCACCGATCTTAAACTGGTAGTAATAGATCCATCCGAAAGAATGGCAGATGTAAACAGAAGAAACAACACGCTGCAATTAAACTGGTAGAAACGCTTTAAGATAAAATGTAAAAGTCATCCCGATTGGTCTGGATGACTTTTTTTATTGAAAAAACCAAGATCAACTATCGATGTGTAAACATAGAACAGTAAAGGGAATAAATAAGCCACTCTAAGGAGCGGCTATTAAAAACTACTTTTAAGTAATCAGCATTATTAATGCTTTGAGCGTTTTTTAGGGATAATCGAAAGGTAAGGTTTCAATGATTAACAATATTTGCTTTAACATCCCGACGAAAGCAAAGGTCTTTGTAATTTCTATTGCAAACAATACCCACTTAGTGGTAGTTTTTATAAAAAATCGTTAATGCAATCGGTTAATTTATCTACCATAGTATTTGTTCACGGCTTCGATTCGGCTATTTACGTGAAGCTTCTCGTAAATATGGTAAACGTGCTTTCGTACAGTTTCGTGGCTGATGCCAAGTTGTACACCAATTTCTTTATACAGCATTCCTTTGGAGAGAAATTTTAGAATTTCTTTTTCCCTGTTGGAAAGCGCATCGATCAGGTCATCACTCCCTTCAGCGGTAGTAGCTATTGCAGCGGGTTTGTTTTGGAATGCAGCGACTACTTTCCTGGCGATCAGGCTACTCATGGGAGCGCCGCCTTCTTTCAGTTCCTTTATGGCTTCGAGTAATTTTCCGGGAGCAGTTTTTTTCAGAATGTAACCATTTGCCCCTGCACTTAATGCCTCAAAAATTTTATCATCCTCTTCATAAACCGTGCACATCATGAAAAGCATATCGGGGTTAAGAGGCTTTAATCTTTTCACGCATTCAATGCCTGTCATTCCGCCGAGGTTGATGTCCATAAGTACTACTTCGGGCTTAAGGTCGGGTAGTTTCTCCAATGCTTCTTCACCATTGCTGAAGCTTCCAATCAGGTCATATCCATCCGCCATGTTAATGATCTCCTCCAGTGCCAGGCGAATATCATTCGTATCATCCACGATGCATACAGAAATGTTTCTATTCATACGGCAAAGTTGAGATTATTCTGTTTTTAAAGCAATACCACGAATCGGTATTTAATGCCCGCAAAGGTTCGAACTGTTTAGCACTTTCGAAAAAACTTGACGGTAATCGAGAATACATGTAGCGAAAATATTTTAGAAGAAACTAAAACTTTATCGTCAGCCTCACTTTTTTCTTTTTGGAATTGGCTTTCCAGCCGGGGCCTTCTTTAATGATTCTGATGGCTTCTTTATCAGCAGTGTCGGTGAGAGATTTTTCAACCACAATGTTATTGGGCTTTCCCTTTCTATCTATGTCAAAACGTACTATGATCTCTCCGTCAATATCAGGGAATGACTCTGTATTTCTCTGAACGTAATTGTAATAATCTTCCCAGCCATCTACCGGCGCAGGTTGCAAGGTATCAACAGGAGAAACTGCTGCTGCTCTTGCACGAACAGATTTCTTTTTGGAACCATATCCCACCACTACAACATCATTTAAAGCAGCGCTTTCTTCCAGTTTGATATTGTTCTGCGTGTTGGCATTTACAGCTACATTGGCATTCGCGTAGCCGATAGAATTGATCGTTACTGAATCAGATTTTGTTGTTCCCGAAACAGGCAAAGAGAAGAATCCGTTTTTGTCGGATACTGTTACATTGTTGAGATTGTTCGCTTTAACAACAGCTCCCGCTATGGGCTCATTTTTACTGTTGGTGATCCTTCCCGAAATATTGTTGTTCAGCATGGCAAAATTTTGCGCAGTGGCCGCCTGTGGTGCTCCCTCGGCTTTAATGCCACTTACTTTACCACTAAGCATAGTTGACACAGAAGATGATTTTTCTTTTTTAAGATCATCTTCGTCAGAAAATATTTGCGCAAGTTTTGCAGAATCGCTTACAGTTGGGGGAAGAGAAACTTCATCTGCACTGGTAAGATTTTGCGTCTTAAACTGAAGTGCAGGTTTAGGAATGGTTTTGAGCTTTTCGGCATTGGCCTTTGCAATCAGTGCCTGTTGGTGATTTGCATTTATATCTGCCGTTTTTTGTTCGGGTTGTTTGTTGAAATAATTTGTCGAAGAGTCCTTCGGCGAAACTGCCACCGTATCTTCTTTATGCTCGCTTGCCTGCTCTTTACCGGCGACATTTTTTGTTTGTGCGACTTCCTTGTTTTTCTCAGGTGAGAAAACGAAATAACTCAGCGTACCGAGGCCGCCAATAATGACAAGCGCTGCTGCGACTCTCATCCAGCTTTGTTTGAACAGAGGAATAGCTTTCTTTTCATCCTTTTCAGATGCATTCAAATTCCTACGCAACCATTCGATATCGTTGTCAGCCGTTTGACTGTTTACCGATGAATAGCCCTCCAATGCATCAGCCAGGAAAGGATCATCGAGTGAAGCTTTTTCCAATGCATGCATTTCGCCGGGAGACATTTTTCCGCTCCAGTAGTTGCGGATGTCTTCTGCTGTAAAAGTTTTAATATGGTTATTATTGTCGCTCATAACGAGTGTAATCTTAATTACACCGGTTGTTTTATTTACTGTTTATGTTTGCCATTTTTCCTTCCATACAAATCTTCAGATTGCGTCTTCCGTTTTGTATCAGGCTGCGAACTTTGTTCCATTCGTAGCCGGTTATGACTGCTATTTCGTTATAACTTTTATTCTGTAAGTAAAATAGTTCCACACTTTGTTTTTGTTCAATTGCAAGGGTCCGCAGGCAGTCTTCCATTTGAACAAGCTGGTCTTCTTTGTCCCATGCACTCTCAGGATGCGATACTTGCTCCGATTGCATAAACGAATCATCAATGCTTACAGTTATTTTATTTTTTTGGCTGCGCAAATGCATAAGACAATGATTCTTAGCCACTACGTACAGCCAGCTCCTGAAGTTGTCGATGGTATGTTTTTGCACTTTTGCCGGCAATTCACCGTAAATATTCATCACCGCGTCGCGAGCAATTTCATGATCGCCAAGATACTTTACGCAAACACCATACACAAGCTCCATGTATTGCTGGTAAAGGTGTGCAAGGATCTCCGCATTTCCGGTGCGCTTGTATTGCGCAACGAGGTCTGCATCAGAACCCTCAATAGGTGATATTTTCTTTAAAAAAGCCAAACGGTGATTGATACGGAAAGATAGTGTTTTGCGGGAAGAAAACCAGCAGGGAGAGATGTGCGATTTACGGAGTACGGTGTACGAAATTCTTAAAAAACAGAACTTTGCAACGAATTTAGCAGGTCATGCATCTAACATTTTTGAAACCACCCTCTTTATTTTATGAAAACTGTTGAGTTACCTGGATTATGTTCGCCGAGTAGTAAAAAAAAGGATGCTGCATTTATCGAGACAGACTATTTATTCTCTTCCCGACGAAACAAAAAACATATACTAAGAAGCATCAAAGAAGCAAAAAATCGCAGAGGCAAAAAGATAAGCCTAAGTCATCTTTGGAAGTGAAATGATGGTCAAACACGATGCACGAAAGGCATCCGAATAATCCTTTATGATAACCATCGTAGACCGTACATCTAACATCGCAAATCCTAGTGAGGCACATTCACAATAAACTTCTCCTTAAAAAACTCTTCTTCAAAGATGTCGTCTATTGGTACAATGTGAGGACGGAGGCCACTTTCAGAAACTTCTTGTGCGAGATCGCCGCCTTTGAGACAGATAAGTCCCGAGGCACGTATAGAATCATTTTCGCCGGCAACGGCTTCTTTATTTTTCCTCATCAGGGGTTTGCCCCACTGCCAAAGATCTCTCAACGGAGCTACGGCGCGGGAAACAACGCAGTCAAATTTCCTGCCCTTTATTTCTTCAACACGTGTGTGCTGAACCGTTACATTCTTTAAGCCAATGCCCTCTGCTACAGCTTCAACAACCTTCAATTTTTTATTGATGCTGTCCACCAGGTGGAACTGTACTTCCGGAAAGAAAATAGCTAGTGGAATGCCCGGAAAGCCGCCACCGGTGCCAAGGTCAACAACCTCGTACCCTTTAGGGAAATCAAACACCGCAGCAATGCTTAATGAATGCAATACGTGTTGCTCGTAAAGGCTTTCAATGTTCTTTCTGGAGATGACATTTATTTTTTCGTTCCACTCTTTATACAGTTCTCCCAATCCTTCCAATTGCTGTAACTGTTCGGGAGTGAAGTCGCTGAAATATTTTAATACTAGTTCCATGAAGTTTTTGGTTTTTTCCACAACGCCGGTGCAAAGATGCAATAAAACAAAAACATCCAGAGATCAAATAACCACCACAGTGGCCAAAGGTCCTTTTCGTTTAATTGCTTCATCGCTTTATAATAAATGAAACCCTGCGAAATAAATCTAAGCGCGAAAATACCGAGTGCCAATTTCCAGTCAAAGAATATAAGCGTGGCGATAAACAAAGGGTAAAATAAAAACTGCGACGCTGTGTACAGACCCAGTAAAAATTTATGCTTCGGTTTATAATACTTCGCCGTAGAAAAATGCCTGTTCTTTTGTCGCATCCAGTCGCCAAAGTTTTTCTTTGGTTCTGAAAGTGTAAATGAATCGGGATGAATAACTACCCTGGTATTGGTTTTTGTAGCTACTTTATTGATGAACAGATCATCATCGCCTCCCGGCAAATGGTTGGTAGACGAAAAACCTTTATTACGCAAGAAGACATTTTTTTTATAAGAAAGATTTCTTCCTACTCCCATGTACGGCATACCCGCGATAGCATATGAAAGGTATTGCAGCGCCGCGTGAAAAGTTTCGAAACGGATAAGTTTGTTTAAGAAGCCGGGTCTTTTAAAATATGCGCCATATCCTATTACGATCTCCGTGCCTCTATCGTAGCCATCCTGCATGTGCTCGATCCAGTCTTCTGAAGCAGGAACGCAGTCAGCATCCGTTAACAGCAGCACTTCATGTTTGGCCTCTTTAATTCCAATGGACAAAGGATATTTTTTTCCCGGAATACCCAATGCGTCGTTTTCCAGGTTTACGGCGTATAAATTTTTAAAGGTTTTCTTGAATTCATCGAGCAAGAATCTTGTTTCGTCCTGACTGTTGTGATTGACAACAATCACTTCATTGGTAGAAGGATATTTTTGAACAAGTATTCCTGGTAGATTGCGTGTAAGATTTCCCGCTTCGTCCCTTGCGCAAACAATTACAGAAACAGGATGCTGCTGCATGTGCTCTTTGGAAGGTGTTTTATAAAAAGCCAGTTTCCCAAAAAGTCTCAAAATATAAATAAGCTGTATTAAAGAAATAACACAAAACGAACCAAAAATGACCAGCTGCCAGCCTGATTTTGAAAGAAAGATTTCCATGCCTAGGTAATTGCGGGGTTACTGCAATGAGCTGCGAAAATAAGTAGAACCTACTATTTCAAAAGACAAATGATTGGTTAAGGGCCATATTTTTTTAGTAAGAACATGTTTGCTGTTTTGTTCATGTGGTTCGATTTCATTCATAAATACTTATCAAGTTATATTTATTACCTGATTAAAGCCTGAACCTCAATGAATTTTTATTATTTTGGAAATCGTTTCATTGAAAAATATCCAATGGACCGATTTAACAACCTGCAACACATATGAAAAGTAGTTACGCACGGAACGTCCTGTTGTTCTTTTGCTGTTTCTTTTTTTTTACCAACACCTTTTCCCAGAGTACTGCGGAAGATAGCGTAGCCTACGCCTCGGCTATAGAAAACGCAAAATCAATTTATCATAAAGCATTATACCCCGAAGAAGGATTGTATACCGGCCCGGAATATTATGGTTATCCATTTCGCTTCCAGGAAGGCCAACCTTACTATTACAAAGATCAGCTGGACACCGGTTGGATAAGATACGAAGGTGTGTTGTATCAAAATGTGGGTTTAAGATACGATTTGATCAGAGATCAGTTAATTGTTATCCAGCCCAAAAACAATGCCCGCATTTGCGTAATCAACGACAGGGTTGACAGGTTTTACTTATTTAATACCACATTTCTTTACCTTAAAACAGATACCAGTAAGGCGGCTATATCTCCGGGCATTTATGCAGTGCTCTATGAACACAACGATAATGCGCTTTTAAAAAGAAACAGGAAAACGATAACGGAAGAATTGACTACAAACGAGGGCATTTTGCGTTTCATAAATGATAACAGCTCGTTTGCCATAAAGAAAGGAAATACATACTACTCCGTAAGCGGTAAAAAGGAAGTGCTGAGAGCTTATGCAGATAAGAAAAAACAGTTGCAGCAATACATGCGCAGGAACAACCTGGACTTTAAGCGGGACAAGGATAATGCACTGACAAAATCTGTTGCTTATTACGACTCGCTTTAACTATACAATATCATTTACCCGAACCGACCAATACAACAAAATGAAATTCTATTTCTGCATAGTAGCTGCCGTGCTATTGCTCACTACTCATTTTGCAATTGCACAAAAGGAGAAAAAAATGATCACCGGATCATTTGAAGATATGCGGGTGGAGCAGTTTTTGCTGGAGTTGCAAAGGCAAACACACTATCATTTCTACTACGACACTGCGCAGCTGGATACTATCAAAATAAATATTTCTGTAAAAAATGAACCGCTTGAGAAAGTGCTCGAGAAAGGACTGGCTGGCACCGAGAATACTTTTTCTATTGATGATAACAACAACGTATTTGTAATGAGAGGCATGCTGGTGAAAACAGCATTGCCGGAAGGATACCTGGATGCGGACAATCCCAATAAAACTCGAAGCAGCGGCGTGCTGGAAGAATACCAGGAAACGGAAATAAAACAAAAAGCCATACTTGAAAATAAGTTGTATGAAGTAGGCGACAAAAATGCACCCTCACAGTCAGCCGGGATTAATGTTGCGGGTTATATACGAGACGCAAAAACAGGAGAGCCTGTAGCCGGAGCATCTGTTTTTATTGACAAACCGAGAATAGGAACTTCAACCGATCAATATGGATATTACTCCATTGTGCTTCCACGGGGCAGGCACGTGTTGAACATCCAGAGCATTGGCATGCGCGACAGCCGCAGGCAAATAATGGTATACAGTGACGGCAAGATGAACATTGATCTGCAAAGCCAGGTACTTGCATTGAAGAATGTGATTGTTTCTTCTGCCAAAGCCAGCAATGTAAAGAGCACGCAAATGGGTGTGCAAAGGATAGACATCAAAGCGATCAAGCAAGTGCCGGTTGCATTTGGCGAAGCTGATCTGCTGAGAGTGGTGCTTACCTTGCCGGGTGTAAAATCAGTAGGAGAAGCCAGCACAGGACTCAACGTTCGCGGAGGTTCTGCTGATCAGAACCTTATACTGTTTAACGACGCAACGATTTACAATCCCTCACATTTCTTTGGAATGTTCTCCGCTTTCAATCCGGAAGTAGTGAAAGATGTGGAACTCTTTAAAGGAAGCATTCCTCCAAAATACGGCGGCAGGCTTTCATCGGTATTGGATATTAAAAGCAGGGAAGGAAACAAAAAAGATTTCACAGGGTCTGCCGGTATTGGCTTGCTTACCAGCCGCGTGAATATTGAAGGGCCATTGATAAAAGATAAAGCATCGTTTATCCTTGGCGGTAGAACCACCTATGCCAACTGGTTGCTGCAGGCCTTGCCCGATCAATACAAAAACAGCAAAGCGAATTTTTATGATCTCAACCTCAATGCAAACTATGAGATGAATAAGAAGAATACATTGTTTGTAACAGGCTACTTCAGTAAGGATCGATTCAATCTTAACAATGACACAACTTACGGTTATTCGAATCAAAACGTGTCGGTGAAATGGAAGCACATTTTCAACAATAAAATGAACGCAACAGTTGTTACGGGTTATGATGGTTACAAATACAATATCACCAGCGATGCAAATCCTGTGAATGCATATGATCTGAAGTTTGATATCAATCAGTTGTATTTAAGAGCAGGGTTTAATTATTACCTCAACAGCAAACACACACTTGATTTTGGTGGTAGTACGTTGCATTACAAATTGCATCCGGGAAACCTGCAACCGCTGGGCGACAAAGCGATCACAACACCTGATGTGGTGCCGGCTGAACAGGCATTTGAAAGTGCTTTGTATGTGAACGATAAATACAACGTTACACAAAACTTAACCATCGAAGGCGGTGTAAGATATTCTATGTTCAACAACATGGGGCCGCAAACGATCAACAACTACGCGCCTGGTTTGCCAAAAACAGAAGATAATATTCTTGACACATCTGTTTACTCACAGGGACAAGTAACCAAAACATATCACGGTCCAGAGTTTCGTGTTTCTGCCAGATATTCAATCACGGATAATCTTTCGATAAAAGCAGGTTATAATACGCAAAGACAATACATACACATGCTGTCAAACACAACAGCAATGGCGCCTACCGATATCTGGAAGTTGAGTGATCCAAACATTAAACCACAGTTTGGCGATCAGGTATCGTTTGGCATTTATAAGAATTTTAAGTCAAATACCATCGAGACTTCAATTGAAGTGTATTATAAACACATAAAAGATTATCTCGATTATAAAAGCGGCGCGCAATTGGTGTTGAATCATCACATTGAAACAGATGTTATCAATACGGTAGGCAAAGCTTATGGTGTGGAATTTTTAGTTAGGAAAACGCAAGGCAAATTGAATGGATGGTTAAGTTACACCTACTCCAGAACGTTATTGAAAATGGATGACCCATCCGTTGGAGAATCCGTAAATAAAGGCGCGTTCTATCCATCCAATTACGATAAACCGCACGATGTAACACTAGTTGGCAACTACCGATTCTCACACCGTTTCAGTACATCGCTTAATGCGACTTACTCTACAGGAAGACCGATAACCTTGCCTGTCGGAATATTCTATTACGGCGGTTCTGCGCGTACGCTGTATTCCGATAGAAACGCATATCGCATTCCTGATTATTTCCGTATGGACTTTGCCATGAACATTGAAGGCAATCATAAGGTGCATCAAAAAACGCACAACTCATGGACCATCGGCGTGTATAATTTGACAGGCAGAAAAAATCCTTACTCTGTTTACTATACCTCGGAAAACGGAAAGGTACAAGGCTACAAGCTTTCCATTTTTGGAAGTGCCATACCGTACGTGAATTTTAATATCAGGTTTTAAAAAAAAGGAAATGAAAATAACGATAAGAATAAGTTTCTTCTGCGCAATCGTCATGTTGTTTGCGGCGTGCAAGGAAGAGTACAATGTTAAAATACCCTCTCCCGGCACAGGATACCTGGTGGTGGAAGGATTCGCTAATCTTACGCCCAACAGCCAAAGCACGATAAAGCTGTCGCGTACGACATCATTGGATTCCAGCTATTTTTACAAAACAGAAAGCGGGGCGATAGTTCTGTTGTTTGATGATGTAAATGGCGCATACAACTTGTTTGAAACATCGCCAGGCGTATATACTTCAAATGCTGCGACATTGGAGCCTGCCAGGAAATACAGGTTGCGCATCGTTACGCGAGATCAAAAGGAATACAATTCTACATGGGTGGAAGGAAAGATGTCGCCCGCCATCGACAGCATTAGCTGGAAACAAAAAAGCGACGGCGTGCAGATATATGCCAATACACACGATCCACAAAACAAGACCATTTATTACAGGTGGGATTACACAGAAACCTGGCAGTACAACACTATCCTGTTTTCTTCAATCGTTTATAATCCCACAACAAATGCGCTCGATCCCAGGGATCTTAGAAACAATGATATTCATACTTGCTGGATCAGTGGAAATTCAACCAACATTATTGTAAACTCTACGGAAAGGTTGGCGAACGATGTGGTTTTCGAGAAGCCTCTTACATTCCTTTCTTTTTCTACCAATAAACTGCAGAACAAATACAGCATATTGGTCAATCAGTATGCACTTACAAAAGATGCCTATACATACCTTGATCTCATGCGAAAAAATACAGAGCAATTGGGGTCCATTTTTGATGCACAACCATCTGAGCTCAACGGAAACATTCACCAGTTGCAGGATTCAACAGAAATAGTGGTTGGCTTCTTTTATGCAACGTCTGTTCAACAGCAAAGGATGTTTGTATCCCGCAACCAGCTGCAGAGTTATGTTTACATAACAACGGGTTATGAGAGTTGCCGGGAAGACACGGTAGACAATGTACCCGACAAGATAAGAGAGGCGTTTCGTCCCGGGCCGGATGTTGTAATAGGCGTTAGTCCCGTTTATTTTGGTCCCGCTATTATAGCCTATACGTATACAAGTAATTATTGCGCCGATTGCAGGGCAAGAGGCGGCAGCACTACTAAACCGGCTTTTTGGCAATAACCCTATAACAATCAAAAGCATTAAAGCAACCGGAAATGAGAAATTTCAAAGGCTCTTTAATATCTGTTTTCTCTTTTACTGTTGCACATTTTTTTGTGCAGCATATCCATGCCCAGAATGTAACCGCATCTGTAAAGCAGCACCTGTACAACTATAACAGCAAAGCCATCCAGGAGAAGATTTATTTGCACACAGACAAAAACTTTTATCAAACCGGAGAGATCATTTGGTTTAAGGCTTATGCTGTGGATGCATCCTTTAACAAGCCACTGGACCTGAGTAAAGTAGTGTATGTGGAATTGCTTGATAAAAAGAATCATCCCGTATTGCAGGCAAAAATAAAAATGGACAGCGCCGAAGGGAATGGCTCGTTGTATGTCCCTGTGAATCTGAATTCCGGCAATTATCAATTGCGTGCATATACCAACTGGATGAAGAATTTTGACGAAGCATTTTTCTTCAGAAAGACAATTACAGTTATCAATGCGCAAAAACTAAGCGATGTTGTAAAGAAGAATAGTGACACCACCTGCGACATGCAATTTTTTCCTGAAGGAGGTAACCTGGTAAATGGATTGCAAAGCAAAGTCGCATTTAAAGTAAGTGATAAATATGGCAAAGGCGTTGAGTGCAGCGGAAGTATTGTAAATGAAAATAACGATAGCATCGCAGCATTTCATCCGGTGAAATTTGGAATGGGAAATTTTGTTTTTAAGCCTGAGAGTGGACACAGTTATAAAGCGATCATTCATTTTGGCAATGGCTTGACTTCTTCAAAGGCTTTGCCTGCCGCATTTGACAAGGGAATGGTCATGTCGCTGCAGGAAAACGCTGCGAACATTAACGTGGCGATAAATGGAAATATTGATGACCGCACTGTGTATTTGATTGCTCAAACAAGAGGTGTTATTAAAAAGACGCTTTCTGCAGCTGTACAAAACGGCACTGCAAATTTTACTATTAACAAAAGTGAGTTGCCCGAGGGAATCACACAACTCACTGTTTTTAATGAAAACAAGCAGCCTGTTTGTGAACGACTATATTTTATTTTTCCTGCGGGAAATGATTCACTCCAGGTGCGTCCTGATAAAGAAACCTACGGAAACAGAAGCAGGGTAAATCTCGATGTGCGCGGCCAAAGCATTGCTGACAGGGCAAGTGCATCCATCGCAGTTTATAAAATAGATTCTCTGCAACAGTTTGATGACATGAAGCTGGGAGATTACCTGCTCCTTGCCTCTGACTTAAAAGGTTCAATTGAATCTCCTTCGTTTTATTTTTCTAAAGATAAAGATGCGCCGGCTGCAATTGATAACCTGATGCTTACACAAGGCTGGCGCAGATTTGACTGGAATAATATTTTGCAGGACAAAGCACCCTCGCTGCTGTATGAGCCCGAGATCAAAGCCCATATTGTAAACGCGAAAGTAATTGATGTGAGAAGCGGGCTCCCCGCAGAGGGTATTGAATGTTATCTTTCTGTTCGCGGTACAAGAGCGATTTTTCTTTGCAATGTGAGCAACGATTCGGGACACATTAGGTTCGAAATGCGTAATATGTATGGGGCTTCGGAAGTGATTGCCCAAACAAATTCGCTGCGCGATACCACCTACAGAATTGATGTACAAAACCCGTTTAGTGAAAAATACACAAACGATTCGCTTGCACGGTTTTATTTGCCGGTAAATAATCCTTCAACCCTGACAGAGCAAAGTGTAGCGACACAGGTACAGAATATCTACACAGGCGTTAAACAAAGGCAGTTTACTGATGCCGGCTTCGATACCTCGATGTTCTATTCCAGGCCAGACCTGAGTTATCTGCTTGATAACTACGTTCGCTTCACCACCATGGAAGAGGTGTTGCGCGAATATGTGCAACTGGTGAATGTGAGAAGGCGTGGTGGAAAATATCATTTTGACATCTACGATAACAACTCGCAAAGAATGCTGCTAAATGATCCGTTGGTATTGCTGGACGGTGTGCCCGTATTCGACATGGATAAGATGATTGCTTACGATCCGTTAAAGGTTCGCCAGCTTGATGTACTCACACGCCGTTTTTACTTTAGTCATTCTGTATATGATGGCATACTGAATTTTGTGACATACAAAGGAGATTTGCCCGGCTTTGAACTTGATCCCAAAGCAACAGTATTTGATTATGAAAGCCTGCAAAGCCAGCGGGAATTTTACTCACCCAAATATGAAACAGATGTGCAGGCTGCAAGTCATTTGCCTGATTTCAGAAACGTTTTGTACTGGAGCCCAAATCTCAAACTCACCAAAGCAAACACCGCTAAAATAGAATTTTATACCTCGGATAAAAAAGGGAAATATGTAGTGGTTGTGCAGGGTATAGATGCAGATGGTAAATGCGTAAGCGGCACACATTATTTTGAAGTGAATTAACTTAAGCCAATTAAGAATTAAGAATTAAGAATTAAGAATTAAGAATTAAGAATTAAGAATTCGTCTATGTTCCAACTGCAAAAGCTTTTTTAACCCTCAGCTCATAATTTTCAATTTTCAACTTTCAATTTTCAATTATTTCCTATTTTTGCGTAAGTATTTACGTATATATTTACCTTTATGAACATTATCAATGAATTGGGTGAACTGGCAATCGGTGCGAGAATGCGAAGACTGTACGATGTTTTCTCAAAGGATGTGATGAAGATCTACAATGATCATAACCTCGACTTTGAAGCAAAATATTTTACACTCTTTTATTTGGTAAGCAAACGGAATGGCATCGGCATCATGGATGCAGCTGAGGAGTTGAGCCTTACACATCCAGCTATTATTCACCTTGCGAAAGACCTTGAGAAGAAAGGCTATATAGATTCGGTTAAATCTCCCGTTGATAGTAGAAAGAGGCTACTTATGCTTTCGCGTAAAGGAAAGGCTGCATTGCCAGCATTCAATGAAGTTTGGAACAAGATTGATAAACTAAATAAAAAGCTGATGCGCGGGCAGAAAAACAACTTGCTCAAAGCATTGGAAGAAATGGAAAATTTACTGGATGAAAAATCTTACTACAAAAGATATCAAAACATATAGTGAAATGGAAAAGGTGACCATACTCGAATATGCGCCTGAATATGCAGGTGATTTTAAGAGATTAAATATCGAATGGATCGAGAAATATTTTACAGTAGAAGAACACGATCTTGAACAATTGAACAATCCCGAGGAATACATTATTTCGAAGGGTGGACATATCTTGTTTGCCCAGTACGATAATAAAATAGTAGGTGTTTGTGCCCTGATTAAAACGAATGAAAAATCTTTTGAGATGGCTAAAATGGCCGTTTCTGCAGATGTTCAGGGAAAACAAATTGGTACAACGCTTGGTATCGCCACATTGCATAAAGCAAAAGTTGAAGGCGCCAATCACATTTGGCTGGAGTCAAACAGAATTTTGGAGCCCGCTATTCATTTGTACAAGAAGCTGGGTTTTGAAGAAATTCCCATGGCTGATACGCCGTATGCAAGAGCGGATATTAAAATGGAAGTCTGGATTTAGTTGAGAGTTGAGAGTTGAGAATGAATGCGGCGTGAATAACTCTTAACTCTCAACTCTCCATTCTCCACTCTCCACTTCTTCAAGAAGCGCCACCTGCGCAGGATTGATCTTCCCCTTTGCTTCCGGCAAATTGAACCATCCTGCTTTGTCTATTTCGGGAAATGTTTTTTGCCTGTCGGACTTTGGCGGCCATTCAATTTCAAACGTGTTGGAAACTACTGCTGTTTCGTCGACGTCTCCTTCAATGGCCCAGGCGTGTACGTGTTTTCCGCTTTTCAATTTCACGGGCGTAAGCGAAACAAATTTGCCTTCCATCGCAAAACCAGTTTCTTCTTTGAATTCTCTTTTAGCAGCTGTTAGTGCGTCTTCTGTGTCATCAAACTCGCCCTTCGGTATTGACCAAGCGCCTGCATCTTTGCGCGCAAAGAAAGGACCGCCGGGATGCACCAGAAAAAATTGCAGCTCGTTTTTCTTTATTCTGAATACTAATAGTCCCGCGCTTTGCTTAGCCATTTTGTGTGAATTAATATCGATAAAGAATAATTAATAGGGCAGCAGTACCAGTAAATATAGCACACTATTCCCTAAGGTTAAAGTCAATCATACTCGTCGCAAGGCAAAACTTGTTCTCAATTCAATATTGTTTGTTAAACAACTTTTTCAATTGCCTGGTCGCTACAACCAATAAACAAAGTCTGCTTGTCATCCCGACGAAGGAGGGATCTGAGTATTTGCTTAGACAGCATGTTAGTGTCAGACCCAGATCCCTCCTTCGTCGGGATGACAAGCAACATTCCTTTAGTTTTTAAACAGATTAACTAGCGACATCGAATTTCTATTTTCCTAATTCTCGTGCTCCTGCAAATGTTAGTAGATTTGTAAAACCTTCTTGCATTCGATATTATTATTCACAATAGAATTTTATGGAACAGTAATTGAAGACTCACTTTTCAAACAAAAAAAGCATGAAAGTATTTGTAACAAGAGAGATTCCTGAGATAGGCATTAAGATGATGAAGGACGCAGGGTTAGAGGTGACGCAGTGGCTGGAGAAAAGAGATCTTACACAAAAAGAACTAATTGCTTATTGTCTTAACCACGATGCCTTGCTAAGCTCGGGTGCAAATAAGATTGACAAAATATTTCTGCATAAGTGCTCGCATTTGAAAGTGGTAGCGCTTCTATCAGTTGGCTACGATAATGTAGATGTGGAAGAGGCAAAAAAGTTATCCATTCCAATTGGCAATACACCGGGCGTGTTGAGTGGTGCTACCGCAGACACTGCCTTTCTCTTAATGCTGGCGACTTCTCGCAAAGCATTTTACAACCATAAAAAAATCATCAAAGGCGAATGGGAATTCTTTGATCCTATTGCAAATCTTGGAATTGAATTAAACAATAAAACAATCGGCATATTTGGATTAGGCAAGATCGGTTATGTAATGGCGAAACGTTGTGTTGGCGCTTATGACATGAAAGTGATCTATCATAACCGTCAACCCAATAAAGAAGCTGAACAAAAACTGGGTGCCAAAAAAGTCTCGTTTGAACAACTGCTGGAGCAAAGCGATGTGTTGTCCGTGCACACTGCACTTACCGACGAAACAAAAGGCATTTTCAATAAAGATGCTTTCGCCAAAATGAAGCCAGGCTCTATTTTCATCAACACTGCCCGGGGTGCCATACACAATGAGAAAGATTTGATCCAGGCTTTGGAGAACGAAACAATTTGGGGCGCAGGTTTGGATGTAACAAATCCTGAGCCTATGCTGCCTGACAATCCGTTGTTGAACATGCCTAGTGTTTGTGTTTTACCGCACATAGGCTCTGCAACAGTAGAGGCAAGAACTGCCATGGCAAAGCTTGCTGCGGCAAACATCATAGCGGGCGTAAGAGGTGAGAGGTTGCCAAACCCCGTAGAGACGCGTTGAACGCGTCTCTGGTGCTGCACCCTGTAAAGTCTCGATACAACAACACGCCTTCGCTGGCGTTGCACCGAAAGAAACGGAGACGCGTTCAACGCGTCTCTACGGAACCATTTTGAAAACAAAAAAAGCACCGGGACATCCCAGTGCTTAAATACATTTTTGAAAACTGACTTTCAAACATTTTCAAATTCCCAAATCTTCAAATTTTCAAATTGTCCTGTGGAGAATACCGGGCTCGAACCGGTCACCTCTACGCTGCCAGCGTAGCGCTCTAGCCAAATGAGCTAATTCCCCGAAACGGTGGATTGCAAAAATAAGTGGGTGGAATTGTAAAACAAAAAATTTGTTTCCAATAAAAAAGGTCCTCCTTTATCAGGAGAGACCTTTTGAATTTTTAATTATAATTTTTCACTTATTTTTTAGTCGCCCCAGATATTGTCTTCCTTGTTCAACCATTTCTTTACGAGGTCGGTAGTGATTGATTTTGGACGTTCGATTGGCTGACCAAGGGCTCTATCCCAGCAAAGGCTTGCCAATACGCCCAATGCACGGCTTACGCCAAATAATACAGTGTAGTATTCATATTCCATCATCCCGTAGTGAACTAATAATGCACCACTATGTGCATCCACATTTGGCCATGGGTTCTTGATTTTTCCCAATGATTGCAAAATTGGAGGGACTGTTTCGTAGATGTTCCAAACGGTTTGTACCAGTGCGTCATCCGGCATATGTTTTTTGCCGAATTCCATTTGCGCCGTAAAGCGTGGATCTGTTTTTCTCAAAACAGCGTGACCATAACCTGGAACCACTTTCCCTTCGCTTAATGTAGTTTTTACGTACTCAGCGATTTGTTCTTTGCTTGGTTGCTCGGTATTCAGTTTTTCGCGCAATTCAAAGATCCATTTGATCACTTCCTGGTTAGCAAGACCGTGAAGAGGGCCCGCCAGGCCGTTCATGCCCGCAGCAAAAGACAAGTAAGGATCGCTCAAAGCAGAACCTACAAGGTGAGTGGTGTGGGCAGATACGTTACCACCTTCATGATCCGCATGAATGGTTAGGTAAAGGCGCATCAGTTCCATAAATCCTTCGTCTTCAAAACCAAGCATGTGGGCAAAGTTACCCGCCCAGTCAAGCAAGCCGTTTGGATTAATATGTTGGTTGTTTTTGTATTTACGTCTGTAGATATAAGCGGCAATGCGCGGCAATCTTGCGATCAGGTCCATGGTGTCATCAAACACAGGGTCCCAGTAGTCTTTTTTGTTGATGCCATTTGCATATTGTTTTGCAAATTGGCTCTCAGTTTGAAGTGCCATAATACCTACAACAAACATTGTCATAGGGTGTGTTTCGATAGGCAGTGCGTCAATAGCATCAAATACGTGGTTTGGTACGTGCGAACGACGCTGCAGCAGTTCTGTAATCGTATTTACATCTTCTTGTGATGGAAGTTCATTGATCAGCATTAGATAGAACAAGCCTTCTGGAAGAGGCTCGCTTCCGCCTTTTGCTTTTGGAAGTTTTTCCTGGAGTTCCGGAATCGAATATCCTCTAAAGCGAATGCCTTCGTGCGCATCCAGGAGAGAAGTTTCAGAAACCAGACCGGTTATACCACGCATACCCTGATAAACCTGTGCAAGTGTAACTTCACCAATAACATCGTTGCTATGATCTTTCAAAATGCCTTTTATTTCAGCGGCGGCTTCATCGGCCTTCTTTTTGAACCTTTCTTTGAGTACTTCCATTGACAAGTGATTTTCAAAAATTATTAAAAATTCAGAATGCGGCTAAAGTTACTTAAACGTAGTTGGCGAAACAAATTAAATCAATAAGAATGCGGGTATTTTAAACGTAAAACGATTTATATTAAAGCAATTTGAACTATGTGGCTGAATTAAGAATTAGGAATTAAGAATTAAGAATTCTTTGCTGCAAAGAGGTGAACAAAAGCCGGTCATTGCTTATGTTTTAAAGGCTTCAACAATCCCCCTGACCGTGTAAATAGTGTGGCAGACCAAGTTTGTCAAAGCCTTGTCAAAACCTAAACCGGTTAAGATCACATCAGGAATGACGCAAAACCAACTAATTCCTAACTCCTAATTTCTAATTTCTAATTCCTAATTACTTCGGCGCTCTCTTATACAACCAAAACGCAGCAAAGCTGTAAATAATATTAGGGATCCATGCGGCGAGCATTGGGTGCAGGTTTCCTTTGGTAGAGAATACAGTGGAGAATTTATCCATTACCACAAATGATGCAGCCATCACAATGCCGATGGCAAGATTCAAACCGCTGCCACCGCGTGTTTTTCTTGCGGCAACAGACACGCCAATTACCGTGAGAATTAAGATGGCAACAGGCGTTGCATTGCGTCGGTGAAGTTCAACTATATAGTTGTTCAGGCCTTCGCCCCCACGCAGTTGTTCGGCGCGGATAAATGCGCTCAGTTCAGGCGTGGTAAGTTTATCTTTTAAATATTCATCTTTTCTCAGATCTTTGGGAAGCACATTCAGGTTAAGCGTCATCGTTTGATGGGTAGTTAGTTTTTCGTGCAGCCCATCAATGGTGCGTTCCTGAACCCTGTCGGCCGACCATTTTTTCGTAGCAGTATCCCAGTGAATATTGTCGCCACGAAGATTGTAGTAAACGGAGTTGTTGCGGATTTTTTCAAGGAAAAAACTATTGGCTGCTTTTCTGGCAGTATCGTAGTAACGGAGGCCAACAAATGTGTTGGAATCTGCCCTGAAATAGAAGTCACTTGAATTATTTGTGCCACCGGGAACGTACCCACTGTTTCTGTCGATATAAGTGGTCTGAAAATTGCTTCTGATTTCTTGTGCCCTTGGGATCACAAAAGCCATTAACAACCAGAGCACTATGGCTAGCAAAATACCTCCCATGAAGTAAGGTCTCAACATCCTATTGTACGGAACACCACTTGCGAGAATGGCTACGGTTTCTGTCCGCGCTGCCATTTTAGACGTAAAGAAAATAATAGCAATGAAAACGATGAGCGGAAAAATCATTGAAACAATGAACGGTACAAAACCAAAATAATATTTGGTTACAATGCCGCCAAATGAAAGACCGGACCTGACAAAATCGTCGGTTTTTTCGCTCACATCAATAACCACAGCGATTGTAGTTATTGTCATAATTGTAAAAACAAATGTTACCAGGAAGTTTTTAAGTATATACCAGTCAAGTATTTTCATGTAGCTTATTAAACGAGGCAAAAGTAGTGGTTTTAAAGTGTAACCGATGCCCGCGAAGTTGTAAGGATTTTAAAAAAAATGCGGGTGAGCCGAATTTTAACGGATTATAAGTTGCTGAGAATGTTTTCCTTAACACGCTTTTAGCTTTCAGGTTTTCGCAGTATATTTATCGTTGACTGATTTATTGATACAGAATCCGTGTAATCTATGCTCATTTATTACCTTAAGAACGAAACCATTGAAGGGCCTTATTCCGTTGAAGAGTTGAAAAAAAAGAGGTTGACTTCGGATACTATGATCTGGTACAAAAACTCACCCGAATGGAAGAGACTCGACCAGGTCCCGGAAGTCTATAGCCAGTTTGCTCAAAACGGAAATGGTTTTGCAGAAACTGAAACTATAACTGCACAGCTTGCCAGTTTTGCACAACGGTTCAGATGGCTTTTTATTTGGATAGGATTTAATATGCTGGCGCTTATCTTGTCATATGCGCAGATAAAGCCGTTTAACTATATCGGCGACCCGTCAACCGAAAAGTTTTGGCCGTTTATTAAGTTTACCGATGCCACCTATACCAAAATTAGCAGCAATCCCGATGTGTGGGGAACGTTGGTTAAATTCAACGGGCTTTTTGCCAACTACGACTGGTCGGAGTTTAGTGTGTACGTAGGTGGAACTTTATTCATCCTGTTACTTTATTATATGCACAAACGCTCAGTGTAGACGAGAAACCTGAATGGTGAAACGCATGGCGAATCGCGCATCCCAAACGGAGTGCATCATTCCCGATTCACCTGTAATATTTGTTTAAAAAAGCGTTCTCGCTCTGCTGATTCTCAAAATCATTGTAGAAGAACAGAAATGAGGGCAACTGTTTTGCCTTTTGAATAAATACGACCTTATTAAGAGCAGGGTACATCTTTATTTCCTCCTCCACAAAAGTTGAATAGTTGCGGATTACTTTTTCTCCGTACAACGGGTTATTTGTTTTTTTCAGGTGCTCGTTATGGCTCATCATTTTGTCATAGAAAAATCCCTGGACAAGGTTGTCATAAAGATTAAACGTGAATGTAGACGAGACCAGCAGAATAGCGGATAACAAATAAAAATAAGTTGCTTTGAATTTTGCCGCTTGCAGTGTCGCTGTTGTTTCGCTGTTTCTTATCAATGTGCCCAGCAAGAAACATTCAGCCAGCAAAAGCAGGACTTGCATTGATACTACATTGTTCAACATACGTAGCGGAATCGAACCGTTGCTGCCATACAGTATCGGACCAATGCAGATGATGGAAAAAAATATCAGGAACAGATGCAGCCATATGTTCTTTTTAATACTGGGATGAACACTTTCTTTATACTTCGCCCCAAATAATACCGCCGCAGCCGCGAAAGCCCACCACAATGGTTCTTTAAGAATGCTGATATAAACCTGGCTTCCCCAATAAAAAAAACTGAAAATTATTTTCACGATATCCTTTTTCCCGATAAATGCAGAGCGCGACATTGACCCCGGCGAAAAGATCTCTAAGCCTGTAGCTACAATAGCGATCAACAATATTGTTGCAGCAGGTTGTACGCTTTTTTTAAAACTGTAAGAAAGCAAACAGGCGACAGTACAAAGCAAGATCAGTGCAATAGCAATAAGTTCATTGGAACCGCAGATAGCAAAGGATAAAATAGCCAGAAAAAAGAGGTCGGATTTTCTTTTCCCATTGCTGTAACTATAGGAAATGAAAATGCCTGACCAAAATAACAGCAGGTTAAATGCAAGATAATATCCCAATGAACTACTGAGCCAATACACACTTTCGGACATTGATGGCTGAACAAAAAAATTGAGAAAGAAAAGCAAAAATGCAATCAGCAGTTTTAAAGAAATTGAGAGGGATGCTTTAAAAAAATATCGTAACAGTTGCGACAACAGAAAATAAATGCCGCAAAGTGTAAGTATAAAAAGCACGATGGGATGCAGCCAGTAAAGGTTATAATTGATTTCTATAAAGCTGCCGGACATACCCAACGCCTGGGAAAAATATCTGCCCTGCCAGTGAAGATACAAATCAAGATATCTCTGGAAAAACAAGCCATCTCTGCAAACAGCCGCGCCCGAATAATCGTCAGCAGAAGGGTGATTAAAAAAGCATAAAATAATAAGCGGGATAAGTAAAACTGCAATTGACAACCAGGGAAGCAATCGTAAGCTTTTTACTTTCATAATGTTGGGTTCAATATTTATGTTGAGAGCCGGGCTTACAATCTTGTCTTCAATATTTCTACCTGCTCGGTTTTCCAGCTCACGAAATCGCCTTGCAAAATATGTTTGCGTGCCTCGGTTACAAGATGCAGATAAAAAGCAAGATTGTGAACACTCGCGATCGTTAATCCTAAAATTTCTTTGGATTTGATGAGGTGGCGCAAGTACGCTTTTGAGTAGTAATTGCTCGTTTCACAATCAATGCCATCGTCAATAGGAGAAAAGTCCTTTTCCCATTTTTTATTGTCAATATTGATCACACCTTTAGAAGTAAAGAGCATCGCGTTGCGGCCGTTGCGTGTAGGCATTACACAGTCAAACATATCCACACCCAAAGCGATATTTTCAAGTATGTTCCATGGAGTGCCGACGCCCATTAAGTAGCGAGGTTTGTCAACCGGTAAATGGTCGCAGCAAAGCGCACAGATCTCATACATCATTTCCTCCGGCTCACCTACGCTAAGGCCGCCGATTGCATTGCCGGTAGCGCCTTTCGACGCAATATATTCCGATGACGCCTTGCGAAGATCTTTGTAGGTGCTGCCCTGAACAATCGGAAACAGGTTCTGCGTATAGCCGTATTTGTCGGGTGTACTGTTGAACTGCGTAAAACATCTGTCGAGCCAGCGATGCGTAAGCTCCATAGATGTTTTGGCGTATTTGGTGTCACTCGGGTAAGGCGGGCATTCATCAAATGCCATGATGATATCTCCGCCAATGGTGCGCTGGATGTCCATCACGCGTTCCGGAGAAAACAGGTGTTTCGACCCGTCAATATGGCTTTGAAAAATAACGCCTTCCTCTTTGATCTTTCTGTTGTTTGCAAGGGAAAAAACCTGGTAACCGCCGCTGTCCGTAAGAATCGGCTTATGCCAGCCATTGAATTTATGCAAGCCACCGGCATTTTCAAGTATGTCCAGCGTTGGGCGTAAATACAAATGATAAGTATTGCCAAGAATGATCTGCGCTTTTACATCGTCATACAATTGCTTTTGCGAAACAGCCTTCACACTGCCCACCGTGCCCACCGGCATGAATATCGGCGTAAGAATTTCACCGTGATCCGTTGTTATTTTTCCTGCCCTCGCTTTTGAAGCGCTGTCTGTCGTTTGAAGATCAAATGTTAAAGCCGCCATGTATACTTATTAAGCGGGCAAAGATAAATCAATTAGGAATTAGGAATTAGAAATTAGGAATTAGGGAACAGCCGCACACCCGCCTGAATGAAATTCTTTCGGGCACGCAGATGACACTGATTGTACCGATTTACACTGATTTTTTCCAGTGATCGTGGTGTCGCTTATTTGCGCCAGCTTTCAGCTATTCAGAATTTCAGTTATTCAGTTACTCAGTTATTCAGTTATTGATCCGTGCAAATCAGTCCAATCAGTGGCATCTGTGTGCTCTCTCTAACTCCCTGAGAATGAATAACCGAAAATTTAAAGAAATCTTAAAATAGTCTTTAAGGCCCAAAGTGTATATAACTCTGGCATCTGTTGGCACCGTTCGGCACAGTCCTTGTTTTACGTTGGTTCCCTCTGTAAAAGCAGTAAGCATACCCGCCGTAGAAAGTGCAAAAAATTAATTAATTATCTATCAAAAATTCGATGGTTATGAAACAACTAACAAAATTGAAATTGGGATTATTGGGTATTGGTGTGGCTGGATTGTTTTCTTTCTATACCGTACAAAAGGGTACCATCAAAGGTACAGTTAGCCCATCAGAAGGCGCAGTGCGTGCATGGGCATTATCAAGCAGTGATACATTGAGAGCGCCGGTACAAAGTGGAGCATTTGAAATTACCAATGCAAAACCAGGAACGTATCGCATCATTATTGAGGCGAAACCACCTTATAAAAATATAGCAAAAGATGATGTGAACGTAACGGAAGGCCAACCTACTGATGTAGGTGAAATCAAGCTGCAACAGTAGTAATAGCAGCCCTTCGTTTGTGTTTTCTTTTACTAAATCTGATTACTTTGATTATAACCACTATGGAATTCCATGCATCCGTTGATCGCGACCTTTTGCGTTCAACGGATCTTTTTTTGCAAATAATTGAATCATTGATCGGCCAAATAACTGAATAATTGAATCATTGAATAATTGAAATGTTCTTATTTTGAGCTTGTAATCTAGATAGGCGACAAATCAATTATTCAATGATTCAATTATTCAGTCATTATGATCACCATCCCTCCTTATTTACAGCCCGGAGATACAATAGGCATTGTTTGTCCCGCGGGTTACATGCCTTATGATAAAGCAGAAGTTTGTATAAACACATTGTTGCAATGGGGTTACAAAGTCAAGGTAGGTAAAACACTTGGCGGAGATTCAACCAACTATTTTTCCGGCACGGATGAAGAACGCCTGAATGACTTTCAAAAAATGCTCGATGATAAAGAAGTGAAAGCCATTCTCTGTGGCAGAGGCGGATATGGCGTGAGCAGGATAATCGATGAAATTGATTTTAAGCAATTCAGTAAATCTCCCAAATGGATCATCGGGTTCAGCGATATCACCGTCTTTCATTCCCACATTTATACGAATTACAAAATTGCATCAATACATTCGCCGATGGCGGCAGCTTTCAATGACGATGGTTATAAAAATGAATACGTTCTTTCCTTGAAAGAAACGCTCGAGGGAAAAACTATGCGGTACACTTGTCCCGCTCACGAGTTCAACAAAACGGGAAAAGCAAGTGGTGAACTGGTCGGAGGGAATCTTGCCTTGCTGGCACATTTGATCGGATCAAAATCTGAGACTAAAACTAAAAACAGAATTCTTTTTATTGAAGATATTGGCGAGTACGCTTATAATATCGACAGAATGATGCTACAACTGAAGCGTGCAGGTAAGCTGGACGAACTTGCAGGTTTGATTATTGGTGGCTTTACTGATATGAAGGACACCACAAGACCATTCGGCAAAACTGTTTTTGAAATTATTCAGGACATTGTAAAAGACTATAAATATCCCCTCTGCTTTGATTTTCCCGTAAGTCATGATACGAAGAACTATGCGCTGAAAATAGGAGTGGAGTATGAATTGAAGGTGGGAGAAAGTGAGGTGAAGCTGAAGGAAATTGAAAATTGAAAGTTGAAAGTTGAAAATGGGGTGCCGTAGGGGCGAATTGCATTCGCCCTGCTGCGACCGCGAAGACGCTGAAAGAAAATTAAAGTATCAAAAGTCAAAACGTAGCAAGTCTAATTTTTGACTTCTTAATTTTTACTTTTGACTTCATAACGAAACTTGATGAGTTTTGCATCTTCATCAACGCGCTCTATCTTTGTCACATGACTTTCACGCAATTAGAATATATCGTCGCGGTAGATAATTTTCGTCATTTTGCTGCCGCAGCCGATGCATGTTTTGTAACACAGCCTACGCTAAGCATGCAGGTTCAGAAATTAGAGGCGGATTTGGGTGTAAAGATTTTCGATCGCAGCAAACAGCCCGTTGTGCCCACAGAAGCGGGCATAGACATTCTCGCACAGGCAAGAAAGATCATCGCCGAGAAAAACGTAATACAAGAAATTGTTCAACAAAAGAAAGGCATATTGACCGGCGAATTGCGCATTGGCATTATTCCAACTTTAGCTCCATATCTCCTGCCGCTTTTTGTAAAAGGCTTCAGTAAAAAATTTCCGCAAATAAAACTCGTCGTAAACGAAATGATGACGGATGTGATCATTGCCCGTTTGAAAGAAGGTCGCATAGATGTTGGTATTCTCGTTACTCCTTTGCACGAGAACGGCATCAAAGAATATCCTTTGTTTTACGAAGAATTACTGGCCTACGTTTCCAGAAAAAATGACTTGTTCAAAAAAACGGTCATTCAGCCAACCGACATTGCAGTTGATAAACTTTGGTTGATGGAAGAAGGGCACTGCTTTAGATCGCAGATCGTAAACCTTTGCGACTTGCGCAAGCGGAGCGAACAGGAACACAGTTTCAAATACGAAGCAGGAAGCCTTGAAACCTTAAGGCGAATGGTGGAAGTGAATGAAGGCATCACCATTCTTCCAGAGCTGGCTACAACAGACATGGCGCCAAAGCAATTACAATTAATAAGGCATTTCCGCAATCCCTCACCCATGCGCGAAGTGAGCCTCGTTGTTCATCGTGACTTTGTAAAGAAAAGGTTGATCGACACCCTGAAAAGTGAAATCATTTCTGCCGTGCCGGAGAAGATCAAGAAGAATAAGAAGTCGTTTGTAGTGGAGGTGAATGAAGAATAACTGAATAACTGAATGTTCGAAGTGTGATAGCGAAAGTTGCACTTAAACCACTCAGTTATTCAGTTAATCAGTTATTCAATCACTGCGCCAGCAGTGAATCCAGCTTCTCATGAAACAGCGGATAATCATTAAGGTTATTATGACTGCCTCCTTTGATGGTTACGAACTCATCTCCGGGTTTTAAGAAGGGTTTTAATTTCGATGCGTTTCGATAAGTAATTAAACGATCGTCGGTGCCATGAAAAATAGTTACCGGATCAATTACTTTTTGCAAATATTCGTAAGTAGGCAAATTATAATGCAACATATTTTTCAGCGGGTACATGAAAAAATAAGTCTGCACCAATCCGCGCATGCTGGAGTAAGGCGTCTCCAATATTAATCGTTTGCAATCCCTGATAGAAGCCAACTGCGCTGCAACGCCTGTTCCCATGCTTTTACCATAAATAATAATGCTGTCTTTGCCGAATTTTGTACGCGCCAGTTTGTACAACTGCAATGCATAATCATATAAGCGCTGTTCCGTCATGTGGCCAGTGCTTTTTCCAAATCCCGGATAGTCGATCATCCAGACTTCATAACCATTCTTAGTAAAGTTGGGAGCGAATTTGGCGTACCAGCCGATATTTTTTTTGTTGCCATGGAAATACAATACCACCCCTTTTGCAATGCTGTCCTTTGTTGTAAACTGAACGATGTTGAGATTGGAAGCAGTGTCGTAAGCAATGTTTACTTCTTTGTGTGGAATATCGAAATCGTATGCCTCGTTCTTAGCTTTTCTTTCAGGATGAAAAAGAATCTGGTCCTGCAAGTAATAAAAAGCAATACCAATAGCACAATACACTATAATGATAATCTTGATCCATTTGAAAACTGGTCCTCTCATGCTGCAAAAATAGAGAGAGGAACGCAGATGACGCAGATTTTCATGATTTGTTATGATTTTTTAATGTTGGTAGATGATAACAAATCCAAATACAGAAAGGGTATATACAATAACAGTTGAGACTATTTTTTATATTGAAAACAAAATAGAAAATCATGTAAATCATGACAATCATGAAAATCAGCGTTCCTTCTCTCTGTTCAATATTTCAAAATATCCCGAATAAAATTATGGTATTCATCAAACGATGGCAGGTTGTTGTGCCCGCCGCCTACAATGCGGATCAGGGTGATTTTGTTGGGATTGATTTCCTGGAGTTTTTCGCTGTGCCTAATGGGAATCAGCCTGTCTTTTGTGCCATGTAAAATATAGGTGTGACAGTTCACGTAGCGAATCCATTTGTCAATGCGCAAGTGATAACGGAGCACGATACTTATAGGCAAAATAGGAAGGAAACGTTTTACCACCCTTGTAAAATTGTAATATGGCGCATCGAGGATCAGATAGCGCGGCTTATTGTCAGATGCGATCTTTGCTGCAAAGCCGCTGCCAATGCTTCTTCCGTAAACGATGATGTGATGTTCTGCAAATTGTTTGGCCAAAGCAGTATATACAAATTGAACATCGCTCAGCATCTCCGCTTCACTACGCTTGCCCGTGCTTTTTCCAAAGCCCCGGTAATCGATCAATACAACGTCGTAATCATACCGGTAGAAGTCTTTTGCGTATTTCGCCCAACCCTTTATGCTCCGGCTGTTCCCATGCAGATAGAGTATTAAACCTTTGGGATTTTCCCTGTAAAAATGTAATCCATTTATCAATACCCCCGGAGCAATGTTAAAATTCAATTCGCGAAAAGGAACATCGTATTTGAAAACAAAGTCTTTCCGTAGTTTTTCGGGTTTGAAAATGAATTTTTCCTGGAAAAAATATACAAGAATAGAAAGTAAAACAATGCCTCCCGCTATATAAATAATGATGTGGTTCAATAAGTGGTCTGTTAGTTATTTCAAGATAATAAATTTTAACGGTTTCGAATCCAAGAGTATTAGTAGGCGATCGTCATGTTTAACAAGGCTTCGACAAGCTCAGCCTGACAGTGTAAACGGAGTGTCAGGCTGAGCTTGTCGAAGCCCTGCTTGCTATAATGGTGTGAGCGTATTCTACCACAAAACAAAAAAGTTGGACCACTATCGGCCCAACTTCAAAAAAATAATTTTCAATTTTCAACTTTCAATTCTCCATTAATTCAGTCCACCTCAATTCTCTTCAATCGCAAATTCGTAACAGGCGATACGATCAACGGGAACTTCTCAACGGTTACGCTTGCGGAGTCAAGACCAAAGCCTCTTTCCTCAGAAAGACTGATCTCTTTCACCCAGAAATACAACTTCATGATAATGCGCTCCACAATTGGCAATTCATTATCCTGACTCAGGTATTTTTCCATAACAATGAATTGGAAGTCGCCCACCACATTGTTTCTTTCAAGACTTTCATAACGGCTCGTAATGTTCACTTCTTTGTTGGCAACAAGATCTGCCACTACTTTACGGAACATCAGGTTAATACGCGGCTCAATTCTAAAACCTAAACGGAACTCTACCCTGATGATATCATTTGGAATAATGTGGTCAACAGAATATTCGCAGGTATACGGATCATCCAAAGTGTCTACGTGAATGAACCAGTAGATATCTGCACGTTTCGGTTTTCTGTTCAAAATCGAATAAATGATCTTATGCTCAATTTCCTTAGGGTTATTGGCACTTGTCATGTACACCAGGTGTGTCGCGTGTTTTGGAACAGTTCTGTCGTTACTCAATTCCTGTATTTGTGGAATATAATGGTCCATGCGAACAAACTCCACATAGCGGTTTTTGATTTTTCTGCTGCGGAACCAGATATACATGATGGTAAACAAACCTCCTGCAATGATCAAAGACACGAAACCACCATGAGGGAATTTCTCAAGGTTTGCAAAAAGGAAACTGAACTCAATTCCCAGGTACACCACGAGATACAAGTAAATAAGATATGGTGGTGTTCGTTTGGAAACGAGATAATTTGCGAACAAGATCGATGTAGCGATCATACACATGGTAATCGCCAAACCATAAGCAGCTTCCATGTTACTCGATTCCTGGAAGTACAACACAACGCCTGTACAGCCCAAGAACAACAACAGGTTAATGCCCGGAATATATAATTGTCCGCGCTCTTCCGTTGGGTAAACAATTTTCAGTTTTGGCCAAAGGTTCAGTCGCATTGCCTCACTGATCAGTGTAAATGAACCGCTGATCAACGCCTGGCTGGCAATAATAGCGGCAGCAGTAGCAATTACGATACCTGCAATGATGAACCAATGCGGCATAATGCCGTAGAAAGGGTTAATAAGTTCCTGTGCGTTCGGAAACTCCAGCATGAACTTAGAATCTTTCAACAGTTTTTCCGTAGCAAACACAGCTCCATGATGTTTTGCTAAAAGCCATGCACCCTGCCCCAGGTAGTTCAGGATCAGGGCGGTTTTTACGAATATCCATGAGTAACGGATGTTCCATTTTCCGCAGTGACCAAGGTCGGAATACAGCGCCTCCGCACCAGTAGTACAAAGGAAAACTGCACCCAGCAGCCAGAATCCTTTTGGATAAGTTACCAGTAATTTTATAGCATAGTATGGGTTCAGCGCTTTGAACATTTCGAAGTCATAAGAAATCTTCGAAAGCCCCAGCACTGCCAGCATACAGAACCAAACGAACATTATCGGTCCAAAGAATTTACCGATAGACGCCGTACCAAATTGCTGCACAAAAAATAGTGCACACAAAATGCCCAGCACTATGTACATGATTACGTTGGGGTTTGCATCCACAATAGGTCGAAAGAAATCTTGTCTTCCAAGCTCCTCAATCGCAGAGGTAACGGTAATAGGCGGCGTAATCATACCGTCGGCCAGCAGCGCAGCGCCACCAAGCATAGCGGCAACAACCAGCCATTTCCTTTGTCGTCTTACCAATGCATACAATGAGAAAATACCACCTTCACCCTTGTTGTCTGCCTGCAACGTGAGGATAACGTATTTAACGGTGGTTTGAAGTGTAAGTGTCCAGATGATGCAGGACACGCTTCCGATGATAAGGTCTTCTGAAATAGGTCTTCCGGCAATGATTGCGCTCATTACGTAAAGAGGAGAGGTACCAATGTCACCATAAATAATTCCTAAGGCGATTAGAAGTCCGGCCAAGGAGGCCTTGTTTGATATTTTGCCCACGATTGAGTAATTATGAACTTTACTGTGTACGAATATTTTAATACTGTGTTAACAGTTTTTCTGCAGACACAAGCTGCAAAGTTATATGGAAACACAATTAAAGTCGTTTAAAAAATTATTAGTTAATAATTGAAACTACTAACCGTTAGTTTAGTCAGGAACTAGAAATTAGGAATTAGGAGTTAGAACGTAGATCAAATATCTAGTATGTTCTCCTACTAATTCCTAATTTCTAATTCCTAACTCCTAATTCCTGCTCTCTCAACGTATAATCGCAGTTTTTGTTTACGTTTGTGAGGCTATTAAACAACCCGGGATTATGAAAAAGGAAGAATTACCACAGGATAAAAAAATCATTAAGGGAGAAGACAATACCTTAAGGAAAGTATTATACGTGACTGACGATTCCGGAAATTATGAATCTGCGCAGTCGGACGGCTGGGAGGCTGAGAACTATGCGCTTACCCAAGCCTGGGAAGACATTGACGAACACATCGCAGAAACCAGGGAAAAGGTGAAAAATGGCGAGGTGAGCCCGATTGCCTATTTTATGCTGAAAAATCTTATGGACATTCCCATCCTTGCAAGCTATGTCGGCAAATGGAAATGGGTGGTAAAACGGCACTTAAAACCTTCAGTCTTTAAAAAATTAGATAAGAAAACATTGGAGCTGTACGCTTCCGTTTTCAACATAACTGTAGATGAACTTACTAAATTCCCTGCAGCGTAATAATATCTCAACCATCTATGATCATTGAAAATTTCGAGCATCACCAGTATGCACATTGTGAAAGCGGCGTTACAGTAAATCTTTTAAGGTATTACGGAGTAGAACTTTCTGAGCCCATGATATTTGGCATCGGTGCAGGTATGTTTTTCGGGCATTTGCCATTTGTGAAAGTAAATGGCGTACCGGGAACAACCTTCCGCATTTGGCCCGGTTACATTTTTAAAAGAGTAAGCAACCAGCTTGGCGTAAAAATAAAAGTGGAGAATTTCAAAACTCCCGAAAAGGCAATGCAGGCGCTGGATGAGGTCTTGGCCAGCAAAAGACCCGCAGGAATGATGGCCAGCGTTTATTATTTAAATTATCTGCCACCCGCCTTTCGTTTTCATTTCAACGCCCACAACTTGATCGCTTTTGGCAAAGAAGGAAGTGAGTACCTGATAAGCGATCCGGTTATGGAAAATGTAGCGAAAGTTTCTACTGAAGATCTGGCAAAAGCCCGCTTTGCAAAAGGGTTTCCGGAGCCTAACGGCAGAATGTATTACCCCGTTCAGGCACCCAAAACAGTTGATCTTACAAAGCCAATCTGGAGCGGCATCAATCAAACATGTTTTTTCATGTTAACTCCGCCCGTGCCGTTCTTTGGAGTAAAAGGCATTAAATTTTTAGGTAAAAAAATAAAACAGTACCCTGCCAAACTTGATCCGAGAAGATCGGCGCTGTATGTGGGAAACATCATTCGGATGCAGGAAGAGATAGGCACAGGCGGCGCAGGCTTCAGATTTTTATACGCTGCATTTTTGCAGGAAGCAGGCAAGAAATTTGGCAACGACGAACTATTGCACCTGTCAGAAGAAATGACCACAATTGGCGACCAATGGCGCAATTTCGCATACTCCGCCGCACGAACCTGCAAAGCACGTAGCGGCGAATTACATTCCTACGATCAACTGGGCGACATGCTCATCGACATATCCGGAAAGGAAAAAGATTTTTTTGAGAAACTTAAAAAAGTGGCAAAAAACCGGAAATAATTGAAAACTGAAAGTTGAAAATGAAGGGTTGCCTTTAAAGCTAATTTTCAACTTTCAATTTTCAATTTTCAATTAAATAAACATGCTTCAAATAAACAATCTCCATAAAACATATAAGCATGCGCTCGAGCCATCCTTGCAGGGATTGAACATACAATTCTCTACAGGCATCATAGCGGGTTTGCTGGGGCCAAACGGTGCTGGCAAAACCACTACCATTTCGATCATTTGCGGGTTGGTTGCACCAGATAACGGAGACGTAGTTGTGTTGGGAGATAACGTGAGAACTGAACTGGACATCATTAAGAGGAAGATCGGCGTTGTGCCGCAATCCATTGCTTTGTATCCTCAGTTGTCAGTATTTGAAAATCTGCAGTACGTTGGAAAATTGTACGGACTTGAAGGAACAGAACTCAAGGATAAAATTTATCATTACCTGAAGATTTTTGGGCTCGACAACAATGCTAAAAAATCAATCAAAAATTTTTCGGGTGGAATGAAAAGACGGGCCAACATTATTGCCGCTTTGCTGCATGAGCCGGTGTTGTTGATTTTGGATGAGCCAACCGCTGGCGTAGATGTGCAGTCGCGCAACATGATCATGGACTTTCTGAAAATGTACAACGCACAGGGGCATTCCATCATTTACACTTCCCATTTATTAGAAGAGGCCCAGGAGTTATGTGATGAAGTTGCCATTATAGACAACGGGAAATTGGTGGTTCATGGAAATACAGAAGATTTGATTTCATCGCATCATGCAAATAATTTGGAAGATCTGTTTTTAAAAATAACCGGAACAAAAGTCAGAGATTAGGACTCATAACTTATAACTCAAAACGCACAACTTTCCCCGTTTCATGCAAAAAAAGGCTGCATCTGTATCTAGAATTATTGCCACCATCATCAATGAATGCCGACTATTCGTAAAAGATATAGCCGGGTTATCATTGCTTTTATTAATGCCGATTGTGCTCACTGTAATCATGGCATTGATACAGGATGCGCCATTTCGCGAATACCAGAACATCAGGTTCGATGTGTTGTGGGTCGACAACGATCATGGTCAACTCGCCAAAAAATTACAGGAAGATTTTAGCCAGACAAAACAATTTCATCTTGTGACATCCGTAGATGACAAAGCTCTGGACGACGCTGCTGTGAAGGATTTGGTGCAAAAAGGAAAATATCAGATCGGTATTGTCATTCCCAATGGCTTATCCGCCGAAGTGATCAACAGCGCCAACCAAATAGCCAATGACATCGGTTCAAAAATAGGCGCTCCCGGAAAACTACCACAAAGAGAAAGTCGTCCCGGCAATGACATACAAGTTTATTTTGATCCTGCTGCCAAACAAACCTTCAAGCTTTCCATAATGAATGCGCTTGAAAAATTTACCACGAAATCTGAGGCAGAATTAACGCTTTCCAGACTGGCAAAAACAATGAATTCGCAAGACAGCAATCCCAATGATTCCGTAAATATTGATTTACAGAATAGGCTGCGTGCAGTGGGTATCAGAGAGGCCTCGCCTGTAAACACCAGCGTTTCCAGCGCCACCAACTCAGTGCAACATAACGTTCCCGCCTGGGCGATATTTGGTTTGTTCTTCATCATCATTCCCATCGCAGGAAACATGATTGGTGAAAGGGAAGATGGTAGCTTGACAAGGTTGAAACTTATTCCTGGTTCTTATTTCGATATCCTGTTCGGCAAATTATTTTTCTACGTGATGGTTGGTGTGTTGCAATTCTATTTGATGCTGCAGGCAGGTGTTTACTTGTTGCCACATTTTGGTTTGCCCGCGTTATATATGGGCCATGCCCCCGTTGCATTGTTGCTCACAGCAATTGTAATTTCATTTACCGCAACCTCTTACGGCGTGTTAATTGGAACTGTATTTCAAACTGCGAACCAGGCTTTACCATTTGGTTCAATTTCTATCGTCATATTATCCGCCATCGGTGGGATCTGGGTGCCAGTGCAAATCCTGCCCTATGCGTTGCAGCAGCTCGCAAAAGTATCTCCGCTGCATTGGGCACTGGATATAATAAATGATTTGTTTTTACGTAACGGAAGTTTTTATGGCATCTTGCCGAAACTCTCAATATTGTTGGGTTTCAGCGCTGTGTTTTTTATAATCGCAGGAATTGTAGAAAAAAGAAGGACGAGGTAACGCATTCTCTTTTGACGTCCGGTTCTGGGACTTTCGGAGATCAAGACCTGACAGGTTTTCGGAAACCTGTCAGGTCTTGCACCCTAAAAACTTTCGTAAATTCCTAAAACAATGGGAAGTGTATGAATTAAAAAAACATCAACTCCTCCAAACAATTTCCGGCTTTCTTTGTTAACAACAACTCGCGTCAGATTTTGCACGCTTTTCACATTTCTATATGTGCATAACTCAAAAGCTGTATGTTATTTGATGCTTTACATGCACTGTGCCAACAAATCCTTTCCCTTGCCATTTAATAAAACTTATCACTAAACGATTACTTATGGTGTTTCCATATAGATTGTACCTGGTTGTCAGTGAATTAGCTTGCAAGGGGAAAAATATTTTGCAAGTCGTAGAATCTGCTGTCCGCGGCGGCGTAGATCTTGTCCAGTTCCGCGACAACGAAATGGATGAAACCGATTTCGCCATGACCACCATTGCCCTGCAACATTTATTAAACAAATACAATGTTCCGCTGATTGTCAATGACAGATGGGATATTGCAAAGGGGCTAAACGCCTACGGTGTGCACGTCGGTAAAAGCGACAATTCTCCCGGCATTATAAAACAAGTCTGGCCGGATTGTAATTGTGTCGGCTATTCCATTGAGTATGAAGAACAAATAAATAGCGACGCGGCAAAAAAGGCCGATTATCTGGGTATCTGTCCTGTTTTTACAAAAACAGGTTCGCTAATGGAGTGGGGAATAGAAGGGATACGTTGGATTCGCTCACAAACAAACAAACCACTCGCAGCAATCGGCAACATAAATTTGGCAAACGTCAAAGAAGTTGTAAAGGCAGGAGTGAACTGTATCGCAGTGATGTCTTCTATTTGCAGCGCAAAAGATCCTGAAAAAGCAGCCGCATTACTAAGAAATGAAATTGAGATCGCCAATCTGGCTTAGCAGGCGAGGATATGCCGCTTGGCTCCTGAATAGAGATAAATATGTGGGTTGACCACTAAAGCTTGGCGCGTCTGCGCCTGCCATTATATAAATAATTTTTGTCAGTTTTCTGTCTTCTTTAATAACTTTTATTTTTATTTGATGTTATTTCTTACCTTTGCTCTCCTGTTTTTACGGGATAATTAGCTAATTGATGTTATATAACGGCCGTATTTTTTATATAACTTATTGATTTGTAGTGTAGAAGAGAACATTATGTGTTCTCCTTTGGTATTTTGTCTATAGACGATTTAAAATCTTTAAAACCGGTTTAATTATACATATGTCTTCAACAAAAGTGAACAACAGGGTCAATTTTGCAAAAATTAAAAATATTGCAGAAACTCCTGACCTACTCGAAGTACAGATTCAATCATTTAAAGACTTCTTCCAGTTAGAAACAACTCCAGACAAAAGAAACATTGAGGGTTTATTCCGCGTGTTCAGGGAAAACTTCCCGATCACCGATACCCGCAACATCTTCGTGCTGGAATTTCTGGATTACTTTATTGATCCGCCGCGCTACACTATCGAAGAGTGTATGGAACGTGGTTTAACGTACGCTGTTCCGTTAAAAGCTAAGCTTCGCCTGAGCTGTAATGATGAAGAGCACGTAGATTTCCAAACCATCGTTCAGGATGTGTTCCTCGGAAACATTCCTTACATGACTCCACGTGGTACCTTTGTTATCAACGGTGCTGAGCGTGTTGTCGTTTCCCAATTACACCGTTCTCCTGGTGTATTCTTTGGTCAGTCTGTTCACCCGAACGGTACTAAGATTTACTCTGCAAGGGTAATTCCTTTCAAAGGTGCATGGATGGAGTTTGCTACAGACATCAACAACGTGATGTATGCTTACATCGACCGTAAGAAAAAATTCCCTGTAACAACCTTGCTGCGTTCTATCGGCTTCGAAACTGATAAGGACATTCTTGAGTTGTTCGGAATGGCCGATGAAGTTAAAGGCGAGAAAAAACAACTTGAAAAATATATTGGTAAAAAATTAGCTGCTCGTGTATTGAGAACATGGGTAGAAGATTTCGTGGATGAAGATACCGGTGAGGTAGTTTCTATCGAGCGTAACGAAGTTGTGCTTGAGCGTGATACCATCCTTGACGAAGAAGCAGCTGAAATGGTGGTTGATATGGGCGTTAAAAGCGTGTTCCTGCAAAGAGAAGACGTTGGTGGCGACTATGCGATCATCTACAATACTTTAAATAAAGATACTTCTAACTCTGAGTTGGAAGCGGTTCAGCACATCTACCGTCAATTGCGCGGTGCAGATGCTCCTGATAACGAAACAGCACGTGGTATCATTGACAAATTGTTCTTCAGTGATAAACGTTATGATCTTGGAGAAGTGGGCCGTTACAAAATCAACCGCAAGTTGAATTTGAACTATCCGCTTGAGAAAAAAGTATTAACGAAAGAAGATATCATCGAAATCATTAAATACCTGGTTCGCTTAACAAACGCGAAAGCAGATATTGACGATATCGATCACCTGAGCAACCGTCGCGTACGTACTGTGGGCGAACAATTGTATGCTCAGTTCGGCGTTGGTCTTGCACGTATGGCTCGTACCATCCGTGAGAGAATGAACGTTCGTGATAACGAGGTATTTACCCCGGTTGATTTGATCAATGCAAGAACACTTTCTTCTGTGATCAACTCATTCTTCGGTACCTCTCAGTTGTCACAATTCCTTGACCAAACCAACCCATTATCTGAGATCACACACAAACGTCGTATCTCAGCGTTAGGGCCAGGAGGTTTGAGCCGTGAGCGTGCGGGCTTTGAGGTTCGTGACGTACACTACTCACACTACGGTCGTCTTTGTACAATTGAAACTCCGGAAGGTCCAAACATCGGTTTGATCTCTACCTTGTGCGTACACGCGAAGATCAACGAAATGGGTTTCATCGAAACACCATATCGTAAAGTGAACGACGGTAAAGTTGATATGAAAGAATTGACTTACCTGAGTGCAGAAGAAGAAGATTTCGCTAAGATCGCACAGGCAAACACTCCGCTTACTGAAAAAGGAGAATTTGCTGAAGATAAGATCATCAGCCGTGAAACAGGTGACTTCCCGATTTTGGAAAGAGGCGAAGTAGAATACATGGACGTTGCTCCTAACCAGATCGTTGGTTTGAGTGCTTCCCTGATTCCGTTCCTTGAGCATGATGATGCCAACCGTGCATTGATGGGATCAAACATGCAACGTCAGGCGGTTCCATTGATCAATGCACAAGTACCTATCGTAGGTACAGGTCTGGAAGGCAAAGCTGCACGTGACGCACGTACGCAGATCATGGCCGAAGGAAACGGTGTTGTTGAATTCGTTGACTCTAACGAAATCCACGTTCGTTACGACAGAAACGAAGCTCAAAAATTAGTAAGCTTTGAAGAAGATCTTAAAATATATAAACTAACCAAGTTTATTAAAACCAACCAGGAAACTTCTATCACTTTACGTCCTGCTGTTAAAAAAGACCAGGAAGTAAAAGAAGGCGACTTCTTAACTGAAGGTTACGCTGTGAAAGATGGTGAATTGGCTCTGGGACGTAACCTGAAAGTGGCGTTCATGCCTTGGAAAGGTTACAACTTCGAGGATGCGATCGTTATCAGCGAAAAAGTAGCACGCGATGACTGGTTCACTTCTATTCACATTTCTGAATACGAATTGGAAGTACGTGATACTAAATTGGGTGAAGAGGAATTGACTCCTGATATCCCTAACGTATCTGAAGAAGCAACAAAAGATCTTGACGAAAACGGTATCATCCGCATCGGTGCTCAGGTTAAAGAAGGAGACATCCTGATTGGTAAGATCACTCCAAAAGGAGAAAGCGATCCTACGCCTGAAGAAAAACTGTTGCGTGCGATCTTCGGTGATAAAGCCGGTGACGCAAAAGATGCATCATTGAAAGCTCCAAACGGAGTAGAAGGTGTTGTTATCGACAAGAAACTTTTCCAACGTGCTAAAAAAGATAAGAATACAAAAGTTCGTGAAAAAGCAACTATCGAAAAAATCGAGAAAGTTCACGAAAAGAATGTAACTGATCTGTTGGAAGTATTGTTGAGCAAATTACAAGTGTTGTTGAGAGATAAAGCTTCAACCGGCGTTAGCAATAACTTTGGTGAAGTACAAATCGGTAAAGGCGCGAAGTTCACTGCTAAGAACCTTGCAAGCCTTGATTACTTGAACATCAATCCGCTGGGTTGGACAGGTGATGCTGATATCGACAACCAGATCAACATCCTGTTGCACAACTATAACATCAAGTACAACGAAGAACTTGGACGTTATAAGAGAGAGAAATTCAACGTTTCAATCGGTGATGAATTACCTGCCGGTGTATTGAAATTGGCTAAAGTTTACCTTGCTGTAAAACGTAAGTTGAAAGTGGGTGATAAAATGGCCGGTCGTCACGGTAACAAAGGTATCGTTGCTAAGATTGTACGCGCAGAAGATATGCCTTACCTGGAAGATGGTACTCCGGTTGACATCGTATTGAACCCATTGGGCGTACCTAGTCGTATGAACCTTGGACAGATCTACGAAACAGTACTCGGATGGTGCGGTGAGAAATTGGGTGTGAAATTCGCTACTCCAATTTTCGACGGTGCTACAACTGACGAAATCGCTGAATACTGCCAGAAGGCAAGTATCCCAATGATGGGTCACACATACCTGTATGATGGTGAAACCGGCGAACGCATGCACCAGAAAGCTACTGTGGGTATCATTTACATGATTAAACTGCACCACATGGTTGATGATAAAATGCACGCACGTTCTATCGGACCATACAGCTTGATCACGCAACAGCCTCTGGGTGGTAAAGCGCAGTTCGGTGGTCAGCGTTTTGGTGAGATGGAGGTTTGGGCACTTGAAGCATACGGTGCATCTAACATCCTTCAGGAGTTGTTGACTATTAAATCTGATGATATCATAGGTCGTGCAAAAACTTATGAAGCCATCGTTAAAGGTGACAACATTCCAAGAGCAGGTGTTCCTGAATCATTCAACGTATTGGTACACGAGTTGAGAGGTTTGGGTCTGGATCTGAAATTTGAATAACGAATATTATTCAACATATTATAAAGCCGCGGCACTTGCCGCGGCTTTTTTATTAGCATCACTGCCACCTTTTTATGTGTGATCTATTTCTTTTTTATAAGGAAATAGCTACATTAGTACATCACCTTCTATTAAACCGAAGAATATGAAAAAACTTACCTGGCTATTAAGCTGTGCCCTGATGGCGATTGCCATTACGTCTTGTCAAAAAGATATATCACAAGACTCACCTGATCAAACTGCCGGTACCGACACGCTTCCCAAGCGCATTGCTTACACGGAGAAAAATAGTACTACCGGACAAACGCAAAATGTAATTGCTGATTACACATTTTCAAAAGGAAAGATTATAAAGTTCGCTGCCAACTGGGGCGACACGTTGAGCGCCTTTACTTACGATGACAAAGGGAATTTGACCAGTTACATTGATAAAGCAAGTTATCTCGGCGTTTTGTTTCAAACTGATACTTACAAAATATCGTACGGCACTAATTCCGTAAGCGTTGAAGATACCTGGGCAGATATGGTTAATGGCGGTGGTGAAGTTAGTACGACCACCTATGTTCTGCAGGATAGCCTTATTGTGGGCGCTGCCATGGATCTTGGAGGACATGAGGACCTGGTAACTTATACTTACAATACGGACGGGAACGTAATAAAAGAAGTACATAGTTATAGAAGTGAAGTGCGCACATATACTTACGATATGCATTACAAAAATCCATTTCTCATCAGAGGGAATCTGCTTTTTAGTGCGATTAATGGTGGAGATGGCGGAAGTATAAGTGTAAACATGCCGGCCACAGAAACCATTGTTTACAATGATGATAACGGAGTTCAGCAGACTTACAATTTAAAGTTTACGGTGAATGAACACATTGGTTCCTATCCAACGAAAGTACATTCAGACGGACCGACAACTGATGATTATGTTATCACTTATAATTTATAAAAATCAATAGCAAAGGCTGGATGATGCGCCAACTACGGTTTTCTGTTTATGTTTATTGACAATTGGCGTGTTCGGTTTTTGCAAGATCGTCATGAATATCACGGTTATTTTTAACCAATTTAATTACATACCCTAAAACCTATTCAATGAAACTACTTTCCCATGTAATTGTTTGCGCTCTTGTGATTGTTAGCGTTTCTTCCTGCCAAAAAAATGACTCTTCAAATTCACCCCATCAACAATCCTCGACCGATACAATTTTGACACGTGTCCATGCAGTTTTGCAGAACACGGGGTTCCCAACAAAAGATTATTACTATGATTTTACCTACTACAGTAAAGGCCGATTATCAAAATATACAATAAGCTGGGCGATACTGTAACAAGTTTTACCTATGATGACCGGGGCTACCTTACTGGATTCATGGATTCCACGACTCAGGATCCTAACGGTAATTATGTGGGTCAGTTGGATATTTATACAATTCAGTATAGTTCCAACAAAATAATAATAACGGACAATTGGCGCACTCCGTCTCAGAGAGGAGTTAAAACAACAGAATGCACTTTAAGGGATAGTTTGATTGTTGAGAGAGTTATAAATCGCGAGAATCGTACAGACACGACGAAATATACTTTCGATGACGTGGGCAACGTCATAAAATCCGAAAGTAGCGTGAGTAAATCGGTTTCTACAGGAACCTTCGATAAGAATTACCGAAATCCCTATCTTATCAAAGGCAATCCAATATTTAATCTCCTCTTTATCGGCGGAGTAAGCAGAAATGCGGGTGTTGCATCCTCAAGTACTCAAACTGATGCGATGGGTAATATAACTACAAGCAGTTCAAAAACCGATATTTTGGAACATTTGGGTTCCTATCCGACAAGAACGCAAGTGACTTCTTTCAATGTTAAAAATGACTATACGTTCACTTACAGTGTTCGAAATAATTAAAACGAAATTGAGCCATCCTTAGTGATGGCTTTTTTATTTGTTCATTTAGTTTTTATCTACACCTCCGCGACTTTAAACGGCACCACTTCATACGTTTCCCAAACTCCATCCTTCACATAGGGGTCAGCCTCTATCCAGTCTTCTGCTGCTTCCATATCCGGCAAATCGATCACCAATATAGAACCGATCATTTTTCCATCGTCATTTAGTTTAGAGCCGCCGAATATGAAATGTCCTTTGACTTTTTCTTCGCGCATACGTTCAATATGTTTCGGACGAACGGCTAGCCGTCGGTTCAGTGCGTCTGCATCTTTGTGATCGATGCCGATGATGAGGAATTGCATAATAATTGAAAATTGAAAATTGAAAGTTGAAAATTGAAAAGTGAAAAATCTTAACCAATCATGAAAATCATGAAAATCAGCGTTCTTTCTTTCTCAAAAAAAATCCCCGTGAGTACGCTCACAGGGACAAATTATTTAAAATTGATTTAGGTTAACTATTTGCCTTTTGCTTTTTCAGCTTCATATTTTGCGAAGTCATCAGCGCTCAATACCTGACCTGCAATTTTCAATTCCAAAGGCTGATCAGCACCGGCAACTTTTACGAAAATTGTTTTTTCGAAAGGACCAGCAGCAGCAGCATTGAAGCCAGCTTTTACTACGTCGCTTTTACCTTTTGCAACAGGTTTTTCAGGTTTTACCGGTGTAGTACAACCGCAGCTTGCAGTTGCTGATTCAATTACAACAGGAGCAGAACCGATGTTTTTGAAAGCGAAATCGTAAGTAACCGGAACGCCTTGTTTAATCTTACCAAAGTCGTGTCTTGTTTCAGCGAATTTTACTAATTCGTCAGCTTTTTTGGTTGGAGTAGTGCTGGTAGTCTGAGCAAATGCAAATACGCTTAGCAATAGAGAGAAAACAGATAACAGAGCGATTTTTTTCATGCTTATTGATTTTTTATTGTTTTAATAATTGAATGGAATTGTTCGCTGGGGCCGAACCTACAGGCGCTTTAGTCACTTCGCCCTTAATTTTTATGGCAGAGGTTTTATTGCCGTTGTAAAAAATGGTTACGGTTTTTTCGAAAGGGCCTTCCGCCGCTGCGTTATAGCCTACAGTTATTTTGCTTGTATTATTGGGCAACACCGGATCTTTTTTCCAGACAGGAGTGGTGCAACCGCAGGATGCCTGCACATTGTCCAGGTGCAAGGTATCCGAACTATTGTTGGTAAAGTAAAACTCATGGGTAACGGGCCTGCCCTGGGAGATTTTTCCAAAGTCGTAGACTTTTTCGGGCAGCATCAACGTTTCCTGTTGTTTTTCATTGGTTTGTGAAAATGCGAGGGAAGAGATTCCCACCGATAAACAAACCGCTAATAAGGTTTTTTTTATTCGCATACAGGGTAATAAGACTGGAAAATTACAACTTAGTTTAACGAACTACAAATCTATAAATTGTGATGCCAAACCTGAACTTTTTGTGTTCTTAAAAACAGGTTATTAACAATCAAATTACATTCGTACGATTATATTAACAGTTGTTAGTTTCTGTTTGCCAAATTCACTTTACATTTGTCGCATGGAAAATTTGATACACAGCGATTCTATTGCCGATATGCAGCAACTTTCGTTCGATTCATTTCGCGAACAGGTATTAAATGATTATAAGGTAGCTTGCGAAAGCAGGGAAGCCAGTTTGCTCGGCCGTAAAGAAGTTCTTACCGGCAAAGCTAAGTTTGGCATTTTTGGAGACGGAAAAGAAGTTCCACAGGTTGCACTATCAAGATTTTTCAAACCCGGCGACTTTTATTCCGGGTATTATCGCGACCAAACGATCGCTTTTGCTACTGGCGGAGCGACTGTTCAGGAGTTTTTCGCGCAGCTTTATGCCGATCCTGACAGAACCAACGATCCTCACAGCGGTGGTCGCCAGATGAATTCACACTTTGCAACAGCATTTGTTGACGATAACGGCGAAATATTAGATCTTATAAACCGTCGCAACCTTGCGGCAGGAATGGCTCCTACAGCCGGCCAGATGCCAAAAGCGCTTGGCCTTGCATTGGCATCAAAATCTTTCCGTGAAATAGATCAGCTTCAACAGTTTACTAACCTGTCAAACAAAGGCAACGAGGTTTGCTTTTGTACAATCGGTGATGCGTCTACCAGCGAAGGGCATTTCTGGGAAACGGTAAATGCAGCGGGTGTTCAGCAGGTACCGTTGGCCATCTTCGTTTGGGACGATGGTTACGGCATTTCAGTTCCTACAAAATATCAAACTACCAAAGGTTCCATTTCGGAAGCATTAAAAGGTTTCCAGAAAAAGAATGGTTCCAATGGTATCGACATCTATAAAGTAAAGGCCTGGGATTATGCAGGAATGTGCGAAGTATTTGAGGCTGGTATTCAAAAAATCAGGGACACACATATTCCGGCAGTTTTCCATGTGGAAGAAGTAACGCAACCACAGGGCCACTCTACTTCCGGCAGTCATGAGCGCTATAAATCAAATGAGAGACTGGCATGGGAGAAAGAATGGGATTGTTTGAAAAAGATGAAAGAGTGGATCATTGAGAACGCTTTGGTAAGTGAAGAAGAGCTTTCTGAAATTGAACTGAAATCAAAAGAATTTGTAAAACAAAGCAAGATTAACGCGTGGGAAAATTACATCGCGCCGATCAAGCAACAGGTAACCAAAGCGGTTACGTTGCTGAAAGAGTTTGCAGCTGCTTTGCCAGATCATGCAAATGCGATCAACACCATTTCCAGCGTGCTTTCTGCGCATCGTGAGCCGGGACGTAAGGATGTAATGAAATCAATTCACAATGCGTTGTTGCTTTCTGCAGATAAAAAGAAGAATCAATCTTTGCAGGATTATTATAATGAGCTATTGGCTTTAAATAAGTCTTTATACAATACTTATTTATTGAATGAAAATGCCAAAAGTGCCTTGCGTGTAAAAGAAGTAAAAGCAGGATATGATGACCACAGCCAGGTGCTGAACGGTTATGAAGTGCTGAATAAATACTTCGATGCTTTATTTGCAAACAATCCCAAGGTGCTTGCTTTTGGTGAAGATCTTGGCAGCATCGGTGATGTGAACCAGGGTTTTGCGGGCTTGCAGGCAAAGTATGGTGAAAAAAGAATTTTCGATACAGGCATTCGCGAGCTTACAATTATTGGTCAGGGCATAGGAATGGCGATGAGAGGTTTAAGACCAATAGCGGAAATACAATACCTGGATTACGTATTGTACGGTTTGCAGCCTTTGAGTGACGACCTTGCTTCTATGCACTACAGAACAGCGGGCAAACAAAGCGCTCCGTTGATTGTGCGTACAAGGGGCCACAGATTGGAAGGTATTTGGCACAGCGGTTCGCCAATGGGAATGCTGGTTAATTCACTAAGAGGTATTCACGTGTGCGTGCCGCGCAACATGGTGCAGGCGGCAGGTATGTACAACACACTTTTGCAAAGCAGCGATCCTGCTATTGTGATTGAAAGCCTTAACGGATATCGCCTGAAGGAGAAATTGCCCAATAACTTACTTGAATACAGGGTGCCACTTGGGGTACCTGAAATTATAAGAGAAGGTACCGATATCACCATCGTGTCTTACGGTTCAACGTTGCGCATCATACAGGAAGCGGCCGATATTCTTGCGGCTTATAACATACATTGTGAGATTGTTGATGTACAAACGCTTTTACCATTTGACGTTAATGGATCCATCATTGAATCTTTAAAGAAAACAAACCGCATTGTGTTTATCGATGAAGATGTTCCGGGAGGTGCTGCGGCTTACATGTTCAACATTGTGATGGAAAAACAAGGTGGTTATAAATGGCTGGATGTTGCTCCCCGCACGGTTACTGCAAAAGCGCACCGCCCGGCATACGCAAGCGATGGCGACTATTTCAGCAAACCGAATGTGGAAGAGATTGTGGATGTTGTGATGGAAATGACGAGGGAATAGTTAGGAATTAGGAATTAGGAATTAGAAATTAGGAATTAGAGTTTTTCGATGATAAAGTTTTCTAGACTGCAAGGTGAGAGCCTTGCAGTTTTTTTTTGTCGGGTAGCTTGGTTCAGGTGCTGCATCGAGACATAACAGGTTTTCAAAACTTTTCATGGCTGGCAAACCATAAAGACATCGAGTACATTTCTCGCTTCGCGATGACTAACATGTCGCCCCTCTGGGGCTCGTATTCGCTTTTCGATAGCTTAAATGGGTTAACTACTAACGTTTCGCCCCGCTGGGGCTCAGGTGGAGTCTCCGAGTATTGCTTGTAGCCCCATCGCCGTGGTTCATGTCTTCACAAACCACGGCACACCTGTTTGCTGTTGCGGTACGTGAGGACACGTACCGCGGCGTTTGGCGTTCGGCATTGTGCATTCAGCATTAAACCGTCCATCAAATAGTCCACTTCGCCACTTGTATTCCTTCTTTATTCTGATTATTTTAAGGGGTATTTAGAATATAAAACCCGGTAGAAGTTTCCAGTTGTTGAATTTTTGCGATATAGGTAGGTGAAGTTCTCTAAAAATTTTATTACCCCCCAAAATGAGAGAAACAACCATACTGCCGAAACTAATGGCAACACTTTTGTTTGTTGCTTTTAATTTTTTTGTGCCTTCCCGATCCTTTTGTCAAACTATTAGCGGGACTGTTGTTGACTCGGTTAACAAGCCTTTGGGCCATGCAAATGTTTTGTTGCTGAAGTCAAGGGATTCTTCACTGGTGAAAGCGATCATGTGTGATGACAAAGGCGCTTATTCTTTCGACAATGTTGGCGAAGGAAATTACCTGATTGTTTCCAATTTTGTAAATCACCGGGAGGCATACAGCCGTTCCTTTGTTCTTAATAAAAGCAATTTTAAAATTTCGCTACCGCCAATCATTCTTATTCAACAGGCTGCTACATTGAAAGAAGTTACTGTTTCCATTAAAAAGCCTTTGCTGGAGCAAAAGGTGGACAGGCTCGTTATTAATGTTGCAAGCAGCATTACATCCGCCGGAAACACTGCATTGGAAGTTTTGGAGCGATCTCCGGGGGTTATTGTGGACCATCAGAATAACGGAATTGCCATGAACGGCAAAAATGGTGTTGTTTTAATGATCAACGGAAAGATAAGCCGGGCGCCGGTTTCGGCGGTTATGCAAATGCTGGAATCGATGCCGTCGGGCAATATTGAAAGAATAGAATTGATCACTACTCCACCTGCATATCTTGATGCAGAAGGCAATGCTGGTTATATAAATATCGTATTGAAGGAAAATAACAATGTTGGAACCAATGGCTCAGTTTCCGGAACTATTGGATATGGCAACGGGCCGATAACACAGGTGGCCGCCAACGTAAACCACAGAAAGGGAAAGATAAATCTGTACGGCGATATTTCATATTCGCGCATTCGCAAACCACTGCCGATAGATGCTTACAACACGATATCCAACGGCGGCGAGATTACGAAAACAACTTTTACCACCGACAGGACAGAGACCATTCCCAATTTGAATTATCGCGCAGGCATTGACGTTGAGTTGTCTAAAAAAACAGTGCTGGGCGTTTTGTTTACGGGCTTTGACAATAAATATTCACAAACGGAACACAACCTCAGTACAATTACAAAGAATGACAAACTGGATACCACCATACATCACTATAATAATGAGATCAATCACTGGTCCAGCTTAACAGGCAACATTAATCTGCAGCACAATTTTAATGAAACAGATAAGCTTGTTTTTAACATTGATTACATGCATTACAACAATAATCAACCGGTGAATTATCATAGTGTTTATTATGATGGAGCCGACAACTTTGTGTATGAGGAGTATTTCAGAAGCGGTAAAAAGACGCCTATCTCCACATGGGTTTTCGCGGTTGATTATTCCAAAAAATTAGGCAGGCATGTAAGTCTTGATGCCGGCTTGAAACAAACCATTTCGCAATTCGATAACGACATAAGTTTTGAACGCCTTATACAGGATGAATGGATCAAAGACGATTCTTTGTCTGCTACATATACCCTTAAAGAAAGCTACAACGCGGCTTACGCAAATCTTAATACAACATTAGGCAAGCGTACTGAAGCTAAGCTGGGCCTGCGTTATGAATATACCAATTCAAATTTGGGAACGGCTGAACTAAAGGATATTGTTGACAGGCATTATGGCAATTTGTTCCCGAGTTTTTTTATCACACATAAGATCGATGACAATAACACGATCGATTTTTCTTATAGCCGTCGTATAACGCGACCTACTTTTAACAACCTGGCGCCGTTTACCTATTATGCAAATGCTAATACTTTAATTACAGGCAATCCGGCGCTGCAGCCAGCTATTTCCAATAACTTCAAAGCGGGATATACTTTTAAAAGCTACTTGATTGCTGTTTCTTATTCCAAAGAAGACAATTCGATTGCAGCTTTCCAGCCACGATCTGATTCTACAACCAATAAATTGATATTATCGGCGCAGAACCTCAACAATGTAAAAACTGTTTCAGTTGTTTTGTCGACGCCATTTAATGTTACCAAATGGTGGGTGATGCAGTTAAATGTAACAAGTTTGTGGCAGCAGGTAAATGCGACCTATAAAGGAGAGCCGATTTCTGTGGAACAAACGAATTTCAACATCAATGTCAGCGAGCGGTTTACGTTGCCCAAAGATTTTGCTTTTGAAATATCCGGCTATTATCAGTCAAAGTATTTAGGTGGTATTTACACCATACACGGCCGGGGCTCGCTGGATCTTGGTCTAAAGAAAAAACTGCCGGGCAGAGGCGGTGCATTTACATTGAATGGTACCAATATTTTGAATACATCCCGTTTTTACGGAACGGTAGACATGCCCAATCAAAACCTCGTGGCGGGTATCAAACTTTATTTTGCTCAACCTACTATAAAGCTCACGTACACCCGAAGTTTTGGTAAAGAGAAATTGAAGGCGAAGAGAAATTATTCAACAGGTGCAGAGGAGGAGAAGGGTAGAGTGGAATAGAATTGAAAGTTGAAAGTTGAAAATTGAAAATTGAGAATGATGGGTTTATCAGAATAACCATTGGTAGGCGAGGGACGCAGCGTTGTAGTCGTAGCCGCTTTCAGTGAATGCTCCTACGTGAAATTGAAGCTTCAGGGAATGTCCCTTTGCAATGGGAAATGACCATGTAGCCCCAATGCGCCAGTTGTCAAGTAAATTGCCTTGTTCTACACCATCAACGAGCGTTTGACCTCCGTTGAACCAGTTGGCATTTATGCTAATCCACATTTGTCTTTTAAAATAATAAGAGGCATGTGCCTGTATATTGAATACTGGTTTTTGGATTTGCGTTTTTGTAACCAGGTATCGGGTGTTGGCTGTATAAAACCAAACGCCGCTGTATAACTCCGCATACACACGCTTGAATCTTTTAGAGATCCCAATTTCGGGCTTAAAGCCCCAGCGATTGCTTCCGGGGTTGATTCTTTTATCTTGTTGGTAATAACCAATAGGAATGCTTGTAACAAGGCTTACACCGACGATTGTTTTTTGCGTGTATCGCACAAAATCTTTTTTATCAAGGGGAGGAGAACCAGTAAGATTAATCCCCAAACGAAGCCTTGCATCAGCAAACCCGCTCCTGGTGATGCTTGTGTCGACACCATTTAATTTAAGCTTGCCGGACAATATCATATAAGGCAACACAATTTGTACACGTGCCAGTTTATTGGCGAGGCCAAATGTATGTACGTAGCCAAGTGTGAGGCTGTTTACGTTGGCCTTCATGTCCTTGATGGGAAGAGAAGGGTCGGTCAAAACATTACCTTTCGTTAATCCATAAACGAAGGCAAGCGAGTTTAAGTTTTTGGGAAGAGCAGCGTATGCCCGGGGCTCCAGTTCCTGGCTGCGACAAACGCTGTATAACAGGCAAAGCAGACCGAAAAGAAAAGCAGTTTTCATAATCATTTTTTGAAGGTCGGTTGTGCAGTGTCCGGTTTACGACCTCCCGAATACTGACCACTAAGGCACTAAGGACACTAAGGTTCACTAAGAGAGGCTTAATTTAAAACAACCTTAGTGAGGCTTAGTGGCCTTAGTGTCTCAGTGGTAAAGCTTCGAGAGTTTCACTTTAGCGACTTAGTACACCGTACATCGTACATTCCCTACTGGCTGTCCTGCACACTTTGCCAAATCTTTACCAGGTCTGGGTTTATAATGATTTCAGTTCTTCTGTTTTTAGCGCGACCATCCGCGGTGCTGTTATCAGCCACCGGAGAATATTTGCCTCGGCCCGCAGATGTTAAACGGGTTGGATCAACTTTGTAATCGTCGCGGAGAATTTTTACAACACCGTTTGCCCTGTCCGTGCTAAGCGTCATATTGTCGCCGCCTTTTTTGAAAGGTTTATCATCTGTGTTGCCTACCACATATACTTTTAATTTCGGGTATTCGTTGAGCACAGAAGCGAGGTTGCCCAGGGCAGCTTTGGCATCTGGTCCTAATGTCGCGCTGCCGCTCTTGTACAACAGGCCTTCAGCCATACTTACATACACTAAGCCGTCTTTATAATACACATCTACGCCCTTATCGTTGAAATTTGCAAGAGCATCTGCTATCTTTTTGTCTACTTCCTGTAAGGTCGCATATTGTTCAGCTACCAATGCTCTTACCACTTGCAGTTTTTGTTTAGCGTCTTCACATTCTGCCCTGTATTTTTCAAACGCAGCCATATTCGCCTTTCTTTGGGCATCAAACTCATCCAACTGTTTTTGCAGGGCTTCAGTTTTTGAAGTAAGCTCTGCCTTATCTGCTTTCAGTTGTGTGATTTCTGCTTCAGCAGCTGCCAGCTTTTTCTTTGCAGCGCAGGAGGTAAACAGCACTATACAAATAAGTGTAATGGGAATGATTAATTTTCTTGTCATGGTGATGTATTTAATATGATTAACACGGAATTAAAACAAACGAATTATTAAGAGGATCTTAACTAGGCTGTTTCAACAGGTAGGACGCGGTAAACGTGATCGACTTTGACTGCCAATCACTCATATAGCAACAGTAACAAACAACAAATGCGATGATTAAATGGTTGGATTTTGTGCAAAAAAAGGTGAGGGCACAACGCATAAGGCTTAACGCTTAACGCTCAACGCAAGGGAACCTGCGTTATGCGTTAGGCATTTAGAGTTTAACATTATTGAAGAAACTTTGCCTTAAGCGCTGGCGTTGGTACCCAGCAAGCTTCGCGCTTACCGAACCAACGGTAACGGTTCCGTGCAATGAAGTTGTAAACAGCGTCCCTGATGAATTTTGGAACGAGAAGAAAAATAGTGGCCCAGCGCCAGTTATGAAGTTGAGATAAGACTTTTAAAGCACCAGTTGATTTTGTAAACAGCTTATCGTTTTCAAAAAGCAGAAAAGAGTTAAAGTCGCTGGAAGATAAGCTGTGCTGAGAAAGAATGCGCTGACCGAACTCGGATTGTAAAGATGCAAACTGAAACCTGTTTTGCTTATCACGTTTAATAACAAACTGCACAGAGCTGTTGCAGAGATTGCAAACGCCATCGAATAATATTACAGGTTTGTCTTGCAAAGCGGAATAATTTGAAAATTTGAAAATGCGAGAGGACACAGATTCTCATGATTGATTAAGATTCTTATTTGGTTGATCTTAAGAGGCAGATTTTATCTTCTCTCAGATCATGATTATCATCACAATCATGACAATCTGCGTTCCGTTTTCTTAGCGCCCTGAAGCATTTGAAAATTTTCAAATGCTCAAATTTTCAAATTGAATTACTTCAAGTTGTGGAATACTTTCTGAACGTCGTCGTCCTGCTCCAGTTTATCAACCAGTTTCAATACGTCCTGTGCCTGCTCTTCGTTTAATTCAACTGTAGAAGTTGGGATCCATTCAAGCTCAGAGCTGATAGGTGTAATGCCTTTATCTTCCAGCGCTTTTTGCAGGTTACCAAAATCGGTAAATGCGCAACGCAACACCAGTACCTCTTCGCCATTTTCACCGGAACCTTCACCCATTTCGTCAAGACCGGCATCGATCAGTTCCAGCTCCAGTTCATCTGCGCTTAGACCAGCTGGGTTCAATTTGAAAACACCCATTTTCTTAAACTGGAAGCTCACGCTGCCACTGTTTCCCAGTGCACCGTCGCCTTTGTTGAAAATTGATTTTAGGTTGGCAACCGTACGAACGTGGTTGTCTGTCGCAGTCTCGATAAGAACGGCTACACCATGTGGCGCATAACCTTCATACAGTATCTCGTCGTAGTTGGTCATGTCTTTACCGGACGCTCTTTTAATAGCGGCTTCTACGCGGTCCTTGGGCATGTTTACTGCCTTGGCATTCAGGTAGCAACGACGCAATGCGGGGTTGGTATCAGGATCAGGGCCACCGGCTTTAACAGCGATCACAATTTCTTTTCCGATACGGGTAAACTGTTTTGCCATGCGATCCCAGCGGGCAAACATGGTTGATTTACGAACTTCAAAAATCCTTCCCATGATATATAATTTCGAATTTGAACGTTTAAGTGTATGAGCCTCAATTGGCAGGCAAACACGTGAATTATTTAGGTTCGGCAAAATTAGGAGATGGCGCGCATGTTGCCAAGCAATAACTGAATAACTGAATAATTGAATAACTGGGGCTTAACGCTGAATGCCTAACGCTAAACGCAGAGTCCCGGCGTTTAGCGTTAGGCATTCAGCGTTAAGCAAAAAAAGGCACCCGGAGGCGCCTTTTTTTATTTGTCTATTTTTTCAAAATCTTTCGCTTTTGTAAGTATTTCACTCGGATTTCGGAGTTTGCTGTGCTTTCTGCTATACAGGAAGTACACTACCAAACCGAGAGCCATCCAAAGGAAGGCTACTTTCAACGTTTGAACGTCTAATGCGACGATCATGAAGCCGCAAATAACCACGCCTAGGATCGGAACAAGTGGAACCAAAGGCGCTTTGAAAGGTCGTTCAATATTTGGTTCTTTTCTTCTCAGGATCCAAACACCTGCGCTTACCAGAACGAATGCGAACAATGTTCCGAAGGATGTCAGATCACCCGCAACATGTCCCGGAACAAATCCCGCGAAAAGGCCAACGAATACTAAGAGAATAAGGTTTGCTTTGTAAGGCGTTTTGAATTTCGGGTGAAGATCTCCGAAAACTTTAGGGATCAAACCGTCATTGCTCATGGTGTAGAACACACGGCTCTGGCCCATCAACATCACCAGGATTACCGATGAGAAACCTGCAAGAATGGCAACAGTGACGCTTGTGCCTAACCAGCCATAACCTTTCATGTATGTTTGGATAGCATACGCGACAGACGCTTCTTTACCTGCAGTTTTAAATTCCTGCCAGTTAGCAACCCCTGTAAGAACGTGTCCAAAAAGAATGTAAAGAATGGTACAAACCACCAGCGAACCGAGGATACCGATGGGCATGTCTCTTTTTGGATTCTTTGCTTCCTGTGCTGCAGTACTAACTGCATCGAAACCAATAAAGGCAAAGAATACAATGGCTGCGCCACCAAGCAGGCCGCCCCAGCCGTGTTTGAAGAACCCTTCATGGCCCGGAGTATTTGCAGGGATCAAATAAGGTGTGTGGTTTGCAGGGTTGATAAATTTCCAGCCAATAGCAATAAATATAAGAACGATGGCCACTTTTACAAACACGATGATAGCGTTTACAAAAGCCGATTCCTGTGTTCCTTTTATAAGTAATAAAGTAAGAAGCAAAAGAATGAAAAGTGCGGGAGCGTTCACAAGGCCGTGTGTAGATTGTACCATTGGTGCAAGGCTTGCCGGCAGAACCTTCATTTGATCTTCGCTAAGCAACAATACTCCGTTTTTAATGCCTTTTGTAAGTTCAGGCATGGCAGCCGTAAACTGTGCAACGGCGTCGCCGGTTACTTTGTGTAGTGATTCAAAAGGAGAGTGGCACCATTCGTATGGTATACCTCCTCCTAATAGGTTGTTTAAATATTCGCTCCATGCAATAGAAACCGTAGCGGCACCCAGGGCATATTCCATAATAAGCGCCCAGCCAATGATCCAGGCAACCAGTTCGCCCATTGTAACATAAGAGTAAGCATAGGCACTGCCCGCAATAGGAATCATGCTGGCAAATTCAGCATAGCACAAACCGGCAAAAGCGCAACCAACAGCTGCGATTACAAATGATAATGTAACTGCGGGACCAGAAGCTTCTGCAGCGGCGGCGGCGGTTCTTACAAACAATCCCGCACCAATAATGGCACCAATTCCCAAAGCAATCAGGTTACCGGCTCCAAGGGTTCGCTTCAGTCCCTTTTCATTATCTGCAGCCTGGGCAAGCAACTGTCCCAGTGGTTTCTTTACGAACAAACTCATATTAGCTGTTAATTAGGTTTTTGAACAAGTTTAATTTAGGCAGGTAAAGTAAACAATTATCTCCAAACATGGAGCGATTTGCACTGTTGTTTTGGAATTTGGAAATGAAAAACGGGATGAATAAACATTAAACTTTATGTGCGGTACTATACAAAATCAAACGAAAAAAGTATTTTTACAGGTGTAATCCTTTTGATCTTACTCTGCCTTAAAATAGCCTGCAACATGCATCGGCTCTTCTCCATTAGTTGCTCATTAACCCAATACTTCTCAATTACTTAAATTCCTTTTAATGGGGTGGTGTCGTTTTTTATAATAGATTTATTATCCGTTCAACCAAAACTAGCTGATGAAAATTACATTTACACTTGCGTTACTGTGCTGTATTCTTGCAACTTCATTCGCCCAGCCAATCTGCGGTTTCGATCATGTCCATCAAACCCGTTTAGCGATTGATCCCCAGTATGCAAACCAGGTGCAGCTCAATGAGCAGAAGATCCGGAAATTCATTACCGAGTCAAAATCACGATCTGTCCAGGGTTTTGGAACATTGTCCACTGCGATCATACCCGTGGTGGTGCATGTTGTACATACCGGCGGAGCCGTGGGAACAATCTATAATCCATCAGATGCCGACATACAGGGCGCCATTGATTACCTGAACCAGGTGTATGCGGCAGACGCTTCAGTGACGAGTGGAAGTGTTGCGTTGGGAATCCAGTTTGTATTGGCCAAACGAACTCCTTATTGCTCTGCTACCAGCGGAATTGACCGCGTTGATGGTTCGAGCATTCCCAATTATGTTGCAAACGGAGTGAACGCCGACAATACAACCGGTACCGACGAAATAAATGTAAAGAACCTAAGCCGCTGGGACCCCAGCTCCTATTATAATATTTGGGTGGTGAATAAAATAGATGGTAATGATGGCACACACGGGCAATTTATTGCGGGCTATGCCTATTTTGCCGGAGCACCTGCCTCGCTCGATGGCACGATAATGCTGGCGACCCAAATGAAGACCGGGCAGAAAACCCTGCCGCACGAGATGGGACATGCTTTTAGTTTATACCATCCGTTCCAGGGTTCGCCGGATAAAAATACGTGTCCTCCAAATGCCGACTGCAATTCCGATGGTGATATGGTTTGTGATACGGATCCTATTACTTATAATCAGCTCAATGGCGTTGTCAATTTCACGCCGCGCACGGGAAACAATACATGTGCGGGTAAACCTTACACGGCCAATACGGAAAGCAATTTCATGAACTACACCACTTCATATTTGCTTTTCACAGCCGGACAAAGCGCAAGAGTATCGGCAGCATTGAGTTCTTCCAGGACCTCTCTGGCGAATTCATTGGGAAGCTTGTCGATAGACATGGCTCCAGCGTGTATTTCTCAGATTAATTTTGAAATAGGCAGCAGTTCTGTAACAGAGGCTACAACAGGTGTAGATGGTTGTCGCGGTTACAAAGACTACACTTATCACATTCTGAGCAGTGGTCCCCAACCTTCACAAGCCGTTACGGCAACTTTAACCACAGCCGGTACCGCAGTGCGGGGATTGGACTATGATATTACAACCAATGGAAGTTTTACATCGCCGTCTTTAGCCATTCCTTTTTCAACTTCAAGTGATGAAACGAAAAGCTTTACAGTGCGCATTTACGATGACAAAGCGGTAGAGCTGCAGAAAACAATTTCACTGGCTTTTACTTTAAGCAACACATCTGTTTCAATAGGAAACGTCAACCCTACGCTTGCCATTACTTTAAACGATGATGATGTGGCACCGGTGGCTTATTTCTCAGGTTCAGTTAATGTCGCCGGAACACCTACCACTGCCCAGGGAAGTTTAATTAGTTGTTTTTCGGGTGACCTTAACCGGCACAGAGTGCAATATTTATACAGGAAGTCAGATGTAAATAACGCAGGCATTCTCAGCGCTGCGGTTATAACGGCACTAAAGTTCCAGGTTACAAATAAGAAAAGCACAAAACCCTACACCGGATTTACAGTTTCCATGGGACAAGTGCCTGCAACGACCACGGTGCTGGGTGACTTTGTATCAATGACAGGGTTTACAACGGTATACTCGGCAGATTATACAACTGTGGCCGGTACCAACAGCATACCCTTCTCAACTAATTTTAATTGGGACGGCCAATCAAATATTGTGATCAATATTTGTTTTGACAACGGTACCACACATTCGAATTTTGACCAGATTTCGTTTAATCCTGACTTTGGAAGCGGGCAATATGTAGCGGTGCTTAGTAATGGAACCGGTGCTTCCAGCGGTTGCAGCTTACCTGCTGCCTACATCTTTAGCAGTAATCCGGCAATAACCTTTGATTGTTCCTTTGGTGCACCAGTAGAATCTGTGATAAGCTCTGATGTAGAATACCTGGGAGCAAATGCCCTGGTGTATTTTAAAGATGCGGGTGGAAAGCTGCTGGCTGCCATCCAAAACCTGTCCAATTTCGACTACGGTTGTACAAAAGTAGAAATAGATAGGGCCGGAACCGGTGCCAATACATTCTGGCATACTGCCAACGACAAAAAGGTGACCACTACAACATTTAAAGTAACGCCAACAAATGCAAATCCAGCCGGCCAATACAAAATCACTTTGTACTATACCAAAGCAGAAATAGATGGTTGGAAAAGCATAACCGGCAAAAATCTCCCTGATGTTGACATGCGAGTGGTCAAGGTTTCCAATCATAACATATCTGAAGTAACGCCAACTACGCCATTTGTAGCGGATGTGCAATGGGCGCCATTTACAAAAAACGCCTTTGGCACTGACACTGCTATTACAGCAACATTTAGTACAGGCTTTTCTGGTTTTGGCGTCGGGGCAATAGATGTAACTCCTTTACCTGTTACATGGCTTTCATTTACCGGGAAAAGGCAGAATGAGAATGTTCTTCTCAATTGGTCAACATCGACAGAACTTAATAACAACTATTTTGATGTGGAAACAAGTGCAGATGGCGCGAATTTCTATAAGGTGGGACAAGTGAAAAGCAAGGGCAATGCTAACCTGGCACAACAATACAGCTTTACCCATTATTCGCCGGTAACAGGAACAAACTATTACAGGTTAAAACAAGTGGATATTGATGGAGAGTTTACCTACAGCAACGTTATATCCGTGGTATTTGATAACGATAAGGGACAAATTATAGGCATTTATCCAAGTCCTGCAACCAATGAGCTGAATGTTGCCTTCAGCAAAAATCATGAGAATGTGATGCTCAGAGTTGTTTCCATCGATGGTAAAGTAGTTGAAACGAAGGAGGTTGGCACCGTTTCTGGTAAAACATCACTGAATGTTTCTTCGCTGACCAATGGCGTTTATATTCTCCAGGTGAGAATAAATAATGAGTGGAGGCATTTCAAGTTTATAAAACAATAAACAAAATCATGGGGCGGATCGCATTCGCCCCATGATTTTTTCGGCTTCGGGCTTAGCTTCCCCGTAGCACTCTTTTATACTATATTTTTGCCAAGTCAATTTTTTTTTGAACTTTCGGTGCTCATTAACCTTTAATCGTCGCTAAAACATTATGTCAAAAGGGAATAAACTCACGCTCTGGATCATCATCGCGATGTTATTGGGCGTAATCGTCGGATATTTTGTCCACGAAATGGGCGGCGGCAAAAAACTGCAGTACAAACCTAAAGAGGGCTTTGCCGGAAAAGACACCATCACTTTAAAAATATCAGGCGAGACTGTAAAGCAGCCGATCGTTGTGTATAAAGATGAAGACAGTTTTAGAAACGATACCGCTGCTGCAACAGGCGCGTGGAGAACGATTGTTGACATCGATGGTAAATATGTGCCAACTTACATTGCAGCGCACCCGGGAACAAAGATTGAAAAAATAGTAGAGCAGCCGAAACACGGTGTTGCCTTTACAAGACTGGATAATTTTGCTACCAACATAAAATTACTGACCGTTATTTTCCTGCGCCTTGTGCAAATGATCATCGCGCCGTTGGTGTTTTGTACACTGGTAGTGGGTATTGCTAAGCTTGGTGATTTAAAAACAGTGGGCCGCGTAGGTGGTAAGGCATTGCTTTGGTTCGTAACGGCATCACTGGTGAGTTTGTTGATTGGATTGATCTATGTAAATGTTTTTCAGCCAGGTCATGTCATCAACCTGAGCAGCGGCGATGCGGCAGAAGCAAGCGACCTGATCGGCAAAACAAAATCTTCTTTCTCTTTGTCTATGTTCATTGAACACGTGATCCCCAAAAGTGTGGTTGAATCAATGGCTGCCAACGAAGTGTTGCAATTGGTAGTGTTCAGTGTGTTTTTTGGAATCGCAGCAACTGCTGTTGGTGATTATGCAAAACCTGTGATAAAGGCTTTGGATGGCGTTGCTCATGTGATCCTTAAAATGGTAGGTTATGTGATGGGCTTTGCTCCCCTGGGCGTGTTTGGTGCAATATCTGCGGTGATTGCAGTAAAAGGGTTAGAGGTGTTTAAGTTTTACGGATACTATCTTTTTTACTTCCTCATAGGTATCGCAACACTTTGGTTTTTGCTGTTGCTGATAGGGTATTTGATTTTGAGAAATCGTTTGCCGGCACTGGTAAAAAGAATTGCACAGCCACTGCTGATCGCTTTCAGTACAACCAGTAGCGAAGCGGTTTTCCCAAAACTTACAGAAGAACTTGAACGCTTCGGTTGCAAGGATAAAATCGTGTCCTTCATTTTGCCATTGGGCTACAGTTTCAATCTTGATGGAAGCATGATGTACATGACCTTTGCCAGCTTAACCATAGCGCAAGTGTATAAAGTGCCACTGGACCTGCCCACTCAGTTAACCATGCTGATCGTGTTAATGCTTACCAGTAAAGGAATTGCCGGTGTGCCAAGGGCATCATTGGTAGTCGTGACAGCAACGTGCGCCATGTTTAAAATTCCCCCAGAAGGGATCGCATTGATCTTACCGATCGATCACTTCTGCGATATGTTCAGAACTGCTACAAACGTGTTGGGCAACGCTTTGGCGACAACCGTAGTTAGCAAATGGGAAGGCGAATTGGGAGAAGAAGAAATAACACAAACTGCACAGGAAATACCATTGTAACAGAACAGGATTTGAATACTAAAAAAGTAATTATGATTAAAAGGATTTCGTTTTTATTGGGGCTTTTGATTATGACGTTGAATTTTTCTTTCGCACAAAAAGAAGTTACCCTTCAATTCCTCAACCAGTATGAAGCGCCACTAAAAAAGGTGGTTATAGAAAACGGTGGTAAAACAAACGAATATACTCCCGATAAAGCAGGCTTTGCAGTTGTAAACGTTGATCCTGCATCACCCGTTACCGTTACAAGTCAGGATCATGAAAATGTTGTGTTAACGGCAGATGCATTAACCGATAAAAAAATGGTTCAGCTGCATAAGATATTTTCATGGAAAGATCTGCTGAACCCCATGTTCTATATCATCAATGGAGGCTTTTGGTTATTGCTTTTCATTGTATTTGCGGAAACAGGATTGTTTGCAGGCTTCTTCCTGCCGGGCGACAGCTTGTTGTTTGTTGCCGGCATCTACAGCGCCAACCTCGCCCATGAATTTTTAAAAGCATTGGGCCTGGGCGGAGTGCACTCTGAGTGGTTTGATCTGTTCCTGCTTGTGGCACTGATCTCCTTTGCAGGTATTCTTGGAAACATGCTTGGCTACTGGTTTGGGCGAAAAATTGGTCCAACGATGTACACCTGGAAAGACAGATTCTTATTCAAGAAAAAATACCTGAACGACGCACATGATTTCTACGAGAAACATGGCGGCGGTGCTATCATCTTCGCACGCTTTCTGCCTGTGATAAGAACTTTTGCCCCAATCATTGCGGGCATCGTGCAAATGGACAGAAGAAAGTTTATGATCAACAACGTTATTGGTTCTGTGGCTTGGGTAGTGAGCATGGTTTTCGCGGGGCACTTCCTGCAGATTTGGGTGCGCAAGCAATTTGGTTTTGAGTTAAAAGATCACCTTGAAATGATAGTAATCGGCATTATAGTAGTAACAACTGCGCCGGTGTTATGGAAGATATTCTTCGGATCAAAAAAACCAACACAAACGACATAAAAATTGAAAGTTGAAAGTTGAAAATTGAAAATGAAAGTTTAGGTCTTAGCCATAAAACCGAATCATTTTCAACTTTCAACTTTCAATTCTCAATTAACTCCCAACTCATAACTTCCCATGAACAATCTTGCCAATCCAGCATCCAAAACCAAAGGCCTTTTCAACATTGTAGTGATCGTAGCGGCGCTCGGTTATTTCGTAGATATTTTTGATTTGTTACTGTTCGGAATGATCCGGACAACAAGTTTGAAAGACATAGGAATTACTTCTAAAACAGATATCGAACGCTTCGGCCTAATGCTGGACAACTGGCAAATGATCGGCATGCTGATTGGTGGAATTTTCTGGGGCATCATGGGCGACAGAAAGGGACGGTTGTCAGTGCTGTTCGGCTCTATTCTTACTTATTCAATTGCTAATATTTGCAATGGCTTTGTGCACGATGTACACGTGTATGCCATCCTTCGCTTTGCTGCAGGCTTTGGCCTTGCGGGCGAATTAGGTGCTGGCGTTACCATGGTAAACGAAGTGCTTGACAAAGAGAAACGCGGTCTGGGGACTGCATTGGTAGCTGGCACCGGTATATTGGGCGCTGTGGTCGGTGGCTTTGTGGTAAAATGGGTAGGAGACTGGCGCACCTGTTATTTCATTGGCGGTGGCATGGGCATTTTCTTGTTGTTGCTTCGGATTGGTGTTTTTGAATCCGGCATGTATGAAGCAGTAAAAAAATCTGACGTCAAAAAAGGAAGCATTGCCTTGATCTTTCAAAAGAAAGAGCGCTGGCAAAAATACATCGCTGTTATTTTGATCGCAATTCCTATCTGGTATATCGTCCAGCTATATGCGAAATATTCCCCTGAGCTTGCCGATGCACTCGGGCTGCAGTTTTCAGACGCCGAAAGAAAAACTGTTCCAATCAATGCGATCATGCTTACATATCTTGGTTTGACCTTAGGAGACTTTGCATGCGGCCTTATTTCTCAACATTTAAAAAGCAGGAAGAAAGCCATTCTTGGATTCATGATAGGCTCCATTACTTTTATCGTTTTGTTCTTTTTATTGGCTCCGATAAGTCATTACTTCTTTTATACGGGTATTTTTATTTTAGGTTTTACAGGCGGCTACTGGGCCGTTTTCATGAGCACAGCGGCGGAAAGCTTTGGGACAAATATCCGCTCAACAGTTACCAATACAGCGCCCAACTTTGTAAGAGGTGCAGTAGTGCTGATCAATCTGATGTACGAATTCTTCAAGTACTCAATGAACTTTAATTCCAAGTACGCAAACATTTTTGTAGGAATAATCGTTTTTGCCGGCGCACTTTGGGCATGGACGAAGCTGGAGGAGACGTTTGGGAAGGACTTGAACTATGTGGAGAGCTAGTTGAGAGTTGAGAGTTGATAGTTGAGAGTTGGGCAGTTGGGTTTAAGTGCCAAAATTGAAGCAGTTCATTTTCAATTTTCAATTTCCCATTAACTCTCCACTCTCCATTCTCAACTCTCCACTAAATCGACTATTTTCGGCCAATGAAATTCCTCGTGATCCGCTTTTCCTCCATTGGTGATATTGTTTTGGCATCTCCGGTTTTGCGCTGCCTGAAAAAACAGGTTGCTACTGCGGAGGTACATTTTCTTACCAAAAAATCTTTTAAAGCGGTAACAGAAGCCAATCCTTATGTCGACAAGTTCTTTTATTTCGACAAGGACCTTGGTGACGTCATCGAAGAATTAAAAAAGGAAGATTACGATTACGTAATTGATCTGCACAAAAATTTTCGTTCCGGAAGAATTAAAAGAGCGTTAGGTAAAAAAGCCTACACAATCGATAAACTCGATTGGCAAAAGTTTTTATTGACAAAACTGCACATCGATAAAATGCCCAAGCGGCACATTACACAGCGAAGCCTGGATACCGTTGCCGCATTTGGTGTAAAAGACGACGGCCTCGGTCTTGATTATTTTATTCCACAAAAAGATCATATTGACATCAGCAGGGATTTACCCGCCTCGCACCATGCAGGTTATATCGCTATTGTGATCGGAGCTTCTTACTATACAAAAAAACTACCCGTTCACAAGTTGAGAGCGTTGTGTGCACAGATCAACCACCCGATTATACTGGTTGGCGGAAAAGAAGATGTGAAGGAAGGAGAAGCCATTGCAGAAGAAGACAATGTGAAAATTTACAACGCCTGTGGCAAATTCAATCTCAATGAGTCCGCAGATATCGTGAGATGCGCAAAGCTCGTGATATCGCATGATACCGGGTTTCAATACATAGCCAGTGCCTACAAAAAGCCAACGATCGCTGTTTGGGGTGGCACTTCTCCAAAGCTAGACGTAGAGCCGTACTACGGAACAAATTACATGGCCAGTCAAAAGAAATCTCCGTATGTAAACATGCTTGTGCCCAATTTGCCCTGCCAGCCGTGCAGCAAATACGGTACAAAAAAATGTCCGCGTGGCCATTTCAAATGCATGGAGCAGCAGGACGTTTATAAGATTATTGATGAGGTGAGGGGGTATTTGAATAACTGAATAACTGAATAACTGAATAACTGAGTAACTGAATAACTGAATAACTGAATAACTGAGTAACTGAATAACTGAATAACTGAATAACTGAATAACTGAATAACTGAGTAACTGAATAACTGAATAACTCAGTAACTGAATAGACTGAATGAACTGAATAACTGAGTTGCTGAATCATTGAATAATTGAATGATTGATGTTTCAAAAGAATAATTGACTTTCAACTTCAGTTATTCAGTTATTCAGTTACTCAGTTATTCAGTCATTTCACATGCACTCCCTTCCATTCGCCATCCTTTTCAAAAAAGTTGAAACCCGTTATGCCGTCATAACAGCCGAACTGGCCTGTCCATTGATCGTTTAAATTGTAGAAATTATAGGTCCCTTTTCCGCTTTTTACAAGATAGCCAAGCCATTTGTAAGCTGTGTCAAAATACAAGATCACGTTCTGGCTCGCAGAAGATATGTAGCCAATCAACTCGTCATCCTGGTTAAAAACGTATAAACCCTCCCAAACAGGATTTTGCGGGTGAAGCTCATTGTGATACATGGGATTGAGCATCCTATTCTTATTGGGGTTCAACTCATTGATGAGAATTGGATTGATGCTGTTGTTCGTGTCGGGATTGATCGTGGGATTGCGCTCCGGATTAATGTTCCAGTTTACTTTAGGATTAATTGCAGCGTTTTTTTCAGGATTTATACTCTTATTGGTAGTCGGACTGAGGTTAGGATCCACCTTGGGATTGTGTTTGGGTGGAATATTTTGAGAAAAGCAAATTGCAGGAAAGAGAAAGGCTATTAGTATTTTAATGGATAAAATTTTAATCATAAAGGGTCGATTTTATCAGGCCAAGAATCATGTGCGGATCGATCCATGATCTTTAACCTATGATCAATCAATTTGTTCATTTTATATCTATTTGATATACTGGTGTGTCCACTTACAATCCCTGTTAAAAAGATTATACCCGCCATTGTTGTCCGTACACAGAAATTTTCCGGTCCAAAGGCCGGTAATGCTAAAATGGTTGAAGAGCTTTTCCGAAGCCTTCACAAAATATCCATCCCATTCCATATTGCTGTTGAAGCACAAGATAACTTCCTGAGATGCCCGCGATACATATCCTTTCAACTCATTATGCTCATCAAAAATGTATTGCCCGTCCCATGAAAGATCGTCTGGCCATAGATTTTTGATGTACAACGGATTTAGCACCTCGTTTTGTTGCGGGTTGTAAAGCAGGTTCATCAGCGGATTGATCTTTTCATTTTTAGAGGGGTTGCATTCCACAGTCTCCACTGGATTAATATTCCAGTTGGTAGCAGGGTTGATAAAGGAATTGCTATCCGGATTGATATCGCGATTAAAAAATGGGCTCAGGTATAAATTAAGTGCGGGGTTGTGCTTTTTAAACAACTCGCTCTTTTGTGGGAAGATATTTAAGCAAATGCCCATAAACGTTATGCACAACAACCATTTCATAAACAAGCAGTTAAAATGTTTATGCCCAGGTACTATACACTAAGTTTTGCGGGATAATTGGAAAGGTTTTGAGGAACAGATTACTTATTCAAAGATGTTTAGAATAATAAAACTGAGATAAATATAATAAAAAAAGGCGGTAAATTGGAATTTGCCGCCTTTTGGTACAATTGTACTATGGATTCTACAAAGTTTTCAGAACGTCGTTCATGCTTCGTACAGCGTCTGCGCTTTTTTTGAAAAGCTCCTGTTCTTCAGCATTGAGGTCAAAGTTGAGGATTTTCTCCCAACCTGATCTGCCGATTATAACGGGCACGCCTAGGCAAATATCTTTCTGGCCATATTCTCCGTCGAGGCTTACGCAGCAGGAGAATAGTTTCTTTTCATCGTTAAGAATGCTTTTTACAAGCGCTGCTCCGGCCGCACCCGGTGCGTACCATGCAGAAGTCCCGATCAATTTTGTAAGCGTGGCACCGCCTACCATTGTGTCGGCAATGATTTGTTTTTGTTGTTCAGCACTCAGGAAGTTGGTAACAGGAATACTGTTCCATGTAGCAAAGCGTATTAGCGGGATCATAGTGGTATCGCCGTGTCCGCCCACTACCATAGCATTAAGATCTGCCGGGCTGGCACCTAAATGCTGGCTGAGCTGATAACGGAAACGTGCACTGTCAAGCGCGCCGCCCATTCCGATGATCCTGTTTTTAGGCAATCCAGTTGACTGCAAAGCGAGCAAGGTCATTGTATCCATCGGATTGCTGATGACAATGATAATTGTGTTTGGCGAGTATTTCAAAATGTTTTCGGCAACACCGCGAACAATTCCTGCATTTACCCCAATCAATTCTTCACGCGTCATTCCCGGTTTTCTCGGTAGTCCGGAAGTGATCACCACCACATCGCTGTTAGCTGTTTTGGAGTAATCATTTGTGCTGCCGGTAATGCGTGTGTCAAATCCGAGCAAAGCAGCGGTTTGCATCATGTCCTGCGCCTTGCCTTCTGCAAGCCCTTCTTTAATGTCTAATAAAACTAAGTCCTGGCAAATGGAGGCTCTAGCAATGTTATCTGCGCATGTAGCGCCTACTGCACCAGCCCCAACAACTGTAACTTTCATGTAAAAGAATTTGCGGTGAAAAAATAATTTCAATCAAGAAACGTAAATGATTCCGGTACAGACAAGGCATTGCCTTGTCTCTACAGCGACTATATTCGTTAAACTTAGTAAATAATTGATTGGTTTATCATGATTTAGTCCAATTTATTATCAAAAGCTTTTAACAGCTTATCTGGCTTGCGATTGCCTTCGAAGGTGGTAATCAGATTACCTTTCTTGTCATATAAGGCAAGGTAGGGTAGGCTTTGCATTCTGTAAAAAGGAGGGAAAAAGAACTTGGTGTCCCGGCCAATTTTAATGTTTGGATACTTTGCCAGTTCGTATTTTTTGTAAAAATCAACCATTTCCTCGTAGGGTTGGTAGGTCATCATTACTATTTCGACGTCCTTAAAACCGTTCATTGCACCTAAAATGTCTTGCGTCTGGTGCTGGCAGTGCTCACATTCCGGGCTAAAGTACATCAGCATTACTTTCTTATGTTTTGGAATGTCATCCCGGGTTACTTTGGCGCTGTCAATACCAACCAGTGTAAAAGGCGGAATATTCGGAAATCGTTTATAAGCCGGCAGGGAATCGGATTGAGCGAACAGTTTTCCCATAAAAACGACCATCAACAACAAAAAGGATATTTTTTTCATGGTGGGTGCTATTGTGGTACAATGATAAGAATAACTGAGTAACTGAATAACTGAATGACTGAATAATTGAGAATCAAATAACCGAATAATTGAATTATTGAATAATTGAGGAGAGATATGCCTGAAACTTCAGTTATTCAGTCATTCAGTTATTCAGTTATTGAGCTATTTCACAAATCAATGATTCAATAATTCAATTAGTCAATGATTGAACAAATTGCCTTAGATTTGCCGCTCTGAACCCTTTAGGGGTAAAAAACTTGTATAATTTTATTATTATTTATTTATGGCAAATACATCAGACATCAGTCGTGGCCTGATTATTAAATTAGACGGAAGCCTTTATTCCGTGGTGGAGTTTGGCGAAAACAAAACTGCAAGAGCTGCAGCTAAAGTTTGGGCTAAATTAAAAGGAGTGGATAACAACCGTTCCATTGAAAAAACATGGAACAGTGGTGATACCATCTATCCTGTGCGTGTAGAGAAAAAAGCTTTCCAGTTTTTATACAAGGACGATAGCGGCTACAACTTCATGGACAATGAGACTTTTGAGCAAATTGCCGTAGCAGAAACTATGGTAGATGCACCTCAGTTCCTGAAAGATGGCCAGGAAGTAGCAGTGATGTTCAATACAGAAACCGAGCAACCAATGAGCGTAGAGTTACCTGATAAAATCGTTTTGCAGGTTACTTACAGCGAGCCAGGCGTAAAAGGCGATACTGCTACCCGTACATTGAAACCTGCAACTGTAGAAACAGGCGCAACCGTAAACGTACCGTTATTTGTAAACGAAGGCGAATTGATTCGCGTCAACACAAAAACCGGCGAATACGTAGAAAGAGTAAAAGAATAAACTAACATACCAAAAGGAAGTAAAAACCCGATTTTTCGGGTTTTTACTTTTTGCGAGGATTTTTATTAATTTCAAAAACTATTCTGTTGTATTGTAGTTAATACATTTCCTTATCTTAGCAGCCCATTTTTTAAACTGGAAAATTCTTCATCATGGATTTCAAACAAATACAAGAGTTGATTAGAATAATCAACCGGTCCAATATCGGTGAGTTGACGATTGAAGAGAAAGGCTTTAAAGTTACTATCAAGCAGAAACAAGACAACATTCAGCAAGTTGTTGCTGCAGCCCCTCAAATGATCGCCGCTGCTCCTGCTGCTGCATTGCCAGCCGCATCTGCTGCTGCTCCTGTTGCCGAAAAAGCAAAACCTGCCGCAGAAACTACCGCAAGTAACCTCATTACCATAAAAAGTCCGATGATCGGAACTTTCTATCGCAGACCTTCTCCGGACAAGCCAATTTTCGTAGAAGTAGGCGATGAAATCGCTCCTGGAAAAGTAGTTTGCATCATCGAAGCGATGAAACTTTTCAACGAAATTGAAAGTGAAGTAAAAGGTAAAATCGTAAAAGTATTGGTTGAAGACAGCACTCCTGTTGAATATGATCAGCCTTTATTCTTAGTGGAACCTTAACGAGGAATTGGTTTTGAGTTATGAGTTGTGAGTTTTGAGTTAAAGGCAAACATGCCTGCACTCCTGGCCACCTACTCAAAACTCATTACTTACAACTCACAACTTAAATTCAACTAACTTAAATGTTCAAAAAAATATTAATAGCCAACCGTGGAGAAATTGCGCTGCGTGTAATCCGTACCTGTCGTGAGATGGGCATTAAAACGGTAGCAGTTTATTCCACGGCTGACAAGGATAGCTTGCACGTGAAATTTGCTGACGAAGCAGTTTGTATCGGTCGTCCTCAAAGCAGCGATTCTTACCTGAATATTCCTCACATCATGGCCGCTGCCGAAATTACCAATGCAGATGCCATCCATCCGGGTTACGGATTTTTGGCAGAAAATGCAAAGTTTTCGGAAATATGCGGTGAACACAATATTAAATTCATCGGGCCAACTCCTGCAATGATCAATGCAATGGGTGACAAAATCACCGCTAAAGAAACAATGATCAAAGCTGGTGTTCCTGTTATTCCGGGAAGTGACGGTCTTTTGGAAAGCCTTGAGCAGGCGTTGGACCTTGCAAAAAACACCGTTGGTTATCCAATCATCTTGAAGGCAACTGCTGGTGGCGGTGGTAAAGGTATGCGTGTGGTATGGCACGAAGAAGAAATGGAACGTGCTTACAACACTGCAAAAGCTGAAGCCCTCGCATCTTTCAAAAATGATGGTATTTATATGGAGAAGTTCGTAGAAGAACCTCGCCATATCGAGATCCAGATTGCAGGCGACCAATACGGCAAAGTTTGCCATTTGAGTGAAAGAGATTGTTCTATTCAACGTCGTCACCAAAAACTGGTAGAAGAATCTCCTTCTCCGTTTATGACACCTGAATTGAGACAAAAAATGGGAGAAGCTGCGATAAAAGCTGCTTCTGCTATTAATTATGAAAGCGTTGGAACAATTGAGTTCCTTGTAGATAAGCATCGCAATTTCTTCTTCATGGAAATGAACACTCGTATCCAGGTAGAGCATTGCGTTACAGAAGAAGTAGTGAATTTTGATTTGATCAAAGAGCAGATCAAAATTGCTGCAGGCGAACCTATCAGCGGTAGAAACTACGAACCAGAAATGCATGCGATCGAATGCCGTATCAATGCTGAAGATCCTTACAATGATTTCCGTCCTTCGCCAGGAAAAATCACAGTATTGCATCAGCCAGGCGGTCACGGTATCCGTATCGACAGCCACGTTTACACTGGTTATACCATTCCTCCATACTACGACTCCATGATTGCAAAGATCATAGCGGTTGCACGTACACGTGACGAAGCTATCGACACCATGCACCGTGCATTGAGCGAGTATGTGATCGAGGGTGTAAAAACTACCATTCCGTTCCATCTTCAACTAATGAAAGATGAACGCTTCAGGGCTGGTGACTTTAACACCAAATTCCTTGAAGGTTTTACAATGCACTAGAAGAAATAGGAATTAGAAATTAGGAATTAGGAATTAGAAGAGAAGATGGGCATTGTGTATGTGAGATACCTGATTTTTTAGAAATAATTTTCAAGAGAAAAGCTCCGCAATTGCGGAGCTTTTCGTTTTAAACACTATACCCTGAAATGAAAAACGTAAAATGCTAAATGCTTAATGCTGAAAGCTCGAACCAACGAGCGACATTCCTGGTTCGCATTACGCGTTAGGCGTTAGGCGTTGAGCGTTGTGCATTCTGCCTTGATGACGATCTTTTCTAAACTCTGCCAACTTTGCTTTTTGATCATCATTCAAAATGCCTTTCACCTTATCCATTCTTTCCCTATTAATCGACTTGAATTGATCTTTGCGTTGTTGATCGTTTAATGTTTTATCGTTCTTAAGCGCCATCATTTTGTCTTTATATTCCTTGTTGATGCTTTTCCATTGCGCCTGTTGATCCTGCGTTAAATTCAGCTCCTTAATGTGTTGCCTGGTTTGGGAAACTTTTTGCTTTTTCATTTCCTTAAGCTTTGACTGTTGCTCAGGGGTGAGGATGGTGTTCATTTTATTCTGTTGCTCCTGATGCAAAGCTTTGTATTGCTGCTTGCGCTGATCTGCGGTCAGGCTGCTATCAGCTTTGAGTGCCGCATATTTTTGTTTGTACTCAGCGTGCATGCTCTTTATCTGTGTCTGCTGTTCCTTGGTAAGATTTAATTCAGATTTGGCCTTGTCTCTTTTATGAGTTGTGGCAGTACTGTCCTGTGCTGATGCGGCTACTGCAAAACCAATTGATAATGCGGCAATAGCGAATAACTTCTTCATATTTTAAAATTTTTGTTTTTAACCAATGTGTATTTAAGAAGCATATAGAAACAAAAAGTTTAATGGGTTGAATGTTAAATAAATGGAAAAGGGAAGGAAAGTTGTTAGTTGGTGGTTGTTAGTTGTTAGAAGTGCGCGCTTCTCTGCAATACAGAAATGTCATTTTTATAAACAAGTAAATCCGTTTGCCTCTGTGAAATAATGACAATTGGGAGAGATTGCCGGCTCGTTTAGAATAACCATATCACGATGAAAAAAATTACTCCCGGCATTTTGTTTTTCTTATTGCTAATGTGCAGCTGTAATCAAAGGAATGCCAATCCCAACACACCAAACAAAATGGACAGCCTTGCACATGCAGAAATGCTTGACACTGTTGCTGGAAGACAAATTGTCCCCGACTTCAAAGTCGCTCCTAAGTTTATTAACAAATATGTTCAGGCGATTGCAGGTCCGAATGGTGGACCCGCCAGTTGGGTGCAGCACAGTTCCCTATTGACAGAAAATTTTAAACACCATTATAGAAAGTTCTCAAAATCTGACGAGTCCCTTGGCACCGATCCGATTTTAGATGCGAACTTTTTTCCGGAAAATGGATTTACAATATTAAATGCTGATACTGTTAATGGATATGTAACCCTTGCTGGCAAAGGTAAGTGGAGAGATTATCAATTGGTTTTGAAGTTGGCACAGCAAGAAAATGACTGGCTTGTGGATGGCGCCGGTGCCATCAATATTCCGGAGGAGAAACGTGCAAGGAGGTAGGGGAAATTGAAAATTGAAAGTTGAAAGTTGAAAGTGGGAAGTTGAAAATTGATAGTTGATAATTGTTAGGATTTTTGACAAATGATCTACTAACAACTAGCAACTAACAACTAGCAACTAACAACTAGCAACTAACAACTAGCAACTAACAACTAGCAACTAACAACTAGCAACCCATTTTCAATTTTCAACTTTCAATTTTCAATTAACTACTGCTTCTTCGTAGCCAACTGCACTTGTCCATAAGTTGGTATCTGCTGCATAATTTGCGCTCTTATTTGTGTGAGCAAATAAACTTCTGCCTGGTAGAACTCAAATGCGGTGACTGCATTTGTGGCTTTTTTTATCTTCAGGTAGTAATCTTCCAAAGTTTTTTCCTGGTCCATTCTGTTGGCAAAATATCTTGTGGCAAGAGAATCCGCAGTGCCTGCGCCCATGGCGCCATATGATTGCACCGTTTGTTCATACAGCTTAATTCTCGCTTTGCCGGTTGCAACATTCTTTTTTGCATACTCATCGTAGATTTTCCAAAATGCAGCGGAATCTTTTGGTGCAACAGACACCATTTTGCTGATGGCTTCTTTCTTTTGTACACCCAATAAATTGGCCATTGCTTCAGCTTCTGCATCAGATGTTTGGGCGTATAAACTGCTGGTGATATAGAGGCTGAAAACAGTGAGTAGTAGGACTTTCATAATATTTCTTTTCTGTAAGAAACTCAATAAATATGTAAGAAGAAAGACGCTGGAGAGTTTTACAGTTAAATGGAGGAAGCACGAATGGAATGAAGTATATTTTAATTGAAAGTTGAAAGTTGAAAATGATGACGTAGGGGTGAAATCGCATTCGCCCCCTTTAAAGCACAGTATAAATTCGTAAAGGATGTGACGTAATTGGATTCACATTTTCAATTTTCAACTTTCAATTAACTTCACAATCTCCTCAAGATATTTCTGGTCAGTTTCATCAAACTCACTCAGGGCTGCACTATCAACATCCAGTACCCCTACCACTTCATTACCTTTAAACACCGGCACCACTATTTCTGATTTGGATAAGCTGCTGCAGGCGATGTGGCCGGGAAATTTTTCAACGTCCGGAACGATCAATGTTCTTGCTTCTGCCCAGCTTGTGCCGCATACGCCGCGACCCTTTGCAATGCGTGTGCAGGCCACCGGACCCTGAAATGGCCCCAGCACCAACTCACCTTTTTTAACCAGGTAAAAACCGATCCACAACCAGTTGAATTGTTCCTTTAATGCACCAGTGATGTTGGCAAGGTTGGCGATCAAATCTTCTTCGCCTTCCAGTAAACCTTTTATCTGCGGGATAAGCGTTTCGTATTGTTCAGTCTTTGAACCTTTTATTATCGTTAAATCTTCTGCCATAAAAAAAGAAACAACCAATTTGAAGGTTGTTCCTTTTGTAAAATTAGGAGGAAGTTGTGAGTTTTGAGTTATGGGTTTTGAGTAGAACGTTTATATCGAAGATGCTTTTATTTTGCCTGTTTCATATTGTTCACAAGTCAGACTTTCAACCGAAAACTCAAAACTCACCACTCAAAACTCTATTTCCCCGGAAAATCCGAGTCTTTTCCATTTTCAAACACTGCACGATACAGGAAGCCGGCGATCAATGCGCCAATGATCGGCGCCACCCAGAACAACCACAATTGACCAACTGCCCAACCACCTGCGAAAATTGCCTGGCTGGTGCTGCGTGCAGGGTTAACAGACGTATTGGTAACCGGTATACTGACAAGGTGGATCAGGGTTAATCCCAGGCCAATGGCAATCCCTGCAAAGCCTTTTGGCGCTCTTTCATCTGTTGCTCCTAAAATGATGATCAGGAACAAACAGGTCATTACTACTTCGCAGGTAAATGCTGCTGCAGCAGAATAGTGCCCCGGCGAGCCCGGCGTGTCACCATATCCGTTAGCCGCAAAACCGCCGGCCGTAGAAAAACCATCGTGGCCGCTGGCAATAATGTACAGTACACCCGCGGCAGAAATAGCACCCAGCACCTGCGCAATGATGTAAGGGATCAGTTCGCCCGCGCCAAAACGTCCACCTGCCCACAAACCGATTGATACGGCAGGGTTAAGGTGTGCGCCGGAAATGTGACCAAGTGAATAAGCAATGGTTAGTACTGTTAGTCCAAACGCAATTGCCACGCCAACGAATCCAATACCAAAGTCGGGGAAGGCTGCAGCGAGTACGGCGCTTCCACAGCCGCCGAGTACCAGCCAGAATGTGCCGATAAATTCAGCAACCAGTTTTTTTGTCATACAATAAATTTTAGTTTGATAGGAAAAGTTTATCGCTGATCAAACGGATTATTACCCGTAAATCAGGTAAACTATAAGTTGTTATTTTAAAGAGTATGGTTGCAACAACATTTGACAGAGTGCGGATATAATTATTTGACTAATAAAACATAACAACAATGTGTCACCGATAAATGCGTTGCCTCATTTTGATATATGGTATACAATCAACAACTATTAAATGTTTACATTTAACCGTAGACGATTTATTTTACCAAAACCACTAGTACTCAATTTGCAATAGCGTGATATCTACCTTGACAAATGACAAACACAATGATCAAACCAAGCAAACCAGTCCGCGCATTACTTGCATTTATTCTTACCGTTCTATCAGGTGCATTATTCAGCCAGGGAAAAATCGATCTTGTCAGGTACAACAAAAAAAACGGCGCCGAGGTTGAAGCCCGGGATAAAATAATCAACATTTCCTGGCCAGCTGGAAAGAGTGGAAAGGGACAGGTAAAAATAGATATGCAGGATGGCCATCCTTTATTTGCAAGCTTGCAGTTGTGTAAAAACGGTAAATGCTATACGATGGCGAATAACCTTGATCCGGCCTTTGTTTTAACTATTGGCAAAAGAGATCTGGTCTCGCAAAACGGGTGGAATATTTTCTTCGATAAAGTACCTTCAAAACCTTTCGAAGCATTTAATGTGCAGTTGGATAAATCATCAGCGAAAGTGGTGTCGGAAGGCTCACGAACAAAGGTGATCGTGAGTAAAGTAACGGCATCTTCCTTTTCCGGCGATCTTGAAATTACATTTTACAACGGAAGTCCATTGATAAATATTGCCGCTGTAATGGCAACAGGTGTTGATTCCACCGCAATCATTTATGACGGCGGGCTTGTTAGCACAAACGCTGCGTGGAAGAAAATTGCATGGACAAGCGTTGACGATCAATTGCAGAGCGCTTCAACCAATACAACAGATACAAGTAACAACCTCGCAGTTAAATACAGAACGATCATTGGCGAAAATGCAGAAGGAAGTCTTGCTTTGTTTCCGCCGCCGCATCAATATTTTTATCCGCTGGATGAATGCTTTAACCTGAAGTTTGTCTGGTACGGAACTGATTACCGGAAGATGGTTAAAGGTTATGGAATCGGCATTCGCCAGGATTTGTATGGTGATCACAGATTTGTTCCCTGGTTCAATGCGCCGCCACACACAATGCAACGATTGAATTTCTTTTGCCTGCTTGCAAGTAATACCAAAGAGGCATTGGCCAACGTAAAACAGTTTACCCACAATGATACCTATGCGCCATTGAAGGGATATAAAACGATGACGAGCCACTACCACATCGAGCATGTAACAAAAATGCTGGAGGCACAAAAGAAGAATATCATTTTACCAGACACGCCATCTTTTGTAAACGTGTTTAAACGCACCGGTATAAACATTGTGCATCTTGCAGAATTCCACGGTGTCGGGCATCCCACAGGCCCGGATGATGTGAGGTTGATGGAATTGAAGACCTTGTTTGATATGTGCAAGCGCTTATCTCAAGACAATTTCCTGCTATTGCCCGGAGAAGAACCGAATAATTTTTTCGGCGGACACTGGTTGGATTTTTTCCCAAAACCTGTTTATTGGATCATGTCCAGGAAAGCTGGTGCGCCATTTGTAACGCAGGACCCTACTTATGGAAAGGTATATAGAATTGGAGACAAGCAGGACATGCTGAATCTTTTAAAGGCAGAAAGCGGCCTTGCATGGACTGCGCATGCAAGAACCAAAGGCTCAACAGGCTTCCCGGATGCGTATAAAAATGAAGCATTCTTTAACTCGCCGCTATTTTTTGGTGCATCGTGGAAAGCATTGCCGGCCGACCTTTCACAACCGCGCTTAGGCAAGCGTGCGTTGGATCTGCTGGACGATATGGCCAACTGGGGATTGAAGAAAAGCATTATTGGAGAAGCGGATCTTTTTACCATAGAACCCGAACATGAGCTGTACGGCCATATAAACATTAACTATCTGCAAATGGACAAAATGCCTGCCTACAACCAAAGCTGGCAACCGATCCTGGACGTGATGAGGAACGGAAAATACTTTGTGACAACGGGAGAAGTATTGATGCCTTCTTTTACAATTAACGGCAAGGGAAGCGGCGATACGGCAATACTAAATGCAGATGGCAAAGCAACTGTAAAAGCAAACCTTAGCTGGACCTTTCCACTCAACTTCATCGAAGTTGTTTCGGGTGACGGCAAAAACGTGTATCGCGAAAAAATCGATCAGCTTGAAACCACTCCGTTCGCTAGTAAAACATTTTTGCTAAACCTCAATCTTAAAGGCAGAAAATGGGCAAGGATCGAAGCCTGGGATATAGCCTCGAATGGCGCTTTCTCGCAGATTGTATGGTTAAAAGGGAATTGAAAATTGAAAGTTGAAAATTGAAAATGGTACAGGTTCGACTACCGAATGGATAGGTAAATCTGCCTTTTTTTTACGGGGCTTCGACAAGCTCAGCCTGACACTCCGCTTGGGGTGTCAGGCTGAGCTTGTCGAAGCCTTTTTAGTTAAATGCAATCCCTTGATTTGTAGAGATTTTACCGCACAAAAAAACTGCAATTTCATAGAACTTTGTTATCCTCCGCGTGTTAAGCAATTCTAATTAGTCACCATTTTAGAAATAGATGCTTATGAGATACTTCTCAATGGGCAGATGTTTTTGTGTTTGCACGTACCTGTTTGTGCTAACTCAAAGCGTACGTGCAGACGAAAACAAAAAGCCGTCTGAAACCATCACCCCGCACTTCAAGGTTCCCGGTTTGCTAAACGATACAGTTCCGAAACGTGTAACCGGAAAAGTTACATCTGAAGAAAACGACGCACCGCTTGCGAATGTTTCCATTACCATTTTACAAACCAAAAAAGGGGTGGAAACTGACGCCTCCGGAAACTTTGTTATCTACGCCAAAGATGGCGATAACATTCAATTTTCTTACGTAGGCCGCACGCCAAAAGTCATTACCTACCACAATCAAACGACATTGAACGTAACAATGGTCGCAGGCACAGAAAGAATACTTTCGGAAGTGGTTGTAACGGGATACCAGAATATTGATAAACGAAAATTCTCCGGAGCAGCAGTTGGTCTTAAGGCAGAAGATGTAAAGATCGATGGTATGACGGATGTAAGCCGCATGCTCGAAGGTCGTGCTGCCGGCGTATCTGTACAAAACGTATCCAGCACTTTTGGTACGGCACCCAAAGTGCGCGTGCGTGGTGCTACTTCCATTAACGGGGACAACAAACCGCTGTGGGTGGTGGATGGAGTGGTGCTGGAAGATGTGGTAAATATTTCCAATGATCAGCTTTCTAGTGGTGATGCTGTTACATTGCTTGGCTCGTCCGTAGCTGGATTGAACGTAAACGATATTGAAAGTTTCGACATCCTGAAAGATGCTGCCGCTGCTGCATTGTACGGAGCAAGGGCGATGAACGGTGTTATTGTGATCACCACAAAAAAAGGGCGCGTAGGTAGACCAATTGTTTCTTATGTGGGCAATTTCAGCACACAGTTGAAACCCACTTACAATTCCTACAACATCATGAATTCTGCCGATCAGATGGCGGTGTATACTGAGTTGTATAAAAAAGGGATGCTGAACTCAACCATATCTGATGGTGCAAATACAGGTGTGTATGGAAAAATGTACGATGAGATAAATACTTACGATGAAACCAGCGGCCGCTTTGGTGTTGAAAATACAGTGGCAGGAAGAGCAGCTTTTCTGCAAAGGTATGTTGGCGTAAACACCGATTGGTTTGATGTGTTGTTTAAAAATTCTTTTATACAGGAACATAACCTTAGTATTTCCTCAGGTACAGACAGATCGCAAACATATTTTTCAACTAACTTTTATTACGACAACGGTTGGACAATTGCAGATAATGTTAAACGTTATACGCTCAATTTTAAAAACACTTATAACCTCAATAACAAATTAACGGCGGGTTTCTCAACCGTTGGATCGCTGCGCCAGCAAAGGGCTCCGGGCACATTGCAACGGGCTGCAAACACCGTGCAGGGAAGTTATGACAGAGATTTTGACATCAATCCATTCAGTTATGCCATCAACACAAGCCGCACCATTACGCCGTATGATTCAACAGGTCAACTGGAATATTTTAAAATGAATTATGCGCCGTTTAACATCATCAATGAGTTGAGGAACAACTACATTGACCTTACGGTGCTTGATATTCGCTTGCAGGGAGAGTTGCAATATAAGTTTGCCAAAAACTTCCGTTATGAATTTGTAGGTGCTTTGCGTTTTGTAAAATCAACGCAGGAACAGCAGGTGCATGAAAACTCCAACATGGCAGGCGCTTACAGAGCGGCGGGAACATCTACCGTTCGCCAGAACAATAAATTCCTTTATCGCGATCCTGATAATCCAGATGCAGAACCTGTGGTGGTATTGCCTTACGGTGGCTTTTACAATCGCACTGAAGACCAGCTTGCCAACTACGAAGTCAGAAACAGTGTTAACTACAACAAAACATTTAATGAGGTGCACAGCCTGAATGTGTTGGTAGGACAACAGATTAAATATGCGAACCGCCAAAATGCCTCTAACATTGGTTACGGTTACCAGTATGATCAGGGCGGTGTTCCGTTCATCGATTACAGAATAATCAAACAGGCACTCGAAAATAGTTTTCCGTATTATGGCATGACAAAAACCTACGACAGGTTTGCCGCCTTTTACGGTACTGCAGGATATTCCTACAACAGGAAATACAACTTAACCGCTACTGCACGCTATGATGGTTCCAATCAATTAGGTGAATCAAAAACTGCACGCTGGCTGCCCACATGGAGTGTGAGTGGTTCATGGAACATCGACCAGGAATCATTTATGAAGAATGTAAATTTTGTCGACTTCCTTACGCTACGTGCAAGCTATGGTTTAACGGCAAGCATGGGGCCTGCGACAAACTCTTCGATTGTGTTGAAAAATATGCAAACACGAAGACCTTATCTCTCAGAAGTGGAATCGGTAATTCTACAGGAGAGTCTGGAAAACCAAGATCTTACGTGGGAAAAATTATACACCGGAAACATCGGCGTGGATGCGACAATGTTTGACAGAAGATTGAACGTTACGGTTGACCTTTACAGGCGAAGAAGTTTCGATTTGATCAGCATTATCAAAACATCCGGCATTGGTGGTGAAGCTTACAAAGCTGCAAACTATGCGGACATGAAATCGCATGGTATTGAGTTTATGGTGGGTGGTGACATCATACGCCAAAGCGATTGGGGATGGAAAACCAACCTGACATTTGGCTTTAACAAGAATGAGATCACCAATGCCAAGAATGATCCGATTATTTTTGATCTTGTAAAAGCGGAAGGTGGCAACAAACAAGGCTATCCCGTGAGTGGCTTGTTCTCACTCGATTTCAAAGGCTTGCAGCAAAGAACAGGTGTGCCACAATTTGTAAATGAAAACGGAGACATTGATCCGGCTGTGTATTTGCAAAGTGACAACACGCAGCACCTGGTTTATGAAGGTCCCGTGGATCCGGCGATCACGGGCGGTTTTTCAAACACCGTTCGGTACAAAGCATTTTCAGTAAACATTTTTGTTACTTATCAGCAAGGCAACAGGATCAGGCTTTATCCTGCTTTCAAGCAGCGTTACTCCGACCTGGATGCGATGCCCAAAGAATTTTATGACAGATGGGTAATTCCCGGTGACCAGGGACAAACAACTGTGCCTTCCATTGCAGACGTTTATCAACAATATTTACTTGGGGGCGCTTATCCTTACAACAACTACAACTATTCGACAGAACGGGTTGCAGACGGTTCTTTCGTAAGATTAAAGACTGTTTCACTCACTTATCAATTACCGGCAGCGACTTTACAAAAAGCGAAGCTGAGCAATTTATCTGTAACGGCACAAGCTATTAACCCGTGGCTGATTTATTCCGATTCAAAATTGAAAGGGCAAGATCCAGAGTTCTTCAATGCAGGTGGTGTGGCGCAGCCGGTGCAGAAGCAGTTTACGCTTTCGTTGAAGGTAGGGATTTAGGAATTAGGAATTAGGAATTAGGAATTAGGTAGAAGTACTAACAACTAACAACTCAGAACTCAATACTCAAAACTCATTACATGAAATACTCCATATACATCTTCATACTTTTTGCGGTTGCCATTAGCAGCTGTAAGAAGTATTTGGAACAAGTGCCGGACAACAGAACGCAATTGGATTCGCCGGAAAAAGTAGCGCAGCTTTTGGGCACCGCTTATCCGCAGGCGAGTTATATAACTTTTGCAGAGGCCATTTCTGATAACGTAGAAGACAAAGGTGCAGGTGTTGCACTTAACATTAACCTGGATCCTTTCTACTTCGAGGATGTTCTAGATCAGAAACAGGACTCGCCGGAGTTTTACTGGGATGCTTGCTACACGGCTATTGCAGCGTCTAACCAGGCACTTGCAACTTGTTTGGCAGCACCGGATTCGCAAAACTATCGCACGCAAAAAGGTGAAGCATTGGTAACAAGGGCCTTTTCACACTTCATGCTTGTGAACTTTTTCTCCAAGTTTTATGATGCAACAACTGCAGGCACCGATCCCGGTATTCCTTACGTAACAGAGCCTGAAAAAGTAGTGTTTAAAAATTACGATCGCAAAACTGTGCAGTATGTGTACGACATGGTGGAGAAAGATTTGACAGCGGGCCTGCCATTACTCAAGGACCAGGCATACACCGTACCTCGCTATCACTTCAACCTGGCGGCGGCACATGCATTTGCGGCGAGGTTTTATTTATTTAAAAAAGACTATGACAAAGTGATCGAACATGCAAACGCTGCATTTCCCAATAACAATTTTGCTGCCAACATGCGTCCATGGAACACCACTTACCAGACTCTGTCTTTCTTTACTTTGCTGGCCACTTATACCAAGGCGTCAGAGCCTGCTAATCTGTTGCTTACGGAAATGCCTTCGTTCTGGGCACGCTACGGTCCATCATATAGATATGGATTAAGCTATGCAAAGCAACGCGATATTTTGGGTGCCAATGTAACCGGTGGCAGATGGGCGTACTCGGTGTTTTACACCGGTTCGCAGGATTATTTCGTACCTAAGTTCAACGAGTATTTTGTTACCACCTCGATCAATGCAAATACGGGCATTCCCTACATTATGCAACCGGAGCTTACTACAGAGGAAGTGCTGCTGAGCCGGGCCGAAGCCTACATTTATAAAAACAATACAGCTGCTGCCACAGCAGACCTGAACACTTTCGTGAGCAAGCGCATAACGAACTACAGTGCTTCGCAGCATAATATAACTGCAACCAAGCTTTCTAACTTTTACGGCACGTCGGACCTGCAAACAGGATTGCTGCTTGCAACGCTTGATTTCAGAAGAGCAGAATATGTGATGGAAGGCTTGCGATGGTTTGATCTGCAGCGATACAAAATTCCGGTAGAGCATTCGTTTTACGACGGCTCCACCAAAACATTAAGCCCGACTGATCCGTATCGAGTTTTTCAAATACCTGAATCTGCAACACTTTCAGGCATTGCGTTGAACCCGAGGTAGGAGTTAGAGATTAGGAATTAGGAATTAGAGATTAGGAATTAGGAATGAAGATCGATCGTAAAGTCTAACAACAAACAACTCACAACTCTTTATAAATGAAACTACTCAAAATAATAACGCTTGTTGCAATGCTTGGAACCATCGCATCGTGCAAAAAAGATGAGAACCTCAACACCAATATTCCGGGGCTGGGTGGCGACTCGTGGGTGGCCTCCCAACTGGATAAATGGTTGTTCGACAGCCTTACGCATCCTTACAATATTGAAGTAAAATATAAATGGGATCAATCAGAACTTGATCTTAACAAAACACTCGTGCCACCCATTGAATCGAAGGTACAGCCTGTGTTGGATGCATTAAGGCAAATTTGGATCAACACTTATGTCGCAGAAGCGGGAGCAACATTTTTCAAAAAATATTCTCCGAAGCTTATTGTAATGGTGGGAAGTCCATCCTTCAATCCAGACGGTTCCATCACCCTGGGTACTGCTGAAGGCGGCAGAAGAGTGGTGCTGTACGATGTAAATGATTATGATAACACAAATGTTACTTCCGTACAACAAATGGTACACGTGGTAGAACATGAGTTTGGACACATCCTGAACCAGAATCAAATCTATCCGCCTGAATTCAAACAGATATCTGTTGGTAAATACACTGCCAACTGGATCAATGAATCAGATGACCAGGCCAACAGTGAGGGTTTTATTTCTGCCTACGCAAAATCAGCTCCTGATGAGGATTTTGTGGAAATGATATCATTAATGTTGTCCAACGGAAGAATGTGGTTTGAGATGATGGTCAACAGTCAGTCAGATAGTGCGCAATCTGCTTTACGAAGCAAAGAACAATATGTAGTAGGCTACTACAAAAGTGTTTGGAATATAGATTTCTATGCTCTGCAAACTGACGTGCAAAAAGCCTTGACCAGTGTGACGGGAAGACCAACGCTTTCTTCTGTATTTGGTTTTGGAAAAACATATACATCGGCAGTTTGGAGAGCTGCGATTACGGGTAGTTCGCCGGATTTTAAAGCCATCTTCGATGCAGCCTCAACGAGTTTGGATGGTTCGTTTGGAGTGGCGCTGGATTCAATGAAAGTAACCTTCACCGCCAGCAACCGGATACGCGTACAAATGTTTTTCGGCGGTTACCAAGCAAGTTTCACCTATAGTTTCTCAACGGATGCAAACGGTGTGATGACGCTCACGTACTTGACCGCGGATGGAAATGGCGCTTTGATAAAAAATGATGTGCAGGGATTGCTCGATTATTTTTCACAATTTCATTTTACACTGGATTGGGGATTCAACAGAGATTCCAACGCGAATCTCGGAGCGTTTGTACCGCAGGAGAGTCCCAAGGTTTATTATGTGGGAATATTGGAGTGATGAGTGATGAGTTTTGTAGAGGAAGCAGTAAATGCTGAAAACAAAAGTAAAAATCAAAAGTAAAAAACTCAGAACTCAGAACTCAAAACTTAGAACTGTGAACTCAAAACTTAAAAAAATGAACAAATCACTATTATACATCGGATTGTTGTTGATGATAGCGTTTGCAGCATGTAAGAAAGACGATTCGCATCCCTTCGATAAATCACCGAACGATAGAATGCAGGAGCTTTTGGATAGCTACCAGGCAACCTTTGTAAATGCGCAATATGGCTGGCGGGCCGTTGTTTTTCCAGACAGCGGGAAAAGCGGTGGTTATACATTTTATTGGAAATTTACGAACGATAATCGTGTCACCATGTACGCTGATATTTATCCGTCAACAATCGATCAGTCATTCGAAAGCAGTTACAGAATGAAAGGTTTGCAGCAGCCGGCATTGATCTTCGATACGTATTCTTATCTGCATATACTTTCAGATCCAAACAGCAACGTGAACGGTGGCACAATGGGCAAGGGCTTATTGAGCGACTTTGAATTTGCAGTAGATACGGTTACCAAAGACAGTGTGAAACTTACTGGTCGCTACAATGGAAGCAAAGCCTTTATGGTGCCAGCCACACAGCAGGAATCACAAGACTTTGCGGGATCTTTTGGTAACGCCATGGACTTTGAAAACATCGCCAACCTCACCACTTATTTTAAACGACTCGTGCTGGGAAGCAATCAGTTTGATATGTCCGTCAACCTCTCAACAAGAACCATTACTTTTTCTTGGGTAGAAGGAGGCGTGGTGAAAACTTTTACAACGGGCTATTTTTATTCAAATGGAAAAGTTGTGTTGGCGCATCCGTTCACTGCAAATGGCATTACGATAACTGATTTTTCCAACATTAGTTACGATGCACCGAACAGTGTCATCCATGTAACAGCTGCAGGAGTTGCCGGACAGATCCAGGGCTCCGGACAGCCTATCCTTGTCGACACCAACGCACCTCAAAGATGGTACCAGGCGGTACTTTCACAGGATAGTTACTGGTACTCGTTTACAGGCTTCACAGTGGAAGGGCACCAGGATGCGTATGGTATTACCACGATTCCTAATTTTTATTATCTCATTTTCTGGCCGAGCTTCGGCACCAATTATGATCTCACCGGATTTGTGGTAGTGGTCAATAATAGTTCACTCTCTATATCTTATGGCCTGGCCACTTCAACGCCGCCAACATTTACGTCAGATGGCAGGGTAATATTTTCAGAGCTCGGGTTTGTAGGAACCATTCCACCAGGTGAGCAAGCAATCTTCGATAATACCGCCGCAAAATTCACCGATCCTTCCGGCTACTATCTCGTGCAAACCGGCAGGCAAGCCTATGACATGGTAAGCGCAAAGGATGGAAAGGCGTGGATAAGCTGGCAGTATTGAGAATTGAAAATTGAAAGTTGAAAGTTGAAAATGACGTAGGGGCGAATCGCATTCGCCCTATAACACAAACGACCTGACATTTTCAGATTCCGAAGCTACACGTTCATGGTGCAAGACCTGACAGGTTTTTGAAAACCTGTCAGGTCTTGGTCTCCTAAATCAATGGCAAGGGCACTGACCCCCTGCCATTTTTCATTTTCTTAACAAGCTCGACTAGTACCACCAAGACATAATTGAGATTCTTTGATTAAAAAGTGAGACTATATTACCAGACCCCATTAAACAAGTTTGGTAAGTTCGCGCAGTCGACAACAACGGTTGCGAATTCATCTCACCTTAAAAAGAGCTATATGAAAAAACAAGCAGTTGCTTTTTCCCTGATGCTATTGGCAATGGCGCAAACAAACGCACAGAATGCAGGGTGGAAGCCAGTGACAGGAAAAATTACTACAGAGTGGGCCTCAAAAGTTGATCCCAATAATACATTACCAGAATACCCAACACCACAAATGGTGCGCGGCAACTGGGCTTCATTAAACGGTCTGTGGCAATATGCCATCACTCCAAAATCGCAGGAAACATTGCCTGCAACATTAGACGGCAATATACTCGTGCCGTTCGCAGTCGAATCTTCTCTTTCTGGCGTTGCAAAAACCGTTGGCAAGGATTCTGTGTTGTGGTACAAGCGTACAATCGACGTTCCATCTTCTTTTAAAAATAAAAACGTGTTGCTGCATTTTGGCGCTGTTGACTGGCAGGCAGATATTTTTCTGAACGGACAAAAAATTTCAACCCACCAGGGAGGCTTCGAGCCGTTCACTGTTGACCTTACATCAGCGCTTAAAAAAGGAAGCAAGCAGGAACTGGCCATTCGTGTTTGGGACCCAACAGACGAAGGTCCTCAACCGCGTGGTAAGCAAGTGAAAAAACCGGAAGGCATTTGGTACACACCGGTTACAGGCATCTGGCAAACAGTGTGGATCGAAGGCGTTGCAAAAACATACATTGCTTCTTCACGTCAAACGCCAAATGTAGATGCGAAAACAGTAAGCGCTTTAGCAAACGTAGCCAATGCACAACCTGGCGATGAAGTACGTGTTGCTGCATTTGATGGAAATAATAAAGTAGCAGAGCAAACAATTGCTCCGGGAAGCGAGGCCGCTTTGGCAATTACCAATCCGCATTTGTGGTCGACAACAGATCCGCATTTATACGACCTTACTTACACCGTGTTGCGCAAAGGCAAAGTAATAGACGAAGTGAAAAGTTATTTCGCGATGCGAAAAATTTCTTTGGCGGCAGATAAGAACGGCATTCAACGCATGATGCTGAATGACAAATTTGTGTTCCAGTATGGGCCGTTAGACCAGGGTTGGTGGCCCGATGGCTTGTACACGGCACCAACAGACGAAGCCCTGAAATATGACATCGTAAAAACGAAAGGCATGGGCTTTAACATGATCCGCAAACACATAAAGGTTGAACCTGCAAGATGGTATTATTACTGCGATCAAATGGGCATGCTTGTATGGCAGGATATGCCAAGCGGCGATTTGGGCAACCATTGGGAGAATCGTCCGGGAGTGCTGGGTCGCGCAACAGACAAGGACCGTTCTGCAGAATCAGAACAATATTATCGCACAGAGTGGAACCAGATAATAGATGCACTCTACAATTTTCCTTCCATCATTGTGTGGACACCATTCAACGAAGCGTGGGGACAATTTAAAACAGCGGACATCACAAGCTGGACAATGCAGAAAGATCCGACAAGATTAGTAAACAGCGCAAGCGGAGGTAACTTTTATCCTGTTGGACATATTTGCGACCTGCATAACTATCCCGAACCCGCAATGCCAAGGCCCGACATTTTCGGTTCGAAACAAGCAGTGGTGTTGGGTGAGTTTGGTGGATTAGGTTTGCCTGTGGAAGGACACACATGGCAGGATAAAAACAATTGGGGCTACCGCAGTTTCAAAAATGCAGACGAGATGTTTAAGATGTATGCGTCGTATACAGAAAAGCTGCAAGGCCTGATAAAACAAGGGCTTTCAGCCGCTGTCTACACACAAACAACAGACGTGGAAGTAGAAACAAACGGTTTCATGACATACGATAGAAAAGTAATGAAAATGCCGGAAGCAAAACTGAAAGAGGTAAACGAGAAGTTATATAATCCTGCACTTGCTGAATAGGAAGGAATTAGGAATTAGAAATGTCAAGCTGTTTAGTTTATTGACCTTTCCACCTTACATGGTGATTAGAACCAGTAACGAAAAACTGCTTGTCATCCCGACGAAGGAAGGATCCGGGCGTTTAGTTAAACTGTATGTTAATGTGAAACCCAGATCCCTCGTGCCTCGGGATGACAAGCAACATTCCTCCAATTTTTCAAACAGCTTAGCTATGTGGCGTTCCTCCTTTCCTCTGTGAAAAAAACTCCGTTGCCTCTGTGGTTAAAAAAATAGTCACACCATTAACCAGAACAAACAACATCAACATTGTAGCACAATGAACAACACACTTAAAACCATAGCATGCTTTGTAGCAGGTAGCTCAATGTTTTTCGCGAATGCGCAAACAATAAAAAGCTCCTTTGTTACAAAGCTGCCACAATCCAGAAACAGTTTTTACACCAGCAATAGAGAACCACTCACACAGGGAAAATTTATCAAACTGCCTGTAACCGCAGTTCATCCGGGAGGTTGGTTAAAAAAAACACTTGAGCTGCAGCGCGATGGCCTCACCGGCAATCTCGGCGAGATCAGCATTTGGCTATCCAACACAAACAACGCCTGGCTAAACAAAGAAGGCAAAGGAGAATATGGTTGGGAAGAATTGCCTTACTGGTTGAAAGGTTATGCAAATATTGGCTACATGCTCAATGATCAACACATGATCAATGAAGCAAAATTCTGGATAGATGCAGTGCTAAACAATCAGCGCGACAACGGCGACTTTGGGCCGATGGTAGAAAAGGGAGAAGGAAAAAGAGATCTCTGGACAAACATGCCAATGCTTTGGTGTTTGCAATCTTACTATGAATATTCCCAGGATGCCCGTGTGATTAGCTTCATGACCAAATATTTCAAATGGGAACTGAGTATTCCTGATGAAAAATTTCTCGAAGACTACTGGGAGAAGAGCCGCGGCGGTGACAACCTTAGCAGCGTGTACTGGTTATACAACATTACCGGAGATAAATTCTTACTTGACCTCGCAACAAAAATTGATAAGAATACTTCTGATTGGAGACAGCCAAACAACTTGCCCAACTGGCACAATGTCAACATCGCACAATGTTTCCGCGAACCTGCTACATATGCTCAGCAAAGCCATTTACCATCCGACATGGATGCGACTTACAACGACTACCGTTTGATAAGAAGCATCTACGGACAAGTGCCCGGTGGTATGTGGGGCGGTGATGAAAATTCACGCAAAGGCTATGACGATCCAAGGCAGGCCGTAGAAACCTGCGGGCTGGTAGAACAAATGACCTCCGATCAAATGTTGCTCGCACAAACCGGAGATCCTTTATGGGCGCAGAATTGCGAAGATGTCGCGTTCAATACTTTTTCCGCGGCCTTCATGCCCGACTATAAATCTCTTCGTTACTTAACGGCGCCAAACATGGTGTTGAGCGATAGCAAAAATCACTCACCCGGCATTGATAACAATGGCCCATTTCTTATGATGAACCCTTTCAGTAGTCGTTGTTGCCAGCACAATCATTCTGCAGGTTGGGTGTACTATGCACAGAACAGTTGGATGGCAACACAAGACAATGGCCTTGCGGCTCAACTATATGCCGAAGGTTCAGTAACTGCAAAAGTTGGTAATGGAAAAGAAGTAACAATTGTTACTACGACTCACTATCCTTTCGATGAAAAAATTCAAATGACGATCAACACCGATTTGCCAAACGCGTTTCCATTGTACCTACGCATTCCTGAATGGTCAGAAGGCGCGGTGGTGAAGGTGAACCATAAAAAGATCAGCACGCCGGTGAAAACATCAGGCTATGTAAATCTTTCAAACACCTGGAAACAGGGCGATGTAGTGGAGCTTGTATTGCCGATGAAACTCGCTTTGCGCACATGGGACAAAAATAAAAACAGTGTGAGTGTGAACTATGGTCCGCTCACTTACTCGTTAAAAATTGATGAGCAGTACATTCAAAAAGACAGCAAGGAAACTGCAATAGGTGATTCGAAATGGCAGTCAACTGCAGATCCTGCGAAGTGGCCATCATTTGAAATTCATCCAGCTTCTCCATGGAATTATGGTTTGATCGTAGATAAAAACAATCTGCAAAAATCGTTTACTGTTGTGAAGAAAAGTTGGCCGTCAGATAACAATCCGTTTACCAACACCAATGCACCAATTGAATTGAAAGCAAAAGGGAAAGCTATACCATCATGGATCATCGATCAATACGGCCTTTGCGCTGTATTGCCGCAAAGCCCTGTGCAGACAAGCACCCCGACCACTGAATTGACATTGGTGCCAATGGGTGGCGCGAGGTTGAGGATCTCGGCATTCCCTGTAGTAGAGAAGTAAAAAGTAAAAATTAAAAAGTCAAAATGTGCGGCTCTCTTACTCTACCACTAAGACACTGAGGACACTAAGCCTCACTAAGAGGCGCTAGCGCCCGTTTTTACCACAGAGTGAAGGAGACGATATTGCGAGCACAATAGCTAGTCACAAGAGCACAGAGTAAAGGAGGGTGGTTGAAAATTTCTCCTTTCCTCTGTGAAAAAAACTCCGTTAACTCTGTGGTTTAAATAGGCCCTTAGTCCAACTTAATGTTATTAGTGTCTTAGTGGTGGTTTTCGAGAGCCAGCATTATAAACGTTGTCAAAATAAAATCATGAATTATAAATCATTATTTGTTGCCTTTGCTTTCGGCGCGAGCATAAGTTCTTGCGCTCAGAGTAAAAAGTCAGATACGCCGCAACCCGGCCAAAGAGAGCGACTCGCGATCAATCTCGCAGATCCAACAATGATCTACACCGGTAACACTTACTACCTGTTCGGAACCAACGACCACAACAGCGGCAATGGTTTCATTGGCTACTCCTCAACAGACGGCGACAACTGGAAAGAATTTACAGCGCTCACAAAAGGTGATGCTTTTGGTACAACGGGTTTTTGGGCACCGCAGATATTTCCCTACAACAACAAATGGTACATGGCATACACAGCCAATGAAAACATTGCCATTGCAAGCGCCGATAATCCAAACGGTCCATTCAAACAAAGCACAATCAAGCAACTCGAGGCACCTGTAAAACAGATCGATCCCTTTGTGTTCACAGACGACAATGGGAAAAAATATTTATATCATGTACGTCTCACAAACGGCAACAGAATTTTCGTTGCAGAAATGAACGATGATCTGTCAGCCATCAATGAAAGCACATTGAAAGAATGCATCAGTGGCGCGGTAAATACACAGCCCTGGGAAAACACGCAAAACGTTGACTGGACAGTAACGGAAGGTGTAACGGTGCTCAAGCACAAAGGAAAATACTACATGATTTATTCTGCCAATGATTTTAGAAACATCGATTATGCAGTGGGGTATGCAGTGGCAGACAATCCGCTTGGTCCCTGGGTAAAATACAGCGGCAACCCGATCATCAGCAGAAAAGATTTGGGCATCAACGGAACCGGTCACGGTGATTTCTTTACAGACAAAGACGGCAATCTTGAGTATGTTTTTCATACGCACAATTCCAACACAACAGTGGGGCCAAGAAAAACTGCCGTTATCAAAGCGTCATTTGTAGATGGCGGAGACGGCACCGATAAAATTGTAATCGATCCCAAAACATTTCACTATTTACTATTACCGTAGATAGAACACAGATTTTCATAATTGTCATGATTGGTCATGATCTTTTTAAATACTGAGTATTAAGAATGGTGACTTCAACAATCCTTTATAAGATCTTGATAAATCATGACAATTATGAAAATCTGCGTTCCGTCTTCTAAAAAAAACACCATGAACAAAATACTTTCGATAATCGCAGCCGCAGCTATTTCATGCACTTTGCATAATTGTACTGCGCAGAAACAGCAGAAGCAAGCTGCCACACCATCAAAAACGTTTACCAATCCATTGTTGCCACAAGGTGCGGACCCTTACAGTTTTTACAAAGACGGCTTTTACTACTACACCCATACAACCGGCAACCGCGTTGACTTGTGGAAGACAAAGGACCTTGCTGATTTAAAAACAGCAGAAAGAAAAACCATCTACACGCCTCCGGCAAATACATCTTACTCAAAAGAATTGTGGGCACCTGAAGTGATGTTCCTTCGTGGAAAATGGTACGCATACTTTGCTGCAGATGATGGCAAAAATGATAACCATAGAATGTATGTGCTGGAAAATGCATCACTAGATCCAATGCAAGGCGAATGGGTCTTCAAAGGTAAAGTAGGCGATGCTACCAATAAATGGGCGATCGATGGAGATGTGTTTGAATACAAAAATCAATTGTACATGATATGGTCGGGCTGGGAAGGGGATGTAAACGGGCAACAAAATATTTTCATCGCGAAGATGAAAGATCCGTGGACAGTTGATGGCGATCGTGTAAAAATATCTTCTCCGCAATTGGATTGGGAAACAAACGGAGACCTCGGCAACAACGAGCATGTGAATGTAAATGAAGGCCCGCAGGCATTACAACACGACGGTAAGTTGTTTATTGTTTATTCTGCAAGCGGCTGCTGGACAGATTTCTACGCGCTCGGCCTGTTGACATTTACAGGAACAGATAATCTGCTCGATGCAGCGGCGTGGAAAAAATCGGATAACCCGGTATTCAAACAATCGCCAGAAAACGGTGTATATGCTCCGGGCCACAATTCATTTTTCAAATCTCCCAATGGTAAAGAAGATTGGATTTTGTATCACGCTAATTCTAAGCCTGGACAGGGTTGTGGAGGTTTCCGCACGCCACGGGCACAAAAGTTTATGTGGAACGCAGATGGTACGCCTAACTTCGGCATCCCTGTGAAAGAAGGAGCCGAATTGCAAAAGCCGGGGAGTTAGTTGAAAATTGAAAATTGAAAGTTGAAAATGAGTTGAGAGTGGAGAATTGAGAGTGGAGAGTTAACTGTCTAGAATTTTCAATTTTCAACTTTCAATTTTCAATTAATTTTAATTCCTACCTTAGCCCTGTTACCAACCACTTGCCTTACAATATGAGTAAATCCACATCAAGAAATACTACCATCCAGGATATAGCAAAGGAATTAAACGTAACAGCGGCAACCGTATCCCGTGCTTTAAACAATCATCCGCGTATTAGTGAAGCAACAAGGCAGGCCGTTGCAGAAGTGGCCGACAGATTGAATTACACCCGTAATCGTGTCGCTTCTTCATTGCGTTCCGGTAAAACAAATGTCATCGGCGTTATAATACCAAGCGCCAAGATCAACTTCTTTGGCTCCGTAGTGCACGGCATTGAAACCATGGCTAATGAAAAAGGCTACAACGTGCTTATTTATCAGTCCAATGAAGACACAGAATTTGAGAAGAAAGGCATTCAAGCTTTCCTGAGCGCAAGGGTAGATGGTATACTCGCATCCATTGCAAAAGATACAAGAGATATTTCCCACTATTTGGAGGCTCGTGATAAAGGCGTGCCCATCGTGTTTTTCGACCGTACACATGATGATACTTCTATTCCATACGTGGTGGTGGATGACTTCAAGGGCGGCTATCTCGCAACAGAGCATCTTATCAACCAGGGCTATAAAAGAATTGCCCACGTTTCCGGCCAGCAGCATTTGAAAATTTTCGCAGAAAGGTTACGTGGTTATAAGGCGGCATTGAAGGCACATAAGCTGCCTTTCGAGAAAGAACTGGTATTTGCGGGAAATGTTTCCATAGAATCCGGCAAAGAGGCGGTAAAACATTTCCTTGGATTACCTGAACCTCCCGATGCCATTTTCGCCGTGGAAGATTTTACGGCTCTTGGCGTGATCAAAGAATTGAAGGAAAATAAAATCAAAATCCCCGAGCAATTTGGCGTCGTAGGTTTTGCCAACGAGGAGTTTGACGAACACATTACACCTGCATTAACCAGTGTGGATCAACAAACTGTGATGATGGGCAAGGAAGCTTTCAACCTGATTATGGACATGATCAACAAGAAAGTGGTGCGCAATGTGGACAATAAAAAAGTAATCCTCGAGCCCTTGCTGCAGCCAAGAGCTTCATCTCAACGCTAAATTTTTGAAAAAATCAGTTGCCGGAATTCAAAATATTTATACATTTGTGCAAACGTTTACGCAAAACATAACAGAATGAATGCAGAGAATGCCAAAGCGGTTAGCGCTTTAAACGATCTTGGCCATAAGATCCCCGAAAATTTACAGAAATACATCACCGATGAATCGGTAGTTGTGTTTTCTCCAGGACGTGTAAACCTGATTGGCGAGCACGTTGATTATAACGAAGGCCTTGTTTTGCCTGCGGCCATCAGCAAGACAACTTACATGGCCGTTACTCCAAGAAAAGATGATGTTATCCATTTAAGTTCCCTTGATTTTAATGATACTTATTCAACCACTGTCAGTGAGTTGAAAAAATATCAGAAATCATGGCCAAACTATATTTTGGGAGTGGTAGAGCAATTGCAGAAAAATGGCTACGAAGTAAAAGGCTTTGATGCATTCATTACCGGCAACATTCCAATGGGCGCGGGTCTTTCCTCTTCCGCCGCGATCGAATGTGCAACCGGCGCAGCTTTGAGCGCCTTGTTCGGTTTTAATATCGACAAAATAGACCTGGTGAAAATGGCGCAAAAAGCAGAGAACGAATTTGTGGGCGTAAAATGCGGCATCATGGATCAGTTTGCAAGCGTGTTTGGCAAAACAAACCAACTGATCAAGATCGATTGCCGCACACTTGAGTACGAATACATTCCCTTCGAAATAGATGGTTACCGCATTGTATTGCTGGATACTCAGGTAAAACACTCTCTTGCTTCTTCTGCGTACAACAAACGTCGTGAAGAGTGTGAAGAAGGCGCTGCGTTGATCAACAAAAAATATCCTCAGGTAAAATCATTGCGTGATGCTACTGTGGAAATGGTGGAAGAGTGCATTAAGCCTGTTGACAGCGTGGTGTACGATCGTTGTTTGTTTGTGGTAAAAGAGATTGATCGCCTCATCACAGGTTGCGAAGATTTGAAGAAGAATGATCTTGTTTCCTTCGGTAAAAAAATGTTTGAAACACACGAAGGTCTCAGCAAAAAATATGAAGTAAGCTGCAGCGAACTTGATTTCCTTGTTGAGTATGTAAAAGATAATCCGAACGTACTAGGCGCAAGAATGATGGGCGGCGGCTTCGGTGGCTGTACCATCAACATCGTTAGAGAAGAAGCCATCGACGACCTCATTACCCACGTTGGCGAAGCCTACGAGAAAGCGACGGGCCTTGTGATGAAAGCATATGTGGCGGAGATAGGTGAAGGAACAACGGTGGTAATTAAGAATTAGGAATTAGGAATTAGGAATTAGATGCAACGTCAAAGAGTGCTTATTTATATTCCTATTCCCGAAACTGATTCTTGAATTAATTCACGGAAAATACCAAACAACTTTTTGATTAATGTATGAATTGGCAATTACGGAGGGACATTGTCCTAATTCCTAATTCCTAATTCCTAATTCCTCATAAAATGAACTTCGACTATAAAGAACACCCTCACACCCGCGTAAACCTCCTTACAGGGGAATGGGTGATGGTGTCACCGCATCGCAGTAAAAGGCCATGGCAGGGTAAAACAGAAGCTGCCGGTGGCGCCCAACGGCCGGAATATGACCCGACATGTTATTTGTGTCCCGGCAATAAGAGAGCAGACGGCGACAGCAACCCGCAATACACGGAGCCTTACGTATTCGTAAATGATTTCTCTGCATTGTTGAAAGATACTCCGGACGGCGAGTTGAATGAAGAGGGCCTACTCATGGCTACTTCTCAAAAAGGAATTTGCAAAGTCATTTGCTTCTCCCCGCGTCACGACCTCACTTTGCCTGAAATGGAAGTAAGCGCGATTACAAAAGTGATCGATCTGTGGGCAGAGCAAGTGAAAGAACTAAGTGCAAACCCAATCATCAGATACATCCAGATATTTGAGAACAAAGGAGAGATCATGGGTTGCAGCAATCCGCATCCGCACGGTCAGGTATGGGCGTCGCAAAATGTTCCGCTGGAAGTTTCCAAAGAATTGCACCAGCAGAAAAAATATTACGAGCAGCATGGCCGCAGCTTATTGGCGGACTACTTAAAGCTGGAGCTGAAAAAGCAGGAAAGAATAATTGCAGAAAATGATCACTTCGTGGCACTCGTTCCGTTCTGGGCAGTTTGGCCATACGAAACAATGATCATCAGCAAACGCCATGTGCAGTCAGTAGTTCAGTTTACGGCAGCGGAAAAGCAAGCATTTGCTGAGATACTGCAAAATCTTACCATCCGTTACGATAATTTGTTCGAAACATCTTTCCCGTATTCTGCAGGTATGCACGAAACACCGGTGAACGACGGCGAACATCCTGAATGGCATTGGCACATGCATTTCTATCCACCATTGTTGCGTTCTGCAACCGTTAAAAAATTTATGGTGGGCTACGAAATGCTGGCAAACCCTCAACGTGATATTTCACCGGAATTTGCAGCAGAAAGATTAAGGGCATTGCCGACAGTGCACTATAAGAAGAAGTAGAAAGATGCTTCGCATCTTGATTTCACCACTAAGGCACTTAGGGCACTAAGTTTTCACTAAGGGATTTTGGAAAGACAAAACACAGAGGTAAAGAGATTTTTTTCACAGAGAAAAGGAGGGATGTTTAATCTCTTTTTGCTTCGGGATTTTGAGGTTGGCTATTACGCGAGAATTCTCCGTTACTCTGTGAGAAAAATCTCCTTAAGTCTGTGGTTAAAAAAACGCTTAGTGTGACTCAGTGCCCTAAGTGACTTAGTGGTAATAAAAATGTTGTTGTTATTATGGTTTTTGTTTCACTGGGCTTGATTGCAATTGCAATTGAGCCCTTTTTGTTTCCGCAACCGGTTTTGGACAACCCCTCCTCTAATTCCTAACTCCTAATTCCTGATTCCTAATTCTTCCTTCCTATATTTGAGCAAAATTCAATAGATGCTTAAAATAGGTGTATTCGGTGTGGGCCATTTGGGTAAATTTCACCTGAACAACTGGAAGGAAATAAAAGATGTTGAGCTTGTAGGTTTTTACGACCCAAATGATTCGATGGCCCAGGAAGTGTCTGATAAATATCAGCTTGCCCGTTTTCTCGATCCCGAAAAACTAATTGACGCCTGTGACGCTGTAGATATTGTGGCGCCAACCACTTTCCATTTTGACCTTTGCCAGAAGGCCATTCGCAAAGGCAAGCACGTTTTCGTAGAAAAACCTTTGGCAAACACAATAGAAGAAGCAAAAACGCTGGTAAATCTTGCCCGCGAATCCAACATAAAAATGCAGGTGGGCCACGTAGAGCGTTTCAATCCCGCATTTCTCGCTACACAAGGTTTGGATCTGAACCCCATGTTCATTGAAGTGCATCGTCTTGCACAATTCAACCCGAGAGGTACAGAAGTAAGTGTGGTCCTGGATTTAATGATTCACGATATCGACATTATCCTTACGCTTGTTAAAAGCGAAGTAAAATCTATCTCTGCGAGTGGAGTAGCTGTTATGTCGGACACGCCTGACATTGCCAACGTTCGTATAGAATTTAACAATGGTTGCGTGGTGAACCTTACTTCCAGCAGAATTTCCATGAAGAGAATGCGCAAAATGCGTCTCTTTCAAAAAGACGCATACATCGGCATGGACTTCCTGAATAAGAAAACAGAGGTGATCAAATTGAAAACTGAGGAAGATGCCAATGTTTTTGAATTTGATATCGAAACAAACCACGGCAAAAAAACAATTGCTGTTGCAAACCCATTGGTGCCTGAGGTAAACGCGATAAAAATGGAACTCGAAAAGTTCCGTGACGCTATTGTGAACAATACACCGCCGATTGTATCTGCAGTGGACGGCTACAGAGCAATGGAAATAGCCCACCAAATACTTAATAAGATAAAAAACACCACTATTAACGCATAAGTCTTGAATGCCAGCCAATAAAAAGATTCCTTATGCATTGTACATTGTTAGCGATGCCCTGGCGGCATTGCTGACATGGATTTTGTTTTATGCCATCCGGTGCGAACTTCTGAAAATTCCCTTTTCATTTTCAGACCAGTTCCGGATAAATCCTCCTTTTGCCTACGGCTTATTTTTAATGCCGCTTGCGTGGGTGATCATTTATTTTATTGTTGGTTGCTATGAGTCGTTGTATAAAAAATCGCGGCTCAATGAATTTAATATAACTTTCATTTGCTCGCTTATCGGCTGCGTCTGCGTGTTCTTTATTTTGAGGGTAAACGACGTCAGACGCACGCTTTCGTTTTACTACATTGCTTTTTTCTCTTTTCTTTTTCTACAGTTCTTTCTTACTTTTTTGGGCAGATGGATATTGCTTTCCATTACAAAGCGACAATTGAAAAATGGGGACATAAGATTCAATGCCTTGCTCGTAGGAGATCATGCCACTTCATACGAAATATACACGCAAACTAAAGGCCTGCTTCACCTGACTGGATATTACTATGCCGGTTTTTTGAGCGCCCATAAAAATGGTTTTTCAAATGAACTTCCGTATTTGGGTGCCTTAGGTTCATTAGACGAAGTGCTGCGTCAATTCGATATTAAAGTGGTGGTGCTGGCAATGGACAAGTCGCACCACGAGGACATAGAAGCTTTGCTGGAGAAGCTCAGCGAAAAAGATGTGGAAGTAAAGATCATCCCCAAAACACTCGACATCGTTTCAGGCTCTGTGAAAACAAATAACGTGTATACGCCATTGCTGGCAGAAATCAACACGGGTCTTCTCATCGGCTGGCAGCAAAACGTAAAACGCTTGATTGATATCGCAGCATCATTTGTTAGCCTTGTAGTATTGTCCCCACTCTTGTTGTTTGTTGCCATTCGCGTAAAGATTAGTTCTAAAGGGCCCCTTATATATAAGCAGGTGAGGACCGGTTATAAAGGCAAACCATTTATCATTTACAAATTCAGGTCGATGATAGTGGACGCCGAAGAAAATGGTCCGGCTCTTTCATCGGAAAATGATCCGCGCATCACCAAGTGGGGTAAAATTATGCGCAAATGGCGCCTGGATGAACTGCCTCAATTATGGAATATTTTAATAGGCGAAATGAGCCTGGTCGGCCCGCGTCCCGAGCGCCAGTTCTATATCGACCAGATCCTACAAAAAACTCCTTATTTCAAATACCTTCTAAAAGTAAAACCCGGACTCACCTCGTGGGGAATGGTGCAATTTGGCTACGCAGAAAACATAGATGAAATGATCACACGCATGCAGTATGATCTTGTGTACATAGAAAACATTTCCCTCTCGCTCGACTTCAAAATCATGATCTATACGCTGAGGATTATTTTTACCGGAAAGGGGAAATAATTGAAAATTGAAAGTTGAAAGTTGAAAATGATGGGCATTCCGCTCTCCGAAGCTTCTAGCTTCGGAGTTGTATTCTATCGCCTCCGGCGATCAATATTTTATTTTTGCCAAAGGCAACAGAATAATGCTCCGAAGCTGGAAGCATCGGAGAGCAGCTTGTTTTTATTGCAGGGTATGCGATTCACCCCTACATTTTCAATTTTCAACTCCCCGTTAATCTCCCTATTTTTGAAAATGCGCCTTAACCTTACATTTTTCTTATTGGCTTTTGTATGCATTTGCAGTTTGCCATCATACTCACAAAATGGCTATTGGCAGCAGCAGGCAAATTTCGAAATCAAAGTAACACTCAATGATATCGATCAAACCCTCGATGCATTTGAAACCATTACCTACACCAATAATTCTCCCGATACTTTAAAATTCATTTGGTTTCACATTTGGCCCAATGCTTATAAAAATGATAAAACTGCCTTCAGCGAGCAATTGCTGAGAAACGGAAGGACGGATTTTTATTTTTCCAACAAAACGCAACGCGGCTACATCAACAGGCTTGATTTTAAAATAGATGGACTAACAGCCGAAACTGAAGATCATCCGCAATACATAGACGTCGTAAAAGTGCTACTACCAATGCCTCTGGCACCCGGAAAAATGGCAACCATCTCAACGCCATTTCATGTGCAGCTACCTTATAATTTTTCACGTGGCGGCCATCTTGGAAATTCTTACCAACTCACACAATGGTTCCCCAAGCCTGCCGTATACGACAGGAAGGGCTGGCACGAAATGCCTTATCTTGACCAGGGCGAATTTTACAGTGAATTTGGTAACTACAATGTTACGATCACCCTGCCTAAAGATTTTGTAGTGGCGGCAACCGGCGAATTGCAAAATGAAGATGAGCTTGCATGGTTAAAAGAGAAGGCAAAACAACCGGTGGAAAGTCAAAAGGAAAAAGTAAAAAGTCAAAATGCAAAGGGCAAAAAGACAGCGCCGGGAAAGAAAAAGCCGATGAACGCTAAACGCTCAACGCCTAACGCAAAAAGCAAGGCAGTCGCGCCACAAAGCCTAACAACTAACAGCCAACAACTAACAACTAAAACGTTACACTACATTCAAAACAATGTCATCGACTTCGCGCTGTTTGCTAATAGAAATTTCATTGTACGAAATGATACGTTGCAATTGCAATCAGGCAGGGTGATTAGTGTATGGGCGTTTTATTTGAAATCACAAACCGACAATTGGGCAAACAGCATACGATTTATAAAAGACGCGATAGTGAAGCATTCGCAATGGCTGGGCGAATATCCGTTTAACACTGTCAGTGCCGTTCAGGAAAATACGGTTACAAAAACTTACAGTGGCATGGAGTATCCAACCATCACCATGATCGCTCCTGCACATGATGCACTTACTGTTGAGGAAACTATATTCCATGAGGTGGGGCATAACTGGTTGCAGGGAGTTTTGGCAACCAACGAGCGTACATATGCCTGGATGGATGAAGGGTTCAATACTTACTACGATCGCAGGAAGGGGCCGCGTGATGAGATAAGTGCTTTGTCACTGGCAAGCGTCCAGGGCATCAGGCAAGATCAACCGATCAATATTCCTGCTGATCAGTTCACGGAGCTCAATTATGGCTTGGTCACTTATTGCAAAACAGGGGAGTGGATGAATGCACTGGAGCAAAAGTTAGGCACTCCCATGTTCGACTCTTGCATGCACGAGTATTACAGGCAATGGAAGTTCAAACATCCGCAGCCGGAAGATTTTAAAAATGTGGTAGAAAAAACAAGCGGTCAATCCATTGATGATCTCTGGGCAAAGTTGGATCAAAAAGGTGCGATTGACGACAAAAGCAAAAAGACATTGGCACCCGGATGGCTGCTCAGTTTGCACATCGATGAAAAGAGAAAGTTCATTTCGTTAGCGCCTGCAGTCGGATTTAACGACTATGATCATTTCATGGTAGGTGCTTTAATACACAACTATCAGTTGCCTTTGCCGCGTTTGCAATATGTACTTGCACCCATGTATGGAACGGTGAGCAAAACGTTTACCGGCATTGGGCGCGTTGGATATCACTGGTACCAGCCATCACAAAAAATAAAACACATCGAACTGGCATTAAGCGGTGCTAAATTCTCCACCAATGATGGAGTGGATAGCAACGGCACTAAAGTGATCGCCGGATTTTATAAACTGGTTCCAACTTTAAGAATAGACTTTGCAAACAAGTCATTGTTAAACTCTATTCATAAATGGATCGAATGGAAGACTTATTTTATCGGAGAAAATAATTTCCAATTTGTGCAGAAAATAACAGACTCAAATTATTATCCGTCTCCAAACACGTATTCCACACGATATCTAAATCAATTGACTTTTGGAATAGACAACAACCGCGTAATATATCCTTACGATGCTAAACTGCAATTGCAGCAGGGCGCATCATTCTGGAAGGCAACCATCACCGGAAACTATTTCTTAAATTATGCAAAAGGCGGTGGAGCAAATGTTCGTTTGTTTGCAGCGAAGTTTGGTTATATAGGCAGTCGCACAACAACCAAGCTATTTGAAAACTACCGCTATATGCCAAAACTCACGGCCGTAAAAGGAAATGAGGATTATACCTACAGCAATTACTTCTTTGGCAGAAACGAAAGCAATGGAGTGGCAAGTCAGCAAATAATGATGCGCGACGGAGATTTAAAAATTCTGCACACGGATCAATTTGCATCGTTGCCCAACCGCTCTGATAACTGGGTTGCGGCGATTAATTTAAACACTTCATTGCCATATCAGATTATTCCAAAATGGATACCGATAAAATTATTCTTCGATTTTGGCACAACGGCCGATGCATGGTCAAAAGATGATGTGAGTTATACAGGCAGCAGAATATTATACGTTGGTGGCTTGCAATTATCGTTGTTGAAAAATACCATCAACATTTATGCGCCGCTTGTATACAGCAAAGACTTTAAAGACGAATTGCAAACAGATCCGGCAACCAACACATTTGGTAAACGGATCTCATTTAGCATAGACATTCAAAATCTTACGTTGCGAAAAATATTCGGCACCAAGTCGCCGCTCTAGCCATCTATGAGTGAAATAATACGCTACATACAACGGAAAGAAATTGATATCGACAAGTGGAATGCTTGCGTGGAGGCCTCGCCAAATGGCCTGATCTATGCCCTGTCTTGGTGGCTCGATGAAATGGCCGATAACTGGGATGCTCTGGTGGTAGGCGATTATAAAGTGATCATGCCGCTGACATGGAGAAGGAAGTGGGGAATTAAGTATTTGTACCAGCCAGCTTTTACTCAACAGTTAGGAATTATTTCTTTGCATAAGCTTTCCACGGCCGCGGTGCAATCCTTTTACAATGAGCTACAGAAATACTTTCGTTTCGCTGAGATAAACCTGAATTATCTAAACCTTCTCGAAGGATTTACTTTGAAGCAAAACTTTATTTTAGATATCAACAGGGATTATCTAAATACTACGTCTCAATATAAAAATGATCTGAAAAAGAATTTGCACAGGAGTGCGAAAGCCGGTTTTACTTATCATAACAAACTAAGCAATGCTGCAGTTGTAGAATTATTTAAGGATACTTATAAAAATAAGATAAACCTGTCTTCTGGTAGTTTTTCAAGATTGAATAAGGCGGTAGCGATTGCAGAGCAAAAAGGAATGATCGTTTGCCGGTCCGTCAATGATAAAGGAGGCAATCTGTCTGCAGCGGTGTTGTGTTTAAAAGATGGTAAGAGAATTTACTTTCTCCTGTCTGTAACGCCCAGTGCAGCGCGTGTACACAGAGCAAATCATTTTCTTGTAGATAGTTTGATACGCGAATTCTCACAACGGAATCTGTTATTAGATTTTGAAGGGTCGGACATTGAAGGCATTGCTTATTTTTACCAGCTTTTCGGCGCTGTAGGCCAGCCATATTCCTTTTTAAGGTACAACAACTTACCCTGGCCCATTTCATTGTTAAAACGATAACGGGGGAGACATCTTTTATCATTCTGTTTTTTGAATGGCTAAGGTTCAGGATTTTGTTTCTGGCTTGTGATGTTCCTTCGCATACCTGTTTTGAAAGCTGCTAATACGTTATTGATAATTTGCTTTTCATCTTCGCATAGTCCCAGCTTGTAAGTAGTGATGCAAATGGTAACTGCAGAAAGTAGAAAGGGTATCCAAAACAAGTAATAAGGCAAGATTAAATGAGATGCCCAGCATACAATTGTGGTGCAAACGACAGGGATAAATTCGGGGACAAACACCCGTTTGATGAAACCGGTGATCGGAAGACCTGCAGTTTTCTTTAGAAAAAACAAACGCGAAATGGCGCATATAAATTCAAACGAGAGCATGCACACCATTACTGCCGCAGGTTGCAGGCCAAAATGCAGACATAGGTAAGCTGCCGGCAATGTTATTATTTTAATGGTGTTGATGGCCAGTGAATAGCCTTTTATATTTCCAATTGCCTGGCTGGCATAAGCAAGTCCAATTGTCAACTGATCTGCCAGTGCGGTCAGGAGCACGAATTGGCAAAAAGTTTTAGTGTGATCCGGGACGTTTTCAAGCCAGATATTTAGAATGTTATCCATTTCGAAAACAGCGGGGATAGCAATAATAGATAATAAAAGAAGAGAAAATTTGCTGGCAATTTCAGCCAGCCTCAGCATTTTTTCCCGATCCAGTCCACCTTCAGCTTTTATTATTTGGGGTCTGATTGCATTTAGTAGTGAATTTGAAATAAAGGTTGCCTGCCCTGAAAGTTGTTGAGCAATACCATAAGCGGCATTGATCATTGTGCCAAAAAATTGATTGAAAATTACGGCTATTCCCTGCGTCCTTCCGACAACGCAAACCGTGCCGTATATCATCCATCCGGAGAAAACAAAGATTTCTTTAAGCAGCTTTTTGTCAAAAGATTTGAGTGTAAAATGTCTGCATTCTTCGTAACGATTTCTGCAATAAATGACATAAACGCAAAAATCAAGAAAGGCAATTACCGCCATCATGATAGCGTAGTAAATTAGTCTGTCACTTAGGATTGATAACAATGATAATGCGATAATTAATTTTAACAGGGCATCGGCAATTTGGACAATTGATGAAAACACGATGTTTTCATGTGCAACTAAAGCCGCCATATAAGGCATCGTGAGCATTGAGAAGAATACAGTAACTATCAGGCTGTAATAAACTGCTGTTGCGGAATGTATCCTGTCTGACGGAATGTTCAGAAAACCATCAAAAATAAATGGAGTTAAAATAAACATTCCTATTGCGAGAATGAGTCCTATTGCTAATTGCGTAACAATGCTATTGTTGAAAATTTTAGCCTGCATTTCGCCATCGTTCTTGCCCTGGTAGAAAGAAAGATAACGTTGCGTTGAAGAAGAAAGCGCGATGTTAATAACCCCCAAAAAAGTTATCACCCCCGCCACCAGATTGTAGATTCCATAGTCACTGGCGCCCAGAGATTTTAAAATTATTCGTGAAGAGTAGAATGCAATACATGCACCAATAAATGTTCTGGCGTATTGTACTCCTGTATTAAATACTACTCTGGAAGACGCTTTCATACTACAATCTTTTAAGAAGAATCAGAGGACTATTTTTCTTCTTGCGACAACATGTTTTTATATAAGGTCAAAAATTTCTTTGCTTCTTCTGGCCACGCGTATTTTCTTCTCACAACTTCAATACACTTGCTTGAATATTGCTGCCAGCAATCATCCTTCAGTAAATACAAAATTTTATCTGCGACCTGCGAAGCATCATAGGGGTCGACCGCAAAGCCCACCTCGTCGTCTTCTGCAATATCCTTCATGTGCCCAAAATTGGAAACAATTATAGGCAGACCAAATTGCAGGTACTCAAATAACTTTACATGAAGCGCGATCTTAAAAGTTCTGTTCAGCGGCAGTAAACAAACGCCAATTTTACTTTCGTTGTAAAAAATATACACATCATCAAAAGCAACATGACCGGGAAAATAAAATTGCGAATCAAGATTATACGTGGCGATCTTTTTTTTCACACTGTCCTCATGGTGCTTAGTCTCGAAGTTTCCAACAATGATGCAGGAAACATCTACGCCTCTCTTCTTGCATTCGTACACAGCCTCTACAATAAATTCAATGCCTCTTGTCTCATTTATACTGCCGCTGTAAACAAGATCGTATTTTTTTGCGACTGGTTTAATGAGACTTTCATTGGCATATGAGTAATTGTGAATAACAGCCGTATGAGGATTTGTTTTCGCGAAGCGTGCACCAACATTACTTTCCGTCGCAATCAGCAGATCTGCTTTTTTCAAAAATCTTTTTTCTGCCAGCAGCGCTGGAATGTCATTAAAGAGAATTTTCGGCAATGAATGATATTTTCGGAAATCCAGGAAGTTTTCAAGATACGGTTCATGCGCATCATAGATAACCTTTGGTTTGTGTGGAAGCCGTTGAAGCTTGCGTGCTATTCTGCACAACTCGATATCATGCAAATGGTAAACATCTGCCTTAACCTTTGCCGCAGCTTCAAAAATATCTGCAAGAAAAGACTGTTTGAAAGATTGAAAAGCCGTTTTGAATGAACTGCCCTTTTTAAGTTTTTTTAGTTGTATGATTTCAAATCCATCTTCAGTAAAATAATGTTTATGCTCGTTACCATAACCGATATGAACAACCTCGTAGCCGTTAGCCAGCAATGTTTTTGCTTGCCTGTTATAAATTCTTCCATCCAGCATATAGTGCCTGGCAGACATCATACAAACCTTTATGGACATAGTGTTTATCAGGCTTCTCGTTTTTTCATTAAAAATTTCTTCACAAAATATATCATCGTGCGATAACGACTTTTTTTATACCATGACCATTCGTCGTTGTAGATCACATAGTCGCCTTTCATGCCGTCTTTAAAATCAAAAACACCGTTTAATTCTTTTGTCATAGAAGGCGTTAACCGGCCGACATCAAAATAACTATGCGCAGTTTGCTGTAGGTGTTCCAGCAGTTTGGCATATATAAAAAACATCGCTCCGTTGTCTTTTGCTTCCTCAGATTTCGCAGTAAATAACGAAACCGCATTTGTTTTGTCGGTAAAGAAAATAAAAACAGCGTCTGTTTTATCGTTGCCATCTTTTGCAACCGCCAGCTTGAAACGGGAATCTGCCAAAAGATATTTCAATTGATCCGGTGCAATGTTGTGATGGATCTTTTTATCAGACAGTAGTTTGGTATAGAGTTCCAAAAAGGTTGTGATGTCTTTTTCTGAAGCATTCTCAATAACTTCAAATTGTAAGTGAAGCTTCTCAGATTTTTTCAGATTTCTTCGCCAGTTACCGCTAAACGAAATCTCTTTTTTCAGGTCAATAACCTTTGAAAGATGCATCGAGAATGTACCAACGGGCTTCAAATACCCAGCGCTTCTGATGCCTATTTCATACTCGGGATTGTAGATGCTGATGGAGCTGATCTCAACAAAGTCGTAGCCAAGCTTTGTGATGTCTTCAAAAAACGATTGAACCATTTCCCGCGAAACAGTATTCTTTTTCAAGCACTCACCCTCGATCATTAACATACGAAGGCCAAAAAACTTTTTTATATAACCAAAGCAAGCAATGGATGGTTCTTCAATATTATCGACAATAAAAACAACGTCTTCAGGCTTTGAAAAAGAATTGTATTTGTACCAACCCTCCGTTTGAGTATAGGGCACATACTCAAAATCCTTGATCAGCGTAAAGAAATTGTGTTTGTCAGATAGGGAAACCATCTTTTAAAGATAACTTTTTGAAATTCAAAAGTATAAATTCAAAATTCAAAAGCTTTGGATGCAGTCACGCTAACGCAGTTTTGACTTTTTAATTTTGACTTTTAACTTAATCCCAAAGCCCGTTCTTCCAGCACTTTTTCAGCAATCAACAGATCCAGCGGACGTGTGATCTTTATATTTGTTTCTTCCCCTTCTATCAAATGGATTTTAATGCCCAGTTGCTCAACAACGCTGGCTTCATCAGTAAAGGCTTCGTGATAGTCCTGCTCGAAAGCGGTTTTGATAATATCTGAATAAAACGTTTGTGGCGTTTGGATAATGCGCACTTTATTTCTGTCAACAATTTCATTGCCGTTAAAAGTTTCAATGCGCAAGCTATCGAAAGGCACAACAGCGGGAATGGCATTGCCCCTGTCCATCGCGCCGCGGAAACAGCGTTGGATCAGGTCCGTGGTGAGAAGGCACCTTACCCCGTCATGCACAAAAATGATCGAATGTTTTGTTATCAGATCAAGGCCATTTTTTACAGAATGAAACCTTGTAGCGCCTCCGGTTGTAATATGTATGCGATTTGGATCAATTGTATCGGCGATAATGGTTTTGCCTGTCTCGACATAATGTTGCGGCAAAACAAGAATGATCTCAAGGTCGTCAAACGATTCCAGGAACGTATTCAATGTATACCAGATAACAGGTCGTTCATTGATTTCAAGGAATTGTTTAGGTACGGTTGTTCCCATTCGCAAGCCGGAACCTCCGGCGACTATTACGGCGTATTTCTCCATTTAATTAAGAATTAGGAATTAAGAATTAAGAATTAAAAGCGCCTCTATCGGGATTGAAAGCAAACTGGTTGATTATTAAAAAAATAATTACGTTTATGCTTTCATTTTGGTATTGCAACTTGTTTAACTAAGAATTAATCTTAAGCTTATGCATTCGTTGTTATGTTGCACTTGCTAGTTCTTAATTCTTAATTCCTAATTCTTAATTGTACTTCGCAAATATGATGAAATTTTTTTACAGCGCTATAGCTTTTCCAATACTGGCAGTCATTTCATGCCATAAGCCGCCTGACCAGCGACAGGAGGTACTTGCGTTGAGGCAAATGGGTAATCTTGCAACGACTGAATATGTCGTGACCAAAATTGTGAAAGCAAGCGATGATCAAACATGGTACAAACTTGGCGATCGTAAAATATTAATTTCCTGCCAGGCAAATATTAAAGCCGGAGTTGATCTTACAAAGCTTGCAGAAAATGACGTGGTGATAGAAGGGAAAAATATCACCATCTATCTGCCTCCGCCGCAAATGCTTTCGCTAAGTATTCCTCCGGAAAAAATAAAAGTGGAGTACAAGGAAGTTTCTGCGTTAAGAGACGACTTCGATAATGCGGAAAGAGACGGGTTGCTTACGCAGGCCGAAAATCAGATAAGAAATAGTGTGAAAGAATTGGGGGTGATGGAAACGACTGAAAAGAACACAACCTTGTTTGTTACCAATTTTTTAAAAAAGTTCGGCTTCGAATCTATAAACATTTCCTACGGAAAAAGACCGGAAATAAATATTCAACATGATTAAAAGCATTAGAAATATTGTTATCACTGTACTGGCGGTAATAGTGCTTGTTTTTGTTTTGAGGAAACTGGATGTCATCCCTTCTTTTCACGACGTATTTGCGCCAAAGCCTGTTGTTATCGACAATACTCCGATATTAATAAAAGACATAAAACAAATAAGTCAGCTTTTTACCATTACGGTGTATGATGAAGTGGTGATGGATTCAACAAAGTATGCGCAGCAAAATGTGATTTCGAAGATATTGCAGTATACCGTGCCGGGCACCGTGCCAACAGGTTTTGCAAGAGTGGTGCTGGTGGCAAAAGGTAAAGTAATTGCCGGCACAGACTTACAAAAGATTACGGATAAAGATGTGTTTGCAGAAAAAGACTCTGTGTCTTTACAATTACCACAGGCTCAAATATTGGATGTGATCGTAAATCCTTCGGATGTAAGCACTTTCTCCGAAACCGGAGACTGGCTCCCCGATGAAATAACGCAGGTAAAAAGCCGCATCAAAAATAAACTCGTCCAACGTGCCCTCGAGCAAGACATACTTAACAAAGCCAACGCACAAGGCTTAGCAATTATGGAGAATTTTTTGAGAACAGTGGGGTATAAGAAAGTAGTTGTTAGGCTGAACGTTCAACACTAAATGCTCAATGCCTAACGCCTAACGCACGAGAGGTCGATATTCGACCAGGGTTAAGTCTTAAGCGTTGGGCATTCGGCCTTACTTGTACATTTTCACCTCATACACTCCATCACTATCCCTCACGCCGCGGTACATGCCCGCGCTGTTCAATACCATTGCAGTATTTCCTTTGGCATCTACACCAATCATGCCGCCTTCGCCGTGCATGCTTACCAGTTTTTTATTTACTACCTCGTCCATCGCTTCCTGGAGGCTCATGCCTTTATATTCCATCAGTGCGCTTACATCGTAAGCAGCCACTGAACGGATGAACATTTCACCGTGACCAGTGCACGAAATGGCGCAGGTATTATTGTTAGCATAAGTGCCTGCTCCAATTACCGGGCTGTCACCAATGCGACCGTATTTTTTGTTGGTCATACCGCCGGTGCTGGTGGCTCCTGCAACGTTGCCATGCATATCGCATGCTACGGCACCTACAGTTCCAAATTTTCTATCCTTCATCAGTTCTTCCAGTCGTTGGTGCGTATGATCGAGTGAGTAAGTATCTGAATCGCGTATGGCTTTCCATTGGTCATAGCGGAACTGCGAAAAGAAGTAGTCGTCAGCTTCCAGTTTAACGCCTTGTTTAATGGCAAACTCAGTCGTTCCTTTTCCACTCAGGAAAACGTGATTGCTGTTGCGCATCACTTCCGTAGCCAGTTCTATTGGATTGCGAACGTTTCTTACTCCGGTTACTGCACCGGCTGCAAGGTTGCTGCCATCCATAATCGCTGCGTCCATTTCCTGGATACCTTTTTTAGTAAACACAGAGCCGCGTCCGGCATTAAAAAGCAGGTTATCTTCCAGCAAAACGATTGCCGCCTTAATGGCATTTACCGCAGAGCCGCCTTCTTTTAATACCGCAAAACCGGCGTCGAGCGCCTCACTTAATCCTTCTGTATAAGCAAGTTCCAATTCCGGGGTCATGTCTTCCTTCACTATCGTACCGGCGCCACCATGAATAACCAATGAGTATTTCGACATATTTTAGATGAGATATAAATATTTGGTTAAATATGCCTGTGAAATTAAAAAATATTTAATCGCACTGCGTCGAAGATTTTTGGAAAAATATTAAATGACGTGTAGTGACGGGCAGGATTTGTTTGAAGTTTTCGAAAGGAAGGCAAGGTTTTGAATTTTGAGTAATGAGGTTTGAGTTTTTCGCAGTCTGTGCGTCCAAAAAATGAATGGCCGATGTTTAAAGTAAAAACATCGGCCAAATAATAATTTATAGGTCAAGTGTAATTGCACCAACTCGTTACTCATTACTCAAAACGCACAACTATCCCAGTAATAGCTTACACTCTATCAACAGTCTTCCTCTGTCAATCGCCTGCGTGCCTACCTCTTCGCACACGAGTCCGCCTGCAATGTTTGCAACTTCAGCCATTAAGTGTTCGTCTCTTGTAACCGCGTACAATAAAGATGCTACAGCTATTACAGTATCTCCAGCACCGGAAACGTCTGCAATGTTTCTTATGTGAGACGGAATAACAGCGCCTTTGTCGTTGTTCTGATAAAAAACGCCTTTTTCGGAAAGAGTGATAAATGAAATCTCGTGATTAAGTTTTTCGCAAAGCGCAGCATGTACTTTCTGCATCGATTCAAGATTCACTTTGTCAATGGAAATATTCAAACCTTCCTTTACCTCTTTGAGATTTGGTTTGAAAATGTGCACGTTTTTGTATGCGAAGAAATTTTTCTTTTTAGGATCAACAGCGGTAATGACATTGTGCTCGTGGCAAAGCGCAACAACATCTGCGATCAACTTTTCCGTCAGCACACCTTTATTGTAATCCTCGAGTATGATAACAGCCGGTTTTTCATTCACGATAAATTGCTGCAAATTATTGAGCAAAGCATCGGCAGTAGCCGCAGGAATATCTTCCGTTGTTTCAGAATCCAACCGCATCATTTGCTGGTTGCGGCTCATGATGCGCGTTTTATTGGTCGTTTTGCGACCCGCATCTTTCAGTAAATAAGAAGTGTTGATCTTGTTTTGGGAGAAAAGATCACTCAGCAGTTCGCCATCTGCATCCTTGCCGATAACAGAAAAAATGGAAACCTGCGCTTCCATGGAAACCAGGTTCAGTGCTACGTTTCCGGCTCCTCCAATACGCAATTCCCGTTTGTCGAGGCTCACCACAGGCACGGGCGCTTCCGGAGAAATGCGCTCCACATGGCCCCACCAGTAAGTGTCCAACATCACATCGCCAATAACACCCACCTTAACGTCTTTGAATTGCTGAAAGAGTTTATCGAAATCCATTGTTCTTTATCAGTTTGAAACGCAAATGTAAGGCACACAGATGACACTGATTTGACGGATTTGCACAGATTTTGTTCAAAAAAAATTGGTATCGGTGAATAGCAGTCGAACATAAGTCAATTGCGAAACAAGCTGTTGTCTCAAAACGATAAAAGGAGAAGCCCCAACAAAACTCATTTGTCGGGGCTTCTCCTTTTATTTTGAAAATTTATGATAATAAAAAATCTGTGTAAATCCGTCCAATCCGTGTCATCTGTGTGCCGTCTTTTATTTGGATTTGTTCGAAATGGCCACATAATAAATGGGGATGCCGATCAGTGCAATCACCAATCCCAGTACAGCATACAGCGGTTTCATGTACAAAAGAAAACCGCAAAATGTAAGACCCAGAATGATATAGATGATTGGTAAAACAGGATACCCAAATGCCTTGTAAGGTCTTTCAGCATCAGGCATTTTTTTCCTTAAAATGAAGATGCCGATAATAGTAAGTATGTAAAAAATAACTACCACGAAGCTTACCATGTCCAGCAGGTCACCATAACGACCGCTAAGGCAAAGTACAGATGCCATAATGGCTTGTGCCCAAAGTGCCCATTGCGGTACGTGAAAACGATTCAATTGACCAGCTTTTTTGAAAAATACCCCATCATTCGCCATTGTATAATAAACCCTTGCACCGGCGAGGATCAAACCATTATTACAACCAAAAGTAGAAACCATGATAAGAATGGCTATTACAATTGGCCCTGCAGTGCTGAATAATTTGCTGGCAGCGGCCACGGCAATACGGTCCTCCTGCGGGAAGGCGATTTCATTAAGTGGCAGAACGTTCAGGTACATCAGGTTCATACCTATGTAAATAAGGGTGACGATGAAAGTTCCAAGAGCAAGGCTTAGCCCGATATTGCGTTTGGGATTCTTGATTTCTCCCGCAATAAACGTAACGCCTTCCCAGGCCACACTGCTGAAAAGGGAGCCGGTCATAGCCGCGGCGATTGCGCCGATAAGGGCAATCCCACTAATTGATTTCCAGCCCGTTGGCACTAGCACACCTTGGGTATTTTTTTCCCCAAGATCTTGAGCCGCTTTCCAGCCTCCGGCAAAGTTCTCGTGCCAGAAACTGTGCTTTGCCAAAAGGAAGCCAAAGGCCAGAAGCCCGAACATAGCGATCAGTTTGGAAACGGTAAAAGTCGTTTGAATGAGCTTGCCATTTTCAACGCCCCTGGAATTGATCCAGGTAAGAAGCAGAATAATGGCAATGGCAATTATTTGTGCAGGGTAAATACTAACCGATCCAACGGAAAAGAGAATATTTTCGGCAGTCATATTCAGCGCAGGCCAGAAATAACCAGCGTATTTGGCAAAAGCCACGCCCACGGCGGCAATTGTGCCTGTTTGAATGACCGCGAAAAAGCTCCAGCCGTAAAGAAAACCAGTTAAAGGATTGTAAGACTCGCGCAGGTAAGTGTATTGACCGCCAGCTTTAGGGAACATGCCGCTCAGCTCGCCGTAGCTCACCGCAGCCACAATGGTCATAAAGCCTGTTATAAGCCATACCATGATGATCCACCAGGCACTGCCCACGTTGCGGGCAATATCTGCCGTTACTATAAAAATTCCCGAGCCTATCATCGAGCCCGCCACGATCATCGTAGCATCCAGCAGGCGAAGGGATGGAATAAAACCTGTTTTGGTTGTTGTTTCAGTTGCAGTTGTTGTTGTTTCGGTCATAAGGCAGTTTTTTTCGTAGAGACGGATAATTATCCGTCTTTACAGTTCGTGATTATCGGAGACGGATAATTATCCGTCTCTATAGTTCGTGATTATCGGAGACGGATAATCATCCGTCTGTACAATTCGTGATTATCAAAGATTATCATCCAGGTTTACAGTTCGTCGTCCCCCAGCTCTCTCTCAATTTCCTCCATCTGTACTATATCCCAGGCTTCGCTTTCTGTGGGTGTAACGTTCATCATTTCGAGCTTATCCGTATCAAGCAGGAACTGCTCTACATCGGGTTGTAACTGGCAAATAACAAATGAAGCGCCGTTATCATAATATTGTTGTTGTATATTTAGTAACTCGTCGGCGGCAGGTTCGTCAATAGTCGTTACCTTTTCCATGATTAATACGACATTTTTAACGACATTTTGCAGGTACGGAAGCAATCTTTCAGCCAGTTCTGCTGTCATATTAGCAGCAATGTTCTCGTCAAGTAATGTTATGACATGGAATTTTTCCTTGGTATCAATTTTGACCATCATAATCTGTTCTTTTATATATTGTAATGTTAACGTTAGTTAGTCGAAATATTTTTTGCACATTCTCTCGTAAATGTTAATAATACTCTGCTCACTACGTTATTATGTTGCAACAGTAAGTCAAATATATTTGTTAATATTGTATCACACACAATTAAATAAAATGGATAATAATTTTTCAGCCCAGGTAAAAGAGATTATTTCGTTTAGCAGGGAAGAGGCTTTACGGCTGGGGAATGATTTTATCGGCACTGAGCACTTGTTGCTTGGACTGATAAGAGAAGGGGAGAATACGGCCATAAAAATTCTGAAGAGCTTTAATGTTGATCTCTACGAACTGCGAAAGGAAGTGGAAATGGCAGTTAAGGATAAGACAGGCAAGAATATCGCAAACATTAATAGCCTACCACTCACCAAGCAGGCAGAGAAAGTTATAAGAGTAACTGTTTTGGAAGCAAAGGCTTTGAAGAGCCCTACTGTAGAAACAGAGCACCTGATGCTTTCAATTTTAAAGAACAAAGAAAACATTGCTACGCAAATCTTAAATCAATTTGATGTGGATTACGACATTTTTAGAAATGAACTTGGCGTGGTAAGAAGCAATGAAGTAAGGAGTGAATTTTCTGATGAGAACGAAGACGATTTTGACGAGGAGAAAAAATTTGCTCAGCAAAAATCTAAGACCACAGGAAACACAAAAAGTAAAACACCTGTATTAGATAACTTCGGACGTGATATTACACGCCTTGCAGAAACAGGCTCCCTCGACCCTATTGTTGGTCGTGAGGAAGAAATCGAAAGGGTTTCACAGATCCTTTCACGCAGAAAGAAAAACAACCCGATACTGATCGGTGAACCGGGAGTTGGTAAAACAGCTATCGTTGAAGGGCTCGCTCTTCGTATCGTTCAGCGTAATGTATCCCGTGTGTTGTTTGACAAAAGAGTTATTTCGCTTGACCTCGCTGCTTTGGTAGCAGGTACAAAATACCGTGGACAGTTTGAAGAAAGAATGAAAGCGATCATGAACGAGTTGGAAAAAAACCGCGACGTGATCCTGTTCATCGATGAGATCCACACAATCGTAGGTGCCGGTGGTGCCAGCGGTTCACTGGATGCGTCAAATATCTTCAAGCCGGCATTGGCACGTGGCGAACTGCAATGCATAGGCGCTTCTACTTTGGATGAGTATAGAATGTACATTGAAAAAGATGGTGCACTTGACCGTCGTTTCCAAAAAGTAATTGTAGAACCACCAAGTGTAGAAGAAACCATCCAGATATTAACGAACATTCAAAGCAAATACGAAGATTATCACAACGTTTCTTATTCTCCGGAATCAATTGAAGCTTGTGTTAAACTAAGTGACCGCTACATGACCGACCGTTTGTTGCCAGACAAGGCAATAGACGTACTGGATGAAGTGGGTGCGAGAGTGCACTTGAAAAATATCAATGTTCCTCAGGAAATCGTCGATCTTGAAAAGAAGATCGAAGATGTGAAGAACGAAAAAAACAAAGTTGTTAAGAGCCAGAAGTTTGAAGAAGCCGCTTCTTTACGCGATACTGAAAAACGCTTACAGGAAGAGCTTGAAAAAGCCAAACTGAACTGGGAAGAAGAAAGCAAACACAAACGCTACCCGATAGACGAAGATGCTATCGCCGAAGTAGTGAGCATGATGACAGGTATACCTGTAAAACGCATGGTGCAGGCCGAAACAGAAAAGCTGCGCAACATGAGCAATGACATGCGCGACATGGTGGTTGGCCAGGATGAAGCCATTCAAAAAGTGGTGAAAGCCATTCAACGTAACCGTGTGGGATTGAAAGATCCTAAGAAACCTGTTGGTAGCTTTATCTTCCTTGGTCCTACAGGGGTTGGTAAAACTGAGTTGGCAAGATCATTGGCAAGATATCTCTTCGATAGCGAAGATGCACTGATAAGAATCGACATGAGTGAATACATGGAAAAATTCACCGTGAGCCGTTTAGTAGGTGCGCCTCCGGGCTATGTGGGTTATGAAGAAGGTGGTCAGCTTACTGAAAAAGTAAGACGTAAACCTTACTCAGTGATCCTGCTCGATGAGATTGAAAAAGCACACCCGGATATCTACAACATTTTGTTGCAGGTGCTGGATGATGGTCAGCTTACTGACGGACTCGGCCGCAAAGTAGATTTCAAAAACTCACTGATCATTATGACATCTAACATTGGTGTTCGCCAATTAAAAGATTTCGGTGAAGGTGTAGGTTTTGCAACTGCTGCAAGAACTGCTAATTCTGAAGAGAACAGCAGAGCGGTAATTGAGAAAGCGTTGAAACGTACTTTCTCTCCTGAGTTTCTTAACCGTATTGATGATGTGATCATATTCAATTCTTTGTCAAAAGAAAATATCTTCACCATTATTGATATACTGATGAAAGGTGTGTTGAAACGCCTGACCAATCTTGGTTTCACACTTGAACTGACAGAAGAAGCGAAAAGCTTCCTTGCAGAAAAAGGTTACGATGTGCAGTTTGGTGCAAGACCTTTACACAGGGCGATTCAGAAATACCTGGAAGATCCTTTAGCGGAAGAAATACTGAATATGCAAGTGAAGAACGGAGATGTTCTGGTGGCAGATCTGGATAAAGAGAACAGCAAGATTAAATTCAGTTTAAAAGAATCAAAAATTTCTTCTGAGAAATCTCAGGCATAAAAAGAAATAAATTAATAGTCAAGGAGTACAGCGTATGTTGTACTCCTTTTTTTATTTTTGTGGGGAGGGAGCACGCTGAAGAGAGCACGCAGATGACACTGATTAGACTGATGACCACGGATGAGTGACGGAACACAGATGACACGGATAGGACGGATGAACACGGATTTTTGTTGATGTTTGGTTAGCCTGTTGCTTGCCGTAAAGTGTGATTAAACTATCAATACCCTTTGCGTCGCTGCTTCGTTGCGCCCGCTGCGTGAAATGCAACAAGTCTTTGTGAACTTTGTTGTTTCCTTTGCGCCTTTGCGTGAAATCTTTTGCGTAAAACCTTTTTGAATTTTTAATTTTGACTTTTGATTTTTGACGAAACCGATGCACAAGAAAATAATTATAACGATAGACGGGTGGAGCAGTTGCGGGAAAAGCACTTTGGCTAAGCAATTAGCGAAGGAACTGAACTATGTATATATTGACAGTGGTGCCATGTACAGAGCCATTACGTTGTACTTCCTCCGCAATCACGTAGACTGGACCAAACACAAAGCCGTAGACGAAGCTTTAAAAGAAATCACGCTTGATTTTCGATACAACGAACACAGCAATCAATCTGAGATGTATCTGAACGATGAAAACGTAGAGTATGTAATCCGGGATCTTGTGGTGGCTGAAAAAGTGAGTGACGTGGCAGCTGTAAGAGAAGTGCGCCAGTTTGCCGTAGCGCAACAGCAAAAAATGGGAGAGAAAAAAGGCATAGTGATGGATGGAAGAGACATTGGAACCGTTGTTTTCCCCAAAGCGGCATTAAAAATCTTCATGACGGCAGACAATGCGATTCGTGTGGAGAGAAGATTTAAAGAACTCTTCGAAAAAAATCCGAACGTTACTATTGAAGAGGTTAAGAATAACCTCGAAATGCGTGACTACATAGATTCTCACCGCGAAGTAAGCCCGCTGAGGCAGGCAGATGATGCCATTGTTCTCGACAATACAAACCTTACAATGAAGCAGCAGCTGGAAATTGCACTGAGATGGGCGAAAGAGAAGATTGGATAGAAATTAGAAATTAGAAATTAGGAGTTGGGAATGTGGGGAACTCTCTTTCACCACTAAGGCACTAAGGACACGAGCCTCACTAACAGATACCTTAGTGCAACTTAGTGTCCTTAGTGCCTTAGTGGTAAATATTTGAGTGCATAAATTACCTTGGCTTTATAAACAAGGTGGTAAATACTCATTTTTTGTGAGTCGCAATGTATTTTACCAAGAAACCTTAACTTTTTTTAGGCGTTTATCTATATTCGTAACAGATTAGAAAATTTATGAAACCAATTAAATCCCTCATTGCATTCTTACTGACTGCAATAACCCTTATCTTCTTGACTTCATGCCAGAAAGAAGTAAGCTACGAGCTCGGTCAAAACGGTAATAACGCTAACAACTCTACGGGAAATTTCACGGCAAACATTAATGGAAGTGGCTGGAAAGCAGCGGCAGATAAACAAAGTGCAACCATTATAGATGGCATCATTAATTTAACCGGCATTAGTAGTAACGGTCAAATGATGACGATCACGCTTACCGGCGACACTGTGGGTACTTACGACGTTTCTTTTGCTGCAGGCAAAGGATTTGTCGCTTTCGAACCTGATTACACAAAGCCAGCAAATGTGTTTACCTCAATGTCGTCTGACAATGCAGCGAACGCGAATGGTACTGTTATTGTAACTTCTATCGATAAGGACAAGAAAATAATAAAAGGCACTTTTGTATCCAGGCTGTTCAATCCTACGGACGGAACCAGTTATACAGCAACTGAAGGTGTGTTTGAACTGACATATTTCAACTCTCTACCAACAACCCCCACAGATCCTACCACTCCGGCAACGGGGGATGCTTATTTAAAGGCCACTATCAATGGAACTGCATGGCAGGCAAAGACCATTACTGCACAAATAATACTGGGACAGATTTACATCGCCGGTGCGGATGAACATAAGATCTTTGCATTCACCATACCGCCAGATGCAACAGTGGGATCATATACGTACGACCCCCTTAATCAGCTCTATACAACCGACTACTCAGAAATAAATGGAATGGATGCAAAAATGTATTCTGCAGAATCTGGTACTTTGAAAATTACGCAGCATGATCCAACCAAAAAGACGATGACCGCCACCTTTGAGTTTGTCGGTAGGGAAACATTTGACCAGGTTGAGACAAGACAAATAACAAAAGGCTCGTTTTTTGTAAAATATCAATAAGGTAAACGCATAAAGTCAAAAATCAAAAGTCAAAAGTGCTGCGTCACCTTTTAACTTTTGATTTTTGACTTTATGATAAAAAAAGAGGCCTCCGTTCCGGGGCCTCTTTTTTATTATACTACTTCTTTCTCTTTGTATACTGTAAGTCTTGAAAAATCTACTCCGTTAAATATCTTGGCAAGCCCAATATTGTTTGACTTGCTGTATTCTTCGAATTGTGATTTTGGAACAATTCTCCATAAATTCTTAGACTTAAGATCATCGTAATCCTTGTCCTTTACAAAAAGGCCATATACCGCCTCTCTCTTCTTAAAATCAATTTTTACTTTGGTATCAGACGATGTCTTAGAATCGATGAACTTTTCAATTTCTTCTGTGTGCATATAGAAGGTGTTTAAATTGTTACTGAATTATGAAAGAGCCTTACGTGTGTTTTCTTTTCTCCTGAAGCTTTTGCCGGGCTTACTGTGTGCCGTTTTTTTTGCGACAACCGGTGTTGCTGTTTGCTTTGTTTCAAAACTTTCAAACGGATGATTTTCCGCCGGAATTTTGAGCCCGATCAATTTATTAATATCATTCAGGTATGGTCGTTCTTCGCCATCGCAAAATGAAAAAGCAATGCCGCTTGTACCGGCTCTGCCTGTACGCCCAATTCTATGGACATAAGTTTCAGGTATATTGGGTAAATCAAAATTGATCACATGCGAGAGTGCATCTACGTCAATTCCCCTTGCGGCAATATCGGTAGCTACCAACACTTGCAATTTGCCATTTTTGAAATTGCTTAAAGCATTTTGACGGGCATTTTGCGATTTGTCACCATGAATAGCATCTGCACTAATATTCATGTTTTTAAGTCCTTTTGCAATTTTATCAGCACCGTGCTTTGTTCTGGAAAAAACAATGGTGCGATCAATTGCTTTTGCCTGGAGCAGATGGACAAGTAATGGCAGTTTATCTTTCCTGTTAACAAAAAACACCGACTGATCTATTTTTTCGGCGGTTGATGAAACGGGCGCCACTTCTACTTTTACCGGAAAATGCAAAAGAGCATTAGCAAGATGTGCGATTTGCGGAGGCATCGTTGCAGAGAAAAACAATGTTTGCTTTTTTTCAGGCAATTCCTTGATGACTTTTTTTACATCGTGTATAAAACCCATATCAAGCATACGATCTGCTTCATCCAACACAAATATTTGTAGGTGTTTGAGCGATACATAGCCCTGGTTCATAAGATCCAGCAACCTTCCGGGTGTGGCAATAAGAATATCCGTTCCGTTATGCAAGGCGTTTACCTGCTTGTGCTGAGAAACGCCGCCAAAAATAACGTCGTGTTTAAGGCCTGTATTGCGACCGTATGATGCAAAACTTTCATTTATCTGAATGGCCAGCTCCCTGGTAGGGGTAAGAACAAGCGCACGGATCTTTCTATGTGCCCTGTGATCTGTTTCCTGGCTATGTAATATCTGTAAAGTGGGAATGGCAAATGCAGCGGTTTTGCCGGTGCCTGTTTGCGCGCAACCTAATAGATCTCTTCTTTCTAATACTGAGGGAATCGCTTGTAGTTGTATTGGGGTGGGGGTAGTGTAGCCTTCATTTTGAAGTGCTTTAAGAATAGGTTCAATAATACCTAATTGTTCAAATGTCATTATAACTTTTTAATTTCTAATAATATGACCGCATGTTTAAATGATACACGATCAACGTTTAATTGCTCACATTATGACAGATTGAGCACATATAATTTTAATTCAGACTAATGGCTGCTGATAATGCGAATAGAGCTTATGCAATAAGCTAAAAATTATCTGAGGAAAAAATCAGAAAAGAAGTACCCGGAGAAGATGAATGATAATTTCTTGACTAAAAGAAAGCTCAAATGATCTGCAAATGTAGTGCAAATAATTTTAATAAATAGTTAAATAAAAACCAATGAATTATTTGATAACTCCATCATTTGCAACACGTTAAATAAACTAGAAATAAAAATGGCTTGAGAAATTAACACTCAAGCCACTTGTATATTCCTTAAATAAAGAATTATCAGCTTCCTCTGCTACCGCCTGTTTTCACTACTTTCTTTCCTCCGCCAGATACTTTTGAAGTTGGCTTTGCAATGAATTTTGAACCATTTGCCGCAGGTTGATTTTTGCCAACAGCTTTTCCTTTGCCTTTATTGTTTACGGGTAATGCCATATGCTTTCATTTTTAGTGTAGATAAAGATAAAGGTTTTATGCATAACTATTTCCCTAAAAAGAGCTTTTGTAGTTATTAATTTAAGATAAATAATTATTGATTATCGATAAATATTTATTTATATTTGTGAAAGATTGTTAACCTTAAAATTTTTAGTCGTGAAAACAAGAACCGAAAATATTCTGACTGTCATGAATATTCTTGCCTGGGTGGCATTTGTTGGATTGATGATTAAAGCCGGAGCAATACTGGTATCATTTGGGGTAAGCTGTGTGAATCCTGAAGCTGCCAGGAACCTCTACAAGGGCATGAACCTCTACAATTTGGAGCAATACAGCATGGCGCATTACACTTTATCCGTTTTGTTTAAAGTCGCCATTATTATCATGGAATCCTACACTGCATACCAGGTAATTAAAGTGCTTTCGAAAATCAAACTGGTGAACCCATTTAATATGGAAATCTCTAATGCCCTGGAAAAGATCAGTTATTTTATATTAGGGATTTGGGTAACGGCCATGGTGTACAATGTGCATGTGGGCTGGCTAATGAAAAACGTGACAGGCCTTCAGGAAAACTTTATTCCCGGTGACTTTATCTTCATGGCGGGGGTAGTGTTTGTTATTGCACAGATATTTAAAAAGGGCGTCGAAATCCAAGCTGAAAATGAACTAACTGTATAAGTATGCCAATTGTAGTGAATTTAGACGTAATGATGGCCAAGCGAAAAATGTCGCTAAACGAACTATCGGAGAAGGTGGATCTGACATTGGCTAATCTGTCCATTTTAAAAACCGGCAAAGCAAAAGCGGTTCGCTTCAGCACTTTGGAAGCGATTTGTAAGGCGTTGGATTGTCAGCCCGGAGATATTTTGGAATTTGTAAAAGACGAGGGTGAGTAAAATCGTTTATTTGATATAGATGAAATATGGTCCAATAGAACGAAGGCGACCATCTTGAGCAACAAGCCTAATGTCTTCAAGAATAATTTTAGAATGCTTACTTAGCCCTTTTATAAACCTCTGCTGTTCCGCTGAAAAAAAGTAGCCTTCAGTACGCAGGTTTTTTGCCAGGGTATCTAATGATGGAGTAATAAAGGTTGTGCCAAATGAATAGATTGTGACGGGTAAGTTATAAAGAGAGTTACTGGTGACTTTTAATCCTCTATTTGCAAGTATTTCAGCGACTGTAGCTGTGTCATTCGCAATATTTCCCACTTGAACTTTTATGCCAGAAGGAGTGTCGATGAAGAAGCTCTTTTTTAGTAACAGTTTTTTGTTTGCAAATACCAGGAGTGTATCCGGCTTTTGCGAATTTACTTCTATCTTGAAGGTGTTGTTGCCTTCATCTGTTATGAGATTGCCTGCACGCGATGTTAAATTTACTTTAGAAGATGTGCCAACAACATGCAGGTAGTTTTCCTTTTTAAAAACTAAGGCGTTTGTGTCCGGCTTTATCAGACTGGCATTTCTAATCGTCACCTGTGAATAGGTGTTCAGTGTAAAGAATAACATGATGCAAGCTAAACCAGGTTTCATATAGAGGAGGTTTGGATTGATTATAGGGTGTTTACTTTAAACGTTCCAAAACCCCCTTCCGCTTCACAATGTTTTTATAATCCCATTGAATGTCTCTTGCCTTCTTGAGCCAACGTTTCAGATCGGTTTTGTTTATTTGATTGGTTGCCGTGTAGCGCATTTCGGCGGCTTTAAATGTTCCTTCTTTTTGCAAAGCTTCTTCATCAAATGATTGCCCGCTCCAAAACAACAAACGGACCGAGTCTTTTAATTTGCTGTACCCCACGATGGGGTTGCCTTCCAGGAACCAAACAGGATGACGGTGCCAGATCTTATTTTCTGCCTCCGGCAAATGAATGCTTATTTCATGCGACAGAATCTTGCCTATTTCTTTGTCTTGGTCTGTAAGGCCATCGTTATAAGCTTCGATGTCTTTGTGGATTGATGTTTTATCTTCTTTCATATTGACAGTAGTTTATGCGAAAGTTTACTCATCCTTAAGAAGTCCTGTTTCTTCCTTTCCCACTTTAACAGTAACCGTTTCGATGGCAGGCTTGCCACCCCACAGACCCGGTACGATACTGCACTTGTAGAAATATTCGTTGCCAAATTTTATTTTGCTCACGATGGTTGTTTCTCCGTCCTTGTCTACACAAACGTTGTGCTTCCCTTCCTTAAAGATCTTTACGGCAACAAGTGTGTTTGCCTTTAAATTATAAACCAAACTGTCATCTACGTAGATGGGGACTTTTTTAATAGGTGCGACCATTTTTGGAATAAAGGCTCTGTAGAAATAAAAAACGGCAAAATGCGACGAGTCCGGCTTTTTCAGTGAACTGGAATCTATGCTAGCAATGCTGGCTTTGGTTTGGGAAAAAGCACTGACTGAAGAAAAGAGTACAAGTGCCAGAGTTGTTATTTTTTTCATCGGCGGCTTATTTAGTTGAGGGGTGACAAGCTGATTTTACAGGATCAGGTTGGCAGCTGAATGAAGTTATTGAACGTCGAAAGTAAAATTTGGAAAGGAGATTTGCAATAGTGTTACTACGCAATCAAATTGCTGTCATCACGAATGTTGACACGCATGTTTTGCTGCCTCCTACCAGCTCCTTAGGAGCGATACGTTCGTAGCTTCAATGTACGTAGGTAGCAAAAATTCCAGCCCCGTAGGTGCGACATGTTGGTTTAACGTGTCGCACCTACGGGGCTGGAATTGAAAATACGTTTTGGTCGTTGTTGCTACGAACGTGCCGCCCCGCTGGGGCTGGGTGTATAACACGTAAAGGGCACCTTAGGATGTTTGACGCGTTAATTCACCGGCTCTCCATTGTAGTTTATAATGTTCAACAAGGGTTGAAAGTTTGCTCTGCGAGGTGGCCATTTTACTTAAATTAAGTTTTTCAACCGTTCTGTCGGTTCTAAAAATGATTAGATAATAATTCATGTATTTGCCTTCCTTCTTGCTCATTATGTAAGTGCCGTCAATTTCTGACCATGCAATTTTTCTATCATCGATGAAGATGCAGGTTTTATCAATCTTGAGAATGTACACGTTTCTTTTATCAAAAAAAGAAGTATATACAACAACGCAAAACAGTGCGGTTGGCAGTAGAACAGACAATATGTCTGGAAAAAATGGCCCTGACGTTATCACCATCAACATCCAGATGAGTGCTATAAATAATCCCCAAAACGTGGTGAATACTTTTGACCACCAGGATGGCTTAATGACTGCTTGTTCGGGAAATGTTTGGATAAGCGCCGTAGCATAAGTGATTGTAGACGCAACTTTTGGATAGTTTCCTGTCCATTTGTCAAGCCTCGTCATTTTTTGTTCTTCCTGCTTTATAAAATCATTGATGCTCGTCATTGGTGTGACTGTGTACTTGATGATATTATGTTTTCTGAAAGTTAATCGTATTATTTTCTCATGCGCTCTAACGCTTTCTTAAAAACTTCCTTTTGTGATTCTGGCATTTGTTGAATTATGCTATCGGTGCTTTTTGTTTGGCTATCTGAAAGGTTTAAATTTCCGTAAGGCATTTCTTTGGGGTCGCCATTGAATACTTCAATGTCGGCAGCGTCATTAAATAGCCGCACTTTTGAAAAGTAAGTTCTTGAATTGTTTAACTGATATTGAAAGTATAAATAAGAAATACGTGAGGAGTCTTTGCCGGTCAACGTGTCTTTAAAGTCACCGTAAAAAGCATTGAGTTCAAAATCGTCGGGATTGTGAAAGGCTGATTCAAGTTTTTCAAATGCCTTGCGTTGGTAAGTGTCCATTGTTGTGTTCTCTGTATGCGGCTCAATAAATTCACGATTGCGTTGACTGTTTCTTTTATCGTTCTCTCCATTTGTAAAATATTTAGTTACACCTATTACCGCCAATGCAAGGATAACAGCAAATTGTCCTCCCAGGAAAAGGAACTGTTTTTTTCTTGGATTGTGACTAAAGAGTGTCAAGTTGAGACTTATAAAGATTGCAATAATCCATAGCAAAAAGAAAATGAAAACGGCCGCGTTAATATACTCCTGGCCCATTCCATAGTCTTTAAAAAGTCTGTAAAGAATATAATATGTCGTTGCTGAAAACGGCGCGATAAGCGAGTAAAGGATAATTTTCCGGATTGTCATGATCGGGTAAAGGTTCCGTGTAAATTAAATACTTTCTCCAAAGGTCAGCAAATTATTATCCGGATCCAGCAATGAAAATTCCTTTTGTCCCCAGGGTTTTGTTTGTAGTGGGCCGTTAGGATGTATCTCTATTTTTGCGTCCAATAGAGATTGATAGAACGCTTCAATATTATTTACCCGGATGTAAACTTGCCCATAATTTTCTTTAGGATCAAGTTCTTTGAATTCAAAAAAATGAATTTCAATATTGTCCTTTTGAACCATTAAATATTCGGGGTAATCAGTACTGCCGAGTTGAGTAAAACCGAGTTTGCTCACGTAGTATTCTTTTGTTGCAGTTTTACTGCGCATCGGTAGTTTGGGATGAATGGCTGTAAGCATCGCTGTTGTTTGTATAAAATTAAAAAAGGATATTGAGTCAACCTCAATATCCTTTTCTGATTTTTTAGATAAAAATTTTAGTGGCCAATTTGTTTACTATTGCTATTCAATTGTTGATTTAATGCTTTTTGATCTTGTTTTGTTAAGTGGCCATCATCTTGTTTGCGCATGTCTTTTTTCTCCTGGTTAATCTCTTTAAGATTTTTTCGATCTTGTTTCGCTTGTGCTTTAGTAATGTCTCCTTCCTTGCGTTCCTGATTTATCCTCTTTTCCTGCTTGTCCTCTCTTTTATTAACCTGGTTAACACGCGGATGGTCTTTTATGTGAGTACGTTGATGTCCAGGACCTTGTTGAGCCATTGATGTTAAACTGATTCCTGTTGCTAATAGAATTAATAAGCTTTTCATGTTGTTTAGATTAATTTTTAAAAAAATAGTAACGCTTATTTGATGCGTAACTGTTTTTAAAGTTTAATTAGTTTCCAGGCTTAACAACTCGTTTACGAATCACTACAATTTTTGCTCTTTTTGTAAGGGTTTCCATTTAGTATGGTGACGTGTTGAATAGCTTCAGGGACGCAAAGGCTTATACATTTCACGCCGCGTGAATGAAATTCTTTCGGGCAGGCGGCGAGCGCAACGAAAAGCGACGCCGCGTAGCATATCGTTAAAAAAATCCCTGCCCGACTAAGTCAGCAGGCGGGCGTGTAAATCTGTTCAATCCGTGTCATCAGTGTGCTCACTCACTGTTGGCAGAATGTTCTATTGTGCTGCGCAAATGGGCTTGCAGAGACGATAATTTTTCGATTGTTTCATCTAACTGCTGCTTGTATTTCTCGCTTACTTGCTTCGCGTTTTCATACTGTGAAGTGATGTAGGTATTGTATTGTTCTTTCTTTTGCAGTTCTTCCCGCATTTGGTCCGCAAAAGTTTGCCTCTGCAGAAAAGCTTCATTCGCCTCAAGCATTTCCGCTTTAAGTTGCGAGTGTTCCTTTTCGAGCTGAAAAGTATTTTTAACGTGTTTATCCAATTGATTTTGTAAGTACTCAATCAGCAGATTTTTTTCAGTTAAGACAGCGGAAAGGCTCTCCAATTCTAAAATTTTATGCTGTAAATTTTTTATCTCTGTATCCGTTTCTGCTGATTTGTGGGGCGCTTCATTTGCGTGGATAAGGTTGCTGTTTGTTGTTGCCTGTTCGGCTGTATTATTTTGAGTTGACTGCCAATTGGCATACTGTTCTTTAAGCAGGCTATGCTCAGCTTTTAGTGTTTCCAGTTCCTGCAACAGGAGTTTGTTTTTCTCGGTCAGTATCCTGGGAAGCGATTCTAATTCGTCAATTCTGTTGTGCAATTTTTTTGCTTCATTCTCTTTTTCCGATATCGTATTTAGCAGCTCGCTTATTTGGAAGTTATGTGTGGTTGTTTCCGAATCATTTTTTTCCTGGGGTTCTTCGCTTGTTCGGTAGTATTCCGTTGAAAGGGCCACGGTTGTGTGGGTATTGCTTTCCTTTTCGTGATGCAAGGACCCATTGGCTGAAAAAGAAAATGCATTATCCGCATTTCTCAAGTCTCGCAATTGTTGTTGTTTTTCGTACCATTTGTTTTTTAGTTCCCTGTATTCGACATCGTTGCCATCAGTTCCTTTCATGCGGAAGAGGTTCTCTTGAATTTCAGTCACTTCTTTTTCAAGTGCTTCAACTTGCGGACTTAGGTCAAGGTTCATATTCATAGGTATTGTGTTTTCATTTTGAAAATTGGATGAAGGTGCAACGAACGTATTAACGTTTTCTTTAAGCAAATATTGGGCATCGTCCAATTCTTCTACTCTTGTTTGTTTCCGCTGCGCCGCGAATTCGAGTTCCTTAACATTATCCGGCTCTTTTTTTCTTCTTACTTTTCGAACGATTGAAATGATAATTGTAAGTAGAATCAGGAGTATCAACAACGAAACTGCCGCAAGTGTATCAGGCTGCTCTAATTCTTGAGGAGAATAAACAAATAACAACACGTATTAAAAATTTACCTAAAAAAAATGATTTATGACAGGTGAGTTTTTGGTGTATCTGAAAGAAAAACAGGTTGCTATTTCTGGAGTCGAACTGGCAATGTAAATAGAAAAATAAAAAGAGAGTATTGCATTCGGTCAAATTTGCGCTTGTGTTTCGCAAGCTGCATTATCAACGTGCAAAAAAAAGTTGGCAACTCGCGCTGCCAACTTATAATTTAAAACTCACTACTCGCAACTTATTTCACGAACTGCTTGCGAATGATGTTCAACGCGCCACCGGCTTTGAACCATTCGATCTGCTGATCGTTGTAAGTGTGGTTTGCCATGATGATATCGCTGCTGCCATCTTTGTGGTGCAATACCAGTTCCAATGGTTTGCTAGGAGCAAAATGAGTCAGGCCATTAATATCGATAGTATCGTCTTCCTGAATTTTATCGTAGTCTGCTTTGTCGGCAAATGTCAAGCCAAGCATACCTTGTTTTTTCAGGTTGGTTTCGTGGATACGGGCAAATGATTTTACCAATACTGCACGAACGCCTAAGTGACGAGGCTCCATAGCCGCATGCTCGCGTGAAGAACCTTCACCGTAGTTTTCATCACCTACTACCACTGAGCCAACGTTTGCAGCTTTATAAGCACGTTGAGTTGCAGGAACCGCGCCATATTCACCAGTCAACTGGTTTTTAACAAGGTCAGTTTTTTCGTTGTAGAAGTTAACCGCACCGATTAACATGTTGTTGGAAATGTTATCAAGGTGACCGCGGAATTTCAACCATGGACCAGCCATAGAAATGTGGTCAGTTGTACATTTTCCTTTTGCTTTGATCAGGAGTTTCAAACCTTTAAGGTCTGTACCTTCCCATGGAGCAAATGGATCGAGCAATTGCAGGCGGTTAGAAGTTGGAGAAACAGCCACCTGAATACCGCTACCATCAGCAGCAGGAGCCTGGTAACCCGGATCGTCGACAGAGAAGCCTTTTGGAGGCAACTCATTACCTGTAGGTGCATCCAGTTTTACTTTCTCACCTTTTTCGTTTATCAAAGTATCTGTAAGCGGGTTGAAAGAAAGATCACCTGCGATTGCCAATGCTGTCACCAATTCAGGAGAAGCAACGAATGCGTAAGTGTTAGGGTTACCATCTGCACGTTTAGCAAAGTTTCTGTTGAAACTGTGAACGATGGTATTCTTTTCCTGTTTGTCAGCACCCATTCTATCCCACATACCAATACAAGGTCCGCAGGCATTTGCGAAAACTTTTGCACCGATCTGATCGAAAATATCAAGGAAGCCATCTCTTTCGATAGTGAAACGAACTTGCTCACTACCCGGAGTAATGGTAAATTCTGCTTTGGTTTTAAGACCTTTTTCTTTTACTTGTTTTGCAAGGCTCACTGCACGGCTGATGTCTTCGTAAGAAGAGTTCGTACAAGAACCGATCAAACCTACTTCGATTTTTGTAGGCCAGCCGTTTTTAGCAGCTTCTTCTTTCATTTTAGAAATTGGCGTAGCCAAATCCGGAGTGAAAGGTCCGTTTAAGTGTGGTTCTAGTTCGCTCAGGTTGATTTCAATAACCTGGTCGAAATATTTTTCAGGATTTGCGTATACTTCAGCATCTGCAGTCAGGTGTTCTTTGATGGCATCAGCTGCGGTTGCGATCTCTTCGCGACCGGTTGCTTTCAGGTAGCGGCTCATGCTTTCATCGTAACCGAATGTAGAAGTGGTAGCACCGATTTCCGCACCCATGTTACAGATAGTTCCTTTACCCGTACAGCTCATGCTGGTAGCGCCTTCGCCGAAATATTCAACAACAGCACCGGTACCACCTTTTACAGTAAGAATACCGGCAACTTTTAAAATAACATCTTTAGGAGCGGTCCAGCCATTTAATTTACCTGTCAGTTTCACGCCGATCAGTTTAGGGAATTTCAACTCCCATGGAAGGCCGGCCATAACGTCGCAGGCATCAGCACCACCAACGCCAATTGCGATCATACCCAAACCACCCGCGTTTACAGTGTGGCTGTCCGTTCCGATCATCATACCGCCAGGGAAAGCGTAGTTTTCCAGCACTACCTGGTGAATGATACCGGCACCTGGTTTCCAGAAACCGATGCCATATTTATTTGAAACCGAAGCCAGGAAGTCGTAAACTTCACTGCTTTCGTGAACGGCTCTGTCAAGGTCAACTTTGCTGTTTTCTTTAGCCACGATCAGGTGGTCGCAGTGTACAGTAGAAGGAACGGCCACTTTATCGCGACCCGCCTGCATGAACTGCAAAAGCGCCATTTGTGCAGTAGCATCCTGCATGGCAACGCGATCTGGCGCAAAATCAACATAGCTTTTCCCCCTTTCAAAAGGCTGGGTAGCTGCGCCTTGCCAGAGGTGGGCATACAATATTTTCTCAGTAAGCGTTAACGGACGTCCAACAACTTTGCGGGCAGTCTCAACCTTAGCGCCAAAACCGGCGTAAAGTTTCTTGATCAGGTCTAAATCGAAAGCCATGTGTATTGTGTTTAGAATTATGACAATGAATGCTTTAGCACGGCGTCAAAGTCAATTGGAGAGGGAAAAATTCTTTTATTGCCTGGGACAGCCGTAAAAAGTGCTGCGAATTTACTAAAAAAATAGAACTGGTTGAAAATGAACATTGAGAAAAACGTGAAAGCTTAATGCTAGACGCTTAACGCTTAACGCACAGAGAACGTTGCGTTGAGCGTCAAGCGTTCGGCGTTGCGGCGCCTTTTTCTTAATATTGTAAACGACCTGCCGGATATAAAAAATCTCCTGCTTTATAATATGCTCCCGGAATCTCTGAAAAATATTCTTTTAAACCTCCATCCGCTGGAAGCGGAGGTGTTAAATGAAATTGCCCAAGTTTTGGAAAGAACGGAGTTGGAGAAAAGGGAGCTTTTACTCAGGCAAAAGCAAGTTTGTAAATACGTATATTTTGTAGAGAAAGGTTTTCTGAGAAGTTTTTACAACGAGGGGGACAATGAGGTTACAACATGGTTCATGAAGGAGCATGATTTTATTATTTCCGTAAAAAGTTTTTTTGATCAGCAGGCAAGCTATGAATCAATAGAGGCGGTCGAAGATTGCATTTTGTATTGTATCTCCTACGAAGACCTGATACAACTGTACGAGAAGTTTCACTCTTTCACTTTTGTCGGATTGATGATCACGCAACATTATTACAAGCAAAGCGAGGACAGGCTTTTTAATCTTCGCAAAAAAGATGCGTTCGATCGTTATCAATATCTTGTTGAAACATATCCCGAAATTACATTGCGCTGCCCGCTAAAATACATCGCCTCTTACCTTGGCATTACACTGGAAACGCTTAGCAGGATAAGAGCGAGGAAAATCTGAATAACTGAGTAACTGAATAACTGAATGGTTGATGATCGAATACGCGCTCTGCAAGGCTTGTAGCCTTGCAGCTCAATTCTATCGCCTTGGGCGATCGATTGTAGTGATGTTGCCAGAGGCAACAAAATAAAACTGCAAGGCTACAAGCCTTGCAGAGCATGATAATAACAAAATAACCGAATGTTCGATGATTGTAATGCAGAATCGAAAATGAACATTCAGTTATTCAGTTATTCAGTTATTCAGTCATTCGGTTGTCTTACACCCCAAGGCTCCAACCTGCTCTATACTGTCTCTTCACAAACTGGTTTGCTTCTTCAAAGTTGGTGATGCGCATGTTTGCACCATCCCACAGCAGTTTGATGTAGCGACCAGGGTAGGTGTATCCGCCCCCTTCTTTTTCTTTGCGAATATCGTAGCTGCGAATGGCGAGGTTGCCCATCAAGATGCTTTCTGTGAGTGGCCCGGCAATATCAAAATTGGAACTTAATTCTTTTGCTTCTTTGCTGTTGTAGCCTTTCATTGCGGCATCTACCCATGCTGCATAGTGACCATCGGAGCCGCCTGGCACACGCTTAATCGTTTGTGGGACTTGCGTGACAGCCGTCTTTGATGTGGGCAGCAATTGCGGATTAAGACTGTAAGTCGAGCACATCATTTTACCTTTTGTGCCCACAAATATTACTCCGTTGCCGCCGTCTCCCATTAGTTCGTTTGGACCAAGTTCGGCTGGTCTTTCGGGTTGAATACCGCCATCCATCCAATGCAGCTTTACACCAGGCCTGCCATTTTTCTCTGCAAACTTCAAAGTAACATGCGAAGAAGGAGGGCAGCTGTCAGGAAAATAGCCACGCTTGAATTCACCCACATAAACAGAACCTACGCTGCACTCAGCCTCAGTTGGATAACCGAGATCCATAACAGAAAATGCAGGCGCTATGATATGGCAACCCATGTCACCAAGTGCACCGGTGCCGTAATCCCACCAGCCGCGCCAGTTGAACGGGATAAGGTTGTTAACATAATCTTTTTGCGGAGCCGTGCCCAGCCAAAGATCCCAGTCAAGTTCTTTCGGTACTTCTGCTTTTCCGGCCGGCCATTGAATGCCTTGCGGCCAAACCGGTCTGTCGGTCCAGCAAAAAATTTCTGTAATGTCGCCAATGATGCCGTTTCGGTACCATTCAGTCAATTGTCGCACACCATCGTTGCTGGCGCCCTGGTTGCCCATTTGTGTAACCACTTTGTATTTGTGAGCAGCTTGTGTGAGCATGCGAGCCTCGTAGATATCGTGTGTTAGCGGCTTTTGCACGTACACGTGTTTGCCCATCTGCATGGCTGCCATTGCTTGCACGGCATGCATGTGGTCCGGTGTGGAAACGGAAACCGCGTCAATCGATTTACCTTCTTTTGCCAACATTTCTCTATAATCCTTGTAGAACTTTGCGTTAGGAAAACGTTTGCGGCTGTTGGCTGCGCGACGTTCATCCACATCACACAGGATGGCAATTTCTGCTTTACCGCTTTTGTTGAACATATCAATATCGCTTTCACCTTTGCCGCCTACGCCAATCCCAGCAATAATAAGCCTGTCGCTGGGAGCGATGAAACCTTTGCCTCCCAAAACGTGTCTCGGCACGATATACATCCCGGCAAGGGCAGTAGCGGAGTTACGGATAAATTTTCTGCGCGAATTATCGCCTTGTTTTTTAGGTGAGTCTTTTTGCATAGCTGATCGTTGGTTGTTGTTGTAGTTTGAGCAACTAATATAGAGGCAAAATTTGAGAATATGGTAATTTGAAAATTTGAAAATTTGGGTAGAAAACAAATACGAATTAGGAATTAAGAATTAGGAATTAAGAATTCGTGATTTTAGATCTCTCCGGAAATTGGGTTGCTGACTAATAAGCTTGGGGCAACACATGAAGAATTCTTAATTCTTAATTCCTAATTCTTAATTGCCAAACTTGTTTTGCATCATTTTATTAAACGTGTCCGACTGTCCCTTAGGGATCGAAAGCGGTTGCCAGTCGGCGGCTTTCATGATTTTTCCCAACATCACAATTTGCCCCACGTGACCACAGTAATGAGCAATTTGTCTCACTATTGCATCGGTAACAGATTGTGGTTCGGTGCGAATGAAAATATCTTTGGAAAGATCCTCTTCATTTAAACTTTGTAAGGTATCAAACAAAACTTTCCATCCCTTTTCCCACAAATCAATCAATTGCTGTTTGTTCAATTGTTGGTCATTGAACTCTGTATCGCGGTTGCGCCATGGCTTTTCGCCATCCTCAGTTAAAAAGTTTGTCCAGCGGCTAAGCATGTTGCCACTCATGTGTTGAATAAGAATTGCAATGTTATTGCACGCATCATTGGGCTGATAATGCATTTGCTCTTCGCTTAGCTGCGCAAATGTTTTATCCGCCAATCCTTTGTAAGTGGTGAAATGCTTGATGGCATTTTGCACCAAGAGGCTGTTTGACATAGTAGTATGTTTAATTAGTTGAATAAATTGAATGAACTGAATGGACTGAATAAACTGAATGTTTAATTTCGATTTTGCACTATAACTTTCAACCACTCAGTTTATTCTGTCCATTCAATTTATTCAGTTGTTAATACCCCGCTGCGCTGTCATCTCCCCGATGATCGCCTACAGCTTCAATCATTCCGTTGTCGATTTTTATGGCTTCGGTTCTGCCGATGCCGCCAACTTTCTTGATCGTGTAACCCATTGCTGACAATTGTTCCAGCACATCAGCGGGAAAATTTTCCTCTACCACCAATTCATCCGGCAACCACTGATGATGGAATTTTGGTTTGTTCACCGCATCATCAAGACTGAGGTTAAACTCCAACACATTCACAAGCGATTGAAACACCGATGTCGTAATGGTTGTGCCACCCGGTGTGCCAACAACCAAATATGGTTGATTATTTTTCAAAACTATCGTTGGCGTCATAGAACTTAACATTCTTTTATGCGGAGCAATTGCGTTCGCCTCGCCGCCAACAGCGCCATACATATTTGGAACACCGGGCTTTGCGCTGAAATCATCCATTTCGTTATTGAGTAGAAATCCGGCTCCGGCTACAACTGTACGGCTGCCATAACCACCGTTTAAGGTTGTTGTTATCGCCACTGCATTCCCGTCTTTATCATACACACTCAGGTGCGTGGTTTCATCGCTTTCGTGGGGGATTTCTCCGGGACCAATTTTCGTGCTCACACCTGCTTTTTCAGGGTCATACAATTTCATGCGCTCTGCTATATATGAGTCACTTGTAAGTGTTTTTACAGGCACTTTGTAAAAGTCAACATCACCTAAAAACTTTGCGCGGTCAGCGTAGGCGAGCCTGTCAACTTCCGTCATCAAATGCACTGCTTTTACAGAATGGAAACCATACTCCTGCAACGGTTGGTGCTCAATCATCTTCATCATCATGGGCAGCAATACACCACCACTGGAGGGCAATGGCATGGTGACGATCGTATAATCTTTGTATTTGAAAACAACTGGCTGTCTTTCTTTGGCTTTATAGTTTTTAAGATCGTCGTAAGAAATGATGCCTTTGCTTTTTTGCATTTCTTCAACAATCATTTTTGCCGTGGGGCCTTCGTAAAACCCTTTTGCGCCGTTGTCGCGAATACGTTTCAACGTGTTTGCAAGTTCCGTTTGAATGAGTGTATCGCCTTTCTGCCATTCAGTATTTTTTACAAATGCAGAAGTTTTGGAACTGTATTTCAGAAAATCGCTTTTGTAATGATTCAGTCCCCTTGCTTCGGCCTGTGTGATGACAAATCCTTTTTCTGCCAGGTCAATTGCGGGTTGTATCAATGTCTTGAAAGGAAGCCGTGCATATTTAAGGGAAGAAAAAATGCCTGCGATCGCGCCGGGAACGCCGCTTGCAAGGTGACCGTTCTGACTAAGTGTTAACTGGCTTTCTCCTTTTGCATTCAAATACATATCTCGGGAAGCCTTGCCCGGAGCCATTTCACGAAAGTCGATGGTAACATTTTTTCCATTGCTTAAATGTGCGACCATAAACCCTCCACCACCAATATTACCCGCACCGGGATAAACCACGGCCAGTGCAAGTTGTGTGGCAATGGCAGCATCAACAGCATTGCCGCCCTTCTCCAAAATGCTAAGTCCCGCCTGGCTTGCAAGAGGATGGGCACTCACTACTGCTCCGTTTTTTCCCTTGAAGTTTTTCTGAATGCTGTAATCAAAAGGCCGGATGGTTTGCTGACTATACGAAAACTGTGAAAAGGCAACCAGCAAAACAATTAAATGTTTTTTCATGTCAAAATGTTCTCTATCTGCAATTTAAGTATATTCGGGTGAAAGCGTGAAGATGCTTCGCATCACGAAGATTACCACTAAGTCACTGAGAGCACTAAGCTCCACTAAGGGATTGTGTTTATTTTAACCACGGAGGAAAGGAGGTTTTTTTCACAGAGTGAAGGAGAATAGTTTTTGGAGGTGCACCAAGCTCTGTTTCCTCTGTGAAAAAAAACTCTGTGAACTCTGTGGTAAAAAAACTCTTACCGAGCTTTGGTGTCTGTACGACGATGCTTATTCACGGTTGACCATTCATGATAAATAATTTTCGATGAAAAGATTCATTAGCTGTCTTCTTGTTTGCTTAATTGCAATAACATCTTTTGCCCAATTGCAAAGCCCTGAACAATTTCTTGGATACAAGATCGGAAGCAGGTACACTCCTCATTATAAAATTGTGAACTACTTCAACTATCTCGCAAAGCAATTGCCTGATATAATGAAGCTGGAGCAATATGGCGAAACCAACGAAGGGCGACCATTGTTGCTGGCCTATGTTTCTACAAAAGAAAATATTGCGAACCTTGAAAATATCCGTCAGAATAATTTGAAACTGGCAGGCTTTGGCGCAGACAAATTAAGCGCCTCCGAAAAGGCGCCTGCAATTATCTGGATGAGTTACAATGTGCATGGAAACGAGCCTTCATCATCGGAAGCTTCAATGCTTACTATTTATGAATTGCTTAATCCATCGAATACCAAAACAAAAACTTATTTGCAAAATACGGTGGTGGTGATTGACCCGTGTATGAATCCCGATGGGCGTGATCGCTATGTTAACTGGTTCAACCAGATGGTAGGGAAAAATGCAAACCCGAATGCTGCATCACGCGAGCATAGTGAGCCTTGGCCCGGAGGCAGAAGCAATCATTACAATTTTGATCTTAACCGCGACTGGGCCTGGCAAACGCAAGTTGAGAGCCAGCAAAGAATGGCTAAATACAATGAATGGCTGCCGCAAATTCATGTCGACTTTCACGAACAATCTTACAACAATCCATATTATTTCGCACCTGCTGCAGAGCCATTCCACGAAGTGATAACCGCGTGGCAAAGAAATTTTCAAACAACTATAGGTCGCAACAACGCGAAATATTTTGATGAAAACGGCTGGTTGTATTTTACAAAAGAACAGTTTGATTTATTCTATCCGAGTTACGGTGACACATATCCGCTGTACAATGGAGCCATCGGAATGACTTATGAGCAGGGCGGCAACAACCGCGGCGGCCTTGCAGTTGTAACTGATGCAGGAGACACGCTTACGTTGGTTGATCGCGTGATGCACCATTTCACCACAGGTATTTCAACCATTGAGATTGCTTCGCAAAATGCTGATAAACTGGTGAAGGAATTTCATAACTATTATAACACTGCAACGAATTCACCTTATGGAGATTTCAAAAGCTATGTGATAAAAGCAGATGATGGCGACAGGCTCGATCGGTTGAAAAAACTGTTGAACTGCAACAAAATATTGTGGTCGTATTTGCAGGTAAACAATGCGCAACTGAATGGATTGAATTATCTCACCGGTAAGCAGGAAAATTTTAAGGCAGCAACTGGAGATATTGTTGTGAATGCAAACCAACCGAAATCGAATCTCCTCAAAGTGCTGTTCGAAAGAGTGTCCAAGCTGAGTGATTCCGCGACTTATGATATCACCGCATGGTCACTGCCTTTCGCTTACGGGTTGGAAACTTACGGCGTGAAAAACTACATAACCACGACTACAAAAACAAATCCTGATTCCATAACAACGTTCGCTTTACCACCAACTACTTACGGTTATGTGGTACAATGGAACGGCATGAGCAGTGCGAAATTTCTCACTATAGTTTTACAGAAAGGATTGAAAGTGCGTTATGCAGAAAGGTCATTTAAAATTGGCAGTGAAGATTTTGACAAAGGAAGTTTGATCCTGACAAAAGCTGGCAACAATACACTGGCGCAACCATTGGAACAAATTATTAAATCTGCCGCAGAGCAGGCAAACGTAAGGGTTTATGCAGTAAGTTCGGGCCTCGTTGATAAAGGGTTTGATTTTGGTTCAGACAAAGTGCATGTGATCAAATCTCCACGCGTGGCGCTATTGGCTGGCAAAGAAGTAAGTTCATTAAACATGGGAGAGATCTGGCATTTGTTTGACCAGCAATTGAATTACCCAGTGTCACTTATCAACGTAAGCGATTTGCAAAAAGTTGGGTTGAATAGTTTTGATGTGCTGATCATTCCCGATGGGGACTATGATTTCTTTAATGACAAGAATGCCAACGACGAACTGAAGAACTGGGTAAAAAGAGGGGGCAAAATAATTGCCATTGATGGCACGGTGATGCAAATGTCAAAAGCAGATTGGGGCATCAAGGCGAAAGTAGCTGACGATGATAAAAAAGACGATGCAATAAAGGGAGATTATTCACTGTTGCATCGCTATGAAAACCGTGAGCGTGATGTGCTGGTGAATAGTATTCCGGGTTCCATATTTAAAGTGGAACTTGATAATACGCATCCGCTTGCTTTTGGTTATCCCGATTACTACTACACATTGAAACAGGATGAGAATATTTTCGAGTTTATGAAAGAAGGCTGGAACGTGGGTGTATTGCGAAAAGATAATTACATTGCCGGCTTTACCGGTAGCAAAACAAAAGAAAAGTTGAAAGACGGCCTACTGTTTGGCGTGCAGGAAATGGGCAGGGGAAAAGTGGTATACCTCGCTGATAATCCTTTGTTCAGGAGTTTTTGGGAGAACGGTAAGTTATTGTTTTGTAATGCGGTCTTTATGGTGGACTAGCTGAATGCTTAGTGCCTAACGCTTAACGCATTTGAGTGCGGCGCACTCAGCGATTGGCGTTCAGCATTATGCGTTGAGCGTTAAGCGTTAAAAAAACATGATTAGAATTGCAATTCTGGATCTCTACGAAGGTCATGCGAATGAAGGCATGCGATGTATCAAGCAGATTATTGATCAGTTTAAAGCTGATAATAATTTGCCAATCGTGCATGATGAATTTGAAGTGCGCCTAAGCAATAATGTTCCTGATCTGTCTTACGATATTTATATAAGCAGCGGCGGCCCGGGCTCTCCGCTGGAGAGTGAGGATGTGGAATGGGAAGTTAATTATTTCCGTTTTATAGAGCGGTTGCAACGTTGGAACGCTGAAGCCGGTACGCGCAAGAAGCATATACTGTTCATTTGTCATTCCTTTCAATTGGCATGCAGACATTTTAGAATTGCACAGGTCGCAAAAAGAAAATCAACCGCATTTGGCGTGTTTCCTGTTCATCTTTTACCAGCCGGAAAAAATGAAAAGTTATTTGACGGATTGCCCGATCCGTTTTATGTAGTGGATAGCCGCGATTACCAGGTGATACAGCCAGATATGGAGCAGATAAAAAAGCATGGAGCAAAGATATTGTGCATCGAAAAGGAGCGTCCGCATGTACCGCTGGAAAGGGCCATCATGAGTGTGCGTTTCAATGATTACATGGTAGGCGTTCAGTTTCACCCCGAAGCAGATGCAAAAGGAATGCTCGTGCATCTTGAAAATCCCGTTAAAAAACAAAACATCATTGAAAGATATAGCTTTGAAAAATGGCAGTCAATCGTGGAAGCATTAAGCAATCCGGAAAAGATTCTGTGGACGTACGAGACGATGCTGCCGAATTTTTTGAAGCAAGCGATGGTAATTGAAAATTGAAAATTGAAAGTTGAAAATGGCGCCGTAGCGGCGAATTGCATTCGCCCTTAGAAGTTACACCAAAGAATGAAAGCCTTCTTTCAACGACCATGCACTAGAATTCATTTTCAATTTTCAACTTTCAATTTTCAATTAACTAAAAGCCATGATCCCAGAAATACGCAACGAATACAATAAGCAATTCACCGAACAAGCATACAACGACTTTTTAAAAGAGCTGGACGACGCATATCCTGGCGCTATCGAATTTCGTTTGGCGGAAACACCTGTGTTTATAGACAAGGCATTTAAAAACAAAATGCTGGAAGCTTGTGAAAGCATTGTTGATTTTATAGTTGATCCTGCATTTAAAGAGCTTACTGATAAATCAATTCCAGAAGGCGAACGGTTTGCAAATGAAACATTTCCGTGTCAAATGCTGGTGTTTGATTTTGGTATTTGCAAAAATGAAGAAGGCGAAATAGAGCCAATGCTAATTGAGATGCAGGGATTCCCATCCATGTATGCTTTTCATGCCTGGTTCCCGGAAATCATGCGTAAACATTTGTACGTACCGGAAAATTTTACGCAATATCTAAACGGCTATACCAGGGAAAGCTTTGTCAACGAGTTTAAGAAGATACTTTCAGATGATGTGCCGGTTGAAAATGTTGTGTTGCTGGAGATAAAACCTCATGAACAAAAAACGCGGATAGATTTTTATTGTACGGAAAAATACACGGGCATCAAACCTGTTTGCATTTCTGAATTGATGCAGGAAGGTCGTCAGTTGTTTTATGTGCGCGATGGCAAAAAGACTTTGATAAAAAGAATTTACAATCGCATAATTACCGATGAATTAAATGCAAGACGCCACGAATTTGCAAACCTTGTCGACATTGCGCAAGACTTCGATGTGGAGTGGATTCCGCATCCCAATTGGTTTTATCGCATCAGTAAATACACACTGCCTTTTCTAAGACACGAATATGTGCCAAAAACATACTTCCTTAATGAAATAAAGCAATTGCCTTCCGACCTTGAAAACTATGTGTTAAAACCATTGTTTTCGTTCGCGGGGCAAGGCGTGGTAATCGATGTAACCAAAGAAGACATCGAAAAAATAGACGACCTGGAAAATTGGATTTTACAGCGTAAGGTTCAATATGCGGACATCATAAAAACACCAGATGGAAACGATCCTGCAAAAGCTGAGATCCGCATCATGTATCTCTGGAACAATGATTGGCCAAGACCCAAAGCTGTCCTCAACCTTGCCCGCCTAAGCAAAGGCAAAATGATCGGCACACGGTATAATAAGGATAAGACGTGGGTGGGAGGGAGCGTTTGCTTTTTTAGGAATTAGGAATTAGGAGTTAGAAATTAAGAATTAAGAATTAAGAATTGAGAATTCATTCTGTGTGACGTCAGATTTTAGATGCAGGCACTACCCTCAAAAAATCAGTGTAAATCAGTGTAATCAGTGTCATCTGTGTCCTCTCTAAATAAAAAAGTGCGGAGTAGAAACTCCGCACCACATCCTAGAAAAACGAAATTAACATCCTTTATATTTAGTCGTTTTTTCCCATCCAGTCGGGACGTACTTTGTTGTCGTCCTCTTTTGTAACCACGTTAATGTTGATCACCCAGCCATTCATTTCATACAACAATTCAAGCTCCACTTTCAAATTTTTGTAGCGATCATCACCCGTTTGCAAATGCAATGCGCTTGTTACAAATGCCAGTTCCTCTTTTGGCGCTTCATAATTTCCTTTCAGGTAAAGAATAGAGCCATCAATCAATCGTATGTTCACATTGTTGAGGTTGCGGTAAAATGTGCTGTATGCTTTTGCTGCCTGAGGGTATTCCTCATAGTGCCCCATAACAGCTTGCCAGCTTGCAGTTGTGTCCAGCGCCGAGTGGTAACGCGTTATCATACAACTTTCTGAACCTTCCAATTCAATATTGGAAGCATAGTTGTCAATTTCACCTTGTGATAAAACAAGGTCACCCGCAATGTTTTTGTAGTTAAATGTAAAGTCTTTCAGAACCGCAGTCATCGTCTCAGAAAAGTTTCCCTTTCTTGGGGTTGTCGGTGACTGCGCATAACCAATGGTGGTTGCCAGCAGGCAGATCATCAGGGCAGTAGTCGGCTTCATTGAAGTAGGATTTATGACGGCAAGTTTAGAGCATAACTTTTTAGCATCAAATAGGTGCAGGGCGGTTTGATAAAAAAATAAAACAACACGATTTAAATATCGTTTATTCAACAACGTTATTTCGGTTTTTATAGATGTTAACAAAAGGTTACGCCGATTTTGAAATGCTGATTCCCGTTGATTTTGATCAATATGTTAATGGTAGCGTATAAACGAAAGTCTATTTTTTGTGATTAAAAAGTGAGATTTCAATAAATTAGGAATGTGTAGAAATACTATATCCGATGTTAGAAACTGCACACCCCACTATCTTTGATAATCATGTAGTTAGATAAATCCTGTTTTTTCGAAAAAAGGAATTTTCGCCGGCATCGTAAAAAAACGAATGGTTAATAAACGGAGTAATCAGGTATATTCGAAACCGTAGGGGCGAATCGCATTCGCCCTTTTTACCTTTGCTGTATGAATGCAGAAATAGAGATAAGAAAAATAAGACCGGAAGATAACAAAGCATTGGCCGTAATTATGCGAAGCGCATTGACTGAGTTTGGCGCCAACAAACCAGGAACAGTGTACTTCGATCCCACAACCGATAATTTGTTTGATCTCTTTCAGCAACCACGGAGCGTATATTTTGTGGCGCTTATAAATGATGAAGTAATCGGAGGTGTGGGCATTTATCCAACAGAAGGCTTGCCGTCAGATACTTGCGAGCTTGTAAAGATGTATTTGTCGTCCAAAGTACGTGGAAGGGGATTAGGTAAATTTCTTATTGATAAATGTATCGAATATGCAATAGAAGAAGGGTATTCAAAAATGTACCTGGAAACATTGCCGGAACTGCACAAAGCCGTAAAAGTCTACGAAAAATTTGGCTTTCAATATTTAGATGCACCCTTGGGCAATTCAGGGCATTTTGGTTGTGATGTGTGGATGATTAAGGAATTGAAAATTGAAAGTTGAAAGTTGAAAATGAGACCGCGTAGGGGCGAATCGCATTCGCCCTCAAGATATCCCCATTTTCAACTTTCAACTTTCAATTTTCAATTACTAAGCGTACACCTCATACACCGGACTAAACAAATACACTTTGCCGGTTTTTATTTCTATGCATTGGAAGCGCTTGCGGAGTTGTTTGCCTTTCTTGAAAACGCGGCCACCTTCGATGGTAAAATTTTCTCCTTCCTGCACCTGTTCTACCAGCTTCATTCCTTCTTTTACAGGATCGTATTTTTTTAAAACACGCATCAGGTTTTCATCTGCGCAACTGCTGGCAGGAAGATTGTTCAGCGATTTTAGTAAAGTCTTTTCTACATCTGCAGGGAAAATATTTTTATGCAGAAACTGCGAGAGCAGTTGCTTGTACAAATCTTTCCATTCCTTTCCATGTGATTGCACTTTATTGCCAAATTGCAGAAAGGTTACAAGGTGCGCCAATTCGTGGATCAGGGTAATGAGAAACGCATATTGATTGAGGTTTCCGTTTACGCTGATGCGGTGGTTTTTTCCCGGCACTGCATGGCGATAGTCTCCCAGTACAGATTTTCGTTCACGCGTAATGGTGAGGTGAACCTTAAACTGATGAATATAGTGAAGCACAGGCTCTAGCGAACCTTGAGGAATGAATGCTTGTAAACTATGAAGAGGTTGTTCTGATTTAGGCATTTTTTTTCTGCTGCTTGCTTAATTGTAATACGCTGCGCATTTCAAAAAAGGTATAAATTAAATACATTCCCATGCAAGCAAAAAGCGCAGGCTTATTTACATTTTGCCTCGCTGCAAAAACATATCCGAAGGCTGCGATCATGCAGACCATAAGTTTTAGGAACATTCCACTGTAAACATTTCTCAGGAAGCCCTGTGTGGAAGCGTGTGCCAGTCCGCGTTGATACAATACGAAGGAACAGGCTGAAACCAGAAAAAGAAGAAGATTGCCACAGGCAAGCACCGTGACATTAAATCCGTTTGTCTGCAAGAATGCTTTGCAGGCAAAAATTAAAATAGTAATGATAACGAATACGAAAATTATTGGCTGAATTGCTTTTAGTATGCTTTTATTTTCCATTTGCTGCCGCAGCTTTAGTTTTTAACTTTAGTCAAGTGTACGGCGCAAAGTTAATCCCCAAACCAATACTGGCCTAGGGGTAGCTCCTTCTATTTCCGAAGGCGTAATTAATAATTAATAATTAACAATTAATACTTTATCATTCCGCAATTTGCATCTTTCATTCGTTTTGCGATAGCGAACACATTCGATAGAAAACACAAAAACAGAAAAGTTGCATTTCTAATAGTCTGCAACCCTATTCTTTATTAATTATTAATTATTAATTGAATTCGTATTATTTCACCATCGCCAATCTTTCTTTTTTACCTGGAGTCAAAACTGCATCAGCTTCTTCTTCAACTTCAGTCAGTTGAACAGTTCCTGCCGGTATCATGTGGCAATTACCGTTGAATGAAGCGTTAGGTTCAACCTGCAATTTACCAGCAGCAATGTTGCCATTTACAACGCTGTTGTCTTTCAATTGAAGTAGTTCTTTTACGGTTACGTTACCCGTAATTTTACCTACAACATCTGCCTGTTGAGCAATAATGTCGCCTTCAACTTTGCCATTTGGCCCTATAATAACTTTGGCTGTACTGTTGATATTACCGATGATGGTACCATCGATGCGCATATTGGAGTTGCTGGTAAGGTCGCCTTTCACAGTGGTGCCTGCACCTACAAGACTTGTACTGTTAGGTGATGCAACTTCTGCCGGAGAGAAGTCGCTGTTGGATTTGTTTTTAAACATAGTATCAGATTTTATTCAGTGGATTTTTCGGGCTCGGGAACATTAAGTAAACTGGTATCCAGTTTTACCGTTGCATCCCCACCCAAAACCTTTTTTACGTTTTCCAGATATTGGTCTTTATATTTTGTGGCCCTTTCAAGAGAATCTGTCCTCATTTTCAACTCCCTCAACTCTCTTGTGCCTGATCCTGATCCGTAACCCGGTATGTACAATTTAAGCGGCGTAAACACTATCAAACCCACTGTGAGCCCTGTAAGCAAAACAAAAACGGTACTTAGAAAAACATATACACTTAACCGCGACAGCTTGAATGTAACGACCTCTTCATAGGAGTCATCGTTCATTATTACCAGTCTATAACGGTTTCTCAGCCTTTTTAGTGTAGAAGTACCTTCTATTTTCGCCATAGTTAAAATTCAGTGCTCTAAGGTAATGTTTCAGTTCATTTTAATAGCCAACCGTTACAAAAATAAAATCAACATTTTTACCGGTAGAGACAAGGCACCGCCTTGCCTAAGTGAAAATCTGTATTGCATAGCAATAACGGTGCTAAAAAAGAAAAAAATGCTGAAACATGCAATCGAAATCTGCCAACGAGTTTTTTAAAAGAGACATTTTTTGTGCTTTTTTGCGAATATTGAAAAAAACACCGTAGAAATACTTGGCCTAAGTGATCTTAATGATGAACTTGCAGTAGCTCGTAAAGAAATGTATAATTGCAAATGATAATATTAAGCCGGCGAGCGGGATTTTTCTTTCAGTTTTTCTGCTCTTCCGGGGGAATTTTGGCTTAATTTTTTGAAGTAAATTTGAAATAATTTTTCCTTAAATAAGTTATTAAATCTTTATCCAAGAAGATGTTTGTATCGTTGAAAAGATTTCTGTTTGTTACTACCTTGTTGTTGGCTTTAGCACACGCTTTTGCCCAGCCCCATCTTGACCCTGATATCAAAAAGCCAAAGAAATTCGAAAACCGCACATTAGGGGCAGAAAAAACAGAAACAACGAAGTTTAAGGTACCCAGAAAATTCATCCAGAATACAGTTACTCATTACAACTACTATTTCAACGCAGCCACCAAGCTTGACCAGGTACTTACCCGGGCAAAGGAAATGCACAAAGATGACTACAGCAGATTGCTGCCTTTCTATAATTACAGACTGGATAGAACAGCAACTTTTAAACAGGACCTCGATAGCGTAATTTACAAATCAACCGCGGGTATTTTGCTGCACGATCTTCGTAACAGTTATATCGACAATATGTACATGTTGATCGGGCAGGCTTATTATTTCCGTAACCAGCTGGATTCGGCACACATTACTTTTCAGTTTGTGAACTTTTCATTTGCACCAAAGGAAGAAGGCGGATACGATAAATACATTGGCAGCAACGCAAATGCTGAAGAAGGCGGAAGTGCTTTCTCCATTTCAACAAAAGAAAATACGAAGTTTGCGCACCGCCTGTGGGCACGTCCGCCAAGCCGTAACGATGCCTTGGTATGGCAGATCAGAACCTATATTGCCAGGAACGAATATGTAGAAGCAAGTAGTTTGATATTGACGCTAAAAAGGGATTCTTTATTTCCTAAGAGATTGGCAACCGATCTAAATGAAATGCAGGCCTGGAACTTTTACCGCCAGGAAATATACGATAGCAGTGCTTTTTACTTGGCGAAATCGCTCGACAATGCAGACAACAACGAAGAACAGTCGAGATGGGAATATTTGCTGGGGCAGATGTACACAATAACAAACAACAAGACGCTCGCATCGCAATATTATACTGAATCAATTAAGCATACGATCAATCCGGTACAGGAGGTTTATGCACGGTTAAACAATGCAAGGCTCGCAAACGATTCGCTTCATAATCCGCTGGCACAAGCAATGCAGGAACTGTTGAAAATGGCAAAGCGTGAAAAATACCTGATGTACCGCGACATTGTTTATTACACCGCATCAGAAGTGGCGCAAATGCAAAATGATCCCGACAATGCCAAGCAATTACTTTTAAAAAGTGTGCACTCCAGCATAGACAATCCGGGACAGAAAGCGAAGTCATTTCTTGCACTGGGTGACATTTCATTTAAACAAAAACAATACGGCGAGGCAAGCCGCTACTACGACAGCGTAAACGTTTCGTCACTCGATCCTGCACTCGGCATTGAAGCACAACTGAAAGATCGAAGAGAAGCACTGCATGTTGTGGTTAAGCAAATGGATATTATTCATCGCCAGGACAGCTTACAATACATAGCTTCATTGCCACAAAAGGATAGAGATGAAGTGATAAGAAAGGTGCAAAGAACACTCAGGAGACAGCAGGGCCTTAAAGATGAAGAATATACTTCCGGAAGCGTGAATACGCCTGGAAGCAACAACGCGCCGGTGACAGATCTTTTTAATACCAACACAAAGGGTGACTGGTACTTTTATAATGCCACGCAAAAAACAAAAGGAGCCGCTGAATTTAAATCTGTTTGGGGAACAAGGCCCAATGTAGACAACTGGCGTCGGTCCGCGTCAATTGCGGGCGCATTGGCGCAAATGAACAATGGCGGTCAGGGTGCGGATGATGCGGCGAAAAAGAATGCCGCAGCAAATGCTTTTAGTTTTGAAAGCCTGCTTGATAAATTACCAACTACTCCCGAGAAATTAAAAATATCCAATGACTCAATCGAGCATGCCACATTTGAGTTAGGTGTTGGCTTGCAGGATTATCTTGAAGACTATGCTTCTGCAATCGAAAAATATGAGTCGCTGCTGCAACATTTCCCGCAAACGGTGCATGAGCAGGATGCTCTTTTCAATCTTTATTATTGCTATGAAAGATTGGGAATAACTGACAAACAGATGGCGATTAAAAGACAACTGGACAGCAAGTATCCAAATGGAAAACTGGCGGCAAGGTTGAAAAATGGCGGCATTTCTTCAGACAGTTTGTTGAAGAGGGATGCGACCGCATTGTACGATGATATTTACAACAAATTCATAGAAGGTAATTTTACAGAGGCAGCATCTGAAAAGAAGATTGCTGACAGCAAGTACGGCAATAAATACTGGACGCCGCAATTGCTATACATCGAAGGGGTGCATTATGTGCATGAACGCGATGACAGCACAGCAAGAGTTGTGTTGAACAGTATTTTACAATTGTATCCTAACAGTACTATGCGTGAAAAAACGCAAAATCTTTTGAGCGTTCTAAGCAGAAGAAGAGAAATTGAAGAATACCTGACCAATCTGAAAATAGAAAGACCGGTAGAAGATACAACAGCTGCCATTGCTGATGCGGAGCCTAAAAAACAGCAGCCTCAACCGGAGGATTTTGAAATAAAAGAGGCGAAAGGAAAACCAAATGATGTTAAGTTACTGAACGATAAAGGCAGACTTGATAAAACCAATATCAATCCGAATCAACAAGCGCTGGCCTCTATTGATCCGGGGTTATTGTACCTGTATGAAAAAGATCTTTCAGGTAAATTGATTGGTGGAAGAGCTGATTCCACAGGTCGTTTGAATGCTGCCAAACCGGGTGTGGTTGTGCCCGGCATAGTTACAGGTTCACGTACAATAGATTCAACTTTGTTGTATCAATACGAGAACCAGCAGAAGGAGCTGGCAAAACAAAACGTCAACAAGGAGCCTGTGGATTCATCAGCCATTGCAAAAGGCAATCCTGTTATCGCAGCGCCAGGTTTACAATCAGGACAAAAGATAGATTCTGCCAAACTGAATGTGATTCCTTTGAATGAAGTAAAATCAGCTTATTCAATAGATCCACGCAAGCCGCAGTATGTGGCACTTGTCATGGAAAAAGTTGACCCGGTGTATGTAACAGAAGCAAGAAATGCGTTCAGCCGTTACAACAGAGATTACTACAGCGGGAAAACGATTGGATTAAGCAACGTAATCATTGACGAGAACAACAAGCTTTTATTATTCAAGGGATTTGCAAGCATAAACGAAGCACTCGATTACCTGCAAAAAGCTAAGAAAGCCGCGCCATCAGAAATTATTCCATGGCTAAGCGCAAGTAAATATTCGTTCATACTTCTTTCAGATGATAACCTTGAGCTGTTGAAGGACAAGAAGAATATTCAGGAGTATAAGACGTTCTTGCAGCAGTCATTACCATCGCAATTCTAGGAAGTAAGTTGAAAATTGAAAGTTGAAAGTTGAAAATGATGGCGAACAGCCTCTAAACTCATTTTCAATTTTCAACTTTCAATTTTCAATTAATACCACTCTTTTTACCACGCTACATTTACAATTCACCTCCTCACAAAATTTTTGTCGTTATTTATTCGTTATTGGTCGACGCCATTTTTTCTATATCTGAGGTAAGAAATAGTTTTGGGGCGTTATACGAGAAGATTCGTTTTTTAATTGATTATTGATTTTACCGATCGTAACCTAAAACCTGTACGCATGAAAGTTAAACTTACAATCGTAGCGCTATTATTTGTTACTTTGGCCAAAGCGCAATCTGGTACACAACCCGCTACAACTACACAGCCAATTCCAGAGTCTTCATTCCATTGGGGAATAAAGGCGGGTCTTAATTTTACCAGCATAAGAGGAAATGGAATGGACACAAAATTTGGAACAGGTGGAGAAGGCGGCTTGTTCGGAAGCTGGGATTTCAGCAAAAATTGGAGCTTACAACCTGAGTTATTAGTGAGCCAGTCTAACACTAAAAGATCAGATGATTTTATGGTGTATTATGTAAACTCGGGAAAGGCTTCAGGAAACACTGCTATTAAACTTACAACTTTAAATGTTCCGGTGCTGTTGAAATACAATGTCACCAAAATGTTTTCGGTGCTGGCAGGTCCTCAGTACAACTATATGTTGTTCGATAACGAAGATCTGTTGAGAGATGATAAAGATGCTTTCACAAAAGGCGAGTTCAGCGGAAACATAGGCGCTCAGTTCAATGTGCAAAGCGTAAGCATCTATGGCCGTTACAACTTTGGTCTGTCGGACATCAACAATGTTGACGAACGTTATTCATGGCATTCTTCGCATATCCTCTTAGGTGTTGCGGTTAGATTAAAATAGGTTTTTTTAATGCTTAAGAAAAGATAGTGCGTGGCGAAAGCTGCGCATTATTTTTTAATAACCGAATAACTGAATAATTGAATAACTGAATGACTGAATAACTGAATAAACTGAATAAACTGAATAGACTGAATAACTGAGTGTTTATATTCAGTTAGGTTCATCGAGACTAAACTACTCAGTTATTCAGTTATTCAATTATTCAGTTATTGAACCACAACAGAGGCTTTCATGTTTGAATGAAAGGTGCAGTGATAAGAGAATGTACCTGCTGTAGAAAACGTATGAGAGTATTTACTTCCTGTTTTTATAGCGCCACTGTCGAAACTACCATCATTTGCTGTTACCGTGTGATCTACGTTATCGTTATTGGTCCAGGACACGGTAGTTCCCGCTTTAACAGTTAAGCTGCTGGGGCTATACGCCATATTATCTATGGAAACGGCATTACTCTGATTATTGTTGCCATTATTGTTGGTGTTACTGGAGCCGTAACCGCTGTCTTTACTGCAGGATATGAGTATCAATGCGCTCCACAAAACAAACAGAAATCCTGCTGATATTAATTTTGATTTCATGGGCTTTTCTTTAATAAGTACTAAATACGTACCAACACAAGAAGCGGTTGCTTGAGAATCTGCTGCATTTGGCTCATTAACATGGAATATGGACACGATCAGGATTCTGCAGGTATTTATAAAAAAAAGCGCCTCAAATGAAGCGCTTTCTGTATTTAAACTAGTTCTTTTTCCTCTTTGAATGCCTCTCTCGGCTTTAATCCAAATAATTGGAACATTGCCATATCCTCATCGAAGCCAGGATTTGGAGTGGTAAGCAATTTCTCACCGGTGAAGATGGAGTTTGCTCCCGCCATGAAACAAAGCGCTTGTTCAGATAATGACATTTCTGTTCTGCCTGCACTCAGGCGCACCATGCTGCCTGGCATAATGATCCTTGCAGTGGCTATCATACGCACCATATCCCAGATCTCAATTTTAGGATTGTCTTGCAGAGGCGTTCCTTTTACACGAACAAGCGCATTGATAGGAACGCTGCCCGGATGCTGAGGAAGTGTAGCCAATGTGTGCAACATGCCGATGCGATCTTCATGTTTTTCACCCAGGCCTATGATGCCTCCGCTACAAACACTGATACCTGCTTTACGCACGTTGTCAAGTGTATTCAAACGGTCGTTATAAGTACGTGTTGAAATGATATCTGCGTAGTGTTCTGAAGATGTATCTACGTTGTGGTTATAAGAGTACAAACCAGCATCATGCAATTTCTTTGCCTGGTCTTCAGTAAGCATACCGAGTGTACAGCAAACTTCCATACCAAGTTCGTTCACACCTTTTACCATGTCGATCACACGGTCAAAGTCGCGGTTGTCGCGTACTTCGCGCCATGCAGCACCCATACAAAAGCGTGTAGAACCTGCGCTTTTAGCACGCTCTGCATAAGCCAGGACTTCTTCTTTTTTCATTAAAGCCTGTACGTCTACACCTGTGTTGTAACGTGCAGCCTGCGGGCAATAAGCGCAATCCTCAGGACATCCGCCGGTTTTGATAGACAGTAAAGTACAAACCTGTACCTCAGCAGTATCCTGATGCTCACGGTGAATAGTAGCCGCCTTGTAAATAAGCTCCAGCAAAGGCGTATTGTATATTTCGGAAATTTCCTCTTTTGTCCAGTTGTTTCTGATAGTCATTGTAAATATTTTTTGGAGGATTGTAGAGACAAGGCACTGCCTTGTCTTAATTGCAGCCAAGGCGATGCCTTGGCTCTACAGATAGTTTAAATTTGTTTTTGGCGTTAATGTCAATACTGTTTCATACATGAGTTTGATCGTATTTTCAATGTCGCTTTTGTGCAGCATTTCCACAGTTGTGTGCATGTAGCGCAAAGGAATTGAAATCAGTACAGATGGGCAACCATCGTTTGCATAGGCAAAAGAATCAGTGTCTGTGCCGGTGCTTCTGCTCACTGCTCTCAACTGAACAGGAATAGAAGATTTCTCCGCCACGTCCTGCACCACCTGCAATAGTTTGTTATGAACCGCCGGTCCAAATGCCAGTGAAGGGCCTTTGCCACAAGCGATATCGCCTTCAATGATCTTGTTGACCATCGGAGTTGTTGTATCATGGGTAACATCTGTAATAATCGCAATGTTTGGTTTAATTCTTCTTGCGATCATCTCAGCGCCACGCAAACCGATCTCTTCCTGCACTGCATTTACGATATAAAGTCCGTAAGGAAGTTTCTTTTTATTTTCCTTTAATAATCTTGCAACTTCTGCGATCATAAAGCCACCAACGCGGTTGTCGAATGCGCGACCGATGTAATAATCATGGGCCAATTCCGCGAAACCTTCCTGGTAAGTAACTACTGCTCCAATATGAATGCCGAGCTCTTCTACTTCTTTTCTGTTTCTGGCGCCGCAGTCAAGGAAAAGGTTTTCAACCTTTGGTTGTGGTTCTTTATTCTCATTGTTGGAAAGACGGGTGTGAATGGCTGGCCACCCGAAAACGGCAGGAACGAACCCCTTTTTACCGTGGATAAACACCCTTTGTGCCGGAGCCACCTGGTGATCTACACCGCCATTGCGTTTCAGGTACAAAAGGCCTTCGGGAGTAATGTAATTTACAAACCAGCTTATCTCATCTGCGTGTGCTTCAATTACCACTTTAAAAGGAGCATCGGGGTTGATTACACCCACAGCAGTGCCATAAGGGTCTACAAATGTGGTATCTACAAATGATTTTAAATAATTAAGCCAGATTCTTTGGCCGCTTGCTTCAAATCCTACCGGAGAGGCATTGTTGATATATTCTTTTAAAAACGACATTGATTTATCGTTCAAAAAAGAGGTGCTTTTTTCTTTCTTTGCTGCCATGAATGCGTTTTAGCGGTCAAAGATAAGGGGAAAGGAGAATATCAGAAATATTACGGGGCAACTTAAAACCGCTACCTGTATATGATTAATGTCAGGAAAATTGAAACTATCCGTTTAATAATGCGAGCCGAAACCCGGGGAAAATTGAGCGGTTTAAAAAATTAACTCTTTTCGATCACGATTGTATCAGTGTAAACAGTGTCACTTACATTTTTGCCTCTGTCTATTATAAAGAAATAGATATTTATCGTGTCGTTTTCAACAGAACTTTTGTGCAATTCACCTTGATACTCGAACTTTTTCTCAAAAGTTGCTTTTTGAAAATCTCTGTCAAAACCAAAACTACTATCAGTTAACGGAATGGTCCTTTCTTCATAGTCGGGTATCCCAATTTCCAATGGATGCTGATTTAGGCGGTTTATCTTGTACGTGAATGTGCCGCCTGGATAATCTCCCTGTTTGTCAGTAGCCTCCAGTTCTATAACAAGGTCGTCTTTTGAGGTAACATAGTTTCTGCTTACTGAAGTAACTTTTAATGTCGGTTTCGTCTTATAAGTATCTTTGCTACAGGCAAATAACACTGTTAGCGATCCTATTATTGCTATAGCTGTTATGTTTAGCTTCATAAAGTTTTCTGTAATTAACAAATTTAAAGGATGCAGGCATTATTTCCTAACACAACGGAATTGATTAACCAGATTTTTAACAATGCAAACTTTGCTTTCGATGATCTCTGCCTGCAGGTTTTCCGGTTTCAATATTACAACAATTCAATTTACAGGAAATTTGTTAATGCCTTGAATATTAACGAAGAAAATGTTGACTCGGTTGCCAAAATTCCATTTTTACCAATAAGTTTTTTTAAATCACACAAAGTTGTCGCCACAGAATTTGAGCCAGAGCATTTGTTTGAAAGCAGCGGCACTACGGGTTCCATAAACAGTAAACATTTGATCAAAAGTTTGGACCTGTACAAGCAAAGTTTTACGAAGGCATTTGAACTTTTTTATGGCAAGCCTGCAGATTGGTGCGTTATAGGCCTTTTGCCCTCTTATCTTGAAAGACAAACTTCATCCCTTGTTGTGATGGTGGATGAATTGATTAAGCAAAGCGGCGATCCGCAAAGCGGATTTTATTTGTATGATCATGAGAAGCTGCACAGGGTATTACAGGAGCTCGAAGCAAAAGGAAGAAAGACATTGTTGATAGGTGTCACATTTGGGCTGCTTGATTTTGCAGAAAAATATTCCATGCAGTTAAAAAACACAATCGTGATGGAAACCGGCGGAATGAAGGGGCGGCGGGAGGAATGGACGCGTGAAGAAGTGCATGCATTTTTGATGGAACGATTGGGTGTAAATAAAATTCATTCTGAATATGGCATGACTGAATTGCTGTCCCAGGCATATTCAAGCGGTGATGGTATTTTCAGCACACCACCTTGGATGAAAATTGTATTGCGTGAGGAAGATGATCCTTTAAGTGTTCGCCAGCCATCCGGTAAAGCAATCAATGGAGTGATCAATGTAATCGACCTTGCTAATATTTATTCTTGCTCATTTATAGCCACTGAGGACGTAGGCAAACTGTTTCCCAACGGAGATTTCAAAGTGCTTGGACGAATGGATAACAGCGACGTGAGGGGTTGTAGTTTGATGGCGCTGTAATTAATTGAAAATTGAAAGTTGAAAATTGAAAATGATTTGGTAATTGAAAATGGAGAATTGAAAGTTGAAAATGTATTTCAAAAAAAAGTCGCATTTTTTGATGCGACTTTTTTATTTACAAGGCTAAATCGAAAATCATTTTCAATTTTCAACTTTCAATTTTCAATTAATAATCGTTGTCCCTATTCTTCTTGCCGCCAAACAATCTCTTAAAAAATCCTTCTTTCTTTTTCTCTTCCTGCGGTGGTTCGGCAACAGGTTTTTGCTGATTGTTCTTTTTACTGTTTTGTCCTTTTGCTTCGTTCAGTACTTTTTGTTCATCGGGATCAAGTCTTGAATCTACCGGTACATGCACATTTGCAGTATCAAGGCGCAGGTATTCATTTGCATTGCCATTTCCCTGGTCATCACCTTCGGCACCCGGCGGTGGAGTAGGGTCAAAGTTTTGGTAAGACATCATCAAGCCATCACGCACAGATTCGGGCTGAATGAATTTCGCTTGCCTGTCGATACCCAACGTTTTATCAGCATATACCTTTTGAAAGAAATATTCCCAGATTGGTTTGCTCGCTGCACCACCAAAACCCAGGGCTCCTTCGAGGCGAATAAATCTGTCGTCGCAACCAACCCATGTACCTGCAACCAGCTGAGGAACGTATCCCAGGAACCATGCATCACTGTTGTCATTCGTAGTACCTGTTTTACCACCCATTTCAGCAGCACCCAATCTTGCACGCAAGCCTTTCGCTGTACCTACATCCACCGTTCCCTGCATCATTCGGCACATGGTGTATGCTCCATTTTCGCTGATAACTTGTTTAACTGATGTCTGGAAACTCTCAAGCACATTACCATTTTTATCTTCTATGCGTGTAATGTAAATTGGTTTGGTACTAAATCCTCTGTTAGGGAACATTGAATATGCCCACATCATCTCAAACATAGAAAGGTCGCAGGAACCAAGCGCAATAGAAGGGTATGGCTCAACCTTTGTCTGAATGTTTACGTTTTTCAGAAACTCAACAAAACGTTTCGGCGTCACCTGTTTCATGATATAAGCACTGGCGCAGTTCAACGAATAAGCAAGGGCACTAGCCATTGGAACCGTTCCTCCTCCGCAAATACCTTTGGCAGGCACCATACCGTAACCAGGGAAATTCTGTGCAGTGTTTTCGCAAGGTGTTTCCGGGGTAAAACCAATTTCTTCAATTGCATCGCAATACAAGAGCGGTTTAATGGTAGAACCCACCTGGCGTTTTGTGTTGATGTTTACGTGGTCGTATTTGTAAGTCTTAAAGTCGATGCCGCCCACCCATGCTTTTACTTCGCCGGTAACAGGGTCCATCACCATAAAAGAAGTTTGCAACATTTGCCTGCAATACCTGATGGAATCCATTGGCGACATCACTGTATCTTTTTGTCTTGTGCTGTTCCATGCAAACACTTTCATGGGCACTTTTTTATAAAAAGAAGCCTTCAGCTCTTCGTCAGTCATGTCGTCATCCTTACCATTTTTCCAGCGATCGCTGTTTTTCATGGCGGCGTTCAAAATGTTTTCGTGCTCCTTCCAAACCTTACCGGTTTTAACTGATCCCTGTGTGTTCAGCACTTTTTGCAGTGCAGGCATTTGTTTGGCCACCGCCTCCTCTGCATACAATTGCATGCGTGGATTGATGGTGGTATAAATGCGCAAACCATCTTCGAAAAGATCGTAAGGTTCGCCAGTGGCGGGATTTTTATGCTCTTTGCACCATTTTTTGAGATCATCACGCAGCACATCGCGGAAGTAAGGGGCAAGACCGGTTGTTTCATCCATTTTTTTGTAGCGGCCCATATCGATAGGGATTGCTTTCAGCTTTGTAGCATCTTCGCTTGTCAGCTTTCCGTTTTTCACCATCTGGTCCATTACTGTGTTGCGTCTGTCTCTTGCTTCTTTTGGATTTCTGCGAGGGTTGTACAACGTGTTTCCTTTCAGCATACCCACAAGTATGGCCGCTTCGTCTACTGTTAAACGATCAGGTTCTTTCTGAAAGAAGGTTAGCGACGCATTTCGGATGCCGTAAGTGTTGTCGCCAAAAGGAACAGTGTTGAGGTATAAAGTGAGAATTTCTTCTTTGGTGAAATTTCTTTCCAGCTTCACCGCAATGATCCACTCTTTCACCTTTTCGATTACACGTCTTACCATGTTTTTCGAACCTTGTTCGAGCAGGTTTTTTGCCAGCTGTTGCGTAATGGTACTACCACCACCTTGCAAACCGCCGGTGAATACGGCACGCATAACCGATTTACCGTCGATGCCTGAATGAGAATAGAAACGTTCATCTTCTGTAGAAACAAGTGCATCGATTACGTGCGGAGAAATGTCGCGGTATTTAACACTGCTGCGGTTACCTTTTTCGCGATAGAATTTTCCCATCAGGGTTCCGTCGGAAGCATACACTTCAGAGGCTTGCATAATGGTTGGATTTTCCAGCTGTGCCAGCGAAGGCAGCTTGCCAAAAACGCCAAAATTTATTAGAAGAAATATGAGTAGAAGGATGCCTGCGCCCCAGAGTACCAGTTTCCAGAAAATGCGAACGGAGTTTTTCATGTTAATTGCTTAAAGTAGAATGGTATTTAGTAGCAAAAATCGACCCGAAAATAAGGAATTAGGAACTAGAAATCAGGAATTAGGAATCCCGAATTTGGGAAACCCCGTAGAGACGCGTTGAACGCGTCTCCGGAATACCACGCCGTCGCACCCATCTCGGAGAACCCATTCAAAAATTTGTGCAGGCCGTTCTTCAAGAGACGCATTCAATGCGTCTCTACAGGAAAACAAAAATCCCCCGTAAAAACGGGGGATCTCTTTAACCCTTAAAACAACCAACATGAAAAAATTCTACAATATTTTAACAACGTTTAAAAGAAATGGTTCAGTGAAAAGTTGTTTTTGTAAATATTTATTTAAAATTTTTATGCCAGGGCAATATCTAGAACTTGCTGCATCGTTTTCACATAATGAAATTTCACGCCCTTGATGAAACCGGATTCTATTTCCTGTACATCCTTTTCATTTTGCCAGCACATAATGATCTCTTTCAAACCTGCTCTTTTTGCTGCGAGCACTTTCTCTTTTATGCCACCCACCGGCAACACCTGGCCTCTTAAAGTAATCTCACCTGTCATAGCCAGGTAAGGCTTTACTTTTCTGCCTGTAAAAGCAGATGCAAGTGCTGTCATCATTGTAATTCCGGCGCTTGGGCCGTCTTTTGGAACGGCACCTTCCGGCACATGTATATGAACACTTTTCTTCGAAAAAAGATCGCCACTAATGCCAGTTTTTTTTGCGTTGGATTGTAAATAGGTCAATGCAGTTGATGCACTTTCCTTCATTACATTACCCAGGTTACCGGTAAGTTTCAATTCGCCCTTGCCATCGCTAAGGCTTGTTTCGATAAATAATATGTCACCTCCCACATAAGTCCACGCCAAGCCAACGGCAACGCCCGGCATATTTGCGGTTTTGTATATTTCGTTACTGTAGCGCGGTTTACCCAATATTTTTTCAATATCGTTGCCGGACACTGTAGAATCAACTTTGCCTTCTATCGCAAAGTCTTTTGCTTTGGAGCGCATGATGCCTGCGAGCTGCCTGTCAAGTTCGCGAACACCGCTTTCTCTGGTATAATCTTCCACCACCTGCTGCAACACCTTATCGCTCATTTTCAAATTCACGTTTTTCAATCCGTGCGCTTCTTTTTGTTTTGGCAAAAGATGTCGCTTTGCGATCTCCACTTTTTCTTCCACAGCATAACCACTCAGGTCAATTATCTCTAAACGGTCGCGCAAAGCAGGTTGAATGTTCGCGATATTATTTGCGGTAGCGATAAACAATACCTTGCTCAAGTCGTACTCAAGCTCGAGGTAGTTGTCATAAAATGTATTGTTTTGTTCAGGGTCCAATACTTCCAGCAAAGCAGAAGATGGATCGCCTCGAAAATCGTTTCCTATTTTATCAATCTCATCCAGGATGATTACCGGGTTGGATGATTTTATTTTTCTGATCGATTGCAAAATACGGCCCGGCATAGCACCAATATAGGTTTTGCGGTGACCGCGTATTTCACTTTCATCATGCAAACCCCCAAGACTTAAGCGAACATATTTTCTGTTGATCGCATTCGCAATGCTTTTACCAAGCGAGGTTTTACCAATGCCGGGAGGGCCTGCGAAACATAAGATCGGGCTTTTCATATCGCCTTTCAATTTCAACACAGCAAGGTATTCAAGGATGCGCTCCTTTATTTTCGCCATGCCAAAATGATCTTCATCTAATATCTTCTTGGCCTTCTTAAGATCATAGGAGTCCTCTGTATATTCTTCCCATGGAAGATCGAGCATTAGATCAAGATGGTTATACACGACAGAATAATCCGGAGTGGTTGGATGCATTCTTTCCAGCTTCTCAATGCCCTTCTTGAACATTTCCTTTGCAGCTTCGGGCCATTTTTTGGCTTCGGCCTTTTTCTGCATTTCCTTCACTTCCCTTTCATTGGTATCACCGCCAAGCTCATCCTTAATACTCTTCAATTGTTGTTGAAGAAAATATTCACGCTGCTGCTTATCCAGTTCATTGCGTGTCTTGTTCGTTACTTTGTTTTTCAACTCCGCAAATTGCAGCTCCTTTTGCAGGATTTGCATCAGCAGGTCCGCGCGGGAATGAATATGATTAATCTCCAGCAGCTTTTGTTTCTCTGCGAGCTCCGTATTCATATTGCTCGAAACAAAGTGAATGAGGAAAGACGGATTCTCAATATTCTTTAAGATGATCGCCGCTTCTGAGGGAAGGTTGGGCGACAATTGTATGATTTGCGTAGCCAGTTCTTTAATATTGGCAACGTAAGCTTCAAAGTTCTGGTCAGTGGGAGCAGGCTCTTCTTCCAGCAACTCGATTGTTGCCTTGAAGTAAGGATCTTCCGCTGTGATGGCAACCGTTTTAAAACGTTTCTTACCCTGGATGATCACCGTAGTACCACCATCCGGCATTTTGATCAGCTTTACGATCTTGGCAATCGTGCCAATGTCTTCAAGATCTGTAACCGTAGGGGCTTCAACAGTACTGTCTTTTTGAGCGATAACGCCAATTAATTTGTCAGCTTTGTAAGCGTCATTAACTGCTTTTATGCTTTTGTCTCTTCCAACTGTGATGGGTAAAACCACTCCTGGGAAAAGAACGGTATTACGTAGCGGCAAAAGAGGTACTTCATCGGGTATCGTCAATTCTACTCCGTCATCCCCTTCATTCTCGTTTAGAGGAATAATGGGCATGAAATCCATATCATCTTCTGGCTTAAATAAAAAATTCGAACCTTTCATTTATATATTAATTCATTAATAATCAGCTGTTATGGGTTGCATAATCAGCCGGGTTGATCCAAATACGGATTAGATGTCTACAAATTTTTGAAAAGGGTGACAAAATAACACCGCCTTTCTTGAAAAAACTAATTTTTGGATCACTCCTAAATTGTCAACTATGATGCCACGAAGAAAAATGAGTAAAAACGTCAGGTAATTGAATTCAAAGTATAAAGTAAAAAGGAAAAATTCAAAAACAAAGACATGCCCCCTTTGTTCACAAAAAAAGCTATTTCCAAACGAGGAAACAGCTTTTTGACTTTTGCTTTTTGAATTTTTATTTACAGGAAACGCCATCCTAAACTCACCTGGAATCCCGTATTTTTCCAGTCCTCCGGCTTTGACGTGTTGTTGATATTGTTTAAACCAGTGTACCATCTGCCACTTATTTTGAAAGTTGCAATATTGAGTTGAACACCCAACAAGAGACTCAGGTCGCCGCCCTTAAAAGCATTCTCAATGGTTTGGGTAAGATGCTCGTTCTTGTTCGTCAAAATGCCGGCTTGCAAACCGCCCTGCAAAGTGAGTGGTTTTACAACGTTGTAGTTAAGCAAGACAGGTATAGAGAGATAATTAAGCTTTACATCCTTAAAATTGTTTGGGTCGTAAACGTCACTCGGTTGTTCAGCAATCTTTGCTCCATATTGATTGAAGAGCAGCTCAGGCTGAATACCCCATTTTTCTGAGAAATTAATTACGCCGAAAAGACCCGCCTGGTAACCATAATTGAATTCGTCCTTAAAAGACTGGCCGGTTACTTTGGTAATGTTGGCCCCGGCTTTAATGCCAAACTGAACTCCCTGCGCACGCGTGGTAACGGATAGTATACTCAGTATGCATGCCAGCAGGATATAGGTTACTTTGGTTTGCATTTGTTTCGTATTGTTTGTGTTGTAAAGGCAAAGATTATACCAGTGCTATTTTACCACTAAGGCACTAAGGGCACAAAGCTTCATTAAGACGGTTAAAATTGATTAGAGATTAAATAGGGTAGGAAATTTTTTGATAAAAAGCGACAAACCTTTTGTCTGCAGGTTGGCCATGTTTGATGAAGAGTATGACGCATCTCCGTTCTCAAAGTTACTTCTTAAATCAACTTCTTAGTGAAGCTTAGTGCCCTTAGTGGCTTAGTGGTAAAGATTCGGGTGATGCCGGTCACCTTACATATCAAAATATGTTGTTACAATCGGTATGAAAAATAAATAATAAATTTATGCTTGTAAATAATGACAAAAATGAAAGTGCTATTGGATATTCCGGATAACAAAGCGGCCTCTTTAATGGATGTCTTAAAAAGTATTTCTTACGTGAAAGCGAAACCATTAACAGATGCCAAGGCTTTATTAATGGCAGATTTAAGAGACGCTGTAGAAGAAATGAAATTAATAAGGACAGGAAAAAAGAAGGCTCGAAACGCAGAAGATTTTTTGAATGAGTTATAAAGTAAAAACAACTGCTGTTTTTGAAAAACAGGCAAAAAAACTCGTGAAAAAGTACAGTTCCTTAAAGAAGGAATTGTTAGAATTGATCCAAAATCTTAAAGAAAATCCAGAAAATGGCATTGCGATAGGGCAAAACTGTTTTAAGATTAGAATCGCGATAGCATCAAAAGGAAAAGGCAAAAGTGGTGGTGCGAGGATTATTACAAACTTTGTAATAACAGACAAAACTGTGTATTTGTTTACTATTTATGATAAATCTGAACAGGACAACATCACAGATAAGGAGTTGAATGAGTTATTAAGGTATCTCCCTGAATAATTAGGTACAAAAAATGACTCGGCTTAGACGAATTTTCACAAATTGGTTCATTTATAAAACGAAAAACCAGCAAGGATAGAGCCTTGCTGGTTTCATTTTATCAGAAAAAAATCCGCGTAAATTCGTCTAATCCGTGTCATCAGTGTGCCAATAGATCTACGCGAATTCGATCACCGTGATCTCCGGCAGTATCCCCACACGACCCGGGTACCCAATAAATCCATAACCTCTGTTCACATACAACTTTTGTTTTTCCGTTTCATACAACCCAGCCCATTGTTTGTACATGTACTGCACAGGGCTCCATTTGAAACCAGGAAGCTCCACGCCAAACTGCATGCCGTGTGTATGTCCGCTCAGCATAAGATCGATATCACTGTATTTAGGAATTACCTCAGCGTCCCAATGGCTTGGATCATGGCTCATCAATATTTTGAAAGGATATTTTTCCGTGCCTGCGTACGCTTCTGCCATTTTCCCATATTTAGGAAAACGCCCTTTAGCACTCCAGTTTTCAATACCAATTAAGGCAATTTGGTCACCGCCTCTTTCAAGCGCTACGTGTTCATTCATGAGCAAACGCCAGCCAAGGTTAGCGTGCACTACCTTAAGGTTTTCGAGATTTTGCCTTTTTGCTTCCGGACTGTCCCACGCCACATAATCACCGTAGTCATGATTGCCAAGCGTAGAAAAAACACCCATAGGCGCTTTTAATCTGCCAAAAACGTCCATGTAATTTTTCATCTCGGTGGCGCGGTCATTTACCAAATCACCGGTAAACAAAATGAGATCCGGCTTTTCGTTCAGCACTTTTTCAACGCCTCGTTCCACCGCCGCTTTATCATTAAAACTGCCAGAATGAATATCACTTATCTGCACAATTTTCAAACCTTTAAAAGATGCCGGCAAATTCACGTAGGAAAGTTTGATCCTGTTTACGTGATAGTGATATTTGTTGCGAAAGCCATACACCAACGAACCAAACAAAGTGCCGCTGGCAGCCAATCCCAGCCAGCTTATAAACACAGATCGTGTAATGCCTTCATCACCCGTTGTAATGGCAACAGTGGGATTGCTGAATAATTTTCCAATACTCCACATCATCAATCGTCTTACATCATCAATAAGGAAAAAGACGGAGCCAACCACTTTGGAGAAAAATAATCCGATCAATATTGCAAACGTATAACTGCGTAATGATTTCGGCCAGTTTTCCGTATTCAGGTAGGGCATCAGTAAAATAAAGAAGAATGTGCAGGCAGATAACAACCAGTAAATGGAAAACAAAATGATCCGCGTACGGCTGGCGGAGTTTTGGGTAACAGTTTTTAAAGCCTGAAAAACATAAATGTCGATAACAACTATAATTGCCAGAAGTATCCAGGCAAAGCCGGAATTGCGCATAGTGATGATTTATAAGTAAAAAGGTAAAAGTAAAAATCCAAAATCCTCTCAAACCTTTTGAATTTTTACTTTTGAACTATTTGATAGACGATTGAGACGGTAAAATATTGTAGGGGCGAATTGCATTCCCCAAAACTAAACCCAGGTAAAAAGTAAAAAATCAAAAGTAAAAATTCAAAATTGCACCCTGCCCTTTTGAATTTTTACTTTTGATTTTTGAATTGTTTAGAATTCTATAAACTCATCCAGCTGTTGGTTAATTACCTTCACCGTCGCAGCATCAGTAATTTTGCCTTCCGAATCGAGTAATCTGTCAACGATAGAAATCGGTAGTTTGTTAGGATGAACAATTACTTTCACGTAGTGCAAAATACCAGTAAAATGCTCCATGCCACGCAGGTTGCCGGCGCGGCCGGTAGACACGCCCGCAAGCAGCGCTTTTTTGCCCCACCAAACATTTTTAATATCAGAAATATCGATGAGCGATTTCAAAACGCCGGGGATGCTGCCGTTGTATTCCGGTGCAATGAAAATAAATTTCTTTGTGGGGATCAGAATAGTTTTCTCCAGTTGGATCATGGCCGGACTTCTATGATTCACATCCATATTTTCCAGCGATAAGAAGTTAGGTTCAATCCCTTTTTGTCGCAAGAAATATTCATATTGGCGTGCAATCTTTATGGTGTTACTATCCGCTCTGTTGGTACCGGATATAATGGTATACATGTAGAAAAGGAAAATTTAATTATTAGTGATGGGATAAAGGTAATACAATTGTAGGGGCGAATCGCATTCGCCCTGCCAATCAACGAGCCGGAGAAAAATTGAAGATTGAAAGTTGAAAGTTGAAAATGCAAAAGGTCGAATAATGTTTATAAAGTTCGACCACATTTCATAAACAAGGAGGGGTGCATCACTTGTAACATCCATTTTCAACTTTCAACTTTCAATTTTCAATTGTCCTTGCTATTATCGCTATTTTTGTCAGCCTGCCAAATCAGGGCTTTTTAAACATATAATTATGCAAATAACATATTACGGACACAGTTGCTTTTCGGTTGTAATCAAAGGGAAACATCTTTTGTTTGATCCATTCATTACACACAATGAACTGGCGAAAAAAATAGATGTAAATAGCATAAAAGCTGATTACATTTTGCAATCGCATGGTCACGGTGACCACATTGCAGACACTACTGGCATCGCTAAAAGAACAGGAGCGAAAGTAATCGCCGCTTACGAAATTCATGAATGGCTAAACAAGCAAGGTGTAGAAAATACCCATCCGATGAATACCGGAGGTAAGTGGAACTTTGGCGAGTTTACCGTGAAATGTGTCGTTGCCCAGCACTCAAGCGGCCTGCCTGACGGTTCCTACGGCGGAAATCCCCTTGGTTTTGTCATCACCAGTGAAGAAGGCGACTTTTACTATGCCGGAGATACCGCTTTAACGATTGATATGCAGCTCATTCCGCGCTGGGGAAAATTAAAATTTGCATTGTTGCCTATTGGTGACAACTTTACTATGGATGCCGCCGATGCTGTGGAAGCTTCAAATATGATAAAATGTAATCAAGTGATAGGCATGCACTACGATACCTTCGGATTTATCAAAATAGACAGGGAAAAAACTTTGCAGATTTTTATGGACGCCGGAAAAACATTACTGTTGCCAGGTATTGGCGAAACGATCGATTTATAACGACACGCCGCCCGCCGTACAGACAAGGCACTGCCTTGTCTCTTAGAAAAGGAAGACAAAGCCCTGCCTTGTCTCTACAAACAACATATTGTTTCTTAAATCCTTATGCAAGTTTTTTATTTCAAATTTTAATTTCAAATTGCGGAAGGAATATAATATTTTACATTTGCGGCCCGGAACACGGGAAACGTCCGTAGAGTCAGATAATTATCTGGCTCAATAGAAGATAATTAAGTAATAAGTAAATATGGCAAGAATAATTGGTGTAGCGAATCAAAAAGGTGGGGTGGGAAAAACAACCACTGCTATTAACCTTGCAGCAAGTTTTGCGGTGCTCGAATTCAAAACTTTGCTGGTGGATGCAGATCCGCAGGCTAATAGTACCACCGGCGTTGGATTCGACCTGCATAATATTACGCAGGGGCTCTACGATTGCATGGTTAACGAAACGCCTGCACGAGATGTGATCCTGAAAACTGAAATCCCTAACCTGGATGTGATCCCTTCTCACATTGACCTTGTAGGTGCAGAAATTGAAATGATCAACTATCCAAACAGGGAGAGTGTGCTGAAAGCCATATTGGAGCCGGTAAAATCAGAATATGATTTCATTATCATCGACTGCTCGCCGTCCCTCGGTCTTATTACAGTAAATGCTTTGACAGCTGCAGACTCTGTGGCCGTTCCTGTGCAGACAGAGTTTTTCGCCCTTGAAGGTTTGGGTAAATTATTAAATACGATCAAGATCGTGCAAAACCGCTTAAATCCGGAATTGCAGATCGAAGGTATATTGATGACCATGTATGATGGCCGTTTGCGTTTGTGCAACCAGGTGGTAAGTGAAGTGCGTCGCCACTTTGATGATCTTGTTTTCAGCACGATCATTCACCGTAACTCCAAACTAAGCGAAGCGCCAAGCGTGGGCAAACCTTCTATTTTGTATGATGCCTTCAGCAAAGGATCGGTTAATTACCTGAACCTTGCTAAAGAAATTTTGCAGAAAAACAACATGACCAAAATATCCCAGGAAGAAAGGATCATTGAGGCAAACGACGACGAGGAGTAAATAAGTTTTAGTAATAAGTAATGAGTGATGAGTTTTAAGTTGTTAGTTTTTAGTTATTAGTTGTTAGAAAGGTCGAGTTTGTAACATTCAATTAACCTGCGCTAACAACTAACAACCAACAACTCTCAACTCTCAATTCTCAATTTTCAACTCTTTTAAAAATGAGTGACCAGAAAAAACAACCAGGTAGCAATCCAAAAGGTAATAAAGAATTATTGGGCAAGGGCATACGCTCTTTGCTACAGGGTATCGATGCAGACCTGAAAACAGCTACAGGCACGCACTTGAAGAATAATGTGGTAGAAGCAGCAACAGGAATCCTGCGCATTCCAATTGAGCAGATCGAAACCAATCCAAAACAACCCCGTCACGATTTTGATGAAAAAGCGCTGAATGAATTGGCCGCTTCCATCAAAATTCACGACATCATACAGCCGATTACTGTTTCTAAATTGCCAACTGGAAAGTACAGGTTGATTTCTGGTGAACGCCGCTTCCGTGCTTCTAAGATTGCGGGCCTGAAAGACATACCGGCATACATTCGCCAGGCAAATGACCAGCAGTTGCTGGAACTGGCTTTGCTGGAAAATCTACAGCGTGAAGATCTTAACGCTATAGAAATTGGCCTCAGCTACAAACGCATGATGGAAGAGCTTAGCCACACGCAGGAAGAAGTGGCAGAACGCATGGGTAAAGAAAGAAGTACCGTTTCCAACTATATCCGTCTTTTAAAATTGCCGCCAGATGTGCAGGTTGCTGTTCGTAACGGTGAAATAAGCATGGGACATGCGAGAGCCTTGATCAACATTGATGCGGTAGATAAACAACTATATATTTTTGGAGAAATAAAAAGCAAAGGCCTTTCCGTAAGACAAACCGAGGAATTGGTTCGCAATGCTTACAAAGATGGAAGTGCTGCACCTGTTAAAGTTGCTTCAAAATCCACATTACCACCTACATATAAGAAAATTGAAGATAATTTAGCGTCTCATTTTGGCACCCGTGTAAAACTAAATCACAGCAAAAAAGGTAATGGCAGCATTACGCTGGAGTATTATTCTTTACAGGAGTTCAACAAAATATTGGAACAACTAGGCGTGTCAGCTAACTAAAAGAAATGAAGGTTTACCGTTTTTTATTTTTTTTTCTGTTTTTTGCAGGTGCGAGTTCTGTTGCATTTTGCCAACAGGACAGCCTAAAGGTTACGCATGACACGATCATAGCTAAAAAGAAGCCAGCTTCTTTGTATGGCGACTCTGCCATGATCCACGGCAAAATGAGAAAACACGATCCCAAAGTTGCTTCGACCCGTTCCGCAATACTGCCGGGGTGGGGACAGATCTACAATCGCAGCTATTGGAAACTTCCCATTGTTTATGGGGCACTTGGCATTACCACCTACGTTTTTATTGACAATATGAAAACCGTACGTGCAGCCAACTATGCCATTAAATATATGACACCGTCAGACAGTGCCGGAACAAATTACGATGACATCGCGCCATATCTGAAGCCATTTGTTGACAATGGAGACGTCAATTCATTGCGCAACGTTCGAAATCAGTTTCGCCAATATGTCGATTATGCGGCGTTGGTGTTCATTTTGTTTTGGGGACTAAATGTGGTAGATGCTACCGTAGATGCACACCTGAAGCACTTTGATGTTAGCGACGATTTAAGCATGAAAATTAAGCCAAACTTTGCTCCGCAGGTTGGTGGGCAAACATTTGGAGTGAGCCTGGTGTTTGACATTCACAAAGGGAAAACAGCATTACGCGGTCTCCCGTAGGGGCGAATCGCATTCGCCCGAATTCTCCGCATGTCGGAGAGTTCGCATTCATTCAACAAACCTAATAAGGGCGAATTCAATTCGCCCAATATAAAAAAACTGTTATGAAAATTGCTTTAGTTGGTTACGGCAAAATGGGTAAAGCCATCGAAGAAATCGCTTTAAAAAGAGGCCACGAAATAGTTTTAAAGCTCGATATCGATAACCAACATGAGTTTACCAAAGAAAATCTTGCGAACGCAGACGTTGCCATTGAGTTCACAAGCCCGCACAGCGCTTACAACAACGTGATGAAGCTCCTGGAATGGAACGTACCTACCGTATGCGGCTCTACTGGCTGGCTCGATAAATGGGATGCAGTAAGAAAGTATACCGACGAAAACAATCGCGGACTTGTATACGCCAGCAACTACAGCGTAGGCGTGAACATCTTTTTCGAAATCAACAAAAGACTGGCAGAATTGATGGCCCCTCACGCAGAATACGATGTGCGTTTGGAAGAGATCCATCACACAGAGAAAAAAGATTCACCAAGCGGAACCGCCGTTTCACTGGCTGAACAGATACTGGAAAGAGTTTCCCGCAAAACGAAATGGGTGAACGAAGAAAGCGACAAAGCGAGCGACCTTGTAATCCTGAGTGAAAGAGTAGACCCGGCTCCGGGCACGCACATTGCTTTGTATACATCCCCAATTGACGATATCGAAATTATCCATACGGCACATAACAGAACCGGCTTTGCAACAGGCGCTGTATTGGCGGCTGAGTTTGTTAAAGACAAAAAAGGTATCTTTAGTATGAAAGAAGTGTTAGGGTTGTAGTAAATTAGGAATTAGGAGATAGGAGTTAGGAATTAGAGTAATCATGACGGATAGTGAGTTGTAAAAAGCTGTATGAGCAAAGACATAAGACTTCTAACTCAAAACTCATAACTTACAACTCATAACTCAAAACCATAGTTTCCGATGCTTTCAAAGAAAACACAATATGCGTTCAAAGCTTTAATGTACCTGGCCCAGCATGAGCACGAAGGCCCCGTGCTTATCGCAGAAGTATCCAAGAAAAAGAAAATTCCGCTGAAGTTTTTGGAAAATATTCTCCTTGAATTAAGAAAGGCAGGAATTCTGGACAGCAAGAAAGGAAAGGGTGGAGGCTATTTTTTTGCGATTGAACCCAAAAAAGTAAATCTTGCACAGGTAATGCGATTGCTGGACGGACCTATCTCTTTACTGCCTTGCGTAAGCCTTAATTTTTATGAGCGTTGTAAAAACTGTGACGAAAAGAAGTGTGGCCTGAATATGGCGATGGTGCAGGTAAGGGATGCTACGTTGAAAATATTGGAGAAGAAAACTGTTGCCGACATTTCGTTTCCCGAATAGATAAGATAATCTCTTTTAATAGTAAGCGGACTACTTTAGCGGTGGTTCGCTTTTTTTGTAAATATTCCTAAGATTGCTCTTCTTTGTCAAGGTCATCTTTTAGCTGCTCTTTCAAAGCCTCGATTTCTATGTTTTTGGATGCGACTTCTTTTTTCAGAGATGCAATTCTGTCTGCCTGGCTTTCTATTACTTTCTGCATAGCGCGAATAACCGCCTGAGTCGTCTCATCTTTAACGTAAGGTGCATTCTCTTCTTCAAGCAAATTAGCTTCTTCAATTTTTTCTTGCTTTTTCTTGTTCATTAACCCGATATCTTTTGACAGATTTTTGAAAATTAAGTCATCCAAAGAAATGTCAAAAAATTCGGATATTTTAATTAAATCATCAAATGATGGCTGACTTTTTTCATTTTCGTAGCCATTCCAAGTGGTTCTCTGAAATCCCGCCAGTTCAGCTATTTCATACTGCTTAAGATTCATTAATTCTTTCAAAAAGGCAAGGTTTTTACTAAAATAGACCATTCTTTTAAAAAAGTTGAAAATTTTGGATTTATTTAAAGTATTCGACTATATTTGCACTCACCAATGATTCACCTGTCCCATAAGTGAGTACACAAATACAACAGCCTCGTTCATCAAAGCATAATGCCTTGATTCAATAGTTCACATTGACCATCTATTTATTAACGCATCCCAAAAGTAACATAGTGACATGAAATGAACGCCGTTTGCCGGTAATATTCCCTTATTGGGATAGGTGTTTTTTTTTCTTGCAAGTGAGATTTTAAGAAAGTTGTCGTTGAACACTTTTCTTTTTATTTAATCGGGCAGTGTTTTGTTTAAAACGGGCATTTCAACTTTGGAAAAACACTTTACGGGTTCCCGTAAAAAATAAAAGTCCAAAGCCCATATGTTTGATTTGCTAACGGTCTGGCACAACCGATTTTGTTGATTTGCAAACACAATGACCTTGCCTTAAACAGGGTTAGCTACTACCATTTTGTATCCCTAACCATGTCTTTCCCACAGTAACGTATGCATCAAAAAGATTAGTGTAGATAATATACATTCTTGCCAGAAAACATATTTTGTCGTCTGTTTAGTGAAATGTTAGAAAGCAGACACTTAATTATTTTCTCGCAGCTTACTCCACTTGTAGAGTATTTCTTAAACCCTAATATTTTAACATTCAAAGTATGAAAAGAATTGGTAGCTATTTTCGGCGCTCCTTCATTTATTCCGTACCAGCCCATCTTCTTGCAAAGCGCAACAGTGGTACATTGGGTCTGGCAGAGATCGGTAACCTGTACATTAATTATATCGGTAAACTGTGTAGAAGTTAGCCCCTGATACAATAACATCACACGCTATTGTACACATCATTCACCCGCATTACGCGGCCCTCATGCTACAACCATTTTTAAATTCGAAAATTTTTACATGAGCATATTTTTAAAACACAAACCAACACTGCGGTTCGTGGGATGCACTTTGCTGCTGCTTTTATTTTGCGGCGGGATGCACGCACAAATCAACCTGAGTGTCAAAGTGCTATTGCAGGGTGCAGTAAGCGGCACCTCCATGACCACGACATTAAACTCGCTTGGTTTAATACCTCTGGCCCAGCCATATAACAAAGCTCCATTTAACTATTCCGGTTCGGAGTCCGTAGCCAGCATACCGGCAGGCGTAACAGACTGGGTATTGGTAGAGCTTCGTGACAAAACAACGCCATCAACTGTAATCGCTTCAAGAGCTGCTTTTGTAATGGGTGATGGAACTGTAGTTGATTTGGATGGAACATCGCCTGTAAGTTTTGCGACTGTTGCACCCGGCGATTACCACGTAGCCATCCGCCACCGCAACCACTTGGGCATACGCACGGCAACTCCACAAGCGCTTAACAGCGCTGCCACTTTGTATGACTTTACAAACGCCCAGGCGCAGGCTTATCAAAATCCAAGTATTACCACAAATGCTGCCATGAAAGATTTGGGGAATGGCTTGTTTGCAATGTGGGGTGGAGATGGTAGTCGCAATGCTAAGACTAGCTATAGCGGCGTTAGCAATGATGAATCATATTTGAGTTCAGGTGCTCTTGGTGGAGTGTTGACAACAGTATTAAGTTCCGTATACCATAACGCTGATTATAACATGAACGGTACCGTAAGTTACAACGGCGTAAACAATGATGAGAGTTTCTTGACTCCCGGAGTGTTAGGCAGTGTGCTAACGTTAATAATTAGCCAACATCTCTAAAGGAAAAAAAATTAATGACCGTATCAATGCAATATCAAATTATATCATGAAAAGATTTTTATTAGTAGTGCTGAGCGTTTTGGTTTGTAGCCTAAGTTATAGTCAGGTAATCGGCTATAGTTACACGATAAAACTTGGATCAAATAACAATGAATTAAACGTGTATGCGATACCTAATGGAAGCGGTTCAGTGAAATGGCAGCAGATAAATATTGTGGTAGGCTTTAAGGACGGCTCACCTCAACCAGGGCAAGGCACTTTTGCGCCTAATGATAATTTATTTGGGACTTATTCTATCGTTACACCATGGACAGGGTCAGACGGCGGATATACCTACACTAATTGGGGAACTAACCTGGGGTCGCCTTCAAATTGGGTGCCTGTCACAAATGGCACAGAGTACTTGGTAGGAACAATTACTTATCCTGTTTCTGTTGGAGGTTACGTTCCTTACTTGTTGGATTTTGCAGATAACGGCAGCTATCCTTGGTTTGGCAACACTTTTCTTGTTGAGGGAGGCACCAATGAGTATTTTTACCCCACAAATCCAGCCAACAGAAACAGTGAGTTTTATGCAGCTTCAGGTGGTGGGTACCTAAATAGCGGTTCAATGGTAGTTGAAAATAGCGCAGATGTTTGGGCCGTTACACCCACTTTGAAGTTACTTCCGTTAAAACTGTTATCCTTTACAGCGAAGCAAAGTAATAGCGCTGGCCTGTTAAATTGGACAGTAAGCGAACAGCAAAACACTGCCAGCTTTATAGTAGAGCGCAGCGCCGATGGTAAGAATTACAGCAAGATCGGCACTGTGGCAGCGGCCGGTAACTATGCAGGCAAGCAAGACTACACCTTTACAGATGCTAATGCACAAAACGGCACCAACTACTACCGCCTTAAAATGGTTGACATAGATGGCAGGTTCACTTATAGTCCTTTAAAAACGGTAAGTTTTGATGCGAATGCACTCAGTTTACAAATTACGCCCAACCCAGCACAAAGTATATGCTATGTAAAGGGACTTACTCAACCCGCGGTAGTAAAACTATTGGATGTAAATGGAAAAGTGTTATCGGTGCAAAATGGCGTTACCTCCACGTCACCGATTAATGTAGCATCATTGGCCCGGGCGTTATACTTTGTACAAGTAATACAGAACGGTCAAATTTTGAACACCTTAAAACTGATAAAAGAGTGATGGCACGATGACGTAGTCATTTATGACTGAGATTTCTTTCTTGGTTTGTTCCCCGCTATTCCTGGCGGGGATCTTTTTTTGAGAATACGCGCTTCAGCAAACCATCCGTCAATATTTCTCGTATGTATTAATAAACTCCCGCAAAAGGAACAATTTATTATACCTCTGAAAACAATTCTATCGAGTAAATAAGTGATGATGACGATGTGGAAAAAAGCCTGTTGACGTGTGGTCAACAGGCTTTGTGTTTATAAAAAAAGTTATGAAAGGTAATGTCCCTTAATGCTAAATGCTCAATGCCCAACGCATAACGCTTGACGCCCAATGCTCGTTGGCATTCTCCATTCTGCCTTCAGCGTTCTGCATTGATCAATAATTCATCAATAGTTTTATTAAACTCCTTCATGTATTCTTCATAATGCACCCCCGTTCCCGGGCCATTAAAACCAGTATCAATCTTTTTTACTTTGCCGTCTTTTCCAATGAACACTACAGATGGAAACGTTTTGATCGGAGTAAGTTGCGGCAATGTTTTTTGTGTGCGTAAAGTATCACTTGCTCTTACACCGGTAATCAGTATCGGGTATTGCACATTGAACCGCTGTTGAAATTTGAGCAGACTTTTTTGCGACCGTTGAAAATCTTCACTGTACTCATAAGCCAGGGCTATCATTTCAATGCCGCGATTTTTATTCTTGTCATAAAACTTGCTAAGAAACGCCGTTTCATCCATGCAGTTGGGGCACCAGCTTCCCATTATCTGGATAACAACAACTTTGTTTTTAAATCGGGGGTCATTGATCGAAACATTTTTGCCATCCAGATCGGTAAAAGCAAAATCCAATTTGTCCCCACCCGGTTTTACATACATCGCAGCCTCATTTTGCGGCAATGTTGCAGTATCATTTCTATCAGCGATCCATGATTGTTTATAAACAGGTCCCGACGCAAAAACGCCGTTTGACAAATGGTTGCCGTCTTTTATTTTGGCAGAAAAATAATAAGCATGTCCTCCATCGAAGCCAGACATCTGCAGGGAATCTTTATTCACCACTCCTTCAAGAAATCTGTAATCGCCGGTTGTTGTTAAAAAAGTTCCGGTCAGTTTTTGTCCCTTCTGCACCAGTTCTGCAATTGCTTGTTCGTTGCCGTCAGTTGATAAAAAGCTGCTCGCCCATCTGCCCGTTACGTTGTAAGAGGGCTTGGTTGTAGCTGGATAACGGTCAGTGTTTCCATATACCGCATTAAAGGGAACAACAAGATTTTTTGAAGAAGATCCGCGGATCCACAAGCCCGCAAGCTCCCCGCTGTTCACTACTTTCAATCTAAATTGTGATTCAAAAAAGGGCATGTTGATAAAACAGGAATCGCCTGCAAAATTGATATCCTTTACCTCAAGCCTCTCTGCAGCATTATGAATAATAAATACGCTTTTGCCCTGCACCTGCTTTACATCAAAGGTGAAGGCGATTTCATTGCCATCCGTTCTCTGCAAAGCGCCCCGCCAAACACCGGTTTTAAGCGTTTGCGCATGAACGTTGGTTAACAATAGGGTAGTGGTTAAAAAGGTAAGTATTTGCTTCATCTTAATTGAAAATTGAAAGTTGAAAATTGAAAATGGTTGAATAGTTGAAAGTTGAAAATGGAGATGCTGATAACTGAATAATGGGGTGACCGATTAACGACAACCAACAATTTTCAATTTTCAATTTTCAATTTTCAATTACTTCAAGTTTGCCAACATATCACTCGTCATTTTCTCCAAATCGAATTCGTGCTTCCAATTCCAGTCATTGCGGGCAACAGTGTCGTCAATGCTTTGCGGCCAGCTATTGGCAATTGCCTGGCGGCTGTCTGGCTTATAGGAAATCTCAAAATCCGGAATATGCTTTTTAATGCATGCCGCAATTTCTTTTGGAGAAAAGCTGATGGCTGCCACATTGTATGATGTGCGTATGGAAATTTTTTCTACCGGAGCTTCCATCAACTCGATAGTTGCACGAATCGCATCCGGCATATACATCATTGGCAGGTAAGTATCTTCTTCAAGGAAACACTCATATTTCTTTTCCTCCAATGCCTCATGGAAAATTTCAACCGCGTAATCTGTAGTGCCGCCGCCCGGTGCAGATTTGTAACTGATCAAACCCGGATAGCGAATGCTTCTCACATCCACGCCATAGCGCTGGTTGTAATAGTTGCACCAGAATTCTCCGGCATATTTGCTGATGCCGTACACAGTAGAAGGTTCAATGATGGTTTGCTGAGGACAATTTTGTTTTGGCGAGGTTGGGCCGAAAACCGCGATACTGCTTGGCCAGTACACCTTATGCAATTTCTCTTCACGGGCAATATCGAGCACATTCAAAAGGCTCTGCATATTTAGGTGCCACGCAAGGTTCGGGTTTTTTTCACCCGTTGCAGAAAGGATTGCCGCCAGCAGATAGATCTGCGTAATGTTTTGTCTTATCACCTGAACATGCAACATTTCTTTGTTCATCACGTCCAGCGTTACATAGGGACCAGTGCCCTTAAGCAATTCGTTTTCCTCGCGCATATCCGAAGCGATCACGTTCGAGCCGCCGTAGATATTCCGCAAAGCCAATGTAAGTTCTACGCCTATCTGTCCGCAAGCGCCTATTACTAAAATTTTCTCTTTAACCATGTTTAATTATTTCGTGTGCAAACCTATGATAAATTTGAAAATTTGAAGATGTGCTAATTTGAAAATGCTTTCTGTGCAGTTGTCCAAGTAAATCTTTGTCTTAAGAGGGTGTAAGCAACCACTTCGTGAATTGGACAGCGGACTCATTTTCAAATTCTCATATTTTCATATTTTCAAATTACTTTTGTCACATGGAACAATTCTTAAAAGATGCATTTGCTAATCAGCAATACGACGAGAAAAATTTCTTTTTGATAGCAGGACCTTGCGTGGTAGAAAGTGAAGAACTGGTAATGGAAGTGGCAGACAAGGTATCCGGCATTTGTAAAAAACTGGGTATTCCTTACATTTTTAAGGCTTCTTATAGAAAAGCAAACCGCACTAGCGGCAGTTCTTTCACCGGCCTGGGCGATGAGCTTGGCCTGGATCTGGTGGCAAAAACCGGCAAGCATTTTCATTTGCCCACAACAAGTGATATCCATTCTGCCATTGAAGCTCCTTTGGCGGCCGAATTTGTAGACGTGTTGCAAATCCCCGCATTTCTTTGCAGACAAACGGATCTGCTGGTGGCAGCGGCCGAGACTGGTAAGATAGTAAACGTAAAGAAAGGGCAGTTCCTTAACGGTCCCTCAATGAAGTTTGCAGTAGAAAAAATACAAAAAGCCGGCAACAACAAAATCATACTTACAGAAAGGGGAACAACCTTTGGCTACCAGGATTTGGTAGTGGATTACAGAAACATCCCATGGATGAAAGAACATGGCGTGCCGGTTGTAATGGATTGTACGCACAGCCTTCAACAGCCAAACCAAACAAGTGGTGTAACAGGCGGTAACCCTCAGTTGATAGGAACAATTGCAAAAGCTGCGATCGCAACAGGCGCAGATGGTTTGTTCATCGAAACACACCCTAACCCTGCTGTAGCAAAAAGTGACGGGGCAAATATGTTAAGGCTTGATTTGCTGGAAGGTTTGCTGGAACAATTAGTTAAATTGAGAAAAGCGGTAATTTAGGATAATTGATAATTTGAAAATTTGAGAATTTGAAAATGCCTTTGGCGCGGCATTTTCTACTAAATTTTATCTCTTAAACTGGGTTGATTTGTAGTCAGGCTTTTAGCACATAGGGCCCATTTTCAAATTCGCATATTTTCAAATTTTCAAATTCGCAAAGTGAATTCGCCTCTATGGCCTCAAAACTCATAATCGTCCTTGCATCATGTTGCTACCTGTCGTTTGTAACCCTTGGGCAAACGCGGAAAGTTGTCGACTCCGTTGACGTCAAATACCAGGAATGCCTTGACAATGGCCGGCACACATTTGGGTGCGCAAAAAAATATTACTCTCAAATGGATAGCCTGGTGAATTGCTTCTATCACTCCATTTACAACTCACTTGATACAACAAAGAAGCTTGATTTTAGGAAAGACGAAATAGACTGGTTGAATAAGCGCGACAAGTATTTCAAGAAAACCTACCTCAGTTTCAAGAAAGACAATCCTTACCAGGAACCGTTTACAAAACCGAAAGGGGCGGAGTATGATGCCATGCTAATGTTTGATAAAAATGCAAAGTATGTGAGAGATAGAGTTATTACGCTCGCAAGACAGCTGGATAAAATAAACAAATCAAGAACGTGAAATTTGCTTAAAGCGTTCGGCCTTCAGCGTTAAGGCTTATACAAAAACATTGAAGCCCCTGGAAAGGGGCTTCGCATTTTTAAACAACACCATTGAACCTTAAAACTTACCTATTTGTTAACCAGCATTTGGCTGGGTAATACTCCATGGATTTTTTTAAACGCTGCAGCAAAGTGGCTTATATTTTGGTAGCCAACCCTTTGACCAACCTGCTTCACGGTATAACTACCACTAAGCAAGATGTCTTTTGCTACATGCATGCGGTGTTTCTGATAATATTCATACACCGGTAGCCCAAAAATTGATTTAAACGATCTTTTTAATTTGGTAGCGCTCATGGCGGCCATTTTTGCCAGATCATCAATTGTTGGCGTTTCTTCAAATAAACCGTTGACCAGTTTATTTTCAACTTCTGCGAGTCTTTCACGCTCTTCTGCAGTAAGTTGTTTTTCTTTTTCTACATTGTTGAGACCCAAATAATGCTTCGTGAAGAATTTTTCAATCAACAGCATAACGCGGTTGCCAATGAATAGCTCTCGTAAAGGGGTCTTGAGTTCGGGATCAAATAATTTACTTATTATCATCCTGTACTCTGTCTCCATAAGTTGTAAATGATGCTTTTGAAAAGGTATACTGCGTAAATGTTCCAGCATTATACCCGACTCACTTTGTTCAGCAAAATGCTGCATCCATGTCAAAGGCATTATCACACTTACAGATCTTAAATGCCCTGCGGGCAAATAATATTCTGCACTATGTAAAGAACTTCTGAGATATACACCTGTTAGAAGAGGAATGGAGCCTTCAGGTTGCAAGTCTGAAACATAATTTATTTCAGTATTTGATTCCTGGAAATTCAGCACATAAAATTCTTCATCTAGGCTTTCAACTTCTAGCACCAGGCTATGGCGTAGAGACGCCTCAGCCATAAGTACGCTTAATCCATTTCCGAGATCCACGCCTTTTACGAATCCATTTCCTAAAGACTCAGGCAATTCAAACTCATTATTTTTGATTTCTACATCAAACGTACGGGCTATGCCATGTACAAAGTCTGAATAATTATGATGTCGGATAGCGAATCGGTTCACTTTACAAAGGGTTTAGATTTTTACTCATGTTTAGTTATTTTAAGAGCTAGTCTTATTATAACTCGCTTCTCACGGACTTTCTGGATCAATTAAAAACGGGCCAAACCTTATTTCTTATTCACAGTGCAAAGATACTTACACATGCATTCTTATGTGTAACCGATAAAGTCTGATGTTTATCCAGAAAGGACTTTTAACGAAAACGTTTTAACATGTAATTTGGAAGTGGTATGCAACCATTTGAGGGAGAGAGTAGAAAATACCTTAAAATAATATAATCTGAATGCAACCGATTGCTGCAATCGCTGTTTATAAATACTTGAGTGGGTTGCGTTTAGCTGCGAAAACATACTTTTTCATATTGATCCAAAACGCATAAATAAGGTAGAAAATAATAGGTGAACCCATTGTAAGGAGGGATGCATAGATAAAAAAACGACGGATGGAAGAGGTTGCGATTCCCATTTTTTCACCCAGGTACGAGCAGACACCGAAGATGTGCCATTCAATGAAATGTTTAAATGATTTCATAAGGGCTAAATTAACTAAAATAATAAAACCGAAAAATACGGTTTTTTAATGCAATGTTATTTTGAACCTGGAGGATGATGACTGAAAAAGCTTTTTCGGCTTTTAGAATTGCCAGCGGTGCAGGGCCACATTATTTTCCGGCAAAAATTATCTTTTTTTCAAATCTTCCGTTAAACCTACGGTCTTTTCTGGTATCGAATTTGCTCAGTATCACCGTTTAAGTATTTTTACAACTACAATCCCCCATTAACTGAAAAAAGCCCGGAAAATAATTGGTTATTTCTTTCTGTCGCTGCTAGTACTCCTATTACTGGCATGGGGCCTTATTCAGACTTCTTTCTTTCAAAACTGGATAATTGGCAAAGTCACCAAGAGACTTTCCAAAGAGTTAAACACTACTGTGCAGATCAAGCACGTGGATTTCAGCCTTTTTAACAAAATGTTGCTGGAAGGTACACTTGTAAAAGATCACAACAAGGACACGCTTTTATATGCAGGTACTGTAAAAGTGAATATCAACAATTGGTTCTTCCTGGGGGAGGATGTTAATCTTAAATATATCGGGCTGCAGGATGCCAGTATTTTTCTGCATCGAACAGATTCGGTTTGGAACTATCAATTTCTTGCGGATTACTTTGCGCCATCCAAACCTGATACGTCGACCAAGAAAAGTTCAATTGTTTTGAATCTTGAGAAAATAGACTTTAAAAATCTTCATATTCTCAAAAAAGATGAATGGCGGGGGGAAGACATGGGTTTTTCACTTCAGTCATTTACGCTGAATACCAAGGAGTTTAATCTGAAAAAAAAGAAGATAGTTATCGATAATATCGATCTAAACCAACCTGTTTTTTCGATTTATAACTATGACGGAAGAAGGCCGCCCCGCGTAAAAAAACCAGGAGGTGCGGTTATTGTGTCTCATAAAATAAATCCTGATTCCCTGGAATGGAACGAGGCGGGATGGGATATTGCGGTGAACAAGTTGACGCTCACAAAAGGCACTTTCAGAAATGATGTGTACACCAAACGTGATCCTTACACTTACTTTGATGGAGCGCATATTTTATTTGGGGACATAAACAGTACTTTTAAAAATCTTCGTTTCAAAAAAGATACTCTTTCGGTTCAGCTCGTTTTAAGTACCAAGGAAAGAAGCGGGTTCCAGGTAACTTCAATGAAGGCGGACGTGAAATTTCACCCAAGGGCCATGGAATTTCATAACCTGGATATTCACACGCCCAAAAGCAGGCTGCGCAATTTTTACGCGATGCGGTATGATGATTTTGATGACATGAGCGATTACATCAGCAAAGTGGTGATGGATGGGCATTTCAAAGATTCAGAAATCAATAGCGATGATATTGCATACTTCGCACCGGAACTGAAAAACTGGAAAAAGCAAGTATACTTTACCGGCAATGTAAAGGGTACTGTCGAAAACATGGCGGGCAAAAACCTGGAAGTAAAGGCGGGTAAAACAACTTACCTGAACGGAGATTTCAGCATGAAAGGATTGCCGGACATTGAGCAGACTTTCATTTCGTTCAAAGCAAATGAACTCCGCACCACGTATGCAGACGCGTCAACTATTTTTCCGGAGATTAAAGATATAGATGAACCCAAGCTGAGCAGCGTTCAAAATCTCAGGTTCCGTGGAAGTTTTAACGGTTACATACGTGACTTTGTGACCTTCGGCACGATTGAAACCAACCTGGGAAATTTAACGACCGATATTCACATGAGGCTGCCTGAAAAAGGGCTGGCGATCTACTCTGGAAAACTTACAACAAACAATTTTGATTTAGGCTCATTTCTCGATAATGAGCAATTCGGAAAAGTTTCGTTTGACGGTTCAGGAAAAGGCACGGCCTTTACATTCCGCCAGCTTGAAGCATCACTGGTAGGAAAATTTTCATCAATCGAGTTCAATAACTACACTTATAAAAACATTAACGTTGATGGAAAGGTTGCGAAACGTTTGTTCAATGGTCTTTTAACAATCAATGACGAAAACATAGAAGGAAACCTGGACGGCCTGGTTGATTTTTCAGGTGTGAAACCGCGCTTTGATTTTACGTCTACGGTAGAACATTCGAATTTGCAGAAATTAAATTTTACCCAAAAAGACATTGACTTCAACGGTCATTTCCGTTTCAATTTTGAAGGTGACGACATCGATAACTTTTTGGGTTCGGCACGGGTGTATGATGCATCTATCTTCAAAGAGGGACAACGTATTTCGTTTGATTCGTTAACGTTGTACTCGAGTGTTGTAGATAGTAATAAGACGCTGGTACTAATGAGTAATGAATTGGATGCGGCAATTGCAGGTCAGTTCAACATTAAGAACCTGCCCAACGCGTTTCAAACATTTTTGAATCGCTACTACCCAAGTTATATCAGGCCTTCTTCAAAAAAACTGGAACAGGAAAAATTCAGCTTTGTGATCACTACGAGGGCTATTGAAGATTACGTTGCCTTATTTACAGATAAGGTAGGTGGTTTCAATAACTCAACGGTTTCAGGAAGGATCAACAGCAGGGATAACGTATTCGAAGTGACATCTGACGTGCCGAAATTTTCTTATGGAAATGTAGCTTTCTCTGGTGTGAAGATGACGGCGAAAGGAAGCATGGACAGTCTCACTTTGGTGACGAATATCGGCGATACGTATGTGAACGACAGTTTGCATTTTCCTAAAAGTGTCATCAATATCGTTTCTGCCAATGACATGTCGAGTGTGAAAATCGCCACCACTGCGAATCAAACGCTAAACAATGCACAGATAAACGCGGATGTGCAAACGCTGACGAATGGCGTGCGCATTAGCTTCAGGCCGTCTTCGTTTGATATCAATGGAAAAAAGTGGATCATAGATAACAACGGTGAACTTATACTTAGCCAGGATCTGGTGATGACGGATGGTTTCCGCATTTACAGTGATGACCAGGAGGTCTATCTGACAGCGTCTCCCGGCGATTCCACCAGTGCCAATACGTTGAATGTTAGCTTGACAAAAATAAACATCGGCGATTTTGCTCCATTTTTTGAAAAAGAAGTAAAACTGGAAGGGCTGCTAACAGGTGATGTAAATATTACTTCGCCTTTTGGAAAAATGAAGATTGATGTGAATGCGAAGGCAGAGCAGTTTAGATTGGATAATGATTCAATTGGTTTGCTGGATCTTACCGCCGCATACGATGGCGAAAAGAAAACAGCGCCGTTCTCAGTCGTCTCAGCGAATCCCAACTTTCAATTTGATTTGCAGGGAATGTTTAACGTAGTTGATAGCACTACGGATAATTTGAATATCGTCACCAATCTTAAGGACGCAAATATTCATCCTCTGGAAAAGTATCTTGAAGGCATCGCATCGCATCTTACGGGCAAGGCAACAGGGCAATTAACAATTACGGGCAATCCGAAGAATTTAAAGTACCTCGGCAAGGTGTCACTGGCTGATGGAGGAATGTTGATTGACTATACAAAGTGCTACTACAAAATTCCAAAAGCCAATGTAGATTTTGAAGATGGTGTGATCAACTTCGGCACGTTTACAATTAAAGATACGCTTGGAAATACGGGTGAAGTGGTAGACAGTAAATTGTATCACCAAAGTTTCGACAATCTTGCGTTTGATTTTAAGGTGCGCTCAAACCATTTGCTGGTGCTGAATACAAAAGCGGTGGACAACAAGCAGTTTTATGGAACGGTGATTGGCAAGGTTAATTTAGCTTTATCCGGACCGATGGATGAAATGGAGATGTCGATCAAAGGAGAACCAACGGATTCTTCCAAATTGTATTTACCGATGGCGTCATCGCATGAAAGTGAGACCACAGATTTTATCGTATACAAAACGTACGGTAAGGAAATGAAGAACACTGAAAGAGAGGGCTCTGGTACCAACCTGAACGTGTCGATGGATATTACGGCAAACAACTATGCCCATGTTTACCTGATTATGGATGAGCTTACAGGCGATGTTATTGAGGCGCAAGGACATGGAAATATAAAAATGAAAGTTGGTACAACGGAAGATCTCACGATGAGTGGCCGTTATGAGATTGAGAGAGGAAATTACAATTTTAGTTTCCAGGGATTGAGAAGGTATTTTACATTGAGTCAAAACTCATCAAACTATATTTTGTGGAACGGCAACCCGTCGCAGGCGATTTTAAATATCAATGCCGAGTATAAGGCGGAGAATGTTAAGTTCAACGATCTTGTAACAGCGTTGATACCTAGTCAAAGTTCAAATGTAAAAGATCCGAATCGTTACCGGGGAACAGTATTGGTAATCGCGCAAATCACAGACAGGTTAACAGCGCCAAGGATTAAATTTGATATTCAACTTCCTGAGGGAGGGGCTACCCAAAATGACCCCGATTTGCAGGCTGCCATTGCGTTGATTCGACGCGACGAAAATGAAGTGAATAAACAGGTCTCGTTCCTTGTATTGTTCAACTCATTTGCGCCGGTTACTGCCAGCAAACAAGGAACAATAGGAAATACAGTGTTTGAGGGATTGGTGATAAACAGCATATCAAGCTTTCTGTCTACCATGCTGACAAAAGAATTCTCAAACATTTTTCAAAACGTGTTTAACGATCAAAGTTTGCGCATAACCATCAATGCGAGCTTATACAACGCTTCAAGTACGGTGAATCCAACGGACCCTACCGAGGCCAACAGTTTTGCAATTCCTGACAGAACCAATTTTACGTTCAGTGTAAATAAAAGTTACATGAATGAAAGACTGACATTCATGCTGGGAAGTGCCTTCGACTTTGGACTAACTGCCGCACAGAGCCAGGCTGCATTCCAGTTCCTGCCGGATGTAAGCGTGGAGTACAAACTTACTCCCGATGGTAAATTCCGCTTAACGTTCTTCTACCGCGATAATTACAGTTACATCGCTGGTAAAGCTAAAAACCGCTCTGGTGTTAGTTTCTCTTACCGGAAAGAGTTTAATAAAGTGAAGGAGATTTTTAAGAGTACGAAGAAGGTGACGGCGAACTGAGGAATTAATAATTAATAATTAAGAATTAATAGGTGTGGCAGCGTGAATAAGGAGCAGGCTTTCAAGGTTCAGAAATTAATAGAGCGGCATTCATTATGGAATGCCGCTCTATTAATTTTTAATTATTAATTATTAATTAAACCTCAAATCCTCCCGTCTGCTCTTCATTCAAAATCTGATGTCCCAACTTATCCCTCTTGGTTTTAAGGTATTTTTCGTTGTGAGGATTTGGTTTGATCTTAACGGGAACGGTGTCAACAATTTCAAGCCCATAACCTGAAAGGCCACTGCGTTTTCTTGGGTTGTTGCTGATCAGTTTGATATGGCAGATGCCAAGATACCTGAGGATCTGAGCGCCTACGCCGTAATCTCTTTTATCCATTGGGAAACCCAGGTGCAGGTTTGCTTCAACGGTGTCCATTCCTTCTTCCTGGAGTTTGTAAGCTCTTAGTTTGTTCAACAAACCAATGCCACGTCCTTCCTGGTTCATATATAGTACGACGCCTTTGCCTTCTTTTTCTACCATTTGCATCGCCAGTTCAAGCTGTTCGCCACAGTCGCAGCGAAGCGAACCAAGAATATCTCCGGTAAAGCAGGAAGAATGCACACGTACCAAAACGGCTTCTTCTTTCTGCCACTCACCTTTAATAAGAGCAAGGTGTTCATTTTGTGTATGTTTTTCCCTGAAAGCCACTAATTTGAAATGGCCGTATTTGGTTGGCATATCCACCCTCACCACTTCTTCAATAAGAGAATCAGTTTTAAGGCGATATTCAATAAGGTCTTTAATGGAAATGATTTTGAAATTATGCTGTTTAGCAATTTCCATAAGTTCAGGTAGTCTTGCCATGGAACCGTCTTCGTTCATGATTTCCACCAAAACGCCTGCAGGTTCAAATCCAGCCAGTCTTGCAAGATCAATAGTTGCTTCGGTGTGGCCGGCGCGTCTCAGGACGCCGCCCTTTTTAGCTCTTAAAGGAAAAATATGTCCGGGACGACCAAGATCTTCCGGTTTCGTTTTCTTATCGATAAGGGCTTGAATGGTTTTGGCGCGGTCGTGTGCAGAAATGCCTGTGGTACAGCCATGTCCAAGAAGATCGATCGAAACGGTAAAAGCCGTTTCGTGCAAAGCTGTATTATTATTAACCATCAGGTCGAGTTCCAGTTCATCACATCTTTCTTCGATCAGGGGGGCGCATATCAGGCCGCGTCCATATTTGCTCATAAAGTTGATCACTTCCGGGGTAACATTGTGAGCAGCCGTTACGAAGTCGCCTTCATTTTCTCTATCCTCATCATCAACTACGATTATCAGTTTGCCTTGTTTTATATCTTCTATTGCACTTTCTATCGTATTCAGCATATGATTCTGTTAAAGTTTGAACAAAGGTAATACTTCTGCATCCGTAAACATTCAACAAGATGTTTCACATATCATTAGAAATCACTATCGATTATTTATTTTTTACATATGAGTCCTGTCTGAATTTTTAAAGGTGCTTTTTGAATAAAAGCAAAATAAATGATGAAAAAATTGAATGGATTGTTATTAAAAGACGCAGCTATTGAAATATTTTTATTGTCTTAATGCATGCTAACAATTTGTTAATATTCCATAGCAACTTAATTAGTTTCTTTGCAGCTGAAAATTTTAACATTATATGCTTAAGAAAATCGCCCAACTGCTTATGGTGTTTATGGCCTTTACAGCCGTACTTCATGCGCAGGTAACTACCAGTACTATGACCGGGGTAGTTAAATCCGAAAAAAACGAACCGTTGGTTGGTGCAACAATCACGGCTACCCACACCCCTTCGGGAACAGTTTACCACACAGTTTCAAGAAAAGATGGTTTGTTTGATTTGCCAAACATGCGTGTTGGCGGTCCTTATAAAGTAGAAGTGTCTTATGTAGGATTAGAAAAAATTACCTACAATGACCTTTATCTTCAGGTAGGTGAGGAAACTAAATTAAGCCCAACTCTAACGGCGAGCAGCCAAACGCTGACTGAAGTTAGTGTAACCGGTAAAAAGAGCTTAGTTGCGAAAGAAAAATTAGGACCTTCAATACAGATTACGCAACAACAGCTTACTTCGCTGCCAACAATTAACCGTAGTGTAAATGACTTCGCAAGATTAATTCCACAAGCTCAGGCAAGAAACAGTGGCACAGATGGAAGTTCAATGGGTATTTCTTTTGCAGGTCAAAATAACAGATATAATCAGTTCACAATTGATGGTGCTAACGCAACTGATGTATTTGGTCTTGCAGCAAACGGTACAAACGGCGGACAGGCTGCATTAAATCCGCTTCCTTTCGACGCTATTGAGCAGGTACAGGTTATATTGGCTCCATACGATGTTATGCAAAGCGGTTTTACAGGCGGTGGCGTTAATGCTGTTACACGTTCTGGTACTAATCAATTTCATGGCTCTATATATGGCTTTAACCAAAATCAAGGGCTTGTTGGTAAGAGTGCTAATGACGGTGCCAAATATGGTAATTTCAAAGATAATACTTACGGTGCACGCTTGGGCGGGCCGATCATTAAAGATAAATTGTTCTTCTTCTTAAACTATGAAGGAGAAAGAAGAACCCAGCCGATAGACAACTTGCCAGGGTCATCAACATCTTTGATTCGTACATCTGCATTAGATAGTATTACTAACTTTTTGCAAGATAAAAGCAAGCACCCTAACTGGGTTTATAATCCAGGCGCTTACAATGGATTTGATAAACAGAAAAAATCTGACGCATTTTTTGTTCGTTTTGACTGGAACATCAACAGCAAAAATAGACTTACACTCAGACACAACTATGTAAAGGGACAAAACTTTATTTTTAGCGACGGAACTAGTTCTATGAGTTTTTATAACAATGGTTATAATTTCTATTCAAAAACTAACTCCACTGTTATTGAGTTGAATTCAAATATCAGCAGCAAATACTCTAACGTTTTACGTGCAACCTATACAGCTGCAAGAGACAAGAGAGGAACTCCAGGCGATCTTTTCCCTGCGACAACTATTCTTGACGGAGGAGCGACGTATAATTTTGGTACAGAGTACAGCTCTCAGGCAAACTCGCTTGATCAGAATACCTACACGCTGACTGATAATCTTAATATATATGCGGGTAAACACACTATCACTGTAGGAACTGATAACTCACTTTATAATTCTAAGAACGTTTTCTTACAGGGATTAGTTGGTGGTTATAACTATAGCACTCTTCAGTCTTTTTATGATGACGCTTCTGGTATTGCTACTGCATTTTCTAACAGTTACAGAACGACTTATTCAACTGATAAAAGCAATCCAAAACCTGTCGCAGACGTTAAAGCGCTTCAGCTTGGGTTCTATGCGCAGGATGCTTACAATGTAGCGGATAACTTTAAGCTTACGTATGGTTTGAGAGCTGACATTCCTATTTTCATCAGCAAACCTACAGCCAACGACGCGTTCAACAAGTCTGACATTGCAGTTGCAAATGGCGTAGCAACCAATAAGATACCTACTACAAAAGTGTTGCTTTCTCCAAGAGTTGGTTTTAACTGGGATGTAAAAGGTGATAAAACAACAAGAATCCGTGGTGGTTTAGGTCTATTTACTGGCCGCATGCCATTTGTTTGGGTATCAAATCAGTACAGCAATACCGGTATTGGTACTTTGTCAAGCTCTCTAAATGCAGCTCAGGTTCAAAGCAACAACGTGCACTTTAATCCAGTTACGCCTTTCCAACCGGCAACAGGCGTAGGACCAGCGATCAACGTTACCGATCCTAACTTCAAATATCCAAGAACATTAAGAGCTAACCTGGCAGTTGACCAAAAATTGCCTTGGGGCATACTAGGTACTTTGGAAGGTATTTATACAAAAACTTTACAGGACATTTTGTATCACGATCTTAACTTAGCACCTTCGGCAGCCACCGTTGTACAGGGCAACACAAGTCGTCCTTTTTACAACAATAAGTTGATCAATACAACTTATGGTAATATTTATGAACTTGGAAATACTACGCAAGGGTACTCTTATAACATCGCTCTCTCGTTGCTGAAATCATTTAACAGAGACTTCACAGTAAGTGTTTCTTATAGCTTCGGTCACTCTTATGGAATGAATGACGGTACGTCTTCAACCGCTGCTTCTCAATATCGCTTTGCATATAACATTAATGGTCTTAATAATCTTGATCTTGCAAGAAATAACTACGATCAGGGTTCTCGTGTAATCGGCTATGTTGGTAAGAAATTCAAATATGGCAAATTCTATACGAATATTGGATTGGTGTATAACGGTCAATCCGGCCAGACTTTCTCTTATGTTTATTTTGGCGATCTTAATGGAGACGATGGTTCTACAGTTGCTAAAGCAGCCACTGGTAGCACTAACAGTGCAGATTTGATATACATGCCAACTGATGCATCTTCATTTGTTACTAAAAATAACCTGACTCCTGACCAACAATATGCCGCGTTCCAAACTTATATGAATTCTGATAAATATCTTCAGGACCATATTGGCAAGAATACAGCAAGAAACGGAGACAGACTTCCATGGGAAAACCATTTTGATTTGAAAATTGAAGAAGGGTTTGCCGCTTATAAAACGCACACTATTTCAGTTACAGCCAATATTTTCAACGTAGGTAATTTGTTGAGCAAAAACTGGGGTCATGCTTATAGCTTAAGCAATCAGGAAGCTCAGCCTTTAACTATTGATCACTTTACGCAACAAGCTGACGGTACCATTAAACCGTACTATTATTTTAATCCACAATTCGGTTTAAATAAATTTACAAACAAGCCTTGGGCGTATTCAGATTACCTTTCTCGCTGGAGTATGCAGATCGGTCTTCGTTACACATTCTAAAACATAATCTGTTTTATAAACGAAAGGTGATGCTCAAAAAGCATCACCTTTTTTGTTGGAAAAATTATAAGAGAGCTTTCATTATTTGCCTTAATATTGAGATGCAATTGAACTTGCCGTATTATGTCCAATCTCAATTTTACACATTTCACCTTAGGCGTAGAAGAAGAATACATGGTTATTGACCCAGCTACAAGGGAGCTGATAAGTCATGACCAGAAGCTGGTGCTGGAAGGCCAGAAGCTCATAAATGACAAAGTGAAAGCAGAAATGCACCAGGCCGTAGTAGAAGTGGGCACGGACATTTGTAACAATATTGACGAGGTTCTTCGTGACATTACCAGTTTGCGCCAAACACTGGCCGGCATTGCGGATGATAACAATTTGTGGCTCGGCGCTGCAGGTACGCATCCATTTAGCCACTGGCAAAAACAATTGATCACAGCGCATGTGCGCTACGACGAAATGATCAATGAGTTTCAGGAAGCCGCAAGAAGCAATTTGATTTTTGGCCTGCATGTGCACGTTGGTATGCAGAACAGGGAAATGGCGAACCACATTGCAAATTCTACACGATATTTTTTGCCCCATATATTCGCACTTAGCACCAATTCTCCGTTTTGGGAAGGAAGAAAAACGGGCTACAAATCATACAGAACAAAAGTCTTTGACAAATTTCCTCGCACCGGTATTCCCGAAGCATTTGAAAGCATTGAAGCATACGACAACTACATCAAGCTGCTCGTAAAAACGAATTGCATTGACAACGCGAAGAAGATATGGTGGGATTTGCGCGTACATCCTTTTTACAACACTGTTGAATTTCGCATATGCGACGTGCCATTGACTACCAGCGAAACCATTGCCCTCGCGGCCTTGTTCCAGGCGGTGTGTGCTAAAATTTACAAGCTGCGTTTGCAAAACATGAACTACATCCAGTATTCCAGGGCGCTGATCAACGAAAACAAATGGAGGGCCAGCCGCTATGGAATTGACGGAAGACTGATTGACTTTGGCAAGGAAGAAGAGGTGAATACCCGAGTACTGATCAATGAACTGCTCGATTTTGTTGATGATGTGGTGGATGATCTGGGTAGCAGGCATGTTATTAAGAACATACAATCCATTCTCGAAAACGGCACAGGCGCCGACCGGCAGCTAAAGGTTTATGAAGAAACCGGTGGCGACCTGGTAAAGGTGGTTGACTTCATTCGTGGAGAGTTTTTGAAATAAGTTGTTAGTTGATAGTTGTTGGCAGCCGGTGGCCGGCAGCCAGTAGCCGGTGTTTTGTGTGCAAAATTCTTTTCTAACAAAGGCTTTCTGAAGTTTTTAACACTGGTTAGCCTTCAACTACTGGCTACAGGTCACTGGCTACCGGTTACCAGTACATATCCGCTAACAACTCCCCGAATAACTCCACCAGCGGCAACACGCTACAATTCTTTTCGCTTAATTTCGTGACGTTTAAACCGACCTTTTTAATTTAAATAAATAGTGGATGAAATGAGCATTGCAACGATTTTGCCATTCCATCCAACCAAAATAAAATATAAAAAAACAGATGAAAAAAATAGCGAACATATTTCTGTTAGCAATTTTACTGGTTTGCAATATTGTGAATGCTCAGGCACCTGCAACCTATAGCAGCGCTGATATTTTGTCCGGCCTGAAAAAACTAAATGTGCTAGGCTCGGTTTTATACATAGCTGCACACCCAGATGATGAAAACACCAAGTTGTTAGCTTTTTTATCCAAAGAAAAACTATATCGCACCGGCTATTTATCACTCACCCGTGGCGATGGCGGACAGAACCTGATCGGCAACGAACAAGGGGTGGAACTGGGTTTGATCCGCACACAGGAATTGCTGGCCGCAAGAAGAATTGACGGTGCTGAACAATTTTTTTCAACAGCCTTCGACTTTGGTTTTTCAAAAAGCACAGAAGAAGCATTGAAGATGTGGGGAGAAGAGAAAGTATTGGCAAATGCCGTTTGGGTTATCCGCAAATTTCAACCGGATGTCATCGTTACAAGATTTCCGGAAGATAGTCGCGCTGGCCACGGTCACCACTCTGCATCTGCAGTTATTGCACGCGAAGCATTTATCGCCGCCGCCGATCCTAAGCGCTTTCCTGAACAATTTGCCTTTGGCGTAAAACCATGGCAGGCAAAAAGAATTTTGTGGAACACTTTCAATTTTGGAGGCGCAAATACCACCAGTGAGGACCAGTTCAAAATGGACATTGGTGGCTACAACGCACTGCTTGGAAAAAGCTACGGAGAAATGGCCGCGCAAAGCCGCAGCCAGCATAAGAGCCAGGGATTTGGGGTGGCTTCTTCAAGAGGACAGTCTTACGAATATTTCAAAACCACACTGGGCAGCAATCCGAAGACAGACCTGATGGATGATGTGACCACAACTTGGAATAGAGTAGAAGGAGGCAAGGCAATCGCTGCACAGGTAGATGCGATCATCAAAAATTATGCTTCAGCAGAACCTGGAAAGTCCGTTGCCGCACTGGTTACGCTGTATCAATCGATCAGCAAATTGAAAGATGGTTATTGGAAAGAAAAAAAGCTGGCCGAAGTGCAGCAACTCATTGAAGCTTGTGCAGGCCTGTACATGGAAGCCAGCACTAACCAGGAATATGCTGTGCAAGGTGATTCAATGCCTGTAAATCTGAGCATCAATAATCGTGAAGATGTAAAGGTGTCTTTGGTTAAAGCGGAAATAGGCAACAAAGAAATTGCAGGCAAACAAGATCTCGAAACAAACAAATCATTCAGTTTTCCAACGATGTTTTCTGTTGCGCCGGACAACGCTTTGTCGCAACCATATTGGTTAATTGAACCCATGCAAAAGGGAAGCTTTACCGTAAATGATCAAACGCTGATAGGCAAGCCGCAAAATGATCCAGCCTTCGAAGCAACATTTGTGATTTCTGTAAACGGACAAGAGCTTACCTATAAAAAGCCAGTGCTTTATAAGTATACCGATCCTGTAAAAGGAGAGTTGTATGAACCGCTTGTAATTCTCCCCGCCTACCGCTTAGAGATTCCAAGTCCGCTCAACATGATGATTTCTGGAAGCGGAAAAACATTTACACAGGAAGTAAAATACATTGCCAATAAAGACATTCCTGATGTTAAGATCTACGAAAATGACAAATTGCTGGTTGATGATACAAAAGGCTTGAAGAAGGGCCAGTATGCTGTTTTCTCTCATCCATTCGACATGAGTTTTTATGGCAACAACGCTGCCGGTGAATATGATATGAACCTTTATCAGCAGCCGCAAAAAGAAGCTGCAAAGGTGCTGCGCAAAATTCAGTACGATCATATTCCTAACATTAACTACTTCTCCAATGCCGTTGTGAGAAATGTATTGGTTGATGTAAAAACAGTAGGTAAAAAGATCGGTTACATAAAAGGTGCAGGCGATAAAGTTCCCGAAGCGCTTGCTCAAATGGGTTATGATGTTACTTTTCTTGACGAGAAAAATATAGCATCCGGAAATCTTTCGCAGTTTGATGCGATCATCACCGGTGTTAGAGCTTACAATATTTACGACTGGTTAAACACATATCATTCATTGCTGATGCAGTATGTGGAAAACGGCGGAAACTTAATTGTTCAGTACAACACCTCCAATCAAATTGGCCCAGTAAAAGCAAAGATCGGGCCCTACGATTTTGGTATTTCACGAGCACGCATAACCGATGAAAATGCTGCAGTTAAAATTTTACAACCGGAACACCAGGTATTGAATTTCCCTAACAAAATAACATCGAAAGACTTTGAAGGTTGGATACAAGAGCGCAGTATCTACCATGCATCAAATTGGGACAAACACTATGAAACAGTTTTCTCCATGCATGATCCGGGCGAATCTGATGACGATGGGAGTTTAATCACCACAAAATACGGCAAAGGAACTTTTGTGTACACTGGACTGGTTTTCTTCAGGGAACTTCCTGCCGGTGTACCGGGAGCCTATCGTTTGATGGCGAATATTATTGGGTTAAACAAAAGTTCGAAATAGAAGAAGTCAAAAGTTATCCAATTTGAAAATTTGAGGATTTGAAAATTTGAAAATGTTTTAGTGGACTTTCCGAAATAATCATTTGCTCGAGGATAATTGGGAGATGATCATTAAAAAGAAAAATTGCGGAAAATGAATTTTCAAATCTCCATATTTTCAAATTTTCAAATAAAGCACAGTCTTGAAATCTCGGACCGAGACGGTGTCTTGCACACGCTTTTTTGACTTTTGACTTTTTAATTTTTATTTATTATGGGTAAGCCGAAACAACAGGGAAGAAGAGATATTGGGATATTGATTTGTGTCATCTTAGGACTAATAATCGGCGCGTTTATCAAACGCGTTTCAGTTGGATTGATCATTGGGCTTGGCCTCGGTTGGATGGCAGGCATGCTGATCTCCGGACGAAAATAATCTGCAATAAATCGAACATACAAATGAGCAACATAAAAACAAATACAGATGAAGATGTAGCTCCGGCTTTTAAAAGCTGGCGCACATGGTACACACTAGTCATAGTTATTCTTGCGTTGCTTATTGTATCGTTTCAATTATTTACTAAATACTTTTCATGAGCTTTATAGATTGGATAGTACTGGCGGTCACGCTTCTCATCATCATTGGTTATGGATTGTATAAGAGCCGTACAACAAAAAATCTGGACGGTTATTTTTTAAGCAACAGGAGCATGCCATGGTATCTCATTTTACTTAGTATAATGGGAACGCAAGCCAGCGCCATTACGTTTCTTTCAGCTCCCGGGCAGGCATATACAGACGGCATGCGCTTTGTGCAATACTATTTTGGGTTGCCGCTTGCGATGGTTGTATTGTGCATCACATTTGTTCCCGTTTTTCACAGGTTAAAAATTTACACCGCATACGAATATTTAGAAGAGCGATTTGATCTCAAAACGAGAACACTTACATCCTTTCTGTTTCTTTTACAAAGAGGACTTTCAACAGGTATAAGCATCTACGCCCCATCAATTATTTTGTCATCGTTATTGGGTTGGAACATTTACTGGACAAACATTTTCATGGGCGGCCTGCTCATCATTTATACCGTAACCGGCGGTGCTAAAGCTGTAGCATATACACAGCAGTTGCAGCTCATAATCATATTTGCGGGGATGTTTTTAGCAGCCTACATGGTCGTGCATTTGCTGCCTGAAGGCGTTGGTTTTGTTGATGCCTTAAAGGTGAGTGGCAAGCTGGGAAAATTAAACGTGATAACAAGCGGCAACGGTGAAAAAGGATTCAACTGGAGCGACCGTTATAATATTTGGAGCGGGCTGATCGGAGGCTTCTTTCTCGCACTATCTTATTTTGGAACCGATCAAAGCCAGGTCGGGCGCTATCTCACTGCAAAAAATGTCGCTGAAAGTAAAACCGGTCTGCTGATGAACGGCATAGTAAAAGTGCCGATGCAGTTTTTGATTTTACTGATTGGTGCTTTGATATTTACATTCTACCAGTTTAACCAGGCGCCGATTTTCTTCAACCAGGCACAAGTCAATAAACTTGCCGCCTCGCCAAAAAAAGATACGCTGAAGGCGATGGAGCAGCAATACAATCTTTTGTCGGCAAAGAAAAAAGAGCTGTCGACAACATTTGTTAAAGAAGAAAAGAATGGCGGCGCGTCAGTTTCAACGGTAGAGGAACTAAGAAATGTAAACGCAGAAAGTGAAAAAATAAGAACCGGTTTAAAAGATGTTTTGAAAAAAGAAGTCGGCGGTGACGCAAGTGATACGAATTACATTTTTATAAGGTTTGTAGTCGATTATTTGCCAAAGGGACTCGTTGGGTTATTGATAGCTGTGATCTTCCTGGCAAGCTGGGGAAGCATTGCTGCCGCCCTAAATTCTCTGGCATCAAGCACCGTTGTAGATATTCATAAAAAGTTTATCAATACATCCTGTACTGAAATGAAAGACTACTCCATATCCCGTTACTATAGCCTTGCCTGGGGCATTTTTTGTATCGTGATAGCTCAATTCGCCAATAACATGGGGAGTCTAATTGAAGCGGTAAACGTTTTGGGCTCATTGTTTTATGGTGTGATCCTTGGCATTTTTCTCGTTGCATTTTATTGTAAAAGAGTGAAAGGCAACGCGGTGTTTGCAAGCGCCTTAATTGTAGAATTAGCCATTATTCTGTTGTTTTGGAAAAGCAACATCGGGTTTTTATGGTTAAACCTGATCGGGGCATTAGGCGTGGTGGCAGTGGCATTGATAATACATGCAACGTTCAATCTGCTTAAATTGTCAAAGGAATAAACCCCAGAAAGATGTGCAGATTTTTACTTTTATTGTTGGTAGTGCCGGTTATGATGTTGTCGTGTACTAAAAGTTCAACCACTGCAAATACCAGTTATGATGCAGGTTCAGACGTTTTCAGGGGAACGTATGTACAAGCAGGCTACCAGGCGGACACGCTTGTGGTTTCTGTTACAAATGGCAAGCCCAGCCTGTTCTACAATTCCAAAGCTTATCGCGACAATATAAGCGGACCGGCGCACCCTGAGTTACAAACATTTGAATATGAATTTAAAGACGGGAAAATTGGCGTTCGCCCCATTAACTCTCAGATAAGTTCCTTCGTGTATTATGATTTTAGTTGGGTAGTTGCCGGGAAAACTTTTAAGATCCAGGCAATGGCCATTCAACCAAGTTTAAATACAGCATCATCCTTTTGTACATTTCAAAAAGTTCAATAAGGCGCACTGATAATTAATAATTAGAAATTCAATGTCGTTTAGTTAAGCTGTTTGAAAAATTAAGAGCATGTCGCTTGTCATCCCGACGAAGGAGGGATCTGAAGCTAACACAAGCGCACACTATGCGTTAACAATCACGCAGATCCCTCCTTCGTCGGGATGACAAGCAGTCTTTTCTAACGGATGACAACCACCATTCGGGTCAAAAATCCTTAACTAGAGGACATTGAATAAGAAATTAATAATTAATATTTTGTCTCTCTAAACCTTTGATTTTTCCTTGTTTAGCCGAACTGAAAGCATTTGACGTTACAATCTGTCAGGTCCCGAAGTCGCATTTGCCCGTAAATGCAACCTTATTAATTATTCTTTATTAATTATTAATTGACCTACGACTTCCTGATTTGTGTAAATAACATTCTCTTATCTTCGCAGGCCTTATTTTTGAGAAAATTTGATTAAAGAATAATCCTTGCAACCAAAAGTATCAGTCGTTATCTTAAACTGGAATGGGCAAAAACATTTGCAGCAATTCCTCCCTTCCGTTCTCGCATCAACTTACTCAAACGTTGAAATAGTGATGGCTGATAACGCGTCCACGGATGATTCTGTCGATTTTGTTCAGAAAAATTATCCCGAAATAAAAATATTAAGGCTATCGGAAAACTTCGGCTTTGCAAAAGGTTACAATGAAGCATTGAAGCTAGTAGAAGCCGATTACTTCGTTTTGCTGAATTCAGATGTAGAAGTAGAAAGCGGCTGGATCGAACCAATTATCGAGCTCATGGAGAGCGATAAGAACATAGGTGCTTGCCAGCCCAAGCTGCGCATGTTTGCCGATAAAAGATTGTTCGAATATGCCGGTGCAGCAGGGGGGTGGTTGGACAGACTTGGCTATCCCTTTGCCCGGGGAAGAATATTTGACATCTGTGAAGAAGATCATGGGCAGTATGATGAGATAGCGCAAATATTCTGGGCCAGCGGAGCCGCAATGTTCGTAAGAAGCGAAGTGTACAGAGAGCTTGAAGGGCTGGATGAATATTTCTTTGCACACCAGGAAGAAATAGATCTGTGCTGGAGAATGCAGTTACATGGATACAAAATCATGGCATGTCCAAAATCCGTGGTGTACCACGTTGGAGGAGGAACATTACCAAAGGGAAACGAAAGAAAAGTATATCTCAACTTCCGGAATAATTTGGTCATGATGGCAAAGAATCTGCCCGTTGCAATGGCTCTATGGAAAATACCCTACAGGTTTTTGCTGGATGCCATAAGTGCATGGAAGACGTTGCTGGCGGGTGAGACACACTACATCACTGCAATTTTGCGAGCGCATGGAAGCTTTTTGAAATGGTTGTTGTTCGAGAGAAAGAAAAGTGTGTTTGCAAAAAAGAGAATTGGAAAACTGCACGGATATTACACCCACAGTATCGTATGGAAACATTTTATACTGGGAGAGAAAAGATTTTCTGAAATTCTCGGCACCAAAAAATGAATTGAATAGTTTCAACCTTTATTTTTGCAATGCAATAAAAAACTTATGGCACAGAACGAACAACATTTTGACGATCCAACAAAGAAAGACTTCGCTAGAAACTGGGTTAACTCATCTGTATTTTTATTTTATCTTCAAGTATTTTGTGTGTTAGCTTTTGTGCTTGGCGGATGTTACGGTTTGTACCAGCACCGTTACAAAGGTCATCCGGATGTAGCAGTACCTGAAAGCACCCAGTATACTCCGAAATACAAATAAAAAATATTTGAAAAAGTAGGAGAAAAAGTTGGAGGGTTCAAAAAATAAAATAACTTTGCACTCCCAATCAAAATAACAAAAGCTCTTATAAGTAAAAGCAAATCAATAAGATAGCCTATACGAAGGGTGATTTTGAAAGGAAAAAAGTTCTTTATAATAAGCGGAAGTAGCTCATTTGGTAGAGCACGACCTTGCCAAGGTCGGGGTGGCCGGTTCGAGCCCGGTCTTCCGCTCTGAGACAAAGCAGATAGCCTCAGTTATCTGCTTTTTTTGTCTTAAAGATAGTGTCACCCGGGTGGTGGAACTGGTAGACACGCAGGACTTAAAATCCTGTGGGCAGCAATGCTCGTGTGGGTTCAACTCCCATCCCGGGTACTCTTTTAGAGCGCTATTATTATAAAGGGTATAAAGTTCTTACAACAAGCGGAAGTAGCTCATTTGGTAGAGCACGACCTTGCCAAGGTCGGGGTGGCCGGTTCGAGCCCGGTCTTCCGCTCACAAAGCAGATAATCGAAAGGTTATCTGCTTTTTTTTTGCTCCAATCTTTCTTGTAGGGTGGCGTACAAAACGAGATGAGTTTTTAACTGCACAAATCTCCCTTCCTCCGTGAAAAAATCTCCGCTGCCTCTGTGGTTTAAAAAAAAGTTTAGGTGCTCAATTCTTCACAGTTGTCGCCCCATAATTAAGATCAGGATCAATGCTTTCTTATATTCATATATTGCAAATCACACCTGCTTGTTATGAAGATTGCCTCAACAACACTTGCATTGATTCTGCTGGCTATCGCTTTATTTCGCTGCGTTGATTCAACAAGGCCTGCTACTGCCGTTGATTTAACATATGTGGGAACAGAGAAATGCAAAAGCTGCCACCAGGATGAATATGAACGTTACCTTACTTCCGATCACTTTCATGCAATGGACAGCGCTTCGCCTCGTTCTGTAAAAGGAAATTTTGACAACGCCACTTTTGTTTCGCACGGCGACACTTCATTCTTCTACAAAAAAGATGATCGCTACTTTGTTAGAACCATTGATTCTTCAGGCGAAAAGAAAGAATTTGCAATCTCCTATACTTTCGGCTGGAAACCGTTGCAGCAGTATCTTGTGCAGTTTCCCGACGGTCGCGTTCAAACACTTCCATTTTGCTGGGATACAAGGCCGGGAAATGAAGGCGGCCAGCGATGGTTCCATATTTACGGCAAAGAAAATATTCTTCCCGGCGATGAATTGTTCTGGACAGGCATCAACCAGAACTGGAATTTTATGTGCGCTGATTGCCACACAACGAACTATTCTAAAAATTACGATTTCGCCTCAAACACTTATCACAGTACGTGGACGGAAAGCAAAGTTTCCTGCGAGTCATGCCACGGACCAGCTTCCGGTCACATTAATTGGACAAATAGCAAAAGCCCAGACGACAGTTTGAAAGGTTTTGCTATCAATATTTCTTCAAAAAAAATAAGCTGGGTTTTCAACAAAGAAAGAGGCATTGCGTACCCATCGCAGATTGAAAAAAATGATATCTTGATTGAAACTTGTGCGCGCTGTCATGCAAGAGCTTCGCGAATTTCAGACAATTATCATCACGGTGCTTCCTTTTTGCAAACGCATATTCCATCTACCATCAATACCAATAATTATTATGAGGACGGGCAAATAAAAGAAGAGGATTACGAATACGGATCTTTTCTTCAAAGCAAGATGTATGCACAGGGCGTAACCTGCATGAACTGCCACGATCCGCATACGATGCAGATAAAAACAAAGGGCAATGCATTGTGTTATTCATGCCATGCTCCTGAGAAATTTGATGTGGAAGAACATACGCACCATGAAAAAAACAGTGTTGGTGCAACTTGCGTTGGCTGTCACATGCCTGTAACAAACTACATGGTAATTGATGGAAGAAGGGATCACAGCATTCGCATACCAAGACCCGATCTATCCGAAGGCATGAATGCGCCCAACGCTTGCAACAAGTGTCACACAGATAAAACAACAGCATGGTCAAACAAATTTTTTATACAGTGGTACGGTGATAAATTGCCAAAACAGAAAACCTACGGGGAATTGAGGCAAATGATTGCAAAGAATATTCCAGGGAGTGACGCCGCCTGGAGCGAATTGATGGCTGTTGCAAATTATCCTGCAATTATAAAAGCAACAGCGCTTGAAACGAACAACAGATTTTATTCACAGCGCAGTATTGATCAAATAAATATGCAGCTAAAGAGCAACGATCCCAATTTGCGGCTTAACGCATTGCGTGCCATCTCTCCGTTGCCTTCAACAATTGCACAGCCTGCAGTGCTTCCTTTGTTGAATGATGCAGTGCTAACAGTGAGGCGCGAGGCGTTGAATGTACTGCTTCCATTTTATGCCGAATTGCCCCAGGCAGGCAGGCAACGATTTGAAGCTGTAATGAATGAAGCTATTACGATGGAGAGGAATTTAAGCGATCGTCCTGAAGGTTATCTTAACCAGGGTATTCTCTTTGCAGGCACGGGAAAGGTAGATGATGCGGAACATGTATATCTTTTGGGTATTAAACGTTTTCCAAAGAATAGCAGCCTTTATATGAATCTTGCAGATTTGTACCGCATGAAACAAAATGAAGCGAAGGTGAAAGAGACACTTGATAAAGGACTGCAAATCTATCCGCGCAATGGTGCACTTCATTATGCACTTGCACTTTGGTATGTGCGAAAAGGAGATAAAAACGAAGGCGTTGCGGAATTGCAAAAAGCTATTCAGCTGGAGCCGTCAAATGCTTCCTTCAATTACGGCTATGCTGTAGCAATACATGATATGGAAAGCCCAGGCAAAGCAGTCGCTTTACTTGAAAGCTTTACTAAAACCTATGGAAATGATCCGTCAATTATTAATGGACTAATCTCTTTCTATAGTGATATGAAACAGCAGGGTAGGGTGGAATACTATTCTAAACTTCGAAAAGATGTTTTTGGGTATTAGGGAGCACACTGATGACGCTGATTGGACTGATCGACACAGATTTTTCGTTGTTTAATAAATGTACTACTGTTTAATAGATAAACTACTGTTGAGTGGAGCGTCGCGACTTCGCATAAAATAAAAAAGCAGTCATTGCGACTGCTTTTTTATTTTATGCGAAGTCGTAAGTCATTTTCAACTTTCAACTTTCAATTTTCAATTACTAATAGGTCCACTTGACTAACTCATCGACCAGCTTTCTGTCATTACTTAACCGCGGCACTTTATTTTGCCCGCCCAGTTTTCCAACGCTTTTCATGTATTCAATAAAACCATTTTTATGAACAGGTTTTATTTCCAGCGGTTTTAATATGTTGCCATTAATAAGGTCGTCGTAGTAGATATTCTTGCTTCGTAGATTGTTGTCTACTTTCAAAGCAAACTCAGCCATGTTTGCGGGCGCATTCTCAAACTCTACAAACCATTCGTGGTAAGACTTTCCTGCATCCTGCTTGATCATCGGTGCCACTGTAAATTCAGTAATATGAACCCCTTCTTCTTGTGCAGCTTTCAACAAGCTATATTCTACTTCTTCGCCAATAACGTGCTCGCCAAAAGCAGAAATAAAATGTTTGATCCTTCCTGTAACAACTATGCGGTAAGGACTGGTGGAAACAAAACGAACAGTATCACCAATGTTGTAGCCCCACAAACCCGCATTATTGTTAATGATGATGGCATAGTTTTCACCAACCTTCACATCTTTAAGACTAATACGTGTTGGGTTTTTATCGAAAATTTCACCCGCAGGAACAAATTCGAAGAATATCCCGCTGTTTGTATTTAATAAAAGTCCTTCAGCATTTTGAGAATCCTGGAAAGCGAAAAAACCTTCAGAAGCAGGGTAGGTTTCAATGGTTGGTAAAACTTTTCCCACGCTTTCAAAAAGTTTCGCTTTGTATGGCTCGAAGTTTACGCCGCCATGAACCAGCACAGATAAATTCGGGAAAATATCTTTTATTTTTTTGCCACTTACCTGCGTCAGCCGGTCAAAATACATTTGCATCCACGGTGGAATGCCGCTGATCAGCGTCATATCCTGGTTAATGGTCTCTTCAACTATTTTGTCCAGCTTCGTTTCCCATTCGTCAATACAGTTCGTTTCATAGCTGGGAAGCTGGTTGCTGCGCAAATAACTGGGTACGTGGTGGTTTACGATCCCGCTCAACCTTCCAGTGGGAATATTGCCAATACGCTCCAATTCCGGCGAACCAGAAAGAAAGATCAGCTTGCCATCTGCAAACGCAGTAGTTCCTGTCTCCGCCATGAAACAAAGTAGCGCATTGCGGGCTGTATTTATATGATTATCAATAGATTCCTTTGAAATTGGGATGTATTTGATGCCGCTTGTGGTGCCCGACGTTTTGGCGAAATAGATCGGCTGTCCCTTCCAGAGAATATTATGTTTGCCAGCCTTTACCATTTCTATGTATGGCTTGAACTGTTCATAGTCGCGGATTGGTACGGAATTCTTAAAATCCTCATAGGTTTTAACCTCCGAAAGCTTATGATCTTCTCCAAAAGTGGTCTTGCTACCCGTTTTTAAAAGATCTTTAAAAATATTTTCCTGATCTTCCAGGGCAGTAAGCATTCCTTTTTTAATTTGCCTGTGGATGTACGAAGCAAAGGGTTTGGCAAGAAATGATTTGAATTTCATAGATTTAATACAGTTGAATAAAAGCTAACAGGCTGCAATCTACCAAATCATTGAATTATTTGCGAGAAACATTTTTACAATAAGTATTTGTTGGAAAGTAAAATACTCTTACCTTTGCACTCCTTAATTCGGAAAGTTATGTTCGCAGTAGTAAAAATAGCAGGGCAACAATTTAAGGTCGAAAACGGCCAAACTTTGTATGTACCAAAGGTTAGCGGCAATGCCGGTGACAAAGTAGAGTTTTCAGAAGTATTACTAGTAGATACAGATGGTAGCCTATCAGTAGGTGGCGCTGTAAAAGCTGTAGTTAAAGCTGAAATCATCGCTCAAGTACAAGGTGATAAAGTGATCGCTTTTAAAATGAAGAGAAGAAAAGGTTTCCGTAAGAAACACGGTCACAGAACTCATCATACAAAGATCAAGATCAACGAAATCGCATAATCACAATTATAAAAAACTTATATCATGGCTCACAAGAAAGGTGAAGGTAGTGTAAAGAACGGCCGCGACTCGCAAAGCAAACGCCTGGGTGTAAAAATCTATGGTGGTCAAGCTGCGACTGCAGGTAACATCATCGTTCGTCAACGTGGTACTGTTTATCATCCTGGTAAAAATATCGGTGTTGGTAAAGACTATACATTGTTTGCACTTACTGATGGTGTAGTTGAATTCAGAAAATCAAGAGGTAACAAAACTGTCGTTTCTGTAAACGCAGTTGAGGCTACGGCTTAATATTTTTTGATTTAATAGCAAAATTTTTTTGGCAGTTTCCCAGAAGTTTTTATTTTTACTTCTGATATTTCTTTACTAACCATTTTAAATTCAAGAAACATGGCAACTGCAAAAAAAGCGGCTCCTAAAAAAGCTGCTGCAAAAAAAGCTGCACCTAAGAAAGCTGCTGCGAAAAAAGTAGCAAAAAAAGCCGCTCCTAAAAAAGCTGCTGCAAAGAAAGCCGCTCCTAAAAAAGCTGCTGCGAAAAAAGTAGCTAAAAAAGCTGCTCCTAAAAAAGCTGCTAAGAAAGCTGCTCCTAAAAAAGCATAGTCTTTACAGCAAAATGAACATACAGTCCTGCAGAAATGCAGGACTTTTTTTATGCCCTGATTTTAGGCACACAGATGACACTGATTAAACTGATGACCACTGATTTTTCAAAATAATTGAATAACTGAGTAACCGAATAACTGAATGTATAAGGTTCGACAATCCTGGTCTTGCTGCCACTTATTCTAAAGGAATAAATCCGCGTAAATCCGTCCAATCCGTGTCATCCGTGTGCCTTAAAAAACATCCGGCACTTTGCAACACCGGATGTTGATTATTTCTTTGCGACTAAGATGTCTTTCAATTATTCTATCAGTACGCCGTTTCCACTTACACTGATGTTGCTGATTTTGTCTGCTATTTTTTTACATATTCCATCTCCTTCAGTTTTCACAACATTGAATTTTCCTCCATTAGCTTCGCTGTGTTCAACATGCTTCACATGCTGGCTGTTCCTTCACGACGCATGAAAGTATTTGCCTGCGCTTTCTTTTCTGCAATCAGCACCTGGTTCCTGATCTCTTTAACAACACCAGTAGTATGATATCGCAGATACCAATGCACACTTTAAGTTCATTGCCCGTTGTAAAAAAGTGAAAAATTGAATGGCCTGAAATGATTTGCTGTAAAGAGTTTCGGAGTTAGGAAGATTTTTTTAAAATATGATTCGCGATTATTTTGTAAGAAAGGTCACGTGATTTTGTTCTTTTACTTTTTTAAAAAACATATTCTCCAGAGGCGATAGAATAGATCTCCGAAGCTGAAAGCTTCGAGAGCAATAAGAATTGCCCTTCAGTTTCAGGTATTCAGTTAATCAATTATTCATTTATTTTCTCTCTATCTTCACGCTCTAAACAGCCATTTATGCCTCTTGATAATTATGCTATTGCTGATCAGTTTTCTTTGCTTTCCAAACTCATGGATATTCATGGAGAAAATAGTTTTAAATCAAAATCATATAGCGTTGCTGCTTTCAATATAGAGAAGATCACAACACCATTGCACGAGATATCTCCGGATAAACTTTTTACATTGAAAGGTATCGGTGAGTCAACCGGAAAAAAGATCATTGAAATCCTTGATACAGGCAAGTTGCTGGCATTGGAGGATATGCTATTAAAAACACCTCCGGGCATTTTAGATCTGTTGAACATTAAAGGGTTGGGCCCCAAAAAAATCTCCACAATCTGGAAGGAAATGGGGATCGAATCTGTTGGTGAATTGCTGTACGCATGCAACGAAAACAGGTTGACGCTCTACAAAGGATTTGGTGAAAAAACACAAAAAAGTGTACAGGAAAATATTGAGTTTTTCTTAAGACATGTGGGCAGTTATTTGTATGCACAAATTGAAAGTTATGCGCATCAATTGCTGGCAGGATTGGCGAATGCATTTGGTGATGATCTCATCGAAATTACAGGCGATTTCCGCAGACAAAATACGATCATCAGCAAACTTGAATTTGTAACAACTAAGAGCATTGAGTTTATCGGCGATTTCTTTTCACAACAAAATTTCGTTGTAGAAGAAGTTAACCAGGAAATGATTGCCGTAAAAGGGCCGGAAAATATTTTGCTTGTTTTTTACATTGCGACGAAAGATAACTTCTATTACAAGCTGCTTGAAACAAGCTCTGCACCTGAGTTTTATGAGGCCTTGCAAAAAGAGAACGGATGGGCGGCAACAAATAAGGTGGATTCAGAAAATGAGATTTTCAAGTCCATTCATTTCAATTTCGTGCCGGCATATTTGAGAGATACAACTGCGTTTATTGAAAGAGCGAAGCAAAAAGATTTTAGTGACATCATCCAGGTATCAGATATAAAAGGCATCATTCACAATCATAGCAATTGGAGCGATGGTGTAAACACGGTTGAGGAAATGGCGAAAACCTGTATGGCACAAGGTTTCGAATATCTTGTTATAAGCGATCACAGTAAAACGGCTGCTTATGCAAAGGGCCTGCAGGAAGAAAGAATTCGTGAGCAACACTTGTACATTGATGAGTTGAATGCTAAGCTGCATCCGTTCAAGATTTTCAAGAGCATTGAGAGCGATATTCTGAATGATGGCTCATTGGATTACAGCAATGAGGTTTTGGCGACATTTGACTTGGTTATTGGTTCTGTTCACCAGAATCTGAGCATGCCTGAGGACAAAGCGATGATGAGGTTGTTGAACGCGATCAGAAACCCTTACACCACCATTCTTGGTCACATGACAGGAAGGTTGTTGCTGAGCCGCAAGGGTTATCCGGTTGATCACAGGGAGGTTATTAAGGCCTGTGTGGAAAATAACGTGGTTATTGAGCTGAATGCCCACCCGAGAAGGTTGGATATTGACTGGAGCTTTATCGATGATGCAATTGCCCAGGGTGCGATCATTTCCATAGATCCGGATGCCCATAGTATCGATGGATTCCACGATGTAAAGTATGGTGTGCTTGCCGCCCAAAAAGGCGGGTTGACAAAGGATAAAAACCTGAGCAGTTATAGCCTGGCGGAATTTGAGAAGTTCCTGAGTGACAGAAGGATAGCAAAGAAAATTTGATGAGAAAAGGGGCAGAAAAATGGCGATACAAAAAAAGTTGCTGATCTGTATTGATTTCGCAATTAGCTCCTATATTTGCACTCCCTTGCGGAGGTGGCGAAATTGGTAGACGCACTACTTTGAGGTGGTAGCGCCTTTTACCGGGCGTGGGAGTTCGAATCTCCTCTTCCGCACGAAAAAGGCCCATTGTCGAAAGATTGTGGGCCTTTGGTTTTTAAGTTAAGGGTCTCAATCCCCAAGGGTCAATAAACAACTAACCAACAAAACCTCCTTAATGAAACGCATATTCGTCATTTGTACAGTGTTGTTATGTTCTTGCAACTGGTTCTCCAATCGACACTATATTCCATCATCCCAAATTCCTGAAGACACGGTAGACGTTTATTTAGTAGGAGGTCAAAGTAACGCCGATGGTCGTGTGCTTTCTCCATACCCGGATTTTATCAGGGATAATAAAGTAGACAGCGTTTATGTATGGGAACGCAAACAAAAGGAATTTGGAACCTATCAATTAGGACCGGGATCTGAATATTTAAGTGGCTCAGACAGTAAAAATAGCCGTGCTTTTGGGTTTGATATCGTTGCCCTGAAACAACTTCAGCAAAAAGAAAACAAGAATATTTATATCATTAAACGGACAAAAGGTGGCTCCAGCATAGCTCCAAAAACATCCGAGAACAGTGGCAGCTGGCATTATCCCGCTTCTGATACCATGAGTAAGCCAATTCTGCTTGAAGAATTTAAGAAAGAAATTCAGGATTGTATAGGAGAACTGGCTTCGCAAAAGAAGTATGTCAGATTTAAAGCTCTTTTATGGCATCAGGGTGAGAGTGATTTCGGTGCGCCGTTCGATGCTCAGTATTTTGAAAATACGAGGGCTGTTTTTGAACAAATACGTTTGTGTTGCGGAAATCATAATTTGCCAATTATCATGGGCACCATAAGTCACAAAAGCATAAAATTCAGTGAAGTGATAGAGGCATCCCAGAAGAAACTAGCTGAGACCGACAGCAATATTCACCTTATAGATCTTAGCAATGAAACATTGCAGGATCCATATCATTTCGATTACAATGCAACAGTGAGTTTCGGAAACAAAGTTTACGGAGTATTGAAAGAGATTAAATAGATGCACATTCTTTTCTAAAGAGCAAAGGCCCGTAATCAAAAGATTGTGGGCCTTTGCTCTTTAAGTTGCCGTTCGCGTTCAATTGCTCTTAAGGCTAGGAATCCATCCATTTGTTACCAAACGATAGATATTTGTGATGGTGTCCCGTCCCGAAGCGGACCAGGCAGAATCCCAGGTTGTATTATCGTGGCCGCCGCCTTTCTTCACATCTATTGAACTGGTTGATCCATTTGCGTTCAATGCCTTGTTTTGGTCCTTTGCCGGCCATAGGGCACAGCAGCCTTGCTGATCATTGTCACCATGAACGAAGTGAAACACATCGCCTTTAACCCGTTGATATGTTGCCACAGAAGGGAACTTTACCGGAATGCTAACGAGCCAAACCTTTTTAATTTTTGTGGAATATTTGGATACACCGTAAGTCTTTACTGAATTATCCCAACTGACAATATCCCATACGTCGCTTGCACCCTGGCTAAGTCCGATAAGAGCCACATATTTGTATTTGCCATTTGCGTCTGTGGAAAGATCACAACGGTAATTTGCGAAAACATAATCAAATACCTGGTTGCTTAAGTTTGGCTGCGCGATTGCTCCTGACGATGGGCTTTGCACCACAACATGAATGATGCTATCGGCAATTGTTCCCTGGATGCGATTCAATGCAACCTGCCTGCCGAAGCCGGCATTCATAAGAAGGTTCAATCCTCCTTTGTCTGCGGTTTCATTATTCCCACAGAAGTGAAATATCACCGGATACTTTTTTGCAGGCAATTGATTATAGCTGGCTGGCAGTCTGACCAAACCTTGTAAGGTGGAGGAGAGCTTAACCGGCATCATTCCGGAATATTGTGCCTGCGTTGGAAGCAGGGCAAAAGAAAGCAAGATGGTTAGCAGTTGTTTCATTACTCACATCCAATTTGAAAATTTGAGGATTTGAAAATTTGAAAATGCTTTTGGTGCGCCCTTCTGGATATATTATTTTCTACCTGATATTTCGAGAGTTAGTCGGAAAAATGAAAGTTGCACGAAAAGAATTTTCATATTTTCAAATTCACTCATCGTTCGGGTTTAATCTCTTTCTTCAGCACAATTCTAAATGTGGTGCCTTTGCCCACTTCAGAGTTTTTTACAAACAATTCTCCCTGGTGATATTGATCAATGATTCTTTTAGCAAGGCTGAGCCCCAGTCCCCAACCGCGTTTCTTGGTGGTGAAACCGGGTTTGAATATTTTGGCAATATTGACAGAAGAAATTCCTTTTCCTGTATCAGAGATATCCACCACAATTTCATCGGCATGCTCCTGGATATCGGCTGAAATTTTTCCTTTTCCTTCCATCGCGTCCAATGCATTTTTTAGCAGGTTTTCAATTACCCAATCAAATAAAGGAGGAGAGATCATGGCTTTCAAAACGTCGCGGTCATGTGTTTGTACAGAAAAATCAACTCTGCCGGGTGCCCGTTTTTTCATGTATTCTACCATCGCCTGCACCTGGTGTATAACATTGCTGCTTTCGAGTTTTGGTGTGCTGCCAATTTTGCTGAACCTGTCCGATACCAGTTTTAAACGGCTTACATCCTTTTCCATCTCTTTCACAATGTTTTCGCCGGAGCTGTTTTCCTTCAACATTTCCAGCCAGGCTTGCAATGAAGAAAGAGGTGTTCCCATCTGGTGTGCTGTTTCTTTGGCCATCCCTGCCCACACCTGATTTTGCGTGGATTTGTTCCGGATGGTTATCAGTGTTAGTATGAGGACGATGAAAACTATGACGATCAAAAGCTGGATCAGCGGATAGTACTTTACTTCATTCAGCAGTTTTGTATTGCCGTAGTAATATTTGTTGGCAACAAATGGCTCCTGGCTTAGGATGATGAGCAGCGGGTCATTGGATTTGCTGAACTCTTTTAATTTTTTGGAAAGAAATGTTGGATCGTGGGCAACGCTCGCACTGTCGATGTTTATGAAATTTACAATACTGTCGCGTTCATTCGTTTCAATGATGGGAATGTCCGTTTGCTCATTCCTGATCATATTCGGTAGTGAAAAATCCATGCCGGGGTTTTGCACTACTGCTTTGCTGGCTTCCACCCACTGCATTACTTTTTGTTTTTCATCCTTTGCAATTTTAGAGGCTAGATATTGCGAATAGAATATCGTTCCGCTGATGATAGCGATTGCCAGCAATGCCAGCAGGCTTCTCCAATTGAATAATGATGCAAACATTTATTTTATCTCTGTGCTGGCATTGTGCCAGCGTTCTTGCATTGATTGGGTGTTATAGGGCGAATGCGATTCGCCCCTACGGCACCAAAATATTATTTCGTGTACGTATAATCATACAGGATCTTTCCCTGCAATTCGTTTCGCTTGTTATAACAGAAATCTGCTGCCTTCAGTCCATCTTCATCATATTTGTAATACCATTTCTGGTAATCGTTGCTGCCTTCCGGAACAACGGTCATTACAGAAATTTTGTTCGATTCGTCGTACTCAAACATATAATCAGGCAGCATGCGTTTTGCTTTCTGGTTGTATCTTACTACGTCGGTGAGCCTGTGTTTATCGTCGTAGTAGTAAAACACTGTAGGTTGTGGAATGGCAACATTTCTTTTGGCATGCTCTTCCGTAGGATTTCCTTTGTCGTCCAATACATAGGTGATCCAGGTGGTGTCGGCTCCGTTGCGGATCTTCAGCATCGAAACCGGATTGCCTTTGTCATTGTATTGCCACGTGTGTACTTCAACGTTTACAATAGTCGCAGCCTGGCTGGTGCTTTTAATGCTCTGCAACCTGTTTGATGCGTCATAGCTGTAATCTGTGGTAGACACAAGGTGTGAGGAGCTGTCAATGGTTTCGATCAGCAGATCATTTTTATTGTAAAACGCGGTGAAAAATGACTCGCCGGCATCTGTTGTTTTTGTGTAAGTCACTACTTTATCCTGTGCCGCTGAAACTTTTTGATTGCAATCGAATCCTTCAGTTACCTCATTGTTTTGAATGAAACTTTTAAGAACCACCGTGGCAACGTTTGCCTTTTTCATAAGGTGGTAGTTATCGCTCACTTGCTGAGTGGTAATAATATCCTTGTAATAATATTGTGCATTGGCACAGAGCGAAACAACTACGAGGGCAAGGCACGTTAAAAACTTAAATATGCTTTTCAATCTTCAAAAATTTTAAATAAAACAAATCATTAAGAGGGCAAATGCAATTCGCCCTTACGGATGTTTTCACCGGACAAGCAAAGTAATAGTTTATTTGCTAAAATATACCCACTCTTTCAGCTGAATACTTGCTGCTCAATCAAATTTGTATTTATTTTTAACGAAATTTAACCCGTGTCACATTTTCACCAACGAAAAGAAAAAAACTGTCTTAACTGCGAAACTGAGGTAATTGGCCGCTACTGTCATGTTTGTGGCCAGGAGAATATAGAGCCCAAAGAATCTTTTGGTCATTTGTTAATGCATTTCTTTAATGACATTACACATTTTGACGGTAAGTTTTTCAGCAGCGTAGTGATGCTGTTTAAGAAGCCTGGTTTTCTTGCAAAAGAATATATGAAAGGGCGCCGTGCCTCATACCTGAACCCGATCAGGATGTACGTGTTTACGTCAGCAATATTCTTTTTCCTGTTTTTTGCATTTTTTAAACCGGGTATTCATCCCAATAAAGAGCGTACTAAGGAAGCGAAAGAAGTTGCAGGAAAAGGGGATACGATGGACGCTGAGGATTCAATTGCGATTGCCAAATCGGAGGCGCTCAGGAAAAACATACCTATTACTGTTGATTCAGCCAATAAGATAAGCATCAGTGGCGACGGGCAGGAGTTTACTGATAAAGCGGAATATGACAGATACCAGGAATCACTTCCTAAGGAAAAAAGAGACGGCTTCTTAAAAAAACAATATGTGCATCGTATGATATGGTTGCACAAAAAATATGACAGGCCAGAAGGTGGTGGAGGTAATGAGCTTATACATGATTTGCTTGAGAGATTTTTCCATTCACTACCATATATGTTGTTCGTTTCGCTGCCTTTGTATGCGTTGTTTTTGAAACTGCTTTATGCACGAAACAAACAATTTTACTTTGCAGATCATGGCATTTTCCTCATCTATCTGTACATTTTCACGTTCATCTTTTTACTTGTATTCTTTACCTTGTCAAGAATTTCAGGGTTTGCCCATTTCTCATGGCTATCATATATCCTGATTTTGATGTTCCTGGGAGGCGTTTATTACGCATACAGGGCCATGCGAATTTTTTATGAGCAGGGAAGGCGTAAAACGATCGCTAAATTTCTTATATTCAATATATTAACCTCAATTTCTCTGCTTGTACTTTTTACGATTTTCTTTATTTTTTCAGTCTACGTAATTTAATTTTTTATGGAACAGGAAAATTTGTCGGCGAGCTTTTTAAAATTAGTGCAGATCATGGATGACCTGAGGGAGAAGTGCCCCTGGGATCGCAAGCAAACGATTCAAACGCTGCGCCAGCAAACCATCGAGGAGACTTTTGAACTTACAGATGCGATTACGGACGAGAGCTGGAAGGGGATAAAGGAGGAGCTGGGGGATTTGTTGCTGCACATTCTGTTCTACTCAAAAATTGGTGCAGAGAAACAGGAGTTTACTTTAACAGAAGTGATTGATGGCATTTCTAAAAAATTGATTTTCCGCCATCCGCATATTTATGGAGATGTACAGGTAAATGACGAGGAGGATGTTAAGAAGAATTGGGAAAAGCTGAAGCTCAAGGAAGGCAAAAAGTCTGTATTGAGCGGGGTTCCCAAATCCTTGCCGGCTACTGTAAAAGCCATGCGATTACAGGAAAAAGCGAAGCAGGTGGGCTTTGAATGGGACAATAAAGAACAGGTGTGGGACAAAGTGCAGGAGGAGCTGCAGGAGCTGCAGGAAGTAGTAAAGGAAAATGATAAGGACAGGATTGAAGACGAGTTTGGCGACGTAGTGTTTTCGTTGATTAATTACGCACGGTTTTTGCAAATAGATGCTGAAAATGCGCTGGAAAGGACCAATAAGAAGTTCCTGCAGCGCTTCACACAAATGGAAGACATTGCTTCAGAACAAGGCAAACAACTGCACGATATGACCCTGCAGGAAATGGATGCTATTTGGAACACTGTTAAAAAGAAAAAGCAATCATCTTGAGAAGTTTTATTTCCGAAATTCTAAAACGTAATGCCTACTTCATATTAGCCGCCGCATGGCTGTTCACCATTGCATTTATCATCAACAACTATTGGGTTTCTTATTCTTCGGTAGAGAAATTGCGCAATGGCATTGAAAGACGGTTGCATAAAATTGAAGACGACGTTCAGGAATTTACGGATGATAAAGCATTGCAGCAGGAACTACTGAGCGACAACCCTTCCGAAAAAACGATCAATGATGTCGTTGACAAACCGTTTGGTATTTACCTTTTCACATTAAACGAATCCAACGAACCGGAGCTACGGTTTTGGAATACGCAAAATGCCATTCCCGACAGAGATCTGTTATCAAGGCCAGATACAACCTCGTTTGTAAAACTTAGCAACGGCCAGTATGAGTTTATCAAAACACGGTCTGTTTATGATGGACAGCCGTTGATTATTGCCGCATTGATTCCAATAAGAAAGGAATACTTTATTGAAAACAATAACCTGGCAAGGGAGATAGAGGGCTTTCCGGAAGCGGAGAAAAAAGTCTCACTCACTACGTATCAAACTGATTACCCTGTTTATTCCCAAAGCGGCAACGTGTTGTTTTACCTGGAAGCAAAGCGAAACACGCATCCCGTAAACAACAACAACTGGCTTTCGCTTACATTCATGCTTATCGGCATTGCGTTTCTCATGTTCTTCATCAACAATGCTGCGCATAGCATTTCCAATAAATACGATTATAAAACGGGGATAGGTTTTCTGTTGCTGGTCATCCTCATTTTGCGGGGAATTGTTTACCTGTTGCCGGGGTTGCTTAACCTGCGGCAGTTCATGCTCTTCGATCCAACCATTTACAGCTCGAGTGTTATCTTCAGTTCGCTTGGCGACCTGCTGATCAATGCGTTTCTTTTTTGCTGGATCGTATTGTTTGTACGAAGAGAAATTGGCGACAAGGATTTCATGCGCTATGTAAATACAATCTGGCAGTGGCCCTTGTACATCATCAACATCTTTTTGTATGTAGCCACTACGTTTGCCGTGGCCCGTATTATTCAAAGTCTGATCGCTGATGCGAGGATTTCCTTTAACGTAACGAATTTCTTCAGCATATTAAATCAATACAGTTTTGCGGGATTTGTTGTTTTGGCTGCCATTACCTTCGGTTACTTTTTTCTTTCGCAGGTCATACTTAAAATCGTGCAACCACTAAGCGTTGGAAAGCCATACGTGCTTTATCTTTCCATTGCCATTGCCGGGCTGGTCCTGTTGAGCATTGTAACGCAAACCTCATTTGTTGAGCTGAATATTTACGTGCTTATCTGGTTGTTGTTTTACACCTGGCTACAGAACCAAACGTTTTTGTCAGAACTGGGAAACCGGTTCAACATCTCACAGGTTATTTTCTGGTTGTTTATTTTCTCCATGTCGGTTGCCTCCATCATTATCGAAGAGAATACCAAAATAGAAATTGAGCAGCGCAAACGTACAGCAGAGAAACTGGCACTGCAGGCGGACCCTTCCAGTGAAAGGCTTTTAAGTATTGTACTTACTTATGTTGACAATAATTTTCTCTACGGAAATTTCGAGCGGTTCAGATTACCTATATCAAACTCCTATTTGAAAGATAGTTTGATCAACAAAAATTTCAGTGCTTATTTGGATCGATACAACAATCATATTTACACATTTGATGAATCTGAAAAACCTCTTTTTAATGAAGGCGCCGTTTCGTATGATACATTGAATACAATTTTTCAGATCGAAGGGAAACCAACAGCCGTAAACGATCTGCGATATTTTGAAAGAGCATTTGATAAATATTCCTACATCAGCAAGAAGACTGTAACGGATACATTGGGCAATACGGTTGGTTATTTCTTCATGCTGTCTGACCCCAAGTTTTACAAGAGCGATGCGCTTGTGCCGGAATTGTTCAAGCAGCGGAAGGACTTCCTGCCCAACGAATACTCTCCATTGTATTCTTATGCCATTTACAACAACAGGGAGCTTTTAACCAATTACAACGACTACCCGTTTCCAACGCAATTGGATTCAAGCACGCTGCCCAAGAATGATTTCACCCAGATAAGAAGAGATGGATATGATGAACTATGGTACCGTGATAACAATAAGGTGGTGGTTATTGCAAAGAACAATAACTATTTCATTGAAGCGATTACCTTATTCGCTTACCTTTTCAGTGCATTCATATTGCTGGTGGCTTTATTCCGCATTATTGCGCTCATCATACAATCCGGCCTGCGCTGGAAAAATTTGAAACCATACTGGCAGTTGAGTCTTCGCTCACAAATACATGGAACGATCATTTTCATCAGTTTGTTTTCTTTCCTTGTAATCGGTATAGCGACCATTTTCTTTTTCATTAACCGCTATAATCAAACCAAGCAGGATAGACTAACCAAGGCAATTCAAACCGTCAACAACGAAATTCAGAATCGGGTAAAAGGCGACATAGGTTTCCGGGACATCATGCGTCTTTATAAAATGGGTATAGATAAGGACCTGGAAGATATGATATCACGCGTTTCCGAAATTCACGGTGCGGACATAAACCTTTACAGCCTTGAAGGTGATTTGAAAATTTCATCTAATCCTTTTATTTACAACAAAGGAATTTTAAGCAGCAAAATGAATCCGCTGGCTTATTATAATGTGCACAACAAAAAACTTGTGCAGTATGTAAACCAGGAAAGAATGGGTGGCGTGGATTACCAGAGTGTGTACTGTCCGCTGCGTGATGACAAGGGTGAAGCTTATGCATACCTGAACATTCCTTCTTTCGATACACAAACAGAATTAAAGAGAGAAATTTCAAACTTCCTTGTAACCATCATCAACCTTAATGCTTTCATTTTTCTTATCGCGGGTATCATTGCCCTGGTGATTACAAACCGCATCACCTCTTACTTTACGCTGATCGGAAATAAGATGAAGGAAATTAATCTTGGCACCATGAACGAGGAAATTACATGGAGCCGCGATAATGAGATCGGAGGGCTGGTGAAGGAGTACAACAAAATGGTGAAGAAGCTTGAAGAAAGTGCTGCGGCGCTTGCTAAAAGTGAAAGAGAGGGCGCATGGCGGGAGATGGCGAAACAAGTAGCTCACGAGATTAAGAATCCTCTTACGCCAATGAAGCTGAGCATTCAATACCTGCAGAAAGCTATTGACAACAACATGCCCAATGTGAAGGAACACACGGCGAATGTGGCTAGGACACTGGTTGAGCAAATTGATCACCTTTCAAAAATTGCATCGGATTTTTCTCAGTTCGCCAATATTGGAAATGTGAGAAATGAAGTGTTTAATTTGAATAGTGTTTTATCCTCACTTGGTTCGTTATATGAAAAAACGGAGAACTTCGACTTGTCGTTAAATCTGCTGCCGAACAGAATTTATGTGCTGGCAGATAAGACACAGCTGAACCGTCTGTTTACGAACCTTTTACAGAATGCCGTGGAAGCCTGTTCAAAAGAAGAAAACCCGCAAGTGATCATCAACGAAGAAATAGTGGATGACAAGGTGATCATTACGGTTAGAGACAATGGGGAAGGCATTCCGGCGGACACCAGGGCCAAAATATTCATTCCAAACTTTACCACTAAATCTTCCGGAACCGGGCTGGGGCTTGCCATGAGCAAGAGCATCGCAGAACATGCCCGCGGAAACATTTGGTTCGAAACCGCCGAAGGTGTTGGTACTACTTTTTTTGTTGAATTGCCTATAGTGAGAATGGTGGATTGAATTGAAAATTGAAAATTGAAAGTTGAAAATGAAGAAGAACAGCTTAAGTTATTGAGTATTAGGCGTTTCACGAATCATCATTTTCAATTTTCCACTTTCAATTTTCAATTAAACTAATTTTTTTAGCAAAAAATCAACGCTGTTTCGTAAAATTGTATAAATATTCAGAAGATGCCTACGCAAATAAAATGTACGAATTGTGGTCATGAGTTTCCATTAGAAGAAGCATTGAACGATGAGTTGAAGGACGCGATAGAAAAAGAAAAGCAAGAATTGCGTCAGCAGATGATTGACTACAAGAAGAACAAGGAGGAGGAGCTAAAACGCAAGGACGAAGAATTTTCCGTGATCAGGAAAAAGCAGGAGGAAGAGTTTGCTGCCAACGCAAGAAAGCAGGAAGAGAAGTTTCAACTGCAACTGGAAACAGAAATAAAGAGAAAAAATCAGCAGTTGGAAGAAAATCTTCGCAAAAGCATCACTGCGGATTATGAAGGCAAACTGGAATTTCTTGAACTGAATAATAAAGAGAACGAGGAAAAACTGAAAGAGGCGAGAAAAAAAGAAATTGAATTCCTGCAAAAAGAAAAAGAACTACAAAACAAAGAAGCAGAGCTTGAGCTTTCCCTGCAACGCCAGCTGCAGGAAGAACGCAGCAAGCTTTCTGAGGAGATTAGGCAAATAGAGGAACAGAAAAATGCCGCGAAGGAAACAGAGTTTAATCTTCGCCTAAAGGAATTGGAAAAGCAACTGGAAGACCAGAAAAAGCTGGCCGAAGAAATGAGGCGGAAGGCTGAGCAGGGCAGTATGCAATTGCAGGGCGAAGTGCAGGAACTGGCGCTGGAAGAAATGTTGCGGGCCTCGTTCCCGTTTGATGTAGTAAGTGAAGTGGGTAAAGGTGTTCGTGGTGCAGACTGTATCCTAACCGTAAGAAATAACTTTGGGCAGGAGTGTGGTAAGATTATTTTCGAAAGCAAGCGGGCCGAAAATTTTGGAGGCGAGTGGGTCGAAAAACTAAAGAGCGACATGCGCAGTCAAGGCGCTGATATTGCAGTACTGGTGACCAAAAAGATGCCGAAGGATATGGACAAGTTCGGCGACATAAGCGGTGTTTGGGTTTGTTCATTTGCCGAGGTTAAACCCCTCGTGCATGTCCTGCGCGATGGGCTCGTAAAGATCGCGACTGCAACGAAATTCCAGGAGAACAGAGGTGATAAAATGCATTTGCTCTATAACTATTTAACCAGCCATGAGTTTGCTGAGCAATGGAACGCTATCCGTGAAGGCTTCATGAGTATGCGCATTTCCATACAAAAAGAACGCGATGCCATGGAGAAGTTGTGGAAGGCGCGAGAGAAGCAACTGGAAAAAGTATTATTGAACGCGGCACATATTCGCGGCTCGATAGAAGGCATTGCCGGCCAGGATTCTATTGATCTTAATTTGCTGGATGATGCAAGCAGCGACTTGTTGAATTAATAACTGAATGACTGAATAACTGAATGACTGAATGACTGAATAACTGAATGTTTATTTTCGATTTTGCTCTACGAATATGAAACACTCAGTTATTCAGTTACATAAAGCAAAACGCCTAACGCTGAGATCCTCTGCGTTAGGCGTTTTGCTTTATGTGTTTTGCGTTAGGCGTTTAGTCCTATTTCGTTTGTTTTTCGATGAACTTAGCCAGTGCTTTTCCTGCGTCAGCATAAGTTTCAGCCAGGCGGGCTCCGGTGTCAAAATCTGCACCCCAGAAGTCTCTTCCAAGTGCTTTATCCAAAGAGATTCTCGCCAATACTTTGTTTTTATTTGCGGCTTCTACAATAAACACTTCAGCATTGTGTTGCGCATTTTTTCTTGAAATACCAATGTTGTAGCCAGGCTCAAGGAAAGTAGTTTTGTAGACCAAAGTGTATTTTGAAGTGCCCTTGTCATTTACCTGTAACGCAGTGTTTTTGGTAAACAACTCTTCAAATTTTGGTTTGTACCTGTTGTCGCGGTCGTCGATCCAGGCTTTGGCCCATTTGTCGCCTGTACCTGCTTCTTTCTTGTTCATGTCTTCTTTCTTCTTGTCCATGTAGTCTTTCTCATTGTCGTATTTGCCCACTTTTACATTTTCGTAGACAAACTCAACGTTGACTGACTTTTCATTTCTCAGAAAATCAAGATTGCCATCTTGAAGTTTGATTTTTTGTGCGTGACCCGTGACTGAGAGCGTGGTGATTGCCACGGCAAGGGTTAGTTTAAGCAACTGCTTCATAAAAAATAGTTTTAAGGATTTAGGGTTACAATATAATCGCAAAAAATAAGAGGAGAAAAATAAAAGGTAGTGAATTGCGAAAAAAGACGGTTAAAATGAGTCAACTGTGTTCATTATTTTGACGAAATAAGTAAAAACTCTTAGTGCGAATAGGTATGCCCAATGGCCAATGCCCAAAGCAAAACGCCTAGCGCATTGAGAACTTGCGCTAGGCGTTTTGCATTAGACGTTATGCGTTCTATTGCATTTTTTTCTCAAACATTTTTCCAATCTCCTTTGCGGCATCTGCATAGGTTTCTGCCAATCGGGCGCCAGTATCATAATCGCTGAAAGACATCGTTCTTCCCAGTGCTTTGTCTACTGTAATTTTCGCCAGCACTTTACTTTTATCGGCGGCATCAACAACGGTAAGTATAGCATTGTGTTGCGCATTTTTTCTGCTGATTCCAATATTATATCCCGGCTCAAGAAATGTAGTGTGGTAAATGATGGTATATTTTGCCTTGCCATCGTTGGTTATTTTAAGCGTTGGACAATGTTCCTGAAAGAGCTCTACAAATTTAGCTCTGTAGCGGTCGCCCTTGTCATTTTCCCATTCCTTGGCCCATGTGTCGCCGGTGCCCGGGTTTTTCTTGTTCATTTCGGCTTGTTTATTGGTGACATAATCCTTCTCATTATCGTACTTCCCAACCTTCATATCTTCATACGTGAGTTCAAGGTTGATCGATTTTTCGTTCTTCAGAAACGAAAGATCCCCTTGTTCCAGTGACAGTTTTTGGGAGAAGGCATTAACAGAGCAAGTGGCCAATATACCGAGGCATACGGCCTTAAATAATAGGTTCATAAATGGAGTTTTGCTGTTAAAAAATATCATCAATAACAAAATTGTCTTGAGCCCGGTTGAGTGAACCGTAAAAAATGAAGAACCAATTGTAGTTCAGGGTGTTCATAGCTTACATTTGTAAAAAAGCTGCGCATGTGGGAACCCTATAAGAAAGGTTTTAAAGCATATCTTCAACTGGAAAAATCTCTATCGGATAACTCTGTTGAGGCTTACTTGCGTGACATTGAAAAGCTTACCCAATTCATGCTGCAAACGGATACGAAAAGAACTCCTGCACAGCTTGAATTGAAAGATCTTCAACAGTTCTTGAAATGGATCGGAGAATTAGGAATGACAGCTACCTCACAAGCGAGAATTATCTCAGGATTAAGAAGTTTTTACAAATATTGTCTGCTGGAAAACATTACCACAAAAGATCCTACTGTTTTATTGGATGCACCAAAGCTGAAAAGAGCGCTGCCGGACGTGTTGAGTTTTGAGGAGATTGAAGAGATTATTGGTCAGATAGACCTGAGCAAACCTGAAGGCGGCCGCAATAAAGCAATTCTTGAAACCCTATACAGTTGCGGCTTGCGCGTAACCGAGCTGGTAAACCTAACCATTAGCAATCTGCACCTCGATGTAGGATTTGTACGCGTAATCGGAAAAGGTGATAAGGAAAGACTGGTGCCCATTGGCAGCGATGCCACTAAATACATCAACATTTACAAGGACGAAATACGCGTTCATATTCCCATAAAAAAGGGCAATGAGGACGTATTGTTTTTGAACAGACGGGGGGCGAAGCTTACCAGGGTAATGATTTTTTTAATGATAAAAGATCTTGTGCAGAAGGCAGGCATTCATAAAACCATTTCACCGCACACATTTCGCCACTCATTTGCCACCCACCTCGTAGAAGGAGGGGCAGACTTACGCGCCGTGCAGGAAATGCTGGGTCACGAAAGCATTACCACTACGGAGATTTATACCCACTTGGATCGTGAATTTTTGAGGGAAACACTGCATAAGTTTCATCCGGCGTTTAAATAATTGAAAATTGGAAGTTGAAAGTTGAAAATGAGCAAGTTAGGAGTGATTGCCTAGAGAAAACAGGCTGCGCTGTCATTGAAAATCATAAAATATCTTGAGCATCTTGATAATCTGTGTTCTATCATTTGTAAGCTTCACAAAAATTTTTCGAAAAAACTCTTTCATTATTTAAATTATATTATACTTTTGCGGCCTATAATTGTTCTTCATAAAAAGACGGAATTGAACGATCAACTGCAACATATAAATTCTTCTTTGCCAGACTTTCGACCGGAAAGCTACTGCATGCCTCGACCGCGACGTGGTTGCTGATAGGACGAGCCATTAAAACCGGCCCCTATCAGTGGAAAAATCCCAATAGATGAACGTCGCACGTTTTTTGAACTATTTTTCATTGATTTAATTTTTACATAATTGGAAAATCAGGAAATAATTGTCCGGGTGGCAACACCTGCCGACAAAGGCTATTCGCAATTGATTACCGATGAAATGGAAGCTTCAGCTAAGGCCCGCGGAACGGGTATCGCTAAGCGCTCACCTGAATACATTGCGAAAAAAATGGAAGAGGGTAAGGCGGTTATTGCTTTAACCAAAGATGGATCCTGGGTGGGCTTTTGCTACATCGAAGAATGGAGCCATGGTAAGTTTGTGGCAAATTCAGGACTTATCGTTTCCCCGGCATTCAGAAAAAGCGGCGTTGCAAAATCTATCAAGCAAAGAATTTTTGCGCTCTCAAGAGAAAAATACCCCGAATCAAAAATATTTGGCCTCACTACCGGTTTGGCTGTTATGAAAATCAACAGCGACCTGGGTTACGAGCCCGTTACTTATTCTGAACTTACGGATGATGAAGAATTTTGGGCAGGTTGCAAAAGCTGCGTGAACTACGAAATCCTGATGAGCAAAGGCCGCAAGAACTGTATGTGTACCGCAATGCTCTACGATCCAAAGGATCATTACGAGCCAGTAGAAACCGCGCAGGATTTCAAACAGCATTCAAAACTGTACGAACGCTTCATGCGCCTGAAACAATCGAAGTTTCTTAAGCCGTTTCTGAAGAAAGAATCAAACGGTGGTGGAAGCGGATCTGGCAGCAGATCGATTTTTAGATCGTTGTTTCATCTATAGGAATATTTCACGCAAAGACCCGAAGGAGCAGAGAAGCAAAGAATGCGTGGGACGTTGAACATATTATAATTCCAGAAAGAATAGATACGTAGAGGCCCTTGGCGTCTTTGCTCTTTGTGCCTTTGCGTGAAAACAAATAAAACATCAAGTCATGTCAAAAAAAGTTGTTCTTGGTTTTAGTGGAGGATTAGATACTACGTATTGTGTAAAGTATCTGAGTGAAGATAAAGGGTATGAAGTACACAGTGTAATTGTAAACACCGGGGGCTTTACAGAAGATGAGTTAAAAACCATAGAACAACACGCTTATAAGCTAGGCGTAAAAACACACACAGCTGTTAACGCAGTGAAAGGTTATTACGATAACATTATCAAATACCTTGTGTTTGGCAACGTGCTAAAAAACAATACCTATCCATTAAGCGTAAGCGCTGAAAGATTGAGCCAGGCGTTGCACATTGCAGAGCACGCAAAAAAACTGAATGCTGATGCAGTTGCACACGGGAGCACCGGCGCAGGAAATGACCAGGTTCGTTTTGACATGATCTTTCACATCATGATCCCTGGGGTTGAAATTATTACTCCCATCCGCGACATGCGTCTTAGCCGCGAAGAAGAGATTTCCTATCTGAAAGCAAAAGGTGTGGAAATGAACTTCGAAAAAGCTGCTTACTCTATCAATAAAGGTTTGTGGGGAACAAGTGTGGGTGGCCGAGAAACACTTACTTCAAAAGGTATGTTGCCAGAATCTGCATGGCCAACACAAGTGACAAAGAGCGGCGAAGAAGAAGTGAAACTTCATTTTGAAAAAGGCCAGTTAACTAACGTAAACGACAAATCGTTCAATCACCCAACCGAGGCAATCCAATATCTGCAAAGCATTGCAGGTGGTTATGGCATTGGCCGTGATATTCACGTGGGTGACACCATCATAGGTATCAAGGGACGCGTAGGTTTTGAAGCCGCTGCTCCAATGGTAATTTTGAAAGCGCACCATGCTTTGGAAAAAAATGTGCTTACAAAATGGCAATTGAACTGGAAAGATCAGTTGGCGCAATTCTACGGCAACTGGCTTCATGAAGGTCAGATTCTTGATCCGGTAATGCGCGACATCGAATCATTCTTTGAGCATTCACAACAAAACGTAACCGGAGATGTATATGTGCATTTGGCACCTTACCGTTTCCAGGTAATCGGTATTGAATCGCCTTATGATTTGATGAGTAGCAAGTTTGGTAAATACGGAGAAATGAACAACGGCTGGAGCGGCGAAGATGTAAGAGGCTTCTCGAAAATTTTCGGTAACCAAACTGCGATCTGGCAGCAAGTGAATGATTCTTCTAAATAAAAATTCGGAACGCAGATTTTCATGATTGTCATGATTTGTGAAGATCTTAATTGATCATGAAAATCTTGACAATCTGCGTTCTCTCTAAAAAGATATTACTATGATCAAAGTTGGAATTATAGGCGGCGCGGGTTATACAGGTGGCGAGTTAATCAGACTTTTGATAAATCATCCGCAAGTTGAAATTCTTTATATAAACAGTAAGAGTAACGCTGGCAAACCAGTTTACACTGTTCACCAGGATCTAATCGGTGAAACAAAATTGGAATTCACAGGTGCTCTTGACAAAAAAGCAGATGTCGTATTCTTGTGTGTTGGTCATGGTGAAGCAAAGAAATTTGTTGATGAGAATGCTGAATTTTTGAAAGGCAGTAAGATCATTGATCTTTCACAAGATTTTCGTTTGCACAGCAATAATACGCGTCCAGCCATCAATGGGCAGGCTGTTGTATACGGCCTTCCGGAACTGAATAAAGAAGAAATAAGGAAAGCGCAGCATATTGCAAACCCCGGTTGTTTCGCAACAGCCATTCAACTTGGATTGTTGCCTTTGGCGCAGGCAAACCTGCTTGATGAAGTTTATACAACAGGGATCACCGGTTCTACAGGAGCTGGTCAAAGCCTTGCTACCACTTCGCACTTTAGCTGGAGAGCCAATAACATACAGGCTTACAAAACACTTAGTCATCAGCACTTGAAAGAGATCGGGCAATCATTGAATCAATTGCAGCCGGGTACTGAAATCGACTTGAGTTTTATTCCATGGCGCGGTGATTTTACAAGAGGTATTTTCGTAAGCTCACAAATTCATTGCGAGTTAAGCGAATCTGCACTGAATGAAATGTACGAAACATTCTATGCGGATGATCCTTTTACAACTGTAAGCAAAGAGCCTATTTTTTTAAAACAGGTGGTGAATACGAACAAGTGTGTGATTCAATTAGAGAAAGTAGGTAGCAAACTTGTTATACATACTATTATTGACAATTTACTAAAAGGCGCATCTGGTCAGGCCGTTCAGAATATGAACTTAATGTTTGGTCTTGATGAATGCCTGGGACTTAAGCTAAAAGCAAACTATTTTTAGGAGCGGGCTTAACGCTTAGTGCCCAACGCTTAACGCGGTTCCTGGTGTGACATGTTTGACGAATACTTACCGCTAAATATTTTATTTATGCGGGATTATAAGAAATATGATGTGTGGGTGAAGGCTCATGAGCTTACTCTTCACATATACAGAAATGTTACAGCTACGTTACCTAAGAACGAGGAGTATGCACTGAGTAGTCAAATTAGGCGGGCGGCATGTTCGATTCCTCTCAACATAGTTGAAGGATGTGGACGGAGTACGGAGAAAGATTTTGTTCGTTTTTTAGATATAGCATTAGGATCAGTTCATGAGTTAGAATATGGATTACTGTTGGTAAGGGATTTGGGGTTTCTGACAAATGATGGTCATTTAATCGTAAATGAAAAACTGAACGAACAAAAGGCTAAACTTATAAAACTTATTAAAATAATCAGGCAGAATACTTGAGACGCTCTGCGTTAAGCGTTCTGCATTAAGCATTCAGCAACATGAAATTATTTGATGTTTATCCGCTTAACGACATTACGATAGCAAAGGCTTTGGGTGCTACTGTATGGGATGACAAGGGACAAGAGTACTTAGATTTGTACGGCGGCCACGCTGTGATTTCAATAGGACACACAAATCCTCATTACGTTAAGCGAATTGAAGATCAATTACACAAGGTTGGGTTTTATTCTAACTCTATAAAAATTCCTTTACAGGTGGAACTTGCTGAAAAGCTTGGTAAGGTTTCCGGCAAGGAAGACTATCAATTGTTCCTTTGTAATTCCGGTGCAGAGGCGAACGAAAATGCATTGAAGCTCGCGTCATTTTACAACGGAAGAAAAAAGATTGTTGCATTCTCAAAATCTTTTCACGGTAGAACATCTTTAGCGGTAGCAACAACTGACAATCCCGCGATTGTTGCACCGGTTAATGTTACACCAAATGTTTCATTTCTTCCTTTCAATGACGTGCAGGCACTCGAAGATCATTTCAAAAAAGAAGGAGAAGAAATCAGTGCGGTGATCATTGAAGGAATTCAGGGTGTAGGCGGCATCAATGTAGCGAGCAACGAATTTTTACAAGCGATCCGTCGCTTGTGCGATCAATATAACGCCGTATTCATTGCAGATAGCGTGCAATGCGGTTATGGCAGAAGCGGTAAGTTTTACTCACAAGATTTTGCCGGCGTAAATGCAGATGTCTATTCAATGGCAAAAGGTATGGGAAATGGTTTTCCTGTAGCAGGAATATCCATCGCTCCGAAACTACATCCTAAATACGGTATGTTGGGAACAACATTCGGAGGGAATCATTTGGCTTGTGCGGCTGCATTGGCGGTGTTGGAAGTAATTGAGCAGGACAACCTGATTCAAAACGCTGAGAACATCGGTAATTACCTCATTGCAGAATTAAAGAAATTGCCCAAAATAAAAGAGGTAAGGGGCAGAGGTTTAATGATTGGCATTGATTTACCTGAAGAATTAAAAGATGTCAAAAAGAATCTTTTATTCAAGCATAAAATTTTTACTGGCGAAGCAAAACCATATGTGATAAGGCTTTTGCCAACATTGAACATAGGCATGAAAGAAGCAGATCAATTTTTGAGCGCTTTGAAAACCGAGTTGCAGTAAGCACACTGCCAGAGGGAAACGTTTGAAATAAGGATTATAAATTAAAATTAGAAAGAGCACAATTGATAGTATTTGATTTTGATAAGGCTTGTGAAAAGATCAGTGTAAATCAGTCCAATCAGTGTCATCTGTGTGCCAAAAATAGACAAGAATGAAAAATTTCATCTCCGTTCACGATGTTACAGACATCAACGCTTTGGTAAAAAAAGCACTTGCTTTTAAAGCCAACCCTTTAATGTCGCAATCTCTTGGAAAGGATAAGCGCATAGGATTATTGTTTCTAAATCCAAGTTTGCGTACGCGCCTGAGTACCCAGGTAGCTGCGAAAAATTTGGGTATGGAAGCTATTGTGTTCAATGTAGATAAAGAAGGCTGGGCGCTGGAATTTGAAGAAGGTGCCATCATGAGTGGCAACACCGTTGAACATGTGAAGGACGCTGCGCCAATTCTTGGAAGTTATTTTGACATTCTTTGCATACGTACATTTCCTTCTTTGAAAAATAAGGAGGATGACTACAGCGAGTTGTACATTACGCAGTTTATGAAATACGCAGGTGTACCAGTAATCAGCCTGGAAAGTGCAACCTTGCATCCATTACAATCTTTAACAGATATCATTACCATACAGGAAAGTTTGCAGGCGCAAAAAATTACGCGCAAGCCAAAAATTGTGCTCACATGGGCACCGCACGTAAAACCTTTGCCGCAATGCGTAGCAAACAGCTTTGCACAATGGGTGAACGCATGGGGAGAAGCAGATTTTGTAATCACACATCCGGAAGATTACGAACTATCTGAAGAGTTTACGAAGGGAGCCACCATTACGCACAATCAGGATGAAGCATTGAAAGATGCCGACTTTGTGTATGTAAAAAACTGGAGCACTTATACTGACTACGGTAAAATATATGAAAACGATCCGCGCTGGATGTTAGACAATGAGAAGATTGCTTTGACAAACAACGCGAAAGTGATGCATTGTTTGCCAGTGAGAAGAAACGTCGAATTAAGTGACGAAGTGTTGGACAGCCCAAACAGCATCGTAACCCAGGAAGCGGCGAATCGCGTATGGGCAGCACAGGCAGTGATTGCTGAGATACTAGGAGAGAAGTAAGCACACGCCCGCCCGGCTGAAACCGTTCGGACGGGGATGACACGGATTGGAAGGTTTTGCACGGATTTTTATTAAACCACCTTATGAAACTTGAACATTTAATCTGTAGAGAGTTAAGTGACGTTGTTATCAAAGCATTTTATAAAGTATATAACGAATTGGGATTTGGATTTTTGGAAAGGGTTTATCAAAATGCTTTATACCTGGAATTAAAGAGTTGTGGTTTAGAAGTTGTTGCTAACCATGCTATTGATGTGTATTACCAAAGTAGCGTAGTTGGTAATTATTTCGCTGATATTTTAGTCAATGATCTTTTGATATTGGAATTAAAGGCAGCTGCATCAATTTCAACAGAGCACGAGCTGCAGCTGATAAATTATTTGAAGGCAACTGATTTAGAAGTTGGACTTCTTTTAAACTTCGGTAAAAAGCCCGAGGTGCGAAGAATGATTTTTACGAATGATAAAAAGACTCGAAACAAATAAAATAGAGAAGGCACACGGATGACACGGATTAGACGGATTTTCACAGATTTATTAGGTAGAGAAACTTGACACTTTACTGAAGAGATAAATTTCGTTAAGATCGTAACTTGTAAGCAAAAAGATCCGTGAAAATCCGTCTAATCCGTGTCATCCGTGTGCCAAATGCTTATGGAAAAGTTAGTAGTAATAAAGATTGGTGGAAACATTATCGATGATGAAACAAAGCTTTCATCATTCCTTAAAGACTTCGCGACGATAGAAGGCAAGAAGATTCTGGTGCATGGTGGCGGTAAATTGGCGACGAAACTTGCAGCACAACTAGGCGTTGAGCAACAGATGATCGACGGACGAAGAATCACTGATGCAGAGACTTTGAAGATCGTGACAATGGTATATGCTGGTGCCATCAACAAAAATATCGTTGCACAACTGCAGGCAAACAAATGCAATGCGATTGGATTAACTGGTGCGGATGGCAATGTGATAAAAGCGCACAAAAGAGTTCACCCGACGATTGATTATGGCTTTGTAGGAGATGTAGATGAGGTGAACACTGTTTTACTAAAGAGTTTATTAGAACAAAATATAGCGGTTGTCTTAGCGCCCATCACACAAGATGGCAATGGGCAACTACTGAACACAAATGCTGACACAATAGCGCAGGAAACTGCGAAGGCACTAAGTAGCATTTACAAAGTGGACCTGGTTTATTCATTTGAGAAAAGCGGAGTATTGCTTGATGCAAACGATGATAGTACGGTTATTAAAACCATCAATCCTGCATCATACAAAGAACTTAAGGAAAAGCAACTCATCTTCGCCGGTATGATCCCCAAACTTGACAACGCCTTTACTGCCTTAAACAGTGGCGTAACAAGAGTGATCATCGGCAAAGCTGAACAATTACATCACATTCTTAATGGCAATGCCGGAACAACAATTTTACATGAATAACTCAGTAGAACAATTATCGGAGAAAGCGATCGCCTTGTTGAAAGAACTGATCAGCACGCCTTCATTTTCAAAAGAAGAAAATGATACCGCAGAATTGATAACACAGTTTTTTCACGACAACAATGTGCCATTCGCAAGAGTAGGAAACAATGTGTACGCAAAGAATTTGCATTACGATGTTTCAAAGCCTTCAGTGTTATTGAACTCTCACCACGACACTGTGAAACCCAATAAGGGTTATACACTCGATCCTTTCACCCCTGTAGTAAAAGATGGAAAATTGTTTGGACTTGGCAGCAACGATGCAGGCGGATGTCTCGTGTCATTGATGGCTACGTTCCTTCATTTTTACGATAGAAAAGATATCAACCACAACGTCGTATTCGCAGCAAGCGCAGAAGAAGAGATCAGCGGCGTAAATGGCATTGAATTGGTGTTGCCTTATTTGGGAAACATCGACTTTGGTATTGTTGGCGAACCAACCAAAATGGAAATGGCTGTTGCAGAACGTGGCCTAATGGTAATTGACTGTACAGCTCAAGGCCGTGCAGGACACGCCGCCAGAAACGAAGGCGAAAATGCTTTGTACAAAGCGCTTGAAGATATCAACTGGATACGCAATTATAAATTCGAAAAGGTAAGCGATTTGTTGGGCGAGTCCCGCATGACAGTTACTGTTATAGAAACAGAGAACAAACAGCACAACGTAGTTCCTGCACAATGCAAATTTGTGATCGATGTGCGTGTGAATGAATTGTACACTTTCGAGGAAATACTCGACGCGCTGAAAAACAATCTTCAAAGCCAGTACAAGCCTCGTACTACCAGAATGAAATCAACATCGATTTCTTTGGAACATCCTTTGGTAAAAGCAGGTATTGCATTGGGTAGAGGTTATTACGGTTCTCCGACAACGTCTGACAAAGCATTAATGCCTTTCCCTACTTTGAAAATGGGGCCTGGTGATAGTGCGAGAAGCCATACTGCGGATGAGTATATTTATCTCGATGAGATTAAGAATGGGATAGATCTGTATATTAAGCTGGTGGAAGATTTGGTGAAATAGTCGCCGACTGTGCTCACTTTTTAAAATAACCACTAAGACACTAAGGACACTTAGGTTCACTAAGAGAAACCCTTAGTGCAACTTGTGCCCTTAGTGTCTTAGTGGTGAAAAAAACAATCATACGATCATGAAATTGTGGCAAAAAAATACTGCGTCATTGAAAGAAGTGGAAAATTTTACTGTCGGCAAAGACAGGGAGTTTGACGTGATGATGGCGAAGCACGATGTGCTAGGAAATATTGCCCACGCGAAAATGCTCGCAACCATTGGTTTGCTTACAACTGAAGAAGCAAATGAGTTAGTGGCAGAGCTCAAAAATATTTATAAAACCACGTCTCCGGATAGTGCAACACCATTTTCAATTCTGGATAACATTGAAGATGTGCACTCGCAAATTGAATATTTACTTACAGAAAAACTTGGCGACACCGGTAAGAAAATCCACTCTGCACGCAGCAGAAACGACCAGGTTTTGGTGGACGTAAAATTGTATATGCGTGATGAACTAGAGGAAGTTGTCAACACAATTGTTCCGTTTTTTGAACTGCTGATCAAACAAAGCGAGAAATACAAGAATGATTTGTTGCCGGGCTATACGCACCTGCAACTTGCCATGCCTTCCTCTTTTGGATTATGGTTTGGTGCATATGCAGAAGGACTGGTGGACGATATGAATGTGTTGAAGGCAGCATACGAAATCGTGAACAAAAATCCACTGGGATCTGCAGCTGGTTACGGTTCTTCGTTTCCCATCAACAGAACGCTTACAACAAAGCTCTTAGGTTTTGCTGACCTGAATTACAATGTAGTGTATGCACAAATGGGGCGCGGCAAGGCAGAAAGAATCGTCGCAATGGCGTTGGCAAATGTTGCCGATACACTGGCAAGGTTAAGCATGGATGCATGCCTTTTCCTTAATCAGAATTTTGGGTTCGTAAGTTTCCCCGCTGAACTAACAACTGGCAGCAGCATCATGCCGCACAAAAAAAATCCTGATGTGTTTGAATTGATCCGTTCGCATTGCAATAGAATAAAAGCTTTGCCAAACGAGATCATGATGATGACCACAAACCTCCCGTCCGGTTACCACAGGGATCTGCAATTGCTGAAAGAACATCTGTTCCCCGCTTTCAAAACATTGAAAGATTGCATTGAAATGGCAGGTTTGATGCTAAGCAATATTGAGGTGAAAAAAGATATTCTCGCGGATGAGAAATACAAATTTCTGTTTAGCGTAGAAGAAGTGAACAAACTTGTGCTCCAGGGAATTCCTTTCCGTGATGCCTATAAAAAAATAGGTTTGGATATCGAAAGCAACAGCTATCAATATTCCACGCAAGTGAACCATACGCATGAAGGCAGCATTGGTAATTTGTGCAATGATCAGATAGAAAGAATGATGAAGGCGCAAATTGCATCGTTTAATTTTGAAGGTGTTCACGCCGCCGTGAATGATTTGTTGAAATAATTCGGTAGGGGCGAATCGCATTCGCCCCGATGCACCGCCTGGGTGCGTTGAAAACATCAACATCACCGCACTCTCGTAGAGACGCATTGAATGCGTCTTCGTTACACCCGCAATATTCCTGATTATTATCGACCATGTCGAATTTCGGGAGACGCATGCAATGCGTCTCTACGGGCACGCGAATGTAATGCGCCACCATTCTGTGCCGACCACCCATCCCCAACAATTAATATTTTTACAACACTCAAATCACCTGCACGGCACAACATTAGCAGCCCAGAAAGGATCGATATTCCATATCCGTTCCCGTTAACTTTTCCCGGTAAACATTGTTATACACGGTAGAGAGCATTCGGGCAACCGACAATCTTTTGCATAATAATATTTATTAATATTTAAAAAATTAACATGCTGGAAGTAGGAAAAAAAGCGCCTGATTTTTCATTGTTTACAACGCCCGATCAACAGATCGAGTTGAACCAGTTAAAAGGTAAAAGAGTAATACTTGCTTTTTACCCCGCCGACTGGAGTCCGGTTTGTGGCGATCAAATGAGTTTATACAATGAAATGCTGAAATTTTTTCACAAACAGAATGCAGAGTTGATTGGCATTTCGGTAGACAGCAAGTGGTGCCATCTCGCTTTTAGCAGGGATAGAAATTTGCATTTTCCGCTGCTCTCCGATTTTGAACCAAAGGGTGCCGTTTCGAGACTGTATGGTGTATACGATGATAAAACCGGTGAAAGCAAACGTGCACTATACGTACTTGATGAAGAAGGTTATGTACGGTGGAAATATTTATCGCCTGTTGGCGTAAACCCGGGAGCAGACGGTATTATGGATGCTCTTGATGAAATGAATAGTAAAAAATAAAAAGTTTATCTATGTCAAAATTAAGACCTGAAGTTACTAGCAATGATCACATGCAAGGCAATGTAAACGCATCTGTTGAACTGGTTGAATATGGTGACTACGAATGCCCGCATTGTGGCCGCGCCTATCCTGTGATTAAGAAGATCCAGAAGAAGATGGGCGATAACCTGAAATTTGTTTTTCGCAATTTTCCATTATCAGAAGTGCATCCCGATGCGAGAATGGCCGCTACTGCGGCAGAGGCGGCAGATGCGCAGGGGAAATTCTGGGAAATGCATGATGTCATTTTTGAAAATCAGGACAGTTTGAATTACGAGGACCTGATGGGCTATGCGGAATCACTTGGCCTCGATATGGATCAGTTTGAGAAAGATTTTAATAGCCGTAAATATTCCGATAGGGTAGATGAAGACTTCGAAAGTGGCCTCAGAAGCGGCGTGAATGGCACTCCGGGTTTTTTTGTAAACGGAGAAAAGTACAATGGCATTTGGGAAGATACGGAGCTGTTGCATTTTTTACAGAGCAAAGTACATGCGCAGCAGCATGAGCATCATTGACAATAACTGATTAACTGAATAACTGATTAACTGAATAACTGATTAACTGAATAACTGAATAACTGAATAGACTGAATAAACTGAGTGGTTTGTGTGAAACGTTTTGTGTTGCTCTGCAAGGCTACAAGCCTTGCAGAGCCTGCTGACTGAATAACTGAGCGGTTTAAGTGATACTCGCGATTTCCCAACTTGAACCACTCAGTTATTCAGTTAATCAGTTATTCAGTTTATTACCTCCTCTCCGGAATGGCAATCGTAAACACCGAGCCCTGCCCAAGTTCGCTCGTGGCGAAGATGTGACCGTTGTGGCGCTCCATTATTTTTTTGCAGATGGATAAGCCGATGCCGGTTCCTTCAATTTCGTGGTAACTGTGTAGTCTTTTGAATACTACGAAAATATCATCCGCATATTTTTTATCGAAGCCAATACCATTATCGGTGATGAATATTTTGCAGTACGATGGCTTGCCGTTCTTACTGCCGTTCATTTCAAGCGAGCAATGTGTTTGAGCATGGATGCGTATTAAAGGAGCTTCTTCTTTTTTCTTAAACTTCAGGGCATTGCTGATGACATTATAAAAGACGCGTCGCATTAAAGAAGGGATGATCAATGCAGAAGGTAATTGATCAATCACAATGTTTGCATTGCTTTGGTTGATCTGCACCTCCAATTCTCCAATCGCGTCTTTAACGATGTTGTTTAAGTTGGCCTCAACGAAATCACTATCATCCACATGGTGGCGGGAAAACTGCAACAGATCGTTGACCAGCTGATGCATGCGATCTGTTGATGTTTTTATTTTCGCCAGATATTTATCCATGTCTTCTTCGGAGCCTTTTTTCTGTAAAAGCAAATCACTGAAGAGTTTTATTTTTCGTAATGGCTCTTGCAAATCGTGAGATGCTATGTACGCAAAGCGGTCAAGCTCTTCGTTGATGGATTTCAGATGAATGTTATTTTGCTGAAGCTCCATGTTCAATTGCATAACCTTTTGTTCGGATGCAAGACGCTCTTCTATCTCTTTTTGCAAATATGCATTCGTATTTAGCAGCTTTTGTTCATGTGCAATAAGCTGTTGCGTTTTGCGGAAAAGTTCTGCAAACAAACCAACCTTTAGACGAAGCAATTCCGAGTTAACGGGTTTGTAAATAAAATCTACCGCACCAAGTTTGTAACCCTTGTAAATCGCTTCTTCTTCATGGCTATGTGCTGTGATGAAGATGATGGGGATGTTCTTTAATTTATCGCGCTGAAAAATCAAAGACGCGGTTTCTAATCCGTTCATATCGGGCATTTGAACGTCCATCAGGATCAGGGAAAAATCATGTTGCGTAAGCAGGATCTTCAAGGCAGCTTTACCCGAATTCGCTTTTACAATTGTATAATTTTCCCTTTCCAAAATTGTTTCTATGGAAAGCAGGTTGTCTTCTCGGTCGTCTACAACTAATATTTTGATACCGGGTGTCACGTTTTGCAATAGGTTTCTTTTATAAAATATTATTAACGAAATACTACTTCGTCGATATAGCCCTGTTGTTTGTTAAGAATCTTTTCGATTTACATAGTGGTCAAATCAATAAAGAAAGACTGCTTGTCATCCCGACGAAGGAGGGATCTGAGTAGTCGCTTTAACTGCGTGTTAGTGTCAAGCCCAGGTCCCTCCTTCGTCGGGACAAGCAACATTTTCCATCTTTTCCAAACAGCTTAATTAAATGCCACTTAATTCTTAATTATTTATAAAGCCATACTCTCATCAGCGATAATAACTGATCAATTTTTACCGGCTTGGTTATGTAATCAGATGCGCCCGCTTCGAGACATTTCTCCCTGTCGCCCTTCATCGCTTTGGCGGTAACGGCTATGATCGGCAATGTATTGTTTTTGTGCTCACGTCTTATTTTTTGCGTGGTCTCGTATCCATCCATTTCCGGCATCATGATGTCCATCAGCACAATATCGATGTCGTTGTTTTCGCTTAAGATTTGCATAGCCTCTTTGCCACTTTCGGCGGTTATAGTGTTGATATTGTATCGCTCGAATGCAGTGGTCAAAGCAAAAAGGTTTCTAACATCATCATCTACTACCAGCACTTTTTTATTGGACAGAATATCTTTTTTCGAACGAAGGTCCTCTATTAGTTTTTGTTTTTCCGGCAACAGATCTTTGTGGTTTATATGCAGCCACAATACCGATTCTTCAAGCAATACATCCAATGTGTTTACATTCTTGAGTAGAACTTTATTGGCATATTGCTTAAGTTTCAGACGTTCTGATGGCGAAAAATCTTTTGCTGAATAAATTATAATCGGCGTTAAGTGGTGTTTATTGATCGTGTTGATTTCAGTCACAAATTCAAGGCCGCCAATATCTGGAAGCATATAGTCAACAATGATGCAATCATAAGAATTGTTCCTGATCAAGTCCAATGCCCGCATGCCGCTCGATTCAACTTCGATATTCAGGAGGTCTCCATTATCAAGTATTTTGGCGATTTGTGAAGAATCAAGTTCATTGTCTTCTACTACCAAAATACGTTTTTGTTTACGTTCATTGTGTTCAATAATATCCTCGAACAAAATAGTTAAGACCTCTGCTTTGAGCGGTTTCAGATTGAAGCTTTTCGCGCCTCTTTGCATAGCCAGCAATCTGTTTTCTTCACCTGAAATTAAGTGAACAGGAATGTGTTTGAAGTTGATATCATTTTTGAAGAGATCGAGAATGCGCCAGCCGCTTGCATCAGGTAGTTTCACATCAAGCGTAACGGCGATAGGACTATATTTATTTGTCAAATCGAGTACATCACCAAAGCTTGTCGCTACAATCACTTTGATATCCATTTCGTGCGCTTTCTCCATCATGATCTTCGCAAAGCGGATATCATCTTCAACCACCAATACCACTTTGTCGGTGCTTGTGATATTGGTTCTGTCATCACCAATATCATTAATGATCTCGTTGAGGCCTTCCAGGTCTTTGGTTTCGGCAACTTTTATTGTGGGCACCGAGTGAATCGTACCATCAATGGCTTCGGGTAATTTATACTCACTAACGGTACGGCTTGTTTGTTTTTCTTTCTTGATCGTCACAGGATTGTAGCTGATTGGTAGGAAGAGTGTAAATGTACTTCCCGCGCCAGCTTCACTTTCCAGCTCAATCGAACCTCCCAGCAAATCTGCCAGGCCGCGGCTGATGGAAAGTCCCAAACCTGTGCCACCGTATTTACGGCTGGTAGAACCTTCCGCTTGCTGGAACGCTTCAAAGATGATGTTCTGTTTGTCTTTAGATATGCCAATACCGGTGTCTTTAATTTCAAATGCAACCACTCCATCTGCATTGTCGAGGCTTGGCATCATGCCCTGTTTCCAGTTTTTCCTCGCTTCGTAAATGCGTAGCTTAACTTCTCCTTTTTCGGTAAACTTAAACGCGTTTGACAATAAGTTTTTAAGGATTTGGTTAAGACGTTGTGCATCCGTTTCAAGGCTCGCAGGAAGCTTTTCGTCCATTTCAATGCTGAATCGTAAGTTCTTGCTTTCCGAGATGTGTTTGAAGGTTGTTTCCACAAACGATATAACTGCATTGAAGCGCAGGTTGATAAAGTCTGTAGAAATATAGCCCGATTCAATTTTAGAAAGGTCAAGAATATCGTTGATCAATTGAATGAGGTCATCACCACAACTGTGAATGGTTTTTGCGTAGCGTACTTGTTTTTCATTCAGGTTGCCTTCATGGTTCTCATATAATTGCTGTGCAAGAATGAGCAACGAGTTAAGTGGTGTTCTCAACTCATGCGACATGTTTGCAAGGAACTCTGATTTGTACTTTGATGTAAGCTGTAATTGTTCTGCTTTTTCTTCCAGTGATCTTCTTGCTTCTTCTACCTCTTTGTTTTTCGCTTCCACTTCTTCTTTTTGTTTTACCAGAAGGTGAGCTTTATCCTGCAACTCTTCGTTGGTTCTTCTTAACTCATCAGTCAATGATTGAGATTGTTCCAGCAGATCCTCTGTACGTGAGTTTGCTTCAATCGTGTTCAATACGATGCCAATACTTTCTGTTAGCTGGCTTAAGAAGTCAAGGTGCGTTTGGCTGAATGTGTCGAAAGAGGCAAGTTCAATAACGGCCTTGATTTCTGTTTCAAACAATACCGGCAACACGATCAAATTCACTGGATTCGCCTGTCCCAGGCCAGAACCAATTTTGCTGTAGTTGTTTGGAACGTTTGTCAACAAAATTCTTTCTTTATCAACCGCACACTGGCCAACCAAACCCTGGCCCAGATCAAATTCGCGTGATATACTTACTTCATCGCCATAAGCGTATGCAGCGAAGAGTTTTAATTTTTGATTTTGTAAATTTTCATCTTGCTCCAAAATGTAGAACATACCTTTCTGTGCGTTTACCACCTGTGCCAATTCAGAAAGGATGCGTCGTGTTACCGTGTTCAGATCTTTTTGTCCCTGCAACATTTGCGTAAACTTCGCAAGGTTCGATTTCAACCAGTCTTGTTCCTGGTTACGCAACGTTGTTTGTTTCAAGTTCGCGATCATTTGGTTAATGGTGTCTTTCAATTCTTCTACTTCACCTTTCGCTTCCACGCGAATCATCTGTGTAAGATCACCTTTCGTTACCGCAGACGCCACGGCCGAAATCGCTCGCACCTGTGTGGTTAAGTTTTCTGCAAGCTGGTTTACGTTTTCTGTAAGGTTCTTCCAAATGCCGGAAGCACCCGGTACGCTTGACTGTCCGCCCAACCTGCCTTCAACACCCACCTCACGGGCAACGTTTGTTACCTGGTCGCCAAACACCGCGAGCGTATCAATCATTTCATTAATTGTATCTGTAAGTTGAGCAACCTCACCACGAGATACAATCGACAATTTTTGTTTCAGGTTACCTGTTGCAACAGCCGTTACAACTTTTGCAATACCACGCACCTGGTTAGTAAGGTTAGAGGCCATCATGTTTACAGAGTCAGTCAAATCTTTCCAAGTACCCGCAACACCCTGTACATCGGCCTGTCCGCCCAGCTTACCTTCTGTTCCTACCTCACGTGCCACACGCGTTACCTCGTAAGCAAACGAGTTCAACTGGTCCACCATCGTGTTGATGGTGTTTTTCAGGTCAAAGATTTCACCTTTTACGTCGATCGTTACCTTCTTCGACAAGTCACCGGAAGCCACGGCCTTGGTCACTTCTGCGATGTTACGTACTTGTGAAGTAAGGTTACCTGTCATCTGGTTCACAGAGTCGGTCAAGTCCTTCCATGTGCCCGCAACGCCCGGTACGAAAGCCTGTCCACCGAGTTTACCATCTGTACCCACCTCACGAGCCACACGCGTTACCTCGGATGCAAATGCTCGCAACTGATCCACCATCGTGTTCAGCGTTTCTTTCAATTGCAGGATTTCTCCGCGTACATCCACGGTGATCTTTCGCGACATGTCTCCATTCGCAACGGCAATCGCCACATCGGCAATGTTACGCACCTGGTCAGTAAGGTTGCCGGCCATTTGGTTCACAGAGTCGGTCAGGTCCTTCCATGTACCACCAACGCCCGGTACATTCGCTTGTCCACCCAGTTTACCATCTGTGCCTACCTCACGTGCCACACGGGTTACCTCAGATGCGAATGCACGCAACTGGTCCACCATCGTGTTGATTGTATTTTTAAGTTCAAGGATTTCTCCTTTGACGTCTACTTCAATTTTACGCGAGAGGTCACCATTCGCCACGGCCGTCGTTACCTCGGCAATGTTACGCACTTGCGATGTAAGGTTGGACGCCATGATGTTTACAGAGTCTGTCAGATCTTTCCAAAGGCCTTCAACACCTTTAACCTGCGCCTGTCCGCCGAGTCTGCCTTCAGAACCTACTTCCAGCGCCACACGCGTCACCTCTGACCCAAATGAATTCAACTGATCCACCATCGTGTTGATGGTATTTTTCAATTCAAGAATTTCTCCTTTTACATCCACGGTAATTTTTCTTGACAGATCACCTTTCGCAACGGCTGTTGTTACCTCGGCAATGTTCCGTACCTGCGCTGTTAGGTTTGATCCCATCTGGTTTACAGACTCCGTCAAATCTTTCCATGTACCACCCACGCCCTGCACTTTTGCTTGTCCACCAAGTTTACCTTCTGTACCCACCTCAAGCGCCACGCGGGTTACCTCAGATGCAAATGAGTTCAGCTGATCCACCATCGTATTGATGGTTTTCTTAAGCTCAAGAATTTCTCCTTCTACATCTACCGTAATTTTTTTAGAAAGGTCGCCATTTGCCACGGCTGTTGTTACTTCTGCGATGTTACGTACTTGGGCTGTAAGATTAGATGCCATCTGGTTTACAGAGTCGGTCAAATCTTTCCATGTACCACCTACACCTTGCACTTTTGCCTGTCCACCAAGTTTACCTTCTGTACCTACTTCAAGGGCCACGCGGGTTACCTCAGAGGCAAAGGAGTTCAACTGGTCCACCATCGTGTTGATGGTGTTTTTCAGTTCAAGAATTTCTCCTTTTACATCCACTGTAATTTTTCTTGACAAGTCACCATTTGCCACGGCTGTTGTTACTTCGGCGATATTACGCACTTGCGCCGTAAGGTTCGAGCCCATCTGGTTTACTGACTCTGTCAAATCTTTCCACACACCACCAACTCCTTTTACCGTTGCCTGTCCACCAAGTTTACCTTCTGATCCTACCTCTCTAGCAACACGTGTTACCTCAGATGAAAACGAGTTCAGCTGATCCACCATCGTATTGATCGTATTCTTCAATTCAAGGATTTCTCCTTTTACGTCCACTGTAATTTTTCTTGACAGATCACCACGCGCCACTGCGGTTGTTACCTCTGCAATGTTACGCACCTGGCCCGTAAGGTTAGAGGCCATCTGGTTTACGGAATCTGTCAAGTCTTTCCATGTACCCGCAACGCCTTTTACTTCAGCCTGTCCACCGAGCTTACCATCTGTACCTACCTCACGAGCCACACGGGTAACCTCGGACGAAAATGAGTTCAACTGATCCACCATCGTGTTGATGGTGTTTTTCAATTCAAGTATTTCTCCTTCTACATCTACCGTAATTTTTTTGGATAGATCTCCCTTCGCCACCGCGGTAGTTACGTCCGCAATGTTACGCACCTGCGCCGTAAGATTACCTGCCATCTGGTTTACAGAATCGGTAAGATCTTTCCACACACCCGCTACATCTTTCACTTTCGCTTGTCCGCCAAGTTTACCTTCAGAGCCTACTTCACGGGCAACACGTGTAACCTCCATTGAAAAGAGGTTCAGCTGTTTTACCATTCCGTTTACTTCAGTGGCAATGCGTGCAAACTCGCCCTGCAAGCGGTGATTACCGATTTGTAATGGCATTTCCTGCGACAAATTTCCTTTTGCCACAGAGCTGATAACATGTGCAATTTCAATGGTGGGATGTACAAGATCGGAGATCAATGTATTGATAGAATCGACAGCCGTGTTCCATGAACCACGCGCTGCACGCGGAAGTTCCACACGGTGATTGAGTTTGCCTTCTTTACCGATGGTATTTCTTGCCAGTAAAAGTTCTTCCACCAGCAATTCGTTGAGCGAAAGAATTTCATTAACAGTATCACATATTTTTCCGTTTACACCTACTTTGTCAACAGGCATTCTAACGCTAAAATTACCGCCCTTTGCTTCGGAAAGTACCTGAAGCAACTGCCGTGTATCCAGTTCATCGCTCTGGAAATCATCGTGAATTTTTGCTGTGCTTTTCTTCTTGCTGTCAGTGCCGTTTGCTGCTGGTGATAAAGTTTCGGTTGCTCCATCGTTGGTTTGGTTAGCAGGATACTTTTTGCGGGTGCTCATTTTACAGTTGTTGTAACGAACTATGTTACAAATAAAAGGCCATGTTTAAAGTTGCAACACACACGACAATGTGGAAATTTATTTTAAATTTTTATCATGTAATATTTTCTCGCAGCACGTGAAATAGTATCTTAGCACTCGCTTTGCTTACGAGCGTAAATATGAGAGTACCTTTAAGCCAACCCACACGATCCATACTTTTAGCGGAAGATGATGCCGACGACCAGGAGCTTTTATCAAGTGCTCTCCGGGAGATAGATCCGGAGGTGGATATTATCTGCATTACCAATGGGCGCAAGTTTGTCTCATACCTGGAAAGCGTGCTGGACACGCAACTCCCTTCGCTGATCATTCTCGATTACAATATTCCGGAACTTACAGGCGTTGAAATACTTACGATCATTAACGAAGATGACCGCTATAGCAGTATTCCAAAAATTGTTTGGAGCACTTCAAAATCACCCGTTTTTAAAACGATGAGTTTTGATATGGGAGTGGTTGATTACATTATTAAGCCAAACGATATTGCCTCGTTTACGGAAATTGCCCGCCACATGCTTTCATTCATTAAATAAGAAAGCATTTTTTTTCTTTCACAATTTTATTCCTGAGATCATAATAAGCGGACATGCAATGGATTGCAGCGGGATATTTTGTGGAATTATTTCCCCGATTTGAGAAGGGAGTAGGGAATGATGAACTAAGAATTCATGGCGTTTAGTTAAGGTGTTTGACGAAATAAAACGATGCTGCTTGTCATCCCGAGGAACGAGGGATCTGGGTCTCACGCTTACAAACTATTTGTGCAACTCTCAGATCCCTCGTTCCTCGGGATGACAAGCAGTCTTTCATTACTGTTCAAAAAACGCGTGCTTACAAAGTCACTCAACACTCAACACTCATCACTCTTCCGCCACTTTTTTAATCTCCACCAAAATAGGCTGCCAGCCTCCTGAAGATACGGCTTCATTGTAGCGTTTGTCACCGTCGCCAACTTTGCTGTAGTCACCTTGTGTTACGGTGAGTAAGGTTTCTCCATTTTGTGGAGAGAGTTCGTATGTTACGGTGAGATAGTTGTCCGGAACGTCAGCTATACCTGAGTTTGGGTCGATGGTGGTGTATTCCAGAAACTTATTTGGTTCAATATTTACGATAGTACCTTTTACCGCAACCATTTCCTGTCCGTTGAAATTTCCTTTCCAAAGCAATGGGCTTCCTTGTTCCCAATCGGAAACGGTTTCGCAGCCAAACATGTACTTTTTGGTTTCTTCAGGTTTCGTTAATGTGTCCCAAACTTTTGACACGGGTGCATTAATTGCGATGGTGTTTTTTACGATTAATGGATTGATCATGGTAATTGTTTTTCTGTTTATGCAATGTTAGACAGATTATGATCGGATGGATTGCATTTTACGGATTATTTCTAACGGAAAAAGGTGTGAGGCCAAACTTCTTCTTGAAAGCATTATTGAAATGTTGTGGCGTTGCGTAGCCAAGTTCGTAGGAAATTTCCGCAGCTGTTTTTTTAGTGTCGCGCAAATATTGATGAGCCAGATGCAAACGTTGTTCAGCCAGGTAACCAAACACGGTGTTGTTGAATGTTTCCTTAAACCCGCGTTTCAGTTTGTATTCATTAAGGCCGACCAGTCTGGAAATTTGCGAAAGGTTAGGCGGGTCGGTCACTCTTTCATTGATAAGGTCGCGCACGGCAATGATCTTTTCTTTATCAGCTTTGTTTTTAATGAACGGATCTTTTTTGTTGGCAAGATCATACGACTCGGCACAAAGCACCAGTAACTCAATGCATTTAGAAAGCATGAAGAGTTTTTTAAGGTCGCCGCTATAATTGCAATTGATCACTTGCTGTATTACCTGCTGGATAGGCGAGTCTATGCTGCCCCAGTTTTCACTAAGCATGACACTCTCATCATTCATGATCGCGTCCGCAAATCGCTTTAATGCGTCGGTAGCATTTTGTGTGAAGTTGACAAAGACAGCCCTGGGAAATTGTACGCCAAATGTTTCTACTTCGGCGGTTTTGTTTTGAACCACAATGTCAAAGTCTTTCGAGAACATGATGTTGTGATGGCCGCCAATGAGATCGTATGTTTTATTAAGCTGCTTGTAAGTGAAGGCATAATCTCCTTTCAATCCAAAATGCAAACGAACAACATCTGAGTTTTGCTGGCTTGCGGACAAAACGCTTCCCACTTCGGCACTTGAAATGGCATGGCCCATTTTAATTTCATCAAACGTCCATGTAGTAGAGCGGATGATGCTGTTGTCAATGATGCGTTCGAGTTTTTCTTCCATGGTGGAACTTAAGAGGCAAATTTACGAAAGAGTTGGGATGACCGCTCTTCAAAGCTTTCAGCTTTGAAGATGTATTCTGTCGCCTCTGGCGATGTGTTGTTGCCGGAGGCAACAGAATAGTCCTCCGAAGCTGGAAGCTTCGGAGAGCGGCCACCGGCAACTACAAATACCACACATCTCCCGCAGACAGCGTCAAATAAACAATGTCTCCTTCCCTGTAATGATTGTCAATTGTTTTTGCCGTGATAGTCGTTCCCGGAATAGTGATTGTTAATTCATGAAGGCTTCCTTCGAAACTTACTTTTTTTATAATGCCCTTAATGGCATCGCTGGTTTCTGCATTAACGATTTTAAAGCTTTCCGGGCGGATCAAAAGATTGCTTCCCGCCAAAATGAATTTTCCAAAAATGCCTGCATTGTCTGCCGGTATTAAGTTGTAAGAACCGAAAAGTCCCGCTACATATTCATTGATCGGGTGTTTGTAAATTTCCTGTGGTGTTCCCTGTTGCGCGATTTTGCCCTGTTTCAATACAATGATCTCATCTGCCCATGAAAGTGTGTCGAAGGGATCGTGCGAGCAAATGATACAAGAGGTGCCTAAATGTTCCTGAATATCTTTGATGACTTTTTTTAGCGTGTTTTTATGAATGAGATCAAGATTGGAAAACGGTTCATCGAGCAATAAAAGTCGCGGTGAAGAAATGAGCAATCTCGCCATTGCAATGCGTTGTTTTTCCCCGCCCGAAAGCTTGTCAGTTCTGCGTTTAAGCAAATGGCTTATTTCGCAGATATCAAACAATCTGTTGGCTTCGTCATCAGGTAGCTCGTTTGCGTAAGACAATAATTCTTCTACTCTGTAATTGTTAAGTAACTCATAGTGCTGCGACAGGTAGGCGATACCAGCATGTCCGGGAATTAATTTTTCCGCAGGTCCTTCCACACGGATGCCTTCAAAATAAACGTTACCCTGATCTGGTTGTGAAAGTCCGGCGATCGATTTGAGTAGTGTGCTTTTTCCAGATCCTGTCTCGCCTGCAATGGCAATGTTTTGCGTTTTGTTTTGCGAAAAACTTACACCATTCAAAACATCACTGGTTTCAATGCGTTTGCAGATATCTGTTACTTGTAAAAAGGTCATCGTTCAGGATTTGGAGGCGTGAAAGTACGAAGAAATTGAAAGTTGAAAATTGAAAGTTGAAAATGGGAAAAGAACGCAGATTGTCGTGATTGTCATGATTAATGGTGATTTCAATGAAATGTTCAGCAAGTCTCAAATTATGATCTTGACAAATCATGAAAATCGTGATAATCTGCGTTCCTTCTCACTTTTAATTTTCAACTTTCAACTTTCAATTTTCAACTGCTTATATTGCAGTATGAATTTTTCTGAACCAGAAATAAGAACGGTTAATGTAACGCGTTATGTGACGCCGTTGCGTGAGGGCGGTTCGCTGCCTGCCATTGCTGAGGCGGACGACGGATTTAAGTATGTGCTTAAATTTCGCGGGGCAGGACAGGGAGTGAAAGCGTTGGTGGCAGAATTGATGGGTGGAGAAATTGCAAGGGCGCTTGGATTGAGAATGCCAGAAATAGTTTTTGCCAATCTTGACACAGCGTTCGGCCGCACAGAACCGGATGAGGAAATACAGGACTTGTTGAAAGCCAGTGTGGGATTGAATCTTGCCATACATTATTTGTCGGGCGCCATCACATATGATCCGGTGGTGACAAAGCTTGATCCATTATTGGCTTCGCAAATTGTGTGGATGGATTGTCTGTTGACCAATGTTGACCGTACTGCACGAAACACCAATATGCTGATGTGGCACCATGAACTTTGGTTGATCGATCATGGGGCGTCCTTATATTTTCATCATTCATGGAGCAATTGGGAGGAGCAGGCAGTGAGGCCATTTGCAATGGTGAAGGATCATGTACTACTGCCGCAGGCAAGTGAATTGGAGAAAGTAGATGAAAAGTTCCGTGAGATATTAACGAGCGACCGTATTCAGTCAATCGTTAATACCGTGCCCGATGAATGGCTACGTGGCTATGGAGAAAACATGACACCACAGGAAATCAAGCAGGTGTATGTACAATTTTTAACAACGCGTATCGCACAATCCAACGTTTTTGTAAAAGAAGCACAACATGCAAGAAAATCACTTATTTGAGTACGCCGTTATACGTGTAGTGCCTCGCGTAGAGCGTGAAGAATTTCTGAACGTTGGGATCGTGCTGTACTGTCGTAAACCGGTTTTTTTAGAAACGATTTATGCGCTCGACGAAGAACGTCTTCGTGCATTACACGCAGATATTGATATTGACCAGCTGCGTGAATATCTGAAAGCTTTTGCATTGATCGCCGCGGGAGATATTAACGGCGGTCCGATTGCAAAACTAGATGTGGCTTCACGTTTCCGCTGGCTTACTGCAACACGCAGCACCATTATTCAAACTTCTAAAGTACATCCGGGCTTTTGTGCAGAACCGCAGAAGGCGGCGAGGAAGTTGTTTGAAGAGTTTGTGATGTGATAACCGCAAAGATTACCACTAAGACACTAAGGGCCTTCACTAAGGGGTCTTTTAACCACAGAGTTAGCGGAGGTTTTTTTCACAGAGGAAAGGAGGACGTGTTGGATTAGACTTGACAGGGTTTAAAAAAACAGTCAGGTATATGTCGCAGAGTATTCCGCGTTTTCTCCAGCTGATAGTGAGTTGCATTTTATCAAAGTGATATGTCTCCTTCTCTCTGTGGAAAAAAAACTCATTTCCTCTGTGGTTAAAAACAGGCGCGTCGCGCTTTATAACTTACTCCACTCGCAGACAACTCAAATCTTTATACGCCTTCGGAGTTATGCCTTCTACTTTTTTAAATAATCTCACAAAATAATTTACATCGGAAAAACCGCAGCGGTAGCTTATTTCGGTAATGTTGAGGTTGCCGTAACTCAGCAGTTGTTTCGCAAGTTTTATTCTTTCGTTGTTGATGTAATCAAGTGGCGTAATGCCGAATTGCTGGCGGAACCATTTGAAGAAATCATTGCGGCTCATGTATGCTTTTCGGCTTAACGTATCAACGGCAATTTTGCCTGTAAGGTTTTCGTGAATATAGTTGAGTATGTAATGAAGCCTTGTTCGATTGCTTGTTTCTGATGCTTCGCTAGCCGTTTGCACCAGGTGCTGACTTTGTACAAGTCTTATCAATAACTCTTTAAGGTTGAGGTCTGCGTAAATATTCTTGGCAGTATCGCTGCTGCTGCAAATGCGGATCAGTTTGTTGATGATATCTGTGATATCTGTTTCGTTATTGAAGTGGTATTGATTAAACTGCAGTTTCCAGTTATGCTTAATGTCTGGATCGCTGTTGTAATGATTGTTTAAATAGTCGAGTGTATCATTGATGTATTTGGAACCTATAGTGAGTGCTACACACTGTGTTGGATTAAGCTCTGACGCTTCAGGAAAATCAATTACCATGGGTTCGTTTCCAGCGGCGATTGCCGTTTCTCCGGGTAAGTAGGTGAATTCAGGTTTGTTAAAAAGATGCACGATCTTTTTCCCCCGTATCATACTGGTGATTACAAAGTCATTGAATGTAAGTGGGACACGATAAGTTTCCTCGTAGCTTTCAAAAATATTCAGTTCGCAGTTGTTGAGATTGAACACACGCCTGTGCTCCACAAATGTTTGCAGCTCTTCGCGGGGAGTGAGGCTGATGGTGTTCAGATAATTACGACTGGGCAAAACCGACCGTTTTTGGTTGTATCAAAATACTAAAAAATAATCCAAGGCTAAAAAACTAAAGTACGATTGTGCTATAAATAAGTACTAAAGTGCAGTAGATAAAAAAAATAAAAGGGGAGTTTAGAGGTGTGTAGTGATGGAAATAGTGGTAAGTGGGTAGCTCCGGCCTGTAACGAGATTTCGTGAAAAACCAGAGATGGCTGAATGATCATAGGCAAATAAAAGTGTGGCATTATTACGTAGCAGGGACAAGACAGAATTTTTTCATTTTAATGAACAGGTGTCGGATAATGAAGAGCGGTGGCGAAAGCTGCTGCTCTTTCTTTTTATAGCGTTCTCATTTCTTCTAACCAATTGTTCTACAACTCCTTCAATACCTGTAAAATAAAGACTTTCGACTGTTAATGAAAATGAGTATTTTCATGGACGTCAGGCTTTGCCATTAATTGAGAACTAACCCCAAAAATGTAAATTTTGAAATCAAAATTTATAAACCAACCATTTAACTTACTGCTTTTCGCAGCAACCCTGCTTTTTATTGCATCTATTTTCATAAGAGATGAAACGGCTAATCTCCACTACAACGACGCTTATTATGTGCTTTCCCTTAAAATGATTTGTCTTTGCGGTGTGGTCTTCCTTGGCTTTTTCTGGTTTCTTTACAGGGCCACCAACAATTTTTTGTATTCACGCATACTCACCTGGCTGCATGTGGTGATAACTGTTGCCGCCATATTTCTTTTCCTTTCCGCATTGCAATCAAACAATGTAAACAGACCGAGTCGATACATTGATATTGTAGGCGTTGACACTATTGATCATAGATATGTAACCTCTATCATCATTCTTATCTGTGCATTTATCATTGCTCAGTTCATTTACATGTTGAACATACTTTTTGGGTTGTCGTCACGGTCGTCGTTGGAATGACTGAATAACTGAATAACTGAGTAACTGAATAACTGAATGTTGCCGAATGCAGAACGCTAAACGCCTAACGCGGGCCTTGCGTTCAGCATTAAGCGTTGGGCGTTAAGCTCAGCTCAGTTATTCAGTTAATCAGTTATTCAGTTACTGCCTCCCCCGAACTATTTCCCCTTTTGGTTGTTAATCCCCCAACAACAAAAAAGCAATCTATGGCCTTCAATTTACTGGATGCGGTAAAAAGCTATTTACCCGCGGATGTAATTTCCAAAGCTGCAAATTATTTAGGCGAGTCTGACAACAATATAGTGAGAGGCGTTGCTGCAACGGTGCCGCTTTCCTTGGCGGGTATTATTCAAAAAGCAGAAACAGGTGGAGCGGATGCAATTTTCAACTTTGCAAAACAGGCATTCAATAGTGGCATTTTGCAAAATTTCGCGGGTTCATTCAGTCATGAAGGGGGCGGAATTCCATCACTTGCACCTGGTTTACTAACGGGCATTTTTGGCGATAAGTTTGGCAGCGTTGCGAATGCAGTGTCCGGTAACCTGGGTTTAAAAGGTTCTACTTCGTCGGCGTTGTTTGGTTCGATAGTACCACTTATATTGGGACTTTTAGGAAAACATGCTGCGGATAATAATTTGTCGGCGGGGAGTTTATCTTCGTTTTTATCTACTCAAAAAAATGCGGTGGTAGGTAGCGTACCGGCAGGTTTTGACATTACGAAGTTATTTGGCCTGCATAGTCCTGTGTCTCATCACGTGTCTTCGGGATCTGCAACTGTAGATCCACCAAAAAGTAATCTTGTTTATTGGGTCTTGCTTGGATTGTTTTTCTTGTGTATCATGTGGTGGCTTATGCGCAGCTGCAATGGTGAAAAACATGGTGAAACAGCAGTAACGGAAACGGTTGCTCATGAAGAAAAACATGACACTGCAACAACAACAGTGCCTGCTCATGAATCTCTGAAATTGATGTTACCGAATGGCGTGGAGATTGACGCGTACAAAGGTGGTATAGAAGATGAGTTGGTAGCATTTATAAAAGACTCCACAAAGATGGCTGGCAAGGAGAACTGGTTTGATTTTACTGAACTCAACTTTAAATTTGGAACTGCGGAAATTGTTCCTGAGAGCCGCAAAGAAGTAGATAACATCGTACAGATATTAAAAGCATTTCCTAAAGTGAAGATAAAAGTGGGCGGCTATACTGACAAAGTAGGTGACGAGACAGCAAACGTAAAATTATCTTACGACAGAGCAAACGCCGTTACCAAAGCTTTGCAGGATGCGGGTGTTGGCGCGCAGGTTGTAAAGGCTGAAGGATACGGCTCTAAATATGCGAAATACCCCGCCACTGCACCAGAAGAAGATCGTATTAAAGACAGGAGAGTAGCGGTGAGCGTGAGGGAGAAATAGCTGAATGTGGCCTAACGCTAAACGCCTAACGCCTAACGCTGGTCTTGCGTTCAGCGTTAGGCATTGGGCATTAAGCTCAACTCATTTATTCAATTATTATATACCAAATACAACCCATTGTGACCCAACTAAATCCAAAGCAGCTAATTGTTAAGGGTGAGCAAAAGAGTGCCGGTGCTTCTTCAATAAAGGGTGCTGAATTGAAAGCCAGCTATCAGATAGGCGCAGCTACAAGAGGCACACAGGAAAGCCATGCCATAGATCTGGACAACCCAGATCATTTGCTGGAATTTGTGTTTGACGATGACTCCAGCTGGATGTGCGATGCTGCTACTTTGCACGAATTGTTTCCCGATGTAAATATTCCCAACAGAGCCGGAGAGTTTGTAGTGCCCACTGCCATTGCAAATGTAGACAGCGAAAGAGGCATCGTAGGACAGGCCGCGTTGAAGTTGCTCAATGTGTTTGTGAAGAAGTCTGTTCCGGATGGAGTAAAATCAATTGCAGAAAGACTGGAAGATAAATTAGTAGGAAAAACGGAAGGACTGTGTGTGTTCAATAGCGATTTTTCTTTGGGAAAATATCAGCCGGATGATAAGGCCTCTGATTCACCGTACCTGTTGTTTATACATGGAACCAACTCCAACACTGTAGGCGCTTACCAGAAGTTTAAGGGCTCGCAGGTTTGGGATTTCATGCAGAGCAGTTATAAAAAGGTATTGGCCTTTGAACATCGCACACTTACAAAAAGTCCTTTACGCAATGTGCTTGATTTGGTGAAGCAATTGCCTATCGAAGCAAACCTGCATGTGATCAGTCATTCACGCGGTGGTTTGTTGGGAGATATTCTTTGCCGCTATTCAAAAGAGGATGACAAAAGTTTTCTCGGATTTATTGATGAGCATATACGCCTGCTAAAAATTGAAGGCAGGGAAGATGATATTAATTGCATTAAAGAACTGGATAGGGAATTTGGCAAAAGAAAGATCAAGGTTAAGAAATTTATTCGCGTTGCATGTCCCGCTGCAGGAACAAGACTTGCTTCAAAACGACTCGACAATATTTTCAACGCCTTTTTTAATTTGTTGGGTGGTGCTGCAAATCCCGTTGCAGACATTTTGAAAGAGCTCGTTGCAGAGACTGTAAAAACAAAAGATGATGTAAATGCATTACCGGGTATAGAAGCGATGAGTCCCGATTCACCTTTTCTAAAAGTATTGAATGACAGAAGCGACAATGCTGCCATTGGTGGCGGCTCGCTGGCAGTAATTTCAGGAAATGGAAAAATCGGACTTAGTGTAAAAAGCTTTGGTGTCATTTTAGGGAAATTATTTTTTGGTCAAAGAAATGATCTTGTGGTGAACACCGATTCGATGTACCTGGGCACACGCAGGAATGGCAATATTCAATATTTCTTTGACCAGGGCGGCGATGTCAATCACTTCAACTATTTCTTCAACGCCAAAACCCGGGCGGCTATCAGTGAAGCGCTAAAGGCTGATGATGGCGTTGTTATTCCCGGCTTTACAAGTGTGAACCAGTATGACGTTCCTGCGAGTGACAGGGCATTCCTCGGTATCGAACATGGCGAACTTCCTCCTTATCCGAATGTGCCAACAGGCAACAAACCAATTGTTGTTTTGCTGCCCGGCATCATGGGTTCCAATCTTTCCAAGGGAAAAGATAAAGTGTGGCTAAATTATGGCGCCTCTTTGCTGGGCGGATTGTTCAGGATGGAAAGGCTTGATGACAATTCGATCACAGCTACTTCGCTCATCGCTACTTCTTATAAACAATTGGCAACTCGTTTGTCGCACAACTACGATGTAGTGGTGTATCCTTTTGATTGGAGAAAACAATTGAACGACTGCGCAAATGATTTTAATGATAAAATAGTTGAGCTGCTTAAATTTAATCAGCCAATAAAAATAATAGCACACTCGATGGGCGGCCTGCTGGTGCGTGATTTTATTATCAATCACAACGACACATGGACGAAACTGAACGCATCATCAGGCTTCAGGTTGCTGTATCTTGGATCTCCGCTGGGTGGCTCTTACAGAATACTCACTGTTTTGTTTGGCAATGATTCCATTATCAACTCGCTTAATATGCTTGACATGAAGCATACTAAGAAAGAATTGCTAACAATGTTCTCCTCCTTTCCCGGAATACTGAGCCTGTTGCCACTTACAACTGATGATAAAAATGATTTCGGGAAATTGGATACATGGAAAAAAATGGCCGATGCATTGGGTGATGGTGACTGGCCGCTACCATCAAAGGACCTGCTGGACACTTTTACAAAGTACAGGGATAACATAGTTGCAAAGACGGATGATATTGATTACAGCAACATTGTTTACATCGCGGGTAAAGACAAAGCTACGCCCTGCGGCTATTTCAACGATACTATTCCTCCGAGAACAGAACTTGTTTTTTTAAGTACAGGTGAAGGCGATCAGAGTGTGACATGGGAACTTGGTATTCCTAAAAAGCTCGACAAGAAACAGGTGTATTATGTGGGCGTATCTCACGGCGCATTGGCAAACGAACCCAAAATATTTGATGGCATTGAACAAATTCTTGCCAAAGGTTCTACCACTGCATTGACCAATGAAAGGCCGGTTGTGAGAGGCAGTGAGCAACAATTTCGCATGCCTGTTGTACACAATTTTGATCTTTCTGAAAGAGGTGTCTCAAATACAATACTTGGCATTTCCGGTGAGAATGTACAGCAACCCAGCCAGGTGCCTTTATCAATATCCATCAGTTGCGGTTGCCTAGACTACGCATCGTACCATGTACTTGCAGGACACTTTTTGAACGACGGCATTTTATACGCTGAAGCTGCGATCAACAATGCGCTGGACAACAACCTGGTGAAGAGGCATACACTTGGTATTTATCCCGGAGACATTGGAACAAACACCATTGTGAGTGGCAATGAAGAGACTGATAGAATTTCCGGTGCCATCATAGTTGGTCTTGGTGAGCCGGGAAAACTTACTCCATACCTTCTTACAACAACAGTAGAAAAGGGCATTCTTAAGCATCTGCTAAACATCAATAACAAGAAGCTCGGGAAGATCGAAATCGGTATATCTGCATTAATGATCGGTTGCGGGTATGGCGGATTGTCTATTGAAAATTCCATCAAAGCAATTATTGAAGGGGTGAATAGTGCCAATGCAAAAATGCTGAAGGTGCAGAAGGATGATGAAGCCGTGAAACTTGTGCAGAACCTTGAGTTTGTAGAACTGTATGAGGACAAAGCATTGAGCTGTTTGTATACGCTGACAAAAATTGAGAACAATGAGAACAGCAGCTACAACATAAGGATCGCCAACCGAAAAATTCGTGAGATGTTTGGCGCACAGAAAAACCTTATTTCTACAGCTATCTCAGAGGCTTGGTGGAACAGGGTTTCAGTGAATTTTAAAACAACGAAAGATATTTATAAGGACAACGATAAAGACATTGTGAAAGAAGTGTCGAGTATTGTGTTCAATGTAAGTACCGGCGATGCAAGAGAAGAAGAAAACGAGTTGTTTAGCAGCACGCCGCTTATTGATCTTTTCATTGAGCAGATGTCCACTCAAAATAACTGGAACGCTACCTATGCGAAAACGCTTTTCGAATTGATGATTCCTAATGAGTTTAAGCAGAACCTTAAAAAGAAAGGAAGTATTCTTTGGGTGTTGGATAAAAACGCCGCTTCCTATCCATGGGAGTTGCTGCAAGACAGCACAAGTGATGCAAAACCCCTGTGCATAAATGCGGGGATGATAAGGCAACTTGCAACTACAAATTACAGGGCCGATATAAGGCGAGCCGCTGCTGATCTTGCATTGATCGTTGCCGATCCGGTGTTAGGCGGTTTTCTGCCCCAGCTAAAGGGAGCGGAAAAAGAAGGAACCAATGTTGAAAAATTGCTGGAGGTAAATAACTACAATAAGATTTCCATCATCGGCCAAACTGCCGCCGAAATTATTCCCGCTCTTTACAGCAATGAGTTTAAAATAATACACCTCGCAGGTCACGGACTTTTTGATCCTACATCTGTGAATGATTCGGGAATGGTGATTGGTAAGAATTTGTTTTTGTCGGTTAATGCGATCAAGCAAATGAGTACGGTTCCTGAATTAGTGTTTGTAAACTGTTGCCATTTAGGAAAAGTAGATGCGGCATATGAAAACTTTTTTGCCAACAGGTACCGGCTTGCCGCCAACATAGGTACGGAGCTTATTGAAATGGGCGTGAAGGCTGTAATAGCCGCCGGCTGGGCAGTCGCAGACGATGCGGCTTCTGAGTTTGCCATTAAGTTCTACTCGGAAATGTTGAGTGGTGAAACATTTGGCGAAGCCGTTAAAAAAGCAAGAAGCGTTATTTATGAAAAATTCAGTGGCAGCAACAATACCTGGGGCGCTTATCAATGCTACGGCGATCCATACTACAAGTTGAAAAGCCGGACATCGAGAAGTTCAAAAAAAGAAGAAGCGCCTGTATTCCTGATCAGAGACGAAGCGGAAATACAACTCATCAACCTGCGACGCAACCTTGATACAAGATTAAGTACCTCCAATAAATCAAAAGTAAAGCTGCAAATGATATCCGCGGCTGTTGATAAAGCCGAAATAAGAAGCGGCAAAACACTGGAGCAGGAAGCGTTGATCTATTATGAGCTTGGTGAGTATGAATCTGCTATTGTGAAATTTGATTTGTTGCGTGCCGAGGAACATGCAGATTTCTCTGTATCTGCCCTGGAAAAATATTGCATAGCGAAAGCGAAGAAACTGGTGGTCGATTATAAACTGTCGAACAATAAGCTTTCTGTTACTGCGGATATAGACGGTATTGTAAAAGAGTTGCAGGAATTGTCTGTTATCAATAAAACATCGGAAAGGCTTAACCTGATTGCAGAAACCTACAAGCGGAAAGCATTGGTGAGTAAAGACAAGAAGGATAAACTTGCAGCCTATGCGAACGCGATGGATTTTTATGAACAGGCAATTGACAAAAGAAGCGATAACATAAAAGCGCTTTGCAATCTAATGGTGTTGCGTATTTCGCTGACGGATAAAAAAGAAAAAGCTTCGGCTGATAAAAAGATAAACTTAAAGTATCTCCGCAGAATAAAATCCAGGATGATATCATTGGCGAACTATAACCGCAAGCTGGATTACTGGGAATCGATGGAATATCTGTGGGCATATCTTTCGTGGCTCGTAATGGGCGGAGATGTTGCAAAAATAGATGCTGACGATACGTGGAAAGGATTTGTGAATTGGTACAAAAAGAATTGGAAGGATGCTGCGTCGAAAGGCAAACAACTAACTGAGATTGAAAATCTTGAAATGCTTTCTGATGTAATTGCAAATTCTTCTTTACCATATCGCGCAGCATTGAAAGAGAGGATCGATGCGTTGAGGGAAGGAGTGGAGAAATTGCTACTGTTATAGCAATTCAATTAAGAATTAGGAATTAAGAATTAAGAATGCTTTCTGTGAAAATGAGTTTCCATCTGGTTTGTTTGTATTAGTAGGCAAAGGCTGCTTGTCATCCCGACGAAGGAGGGATCTGGGTTCTGCACTAGTCAACACTCGGCGTAAACAATCACGCAGATCCCTCGTTCCTCGGGATGACAAGCAAGATGCGTTTAATGTCTCAGGCTTTATGCGATGAAAGATACGTTAAAACAAAAGCCGCTCTTTGCAGAGCGGCGTGTTCTAAGGGTTATGGGTTAGGGGTGTGAGAAACTTTTTTACTTTTTAATTACTATTGTTAACTCAATTAAATAAGATTCGCCAATTTCTTCAAAACTTACAGGCCAGATTGCACCATGATGTTTTTGAATTTTGACTTTTTATTTTTGACTTAATATACTATTTGCAGGTTGCAACTTCTGCTCGCGAACATAAGCTTTGTTCGCATTGATCATACACATAAGTCTTTGTACTGTTGCCGCGGAGCGCAAGCCATCCGACGGTGTATTCATTGTGTAGTCCAATAACTGATCGATGGTTGAAACCGCAACGTGTACGCGGCTATCAGATGAAGCATAATAGACGAATACCTTTCCATCGTCATCCGCTATCCATCCGTTGCTGAATACTACGTTTGACACATCACCCGTTCGTTCATCGCCCTCGGGGGCAATAAAATAACCAGCTGGTTTGTAAGTGATCTTTGTGAGGTCCTTCAGGTCCGTCATGAACATGTATAGCACGTAACGCAGACCCGCTGCGGTATTGCGCACGCCGTGTGCGAGATGCAGCCATCCATGTTTTGTTTTGATGGGCGCAGGGCCCTGTCCGTTCTTTAGTTCATTGATAGTATGATATGTTTTCGGATCGATGACCGTTTCTTCTTTTACTTCTGCACCAACAATCTTCTCACTTAACCCAAATGCAATACCACCGCCTTGTCCGGCTTCGATGAAGGTATCCTGCGGACGAGTGTAGAATGCATACCTGCCGTTTACAAATTCCGGATGTAATACCACGTTGCGTTGTTGTGGTGATTTGGTTTTAAGATCAGGCAGTCGTTCCCATTTCTTCAAATCCTTGCTGCGTATTATGCCGCATTGTGCAACTGCCGAGCTTTGATCGCCGGGAAGTGCGGCAGGGTCTTTTCTTTCCGTACAAAACAGGCCGTATATCCAGCCATCATCGTGTGCTACCAGGCGCATATCGTACACGTTGGTATCTGGATTATCCGTTTCAGGAATAACAACGGGCTCCTCCCAAAATTTAAAATTGTCGATGCCATTGTCACTCTCTGCAATGGCGAAGAAAGATTTTCGATCATTGCTTTCCACCCTTGGCATCAATATGTATTTGTTGTTCCATTTTATAGCACCAGTATTGAAAACAGTGTTCACACCAAAACGCTCCATCAGGTAAGGATTGGTGGCCTTGTTAAGGTCGTAACGCCATGTGATGGGTATATGTGCCGCGGTTAATGCAGGATTGCGAAATCTTTTGATGATGCCATTTCCGCCTTCAAGAGGTTCATTTTTTTGTGAAAGAAGGGCTTCATGATTTTTCTTCAGGTATTCTAAACGCTCGTTAAATATTTTCTCCATAAAGTTGCTTTTTATTAACCTCACATTCTCTCCGGACGATGATTGCTGGTAATCATAAGCCGTTACATCATACCGGTTCTTTAGGGTTCATCGCGAAAAAGCAAAAGCAATTTGAGCAGGCAGTTGTAGCTTTTGCCTTCCAAACAGAATACTCAAATTGCTTTTTGCGCTATTATATTTTACAGATAGATTAGTTAATTCCCATTGCATCTACATACACCGTAAAACCGCCGTTGCCGGTTGTTTCCTGTAGTATGATGGCTGTTATGTCCGTGCCACTGATCAGTGATGAAATAGGGAACGAATAGTCAGTCCACTTGCCCTCCACTACTGTAATCCCTTGGCCACCGGCGCCATTAAGTTGTAGATTAACTGTCTTTCCATTACTGCCTGGAGCACCGTAAATAGAGATTTTAAATGTAGTATAGGAACCTATGCCAACAGTCGCGCCACCAAGCTGCAGTGGAGATCCCCAGCCACCTACGTAATCAATTTTAATTGATTTATCTCCTTCTCTTACCGGTGTTGTGTTTGCATAATTTTTATTACCTCCCCATCCGTCACCGGTCCATCCGTTCCAGTTGATTACAGCATCTTTATAAAAAGGAAGCGCAATGGTAGGAGGAGGAACGGCTCCTGTTATTTGAAGAATGTTTGGAGACTGAACAGTAAGTGTAGAGTTTAATACGCTTAAAGTTATTTTACCTTCTGTAACACCGTTTGGCACTTTTACTACGATTTGAGTAGCAGTCTGGCTCACAAATGTTGTTACCGGATCTGCATTTTGAAATGCAACAGCAGTCACGAGATCCAGGTTTGTACCGGTGATGGTAAGATTTGCCAACGGATCAACAGGGTTTGGTGCCATGTTTGTAACGGCCGGCAGCGATACATTCAAACTAACGGGGCAAACTGTTTGCACGCCGGAAGCTGCTTCCAGTGTTACATTTCCAGCTGTTGTTGATGCAGGAACTTTTACTACAATCTGTGTTGCAGACTGGCTAACAAAAGTGGTAACGGCATCTGAAACTCCGGTGAAGTAAATCTTCTTCGTAAGATCAAGATCTGTTCCCGTAATGGTCAGGTTTGTCTGGTGCTTAACAGGATTTGGCGCAAGCGTTGTAGCCTTTGGCAGTGTTACGTGCAAAGTGTCTTTTGTTTCTACAAAACCCGAATCGGTACCGCTATAAGCAAGGACCAATGTTCCTGTTTGTGCATCAACCGGAACCTTTACTACGAGTTCGGTAAGGGTTTGGCTCACAAACTGTGTTGCCACTTTGCCATCGACAAATGTTACAGCAGTAACCCAGTTGAGATAATTACCTTTAATAGTAACGTTGTCGCCGGGGCGTGCAGTTGATGTTATAGAAGTTACAGTTGCTGCAATGCCGATGTTGAATTCTGTTTTAGATTTTACATCGCCGGTAGAAGATTTCAGTGTAACATAACCTTTCTCTGTTTCCACGGGCACCACTACATAAATTTCTGTAGCGCTCTGGCGAACAAATTTGTTGCTGGCAACTTTCGCTTTTTGAAAATCGATCTCGGTAACCTTGTCAAGATTGTTACCAAAGAAACGGATGGTATCGCCGGGATTTGCACCGGTAGGGCCAAAGCTTAGCAGTTGCGTCATTCCATTGTTTGCAGGAGCGGAGTCTTTTTTACATGCTATGAAGCACAACGGTGCTATGATGACCGTTAGTAGCAGCAAGCGCACGTTATAAATTATTTTCATTCTAAATAATGTTATGATTGAAAAAATAATTTCTTTCCATTGTTATTCTGGCCCTCTCCTTTGGAGAGGGTTGGGTGAGGTAATTTTTACTTGTTGGTTTTTGGAACAATTCTAAAACTATCAAAACAGATGTCAGCATCGAGATCGCCAGGACCCTGCATCAATAGCATTGCCCAATAGCCGTCAGGATTGACAACCGGTTTTACGGAGTAACTATTGAATACTTCTTCGTACGGTATAACCACTGTTTGCCATTTTCCTTTTGAATCATAAGGAGGCGCCCATTGGTAATTAACAGCATCCTGAACACTTGTGCCGGCATTGATCCTTATCATGCCATTATTATAAGGTTTGAGTGTATTGATCTCGAACTTCAGGTAATATTTATCTGGGTGAAGAATGGCATCATCAGGAATGTTTTTGCTGTGGTGCGGCATAGCCGAAGCCGGGCCATCTGCTATCTCGTTCCAGCTCCAGCTGGCAAGTTTCTTATTTACACGAATGTAGTTGCCGCTGATCTTTGGAGGATCACCAGGGCCGGGGTCAGTTACCACAAGCGCTTCTTCGTGCCATCCTTCATAAGGGTCGCTGGTGATGAATTGATTTCTTGGGTCACGGAACCAAAAGTCTGACTCTCTCACGCCGAAATTTGTTTTCACTGTGATTGGCCCTGGCTGTGCATTTGCAGGTACTTTAAATTGCAATACGCCATCTTCTACAGAAACAATTTCGCCTGTCGCGCCGCCGGTAAATGTTACGGTCAATGGTTCATAGAAGTAGTTTCCTATGATGGTGGCAACATCTCCTGCGTTTACAAACTCGCAAGTCATGCTATTTAAAGATGGTTTGCTGATGTCAACCGTGAACGCATGTTTCAGTTTGTAACCGTTTGCAAAAACGATGGTCAGTGTATTGCTTACGGTATCTGGTATTGTGCTTGGCACAGACACCAGGATAGATGTACTGCTGATGTAAGTAGGCGTTAACCTTGACTGCTGATCGTTGAACCATACTTCTCTTGCATCCTGCAGATTGGTACCCACAATGGCAATCAGTTGTCCCTGGTTTGCACTTGCCAGTAAAGAGTCGGAAGAGAGCGGATTTGTTACCCTGATATAGTTGATGACAGGCATTGCGGATGAGTCCTTCTTGCAGGAAGTGATCATACTTGCCGCTGCAACAAACATCAACAGGGTGAATAATATTTTATGTATCGATTTCATTGAAGTAGTTATTTCTTTTCAAAAAATTATTTGCTGGAACGGTTATTTATAATCAACTGCCGGAGCCTTCAGGTTCGGTGCCTGTGCCAATTCCGCATTTGGAATAGGAAGCAAAAAGTTTCCGTCATTTGCTACCACTTGCCTTTCACTGAACCATGATGTTTTGGTAAACGTCCATAGAGTTGGAGTAGGCATTTGATCCGGTTTAGCAAAGAATAAACCTCTGTCCTGAGCGTTGATGACGCTGTATGCTTTTTGCGGGTTCCAGTAATGCAGGCTCACAAGGTCATACCAGGTCATTCCTTCCATAGCAAACTCTTTATACCTTTCTGACCAAACTTTGTCAAGTGTAAGCGGGCCGCTGCCATTAGTGCCAGCCACTTCATATGCAGGAAGTCCGGCTCTTTGATGTACTGCGTTAAAGTATGCAACAGCAGTAGCATCTGTTGTGGAAGCGTTATTACCAATAACTGCTTCTGCATATATCAGGTACAATTCCGCTAAGCGCATCATATAAGTGTCGTTAGGGTAATGCTGTTGAGCAGCAATGCCTGCAAGATCAATCGGTGAACCAATCACGTATTTTTTAACAGACAAAAAGTTGTTATCAGTTCCGGTAAAAGGAAATATCAGTTTTGTTTTATCACTTACCTTGGTTATTTCAGGATAGGAGAATCCTGGCAGCATAAAAGATGCATGCAGGCGCTGGTCCACTGTTCTTCCTTTTAATGTGCCATCGGCCTGAAGTGCGAAACCATCATACTGGCTTAGCATCCACCACGTAGCACCTTTGTCACCACCCCATCCGCCAAAGGAAATATCAGGACTGTAAGCCAGGTACTCAGGCATACTGTTAGCGGTGCCCCAAACATTTGGTCCTGAGAATACCCACTCTAATTCAAACAATGATTCGCTGTTGTTGTCGTATGGATATTTAAACAGTTGCTCATAACTGTCTAATAGTTTTTTGCCGCTGTTTGCGATAACGTCTGCTGCATAATATTTGGCGCTATCAAGGTACTGTTGGTTTCTGCTGCCACCAGCGCTTCCAACGCCTGCTCTTGTTAAGTAAAAACGGGCCAACATTGCCTCTGCGGACCATTTTGTCACTCTGCCCACTTGTGCTGAAGCTTCCGGCAAATCAGCTGCTGCTGCACGCATCTCGTTGGTAATAAATCGCCATATGCTTGGAACAGTTGCGCGTCTGATAGAAGTATCGAAAAGTTGCTTCGTATTGTTCTCAATAATAGGAACCTCTCCCCAGTTCATAACAAGATAGCGGTATGCCAGCGCTCTCATAAATCTTGCTTCTGCAATGGAAGTCTTTTTTACGCTTGCACTAACGGCAGATCCAGCAATGGTATTAATGTTGTTCATTGTCAGGTTTGCCTGAGCAACAACATTATAAAACGCTCTCCATGAAGCACCGTTTTCGCCGTTATCTCCCGTAGTGTTAAACATTACATTGCCCCTGTCGTTCCAGGCAGAAAAAGCTGAACCTCCGCGAAAATCGCCCAGGTTGTACATGGCTTTATCATTATAGTCAAACCAAACCTCGCTGTACAAAAGGCTTGTAGCGGCTCTTACCTGGTCATCTGTTTGATAGAAGTTAACATCTGAAACCGCGTCTTCAGGAGGTCTATCAAGAAAGTTCTTTTTGCAACTTGATAATGCCGCAATGGCAAGTATCAATGTGCCGAAATAGTTTTTATATCTGATAATATTTTTCATTTTACAAATAGTTTAGAAGTTTACACTGATAGCTGCGTTGTACATTCTGGTTAGCGGGAAACGACCAAAGTCAATGCCGATTGACTGGTTGTATTTATCAGTGCCTGTGCCCACATAAGATCCGATCTCAGGGTCATATCCGCTGTAATGCGTTAACGTGAAAACGTTTTGAACACCCACAGTGGCACGGAAACCTTTGATCACTTTTGTATGGCCCAACCAATTTGCAGGAACATCGTATGTAAGTGAAACGTTCTTCAGCCTGAGGTAAGAACCGTCTTCTACAAATCGTGTTGTATTCTTAGCGTAGTTGTTGTCGCTTGCGATCTGGTTATTGGTAATACGCGGAATCTCAGTTGTAGGATTGAGCAATTTTGGATTGCTTGGATCCTTGCCGTCGATCTTTGCATATTCCATTGCTTTTGTTAACAGGTTTCTGCTAAGATTGATATTGTTAGGATTGCTCGCCTCTGCTGCTATGTAGTTGTAAATCTGGTTGCCATAAGTTCCGATAAACAGCAAGCTCAATTCAAAACCTTTATAAGTGAATGTATTGGTAAGGCCACCTGTAAGTTTTGGCCATGGGTTACCAATGTTGGTCATATCATCAACGGTGATCTTGCCGTCGCCATTGATGTCTTTGTATTTTACATCGCCTACCCAAAGTCCTGTGTTTGGATCTGCAGCAATTCTGTTGCCGGTGTTATCAACCGGTACAGGGCTTTTGTTAATATCTGCAACAGACTGGAACAAGCCATCTGCAACGTATCCTCTGAACAACCATGGTTCCTGACCAAGAGCTACGCGTTGCTGCCAGTTGTTCATCCACCAGTTTGTTCTGTCGAGGGAAGACGCGCCTCTGTTAAGTGATTTTACGACGCTTTTGTAATGCGAGATATTCAGGTTCGCATCCCATTTAAAATCCCTGTTATCAATAATGGACGCGTTAATGGTAACATCCCAACCTTTGGTTCGCATGTCACCAGCGTTTGTCCATGGCGTTTGTACTGATCCGGGGCTTCCATTCGCACCCATATACCATGGAACAATAGCAAGGAATAGCATGTTACCTGTTGTTCTTTCATAGTAGTTTGCGTCAACGGTTATCCTGTTGTGCATGAAGCCCATATTGATACCATAGTTGTTGGTTTTTGTTTCTTCCCATTGCAGCGTAGGGTTTTTTAAACTCGCCGGAAGAAAGCCTGTTCCCCAAGGGGTAGCTCCCGTGGCCATACCTGCGTAAATGCCGGAGCCACCTCCCTGGTTACCGGTTAAACCTGCTTCGTATCTCAGCTTCAATTCACTAATCCATGAAACATTGAAGAATTTTTCCTGGCTCACTCTCCATGCAACGGACAGGGAAGGGAACTTGGCCCATCTGTTTTCCGGGCCAAAATATGGTGAACCATCCGTTCTGTAGCTCGTTTGCAAAATGTAACGGTTGTCATAGTTGTAAGCAAGCCTTGTAAGGTATGATTCCATTGCCCAAGAGGATTTGCCGCCGCCATTTGTTGCTGTAAGCGGATCTCCGGCGTTGACATCAAAAATGTCATTGGTAAGGAAACCTGTTCTGCCGCCTGAAAGCTGCTGCCATTTTGATTCCTGGGACTCGTGTGTTCCCATTACAGTGATATTGTGTTTGCCTATCTGTTTAATATACTCAAGCTGTTGGTTCCAGTTCCAGTATGAGCTGGACCATGTGCCGGAATTTAAAGAAGCGTTGGTGTTATAATGCCACTGGTCAATTTGGTAAGTGGGAGTGTAATAAGTGGATAAACCATTACCAAAAGCACCGTTCAAGGAAGTTCTGAATGTAAGGCCCTTTGCGAGTGTAATACCGATATTCAAGCCACTGGTCAGTTGTCTCTTTGTGTTGGTATTGGTGATAAGGTTTGCCAACGCAATTGGGTTAATTGGTGCATATTGGTTAGCGCCGTTTACAGGATCGCTTCCGCCCCATGTACCGTCAAAATTTGTAACGGGAATTTGCGGTGTTAATCTTAAAGCATTTGCAATAAGCGGGCTTTGTGCATCAGCGTAGTTGGTTGTAACGAGGTTTTCGTTTGTTTGGTTAAAAGCTAGATTGGCGCCAATATTGAGCCAGGTTCTCGGTTTGTTATCCAGGTTCAGCCTTGTTCCATACCTTTTAAAACCCGAACCTGCGGCCACACCTTGTTGATCGAGATATTCACCGGAAAGGTAGTAGGTGGTATTGCCACTACCGCCGCTAAGGTTAAGCTGATGCTTGTTCATGGCAGCATTGTTAAATAACTCAGCTTGCCAGTCTGTTCCTGCACCCAGTAAAGACGAATCTAAAAATTCAGCTGGAGTAGTACCGCCGGCAATAGCGTGATATTGTTTTACCATACTAGCATATTGAGAGAGGTTCATTACGCTAAGGCTGTTTGGTGGTGTTTGCAAACCATACTGATATCCATAATTGACTTTAAAGTCGCCTGCCTTGCCACGTTTGGTAGTAACGATTACTACGCCGTTTGTAGCTCTTGATCCATAGATCGCTGTAGCAGAAGGACCTTCCAGGATCTGTATGTCATCTATATCAGATGGGTTCAGTCCATTTAGCGGATTTGAAGATGTAGCATTTGCATTGGTAGTGTTAACATTTTCCGGTACAGATTGCACACCATCAATAACATAAAGCGGTTGGGAAGTACCGTTTATGGTACTGATACCCCTGATGTTAACCGACATGGCACCACCGGGCTGACCTGAGTTTTGTGTAACATACACGCCGGCAGCGCGGCCTTGCAGCGCTTGTTCCATTGTGGTGTTCACCGTTTTTTCAATGGCCTTGGCGTTTATAGAAGTTTGAGCAGTCGAAAGATTCGCTCTTTTGAGTGAACCGTAACCTACTACCACAATGTCACTCAACTGCGTTCTCGAGGCTTGCAGTACCACCGAAAAAATGTTGTTGGAGCCGATGGCCACTTCTTTGGTGGAAGTGCCCACATTACTCACTACAAGTGTGGTAGCGCCTTCGGGCACTTTGAGTGAGAATTTTCCATCGACATCTGTGAGTGTAACTACTTTGGTGTTTTTTACAGTAACCGTAGCGCGGGAGAGTGGGTTACCATTGTTGTCGCTTACAGTACCTGAGATTGTTCTGCTTTGTGCCCACGAAACATGGCATAGGGCAAACGCAAAGAACAAGACTAGGACTAGCTTGGTCAATTTTGTCATAACGGCAAGTTGTTTTGGTAAAAATAGATAGCAATTTGTAATAAGTTAGAATACTTTTTTATCACTTATATATGTTTTTCTGACAAGTTTTTTCGGCAAGTCCTTGTGTTCCATTAAAGTTTCAAAAGAAAGTTTCAGGGAGTTATAGTGATACTTTCTTAACTCATTTTGTACCGAAATATGGGAAGTTATTGGTTGTTAATTGCCAGGGAAAGTTGTTAGTTGATAGTTGTTAGTTGTTAGGAGGTAGGTTTCAATGGTGGCTATTTGAAAAAAAAAGGCCAACAACTAACAACTGTCAACTAACAACTTTCCCGCGACTCGCTTGTTTATATAACCTGTATTTCAACTCTCAATTCTCAATTCTCAATTTTCAATTAATTAGCTATGTCCAACACGCTGGTACAACAAAATGAAAGCATCAACAAAACGGAGGAAATAAAAGATTCCATACTCGAACATCTTTGTTTTAACCTGGGAAAGTCTCCCCGGATCGCCACCCTGCACGACTGGTACATGGCGACGGCCTATGCGGCACGAGAACGAATGATGCGCAACTTCGTGAGCTATACCGAAAAAATGCAAAACAAAACCCTCAAGATCGTGGGGTATCTATCAGCAGAGTTTTTGATGGGGCCACATCTGGGCAACGCACTTATCAACCTGGGCATAGAAAATGAAACAAAGAAAGCGATTGAGCAACTCGGTATTAATCTGAATGACGTACTTGAACAGGAAGAGGAGCCCGGCCTTGGCAATGGCGGATTGGGAAGGCTGGCGGCATGCTATCTCGATTCACTGGCTACTTTGCAGGTGCCGGCAGTTGGTTATGGCATACGCTACGAATTTGGCATTTTCGATCAATACATCAAAGACGGCTGGCAGGTAGAAGCTACTGACAAGTGGCTGCGCAATGGCAACCCCTGGGAAATTGTAAAGCCCGAACTTAATTATACCGTAAAGCTTGGCGGACACACTGAAAGCTATACAGACGACAAAGGCAACTACAGGGTAAGATGGATAGCAGAATCTGAGATCAAAGGCATAGCCTATGACACGCCGGTGCCCGGTTATAAAAACGGTGTGACCGGCATACTTCGTTTATGGAAATCTGAAGCAGTAGAGTCTTTCGATTTTCATGCGTTTGACAAGGGTGATTATTATGGGGCCGTGCATGAAAAAGTTTTTTCAGAAAACATTTCCAAGGTTTTATATCCAAATGATGTTTCTGATGAAGGCAAAAGACTACGACTGTCCCAACAATATTTTTTCGTTTCATGCTCTTTGCAAAATGCCTTTCACATACTGCATTTGCGTGGGCTCAGCATTGATGAGTTTCCAGAATCGATGACGTTCCAGTTAAACGATACGCATCCTTCCATTGCCATAGCTGAACTGATGCGCTTACTCATTGATGAACACCAGGTGAGCTGGGAGAAGGCCTGGGATATCACTAAAAAAGCATTCGCTTACACCAATCATACTCTACTACCAGAAGCGCTTGAAAAGTGGTCGCTGCCTTTGTTTGCGAATGTTTTGCCAAGACCACTGGAAATTATTTATGAGATCAACAGTCGTTTTCTTTTGACCATAAGGGACAAGTATCCCGGCGATGAGGACAGGTTACGGCGCATGTCGATTATTGATGAACGCGGCAATAAGTCTGTTCGCATGGCTCATTTGGCAACCATTGGTAGTCATGCTATCAACGGTGTTTCTGCTTTGCACACAAAATTATTGAAGCAGGATGTATTGCATGATTTTTATGAATTGGAGCCGGATATTTTCTTCAATGTTACAAACGGCGTTACACCAAGAAGATGGATAAAATTATATAACCCACGACTGGCTTCGCTCATCACAACCCATATTGGCGAGAGCTGGGTAAATCATCTTGAAACAGATCTTGTGAAGCTGGAGCAATACGCAGATAACCCTGCCTTTCAGCAGGCATGGCATGATGTAAAGAGACAGAATAAAACCGATCTCGCACATTTGATACAAGCGATCGTCGGCACGAAAGTAAATCCTGATTCATTGTTTGACATACAGGTGAAACGTATTCATGAATACAAACGTCAGCATTTGAATGTGCTGTACATTGCGCATTTGTACAATCTCATAAAACAGAAACGTACAGAAGGTATTACTCCGCGAACCTTCATCTTTGGCGGGAAAGCAGCACCGGGATATTTTATGGCAAAGCTGATCATTAAACTGATCAACTCTGTTGGCGAAACCATTAACAACGATCCGGACGTAAACGGTTTGATCAGAGTGGTTTTCTTTCCCGATTTCAACGTGAAGAACGGCGCACATGTTTACAAAGCAGCAGATTTGTCAGAACAAATTTCTACTGCCGGCAAAGAAGCATCGGGTACAGGCAACATGAAATTCGCCATGAATGGAGCGCTTACCATTGGCACTTTTGACGGAGCCAACATAGAAATAATGGAATGTGTGGGAGAGGAAAATTTCTTCCTGTTTGGGTTACATGCCGCGGAGGTGGCTGAAACCAAACGTAACGGCTACCATCCGTATGATATTTACAACAGTGACCAGGAATTGAAACAAGCGATTGATATGATTCAATCTGGCGCCTTCTCAAACGGCGACACCAGTGTTTTCAAACCATTCGTTGATACATTACTCAACTACGATCCTTTCCTGGTATTGAAAGACTTTCGTGCTTATGCAGAATGCCAGCAAAGGGTTTCTGATGCGTATACCAACCAGAAAGAATGGACAAAAATGTCGATCCTGAATGTGGCAAGAATGGGTAAGTTTTCATCTGACAGGTCAGTGAAGGATTATTGTGAAAATATTTGGAAGGTAAGTCATGCTTAACGCTTAAAGCCTAACGCCCAACGCTTAAAGCAAGTCGCAACGCATTTCGCAGCAGCGTTAAGCGTTAGGCATTAAGCGTTCGGCATTTTTCAAACAATGCAAGTCGCGAAAAAATACATCCACGAACACGGCGACACTTTTCCGCTGGGATCAACCATTGTTCCCGGAGGAGTGAATTTTTCTTTGTTCTGCAAAAACGGTACAGCTGTTGAGTTACTGTTATTTGACAATATAGAAGCCATCGAACCAACCAAAATAATAAAGCTCGATCCGAAAAGAAATCGCACCGATAGTTACTGGCACATATTTGTTCCCGGACTTCAAAGCGGACAATTGTATGCGTACAGAGTCGACGGCCCAAATGAGCCGGTAAATGGACACAGATACGATGCTGCGTCAATACTGCTCGATCCTTATGCAAATGTGGTGGCTGTGCCGGAAAAATACAACAGGCGCGCAAATGCCGATGAAAGGAAACGTGGAACACCAGCCATGAAAAGCGCAGTTGCCGACCTCTCGTTATACGATTGGGAAAACGATAAACTCATCGAACGGCCATTTGCAGAAACAGTGATTTACGAAGTACATGCTGCCGGATTTACACTCAATCCTAATTCAAATATCGACGACGCAAAACGCGGAACGTATAAAGGGTTTATTGAAAAAATTCCCTACCTCAAAGCGCTGGGCATTACGGCTGTAGAGCTGTTACCGGTGTTTCAGTTTGATGCGCAGGATAGCCCGGAGGGAATGATCAACTATTGGGGATATAGCCCCGTATCTTTCTTTGCGCCGCACCAGGCTTATAGTTCCTCAAAAGATCACATGCAGGTGCTTGATGATTTTCGCGACATGGTGAAAGCCTTGCACAAAGCAAATATTGAAGTGATACTCGATGTGGTATTCAATCATACGGCAGAAGGCAATCATGGAGGCCCTTCGTTCTGCTATCGTGGAATAGACAATTCAGTATATTACCTTTTAGAGAAAGACAAACAATACTATTCAAATTTTTCAGGCACCGGCAACACACTAAATGCCAATCAACCGATCGTGCGAAGAATGATTATAGATAGCTTGCGTTTTTGGGTTTCAGAAATGCATGTCGATGGCTTCCGTTTTGATCTTGCTTCCATTTTATCAAGAGATGAAAAGGGAACGGCAATCGAAAATCCACCGGTGCTGTGGGACATCGATTCTGACCCGGAACTCGCAGGTACCAAGCTGATCGCCGAAGCATGGGATGCTGCAGGATTGTACCAGGTTGGTAGCTTTGCCGGCGACAGATGGAAGGAGTGGAACGGGGTATTTCGCGATGATGTTCGAAAATTTATGAGAGGAGATGAAAACGTTTTGTCGCAACTCGTAACCCGCCTGATAGGCAGTCCGGATATTTATAGTTATCGCAATCGCGGCCCGGAACAGAGCATCAATTTTGTTACTTGCCATGATGGGTTCACACTCAACGATCTCGTTTCCTACAACCAGAAACATAACGAGGCAAACAAGGAAAATAACCAGGATGGATGCAATGACAATTGCAGTTACAATTTCGGCATAGAAGGCCCGACCGATGATCCTGAAATTGAAGCTATTCGGAACCGACAGGTAAAGAATTTCCTTGCACTCACCTTGCTCTCCATTGGAACGCCCATGATACTGATGGGCGATGAAGTACGCAGAACACAAAACGGCAACAACAATGCCTATTGTCAGAATAATGAGTTGAGCTGGTTTGACTGGTCGCTGCTTGATAAGCATTCGGAGCTGTTGCGATTTACAAAAAAGCTAATCGGTATCCGGTTACAGCGCGACATGTCGAAAGCGGAATATACGATGACATTAAACGAACTGCTGGGCAAGGCCACTATCTCCTGGCATGGCGTTAAACTCAATGCAGCTGACTGGTTGCCAAACTCTCACTCAGTTGCTTTCACGGTAGAATCACTCAGTGGAAATTTGACCATGCATTTTATGCTCAACGCTCACAATCAACCTTTGGAGTTTGAATTGCCCGCTTCCCCGCCCGGCGTGCAATGGAAGCGATGGATAGATTCCTCACTTGCCTCTCCCGATGATATTTGCGACAGGAAAGACGCGAAAGAATTTGATGGCCGCAACTATAACGTTGAGAAGGTGGCGTTTGCGTTGTTGTTTTGGGAGAAGTGAGCACACTGATGACGCAGATTGGACTGATTTACACTGATTTTGATAGCTGAGTAACCGAATAACTGAATAACTGATTGTGTGCCTGTTATTTTTATGTCGATTGGTTTTAAAAAAAATCCGTGTAAATCAGTCTAATCAGTGTCATCTGTGTGCCAAAAAAATCGCAGAAAGTGAAGTTTGGCCCGATAATTTCTAGCTATCAAAGATTTTTCTGAATTGATGTTTCGATCCGTTTAACTAGAAAATATTTTCTCAAAACTTTTTGAATGATAAAAAGGGTAAGATTTGTAAAGATTGTTTCGATGTTGATTTTGGGTAGCGTAATCTTTTTGTGCCAGGCGTGCAGTGCTTCGCAGGTAACCACCAGTCGGTCCGATGGCCGTGATACGGCAATTATGAACTTCCTTAAAAAACAGCCCGCGTTTTCGAAACTTTCCACTCGTGAGCGGGATGTGGTGTATTGGGTAAATGAAGTTCGAGTTCACCCACGCGAATTTTACGATAAACACGTTGCATCGTATGTAAGTAGCAATGGGAGTTCACGCAATGCCAATGTGCGTTCCCTGAAAAATGAGCTTTACAAAGCAAGCCCGGTCACTCCGTTGATAGTGGTCTCTACGCTCAATCAAACGTCTAAAAATCATGCGACTGATTTGGCCCGTCATCAACAATTTTCTCATACCTCTTCCGATGGAACTTCCTTTAGCCGCCGCATGGCGAAGGCAGGAATATCTATATCGTGCTCGGAAAATATTTTTAACGGCGGCGAATCTGCATTGGATGCGGTGATTACCTTACTCATTGATGAAGGAGTTCCCGGCTATGGCCACAGGCGTAATCTTCTTAATAAGAAAGCGCGGCTTATCGGTGTGGCATTTGTTCCCTATAACTCAGGCAGTTTTATTTTGGTACAGGATTTTGTATCTGAATAACCTGTGCCAGACGTGACTGGTTTTCAAAACCTCAAAACATCTGCGCAAATCATCACAGGCAGCGTCATTTGCGTGCCTCTAATTTTCCATTTTCAACTTTCAATTTTCAATTCCCTTCACTACCTTACTCTCACATACCACCAAACTATGACACGGTTGCTTTCCCTACTTACAACAGCCTTGCTTTGTACGTTGATGTTGCCTTGTAATTACGCAATAGCACAAAACCACACTGAGCATACTACACTCTCCATTGGCAACAAAGCACCCGATTTTAATTTACCCGGAATAGATGGCAAAAATTATTCACTCGCTGATTTCAAAAAGGCGAACATACTCGTGATCGTGTTCACCTGCAACCATTGCCCCACTGCGCAGGCATATGAGCAACGAATCATCAAACTAACTACAGACTATGCAGCTAAAGGTGTACAAGTGGTAGCCATTATGCCGAACGATCCGCATTCTGTTCAACTAAACGAACTTGGCTATGCCGATACAGGCGACTCCTTTGAAGAAATGAAATTGCATGCACAAAGAAAACGTTTCAACTTTCCCTACTTATTTGATGGCGATCATGAAGCTGCGGCTATAGCTTATGGGCCGGTTGCCACTCCGCATGTTTTTATTTTTGATAAAGAAAGAATCCTACGCTACCAGGGACGAATAGATGATGTTGAAAAGCCAACCGGCACGCCGAAAAATAAGGATGCACAAAATGCAATTGATGCATTGCTGGCAAACAAGGAGCCTGATGTGAAAACAACAAAAGTGTTCGGTTGTTCCATCAAATGGAAAGAGAAAGAAGACCTCGTAGCCAGAAGCGACAGCGAGTGGTCCGTCATGCCCGTAACGCTTGACACCATTGGTGAAAACGGCATCAAAAGTCTTTTGAAAAACAACAGTGACAAACTCCGCCTGATCAATGTATGGGCCACCTGGTGTGGACCTTGCGTAAACGAGCTGCCGTCATTCGTTACCATCAACAGAATGTACCGCAAAAGAGATTTTGAATTCATCACCATCAGCGCCGACAATCCCGAAAAGAAAGACAAAGTAATAAAGACCTTAAAAGAATTAAAACTCTCCAACACCAACTATCTCTATAACCAGGATGATAAATACAAACTCATAGAAGCTGTTGACCCCAACTGGTCCGGCGCCCTGCCATACACGATCCTCATTGAACCCGGCGGCACAATTGTTTATGCACGTCAAGGCACCATCGACCCCATGGAGATGAAGACAATGATCGTGGAGAATGCGTTGATTGGGAGGTTTTATTGAGAGACAAATTCAAAGTGTTTGCTTAAATGTTGACGATCCTACGAAATCGCGTTGACAGCCTAAAAGGAGTGTCTATTGATAGAGGCTAGGGCTTAATCTGGCAGCTTCGATATAGATATCGCGGATATTGAGTGTATTGGGTGGATGACTACCTGCAAAACTAATTTTTGTCGGTTGGGTTTCTTGCCGAGTTTAACAAGTAGGCCCCCGTCACTGTAGTTGCTGAGAAAAAAATCGAAAAACCTATTAAGGAATGTCCGCCCCTATAGATCACTTGGTAATGAGAGCTGATGTCTAAAGCCATTAATAGGAAGAATAAACCAAATAATGCTGACATGCTGAGGAAGAAAATGGCGAAAAAATGTTTTGTAGATGTTATTTTCTTCATAGGACGAATTTATTGGTGATATATCAATTTGATATTTTAGTTTATTCGCAGGATTTACATATTCCTGGACAGTTCAAGTCGTAATAAAAGACTACTTACGTCTAGTTTCTATGTAAAATTTCCATGAATAATTATAGTTCGGTTTAAGCTTGTCAATACCGATGTATGGAATGACACCTGGCGCTGATGCCCGATACTTGATACTACCGGGGGTTAGTGTTATTTTCTTCGTTTCCCTTGCGTCAAATTCATAAACAGTCTCATTACATTTGAGCGTCATTGGTAAATCTGTGGAATTGTAAACTTCGACCTCCGGATCATAGTTCATTGATTCTTCGTCCAACGTAAAAACGCCTTCCTCATTTTCTTTTATTGCTGGCCCAAGTTTTACGCATGATTTGTGTACATAACCTTCTTTGTTTGTTTTGATATCAATTATGTTATAAAAGTCATTTTCTGTTTCGGACGAGACAATAAAAATTATCAGGTTTTTTTTGAGAGAAGATATGACTTCAAATTCCTTCCCAGCACCTTCTCTGAAATTTGCAGTCTTGATAATGGTTCCCATATATGACTGACTTGACGATACAAGGGAGCACAGTATAAACGAACACAGCACTAAAATTACTTTCCAGTAGTGTTTGCGCGTTGCGATATTCTTCATATTCATGATTAAAACTATTTTTTATCGATATGGTTTTTTTTCTAACAAATTGCTAAAGCTGATTCTCTACTTGTCGTCGAATTTGAAATTGTTCATTAATGCATTGAAGTGCAATACATCAACTGGCCCGTACGATTCTTCTGGTATTTCAAAAGTTATCATAAAAAATGTTCCGTCTTTTACACACATAATCACTTCTGAATGCATTTTAAATGTTTCACCACTCAAGGTTATTTTTTGATCTAACGTCAATATTTTTGATTCGACTCCTCCTAACTTTCCATTCCTGGTCTTTTTAATCTTGATATCGGCGCTATTAAACGAGGCTTCTAAATTGTCTTTGTTCATTACTAATTCATACATGTTGGACAAAGTGATGCCTGGGATTTTTACTGCTCTGATAGATATTTGTCGGGAGGATGAAGGGTCAGAAGCGATAACAAGTTGATTCTCGGCAATTCCCATTGACGTTGTCCATCCGACCGGAAATTTGACGTGAAATTTGAATTCCTTATTGTAATAATTGTTGTCCTTAAATGTAGCAGAGGCGCTAGGGTCCTTTTGTTTGGAAAATGTCTTTTCCTTTGATTCAATCGGATATTTTTGAGAAATAAAGTAAAAGAAATCTCCGTCGTCACCGGTGACTAAACCTATAGTCACAATGTCATCTGTCAGTCTTTTTTCCCAGGTAGAGTCGTTAATGACCGCATAGTTGTGTGAATAGAATTTTTTAAGTTGTGTCAGCATGGCATTATCGACCGGTTTTATAAAGACCTGATCACAATACCCTTTTTTTCCGAAAGTATAATAGCAGTTCATTTTATCGCCCTTCCATTGCATGTATTTTGTTCCATCTTTTAGGATCGATGTTTCAAATAGTTTATCAGGAAATTCTTCAATGATTTGGTCTATTGTGTAGCCAAGTCTATCCTGAGCGTTGATAGACCAAAAAGAAAAGAAAAATAAGAAACATGCAATTAATCGTTTCATATTAACTGGGTTGAGGGCTTGGATTATGAAGATGCAGTAATGTCTTCGATGGTTGTACGGTGTTCGGTATATATTGTAATTAACCGTAATTGGTTAGAGAAATGAGCTGATACAGTACTTGGCAATAGAGTATTTGGGATGCTTTGTTAAGTGTGCGGACTAGTCCAGGAATAGACTTCTAAAGAATTTTTTGAATGTTTCGAAATTTGTATAAAATGAATTTTTGTACTTTCTACGTATGAGAATAGGAACAAAAAAGAAAATAGCTGTTCGGTTAATTGCCTTTAGAAAAGTTTCAAAAATCACCGTTGGTCCAACAGTGCCATATAAGACTAACTTGTCCTCGTAGGAACTGCAACATGTATAAGTTTCTATGTAGGCTGGATTGTAGCCGGATGCCAATGCGGTTTGCCAGAAGATGAATTTTTCTTTGTCCATGCCATCTTCGAATTTTTCTTCAAGATTAGTGGATTCGTCGTCTATTCTGGCGTCATCTTTTGAAAAGACAAAACTCTTATTATGTGACGTTTGTATGACATCATCACCATTCGAATCTAAAACGTTTACCTCCTCATTTCCTGAAAGACCAACAAACCTCGTATTGAAAATTGATACAGTTTCGAATTTTGGAAATATGGAAGTTATTCCAGTTATGATGCCCCCAGATATTCCCGCAATTAAATAAAAGGCAGCCAACATGTTCATGATCTTCAGAATCTCAATGTTTTTCTTTCGCAAAAGATATAAGGGAATTGCAAAAAATGCCAAAACCCATATTGAATAGAATGTAAGCGGTACGTTTTTGGCATCCGAACCGGATGACATGTGATACAGGCAAATAATTAAGCTTCCAATAAAAATAGAAGCCAATAACATCAAAAAATCAAGAAGTGTTATATACAATACCTTGCCAAGTTTTTTCATTTGAACGCCGTTGTTATGGAATAAATTATTGCTCAATGACCTCTATCCGAATCATCTTTCGAAGTCCAAAACATAGAAACAAGAAGATAAACTGCTACGATCAAGTCGACTAGATTCCACAACTCTCTTCCTAACGCAATTTTGAATATAGGCTGAAACAATAAGGCCAAACTCAAATATATTATTGCCGCAATGTTTTGATTTTTTTGCTTTGCATTGTAACTCAACACTAAAAAGCCGATTAGAGAAATAAACCTAATAAGTTGATAGTATCCATATGGCATTTTCAGTAAACATAAGAATAGAAGTACTGCTAAAGTTGTCTTTAGTGCTTTCATAGCGTTTATTTTAACGAGTTAGTTCCTGCAATAATGCATGAGATGCAACTAGAATAATATTAGTTGCCTTTAGTATGTGAATATGTCTTGAAAGATCTGGTTGGGGTGTGGAATTGAGCTCTATTAGGTCGAATTGTCGATCTTTTACTGAGTGAGACTTGTTGGTTTAGGATGACTGATCTCGAAAGCTAATTGGTTGATTTATTTTCTTTACGTAACGGACAACATGAAGTTATTCATGAATGTTTGAAATATTTTCTTAGATGTTGGTTTTTTTGAAAGTAGAGAAAAGTATGTGAGGGCTTTAGGTTATATGTATAGTGGTAAGCTTTTATATATACGGCTAATAGCTCAAAAACGATAATCGTTTTTGCTGCTTCGGCAATGTCGGTACATATTTGTTTTGTTAAAAGGTAATTTTTTCCGAGTTTTATAGTAATATTTGATTTGCACACCTGATAACCACAATTGAAGAAAGACTTCGTTTACGGATCTCCGTGAAAATCGAAGTTCACAGCATATACCTTTGAATCATTTACCCTAGACCGAACAGAGAATTGTCTAAAACGACTTTTTGATTTGTAAGCAATTCTCTGTTGTTTCAAATAATAACAACCCCGTAATGAAAATGTTCCTCTTTACATTAATTGCGTCAAATAGTATTTATTGCTCTAACGTGAACGTTTATGTTTTCGATAGCCCCTATGCTTCGAAATTCCATTTAAAATCTACATGCAAAGGGTTGAGTAATTGTAGTCATAAAATCATATCGATTAGTTTGGACGCTGCGGAAGAAAGTGGCAAAACGATTGTGGCTGGGAAAAGTAAGTTCCACGTGGTATGATATAACTAATGGTAAACAAACAATGATCTCCGCTATAATGAAAAACGTTTTCTATTTCTCCGACTACATAAAGCCTTTTTTAAAGAGGATAAAATTCCTGTTTATTATCGCTGCACGTTTTATTACTATTCTTTTCAGAAAAGAAAAAAGTATTAAGCCTTTGCAGTTTTCATACGCACGAGAGCGTCACTTTGATAACATCTATTTAATAATTCGCTACAAATTTGAAAATGCAATTTGGTACAACTTTAAAAACATTAAGCAAACAACGGAGAAAGGAATTATTGTTCTGAACTTGAAAAATATTCTTGAAACACCGATTGAGCTTATTGTTTATGGCTTCTTCAGAAAAGAAATAATTCCAATTAAAATTGACGTTAAAAATATATTGGAAAGTAAATTGTTTCAGGCAGAATTGAAAAATATAGACATCGTTGAAGTTCGGACAAAGCCTTTCCTATTGAAACGGACTCTGAAATTGAATAATCCAAATTGCGCTTTGACTCTCCCAACGGTAAGCTTAAGATGTTCAAACGTAGAAATCAAAAACCCCTCATTTAGTCAAACTGAATTTTTATGAAAGTAAGAGACTACTATGTAACCCCAGATTCAAATAGAATAATGCGCCTTTTATGGCAGGCTGCAGGTGGCGACAGATATTTATTAGAACGTGCGACATACAGCGACCAGGTAAAGTACATGTGCCTGGGAGGTATCGTGTCTGCAACAGGCGCGATGGCTGCTCTTGCCGGTGGTTATGCATTCTATACCATCTTTTCTCCGCGAGGCTCAGCGCTAGAGGATGCCAGCAGTACAATCGTCGCTATCCAGTCTGTTTTTTTTGGGTTGATATGGGGGCTGATCATCTTTAATATTGATAGGTTTATTGTAACCAGCACTGGTAAGGGTGATGGTACGGAGGCCATTACATGGGATGAATTTAAAGGTGCTATTCCCCGTATTATAATGGGCGCGATCATAGCCCTTACAATTTCAAAACCAGTCGAAATTAGAATGTTTAAGACAGAGATAGATATAAGATTAAAGGAGAAACAAATAGAACAGCAAACAGAATATATAGAAAAAACAAGGAAAAATTTTCAAATAGAACTTGACAGAAATGCAAAAGATTTAGCAAAATATGAACAAGAAATTCAAGATAAAATAGCAAGACATAAATTCTTGGAATCTCAATATATTGAAGAGGCCCGAATAGTTACTGTAGGGCCAAGAGCTTTGGCTCTCAAAGCTCAAATGGATAAGGTCGATCAAGAAATTCGTCAGGATAAACAAGACTCGGAATATCTAAAATTGATCAAGGAGAAAGAGAATATTGAAAAAAGATTAAACGCGGATCTTCAAGTGAGTCAGAAGACTGCCGACGGCTTGGATGGGTTGCTTGAACGTATAAAATTGTCACACGAAGTTTCCGGCTGGGTAATTTCTCTGTTCATAACCTTGCTTTTCATGGCGATAGAATTGACCCCTGTTTTTTTCAAATTGATGCTTACCAAAACCCCTTATGATTACCTGGCAGAAAACAGGGACGATTTAATAAAGGCAGAAAACGGGATCGAAGTTCGTTATGATTATTACAAAGATAAGGTTGGTCAGGAGCGTCACTTGGTTATTCATCATGAGTCGGAAAAAATGATCTATGAAAAGATCAAGCTAACTGAAATTCAAAAGGAACTTACCGACTATGCGGTAGAGCAGTATAAAAATAGGGAAAAGAAAAAAATTGATGAAAATCTTGATGCTTACATAAAAAACGTTCAGTTCGATGAATCAAGCAATTGATAGAGTAAGACTGCTTTTCTGTTTCTTTTCGGGAGAAGACGACTTTATTATACGGAAATGTAATTTTCGTATTCAAATATACTTTGCCTTAATTGGATTTTTTGTGATACTGCTTTTTGCTGGTTGCTGGGCAAGTGCTTCGCTTTTTACGTCTCATATCTTTGATGAGGCTAGATGGATCAGTTTGCCCGTAGGCATCGTGTGGGCCCTACTTGTCACAAATCTTTATTTGCTTCTTTTGTATACAATTTCTCCGGAATTGTTGCCTGTTGCCCGCAAGAAGATTATTAAAGAAAAGGGGAGGAAGAAAAAAGTTGTAGAAGGAGAGGAGAAAGTAAAGAAAGGTTTCGTTTTTAGTTTTTCTTTTTTGTTTCGAACGGGGTTGATAACATTTCTGGGGATAGTATTGGCTCAACCATTTAATGTCAGCCTTTTCGCTCACAATTACGAAGAGGGTGATAGATTCGCAGAAGCCATAAAACATATTCTTTCCACTAATCCCGGGTCATGGTTCATCACCGTCGCGGTTTGTGTTGCGATGTTGTTGCCCATTCAATTTAAGTACAGAATCCGAAAAATTTCGCAAAAGAATTTCGAAAAAGATTTTGAAGGTAATGATGTTACAAAAGGAATAAGGCGTTTGAGAGAGCAATTAGGCTATACGACGGATCCTGAAAACCTTTATAAACAAATCCTTTCTTTTGACATTAATTCCATTCGTACTTCTGATTTTTATTTTCAAAAATCGCTGATCCAATACCGCATTATTCTTGAAGAATATGAACAATTTAAAAAAACATATTCTTTCTTACTCACCGAAAGGAATATACAAGGCAACCGTCATTGTTGGGAAAACTTAATGCCCCATCTCAATACACTAGAAAGAATTAATCCGAAGAAATATCAGATAATCTACGGTCAACTTAAAGAAAATCTGAAAGCGGAGAAATCAGCATTTGAAAAGTACGAGTATTGGGCAGACCATCCCTTCCGCACAAAACGACGTGTAACCACAAGGAAATTTGCTGCCGAGAAAGATTTATTACAAACTTTTTATAAAGAAAATAATTGACCATCAGCGTTATTATAGTAGTTATTGTCATTGCAGCGTATTTTCTTTTCTTTAGGAGAAAGAAGGAATATATTGTTGCTACTGTTGTTGAACCAACAAAAAGTTCAACAGGTGATTCGACTACTGAGATCATAAAGGCAGATGCAAATGCCGACGAAGAAATATTTACAGATGCGAACGGTTGTAGATATAGATTGATTAATAAGACAAGAGAAGTTCCAAGGAAAACTTATTTGTTGGGAAGTTTGAATGGCAAGTATTGGGGAGAGATTAATATACAAAAAGAAGAAGAATACCTACATTCTCAATTTTATGATTTTCACATTTACGAGATTGAAGTTAGTACAATTACGTCGAGGGAATGCGCTTGTTGCACCTCGTTAAAAAGAGAATGTAATGGGTTGCATACAGATGAAGAAGGAGGCTTTCCGTCTCTGCCAACTGTACATTTTCCAAGAGAAAAGCTGCCACGACTGCTTCCGATTGTAGTAAAAAGAGACCAGATGGAATACGAGGTAAATATCTACGAGCCACAGCTGGCGAATATCCATTTCGTATCGAAATTGCATCAAACAGATGGTAAAGAAGTTTTTGGCACCATTGAAGCGCGGATAACGGGCTATTTACTTGATTTTATTGCAGAGCAGTATACGGAGGTGGTTTATTTGCATGACGCAAAACAACCTGCTGCACTGGCAGAGAGGGCATCAGTCAAGACACTGGTGCCAACGGGAAATGTGGAATTTAAAGGCGGTTATCAAAGAACAGAGTATTTTTATTCTGACCATAAAACGCCTTACTGGAGTGATTGGCACTACAAAAACGCTACGACGACGCCAGTGGCGGAGGGTTGTCTTTCGTCTACTTTTGGTATTTTGGTAGCGATTATAGGGCTTGCATTTCTCTTAATGTTGTTACCACGAATGGCAATCATTATACCATTTATTTTGTTGCCAATCTTGTTTCTTATCATACCTGAAGTGGTTTTGAATTGGATTCTCAGATTTGCAGGCATTTTCTTAATGATTGTATTTGTCGGTTTAATTATTCATGGTATAGGTCGTTCTTCGCGGACATATATTCCCAAACCTATTATTCAGGAATCACGAGCAGAAAGGAGAACGCAATTTAGTCCTATAAACGAGATCGTCAACCAAACGCCTGTTAAAGACACGGTTATTACACATTACAGAAGTTGGCGTGATTATGACAATAATGATTATCAAGGAAAATTTTGGGTAAAGTCGTCGGCATTAAGCAATGCTTCTTCTTTTAAAAACAGTTTAAGCATTGCTGCTAATAATGAGAATGGATACAATGAAATGGTTTACCGTTTAAAGGAAAATGACAAGAATAATTTGAACGGTGTTTATCAACTGTTTGATAGCATAAGAGTAGCAAAGAGTTTGTCGACGGATAAGTTTGCAGAGTTAATTGTTTCTTTTGTTCAGGATATCCCATATACCGTCGTATTGCCTTATGCTTGCAATAGTGCTTTGTATTCTGATAATTTTATCAAGAATTATTTAGCCTCCAACGATGCCAGGTGCGATGGGTTTGAAAGATTCGGTATCAATACTCCGGTAGAGTTTATTGCTACCTTAAACGGGGACTGCGACACGAGGACGTTGTTGATTTATACAATATTGTCCCATTATGGATACGACGTAGCAATGTTAAGTAGCGAATATTATAATCATTCTCTTATTGGTATTAATCTGCCTTATAGTGGTATTTCGTATGTTTATAAGTCGCAGCGATATGTATTGTGGGAAACAACTGCCCCCAACGTGAAGCCAGGAATATTGCCAAACGAGATATCAAACTTAAATTATTGGAGAATATCACTTAAATCAAAATAATATGGAGAATACCAAAGCAGTGATTTTGAGCATAGCAGCATTCATCAGTCTTGCCATAATTATTATGGTCATTCAATTCCTATCGCGAAAGTTAAAAAATAAGAGCCACGAGGACGGCAAAATAAAATTGTCCTTTGGCATTTGGTTCTCAACCTTCTTTTTATCCGCCTCATTAATAATGGCCAGGACCATTGTTGTATTTGGTGAGGCTGTTGATAACGTTTATAAAATAACTCCGGACAGAGGTTTGTTTGAGAGTTTTAAAAAGGGCTCATTGTTTATTGGATTAAGTATATTATGGCTTTTGATATGGTATATTGCTGTTAATCGATTGTCGTATCTGGTCATGGGTAAGCGAAAGCCAGCAAATGAAATTGATATCGATAACTATACATTCTTTATTGTGAGAGGAATACTTTTGATTGGGTTTACGATTTGTTTATTGCCAGCTTTTGATATTATTTTAAGAGAATTTATACCTAGTGTTCAAATTCCATTCTATCATTAAATTTCACTTTTATTCGAATCTATAGTGGGAGTAGGCAGTCAGCTGATATTAAAGGCGTTAAAATACAAAAAAGCAAATACTAATTATCACTTAATTAATATTGGCTTTTTTTGGCCGAAAAAAGGCACTGGGTGGAGCTGAGGGGGCTAGAACCCGCTACAGATCTACCTCTTAGTCAATTATTTCAAAGTGTCAAAACGCATAAGTTCAATGAATGACTCAACTTTTTTTTAAGAACTGCGTATGTTTGCAAAGATAAATAATAATATGTAATATGTAGTAATATTGACGCTAACCTTGTTTGCTTCGCTATGCAATTGGACTAAACTAGCATTAGAATAACTACAATTTATCGTTGCATATCTTTTATATTATCAGTTATTAAAGCCATCTTCCTTGCCCATTAAATTTATTTTATCCGTTTAGCAACAGTAAGGGTAAATATGAAAATACTTAAAAATTTACGATTCTGTCTCAAGCAAATAGCCGAACGCTATAAGAGTCATTTGAAAAATTTATTTGAATAATCTGGATCTCATTTTTAGCAAAAAAATTTGGAGATAAGGGAATTCTAATTAGTTTGAGATAACCCTTCAAATAATTGAATGGCGAAGTAATTTAGGGTTTAATGTTACACGGACAGATTGTTCCAGGCTATGGATTATAAGTTTTAAATTGTCTTGGATACCCACTGTTTTCTCCTATTACGATTTGTTCTCTATCTAACTTTAAAAAATATTTTCTGCCAGATTTGTCTATATAAAATTGTGTATAAGCTTGGAGTATCTCATCCTTATACTTTGAGATAGTTTCATTATCCCAATTTAAATCAAAATGTTTCGAAAGCCTCGAGAGAACAGATTGTGCTTTTTCTTCTGAAGATAAAATTGAGTCAAAATTGGCTAATGTTTCAAGCACATCACCAATGAATCTTTGGCGAATATCTTTGTTCTCAAATGCCTCAGTTATTTCTTTCTTCAATTTCCTGGGGATTGAAATCGATTTTCTGTTACTTTCAATTTTTATTGGCCTCTCTGAATTTATAGGAATTCGAATTTTTATCTTTTGTCGTTTCCCATCAATTGGATAGTTTGTTTCTTTGTCTATATGAACATCATTTTGAGTGTTGTCAAAATGTTTTGACTCCCTATTTCCACGTTTGTGGTCGTCGATAATTATGATTTGATCTCTTATCAAATTAGTTAAAGACATCTGATTTTTTATTTTTTGTTAATTGATTTGTCACCCTTCATCAAACTTGTGATAAGCTCCCGGCTTGTTTCTTTTATTAATTATCAAAAATGTGTGGAACCATTTATCGTTGTGATTGAAAATATTGACTAAATGCGAAGCCTCGAAAATGATTTAAAAAACAAAGAGCGAGTTTATATCTTTTTTATGTCTGTTCTTCAAAGTAGGTCACGGCATTGGCAGGAAACTTTTTAACTCAGTTTCGATATAATCTGATAATCCACCAGTCTCAAGAGTTTTTAATCGTTTTCGCCTAGTCTTCAATTCTGATATGAGCTTCTTTTGTTTTTCAGATTTTGCTATTCCTTCTAACGATGATATAGATTGGTAGAAATAATCTTTAATTAAACTAGATGAAAAAGTAGTGTTGGCAATTTGCCGTTCTATATCGAATGAATCAAATAATTTGTCATTAATGCAATTTAAAAACTTCAAAATTCTAACGGTTGGTTTGATTAGATATCTATTGTTCCGATCTGATTTTTCCAATTGAATTTTAAACCTAGTTGGATTTGTAAGAATCCACTTAGATTCAATATTTTTGGGTGCAGGAATCTTCACTTGTTCTGATGTGACGAAAATTCCAGGCACGATTTCAAATTTCAAATGTTCTAATTCAATTGCAATTGTCGGGTGGTCTGCATAAACAACAGAACGAGGATAGTAGTCACTTGCGAAACTCATTATCTTAGAAAGATAGGTTTGAGATTGATAGTCTTGTTTTTTAAAAACAACCAAGACGTCGATATCTGCATCAGAATCTTTTTCAATAAAGGTATCTCTCGAATATGATCCAAATATTTTTACACTGGAAATTTTGTCTTGAAAAATTCCCCAAACCTTTTCCTGTATGAATGCAATTGATCGTTCGATTTTTTCACGTTTCTCTTCTTTCAATTGGAGTGCTTTATCCAGGTCAATTAAGTAAGAATTTGCATCACCCATTGTCATTTTATTTTAATAAATTAAACTGAAAGGCGATCTTTTTACAACTAAAAAGTAGCATCTTCATCATTACCGACTAGCATTTTTTCTGTGCTGGCAGCTTTTGAAGAAAATTGCGCTAATGAATAAGCAGAAGATTCTCCGCTATGCTCAGTTTTGTTAAGGTTAGCAGTATTGTCATAGAATGAAACAGCTTGATTTTTTAAAGTACTGAAGAAAGGGTCTTCAGCCAAGTATGTCAAATCTTTAAACCAATTATTTCTTTCAGCTTCGTACGCCAATATCCAATATTCTGTATAGAGATGCTTTTTATGACAGTATTTCTTCCATTGACTAATTTTAAGATCGGCTAGGTTTGAATGATGCAAATCGATAGCCAAAATGATTACGAAAGGGTTGGTATTTTTCTCAAGCTCTTTTAAAACTTTTGATGGCAATTTTAATTTCAAATGTTTGAAAAGCCATAAAGACCAAAGGATTTCATAATCATTATTTAGTTTTAAATGGTGAAGTAGAAAATTACCCAATCCAAGAATCAATATTTTCTCATCGTTTTTGTTTGCAAATGGGTGGTAGTCAATTATAAATTCTGCTATATAATTAATGATTTTAGATTCGATCGTAAGACAATTGAAAAGTAAGGATTGAAGTAATGTCCAATTTGATAAATGAATTTCAGTCTTTACCAACCTACCTAACGCATAAGAGAGAACAAAATCTTCTGGATACTGATTCGAGTAATAAATAGCTTTGTCGAAGTATGTAATTATATCTGTTCGCTGTGAAACTTCACTTTCCCTAAATTTAAATTCACGCATTTCTGCTAACCATTTGTCTTCTATTATTTCCGGTAATTCGTAGACTCGTTCCTTATTTTGATTAAGCGATAGTCTGAACTTTTTCAGAATCTGCTGAAAGGTTGAACCTGCCTCTTCCACTTTATTTAATGTCTCAAAGTAGAGATAATAATCGTCGACAATTCGAAGCCCTTTTAAATCAGGAATAGAATCTTGAAGTTCTTTATCAATCGCCGATAAGATTACTTCTGACAAAATCCGGCTTGTGTCAGGTCCAATAGGTAAACTAATTTCAGATCCCCCCTGCATTTTCTTGGAAATGGTACAAATGTTTGCGAATGATTTCCTTACATTTCTGGGCAGTTTCATTAAACAAGAGATATCAATAGAATCATAACATTTGGAAATGTCTGCTTTGAAAATATATCTCGCACCAGTTGCGTTAACAATTCTGTTTTCAATAAATTTTTCAAAGTTTGGTTTGTCGATGGCGCGTTTCGAATTGGTATTATACAATAGTTGAGAGACAGATAGGTGAGATTGACTACAAGTTTCTACAATGTCGTCCCAATTTTCGCTGATTTCATTTGACAACAATAGGTAATATAGAGGATGCGGAATTGCAAGATGTCGTCTATAGTTCCGTATTTTCGGAGTGCTGAAAGAAATTAAATTATTTTCTGTTGATTTAGGTAGTGTAAATCGACATGTTTTAGCAGAAAACAAAGCAGACAAATTATTTGAGAACGTTGTTGTGTTAAATGAAGGGATAATTTCATCTGGAAGATATCCTTCTGCAATTAATTTTTGTAATTCCACGCTAGAGTTATTGATGTTTAAAATTGGCTACGATAAGATAAATTTCAACTAATTGAATAAAGTGATCTAATTTTATTCCAATTTGTGGTTAATGTCGTATTGTTTTCATCGAATACTTTTTGAGGTATTTCCACCAGGATTCTGGAGATTGTCGATTCGTATTCTAGCCAAAGTTGGCATATCAGGGGAATATGCTTTTCTGGGGATTGAGCAAGGTCACCTGTTTGGTCAAATATTTTTTTCCACTGCGTGAAAATTTGTTCAACCTTGAATCGGAGAATTAGATATTTAATAAAATCTCCGACAATGCTTGCCGAGAAAATGGCTTGTAAGGCTATTAATGCGATGTCGTTATCTCGAAGGCCGTAGAAGCATAAAGTTATAAATACTAAAAAAACAACTAACAACAGGATTAGCTTTCTGATTAGAATCCTGTTTAATAGAGACGATGTAAAAAAAGAATTTTCAAACAAGTTAACTGCAGCTTTATAGAAGCCAGTATTGATGTCATCATTGTCGAAATAGCCATCCGATTGCTGAATACTATTTCTCGCTCCAAATGAATTATCAATGAAATCATCTCGTCTTTTTCTCTCAGCATAGGGGACTACTACGTAATCAATTATTATGTCTAGGGCAAAAAATAAAATAATGGCGATAATACTAAGGTAGTTGCAAATATTTTTACTGTTTTTAATATAGACTGGTATGACTGACAGTAGAAGAATGGACCAAAAGATAATTTTTAAAATATTTCTTAATCGACCAATTGTCTTGTAGTTTGCTGCATGAGGGCTGAAGCGAGCCATAATTTTTTAAAGTTTAAAGGGTTGAGTATACTAATGGATAAAATATAAAGGTATATGTGTATTGTTAACCTGATTTTTTGATCTGGGGTTAAGACCACTTAATTGCTTGAGATTATTTTTTCATTTTAAGCAATGGCAAAAGGCTGTTTTGAATCAAATTGAGCCATTCTATTTAACTGCTCATGTCTTCGATTTTGTAATTATCTTTAGACACCTGATAGAATTTTATCTGATCATTCATAATGTTTTTTACGTTTAGAATTATGATTGTTGGGATTATTATTTTAATTGCAGTAAACTGTGAATTGCAATTCACAGTTTACTGCAATATTTGTCCAACCGAAAAATTGAATTTACACAACGCTTCGCCACCTAAGTCACAAACGAAGGGTTAGGTGGTATAGGGGTGAACTTACTAAATTATTCAACATCTTCAAATATTGAAGGGGTAATAAAAGTGGTAAAAATCATTTTTAACTTTATAAAAATGATAGTGATGAAAGAAAATGTGAATAATGGAAACCCGGTTACACCGATGTTGTTTCCGTATCAGCCGACAGAGTTTTGGCAATCCTTGCGCCAGGTTATTAGGGAGGAGGTTTTAAAAGTAGAAAGAGAGAGGGCAGCCATTCCAACCTTTGAAACGTCCGGCATGACCTATAAACCCCTTTACAAGATCGCTGAAGTCTGCGAACTTTTCCATATTACGAAGCCTACTGTATACGATTGGGTGAAACACGGAAAACTAAAACCATTCAAGGTTCGCTCCAGAGTTTTTTTTCTTTGGCAGGATATTCAACAGTTATTTCAGTCAAAGGAGGTTGGGCAATAGGAAAAGCGGAAAACAGGTTTGTTTAATCTTTGCCTAATTCGGTAAGTATCAAGTTTATTTTTGAATACAATGGCTTTTGGTTTTATACTTTCTTTCTTTTGATCTCTCAGTGATATCATTTCTTGAAACTTAAAATAGTTAATCTTCGTGACTTGTAGTGTCAACTTAGGACCATTAATTTGGTGATTTTGGCTATGAAAGGTTCGGTAGTTTTAAAATTAGGGTTGACATAGATAAAAGATAAGGTAAAGTATTAGAAAATCGGAGAAGCGTTAGAATGCACAATTTTTATTACTTTTATAAATTCACTAACGTATGGTTTCAAAACATATGATTGATGTAACTCACACTGAGGCTAATGCAAAAGCAATAAAATATATAGCCAAAAGGTACACTCCATTAAGTTATAAGAAGGATATTATTCAATTACTTCATCAAATTTATCCAAATTGGAATTTCAATGAATATGAAAAAATGCGGCTTCATGAATTGATTAGTAATTTTCTAATGGAAAATCATTTCGGAGAGCAAGCGTTAAAATTTGAACTTTTTAACATCTTTAAAAAGAAGGATCTTGTTGCCGCATTCGAAATTAGAGTAGGAAATAGCCGTGCCGATTTTTTAACAATTAATGGAAGTACAAGTAGTTTTGAAATCAAATCAAGTTTAGATAATTTAAACAAGTTAAAAAAGCAAGCTTCTGATTACATTCTAGCATTTGAGTTTAATCATTTAGTAATCGACGAAAAGCATACGCAAAAAGCTATTGGACTTGTTCCAGAATCATTTGGTTTGTGGAGTTTTAAGAACGGGAGAAAGACAATCCATAGGCATGCTTCAACAAACAAAAATATAGACCCTGAAATTCAACTCACTTTGTTGAATAAAAAAGATTTGAAGCGTTTTTTTTATGAAGTGGATGGTAATGTCACCCAAGTATTAAAACAGTATAGTTCGATGGTCATAAATGAGCGATTTAAGGCTGCCCTAAAAATGAAATATTCTCTACGTTGGAATTTTCTGCTTAATAATGTAGATTTGATTTTGCCTGTTGATTTGCAATTCTTTTTTAAGACCAATGTGAACCCAAATTTGATCTATCAAGGAATTTAATTAAATATGTTAAAACCTCCGCTATCAATTTTTTTTCTAATACAATGTAAGTAATGCAAAAGGGCGATCTTTTTAAACTTTGCCATACTTCTCCCATTTTCGAGACCATCATTAATTGCCGTAATTAGCCTCCAACCTAAATTATCTGAATTTAGGTAACCAACGGGAGAATCTTTCATCCGGCTAGTTGAATCAGAAGAAATTACAGAAGGTACAATTGTATTTTCAAATTCGTCTAATTCTTTAACTTTTCCTTTAAAGCCGAAGAATGTATTATTAATTGCATCATAATAAAGAAAACCAGGGCTAATTATACCTCCTTCTGTCAAGTCATCCTTTTTAATTCCTCCGTAATCGCCAAATGCTGACCCTGAATAGTCTTGATACAAGTCAACTAGGCTGTTGTCAATTGTTGAAACTTCTTTTCCATGATCAAGTTCAACATTGCTTATTTTGTTAATTGAACTCCTTAGAATAATTATTTTGCATTTGTCAAAACTGTTAAGCTTTGCCAATATTTCTCTAAACGTTTCGTCTTGTTTGTCTGGAAGAACATTACCAAGGTCAACTATTAAAAAGTCTTGACTATGAGCTACCGATAGAATCTGCAGAAAATCATTGTTGAATGAATCTGGAAACGTTCTAAACGCTATTTGATCGAAATATTTGCGAAGATCATTTTCTTGGAGTTTAATAGAGCTAGGCTCCCCCGTTTTTAAAAAGTAAGATGATACAACTGGAATTATTTTTTTCGAAAGTGGTGCAAGTTTAATTAAATGTGCGGTTCGCTCTTGCCTATTGCTTATAACCGTCCTTAGAAAAGTGATGACACTTATTTTCATCTTACGTGAAAGTTTCAGATGGACTGGCAAATCGACAAATACCTTGTCGGCTTTAATTTTATTAATGAGTTCGATATGGATTTGTGTAAATGATTTTTTTGATCGTTGTTGATCTTTTTCCTTATAGATTTCTAGGCAAGGGTATATACTTTTCCCAAAATCAAATGATTTAAGAACTTTTATTTCTTCTTGCCTTACTCTTAGAACAGGCATGTATTTTAATTTATTGTTCATACCAAATATTTATGTTACAGAATTTCATTCTTGTATTGTTCTTCAATAACATAGGTTAATGAGATTTTAATTTTAAAGTTGGATCCAAACGAATGTGGAATCTTTCCAAGATTCTGCAATCGACCAATTACAATTGCAGGATGGGTATTATAAGTGCGAGCAATTTTACGAACTTCTTGTTCTGTAATTCGATCTGATAGCTCGTCTAGAAAATCATTGGGGAGTAACCATTTTGTTGCGAAATCATTAGCTTCTGTTTCCTTTTCATGATTTAATTTGTATTCGGCAAAGTCCTCAATAAATACCTCTTTTTTTCCGTGTAATAAAACATGGCCTGCTTCATGAAAAAATGTAAACCAAAAATGATCATTAGTTTTATAGCGATCTGTTAACTGAATTAGAGGATTTCCAGCGATCCATCTAGTAGCTCCACTAATAGGTGCTTTAGGTAGACAAGCTGTATATATAACAGCTACGCCAGACTCCGAACAAAAGTTTTGTAGCTGTAAAGCATAATCTTCGGGAAATTCGGTTACTAAGGATTTGATTTTTTTCAATGATAATTTGAATTGATCCTTATTAAATTCTGGAAGTTTAAGCCTTCTCATTCCTAGTTCTCCCAATCTTAACCATACTCCCATACTGGCTAATGCCGTGCTGTGAGCAGAGCTTTTTCTAAAGTTTGTATTCGCATATTCTTCAATGTAAATATTCTCCCACTGAACTGTAGATGCTACTCCATAAAACTGAAGCAATTCGGATACCATTTGAGGACCAGCTTTGTCTGCCTTGATGTACCCAATTGATTTTAACTCTTTAATGGGATGCTTAGTGAGCCAATCCTTACATTCTTCTAAGGCTTCATCTTGCTCTATTCTTGATAATTTTTCACGATATAGCATTTCCCTGTTAAGCCAAAACTTTGCATCAATATTTAAAACTTTTTCTAATTGTAATGCGGTCTGAAAAGTTATGGGTTCCTTTCCTGATATTATATCATTTATTTTGGAAGGAGTCTTGCCCATTCGTTCGGCAAGTTCTGCTTGACTCATTTTTATATATTCAATTGTTTCCAAAATAGCATCTCCTGGTTTTGAAAGCAATTCTCTCTCTTCTTTTAAAGATTGATTCATAATGCGGTTTTTTCCTTAGTGATAATCCGTAGTGTTAATTATTCGAATTTCCGTAACCTTAATGGTATCAACTCCCTCGTCTTCCTTCAATGGGACGGGATCATTCGCAATCTCAAAAATCATGCGGTGATTGGCTGAAATATCCACTGCCCATTTTCCTTTTTTATCTCCTGTTAACGGATGGCAGTTCGCGGCAGGCAATTGCATCAATACAGCCAAATTTGGAGAGGATTTAATATCATCCAATCGTGCAGAAACTCTTTTCGCATTGACCCCGAATGCTTTTTTTATCTCGGAAGCGTCACTTAACTGTTTTCTAAGCTTATTTGAACTATAATCAATTTCCATGCAAATATAATAATTATTACCGAAAAAGGGTAATTAAAAAACAAATGTATATATAAAAATTAAATTTGTATAGTTTTTTCTTATAAAAAGATTTGTCAGTATAAGCACAGCGTTAGTTTCGGAAGATAAGCGTATTTGTAGGCTGTGAGAACTACTGACAATGCATTGGAAATAACTCTTTTGGTTTCCATTTTGCCATAGGTGATTTTGGGAACGTTAAGGGGTTTTAATTCGTGTTTGATCTTTTGTTGCCGTTCACAATAAAAAATTTGAATTCCTGCTCAATTTCCTTCCCTGCCTTTTCTGATGGGTTGTGACCAATCTTAAACATCTTGATTGCCCTTCAGTCTTTCTTAATATTCGTTGATACAATATTGATATGCGGGAGTCTGGCATTATGGTGCAAGTAAACAGGATAAGGTTGCTTTCCAAAATCAATTTTTTGCATGTAGGGAAGACATGGGTGGGTCCTAACTGGGGTTCTCTGATAGTGCCATTAGCTTCTTAAATGTTTTGATTTTGTCGGTGAAGTCTGGCTCATGAGTGGCTTTCCCAAAGTTTCGAGAATGGATCATCATAGCCCTGTTTTATTTTAGTTTTAACCCTTTATAGTTAAGCACATTTCGAAGGCTCTTTTTCGCGTTTATGATTGAAACCATGGGTCATTGATGTTGCCAATTTGAAGTTTATCATCATTCATTTTCCGGGTAATAAAATTGCGGTGTAATCATGTTGTAGGTACCAGTTTTTCACCTCGTAGAAATGACCGAGTGAATACATTTTTTGTGGACCGGTTGGAAGTTGGGGCTGGTAGAATTTAACTCCTTTTTTAGTCGAATTAGTTCCTGCATACAGTTATCTAATGATTGGTTACGGGAGTAGATCATGGTCGGGTTATCAAAGACTTTTTTTCGAATAAAATTAATCAGTTTCCAGCAGGTCGAACGGGGAAACTTATTATTGATGGTATTCCATTTTTTTAGGTGTAATTCACGCTTTGGGGATCTTTGTTCTTGTTGTTTTTTGGTCACTCATCACGCTATCTTTTGCACTTTTAAAAATCGAAAAACTATCAACAATCATTAAAAATAACCGACCGCGACTCCGGAGCAGGGGCGGCAAGATCGTCCGTTGTATGACAACGGAACATCTTGCCGGGAGCGGCGCAGCAGGTTCCCTCAGGTTTTTATAAATTTTGGCTTTGCAATAAGTTTTGACGAAGGCGAAACTATATCTAAGTAGCTATTGCACTTTGGTGATCCTTCCTAAATCGGTTGTTTTCTTTCTTTTCTCATGCGAAAATATGTATTACAAATACAGCATTGAAAGGGCATTTAAAAATCATGCTGGTCCTTAATATTGATCTTGAAAAATTCGCATTGCTATGGAAAATAATGACACGTAAAAATGGTATTTTAGATTGTCAGAAAAGGAAGTTTTCAATGTTGTAAAAAATGATATTTTGCTTGCCGGGAAGCGGATAAAATGTTGAGTAGAAGTAGCTTGAAAAATTGAAAAAGATGTAAAAAATATTGTTGAAGGAAAAACCTATTGGAGGTAATTTAAACTGTTGGAAATTTGCCGTTTTCAGGCTGTTTTTTTGGAGTTTATTTAGCCTATGAAAAATGGATAACTAGTATTCTATAGATGACAAATTTATAGCGGTTTTTCGGGAATGAAATCTCTGGGAGAGCATTTGAATACTCTTGCGAGTGCGTTCAAATGATTTACATTATACTTTGCTCTTCTTTTTGGCGTTTCAACATGACCTACAAAACTATCACTCATGTTAAGTTTCTGCGAAAGCAGAATTTGGGAATAGCCAAATTCAATGCGCTTTTCCTTTACTTTTTGAATTATATATTTTTCTATTCTCGTTTGCTCACTCATTGATAGCAAGCAAAGAAATTTAGCAATTTTTATCAAAGGTACATGTACCATTGTTTGATTTTTATTTGTATCTTTATAGGGAAACAGAATTTTATGTCATTAGAAAATAATTCGGATGCGAGGTTAGTGTCATTCCGTTTAGGCGAAGAAAGCTCGCTACAGCACTTTTTCGATCATTATTTTCCGGCCCTTGTTTATTTTTCGTACGATATAACCAAAGACCAGGCCGTGGCCGAGGAAATTGCTTCCGATGCGTTCCTGAAACTTTGGAATAAACGGAGCCAGTTTTTTAAAGTGAATTCCTTGAAAGCCTATCTATACAGAGTCGTGAAAAATGCCTCGATTGATTTTATTCGCAGCAGTAAAGTGGTGTACAAAAACGAACAGAGTTATCACTATTTTGCCGATACCACAGAGAAAGCGATTGAAGAAAAAATGATCGCTTCTGAAACATACGCCATGATACTTGCGGTAATCGAAACAATGCCGGCGGGCTACCAAAGAGTTTGTCGTGGCATATTCTTAGAAGGCAAATCTTATGAAGAACTTGCAGATGAATTAAACATCACTAACGTTAATATCCGAAACCAGAAATCTAAAGCCATTCTATTCCTCAGAAAAAGAATTCCACTTGCTATTCTGATACCACTGTTTTTTATTTGAAAAAAGTTTTGTTTAGTGGTATTTGAAGTGGCAAAAACTGTATTATTTTTTTCCTGAGAGGGGAAGGTTGTGGTGATTTTAGGTAAGGGAAGTCAAAAAATCTTTTGTGGTATCATCTCGCTGTCTACGAAACTGCCATCGGGTCGCCAATTTCGCGGGGGAAAGACCAATCTTAATTTGTACAACAATATTCCATCCAACTTGCTCTACCTGGATACTAACCATTCAATAAACTGGAAACCCAAAAGCCTTTCTTTTGCCAAGCTTTTCTTCGGCGTTTGAAAAGAAAAGCGGGGACGAAAAAGCCATCCCTTAACCAAGGGATGGCTTTTTGTATACGGTAGTTTATGGTCTTAACTGAGCGCCATACGGTCCATGCAAAGATTGAATGCGGCTTGTGTTCTGAGTTGTGCGACACCTCCGAGCATTACCGATTTTAATTTTGTCTCCTCGTTTTTATATTGCTTCACATTTTGAAAATAGCCGGTGATACCATTGTACGCACCAAACAAAGTTCCTTTGGTTGTGTCCATTGCTTGCGAAGGTGCGCTCATGGTATATTCAAATGTTTTATGGCAAATGTTTATGAATTGGGTGGATAGTTCATCTTCTAATCCTTCCTGTACTTTTTTTAGTACTTCTTTATTGGGCACCATGGCCAGTTGGATCAATTTCTTTACTTCGGCGTCTTCTATTTTTATTTTTGCCCATCGGTTAAAAATGTCGTTCATGTCCGTTGATAACCTGCTAGTAATGCCCATCAAAGTGTGCGCCTGTACAAGTCTTTCTTTTGCGCTCGGTGTATGTCTTATTTTGAAAGAATTGCTGCAATTTGCAAGCGCAGCAGCCAAAGTGTTGGCGCAGACAATCCGGACAGGAGTGAAGGCGGCGGTAATGCTTCCCAATCCATCATGAGAGGTGGTAAGGAATAGGTATTGTTCGATTAAATCATCACGTCCTACTTTGATATAGGAAGGCAGTTTAGCAGTAATAAAAATTCGCCTACCGTTTCCGAGTGCACCCGCTGTTTCATACTGGATGCCGTCGCCCTCAACGATGGAATCAAAAAAAGTGAATGCATCTATGTTTTGAACAATCTCATAATCCTTACCCACAACCCCTAAAACTTGCTCAGTATCTGTGCGAACCGTTGCGTAATAATTGGGTACTTCTATTTCAGGTATTTTTATTTCTACTTCTGGGTTTGCTTCCTGGTTTTCGTTGTCAAAGGTAAACAACTGTCTTTTTTCTACGGTGTAATTGAGTCCAGCAAATTCAATGGCTTCTTTACTGGTTGGATAATTTTCGACTATGGTGCCTAGTCCATGCCATGCTTTTTGTTGGACACTAAAAAAACTATGGTTGCCTGTCTTGCCGTTGAAATTTATATTGTGTGCCATGATTTTACAATTTGAAGTGTTTGAATAATTTTTTAGATTGAGCATTTGAAGAATGCGTGACGCAGTTAACCCGCGCCACGCGGAGTGTTTAGAATGGTAAGTCCTCTGTTACGTCTTCACCCTTTGCAGGAGTGTCGTTAACAGATTCATTTACCTCGTTACGTGAAGAGTTAAAGAACTTCAACTGTTGCACATGCATGTTGAGGGAACCTTTTGGCTCGCCTTCAGTGTTTAGCCAAACATTCAACCCGATTTTTCCAAACAGCTCTACGATAGAACCTTTTTTCAAATAGCCTGCAACGGTAGTGTTGTTCCAATAGGCGCAACTGATATAGGTTACTTTTGTAACCACCTCTGTTTGTCCCTTTGGTTTGTAGCGGTCATTGATCGCAATGGAGAAATTGACTACTGCGCGACCGTCTTTTAAAGTAGCTGTTGTTGCGTCTGCTGTTAGTCTGCCGGTGATTTCCATAACTGTAATATTTAGAAGTGAATAAATGCTTATCTGTTAAATAGTGTGAGGTTTTTGGATGCTACTTTGTTGGGGTAGTGGGTGTGACTGAATTTTCTTGTCAGGTAATAAATGGTGATGTCTTCATTTTGAAGAATTGCCCATGCTGAACGAAGTGCATTCGTGCGGTTTAGTTTTCTTTTGCGTTGAATCTCCCATGAGAGAAACATAAGTTTTGATAGTTGAATGTTGTTGTACATACGCTGCCTGGTTTACAGTTGAATATTTACTGAGGATACCTGGAGTCTTTTTCTTCAAATCTTATTGAAGTACTCGGCTGGATCGCCTCGTTCACAAACCTGTAGCAACCCGGCATTAGGGCTGACCGCGTGAAAGTCAAGGCTTGGAAGGGAAATACACTCCCGCTAACATGCACGCCGAAGGCGACCAACCGGGAGGAAGATTTTCCGCATCAACTCCGCAGGAGCAAGCGAAGTGAAACGAAAGCGCAGGCCTTGCTTTCGAAGGGCAGCATAATACCTTCGCTATAAGGGAGCAGAAGGAGCGTATTAGAAATTTTCCAATAAGTTTATCCGGATCATAAATTCTCTTGGCAGAACATTATTTTACTACTAGTAAATGAAGTGTTGAGAGGATAATGGAAATGTTATTTTAATTGACTCCTATCTTCTGTTTTATGAATGGAGTCAAGTCGATTACAAATTAATTTGTCTAGTTTGCAATAGATTGAATTCAAAACGTATTCAATCTACGTTCGATTCCCTCGCACACTTGGCTCCGCTGGTATTTTGATCAACTGTATTTTAATTAGCTACTTTATAAAAAACTATTGCCGAATACGTCTTGGAAATGGCTCGGAATCGCAGCGTTGTTTAGCAACTGTAATCACTTAATTATCAGACTGAAATGCGCTCGTTTACAGCCGAAATCCTCCGCCAAAGGGTTCGAATTTTGTTGCTGTTGAAATACCAAGGATGCAACACGCTGATGTAGAGGATTTCGTCCTTTTGGATATTTTTTCGCTATTTCAATTTGGTAACTAACTACTTGATTTTCAAAATAGAAAAGATTGAGGTGATTTTAGACTGGTAGCTGGAAATTCCAGTCAAGTTGGTCCAATTTCGCCGCTAACTGCGAATGCAATGATGTATTCTCGGTCATTTTTCAGCAAGGACGACCGGCTTAAAACAATTGACAGTTTGACTTTTTTAGTAAGGATTTTGTCTTAATTATAAACACTGGAAGGGTAGATATAATAGAAATTTGCAATTCGTTGAGGCTTATTGTGAAGCAGTCAGACGACTTTAAATTTCAAAAAATGATTAAACGAATTCACATTGCCGTTGTTGTAACAGTTCTCATTATTACATCTTGTGCAACTTCAATGACACCAATGCAAGTAAACAATACGCTGCCTACTTTGACAATGTCAAAGTATATTTCACAAGCACAAGCAGACGAGAATGTGAAAAATGGCACATGTAAATACTTAGCAAAAAATAGAACTTATGCTGCACCTATGGGACTTTCGACAAAAGAAGATTTAAGATATGGTGCAAAAGGAATTGACGAATGGGTAAAACTTGATGGTGGTAATGCTTATGTATTAAAAAATTACAGATGGGTCACTGTAGACAATTATGGTAGTACTCAACTAACTATTGATTTTGACACCATGATATGTGAGTAACCTTGTTATACATTCGAGTGTTTTACTCTTTGGGAAAAGCGATTTCATCTAATTACAAATGAAAAAAGATAAATACTTACAGATATTTAATTATTTACTTGAGTTTTCAAAACTTAGGAGTAATCCAGTAAGAAACATTGAGAGTTCCGACACTTTATATCCTGAGAAGGTTTGGTTTGCCGACTTTCCACAATATGATTTATTTGATTGCATCACTTTTCCGAATTACAATCAGGATGTTGACTACTGGTTGAAGATTACCAAACCTAAAGGTGAACCAACACCGCCAATATTTGCCAAGTTAAGTGAAACGCTTACTGACTGGATTTTAAAGGAAAGTTTGATTGATGAAAATGGAACCCCGATTTTAAAGGACACAATTCTTAAAAACGGTAAGACAATTTCTTTAGCAGAAAAGCCCGAAGTTAAAGCAGAGTTTCAAACTTATCTCAACAATAAATGGATTGAAGATTTAGAATTTTACAACAAGGAACTTGAAACTTATGAAGTGAAATTTGCGGAGTATGAAAAGCAAAGCAAAACATACAAGCACCTTTTCAGCATTTACAACAAAATCCAACAATTCGGAGAAGAATTTGAATTAATTGTTGGGGTTGGACTTTTGCATTTTCAAGAGGATCCAAATAGCCCAGTAATTTGTAGACACATTCTTACATCCAAAGCGGAAATTACTTTCGAATTTTCAGCAAAAGAATCTTTCGTAAAAGTTTCTCCTAGTAATGAGAACGAAATACAAATTGAAACAGATGCAATACTTGACTTGTTTGAGCAGTTTGATTTAGCTGACATAATTGAAGCAGAGAAAAACGTTGCTGAATTTTTAAAACAGAAAAATATTACTGACAGCCCGTTTGATAATCAGATTAAAGAAGCAATTCAAATTTTCGCTGACAGAATACGAACAGACGGACAATCAAAAGATGATTTGGCAAAGTCAAAAGAAATTCCAAAAAAGCCAACAGTCTTTTTCGCACCAGCTTTGCTACTGAGAAAAAGAAATACAAGAAGTTTTACAGCGCTCTATGAAAAAATAATAGAGAACATAACCACAGCAAACGATTCAATAGACATTCCTTCAATAAATGACATCATCGGTTATTTACAGAACCCCGAAGATTTTCCAAGTGATTCAGAAAATGAAAGTTCAGGGTCATTAAATGATGAAACAATTTACTTCCCCAAAAAATACAACGATGAGCAAATTGAAATCGTAGAAAAGGCAAGACGAAACAATAAAGTGTTGGTTCAGGGACCACCAGGCACAGGAAAATCTCACACCATTGCAAACTTGATTTGCCACCTTTTGGCAAACGGCAAAAAAGTTTTGGTTACAGCTTACACAAAAAGGGCCTTAGAAGTTTTGAAAAACCAATTGCCAAAAGATTTTCAAAACTTAACTGTAAATCTTTTAAGTGGTGATTCAGCTTCTATTCAAGACCTTGAGGCAAGTGTTAACGGAATCAATGATGAGCTTTCAAGAGTTGCAAACCTGGACAACTATAAAAAAGAGATTAGGGAAAACGAAACAGAGTTGTCTTTGTTGAAAGAACAAAAGGCAAATACAAAAAATGAGTGGCTGAAAGTTAAAGAGAAGGCTACAAGACGGCAAAACATAAATCGTATTTATCAGGGAACACTTTCGGAAATTGCAGAACGAATTGAAAAAGAAGTTGGCGATTTCGCTTGGTTCAAAGATGAATTTACGGATATCGGAAAAATTGATTTGCTCGCAGATATTGAAAACTTCAATTCGCTTGCAAGACATTACGAAAATATTGATTGGAGTGTTTTCAATTTCATAATTCCGGAGAAAGAAAACCTTCTTTCACTTTCTGAACTTATAGAATATCGCAAGATTGCAAACGAGCTAGTTCAAAAATATTCTTCAAAAGGCGAACACATCACTATCAACTGCGAAGATTATCCTGAACTAAAAAAACAGTTGCAATCATTACTCAAATTGTTTTCAGAAATTGAAAACAAAGCTTTGCCTTTCAAGGAAAAACTCATTAGCAATTATCGCAACAATCTTTTCATTTGGAAAGACAAACTTTCAAGAACTGCGAACATATTAGCCGAACTGCCAGACGAAAAATTAAAACAGTTTGAGAGAAGTGTTGAAATAAAATATCCGATTGACAAAAGTTTAATTCAGCTAAAGAGTGATGCGGAATTTCTTTTACAATTATTGAGTGAAGGGAAAAAATTACGGGGATTACTTTCTGTTTTCATCAATCCTCTTGCACCTGCCAATGTGAAGCAACGAAAATATTTTATTCAAGGTGTTCAGGTAAACGGCAGTGATTGTGATACGGAACAAGAATTTAAAACTGTATTAGCTGACATAAAAACAAAGCAGGACTTTGAAGAACTTAAAGTCATTTGGGAAATAGAACCAATCGGAAACGTAAAATCCTATTCTGACAAAGCAAAGTTTTATCGACAACTCAAAGAAGATACAGAAGGTTTAATCAATTTGCTTTCAGAAGCAAACAAAGTAAAATCACAGATAGAATCAATTTCATCAGTGATAATTCAAGATTATGAAAGTGCCAATGTTTACAGTATAATTGAAGAGACCGATTATAATTTTTTGCTTTCACAATCAAACGCATTTAAGGCAAAAATTGTTGAAGCAAACAGTCACCTTTCAATTCAAAATATTCATCCGATTGCAACGAGAATAACTAGTACCGTTGCAAACATTGATACGGAAAAATACGAACAGCATCTTTCGGAAATTGACGAGTTAATTTCAGAGAAAGAAAAATACAACAACTACAAAAAACTTCAGGACAATCTTCACCAACATTTACCGATACTAGTAAAAGAAATTTTGGAAAACACTTTTGATTTTTCAAATCTCAGGCAAATTGAAAATGCTATTTACTTCAAACATGCCTTCGCCGAAATTAAGAAGTCGTTAGCTGAAGATTACGAAACAGAACTGACTGTAAAGTTATCAGACCTTGATCGGTATGAGGAGAAACTAATTTCAACAATCGCCTCAAAAAAAGCGTGGCTAAGTGTGTTAGATGGACTGAGTAAAAATTACTTGTTGCGTCAGCACTTGCAAGCGTGGGTGCAAGCTGTAAAGAAAATTGGAAAGACAGGGACAGGGATAAGAGCATTGAAATTTCGGAAGGAAGCGCAGCATCAAATGGAGAAGTGTAAAGATTCTGTTCCGTGTTGGGTAATGCCTCTTTACAAAGTTGCAGAAACAATAAATCCTGGACAGGGGATGTATGACTATGTAATTGTTGATGAAGCAAGCCAACTGGGTGCAGATGCAATTTTCTTACTCTACATTTCAAAGAATATAATTATTGTGGGAGACGACAAACAAACCTCTCCTGAATATGTGGGTGTGGATGCAAACTCAATGACACCGCATATTAACCGACACTTGCAAAACATTCCTTTTGCGAATTACTACGGTACAGAGTTTAGCTTCTTTGACCATGCAAAAAGATTTTGCAATGGAATGACCGTATTGCGTGAGCATTTCAGATGTATGCCTGAAATAATTGAGTTCTGTAATAAACATTTTTATGCTCCAGATGGGAAGGGTTTGTATCCGCTAAAACAGTATGCTGAAAACAGAATTGAACCATTAAGACATGAGTATTGTCAAAGTGGTTATGTTGACGGAACATATCAGAACATCACAAACAAAGTTGAAGCAGAAGCAATCGCAAATAAAATTGCTGATCTTGTTGTTGATGAAAATTACAAAGGAAAATCCTTTGGCGTTATAGGATTACAAGGTAATAAACAAGCAACCATAATTGAAAGTTTGATTATTAAAAAAATTGGTGAGGTTGAATTTAAGAAGCGTGGAATAGTTTGTGGAACATCCGCAAGTTTTCAAGGTGATGAGAGAGACATCATGTTTTTAAGTTTGGTTACAGCACACAACCACAACCGAGCAGCATTGACCAAGCCAGAAGATGAAAGAAGATTTAATGTTGCAGTCAGTAGAGCAAAGGAACAAGTTTGGCTTTTCCATTCGGTGCTTTTAGAGGATTTGAGCAATACAAATGATTTGCGTTACAAGTTGCTTGATCATTTTCTTAATTTCAAGCCGCAGCCAATTCCGCCCCAAAGAACTTTCGAAAGAACTTTGGGAGCGCAACCTGAACCATTTGAAAGTTGGTTTGAAGTTGATGTTTACAACGACGTCGTTACAAATAATTACAGGGTGATTCCGCAATATAAAGTCGCGAAAGGAAGATATAGAATTGATTTGGTTGTTGTCCTCTCAAACGGAATCAAAATAGCAATAGAATGTGATGGAGATAAATATCACGGTGCGGAGCAATTCACAAATGATTTGATGCGACAAAAAGTTTTGGAAAGATGTGGTTGGCAATTTTTCCGAGTTAGAGGTGGTGAATATTATTCTAATCGCAAGAACGCACTGGAACCACTTTGGAAACTTCTTCGTGCAAATAACATTCAAAAAGAGGAACCGGTAATTACAAAAAATCCTGGGCAGAATGGACAAGAAGAAATTAATGATGTACTAGTTGAAACTATTAAATCACAGGCTAAGAAGACTGGCGTGATAACGAAACAGCAAATTGAACAACCGGATTTGTTTTCTAGGTATGAGGAATCTTCGATAATTTTTAAGAAAGAAGAATTGCCGCAAGAGCAAGCTACGAAGGAAGAAAATGAGCTTCTAAAGACGTCATGGGAGTCACATATGTTATTCTGGAGTTCAGTTTCACTTCCTGGCTATAAGTATTCCGAGAAAAAAAACGCATGGTGGAAGAAAAAGGATGTTAGACAAGCGAATATTGAGATTTCTAAAAATGAAAACATTCTAAGCGAAAATAAAATGAAAACAAATTCTAATCTGTTTTCATTTCCTGAGATTTTAGTTTTCACTTCAGGGTACAATGTTTACAAAGTGGCAAACAGAGGATTGACAAGTCAATCACAAGTTATTTCGCAAATTGAATTTGAAGAAGGTGAAAAGCCAATCTACTTTACAGGCACAGGAAATTATTCTGGCTATCTGGTCGTAGCTTTTCAAAATGGAAAGGCAGGAAAAATTTCTATGACGGCTTTTCAAACCGAGCAAAAAAGAAAGAAACTTAAAAACGCTTTTAATGATGAATCAAAATTGATTTTTATTGAACATATTGAAGATGATATTGACTTAGTTGCTCTGAGCAGCATTGACAAAGTTGTTTTGTTCAATACAAATAAAATTAATACAGTTGAAAGCAGAACGACAAAAGGTGTTCAAGTAATGAAACCCAAAGAGAACAGTTTTATGAAAAAAGTAAAACGATTGAATCAGGTGAAACTACAAGATGCAGAATATTATCGGAAGGATGAAGGTTTAAATGTTGTTGGCTATTATTTAAAACAAGGAGACGAAATTTGAAAAACAAAATAAACCACTAGTAATACTCTTTAATATACGCATATGCCCGATCGAAAAGCACCTGATCTTTAATCTTGTATTTTGCCCAAAGAATCTTTCTCAAAGAACTTTGAACTTCTCTTTCGCCTTGATTAGATTGTTGCCAACCGGGAAATCGTACGACGCGGACGATCGCATCAATGTCCGTAACAATTCTTTCAACAACAGCCGGAGTTTGGTCGGTTTTTAATTCTAAAAACAACTCTGTCAACGCTGCCTGTGGAGTTTTCTCCTGAATCAGTTCTTCCAGTTCTTTTTCGGCTTGCACGGTTTCTTTGGCTAATTTGCAAAGTTCCTTGACAAATTCAATGGATGTAATCAAGCCTCTTTCCGCTTTATCTCGTAATTCTTCCAGTCGTTCGCTGAGCTTTTTGAATATAGGATTAGAAGCGTGTTTCTTAAAACGCGCTACAAGGATCTTCTCCAGTTTCTTAGCGTTCTTTGGATCGGGGTTGTTGAAGATTTCTTCGATCACATCAGCATCCAACACAAACTCCTCCAGCTGATGAACATCACCCACATGCACATTTTCATGAATTAGTTTTGTTGTTTGTGCTCCCAATGAAAACCAAAGTAGTTTTCCAATATTATCCGATGCCGGACGCACGGATTCAAAAACTTGAGACAACCATTTGTAGTCTGCATTATAAATATCAAGGATATTGTCGGGAGATAATGATTCCCAAAGTTTGGACAGGTATTTGAAATCCCTGGCAAATGCATCCTTTTTTTCATCCGTTTTAATGGCATTTTGTGCGGCTTCGAGCCCTTCAAAACCAACTAGACTCCTGTCCACTCCGTCAAAATGAACTAAAGCATTTTTCATGGCTTGTGGTAGTTGACCACGTAATTCCGATAGGTTAGATATTATTTGTACAACAGATTTTTCATCAAATTCCAATGCCTTTGCTGCATCATCAAACACTCCAAAATAATCTACTATGCGCCCAAAAGATTTATTAGGAAAGAGACGGTTGGTCCGGCAAATAGCTTGCAAGAGGGTATGGTCTTTCAGCGATTTATCCAGATACATAGTTTGCAGTATCGGTGCGTCAAATCCTGTGAGGAGTTTGGCCGTTACGATAATGAATTTCAAATCGGACTGCGCATCGTTAAATTCATCTACAATCTTCTCTTGTTGTGATTTATCTATGCTCCATTTTTGTTTGAATTCCGGCTTGTCATTAGCAGTTGTAGAAATCACCACTCTGCTGGCCTCTTCTGGAAAGTGCTTGTCGAGCTCTTCCTTGTATTGAACACAAGCAAAACGATCCGGTGTTACGATCATGGCCTTAAATCCATGCGGTGATACTTTCTCTTTAAAATGGATGGCAATATCTGCCACAATCTTAGAAACGCGCTCGGGTGATTTCAAGAACTCAGCCATCTTTGCAGACTTTTGATTTAATGCATCGGCTTCCTCATCGGTTAAAGCAGTTTCTTCCTGAAATTCCTTGAAGGCTTTATCAATGGTTTCTTTGTCCACGTGTACATCTACCAGACGAGGTTCGAAATGCAATGGTAGCGTGGCTTCATCACGTATGGAATCCTGAAAGGTATAGCGTGACATATAACCGCCTGTATCTTCTGCCGCACCAAAAGCCCAAAATGTATTTTTATCAGCTTTGTTGACAGGCGTACCAGTGAGTCCGAACAGAAATGCATTAGGTAAGGAGGCTCGCATTTGCCTTCCCAAATCGCCTTCCTGGGTACGGTGTGCTTCATCTACCAGGACGATGATATTCTCACGGGTATTCATATTGGGTTTGGCATCGCGGAACTTGTGAATCATAGAAACGATGATCTTACGCGTATCGCGCTCAAGCATGCCTTGTAGCTCTCTGATGTTATCGGTGGTTTCTACATTTGCGATATCGGCAGCATTGAAAGTGCCGCTGATTTGCGTATCCAAATCGGTACGATCCACCAGAATGATAACCGTTGGACTTTTCAGTTCAGGTGTGCGTCTCAGCTTCTGTGCGGCAAACACCATCAACAGCGATTTTCCGGAACCCTGAAAATGCCAGATTAACCCCTTTTTAACCCGACCTTCCTTAACCCGTTCTACAATTTTATTGGCGCCTTCATATTGTTGAAAACGGGGAATGATTTTGATTCTGCGCTTTTTTTTATCCGTCGAGAACAACGAAAAATTGCGCATGATGTCCAGTAATCTTGCGGGTTTTAATAAATCGGATAATTCCTTTCCAATTTCAGAAAGGCCTAGTCTCTTTGCCAACCCATCTTCATCATTTTCCAAACGCCATGGCGCCCAAAATTCTAAGGGACATCGGATGGCTCCGTAATACAATTCTTTTCCTTCCGTTGCGAACGAAAGTATGTTAGGTACAAACAATTGAGGTACGGTGTCTTCATAAATGTCATGTACTTCATGTGCGCCATCCAACCAACTTACTGAAGGACGTATGGGTGTTTTGGCTTCCCCCACCACAACTGGAATGCCGTTGATCATTAGGACAATATCTGGAATCTTGGTTTCGCGGTGATGGATGCGGTATTGATTGGTGATTACATAGCGGTTGTTGGATAGGTTTTCAAAATCGATGAGACGCACCGGTACATGTCGGTTGTTTTCACCAAAAGGCATGGTTTTTTCACCTGTCATCCATTTAAAGAACTCTTCATTGGCTTTTACCAAGCCGATTTGATTGACCGCAATCAATACTGCTCTTAGTTTGTAAATGACTTCATCTGCCAAATCATGATTGGCGGCAATATCAGGATTTAAGCGAATCAAAGCGGCTTTGAGTTCGGGTTCTATCAATACTTCGTTTACGCCTCGCGGAATTTCGTTGGCCGATTGATAGATCCATTGTGTCCCATAACCCACTTTAGGCTCCTGGATCTCATTACTATTCAAATTCACCCCGCTGAGTTGCTGAATAATGTAATGCTCTACGCTATTGAGTTCGTTGAATCCCATGCCTAAAATATTTGATTGATAAGACTTTTTTGAAGGGCTTTTGAGCTTGATATTTTGGAAATTAACACGTTCATACTTATTTCTAATGATTCAATTTTACTTACTATTTCGATTTGTTTATTCTCTGTTTTTAATGGAAGAGAAATTGCATTAATATTTTCTTGATTAATTGCAGGCTGAGCTGTAGTGAAAATGCGAGAAGCTATTTTGGATTGGCCTTTTTGAGATACTAAAAAATAGTACAGATATTTTGGAATTATCCCTTTTGGTTTAATTAAAACTACATTTGGATTAATTGTAGCCTTATCTACTTTGAAATCAACTATTGCAACTTTTCCAATAGTATTCCCTGTTTTAACCAGAATAATGTCTTTTTCAGATACCATTATTTCAGGCGACTCAAGATATTTTTCTTCAGAAATATAAGTTGCCTCTTTAAAGTCGAATTTATTTTCTTTGTCAATATCTTTTGCGCCAATTACAAGTGGTCCGTCATTTCTTAAATCTTCAACGGTATAGCCTCTCCAACCAATTCTTCCTTTAATAATTGAGATATCTTTCAACTTTACGAAAGGATCCCCATTTAACTGTCCATTTATTTCATCATCTTTAGTGAAATTGAAATTGTCTAGTAAGTATCGGTCAATATTTTGTCTTAAACTTCTTAAAACCTTTTCATCACTCTCAATCACCTTATCCATAGCCCAAAGCAATTCGGCCAGTTTGGCTTGTTGGTACTTCGGTGGGACGAAGAATGCTTGATGTTTCAAATCACCCCAGTTAATTGTTGGGGAAAGTCCTCCTACAGATATGTCCACCATACGATGCATAAACTGGTCAGAATGCAAGAAAAATGGAAACAGTCTTGGATCAATTACTTTTGAGTTTGCTCGAAAAACAAAAGCGTGGGCAGAACATATACCTTCAAAATCAACGATGGCAGCTTTACGTTGATAAGCACGCCTTTTCCCAAAAATAACATCACCTGGATAACATTTTAATTTTCCGCCACTTACATCTTCAGGAGTACCGAATCGCTTGATATGGATATCCTCGGCGTCAATATGTTCTAACCCTACATACACTTTTAAGTTAGTATTATTTGGATCAACCGTTTCTGAAATCTTTGAAGCAATCTCTTCGAAACAAAACGACTTCCAGTTTGATTTATTAAGGTTTTTCAAATCGATTATCTCTTGCAATGCTTCCATATTAATTTAAGATTTGAAAAAGTTCGTTCATACTTTGTTTGAGTTTATCCGATTGGCTATTCCATGTTGAAAGTGCCTCATCTAAGGAAAGTTGCCCCCCACTTGAATCAACATTACTGATGTATTGTGCGATGTTCAAACTTCCCTTATTTCCTAATATCTCATTTACAGTTACCACTTTTGCAAAACCATCAACATCTTTAAACTCTCGATAAGTTTTGTAGATTTTATCAATGTGTTTTTGTTCAAGGTAGGCAATGTTCTTTTCTTGTTTTACTTCTTTGAGTGCATTGATGATTAATACTTTTCCTTTTCTATCTTTTGATTTATTGGTTTTCGTAATCAACAAACACGCTTCCATTGGTGAGTTGTAAAAGAGGTTGGGGCCTAAACCAATCACACATTCCACTAAATCTTCTTCAATCATTTTTTTTCTCATCGCCGCTTCAGAATCACGGAACAACACCCCATGCGGCCAAAGTGAGATAGAGCGTCCATTCTTATTATTCAAACTCTTTTGTATATGTTGCTGAAATGCATAGTCAGCGCAGCCTTGTGGTGGTACCCCCCAGATGTTTCGTCCGTAGGGATCGTTGGTAAACGCTTTTTGGTCCCAGGCTTTAATGGAGTAAGGCGGGTTAGCCAATATCACATTAAACTTTTTGAGTTCATCATTTTCCAAAAAAGCGGGGTTGGCTAAGGTGTCTCCTCGTACAATGCTAAACTCCTCAATGCCGTGCATAAACATGTTCATGCGGGCAATGGCCGAGGTAAGGAGGTTAATTTCCTGTCCGTATAATTTTAGCGTGCGATATTCCATGCCTTCATCCTTTAAATGCAAAGCGCAATTCAGCAACAAACCACCCGACCCGCATGTGGGGTCATACACACTTTCTCCTGGTTGCGGGTTCATAATCATGGTCATGAGTTTTACCACCGTACGGTTGGTATAAAACTCGGCTGCGGTATGTCCACTATCGTCTGCAAATTTCTTAATCAGGTATTCGTAAGCATTACCCAGTTTATCATCTGCTACATTACTCAAACTCAATTTGTGTTGCGAGTAATGCTCAACGAGGTTGGTCAGTGTTTCATCACTCAAGCGGTTTTTATTGGTCCAGGAGGCATCACCAAAAATACCATAAAGCGTATCGGGATTGGCTTTTTCAATGGTACGCATCGCTTCCTGCAATGCCACACCTATATTTACAGTAGTCTCCCTTACGTCATTCCAATGTGCACCTTCGGGCACCTGAAAATGGTGATGCTCAGCAAAAGCAGCATATTCCATATCGCCATCGCTCTCGGCCATGGCCTTTTCAAATTCTTCATCATAAACATCGCAAATGCGTTTGAAGAACAGTAGTGGAAAGATGTACTGCTTGTAATCTCCTGCGTCTATTGTTCCACGCAAAGCAGTAGCGGCACCCCAAAGGTATTTTTCGAGTTGTTGTTGGGTCATGAGATAAATTCCTTCAAAATATTTTTAAACTTCTCCTCTGCTTTTAGGCTTTCATTCCATGCAGTTTTCAAATCAGCTAGTGCTTCTTCTGCCGATGGCAAATTGTCTTCGATTACCTTCTCTACGTACAATGGAATGTTCAGGTTATAATCATTCTCTTTTAAATCTTCTTGATAAGCTACCTTGACATAATTCTCGACATCTTTAAAATCCTGATACCAGTTGAAAATCTGTTGAACATGCTCTTTTTCCAGGAAATTTTGCGCTCTGCCTACTCGCACCTGTTCAGAGGCATCTATAAAAAGCACTTTTCCTTTTTTAGCTTCTTCCTTGTTTTGTTTGAATACCATAACACAGGCAGCTAATGGCGTTCCGTAGAAGAGATTGGGCCCAAGGCCAATTACGGCTTCCAACATATCCTGTTTTAACAAGGCTTCGCGAATAGTACCTTCAGCACTTTTTCTAAATAAAGCGCCGTGCGGTAAAACTACCGTCATGCGTCCAGTACTGTTCATCGATTTAATCATGTGCTGCACCCAAGCCATGTCACCATTGCTTTTGGGAGGAACGCCAGCTATGTTTCTGCCAAAAGGGTCGTTTGACCAATTTTCTGCACCCCAGTCCTCCAATGAAAAAGGTGGATTAGCAATGACACAGTCAAACGTTTTTAATCCATCTGCTTCAAAGAAAGCTGGATTGCGCAACGTGTCGCCGCGGTGGATCTGAAAATCTTCAATGCCGTGCAAGAACATATTCATACGTGCGATAGAACTAGACGTTAAGTTTTTTTCCTGTCCATATAATTTCAATGTTCTGTAATCTTCGTAATTGTGCTTTAAATGATCCACACACTCCAACAGCATACCTCCTGTACCACAAGCGGGATCGTAAATCGTTTCCCCTTCATGTGGATCCAGAATCAGTCCTAATAGGTGAACAACTGAACGAGGTGTATAGAATTCACCGGCTTTCTTATTTGTTAGGTCTGCAAAGTGTTTGATGAGGTATTCGTAAGAATTGCCAAGCAGATCTGAATCCACATTACTATTGCACAAGTCGTATTGGGAAAAATGCTCGATTAAATCAATAAGCAATCGATCAGAAAGCTTGTTTTTGTTACTCCATTGAGCGTCACCAAAAATCTCATACAAGAATTCTTGGTTAGCTTGTTCGATTCCCCGAAGGGCTTTCTCAATAGCTAGACCTACGTTGGTAGTAGTTTCTCTTACTTCTTTCCAATGACATCCTTCGGGGATTACAAAACGATGGAACTCTGGTAAATTAGCGTATTCTTTGTCTCCGCCAGATTCGTTCAATGCTTCACGGTATTCTTCATCGTATACATCCGATATTCTCTTGAAGAAAAGAAGAGGGAAGATATATACCTTAAAATCTGAGGCATCAACAGGACCTTTTAAGATCCAGGCTGCCTTGGAAAGGTATTGCTCAAGTTGAGAAAGGGTTATTTTATTTTTTGTCATTGCTTTTTTGTTGGCCTTACTAGCTCCCTTTAATCGACTTTGATCAAATGGTGGGTCCAAAATTACAATTACACTTCAAATAGTAAGATATGAAATGATAGTTATTCTGAGAAGATATGGATAGTTTATATTCAATGCTTTCAATATTAGGAATAGATTCCAATATTGATTATTTTTCCTTTATTGTACTGACTAAGTTAGTTCTTCTTTTGTCAGTTTTTTGTAACTGCAAGGTTCCTCATTACTACCATTAATTGAAACTGTTCCAAAAAGATATCTGAAATCAGGAGATGCTTCAAGTTTTTCCAAATAAATTTCGTTAGCTGTACCCTTACTAAAAATAATTATCCTTTGCTCTTTTGCAATCCATCCAAAGGTAATGAGTGTACGTTCTCTTATTTCTGGATCCACGGTAGTTGGAGTTATCGTTTTGTCTGTGATGTTTAAATAACCTGATAATTGTTGTGTCTTGACGGTAACCTTATATTCCCATTTCCCTTGAATGTTGCTAAGGTTGCTATAATAATTTATGTCCGAAAGTTGTTTATCCAATGTATCTTTTGTAAACGTTAGTTCTCTGTTAATGGATTTTAATGAGTTTACTTCTTCTTGTAGCGCAGTTATGTTAGTATTTATACCATCAAGTTTTTCTAAATATTTTTCTTGTTCGGATCGCAATAGTATCGACAGTTCAGTTTCCTTTTCTTTATATTGTCTTTTTATGTCATATAGGATATGCATTTGAACCGTGTTTTCGCTAGTCATTTTAATTGTAATGTCTTCTTTGTTTTTGTTTACAAGAAGTTGATAAAAATGAATTAGGTTTTTAATCCAAGGATAACAAAAAACATAAAGACATGATGTAAAAAGTGGCAACAATATGAAGTAAAATGGAGAATAAACTTTTGTAATGAGATCAATTGGGGATTTATAATAGTCAGCACTTAACTCTTGATTTTTATAAAAAAATAGACCAATTGGGACTTTCCAATTTATAACAAGCCAGGAAATAATAAAAGAAGAAATAAGAGGTGATGTAAGCCGGTCTTTTATGTCTTTAAAAAATTCTTTAAACATTCTAATTGGGGTTAAAATTGCAATTTAAGAAGAATTGTTCTATCCAATAATACCGGTTCATACATCAATATCTAAAAGGTCAGAGGTGAATTTTTCTTCTTCCTGTTTGTTTAGAAATATTTCAATGGTCGGCTTTCCAACAGCTGTAATTTTTACTTGATCCGGGTAAAATAGCACCAAATCAAAATTGTATTCATCTTTAGTTGAGTTATACTTTATTCCTTTATAACCAGCCTGCTTAGCACAATCCATTAAGTATCTCGTTAAAAAATAGTCCGGCTTCCAGTTTTCCTTATTCCTATCATTTCTTCCAATTGTATTATATACTTTCAAAGACAGCAGTAAAGTTGAAGTTGAAGGGGTAAGCTTGCTCCAATCAAATGAAAGGTCAAGAATATCATTCACTGTTTTTGATATTTCAAATTTCTGTGTCCACACCAACACTGCATGTTCATCACTGATTACTTCCTTTATTGAAGTAGCTTTATCATTTGCCAGATATAAATGACTTTGTCCCGCATGATTAAATCTGCCTTCTGAAGGTTTACCAACAGGAGGATTATACATTTTACCACTGCTCAACACTTCTGAACTTTCCACCTTCCTTGCTCTATAAAACTCTCCTTGAATTATTGTGAATGGTAGCTTTCTTTGATTAATTTCTTTGTGAATTCTTTTCGCTAATTTATTTTGATATGCTAATAAGGGATATTGTTCCAGTAGATTCTCAAGTTCTATAACCTCATCACCGTACAGGCCATAGACTTCTTCCATGTGAGCATCAACCTGCTTCTCAAACCTGGTCTTTACACCGACTTCGAACCCTAAATCGAAATCTGCATGTCCACAATAAGGACAATGTAAATGTCTTGCAATTTTTTGTTTGTCTTTCTCAGGGACATTACAGTCGTCCATCAAATCATTTAATTCAATCTGATCACCATAAATCCAAATAACTTCTCCTTCATCATATGGCTGGCAATACGAACAGTATTCAATTTTTGATTGAACTTTTTTTCTTAATCGTTCTTCTTTCCCTGTTAGCTCGGGTAAATCAAATTCGTTCATATTTGTATACTTGATAATTTCTTTTATCATTCCATCGGTTTCCTGCTCCAGTTTTAAAATATAGTTTCTTATTTCTTCTAAACTGGTTAGTGGTATTTATTGATGAAAATATTCGGTGAAATTTATTTCTTAACCCCCTTTGGATTCGCCATGGTTTTTTCATGCATCAGGTCGGTGTAGCAATACTTCTCTTCCAAAATAAGCGTTAATATCAGCGTTTCCCAGGCTTTGGGTTCTAGCCTTAGTTGTTCAAAACTTACCTTCCAATTTTTCATCCCATATTTTTTTAGCTGTTTCAATGCATCTAGGTTCTCCCGTTAACATTAAGTCTACATAAATAAGTAGAGGTGGTACTGTTGCATTTCCTAGTTTATCATTCCAGAATTTTTGATAGACTTCGATGTTGCCCTTCGCGTCTGGTAGCATTTTGTATTGCATCATTAACTCAGCTCTTTTTTCTATTGTGAACAACGTGAATTTGCCTGGCTGCAAATAGTTGGTTAGTAGATCTGCTCCAGGCTCTCCACCCCACCAGGTTCTATCCGGTCTTAGTTCGACCTTTTTCCAATTAGGAAAATTCTTTTCATTTATGAAACGAAAATTGCCAATATGCAAGTTCGGCTTTAACTTTTGTTCATAGCCAATTATCCATTTATCAAGTAAATCCTTTTTTTTATCGAGTAGATAATTTTGCTTATCTCGCGGGATTATGTACCCTTGTTCCTTAAGGTCGGTTATTATGATGTTTATATTTCCAAATCCCACACCGGTATTAGCCGCCATTTCTCTATATGTCTGGTTGACCAGCTTTTCATTTATAAGAAAATGAAATATTAAACGAAGACCGGTTTTTGTGAATGCTCTGCCTGTCTTTACTTTTTCAGTATTTTTTGTGACCTGACCTTCTATCAACATAAAAAGCCCTTTGTCTTTTATGAAGAGATTGCCATTGGTTTCTAAATAATTTATTTCCTGCTCTTTTAATACTTGTTTAATTTTCGGAAATATGGTTTCAGCTACTATCAACAGATTTGGCTGTTGTTTTTTCAATGCTTCAATCTCTGGTAATTGATGACCTCTAATTTCCTTTTTTGCTTCAATGAACGCGTTGTACTTTCTATTCTCGTGTGTGAAGTGAATTAAAGCATCTAGACCGTTATCTTGATTTTCTTCAAGGTAGGCTTTGATGCCCGTCAATGCTTCTAATCTTTCTAAGGCGTTATTAATAAGAAGTTCTTCCTGCATGTTTATAAAATCGTTCCTGTTTTGTGAAACGTAAACGCTTGTGATTTATAAACAAAAATATGTTATTGTTTACAAAATGTCAATGTTTACGTTACGTAAACATTTAGAAAATGTAAACAAGACGAGTTGATTAGAAAATACAAACAATAGATAATCAATTGGTTGTATTATTTACTTGTCGTATTTCTCAAACAAATGCGCCATGTCGTTCCCAATCTTATGATCAAGAATTTTCGCATAAATCTGGGTTGTCTTTAAATCCTTATGCCCAAGCATTTTTGAAACTGTCTCAATAGGCACACCATTGCTAAGTGTGACGGTAGTTGCGAATGTATGACGCGCAATATGAAACGTGAGCGTTTTCTTAATGCCGCACGCATCCGCAATTTCCTTGAGATAATTATTCATTTTTTGATTGCTAAAAGTTGGCAGCGCAGCATCCTTTTTTATGCACTCGTTATTATAGGCATACTTTTCAAGAATGTTTTTTGCAACTGGTAGAATCGGAATTCTTGTCGCCGTATTTGTTTTATGTCTATTGCTCATGATCCAAAGCTTGCCATCATTTCCCATCACAATAGATGACCGTTTTAGTTTTTTGACGTCTATATAAGCGAGCCCAGTAAAGCAACAGAAAACAAAAATGTCTTTCACCAGCTGCAAACGCGGAATTGAAAAATCAAGTTGAATTATAGCATTGAGCTCCTTTTCAGTTAGTGGTACACGTTGCACTTCCATTTTTCGCATCGAAAAACCAAAGAAAGGGTCTTGCTTTAGCCAGCCGTATTTAATACAGCGGTTAATGATCTTTCTAAAGTTGCTAATATATTTTATGGTGGTATTATGATCGCAATTGCGAACAGCTTTGAACCAATGCTCAAAATCACAAACCATTTGATAGTCTAGCTTGATTATGTCTAGATCCTCTTTTTGATACTTATATTCCAGGAAAGCCTGTGTATGACGTAAGGTCGTTTCATATCGAATAAATGTAGCTTTTGAATACTGTTTTCCGATAAGTTCAAGCACTTGCTTATTGTGATCTTTGAAGACTTGGATAAGCATATGTTTATTCTTATCAACATCGATGCCTAACAATTTTTGTTTGATGAGCTCTGCCGTAATTTCTTCATCCCGATCAATCAGTAGTTTTTTGATCCTGTAAACTTTTTGTTCAAACGTGTCGAGATAACTATTGATCTCTTTTGCCGCTTCAGTTTTTCCCTCCATTCTGCCTGCCTGGACATTCCATTTTTCTAGCAAGCATTTTCTTTTTGTGCTCAGTTCACAGAACTTGCCATCCACTGTAATCTTTACATAAATAAGGCGTTCTTTTCCGGGATTCTGCCGGTTGTCTTTTCGTAGAAAGAAAAGCAATCCAAAACTCATTTCCATAACAACAATTTTGTGTTTAAAATTAGCTTTAATGCATAATGATTATTATACATGCGTTCTTATAAGTTGTTAAAAACAAGTGAGTTGTGGAAGTTTCATTGAACTACGGTAAAGAAAAGTAACAGTTCAATGAATGACTCAATGAAGTTTTCTATTAAGAGCAGTAAAACTGGAACAAGCTAAAAATAGAAAACCCATAAGATCAATGACTTATGGGTTTTACAATACTTTGATTTATCTGATTTAACGCTAAAAAGTGGAGCTGAGGGGAGTCGAACCCCTGTCCAAACATATTCTCCAAAAGCTTTCTACATGCTTATTTCTTTATTATTTGTCGGCGGCGTACAGGAAAAGAACCAACCAATACACTACTTAGCTGAATGGTCTTAAGTTGTAGTCACAGCCTTCTACAACAGCATTCTGTGTTTGTTTTTAAGTCGGCGGCGGCGCATGGTAACAGAACAACCTGCGCGGCGGCCCTAATGACTATCTAATCACTGATTAGGCAGCCATGGCATACTGAGTATTGCCATTTGAATTTTGTGCATTCCAGATTAAAGTGCAGATTACACAACGCACTGCATGCTTACACTCTCAAAGATCTACGCTGTCAAAACCAATACAGCCCCGGGAAAAATGTACGCGGGTTTACCTTGCGGACACTTTTCGCGAACAGCAAATTTACGCAAATAATTAAGAATTAGGAATTAAGAATTAAGAATTAGGGTGCGGCAGTCTATTTGATTTTTGGCTGCATGCTGTGGCGGGGCTTCGAGGGGCTCCGCCTTACACCCCGTTCGTGCCGTCAGGCTGGGCTTGCTGAAGCCTTCTGGCAGTATAACGCAAACGGCCGTTCATCACGAAAGTGGAATTCAAACAATTCTAAATTCCTAATTTTTATTCCTAATTGAATAAAACGCCTAGTTTCACTTTATGGATAATGTCAAAACATATACTCAACGAATCACCAGGTTGGAAGAAGATTTCCTCATTCTCAAAAGACGTAAGAATACCATAAGCTGGATACGTTTTATCATCACCATTGTCGCGGCGGTAGTGACGTGGCGATTGAAAGACAATGGATGGCTGTTCGTCGCTTTGCCGATCGTTATTTGGCTCGCTGTTTTCCTCCGGCTTGTCGTGCTGGCGGTGAAAAATAATGCGGCTATTGCGCACCATCAGCGACTTGTGGCGATTAATCAACAGGAAATTGAAATTGCCAAAGGAAATTATGCCAATCTGCCGGATGGCAGTCAATTTAATCTGCCGGTGCATGACTATGCAAATGATCTCGACATCTTTGGCCGGGCTTCTATTTATCAATATATCAATCGCACAACTTCCGAGCAGGGGAATAAATTTCTCGCCGGTAAACTGCTGCATCCATCTGAAGTAAACGATATTCACCACGTACAGGAAGCCGCAAAAGAATTGTCTCCCGCATATGAGTGGCGACAGGAATTGCAGGCGCACGGTATGGAATCTCCAATCACAATTACCACGCAGGAAAAAATCGCTACCTGGCTTCGCGAACCCTTCGCATATTCTGGCAACAAAGGCTGGCAACTAATGCGTATTATTTTTCCAGTGATCAGCTTGTCCACGCTGTTATTACACATCATCGGCATTATGTCGTCGCCCGTTTTTTATGCTCTGGTTATATTGTATTTACTCATTTCAGGGGGCATCACAAAAACAGTTACGGCGCAGTATCTTTCTCTAAATAAAATAGTAGGGCAGGTGACTACTCTTTCCAATAGCCTTGAAACTATTGAAAAGCTTGCCCCTAAAACGCCCCTGCTGCAAACTATTAAAGCAGCTTTTGTTGGCGCAACATCTCAGTCGTCGACTGAAGTAAAACGCTTGAAAAGTATTCTCGATAGATTTGATATCCGTCTTAATCCTTTAGTTTTTCTTCCACTTAATGCATTTCTGTTGTGGGATCTGCAACTGATTTTTCAGTTGGAAAAATGGAAGCAAAAAAATCAGTCAAACGTCAACAATTGGTTTGACAAACTTGGTCAAATTGAGTTTCTAAATACGATAGCCAATCTGCATTTCAACCAGCCGCAATGGGTCTTTGCATCATTTGTTGAACAGCATGGACATCTTGCAGCAACAGATCTCGGCCATCCGTTGATTGAAAAAAATAAAAGGGTTGACAGTAATTTTGAAATCCATGGCACGCCGCAACTGGCATTGATAACGGGTTCTAACATGGCAGGCAAGAGTACGTTCTTACGTAGCGTGGGAACAAACGTCGTACTCGCGATGATGGGGGCACCAGTGTGTGCGTCTTCGTTTGAGCTTTCACCTATGCGTGTGATCAGCACGATGCGCATCGGGGATAACCTGGAAGAAAGCACGTCCACTTTTTATGCGGAGCTTAAAAAACTACAATACATTATCGAGGCGGTAAACAGAAAGGAGAAAGTCTTTTTGCTGTTCGATGAAATTCTCCGCGGCACCAACTCTGCTGATCGTCATCTTGGTTCAGCAGCGTTGATCAGGCAATTGATGCACCATGATGCTGTTGGCATTTTAGCAACGCACGATCTTGAACTCACCAAACTCACTGGCGAATTCCCGCAAGCGATTCGCAATTACCATTTCGATATGCAACTCAAAAACGGCAGTGAATTGTTTTTCGATTACAAACTAAAGGACGGTATTTGCGAGAGCATGAATGCTGCGATATTGATGAAGATGATTGGGATTGAGTTCAATTGAAAATTGAAAGTTGAAAGTTGAAAATGGGATGAGAGAGGCACACTGATGACCCTGATTAGACTGATTTACACTGATTTTATGAAATTGTCTTTCATGAAAACAAAACAGCAAGACCGTTTATTGTCTTGCTGTTTTATTATGAAGAAAGAATCAGTGCAAATCATGACAATCAGCGTCATTCCCGTCCGAACGGCTTCAGCCGGGCGGGTACGTGCTCTCTGTTTATTTGAATAGTCTGAATATATCCAGTCCTAGTGCGTAGGCCATAATTCCCAGTAACAACACCATACCCGCCATTTGTGCATACTCCATGAATTTATCACTTGGTTTGCGACCACTGATCATTTCGTACAAAGTAAACAAAGCGTGGCCTCCATCAAGTCCCGGAATTGGAAGAATATTCATCAATGCCAATACGAGTGAAAAGAAGGCTGTCAGGCCCCAGAAACTCTGCCAATCCCAAACTGGTGCAAACATCTTACCAATGGAAACAACGCTTCCCAAAGACTCATTCGCATTTACTTTGCCGCTAAAGATGAGTTTCAACTGCAGCCAGTACGATTGCAATGTTTCTTTGCTTTTCTTCACGCCCGCAGGAATTGCCTGTGCGAAACTATAGTGGATCTCTTTTGTTTCGAAAAACGACTTGATATCTCCATTGTAAACGCCTATGATGCCAGTTTCAGGAATCGTAAGAGCAATGTGGTTTGTGTCTTTACCACGTAGTACCGTCAGGTCAACTTGCTTGCCTTTGTTTTTCCAAACTTGCTTTCTGAAGTCCTGGAAAAATTCGGTGTTCATGCCATTTATCGCGATGATCTTGTCGTTCTTTTTTATACCGGCTTTTGCTGCAGCGCTGGTGTCGCTGGCGAGGCTGTCCACTTTTGTGAACGGTACACGCATTTCAATAAAGCTGACTGCTTTATATTTGATCAGTTTGCCTGCAAAGTCATCCGGAATATTGATGGTTTGTTTTTGACCATCTCTTTCAACTTCTACCGTTTTTGATCCGCTCAAGATAATCTTCATCGGTATTTTGTTGAAGCGATCAATGTATTCGCCATCAACACTCAACACTCTATCGCCATCCTTAAATCCGATGCTCTGCGCCAATGAATCTGTGGCAATGCCGTAAGTGAATTTATTGGTAGGCACATATTCTTCGCCCCAATGCCAAAGCATACAGGCATAGATCAGGAAGCCTAATATGAGGTTTACCAACACTCCACCCACCATGATGATCAATCTCTGCCAGGCCGGCTTGCTGCGGAACTCCCATTCTTTTGGCGGAAGTTTCATTTGCTCTTTATCCATGCTTTCGTCGATCATGCCGGCAATTTTTACATAGCCGCCAAACGGAACCCAGCCAAGACCGTATTCGGTTTCGCCAATTTTCTTTTTAAACAGTGAAAACCATGGATTGAAGAAGAGGTAGAATTTTTCAACGCGGCATTTGAACCATTTGGCCGGAAGGAAGTGGCCAAGCTCGTGCAATACAACGATGATGGAAAAGGATAAAATAAACTGTCCTGCTTTTACTGCAAATTCTGTCCAGTCGATTGCTAATAAGGTCGTCATACAGGTATTATAATCACCGTATCCCGGTACTTTTTGAATTTTGAATAGTGGCAAATATAGGGAAAAGTTTGCGCCATAGGAATGAGGAAAAACGCTCAATGCCTAATGCCTAACGCTTGACGCCGAAAATACCCGAAAATGCCGCCAGTACAGAGAATATATTTTTGTTAATCTTTCTTTGGAATGCCTGATGCCAAACGCCTAACGCGTAAGGTAAGGCGAACCCAAAAACATATTGCCCCAATATTATTTAACGGGATGCACTTCCAACTGCGTTCAGCGTTAGGCTTTAAGCCTTCAGCCCACTACAGGCTCAACAATGACGCCGCGAACTCCCTCGCTTCTGCATCACTATTGAAATAATCTTCCAGCGTTGGTTTTTCTATGAAGGCTATCTTTTCCATGGTGCGCTCAATGAGGTCGGTCATGTCGAGAAAGCCCAGGCGATTGCGCAAGAACGCATATACGCCCATTTCGTTGGCCGCATTCATTACGCAAGGCAGATTGCCTCCTTTAAACAACGCCGCTGTTGCCAGGCCAAGGTTGCGGAAGGTTTTAAGATCCGGCTCTTCAAAAGTCAGGGCGTTCGGTTTGCGGAAATCATAGCGTGGGAAATTGTTCGGCAAACGCTGAGGGAAACCCAGTGCATATTGAATCGGCAATTTCATGTCGGGAAGGCCCATTTGCGCCTTGAGGCTGCCATCTTCAAATTGCACGAGACTGTGGATGATGCTTTGAGGGTGAATAACTACCTGTAATTGATCAGGCTTCAGGTTAAACAGCCATCTTGCCTCGATCATTTCGAGACCTTTATTCATTAAAGTTGCAGAGTCAACACTTATTTTGGCGCCCATGCTCCAGTTGGGGTGCTGCAAGGCGTGATCGCGTTTTACATTTACGAGATAATTAGGTTTTTTGCCAAGAAATGGTCCGCCGGAAGCCGTAAGTATCACTTTTTCGATCTTGTTGCGCGTTTCGCCTACAAGGCATTGGAAAATGGCAGAGTGCTCGCTATCCACCGGAATGATCGGCACACGGTATTGCACCGCTTTTTGCATCACGATATCACCGGCAACCACCAATGTTTCTTTATTGGCAAGTGCTATCGGTTTTCCATTCTCAATGGCTTTAAGGGTCGGTTTTAGCCCCGCAAAGCCAACAATGGCGGCCAACATCATATCATAATTATCCATCGCGGCTACTTCTACCAAAGCATCTTCTCCGGCAAAAACTTTTACGTCAGTGCCTGAAAGATCCGCTTTCACTTTCGCGTACTGGGATTCATCTCCTATAACAACAATATTCGGGTTGAATTGTCTTGCCTGCTCTACAAGCAAAGCGGCATTAGAATGTGCGGTCAGAATTTCAGCTTCAAAAAGGTTCCCGTTTGCTGCAATTACTTCCAGCGCCTGTTTACCAATGGAGCCAGTAGAACCAAATATGGCAATACGTTTTTTTGTAATGTCCGGCATTAGCAATGATATTTTTGGTGGCAGGTTTTAAAACTGTGCCATTAATTGTTAAATTTTAAAGAATCAGGCCGGTGGCAGTATAAATAATCGGTCTTTCAAATCTGAAGCGAAACGTCTTCAGAACACAATACTTGGATAAAAGGAAAATTTTAAACTAAACCGGGGGGCTAAATTAAGGCAATAATCGGACTGAAACGGGTTTTGGGGATTAAAGTTGTAAGGTCTTGTGAACAAATTGTGTATTTAATAAGCTGAGAAGGAGCAATATAGCGGGGGAATAACTGAATAACTGATTAACTGAATAACTGAAAGTTCAACTTCGTCGTGACTGATTGATTAGAAGCACTCAGTTATTCAGTTAATCAGTTATTCAGTTATTCGAATGTGGTAACTTTTTTCTCACATTTTCACAAATAAATCTTCCCGGGTATTTTTTAATTGTCAATTTTACATTAATTTAGTTGTAACGACGATTGACTGCTATGCCATTTAATATTTCGGACGATACTGCCTTACTGAGTCTGCTTGCTCAAGATGATGAAACCGCGTTTCAAATCTTGTTTGACAAGTATAGAGGAAAGATCTTCAGCGTTGCTTATGTCTACGTTAAAAGCGCCTCCGTGGCTGAAGAAATTGTACAGGATGTCTTTCTCAAGGTTTGGTTCCAGCGAAAAGATCTGCAAAACATAAAGAATTTCAAATCCTGGCTATACACAGTCAGCAAAAACTATATTATTAACTACTTGGCAAAACTTGCCAACGAACAAAGAGCAAGACGCCACTATAGCGAATTACATGTAGTATCCGAAGATAATTGCGATTTTAAAGTACGCGATAATCAATATACCCAACTCCTTACAGACGCCATTCAGCGACTACCTGCACAGCAACAGAAGATTTACACCATGGCAAAGCAGGGCGAACTATCGTACGACTCTATTGCCAGTAAACTCAATATTTCCCGCCTCACTGTTAAAACCCACATGGCCCGCGCTCTTGAATCCATACGCAGTTATATAAAGGCGCATGGCGGAGCGTTGATGGTGGTGTTTCTTATGAGCAAATTCTTTTAGTTTTTTTGAATTGCCCGATTAGCAAATAACTGAATAACTGATTAACTGAGTAACTGAATGGTTGAATAATTGAATCATTGAATAATTGATGGCAGGTGGAATTTCAAGTTCAGTTATTCAGTTAATCAGTTATTCAGTTATTCGTATTTCCCGCTGCCAAAAAATATTTTCACTCTCTGTACTCCACACGTCCCCGCCGCCTGTCTTAATTAAATGAACTTTGGGAAATAACCATCTATGGCCAATAAAGAGAGAGTACAATACTTACTGGATAAATATGTTGCAGATAAAATTTCTGCTGCAGAAGAAGAGGAATTATTCGATGCTATAGGCTCTGGCATGTATAATGATCTTTTGGCGAACCACATTATGGTAAGGTTCCACCATCAGCACGCGGAAGAAATAAACATCGATGAACAAAGGGCTGAAGAGATCATCGCCAAAATAAAGCACGCCGAGAAAGAAACAGCGAGCGTTATACCTATTCAAAAGAAACACAATTACAGAAAAGTCTGGTTTGCCGCTGCATCCGTTCTGGTTATTGGCTTGAGCACTGCAATTTTCTTTTTACCAAAGAAAAAACCGGCTGCAGAACTGGTTTCCATAAAAGAAGAAGTGAAAGGAGAGATGTTCGTTAATAAAGAAAACGGTGGCACAAAGGCTGAGCGTTTTCAGTTGGAAGATGGCAGTTTTATAACACTTAAGCCAGGGTCTTCCTTAAAATATCCTGAACATTTTTCTACTGACAAACGTGACGTGTATCTGTCCGGCGAAGCTTTTTTTGAGATTACTAAAAATGCAAGCAAGCCTTTTTTTGTGTACAACAGAAATCTTGTTACACATGTGTTGGGCACATCTTTCAATATCAAAACAGACGAGAGCAACAAGAAGATCGAAGTATCTGTTGTAACTGGAAAAGTAGAAGTTTACGAGCGCGACGAGAATGCGGATGAAGTTAAGCAAAGAAAGAACAAAGGCCTCATTATCACCCCCAATCAAAAAGTAATTTACGGAGAGGAAAGCAAAACTTTCGATGCAACACTTGTTGATGTTCCGTTGCCTATAGTTGTTAACAAGGATAGCATACAAGTCGCTCCTGCAAAAGAACGCACTGCCTTTATTTATGAATCAGAAAGGTTTGAAAGTATCCTGAAAGCTTTGCAGGTAACCTATGGAGTAAATATAGAGGTGGAGGATGAAAACATAAACAACTGCCTCTTTACAGGCGATATCACAGATCAGAATCTTTACAGAAAACTGGATATTCTTTGCCAGTCGCTCAATAATACTTACGAAGTAAAAGGCACGTCAATACTCATACGTGGCAGGGGATGTAAATAAGAACGAATTGCTTTTGTGTAGATAATTATTCAATCACTAAACCATAATTATTGCTTTATGAAAAACAACAACTGCGAAACCTAATACAAACAGTCTTTCTCGATTATACTGCAAAAGAATGCCGGTATGTGGGGCATACCGGCAAGGAAACCTATGCGGTTTAATTATGTCCGAAACAGTTTACTTAACGAACAAAATCATATGAAATTATGAAAAAAAAGCAATTTATTGCTTCAATACTGCTTGCAATGAAGATTATTGTAGTTCAATTTACTATCGCCGTCACTTTTGCGTTTTCGGTGTACGCAAATAAAACAGAAGCACAAGGCATCCTGGATAAGCCTGTAACGCTTTCTGTGGACAAAATAACGGTGTTTAAGTTCATCACACTGATGCAACAACAAACCGGCGTAAAATTCCTCTACAGCCCATCTGCCATAGATGGAAATAAAAAAATAAGCTACTCCGGCGATAATAAAAAAATTTCAGAAGCGCTTTGCGAAGTAATGAAGCCGCTAGATATCCGCTATAAAGTAGTGGATGACCAGATCTTGCTTTATCCGGAAGAAACCAGCCTGAACCCTTTGCCAGACAATAAGATGGTGAACATTTCAGCCGACCACTACGTTGGCGGAACTGTTGTAAATGAAAAAGGCGAACCCCAGGCCGGTGTCAGTGTTACGATAAAGGGCTCAAGCCTTGGTGTTTCTACAAATGACAAAGGTTATTTCCGCATCAATGTTAAAGACGAGAACGTGGTGCTCGTAATAAGCTATGTTGGCTATAAATCACAGGAATTTAAAGTAGGCAACAAAACAGAATTTGTTTTTAAACTGGAACCTTCTACTGACCAATTGAATGATGTGGTGGTGGTAGGATACGGTACGCAAAAAAGAAAAGATCTTACAGGTTCTGTGGCAACCGTGAATGTTACCGACGCTAAAAAGAACCCTACTTATGATGTTGCTAAAATGTTACAGGGACAGGTTGCCGGCGTTTCAGTTCATGGTTCGGGAGAGCCGGGCGGTTATGTTCAGATCAAAGTAAGAGGGATCAGTAATTTTGGTGATAACAGTCCTCTGTTCATTATTGACGGAGTACCGATCGACGCTCCATTTGATTTTTCACCAGAGGATATCGAGTCTATCTCTGTTTTGAAAGATGCCTCTGCAGGTGCCATTTATGGTTCGCGTGCAGCAACCGGCGTGGTTATCATCACTACTAAAAAAGGAAAGGCAGGCTTGCCAAAAATAACATTCAATGGTTATGCCGGCATACAGCAGGTGCCAAAGAAGATATCTGTACTGGATAGAGTTGGTTACCAAAAAGTAGTAAACGCTGCCACAACAAATGCAGGTCTTTCACTGGTTCCTGCAAATGATCCTTCCAGCCCAAATTTTGTTTCCAATATCAATACAGACTGGCAGGATGCTGCCCTGAAAAGAGGTTCTATTCAAAATTACAACGCAGGCATCTCTGGCGGAAGTGATGCGCTTAGTTACAACGTTTCTCTTGGTTATTTCGATCAAACGGGCTACCAGGTTGGACCACAGGCTTACAAACGTTATTCTCTCAACACAAGTTTGCAGGGAAAGAAAGGTAAATTCAGCTATGGTGCCAAGGTGGCTTACATGTATTCCAAGAAAGGCAACTATGCTGGTACTGCAAACCACGCTGTATTTGGAGGAACTGTTACCAGTATGCTCACTGCGATACCAACAATGCCTGTGTACGATTCAACAAAAGAAGGTGGTTACGGCGGAACTGATCAAACTATTCACCGTGCCATCTCTGCAAACGTTGTTGGTTTGAACTCAATCGTGGACGACTGGAGCGAACGCAACCGGATATTGTTAAACGGTTGGGCAGAATTTGAAATCGTTAAAAATTTAAAATACAAGATCAACGCCAGCTTCGACAGAACTGACTATAAAAACTACCATTATGAACCAAGCTTTGACATGGGTTTTTATTACATCAATACCCAGTACTATTATATGGAGGGCTTTGGTCAGCCAAACAAGCAGCTTGTAGAAAATACCCTGACATATAACTTCACTAAAGGAAGACACCAGGCAGATTTCCTTGCAGGTTATACGTTTGAGAAAATGAACAATTCATGGCAAACTGGTACTTCCCGCGATAACGGAAGCATGGAATTTCCTTCATTCAGCAATGCCGCCGCTTCTGCTAATACCATTACCGAATGGAGAGGTACTTATGTTACCACAGGACTTCTTGGCAGAATTAACTACAACTACGATTCCCGCTATCTCCTTACTGTAAACTTTAGAAGAGACGGATCTTCCAAATTCGCTCCTGCAAAAAGATATGGTAACTACGTCGGTATCGCAGGTGCATGGAACATCACAAACGAAAAATTCATGACACTTCCTGCCTTTATCAGCAGCATGAAACTGCGTGGTGGATGGGGCACACTGGGTAACCAGCTTAATCTGACCGAGTATCAATGGCAACCGTTTATCAACACAGCTTCTAACTACAACTTCAGCAATACCTATGCACATGGCGCCACTACCGTTTCAGTTGCGGATCCTAACCTGCATTGGGAGAGCTCTACCACAAGTGACGTCGCATTGGATATGGGTTTCATGAAAGAGAAACTAAACCTGACTGTTGAGTATTTTGATAAAAAAGCTTCAGACATTCTTACTGATTTGCCGTTACCATACTCTGTTGGTTCAGTGCCAAATACAATCAGGACCAATGCTGCAACTGTTAAGAATACAGGCGTTGAGGTGACCTTGGGTTATAGAAAAACGGAAGGCAGATTTACCTATAATGTAAGTGCAAACTTCTCTACCCTGAAAAATAAAGTGTTGAAACTGGGTGGTACCAATAATCCAATATATCGTTCCGGCAGTAAAACAGAAGTGGGCAGATCAGTGGGTGAACTATACGGTTATCAAACCGAAGGCATTTTCCAAAGTACTGATCAGATCGCAGGCCACGCATTCCAGTCTGTATTAACAGCTCCCGGTGATGTGATCTTCAAAGCGCAGAACGGAAAAAATAACGATCATACATATACGCTTACAGATGGCAATGACAGAACATATCTCGGTAGCGCAATTCCTAAATACAACTATGGCTTTACATTTAATGCTGCCTATGCTGATTTTGATCTTTCTCTGTTCATCCAGGGAAGTGGCGGTAACAAAGTGTTTAACGGAGTTTACCAGGCGCTCATGACGGGCCAGTACGGCAACCAGCACACAGATGAGTTGAACTTCTGGTCAACAACTAACACAAACACAAAAGTTCCAAGACCTATCATTAACGATCCAAACGGCAACAACCGTTTCTCCGATCTGTTTGTTGAAAGCGGTTCTTATGTAAGATTGCAAAACGTACAAATAGGATACAACATTCCGGCTTCATCAGTTCTTATGAGAAAACACGTTGTCAGCAAGCTGCGTTTTTATGTAGCGGGAGAGAACGTACTTACCCTGAGCAAATACAAAGGATATGATCCTGATTTTATCAGCGACGGGTTGTTTAACCGCGGTTTTGATTACGGTTCATTCCCTAATCCAAAAACGTTCATGTTCGGTATTCAGGCAGCGTTCTAATTTTTTATCGTTAAACTAACTAAGAATGAAAAAGACTTTTTTGAAATACGGAATAGCCATTTGTTCGATCATCACTTTAGCGAGTTGTGATAAGCAACTTAACCAGGTCAACCCCAATTCTCAAACATCATCAACCTTTTGGAAAACGCAAGACGATGCGCTTGCAGGAACAAATGCATGCTATCAAACTTTTATAGAAGATGGCGGCTACATGCGCTTTGCGCCCATTTTGCTCAACGTGCAGGGCGATGACATAAAAAGCAACAGCCCGTGGACAGCTATCTCCAACGTCGGAAGATTCCAGTTGGGCACCGCCGATAATTCGGGGTACGGCTGGACATTTGATGAATTTTACCAGGGCATTTCACGTTGCAACCAGGTAATTCAGAATGCGCCCGGCATATCTATGGACAATGCATTGAAGAACCGTTTAGTTGGGGAGGCATACTTCTTACGCGGTCTTTATTATTTCCATTTGGTGAATATGTTTGGAAGTGTGCCATTGCCTACATCTCCTGCGAAAACATTGCCACAATCAACCGTCGCAGAAGGTTGGGCCCAGGTAAAATCAGATTTCAAAGCAGCCATTCCATTATTGCCTGCAACCTATGCAAACCCTGATAAGGGCCGCGCTACCAAAGGTGCAGCAATGGCTTATCTTGGAAAAGCATATCTCTTCAACGGTAATTTCGACAGTGCTTCAGCACAATTTAAATCTGTGATTGATCTCAATGTATATAGCCTGATGCCGAACTACGCGGACAATTTTGGCGAAAACAATGAAAACAATGCAGAGTCTGTTTTTGAACTTCAATTCTCCCTGACAGCGGGTGGTACAGACTTGCAGTGGCAAGGTGTGCCGTCCTCTACATGGGGCTTTTATTCAGCACGTGCCATCACATTTGGTGCGCCAAATTTTGGATGGACAGACGTTCAACCTACAGCAACAGCGTTGGCCGAGTATCGCCAGGAAAAAACAAAAGATGGCCAAATCGATCCTCGCTGTCTTGCGACTATTTTCTATAATGATATTGTGGATACGCATTTGGCAAGCACTCCGATGTACCAGACAACTTTCCAGGCAGCTTACGCTTCAAGCCCTGCATACATGGCAGATACTTATTGCAAAAAGTATGAAAACTGGCAAGGTTCAAAACCGAATGAGTATGACTGGAAATCCGGCATTAACGAAAGGTTAATGCGTTATTCTGACGTAATGCTGATGTATGCTGAATGCCAGAACGAACTGGGCAATGCGGCAGAGTGCGCAAAGTATATTCAGCTGGTGCGCAACAGAGCGAACCTGCCTGATCGTCAAACAGAATTTGCAGGCTACAGCAAAACACAAATGCGTGACCAGATCGGCCACGAAAGATTGCTCGAATTCTGCCTGGAAGGTCACCGATTTGATGACATCCGCAGATGGGGTTGGTTGAACGATGCAACTAAACTTGCATGGTTGAAATCAAGAGATCCGGAGTTCGGCAGCTATCTACCCGGCAGAGAATTGTTGCCAATTCCACAAACAGAGATTGATAACAATCCTGGCATTAAACAAAACGCGACTTACTAACCCTTAGATTTAGATAAGCAAGCAAAAAGGAGCCGATTCTTCGGTTCCTTTCTTTTCTGAAGATTATGCTTGCGTTTTTTTTACCACGGAGGAAAGGAGGTTTTTTTCACAGAGGAAAGGAGACTTACGGAATTCACTCCGTTCCCTCTGTGCTCTCGTGAGTTACACAACATCTTTTGAAGAATCTCCTTTGTGCCCTCTGTGGTTTAAAATTCTTTAGTGTGTTGCACCAGCAAAATGAAGCCCATAAAATTTTATAATTGTAAAAAATACACTTATTTTAGAGCTCTAATATTTACTCGAAAAAACAACGACATGAAATTCTTGCGATTGCTATTGGGAACATGTTCCCTATTCACATCGGGATTGCTATTTGCCCAGACAAATATCTCCGTTAACACAAGCAATTCTTCAACCGTTATCAGCAAACACATTTACGGTCATTTTGCAGAGCACCTGGGGCATTGCATTTACGGTGGCTTTTATGTGGGAGACACAAGTAAAACAATTCCCAACACGAATGGCGTTCGCAACGATATCATTGATGCACTTCGAAAATTGAAGATCCCAAACCTTCGCTGGCCGGGCGGGTGCTTTGCAGATACCTATCATTGGAAAGACGGCGTGGGGCCAAAAAACAAACGTCCTGAAATGGTGAACAAATGGTGGGGCGGTGTTACAGAAGACAACAGTTTTGGCACACACGACTTTCTAAATATGTGTGAACTGCTTGGTGCAGAACCATACCTTGCCGGTAATGTAGGAAGCGGAACCGTACAGGAACTGGCTGATTGGGTGCAGTATGTAAACTTCGATGGCAAAAGCCCGATGAGCGATTGGCGCAAACAAAATGGAAGGGAAAAACCTTGGAACGTAAAGTTCTGGGGCGTGGGTAACGAAGCGTGGGGTTGTGGTGGAAATATGCGTCCGGAATATTATGCAGATATATACCGCAAGTACGCAACCTTCATGGGCGGCGGTTTAATGCAAATTGCATCCGGTGCAAACAGTGCAGATTATCACTGGACAGAAACATTGATGAGCCAGATTCCACTGCACATGCTGGGTGGCGTAGCGCTTCACCATTATTCAGTAATTGACTGGAACCATAAAGGCCCTGCCACTGATTTTTCTGAACAACAATATTTTGCGACGATGAAAAGCGCATGCTTCATGGATTCTTTAGTCATCAAGCATTCGGCTATAATGGATAAATACGATCCTAAAAAGAAAGTGGCGTTGGTGGTAGATGAGTGGGGTGGATGGTACGATGTAGAAGCAGGCACCAACCCAGGATTTTTATATCAGCAAAACACCATGCGCGATGCGATGATTGCAGGCGTTACACTAAACATCTTCAACAATCACGCGGACCGCGTACGTGTCGCAAATCTTGCGCAATGCATCAACGTATTGCAGGCCGTGATTCTTACCGATAAAGAAAAAATGATCCTTACACCTACATACCATGTTTTGGAAATGTATAACGTGCACCAGAATGCAAAACTGTTGCCTGTTACCATCAAGACAAATGACTATGTTCTTGGTAATGATAAGCTGCAGGCGGTGTGGGCTTCAGCATCAAAAGATTCATTGGGTGCTACACACATTTCACTGGTTAACATCGACTCTAAAAAATCACAGGACATTACCGTGAATTTTGACGGGGCTCAATTTAAAACAGTAAGCGGCAGAATACTTACTTCTGCTAAACTGACTGACCACAACACCTTTGAACAACCTGAAAAATTAAAACCTGTTGCCTTCAGCGGAGCCAATGTAAAAGGTTCTACACTGATCGTGAAATTACCTCCGTTCTCAGTGGTTGTGCTGGAACTAAAATAAGACTCTATGAACAAGCGAATACTTGGCGGTATTATTTGTGGCATCTGTTCACTGCAGATGAGTGCTCAGAATAAAAAAGATACCGCGTTTATTGCGAACGGAAATCCCATCATTCAGCACAAATACACTGCTGACCCAGCGGCGATGGTGTATCACGATACGGTCTATTTGTACACCGGTCATGATGAAGCCAAACCACCGCACGAAGGTTATGTAATGCATGAATGGCTTTGCTTTTCAACCACCGATATGGTGCATTGGAAGGAACACCCGTCGCCTATGAACACGAAAGATTTTGCCTGGGCTAAAGACGATGCATGGGCCTCGCAGGTGATAGAGCGAAACGGAAAATTCTATTGGTACGTAGCCGTGGAGCATGGCACTATACATGGCAAGGCAATCGGTGTTGGAGTGAGTGACAAGCCAACAGGTCCTTTTAAAGATGCCCGCGGTTCTGCGCTTATCACAAACGACATGACAAAGGCCACAAATATTTCCTGGGATGATATTGACCCAACAGTAATCATCGACGACGATGGACAAGCGTATCTCATTTGGGGAAATACCAAATGTTACTACGCAAAGTTGAAAGAGAATATGACTGAGCTTGACGGGCCCATTCAAATCATTGATCTGCCAACATACACCGAAGCCCCATGGATACACAAACGCAACGGATGGTATTACTTGTCTTACGCAACACAGTTTCCCGAAAAGATTGCGTATGCGATGAGTCGCAGCATCAACGGGCCGTGGCAGTATAAAGGAATATTAAACGAGATAGCAGGCAATAGCAATACGAATCACCAGGCGATCATTGATTTCAAAGGAAAATCATACTTCATTTATCATAACGGGGGAATTAATACGAACGGTGGAAGTTTCAGAAGATCAGTTTGTATTGACTATCTCTACTACAACAAAGATGGTACAATGAAACGTGTAGTAATGACAACAGAAGGTGTGCAACCAAAAAAGTAGAAAACAATGAGACTGTTCAGTAAAAACAATATTTGCGTGAAAGCAATGATGTTCGCTGCGGCATTGCTTCCCCTTGCTTGTTCGAAAAGCGGCGGTGGAACCAACAATAATGGTACAGATACGGTGATTGTCCCGCCTCCAAAAGCCTTCGACATCAACTCAATCAACGATACTTATGCGGACGTGGCACCATTCGCTAACTACCTGCAATGGGGAAGTTATAATGTACACGATCCGTCAATAAAGAAATTTGGTGACTACTACTATTGCTACAGTACAGATGCAGGATATGGCATAGATGTGCGTTTGGGCTTGCAGATACGCAAGTCAAAGGATCTTGTACAATGGCAGTTTGTAGGCTGGGTATTCAACACCCTTCCTCCCAAAGGTTCCGACTACATAAAGCAACAAGGCGGTACTCCTAACAACTCTTTGTGGGCACCGTATGTAATGAAGGTGGGCAATGAATACAGGCTGTATTACTCCTTGTCTTCTTCAACAGCAAGACTAAGTGTGATCGGTTTAGCTACTGCAACAACTCCTGAAGGTCCATGGACGGAGAAAGGCACAGTCGTTGTTTCTACTAACAATGCAGTCCGTCAAACAAATGCCATCGACCCAACGGTTATTGTAACTCCTGCCGGAGAAAATTGGATGTACTACGGCTCTGCCTGGGATGGAATCTACGTGTTGAAACTGGATCCCACAACCGGACTTGCGGCCAGCAACGGAGACATGGGCGTACGTGTTGCCAACCGCGGATTTACCAGTGGCAAATACAACGGCAACATCGAAGGCGCAGAAATTATTTACAATCCGGACCAGAAAAAATATTATCTCTTCATCGCCTACGATTGGCTGGAAACAAAATACAATGTGCGTGTCGGAAAAGGCGATAATCCGCAAGGGCCATTCTATGATTTCAATGGCGTTGATATCAACACAGATGTTGATCATGCACCCATGATTGTAGCGCCGTATCAATTCAGCGGCCACGGCGGATGGCAGGGAACCTCGCACTGTACAGTGTTTGATGATGGTTCCGGAAATTATTACATTGGCCACCAAGGCAGACCGGGCATAGCTAAATACTACATGGACCTGCATGTAAGAAAACTTTTCTGGACCAAAGACGGCTGGCCCGTTGCGTCACCTGAAAGATATGCATGGGAGGATAACAGCACCGTTGCAAAAGACAGCCTTGCAGGAAATTGGGAACAGATAATTTTAGGATATCGTGTTGTACCGGGTTATGCAGATGAGCAAACATCTCCCGATTTCCAGGTGTCACAAAACTTAACAATCGGAGCAAATGGAACATTAAATGGCGATGCAGCCAGCACCTGGACCTACACCGCACCATGGCTTGAAATGCATTGGAGCAATGGCTACACAGATAAAGTGTTCGTACAAAAAGGACGCGACTGGGAAAACAAAAAGTCAACAATAATATTTTCAGGTCTCAACAATGCAGGCACGGCAATTTGGGGAAAGAAAAAGTAGCGTGAATGGTGGATATGAATCGGGAATCTTCGAACGTCACAATTCTTAATTCCTAATTCCTAATTCTTAATTGACAACATATATTATGCGAAAAATAAGTTTATTAATGATTGCTTTTTCTGCTTTCTGCATGCCCAATGCACGATCGCAGAAGCAATTGACGGTAAAGGTAAATCAGCCGAAAGGCGACATCCAGCCAACGATGTGGGGCGTATTCTTTGAAGACATCAACCTTGGTGCAGACGGCGGCATTTACGCAGAAATGGTAAAGAACCGCTCGTTTGAATTCTTCAGACCATTGATGGGATGGAACGTAACACGCAAGGCGGAAGGCGATGTGCTGGTAGTAAACAGAAAAGATGTAAACACTGCAAATCCGCGTTATTTAAGGGTTACAGCAACCAACGCTGCAAAAGGCGATATTGAATTGGTGAATGAAGGGTTTCGTGGCATGGGCATTAAGAAAGACCTGCGTTATGATTTTTCTTTCATGTATCATCAGCAACAATCCGGCGTAAAGCTCACAGTCGAATTGATCGATGCAAATGGAAAAAGCATTGGTGGGACAACCATCACTCCGCAAGAATCCGGTGATGCATGGCACAAAGCAACCGCAAGCTTTAATGCAACCGCCACTGAATTGAAAGGAAAACTAAAAATAACAATCGAAGGAAATGGTGTGATTGACCTGGACATGATCTCTTTATTTCCCGGCGATACATGGAAAAAAAGGCCGGGCGGCATGCGCGCAGATATGGTGCAATTGCTCGCTGATATGAAGCCGGGTTTTATTCGTTTCCCCGGTGGTTGTATTGTGGAAGGTTTCGATCTGTCTCAGCGTTATCAATGGAAAAAAACGCTCGGTCCAATTGAAGAGAGACAATTGCTCATCAACCGCTGGAACTTTGAATTTGCACATCGGCCAACACCGGATTACTTTCAGACATTTGGTTTAGGATTCTTCGAATATTTTCAACTCGCAGAAGATATAGGCGCAGAACCATTGCCGATATTGAACTGTGGCATGGCTTGTCAGTTCAACTCTGCCGAAGTTGCTACGCTTGATGAACTTGATCCTTATGTGCAAGATGCACTCGATCTCATCGAATTTGCCAACGGCGATGTTTCTACAAAATGGGGCAAAGTGCGTGCAAACATGGGACATGCCGCCCCGTTCAATTTAAAAATGATGGGCGTGGGAAATGAAAACTGGGGCCCGCAATACATCGAGCGTTTGAAAATTTTTACCAAAGCGATCAAATCAAAATATCCAGATTTCAAACTGGTAAACAGCTCTGGTACTGATCCTAACGGCGAACGTTTTGATTATCTCAACACTGAGCTGCGCAAAATGAATGCCGACATCATCGACGAACATTATTATCGCCGACCTGAATGGTTCTTCGAAAATGCAAGACGCTACGATAACTATCCGCGCAATGGCTCTAAGATATTCGGCGGAGAATATGCCGCTCAGAGCGATAAAACAGTGAGTGTCGACAATAAGAATTGCTGGCTGACCGCCTTGTCTGAAGCTGCCTTCATGACTGGACTTGAGCGCAATGCAGATGTTGTTAGTATGGCTTCCTATGCGCCTCTGTTTGCTCATGCAGATGGCTGGCAGTGGATACCTGATCTTATCTGGGTGAACAACCTGAAATCTTATGGTACGCCCGATTACTATGTACAGCAACTGTTCTCGTTAAACAAAGGGAACAAAGTTGTGCCAATCACGTTGAATAACGATGTAGTAGCAGGTCAGGATAGCTTGTATGCCGCTGCGGCAATTGACACGAAGACAAATGAGCTGATCATCAAATTGGTAAACGCCTCAAACAAATCACAAGAGACATCTTTATCACTTGATGGTGTTAAGAAATTAGCATCACAAGGAACATTAACTGTTTTGCAAAGCGATGATTTGATGGCGGTGAATTCTTTCAATGAACCAACTAAAGTTTCACCAAAGCTGTCTACGATTAAATTGAGTGGAAAGAAAATAAATCTCTCTGCAGCGCCTTATTCATTTAGCGTGCTACGAGTGAAAATATAAGTTCTCAGTTGTTGTTAAAACGGGTTTGAGGTGAGATGAGAATCTTATACCTTGAACCCTATTTTTTTGAGAGAAAGCACACAGATGACACAGATTGGACTGATTTACACTGATATTTTGATCATGTAAAAAACATAAAATGAGATTTATCTCATTCATAAATTATCTGCTTCATCTTAACCTATCATCAGGATCTTAAAAATCTGCGTTCTTATTATGAAAAAGGTTTTGCTACTTGGTTTGTTAGCCATCTCGACGCTGGCAAATGCACAAAAGTTAGAAACAAACATTTCTGTACATGATCCTGTCATTATCAAACAGGATAGCGTGTATTATATTTTTTGCACCGGCATGGGCATTTCTGTTTGGTCGTCGACGAACATGAAAGAATGGAAAAAGGAAAAACCTGTTTTTGAGAAAGCTCCGCAATGGGCCGTGGATGCGGTTCCTGGCTTTAAGGGACATGTCTGGGCGCCCGATATCAGCTTTCACAACGGCATGTATTATTTGTATTACGCAGTTTCGGCATTTGGGAAAAACACTTCTTGTATTGGCCTGGCCATAAACAAAACATTAGATCCCCGCTCTCCAAATTACAAATGGACAGATCTTGGAAAAGTAATTCAATCTGTTCCCAACAGAGACATGTGGAACGCGATTGATCCGAATTTGATAGTGGATGAAAATAAAATAGCGTGGCTGGATTTCGGTTCATTTTGGGATGGCATAAAACTGGTGAGGCTGGATAGCAGCTTGCAGAAAGTCGCACAACCTGAAGAGTGGCATTCACTTGCATCTCGTCCAAGAAGTTCTGCGGCGGATTCATCCGCGGGAGATGGTGCCATTGAGGCTCCGTTTATTTTCAGGAGAGGAAAATATTATTACCTCTTTGTTTCGTTTGACTATTGTTGTCGCGGTCCCAAGAGCACTTACAAAATGATGGTTGGCAGAAGCGAAAAAATAGCCGGCCCATACCTCGACAAAGACAATAAAGACATGGCGCTCGGCGGCGGCTCATTGTTGTTGCAAGGCGATAGTAATTGGTACGGCGTTGGTCATAATGCCGTTGCAACATTTGACAGCAAAGATTATCTCATCTTCCACGGCTACGATGCCCACGACAATGGAAAACCAAAGCTCCGAATTGAAGAGCTAACTTGGTTAAACGACTGGCCGGAGGTCAAATAGTTTTTCTACCACTAAGGCACTAAGTGCACTGAGCTCCACTAAGGGGTCGCTGAAATTAAAATCATTCTTAGTGAAACTTAGTGTACTTAGTGGCTTAGTGGTAAATCTGCGTCTTGCCCAGAAACTAATTCCTGATTCCTGATTCCTGCATCATCGACTAAATCATTTCATCGCACAACTCCCGCAATCTATCTCTCATTTCCTCATCTTCCGCTATTTATAAAAATTAAGGGTTTGCCGTCGAATAACTTTACACGACTAAACAACACTGACCTTAATTTTTAAAATGAGTCATTATGAAAAAGATGCTCCTGATCCTGGCGATCCTTATTACTGCTACTGGTTTCAAAGCGAAAGCGCAAGACGAAAGCCCAGCTAAAACTCCAAAATGGATATCTGATAAAGGCTATTGGGTTCTCGAAGACAACAAAAAAGGAAATTCATTTTCCGTTATCAACTTTTATAACAATGACAATCAACTCGTTTACAGGGAAAAATTGATCGGCACCTCATTAAACATCAATAAGAAGAAAACGCTGATGAAGCTGAAAGATGCCCTTGAAGCATCCATCGTAGCGTGGGAAGAAAATCATACGCTGAGAGAAAACGAAGCCATCGTAGCCAAAGTAATGCAGTAGAGACAAGGCACCGCCTTGTCTTCGCCCGTCCCCGAATTCAGATGCATACAGAGACAAGGCAATGCAATGCCTTGTCTGTACGGAGCCTAAGATTTTCTGTATACGAAAAACGAATTTTCGTCGCTAATCAGATATACCGGGTTTTCAAACGCTGAACAATTTTGTAACTTAGTAAGCGGGGCATAAATCCTTGTTGTCATGGAAAAATATCCTCTCTTATTTTCGGACAAATACAAGTATACACGGCATTTGTTGTGGTGGCTCAGCTGGTGGATATTCAGTGGAGTATTGTATTCATTTGGTTGCGCCCCAGCCACAGTTCCCTATACCGAAAGATTGTCCTGCGCAATGGTTGAATCGCTTTTGTTTCTTCCAGCTCACATTTTCATGGCTTACACTCTTATGTATTTTGTGGTGCCAAAGTTTATCCTGAAAGGAAAGTATCCCCTGGCTGCAATAATGGTGATTGTGGTAGTCGTTGCAACCGGAGTGATTTCAGCGCTGATTTCAAACTATATGGTAATGCCTTTTCGGAAAATGTTCTTTCCTGGTTTTTACACAGCTGCCACGAGTTCTGTTTATGCAACATTCTTTTTGTCATTCCTGGCGGGACTTCGCGGTGGTATAACCATAGGCGGAATGGCTGCTGCCATCAAGCTCATGAAATATTGGTATGTAAAAGAACAACGCAACCTGCAATTGCAAAAAGAAAACGTGGAGACGCAATTGCAGTTATTGAAAGCGCAGGTACATCCCCATTTTTTGTTCAATACGCTAAATAACGTCTATGCTCATACGCAGGAAGAATCGCCCATCGCTTCCGGTTTAGTACTGGGCCTTTCAGATATGTTGCGTTATATCCTGTATGAATGTAACCAGCCATTGGTGCCGCTTAGCAAGGAAATTAAAATGATCAGGGACTACGTAAAACTTGAGACAGTTCGTTACGGTAACAAACCAGACATCAATATTGATGTAGAAGGAGATGTAGATGAATACCAGATAGCACCTTTGTTACTTTTGCCGCTTGTTGAAAACAGCTTTAAACACGGCGCCAGTGATATGCTGGAAAATCCCTGGATCAACGTGCACATTTATTTTGAAAAGAATGTTATGCATTTGAAGATCATGAACGGCAAGGCCCCATCAAAATCAGTTTCAAAAGTTGGCGGTATTGGTTTGCAAAATTTGACAAAACGCCTTCAGCTTTTGTATGAAGGAAAATACCAGTTTGCTATCATCGAAGATGTAGATGTGTTTGTTGTAAACCTTGACATTGAATTGCAAAGGCAGAAAGTAAACGTGCCAGCAGCAGCCCTAAAATACGCGTGATTATGAGTGACCCAAATGTGATAAAATGCCTGGTGATAGATGACGAGCCGCCTGCCCGCAGCATACTAAAAAACTACATTGAAGCTATGCCGGCATTGAAGTGGGTAGGAGAGTGTGGCAATGCCATTCAGGCACTGTCGTACCTGCAGCAAAACGAAGTTCACTTGATCTTTCTCGATATAAGGATGCCGCAGCTAAGTGGCATTGACTTTCTTAAAACACTTAAAAATCCTCCTGCTGTAATTTTTACAACTGCTTATTCAGATTACGCCATTCAAAGTTATGATCTTGATGCGCTTGATTATTTATTGAAGCCCATACAGTTTGAGAGATTCATAAAGGCGATCAATAAAGTGCTGTACGCAAAAGGAAACAAGCAATTGCCTGAAGCGGCTGCAAATACAGATACTCCGGCTGTTACGGAAAGTTTTGTATACTTCCGCGCTGATAGGAAAATGGTCAAAGTGATGCTGCGGGATATTCATTATATCGAAAGCATGAAAGATTATGTAAAGGTCTTTACGGGCAGCGGTACCATCGTAACGCGTCAATCCATCATCTCACTCGAAGCCATGTTGCCCGGCAATTTGTTTCTGCGCACACATCGCTCCTTCATCGTCTCCCTCGAAAAGATCCGCTCCTTCACCAACGAAGTCATCGAAATAGATAAGTCAGAAATACCGGTGGGGAAGTTGTATAGGAATAATGTGATGAAAATACTAGAAATTAGAAATTAGGAGTTAGGAGTTAGAGTTGGGTGGCTCACAAGCTTCTTACAAAGCTTTTCTACGAGAAAGACTAAGCGCAAGAATTCTAATTCCTAACTCCTGATTCCTAATTCCTTCCATAACTAACCCGCCAAATCTTATTGCTCGTATCATCCGTAATCAGCAACGACCCATCGGGAAGCACAACAATGCCCACAGGACGCCCACGCACTTTTCCATGATCAAGGTCTTCAATGAAACCGGTTAAGAATTCTTCAGGATCGCCGGAAGGTTTGCCATCTTTGAATGGAACAAACAGTACCCTGTAACCTGCGATAGGCTTGCGGTTCCACGAACCATGTTGTGTAATAAAAGCCCCATTGTGATATTTTTCAGGAAAAGCCTTTTTGTCGTAGAATGCAAGGCCGAGCGACGCCGTGTGCGAACCAAGCGGAACGTCTGGTATGATTGCCCGCTGCACAAGATCTGGCTGAACCTGCTCCACACGGGGATCAAGATGCTGTCCCCAATAGCAATATGGCCATCCATAAAAACCGTTTTCTTTAACACTCGTTACATAATCAGGAACGAGATTGTCTCCCAATTCGTCGCGCTCATTCACAGAAGTCCAAAGTGTCTCCGTGCCTGGCGCCCAGCCCATGCCGACAGGGTTGCGAAGGCCTGCAGCATACACACGCATCCCGGTGCCATCAGGATTGACCTCAAGGATATTGCCTCTTAATTTTTCATTCTCCAGACCTTTCTCACCGTGGTCCGTGCCCGAGCCAATGCCTATGTAGATTTTTGAATTGTCTTTGTTGGTAATGATATTTCTTGTCCAGTGACGATTGATTTTTCCATCCGGAAGATCAAGCAATTTCTCTCCCTTCGAAGTGATTTTTGTAGCCCCGGTTTCGTAGGTGTAACGCACAAGTGCGTCCGTATTTCCAACATAGAAATGGTTGCCGATTAACAGCATTCCAAAAGGCTGTTTAAGCCCGCTTAAAAAAGTTTCTTTCACCTCAGGCTTGCCATCGTGGTCGGCATCGCGCAACAGCGTGATTCGGTTGGCGCTTTTCTTCATGCTGTTGGATTTGTTGGCGCCCACAAACGCTGCTCCTATCTTTTCGAAGAAACCATGATGCGTGTTAGATTCTGCTACCAGTACATCGCCATTTGGAAGCACATACAGCCAGCGGGGGTTTTGCAAACCATCGTAATAAAGATCCACAGTAAATCCTTCCGGTGCGATTGGTTTTGTGCCGTCCTTCCAGGCTTTTACATTGCTGAAGTTCATGTGCGATTTAGTGGCGTTCGGTGGTGGCAAAGTGTCTTTTTGCTGTGCAAAAGACAGCAAAGGAGCAAGCGTCATAATCAATAAAATGTATCCTGTTTTCATGGTCATTTTATTTGAGGTTGAATAATAGTGGAGAAAGAAAATGATACAGATAGAGAGGTATATTCAAAAGGTATGCCTCGCCCATTGAACTTTGATTTTGCTTTTAAAATGAGTAGTTTATGGGTAAAATACTGTTTATGAAATGTAAGCTTCTATGGTCATTGTTATTGTTGATTGTTATTTCTGTTGTTTCGTTTAACGCAAACGCACAGCAAAAAAGCAACACAAATGAATATTTTACTATCGAAAACTACTATAAGGTAAAATGGGGCTCTGCCGGCGAGTTCATCGATCTGTGGAAGAAAAATCACTATCCTTTATTAAAGAAGGCAATGGAAAAAGGAGACATCATCAGCGTGACCGCATATGCTCCCATGCTGCATTCTGGTGAAGATACAAGATGGGATTTTCGTGTAACGATTGTATTTAAAAATGCAGCACTCGCTTTCGCAGAAGATCTTCTCGATCCATACAAAAAGCAGTTATATCCTGACCAGGATAAGCTAAAGAAAGAAGAACAACACAGGTTTGAATTGCTGCTTTCTCATTGGGATGTGATGGTTGAGCAATTAATAATTAATAATTAATAAAGAATAATTTATAGGGCATCAGTCGTTTTTAATCGCAACTTCAAAACTCTCAAATTACATGGGGCCAATATTTTTAACAGATTGCAACACCTATTAATTGTTAATTATTAATTATTAATTACTACGATTGAATCAATCTCGCAATACCAAACGCACAACCCGCAGCAAGGGCTCCGATAACGGTTACACGCAATGCCCCGCCCCAGGCATTTACACCGGTAATTTTACTTTTAAAGAAACCGAAGGCAAATAAACAGATGAGCGTAACAACTGCGGAAATTTTTAGCGCTTGCAAAGGCGTATCGATAAAGAAGTAAGGCAACAATGGAACAATGCCGCCCGCGACGTAAGAAAGGCCAATATTGAAAGCGCTGTTCCTTGCTCTTTTAGGATCTGGTTTGTCAAGGCCAAGTTCGTACTTCATCATAAAGTCAACCCACTTTTCTTTATCTTTCGTCATCTCTTCAACCGCTTGCTCTTGCACCTCCTCACTAAGGCCAAGATTCGCAAAGAACTCTTTTACTTCCGCTTTTTCTTTGTGGGGAACCGTTTCCACCTCTTCATGCTCACGTTTCAACTCGGAGTTGTAATGATCGATTTCTGTTTTGCCTGCGAGGTAACCGCCAAGTCCCATCGCGATGGAACCTGCCGCAATCTCAGCCAAACCTGCAATCACAATTAAGTGCGTAGAAGAAACAGCGCCACTCAAACCCGCTGCCAATGCGAATGGAACAGTAAGACCATCGCTCATTCCAATAACGATATCTGTAAGTATATCCGAACTCTGAAGATGTAATTCTTTGTGTTGGTGGTCGTGATGCTCCATAGAGTAAAAATAGATTGAATTATTGAATCATCGAGTAGCTCATTAACTGAATAACTGATTAACTGAATAACTGAACTTGAAAATTGACCTTTCATCAATAATTCAATTATTCAATAATTCAACGCCTCAGTTAATCAGTTATTCAGTTAATCAGTTATTCAGTTATTAGTCCAGCACTTTTAAGCTCTCTGCAATAATCTCCACACATTCATCAATCTGGTCTTTCGTTATCACGAGAGGAGGCGCGAATCGTATTTTGTCGCCGTGAGTTGGCTTTGCAAGCAAACCATTTTCTTTAAGTTGCAAACAGAGATCCCATGCTGCCTCACGGTTGGCATGATCCACAACAATGGCATTCAGCAAGCCTTTGCCACGAATCAATTTGATATGAGGAGAATTCAATGCTTCGATTTTTTCTCTGAAATATTGGCCCATAGTTTCTGCATTCTCAGCCAATTTTTCATCTGTCAAAACACGCAATGATGCCATCGCAACTTTACAAGCCAATGGATTTCCGCCATAGGTAGAACCATGTTCGCCGGGTTTAATAGTGAGCATGATCTCATCGTTTGCCAGCACAGCACTCACCGGTAAAGTGCCGCCACTCAAGGCTTTGCCAAGAATCAAAATATCAGGATGAACATTTTCGTGATCACAGGCAAGCATCTTTCCAGTTCTTGCCAATCCTGTTTGAATTTCATCTGCAATGAAAAGTACATTGTGCGCTTCACACAATTGTTTTGCTTTATTCAAATAGCCTTCCTGAGGAACCACAACACCCGCTTCACCTTGAATTGGTTCTACTAAAAAGCCTGCAACATTTTTATCCTGCAATGCATTTGCCAAAGCATCAATATTGTTATAAGGAATGATCTCAAAGCCCGGTGTGTAAGGCCCGAATTTACTGTAAGAAGACGGATCGCTGCTGAAAGAGATCACAGTGCTCGTGCGGCCATGGAAGTTTTCAGAACACACAATGATCTTTGCTTTATTATCTTCAATGCCCTTTACCAGGTAACCCCAGCGACGACAAAGCTTGATAGCCGTTTCCACTGCCTCAACGCCTGTGTTCATCGGCAATACTTTATCAAAACCAAAAATGCCGGTGATCATTTTCTCAAACTCACCCAGCAAATTATTATAGAACGCTCTCGATGTAAGTGTGAGTTGTTGGGCCTGCTCAATTAATGCTGCAATGATTGCAGGATGGCAATGCCCCTGGTTTACAGCTGAATAGCCGCTAAGAAAATCGTAGTAACGCTTGCCATCCACGTCATATACAAAAACGCCTTCTCCCTTATTCAAAACAACCGGAAGCGGATGATAATTGTGTGCGCCATATTTTTCTTCCAGCGACAAATAATAGTTGGTCTGTTCAGTTACAGAAAGGGTTTGTTCCATGATAACAGTCTTTAAAAGTTGAAATAATAGTGCAGCACGCAGTTAGTGTCGACACAGTATTGGTGAAAAATAAACGATAGGTGAAATTGCCCGCCAGATGTAGCGGGTAGCACATAACCTAACCTCGATGATTGAGGAAATCAAGGTTGAAAGAAAGAAAATGCGGTATGTGAATTAGTGTTCTGATATGTGCAAGATAGGGAAATAAGTTGAAAAGGGAAAGTTGTTAGTAGTTAGTTATTGGTTGTTAGCCACGACTTGGTGCTATGCAACGCCTGTTAGACCTTGTTCATGATTTTGTCTGTCTACGATTGTCCAAATGGTATCGTCGTACAATAATTTAGTACTGTCAATATCAGTAGCTTTAAACGCTAATATTTTTGTTTTTCCACGAAAGGATTTGAATAGAAATCGTATCTCGCTGATTTTATCATTTTCAAAGAGAGTAGAAGTGGTCGTTAGATAGCCAACTACAGGCTCGTCTTTTTTTAGGATACACGTATTGTTAAGAAAAGACGATTCTGAAATATTCAATCTTCTTTGCTTATTTTCTAACGTAAAAAAGAGCTGTCTTAGATTTATAGAAGAATTATGTGTCCATCCGTTTTTCTCAAATCTAATATCAATATCGACGTCTTTTAAGTTAAAGGTATGATTTACAGAAACGACACTTAATTTAAACAGATATAGAGATTTAGGTTCACCGCGAAATTCGCCAACGTTGTCATATTGGCTTACCAATTTACCTACTATTCGTGCTGGAGCAAGTTTTTCATATAAAAAAGGAGTCCATGCCGCAATTACACCTAACAATGTGAAAAGAAGAGAAAGATCCATACCGTTTTTTTTGAAAATATATAGCCTGAATGCCTTATTGATTAGCAAGATCGCGAGAGCGAAATTGATGCAGATATATCGCTCACCAGTTTCTTTTCTATCAACCAACAACTCCCTATTCGCCAGAATAAATCACTCCCGTCGTTGGCGTTTCGTATAGTTCGATTCTGCTGAGTTTTGGTAAAACAGGTTTTAATGTATTCCAGATCCAGATGGTAATATTTTCTGCAGTGGGATTTTGCAGACCGGGTACATCGTTGATCAGTTTGTGATCAAGTGTATCGATAATAGGAGAGATGGCGTCTTTCAATTCTTTGAAATCCATGATCCAGCCGTAATGTTCATCCGGTTTTCCCTGGATGAAAACTTTCAGTTTGTAGGTGTGACCGTGCATGTTTTTGCACTTGTGACCTTCCGGTACATTCGGTAAAAAATGCGCTGAATCAAAAGAGAATTCCTTATAAATTTCCATACTACCCAAATTTCAGGCTGCAAAAGTACAAAATTTGAAAATGTGTTAATTTGAAAATTTGAAAATTGAGGAGCCTGACTGCTCAATTTCCCCTCAGAGAAACGCACGGAAAGCATTTTCAAATTAGCACATCTTCAAATTTTCAAATTATTGCGCCAGGCGCAACAACGCTTGCCAGGCCTCGCTTACCTTGCCCTCGTTCAGCAGCTGTGCGGCATGTTGAGCGATTTGTTTTGTTTTTTCTTCCCCGTTTGATTGAAGAAGTTTGGCTAGTTTCTCGTCGTTACACGAAGCTTCGGCAGCTGGTAAACTGTCCACATTGGCCAATTGGCCCAAATGGTTGCCGGTCAGCGTTTTATGCTCTTTTATGAACGTTGGGAGCTTGTCTACGCCAATTCCAAGCTTCGTATTGGGTTTTTCCACCTCAAACAAATTGTCCGGCGTAATGCGAGCGTACCAGTTGCTTCCCAACCTTGCCACGTGGTGTATTTTGCGCTGATCTATCATGCCTTTGCCGTCCAAAATGGTTTCGTCGATATGCATGCAAAGCACCTCACAAATAACAAGATTGCCAGCGCCGCCATTGGTTCCCAACGGTTTAACCTCAATAACCTTGCATTCGAGTTTTATTTTGGATTCCTTTACCATTGGTGGTTTTACCAATGTGGCAGGTTCTTGCGTAAAGCCCGCCTTGAGAAATTCGTTTACCCCTTTCTCATATTCGCAGGAAGCAAGACTGGTTTGTTGAACCATATCTTCATCCACAATATTGATCACCACTTCCGGCACTTCCTGCACATTTAGCAGGGAATGCTTTACGGTATTATCTCTCACTCTGCGGCTTGGAGAAAATATAACAATGGCCGGGTCCGACGAAAACAGGTTGAAAAAACTGAACGGGCTCAAATTTACATTGCCGTCTGCATCAATCGTGCTCGCAAAAGCGATCGGTCTTGGTGCGATGGCGTGTTGCAAATATTGCTGCCTTTGTACCGTAGTTATTTCACTAAGATTAATGAGCATTTTTTTTCAATTGTAAAATGGAGTAATCAGTGTCTTCTTTTACAATCGTATTGGAGAGTTTGCCAAGTGCATCAATTTCCATATCCACTACGTCACCATCTTGTAACCATTGCTCTTTATAGTCTGGGTTTTCCAATTTGCCCGTACCGTTCAATTCAAGGAAACATCCTGTGCCAACGGTTCCGCTGCCAATCACATCTCCCGGGTAAAGTGTTACACCATAGCTCGCACGTTCAATTATTTCAGCAAACGTCCAATCCATATCTGCAAGGTTTCCTGTGCTCACTTGTTTGCCATTGACAAAACATTTCATGGCAAGATTCCAGTTTTTGCCTTCATGGTTTGGTTTTGCAGGTACTTCGTAGTTTGTTAGTTCATCTTTTGTAACCAAATATGGTCCGAGCGTTGTAGAGAAATCTTTTCCCTTCGCAGGTCCGAGATTCAGCAACATTTCTTCCATTTGCAAAGTGCGTGCACTCATATCGTTCATGATCATCAGGCCGCCAATATAATCATCTGCGTCTTTCGCTTTGATGTTCCTTCCTTCCTTGCAAATAACGATCGCACACTCCAGTTCGAAATCAAGTTTGTGAAAATGATCTGGCATGCAATAGATTTTCCCTGGTCCTTCCACTGCCTGGTGATTGGTGAAGTAAAAGATCGGATACTGGTCAAACTCAGGAATCATGGGCACTTTACGATTACGACGTGCGGCCGCTACGTGCTGGCGGAAGGCATAACCATCGCGCATAGACGTGGGACGCGGAACCGGAGAAAGCAACTGCACCTGTTCAAACGGTGTGCTGGTTACCACTAATTTTCCACTGATAATTTGTTCCAATGCCTGCGATGCCAGTCTAATCTGCGTATCCCAATCACCGAGGAACAAAGCCATTTTTGAAAGCAACTGCGGATGCAGCGTTTGCATATCATACACATTGCCTTCATGCAGCAAACCCAATTGCTCACTGCCTTTTTCGATATAAGAGAGAAGTTTCATTTATTTTAGGAATTAGGAATTAGAAATTAGGAAGCAGAAGAGTGAATTAAGAATTAGCAATCAGGAATTAAGAATTCTGCAAAGTGCGATCACTCAAACAATTCTAATTCCTAATTTCTAATTCCTAATTCCTGCTATTCCGCCCAACTCATAATATACCCCTCATTCTCAATCTCCAGAGCTTCCTCGGTGAGCATGAGCGGGTGGAATGTATCTACCATTACGGCCAGTTCTTTTGTTTCTTTTGCGCCGATGCTTTTTTCCACCATTCCGGGATGCGGGCCGTGTGGAATACCAGCTGGGTGCAAGGTGATCATACCGCGGGTTACATTTTTGCGGCTCATAAAATCGCCATCGACGTAGTACAGCAATTCATCACTGTCAATGTTGGAGTGATTATATGGTGCAGGAATGGCTTGCGGATGATAATCAAACAGTCTCGGCACGAAAGAGCAAACTACAAAGTTGTTGGCTTCAAAGGTTTGATGCACTGGCGGCGGCTGATGCACACGACCTGTGATCGGTTCAAAATCGTGAATGCTGAATGCAAAAGGATAGCAGCAGCCATCCCAACCTACAACATCAAATGGATGCGTTCCATAGTGCAGGTCATACATTATGCCTTTCTTTTTTGCCTTGATAAAAAAGTCGCCTTTCTCATCAAATGTTTGCAGGTCTTGCGGCGTGCGAATATCTCTTTCACAGTATGGAGAGTGCTCCAGCAACTGTCCATATTTGCTTTGATATCTTTTCGGAAAACGGATCGGACTGAATGATTCAACAATAAACAGCCTGTTGTTTTCAGTAGCAAATTCTATCTGATAGATAGTACCTCTTGGCAACACCAAATAGTCTCCATAAGAAAAAGGCAACTGGCCGTAAACAGTTCTCAGCACACCACTTCCCTCATGCACAAAGATCATTTCATCCGCATCTGTGTTCTTGTAGAAATAATCCTTCATGCTCTGCTGCGGTGCAGCCAATACAATGTGGCAATCATTGTTTACCAAAACAGCTTTGCGACTGTCGAGGAAATCCTTTTCAGGTTTTACTTTAAAACCATCAAAGCTATGATGTGCCAATGTGTGTTTCTGTGCGATCTTCGGTGAAACGTCATTGCCTGTCACAGCTTTAATGATCTGTGTTGGCGGATGCACGTGGTACAGCAAAGAATAATCATTGGAAAATCCTTCCGTTGAAAAAAGCTGCTCCGAGTAAAGTGTACCATCCTTCTTGCGGAACTGCGTATGTCTTTTATGAGGAATTTCCCCCAGTTTAAAATAGTGTGGCATGGCAAACAAGTTATGAGTTATGAATTAAGTAAAAAGTAAAAAATAAAAAGGAAAAACGGTGCTAACATTATTTTGACTGTTCAATTCTTCTTAAAAATACTCAACGCGACAGTGTTACAATTTTTTGACTTTTTCTTTTTACTTATCCCTGACGTTTTTATAAATTCCCTCTCAATGCCTGTTCTCTTTCGATGGCTTCAAACAATGCTTTAAAGTTGCCTGCACCAAAGCTTTTTGCACCTTTACGTTGAATGATCTCAAAGAAAAGAGTTGGTCTGTCTTCCACAGGCTTTGTAAAGATCTGCAATAAATAGCCTTCTTCATCACGATCAACCAAAATGCCCAATTCTCTCAAAGGAGCAATGTCTTCGTCAATTTTACCTACACGAGCTGAAAGCTCATCGTAATAAGCGCTAGGAGGAGCTGGTAAAAATTCAACGCCCCGGGCTTTCATCGCTCTTACCGTAGTAACGATATCTTTTGTAGCAACGGCAATGTGCTGAACGCCTTCGCCTTCGTAGAATTCAAGGTATTCTTCTACCTGTGATTTCTTTTTACCTTCAGCCGGTTCGTTGATCGGGAACTTAACGTATCCATTACCGTTACTCATTACTTTACTCATCAAAGCAGAGTATTCGGTATTGATTTGTTTATCGTCAAACGACAAAATGTTCGTGAACCCCATGATTTTTTCATACCACTCAACTACCGGTATCATTCGGTTCCAGTCAACGTTGCCCACGCAATGGTCTATGTATTGTAAACCTGTTGGCTCAGGGTGGTAATTGGTTTTGTACTCAACAAACCCTGGCATGAAAACGCCTTTGTAATCTTTTCTTTCTACAAACAGGTGAACGGTTTCGCCATATGTGTAGATGCCACACATTTTCACTTCACCGTTGTCATCCATCAGTGTAGTTGGTTCCATGTAAACTTTTGCACCGCGTGAAGTAGTTTCTTCAAAGGCACCATAAGCGTCATCCACAGACAGTGCAAGGATTTTCACGCCATCACCATGTTTTTTAACGTGCTCAGCAATTGGGCCATCAGAGCGCAATGCAGTAGTGAATATTAATCTGATTTTACCTTGTTGTAAAACATAAGAAGCTCTGTCGCGAACGCCTGTTTCCGGGCCGGCATAAGCCAGGTCCTGGAAGCCAAAAGCTGTTTTATAAAAGTGCGCTGCTTGTTTAGCATTACCTACGTAAAACTCAACGTGGTCAGTACCGTTAAGTTGTAAAAAGTCGTGTGCGGCAACCACCTCAGGAGCGCCTGAATTTGAAGCAATCATGTTTAATTTAGTATTAAGTGAAGAATAAATAGTATCGGGAAATAGCAACAAATGCAGCTGCATAAAGCATACTGGCATTGCATAAGAATTATGTAACGGAGATTATATGGCCGAGTCGGTTGCGAGCGTCACCATGAGGAAAATGTAGTGTCCACGCTCGTCAGAAAATATTTTATGAGAATAATCTGGTCTCAAGCTGTTTCGTGTTAGTACAAAGTAAGTGTTTTTTACAGGTATCAGCAAAAGGAGTTTGTTAAAAGGTAAGGGGGTATATTTGTGAATATGGAGGAAAAAAATCTCTACATTATTGCTGGATGCAACGGTGCGGGTAAGACTACTGCATCGTTTACAATATTACCGGAGATGTTGAATATTAAGGAGTTTGTGAATGCAGATGAAATTGCAAAGGGGCTGTCTCCATTTAATCAGGAAGGTGTTGCTCTTGAAGCGGGAAGAATAATGCTGCATCGGATTAATGAATTATTGACCGAGAACAAAAGTTTTGCTTTCGAGACAACCCTTTCTACCAAAAGCTACAAGAACAAGATCAGGGAAGCAAAAGAAAGGGGTTATGGAGTCGTTTTATTGTTTTTCTATCTGGATTCTGTTGAATTGGCGAAACAAAGGGTGAAAACCAGGGTTTCCGAAGGAGGTCACAATATCGAACCTGATGTAATTGAAAGGCGATACATCGGAGGAATAAGAAATTTGTTCGATATTTACATTGAAATTGTTGATCGGGCATTCATTTTTGACAATTCGAATGGAGAACCTGAATTGATTATAAAAAGAATAGCAACAGGAGAAGTTGAAATTGCTGATTACACAAAATTTGACACATTGAAGTTTTTTTATGAAAAACATAAATAAAGACGAAGAGCTCACCGAAAAAATTTTGAAAGGACTCAAAGAGTCATTCAGAAGACTTATTGAGTTCAAAAAAAGTAAAGGGACAGATTTGATCGTTTCTCGAGACGGCAAGATTGTAAGAATTAATCCAAACGATATTAAAATTTAATAAAAGCTCAGCCATCTACAAATCTGACTGATGCACGAAGTACTGTTCCGGGAACCACAATTCCGGAACTTTTTTTATTAAATACCCACGGCAATTTCATATTGGTTCGGTAATCCAAATCGGACATTATTTGTTTGAAATAAAAATTGCATGCTATTTTTGGCCCCTGTAACCCATGTAAACTAAAACCTCTGACATGAAGTATTTTTTCCTTTCTCTGTTGTTTGGAACACTTGCAATAACAACAAATGCCCAAAACCCCAAAAAGGTCGATTTAAATGAATTCATACTTGAGTGTATGAAAAATACGGGTGATTTGCCCCATAAACAAATGGCCTTTTGGTTGCCATCCGAATATTGGGACGTGGTTGCGGAACAAATGAAATTGGCGCCTGATGCAGTCGCTCAGATTCAATCCGAGATGAATAACTACCTTTTATTTGTTGCAGTGGATTATTCAATAGCGTCTGCTCAATTTACTTATAAGAGCGATGACGAAATTAGAAAAACACTTAAGCTTACAGATAGCTTAGGCAATAGCTATAGCCCCCTGGGATTGAATGATGTTTCTCCTCTTGCTCAACAGTTTTTGGGCGTTATGCAGCCTTTATTTGCAAAACTATGCGGGCAATTGGGTGAGGGCATGCATATATATCTATTTGATTCTAAGAAAGTGAATGCCAAAACATATATCAGCCTTAAAAAACCTAATAGATTGTTCTTGAGTTGGGATGATGTAAAGATCAAATGGACCACGCCATTTGCTTCGGTGTTACCGGCAAAAGTTTGTCCTGTTGATCATGAACTGATGAAAGGCAACTGGAACTATTGCCCTGTACATGGAGCTAAACTTAATTAAGATAAATCAGACTGATGCACGAAATAATGTTCCGGGAACTTGAAATCCGGGACATTTTTTTTGTCAAAAATGCCGTATACAGAGGCGCCGCTTCCGCTCATCGACGCATATGCAGCCCCTTGTGCATAAAGCTCGTCTTTGATATTTTTAATTGCAGGATGCGCCCCAAAAACAGCTTCTTCAAAATCATTTTTTAAAGATTCTTTCCAGGTACTTATCGGCTGTGCTATGATGTCAGATAAAGATTGACCAACCGGAGTGGGTGTTATTTGAGAAAAGGCCCAGCCTGTGTTTACGTGTATGCCCGGATTTACAATTACAATTTTGCGTCCCTTCAAAACGGAAACGTCAACCTGTTGCATTATTTCTCCTCTGCCCGTTGCAAGGCATGGCTTATTAATGATGAAAAAAGGACAATCGCTTCCCAATTGCAGTGCGAGGTCTATCAACTCGCCAGGGGATAATTTCAGTTGAAATTTTTGATTGAGTAACAATAGGGTAGCGGCCCCATCAGAAGAACCTCCTCCCAGGCCAGCGCCTAACGGAATGGCTTTATGCAAATGCATATAAACAGGAGGTAAGCCGAATTTTTGCTTCAGCAAATCATAGGCTCTTACGCAAAGATTTTTTGAGGGATCACCGTCAACAGCAATACCTGAAACTTTCAATGAAAATGTATCTGCTTGAATAATCTCCAATGCATCTTTCAATGCGATAGGATGGAAAATGGTTTCCAGGTTATGGTAACCATCGTTACGTTTCCCAACAATATGAAGGCCAAGATTGATTTTGCAAATGGGAAATGAGACCATTATTTAATTGAAAATTGAAAGTTGAAAGTTGAAAATTGAAAAGGAAGGTCAGGCAGAATTTATTATTTAGATGATTGTCAGGATTTGGCATCTCAAATCAGAAGATCATAACAAATCATGACGTTCATAGAAATCAGTGCTCTCATTTTCAACTTTCAACTTTCCATTTTCAATTAATTTACCTTTTCCTATTATTTATTTCATCACGAATGGCAATAGCGCGGATATAGTCTTCCTGCTCCAACACCTCGTTGAGTAAGGTGTTCAATTCTTCCAGTGTTAGTGCTTTCAGATCTTCATTGTGCGACATTTCCTCTTTTTGAGAAACGGTGGCAGTAGAGGATGACTTCTTTTTTTTGCCAGTGTCTTCCATTAAAATGCCGGCGCTTTCGAGAATGTGTTCGTAAGTATAGATCGGGCAACCGAAACGAACGGCCAAAGCCAGGGCGTCCGAAGTTCGGGAATCAATTTCAACTGTATCGCGTTCGCTTACGCATAAAAGTTTGGAGTAGAAAATACCTTCCTGCAAATCGCTGATAACGATTTCGGTCAGGTCAACATTAAAAGCGCTCATGAAGTTTTTCATGAGGTCGTGTGTCAGAGGGCGGCTCGGATGCATTTTTTCCAGCGCAACAGCAATTGCCTGCGCTTCAAAGCCTCCGATGACAATCGGTAAACGGCGAAGTCCGTTAACCTCACCTAAAACCACTGCATAGGAATGTGTTTGCGTAATGCTGTGCGATAGGGCCACAATTTCTAATTCTATTTTCCTCATATAATTAAACACATCCGCTTTTTACAAACGGACTTTTATGGTTGAAAGGCAAATATAAGAATTTGATATCTGAAAAAAGGGGGAGAATTTGGGGGAATTGAAAATTGAAAATTGAAAGTTGAAAATGAGCCCAGGCTAAGAAAACTTATCGATATATGTGAACATTTTTAGGCAAAAAAAATGGAAAACGGGAACTATTGTCATTCCATTTTCCATTTTCAACTTTCAATTTTCAATTATTTATGCGCCTTTTAGTTTTTTCACAGCGGCAATGATTTTGGGAAGTACTTCGAATGCGTCTCCCACGATACCATAATCTGCGGCTTTGAAGAAAGGAGCTTCCGGATCTTTATTGATCACAACAATCACTTTACTTCTGTTTACGCCAGCCAAATGTTGGATGGCTCCGGATATACCGACTGCGATATAGAGATTTGGAGCAATTGCCAAACCTGTTTGCCCTACGTGCTCGTGGTGTGGGCGCCAGTGTGCATCTGCCACCGGACGGCTACATGCAAGCGCGGCACCGAGTAGGTGTGCAAGCTCTTCGAGCATGCCCCAGTTTTCGGGTCCTTTCATACCACGGCCACCACTCACTACCACTTCAGCTTCACTCAACGGCACTTCACCTGTTACTTTATTGGTAGCGGTAACTTTTACTTTTGGAGCATCTACTGTTGCCTCAAAAGCAGCTACTTCTGCTGTACCTGCGCCTTCAGTTACCTGGAATGCATTTGGGTTCAAAGCAATGATCTTAATATCGCTGTTGATCGCCACATTTGCGAAAGCTTTACCGGAAAAAACGGTTTTCTTAACGGAGAAGCCATTGCTTGTATCTGGTAATGCCATTGCTCCTGTTACGAGTCCTGCTTTCAGTTTTGCTGAAAGGCGGGGAGCGATCGCTTTTCCATCGACGTTATTGGAAAACACAATTACTTTGGCGCCGGTTTTTTCCGCAACCTGTGCGATTACTTTTGCATAGACCTGTCCATCAAGATGAGCAAGGTTGTCGTTTGTAACCTGGTGGATCTTTTTTACACCATATTTACCAAGGCCAGCGAGATCATCCTGCACTTTTCCCAATACCACACCTTCTGCTGTTGTACCTAGTTGTTCAGCGATTTTTGAGCCATAAGAAAGCACTTCGTAAGAAGCCTTTTTAATGTGGCCATCCGCCTGATCGATATATATTAAAACTGACATGGAGTTAATTTGAAAATTTGAAAATTAGATAATTTGAAAATGGGAGAACCGATTTGAAAATTTGAGAATTTGAAGATTTGAAGATTGCTTGTGATCGACTGGTCTGATTGAACTTCGGCGATCGCCATTTTCAAATTTTCAAATTGCCACATTTTCAAATTAAATAGCTTTTGCTTCATCGTGGAGCAGTCTTACCAATTCTTCTGCCTGATCAGCAGGAACTAGTTTAACCCCTGATTTCGCAGGAGGTAATTCAAAACCTACAACACTTGTAAGATTGTCTACTGCAACAGGTTCTACCACTTTCAACGGTTTTGTACGTGCCGCCATGATACCGCGCATGTTCGGAATGCGGGCTTCAGCCATGCCTTTCTGGCAGCTAACTACCAAAGGCAATTGTACTTCGTTGATTTCTTCACCACCTTCAATTTCACGTGTGATGGTGGCAGTTGTACCGTTCAAATCAAATTTTGTAGCAAGGGCAACATAAGGAAGATCGAGCAATTCTGCTACCAATCCACCGATTGAAGACCCGTTATAATCAATTGTTTCTTTACCTGTAAACACAAGGTCGTAGGCACCTTGTTTGGCAACTTCTGCAATTTGCGATGCGATGTAAAAACTGTCGTGGTTATCGGCATTTACACGAATGGCTTCATCGCCACCCAATGCAAGGGCCTTGCGGATGATGGGTTCAGCATCTGCACCACCTACTGTTACAAGGTGAAGCGTAATGGAACTGTCTTTTTCTTTTAGTTCAAGGGCGCGAACCAAAGCATACCATTCATCATAGGGATTGATGATCCATTGCACACCATCCTGTGCAAATTTCGTGTTGTTATCGCTGAAGGCTATTTTTGCCGTAGTATCCGGCGTCTTACTAACGCAAACTAAAATCTTCATATCGCAAATTTAAGTTGACTAAAAAGGTTGTTTATGCAACCAAAACAAAGATAAGCGCTGTAAAGATAGGGCAAGAACATTTTTTGAATTAAATTTTGTCTACTGATTTTATGGACCGTATAGCCAAACTGAAGGAATTTTTACTGCAAAATCCAAATGATAATTTTCTGGAACATGCGCTGGCATTGGAATACATTAAAGCCGGAGATGAGGAGAAAGCGCGCAATTTATTTGAAACAATTTTGCAACGTGATCCTTCTTACATCGGATCCTATTATCACCTGGCACAGCTGCTTGAAAGAAATGGCCTCACAAGTGAAGCCATTTCGTGGTATGAGAAAGGTATGGTTGCTGCTAAAAATGCGAATGATAATCACGCTTTTAACGAGTTAAGAATGGCTTGGGAAGAACTGACGCTGTAATGCCAGCTGGGTTCTCTTGTAGGAAATGTCTGAAAGAAAATCTGCCGCTGCCAGCAAAAGAATTACACGTGTAAAAAAGTAGGCGCCAAGATTCAGTAAGCCAATTTGTGGCACCAGCATTTTTTGTTCTTCGAAAGGTTTTGCGAAAAAATAGTACGGCATCAGGGCTTCTATGATAAAATAAGTAAAATTATAGATCATAAACCCGGCCACGATAAGAAAGCGGGTGAACACAAAGTTTTGCTTTTCCGGTTTTTGGTAGAGCAGCGCCAAAGCCACTGCGGTAATGATTATTGACCACATGGAAGGCGGTATCAGGGCTGTTAAGTGAATGTGATCGATAGGCTCGAACCACAATTCTTTTACCCACAAAGCCATAACAGGAATGATGGAAATAACAAGGAACTTCCTGAACAGTGGCTTGTCCCACAAAACATACAATATGAGTAAGGCTGTAATGATGTCCACGGGACGTGTAAGATTAAAGCCTATTGCATAAGCCGGATTTTCATGGCCCAGGAACAAACGGAGCAGGGTAATGACGAGATTATATCCCGCATTTATCGCCAGTAATTTTAAGAATGTAAATTGCATTCCCTTTTTCAGGAGAATAAACAATATGGTGCAAATGAGAATGAGAGCAGATAAAACGTCAGCTGTCGTTATAAGGCCATTAATTATCTCCATGTGTAAGGGGTTAAACTTATATTAGGGTTAAATTTAGTCGGCCTAGATAACTTTTACAAGAGCAAAAACCCTTTAGTAAAGTTGCGATTTTTTCGAGTATTTGCTACCGTGTACCGGTTGCAAAAAATAACCATAGATCACGTTTTAATCGAATGAAAAGACTGGAAGATTTATTTAAGGATTTTATAGAGCAGGAAAAGCTTTTTTCTGCGAAAGACAAGCTGCTAGTGGCTGTGAGCGGTGGCGTGGATTCTGTTGTTGTGTGTGAATTGTTGCATCGCAACGGCTTTTCTTTTGCTATTGCCCATTGCAATTTTCAGTTGCGCGGTGAGGAAAGTGAGCGTGATGAACGGTTTGTGCGAAATCTTGCCGACAAATACAAGGCACAACTGCATGTACAAAGATTTGATACCGAAAAAGAAGCAGAAAAAAATAAAATCTCGATACAGGTAGCAGCACGGAAGCTGCGATACGACTGGTTTAAAGAGATTCTGGAGAGTGAAGAGTGGAATCAAACCGGGGGTGCGAAAAATTATTTGCTGACAGCCCATCACCGGGATGATAACGTTGAAACAGTTCTGATGAATTTCTTCAAAGGCACTGGTATTGCGGGTCTTCACGGCATTTTGCCAAAAAAAGATCACATAGTAAGACCGCTGCTGTTTGCAGGTAAGGAGGATATAAGGCAGTTTGCACTAGTGGAAAACCTTGAGTGGGTAGAGGATAGCTCAAATAGTTCGGATAAATATTCCCGAAATTATTTCAGGCACCAGGTTATTCCGATGGTGGAGAAGATTTACTCAGAAGCTGCACAAAATCTCGCCGACAACATTGAACGATTCCGGGATATAGAGATTTTATATAACGGGGCATTGGCCAAACAAAAGAAAAAACTGTTGGTGCAAAACGGAAAAGAGTGGCAAATTCCTGCGCTGAAATTGCAGCAAACTCCTGCCGGCAGAACCATTCTTTTTGAAATATTGCAACCATTTGATTTTTCGCCTGCTCAAACGCCGGAAGTATGGAATTTGCTGGAGAGTGAAAGTGGCAAATACATTGATTCATCTACCCACAGGGTCCTAAAAAACAGAAACTGGTTGGTGATTTCGCCATTGGCAACGGCGCAATCGCAGATCATCGTTATAGAAACAAACGATGAGGAAATAACTTTCTCTGAAGGCAAATTAAATTTCAAAAAGACCGCCAATAAAGAGATCAACTCGTCTCCGGACATCGCTAAACTCGACGCTTCGCGGATTACTTTTCCTCTCTTACTGCGTAAATGGAAGCAGGGCGACTATTTCTACCCGTTAGGCATGCAGAAAAAGAAAAAAATCAGCCGCTTTTTGATTGATCAAAAAGTATCACTCACCAGTAAAGAGAAAGTGTGGGTGCTGGAAATGAACAAAAAGATCATCTGGGTAGTGGGAATGAGGATAGATGACAGGTTTAAGGTTGGAGAGAAAACCGGCGAGGTTTTAGAGATTTCTTTTCAACGCTAAAGCACTAAATTTTACTAAGAGTTTTTTTACCACAGAGGTAGCAGAGGTTTTTTCACAGAGAAAAGGAGGTTTGTGAAACACTCTTTTCTTGTCTATCCTTTCGTTATCGGCTGTGTATTTCCAGCATTTCTCCTTCACTCTGTGAAGAAAGCTCCTTACCTCCGTGGTAAAAAAAAGACGCCTTAGGCGTCTTCAAAAATTTATGAACTCTGTTGTAAACACTAAAACTTAATCCCGAACGTCAGCACCGCATTCCCATTGCTGCCCATTACAGTGGCAAAAGTATTGCTGCCCGGAGGGCTGACGTGATAAGGGAAATTCACGTCTTTTGTAAGCGTTTGAACGTAAGCCAGGTCAACGAATAATCCTTTGTTTCTATAGCCAAGCCCGCCGCTGATATTCATCAAATTCGCTTTTAGATCATTTTTGTCTTTGTAAGGATTGCCGTAGTACGCAAAGCCAGCACGAACCATATACTTTTCAAATTTTATCTCCCCGCCTAATTTAAAATTAAACGCACCACGATAATAACCTTTCACGGTATTGTTCACTCCTTTAAAATAGGCTTCATCGTCGGCATAACCTTCATTCGCGGATGAAAACCTTGACCAGCGGTGGTTCAGGTATTCGATGTCGGCAGTGATGAACCCTTTTTGATTCTTCACATTTTCCTGGCCGCCGCCAAACATATACGTTCCACTTAGCATAAAGCGGGTGGGCGTTTGCAGGTCATATTTGTAAGAATTTGGAAGGCTGCTCAGGCTGTTCAGGTTGTCCGTTGTTTCTGTAAACTTGCCATAAACGGTGCCTATATCGCTGGTAGTGCTTGAGTGGTAAGTGTCCGTAAGTGCGAAAAGGCTCGGCGTGTGGATCACCAATCCCATTCTGAAAGCCTCTGAAAATTTATAGATTGCACCGATTTTAAAGTTGAAACCTACTCCGGATGATTTGTAATCTTCCGTATAAGTCATGCTGTTGAATACGCTGTCATTCGGCCCCACGGTATTTGACTCCTGGTAAACACGATGGCTGCGGAAATTAACAATAGGCACGCCTATGCTTCCACCGATAGAAAGTTTATCCTGATTTGAGGACGCAAATCCAATGGCTATTTCTGTGATTCCGCCTTTATTGGTGATGGTGTTTTCCTGGAAGATGGGATGATTATCCAGATAGATCACATCTTCGGGGCGTGAATAAATTTCCCCATTGTTCGGGTCAATGTCAACAAGGTATGTTGACAGGTGCATGCGTGTTGTATATGAAAGAGAAGGATCGCCTATTGCCTGGTTAATAAGCTGTTCGTCGGTTAAATTGGGATAGCCTTCGCTATATTTAGCAAACTCATTCTTTGATTCGGTAGTAAATGAGCTGTAATCATTTTGACCCTTATAATGAATGGTTGAGTTGAAATTTGCGGTGCGGTTCACGCCAATACTAAAGGCGGAATTGTTCCATTTTTTGTAAGGATTTGGCATTCCCCAAACAATGCCGCTTGTTCCAATTACAAAGCGGGTCATATTATTGGCTTTGGTGCCATCCGTTCCCCTGTAGTCGCTTTTGCCTCCATAAAATGAAAGTCCCGGGCTAAAAGTAATTTCACTCGTTTTATATAAGCCAAGGCCTGCAGGGTTATAAAAGAGTGATGTGATATCACCGCCTAAGGAAACGCTGGCACCACCAATAGCCTGGTTGCGTGCAGTGCCGGAAGGGGTGGCCCAGGAATGACGCAAAGCATCTTCGGGTAACTGGGAATAACCATAAACGTAAATAATTAAAAAGCCAATCGCTGCGAGAGTTTTTTTCATGTCCAGATTAATTCTTAGAAATTTAGGAATACTAGACCTGACAGGTTTAAAGGCTCATTCAATAAAGTGAAAAACGTTGAGAAAACCTGTCAGGTCTTAATAAAAAAGGAAACACGTTTCTAGCATGTTTCCTTCCAAGTATCGTGTCTTTGTTGGTATTACATTAATGACCTCGGCTTGGTCTGCTGTAGCCACCGCCACCGCCGCCGCCGGAAGTGCCACCACCACCGCCACCTCTATAACTGCCACCAGATGATGATGGTGCAGGAGTATAAGATGGAGGAGTATATGTTCTTTGCGGTCTGCTGTTGCTGTTGTCGTACGTATTGGTGTTATTATAACTTCTGCTGGAAGTACTGTTAGTGCTTCTGTTGCTATTGTTATAGCTGCTACTGTTAGGAGTATAATAACTGCTTCCACGGCTTGAGCTAGGTCTCACCGCATTCGCATTATTGTAACCATTGTTCAGGTAAGAGCTGCTTGATCTTGGGTTCAAATACTTATTGCTATTGCTATAGCTGCTGCCCAAATAGCTGCTTGTGTTAAATGCCGGACGGGTATAAGTTGCTCCTGCAACAGGATATTTACCCGGATAATAACCGCCTACAGGATAGTAGCTGCAGTAAGGGCTATAATATGGCATTGCATATGGATTGTAAAAACTGTTCCAGTAGTAATAACTGTTCCACGGATTGTAAATGCCTGCACCCATGCCGAAACCATAACCATAGCTCATACTGTTCCAGTAGTAATTGCTATATGCAGAATAGTACATTGGATTACCAATGCTTAAACGAAGAAAACGATCATTGTAATAATCGGAATTGTTGTAGCTGTCATAACTACTGTTGTTGCCGCTGTAATAATCGCGATAATTGTCGTTATTGCCATTATTACCGGCGTGTGCCGTAGTATATGCTTCGCCTTGCTGAGCTGGGGGTGCCGGAGAATAGTAGGTGTCGTCAGGAGTTTGTCCTTGCTTGTACACAGAACAACTGCTTAGAACCACCAATCCCAAAACAACGCTCAAAAATTTGTTATTCATTGCTGAGGGTTTATATTATTAAATATATTTTTGCGCTTTCGCAAGTATAAAGTTACAACAAATAGTCCACGGATAACTACAAAAGTTTCGGATGAAAACTAACTTTTATATGAACGGGAACGATCGTGAATGGTGAAACGTGAATCGTGAATTGGGATTCTCTGTTTGAAAACCATTCCGGCCATTCAGGAACAGATTATTCACGATTGAAGATTCACGTTTCACGCTTAAAACACTACAAGACTTCAAAAAAATGAGCAAAGAAATTACAAGCAGGCAGCAGGATTATTCGCAATGGTACAATGACCTGGTTCTAAAAGGCGAGTTGGCAGACTATTCCGCGGTAAGGGGATGTATGGTAATAAAACCATATGGATTCGCTCTTTGGGAAAACATGAGAGATGTGCTGGACAGAAAATTTAAAGATACCGGTCACGTGAATGCGTATTTCCCCTTGCTTGTGCCCAAAAGCCTTTTTGAAGCGGAGGAAAAAAATGCGGAAGGTTTCGCAAAAGAATGCGCGGTGGTTACGCACTACCGCCTGAAAACTGATCCTGAGAAGCACGGTAAACTGATCGTAGATCCTGAGGCAAGGCTGGAAGAAGAGCTTATCATCCGCCCAACCAGCGAAGCAATCATCTGGAACACTTATAAAGGCTGGATACAATCTTACCGCGATTTGCCTTTGCTGATCAACCAGTGGGCAAACGTAATGCGCTGGGAAATGCGTACGCGCCTATTCCTGAGAACGGCGGAATTTTTGTGGCAGGAAGGCCACACTGCACACGCTACTTCCGAAGAAGCGGTTGCAGAAACTGTTCAAATGCTGGACGTATATGCTGATTTCGTAGAACAATACATGGCATTGCCGGTGATCAAAGGAGTGAAAACAGAAAGCGAGCGTTTTGCAGGTGCGGTTGATACATATTGTATTGAGGCGTTGATGCAGGATGGGAAAGCCTTGCAGGCGGGAACTTCGCACTTCCTGGGACAAAATTTCGCGAAAGCATTCGACGTAAAATTCTCTGATAAAAATAACAAGCTGGATTATGTTTGGGCAACCAGCTGGGGTGTGAGCACAAGATTAATTGGTGCGTTGGTAATGGCCCACAGTGATGACGACGGACTGATATTGCCTCCAAAAATCGCTCCCCTGCAGGTCGTAATTGTTCCTATTTACAAAGGCGACGAGCAAAGAGCTATAATCAAAGAAGTGATGAGCCCGGTGGTAAAAATGTTGAAGGAGCTTGGCATTTCCGTGAAATACGATGACGCCGACAACTCAAGACCAGGATGGAAATTTGCAGAACACGAGAAAAAAGGTGTGCCTGTTCGTATTGCCGTTGGCGCAAGAGATCTTGAAAATAATGTTGTAGAGGTTGCGAGACGCGATACAAAGGAAAAAATGAGCGTAAGCATGGACGGTATAGCTTACTATGTTAAAACTTTGCTGGATGAAATTCAGCTGAACATGTTTGAAAAAGCAAGGATTTACCGCGACGAGCACATCACCAAAGTAAATACATGGGATGAATTTGTGAATACTTTGGAAACAAAAGCCGGATTTGTGTCAGCGCATTGGGATGGCACTGCTGAAACTGAAGCTGCGATCAAAGAAAAAACAAAAGCGACCATTCGCTGCATTCCTCTGAACAATGAGCAGGAAAGCGGCAAATGTATTTTAACCGGCAAACCAAGCACGCAGAGAGTGTTGTTTGCGCAAGCTTATTAAAAGACAGGAACGCAGATTTTCAAGATTATGATGATTTGTTATGATTTTGTTTTGAGTCGCACAAATTGATGACAGGATATTTCTAACCATTATATTAAAAAAGGAACGTAGATTAAAAAGATCTTTGCTGGTTTATAAGATTTTTTATGCTGCTTATTTTTAAGATCATGATAATCATCAAAATCTTGAGAATCTGCGTTCTTTCTCATCGCAACTATGAAGCTGCAACTCTGGTCAATAGGCAAAGCACATGAAGCTTACGTAAAAATGGGTGTGGAAGATTTTACGAAGCGCATCAACAACTATTTTCCTGCCGACTGGACGATTGTTCCTCCTCTTAAGAATGCAGCTACGCTTTCTGAAGTTGATCTAAAAAGAAAAGAAGGCGAAGTGATCTTGAACATGCTGCAAAAAGATGATTACCTCGTGCTGCTTGATGAAAGAGGCAAATCATTTTCTTCAGAAAAACTTGCTGAATTTGTACAGCAACGCGCAAATGAAAGCACAAAAAATGTTATCTTCCTGATCGGCGGCGCATTTGGCGTAGATGAAGCCGTTTCCAAACGAGCCAATTATAAATGGTCGCTTTCTCAACTTGTATTTCCTCATCAATTGGTAAGACTAATTTTGGCAGAGCAGGTGTACAGGGCATGTACGATTTTGCGAAATGAAAAGTATCATCATGTGTAGAGGAGAAGTCAAAAGGCAAAATTAAAAAGTAAAAAAGATGGAACTCTTTATGGGTTTGCTTTTGAATTTTTACTTTTTACTTCTTACTTTTTTAAATAGTTTTAGTGAAAATGTGTTGTGGTGCATCTTTACTTACACAACTGTTTTTACTTTTGATTTTTACTTTTTATTTTTTACAGCCCATGTTAACTTTTAGCATAACAACCATCATCATCGTCGTAACCTGTATAGTGTCGTTCATAGCGTTTGGCAACGAGCGATTAAAAAATGATCTGCTCTTCTGGCCATCCGAAGTTGATGACAGAAGACAATACTATCGGTTTCTCACATACGGATTTGTTCATGGAGATTTTATTCACTTAGGATTCAATATGCTTTCGCTGTACTCATTTGGTACCTATGTGGAGAAATATCTTTTTACACAGAGTCATTTATTTGGACATTCTGCTGCTACCATGTACATATTGCTATATGTGCTGGGGCTTATCGTTTCTGCGATTCCGGATTATTTCTACTACAGAAATTATTCCAGCTATCGTGCTTTAGGTGCTTCCGGAGCCGTGTGTGCCGTGATTTTTGCGGGAATTATGCTGGAACCCAAACTGCCGATATCAATGTTCTTTATACCAGTTCGCATACCGGGTTATATCTTCGGCGTTATTTTCATTGCCATTTCAATTTGGCTCGGAAAAAGAGGTGGAGACAATATTGGTCACCGCGCTCACATCAGCGGAGCGATATTCGGCATTTTGTTTACCATTATAGCCGCCAGGGCATTTTCAAATTTCGACGTTGTGAAATCGTTTTTAGATGCGGTGTTGAATAGGTATTAGGAAGTTGTTAGTTGATAGGGAAGTTGCCAGTGGCCGGTTTCCGGTGGCCTGTAGTTGAAATTCAAAATTTGTTTTGAAATAGAAGACTGCCACAATTCTTAGAAAAATTGTGCACCAAAACACTGGCATCTGGTAACTGGCTACCGGCAACCAAATACTAACAACTAACAACCCTACTGTGTCAGCAAATCCCTGAACCAATAGCCAGAATCTTTTATCGTGCGTAGTTGTGTTTTGAAATCTACGTGTATCAAGCCGAATCGTGCGTTGTAGCCTTCGGACCATTCAAAGTTGTCCATTAAGGTCCAGGCCATATAGCCTTTAACATTGATGCCTTCTTTCTTTGCTTTAAGTACAGCCTGCAAGTGGCTTTGGAAATAGTCAATGCGTTGCTGATCAGCTATTGCACCATCTTTAACAACGTCGTTAAAAGCGGCACCATTTTCTGAAATAATAAGTTCCTTAATGGCACCATATTTCCAAAATTGCTTAATGATGTTATAAAAACCATTTGCATTTATTTCCCAACCCATTGCTGTGTGAGGAACTTTTCGAGTTGCTGCTTTTACTTCAGAAGCATTCACAATTGGAATGAATGGATTGTGTTTTACAACTACCGGAAAATAATTTTGCAGTCCAATGAAATCCATGTCGAACCTAAGCTTGTCGGTATATTTCCATGCAGTATTGGCCAGTTCCAGTTTTTCGAGCAACGCAAAATCATCTTTAGGGTAACCCTTGCCAAGCAATGGTTCGATAAATAACCTATTGAGAAGAATGTCTGTTTTAAGCGCAGCCGCTTTATCTTCTTTTGAATCGCTAAAAGGAATTACCTGCGAGCAGGAGAACGTGGTGCCGATATATGCTTTGGAAACTTCACTGCGTAGAATGCGGCCTCCTTCTGCCTGCGCCATTGCGGCGTGGTGAACAGCTTTAAGAAAATTGGTCACGCCCGTTTTGCCCGGCGCATGTTTGCCGATCATATAACCCAGCATGGTAAAGCCAAACGGCTCATTCAGCACAATCCATTTTTTTACTTTATCACCATATTCTGTCGCGCAAAACGTAGCATAACGATTGAACCATTTGTTCATATGGTGACTTGTCCATCCGCCTTCTTTTTCCAGTGCAGCTGGAAGGTCCCAGTGGTACAGGGTTACAAACGGATCCATGTCGAGCTTGAGACATTCATCAATTACTTTATGATAAAATGCAACGCCTTCTTTATTTGGTTTGCCAGTACCCTCGGGAAATATTCTGGACCAAGAAATGGAAAAACGAAAAGCTTTGAAGCCAAGTGCTTTTGCGAGCAATAAGTCGTCTTTATAACGGTGGTAAAAGTCGCAGGCTACATAAGGCTTTGCAGCGCCTTTGATCTTTCCCTGCCTGCGGGCAAAATTATCCCAGATAGAAGGGCCGCGGCCATCTTCACTATAAGCGCCTTCATTTTGAGCCGCAGCCATCGCTACGCCCCAAATAAAGTTTTCTCCAAAATCTTTCAGGCGGAAAGGTAGTTTACTTGATGTCACGTCTTCACTAAGGTTTTGATTTTACATTATCATAAAATCGTAAAGAACAATGTACGAAAGAAGTATGAACATATTGTTATGTTTTCCGTAGAGACGCTTTGAAAGCGTCTCTTGCTGCATCATTTTGATGGTGTTTTCTTGTAGCAATTGCGATATTAGATCGCACACGCTGTATGTTTTAGAGAGACGCATTTAATGCGTCTCTACATAATCTTTTTCAAACATCAATTTGCCGCGTTTATTGTAGATGCTAAGTCGTACCAGGCTGCCATTTGAATCATACCATTTCCATTCTCTTGTTTTAACGCCATTATCATAATTACCAACGGATTTCATTCTTCGGCCATTTTCTTCAATTGTTAGCAGCCATACCCCGTTGCGCATGCCGTTGTTGTAATAACCTGAGTCCTGCACGGTTCCATCTTCAAAGAAGTTCATGTATAAGCCATGCTGAAGACATGAAAAGAATGGGGGTTTATAGGAAGGAGAACTAATATTCTGCTGCACCAATGCCGGAAGAAAAATTCTTTCTGAAGGATTGCCGGCAATATTGAATGAATAGTAAGACGTAAGTTGTTTGAATGCCGCAGTCATATCCCTCTTTGCAAGCGTAGTTAATGGATAGATGATTTGCTTGCCATCTTTTCTTGCAAATTCATTTATGATCATGCTGTACCGAAAAGCATTGTAAGTTCTCAGGTAACGCACGTTTCCGTTGGGATACCACACTTTCCAGACACCATCTGGAATATTGTTTTTAAAACTTCCCGAGTCGCAAATAATGCCTGAATCGTACCAACTGTTCCATGTGCCATTTAGTTTCCGATTCTTAAAATGACCGTGAAACCTGATGTTTGTTGTGTTTTCGGAAACTGCAATTTCATTAACAATATAGCGGTGATTGTCTGCAATTTCATCCTGAAATACAGAAGTGCTTTCAATTTGTCTGATCAATTCCGAATGAGGCTGTGTGGAAGTATCAGAATTTGCAATCGTTGAATCGTTGGCAACACACCGGGTAATGCAAAACAGCATTACACAAGTGTAAGTAATGTGTTTCATATATGGCCTGCTTTTGTTATCGCGGGATATTGGACACGTAATCTTCTATGTTGCTGATGTTTGTGGGTGCAAACCATTGAATGGCTGCGTCTCTGGAAAACCAGGTAATTTGCCTTTTCGCGTAGTGTCTTGTGTTCTGCTTGATGAGTTCTGCTGCTTTCTCTAATGTTATTCTTCCTTCCATATAGTCAAACAACTCAGAGTAGCCAACAGTTTGCAAAGCATTCAAATTTCTTTGTGGAAATAATGCGGAGGCTTCTTCAAGCAGGCCTTCATTCATCATTTCATCAACGCGTGTATTGATTTGGCTGTAGAGAATTTCACGAGGCAATTGCAAACCAATCTTAACGATGTTGAAGGGCCTTTCTTTTTTGAGGTTTGATTGAAAGCTTCTTATTGATCTTCCGGTAGATACCACCACTTCAAGCGCACGCATAAGGCGTTGTGGGTTATGCTGCTCACCGGTGGCAAAATATTCGGGATCTTTTTCTTTTACTTCGCTTTGCAACCATTCAAGTCCTTTTTGCTCAAATGATTGTATGATGTTTTGTCGCACATCAGCAGAAATTTTCGGAATCTCATCCATGCCTTCGCAAAATGCCTTTACATATAGACCCGTACCACCTACCATTATAGTAGTATTTTTTGTAATAAATATATCGGCGGCTTTGGCGAGTGCATATTCTTCAAAAACGGCGGCATTTACTTCATCATGTATTGAATGGGAGTTGATAAAATAATGTTTTACCTCCTCTAATTGCTGCGATGTTGGTTTTGCCACACCAATATTCATTTCCCGGAAACACTGGCGCGAGTCAGCAGAAATAATTGGCGTGTCAAACTTTTTTGCCAGCTGAATAGCCAAAGAAGTTTTTCCAACAGCAGTGGGCCCAACGATTATGATAACTGTGTGAGGTAGAATAGAAATTAGGAATTAGGAATTAGGAATTAGAAACCAGGAATATTTCGGATGCCTGATTCTTTTTGATTTAGGAGAGGTTTTGACACTAAGTTTCTTTAAGTGAATCCCTTAGTGAAACTTAGTGTCCTTAGTGTCCGCCCGGATGAATCCATTCGGACAAGCCTTAGTGGTAATATTTGAGATTCGAAGCATCTCTTCTAGAAGTCATCGGTTTCTTCGGTGCTTTCTTCTTCTTCGTTGGAATCTGAATCTGTATCATCCTCTTCGCCTTCTTCGCCAAAACCTTCCGCACCTTTTGTAAGATCATATTTTTCTTCGATCTCTGTAAGCTTATCGCCGCCGATTCCCTTTGTACCGTATTGAGATGGTCCAATCCCTTCTGTTCTGATAACAACAGGGTAGGTGAGTTTAGCGTTTTCTTCTTTGGAAACATTGATCAATTCAACCAGGAATGTCCAGTTCTTCGCAAAATCGTATACGTAAATAAATTTTTGATTAGGGTCAAAAATCTCGGTGCCAATTAAAGTCGCGTCCATTAATAATGGATCAGCTTTATAAGGCTTATTGTATTTTTCAAGAGAAATTTCCCTTCCTCTTTGCCAGTGATCATTGCTGCGATAAAAAGTAGCCTGGTGTTTACTATCAAATTCATAGGCTTTTAATATCACCTGGTGAAGCTCCAAAAAAGTTTGTTTGTGCTTCACTACAACGTCTCTGTAAATGCTATCATCTTCTTCGAAATAGATCCTGAATTTTAAAACAGCCATGATTTCTAAAAATTAATTCAATATCAATAAATCGTTCGTTTGCGTGCCCAAAATAAAACAAAATAGTGAAAAGCAGAATGGTAAATGCTTAATGCTTAATGCCGAACGCTTAACGCTCAACGCAGAACTTCGTGTGTTCTTTGCGTTCTGCGTTAAGCTTTAAGCGTTAAGCGTTTTGCGTTCCGCGTTCTGCATTCAGCGTTATACCTATTTCACTAGCTTTTTTTATCATAAAAGAATGTGCCGCATCGTAAGCGTTTTCAATTTCTCCGTCCAAAATAGCATCTTTTATTGCATCTTTTATAATGCCTACTTCACGGCCCGGTCGTAAATTGAAAGTTTCCATAATCATTTCACCCGTGATAGGTGGTTGCCAGTTGCGGATCCTGTCGTTTTCTTCTACCTGTTGTAATCGGTTGCGTACCAATTCGAAATTATCGAGATAGCGTTTTACTTTTTGTTTATTCTTAGATGTGATGTCCGCTTCGCACAATGTCATCAAAGCGTCAATATCATCTCCCGCATCAAATAGTAAACGGCGAATAGCGGAATCCGTGATGTTCTCTTTTGTTAAACTGATGGGCCTTAAATGAAGTTCCACCATTTTGCGTACAAAACGCATCTTTTCGTTTTGCGGCAGTTTTAATTTGGTGAAAATTTTCGGCACCATTCTGCCTCCTACAACTTCGTGGCCATGAAAGGTCCAGCCATGGCCCTGCTCAAATTTCTTCGTTGCCGGCTTTGCAATATCATGTAGCACTGCCGCCCATCGCAACCATAAGTCATTTGTATTATGGGAGATATTATCAACTACCTGCAGTGTGTGATAAAAATTGTCCTTGTGTCCTTTGCCGTCAATATATTCAGCTCCTGCCAGATCTACCATTTGAGGAAAGATAATGTGCAGCAAGCCTGTTTGATAGAGCAGGTCAAAGCCAATTGATGGTTTGTTGCTCGCTAAAATTTTATTGAGTTCGTCTGTTATGCGCTCCTGAGTAATTATACGAATGCGCTCAACGTTATTTTTAATGCCTTGCAGCGTTTCATCCGCAATTTGAAAATTCAATTGTGAAGCGAAACGAATGGCACGCATCATTCGCAATGGATCATCGCTGAAAGTTGCATCAGGATTAAGCGGCGTTTTGATGATCTTGTTTTGGAGATCCCGCAAGCCATTGAACGGATCAATTATTTCACCGTAGTCTTCATCGTTTAAACTTACCGCCAATGCATTGATGGTAAAATCTCTTCTGTCCTGGTCATCCTTCAAAGTACCCGGTAGAACATCCGGATTGCGGCTATGATATTTGTAGCTTTCCTTGCGGGCGCCAACAAATTCTATTTCAAAATTATCAAGCTTGATTTGAGCTGTACCATAAGTTTTGAAAAAAGCAACCTGTGGTTTAGGATTGAATCTTTCTGCTACTTTATGTGCCAGCTCAATGCCATCCCCTACGCAAACAATGTCGGCATCTTTTGTTTTTCTGCCAATAAGTTTATCCCTTACAAAGCCGCCAATGATATAACAAGGCGTTTGCAGGTCCTTAGCAGCGTGTGCAATTTTTTTAAAAACAAATAATTCTTTTTCCGAGCAATTAATATACATAGATGGGACAAAGATAAATTTAATTGAGAATTGAAAATTGAAAGTTGAAAATGCGTCGCTGTTTAAGGGTTCTCCTTATCTGTCGTACCGAAAACAACCCTTTTATTATTAGTCTTCTGGAAATAAAAGCATTTTCAATTTTCAATTTTCAATTTTCAACTCCCTAAGCAATTGCTCATCCCTTATATCCATTGCACACTTATAGTGCTTTAACGGACAGGCTTTGTAGCCATGTATGCCACAAGGACGGCATGTGAGTTTTTCTTCAACTTCTATGATGATTTTTTTGTCGGAAAGCGGCCCGAAACCAAAATATGGAACAGTGGAGCAATAGACCGCAGCAACAGGCGCATTCACAGAAGATGCAAAATGCATAGGTGCAGAGTCGTTTACATAGTTCATTATGGAACCTTTCATCAGTGCGGCTGATTGAAGAAAACTTAGTTTGCCGCTTAAGTCGGTGATTTTTACAGATGGGCAGCCATTAATGATTTCTTCGCACAAGCCTTTATCAGAAGGCGCTCCCAAAAGATATACATGAATATGCGTTGGAATTTTTTGCAGGAAACTGATCCATTTTACTGCAGGAAATTGTTTTGTGAACCACACAGAAGCCGGTGCCACGCAAATGTATTCGCCTTGTTTGTGCTGCGCTACTGCATTTTCATCTTCTACAGTTGGATAAAGTCTTGGCTTAAAAACTTTATCGTCTGTGAAATGTTTTATCAGGTCATTACAGCGATCAATCTCGTGAATAGGATGTTGTGCGTCGCTGAAAATATGTTTAACCTTTGTGGTAAACAGAAAGCTCAACGGGTTTTTATCGTAGCCGATTTTTTCTTTAGCGCCTGAAAACGCAGTGAGAATGCCCGTTGCAGCATACCGCTGAACGTTTATGACCTTGTCATATTTTTTTGACTGGATGACGCGCAACATTTTTTTCAGGTTGCGAAGCTTTCCTTCTTTCTTGTTCCAAACCAACGTTTCCCTGATAAAAGGGTGGCCTTTCGTTAAACCTTCATTCCCTTTTCTCACCAAAAAATCAATAGCAGCATCCGGGAAATAAGTGTGAAGTTTTTCAATGATTCCGGTAGCTAAAACTACGTCTCCGATAAAAGCGGTTTGTATAACTAAGAATTGTTGCGGCAATGTTCTTCTTTTTATTTTCTAATAATGGTAATATCATTCACACCGTTCCACTTTACAATCGCGGAGGCAGCAGCTTCAGCAGTTTCGTGTTGTCTGAATTTTACTACATAATCAACATTGTTTTTTATGCGCTCATCAATGTCTGCAAACTTCGCTGGTGTGGGCTGTCCCGAAATATTCGCAGACGTTGAAACGATCGGTTTGCGAAAGCGTTTAATAAGATGTTTACAAAAATCATCTTTCACCAATCGTATTCCAATACTGCCATCTTTGTTGATAACATTGTCAGCAAGACCAATGGCGCCGTGGTAAATTACCGTGGTAGGTTTGGTTACGCTTGCCAAATAATCGAATACCTGCAAGTCAATGCCGGCAACGTATTTTAGTATATCCCGCTCATCCGCCAGCAGAATGATCATGCTCGAAGAAGCGGGACGTTGTTTTACTTCGAATATTTTATCTACAGCGGCGGGATCCGTCGCATCACAGCCGAGCCCCCAAACTGTGTCTGTAGGATACAAAATTGTTCCACCCGATCTCAGTACATCGAGACATTTCTCTATATCGTCATCGAAATTTTCCATTGGGGGCAAAGATAGAACAGGAACGCAGATTTTCATGATTGTCATGATTTTTAAGATTTTTTGATTTGAGATTTGAAATCAAATCAGTTGCTAACCTTAAATCTCCGATCTCAGATTTTAATCATGTCAAATCATGACAATCATGAAAATCTGCGTTCCGTCTCTGGCAAAAAAAGAGCAGCTAATCTTTCGATCAGCTGCTCAGACTTTAAATGGAAAAGCTAACGTATACTGGAATTCTGCTAAGAAGTTATGGTTGTGGTGCCGTAGCTGAACTGTTGTTTGCAATCGGCCATATGCCAGGAGCAGGGAAACTTATGCCTTTGTTTACTCCTCTGCTGCTTGGACCGTCATGCTGGAAATAATATAACGGCCATCCTTTAAATGTGAGTTGTTTTTTGCCAAACACATCGATGGAGCCGAAATCTGCTTTTGATAAAACGGAAGGCAGACTTTGTACGGATGAAACCTGGAATATCGGCCATAGAGCATCGTTGCTAAAATCAGATTTGGTGTAATTGTTTTTGTTGAACTTGTCAGGACTGAAAGCATATATAGTACGACCCAGGCTGTCTACAATGTACAAGGTTGCTTCAGAGCCTTCTGTATAGTCGTGTTTATAATTTTTGCCATCGTCACCTACGAGTTGTCCTTTGGCGAGCATGAGTGTGTAGTCTGGTTTTGCTACGAACCAAACGCCATTCAAACCATCTCCTTTAACATCGCCTTGCTTTGCATCGCTTGCAAAATAGTATAACGGCCAGCCTTTGTAGGTAAGTTGTTCATCTCCGTCGGTACGATGGATATCCTCAATATCATTATTGCCGATGCCTTGTGAAACAGATGGATTTTTAACATTAAATAGGGGCCATGTAACAAGACAAGCACCGGTACAGGCAGATTGACCACTAACGTCTGGTGCAAAAACATATAGCGTTCTACCATTACTATCGGCCAGGATTTTTCCAAATTGAGGGTTGTCAATAATTTGAACAGAAGGCTTTGGTGTGTTGTTATTATTGTTATTGTTGCTGCTGTCTTTGGAACATGCGGCAAATAACATTACAATGCACAACACTGCGGGCATGCCGGTAGCATGATGAAATACTCGTTTCATTGAAAGATAATTTTTAATGGTAAAATTTGATTGGAAGCTTTCGCAGGTAACTGTCAATGAATACGGCGAATGAAGTAGAGAGGTTGCCTGTGGGAAGAAGTTTTTTGTATGAAATGTGCTTACTGCCTCAGTTTCAGGGAATTTTGTATTTTCATTGAGCAAAGAACAGTTACTTTAGAACAGTTTTAATAGCATAAAGTGGAACAGAACAGTCTTACAAAAATAAAGTTAATAGAGTGCCCTCGTGATGCCATGCAGGGCTGGAAAAATTTTATACCTACACCTACAAAAGTTGAATATATCAACAGTCTTTTGAAAGTAGGGTTCGACACGTTGGATTTTACCAGCTTTGTTTCTCCCAAAGCTATTCCTCAAATGGCCGATGCGAAAGAAGTGGTAACACAAATTGATCTTGCAAATTCGAAAACAAAGTTATTGGCAATCGTTGCAAATGTACGTGGGGCGCAAGATGCAGCAGTGTATGATTCCATCAGCTATTTGGGTTTCCCGTTTTCAATTTCTCCTACATTTCAAATGCGCAATACCAATAGCACAATTGAAGACTCATTCGACACCGTTAAGCAATTGCAGGAGATTTGCGCCAAGGCAGGCAAAGAGCTGGTAGTCTACATTTCAATGGCCTTTGGAAATCCATATGGAGACAAGTATGACAAAAATATTGTTGTTGAATGGATAAACAAATTGACGCCATTGGGCATTAAAATTATTTCCCTTGCAGACACTGTAGGCGTCGCAAGTGCACAACAGGTAAGCGATTTAACTTCCTACGTCATAAGGATGTTGCCTGATTATGAGATAGGTATTCACTTACATTCCACTGCCCTTAACCGAAAAGAAAAATTGGAAGCCGCGCTAAATGCCGGCTGTTATCGCGTTGATGGCGCATTAAAAGGAATCGGCGGTTGCCCAATGGCAAACGACGATCTGGTGGGAAATATGGATATGGAATGGATCGTCAACTATCTTGAAGGCAAGAACATTAAAACAGGTATTGACAAAGAAGCGCTGCAAAAGAGCCTGTTGTTGGCTGATAGCGTGTTTTCGAATTAATTGTTATTAATTCGCTTTACTTTTGCCTTTTAAAATTTAATCTTTCAGGCGGATGGATTTCATGCTCGATATAAACATCAAGTCTCCGGATGTTCCCGTACAATATGGAGAAAACATAATGCTCATGGGTTCCTGCTTTACTGAGCATATTGGCAACAGACTAGAAGAGTTGAAATTTAATACTTTACAAAACCCCAACGGCATATTGTTCGATCCTGTTAGCGTTTGCAAAAGTCTGGTAAGCTATATAGAAAACAAGCAATACACAGCAGATGATCTTTTCTATTTAAACGAGTTGTGGCAAAGCTGGCAACACCATTCACGCTTTTCCGGAATGGACCAGCAAAATGTTTTGGCACAAATAAATGCTTCACAACAAAGGGCGCATGATTTCCTGATGAACGCAGATTGGTTGATTGTTACGCTGGGCTCTTCCTTTTCGTACAGGCTCGCAGAAAACAATGAATCCGTAGCAAACTGCCATCGCGCTCCCGCACAAACTTTCCGCAAGCATTTGCTTTCAATAGAAGAAACAGTTACTTCGCTGGATACCACGATGCATAGATTGTTTCACTTCAATAAGAAATTGAAAATCATTTTTACCATCAGCCCGGTTAGGCATATCCGTGATGGAGTGGTGGAAAACAACAGAAGCAAAGCGAGACTACTAGAGGCGGTGCATCACATGGTCAATAAGTTTGATCGCTTGCATTATTTTCCGGCCTACGAATTGGTAATTGATGTACTGCGCGACTATCGCTTCTACGACGTAGACATGGTGCATCCGAATTATCCGGCCACTGAGTTTGTGTTTGAAAAATTTGTGCAACATTATTTTTCCGATGCCTCAAAGGACTTGATGAAAGAGATTCGCCAAATTGCCATTGCCCGCAGGCATCGTTCAATGCAACCTGCTACAAATGCGCATCAGCAATTTCTAAAATCACACTATGATAAGGCTCAAAAACTAAGTGCTCAACATCCGTTTTTGGATTTAAGCGAGGAGATGGAATATTTTCAGGGAAATGCCTAGATGTTTCCACAAATGACATTTCCATGATTATTACCGATATATAGATATTCATCAATAAATGGAATGATGTGTATCTTTGCAAACATTTTAAAAATTAATTATGAGCCGTAAAGGAAAAGTCCTGGTTGCAATGAGTGGCGGTATTGACAGTACCGTTACGGCTCTGATGCTCAACCAGGAAGGATATGAAGTGGTCGGCATTACCATGAAAACATGGGATTATGCCACCAGCGGTGCCTCAAAAAAAGAAACGGGCTGTTGCAATCTTGACAGCTTCAATGATGCCCGCATGGCTGCCGTACAGCATGGTTTTCCGCATTTTATACTGGATATACGTGAGGAGTTCGGCGATTTTGTGATAGATAATTTTGTGGAAGAATACATGGCGGGCCGCACGCCTAACCCATGTGTGATGTGCAATACACATATTAAATGGCGCGCTTTGCTGAAAAGGGCCGATGCACTTGATTGTGAGTTTATTGCAACCGGTCACTATGGTAATATTCAACAGCACACAAATGGCAGATATTACGTGAGCAAAGGTCTGGACGAACTGAAAGACCAGAGCTATGTGCTTTGGGGACTGCAGCAGGACCTTTTGAGCCGTACATTGTTACCACTGGGTAAATACCGTAAAACGGAAATTCGCCAGATGGCGGCAGATTTTGGTTATCCTGAATTGGCAAAAAAGGCGGAGAGCTACGAAATATGTTTTGTACCCGATAACGATTACCGCAACTTCCTGAAAAAGAAAGTAGACGGATTAGAGGAGAAAGTTAGTGGTGGTTTTTTCGTCGACAAATCAGGCAAAATTCTCGGAAAACATAAAGGTTACCCTTTTTATACGATCGGTCAGCGTAAAGGACTTGATATTGCCCTTGGCAAGCCGGTTTTTGTAACAGAAATACGTCCTGAAACCAACACGGTTGTTTTGGGCGATGAAATTGACCTGGAAAGGCCGGAAATGAACGTCGCGAAGATCAATTGGATGAAATACGACGCTGTTACTGACGGAATGGAGGCGATCACTAAAATCCGTTATAAGGATAAAGGAAGCCTTAGCAATCTTTACAACAATGACAATAATGGCGTAACAGTTCGCTTTTACGAAAATGCCAAGGGCATAGCACCCGGCCAGAGCGCTGTGTTTTACGACGGCGATGACGTTATTGGTGGAGGTATTATTCAAAGGAGCGCAATTCTTTAACAATATTTCTATATTTAAAACGTTCAAAAACCGGTTATACAACCGGTTTTTATTTTTTTGCATCTATAGAGGTAGTATTTAAATAATTAATAGTGATCAATCAATCGTTTCAGGAAACAAACAAGTTCAGTATAAGCAGCAGAGTTCAGTGGCTGATTGTAATTGCCTGTATAACAATGGTTTTTGTGGCCTGTTCCAAAACCGACAATTACAAAAGTGATTCGCTGAGCGATTACATGCCCCTGCAAAAGGGTAAATACTGGATCTATTTGTTAGATTCTACCAATTACTACAATTCTCAAAAAGTTCAGACGCAATATCAATTGAAAGATGTAGTAGATGATACCCTGACCGATAACCTCAGCAGACTTACTTATCGATTGTACCGCTACATACGCCCATCGTCAAGCACAAGTGAAACTGATTGGAAACTCATGGGCGAATATTACATGATTCCAACAAAACAGACGCTTGAAACCATCGATTTTTACAATTTTAAATACCAGTCTCTTAAACTGCCTGTCGCGATGAATTTGACATGGAAGGGAAATAGTTATCTCCCTGCTTTCCCTTATTCAGAGGCACTTCCCGTACAATCGTCATTTAATTTTACCGTAGATGGTGGAATGGGTGATTGGGATTACACGTACACAGGAGTAGGAGAGAGTGAAACAATAAATGGCAAGAATTACGATAATGTAGTAACCGTAAGCCAGGAAGACGCATCCACCAACTTACTTGAAGACAATCAAACGCCCACAAACGTGAACGACTTCGCAACAAGAGCCTTTTCAGCAGAAAAATATGCGAAAAATGTCGGCTTGATTTATAAGAAACTGGAGCTATGGGAGCATCAGCCAGCCAGCCCAACAAATCCCGACGGCTATTATGTAGGTTTTGGAATTCAGCTGCAATTAATTGATCATAATTAGGAGGTCTTATCGAAAGTTATTTGAACATTCAAATAAGAGCGATTAAGCCTCGTATTTAGCTTAGTGAAACTTAGTGTCCTCCGTGCCTTAGTGGTAAACTCTGGGTCTTATTTTCTCAGCAAAGCCGCGAACATCGTATCTGCTTTCTTATCATATCCCGCAAGTACTTGCATTTTTATCAAGGTTAACCCCTTTTCCTCCAAACGTTTTACTGCAGCCTCATTTTCCTTTTTGAAAACAGAGCAGGTGATATAAAGAAAATAACCGCTTTCAGCCAACGCCTCCACAACATTTGCGGTGATATTTGTTTGCAACTTTACATAATGAACTATTTTTTCCGTGGAAAAAAATGACAGTTGCTCGGGCGTTCTCCCCCACGTGCCACTGCCAGAGCAAGGCACATCTGCAATAATGAGGTCGAAGTTTTTTGCCGGAGATTTTACTTGAGGATCGGAAAGGTCAAGAACGAATGATTGATATTTTGGAATGCCAGCATCTCTAAAGCGTTCGTGTAAATTGGCCAAAATACTGTTTCGAATATCAGATACCGTTAGGTTGATGTTTTTTTTGTAGTCGTAGAACATGATCGACTTACCACCGCTGGCAGCACAGCAATCCCACACATTAACAACTTTCTTTTCGACGTTTATTTCCTTGAAAAAAGAGGCCACATTTTGGGAATTCAGGTCCTGAATAACTGCTTCCTTGTTTAGTTGAACGATGTCATCAATTTTTACAGCGCTGGAAACAGATAACGTATTTGGGGCAATTGAGTTAGATGGAATTTCAGCAGCATTAAACTTACCGACAACCTTACTTTCGTTTCCTGGCCTTACTCTCAAAAAGACATCCGGTTGAATTAAATGAGAAGTGCTGAATGCAGCAGCAGCAATGCCTTCACTCAATTCATCCTGCCATGAAAATATCTCAGCGAGTATATCTTTTTCTGAAAGATGAAATTCATTTGCAACGAAATGTAGCTTTTCTTCCAGTGAAAGTATGGCCGGGTCTTTCCAATTTGGTTTAAAGTAGTTGAGAAAATCGTTAGAATCAACGCTAGTAAGAAACAAGCCTGCAAGTATTTTTTCATTCACCGCAGCGTTTGCCAAAGCCTTGCCCAGTCTGAAATAGCAGAAACACAGATGGGAAATTTGCTTTCTGTCTTTAGAGCCAAACTTCTTATGCTCCTTAAAATAATTTTTGATCCATGCACTGAAAGGAATAGTTCCTTTGTACTGGCCAATCAAATCTGAAGCATTGCGCAAATGATGTTCGAAGATTTTCAAATCAAGTTGTTTGTTGTTCGTTGATAGTTGTTAGTAGTTGCTTTGATTGTTCGGCAGAAATTGTTTCCCCGTTCAGCGATTGTTGTAGCCCCTTTTTAACTTTTTCAAGAAAAACAATCTTGTCGACCAATTGATCTAAGGTAAACTTTTCTGGGAGCTGCTCAATTATACGTAAAACTTCTTCTTTTATTAGCATACAAAGTCTTTAATGAACTTCCGGATAAAATTAAGGCAGGACAAATAAACTATCTTATTTGTCCTGCCTTTTATGTTGACGATAGTGAATTATTTCTAACAACTATCAACTAACAACCAACAACTGTTCTTAAAGTTCCAAAAGCGCTTTCACCGGATCTTTACCGAACAAAAGCAACTCTGGTTTTTCCAGCAATTCTTTTACTCTCACCAGGAAGCTCACAGACTCGCGACCATCGATAATACGGTGATCGTAGCTTAACGCGAGGTACATCATTGGTCTGATCTCTACTTTGCCATTGATCGCCATTGGTCTGTCCTGAATTTTGTGCATGCCCAGGATAGCAGACTGTGGAATATTAATAATCGGAGTACTCATCAGCGATCCGAATACACCGCCATTTGTAATTGTAAATGTACCGCCCTGCATTTCTTCCATGCTCAATTTGTTATCGCGAGCTTTAGTAGCAAGTTCCACTACTTTCTTCTCAATACCTGCCATATCAAGGCTTTCAGCGTTTCGGATAACCGGAACGACAAGGCCTTTAGGTGCAGACACTGCTATGGAAACGTCGCAATAGTCGTGGTAAATAATAGAATCGCCATCGATGTAAGCATTTACAGCCGGCCACTCTTGCAATGCATAGCAAACAGCTTTTGTAAAGAAGCTCATGAAACCAAGGTTAACACCGTGTTTTTCTTTGAACTTGTCTTTGTTCTGAGCACGTATTGCCATGATGTTTGTCATGTCCACTTCATTGAAAGTGGTCAGCATCGCAGTTGTGTTCTTTGCTTCAACCAGGCGGCGGGAAACTGTTTTGCGCAGGTTGCTCATTTTTTCACGTTTTTCTTCACGTGTAAATGCAGTAGCGCCTGGGCGACGTCCCGGATTATTCAATGCGTCCAGCACATCATTTTTCAGGATCTTTCCACCTGTGCCTGATGCGTGAATGGAAGATGGGTCTACTTTTTTATCAGCGATAATTGCTGAGGCAACAGGGGTTGCCTTAATATCATTTGAAATAGCTGTAACCGGCGCTTGTTGAGCGGCAGGAGCAGCTTTTGCTTCTTCTTTTTTTGGAGCTTGTACTGCTACTGCAGGAGCGGCTTTCCCTTCTGGTTTTGGTGCAGATTCATCAATTTGGCAAAGCACATCGCCAATTTTTAGCGTGTCGCCTTCTGCTGCTTTTGTTTTCAGGGCACCGGCTTGTTCTGCATTCACTTCAAAAGTTGCTTTTTCACTTTCAAGCTCTGCAATTACTTCATCTCTGTCTACATATTCTCCGTCCTTCTTTAGCCATTTTACCAGCGTTACTTCGCTGATAGATTCACCTACTGTTGGTACTTTAATATCAATCATTCGATGCGTTTTTTATTGATGGGGATTTATCCCGTTATGTTGCGTGAATGGTGAAACGTGAATCGTGAATAGTAAGAACCGAATTGACGATTGACCATTCACGATTGCCGACCACTAAATAGAAAATGCTGTTTCGATTATTTCTGCTTGTTCCTGAGCGTGTACTTTAGCATAACCCGTAGCAGTAGCCGCACTTGGCTGTCTGCTGATCACACCGTAGTTAATAGACTTCAGGTTCATTTGCAGGAATGAAGCCGCACCCATGTTCAACGGCTCTTCCTGAACCCAGAACCATGTTGCTTTCGCATATTTTTTATAAAGAGCTTCCAGTTGAGTAGCAGGTAAAGGGTACAATTGTTCCAAACGAATGATTGCAACATCTTTCCTGTTTTCTTTTTGCTGGCGCTCTGCAAGATCGTAATATACTTTTCCAGAACAGAACAAAACTTTTTTCACATCGCCTGCCTCGCCTACAAATGCATCGTCTATCACTTCTTTGAACATGGTGCCGGTAGCAAATTCTTTTTTATCAGAATAAGCAGCAGGTAAACGCAAATTCGCTTTTGGCGAGAAGTTGATCATCGGCTTTCTGATCGGCCATGTTTGCTGGCGACGCAATGCGTGGAACAAATTGGCTGCAGTAGTGATGTTGGTAACGATCATGTTCAGCTCAGCACACTGTTGCAGGTAACGCTCCAGTCTCGCACTACTGTGCTCTGGTCCCTGGCCCTCATAACCGTGTGGCAATAACATTACCAGGCCGCTCATCTGTTGCCACTTGGTTTCTGCAGCGCTGATGAACTGGTCAATCATGGTTTGTGCTCCGTTACTGAAGTCACCAAATTGTGCTTCCCAAAGAACCAAAGCTTTAGGGTTAGCTACTGAGTAACCATACTCAAAACCTAGCACACCATATTCGCTTAGCAAGGAGTTGTAAATTCTGAAAAGACCTTTCGCATCTGGAATTTGACTAAGTCTGTTGTAAGCCTGGTCATTTTCTTCATCTCTCAAAACGGCATGACGGTGAGAGAATGTGCCGCGGCGCACGTCTTGTCCGCTCATACGCACATCATTCCCTTCCAAAAGCAAACTACCATAAGCCATCAGCTCAGCGGAGGCCCAGTCTAGTTTCCCTTCGTCAGTAAACAATTTCACTTTATCCTGTAACAATTTCTCCACTTTACGAAGTGGTTTGAAATTGGAAGGCAAAGTCATTATAGCATCGAATACTTTTTTGAAATCTGCTTCGTTGATACCGGTTGCGGGAGATTTTTCGAAGTCTGCAGCAGTTGCTTTGCGCAGATCTTTCCACCACAGCTCAGGCTTTTGATATGAGTAAGGCAAAGGATTTTGCTTGATATCATCCAGACGTTCCTGTAAGTCGGCCCAGAATTTTTTCTCCATTTCCTTTGCAAGATCCTGTGCATCGGATTCGCCGTTTTGTATCAGGAACTGCGTATACACTTCACGAGGGTTAGCATGCTTTTCAATCAAAGCATACAATTTCGGTTGTGTATATTTTGGATCGTCGCCTTCGTTGTGACCGTGTCTGCGATAGCAAACCATGTCAATGAAAACGTCACAATTAAACTCCTGGCGATAGCGTGCAGCGATTTCTGCGCATTTTACAACAGCCTCAGCATCGTCGCCATTTACGTGGAAAACCGGTGCATGAACCGTTGCAGCAAGGCTCGTACAATAGTCAGAGCTTCTTGCATCGTTGAAATCTGTTGTGAAACCAATCTGGTTGTTGATTACGTAGTGAATGGTTCCTCCAACATAATAACCATCCAGTTCACTCATTTGCAATACTTCGTACACAATACCCTGGCCCGCTACAGAAGCGTCACCATGAATAAGGATGGGAAGTATTTTGTCGTAGTCGCTATTGTATATAACATCAGCCTTACTTCTCGAAAAACCGATCACCACAGGGTCAACGGCTTCCAGGTGAGAAGGGTTAGGACAAAGCTGAAGATTCACTTTTTTGCCATCCGGAGTAGAATGTTCGGCGCGGAAACCAAGGTGATATTTTACGTCACCACTTCCCATTGTTTGATCTGGAACTGATTTTCCTTCAAACTCGCTGAAAATTTGCTCGTAGGTTTTTCCCAATGTATTTGCCAGGACGTTCAAACGACCGCGGTGAGCCATACCGATCACTACTTCCTGTACGCCATAATCTGCTCCGGTATTAATGATAGCATCAAGCGCTGGAATAGTCGTTTCACCACCTTCGAGTGAGAAACGTTTTTGACCGACATATTTTGTGTGAAGGAATTTTTCGAAGATTACGCCCTGGTTCAGTTTCTCAAGGATGCGTTTTCTTTTTTCGATTGGAAGAGGCTGGTTGAATTTCTTTTCCATTTCATTGTACAGGAAATCAACTTTTGCCTGATCGCTAATGTATTTAAACTCAACACCTACATTGCCGGCATAAGCCTTTTGCAGGTAATTGCGGATATCTCTAAGTGTTGCCTGGCCCAGTCCGATAAAGTTACCGGCGTAAAATTTAGCATCCAGATCAGCCTCTGTAAATCCGTAAAATTCAAGTGTAAGATTTGCGCCCCGGTCAATTCGTGGGCGAATTGGGTTGGTCGTCGCGATCAGGTGACCTTTGTTGCGGTAGCCTAAGATCATGCGATAAGCACCGATTTCCTTCTTCCAGTCGATGCCACTTACAGCGGTTCCGTTTTCAGACGGAGCGACTGCTGCGGACCCGTTGCCATTGGTTGCGTTGTTAGAAACTGCGAAATCAAAACCTTCAAAAAACATTTTAAATTCCGGATCTACATCATTTGGGTTCTTTACAAAATCCTGATATAAACTTTCAATGTAGGCCGGAGAGGAGCTGGTTATGTACTGAAAATCCTTCATGGGAATAGTAACTTTATATGGAAGCCAAAAAATTGGTACGCAAATATCGGGAAATACTGCCACGATATAACTAAATTTTTGAACTAAGAGGAAAACATATCACAAAAACGCTCTGATTTTCGTCATTTAAGACGCAGATATATTTTTTTCAATAAAATTTGGCAGACAAAGAATAGCGTCTTACCTTTGCCGTCCTAAAATTTTCGAATAATGGCTAATCATAAAGCTACCAAAAAAGATGTGCGTCAGGCAGCAAAACGCAGAGACAGAAACCGTTATCATGGTAAAACTACCCGTAACGCTATCCGTGATTTGAAAGAGAACAAGGAGAAAAAAGCTTTTGATGAAAGCCTTCCAACCGTTGCAGCTATGATCGACAAACTGGCTAAACGTGGCGTTATCCATAAAAACAAAGCAGCTAACCTGAAAAGCAAATTGGCTAAAAAGTCAAATGCTTTAGCTACTGCTTAATTGGATTAGAAGGTATTTCAAAATAAAGAGAACTTCTTTTTAATCAATATATTGGAAGCCTGTTGTTTGTGCAGCAGGCTTTTTGTCGTTTGTGTTGATGATGTATGTCAAGCTAAATTGAGATATCTTACTGCCTGTAGCCAAATAGTGCTAACGCATTATTTACTCGTCTTCCCAGTAAGTTCATAATTTGGAAGGTCATAGTTATTTGTCCCCGGCTCTTTCATTCAATTCTTTAAATGCAAGGATTATTTCAGTCAGTTGTTTATTTTGTTTATGCAAAAGCATAGCATTATAAATTTCTGTTCCCTCAACAATAGCTAGCCCATCTTCTTTTATCAATGAGCCATCGTTGTAAGAATAAAACCAGAGGTCAAATTTTCTTTTTCTTGCATACTGTCTTTCATCCATGCTGTCGCAAACGTATACAGTCACGTTATCAATCTTTTTGAAAAATAGATTCATGACAAAAGAAACTGTTGCACCAACTCTTGCATCTCCCTGATTTTCATCCGGGCTTCCTTCAATTGCGTCTATGTTAAAAGAATATACAGGGCAAGTAATATGTGGATAATCAGCAAACATGTAACTATAGTCAAGAAAATAAATCTTATATTTTATTCCAGACACAGTTATAAACTCGAATGAGTATTCATCATTTTCCTGTAATTGATAGGGGCTTAACAAAGTCGAACTTTTCTTTAATATCTGCAATTTTGCCCCCCTTTTGAATATGCTCACGAATAGCCTTTTTATCTTCAATCATTTTTTTGAAGATAAAGGCCCCTTTGGAACTTGTGGAAGTAGTTATTGAATCTTTATTTTTCATGAGCATCACAAATCTAATCAATTTTTTGTTTGTCGTTAGCCAAAATAAAGATTTAGATCGTTTTAATATGCTTTCAATAAAACGTAAGTTGCTGATAATTAGGAGGAAGTTGACGGTTTGTTAGCTATAACCTACAAATGCCTCTGCTTCCAGTCCGCATATGACATTTCGAATTTGATTTCCCCTGTTTTTAGTAAGCCGGCATCTCTCCAGCCTGATTTTCTGTAAAAATTCTCTGCCCGGGTGCCAGGCATGGTGCTCAGCCAAATGGTCCGGTGTGATTGTTCAAACCCCCAATGCAGCATCAAGTCATGCAATCTTTTTCCGATGCCCTTGCCCTCGTAGGATGGGTCGACAAATAAAGCCCAGACGTTGGGATCACTTTTGGAGATTATCGAAAAACCGATTATTTCGTTTTCCAACTCACAAACCCAGCCTTTTCCGCCAACAGTTATAAATCTGACATAATCTTCGTGAGTGACCAGGTTAGGGTTGTCCAGTACATTTTCCTTAACGGCCATTCTTACCCTATGCATGCCTGCGATATCGTTGATATTAGCTTCCCGGATGTTCATAATAGTAATAGAAATTGATGTTTACGGATACTGTGAAGATATGGTTTTTCGAAAAACGGACCTTGGATGGGGCTTTATAGTAGGAGATCTGGAACCGAAAGATGAGAAACAAAGTATAATGTTAGTCTTCTCATGACAAATTTCAAAGCTTATTTTTAAAAAATTAACGTTAAAAGGGAAGTACGGCCCTCCAATTTTGTTTGCAACCATTATATTTACCCTTTATTAATTAAAATACCTAAACTATTTGAGCAGGAAGCCTCATTTTTAGAACATTACAGTAATAGTGTGTTCAAAATTCTTGTAGGTTTGCCCGGTTTAAAAAAAGAACGATTTATGACTTTTAACAAAGTGAACAACATTGTTGGATGGATTGTTTGCGCGGTTGCCTGCGCTGTCTATCTGATGACAATGGAAGCTACTGCCAGCTTATGGGATTGCGGTGAATTTATTTCCAGTGTATTTAAAATGCAAATCCCTCACCCGCCCGGGGCGCCTCTTTTCGTTATGCTGGGCAGATTATTTGTAGTTGTTTTTGGCGGTAGCAATCCTGCGAAAGCCGTAAACATCATGAGTGCTCTTTGCAGCGGTTTTACCATTCTTTTCTTATTCTGGAGCATTACCCACTTTGCAAGAAAAATATTTTTAAAAGGCGCTGCTGAACTGAACGCTCAGCAATTGTTCATTACTATGAGTGCCGGTGTTGTTGGTGCTTTGGCATATACTTTCAGTGATTCATTTTGGTTCAGTGCTGTAGAAGGTGAAGTGTACGCGATGTCATCTTTATTTACAGCATTGGTTTTTTGGGCGATGCTTAAATGGGAGCACAGCGCAGATGAACCTAATTCTGATAAATGGATTCTTTTCATATTCTTTATGATGGGTCTTTCGATAGGCGTTCACTTGCTGGGATTGTTGACAATTCCTGCGATTGTGATGATCTATTATTTCAAACGCTATAATGCAACTCCTTGGGGCACTTTCTGGGCCTTCCTTATTGGTTGTGCTGTAACGGGCTTTGTGCAATTGGTAGTGATTCAATACTCCGTTAAATGGGCCGGGATGTTCGACATCTGGTTCGTAAACGGATTCCGTTTGCCTTTCTTCTCCGGATTCGTTTTCTTCTTTGTGTTACTGGCGGTTGTATTCTTTGTTCTACTGCGTTATGCAAGCAAGAAAAATTATACATTCCTTCGTTTAGGTATCTGGTGCTTCATTTTCATGTTGTTGGGTTACTCAAGTTACCTGACAACGATGATCCGTTCGAATGCTAATCCAGCCGTTGATATGTATAATGTAGATAACCCTAACTCATTGGTAGGATATCTTGGCCGTGATCAGTATGGTGATTTTCCTTTGCTTTATGGACAGGTGTTTACCGCCACTCCAACTGATTACAAGGAAACATCGATGAAGTACACAAAAGGTAAAGACAAATATGAAGAGATAGGTAAAGATGTAAAACCTGTGTACAGCTCTGATGATATGATGCTTTTCCCTCGCGTTTGGGATGCCAGCAATGATCAGGGACATGCCCAGTTCTACAAAGATTGGTTGGGGTTGGATCAAAACGAAAAGCCGACGATGGCCAATAACATCAACTTCTTTATTGGTTACCAGGTTAACTGGATGTACTTGCGTTACTTCATGTGGAACTTTGCAGGAAGACAAAACGATATAGAGGGTTTTGCGCCCGGCAACGTTCGTGACGGTAACTGGATCTCCGGTATTTCTTTCATCGATAATATGCGTCTTGGTGATCAATCTACATTGCCGGACAGCATTAAGAATAATAAAGCAAACAACAAGCTTTTCTTCCTGCCTTTAATTCTCGGGTTGATCGGTGCTTATTTCCAATATAAGAAAGACAGAAAAGACTTCCTTGTCGTAGGATTGTTATTTTTCTTCACCGGGCTTGCGATTGTTCTTTATCTGAACCAGGCCGGAAACCAGCCACGTGAACGTGACTACGCTTATGCGGGTTCATTCTACGCATATGCATTTTGGATCGGTTTAGGCGTAATGCAGGTGGCAGAATGGCTGAACAGGAAAATGGCGCTGTCGAGTTCTAATTATGTGGCTGCAGGTTTGTGCTTTTTAGCAGTGCCAGTAATTATGGGCAACCAGGAATGGGATGACCACGATCGTAGCAAGAAAGTGTTGGCTAGAGACCTGGCTAAAGATTACCTCGAAAGCTGTCCGCCAAATGCAATCCTTTTTACTTACGGCGATAACGACACTTATCCTTTGTGGTACGCACAGGAGGTTGAGCATATTCGTCCTGATATCCGTGTAATTAATAACAGTTTGCTGGGTATCGACTGGTATATCAACCAATTGCGCTACAAAGTGAACGAAAGCGATCCTATCGATGTGATCCTTACTCCGGAGCAAATTCAGGGCCGTAATCGTGATTATATTGTTTACAATCCTCAAAAGAATGTAAACCCTAGCAACTACTACGATCTGTACGACGTGATGAAAAACGTAGTAGGTAGCGATGATCCTAACATGCAGGTTCAGATGCAGGGTGGCGATAGATTGAACGTAATGCCAACCAAGAAATTCCGCGTTCCTGCGGATGAGGCTGTTGTGCGTGCAAACGGAACGGTAAATCCTACAGATACTGTAACTGATTTGATGATAGATATACCCGAGGCTAAGAATTATATCATGAAAAATGATATCGCTATTCTTAACATTATCGCAGCGAACAAATGGAAACGTCCGGTTTGCTTTACTGCAGCATACTCTGCTCAGGAGTTGGGCTTCGGTAATTTCGTTCGCAAAGATGGTTTGACTTACAGGTTAGTGCCTGTAAAAAATAACTCAGGTGTGAATGTAGACTGGATGGTTGACAAGCTGATGAACAAATTTGGATTTGGCAGTGCCGATATCAAAGGTGTTTATTTCGACGAAACAAACCGTCTGCATTTGAATACAATCCGTATGGCATACGCAGAAGCTGCTGCAGCTGCTGCTGACCAGGGAAATAAAGACATTGCTAAAAAAGTGCTGGACAAAGCTGACAAAGGCATTCTTGAAGAAAACATGCCTTACGCAATGGTAAGCTCCAACAACAGACACAATTACTTTACTTTCAAATTCTTAGAAGCTTGCTACAAAGCGGGTTACAAAGAATTGGCGGATCACGTTTCAAAAGCACTTCATAAAGATTTTGATCAGCAGATGAGCTACTATAGAAATCTTTCTGATGGTAGACAGGAATCAATGAGACAGGAAATTGCGGGTGCACAACAATTGTCGCAAATGCTGCAAATGCTGGACGCACAGTACAATAACGGCAATGCTCCGAAAATCACTCCGGAAATGCAGGGTGTTATTTCAAATGATACCAACGCTAAAGCGGGTGCACAAACTAAAGATTCTAAATAATGGCACAATAATGTGATACAGAACATGAACTGGTTCTGTTAATGAAAACGCTTCGCACTTGTGCGGAGCGTTTTTGTTTTTCAACCAAACTGATTGTAAATTGTTACTGAATAAGGTAAAAGTCGAAATTAGAAATTCAAATAAGTGGCCGTTACGCGGCAACCATTTTTTACTTTTTACTTTTTATTTTTTACTTGTTAAAAAGATAACTCAGAGGAAATCCTTTTTACTTTTTGATTTTTTACTTTTAATTTAATCCCAATGTTCTTTAATTATAAATCGTAAATTGTATCAAGGGAGGAAAGTTTATGAAGGGATATTTATTTAGTGGCTTCGACCCGAACGAACAAGGCAAATCTGCTTTTGAAAAACTTCTTGAAATTTTTATGCAGCTTCTTACTTATACCAACGGTGACGTAGGAGAAGCTTTGCAATGGCTCAATCAACTTGATAGAGAATACCAGATCACTGATGATGATTATGGCATGGGGGATTTTGTGGACGAGCTGAAAGACAAAGGTTACATTGATGAAAACAAACAAACGGGTGAAATAAAGATCACACCTAAAACAGAACGCGGCATTCGCAAAAGATCATTGGAAGAGATCTTCGGTAAGCTAAAAAAAACAAAGCAGGGAAATCACAACACATTCAAGCCGGGGCTGGGAGATGAGCAAAACCCGGAAACAAGACCGTTTCGCTTTGGTGATATGCTGGAGCAAATTGATTTTACGGAGTCCATCAGAAACGCGCAGATCAACCACGGCGTGGAAAGTTTTTCGATGAAGGAAGATGATTTGCAAATCCGTGAGACTGATTTCAAAGCGCAGACATCTACGGTACTGATGATTGATATTTCGCACTCAATGGTTTTGTATGGAGAAGATCGCATTACTCCTGCCAAGAAAGTGGCGATGGCATTGAGCGAATTGATCACAACGAAATACCCAAAAGACACTTTAGACATTGTTGTGTTTGGGAACGATGCATGGCCGGTGGAAATCAAGGATCTTCCTTATCTACAGGTTGGTCCATACCATACGAACACAGTGGCAGGATTGGAACTCGCAATGGATTTGCTGCGCAGAAGAAGAAATCCGAACAAGCAAATTTTTATGATAACAGATGGAAAGCCTACTTGTCTTAAAATTGGCAAACGTTATTATAAAAACAGTTTTGGTTTGGACAGGCGAATTACAAACCGTTGCCTCAATCTTGCAGCGCAATGTAAGAAACTGAAAATTCCTATTACAACATTTATGATCGCAAGCGACCCTTACCTGCAGCGATTTGTAAATGAGTTTACAGAAACCAATAACGGTAAGGCTTTCTTTGCATCGCTCGATCACTTGGGCGCATTTATTTTTAAAGATTTTGAAAGTGGTAAAAGAAAAACAGTTTATTAATTAAGAATTAGGAATTAAGAATTAAGAATTGAGGCGCTCAGAAGGGTTGCAAGATTCTTAAAACTAATTACTCAAAACTCATTACTCAGAACTTAACATGGACATAAAAAATATAACAACATTAGGTCAGCTTAAAAAGGCGGGGTATAAAAGCAAAACGGTGAAAGAGGAGATTCGCCGCAATCTGATAACCAAGCTAAGGCAAAAAGAGACTTCATTCAACGGCATTATAGGTTATGAAGATTCTGTAATACCGGACACGGAAAGAGCACTGCTGAGCAAACACAATATACTTTTTCTCGGATTGCGCGGACAAGCGAAAACCCGCATGGCACGCATGATGACGGGATTGATGGACGAATACATTCCCGTTGTGTTGGGCAGTGAATTGAATGATGATCCGTTGAATCCCATTTCCAAGTATGCTAAATTATTGATCGCGGAAAAAGGTGACGCTACACCTATAGAATGGCTGCACAGAAGTGAGCGCTATGGTGAGAAGTTGGCAACACCAGATGTAAGCGTGGCAGATTTGATTGGGGATATTGATCCTATTAAAGCGGCAAATTTGAAACTCAGTTTTGCTGATGAAGGTGTGATCCACTATGGCATTATACCGCGCAGTAATCGTGGCATTTTCGTGATCAACGAAATTCCCGATCTGCAGGCCCGCATACAGGTTTCGCTGTTTAATATTCTTGAAGAAGGTGATATTCAAATTCGTGGCTTTAAACTACGCATGCCTTTGGATATTCTTTTTGTATTCACCGCTAATCCGGAAGATTATACGAACCGCGGTTCTATCGTAACGCCTTTAAAAGATAGAATTGAAAGCCAGATATTGACGCACTATCCGAAAACTTTGGAGACATCACTCGCCATTACAGAGCAGGAAGCCGCCATACATGAAGAGCAAAAAGACATTGTGAATGTAAGTGATCTTGTAAAGCGATTGATAGAGCAGGTTGCATTTGAGGCACGAAGCAACGAGTATGTTGATAAGAAAAGCGGAGTGTCTGCAAGGCTTACTATCAGTGCGTTTGAGAATGCGGTGAGTGCTGCTGAAAGACGAGCCATTGTAAACGGCGATGCTAAAACACAGGTTTGGATAAGCGATCTTACGGGCATTATTCCTTCCATAACGGGAAAAATTGAATTGGTGTATGAAGGCGAGCAGGAAGGGCCTTACCAGGTGGCGATGAATTTACTTGACAAGGCATTGCGTTCGCAGTTTGTACAATTTTTCCCTAATCCTGAATCTTTCAAAAAGCGCCGCAGCACTGGCAAAGAGAGCATGAAGGAGAAAGAAGAAGATCCATACAAACCGATTACACGCTGGTTTGATGCAGGTAACACACTTGATATTTTTTTCAACGTAACAGACAAGGAAAAGGTCATGCGTTTGTATAAAGTGGACGGGCTGCAACCTTTGGTGAAAAAGTATTTTCCTAAAGCAAACGAATTACAAGCTGCATTGCTAATGGAGTTTGTATTGCATGGCCTTGCTGCTTACTCATTGATCAGCAAAAAAATTATCGACAATAAAGTTGAGTTCAAAGATCTTATCGGCTCTATGATGAACATGGGCCCGACAAGCTTTGGACAAGAGGAAGATTTTGATTTTGATTCGTAGAGAGTTGAAAATTGAAAGTTGAAAATTGAAAATTGTTATGCCTGGGGATTAGCGTTCATGCATGAGCGCTGGCGGGTCTTAATTTTCAACTTTCAACTTTCAACTTTCAATTTTCAACTCCCTCGCATTATTTTCTTCCTGTGCTTCACTCCCCAATCGCGCATAGCGTTCATTACGTCGTTTAAGGTTTTGCCATAGTCTGTCAGTGCATATTCCACCGTCACAGGCTTTGACTCATATACCGTACGGCTGATGAGCTTGTTCATCTCCATGTCTTGTAACTCCTTCGAAAGCATCCGGGGCGAAATGCCCAACTCCCTTGTTAGTTCCTTGAACCTGTACGGCTTACGCGTTAACGATGCGATAATCAACAACTTCCATTTGCCATTGATCACTTCAATCGTGTCCTGGATGGCGAGGCGCATTTTATTGCATTCTTGTAATGATTCCATGATATACTTTTTGTAACCGGTATACAATAGGTAACTACTTACAAAAGTATAGCGTTTGAATTTAAGTTTGCTGTTCAAACAATAAAAACACAGCAAAATGAAAAGAGATAAAATTTTGTATTGGATAACAACCTCCATTATTGCAGGATTGTTCATTTTCAGCAGTTACCTGTATCTAACAAAAGCACCGTTTTTGATCAGCACATTTAAGTTCCTGGGATTTCCGGAGTTTTTTGTCACCATCCTGGGAGTGGCGAAGTTATTGGGCGGAATTGCACTGCTGGTTCCTGGTTCCAATAAAGTTAAAGAATGGGCCTATGCGGGGTTTACATTTGTTTTGATCGGAGCGACATGGACGCACATCGCAACGCATACGCCATTCGTAATGCCGTTGATCTTCCTGGCTGTATTGGCAGTGTCGTATTATTTCAAGAAGAGGATTTCGACAGGGGCAGGGGTGAAGACTGATTTTAAACCATCGTTTTCGTGATAAGTTGTTAGTTGTTGGTTGTTAGTAAACTCTTCTGCCCAAAAAGTCTAACAACTAACAACCAACAACTATTAACTAACAACTGTCACAGCTTTTTGCTAAATTTATTTCACTAACCTAAATACTGAAAATGATTTTAGTAAAAAGATTATCAGGTTTTATTCTGTTAAGTTTTGCAGTATTATTTCTCGGATGTAGCGATGATGCTACAACAACACAAAACAGAGTTGAAAGTATAAATTACCTCACACCCATAGACACGGGCGTGTTAACAGGTGGCGTGAAAGTTATTCCTATCAAAACGCCGAAGGGAACATTTAAAGTTTGGACAAAGCAAATTGGCAATAGCCCAAGAATGAAGGTGCTACTGCTCAATGGTGGTCCTGGTTGTACACATGAATACTTTGAATGCCTGGAAAGTTTTTTCCCGAAGGAAAGGATTGAGTTTATTTATTACGATCAATTGGGTTGCGGTAATTCCGATAATCCGAAAGACACATCGATGTGGGATTTGCCAAGATTTGTGGATGAAGTGGAACAAGTGAGAACGGCGCTGCATCTTGACAGCACGAATTTCTACTTGCTGGGACATTCCTGGGGTGGCATCCTTGCAATGGAATATGCGCTCAAATACCAGCGCAACTTAAAAGGATTGATTATTTCCAACATGATGTCAAGCTGTCCAGATTATGGTAAATACTCAAGAGACGTGCTGGCAAAGCAACTTGATCCCGGTGTGCTTGGCTCCATCCGGGCGCTGGAAGCGAAGGGCGATTTTGAAAATCCGCAGTATATGGATCTGCTAATGAACAACTTCTATGTAAAACATATTTGTCGCATTCCGTTGGAGCACTGGCCGGAGCCGGTAACCCGTTCTTTCAGCAAGCTGAATCAATCTCTGTATGTTACTATGCAAGGTCCAAGTGAGTTTGGGATCAGTGGCAAGCTCGCCAATTGGGATCGCAAAGCAGATTTGAAAACTATAAAAATTCCTGTATTAGTGATAGGTGCCCAATATGACACCATGGACCCCGATCATATGAAATGGATGTCAACACAATTTCCCAACGGCAGTTTTCTATACTGTGTGAAGGGCAGCCATATGTCAATGTATGATGATCAGCAAACCTATATGAAGGGATTGGTGAGGTTTGTGAAGGGAGTGAATGAGTGGAAGAACAAGTAGAGGAATTAGGAATTAGGAAATAGGAATTAGGAATTCTTTTAGGTTGAAGCTTTCTTGTTTTTTGTAACCGTCACTATTGATGATGGTCAAAAGTCAAGAAAGCGATTTTGCTTTTCCAACTAACTCCTAACTCCTAATTTCTAATTCCTAATTGATGTTCACTTCTCTCTCCAACTCTACACCAAACTTCTCTTCTACGCTTTTCAAAATGTCGGTGCTGAGATCGAAAATTTCCTTGCCGGTGGCATGGCCGTAGTTGACAAGAACAAGCGCTTGTTTTGCATGACAGCCTGCATCTCCCTTACGGAAGCCTTTCCATCCACACTGTTCAATGAGCCAGCCAGCTGCGAGTTTAAAGTGATTGCCTTCAAGCGGATAGCCTACAATGTGAGGGAATTCATTTTTTAGCGATTCAAATTTTTCGCCGGTAACTGAAGGATTTTTAAAGAAACTTCCGGCGTTGCCGATTTCTTTTGGATCGGGAAGTTTGGAGGACCTGATATTAATAACGGCTTGTGAAATGGTCTGTATGCTTACTTCTTTCACATTCATTTTTTCAAGTTCGTGTTCAATCGCGCCGTAAGTTGTATTGAAACGAGGTTGCTTGCGCAGTTTGTAAGTAACATTTGCGATGGCAAACTGGTTCTTATAGATATTCTTGAAAACACTTTCGCGATAACCGAAATGACAATCTTTCAATGAGAATTTTACGGATTTTCTATCGTGCAAATGAAATGCTTCCAACTCGTGAAAAACGTCTTTGATCTCAACACCGTATGCGCCGATATTCTGCATGGGGCTTGCACCAACATTGCCCGGAATCAGGGAAAGATTTTCCACGCCTGCATAATTATGCTGAATGCAGTATAGTACAAACTGGTGCCAGTTTTCGCCGGAACCTGCCTTCACGTATACATAGTCATCGTCTTCGGCTATTTTTTCAATCCCTTTGATCTCGTTTTTTAAAACGATGCCATCAAAGTTTTTGGTAAAAAGAATATTACTGCCACCACCCAGGATCATCTGGTTATTTTTCTCAGCCGGGTTTGCGGTCAACAATTCATTCAGTTCGTCTATTGTAGAAAATTTGGTAAATTGTCTGGCAACAACATCAATACCAAATGTGTTGTAGCTTTTTAGCGAAACGTTTTCGAGAATTTGCATACGCAATAATACTTTAAAAAAATGAGTAGAACAGCAGCATTGATTGGCGCAACAGGGTTAATTGGCGGGCATATACTGGAATTATTGATGAAGGACAACAGCTATGGAAGAATTAAAGCTATTGTGCGTCGTCCCCTGGAAGTACCTGTAAACAGTAAGGTTGAGCAAATTATCGTTGATTTCGGAAATCAAAAAGCATTGGAAAATGCGATTGCCGGAAGTGATGTCGTTTTCAGCGCCATCGGTACCACCAACAAACAAGTAAAGGGCGACAAAAACGCGTATCGCAAAATTGATTACGATATTCCGGTCAATGCAGCCAAAGCAGCTGCCAAGTACGGCGTATATTCTTTTGCTCTGGTTTCCGCAATTGGAGCCAATGCTGCAAATAATAATAACTTCTACATCAAGTTAAAAGGCGTTGTGGAAGAAGCCGTTTCCAAAGAGCAAATTCCGCAGATCGTCATCACGCGTCCTTCGCTTTTAATGGGCAAGCGAAAAGAGTATCGGTTGATGGAGAAAATGTTTCAGGCCATCATGCCTGTTTTTACCATTTTCTTTTTTGGTGGTTGGAGAAAATATAAACCCATCCAGGGAGAAGATGTTGCGAAGGCGATGATCAAAGCGGTGGATGAAGGGAAAAAAGGAATATTTATTTATGAGTATGATGATATGAAGAAGTTAGCTAAATAGACTGAATAACTGAATGACTGAATAACTGAATGGTCTAAATTCAATCTTGCATTTCGATACTCAACCATTCAGTTATTCAGTCATTGAACTCCATGTTGCAACTATTTTATTTGGAGGAACAAAATTTGTACACTTGCTCCTATGGCGCTCATTCAATTTACCGATAAAGGACTCTACTGTGCTGAAGGAAATTTCTACATCGATCCCTGGCAGCCGGTTGATAAAGCCGTTATCACACACGCCCATAGCGACCATGCCCGGTGGGGCAGTAAATCTTATTTGTGCCACACTTTCACAAAGCCATTATTGCAACAACGTTTAGGCGACAACAATTACGAAACACTTGAATGGGGGCAATCTGCTTTTATAAACGGCGTAAAAGTGTCGCTGCACCCTGCAGGACATATCATTGGATCATCACAAATCAGGATCGAGCATAATGGAGATGTATGGGTAGTGAGCGGCGATTATAAAACAGAAAATGATGGCATCAGTGGTGAATTCGAACCGGTGAAATGCAACACATTTATTACGGAGTCTACTTTTGGCTTGCCGATTTACAATTGGAAAAAACAAGCAGATATTTTTATCGATATTCAAAACTGGATAAAAGATTGCTTCGAAAAAAATACAAATGCGGTCATCATTGCTTATAGTTTAGGGAAGGCACAACGCATCATTGCGCCGATTGCAGAAGTAACATCCAACATCTATGCACATGGAGCCGTTTGGAATATTTTTCAAACACTGGGAAATACCGGCTTTAATTTTCCCGACATAAAAAGAATTGATGTTGATGCTCCAAAAGAGAAGTACAAAAACGCTGTGATCATTGCTCCGCCCAGTGCAGAAGCTTCTTTGTGGATGCGCAGATTCACACCTTTCGAAGTGGGTGTATGCAGTGGCTGGATGCAGGTGCGCGGCAATGTGCGAAGACGCAATATTGATGCGGGTTTTGCGCTAAGCGATCATGCGGATTGGAATGGGTTGTTGCAGGCAATAGAAGCGACGGGGGCCTCGAAGGTTTTTGTGACACATGGCTTTCAATCAGCGTTCAGTCGCTACTTAAATGAAAAGGGGATTGAGGCTGCTGAGGTGAAGACGGAGTATGGAAATGATGAGGAAGTAGCCGAGGAAAATTAAAAAGTAAAAATTAAAAAGTAAAAAGCTGTTTGTGCGGCTATCGATGCGGTTCTTAGCAATAAGGAGGTTGCATAAACAATGGTCCATATAAAAATGAGTAACTGAAGACGCGGACATTTTTTTGAATTTTGAATTTTGCCTTTTGACTTTTTTATGGATGAAATTCTAACATATGGTGAAGATGTAAACGAAATGCCAATGCAGGTTGGTGGGATGTCGTTGTTTGCAGAATTGATCATGTCGTTAGGAACTTCTACAAAAACCAACGACAAGCTTGAAGCATTATCAAATTATTTTTCGGTTGCGAGTGACAAGGACAAAGTGTGGATGATCGCAATTTTTAGTGGCAGAAGGCCACGAAGATCAGTGAGTGCAGCACTGCTTCAGCTGTGGTGCCTTGAATTAGTAAATCTTCCGCAATGGTTATTTGCAGAATGTTACCTTACTGTAGGTGATCTGGCAGAAACCATTTCACTGCTCATACCTCCTGAAATAATGGTGCAGAAAGAAGAACAACCTTTACACTTTTATATTGAGCAACTTATTGCCATTGAGAAGCAAAGCGAAGAAGTGAAGAAACAATTCATAATAGAATCATGGCGACAAATGAACCAGCAGGAGCGTTTTGTATTCAATAAACTGATCACAGGGAATTTTAGAATCGGCGTATCGCAACAATTGATGGTAAACGCATTGTCGAAAGTTACAGAGCTACCTGCGGCCACAGTAGCGCATCGAATCAGTGGCAACTGGGATCCGGTGATGACAACATTTTCGGCGCTCTTGCATGAAAGCAGTACAGATGTTTCCAAACCTTACCCGTTTTATCTTGCCTATGCCATTGAAGGCGAACCTGCAGAACTTGGCACTCCGCACGAATGGCAGGCAGAGTGGAAATGGGATGGGATTCGCGGGCAAATCATCAAGCGAAATAACGAGTTGTTTGTTTGGAGCAGAGGAGAAGAATTGATCACCGAAAAATTTCCCGAATATCATTTTCTTAAAGACAAACTTCCCGATGGAATTGTAATGGATGGTGAAATTATTTCAGGAAGGCAAAATGATGAAGGTTTTGTGGTATTGCCATTTGCGAATTTGCAGACACGCATCGGTCGAAAAAATATTTCCAAAAAGCAATTGCTGGAAGCGCCTGTTATTTTCATTGCGTATGATCTGCTGGAATACAACCATGAAGATTGGCGCGAAAAAACAATGCAGGAAAGACGGATACAATTGGAACAAATAGTTGCCGGGTTGCATAGCAGTGCGGTCTTTCTTTCACCTGAGATATCATTCAGTTCTTGGACCGAACTAGCCGCCACTCGTGAAACAGCGCGATTGATCAATTCTGAGGGTGTGATGTTAAAAAGAAAAACTTCCGTTTACCAGGTTGGAAGAAAAAGAGGCGACTGGTGGAAATGGAAAATAGATCCATTAACCATAGATGCAGTAATGATTTATGCACAAAAAGGTAGTGGCAGAAGAAGCAACCTCTACACCGATTATACATTTGCCGTAAAAGATGGAGATAAGTTGGTACCATTTACGAAAGCCTATTCGGGCCTTACGGATAAAGAGTTTGGTGAAGTAGATTATTTCGTTAAAAGAAATTCTTTGGAGAAATTTGGTCCGGTGCGAACCGTAAAACCTGAACTCGTATTTGAAATTGCATTCGAAGGAATCGCCGCTTCGAATCGTCACAAATCGGGTGTGGCGCTTCGTTTTCCCCGAATCAACCGCTGGCGAAAAGACAAGAAGCCGGATGAGATCAATACGCTGGAAGACTTGAAACAGATGCTGGAGCAATATGGGAAGTAATTGAAAATTGAAAGTTGAAAGTTGAAAATGCAGAGTTGCAAAAAAATCTGTGTAAATCAGTCTAATCTGTGTCATCTGTGTGCTTTCTCTCAGCCACCGATTTTTCCTTAAATTTATACCTCTTAAAAATAAGTATGCCTTTAATGAAATCAATGATAGTGGGATTGGGTGTCGTGGCATTTGCGGCGGTTATTTTGAGTAGTTCCACAAATTCATCAAGCCCGGGAAAAGATGAAAAGCCGGAGCCAATTCCTCCGAGTGTACAGCGCACTGGAAATGCAGCGCAGGGTTATACTTACTTAACAACGGGTGATTATGTGAAAGGCGGCATCCCATACAGTTTCTTCAAAATGGCGATGGGCAAAGAGAAAAAAAATTATCTTCAACGCGATGGCCTCAATGCAAATGTGAGTTATGATTACACGGTGGTGAAAGCAACGAACGGTGAAAACCTGGTCGCCCCAAATTGCATGCAATGCCACGCGCAAGTGTTCAACGATTCTGTGTACATTGGCATGGGCAACACTTTCATTGATTTTAGCAATGGTCAAAAGCTCGATATAAGACAACTCAATACGCTCGAAAAAGTATTAAAAACAACTGCTCCGAAAAAATATCGCGCGGCACTTCCATTTATAACTGTTGCCAAGGCAATTGGTCCTAAGCTCATCACGGAAGTTCGTGGTGTGAACGCGGCAGACAGGCTGGCGGCGGTTCTTGCGGCGCATCGCAATCCTGAAACTTTTGAGTGGAGCGATGAACCGTTGCTCGATGTTCCCGATGAAGTGTATCCAACAGATGTTCCGGCGTGGTGGTTGCTGAAAAAGAAAAACGCCATGTTCTACACAGGCTTTGGCCGTGGCGATTTTGGAAGATTTTTAATGGCGTCGAACCTGCTCACGGTAAATGATACGTCCGAGTCGAGAGAAGTAGATAGCAGGATCAGTGATGTGCTGGCTTATATTTATTCCATCCAGCCGCCAAAATATCCGGGCAATGTTGATGCAAATTTGGCTGCCAAAGGAAAGGATATTTTTATTGATCATTGTTCCAAATGCCACGGCACGTATGGTGATGATGATGCTTATCCCAATTTATTGATTCCGGAATCTATCATTAAAACGGATTCCATGTTGTTCAAAAGCAACTATCAGAATCCTCAGTTTGTGACATGGTTCAATAAGAGTTGGTTTTCCAAAGGCGACCATCCTGCAAAGTTGCAACCGTACAATGGCTACATCGCTCCGCCGCTGGATGGCGTTTGGGCAACGGCACCTTATCTGCACAATGGTTCAGTGCCAACAATTGACGGTGTTTTGAATAGCAAAGCAAGGCCTAAATACTGGTCACGCAATTTCGATGATCCGCAATACGATTATCAAAATCTTGGCTGGCAATACAAAACAGAAACCAAAGCAGTAAACACAGTAACCTACAACACCACGCTGAAAGGCTATGGCAATTACGGCCATTATTTTGGTGATAGACTTACGGAGCAGGAAAGGAAGGCCGTGGTGGAGTATTTGAAAACGCTTTAGTGAGGAATTAGGAATTAGAAATTAGGAATTAGAAGTAAGTCAGAGTGCCGAATGTTTTAACTAGCCCCAGCGGGGCGAAATGTTAGTAGAAGAAGGAAAGAATTTAGAATATGAGAGCGGGCCCCAGAGGGGCGACATGTTAAATGTTGTCTGACACGCGGCAAGACCTGACAGGTTTTAAAAACCTGTCAGGTCTTGGTCTCCGACGTTTTAAAACCGCTGAGTTGAGTACACTATTAATTATTCTTCATTAATTATTAATTGTTTTTGAAAAAAACTCCCGGATACAAAATAATCAAGGCTTGGCTGGCGGAAAAAGACCGTACTCCTTTTCGTTTTCAGGAGGAAGCATGGGCGCATATTGTAGATGGCAAGCATGGTTTAGTAAATGCGCCAACAGGCTTTGGTAAAACCTATTCTGTTTTTCTCGGTGCATTGATTCAGTTTATCAATGATCATCCGAAAGATTACAAAACAAGAAGCAAGAATGGACTGCAGTTGATTTGGGTAACGCCGCTGCGAGCCCTGGCAAAGGACATCGGCCGTGCAATGGAAGAAGTAATTGCAGAACTGGGCATGGAATGGAAGGTGGGCGTGCGAAATGGCGATACTGAAATAAGCGAACGGCAAAAACAAAAGCGGCAAATGCCGGAAGTGCTTATCATTACGCCAGAAAGTTTGCATTTGTTGCTTGCGCAAAAAGGCTACTACGATATTTTTAAATACCTGCGCATTGTCGCAGTTGACGAATGGCATGAGTTGCTAGGCAGCAAACGTGGCGTACAGGTGGAGCTTGCTATTTCACGCATTGTGAATGTTGGCAAATCATGGATGAAAGAAACAGCTTCTTCTGCAAACGGTTATGATAAGCCAGTGCAAGTCTGGGGCATCAGCGCCACGATTGGTAACCTCGACCAGGCGAAAGATGTTTTATTATCGCCAGTAAAAGAACACGGCGTTATTGTAAAAGCAGATCTGAAAAAGAAAATAGAGATCATCCCGATCATTCCGGATGAAATCGAAAAATATCCGTGGGCGGGACATTTAGGCTTGAAGCTTGTACATAAGGTGGTGCCTATTGTAAGAGAAAGTAAAACCACACTGGTATTCATCAACACAAGAGGCATGAGTGAGAGGTGGTACCAGGCTTTACTTGATGAAGCCCCGGACCTGGCAGGTGCCATTGCATTGCATCACGGAAGTATTGAGCAGGCACTTCGACTTTGGGTGGAAGACAGCTTGCATACGGGCAGATTAAAAGTGGTAGTAAGCACCGCCAGTCTTGATCTGGGTGTTGACTTCAGGCCGGTTGATACAGTAATACAAGTCGGATCACCAAAAGGTGTTGCACGATTTTTACAGCGTGCGGGACGGAGTGGTCACCAACCCGATGCAGTGAGCAAAATTTATTTTCTGCCAACACATTCACTCGAACTGGTGGAAGCTGCGGCGCTGAAAAGTGCCGTGAAGGAAAACCTGATTGAAAGCCGCGAGCCAATGATGTTGTGCTTTGACGTGTTGATACAATACCTCTGCACTTTGGCCGTATCAGACGGTTTTTATCCCGAAGAGATTTTTAATGAAGTAAGAGCAACGTTTTGCTATAGCGATATTACATACGAAGAGTGGCAGGAGTTGCTATACTTTGTAACTAATGGTGGCAACGCTTTGCAGCAATATGATGAATACAAAAAAGTAGAGATCATCAATGGTTTGTACAAAATAACCAGCCGGAGAATTGCGATGAGGCACCGCTTACACATTGGTACCATCGTGAGTGAATCTATGTTGAAAGTGCGCTTTATAAGCGGCGGTTATATTGGCGTGATAGAAGAATGGTTTGTGTCAAGATTGGAGCCCGGCGAAGTTTTTACGCTTGCAGGGAGAAACGTGGAACTTGTAATGATCAAAGACATGACGGTGCTCGTGCGCAGATCAACTTCTAAAAAAACGATTGTTCCAAGCTGGCAGGGTGGACGCATGCCACTCTCCGCAAACCTCGGTCGAAAGTTGCGGGAGAAGTTTGACGAAGCGCTGGTGCCAAAACCAGATCGCGATATAGAGCTCGAAGTATTGCAACCATTATTTGAGTTGCAGGAACATCTTTCAAGGGTGCCACGGGCAAATGAATTGCTGATCGAGCAAATTGAAACAAAGGAAGGCTTCCATCTTTTTGTACACACTTTTGAAGGCAGGCTCGTGAATGAAGCCATGGCGGCTATTTTGGCGTATAGAATCAGTAAGATCGTCCCTATCACATTTTCATTTGCGATGAACGATTACAGTTTTGAACTACTCAGTGACCAGCCCATTCCTGTAGACGATACAAACGTTTATGAATTGTTCACAACCGAATCTTTGTTAGACGATATCCAGCGAAGTGCAAATGCCACGGAAATGGCTAAACGAAAATTCAGGGATATTTCAGTGATTGGTGGATTGATTTTTCAGGGTTACCCGGGGGAGTATAAAAAAGCCCGGCACTTGCAGTCATCTGCTTCATTGTTGTTCAAAGTGTTCCGCGAATACGATAAAGATAATTTGCTATTAAGGCAGGCATTCCAGGAAGTACTGTTCCAGCAAATGGAAGAAGTACGTTTGCGTAATATGCTGGAGCGAATTCAATCCTCGAAAATTATATTGAGTTTCCCCGAACGCCTTACGCCATTCAGCTTCCCTGTAAAAGTAGACAGCATGCGTGAAGCCTTATCATCTGAAAGTTTGGAAGATCGGGTGAAGAAGATGCAGCAACAGTTGGGGAGTTGAGAATTGAAAATTGAAAGTTGAAAATTGAAAATGTGTTTTATGTTTTAACCTCAGGGCGAATGCGATTCGCCCCTACCATTTTCAACTTTCAACTTTCAATTTTCAATTATTAATGCATATGCTTCAACTGTGTGCCATACAGAATGATAAACACCACAGGAAATATTAAGAAGAAAAGGAAAAATGGAGAAAAAGCTCCGGCGCCGATAAATATAAACGTGGTGATAATTGGCAGTACTTCTCCGATCAGCCAAACATAATAACCTTGCTTCAGTAGCTTTCTCATTTGGACGGCTCCATAGATACACAGCCCGGTTGCGATGAGCGCCACCAATAAAATAGGAACCCTGTTTTCCATAGATTTTCTTGATACTTCAAGCATCTCTGGTCCCGTCATTTTTTTTACAAATTCTGGTGCATTTTCAAGCTCAGGAGATCCTTGCATTTTTTCCAGTTTTTCATAACCCGATTTTGCCGTTGCAAAACTATAAAAAGATGAAAGAATGGTAATGCCAGACCAAATAAAAGTAAGAATCGTCAGTACGTTTAAAGTGCTGGGTAGTTTTTTAGGTTCTTCGATACCCGAAAGGTGATCGTTCGTAGAAGCGAAATCGTTCATAAAAGAGGCTTTGATGATTGTTTAATTGAGTTAAATGTAACAAAAGCAGTTGAATACTTTATAATTGAGGGCATAACAATTTGAAAATTTGAAGATTTGAAAATTTGAAAATGCTTTCAGTGTTACTTTTTATGTTTCAAATGAAATCTCCAGATATCGGAGAGCAAATAGTAAACTCGAAAGGACGCGTCCAAAGAATTTTCAAATTTTGAAATTTTCAAATTTTCAAATTGAATAAATTTGCTTCTATGCAGGCGCCGGTTAAATACACATTGAGGGAACAAACACTTTGGTTATCATCACAAAGAGTCATTTATTGGGAGGAAGCAAAAGCGCTTTTACTTTCGGATCTGCATTTCGGTAAAACCGGCCACTTTAGAAAAGAAGGGATCGCTGTTCCCCAAAATATGTATAAAGAAGATCTGCAGCGACTTTTTCAATTGATTCAGTTTTTTAAGCCTGAGCAACTCATCATCGTTGGCGATATGTTTCACAGCAGTGCCAATAAAGAGATGGATTTCTTTCGTCGCTGGCGAAACGATTTCGATAACCTGCACATACAATTGGTAAAGGGCAACCACGACATTCTGAAAGATGAGTTGTATCGTCAAATGGGCATTTCCGTTTGCGATGCCGATATCACCACCTGCACAGCGGAAGGTGATGGCGCCTTTTTGTTTACACACGATATTGCTGCTGCTGATTTTGATACGATTGACAAATATGTTTTCAGTGGCCACATTCACCCGGGTGTGCGCATCAACGGACTGGGTAAGCAGTCACTGGCGTTTCCCTGTTTTTATTTTGGCGAACAATTCGCAGTGCTGCCGGCATTCAGCAAGTTCACCGGTTTCGCAAGAATTGATATCTACAAGAAAGATGATGTTTTTGCACTGGTAAATGATTCAGTAATTCGGGTAAATTAAGAATTGGGAATTAAGAATTAAGAATTAAGAATTCTTTCTGTGTGTTATTGCTTACTGAATCTTCCCCTTAGAAGGTTTATCATTAAAGCAACTTAATCTTTCAAATTGAATGTATCACCGGGGCAATTCTTAATTCTTAATTCCTAATTCTTAATTGTTCCTCGATAAATCTCTGCTACTCACCGATTTTTTTCTCTCAATTACGTTACAATTCGTAAGTTTAGCCACAATCCAAAACAACCATGTTTAAAAGATTACTTGCAATTATGGCAATCAGTGTATTTACCCTGACTAACGTATCTGCTCAGACGAAGGATGAAAAAGCAGTTGCCGACGCTGTGGAGACTTTGCGCAAAGCGATGATCAGCGCAGATAAAGCCGCTCTCGAAGGCATAACACTCGATCAGTTGACATATGGACATTCAAGCGGTAAGCTGGAAGACAAGAAAACATTTGTGGAAAATATCACGAATGGCAATTCGCATTTCCTGGATATCACTTTAACTGATCAAACAATTACCGTTGTAAAAGAAACGGCTATTGTAAGGCACAAACTGTCTGCCAACACAGATGATAAAGGAAAAGGACCGGGGAAGGTGGAACTTTATATTTTGCTGGTATGGCAAAAAAATGGTGGAAAATGGAAATTGCTCGCAAGACAGGCGGTTAAAGTAAATCCATAGGATAATTTGAAAATTTGAAAATATGAGAATTTCCCGTCCGACCAGTCATCCGGGCGGGGAAAATGCTTTTAGGCGCGTAATTTGGGATTAGTTATGAACTCTCGGATATCTGGAGAGTTCATTTGAAAAATGAGAAGGAGCACCAAATGAATTTTCAAATTTTCAAATCCTCAAATTTTCAAATTTGCTTGAAATTCAAGATCAGGAAAATAACTGTAACTATCGGGAATGACAGCTTCAGAAGACCGGGAAATATTGGAGCTCTTAAAACAAGGAGAAGCAGCTGGATTCAAGGCATTGTTTGATAAGTATTACAAACAGCTTTGTATGCAGGCATGTCTTCTTTTGCCCGATGAAGCCGATGCTGAAGACCTTGTTCAGGATATATTTGTAAAATTCTGGCATGAACGCAAGTTCGACGCCATCAACGAATCCCTTGGTTCCTATCTTGGCGTTTCCGTTCGTAACGCGGCATTCAATATTTTAAAGTTTAAAAGCAGGTATAGCGAAAAAGAAAAAGGTTATACCGACTTGTTGAGTTCGTCTTTCCAGGTAAATCATATGGAATTGGCGGAAGTAACCGATGCAGTCAACAATGCATTGAAAGAGTTGCCCGAACAATGCCGCCAGATTTTTGAAGTGGTGTATGTGGATGGGAAAAAGTACCAGGAGGCTGCCGACATTTTCGACGTATCCATCAACACGGTGAAAACGCAATTAAAGAGGGCTTTTACTAAACTTCGAACAAGCCTGAAAAATTATAGCTCGTTTGTTGGGACATTGTCACCCATTTTTATTTATTTGTTGTCTAACAAATAAGTGAGAATGTTTGAATTTATTAAACACAATAGATAATTGTTTGTTATCATAGATAAATAATTGAAAAATAGTTTCATATTGACAGAATCTGCTGCCATACCGCCCATTGAACAGTTAATTATCGACAAATTAACTAACCAGATCTCGGAAGAAGATAACCGGAGATTGAATGAGTTATTGGTAACGGATAGCCATGCCCAGGAGTTATGGGAACAAATGCAGCAGGTGCACAGTCTAAAAAAACTGGTCTCATTTAACAGGGCTTACAATGCAGAAAACAGCTGGCAGGCCCTGCAGGATAAACTTGAGGCTTCAGAATCCACGAACACAATACCGCCGGCAGTCGCGGCGGCTCCGATAGTGAAAATATCTGGCCGCAAGTGGCTGAGATATGCGGCTGCGGCAATTATGGGCGGCATTGTGGTAACGGCTGGTGTGGTGTTTTTTCAGAATCGCCATCACGCGGCAGGCGATTTAAAACTTCAGCTGGCAAACGGAAAATCTATTTCCGTAGAACAAAACGATAACCTGAAAGACGTATTTGCAACCGCGGGAAATGTTGACGCTAACGGCATCAACACCTTATCTGTTCCCAAGACAAGATCCTATAAACTGCAATTGACAGATGGTACGCAGGTATGGATGAATGCGGCCACTGACCTGGATTTTCCATATCAATTTAACGGCTCTTCACGAGAGGTTACTGTAAAAGGGGAGGCTTATTTTAAAGTTGCACAAAATGCAGACGCCCCATTTGTTGTGAAAGTAAATGGCGTAAAAATTAGTGTGCTCGGGACAGAGTTCAATGTTAGGGCATATCCGGGCGAGCCAATGCAAATATCACTTGTGAATGGTAAAGTGAGTGTGGAAAGCGACAATGACAAACAAATCCTGCAACCCGGTGAAGCCGTAGATATTCAATCTGATAAAAAATTGAACAAGGCTGATTTTGATGAAACAATGGTGCTGGGCTGGATGCACGGCATTTACTATTTCAAAAATGAAGAGCTGGGAAACATTGTTCCGGCAATAGAAAGATGGTTCGACGTCCAGGTAAAACTTGATAATCCTTCACTCGCAAAGATTCATATCACCGGTGCATTGGAGAAACAAAAATCCATCACCGACTTCCTCGACATGCTTTCAAAAACCACCGGTATTAGTTACGAAAATAACGCTGGGGAGATTTCACTACGCAAATAGTTTGGAAGTTCGATGTACGAAGTACGATGTACGGTGTACGAAATTCGTTTGGGTGTACCACTTTAATGACTTCGTACATCGAACACCGTACCTCGTACATCCCCAAGTTTTATAACGCTAACGCATACGCGAAGAGTAATTTTTACTATTTTAGTTCTGCTTTCCGCCTTATCCTCCGTTTTTTTTGGGTTTTCGCTTATCATGTAGGGTTATTGAGGCATTTGGGTAAAATGAGTCAAAGCATTTTATAGATTAAAATGTTTTGTATATGATAAAATGAGTGTTAACACCTACGTATTTTTTCGCCTAACTCACAAATATTTGCAAAGGTTTGTCACCCATTTTTTTTGAATGGCTGTCTTACTCTTATAATTTAATAAAAACTTAATTGCTTATGAGATTTTTCGGAGCTGGCCGTTCCGTGTGGCGCAACGTCATGTGGCTATGGCTTTTGGTTACGGTAGCAGCGGCACTTCAAACGATTCCGCTTGCCTCTCTTGCTTCTGCACACAAGAGATCAAATCAAGAAATTAAAGTTACCCTTCACGTAAAACAGGGAAGTTTCAGTGATGTGTTTTCTGAGATCAGGAAACAAACTGGATTGGTATTTTTCTACAGCAATGAAGTTTTTAATGACAAAGAAAAAGTTGATGCAAACTTCAACAACACTGCTCTTGACAAAGTGTTGGAAGCCCTTTTAAATGGAAAATCTCTCTCTTACAAGATTGCGAACAATTACATAGTGATTTCGAAAGCTATCAGCAAAAAAGCAGAAAGTCTTTTAAAGTCCGCGGCCAGCTATAACGCCCCTGATAGTGTGCCGGCAGTTAAACTAAGGGGTAAAGTAACAGGTCAGGAAGATGGAGCGATCCTCGGCCAGGTATCTGTTGAAAACCTTGATACGAAAAGGGGCGTGTTCACCAACACACAAGGTGAATTCGCTATTGACGTGCGCAACGGCGATAGCATCCGCTTTTCTTATGTAGGTAAAGCTGCCAGAACAATCGTGTTTAAAGGTCAATCCTTTTTAGCGGTTACATTATCAAACGAAGGTGACAAAGCATTATCTGAAGTAATCGTAACAGGTTTCCAGAATATCGATAAAAAGAAATTCAGTGGAGCTTCTGTAAGATTGAAAGCTGATGAAATAAAAACAGACGGTGTAACAGATGTGAGCCGTATGCTGGAAGGCCGTGCTGCCGGGGTTTCTGTACAAAACGTATCAGGAACATTTGGTAGTGCGCCTAAAGTGCGCGTGCGTGGTGCCACTTCTATCATGGGTGATAACAAACCTTTGTGGGTGGTTGATGGTGTTGTACTGGAAGATCTTGTAAACATTTCTAACGATCAGTTGTCAAGTGGTGACCCTGCAACATTGTTGGGTTCTGCAGTAGCTGGTTTGAACGCGAACGATATCGAAAGCTTCGACATCCTTAAAGATGCCGCTGCAACTGCGTTGTACGGTGCAAGAGCGATGAACGGTGTTATCGTTATTACCACTAAAAAAGGTAAAGTGGGTAAACCGGTTGTAAGTTACACAGGTAACTTCACCACTCAGTTGAAGCCAAATTACAGCAACTACAACATCATGAACTCTGCGGAGCAAATGTCTGTATATGGTGAGTTGGAAAGAAAAGGCTTTATGAATTCGTCTATCCTTGATGGTTCTGACTATGGCGTATATGGCAAAATGTACCAGTTGATGGACAGTATGGATGTAAGCGGTAACTTCCTTTTGAAAAATACGCCACAAGCAAGAAACGCATTCCTGAAAAGATATGCAACAGCCAACACAGATTGGTTTGATCTGATGTTCCGCAACAACCTGATGCAGGAGCATTCATTGAGTATTTCTTCGGGTACTGACAAATCTCAGACTTATTTCTCTACGAGTTTTTATAGCGACAATGGTTGGACAATTGCCGATAACGTAAAACGTTACACATTGAACTTCCGTAACAACTACAAGTTGTCTGACAAAATTTCAACCGGTTTCTCTACACTTGCTTCTGTAAGACAACAGAGAGCTCCTGGATCTTTGAGCAGACAGTCAAATGCAGTGGAGGGTAAATACGATCGTGATTTCGATATCAATCCATTCAGCTATGCGTTGAACACAAGCCGTGCAATGACTGCATATGACAGCACAGGTAACCTTGAATATTTCACCAGAAACTTTGCTCCGTTCAACATCCTGAACGAGGTGAAGAATAACTATATCGACATTAACGTGTTGGATATACGTTTGCAAGGCGATCTTACTTATAAGATCAACAGAAACTTTAAGTATGAGTTTGTAGGTGCGTTGCGTTATGTGAAATCTACACAAGAGCACAACATCACTGAAAACTCAAACATGGCAAATGCTTACCGCGCTGCAAATACGGCGACTATCCGCCAGGCAAACAAATTCCTTTACAGGGACCCGGATAATCCTGAAGCAGAGCCAATCGTAGTATTGCCTTATGGTGGTTTCTACAACCGTACCGAAAATGATCTGATCAACTACGACATCAGAAACAGTATAACTTTCAATAAAACATTTGCGGAAAAGCACAATGTGAACCTGTTGGTGGGTAACCAGATCAAATCTGCGGACAGGCAAGACTTTGCTAACACAGGTTATGGTTATCAGTTCAACAACGGTGGAATTCCTTTCATCGACTACAAGATCCTGAAACAAAATATTGAAAGTAACTTCCCTTATTATGATATGAGCAAAAGCTATGACCGTTTCGTAGCGTTCTACGCAAATGCTCAGTATACTTATAATAACAAGTACAACATCTTTGGTACTGCACGTTATGATGGTTCAAACAGACTGGGCGAAACAAGTGCTGCCCGCTGGTTGCCAACATGGAGTGCCGGTGGTTCATGGAATATCGAAAGCGAAGATTTCATGCAGGATTTTGATTGGTTAGATTACCTGAAACTAAGAGGTAGCTATGGTCTTACTGCGAGTATGGGACCTGCAACAAGTGCAAGTGTTATTTACAAAAACCAGATCACAAACAGACCATATTCTGACGAAACTGAAAACTCAATTTCGTTACAGAGCTTGAAAAACATGGATCTTACCTGGGAGAAGAACTATACTGGTAACATTGGCCTTGATGGAGGCTTTTTGAAAAACAGGGTTTTCTTCAGCCTTGATGTTTATCAAAGAAAAAGCTTTGACCTGATCAGCATTATGAAAACTTCCGGTATTGGCGGTGAGGCTTATAAATACGCTAACTACGGTGACCTGGAATCTCATGGTGTTGAGGCAATGGTAGGCGGTGAGATCATCAAAGGTAAAGACTGGAAATGGAAAGCGAATTTCACTTTCGGTTACAATACCACAAAGATTACCAATGCTAAAAACGAACCCACCATCTTTGACCTTGTAAAAGCGGAAGGTGGAAACAAAGAAGGTTACGCAGTAAGCAGCTTGTTCTCTATCGATTTCACAAAATTAGTACACGATAACGGTGTGCCTTTGTTCATCAATGAAACAGGACAGGAAAGCCCTGCTGTTTGGTTACAAGATCAAAATACCAAATACCTTGTTTACAATGGTCCTGTGGATCCTAAATACACTGGTGGTTTCAACAACACATTCACTTACAAATCTTTTGCATTGAACGTGTTCCTTACCTATCAGTTTGGTAACAAGATCAGGTTGTATCCTGCTTTCCAGTCTGCTTACTCAGACTTGTCAGCCACTCCTAAAGAGCTAAATGACCGTTGGGTATTGCCAGGCGACGAGGCAAAAACAAATGTAATGTCTATCATGGATATGTGGACACAATACATATTGTCAGGTGCTTACCCTGCAAATAACTATAACTATTCAACTGCACGTGTTGCAAAAGGAGATTTGATCCGTTTGAAATCAGTATCGCTGATTTACAATCTTGCTCCGCAAACACTTAGAAAGATTGGCTTAGGTAGCGCGTCCTTCTCTTTAACAGGTAACAACCTTTGGTTGATCTACTCTGATAAAAAACTGAAAGGCCAGGACCCTGAGTTCTTTAACGCAGGTGGTGTTGCTCAGCCGATTCAGAAACAAATTACTCTTTCATTAAAAGTTGGTATTTAAAAAAAGAGACGATGAAGAAATTATCAATATATGCAATTGCCGGTGTGTTGATGGTAGCTGCAGGATGTAGCAAATTCCTGGGGAAAGCACCCGACAACCGTACTACGCTTGATACACCTGAAAAGGTTTCACAATTGTTGGCTACTGCCTATCCGCAGGCTAACTACATGGCGTTCACAGAATCCATTTCTGATAACGTTACAGATAAAGGCGCCGGAGGGGTGGACCATACTACAATGGATCCTTACTTCTTTAATGATGTGCAGGATAACCAGCAGGATTCTCCAGAATATTACTGGAATGCTTGCTACTCTGCCATCGCTGCTGCTAACCACGCATATGCAGCTTGTGTAGAAGCAGCAGAGCCTCAAAAGTATATTCACCAAAAAGGTGAAGCATTGGTGGCACGTGCTTACTCGCATTTCATGTTGACAACAATATTTGCGAAAAGATATGATGCGAAAGGAACCAATACTACGCCGGGGGTTCCTTATGTTACGGAACCAGAAGAAGTAGTGGTAAAACAATACGACAGAAAAACTGTGGCATACGATTATGAAATGATCGAGAAAGATTTGCAGGAAGGTATGCCATTGCTGGATGACAACGCTTACGCTATTCCAAAATATCACTTCACAAGAGCAGCTGCGCATGCATTTGCTGCAAGATTCTACCTGTACAAACAACAATATGACAGTGTGATCAAACATGCTACGGCAGTATTTGGTACAGCTGGTTTTGCAAACAATCTGCGTCCATGGAACACTGACTATTTGCAACTTAACTACAATGAGCTTTTCGCGAGATATGCAAAAGCAACAGAAAATGCGAACATTCTGCTTGTGGAAACTGCTTCATGGTGGGCAAGAAGCTTCGTAAGCTCACGCTACGGGTTCAGTGCAGCAGCTAAGGATGATGTTTTCCGTACACCAGTAACTGGCGGTACCTGGTCATTTACAAACCAATTGTATTCGTCAGGCGAAGAGAATTTTATGGTTCCAAAGATCAACGAATACTTCGTGCGTATGTCAGTGAATGCGAATACTGGTTACGGTTATGTAATGGTTCCGATATTTACTGCGGAAGAAGCATTGTTCAACAGGGCAGAAGCTTATATCATGCAAAACAATCTGGGAGCTGCCGGTGATGATCTTGATCTGTATATGAGCACAAGGATCAAAAACTATTCTCCTGCTTCGCATTCACTTACTGCTAACAAAATAAGAAGCTACTATGGCATCACTAATTTGCAGGCTGGTTACCTGGCTGCATTGATGGATTTCAAACGTGCCGAGTTTGTGCAGGAAGGTATGAGATGGTTTGACCTTGCGAGATACAACGTACCGGTATTGCATGCAAGCCATGATAATGCAACCAATACTAATAAAATCGACACCTTAAAAGCTGACGATAACAGAAGAATGTTCCAAATCCCGCAAGCAACGTCTATTTCAGGATTGGAACCTAATCCTCGCTAAACCTTAAACTTAAGAAAACTTAATAAGCTTATTATTATGAAACTATTCAAATACAGCCTGTTCTTTTTGCTGGCAGCAGTTTCAATAACTTCCTGCACAAGAAAGGAAACTTTGCCAGACCCAAGTACCATCACTGGTTTGGGCGGTGATACATGGGTGAATGGCCCTATTGATAACTGGATACTTCAAAACTATGTTGATCCTTTCAACATTTCTGTGAAGTACAAATGGGATCAATCTGAGTTGGCATTGAACAAACAACTGGTTCCACCAAAAGAGGAAAAAGTAATTCCTCTGATGCAGGCAATTAAATCAGTTTGGATCGACAACTACGTGGCAGAAGCGGGTAATTTGTTTTTCAAAAAATACAGCCCTAAATTTTTTGTACTGGTAGGTAGTGCGCAATACAACACAAATGGTACGATCACACTTGGCCAGGCAGAAGGTGGTCGTCGTATCGAATTGTTTGTAGTGAACGATTTCAACATTAAAGGAATGCCGGGATACAAAGCGTCTGATACGGCAACCGTTAAAATGCAGATCCATACAATCGAGCACGAGTTTGGACACATTTTGCACCAAACGATCATGTATCCTCTGGAGTTCAAAAAGATTTGCGTGGGGCAGTACACAGCCAACTGGAACAACCTTTCTGATGAGTACGCCAACTCGGAAGGATTTGTAACATCTTATGCAATGTCGGGTACCGATGATGACTGGGTAGAAACAATTTCAATATTGCTGATTGAAGGACATGACGGCTTCGACAGACTGGTGAACAGCATCCAGGGCACCAACAGTAACGGAACTACGGCTGCTACAGCACAGGCGAGATTGAGACAGAAAGAATCAATGGTGGTGAACTATTACAAAGATGTTTGGGGAATTGATTTCTATAGTTTACAAAGGAGAACAAGAGCGTCTCTTGAAGCACTTCTTTACTAAAAGCATTTAATTAATTGAATCAATCAATAAAAATGAAATGAGCCATAGACAGTTTGCATATTCAACGCAATGGTTATTTGGCGAATTCCATCTGACCAAAACAATAAAAATAAACAGATGAAAAGATTTTTTTTATACCTCTTTGTGGCAATGGCAGCGCTTTCTTCCTGTCAGAAAGAAGAGAAATCTGTATTCGATCAAACGCCGGATGAAAGGATCAATGCAGCTTTGGCGAAATACCAGGCTGATGTCCTTAGCTCTCCAAACGGTTGGAAAGCTTTGTACCAAACCGGTACCGGCCAAACCTTCAATTTCTATTTTACTTTCAATAATCAAAACCGCGTGGTAATGTATTCAGATTTTGATACGTCTACTACACATCCACGTGAAAGCAGCTATCGCATTAAAGCGTTGCAGCAACCATGTTTGATCTTCGATACTTACTCTTATCTGCACATGCTGGCAGACCCTAATCCATATGTAAATGGTGGTAATGCGGGTGATGGTCTTAAAGCTGATTTTGAGTTTGCAATTGATACGGTTAAAGGAGATACCATCAAATTGAAAGGAAGACAAAACGGAACTGAGCTTGATATTATTAAAGCCACAAAAGATGAAGCCGATCTATGGACAAATGGTGAATGGTCAAGAGCATTGGGACTACAGCACATCAGCGATTTCCTCACTTACTTTAAGAGAACAACAATCGGTGGTCTGGATGTTGACGTTGAATACTATCATTACAGCAAACAAATGGTGTTTTTAACCTACAATTCGTCTGGCATAAGAAGTGCTACCACAGCTTCGTTTGTTTATTCTGTTAAATCTCCTAATGGAATAGTATTTAGAAACCCTGTGCAAATTGGTACCGCAACTATATCTTCATTAACCGACATGACCTGGGTTAACGGCAAGGTGAACGTAAAAATCAACGGAACTACAAATATTGCCATCGGCGAAGCGACAGCTCCGGTAATAGTTAACAAAAGTGGCGCTACCAGCTGGTGGTCATATAATATAACGCATGGCTACTGGGCAAATCTTGGTTTCCACTCAAATGGCGTAGATGATGCTTTCAATGTACAATCTATTCCAGGGTTCTACTATATGGCTTATTTGCCTGCGTATGATACGATTACCAAAACAACATACTGGGACTGGATGGCATATGCTGCGGTGAAGGACAATAATTTGATTATTCCTAGTAGCAGCAGTTTTGTGCCAACATTCCTTAACGACGGAAGAGCTATTTTTAATACCTATAAGCCAGACTCTGCTAATGCGCCTCTATATGTTAAGCAAACGACAGCTGCGCTTACAGAGCCTCAGGGTTTCTACTTTGTTCGGGTAAACACAACCACCGTTGACATGGTAGGTGTAAAAGATGCGAAGACATGGATGCGATGGTATTGGGTTGCAGGGCAGTAGACAGATAACTGGATCATTGAATTTTTGAATAACTGAATGACTGAATAACTGAAGGTTTTCCGAATGTGAGACACTCAGTTATTCAGTTACTCAGTTATTCAGTCATTAGATTAATGAAAGACCGCTAAATTATCCGGTAAGTATTTGGGAACCCCATAACGACCCGCCAAATGCTTACTTTCCTTTTCATCATCTCCCTCCTGTAAACAACACCATTTTACTGAATTGAAAGTTGAAAATTGAAAGTTGAAAATGGACGCTGTTACTCCTGCCAGCATTGACGCCTTATAATTTTCAATTTTCAACTTTCAATTTTCAATTAACTAAAGTTTGTTTTCTCATGGTGACTAATTCAAGGGATTGTTTCTACAATGGCCTTGCCTTGTTTTTGGACAAAAAAGGTTTCGGGTTGTCACCCAAAATGATAAAAAAAGTGTCTGCAAAAAGGATGAAAAGGTTAATGCATAATTTAATGTCGTTTAGCCCTCATAACACGAACAAAATATATAGCTGGCTGTTTATCGCTATAGGTGATCAAAGCAGTTAGCCAGATAATAAGAATGTTTCATTCATGTGTTTTTTAGAAGCTGTTGTAATAAACTGGCTTAAACGTTTTCTTAAGCATTAAGTTTAGACCCAAGGGATTGTTTCTACAATGTCCTTGTTTTTAAAATATGCAGAGTATGTAATTGAGGTAAGAGATGGTGATTTTTAGTCAAACGGGGTATTGGTCGTGGATACAAAGACGATTTGGCACTCGTCGTTTTACCCCGGGAATCGACAGAAAAGATTTTTAAAAAGCTGACGATTTCTTTTATTAATTTAAAGGAATGCCGCTCGTTTCATATGGTAAATAAGCACATGTTTTTTCTAGTGGTTAATACCTGTTTTTAGGCCGAATGTTGGCTACACAAAAAATGTTTGTTTAAATTTAAATTCTAATACAAAATCAACTTTTATTAACATTTCAAAATTATCATTATGAGAAAGATTATGTTTTTGGCCCTGGTTGTGGCTGCCTCTGTTTTTGCTGTATCCTGTCAAAAAGGTGATGCTGGTCCTGCTGGCGCGACAGGTGCCGCTGGTCCTGCCGGTCCTGCTGGCCCTGCTGGTGCTGCCGGTACAGCCAATATATATTATTCAAAATGGTTTAATGCAAGCGGAGTTACAAAAATAGACTCAGCTAAAAATACTGACGGTACTTATACGTATTTATTTGGCTTTAGTATAACCGAAGCTTTGGTAACTGATGACATTGTTAACAAAGGAATGGTTAAGGTGTACATAAATGTGGGCACTACGGCTGCGCCAACAGTAGTAGAAGCTGACGCCTATGGTTTCACCGTAGGAGTTAGAAAAGGCGCTATCCTTTTAAATTACATCGATGTGTCCTTCCCAGCGTATCCATTCCGTTACGTAATTATTCCTGGTGGTACTCCTGCAAGCAACAGTGTAGATTGGAAAAACTACGCAAAAGTGCAAGAGTTCCTGAACATTCAGAACTAAGAACAGACAGTAGTCTAAATAATATCAAAAGGGGAAGCGATCAAAGCTTCCCCTTTTTTGTGCCCCGTTAGTATGCGTAATCGCTGGGCGACATACTACGATACTTGATAGTAAAAACTGAAAACACTGCTGGGGGTAATACCCCTTTTTGGCTCGTGCAATTACTTCGATTTGAAGAAAGTAAAGTGCTCAATGGAAAGATGCTGCCCGCTTTTGCGTTGAAAACCATTGCTGTTATTGCCTTCTGGTAATTTTGGAAATGCGAAACTGCAGGCAAATCCGTTTTTACGGGCATTGCCAGCGGTGAGATATTTAGCTAATTTGGTCACAGATTGAAAATCAACCAGGTTAAAATCCAAATCGTACCACTATGAAAAGTTATTCATTCCTTGGGCTTTTATTGGCCTTCTCATTATTTATTTATTCTTGCCAGAAAGGCGATGCAGGTCCCGCAGGACCGGCTGGTCCAACCGGCGGAACCGGTTCAACAGGAGCCAATGGCAAAGATGGTAAAGATGGCTCTCCAGGCGCCAAAGGCGATACCGGCACAGCCAATGTAATTTATTCCGCATGGCTCGACGTAGGCTTCCAACCAACCACCGTGGAAAATGCTATAGACCCTTCTCTACTCGATACCACCGGTTATTTCGCGCAAATTTCAGCACCCAAACTCAGTTCAGATATCTTAAACATGGGCGAAATAAAAGTCTACATGAACGAGTATGACCCAGAAACAGAACGCACCACCGTATATCCACTACCTTATGATGATGGCTCAGTAAAAACCATTCTATCCTTTTACGAGCAAACCATTACTGTAAAGGCAAACAAAGACCTTAGCACCATTAGTTTTTCACCCGATCCCAATAAATCCTATCAGTTCAGGTATGTACTGATTCCCGGCGGCGTTAAAGACCAAAGCGCAAGCAAAATAGACTGGAGTGACTATGCGCAGGTGAAGAGCTTCTTAGGAATTAGGAATTAGGAATCAGGAGTTAGGAATTAGAAAAGTGCGTGATCGCGCCAAAAATAGCTGAATGATTTTTATGACAAAAGGCTTCGATAATCTCAAACGAGATCGTCGAAGCCTTTTTGTTATTTGATCAGTAATGAATTTAGAACGGTAGAAATTGCTAATCATCTCAAACAATCAGCCACCAATTCCTAACTCCTAACTCCTAATTCCTAATTCCTGTGCTTTACTCCAGTTTCTTCAAGCTGCCACTCCCATGCATATTGCTGACTACCTGCTGCGCATTGCCTTTGTAGTTTACGTCGCCGCTACCGTTTACAGTAACATCCAGTTTCACACTTGCAAACAAATTAGCGTTACCGCTGCCGGAAATTTCAACCTTCGCTTCTTCTGCTTTCAGGTCAAATGCATTGATGTTGCCGCTGCCCCTCACATTACCGTCGAACTTTTTCGTTTGTCCATTCAGGTCAGCATTGCCGCTTCCGGTAACTTCAGAATGTACTTCCGGAGCATCAACGGTCGCTTTGATATCCGCACTGCCACTAACAGACAATTCTATTTTAGAAGAATCATAGATCGTATTTTGACTCGTAATATTGCCGCTTCCAAAAGAACGGATGGCGGCAAAAGTGGGAGCGGTTACATATACTTTCAGGCTTTTTGTTGGGCGGAGCCAAAAACCTTTCTTGGTATCAATTTCCAGTTTGCCATTGGCGACATTCGTTTCAATGTATGGAAGCAGGTTGTCTTCCGCCTCAATTTTCACCGAATAGGTACTGCCTGTCGATACATATACATCAAACGAGCCTTTTTGCTCAACCTGGGTAAAAGAAGAAACTGTTTTTTCAGAAGTAGTTACATTGCCGTTTCCGGGTACACGCTTGCCTCCCATGAAATTGCAGGATGAAGCTACGATAAGAACAGCTAAGAACAGGAATGCTAAGTGTTTCATTATGTTGTGTTTATTATAAAAATCGAAGATATGACGATGTTCGCGCTTTTAAGGTTACAGGAGAAATTTGGGAATTTGAAAATTTGAAGATTTGAAAAGGATGGAGCAACGTTTACGAGGTACATCGCATTCACGTTTCACCATTCCAGGTTCACGTTCTAAATTTCTAATCTCGTTTTTCAAATCTTTTTTACCTTCGCGTCACAATGACGGAAAAAATATTAATTCTCGATTTTGGCTCCCAATATACACAATTAATAGCCAGGGCCGTACGCGAGGCCAATGTTTACTGCGAAATTATTCCCTACCACAAAAAGTTTGAAATTGATGCCACTCTTAAGGGCATAATCCTTTCAGGATCACCTTTTTCTGTAAATGAAGAAAAGGCGCCTGTGGTAGATATTGCAGACTTTATCACGAAAGTGCCCGTACTGGGCGTTTGTTATGGGGCACAGCTAACTGCCAAGGTTTTTGGCGGACGTGTTGAAAAAAGCAACAAACGCGAATACGGTCGCGCCATGATGCAAAAACATATTAATGATGTGCTGCTGCACAACGTAAGCGACATGAGCCAGGTATGGATGAGCCATAGTGATTCCATAAAAGAATTACCGGAAGGCTTTGAAGTATTGGCAACCACAGCAAGCATTCCTGTGGCGGCTTTCCGCAGAATCAATAATAACAACGATACCCATTCACTATACGGTTTGCAGTTCCACCCGGAGGTATACCATTCTGCCGAAGGCAAAAAAATACTGCAAAACTTCCTCGTAAACGTTTGCGGTTGCTCGCAAGACTGGACGCCGGCACACTTTGTGACCGATACAGTTGAGCAATTGAAAAAACAGATCGGTGGCAGAAAAGTGATCATGGCACTAAGCGGTGGGGTAGACTCTACAGTAGCCGCAACGCTTATTCACAAAGCAATTGGCAGCAATCTCTTCGGAATTTTTGTTGACAATGGCGTGCTGCGCAAAAATGAATTTCAGCAAGTACTCGATACTTATAATAAAATAGGGTTGAACGTAAAAGGCGTTGATGCAAAACAACGTTTCTACGATGAGTTCAAAGGCAAAACTGATCCTGAAGCAAAACGCAAAGTGATCGGTAAATTGTTCATCGACGTTTTCCAGGAAGAAGCACACAAACTGGAAGGCATTGAAATGCTTGGTCAGGGTACCATTTATCCGGATGTGATCGAAAGTATTTCTGTACACGGTCCTTCAGTTACAATCAAATCTCACCACAACGTAGGCGGACTTCCGGAAAAAATGCACATGCAGCTGGTAGAGCCATTGCGCTTCTTATTCAAAGATGAAGTAAGACGTGTGGGTAAAGAATTAGGTATTCCAGACGAAATGTTGGGACGCCATCCTTTCCCTGGTCCGGGTTTAGCCATCCGTATTTTGGGCGAAGTGACAGAAGAAAAAGTGGAACTTTTGCAAAACGCAGACCACGTTTATATAAATGGTTTGCGAGAACATAATTTGTATAACAGCATCTGGCAGGCAGGCGCTATTTTGCTACCGGTAAAAAGTGTAGGGGTAATGGGCGACGAAAGAACATATGAATACACTTTGGCACTAAGAGCCGTAACATCTGTAGACGGTATGACCGCCGATTGGGCGCACTTGCCTTACGATTTTCTGGCACACATTTCGAATGAAATTATCAATAACGTAAAAGGTATAAACAGGGTAGTGTACGATATCAGTAGTAAGCCACCGGCAACTATTGAGTGGGAGTAAAGGAACGTGGCAGACTGAACAATGGGCAGAATTTGCTCCGGAATAATTGCAAAAATCGCTGGGAATAAACCATTTAACCCTGCGTTTAGATAAATTTTCGTTTATTCGCGTGAGTTGTTAATAGAAAGAGTACTGGTAACAATGTGCCATACGACCGTTATTAACAGCTCACGTTTTTATTTATAATTATTTCCAATGAAAAAACTTCTTATTGTTTTTGTTCTCTTATGTTCGTTTGGAAAAAATGCATTTTGTTTTACACCATCCGATACCACGAAACGAAGCACCGTCGCCATCTTTTTGCCCCTCTATTTAGATTCGGCATTTGATGGTACCAACAATTACCGCTACGGAAAACAGTTTCCCAAATTTCTCAATCCCGGTTTGGAATTCTACGAAGGCGTTCAACTGGCGATCGATTCCATGAGAAAGCTAAACCTCGCTCTGGACGTGCAGGTGTATGACACACGTTCCAATAAATCAATTTTTGAAATAACACAACTTCCCGAGTTTGATGATGTGGATCTCATCATTGGCCACACCTCCAGCACAGAAATGAAAATGCTGGCAGAAATAGCGCTGCGCAAAAAGATTCCTTTTATCAATCCTAATTTCCCCAATGATGGTAACATTACCAACAACCCATATTTTGTTTTACTGAACTCCACATTGCGGACGCACTGCTTTGGTATTTATAAATTTTTGCAGAAAAATTATGGCACCTCACCCGTGATCGTTTTTCGCCAGAAAGGCGAACAGGAAGATCGATTAAAGGGATATTTCGATGAAATAGCGGCCAACACCGCTTCTGTAAAATTGAAATTGAAATACATAAACCTTGAAGAAGGCTTTACAGCAGATGACTTACTTCCATACCTTGACAGCACAAGACAATCTGTTTGTGTTGCCGGTAGCCTGGATGAAGACTTTGCCACAAACCTTTGTACGCAGTTGTCTACGCTTTCAAAAACATATCCGCTGCAAGTAATGGGCATGCCAACCTGGGACGGAATGAAGGACCTTGAAAAATTCAACCTTGATATTTTTTATTCCACTCCGTTTTATAATGCCAAAGTAGATCCCGTTAGCACTAGCATCAACAACTACTTTAAAACTAATTTTTACTCAAGGCCAAGCGACATGGTGTTCCGGGGCTATGAAACGTTCATGCATTTCGGCCTCTTGTTAAATACCTACGGAAAAAATATCGACTCCAACATTGGCGACAAAAAGTTCAAAGTATTCACGGACTTCGATATTCAACCGACCATTCTCAACATGCAGACACAACAGCTCGAGTATTTCGAAAACCACAAGCTGTATTTTGTGAAAAAGACAGCCGGCGTGGTGAAAGCGGTGTACTAATTTGAAAATATGAGAATTTGAAAATTTGAAAATGGAAGGTGTCACATCTTCCATTTTTTGTTATGTATTGTATTGAAAAATGGAATAATGTTGCGTCAATTAAGCTTCCGCTTCAAAAATCTTGAAATGGTAATATAATGGGGAAAAATAAGCCGTCAGCAACGCAATTTTCAAATTTTCAAATCCTCCAATTTTCAAATTTTCTCTCTAAATTGCCCGCTTAAACTATTTAATTACGAAGCTAAATTTTAAGTTATGATTAAGCTACAAGTTATCGGAAACCTCGGTAAGGATTGTGTTACCAACACTGTAAACGGAAAAAGTGTAATGAACTTCAATGTTGCACACACTGAAAAATTCCGCGATGCACAAGGTAACCAGCAAGAAAAAACCATTTGGGTAGATTGCGCTTACTGGAGCGATAGAACAGCCGTAGCACCTTATCTGAAAAAAGGCACACAGGTTTACGTAGAAGGTACTCCTGAAGTGCGTACTTATCCAAAAAACGACGGTAGCACCGGCGCGTCACTTACATTACGCGTACAGAGTGTGCAACTGTTGGGTCAAAAAGCAGCGGGTCCTGGCGACTACAGCTCTCCGGCAGCTGGCAACACCTATGGTGGTAACAGCGGCGGTGGCTACAGCCAGCCACAAAGCGGTCCGTCTGTTTCAGAACCTGTTGACGACTTGCCATTCTAAGAAAATCATTTTTTCTTTTAGGGACCCGGGCCTACAGGTTCGGGTTTTCTTTTTTGTGTCAGTGGCCGGTAGCCAGTTTGCCGGTGGCCGGTCTTTCTGTGCGGCATTTAGAAAGTAGAAAATCACTCGGCGACTTCGACATTCAATCAACTGGCTACCAGAAACAGGCTACTGGCCACCAGATTTCCCCGCCTTTTGCACACTCCAATTTTTCGATTCCTTCAATTTCGAATTATGCGGTAATTTGCAGGCATGCAACAATACCTCCAGCTTCTTCAACAAATAATGGATAATGGTGCGTCTAAAACCGACAGAACCGGTACGGGCACCACCAGTTGTTTTGGGTACCAGATGCGCTTCGATTTGTCGAAAGGCTTTCCTTTGGTAACCACTAAGAAATTGCATTTGAAAAGCATCATTTATGAATTGCTTTGGTTCCTGAAAGGAGAGACCAACATCGCATACTTAAAAGAGCATGGCGTAAGCATCTGGAACGAATGGGCCGATGCAAACGGAGAACTTGGTCCGGTGTATGGCAAACAATGGCGCAGTTGGGAAGGTGCCGATGGCAAAACGATCGACCAGATCAGCGACGTAGTAAAACAGATAAAAAACAATCCCGATAGTCGCCGCATGATAGTGAGCGCATGGAACGTTGCAGAACTTCCGGAAATGGCGCTGATGCCTTGCCACTCGTTGTTCCAGTTTTACGTAGCCGACGGCAAGCTAAGCTGCCAGCTGTATCAACGCAGCGCAGACGTATTTTTAGGGGTGCCTTTTAACATCGCATCTTATGCATTGCTGACAATGATGATGGCGCAGGTTTGCGGACTGGAAGCAGGCGATTTCGTACACACTTTTGGTGATGTGCATTTATACAATAATCACATTGAGCAAGCCAGACTGCAATTAACAAGAACACCGTTTCCATTGCCAACCATGAAACTCAATCCGGAAGTAAAAGACATCTTCGATTTTAAATTTGAAGATTTTACTTTGGAAAACTATCAGAGTCATCCGGCGATTAAAGCGCCAGTGGCCGTTTAGAAATTAGAAATTAGGAATTAGGAGTTAGGAGTTAGTAGGGGGCACGAGGAGTTCAAATTAAGAATTAGGAATTAAGAATTAAGAATGCATTTTGTGTGACATTGGGACGACTGGCGAACATGCTTTGAGTGTATTTAATCTCAAAGTTAAAATTTCAAATCGTCAATCTTAACCAATCATGACAATCATGAAAATCTGCGTTCCATTCTCTCCATTTTCAAATTAATTACATGATCATTTCTTTCGTAGTAGCAGCATCAGAGAATAATGCAATAGGTAAAAACAATGAATTGCTTTGGCGATTGCCAAATGATACAAAGTTTTTTAAGAACATAACGTGGGCAATGCCATGCATAATGGGGCGTAAAACATTTGAATCCCTTGGCAAGGCGCTTAACGGAAGGAAAAACATTGTGATCACGCGCCAGGATGACTGGAAAGCGGATGACGCGATCGTTGTAAAAAATATACAAGATGCGTTGAAGGCAGCTGAAGGAACCGATTCAAAAGAAGTATTTGTAATCGGCGGTGCGCAGATATACAAAGAAATGCTGCCGATGGCAAACAAGATCTATATCACCCGTGTTCATGCATCTTTCAATGATGCTGATGCATTCTTTCCCGAGATCAATAGCAACGCATGGAAATTGACCTCGAACCAGGATTTTCCCATTGATGATAAACATGCGTATGAGTATAGTTTTCAAGTGTGGGAGAGGAGGTAATTAGAAATTAGGAATTAGGAATCAGGAATTAGAAATTAGGAATTAATAGGTGTAGCATTCGTCACGACGGGTGGCGTTGTGGAAGGTTTGAGAATTATTCATAACTCTCAACTTTCAACTTTCAACTCTCAACTTTCTCAATGTATAGCAAATTCAAACTGGCTCAAAAATATCTCGGGTATTACGTTACAGCGCTAAATGGAAAGGGGCATGGCATTCATTCTCCTTTTGTGTTTGATTTTGTGATAAACGTGCTCAATGATAAACGACAGTATTATTCTTTTGACAAGATCGAAGCATTAAGAACAAAATTGTTAAACGATCATACAGTAATCGAAGTAGAAGATTTTGGTGCAGGATCGGTAAAGGACAACAAGAAACAACGCAGCATTGGTAATATTGCAAAGCTTGCAGCAAAGCCTGCAAAGCTGGGGCAGTTGTTATTTCGCATAGTTAATTATTATCAGCCGGAAACCATAGTGGAATTAGGCACTTCGCTGGGCATGTCAACATCTTATCTTGCCAGCGGCAATGCAAAATCTTCTGTAATTACAATGGAAGGTGCACCGGCAATAGCGCAGAAAGCAAAGGAGAATTTTCACCTGCTGGGTTTGCAAAATGTACAGATTGTAACGGGCAATTTCGATGAAACCCTTTCATCAACTTTATCAAGACTACAAAAAGTTGATCTTGCATTTATCGACGGCAATCATCGCAAAAAACCAACACTTGATTACTTTAATGCATTTTTGCAAAAAGTAAACGATCACTCCATTTTAATCTTCGACGACATCCACTGGAGCCCGGAGATGGAAGAAGCCTGGGAAGAAATTAAAAAACACGAAGCCGTTCAGTACTCCATCGATCTATTCTTCATCGGATTGATTTTCTTCAGAAAAGACTTTAAGAAGAAACAGGATTTTGTGATACGAATTTAGAGAACGAACGCAGGTCTTCATGATTGTCATGATTTGTTATGATATTGACGTAGGGAATGCATATGATGGCTGAATTCAATTTTTGTGTGGCTTGAAGTCGTAAGAACTGAATTGTTTTTTGTGCATCTTCAACGAAAAGAATCATAACAAATCATGACAATCATGAAAATCTGCGTTCTCCCTTCTGTTGTTGCTCTGAAAAAAAACAGTTATCTTGAAGCAAGAATAACTACTTATGATTGTAGGAATTTTAACAGAGCTATCCTTTGAAACACGCGTCTCCATGTTGCCTGAAACCGTTTCTGCACTGATAAAGAAAAATGTAGAGGTTTGGTTAGAGCAGGGAGCGGGAGAAAAAGCATCTTGCGCAGACAGTGAATATGTCAATGTAGGCGCAAGCATAAAATCGGCCGCGGAAATATTTCAATCGGCAAATGTTATTTTATCCATCCATCCGCCAGGCGAAACTTCCGCCCCACCACATCCCTCACAAATAATGATCGGCGTTTTCCAGCCATTATACAACGGTCCGTTAATGCAGCAGTGGGCCAAAAAGAATCTAACGACTTTCAGTCTTGATATGTTGCCACGCACCACCCGTGCGCAAAGCATGGATGTATTAAGCTCGCAGGCAAACATCGCCGGATATAAAGCAGTTTTGCAAGCCGCCAATATCTTTCCCAAATACTTTCCCATGTTCATGACTGCTGCAGGGAGCATCGCTCCGGCAAAGGTCCTGATACTTGGCGCGGGCGTAGCAGGTTTGCAGGCGATTGCAACAGCGAAAAGACTGGGAGCAGTGGTTGAAGTATTTGATACAAGACCCGCTGTTAAAGAAGAAGTAATGAGCCTTGGAGCAAAATTCATTGAAGTAGACGGCGCCGCGGATGTTTCCAAAGCGGGCGGTTATGCAGTGGAGCAAACTGAAGAGTACAAACAGAAGCAGCAGCAAAAAATTGCAGAGGCAATTGCGAAAGCAGACATTGTGATCACCACAGCACAAATACCCGGCAAAAAAGCTCCGTTGTTAATTACTGATGAAATGCTGGCGCAAATGAAAAAAGGCTCTATCATCATGGACCTTGCCTCAGCAACCGGAGGGAATACTACTGTTACAAAGAACAATGAATCCTATGTACACAATGGTGTAACGATAGTCGGCAATTCAAGCCTCCAATCAACAATGCCTTACGATGCCAGCAAAATGTATGGCAAAAACGTGTTGAACTTTTTACAACTCATCATAGACAAAGAAGGAAAACTCAACCTGAATTTCGAAGACGATCTTGTAAAGGGTTCATGCATTACGCATGGCGGAGAAGTGTTAAATGCACGAGTAAAAGAAATGTTGAACAATTGATCAGTTCAGGATTTCAAATTTCAAATCGCAAATTCAACAGCATGCAAGACATCCTCGAATGGGTTTCGCTACATGAACAATACATCTACATAGTGGTGTTGATGGTCTTTTTAGGAATTGAAGTGATAGGGCGCGTGCCTGCTGTACTGCACACTCCGTTAATGAGCGGTGCCAACGCGATACATGGTGTGGTAATCATTGGCGCCATCATCGTAATGGGCAAGGCAGACACGAGCAATTATCTCGCACTCGCACTCGGGTTTCTTGCGGTCGTTCTCGGTACACTGAACGTAGTCGGCGGTTTTGTAGTGACTGATAGAATGTTGGAAATGTTCAAGAAGAAAAAGTGATGAGTTATGAGTAGTCCGTTATGAGTAAGGTTCTCCAAACTCATATCCTCCAACTCTCAACTCTCAATTCTCAATTCTCAACTCCCAAAGCATGGAAATAAGCATCCTCACAATCTGTTATCTCGTTGGATCGATCAGTTTTATACTGGGATTAAAAATGTTGTCGAATCCTGCAAAAGCAAGGACCGGCAATCGTATTGCAGCGCTTGGAATGATAATAGCCATACTGGCCACCATTTTTTTGTATAAAGACGAAGAAGGAAATCATTTGCATAACCATGCATGGATTTTTGGTGGATTATTGATAGGCGGCGTTATAGGAACGCTGGCAGCAAAGAAAGTTAAGATGACCGCAATGCCAGAAATGGTGAGCCTTTTCAACGGAATGGGCGGCGCGTGTGCGGCATTGATTTCAATTGTAGAATATGATCATCTCGTAAAGCCAGCCTTGAAAATTCTTGGGTATGCTGAGCAGAATAACACCGAGTTTTCGTTTTCGATAGACCTTTCTACCATGCCCGTTATCATTTTGGGTTTGATAATAGGAAGCATCTCTTTTGCAGGAAGCATTATTGCATGGGGCAAACTGAATGGCAAGATCAAAGATTTTTCTTTTCCGGGACAACACATTGCCAACCTTGCATTGCTTGCGATCATTCTTGCGTTGGGTGTTTGGTTGTGGTTTGATCCTATTGCTGCACCGCGGTTCTATCTCATTTTTGCACTGGCTATTTTGTACGGAATAATGTTTGTGTTGCCCATCGGCGGAGCAGACATGCCCGTTGTTATTTCCCTGTTGAACTCTTTCACTGGAGTTGCCGCAGCTTGCGGTGGATTTTTGTACAACAACAAAGCCATGTTGACCGGTGGTATACTGGTGGGCGCAGCCGGTACGTTGCTTACAATACTTATGTGTAAAGCGATGAATCGTTCTTTGAAAAATGTATTGATCGGTTCATTTGGTGGCGCATCAAATGGTGGCGCACCAGGCGCGAAGTCACAAGGCAATTACAAAGAAATTTCGCTAAGTGATGCCGCGGTCCTGTTAACCTATGCACACAAAGTGATGATTGTTCCCGGCTACGGCTTAGCTGTTGCGCAGGCGCAGCACGTTTGCCATGATCTTGAAAAGATATTGGAGAACAGGGGAGTGGAAGTTGACTATGCTATTCATCCTGTTGCGGGACGCATGCCCGGCCACATGAACGTATTGCTTGCAGAAGCTGATGTTCCTTATGATAAACTGAAAGAAATGGAACAGGCAAATGATGAGTTCGGTACCACTGATGTAGTGCTGATCCTTGGTGCTAATGACGTTGTGAATCCAGCTGCCAAAACCGATCCTTCGTCACCAATATATGGAATGCCAATTTTGGAAGTACAGCAGGCGAAAAATGTGATCGTCAACAAGCGCAGCATGAAGCCCGGTTATGCAGGTATAGAAAATGAACTGTTCTTTCAACCAAAAACGTCAATGCTTTTCGGCGATGCAAAGAAAGCACTGCAGGATTTGATTGCAGAAATAAAGCAACTTTAATTTGAAAATTTGAAAATGTTGTTGGGCGAATCGCATTCGCCCTGATGATTTCATAGTCTGGTGTTCGCAAAATGACGGTTTTTTTTCGCAAACTGACAAAATTCAGCGCAATACCCTACGCTAACTTGCCGTCTCCGTCCACAAATGAGGGCTTTTTACACTCAACTTCATTTACCAACAACTCTTTAGTTATATGAAAAGCTTTTACTGTATTGCAGTTTTGCTTGTGTGCATACTCACTGGAACCGCCCAGAAAACCGTCCCCTACCTGGGAAAAGTAGAATGGATCAATGGCTTTGACCATGAAATTGAAGGCGAAAACATCCGCTATTTTTCTGCATTTCCAGACTATGCAACAACGGCATTGCTCACCCGCGCCACCGATGGAAATAAAGTAATTGCCTGGGAAACGGCCCCCGTACCAGCGCGAATCAAAGGATCTTATGTTTACTTCAGTTGGGTGGCAGGGCACTCTACCGGTACCAGCAGTGGCGATCGTAATTTTGATCTGTATGTAGATGATAAAAAACTGCTGACCATCACCACCAAACCTGGCAACCAGGCGCCGGTGTGGTCGTTCGTTGCTCCCGACAGTAGCAGGATAGTGTTTCAAAAAACTAAAAGAGATGGTGCCAACGATGCCCACGGCCTCATCTTTCTTCGTTTGCCGGTAAGTCGCGTTAAAGCCGGTAAACCTGTAAAGTTGAAGATCATTGGGCAAGCTCAGCAAAGCAACGACTGGTTCATGACGTTTAAATTTTCCTTTCAGGAAAAAGTAGATATCAACCCGCAACCCTTCATACTTAAAAACGGCCAACAACCTGTAATGCTTACCGCGCTTCATTTTGGCGATCGCCAAACTTTCAAGGTTACCGTTGGCGGTAAAAAAGAATATTCGTTTCCGGTGGAAGATGGTGTCAATCACTTTGACATACCTGTGGATCCGGTACATCATCAGGATAGCATTCGCATGGTGGTAAGCAATGCCGGAAAAATATTGACAGATAAATTTGTTACGCTGAAACCCGTTACTTATCGCGAATTGAATTTTATACATCATGCCCATACAGATATCGGGTACTCTCACCTGCAACCGGAAGTACTGAAGAGGCACATCAAGAACATCAATGATGCGCTGGATATGATTGTAGCTACAAGAGGTTATCCGGAAGATGCAAAGTTCAAGTGGAATGTAGAATCTCTTTGGGCAGTAGAACATTTTTTGGAACAGGCAACACCGGAGAAAAAAGAGACTTTTATAAAAGCAGTGAAAGATGGTTATATCTGTTTATCAGCGATGTACGCTAACATTCTGACCGGTATTACAATGCCCGAAGAAGCCCTTCATTATACTGACTTTGCAGCACAACTTCGTAAGACATACGGCCTGCGAATTCCAAGCGCCATGATGTCTGATGTGCCGGGCTTTACCTGGGCGACGGTGACAGCCTTTGCCAAAGGCGGTGTAAAATATTTCTCCAGTGGGCCCAACTATATGGGCGAAACGCATCCATACCTCGGAGATCGTGTAGGCGAATTCGTTCGCGTCTGGGGTGATAAACCCGTTTGGTGGACCTCTCCTTCAGGTGAAGAAAAAGTATTGTTCTGGGCCGGTGGCAAAGGATATTCTTCCTGGCATGGCACGCCTCCCGGTGGTGTATTTGACAACGGTCCGCAAAAGATCGCTACTTATTTAAATGAACTCGATGAAAAAAAATATCCCTACGACATTGTTCAATGGAGATATAATATAGTAGCTGATAATGGACCGATCGATACGTCTGTTTCACGCTTCGTAAAACAATGGAACGAAAAGTATAGCTCACCTAAAATAGTACTGAATACGACAGATAAACTATTTGAAAAATTTGAGCAGAAATACGGTAAAGATCTTCCTGTAGTAAAAGGCGACATTACTCCGTATTGGGAAGATGGCGCTTTCTCTACTGCAAAAGAAGAAGGGCAGAATCGTATAAACAGCCTTCGTTTGTCACAGTTAACAAATGCTTATGCAATGCTGGCTCCGGTTGAATACAACGAGCAGCAATTCTACAACGCATGGACCAATGTCCTGATGTTTCATGAACACACATGGGGAGCATACAACAGCACTACCGAACCTGATGTACCCTTTGTAACAGAACAATGGCGCATTAAAAAACAGTACATGCTGGATGCAGACAGTCAGATCAACGTCATTGCAGGAAAACTTTTCCAACCATTGACAGACGAGCATTCACGCAGCATTGCTGTAGTCAACACGTTGTCTTGGCCAAGAAGTGGCCCTGTGAAAATCAATATAGCCGGTAAATCTGTGAAAGACGCATTGGGCCGAAAATTGCCTTTACAACGTCTTTCTGATGGCACGTATGTTTTTCTTGCCACCAATGTTCCTGCTTTCGGAACGGAAATTTATACCGTGAGTGATGAACCCGCTACTGTCACCACTTCGTTTACGCAAAACCGTAACATGCTTTCAAATGCCAACGTTACAGTTGCATGGGACACAGTCTACGGAAGCATCACACAACTTAAAGCAAAGGATGGTCACAACTATGCCGGCACTTTTCAGTCGCAGGGATTGAACAGTTATTGGTATGTACCGGGTTATGATCCTGCCGCAGCCGTAACCAATCAACCTGTGCAAATGCAGGTGCTGGAAAGCGGTCCTGTCGTAACCACCATCGCTCTTCGTGCGCAGGCGCCGGGTGCAAATTCATTGGAAAAACGTCTCACACTATACGCGAACAGCAATGCAGTGCTTGTAGAAAACATCGTCGATAAAAAAGCAGTAAGACAAAAAGAAGGAGTGCATTTTGGTTTCCCATTTGATGTGCAATCGGGAAAAGTAACGCTCGACGCAGGTTACGGCACCTTAAGATACCTCGATGATCAACTCCCTGGTTCGAATATGGACTACCTGTACGGCCGCAGATGGATGGACATCTCTGGTGCCGCCAACGGCTTACAATGGATGTTGCTGGAAGTACCGATGGTAGAGCCGGGCAGCATGAATGATGAACGCCTGCAAGTTTCTCAAAGCCTGAAAAAGTGGAAAACGACAGGTGAGCCAACATCGCTGTGGTTTTCGTACGCGATGAACAACTACTGGTACACCAACTATAAAGCAGATCAGGAAGGAGTTGCCCGCTTTCACTATGCATTGCAGCCTCATGGTGAGGCAAATGACGCAGCACTAGAAATGTCTGCAACTGATTTTACGCAGCCGCTGATCAGTTTTCCGGTGAAGAAAGAAGTTGTTTTGCCAAAGGGACTTTTCCAACTTACCAATGCAGCTGTTGTCGTTACGGCTATAGTACCACAGGCAAGAGGCCAATTTCTTATACGCCTATTTAATCCCGGTCATACATCACAAAACACCGGATTTAAATGGGGCTCTATTAAACCTGGCAAAATTACGGATGTAAGAAACGGCGTAACAAAAGACGCCAATACTACCCTTAGTTTACCGGCGATGGGTGTTGAAGAATATTTGATCGCTCCGTAGGGGCGAATCGCATTCGCCCTCCTGCAAAAGGGCGAATTGCATTTTCAATAAATGAATGGCTGGTCTTTTGAGGCCGGCCATTTTTCATTTCATCAAATTAAACGACACCACAATGATCGTAATGCTTATACAAACCAGCGCAACAAGAAAAGCATAATCAGCAATCAATTCAAGCTTTCTGCTTCTTGATGCAACACGCGATCTCATTGATAAGAATGATAGCAAACAACTCGCCATCAAAAGCATTGCAGCCATTCCGGTCGAGTCATCTATAAAAGTAGCAGAGCCGAACTTTGCTATCCTGATAGAAGTAAGTACAATCAAACAGAAACCCAAAAGGTTGGAAGATGTATTGAGGATGTGCGGAGATTTATTTTCAACAGCCATAACTTTCATTTTATAAAACAAAATAACACTGCGTGCTCATTTTAAAAAGAAGCGGTCACTAACGACTGGTTATTTAGTAAAATATTATATCGTTGGCAGTAACTTTTAATAAATCAAGGGTATAAAAAAACTCCGGCAGTACCGGAGTTTTAAATAATGTTAGCCGTTGGTTATTGACGTTTGTAGGTGGATGTATAAGTGTAAATCTTTCCGTCATTGCCCTCTTCGTCATAAGAAATCTTCCATTGATCATTAGAAATCTTTTCTATAGGAGCTTCAGACAAATATGGATCGAGCTGTGGCCCCGCACCGCGACCATGGTCTGTATATTCGTTAACGACAATTACTTTTTTGGTTTTTGAATCATAACTCCATGCGCCATTGTCAAGGAAGTAATCTGAAAATTCGTCAAAGCTGATTTTATCGTTCCAGAAAATAGTTTTTGTAGTAACATAGTACTCACTTACGTATGTGCCATTACTGCTAAGCGTTACATAATCTTTCCTGAAAATAATTGAGTCGGTGCCTAACACCACATCATTCATGCGTGGTGTATAAGGTACATCAACCTGATACGTGTTGGTTGGTGTAACAACATAGTAATTGTTCCAGAAAGCTGATGTGACAACAACAGAATCGCCACTTTTATAAACCTTGCTTGCTACATTATCATTGTCCAAAAGTTCATCGTTGCCTTTGGTCACCCATTTATTGTAAACAAAATTATAAGATCTCAATAATTGACTGCCCTGCAATTTTTCAATTCGCGACAAGTTCCATGTTCCTTCTAACCATTTACTATCATTATCGCTTCCAAGATGGTCAATATAAATGCAGGTAGTTACAGAATTGCTCACATGATTGTTGAAATCATACGCCATGTAGGTAACGCAAACAGTATCGGGTGTTTTAATGTTTGCAGGAATATTGATAACAATAATACTGTCATTAAAATTATCGCCCGTGCCCATGACACTGATAGGCGATCGGTGTTGGATGGTTGGCTCCGCTGCGTGACCAAACTGATGCACAGAAGCTGTTGAAATGCTTCCCTGCTGCGTATTGTTTTGCACGTTTACAGGCTTGGTATAATCAACAATGAAATAGTCACTTGCACCGTTGATTTGAACGTAATATCCAGCAACATCTCCCGATTCAACGCTCGTGTGAATAAACGCATGGCGGCCTGCAATCGCAGTTACCGAAGGTTCATTTGAAGTGCCGAGTCTTATTTCTGATGTGCTGCTGGGAACGGGCAATGTGCCGGTTGTGCGCTTGCCATGCCATACAGTAATGGCAGCAGACAAAGCCTTTGGATCTTTGGAAGAAACTGCGGTCGTGTCCTCCGGCAAAGTATCATCAGCGCTTTTTTGACAGGAAAACAGTGCAGTGGTAATGGTTATGGCACATAACAGCCATAGAGGGTAGCGGGATAAATGTTTCATTGGTACTAAAGGGTTTAATGGCAAAGATATTTGTTCTCTCGTAAAGAACAATTTGCTCCTGTACAAACGACGATTGAGCCTTTTTAGTATGAATTGAAGCTAAGTTTGGGCGATATTTGGGCAGTAAAATCAGTGTAAATGCAGTCAAATCAGTGTCATCAGTGTGCTCACTCAAAAAACACTTTTACCGTTTGATAGAACAACCTGTTTTGCAAGTAGGCGTTTTGTGTTTGTTCCAGATAGCCTTGCAGGCCGAAAAGCCCCGCGGCATTGCCTTTGTTAATAGCTATTTCAAGATAGCCCGCAGAATTAAACAGCGCCAGTTTTTCACCTTCGGAAACATCTGCATAAGACTCACTGATTTTATCAATCACTTCATCTCTTTTGAAAACAATTCTGAAACTCCGGCCGCGACGTTGTTGCTCAAAATCGTCCCGCGTAATGTTTACAATAACGTTTTCGAAGTTGTCGATGAAGATAATTTGTCCCTCCATCCAGTTCTCGCCGAGTAGTGCACGCAAGTGATTTTTTTCGATGATGGGTACATCCGGCTCTCCAATACTCAGCAAACTTTTTCCTTCTGAAATATCGTTGATGGTTTTACCAAAGATCTGCGCACAATACAAAGTGTTTTTGATAGCATTGGCATCAAGCTTCAGTCCGATCACAATTTCTGGCTTCTCTTCAAGGATCATGGTGAGCAAGCCGTTATCTGCGCAAAGTATGTATTGGTTTTTGTGAAACGCCAACAACAATTGCTGCGGCTTGCGCTCAAACAAGTTTACCATCACAATGTGGAAAGTAAACTCCGGAAAGTTTTTAATAGCATTCCTGCTAACGTAAGCCGACTGTGGATAATTAAAAGGAGACAGTTGATGCGTAACATCAATAATATTGAATGAAGGATTAATTTGTAATAATTGACCCTTCACCGCGCTCACCAGGTAGTCCTGCTGACCAATGTCGGATGTAAGGGTAATTAACGCCATTCAATATATTTTCTTATTGCGATTTAAGTTAGAAATAAAATCTGTTGCTAATAAACAAATTCCTTTTGAATAGAATAACTATTTAACCAGTTTTCCTTGCTTGTAATAAAATTTATGGACCAGTTTATCTGCAAGAGATGGAAAGAATTTGTTCAGGAAAATGGTTTGCTTGCCCTGGAAGGTAAGTACCATCGTTCTCTTTCTTTTCTCAATGGCATTCAGAATATACTTCGCACATTCTTCTGCCGGCATGATCTTTCCTTCATCCATCACACTTTCTCCGGTTGCTTCACCTTTATTGTTCAAAGCGCTGAACCGAATATTAGACGCCGTAAAGCCCGGGCAAACCCACATTACGTTCACACCATCTTCCAGCAATTCCGTACGCAATGCTTCCAGCCAGCCCTGCAGCGCAAATTTCGATGCGCTGTAACCGCTTCTTCCAGGTAGGCCGCGATAGCCCGCAATGGAAGAGACTCCAACAACGGTGCCTTTTCTTTCAATCAAACTTGGCAGTGCATGTTTGGTGCAATAAACCGTGCCAAAGAAATTAATGTCCATCAGTTTCTTAATGACATCAACACTGGAGTCCTTAAAAAGTGCACGCATAGACATTCCGGCATTATTGATCAGAATATCAATGCCTCCGAAGGTCTTAATGGTAGAATCTATGAATTTTTTACAATCCTGCTCATTGCTTACATCTGCCACAACAGTATGAAGCATCACATTGGTATACTCCATTTGCAGGTTGTACAATTTCTCATAAGTTCTGCCGCATGTGGCAATTTTAGCGCCCATAGGAATAAGCAGGTCAATAAGTGCTTTACCTATTCCCTCACTACCTCCTGTAATGGCTACAACTTTATTTTGAAAAAAAGATGACATGACTTAAAGGATAAAAATTTGGTGCGGCAAACCTACACGAAAACTACTGCTTCGCAAAGAAGTAAGATGTAATGATTTGCTGTATTTATAACTTTATCAAACTGTTAGAAGTTGAGTGAAGAGGAGGTTTTCAAAAAAAAGTTGAATATTTTTTTTGAAAAATTTGGTACGAATCGCTGAATCCTTATCTTTGCACTCCAATTTTGAAACGGCCTTACCGCCGGTAGTTCTTAAGAGGAAGTTCTTACAAGAAAAATGATTCCGTAGCTCAGTTGGTAGAGCAATACACTTTTAATGTATGGGTCCTGGGTTCGAGTCCCAGCGGGATCACAGAAGAAGGCCTTCAAATCAGCAGACTTTGAAGGCTTTTTTATTGAATTGAAAAGTATGAGATTTTATAAGGGTTCAAATGAACCGGAATAGAGTTTCGAATGTTCTTAGGAAAATTGATTTTGTGGCTCTGTTGTTAGAGTTTCATGAATTCAAATCGATTCCGTAGCTCAGTTGGTAGAGCATCCCGATTTTTAATCGGGAGGGTCCTAAGGGTCGAGAGATAATTTGAAATAAAAAATATTGATTCCGTAGCTCAGTTGGTAGAGCAATACACTTTTAATGTATGGGTCCTGGGTTCGAGTCCCAGCGGGATCACAAAAAATTAAGTAGCCTTTGATCAAATCGATCAAAGGCTTTTTAATTTGAGAAGTTTCAATTGTGTTGAATAATTGAAATTTTGATTCCATTGCTCAGTTGTTAGAGCATCCCGATCTTTTTGATCGGGAGGGTCCTGGGTTCGAGTCCCAGCGGGATCACAAAAAATTAAGTAGCCTTTGGTCAAATCGATCAAAGGCTTTTTTATTTTGAAAATTTTCAGTTGGATGAACAAATGAAAATTGGATTCCCTTGCTCAGTTGGTTGAGCATCCCGATCTTTTGATCGGGAGGGTCCTGGGTTCGAGTCCCAGCGGGATCACAAAAATTTAAGTAGCCTTTGGTCAAATCGATCAAAGGCTTTTTAATTTGAGAAGTTTCAATTGTGTTGAATAATTGAAACTTTGATTCCATTGCTCAGTTGTTAGAGCATCCCGATCTTTTGATCGGGAGGGTCCTGGGTTCGAGTCCCAGCGGGATCACAAAAAATTAAGTAGCCTTTGATCAAACCGATCAAAGGCTTTTTTATTTTAGAATCCGGTTAGGGCATTCAATATTATTTTTTCTTCGGCGGTGGCGGCATTTTTGGAGAGGCCTGCGCGTATTGATAGACTAAATTGATTTTTCCATTGTTATCAAACCGCCATGTTTCATGCAGTTCATTAACTGCTGTTACGCCCTTGGCATTGGTTGAAATTTCACGTGTCCATATTAATACCCACTCTTCTTTTCTATCCTTGCTCCTGAGAGGTACCCAGGCATGAACAGAATCAACGACCGTGCTGAACATTCCCCGGCTCTTTTTCGCCATGGCAATAAGGCTGTCTCTGCTGCCGGCAAACATACTGCCATTGGCAAAAATCATTGTGTCATTTTCTGCGAAAAAATCTTTTGCATCATCAAGTGTGTTGTTGTCCCAGTGTTTGTACAACTCAAGAAGCCTTTGGGCGTTTTTTGCATCACCCATCTCAAAATCCGAAGAATAACTTGCTGTGTAAGGGTAAGTCAAGCTTTCCTGTTTTGGCATTGGCATTGTTGTTGAATCGGAATTTTTTGGAGTCTCCATTTTTGATTTGTCAGTGCTGGAGTTGCAGGCGACTAAAAAAGTAATCGCTACGAAAAAGGACGTTTTTCTCATAAAAATTGTTTGTAAATTTTTAATAATAAAAAATCGAGGTAGCAACTAAAAATGTGAAGGAACTGGGGTTCAATGGCTTACTGTAAGATAAGAATTTTTATGAACTATTTAAAACCCTTCGCATTCTGCCTCCAAATTGTCGCATTTACACACTGACGGCACCGTCTTTTATGATGAGATTTGTAACGTAATGAAACCCGTTTTTTGAAAAGTATTTTTAAACAAGCTATAACAGGAGGTCAACATTATGAGAAAGATAATCGTGTCGTCAATGATCACACTGGATGGCGTATTGCAAGCACCCGGTGGGCCTAAAGAAGATCCATCAAATGGATTTGAATACGGTGGATGGGTGGCGCCTTATGGCGACGACGTGAGCGCGAAAATTGTGCAGAAACAGTTGAAGCCGACTGATCTTCTTTTAGGCAGAAAAACATTTGACATCTGGGAAGCCTACTGGCCGCATCACACAGCTATCTGGCCGACTATTAATGATGTTACGAAATACGTTTTGTCTACCACAAGAAAAAAATCTGATTGGCAAAATTCTGTGTTTCTCGAAAACCTCGCGGATATAGAAAAACTTAAGAATTCAGAAGGTTCTGATATTGTAGTTTGGGGCAGTAGCGAGCTCATTCAACTGCTACTTAAAAATGATTTAGTGGACGTACTCTGGCTCAAAATTTATCCGTTGACGCTTGGTAAAGGAAAAAAATTATTTACCGACGGTCCCATTCCAGCGGCATTTAAATTAACAGACAGCGTAATTACGACAACCGGTGTGATCATCGCTGACTACAAGAGAGATGGAGATGTGAAGACGGGCACTGTTGGGGAATGATGGTTTCGAAATATCCTAAATAGAGTGAGGAGCAATGGTTCCTCCTTTTCATTTTGTTGAGGGTTGATTCGAAGACCTTGAAGAGTGTTTGCAATAAAACTTATCTTATTTTTAGCCTTCAATCCTCGCACATGTCCATTCAAGCGCTCATTGCCAGTTTCGATAAATATCTTCCGTTAAACGATGAGGAGAGGGAAGCCTTACGTTCATGTGTAATCGAACGAAAATTGCGGCGCAAACAGTTTGTGTTACAGGAAGGAGAAGTGTGCAAGCATTACACTTTTGTGGTAGAAGGTTGCTTTAAAAAATTCCATGTTGATACAAAAGGAGTGGAGCACAACCTCCAGTTCATTGCAGAAAATGATTGGATCACTGAAGTTGACAGCATACACAACAGGAAGCCAAGCAAGGCTTACATAGAAGCAATAGAACCGGCAATCATCCTGCAGATTTCTCAACGCGATCTGTATGATTTGCTGGCGAAGTTTCACAAACTGGAACGCATCTTTCGCGTGATTATTGAAAACCGCTATGTGGCGCTGGAAAATCGTTTGTTGCAAACAATCAGCGAAACGGCTGAAGAACGCTACCTTTCGTTCATGGAGCAATATCATGATCTGGCCTCGCGTTTGCCCAATACACAGATCGCTTCTTACCTGGGCATTACGCCCGAGTTCCTCAGTAAAATAAGAGGCAATCTTTCTAAAAAAACGGAAAAGTCTTAAACTACATTAAGCCTATTTCTTAAACTTCCTTATTGGTGGGCCCGGTGTTTTAGTTACAATTTTGGTCTACAAACATTGAAACTAAAACATTATGGAAGCAGTTACATTAGAACGCGAAGACTTTGATATCCGACTGGGAAATTTGTATGAACCTCATGCAGATGTAGAAATTTACTCAGAAAATATGAATGGCATAACCACGCACTGGTTCATACCGCGCAAAAGGAAGGACAATGCGGTAGCTGTTTATTTGCATGGCGGCGGGTATATAATGGGCAGTATAGAATCTCACAGAAACATGCTTACACACTTTGCAGCGAATCTTGAAATGCGTGTGCTGTTTGTTGAGTATCGTCTCGCGCCCGAGTTTCCCTATCCATCCGGTGTAGACGATGCCGTAACGGTGTATGAATACTTGTTGCAGCAAACCCAGATGGAGAACATCTTTTTGATTGGCGATAGTGCCGGTGGCGGCCTTTCGGTCGCCGCCATCCGAATCATGCTGGCAAAAGGGCTGCAATTGCCAAAAGCAGTGGTGTTGCTGTCTCCCTGGATATATCTGGAAGCGGATGCGCCGTCCTACAAAATGAATCGTGACAGTGATCCCATCATTTCGCAGGATAGAGTAAAACGGTATGCGGAAATGTATCGAGGTTCAAAATCGATAGACGAAGTAACTTATGAAGATTTCTCACTATCGTCGTTTCCTCCGGTACTGATCCTCATAGGAGCCGGCGAAGTATTGCTCGACGACTGTCGCGATTTTCATGCATCAATCAGCCGAGTGCAACCGAATTCTGTTTTGTCCATCCACAACAACGCGTTACACGTTTGGCCACTCACCGATATTCATTCGTTTAATGCGAAGTACGCGTTGGCAGAGATGAAAGCGTTTTTTAATTGAAAATTGAAAGTTGAAAATTGAAAATGAGAAAGGTCGAACATTTCCCCAAATGTTCGACCTTTCCCATTATATAAGTTGGAGCAAGTTTTTTTCTGTGAGACCATTTTCAACTTTCAACTTTCAATTTTCAATTCTCATTCAGGTTGGTCAAATAGTGCTTGCATATGCTCAATTGCATCTGGTGAATGCAGCATCTCTGTTTGTTCCAAGGTTATTTTTCCACCTTCAGAGGCTCTTGTTCTCATTTGTTTTTCATAGTGTATTGGCGGAACTATCAACAATACGGATTCTATCTGCATTAGGCCTGTAGTTTTCTTTGAATGCATCCATCAGGCCGGCTTTTCTAAGGGCTTCAAGGCCCGAATCGTCATGCAGATCTAGTGTGGCGCCTTGCACTCTCACATCTTTGTTTGCATCTCTTTCGTAGACTTTTACATCCGCGCCTTTTATTTGCAAAAGCCTTGCCAGTGTTAATCCACCGGGACCACCACCAACTATCGCGATTTTTTTATTGAACAGGTTTTTCATTTTAATAAGTTTCGTTGTTTTAGATTATCATTCCTTTTATCACTACATCGCAACTTTCAAGAATTAATCTTTCAGTAATGATTTGCTTCGGTCTGTCGAGATGTTCAAAATATTCATTCATCAGATTGAAAATTGGTGACATCAACAACGCACGACACACTTCCACCGGAAAATTTTTGATGATCTTTTTAGAAATGTTGGTTTTATAAAATTTATGAATAGGGGCGAAAAATTGTCCTTCCTGTATGTTTCTTTCTTTAAATGCCTTAGTTAATAGAGGCGAAGAATTGCCATACTGCATCAATGCGAAAGCTTGTCTATTGGTTTTAAAATACCGAAATGTATTGAGCCATATTCTTTTTACGCCCTCGGCAAAATCCATTTTTTCATCAAACTTTTCCAACACTGCTTTTTCATATTCTCCCAGCACTTCATCAATAAACAATTTTATCAGCAGGTCTTCCTTATCCGCATATTTTATATAAATCGTTCTGGGAGAGATGTTGGCGGCCTTTGCCAGCTTTTGCATGCTTAGGTTTTCCAACCCTTCTTCCTGAATGATTTTCAGTGCAATAGTGCGAATCGCCTGTTCCTTCTCTACACTTTTTGGTCTCATATTTTGAAATTTGACAATGCAAATATAAGTAAACGTTTATTTACTTACTAAAGTAATTTGAAAATTTAACTATTTGAAAATTTGAAAATGATAATGGGGAGAACCTGCGTTCTTTCTTCATTTTCAATTTTCAATTTTCAACTTTCAATTCCCCCAACCTTTATTTTTCCTGCTTGTTATAGACTTTTCAATTAAAAATTGCGAAATGAAGACATTGATAAGGGTTATGATTGTTGCTGGTTTTATTGTGGTGAATACAGCAACAACCAACGTAAGAGGCTGCACACGCGTTGTGTATAAAGGGCTGAATGGCGTTATACTAACTGCAAGATCAATGGATTGGAAAGAGGACATGGGAACTAACCTCTGGATATTTCCGCGGGGAATGCAACGCAATGGCGAGGTGGGTCCCAGCTCCGTAAAATGGACATCTAAATATGGCAGTGTGATTGCTTCAGGATATGATTTTTCTACAACAGACGGGATGAATGAAAAAGGGTTGGTGGCAAATCTGTTATGGCTCGCTGAATCTGAATATCCGAAGTGGGACGGCAAAAGCAAACCAGGCTTAAGTATTGCCGCATGGGTGCAATATGTGCTGGATAATTTTACAACAGTTAACGAGACTGTAGATGCATTGGAGAAGGAGTCTTTCATTGTTATTACAGATAAGGCTCCCGGCGCCGGTGAAGCCAGACTTGCCAACTTGCATCTTTCTGTATCTGATCCAACGGGCGACAATGCGATCTTTGAGTATGTGCAAGGCAAATTGATCATTCACCATGATACTGCCTATACCGTGATGACGAACTCTCCTGTATTTGACAAGCAATTGGCATTAAATGAATATTGGCGCGAGATTGGCGGTACGGTTATGTTGCCCGGCACAAACAGAGCTTCCGATCGTTTCGCACGTGCATCATTTTACATTGAGGCCATTCCTAAAACAGACAACACAAGAGTGGCTGTAGCCAGTGTTTTCAGTGTGATTAGAAATTGCTCCGTGCCCTTCGGCATCACTACCCCGGGCCAGCCAAATATTTCTTCTACAAGATGGCGGACAGTGGCCGATCATAAGAACCTTGTTTACTATTTTGAATCGGCACTAACTCCCAATACATTTTGGGTCGACTTTAAAGATGTTGATTTCTCAGAAAAAACGTCTGTAAAAAAACTAAGTGTAGCCAACAACGAAACCTACGCAGGCAACGCAGCAAAGTCATTTGTGGTAGCCAAACCGTTTAAGTTTTTAGGCTTGAACCAGTAGGAGTAATTGGAATTGAAAATTGAAAGTTGAAAGTTGAAAATGAGGAACGCTGATTACATGAAGTCTGTAATTTGATGAACAGAATGATTTGTGCGTTTCATTACCAATATGACACAGAAAGCATTTTCAACTTTCAACTTTCAATTTTCAATTGTCTCCCTATTCCCATTTAAATAGCTTCACTGCCACCACACTCAATGCTGTTGCCCAAATGAGCAGGCCAATTACCTGCCATGGCAGCTGCCAGATGTGGGCACCCTCAAAACCTATTTTGCGCAAGCCATCTACAAATAATGTGAGTGGTAGAATATTACAGAAAGCTTGCAGTCCGTGCGGATAATTTTCTATTGGAAAGAAAAGGCCACACAATAATATTTGCGGAAGTATAAATGTATTGGCAGTTGGTGCAACTGAGCTTTCATTTTGTATCACGCCACTAATGATGAAGCCAATGCCCATAAATATTACAAGGCCGAAAAGTGAAAATAACAACATCTCAAAGAAGGTAAGCAAACCATTAACAAGTGTGTAGTTGAAGGCAAAATAACCGAGCCCAACCATAATAATAAAGCTAAGCACATGAAACGAGAGCCTGCTGAGCATTTCGCCCAGGATGATGTACGATCGTTTGATAGGTGTTGCCGACAAACGCTTTAACACAAGGCTCTGGCGCAAATTGAACAATAAAAAGGCAGAGCCAAATACACCGGCCATCAGCAAAGAAAGACCCAGTTGTCCCGGCAGTATAAAATCTATTTTGCGATATTCCCGTCCCGGCAATTCTTTAGTGTGCAAAATGGCAACTGATGCATTGGAAGGGAAAGCTGCTTTATCAATTGCTCCGACCACGTTATTCAACAAAGTTTGTAGCAACACGCCAGCATCTGCAGATGATGGACTGGACGTGATCAATATTGTATAAGGCGGCAATTGTGAAAATACCGGGTTCTTTTTGATACGTAGAATGGCCGTCAGCCTGCCCTTTTTTAACGCCTCCTGTGCTTCATCCTGTGGCATATTTGTGACAATGGTAAGGTTCTTTATTTTCTTTACAGACTCATAAATAACATTGCTCGTATCACTGTTAGGGCCAATCGAAATTTTCAATGGAACAATGGTTGTGTCTACCATAGAGCCAAACACTATTATAAAAATAACAGGGAACAGAAGAGAAAAAACAATCGATGTAGGACTACGAAGCATGGCAAGTAAACTCGCTTTTGCCAGAGCAAAAGCAGCTCGTAGTTGACTGTATGATTTCGGCATAAAACAAATGTAATCGTTTTTATTTGCCGACAAAAATACCTAAACTACTTGCATCCAGGCGTTGACATTTCTCTTTGTGTATCTGGCAAAATCTGTCGCCTCTCTTCCTAAAGCCTGTTTTACTCCGGGTGTAACATGGGCATTGCGTCCATCGAGTACTTCTGTAAATAAATAATTGAGCAGGGAAATGTAATCCTGTGGCACATCCTGCGAAATCAACATTTCTTTGTAGGCATCCAAACTAACTTCTGTAAAATGGATTGTTCTTCCGCTAACGCTGGCAATTTCGGCTATTGCTTCTCTAAAAGTTAACAGGCCGGGACCGGTAAGTTCATAAAGTGTGTTGTTGTGTTTACCGGTTGTCATGGCTTCAAAGGCAATGTCAGCAATATCTTCAGCATCTACGAAAGGTTCCTTTACATCTCCAACGGGAAGGCGCACGTCTCCGCTAAGGATCGAATCTAACATAAAGCCTTCGCTAAAATTTTGGTAGAACCAACTTGCACGGAGTACCGTCCAATCGATACCTGCATTTATTACAACATCTTCGCAAGCTTCAGCCTGTGGCTCGCCGCGGCCAGATAACAGCACCAGTTTTTGAACGCCTTCAACAACGGCTAGTTTCACAAAATTCTTTATAGTTTCAGATGCTCCCGGAACAGCAAGATCGGGCTGAAAACTTATGTAGACCGCAGATATTCCGTCCAGCGTAGATTTCCAGGTGTTTTCATTTTCCCAATCAAAAGGAATGGCTTGCGACCGTGAACCAATTCTCGTGTCAAAACCTTTGCGAATAAGTTTCTTCGCGATTCTTCCGCCTGTCTTCCCGGTGCCGCCGGTCACGAGGATTTTGTTGTTATTGTTTTGCATAAATAATATTTTATGTCAAAACTATATAAGCAGTCAATTTTGAAATAGAACAAAACCGACAGGTGATAATTTGAAAATTTGAGGTTTTGAAAATTTGAAAATGTAAGGTGCTACTTCCAACTAGGAAGCTGTTTTCCTGTATTCTGTTGGGTTTACGCTGGTGAATTTTTTGAAAGTGCGGTTCATGTGGCTCAGATCTGTAAATCCAAATTCGTCGGCAATTTCATTCAATCGCATGTTTGAATGTTTCAGACGCGTTTTGATCAGCTTTACTTTGTACTTGCTAATATATTGCTGCAAACTTTCGCCAATGTGTTTCTTGAAATACTCGTTGATATAATTGCTTGAAAAATTGAATGTCCGGGCGATCTCTTCAATCCTCAATTTTTCCGGTTCATAAATATTTCGATGAATGTAATTGAGTAAAGCAAGTGATTCATCCAGCGTATCAGATTTTTTATTGGCTACATCGTCAATGGTAATATTTCGGGCGGCAATGGTGATGATCGTGTTGATGCATTGTGCAATAACTTCATCACGATTGTGTGTACTGTTCGATTGCTCACGAATGATCGCTTCTGCCAAAGCTCTTATCAACGGCTTATCGGAAATATTAGAAAGAATACAACCCGGCATGTGATTGTGATTGTGAAAAATGTATTCAACTTTTTGCACCCAGTTTCTGCTTTGTGTTTTTAAGTAGCTATCGTTGAAACGAATGAAGAGAAACTTTGTGTGGCTCTTTACTTCGAAGCCATGCTTGTCTTGTGGAAAGATCAGGAAAAGTTTATCCGGAGCATACGGCAGAGAATTGTCATTGATCATTTGTTTGCCATTCCCTTCCAGTACAAACACCAATTCGAAAAAAGTCTTTTTATGTTTTTGGGAAACGTATTCATCCGTCTCCATGTAATACGTTTCAAATGGTTGGTAAAGGCTTTTGATTTCCATACCATCAAATTTACAAATTAACCCAGCGATTGTACAAATCCGGTGATTTGAAATTGCAAAACTTTGCATCATAAATAAATACAATAATGAACACGACAAGTTTTCTACTATTAAGACTCGCCATAGGTGCAAGCATGTTTGGCCATGGTTTGGTACGCTTGCCCAAACTTAGCGGATTCAGCAACTGGATGGTAACTTCTTTCGAAAAATCAATATTGTCGGCAGCTATAGTGAAGCCATTCAGTTACACGCTGCCGTTGGCAGAATTTGCCATTGGCCTTTTGCTCATATTGGGTTTGTTTACCCGCCCTGCATTAATTGCCGGTAGTATAGTAATGATTATGTTGATATTGGGTACCACCCTGATTGAAAACTGGGACGCACTTACTTCGCAATTCATCCATGTAGCCTTCTTCGCAATACTTCTTCATTATGCGGCAAGCAATACCTGTGCACTTGACAATGCGTTGTTGAAAAAATAGTATTTTATCTTGTAACCTTTGGCCGGAGAGGAAAGTCGGATAGTTTTGCTATTCTGCTTTCCTCTTTTTACCCTGGTGGATGTTTTCTTTAAAACTTGTTGAAGATTTTGCAAAAGAAGATGTCAAAAAGTATTTACTTCATATATGGCGAGAACATTAGTAATCGGAGATATTCACGGGGCATTAAAGGCGCTGCAAGAATTGATAGAGAAAGTTGAACTTCAAACGGGCGATAAATTGATTTTCCTGGGCGATTATGTAGATGGATGGTCGCAGTCGGCACAGGTCATCGAATACCTGATCTCGCTTGAGCAAAGGCAGGCATGTGTTTTCATAAAAGGAAATCATGATTGGTGGTGCGAGAATTGGTTAAATGGTGCGCAGGCAAATAACGAGTGGCTTTTGCATGGAGGGAAGGAAACCGTAGAAAGTTATGCCGGCTTCCGTGATAGTCAACGGAAAATACATCTTGAGTTTTTCAACAGAATGAAAGGTTATCACGTCGATAGGGAAAACCGCTTATTTATTCATGCAGGCTTTGCTTCAATGCATGGTCCTGCTAAAGAAAGGCATGAGAGCAATTTTTTGTGGGACAGGACCTTATTGGAAGTGGCCCTTGCAGTTGATAAAGATCTCTCCAAAGAATCTCCATTTTATCCGAAGCGCTTAGCATTGTATAAAGAGATTTTCATTGGACATACCCCCACAACAAACTACGGTATCATCGTGCCAATGCAGGCGGCGAATGTTTGGGATGTGGACACTGGCGCAGCTTTCAAAGGGAAGATATCGGCATTGGATATTGATACGAAGGAATTTTGGCAGAGCGAATCGCCACAAAAATTATATCCTAGCGAAAAGGGCAGAAATAAATAATCTATAAGCGCAACTTCGTTGAAGACGACATATGAATAGAATTGCTGGCTATATACTTGTCACTTTGGGAATGATAGGAATTGGCTTTTTCATCACCTATCATGGAAGTGCGATTCCATTAAAAGAATTATGGTTCATGCTGTCGTTGACTGTTGCGATTGCCGGGGCTTTTGTAATGGCGAAAAACGTAATGCGCAACAATAAATTTGGGGCAGTGGATGATGCAGAATTTCAAAGAATACAAGTATTGAAATCAAGCGGCGAAAAAGTTGCGTTAACGCTCGATAACTGTGAAGTACGTACAAGGAGCTATGTGCAGGAGATAACAAACGACGAGATGCCTGGGAGGACCCAAATGATAGACGGACTTTTTGCCTCCGAAAGGAATTATCAAACACAGGAGATCGTGCAGACTTATATTGTACTGCAACGAAAATATGATGACAGGATGCTTAATTTCTACAGCCCTCCTGTTACAATGAGCGAAGAAAGTCTGAGGTTTTATTTATCAGAAGCCAATAGGATTTTTCTTTACATCGATAAACAAAATCCTCGCAATTATTATTTTGATTTTCAGAATGGGTGAAAAAATGGCGGAGATGGCAACTAGTGTTCGTTTTCCCTTGCTCTTAAAATTTTATCGCACTTAAATAAATCCATACAATAAATAAAATCTGCAGAGGTACTCTGAACCATAAATAGTTTAATCCATCGCCATCAAAAGTTGCTTTTTCGTAATTGATATGATGATACGCAGCATAAATATTTGCAGGAAGAAGCAAGATGAAAAATGCGATCAGAAATACTGCCGCAACAAATTGAAAGGATGGAACCAGCAACGCAATAGCCGCTGCGACTTCCATGATGCCGGTGAGATACACCAGTGGTTTTCTAAAAGGTATAATTTTCGGCAACATCATCATCATGCCATCTGTGTACACAAAATGGGCTATGCCGGTGGAAATCAGCATTACACACATGGCAATGCGACCCGCTAAAGGAAAATTATATTTGCCTGTAAATATGAGAATGGCCAGAAATGAGAGAACGAAAGTTGCGATAAGAATAATCAAAGGTTTCATGGTGCTGCTTTTGCACAAAATTCATCATTGTAGGGCAGTTGTACAATGAACCTGGGTTAAGAAATTCGCTTGCGTATGCGGCTAAGTGCCTGTGGCGTTATGCCAATGTAAGAGGCAATGTATTTTAAAGGAATCTCTTGAATCAGTTGCGGTTGTTCCGTAAAAAGTTTCAGATACAATTCTTCAGCGGAGTCGTTCAGTAACGACAATTCACGTTTTGATTTCTTAAGAAAATTTTCTTCTGCTGCATGGCGACCGATAAGGTTGCCAACAGATGTAGTTTGATAAATCTCCTGCAGATCGTTGTAGGTAATACTCCACACAGTTGTATTGTTTATGGCTTCGACTTGATAAACTGATGGCAACCTCGTTAGAAAGGAATCATATGCACTCACAAAACTGTGATGGAATGAGAAAGCAAACGTGAGGTCATTTTCGTCTTTTGGAATATAATAACGGACAATTCCTTTTTCAATAAACGAAAGATGATTTTCAACGTGGCCTTCTTTTAGTAGCAGCTCTTTTTTGGCAAACGTTTTTCTGGAAAGCCTTGATGAAAAAGCTTCCCAGTCATCATCGCTCATGGGAGTGAATTTTTCGAAGTACTGCCTGATCTGTTGCATGGTGTGTTGTTGATTGCTGAAAGATAACAAACAAAAAAGTTTGATGAAAAATCACCAAACTTTTTTGACTCATCTTAAATAAGGGTTGAGGAATTCAAGAGCATTTAATAGCATTGTTTCTGTTTAAACAAGGCTTCGACAAGCTCAGCCTGACAGCGAAAGCATGGTGTCAGGCTGAGCTTGTCGAAGCCTTCGCGCTAAGGAAACGGCATCCGTTAAGGCATATTTATTCAGATCGTAAACTTTTTACAGGATTTGACAGGCCTGTTTTAAGGCCCTGGTAACTGACTGTGAGCAATGTGATAAGCACGGCGCTTAGTCCGGCGGCTGCAAATATCCACCATGACATTTCAAGCCTGTACTGATAATTTTGCAGCCAGTTATTCATCAGCATGTAAGCAATAGGCGTTGCCACAAATAGAGAAATGACAACGAGCAAAGTGAAATCTTTTGACAGCAATTGCCACAGTGTAAATAGAGATGCACCCAATACTTTTCTGATACCTATTTCCTTCGTGCGTTGCTCTGCCACAAATGAGGCCATACCAAAGAGGCCAAGGCAGCTGATAAGTATGGCAAGTATTGTAAAGCTGCTCGCAAGTTTTCCGATTCGTTGCTCGTTCACAAATTTCTTTGCGTACTGATCATCGACAAACTTATAATCGAAAGGCGCGTTGGGATTATATTTTCTGAACACGGGTTCAATTTTAGCAATTGCATCTTTGGCCCCAAGCGAAGGATTGAGCTTTACATTGATATAGTTTGCCCAGCCATAATCAAGGAAAAACATGGTGCGGAACACAGGTGTATAAGGCGATTCCATTACCATGTCTTTTACCACACCAATGATTTTGTAAGACGTTCCGCTGGCTTTCACAATCTGGCCAACTGGTTTTTTCATTCCCATAAAAGCAGCGGCGGCTTCATTGACGATCATTGCAGAAGTGTCAGTTGAAAAATCTCTCGAAAAATCGCGGCCATCAATTATTTGCCAGCCAACTGTTTTTCCGTATTCGTGTGACACTGAAACATTACCAAAATTTCCCTGCACATCATTCCTTTTTCCTTCCCACTCAAAGCCGTTGTTGATGGCCCAGAGCTCTGTTGCAGGATTGGAAGATTGGCTCATTTCTGTTACGGCACCGGTTTCCAGCAGATCTTTCCTTAGGGCATCATAATGTCCGTACAATTCTGGTGTGTTGATGGAAACAGCGATCAGTCCTTCCCTGGAATAACCGGTGGGTCTGTTTCTCGCAAAATTAATTTGCCGGAAAACAGTGATCGTTCCAATGATAAGAATAATAGAAACAGTGAACTGCAACACTACCAAGGCCTTGCGAGGAAGAGCCGCCAAACGTCCCGCTTTGAAAGTTCCTTTTAAAACTTTCACAGGTTTAAAGGAAGACAGGTAAAGTGCAGGATAGCTGCCCGCTACGATGCCTGTTATGAACATGAAGCAAAGGCAAAGCGACCAGAAGACAGGATTGCTAAACGGTACATGGATTTGTTTGTCTGCCATCGTATTGAAGTATGGCAATGAAATTTCAACTAATGCAAGTGATAGCAAAAAAGCAAAAGCAACGATCAGTAGAGACTCGCAATAGAATTGATAGATCAGTTGTTTTCTCAAAGAGCCGATTGCTTTGCGGATGCCCACTTCTTTTGATCTTTTTTCAGAGCGGGCTGTACTAAGATTCATGAAATTGATGCAGGCCAGTAGCAACACAAACAGGCCAATAATGCCAAACATCCAGACAAATTGAATTTGGCCGCCACTGTAAACACCATTTTTCCATTCGGAATATAAATGCCATTTCTTCATCTGGTGAAGAAAAACTTCTGGTTTGTATACTGCTTCTTCTGCGTGAACCTGGCGCAGTTTAACGTCTTTAATTTTGTCGGAAAGCTTTTCTATGTCTACGTTATCTGAAACCTGTGCAAATAGTTGAAATGAATTGTTCTTCCAGGGATTGGATGTTTTTTCGTCCCATTCTTGATCGTCAATGTATAACTGCCAGGGTGCAATGAATGAAAGGTCCTTGAAGTCTGCATTGTAAGGAATGTCTTCGTAAACGCCGGTAACTTTTACATTTAGTTTGTTGTCGAGCTTCATCATTTTGTTCACAGGCTCTTCATCGCCGAAAACAGCTTTTGCAGCCGATGCAGACAAGATAATGGAATTGGCATTCTGTAAACCTGTGCGACTGCCTTTAATCATTTTTAGCGATAGCATATCCGGCGTTTGCGGCTCCATGAATATGCCTGACTTTGTCAATTTTTTTTCACCGGTTGACAAGACATGTTCGCCTATCCACGAAGCCATTGAAATATACTTGAAGTCGCCGCTGTATTCTTTTCTTAACTGATCACCTAACACGTAGGGGACAGAGGATTGTGTTCCTTTATCGCCGTTGAATGTCTGATGCTGCATCACTTTTACGATGCGGTCATAGTTGTCGTGATTTTTGTTGAATGACAATTCATCCCATATCCATAATCCAATCAGCATTGCCACCGCCATTCCCACAGAGAGTCCGGCGATGTTGATAATTGAAAAAGCTTTGCTCTTCATTAAATTTCTCCAGGCTACTGTTAAATAGTTTCTAAGCATGAGTTTCGTTTTAAGGTCAACAGCAATAATTGCAATTTATCTTGAACAGAGTGTTGTTAATACAGCACATCAAAAAGCAATGATGCTGCCAGTTTGTTAACCTCTTGTTTTTCAGAAAATTGCAGGGAGAAAGTGAAGGGCTTATGTGCAAAAGTGAACGTACGGTGTGCGGTTTTGATACAGGAAGAGCAGGAATTAGAAATTAGGAGTTAGGAATTGGAAGGGTGCTTCAACTCTACAGCATATCTTCATTTGAACTGTGCCAATTCTAATTCCTAATTCCTAATTTCTAATTCCTAAGTTTGTTCACCTTCATCCAATCAAAACATCTGTCCATCCATTCATCAGAAGTGTTTTTTCTGTGGAGGCCAAAGCCGTGGCCACCGGTTTGATAGATGTGTAACTCAGCAGGGATGTGGTTTGTAAGTAATGCTTCGTAAAACAAAGTACTGTTTAACGGATTTACTACATCGTCGTCGCTTGCATGTACGAGAAAGGTCGGTGGTGTTTTTGACGTGACTTGTAATTCGTTTGAGTACTCTTTAATTTTTTCCGGTGAAGGATTTTTGCCAATCAACTGGTCCCTTGAACCGATATGTCCATAAGCATCATTGAAACTGATTACCGGGTAGATAAGAATCATGAAATCGGGGCGCAGATTGGTATGCTCTTTATTGTCAATTACTGACTTCGTGAAATGCGTGCCAGCGGTGGATGCGAGATGCCCACCTGCGGAGAAGCCCATTATGCCCACATGAGCAGGATTGATGTTCCATTTTGCAGCGCTGTCCCTTACTGTTTTGATCGCTTGTTGTGCATCCTGCAAAGGGCCTATTTCTTTGTTCTGCATAGCGTTTTCATTTGGCAGGCGGTATTTCAAAACAAATGCGGTAATGCCTTTTTTGTTGAACTCTTTTGCAATGGCTGCACCTTCATGGTCAGCCGCTACGATCCAGTAACCACCGCCGGGGCAAATTACCACTGCTGTTCTGTTGGCATCCTGCTTTTCCGGAATATAGGCGGTAAGTGTAGGAACGGTGATTTTGCTGATGCGCAAAATACCACCTTCGGTTTCAGACACCTCTTCATTTTTAACGGGTTTGCTTCCCGGTATAACGTCCTTGTATAAGTTAAAAGTTGTTTGTGCTTTCACGGTTGTAAGTATAATCAGTTGTGCAATAAGTACGAGCAAAATGTTTCTTATCATAATGGCGATGGTTGGTAATTGCGAAAGTTATTTCTATTTTTCGATAACGGATAAAACGATTAAAATGCCCCACAAAATAAAGAAAATTGACCGCGGAACAATCAGTGTTTTTTTGAGAGTTATCATTGTTGTTTTTCCTTTCTTTTCCTGTCGTCAAAGCGCTGAAAAATATACAAAGTGGAGCATTTACGGAGGTGGGCCCGAAGGTATTCGATACTCATCGCTTACGCAGATTGATACCGGCAATGTTGAACAGTTGCAGCCGGTTTGGGAATTTCATTCCGGCGATGCTGATACTGTTAGCCATTCGCAGATACAATGCAATCCAATAATTATAGACACTGTTTTATATGGAACAACGCCTCAGCAAAAACTCTTTGCCATCAATGCGGCAACCGGAAAAGAATTGTGGCGATTTGATCCTGCAGAGGGTTTTAAAAATGATGCGATTCATTTTATTTTGAACAACACTCGTGGCATTTGTTTTTGGCAAGAGGGAAACGACAAACGGATTTTTTTTACCGCCGGGTCTTACTTGCATGCAATTGATGCGCAAACCGGAAAACTGGTTACCTCGTTTGGCAACAAAGGAAAAATTGATTTGCATGAAGGGCTGGGCCGAGATGTAAAGGATCTCTTCATTACTTATACTTCTCCGGGCGCCATCTATAAAAACCTTATCATCATGGGTTCGCGTGTTTCGGAAGATGCAGATGCCGCGCCCGGACATATACGGGCATACGACACGAAAACAGGTAAGCAGGCATGGATATTTCACACGATTCCACAACCAGGCGAACCCGGTTACGAAAGCTGGGATGATCCGAATGCATGGAAACATATCGGCGGCGCCAATTGCTGGAGCGGGTTTACATTGGATGAAAAGCGGGGAATTGTATTTGCCTCCACGGGTTCCGCTTCTTATGACTTTTATGGTGGTATGCGCAAGGGCGCAAATCTGTATGCAGATTGCATTCTCGCCTTAGACGCAGCAACAGGAAAATTGAAATGGCACTATCAATACATTCATCACGACGTGTGGGACAAGGACCTGCCAACACCGCCAGCATTGGTAACAGTAAAGAGAGGTGGAAAAGATATTGATGCGATTGCCCAGCCTACAAAAACAGGAACAGTGTTTGTGCTTGATAGGGAGACAGGCAAGCCATTATTTCCGGTGGAAGAAACACCGGTGAATACGCAGACGGAATTGGCGGGAGAAAAATTGTATCCCACACAGCCAATTCCTTCATTGCCGAAACCTTTTGCCCGACAGGATTTCAATGAAAGTGATGTAAATGATCTGATCGATACGAGCGAACAGCGGTCAATAAAAGAGCAACTCGCTCAATTGGATAAGGGCCACATTTTTACACCACCCGGCAAAAAAGGAACAGTCATTTTTCCCGGCTATGATGGCGGAGCGGAGTGGGGAGGACCTGCATACGATCCACAAACGGGATTGCTGTATGTGAATGCGAATGAAATGCCATGGATATTAAAACTGGTGGACGTAAAAGCAAAAGCTTCACATGAAACATGGATAGACGCAGGCAAAAGATTGTACACACAGAACTGCATGAAATGCCATGGCACAAACAGGGAGGGCAGCGGCAACTACCCGTCTTTGTTGAATGTAAAGGATAAATACACATTCGATCAATTCTCCACCTTGCTGCAAAGCGGCAGAAGAATGATGCCTTCGTTCGCACAATTGACTGCCGGAGAACGCGCCGCCATTGCCTCCTTCATTTTGGATATAAAGAAGGATCAGGCAAAAAAATTTGTTGCTCCCGCACAAGCCATTGATTCCTTTATGCATTTGCCATATTCTGGTACGGGCTACAATAAGTTCCTGACAAAAGATGGTTGGCCGGCGATCAAGCCACCATGGGGAACGTTGAATGCCATCGATCTTAACAGCGGCGACATTATATGGAAAATTCCACTGGGTGAAACAGCAAAATTTAAAGAACGCGGCATCATCACCGGTACTGAAAACTATGGCGGGCCGGTGGTTACAGCCGGTGGCTTGCTTTTCATAGCGGCTACAAGCGATAGCAAGATCCGTGCATTCAATAAAAGAACGGGGCAATTATTGTGGGAGGCAAAATTGCCGGCATGCGGTTTTGCAACACCCGCGATCTATAGCATTAATGGCAAACAATACATCGTCATCGCCTGCGGCGGCGGCAAGTTGGGCAAGCCATCGGGTGATAGTTATGTGGCATTCGGGCTACCATAGCGGCGAATCGCATTCGCCCAAGCAACAGTTGAGAATTGAGAATTGAGCGTTATTGGTTGTTACGTGTGTTCGCCAGACAGCGTTTCATAACGACGAACAGTTACTTGCGAAACACCACTGGCTACCGGCAGCTGGCTACTGGCCACTCCCAGTTTACCCAATGTTTTACCATATTTCAAACTCATTTTCTTCCAATAATTTTTAAAACTATTGCCACCTGCTTTGAATAATTTTTTGTGTGCAAACCAAACGACTAAAGTAGTGGAAAAGAAAAATAGTTTGTAGAACCATTTTCTCCATCGCTTTCCAAAATCAGTTTTGCCTTCAACGATTGTTGACATGCGTTCCATTTGAAAAGTGATGTGATAAGCTTCGTCGATCAGTATGTCGGTGCAGATTTGTTTTAGCAAGGTGCAGTTGCTTGCGTCTTTCAGCGATTGGTAAAATATTTGCGCAGTGCTTTCTACTACAATAACAGTAAGCGTCCACAGCTCCATGCTGGTATTGAAGTATCTTATTTTTCTAAACAAAGAATCGCCCCAATCGTGCCTGATTCTATTTTCTCCAATGGCATCAATATACAGGCCAAGATTATTCCCATGCTTCTGTTCTTCCCTGATAAATAATTTTACGGCTTCAATATAATCGGGGTCGTTAATTGAATGGGCATACTTCGTGGAGGCCCTTAACAAATTGCTGCCATCAGACGTTTCCCCGAGTTGCCAGGCTTGCAGTGAATAAATTATCGAGCGGATCTGTTTTTCTGTAATGTTGGGCTCAAGACTCCAATCAACCCTGTATTGTGTTGCATTTTGGCGGAAATGCGCAATCCATTCTTTGCTGTTCATTTGTGTTGTTTTGTGCATTTAAAAGTACTTTGAAAAACAAAGTAAAATGAAAAAAACTTTGTTTCATAGCATTTGTTTGATTTTAAATGTTCTTTAAGAATATGTTGTAGAAAACATTAACCAGACGTAGAAATTTGGGGCTGCCCGTACAGACAAGGCATTGCCTTGTCTCTACCATTTTCAAATTAACTGGTATGATTTTTTCCGCGTAAATCTTTGCATTGTTCATTAAAAAAACTTTTATCATGACTACAAAACAAATTGCCCAAAAATTGGCGGACTATTGCCGCGAAGGCGAATTTGAAAAAGCACAAAAAGAGCTTTATTCAAAAGATGTGATAAGCATTGAGGCTGAAGCCTCAGCGGGTTTTGATAAAGAAACAAAGGGACTGGATAAAATAATTGAGAAGGGACATAAATTTCAATCAATGGTGCAAGAGGCACATGGAGTAACGGTATCTGATCCGCTTATATCAGGTAACTCTATTGCATTTGTACTGGATATGGATATGACGATGAAAGGCCGTAACCGTGAGAAGATGTCAGAGCTTTGCGTTTATCACGTGAAAGACGGAAAGATAGTTTCTGAGCAGTTTTATATGTAAAGAAAACGCAAAGTGCTTAACGCCTAACGCCTAACGCTTAACGCAGCGTGCTGCACCCTGCGTTAAGCGTTAGGCGTTGAGCATTAAGCATTGAGCAGCAACCTAGCTGTTAGTCAGTTATTTTCCTGCCGGTGAAAAAGATAGCTTTTATGGTTAGTTTTTTGTATTTTAAGGAAAACCAATACAAAAAACAATGCAAAAAACATTAATGGTTTTTGCCTCCCTGTTAACCTTAAATCTCACTGCTCCTGCCCAATCCAAACATGAGGTAAGTTTAGGATTCGGCTTTGGTACTACTAACGAAGCTAACGACGCTGCTTCAACAACAATGACAGAATTTTTTACTGCCCTTTTCCTGCTCGACAGTTATTCAGAAGATGTGAAATATTCAGCTGCCTGGCACGTTGGTTACAAAACTTTTCTTACGAAAAAGCAGAAACTTGCCGTGGGAGCAACTTTTGCTTACCAAAGTGTGAAGGGCAATTATTCCTACAGCGGCGAAAAGGCCGGCGACGTTCGAAGAAATTTTTACACAATCGCTGCTGAAGCGGATTACCGCTACATTAAAAAAGAGAAGTTTCATTTGTATTCCGGGTTTGGTTTGGGGTACACATTTGGTAATGAAACGCTTACGCCTATTTCAGGAAGTGAACAGAAAACAACTACCGGCAATTTTGATTTCCAGATCATTGGCATTGGTGCGAGATATGGCAGCAATGTGGGTGGCTTCATGGAACTGGGCTTTGGCTATAAGGGCATAATTTGTGCAGGGTTCTTCTTTAGAAGATAATTTTCTAATTCACTTTTAAAAAGAACTCCCTATGAGTCAGGCATTTGTAAGAGAAAATGAAGGGCAATGGTTAAATGATGTAGCACCCACTTTAAACGCTCTGATCGTTTATTTAACGAGAGAAAATAATGGCATAAGAGTTTATGAAAAAAGGAATTATGCAGATGCGAAAGGCAGGCTGATCCATGAGATGAACAACGGCCTGTCTTACGCAAAAGATATTGATGGAAAATGGGAGATTTTGTGAAAAGTTTCCTATATTAGATTACTTGACTTGACTTGATATATTGTAGTACTCAAAAAACTAAAACCCAATGGTCCGATTCGTATTGATCTGCGTGTGTGGGTTATTGTATGCCTGCACGGGCAACTCCCAGGTAATAAAGGGGACGTATGCCATTAAGAATTTAGAAACGGGAATGTACCTGCGTGTGAAGGATGCCAATGCGGATAATGGCACTCCTTTAGTTGCATATTCACCGGTAAAATGGAAATGCGTAACATGGGATTTTCAGCATGTGGATGGACAAACATACCAGCTGAAAAATCTATTTACCAACAAGACGTTTCAGCCTTGCGCAAGTGCATGCAACGGTGCGGCGCTTGAACAGCAGCCTTTGACGCTTGATCAACTCACACAGGAATACGAGTTTATTCCGGTGCAGAACAATGTGTACATGATAAAATTGAAAGGAACTGATTTGTACCTGACGCCTTCTGACAGAGACGGCACGGTGAACAGTAAGATCATTTTATCAAAGTATGATAACTCCACCTTGCAGTGGTGGACACTACGCGAACAGAATCCAGATATTTAATACACCATTGAACAGCTTCAAATGATAAAGCCCGTAAGTGAATAGTTACGGGCTTTTCTAATTTTTTTGCCATGTAAAATCACCATTTATCGTATTATAATAAATGTTAATTTTATTTTCATGAACCTTTCTTCCAGGCAAAAAAAATGGACCATCATTCTATTGATTCCCTTTGCACTTTTGTTTATCCTGGGAGGCATTTTACATTACCTCATCGCTTTTAAAGTAAAGGATATTGCCAAATATGCCGTGTATAAAGAGTCTGATGGCGTGTATTCATTTGATGCATCTTCCATAGATGTTTCCATTTGGAAGAAGACGATCGTTCTCAAGAATTGCCGGCTGGTTTGTAATGATACGGCTAACGTTGTAACCAGTTATTCTGCCAGGATTCCCGAGGTATATTTCAGGCTTCAATCCGTGAGAAAATTATTGTTCAATAAACAGGTTGCGATTGACAGCATGTCCATTGCGATGCCTCAGGTCGATATCAGGTCGCATAAAATGGAAGCAATAGATAATAAACCCATCAGCTTCCATGCATCGCAAATAATAGATGTTTTGCACAAAATGGTAGCATCACTTCAGGTAAGAAGTTTCAATATCAGGGACGCCTCTCTTTCTTACCTCACCACTAAAACAGGTGTTCCGTTTCAAAGCGATCATATCAATTTTTATATCAGCAATTTTTCTAAAAAAGATAAGGAGAAGAAATATCTTTTTTCGTCTGATGATATTGATATGTACATCACAGATCAACACTGGAAATTGCCGGACGGGATACATGAAGTAGCTTTCAAAAAATTACATTTTTCCGGAAAGAATCAATACTTCGAACTGGATTCTTGCGTGCTTAAAACAAGGGCTACGCCAGAACACGCAGGCATTGTGATAGCAACCGACAAATTGTTTTTCAACTCAAAAAACTTACAGAACGTTTATCAAAACAATTCGCTTGAAATAGACACGCTCAATTGTATTCATCCTGTGTTGAGCATGGAGACATCACAAAAGAAAGGGCACGATACCACGAGGGCCGTTTCCAATGCATTGCAAAGACTTTTCGAAAGTGTGAATTTTAAGTACCTCAGCATTGTGGATGGGCAGGTGTTGCAAAATGGAATTGGAAATACAAACCCAACATATGGCACACGCAAGGCCAACATCCTCGTCTATAATCTTGACTATAACGCAAACAGGAAAGAACCGTTAACAACGGATAGCGTAAAGTTGCGGCTGAGCGAAATAGCATTTATATCTAAAGACAGTATGCAGCGACTCGATATCAATGATTTTTATTTCAATAAAAACGAGTTGATCATGTACCAGGCTGCTTATAGCCCTACGGAAAAAAATAATAACAGTAAAGGGTTGAGCTTCAAAACACCTGCGTTGCGCATAGACAACATCAGCATTTCTGATTTGCTGAATGAAAAGTTGAAGGGAACGAAGGCGCGGTTGTATGCTCCGCATTTTACGATGTTTGATAAAACACCTGCAACAAAAGGCAATCCTGGTCGTCCAAATAGCATGGATAATTTCTACAAGGTATTGCATGGTTTGCACGATATGATAGACGTGGATACTTTCCAGGTTATTAACGGTGAATTGCGCTATGACATTAGCCGCAATTCAACTCATTCAACGATGAAAAATCTGAATGCGACTATTTTATTGCAAAAACTTTTTGACAGCGATTCTTTAGTTGATATCAAACGCTCAATGCCGGAACTCACTGTTGGCGAAATAAATCTGTCGTCACCCAAAATGAAATTGAATGCGAGACAATACAGATTTAAGGGAACACATCGCCACAACTGGGCCAAATCATTTGAGCTTCACTTGAAAAATAATACATCGGTAAAAGGGCAAGACTTGTATTGGGAAATTTTCGACTGGGATTTGCTGGCCAATCACCACATCATTTCATTTGAGTATTTAAAGGCAGATAAACTGATTGTTGATAATGAGTCGACTGTCACCGCAGCTAGAAAGAATACTACGGCTAAGAAATTACCAGTCATAACGATCCGTCGTTTGGATATAGATACTCTTTTGGTGGAAAAGAAAATGAAAAACGGAGGAGACATAAAACTTACCGGCAGAAATATTTGCCTGGATGACATTGCTTCAAAAGAGAATTATATGGTGTGGGGAAACATGGTGGCAGATTTTAGTAATATCCATCTTGCAAATTCCAACATGAATGTAAAGGTTGATAAGTTTAGCATCAATAACGAATATCAAAATGAGATGCATGGTGTTTCGATTAAAACTACTAAGGAAGGACAATCAACAAGCATCTCAATTCCACTGGCAATTATTAAAACGCAGATACATTCCAGCAGTATAAAGCAGGCTGATATAAGCGAGATTGTTGTTAATAACGCGAAGGCGAATATTCACGCAAAGTCAACGGATTTCGACAAGGAGGGTAAGAGAAATTTTAAAGTGCCTCTTGATCTGACCGCAGCAAAGGTTATGGTAAACAATGCTACTGTAAATTATGTTGCAGAAAATATTGCAGATTCAATGACGGTAAATTGTAAGCTGGACATGAATCTGAAGGACCTTATAACTTCAAAGGAGGGAGACACAAAATTAACTTACGGCCTCGCCGTTGTTACTGTTAAGGATGCACAAATGAAGAGGGGATTGCTGGATGTGCAGGTGCCTTTGGCCGCTCTTATTACAACCAATGGAAGAGGCAAATTGAATAGTGAAAATCAATTGCAGGTAAACAGTGGACTGCAGGTTAAGTGGCAGAATGTTTCTGTAAAAACACAAAAAGGAGATAGTGCCTCATTGGCAATAAATAAATTGACCGGTTCGTACACCGACAGTCATTTTACTTCTCATCCTGCAGAAAAGCAATCCATTCAAGCATTACTGAACCGGGCCACGATCAGTAACGGAAATATGGTTTACAAGGGCAAGACAAACACTGTGAATGTTGGCTCGATAAAATGGAATGAATTGTCAGATAAATTAACCGTGAAGGATTTTAGCATGATGCCAAACCTAAACCGCGATTCAGCATTTAAAGAAGGCAACTGGCAGGCAGATTATCTCACGCTGAACGGAAAAGAATTGAGTGTTGAAGGTGTGCAGTGGAAAAGAACGAAAGGAGATTCATCAATAGTCATCAGAAACATAACGTTGGATAGTTTAATGCTCGCCACTGCCCGCGACAAGCGTCTGCCATTTAAGCACGGTGTTGAAAAGCCAATGCCGACAATGCTTATACAAAACCTTCCACTCAGGGTAGATGTCGATACAATACGCGTGAAAAACAGTCATGTAGAAGTGCATGAGATATCGAAAGTGACCAACAAGGAAGGTGTAATTCCCATTGACAATATCAATGCGGTGATCACTAATTTTTCCAATTACAACAATAGCAACGATAGTTTGACCATTTATGCAAGCGCGGATATTTTTGGCGGCACCATCAGGCACTTTCATTATAAAGAGTCTTATGGTGACTCGCTCTCTGCATTTAGTGTAAGGGTTGCGTTATCGCCATTGCGTTTGCCTGGATTAACAACAGCAGTGATGCCTCTTAGTGGTGTAAAAGTTAATGATGGCAATTCCGACACACTGTTTGCTTCATGGGTGGGCAACAAATACGCAGCTGTGGGTGATATGAACTTCTATTACGACAAACTGAAAATTGAATTGCTGGACCCGAAAGACTTCAGTCATCACAGCCTGAAAATAAGAATTGAAAATATGCTCGCAGGCGTGCTGATCAAAAAGAGCAACAATAAAAATTCCAGGACTTTTTTTGTTCGCGACAGGGAAAAATTTGTTTTTAACTATTGGGTAAAAACCTGTCTGAGCGGCCTGCTCACCAGTGTTGGCATGAAGAAGAACAAAAAGTATTTGAGGGAATACAACTCGAGTAAGGAGAAGTATTCGCTGCCTGCGGCGTACAGAGTGACTGAATAACTGAATGACTGAATAACTGAATGCCTGAATTTCTATTTTGCAGTATAATGTTCAAGCACTCAGTTATTCAGTTATTGAGTTATTCAGTTATTATTCCTGGCAAATGAACACCTGAACGAAATACGGTTGTCTTCATTCTTCAACTCATACATTCCTCCGTGAAGTTCAATCCTGTTGAGGATCGTATTGAAAGTGAGACTTTGCTCTTCAAGTAATTCGATGCTGTTGTTTATTGAGCTGCAATCAATTTTTATATTAATGGATTGTGTAGGGTCGATATAAATAATGGCCTCTACTTTGTCGCCGTTGCAGGAAAGCATTTCAAGGAATTGTACTGTAATGCGGAATATATTCAATGCAAGGTCAGAAGGAATATTTGTTGCTCTGTCCTTCCATTTCATTTGAACGTCAAACCACGGCTTCCTGTTTAGCTGCAGTAAAAAATCAGAAAGAATGTCTTCAAGATCAATACAGGGTACATTGATGGGATTGAATGATTTCGACAGTTTGCGCATTTCATCTACAAGGGAACCCAGTTGCCTTTTTGCTTTTTGCACATAGGGTGCGCTGGCCGAATCTGTGTCTTCTGCAACATTAAGATACATAAGGCAGGAGGCAACAATTTGCGCGAAATTTTCATGCAGTTCTATTCCTATCAATTGACGCTCTTTTTCCTGTTCGTTCAAAGTACGCTGCAAAGTTTTTCTTTCGATATCAATTAAGGCATCTGCCTTTTTTAAGATCAGGGCGTTTCTTTTTCTCAGCTCCAGTAATTTGGTCACTTGCAATGAGATTATTTCCATTGCCCGAATCTGCTCATTGTCAAAAGAAAGTTCCCTCGAATCGCAAACACAAACAGTTCCAATGTTATAGCCGTTAGAAGAAACGATGGGCGTGCCCGCATAAAAGCGAATGAAGGCGCCTCCCGTTACTGCCGGGTTGCCGGCAAATCGTTCATCCAATGTTGCATTGGGAACAACAAGTGTGTCTTTTTGAAGTATTGTATGGGAACAAAATGAAAGGTCGCGTGGCACTTCTGTTCTGCTGCTGCCCACACTGGCTTTGTACCATTGGCGGTCCTTATCAATGAACGAAATGGCTGCATAAGTGCAGTGGGTAATTTGCTTGACGAGCTCTGAGAGATCGTCGAACTCTTTCTCAGGAGGCGTATACATAATGTTGTAAGCCTCAAGCTCCGATAAACGTATTTCTTCATCAAGTGGCAGGTGTGCCTTTCTCATAGATGTTGGAGTTGGATTACCAAAAATAACTGAAAAGACGTTTGGATGGTTCTATGTGGAAAACTGAATAACTGAATAACTGAGTGTTGGAAGGCCATAGTGCAAAATCAAAAATCAACCATTCAATTATTCAGTTAATCAGTTATTCAGTTATTTGCCTTCGTAGAAAATATTCCCCACCAATTCCCTTTGATTAACCGGGAAATTGAATAACTTTAGAGACGTCGGTTGTGGTTTGATCCTTCCATTATAAATCAGCAAAGAACTCACTTGATCATGATATAGCTTTGATTGGTTGAAGAATGCACTTCACGCCACAACACCATTTGTAAACCTTTCATTGCCGGAAGTTAGTCGGTTGCCATATGATATGAAGCTTATGCTTGATTTTGTGTGTTGAACGAATAATTGTCTGCGTGATACTAAAACCATCTCTTTATGCCAGGACCTGCTTTTACGACTTACGGCCTCACGCACATCGCACTTGCTGTAAAGAATGTGCAGCAATCAGTAGATTTTTATGAAAAAGTTTTTGGCGCTTACGTCATGCACAGCACACCTAACTGGGCCCAGGTGCAAACGCCCGGGGCAAACGACATTATTGTGTTCGAGGAAAACAAGGAGCTCGCCGGAAAGAACAATTGCGGCATCATGCATTTTGGTTTTCGCCTTACCAATGCCAACGAAATTAAAAAGGTAACAGATGTGCTTTCAACGGTAAATGCGCCCATTGTTGAGCAAGGTGAATTTGTGCCGGGCGAACCTTTTGTGTACTTCAAAGATCCGGATGGATATACGGTGGAAGTGTGGTACGAAAACGAAGAGTAATTGAAAATTGAAAGTTGAAAGTTGAAAATGATGGGAACGCAGATTTTCATGATTTTCATGATTGTCATGATTTGAAATTTTGATAAATGCATATGTATCAAATAAACAATCTTAATAAATCTTGACAATCATGAAAATCAGCGTTCCATTTTCAATTTTCAACTTTCAATTTTCAATTAATTAAAGCACATATTCCCCGCCATGCATTGTCGGTTCTGGTGCTGGAATTTTTGATTCTCCGAGCATTTGAAGAAGATTGATTTCTATGTTGCGTGTGATGCTGTTTAGCGGAACGCATTCGGGAGCAATTTCAAATGGGTTCATAATGGCCATGCCACTAATATGCGTTGTATGAAACACAAAACCCAATACCCATCCCAGTAGAATTGCCCACGGACCAGCGTTTTCAGACGCTGTAACTGTTACACAAACAACGAGCAGCCAAATAAACAAACGGGTGAAGTAAATATAATTGGTAGGGAAAACCGTGTTGTTGATGCGTTCTGATTTTCCCATATGATCACAAAAGTTTTGCAGCAAACTATTTATTTGAATAAAGCGAAATCCATCGATTAGTTGATGGTCCGATAATCGTTGTATATCCGCCGCCTGAAGGTCGAGAATGGCACTAGGTATGTTGACAAACGGTTTTACTTTTAATGCGTCTTCTTCTGAAAGAAATTTCTTGTACTCATCATCATGCACTTTTCTAAGACTTGTTTTCAGCGCGTACAAAAAGCCGATGTGTCTTAATATCATTCTTCGCACCAGGATGGTTTTGCCTTCATCATCTGAAGTATAAGAAAGAAGATGTCGCGTCCATGACCTGGAATCGTTTACAATGCCACCCCAGATAATTCTTGCTTCCCACCACCTGCTGTAAGCCTGGTTATTGTTAAATGCAATAAAGAACGCCATCGCTGTTCCCATCAGCGTTGTAACCATCGCGGGAATACGAATTTGCGGCGTAAGATATATGTCAACATAGTAAGCAAAGGCGCAAAGGCTGATCATTATAAGATCTACCTTCCACGTAAGCTTGACGATTCTATACAGTGTAAGATTCTGTTTGAGCAGCATTGGTAGTGCTTTTAGTAAGAAGCTAAAATATTGAAAAGTAAAAAATCAAAAGTAAAAATTCAAAAATGTGCACGCTCAAAAAAGAATGCTATTTCACGTGAATGACGGCCTTTTTTACTTTTGAATTTTTACTTTTGACTTCATCAAAATACCTCGCTTGCCCCAAAATAGAATCCGGATGAGTTCTGACCAAACGCATAATCTATCGACATGTTCATTTTTGCTTTTTTATTGAATAAGAAACGTAAACCAACGCCACCTGCAGGTTTTAAGTAGTCAAATAAATTAACGTTAGCGTCTTTGTTAGTTGTTGTAATTGCACTGCCAAACACAACGCCACTGATCAGCTGATTGCACATAATGGGAAAGCGATATTCAGCCTCCATGTCCACCAACTGCTCGCCTCTAAAGCGTCCGTTCGTATAACCGCGACCACTCCTGCTTCTCTGATCGTACCCAATAGCGGGCAGGGCGAGGTAAGGAACATCACCACCTGTCACAAAATTTCCGATCACCCAAACACCAAGTACATGCTGGTTTTTATTCGGAATAATTTTTTTGAATGCTCTAAACTCTGCCCACAGGACAGAGCTGGATTTATCACTGCCCAGCCAGGTAGGGTTTGTGCGAAAATTCAGGTTTGCAAACATTCCCTTTTCAGTGTTAACCATATTGTCCCGCGTGTCGTACATAAGGTTTAAGCTCACACCCATCATCGTGTAGTGGGTAGGGTTGAAGCCATGCTTCATGCTGTAAGTATAGTGGCTGGTATATTTTTTTACTGTGCTTACTGTGTCAAGGCTAAGATCGTGGATATGATCGTAAGTGTCCAGGTGAATGCCCGGACCTACATAAAAGCCATTGCCTACCGACCATGAAGCGGTTTGGTGTAGTTTGAAATAATTGAACGTCATCGGTTGGGCAAGCGAATCCGTTGGCATCGTTTGACCGTTGAAGTTGATCTTGTTGACGATAGCACCTTCCGGCGCATTTGTTCCCAACCCGTAAGTTGGTTCCGAATATTTAAAGTAGCGCCAATCTCCCGAAAGGAATATCTTACTCTTGTTTAAGTAAATGTTGTTGCGCAGAAAAATCAGGACCTGGGCCTTGGTGGTGTATTGTACATTGGCCTGGAAGGCAGAAATTTTAGAGCCAGGTACCTGGAAAGCTCCCTGCCCGGTTATGCCAAATACAAATCCTGTGGTGGGAGATGAGTTGAACACTGGCGCCACAAATATGGCAGAGTTTTTTGGTTTTTTAGGCTTCATGTTAAACAAACTTCTGGCCACATCTGAAAGGTCCCGGGGTGCACACGTATCCGCGCCTTCAAATGCATAGGAGACGGACGGTGAGCTAGTCAAAAAAAACAAAAGACAGTTAGCAATAAAGACGTTCTTTCCTAAGGTAAAAATCATAATGATTGATGCTGGTTTTAAATCAGGTATCACTACCCAGGGCAATACAAAGGCTAACAATGGAAAGTCGTAAATGTTCATTGTCAGGTGGTTTGGCGGCAAAATAACTGACTGCGCTAAACAAGTAGCCGGTAGCCAGAATGCAAGTAGCCAGTGGCGGCATAGTCTATTCGATTAATGACGCAATTTTTTTAAATGAATCGTCAATAGATTTTCATCGTTTGTGAAACAATAAATCAAAAGAAAATAAGGACAGCAGCACACAAACACCGGAATCCGGCCACTGGCCACTGGCTACTGGCCGCTTGCTTTTCCCAAATCAAATTCCCCTCATCCTTGTTTCTTTGCCCCAGTCTCTTATCTTCGTGATGGATACAGAAAGCTTGCTTATGAGACTGCCAATGGCTGATACTCTGATTGTCGCGTATATGCAGGTGTTTCCGGCTCCTATCCCCTTATTTACTTTATTATGAAGCATTTAGTTATTGTAATCGCCATACTGGGTTTTGGACGTTCTACCTATAGCCAGCAAACTACCAACTCGCTGCTTTCAGATCTTAACGATGCTATCACACAAGCCCCCCAATATGATGATGCAAAACTGAAATCTATCAAAGCCCTTAAAATAGACCTCGCAAAAAAAGATAACAATACCGCGGAGTATAGATTTTTCGTGTATTCGAGATTGTATGATGAATATAAAATATTCAAATATGATTCTGCGTACAATTATTCAAAAAAATTGCTCGATGCTGCTTACCAGTTGAACGATCAGTCGAAGGTGAATTACGCGAAAATCAAACAGGGTTTTATCCTGCTATCATCTGGGATGTTTAAGGAGGCTTATGATTCATTAAAGAGAATCGACATTTCCCATTTACCCGATACTTCGAAAGCTGAATACTATTCGTTGATGGCAAGATATTATTATGACCTTGCCGATTACGACAATGATATTTACCACACACCCGAGTATAATAAGAAAGGCAACGAATACCTGGACTCTGCCTTCAACTATTACGACACGACCAATTTTGAGTACTTATATTTTAAGGGATTAAAAGACATACGCTCCAATAATCGCCCACATGCCCTGATCAATTTCAAAAAGATCATGAGCAATCCGAACTTAAGTTATCATGAAATTGCGCTGACGGCGTCCACGCTCAGTGATATCTATATACAAAATGGACAAATAGATACCGCGACCGCTCTATTGGTGAAAGCTGCAATCGCAGATATTAAATCTTCCACGAAAGAAACGGCTGCCATTTTCAATCTTGCCTCCATATTATTTAAGCAGGGCGATTTGAAGAACGCGTCGACATATATCGAAAGAGCAATCAACGATGCCGTGTTTTACGGCGCACGCCAGCGAAAGGTGCAGGTAAGCGCGATCCTGCCATTGATCGAAGGTGAGAAGATAAGCCGGGTAGAAAACCAAAAGAAAACATTAATTACCTATAGCGCCATCGCCACATTATTATTAATAGCATTGGTAACATTAATAGTAATTGTGTTCCGCCAGTTGGCAAAATTGAAAGCTGCGGAAAAAATAATCATGGCGGCAAATGCAAAACAACAGGAAATCAATACCAAACTTTTAGAGGCCAATAAGATCAAAGAAGAATACATCGGCTATTTCTTCAACGGCAACTCAGAGTTCTTCACTAAAATTGAACGTTTTAAAAAATCGGTTGAGCAAAAGATCGCCGAGCGAAAACTGGAAGAGATAAAATTCCTGGTGAACAACATCAATCTTAAAAAAGAAAAAGAAGAGCTGTTGAAAAACTTCGACAAGGTTTTCCTGAAACTGTTTCCAAATTTCATAGATGAGTTCAATGCGTTGTTTGCCGATGAAGACAAAATGAAACTAAAAGACAACGAACTGCTAAACACCGATCTTAGAATTTTTGCTTTGATAAGAATGGGTATTCATGACAATGAAAAGATCGCCCAGATTTTGGAATACTCCGTTAACACTATCAATACTTACAAAACAAAAATTAAAAACAAATCTTTGGTTCCAAACGAAGACTTTGAACACCGCATTATGGACATAAAGACGGTATAAAATGCTTATATCGGATTGAAAACAGGCTAAAATAGCGTTATATATAAAAAAGAATAATATGTAGTTAAGGTTTTGATATTCAATTGCTTAATTTCTATATAACCCTCATTTTAGCAAATATTTCTTATAGTCAGAGCATATAAATTGGTTTCGCTTTTTTCCCGCTATTATTTTGACCTCGTGAACATGACTAACGACTTGTTCGCGGATTTTATACCGATTGCTTAAACCATAAATCAACATACACTTTCTCTTATTGATTTGTTTGTTTACTCCTTCGGTACAAGATTGATTCGAAATTTATTACTTCCTTTTTAAAGCTTCCTTGAAAAGCTGTAACCAAAAATGCTTGTTTATGACTAAAAAACTATCGGGTTTTCCACATCATTATTTTTCCTTTTTTGTTGATCGAACGTTAAGTAGCTAAATCATGTTCCGGTGATCGGAACAAGTTGCGCTATTTAATAGTTTATTCTCAAAACAATCTGCATTACGACATATTTAAACTTTTTAAACAATCCTAATTATGCTTACAAAACGATTGCTACAACAGATGCTATGCGGTTTTATGTGTCTGTTTCTTGTAAATCTTGCAAGGGCACAGAGCAAAACCGTAACCGGTACTATTACCGACGAGAAAGGCGCACCATTGGCCGGTGCCACCGTTAAAGAAAAAGGCTCCTCTTCTGGAACAAATACCAACGCGACAGGTTTGTTCTCCCTCACTGTACCTAGTTCCGCAACAACATTAGTTATCACTTATATAGGGTATGATCAACAGGAAATTTCTATTAAAAACAAAACAGCGGTTGCCATTTCACTGCAGCCAAATAAATCAAGCCTCAACGAAGTAGTGGTAGTGGGTTATGGCACCCAAAAGCGAAAAGATGTAACGGGGTCCGTTGTATCCGTAAAAGGTGATGTTTTTAAAGACCAGCCGGTAACCAATGTTACTGAGGCTTTACAGGGTAGAGCTGCCGGGGTGGAAGTAATTAAAAGTTCAGGTGCGCCGGATGCACAACCGCTTATCCTTATACGTGGTACAGCATCTCTTCACCAACCTAATCCTCTTTACATTGTGGACGGAGTGCGTACAGATGGAACGAACCTTAACCCTCAGGATGTGGCTTCTGTAGAAGTTTTGAAAGATGCAAGTGCAGCAGCCATTTATGGTTCTGCAGCAGCGGGCGGTGTAATTTTGATCACGACAAAAAAAGGCGCTTCGCAAAGACCTACCGTTAACTTCAACGCACGCTATGGTGTTTCTCAACCAAAGCTGGTGAAGATGCTTGACAGAAATGACTGGATCAAGCTGCAAAACATTATTCACCCTACTTACTTTAAAGGTGCTACACAAACAGATACCCTTGCAAATACAGACTGGGTGGATGAATTGTATCGCAATGGTAACGAGCAGAACTATAACTTGTCTGTTTCAGGTTCTTCTCCTAATGTGAACTACCTGGCTTCGGGTTTCTACAATGGTCAGAAAGGTATTTACATTAACAACTTCTCAAACATTGGCGGAGCACGCGTAAATACAGATTTTAAATTGGGCAACTACGTTAAAATAGGAGAGCAGGTAGCTGTTTCTCAACGCAGAACTGCACCTCCAGTTGGTAGCGAAGCGCAACTGCACAACGCACCTTTCCGTACACAACCAATCATTCCGGTGCACAATAGCTGGGATAATTCATGGGGAACATTGCCTCCCGGTTACCCTGCCATACAGTTTGGTGGTCCAAACCCAGTAGGCGCGGTAAACTCTGCAATGGCGCAAAACTTTAAAAACAATTTCCAGGGTAACGTATATGGCGAGGTGAAACTCCCATGGTACCTGACTTTCAGAACCAACCTTGGTTATGGCTACTATAACGAAACAAACGACTATTACCAGGCTCCTTATAACTTTGGTCCGGTTAACAGCGCCACCAACTTCCTGGATAAAACTTCTATCGTTAGTTCATCATTGCTGACCAACTATCTGTTATCGTTCGACCACACTTTTGGCAAACATAACATCAGTGCATTGGTTGGTTACGAGCAAATCAAAAGTATTTACAACTACATAGAGGCAAACCAAAGCATGATTGGTTTACCGGGATATTCTTTCATTCAAACGTCTCAAAGTAACACTACTGTTCATGGTAAATACGATGCGAACGGCTTGATCAAATCTCAGTTTGCAAGATTGAACTACAACTACAACGGTAAATATTATGTGTCTGCATCAGTAAGGCAAGACGCCAATTTCTTGGTGTTTGGTCCGGGCAAACAGAAAGGTGTGTTCCCTGCATTTTCTGCCGGTTGGAACATCAGCGAAGAAGATTTCTGGAAACCAATTTCCAACGCTGTTAATCTTTTAAAGATCAGAGGCAGCTATGGTTCGCTGGGTAACAGTGCCATCAATCCATATTCTTTTGCTGCTTCTTACAGCAAGTTTACAGGCGCCGGTTATAATGCGCTGGGTGGACAAAACTTTGCACCGGGTGCTCCACTTGTTATTGCAAACTCTTTGAACGCAATCCCTAACCCTAACCTTCACTGGGAAACTGTATACGAAACCAACTTAGGTATCGATGGAGAAGCGTTGAACAGCCACTTGTATTTTACAGTTGAATGGTACAACAAGAAAACAAAAGACATGTTGTACGCGCTGAAAATGCCAGTGAGTGCCGGTTACACTTCACCATACTTCGTGAACATCGGTTCTGTACAAAACAAGGGTGTTGATCTTTTGATCGGTTACAGAAACAAAGCCGGAGAGTTCAACTACGATGTAAGCTTCAATGCAGGTTTCAACAACAACAAAGTGCTTGATCTATCAGGCATTCCAAACGATCAGTTGTTTGATGGCGTGAACTACTACAGCAATGGTGATGCGGGCTTTAACGTAATGCCAAACCAAAACCTTACTGTAACAAAAGCAGGACTTCCGTTTGGTTCATTCTACGGTTATAAAGTAGTGGGCATGTTTAAAACAGACCAGGAAGCTGCTGCAGCGACTGCACAACCTGGTGCAAAAGCTGGCGACCTTATCTATGCGCACGATGCTAAAAATGGTAACGTAGTATCAGAAGCTGACAAACAAGTGCTGGGCAACCCTAATCCTAAAATGGTCTATGGAGCAACCGTTCGCGTGAACTGGAAAGGTATTGATGTAGCGATGTTGTTCAATGGTGTTGCGGGCGTACAACTTTTCAATGGTGTAAAAGCGTATGAAATGTATCCATGGGCAGATGGTAACACCACCAGCCAGGTATTTGGTGCTTCATTCCTAGGCAGCAACCAGCTTACAGGACAACCTCGTATTGGTTACATCAATCCAGCAAATGCCAATCAATTCATTTTGGATCCAAACGGTAACTATACAAAAGTGAATAGCTACTTCGTAGAAAATGGCAGCTACCTGAAATTGAAGAACCTGCAGATCGGTTATACATTCTCTAATGCTTTGATGGACAAAATAAGAATGAGAAGTGCAAGAGTATTCGTGATGGCAAACAACCTGTTCACCATTACAAAATACTCAGGTCTTGATCCTGAGCTTGGCACAGGGTTCTCTATGGCACAACAACAAGGATATGTAGGCGGTATCACAGTTACTACAAGAGGTGTAGATGCAGTATCGCAATATCCTCAGGCAAAAATTTGGTCAGTAGGTCTTGACCTGACTTTCTAAGCTCACTTTTCAATTTTTAAAAATTAATTACAATGATTAGAAAAATATATACAGCAATACTGGGAGTGAGCCTTCTGGCAGGATGTACGAAGGATCCTTCAAATGTATCACCTACAGACCAGTATTCTACAAGCAACTATCCGGCTTCCATCAACGATTTGAATAGTGTTTTGGCTTCGTGTTATTCCAACATGCGTGATGCCGGTTATCTCGGATTTCACTTTTTGCCAAAGGCACTTTCCAACAGCATGCATTGCGTGGATGCTATTTACGACGGCGATCCGGGTTGGAATGAAATGGCGAAAAACAATCTCTCCATATCTAACCAATACGCGGCGGAAGCATGGCAGGTGTTGTTTACAGGCGTAAAAAACTGTAACGTGACATTGAAAGCCGCAGACTTTTATGCAACCAATTATTCTAAAGGAAATGACGGAGCGGATATAGATGCGATCAGAGGACAGGCGTATACTTTGCGTGCTTATTATTACATGCAATTGGAGTGCTTGTTTGGCGAAAGCTATATCACCACAACAGGTGGTGGCGATAAAAGAGGTGTTCCTATTTTCGACAAAGTGCCTTCTTCGTTAGATAGCACAGCCGTTCCACGCAGTACTGTTAAGGCAGTGTGGGACCTCGTGAAAAGCGACCTGCAAAAAGCAGCAACCTTGCTGAAAGGTAAAGTTTGGACAGGCGACGAAAGAGGTAAAGCTTCTGAGTGGACTGCGAAAGGCTTGCTGGGTAAGGCTTATATCTATACCCAAGATTGGGCCAATGCAAAAACTACACTGGAAGATGTGATCACACACAGCGGCAAAAGCCTGATGTCTTACACAAAATACAGAGATGCATTTGTTGGAAACGGTGCCAATGAATTCAACGAAGAATCACTGTTTGAGTTGAATATCGATCCAGACGCAAAAGGTAACTATGGTGTATACGGAGACAACATCAACGCTACAAGTATTAACGGTTTGATCTGGTGTCCATGGAACCTTGGTCCTGACGGAACCGAAGGCGGCTCCCAACCAATGGGCTATGGTAACGAAATTTTCCACGACAGAAGTGTGGTTCGTTTCGGTTACACTTTAGGATCTTACACACTTGTAGACAACCCAAATTTTAATTCATCCAAACCTGCTGCTTTCGACAATCCTAAGAAAATAATGGATCCTACTTACAAAACAAAAGCTGTTGCGGCAAGAAGCAATCTCACAGTGGATCCACGCCTGTATGTTGCCGGTTTACAACCTTGGGTAGACTCCGTAAAACCTGATGGCAAAACTTGGTATCCTGTTAGTATGCCAGGCTTCTTTGCAGGCCAGACAAACAGATACGGTTTCAGTGTTAGAAAAAATGCAGTGATCTATAACAACATCAACAACCAGGGACCTGCAGATGGCGCTAACTTTTATCTGCTGCGCTTAGCAGACGTGTACCTGTTGTATGCAGAGGCGTTGCACAATTCAGGCTCAGATGCGACAGCCCTTGAGTACCTGAACAAAGTGAAACGCAGAGCCTATAGTTTACCGGTAGATGCAGTGTCTGCAATTGACTACAAATCATTCACGGATGTAACTCCTGCGAATTCTGCAAACGATCCTGTACTTGGCCATAACCCGCTATACTACGAGCGTTGGGCCGAATTGTACAACGAAGGTTCATGGTGGTTCGACGTATGCCGCTGGAGAATTGGCAAAACAGAAGCCGATTTTTATCAGACCGCTTTGAATGTACATGAAGGTACATTGTCAAGCCAGTGGAGTGATGCAAAATCTTACGTATGGCCAATTCCAATAACTGAGATCAACTCTAATCCTAAGATTACGAGTGCAGATCAAAATCCGGGATACAACTAATCAATACCAACGGAGGTGTTCTAACAACAACTTACATAAACTATGCGGAGTCGAAAGGCTTCGTATAGTTTATACCTGAATTTTTTTGTTCTACTGAAAAGAAATATTGACCAACATTTAGGGACGTGTGTAATGGTTTGCATCGCGGGCGAATGCGATTCGTCCCTACGGAACCCTTATTATCAAACTTATTATGCAGAAAACAACAGTACATACGGTTAGCATTGTCATGATGGTTGTAGCATTGTGTTGCTGCATAATATTACAATCCTGTGCGCAAGACAATCTCAAAAATGCTGCGGCATTGAGTTTGCCCATCACCAATAAAAAAATGGTCATCGCACATTGCATGACAAACATTATTCGATATAAAGGACACAAGTTTGAAGACAGCTGTGATCCTGATTATTACTCACCCAAAGGAAATGTCTCCGCACCCATCGGCGGCCTCACGCAAGTGGTGCCCATGAATGATCGCTTACTCAAAGATGCATCCCTGGACGAAGCGGTGGAATTTGAAATGCGCACAGCCATTAAATCCGGTATCGACGGGTTTCAATTTTATTACACGCTATACAACGATTCCTGGGACGACATCATCAAGGCATACTTTCGCGTAGCCGATGCAAAAAATATTGATTTTAAATTAGCACTCTGTATCTCTCATCCCTCCGGTTCCACAGAAGATAAAAAAATACAGGAGTTTGCAAAACGCATCAATGGCATCTTGGATGCTGTTGGCCGAAATAACTCGCACTGGCTGCGTACCCCGGATGGTCGCCTTGTTGTGTACTTGTGGTACGGCGAGCAGATCGCGGATATTCCTGCCAACCTCAAAGGCAAGCCGGAGCAGTATTACATGGCCAATGCCTTTAAGAAATTAGGCGATGCCGTAAATGAAAAATTTGCATGCATTTATTGCATCAACGAAAATATTACCAAACAAAAACTGAATCGTGTGCTTGATTATTTTCCTGCTGTGTGGATATGGACACTTCCATACAAGGAGCAGGGATATATTGGAAATCTTGTTGCAGACGAGTGTAAAAAAAGAGACAGAACCTTTGAAGGGTCAACCTTTAATGATTTTTATACATCCAAACTTTTAAAGCGTGGCACATGGGATATGTTTCACGATGTGCAGGATGCCGTGAATGCGGGCATGGAAAATGTGGAGCGCAAATATGTTGCTACCGGCCTCTCTTATAATTTCAGGAGTTTATTTGAATTCGGAATAAAAAGGGAAGCTTCCGTAATAAACATCATCACCTGGAACGATTATCCCGAAGGACACCACATAGCACCAGAGATCAATCATAATGATGGTTTCGCCATCCTCCTGAATTATTACAAGGGCGTTTGGAAACAACAACCCTTCTATAAAGATGAAGATGTGATCGTATCATTTTTCAAAAAATACAAGCACGATGTAACGCCAAAACCTTTTGACATACCGGTAGTTTCTTTCGAAGAAAACGGTGTGTCACTGGCCTCTGAAGATGCGATAGAAGTTGTGACGATATTGAAAGACAAGGCATCACTAAATGTAAATGGTAAAATACTAGACGTGCCTGCAGGCTTCGCTGTGACTCGTTTTCCGCAAAATGCAGGTGCTGTTACCGCAGCTATCATTAGAAATGGGTTAGAAGTAAAAAAGTTTACAACACCTGAGTGGATAACTGATAAACCCTATCGTTCGGATAGGATCACCTACAGTTACAGCAGCGAATTTGGTAAATATTACAAAAGTATTTTTGGTGATCTGCCACCCATTTATTCGATGGAATACAATGCAGATTCCACGCGTTTGAATACGGGAAGAAATTGAAAATTGGTGCATTCCGTAGAGACGCGTTGAACGCGTCTCCTGAAAACAATATAAGCCACAGAAAACACAGAGAAATGGGTGAAATACCCTCTGTTCCTCATTGTCCCTCTGTGGCAATAGAAAGAATGATTGAAAAAATAAAACAGATATGCGATTAATGAAGACTTGTGTTTTCTTTTTGTGCATTGCCTTTCTACAAAGATCAATGGCCCAGAAAGCAACCACATTAAATGCCGGGATGGACAGAGTGAAATTGGAGTTCGTACTTAATGAATCCGGAACACCCAACTATGCCGTTTATTTTAACCAGAAACAAATTGTAAAACCATCATCACTTGGTTTTGCATTGAGCGATGACAGTATGTTTTACAAAGATTTTGAATTGCTGGGCAGTGAAAAGAAAACGGTAGATGAAACCTGGAAACCTGTGTGGGGCGAGGTGAATCAAATAAGGAACAACTACGAAGAACTCACCGTGCACCTGAAACACAAAGGAGCAACGAGCAGGTATCTTGATATTGTTTTCAGGGTATTTGCAGATGGCGTAGGTTTTCGTTACGTTTTTCCAAATCAGGCAGGTCTCAAATATTTTATAGTCACCAATGAGTTCACGCATTTCAATTTAACGGGCGATCATAAAGCTTTTTGGATTCCCGGGGATTACGACACGAATGAATATCCATACACGACTTCAAAGCTTAGCGAAGTCGATGCATGGAAGCTCGCCACAACAGCAACAGATATTGCCGTTCGTGATGCTCCCGATCAATACGCAGTACAAACACCCTTGATGATGAAGACAAGTGACGGTTTGTACATTAACATTCATGAAGCGGCACTGTCTGGCTATCCTGCGATGCAATTGCATGTTGACAGAAGCTCGAGTAGTTTGTCATCCAACCTTGTGCCTGATGCAGTGGGTAACAAAGCGTTTTTGCATGCGCCATTCAAAACACCATGGCGCACAATTATTGTAAGCGATAAAGCCGCAGATATTTTAGCATCCAAACTTATTCTTAACCTCAATGATCCCTCGGTTATCCAGGATCCTTCATGGATCAAGCCAATGAAGTTTGTGGGCGTTTGGTGGGAAATGCAGATCGGCAAAAGCACATGGCGGTATTCCGAATATGCAGACAGTACTGACGCGAATGACAAACTAATTCCCAATGGCAGACATGGCGCCAATACGGAAAATGTAAAGCGGTACATCGATTTTGCTTCAAAAAATGGAATCGGCGGTGTGCTGGTAGAAGGCTGGAACACAGGCTGGGAAGACTGGTTCGGTAACTGGAAAGAAGATGTTTTTGATTTTGTAACACCGTACCCTGATTTTGATTTAAAAGAAATTACCGCCTATGCCGCTTCCAGAAATGTAAAAATGATCATGCACAATGAAACGTCTGGTTCTGCTACAAACTATGAAAGGCAGATGGACACTGCATTCCGCTTTATGAATAAGTTCGGCTACACTTCTGTAAAAACAGGTTATGTAGGAAAAATAATTCCACGTGGTGAACATCATGATGGCCAATGGATGGTGAATCACTACGAGCGTGTGGCCAAAAAAGGAGTGGAGTACAAGGTAATGGTTGATATGCATGAGCCGCCGAGACCTACAGGTATGCAACGCACTTATCCTAACTGGCTCGCTTGCGAAGCCGGTCGTGGTAATGAATACAACGCTTTTAGCAAAGGAAATGCGCCGGAGCACGAAACCATTATGCCGTTTACCCGGCTCATGGGCGGTCCGATGGATTATACACCCGGTATTTTTAAACTAAAAAATTATTCTCCCGAAGATCCCACAAGGCAGGTGCACACAACACTTGCAAAGCAAATGGCCCTCTACATCACAATGTATAGTCCAGTGCAAATGGTATCTGATCTTTTGGAAAACTATGAAGCAAAACCTGATGCGTTCCAGTTTATAAAAGATGTTCCGGTAGATTGGGATGACAGTAAAATTTTGGAAGCTGAGCCGGGTGACTATATCACCATAGCACGCAAGGAAAAGGGAAAAGACAACTGGTTCATTGGAGCGATTACAGATGAAAATGCAAGAACCACAAGTATTTCTCTTGATTTTCTTGACAAAGGAAAAAAATACATAGCCATTGTTTACGCGGACGGGGATAAAGCAGACTGGAAAGACAACCCTGAATCATATAAGATACAAAAGCTGAAAGTAGATGCTAAAACCAAACTAAACCTTAAACTCGCTGCCGGTGGCGGCGCTGCAATAAGTATTATGCCAGGTAACTAATAGTTGATTCGTACAAGATGTTAAAGCTGTTAACACTCTTAAAACGGCCATTGATATAAGATTTCTATCTTTTTTCAATGGCATTTTTTTTGGACAAGCTGATGCAATCTGGTTAGGCCATGACCCTATCCGAGCGGGGAATGATGGGTTATTTCGCTTTTTGACTACATTTTTTGAGAAAATAATCCATCTGATTTTCGTTGGGCTTCATATGATTTTCGTCATGAAATCCATTGTGGTAGCGGATTGTAAGACTCGAGAGCCCGTTTTGGCATCATGAACCGGAGAAAAACTTGGTTTAGAAAGTCCTCCGCCGCGTACTACTTTTACATTGTGAACGGAACGAAGGGGTTGAAGAGAGAGAAAAGAAGAAGATTCCGGACACAGTAGCAGAGAAAAAGCAAAAAGGCTGCTACACTAACAAAAGAGATTTTTACGAATTTTTCATATGGCAAGCAATCGTTAGAGGTCAGCTGTTTCTACAGAGGGCCCTTTTTTTTACACAGAGTTTTTTAGTTTTTAGCATAATGAAGCCGGCTTCTTTTGGAGCCGGTTTTTTGTTTGCTGCTGCTGCGTCTTTTTAACCACAGAGGAAACAGAGGTTTTTTTCACGGGGGAAAGGAGATTTTTGATACGCTCTCCTTCTCCTCGGTTTTCGTGAGTAACTATTAGTTTCGAAGCATGTCCTCCGTTCCTCTGTGGAGAAAACTCCGTGAACTCTGTGGTTCAAAAAGCGGTAGCCAGAATTGATCGCACTCCGTACATTACTCAACATTCTTACCTTTGACGCACTAAAACATTCAGGTGTCAACATTACCCACTGCATTACTATCATCCCTCAAAGGTTTGCCCGGTTACGATGAACAGGCGTTTACACAAGTCCATGCATCTGGCCGGAAGATCACTTCGGTAAGAATAAATCCCGCAAAAGCATTCGATGTTCACGAACATAGTTTTGACGTAGAGTCGAAAATTCCATGGACCTCGAACGGTTATTATTTAAAGCAAAGACCTTCATTCACTTTGGACCCGCTGTTGCATGCAGGCGCTTACTACGTGCAGGAAGCTTCCAGTATGTTTTTAGAACAGGCCCTGCGACAAACCGCAGACATGTCACAATCCTTAAAAGTATTGGATCTCTGTGCCGCTCCCGGTGGAAAATCTACTTTGATACAGTCCGTTATTTCAAATGAAAGTTTGCTCATAAGCAATGAAGTAATCAAAACAAGAGCCAATATTCTTGCGGAAAACATCACGAAATGGGGTGCAGAAAATGTGGTGGTTACCAATAACGATCCCAAGGATTTTGCGAAGCTGGAAAATTATTTCGACATCATCGTAATAGATGCGCCATGCAGCGGAAGCGGGTTGTTTCGCCGCGATGCCGATGCGATAGGAGAGTGGAGTGAAGCCAATGTGCAACTCTGCAGCCAGCGCCAGCAAAGGATCATAGCCGATGTTTTACCGGCGCTTAAGCAAGGCGGCATTTTAATTTATTCCACCTGTTCCTATTCAAAAGATGAAGACGAAGCCATTGCGGACTGGATGATCGACGAATTCAACATGAAAAGTTTGCAGTTGGCAACAGAACCGGAATGGAACATCGTCGAAGCGCTAAGTGATAAACACAAAGCTTACGGATACAGATTTTATCCGGATAAAGTAAAAGGCGAAGGCCTCTTTATAGCGTGCATGGAAAAACAGGAAAGTGACGGGGGCGAAGTAGCGTTTCCGAAAAAATCAAAACTGGAAAAACTATCAAAGAGTGAAATCGCCATTGCTGAAAAATGGATCAGGGACGACGCCGGAATTTCTATTTTAAAATGGAAAGAACTGGCATTGGCGCTTCCGTCGCATTTTGTACAGGATATCGACCTGTTGCAGCAATCATTGTATATTAAGCAGGCTGGTGTTGCTTTGGGGCAAATCACTCCAAAAGAATTAATACCTGAACATTCACTTGCCGTTAGCAATTTATTAAGTAATAATATTCCTGTCGTTGACGTTACATTAGATGAGGCGCTGCAATATCTGCGAAAGGCCGATTTTAAGCTTGATTCCGATGGTAAGGGTTGGACTGTTTTGCAATACAAAAGCAGAAATCTGGGCTTTATAAAACTATTGCAGAACCGATTAAACAATTATTATCCGAAAGAGTGGAGAATTTTGAAGTGAGTGATAAAATTGGTGCTTAATTTGTACGATGTTCACAAAGATTATTCATATTTGCACGGTTTAAAACAACTATAACATGAGGTTTTTTCTGAACGTATTCCTTTTGATCCTAATATCCGGAGCCTCTTTTGCTCAATCTGGTGATTTGATGGTTGGAGGCACTTCGCCTAATCTATATGTGGAGCACACTGTAGTGGCGAAGGAAAACTGGTACAGCATCGGCAGGTTGTATAACATTAGCCCGAAAGAAATTGCTCCTTTTAATAGTGCCTCAATGGACAAAGCATTGAGCATTGGCGAACAAATAAAAATTCCACTTACTGCCGCAAATTTTTCGCAGGATGGCCAAAAGGCTGGTGACGAGGTTTTTGTTCCTGTCTATCATGTCGTAGCGGAAAAAGAATGGATGTATCGCATAAGCACCAATTACAATAAAGTTCCCACTGCATATATTGAAAAATGGAATGGCATTACAAATGATCAGCTGAAAGCAGGTATGAAACTGGTCGTAGGATACCTGAAAGTAAAGCCCGGTCAGAGTGCATTAGCTGCAAAAGGATCTACAACGATGAAGACCGAAACTGCGACAGTTGTTGAAGCAAAACCCACCACTACTCAAGGCTCAAACGGTGCAGTAGCAGCAACCACAACTGCAGCACAACAGTCAGGTATAACAAAAACTGAAGATAAAAAGCCCGAAACTGTTGTAGAAAAAACTACTCCGGTAACGGTTACAGAAAACAAACCTGTTACAGTCGCGTCTACTGAAACTCCATCCAATGTCGATTTCAAAGGTGGTTATTTTAAATCTCAATTTGACAATGGAGGTAAAAACTCTTCCGGTTCTGCGGCTATTTTCCGTAGCACGAGTGGTTGGAGCGATGGCAAATACTACGCTTTAATGAACAATGTGCCTGTTGGTACCATCGTTAAGGTGAGCAATACTTCTAACAATAAAATTGTGTACGCAAAAGTGCTCGGCAATCTTGCTGACATAAAAGAAAACAGCGGCCTCGCAATCCGCATCAGCAACGCTGCAGCAGCAGAACTTGGTGCAGGCGAAAATAAGTTCAGCGCTGCGATTGCGTATTAATAATTGAATAACTGAATTATTGGATAATTGAAAGGTTGAAGAGATTCAACCTTTTTTTATGCTTACAAGCATTCTCAAATCGCTCCAGCGTTTTTTACCACTAAGGCACTAAGGGCACTAAGGTTCACTAAGATAGTTCGAATATTAAAGACTCCTTAGTGGAACTTAGTGTACTGAGTGCCTTAGTGGTAATACTAAGATGCAGAGCATCTCCTCTCTTCTTTTGCTCTATAATTCAATTATTACCCTTACTTTGCTTAACCGTTTTTTACTGCTATGAGGTGCTTGTCTGTCATATTATTCCTGCAAATACTTTTTTGTTGCGACCTGTTTTCGCAGGGAACGCAGTATCGGTTTTCCCGGATAGACATTCGCAATGGGTTGTCTAACAACCAGATTAATAGCATATTGCGTGATGACAAGGGTTTTATGTGGTTTGGTACATCTTCTGGATTGAACAGGTATGATGGCTATAAATTCAAAGTTTTCAAGCATATTATCAGTGACTCGACTTCGATTGGCAACGATATCATCTCTAGGATATGGGAAGGGCCGGATAATAAAATTTGGGTGCAGGCCAGGGACCATATCAATTTTTATGACAGGGAAACCGAAACCTTTAGCAGAGACGAGAAATTGTATTTCGCCAAAATAGGTATTCCTGATTCTGCAATTGATGATATAAAGAAAGATAAAAAAGGCTATTACTGGTTTGTTCATACAACAGCGGGGCTTTTAAGGTACGATAGCAAAACAGAAAAGAGTATTCACTTCACACATACCAACAACGACGAGACAACAATATGTGATAACAATGTGACGGCTTTTGCTGAGAATGGCGCCGGTGATTTCTGGATCATTCATGGCAATGGTGTGATGGAGAAAATGGACGGCAAAACAAATAAGGTAGTTTATCGCAACGGCTTGCTGGTGCCATACTTTTCTGGCAACAGCGATTTTCAGATTTTCATAGATGCCCAGGATGAGCTGTGGTGCTACGTTACAACGGTGTCAAATGGGGTGTTTCATTTCAATCCTTCGCAAAATAAACTCACGCACATCAGCAAAGAGTCTTCGCCACAACTGAACAACAACATTATCAATGGGGTTACGCAGGATGGCGACGGGCTGGTATGGATATGTACAGATCACGGAGGTATCAACATTTACAATAAAGAGAACAACAGCATTCGTTACCTGATTAACAACGAAGATGACGACAAAACCATCGCACAAAATGCCATCACCGCTGTGTACCGCGATAGCAGCGGTATTATTTGGGCCGGCACTTATAAGCAGGGTGTAAGTTACTATAGAGAAAATATCATCAAGTTTCCTTTGTTTCGTCACCAGCCTTCAAATCCTACGAGCTTAAGTTATGATGACGTGAACCGTTTTGTGGAAGATGTTAAAGGCAATATCTGGATAGGAACAAACGGCGGAGGCTTAATTTATTTCAACAGGCAAACGAATCAGTTTACACGCTACACGCACAGCAATTCCAACCCAAACAGCATTGGTAATGATGTGATCGTAAGCCTTTGGATAGATCAAGATCAAAAGCTTTGGATAGGTTCTTATTACGGCGGATTGGATTGTTTTGATGGGAAAAATTTCGTTCACTACAAGCACAATGAAGCAGACCCAGCAAGCATTTCAGACGATCGCATCTGGGAGATTTTTGAAGACAGTAAACAGCGGCTTTGGATCGGTACTTTAGGAAACGGCATCGATTTGTTTGACAGGAATACAAAGACATTTACGCATCATCGCAAGTCAGATGGTTATCTTCAGACGAACTACATTGCTGCGATCACTGAAGACAGAGCCGGAAATATTTGGTTTGGCACAGACGCCGGCATTGATGTGCTGGACAACAAGACCTCAAAATTTATTCATCTCTCACACAATGACAATGGCACAAGCCTCAGCAACAATTTTGTAATGACGCTTTTGCAGGATAGCCGCGGAATGATATGGGCCGGAAGCAGTGAGGGAATAACCATCTTCGATATCGATCGCAAAGTGGTAAAGATATTAAGAGTAAGCGATGGTCTGCCGGATAACAATATCCTCAACATACTCGAAGACAACAATCACAATGTATGGATAAGTACAAGGAATGGCATTTGCAAAATATCCATATCAGGAAATAGCACAAAGGACTACGCGTATCGTTTCCAAAACTTTGACGAACAGGATGGTTTGCAGGGCAGAGAATTCAATGAAAACGCGGCACTGAAAACCAAGAAAGGAGAGCTGATGTTTGGTGGTGCAAATGGGTTCAATCTATTTGATCCGTCGAACATACAAACAAACAAATCGGTACCCGCAATTGCTTTTACAGATTTCCTATTGTTCAACAAAACAATTGCCGTTGGTGAAAAAGTAGGCAAACACGTTGTGCTGGATAAATCAATCAGTGAAACGAAGCAGATCATTTTAAAGCACAATGAAAATGTTTTCTCCATTGAGTTTGCGGCATTGAGTTATTCCAATACCGAGAAGAGCCAGTACATGTATATGCTCGAGGGCTTCGATAAGGAATGGACAATAACGGATGGTAAGAACAGGAAGGCGACTTATACCAACCTTAGCCCGGGCACTTACACATTCAAGGTGAAAGCATCGAATGATGATGGCGTTTGGAACGAGAAGGGCATTACAATGACAATAAAAGTATTGCCGCCTTTCTGGAAAACACCATTGGCATATCTTCTTTATTTACTGGTAATCGGAGGCGTATTGTACTTCGCACGATTCAGGATTTTACAAAGGGCAAGAACAAAATTTGCGCTCGAGCAGGAGCGTCACCAGGCGCAACGGTTACATGAGTTGGACATGTTGAAGATTAAATTCCTAACCAACGTGAGCCATGAATTCAGAACACCATTGTCCCTGATACTAACGCCGCTCGAACGAATGTTGAAGTTCAGTGGTGATGATGAAAAGAAACAACTGCAACTCATTTACCGCAATGCAAGAAGATTGCTGAATCTTGTAAACCAGCTCCTCGATTTTCGTAAAATGGAAGTAAAGGAACTGAAGCTGCAAACAAGGCAGGGCGATATCGTTCAATTCATGAAAGACATTGCACAATCATTTACTGACCTTGCTGATAAGAAAAACATCAGGTTTTCTGTTACAACCAACGTTGAACATTTCATTACTTTTTTTGATCACGATAAAATAGAACGCATTCTTTTCAACCTGCTTTCAAATGCTTTCAAATTCACCCCTGAGAATAAGACAGTAGACGTAAGCGTGCTGTTAAAAGCAATCCATGCAGACAACGCAACACATCTTTTAACGGTGACGGTAAATGACACCGGTATCGGCATGGAGAATGACAAGAAAGAAAAAATATTTGACAGATTTTTTCAAAATGAAATACCGGGCACATTAATAAACCAGGGAAGTGGGATAGGGCTAGCCATTACAAAAGAATTTGTGAAACTGCACAACGGTAGCATTTCAGTCCATAGCATTTTAGGCGAAGGCAGCACTTTTGAAGTGGCATTGCCATTGAAGGAAGTGGTACACGCACCTGTGCACATCGAAGAAAACATAATCAGCGAAGTGGTTGCGGTAAATGGAAACAACAAACACATTGAGACAGAACAGCATATTGTTCCGGCGGAAATAGAAATCCAGGAAGAAGAAGTAAAGGGAAATTCATTTTCAAAGAAGCCGACCGTGTTATTGGTTGAAGACAATGATGATTTCCGGTTTTACCTGAAGGACAACCTTCGCGAACACTTTAATATACTGGAAGCAGAAAATGGAAAAGTGGGCTGGCAAAAAGCGTTGGCATCGCATCCCGAGCTTGTAGTGAGCGACATCTCCATGCCGGTGATGGATGGAATAGAACTATGTAAAAAGCTTAAAGCCGATAAAAGAACGGCGCACATTCCTGTGATATTGCTAACAGCTCTAACAGGAGAAGACCAGCAATTACGCGGCCTGGAAACGGGGGCCAATGATTACATGACCAAACCTTTCAATTTTGAAATTCTTCAATCGCGCATAAAGAACTTATTATCGTTGCAAACAAAAATGCGGAAAACTTACCAAAAGCAAATGGAGGTAAAACCGGCCGACGTTGAGATAAGTTCTCCGGATGAAAAGTTCTTAACACAGGCATTGGAGGTAGTAGAAAAAAATATTTCCAATCCAGACTTCTCCGTAGAAGATTTGAGCAAGGCGATGTTCATGAGTCGTGTGGCGCTTTACAAAAAGCTCCTCACGTTAAGCGGTAAAAGCCCGATCGATTTCATCAGGGATATCAGATTAAAACGGGCCGCCCAACTTTTAGAAAAATCCAAAATGACGGTTTCAGAAATAGCTTATGAGGTTGGTTTTAACGATCCTAAGTATTTCGCCAAGTACTTCAAGAAAGAGTTTGGAGTTACGCCGTCTGCATATGCGAGAACTAATAACTGAGTAACTGAATAACTGAATAACTGAATGGTTTCAATACATTGGATCGGGACTGTTAGAGGCATTTCTCATGTTTAACGAAGCTTCGACAAGCTCAGCTTGACAGCCTTAGCGGAATGTCAGGCTGAGCTTGTCGAAGCCTTCTGCTTACTTTGTGTTTTTCATTGCTATCAGAGTTTCCAACATTAAAACCTTCAGTTATTCAGTTTATTCAGTTATTGCTTCTCCATCTGCACCGCTTTCGGGAACAGGATATTGTTTTCAAGGTGTATATGCTGATACAGGTCGCCGACAAATTCTTCTAATTTTTTGAAATAAAGGTTGTGGCTATTACATGCATTTGCCGGAATAGTAAAGTTGCTGGTCAGTTCTTTTATTTTTCTCACCAATTCGCCTGCAGCATTGTGATCATCTTCCATTACGGAAATTGGTTGTTGAACAGTACTGAAACTTCCACATCCCGCTGCTCCTGTATTTTGCTGCTCAAGTTGTTTAATAAATGGAAACAGGATCATTTCTTCTTTTTTCATGTGCGTGTGCAATTCTTCCAGTAGCTCCATTACATGATGTCTCAGCAGTGGCAGGTAGCTAAAGCGTTCGCCATGTTTATAAGCGACCCTGTTGCTCAGTTCGTCCAGTAGTTGGGTACTCTCTCTTACATATTTGTGGTGCACATTCACAATGTAATCAGCAAGGAAAGAAGACGGCCAACTGTCGAAGTCGTGTTGCGCCGTTCCTACATTTACTGTTTCAGATTTGTCCAGCGCCTCTTTTACCAGGTCAACATCCAGCCCCGCCGCTTCAGCAGCTTCTTCAACTGTTTTCTTTCCACCGCAACAAAAATCGATACCGAGTTTTTTAAAAACTTCTGCTTTGCGGTAATCTCTGCGGGCCATTTCACCAACTGTTTCCTGTTTTGTTTCTAATGAACTGTAGCTCATAATATGTAAGTTTAATTTTAAATAAGGATGTTTTTGTCTTTTATTGTATCAAAAAAATTTTAATCGATTTTCAGGAATGCTTTTCCGGTTTGCAGGGAAACTGCCATATCCTTGATGGTCATTCCGGAGAGCATTTGTTTGATATTGTTTCTGATGGACGCATATTTATTATGTAAAGGACAAGGTTCCGTTTCGGAGCAGGCTTTAAGACCCAGGCCACATTTCGATAAAACTTCCTTTCCTTCGATTGCTTCAACCAGGGCGATCATTGGTTGTTTTAGTTGTTCTGCGGTCATGTAAAAGCCACCATTTACTCCTTTTTGGGAGCTAAGCAAATGGTTCCTGGTAAGTATCTGTAAAATTTTTGCAGTAAAATGTCTTGGCGCCTCAATGTTCTCGCAAATTTCTTCAATGCCCGTTTTCTCCGTTTTATCACTTTGAGAAGCGATGTAAACGGCCGCCCTTATCCCGTATTCACATGTTTTTGAAAAAAGCATTGATCGAAGTTTTAGCAAAGGTAGGGGGAATTAAGGATGTTTTTGTCTTTTATTGAAAAAATAACTGAATAACTGAATAACTGAGTAACCGAGGAGTCCGATAGTGTAAGTGACATTTCGAACTGGAAACTTCAGTTATTCAGTCATTCAGTTATTCAGTTCTTGGGTGGTCAAATGTTAAGCCGGTAAAATAATTAATTAAAAATCAAATAATTACGCAGTCGCTCTCTCCCGGTTAACATTTTTACCCCTAATCGTAAACAATCAGCTTACCTCCCTAAAAAGTTTTCGGATGATATTCGGGTCGTCTTTCATTGCGAAAGAGGAACTAATAAAACTTGTGATAAAATGATTGTTTTGCCTGTTAGAAAAGTAGCATTGCTTTGCGTCCTTTCTTTTTTGGTTGCTATAAATGTATCTGCACAGCAACCCGTTTTAGAAAAATTACAGAACGGCATTACCATAAATTTTTCCGCGCCCAACGATGAAGGTGTCAATAAACTTTCCCTGTATGTGATCAACGATAACATTATCAGGGTGGTGGCAACTCCATTAAACGGATCGGAGACAGACAAAAGCCTGATGTTACAGGACAACCTACCCAACAACAAGAACTCGAATTGGAATGTAACAAACAATGAAAACGAAGTCATTGTAAAGACGGCTGCTATCCAGGCCCTGGTTTCCCTCAAAACGGGAAAAGTGATTTTCAAGGACCTTTCCGGTAATATTTTATTGCAGGAAAAAGATAACAGCCGCCACTTCAGGCATGTGGTTTACGAAGGACAACCGCTCTATGAAACGCAGCAGGCGTTCACTTTAAAAAACGATGAGGCTACTTACGGTCTTGGTCAGCACCAGAGTGATGTAATGAATTATCGCGGTCAGCAGGTGTTTTTGTGGCAAAACAATACCGAGGTAGCAGTACCATTTTTAGTGTCCAGCAATAACTATGGTATTCTTTGGGACAATAATTCACTAACGACTGCAGGAGATGTTCGCCCACTGATGCCATTGTCTGCTTTGAAATTGTATTCAAAAGAAGGTGATAACGGATGGCTGACGGCAACATACGGACATCACAACAGCCCGTACAAACAATTTGCCGTTAGGGCAGAATCTGATATCGACTATACTTTCCTGAATGACATTAAAAAAGCGCCGGAAGGATTTTTTGCTTTGAACAACGGGCTGGTAACATGGGAAGGTGCAGTAGAATCAGGCATGACAGGTTTGCATCAGTTTCATGTGAAATCTGCGGGGTATGTAAAGATTTGGATAAACAACCAATTGCTCTTCAATCGCTGGAGACAACCGTGGAACCCGGGAGATGTGTTGCTGCCGTTGCAAATGGAGAAAGGCGTTAAGTACAATATTAAAATTGAATGGCAACCGGATGGAAACGACAGCTATTTGTCTGTAAAATGGCAAGCGCCTGTTCCAGAGGCACAGCAGAATGATTTTGCTTTTGTTTCGAATGCAGGTAAAAAGATTGATTACTATTTCATCAACGGAAAAAACCTGGATGAAGTAATAAGCGGTTATCGTTACCTCACTGGAAAGGCGATCATGTTGCCAAAGTGGGCATGGGGCTTATGGCAAAGTCGTGAACGCTACAAAACACAACAAGAACTTTTAGATGTGGTGGCAGAGTTCAGAAAAAGAAAAATTCCACTGGACAACATCGTGCAGGACTGGAGCTATTGGAAGCAAGATGATTGGGGCAGCCAACAGTTTGACAGCTCACGTTTTCCCGATGTCACAGGAATGATCAAAACATTGCACGCCGAGAACACGCACTTTATGATCTCTGTTTGGCCGAAATTTTATGAAGGCATTCCTGCGTACAAACAGTTCAATGCAAACGGATGGTTATATAAAAGAAACGTAGCGGACAGACAACGCGACTGGATTGCACAAGGATATGTATCAACTTTCTATGACGCTTTCAATGCAGATGCACGCAAGGGATTCTGGGATTTGCTCAATAAAAAATTGTATTCAAAAGGCGTTGATGCATGGTGGATGGATGCAAGTGAGCCGGATATTTTGTCGAACGTAAGTCCTGAAAAAAGAATAGAACAAATGCAGCCAACCGCTGCAGGCCCCGCTGCGCAATACTTAAACGCGTATCCTCTTGAGAATGCAAAAGGCATTTATGAAGGACAGCGTGACGCCGACCCTAACAAAAGAAGTTTCATTTTAACGCGTTCCGGTTTTGCAGGATCACAACGCTATGGTGCTGTAATATGGAGTGGCGATATAGCTGCACGCTGGCACGACATGAAAGATCAGATTGCTGCAGGATTGAATTTCTCGTTGTCCGGACTTCCTTACTGGAGCATGGATATAGGTGGCTTTGCCGTTGAAAAAAAATATGAGCATGCGCAAGGCGAGGACCTTGAAGAATGGCGCGAGCAAATGACACGCTGGTACCAGTTTGGTGCTTTCTGTCCGCTGTTTCGTGTGCATGGTCAGTTTCCGTACCGTGAAATTTACAATGTAGCACCCGAAACACACCCAGCATACAAAAGCATGTTATACTACGATCACCTGCGGTACAGATTAATGCCTTACATCTATTCTTTCGCAGGAAAAATTTATCAGGATGACTATACCCCAATGCGCGCATTGGTGATGGATTTCAATACTGATCCAAAAGTTAAAAATATTGGCGACCAGTTTATGTTCGGTCCTTCATTGCTCGTAAGTCCGGTACTGGAATACAAAGCAACGAGCCGCAATGTATATCTGCCTCAGGGCAACGGTTGGTATAATTTCTACACCGGAAAATATGAAGACGGCGGCCAAACCATCAATGCCGATGCGCCTTACGAACGTGTTCCGTTATATGTAAGAGAAGGCTCGATTGTACCTGTTGGTCCTGCGCTGCAATTTACTTCTGAAAAACCTGCGACTGTAATTACGCTGTATGTATACACAGGAAAAGACGGCAGCTTCACTTTGTATGAAGATGATGGGTTGAAATACAATTACGAGAAAGGTGCATTTGCAAACATTCCTATCACTTACAATGAAGGCGATGGAACGCTTACCATTGGCGAAAGAAGCGGCACATTCGATGGCATGTTGAAGAAGAGAACCTTCAATATAAAATGGATCGGCAAAAACAATGCACAGGCATTTGACGCCGACGCGAAAGGCGACGAGAGCGTGACGTACACGGGGAAGAAGGTTGTGGTGAAGAAGAAAATAACTGAATGACTGAATGACTGAATAACTGATGGGTGTTCTGGATTACTACTGAGTTGTTAGTTGTTCGTTGTTAGTTGTTAGGCTTTACGTGCGACATTCCCTAACAACTAACAACTAGCAACTAGCAACTAGCAACTAACAACTAACAACTAACAACTACTTACTACTACTAATACTCATTTTTAATTACACTTAAACGTAAAACTTGCTATGACGAAAAGAAAACTCAACCAGCGATTGGTGTTTATGCTTTGTGCATTCATCACCACACTGCTGTTTAGCGAAAGTAGTTTTGCACAAAACGCCGCACTGCGAAAAATAACAGGCTCGGTCGTAGATGCAAAAACCTCACAAGGAATTTCCACTGCTACAATTCTTATCAAAGGCTCAACGAGAGGAGCCGCCACAGATGACAAAGGAAATTTCTCCATTGAAGTGGCCGATGGAAGCGTACTACAAATTAGCCACTTAGGATATGCCGCGAAAGAAATAAAGGTAACGGCTGCAACAAACAATATCAAGATAGAACTGGATCAAAACCAAAGCAACATGGATGAAGTTGTGGTGGTAGGTTATGGCAGCCAGAAAAAGAAAGTGGTAACCGGTGCTGTGAGCAGCGTGAAGGGTGCCGCTTTGGAAAGCAATCACAGCATCTCTACGCTTGATGCATTGCAGGGACAAGCGCCTGGCGTGGTTGTTTCATCAACGTCCGGACAGCCTGGTGATGCGCCTAAAATTACCATCAGAGGTAAAGGTACTACCGGTGATGCTGGCCCGCTTTATGTAGTAGATGGTATGCCAACAACAGATATCTCTTATCTTAATCCCGCAGACATCGAGTCGATGGACATTTTGAAAGATGCTGCATCTTCTGCGATCTACGGTACGCAAGCCGCAAACGGTGTTGTACTTGTAACAACAAAACGCGGAAAGTCCGGCAGAAAATCGCTGACCTTCGACGCATTTTACGGATGGCAGAATCCTGCGAAAAAATTAGCATTGCTCGATGCAAAAGAGTACGCCATCATCATGAATGAAGAGGCGATCAACTCCGGCAGAGGGCCATACTACTTCTACTCCCAAAAACAAATAGACACAATGGGTGCTGGCACAGACTGGCAAAAAGAAGCCACTGTGAAAAATGCAGCGACACAGAATTACAATCTTACTTACTCAGGCGGTAATGATGTGTCTGTTTTTTCAACAGGCCTGTCCTATCAAAAACAACAGGGTGTAATTGGATTGCCTGGCAAATCATTTTATGAGAGAGTAAGTTTCAGAATTAATTCAGAGCACAAAGTGTACAAAGACATCATCAAAGTTGGTGAGAATCTAACCTATACACACTCTAACCAAAACGGTATCGGAACAGGAAATATTTATGGCAACTCAATGCGTGCCATTTTGAACGCAAGTCCCGTGTTTCCTGTACACAACGCCGATGGCAGCTACGGCAGGTCCTGGCAGGCAAGCGAAGCAAACCCAGTAGCAGTAATGGATGTAAGCTACAATAACCAAACTGTGTACGATCGCATTTTTGGTAATTTGTATGGCGAAGTTGCTATTGTAAGAGGTTTGAAATTCCGCAGTGATTTTGGTATTGATCTTTCTTACAACACTTATCAAAAATTTACTCCGATCTATAACCTGAGTTCAAATTTTGTAAATAGCTCTACTATAGCTGCACAGGAAATGTATAAAAACTATACGTGGAACTGGGACAATACTTTGAACTACACAAATACATTTGGCCTGCACAACATTAATATAGTAGTAGGTACAAGTGCAAAAGAGTCTTCTTTGTTTAATGTGAGAGGAAGCGGAACCGGAATTACTACTATTGCTGATTTCGACCACGCGATTCTTTCAAACATCACACAGGGAACAGCAAAAGTATCCGGTATGTCAGCTTCTCCATATGCACTCAATTCTTATTTCGGCAGAGTTAACTATAACTATAACGAAAAATATTTGCTGACTGCAATTGTTCGCCAGGATGGATCTTCACGGTTTGGTACGAACAATAAATGGGCAACCTTTCCTTCAGTGTCTGCGGGTTGGGTAGTGACCAATGAAGATTTCTTCAAAACAAAAGCAATCAACTTCCTGAAAATTCGCGCAGGCTGGGGAAGAAATGGTAACGACAGAATTCCAGACTTTAAAGCATTGTCAACCCTTACAACAACCAACCTTGGTTATTACTTCGGAGGTGTGAGTAACACTGTTATTTCAACTGGTGCCGCTCCGGGTGCCATTCCAAATCCAAATCTTAAATGGGAAACATCTGAGCAAACAGATATCGGATTTGATATGACTTTCTTAAAGCATTTCAACTTCAACTTCGATTATTACAACAAGAAAACAAAGGATTGGCTGGTACAAGTGCCGGTTCCTGATTTAGTGGGAACAGGCGCTCCATTCATCAATGGTGGAAACGTGGTAAACAAAGGCGTGGAGCTTGCTTTGAACTATCAAAACAAAATTGGTGAAGTGACATTCAACGTTGGAGGCAACATTGCGTTCAACAAGAACAATGTGCTGGAAGTAGTAACAGCGGATGGCATTATGCATGGAGCCAACAACGTGCTATCATCTACCACGCCAGAATTTTATCGCGTGCAATCTGGTCACCCAATCGGTTATTTCTGGGGATATAAAACGGCTGGCATCTTCCAGAATGAAAAAGAGGTTAATGATTATACTGGCAAAAACGGTTTGATTCAACCAAATGCAAAACCTGGCGACGTTCGCTTTGCTGATCTTAACAAAGATGGCGTGCTTGATGACAAAGATAAAACACAGATCGGCAGCCCGATTCCAACCAACACTTATGGTGTAAACCTTTCTGCGTCTTACAAAGGATTTGATCTTTCTATCCAACTGAGCGGTGCCGGCGGTTACCAGGTAGTGGATGGTGTAAGAGCGATCGATGCATTTTACAATAACTATTCTACTGACATCCTGAACAGATGGACAGGAGAGGGAACATCAAACAAATTGCCAAGAGTAACAATGGGCGATGAGTTGAATAAAAACTGGGGCAACTTCTCTGATCTGTATGTTCACAATGCGTCGTTCATGCGTGTAAAAAGCATCAACCTTGGATATGACTTGAAAAGGTTAATGAAGAATGTGCCTATGCAACAATGCCGCTTGTATGTGTCTGCATTGAACTTGTATACGTTCACACATTACCACGGCATCGATCCTGAAGTTGGTTATGGCAACACAGAAGCTGATAACAATGTATGGTCATCCGGTATTGACATCGGCCGTTATCCAACACCAAGAACAATTTTGGTAGGATTGAACGTGAGACTTTAAGAGAACGAACGCTGATTGTCAAGATTGTCAAGATTTTTCAAGATTCGAATTTCTGAATACACAAGAAAAGTGAAGATTAAAAGAGATCATGACAAATCATGAAAATCATGAAAATCTGCGTTCCGTATTAACGAACAAAAAAATAACAGATGAAACTCAATAATAAAATTTTTATAGCCCTTGTGGCAATCGTTGCACTTGCATCGTGCAAGAAAAGCTTTCTTGAAAAAACGCCTGTCGATGCTATTGCGCAGGAAGATTTTTATAAAACACCAGATGATGCTTTCAAAGCATTGGTGGCATCATACAATGTGTTGGACCTAACGGGTTATGGCAACATTGTGCTTAGCTCAGAGATCACGTCCGACGATTGTTTCGGCGGTGGTGGGTTGGCTGACAATGGTCCAAGACAGTGGGATAAGTTCCAGGATTATACCAACCTGAATTCAGATGCGTGGAAGAAATACTACCAGGGCATTTACAGAGCCAATGTGCTTCTTTCTCAAATGGACAATGTAAATTTTGGAACAACACCGGAATTGAAAAGTCAGTATTTGGGTGAGACCTACTTCCTGAGAGCTTACTATTATTTTGATTTGGTGCGCATGTTTGGTAATGTGCCTTTGCTTATAAAGCCGATTGAGGGTAGTAATTACTACATACCACAATCTTCTGCTGACAGCGTGTACCGCTTGATTGCATCAGACCTTAAACAAGCAATTACATTGTTAACGCCTTCTGCGGTTGGTTATTCTTCCATTAAAGCAACTGACTACGGCCGTGCCACAAAATGGGCCGCAGAAGCATTGATGGCAAGAGTGTATTTGTATTATACAGGGTATTACTCAAAGCCAGATCTGATGGGCGTTTTTACAAAACAAGATGCAACTGCTGCTGTAGAGGACGTGATCAAAAACAGTGGATATGGTTTGGTTGACAAGTTTGCAAACTTGTGGAGACCAGCATCAGGAACGAGTTTCGCGGGACAAAACAACAAAGAAGGTGTCTTCGTAATTCAATATACGGATCAGGGTAAGGGAGATTGGAACAAGCAAAACGGTAATCGCTTCCAGGTAATGGTGGGCCTTCGCAACCAGGCACTGGGCAACTATTACAAAGGTTGGGGCATAGCAACAGTGAACAATGCATTGTGGAACGCTTACGATGCAACTGACACCAGGAGAGGAAGCTCTATTATTTCAATTGCCGATGAACACCTGACTTACACAGTGGGCGATCAATATCAATACACAGGTTATTTCTGGAAAAAATATGCGCCGGTAAATGACGCATCAAGGCCGGACGCAAACGGCGGCGATTTTCAAATTGATAACTATGATAACTACGTTGCCATCCGCTTTGCAGATGTATTGCTGATGGGAGCAGAGTTAAATCTTGCAACAGACCTTGGGAAAGCGCAAGGCTATTACGACCAGATCAGGGACAGGGCTTACGGTGATGCATTGCACAGAAAAACATTGACATCCGATGCTGCAGGCTTGAATCTTGTGATGAACGAACGCAGACTGGAACTTGCTCTTGAAGGCCAGCGTTACTGGGATCTGTTAAGACAAGGATTGGATGCAACCAAACAAGCCATAGACAACACAACCGGCGGCACTGATTTCAACGTTAGCTTCCGCAAGGAAACGAAAGGTTTGTTTGCTATTCCTGAAGCACAGATAGGATTGTCAAACGGAACATTAACGCAAAATGCGGGATGGAATTAATGTCAAGTCAAAAAGAAAAGGTCAAAATTCAAAAGCCGTTAATAAAGTTCTGGCACCAAGTAGTTCAAACTAAACGAAAGTTTTCAATTTATAAAACGCCTTGCTAAACGGAGTTTCAATCTCCCAAAAAAATGGGGAGGCCGGGGTGAGGTTCAAAAAGATCAAAATGAAAAACGTATATATATTCTCAATCGCTGTGATCATGAGCGCTTTTGCTGCATGTTCGCCAAGCGAAAAAAGAGTGGAATTGCCTGCAATCATCGATAAGTCGCAATTGAAATTTAGTGTAACGCAAAATCCAGGTCATGATAACATCGCTTATCTGAATAGTGAAACGCCAAATGCAAGTCCTTCGTGGGCCTTTGGTACATCATTCTCTACCCGTGTGAAAGATACGGTACTATTGCCTTTTGGAGGTAGCAACACAATTAAATACGGTGTTATTTCCGGTGGTGGTTTCGTGCAGGATTCTGTAAAGATCAATGTTACCAAAAACGACAATGAGTTTTTCGCAAATCCAAACTGGAACCTTTTAACCAACGGACAAGCAGGTAAAACATGGGTGCTTGATATGGTGAATCCAATGGGTTTCTACGGATTGGATTGGGGCAAAGGCGGCTCCGGTGACTGGTCATGGGAACCGGACCTGGCAAGCAACTCATGGATTATGCCAAGCAGAGATTATGGTGAAATTAAGTTTGACCTGAACGGCAACTTCAACTACACCAAGATATCAAAAGATGCAAGCGGAAATGCCTCTACTTGTGTAGGGACCTTCTCTTATGATTTTGCAAACAAGATGATCAATTTGAACGGATGCGAGTTATTGTTCGGCGGAGATTATCACAGTGCAGTGGCAAACTGGAACTCCGTTAAAGTGATCCGTTTAACAGCAAATGAAGTTGTATTAGGCGTTATAAGAACTGTTGACCCTTGTTATTTGGGATTCAGGTTTAAGCCGAAACCGTAGGCAATTGAAAATTTAAAATTGAAAGTTGAAAATTGCTCCTACTTGTTGACGAGTATTCGAAAAAGCGAACAACTTTCAATTTTCCACTTTCAATTCTCAATCATATTCGGGCGTCTCTTTTTAATTACTATAAGCAAGCAAGCATCCGGTGGTGTCGGGCGAAAGCTTCGAAGGCCATCGGATTGCTTTTTGAATGAAGAAAGTTTTTAGGTCTGAATCTGTAAGGTGTCTTTTGGTGCACGTTCTTGATGTTCATATAGAAGTTGCGGCTCGCCAGACCTGACAGGTTTTTAAAACCTGTTAGGTCTGGGTGCAACACCGAGCGAAAAGCATAAGGGCTGTTTAATAAGATTGAAATAGCGTATATATTTGTGTTAGACCGTTATCTTAACCCTGGAACAACTGACATCTTAATTTAAGACTGACATGAAAAACATAGATAAGAAAAGTTTAGAAAATGCCTACCGCTTGTTTGAAAGTGGTGACATAAAAAAAATAGAAGTCGGCACCACCAAAAGCTTGCAGGATTTACACAAATATCTGTTTGACGGACTTTTCGATTTTGCAGGAAAAATACGAACACAAAATATCTCAAAAGGAGGGTTCAGGTTCGCAACGGCTTTGTATTTGAACGAGATTTTGGCAAAAGTGGAGTTAATGCCGGAAAACACCTTTAAGGAAATTATTGCCAAATATGTGGAAATGAATATTGCTCATCCTTTCATGGAAGGCAATGGACGTACTATGCGCATCTGGCTGGATATGGTCTTAAAAGCAAATTTGAAAAAAGTAGTGAACTGGCAATTTGTGGACAAGACGCTTTACTTACAGGCAATGGAACGCAGCCCTATCAACGATTTGGAATTGAGAACACTGCTTTTCGAGAATTTGACAGATGAGATAGATAACCGGGAAATTATTTTCAAAGGCATAGATCAATCGTATTACTATGAGGGATATGAAAAACAAGATGATGATCTGTAGTTCAATCGTTGGAGGGGAATTCTCAGGCCTCGGTTCGTGTCCCCACGAACCGAAATGAAAATCGAACAACAAATGGTTCGTGGGGACACGAACCATGGCACTTAGCATAACCAAAATGCTCTAACCGCTCCAACATCGATAAACAAACAAAATATGAATCTCCCATTGATTAAAAAACTCTCTTTTATAATGGCGCTTTTTATTTCTGCGGCTTCACTTGCGCAGACGAAAAGCACGACCTCTTTCAACAGCAACTGGAAGTTTTATCTAGGTAATGCTACTGATGTTCAGGCGGCAACTTTTAACGATGCTTCATGGAGGTCTTTGGATCTTCCGCACGATTGGAGCATTGAATTGCCTTTTGACTCTACAAGCCCCACTGGTACCGGCGGAGGAGCGCTGAGAGGCGGATTGGGCTGGTACAGAAAAACATTTACAGTGCCCGCTACTTCACAAGGCAAAAAAGTGTTCATCGATTTTGATGGCGTATACATGAACAGTGAAGTTTTCATCAATGGACATTCATTGGGAGTAAGACCAAATGGTTTCATCTCTTTCCGCTATGATCTTACTCCTTATCTGCATTACGGCAATGAGAAAAACATTATTGCCGTGAAAGTAGATAATTCAAAGCAGCCAAATTCGCGCTGGTACAGTGGTTCGGGCATTTACAGGAATGTATGGCTCACTACCGTTAACGATATTTTTGTGGACCAGTGGGGAACACATGTGTCGACTCCGCAAGTGGATAATCAATCCGCAAAAGTTGTTTTAACGACCACGGTTAAGAATGCAAAACCTGAAAACGGAATCGTTCTGGTGAAAACGTCCCTCTACGATGCTGCCTCCAAAGTTGTCGGGACAAGCAGCAACAATATTGCAGTTCCGCTAAAAGGTACCACAAATACAACACAACAATTTTCGATTACAAAACCCAATCTTTGGTCAGTCGACAGACCTTATTTGTACAAGGCCGTAACGCAAATTGTAGAAAACGGAAAGGTGATTGATGAGTACACCACAAATTTTGGTGTTCGCTATTTCACCTTCGATGTAGATAAAGGGTTTTTCCTCAACGGAAAACATCTGAAAATCCGCGGCGTTTGTGATCATCATGATCTTGGATGTTTAGGAGCGGCTATCAATACAAGAGCGTTGGAAAGACAATTGCAAATACTAAAAGACATGGGTTGCAATGCTATCAGAACATCGCACAATCCACCGGCACCGGAGCTTTTGGAGCTTTGTGACAGAATGGGTTTTGTTGTGATGGATGAAGCTTTTGACATGTGGAAGAAAGAAAAAAATCCGTACGACTATCATTTGTATTGGGATGAATGGCACAAGAAGGATTTAGCTGACCAGGTAATGCGTGACCGCAATCACCCTTCTGTTTTTATTTGGAGCGTGGGTAATGAGATTATGGAACAGTGGGATAAAGACGGCGATACACTGGGTGCAGGCATTCTTCGCGAGTTGGTCGGTATCGTAAAATCGCTGGATGATTCGAGGCCGACCGTTACAGCAAACAACGAACCTGGTAATTATAATGCGCTGCTGAAAACGAATGCCACAGACCTCATTGGTTACAACTATCATCATAAGGATTGGGATTCTGCTATCATCAAATGGTACCGCAAGCCGTTCATTGTAACGGAGTCAGTGTCTGCATTGCAAACACGAGGACATTATGATATGCCATCTGATAGCATTCGTCGCTGGCCGCAGCAATGGGACAAACCCCTGACAGATGCAAACGCAGATCTCACTTGTTCTGCCTATGAAAACTGCGCTACTCCATGGGGTTCTACACACGAGGAAACTTTGAAGGTCTTTGAAAAATTGGATCATGTTTCGGGTATGTTCATCTGGACAGGCTTTGACTATATCGGCGAACCAACGCCGTACCCCTGGCCCGCACGCAGTTCATACTTTGGAATCATCGATTTGGCAGGCTTTCCCAAAGATTCGTACTATCTCTATCAAAGCGTTTGGACAGATAAACCAGTGCTACACATTCTGCCGCATTGGAACTGGAAGCCCGGCCAAACGATTGACGTGTGGGCATACTATAACAACGCCGACGAAGTGGAATTATTCGTGAATGGAAAATCCCTGGGCGTTAAAAAGAAAACAGGAGATGATCTGCATGTAATGTGGTGCACTACTTTCGTACCGGGCACATTAAAAGCTGTATCTCGCAAAAACGGAAAAATAGTTTTAACCAGGGAAGTAAGAACTGCTGGCACTCCGGCAAAAATTACTTTGGTGGTGGACAGAAAATCCATCAAATCCGGCGACGGCCTTTCTTTTGTAACGGTTCGTGTAGAAGACAAAGATGGTAACCTTGTTCCTGATGCTTCCAATGATGTACAGTTCAAGCTCTCCGGAGGTGCATCCATTGCAGGTGTTGACAACGGTTGCCAGACCAGCATGGAGTCATTTAAAGCCAACCACAGAACGGCTTTCAATGGTCTTTGTTTAGCAGTCGTAAAACCTGCTAAAGCAGGAAAAGTTACGCTTACTGCCACTTCTCGGGGATTAAGTTCAGCAACAGTGAATATTGACGTGAAATAGATTAAATAGTATTTTACAAAAAGTGCGGTGGGATTTATTTTCACCGCACTTTTTAAATTAATAATTGGTAATTAAAAATTAATAAAGCGACATTCTTGGCTTAATGCCTATCCCTTAAGGCAGCCACCTCGTCGTGGGCATTCTACGTTCTGCGTTCAGCATTAAGCGTTAAGCATTACTTTTGCTCCATAATCAACCTTGCATGTTCTTCATTCTCTCGAAACTCCTTACTGTATTCATTGATCCAACGGCATGGCTGATATTGGTTGTCATATTAGCTGCGTTTCTTAAAAAAGGCAAATGGAAAAAGAGGGCAACTATTTTTGCGATCGTTCTATTCATCTTTTTTACGAATGGCGTCATCTACAGTCTCGTCATCAATGCGTGGCAACCTTCGCCCGTAACGCTCACAAAGAAATATAGTGCCGGTATCATCCTCGGCGGCTTTACTATTTTTGATGCAAAAGGAAAAGGCTACCTCTCGGCAACTTCAGATAGATTCGTAGCTACTTCCACACTCTATCATTCTGGGATTATAAACAAGATTATTGTCTCCGGCGGCGATGGCTCCATTAACCAGGAAAACCCCAAAGAAGCAGATTTTGCAAAATACATGTTTATACAAAATGGGGTTAAAGAGGCAGATGTGTTTGCGGAATCCCGTTCGCGCAACACATTTGAAAATGCGATGTTTTCAAAACGGATGCTTGACTCCTTACATTTGCAGCCGCCGTATGTGTTGATTACATCTGCATGTCACATGCCAAGGGCAGAAGGCGTCTTTAGAAAAGCGGGGCTTGATATTGATATTTATCCATGCGCTTATCAAACGGTTAAAAGTCGTTTTTCTTTTGGTGATTATATCATTCCAGGCATTGATAATCTTGTGCAATGGCGCATTTTTTTAAGAGAGTTTGTTGGATATTGGATGTACAAAGTCACTGGGAAATTGTAAACAAACGGCAATTTGAAAAGCATAAATCGTGAAGAATGATAAGCATTGAAAAAATAACAGATCACAATGGACTCGATCTTTTCCTGCAACTCACAAAAGAATATCTTCTGGAGTTGGGAGAAGATTTGTCATTTCAATCGGTGCAGTCAGAATTAGAAGATCCCTTATTAAAATATGGTCCGCCCAAAGGCTTGATATTGATGTCCTTTATGGATGGCGAGGTTGCCGGATGTATCGCGCTTCAGGCTATTTTGCCGCACTATCATTTATCAGCTGCCGCCGACAGAAGCAAATATTGTGAAATGAAACGCATGTATGTTAAACCTGCATTCAGGAAACACGGCATTGGAAATATCCTTGTGGAAGAAATTCTAAAAGAGGCCAAACAGCTAGGCTACACGCACATGTGGCTCGACACCTTAAGCAGAATGCAACCGGCCATTAATTTATACAAACGTCACGGGTTTAACACCATCGAACCGTATTACCACAATCCGCTGCCGGGTGTGATTTTCATGGAGGCGGAGGTGTGATAATTTGATAATTTGAAGATTTGAGAATTTGAAAATGCTTGAGGTCGGTCATTGTTATTAATAAATTATCAACCTTTAAAGCTGCCATTAATAAACAACTAATGTTACATCGAACGAATTTTCAAATTAGCACATTTTCAAATTTTCAAATTTTCTTCACTTCCACATTCCGCAACTCCTCCAATTTGTACACCACTTCTTGCAGTCGCGTTTTAGGAATGCCTATAATCAAATGACTGAATAATTGAATTTCCTGTTTAATGATCGTGCAGCCTGTTTGTTTAACGATCATCATTACATCGTTCATACAGGTATAATCGAAATCAACTTTGTAAGATACCTCTACAGGCCTTTGGGAAATGGGCAGGACCTGCAAAACCAATGAGGCGGCGGTTTTGTAAGCGTTGATCAAACCGGGCACACCCAATAATGTGCCGCCAAAATAGCGAACGACAACAACAAGTGTGTTCACGAGTTGTTTACTATCGATCTGACCAAGAATAGGTTTACCCGCCGTTCCGGAAGGCTCGCCGGCATCGCTTACTCGAAAATTATTGCCATCCAACCCGAGGCGGTAAGCAAAGCAATGGTGAGAAGCTTTGGGATGTTCTTTTTTCAGCTCAGCTAATTTTGCTTTGAAATCGTCCGCATCTTTAATAGGAAAAGCATAGGCAATAAACTTGCTTCCTTTGTCCTTGTATTCCGCAACGGCTGATTTGTCGATAGTATAATAAAATTCCTGGTCGCTCATGTTTGGTTAAAAAGATCTGCTGTTATTAGTAAAGAAATCGACTCTGTCAGTAAGCAACCTGAGTTCATCGGTTTTTAGGGCGTTTGTTAATGATGGAGCATTTATGCCCTCATCAATCATCAATGTTTCGTTCGTAATTATTCTTGCTTCATCCCAATATCCTTCATCAATAAAAGATTGCAGGAGACGGGTTCCGCCTTCGATCAGCACACTTTGAATTTGCAATTGATACAATGCATTTGCAATCTGGTGAACAATGCTTACATCCTCGGTGATTTGATAATACCCGGTGTTTCCTGTTTGCGAATGCTTGTTTTTATTGAAAATAATTGTTCGAACAGAATTGTCTAAAATATGGTGCGTTGCCGGCACTCTAAGTTCCATGTCAAGAAATATCCTCACTGGATCTGCGCCTTTCCACAACCGCGTGGTAAGAGAAGGGTTGTCGTGAAATGCGGTGTTGGTGCCCACCATAATCGAAGCTTCTTCACTTCTCCATTTGTGCACCAGACGATTTGAAAAATCATTGCTGATATTGATTCGTCTAAAATCCGAACCTCCGATTTTCCCATTGTTGCTCTGCGCCCATTTTAAAATAATGTAGGGGCGATGCTGCATATGAAAAGTAAAAAAGCGTTTGTTAAGTTCCTCGCATTCATTTTCCAAAATACCTGTAGTTACTTCAACACCTGCACCGAGCAATTTCTCAATTCCTTTTCCATCCACCTGTTTAAAAGGATCGCGGCAGCCGACAACTACTTTGGGAATGCGTTCATGAATGATCCTGTCTGCACAAGGTGGGGTTTTGCCATAATGCGCACAGGGTTCGAGCGAAACATAAATGGTACTTTGGGGAATCAGATGTTTGTCCCGTTCGTTTACAGAATTAATGCAATTCACTTCCGCATGTGCCTGGCCATACACCTGGTGAAAGCCTTCTCCAATGATCCGGCCCTCATGCACAAGCACAGAACCCACCATAGGGTTGGGAGCTACATGCCCGGTGCCATTTTTTGCCAGTTCAATACAGCGATGCATATATGTTTCGTGGGAGGTCATTGTAGATGGGCAAAGATAAGGGTTAATGCTTAACGCCTAATGCTTAACGCTTAACGCAGAACGCCAAGTCGCTGATTGTGGCGCAAGCTGTTCGATTGGCAGCAAAATGATGCTCTGAAACCGCGTTAGGCCTTAGGCGTTCTGCGTTCTGCATTTCCCCCTATCTTTGAATCATGACGCTTAACGACCATCAGCAACAACTGTTTTCGCTCCTTTCAGGCGTGTACGATCCACGCGAAGCCGCAAATATTGCCGATTGGGTAATGGAGAACATTACGGGCTGGAAGAAGATTGACCGCGTTGTAAACAAACATGTGGATCTTTCTGCCACACAAATGGCAAAACTGGAGCAGGTAAGCGATGATCTTTTGAAGCATCGCCCTGTGCAATATGCTTTGGGCGAAGCATGGTTCTATGGAATGAAATTTTATGTGAACGAGTCTGTGCTTATTCCAAGGCCTGAAACGGAAGAATTGGTAGAGTGGGTGACGAATGATTTTCGAAACAAACAGCGGGAAGGTTTTTCCATTTTGGATATCGGTTCGGGAAGTGGTTGTATTCCAATTGCGATCAAAAAAAATATCGCATGGGTTGAGGTGAGCAGTTGCGATGTAAGCGAAGCTGCATTACATGTTGCCAGGCAAAACGCCACAACACTGAATGCCGATGTACAGTTTCATCAACTCGATTTTTTGAATGCGGCAAACTGGCCAAAACTTGGAATGTTTGATATGATCGTAAGCAATCCGCCTTACATTCCAAATGAAGAAATAGTGGAAATGGAAAAACATGTCGTTGATTTCGAACCACATTTGGCATTGTTTGTTGAAAAGGAAAATCCTCTCATTTTTTATAAGGCGATTGCAGATTTTTCCACACAACATTTGAAAACAAAAGGCACTATTTACATGGAAACACATATGGCGCTTGCAAATGAAGTGGCTGCCCTGTTTACCAATGAGCTATTCGAAACAGTGGAAATAAGGCAAGATCTGCAGGGTAAAGACAGGATGGTGAAAGCTGTCAGAAAATGATAAAAAGCAACGGGAGAAAGCGCTTGTTGTTTATTTTTCACTTAAATTACAATACCTAAAACTCGCTGTTGCAAATACATATTCCTCTTACAAAATGTGGTTTTGAAGTAAATGATTGAAGAAAAATTATCGGTAGAACAACTGGTCTGGCAATCTCCTGTTGCGATAGCTATATTGCGCGGGCCGGATTATATTGTTGAGCATGCAAACGATCTCTACCTAGAAGTGGTAGATAAAAAAGCAGATCAACTTATCAATAAGTCTTTGTTTGATGGCCTTCCTGAGTTGGTCAACCAAAATATAAAACCTTTGCTGGACAGTGTTATCACAACCGCCGTTGCTTATCATGGAAACGAGTTTGAAGTTGATCTTGTGAGGAAGGGGAACAGGGAAAAAGTTTATTTCAACTTTGTTTATCAGCCGCTTCGTAACAGCAAAGGCATTGTGGACAGGATAGTGGTGGTGGCAACCGATGTTACCAAAAATGTGAAGGAGTCGCATGCCTTGCAAGAAAGTGGAAAACAGTTCCGCAGCCTGGTAATGCAATCGACTATTGCCATGGGAATCCTGAGAGGAAGGGAGTTGAGAGTGGAGCTGATAAACCCCGCGATGCTGACGATTTGGCAAAAGGAAGAAAGCGAAGTGCTTGGCAAAACATTGTTGGAAATATTTCCCAAGCTCAAAGATCAGCGCTTCCCCCAACTGCTGATGAATGTTTATGATAGTGGTGTCACATATAGTGAGACGGAAGGCGTCGGATATGTTGATTTAAAAAATCACATTGCTAAATACTATTTCGATTTTACCTATGCACCGCTTTTCGAAAAGGATGGTGTAACCGTCGAAGGGATAATGATGACGTTAAACAATGTGACGGACAAGGTAGCAGCGAGATTAAAAGCTGAAGAGAATGAAAAACGTCTGCGCCTTGCTATAAAGGCCACTAACCTCGGCACCTTTGATCTTAACCTGCTGGAAAATTATCATGGTGACATTTCACCAAGGCTGAAAGAAATTTTTGGATTTGATATAGATGCGAACATAACCCGCGTACATCTTTTTGACCAGGTACTTCCCGAAGACACGAAGATCGTAAGCGAGGCCCATCGCGTTGCCAGGGAAACAGGGAGACTGAGTTATGAGGTACGTATCAGACATCAGGATGGAAGCATTCACTGGATAAAAGCAAGCGGCGAAATGTTGTACGATAACGCCAAAACGCCAGTACATTTTTTGGGAACAGTAATGGATATCACCGAAAGTAAACTCATGGTGGAATTCTTACGTGAAAGCGAAGAACGTTTCCGCACAATGGCAAACACTGCTCCTGTCAAAATCTGGGTGGCCGATACAAACGGAAAATTTACATTTCTAAATAGACAATGGTTGTCATTCACTGGTAGATCGCTTGATGAAGAGTTGGGTGATGGCTGGCAGGAAGACATTCATTTGCTGGAGCGCGAAAGGGTATTGGAGGAATACACCGCACATTTCAACGAACGCACACCCTTTACCATTGAATTTAAAATGAAAAGGCATGACGGCGCTTACAGATGGGTGGCTAATTCAGGCGTGCCAAGATATACGCCGGAAGGACTTTTTGAGGGGTACATCGGTTCGTGCATGGATATACAGGCAACCAAGCTCGCTCACGAGGATCTTGAAAGAATAGTGGCGGAGCGTACAAGGGATTTGCAGGAAGCCAATGACCAGCTGGAAAAGTCAAATGCGCAACTGGAGCAGTTCGCATATGTATCCAGTCATGACTTGCAGGAGCCTTTGCGTAAAATTCAAACCTTCTCTGATCTTGTGTTGCAAAAAATAGATGAACCCGGTTTTGATGGAAAACTTTATATTCAGAAAGTGATTTCATCTGCTGGAAGAATGTCTGTGCTGATAGAGGATCTTCTGAATTTTTCACGCATCAATAAAACAGATGACAAGTTTGAAACTGTTGATCTCAATAAGGTGCTGGAGAACGTGGTAAATGATTTTGAGGTACTGGTCGATCAAAAACATGCGACGGTCATCAAAGGTTTAATGCCTCGCATCAACGCCATTCCCATTCAGATGAATCAGTTGTTCTTTAATCTGATTGGAAACGCGTTGAAGTTTTCAGACAAACATCCTGTTATCGAAATCTCAGCGAGGGTTCTGCCACGCGAAGAGTTGAAGTCATATCCTCTATTGCAAAGCAGTAATCGCAATTATGTTGAACTAACTTTTAAAGATGACGGAATTGGTTTTGATCAGGCATATGCCGAACAGATTTTTTTGATTTTTCAGCGCTTAAATGAAAAGAAAAAATACACCGGTACCGGCATCGGTTTGGCTGTTTGTAAAAAGATCGTAGAGAACCACAACGGCGTAATTAAAGCCGAAGGCAAACGCGGCGTAGGAGCGAAGTTCACAATAGTGCTACCAGAGTAGTGAGTAATAACTGAATAACTGAGTAGCTGAATAACTGAGTGGTTCAATTTCTATTTTGCCCTACATCTTTCAACCATTCAGTTATTCAGTCATTCAGTTATTCAGTTATTAAAAAATCAGGGAAAATCAGTCAAATCAGCGTCATCTGCGTGCTCACTTCCCCAGCGCATTGATCACATCATACTTTGTCACGATGTGGTAGTTGCCTGCTTCATCTTTGCTAAGCACTGCACCGTTTTCTTTATTGATCAATGTACCAAGTTTTTCAACTGGTGTGTTGAAATCAACAATCGGAAATGCGTGCTCAATCACCTCCTGAATTTTTGCATTCTTGATATCGGGATTAGAAAACACTTTTTGGAACAAACCGTTTTCGCTTATTGATCCTGCAATGTTGCCATTGTCAAAAACAGGGATGTGCTCAATGTCGTATTTCTTCATCATTTCAACCGCCTCCGCAACTGTATTTGTCGGCTGAATAGAAACGAGTTTTTGCGTATTCTTTCTACCGTTGACAATGTCTTTAAAAGATTTTACATCAAGAAAACCACGCTCCATCATCCACTGGTCGTTATAAATTTTACCTACATAACGACTGCCATGGTCATGGAAAATACAGACCACCAGGTCATCTTTTTTCAACTTGTCTTTCAGTTGCATCAAACCCTGCAAGCAGCTGCCGGCACTATATCCGCAGAACAGTCCTTCTTCTTTTGCAATGCGCCTCGCCATCACTGCACCATCTTTGTCGGTCACTTGTTCAAAGCGATCAATCACACCCATGTCATAATTATCCGGAACGAAGTCTTCACCAAATCCTTCAGATACATACGGGTGAACTTCATTCATGTCCACCTCGCCGGTGTTGAAGAATTTTGTAAGCAGCGAGCCGTATACGTCAATCGCCCACACTTGAATGGCAGGATTTTTTTCTTTCAGGTACATTGCTGTACCGGTAACAGTTCCGCCCGTTCCTGCAGTACAAACAAGATGGGTGATCTTGCCTTCCGTTTGTTCCCAGATTTCAGGACCTGTGCTTTCATAGTGTGCCAATCTGTTAGCAAGGTTATCGTATTGATTGCAATGGAAAGAATTGGGAATTTCTTTTGCCAGCCTTCTTGCGATGGAATAATAGCTGCGCGGATCTTCGGGCTCAACGTTTGTAGGACAAACAATCACTTCTGCACCAACAGCTTTCAGTATATCCATCTTCTCTTTTGACTGTTTATCAGTAGTAGTGAAAATACATTTGTAACCTTTTACACAGGCTGCCAAAGCAAGTCCCATACCGGTGTTACCACTTGTGCACTCAATGATGGTGCCGCCTGGTTTAAGTTTGCCCTCTTTCTCTGCCACTTCTATCATTTTAATAGCCATACGGTCTTTAATAGAGTTGCCCGGATTAAAATAGTCAACTTTAGCCAGCACAGTCGCAGGAATATCTTTCGTGATCTTGTTAAGCTTAATGAGCGGAGTATTGCCAATCGTTTCGAGAATATTATTTAGCCACATGGTATAAATCGTTTTGGTAAAGTTAGTTGTTTTGGCTTGTTGAGAGAGCATGAAGAGATGCTTCGCATCTTTTTTACCACTAAGACACTAAGGGCACAAAGCCTCACTAAGATTTTTTAATGAAGAATTAACGTCAATTGTTTAAACACGGAGATAACAGAGTTTTTTTCACAGAGCGAAGGAGATTTGTGTACCGTTCTTCCTTTCCCTCATCAATTCACGAATTACATTTATTTTGGAGCAACTCCTCCTTTCCTCTGTGAAAAAAACTCCTTCACTCTGTGGTTAAAAGACTTTTAGTGAAGCTGAGTGTAAGTTGTTTTTTCGGGAGATTTTGTAATTTCAAAAATCTTTCTATTTTTGCGATCGCAATTTTTTACTAAAACCTAAACACCAAGTGGAGGGTTTTAAATATGCTTGAACAATAACTACATATCATCGTTGGCATTTTTTCGGTTTGAATCGAAACAGGAAGCTTTTTGCTCATAAATAAGTTTCGAAAGAATTTTCCGGAACATAACATCTTTTCGCCAACACAATCAATCAAAAAGAATTTTTAATTAACACAACGCGATTGTGCGTAGATGCTTTTTGCTTCCGGCAAACAGAAGGTTAACCCTTTGCCCGGAACAAGTAAGCTCATGCCGGGGCAATCCGGTAATCATTTACAAAAATGAAAACTGTAATACAATTAAAAGAACTAAGCAAGCTGGGATACACGACGGACGTAGGTCGCAGCCTTGCGATCAATATTATTTCAAAGCATTGCAAACACGAAACAAAAGAAGACGTGGTCAATGTTTTAAAGAATATACAAGAGCAACCGCAATCGTGGTTGAAAAACGAAACATGGAGCAAACTGGCGGAATATTTTTGCCCCGACACGGATGAAGAAACTTTTCAGGTGCATGCATTAAAACATCAGAACGATGCAGCTTCACTTAAGGTTTATGGTGGCAAACACATCGACACAAATGCGAAACAACAAATGGCAACAGCACTTGCATTGCCCGTTGCTTTACAAGGCGCTTTAATGCCGGATGCGCATGGCGGCTATGGTTTGCCGATAGGCGGTGTATTGGCTACTAACAATGCAGTAATTCCATATGCTGTTGGTGTTGACATTGGGTGTAGAATGTCGCTCAGCATTTTTAGTGAAAACGAAAAGTACGTGAAACGATACGAGTATCAAATAAAGGAAGCGTTGAGAGACCATACACACTTCGGAATGGAAGGAAGCCTGGATTATCGAAACGAACATGAAGTGCTTGACAGCCATTTGTTTCAGCAAACAGAGCTATTGCGAACCCTGCACGGAAAGGCGGCAAGACAACTGGGCACATCTGGTAGTGGCAATCACTTTGTAGAGTTCGGTTCCATTGAACTGTATGAAAACAATATGCTGAATCTTCCTGCTGGAAATTATTTGGCGCTGTTGTCACACTCCGGTTCAAGAGGATTAGGTGTCGCTGTTGCAATGTACTATACACAGCTTGCGATGGATGTATGCAAGCTTCCTTCTGAAGCTAAAAATCTTGCATGGCTGGATATGAGTTCAGAAGCGGGACAGGAATACTGGATGAGCATGTCATTGGCCGGTGAGTATGCAAAAGCGAGTCATGATTGTATTCACGCAAATCTTGCAAAAGCTTTGGGACTGCAGACTTTAGCGAAGGTGGAGAACCATCACAACTTCGCATGGAAGGAAACATTGCAGGATGGCCGCGAAGCGATCGTGCATCGCAAAGGTGCAACGCCCGCGCACAAGGGCGAAGCCGGTATAATTCCCGGGAGCATGATCTCGCCAGGCTACCTGGTAAGTGGAAAAGGTGTTGCTGCGGCACTCAATTCTGCTTCACATGGAGCGGGTCGTGCCATGTCCAGAAAAAAAGCAAAAGAATCTTTTACAAATTCCGCTTTAAAGAAAATGCTGGCTGATCATGGTGTCTCTTTGATTGGTGGCAGCATCGAAGAAGCGCCGGGAGCGTACAAAGACATCGACACAATCATGGGTGCACAAACAGATTTGGTTGACATACACGGAAAATTCATGCCCGCAATTGTGCGCATGAACAAGGAATAGAACGTAGAGACAAGGCAATGCCTTGTCTTTTCAGCAGACAAGGCAATGCCCTGTCTCTACGAAAAACAAAAAACAATGGACAATTTAATTTACATACAAATTTCATCCGGACGTGGTCCTGCGGAATGCGAAAGGGTTGTTGCCAAAGTGCAACAACTCTTATTAAAAGAAGCGGTAGTGAGATCATTGTCTGTAACCGTAATCGATAAAACAAACGGTCAGATAAATGGCACCTTGCAATCAACTTTGTTGCAGGTGCAGGGCGAGAATTTGAAAGGTTTTGTAAACGAATGGGAGGGAACCATTCAATGGATAGGAAAGAGCCCGTACAGAAAATTTCACAAGCGCAAGAACTGGTTTGTAAGCGTGCAGGCATTTTCGCCGTCGAAGGAGATTGCCTTTGATGCAAAAGAAGTGGAATTCAAAACCTGTCGCGCTTCCGGCCCCGGCGGACAAAATGTAAACAAAACGGAAACGGCGGTTAGGGCAACTCATATTGCATCTGGTATTAGCGTAATGGCCAGCGATACAAGATCGCAGCACCAGAATAAAAAGCTTGCTTTGGAACGGTTGCAACTAAAAATAAAAGCGTGGCAAATGGAAGAGCAAATGAATAACATTGAAGCGCAGTGGAGCCAGCATACAAGTTTGAAGAGGGGAGATGCGGTGAAGGTTTTGACGGGCGACCTGTAAGTCGTTTTACCCAGCATTATAAGGACGCAGCGTTTGCATGGAAATTGAGTGAAGTAGGAGTTAAAATGCTTGAAAAAATGACTTTCAACGCATATATTTGGTTTGAACCATTATACAAACCCTCGATGAAACCCTTCCTTGTAACCCTATGCGTCCTTATCACTTCTGTGTGTTTTGCGCAAACTTCTTTGCGCCCCGATCTTTCTTTCGGGAAAGGGGGAAATGCTTTTATCAATCTTTTCGATTCTGCCTGGAATGGAATGGTTGCAGATTTTGATATTGATACAGCAGGAAACACTTATTTCATAGCCAATAAGAACTATAATACTGATGGTGGGAGTTACCTCAGCGACAATATCATTTGTAAAATAAACAAACGGGGAATATTGGATTCCACTTTTTACGAGAACGGATTCAGAACGCTGGGTTTTGGTGTTTTTTATTTTTCCCGTACCGACTACAGTATTCCAACATACTCCCCAAATTTTGTAAGCTTATCTTATGATCAAAAGAGCATTTGGGTTGTCGATTACTCATACTCATACACTCCCGATAACGGCGTGTGTTTAAAGCTAAAGCTCAACGGTGAACTGGATTCCTCCTTTGGGGTAAATGGCTACAAGCAAATTAGAGTTTCAAATGGCGCAAGAGAAATACGAGCTACACCCGACAATGGATTTGTGATAATTGGGCCCAATGGTACCTCCAGCGCACTCAGCGTTGGGGTTACTAAGTTTACCAACGCCGGCAATCGTGATTCCACCTACAACGGAACAGGCAGTGCCGATTTTGTTATCAATACAAAAGGCAGGGCCAAATACTCCAGCGCAGTTTATTTGCCTTCCGGTGAGGTTTTTATTAGTGGGGCGTTTGGCACGGGGGTCTTAAACGAGGATTCGGTTTTCGTGGTGAAATTCACTAATAAAGGAAAACCGGACTCAAGTTTTGGAATTAATGGTATTGTCAGAAATGGTACGTATGTAGGCAATTGGGTCATAAATGACTACCTGGACAGAATCATGATATTACCTGACTCCTGTGTTATGGTCAACAAATATCGCGGAGGAAGTATTGATCAATTCAAGTTTACAAAAAATGGTAAACCTGACACCTCGTTCGCGCCAAATGGGTACAAGCGTTCAAACTTCTTTGCATCCAAAGCATCTAAGCTCATTGGTCGCTATAAAGATCCATATGATTTGCACTTTTGGATGACAGGCGTAGAGCGTGATTCAAGTCGTTATACCGGCCTTCGTCTAAAACAAGATGGTAATCTCGACTCAACCTACATTAAAAAATCTTTACCACTTGCCACCTTAGATACAAACGGGTTTCCTGTTTTCGATGAGTTCTCCATAGTCACTGGTGACAAAATAACAGGAATGGATCTTACAGGACGAAAGATTGGAAAGTTACTTACAAACGGAAATGTTGATTCAAGCTACGCTTCTAATGGAAAGACATTTGTCCAGCTTAGATCGAGTTATGAGGAGCTGCTTGATATGCAACCTGCTCCTGATGGCAAAATGGTTGGAATAGTTAGAGATGAAGGTTTTTATGACTTTTTTCTTTTTCGCCTACAGGCAGATGGATCCAAAGACAGCAGTTTTGGTGATAATGGTGCACGGAAGATAGTTGGACAATATGAGCCCACCACCATCCCGTTTCGCGACGTTAGCAGTCATTTAGGCAAAATACTCGTCGATAACAAAAAACGGATTCTTACATTTTTCGAAAGAACCGGTTTTCCTGAAGATCATCACCCCATGGAGAAATTCCATGGATTCATAATCGAACGCTTCGTGGAGAATGGAAATTATGATTCTGCATTTGGAAAAAATGGTCGGGTATCGGTCGCCGATTGGAGCGGGTTAGAATATAGGTTCGTGAAAGCCATTGTACAACCTGATAACAAAATTTTGCTTCTGTTTACACAAAGTTCGGGATCTGGTGACATAGCCGTGTATCGTTTAAATGAAGATGGGTCATTTGATCAATCTTTTGGAGTCAATGGAATGGCGGTAATCGACTTCCTTAGCGAGTTTGGAAAAGACGTGTGGTACATTGATGAACCTCATGACCAAGCCCAAAATATGGTGCTGCTTAGAGACGGGGCAATTGTAGTTGTAGGGAATGTAGATGATAGTTATTCAAAATACGCAGTAAAACTGGACAGGTTTGGAAAACTGATCAAGGGAGGTCCAGATAAAGGAAAGGTTACAATAGGAGGTGGTGACGATTATAACGTGCTTTACATGCAAGAAACCGATGATGGTAAAATTATGTATGTCTCGACTAATCGAAGTACTCAAAGCAATTGGCAGTGGATCACAGTTAATAGGCTCAACAGAGACCTGACTGCAGATACATCCTATTTAGCGGGATATCTTTCAAGTTTAGATACGGCAGTCTCTGTTCGTACGTTTCATATAACACATGATGGCACCGTGTTTTTGGGCGGCTATAAAGGCAGACCAGTTGTTATGAGCTTTCTTCCAAATGGAAAGTTAAACACAACATTGGGAAACAACGGGCTGTACAACTTTTCTGACTGCCTTCCGGATACACTAACCAATTCTTATAATTTTAGTAAGGGGTTCGAACATCCTTTAATGTCTATGTTTAAGGACAAAAGAGATCAGTTAATGGTAGGTATTACAGCAGTTCGAAATAGGGACCCTGATGTCTTCCTGGCTAATAGAATTATAAATGACACGCCAAAAGTACATTATGGTAGATTGACCTGCTGGTCGAAAAGTTTTTATCCCGGTAATAATAAAATATTGGTTACAGTAAACGGATGGGTCGATTCATTGACCCGAACATTGTCAGTAGAACCTGAATGCAGCGGAGAAGGATCACTTGTTTATGTTTTGCCAGTAGGAGATTATCAATTGAAAGCTATATGTGGCGATAGTGTTGTGAGTCAAAGAATATCAATAGTACAAGACAGTTGCGTTAAAAAAGAACTATCCTTCTATACGGTACTAGATGGCAATGTTACTTTTTGGACGAGGAGCATGTGCCAGGGATCAAACAAAATAGCAGTTGCAATTAGCAATAAAAAAGATTCTTTAACGCATGTATCAACAGCAGAGCCAAACTGCAATGCGGCCAATGCACTAACTTATTCTTTACAACCGGGAACCTATTTTTACAAAGCCTGGTGCGGTGCTGATTCCATTGAATCTTTGATAACCATAAAACCAGGTGAATGCAAGAAAAAAGAACTTGTATTTGCAAACCAGCCTGAACCGAGTGGTGTGCATGTATTTCCTAATCCTGCACACAATACAATTAAAGTTTCGCTTGATGTGAGTGACGTGGGCACGGCTCGCATCTTAGATTTGAATGGCCGGCTGCTCATTCGCAAACAGTTCAGCGGAAGCCTCATTGAAATTGACATTAGCGGGCTAACTGAAGGATTTTACATAATTGCGATAAACGGAAATAAGACGAATACCGCTGTTAAGTTTTATAAATCGCGATGATCACTGAAAGTTTTTTTTAACCGCAAAGAACACAAAGGTTGCGCAAAGAAAAGAAGAGTAGTCGCTTAAATATCCTTCGTTTCCTTCGCGCCTACTTAGCGCCCTTTGCGGTTAAAAAATCACGAACAGATGGCCTGGTTAAAATAAAAAAGAGCCGCATGCGGCTCTTTTAAAATTATGTTAGATCAGTTATCGAAGATCAACTTCCTCTACTCCCGGATATTTGCTTTTATCGAAAACAAACTGAGAATCGGCGATGGTTGCATTGCCATTCAAATTGCTTACAGAGTAAGTGAATTTGTTGCCATCTTTCTGCATCACTTTTGTGCTTACAATGGTTTTCGCTGCTTTGTCTACTGTCAGCAATATTTTAAAGAAAGGTTTGCTTTTATCAGTTGGCGTCAATTCAATTTCCTGCAAAGTTTTTGCACCTACTTTTTTCTCACCGTTCAGTTTGTAAAGAAAATCTTTATCATAAAAGTTGGTGAATAATTTTTGAGGAGTCAGCGCATTACCAGAAGCATCAACTTTTGAAATGGTTACTTCGTTTGCTGATTTATCGTAGGTCCAGTTTGTTTTTCCATCACTGAAAATTTCCTGGCCGCCGGGAATGCTTACCCTGTATTTAGAGCCTTTGTAGTATAAAATTCCTTTTTTAGTGCCTTGTGTTTTTCCTTTTGCATCTTCTATCGACAAAGTGAAATTTGCCTGAACCGCTTTATAGGTCTTAAATTTAGCGCTAACACCATCTAAAATTGTTTTAGCTGCCGGATCATTGGATTGTGCGATACTTACTGCTGAAATCCCAATACCTAAGGCGAGCGCCATTAAATATTTCTTCATTTGAGAGTTTTTAAAAAATTTGTGCAAATATATTATTAAACCCGATACTGAGACCTGCGAAAGCCTTCGCAGGTTTAATGAGGAAAATATTCAACAAAAATTTAACCTTATATCGTGCCTAAAAGTTCCCTCAGATCAGCTTCTGTTTTAATCAAAACCTCTCTCGCTTTGCTGCCCTGGTTAGGTCCTACAACGCCAGCGGCTTCCAACTGGTCCATCAGTCTGCCTGCCCGATTATAACCTAATTTCATGCGGCGCTGGATAAGAGAAGTTGAGCCCACCTGGTTTTGAACAATAAGCATGGCTGCTTCGTCAAACAATTTGTCCCTGTCGCCAAGGTCAAAATCCTTTGCGTCCATATCTTTCTCATCCACGTACTCCGGCAAAAGGAATGCCTCGGGATAGCCACGCTGATCGCCGATAAACTCGTTAATGTTTTCTACCTCAGGCGTGTCTACAAAGGCACACTGCAAACGGGTTAGCTCACCATTGTAGCTGATAAGCATGTCACCTTTACCAATTAACTGCTCTGCGCCACCGGCATCCAGAATGGTACGGGAGTCAATTTTAGAAGAAACTTTAAATGCGATACGAGCCGGGAAGTTGGCTTTAATGGTACCGGTAATAATATTTACGGAAGGTCTTTGCGTAGCAACGATCAGGTGAATACCCACGGCACGGGCAAGCTGGGCCAAACGAGCAATTGGCATCTCGACTTCTTTACCTGCAGTCATGATCAGGTCGGCAAACTCATCAATAACCAACACAATGAATGGCAGGAACTGGTGGCCTTTTTGCGGATTCAGTTTGCGTTTGGTGAATTTTTCGTTGTACTCTTTAATGTTTCTTGTACCCGCTTCTTTCAGGAGATCGTAGCGATTATCCATTTCAATACACAATGCGTTAAGTGTATTGATTACCTTTTTGGTATCGGTAATGATCGCCTCTTCTTCGTTAGGAAGTTTAGCGAGGAAATGTCTTTCAATGGAACGGTAAATGCTAAGCTCTACTTTTTTAGGATCCACCAACACAAACTTCAATTGCGATGGATGTTTCTTGTACAACAGGGAAACAAGAATAGCATTCAAACCAACGGATTTACCCTGGCCCGTAGCACCGGCCATTAGTAAGTGCGGCATGGAAGCGAGGTCAACGATAAAGTTTTCGTTGTCGATCTTTTTACCAATCGCAATAGGCAGGGAGAAAGCGTTGTTCTGGAATTTGTCGGAAGATAAAAGTGTCTTCATGCTCACCACCGTCTTCTTCACATTAGGCACCTCTATACCAATAGTTCCTTTACCCGGAATCGGCGCAATGATACGGATACCAAGCGCGGCAAGGCTCAGCGCGATATCATCCTCCAGATTTTTAATGCGCGAAATACGGATGCCCGCTGCCGGTACAATCTCGTATAACGTAACGGTTGGACCTACGGTTGCACTGATTTTTTGGATAGTGATATCGTAGTTCTTAAGCGTATTGATGATCTGGTTTTTGTTTGTTTCCAGCTCATTAGGATCCTGAATGATCTTTTCGCTACCATGCGTTTCGAGCAAATCAAGCGAGGGATATTTATAATCACGCAAATCAAGCACAGGATCGTATGGCGGAAGGTCCTCTGTTTTTTTCGGCAGCGTTGGAATGTCTATTTCATCTTCTTCCGGTACAACAGATTTTATTTCCAGCTCCAGTCCACTCGTGTCAGGAACAGTGTTCACTAACGGCGGTTTCGGTGCTTCTTTTTTAATGATGACAGGAGGTGTTTCTATTTCCTCTTCTTCCTCTTCAGTTTCTTCATACTCCATTTCAACTTCTTCGCCATCTTCGTCTTCCATCTCTAATTCTTCCTCTTCAAATTCATCAGTATCTTCTTCTTCTTCAACAAACTTTTTGTTTTTATACAAATCATTAATTTCTAAAACCGGGCCGGTTTCCTCCGCTCTTTCTACCAGTTCCAGCTGATGCCTTGAGGCTTCGTCCATTTCCGCAGGAGGAATGACAATGGTGCCATGTTCGCCTTTAAGATTGTTGCCTTTGCTTTCTACAAAATGTTCTTCTACATATAATCTGGCATCTTCGGCGTCTTCATCGTCTTCAACATTAATGTTACCAATGGTTGCCGCTTCCGGAACTGCAACGGGTTCTGTAACTTTTTGCGGTTTCGGTTTTCTTTCCGGCATTTTAGGCATCTTAGGTACTGTGAATACGGGGTTGAAACGCCAAATGAAATAGGCCAGGCCGCCCACAAGTAAAATGGCCGCCGTTCCTACATTACCTATAAATTTTACCAGCCAGTCGCTCATCATTTCGCCAACAGCGCCGCCCCACGGAAAACTCGCATTGCGACTCACAAAACCAAGTGCGATGCTGAAATATACGAGACCGGTAATGATGTATTTAATGTTACGTGCCGGGGAAAATAGTTTTCTTCCAAACAAAAAGTTGGCTCCGAAAACGAAAAACAACGAGCAAATGAGATAAGATGCCAGGCCAAAACCCTTGTAAAAGAAGAAGTGGGAAATGTAAGCACCAAGCCTTCCCAGCAGGTTAGAAACTTTTACATCGTCAGCAAAAAGAACATGGGCGCCGTTTTTAAAGACCTTGTCCTGGTCCTCTTTCCACGTAAATAAATAAGATGTAAAGGCTACAAAAAGGAAAATTGCGAGTAATAATAATACGGACCCGGCAATTTTGTGGGTTCGTTCATCTTTCACCAATTCTTTTACCTCAACCTGCACCTCTTTTTCGGGTTCTAGTTTGTCAGGGCTGGGTACTTCCTTTTTTTTCGATTTCAACTTGTTGGCCATGATGGCAAAGATAAGTATAAGAAAATCTTGTGAATAGGTCTGTTCATAAATTTAGAGACGCATGTAATTGATGAAATTTATGCACAATCTCTTTTAAATTTATCCAAATTATTTACCCGGTTTTCTGTAAAATAATCCATTCTTCAAATGTGTTATACTATTGATTGTTGTCAAAAATTACGAAAATGTTACCAAATAGCCGGCATTTCATTACAAATTCGAGTGACAAATAGTAAAACCACGAAAAGAAATTGTACTTTCCCTGCTACGGTTATGACTTACCTTGCTAATGGTTGCGGCTATTGGTGAATTTAATTTGATCCCTGATGCAGGTTTGCCCGGAAACTAACCTTACACCTTTTACTTGATGGAACAAATACGCCTGCTGTTTTTGTCATTTTTCATTCTTTTCTCTGTTGCGTCGCTTGCGCAAACGAGCGATTCTACTATTAATGCATCATCAATACGGGCGGCCCACAGAATTTGGAAGGAAACCAAGTTTTATATGGGCGATGAAATTGATTATACCCCCAGGGAAGTATTTCAATTTAAGTTTCTGGATACGATCCCCTCGCTCTATAGAATGAAAATTCCACCACGGGATGTAAACAAAGATTTCTACTTCAAATTTCATGTGGCGAACAAAATGGATTCGGCCGGACATTATTATCTTCTGCCGGGGTATTTTATGGACGAAATTGATCTTTACAAGCAAATCGACGGAGACACCGCCATCCAGACAATTGCCACTGGCAGCCCATTGAAAAACCAATACCAAGGCGTGGTTGATTTTACCATGCAGGCCAACGAAAAGGCTACGATCATTGTGAAAATGAAGTTTATCAGGGCAACGGTAAATACGCTGGAACCAAGGATCATTCAACCCTACTTTGTTCCCATTTTGCTTACCTCATTACGCAATACAAATAAGCTCAACCAGGTTATTACTTACATAACAGCCGGAGTGTTGCTGATGATGATTTTCTATTCGCTGGCCGTCTATTTTTTAAATTCCAACAAAGAGTTTATCCTGTATTGTGGGCATGCATTGTTCCTCTCCATCCTGTTTTTCTTTAAAGCTTATTTATATCACTGGCCGTCAGCCTTCAACTATTTTTTTGAGAGCTATTTTGATTTTGTCATTCAAAGTACAAGCTTTTATTTTTTCCTTTTCTTCCTGAGAAAATTTACTGAATCCAAAGAGAAATATCCAATAATAGAAAAGATATTACTGGCAGACCAGGTATTCACCGTTGTTGGCATACTTGTTTTCAGCTATCTCTATTTTTTCACGGATAGCTTTATTGTTTTTAACCAGGTGGAGATGATTATAAAATATAGTTGGTCCATCACTGCGGCCTGCTTTATTGTTTTCGCGATCATTAAAAAACAGCAGCTGCTGAGTCTCATCGCAATGGGCCACTTTCTACTGTTGATCTCCGTTCTTTTTTCACTGTATCTCATCAGTTCTGATAACCGTTTTGGCAGCAGGGTGGATCCTTTGCTCAACGATTCTCTGTTTTACTATGAAATGGGTGTTGTGTGCGAGTTAATCTTTTTCCTGATAGCGCTTGCATTTAAAAACAGGCAGGACATTATTGCTGCGGCAACGGAAAAAGAACGTTTGCTGCTCGCGCACGAACGAAACCAGTTGGAAAAACAGATTGCCATCATTGAGGCGCAGCAGCAGGAACGCAATCGTATATCCGCCGATATGCATGACGAGCTCGGTTCTGGCGTAACTGCCATAAGGCTGTTGAGCGAATTGGTAAAAGCGAAAATGAAGGGAGATGCATTGCCGGAGGTAGAAAGAATCTCAAGCTCTGCCAACGACTTGATCAACAAAATGAACACCATCATCTGGACGATGAAGAGTTCAAATGACAGTATCGATAATCTTGCTGCTTACATACGATCATATGCATTGGAGTTTTTAGAAAACACCAGTATTGATTGCTATTTCAAATATCCCCCTGTGATACCTGCCATAGAATTGAGCGGTGAAAAAAGACGCAACATCTTCCTTTGCGTTAAAGAAACATTGAACAACACTGTAAAGCATGCCGGCGCCACCCAGGTAATCATTACAATGGACGTGAACGAAGTACTTATACTTACGCTTAAGGATAACGGCATTGGTTTGAAAAAAGAAGATATGCGCCAGTTTGGAAACGGCATTTTGAACATGCGAAAAAGAATGGAAAGCATCGAAGGTTACTTTGAAATTTTTGAGGATGATGGAACAGTGACGGTGCTGTCGCTAGCGATATAATAACCGAATAACTGATTAACTGAATAACTGAATGGTTGAAAGTTGTAGTGCAAAAATTAAAATCAGCCCACTCAGTTATTCGGTTAATCAGTTATTCAGTTATTGCTCCCCCCACTGCACAAACCAATAATCCCCATGCTGCACCGTCGAAAACGCCGGCAGCTCCAACGGTTTATTGTATAGCGGGCAGTTAATCACCAATGTGTGAAACTCGCCATTTTCACCGCAAGGATCAACACCTTTTGCTTCGAGTGCTGTGACCAATTGCGGGTTAATAATTTTTCCTAAAAAAGTCTCCCCTAAAGTATTGTTGCAGGAAACGATCATTGTTTCAATACCCTGTTGCAGCATTTGCAACACAAGCTCCTTACGATCTTTCTGCCAAAGCGGTAGAAATGCATCCAGTCCTGCTTTCGCGCAAACTTTTTCCTCCCAGTCACGATGTGGCTGCAAGTCGATATCACCGAAAACCATTCCGTTTATCTGATATTTTTCTTTCGCTTCGAGTAATGTATTGACAAAATGCATTTCATATTCTTCCCAGCTGGAAGGTTTTGTAAGCAATGGCAAATTCATTGCATTCGCCTGTTGTTGTAGCAATACGTGCGGTAGTGCATGAGACCTGGAAATTTTTCCATTCTCATTCATCATATTGATCAAAACTTTGGGCGAGTAACCTTGCTGCACCATTTGCATAAGTGCGAAACAACTGTCTTTGCCGCCGGACCAGGAAACGCCGAGCATTGTAATTAATAATTAATAATTAAGAATTAAAAGGTGTTGCAGATTAATTGAGTGTTATCAGACTTGAGATTTTAACCAATAAAGAATAATGATAGCTGTAACTTTATAATTGAATTCTGGCTGCTTTTAGAACGACTTGCCAAGAGAGCCTGAATAAAAATAGTTTCGCAGGTGCATCTATTAATTGTTAATTATTAATTATTAATTCTTTTTTCGCAAAGCGAAAAAAAGCATAACCCAGCCAAGTATAAGAAAAACCCCACCAATCGGCGTTACAATCCCAATGCCACTCAAACCCACAGTATTCGTGGCTTTTAAAGCAGTAAGCAAATACAATGAGCCACTAAATAGAATGATGCCGGTTACAAAAAAACTTGCGGCGAGGCCGAGTTGTTTGCTGGCAAATTTTTCAAATAGAATGCCGACGAACAGCAATGCAAAAGTGTGATAAAATTGGTAGCGAACGCCCGTTTCAAATGTAGCAACAGTTTCTGGTGGAACCAGCTGTTTCAAACCATGTGCACCAAATGCGCCTAAGGCAACGGATAATGCGCCAAGGATGGCGGCAGTGAGTAATATCTTTTTATTCACGTTATATTGAATTATGGTTGTTTGGGTATCTTTTCCTGTATAAGACTGGATAAGGAATCAACTGTAAGCGATTCTTCTGCAACAATGATAGTGGCCTGTTCATAATACAATCTTCTATCCTGGAGCTTTTTAAGAATAAAAGCCTTCAGGTTCTTGTCATCAATATTCTTGATGAGCGGGCGATGATTTTTTTCCTTCAGTAATCGTTCTACCAAAGTATCGATGCATGTATTCAGCCAGACAACGGTGCCGCTATCTTTCATGAAATCAATATTGTTGAAAAAACACGGAGTGCCACCACCACAGGAGAGTATAATGGTTTCGTGCTCCTCCACAATTTGCTCCATCACCTCTTTCTCTTTGTAGCGAAAATATTCTTCGCCCTTTTCCTGGAAGATCTGGGCAATGGATTTTCCTTCGTCATCCACTATTACTTTATCAAGGTCAAAAAATGGTGCGCCTGTTTTTTGCGACAACAATTTCCCCCAATGCGTTTTCCCCGAACCCATAAAACCGATAAGAAAGATGCGCATAGTTTGCTTGTTTGGAAAGACAAAAGTAGACTTTAATTGAAAATTGAAAGTTGAAAATTGAAAATGCTTTCTAAGCGGGGCATAAAAGCTATCACTACCAACACTGTTGTTTAAAATAGGAGTGTTTGTAAATAAACCTCATTTTCAACTTTCAATTTTCAACTTTCCATTATTTAAACGCATTAAACCCTGTTACATCCATACCAGTAATCAGCAGGTGAATGTCATGAGTGCCTTCGTAGGTGATTACGCTTTCAATGTTCATCATGTGGCGCATAATGGAGTATTCGCCGGTAATGCCCATGCCGCCGAGCATTTGACGGGCATCCCTGGCCGCTTGTTGCGCCACTTCGCATGAATTTCTTTTGGCCATGCTCACCTGGGCAGGTGTTGCGCGACGTTCATTCATGAGTGTGCCCAGTCGCCAGTTGAGCAATTGTGCCTTGGTGATTTCCGTGATCATCTCTGCGAGTTTCTTTTGCTGCAATTGAAAAGCACCGATTGGTTTATCAAATTGTGTGCGCTCTTTGCTATACCGCAATGCCGTGTCATAGCAATCCATTGCTGCGCCCAAAGCACCCCAGGCAATACCATAGCGGGCCTTGGTCAAACAACTCAGCGGACCCTTCAATCCTTTAACGTTAGGCAAAATATTTTCCTTCGGAACTTTTACATTATCGAAAACCAGTTCGCCTGTGGCAGAGGCGCGCAGGCTCCATTTGCCATGTGTAGTGGGTGTAGAGAAACCTTCCATGCCGCGTTCTACGATCACTCCACGGATATCGCCGTTTTCATCTTTCGCCCACACAACAGCCACTTGCGCAAATGGCGCATTACTGATCCACATCTTGCTTCCGTTCAGCAATACATGATCGCCTTTGTCCTTAATGTTGGTGATCATACTGCTGGGATCGCTGCCGTGATCGGGTTCTGTTAAGCCAAAGCAGCCGAGCCATTCGCCACTCGCCAGTTTGGGTAGATATTTTTTACGTTGCTCCTCACTGCCATATTCATAAATTGGAAACATTACCAACGAACCCTGCACAGATGCTGTACTTCTTACACCACTATCACCACGTTCCAGTTCTTGCATCATCAGCCCGTAGCTGATATAATCAAGCCCACCGCCGCCATATTCTGTTGGCACGGTGGGGCCAAAACACCCGAGCTCACCCATTTCCTTTACAATCTGTTGGGGAAACTCCGCCTTTTGTGCACACTCTTCTATAATCGGTGAAATGCTTTTTTTCACATACTCCCTCACGCTGGCGCGAATAAGTTTATGCTCTTCGGTAAACAGGTCGTCCAATAAAAAATAATCGGGAGATTGAAACAGATCATTGGCCATGGCATCAGCATTTTGTTATATGCTAATGTAGTAAAAAAATGTTGGAGGTTAACGCTTGTTAGTTTTTTAGTAATTGAAAATTGAAAGTTGAAAATTGAAAATGGGTTGAGAATTGAAAATTGAAAGTTGAAAGTTAAGAATGATTAGCCAGTTAAGAATCAGGAGTTAACTCTCAACTCTCTGTCCATTTTCAATTTTCAACTTTCAATTTTCAATTATTCCGGCCTCTGCGGTTGCATAGCGTCTACCGGTATCGGAATGTTTTTCGTAAAATGGTGATCAAACTGATTCAGCTTCTTTCTCAATTTAGGACCTGGCATAATACGATGCGCAAATGTTAAGCGCAGGTTTCCCGTATTGTATATGTAGTGGTCGGAAGATGACGAACCTTTTGTTATCAGTCTGTTGCCCACAAATGAAATATTGGCATTCCAGAAGTCGGAATTATAACCAATTGCTCCACGGGTAAAAAATCCAGGCACAATGCTTACGTGGAGTTTGGCAGCATCTTCGTACATGATACGTTCAGTCGCAAATGAAATTTTTGGATTAAATGTAAGCGATGCTGTTGCAAAAATGTGTTTGGCAACTACCAGCGTGTACGCATAGCCCACACCGGGACCAAATTCAAAGAAGCGCATCTGGTTAATATTTTTCTGATTGAATTTTTCAGCCATCAACATAGGAACAAAAGCGCTGTCCGCAGTATGCGAACCATAATAGGCTTCCGCGCCAACAAGCAGTGTTCCTGCAGATTTTTGTTGGTACTCGTTCTGAACCATCGCTGCCCTGTAAGAAAACTTTTTATAGTTAAATATTTTGTATCCTGCTAAACCGATAACAGTAACATGCATATCCGGACGGATATAATATTGCCCCTGCTCCTGGTTTTTGTTATCCTTTTGCAGAAGATAATATCCGGTGTAAAACTGCCCGAGAAGGTCAAACGCCCATTTACGAACATACAGGTGCGATTGCAGATCAAGATATTTTGTTTTTCCTTTTTCTTTATCCTGATTTAAAAAACTGAAACCATAACCAAGGTTGATCGTTATTGGCTTGTAGGTAGCACCAATACCCATGTTTAAAGTGGTGTTAGGTACATAACGCAACTTATCAGAGCGGTCGATCCCTTTGATGGTAGGGTTTGTAAATTTTTGGGAAAAATAAAATCTGCCAACAATGTCCTGGATAAACGAATGATAATACGACGAATCGTAAGTGGCTCGGAGATACTTAAGCTTCGGTATTTCCCGGGGCACTTCCTGCGCAGTACAATATAAAGCAAATGCTGTGATCAATATGCTCAGTATTACATGCTTTACCTTGTGTTTCATCATTTAAATATCATTTTATTTCTTCAATTATCCGCTTGTCGGGGCTTTTTTGATTTTTTAAAACCTAATTTCACCGACCAAATGCTGTTGGTTTGTGAAAGACTATTATAAAACACTGAATATTCCTGTCAATGCATCGCCTGCAGATATTAAAAAAGCATACCGTGTGCTGGCAATGCGTTTTCACCCTGATAAAAATGCCGGCGATAAATATGCCGAGGCCTTTTTTAAAGAATTGCAGGAAGCATACAATGTTTTAAGCAAGCCCCATGAACGCAGGGTGTACACGCAAAAGCGTTTTTACAATGTTGCGTCTGCTCAAAAATTTGAGGGCAATGCTGCTCTCACCCCAGTTCATTTTTTAGAAGATTGTCAACAACTGGAAACCTATGTTCGTTCACTTGACTTTTTCAGGATGGACAAGATTGGTTTGCATGATCATATTGTCAAGTTGTTATCTCCTTCTTCCATTCATATGCTCGAACGCTTTGGGGAAATAGCGACGAATGACAAAATCGTTGAAGCGATACTCAACAGTATACAACCGCTGCCATTATTCCTGGCAAAAGACATTACCGCGGTCCTCTCCAAAATTCAATCGAAAAGCACACAAACTTCGGAAAACATTGCTGCCTTCATGAAAAGGAAAAAACACGAAGCCCTTTGGATGAGATATCAGATACCGGTTTTGATTGTAGTCACATTGTTTATTTGCGTGATCATTTATAAATTAAGCCAGCAGTAGGGGCGAATCGCATTCGCCCGGCACCACATAAATGCTGCACCACAGGTGGGGTTACATCAAAAAACGATCATAAACCGTTTCATGCAATTCTCTGGTAAGCAACTGAAAAGTTTCCACGCTCCCAATTTCCGGTTTCGACATTAACAACAAAGGCAACGGATCATCCGTCACACGATAAGGTGGCTGAAAATATTCATAGTGATTGGTGGAAAAACCAAGACGTTCATAAAATGCAATTCGCCTTTGCGAATTATCATCAAAAGGGTGCTCAACTTCCAGTAGAAAGTGAATTGCCGGGAGCTTTAGCAGCCATCCCATCATTTGTTTTCCATAACTTTTTCCCCTGTTATTTTCCGTTACCGCAAAGTGTTCAAGAAACACAAGATTATCCAGTTGCCAATAAAACATTAAGGCTGCAAATCCATTATTAATAACGAACTTTACAGCGTGAAAACGTTTGTCTGTCAAGACTATTTCTAAAGTGTTGACATTCCTCCTTTCCCTTTCCGGAAACGATCTGGTATAAAGATCAACCACATCGGGCCAGTGTTCGTCACTTGTAGAAAGAATTCTGATTAACTCCATGCAACCAATAAATTTTTGTGTAAATCTATTTACAACGGCATCATTCTATTGTTTGAATCCTTAAATGATTTATTATGAAAAAGTTATGGTCATTTGAATTAGTGTTGGCGTTAATTGCGCTGCTGTTTATAGCATTATTAACGCTCATTATTGCCTGCAACTCTAAAAAAGCCACTACCACAGTTATGGAAAGCAATCAGCCTCTGAATAATACATATTGGAAGTTGCTTAAAGTTGATGGCTTCAACCAGGACATTCCCAGCTTGCAAAAGGAAGCTTTTATCAGATTTGATTCTGCCAGTTCAAAATTCAGTGGAACTGCGGGTTGTAACCGCATGATGGGCGGTTTTGTGGCTACAGGGAATACCATTAAAATCGGGCCCTCCGCAGTAACCAAAATGATGTGCCCCTCTCCACTAATGGAGCTTGAAGATGCCTTTTCAAAGGCCATTTATAAGGCAGATACATATTCAATCTCAGGAAAAAAATTGCAGTTGAAAAACGGCGAAAGCGTGTTGGCAGAATTTGAGGCAGGAGGAAATTAATAACTGAATGGCTGAATAACTGAATAACTGATGTTGAAAGTCAAACGTGTATAGAAGACGTCAATTATTCAATAATTCAATGATTCACGTTCTCCAGTTATTCAGTCATTCAGTTATTCAGTCCTTTCCCTACCTTTGCGCCATGCATTATGTATCAGTAGAAGGTTTGAGCAAATCTTACGGCGTAAAACCATTGTTTCAGAATATTTCCTTTCATATAGAAGAAGGCGACAAAATAGCGTTGGTAGCTAAAAACGGAACAGGAAAATCCACATTGTTAAAAATACTTTCCGAAAGGGAAACTGCTGATGAAGGAACGGTTTGGATCAACAAGGACATTACAGTTGCGCTTTTCGATCAGGAACCCACTTTTGTGGAAGATGCGACTGTTCGCCAAAACATATTTCACCACAATCACCCGGTTATTCAGGCGATAGCAGCTTACGAAACTGCTAGCGAGCAGGAAGATGTAAATGCATTGAGCGATGCTATTATTAAAATGGATGATCTGGGCGCATGGGATTTCGATTCTAAAGTGAAACAGATCTTCGGCAAACTTAATATTCATCACCTCAATCAAAAGGTTAATACATTATCTGGTGGTCAGCGCAAACGGGTAGCACTGGCTAAAACCCTTATCGATATAGGATTTGAGCACAAACACGTTCTATTGATAGTGGATGAACCCACCAACCACCTTGATGTGGCGATGGTGGAATGGCTGGAACACTACCTCAACCAGGAAAAAGTAACGCTGTTGATGGTTACGCACGACCGCTATTTTCTTGATGCCGTGTGCGAAGAAATTTGGGAGCTCGATACCAGCAGCCTTTACGTGTACAAAGGCGACTACGAAAATTTCCTTGAGAAAAAAGCGGCTCGCATTGAAAGCGATTCTGCAAGCATAGATAAAGCGAAAAACCTTTACCGGAAAGAATTGGAATGGATGCGCAAGCAACCAAAGGCCCGCACCACAAAATCTAAAAGCCGCCAGGATAATTTTTATGAGGTAGAAGCAAAGGCAAAACAAAAAATGGAAGATAGCCAGTTACAACTGCAAATGAAAATGAGCAGGCTGGGAGGAAAGATTGCCGAACTTAAAAAATTGAACAAGGCTTACGGCGAAAAAACGATACTCAAAGGCTTTGATTATACATTTAAAAAAGGTGACCGCATTGGAGTTGTTGGAAAAAATGGGGTTGGTAAATCAACCTTTCTCAACATTCTTCAGGGCATAGAACAGCCCGATAGCGGCAAGGTGAACATTGGCGACACGGTTGTATTTGGTAACTACTCACAACAGGGACTAATAGTGAAGGAAGATGTGCGGGTGATAGAGTATGTAAAAAATATTGCAGAGAGTTTTCCATTGGCATCCGGCGGATCATTGACCGCATCGCAGTTTTTGAATTTGTTTTTATTTCCACCCGAACAGCAATACACTTACATCTCCAAACTGAGCGGCGGAGAAAAAAGAAGATTGCATTTGTTGTCCATCCTGTTCCGCAATCCGAACTTCCTCATATTGGATGAACCTACGAACGATTTAGATCTGCAAACATTGGGCGTGCTCGAAAACTTCTTGAGTGAGTTTGGCGGTTGTATCGTAATCGTGAGTCACGACCGTTACTTCATGGATCGTTTGGTAGACCACTTGTTTGTATTTGAAGGTGGCGGTGAAATAAGAGATTTTCCAGGCAACTACACGCAATATAGAATTTGGGAGAAGGACAAGGAAAAAGAGGAAGAGGTTAAAACAACGGTTGTTACTACGGTTGCGGAAAGTGTTAAGCCTCAGGCTGCTCCGGCAAAAAAGAAACTGAGCTTTAACGAAAAGCGTGAGTTTGAAATGCTCGAAAAGGAAATTGCAACGCTGGAAAAAGAAAAACACACAATAGCAGAAAAATTGGGCGACCCTTCCATTGCTTTTGAAGAGTTGCAAAATCTATCTGAAAGAATAGGCGTCATTTCCCAGATGATTGAAGACAAAGAATTTCGCTGGCTGGAATTGAGTGAGCTGGCAGGCTAGGCGAATTAATAATTAATAATTAAAAATTAATAGAGCGGCATTCATTTTCGAATGCCGCTCTATTAATTTTTGAACGTTTTGTGGTAACCCTTTTACATGTATGTTACCCTATTAATTATTCTTTATTAATTATTAATTAGAATTCATTACGCTTCAAACTCTATATGTACTCTGCAACCCTTACCAGGTGCGGAGTATACACTGCAGCGACCATTGAAAAGATCCACTCGGTTGCGGATATTTTTTAAGCCAAGACCATTTTGATAAGAAGCATTTGTATTAAATCCCTTTCCGTTATCTTCCACGATCAATTCGACCACGGGTCCTCGGTTTCTGATGTTGACAGATATTTTTGAGCACTCCGCATGCTTTAAAATATTGTTGAATTGCTCCTGTAAAATTCTATAGATCATCAGTTTTTTCTCTTTGCTTATATTGCTTTCATCAAAGCCAGCGTGAATAATTTCCACCGCAATGCCGGATAGTTTTTCGGTGTCCTGGAATAGATTGACAATGTTATTTACCAGGCTTGTATTTTCAACAGAAGGAGGGGTGAGCCTTTTAGAAAGATTTCTCAATTCGTTGATCACCTGCACTACATGTATGGAACTTCTTTCGAGGAGTTCATTTAATTGCCCTGGTTTTGCAGATCTGGCTGAATCGATGTATAGTTTGGTGGTAGCAAGAAGCTGGTTGATATTATCGTGCAATTCTTCTGCAAGAAAAGCCCTTTCTTTTTCCTGTGCCTTTAATATGGTGGTAGCTATGCTTTGTTGATAGGAAATCCTTTCTTCATACAAATGCTGCTGTAAGACCTGTTCTTCTGCAAAACGATCGAAAATGCAGAGGAAATATTGTGCATTTCCTTCGTCATCTTTTATGTGCTGCATATTTAGGTGACAGGGAACGACCTCGCCATTTTTTGAAGTAAGATCCACCCAGCCATGATAAAAAGGAAGATCGCCGGAGCGCATTAGCTCCTGCCAGTAGTGATAACCTGAATTTGTTTCGCTTTTGTAAAAATCGAGGTAACTTCTGCTTATCGCTTCGGCTGGAGAAAGATCAAGGAACCGGGCAAGTTTTTCATTTACGTACAAAAGTGTGCCGTCAAAGGCCATCTTGCAAACACCAACCGGCGCCTTATTAACCATATCCTCAAATTCTCTATCTGTCTTAATAACAGATAAAAGGGAGGATGATTGGTCGTTTAATGGCTGGTTTAAATTCATAAGTATTCTGGACTCTTTTGGTAAAGGATTGAATCAAAGATAAGAACTACCTAAACACAAAAAAACTATAATATTTGTATCGGGTCACCATTCAACCCCATAAAAGCGTGCCAACCTTTCAAAAAAAATGCAGCACAATTTGTGCTGCATGATATTATTTTAAATGATATGTATAAGCGCTTACTTTTTTCCGAAAACCTGCTTCAGGATGTCGGTAACCTGAGCGGTAGGATTGGTGCGGATTTTCTTCTCTTCTTCTCCCACATAATAAAAAATACCATTTAAAGCTTTGGTAGTTACATAGTTAGTTAAATCTGGATCTACCTTTTTAAAAGATACTTTATTGTAGGCTGTGAAAACTTCGCTCCAATATTTGGTTGCGTTTGTTTTTTGTAAAGATTGTTCAATTACAGGCTTGAATGAACCAGTAAGATCTGTATTCGTGGTTTTGCGTAAATATGATGTTGCTGCAGTGTCTGTGCCCTGCAATATGCCAAGTGCATCCTTTACGCTCATGCTTTTAATGGCATTCAGGAAAATTGGAGCTGCAGTTTTTGATGCATCTTCAGCAGCACGGTTCACGCTCAAAATCGCATCGTCCACCAATTTCCCCATGCCCATCGAGCGTAGTGTAGATTCCACCTTTTTTGCTTCATCCGGCATTAAAATCTTTACCGCAGCATCTTTAAAAAAACCGTCAGCAGCGGAAAGCTTTGACGTGCTGTTTTGCGCGCCTACATTCAAGGCTTCTTTTAATCCTTGGACGATCTGGTCGGTAGAAAGGGAAGAACCGGAAGTACTATTGGTGCCGGATACCGTTGAACTTGCTTTTTTAAATAAGCCATTCAATCCACCGGTTTGAGCAAAAATGAGGCTATAGCTAAAAGACAGGGCGGTTAACAGGACAAGTTTTTTCATGTCGGAATTTGTTTTTTAATAATTATTAGGCCGTAAGCCGTTTTATAGACTGTATTTAATTCAAAAAGTTTAGTCCAAAAACGGATTGCCAATATATGACGTTTTGAAAACGTAAAACCTGCGTCCGGTATTATTATTTTACAATATTTTTGCCCTTCAACATTAATATACAGATGAAAAAAGTCTTCTTAGTATTAGTTTCTACGTCTCTTATCGGAGGTGCAATGGCACAGCAGCAAAAAGCAAAAACGACTGCGAAGCCTGCGGCAAAAGCAACAACGGCAAAACCGGCAGCTGGAAAAAGCACGGTGGTAATGAAAAACGCGCTTGATTCTGTTAGTTATGCTATCGGTTTGAACGTGGCACAATTCTATAAACAACAAGGGATCGATAATATCAATACAACCTGTGTGCAAAAAGGCATGTCGGATGCATTGGCTGGCAAACCTGCTTTAACTGAAGATCAGATGAATGCAGCCGTAGGCATGTACATGCAAAAATTAAGATCTAAAAAAGCGGAAGCCAACAAAGTAGCGGGTGCTGCTTTCCTTGCCGCCAACGCCAAAAAACCGGGTGTAGTTACATTGCCAAGCGGTTTGCAATATCAAATTATTACTGCGGGCACGGGTCCTAAACCAGGTATTAATGACAAAGTAAAATGTCATTACCATGGCACATTGATTGATGGAACAGTATTCGATAGTTCAGTAGAGCGTGGTCAGCCCGTTGATTTCCCTGTCGGCGGCGTAATCAAAGGTTGGATAGAAGCATTGCAATTAATGCCTGTAGGAAGCAAATGGAAACTTTTCATTCCTTCTGACCTTGCATACGGCGACAGAGAAGCTGGTCCAAAAATCGGCCCGGGTTCAACATTGATATTTGATGTGGAACTACTTTCCATTGAAAAAGATGAACCAGCTGCTGCTGCGGACTCAACAATGCCAAAGCAGTAAAAGGTATTGAGTTGTGAGTAATAAGTTTTGAGTGGTATCCTATGTGATGCTTACCCCATCGTTTGCGAGCCATTCTTAATTCTTAATTGTTAATTCTTAATTTTTTCACCATGGGTATCTCAGATCATTTACAAAAAATGAAAGCAGAACGATTAGAGGCGAACAAAAGTGCCGGTGCTGCTTTTCTTGCAGAAAACAAAAAAAAAGAAGGTGTTGTAGAACTGCCAAGTGGTTTGCAATACCAGGTAATAGTTGAAGGCACAGGTGCTAAGCCTGATCTTAGAAATAAAGTGAAATGTCACTACCACGGCACGCTGATCGATGGAACAATATTCGATAGTTCTGTACAACGCGGCAGACCAATCGATTTTCCTGTAAGCGGCGTTATCAAAGGTTGGGTGGAAGCATTGCAACTAATGCCGGCAGGTAGCAAATGGAAACTCTTCATTCCTTCTGACCTTGCTTACGGTGATGCACAAGTGAGTGCACAGATCGGGCCGGGCTCTACGTTGATTTTTGATGTAGAGTTGATCGAGGTGATGTAGGGAAATTGAAAATTGAAAGTTGAAAATTGAAAATGAGGGAGGAAGCTTTTACAATTAAACATAATGGATTCAATTCCCCAAAAAAAAGAAGCCTTCAAATCGTTTGAAGGCTTCTTTTTTTATGCAAACTCTTATCTCCCCATTTTCAATTTTCAACTTTCAATTTTCAATTATTATAAAGTAGCTCATAGTACTCATCCGCCATTCTGTTCGACTCAAATCCATTCATAACGTCGTTCATTCCGTTATAAACAATTTGCTTCCAGGCGTCTCGGTTATTGTAATAGGCAGGCAGAATTTTATTTTTCAAAATATCATAAAGCGCTACAAGGTCGTGCTCATCCTGTTCGTAGATGGATGTATTCAGATCTGCAGGAGGCACCACAAATGAGTTGACGCCATCTTTTTCAAATTCAGGGATCCAACCATCGTTGGTGCTGAAGTTTACGGCGCCATTCATCGCAGCAGTCATACCGCTTGTGCCGGATGCTTCGCGGGGTACGCGTGGATTGTTCAGCCACAAGTCTGCACCTTGTTTCAATCTTTTTGACAGGAACAATTCATAGCCAATCAGCACCGCAACGTTCTTATAACCTCTGCTGAGATTTACAAGATGGTTGAAATCATTGATCGCCGGATAATCCATTGGATATGGTTTTCCCGCCCAGATTATTTGTACCGGATATTGGGTGTTGCTGGTTAGTTCATTGAACCATTCCAGCTTTCTTGTAATAAGATCGGCCCTTTTATAACCCGCAAATCTGCGCGCCCAAACAATGGTGAATATATTCGGATCAAAAAGTTTTCCGGTTTGATCGGCAACAATATCAAAGGTCCTTTTTTTGAGATAAGTTTTTCTCTCGTCGAATTTACTGTTGTCGTTGTTGTTTTTGGCTTCATACAAATGTTTGTCGGCCCAGTATTTTCCGTTTTGAGAATTGGTAATGGAAATGATGGGACAAACACCTGGATACTTTTTCCACATGGCCCTTGCCACTTCACCATGCAATTTCGAAACACCGTTGGCCAGCCTTGCAAAACGAAGGGCTACAAGCGAATGATCAAAAAGGTTGTCCTGCAAGCCTGTTAGTGCACGAACTTCATCCAAGCTTAGATCTCCGAAATAGCTCATTTTTTGACAAAGGAAAATATCGTGTTTTTCATTGCCCGCTTCTTCCGGTGTGTGCGTCGTGAATACCAGTTTTTTGCGAACCTCATCGACACTGTTTCCGAATTTTTTGTAGAGATAAAATGCCGAGCTGATACCGTGTGCTTCATTCAGGTGATAGACATCAGGGTTGAAATTCAATTCATCGATCAATTTTGCACCGCCAACGCCCAGTAATATAAACTGCGCGACTTTGGTAGCAACATTCGCATCGTATAATCTGTGTGTAATGGTTTGTGAAACGTAGTCGTTCTCAGGAATATCTGTACTTAGTAAAAAGATAGGAGCAGACTTAAATGTTTCTGGTTTCAGGTAAAATGCTTTTACCCAAACCGGAGCATCATGTACGGTGATCTGAAACTTAATTCCCGTGTCCTCAAGGAAGCTGTAATCCTTTGCCATCCAACCCACTTGCAAGGTTTGATCCATATTGCGCCCCTGGTCATAATAGCCGTACTTCCACAGAATACCAACGCCAATAAGGTTTTGTTGCAATTCGTATGCGCTGCGCATGTGCGAACCTGACAAAAATCCCAATCCACCGCTATAAATTTTTAAAGGTTGATGAATGGCAAACTCCATGCTGAAATACGCCACTTTCTTCGAATACTTTGCATCTCCGCTGTAAGGAACCTTGTAATTTCTAAAATCCATTTGAATTAATTTTTGTTTTTCGATTCATACATAATGGCAAGATATCCTAAAATTGGGCCAAAAAGGTTATTTGATAAGCCGGGAAAGCTATAAGGGCAATCGCGAGACAAAGATCGTTAAACCGTCACTCGTGAAACATGAATAGCCTCTGTGAAATGTTTGAGTTTCGTCATGAATATTTGATTGTAAAAACATTCATCGCTCGCAACCCGTTATTTCTTCCCTTTCACCGATTTCTTCACTGGCACCGCTTTTTTCGTAAACGAACCCTCAAAAAAACATTTAATATCCCGATACGAACCACAGCCACCAACTTCTTTCATGGTAACATTTTTACCGGAAAAAGTGAAGTCTATCACGCAAGGGCTGCCGGTTTCGCTAAAGCGTATAAGTTTATCAGAAACAATTTTTGCTTCACCTTTTAGCTCGCCTTTGCATGTGCCGTCGTCTTTTTCAAAATGCACAAAGAACAACATGCGTGAAGCATTTCGTCCATCGCGAAAAGAAATGAAATTCTTTTTATTCTGTACATAATCACCGGCAAGCTTATGCTTAGCAGGCAGTGTATCGATTGGATTAAAAATTTCCTCCTCTTTTTTCTGCGCGCCGTTGGACTCCGTTAAGATCAATGTAAATCCACCTGAACCATTGTAAATAAAAACATCTCTTTTGTACAATGCTTCTCTGTCGGGCTGGCTCTGCTGGTTAAAAGTTGTCAGCGTGTATTTTGTATCCATTGTGGCATAGGCAGAAGTGGACTTGTCATTATCCGCAATGATCAATGGTTTAGCGGCTGCAAATTTTTTCTTTTCATCGAAAACAGTCACATACACCACTTTTTTTGCAGCGGTAATGGCTTTGCTAAATAGGTATGTTTCTCCACTTTTTACCGTCACCCTGGAAAGTGGAATAAATAAAGGTTTTGATTTGTGAAAGAGAGGTGCGATGGCAGAATCCGGTACAAATTGCACAAAGATGCTGAAAGGAATGGTGTCAGCATTTTTGTGCTGAAACACACTATCGGCAATGGTTAAGGGCAATTTTGCCTCTTCATAAAGACCAAGAAAATCAGCTATCTCCACCTTTTCCCCTTCTACCAATTTTGTCTTTTTCGATTTACAATTGGCGAAAAGACCAACGAGGCAGATAAGTACAACGTACAGTGAATTCTTCATATTCGGGCTTGTTCTGGGGGCTAAAGTAACCATTTTGTTGTTATGTATGCATTAACTAACAAAGCTTTTGGGCTGATGATTTCAAAACTGTGCCCTATTTGAAAATTTGAAAATATGGGAATTTGAAAATTCTTTCTGAGCAACTTTTCAGTTTCATATTAACTCGCCAAATACCCCATCCAAAGCATTTTCAAATTTTCAAATCCTCAAATTTTCAAATTTGTGGATGCTTTTGGTTATCTGGGTTAAAAAATTTAGATTTACCTAAATTTATTTTTAGATCGTTTTAAAAAATGAAATATTCTTCCAGTAAAGAGAACTATATAAAAGCCATTTTTCACTTGCAACGATCAAGTGAGAATGTTTCTACAAATGCATTGGCAAATGCCTTGCAAACAAAACCTGCTTCGGTAACGGACATGCTTAAAAAGCTTAAGGAGCAAAAGATCTTGCAATATGAGCGCTACAAAGGAGTACGTTTAACCGCAGAAGGGAAAAAGATCGCGTTGCTGATCATAAGAAAGCACCGTTTGTGGGAATATTTCCTGGTGGAAAAATTGCAATTTGGCTGGGAAGAAGTGCATGAAATTGCAGAAGAGCTTGAGCACATCAGCAGCAAAAAATTAATAGACAGACTCGATGATTTTCTCGGTAATCCAAGAAAAGATCCGCACGGCGATCCCATTCCGGATGCCAACGGCAAAATGCCCGTTTTGCAACAAATATCACTGGATGCCATCGAATTAAATAAACCAATGGAAATAACGGGCATTGGTAACCAGACGCCAGAATTGATGGAGCTTTTGCAGCGAACCAATATCAAAATAGGTTCAAAGCTGGAAGTAAAAAAGAAATTTAGTTTTGATAACTCCCTCGAAATAAAAATGCGGAATGCGGCACCATTTATTATCAGCCAATTTTTAGCCAAAAACTTATTAGTCAACGATGAGGAATAACACCGACAATCATTATGCTTCACTGCTTGATGTACATGAATCAATAGATACAACACAACCTAAAAAGCGTTGGAAGAGACTGGCGGCTTTTATTGGTCCGGCATACTTGGTAAGCGTTGGCTACATGGATCCGGGAAACTGGGCGACTGACCTGCAGGGTGGTAGCAAGTTCGGGTACAAACTCATTTGGGTATTGCTCATGAGTAACCTGATGGCATTGTTGCTGCAAAGCCTTGCGGCAAGACTCGGGATTGTTCGTCGCCGCGACCTCGCACAGGCTAACAGGGAGGCATATCCTAAAAGCATCAATCTCATTTTATACGTGCTGGCAGAAATTGCCATAGCGGCTACCGATCTTGCAGAAGTGCTGGGAATGGCGATTGGTCTGCATTTGCTTACAGGTATTCCCATTTTGTGGGGCGTATTGATCACTGTATTGGATACTTTTTTGCTGCTCATTTTACAGCGGTTGGGCATGCGGAAAATGGAAGCTTTCATTGTGATGCTGATCGCCATTATTGGGATTTCTTTTTTAATAGAAATAATTTTCGCGCAGCCCAATTTTCACGAGATCGCAAGAGGCTTTGTTCCTACCATACCCAATAGTGAGGCCTTGTACATATCGATTGGGATTATTGGCGCAACTGTAATGCCGCATAATCTATATCTACATTCTGCGCTGGTGCAAACAAGGAAGATTACGAGAGACGAACCGAGTATTCGCAGGGCAATACGGTTCAATATTTTTGATAGCGCAATAGCGCTCAATCTTGCGTTTTTTGTGAATGCGGCGATACTGATTTTGGCCGCTGCTGTATTTTTTAAAACAGGCAGAACGGATGTGGCAGAAATCAAAGAGGCCCACAAAATGCTGGAACCAATGTTGGGCACCTCCCTTGCACCAATTTTGTTTGCGGTAGCTCTGATAGCCGCCGGACAAAGTTCTACAGTAACTGGTACCCTTGCGGGACAAATCGTGATGGAGGGCTATTTGCGACTGCGTATCAATCCATGGCTGAGACGTGTGATCACAAGGCTTTTGGCTATTATTCCTGCAGTGATCGTTATTTTAATCTATGGCGAAAATGAACTGGATGATCTTCTGGTGTTCAGCCAGGTAATATTGAGCATTCAGTTGGGCTTTGCCATTATTCCTTTGATACATTTTGTGAGTGACAAAGAAAAAATGGGTGTGTTCGTCATTCCACTCTATGTGAAAATATTAGCGTGGCTCGTAACGATTATTTTGCTAACACTGAATCTTAAAATGGTGTTCGAGCAATCCATTGAATATTTGCAAAGCAGCCACAATGCTGTTTCCAATTTCTTTGTAATCGCAGGTCTGGTGGTGTTGATATCTTTGCTGGCAACTGTTTTGTTGTTTCCATTTATTCGCCGCCGCATGGAAAAACCAATTACTATCCACGCGCAAAACACAGGCTTCAAAAAAATCGATGTGCCGGCATTTAAAAGAATTGCAGTCGCACTGGATTTTGGCGCACATGATTCGAAGATCTTGTCATTTGCCATGGCACAAGGCAATCCAAATACAACGTTCATATTGATTCACGTAGTAGAAAGCGTGTCTGCCCAAATGCTGGGAGAGGGCAGTGCCGACTATGAAAGCTTAACCGACCAGGAACAACTTGATCTGTACGTTGCTCAAATAAAAGAGAATGGATTTAATGCAATAGCACAACTCGGCTTCGAAAGACGCACCAAAGAAATTGTTCGCATTGTAAAAGAACAGTCCGCCGATCTTTTGGTAATGGGCGCCCACGGCCACACGGGCTTTAAAGACTGGCTCTATGGCGAAACGATCAATAATGTGAGGCATGAGTTGAAGATACCGGTGTTGTTGATTAATGTTTGATAGGAGTTCCCTGAATAACTATATCATTCACTAATTTCATTAATTAAGAATTAGGAATTAAGAATTAAGAATTCGTTAGGTCGAACTTGGTTTTTGAATGTATGCTCGCTGCAAAGCAGCGACTAATGATTTTCGCGTGATGTTACACAGAAAGCATTCTTAATTCTTAATTCCTAATTCTTAATTTACTTCTTCGTTTTCAGCAAATGCTTCAACCTGCTAAAAGTCTCAGGTTTAATATTCAGATAAGACGCTAAGTATTTCTGCGGAACGCGTTGCAGCATGTCCGGGTGGTTTTGAAGGTATTCGAGAAAGCGCTCCCTCGTGCTTAGTAATGATTGTGAATAGTAGCGCTTATTTTTTTTCACGTACATATCACTGATAAGCAGACGTGCAAGATGTTCGAATTGAGGATGCGCTTCCAGCAATGCATTCATGCTTTCGTGTGAAATAGAAACGAGCGTTGTGGGTTCAAGCGTTTCTACGATCATATCCGAAGGAGTTCTTTGTATAAAAGAAATTTCGGAGTGAATGAAATGCCCTTCCGTTGCCAGTTGTAGCGTGATTTCCTTTTTGCCGAGACTGAAATATTTTCTTACAAGCCCCTTAATAACAATGTTGAAGTGGTTGTCCACCTCACCTTTGTTCAATACGATTTGCTTTTTATCAAAGGTTCTTACTTCAAGGTATGATTGAATAATTTCCAGCTGTTCGGGGCTGATGTTATCAATGCGCCGGAGGTAGTGGAAGAGCTGGATTTTGAACTGGGTATGGTTATTACTATTTGGAGGCAAGGTCGGTTCAGTTACTGTTTGATGAATATTTATATCGGCTGAATGTTTCTGGTTTGATGTCAAGAAAAGAAGCAATCAGCTTCTGGGGAACTCTTTTTAAAAGCTCAGGATTTTCGTTAATGAATTTTGTAAAACGTTGTCGCGGAGTTAAGCTGATGCGTTCATACTCCCAGATCTCTGTTTGCAACAACCAATCCGTGAACAGTAATCTACCCAGTTTTTCAAAACGTGGGCTGTGACGATAAAGGGTCTCAAAAACATCTTTGCTAATAGAGAGTAGCATACAGGGTTCAAGGGCTTCGATACAATATTGCGAGGGTGCAGAAGACATAAAAGAAACTGCAGATGCAATCGTATCGTTTTCTTTTGCCAATTGTCTTACAACCTCCTCATTGCCGCGCATGAAATATTTTATGGCAACTCCTTTTTCCACAAAGCTAAGATGCGTTTCTTTTTCGCCTGCGTTTAGTATCATTTCGCCGGCATTGAAACGCCTCACCTCGAGCTTTTCGATTATAAGCGAAAGCTCTTCACCAGAGAGTGTGATGAACTGGTTGAGGTATTGGAATAGCCTATGCTGTTGCATATCCGTAGCTTGGTTGTAAAAGAGGTTAATAACGTTGTAAAGTACGAAGAATATTCAACTTTTGAAAAGATAAAAGGCAATTTGAAAATTTGAGGATTTGAAAATTTGAAAATGAGGCATCTGCATATTTTAGAATTTGTTATTGCTTCGGGATCGGCGATCAAATGTTAGAAAAAGAAGGCTGCATTTAAAGAATTTTCAGATTATCATATTTTCAAATTTTCAAATTCGCACCCAAAATATCATTACCTCCAAATTAAATGACTTCAAAATATTATCAAGCTTTTGTGTAATTCGTTCAATTCTTGTAGGTTTGCCTACTTTTTTGGATACTTAAAACTAGAATCTAATGGCGAAAAAAATAAAAGTTGCAAATCCCGTTGTGGAACTCGACGGAGACGAGATGACGCGAATCATCTGGAAGTTTATTAAGGATAAATTGATCCTGCCTTACCTTGAAATAGACATTAAATATTATGACCTTGGTGTTGAGCACCGTGATGCGACAAACGACCAGGTTACTATAGATGCTGCAAACGCTATCAAACAATACGGTGTAGGTATCAAATGTGCTACCATCACGCCGGATGAGGCTCGTGTAGAAGAGTTTAAGTTGAAACAAATGTGGAAGAGCCCTAATGGTACAATCCGTAACATTCTGGATGGTACTGTGTTCCGTGAGCCAATCGTAATCAACAATATTCCAAGACTGGTTACAAACTGGACAGCGCCAATCATTGTTGGCCGTCACGCTTTTGGTGACCAATATCGCGCAACCGATACAGTTATAAAAGGTAAAGGTAAGCTTACCATGACTTTCACTCCGGAAGATGGCGGTGAACCTCAGACTTTTGAAGTATTCAATTTTAAAGGTGATGGCGTTGCAATGTCAATGTACAACACCGACGAGTCTATCAAAGGTTTTGCACGCAGCTGCTTTAACATGGCGCTTAGCAAAAAATGGCCTTTGTACCTGTCTACAAAAAATACAATTCTTAAAAAATACGACGGTCGTTTCAAAGACATCTTTGAAGATATCTTCCAAAAAGAATTCAAGGCTCAGTTCGATGCAGCAGGTATCGTTTACGAACACCGCCTGATCGATGACATGGTTGCCAGCGCTCTTAAATGGAACGGTAACTTTGTTTGGGCTTGTAAAAACTACGATGGCGACGTTCAAAGTGATACAGTAGCACAAGGTTTCGGTTCACTTGGTTTGATGACTTCTGTGTTGATCACTCCTGATGGCAAAACAATGGAAGCAGAAGCGGCGCACGGTACAGTAACACGTCACTACCGCGAGCACCAAAAAGGCAAACCAACTTCTACCAACCCAATCGCTTCTATTTTCGCATGGACAAGAGGTTTGGCATTCCGCGGTAAACTGGATAACAACCAGGAGCTGATCGATTTCGCAAATGCTTTGGAAGCAGTTTGTATCGAAACAGTTGAAAGCGGCAAAATGACTAAAGACCTTGCTGTTTGCGTAAGCGGCAACAAAGTAGAACACGGAAAAGATTTCTTGTACACAGAGGAATTCCTGAACGCAATCGACGAAAACCTGAAAAAGAAATTGGCGATATAATTTGAAATGTGCTGATTTGAAAATTTGAAAATGCCTGGTGCTACTTCTTTAATGAATGTAACACCAGGCATTTCTGATTTGGCATATAAATGTTGACCGGTTAATACAGGTTGAGAACATTGTTTCTGTGCAAAAGGCTTCGACAAGCTCAGCCTGACAGCGCTAGCGGAGTGTCAGGCTGAGCTTGTCGAAGTCTTCTCACCATTATCGCTGCTCGGTAAAAAGTTTTAATGCAGCACCTCTCATTTTCAAATTAGCACATCTTCAAATTTTCAAATTACCGCTAGCGGCTCTCCTCAATATTCGCTCCCAGCGTTCCCCTAAAACGTTTCCAGAAACTTTCTCTTTTGGTGATACTTATAAAGTCGGGCTTGTAGGCTTTTGCCGAATCGATTGCCGGCGTAATCATGTAAGGCTCCATAGCTTTCAGCGTATCGAATACAAAAGGTATCAACACGATATCCCTGCTTACTTTTCTTCGCGCAAACTTGGAGATCATTTTTGTTTGATATGGGTCAGAAGCAATGGCTATTTTTTCGAACCCCATTTTTTTTGCCATCTGGTAGGAGTAATAGATGTTTTCAGTAGTATGCTCCGCAGTAGTTTCCGTGAAAATATGTTCCTGCGGAATGCCTAAAGCATGGGCGTATAAAGCCATGATTTCTGACTCGTAATATGGAGTATAAACTGCCGCTCCGGAATAAATAATGTTTTTGGTAATACCCCGATCATACAGATATTTTGACCAGTATACGCGCCCTTTCATGGTGTGGCTCCAGCCATCTTGTTCAAAAGGAATTCCCGGTACAATGATTACATCAAACTGCTCCGTTTTGGCTTTCGCAAAAAGTTTGTGGGATTCTCGACTGGTGTAAAAGCAAGAACTGAGGGTAGTAATGGTCAGCAATACCGCTGCTGGAATCAGGATTGTCAGTTTTGTCATACGGGATCGATATTAATGGTTCACGTCTACAGCCATTCATAACGAACTAAAACAAATAAAGTTCACTTTTCGTTGCTTTGCAGTGTGTTACAAAACATATTAAATAATACTGCAAACATTAAACCATTGAAAACCGGTCGCATAAAAGCGTAAAAAAAACCGGCAGCGAGCCGGTTCTAAATAATTTTACTAGTTTTTGTTCCGAAAATCTCCCCGTTTCCAGGCCTTTATGAATTCTCCCCAGGCCATCGGGTTGAAGATATTCATTGGAGGAACCTGTCCGGAATAATATCGTTTGGTAGCGTCTTGTTTTAAACTGTAGTTGGCATTTTCTCCACCATCCCGCGGCATGGTCCTCGCAAGGGCTTCTCTTTTTTGTTCGTCGGTATTCTGTCGGGCAATTTCAAGCGCATCGGCTTTTACATCGGTATTTACGAAGTCCCGCTCAAATTGCTCCCTTGTGGGCCGCGGTCGAATGATCGTTGCCGGTAAGTACGTTGTGTCGGTCACCATCAACTGGATTACGCTGTGTTGGTTACCTACCAGGTCTCTTCTGATTTTTACGGTAACCGGCTTGAATCCAATACTCGTAAACTCAATTTCGTCACCTTTTAAAACCACAATGGAGAACACGCCATCTTCACTACTCATCGTACCCTGAACACGTCCTTTAACCATAACACTCACTGCTGGTATAGGTCTCAGGCTGTCTGCAGTCATAATAACACCGTACAATTGTACCACTGAGTCTTTTATCGACTCGAATTGGGCAGAAGCTTGCTGGCGCATAGCAATCACCCCAATAAAAAGAAGTAGTAAAAATTTCTTCATCGCCTCAAATATAACAACTTCAATTATTATAAACAGCAACTTATTACGCTTAGTATTGGTTAATTTTGCACCAATTATTCTTTTTTTAACAAATAAATCATGACGCAGGAGCAAATACTAAAAGCATTGAGCAATGTGCAAGAACCTGACTTAGGAAAGGATATTGTAACGCTCAATATGGTTAAAGATATAGAGATCAATAACAACGACGTTTCTTTTACCGTAGTCCTCACTACACCGGCTTGTCCTTTGAAGGACCTGATAAAAAATGCCTGTGTAAACGCTGTGCAAATTCTTGTAAATAAGGAGGCTAAAGTAAAAGTGAATTTCACCTCTAACACGAGCAGTAATCGCCAGGACACCCAGGCTGTTTTACCCAAAGTTAAAAACATCATCGCGGTAGTAAGTGGTAAAGGTGGCGTTGGAAAAAGTACCGTTTCTGCCAACCTTGCAATTGCACTCGCACAAGGCGGCGCTCAGGTAGGTTTGATGGATGCGGACATTTACGGTCCAAGCGTGCCTATTATGTTTGGCGTACGCGGCGAACGCCCTATGATGATGCAGATTGAAGGTGCCGATAAAGGCATGATCGTTCCTTTGGAGAAATATGGTATCAAACTGATGAGCATCGGTTTACTGGTAGATGAAAAAAATGCGGTGGTTTGGCGCGGTCCAATGGCCAGCAGCGCCATCCGTCAGTTTGTAACAGATGTTTACTGGGACGAACTTGATTATCTTATCATCGACATGCCTCCGGGAACAGGCGACATTCATTTGACGCTCATGCAAACCGTTCCTGTTACAGGCGTTATTGTTGTAACCACACCGCAAGACGTTGCACTGGCAGATGCTAAAAAAGGTATCGCTATGTTTGGCCAGGCGCAAATTAAAGTGCCGATCATCGGGTTGGTGGAAAACATGAGTTACTTTACTCCTGCTGAACTGCCAAATAACAAATACTACATCTTCGGAAAAGAAGGTGGTAAGAGATTGGCTGAAGAATATGACATTCCTCTCATTGGACAAATTCCACTTGTACAAAGCATTCGCGAAGGCGGCGACAATGGCGAACCTATCATGGCAAGCAACGACGAAATCACGAAAAAAGCTTTCGAAGAATTTGCCGGTGCCGCAGCAAGAAGTATTGCCATGCGCAACGCAAACCTCGAGGCTACCAAGGTGATTGAAATAGTAGAAGGTTAATTGAAAATTGAAAGTTGAAAATTGAAAATGGTAGGGGCGAATTGCATTCGCCCTCGAAATAGAAAATGGGGAGTACGTCGAAAGATGCATTCCCCATTTTCTATTTAATAAAGGAATAATCGAGTAATTGGATACAGATGCACCATAACTTCAGTTATTCAATTATTCAGTTACTCAGTTATTTGTACATTAGCCAATCATTTTCAATTTTCAACTTTCAATTTTCAATTACCCAAAGTGTACAGTTTCCCTTACTATAAAACCAAGGATCACGAAAAAGTGCTGCAGTTTATGCAGGCCCATCCGTTTGCGATGTTAACAGGTTGCGATGAGCAGCATTGTCCAGTTGCTACACAGGTGCCGATCTTAATGTCGGAAAGAGATGGCCGGTTGTTCCTGGAAGGACATGTGATGCGCAATACAGATCATCAAAAAGCATTTGCGGCAAACAATAATGTACTCGCCATTTTCACGGGGCCGCATACATATGTGAGCGCAAGCTGGTACGCAAATCCTCAGCAAGCCTCCACATGGAATTACATGGCCGTGCATGCGAAAGGACAACTTACTTTCCTGCCGGATGAACGATTGATCGATATTCTCAAAAGAACGACTGATCAATTTGAAAACAATCCTGCCTCTGAAGCGTCGTTTGATAAATTGCCACAAGAGTATGTGAGTAGATTAGCAAAAGCAATCGTAGCTTTTGAAATTGAAGTGACAGCCCTCGATCACACATTTAAGCTGAGTCAAAACAGAGATGAGGAAAGTTATAAAAACATTACCCATCGATTGTCTGTTAGTGATAATGCGGATGCCAATGCAATCGCTAAGATGATGGAGGCGGGACATGACGATGTGTACAATAAAGAAAAGTAAAAAGTAGAAAGTCAAAAATTCGTAACACTGTTGCGCCAGCTTTTGACTTTTGATTTTTTATTTTTGACTTATCACTGACCTAAAAACAACACCAATGCTGAAACCCCTGTGCGCATGCATTTGCGCGGTTCTGGTTTTGACAACTTCTTCTTTCCAAATAAAAAAAGGAAAACATCATCAGATGAGCACTGATACATTGCCTGCATTTGACCTGGAAGGACACCGCGGTGGTCGCGGACTGATGCCTGAGAATACTATTCCTGCAATGCTCCATGCAATTGATCTTGGAGTAAACACGCTTGAAATGGACGTTGTTTTTACAAAAGACATGCAACCCATTTTGTCCCATGAGCCATTCTTCAATCACGATATCACTACAAAACCCGACGGCAGTTTTGTAACACAAGCAGAAGAACGTTCCCTGAATATTTACACAATGACCTATGATTCTGTAAAACGCTATGACGTAGGAATGAAGCCGCATCCAAAATTTCCCGAACAAAAGAAAATTGCTGCTGTAAAACCGTTGCTTGCTGACGTTATCGACCGTGTGGAATCGTATTTGAAGAAGAGCAAAAAGAAGAATGTTTTTTATAACATAGAAACAAAAACGAACAAGGCAACTGACAACATTTATCATCCCGAGCCTGCTGTATTTGTGGATGCGCTGATGAAAGTATTGATACAAAAGAAAATTACTTCCAGGGTCATCATTCAATCATTTGATTTTCGAACGCTGCAATACATAAAGGAACATTATCCTTACATGAAAACCTCGATGCTGATTGAAGATTTTGACAAGCGATCCTTTGAAGAGCAACTCGCAATGGCCGGTTTCAAGCCCACCATTTACAGCCCTGCATACAAGCTCGTAACCAGGAAGCTGGTAGAAGATTGCCACAGCAAAAACATAAAAGTAATTCCTTGGACAGTAAACGATAAAACAGTCTACGATTCATTGATCGCAAAGAAGGTAGATGGCGTTATTACGGATTACCCGGACAGAATTAGGTAAAATACAGGAACGCAGATTTTCATGATTGTCATGATTTTAATGATTCTTAAATTGGATGTTTTGTAACTATCCATATCGTTAGAAAAAATCTTTGTAATCATGAAAATCTTGACAATCTGCGTTCCTTCTCTCAAAAAATCACATCATGAATACATCACTCACAGGAAAAAACGCTGTTGTTTGCGGAAGCACTCAAGGCATCGGTTTGGCCATTGCGGAAGAGCTGGCGCTACTGGGCGCGACATGTATTTTGTTCGCAAGAAATGAACCCGCCTTAAAGGAAGCCGTTATAAGATTGCATTCAGATGAACAGCAAAATCACAGTTATCATGTGGCAGATTTTTCGAAGCCGGAAGAAGTAAAAACGGCGATTGAAGAAGTTGTTGCCAAAACCAATGTGCATATTTTGATCAACAATTCCGGTGGCCCAAAAGCCGGTGCTATCATTGATGCACATGAAGAAGATTTTGTTAAAGGATTTAGCCAGCATATCGTTTGCAACCAGATATTGACGAAAGCAGTTGTTCCCGGAATGAAGAAAGAAGGCTATGGCAGAATCATCAATATCATTTCTACATCTGTAAAAATTCCGCTGAACAATTTGGGTGTTTCCAACACAATCCGGGCGGCTGTGGCTTCGTGGGCCAAAACGATGTCGAACGAGTTGGGACAATTCAATATAACAGTAAACAATATTTTGCCGGGCTACACTAAAACTGCCAGGCTTGACAGCATAATCGAGGGTGTTGTAAAAGCCAAAAATAGCGACGCAGAAACAGTTGTAAGGGAGATGGAAAAAGACATCCCCATGAAGCGTTTTGGCGAGGCATCAGAAATTGCTGCAGTGGCTGCTTTCCTGGCAACGCCTGCAGCCAGCTATGTAACAGGCACAAGCATTCGCGTGGATGGTGGCAGAACGGGTTCTATTTAATATCTTCGCGGCATGACACGTCAGCAACTGGTTGAGCAAATCAAGAAAAAGAAATCGTATCTGTGTGTAGGTCTAGACACAGATATCTCCAAGATTCCTGCTCATTTACAATCGCATCCTGATGCTATTTTCGAGTTCAATAAAGCGATCATTGATGCAACAAAAGACCTTTGCGTAAGCTATAAGATCAACACCGCTTTCTACGAAGCGCACGGACTGAAAGGCTGGGAGGCTATGCAGAAAACAGTGGAATATATCCCCAAAGATATTTTTACAATTGCCGATGCAAAACGCGGCGACATAGGAAACACTTCTACACAATACGCCAAAGCTTTTTTTGAAGCACTTCCTTTCGACTCAATCACGGTAGCTCCGTACATGGGTGAAGACAGTGTGGCGCCCTTTCTGGAATACAACGGCAAATGGGCCATCGTTCTTGGATTGACTTCCAACAAAGGCGCATCCGATTTTGAGTTGCAAAAAACAGGTGACAGTTATTTGTATGAAAAAGTATTGAGCACCGTTTCAAAATGGGGAAGTCCGGAAAACCTAATGTTTGTAATTGGCGCAACACAGGCAGACGAATTTACCAACATAAGAAAAATCACTCCTAATCATTTTTACCTTGTTCCCGGTGTAGGCGCACAAGGTGGTAGCTTAAAAGATATTTCCGAAAAAGCAATGAATAAAGATTGCGGACTGCTGGTAAATGCAAGCCGCGCAATCATCTACGCATCAGGAAAAGAAGACTTTGCTGAAGCAGCGAAAAAAGTAGCCCAGGAATATCAGCAGGAAATGGCGGGATATCTCGAGAGACTGAATAACTGAGTAAATGAATAACTGAATTTGGCTTAACGCTAAATGCCGAATGCTGAACGCAGGATCCCTATTTGGGCTTAGCGTTTTGCATTCGGCATTTTCAGTTATTCAGTTACTCAGTTATTCAGTTACTCAGTTATTCAGTTATTCGGCTCTTTCCTCACATACCTTCTCCACTTCTCAATCACTGCCTGCATATCATCTGCAAGGTCGCTGTTGAAGAAAACTTCTTCCTTTGAAGTTGGGTGTATGAAGCCAAGTGTCTTTGCATGTAGCGCATGTCGTGGGCAAAGCGCAAAACAGTTGTCAACAAACTGCTTGTACTTGGTGAAAACAGTTCCTTTCACAATGCGATCGCCACCGTAAGTATCATCGTTAAACAATGGATGTCCGATGTGTTGCATGTGCACGCGGATCTGGTGCGTACGGCCCGTTTCCAGGCTGCATTGTACCAACGTGACATAGCCAAAACGTTCAAGCACCTTAAAGTGTGTAATCGCATCTTTACCGTAGTCGCCTTCAGGATAAGCATCAAAAAGTTTGCGGAATCGTTGGTGACGGCCAACATGCGCAACGACCGTTCCTTCATCCTGCTCCACATCGCCCCAAACAAGCGCTATGTAGTGACGTTTTACCGTGTGATCAAAAAATTGTTTCGCCAAAGAACTTACTGCTATTTCAGTTTTTGCCAAAACCATTAGGCCACTTGTGTTTTTATCTATGCGGTGAACCAAACCAAATCGCGGCAAGGTTTCTTCGGTAATGTCTTTATTTTTTTGTTGCAAATAATACGCAACACCATTGATCAATGTTCCGTTATAGTTTCCCGAACCCGGATGCACCACCAATCCTGCAGGCTTGTTGATGATCATAATATCATCGTCTTCATAAAAAATATTCAGCGGAATATTTTCCGGAACGATCTCTTCGCCCTGTACTTCCTTATTGGAGTAGACAACAATTTCGTCTGTTGGCTTTATTTTATAATTGGAGCTGACTTGCTTGTTGTTAACCATTACCAATCCGGAGTCGATTGATTTTTGCACTTTGTTGCGCGTCGCATTTTCTATGCGTGCCACCAAAAATTTATCGATGCGAAGCGGTTCCTGGCCCTTATCCACTTTTATGGTAAAACGCTCGTAAAGCTCGTCGCTGGTCTCTTCATTTGACAATAATTCATCCTGATCTTCAAATTCGGCCATGTAGTTGAAATTTGTGCAAAAATAGGGAGGAGGGGCCCAAGTAACAAGAAGAGAAGCAATCTATGCTTAATGCCAAATGCTTAACGCTGAACGCTCGTTGCTCTCAGCGCGTTATGCGTTAGGCCTTAAGCGTTTAGCGTTCAACGACTCTCAACTTTCAATTTTCAACTCTCAACTCCCTAACTTTGCCCCATGCAGGATGTAATTTTCAAGGATCTCGAAAACATGCCCTACCAGACTGCCTGGGATCTCCAGGAAGAAGTTTTACAGAAAAATGTGAAGCTTAAGCAGGAAGCCCACCAAGGCGGCGATGGCATTCCCAATACAGAACATCATTTATTTTTTGTGGAACATCCGCCCGTTTATACCCTGGGTAAGAGCGGACATATTGAAAATGTGCTGATTAGCGACGAGCAACGCGAGCAAAGGGGCATCGAATTCTTTAAAACAAACCGTGGCGGAGACATTACCTTTCATGGTCCCCAGCAAATAGTTGGGTACCCTATTCTCGATCTCGAAAAATTCACTACAGATATTGGTAAATACCTGCGCAATCTTGAAGAAGTAATCATTCTTACACTTGCAGATTATGGATTGCACGGCGACCGTTCAGCGGGTGAAACAGGTGTTTGGCTCGACCCGGGTGTGAAGGGCAAAGAAAGAAAAATATGCGCAATGGGTGTCCGTTGCAGCCGATGGATCACCATGCATGGCTTTGCACTAAATGTAAATACAGATCTTTCCTACTTTGATTTCATTATTCCCTGCGGTATTCAAAACAAACAAGTTACATCTATCGCCAAAGAGCTTGGAAGAGAAGTGGATTTCGAAGAAGCGAAAGGTTTTGTGAAGAAAAATTTCGAGAAAGTATTTGGAGTGAAGTTGGTTGTTAGTTGACAGTTGTGGCCGGGCCAGTTACCTGTAGCCGGTATTTCTGTGTAGCCGGCCTTTGAATATTTTTATTTCCCCAATTGTTAAAAAATGTTGCGCATAAAATACTCGCATCCGGTCACCGGCTACCGGCAACTTTCCTAAAAATCCTTCGGTATATACAATTTCTGCTTTTCCTTCAGGTGCCCGTCTTCATACAGTTCAAAACGGAACCAGCCTGCATGAATGAAGTTGGATTTATCGAGCATCAGTACGGGTTCAGCAACCTTTTTAATTTCAAACAGGAAAGTGCTGTCTTCTTCGTAAAATTTAACGCTGTACTTTTTATCCGTTGCGTCCGGCAATGAGATTTTTACACGCCCCTCTTTCTCTGTGAACACATATTTTGACACACGGAAAACTTCCTTCGGTACAAAGGGCCTGATCATTAAAGTGTCGTTCGTTTCAAGATAAATAGTGTCTCTCGTTTTGTAATTGAGGGAATCTTTGTAGCGTTTAAATTGGCGCTCAGGCACGAATGCCACCACGCTATCAGCTTTTTTAATAACTATAATTCTTTCCGGAGGAGCAGGCTGGATTATTCTTGCATTGGGCGTTTCTCGCGTCGGCCGGGTCGTCGTTACAGCTGGTTCATATTTTTTGTCATCAACATTAGCCACGGCTTTAGTCGTATCGGGCACTGGCCTTTTTGCCTTGCTGAATTCATATTTGCCACTATCCATTTGCACGTACATTCTGTAGTACATGCTGTCATTTGGAGCCTGTGTATCCATGAAGCCGTTTTGTGGCGTACTTGGGTCAGGCATGGTGATAATTGTCTTGAATAGCTTTTTGCTATCGTAGGAACGCTGGATGCTCAATTGCTTCACCGCGTCTTTCTTGTAAGGGTTGATCCAGCTTATTAAAATTTTACTCTTGGATTTTTTAACCACGGAAATAGAAGGCAAAGTGTCTTGCCCATAAATGAGAATAGAAGAAAAAAGAATAAAAAAGGTAAAAAGTACGGCCCTCAGCATGTAAATCAACTGTAATTTTTGAAACAATACGCAAATATAATGGACATGGTTGTAGCAGCCGGTTAAAAAATGGATTTGATCAGATTAAAATCTCAACATTCCCACCGGCAATGATCTGTTTCCTTGAATTCCCCCACAGTGAATGACAACCAACGAGCTGTTTTGTGGAAAATAATTCTCTTTAATCAATTCATTTACAGCAAACAGAAGCTTGCCGGAGTAAACGAAGTCTGTTGGAATGCCGGTTTTTTGATGAAATTTATTCATGAAATCAATCAGCGCCGGTGATTTTTTCGCGTAGCCCCCATGATGATAGTTGAAGTTTATTTCAAAAGAAGCGTGTGGCAACTGCTGAAATGAAGCAACTACAGGAGTTAGTTCATCGGCTCCCTTGAGTGCACTAATGCCAATTACCTGCTGTTGCGGTAAGGCTGAACGCACAATGCCCGCCATCATTGTACCCGTGCCCACTGCACATAAAATATGGGTGTATCCGGCAAGATCAGGCACATGTTGTAAAATATCTGCAGCGCCTTTTACACCAGTTTCACCAAAACCACCTTCCTCTATTACAATGCTCGCGTTTCTGTCAACATTAAGTTTATTTAAAATATCGTCTCGGTTTTTATAGTTTTCACGAGACACAAAGACCAGGCGCATGCCATAGTCGGCCGCGTCTTGCAAAGTAGGAGAGTATGTTGCAGGTTCTTCGCCGCGTACAATACCAATACTTTCAATGTTCATCATTTTAGCCGCAAAAGCAGCGGCTACAAGATGGTTGGAAAAGGCTCCGCCAAAGGTTATTATACGCTGCTTGCCCTTTGCGTTTTCCAGGTAGTATTTTAATTTATACCATTTGTTGCCCGAGATAACGTTGTGTATTTTGTCTAATCGTAATATGTCTATGCTGGCCACATTTTTGCTATCAAATGCGTTTGAAATATTTTCAATAGCCGCGCTTTCGTAATTGATTAAATTGTTTACGCTCACGTTCGGGTGTATTTTCATTTAAAACTAATATTATCTTAGCGGCCGAAACAAAAACAACAGTAATGCAGCAACCAACCTTATTGATCCTGGCAGCCGGTATGGCCTCTAGATATGGAAGTATGAAGCAAATCCAGCCGTTTGGCCCCAGCGGCGAAACTATAATGGATTATTCAATTTACGATGCAATCCGTGCCGGTTTTAAAAAAGTTGTATTCATCATAAGGAAAGATTTTGCAGAAGATTTCAAAGCAATATTTGAACCTAAACTGAAAGGTAAAATAGAAACGGATTACGTGTACCAGGAATTGAACACAGGCACCGAAGGTTACAATATTCCTGAGGACAGGAAAAAACCATGGGGAACAGCACATGCCATTCTTTGTGCATTTGATAAAGTGAAAGAGCCATTTGCAGTGATCAATGCAGATGATTTTTATGGACAGGACGCATACCAGAAAGCGTATAAATTTTTGACCACAGATGTTTCCGATAACAAGTACGCAGTGATCGCATACGAATTGGCAAACACATTGAGTGAAAATGGGAGTGTGAGCAGAGGTGTTATCGCTACGAACGAAAAGAAAGAAATGGTGGGTATCACGGAAAGAACAAAGATCTACAGAGACAACGGCCAGATTGTATTTGAAGAAGAAACAGGAAAAGAAGAATTGGCAGAAAACACCATTGTGGGAATGAATTTCTTTTGCTTCGCGCCTAATTTCATTGAGCTTTGTAAAAACAAATTTGGACAATTCCTCGATCACAATATTTCCAATCCAAAATCAGAATATTTGATGCCGGCGATGGCCGATAAATTCATTACGGATGGCTACGGCGTTATCGATGTAATCACTACTTCTTCAAAATGGTTTGGTGTAACTTATAAAGAAGATGCTCCCGGCGTTCAATCAAGCATTGACAAACTGGTGAAAGCGGGCGAGTATCCGACAAGCCTTTGGAATAGCTAATCTAATAATCGGACGGCACATTTGTGCAACAAGCTTCGACAAGCTCAGCTTGACAGTGTGAGCGGAGTGTCAGGCTGAGCCTGTCGAAGCCAAATGAAAAAGCTCTCAGTTACGAGAGCTTTTCTTATATACCTTAGGGATTAAAGAGACTTGCTAAAAAAAATTAGTAGCTCAACACATTAAAAATGCAATCCTCAATTTTCTTAATCTGCTGTTTACGATCCATATTTTTTATACTGGAAGCGTAATTCAATTTGATATTATTCGTGCTGTCAGCCTTTTTAGCTTCTTCCAATATCTTGATAATATTTTTTGCTTTACTGCTAAATACAACGCCTTCTGCAGTTGTTTGCTTGCCACTCAAAACACCTATTACTTCGCCGGATTCGTTGAAAATTGGTCCGCCGGAGTTACCTGGGTTCACGGAAATAGTAATCTGGTAAGCAGATGAATCTCCTTTGTAGCCCGTCTTTGCACTCAAATAACCCTGGTTATACACCATGTCAGTTCTTGGGAAGCCCAGTGTGAAAATAGATTCGCCCAGATCAGAACTTCCTTTGTGGATGGAGTAAGGCAGGTTTTTATAAGGCTGGAAACGTCCGTCGATGATCTTTAAGATCGCGATATCGGTGTTTTCGTCAGCTATTACAATCGCTGCTTTGTAGTAATTGTCTTTGCTTAGAACATAAACAGAGTCGGATTTTGCCACGACGTGCGCACTGGTTACAAGGTAACCCTTACCATCGATAAGAAATCCGGTACCTCCAAACCCGCTTGCCGGCGGTCTGAAAGATCCATTCTTAAAGCTGTTGATCTCGTTCTGGGTTTGTTTTTGAGAAACTTTTACAGAGTATAATTCCCTTTTCAGTTGCTCAATTTCGTTGACTGTTCTTTTTGGTGTTAAGTAAGCTACCAGGCCACTGATTGATAAAGCTATGATACCTGCAATAGAAGCGGCGGCTGCCAATACCTTGCGGTATTTTTTCAAGAAGCTAACCACTTTTGCTTTTGGTTGTATTTCTTGAATGTCACCGTCCTGCAACAGTTGCTGGTGAATATTTTGAAGATTGTGTTTCAGTGATTTGTTTTCACCAAAACCAGAAAGCTGATGCAGGAACATTGTGTGCTGCACCACCATTTGATCTACGCTTGGGTCATTTTTACGGAGTTGCTCAAAGTTTGTCACTTCATCCGGGGTCATTTCTCCGGAGAGATACCTTTCAACAGCTTCCAATAATTGGAGTTCTTCCATTATTAGTCCTCGTTTTTATATTGTGCAAAAAATATCTTTTTCAAACGCATCAGGCATTTATACTTCTGATTTTTTGCATTGTTTGCATTTGTGTATCCAAAGTTTCCTGCTATTTCCTCCATATTTCTCTTTTGCAGATAATATGCTTCGAGTAAACTTTTGCAGGGTTCGCCAAGGCTGCTCAGCGCCTTTTCCATCATTTCAAATTCCTGTGCCTTCTGATTGTGTCTATCCAGTTCATCTTCCACAGGAACCACTTCTGCCAGGTGGTTGATCTCACCGCTGAATCTTTGTTGTGACTGCAGTCTTTTTAGCCAGAGACGCCTTGTAACAGAATATAAATAGGTCTTTATCTGGCAACTAAGTTCAAAATCGCCCCTTTTTGCCTTTTCATACAATACTATAATGGCTTCCTGAAAAAGGTCCCTTGCGTCATCCACGGAACCGTTATTGTTCAGTATAAAAGACTGAATAGTATTATAGTTCTGTTTATAAATCGTTTCAATGGCCGTTTTGTCGTCTTTCGCCAGTCCTTCAAGCAATAATTTTTCGTTGGAATCTGTAATCACACGCTTAACTCAATTTTAATACTCAAAATAACAAATAGTCACCCACAAAAAATTATAAAAAAATATTTTTCGGCTTGGGGTTACCTTTTTCAAATCTGCGTATAAATATGAAATCATTCATTAAACAAAACAAAGAAACTCACATGAAAAAGTTATTCGTAGTTTTAGCTATCGGCGCATTCGCAGCTTGTAACAACTCTGCTTCTACAGAAACTAAATCTGCTGATTCAACAGTAAAAGCTACTGATTCTGCAGTAACTGCAGTTGCTGACAGCGCAAAAGCTACTATCGACTCTACTGCTAAAGCTGTAGTTGATTCAGCTAAAGCTAAAGTTGATTCTTTGAAAAAATAGTATCTATTTTTTATAAGGCAAGCAATCGTTAGAGGCCATTCTGCTTAGGTAGAATGGCCTTCTCAATTGAAAGCTCCTTAAAATAGTGTTGCTAAAGGCTTAACGCAGAACGCCTAACGCAAAACGCAGGTGCCTGATAATGTGAACTGTCTTCACTATCAAGCACCTGCGTTTTGCGTTAGGCATTAAGCGTTTAGCCTATAAAAGCACTCCTTTTAAAACCATGAAGGCTACGGAGAAATAGATAACAATACCGGTAACGTCTACCAGGGTGGCAACGAACGGTGCCGACGACGTGGCGGGGTCAAGCTTACATTTCTTAAGAACGATCGGCAACATGGATCCCATCAAACTCCCCCATAGTACAATACCTATCAATGAGAAGAAAATAGTAATAGCCACAAGGTGCCAGTGAATGCCATAATCGAAGACGTGAAGATTTTGCCATAATATAATACGCAGATAACCAATGCTTCCGAGCACTACACCGAGTAAAAGTCCCGAAATGATTTCCCTTCGCATTACCCGCCACCAATCTCCAATGTGAATTTCCCCCAGGGCCATTGCCTGGATGATCAAAGTAGAAGCCTGGGATCCGCTATTGCCCCCGCTACTCATGATTAGGGGGATAAACAGTGACAAAACAAGCGCCTTGCTGATTTCGTCCTGGAAATGCTGCATGGCGGTTGCGGTCAGCATTTCACCGAGGAAAAGGATGATTAACCAGCCGGCCCGTTTCTTTACCAGTTTTATAATTGGAATATCCAGATAAGGTTCGTCCAGGGCTTCGGTACCCCCGATTTTTTGGATGTCCTCGCTATATTCTTCGTTGGCTACCCAAAGCATATCATCGATCGTTACGATGCCGAGCAACACATTATTGTCGTCAACCACGGGAAGCGCCACACGGTTGTTCATTTTAAACACCTGGCTCGCATGCTCCTGGTCGTCGGTCGCCTTAAGCGCTACCACGCGCCCGTCCAATATGTCGTTTACACGTTGGTCGGGAGTTGCAAGAATGATGTCTCGAATCCTGATATCATCAATCAGTTCTCCTTTTTCATTGATCACATAAATGACATCAACGGTTTCACTGTTTTTGCCATGTTTCCTGATGGTTGCAAGTACCTGCTCTACCGTAAAATATTCGTAAATGTAGACGTAGTCCGGCGTCATCAGCCTTCCCACGCTATCTTCCGGATAACCCAGTAACGAGAGGGTGATTTTGATTTCTTCCGGATCAAGTAGTTTGATGAGGTCGCGGATGGCGCTTTTGGGAAGTTCTTCCAAAAAGTCAGTACGGTCATCGGCGGGTAACTCGTTCAGTAGTTCGGCGGTTTTGGAGGGAGGAAGTTCTTTGATGATCGTCTTTTGCACACCAAGGTCCAGAATTTTAAAAACGCTGGCTGCCCTGTGCACACTCATGCCCCCAATAATTTTTTCCGCATAGTCCTCATATTCATATACCAGATCAGCTACATCACTAATTTTTTGCTTATTCAGGAAGTCTTTGATCTGCAGTTTATCTTCAGTTTGAATAATTTGCTCAAACTGTTCGCGGATGCTTTGTGTTTCTAACTCTAAAGACATGCTACTGCTGGTTTATCGTTCTCTAATTGCTAGGCCCGTACATTTCTTCGGAAAAATACGGGCAAATTTCTGCAAATTGCAGCAGAAAAAATATTTTAATTACAATCATGATCCTGCCTTGTTTATTTATCTCTCTAACTGAAAATATGGGGAAAGGTGTTTTTACCTCGGAGCGGCTGGAAGCGAAAACTGTTATCGAGGTGGCACCTGTGATTGTGATGGATGCAAACGACAGAAAACTGTTGGATCAAACCATGCTGCACGACTATATTTTTGAATGGGGCACAGAAAGAAATCAATGTTGCATGGCGCTGGGCTACGTGCCGATGTATAACCACAGTTTTGTAAGCAATTGCGAATACGAAATGGATTTCGACGAGCACCTCATTTACATAAAAACCGTTCGCGACATAGAACCGGGGGAGGAATTTTTCATTAATTACAATGGTGATTGGAATGATGAGAAGCCGCTATGGTTTGAAGCTACGTAGGGAGAACGCAGATTTTCATGATTGTCATGATTTTTTAAGATTTTTAAAACTTTATGTTCATCAAATTCAATAATGCTGTTGTTGATGGTACACTATTATTAAGAATGTAATCCTTTGAGGGAAAGAATAAGATCATAACAAATCATGACAATCATGAAAATCTGCGTTCCATTCTCATCTGTAACCTCTCAAAAAATCTTCCACACTCATTCTCTTCTTTCCTTCCAACTGAATTTCCTGAACAGAAATGTAGCCGTCTGAAGTGGCGAATTTCAGGAATGTTTTTTTGTCGGTGCTGATGGTGCCGGGAGTGTCGGGGTGTTTGCTATGTTCTTTGCTGGCAGCATATATCTTTAATGTTTTGCCGTCCAGTTGTGTGAATGCAGCTGGGTAGGGGGAGAGGCCACGAATTTGATTGTGCACGGCATCCGTAGATTTCGACCAATCGATTTTACATGTTTCTGTGAATATTTTCGGGGCGTGTTTCAGTTCAGTTGTTGTGTCCTGCTCAATTTCTTTGAGGCTGTTACTTACAAGGCCATCAACCGTTTTTACCAAAAGCTTGGCACCAACTTCTTTCATGCGATCGTGAACTTCACCAGCGGTGTCATTTTCTGCAATGGGAAAACGATCCTGCAAAAGAATATTGCCGGTATCGATTTCGTGCTGCAGCTTAAAAGTAGTAACGCCGGTTTCTTTTTCACCATTGATCACTGCCCAGTTGATAGGCGCTGCACCACGGTATTGAGGCAACAAAGAGCCATGTACATTTATAGTGCCCATTGGCGGCATGTTCCAAACGATTTCGGGCAACATACGAAAAGCCACAACGACTTGCAGGTCCGCGTTTAACGAACGCAGTTGTTCAAGAAATTCAGGGTTTTTCAGCTTTTCGGGTTGAAGGATATGCAAGCCTTTTTCCACTGCATATTTTTTTACAGCACTCTCAGTCAACTTCATGCCGCGCCCGGCGGGCTTATCAGGTGCCGTAACAACGCCCACAATATCATAACCGGCACCTACAAGCGCATCCAAAGATGCGACCGCAAACTCCGGAGTACCCATGAAAACGATTCGTATGTTTTTCTGCATGAGGCAAAAGTAAATTATAATTGAAAATTGAAAGTTGAAAGTTGAAAATGAGAGGGAACGCAGATTTTCATGATCGTCATGATTTGATATGATTTTTTAATAGGTGATCTTAGCAAGTCATCAAAATCACGGAAACCTGCGCTCCCATTTTCAACTTTCAATTTTCAATTATTCGCTGTACAGCAAGTACTTTTTTCTTATGGACTTAAACTTGGTCAAGTCTCCTTGCCAGCTGTCGCGGATTTGTTTTTCGGTTTTGCCGTCTTTGATTTGTTGCATCAAAATGTCGTTGCCGGCAAGTTTGTTGAAGAAATTATTGCTGAGGAAAAACTTGTCTTTTTCTTTGTACAATGAGTAGGCTTTCAGTAACCATTTCAATTGAAGTTTATCATCAATTTCTTTTACTGCGTCAATTTTGCTAAGATCGTAGCCATAACATTTTTGATTTAGCAGCGGTGGATTTTTTGCGCCCTCTACGCTTTGCGGTGTAAATGAGAAAAGATCAGTTGGAAATTCCGGGCTGCCAAAAATCTGGAAAGGCTTGTCTGTACCGCGTCCCAGGCTTACTTGTGTGCCTTCAAAAAAACAAAGAGAAGGATAGAGATAGATGGATTGTGCGTTAGGTAAATTGGGTGATGGCTTTACGGGCAATGTGTAATGACTTTTATGCGTGTAATTTTTACAAGAGATCACGGAAAGTTTGAAGGAAGACATCTTCTGGTTAACAGTGGCATCAAACCATTTTTCTCCTACCAACATTTTTGCATATTCACCGATGGTCATTCCGTATACTATCGGAACGGATTGCATGCCCACAAATGATTTGAACTTTTTATCAAGCAGGGGTCCGTCAACATAAAAGCCATTTGGGTTCGGCCTGTCCAGTACGATCAAAGGTTTGTTAAACATGATTGCACTTTCCATAAGATCCTGCAATGAGGAAATGAACGTGTAAAATCTTACCCCAACATCCTGTATGTCGAATACAATGATGTCCACATCCTGCAACTGCTCCGCAGTGGGTTTTGTTTTGCTGCCGTACAATGAAATAACAGGAAGCCCGGTTTGCTGGTCAACTGAATTTTGCACTTTTTCTCCCGCGTCTGCGTTGCCACGAAAGCCATGTTCCGGTGCAAATATTTTCCTGATAACCACGCCTTTTGATAACAAGGTGTCAATCAGGTGGGTGTGCCCAACAATGGACGTTTGATTAGCAAAGATGGCGACAGACTTGCCTTTCAGCATCGGCAGATATTCCTGCATTCTTTCCGCACCGGTAATAATGCTTGTTTTTTGCGCTGCAATGGAAAGCGTTAAGGCCAGAAAAAATAAAAAGAGGGGAATTTTTGCAAATGGTTTTCTCATAATATTTATTGAAAGTGATGTCTTCAATTTGAAAATTTGAAAGTATGAAAAAATGAAAATTCTTTCTGTGAAACTTTCATTTTTTGAATTAACGCGCTAAATGTCCGGGAACAGACGATAAAATCAGAAATGACACACATAAAGAATTTTTCAAATTTTCAAATCCTCAAATTTTCAAATTGGACATAAAGGCCTTACCTTGCCGGTATTTCGCATCCTTTTGTTCTTCACTGTTTCGCTGTGTCAGCTCATGAATCTGGAACTTTCCTTTTACGGGCGCATCGCTATGACGTTGAGAAGAAATGAGAAGCTGATAACGTTAATTTTTTAAAAAATATTTTATGCAACAAGTGAAAAGCGGCGATACAGTTAAAGTACATTATCATGGCCGCCTTACAGACGGAACAACTTTCGACAGCTCAGAAGGACGCGAACCTTTGGAGTTTGAAGTAGGAAGCGGAATGGTGATCAAAGGCTTTGATGATGGTGTGACCGGTATGGCTGTGGGCGAGAAAAAAACAATCAACATCCCTGTTGACAATGCATATGGTCCAAAAAATGCAGAGATGATCATTGAGTTCCCACGCAATCAATTCCCTGAAGGAATGACGCCTGAAAAAGGTATGCGCCTGAACCTGAATAATGCTGAAGGACATGTGTTTCCTGTAGTGATTTCAGAAGTAAAAGAAGATGTTGTGATCCTTGATGCTAACCATCCTTTGGCAGGTGAAGATCTTATCTTCGACCTTGAACTGGTGGAGATTGTGGGTAGCAAGTCCCGCATTATTATGCCTTAATTCTGTTTGAACAGATAGATAAAATACTGCTGAAAGTCGAGTGTTAATACTATACTCTTCTTTCAGCAGTTTTTTTATTTTGTGTTCAAATTCGATCCGATGAAAACAGTATTTACCCGAGTATTCGTTCTTCTGTTACTATTCCCTCTCTTTTCAAAAGCGCAGGAAATTGACAGTGCATTTATCAAACAAAGAGCTGCTTATTTCGCAGACAGCCTCGACAAAGCTTATCAAAACAAATTATGGGATCAGTATGTGTCGCTTACACAGCCCGGACTTATCAAGTTCTTAGGCGGTAAAGCCGGCGTTATTGATTACGCAGAACGCCTGTGGATGGTGCTTAACCAGGATATTGGCGAGAAAGTTTCTACCCAGCATGTCTTGCAAATTGTTGCGAAGGACAATGCATGGCAATGTGTAGTTGAAAAAGTAAAAGAAGTTTACTACGACGAACGCAAAGCGTGGGTTACAACATATGTGGTGGGCAAATCTGAAGATGACGGTAATTCCTGGAAGTTTGTAGAAATTTCCGAGGGGATGCTGATCAACGCAAGAGAAGTAATGCGTGATATTTCTGACGAATTGATTATCCCCAAGCGCACCGTTGTTTACGCCGATGACCTGAAAAAACAACAGGATGCGGAAGCTGCGGCGGCTGCAGCAGCGGCGAAAAAACAGCAGCAACAGCAGTCGAAGAAACGAGTTGCGAAAAAATAATTTGGGGTTTTGAGTAGTGAGTTATGAGTGATGAATTGTTTGTTTTTAGTTTATAGTTGTTAGCAATTTCAGCCACCCATAACTCATTACTCATTACTCAACACTTTCTCTGTTTTAGAAACATACAACCACTCTAGTAAGACCGCTGTGATCAGCGTCATCACTGTACAAAGTGTAGAGCCTTCAAATCCGAATTTTCCTCCCGTTAACAATGAAGGGCCCTGCAAATCTTGTTCTAAAACGCTACCAAAAGCCTTACCGCTGACTTTATAACCCAACACCGGTCCCTGGAAAAAGTTCCATGCAAAATGAAAGGCTATGCCGAACCACAGGTTTCGCGTATGGCTGTAATTTACTCCCAGCACCAATCCCGCAAGAAAGACATTTATCAACGGTAAAATATTCGCGCCGGGACTTCCCATGTGAAAAGTTGCAAACAACAATGCACTGGTGAGTAAAGCAACGCGTCTTTTTTGTGATTGCATCAAATTGTTGAGCACGTAGCCTCTGAAAATAAGTTCTTCTCCAAACGCTACCAGGAGCATTAAGACGACATTGATAAAAAACAACGATCCATCAAAATGAATGTCTGTCCACGTAAGGTATTTTGAATAAGATAGGATTAGTGTGCCAATGCCGAGCAAAATAAACGGCAGTGAAAACCCAACGCCAGCCTGGCTTGCGTAGCCTTTCCATTGAAATCCCAGTGAATAAACGGAACGTTTGTCAAAGAATCTGGTAAAGAGCCAAACCAACCCGAAGCCAACAATTGTAATGACCAGCAGGAAAAGTGGGCGGAACAACGGCCCGGACAAAGCATCCTCCACATTAAAGGTTTTATTTTTTATTTCCTCTAAATGTTGAGAGGCCAAATAGACCGAAAACAAGAGCCCAACAACTATATACATCAATAAAAAAGCAGCCAGTAAACCAATGGCTCTAACCCAGCCCTGCTTAAAGAAACTCCTCTTTTGTTGATTGACAGATTCCATAGATGCGTTAATTTGGTCAAAAATATTCAATTATGTTCCAAAATTATCAATATACGGTTACGGAAAGATTTTTACAATATGTGCAAATAGACACCCAGAGCGATCCGCATTCTAAAACTCAACCCTCATCGGAAAAGCAGAAAGATCTTAGCCGTATATTGGTAACGGAGTTAAAAGCTATTGGCGTTACAGATGCACATCTTGATGAGTTTGGATATGTGTACGCAACCATTCCTTCGAATACAGACAAAAAAGTGCCTGTTATTTGTTTCTGCTCACATGTAGATACAGCGCCGGATTGCAGCGGCAAAGATGTAAAGCCGATCGTGCACAAAAATTATGATGGCAGCGATATTATTTTGCCCGACGACAATACACAGGTGATCACCACGAAAGAACATCCTTATTTGAAAACCAAAATAGGAGACGACATCATTACCGCATCTGGAAATACTTTGCTGGGCGCAGATGATAAAGCTGGTGTGGCCATCATTATGGATTTGGCGAATTTCCTGATTGCTCATCCTGAAATAAAACATGGTGACATTAAAATTTTATTTACACCGGATGAAGAGATCGGTCGTGGCGTGGATAAAGTAGATATGAAAAAACTTGGCGCTGATTTTGGCTACACGCTCGATGGAGGCGAATTGGGATCATTGGAAGATGAGAACTTTTCTGCTGATGGCGTTACGATCAATATCTACGGCATTATTGCGCATCCGGGAACGGCGAAAAATAAACTGGTAAATGCTTTGAAAGTAGCAGCTAGCTTTTTGGATTCACTGCCCAAGGATGCTTTGTCGCCGGAGACTACTGACGGCCGATTAGGATTTGTTCATCCAATACATATTGAAGGGATTGCGGAAAAAGTAACCGTGAGTTTCATCATCCGCGATTTCGTGACTGCAAAATTGAAAGAGTACGAAAGCTTTTTGCAACAACAACTGGAAGCTACACTGAAAAAATTCCCCGGCGCAAAAGCTGATATTGTAGTGAAAGAGCAATACAGAAATATGAAGGAAGTGTTGGATCAAAACCCACAGGTGACACAGTTTGCAGAGGAAGCAATTAAAAGAGCGGGAATTGATTTTGCAAAACTAATTATACGTGGCGGTACAGATGGCTCGCGCCTTTCATACATGGGTTTGCCTTGCCCAAATTTATTTACGGGTGAAATGGCGTTGCACAGCAAACACGAATACGTAAGCATTCAAGACATGCAAAAAAGTGTAGAAACGCTGGTGCATTTGGCGAGGTTGTGGGAGGAGAGGAGCTAGTAAGATTCGCTTTTTTTTAACCGCAAAGGGAACAAAGAAAGCGCAAAGGAAACGAAGACTGACAACAATAAATATCTTCGTTTTCTTTGCGCAAAACTTTGAGTTCTTTGCGGTTAAATAGCTATGCATTTGAATCTTCCAGCTTACTATTCTTCACCACAATATCCTTCACTATTTTCTCCGCATGTACCCTCGAGTTTTCGATGAACCACACATGTGTATTCATTCCGCCGCACACTACGCCTGCGAGATAAATGCCGGGTAAATTTGTTTCCATTGTATCCGGGTTGTAAGCCGGGCACAAGTCCGCATCATTTGACAATTCGATGCCGATGTTTTTCAAAAAATCAAAGTTTGGTTGGTAGCCTGTCATTGCAATTACATAATCATTCGGAACAGTTACGATCCCATCAGGTGTTTGAACGTCCACGTCCTTCCCGCGAATAGCCGTAACCGTTGAATTGAAATAAGCTTTGATGCTGCCTTCCTTGATCCTGTTTTCGACATCTGGTTTTACCCAATATTTTACCCTTTCACCAATTTCCGGACCCTTAATCACCATTGTCACTTCAGCACCTTTGCGGAAGGTTTCCAGGGCCGCATCTACAGCAGAGTTTGCCGCCCCTACGACCAACACTTTTTGCATCGCATAAAAATGAGGGTCCTTGTAGTAATGGGCGACTTTAGGTAAATCTTCACCCGGCACGTTCATCAGGTTGGGAATGTCGTAAAATCCTGTTGCGATGATCACATTGCGGGCGTAGTAGAAATTCTTTGAGGTAACAGCTTCGTAGTTATGATCTGCGGTTTGTTTCACCCTTTCGACCTTTTCCTGCAGGTTGATTTTTAAGTGATTGGACGTTGCCACACGTCTGTAGTATTCGAGTGCTTCAGGTCTCGTAGGCTTTATATTGTTGGATACAAAAGGGATTTCGCCAATTTCAATTTTCTCTGAAGTAGAGAAAAAGGTCATGTTCATGGGATAGTTATACAGCGAATTTACCAGGCAACCTTTTTCAATGATAAGGTAATCAAGTCCTGCCTTTTTCGCCTCCAATGCACATGCAAGCCCGATGGGGCCGCCGCCAATAATTATGATATTATAATGATTGTTCATTTTTCAAATTTAACACGTGAATCGTGAATGGTGAAACGTGAATCGTGAAAGGTGAATGGTGAAACGTGAATCTGGACACCTGTAGCTTCTTTCTTTCGAAGAAAAGCACTGCCAGATTTTGTTTCACTGCTGCATTCACGATTGACGATTCACCATTCACCATAAAGCTGTATTTTCAATTTTAAAATTCTAAATCATGCTCTCAACCCCCTTAATTATTTTGGCCATTATCCTATTGGTTATTCTAATGGGCCTTAAAACGATTGCTCAGGGAACGGTTGGTGTAGTTACCCGCTTTGGCAAATATCGGCGTGTATTACATCCCGGTCTCAACGTCATTTTTCCTTTCCTTGATCAGATATCCAGACGAGTTTCCATACAAAACCGTTCCGTGGAAATGGAGTTTCAGGCGGTAACTGCCGATCAGGCGAATGTTTATTTTAAAAGCATGTTGCTCTATGCTGTTCAAAACGAACAAGACGAAACAATTAAGAAGGTAGCTTTTAAATTTATCAGTGAAAGGGATCTGATGCAGGCACTTTCCAGAACCATCGAAGGAACTATCCGTTCTTTTGTGGCTACGAAAAGGCAGGCAGAGATCCTTGCGTTGAGAAGAGAAATCGTGGAATATGTAAAAGAACAGATCGATCTTTTGTTGGAAGAGTGGGGTTATCACCTGATCGATTTGCAGATAAACGACATCACATTTGATAAAGCTATTCTCGAAAGCATGAGCAAAGTGGTGGCCAGTAACAACCTGAAAGCTGCGGCTGAAAATGAAGGCCTGGCAATGTTGATCACAAAAACCAAAGCTGCAGAAGCAGAAGGTAATGCGATTAAAATTGCTGCAGAAGCAGAACGCGAAGCCGCAAGATTGCGCGGACAGGGTGTTGCGCTTTTCCGCGAAGAAGTGGCAAAGGGTATGAGCCAGGCTGCTGCTGAAATGAAACAGGCAAACCTCGATACAAACGTTATTTTGTTCAGTATGTGGACGGAAGCCGTTAAAAACTTTGCTGAATACGGCAAAGGAAACGTCATCTTCCTGGATGGTAGTGCAGACGGAATGGAGAAAACGATGAAGCAGATACAGGCGATGATGTTGAAGCAAGCGGGAACGGGTAGTTAGGAATTAGGAATTAGAAGTTAGGAATTAGGAATTAGGGGTGCTTCACTTTATGTATTTGGCAGACTAACTTTTTTTAGAAGTGTTCGGAAAGTCTGCGAAGGTTTAAAAAATCAAATAGCCTTAATTCCTAATTCCTAACTTCTAATTCCTAAATTGTTAACACTCTGCCAATACATACTTTTATCAACAATTATTGGTGTTTTTTCACGTTGAGCATAGAATTGGAGCATCGTTTGCTTAGTTCTTTTATTTTTGTTCAAATAAACAGCCTTACATGACTATTTTCTTATTGCAGATCACCGATTCCGCAAAACGATTGATTGATTCTACACACACAGCAACAACAGCAGCTACTCCCGCACCTCAAATGAATTTATGGGGCTTGCTAATGCAGGGAGGTGTTTTGATGATTCCGCTGTTTTTACTTTTGGTACTGGCTATTTATTTCTTCTTCGAAAGATGGATCGCTATTAATAAAGCAAGCAAAGTGGATCCTAATTTCATTTACATTATTCGTGATAATATTTTAGCGGGCAATATTTCTTCTGCAAGGGCGCTGGCGAAAAACACCAACAACCCTGTAGCGAGAATGATCGATAAAGGCTTACAGCGCATAGGTAAACCAATCGACGCTATTGAAAAAAGCATGGAAAATGTTGGCAAACTTGAAATGTACAAAATGGAGAAAAACCTATCTGCGTTGTCTTTGATCGCAGGTATCGCCCCAATGTTCGGATTTTTGGGAACGATCGTAGGTATGGTGCAGCTGTTTTATGGAATTTCTTCTACAGGTGAGTACACTTTGAGCACTATTGCTGGTGGTATTTATGTGAAAATGATCACTTCTGCAAGCGGCCTTATCATCGGTTTGATCGCTTATGTAGGCTACAGCTTTTTGAATGCACAGATCGATAAGAATGCCAACAAAATGGAAGCGGCAAGTGCAGAATTTATCGACATTTTGCAGGAACCGACACGGTAATGATGCTGTAGAGACGCGTTGCACGCGTCTCCCTGAATTATGAAAATTGGGTGGGGTGTAGGATTACTATTCAAAATCTGAATAATGAATTTAAAAAGAAGATTAAGATCGCATGCAGAGGTGCACACAGGTGCGCTTAACGATATATTGTTCATCCTCTTGCTGTTTTTCCTTATCGTGTCAACATTGGCCAATCCCAATGTGATCAAGCTTTCGCAGCCGAAGGCAAAAAGCGATACAAAGGCAAAGCAAACGGTGGTTGTGTCTATTGACGTAAACAATAACTTTTACGTAGGTACAACTAAGGTGACACTGGAGGAGTTAAAACAAAAATTGCAACCAATACTAGCCAAAGAAACTGATCAACCTTCAATAGTGATCAATGCCGACAAAGTGGTGCCTGTAGAAAATGTAGTAGCCGTAATGCGTGTAGCGCGTGAACTAGGTGCGAGGACGGTGCTGGCAGTGGATAAAGCAGGCCAATAATTGAAATTAATTGAAAATTGAAAGTTGAAAATTGAAAATTGAAAGTTGAAAATTGAAAATGAGGGCCTCTAAAATTTAGACTTCACCTCAGTTTATAAAATGCGAAAGGTCGAACATCATAACAAATGTTCGACCTTTCGCATTTTCAATTTTCAACTTTCAATTTTCAATTGGCTTACCCCTTCCGTTTTATCACACACCCAACTGACCTCGTTTCTTTCACCGTAACGGGCTTGCCTGCCACCGTTTCATTTATGGCTTCTTGCAGGTGATGACGGCTTACTTTGGTTTCGTCTGAAGGATTGTCGTCGATGGCACCGTGATAAACCAGTTTGCCAGTTTTGTCGAACAAAAAACATTCAGGCGTTCGGTTGGCGCCAAATGCATCTGCGAGATCATTATTGCTGTCAACCGCATAGAACCACTTATAGTTCTGTGCTTTTGCGTATTCTTTCATGGATGCAAAAGAGTCGTCAGTTGTTCTGTTCCCTTCATTTGCATTCAAAATAATGACACCAATATTTTGGCTTTTGGAGTATTCGCAGATATTTTTTGTGCGTTGCTGATTTTTGATAACGTATGGACAGGTATTGCAGCTAAACATTACAAGCAATCCGTTTGATTCTTTTGCATCGTTAAGACAAACAACCTTGCCTGATACGTCCTTCATTTTGATAGTCGCTTTTGGCATAGCCGATCCTATTGCCAGGCCATTTTGCGCATGGACCGACGACGAGCTTAGGGCAAATATCCCTAGCAACAGGGTGATCAATTTTGTTTTCATATAAGTGAATTTTAAGGCTTAATAAAGTTATACAAAATTAGAATATAAGTCTCGATGTGGGTTTAAATGGCATGCTGTAAATATTTAAAAATCAACGTATAAGGGTAAACGCTTATTACATTACTAAGACCGCAAAAAGCATAGAAAGGCTGCATGTAGGCTGTGTGGATTGCAAAAGAAGTAAAAAGTCAAAAGTAGAAAGTAAAAAAGTCTCTGTTGGGAGATCGTTTTTTACTTTTTACTTATAAGTTCCTGTTCATGCTCTTGTTTTCTGTTCGCAGCTATGATTTTTAGTGTTTGGATGCTCACGTTTAATTCATAGCCGATCAATAGCACAAGGGAGTTCAGGAAAATAAGCACCATCAGGATAATGATGGTACCAATGGAACCATAAATTTTGTTGTAGTTGCCGAACTTGTTAACCCAGTATGAGAAAGCGAGTGTAAGCAAAACCGTTAGGAAGGTTGCTAAAATGCTGCCCGGTGTATTTAATTTCTGCCTGCTTTTTACAGCGGGAGCATATTTGTACATAAAAGAAATACCATAGAAGAACAACGCCACGATAATAATAAAACGGATGAATTTTATAAAAAACATGGTCCAGGCATCCGTTCTGTGCAAATGCATTGCTTTCAAAATCCATTTCAGTGCAGCGCCTTGCGTTACCAACAACATCACAGTGGCAATGATAAGGAAGATAAGCAGCACAGTAAGTTTCAACGCTACCCATCTTTTCTGAAAAAAGTTACGCTTTGTGGAATGCATCAGGGACCTGTTGAAAGATCGCATAACACCGATCATAGCATTGGAAGAAGTAAACATTACCAACAGAAAACCCAGTGAGAGCAAGCCTTCCCGGGGTGTATCCAAAAAGTCAACCAGGAAATCTTTTACCAGTAAATAGGTGTTCAGGTTAGGTGTAATATCTCTTGTCAGAAGCAGCAACTCACGCGTAATCAGTTTTGACACCGGCATGTAAGGAATAAGCGTGCAAAGGAAAATAGTTGCTGCCGGAATAGCCATTAACAAATTAAAAGAGATGGCTGCTGCTCTTTCACTCAGCCCAACTTCTTTAACGCGTGTGCCAAAAAAAGCCACCACATCATACAAACACAGTCCCTGAAAGCCAGGCAGTTCCCATACCTTGCTCTTCTCTATTAAATAATTAATAGGACCTGTTGAAATGATGATGCGTTGAAATTTTGTCATGCGTTTATTAATTGAAAATTGAAAGTTGAAAGTTGAAAATGGAGTAGCGAAATTTCATTTTCCATTTTCAACTTTCAATTTTCAATTGGTTTCCAGGCTGTCCTTCGCAGCCTTTTTCTCCATCCACTTATCTAGTGCCTGTTGATATTCTTTTGCATATTTTAAATGCTCCTCGTAAGTAGCTGCAAAGTTATGATGACCTGAGAAATCACTTTTGGCTACAAAGAACATATAATCCGTTTTGGGAGCGTCCAAAACCGCGTCGATCGTAACTTCGGAAGGCGTGCAGATCGGTCCCGGAGGCAAGCCATACACACGATAGGTGTTATATGGTGACTCTACCGCCAGATGCTTATTGTAAATTCTCTTCAGCGAGAAATCCTTCAAGGCAAACTTAACGGTTGGGTCGGCTCCGAGTCGCATGCCTTTTGCCATTCTGTTAAGGTACACGCTGGCTATATTTCCTTTTTCGTCGTTTTTATTGGTTTCTTCCTCCACTATGGAAGCAAGAATCGTTGCTTTTTGCGGGTCGAGACCTTTTTGTTCGGCTTTTCGCTTTCTTTCAGCAGTCCAGAAACTAGAATAGCTGTCGAATATTTTTGAAAACACTTTTGCGGGCGTAATGTTCCAGAAATAGGTATAAGTGTTTGGTAAAACAGCCGTCATGATGGTGTTTGTGTCCAGGCCATATTTTTTCAACGAATCCTGGTTGTTCAAAAAGCCAATGAAAGCGGCAGAATCACATTCGAATTTTCTACCTACCAAACCTGCAAAATCTTCTTTGGTTCTCAGTTTGGTAATTACAAGATTAACAGGAGACTGCCTTCCGTTTTTCAGCATTCTTAATATGGTAAAAACGCTCATGCCTTTTTTAATCTCGTAACGTCCTGCTTTTACTTTTTGTGGGTAGCCTATTCTTTTTGCGAGAAAATTGAACGTAGCAGGCGAGGTGATTATCTTTTCTGTTTCTATTTGTTTTAAGACTGCAGAGTAATCACTGAAGCTTTTGATATTCAGAAAATATTTTTTTTCTGTGAAAGATGTAGCCGGCCCAAATATTAGCCAGGCAGCGATAGCACCTATAAATACGATAGCTCCAAGGGTGATGAATAAAGTTTTGCGCATTGGTGTAAAATCTCCTTAAATTAAATAAAAAACCCTGTTCATTAAACAAATTAAGGAACAGGGAAGTATCTGAAATTTAAATAAATGCTATTTAGTCGGAGCAGGGGTCGTAGGTTGTGGTAACGGCTGTGCCGGAGCTTGTTGTGCCGGTGCAGACGTGTTCAATTCATTCATCAAACCTTTGCTTTTTACAGTAGTTGAAGGAATGAATACTGCAGAGAAAATGCACAATAAAGCGATAACGGTAGCGAAGATCCATGTACCTTTTTCCAATACGTCGGTTGTTTGTTTAACGCCCATGAATTGGTTGCCGATACCGCCGATGTTTCCGGCAAGACCACCGCCTTTAGGATTTTGTACCAATACCACGAAACCTAGCACCACACATGCAATAATGATCAGTATAACGAAAAGAATAACCATATTAATTTTGTTTTAAAGCTTCTATTTTGGCTGCAAAATAATGGGATTTGTCGGGATTCAGCAAACTTAATTTATTGTACATTTCGATTGCTGTTTCTTTTTTTCCCTGTTTCAACAGAACCTCAGCCATTGATTCAGTTAAAGTTTCTTTTTCTTTTATGGAAACCTCTGCCATGGCCTCCACCCGGGCATCCGGCATTGGTTGATGTTCTTCAGCTTCCTGTGCAGCTATAGTGCTGTCTGGCAAGCGTTTGAGCGTTTTCAGCCATTCGGTAAAGCTTTTCAATTGCTTGCCAAGCTTATCGTTTACCGGCACATTTTTGCCAACTTTTATACCCAAAGACGCGAAATAGTCAATTGTATGATAAGGTTCAAAAATGACACTGTCTTCCTGTGCAGCGGTTTTTTCTTCCTTTGCCACAGGTTCTAGCTTAATCGCTTCATTACTGTGGGCATTAATTACCTCGCTGTCGTCATTTACAGCCTCTTTTTGCAACACTTCCTCTTCCTGAACAGTAATCGCGATCTGCGGTTGATGATCAATAACCGGTGCCGTCGCAACAACTTCAGGTTGTGCTGCGGGAACATGGACAGCGTGAGCGTGTTCTCGTTTTATTTCTGTAACAGGCTCATTAATAACCGGTTGCAAAAGGTATTGCAGCCACAATGGGTTGCCGAAATAGAGAACAGTTTTGTGTAATTGGCTTTCAAACCCGGGATCAGCCGTTTGCTGCAATTTTTTTAATAGCAGGAAATGTCCCGGAGCAAAATAAGGTTCATCAGTGATAAGCGTTTGAAGCTGTTCTAAAGAAACATCCTCTAACCTTCTCTGGTGAAAAATTTCTTGTATGATACTAGATATATTCATTTCTGGATTAGCAAGATAAAGGCATTTTACCAGTTTGAAAAAATACGGTTGAAAATTTCGTCGGTAAGGTTTTTGAGAATGTCTGGCATCAATTGAGTTTCAGCTTGTTGCAAACTAAGGCTGGCATTGAAGTCGAAGTTGCGCGTTACATCCGCTTCGAAGTTCTTTTTTTCGTCCTTCCTGTTTTTAAATATGATGTGAACAGAGACGTTCAAGCGGTTACTGGCAGCCTGCTGATTGGAGATACCGGAAGTAGTTACACTGTAATCACTAATGAAACCGCTGATATCATAATCAGCTTCGTCGCTGGTTATAAGCGTAAGCCTTGTTTGGTTGTTAATCTTTTGACGCAATGCATCCGTTAGCTGTGGACTCATTTGCGGATTTATATAGCGGGCATGGTTATCCAAATAATTTATACGTGCAGTTTTTATTTCAGGCGGAATGGAAATGTCTTTGAATGTATAACATGCACTAAACAAGAAGGCGCATACCAACAAAGAAGTAAGTACAAAGCCTGCTCGTTTCAATATTCCTGCAAAAGATTTATTCATGTGTGAGATTCGATAGTGAGGTAAAAGTATGAAAATAGTTGAGAGTGGGGAGGGGAGAATTGAAAATTGAAAGTTGAAAATTGAGGGCTATTCAGATTTAACATTTTGCCTACAATCATTAACTCTCAATTCTCAACTCTCCATTCTCAATTTAGTCATCAATATCATACTCTTTTAACTTTCTGTACAAAGTTCTTTCGCTGATGCCCAGATCGAGGGCTGCGTCTTTACGTTTGCCTTTGTGTTTTTTCAAAGCCTTTATGATCAGCTCTTTTTCCTTGTCCATTATGTTCAAAGATTCTTCCACTTCTTCATGTTCGTGGATGTCATCATGTTCCATAATAACGGGTTGTGCAGTGTGCGCGGGCGGCGCCTGCACCTGCATGTAAGGCTGGGCCTGGATGGGAGTGTTTGGTTGCAATTCTCCGATAGGAGTATAGTCATTCATCAGGTTGTCGTGCGCGTAAGCCGCAGCAACAGCAGCATTGGAAGGATTTTTGATGATTTCTGCAAACATCTTTTTCAATTCCGTAACGTCTTTTTTCATGTCGAAAAACAGCTTGTACAGAATTTCTCTTTCGTTCGAGAATTCATTGCCATTTGCGTTGGTGTTGGATGAAACCAACATTGGCAGGCGGTTGCTGTTATTATTTTGCGGGAGAAATATTTGCAGCTCTCTGCCGGTAATATTTTTATCAATTGAAAGAACCGAGATCTGCTCGGCAATATTTTTTAATTCACGTACATTGCCTGGCCAGCCATAGCTTACCAATACATTTCTTGCGTCGTCATCCAATTGAACAGGAGCGGTTTTATAGCGCTCCGCAAAATCCACGCTGAATTTTCTGAACAATAAAGGGATGTCTTCTTTTCTGTCACGCAATGCCGGAACACGAATGGGCACTGTGTTTAAGCGATAATACAAGTCTTCCCTGAATTTTCCTTTGTAAGTAAATTCCAGCAGGTCTTTATTGGTGGCCGCAATTACACGCACATCAGTTTTTTGCACTTTGGAAGAGCCTACACGAATGTATTCGCCTGTTTCCAAAACGCGCAACAATCTTGCCTGCGTGCCAAGTGGCATTTCACCTATCTCATCAAGAAAAATGGTTCCACCATTCACTGTTTCAAAATAGCCCTTGCGACTATCAACTGCACCGGTGAATGAACCTTTTTCGTGACCAAACAATTCAGAATCGATCGTGCCTTCAGGAATGGCACCGCAGTTTACTGCAATAAAAGGGTTGTGTTTTCTTGCAGACAATGCATGAATGATTTGCGAAAAAACCTCTTTACCCACACCACTTTCTCCGTTGATCAATACGCTCAAATCGGTATTCGCCACCTGCACAGCCACGTTCAACGCATGGTTAAGTGCCGGTGAATTACCAATGATACCAAACCTGTTTTTTATGCTTTGTGTGTCCATTCGGTTGTAATTGAAAATTGAAAGTTGAAAATTGAAAATGGGTTGAGAATTGAAAGTTGAAAATGATGTGATGCCATTATGGAAGTCTATTTTCCGTAAACAAACTTGCACCTAAAGAATTTTCAACTTTCAACTTTCAATTTTCAATTATTCAATGATTTGCCCAATCAGCGTGCCTCCGGTTGACTCAACTACTTTCACCATCACGTAATCGCCCGGTTTGCATTGACTGGTTCCTTTGGGAACAACAACTACTTTGCTTTGGCTGTTCCGCCCAGCCCAGTCTTTCTCGCTGCGTTTGCTATTTCCTTCGATTAATATTTTGAAAGTCTTGCCAACATCTGCAGCATTGGACTCTTCAGAAAGACGTCTTTGTACTGCAACTATTTCCGCAAGTCTTCTTTTCTTTATGTCTTCAGGGATATCGTCTTCGTATCTTCTTGCCGCCAATGTGCCTGGCCTCTCACTGTAGTAAAACATGTAAGCAAAATCATACTTGCTGTACTTCATCATGTCTATTGTATCCAGGTGATCTTCTTCTGTTTCTGTACAAAAGCCTGCGATGATGTCAGCGGTGATTGCGCAATCAGGCATTACTTCCCTGATACGGGCAACTTTGGCTTTGTACCACTCACGTGTGTAAGTTCGGTTCATGAGCTGCAACACACGGTTAGAGCCACTTTGAATAGGAAGGTGAATGGATTTGCAAATGTTTTCGTGCTTAGCCATCGTCTGCAAAACATCCTCTGTAATATCTTTCGGATGTGACGAACTAAAGCGTACCCGAAGGTCAGGTGAAATAAGCGCCACCATTTCCAACAAGTGGGCAAATGTTACCACGTTATTCGAACTGATATCTGATGTGTAGTAGTAAGAATCTACGTTTTGTCCCAGCAGCGTTACTTCTTTAAAACCCCTTTCAAAAAGGTCGCGACACTCGGCAATAACGCTTGCGGCATCGCGGCTTCTTTCACGGCCGCGTGTAAACGGCACCACGCAAAAGGAACACATGTTGTTGCAACCACGCATAATGCTCACGTAAGCCATTACGCCGTTGCTGTTAAGGCGGATAGGGGAGATGTCTGCATAAGTTTCATCGCGGCTCAGCAACACGTTTACAGCTTTCTGTCCGCCGTCTGCTTCTTCGATCAAAGCAGGAAGGCTTCTGTAGGCGTCAGGTCCCACGACAATATCAACAAGCTTTTCTTCTTCCAGCAATTTAGCTTTCAGTCGCTCGGCCATACATCCAAGCACTCCAACCAATGTGCCTGGTCTTGCCTGCTTCAATTTGCGAAATTCAGTAAGACGTTTTCTTACCGTCTGCTCCGCTTTTTCGCGGATTGAACAGGTGTTCAGGAAAATAAGATCGGCGTCCTCACAATTGCTGGTAGCACCAAAACCATCCTTGTTTAAAATGGAAGCCACAATTTCGCTATCTGCAAAGTTCATGGCGCAGCCATAGCTTTCTATGTAGAATTTCTTCTTGTATTGATTGGGGTCGTTGGCAAACGGAGCATATGCTTCTCCCTGCCTCGCTTCATCATGCGCTTTTTCTGCTACAACATCCAGCATTTTTCAGTTTTTTGTAAGTGTGCAAAAATAGCTAAAAAGAGGGAAATAAATGACAGGATGGCAGATTTAGTTGGAATTGAAAATTGAAAGTTGAAAGTTGAAAATGGATGAGGGAACGCAGATTCTCATGATTGTCAAGATTATAAATGATTTTAAGGATAAAGATTTGAAGATTGCTAAAATTTCCAAATCTCAAATCAAAATATCTTAGCAGATCATGACAATCATGAGAATCTGCGTTCCACTGATTTTCAATTTTCAACTTTCAATTTTCAATTATTCTTCCGGTACTTCAGAAGCCGGCGTCTCTGGTGCAGTTACCAGGATCTTATCTATACGTAGAGCGTCCATGTCTATGATCTCGAACTTAAAGCCTTGCCAGTCAACGGTTTCTCCTGTATGCGGAATATGTTCCAGTATGTGAAGGATAAATCCGGCGAGTGTGTTGAATTCCTGTTCGCCTTCATTCATCTGGTCGGTCTTGTCGAAACGGTGAAGGAAGTCGTAGAAAGGAATTTGCCCGTCCACGAGATAAGTTCCGTCACCGCGGTCGGTGATTTCATAGTCTTCCATGTCCGGTTGTGGCATGTCACCAACGATGGCCTCCAGAATATCGTTTAAAGTGATCATTCCCTGAACGCTCCCGTATTCGTCCACAATAAAACAGCTATGGTTCTTTGATTGCTTGAATTTCTCCAATACTTTATACGCGGAGTTGTTTTCCGGAACAAACATTGCGGGCTGCATTATGTGCTTGAAAAGCACTTTATCATTCGATGTATACAGGTCCTTTATGGAAACAATGCCTTTCATATTATCCAGTTCGCCTTCGCAAATGGGATAAACCGAATGCGGCTCTCTCAATATTTTTTCTTTTATAGATTCTTCATTATCATTGAGATCGAACCAGATGATATCACTTCTGTGTGTCATCAGGGAAGTGATGCTTCTGTCGCCAAGGTGGAAAACCCTTTCGATGATTTCCTGTTCAGCCTCGTCAATGGTGCCCTGCTCAGTTCCTTCACTGATGATCGCTTTGATTTCTTCCTCTGTTACCTGGCTGTCAGTTGATTGAAGATTGAAAATTTTCGTAATAAAGTTGGTGGATTTCGACAATAACCAAATAAATGGATGCGTAATGATGCCCACCGCCCTCATGGGACGTGCCACCAGTTTGGCAATCCTTTCCGGATTTGCCATACCAATTCTTTTGGGAACCAGTTCACCCAATACCAATGAGAAATAAGTCAAAATGATCAGAACGATTACCGTAGCGACGCCGCTAACCAGGGAAGGTTTTATAAATCCGAGTCCGTTAAGAAACTCTACAAGATTGGATTTTATCTTATCGCCGGAATAAATACCGGTCAAAATGCCGATTAATGTAATTCCTATTTGTACAGTGGAAAGAAAAGTATCCGGATTGCTGGAAAGTTTTAATGCTTCTTTTGCCCGTGTATCGCCTTTGCTTGCCTGAAGTTCAAGTTTTGATTTGCGTGCCGAGACAAGAGCAATCTCAGCCATCGAAAAAAGCCCGTTCAACAAAATCAATCCAAGTATTATTAAAATTTCCGTCATGTTTTATTAAGTTGGATATCAGATGGGTTAGTCTAATTTAGGAGTGAAGATAATGGCAAATCGGTGAATTAATAATTAATAATTAAGAATTAATAGGCGAGTTTCATGATTGAAAGTGGCCTTACCGGAACCGTTAAAAATAAGGCAGGCTCATGTTTTTCGTATTGCGCAACCCCTATCAATTATTCTTTATTAGTTATTAATTACTCTCACGACCACCATTTTTTTAGTCGTTTCACTGCGGGTTTTATAATTTACAAATTTTCCCGTTAGCATGGCTACCCTGAAGTCTTCAAAAGGAGCCAATACCTCTGTTTTCAATCCAGCATTATTAAGAGAATCCAGTTTGGAGCGCTCGGTTAATACGAGTACAGGTTGTTGTTTTACTTCATTTTTCAGGTCATCGATGCTCCATTGGTAATTCGGTTGGTTCAAATAAAATGCATAGTGGTAGGACTGTGTATCAAATTCCCCGGCTTTTAAATGTTGCGGATTGTTTTCATTGATATACCATGCAGCTTTCATACCAGCCTGGTACTTCATGAGCGGGCCGTAAAAAAATGCGTTGAGGAAAACATTTATCAGCACACTCGTTGCGAAACCAATGCCAATAGCGGATGTCATCGATCTTTTCCCGAACCAGTAAACGGACAACACCACTACAATTATTATCCAGAAAGCCGCCAGAATATAGTGCGTAGGTCTAAAGAAAATCAGCAGGATTACCGGTAGCAAAACGGCAATGATTCCTATAACGACTTGTATAATATAAACGGCTTTGATCGACTTTGGCATTTTCAATGAGCAAAGGAAATGAGCGGTCAAAATTCCCAGGAATGGAAAGATGATGTTGGAATAATGCGGCAATTGGAATTTTGACAAAGAAAAAAGCAGCAAGGTTAAGATAGAGGCGCCGAGGGAAATGTATTCTTTTGCATAACCGTCTTTCTTAACAATGCTTTTGATGTTTCTGTATAAAGACGCATACATCACCAGTGACCACGGTAAAAAGGCCCAAAGCAAAGTATGCAGGAAAAAAGATTTATCACCGCTTCCTTTGATCGGTCCGGTATTGAAAAAACGTCCAAACTGGCTGTCCCAAAGGAAAAACTTAATGCCCGATTTTACAGAAGGATCTGGTTTGTCGCCAACAATAAATGTTTTTTCAGGATGCAGGTCAACCTGGTGATACAATGCATACAATTCCGGCGTTGCAAAAAGGAAAGTGAGAATGATTGCCAGTATCCAGCGGAATTGAAAGAACTGGTTCCATTCTTTTCTAATGATCCAGTGCACAATGAAGCCGCCGCCAATCGGCAGCAGAATGAAAAGGCCTTTCGTCATGACCGCAAATCCCGCCAGCAAAGAGCCTATCACCAGGTCGAGACTGAACGTTTTGCCGTAGGATTTATAAAAATGATACACACTGCCGATGACCATGCCCGTTAAGAAAGGCTCTGCACGCACGTCGTTATTGGACAACACCAAATGTTCTGCCGTCAGGTAAATGATCACTGCGACCTTAGCAGTAGTGTCATTATAGAACAGCTTAGTAAACCGGTATGTATAAAAGATACCAAGCGCCCAAAAAAGTAGTCCCGGCAATTTGTAGGCAAATGAATTGATGCCGAAAATTTTAAAGAATATTGCAGTCACCCAAAATGGAAAGTGTGGTTTATCCAGCCAGTCTTTTCCTTCTACATATAAATTATTGAAGTTGTTATTGAGCGACATCGTCTTTGCCACATGCGCATACAAAGCGCCATCAGTGCCGAGTATAGGCAGAAACAAGCCGCTTGCGTTTACCGCTATTCCTATAATTACAACTATCGGGAACCATTTATTGAGCCAGGATTGTAAATCGGGTTGTTGCATATTGCGAAAATTCAAAAATTAAAATTCAGAATTCAAAAAGCAAAATTCAAAAGCGAGTGTAGCACAGAAACTACTTTTGACTTTTGACTTTTGACTTTTGACGTTCGTCTCGCTTTTTCATGGCGTATTCAAATAATTTGCTAACTCCAATGCCAATTAGCAAGCCCAAAGCAGTGCCCGCCAACACATCAAACGGATAATGTTTGCCCACGTATACCTGTGCGTACGCTATAAGCGCCGCCCAAAACCAAAGCCAGTACCATTTTCTTCCTCTGATTTTTTTTATTGCCAGGAACCAGAATGTAGCCAACGCAAAATGATTGGTGGCATGTGAGGACGGCATTGAATAACCGCCACAACCGATGAGGTGTCGTAAATAAGGCTCCAGGCTTGCCGTATCGCAAGGGCGCGGACGTGCGACAAGATTCTTAATAATACCGGAACTAATGTAGTCGCCCAATGCAAAAGTGATCAATGTGCAGGCAATAAATATAATAGTGTATGGCTTTCCAAATTTAATGCTCCAAAACAGCATGAAAGCGTACAGCGGAATCCACGTATTCGCATTACGCATTAACAGCATAAAGTTGTCCAGGAAGGGAGCACTGGCTGTATGGTGAACGAATATGAACATCGTTTCATCTATATGTTGCAGCCATTGGAGGAGAGACATGTGGTAGAAATTAGGAATTAGAAATTAGAACGTTTTGACAATTAAGAGTTAGGAATTAAGAATTAAGAATTGTTTCTGTGAAGCGTCGATTGCCTTCGCTAAGATGATCTATGCTCGGGCGACTAACTCAACACTCAACACTCATAACTTAAAACTAGCTCATAACTTTCTTCGCAATCATTATCAACCTCGGAGATTTCCTTACATCGTAGGCGCCGAAATGATAATCGCCGTAAACTTCCTGAATTTGCAGGTTGTGGTAGGCAAACATATCATTAAAATCTCCCAAAGTGAACTTGGCAACTTTTTCTGTGTATTCGAGCGGTTCGGTGAGGTCGTCGTCTTCCACCACGATCTTTTTATAGAAATGCGTCTCGTCGAACCACTTGGTAATAAAGAAGTTAATGCCGTCAATCTCTTTGTCAGCTTTGTGTATAAGGTGATCTTCGGCATAATGGACATTCAGATAGTCAATGACCAGCGTACCGTTTGGTTTAAGAGATTGTGCGACGGACCTTATGGCATTATAATGTTCCCGCTCAGACTTGAAATAGCCAAAGCTTGTAAAAAAATTGAATGCGTAATCAAAGTAATTGATCATGAAAGGCAAACGCATATCCTGCACAAAAAAATGAAGGCGATCATTTTCAGATTCTTTTGCTTCTGCAATGCTGTCGGGGGAAATATCAATGCCTGTGACGTCAAATCCATGATCAGCCAGTATTTTAGAATGCCTGCCTTTTCCACAGGCCACATCCAGCATCAGGCTATTGGCTGGCGGATTTAATCTCTCGATAAGTAAGTGGATAAACTCCGCAGCTTCTTTTTCATCTCTTTTAAAGTATAACTGATGATAATATTGTGAATTAAACCAATCTTTAAACCAATTAGCCTGTAGGTCCATAATTTTTGTAATAAACGCTGTAAAAGTAGGTAAGAGTTTTGAGTTGTGAGTTTTAAGTTATGGGTTTTGGATTAAAAAGGTGTGAGAATCAATATGACTTTGGGCTTCGAACTGTACCCCAATAACTCATAACCCAAAACTTAACACACGAAACTCATCCGCGGTACGTCTTTTGCAGATTTACGCTGCTTAGTGAAATTTATCGCCGACAGATAACATCTGATTAATGATTGTTAATAGTTTATTTTCAATCAATTGGTTTCTAAAAAGTAGAATGTTATTAATTTACTGTAGAAATGGTCGGCAGAATTCTTAAATTTGTCCCCCTTGCAATCTCACATCCTATAAAAGCACTGGACATTCGATTGGACTTGAAATTTATTTAGATACAAAATTTAAACCGTTAGATCTGTGGCATTGATTAAAAGTATTTCCGGCATTAGAGGAACTGTTGGTGGCAATCCGTCTGAGAATTTGACGCCACTTGATGTGGTAAAATTTACAGCTGCGTATGGGACCTGGCTAATAGAAAAAAACAATGGTAAGAAAGTAGTTATCGGCCGCGATGGTAGAATCAGCGGAGAAATGGTAAGCCAACTTGCAGTAAACACTTTACTGGGACTGGGCCTCGACGTTGTGGACCTTGGTCTCTCGACTACACCTACAGTTGAAATGGCTGTAAAGTGGGAGGGAGCTGATGGAGGTATCATCATCACTGCGAGTCACAATCCCAAAGAGTGGAATGCCCTCAAATTGCTCAACAACCAGGGCGAATTCATCAGCGCAGAAGCTGGTGCTATCATTCTTGAACTGGCGGCAAAAGATTCATACAAATTTGCTCCCGTAGACAAATTGGGTAGCTATTCCGTCAATGATACTTATTTACAAAAACATATTGACGCTGTTGTTAATTACCCTTTGGTAAATAAAGAAGGCATTGCTGCAAAAGGATATAAAGTTGTTGTAGACGCCATCAATTCAACCGGCGCTACAGTAATACCAATGCTTCTTGAGGCTTTAGGCGTACAAGAGGTTATTGTGATCAATGGCGAGATTACCGGCAAATTTGCCCACAATCCTGAGCCATTGCCGGAAAACCTTACCAGCCTGAGCGCTGAAGTTAAAAAACATGGCGCTTCATTTGGCATAGCCGTTGACCCGGATGTGGATCGTCTTTGCTTCGTATGCGAAGATGGCAGCATGTTTGGTGAAGAATTTACGCTGGTAGCCGTGGCTGATTATGTGTTGAGCAAGAAGAAAGGCAACACCGTTTCCAATATGTCTTCTACCAAGGCTTTGAAGGAAATTACGCTGCACCATGGCGGAGAATATTATCCATCTGCGGTAGGCGAGGTGAATGTGGTGAACAGAATGAAGGAGATGAACGCAGTTATTGGCGGTGAAGGAAACGGAGGCATTATCGTTCCTGATCTTCATTATGGCCGCGATGCATTGATCGGTATTGGTTTGTTCCTGAGTTCCCTTGCGCAGCATAAGAATGGCATGAAATCTTTCAGAGCTAAATATCCTGACTATTTCATTTCCAAAAACAAAATGGAACTGGGCAATGGCGTGGATGTGAAAGATATTTTCGAGAAAATTAAAGCGAAATACAAAAAGCAACCCGTTAACACAGAAGACGGTTTGAAAATTGAATTTGACCAGGATTGGGTGCATTTACGTACATCTAACACCGAGCCGATCATTCGTATTTACGCAGAAAGCAATTTTGAAACAACCGCAAATAATATTGCATTACGCTTAATGCACGATATAAAAGAGTTTATGGCATAGGCCAACTGTTATTTTTTTTCGCAACGCAGATTATGATGATCGTCACTAATTAGCGGGGGTTTGTAAAAATCTTCCGGTCAATTGAGGTCAGAATAATTTGCGTTCGTTTTTAATACCCGTTCTTTTGTAAATTTGCACCTTCTTTGAAACCTAAATTAAACAGATCGTGCAAAGAATCTATTTCGATAATGCCGCTACCACTTCACTGGACCCTTTGGTGCTTGAAGCAATGATGCCTTACCTTACTGAAAAATTTGGTAACCCATCTTCTATATACTCATATGGCCGAGAAAGCAGGCTGGCTATTGAAAACGCCCGCAAGTCCGTTGCAAAAATCCTGAATGCACATCCAGCAGAAATATTCTTTACTTCCGGTGGAACAGAAAGCAGCAACACTGTTATCACTGCTGCAATAAGAGACCTCGGTTGCAGACATATCATTTCTTCTCCGATAGAACACCACGCGACTTTACATTCCGTAGAATACCGTCATCACAATGATGATATAAAACTCAGCTTTGTAAAAATACTCCCAAGCGGTCACGTTGATCTTGAAGACCTGGAAAGACTATTGGCGGAAAGTGAAGAAAGAACGCTCGTTACACTGATGCATGCCAACAATGAAATAGGTAATTTGCTTGACCTGCACGCAGTAGGAGATATTTGCCAGAAATACAACGCAATATTCCATTCTGATACTGTGCAAACGGTAGGGCACTATCCATTTGATCTGCGCCATACACCGGTGCATTTTATAACCGGGGCGGGACACAAATTCCATGGGCCTAAAGGCGTTGGTATTTTGTACATTAATGAAAACGTAAAAATAAAACCTTACATACACGGGGGCTCACAAGAGCGTAACATGCGTGCAGGTACGGAAAATCTTTACGGCATCGTTGGGTTTGCAAAAGCATTAGAGCTTGCAACTGCCAACTATGAAAAAGACAGCGCTTACATCAAAGAGATCAAGACTTACATGAAAGAGCAATTGCAGAAGAATTTTCCAGGTGTAAGTTTTAACGGAGATGTAGATGGAAGAAGTTTGTATACAGTTTTGAACGTATCATTTCCTAAGAATGAAAAGTCTGAAATGATCTTGTTCAACCTCGACATAAATCACATCTGTGTTTCCGGTGGAAGCGCCTGTACAAGCGGCGTAGATATAGGGTCACACGTAATTCGCGCGATCAACAATAATCCTAACCAGGTTCCTGTTCGTTTCTCCTTCAGCAAACACAATACGAAAGAAGAAGTGGATGCGGTGATTGAGAAATTGAAGGGATTGGTATAGAAAAGGCTTAACGTTGAACGCCTAATGCCTAACGCAGTTTTGGTGCAACACCCTGCGCTAAGCGTTAGGCGTTTTGCGTTAAGCCTTTTGCATTGGGCGTTCTTGGTTCGCTTTTTGCATAATTATTTTCGCCAGGATTAAACATTTTCCGTTTTGAATCGTCCTATAAATAATTTATTGTCAAAAACATCCAAATATGAAACTATCGATCATCGCTTTATCACTATTCTCATTGTTTGCGTTTAGTGCATGTAAGAAAGAAGTAACAGAAGTGCAGCAAGTTAAGCAGGCGTATTCTATCCTTTTTAATTTGCAACCCAACGCGTGGCAAATGAGCAGCGACAATAAAACTGCCACTATTGATATACCTGTTCCCGAGCTTGACCAATATATGTACACAAATGGCGGCGTGCTGGCTTACATTGCATTTGATGGAACAAACTATGACGCCTTACCTGAAACTTATGATGCATTTTCTTACATAGTAACGCACAATGTCGGGCACGTGTACATTTCAATATCAGAGCTATCTGGCAACACGTTCACGCCTCCGAACGCAATACTAAAAGCAAAAGTTGTCTTGATAGATGCCGATCCGTTGAATTAAATAGTCATGTCAAATTATAAAAAAGAGAAGCAGCTAGATATTTAGCTGCTTCTCTTTTTTATGTCAATAAGAATTAGGAATTCAATGTCGTTTAGTTAAGGATTTTTAAACGGAATGGTGGTTGTGATCCGTTAGAAAAGACCGTTTGTCATCCCGACGAAGGAGGGATCTGCGTGATTGTTAACGCATAGTGTGGGCTAGTGTTAGGCTCAGATCCCTCCTTCGTCGGGATGACAAGCGACATCTCTTAATTTTTCAAACAGCTTAACTAAACGACATTGAATTAGGAATTAAGAATTAAGAATTCTTTCTGTGCTGCAGGGCGAATGCGATTCGTCCCTACGCCATTTTCAAATCATCAAAATCATGACAATCATGAAAATCTGTGTTCACTCTCCCCATTTTCAAATGTTCAAATCCCCAAATCCCCAAATTTTCAAATTACTTCACCCTCTCCTTAATCTCCTGCAATTTCAACAACGCTTCTACCGGAGTCAATCTGTTAATATCAAGATTGTTCAGCAAACCGCGTATTTCTTCAAAAGTTTGCGAATGCGCATCGAAAATGGAAAGCTGCATTTTGGGCATCGAGAGTTGTTTCACCTGGTCCTCGATACTCGCGTCGACATGTTTTGTTTCCAATTGTTTCAACACATCATTTGCGCGATCGATAAGTGAAGGAGGCATGCCCGCCATTTTCGCCACATGAATACCAAAGCTATGTGTACTGCCGCCCGGAGCTAATTTTCGAAGGAAGATAATTTTGTTGCCTACCTCTTTATTGGTGACATGGTAATTTTTTACGTTGACCAATTTGTTTTCCAGCTCATTCAACTCATGGTAGTGCGTAGCAAATAAAGTCTTCGGCTGGCAGGGAGATTTTTGTAAAAATTCTACAATGCTCCATGCAATGGAAATGCCATCATAGGTAGATGTACCGCGGCCAATTTCATCCAGCAGGATCAAACTCCTGTCGGTGATGTTGTTGATAATGCTGGCCGTTTCGTTCATCTCCACCATAAAAGTAGACTCGCCGCCGCTTAAGTTATCAGAAGCACCAACACGCGTAAAGATCTTATCTGTTAAAGGAACAAATGCATCTGCCGCCGGAACAAAACTTCCGATATGCGCCATTAGTGTGATAAGCGCCGTTTGACGAAGCAAAGCACTCTTACCACTCATGTTCGGTCCCGTTAAAATAATGACCTGCTGCGTGTTTTTATTCAGCTCAATGTCATTGGCGATGTAGTGTTCACCTGTTCCCAGATTTCGTTCAATCACAGGATGGCGTCCGTCTTTAATGACCAGTTCTGCGCCTTCATGGAGCAACGGTTTCTTATAATTGAAATGAGTAGCATTATGTGCAAAGCACAACAAGCAATCGACGATTGCAAGAATATTTCCGTTCGTTTGAATAGGAGCGAGGTAAGTTTGCAATTCATTCAGCAATGCCTCGTACAAAGACATTTCAAGCTGATAGATTTTATCCTCCGCGCCTGTGATTTTTTCTTCGTATTCCTTGAGTTCAGGAGTGATGTAGCGCTCGCAATTGGCCAGCGTTTGCTTGCGTGTCCAGGTAGTGGGCACCTTATCTTTATGCGTGTTTGTTACTTCAAGAAAGTATCCAAACACATTGTTGAATCCGATCTTCAAAGAAGAAATACCTGTTTCATCAGCTTCCTTTTGTTGCAGTTGTGTAAGATATTGTTTGCCGTTAGAAGCAATGTTGCGCAGGTCATCCAGTTCGCTGCTGATGCCACTTGCGATCATGCCCCCTTTAACAGCAGTTGCAGGTGGGTTCTCAGTAATTTCTTTCTGAATTTTTTCTTCAATGTAATGGCACGGGTTCAATGCGTCTCCCAATCTTTTCAAATAACTATTCTCGCTTTCAGCGCACAATTTTTTAATTGCATCCACTTGTTGCAAACCCCTTGCGATCTGCGCCACTTCGCGTGGGTTGATCTTCTTCAAAGGAATTTTACTCACGAGCCTTTCGATATCGCCGCACTGCTTGATGAGTTGCGAAAGTTTGGTTCTTGCATCTACGTCTTTGATCAAATACTCAACAAGATCAAGGCGCTCATTTATTTTGGTAATATCTTTTAAAGGGAAAACAAGCCAGCGTTTCAGCAGCCGGGCACCCATCGGCGAAACCGTATTGTCGAGCGTGCGCAAAAGCGTTTGACCATTTTCAACGCCGTTGCCAAGCAACTCAAGATTGCGGATTGTAAAGCGGTCCATCCACAAAAAATCATCGCGGTCAATGCGCTGCATGCTCACAATGTGTTGCAGGTTTGGATGCTCTGTATCCTTTAGGTAATGTAGAACAGCACCTGCCGCTATCAATCCGCTTGCGAGTTCTTCAACACCAAAACCTTTTAAGGAATGCGTTTGGAAATGTTTTAATAAAGTTTCCTGAGCATACACCTCCTGGAATATCCATTCATCCAGCGTGTAGGTATAAAACTTACTTCCGAAAAATTCTTTGAATTGTTTTTGACGATGACGTTGAAAAATAACTTCCGCAGGTTTGAAACTTTGCAGAAGTTTATCAGCATATTCGCGATCACCTTCTGCAAGGAAAAATTCGCCGGTTGAAATGTCGAGAAAAGCTAAACCATATTTGTTGTCATCAACAAAATGCAGGGCAGCCAAAAAATTATTGCTGTTATGTTCGAGTAATTTATCGTTCGTGGCAGTACCGGGCGTGACCATTTCAGTAACCCCTCTTTTCACAATACCCTTTACCGTTTTCGGATCTTCCAGCTGATCGCAAATAGCAACACGGTAACCCGCTTTCACCAATTTGTGCAGATAAGTATCCAATGCATGGTGCGGAAAACCAGCCAGTTCACTCGAAGAAGGCGAGCCGTTATTTCTTTTAGTGAGCGTAATGCCCAGCACTTGTGAAGCAATGATGGCATCTCCGCCAAAGGTTTCGTAAAAGTCACCCACACGAAACAACAAAACCGCGTCAGGATAGCGCTGTTTAATTGCATTGTGCTGTTGCATTAACGGAGTTTCAGTGCCAGTTGCTTTTGCCATAGCTGGCAAATTTAGCAATTGGCGACAAGTTGCGGGTAGCATATTGCGAGTTGTAAGTGGCTAATTTTTGACAAGTTATCAACAGGGAGCGGTGGCAAGTAGCTGGCAGCCAGTAGCCAGCGGGAAGTTCAACATATTTGGCGGTATGTCATATGTAAGCGCTACTGCCGCTGGCAACTGGCAACCGGCCACCCGTTTTCAAATTTTCAAATCCTCAAATTTTCAAATTACCTAATTTTGCCGCTATGCGAAAACTGAGCATGGATGAACTAAACCGTAAATCGGTGGAGGAGTTCAAAGAATCTGAGAAAGTTCCCTTAATTGTTGTTTTGGAAAACATCCGGAGCGCTTATAACATTGGAAGCGTCTTCCGCACAGCAGATGCTTTTTTGCTGGAAGCGGTGTACATATGTGGCTATTCTGCAAAGCCGCCTCATAAAGAAATCAAAAAAACAGCACTTGGTGCAGAGGATTCCGTTCACTGGAAAGGCTTTGCAAACGCCGGTGAAGCGGTAGAAGAATTAAAACAGGATGGCTATAAAGTTTTTGCCATCGAGCAGGTGGAAAACAGCCGAAAATTGCACGAATGCAAGTTTGATACAAACGAAAAAATTGCCATCGTCTTAGGCAACGAAGTCACTGGAGTGGAGCAGTCGACAATTGCTTTATGTAATGGCACAATTGAAATCCCGCAACTGGGCATGAAACATTCGCTTAATATTGCAACCGCCGCCGGCGTTGTGATCTGGGAAATAGTAAGGAACTTTGTTCCAAAGTTTATTGAAAAGTAAAAAGGTATTTAGATCGTAAAATGAAATCAATTTTTTCAAAAGCTAGAAATCTCACATCTAAACAAATTCTCAAAGGAATTGAAAATGGAGCAAAAGATGCGGCTTTATTCTTAGATGGGAAATTGGAGCTTAGAAATGCGAATGATTTGTTCTGTGTCCATAAAGCTACCGTAATTGAAAGTAAAAATAAAAGTAGGATTAAATCGGAGGTAACCTCTAACAACCAACAACTACCAACTAACAACTAATACATGAGTACAGTAAAAAATTATCTAAGCTTGGTTAAGTTTTCACACACCATTTTCGCAATGCCATTTGCGATGATTGGCTTTTTCCTGGCAATGGTTAAAATGAACAGTGAGGAGAATGCAATCGGTTGGCAGCAATTGGTGTTGAAATTTGTATTGGTACTCGTTTGTATGGTAACTGCACGTAGTGCGGCCATGGCTTTCAACCGTTACCTGGACAGAGCCTTTGATGCAAAAAATCCACGCACTGCCATTCGTGAAATTCCTGCCGGAATTATTTCTGCGGATAGCGCTTTGCGTTTCACAATTATTTGCTGCATTATTTTCATGGGTGCTTGTTTTTTCATCAACACACTTTGCTTTTTCCTTTCGCCAGTTGCGTTATTTGTAATTCTATTTTACAGCTATACAAAAAGATTTACACCACTTTGTCATTTGGTATTAGGGTTGGGTTTGTCGCTGGCGCCCATTGGCGCATATCTGGCGGTAACAGGAAAATTTGAGTTGTTACCAATTCTATTCTCATTGGCTGTAATCTTCTGGGTGAGCGGGTTTGACGTAATCTACGCTTTGCAGGATGTTGACTTTGACCAATCACAAAATTTATATTCTATTCCTTCTGTGTTGGGCAAACCAAAAGCATTAAGAGTGTCTGAATTGTTGCATTTGTGCAGCGCGATTTGTGTAGTAACTGCAGGCGTTTACGGGCATTTTCACTGGTTGTACTGGATCGGTATCGCAGTGTTTGTGGGCATGTTGCTCTATCAACACTCCATTGTAAAACCAAACGACCTTAGCAAAGTGAACATAGCCTTCATGACCGCGAATGGCATTGCCAGCGTAGTGTTTGCTGTGTTTGTGATCAGCGACTTGTTTTTGAGGTAATGACTGAGTAACTGAATAACTGAAGGGCTGAATTATTGAATCATTGAATTGTTGAAAAGAAAATCCCAATCAATCATCTCAATCATGACAATCTTGAAAATCAGCGTTCCGTTCTCTCCATTTTCAAATTCCCAAATTTTCAAATTAACCATGGCTCGCATCCTCTCTATAGACTACGGCCTTCGCCGCACCGGCATCGCAGTTACCGATCCTTTGCAGATCATTGCAACGGGCCTTACTACTGTTGACACAAAAGAGCTCATGCCATTTCTCAAAAAATATTTTCAGCAGGAACAGGTGGAACTTGTGATCATTGGTGAGCCAAAAAACTGGGACGATTCCGATACGCACGCGACTCCGCTTGTGAATGCATTTGTGAAACAATTTGCCAAGGATTTCCCGGCGCTTCCCTACAAAATGGTGGATGAGCGCTACACCTCCAAAATGGCCAAACAAAGCATGATAGAAAGCGGCATGAAGAAAAAGGACCGCCGGAACAAGAAGCTGGTGGATGAAATTGCCGCGACCATTATGCTGCAGGAATACTTGCAGCAAATTTGAAAATATGGGAATTTGAAAATTTGAAAATGCTTTAGGTTCAGCTTGCTTCTATACTTTTCAACTTGCTGAAAGTCAATCATATGGGCGGCGTTTTTAGACATTAAACGCCATTTTCAAATTTTCAAATCTTCAAATTTTCAAATTGTCTTTACCTTTGCCAATTAACAAATATTCGAAAGATGATACTTCCAATTGTAGCATATGGACACCCGGTATTGAGAAAAGTGGCACAGGATATAACCCCGGATTACCCAAAGCTAAATGAATTTATTGCGGACATGTGGGAAACAATGTACTATAGCAACGGCGTTGGTATTGCGGCTCCGCAGGTGAATCGTGACATTAGACTTTTTGTAGTTGATAGCGAGCAGATTATCAATAATCTTGACGAAGACGAAAAGAAAGAATATCCAAACGATAAAGGCATCAAACAGGTTTTTATCAATGCACACGTAACTGAATTGGATGGGGAAGAGTGGGCTTATAACGAAGGTTGCTTAAGCATTCCAAAGATCCGTGAAGATGTTTACAGGGCAGAATCAGTAACCATTGAATACAAGGACGAAAATTTTGAACATCATGTTAAAACGTTTAATGGCATCACTGCAAGAGTTATCTTGCATGAGTATGATCACATTGAAGGCAAATTGTTCATCGATTATTTGAAGCCTTTGAAAAAGAAATTGCTGAAAGGAAAACTGGATGATATATCGAAAGGCAAAATAAGAGTGGATTATAAAATGATGTTCGCCAAGTAGAGACGCATCAAAATGCGTCTGTTCAAGCATGAAAATGCGTCTTGTTCAAGCATGAAAATGCGTCTTGATAATGAAGATGACATGCATCCTTATAGAGACGCATTATCATGCGTCCCTACAAAAAATAGTGTTCGCAAATAGAAACGAATCATAAAACCCCGTTCCTTATATGAGAAAGAATAAAAAATATCTATTGGTTTTATTCTTTCTCTTTTTTTGTGCTCATTATTTACCGGCGCAGGATAGTATCGTTACGATCGACAAAAAAGTAGTCACTTTAAAGGAAGTGATTGTTCGCAGCAATTTTGACGTTGCGTCTTTTATTCGTCGAATTCAAACCGACACTACTTTCTACAAAGCTTTCCGTAATTTAAAAATCCTGGGTTTTATCTCCCTCAATGATGTTCGCATGCTTGACAAAAACGGCGAACTCGAGGCCATGCTCGACAGCAAAACTGAACAAGTGGTGAAAGATGGCTGCCGCAGCATGAACATTTTACAGCAAACTACCCAGGGCGAGATTTATAAAAGCGATAGCTCCTGGAACTACTATACGCTGGAAATGTACGCGGGGCTTATGTTTACAAACGGAACTGTTTGTGGCGAAAACAACATTGTAAAAGATCTGGACCGCAACCTGAGCGACAAAAAAGGTATTGAAAAGCACAAGGAACAATTAAAGATGCTTTTCTTTAATCCCGGGCGAAAAATTCCCGGCGTGCCATTTATCGGCAACAAAGTCGCGCTGTTTGATGATGATGTGGCAAAGCTGTATGATTTTACGATTGACATGGAGCAATATCTCGGGCAGAACTGTTATGTTTTCAAAATAAAGGCACGCAGCGATCTCAGCCATAGTGAAAGGAACGATGTGGTGATTAATGAAATGACAACATGGTTTGATGGCAACTCGATGGAAATTGTTGGACGCAAATACGATCTGAGTTATGATGCCGGTATCTACGATTTTGATGTACACATGGAAGTGCAGCTTACAAAGTTTGGCGACTATCTTGTTCCCAAATTAATCCGCTACAACGGTAACTGGCATGTGGCGTTTAAGAAGCGTGAACATGGTGTTTTCACCGCAACACTGTTTGACTATAAACGTTAGACGTGAGGAAATATCTTCAAGTATTTTTACTTCATTTTTAATTGGTTCTTTCAAGTTTACCCAACTACAATTATATTTATTCTTTAATCTGATGGTAATTTATTTTGCCAGACAGGTAGTTTTTTTATGTGCTTAAATCATATATTTGGTTTTCCGAGGACGAAAAAACTAAACCTGCTTTTAAGAAAACAACGATGCATTAATAATACCACAGGACGATAAAACCCTTGTTGGGTGCCCATTACGGCAACTCAATATTTTGTAATAATGAATAATTAAAAGAAAACCAATCAGCCTGAATCGTTAGTGTACTGTATGCAATACTTGTTTTCGCCATATGAATTTTTCGGTCAATTTGCCGACTGCACAATTTCATTTTTCACAAACGACAACAGTATCAGCTTTGTTTTAAGTTCAAACTCCGATGTATCAAGCATATGGTAAATGAACTTGAAATATGGTGTGAATTTCAATCCGGTAACGGTGATGCGTACGCTAAGTTGTACAATTCATTCGTTTCCCAGCTATATAGTTATGGTATGAAATTTACCAATGATGTGACATTGGTTGAAGATTGTATTCAGGACCTGTTTTGCACTTTGTGGGCCAGCAGGGAACGCCTGAGTGTTCCCGGTTCAGTTAAAAACTATTTATATAAGTCATTAAGAAACAGTCTTTATAAAAAAATAAATGCGCTTCCCGTTTTAGTGGAAGATGACCAGGCTCTTGATTTTCATTTTGAATTGGCGCTGGATGAAAAACTTACCCAAAACGAACAATTCCAGCAGATCAAACAACAAATAGAAGAAGCTCTCGACAAACTTACACCCCGTCAGCGTGAGATCATTTATTACCGATTTTACCAGAATATGGGATTTGATGAGATTGCCGATATCATGAATATGCAGGTTCGTGCCTCCTACAAGCTTACCGCAAGGGCGCTCGAAACACTTCGCATGCTGCTTCCAACAACACACCTTTTCGTTTTATTGTTCCTTTCACGCACCAGGTAGAACTTTTTTACGCACCGGACAAAAACTTAATAAAAAAATAATTTTTTTATGGGGCACTTTATGGCATTGCCGTCTATTAGATAGTATATACCAACCTATGGAGGAAAGAATTGAGAAATATGGACACTATGAAGTCAGGGACTTTTTGATGGACGACGATTTTGTCGCCTGGTGCAAAAACAAGCCCGGTGCAGACCATGAGCTTTGGAAACAAGTGCTCCAGGCTTATCCCCATCTGGCTGATAAAATAGTTAATACAAAGGAGTTTTTGTTGCACAGTATTGTCAGGGATCAAATGCCCACGACAGAACAGGTTCAGAAAATGTGGCAAGGCATAGAGAGAAAATCGCTTGAAACAAAACCTCAAACGCCGGTACGAAAGTTAAATTGGATAAGGGTTGCAGCAATCCTGCTAATAACGGTAGGAGCTGGTATCGCCACTTATCTGGCTTATACAAAGGAAACTAAGATTAATACCCTATACGCTGAAATCAAGCAGTTGGAGCTACCCGATCATTCAAAGGTTACTCTGAATGCAAATTCTGAAATCAGATATTCTGATAAATGGAACACCACTAAACCCCGAGAAGTTTGGCTAACGGGTGAAGCGTACTTTGATGTAAATCATTTACACAAAGGAGCGGCACCTGTAAAGCCAAACGAGAGGTTTATTGTTCACATAAACGGAGTAGATATTGTAGTGCTTGGGACGTCATTTAATGTTAGCAATCGCCACAATGTGGCAAGTATCGCACTAACATCGGGAAGCATAGAGTTAAGATCCGCCGGAAATAAATTTCCCGCAATGATAATGAAGCCAGGTGAGCTGGTGAGAATTGCAGACGACTCGCTGATGCTTGAAAATGCTGAAACAAAATCGTCTGCCGCGAGTGCATGGAAAGAGCACAGATGGGAATTTGACAACGCTTCATTAAAAGAAGTATTGGAATTGCTGAGAGATAGTTATGGGCTGGAGGCCAGGGTAGAAGATGAGAAACTGTGGAACAAAAAAATATCGGGTGCCATTTCATCCGATAACAAAGAAATCCTGCTGAATGGACTTTCAATTCTGCTGGATATAAAACTTGAACAGAAAGGTGATTCGCTTATACTAAAACACTAACCGCTACTAACGCTAAACAAACGAGCATGAGAAAAATGATTGCAGCCTTGGTCCTGCTTTTGGGACTCAATGTACTTTTTTGCCATGGACAAGACAGGGATATCCAGGTGTTGATGTCTCAAAACGAAGCTGACACTCCCCGAAAACAATTAAAAGAGATCCTGAAACAAATCCAGGATGTTTATAAGGTTAACCTGTTGTTTGATACAAAGGTAGAAGGTTTAACCTCCTCGTATCAGATCAATCCTAACAAGGATATTAATCATGCTTTGAAAGAATTGCTGGCTCCTTTCCAGTTAACTTATGTACGTCTGAATAATAAAAACTATATCATAAAAAGTGTTCAGGCAGCTTCAGCTTCTTCTGCTACTTCGTTGGTAGCGCAAGAGGCGGTGGTAGTAGTAGATTCATCAGAACCACGTGCGGCATTAATTGAAAAAACCGGTACACAGTCAGTTGATCCGCCGACTGAAGTGAAAGGTTTTGTGGTGGATGAAAATGGTAAGCCCATAGTAGGGGCTACTGTGCTTATCAAAGGAACCAACATCGGTTGCCAAACCGATAATACCGGCGGTTTTGCTATTAAAATACCTGAGGCAAATAAGTCGGTTTTGATGGTTAGCTATATCGGTATGAAGTATCAGGAGATCAACGTAAAGAACAAAACGTCGATCCGTGTTTTTATGGAAAAAGTTGATCGTCAAAACGAAGACATCGTAGTAGTAGGATATGGCAAACAAGTAAAAAAAGATGTTGTTACGGCTGTTTCCACAATTCAGGCAGATGAGATCATGCAGATGCCCAGTGTAAATGTTGGAGATGCTTTGCAGGGAAAGATAAACGGAGCCATTATTGCCGCGGTTGGCGGTGCTCCTGGTAGCAGACCTGTTATTATGATCCGCGGCAATGATCCGGATCCCAGGCATGCGCCTTTAATTGTGTTGGATGGAGTTCCACTTTATAGAGATCGTCCAACTTCACCTGATAATACCGTAAAGTCTTCTAATCAATTTGCTTTAAGTTCCGGTGGTAGTGTTGGAATGTCACTGAACGATATAAACCCGGACGACATTGAGAGTATCACAGTCCTGAAAGACAATGCGGCAACCGCTGTTTATGGAATGCAGGGAGCGTATGGTGTTCTTGTGATCACCACCAAGCGAGGTAAAACGGGCAAGCCTCAGTTTACTTATACTGCTAATTTTGGTTGGGATAAACCGTCCAAATTCCCTAAAATGCTTAGTGGTGTTGACTACGCTAATGCCTCTAATGAAATGTATCAAAATGACGGTACAGGGACTTACTATTCGCCTGGAGCAATCGATTCAATTCAAAGTGGAAAGTATCCGTGGATTTATAATCCCAAAAGTCTTTATGAGAGTGATGTTCAACGTACTGCTATGGCCCAGACGCACTCACTTGGCGCTTCGGGAGGTACTGAGTCGGTTCGTTATTATGTGAATGGTTCGCTAGCCGACCAGAAAGGCATTCTTACAGCGTATGACTATAAACGTTATTCGATTCTCTCTAATTTGGATATTAAGCTCCATCGTGATTTGAAGCTGGGATTAAACATGCAGTATGTTAGTTCTAACCAGTCGAGCCCTATTGCTTCCCAATCAGGTGTATTCCTGGATATTCTTACTGCCAGTCCTCTTACGCCCATTTTCAATAAAGACGGTTCTCTATATGGTACTGGGGGCTCTAACAAATGGGCAAATACGCAACCGGATCTATCGGGATATATACATAACCAAAGTAGCAACATGTCTGTGCAGGCTAACTTCACATACACACCTATTGCTATTAAAGGGCTAACTATTAAAGTGAATAACAGTCTTAGTTTTAATAATTTACAATACAAAAAGTTACAAAAATTTTACAAGACGTTTGTGCCTGATACGACATCGCCGACAGGGTACAGACAAACCGGTGGCTTCCAAAACTCTCCAACAAACAGCAATTCGCTCACGCAGAATCTTGGAAGTGTTAGTTCTTATAACAATGACTTTGGTTTTGATTACTCCACATCATTTGGTAAACATAGTTTGGGCCTGACAGCTTTAGGAACATACTATTATTCCACCACTACATATTTGCAGGCTTACCGCTACGGACTAATTGACGGTGTTGAGATTATTAACGGTGGTTCGCCTACGGGACAGACGAATGGAGGAACAGAAACCCAAGATGGCAGAATTGGCGGTGTTATGCGCTTAAATTACAGTTTTGCAAAAAAATACTATTTCGAGTATACCATGCGTGCTGACGCCTCTAACCATTATGCCCCTGGTAAAAGATGGGGTTATTTTCCAGGAGGTGCTGTATCGTGGCGTATAAGCGAAGAAAAATTTATTAAAAATAATTTCAGGTTTATTAATGACCTGAAACTAAGGGCATCAATAGGCCTTACGGGAATTGATCAAAGTGACGCGTATAGCTACTACTACAATTACAAAGTCATTAACTCCGGCCCTGGCGGCGGTGGCGGAGGATACGCTTTTGGAGGGAACGGAACTACCAGTAGTACTTATCAGCCCGCTTTCGTGTTGGCCAACAGTACCATGCCCAATACAAATGTAACCTGGGGAAAAAGTTTAATGCGGAATATAGGCCTTGATTTCTCATTATGGAGAAACCTCTTTAGCGGAACTTTTGATATCTATGATAAACATGTTTCCGACCTGCAGGTAAGTCAATCATTTAGTACTCCCGCAACTTTGGGAATTAGTGCCCCATACACTAATTCAGGAGAACAGTACTTTAATGGATTTGAAGTTTCTCTTACAAATAATACGAAATTAAAAAGGGATATGTCCTTACAAACCACATTTAATTTCAGTTATACCAATAGTCGGGCTGTTGATCCCAACTATTCCACACTTTATCCCTCTTATGGAAGATATCAGGAACATGGCGTTCAATACAAGGCTTATTATAAATCTCTTGGCTTATTCCAGACGCAGAAGGATATCGACAGCTATCCGGTTAATCAGGATGGAGCTGGAAACACACGCTTGAAACCGGGAGATATACAATATGCGGATTTAAATCACGACGGGAAAATTGATAGAGAAGATATGGTCATAATCAACAACACCAATCTTCCTCCTTATTCTTTCGGATTGAATCTTACGTTACAATGGAAAAATTTCTCTGTTAACACCTTTTTCCAGGGAGCAGGCGGAAATGTGGCTCAATTCCAACCGGGAAACCAGACAGAATATGGTTATGAAAATGCATGGAGACCGGAAAGCAGAGATGCACGCTATCCCCGTTATTCTTCACCCGCTTTTTCAACCAACAACTCAGCTTCTGGTCATCCAAGCACATTCTGGTTGGTTAAAGGAGATTACGTAAGATTTAAAAACCTCAAAATATCGTATCGTTTGCCAGCGCATGCTGTGAAAAAAATTGGATTATCTAACGTGATGTTCTCCGCAGGTGCGACCAATTTGTGGTCCTGGGCCAAATCCGGAATAGATATTGTTGACCCGGAAATGCTAAACGTGAATTTAGAAAACGGGGGATATTATCCAATTCAGCGTTCACTGAATTTGGGTGTTAATGTTGGATTTTAACAAATACAAGTAATCGAATTTAAAAAAGAAGAAAGATGAGAGTTAAAGCTTTTTTAGCACTAATAATAATCGGGAGTGTTTTTCTTTTTGCAAGTTGTCACAAGGTCCTGGATCAGAAACCTGTGGACCAGATCACTGATCCTCAATTATGGGAAAATCAGAGTAACGTAGTTTTGTACACTAATAATTTTTATTCTCAATTAACAAGCGGGTTCGGCGGTTCTAATGTTATAACCGGAGGTGCATGGCTAATGAGTTGTCTTACTGATGATGCAGTAGCTGCAAATACAAATAGTACTGCTCAGAAATATTATTCGACTTCCACCTATGATGCTTATTACAGAACGATCACTCCAATCTGGAGTTCACGTTATACATACATACGCAGAGCCAATATATATCTTTCAAGAATTGACGGCGTACCCGGTGATCCACAATTGAACAAACGCTTGAAAGCAGAAGTAAGATTTTTGCGTGCATATTATTATTATGACTTGGTTCAATACTACGGCGCTGTTCCTATAATTACAGCCGCTCAGGATGCAGTTGATTCAACAATGTTCCAGGCACGCAATACACTTGATTCTTGTCAAAAGTTTATTATGAGCGAGCTTGATTCGGCTGCAAATGACTTGCCTGTTCAATACGCAACTGCCGATCTTGGCAGGGTAACAAAACAAGCCGCGTGGGGTTTAAAGTGTAGAGTACAAATGATCAAGGCGTCCGCTACGCAGTCACCGCAGGATTGGGCAGCAGCAGCAGCTACTGCCAAGAGCATTATGGATTTGAAAGCAAACTCGTTATTGATTGTTGCGAGCACTGATTCATCGGTACTTGCAAAAAATTATAGTAGTGTTTTCTCAAGTCCAAACAATGCTGAAATGATATTATCGGTACAACATAATTTTAATAGTGCTGAACTGGCAACCTATTTTGACTATAATAACCAATCTCCTTACTATGGTGGCTTGGGCAGCACTTGCCCTACCCAAAATCTGGTTGATGACTATGAGATGATGAAAACAGGTTTGGCGATTGGAGCTTCCGGTTCGGGTTATAATGCTGCAAGCCCTTATGCAGGCAGGGATCCGAGGTTTTATGCAACAATTTTATATGATGGAGTAGCATTTAGAAACCGGAATATGCAAATGTATAACGGTGGCCAGGACATGGTCAATTCATCAGGTCAGACATATACTAACGCTACCACTCCAACCGGTTATTATTTAAGGAAGTTTATCAATGAAAGCATTACTCCAAGCAGTACTGGTGCTGCAAGCGGCTATAATTGGCCATTGATCCGCTATGCTGAAGTGCTGTTGAACTATGCAGAGTCACAAAATAAAGCGGTTGGCCCGGATGCTTCCGTTCTGGCTGCGGTAAATCAAGTTCGCACTCGTGCGGGCATGCCACAGGTAGCAAATAATTTAACACAGGGAGGAATGGATACAGTTATTCGACATGAGCGTCGTGTTGAACTGGCGTTCGAAGATCAACGTTACTGGGATGCGAAACGATGGGGCACGGCAGCCACCTGGTTTAATAGTGCTACGGGATTCACTCCAACCCGAAAAGTAACTATTACTTATAATGCTACAACAGGCGTCAAAACTTATTCCTATGGTACGAATTTCAGCAATTCAAAAACTTTTGCAGCAAGAAATTATCTGTTTCCTATTCCTCAATCGGAAATAGATATACCAGGGAATAAATTAACTCAAAACCCCGGATGGTAGATTGAATGATCATTTAGAGCCAGCAGACGTAAATGAAATTTTGATAAAAATAAAATATTGGCAGATGAATAAAATTGCATCATTGCTCATAACTATAATCAGCGTACAGATAATCTTTTTCTCTTGTAAAAAGGTTGATATAAACAATCCTGAGCTTCCGCCTTATACTGCGTTGGCGGACCATTCAATAACAATGCAGCTTGCACAGCTTGCGCAAGTTGGGTCATTTACCAGCAGTAATAAAGGCGATTTTTCTGTTGCTACTCCTGCATTTAATCTGAACGGAAAAAATATTAAAGTGAGTTGGGGTGATGGAGTAGATTCTTTATATCCGGGAGGGGCAGGTGTTACAGTAGTTGCCTATCATACATATCCCCGTTTAGGTGATTATACTGTTACAATAACCGGCGATTCTTTAAGTGGCCTGAATTGCCAGGGAAATGGAAGTGGCACTATAAATGGGAATGGAATTATGAATACTTCAACCAGCTGGTATAATCCAAGTAACTCTTTTATGGAAGCCGGCGTTGGACATATTGTTTCATTGTATATTACTAAAGTATCTGAGATGACTTCCCTAAACTGCAGTTACAACGATATACAAGTATTGTCAACCAGTGTAGCAGAACTTCCGAATTTGTCAAACCTCGTATGTTCTCACAATTATAGAATTGGTTTATTGCCTTTGACAAATTGCACAAAATTGACCAATGTTGACTGCAGCTCTACAAGCATTTCTAAATTGGATGTTTCGAATTGTCCGTTGTTAACGAATTTGGCTTGCAATGAACCAACAAACGGAGGTAAATCTCTGTGGGGAGGAATTAATTTAAGGTCGCTAAAATTAAACAACCCGGTTTTAACTAAAATAAATTGTTCCAACAATCAGATAGATTCGCTGGATGTATCACAATGTCCCGCATTAACATCTTTGGATTGCTCAACTAATTTTGCACTTGTTTATCTGAAATTGAATAATCCGAATTTAACTACATTATCGTGTGGTGGAGGATCCGCTAATTTTGGGGGGCCATCTAATCTAACCTCAGTTGATTTTTCGCAAACTCCGGCTTTGACGTCATTAACATACACTTATACAAACGCTCAAACATTGCCGGCAAGTATTTCAACGCTTACGAATTTAACAACGCTGTCATGTACGAATAACGCACTCACGTCATTACCGGATCTTACGGCACTTACAAAGCTGGCTACTTTGAAATTCTCTTTCAATAATATTGCTTCAGTAGATGCTTCAAAACTTCCAAACGCAACACCTGCCAGTGGAAGCTACTTTTTATATCTTGATAATAATGCCTTGACATCGTTTACGCTGCCGTGGACGCCAGCGGCTACAACATTCAGGCTATACCTACTGACTAATCCATTTGATGATGCAGCGGGTAGCAGTGGTGCAGCTGTTGATTTGTCTCAATGTACAAAAACTACTTATACAGTAGACGTTAGTTCCAGCTCTAATTCGGGTTCAAAATTTAAAACGGTAAATGCATCAACGCTTTCTACTTCATTGACCTTGTTTAAAGACGCAGGGGTAAGTCTTGTGAAGAAATAACGACAGTATAAAATTTAAAAGCATCATTGTTCAAAAAGAATTGTTTAGACCCTTTAAATCTTTTGTCAGTATAACTGTCAAAACAAAAAGTAAAATATAAAATCACTTTAGTAAAAAAAAGAACATGAAAATATCTCGTAAACAATTATTGGCGTTTGCAGTTGGCTTAACTGTGTGTGCGCAGAGTAGCTTTGCTCAATCCGCAAAGTTGGTGGGTATCGATTCAACAGCTGCATCCTTCAAAAATGCTGACTCAATTGCAGCGAGAAAGGCAGTGGTGTTGAATGGTTTGACAAATCTGGCGACAGCTACCCCGGAATTTAAGAAGGCGTTTAATGAGGCAGCCGCAGACAAGAATTACAAGATGACGGACCAGAAGTATTATACAGCCGAATTCATTAACGTGCCATTCGAAGAATATAGAAAACTGTTGTTTGACGCTTCAGGAACATGGGTTGATGATATGTACGGCGATATCAACTATAGCAAAAAAGCATTTGTGCTTCGCAGAGCAACACCGGAAGAACAAGAGAAAAAAGTAGCGACACTTAAAGGATATTATTCAGCTAAAAAAGGTACCCCCATTGCGCAAAACGATGTGGAAGTGAGTAAGCTTGTCGGTGCTCCTGCTCCTGATTTTACAGTTACTACCATCGACGGAAAAAAGGTTAGCATTAAAAGTTTGAAAGGAAAAGTTGTAGTGTTGAATTTCTGGTTCACACAATGCCCTCCTTGCAGGGAAGAAATGCCTACGCTTAACACATTTGTTGACAAATACAAGGGCAACAAAGACGTTGTGTTCCTTGCACCGGAAGTGGTTCCGGCAACAACAGTGGCCGATGTACAGAAATTCCTGAAAAGAGTTCCTTTTACCTACCAGGTTGCTTTAGGCGGAAAGGATGCTGCTGCATTGTACCAGGTAAAAGTGTTCCCAGCCAACTTCGTGATCGACAAAAAAGGCATCGTTCGCATGGGATATGTAGGGTACAATCCTTACTCACTTCAAGAATTAGGAAAAACAATTCCAAAACTTATTGCAGAATAATCGTCGAGAAACGTCAATCGTAAACAGGAAATCGTGAGGGTAGTTCAGGTGTGAATGAAACTCACGATTACGGTTGGCGTTTCACGACTTAATAAAAATCAAATCATGTTAGGTAAGAAAGTTTTTAGTTTATCGCTGCTGGCACTTGTGTCATCAATCGGCGTGTTGTGCGCACAGACAGCGGTTGACAGCGTAAGCCAGGTGGAAGCAAGAAGATCGAAATATTTGGCCGGATTGCAAAAAGTAAATTCTGATAAAGAAATGCACTATGCAGACTCGGTTACAAATGCAAAAGAGGTTTCAGAGGCTGACATTATTTGCCTGTCACAAGAATTCAAAAAAGTGCACCGCTATGAATTCAGTAATCTGATTGATCAAAGTGAATATAAGTTGACAACAGATACTTATGTTGACTCCAACTCTGTGATCAGAGTTAAAGTTGCAAGAACAGCAACAAAAGAAGAGCAGGAGAAAGCCATCGAAGAATTCAGGAAACTGGTATTTGCAAAAACGCCAGAAAGCATTGAGCGTGAGAAAATAATTGCATCGCAAATGAACAAACCCGCGCCATTGTTTTCAGTAGCGGATGTGGATGGTGTAAAGTATGATCTGAGTGAATTGAAAGGAAAAGTAGTCGTGTTGAATTTCTGGTTCATTGGATGTGCACCATGTAAAAAAGAAATGCCTGAACTAAATAAGCTGGTAGAAAAATACAAATCGAAAAATGTCGTGTTTTTAGCTTTTGAGGTGAACGATAACACCCCGGGTAAAATCAAAGCTGTAACGAGCGGTAATTTCAACTACACACAAATACCCGCTAAAAGAAACGGTATTTCAGTTCAGTACAACATAAAAACATACCCCACTTCATACGTAATTGATCAATCGGGTATAATAAGATTTGGACTGGCAGCTTACAATCCGTTCAGATTACCAGAGATGGATAAAACAATTGAAACGCTTTTAAATCATTAAAGTCGTGAATGGTGAATAGACAATCGTGAAAATAGTTTGCAGCTCATGATCGGTACTTCACGGTTTGTCAATTCGCCATTCACCTCACAGATATACAGATGAAATACTTTGCTTTTTTTATAATCAACCTTCTTATCTGCGTTGCCTTGCGTGCGCAGGACAGGTCCATCAGCTTTGAACATAACAGTTCATGGGCAGAAATTAAAGCCAGGGCAGCCAAAGAGAAAAAAGCAATTTTTCTCGATTGTTACACTAGCTGGTGTGGGCCATGTAAAAAGCTTGCCAAAGAAGTGTTTACAAGAAATGAAATAGCCGATTATTACAACGCCAATTTTATCAATGCATCAATTGATATGGAAAAAGGCGAAGGCCCGCAATTGGCAAAACAGTATAACGTTCACGCATATCCAACACTGTTGTTTATTACGGCCGAAGGCAAATTGATTAGTCAGCAGATAGGCGCGGTTGATGGCAAGGCATTTCTTAGATTCGGAAAAATGTCATTGGGCGGAGATGCTCTCGAGTCATTGATGGCTCAGTATAAAAAGGGCGACAGAAGTGTTGCATTCATGTCAAAGTTCATGACGAGGATGGAAGGACTGCATGAAAATACCTCTTCAATAATAGAAGAGTATTTCAGCAAAACGCCGCAAACAAAATGGCAAACAAAAGAAAACTGGTACTTTATAAATCGGTACGTTAGAACAGAGCAATCGCCAGTTTTTCAATTCGTGCGAAGGAATCAAAAAAGCTACGAACAAAAATTTTCTGCTGATTCTGTGTCAGAGTATTTTGTAGAAGTTTATCGCAATTCAATTCAAAAAGCAGCCAACACCATTTTTCCTGTAGAAGATTTAAAGGAGCTGAAAGACAGCCTCAATCAAATGAATTTTGCAGGCAAATACAAACTCGCCCTTGAGTGTGATGCAGCCTCAGCAGATCGTAGCAACGATTGGAAAGGTTACGTTGATGCCATGGAAGCCATTCTTACAAAATATCCCAAAAAAGATACAGCCAGTCAAATTGAATGGTTGAATGCGACGTGCTGGAAGCTGCTTCAAAAATCTTCTGATCCGTATGTGCTGCAAAAAGCATTGAAACTTGCTGAAACGTCGATGCAGTATAGAAAACCGGTGTTCATGGATACGTATGCTAGTCTCCTTGTTGAGACCGGCAATTTCGACAAAGGAATAGAGATAGAGCAACAAATTATGGCAATGCTGAAAGTAAAAGCCGATCCTGACTTTTCAATATCAGATTGCGATGCCCAGCTGGAAAAATTCAATCGCAGGAAACTAGCGGTAGCAAAATAGCAGTAAACCTTAAGACCACCACGAAATGTCACCGTGGTCAGAGCGCTAAAAATCTTTTTCTCACGGTGATTTGGTTTTTATTAACCTGAGCCCTTAAAGGCCCTCATTCCTGAGGGGCTGGGGGCTCTTTTTTTTGAGAGATGGAACACAGATTGTCATGATTGTCAAGATTTTCATGATTTTCTTTTTTCTGTTTTTTTCAAAAAATCGACCTCAATATCGAAGCCATCTTGACTCCTTACGCCATCGTCGTTTTCAACACCTTCTTCTTAATCATTACAAATCATGACAATCATGATAATCTGCGTTCCTTTCTAAAAAAAATTTACTAACGATCATTAGTTAGTGAAACAACTTTCTCTATATTTGACAATAAATTTCAAATCGGCCATATGGATTTTCAATTGAACGAAGAGCACCTGATGATACAAAAAGCAGCAAGAGATTTTGCTCAGACTGAGTGTTTGCCAGGTGTAATCGAAAGAGACGAATTACAAAAGTTTCCCAAAGAACAGATAGAGAAACTGGCAGATCTAGGTTTTATGGGAATGATGGTAGATCCAAAATACGGCGGCGCCGGAATGGACGCCGTCAGCTACGTTCTTGCAATGGAAGAAGTGAGTAAAGTAGATGCCAGCGTAAGTGTTGCCATGAGTGTAAACAACAGTCTTGTATGCTGGGGTTTGGAAACATTTGGCAGTGAAGAGCAAAAACAAAAATATCTTGTTCCTCTTGCGCAAGGCAAAAAGGACGGACAATTATATATAGGTGCATTTCTTTTAAGCGAACCGGAAGCAGGAAGTGACGCCACTTCACAGCGTACCACCGCAGAAGACATGGGCGATCACTACCTACTAAATGGTACCAAAAACTGGATCACCAACGGTAACTCTGCTTCAGTATATCTTGTAATTGCACAAACCGACCCCGCCAAAGGAAGCCACGGAATCAACGCATTTATTGTAGATAAGAACTTGCCAGGCGTTGTAGTGGGTGCAAAAGAAAACAAAATGGGCATTCGCGGCAGTGATACCCATAGCATTTTGTTCAACGATGTGAAAGTGCCAAAGGAAAACAGGATCGGTCCGGATGGCTTTGGTTTCTCATTCGCAATGAAAACATTGGCCGGAGGCCGCATTGGAATTGCATCCCAGGCACTGGGTATCGCAAGCGGTGCTTACGAATTGGCTTTGAAATACTCTAAAGAAAGAAAGGCATTTGGTAAAGAGATCATGCATCACCAGGCAATACAGTTCAAACTGGCAGACATGGCCACAAAAGTAGAAGCTGCGAGGCTACTTTGCCTGAAAGCTGCTTGGGAAAAAGATCAGCAAAAAGATTATACACTTAGTTCTTCAATGGCGAAAGTATTTGCATCAGAAGCGGCCATGTGGGTTAGTACCGAAGCAGTGCAGGTACACGGAGGTTACGGTTTTGTGAAAGAGTACCATGTAGAACGACTAATGCGAGACGCAAAAATTACCCAGATCTATGAAGGCACCAGTGAGGTGCAAAGAATAGTGATCAGCAGGGCGATTCTTAAATAAACATGGAGAAAAAAGCAAAGAACAAAGTGCAAATGGAGCAATCCGTTTGCACTTTTGCTTTAGCGCCACAAAGCCACATTGTTAAAAGCTGCATAAAACACTCGTTTTATGCAGCTTTTTTCTTTTAATACGTCAGGGAACATCAAATGAATACAAATCAAAAGGTGTGGCAGAAAGTGAGTCGGCTTTTGATACCTGGGGAGAATTTTAAATTCCGCCTGTGGCAACTTTGCCTTTTCCCGGTTGTCCCAGTATAAAGCTCTTAATTGTTGTGTTTCCGTTAACTATACTGTCATTAAAATTAATCGAAAGTGACGCTGGTAGACCATTGTCAATCTTTTCAAAGTAATAGTCGACGTGGGGTAGAAATTTTTTTTGATTTGGGAAACCAAAATATATTTTTAAAGAATCGCAAGTCGTCTTATTTACTATCAATTTGGATTTAATAGTCTCGATAGACAATCTTTGTTGACGTTGGTGGAAGTTTTGGTTACCGAGAATTACGGCAGTTAGGCAAATCAGACAAGTAACAATCAGATAAAGTTTTTTCATTGGTCTAAACGTTTTAATCAAAATATTCCTTTATATCTGATTTTTCAAACGCAAACGTTTGTGCAAAGTTCCATTGCGGCACTGTCCCTCTCGGCTTCTTATTAAATTTTGATCGCGGCCTGCAGCTTCTCCAGTACATAAAACACTGCAGGGCAAAATGTAGAATTCTTCAGCGTAATATTCATCCTTTTTAAGAGCACGTCTTCGTCTGTGTAAGGAAAACGCTCGCAGTCGGAAGGGCGAACTTCATAAATGCTGCAATAATTGTCGCTGCCAAGAAATGGGCAGGGCGATTGTTTTACCACATAATCACCATCACTATCGAGGCGAAGATATTTTTCAATAAAGTCACCCTCTTTTAGCTTCAAATGTTTGCTAATGCGCTTAATATCAGGCGTTTTGAAGCGCGGGGAGTAGGTTTTACAGCAGTTTGCACACTGCAGGCAGTCAACATGCGTAAATGCCTCTTCATGCAGGTCGGGAAGCTGCTTCAACACCTTATTCTTATCTGCCCGCTGCAAAAAACTTTTATACTGTTTTTGCTTTTCCGCAGATTTCTTTTCCCAATTATGAAGAAGCTCTTTGCCCATGATAACGATTGAAATACAACTTTTTATTAAATAAATGGCTGGTTAATAAGGAGAAATGGTTTGCTCGGTGTACAATTAAAATGCAAATTTGCAGTTTATTTCCTAAAACTATTAAAAACCTTAATTGTGCACTTTCGGGAACAATTGCTTTTATTGATTAGTACGCCGCTATATATTTTTATTATCGGGCTGGAAATTGTATTGAGTAACCTTCGCAAACAGGAAACCTATACAGTCAAAGATACCTTTCAAAATGTTTATATGATGTTGCTGAATGGCGGCATCGACCTGATTTTCAGGGCCATTTATGTGGGCGTGCTGGCCTGGTGCTATACCCACAGAATTGTAGAGATTCATCATGTTGTTGCATACTGGCTCATACTGGTGCTGTTTGAAGATTTTATGTACTATTGGCTGCATCGGATGGATCACACCCTGCGTTTCTTATGGGCAGTACATGTCACGCACCATTCATCTCAAAAGTATAATTTCACTACAGGTTTCAGATCCTCAGTATTTGAGCCATTGTATAGATTTATATTCTTCCTGCCACTGGCCTTTTGCGGATTTCAGCCGCTGGATATCGTGTTTATCTACTCCGCTACGCAAATCTGGGGAATTATGGTACACACAGAAAAAGTAGGCAAACTTGGAATTCTTGAATATATTCTTGTAACACCTTCACACCATAAAGTCCACCATGCTTCGAATCCCAAATATCTTGACAAGAACATGGGAATGCTGCTCATTTTCTGGGACAAACTTTTTGGAACATTTCAACGCGAATTGTCAGTAGAAGAGTATCAGCCTATTCGTTTTGGCTTAACCTCCCCGCTTGAAAAACAAAATCCGCTCTACCTCGTGTTCCATGAGTGGGTGAGCATTTGGAAAGATGTTACGCAAAAAGGCATCTCGCTAAAAGCACGAATGGGTTATTTATTCGGAGCGCCAGGCTGGAGCCACGACGGATCACGACACACCAGCGACGACATGCGCAAAGAAGAAGACCGGCTTTATCCAAAAAAATAAGATCACACATCGGTTCGGATTGCAACATTTTTATGTCTTTTTTTGACACAATCAGATAAGAGATACTTCTAATTTTGCGGCCTGTATAAGTGAAAACACTTATATAAATGTCGTTTTAAATGAAGAGACCTCTTTTATGAAAAAAAAACTAACCGTAGCCGCATTCGTTCTCGTTGCATTGACAAGTTGTGTAAGCAATAAGAAAGCAAACAGTTTACAAAAGCAGATTGACCAACAAAAAAGTGAACAGACAGCGCTTTTGCAAAAGCTTGATTCTCTCGACGCCAAAAGAATTTCGAAAAGAAACAGGGGTGAATTGGATGAAATGACTGATTCTTCCACGTACCAACACATCAAGCAACTTCGTGACAGTATTCAAAGCCGTATCCAGCAATATGATGCAATTGCTTCCAAAGGTTACAAAAACAAAAGAAGAAATAGAAAAGCACAGGAATACTTCAGTCATGTGAGCACTTTGTACAAAGCTGATCTCGAGAACGTGCTATTTTTTGATGAACTCCTCGCAGCAAATACTTTTGCCAAACTAAATACGGCAGTTTTCTTCGGTTCCGGTCAATATAACATTGAAAACAATACTGAAGCGGAGAAAATGTTAGGGGGCGTAACCGATGAAGTTTTGAGGTTTGCAGCCAAACACGCTGATCGCGAGCTTCATGCTTCGTTTATAGTATTGGGTTATGCTGATGAAGAAAATTTCACTTCCGGCAGTGAGCTTTACAAAGACCTTGCAAAAAATATGACTTCACCATTACCCGGCAGAATTCAGTTGAATGTTGAGATGTCCAACAGAAGGGCCAGGTCCATTACGGCTATCCTGCAGGATCAATACAGATTGCAACGCTACAAATATCCGGTGACAAATCTTTCTGATTCATTCTTTTCAATAGGCAAAGGAGAACAATTGCCGGCAGGGAAAATCACAGATTACAAGCCTGTAGATGAGCGCAGAAGAGTAGTGTTGATTTATTGGAGTGTGTTGCCGAAAATGAAATAGGTAATCAGTTGAAAATTGAAAGTTGAAAGTTGAAAATGATGTAGGGGTGAATCGCATTCGCCCTCCCAAATAGTAACGAAATTCAAATTGAAAATGTTTGAAAGGAGAATTGCGGGTTTTAAACCGATTCTCCTTTTTTTATTTAGTAAAGCTATTCGGTATTATTTTAATATTAAATCAACGATTCTGTTTACAACTCCTCTTACAATCCCTTTTCACACTTCACCTCCGCAAATTTTCACTTTCTAATTCCTAATTTCTAATTCCTAATTCCTCTTTAATCATTTTACCCTAAATTCGCACTCAAATATTCTGATATGAATCTTCATGAGTATCAAGCCAAAGAATTACTAAAGAAATATAATGTGCCGGTTCAGGAAGGAATTGCCTGTGACACTCCCGGCGAAGCAGAGGAAGCTTATAAACAAATCAAAACTCAGTATGGTGGTCCTTTTGCGGTTGTAAAAGCGCAGATCCATGCGGGTGGCCGTGGTAAAGGAAAAATTCGTGGGTCCGAACAGCGTGGTGTAGCGGTTGGCAAGAATGCAGAAGCTATTAAGGAGATCGCTCAAAATATTTTGGGTGGTACTTTGGTAACCATCCAAACTGGCGAAGCCGGTAAATTGGTTAACAAAGTATTGGTAGCACAAGATGTATATTATGAAGGTCCTAATCCGGTAAAAGAATTTTACCTCAGCATCCTGTTGGATCGTGCAAAAGGACAAAACGTAATCATGTACAGCACCGAAGGTGGTATGGACATTGAAGAAGTTGCACACAATACTCCCGATAAAATTTTTAAAGAATGGGTTCATCCTGGTGGCGGTTTGCAAGCTTTCCAGGCGCGCAAAATAGCTTTCAACCTCGGATTGAGCGGCGAAGCTTTCAAAAACTGCGTGAAATTTGTGACCAATCTTTACAATGCATACGTTGGTTTGGATTGCGGCATGCTTGAGATTAATCCATTGTTCAAAACAAGCGATGAAAAGATCATAGCAGTTGACTGTAAAATGAACCTTGATGATAATGCTTTGACCCGTCATCCTGACCTGGCTGCAATGCGTGACATCAGCGAGGAAGATCCTACAGAAGTAGAAGCAGGTAAATTCAACCTGAACTTCGTGAAGCTGGATGGTAACGTAGGTTGTATGGTAAACGGTGCCGGTCTGGCGATGGCAACTATGGATATGATCAAATTGAGCGGTGGCGAGCCTGCAAACTTCCTTGACGTAGGTGGTACTGCAAATGCTCAAACTGTAGAAGCAGGTTTCCGCATCATTCTGAAAGACCCTAAAGTAAAAGCGATCCTGATCAACATCTTTGGTGGTATCGTACGTTGCGACCGTGTTGCACAAGGTGTTATCGATGCTTACAGCAAAATGGGCAACATTACTGTACCTATCATCGTTCGATTGCAAGGTACAAATGCTGAAGAAGCTAAGAAGCTGATCGACGAGAGCGGCCTGAAAGTACAAAGTGCCATCTTGTTGAGCGAAGCTGCAGCTCTTGTAAACAAAGCAGTAGCTTAATTCCACAAAGAATCAATTTCTATATAGATCCCCCGTATTTCGGGGGATTTTTTTTGTGCCAGTCTACTTTATGCGCATAAAATTAAAATATGCGTATATTTGAGGGAAGATTAAGAGCGTATGAAAACAAGACTAAATATTACAATTGAGGAATCGTTACTCGATAATGTAAAGAATTACGCATCGCGCAACAATGTTAGTGTGTCTGAGCTGGTAGAAAATTATTTAAAAAAACTGATAAGGCCTGCCAAGAAAAAGAGCATAATAGATGCTGTGGCCAAATTGAAAAAGCCCAATATAGATCCGAGTATCGATTTGAAGGAGTTGTACTACAAAGAAAATGCAAAAAAATATGGGTTCTAAAATATTTCTCGATGCCAATATTCTTTTGGATTTTTTTCTCCAACGTCCAGGGCATGAGACAATTGAAGAGATTTTTGAATTGATCGAAGAAGAAAAGGTACAGGCGTTCATTACTCCCACTATTATCCATATAGCTGGATATTTTTTAGTAAAGGAATATGGTAAAAAACAGGCGAGAAATTTACTAATTACGTTACTAACAAATGTGCAGGCTATAGATGCTCCTCATGAAATAACATTGCTTGCTTTGAATTCCAAAATTGATGATATTGAAGATGCGTTGCAGTATTATGCCTCAATACACAATGAAATCAATTATTTCATAAGCCGGGATAAGCGCCTTAAAAAAGAAGCAATAGCCGCTCTACCGGTTTTGACGCCAGATGAATTTATCAGTGAATTTCTTTAGTGAGACAGAGTAGCTAGGCAGATCAAATTTATCATAAATAGGATTTTCTCTTTTAAAGTAATCGATAAAAATCTTGTATGCTTAAATGGGTATCTTGTTTCATACCAACTCTTGTAGCTGTCGCAGGTTTGCACGCCCAATCAAAGGCAGATGACTTCCTTCAAAAACTGTTAATTGAGAAAGGCTCGCCGCTGCTATTGAATATCCTTGATAAACCCGATAGCTTTCGATATCAGCTCATCTATACTCAAATTAACAGAAGCAAACACAACAATCCAACCTTCACCAACTATTATTTACACGTAGATAAAGAACAGTATTTCAATCCTGCGTCCACAGTGAAATTGCCGATTGCCTTGCTGGCACTCGAAAAGCTTCACAAGCTGCATGTACCAATGGTGGACAAATACACCACCATGTTGCTCGACAGCTCTTACAGTAAGCAAACAAATGCATGGATTGATTCGACAAGTGAAAACAAACTGCCGTCAATTGCACACTATACCCGCAGGATATTTTTGATAAGCGACAATGATGCCTACAACAGGCTGTACGAGTTTGACGGCCAGCAATACATCAATGAAGCGCTGCAGAAAAAAGGTTATAAGAACACCATTATCACCCGCTCTTTTGCTCCAATGAACGAGGATGAAAACGGCCACACGAGCCAGGTGAGATTTGTAAATGGAGATCATTTGCTTTACACGCAACCTGCAGCCTACAGCAATTTCAAATTTGATTTTTCAAAACAGATTAAAATCGGCAATGGACATCTAAATAAAAATGACAGCCTCATCAATCAACCGATGGATTTTACCACACACAATAAGTTTGCCCTGGCAGACATGCAGCAAATGTTGCAGGCTGTGTTGTTTCCTTCGTCGGTAAGCAGTTCCAAAAGATTTGATCTCTCAGATGATGACTATCATTTCCTCTATAAATACATGTCGCAATATCCCTCTGAAACAATCTTTCCCAAATACGACACTGCAGAATATTTCGACAGTTACACTAAGTTCTTTCTTTTCAAAGCGGGTAAACAAAAAATACCGCCCTACATAAGAGTGTTTAACAAAGCAGGGTGGAGCTATGGGTTTCTCACAGATGCTGCCTATGTTGTTGACTTTCTAAACGGTGTTGAGTTTATGCTAACAGCCACCATTTACACAAACAGCGACGGCATTTTAAACGACGACAAATACGACTACGATACGATCGGTTATCCTTTTTTTGAAGAGGTTGGCAACATCATCTATAACTACGAATTACAACGACAAAAAAAGAATGCGCCGGATCTTAGTAGGTTCGTCATTCAATACGATAGTGTGAAGTAACTGCCGGGCGATAACTGAATAACTGAGTAACTGAATAACTGAATAATTGAGTAACCGAGTAACCGAGTAACTGAATAACTGAGTGGCTGAAAGTCAGAGTGAATGATCGAATGTAAACTTTCGGTTATTCAGTTACTCAGTTATTCAGTCCGTCTTTCATTCCCGGTATACGGTTTGTAATATCTTCTAAAACAATCGCCAATGGACGAGTTACAAGGTGTATTTGGAAAATTACCCGACTGGGTGTGGAACTTATTATTGGTAAGTGCGTCCATTGTATTGGGTTTCATCATCAAATTTATATTGTCGGTTTCGCTGCGGTATACGGCTGTGAAGCCGGGACGGGATTATTCTTTGCCAAAATCCATACTGAGCAATATTGGCAGGCCGGTTAACTATTTTCTCCCCGTGCTGGTATTCAACTTCATGGTGCCCTTTATGCGGGTAAAGCCTGCTTTTGCAAGCAATCTGGATAAAACAGTGAGTATTTTTTTAACCATTACGTTTGCGGCCGTACTTATTGGGTTAGTGAATGTTTTGCGTGACTACATTTATCATTCTTACGACATTTCAAAAGCGGACAACCTTCGTGAGCGGAAGATCCGCACACAGGTGCAGTTTATCTGGAGACTCATCGTGGGGATCATTGTTATTGTAACTATTTGCGCTGTACTGCTGAGTTTTGACGGATTAAAAAAAATAGGCGCCGGATTGCTTACCGGGGTGGGTGTCGGGGGGATCATCATTGGCTTTGCAGCGCAAAAATCACTCGCCAATATTCTGGCCGGTTTTCAAATCGCTTTCACGCAGCCGATACGAATTGACGATGTGCTGATCGTTGAAAATGAATGGGGGCGGGTAGAGGAAATTACGCTTACTTATGTGGTAATGAATTTGTGGGACAAACGTCGACTTGTGTTGCCTATTAACTATTTTATTGAAAAGCCCTTTCAGAACTGGACGCGCAATACCTCTGACCTGCTTGGCTATGTTTATTTTTATGTAGACTATTCAATGCCCATTGAACCTTTGCGTATGGAATACATGCGGCTTTTGGAGTTGTCACCATTGTGGGATAAAAAAGTGGGGGTTGTGCAGGTAACGAACATTACCGAAAAAGTTATGGAAATAAGGGCGCTGATGAGTGCTGCAAACTCTGGCCAGGCATTTGATCTTCGCTGTTACATTCGTGAAAACATGATAACTTATATACAAAAGAACTATCCAGGATCATTACCTAAAACCAGAATTGAAGGGATTGCATAACAGTTATTTTTAGGCTACCAACCTGCATTAATACAAACAAAAAAACTGTAATTATCACCTTGCATTTGTCAAATGTATAGCATAGTTTTACCCCACTCCGTATCAACCTTCAATGTCCTGTAATTAGCTTCCCTCCAAAGGCCACATTTCACCTAAAAAAATTAAAACCTCTATTATGAAAAAGAGTTCATTGCTCTGCATAGCGCTTGCTGCGCTGATCCTAACGTGTTTTGTTGGCTGTAAAAAGAATGAAATTTGCCTGAAATGTATTCCTCCTGACTTGACCGATACCAAAATTCTTCGGTATTACGGCGACTTGTATTCGGATTCAATAAGGTTAATGGGTACCGTAAACTATAATAAATTTGGTGACCCGGTTTCAATTTTAAAGAATGGGGGCGCGGGAACGGGTAATCCTAATTGCTTCTTCTGGTATGATAATAAGCGAAGACTTTCCGACTACATAGGTTTTTACAATAATAATGTGGGCTACGAATTTTGGCATCGCTATTACTATGATAATAAAGACAGAATAGTTCTTGATTCGATGTACGTTTTTGGCTTCATGAAAGATAACAAACCAAATAAAATAGCAGACAGGAGAATTACTTATAAATATGATGACATGGACAGAATGAGCCAGCTTACAGTAACGGAATCCTTTGGAAACTACACGTGGACTCAGGATTTTGCGTATGATGAAAGGGGAAATCTGCAGACTTTCGGTCCGTTGCAGTATGATAACAAATACAACCCCCATTTGCTTCATAAGATATGGCAGTTCATCGAGCAGGACTACAGTATAAATAATCCGGTGGATGCAAGCAGACCAATAACATATAATGCCAAAGGGTTTCCAACATCCTATGCTACGCGCAGTGGATTTCCCTCTTTCTTAGGGCAAATAGCTGGGGCGAGAGTTAAAATTGATTACAGTAAATAGATTGATGAATTGTGAGTGATGAGTCTGCCCAAAACAAAGATTCCCGCTTTATTACAAGCGGGAATCTTTTATAACTAAATTTTGATTTTCTATCTACCGTTAGCCCTAAGAATGGTCATTTCTTTTTTAAGGTCATCATCATACGTTTTCTTTACAATGTAGTGCCATTGCTTGTCCGGCACGTCAACATAAAACACTTCACCCAGCTTGTGTTTGGAAACGGCTTCCTGGAATTCTTTCGGCATCATTTCTTCACCAAAGAACCAGCCCGTATCACCGTGTGTGGTGTTGCCGTCCATGGTGTATTGATCCGACAAAGCATCGAATGATTGTCCTGCATCAATCTTTTTTGTAATGATCTTTTTCATGCTGTCAACTTCCGCAGGACTCAGACTTCCGCCATCCAGGAAAATGTAGCTGGCACGGTATTTAACGGACTCGTTTGACTCAAGCACTTTGTAGGTTGTATAGCCCACGTTAAACACATTGCCCTTCGTTTGACGCAAGAGGCGCTTTGCGATCATGGTAGTGTCCTTGCCCGCCACAACATTAAAGATGACCGGCTTGAGTGGTGCATTGGCATCAATAAATTTTTGAGCCTGCTCCATCGTAGTGATTTTTTGAAATTGCTCCGTAACGGTTGCTTGCGCAAAAGCGGCAGTGATGGAAAAAAACAGGAATACGGCAAAAAGGAGTTTTTTCATATATTTTCTTCTTTTGTTCTGAGATATAAAAAATGTGGCAGTAAAGGGTAGGAGGTCATTTGAAGATAATGAATTTTTTCTGTTAGTGTGTTAGGGTTTTGCTAATTAGCTAACAGATAGTTGTAACAAAAAAGGGAGGTAAAAGTTTGAAGAATTTCCTAATAATCGGGGTGATGCTAAATGCTGAACGCCTAACGCTCAACGCAAGGTCTCTGCGTTTAGCGTTAGGCGTTCAGCGTTGGGCCGCAAATAAATCTATCCTTTTTTCACTTCCTTCGCCCAGGTATCTTTCAAGGTCACTGTTCTGTTGAAAATCAGTTTTTCCTCAGATGTATCTTTATCCAGGCAGAAATAACCTTTTCTCAAAAACTGGTAGCGATCTTCAAATTTAGACAGCGCCAGTGCGGGTTCGGCGTAAACAGTTTCCACGACTTCCAAAGAATTCGGGTTGATGTAATCTTTAAAATCACCCTCTTCGCTGGATGGATCTTCCACTTTGAAAAGCCTGTCGTACAAGCGAATTTCTGCATGGACGGCATGAGGGGCGCTTACCCAATGCAGGGTACCCTTCACATTAATGCCGCTGGTATCGCTGCCGCTTTTACTTTCAGGAATATAGGTGCAATGCAGTTCAGTAATGTTGCCGTCGGCATCTTTTACAAAATCGTCGCATTTAATGATGTACGCACTTTTCAGGCGCACCATCTGGCCCGGCGCCAGGCGGAAGTACTTTTTAGGAGCCACTTCCATGAAGTCTTCTCTTTCAATAAACAACTCACGTGAAAAGGGAATGTCGCGATAAGTTGTATTTGGATCTTCCGGGTTGTCTTCGCCTTTCAATATTTCAGATTTACCTGCTTCGTAGTTGGTAATGATCACTTTTAACGGATCAAACACCACCATTCTGCGATGTGCCGATTTGTTCAAGTCTTCACGGATGCAGAATTCCAGTAGAGATACATCGATAAGGTTTTCACGTTTGGCAACGCCTATTTTTTCTGCAAAAGTGCGGATGCTTTGCGGAGTGTAGCCACGGCGACGGAATCCGCTGATGGTCGACATGCGTGGATCGTCCCAGCCGGTAACGTGTTTTTCCTCCACCAGTTGCTTCAGTTTGCGCTTACTCATTACCGTGTAGGTAAGGTTCAGGCGGGAAAACTCATATTGGTGGGAAGGGAAAATGGCCAGATTTTCAATGAACCAGTCGTACAGCGGACGGTGGGGAATGAACTCCAGTGTACAAACGGAATGCGTGATGTTCTCAATGCTGTCGCTTTGGCCGTGCGCAAAATCGTACATCGGGTAGATGCACCATTTGTCGCCCGTACGGTGGTGATGCGCATGCTTGATGCGATACATGATCGGGTCGCGCATGTGCATGTTTGGCGAAGCCAGGTCTATTTTGGCACGCAAGACTTTTTCGCCGTCTTTATACTTGTCGGCACGCATATCTGCAAAAAGTTGAAGGTTTTCCTCCACACTTCTTGCGCGGTATTGATTGGCAACGCCCGGTTCTGTCGGGGTGCCTTTTTGTTTGGCTATTTCTTCAGCAGAACTGTCATCCACATAAGCAAAACCTTTTTTTATCAGCTCCACTGCAAAGTTGTAAAGCTGTTCAAAATAATCTGACGCATACAGCTCATTGGCCCATTCAAAGCCGAGCCAGCGAACGTCGTCTTTTATGCTGTCTACATATTCAGTATCTTCTGTAACAGGGTTCGTGTCATCGAAACGAAGATTGGTTTTGCCGCCGTATTTCTGCGCCAGACCGAAGTTCAGGCAAATACTTTTGGCATGGCCAATGTGCAGGTAACCATTGGGTTCCGGAGGAAAACGTGTTAAAATGCTTTTGTAACGACCGTTCTTTAGATCCTCTTCCACAATTTCTTCAAGAAAATTGAGTGATTTTTCTTCTTCTTTCTTAATCTCGCTCATATTTAAAAAATGCCTTTTGGGCTTGCGAATTTAAGCAAATGTGGGGGAAGTAGCACACAGATGACACAGATTGGACTGATTTACACGGATTTTAGAGAAAGAACGCAGATTGTCATGATTTTCATGATTGGTTAAGATTAGAAATAATGTGAAATTCGCTCATATAACGTTCTTCGTGTTTGGAAGAGATTTTTTGAAAATCATGATCAATCATGACGATCTTGAAAATCTGCGTTCCTATGGCCTACTTCCTCGAGCCGAACAACAGGCTTCCTATTCTTACCATGGTGCTGCCTTCAGCAATGGCAACCTGGTAATCGCCGCTCATGCCCATGGAAAGAATGGTGGGTTGACAATTGGCGGGTAATTCCTGAGATTTTAATTTGTCGAAGATCGTTTTGAGGTTATGAAACTCGTTCCGCACTTTTGAAAGATCATCTGAGAAGGAGGCCATTCCCATTAACCCTGTCACCCGCACATTTGGCAAAGATGAAAGATGGGCGATGACTTCGTTCAGTTCATTTTCATCCAGTCCAAACTTTGATTCTTCCTGTGCGATATAAACTTGCAAAAGGCAATCAATGACGCGATTGTTTTTTGCGGCTTGTTTATTTATTTCCTGCAGCAACTTTAAACTATCAACACCGTGAATGAGGTAAACGAAAGGCGCAATGTATTTTACTTTGTTGCTCTGCAAATGACCGATGAAATGCCAGTGAATATCCGCCGGCAGGGCAGGCTGTTTTTCCGTAATTTCCTGCACATAATTTTCACCAAAATCTTTTTGTCCTGCATCATACAATGTCCTGATGTCTTCCACCGGTTTTGTTTTAGAAACAGCAACCAGCTGCACATTTGTAGATTTTAGCTCGTCAATTATGCTATTGTACGCCTCGATATTTACAGCCATGGAGCGAAATTAATTTGAAAATTTGAGAATTTGAAAATTTGAAAATGAGAGAGAACGCAGATTGTCATGATCTTCATGATTAATGCATGATTTGAAATTTGAGATTTCAGTAAACGAAAAAAATCAGTGCAAATCATTCCAATCAGTGTCATCTGTGTGCCTTTTTTAAACTGCAATCTTTCGCCACGGCAATCTTTGCAGGTTTCTAAGAATTGCGATGAAGCCCAGAACAAGAAAAGGTATTAAAGCGTAGAAGACGATTGTGAATTTTAAAAGTATGTAATGAATGCCAATCAGTACGCCGATCATTATCATTTGTACGAGCACCACTACTACCTTTCCTGTTTGTTGCTGTGTGCTTGGCTGCCTGGAAAATGGGAGATAATGTGGCGTGAGTGCTGACATGATGAAAAAGCAAAGCACATTGTTACAAAGACCAAAAAAGAAATCATCAACGATGGCCCAATGCCAAACGTACAGCGCCAGGACAAACATGATTAAATAGGCGGGTAGAAAATATTTTACCAGCAGTGCTTTCAACGAACCGGTAAGCAATTCGCCCGGCTTATCAACAGGTGTGCTGTAGAAAATCCATGAAGCCTGGAAGTTTTCGTTGAATGCCATTATCAAAATTCCTGTAGAAATAGTAAATAACGGAACATATATCAATACAAGAAAATTCGACGTGGAAGCCAAGTTTTCCCAACTCTCGCCAATGCTTTGATTGCTTCTGAAAACAAATACAAACACAAAAATGAGTATATAAGCAAGGCTGGGGTAGAACTGCAGCCGAAACTGTTTATCACGTCCTGTTATTTTCCATGTCATTTCAAAAGCGCTTCGCTCGAAGCCTTTTTTGCAAACAAATGGAGAAAGCTTTTGTGCGATGGAGCGTTTTTGAAAGCTATCTGTTCCTTTTGATACTTCTACAGCGTCGTTGTTAAGGACAGACAGCTTTTTGGAAAAATACGGCGCAAGGTATTTGTTCAACAACCAGAAAGTAATCACAGGCATGCCGATGGCGAGGGCTGCCATTCCAATGTGCAGGCGATCAAATGACAGCGAATGCAATCCATCCAATAAAAGCGCCATCCACACCGGAGGAAGAAAATAAGCATACCAATGCAACTCAAACGAACCTGCCAATGATTTTAAACTGATAATGCGCGGAACAATTTGGTAGGCCATCGCAAAGAAGATGGTCATGAAAATTTGAAAGTAGGTAACGATCTCTTTTATTTTTTGCTCATTGCTAAAACGAAGCATGATGAGGTAAAAAAGATAAGTGGTAAACACGGCAAGCAAAACTGTAAGGAATGTTGTGATGCAAAATCCAATACCTGTAAGCGGTCCATGCTTGAAGAATGTAAACACGATGGGAAACAGGCTAAGCGCAATGGTGAACTGCAAAAGATAGATCATAATGTGCACCAGCCGCGCCATGAAAATTGTTTTGCTGGAAACTGGACGCGAAAGTATGATCTGGTTATCGGCAGTATCGAGCAAAACGGTTGAGAAGTCTGTAACCAATGTCATGGCCATCATGAACAGCAAATAAGCGTGAAATATGATCATGCACAACAAAAATGAAGGCAGTGCAAACACAAGAAAACCTATCATCAATCCGAAGAAGCCATATATCAGCAATACTGTATTTAGATGATTGCGATTTTCTTTTTGTTTCGCATTCTTGTAATTCAAATACACACGACGAGTGTCCATCGTAAGTTTTGCATTTACAATGATCATCATTTTGTCAAAGTCAACCTCCGTGGGCATTAGAGCGCGGAAGAGGTAGACTAGTTTTAAGAGAAGTTTGTTCAAGGCAATTAATAATTAATAATTAAGAATTAATAGGTGGGTACTCGGATTCAATTAAGAATTAGGAATTAAGAATTAAGAATTAAGAATTCATGCTGTGTGACATTTAACTTTTATTCGTTGCTTACTCTACGTGTGAGGTTAAATAATGGCTTCGAAAAAAGATCCGTGTAAATCAGTCTAATCAGTGTCATCAGTGTGCCATCAAATCTCAAATCAAAAAATCATAACCAATCATGACAATCATGAAAATCTGCGTTCCGTTCACTTCAACGCTTCGACAAACTCACCCGCCGTTGACTGATGTTGTTCGTTGCCGGTGAGTGACGTGAAAATTGTTTCCAATGAACCTTTATGAGCTTCGGATCGAAGTGTTTCAAAGCTGCCATCGGCAATCACTTCGCCTTTGTTGATGATCACGATGCGGTCACTTATTTTTTCCACCACGTCCATAATGTGCGACGAGTAGAAAATGGTTTTGCCTGCAAGTTTCAATTGTAATAAAATTTCCTTCACCAATATCACTGCGTTTGCGTCAAGCCCGCTTAACGGTTCATCAAGAAAAATAATATCAGGATTGTGAATAAGTCCGGAAATGAGCAGCACTTTCTGGCGCATGCCTTTGCTGAAATTATTCATGCGCACATTTGCTTTATCATGCAGATCAAAGAGGCGCAGAAGCTCAGCGGTTTTGCGATCGATAGTAGCTTCATCCAATTGATATAAACCTCCCACAAAGCGCAAATATTCCGTAGGGGTGAGTACCTCATACAGAACAGCATTTTCAGGAATGTATCCGATGCGTTGTTTAACATCGATCGCATTTTTACGAATGTCCATGCCGAGTACATTTACATCGCCTTCAAAATCCTGTATAATGCCGGTGAGAATTTTTATTGTTGTGCTTTTTCCAGCGCCATTGGGTCCGATGTAACCAATGATCTGACCGCGGTCAAAATCGAGATTGATATTTTGCAATACATAATTGCCGCTGTATTCTTTTTTCAAATTGCTGATATGAATCACACTCATAGCAAAATTTTAGAGCTGAAATTTAGCAAATAGATAATTATGCCGTCTGTTTTTTGTTTATGTGGCAAAAATTAAGTTTTATTGCATAAACCGCTGCTGCTTGTTCGTGAAAGGTCGATGGTGAATCATACTCCCTCAACCTTGATCACAAATCACTTTAGACGATTCACGATCGCAATTCCAACCTTATCACAGCGCAATCGTAATCCGACACCTTGCTGATATTTTTTTACAGACGATTATAATTAAAACTGAATGGCTAATGAATCATTTACCGACTCTTATTACAGATTTAGCATTGATACTTGGATCAGCCGGTATTGTTACTTTAATCTTCAAAAAATTAAAGCAGCCCGTGGTGCTTGGCTATATTATTGCCGGTTTGCTCGTGGGCCCAAACATGACGCTTTACCCAACAATAGGCGATATTGAAGGCGTAAAATCATGGGGAGAAATTGGCGTAGTGTTTTTGTTGTTCGCTCTTGGTCTTGAATTTAGTTTCAAAAAAATTGCAAAGGGTGGTGGATCGTCTGCCATTGCAGGCATATTTGAAGTTGCCTGTATGACCATATTGGGTTATGTAACGGGAAGGTTTCTCGGCTGGCCGCAAATAGATTGCATGTTTCTTGGCGGTATCATTGCCATTTCATCTACCACCATCGTGTTCCGTGCATTTGATGAATTGGGTTTGAAAACAAGGCGGTTCGCCGGCGTTGTGATGGGTATTTTGATCATCGAAGATCTTGCTGCTGTATTGTTGCTAGTGTTGTTAACTACATTAAGCGTAAGCCGCGATTTTGAAGGCTCTCAATTATTATTATCAATAGGTAAATTATTTTTCTTCCTGTGCCTTTGGTTTTTGGCGGGAATATTTCTGTTGCCCTCCTTCCTGAAAAGGGTGCGCAATTTAATGAGTGACGAAACGCTGCTGGTAGTATCCTGCGGATTGTGTTTGCTGATGGTTGTTGTTGCCTCCAGCGTGGGGTTTTCCGCGGCACTCGGTGCATTTATCATGGGGTCAATATTGGCGGAGACGACAGAAGCAGAGCATATAGATAAGTTGGTGAAATCAGTGAAGAATCTTTTTGGTGCAGTCTTTTTTGTGTCTGTTGGCATGTTGATCGATCCTAAGTTGCTTACAGAATATGCAGGTCCCGTTTTACTTATAACTGCGGTGGTGATTATTGGTAAAACAGTGAACGTGACGATCGGCGCGCTGCTATCAGGACAACCGCTAAAGCAGTCTGTGCAAAGCGGTGTGAGCTTGTCTCAAATAGGTGAGTTTTCCTTTATCATTGCTACACTTGGATTGGATTTGAAAGTAACCAGCAGTTATTTATATCCCATTGCCGTGGGTGTTTCGGTGATCACAACATTTACCACGCCATACATGATGAAGCTCGCAAATCCGCTGTACAACTGGCTTGTAAAAGTTTTACCAAACAGATGGCTCAGGGCAATTGACCGTTACAGCGCTGGTACACAAACCATACAGGCAGAAAGCGATTGGAAAAAAGTATTGCGAGCCTATGGAGGCATCATCATCATAAACGGAGTAATGATCGTGGCTGTTGTCTTGTTAACTTCCTATTATGTCGCGCCTTTTATAAGCCGTGAAATAAACAATGCAAGGCTTGCTACCGCTATTTCCATCTTTATCGCCTTTGGCATCATGTCGCCTTTTTTGTGGGCATTGATGGTAAAACAGGTTCGAAGTGAGCACTCAAGATTTCTGTGGCTGGATAATAAATACAATCGCGGTCCGCTACTGATGTTGGAGGCTTCAAGAAATGTGATTGCTGTATTGTTGGTTGGATTTTTGTTCCGCCAGTTCTTTTCTTTCTGGCTTTCCATTGGTATAGCAGCGGTCATCATGGCCATTGTGTTGCTCATTTTTTCGAAGAAGTTACAAACGTTCTACCAGCGTATTGAAAAGCGTTTTATCACCAACCTGAATGATCGTGAGTCGATTGATTATGTAGATGGCAAAGAAGATCTTTCTCCATGGGATGCGCACCTTGCTTATTTTGATGTGAGCCCGAATCTTGATTTTATAGGCAAACGCCTGGTTGATCTTGGCTGGCGTGAAAAATACGGGATCAACATCGCCTCCATTGAGCGCGGCAACAGTTTTATAAGAACACCTACCCGCGAAGAAGTCATTTACCCCTATGATAAAATTGCGGTCATCGGAACCGACCAGCAAATGCAGAATTTCAGGCCGGTCATCGAAGCACAGAAGTCTGAGCCACCGGTACTGGAAGATGAAATGGTGTTGGATAAAATCATTGTTGACAGCCACAACCACTTAACCGGCAAAACGATTCGCAACTCCGGCCTCCGCGAGAAAACGAACGGCCTTGTAGTAGGAATCGAAAGAAACGGCGAACGTATTCTAAACCCGCATTCAGACACAGAATTCGCGTGGGATGATATTGTGTGGATAGTGGGGGATAAGCGGAAGATTGAAGAGTTTTAGAGAAGGAACGCAGATTTTCATGATTGTCATGGTTTGTCAAGATTTTTTGATTTGAGATTAGACTACTTCTTTAAATCTCAAATCAAAAAATCATCAGTAATCATGACAATCATGAAAATCTGCGTTCTGCTTTCGCTAGTATTCCATCTTTCGCAGCGAGGGCGCTTTGAACCATGTAAAGATCACCACGCCGAGGGTCATGCAACCACCGAAGATTACTGAAGGAACAACGCCTAATAATTTTGCGGCAACACCACTTTCAAACAATCCCAACTCATTGCTGGAACTGATGAACATGGAGCTTACGGAGGAAACACGGCCACGTAATTCATCCGGTGTTTTTAATTGAAGAATGGTTCCACGTACTACAACGCTAATGCCATCCAGTGTTCCGCTCACAAGCAGGGCCGCAAACGATAGCCAGAATACTTGTGACAAACCAAATGTGATAATACACAAGCCAAAGCCTGCCACTGCAAACATTAATATTTTTCCTTGTTTACCTTTTAGCGGGAAGATGGTCATAGTAAGGATGCTGGCCACAGAACCTATGTCTGTAGCGGCATTCAGCCAGCCAAAGCCAATGGGTCCTACTTTCAAAATATCTGATGCAAAAACGGGTATCAATGCAACCGCCCCGCCAAATAATACAGCAAAAAGGTCAAGTGACATCGCACCCAATAATTCTTTTGTTTTAAAAACATAACGCAATCCTTCTTTCACACTTTCCCATGTACGCTTGTTTACATCCAGACTTACGATTGGTTTTGGTTTGATCAATGCTACCGCAGTTGCTGCGATGGCTGCATACAAACAAACCACCGAAAGGGTAATGGCAGAGCCTACGTAGGCAATTAAAAAACCCGCAGAAGCGTGTCCCAGGATACTGGCAGTGAGGTAAGTGCTTTGTCCAAAAGTAATGGCGCTAGGCAATTTCTCACGCGGCACAATCTGCGCCACAATAGCGTTGGAGGTAGGGCCGGCAAATGCACGCACGACACCTGTGAAGAAAATGATTATATAAAACGAGGAGAGAATAATGTTCTTATGAATGTGTTGCTCCGAGAAGCCTGTGGATAGAAAAACAAGGCAGCAAGCCAATGACAGATAACTTACAATGCAGCGAAGCAGAACCGTTCGTTTATCATTTTTGTCGATATAATGTCCGGCATAAAGCGCCAGGCCCACAGCTGGTATCACTTCCGCCAAACCGATCAGCCCCAGTGCAAAAGGACTCTTTGTAAGTTGGTACATGTGCCAGCCAACCACCGTAGTGACCATGCGTAAAGCCATGGTATAAAAGAAACGCTGAACTATATAAAATCTGAACTCTTTGACTGATAATACTTCGAAAGGAGATGGTTTTTGCTGCTGACTTTCCATTGTAGTGTTAGAATATTAAACGACGCGAAATTACGGCAATTTGAAAATTTGCATATTTGAAAATTTGAAAATGAAGGGTAATGAACGCAGATTTTCATGATTGTCATGATTTTTGACGGCACACTCCCGCCCGGCTGAAGCCGTTCGGACGGGGATGACACTGATTAGACTGATTTACACGGATTTTTTGTTGACAGTGCCATCAACGATTTGAATTAATAAACAGAACAAATATCAGCTATTAGTCAAAATGCAGCACAGAAACCATTCTTAATTCCTAATTCCTAATTCTTAATTAGCTTCTTACGGAAGCGTCAAATAGTGCTGTCCATCATCATAGTCCTTGTTCAGCGCATCCAGAATGATATTGAGATGAATATCATTGCTAAGGAAATCTGCGTTGGACGCATCGATGAAAAGCGTTTTAATATCGTGCTGCTTGATGTAGTGTGTGTATGTTTCCTGGATATTGAACAAATATTCGTTAGGGATCGCCTGCTCGTAAGGACGGTTACGGCGACGGATATTTTCCTGCAGTTTTTTTACCGGCGCGTGAAGGTAGATCAGAAGTTCCGGTTGAATAAGTTGCTGGTGTATAATCTCAAACAAACGCTGATAGAGGCGAAACTCATCATCCGGAAGGTTGACTTTTGCGAACAGCAGACATTTGGTAAACAAATAGTCGGAAATGGTAACCGTTTGGAAAAGATCCTTTTGTTGCAGCAGCTCTTTTAATTGTTTGAATCTCTCAGCCATGAAGAATAACTCCAGCGGAAAAGCGTACTGTTGCGGGTTTTCGTAAAATTTGGGCAGGAAGGGATTGTCTGCAAACTCCTCCAGGATCAGCCTTGCATTGAAACGTTTTGCCAATAAATGCGCCAGCGTCGTTTTCCCGGCACCAATGTTCCCTTCTATCGTTATAAAATTGTACTTCATATTAATTCAAAAATCAAAAGTCAAAAGTCAAAAAAGCGGCTCCTTGAATGGTTTCCCTGCATGTTGATTGCATATACAGGTGTCCGGTGCACCATCAACTTTTTTGAATTTTTACTTTTGAATTTTTACTTTTTACTTACTCGGTGGCAAATATATATCCCCCTTACCGAGATGTTATTCATATTTATTCACATCCAGTTTGTCGGGGCATTCTTCCAATAGTTGGTGGATGGTTTTGTGCAAAACCGGATGCATATACGAAGACGCAATTTCGTTCAATGGTACAAGGGCAAAGCGTCTCGCCGGCAGGGCGGGATGCGGAACGGTTATATGTGAGGAGATATGTATCTCGTTGTTGAACAGCAGAATATCCATGTCAATAATGCGTGGGCCATATTTTTCCATGCGCCTTCTACCCATCTCTTCTTCGCACCAAAGCAACCGACTCATGAGTTCGGAAGCGCTAAAAGACGTTTCCAATTCCAGTGCCTGGTTCAAAAATGCCGGTTGATCCTCTAAACCCCAGGCCGCCGTTTCATAAACCGAAGAAAAAAGGGTGATTTTTCCGCAGTTTTCCTGGATGATTTTAGCCGCTCTGGCGAGATTTTGCAACCTGTTTCCGACATTGCCGCCTATCAGCAAATATGCCTTATTCATGTATTGAAAATATTGATCGCTTCAAATATCTTTATTTTTGAATAGTTTCACACAAACACCTGAATATTAATGAGACAATTTTTGAAATTTTTTCTTGCCTCACTGCTGGCCCTGATCGTTTTTGCAGTTGTTGGGGTTTTTATTTTGGCCGGAGTAGTGGGCAGTGTAACTGCAAAAAAAGATGTTCAGGTTGGAGAAAAAGCAGTTTTATTCATAGATCTCAGTAAACCGATCCGTGAGCAGAAACAGGAAAATCCAATCGCAGATCTTTCTTCCGAAGAACAATATGACGCCCCCGGTTTATATGACATGATCCGCCTGATCAAGTATGCAGAAACCGACTCTTCCATAAAAGGCATTTACCTGAAATGTAACGACAATCCCAACGGATTTGCGACAAGCGAAGAAGTGAGAAATGCGTTACTGGAGTTTAAGAAAACGAAGAAATTCATTTATGCCTACGGTGATATGATGAGCCAGAAAGCTTACTATGTGGGCAATGTAGCGGATAAAATTTATTGCAATCCTAAAGGAGGATTGGAGTGGAAAGGTTTTTCCATACAGTACATGTTCTTTAAAAATGCATTGGACAAACTGGAAATCGATCCGCAGATATTTTACGCAGGCAAATTCAAAAGCGCCACAGAGCCTTTCAGGGCCGATAAAATGACGGATGCCAACCGACTGCAATCGCAAGAATTGTTGAATGATCTTTATGAACGGTTCCTGTTAAACACCGCAGAGCAAAGAAGCGTTGATACGACGTTGTTGCACAAACTAGCAAATGATCTGGCTATTCAATCTACCAATGATGCTGTAAAATACAAGCTACTGGACGCCGCGAAATATGACGATGAAGTAAAAGCCGAATTGAAAGAAAAGCTTGGCGTAAAGCAGGAAAACAAAATCAATTTTGTGGCTATCGGCAAATACGAAGCAGCCGTGAATTTCAAAGATGGCAAGGGTTCCGACAGAATTGCCCTGATATATGCGCAAGGCGATATTGTGGATGGGAAAGGCGGCGAAGGCCAGATAGGAGGCGAGAAATTTCGTAGCTACCTGCGCAAAGTTCGTTACGACAATACAGTGAAAGCAGTTGTGTTTCGCATCAATTCCGGCGGAGGAAGTGCATTGGCGAGCGAAAATATCTGGCGTGAAATTTCGCTGGTGAGGAAAGTAAAACCGGTGATCCTAAGCTTTGGTGATTATGCGGCTTCTGGTGGTTATTATCTTTCCTGCGATGCAGATAGCATTTTCGCAGAGCCCAATACCATCACAGGTTCTATTGGTGTTTTCAGTATGATGCCTAATCTCTCCGGGTTTTTCAAAAACAAACTGGGTGTAACTTTCGACGGTGTGAAAACCGCAGAGCATGCATCGGTTCCAAGTATTTCGCAACCACTGTCAGATATTGAAAGAAGATACATTCAAAACGATGTTGACAGCATTTACTTTACTTTCCTTACACGTGTTTCTGATGGAAGAGGTTTATCGTTTGCTTATACCGACAGCATTGCGCAAGGCCGTGTGTGGACGGGATCAAAAGGTAAGGCGCTTGGGCTCGTTGACAGACTTGGCAACATACAGGATGCGGTTGATTGCGCAGCGAGAATGGCGAAACTGAAAGAATACCGCGTAAAGGAATATCCGGAGCCTGTAAGCTTTCTTGACAAAGTACTGAGTGGTTTCCAAAAAGTTACTAAAGCCAACACCATAAAAGAGGATGCGATTAAAGAAGAAGTGGGCGAAGAGGGGTATCGCGCCTACAACGGCCTCAAGGCCATAAAAGCGATGATGGGCGTGGCCCAGGCGAAATTGCCTTTTGAAATGGTGGTGGAGTAGGAACGCAGATTGTCATGATTGTCATGATTTTTTATGATTCTTATTTCTGATTCTCAGAAGTGATCTATTTCAACTATGACAATCATGAATATTCGTGCTCAAGCCGTCATGGTAAAAAAATAAAATCTTCTCTAATCATGACAATCATGAAAATCTGCGTTCCGATTTTTCAAAATGCATAGCTTTGCACGAACACAACCACACAGAATGCAGCAATCATATAGCCAGAGCAGGGCAATGCTGGCGATTACTAAAGCAAGTTTGAAGGGAATATTAAGAAGTCCGTCGGCAGTTATTTTCAGTATATTTTTTCCACTCATTTTTATTTTGGTTTTTGGCTTCATCGGAAACAGCTCCGGACCGTCATTTAAAATCGTGCTGGACAAGCATAGCGATACAAGCAATATTCTACTCGATTCGATAAAGCGTCACAGCAACATCAAATTCATTACGGATAAAACAGATCAGGAGATTCAATCTGATCTTATCAAAGGAAGGATCACCGGCATTCTTTCAATAGAAAAAGTAAAGGAGCCAAACAGCAATGTTGAATACCTCGCAAAATTCAGATCAACAACTGCCAGCGCCGACAAAATCGCCGCTTTTTTGCCTTACCTGGAAAACATTATTTCCAAGATCGATAAGATAAAGTTTGCCGAAAGACAATCCGTAGCGCACATTGTTCCAGACATAGAAACGGTGCGTGAGTACAAAACCATTGATTTTATTTTACCCGGACAGATGGGCTTCTCATTACTAAGCGCAGGTGTGTTTGGTGTGGCGTTCTTGTTTTTCAATTTGCGTCAGCAACTGGTTTTGAAACGTTTTTTTGCAACGCCGATTAATCGTACTTCGATTATTTTGGGTGAAGGATTAAGCCGCGTAATATTTCAACTCATTACCGCTGTTATCATTATCGCCCTGGGCCACTTTGCCTTCAACTTTACGCTGGTGAATGGCTGGGTTACTTTCCTGGAAATCATGGCGCTAAGTTTCCTTGCATTGCTGGTATTTATGGGCTTCGGTTTTATTGTAAGTGGCCTGGCAACAAGTGAGAGTGTTATTCCGCCTTTGGCAAACATCGTTACACTGCCACAATTTTTACTGGCTGGTACATTCTTTTCTATAGACGCATTTCCGGCGTGGTTGCAACCGCTTTGCCGCATTTTACCTTTAACGCATTTCAATGATGCCATGCGTAAAATAGCTTTCGAAGGTGCTCATTTAACTGACTGCTGGCAGCAAATCGGCATTCTGGGTATTTGGGGCATTGTGGTGTATGCCGCGGCGGTGAAGACGTTCAAGTGGGAGTAAGGAATTCAAAATTAAAAAGTCAAAAGTAAAAATTGCGAACCCCCGGTTTTGACTTTTGACTTTTTAATTTTTACTTTTTACTTTCGGCTTTTCCTTCTTACATTTAAGCTGCACGCTTAAACCAGACCAATGCTTTTTAACTCCTTTGCCTTTGCTCTATTTTTACCGGTGGTTTTTTTACTGTATTGGCGCGTAACTAAAACCCTTCAACAACAAAATATTTTACTGCTCATTGCCAGTTATTTCTTTTATGGCTGCTGGGACTGGCGGTTTTTGTTTCTGCTCGCATTTTCTACTTTCCTCGATTTTTTTACGGGATTGAAAATAATGAATGCTTCGACGAAGCGTAACAAGCAATTGTGGTTGTGGTTGAGTATTACAATCAACCTGGGCTTTCTCGGTTTTTTCAAATACTACAATTTTTTTGTTACCTCGTTTGCAGAAGCCATTTCAAATCTCGGTTTGCACGTAAACCCGTGGACACTGTCCGTTATTTTGCCTGTCGGCATTTCATTCTATACCTTTCATGGCTTGTCATATGTATTTGATATTTATCGTGACAGGATCAAGGCTGAACGAAACTTTGTGGAATACGCATTGTTCGTAAGTTTTTTCCCGCTTCTTGTGGCAGGCCCAATTGAAAGAGCAACGCATCTTTTACCGCAAATCAAAGAACCGCGCAAATTTGATTACACTAAAATGGTCGATGGCTTGCGCCAAATATTGTGGGGGCTATTTAAGAAGATCATTATCGCCGATCAGAGCGCGCAATATGTTAATTTGATCTTCAGCGACCCATCATCTTTTTCGGGAAGTACATTGTTGCTCGGCGCTATTTTCTTTGCATTCCAGATCTATGGTGATTTTTCCGGATATTCGGATATCGCGTTGGGAACGGCCAGACTGTTTGGCATAGAGCTGTTGCGAAATTTTGCCTATCCATATTTTTCAAGAGACATTGCCGAATTCTGGCGACGCTGGCACATTTCGCTTTCAAGCTGGTTCAGAGATTATTTGTACATCCCCCTCGGCGGAAGCAAAGGCGGCACATGGATGAAAGTGAGAAATACTTTTATCATCTTTTTGGTGAGCGGTTTCTGGCATGGTGCGAACTGGACGTTCATTGTATGGGGCGCATTGAATGCTATTTATTTCATGCCGCTTTTATTAACAAATAAGAATCGTGATAACCTGCAAATAGTGGCTGCGGGCAAGACTTTCCCGACGTTCAAAGAATTGTTTTCGATGTTGCTGACTTTTGGCCTGACATGTTTTGCATGGATATTTTTCCGGGCAAAAGACATGAGCCACGCACTTGCTTATATCAGGCATATGTTTTCACGTTCGCTCTTTTCAACCCCTAATTTCTACAGCATCAATGATGCGAAGAAAACGATGTTGTTCATTTTGTTTTTCTTAATTGTTGAGTGGATCGGAAGAGAGCAACCGTACGCTATAGCAAAGATCGGAGGCGTGAAGAGAAGATACATCCGCTGGTTGTCTTACTACGCCATCATCTGGGTCATCATTAACTATAGCACGAAAGAGCAAACATTCATTTACTTTCAATTTTAGCCGCATCAATGAAAAGACTTTTTTATTACCTGGGTTGTTTCTTACTGCCATTTGTATTGGTCTTTCTGGTGGGCATATTGTTGCCGCCAACTCCGAGAGCTGCGGATACCTCGCTGTTCACGAGTTTGAAGAAAGATTCGCTACTGAAGAATGTGCCTTCGAGAAGATTGATACTTGTTGGTGGTTCCAATCTAATGTTCAGTCTGAATAGCCAGATATTGAAAGACTCATTGCACTTAAACCCCGTTAACACAGGCGTTCACGCATTGCTGACACTGCAATACATGCTCGAAAATACCATTCAGTATGTACAACCCGGCGATGTGGTGGTGCTTATTCCAGAATATGAACATTTCTTTAAGGATTACGATATTGGGACAGACGAACTTTTGCGAACGGTGCTCGATGTCAACAAGTCGAAAATAAAATTGCTGAACGTTGCACAGGTGTACCACTTGCTGCCATTGGTCCCGCGGTTTGCGCTGACGAAATTCAAGCCAACAGAATATTTTGGAACCAACACCAATCCGCCGCAATACCGCCGCAATACGATCAATCAGTATGGCGACGAAACACTGCACTGGACATTGAAACGACCTTATTTTGCACCGTATAAAATAACTGCTGAATACAACCCGGTGAACGTGGAAATGATTAAGGAATTTCAACGTAAAGTGGAAGAAAAGAAAGCTTCTTTCATCGTTTCATTCCCTGCGTACCAGGATTCTTCATATGATAATTCCGCTGCAAAAGTGGAAATGGTGGAAGCGGTACTGAAACAGAAATTTGTGTTGGCCGGATCTGCGAAACGCTATAGAACGGTTGACTCGCTTATGTTTGACACACCGTATCATTTAGTGAAAACGGGCGTTGACAGAAGGACTGAAATGCTGGTAGAGGATTTGAGGGAAACGCTTAATGCAGAACGCTAAACGCCTAACGCAGTTTCAGTGCAGCAGCGATGCAATAGACAGACTCTCTGCACATTGTTTCGCTGCTGCACACCTTCGTTTAGCGTTAGGCGTTTAGCGTTCTGCCCCATTAATTATTCTTTATTAATTATTAATTACTTTACTTGCAGCATGAAAATTTTAAAACTCGCCATCATAAGCGCGGTGGTGCTTTTTGGATTGGTATTTATTATTTCCTCGTTCATGCCTTCTACGGTTAAAGTATCAAGAGCAACGGATATTGATGCTCCTTTCGATTCTGTACGCAAGTATCTTTCTGATATCCGCAACTGGGAGAAATGGAATTTGTATGTTGATACTTTTACAAACAAACAATATCCTTCGGCGACATCTCTAACGTCTGACCAGGTGAATATCAGCATTGTTTCTACTTCAGATAGTACAATCAAGGCTGAGTGGCACCAGAAAAACACAATATTCACTTCCGGTTATTATTTGGTAGCGCACGATAACATGACGACGGTGCAATGGTACTTTGATTTCAAAGTGAAATGGTATCCCTGGGAAAAGTTTGCCAGCATGGTGTATGACCAGCAATTGGGCCCCATCATGGAGAAAAGCCTGGCCAGACTGAAAGAGCAGGGCCTACGATAGAGAAGGAACACAGTTTTTGCGTTTAGTTAAACTGTTTGAAAAAATAGACGAAGGTTGCTTGTCATCCCGAGGTACGAGGGATCTGGGTCTGACATTAACACGCTGTCTAAATAGATACTCAGATCCCTCCTTCGGCGGGATGACAAGCAGTCTTTCTTTCCTGGTCCCGGGAACCAAGTATTTGAAAAAACTGCGAACTAAACAGTATTGAATTTCAAACAAGAAATCTTTACAAATCATGACAATCATGAAATTCTGCGTCCCGTCTTCCCACCATTCATCAAATATCATTCATAATTCGTCATTCATTCTCTGGCATAATTTGTGAATTGATCGTACATTGTTTTACATAAAATTTATAATAATGAAACACCTGTTATTCTTACTCCTGGCTTCGACTTTCATGCTTCCAGTGTTCGCGCAGCAAAAGCAAAGAGCCAGTCCTCACGACACTGTAAGTGCTAAAAACATTGAGATCACTTACGGCAGACCCTATAAAAAGAACAGAGAGATCTTCGGAAGCCTGGTAAAATATGGCGAAGTATGGAGAACCGGTGCGGATGAAGCGACTCAGATCACTTTCAAGAAAGACGCAACTTTTGGCGGCAAACCTGTTAAAGCCGGCACTTATACATTGTTTACCATCCCTGCAGAAGGCGAATGGACAGTTATATTAAACAGTCAGTTGAAACAGTGGGGTGCTTACGATTACACCAAGAACAAAGACAAAGACGTGTTGCAAGTAAAAGTGCCATCTAAAAAGATTGACAGCGCAGTTGAGCAGCTTACAATAAAGGTAGAAGGAAGTGATATTTTGATCACATGGGATAAAACGCAAGTGGCAATTCCAGTGAAAAGTTAGTTGATTGAAAATTGAAAGTTGAAAGTTGAAAATGAAGTTCTATGTGATAGACTTCACGATCAATATATAAAATGCAAAAGGTCGAACATGTTAAACTATGTTCGACCTTTCGCATTTTCAACTTTCAACTTTCAATTTTCAATTATTTGTCAGCTCTCAATTAATAAAATCCAACCCAGCAACGCCTTGTACACTTTCTGCAATTCTTCGGTCGTAATGCAGTATGGAGACATGATGTAAACCGTGTTGCCAAGTGGCCTCAAATAAACGCCTTGTTGCATCATCAGTCTGCTGAAGTCTTTGTTCACCGTATTCAGATATTCATCCTTACCAATACTGATCTCAAATGCAATGATGGTGCCCGTTTGGCGAATGTTTTTTACGACAGGGCTATGCTTTTGTTCAAGCACTCTCATGAACTTTGAATGTTGCTCGCAAATGTTTTTGATCGACGCTTGACATTCTTCTCTTTGCAAAAGATCAAGGCTTGCCAATGCCGCAGAACATGCCAAAGGATTTGCTGTAAAAGAGTGACCGTGAAAAAAAGTTTTCAATCTGTCATCAGTAGTAAATGCTTCCACAATTTTATCGTTACAGGCAGTAATGCCAAGCGCCATTGTTCCGCCGGTCAGGCCTTTTGAAAGGCAAATGATATCAGGCTTCACTGTCATATGCTCACTCGCGAAAATTTTACCCGTGCGTCCAAAGCCCGTCATTACTTCATCAGCAATGCAAATGATGTTATGTTGTTGAGCAGTTTCCAGCAATGTGTTCATCAAGGCAGCGTCATACATGCGCATGCCGCCGGAACCTTGTATCAATGGTTCGTAGATGAAGCCCGCGATTTCATGGCCGTTGGCCGCAATAAAAGAAGTTAACTGATCAATGTTGTCTGCAGTTGGTGTGTCGATGAAAACAACGTCAAACAAATAGTTGTGAAATGCTTTGGTGAAAATGCCGCGTTCGCTCACACTCATGGCACCGAACGTATCGCCGTGATAAGAGTGCTCAAACGCAAGTATTTTCTTTCTTGCCGGAGCTTCATTCTCGCTTTTGTTCCACCAATATTGGATCGCCATTTTAAGGGCAACTTCTGCGGCAGTAGAACCATTGTCGGAATAGAATATTTTAGAAAACTTACCTGGTAGGATGGGTAATAGTCTTTCCGCCAGTTCAACGGCCGGATAGTGCGTGAAACCCGCAAAGATCACATGTTCCAGCTGTAGCGCCTGCTTGTAAATTTTTTCAGCAATATACGGATGTGCATGCCCATGAATATTTACCCACCAGCTGCTGATTCCATCAATATATTTATTGCCAGATTCATCAATTATGTAAACACCTTCGCCCTTTACAATAGGAATAGGCTCAGGCATATTCTTAAGCGGAGAAAAAGGATGCCAGATGACGGACTGGTCGCGTTTTTGAAGAGATTGCATTTCCAAAATTAGGAATTAGGAATTAGGAATTAGGAATTGGGTGCGTGATTATTTAACCAGTATGTAGATTTTTAGGTAATAAAAAAGGCTTCACTTTGAAGGAAGCCTTTTACTATCGTGAATCTCGCACATGAAGAATTCTTAATTCCTAATTTCTAATTCCTAATTCCTGCGAAGCAGCAAGCCTGCTCTTCCTATAGCCGTACATGAAATAAATGCATAGGCCGATTGCCATCCATCCCAGAAAGACCATCCAGCTTTTTGCAGGGATCTCAATCATCAGATAAGCACAGCATGTGACGCCAAGCAACGGAATTAAAGAGAAATTTTTTGCGAAGCTGAATATGGCCATGAAGACAATGAGTGTCAGAAAGAGATAAATGGGTAGGTTATGAATGATTGCCATTATACCTTTCAGGAATATTTTGTCGTTCAGTGTTGAAATACTTCTTACGGTATCATTAAACTCTGCATCACTTAACTCATTTAGCTGCTCTTTGGTGATTGACATTGTTTTTGTTCCCTCGGACGTTATGCTTTGAACATTGGCAAGGTCATTTAGCGTTAACTCTTTTTGAAGAACGGCACGATCTTTCAGGTAAAGATTATGAAATGCATCGTCAAAACGATATGGTTTAAAAAGGGTAATCAATATGATGATTAACGCTACCAAAATTGGATAAATTAGCTTGCCATTGATATAGGGGATGCTGAATTTGCCTGATTGTTTTGCAAGTCTTGGCAAATATAAAACGCCGCCACAAACCAATACAAAGGCGAATAAGGTTCCAATACTCGTAAGATCTGTCATCAGCTTATCATCTACAAAAAGTACGGGAAGGCCCACTAAAAATCCGGTCATTACTGTAGCAAAACCGGGGGTTTTATAACGGGGAGAAATCGTGCTGAATCGCTTTGGTAACAGTCCATCCCGACTCATACTCATCCAAATTCTCGGTTGACCAATCTGAAACACCAGTAACACGCTGGTAGCGGCTATAACGGCAGATACTGAAATGATAAATCCGATTTTGTGCATGTTGATTTTGTCGAACACGAATGCTAAGGGATCTGCAATGCCTTCAAATTCTTTGTAGTTCACCATGCCAGTTATTACCAGGGTGGTCACTACATATATAATGGTACAAAGGATCAGCGAATTGATCATACCACGGGGAAGATCTCGTTGGGGATCGCGACACTCTTCGGCTGTTGTTGAAATGGCATCAAATCCAATATATGCAAAGAATACTGATGAAACACCTTTTAAAACGCCAGTCATGCCTTTCGGTAGGAAAGGTGACCAGTTACTTGTAGTGCCATTAGAAAAGATAAACCAAAATCCAACTATCGCAATAAAGATCAGCACGACGATTTTTAGACCCACCATGAAATTGGCGCTTCTCCTGCTTTCATTGATTCCAATATATGCAAGTACCGTGATCAAACCTACAATTATAAATCCCGGAAGATTTACAATAAGTTTTAGTCCGAATATTGAAGGGGCATTTGTATAGATCAGATCGGCAGTACTTTGATTGGCAGCAATGGCTGCATCGTAATTCATTTTAGCGGTTTGATAGCCAATTGTGAGCCACTCGGGGAGATTGATATGAATAGCTTTAAGAATATTATTAAAATAAGCACTCCACGAAATGGCCACCACCACATTTCCAATTGCATATTCCAGTATCAATGCCCAGCCTATGATCCATGCGATCAACTCTCCAAAAGTTACATAAGAATAGGTGTAGGCACTTCCTGACACTGGAACCCGCGAAGCGAATTCTGCATAACATAATGCCGTGAAACCACAAGTGATTGCTGTGATAATAAAAAGAAAAATGACACCGGGCCCGCCATTAAAGGCTGCAGTACCAATAGTAGAGAAAATACCGGCACCTATGACGGCGGCAACCCCCATGAACGTTAAATCCCGTACAGTGAGAATCTTATTCATTCCGCCGGCGTCGTGACCATCGCCCAAACCCTGTTCGGCATCCTTAACAATTTTGGCTATCGATTTCTTACGGAACAAAGAGTTGGACATGCAGTATGTTTAATTTGGCGGTCAAATTATGGAAAAAAAGCGAAAAAGACGTAGAGACGCATAACAATGCGTCTCTAGACCCGAAATGTGCAACATAAAGGGTAGGGTGTCGGTTTATGTGTATATGTTTTGGGTGCTACAGAGACGCATTTTCATACGTCTCTACTAATACAACTGCTTGCCCTGGTAATAATCCAGGACCTTTGTTCTGAAAATATATTCGTACTTGGCGGTGGTCAAATTGATATTCGCCCTGTCAATATTGTTTTTTGCAGTAAGGTAATCAACAGACGTGCCGACACCCGCATTAAAGCGTACTTCTGCGGCTCCGAATGATTCTTTAAACGCCGCTACTTGTTTTGTAGAAATGCCGTACCGGTCATAGGCGGAAGTCATGTTCAGGTGAGCCTGATCAACGGCCTGGCGCAAAAGCAAGAGCGTATTTTGTTCCTGCAACCCTGCATTCTTTTCCTGGATTTTTGCAATCTTCACTTTGTTGCGAACAGAAAGATTATTGAAAATGGGAATATTCAAACCTAGAGTAAACGTGCTGCCGTAGTTATTCTTCAACTGATCAAAGTATTTGTAATCCTCGTACTGTTGCTGCGGTGAATACACATTGGATTTGCCCCCGTTTACCATCACGTAATTAGGAGTAGAGACATCTACCACATTGCCTGCGATTGGTTTGTAAAAAATGCTCGAGAAGTTTGTTGCATACAGGCCACTCAAAGAAAGCTGCGGATACAAATATCCCTGTGCAACTTTCACTGCTTTGTTATAACTCTGTGTGCGCAGATTGGCGGCCTTCACCATCGGCAAATTGTTTTCAGCTGTTTCATAAACCTGTTGAGCAGTGTAATCATATTTCGCAGGAACTGTTTCTGTACCGCTGCGCTCAAGCTCGAGCTTTGAATTGTAAGGCACGTTCATCAATTGGCACAAGTTGAGCTTAGCAGTTTCCACAGCGGTCTTTGCGTTTACGATTGTAAGTTCATCATTTGCGAGTTGTCCTTTCAAATCAGTCAGCAGGGAAGGAGCGATGGCGCCGTCGCTGTTCAAGATATCCAATCTATCAACCTGGCTCTTTGTGAGCGATGCCTGGTTCTGTGCAATCACGTACAAGTCTTCATTCGCAAGCACTTGCAGATAAGATGTGACTACACTCAGTGCAGTATTGTCTTTCTTTTGTTGCCAATCTTTTTTACTCGCATCAAAGAGCAAATTGTTTTGTTTGATCGCGTTCAACAACGATAAACCATTGAACAAAATTAAATTTCCATTCAGGCTATAGTTTGCCGAAGTGAACTGCTGATCGATGTAGCTGTTTGTGCCGGGATCAATACTGCGGCCCTTGTTATTGCTATGGCCAACATAGCCGGAAATAGAGGGCAGCAGATTCATTTTTGCCTGCTGATGATAAACGTCTGCAGTTTGCATATCCAGTTCAGACTGTTGAATCTCTATGTTGTTCTTAATTGCGGTTTCAATGCATTGCTGCAGCGTCATTACCTGTGCGTGTGTTGTAAACGATCCAATTACTAAAGCCAGTCCGCAAATAATTTTTTTGTATTCCATTGCTCGTTGTTCTTTTGAAAAAAGAAAATATAGTTGTTAGTTGATGGTTGTTAGTTGTTAGGGTTCGATAACGACTATTCGAAAATAAACGCTAACAACTAATAACTAGTAACGAACAACTTAATATGAATGTTAGTGTACACTTGCCGGTTGAACTTCTATTCTTCCATCCAACAGATTAATGATCCTGCTTCCATAAGCGGCATTTTTTTCTGAGTGGGTAACCTGTATAATGGTGACACCTTCTTTATTAAGTTCTGTGAAGAGCTCCATGATTTCTTCACCTTGTTTAGAGTTTAGGTTGCCCGTAGGCTCGTCTGCTAAAATCAGTTGTGGATTGCTGATCAAGGCCCTTGCAATACCCACAAGTTGCTGCTGGCCACCAGATAGCTGTGTAGGAAAAAGATCCTTCTTGCCAACAATATTAAAGCGGTCAAGTATATCCGAAACCAGTGCTTTTCTCTCGGAGGTTTTTATGTCCTGGTAGATAAGCGGCGTTTCAATGTTTTCATAAACTGTTAGCTCATCAATCAGATGATATGCCTGAAACACAAAGCCGATGTGTTTCTTGTATAAAGCTGAACGTTGTTTTTCTTTCAGTGCGCTCATCGGTTGATCCATGAAAATATAATCACCTTCCGATGGTTCGTCCAGCATGCCGATCACATTCAGCAGCGTTGATTTGCCGGAACCCGAAGGTCCCATAATAGAAACGAACTCCCCCGTATTGATCTGCAAATCGATGTCTTTTAAAACAAAGGCCCTTGTTCCGCCGATGTTGTACCACTTGGAAATATGTCGCAGTGTAATCATGGTTATTTTTTTAATTGAAAATTGAAAGTTGAAAATTGAAAATGAGGTTTGACAAAATGAACACGCTTAATAATTTTACTTTGTTAGACTGCGGAAGTTTATTTTATCAAAACAAACTTCCACCTAAAGCATTTTCAATTTTCAACTTTCAATTTTCAATTATCTACCTCTATGCCAGTTTGACCAAATATGCCGCCAAAAGCGTTTAAGGTTGAAAAACAAATGGTTATGCAGTGATTGATTTACAGGCTTGTTCGCTTTTGATACAATTGATGTACGATTTTCGGGAGGGAAGGAACGCAGATTTTCATGATTGTCATGATCAATGATGATTTGATATTTAAAGTTTGTAAAGCTCTTCGTCAGTATCAAAAAAAATCCTAACAAATCATGACAATCATGAAAATCTGCGTTCCGGTTCTCACTCGCTGCGTAAACTCTTCACCGGATTCACATTCGCCGCCTTTAACGATTGAATACAAACGATGCCCCAGGCGACCAAAAGCACAATGAGGCCGGGCAATGCAAACATCCACCAATGGAGACTGATGCGGTAGGAAAACAGGCTGAGCCATTGATTATTGATGTAGTACAAAATGGGAGAGGCTATAACAAAACCAATGATCGTGAGTTTTATATAATCTTTCGATAACAATAACAAAATAGATGAAACCGATGCGCCCACAACTTTGCGAATGCCGATCTCTTTCGTACGCAACTGAACATTCAATGAAGCAAGACCAAACAACCCAAGGCTTGCTACTACAATGGACATAATGCTGAACAAAGCCAGCAGCTTGCCAAATATCACATCGCTCTCATACTGCTTTGCAAAGAAGTTATCCATGAAATAGAAGACAAACGGATCGTTGGGGAAATGCTTTTTATATATATCCTGCAAATAACTCAAAGCATCTCCACGCGATGCCGTTTTTGTGCGGAAGGTGTAGTAGCCGAATTCATATGGATGTTCGAATTTGAAAATTACGGGCTCTACTTTTTTACGTAAGGACTCCTGGTGGTAATCCTGCATTACGCCAACAATTTGTAAAGGTTTATCGCTTCCTGATAACAGCTGAGTATTGATTGCTTGTTGTGGGGAAACAAAGCCCAACGCCCTTGCAGCAGATTCATTCACAACACAACCATTGCCTTTGTCACGCTCCTCAATATTCCTTCCCGCCATTAATTTCAAACCGAAAGTGCCAACGTAACCATCGTCGATTTGTGATACCCAATAGGATTGCTTCTTTTCATTGTTGCCGCCCACCAATCTTATACCTTCATCATGGAAGCGAAGTTCCTGTCCGGGAATATTCATTGACGCTGTGCCGGAGCTAAAGGTGCTGTTTGACAATACCTCGTTGCGGAAAGCAACAAAGTGCTGGTAGCGTACACTGTCCATGTTGCGTGATGCGGGGCCGCGCAGGCTGATCGTCTGATCGGTGTTGAAGCCAACATCAAAATGTCGCATGTAGTTGATTTGCCTGAAAGCAATGATGGTATAACCGATCGTAAAAACGGATAAACACAATTGAAACGTTATCAAACCTTTTTGTAAAATGTTTTTATTGCTGCCGTTGTTATACTGGCGTTTAAGAATAAAAGCAGGTTTGTATTTCGCGATTACCCGAGCAGGGTAAATGGCAATCAATGCTGTACAAAGCATGATGACAGGAATGCACATTAACAACGTTAGAACGAATGATCTGGTCGGTGCAAAGTTGGTAGCGATGTAGTGCGACAGAAAATTTTGCAACATAAAATAAATGGAGAAGCCAATTACGGAAGTCATAATGCTTATCACGAATGCTTCCGTCATGAATTGTTGCGTGATGTGAGAAAGTCCTGCACCGTATACTTTGCGTACCACGATTTCATCTGCCCGCTGGAATGATTGTGCCAGCGAGAGGTTGATATAATTGACCCATGCAGCAATCAAAATGAAAACGGCCACTGATAGCAATGCATACAATAGTGTTTTATTTCTCACAGGCTCAATGTCGCCTGTGAGCCCTGTTGCAAAATGAACATCCGTTATCGGACGTATAGAATATGAGCCAGCCAGATGTCTGGTACGTAAGCTGCTGATATTGTCGCTTGCAATTTTTTCCAGTTTGTTGTTTACTGCATTGATATTGCTTTGAGGATAAAGCGAAACGAAAGTAAAGGCCCAGGCACCACCAAAATCGCCATAGCCATTCCAATTCAACATTTTGTCTAAAGTGGTGAATGAAATCAGGAACTTGTGCTGAAGTGAGGCATTCGATGGGATGTCTTCATAAACAGCAGAAACATTTAAAGGAACGTGCTCATTAAAGTATACAGTTTTGCCAATGGGATCTTCGTTGCCGAAAAATGAATTGGCAACGGATTTGGAAATGGCTACCGAAAAAGGCGCCACCAGTGCCTTATCTCTGTTTCCCCTTATCAAGGGTAAATCGAAAACGTTCAGGAACGAACTGTCTACCCACAAGCAATTTAAATGTTCCTTCGCTCTGTCATTGAACAACAGGCATTCTTCATAGTAGGCCTTGGTGATGTATTGTATTTCCGAAACCTGCTTGCCGGCAACGGTACTTAATGCGCTATGCGTGCGAGAAGTTTTAAGGATGTAGTCATTGTTCTGTTTCTCCGAATATTCGATGCGATAAACATTCTTGTGATTGGGAAAATAGGCATCGTAGCTGAATTCATATTGCACGTAACTTATCAAAATAAGAAAGGTGGCAACACCGAGCGAAAGCCCGATGATGTTGATGCCGGAGAAAACTTTTTGTCGTTTTAAATTTCTAATGGCGGTTATGAGATAGTGCTTCCACATGGTGTTGTTGGGTTAAGTGTATGGTTAGTTAGTAATTAAGAATTAAGAATTAGGAATTAAGAATTCCTTCCGTGTGGTATTTTTCATTTTTTTTGACACAGTTTGTTTGGCCTGGATAAGTAATGCATGGTCGTTAATCAGGAATTCTTAATTCTTAATTCGTTCTATTCTGTTCTCAAATTCTTCACCGGATTCGCCACAGCGGCTTTTATCGTTTGTACAACTATCACTGCTATTGTTATGAGACCAAGTATGACAATGGCAAAAATAAAAGGATGAGAGGTGAGGTCGATCCTGTAAGCATAGTCGTTTAGCCAGCGTCGCAAAACAATAAAAGCCAGCGGACAAGCAATGATGCCGCCGATGAACAGCACCGGCAGAAAGTCTTTCATAAATAAACCAATGATGTTGAAGACCGGCGCGCCCAATATCTTACGAATACCGATTTCCTTTGTTCGCTTTTGAATGCTCAGTGATGTTAATCCAATTATGCCGAGCAGTACAATGACCAGTGCTAAAACAGAAGCTGCGTAGGCTGCACGTTTCAATTGTAGTTCTGTGGTGTACACTTTCTTTAACTCGTCATCCATGAAGGAATATTCAAATGCAGAACCCGGTAAAAGCTGGGTCCATTTCTTTTGCAATGCTTCTATGCTCGACGCAACGTTGCCGGGTTTCAGTTTGAAAGACAGATAGCGGTATCGTTGTATGAAGTTTACATTCATGAAGATGGAAGGGCTGATGGCTTTTTGCATCGATCCCGCATGGAAGTCTTTTGTTACACCTGCAACATAAAAAATTGCAGGAATGCCAACGACAGACAATTGCTGACCAACTGCATCCTGTGCGTTTTTGTAGCCAAGCGCTTTGGCTGCTGTTTCATTAATCACCACTTTCGAAGAATCATATGCGCCGCCCGGATGTTTGTAGAAATTTCCCGCAGACATCGCAATGTTGTAAGTTGAAGTGTAGTGATCATCGGTGACTAATAATTGCGTGGCTACGCTTTGCGTAGAGTCTGTCGATGTTTTGAAGACTGCTGCAGCGCCAATGTTAGCGCCATTGGGGATTTCGTACGATAGGGCAACATCAGCAACTTGCGGCATTCTGCTGAATTCGTCGCGGGTGGCTTCCATATGATTGACGCCTTTCTCCGTCCAGTCCCTTGGAAGCTGAGCGGTTACAATATAGTCTTTGTCAAAGCCAATGCTTTTGCTGAAAAAGAAATTGATCTGTTGCGAGACAACCAACGCCGCAATAAAAACGATACTCGCAATGCAAAACTGAAATGCTACTAGTGATTTGCGCAACCAGATGTTTTCTTTCGTTTGCAGTTTTCCTTTTAAAGACTCTACAGATTTTAAAGAAGATAACACAAGTGCCGGATAAATACCAGACAACAATCCAATAACAACGATTATTGCAAGCGGTATCAACGCAAAGGTAACAGGGAATTCAAAAAGAGAAAGCACAGGCCGGTTGAGTAATGTGGCGAAATAATTTTTTGAAAGCTGGTACATGAAAAGCGAAATAATTGTCGAGGCACCTACCAGCACAATTGATTCGATAAGGAATTGCAATATCAAAGACTTTCGCATGCCACCCATCACTTTGCGAATACCAATCTCCCTCATGCGCGAAGAAGAACGGCTCACGGAAATGTTCACAAAGTTGATAATGGCCATCAGCAGAATGAAGAATGCTATGAACGACAGCGTGTAGAGCATTCGTTTTACCAAACCATTTGATGCGGTGAGATAGTAGTCTTTCAGCGACTCCAATGTTGGCTTCATGTTTTCAGGAACCATTGGCGGCGCGTTCATTTTCATTAGCTGTGCAATTGGTTTCTCAAGTGCTTTTGGTGAAACACCATCCTGCAGTTCAATGAAATTTACGATGTAGAAATTTTGCCAGGTGGTCATGTCTCTGCCGAAGAACGCGGTGCTGGCTTCGGGCAAATAAAATTGGTTGTCGTTATCCGCGGTAAGTTTCGTTACGCTATTTCTTTCCGGCGTCTTCATGACACCTGAAATGGTAAAATCGTGTTTGGAACCTGAGAAGCTTTCTATTGTTAGCGTTTGACCGACAACATCTGTTTTGTTGAAATACTTGATAGCTTTTTCTTCCGTGATCACGACAGAAAAAGGATCGCTGAAAGCACTGCGGGAATCACCATACAAAAGTTGAAAACCAAACATGCTGAGCAAGGTTGAATCTCCAATCTGCAAGCTCTCTCTAAACATTTTATCGCCTTTGGAAACATTGGAAGTAACACCATCAAAGCGATAATAATTCTTAACCAGTGTCGGATAATTTTCTTTCAACGCCTTTGCCAGTGGAGCTTCCGTCGCCAGTTCAAACCCCATATCAGGATTCTTCCATTTGCTTAGAATGATATACTGGTTCTTATAATTGCTAAGGTTCCGGTTTACCTGCAATTCACTCCACACACAACCAGCAATGATAAACGTAAACGCAATACCCGTTGCCAAACCCAATATATTCACGATGGAATAGAAGGGGTTTTTCAGGATAGTGCGGAAGGCGATTTTTATGTAGTTTCTTAACATAGGAGTTCAATTAAGAATTAAGAATTAGGAATTAAGAATGCTTTGTGTGTTCAATGTTTCATTTTTATTAATGCAGTTTATATTTTCAGAGTTAGTAGCGCATAATTGTCAGTCAAGAATTCTCAATTCTTAATTTCTAATTCTTAATTGACAAGGCTATTCGCTTCGCAAACTCTTCACCGGATTCGCCACCGCAGCTTTTATCGCTTGAAAACTAACCGTAAACAGCGCAATGAATATCGCAGTAAGGGCGGCGAGTAAAAAGACCCACCAGCTTACAGATGTGCGATAGGCAAAGCTTTCCAACCATTTGTGCATGCCAATGTATGCCAGCGGCGATGCGATAATGATAGCTATCAAAACGAGTTTGATAAAGTCGCTTGACAGTAAAGTGGTGATGTTTGTAACAGATGCGCCCAAAACTTTTCTCACACCAATTTCTTTGGTACGCTGCATTGTGCTGTAGGATGCAAGGCCCAAAAGCCCGAGGCAGGAAATGAAAATTGCAAGGATCGCAAAGTTTAGAAAAAGATTGCCAAATCGCTCTTCGCCGCGATATTGTCTGTCGAAAAATTCATCCATGAAAAAGTAGCTGAACGGACGATTGGGAATCATTTCTTTCCACTTTTTCTCAATGCTCGCAAGGGTAGCAGGAACGTTGCCTCCGGTAATGTGTACAGAAAGCAGGTCGCTGCCGTCCGGTTCAATGCGCATAGTAAGCGGCTTGATCGGTTGCTGCAATGAGCGGAAATGGAAGTCCTGCATCACGCCGATGATCTTTCCTTCACGTCCCCATTGTTTGAACTTTCTACCTACAGCTTCCTGCGGACTTGAGTAGCCCAGTAATTTCGTAACGGATTCATTCACCACCATGGCTTGGGTGGTGTCGGTGCCAAACTCTTTCGAGAAAGCCCTTCCGGCAACCATTTTGATTTTGTATTGCTGAATATAGTTCCAGTCAACAAAGTAAAGGTCGAGGTTGGCAATTTGCAGGTCGCCTTTTTTATTTTCAATTTCAGAATATGCCCCGGGATTTCCACTGCCCGGAACGCTAGATGACAAAGCAGTTGATTTCACATTCGGTAAACCATTCACTGCATTTTGCAGCGCAAACCTTGCCGGGTCGCCCTGTGTGCTCACGACCAGCATTTGATCTTTTGAAAAACCAAGATCGCGTTTGCGCATATAATTCATTTGGGAATACACCACAAGTGTTGCAATGATCAGCACCACCGAGATAGCGAACTGAGCGATCACCAAACCCTTGCGGAGTAAAATTCCTCTTGTGCCTGTTGCAAATCTTCCTTTTAAAACAACCACTGGTTTGAAGGAAGAGAGTATCAACGCGGGGTATGCCCCGGCCAATACACCAATACCAACGGCTGCACTGAACAGCAACAACAAATATCGCCAGTTGGTAAAGATGCCATGACTTACTACTTTGCCTGCAAGTTTATTGAACATTGGCAGCAACAACACAGACAGCAAAACCGTAAGCAGGAATGCAATGATGCAAAGTATAACAGACTCTCCGATGAATTGTCTTGCTACTTGTGACTTTGCAGCGCCAACAACTTTTCTGATGCCTACTTCTTTGGCTCTTTCAGAAGAACGTGCTGTTGTAAGATTGATAAAGTTGATGCATGCAATCAGCAAAATGAAAACTGCGATGATCGAAAAAATGTACACATTGTTCATGTTGCCCGACTTATTACCGTCCCTGGTGGAAAGCAGATAAATGTCTTTTAAGGGTTCCAGCGTAAAGGTGTAGAACATCTGGCTTTCTTTCCTTTCCTTGCCATTGTTGCGTTCAATGAAATCCGGAAATTTCTTTTCCATCGCACGTGGATCAACACCGGGTTTCAGCAACAAAAATGATGTGGCTCCAAAGTTGCCCCATTGCTGGTCCAGACCTTTGTTCAGATGTTGCGTAAGCGTACTCATTGACACCAGCATGTCGCCTTTGAGAATAGAGTTTTCAGGAATGTTTTGAATGATGCCGGTAACGGTTGACGGAATACCATCACCAGTTAAAAGCACTTGTTTGCCAATCGGATCTTCATTGCCGAAATATTTTTTTGCAGCATCTTCAGTAAATACAATGCTGAACATGTCTTTAAGCGCTTTCTTGGGGTCGCCCTTGATCATCTTAATATCGAACACGTCGAAGAAAGTTGAATCCGCAAATAGTGTGTTGTCTTCCTGGAATTTCGCATCTCCCTTTCTCACTAAAAAACTTCCATTGTTAACTCGTGTAAAGTTCTCCACTTCCGGAAACTCGCGTTTGATGTTTGGCGCAAACGGCCATGCAGTGACGCTTGTATTGATCGTTTCACTTGGCGTCTTTATGTCTGTGTTCAGCCGGTAAATATTTGCAGCCTTTGAATTGAATCTGTCATAGCTCAACTCAAATTTTACGTACAGGAAAATAAGAAAGCACGCGGTCATGCCCACTGTCAATCCCAGTATATTTATGAAAGAAAAAACGCGATGCCGCCAGAGGTTGCGGAAAGCGATTTTGAGATAGTTTTTTATCATGATGAGGTTGATTAACTTTTAATGAAAAAACGTTTTTTAAATTAAGAATTAGGAATTAAGAATTAAGAATGCTTTGTGTGTAGCATATTGCTTTTTTCTACAGAGCCTTTCTGTTCCTAATTAGTAAAGCATAGTCACCAATAGGGAATTCTTAATTCCTAATTCTTAATTCTTAATTGTCTATTCAGTTCTCAAATTCTTGACAGGATTTGCAATGGCTGCCTTGACCGCCTTATATCCAACAGTCATCCAGGCGATCACTATCGACGAAATGATGGCGATTGCAAACACGCTTACACTCAATGGAATCCTGAATGCAAAATTTTGCAACCAGTTTTTCATCATCAAGTAAGCGGCGGGAACGGCCAGTGCAAATGCTATTAAGATCAATATGGTGAACTCTTTCGAGAATAAATAAACGATGCTGCTCACGGAAGCGCCAAGCACTTTTCGTATGCCGATCTCTTTTGTTTTTTGAACGGCCATAAAAGAAACAAGTCCGTACAGGCCAAGACAGGAAATGAAAATGGCAATGCCCGCGAATACCTTGTAAGCAAGTTCCATTTGATTTTCCTGTTTGTAAAAACGTTCGATGTTCTCATCAAGAAAGCTTGCCTGGTAAACATGTTCAGGAAATGCCTTTTCCCAAACATCCTTTATATTGCTCAATGTTTGCGAAAGATCCTTTGTTTGCAGTTTAATACCGATGGTTGTGTAAAACTGTTTCCTGGTCATCATTACAATTGGCTTTACTGCATCTCGCATTGAGTTGGTGGTGTAATCTTTCACCACACCAACAATTGGAGCCCAAATGCCGCGACCTCCCAATCTTATCGTTTTGCCAAGGGCATCCCTGGGATCAATGATGCCTAGTTTTTTCATCAATGTTTCGTTGATGACTACTTCTTTAATTGTATCACTTTCGCTGTAGCCGCGTCCTGCAAGAAAACGGAGGCCAAAGGTTTTGAAATAGTTAATATCACCTTGTTTGATGAATGTATTAAAGCCAAGTTCTTCCGTTGAATTGTTGAAATAGAAATTGGTTGCCCAATTGTTTTCGGAAGAAGGAGGATCACTGGAAAAACTTACAGACTGCACAGCCGGTATCAGTTCCAGTTGTTGTGTCAGTGATGTCATTTGCAGAAAGCTGGCGCTGTCAGTGATGTTTGGCAATATCATTACTGCATCTTTATTAAAACCAAGATCTGCCCTATGTATAAAATTCATTTGGCTAACAGCTACCACTGTTCCAATAATGAGTGCTTGAGAAATAGAGAATTGTAGTACAACGAGAGCTCTGCGCATTGAAATACCACCAACAGACGCAGACGTAATTTTATTTTTTAAAGCGAGTGCCGGTCTGAAGCCCGAAAGGACGACTGCAGGGTAAATACCGGTGATAAAAGTGATAACAATGATAATCGCGAGCAGGAGGATAAATGTTGTCATTGTAAAAAGATGCACGCCATCCGGAATGTTTGAAACATAATGAAGATAGGGAAGGGCGAACATTGCAATAAGCAAACCGATAATCGACGAGAGCAACACAATTAAAAAAGTTTCTCCCATAATTTGCCAAACGAGCTGCACTCTTTTGCTGCCCAATACTTTTCTGATACCCACTTCTTTTGAGCGGCCAACAGCCTGTGCTGTAGAAAGGTTTACGAAATTGATGGAAGCCATTATAAGAATGAAAACGCCAATCAATGTGAGCGTCCACAATGTTGCTTTGCTGGTTATATGGTCGCCAAGGTTTTGATGCTGCATATCAAAGTGGACATCCTTCAACACCTGAAGCGTGAATTTTTTGTCATTCGGAGCCGTCTGTTTAATGTATTTGCTCTTGAATGCAACAAGCTGCTTGTCGATTGATTTGGGTTCTGTATTGTCTGGAAGAAGTAAATACAATTGATGCGCAGTAGTGTTCGCTCCCCATTCTTCTGGCATAAAAGGATAAAGTCCAGAAGCAGTAGTAGAGGATTGTTTAAGCGTTTCGAAGGATGCTATGACACGCATTGCCAGGTCCGTATTTACCGGTGCATCTTCCACAACTCCCGTTACGCGCAGGTTGAGCGTGTTGTCCATCTTCAGGTATTGTCCCATTGCATTCTTCCAGTCGCCAAAATATTTTTCTGCGTGGCTCTTGTCAATTACCACATTATTGGGTTGCGCAAGAGAGGAAGGATCACCGGCGAGCCATTGCGAATCGAATATTTTGTAAAAGTCGGGCGATGTAAAGAACACGCCAGACTCTTCATAAAACTTTTTATCAGATGCGGTTGACCGGCCCGGTTCAAGCACAGTGATCTGGCTGCCGTAATTCGCATATAACTCGGCAGTTTCTTTAGCAACTGGGATATCAGTTTTGAATGCTTTTAAAAATGGCCCTGGCACTCCGGCATCGTAATCTATGCCATCTTTAAAAAAATCGTCTGTTACAATCCTGTAGATATTCTTACCGTTCTTGTGATAAGTGTCATAGCTCAACTCATGTTTCACGATCACAAAAATCAACAGGCACGCAGCTATTCCCACGGCCAATCCCGCGATATTTATAATCGAATAGCCCTTGTGACGAAGAAGGTTGCGCCAGGCTATTTTGAGGTAGTTTTTAATCATGACTTTTCGATTAAATATTAGCAAACAAGTAAGACACAATTAAGAATTAGGAATTAAGAATTAAGAATGCTTTGTGTGTTACATTGCCTATTTTTTTTCACAGTTTCAATATTTGCACTAGTACTGAATAATTGGCAATTAAGAATTCCTAATTCTTAATTCTTAATTGCTAATTCGTAGTTGTCTATTCTGTTCTCAAACTTTTCACCGGATTCGCCACCGCTGCTTTAATCGCCTGGTAGCTCACAGTGGCGAGGGCAATAACAATTGCTAACACTCCTGCTGCGATGAATGTAAACCAGCTTATAGGAACACGGTAGGTATAATGTTGCAACCAGCTGTGCATCGCCCACCAAGCAATGGGTGTGGCAATGACGATGGCAACAATTACCAGGCGTAAAAAATCTTTTGATAGCAGTGCTGTGATATTGCTAACAGATGCGCCGAGTACTTTGCGCACACCAATTTCTTTGATCCTGTTCTCTGCCATGTAAGTGGCCAAGCCAAAAAGGCCAAGGCAGGAAATAAAGATTGTTAGCGCAGAAAAAAGTCTTGCCAGTGTGGCCGTTGTTTCTTCGTCTGCAAATTTCCGTGCGTATTCTTCATTTACGAATTTGTATTCAAAAGGATATTCGGGATTGTAACGTTTGAATATTTTTTCGGTCTCGGCGATGTTCTTTTGCATACCGTTTGCTTCGTTGAATTTTATGTGCACGACATTGAACCAACCCTTGGGCCCTTCCACAACCATCGGTCGCATTGGTTCGTAAGGGCTTTGTAAAATGAAATCTTGTACCACACCCACAACATGCCAATCGATGCCGTTGTCTTTTATTGGTGTACCGATGGGATTTTTAAGATTCATTGCTTTTACCGCTGATTCATTTAGCACGAGCGCAGTAGAATCAGTGGGGTAGTTGATAAGATCGATGTCGCGGCCCTGTATGATTTTCATGCCGGCTGTTTTAACGAGGTTGCCATCACTGCAGTAACGGTAGAAATCAGTTTTGTCATTTGGGTCTTTCCCTGGCCATTCAAAACCCCAGGTGTCGCTCCAGCTTTCGGTTATAGGCGCGCTGGTTTTACTTATGTTTGTTGCAATGCCCTGGCTTAACAGATCATTTTTAATAAGCTGCATATTCTTTTCCATGTCACCACAGAGGAACACATAGGCGAGATTATTTCTGTCATAGCCTGTTTCGCGTTGCTGTGCGTAGTTGATCTGGTGTTGAATGATGATGGTGCAAATGATCAAAGCGATGGCAAATGTGAACTGTGCCACTACCAATACTTTGCGGGGCGTTATTAATGCGCTTACTTTTTTGAACGTACCTTTCAAGACTGCTACAGGCCTGAAAGATGATAGGAAAAACGCCGGGTAGCTTCCCGCAATTAATCCTGTAAATAATACAAAGCCCAGGCCAGCCATCCAGAAATAAGGATTGCCGAATTCAAGTCGCAGATTCTTTTTCACGAGCAAGTTATAAGAAGGCAAGGCAAGTTGTACCAGTACAATGGCAATGACGCCTGCTATTAGAGCAATGAGAACCGACTCTCCCAAAAACTGCGTGATGAGCGAACTTTTCATGGCACCCACAACTTTTCTGATGCCTACTTCTTTGGCACGCTTTTCACTTCTCGCGGTGCTTAGATTCATGAAGTTGATGCAGGCAATAAGCAGGATAAGCATCGCTATGGTTGTGAAAACGCGAATGGTGGTGATACGACCGCCTGCGGCTTTTCCATTTTCAAAACGATCGTACAAGTATTGGTCCTCTAGAGGGTACATGAATACTTCAATCTTTTCACGTCCCTTTAAATGATCGTAGGTGATGTTTTTTATTTTGTTGTTGAATGCTGCAAGGCCGCCATTTTGTTTCAGCATCACAAAAGTCATTGTAGAGTTGTTGTCCCAGTTATCATCATCCCAATCACGTACTTTCATGTATGACCATGGCAGCAGGTATTCAAAGTCAAACATGGTGTTGTTTGGCAAGTCCTTCATAACAGCCGTTACAGTAAAATTGTCCCTGTTGTCAAGTTTGACAACTTTATTCATTGGGTCTTCATCTCCAAAAAGTTTCTTTGCCAGTTTTTCTGTGACTACGATTGAGTAGGTATTGCTCAATGCCTTATCTGGATTGCCTTTCAATAAGGGCAGGCTGAACATGTGGAGAAAACCTGAATCCGCCATTGTGCCGTGAACATTTAATCTTTTATCACCAAGAGAGAAAAGCAAATTCGCTCCCCAATGCACTCTTGTCACTTCTTCCACCTCGGGATAATCTTTCTTTAAAGTAGGTGCGAGTATTTTCGGAGTGGTGCTCCAACACTGCAGCTTATTGTCGAAAATACTTTTATTATATGCTCTGTAAATTCTGTCACCCTTTTCATGAAAGCGATCACGACTCACTTCATTCTGCACCCACAGCAAAATCAAAATGGCACTAGCCATGCCAATAGCCAGACCACTGATATTGATGATCGTAAAACCTTTTCTTTTCAGAAGGTTTCGAAAAGCCACTTTGAAGAAGTTTTTGAACATGGTGGTGTGGTTTTGAACAATTAAGAATTAGGAATTAAGAATTAAGAATGCTTTGTGTGCAGCATTTCTTATTTTTTTTACACAATTCCTATGTTCGATATTAGTAGTGCATAATCGCTAATACAGAATTCTTAATTCTTAATTCCTAATTCTTAATTGGTATCTCCGTTTCGTTATTCACTTCGCAAACTACTCACTGGGTTCGCCAACGCTGCTCTCGCCGAACGATACCCAACTGTCACAACAGCAATAACAAAGGTTGCAAGTACAGACAGCATGAATATACCCGCTCCGATGTTTATCCTGTACACAAAGTCTTCAAGATATTTATGCATTGCCCACCAGCCAATCGGGGCAGCGATGACAAAAGCGATCAGCAATAGTTTTGAAAACTCTTTGCCAAATATCCAGAGTATGTTGGGAATGCTCGCGCCCAACACTTTTCTTACGCCAATTTCTTTTGTTTTTCTTACGGCCATAAATGAAACAAGTCCATACAATCCAAGACAGCCAATAAACACAGCAATGCCTGTAAATATTTGTATCAGGCGCAACATCATCACATCAAGTTCATAGAACTTGTTGATCTTGTCATCAAGAAATTCGTAGCTGTAAACATAATCGGGATATACTTCGTTCCATATTTTTTCAAAAGCTGGCAACAGGGATTTAATATTGTTCATGTTCATTTTGATCGCGCAGGTTTGGTAGCGACCATAGTCAGGGTAAATAACAAGTGGCTCGATCTTGCTGTGAAAGGACAGGTTGTAAAAATCCTTTACCACACCAACAACCGGAAATCTGTGATTTGGCCCATTCACGCTAATATTTTTTCCAAGTATGTCTTTCGGTTGCAAGCCGAGACTCTTCACAAATGTTTCATTTACCACGTATTCTTTTGCTGTATCGGCGAGCATGTAATTTCTTCCGGCGATCAATTGCAAACCGAATGTGTTGATATATTCATTGTCTGCTGTTTTTTGATTTGCTGACCAATGTTCAGGTTCGGGGTTGTTGTTGTAAAATGCACCTGATGAATTGTTGGCTTGCGCAGCAGGCGGTGAGAAGCCATAACTGATTTTTTCAACTCCTGCTAACGACGAAAGCCTGTCGCGCATATTGTTCATTTTGATCTTTGTGGTATCTGGTATCGGAAGGATAACGATCGCATCTTTTGTAAATCCCATGTCTGCATTTTGCGAATAATGCATTTGGCTTGCAATAACAATAGCGCCGATGATGAGTATTTGAGAGATGGCAAATTGCGTGATCACGAGCATGCGGCGCAATGAAAAGCCACCAATATGTTTTTGCGATAGTTTGCTTTTTAATGCCAATACTGGTTGAAATCTTGCCAATACGAGGCCAGGATAGGAGCCGGAGAGAAAAACAACGACGAGCAGCAGCAGTGGTAAAAACAAAAGCAGCTGATAGTTGCGAACGAAGGTTAATTCCATCTCCACATGAAGCAAACTATTGAGGTAAGGAACGGTCATTTTTGCGATCCAGTAAGCGAGGCAGAAAGCAAAGAAAGTGATTATAAAAGTTTCTGCGATGAACTGCCAGAAAAGTTGTGAACGCATGCTACCCAATACTTTTCTGATGCCTATTTCTTTTGAACGATTCAATGCCTGCGCCGTTGCAAGATTGATAAAGTTGACACATGCTGTTGTGATCAGGAGCACTGCAATGAAGGCCAGTGCCCACAGATATTTTTTGTCGGTATTGGCGTCATATTTTGTATCGAAGTGAATGTCTGCCAGTGGCTGTACCAAATATTTCCTTGCTTTGGCTTCGCGGCCCTCATAGTTGTTTTTAACTATTTGCGCCAATGCTGCGTTGGCCGTTGCTGCGGTTATTCCTTTTTTCAATAACACAAAACAATGACACTCGCTGTAGGTGCCGTGCCATCCATTTGCATCATCTGCCATCCATTCGCTGTAGGTCTTTAAGTTGGCGTAGGAAACATAAATTTCCTGGTGCCTGTCTGTGTTATTTGGCAGATCCTTTAAAACGCCTGTGATGATGAAGTCTGTTTTGTTGTCAACGCGTATGGTTTTGTTCATCGCAGCTTCTTCAGAACCAAAATATTTCTTCGCTAATTTTTGGGTGATGATAGCAGAGTTCGGACTGCTAAGCATTGTGCCTGGATTACCCATCACCAATGGAAAATTAAGGATGGAAAAGAAAGCAGGCTCAACGAATGCAACACCCGAAGGCTCCTGGAATTTTTTTATTTCTTTTTCTTTTGGCAGAGAGATCAATTCGTTGTCGAAGCTGATCACTCGTGCTACCTGTTCTGCAAACGTTGTAGTATTGCGAATGGCTTTGCCAACAGGAGAAGGCAAGCCCTGGTTATATCCTGATTGATCGCCATCGTGATACTCACTAACCACGCGGTAAATTCTATCCTTGTTGTTATGAAAATTATCAAAACTTAAATGGTGCATGATCAGTGTATAGATCAGTATACAACACGCAACACCAAGCGTAAGGCCAAGCACATTAATGATGGTGTACGCTCTGTTCCTGGTGAGATTGCGCCAGGCAATTTTGAAGTAGTTTTTTATCACGAGGAATTAATTAAGAATTAGGAATTAAGAATTAAGAATGCGTCAATGTCGACGACGTTGGCAGGGTACAGCATTAATTAAAGAGAAATAATCTCTTTTCTTTTTATTGAAAATTCACGGCAATAGCTAATTAGGAATGTTGCTCACACAGAATTCTTAATTCTTAATTCCTAATTCCTAATTAACTAGTGTGTGATTAGATCAAAATATTCTCCGTAACAGTCGTTCCATCCAGCATCCTGATAATGCGATGACTAAAGCGTGCATCGTGTTCGCTGTGGGTAACCATTACGATGGTAGTGCCTTGTTCGTTGAGGTCGGTTAGAAGTTCCATTACTTCATTACCGTTCGATGAGTCGAGGTTACCGGTAGGCTCATCGGCGAGGATCAATTTAGGATTGTTAACCACTGCTCTGGCAACAGCCACACGTTGTTGCTGGCCACCTGAAAGTTGCTGAGGGTAGTGGTTGCGGCGGTGCATGATCTGCATTTTGTCAAGCACTTCTTCTACACGTTTCTTGCGATCTGCGGGTTTAACACCGGTATATATTAGCGGGAGTTCAACGTTTTCAAAAACGGTTAGTTCGTCGATAAGGTTAAAGCTTTGAAATACGAAACCAATATTGTGTTTGCGCATATCGGCCCTCTTTCTTTCATTGAAGTGAGCCACTTCAACACCATTGAAAATAAAGCTGCCACCGTCCGGATCGTCGAGTAATCCCAATATGTTTAACAGTGTTGATTTGCCACAACCAGAAGGTCCCATAATTGCAACGAATTCTCCTTCTTTCACGTCAATTGTCAATTTGTTGAGCGCAATCGTTTCAACTTCTTCGGTCCGGTAAATTTTTTCAAGGTTGGTAATCTTGATCATATTTTGATAGTTGTTAGTTGATAGTTGTTGGTAAGTAAAAAATCAAAAGTTAAAAGTCAAAAAGCTTAATATGGAAGTTTCGCGACTATAACGATCAGGTTCTGGTTTTTACTTTTTGCTTTTAAATTTTTATTTCTTCTTCAACACCAGTTCCTGCATCGTCCCATAATTCTCATAGCTGGAAGTAATCACTTTGTCTCCAGCATTCAGGCCTTGCAACACCTCGTAGTAGTCGGTGTTTTGGCTCCCCAGTTGAATGTTGTTCACCCTGTAAGCGGTTTTGCCATCATCACTTACTTTAAATATCCAGCTTCCACCTGTTTGCTGATAAAAACCACCGCGTGGTACAAGCAGCGCCTGGCGTTCATCACTTAGTGCCAGTAATATTTGCAAAGTTTGTCCGCGACGAATGCCTTGTGGCACGTCACCTACAAACTCCATATCCACTTGAAAACGACCGTTCGTTACTTGCGTAAATATCTTTTTGATTTGCAGTGTGTACGATTTATTCGCAAAAGTAAAAGTTCCTCTCAGTCCGGTAAAGATCCTTGAAATGTAGTGTTCATCAACATCTACACGAACTTTGTAACCGCTCAATACATCAATTTGTCCAAGTCTTTCCCCTTTGTTTTTATTCTGGCCAATTTCTACATCCAGAGAGGTTAGTTGGCCGTCAACCGGTGCCCGTACCACAAGATCGCCCACTTTTTTTCTTGTAAGGTCAAGTGCATTTTGCGAGCCGTTGTACAGTTGTTTCGCTTGTATCACACCCTGTCTTGTTGAAACAGAATCTTGTTTTAAAATTTCTTCAGATAGTTTCTTTTTCTGCAGCTGGTAATTGTAAGTGTTTTCAGCCTGGCGGAATTCCTGCATCCCGATCGCCTTTTGCTCGTACAAATGTTTATCCAGTTTGTAAATGCGCTCAGCTTCTTTCAATGAGTTGTCAACGTCTGTCATTTGGTTGAGCTTGCTTACTGTATTTTGTTGAGCAGCGTTTTGCGCAATCTGCATTTGCGTTAGCAGGTTGTATACCTGGGTTTCCTGGTTCACAAGGCTCAGGGCCAGGTCAGTGTTGGAAAGGCGCAAGATGGGTTGTCCCTTCTTCATTACCGTTCCATCTTCCACATACTTTTCTTCAACGCGTCCGCCTTCAGCGGCATCAAGATAAATTGTAGTGATGGGAAGTACCACGCCGTTCACCGGAATTGATTCCTGGAAAGCTCCTTTTTTTACTTCACTGATAGTGATGCGTTCCGAATCTACGTTTAGTTTCGAATTGCCTGAAGTGTAATAAACGCTGGCGCCAACCAATAGTACAATGCCTGTTATCGCTCCGATCGTCATTATTCTTTTCGAGGACCATTTCTTTTTTTCTATTACTCTATCCACCGTTTAGTTGTTTTATAAGTAAAGCAAAATCAATTCGTGAAACTTTCCGATCACTATTTCATCTTGTTCTGGTTGCTGAATTTGCACCTTTGGTGCGCTGTCAGCACATCTGTTAGAACAGTTGCCCGCAACCACGAAAATCGGGATGAACGCAATGATCATCGCGGTGATCATAATTACAGGCAAACTGTTTTTTGTGACAAGGTTCATGGCTGAAAATTTTCTTGTCGAATTTTGTGTATACCAATATTACGGAAAGCTGTGCCAAATCGTAAGTCGCTTTTTTTCAATTGATTATAACTCCCGGGCAAAAACCAGTGTTCGGTAATGATACATTTTCCGTACGCTTTTGGAATACAAGGGAATGACTGAATAACTGAGTAACTGAATAACTGAATAGACTGAATAACTGAATAGACTGGATAACTGAATGGACTGAATAGACTGAATAGACTGAATGGACTGAATAGACTGAATAGACTGGGTGACTGAAGAACTGGAGACTGAATCATTGAGTTACTGAAGGGTTGAAACTGGATTGCATATTACACAGAAGCTTTCAGTTTATTCAGTCTATTCAGTCCATTCAGTTTATTCAATTTATTGCGTTTCAAATCTTACATTTGATGAAACATTACTCTACTACTTTAATCTGCTTTGTTTCCCATGTTACTGAAAAACGCCAACGTACTAGTGATTGATGATGATACTGATGTGCTTACCGCTGTTAGACTTTTGTTGAAAACAGAAGCCAAGAGCATTATTACAGAAAAAAATCCTGAAAACATACGCTCATTGATGACTTCAAATTCTTTTGATGTTATCCTGCTTGATATGAACTTCAACAGCTCTATCAATACAGGCAATGAAGGAATTTTCTGGTTGAAGAAGATACGTGAAATGAAGTTTGCCGGCGCCGTTATTATGATTACAGCTTATGGCGACATTGATCTGGCGGTACGATGTTTGAAAGAAGGGGCAACGGATTTTGTAGTGAAACCATGGCACAATGAAAGATTGATCACTGCGATTAAAGATGCGTTGAAAAAGAGCCTGGGTGGTAATGGTGGCAACGGAGATAAAGACAAAGGGGATTCGGTAATAGGAAAGGAGCTGCTTGGAAAATCGGAGTTGATGCAGGACATCTTTTATAAAATAGAAAAGATCGCTCCGACGGATGCCAATATTTTAATTCTTGGTGAAAACGGTACGGGCAAGGATTTGATTGCGAAGGCGGTGCACCAGCGTTCACTTCGGGCAGATAAACCTTTTGTAAAAGTAGATGTCGGCGCACTGACAGAGTCGCTTTTTGAGAGTGAATTGTTTGGTCACAAAAAAGGTGCGTTTACAGATGCCCGTGAGGACAGGCAGGGTAGATTTGAATCGGCAAATACCGGTTCGCTTTTTTTGGATGAGATTGGAAATATTTCATTGCAACAGCAGGCGAAACTGTTGACTGTATTGCAAAACAGGCACGTTACCAAACTTGGAACCAACCAGCCAACACCGGTGGACATACGCCTGATTTGCGCAACCAATGTGTCTATGCAGGAACTTAGCAACGAGCAACGTTTCAGAAAAGACCTTATCTATCGCATTAATACCGTTGAAATTACAGTACCTCCTTTGCGCAAAAGAAGAGAAGATATTCCAATGCTGGCTGAGCATTTTATGAATATGTACGCCAATAAATACCTGAAACCCAAAATGGAGTTTTCAGAAAAAGCGATCGATAAACTTATCAACTATCATTATCCCGGCAATGTGCGTGAACTGCAATACACGATAGAACGTGCAGTGATCATGGCGGAGGATGCTTTGCTGCAGGATAAGGACCTGTTGTTTTCTCCAATAGAAAATGCAAGCGTGCAAAACGAGGAGAAGGATGAGAATCTATTAAGTGAGGTCGAGAAGAATACCATTCTTCGTGTAATAGAAAAACACAATGGCAATATCACAAAAGCTTCCAAGGAGCTTGGTCTTACAAGAACCGCATTATACCGCCGATTAAGTAAATATGACATTTAGACGCTACAAGTGGGGAATCCTTTTGCAGGTGCTCCTACTTTTTATTGTGCTTTGCGCAGAAGCTTATTTTTTAAACAAGCAGCAATACCTGTTTGCGGTAGTTGCTTTGCCTGTTATCATCTACCTGGTATGGAGCTTTTATCGCTTTCATAAAAAAGCAGAAACAGAAGTTTCGCAGTTTGTAGAGTCGGTACGGTATCGTGACTTCTCAAGGTACTTTGATGAAAAGCATGCACCGTCTGAGTTTCAACTATTGCGAAAAGGCTTTAACGAGATCAATTCAACTTTTAAGATCATTACAAAAGAAAGGGAAACGCAGTATCAATATTTGCAAAAGATTTTGGAACTGGTAGATACGGGTATTTTATCTTACGAATTAAATTCGGGCGAAATTGGTTGGATCAACGAGTCGTTCAAAAAAATGTTTGGCATTCCTTACCTGAAGACGGTTCATTCTTTGGAGAAGCGCGACGAAAATTTGTACAGGCATTTGATTAAGCTGAACACCAACGAGCATGAGGTTGTAACGATCAACAAGGAACAAAACTCATTGAAGATTTTATTGTCTGCAACACTTTTTCAAACTGATGGAAAGATATTCAAACTGATTGCTTTTCAAAACGTGAGTGAAGCATTGGATGAAACGGAAAGCAAAGCCTGGCAACGATTGTTGAGTGTGATGACGCATGAAATCATGAACTCAATTGCCCCCATCTCTTCTTTGGCAGAGACTTTGAAAAATCGTTTGGAGGTGTACGGAAAAGAAAATGGCAACACCGTGCCGGAAGATTTTACGCTGGGGGTGGACACGATAAAAAAACGAAGTGAAGGCCTGCTGAAGTTTGCAGAAGCTTATCGCAATTTCAATAAAATCGCCACTCCAAACTTGCAGAAAGTTTATATGCGTGATCTTTTTGAAAACCTGCACACATTGATGCAGCCAACTCTTTTGCATAAAAATATTGAACTGAACATTGTGTTGAAAGATCCCTCTCTAATGGTAGATGTCGATACCAGTTTAATTGAACAATTGCTGATCAATTTATTGGTAAATGCCATCGACGCGGTAAAAGAGGTGGCGCATCCATCGATCATTTTATCAGGTTATATTCAACCCAACAACAGGCCCATTTTAAAGATTGCTGACAACGGTGCGGGCATGTCTCCCGAAGTGGCAGACAAGATTTTTATTCCATTCTTCAGCACTAAGAAAACCGGTAGCGGCATAGGTTTGAGCCTGTGCAAACAAATCATGCTGCTGCACAAAGGCAATATCCAGGTGCAGTCCAGGGAAGGCGAGGGGACGGTGTTTACTTTATACTTTTGAAATTCAAACAGTGCAATGACTGAATAACCGATTAACTGAATAACTGATGAGCAATCAAATTCAGTTATTCAGTTAATCAGTTATTCAGTTACTAATAAAACTTCGGATTTCCCTTACAATCATACTCAATCACCATTTTGTCGAAAACGAAAGCGGTCATGAATTGTTCTCCGTTCGTAGTTGCATCCTTAGGTACCAAATCCATTGATACTGGCAACAAATAGGAGTTGTAAGCGAATATATTTGTGCCATAGTAGTTAACCCGAAGATTGTTCACGTCGCTGTTATTATTTACAAACATCCATATTTTATTTGTGCGCATAATGTTTACGGCACTGTCATAAGCATTGGATGGGTAGAAGGTTGAATTGCCATTTGCATCGTACTCGTAAAGAGTTACTTCACTTGGGTTTTGGGCGTTGGTCATTTTTATAACTCGTCCGTATTGGTCATAATCAAAGAGCCGTACACGGATCGGGCCTACGGGCACCAGCGGAGGACGCGGGTCCGTAATATAGGAACCGTAACCATACAATGCATAAGTCGTGTCCAGCACTTGCGTGGGAGATAAATAGCGATAGGTGTCCCAAAGCCAAACCTGTTGCTGTCCGGGAGGATTTAATATCCAATCTGTAAGCCTGCCTTTCTTGTCATAGCGGAAATGTTGATCGAAACTAAAGTGGGTCAAAGGTGTATCGGGGTTGATGCCTAACACGTCTTTCGGTTGTCCCTTGTTGTTGTAGATGACGTTAAATTCATTGTAAGCATCTCCAAACCAGACCTTAAATTTTTTAATGTCGCAGTACTTAAATTCCTGCCCGGGATCTTTGTCTACCTGGTCGTAAAGTTTCTTACAGCCCGTAATGTAAAACGTCGCAATAATAACAAGGAGTGTACCAGTTGCTTTTTTCATAATAGAGCGTTTTTTAGTGTTTGTGTAAAGCAGGGTTAGTAGTTTATTTTAGAGATATCGCAATCGTATTTTACTTCCAGCGAATCGTAGATGAGACCAAATGTGTAAAGCGAGTTAGGCGCATAGCGGCTGGTCCTGTACCTGGTGGGAAGGCCGTAAGTGTTATAACTCACAATTTGTGGGTAAGATTGCTCAGCTATCGCGGGGTTGTCAATGGGGCTGTTGGCGCTATAATCGTTTAGTGTTAGCTGCCACATGTTGTTAGTGCGGTAAGGGTTGATTTTGTTGTCATAAAGCGACTTAGGGTCGTGCAAAAGATTTGCGTTGAAATCATATTTGTAAATGATAGTCTGATTTGGATTGCCAAACCCCGGTACGAATGTAGCTTCAATGATTCTTCCAAGAGCGTCCTGTTTAAGTTCAGTGTAGGTCTTGCCGACATAATTATTTACAGGAGGCGCAGGATCGTGATAGTTTCCGGAATATGTGTAAGTGGTGTCGACGATCTTATCCTTAAAATATCTGTAAGAGTCCCATAATATCGCGCCACCGAGTGATCCATGATACACTGCTATTCGTTCTGCAATTCTGTTTTTATTGTCATAGCGGAAGTAATAGTCATAGTTGGGAACATTGTCTGTTTCTGCAACGATGCTGATGATGTTTCCTTTTTTATCATAGGCGACGTCGCGTACCGTTTTAAAAGAACTGTAGTAAGTTGTAAACTGAGTGATCTTGCACGCATCGCAGGTTCCGGTTGGGTTTTTGTCAATGTAATCGTACACTTTTTTGCAACTGGTACTGCAGAAGACAATCAGGGTCAAAGCAATAGTTGAAATTCGTACTCTCATAAAAACGTTTTTAGTTTTATTTAATAGATAGAGGCTCCGTTGTGAAAACAGTTCTATAGCGTACGGACAAATATTTTGATGTCTGACTTTTGAAAATGACATACTTTTCCCCGAATTATTGAAGGAGAGAATTGGCCCCCAACATGTTGATTATGGGGCCATTGCCGATAATGTTTGCGGTATGTAGTGGCAACGAGACAGCCGTGCAAACAAATGAGCAGGACATTTCATAAAACAAGGTTTAGGTGCAAAAAAGGGGTTGACGACAAATGTGTTGCTGTTGATTTTCGAGGGGCAGAAATGTTTGTGAAATTAGTGAAGTAAGCGTGATGGGAATAGTTGGATTAGGTAGGACGGCCATGTAAAAGTAAAGAGTTCAAAAGGCCATGTCAATAGCAAGAATGGTAATTTATACAGAAATAATAATAGAAGTAAAAGCAGATTGGTGATGCTCGAACCTAAATGCAATTTGAAAATTTGAAAATGTGAGAATTTGAAAATTCTTTGTGCGCGGCATTCACTTGTAACAAGCAAAATAAGATTGTGTTAGACAAGGATGACGAACCTGAACAATTTTCAAATTTTCAAATCAGCAAATTTTCAAATTGTTCCTAAGCTGTTTTGGTAATTCTCTTTGCCAGCCAGCTTTCTTTTACCGGAATGATCCATTTGCTTTCCAGTTCTTCTTTTGTAAGTACCATGTTGTTGAAATACAAAGTGTCCGGCGTTACAAAACCATTTTCAATGGCATGGTTCAAATGTGCAAGTGGCAGCATTTGAATTTTGTCTTTCACCACAAATGCCAGCATTTGTCTGTCAAACATATTTACCTGGTAGGTTTGCTCAATTTGCTTGATTACGCGAACAGAACTATCTGTGCTACATCCGCTTACGCCTGCAGCAGTTTCATCTGCCATCAGCACAACAAACTGGCCAAAAAACAACATACCGAAACCTTTTACAGGCGTTCCGTGTGTATTCCAGCTGTTTACGAACTCATCCAGCAAACCTTCAACCTGCAACGCTTCATTTATAGTGAACAAACGGCTCGCCTGGTACACCCAAACTCGTGATGACCCCGCGAAACCTTCGGGTAATAGATCTTTGTATTCGAGATTCATGCGCCAAAGGTAGGCAATTTGAAAATGCAAATACGGAACGCAGATTTTCATGATTGTCAAGATTTGTTATGATTTTATAAGAAATCAAATCATTCAAAATCATAAAAAGTCTGCTTTTGCATCTGTCGTTTAAATCTCTAGTACAGAGTCAGATCTTATGACACAAAATTTAGAATCTTGACAAATCTTGACAATCATGAAAATCTGCGTTCTATTTTTCAAGCTCGCACAGCAAGCTATTAATAACATCCCCGTGAGTATAAACCATAAAGTGGCCGCCGCCGTCGATGTAGTATTGGGCCTTGGAGTTCCAGAAGATTTTGTCTTTTTTGCCGTGCAGCTGTAAAAGATTGACGGGTTTCATGTCGTTTTTCCAGCGAACAAGCTGGCTGATGGCCCATTTGAAGAAGTGCCTGTCCGTATCTTGAATGATGTCTCCCAATAAAAGCTTCGCCTCACTCGTTAAGGGCCCGAAGAGCCAGAATAAAGTGCTGTTGGCTTTCAACATGTATGTGTAAGGTAGATATTTATCCAGGCTGTATTTGCCCGCTAACCTATATACCAAAGGGATTTCGGTGTAAGTTGTAACACTGGAGATGATGATGACCTTTTGCGGATTCGTAATCTTGGCGATCTCGCATGCAATGATGCCACCGAATGAAACCCCGATCAATATAAATGGTTCTGAATCATCAACAATTGCCGAGAGTCTTTTTGCGTAGTCCCGTATATTTTCTGTCTTCACAGGCGTGATCCAGTCAACATGAACAGGCTCATATTTATCCGGAACCTTAATATGCTTAAATGCTCTTTTATCTGCACCCAAACCGCTGAGAAAGTATGCTTTCATGGATACTACAGAATTTGAAAATTTGAAAATATGCTAATTTGAAAATGGGGTTTCCATTTCAGTCACCCCATACAAATGGCTGGTGCCTTAATCAGTAGCAAATGTTGCGCCTAATGAATTTTCAAATTAGCACATATTCAAATTTTCAAATTAAATAGACATCGCTACCAGCTCAGCAATGTCCAGCACAACAACTTCGTTCTCTTTCTCCTTGTTTTTAACGCCGTCTGTGAGCATGGTGTTGCAGAACGGACAAGCAGAAGCTACTACAGAAGCGCCTGTTTCCAGGGCCTCATTGGTACGTTCGATATTAATGCGGGTATCGCCTTTTTCTTCTTCTTTGAACATTTGGGCGCCACCGGCACCGCAACACAATCCTTTGCTGCGGCAGCGTTTCATTTCCACGAGTTCCGCATCCAATGCTTCCAGCACCTTGCGCGGAGCTTCGTAAATGTTGTTTGCGCGACCGAGGTAACAGCTATCGTGGTAAGTGATTTTTTTGCCTTTGTAAACGCCGCCTTCCTGCATTTTTATTTTGCCTTCATCAATCAGTTGTTGCAGAAAAGTAGCGTGGTGAATAACCTCATAATTTCCTCCAAGGTCAGGGTATTCATTTTTGAGTGTATTGAAACAATGCGGACAGGCGGTTACGATTTTTTTGATGCCATAGTTGTTGAGGATCTGTATGTTTTGATACGCCATCATTTGAAACATAAACTCGTTTCCGGCGCGGCGCACTGGATCTCCTGTACACATTTCCTCTTTTCCCAGAATGGCGTAATTCACCCCTACTTTATTAAGAATGGTAGCAAAAGCTTTGGTTATTTTCTGAGCACGTTGATCAAAACTTCCGGAGCATCCAACCCAAAATAATACGTCTGGTGATTGTCCGTTCGCAAACATTTCCGCCATTACAGGAACCTGCATCGTTGATAGTTTTTTTTGGTTGGGTGTAAAACTAAGAAAAAGTTGTTAGTAGAGACGCGTTGAACGCGTCTTTGTTGCATTCGTTCGGCTACAGAGACGTGTTCAACGCGTCTCTACCTAATGAATCCTATCCCCGCGTACTTCCATGCCCTGCATCAGGCCCGCTTCAAAATCGAGCCATTCTTTCCAGCGTTTGCGGACTTTTTCTTTGTCGATATACATTTCTGCCAATTCGATGAAAAGCTTATAGTGGCCAGCTTCGCTTTCCATAAAGCGGCGATAAAAGTTTTGCATGTAAGGATCTTCCAGTCCTTCGCTCAGGCGTTTGAAGCGCTCGCAACTGCGGGCCTCAATAAGTGCCATGGTGAGCAATCTGTCGAGGAGGGTGTCTTCCACACTGCCGCCCTTCACCTGGAATTCCAGCAACGCATTTACGTACAGGTCCTTCCTTTGCTTGCCCAGTTTAAGACCGCGCTTTTTAAGTTCTGCCAGAACCAACCGGAAATGTCCCCATTCTTCCGTAACGATTGGAGCAAGTTCCTCTACCAATTCCACTCTGTCAGAATATCGCTGGATAAGCGAAATACAGGTGGTGGCTGCTTTTTGCTCACAATATGCGTGATCGGTTAAAACAGCTTCCAGTGAAATTTCCGCAAGGTTTACCCAGCGCGGATCGGTGGGCAATTGCAGGCCAAGTATGTTTTTGACGTTTATTGATTCTGTGGATTCCATGGCGTAAAGTTATGAGTTTTGAGTTATGGGTTTTGAGATGGATGTTGTGGATACCCCATTCCCTTCTTTGACCTTTCGTTTTCATCATAATCGAAAGTTGGACTTAAAAAACTCATAACTCGTAACTCAAAACTCATAACTTGCCTTTCATGAACGAAGATTTTCTGCATAAAAAACTGGAAGAGCGAAAAGCAGCGGGTGCTTACAGATCGTTGAAGCTAACGGCGGGGATGATTGATTTTTGTTCCAATGATTATTTGGGTATTGCAACAAACAACCTGATCAAACTGGATGACAATCTGAAGCACGGTTCTGCCGGATCACGTTTGCTGGCAGGAAATTATGCGCTCATAGAAAATGTAGAAAATCAGTTGGCGATATTTCATGAAGCAGAAGCTGCATTGATTTTTAATTCGGGATTTGATGCCAATCTTGGCTTGCTAAGTTCCATTGCGCAAAAAGGAGACACCATAATCTACGATGCGCTGTCACATGCAAGCATACGCGATGGACTGAGGTTGAGCTTCGCCAGTTCCTTTTCTTTTGCACACAACGATATGGCCGATCTTGAAAAGAAACTGAGCCTTGCAAAAGGAAATATTTTTGTGGTAACAGAAACGGTCTTCTCAATGGATGGTGATATGGCACCAATGCATACTTTGGTTAGTCTGTGCGATCGTTTCAATGCAAATCTTATTGTGGATGAAGCCCACTCGATTGGTGTTATCGGAGAACGTGGTGAGGGGTTGTCGCAGCACACACAATTGCACAAGCATTGTTTTGCACGTGTCTATACTTTCGGAAAAGCAATGGGCATACATGGTGCCGCCATCGTTGGCTCAGATGCATTGAGAAATTATCTTGTCAATTATGCAAGGTCATTCATCTACACCACCGCTCTGCCCGAAGCCTCTGCAAATGCCATTCAGAAAAGTTATGCGTTGATTCCTTCTTTACACAAAGAAAGAGCGCATTTGAAAGAATTGATCGCGCAATTTCAACATACCCCTCTGCGATATACAAAAATGCAATCTGCAACTGCCATCCAGGGCGTTATCGTTCCGGGCAATGAAGCAGTGAAAGAAGTAGCGGCACAGCTGCAAAAAAGCAATTTTGACATTCGCCCCATCCTATATCCAACAGTGCCAAAGGGAGAGGAGCGGCTGCGTATTGTGCTGCATGCATTTAATACAAGGGAAGAAGTGGCCAGTTTAGTTGATTGCTTATTGTGATTTAAAATAATACGTTTGAATCGATTGGGGTGGAAATTAGACCTTGGAAGTACACTTTCAATATATATCTTTGCGCGCAAACCCTAATTATGAAGAAAAGTGCCCTTTTCTCGTTAAACAGATTCCCACTGTTTTTATTATTGTCCGCCATCCTTATTACTTCCTGTCAAAAGGACTTAAGTAGCGAACAAACTGACCCGCCAACTGTCAACAATCCCAACGCAGGTAAGAGTTATACAACAACCGCATTTATTCAGGGTAAAATTCTGGATGAAGCAGGCTTGCCTTTGGCCGGCGTAAAAGTTTCGGCAGGATCTAAATCAGCTACAACTACAGTTAACGGTTATTTTAAAATTTCACAAGCTTCTGTCGACCAGAAATTTGCTTTTGTGAACGCTGAAAAAACCGGCTATTATAAAGGAACCCGCACATTTGTTTCTGCAAAGAAAGATTCCAATTATGTAGAGATAAGGTTGATCGGAAGAAAATCGCAGGGAACCTTCAATACATCCGACGGAGGAACCATTACTGTAGAAAATAGCGGAACGGTTGCGTTTCCAAAAAACGCAATTGCTGTCGCTTCAACAAAGCTGCCATACACCGGTAAGGTAAAAGTATTTACACACAGGCTGGACCCAACTGACCCGAATTTTTCTGATAAAATGCCCGGCGACTTGCGTGGAATTCGTGAGGATGGCAGCGAGTCTGCTATGATCTCTTATGGCATGATGGCTGTGGAGCTGGAAAGTGAAACTGGTGAAAAGCTTCAACTGGCAGCAGGCAGCAAGGCCACTATTTCTCTACCTATTCCTTCAAGCTTGATTGCCACTGCGCCTGCATCCATTCCTCTGTGGTGGTTCGATGAAACGAAAGGTTTGTGGATAGAAGAAAAAGCTGCGCAAAAAAGTGGAAATAATTATATAGGCGAAGTATCGCATTTTACTTTTTGGAACTGCGATGTGCCAGCAAAGTTTGTTTACTTCAAAGCTCGCATCTTGACACAGAATAACGACCCTCTCAGCTATACAAACGTAAAAATAAAAAGCGCAGATGCCGGCACTGGTTATGGCTACACAAACAGTGAGGGTTTTGTTGCCGGTTGGGTTCCAAAAAATGCGTCCTTAAGTTTGAGCGTGATGAATGCCTGCGGTGAAAGTATTTTTTCAAAAGACATTTCTACCGCAACAGACAGCATAGACCTGGGAGATATTGTTGTCACCAGTCCCCAGCACGTTGTGTCGCTAAAAGGTAGTGTTGTCAATTGCGATAATCAGCCGATAGTTAACGGAATGGTTTATGTTTATCTTGATAGTGTTTTATATCGCGCAAATATTGCCAATGGTCAATATAATATTTTGGTGACCAAATGTATCGATGCAGCATGGCAGGCAAATGTATGGGCGGTTGATTATGCAGCACAAGTTGAAAGTGACAAGGCTCAGGTAACAGTTCAAAGCGGTGTAAATAGTTTGCCAGTTATAACAGTATGCAACACTCCTCTAACTGAATTTCTACAGATTGAATACAATGGGAAAACCTATGGCTATACCAATGTAGATTATCAAAAAAATTCAAACGATACACTCCTAAGCTTTGCTTACAGTGACTCAAGTTCTTTGTCCAGACCGACTTTTTCATTTCGGGTGGATTTGAATAGTTACGCTAATAACATATGCAATGCTTATCCAACTTATTTGATAGTGGATGGTCAGTCAGCTTCTTTTGGAAATGGAAGCACAAGAAGCGACTGCGTTTTTACCAAATGGGGAACGAATAAAGGGGATTTGCTGGAAGGTTCTTTTAGCAATACTGTTTACAATACCACGCCAACCAAGCAGGTAAAATTTTCTTTCAGAGTAAAACGATAAACTCGGGATATTGAAGAAGCGGCAACAAAACAAGTTGCCGCTTTTTTTATGGACATATGTTTGGGTTGTCATTTAACTTTTTCATAGGAAGCATTCAATGTCATGTATTTAGCATTCAGTTTTTTTGTTATTATATTTAACTATGAACCACACCATACGCTTCATCGCGAGCTTATTGTTTTTGCATATTTCTTTCTTCACCTATGCTGGTAGAATAAGCGGAACCGTCACTGATGATAAAGGAGCTGTTTTGCCCTTCGCTTCTATACTTATCAAGAGCTCCACCCATGGTACTACTGCCAACAATGAAGGCAAATATTTTCTGCAATTATCGCCCGGAACGTATACAATCGTTTGCCAGTACGTGGGTTACGAACGAAAAGAAAAAGAGATTACGATAGGCAGCGAGGATGTGGTTTTAAATTTTCAATTATCACGCCAGCAGCTTTCTTTAGCGGAAGTGGTAGTGCGGCCAGGTGGTGAAGATCCGGCGTATGAAATAATCAGAAACGCCATAAAGAAACGCCCGTTCTATTTGAAGCAACTTGATACGTTCCAATGCGAAGTGTATATAAAAGGACAAATGCAGCTGCGCGATTATCCCAATAAATTCATGGGACAGAAAATTGATTTTGAAGACGGTGATACAAGCAAGAAGAAAATGATGTACCTCTCAGAATCTGTGATGAAATATTCTTCGCAAAACGATAAAATAAAAGTCGAGGTTTTGTCGACCAAAGTAAGTGGACAAAGGGATGGCTTTGGATTCAGCCTGCCGCAGTTTGTAACGTTTTATAAGAATAATGTTGATCTCGGCCCCAACTTAAATCCACGTGGTTTTATTTCTCCCATTGCAGATAATGCCCTCAATTTTTACAAGTACAAGTATGAAGGAAGTTTTATTGAAGATGGCCGGGAGATCAACCACATAAAAGTAATTCCCAAAAGAAAATATGAACCGTTGTTCAGCGGCTATATCAACATTACGGACAATGACTGGCGCATTCACAGTGTGGAGTTGCAGATTACAAAGGAGTCGCAGATGCAGTTTCTCGATACTTTACGCATCAATCAGTTGTATGTGCCGTTTGACACAAATGTGTGGGTAATAAAAACGCAGGTCGTGTATCCAGCCATTAAAATTTTCGGATTTGACCTGTATGGCAATTTTGTAAACATCTATTCGAAGTTTGATGTGCATCCGGAGTTTCAGAAAAAATTCTTCGATAATACTGTTTTGAAATATGAAGAGGGTAGTAACAAAAAAGACAGTTTGTACTGGGACTCCACGCGTCCCGTTCCGCTGCAGACAGAAGAACTAAGAGACTACCATAAAAAAGACAGCCTGGAGAAATTGCGCGAAGATCCGCATTATCTGGATTCCATCGACAGGATACGCAACAAGCCTACTGTGCCCGGTGTTTTGCTTCTGGGGCAAACCATTTCCAGGCAAAAGAACAGGTCAACCCTTACGATTTTTCCGTTGGCACAATCAGTAAGTTTTAATACAGTCGAAGGATGGGTGATCAATGCGCGGGTGAACTACACGAAAAGGCTTGATTCCACAGGCTTTAGCAGATCGGTGTCGATTTCCCCACTTATCCGCTATGGCTTTAGTAACGGGCATTTGAATGCCTATCTCACGGCTTCTTATGACGTCGGTAAAAAACGACCGTCGAGCCTTTCGATAGGTGGCGGTAAAAACGTTTATCAGTTCAACAACAACAATCCTATCGATCCTCTTTTCAACAGTTTCTCGTCTCTTATCTGGATGCATAATTACATGAAGATATACGAGGCGTGGACTGGCAGGATCGATTATTCAAAAGGCATTGCGGATGGCCTTACGGCAAGGATAGGGTTCCAATACCAGGATAGAATACCGCTGGAAAATACGACCGATCAATCGTGGAAAGCATGGGACACCAGGAGTTACACGCCAAATTATCCAACCGATCTGATGTCTGAGAACTTTAAACGCCACCAGGCTTCGATGTTGTCATTAAGTGTAAGCTGGAGACCCGGCAGCCGCTATATTGAATTTCCGGACAGACGATTTGAGATTAGTTCAAAATATCCAACATTTACGGCCGGCGTAACGATGGGCATTAAGGGATTGTTTGGCAGCGACGTAGACTATGGAAAATGGCGCATAGGCATCAACGATGATCTCAATTTGAAACTGGCGGGAACTTTTAAATACAATATTTCCGCCGGCGGTTTCTACAGAGCAAAAGAGGTGCAGGTGCAGGATTACAAACATTTTAATGGCAACCAGATCACCATGGTGACCAATTATTTCAACGGCTTCCTTTTGCTACCTTACTACAAATTCAGCAACACCGCTACGCTATATGGAGAAGCGCATATCGAGCATCATTTCAATGGATTCCTCACCAATAAAATTCCGGTGTTCAGAAAGCTTAACTGGCAATTGGTGGGTAGCATGAATACCTTTTACATCAACGATCACAGCAACTACATTGAAGCTGGTGTAGGACTGGAAAATGTTTTCCGCATCCTCCGCGCAGATTTTGTATGGGGATTTGAGTATGGGCAGAAGGCGTATACGGGGTTTAGGCTGGGGATTAATTTGCTGGCGCCGCCGAGAGGGGGCAATTAGGAATTAAGAATTAGGAATTAGGAATTAGGAATTCATTCTCTGCGGCGATCGGTTATTATTTGAGTTGTTTGTTAATTAGAGAAGGTGCGATTACTCGCGATTGCTACAAAAGGTGAATTCTTAATTCTTAATTCCTAATTCTTAATTGTACTCTGTACTTTCGCAAAAAATAGCACTTGGAACGCATCTATAAAAACAAGTACGACGAGGGGCAGGTGATTTTGATTGATAAACCGCTGGAATGGACCTCTTTTGACGTGATCAGGAAGATTCGCAACCTGATCAAGATAAAAAAAGTGGGACATGCGGGAACGCTCGATCCGCTGGCTACGGGCCTGCTGATCGTGTGTACAGGAAGGTTTACCAAGAAGATCAACGAATACATGGCGCGTGAGAAAGAATACACCGGCACCATCACCATCGGCGCAGTTACGCCAACGTACGACCTTGAAAGCGAACCAATCGACCTGAAAGAATACGCCCACATTACCCCAGAGCAGATCCACGAGGCTACCAAGCCGTTTACCGGGGAAATCATGCAGGTGCCACCCATACATTCCGCCATTAAAATAGACGGCAAAAGAGTATACGAGTTAGCCAGGAAAGGAAAAGAGGTGAAGCTTGATGCCCGCCCGATCACTATCAAAGAATTTGAGATCACGTCCATTGATCTTCCCAAAATAGACTTCAGAGTGGTTTGTTCCACCGGCACTTATATACGCAGCCTTGCCAACGATTTCGGTGCTGCACTCGGCTGCGGCGGCTACCTGAGCAAGCTTTGCCGGACTCGAATAGGAGAATTTACCCTTGATCAGGCAGAAACCATGGAAAGTTTTGCGGCAAATCTTGCAATTTGAAAATTTGAGGATTTGAAAATTTGAAAATTCTTTGTGTGCGACTTTCTGTGCGGACGCTTAATCTCTGAATTTCGGTGAGGTGGTTCATGCTTTGTGTGCAACACCCTCAATTTTCAAATTTTCAAATTCTCACATTTAAAACGGGTAATTGATTCCCAACTGGAACTGTCCATCGAAGAATTTGATTTGCTGGAACCAGCCGTCGTGATAGTCGGCGTAGTAAGGGTTTTTAAAGGTGTAGGCCCAGTCAAGGCGGATCAGGAAGTAATCAAAGTCGAAGCGCAAGCTCGTTCCGGCGCCCACGGCGAGGTCTTTGTACAGGCGGTTAAATTTAAATACACCATCGTTTAAGCCTTCCTGCCCCTGGTTGTTACGCAACCATATGTTTCCCATGTCGGCAAAAATCGCGCTCTTAACTTTCAGGCTGCCAATACTAAACAGATTATAGCGGTATTCGACGTTTCCTTCAAGCTGGATGTCTCCAAAGCGGTCGAGGTTTTGGCTAAGGTTGTTGTAAAACCTGGAAGAGCCGGGTCCCAGTTGCCTGGCTCGCCATGCACGCATACTGTTTGGACCACCGGCAGTAAATCCGCGGGTTACAGGCAGGGCGACTTCATCGACAATATTACCAAGGCTGTCTGTTCCTTTGCCGTACGCAAATCCATATCCCCCATAACAATGGAAAGCGAGGGCTGTTTTTTTGTACGTGATATTATGGCTGTAGTCAACAAAAGTTTTTACAAAACGGAAGAGGTTGGCCTTTTCATCCAGGTTTTTAATAAAACCCAGCAACCCGCCGCTTTCCTCAATGCCGGTTTTGAAGGACGTGGTATGTTTCCCCTTGGTGGTAATTGCCTGGAAGCGAAAGTTCTGGCTTATAATAAAACCATCTTTAAAGGTATAGTACAGGTTCGGTGCTTCTTTAATCAGATTTACTAAACTGTCTGTAGGAATAACGTGCTGATATTCAAAATTGATCGGGCTGTAGTTAAACAGGTAGATTCTGTTTTTCCTGGTGATTTCACGACCCTTTGTCCAATCGTACGACCAGGCGATGTTGGCGTTTTGAATGGTATAGAAATCCTTTCTCAGGGTGTTTGAGGCGTTGATACTAAGGTTGGTACCCTCAGTACTGATTTTCCCCCTCACACGGCTACTGTCTTTGAAAGGCAGGATGAACTTGGGAAAATGCAGGGTGTAGTTAATTGAAGTCTGTATGGTTTGAAGCAACTGTTGCCCCAATTCAACACCGAAACGAGTGTTAAGGCTGCTTTGTACAGATTGTTTAGCAATGTTTTTATCGGTAACGCCAAATGTAACACCCAGACCAAACAAGTTAGTGGCAACCACATCGCTTTCGTTGCGGCTGGCTTCCAAACCAATGTTCAGGTTGCGTCTCACAGCGGGATAGAGGCGCACATCCATATTTAGTTTTCCGAGCGAATCGTTTGAAAAAATGTCGATGGCCGTTTGTTGCCATGCACCGAGCTGGTTATAGCTGTTAATGGTTCTGATATAGTTGCGTTGACTATACAGAGCACCTGGTTTCAGGTAGTTGTTGTCTACAACAAATTTGGGTTTGAAAAGATTGTATCTTGAAAGAACCGTTACGCCCCTGACGGTATCTCGCTTGTAAGGCGTTTCCACACTGTCTTCCCTGATGCTGAGGTCTGGATAAATAGAAACTTTATCAAGGTAATATTTCTTTAAGTGCGAAGGGTTTTCTTTGGCTCTTTGTTTGAAAACGATGTCTACAGTAGGTTTTTCCCTTTTTTTCTGCAGTTCGGATAAAAGACGCGCTCTTTCAAATATGTCGATGTTTGGGTTGATCAGTAATGCCTCTACCGTGTCAACTTCAGCGTAAATGTCTTCGCGACTTATTTTGTAGTAGCCGTTATTTTTAAACACTTCGATTAACCTGTCTAGCTCGCCGGCTATCGTTTCTTTTTTATAGGCGTCACCTTTTTTGAGGTCCGAGCGTCGCAAGCTGCGCATTGTAAGGCTCTGCAAGGTAGTGTCTCTGAAACTATAACTGATTGAATCAATTGTCGTGAGCACTCCCGGAGTAACCGTAAATGTGGTGATTACCCGTAGCTGTTGCTTCTTCTTTTTCTTTTTCACGACAAGAGTGGTATCCCATCTAACACTTCCGCTCATATAGCCTTGCCCCTTCAGCAATGCCCTCATGAAGGCGGCGCTGCGAACGGCATATGCGGTGTCAAAAACAGGTGGCTTGTCGAGCTTTTTCCGAACCAGCATTTTGGTAACGAGACGGTTCTTAATACTGTCGTCGAGTTGGTTCAGTAGTTTTTCTTTTAATTCATCCTTTTGGTTAATGGCCTGCTTACTTTCAATTTTTATGTTTGACTTGAAGACAAATGGTTTATTGGGCGGAAAGTTCTTTACCGTTAGGCACGATCCCAAAAAGAAAACAAGTACCAATGCCAGGCAAGTGCTGTAAATGAAGGTGGATGAAGTAACTTGCCGCTTAAATATCATAAAGAAAGTAAACGCTAATAATAAATGTTGGTAAAATCAAAGGCCAAATATATTCAAAGTTTAAGCCAGAAAAAATTAAGAGATGAAGAAAACGTATTTGTAGCAGAAGGCCCGAAAATTGTTCACGAACTTTTACTTTGTAAAAATGTACCACCGGTAGAGATATTTGCGGTGAAAGATTGGCTGGATTCCAATGCCAGCGTGCTTTCTGAGTTAAAAGAGGAGCAAGTAAGTATTGTCAGCGAATCTGAACTTGAGCGTATTTCGTTTCTTACCACTCCCAATAAAGTGCTTTGTGTTTTCCGTAAACCGGCATTTGTTACAAAAGATCATAAAATTATCCTCGCCCTGGATGGCATCCAGGACCCGGGAAACCTGGGGACTTTGATAAGAATTGCTGACTGGTTCGGCATTCAGCAAATCGTTTGCAATAAAGAATCGGCAGATGTTTTCAATCCCAAAGTGGTGCAGTCAACCATGGCCAGCATTGCAAGGGTGGAGGTTTTGTATACCGATTTGCCGCAATTCATCAGAGAGCATGCTTCACTCGGCGTATATGCGACGCTGTTAAACGGTGAGCCGGTTGAAAAAATCGGAAAAATAGAGAGCGGCATCATCGTTGCCGGCAACGAATCAAAAGGCATTAGCGAAGCAATACAAGAACTCGCTACACGCAAGATCACCATTAAAAGAATTGGCGAGGCGGAGTCTTTAAATGCAGCAGTTGCTACTGGTATCGTGCTGTCTCACTTGATTTGAGAGAAGGAACGCAGATTTTCATGATTGTCATGATTTGTTATGATTTTTGAATAAAGATTGTTGACAGTATAATATTAAGGTCAACTGATATGGTTGGTTAAGATTATGAGTTGTTATCCATTTCACAAGGCTTCAACAAGCTCAGCCTGACACTCCCTTTAGCTGTCGGGGCTGAGCTTGCCGAAGCCTTCTTAATTACCATCATATCTTAACAAATCATGACAATCATGAAAATCTGCGTTCCTTCATTGAAATAAAAAAGCTGAAGTGCGACGCAACTTCAGCTTAATAGTAGTACTAACGCTTAGTACCTGAGTATTTTTCCAACCTTCAAAATGTTAAGGAGAGGAGAAGAATCCCGCACATCCCATTTTCAAATTACCAGATCTTCAAATTTTCAAATTAGCGGCTATTCGCATCATTCATGCGGATACGTCTACCTTTGAAAGTTTTGCCGTCGATTGATTTGATCATTTTGCCGGCTGAGTTTTTATCGATTTCGATCCAGCTGTTCATTTCTTTCATGTCGATGCGGCCCAATACTTCTTTCTTAAGGTCGCTCATGTCGAGGATGAACTGAAGGAAACTTGCTTTGTAGAAACCGTCTTTGGTGCCCAGGTTTACGAATAAACGTTGGTAGTTGCCTGCACCATTACCGCCAAACTCACGTCCGGCTGTATCACGTCTTCTATTACCCTGGTCACGTCCGCCCGGGCCCTGATCGCGTCCACCTGGTTCACGTCTGTCTCCGCGCGTTCTTCTTTCCTCACGGATGTTAAGGTCCTCGGCATTTTCGTAATATTTAAGGAAGCGGTCAAACTCCATTGCTGCAACACGTTTCAACACGTCTTCTTTAGAAACATCAGCAAATTTCTCTTCCAGCATTGGCACATATGTTTCGTAGTCGCCGTGGCTGATATCTGCCTGCAGTAATTTCTCCATAAAAGAGAAGAACTGTTTGCGGCAAACATCTTTACCGGAAGGAATGTCAAGGCGGTTAAATTTAGCCTGAACGATATTTTCGATTTGGCGAAGCTTGAAACCTTCACGATTGTGGATGATAGAAATACAAATACCAGTGTTACCGGCACGACCGGTACGGCCACTTCTGTGCGTGTATACCTCAACGTCATCAGGTAATTCGTAGTTGATAACGTGGGTGATACCCTGAACATCAATACCACGGGCTGCAACGTCCGTCGCGATCAACAGCTGTAACGTTTTTTCGCGGAAGGCTTTCATCACTTTGTCACGCTGAACCTGTGTAAGGTCGCCGTGCAAAGCATCGATGTCATAACCCTCACGTGTAAGGCGTTCAGCAATTTCCTGCGCATCCATTTTGGTACGCGTGAAAATGATACCATAAATGCCCGGGTTAAAGTCGATGATCCTTTTTAATGTTTCATAACGGTTAGGCGCGGCCGCAATATAGTATTGGTGATCGATGTTTTTATTGCCGGTGTTTACTTTACCCACGGTAACTTCAACAGGCTCTTTCATGTAGCGTTTGCTCACGCGGCGGATTTCCGGTGGCATGGTAGCGCTGAAAAGCCATGTGCTGTTACGGTTTGGAGTGTTTTGTAAAATAAACTCGATATCTTCCTGAAAACCCATGTTCAGCATTTCATCTGCTTCATCGAGAACTACGTACTCGATTTTGTCAAGCTGAATGGCTTTTCTTTCGATAAGATCGATAAGGCGACCCGGGGTGGCTACAACGATTTGTACGCCGCGTTTAAGGTCGCGAATTTGCATGCTGATAGATGTTCCGCCGTATACGGCAACCACATGCACGCCTGGCATGAATTTTTTGAACAATTCAATTTCGTTCACAATTTGCATGCAAAGTTCTCTTGTGGGGCATACCACTAGCGCCTGGGGGTGTTTTTCTGCAGCATTAATAACTTGCAATAAAGGAATACCAAATGCGGCAGTTTTACCTGTACCAGTTTGCGCAAGACCTATAAAGTCTTTAGTGCCGCTAAGCAAAACAGGGATGGCTTTCTCCTGTATTTGCGTGGGATTCACAAATCCTAATGCTGATGTAGCTTTTACCAATCGCTCGTCAATACCCAACTCTTCAAATGTCATCATATAAAAATAAAAATTTGCGCAAAGGTACACTAAAAAAAGCAAGAAAGAAAGGCCGCATAAGTAGCTGCATTAAAAGTAATTATATATAAGGAGATAGGCAGAAAGCTTAACGCAAAACGCCTAACACTTAAGGTGCAGCACCCAAAGCGTTAAGCGTTAAGCATTAAGCGTTTAGCGTTACGCATTCACATAAATGATCGCACCAGCTCACCTTCTGAGTTGATCGGATATTCGCCCCAGCAAACGATTTGAGCGGGTTTGTTCTTTTGCAAAACGAAGCCGTTTGATTGTTGTTTTAATACTTTGTTGCTGTCGTGCAGAAGTGCCTGCCAGTCCTGCATGGTAAGGATAACGCCGGTTGCTTCGCCGGATTCATTGAACGTGAATTGTGGGTGAATGGTCATTGTTAAAAGTTTTGTAAGGTTAAATAAATGCGAATGTTTAAAAATACAGCGAAGCAGAATCGCACTTCGCTGCTGACTTGACTTGATTAATAAGGAGTAACTCTCCCTGATCCTGAAATATTTGCACTGACGCGAGGATTGCCGCGATACCAAACAGTGCCGCTGCCTGAGATCCTGCTATCAAGATTATCTGTAACATACACTTTGATGCCGCCTGAGCCGCTCGTTGTAGTGGATGCATTTTTGCTCAACACATTGACCAGATCAATATTACCACTGCCGCTGATGTCTGCATTCACTTTTTCGGCCGTGCCTTGCGCGACTTGTATATTGCCCGAACCGCTGATGTGTGAAGAGATTTGATCACTTGCCACCTTGCTTATTTTGATGTTTCCTGAACCGCTGATCTGCAAGTTCAAGTTATCAACTGCCAAATCATTTTGCACACTCACTGTACCTGATCCGCTTTGTGTAAAGCTTTTCACTTCCGGAGCAGTAACAAACACCCTGATTGCTTCGTGGGATTTTATATTTACATCATTTCGAAATTTTATCTGCAACTCACTGCCGCTAATGATTGTTTCCATTACGTCAATGATGTTTTGCTGCGCTTCGATCTTTACCTTGTATTCGTTTCCATTGCTAAAGAAAACATCGCCTGATATTTTAGAATGCAATGCAGTAAAGGCAGACGTTGTTCTTTCCTGCGTTACCACAGGTCCTTCACCAACGACTTTCTTGCAGGCATTCATTGAAAAAAGAATTGCAATAGAGGCGATAATCACACTGATCTGTTTCATCATTTGGGTTTTAAAAAATTTAAAATTGCGTTTTAATTGTTGGATGTTTTAAGGGTTGTGTTATGAGTTGTGAGTTTTGAGTAATGAGTTGAGGAGGAACGCAGATTTTCATGATTTTCATGATTTCGATGATTCTTTTCAATTGATTGATTAAACATGGTAAGTTTCTTTTTGTCATTATTGAAATTCATGCTCTTGAAAACATGTTACACCGAAAGAATTCTTAACTCCTAATTCCTAATTTCTAATTCCTGTTCACGCATCACCATTCTACTTTATAATTCAAAATCGGTATCAATCCTGTTTGGTAAGCAGTTTGAACAGTGCCTTTTGTCGGATCAAAATATTGGCCGTAAAAGTTTTGTCTGTTGGTAAGATTTTGAAGATCGAGTGATAAAGTGTTGGTATGTCTCGTTCTGTTCCACTTCATGCTCAAACGCAGATCTGTTCTAAAATATGCCGGGTTTTGCAGGCTGTATGCTTCCTTGTCGATGTAATAAGTATAGCCATAGGCTTTAGATTTTGCTACATCGATTGGCGTGTCCCTGAAACCTCCGGTGTAGATCACTTTAATGTTTACACCAAACGTTCTGCGGCCATTGCCTGATACAAAGTCCTTACCGCCTGTAAAGTTTGCTGCATAGTTGCTGTTGAAACGAGTGTTTCTTTCAATGCCATCTGATGCAGTGTATTTCGATTGAAACAAAGAACCGCTTGCCAGAAAATAGAAGTAGTTGCTCATGTATTTTTCTAATGAAATCTCCACACCATAGTTTTTACCCTTTCCATTGTTTACCATTGGATCGGTGGTGTAGTCGCCCATCAGGTTCAAAGTTGACAAAGTGTTGGTGTCGCTTGTGCTAATAGGAACGTCTGACAATTGCTGATAATAAAACTCTGTTTTGAAACGAAGGTTTCTCGAAAATAAATGGCTGTAGGAAAATACATAATGGTTTGCTTTGGTGAAACCCAGGTCTTTATTGGGATGGTACACTTTGCCAGTGTTGTCAGCTGTTTCGGCGAAGTAAACACCGAGTGCCTGCATTTGACTGTGGCGACCATATGCAAATCCGATCGTGTTGGTTTTCGTTACGTCCCATTTGATAGCCGCACGTGGTTCGATGGATTTTGAGTCATTGTACAACAGTTGCAAATAGTGCAGTCCTGCATCTATGGTTACATTGTTCAGCGGTTTGTATTGCCACTCCGCAAAGCCTTGAATGGTTTGGGTTTTGTCGCTGGTGTTGATCTTTTCTGTAACAGGTTTTGTTGGATTTTCTCTCGAGCGCTGATAATAATCAAAGTTGTAAAAGTTAGCAATAATGCCTGCGCGAATAGTCTGTTGCAGGTTTATTTTGTGATTAAGCGTTGTGGTAACAGACAATTTTTTTGTTGTATAATTATCGTTGTATGTGTTCACAATGCTGTCTGGTTTTTCGGCATAGTTCTCATTGTATTTTGCTCCAACAATAGAGTAGCCAACACCAGAAGTAAGGCGGGTACTGCGTGATAACGCGATGTTGTGTGTAATGCCGCTGAAACCTGTGTTTGATTTGAAAGTTGACCTTACTCTGTCATAGTCATCTTCCCATTTTAATGAATCTTTTTCACCGTTATAATCCTGGCTGCTTAGTCCTCCAAAACCGAAGATGGTAAAGTCTCCTGCTTTCTTCGTAGGCAGGAAAATATTATAGGAAAGATCCTGGAAGTTTGTAGCGCCATCACCAACATTCACACCAACTTTGTCAAGAATGCTCAAAGTGGAATAACGATAGTTTACCAGGTAGGAACCTTTGTAGTTTTTCGAGAAAGGTCCTTCTGCTGCAAGGTTCAAGCCGAGCACGCCAGCTTGCGCAGTGTACTCTCTTTTTTCGTTGTTGCCTTTTCTTAAATGAATGTCGAAAACACCGCTTAATGCATTGCCGTAATCTGCGGCAAAGGCGCCTGTTATGAAATCTGAATTGGAAAGCAATTGTGCACTCAATATGCTGATGCCGCCACCACTGCTTGCAGGATTGCTGAAGTGGTTGGGATTGGGAATATCCATGCCTTCCATTTTCCACAACAAACCGGTTGGAGAGTTGCCGCGAATCACAATGTCATTGCGACCATCGTCTGCTCCGATAACTCCCGGAAAGCTTGTTGCCATTCGCAACGGATCATTTACTGCTGCGGCATATTTTTGTGTCTCTTCAACGGTAAAGGCTCTGGCGCTAACAAGGCTCATTTCATTTAATGGCCTGTTTCTTTTGCTCTTTGCTTTCACCACAACTTCTTCCTGTGCTTTTGGATCTACATCAAGAGAAATTGAGAGCACGTTTTCTTTACCTGAATTCAGAATTATATTTTCAACGATGGCATCTTTATAGCCTACGTGGGTCACATGCACGTGATGCAGTCCAACGGGCACGTTTGTAAACTTGAAACTACCGTCTGCTGCAGTGGTTGTTGTTCTGTTAAGATCCGTAATAGTTACTGTTACTCCATCTAATGATTTTTGTAACAGTTGATCTGTAACCGTTCCGCGAATGGTTTGAGTAAGTTGTGCGTTGGTCACAAAAGAAAGGGTCAATAGTAAAGCTGTTGTTAAAAACAATTGCCTTAAAGTCTTTGCTGTCATACTTTGTAAGGTTTATGGAAGTGTGACAACTGAGGAAAGAGATACCCCTACGTGGGCGAGAAATTAAGAATTAGGAATTAAGAATTAAGAATTCTTTCGGTGTAGCATTCTGTATAAAACATGGATTTCAAGAGTGGTGAGAAATAGTTACTGAATGTTCAACATAGAGCCTAACAACCAACAACTATCAACTAACAACTTCCTTAAAACAGCGCCACACCCACATTCCAGCCAATCCACCCTGTAAGATGATTGTCGAAAGTGCGTACATTATAACCTTCTGAAGGGATGATAGTTGCGTAGCCGGGATATTTTGTTATTTGTTTGGAATAATACAAGCTATATGCCGGGCCGCCGAAAATAGAAACATGTTTGGTGATGTTGTAGTGAACATTCAGATTAAAGCGAGAAAGAATATTGGCGTTATCAAAATCGCCTAAGTAGATCAAGCTACCGGTAAGTTCCGGGTTGATGCCAACTCTTGGAGTAAAGGAAATGTCTGTACCGAGCCCGTAGCCTGCACTGTAGGCCTTTTGGTTGTTATCCAATTTGGCGCCGGCAGTCAGGATTGAATACAAGTATTTTGTGCCTGACTTGAATGCAATGTTGACATCAGTGACTTCATTATTGTACAGGGCTAGTTTGTGATAACCTTTAAAAATGATGTTGATCAATCCGAGGCTCACACCTTCTGAAGTATCGGCAATGTTGATCAATCCGATTTGAAGACCCTTCATTTTTTTTGCGTAGTTAACAATGCCTGCTATTTGAACACCTTGCAAATCATTGGTAACATTGGCAATGCCTGCGAGTTGGAATCCGTTCATGTAGCGGTTTGAATAATTGGTTATGCCAGCGATCTGCGCACCTTGTGTTCCGGAATTTACGTGATTGTAAATGCCGCCCAGTTGCATTCCTTGCAAGTCGTTTCTCAGATAGTTTGCAATGCCACCAACCTGAAAACCTGTTGCACTTTTGCCGATGTGGTTATAGATGCCGCCCAACTGAACACCATGAAAACTATTTTTCACATAGTTGGTAATGCCGCCAACCTGCATACCTACAACGCTGTCCATAACAGTGTTGCTGATGCCGCCAATCTGAACGCCGGTTACATTTTGACCAACACTGTTGAACAGGCCGCCGATCTGAAAATACTTCACATCTTTTTTATCAATGTTGAATAAACCACCCATTTCAAATCCATTTACACCGCCGGAATAACCGCCGAGAATGTTGACTGAGAAATTGTTCACCACCTGCGAGTTCAGCTTCCCGTTCGTGCTCACTTTTGGAAGCACTGAAACCTGTACAGGGCGTACTGTGAAGAATTTGTTCAGGTTAACAGATTGTATTTTCAATCTTGATGAAAGCAACAAGCGACCGAGCTTTGTAGTTTCGACCAATGACGAGTCAAGTTTCTTATACGTGTACAACCAGATACTGCTATCTGGTTGTTGAACGGCAACATAAATGGAGTCAGGCGCGTACAAACTTTGTGGGGTTATAATAACCGATCGGCTGGAAATATCAATTGGCACAAGGGCTATACGTATCTGCTGGTTGTAGTTGGGTTGAATGCTCACCGTCGTGTCCTGGTAATTTTCTTTGCTGACCGTAAGCGCAATGCTCTTGTATTTGCTTTTGATTTTTAATTTAAAATAACCGTTGTCATCACTGGTGGCTATGAGTAGTTTTTGTTTTTCATAAATACTTGCGTCCTTAACTCTTTCGCCGGTTTGCTCGTCAATGATATAGCCTGTTACGGTGAAAAAATTATCGTCACTCACTGCCTGGTTTGTAACCAAAGTCAGCTTGATAGGTGCGCGGCGAATAATAATATAATTGCCACTTTCCTTAAACTCATAGCCGGATTTAAAAAGGAGATCAAGAATTTGCTTAATCGTTTTGTTTGGCGCCGAAATGGTTACCAGGCTGTCTCTGTTGATGATATTGCTATTGTAAGAAAAATAGAAATCGCCTTTGTTGCTGATGATCTCCAATACATCTTCGACCCGTTGACGGGATACCTCTACAGAAATTGTTTTGTTTAGAATGCTTTGTGCACCTGCGTTTTTGTGAAATAGAAAAGTCGTGAGTACAAGTGTAATCAGGGTTAATCGCTGCATGATCTCTTTTGTTTTATGCGATCAACAAATCTCTTTTTACACATAAATTTGTTCATCGCTCGTCGTCATTGTTTTTACTTCAGAATAATGGTATTTCCATTTCTTTCCACCTTGACATCCAAAGTTTCTGAAATGATTTTTAAAACATTATCTAAAGATTCGTCATTAAATGTGGTGGTAAGTGGTAAAGATTTTAAAGATGGATTTTCAATCGTAATGTTCACATCGTACGCTTCATTCAGTTTTTCTACAAGCTTCCACAGTGGTGTCTTGTCGCAAACAAATTGCTTGCTGCTATAATAGTTGTACAGTTTATCTGTGGAAGAGTCTTTTTGTAAAGCTGTATCGTTACTGTTGATTAGAGCCCTTTCATTTGGTTTTAAGTCTACTTTCTTACCCGCATGCTCCACGCGAACAAGGCCGCTCTCGACAATTACTTCTGTTTCTCCGTTATTGTTTTTTACATTGAAAGACGTTCCTAATACAGTGATCGTAATATCATTTACATTTACGATAAACGGTTTGTCTTTGTCAGTCGCTACGTTAAAGAAAGCTTCTCCGCGTAGTTTTATTTTTCTTGTTTTGCCTTTGAAATTATCTGCGTAAGAAATTGTTGTGTTCTTGTTCAGGGTAACCAAAGAGCCGTCTGGCAGCGTGTCGTTTAGTGTTGCATTGGTAGCTGCTATATTTATCTGCATCGCTGGTTTGGTTGCCTGCCATATGAAATAACTAATTGCGCCGGTAACAATAACAAACACAATCGCAGCAATCCTCAGCCAATTATTTTTCCTGGTGATAGAAACTACCGGTGCTTTGGCAGACTCTTCTTTTTCTGTTACCATTTGCTGAAACCTTTGCCATGCTGCATTTTCATCAACAGTGCTTTTGGCAGCAAGTTCAAGGCTATTGTCCCAGATCAGTTTGAAGTCATTGAAATATTTTTCATTATTGGGAGAGGCGGCGATCCATTGAGAAATGCTGATGCTTTCTGCCGGAGATGCTTCTCCCAGCAGGAATTTTACCAGCAGTTCATCATTTATATCGTGTAGATCTGTGTTCATTCTTTACTGGATTAACAGGTTGGGTAAGATGATTAAAATGATGGGCAGGTAATCCACGAGTTTTACTCTCATGAGTTTCAACGCTTTGCCCATTTGGTTCTCAACGGTTTTGGGAGAAATGCCGAGACGTTGGGCGATTTCACTGTACTTCAATTCTTCGAAACGGCTCATCTGGAAAATGGTGCGGCATTGCTCTGGGAGCTCACTCAGTGCTACACTGATTTTCTGTTGCAGTTCTGTAAGCAGCACTTTCTTTTCTGCATTATCGGTATTGTTTTTCATGTGGTGAACGGTATGTGCCTGGTAGGCCTGTTTCACTTTTTCATGTTTTAAATGATTGAGGCTGTGGTTATACACTGTTTTGTATAGATAGGCCGTGAGAGAAGTGTCAATATTCAGTTGATCCTTTTTTTCCCATATCTTAAAAAACGTTTGCTGTACGATTTCTTCTGCGATGGCGGAGTCCTTTACAACTGTAAATGCATAAGCATGCAGGCCTTTAAAATGTGTTTTAAAAGCCGATTCGAAGTTGTTTTTCCAGTCGCTCGTAAGCAAGGCATTACTTTGCGGATGGCTGATTTCCATTCTTATACATTGATAACTTGGTTCAAATATAATCGCTTCTGCCAATTTTTTCTTTCCAGTATGACAAGCGGAGAGGGGTTTACCCCTACGGGGAGAAAAGAAATTAGGAATTAGGAGTTAGGAATTAAGAATTAGGAATTAGGAATTAAGAATTCTTCCGATTCGGCCAGTCATTTGTATCGCGGGTATTCCAAATATTAAGATCAGTTTTATTGTCCGGACGGTATGACTACTATTGAACTTTTCATGCGTCGCACTCTTCAACATTTGATCTTCATTGAACATCTATACAATCATCCAGCCATTTATACGGTCAGCATTATGTAAGCAATGCTCCACAGAAAGAATTCTTAATTCTTAATTCCTAATTCTTAATTGTGCCCATAGGGGTAACCCTCCGTTTAATTGTCTCACTCTAAAAGAATCAATATGAGAATAATTAAACAATGTATAGCGGTAATGGTTTGTATGAACATTTTGACATTGGTAAACGCACAGGAAAAAGACACAACGCAGAAGAAACCATGGCCATTCGGCCCGGTAGTGCCGGCGCAAATATCATTTGCCCCGGGAGTAGGAACCAATGGCAGGCAAGTTCTCGACATAAGAGGTGTTTCGTTCAATGTTCTTGGAGGAAAAAATAACAGTGTAACCGGATTTGAATTTGCAGGTTTTTTCAACATCGATCAGAAAAATGTTGCCTACACGCAAGTAGCGGGCTTGTTTAACAAAGTCTGCGGAAAGGTAACGGGAGCACAAGTTGCCGGCTTGTTTAATACAGTTGGCGATAGCGTGATAGGTGCACAGGTTGGAGGTTTGTTTAACACGGTTAATAAAAAAGTAAGAGGTGCACAAGTAGGGGGACTATTTAATATGGTTGGCGATAGTGTCATCGGTATACAAGTGGCCGGCCTGTATAACAATGTTGCCAAAAGTGTTATTGGCGCACAGGTTGGGGGATTGACAAACATTGTGAATGGAGATGTAGCAGGATTTCAAGTCGGCGGACTTGTTAACAAAGTGCATGGAAAGGTGACAGGTATGACGGTGGCGGGTTTGTTCAACGGCACAAAAGAAGTGGAAGGGCTCCAGGTCGCAGGACTGGTGAATCACACAAAAAAATTGAAAGGTGTGCAAATCGGTCTTATCAATATTGCCGATACTTCCGAAGGTTGCAGCATTGGGTTGATCAATATTGCTAAGAATGGTTTTTATCAATTCTCCCTGTATGCCAATGAGACCAACAGCGTGAACGTTGCCTTCCGCTCCGGTACTAAGAATTTTTATGGCATTCTATTGGGTGGCGCCAATCCAAGCGACAACAAGAAACTGTACACCTTTGGTGCAGGTTTTGGAGGTGCAGTGAAGCTTGCACGCAACATTAGCATCAATCCGGAAATTACATCACAGTACATGTACACTGGTGATTGGCAGTATACGAATCTTTTACAAAAACTTTCTGCCAACTTCAATTTCACCGTTGCAAAAGGTCTTACGTTTTATGCAGGTCCGTCGTTTTCAGTTTACTACACCGATCAGCACGTGGACGTGAAAGATTACAAACAACCCATGCCTTCGTACGGTGTGATGCATTGGTGGGATAATACTTACGCGTGGTTCGGCTGGACGGTGGGAGTGAGCTTTTTTTAATAACTGAATGACTGAATAACTGAATGACTGAATAACTGAATGGTTGAATAATTGAATAAATTGAATCATTGAGTGAACGTTGTCTTTCAAGTTCAGTTATTCAGTTATTCAGTTACTCAGTTATTCGCTCACTCCTTCTCCAAATACTCGTTCAAATACTGCTGCGGCGTTTTGCCTGTATTCGCTTTAAAATATTTGTGGAAGCAGGTGAAGTTGTTGAAGCCGCAATCGTAACAGATCTGCTTGATCGTTCTGCGGTTTTCTATCAAAAGTTTGCAGGCATAGCCAACACGCAATTCTATAAGAAAGCCTGTAAACGTTTTGCCGGTACGGCTTTTGAAGTAGCGGCAGAATGAATTGGTGACAAGACCCGCTTCTGCAGCAATATCATCAAGTGAAATTTTTTGTCTGAAGTTTTTGAACGCATAATCGTAGATGGCAGTCATGCGCTCGTTTTCCTGCAGCTGAAAATCGTTGCGGTAACCGACAGATGAAAGCGTGGTGATCTTCTCCATTTTTGAAAATGCTGTGAGGCATTCAAGCAATGCTATAATCCTCTCTGCGCCTTCGGTGCTTCTTATTTTCTTAATAGTCGCGCTGATCTGTTCAGTGTACTTTTTTTCGACCACCACACCATATCTCGCTTTTTCAAGAAAGACTTTAATAGGTCCGTTCTCGGGTAATGACAGAAATTGCTCGCCCCAAAAATTTTCGGTAAAATGTATAACCGTCGCGAAAGGCGTTTTGCTTTCCGTAACACTTAAATAAGGATCATCGTAACGGATGTAATGCGGCAGGTTAGAGCCGAGCAGTACGATGTCGCCGGGAGCAAAGTGTTTAATGTCATCGCCCACGAAACGCGTGCCTGTACCCTTGTGCACCTGTATAATCTCCACTTCAGGATGGTAGTGCCACTTATTGATCACATTCGGAACAATGTCTTCCCGCACGTTAAATGAGCGGGTGGGCGTGACCAATACTTTCAGCAGTTTCGCTTTCATCCGGATATTTTTTGTTTGTCGCAGCGCGGCGATTATTTTAGTCGGATGGAACTCCGCAGATGCATTCTTATGTGCGAAAATTTGTTCCGCTCCGTTTCATAATTTATCTCCCAAAACCGCAATTTAGGCAAAATGATGTTAAAATAGCTTAATAGTTGGATAAATAGGGGAAAACCGGAACGCGGGAAAAATAGTTTCTTTGTTTTCATAACATAACGAATTGCTTTTTTACTATGCCTACAAACAAAAACAAGCTCGCGATCATCTTAATTACCTCTTTGTTCTTTTTATGGGGGTTTGTCCACAACCTTGATCCCATATTGATACCCCACTTACGAAAAGTATTTAGCTTGTCAGTATTTGAATCATCCTTAGTGGATTCATCCATATTCATCGCCTATTTTATAATGGCATTGCCTGCAGGAATGGTGATGCGTAAATACGGCTATAAATCAGGCATATTGCTGGGTTTGTTGTTTTTTGCAGTCGGCTCATTTTTATTTATACCCGCAGCCGACACTATGCAATACATTTATTTTCTGGGAGCCCTTTTCGTTATTGCGTGCGGGTTAACATTTTTAGAAACGGCAGCTAATCCTTATGTAGCAGTTCTTGGTTCCGAAGAAACAGCAGCTCGCAGATTAAATTTCTCTCAGTCATTTAATGGATTGGCAGCTGTGGTAGCTCCTATAGCCGGTAAATGGTTTCTGATGAAAGGGCACGATGTAACAGACGTTCAGGTGGCGCAAATGGATGCAATAAGCAAAGCTGCATACCTGCACTCAGAAGCTGCGAGCGTAAAAATGCCGTACCTGATATTGGGTGTCGTTATCCTGGTCGTGGCTTTTTTGATATACATCACTGAACTGCCTGACATCACTGACAAAGAAGAACAAGGCGAAACCAAAGGGTTATTTCATGCTCTTGCATTCAAACATTTAAGAGGGGCGGTAATTGCGCAATTCTTTTATGTGGGTGCGCAAGTTTGCGTGGGCAGCTTTTTTGTTGTGATGGTTACCAAAGCCGCAGGCATCAGCAGAGAGTCTGCAGCCAATTATTTGGCAGTTTATGGTTTAGCATTCATGGTAGGCAGATTCGTAGGTACATTTTTTATGCAATACATCAAGCCTAACAAATTATTGGGTTTGTATGCACTAATTAATATTGCGCTTACACTTATAGCAGTCTTTGCTTCAGGCATGGTGGTAGTATATGCATTAATTGGAATCGCATTTTTCATGAGCATCATGTTCCCTACTATTTTCTCTTTAGGAATTAGAAATCTGGGAGCTGATACAAAAAATGCATCAAGCCTGATAGTAATGTCTATTGTGGGTGGAGCTTTATTGCCGCCTGTATTGGGGAAAATTGCAGACGCGACAAACAGTATACAATATGGTTACCTGGTCGCTGCGTTATGCTTTGTTGTTATAGCGTGGTTTGCAGCAAAAGGATATAAAACGGGTGTTGCAGAGGAAGATAAGAATGTAGAGGTATTGGCAGCAGTTCACTAAGTGAAAAGTACAAACTAAAAGTCGAAATTTAAATACCTGCTTTTAATAAAGATACAGTGTTTATGAAAAAATATTGTCTTGCACTCGATCTGAAAAACGATCCCGCATTGATCAAAGAATACGAAGCATATCACAAAGCCGTTTGGCCGGAAATATTGGAAAGCATTAAGGGAAGCGGCATTGAGCATATGGAAATATACAGAACGGGCAACCGCCTGTTTATGATAATGGAAACAAACGATTCATTCAGTTTTGAAGCAAAAGGCGCAGCCGATGCCGGCAACGAAAAAGTGCAGGAATGGGAAAAGCTGATGTGGAAATTTCAGCAACCGATGCCATGGGCAAAGGAAGGAGAGAAGTGGATTATTATGGAGAAAATCTTTGAGAGCAATTAAGAATTAAGAATTAAGAATTAAGAATTAGGAATTAGGAGTTAGGAATTAGAAATGTGCAGCATCCAAAAACTCAGAACTCAGAACTCAGAACTCAAAACTCACTACAACTTGAACTTAAAAATAGACTCCCACCAACACTTCTGGAAATTTGACCCGGTTCGAGATAGCTGGATCAATGAAGAGATGAGTGTGATACAACGTGATTTTCTGCCAGAACATTTAGAAGTGATACTGAAAGAAAATGGCCTTGACGGATGCGTTGTTGTGCAGGCCGACCAGTCTGAAACCGAAACCGAGTTTCAGTTGCAGAACGCTGCCAACAATGATTTTATCAAAGGAGTTGTTGGTTGGATAGATCTGAAATCAGGAAATGTAGAAGAGAGATTGGTGCACTACAAGCAGTTTGAGAAGCTAAAAGGATTCAGACATATTCTGCAAGGTGAATCGCAGCGCGACCATATGTTGCGCGAGGATTTCCTGACTGGCATTTCCTTGTTGAAAAAGTTTGGGTTCACGTACGATATTTTGATCTTCAACGATCAGCTGAAATACTCACTTGAGTTTGTAAAGAAGTTTGCTGACCAGCCTTTTGTGATAGATCATTTGGCTAAGCCGTTGATCAAAGCGCAGGAAATAGCCGATTGGAAAAAAGACATCAGTGCTTTTAAAGATCATGAGCATGTTTCCTGTAAAATTTCAGGTATGGTAACAGAGGCTGATTGGAAAAACTGGAAGAAAGAAGATTTCTATCCTTACCTGGATGTGGCGGTGGAAACCTTTGGCATGAACCGTTTGATGTTTGGCTCAGATTGGCCAGTGTGCAATATCGCCGCGTCATACAATGTGATGAAGAATATTGTGGATGAATATTTTGCATCGTTTTCACAAAGCGAGAAAGATGCATTTTATGGAGGCAATGCGGTAAGTTTTTATAACCTCTAAAAAAAGTAGAAAAGCAAAAGTAAAAAGTAAAAAGGCATGCGCGAAAAGCCTACGACGCAATTTTTACTTTTGATTTTTAACTTTTTCCTATAAAAGATTGATAATGAAAGCAGGTAAAGTATTATCATTTGGAGAAATTTTGTTGCGTATTTGTCCGGATACAAACGGCGAGTGGCTGCAGGAAAATAGTTTGCCATTTTATGTTGGTGGCGCAGAAGGCAACGTTGCGACCGCTCTGGCACTGTGGAATGTGCCATCAGCTTACATGTCTGCTATGCCGGATAATATGATGGCAAAGCAAATTGCAGCCTATCTTGAAAGCAACAGAGTGGATGTTTCTAAAATGTTGTATAGCGGACAGCGCATTGGTTTGTACTATTTGCCCAAAGGAAAGGACCTTAAAAATGCGGGCGTAATTTACGACAGAAATTATTCTTCTTTCTCCAATTTGAAAACAGGAACAATTGATTGGGATGAAGTGTTAAATGATGTGAGCTGGTTCAACTTCAGTGCTATTTCGCCTGCACTCAATCAAAATGTTGCAGATGTATGCAAAGAAGCTGCCGAAGCCGCATCAAGAAAAAATATTACTGTTTCTATCGACTTGAATTATCGTGCAAAGCTTTGGCAATATGGCAAACAACCGCATGATGTAATACCAGCGTTGGTAAAATATTGCAACGTTGTAATGGGGAATGTTTGGGCAGCAGAAAAAATGCTTGGCATTCCTGTTGATTCCTCGATCATTAACAAGAACAGCACAAAAGAACATTTTTTGCTGCAGGCAGAAAATACGAGCAAAGCGATCCTGCAACAATTTGACAAGGTGAAAACAGTGGCAAACACGTTCCGCTTCGATCACGCTGAGCAGGGAATTAATTACTACACGGCTTTGTTTAACGATAGCAAACTGTTTGTTTCACACGAATATTTCGCGAAGAAAATAGTGGACAAAGTGGGAAGTGGAGACTGTTTTATGGGCGGTATCATTTACGGTTTGTACAATGAACTGTCTTCCCAGGAAACGCTTGAGTTTGCGACAGCCGCGGCATACCAAAAGCTGTTCATCGAAAGCGACGCGACGAAAATGAGCGCGGAGGAAATTAAAGGGAAATTGAAAATTGAAAGTTGAAAATTCCTGCCCGACTGTGTCAGTCAGGCGGGGAAAATGGTAGGGGCAAATTGCATTCGCCCTGAGCTATCAACAACGCCAAACAACTAATAACTAACAACTTTATAACATGGCCTCAAAAAAAGAAATACTTCAAAGCATATTAGATCAGGGCATGTTGCCATTGTTCTATTGGGACGATGCAACAGTGAGCCTTGAGATAATCAGATCATTATACAAAGCCGGAGTGCGTGTATTGGAATATACCAACCGCGGACCAAAGGCATTGGAAAATTTTTCTTTCTTAAAAGAGAAATTGAAAGCCGAGGCACCGGACCTGTATCTGGGTATCGGCACGGTTAAAAGCGCTGAGGAAGCAAATGCATTTATTGAGAGAGGCGCAGACTTTTTGGTTTCCCCAATTGTGAATCCGGAAGTGGCCGCTATTGCCAAAGCAAAAGACATGCTGTGGATTCCAGGCTGTATGACGCCTACGGAGATTTTCACTGCACAGCAAAACAATGCAATGCTGATTAAACTGTTTCCGGCAAATATCCTGGGGCCAGAGTTTATGAGCTCTATCAAGGAACTTTTTCAGGGGCAATTATTCATTCCAACTGGTGGGGTTGAAATCGTGAAAGAAAACATTGCAACATGGTTCAAAGCAGGTGTTTGCGCAGTTGGTATGGGTAGTAAACTGATCAGTAAAGCAGTGTTGGAAAACAAAAGCTACGACCTGTTGGAGAAAGAAACCAAACGAGCTTTGGAGTTGATCAAGGAAAGTAAGTAATGTGGTGGAAACAATTGAAAATTCCTGCCCGGCTGCATCAGTCAGGCGGGGAAAATGGTAGGGGCGAATCGCATTCGCCCAACCGAGGCAGCGAGAAATAAAAAATATTGTTTGTGGAAACAAACTGATTATAAATACAACGTAATGAAGCAACGCGTATTAAAAGTGCATCCGGATGATAATGTTCTGGTAGCGCTGACAGACCTGAAAAAGGGTGAACAAATTGACTATAACGGAAACAGTTATACGCTGCATGATGATATTGCAGCCAAGCATAAATTTCTTACAGAAGACCTGAATCCGGGTGATTCCATTCACATGTATGGTGTGCTGGTGGGTAAAGCGCAGCAGCCATTGCAAAAGGGAAACCTGATCAGCATCGGCAACGTAAAGCACGCAGCAAGTGATTTTACAACCGGCGATAGAAAAACGAATTGGGTAAAACCTGACGTTTCGAAATTTGCCACCCGTACATTCAACGGATATCATCGCAATGATGGCAGCGTGGGTACAGGGAATTACTGGCTCGTTATACCAATGGTGTTTTGCGAGAACAGAAACCTTGAAGTGCTGCAACAGGCACTGGTAGAGGATTTGGGTTATGGTCGCAATGCCACTTACCAGCACCAGGCAAAGCAACTGATCGACTTGTATAAAGCAGGTAAAAGTGTAGAAGATATTTTGCAGGCCGATATCAGTGCTGATTATACCAAGAGTAACAACAAGCGTTTATTTGAAAATGTAACAGGTGTGAAATTCCTTACACACGATGGTGGTTGCGGCGGCACAAGAGATGATTCAGACGCGTTGTGCGCATTGCTAGCAGGTTATATCACCCATCCGAATGTTGCAGGTGCTACGATAATGAGCCTTGGTTGCCAGCATGCGCAGGTTGATATTTTGAAAGAAGAAATTAAAAAACGTGTTCCGAATTTCGATAAGCCATTGTTTGTTTTGGAGCAACAGAAAGTAGGAAAAGAATCCGACTTCATATCTGAGGCGATCAAACAAACTTTTGCAGGCTTGATATTGGCGAACAAAAATGAAAGAAAACCTGCGCCATTGAGCAAGCTATGCATAGGCCTGGAATGTGGCGGCTCTGATGGATTCTCGGGCATTTCCGCAAATCCGGCGATTGGTTACACTTCTGATCTGTTGGTGGCTTTGGGTGGTTCTGTTATCTTATCAGAGTTTCCTGAATTGTGCGGTGTAGAACAAAATCTTAGTGACAGATGTGTTACCGTTGATATCGCTGATCGTTTCTCCAACCTCATGCGTACATACGATAGCAGGGCGAAAGCAGTAGGTTCAGGATTTGACATGAATCCTTCTCCGGGTAACATCAAAGACGGATTGATAACCGATGCGATCAAGTCTGCCGGTGCAGCGAAGAAAGGCGGTACATCACCAGTTGTTGACGTGTTGGACTATCCTGAAAAAGTTTCAAAACCAGGATTGAACTTATTATGTACACCGGGTAATGATGTGGAATCGACCACTGCAGAAGTTGCTTCCGGCGCGACGGTCGTATTGTTCACTACAGGTTTGGGAACGCCAACTGGTAACCCGATCACTCCTGTTGCGAAATTGGCGAGCAACACAAAGCTGTACAACAAAATGCGCGATATTATCGATATCAATACGGGAACGATCATTGAAGGTGAAGAAACCATTCAGCAGGCGGGCGAAAGAATTTTGGAATACGTGATCGGCATCGCCAGCGGCGAAATTGAAGTAGCCGCAGTGCGTCACGGACAGGATGATTTCATTCCGTGGAAACGCGGTGTTTCCCTGTAGCAGAGAATACAGGAACGCAGATTTTCATGATTGTCATGATTTTTTATGATTCTGAGATTTGAAGGAAAAGATTAATCATAATAAAGATAATCTTTCGATAGATTAACGTTTTGATTGTAAAATGAAGAAGCCCTTGTTGAATTTACAACAAGGGCTTCTTCATAAATAAATCATAACAGATCATGACAATCATGAAGATCTGTGTTCTGGCCATTGGCTCACGACCGGATCAAATTTTTCAACAGCACCATTTGCCCTAAATGATAATGTGCATGTTCCGCAATACCGTGTAGCGATTTATACGTTTGCGAAAAGCCGGGCAAAATGGGTTCAAATAGTTTTTCATCAGGAATATGTTGTATGGCTTCTGCAAGTGCATTTGCAGAAGCCATATTTTTTTCTTTAAGCTCCAGCCACGCCGCTTCATCGGATAATGGGGGCATGTCAAAACCATTCGCATCGTTGATTACGGGAGGTTTTCCCTTGAGTCTTTTCAACATCACGTCGTTGTAAAAGGTTAAGTGGTACAACAAAGACGCAATGGTGTTTTTCGAAGCCTTTGTTTGCTTGACCGCCATTTCAAACGACACATCTTTTAAAGTATCTGCTATGTTAACCTCGGTCCAGTTGACGCCGTTGTGAACGTCAAGGATATGTTGTGCGATTAGTTGCTGTAATTTCATTGGTGGAAAATTTCTTTGATACATACAAACAAAAGCATCGGTATGTTTGTTTGCGACCTGTCAAAATCATTGTACGTGTTGAATAACTTTCGCGAAACCCGCTTGCATATTACATTTCCGAGTGTTAATTTTAGTTAGTAAACTTTTACTGCTTCTTAGGCTACACTATCCATCCCTTACAATCGAAGACGGTCGCGGTTTTTCAATCCCTACTTTTTTATTACTAACCACATTATTATGCCTAAGGATAATTCAAAAGGTCCTTTGCTTCGCAATACGTATATCCTGCTTTCAATCATTGCATTGTTGGGAGCCTTTATTGCATTGAATTATCTCGTGTTTATTCCCCGCCAGCAAAGTGAGTTTAATAGAAAAGCTTTCCGCATCATGCACGAAGAAGCAGATGACTTTAAACAGCGCGTAAAAGGGTATGCAGACTATTTTCAAAAGAATCATGACGAGACAAAAGTTTTTAAAGGAGACACTACAAAATGGGGCCTTTACACACACGATCCGGCTTCTGCCGGAAAACGCATCCGGAGCCTTATAACAGTCAATGAGTTGTCAAAGCCCCTCAAAAATGACACATGCACCGTTGAATTTGTTACCGATTCTGTGATCTTCCGCTATACAAAAGACGCGTCAGATACCAGTCGTGCAAATAATCACGATGTGTTGGCAAAATCAATAGATGAGGTCATTCAGCCAATACAGGCAATGCACCAGCAAACTTTTGATTACATATTGCTGATCAAAAAAGTGAGAGATACTTCCACTCCGGGGAAATGGCGCTCGGAAAGGTTGATCTACAAATCTCCGGGACTCGCAATAGATAACAGTATTTACATCGACTCATTGATGAAGAAGGATGCTTTTCGTTTTGCTACTATTCACGATATGGAAGTGGAAGGGGGGAAGTATAAAGTTTTCCTTTTGCCGTTTGCGTTCAATGGTCAATACTTTTACCTGGCAGGCTTTATAGAAGATCAGGGATACAAGATAGGTGTAACCTCATCATCCTCATGGGCATATTTGTTGATTATCGTGTTGCTTTTGTCAATCATTATTAATCTCCCCACGCTCAAGCTTTTTTTGCTTGGCAAGCAGGAAAATATTGTTATTACAGATGTTCGCATGTTGATGGTCTCGCTAACGGTGGCACCTGTTTTCTTTGTAATGGCATTACTTATTGTAAAAGCATACAGTATTAGTGACAGGATATCCAATCAGATAATGATTGATCTGCACTCGCAGATCAAGCGAAACTTTTCGCGCGAACTTGATAGTATGGTTGCCCAGCTCAAAGAGTTTGATCAAAATATTGATGGAAACAATTTCTCGTTGAACGATACTACATTAAAGATAACTCCCTTCGATGCTTTTTTTTACCCACGTACTTATAAGATGCTTGACAATGTGAGTTGGGTGGAGAAAAATGGAACCCAAATTGGCAAGTGGAGTTTCCTGAAAAGCAACACATTCAGTTTTCTCAATGTTTCTGCACGTGAATATTTCCGGGCAATTAGATTTGGAAAGGGTTATGTGATGAAGAAGGATTCTATTTTTATTCAACCCACATTGTCATGGTCGAGTGGAGAATATTCTGTAAACGTTGCCATACCAAGTCACAAAGAATTTGACGTTGGTAGAGAAAAAAAACGAGCCATTCTGGTAACGCTGGGCAGTATCATGTATTCTACCTACAATCCTGTGCTGCCGCGGCCCTACAGCTTTGCCATTATTGACAAAGATGGAAATGTATTGTTTCATTCGCAGTCGGACAGGGCACTGCACGAGAATCTGTTTGACGAGTGCAACAATAACCAGGAGGTGATAAATGCTGTGCGGCACAATGACAGCGTGTTTGTCCCGTCAGTGGATATTTATGACAACGATGTTAAAATGTTGATCACACCTATTAAAGGGTTGCCATTTTATCTTGCCGGTTTTTATAATAAGCGTGAGCAAAATTATTTTGTATACCACATCTCCGCATTTTCATTTGTATGCATAAGTGTTGTGCTGATTTCGTTGTTGTTCTTTTTGTATTTGTATTATCTGGTAGGAAGAAAAGTTTCGCCGCTGTTATTCTCTCCCGGCGAATCTGACTGGATGAAACCTGCCATAAGAAAAGAGCTGTACTATAAAAAACTAGTAGTGTTTTTTATACTGCTCATCGCATTGATTATCCTGGTATCGATTGTTATTTTCGAATTTTGCAATGCGCATTGGTTGATCCTTGATATGGCGGTTCTCTCGTGTTTTCTTGCTGTTACTGGTTATTACATTATGAAGAAAGGAGTGCCTGTGAATAGACGTGCTGAAAATATAAGTCTTCGTAAACTTCTGTATCCCCACGGGAAAATTCTGCTGTTTTTTGCACTTGTGTTATTTTTAATTTCTCTTGTAATTGTTTTCTACACAGAAAGTTTATGGTGGCTGACTATTCCATGGATATTCTCTGCTATAGTGCTGGCGGCTGTTTTCAAGATCGGTAGCATACCGCATTTCAGGTATATGAATAGGGATTATTTGCAGCATTATGTGTGGGCCATCTTTCTTTCCATTATGTTAATAAGCGTATTGCCTACTTTTATTTTCTTTAAATATGCATTGGAGCATGAGAAATATTTGCAGGTGAAATCACGTCAAATTTATTTGGCTGAGCGAATTGTAGATCGCAGTTCCTTTATTGATTCGGCGTTTAGCCTTACAAAAATTTCGAAATACCATCAGCCGGAAGATTTGACCTTCGAAAACAATGTAAAATACAAGATGGGCTACGGCATTTATTCGGCCTTCAGTAACGTGCGTGATACGATAAGTCCTGAACTGGCGAAACGACCGAACAGCGTTGATAGCTTTTATAAAGTGGTCACACAGTTTCTTTTCCTTCCAAGCGACCATTCTGATTTTTTTAGTAATACTCCTTACTACGGGTGGTCCGACAAGGTGAGTAATAACATCGTCAAATTTTATTATAAAAAAGACATCAACAGCAATGACGACAATGTGTTGTTGATTGAAACGAGTTTGCTCGGGCTTAACTTTAACCTTATCTCCGATCTCTTCAAAAGCTTTCTTGGATGGATATTGCTGTCAATATTTGTTGCTGCGCTTATTGTTCATTTTCGCGTGATCAAAGCGCTGGCAAGACGCGTATTCCTTAACGAATTTCCTGGAATAGATATTAGCGATCATACCGATAGGCTTTGGATCGACAGGCACGTAAATCTTAAAAACGTAGCCGAACATGACATGGATTTTTTACAGGATGTAGAACGGGCGCATCATCGTCGGAAGCTTGAAGAAGCAGGCGAGGACGAGGTACAAGCTGCAAATACAAACGGCGACAAATTGTTGAGGCATGAAAAATTCACCATTTCTCACAGCCACATTTATGGCTACGAATCAGAGGAAATGGAAAAGAGCAACTATGCAAATATCCTGAGAATGCAGACAGTGCTTACTCCGACGTACGACGATATTTGGAAAGAGTTGTCAGAAAAGGAAAAATTCATTCTGTTTGACTTTGCACTCGATGGGTTTACCAACTACAAAAATCCTGATACGCTTTACGGTTTGTTTAAGAAAGGATTGCTTCGCCAGGACAGGGAAAATGGAGGCCTTATATTGATGACCTACAGTTTTAGAAATTATCTTATCAGCAAATCAGATACACCGGAAATAGAAAGGCTGCGAAGAATTGTAAACCGCGGCGGCACATGGAAGTTGATTCAGAATATTTTCTTTGTCACTTTACTGATGGTTTTTGCCTATCTCATCATCACACGCCAGGAAGTTTCTACAAAAATAGCTGCCATCATTTCCGGACTGGTGTCGCTGGTGCCCGCATTGATAAAACTGTTTGACAGGAAGACCGCGGATAGCACGGAGAAGAATTGAAAGTTGAAAATTGAAAGTTGAAAATGGGAGGAAATTGAAAATTGAAAATTGAAAATTGAAAATGAAATGATCAGCACTCAGGACGTTTCAATACACTCTGAGAAATCAGACCTTAAAGCATTTTCAATTTTCAACTTTCAATTTTCAATTAAACTAGCATTCACTCAGGCTCAGCGGAATATGCACTGCCAGCCCGCCATCAGCTGTTTCTTTGTATTTGCTGTCCATGTCGAGAGCGGTTTCCCACATGGTTTTTACCACAGTATCGAGAGAGACTTTTGCGAAGTCTGGTGCGCTTTGCAATGCCAGTGAGGACGCGGTAATTGCTTTGATGGCACCCATTGTATTTCTCTCAATACAAGGTACCTGCACAAGGCCTCCGATTGGGTCGCAGGTAAGTCCGAGGTGATGTTCCATTGCGATCTCTGCGGCCATCAATGCCTGGCGCTGTGTGCCACCGCGGCTTTCAGTAAGTGCGGCAGCGGCCATTGCGGAAGATACACCAATCTCAGCCTGGCATCCGCCCATTGCCGCAGAAATGGTAGCGCCTTTTTTAAAGATGCTTCCCACTTCAGAAGCGGTTAACATAAACTGAATGATCTTGTCATCATTCAAGGCATTGTCCGTAACAATAAAGTATTGCAACACCGCAGGAATAACACCCGCTGCGCCGTTTGTAGGAGCCGTTACCACGCGGCCAAAAGAAGCGTTTTCTTCATTTACTGCTAAAGCAAAACAGCTTACCCAATCCAGCACATATTTAAAATCATTACCACCAGCACGGATCGCTTCTACCCAACTTTCATAATCGTTGTAAGGGCGGCCGGCAATTAATTTTTTATTAAGATCAGCGGCTCTTCTTTTTACCAGCAATCCACCGGGCAGCATACCTTGTTGGTGACAACCACGATAGATGGATTCACGCATTGCTTTCCAGATTTGCAAAATGCCTTTGCGAGTCTCAGCTTCGCTGCGCCATGCATTTTCATTCTCCATTACCACTTCATGAATCGCAAGGCCTGTTTTCATGCACCAGTGTGACAGGTCTTCACTTTTGTCAATGGGGAAAGGCAGTTGAACAATATCCTTTGAAGCGATCGATTCATTTTCCTTTACCACAAAGCCTCCGCCGACAGAGTAGTAGGTTTCGCAAGTGTTATTGCCATCTTCAAAAGTTGCAAGGAAACTTAAAGCGTTTGGATGGTAGGGAAGTGACTCGTTGAAAAGGAACGTAAGATCATCGGCGACAACGAAGTCGATTTTGTGCGACCCGTCCAACGTTAAACTGCAATCGTTTTTTATCGCCAGTATTTTGTTGTTGATCTCGTTTACATCAATCGTTACGGGATCTTCACCGCCGAGGCCAAGTAGTACCGCAACATCGGTTCCGTGGCCCTTGCCGGTCTTGGCAAGAGAGCCGTATAGCAGCACTTTCAGTGATTTTACCTTATCTAGTTTGCCCTGGTTTTTCAGCGATTGAAGGAATTGCAGCGCAGCCTTCCATGGTCCCAAAGTATGTGAACTGGAAGGGCCCACGCCAATTTTAAATATGTCAAATACGGATATAGCCTCTCTCAATGTTTAATTTTTTTGCAAAATAAGAAAGTGTGGTGAATACATATTTTCCGAATGTACATACGTTACAAAAAAACAGGCAAACAGCTGGTTTTTAGTCATAAAAAAGTCCCGTAAGGCGGGACGAAATCAACTAAAGACAGTATCTATTGAACGTTTAGCAATTCTATGTCAAAAACGAGAATGGAGTTTGCCGGCACCCTTACGTTGTTGTTTCCATCCAAAATAGGAGTGCACCCATAGCCGTAAGAAGAGGGGAGAATGAGTTTTATTTTTCCACCTTTTTTAATAAGCGGTAAACCTATTTGAAAGCCGGTAACAAGGCTGGTCATGGGCCATTCCTTATTTGACGCGCTATCGCAAACAACATTATTAAGCAATTTGCCGATATAATTGATAGTTACTTTTGAAGTATTGCCGGGAGAGATTCCTGTACCGGGAGTAATGATCTGATAATATATGCCCGAATTATCGCGACTCGCATTAATGCCATTTTCGGAAATATATTTTAGAATATCCGGTTCTTCTTGTGCGACCGGAACTGCGTCACAGGATTTATTTTTTTTTGAACAACTCACAGCAACGATCATCAACAGGGCAAGGATCGATAAGCACGAAACAATTCTCTTCATTTATAGTAAGTATTGGAGTAGTAAGATACAACAATATGACAAACGAAAGAGCGGGAATGCTGCGCGTCTTCAGTTGAAAATTGAAAGTTGAAAATTGAAAATGACGAAATCAAAGACTCGGATAGGTGCCAATTACACTGGCGGTCAAACATGAAGCGTTTTCAATTTTCAACTTTCAATTTTCAATTTTCCGTTTCTCCTCCATCGTTCTCTTCGCCACAAACTCCTTATACCTCTGCTCGTTCATATCCCACTGGTGGCGCTTGTAAAAAATAGCGATGAATGTGATGATGATGAGAAGGGCAATCACGAGTACCATTGGGTTGAATTCTGCCATGGCAGTCATTTGGGCCCTTTTGTACCAGCCCGAAGAAAAATTGATGGCAATGGGAACAGCAAAGGCAAGCCCGATTGGTAAACCTATGTACCATTGCTTTGTTATTTTTTTTTCTTTATCCCTGTTTTTCTCCCAATATTCTATGAATCGTAGCTCGTGATCAGTCATCTAATTTTTTTGCAAAGATACCTCGTGTTAAGTCAAAAGGAAAAAGGAAAAAGTCAAAAGCGCTGCCTGTCACAACGCGGATTTTTACTTTTGGTTTTTGATTTTTTACTTTTGACTTAGCCTCAGATGCAGTAAAATCAAGGATTTCTTTTTATATATCTGTTATAAATCAATCGCTTAACGTATTTTTACTGTAAATTGTAAAAGAAAAAGCCAATACTTTGAAACTAGATATATTATTTTCCCAATACTTGTACCAGCACAAAAAACTGGTTTTGCCTGGTATAGGCACATTCACGCTTGATCCTGCGGCAGCCATTCCGGATGAAACTGAAAAGCAACGGAGTGCAGTTACTGGTATTACATACGATGCAAAAGCTGTCCCCAAAATAGAAGAAGAACTGATTGAATTCATTCGCAGCCACACCGGTAAAATACGTCCGCTGGCGGTGTCAGATATCGAGTCTTACATTTCTTTGAGTTCACAATTGCTCAACATTGGTAATCCGCTGTATATCGATGGCATTGGTACTTTGATAAAAGGTAAAGATGGTCGATTGAGCTTTACTCCCGGCAGTTATGCGTCTACCAAGTTGGAGGACCTTACTGTTATCAGAGAATCCACAGAACCACGAAGACACGACGAAACTTTCACCAGGCGCGAATCTTCAGGAAACAATGCCCGTCAGCTTTTGATAGGTATTGCAGCACTGATCACACTCGGCATTATTGGTGGTGGTGCGTACTATTTATATCAAAGCAACGCGCACAAGAAAACGACTGAAACCGAAGCGACGGACACTATTGCGAATGCGGTTGTGACAGACTCAACCGGCAGGACAAGTGGCAACGCATATATGCCCGACAGCAACCTGATTGCGAGGGACAGTGCGGCAATTAAAAGGAGAGCAGATAGTTTGGCAGCTGCGCAAAATGGCTCACAGCAGCCGGATGCAAGTGGTAAAATGCCTTTGAAATATGTGCTGGAAGTAACTGCCAACAAAAACAGGGCATTGAGAAGATATGCTCAATTGAAGGATAATGGCAACAATATTCAAATGGATGTAGCGCCGGATTCTTCCAGCTTCAAATTGTATTTTGTGATACCTTCTGCGTACAGCGATACCATTCACATCAAAGATTCACTGACACGCTTTTTCCTGAACAAAGTGCGAATTGAAAAATGAGTAACCATCAGCTCCGGTCCCCCGCATATTGGATAGAAAAGTTGCAGATGCAGGAACATATTGAAGGCGGTGCTTTCAAAGAGGTGTACAGATCGGAGATGGTCATTCCACAGGCTGTGTTGTCAGAAGAATTTAAAGGAAATCGCAACGCAGGAACCAGTATATATTTTTTATTACAACAGGGCCAGTTTTCAGCGTTGCATAGAATTGCATCGGATGAGATCTGGCATTTTTATTACGGTGACCCGCTTACTGTGTACGAAATCACTACCGCCGGCGAATTGATCGAACACAAGCTGGGCGCCAATTTCGAAGCCGGCGAACGATTTCAGTGTGTTGTAAAAGCCGGCAGCTGGTTTGGTGCGCAACCGGCACTCGAAAGTTCATATTCACTCGTTGGTTGCACCGTGGCCCCCGGCTTCGATTTCGCCGATTTTGAATTAGCCCGGAAGGAGAGTTTGCTCCTCCAATATCCCCATTTGAGTAATGTGATCAGGATGCTTTGCAAATAATTAAGAATTAAGAATTAGGAATTAAGAATTGTTTGTGTGCAGCATGTTGAGTGTTAGTCAAGTTCTGTTTTCTTTTTGAAATTAGTGGACTCTGCATTTGTTAGCCTGTTCCACAGAATGAATTCTTAATTCTTAATTCCTAATTCTTAATTCAATAAAAAAAGCCGATCAAACGATCGGCAATTTCTCAGAATAGGTTAATGGTAAAATGGTTTCGAAAAGTAATTTGAGGTAAGCCAGAGATAAGGTCCAACAAGGTCAAGGTATAATGGCAATGAGTATTTAGAACAGAACCCGGTCTTTATGCGACTGGTTGTTACACTCCGGTAAATCCGGATGTTTCAACTTTAATTCCTCAAGCATTTTTGACTGCTCCTTCATCGGTCTCACTGTGGCTTGCTTCCCAGGGTACATAATTACTTTTAGTACCGTATTACCTTTTGGAGGCATGTAGTCATTAATTTTAATGATGTTTGATTTCATGCCTTTTAAAGCTAAAATTCTATGCCCAAAAGCTGCCCTTGAAAAACTGTCTTTACTGAGCATTATTTTCTACAAACAAATTTGAGTCACGGGTAAAAAAAGATGTGAAAACGGGAGAAACCTTTTACGCAAATAATTGTAGAAATAAATGCACAGGTTGTTCCTGAGCTTATATAACCATTTGCGAAACGCCTCGTCTTAAGACGGTCTGTTAATTGCTTTGTTTCAACAATAAAGAACTATTTTTTATATTAATATGGTTTTGAAGAAACTCAATTTTAATGCTGCTTTTGTCAAAAAAACAATCCGTATTATTTTAAAAATAGTCGTGGGGCTTATCATCTTTTTCATACTTATTGTTGTGCTGATTCTCACACCTCCTGTTCAGCAATTCATCAAGGGGAAAGCAGAGACCTATCTGCAGAATAAGTTAAAAACAAAAGTTTCGGTAGGTCGCATTTACATAGGATTGCCAAAAAGCGTAGTACTCGAAAATATTTATCTTGAAGATCGCTCAAAAGATACGTTGCTATACGGAGGGAAGATAAGTATAGACATCGCTTTGTTTAAATTGCTCAAAAGCAATGTTGAGGTAAACAATATCGAGCTGGACAACATTACCGCAAAAGTAAAACGCACACTGCCCGATACCACGTTTAATTTCCAGTTTATCATAGACGCGTTTGCCAGCAAAGAGCCAGCAAAACCAAAAGATACAACGTCATCTTCCACTAACATTTCCTTAAACAAAATTGCCCTCAATAAAATTCGTGTCGTATATAAAGATGCTGTAACCGGTAACGATGTGGAGCTCTGGTTAAACCACTTCGATACGAAGATTGACAAATTTGACCTGGAAAAAAAAGACTTCGACATACCCCGCATCAATCTCGATGGTTTATCAGGAAAGATTTATCAAAACAAACCGTTGGTGAAATCTGAGCCGGCAGAAAAAGATATCCAGGATGCACAGAAACCTTCAGCAGTTTCTATTGCTTTAAAAAATATAGACATCACGAAAATAAATGTTGATTTCAGAAATGATGTGTCAGCATTTTATACAAACCTTAATCTTACAAAGCTTGGTGTAGAGGTAAAGAAAATTGATCTGCAAAAAAAGATCATTCAGTTAAAAGGATTGACGCTTCAGCAAACAACCGCAGACATTCGCTTGGGAAAAAAAGAAGAGGCAAAAGTTATTGCGAAAGAAGCAAAGCAGGAAGTTGTGGCGCAAAAAGAAGCAGGCTGGGATGTAAGCGTGGCCAATATTTCACTGGATCAAAACAATATTAAGTTTGACAATGACAATAATCCCCGCCAAAAATATGGGATGGATTACGGCCACATAAAAGCGGATTCACTCACACTCCATGTGGATGGGCTTGTGTACAACGATGATAAAATTGCAGGCACCATCACAAAAGGAAGTTTGAAAGAACAAAGCGGCTTTGTGTTGCAGCAATTGCAAACGGAATTTTTGTATGGGTCCAAAGAATCTCATCTCAAAGGACTGTACCTTAAAACGCCCGGAACAGAACTACGAAGAGAAGCCACTATATACTATTCATCAATTGATGCGCTGGCAAAAGATCTGAAAAATTTGCAACTCGAGTTGAACCTGCAAAACAGCCGGGTGCAGGTAAAAGATATACTCACCTTTGTGCCGGATTTGCGCAAGCAGCCTGCATTTGCTGATCCTTCAAAAACATGGTTTCTAAATGGAATAGTAAGAGGGAAATTGTCAAATCTGATCATTCCTAAATTGCAGGTGAGTGGTTTAAATGAAACATCTGTTGACGTAAGCGGCACGATAAAAGGTTTGCCTGATGTAAAAAATATCGCGGCAAATCTTACCATTAATAAAATAGCAACCAGTAAGAAAGATCTTGATCTTTTTTTACCGCCCAATACGTTGCCGAAAAATATTACGCTGCCAGACAAGATCGCATTGCAGGGCAAATTTTCCGGAGGCATGACGGCAGCAAACGCTGACCTGTTGCTTACTACCAATCTTGGCTCTGCAAAAATAAAAGGACAGGGAAGAAATTTTACTGACAAAAACAAAGCAGTGTACGATGTGGTGGTAGAAACAAGATCGCTTGATCTCGGTACAATTTTGCAGCACAAAGAAATGCTCGGCAAATTCACGCTGACGGCCAGTGCGAAAGGAACCGGCTACAACCCGAAAACTGCAAATGCTGTAGTGAAAGGCACTTTGAAGAGTGGTGTCATAAAAAAGTATGAATACAAAAACTTAAACTTCAATGCAGCAATTGCCGATCAATTGCTAAAAGCAGATGCATCGATTCATGATCAAAATATTGACATCACTTTAGAAGGCGAAGGAAATTTTGCTGCCAATGATCCTGCAGCCAAATTTCACATCATGGTAGATAGTGTGAAAACTGCGCAATTGCATTTTACAACAGATTCGATCATTTACAGGGGCGAGATCACCGGCGATTTTCCAAGAGTAAACATTGATAGTTTGGAGGGCGAGGCGTCCATTGCAAAATCATTGCTCATCCTGAACGGCAGGCGCATACAAATGGACAGCATCATTCTGGCTTCCGGAAAAACAGACAGTGGCCAGTTTGTAACATTGCGCAGCGATATAGCTGATCTGCAATTGCGCGGAAAATATTATCTGTCTGAAATAGCAACCGTTTTTCAGCAAGCTATTCAGCCTTATTTCGCCATCATGCATGATACGGCGATGAAAAAACTAAGGCCGTATGATTTTTCTTTAACCGGAACAGTAAGAAACAATAAAACACTGCAGACTTTCGAGCCCAACCTTAAAGATCTGCGCGACATTACGCTTCGCAGTCATTTCTCTGAACCTGAATGGAGAGTGCATTTGGAAGCTCCTTCAATTATTTATGCAACAGATACAGTACAAAACTTTGTGCTAAAAGCAGGAAATATCGACAGTGCAGCGCTGGTTACCATTGGGGTGCAAAAAGTAATGATCGGCAAAAGTGTATCGATGAGTGGCATTACGATCAACAGTAAATTGGAGGACAACAAGATCAACGCAAGAATTGGCATAAAGGATAAAGTTGGAAAGCAGAAGTATTTCTTTGACCTCGACTTTCAACAACCGCAAAAAGATGATTATGTTTTTTCCCTAAGAAAAGATTCGCTGTTGCTTAACTACACCAAGTGGAACACCACTGATAGCAATCGGATTTCTTACGGCAAAACGGGAATCAATGTGAAGGATTTCGAACTAAGCAATGGCAACCAAAAGCTGAGTATCAAAAGTGAAACGGAGGAAAAGGATGCTCCACTTCTGGTTGATTTCAATAATTTCCGCATCGCCACATTAACCGGCTTTGTGCAGGCGGATTCTTTATTTGCTGACGGTGTGCTGAATGGCAATGTGAAGGTGAATGATCTTACCGGAAAGATGAATTTCACTAGCGACCTCACCATTACTGATTTTCAGATGCGGAAAGATACTGTTGGCAATATCTCCATTAAAGTGAACAACACAACGGAGAATGCATTGGATGCGGATGTTGCCATCACAGGAAGAGGGAACGACGTTACACTAAAAGGGCAATATTATTTAACACCTGTTAATAACAACGATTTTCATTTTGATTTGGTGATGAACAAACTGCAGATTAACACGATTGAAGGTGCGACGATGGGAGCAATCACGAAATCGTCCGGCGCATTATCAGGCAAGTTTGATGTGTCCGGAACGGCCAGTCAGCCTAATATTGATGGTGACCTGGTGTTTGACAAAGCAGCATTTAACCTGACGATGCTGAACAACTATTTTATGATTCCCGGAGACACTGTTGCTATAGATAAAGAAGGTATTCACCTGGACACATTTACCATACTCGATTCTGCAAGCAACAGGTTTGCGATAGATGGCGATGCATTGACCTCAAATCTGCGCAACTATAATTTCGATCTCAACATTCGTTCGAAAAATTTCCGTGCGCTGAACACTACCAAGAAGGACAACAAGCTTTATTACGGACAAGTCTTTCTTACCACAAACCTGAATGTAAAAGGCACAGAGAGTTCGCCTAAGGTGGACGGAACGATTACCATTGAGGATAAAACAAAGTTTACAGTTGTGTTGCCACAAAATGAGCCGGGAGTGGAGACAAGAGATGGTGTGGTCAATTTCATAGACATGGATGCGCCGGAGAATGATTCTTTATTTCTTGAAAAAATGGATTCTCTGAACATGTCATCGCTGCGCAATTTTGACGTTAACGTAAACATTCAAATAAAGAAAGAGGCGGAGTTGAGTTTGATCATTGACGAAGGTAATGGAGATTTTCTGAGCATGAAGGGGGAAGCAACGCTTAATGGAGGGATAGATAAAAGTGGAAAGGTTACACTCACTGGGTCTTACGAGTTGGATGCAGGTTCTTACGAGCTTACGTTCAATCTGATTCACAGGAAGTTTGATATTCAAAAAGGTAGCCGTCTCACATGGACCGGCGAGCCCACAAGTGCAGACGTAGATATAACTGCCGTATATGTTTCCCGCTCCGCACCGATTGACCTTGTGCAACAGCAACTAGAAGGAATGACGGCATCGCAACAAGTTGTGTACAGGCAAAAGCTTCCGTTTAAAGTATTGCTGAACATGAAAGGGGAGTTGATGAAACCTCAGATCACTTTTGATATTCAATTGCCGGAAAATGACAACTACGGTGTTGGCAGGGATGTGATAACTACAGTGAACAACAAACTCTTTATTTTAAGACAAGATCCTTCGGAAATTAATAAGCAGGTTTTTGCGTTGCTGTTGCTCAACAGGTTTGTACAGGATAATCCATTTGAATCCAGCGCAGGCGGAATGACGGCGGAAGGTTTTGCCCGCCAGAGTGTGAGTAAACTAATCACAGATCAGTTGAATCAATTCGCTTCCGATCTGATCAATTTTGTTGACATCAATTTTGATGTGCAATCAGAAGAAGATTATTCTACCGGAACAGAGCAACAAAAAACAGACTTGAATGTGAGCGTGTCAAAACGTTTGCTGAATGACAGACTGGTGGTTTCTGTTGGTAGCAACTTCCAGCTGGAAGGGCCACAGGCAGCTACACAGAATGCCGCGTCAATGCTGAGCAATATTTCAGCAGCCTACAAACTCAGCAAAGATGGACGATACATGGTGCGTGTATATCAGCGAAGCGATTACCAGGGCGTGCTTGAGGGCTATGTGGTAGAGACAGGAATTGGTTTCATCATAACACTTGATTACAACAATTTCAAAGATATTTTTAGAAAGAAGAAACAAAGACAGGACATGGAGATGCAGAAGTCGGGGAAGAAGAAAACAAGCAGTTAGGGTGGATGCTTCGCATCTTGATTTTTACCACGGAGGTAACGGAGATTTTTTCACGGAGGAAAGGAGAAATACCTCTGGGATTAGTGACTATCAAGCGATGCAGAAAAAAGAAAACTTCCTTTCCTTCTTTTTTGCTGTACACCATTTTGTTATGAGGTTCACCTCCGTTCCTCTGTGAAAAGAACTCCTTAACTCTGTGGTAAATGAAAAAACGCAAAGCGTTTTAAAAAAACAAAAATGAAATTTTTCGCACTATACATTATTTTATTGGGTGGTTTCATCATCTCATCTTGCAGCAATACAAAGTATTTGCCGGAGGGCGAAGCATTGTATACGGGCTCGAAGATCAAGGTGGTGGATTCTGTTTATTCAAAGAAAAAGAAAAAGGCAATTAAAGAACAGGTGGAAGATCTTACAAGACCCAAGCCCAATAAAACGATCCTTGGACTACGTGTAAAATTATATGCCTATAACATCGCTGGAAAAAATCGCAAGAGTGAAAAGGGTTTGTTTGGCTGGCTTAAATTTAAATTTGGCGAACCACCAGTCTTAATGAGCAGTGTGAATCTTGGAATCAACGAACAAATACTCGCGAATCATCTACAAAACAAGGGGTTTTTCCAGGCCGCCGTGAAAGGCGATACTGTTGTGAAAAGGAAAAAAGGCGAAGCGATTTATACCGTAACCCCGAGCGTTCAATACACCATTAACGAAGTAAAGTTTGATGTTGATAGCAGCGATCTTAAGAAAGCAATCGTCCGCACGGAAAGAAGAACTTTGCTAAAAAAGGGGGACCCTTACGATCTTGATGTAATTAAAGCAGAAAGAGAGCGCATTGATACACGGCTCAAGAACAAAGGCTTCTATTATTTCAACCAGGATTTTATTATTGTCGATGTTGATAGTACCATTGGCAAAAACCAGGTGAACATGTACGTTAGGGTGAAGACTGGTACGCCTTCCGCAGCAAAAGAAATTTACAGGATCAACGATATTTTCATCTATCCGGGTTATAGATTGAATAGTGTAAATCCTGCCGATACTGCTACGAAGAATGCATTTTACTACAAAGGTTATTATGTGGTGGATAGAAAACATTTATACCGGCCTCAGATGTTTGAGAGGGCAATGCTTTTTAAACCTGACAGTATTTATAACAGAAGAGATCACAACCAAACACTGCAGCGATTGACAAGTCTCGGCCTGTTCAAATTTGTAAAAAACAGGTTTGAAGATGCGCCAAATGTGGACTCGCCCAAGTTGAACACTTACTACTATCTGACACCATATCCAAAGAAGTCAGTCAACACTGAGATAGCGGGAACTACAAAATCAAACGATCTCACAGGTTCTCAAATTACGGTTGCATGGAAAAACAGGAACACTTTTAAAGGAGGCGAACTGTTCACGATAAAAACATATGGCGGCTTTGAAATTCAATATGGCGGTCAGTTTAACGGATACAATACCTTCCGGTATGGCATTGAAGGAACACTAACTTTCCCGCAGTTTATTGTGCCGGTGTTCAAGCTCAACACCAGTGGTGGCTATGTGCCAAAAACAAACATTACGCTGGGGTATGACTGGCTAAACAAACAAAAACAATACACACTGAATTCGTTCCGTGTTGCTTATGGGTATGTTTGGAAAGAAACACTGGCGAAGGAACACCAACTTTACCCTATCAGCGTAAACTATGTGCAGCCGATAAATGTAACGCAGCAGTATATTGACAGTGCAAATAAAAATCCAACACTGCAAAAAGCAATAGAAAAGCAATTTATCCTCGGTTCTACTTATTCTTACACGTACAACACTTTACTGACTTCAAGGCGGAAAGACGGACTTTATTTCAGAGGTGGTGTTGATCTTTCCGGAAATATCGTTGGGTTGTTTACAAAGAATGATATAAAAAACGGTGACACTGCTAAAATCTTCAACGCACCGTTTTCACAGTATGCCCGTTTTGATGCCGATTTCAGGGTGTATCATAAAATTGGAAAGACCGCCATTTGGGCCAACCGGATATTTGCAGGCGTCGGTTTTCCTTATAAGAACTCGAATTCTTTGCCGTACGTAAAACAATTCTTCGCCGGTGGTAATAACAGCTTGCGGGGGTTCAGAAGCCGCTCCATTGGGCCGGGATCATATATTTATCCTGATACAAGTGGCTTTTACCCTGATCAGAGTGGTGATATAAGACTGGAGCTTAACACCGAGTTAAGAGCCAAACTTTTCAGCATTGTTTATGGAGCTGTCTTTGTGGATGCGGGAAATATCTGGCTGTACAATGAAAACCCCCTTCAACCGGGTGGAAAGTTCACAAAGAACTTTTTGAATGATGTTGCGGTCAATACCGGTTTTGGTTTGCGGTTTGACGTGTCTATCCTCGTGTTGCGGCTTGATCTCGGTATTCCTCTTCGCAAACCCTGGTACCCGGACGGGCACAAATGGGTGCTGGACCAAATTGACTTAGGCAACTCGCAATGGAGAAAAGATAATTTGGTGCTGAATATTGCGATTGGGTATCCGTTCTAGGGATTGAATAACTGAATAACTGAATAACTGAATAAACTGAATAAACTGAATAACTGAATAAACTGAATAAACTGAATAATTGAGTAGCTGAGAAGCATCAAGCCCCATAGGGGCGACACGTTAGTAGAACATTAAAGCAGATAGCTGAAACACCAATTCCAGCCCCATCGGGGCGACATGTTAAGCATTCGCGAAGCGAAGAACCATCGGGATAACTGACAGCCAGGAAATGTCGGTGATCCCCTTTTGAGACTGTAGTTGAGATTTCCTAAATTTGACATTTAATTGATTTTTAAGGCGAAAGATGTCATTAACTGTCAATTTGAAGGCGATTCAAACCTTTTCATTCCCACTCTGACAACTCCCTCATTCCCAAACTGTCAATTTTTCACGTATGGTGCCATTGGCATAAGGATTGCCAATTACTCTGCGATATATTAAACACAAACCTAAAAGGAATCAATTATATGGGAAAAATTATAGGTATTGACCTGGGAACCACGAATAGTTGCGTAGCCGTAATGGAAGGTAACGAACCGGTGGTTATTGCCAATGATGAAGGACGTCGCACAACGCCTTCCGTGGTGGCATTTTTGAAAAATGGTGAGAGAAAAGTGGGTGATCCTGCAAAACGTCAGGCTATTACCAATCCACAAAATACCATCAGTTCAGTAAAAAGATTTATGGGTCGCCGTTACGACGAAGTGACCGAGGAAATCAGTCACTGGGCGTATAAAGTGGCAAAAGGTGACAATAATACCGTTCGTATCGACATTGACGGACGTTTATACACTCCGCAGGAAATTTCTGCAATGGTTCTTCAAAAAATGAAGAAAACTGCCGAAGACTACCTGGGACAAGAAGTAAACGAAGCGGTAATTACCGTTCCTGCTTACTTTAATGACGCTCAGCGCCAGGCCACAAAAGAAGCCGGTGAAATCGCTGGTTTGAATGTACGCCGTATTGTAAACGAACCTACCGCCGCTGCGTTGGCTTATGGCTTGGATAAAAAACACGCTGATCAGAAGATCGCTGTATTTGACCTTGGTGGTGGTACATTCGATATTTCTGTATTGGAACTGGGTGATGGCGTATTTGAAGTAAAATCTACCAACGGTGATACACACTTAGGTGGTGATGACTTCGATAAAATCATCATGGACTGGTTGGCAGATGAATTCAAAGCTGACGAAGCTGTTGATCTGCGCAAAGACCCTATGGCTTTGCAACGTTTGAAAGAAGCTGCTGAAAAGGCAAAGATCGAATTGTCTTCTTCAAGCGAAACTGAGATCAACCTTCCATACATCACAGCAGTTGACGGTGTGCCTAAACACCTTGTAAAGAAACTGACTCGTGCAAAATTTGAGCAACTGGCAGACAGATTGTTTGAACGTTGCCTGAAACCTTGTGAAGCTGCGTTGAAAGATGCCGGTTTAAGCGCATCTCAAATCGACGAAGTGATCCTGGTGGGTGGTTCTACACGTATTCCTAAAGTACAGGAAATGGTAGAAAAATTCTTCGGCAAAAAACCACACAAAGGCGTTAACCCTGACGAAGTGGTAGCAATCGGTGCCGCAATTCAAGGTGCTGTATTGACCGGAGAAGTGAAAGATGTATTGTTGCTTGACGTTACTCCATTGAGCCTTGGTATCGAAACAATGGGCGGTGTAATGACAACAATGATCGCTTCTAACACTACGATCCCTACTAAAAAATCTGAAACATTCTCTACAGCCAGCGACAATCAACCGGGCGTACAAATACATGTAATCCAGGGAGAGCGTCCAATGGCCAATCAAAATAAGAGCTTAGGTATCTTCAATCTTGATGGTATTCCACCAGCTCCAAGAGGCGTACCTCAAATCGAAGTAATATTTGATATCGATGCTAACGGTATCTTGCATGTTACTGCAAAAGATAAAGGAACCGGCAAGGAACAAAAGATCCGTATCGAAGCTGGTAGTGGTTTAAGCAAGGAAGAAATTGAAAAAATGAAAGCCGAAGCAAAAGCCAACGAAGCAACCGATAAAGAAGCAAAAGAAAAGGTTGAAAAGATCAACCAGGCAGATAGCTTAATATTCCAGACAGAAAAACAACTGAAGGAATACGGCGATAAAGTACCTGCAGATAAAAAAGCGCCTATCGAATCAGCTTTAACTAAGTTGAAAGAAGCGCACAAAACTCAGGACATCGCTCAGATCGATGCTGCAGTAAATGAACTGAATGCTGCATGGACAGCTGCAAGCGAAGAGATCTATAAAGCAACTCAAGCTGCAGGTGGCGCGCAACCACAAGATGGTGGCGGTCAACAACAAGGCAACGGTCACGACGCAGGTGAAAATGTAACTGACGCAGAATTCGAAGAAGTGAAGTAATTACAGGTTACAGTAAAATATAAAGCCAGTCTGATAATTCAGGCTGGCTTTTTTAGTGATTGAATAACCGGATAACTGAATTATTGAAGGTGGTTGAATTGCTAAATGTAAAACGCCAAACACGAAGACCTCGCGTTTGGCGTTTTGCTTTTAGCCTTAAGTTTCAAATTATTATTTACAATCAACTACCGTTATTTGTTTGCAATAAGATGCTTCTGTAGGTTGTCCCATATCTACCGTTAAACAAATGTTGTACACACCTGGTTTAATGTATCCGGTAATCACAGGGTCTTTGTCAGTAGATGTAGGTGGAACAGTGTTCACCAGGTAATTCGGGAATTTTATTCTCGTAAGCGTACTTGCTGTTACGTTTGGAACGAAACTGTACAGATCTCCATCTACAGTAAATATTTTTGAAAAAGCATGAGGGAATTTGAGCTTGCCGTCCAAATCGCCGTAATCCTTCGTCACCGTAGGGACATTTTGTATGTTACCGTTAAAATCCAACTGGAGAAGGCTGCTGTCTGCATTTACCACGTATCCTAAAAGTCTGCTTCCTGAACGCATAACAACCATGTCTCTTGGTTTAGACATCTTGTTTCCCACGTTGCCAAGTTGGGTAACGATAGGGGTTGACAGCAATGAAGTGCCAAAATCAAGCCTGGTAATATTTCCAGCCTTAGAAGTTTTTCCATCTGTGATAAATGCGTACCACTTTGAATTATCATAGAAAGTGCAAATTCCCGTTGGATAATTCAGCGTAGTGATGTTTGACAATGTGGTAACCGATGGCGCATTTGAAAGATTGCTGGAGAAATTGATTCTCGCCATCGTATTATTTTCAGCATTTACCGTAAACCCATACCAGTTGCTACTTTCCGTGAATGCAAACAGATCGATAGGCTGGGCAAATTCTGAAAATGGATAAGTACTTACCTCTGGGTTTATATTTTTAAGGTTTGTGCCGAAGTTAATTTTATAAACCTGCGGCGTCGTTCCGTACTGAAGGTCTCCACCTACAAGGAGCCCATACCAGTTGCCGTTTGCGTTAATAATCTGAAATCCCTCATTTTGCACCTGGATGGCACCGAGCGATCCAAGATATGTAGCCACAGGGGAATTGTTCAATAGACTAGTGCCAAAATCAAGGCGTGTAATTGAGCCGTTTCCATTATTGACAACAAACATTACATATTCATCATTGATTTTAACATAATCTGAAAACACGGGTCTGTAGATTGCACCCGCCGGCAGGGAGAGGTTCGTAGCCGTGAGGCTGCTATCTGTAGATCCTTGTGCAAAGGACCAGTGATATTTCGTTGCATTTTCAGAAAGGTTTACGAGATTCAGCGTTACGGTGTTGCAAAGAGTATCAGGACTTTTGAACTTCGCGGTTACAATCTTTTGGGGCACTTTTGTGCAAGCGACAAGGGTGCAAAGAGACATGCAAAGCAAAAAGCCTTTACGTTCGCTTAACAGGGACAGGGGGTTCATAAAATAAAATTTATCTGTAAATATATCTAAAAAAACGGTTTTTGCTAAGAGTGTAAACACTCAAACTTGTTGGGGTGTGGTGGGTATTATTTTCGGGTGGTCTTTTGGTATAAAATCTTCGGAAGGGCTTTTTTTTGGTAAGGTCCTTGTATTCAGCAAAATAAATTTATTCATATCTTGAAAAATTTGCAAAAAATCAGGAATATAATACATTCGCATTTCTCATTAAAAAATGAAACATTATGGCTGAAACACTTGGGATGCTTTGTGATAAATTAACGATTGTAAAGTTAAAGCAGTACCATACGGAGGATGCAGAACGTCTGAAAAGTTTAAATACGCAAGCTACTCAGTTACAGGACGAGATCAACGAATACGTGGCAGACGCCATCGCTGGCAATATACCGGTTGAAAGGCTAAGTTTTGCGGCCAATAAGGTCTTTAAAAAAGCCGGTAATGAGGTTGCGGATGTAACCGGTGCGATAGGAGAGGTTTTTTATCAATTGGCTGACGTAAATTGTCGCCTTTGGCACGAGCAGGAAAAGGTGTACGAATTTGAAAAAGTTGCGGCGGAGGAAAAAGATGTCGTTGTAAAACAACTGGCCGTGTTGAACCTGGAGCGCAATAAATGTATCGATGCCATAAATAATGAATTAATACAATTAGTTTCACAAAAGAATAAATAATAAAAATAATTAAACTAACGAGGTATGCATATTAAAACAAGAAAGACCTGTCGCGTATGCGGGTCTGCTTCTTTAACGCCGGTTATCGATTTGGGAGAGCAATACTTACAGGGATCATTTATTAAGCCTGGCAAAGAAATGCCATCAACAAGAAGAATACCTTGTGTAATTGTAAGGTGCAATCCTGAAGTTGACGAGAATGCTTGTGGCCTGTTGCAGATGGAGCACAGCGTTCCACCGGAGATTTTATATGCAGCCTATTGGTATCGTTCCGGCACCAATAACACCATGCGCCAGCATTTAAAAGGTATCGTAGAAGCGTCTACAGCAATTCTTAAGCCTAAGGACAAGATCCGTGCGCTGGACATTGGTTGTAACGACGGTACCTTGCTGGGATATTATGATGAGAGCGTTATTAAATATGGTGTGGACCCATCCGATGTAGCGCAGGAAATTAAACTGCCCAACACATCTGTAGTGCAGGATATCTTCCCCTCAAAGAAAATAGAAGAAGTATTGGCCGGCAATAAACTGGACATCATTACTTCCATCGCTATGTTCTACGACCTTGAAAATCCAATCGAGTTTGTAAAAGGCATTAAGGACCTTTTATCAAACACCGGCATCTGGATCTTCGAGATGTCTTACATGCCTAAAATGCTGGAATTGGATTCTTATGATACCATTTGTCATGAGCACCTTGAATACTACAGCCTGGCAGTGTTGGAAATCATTTTGAAAAGAGCAGGAATGCGCATTTTCAAAATTTCTTTTAACGATATCAATGGTGGCAGCATCAGATGCTATGCTACACACGACACAAACTTCATCTACGACAATCCGGCTGATCTTGTGCTGATAAACGAAGCAAGACAGGCCGAGTTTGACCTGGAACTGGATACAGATAAACCTTACAACGCTTTCAGCATCAGAATTCAAAAGATCAAAGTTGAACTTTACAATCTGCTGGTGAAGCTGAAGTCAGAAGGCAAGCGCATTCACATCTACGGAGCATCCACAAAAGGTAATACCATATTGCAGTGGTGCAATATCAACCACCTTTTGATTGATTACGCCGCAGAAAGAAACCCTGATAAATACGGTGCCATGACTTTGGGAACAAATATTCCTATCATTAGCGAGGCTGACAGCCGTGCCATGAATCCGGATTACTACCTGGTTTTGCCTTGGCACTTTAAAGAAGAGTTTATCGAAAGAGAAAAAGAATCAATAGAAAAGGGAACAGGATTTATTTTCCCGTTGCCGAAAATTGAGATCATAAAAAAATAACTATTGCAGGGATTTTCTGAGAAGCATTAAGATTTTAAATACACATTTTGAGTTCAGTTAAAAAGGGATTATTTGTCAATTGCAGGCAGGCGCAAGACAGTATTTTCGAATCTGGCCTGATGGTTTATAACTGCCTGAAATATTCCGATCAATATAATTTGGATTATCAGGAGATAGATGTAGAAAATCGCTCCATTAAGTTGGGTTATGATTTTTATTTTTTCAACTATCATCCTGCCACCATGGCCTGGTTACAGACTTCCAAGCTTAAAAAAGAGCTTGGAGGTCTTGTGATCACCATGATCCTGGAGATATTACCAAACGATCCTTTTGTTATGTGCCCCGATAGCCATTTTCATGGCTATTGTGTTTTAGACCCGACCATTAAATCCAGGAATAAAAAAGTTTATTCATTTCCCAGACCTTTGGAGGAAACAAAGAATTTACCTGATTATGTGCCGAATGAAATTCCCGTAATCGGAAGTTTTGGCTTTGCTACAAAAGGGAAAGGCTTCACACACGTAGTGGATGCCGTTAACAAGGAATTCGACAAAGCGATCGTGAAGATCAATATTCCTTACGGTGACTTTGTGCCTAACTCGGATGCATATGCGAAAAGAATTTCAGATCTATGCAAACAACGGGCTAAGAAGGGGATCGAGGTAATTGTTACGCACGACTACATGAGCAAAGACGACCTGATCAAATGGTGTCGTCGCAATACACTGAATTGTTTCCTGTACGATCGCCAGATGCCGGGCCTGGCAGCAACAACGGATCAGGCTATCTCCGCCGCGAGACCTTTGTCTGTGTCCAGCAACGAAACGTTCAGGCATATACTGGCCTATATTCCGGGTTATCCAAAGGTTTCCCTCAAAGAATCCATAGAAAAATCGCTGGATGCAGTTTTGCAGATGCAAAAGGATTGGTCACCGGAAGCATTCAAAATCAGGTTCGAAAAAATGCTCCGTGAGTTGATAACAGCCACTCCGGTGCAGAAAAAGGATACGCATGAAATATTTCTTTTACCGCTTTCGAAAAATAATTTCCTTGAAATAATTGCAAAGCGATACAGGAAGTATAAGAGATACCTTAGTGTCAGAAAACTACAATACGAATTAGCCAGCAGAAAAAAGAAAAAAACAAATGCAGAACTTATTTAGAAAAATCATCAACAAAATAGTTTTGCCAAACTCTCAGCTTACCTATTCGCAATCCGGAGAGGACTTGATTCTGGCAACACTCTTTTATAAAAAAGGAATTACTAACCCAACGTATCTCGATATTGGTGCTAATCACCCAACATACATTAGCAACACTTACTACTTTTACATGAGGGGAAGTAAGGGCGTGTGCATTGAGCCAAATCCGTACCTGGCAAAGAAGATAAAAAGCAAAAGGCCTAAGGATAAGGTTTTAAATATTGGTATAGGCATAAATGAAGCGAAAGAGGCTGATTTTTATCTGTTCCCTTACAAGGCGCATGGCTTAAGCACTTTTTCAAAAGAAGAGGCTGAATACTGGAAGGAAGTGGGAATGAAAAATGTTGGCAAAGTGGCTTATGAAAAGGTCATTAAAGTGCCTTTAAACACGATCAATAATATTATCAAAACAGAATTCAGTTCCGTGCCGGATTTTGTTTCTATTGATGTGGAAGGCCTTGACCTGGAGATCTTGAAAACACTTGACTTTTCTTTATACCGACCTAAAGTTATTTGTGTAGAGATCCTGGGATACGACAAGGACCAGAATGAGTTTAAGAAAACCGAGATTCAGGATTTTCTTGAAAGCAAGAATTACTATTTGTATGCAGACACGCATATTAATGGCATTTTTTTAAGCAAAGATTTTTAATAAAAAGAATAAGTTGAATTCAATTATTTTCGGTGCCGGCGGACAGGACGGGTTTTATTTATCCCAATTGCTAAGCAGCAAGAACATTGCTGTTGTGCCTGTTTCAAGGGCTTCAGATAACGGCATAGATATTTCCAACTTTGACGATGTTGCGAAATTGGTGAAGGAACACAGCCCTGCATATATCTTCCATCTGGCGGCTAACTCCACTACAAGACACGATAGTTTATTTGAAAACCATACGACCATTTGCACGGGCACTTTGAATATTCTTGAAGCTGTAAAATTGTATTCACCCAAAACGAAAGTATTCATTTCCGGAAGCGGCCTTCAATTTAAAAATGAAGGCTTGCCAATAAAAGAAACAGATGAATTTGAGGCAAGAGATGCTTATTCTGTTTGCCGCATTCAATCTGTATATGCTGCCAGGTACTACAGAAGACTTGGCATAAAAACGTATGTCGGGTATTTCTTCAACCACGATAGCCCGAGAAGAACCGCAAGGCACGTCGCTCAAATGATTGCAGAAGATGTGTTGGCAATAGAACGCGGTGAGGAAAAGACAATAGCCATCGGTGATTTGACTGTAAAGAAGGAGTGGGGCTTTGCCGGAGATATCGTGAAGGCAATCTGGACGCTGGTTAATCAAGATGACGTGTTCGAAGCAACGCTGGGCACGGGTCTCGGCTATTCTATCGAAGAATATTTTGAAGAGTGCTTTAAAATGATAGGAAAGGATTGGAAACAATATGTTCAGCTAAAAGAAGGATTTAAAGCAGAATACAAACAACTGGTTTCTGATCCGTCAACCATTATGTCTTTAGGCTGGCAGCCGGAAACAAGTTTCGCCGACCTGGTAAAGCTCATGCTTCGTAAATAAAAAGGTATTTGTGAAAATCTTACTCGTACAGTTATACTCCAACGGCGATTGTTTGTATGCAACAACAGTTGCGAGACAAATCAAAAATGATTATCCCGGTTGTCATTTAACCTGGGCCGTTGCTTCCTTTTGCAAGTCCATTATTGACAACAATCCTTATGTGGATGACGTGATGGAAGTAAAATCTGTCGTGAAAGATAACGTATCAACATACCGATCATTCAAGAAAGAAATAATCGCCCGTCAGCAGCAAGGCGAGTGGGACAAAGTTTTCTACAGCAATATCATTGACGACAACCAGGCTTACTACGATGGGTCCATACGGTCCGCGGTACTGAGAAGTTATGGAAGTCCCATCACAGTACCCGTGCAGCCATCGCTTCGGCTGTATGATCATGAAATTGCAAAGGCTAAAAGTTTTGCAGAAAAGTATAAGCTATCCAATTTTCAAAATGTCATCCTATTCGAATTTGCTCCATTGAGCAGACAGATTCCAATCACAAAAGAGATTGCAATTGAAATTGCCGAGAATATTGTGCAGGTTGAAAACACTGTTATTATTCTATCATCTGCACTAAAAATAAATCATCCCAATCCTGCTATTATCGACGGTAGTGAGCTTTCTTTCAGAGAAACTGCCGCGCTTACACATCATTGCACTATGTTGCTCGGATGCTCAAGCGGCATCACGTGGGTAAGCACATCAGATGCGGGCAAGCAGTTGCCCATGGTGCAACTCATCAATGCGGAAACAAAATGGGTGAATGCCATTTCGAGGGATTTTGAACGCTTCAATATTCCCACAGATCATTTGATTGAACTCATTCAGTTTGATAAGGATGAAGTGGTGAGGTGCGTTAAAGATAGCCTCGTAAACTTTGAGCAAGCCAAACTGAAGTACAACAAACCTTTACCATTACATTTCAGGACAACCCGTTTTATTGTATACAACCTGTTATGTTATCTCCATTTTAAGGCAATAGCAAAACATATACAGGTTAATAAAGAAGTCTATGGCTTTCGCTTGAAATTCTATGGCGAGGTACTTAGAGGTTTTCTCATGTTCCCTTTCCGTCTGATTCAAAACACGGTACGCAAAAAGATTTTGAAAAAAGCCTGATGTGAAGAAGCGTATACAATTTTGATTAAACCCACATTAATCAAAAGAATGCGCTTATTTCTTTAATATTCTTGTTGCCGCCAACGCTGCATATTGCTTTGTGTAGTAAATAGCCGCGAAAACATACCAGCGCCAATCGGGATAGAATTTATGCATGAAAGTCGCATGGTTTTTAATGCCCATTTTTCTAACCTGCAAGTGCTTTTCCTTGCTTGAGCTTCCCTTATGTATGTGCATTACTTTGGCCTGTGGCAGGAAATGTATCTTATAGCCCAACTGCCTGAACTCCCAGCACCAGAGCGTGTCTTCGCTGTACATAAAGAAGATGTTTGAAAGCTCTTTATTGGGCAGTTGATCAATTATTCTTTTTGGAAACATCATGTACGTGCCCCACACCCAATCACAATCCATTTCTCTCTCATGATCGAAATAGTGGTGGAGCATTAATGATTCCCTCTTTTCTTTCGGCATTAGTTTGTAAAACGGAAATACTTCCAGCAACTCCCATCCAATGGTGCGAAAACGTCGGGCATTGTATTGCTTCCGTCCGTCGGGATACAACAACTGGCTGGTGGTCATGCCTGTATCGGGATGTTCGATTAGATAATCGTAAGTGATTTTAGGCGCGTTGTTGATTAACTCGGTATCGCTGTTAAGCAAAAGGATGTGTTCTCCTGATGCATGGTTTATTCCGAGGTTGTTACCCCCTGTAAAGCCTGTGTTTATTTTGCTGGCAACTAATACTATATCGGGAAACAGTGCCTTGAATTCGTTTGGATCACGCTCTACAGACGCATTATCTACCAATACAATTTCATACGATAGACCCGTGAGCTTTTCGTGTATGGAACGAATACAATTACATGTTAGCGTAAAAGTATTGTAGTTGATAATAATGATAGATAACTGCATTGGTAGTTGTGCGTTATGAGTTTTGAGTTATGAGTAATTTGCTGCTATCACAACTTAAAACTTCCTCATTTTACTTTATAAAAAAATGGTTTATTGCCCAGCATCTTGAAAAAATAACTGAGCAACACACCAATGTTTTTAGTGTATTCGATAAAATTTTGCCAGCTGTAGCGGGCTTTCTTGCCCTTAAAAAGCTTTTCAATAATTAATCCAAAAAAGAAAACCGGCACATCAATTACGTAAAAGAATGTGAGTACCAGGAACCAGCCGATTCCAAACTCTTTGCGAATGCGTAGTTGTGTAGACACTATCACCTGGCGGCCTCTCCGGTTCCAGAGATTTTTGCCATTGTTCCATTCCTTTTCATCATAAAAATCGCTGCTGGTACCGCCTCCGATATGAACCACTTTTGGTTCTTCAAACAAGCAAAGCTTGCCTTGTTTTTTTAGTCTTGCGCACCATTCTATTTCTTCTGCGTACATGAAAAAATCGGGATCGAGTAAACCTGAGCGGGAGAGGACATCTTTTCTTACCATCACAAAAGCACCGATCACCCAATCTACATCGGTAATGGCGGCAACCGTTGTTACGCTCGGAATTTTTGCATTGAGTTTATAGCCCCAGTATCTGACAAACGAGCCGAGGTAAGGCAGCGGAAGGAGCGTATTCAAGCCCCCTTTCATAACATGCGCCCCGGATATCTGGTGTGTGCCATCGGTATTCAGTAGTTGAACACCACACGCAACATATTCCTTATGCGCTTCAAACAGTGCTACTGTTTTATACAATGCATTCTCCTGGACAATGGTATCAGTATTTAGGAGAAGAATGTTTCTTCCCGTAGCGTATGGAATGCCAGCGTTATTGCCACGAGCAAAGCCGGCATTGTAATCAAGTTGTATCCATTTTAAATCTGGATACAACCTGGTTACTTTTTCCTGACTATTATCTTCAGAGTTATTGTCTACTACAATGATTTCGAAGGAAATGCCCGTTGTTTCTTTATAAATACTATCCAGGCAATCAATTAATAATCCGGCTGATTTATAATTTACAAATATGATCGATAGATCTGTCATTACTAAGCCTTGCTTTTTTGCGCCGGTGCCGGTTGCGTTGATTTTCTACTATCTAAAAACAGCTTTACCAACCAGCCAAGCGCCAGTATTGATATCAGCCAGCCAGCGATTGTATCGATGGTAAAGCTTCTCAAATAAACTTTAGGCTCGAATTTGAAATCGATCGTGTGCTTGCCCGCAGGCACAACCATTGCACGCAAAACATAGTTGGCTTTGATCACGTCTGTCTTTTTACCGTCTACATATGCGTTCCAGTCTCTGTAATATATTTCGCTGAATACCGCCAGTTGTGCAGTCGCAGCGTTGCTTTCATAAGTGATGGCATCGTTGTCAAAGTTGGTTAGTTTGATAGACGCAGTACTGTCAAATACAAATTGGCCGTTTACTACTTGTTTGTATTTCTCATCAACAACAGCTGTGTCCTTTGGTGAGAACTGGTCAAGCGCTTTCATTTCCTGCGCAGGGCCATTTACATATCGAACACCTTTCACAAACCATGCATTACCAAGAGCCTCCGGATTTGGGATCGCTATTGGTTTGTTTGTTTGAGGATTTGACTGAATAAGATATTTTGTATTCAGCATGTTCAGCACAAACGGATTTAATTTGCCTGAAAGCTGGTAGCTGATAAGGTCATCGTAAATGGCAAGTTTTGCAGCGTGGTAACCACCAACAGATTTGTGATAATAAGATGGTTTTGCATCCTGGAAAGGATCGGCACGCTCAGAAACGTTCAGCACCCTGTAATTCGGGTCTTTATCCTGCAGAATAGCTTTATCTGCCTCGGTCATAGGAAATGCATCTTCCTGGAATTTTTCCTTCGAATCGAAGTTGTAATTGTTTAGGTATTTCGTGTTAATAGTAAACAGTTCGATAGCCATCACCACGCCAATACCAACAAGCAACACTGTTGCGTTAACTTTCTTTGTAATAAATGCATACAGCAATCCAAACAAAAGAAGAGAGTATAGCAATGCGATCAATATGTCCTTCTTCAAGAAATCCGCTCTGTCCTGGCGAACAGCTTTTACCACTCCACTTGCCACGTCTTCTTTTCCGGTATTGAACATCAGTTGCTCAAAAAGCTGGTTATCTGTTTTCGGCTGGTATTTTTGATTCAATGCCATGTAGGCGCCTTGCATATGTGTAGAATCAATTTTCAGCATGTCCAGAAATGCTGCTTTTCTTTCTTTATTTTCTTTGCTGAAATCGCTTGTGAAATAAAAACCACCCACAATTACAAACACGGCACCTGTTACATATGCCGCCTTTTTGATTTTGTTCCAGGTATCCTTCTCGTCAGTCGCAGCCAGGAGTTGTTGAATGCCTAAAACTGCTCCCAGCGGGAACAACAACTGTGGGATAACAAGTATCATTGATGGTGCACGGAACTTGTTGTACAAAGGCAAATACTTAAACAGCATATCGTTAAACGCTGCAAAGTTGCTGCCCCAGGCCATCAGAACGGCAACGATGCTGGCCGCCAGCAACCACCATTTATATTCTTTGTCAATAAAGAACATGCTAATGATGAACAGAATACAAACTACTGCACCTAAAAACACCGGACCATCTGTAGAGGGTTGTGGGCCCCAGTAGAGACTTTGGCTCATTTGCATAGCATAGCCTGCAGCCTGATCTTCCGGAACATTTAATTTTTGAGAAAAATATTTAGCAGTGTTTGAATTTTCGTCCAGTTTTGGAAACATCCATTGGTCACCATCTTTTTGAGCATAGTGGAAACCGTAACCCTGAATAGATGGGAACATTAAAGAGAAAGTTTCCATTTTTCCATAGCTCCACATAAAAGCATATTCAGAAGTAAGACCTTCACTTTTGTGAGAAGCTTCACCCTTTTGGTCCATTACCAACACTCCACCTCTCTTTGTATCTTTTGTGTAGTCTGCAATGGTCAACAGGTTACATGAGTTTGCAGCCAGACCCAGCAAACCTGCAATGGCAACCAAACCAAGTGACATCAGCATTGGTTTGATTTCTCCTTTTTTAACAGAGAAAATAATAAAACTCAATGATGCGATCGCAATAACGATGAAAATGTAAAAGCTTATCTGCTGGTGGTTTTGCGAAAGATGTAAAGCTGTAAACAACGCCGTTAAAACAAATCCTGTAATGTATTTTTTCCTGTACAATAGAAGAACACCTCCGAGCAGCGCCGGCATGTAAGCCATGGCCAGCATTTTAGTAGTGTGGCCTGCTGCTACAATGATTGGGTCATAAGTACAATAAGCAAATGCAATGCTACCAATGATTGCTACGCCAGCCTGTCGAATACCGACGCACAAACACAATATATAAAAGCATATGCAGGCCAGGAAAAAGAAGCTCATTGGTTGTGGCAGCCACAAATGCAATGCGCTGTCAATTATATTTAAAGGAGATTGAGGCAACGGATACAAAATATTAAAATTCGGCATTCCGCTAAATGCATTGGTGTTCCACAGCGGGTAAACACCGGTGGCTTTTTGATGCTCTTTGATTTGATGGGTCATCCCTTCAACGCCGGTATTGTCATACTGAACCATTGTCACACCACTTTCAAGAGCTGGTCTGCAATAAATAACGGTAATAACAAGAAAAACTAATATTGCTATTACGTGAGGTAGGACCTTCTTAAGCCAGGTTGGTTGCATTGCTAAAAAAATTTTGGTTGGCAAAATAATACTATTTTACTGATTCTGATGAGGGATTAGGAATTAGCAATCAGGAAATAGGAATTAGAGGGGGAAATGCAATCAGATCAGGCTAATTTCTAATTTCTAACTCCTAATTCCTGAACCATTCCTATCTTCACGGCCATTATGAAGATCTCATTATTGGCAAAAGTGGCTTTTATCTTCAATCTTTGCCTTTTGTTGTTGATACTTACTAAATATTTTCATTTTTTACCGGATGGCAATTTTAAAAATGCACTTGCTATTCCGGGATATGTACTCTCTTTTGTGATAAATGCGGTGGTGAATGTTTGGGTAATATTGCTCCTGCTTTTCAGAAAGCAAAATGTATTGCCCCGCTGGTTGCTTTTGATAAACGGACTTTTCTTTATTTTACAGATCTATTTATTGTTAAAATAAGTTTTAAGTAATGGGTAGTATGTTTTAAGTCATGAGGCTTTTTATTACTCTCAACTTTCAACTTTCAACTCTCAACTCACCAATGATACACCAGATTCTTAAAGATAAACCTACCAAGCTGTTTGTAGCCTTCGCAGCGTTTTTTGTTGCGAACGCCTTAATAGCCGAGTGCATAGGCGGAAAGATATTTTCGCTGGAATCGTTCTTTGGCATGAAGCCCTCTTCCTTTACATTGTTCGGGCAATCCGGATTGTCATTTAACCTGACCTGTGGCGTTATACTGTGGCCGCTGGAATTTGTGCTGACAGACATTGTAAATGAATATTACGGCCCCAAAGCAGTTAGAAGAATTTCTTACATAGCCGTTGCACTGATCAGCTATGCATTTGTTATGTTTTATTTCGCGATCCATTTACCGGGCGCAAATTTTTGGCTGGGGAGCAAACAGGACCAGGGAGTGCCGGATATGCAAGGCGCTTTTAATGCGATTTTCGGACAGGGCATGTGGATTATTCTCGGAAGTTTGTGCGCCTTTCTCGTGAGCCAGATTGTTGACGTTACGGTGTTTCACCGCATAAAAAGAGCAACTGGAGATAAATGGATCTGGTTAAGGGCAACCGGTTCAACCGTTATCTCACAGTTCGTAGATAGTTTCATCGTTTTGTTCATCGCTTTCAAAATTGGTAATAACTGGAGCTGGCAGCTTGTGCTGGCGATATGTATAGTAAACTACACCTACAAATTCACCATGGCCATCGTTTTAACACCATTGATCTATTTGATGGAAAGAATGATAGAACGATACCTCGGTCATGAAACCGCTCACAAAATGAAAGCCGCTGCCATGGGCGCGCCGGTGGTGGATGAGCCGGTGGTTGCTGGATAACGGCAACCAATTTGAAAATTTGAAAATATGGTAATTTGAAAATGCTTTGGGTGCTGGCTTCAAAAGTGTTTTCTAAATCTCCGAAGTTGGAGTATGAGCATTTCATAACGACTTTTGCATCCAACGAATTTTCAAATTTTCAAATCTTCAAATTCTCAAATTAAATCTCTTTCTCCATCACGAAATCATTCATAAAATACCCGTTCCCAATATTAATGTCTTCTTCTTTGATGATTTTAAAACCGTTTCGTTCGTAGAAGCTGATGGCTTTGTTATTGCGGTTTACGTTTAGCTGGATCTTCTTTGCGCCGCGCTCTCTTCCTTCTTCAATAATAGTGTCCATCAAGGCCTTGCCAACTCCCTTGCCTTGCAGGCCGGGCAGTACATATATTTTGTGGATTCGGTAAGTGCCGGGCTCGGTTTCTGAGTAGGAAGTAAAACCAACTTCATTTTCGTCAATTTCTGCAATGAAAAAGTGGTGGTGTTTCTGCAGCATTTGTTCCTTCAGCGCCGCCGGGCTGTACATCATTTGAAGCATGTATTGCAGCTGTTCAAATGTAAGAATGTCTTTGTAAGTGGAGGGCCAAGTTTGGTAAGCCAGAAAGCCGATGGCATTAATATCTTCAATGTCCGCGGGGCGAATAACGAGCGTGTCTTCCATGCATGCAAATTACAATGTTCGCGGCCAATTTGAAAATTTGAAGATTTGAAAATTTGAAAATGGAGGGAGAACGCAGATTCTCAAGATTCTCATGATTAATATGATTTAGAATCGCATACCACACAACGTAAAATCTCAATCTAAGATCTAAAAAAATCCTGATCAATCATCACAATCTTGAAAATCTGCGTTCCAGTTTCAAATTTTCAAATTCTCACATTTTCTCCGCCTTCAAATGCATGTTATTCAATGTCAATCCCTATTTTGTACACCAAATTGAAAGTAGGTTGATCAAGAATCATAACACACCGATGAATAGTATTAATCCCAACAATTCTGTCCGGACTGTCCACCCAATGAAATGGAAAAAGCTGCACTTGCTGAATATTGCTTTGTTTTTTTTGACCGCCGGTAATCTGCATGCGCAGGTGTTTGGTGGTAATCCTTCCTCAATGCAGTGGCGGCAGGTAAACAATAAAATTGCCCGGGTCATTTATCCGGTAGGTCTTGATAGTGCCGGTCAACGCGTGGCGAATGTGGTGGCATATTTCCAGCCGTCAATCGCCAAAACAATCGGAGATCGATACAAGCCCGTGAGCATCGTCCTGCAAAATCAAACGCTGGTCTCAAATGCTTATGTTCAACTGGGGCCGTACAGAAGCGAATTTTACTTAACACCTTCGCAAAACAGTTTTGAGCTCGGAAGCTTACCATGGGTAGATCAGTTGGCGATTCATGAATTCAGACACGTAGAGCAATACAATAATTTTAATGTCGGCTTATCAAAAGTGTTTCGCATATTGTTTGGCCAGCAGGGGCAGGAATTGGCAAACAGCCTTGTGGTGCCAAACTGGTTTTGGGAAGGTGATGCGGTCTTTAATGAAACGCAAACGAGCCAGCAGGGCAGGGGAAGGTTGCCTTATTTTTTCAACCCTTACCGTTCGCTATGGCAGGAACAAAAAAACTATTCGTGGATGAAATTAAGGAACGGATCGTACCACGATTTTGTTCCGGATCACTATGCACTTGGTTACATGCTCACAGCTTATGGACGAGAAAAATACGGAGATGATTTTTGGAAAAATGTTACGCACGATGCCGCATCATTCAAGGGATTGTTTTATCCATTTCAACTTGCAGTAAAAAGATATTCGTCAAAGTCATACAAAGCTTTCACGAATGATGCCATCACATTTATGCAGCAACAACTAACGGACAGCACAATCACTCCAACAACAAAACATTTTCTCGGCGACCAGGAATTTCCTAATTACTTGCAAGACGGAAGACTGTTGTATATGAGCAGTAGCTACAAACAGATTCCACGTTTTGTGATTAACAATAATGGTGCAGAAAAGAAGTTGAGAGTAAGGGATATTTCGTTGGATAATTATTATTCAGTTCGCAATAATAAACTGGTGTATGCAGCCTACAGAACCGATATTCGCTGGGGTTACAGAGATTACAATGAAATTAAATTGCTGGATATAAACACCGGCGCACAGCGAACAGTCACACACAAAACAAAATATTTCTCTCCAGATATAAATGACGAGGGTTCGAAAATAGTTGCTGTGGCTGTGTTTCCGGATCAAAAAAATGAGTTGCACATTCTGAGTGCCGATTCAGGCACGGTGTTAAAAAGAATCCCAAACACTGATAAACTGTTTTACACCTATCCCAGGTTTTACAAGAACAATCAAGTAATTGCTGCCGTAAGAAATAGCAAAGGAGAGATGTCGCTGATGAAGGTCAACACTGACAATTATGAGCACACTGCACTACTACCTTTTTCGTGGCACATTATAGGCTTTCCGCAAATAAAAGGTGATACCGTTTTCTTCAGTGCTTCCGCAAAAGATAAAGACGAACTGTTTGCACTGGTCTTGTCCGATGGCAAGGTTTACAGACTTCAAAGTCCTTTGTTGAAAGGCGTTACAGGTAATTATCAATTAACAAGCGGCAATGGTAAAATGGCGTGGACAAATTTTACAGCAGTCGGAATGCGCCTGAAAGAAACAACAGTTGCAAATGCAGGATGGGCGAACGCTGACGATTTCAATGCACCGAACAAATATGATTTTGGTGTGACTGCTTTGAGCAACAAACAAACAAGCGATCTGCTGGATAAAGTAGGAGATAGCATTTATCCGGAAGACAAATATTCAAAGGGGCACAAGCTTTTTAATTTCCACAGCTGGCGTCCGGCTTTTGAAGATCCCGATTATTATTTTTCTTTGTTCGGAGAAAATGTGCTGAATACTTTTCAGTCAGAGATCTATGTTGATTATAACAGGGATGAGCAGTTTAAGAAAATAGGTTTTAATGCGATTTATGGAGACTTGTTCCCTTATCTCTCGGGCGGGGTGGCTTATACATTTGATAGAAACGGTTTAGGGAAATACCACCGCATTTACTGGAACGAGCTGGAGGCAAGCGCAGGTTTAAGTGTGCCGTTGAATTTGAGCAAAGGAAGAAATATTACGAGGCTTAGTGTGGGAAGTTTTTACACTTACAATAGCTCCTATTTCCAGGGAACCTACAAAGATTCAATTGGTACAATCGATTATGGTTACCTGAACAACACGATCAGTTTCTCAAACCAAATACAAAGTGCAAGGCAGAATATTTATCCACGATTTGCACAAACGCTCACGCTCAACTACAAAACAGCCATACAGAAATATACGGCCAACCAGTTTCTTGCCAGCGCAAATCTTTATTGGCCGGGACTATTCATCAATCACAATTTTGTTGTAAACCTTGCTTTCCAGGGACATGATACTTTGGGGCATCCGTTTACGTTTGCCAATGGCTTCCCTTTTTCCAGGGGGTACCAGGCTGAGAATTTATACCGGATGTACAAATGGGGTGTGAACTATCACTTGCCATTATGCTATCCTGATTGGGGTTTTGCCAGCATCGTTTATTTTCAGCGTGTGCGGGCCAACTTGTTTTTTGATTATACCAATGCACAGGACTTTTATAGCAACCGCTCAAAATTCAATGAAAACTTCAGAAGTACTGGTACAGAGGTTTTCTTCGATACAAAATGGTGGAACAATTTGCCAATAAGTTTTGGTGTCCGCTATAGCTATTTACTGGACGATGACATATTCGGAGGCACTGGCCACAACAGATGGGATTTTGTGCTGCCGATTAATTTGATAAGCAGATAGAGAGGAATTGAAAGTTGAAAGTTGAAAGTTGAAAGTTGAAAATTGGTTCTGATTGTAAAGCATCGCTTCTCATTTGCAATTTTGTTGTTGAGGAAAAAGAGAAGTCCATTTTCCAGAATCTGTTCCACAGAATGAATTTTCAACTTTCAACTTTCAATTTTCAATTATTCCTCACATCGTTTCCTTCACCACCCCTCTCACACTCTTCCTGCTCCATTTGGAAAGAACCGTGTTTCCGTTCATGAGGCTTAGCATTCCATCTTCAATTTTGTAATTACTCGTCAGAAGGAAATTGTGTAAAAAAGCTTTCTCGTCGTAACCCTTGCATTCGATTTTGGTTCCTTTTATATTATCACTGAAAGCGAGTTTGTCTTCTGCCGTTTCAAATGTGCCTGAGATATCATTGCATCCATCATTGCCCGTAAATTGTTTTTTCTTAAGGTTAATGGTGAGAAAAGGAAGTTTGCCGGCGGCAGTATCAGACGCCAGGACAGCAATCAGGTACCATGTTCCATTTAATGAAGAATCAGTAGTTATACTTATATTTTTTGCGTTCACATACTGCGTATGTATAACTACGTTAGTATCGTTATTGCGTGGAATTGCAGCAAAAAGTGCAATCAACAGAAATGAGTTTACCATAGTAGTTTTACGATATTACTTCAATTTTCTTGCCATGAATTGATCCCGATCAACAGTAAAGTTTTGAAAGTGAAGTATCAATTACCGAAAAAAAAATTTTGTGCCGCACAATTGAGTTGTGGTTTTTACGTTTAATGCTCTAAAGAAAAAATATTAAGTGCCTCTAATGAAAAACCCTTAGTATTTTATTCTGATTGACCCACGAACCATATACCAAAATGAAAACCTTTACCAAAACTTACCTCTTAAGTGGACTGGCCATGTTATTCCATTTTGTGAATGCCCATGCACAAAATGGATCGTTAATAATAGGTTCAGGAGCGTATTACGTAGGAGGAAACAGTTCGTACAGCGTTATAGCCGGTGACATAAGAACAGATGGCAACATCAATTCGACGGCCAATAACAACTTCACTTTCATTGGCTCATCCCAGCAAAGAATCACTTGCCTTGCGGGCGGTGGTTGCAGCAATGTTTTTAATTCTTCAGTTTACAATACCGTGTTCGGTAACGTTAATCAGAACAACAGTTCGGGTATTCGCATTGAGTCTAACGCGAAAGTATTAGGCGTGCATACGTTCAACAGTGGTGCCACAGAAATTAATGAAGGCAACTACTGGTTGGCGAATACATCCGTTACACCATTTGCCAACGTTACCGTTGCCGGCCAATTTTTTGTTACGACCGCTCACGGCTTGCTCAAACGTAGCAGTATTGGTGGACCTGCACTTTTCCCGGTGGGAACAGCCGCTAATGCCACTAACTATACCCCATTGTCCATAGCTTATGGCGGTACTGCAGACAACTTCGCAGTACGCGTGATGGATGACGTATATACCGCTTACAACAATCTAACCAACGGTGATCCTAATGGACCAACGATTTACCCTACCAGCACTGCTTTTGTAAAGAAGACCTGGATTGTAAATAAAGAAACACCGGTAACGGACTTTACAGATGGATTTCTTGCAAAGGCACAATGGAATCTTGTAGATGAAGGTGTGGGTTTTAATCGTAGTGCCACAGGCATTGCACGAAATCACGATAGAATATGGTTCCCGCAAAACGCCTTGTCAGCAGCAACCGGTGTTGGCCCTTACGAATATGATGCTGTCAAAACAGTAACATACGACAATCTGTTCTACCCTTACTATCCAATAACAGTAAGTTCAATAATAAAGCCGCTTCTGGTAACAGGTTTGAAACTCACCGCTTCGCTGAACAGCAGCAACAGCGTGTTGCTTAACTGGCAGACGCTTACTGAAGTCAACAGCAATTATTTTATTGTAGAGAAAAGCCTGGATGGTGTTAGCTATTCAGGCATCGCAAAGGTAAGCGCAGCAGGCAACAGCGTTACTGCTAAAAAATACTCAACTACTGATAACAATATAAATGTTACGGCAGAAAATATTATGTATCGCATTCGTGAAGTTGACCTGGATGGAAAAACTGTTTATAGCAACGTAGTATCTGTGAAGCTGAATAATGATGCGGGCAGATTGATCTCTATCTATCCAAACCCTGCATTGACGGATATCGCAGTACACTTTAAAAATGCAGCAGGCAACTATGTTGTAAGTGTACTAGACAATAATGGCAGAACCATCACACAGCAAAGTATTACCATAAGCGGACCGCTTGAAAAGATTGCAATTAGCAGGAGAGGTTTAGCCGCCGGAGTATATTTTGTCTCTATCATAAACAAAGCAAACGGAAATGTTCAAACGCTGATGGTGAACGTTCTGTAATCCAATATCTATATAAAACACATAATCTAACCCAAACAATACCACCGTATGAGGAAGTCGTTTTACCCTGCATGTATATTGGCCCTTGCACTATCTGTCGGCAAGGCACATGCGCAAACAGGCATTGCCATTAATGACAATAATGCAACAGCGGATCCCAGTGCCATGCTTGATGTAAGCGTGAGTGCAACTGCAAAAAAAGGATTCCTGTTACCACGCATGACTACTACGCAAAGAGATGTGATCGCATCTCCTGCAAAAGGCCTTTTGATCTATGTAACAAACGTGGACAGCCTGGAGATAAACATTGGAACTCCTGCAAGTCCAAAATGGTTTGCGTTCGGCAACGGCAGCAGCACTGTTAGCGGCTGGCAGTTGAAAGGCAATACAGGAACCAATATTGCTACAGATTTTGTAGGAACCGCGGACAATGTGGATCTGGCTTTCAGAACCAACAACTTTGAAAGGCTACGTATATCAAATCTAGGTAACGTTGGTATTGGCGTTACGGCGCCAGCACAAAAACTGGACGTAAACGGTGCCATAAAGTTCTCAGGACCATTAATGCCAAACAATGATCCGGGAATAGCCGGGTACTTCCTGGTATCTGCAGGAGGTGCAGCTCCACCTGTTTGGTTCAACGCAGCCGGTTATGCATGGCTGATTGACGGTAATACCGTTGCCACAGACAAAAAGTTTGGTACAATTTCAAACAATAACCTTCCTTTCATTACCAATAATATTGAAAGAATGCGCATCACGAATGCGGGTTTTGTAGGAATAGGAACAACTACTCCAACCAACACTTTGCATGTTTCTGCCGCCTCTAATCCCCTGGCTTTGACAGGCGTTCAGAATGGTGTGATCACAGACAGTTTGCTCAGCATCGATCCAACTACTGGAGTGGTAAGGAGATTAAGCGTGGCAAGATTTCAAGGTTGGTCCTATGGTGGTGATGCAGTTGCTGCAATAACAAACCTGGGTACAACAACAAACTTTGACTTACCTTTTATTACAAACAGTACGGAGAGAATGCGTATTGCAAACAGCGGTAAGATTACCATGGGTACGACCTCTATTGCAAATACAGTAAGCATTTCTTCCAGTTCAAATCCACTGACCTTAACAGGCGTTCAGAATGGTGTGATCTCAGATAGTTTGCTCAGCATCGATCCAACAACAGGTGTCGTAAGAAGATTGAGCGTAAGCAGATTCTCGGGTTGGTCATACAATGGAGATGCTGTTACTGCTAACACAACCCTGGGTACAACTTCAAACTTCGATTTGCCATTCATTGCCAATAACACAGAGTGGATGCGGTTGACAAAAACGGGAAATTTTGGAATTGGCACACCAGCAGCCGGTAATAAACTTACAGTTGTTGCCACGAATCCTCTGGCATTGTATGGAGTTCAGGTAGGTACAACTACAAGCAGCGATAGCGTTTTGACGATTACTAGTGGTATTGTGAAAAAAGTCCCAATGAGTAGTTTCTCAACGAGTTCTTCTGACTGGAAATTAACAGGTAATTCAGGAACATCTGCAGGTACCAATTTTGTGGGTACCACCGACGACGTTTCATTAATGTTTAAAATAAATGGCAATGAGGCTGGGTATATTGGAAATAGTGCGAATGGTTTCACAGTAGAATTAGGAAGCAATGCAAGTGTAGCAAAATGGGGCGGTACTTATGCGGTAGCCGTTGGAGCAAACTCAACAGCAAGCAACACAGGTGCTACTTCGTTAGGTGGAAAGGCTACTTCAGCCGGTAATGCAACTGCAGTAGGTTATAATGCAAATGCTAATCAGGAGGCGGTTGCAATTGGTGCAAATGCAACAACAAATGGTAATGAAAGCGTTGCAATTGGTACCAGCAGTGCCACTAACTTCCAATCCGTTAGTGTAGGTAAATTGGCTACAAGTGCTCAGTCTGGCGTGGCAATTGGTTATAACGCAAGTACAACTGCCATGAACACTGTTGCAATTGGTTACAGTTCAGCTACTGGCGGACAAAATAGTTCAGCGATAGGTCCATATTCAAAAGCCAGCGGATTTCAGGCAAATGCTTTTGGTTACGGTGCAACTGCCTCTGGACAAAGTTCAAGTGCATTTGGCGGTGTGAGTGTCGCTTCAGGTTACCAGTCTACCAGCATAGGTTTGGGATCTTCTGCCACAGGTGGAAATGCTACTGCCCTTGGAGCAAATGCTACTGCAGCAAACGACAACACTGTAGTGATTGGAAATAAAACAGTTTCAGTGCTTATGAATGATGCTGCTTACGATGCGACAAAAGCACTTGTTGTAGGTTCAAAAAATTCCAATGGTAATGGTGCTTACCTCACAGTAGGTGGTGCTTGGACAAACGCTTCGGATAGAAATTTGAAAGAAAATATCACCAAAGTAAGCAGCGCAGATGTGCTGACAAAGATCATGGCGCTTGATGTATTAAAATGGAAATACAAGGGAACAAACGAATATCACATCGGACCAATGGCACAGGACTTCTTCGCTGCCTTTAGTCTTGGAACAGATGACAAACATATCAGCTCTGTCGATCCGGCCGGTGTTGCTTTGGTAGCAATCCAGGAATTGAAAAAAGAAAATGAAGAGTTGTCTAAAAGAGTGGACGACCAACAAAAACTTCTTGAACAATTGTTGAAAGAAGTAAACGAATTGAAAGCAAAAGTAAAATAAGACTCTGATACGGATTAGATTGTAAAAAAGCCCGCAGCAATGCGGGCTTTTTTAATAACTGAATAATTGAAGGGCTTAACGCTAAATGCCAAACGCCTAACGCAGCAGCTGTGCGTTAGGCGTTTGGCATTTAGCGTTAAGCATTGATCAATGTGCAAAATCCGCTTCAAAATTTCCCTTAATCCTTTCCATCGACGGATTAAAGTATCCGAACTTCACTTTAGGAAATTCTTCGTGAATAAGTTCCATTAATTGTTTTACGCCCAATATTTCACCCGTTTCGTGAACACCGATCTTACCCATGTACCAGTCTGGATCAATGTTGAAATTGCGCCACTGGATCATGCTGAGATCAGTATCAATGATCAGTTTGCGAAGCGCTTCATATTCTTCCACACTGTCAGTCATACCAGGGAAAACAAAGTAATTGATAGATGTCCATCCACCAAAGCCGCGCACTACTTTCAGGCTCTCAATAATATCTTCAAACTTGTAATTGTTGGGGCGGTAGTACGGCGTGTAGATCTTCTCCCTTGCAGAGTTCGTACTTACACGAATGCTGTTAAGTCCCGCTTCACACAATGCCCTCACTGCATTGGGTTTTGAGCCGTTTGTGTTGATATTGATGCTGCCGCGATCAGTATGTTTTCTGATCTCAATAATTGCTTCACGAATCGTTTCCCACATCAGCAAAGGTTCGCCTTCGCAGCCTTGTCCAAAGCTTATCAATGGATAAGGTGCTGATTGTAAGTGTGGAACTGTAAACTCTACTATTTCTTCAGCTGTTGGTTTAAATGTAAGTCGGTCTTGCGTTGAAACGATTGTTTCATCTTCCGGTTGGAATGAGATACAGCCAATACAATTCGCATTGCAAGCAGGAGAGGAAGGTACGGGACATTCCCATCTGCTCAGGAAGAAATTCCTTGCAGCAGGGCAATGATAAGTTTGACAGCAATTTTCCGCGAGGTGTTTGATCAACCTGTTGTGCGGATAGGCCTTCATGATATGCTCCACACCATGCTCGATTTTTTCCTGGTCATAACCAGCACATTCCTGGCGGATATCTTTTTCAATTCTTACCGCTGGAACATAGAATTTCTCGTTGTGCCAACCGGCAGCCGTATAGCAAAACAGTGGAAGCGTTGGAGCATCCGGCATGGTTTCATATGCCGCAATGTACAGACCTGTGTGTGCCGGCGGAATGAAGGCCGCCACTGCCCAGCCTTTTTCGCAAAGGCGCATTTCACCTGTTTTTACATCTATACCGATACCACGACGGCCCGGAAGTTCGTATAAATTTCCGCCCTCGGGTAATTCGATCCACTCTTCCACGGGAACGGCAAATGCATCCCAACCACTTCTTCCTACTACGTACAAAGAAGTGTCCTCAAAAATATTTCCCTTTCCATCACTGTATAAAATGTAAGGCGACGATTGCAACTGCGACATAATCTGGTTTAAATAATTAATGTCAACCGCTAACTCATTGGTTGACACCAATTATCAGCCGTTGACCTGTTGACCTAAATAATAGCGGCAAAATTCGTGAATTTGTTCCAGTTCTTCGAATTCTAGTTTATGTCTTAACGAAAATACAAGGGTTTTGTTAAACGAGGTTTCTATTGAAATGCTGTCGTACCGCGCATTTATGCGGTCTATTTGGGACCATAAAAAGAATTTTCCCTCTGGAATGCCCGAAATGGCAACACCTGAATGATGAAACGCAAGACGTTCAGTTTCAGCCGCTTTTTTCTCACAATAAGAAATGTAGCAGTATGCAATGCCAATGGCAAGCGAAGAAGCTCCCAGGAACCATTTGCCATCCAGCAGCAAAAGGGTGGCTACTCCAATAAAGACAATGCACTCAATGATGCGAAAAATGAGATTGATTTTTGGAAGATCCTGCGCCAGATTGCGACAGGTGAACAAAAGCAGTAAAATATCGGCGGCAATAATGATCTGGCACCATAGAAAAATAGTGTTACCGCCCAGTTTATTATAGAGCGTTACCGCGTTTATAATGATGAGCAAAGCCGCAAAAAGATGAAATCCGCGGCCAGTTTTTTTGAGTGTCTCGAATTCTGGATGAATAATATCAATAGCAAGAGCGTTCATAAGAGGGTAGTTTCCTATTAAGATACGCTTTTGCTAAAAATCCATAAAACTTTTGGGTGTTAGGGTTTAGTTATAGTTAGAAATTGAAAATTGAAAGTTGAAAATTGAAAATGCGAAAGGTCGAACAAAGTTTAGAATGTTCGACCTTTCGCGTTTTCAATTTTAATCGTGAAGTCTATGACATGGGACTTCATTTTCAATTTTCAACTTTCAATTTTCAATTATTTCTTGCCAACTGCACCCTGCAAAACTCATTAAACTCATCCTCATCTGCATCCGGATCGTCGTCGTCGAGCACCTCTCTTTGAATGAAATGGTTGTTATGGAAATCGAGCGTAAGAAGGTTGTCTTTTAAAATAACATTGCTAAGATCTTGCCAGTAGTAGATTTTATTGAACAGTGAGTTTACAACAATTCTATCTTCACTAAAACCTATTTCCTGCGGCCTTTTAGCCTGGTGTTCCAGGAAGAACATCACCACCAGCAATATAGCCATCCAATGCAGGTAAGGCATGCTAACCCACGTTATGGCGGCCAAAATAAAACCGGGCTTATACCATGCTTTTTTCTTTCTTTTCTGCTGCACCAGGTTCCACACAATTACAGATGCGACAGCCGCTGCACCAATGAGCCAGGCAATGTTTCTGTCGGCAACGATAAAATAACTAAGGATAAAGAAGAATATGGAAATCAGGCTGACAAACAATCCCGTAAGATTGGCTAAACGGGCGTTATCGCTTTTTAGAATTACAACGTAAGGAAAAACTTCGTTGCGACTATTTTGTGTGTCTATGGACATTGAAAAGAGTTTATGCTTTATGTTTAACGCTGAATGCTTAACGCAAAACGCCTGGATGCACCCGATCGACCATTAGCCATTCCCGTTAGTTGCTTGCCAGCAAAACATTGCAAAGTTTGTACAGAACGCGTGCTCCAACATTCGAATCCCATTCGTGTTCACCAACACCAATTTCGTTAAGGTCGAAGCCTATGATTTTGCGTCCGCTTTGGTTGATCTTTTTGATCAGGTAAAATATTTGTTCCGTCTCAAAACCGCCCTGAACCGGAGTGCCGGTATTAGGACAAAGTTTTGGATCAAGACCGTCAATGTCAAAGCTAATGAAAACTTGTTGAGGCAAATGATGGACCAACTCGTCAACAATATGTTTCCATGTTTGGCCCTCGTATAAACGCTCTTTAATATCCTTGTCTAAATAAGTAACAATGCGATAGTTGCTGTTGCAAACATAATCCCACTCTTCATCACAAAAATCTCTGACGCCCAACTGAACCAGTTTCGTTATTTCAGGAATTTCAGTCAACGCATTATACATTACGCTGGCGTGAGAATATTTAAAGCCTTCGTAAGATTTACGCAGGTCGCAATGCGCATCAATTTGCAACATCCCGAAGTCGCCGTATTTCTCCGCAATGGCTTTGAAAAAACCAAAAGGCGTGCTGTGGTCGCCGCCCAGCAGGCCAACAAGTTTATTTTTGTCCAGTAATTGTTTTGTATGCTGATAAACCCAGTCGTTTAGAAAAATACCCCCTTCATTAATATCTTTAAGTGATTTGCACATAAAGCTATTCTTCTCCACGACGCCACCCTTGGTGATGTAATCAATGTATAGTTCTGCCTCTTTTCTCAGGTAATCGCTTTTAATAAGGATTTTTTTATCCATCGGGCGCATGTAGATCCCTTTCTTCCACATGTCCTTGTAATCGGCGTCAAAAAGGTCCACCTGAAGGCTGGCCTTAAAAACATGTTCAGATGATCTTGCCGTGCCGGCTGCGCAACTTACGGTTACTTCCCACGGAATAGGCAGGATCACAAGTTGAGCGTCGTCCTCCGAAAAAGGAAGTCCGAAAATATTGTTGTTGGGATTACCCGGACTGTTGGGATCAAAGTTTGAAAGGTCTGTCATGATTTACTAAAATGCTGCGCAAGTTACAGTAGTCTAACTAAGCGCCAAAATGAATAAATCGTATTTTTCACACATTAACGTGCAACCATCAAGCCTAATACTATTAATAGTCAATGTCTTATAGCAAAAAACAAAATATTTTTAATCTCTATGATATGATTTAGATTAATTTATATTTTAACATTTATCATCCGTAGCTTGTTGATTATTTAGCAATTTACAGAGGCAAAAAATGTTGACGCTCACCTCTCTAACGGAAAATCGTTAAAAAATGTATCAACTTTCAAACTAATAGTTAACACATGGCTTTTTGAACTAATTTTGCGGACGAAATTGGCGCTCATGAAAAAAACTCACATTATCATCCTCATTCTAATTGCCGTAGCAATCGCTGTTTTGGTTAGTTACATGGGAGATTTGACGACTTACGACACTATCGCATCAGCTAATCAAAAGGAAGGCAAGTTCGTACATCTGATAGCAAAATTGGATCTGAAACAGCCGGTACAGTACGACCCTGTTAAGAATCCTAACTACATGACCTTTACCGTATTGGATTCGCTGGGTGGAAGCGCCAAAGTAGTTTATCATAACTCCAAACCAACTGATTTTGAAAAGAGTGAGCGATTGGTTTTAAAGGGTAAAATGCAAAGTGGACAGTTTGAATGCAGTGAAATTGTAATGAAGTGTCCATCGAAATATAAAGACGATCCGAACGCCGCGAAGAAAAATCTTACATCTAATTAATCCGCAATTACATGCAATACATTGGTGAAAACCTGTTGCCCGGTCAGCTTGGGCACTTTTTTGTTGTGCTTTCCTTGGTCGCTTCGTTGGTTGCTGCAATTGCATACATAAAAGCCGCTAATGCAATCGTGCCCGAAGAGCACAACAGCTGGAAGAAGCTCGCACGCATTGGCTTTTTCATTGAAGCCGGTTCTGTATTCGGAACCTTTATCATTATATATTATATCGTTTCCTCCCACTCATTTGAATATTTCTACGCATGGAACCATAGCAGCACCTCACTAAGTGTTAACTATCTTCTGAGCTGTATCTGGGAAGGACAGGAAGGCAGTTTCCTTCTATGGGCCATTTGGCATTCCATAATCGGATTGATACTTATTTCCAAAGGCGGCAAATGGGAAGCTCCGGTAATGACGGTGATCAGTTTTGCGCAGGTTTGCCTCGCCACAATGATCATTGGTATTTATTTGGGAGATACGAAAATCGGGAGCAATCCGTTCCTGCTCGTTCGCCAGCATTTCCAGGATGCACCGATCTTCCAGCGTGCAGATTATTTGAGCATTCCTCAAATGAAAGATGGCCAGGGCCTGAACCAATTGCTGCAAAACTATTGGATGGTCATTCACCCTCCGATATTGTTCCTTGGTTTCGCATCTACGATCGTTCCGTTCTCCTATGTTATCGCAGGTCTTTGGAAAAAAGATTACAATGGCTGGACAAAAATTGCATTGCCATGGAGCCTGTTCTCCGGTGCTATTTTGGGAACCGGCATCATGATGGGTGCGGCCTGGGCATATGAATCACTCACTTTCGGCGGCTTTTGGGCATGGGACCCTGTGGAAAACGCGTCGCTTGTGCCATGGTTGGTGATGATAGCAGGTTTGCACACCCATGTCATCTTCAATGCTACCGGACATTCTTTAAGAGCCACTTATATTTTTTATATTCTAAGTTTCGTATTGGTCCTTTACTCTACATTCCTTACGAGGAGTGGAGTGTTGGGAGATAGCTCCGTACACGCTTTCACAGATTCAGGTATGAATTTCCAACTCATGCTGTTTATCGCTGTATTCTTCCTGCCGGCGATTTATCTGATGGCCAGGAATTATACAAAAATTCCGCACGTAAAAAAGGAGGAAAGCTCCTACTCACGTGAGTTTTGGATGTTCATTGGTGCGTTGGTTTTATTCTTGTCAGCATTGGTAATTACGTGGCAAACATCCTTCACACCGATCTATAACAAGATCACCGGCAAAACAACTGCAATGCCGGAAGATCCGGAGTTTGCGTTCAACAAAATACAAGTCTTTGTTGCAATCGTAATAGGTGTGTTGACAGCCATGACCCAGTATTTCAAATACAAAGACACTCCTCGTGGTACGATCCTGAAAAAGATTGCCATTCCTACTTTGATAGCCGCCGTGCTTTCACTTTGCATCAGCATTTTCAGCGGCATTGAATACAACAAACAAGGCATTGGATTTTTAGGTTCTATTCACGTTGCTTTGTTCGCAGCTTTATATGCAATTGTTGCAAACATGGGTTACATCTGGACGGGCTTGCATGGAAAAGTAAAAGCAGCAGGTGCTTCAGTTGCGCATATTGGTTTCGGTTTGATGCTCGTTGGTATTATCATTGCTTCTTCCAACAGGAAAGTTTTATCCATCAATACAACAGGCATCAATTTGGCATTTGATCCTAAGTCGAAAGAAAAATCTTTGGAGAACCTCACGTTGGTCAAAGGTTTGCCAACCGACATGGGCAAATACATGGCGACTTACGAGAGCAACGATTCTACAAGCCGTCACGGAACCGTGATGTATTTCAAAGTAAACTTTAAGAACAAAAACGGTAAAGAAGAATTCAATCTTTATCCAAACCTGATCCGCAATACAAAAGGACAGCAAGGATTTTCCAATAACCCGGATTCAAAACACTATTTCGGTAAAGACATCTTCACATATATCAGCTATGCAGATGATATGGATAGCGAGAAGGATACTATTTCTTTTAAAAAATATCCTGTAAAGATCAGCGACACAGTGTTTTACTCCAACGGTTTCTTTGTGGTAAACAAAGTTGTTCCAAATCCTAACAACGATAAATACAAATTCACGTCCAGCGATACCGCGGTGATGGCAGATATTACTGTCTTTTCGAAAGATGGCCGTCAGTACAAGGCCCGTCCTGCGTTTTACGTAAAAAATAACCAGGCCAATTATACACTTGACACTGTATTTGCGCAAAACCTTGCGATAGGTTTTGGAAGAATTCTGGAAGGCGGTAAAATAGAACTGGAAGTAAAAGAGTCAACCCGCATGGTGCCTTTCGTAGCCCTGAAAGTCTACGAGTTTCCTCACATCAACGTGCTGTGGATAGGAACGCTCATCATGATCATCGGTTTTGTAATGAGCATGGTGTTCCGGCTTAAACAGAGCAATAGGCTGAAAGTGGCGAAATAATTGAGAATTGAAAGTTGAAAATTGAAAATGATTCTATAGTTAATGGCAGCCCCACAAAAGGCTGCCATTTTCAATTTTCAACTTTCAATTTTCAATTAATCATCTGCGTTCTTTCTCATTTTCAACTTTCAATTTTCAATTTTCCATTGAAAAAAGTCTAGTTTTGCCGCTCAAATCGAATTCATGTCTTTATACAATCAGCGCGGCGTATCTGCCCAAAAAGAAGAAGTACACAAAGCAACAGAAAAGTTAGATAAAGGGTTGTATGCCAATGCTTTTTGTAAAATATATCCCGATTTTTTGGGTAACGATGCCAATTGGGTAAACCTGATGCACGCAGATGGCGCGGGTACCAAGAGCATCCTCGCTTACCTGTATTGGAAAGAAACAGGCGATTTGTCTGTGTGGAAAGGGATCGCCCAGGATGCCATCGTGATGAACATTGATGATTTGCTTTGCGTAGGCATTCACGATAATCTTCTTTTCTCTTCTACAATTGATAGAAATAAACGCCTCATTCCCGGCGAAGTGCTGGAAACTATCATCAACGGTACACAGGAGTTTTTCGACGAAATGAAAAGCTACGGCATTAACATTCACTACCTCGGCGGCGAAACTGCAGATGTAGGGGATGTGGTAAGAACAATTGCCGTAAATGGTACCATGACTGCGCGCTGGCCAAAAGATAAATTGGTTACCAACGATAAAATACAAGCCGGAGACGTAATTGTAGGTGTGGCAAGTTTTGGTAAAGCAAACTTTGAAACAGCCTACAACAGCGGTTTGGGAAGCAACGGTTTAACGAGTGCACGTCACGATTCTTTACACAAAACGTACGGCGCCCGTTTCCCTGAATCTTATGACACCATGCTGGACGAAAGTGTTGTGTACATCGGGCCACACAGAATGACCGACGAAATAGAAGTCGAAGGTTTTGGTAAAATGGACATTGGTCATTTGTTATTGAGTCCTACCCGCACTTACGCACCGTTCCTTAAAAAGCTGTTGTCAGAAAATTTGGATGCAGTTCATGGCCTTATTCACTGCAGTGGTGGTGGACAAACCAAATGCATGAAATATCTTCCTGATAATTTCAGGATCATTAAGGATAACTTATTTGAGACGCCTCTTATTTTCAAACTCATCCAGGAAGCATCGCATAGCGATAACCGTGAAATGTACCAGGTTTTCAACATGGGCCACCGTCTTGAAATCTTTACTCCGGGCGCAAATGCAGAAAGCATGATCCAAATGGCCGCGTCATTCGGCATGGAAGCAAAAGTCGTAGGAAGGGTAGAGTGGAACGATAAGAAAGAATTGGTGATTAAGTTGCCTCAGACGGAGGAACTTATTTATAATTTCTAGTTTAATTGAAAATTGAAAGTTGAAAATTGAAAATGCTAAACGTCAAGCCGGTTGCCTGATTCCGTTCATTTTCAATTTTCAACTTTCAATTTTCAATTAGATCAGAATTACCACTCGTAAGTAATATTTTGCTCCAGCTCCCCGCTCAAACTCTTCGCCACAGGGCAATTATTTCCTGTTCTCTCCAGGATCGTAATATCTTTTTCCGATAGGTTCAGCGTTTTAGGAAATTTCAAAGTCACATCAATTTTGCCGATGCGGCGCGGATCCGCCAGCATGTATTTTTGAATATCAATTGTAGTGCCGTCCAGCACAATGCCCATTTCATTGGCTTTGATGCCCATCGTGGTAACCACGCAGGTTGCCAGCGCCACGCAAACAGTATCGGTAGGTGAAAAACGTTCGCCTTTGCCTTTATTATCGGTAGGAGCGTCGGTTTCTATCACCGTGCCACTTTGGTTGTGGGTTACTTTGCAACGCAAATTTCCCTCGTAAATAACAGATGCAGTCATTATCAATTTTTGCCCTAAATTTACCTACATAAACGCTTAAGACTTATCTTGCTGCGATAATTTTTTTATAAGGAAATATTGTGCGAGATTGTAAGAGAATAGACGAAGAAATCCTCGGCAGACTATTTAAAAAATAATAATTCACCGGATGAAAAAAATACTGTTGCTACCACTAGGCTTGTTAGTATGCTTGTGTACCATGGCGCAAAACCAAACAACGCAACCTGCAAAACCAAGCGCAAAGGCAAACAAGAAGGCAAAGGAAAACAGTAAGGCGAGACTGCACGAAGAAGATGAAATTATTTTTAATAAACATAGCGCCTTCGGCATAAAGCTAGCTACCGATGGTTACGGGATATCTTTTGAAAAGGGCAAATACAAAACGCCACGCAAAACAACTCTTTTACAATTTGAGTTTAACGAGAAAAAACACCCGAAAGAAGAAAAGCAATCTATTGGTGTAGATGCATTCGGTCAGTTGAACCAGGCGATCTATGGCAAAGTCAATAATTTTTATCAGTTCAAAATAGGCATGGGCCAGCAGTATCTTATTGGTGGAAAAGGCAATAAGAACGGTGTTGCGGTAACTGCAATCGGGGCCGGTGGGATTTCTGCCGGGCTAATGAAACCGTACTACCTTGATGTGGTAGATGCTAACACCAGGCAAACCGTAAGTGTTCCTGCAAAAGATTTTTACATGGATACTTTAGGCCAGCGATACGAAAACGTGGTGCTTGGAAATTCCGGGCCATTTAAAGGCTGGGGCAAAATAAAATTTGCTCCCGGTTTACATGCCAAGGCCGCCTTGCGCTTCGACTACGCGAAATTTAATCCAACCATAGCCGCCATTGAAGCCGGCGTAAATGCAGAATATTATTTTACAGATGTCGAACAGATGGTGAACTACGTCTCTCTGGGCGGCGTAAATCCAAAGAAGTTCTTTTTCAACGCTTATTTAACAATACTGTTTGGAAAGCGCAAGTAACGTATTTTTGCAGAATGAGTTTGTTCCGCAAGTTGGAACAGATCACTCATTGATCGATTGTTTGTTGTATTAAGTTATTGAATTAGAATTAATTATTCCCGATCACACATCGGGGGATCATGGAAAAAGGAAAAAGCTATGCAGGAATTACCTATCGTCTCAAATATAGTTGAAGCTGAGTCTAAGATTAAGAAACCAAGTTGGCTGCGTGTAAAACTACCTACCGGAGAAAGCTACAAACATGTACGCGGCCTTGTAGATACCCACAAACTTCATACGATCTGCGAAAGCGGAAACTGCCCTAACATGGGTGAGTGCTGGGGAGAAGGAACGGCTACCTTTATGATTTTGGGTAACGTTTGTACCCGTAGTTGCGGATTTTGCGCCGTAGCAACCGGTCGCCCTGATCCGATTGATTGGGATGAACCACAGCGCGTAGCAGAGGCGATTAACCTGATGAAAGTTAAACATGCCGTTATTACTTCCGTTGACAGAGACGAAGTAAAAGATGGCGGCTCAATCATTTGGTACAATACCATCAAAGCCGTGAAATCTTTGAACCCGGATACAACGCTCGAAACTTTGATCCCTGATTTTAAAGGGGAAAAAGAAAATATTCAACGCATTATCGATGCCGCTCCTGAAGTGGTTTCCCATAATATAGAAACAGTTGAGCGCCTTACCCGCAAAGTGCGCATACAGGCCAAATACTGGCGCAGCATGGAAGTATTGCGTACCTTGAAAGAAGGTGGCATGCGTACCAAAAGCGGCATCATGCTTGGTTTAGGTGAAACAAAAGAAGAAGTTATTCAAACAATAAAAGATCTTGCGGAAAGCAAAGTGGATGTTATTACAATTGGCCAGTATTTGCAGCCGACTAAAAAACATTTGCCTGTTCAGCGCTTTGTGCATCCTGACGAGTTCAAAGAGTACAGGGAAATTGGCTATGGACTGGGCGTTGATTTTGTAGAAAGTGGTCCGCTGGTTCGTTCAAGTTATCATAGCGAAAAACACATTGTTCCTGGCTATGGCAGACAAAAATGGGAAGAAGAAAAAGCTATGCTGATGGCATAGAAAACATATGATTTTTATCAAAGAAGCCGCAAAAATATTGCGGCTTCTTTGTTTATTACAAAGGCAGTCACCGTTTTACGCTTTATTTATTTAATAATGTTCAAATAGTGGTTTGGCGATATTGTTTTAATAACCAATACATTTTATTTTGCCAACGCTAAACCAGTTTAGGAGCCCCTGACTGCAATGACCCCTTACTCGGCGAAACAGATCGTTTTTCTTCGTGGAAAACTAACATCTTCCTGCCTGTAATCTTCTTGCACAACAGTAAGGGACTAAATGCGTTAATTAATAGACCAATTTTCGAACATCGTAAACCTTTATATCAGTGAACGTATTCAATACCGCTTTAAAGAAAACGGCTGTTATTTCCCTAAGCTGTTTGCCGCTTATATCTTTTTGCCAGGATTATCCTAAAATGGCAAAGGACCTGCAACAACAATTCAAAGATGATAAAGCATATGTCCTGACCACGGCCACAACTTACGAGTTTTCGAAGGACAGTAAGGTCGGTGCGAAAGTGGAGATATCAGGCGATGAAGATTTGTTGTCGTTGCGATACAATGATGGAATAAGTGTTCTGCAGGTTTATGACGGTAACTCAAAAATTGAAAAGTTTTACGCAGAAAGTAACCTGCATCAAAAAGCACCGGATGATAAAAAAGTTTGTGGTACTTACACCAGTGATGGACTGTTCTTCGACGACAGCAAGTTCTGCGGGCATCAGTTAAGGTTAAAGGAGGTAGGCGAGGTTTGGCACACACATTTTGAAAAGAAGATCTACGATGCAAAATATTTGAGCACTATTTTTTTTCCATCGTCATATCCAACGGCAGAAAAAAAGATAAAGCTAATTATACCTAAAGAGCTCGACATAGAGATCAAAGAATTCAATTTCGATGGCTATTCCATAAAAAAGTCGGAAACAGCCGATGGCAGCGATAGGGTTATTGAATACACCGCTACAAAGTTGAAAGGAATGAAAACTGAACGGGCGGAGCGCGGCATGCAATATACCTATCCACATCTGCTCATTCTTCCCAAGTCTGCAAATGTTTCGGGAAAGCAAATGATGATCTTGTCTTCCAATGCCGACCTATACAATTGGTACAGCGGTCTTGCAAGTCAGTTGCAGCCTAACAGACAGGCGCTACAGTCAACAGTTAATCAACTTACAAAGGATAAAAAGACTGACGAAGAAAAAGTAAAGGCCATTTATTATTGGGTGCAGGACAACATCCGCTACATCGCTTTTGAAGATGGCGTTGCTGCGTTCAAACCCGATGAGGCACAGCATGTATTCGAAAAGAAATATGGCGATTGTAAAGGCATGGCAAATCTTACCAAAGAAATGCTGAAAGCAGTGGGCTACGATGCCAGGCTAACATGGATCGGCACGCGGCACATCATGTATGAGTCAATTCCTACACTTGCAGCCAACAACCACATGATCTGTACATTGATCCTCAACGGCAAAAAGTATTTCCTGGATGGAACGGAGAAATATGTTCCGTTTGGTGAAAACGCTTTGCGCATACAGGGACGGCCTGCAATGATCGAGGACGGAAATAAATTTATCATTGAAAAAATTCCCGTTGCCGATGGAGATGCAGATGTGAGAAACGTTACTGCAACGATCAATGGCGAAGCACTTGAGGGGAAATGCACAGTCACGTTAAAGGGTGAATCCAAAAAGAATTTTCTCTACCAATATCATTACACAAAGAACGACGATAAATCAGAATGGGTAAACAGTTTTGCTTCTGACGGCAATGACAAGATCAAAATAACCAACTTGAAATTGCCGGATCTCTCTCAAAGAGAAGGCATACTGACATTTGACTGTAACTACGCTTATCCGGGTGCTGTAAGTTCATTCAACAGTGAATATTACGTTGATCTCGATCCTTCAAAAAGTTTTCAAGGCTGGGTGATCAAAGACGACAGGCAAAGTGATGTTGATTTTGAAGAAAGAATACACGAGAAAATGACAGTAACATTAGCAGTGCCACAGGGTTATAAAGTGGCAACCCTTCCGGATAACATCAACATTAAAGAATCGGAATTTTCTTTCAATATCCAATACAAACAGGAAGGCGACAAAGTGATCTACACAAAAGAACTGAACATACCGGAAGGAGTTATTCAAAAAAAGAATTTCTCTAAATGGAACAACGCTGTTAAGGAACTCATTAAATCATACGATAACCAAATAGTCCTAAAAAAATAACTTCTATGAAGAAAGTATTGCTTACGTTGAGTTGTAACGTAATGTTAAGCTGTCTCCTTTTTTCCCAGACCGAAAAAAAGGTCAAAGAACAAATGTGGGATGAGGCGCCCGCTGAGTTTAAAATAACCAAAGTGCCGGAAAAATGGAAAAATGAATCGGCCGTTTTGATCGCTGTTTTAAGAGAGCACTCATGGGAAACGGCCAAGTCTGGTTATCATGAAACTTTCAATTCTCACTATCGCATTAAGCTACAGGATAAAGCCGCGGTGAAGGAGTTTTCCGAAATGTCTTTTAACAACAATACAGTTAAAACAAATTTGTTCGGAAAGACGCTACGTTACAGGATTCTGGGCATCAAAGTAATTAAAGCCAATGGCACTGAAAAAGAGATTGATCTGAAAGACGCCGTTAAAGAAGATGCCGGCAGCAACAAGGAATTAAAAATTCCAATTCCAAATCTTGAACCGGGTGATATCATTGATTATTTCGCTGCGCTTAAAGATGACAACAGTTCTTCTATAAGTGATGAAGAATTGCTGGAAATGAAATACCCGGTAATAAAACAAACACTGCGTTTTAATCTGTACGATAAATTGGAGCTGGCATATAAAAGCTTCAATGGTGCACCTGAATTCCAGAGATCATTTGGCGATGGATGCGTAGTGTATACGCTGGAAGATAACATGCGTGAAAAATCTCCCGATCTGTTGTGGGACTACGATTACAGAACAGCGCCAAACTTCAGGTACCGCATTAAAAGCAGGCAGGTATCGCCCGACGCAAAAACATTGGCTGTAAATACCCTGAACGATATAGGCAGATTTCCCGGAATAGACATCGGCGTGGTTGTCGATTACATGAAAGGAAATTTCAAAGGAGAAACAGACCAGAAAAAGATCACTTATGAATTGTATAATCTTCTTCGCAATCCTCTTTACCTGAAAGCTTATTTCGGCATTCAGCAGGGAAATCCATTGCGACTGGACAATTTGCCAATGGAGTTCTTTCTGGTGATGAGTCAGTGTCTTGACAAATACAAGATCAGTCACGATCTCATGCTGGCGCCTTCACGTGGTTACGGGCCTTTCCCTAACCTGGTAAATCTGTCATCATGCGACATCGTGATACGTGTAAATACAACGCCAAAAATTTACATCACAAGACCAACGCCGTTTTCTATAGCCGACGAAACGGCCTATCAGTATGAAGGAACCAGTGCTGCGGTAAAATATACAATAGATAATCTTGACACTGTTGGCTCGTCTTCAATGGAGCAAAACGTTACCAACATGCAAATAAAAGTTTCTTTGGATGATGCCGATAAAACGAAGATCAACATTCAAAGAAATATCGTCGCAAAGGGTCACACAAAAGAATATCACCAGGGATTGGTAGTAACCAACTATGACTATCTTAAAGCTTACGATTTGCCCAAGTACCAGGTAGAAAGATCCCGTTTGATGGGCGGCATCATTAAAGATTACAACAAGGAAAAAGATAAATACGAACAGCGTCTTACCACGGACTACAACGATAGAGACAAGCGAATAAAGGATGAAATAGAGTCTGAAATGGATGTAAAGATTTCCAATTTCAAGCTCACTCTAAAAAGCATCGGCATGTGGGAAACGCAGCGAACCACAGAGTATTCTGAAAGTTTTACAATAGAAAACCTGACAAAAAAAGCAGGGCCAAATACCATCATCGAACTTGGAAAGGTGATCGAAAAACAATTGGAAATTAAAGACGATCAACTGAAAAGAACAAGAGACATTTACATGGCTTATCCAAGGACTTTTTCAAACGACATTGTATTCACAATACCTGATGGCTATACAGTAGAAGGAGTTGAAAACTTCAATATCAAAACAGAAAACGGAGCAGGAGCATTTGTGTCAACAGCCAAAATAGATGGAAAGAATCTTGTGATACACACAACAAAATATTACATCAACAACTTTTATCCGTCATCCGATTGGAATAAAATAACAGCGTTTACAAAATCTGCGCAGGGGCTTTATAATGCTAAGATATTGTTGAAGAAGAATTAAGAATTAGGAATTAAGAATTAAGAATTCGATGTGTGTTGCTTAAAACCGATTCAACGAGCATTGTTTCAGTTTAGCAAGGTCAATAAAAAAAGGGTGTTGTATTCAAACGAAATACAACACCCTTTTTGTTTAACTATTGTAAAAGCAACAACTAATTTTGTCGCTGCACACAAACAATTCTTAATTCCTAATTCTTAATTCCTAATTGAATCTCAGCATTTTTCTTATCCTCCGCCAACTGTCCCTTCAAAGCATCGAGCCCTGCAAATTTTTGTTCATGACGAAGAAACTGGTGAACCGAGACACGCAACGTTTGCCCATAAATGTCTTCGTTGAAATCAAAAATATTTACCTCGATCACTCTGTTGACACCATCGATAGTGGGACGGACGCCAATATTCATCATGCCGTGGTACGCATGAATGGTTGAATGTTCAATCACCACACTAACAGCATACACTCCATTTCCCGGAATAAGTTTTTCGTCATTTAAAATTTGAAGATTGGCAGTTGGAAAGCCAATCGTGCGGCCAAGTTTATTTCCCTCAATAACCTTTCCTTCAAAAGAATAGGTATATCCCAGTAATGAATTTGCTTCGGTGATTTTTCCCGCTTTCAAATCATGACGAATGCGCGTAGAGCTAACCGTTACCTCGTTCAAAAGATGCTCAGGAATTTCTATCAAACAAAAGCCCAGCTCTGGGGCATATTTTTCAAGCAGGTGATAATCTCCGCTTCTGTTCTTGCCAAACTTGTGATCGTACCCAATGATCAGCGTGTGGGGGTTAAATCTTTGCCAAAGAAAATGCTCTATATATTCTGTAGCCGTCTGGCTTGCAAACGCTTCTGTAAAAGGAATGATTACAACGTGGTGAATACCTTGTTTTTCAAGCAGCGCAATTTTTTCCTCAGGAGTGTTTAAAAGATAAACCGGGTCCGCATTTGTTGTCACCACTTTTTTAGGATGAGGGTGAAAAGTGATCACAACCGTTTCTCCGTCAACAAGTTTTGCTTCCTGTTTCAGCTGATTCAGTATTTTTTGATGCCCGATATGTACGCCGTCAAATGTGCCTATGGTTACAACCGCGTTCCTGAATGATGGAAGCGATTCGATATTTGTATGAACCTGCATAATTGCGAACGAAGTTAATACTAAATCAGTTAGAGTGATTTGCGCAAGGTTTTCATGTTATAATTGAAAATCAGCGGCCTTTAAAAACTTTACTATTTTTTAAAGTATTTAAGACAGCTTTTTGGGTTAGTTTTTTGTCATTATTGGAATAATATTTAGATTGTAGTCGTAAACATGACCCTGACGCGTAAATATCATTTTGTGGCCATTCTTTTTTTAGGTGCTATCCTTTCCGTAACCAGCGCTCGTGCGCAGGAGACAAAGGACACGCTAAAAGATGTCAAGCATCCTGAACTTGGCCCGAATGATACTATACCGGTTCCCGCTAAAATCGCCGACGGCGAACTTTATCCTGCAAACACGCTCGAATGGACATGGGTGCAGGCGCCGATGCCACCTGAAATGCGCAGACGCCTTGAGGCGTGGACAAGGTTGCGCAACGCTGTATATGTAACCTATCCATACGCGAGAAAAGCAGGCATCATCCTTAACGACATCAATAGCAAAGTCGCAAAAATGGATGAAAGCCAACGCAAAAAATATATTCTGTCAAGAGAAAAGGAACTTAGGAAAGATTTTACAGAGCCGCTTACCAACCTTTCCATTTACCAGGGTAAAGTGTTGATGAAACTGATCAACCGTCAAACCGGCAATAATTGCTACGATATCATCAAAGAATACAAAGGTGGCTTCACCGCACGCGTTTACCAAACCGTTGCCTTCTTCTTCAACAGTAGCCTAAAACAACCCTACGATGCCTCCGGCGACGACAAACAGATCGAAAGCATTGTACTGGAAGTAGAAAGAATGTATCCGAAAATGTAGGGCGAATCGCCTTCACCCGGCACTCCATTGGTGTATCACCAAAAATGCAAATCGTATTTGCCTTCCTTCTAAAAACTCATTACTCACAACTCACAACCTAAAACTTGCAACTTTACTTACCTTTGCACTACTTTTTTAATCTAGATTAGAATTAATTCCGCATGAAATTTGAAGTTGGCGACAAAGTATTGGTAAAACTTACCAACGAAGAAGGAGAGGTGATTGATATTATTAACGACACAATGGTAATGGTTGAAATAAAAGGCGTGAAATTTCCCGCTTATAACGACCAGCTTGATTACCCGTACTTTAAAAGATTTACAGAAAAAAAACTGGTAACTCCACCGGCAAAAAAGCCGAAACAATATATTGACCAGGTGCCCAAAGAAAAACCGAAAGCCATCGGTAAAAAAGTTTCTAATGGCGTTTGGTTAAGCTTCCTGCCAAAATTTGAAACAGATGAATTTGGTGACGAAGTAGTAGAGCTTTTCAAAATACACCTCATCAATCAAACCGAAGCCGGTTACAATTTCGAGTATAAAGTCAATTATTTTGGCAAGTCTGAATTTGGTTTGAAGAACCAGGTGCATGCGTTTGAGGATTTTTATTTGCACGATGTACCATTTTCTGACCTCAGCGATAGCCCGAATTTTGAATTTGAGTTCTCCCTGATCACTCCGGAAAAAGATAAGGCTTCACATTTTGAAAGCAATCTCAAACTGAAGCCCAAACAGCTTTTTGCAAAGATTGAAGAACTGAAAGAAAAAGGCGAACCTACATTTTCTTATCAGTTGTTTGATGTGTATCCACAAAAAACAGTAGAACCTGATACATTTGAATTAGGCAAGCTGGCAGCAAAAGGCTTCAAAGTTTATGACGCTTCCAAGGTTCGCCAAAACCTGCCGCCAGCACGTACTGTGGTCGATCTGCACATGGAAAAGATCACCAACAACTGGAAGCACATGGGCAACTTCGAAATACTTTCCCTCCAGTTAAGTGAGTTTGAAAAGTATTATGAACTTGCATTACAACACAGGCAACCTACCCTCACCGTAATTCACGGTGTAGGCAGTGGCAAATTGCGTGATGAAATACACGACCTGTTAAAGCATCGCAAAGAAGTTAAATTTTTCGTTAACCAATACCATCCTTCGTATGGTTACGGAGCCACGGAAATTTATTTTCAATATTAATCAAGAAGTAACTGAATAACTGAATGACTGAATAACTGAGTAGCTCATTTTCGATTTTGGTCGATAACTATCAACCACTCAGTTATTCAGTCATTCAGTTATTCAGTTATTCATTCACTTCAGCCATATGAACATCACCAGTCTCTTCAACACAAAATACCCCATTGTACAAGCCGGCATGATCTGGGCCAGCGGATGGCGCTTAGCCAGTGCCGTTAGTAATGCCGGAGGTTTGGGAATAATTGGCAGCGGCAGCATGTATCCAGATGTATTGCGTTATCACATTCAACAATGCAAAGCCGCAACTGACAAGCCTTTTGCAGTAAATGTACCTTTGTTATATCCTGATATTGACAAGCACATACAAACCATTATTGACGAAGAGGTAAAGATTGTTTTCACTTCTGCCGGCAATCCTAAAACCTGGACAAGCGTTTTAAAGGAAAGAGGAATTAAAGTGGTACATGTTGTAAGCAGCAGCAAGTTTGCACTAAAGGCACAACAGGCAGGTTGCGACGCTGTTGTTGCAGAAGGCTTTGAAGCTGGGGGGCACAACGGGAGGGAAGAAACTACGTCAATGGTGCTCATTCCTGCAGTGGTTGATGCCGTTCAAATTCCTGTGATTGCAGCAGGCGGTATTGCAAGCGGCAGACAAATGTTGGCTGCGATGGTGCTTGGTGCACAAGGCGTGCAGGTAGGAACCCGTTTCGTGGCAACGCATGAGGCTTCTTCGCACATCAATTTCAAGAATGCCGTAATCAATAGTGAAGAAGGAGATACGCTGCTAAGCATGAAAAAATTGGCACCAGTTCGTCTCCTGCGAAATCATTTTTTTGAAGCAGTAAAACAAGCTGAACTCTCCGGCGCTTCCGAAGAAGAAATGAAAACATTACTAGGTCGCGGTCGTGCTAAAAGAGGCATGTTTGAAGGCGACCTCGATGAAGGCGAATTAGAAATAGGGCAGGTAAGTGCTTTGGTAAAAGATATCCTTCCAGCTGCAGAAGTGGTTGAAAATATCTGGAAAGAATACAACGAGTGCCTGAGCAAGTTGGCACACGGGACTAATTTGAGAATTTGAGAATTTGGAAATTTGAAAATAGAGAACGGACGAATGCCGCTGCATTAATTAATTGAATCGATAACAACGAAACGGTCGATTCGTGCAGAAATGATGAGCCTAATAAATTTTCAAATTTTCACATCTTCAAATTTTCAAATTGAAACTCAAACGCCCAGATTCTTCAGCGCTTTCTTCATATCAATTCCTTTTTCCAGAACCGGCGAAAACAGATCACCTTTCTTTTCAAGTCTTTTGAAAATATTTTTAAAATCAAACTGCGCAGGAGTCAATCCTTTCTTAACCTCTTTCCATTCTAGGGGAGTAGATACTGTTGCTCCCGGCTTAGGACGTATGCTATAAGCACATGCAAGCGTTTGCCCTCTTCTGTTTTGAAGAAAATCAATATAAATATTATTCTTGCCGCGTTTTGACAACGAACGTTCAAGCGTTGTAAAATCCGGTAATAATTCAACCGTAAGCGATGCAATGACATGAGCGAAATCCCTCGCCTGATCATAATTGTATTTTGCTCCAAATGGAATATAGATGTGCATTCCCGATGCTCCCGATGTTTTGCAATATCCATCAATTCCTGCTTTGTCTAGAACTTCTTTCACAGCCAAAGCAGTCTCTACGACCTGGTCAAAAGTGTTTCCGTCTGAGGGATCAATATCAATAACTATGTAATCAGGATTTTCTGGTTTTTTAACAGTAGAGTTCCACGGATTGATTTCAATGCTGCCGAGGTTTGCTACGTACAATAACGTCGCTTTGTTGTTGCAAACAATGTAGTTGATATCCTTGTTAGCTGACTCGGAAAATATCTCGAATTTCGTCATCCACTGCGGCGCATTATCGCCGGCATCTTTGTGAAAAAACGCAGGCTGTTCAATACCATTGGGATGGCGCAAAAGCGATAATGGCCGGTTCTTCAAATAAGGCAAAATGAAAGGAGCGATCTTTTCGTAATAAATGATCACATCGCCTTTAGTATATTTTTCCTTTGGCCAATAGATTTTATCCAGGTTTGTAAACTCCAGCGTGTGTTTATCAACGGTAACTGTATTTTCCATAAAATGATTTTTATAGCAAGGTGCTGTAGGGGCGAATTCGGTTCGCCCCTACAGACCCCATTTTCAACTTTCAACTTTCAATTTTCAATTAACTAACTCGCCTTCTTTTTTCCTCCTTCAAGACTTGCCTTCAACTGCGACATCAAATCCTTCGATTTTGAATGCACCACTTTAAGCGGAGCAGCACTAATCACTTTACCTTTTGCTTTTGCTTTGATCAGTTTCATCAATTCGTCAGAATAAGTATCGTGATATTTCGACATGTCAAACTTCTCCGTAAGCTGGTCTATCAGCGCCATTGCCATCTTTAACTCCGTCGCTTTGGGATTGGCTTCAGGAAGCTTCAATTCTTCCGTCGAGCGTATTTCTTCTCCGAACCTCATCTTGTTAAGCACCAGTGCATCGCCCGATACCTTGATCAAGCCGATATTTTCCTTGTTTCTCAATACATAAGTGCCCACCCCAGCCTTGCCTGATTTCTGCAATGCGTCCCTCAAAAGCCCATAGGCTTTAGCACCCGTTTTTTCCGGCGCCAGGTAATAAGGCGACTCATAATACATTGAATCAACTTCCGCTTGTTCCACAAACTGCAGGATCTCAATATGTTTGGTCTTTTCGGGACTGGCTTTCTGGAAATCTTCATCCGTCAGTATTACATATTTGCCATCGAGGTCATAACCTTTCACAATGTTTTCCCACTTTACTTCCTTGCCGGTTTTCTCATTCACTCGCAAAAATCTTATGTGTGAATGATCCTTTTTGTCCAGCATGTCAAGATCTAAAGTGCTGTCTTCCACAGCACTGTACAATTTAACGGGGATGTTAACCAGGCCGAAGCCCAGAGATCCGGTCCAAATTGCTCTCATTGTTTGAAGTTTTTAGTTTGAGATATTTTACGCTAAACGCCGAATGCTAAACGCCAAACGCAGGGTGCAACACATAGAACTGCGTTAAGCGTTAGGCTTTAAGCATTTAGCGTTAACCATCATACTTGTCTTCATTCGAGGTTTTCTTCGCACCCGGAGTATTACTTGTCGTCTGCTCGTTGTATCCTTTTTTATTCGTTCTTTTGTGTAGTTCTGCCTGGTGCTTCGGGTCGCTGTCAGGTTTTTTAGGATCTGGTTTGCCCGAATGTTTATTCTGATCAGGCTGATTTATAATGGATTTCTTAGCCATGTCATTTATTTTGAACACGTTAAAAAATTGTTCCATTTTGGGGACGGAGGGCTGTGGAAAAAATTGGACAGCGAGAATATTAACTAGTTGATTAAATTTGTTTTAAGAGAAAGATATTTTTCCAAAAATATCCCTTACCTTTGCAAACTCTTTAAAAGGGCATTCATGAGTCATCGTAGGGAATTTGATATCGCATTTGTGGGTTTAAAGCCTGGGGTTCATGAATATAACTATGAAATTAAAGATAAATTCTTTGAAGCGTACCAGGCGCAGGATTTTTCGAATGTAGACGCTACTGTAAAGTTAAGTCTTGATAAGAAGACCGGCTTTATGTTGTTGAAATTTGAAATTGGCGGCAAACTGGAAGTAGTTTGCGATCGTTGTGGAAATCCGCTCCCATTTAATTTGTGGGACGAATTTAACATAGTCGTTAAACTGGTGGAAAACCCGGAGGAAATGAATGAACAAGAGGAAGATCCCGATGTTTATTATATTTCAAGAACCGAGAGCCATTTACATGTATCCGATTGGATCTATGAGTTTATTAACCTTAGTATCCCGATGCAAAAAATGTGCAGTGAAGATGAAATGGGTGGACCAAAATGCAACAAAGAAGTACTTGATATGTTGAAAAAGATGGACACAGGGAACAACGAAACCCAAAACCCCATCTGGAAAGGGTTAGAGAAATTTAAAGATTTAGATAATTGATTATTTGTATTATAAATTGTTGAGTTATGCCAAATCCCAAACGACGTCATTCACAGCAACGTTCTGCTAAAAGAAGAACACACTACAAAGCTGAAACAACAACTTTGAGTGTAGACAGCACAACTGGTGAAACACACGTACGTCATCGTGCACACGTGAGCGAAGGTAAATTGTTTTACAAAGGTAAATTGGTAGCTGAAAAAGCACCCATCAAGAAATAGTCCTTAGTTAATAGATTTATTTAATAGCTTGGCCGGAGATGAACATTGGATTAGACATAATGGGTGGAGACTTTGCACCGCTAGAAGCTGTGAAGGGCCTTCATCTATTCATGAATGAACATGTTTCTCCGGCTAATTTTGTGCTTTTCGGTGACGAAGAGAAAGTTCGACCGCTTTTGGAACAGTTCAATTTGAACGCTCCAAATATTTCCGTGGTGCACGCTCCTCAGGTAATTGAGATGAACGAGCACCCCACAAAAGCCCTAAAGGAAAAACAACAGTCATCGATAGCTGTTGGTTTTTATGCTTTGGCAAAAGGAAAGATCGATGCCTTTATCAGTGCAGGCAACACCGGCGCCATGCTGGTAGGAGCCATGTACAGTATCAAAGCTATTGAAGGTGTTTTACGCCCCACTATTTCTACTATTATTCCAAAACAAGACGGCACAGCTGGTTTATTGTTAGATGTAGGCCTCAATGCAGATTGCAAGCCTGAACATCTGAACCAATTTGCTATTCTTGGTTCGCTTTATTCCAAATACATTTTAGGCATTGAAAATCCTAAAGTGGGATTGGTCAACATAGGCGAAGAAGAAGGAAAAGGTAATATTCTTGCGCAGGGTACTTATCCTTTGCTAAAAGAAAATAACCAGATCACCTTCGTAGGAAACGTAGAGGGCCGTGATATTTTCGTTGATAAAGCAGACGTTATGGTTTGCGAAGGCTTCACTGGAAATGTGATCCTCAAAATGGCTGAATCTTTTTACGAGATCACCCATCAAAAAGGCATTCGCCACGAATACCTTGAACAATTCAACTTCGAAAATTATGGAGGAACACCCGTTCTTGGGGTTTCCAAACCTGTAATTATCGGCCACGGTATTTCCCACGCCAAGGCCTTCATGAACATGATCAAACTTGCTGCAAAAATGATCGACTCAAAATTCCTGGATAAAATGCAGGAGAGCTTCAAGAGTTAATTGAAAATTGAAAGTGGAAAATTGAAAATGAGGTTTTGAGTTGTTGTTGAGGTGCCGTTCCATTTTACTACAGATATTATAGAGATTTAATGTGAACTGAGCGTTCAACAATCCCTTTGCGGTCTTTGCTTCTTTGCGCCTTTGCGTGAAATATAATAACTCCTATCTTCACCGCGAACGACAATCATTTATTCTTGAAAACAATTTTCACCTACATAAAGTATTCTTTTTCCATTATTGATAAGCGCATATTGTTGTGCGTTATTCCAGTTGTAGCGATGCTCATCACATTAAATTACACTTATCATATAGAAACAGAAGTTATTTACAGTTATAGGGGAGTAAAGCAGTTCTTTGGTTTTTATTTTATCTATTTAACGGCATTCATAATTCCTTACCTAATTATTTTTCTTTTCAAAAAAGAACTACTGACAAAGGATAAATTGTTTTGGGTGTTGGTCTTTGTTGCTCCGGCGATATTTGCTGTCAAGGTAAGTGCCGGCGGCTGGAAAGGCTTGATCAATCAGGTTTTGACGTCCCCATGGTCGCAGTATGTGGGTGTTATTGTTGACTTACCACTTCGACTGTGCATTACAGTTTGTTTGTTGTGGTTGGCAAGAAAAATATGGCAAAACGATGAAAGTTTTTGGGGTTTCACCACAAAAGGATTTGTATGGCAACCTTATGCCGTCATGCTTTTATGCATGATTCCGCTAATAACTTTCGCTTCTACGCAGCATGATTTTTTGCAAGCCTATCCAAAAATGAAAAATATCTATTTCATTGATGAACATGCTTCGAACAACTGGTTTTATCATTTGCTGTATGAGATTTCTTACGGACTGGACTTTGTAAGTATCGAGCTTTTTTTTCGGGGTTTTTTAGTGATAGCCTTTGCACGATATGTTGGTCCCGATGCCATTTTGCCGATGGCTGCATTTTACTGCAGCATACATTTTGGTAAGCCTTTGCTGGAATGTATTTCTTCCTTCTTCGGTGGATTTTTATTGGGCTGTATCACTTACCGAACCCGCTCCATTCTAGGTGGCTTGATGGTGCATCTTGGCATTGCATGGATGATGGAAGTGGGGGGATATTTGGGCAACCTTTATGGACATTGATGTGTACGATGTACGAAGTACGGTGTACGAAATACATTAGAATGATACACCCGAACGAATGTCGTACACCGTACATCGAACATCGCACACTTCCCCGGGGAACGGTTTTTTAGCCATTATACAAAACATCCACATGAAACAGATTCTGGTTCTAATTGCCTGTTTTGCAGTGGTTTCCTGTAACAATAACGGGTCAAAATCACCGGCCAGTGAAGGGCATGCAGCTAGTGTAACGCAGGAGAGGATTGAAAAACATACCGCGGACACGGCTTCTGTGCCTGATAAATCTCCGAGAAGCGGCGCCGTACAAACCGACTCCGTTTTAAATCTGGAACTGCCACAAAATAATGATGGCTTGACAGTAAGAATCCTCAAGAAATCTGCACCTGTAATTTGTAATTTCCTGGTTAGAAATAAGGGCGTTCTTTCCGCCAGAATCATAACTCCTGATGATAAAGACAATATCCGGTTCAACCAGATATTTATGCCGGACAAATCTTCTGACGGGCCATTTGGAAAGGAGCTCAATTATGACATTAAGAAGACAGGACTTTACAAATTGATAATAGGCGAGGATTTGATGGCGGAGAATCCTTACAAAGGTGAGTTTTCGCTGGAATTGAGAATAAGTCAAAAGTAAAATTTAAAAAGTCAAAATACGATAAGCTGTTGATTATGCAGGTGTTATTTCAAGGATATCATCCTTTGCGGCCTTTGCTTCTTTGCGCCTTTGCGTGAAATTGTACAGGCACAACCTTAACGTTTTTGCCTTTTTACTTTTGCCTTTTTACTTTTTCTCCTGCCGCTATTATCGTACCTTTGCAACTCGAAAAATTTAGCAATTACATGATTACGGTTAATAATGTTTCTCTATCATTTGGAAAAAGGGTATTGTTTGACGAAGTGAACTTAACGTTTAACAAGGGCAACTGTTACGGCGTTATTGGAGCGAACGGTGCGGGTAAGTCTACATTTTTAAAGATCTTATCTGGTGAAATAGAACCAAGTAAAGGTTCTGTAAGCATTACTCCCGGTGAGCGCATGGCCGTGTTGAAACAAAACCACTTTGAATTTGACGAAATTACTGTGTTGAATACTGTGTTAATGGGCCACAAAAAAATGTGGGAAGTATCACAGGAACGTGACGCCATTTATGCCAAAGAAGATTTCACCGAAGAAGACGGTATCCGTGCCGGCGAATTGGAAGGTGAGTTTGGTGAAATGGGTGGTTACACTGCGGAAAGCGATGCGGGCAGTTTGCTGAGCGAACTGGGCGTGAAGGAAGAATATCACAGCGCTTTGATGAAAGATGTAAGTGGTAGTTTGAAAGTGCGTGTATTGTTGGCCCAGGCACTGTTCGGTAATCCGGATGCACTGATCCTGGATGAGCCTACGAACCACCTTGACGTGGAAACAATCAGCTGGCTGGAAAACTTCCTGGCGGAATATGAAAACATCGTAATTGTTGTGTCGCACGACCGTCACTTTTTGGATGCGGTTTGTACCCACGTTGCGGATGTTGATCGTCAGAAAATCAAAATCTACACTGGTAACTATACGTTCTGGTATGAGTCAAGCCAATTGGCTGCCCGTCAAATGACTGACAAGAACAAGAAGATGGAAGAAAAGCGTAAAGACTTGCTTGACTTCATCGCGCGATTCAGTGCGAACGCTTCTAAAAGTAAACAAGCTACCAGCCGTAAGAAAGCGTTGGAAAAATTGGTTATTGAAGATATCGAACCTTCTAACCGTAAGTATCCAGGTATCATTTTCAAACAGGATAGGGAAGTGGGTAACCAGATTTTGAACGTTGAGAAATTAACCAAGAAAGCTGATGACGGACGTATTCTTTTCAAAGACATCAGCTTCTCTGTAAGTAAAAATGATAAGATCGCTTTCTTCTCGAAAGATCCTTTAGCATTGACTTCTTTCTTTGAAATCATTGACAATAGAATGCAAGCTGACAGCGGCAAATTTGAGTGGGGTACAACCATTACAGCTGCTTATTTGCCTAATGATAACACTGAGTTTTTTGAGAATAGCAAAGATCTTAACCTGATGGATTGGTTGCGTCAATATGTGCCACCAACAGTTACCGATGTGGATGAGCCTTTCCTTCGCGGATTTCTTGGAAAGATGTTGTTCAGCGGAGATGAGATCATGAAGAAAGTAGGCGTATTGAGTGGTGGTGAAAAAGTTCGTTGTATGGTGAGCCGTATGATGCTGCAAAATCCTAACGTGGTTGTGCTTGATGAACCTACGAACCACCTTGACCTGGAAAGCATTCAAAGCTTCAACGAAAGCATGACAACGTTTAAAGGCATTGTGTTGTTGACATCACATGACCATACGTTCATGCAGTCCGTAGCAAATCGCGTAATAGAAATTACCCCAAGCGGCGCTATCGACAGGTTGATGACATTTGATGAATACCTTGAAGACGATAGAGTAAAACAATTGCGTGCAGAAATGTATGGCGATAAAGTTTTGGCATAAAATAATTTAGAAATGTTTTTTGAACGCCCGGCTGATTAATTTCAGTCGGGCTTCTTTTTGGAGTGAGCACACTGATGACACCGATTTGGACTGATTTGCGCTGATTTTTTTCAACGTGTTGCCCCACTGCAGGTGCAAAAAAATATCTGAAGGGAAGTCAACAAAATAGTGTCGACCAGCTTTTGAATTTTGATTTTTTACTTTTTACTTTCTTTCCTATTATTCACTTGGTTAAGATTTTTGTTTCTTCCGGCGTGCGTTGAATAAGCCACAGTCGTGACATGGCAAGGCTTACCAGGAAACCTACAAGGCAGCCGAAAATTACTTCCCCAACTTTGTGAAGGCCATATTCTATTCCTACTCTTGCAGAAGCCCCATGTGTAATGCTGGCAGCTATAACTACCGCAGCAGTAATAGGGGCTTGTCGCCACATGGTTTTAATGCGAACAACGTACGAGGATATCAATACTGTAGTGCCGAGTGCAATTGGAAGCAGCCATTCCTTTGCGCCCCCAATTAGCAGAAACAGGAGCCCAACTGCACAGCCAACCAATACATTGATGAGCCTTGCTCTGAACATCTTGCGTGCTTCGGCAGGTTGAGGATCTGATGCTGCGACCATTGATGCGATTGCCCAAATGGGATTTGTGTCCTCGATGGCCCTCAATGTGACCCATGTAATCCAGGTTGCAATGGCGACATTTACTGCAAACCGCATCGCGAGAATGTGATCGAACGAAAGGCCAAGCCGTTTCATCAGCGCTTCGGCTCTTTGTGATGATCGAGGTGCCATATTTTTACTCGTTGGATTTAGGAGGGTTGCCGAGGAGCCTATACACGATGCCTGTTTTTGTGGCATTCAAGGCCATCCAGTCTTTTGCTGAGTACTGCAGTGAGGGAAAAAATGCTTCTGCGCGTTGCATTGCTTCCCGGGTCAGCTCTCGTCTGTCCTTAAATTTAATCTGATAAGCAAATTCTCCAATGAGCGGCCGATGTTCGCCCCGGGTGCGCCAGATGCCCACATTAGCCTTTGCGGTAAGCCCATCGCCGAAATCGAGCAGGCAAATATCCTGCAGTACTTCTTCTACAATGGCGTTATTTACGAGGTTTATTCTTTCTCCATCTTTCTGTTTCAGCGATTGCAGGGCCGGGAATACTTCGGATATTACATCAAACGAAAGCACATCACTCTGTGTTACATTTTTGCGTGGGAACTGCACATTGTTGGAGTACAGAATACGAACACCGCCGAGCTTTTCTTTTAGTGGCAATACCTGGCATTTAAATTTTACCGTGTAGTCTCCCTGAATTTGAGGCCGCACATCTGTTTCTGCAGTCTTTTGCAGATCCGCATTTCTAAACTTGAAGACAATTTCCGGATCGCCTTCGGGGAATCCGTTCACATATGTTATGCGGCGACGCAAAATGAAAGAGTTGTTGTACAGTCGGAAGTCATCCGTATCAATAAAAATGATCTCACGGATTTTGGTAGGTGCGTCGATGTAGTTGTGTATGTTATAACTAACGCCATGCTCTGCAGCAGGAGCTTTGATCACTTTTGCGAAGTCAAACAAGCTGTCTCTCGAAATGAACCGGTTGGGCTTAAGAATGAGCTTGAATGCGAGGTAATTAAAATCTGGATAGGGAAGACCATCGGAATAAACGCCCTGTTCTATGTGTGGTATCTTTCCCACCCAGGATGTTGTTTCAGGATGTCCGTTCTCTGTTGTTGGGCCGGAGGGCGCAGTTGGCTTTGCAGTTTTTTTTAGTGGTTTAGGCAGGTGCCTTCCCTTTGGTTTGATGCTTTTTTTCTTTGCCGGCTTTACCGGCGCATGTGATTTTTGCATAATCGAGTTATTATAAGGACAAGGTTCAAGTGTTGGCAGTGAGAGAGTCAAAGTGTCTATAAAGTACAAAATTTTTGACGAGATAAGAAGCGTTTAACGGTAAACTGCTGTTGTCGGGTTGAATGGATACAACAAAAAAAGCGCTAAAAATTAGCGCTTTAAAATTCCTTTTTTGAAAGGTTTTAGTGGAAAGAGGAGGTATCCTATATGTGTATTCCCCAGGTTTTATTCATTTTTCTACCTAGTAACTGATTGGCTTCTGCATCGTTTTTAAATTTCTCCTTTGCAGGGTCCCAGGTCAGCCCACGATTAAGACGATAGGCAATGTTGCCGATATTGCATACAGTTGCTGTACGTTGTCCAATCTCCACATCACAAATAGGCTTGGTTCTATTGCGCATAGCATCCAGGAAATCTTTGTAATGATCCGTACTGCGATACACATGCTTCTCGGCATCACCAATCACCTTGTCCTTTAGCGAAGCAGGAGTAGTTTCCAGCTTGCCGCGTTGAACTCTAAGCTCTCCTTCGGAGCCGATAAATTGAATGGCATTGTTCCATTCCCATTTCTCGTGCGTCATAATGATCCCGTTCGCATATTTATAGGTCAGGAATGGATGCGCTCCACCATCCGGTGCAATTACTTCTACCGGACCACTATGATCCATATCAAGCGCCCATTGAACAATATCAAACATATGCGCGCCCCAGTCAGTCACCATACCACCTCCAAACTCACGGTAGTTGCGCCAGTTAGGATATACATCTTTGCTTACAGGTGGTGCCAGCTCTGCATTAAACACAGATTGTTCTGCATTCGGGCCCAGCCATTTGCTCCAATCCAGTCCTTCCGGCATCGGTTCCGCAGGAAGATCATACGGCTTAGGTGGCGGGCCTACATTCACCTTTACGGATTTAATCTCGCCGATGTATCCGTTACGAATAAGCTCTGCTGCTTGTCTGAATTCGGGCCAGGAGCGTTGCATGCTGCCTGTTTGAAATACGCGATTGTATTTACGGGTAGCATTCACCATTGCTCTTCCTTCTTTAACGGTAAGGGCCATGGGTTTTTCACAATAAATATCTTTTCCGGCTTCTGCTGCGCGTACTGCCATAGCTGCATGCCAATGATCAGGCGTAGCAATTACTACTGCGTCTACATCTTTACGAGACAGCAATTCCCTAAAGTCTTTGTGCACCGCTATATCAGCATAGTTGCCCAACTGCGGCGCCTTTGCGTAGCTATCTTTAATGTGTTTGAGTGTAAGCTCTGTTTTAGCGTCATACACCTCACTCAATGCAACAAAACGAATTTGTTCTGTTTTCAGGAAATAGGAAGACAATATTTTACCCTGCTTACCTCCGCCAATCAGTCCGAGGTTAATCATATCACTGGGTGCGGTATAAAAAAGTCCTGCTTTACTCTTCCCTCCCAGCACGTGCCTGGGAACAATCATAATCCCTGCAAGGGCCATTGCGGTACTGCCCATGAATGAGCGGCGGGAAACATTGTTGTTTTTTTCTTCATTTTTCATATAGCTGGTAATGATTTTTGCTTGAATATACTAAGAGTCTGTTTAAAATCTATTCAATGATAATATTATGGGATAATTTGACCATTTCTTCTATAGATTCTATTGGTAATACCTGATTGCGACATAATCTTCCGTCATTATCAGACCACGAAATTGTCTGCTTATCTGTTTTTTGATTTCCTGAATAATTAGTAAGTTCACTTCTTACCACGAAGCCCTGCCCGAAGTAATGAAAAAAGTGAAACCTCTATTGTCGATATTGTTTCTTTGCCAGACATTGTTGCTGTTTTCATGTGCTTGTTTGACAAAAACGGTCGACAATGAAAATAGGATTCCAATATCTTCAGCCAATCTAAACGACCTAAACGGAACTTTTAAAAACAATTCCAGGATTGGCAAAGACTCAATTAAAGGAGTATTGTATTCGGACATTTTTGACTTCGGCTACAATCCTAAAGACAGCATTAATTTTTTTGAATTCAAGGCAGTCGCATCTAATAAATTACTCGTTACCTATTGGGACAACAACCAGATCAAAAAACAGAAAACTTTCACTGGAAAATTTGACAACGGCTATTTTGTTTTTAAACGCAAATACTTAGTTATTCCGGCAGTAATGGTAAACCTCTATCGAAATAGAAAATTTAGAGTTGGACTTTTAAAAAATGGAAATCTTATCACTGACTATAAGCAAATTTCTTTGGGATCATTTTACGTTATTTTGCCGTATTTCGATAAACACAAGGAATACAATATTGAATTCGAAAAAACAAATTATCAAAACACTATAAAGCAAGCGGTTTGGCAGCAGTCGGGGGATCAATAATGTACCGCAGGGCTTCATAACCATGCATGGCAGGAAAACTGAGTGTGTCATACCAAACAAACATTCCGTTAAATGAAAATCATAACATGGAACTGTAATATGGCTTTCAGAAAAAAGGCGGAGTTTATTTTGGCTCACGCTCCCGACGTTTTGGTTATTCCCGAATGCGAACATCCGGACAAATTGCAATACGGCCCGACGACACCAATACCCAATGACACACTTTGGTTTGGCAGCAACAAGAACAAAGGACTTGGTATTTTTTCTTACAATGACTTTAGGATTAAACTACTTAAGAATCACAATCCGGAATTGAAAATGATTATTCCTGTTGCTGTGACGGGGAATGACACAAAGTTCACACTCTACGCAATCTGGGCGAACAACCCCAGCGATCCTGATGGGCGATATATCGAACAGGTTTGGAAGGCAATTGATCATTATGATAAAAAATTAAAGAATAAGAAAACTGTATTGGTCGGAGACTTTAATAGCAACACAATTTGGGATAGGGAACACAGAATTGGCAGCCATTCAAATGTGGTGAAACGATTGGAAGAAAAAGGGATTTTCAGTTGTTATCATTTGCATCATAAACAAGTACAAGGTAAAGAAGAACATCCTACCTTTTATTTGTACAAGCACAAGAACAAACCGTATCACATTGATTATTGTTTTGCATCAACTGACATGATCAATAAAATTCAATCAGTAGAAATCGGAGATTATGAATTTTGGAAACAGTACAGCAATCATGTTCCTGTAATGGTGACATTTAATACCAGCTAATGCACTGAGGGTGAAAGAATAAAACAACATCATACAAAAGCTTGGCGGAGAGAAAAGATTTGAATAAATCCAATAAAAAAAGCGCTAATATTTTAGCGCTTTTTTTTATTCCTTTTTTGAAGGGTTTTGGCGGAGAGAGAGGGATTCGAACCCCCGGACCTGTGACAGTCAACGGTTTTCAAGACCGCCGCATTCGACCGCTCTGCCATCTCTCCGGGTGCAAAATAAAGGTGCCGGGATTTATTTGCCAAAAAAGATTTCAAAAAATTGAAAATATTTTTTTCAGTTATATGATTGGTGAGCTGAAACTCAGTAATGACAAGGCTTTTAGAGACTTGCTGCAGGAAGAAAAGTTTTGCAGACAAGACGCTCACGCCGCAAAACATGCGCCGGAACAAGCATAGCGACGATCGCCATCAGCTATGTCATTAAAAAAATAGCACCTCGTCGGAATTTGAGATTTGAAATTTGGGATCTGAAATTACTTGATTCATCGTAAAGATCGTAAGGATCAGCGATGGGTTCCCAATCTAAATTGCAATATCGTTTAGTTAGCAACAAGGCTTCGACAAGCTCAGCCTGACAGCCCGTTCGCGGTGTCGGGCTGAGCTTGTCGAAGCCTTGTTAAACATGAAGTGTGATTGCAAAACATTTTTTAACTAAACGACATTCAATCCAAATCTTAAATCTCAAATCAAAAAAAATCTGCGCTAATCATGAAAATCATGAAAATCAGCGTTCCACCTGATGTTAAAATAGTACGCTAATTTGATTTTTCTACGAGCCGAAATCTGGCTATTTTCGGCCATGCACGTTAATTTACCAAAGGCCGTTATGGGAACGAGTACGCTCGGAAACCTTTACAACGCACTCTCTCAGGAGGAAAAGACAGCCTTAATTGAGGCGTATATCTCCTTAACTGACAAACCATATTTTTTTGATACAGCAGGTAAATATGGCGCCGGCCTTGCTCTTGAAGCATTGGGCAAGGGCCTGAAAGAACTTTCCATCTCACCGGAAGATGTTATCATCAGCAATAAATTGGGATGGTATCGCGTACCATTAACTACACCGGAACCCACATTTGAAAAGGATATCTGGAAAGATATTAAGAACGATGCTGTGCAAAAGTTAGGCTATGATGGCATCCTTGCCTGCTTTGAGCAAGGCAATCAATTATTGGGCGGCTACGATTCACGATTTGTATCTGTTCACGACCCGGATGAATATTTGGCCGCAGCAACCAATGCCAGCGACGAAGAAAAAAGATACAATGAAATTTTAGAAGCCTATCGTGCCCTTTTCGATTTGAAGAAAAGCGGCAAAGCGGATGCCATCGGTGTGGGTGCAAAAAACTGGAGGTCGATCGAGCGCTTAAGTCATGACATCGATTTTGACTGGGTAATGATTGCCAATAGCATGAGCATTCATAGTCATCCAAAAGAGTTGGCCCAGTTTATGAAATCGCTTGCCGATAAAAACGTTACCGTTATCAACTCTGCAGTGTTTAATGGTGGTTTCTTAACGGGCGGCAATTTTTATAATTATCAAATTGTAGATGATACTACTAAACGTGGACAGGACCTGCTTAGCTGGCGCGAACGCTTTTATGAACTTTGCAAAAAGCATGGCCTTTCACATGTTGCTGTGGCGCTGCAATTTGGCTTAACTGCTCCTGGCGTGAAAAGCATTGCTGTCGCAGCTTCCAAACCGGAGCGATTGAAAGCAACTGTCGATATGGTTAACCAGGCAGTGCCTGCAGATTTTTGGAAGGCAATGGTAGAGGCAGATTTGCTGGAGGAAGGATGGTTTTGAGAGAGAAGCAAAAAAGTAAAAAGTAAAAATTAAAAAGTCAAAATGCACAGTGGAAAAGAGAGACATTGATCCTCTTTTCTACTGTGCATTTTTATTTTAGGACGCATGATTTCTCACTTTCATTTTTTGATCACACTCTGCTGCCTGGCCTCCAAATCCGTCTTTTCCTGAAAATATTCATTGTACACTTTCCGCTCAGCAATCTCTAAGCCATTGCCCAGTATAACTTTGTCGCCGTTTGCAAATGCGATGCCAATGCCGGTTATTTTTCTATCAAGCAGATCGGCTTTATTACTTGCAGGGTTGTTCCAAAAATTTGCTGTAGCTAAAAGTATGATTGAGCTGTCGGCGGTTTCAAATCGAAGCCCCCGCATGTTGCCGATATCTGTAGGGAAGGTGAAAAGTTTTGTTTGGCTCAGGTTCACTTTATATTTCTGCAAAGCTTTTTCAACAGTAAGTGATAAGTCTTTTTTGTCTATTTTCCTGGTATCGAAATAGTGGAGTTTGCGACTGTACATTTTCACCGGTTCATCAAGGGGCAACCAACTCGATTTGTTAGGCAAATAAACGCTTGAAGGAAGGCAGTCATGAGCTTTGAAATATAAATGATTATCGAATTGTCTGCCGTTGAGAGCGGCTATAAATTTCCCATCCTGGTTTGTATAGAAAGTGTCCTGCTCATACCAGTTAACGTCAAATTTTTCGGTGTAGAATGGATAAATAAGCACCATCACATTTTCCATCGGCTTGCCAGATTCATCTAAAACCTTCCCGGAAATATAAACCGAATCCCTGCCAGAAAAAGGAGTGTTTTTGTTTGGCTGTTGCGCGAACGCAAACTGAAAGGCAATGGCTAGCAAACTAGTTAGTACCGTTTTCATACAGGCATCGTTGGGTGACATAAACGGGAGGCGCAATCGCTCCTACTCTAAATATACAAAGGTTTGGGTTCTTTTAAAATAGGTTAGACCCGTTTGCACACAGATGACAGTGATTGGACTGATTTTAATAGCTGAATAACTGAGTAACTGAATAACTGAATAACTGAATAAACTTAATGGCGAACTGGTCGGTTTCTTCTTTACTTTCCGCAAGGCGGGAAAAATCAGTGCAAATCAGTTAAATCAGCGTGATCAGTGTGCTCTCTCATGCCGGCACATAGGTCATCACTATTATCCCACTCTTGAAGACCTGGTGCTCTTGTAGTTTCAGGTTGAGTTGCTTTTCAATGTTTTGAAAAATAGGCGTGCCTTTGCCAATCGCGACAGGGTTCATCATGATGATAAATGAATCTACCAGGCCATGGCTCGCGAATTGCGCGAGGATGCTTCCACTGCCGAGGATCGTCATGTCTTTTTCGCTGGTTTTTTTCAGGTGCTTCATTTCCCCGACAATATCGTTCCTAATGATTCGTGTCTTTTCCCAGGATGCGTTTGTAAGCGTTCTGGAGAAAACAATTTTCTCTGCTTTATTCATGCCTTCGGCCACTTCAGGAAAGCTTTCTTTTGCCATTGGCGTCGGCCAAAAACCTGCCATCATTTCATACGTTACCCGCCCGAAAACAAGCGTGTTTTCTCCTTTCGATTTTTGAGCAGCATATTCCGCAGCGTCTCCGCCGTGCGGATGCCAGCTAATGTCGTTGCCGGCGCCTTTGTAATAGCCGTCAAGCGTTATGAAAGTGAAAGAATTTAATTTGCCCATAGACGAAGTTTTAATTACAACAATCGGGAAGGGGAAAGTTGGACAAATTTAGTTGAAAATTGAAAGTTGAAAATTGAAAATGATAGGATGAATCGTGTTCGCCCGGAAAAAGTTCATTTTCAATTTTCAATTTGTCATTAAATTAAAAACCCCGCCTGCATGGGCGGGGCCAGATTGAAACATACCCTTTGTAAACAAAACACCATGTGAGTTCAGATTATTTCATTTAGGGGATATTGGATATCGTTTTTCATTTTATTGGATACTAGATATTGCTTGCTCATGTTGGGTTTGAACCTATTCGTATTGATCAACCAGGTAGCGGATGACGTCTGTAGTTGTAACGATTCCCAAAAGCTTGCCGTCTTCAACAACCGGCAGTGCGTGAAACTCAGCCTTTGTTAAGAACTCTGCCACATCTTTGATACTTTCCGTTGGCGCAACGGTTTTGGGATTGGTAACCATCACCTGTTCCAGCTTCAGCATCTCAAAAATGGCTTCGTCGGAGGATTGCTGACAATCGAAAAGCGAACCAAAGCTCAAGCGCATAATGTCTGTGTGACTGATTATCCCTGCGAGTTTGCCATGCGATATCACTGGCAGGTGACGGATATGCCTGTCATGCATTATCCTGTCCACATTTTTCAGGCTTTCACAGATGTCGACAGATATCACATCAGTAGTCATGATCTTCGCAACCGGGGTTCTCTTTTTCATATCGATCATTTTTGGTAGCATTCAAAAGTACCTTGCTGTATTCCGGTAAATGCTGATTTATAAAAGGATATGGCATGATTTGTATCATTTATAATCGCTGTCTTTACACAAGCGGAAAGTCTGCCTTGCAACAATTTCCTACCTTCGTATGACCATGAAGCACCTGAAGGCAGTCAATAAGTATTTCTGGAAATATCGCTGGAGATTTTTGCTCGGTTTTATTTTTATTATTCTTTCCAACTATTTTAAAATCATACAGCCGCAGATAACAAGATTTGTGGTGGACGCGGTGGAAAGCAGCCTGCCCGGTTACACACCTAAAAATGTTTCTTCCCATTACGATCCGCTGGTGGCACAAATGTTTCGTTCGGCGGCGACATTTACATTCAATCAAAAAATTGTATTGTGCGGCGTTGTATTGCTGATAACGGCTTTAGTCAGTGGCTTTTTTCTTTTCCTCACAAGACAAACGATCATCGTAATGAGCAGGCTGATCGAATATGATCAGAAGAATGAAGTTTACAGTCATTATCAATTGCTGGATTCGGCTTTTTATAAACGAAACAGTACCGGAGATTTAATGAATCGCATAACCGAAGACGTTAGTCGTGTGCGAATGTACACCGGCCCGGCGTTGATGTATTTTATCAACCTTGCCGCTACTATTGGTTTTTGCGTTACTTATATGGTCAGGGAAAATCCGCGCCTCACTTTGTATGTGCTGGCACCCTTGCCTTTGCTGGCTGCGATCATCTATTTCATCAATAATATTATTCACAGGAAAAGTGAAAGAATTCAGGCGCTGCTATCAGATCTTACCACAGCGGCGCAGGAATCGTATTCCGGCATTCGGGTGATAAAATCCTTCGTTCAAGAAAAAGCCATGCTTGGTTTTTTCGATAAGAAAAGCGAGGAGTACCGCACGAATGCTATTGGTTTGGCAAAATTGGAAGCTGTTTATTTCCCTTCCATGTCATTGATCATCGGCTTAAGCACCTTGCTAACGATCATGATCGGTGGTTTTTATTCACTCACTCCCGGTTCGGGCGTAACAACGGGGACCATTGCTGAGTTTGTGATGTACGTGAACATGCTTACGTTTCCGGTAAGTGCCATTGGCTGGACGGCGAGCATGGTGCAAAGGGCATCTGCTTCGCAAAAAAGACTGAACGAATTTTTACAAACCGAGCCCGCTATTGCAAATGTGCCAAAGGCTGTAGATCCGGTGTTAACGGGCCATATAAAATTTGATAACGTCAATTTCGTATATCCTGATACGGGCATCCATGCATTGAAAGATTTTTCCCTCGACATAAAAAAGGGAGAGAAAGTTGCTATTATCGGTAGAACGGGAAGTGGCAAAACGACCCTTGCGCAATTGCTTTTACGCATGTACGACCCCGGTAGTGGCAGTATTTCCATCGATGGAACCAATCTTAAACAAATTGAATTGCGCAGACTTCGCGAGCAGATCAGTTATGTACCGCAGGACGTGTTTCTGTTTAGTGATACCGTGACGGGGAACATTCGTTTCGGTGCGGTGCATGCGTCATTTGAAGATGTTGTGAAAGCGACGCAGTTTGCAAGCGTGGAAAAGGAAATCAATCAGTTTTCCGGCAAGTTTGATACAATGATAGGCGAGCGGGGTGTAACGCTGAGTGGTGGACAAAAGCAGCGTATATCCATCGCCCGGGCGCTGATCAAGAACCCGCAAATGGTGGTGTTTGATGACTGTTTAAGCGCAGTGGATGCCAGCACGGAAAAAGAGATTATCGCAAATCTATATGCGTTTCTGCATCATAAAACAGCGATTATCATAACGCATAGGATTTTCTCCTTATTCGATTTTGATAAGATCGTTGTTTTGGAAAACGGGCGTATCGTAGAAATGGGAAAACACCAGGACTTGATCGCACGCAATGGTTACTATGCTTATTTATATGAGCAGCAACAGTTGCAGGAACACTCCGAGAAAGAATCTTGAGGAAATAAGTGGATACTCTTATAAAAATCAGTAGATTCAATGGTTTCAAATTTTGCCAATTCGAAAACAATATTATATTTGTAGCTTAATGAACAATAATTAAAAAATTCCTAACTGTAAAAAATTATTACCGTGGCGTACGAAAGTAATGAAAAAAGAATGGAGAGCGTTTACAGTAAGCGCATCAGAGCCGGAAAGAGAAGAACTTATTTCTTTGACGTAAGAGCAACCCGCAGCAACGATTATTATCTTACGATTACTGAAAGCCGTAAGAAATTCAATGAGGATGGGTATGACAGACACAAGGTGTTCCTTTACAAAGAAGATTTCAACAAGTTCTTAAAAGCATTGACAGAAGCGGTAGATTACGTGAAGACAGAATTGATGCCCGACTTTGATTTTGACGCGTACAACCACGATAATTACGACAACGAAGGAGAAGTTGCAACAAGCGAAAATATCGTTGCAGAATCAACTACAGTTACAGTTACTCCCTCACCTGCTGCTGCTCCGGTTGCAGATACTCTGGGCGAAGATGTAGACAAATGGTAAAATTTTTTCCGATAGATGAAGAGCCGCAATTATTTGCGGCTTTTTTTATTGCAAAAAACTGGCACAATATTTCGTCATTGTTTGAACTGTCAACCCCGCTATCCGCACATTGAAAACCATAATTGTCAAAATGCTCACCGCTGAATTATGGATATATCTAGAAATCACAGATTTGCAAATGGTAACACGGCTTCCCAAGGGAAATTGGTAACTTACGATAACAATTCTTGCATATGAGAAGCGTGTGTCTGTGGATAGTCATGATTGCAGCTTTATGTATACAATTTAGCCGCGCTACTGCCCAATATACCTGTGGTTTTGATGAAGTAAACCTCAAGCTTCAGAAAGATAATCCCCACTACAAAAAATTAAACGAAAACTTCAAGATGCAGAGCGGTGCCAAAACGCTGGGCTCTGCCGGCGGCGAGGGAACGCCTGGCTCTATCTTCAAAATTCCGGTGGTAGTGCACGTCATTCATAAAGGCGAGGGCGTTGGCGTTGGCTCCAATATTTCAGATGCCCAGGTGACAAGCGCCATCACATTTCTTACAAAATATTACCGGGCGCAGTTGGGAAACAGTGTAGATGTGGGCATTGAGTTTGAACTTGCAAAGGTTGATCCATCCTGCCAGTCCACCACTGGGATAGACCGGGTGAACGGGTCATCGGTAAATGGTTATCTTCAATACGGCCTTACCAACAGTGTCTTTCCGGGATATCAAAATGAGCTGGACGTAAAAAAATTAAGCAACTGGAGCAATACAAACTATTGTAATATCTGGGTGGTGAGTGAAATAAACGGGAACGATGGCGGTGCAGGAATGCAGGGATTTACGTATTTGCCCGGGGCACCTTCAGGCGTAGACGGACTGGTTATTTTGTATAGTGCGTTTGGCTACGACCCGGATGGGACGCTTGGATATAATTTGAAAACAGGCACACGGCAAAACAAGATCGTTACACATGAAATGGGACACGAGCTTGGCTTGTATCATACCTTCGAAGGCGACGATGCAAACTTTGATGGTATCCCCGACAGATGTCCGCCAAACGCAGACTGCACCGTTGACGGAGACGGTGTGTGTGACACGGGGCCGCACGAAAGAAGCCGCTCAGATTGTCCCGCAGTTCCTTACGGCAGCTGCTCTCCCGATAACAATGTGGTAAAGAATTATATGGATTATTCTTCTGAGGATTGCCAGGACAGGTTTACGCCCGGCCAGGTGACAAAAATGCGTGCAGCCCTTCTTCAGTTCCGGCCTTCTTTAATTAATTCAAGAGCATTGAATCCCATTATGTTTCCCGGAGGCGTTGTGCCCATTGCTGGCGCACGGTGTACACCTTCGACCAATACAATTGGTTTAAGTGGTTACTATGCCGGCATAACAAATGTTACAATCAACGACAGAAGTTTTTTATCAGGCGCATCTAAAGACGATAACCCTCACAATGGCTATTTAAATGCAGCCACAGGATGTCTGAATGTGATCTCTCTTACCAAAGGGAGCCTGAATACATTTTCGATCACCGTTCTCGGCGGAGAACAGGAGCAGGTAAGAGCGTGGATTGATTTCAATAACGATGGCTTTTTTGATAATGTTAGCGAACAGATTTATGTCAACACAAAAGTTGATATAGCGCCAAACAGTACTGTTTCAGGCTCTTTCACAGTGCCACAACAGGCAATGGAAAATGTTGTTGTGCGCATGCGTGTAATGGATGACTATTCAAGTTATTCAGGTTTTCCTGTTCAGGATATCAACTCAGCATGCAGTGATCTTGTGTATGGACAGGCCGAGGATTATCCGGTAATGATAACATCTGTTTTGCCGGTCACATTATTGAGTTTCACGGCTAAAGAAAAGGGTAACGACGTAGTTGTAAACTGGACAACCACTAAAGAAATTAACAACAAAGGATTTGAAATTGAAAGATCATTTGATGGTATTGGTTTTACTACAATTGGATTCGTAAAACCGACTCAACAAAACACTGAGCAACATCGTTATTCGTTTACAGATTTCAATATCGCACAACCTGACCTGTACTATAGACTTAAGCAAATCGACATCGACGGCAACTTTACGTTGAGCAATGTTGTTGCACTGAAACGAAGCGGAGTGAATGCGGAAAACGGTTTTGCATTGATGGAAAATCCTGTCGTGGACAATGTTGCTTTTTACGTAAAGGGTAGGGTACGCAATGCACTGACAGCGACACTTATAGACGTTTCCGGCAGGCAGGTTGCTCAGTGGAAAACGGACAAGTCAGGCAGCAATTATCAATTTGATATTCGCGATAAGGGCTTGCAAGCCGGGATGTATATTTTAATAGTGCACACAAAAAACCAGCAATATGTGGCGAAGATTTTGAAGCAGTGAGAGAGAACGCAGATTTTCAAGATTGTCATGATTTTAATGATTTGATATTTTGAATTAACTGCACTAGTCAATACCAAGTATCAAATCAAAATATCTTGACTAATCATGACAATCTTGAAAATCTGCGTTCCATTAACATAAAAAAGAATCAACGATGAAGTTTACAGACGCAACAACAGAAGAGATCAATGCAGCAATGGAAAAATCATGGAACGCATTTTTGGCCTATAGAAAATTGCCATTGCAAAGAAGACTGGAATTCATGTATGCGATAGCGAATGAGTTGGATAATGTCGCCACGCCATTGGTAGAGATAGCTTCGCAAGAGACAAACTTACCGAAAGACCGATTGGAATCGGAAAGAAAAAGAACCGTTTTCCAATTGAAGAGTTATGCCGATGCCTGTAAACGCGGTGATTGGCTCGATGCAAGAATTGATACCGCCATTCCCGATAAAATGCCCCCGAAGCCCGACATCCGCAAAATGATGGTGCCGCTAGGCCCCGTGGTTGTGTTTGGCGCAAGTAATTTTCCCTTCGCGTATTCAACAGCAGGCGGCGATACTGCTTGTGCATTTGCAGCCGGCTGTCCTGTTATTGTGAAAGCCCATCCCGCCCATGCCGAAACGTCTGAAATGGTTGCCAATGCGATCTTCGCGGCAGCAAAGAAAACTCATATGCCCGACGGCATTTTTGCGCATATGCATGGCGAAGGTTTTGAAACCGGTAAAGCCCTCGTGCTGCATCCGCACACTAAAGCGGTTGGGTTCACAGGCTCTTTTGCCGGAGGGAAAGCGTTATTTGATGTGGCAAATCAACGCAAAGAACCCATTCCTGTTTTCTCCGAAATGGGCAGCGTAAATCCTGTTTTCTTATTGCCTGAAAAACTGGAGCAATCTGCCGAGCAAACAGCTAAAATGTACGCCGCGTCAATCACTGCAAGCGTGGGACAATTTTGTACCAATCCGGGAATTTTAATTGGTATCAAAAGCGAGGCGTTGGATCGCTTCTTGAAAAATTTATCGGACGAAATAAAAAACATAGCACCCGCCACCATGCTGCATCCCGGCATAGCAAAAGCATTTGTAGAAAAACGGCAAAAGGCGCTGGCGCAAAATGGTGTGCATGTCGCTGCGGTATCTTCCCAGCAACCCCAGGAAAATCAGGGACAGCCAACCATTGCAACAGTAAGTGCCGATGAGTTCTTAAAAAATGTTTTGCTGCACCAGGAAGTGTTTGGCCCATATTCAATATTGGTGATTTGCGAAAATGATCAGCAGATGATGGAGGTTGTGTTGCATCTTGAAGGACAACTAACTTCTTCCATCATCGCAACAGAAAATGATGTGCAGCAATACGAGCCGCTGATCGAAGCCATCAAAAATATTTGCGGACGTTTTATCATGAACGGCGTGCCGACTGGGGTAGAAGTATGTTTAAGCATGAATCACGGCGGCCCTTATCCTGCAACGACTGATAGCCGCTTCACATCCGTGGGAGCAGACGGCATCAAACGTTTCGTTCGACCGATTTCCTTCCAAAACTGGCCGGATAGCTTGCTGCCGGAGGAATTGAAAAACAGTAACCCTTTGGGCCTGTGGAGAACGGTAAACGATAGCCTCAGTCGCGAGGCCATTTGAAAATTTGAAAATGTGCTAATTTGAAAATTCTTTCTCTGCGACTTTTTGATTGGTTACGAAATGATATGAGGTGCAGCACCTACTACCATTTTCAAATTTTCAAATCAGCACATTTTCAAATTCTCACCATCTTGCAACTACTTTAATGTTCAACAGCCGCGGCGTTAACCTGTTTGGAATCGCGTAAGTAGTGTTTGAGTAATCCTTGATGAACTGATACGAAATAACATTGTCACGATCGAGCAAATTGAAGACTTCAAGCGTTGCCCAGATATTTTCAAAAGCTTTGAAAGGACTGTGGCTGCGGCGTTTGCTGCGATCGCTGTCAAGCAGCAAGGCACTGAAACCAATGTCGACACGAATGTATGGATCGATGGTTAAAGCGTTGCGATACTTCACACTTCCGGGAACATTGTACGGAAGATTGGTACCGTAAAGCGTATTCAGATAAACTTTGAAGTTTTTATTTGTCGACAAATAATCCTGGAAGAATAAACCAAAAGTGATCAGGCGATCAGTCGGCCTGCGGAACCAGCCACCTTCATGCTTAGTGCTGTCAACAGGCTGATTGAGCGAATCGAGTTTGTAATCGTAATAGTGGTCGCCTTCGATATTTTCTCTCGTGCGCATAAATCCAAGACTCACCCAGCTTTCAGCATCTTTTACAATGTCACCAAACAACCGCATCTCAAGACCTGTTGCATATGCTTTGGCGTTATTTTGTCCATAATAGCGAAGATTTACATTGTCAATATCATAAGGAACCACATCCCACATGCCTTTGTAGTAGGCTTCTGCTGTAAAGCGCAATGCGCGATCGTTAAGGCCGACGAAATTATAATCCATGCCCGCCGTTACCTGCCAGCTTTTTTGGGATTTGAGATCGGTGTTGAGCGTGCCATCATATCGCCTCATTTCACGATAAAAAGGAGGTTGCTGGTACAATCCGAGAGCGCCTTTGAAAACAATATCTCTTTTCCAATGAATAGGTGTCCATGACAAACCAACACGGGGAGAAACTAAAAACTCTTTATTGAGCGTGTTGTAGTTGAATCTTGCTCCAGCCTGCAATGTAAAACCTGATGAATCATGGAAGCTGATGTTGTCCTGTATGTAGCCCGAAAACCTGTTAATATCAAGATCTGCCGAGGAATGCAAATAGCTCGACATATTCAGCTGCGACGTGTTGTAAGGCAGCGTATAGCCGGCAGAATCCTGCAGTTCCCATTCGTGCAATTTGTCGTGAACAAGTTGCTTTTCTGCAGTGGCACCCCATTGCCAAAAGTTCCTGTTTTTGCGAAGCGTTCCTTTATGGCTGATGTTCCAAACATCAATGTTCAGGCGGTCCCGCGTGTATTGCTGATATTGGCCCACACCAAGCGGATTGGTAATTTGCCCGTAGTCACTTTGTGTTTTATCAAAACTTCTTTCACCAAAAATATAAGCACCGGTTATGTCAACCGTTTCCTTTTCGTTGTCCTGGAAATAACTCGCCATCCACTTCAAACGAAGATTGCTACGCGGTTGCTGGATCACACTTAAGCCAACAAAATTGGTTTTGTATTCGTCTTTTTCACGTCCCTCGAAGTAAGTGTCAAGACCCAGGTTTGAAGTGTAATAAGCCGAGAAAACAGAAGCCGTTTGACTACTGAATTCCGGTATTAATGTGAATTTGGTTTTGGAAAAATTGGTCAATAGTTCGGCAGATAATTTATCAGTAAGCTGATAAGTGAACAAGCCCTGAAAGTCTGCGGAGGAGGGAATATAGCTTCCCTTTGTTTCCTGGCTGCTTAGAAGATTCTGATTACTTCTGTTCCTTACGCCAAGTAAATAGGTGAACTTGTTTTTTTTATCAGTTCCTTCTACATTAAAACCTTGCTCCAGTAAACTTATATATGCAGAGCCTCCAAAACGTTTTGGTTTTTTGTATTGTATGTCCAAAACAGAAGACATCTTATCTCCGTACTTCGCCTGGAATCCACCATTGTAAAAGCTAACGGTTCGTGTGAGTTCCGGATTGATAAAGCTTAATCCTTCCTGCTGCCCGCTTTTTACGAGATATGGCCGAAATATTTCGAAGTCATTCACGTAAATAAGATTCTCATCGTAGTTACCGCCGCGAACAGAATAATTTGATGTTAGCTCATTATTGCTGCCCACAAATACTTTGATCATACTTTCAATACCGCCGGTAGGAGAGGGAATATTGATAACCTGTTTTGGATTGATGAGCATCAGGCCCGCTTCTTCGCGTTGTTTGCGATCGTTTGTAATGATCACTTCTTCCAGCTCCTTCGCGCTTTTCTCCATGCGCACAACAACCGTTTCATTTTCGTTTTCATTCAAAATGAAATTGCGTTGCTCTTGTTTATAACCCGTGTAACTAAATACAATGGCGAATGCTTTATTGGCAGGAACTTTCAACTTAAAGGTGCCCGAATCACTTGTGAAGATGCCATTTGTTTGGCCCAAAACAACAACAGAGACGCGTGCAATCGGGTTTTCATTTTCATCCAGCACCTTGCCGGAAATAAAAGCCGTTTTTTTCTGCGCCGACACAAATTGGAATAGGAAAAGGAGGAATAATATTGCAAATGATCTTCTTAAAGTCATTACCGGCAATGGTTTGTTCGCAGCAATATTAACTTTTTAATTCGAGAAAGGGGAGAGATATTGAACGCTGATTTTCATGATTGTTATGATGGTCATGATTTGACATTTGGATGGGCACACAGATGACACGGATTAGCCGGATTTACTCATATTTTTTTCCGTACGCGGCTACGATGAAGCTGATGTGTTCTTAATGGTACTATCTTCTAAAATTTAAAATCTATATTTTGTTGCGCCTCTTTAAAGGTTACATTTAAAACACAAAATATCCTTGTAAATCCGTCCAATCAATATCCGTGTGCTTTAAATCAAATCAAAAGATCATTGCAAATCATGAAAATCATGAAAATCTGTGTTCCTTCTCTCAAATGCTTTTCAACTCGTGTATCGTCTGCTTTGGATCTTTCGATTTGAAAACAGTGCTCCCAGCCACCAGCACATGGGCACCTGCTTCAATAATGGATTTTGCATTGGCCAATGTTATGCCACCATCCACTTCAATTTTTGTATTCAGGCCCAATGCGTCGATTCTTTCGCGAAGCGCTTTTATTTTTTTTAGCGTTTGAGGAATGAATTTCTGTCCCCCAAAACCGGGGTTCACACTCATGATCAGGACTAAGTCAATGTCCTGTATGACGTCTTGCAGCAACTGGATAGGTGTATGGGGATTAAGCGCCACACCGGCCAGCATGCCAAGGTCTTTTATTTGCTGAATGTTTCTGTGCAAATGCCTGCACGCCTCGTAGTGAACCGTCAAAATATCTGCACCGGCATTTTTAAAATCCTGCGCATACTTTTCAGGCTCTTCGATCATTAAATGCACATCGCAAACTTTTGTAGTTGCCGTGCGAATTTGCTCGATCACTGGCAGTCCATAACTAATGTTGGGAACAAAACGTCCATCCATCACATCCAGGTGAAACCAATCGGCCTCACTTTCATTAAGCATTTTACATTCATCTGCAAGGTGTAAAAAATCAGACGCAAGTAGTGATGGTGCTATGATGGGCATGATGTGTATTTTTTGATTGGCAAGATAGCAATTTAGTTGAGAGTTGAGAATGGAGAGTTGAGAGTTATTCTTTTTGTAAAGGCTGGAATTATAAACATAACTTTCAACTCTCCATTCTCAACTCTCAACTCTCAATTAACTCCTCATTCTCTTAATTCCTTCTTTCGCTTCGGTAAAATTGCGGTCGAGTTGACTTGCCCTGATGTAATTATTTAACGCTTCTTCTTTATTGCCGGCAGCTTCATAAGCCCTGCCGAGCCAGTAGTAGACGTCAGCATCAGTGTTGGAAACGGTTGTGGCCAGTTGAAGTGTAGTGATCGCTTCCTGTGGTTTTTTTTGTTCAATAAAAAGAATTCCTTTTTCAATATAGGCATCGGTAAACTTCCAATCCATTTTTATGCATTGGTCAAACTGCGCAACGGCATTCGCATAGTCATCTATGTTGGAGTAATAGACACCTTTCAGGAAAACGGCGTCGATCAATTCACCGGTGGAATCGGCTTTGAGCAAAGCATCGCAAAGCGAAAGCGTTTTCTTGTTTTTTGTTTCAGCGTACAAATTAGCAAGTGCAAGACCAGAAAGCTGCAAAGGCTGGATAGTATAAGATCTTTCAAGATCAGCAATCGCCTGCGTTGTATCGGCAAGAGCGGCAAGTAGCGTGCCTTTCTCATACCAGGCTTCAAAATCATTGCTGTCTTTCTTGATCATATCGTCATATAAAGCAAGCGCATCTTCTCTTTTGCCATCACTTACATATATTTCAGCAATCTTTCTTTTGAAATCGGTATTCGCAGGATACATCTTCATGCATTCATGGAGCAGGTCCAATGCATCATTAAGTTTTCCGGTGATCATTAAATTGGAAGCATAAGATGTTGCAGTGATCTCGTCTGGCTGCAGGCTCCAAGCTTTTTTGAAATCGTTCGTTGCCAGCTCATGAAGTCCTTTTTGGGAAAGAAGTCCCGCCCTTTGTTTGTACAGATCCGCATTGTCGGGCAGCAATCTAATGCTATCAGTCAATACATCAAACGGTGGAGATTTAAGTATTTTCTCGTTCTCGGATTTGCCTTTCTTATCGAAAAAATTACAGCCGATCAAAATTACAGCCAACATGAAAAAAGTGAAGATGTAAAAGTTGCGTTCCATGGCTGAAAGGTAAGTAATTTGAAAATTTGAGGATTTGAAAATTTGAGAATGGAACGCAGATAGTCATGATTTTCATGATTGGTTGGATTAGAAATTTGATATTCGAAATTTGAGAAATAAGAAAAACACTGATCAATTCAAAGCTTTGATATCAAATCTCAAATCAAAAAATCATTTCAAATCATGACAATCATGAAAATCTGCGTTCTCCCTCATGTTCAAATTTTCAAATTCCCAAATTTTCAAATTATTGCCTAGTTTAGCGGCCAAACTACACATTATGTATACTGGTCTTTTACACTTGCATAGCTTTTTACGTTGGGTTATCCTGATTTTGTTATTGATTGGTCTGGTTCAGGCGTATACTGCTAAAAGTAATCCTGATGCAGGCGCAAAACTTAAGAAAACAAGTTTATTTCTGTTGATCTCTGCGCATACAACTTTCCTGATTGGTTTATACCAGTGGATCGTGGGCCCTTGGGGACTGAAGAACATCACCAATCTTGGTATGAGTGCAGTAATGAAAGATGACGTGTACAGATTTTTCGCAGTAGAGCATTTAACAGGAATGCTTATCGCAATCGTGTTAATTACCATTGCTCGCGGTAAAGTGAAAAAAGCTGCTTACGGCGCGGCATTTTGGCTGTATTTCATTGCACTTGTAATAATCCTCGTAAGCATTCCATGGCCAGGAAGAATGGCGGGTGCAGGAAGAGGCTGGATTTAATTAATTTGAAAATGGAACGCAGATCGTCATGATTGTCATGATTGGTTATGATTAGAAATTTGATATTTGAAATAAGGTAAAGACACTAATCAATTTCAGATATTAAATTTCAAATCTCCAATCAAAAAATCATATCAATCATGAAAATCATGAAAATCTGCGTTCTCCCTGATTTCAAATTCACAAAGCGGCTGCTACTTTACCCATCTCTTCAACAGTCCCTACAGTAAGGCGACACCACCTGGTGTTTTTTTCATACGTTCTGATGCCTGCAATATCCTTTGCTTCTAATTGGGCAACGATATCTTTCGAATAGTTTTCACAGTTGAAATACACAAAATTTGTGCTCGAAGGGATGTATGAAATGTTCGCTTTTTTAAGCGCATTGTAGAATATCTCTTTCGCCTTTGCGTTTTCCGTTTTACAATAGTTCACAAAGTTTTTATCGTCCAGAGAGGCCAACGCCCCTGCAAGCGATACCGCACTCGCACTGGCATTTGCCCATGGCTGCAACGAAGTTATTTCACTAATGGTTTGTGGATGCGCAAGAATATAACCAAGCCTTGCACCGGCCATGCCATAGACTTTTGAGAACGTTTTTGCAACAAGCAAATTTGGAAATTCATTTACCAGTTTAGCCATACTCGGAGTGTCGTTAAACTCTGTATATGCCTCATCAAGTAAAATGGTACAAGTGGGAGCGACATTGCGTATAAATGCTTCCAGTTCATTCGGCGGCAACACAGTTCCCGTTGGGTTATTGGGGTTGCACAGATAAATGAGCTTCGTGTTTGATTCAATACCATTCTTCATTGCATTCAGATCGATGACCCTTGAGCCCGTTAGCGGTATAGTCTTGATGTCCAACCCTATCTTTTTTGCAGCAGGTGTCCATGCAAGAAAACTTACTTCAGGAACAATGGCCGACCCTTTCTTCAAAACCGTCCATGCACCCACAATGCCAAGGAGTTCGGAAGATCCTGCACCGATCACAACGTTAGACGCATTTAGATTGTACTCCTTGCCAATCCTCGCTCTCAATTGATCAACAGCGTCTATAGGATAACGGTTCGATGCTGTTACGGCATCCATCATTGCTTTACGGGCCATTGGCGAAGGTCCGTATGGGTTTTCATTAAACCCCAACCTTATCATGGGTTTTGACGGAGGGAAATTGGCGATAATGCGGGACTCCGTCTTTCCCGCGAACGCATCTCTGCTAAATGCAAAAGCTGCAGCTGCCAAAGCAGTATTACGCAGCATTTCACGGCGTTGCATGGTCATGTTTAATAGTGTTGGTTTTGGTTCTTGTAAGATAAGAAAAACTTTCCTCAGAACCTTTTGCCAAGCTCTATTACTTCGCAGTTTTTTATGTTTTTTGCATCAATATCAAATCGAATAAGCGTTCGCACCTGGTGCCAGCCTTGTTTTCCCGCCGCACCGGGATTTATGTGCAGGCATTTTAGTTTTTCATCGTACATGACCTTCAAAATGTGTGAATGTCCGCTTATGAACATTCCTGCATGGGTTTCCATAATTCTCTGCTTAACGCCGGGTGCATATTTGTTTGGATAACCGCCAATATGCTTCATGTAAACAGTAACCTCTTCGCAATTGAAAACAAGTTCCTCTGGGTATGAATATCTGATATCGGGGCCGTCAATGTTGCCATACACACCTTTCAGTGGTTTAAAGGCTTTTAGTTTGTCAGCGATTTCAGCAGTTCCAAAATCGCCCGCATGCCATATTTCATCGCACTTATCAAAGTAGTTGAAAACGGCATCATCAAGAAAGTTATGCGTATCGGAGATGAGTCCAATTTTAGTCATGGCAAAAATTCAAAAGTAAAAAGTAAAAGGTCAAAAAATGCGCTAGACTCCGTTTTTGACCTTTTACCTTTTGAATTTAACAAAAACGTGGTCGCCGATGTTATTTTCTCTTTAAATAATAAGGTGGCTAAAATAACCCATTGTAGCTATGGTATCATTTTAGTATATTTAAAGTGAACAAAAAACTTGCTCATTATGATAAAAATCAACGAATTAAAAGAAGGCGATTATGTAATGGCCGACTTTGAGGGCCAGAAAAAAGAAGGAGTGGTAACAGAATTGAATCATGAAGACAAAGAAATTTGTGTGAGGACAGATGTGCAGACATTCTGGTTCAAGCCGGAGGATCTTTATCCCATACCTTTAGATGAAAACCAGTTAGCCAAACTTGGTTTTGAAAAAGAAGCGTACGAAAATAATTATACAAAGTATAAAAAGGGGCCTTTCAGGGTTCTATTGAATTCCAAAGGTTTCAATGATTTTGAAATATGGTACAGAGAAGATCACCGCCTGATAAAGATGCCGATAGCGGTGCACCAGCTTCAAAATCACTATTTACAAATGACAAAAGTTGAGCTGGTTTAAACAATAAGAAAAGGAGCAAAGCAATTTGCTCCTTTTTAATAATTGAATAACTCGGTAATTGAGTAACTGATTGAAATTCAAAGTGATTTAGGTTACCCAGTTATTCAGTTACTCAGTTATTCAGTTATTATCGAAAAGGTCCTGCATTCCTTCACGATGGCCCGGACAGCGACTTTTCAAGAGGTTATAATGCCGCAGCCTTTTGACTTTCACCTTTTTACTTTTGCCTTAAATTAGGCATATTCAATTTTTTTGCTATTTTTAACGCCGTATTTAAGAATAATATGCATAAAAAGGAATTTTTTCTCCATTTATTTTATTATTAATTTATAAACTCCTATCTTTGCGCTCCCAAAAATAGTATGGCGAAACAAGCATTAATCAAACAGGATGGAATCATTTTAGAAGCATTGTCAAACGCGATGTTCAAGGTGAAGTTGGAAAATGGGCATGAAATTCTGGCTACAATCTCAGGAAAAATGAGAATGCACTATATCAGAATTTTACCAGGCGATAAGGTGGGTGTGGAGATGAGTCCATACGATCTATCAAGGGGAAGGATTATTTTCAGATACAAATAATCCGCATTAAAAGGCTAAACGTTTTAAATTAAATAACAATGAAAGTTCGTGCATCAATCAAGAAGCGCAGCGCAGATTGTAAGATCGTGAGGAGAAAAGGAAAGCTGTATGTAATTAACAAGAAAAATCCTCGTTACAAACAAAGACAAGGATAATCTTGAGATTACCGAAGTTTGAAACATTAAAATCGAAAATTAAAATAGAATTATGGCTCGTATTGCCGGTGTTGATTTACCAAAAAACAAGAGAGGCGAAATAGGTTTAACCTATATTTACGGAATTGGCCGTTCATCAGCCCAGTACATTTTGGAGAAAGCAGGTATTTCTTTTGATAAAAAAGTTCATACATGGAATGACGAAGAGCAAGCTGCTATTCGTAACATCATCAATGATGAATTTAAAGTAGAAGGTGCTTTGCGCTCTGAAGTATCAATGAGCATTAAACGCTTACTTGATATCGCATGTTACCGTGGCTTACGTCATCGTAAAGGTTTGCCTGTTCGTGGTCAACGCACCAAAACAAATAGCCGTACTCGTAAAGGTAAACGTAAGACAGTTGCCGGTAAGAAAAAGGCCGCTAAGAAATAATTAATAGCTGTTGATGAGCTCAATCGCTTATTGACAGCTGTTTTTATATGCACCTGTTATTAAGAACCAGTTACAGATGTCAGGGTGCGACGGAGTGTTGGTTCGATTCCGGTCACGGAATATTTAATTAAAACAAGATTACCTTTAAAAAGTCATGGCGAAAGCACAACAAAACAGCGCTAAAGTCGCTGCTAAAAAAAGAATCGTAAAAGTTGACGCTTATGGTGATGCACACATCGTAGCAAGCTTCAACAATATCATTATTAGCTTAACCAACAAGCACGGTCAGGTTATTTCCTGGTCTTCTGCTGGTAAAATGGGCTTCAGAGGTTCTAAAAAGAACACTCCGTACGCAGCTCAAATGGCCGCAGCTGACGCAGCAAAAGTAGCTTTGGATGCTGGTTTGAAAAGAGTAGATGTTTACGTGAAAGGACCTGGTTCCGGACGTGAAGGAGCTATCCGCTCTCTGTCTAACTCAGGTATTGAAGTAGTACAGATTAAAGATGTGACGCCGCTTCCGCACAACGGATGCCGTCCTCCAAAGAAAAGAAGAGTTTAATCTTTATAAAGAGTTTATGTACGGTGAATCCCACCGTACATTTTTGCTTTTCATATATTTTGTATTTTAACTGGATGTGCGATTGATTTTTTAAGATTTTTACTGATCGTACATCGTAACCAAAAAAATCTACAATTACAATTATGGCACGTTACACAGGTCCCAAGACCAAAATTTCAAGAATTTTCGGTGAGCCAATCTTAGGCAATGGCAAATGGTTAAACAAAAACAGCAACCCTCCAGGTCAGCACGGTGCGTCTCGCAAACGTAAAAGCCTTGGTGAGTATGCTTTGCAATTGCGCGAAAAACAAAAAGCTAAATATACTTACGGTGTATTGGAGCGTCAATTCCGCAAAACATTCGATGAGGCTGCTCGTCGTCGTGGTGTAACAGGTGAAAACCTGATCAAATTGCTGGAAGCACGTTTGGATAACACTGTATTCCGTTTAGGTTTGTCAGCTTCTCGTCCTGGCGCTCGTCAGTTGGTATCTCACAAACACGTTACTGTTAACGGTGAAGTGGTGAACGTACCTTCTTTCCAATTGAAACCAGGTGACATCATCGGTTTGAAACCAGCATCTGGCGTTAACTCTAGCATCACTAGCCAATTCCGCGGTAAAAATGCTAAATTCAACTGGTTGGACTGGAACGAAACTGAGCAAAAAGGAACTTTCATTGCGTACCCTGAAAGAGAAAGCGTTCCTGAGAACATCAAGGAACAACTGATTGTAGAGTTGTACTCTAAATAATGATCAGCGCAGTTAGTAGCCGGAAGATTTTTCTTTCAGTGCTAATTGCAGAACAGTAAGGCTAAACAAAGAAAATATAAAACTAAAATCTGAAACAGATATATGGCCATTTTAAATTTCCAGAAACCTGACAAAATTGTTTTGCAAAAAGCAACCGATTTTGAAGCACAATTTGAATTCCGCCCTTTGGAACCTGGCTTTGGCGTAACTATCGGAAACGCATTGCGCCGCGTATTGCTGAGTTCATTGGAAGGATATGCTATCACGGGAATTAGGATTGAAGGGGCTGAGCATGAATTTGCTACTATCAAGGGTATAACAGAGGACGCTACCGAGATTATCCTGAATCTGAAACAAGTAAGATTCAAGAAAATCGTAGATAGCGAAGCGGTGAATGAAAAAATTACCCTGCACATTAAAGGTAAGAACGAATTTACTGCGGGCATGATCCAGGAAGGCACCCAGTCTTTCCAGATCATGAATCCAGAACTGCTGATCTGTACTATGGACCCTTCTGCAAAGTTGGACATAGAGCTTACAATCGGAAAGGGTCGTGGTTATGTACCTTCTGAAGAGAACAAATTGAAAGACGCGCCTGTAGGTTACATTCCTATCGACTCTGTATACACTCCGATCAAGAATGTTAAATACAGCATCGAAAATACCCGTGTGGAACAACGTACTGACTATGAAAAGTTGGTAATGGAAGTTAGCACAGACGGTACTATTCATCCAGAAGAAGCTGTTAAACAAGCTTCACGTATTCTGATTCAACACCTGATGATCATAACTGATGAAAACATCACTTTTGATAACAAGGAAGAGAAAAAAGAAGACCTGGTAGACGAACAAACTTTACAATTGCGTAAAGTATTGAAAACACCTTTGGAAGATCTTGATCTTTCAGTACGTGCCTTCAACTGCTTGAAAGCTGCTAAAATCAACAGCTTGAGCGAGTTGGTTGGTTACGAACAAGAAGACCTGATGAAATTCCGCAACTTCGGTCAAAAATCTTTGAGCGAAATCGAACAAGTGTTGAACGAAAGAGGTTTGCACTTCGGAATGGATCTTGCGAAATTGGGTGTGGATAAAGATGATATCTAAATAACTTAAGGCTTATGCTTGTGTGAAAACCTTGCATGAGCCTTACTTATACATTGTAAACAGTAGGCTGTAATTCCTGACACGGTACAGCCGAATCTAAAAATTAACGTCATGCGTCACGGAGACAAAATCAAAAATTTAAGTCGTACAAAAGCACACAGAGATGCTTTGTTGAGCAATCTTACTTGTCAATTGATTCAGCACAAGAGAATTGTAACTACACTTGCTAAAGCTAAAGCTTTAAGAGTGTATGCTGAGCCATTGATCACAAAAGCTAAAGAAAACAGCACACACCAACGTCGTATTGTTTTCGGCTATTTGCAAGATAAAGAAGCTATCAAAGAACTTTTCGGTGCGGTTGCTGAAAAAGTTGCTGGTCGTCCAGGCGGTTACACTCGTATCATCAAATTGGGTGCTCGTGTGGGTGATAACGCTGAAACTGCGATGATCGAGCTTGTAGACTTCAACGAAATCTACGGTAAAACAGCAGAAACTAAAGCAGAACCAGCTAAAAAGACTCGTCGTGCTGGTGGAGCTAAAAAGAAAGCTTCTGATGAAGCATCTGCAGCAGGTGAAGAAACTAAAGCAGCAGAATAAGGAAATGATCATTCGTTCTTTATATAGAAGCTCCGATATTATTATCGGAGCTTTTTTTTAACCAATTCAAAAGTAAAAAGTCAAAATTCAAAAGGGCAGCGTAAATTTTGGCGACTTGCATTGTAGGTGAATAGAAATACCACCGTACAAGTGTGCGACGCAACAGAAGTTGAGTCAGAGATATACAGTTGATTACATAACTGGCAGTATAAAAACACTAGTCTGTGCCGATTTTGAGGCCAGTTTGCATAACGGACAAATTTTTGACTTTTGATTTTTGAATTTTGACTTCAATAACAACTATTTTTGCAGCGAATTAAAAATCTCCATGTCTAATACTACTCAACAACAAGCGATTTTGGTGCTGGAAGACGGCACTGTACATTATGGTAATGCATTTGGCGTTATTGGCACTACAACAGGCGAATTGTGCTTTAACACTGGTATGACCGGTTACCAGGAAGTATTTACAGATCCTAGTTATTATGGCCAGGTTTTGATTATGAACAACGTGCACGTTGGAAACTATGGTGTTAAAGATGGAGACGTAGAAAGTAGTTCTATTAAAATCCGCGGATTGATTGGACGTAACCTTGAAGAAACCTATTCACGCCGCCAGGCGCAAGGTTCTCTGAACGACTATTTGAAAGCAAACAATCTTGTTGCGATTGAAGATGTTGATACGCGTTCACTGGTTGAGCATGTGCGTACGAAAGGTGCGATGAACTGCATTATCTCTTCAGAAATTTTGGATGTTGAACAACTGAAAGCTGAGTTGGCGAAAGTTCCTTCAATGGACGGCTTGGAACTTGCTTCTCTTGTTAGTACAGATAAAACCTATGAAATGGGTGATCCGAATTCATCCATTCGCGTTGCAGTGATCGATTTTGGTGTAAAACAGAATATTCTTAACTGCCTTGTAGAAAGAGGAGCGTATATAAAAGTCCACCCTGCAAAAACTTCTGCAGCGGAACTAAAAGCGTTTAATCCTGATGGTTATTTTATATCAAACGGTCCCGGCGATCCTGCAGCAATGCCTTACGCTGTTGAAACTGTAAAAGAAATTTTGAAAGCGGAAAAACCGGTTTTCGGTATCTGTTTGGGACACCAGTTGCTGGCTTTGGCTAACGGTATTCCTACTTTCAAAATGCACCACGGTCACAGAGGTTTAAACCACCCTGTGAAAAACCTGATAACTGGTCTTTGCGAGATCACTACGCAAAACCACGGTTTTGGTGTAGATCCTGAAGCTGTTAAAAAAGCAGATCACATCGAGGTTACACACGTTAACCTTAACGATAAATCAATTGAAGGTATCAGATTGAAAGGTAAACCTGCGTTTTCTGTGCAATACCACCCTGAAGCAACTCCGGGCCCGCACGATAGCAGATACTTGTTTGATGATTTCATCAAATTGATTCAAGAGAACAAGTAGTCAATTGAAAATTGAAAGTTGAAAATTGAAAATTGAAAATGTTTGGAGGCTGCGTTTTGCAGCCTCTTTTTTTACGCCGTAAGCTGAAAGGTCTTAGTTAGTAGTCGGAGAATATTGATTTTAATATTAACTTTCAACTTTCAATTTTCAACTTTCAATAATGAAGATCGCTATCATCAACGGACCTAACCTAAATCTTCTTGGAACGAGAGAGCCTGGTATCTATGGCAGCCAGACTTTTGAAGCATTCTATTCAGAACTGCAGAAATTATTTCCTGATATTTCATTTCACTATTTTCAAAGCAATGTGGAAGGCGAGTTGATCAATGAACTGCAGCGTGTGGGCTTTGACTACGATGGCATCATAATGAACCCTGGCGGCTATACACATACTTCAGTGGCAATTGGCGACGCAATTGCGGCGATCAAAACGCCTGTAATTGAAGTTCATATCAGCAATGTGCATGCGCGTGAAGATTTCAGAAAACTGTCGCATGTTTCTGCGAAAGCAAAAGGGACGATTGCGGGACTGGGGATGAAAGGTTATGAGCTGGCGGTGAGATTCTTCATGGGTTAAGAGCCTGGTTAATTTGAGAATTTGAAGATTTGAAAATTTGAAAATTCTTTCAGCGCCGCTTTGCCTTTTTTAACTACGCTCCAAATTTCTCTGAGAGCAGATAGTATATCGAGAAAGATACGCTTAAAGCATTTTCAAATTTTCAAATCCTCAAATTTTCAAATTGTGCTACTTCACAATCAACCCTTTCTGTGAAACACTATATGCACAAAAATACCCCAATGCGCCGCCGGTGATGCTGCTGACAGGATTAGCTGGGGCAGGATTGTCGGGGCGATCAATGATGGTCGCCAGGGAATTGAAGTAGTCGTAGTTTGCTTTATCGATAGATCTCATTTCTACAGAAATTGAGTCACCTTTTTTAATGTATTCTTTATCTTTTCTGAAAAGAGAAAAGTTTGTCGAGTTGCCATCAAAGTATTTATCGTTTGTGATATTGATGGCTTTGGACGCTACACTATTTATGTATTGTATAAAGCGATAATTGTTGCCCAAACCTTTCGGATCTGTGAAATAAACAACAGCCTCAAGCGTGTCTTCGTCGCTGGACTTGAAAGTTGATCTCTGGATCTTAACATCATCCAATGGCACGACGGCTGGCATTGTTGAACTGGCCGAATACTCTTTGTTGTCGGTAGTTTTTATGTACAATGTATATGTGGTGCCAACGGTACCGTTCAACGTTGCCGTCTGATAATTGCCGGGAGTTGTTTCTTTAAGGGTTTCGCTATTTCCTTTATTGTCAGAAATCTTCACAACAGCGTTTTGAACTGCCGGGAAACTATTTGTTTGATCGTAGTCAACACTGGTCGACAGCTTGATTGTGTATGGGCCGGGAGTGTTGGAAATATTGCCTTCCACCACCAGTTGAGGTGCCGAGTTATTTGTTTTAACGTCGATCACTTTTTCACATGATGTTGTGCCCATTGCTACAACAAGCACAAGTAATATCGATATGATTGATTGAGTATGTTTCATCTGTATTTTCTTATTTTATTTTGGTCAGATGGAATTCGCATGAAAACAATCAAGTCTTGGGTGGCAGAATTGTTGTCATGCTCATTTCATCTTAGAATTTGAAATTGTAGGTTACAGAAGGAATGAATTTGAACAAAGCAACCTGAACTGCTTCCGTTTTGGTTGGATCATCAGGATTTGTTTTGAAATTGATCGTGTAGGCATTTTCTCTTCCGTAAGCGTTGTATAGAGAGAATGTCCAGCTTGATTCTTTAGTAGCTGTTTTCTTTACGATATAAGTGGCGCCAAGATCAAGTCTGTGGTAGGCCGGCATGCGATAGCCGTTTCTTTCTGTATAATAGTTTACAACCTGGTTGTCGACTTCATATTTACCACTTGGGAAAGTAGTGGCATTACCTGTGTAGTAAACAAAGTCAGCGGAGAATGTCCATTTTTTGCTCAGTTCATACATAGCAACAACGGAAATGTCGTGTGTACGATCTTGTCTCGCAGAAAACCATGCACCTTTGTTTATTTCTGCGAATTGTCTTTCACTTTTCGCCAATGTATAGCCGATCCAACCTGTCAGCTTGCCTGATTTTTTCTTGATCAAAAATTCTGCACCATAGGCTCTTCCTTTGCCAAACAACAATTGCGATTCTACATTCTCATTACCATAAATATCTGCTCCATTCTTATAGTCGATCTGATTCTGCATTAATTTATAATAAAGCTCAGTTGAGAATTCGTACTGGTTGTTTTTAAAGTTCCTGAAATAGCCAACAGAGAAGAGATCCGCAACTTCAGGTTTTACATTGTTGCTGCTTGGTATCCACACATCCCATGGTGAGGAAGTTGATGAAGTACTTAGCAGGTGCATGTTTTGTGTGTTGCGGGAATATCCTCCTTTGATGGAGTGTTCATCATTTATGATATAGCTTAACGATATTCTTGGCTCTGCAAAGAAGTATGTTTTTACCAAACCTGTTTTGCTGTACACTGAAGAATCTTTTATGCTGCTGTCATCGTTGTATCTATAAAACGTGCCCGGTCCCAGCAATGAAAATGAACTGAAACGGATGCCGTAGTTTATGTTTAAATGGTCAGAAAATGTCCATGTATCGTTGATGTAGGCGCCATTTTCCCAACCATGTTTTTTCTGCAGCTGCATGTTGTTGATACCGGATTTAGGATTTGCTGTCACTTCACCTGGAATGAATGTGTGGGCGATGGAGTTGATACCAAACTTCACGTTGTGATTAGAGCCGACATACCATTGAAGGTCTTCCTTGAAATTCCAGTCTTGTATGGCAGACGTGATCTTAACATCATCGCCATTGTTATTAAGAAGGATATGATAATTGTAGTTGCTGAAAATAAGAGAGGTGTTAGAAAACAATTTGCTGCTGAAGATATGGTTCCAGCGGAGGGTTGCGGTTGAATTGCTCCAATCGAGCCCAAACTGTTTGTTGTAGTTAAAATTGTCGCGACCAAAATATCCGGATAAATAAATTCTATCCTTTTCTCCCAGTTTGTAGTTGGCTTTTGCGTTGATGTCGTAGAAATACAGCGTTGAGTTTTTCGCCGTCGTATCTTTTGATAATTTAAGGAACAAATCGGCATAAGTGCGTCGTGCAGAAATTATGAATGAACCTTTATCTTTTACGATAGGTGCTTCAACACTTAATCTTGACGAAATCAAACCAATGCCGCCGCTTACACTTGCACGTTTGTTGTTTCCCTCATTCATTTTTAAGTCAACAACAGAAGACAACCTGCCGCCGTATTCTGAAGGAGCAGTGCCTTTGTATATGGTCGCATCTTTGATGGCATCTGAATTAAAAACAGAGAAGAAGCCGAGCATGTGGGATGGATTATAAACAGGCGCTTCATCCAGCAGAATAAGGTTTTGATCTGCGCTTCCGCCACGCACATAGAAACCGGAATTGCCATCGCCGGCGGATTGAATACCGGGCAAAAGCTGGATCGTTTTCAAAACATCTTTCTCGCCAAAAATGACAGGAATGTTTTGGATCTCCTTCATGCTTACTTTTTCAACTCCCATGACAGGACGGAGCACTGCTTCATTTTTTTTACGGCTGGTTACAATGACTTCCTGTAAACTGCTGTTGGTTCTTGCCAATTGCACATTTACCCGGATGTCTTTATTAACATCCAATGAAAATGTTTGTACGTTGAAGCCCACTGATTGCGCCACCAGGGTGTATTTTCCTTTTGGCACTGTGAGCGAATAAAAACCATAAGAGTTGGTAACGATGCCGGCATTTTTTATCTCTTTGATATAAACGGACACTCCGATCATATCTTCACCGGTGGCGGAATCTTTAACTGTTCCGCTGATGCTAAACTTTTCCTGAGCATTTGCAGCTAGAGATAGCACAGACAGGACAAGTGCCACTAATAGCTGAAGGCTTTTTTTAGATTGCATGTAAGGGTTTTAAAATTTTCTAATGATAAGGCCGCAAAAATCTTTATCTCATAGTCAAGAAATCGTTAAAATAGCCCAAAACAAGGTTTCCTGCGATTTGGCACGCAAAATTATGCCATATGTTAAAACCTGGGTATTAAATATTGATAAAAGGGTTGTTTAATGGGATTAACATTTTTACAAGATCAGTAGGGGCGAACCGCATTCGCCCGGCACCTAAACCAATTTCAAATAATTACAGGAATATTCGTAGAAGTAGTGCATATCCAATATCCTGTTTCATGTTGTCAGCCTTTTTGATGATATGCACACCTGTCCGGCTCCAAACAATGAACACATCTCCTTTGCGGTGTGCCAAAATTTGCTGTTCAATTTCCGGTAGAATGTGGCCTTTTGCAATCCATCCCAGATCTCCTTTGGTAGCTATTTCGCCACCCATCGAATACATTTGAGCCATGTCTTCAAAAGTTGCCCGGCCGTTATTGATGCGGTTAAGAATTGATTTTGAGAGTGAATCTGCTACCCGGTAGGTAAGTATAGAGGTGTCAATAAAAACCTGGCTGATGCGGTTGAATGTGCTGGGTTCCTGCGCCAGAACTTCTACGAGATATTTGTCCTGTTTCCTGGTTAAGAACGGACCGTACACCTTGCCCGGTTTGCCGTGGTAGGCAATGCTGTCCGCTACACCCTGAAAGGTTAAAGTATTCATAACCACCACGGTATCAATCTTGTATTTCTTCTTTAAAATGTCGCGGGTGTATAAAATTGGATTGTAGGATTTCTCGATTCCTTCTTTTATTTGCGGTATTGTTTTTGGTACAACTACTGCTGATTGTGCGGGTGCTGTCTGTTTGTTTTGTGCATTTGCAGAAAAGAAAAGAAATAAACAGGATGATAGAAAAAGGATGATGATTTTGAGAAGCCGCATAATGGTTGATTGCCGCAAATGTATTCAATTAGGAATTAAGAATTAGGAATTAAGAATTTTTCCAAAGCGACATCCATTTTGTTAAAATGGTTTTCAGGAATGATCAGCGTTTTTCATTAGGTTCGAATTTTAATATTTTTTCGCAGAATAAATTATTTGATCAGTACGTTTTATGAACATGAAAAAGATTGCACAGAGATTTTCTATTGTAGTTTTTATAATGCTTTCTATTGCAGGCACTTCAATGGCGCAGCAGTGGAAGAGCTACATTATTGGCGTGAAGGGTGATACGCTTAACCGTCTTGACAAGCAAGACAGAAAGCAGGGGAAATGGGTGGTTAGAATTGAATCACTCCGTGGCGAGCCGGGGTACGAGGAAGAGGGTGTTTTTGTTGATGGCCGAAAGGAAGATACATGGCGCAAATACAGCCTGATGGGTGATTTGCTGGCCGTAGAAAATTTTAAATGGGGCTTGAAAGACGGCAGCAATTTATACTACAGCAGCCTGACAGGAAATGTTGCGATAGAAGAAAGCTGGCTGGCAATTAATCCTGATAAAAAATACGACACAATTGATGTGGAAAATGTTGACGATCCCGGGCATTTCACTCGCGTGGTGATTAAAAACGAAGGCGCGTCATTGAAGCATGGTACCTGGAAATACTTCGATCCGACTACCGGATTTGTAAATAAAACTGAATTCTATCATTTAGGGAAATTAGAAACAGATCCATTGTCTAAAGCCGCATCTACAGACACTCCGACCTCTGAGAAAAAAGACGCTGCCAAAGCAAGCTCCAAACCAAAAGAAGTGGAGGATTTTGAGAAACAGAATTCGGGTAAGAAGAAAGTGAAGGTGAGGGACGGAGCGACGGGATATTAGGAGTGGAGAATTGAGAATTGAAAGTTGAAAATGATTGTTATAATGCGAAATGCCTAATATTGAGATAGTCTCTATTAGGCATTTCGCTTTTAGGTCATATTCTAATTCCTAATTTCTGGTTCCTGAATCCTATCTAAGGTCTCCCGGCTGTACGACGTCCATGTCGCCGTAGTCAAGATTTTCACCACCCATTCCCCAAATAAAAGTGTAAGCAGCAGTGCCAGCGCCGGAGTGGATCGACCAGTTTGGCGAAATGATCGCCTGGTAGTTTTTCATCCACACGTGTCGTGTTTCCTGCGGCTCGCCCATGAAGTGGCAAATTGCCTGGTTTTCAGGAACTTCAAAATATAGGTACACTTCCATTCGGCGGTCATGCGTATGCGAAGGCATAGTGTTCCAAACGCTTCCCGTTTTTAGTTCTGTCATGCCCATTTGTATCTGGCATGTTTGTACAACAGAGTTTACAATCAGTTTATTGATGGTACGTGCGTTACAAGTTTCAGGTGTACCAAGGTTTACGATTTCCGCTTCGTTTTTGGTGATCTTCTTTGTTGGAAAATTTACGTGAGCAGGAGCGGAGTTGAAATAGAAATAAGCAGGCTTTTGTTTATCGTTGCTTTCAAAAGTTATTTCTTTGTTGCCGCGGCCTACATACAAAGCTTCTTTGTAATCCAGTTCATACACTGTTCCGTCAACCGTTATTTTGCCCGCACCGCCAACATTGATAAAACCGATTTCACGACGCTCAAGAAAATAATTTGCTTTCAGAGGATCAATTGTTTCAAGCGTGAGTTTGCCTGACGCAGGAACTGCACCGCCTGCAATCACGCGATCATACAAAGAGTAAACCATGTTCACATTGTCGTTCTCAAAAAGCTTTTCAATAAGGAAGTGTTCTCTTATTTTTTTTGTGTCATAATTCTTTACATCGTTGGGATGCGCAGCATGGCGCAGTTCATAATTGGTAGCCATATTGATCGTTTATTTTTTGATTATTGGTTTAAGTAAAAAGTAAAAAGGCAAAAGTCAAAATTCAAAACCCGTTGTTGCATTGTCGCTTTTTTACTTTTGAATTTTTACTTTTGATTTTTGAACGAATAATTTCCTTTCCAGCTATAGGATTTTCCGCCAAAGGTAACGGTATGTACATCTGTTGCAGACGCCTTTGCATTATTAATTTCCAGCAGCCATTTTTCATTCTTTTTATTGATAAGCATTACGACTGTTGCTTCATCGTTGCTGCCTATTACTTCAATTTTTGCGAAGCTTCCGTAAGAATCTTTACTTGCTTCGGAAGTGGCGCTGAAAGAGCCGTGAGGTTCGATGACTGAAGCAAACACATGATCGCTGCCGTTTTCGCGAATGGTTATGCCGGGCTCGTTTCGCAGACTGAATTCAGGATCATTTGCCCCAATCTCCGTAAAGAAAACTTCGGCATTATTGGAGGTGGCAGTAATAATGGTGTAAAAATTATGTTCGTTAAAAAGTGTGAACAAACTATTGTCGCTGTTGGCCGTTCCTTTTGCTTTTACCCACAAATATTCATAGCCATCTTTTTTACCAAACGGATACATTTGTGGCGAAGCTGTGTATTTGATATTTGTTTCGATAAGTGATCCTAAGTAATAAAAACTGTAATCGTATTGATGTTGTTCTTTGGAAGAAAGCCTGTAAACATCAATCAGGAAGGGCTTTTCAATGCCTTCAGGTTGCACCATTGCCAACGTTCTCTGCATTGCTACACCGTTGTAAGCGGTTGTATCTTTTCCACTGGTGATCTGAAATGCTTTATTGCCAAGGTCGTTGAAATGCGTGTATGAAAATGCGTTTGCGGCCTCTGCTTTTTTAGTGTTGTTGTCATAATTGGATTTACCATCAATAGTCACTGTGTTGTGGGCAATGGTTTGCTTTGACCATGTTCTGTTTTCAGGTAAATAGCGGCCACCTCTTTTTTGTTCGATGTTGAGATAACGTGTGCCACCGTAATCGGTTAAGATCTCCTTTTCGCCGTCGTATAATTGAATGGAAAGTTTATCAAAATGCCCGTGGTCCATTCCGTAAGCAGAGTACTTTAGCAATGCACTTACTGCATCGGGCGTTTCGTTGCTTCGCAAAATACTAATGCCGCCTTTGCTTCCGTCAGCACCATCTGTTAACGCAACTGAATGCCATTTGAAAGAAGGTGTTGATTTGCCTGCAGCAATCGCTTTTGCCACTTTTACGCCATCAGTACTTAATAAAACGCGGTCCTGCTTTTGCGCAACATAAAGGAGGGAAGCATCATCTTTAATGGAACCATAGCTGATGTCAACTGCGTACACCACTTCGCCCGATTCCCAGGATTTGTCTTTCAACGCATCATTAAATGGAAGGAAATAACCATCCGCGTCTGTCATTTGCAACAACACAGAAGTCGCTTTTGCAAGCGTTCCGTTTTTGTAAGAAAATATTTTTAACGACGGCTGGTTGTTGTCAATAGCTTTTGCCAGCACCAGGAAAGGTTGGATGGCGTAACGCAAATAATAAGCACCTTCAGTATAGTAACCATCTGGTGAGAACAATTGCTCAATCTGTTTAAGGTAACCTGTTTTGCCGTCTTTATTGCCGCCGTAGATTGCTTTGTTTACCATGTCTGTATCGCCGATCACATATCCGGTCATTGCCACTCCGGCAACGGACCATGTGCCGTGGTTATGGATCATGTTGAATGTCTTAGAATCATTCACTATCATGTAATGCACGAATTTGCGCAACAAACTATCTTCAATAAATTTTCTGTCATCCTTTGAAAGAAAGTCGTACACACAATCATACGCCTGCGCAGCGTGCACGAGCCAAACTGCATCATTGAGGCTTTGCCAGAAAAGCACGCCGGGTGTTCCTGAGTTTTTTCCTTCCGGATGCACTCCCAGGGAAGGATACATTTTGGCGTATGCCAGGAACATTGCTTTCACGTACTCAGCATACTTTTTATCGCCGGTTACCTGCCATATGATGCCTGCGTTCAGCATGTTTTGGTAATTCAGTTTATGTTTTTCGTGTGAATAGCCACCACCGGGGTCTTTTGGAAAAGGGACGTCGATGCCGTTTTTAATATCTGCATCAACGCCGGATTTTGCTTCTGCAAATGTTTTGTCGAGCAAGGGATATTTTCCAAGTCCCTGTTTTATTTGTTGCACACCATCGTTGGTGAGAATGAGGTTCGGATGTTTGCTTTGCGCAAATGAAAGCGATGAGAACAGCAGGCAGGTTGTGAGGGTTTTAAAATTTTTCAGCATGGGCAAGCTTTGTAAGTTATGAGTTGAGAATTGAGAGTTGAGTGTTGAGAATGATGAGATTGAGATGCTCTTTACCACTGCTCACCACTCATAACACTGAACTGTTCATTTATTTTTTCAAGAAGTCTGCACGCATAGGTGCGAACGCGTCAATCAGTTCTCCTGCTTCGATACATTTTGCACCGTGCAAAACATTTGACGGAACAAAAAATCCTTCACCTTGTTTCAGCCGTTGGGTTTTGCCGTCAATTGTTATTTCAAATACACCTTTGGCAACGTAGGAAGTTTGAATGTGCGGATGCTTGTGTTCATAACCAACAGCCCCGCTTTCAAATACTACACGTACCATCATAACATCTTGGTTATAACCCATGATCTGGCGCTTAACGCCCGGGTCGGTATTTTCAAATTGCATTTCCGGCTCCAGTAAAAATTCTTTGCTTTGCATGGTTTGGTAATTGTTGGGAATAAAATCGGGTATGAAAATATTAAAAATTGGTTGACCAGTTGTGTTTTAAAATATCAATTTTTTGAAGTTTGTACTTCATTGTTACGTCAAAGAGGCCTATAGAATCGATTTTGACCTAATAATCAACGAATTCAAAAGTAAAAATTCAAAAGTCAAAATGGTTTGCCGAATTTTTGACTTTTGAATTTTTACTTTTATAACTCGAAAATTGGTCGTCCAATTTTGATTTGACACTTATTTTGATAATTTTGGCCTTCGACAGGCTCAGCCTGACATCAAATTGTAAATATTGTTGAATGAAAGATGTTTTGGAAGGATTGAAGGAAGTGGTGGTTGAGAAACCGGTGGATGTTATTATCCGACAGATCAAGGAATTGTTGATTTCCGGCCAGTTAAAACCGGGAGACAAGCTTCCGCCGGAAAGAAAACTATCCGAGAAGTTCGGTGTGGGTAGAACCCATGTGCGCGAGGCGATCCAAAAGTTGGAGTTTTATGGCATTTTAAAAACCAAGCCGCAAAGTGGGACTTATGTGGCCGGGATTGGCATTTCGGCATTGGAGGGTTTGATCAGTGACATTCTTAAAATAGATGCTTATTCTTTCATGTCGCTCGTGGAAACACGGGTATTGCTGGAAACATCAGCTGTGGCGCTGGCTGCAGAGCGCAGGACGGAAGCAGATATTGAAAAACTGGAGCTTTCGCTGAACAACTATCTCACCAAAGCAAAACAGGGCATAAAGGCGGTAGATGAAGATCTTATGTTTCACCTGACGATTGCAGAAGTCAGTAAGAACCAGGTGCTAAAGTCTCTTCTACTCATCATCATTCCTGACATCATCACCAATTATTCTGTCTTTAAAGTCTGCGATACCATTACCGATAAAGCACTCAACGAACACACACTACTGTTCCAACAAATAAAAGAAGGCGACGCTGCCGGAGCGCAAGCCACGATGAGAGAGCATTTGCAAGGCGTGATGGATTTTGCGAAAATGATAGCACAGTGAGAAATTGAGAATTGAAAATTGAAAGTTGAAAATTGAGAAGATGGATTGGTAGTCATTCTACTTATAACTTAAAACTGGCAACTCGAAACCACTTAATTATTTTTTCTTCTTCAAATGCAAAAGATCCCCGCATAGACAAAAGCAAAACTTTCAATTATTTAGAAAAAACTTAACAAAGGCAATCATTTTCTGCTGTTTGGAAAACGTTCATTCGTTGTACGTGATACTAAATCGCGGTTTCGTCAATTTTTTGATTCATAATCCGGAATTATCCTTCAAATTTGCCGAGCAAATTATGACCCCTGCATTTTCCTGTTATGCCATATGCAGATCAGATTTCGTCAATAACTGAGAATGAACGGGTTTAGTTAAAAAATTAAACATTAGAAAAATGATTATCGGGTTACCTAAAGAAATTAAAAACAACGAAAACCGTGTAGCGTTGACTCCGGCCGGAGTTTCAGAATTGGTTGCTAACGGACACACTGTGTATGTGCAGTCAACTGCAGGTGAAGGAAGTGGATTTTCTGATGAAGAGTACCAAAGTGCAGGTGCAAAAATTCTCCCTACTATTGAAGAGGTGTACGCTATCGGCGAAATGATAGTGAAGGTGAAAGAACCAATTGAATCTGAATACAAATTGGTGAAAGAAAACCAATTGTTGTTTACATATTTCCACTTCGCGTCTTACAAACCACTAACAGAAGCAATGGTAGCAAGCAAAGCAGTTTGTCTTGCTTACGAAACTGTTGAGAAAAACGGTGGCTTGCCATTGTTGGTTCCAATGAGTGAAGTGGCTGGTCGAATGGCGATCCAGAAAGGTGCCAACTACCTGGAAAAACCTTTGGGCGGTCGTGGTATTTTGCTTGGCGGTGTTGCGGGTGTAAATCCTGCAAAAGTGTTGATCCTTGGTGGTGGTGTAGTAGGAACAGAAGCTGCGAAAATGGCTGCTGGTCTGGGTGCTGACGTTACCATTATGGACGTGAGTCTTCCTCGTTTGCGTTATTTGTCTGACGTACTTCCTGCAAACGTGAAAACTGTAATGTCAAACCGTTACAACATTCGCGAACTGGCTAAACAAGCTGACCTTATCGTAGGTGCTGTTTTGATTCCAGGCGCAAAAGCTCCATTCCTGATTACACGCGACATGCTGAAAGACCTTAAAAAAGGTTGTGTATTGGTGGATGTTGCCGTTGACCAGGGCGGTTGTATCGAGACTTGTAAACCTACAACTCACGAAAACCCAACTTATGTAATTGATAATGTGGTGCACTACTGTGTTGCGAATATGCCGGGTGCTGTGCCTTATACTTCTACACTGGCACTTACCAATGCTACTTTGCCTTATGTTATTCAATTGGCAAACAATGGCTGGAAAGACGCTTGCCGTGCAGATGCAGGTTTGAAAAAAGGTTTGAACGTAGTAAACGGACAAATCGTGTACAAATCTGTAGCGGATACGTTTGGTATGGCACATTTGCCAGTAGAAGAGATTCTATAAAACAAAGTCAAAATTAAAAAGTCAAAAGTCAAAAAGAGGTTTCCAATTTTTGACTTTTGACTTTTTAGTTTTTAATTCATTTGCAGCGATGGCAGCCTGAACCCATGGCCATCCAATACAAAAAGCTCGTCGATCTCGTAGGTCCAGTATTTATATAAGGGAGATTTGATGAGATAGGCTTCCACACTCTCTTTATCCTCAGCGTTGATGGTAATCCAAGTGCGTCTTTTTTCCATGCTCACGGCATAATATTCAACTATATCCTTGTTAATGAGATAATTAATGTAGGTACGATGCGCCGGTACAAGTGTCATAAATTCATCGTCCCACGAAAAGTCTATGCTTACCTGGTATTTCTTCATCATAATATACTAACGGATAATCCCGCTTTTTAGTTTTAGACAACTTGATAACCAAAGTAGTTGCATTAAACGCATGAAAGTTTTTTTGACAGCCCTCGTATTCTAACAGTCGCAAGGGTTGAGTACAGGAACCATAAAATAATGAGGTGTAAAATGGCTGGTCCATTTTCTGTGAGCGAACCTCCCTGTTGCACAATAGAAAGATAGACTTTTAAAAACGGCGTTGTTGGCAGCAATGCCGATAACCATTGAATAGCAGTTGGCAGACTTTCAAATGGCCACACATAGCCCGTGATCAGAAAAATAGGGTAAGTGGTGAATGTCATTATTTGTGCAGCAATTAACTGAGTGCTGAAAAGCGAGCCCAGCCATGTACCAAAACTAATGAGGCAACAAATAAAAAGCATGAGCAATAAAGTAAGTTGCCATTCATTGCCGCGATTGGGCAAATGCAAAACGGTAAAGTTTACATTCAGGAAGAAAAAAGCATAGCATCCGAAAAGTATAAAATAGAAGAATCCTTTTCCCCAAACGGCGAGTGAATAATAGTGGTTGGATAATTGCAGAAGTTCAGGCAGTGTGTTTTTTTCGCGTTCACCTGCGAAGCTGCACGCAAGACCGATGAGTAATGTTTGTTGCAAAATAAGCATTAGCAAACCCGGCAACAGAAAGGCTCCGTAACTTGAACGCTCATTGTAAAGTGGCCTGTAATCAAGGCTTACAGGCATTGTTTCGCGCATGGCAATGGCCTCTGTCATTCCGTTCTTTTGAAAGTATTGCAAACGGACGCCAGCGCTTACAGTGAGGCTAACTTCAGTAACTGCGCTTAAAATATCGCTCGATGGTAGGAAGCGACCAACGTTTAATGCGAGCAGGGCTTTTGATTGATGCAAGGATAAAACTTTCTTCTCCATTCCTTTTTTCAGATACAAATAGCCCTGGCAATAGCCGTCATTCATAAGTTCTTGTGCATCTTCAACGGATGCGGCACTGATTACATCTATGGTTTGTGTATTGTTTAATTGCTCGGTTAGGAGTCGCGATAAGCTGCTGCGATCAGCATCGATAACGGCCAGTTTAACTTCTGTTTCTTCTTTGTTAATATAGATACTTCCATAAAAAAATGCATACACAATGGGAGCAATGAGCAGTGTGAGCAAAAGGCTGTGATCCCTTGCTATCATTGCAGTTTCACGTTTTGTAATATTCCATATGTTGCGAAGAAAACTCATGCTGTGTGGTATAGTTGGTTACATTTCTTTTGAAAGAAAATAATTGCCAGCGGATAAGTGATGATGATGAAACAAAGCAACTTTAGCATTTCTGGTTGTGCATACCGAAGCGGAAGTTGCATATTGTTCACTTTGATAAACGCGTCGAGAAAAGGAGCGTAGGGCATGATCTGCGCATAGTATTGATCATACCACGGCATGGCCCATCTTGGAAAAGTATAGCCGCTGAAAACGAATGCCGGTGAGGTATAGAAGATGGCAATGTCTGTACACAACATGACATCCATAAAAATAGACGACAATAAAAATCCAACACCGAGGCACGCAATCGCTAGAAGTGTATACAGAACGAAAAATGAAAACATCCCTTCTGAATTGCCTATCTCAAAAATGGGAAATATGATTCCTGCGATCAGTATAAAATTCAACCATGCAATGGCAAGATGCGCAATCAATTTGCCAATGATGATGTTGGATGCAGAGCCATTTGCAACTTTTATCAATTCATGAATTGAATTCGTTTTCCATTCATAGTTCAATAACAAAACACCAATAAGAATGATGATCATTTGCATGGCAACTGTGATCAATCCGGGCACAAGATATTCCTGGTAATTGAACTGTGGATTGTATAATGGATAGGTAATGAGTTTGATGGGCTGAACGAGCGCCATCGCTTTGTCGGCGGGCATTCCCTTTTTTTCAAGTTTTTGCAACACAACGCCCAGTCCGCCGGCGATCAAAACATTGGCAGCATCTTTATACATTAGTTTTGCGGTAACCATAAAAGAAGCATTCGTGTAAAAGCCTACTGTTGCAGGGTTTCGGCTTTTAATATTTCTTTCAAGTCCCTGCGGAAAATAAACTGCAGCCATGATTTTTCCTTCGCGCATATTGGTCTGCAGTTCCTTGTAGCTATTGACTGTCGTGGTGAAATGGATGCTTTCAGTTTGTTCCATTAAAAAAATCAGCTGGCGAGAAATGGCTGAATGATCTTCATCGAAAATGGCAACGGGTAACTTTTCTGCTTTTTGCTTTTCATAAATATAAGCGTAGAGGAAAAAGAGCAAAGGTGGAATGACAATCAACACCCAATAATGTGCGGGGAGCGAAAAAATCCGCTTCCATTCACGAAATGTTATTTTAAAAATAGTGTTCAACAATGTTGTGTTTGAAGTGATCGACAGATGATTATGGTAACTGCATTGACGCCGTCATGCCGGGTCTTAAACCTTTAATGGCTGCGACATTCGCTGGTTTGCATTCAATAGTGAATGTTCTTAGTTCAAACTGTCCACGCTCTTTTGTAGGCACCCAATTGGCAAACTCCAATGACGGAGCAATGCGCGATACCACCGCATCAAAAGTCTCCGGTTCTGAGCCGGGGATTTTAATTGATACCCTGCTGTTTTGTTGCAAGCCTTTTATTTTATCCTGCCGAAAGTTGAAGCGTACAAAATAGGAATCGTGTTTTTGCAAAGTGATCATCGGGTAACCAATGGAAACAATTTCGCCTTCATGTATCACGAGTGTCGAAATGATACCATCTGCAGGTGCAGTTACTCTTGTATTGTCTGTCAATGATTTTGTTAGTTCATAGCCTTGCTCCGCTTGCTTTAACACGGCTGTTGCGGCTTGTATCAATTCTGGCTGAGTGCCTTTCTGTAGCAGATCCCAGTTAAGCTTTGCGGTTTCCATTTCCTTTTTTGCCGCTTGCAATTTGAAATAAATGATGTCTTTTTCTTCACCGGAGATCACATCTTTCTGATAAAGATTGTTCATTCGTTCGTAAGTTTTAGAAGCAAGGTCATATTGCTCCTGCGCAATGGAATATACATTGGCAGCGGATTTGATCACTTCCGGTCTTGCACCTTTTTGCAATAAAGCCAATTGACTTTTAGCTGCGTCAATGGCAGAAAGCGTTTGATTGCGGATGGCATCAATCTCGTTGGTTCGCAGCACGCCCAGCAATTGTCCTTTCTTTACTGTATCGCCCTGCTTCACCATGAGGCTGTCGAGTCTTCCGGGAAACTCAGCGGCCACGTCCAGGAAATCTGCATCTACCATGCCGATCACCGTATTGTCTTCCTTTTCCTTCGGGCGTTTCACTAAAAAAAACAACGCGACAATGAGAATGATCAGCGGTATAAAAAGTGCCCAATAATTTTTTAAGAACTTGCTCATTCAATACTATTTAGAATGTGTTATTGTAAGTATGCTGATATTTTTTCCGGCGTACCTACAATGTTGAAATACTCTGCCATTGCGAGGTAATAACCAAAAACAGCGGTGTAGTAAGCCTTTTCAATTTCTTCTTTTATCAGCAACGCATCGTTTACATCTTTGGGTGAAGAAAGGTTGTTGCGCATTCTTTCTTCAATTAATGAGAACGTTGTGTTGGCTTCCTGTCTTGCACTGTCAAGGGCTGCAACGTCATTTTGTAAAGACTGCATTTTATTGATGGCAACTTTCAACTGTGTCTCTAAAATTGTCTTAGCGTTTTCTGTTGCAAGCTTTGATTCTTCTAACAATTGCTGCGCGGCCTTCACACGTTTAATTGTTTGTGTTCCGTTGAAGATGGTCCATTGCATTTCCACACCAACAAACCACGGTGGTATGGTTACCGGCAAATCATTTTGATAGAGATTAAGATTGCCCACAGCAAATATGTTTGGCAGTGAGAAAGACTTGCTGCCTTTCAATGTTGCCTCTGCCAGTGCACTTTTACTGTTTACAAACTGATAACCGGGATTTGTTTGATAAAATTCATTGTTGACAGTATCTATTTTTGTTGGCTTGTATACTAGTGTGTCGGTAACAATGATGACAGAATCAAGAGGCGCTCCAAGTAATTTGTTTAGTTCCACCAATGCATTTTGTTTTTCGAGCTGTTGATTGTTCAGTCGTGTTTTTCCCTGTATCAGCGCCACTTTCGCCCAGTTACGCTGATAGGGTGGAAGTATTTGTTCTTTCACCATTTCATTGGCGTAGTTGTCATTCTTTTGCAATGAAGATACAATGTTGTTTTCCTTTTGTAAAATGGCGTTGATGTACATGATCCTTATGTATTGCAATGCGATGGCAAACTTTATATCTTTTTGAACAAGTTCAAGGTTGATTTGTCCTGCATGGAATTCTGCGGTGGCTACATCCTGCACGGTTCTTAATTTGTTGCCGAGATAAATCGGTTGGCGAACGCCGAGTCCGGCCAAGAAATACGATTGTTTGCTAAGCGGCGGATTGTAATTTGGATAAGCTGCATTAATGATTGTGCGTGAAGTGCTTTCAATTCTTTGCGCTGCATCGGAGGAAATATTTTGCCCCGTTATTTCTTTATATACCTGGTTCGCCGTGTTTACCGCTTGCAGGGATGAACCAGTAATAATGCCGTCTCTAACTGTTTGCAGATTAATTTCCAATGGTTTGCTTAAGTAGCTATAACTCGCCAGCAGGTCGACTTTGGGCAAGTACGATTGCTTCTCTGCCTGCATTGAATATTGTCTTGCCAGCAATGATGTCTTCGCCTGACTGATCAGCACATTGTTCTTTTGCGCAATAACAAAACAGTCATTCAATGTGGTTCTATTGGTTTGCGCCTTAGCCTGTAAGCCACAGATGCCCACAGCAATTACCCATTGCAACTGTTTCCCGCGATAACCAATTTCATGTAGTAGTTGATGTAACATGAAGGGTTAACAATCAGGAAAGTAGAATGTTTATTTAGGAATTAAGAATTAGGAATTAAGAATTCAGAATTGTTGACTGCGCTGTCATACTGTTTGCTATTGAACACCATGTCGCACTGGATGAATTCTTAATTCTTAATTCCTAATTCTTAATTCTTAATTCCGGCTTTGTTCGGGAACAATTTTTTAATGCACTGGTTATATATTATTTCACCATTAAATGTAGCATTATGATACGCAAATTAAAATCCGGTGAGTATCGTTTGTATTCGAGGAAGAAGGACCCCAAGACCAATAAGCGTAGAAATTTAGGCACATTTGACAGTCTGGAAGCAGCGAAAAAACATGAGAAGGAAGTGCAGTATTTTAAGAGACACTGATTTAATTAAAAATTAGGAATTAGGAATTAGGAATTAAGAATTAAGAATTAAGAATTGTTGACTGAATTATCATACCATTTGTGATTGAACACCATGCCCCACAGGATGAATTCTTAATTCTTAATTCCCAATTCTTAATTCATACTTAAATGATTACCTTGATCAAACAATAAAATCAAAACGAATGGCTGTACATTTTGCAGGAATTTCAGGGAGTTTGCGTAAAGGTTCGTACAATACCAAATTACTTCATACAGTGACTGCGCTATTGCCAGAAGACACAACGATGGAGATTCTTTCCATTGATCTTCCGTTATACAATGCTGATTTGGATGTACCTACGGCAGCGGAAAGACCGGCATCTGTAGTAACATTTAGAAATGCACTTGCCAAAGCAGATGGATTGGTGATCGTTTCGCCAGAATATAATTACTCTATACCGGGTGGTTTGAAGAATGCCATTGACTGGGCCTCACGCGGGGCAGATTCTCCTTTGCTAAACAAACCTGTTTCTGTAATGGGCGCCACCACTGGCATGTGGGGAACGGTCCGCATGCAATTAGCCTTTCATGCTGTGTTTCAATTTCTCAACATGAAGCCTGTTTATAAACCAGAAGTACTGGTTGCACAGGCGCCTTCCAAATTCAATGATAACGGCGAGTTTACTGATGAGAGCACTAAGGTGCTGATCAGGAAACAGCTGGAGAACTTGAAACAATTAATAATTAATAAAGAATAATTAATAGGAAAAGCAATTAGGAATTAAGAATTAGGAATTAAGAATTCTCTCTGTGTAATATTGAAACCATTAGTCAATGCCTGTTCCATTGTGAAATTTTGAATTCAAGTTGATGGTACCATCATCAAAATATTTGTGTAAAGCCGTCCAATCTGTGTCATCCCCCTCCGAACGGTTCAGCCGGGCGGGCATGTGCCATCAAATTTCAAATCAAAGCATCATAGCAAATCATGACAATCGTGAAAATCTGCGTTCCATCCACTCCCTCACGCCAACCAATCATTAGTTTCCGAAGGTGGTAACGACGCAAGAAACTCGCCTGTTAATGTCTGTCCTGTAGCCAGCATCTGCTTCATTGTGTCAGGATCGAATACAAGACCGCCCGGGCCTCCATTTAGCGGCTCTTTGGGTCTGATGATGTAAAGCTTTAGCGGCACTTTATTTTTGAAAGGATTGTCGGGCAATGTAATATTGAAATAGCTGTCAATCGTCGCCTGATCAATACCGGCGCTTTTCATTTTATCTTTTACGGCTTTAATGTATAAAAGACCTTTGTTGTATAGCTGTGGTATGATGATGTCATTTTTACCAACGTCCATTGTGAAGATGTCAAGCGTTTGTTCCAGTATCGGAAACAATGTTTGAAATTCTCCGGGGGTAGGAGGAAAGGTTTCGGCAGAAAGCAGGATAGTGAAGATCAGCGTAGCGCCATTGTCAATGGCCATTTCCACACCGGCGTATTCTCTCACACCGCCATCTACGTATTGATATTCCGGATGAGCTTCGCCGGGAACTTGTTTATTAATTTGAATCGGCGGCATGAACACAGGTTGACATGCGGACGCCATTATAGCCCTTCTGAAATGATCTGCACTTTGAAATGTTCGAACAATATAAGTGTCCGATGGTGCAGGGTTTGGATTGTTGGTATACACTGTAATATCGCCGGTTTGCAAACAGGTAGTGTTGATATAAATCTGTTTGCTGCCACTCATAAGCTTGTTGTACAAGTCATCTGTGAAGTAGTGTGTAATCAAGTTCCACAGCGGGTTTGCGTCGAATATGGAATGTTGGCTGAGCCTGTTGCCAAGGTTGTCTTTCAACACTATATTCTGGGTGGTTTGTGTGGTGTATAATTCTTCGAGCAGATCAAATTCTTCAGTTGCCGCAAGAGGCGTAATCAATGATCCGGTGCTGGTTCCAACAACGATATCGAAATGAAAAGTGGAGAATTGCTGATGCAGTTGTTTGATCACACCCACTGCAAATGCGCCTTTTGAGCCTCCACCGCTAATGACCAATGCTTTTGGCATAACTTATTAATTTGAAAATTTGGAGATTTGAAAATTTGAAAATGCTTTCAATGTCTTAGACAATGATGAAGTTTATTTAGGTCCTTCGTTAAATGGTTCCGGCGCCTTTTTCACTTTACTCAATCTTACGGAAACAACACACTGGAACCACCAACTGTTTAAGTTATAATCCCTGTGTGCTGTAAGGCCGATGGTGAGCAGGTTTAATGCACTTACATGAATACCGCCGCCAACAAGTTGCTCATGTTCTGTTCCAAACAACCAGTTGGCGGATAAATGTAAGTTGCCGATACTGCCCATTTCTCCGGCACTAAAGTCCTTGATTTTGAAAAGCACTTCGGGCCCAAACAGTCCCTGTAATTTTTTATTGTAGTAGATGCCTCCGGCAACGGCACCGGCTTTTAACTTACCGGGTACGGCTGTCACATGCTCTGTGAGCAACAGACCACCTGTGAACATATCCGGACTATTGCCTTCGAAATTAGTAGCCATGCCACTTTGCAGCCTCAGTTCCGTTGTCCAGCCTTTTTTGAATTCTGTTATTTGTGCATGCGTAAACGAAAAGGAGAGCAACATGCACAATGCCAGGAAGAGGTGTTTGTTCATATGCTAGAGTTAATGCTTAAAGCTTAACGCAAAACGCATAACGCTGGTTTAATAAATGGTAAAACTCTGTAGCGGAGATAGTTATTAGTTGTCAGTTGGTAGTTGTTAGAAGGAAAGCTGTACATAAAGCCTAACAACTAACAACCAACAACTGAATAATTGAGACTTCCGCGTTGGGCGTTTTGCGTTCAGCGTTCAGCAATAAAGCGGTAGTCGTAAGATGTAAAAGGAAAGAAAACATAAAACCCGGACAAAATCCGGGTTTTACAATACGTTGGTATGAGGGGGAGTGTTAGTTTACATGGCCGCAAGCTGAACTTTCTGTTGAAGTTCCATTACGTTTTCACGGAAAAGGCCGTCAGTGTCCATCAGGTCTTTTACTGTTTGACAGCTGTGAATTACCGTGGTATGGTCGCGTCCGCCGAAATGTTCGCCTATTGTTTTCAGAGAGTTTTTTGTAAAAGCTTTCGCAAGGTACATAGTGATTTGTCGCGCCTGTACGATCTCACGTTTACGCGTCTTTTGTAAAAGCTTGTCGTAAGGGACGTCGTAAAAATCACAAACCATTTTCTGAATGGCTTCGATCGTGATTTCCTTGGATGAGGTTTTAACAAAATTTCTCAACACTTTCTTTGCCAAGTCTAAATCAATTTCCCTTCTGTTAAGCGAAGATTGTGCCAAAAGAGAGATCAGTGCACCTTCCAGTTCACGAACGTTGCTGTTAATATTATAAGCAAGGTATTTTACCACCTCTTTAGGCATGTCCAGACCGTCATTCTTCATTTTTCTTTCCAGTATCTCGATGCGGGTCTCATAGTCAGGCACCTGAAGGTCTGCGCTAAGTCCCCAGCGGAAACGGCTCAATAATCTTTCCTGTACGCCATCCAGGTCTTTTGGAGGCTTGTCAGAAGTTAAGATCAGTTGCTTACCGGATTGGTGCAGGTGGTTGAAGATGGCAAAGAATGCATCCTGTGACTTTTCTGCACGCATGAAGAATTGAACGTCATCGAGGATCAATACGTCTATCAGCTGATAGAAATGTATAAAATCGTTGATGGCATTATTGCGACTGTGATCAATAAACTGGTTAATGAATTTTTCAGAGCTTACATATAATACCACTTTATTGGGGTGTAGTCTTTTTACCTCATTTCCTATGGCCTGGGCAAGGTGTGTTTTCCCCAAACCTACACCACCATATATAACCAGTGGGTTAAATGAATTGGCTCCTGGTTTCTCAGCTACTGTTTTACCCGCTCTTCTCGCAACACGATTGCTGTCTCCCTCTACAAAAGCGTCAAAGGTATAAATAGGGTTTAGCTGAGGGTCGATCTGCATTTTTTTCAGACCGGGAATAACAAAAGGATTTTTCACCGGGTTATTTATAACCAGCGGGAAATCCATTTCGTTATTTGAAAATGTCTTGTATCCATGTGCCGGGACGTCCATAGTTAATGGCTTGTTTTTATGATTGCCACTATCAACCATGATGCGATACTCCAGGCGAGCCTCTTTGCCAAGCACTCTTCTTAATGTTTTGCCAAGCAGGGTAACATAGTGTTCTTCTAAATATTCATAAAAGAATTGACTAGGTACCTGGATCACCAAAACATTATTCCTCAACTCTACCGGGCTGATAGGCTCGAACCATGTATTAAAATGCTGCCACTCTACAATATCTTTTATTATATCAAGACAATTACTCCAAACTTTATCTAATTCGTCAGCTTTAACCATTGCAGTATTGTAACATTTAAGTTGATAAAGAATAAAATTTCTCTCTCAGTTTTTCTTAAAAAAGGATTTTAATTGAGTCCAAAAAAAGTTTTGCAGGGGAGCGAATATCAAAAGAATTTGTTGAAAAAAAAATTTTTTATTCCCTTGTTTTTGTTCCATTAACTACAGATTGGCATCAAAACAAATTTTATTTTTTTTCTTTTGATAGAGTCGAAATAAAATGCCGGAAAATACCCAGTTGCTTTAATTTTTTTGCCAGAAAAAAATCATAATATCCGGGACCGGTTTTAAAGTTTTTGTTTCTTAAAAAAATCGAATCTCTCCTGGGTGCAAAAAGCAAACTTTCTTTTGGATTACTTGATGGTAAAGCGTTTTAGAAAACCGTCGAGGTGAGTAGTGAAAATTTTCTTTGAAGAAGGAGGCAATGATGAGAGTGAGTATAATCTACGTTTTTTGAACTGTATGGCAAAGACGTTTTCATAAAATCATTTTTAGGGATGATAAATTTATGCAGAGATTTTTCGTGTTGCTTAATCATTTTAGTAAGATAGATTAAATAAAAAAAGGAAGCAATACTTATTCCAAAATTTAAATTTTGTGCATAAAAAAATGTGGAAAACACGCGAAATGTTTTTTTTATTCACAACAAATTATGGTAGCTTTTGATAATGTGTATAATGCGTGAAAAACGCTTGATCTGAATCAAAATTTTTTGCGGAAAAAAATTGCCGACATTTTTTGTTTTCAGAAATCACAAAATTCTGCCTTCCTGATTTGTCATATACCAAAATTTCATGGTTCATAACAGTCTTTCAAACTGAAAGTTTATAAGATAGATTTTTGTTTTAAAATAATACCTGAACGACTGTAGAACTGAATAACTCAATAACTGAATAACTGAATAGTCGATGTGGTGAGGGACTTCGCGTTCAAAGCACTCAGTTATTCAGTTAATCAGTTATTCAGTCATTAATGTACCTTTGCCTCACTTTTAGGATAAAAACCTAACGACGACAATGCAAAAAACCATCTCCATAAAATTGCTTCCGTCCGAGGCGGCGGATGATCAGATAATCAAAGAATATATTGCCGGTGAAACAGGAAAGCCATTATCTCAGATAAATGGATTTCACATTGTGAAGCAATCGCTGGATGCACGTAGCCGGAAAGTATGGAGCAACCTTACTGTTCATGCTTTTATCAATGAACCTTTCCAGGAACGTATGGTAAAAAAGATTGAACTGAGAAATGTGGCTTCCGCTTCTGATAAGGTCATAGTGATAGGAGCAGGTCCATGCGGGCTATTTGCGGCATTGAAACTCATCGAGCAGGGCATTCAACCCATCATTCTGGAAAGGGGAAAAGATGTTCGTGCACGCAGGCGTGATCTTGCGGCCATGAACAAAGAAGGCATTGTAAATCCTGAGAGCAATTACTGTTTTGGCGAAGGCGGGGCCGGAACATATAGCGATGGAAAATTATATACACGGAGCAGCAAGCGTGGGGACATAGATCGTATTCTCAATATTCTTGTACAATATGGCGCCGATGAAAAGATATTGTACCAGGCGCATCCGCATATTGGCACCAACAAATTACCACACATCATCACTGCTATCCGCGAGGCAATCAAAGATGCAGGCGGAATATTTTTGTTTGAACAAAAGGTATCGGATTTCATTGTTGGGGGCAATATAATAACAGGAGTGAAGACAGCAGTAGAAGATACCTTCGAAGGGAAAGCTGTGATACTTGCCACTGGTCACTCCGCGAGAGATATCTTTCAATTGCTTGACCGTAAAAAAATATTGATCGAGCAAAAACCATTTGCATTGGGCGTTCGTATTGAACATCCGCAGGAACTCATTGACAGCATTCAATATCATTGCGCTTTGCGTGGCGATTTTTTGCCACCCGCTTCTTATAGTTTGGTGCAACAAGTTGATGGACGAGGTGTGTTTTCATTTTGTATGTGCCCCGGTGGCATTATTGCACCTGCCGCAACAGACCACAACGAAATTGTAGTAAACGGATGGAGCCCTTCAAAGCGCAACAATCCATTTGCCAATTCCGGCATGGTGGTTTCTGTTGAGATAGCTGACCTTGCTGCTTCCAAAGAGTTTGCAAAACAGCATGATGTAAACAGCCCCCTAGCTGCTATGTATTTCCAGCAGATGGTGGAACAAAAAGCATACAAAGCAGGCGGTGGAGCTTTGGTTGCACCTGCACAACGCATGGCTGATTTTTCAAAGAATAAATTATCTGCTACACTACCGGATTGCTCTTACTTGCCAGGATTAAATTCCGCGTCCCTGAAAGAAGTTTTACCTCCTTTTGTATATAAAGGTTTAAGCGAAGGTTTTATCGCCTTCGGCAAAAAGATGCCGGGTTATTTTACCAATGACGCTGTAGTGGTTGCCACTGAATCAAGAACGTCTTCTCCTGTGCGTATCCCGCGCAACAAAACAGATCTTCAACATCCACAAATAAAAAATCTCTATCCTGCGGGTGAGGGTGCGGGTTATGCTGGTGGCATCGTAAGCGCCGCGATGGATGGGGAGAGAGTGGCGGAGGCGATTTTGCAGGAATTAGGAGTTAGAAATTAGGAATTAGAAATTAGGAGTTAGGAATCACTGCCATTTCCCTAAGAGCATTTAATAACCTCGTTTCTGTTTAACTGAGGCTTCGACAAGCTCAGCCTGACACTCCACTTTCGCTGTCAGGCTGAGCTTGTCGAAGCCTTCTGGCTATCTTTCTGTGCAACATCATTAACGAAAAGTTGCATGCTCTAATTCCTAATTCCTAACTTCTAACTCCTAAATAAAAAAGGAGCTCTCTTTCGAGAAACTCCTTCTATTGTAATCAAACTTTTGACATTATCTGTGAGGTCTTCCACCTCCACCACCGCTGCTGCCGCCACCGGATGGGCGTGAGAAACCACCTCCGCTACTGCCACCACCGGAAGGACGTGAGAATCCACCACCGCCTCCACCACCAAAGCTGCGTTGCTGACTTTGCTGGAAGTTCGCGCTTCTGTCTGCACCACGTTGCCTATCGTAGCTCGAGCGATCCATTGTTCCCTGGGCAGGTCTGTAAGAAGGTAGCTGTTGCGGCATCGGTCTTTGAACATCTGCAGGTCTTTGCATTTCAGGTCTGCTTTGCGGCTGTTGATATGCAGGTCTGTTGTTAGCAGATGGCTGTTGTGGCTGCTGCTGTGGAATGCTTTGTGGCCTGTTGCTGTAATCCGGTTGCGTTGGTCTTGTCGTGTTGTTAGGTATGCTGGAAGGTCTGTTATTACTAACACCGCCAGTATTATCAACAGAAGAAGGTCGTTGACTGTTCTCCTGTCTCCACGAGTTGCCATCTCTCACTTCCCAACTGTTGTTATTTCTTCTGTATACATTTCCTTGTCTATCAGTATAAACATTGTTTGGTCTGTTTACATTACCTGCACCATTCGGTGAAATAGATGCGGGGCGTGCATTTCCATAATTATTGTTACCGTTATTGCCTGGCTGAGGTCTTGAAATAACGTTGTTTACATCGCGTGCAGAACCTCTGCTACCAACAGTACGTGTAGTTACTCCGTTTGTATGGTAGCTGTACATGTTTCTATTGTAACGATTGTTATTGATGGTCACATTGTTATTTACTACAACATTATTTGGTCTGCCATAATAGCTTGTTGGTCTGTAATACGGTTTGCCATAGAAACCGCCACCACCATAATAGTATGCCGGTCTGTAATAATACGGGTGATAAACAGGAGGGCCCCACCATCCACCATAGCCGCCATAACAATAACCGAAGCTGTACCATGGATCGTACCAACCGTAATTGAATCCGAAACTAAAGCCCCAGCCTGTCCATGGATTATAGTTAAAACCAAATCCCCATGTTACAGGACGTGGATAGTAATAAGCGCCGTACCAGCCGGGGTAATACCAGCCTGTACCATACACCACTGTCGGTCCATATGAGTAAGCACCCAAATATCCCGGAGTATAGCCGGTATAAACGGTAGTCGGCGTTACATCATATATATAAACATACTTTGTATTGTAGTTTGGATTAGATGGTGAAATATTATCAATTTCCGGAGGACGGCTTGTAGAAACTGTCCACGGACCAGAAGGTGAACTCGATTGGAACCATACTGCATTATCGCACAGGTAATAAGTATTGCCTGAACGGAACACCGTGCTTGATGTATTTTGGGCATACTGAAGATTCGTTCCTTCAACCGGTTTGAAAGAAGGAGAGCCGTCATATGTTACATCACTTGCTTTTGCTGAATTTCTGTCAACAGAGGCCGTTTGCGGAATCTGGTTGTCAAGCAATGCATCCCTTGAAGCATCCGTGCCCGGCACATAAGCCAACACATTATCCTTTGGAGATCCTTGCGGAATGTTTGCAAAATCTTTTGGAAGTTGGTTTGCATCGATGAATGTCCATGGACCGCTTGTTGTCGGTGCTTTGTACCATCTTCCACTCAATACAGTGTAGTACTGATTGTTGTCAATGTTCATAAACACATCTGCATTGGAATTATCCATATACAGAAGAGAAGTGTTTTGAAGAGGAACAAAGTTTGGCTTACCATTAGAAGCGATTAATTCAGAAGGATGATCTTTTACGATAACTTGCAGATCCTGGTCCGCTACCTTCTGATCGTTTCCATTGTCATTGCTGTTTTTTGAATTGTTGTTGTCTTTATTTTTTTCTTCGTTCTTCTTAATGTCGTCTTCCAGTTTTCTTAGATCCTTAGATGGCTTGTTTACTTTGCTCCAGCCCGTCATCACATTAGGAGAAGTGTACCAGCTGCTTTGTGTGTACAAATAATACTGACTGTTGTCCTTGTCTTTTACCATGAAATATGGCGTGTTAGCCACTTTGCTGAATTGCTTGTTGTAATCTGCCATTTTGGGAGATCCGTCAAGCACTACCAGCAAGGATGGTTTTTCCGTCACCACAATTTCAGGCGCTTTGTTATTGAAAGAAGGTAAATTTTCCGCGTTATTTTGCTCTAAAGTTGTCACCACATCATCAAGATTCATTTGAAGTTGCCATTTCGGAACTTCTCCTTCAATCATATCGATAAGGTCCTGCTTTTTTGAAGAATCGCTAATAGCGGGAAAACGAAGATTGGTAACGTCAATATTTTCCAACACCGCAGTGCGTGTACCTCTGTCGGTATTCATCTGGGCCTTGAACCACATTGCACCAAAAGATGGTTGCTTGCCATCTGTGCTTTCGATGGAAATGGCTGCGCGAGCCTCCAGTTGATTGCCCGTAAGTTTTTCCGGCTGGGGTTGGTAAATGATGATCTTACCCTTGTCAGTTTGTATTTCCCGAGGCCAGTCAGCATCCACGTTGTGTTGTACAACGCCGAAGAAACTAAGCATCGAGAATAGGATTGTTAACATTTTCAAAAGTTTGATTAAAAATAAAATAGGTCAAATTATGTACCAGTGAAAGCCAACAGTATTAACATACGATTAGGATAGACAAACTGTTACATAATCGCCATATAAATAGACTGTAAGAAAAGCAAAAAGATTAATTGACGTATTATTCTAACGTTTCTTTTGCAAATTTCGTGTAAAGAGAGCACACTGATGACACTGATTGGACAGAATTACACAGATTTTGGTTGGGAGTGTTGACAGAACTAAAAAAATGAAGGGTTTTTCGTATTAAAAAACTCCCGGTTGAAAATTCGCCGGGAGTTTACGGAATTATTTTATCGCATATTAATCCATCATCAAATCCGTGTAAATCAGTCCAATCAGTCCAATCAGTGTCATCTGTGTGCTATCTGCTGTTCGGACTACTTAAATCGCTCACTCACCACGAGGTCCTTGCTTCCTGCAACGTATTGGTAAAATCCTTCACCGCTTTTTGCACCAAGATATCCTGCGGTAACCATATTCACCAGCAACGGACAAGGCGCATATTTCGGGTTGCCAAATCCATCATGCAAAACTCGCAGGATAGAAAGACAAACATCCAGACCAATAAAGTCTGCCAGTTGCAAAGGCCCCATTGGATGCGCCATACCAAGTTTCATTACGGTATCGATTGCTTCAACATCTGCTACGCCTTCGTACAAACTGTAAATTGCCTCGTTGATCATTGGCATTAAAATGCGGTTTGCAATAAAGCCCGGGTAATCGTTCACCACGCAAGGAATTTTTCCCAGCTTCTTACTTAACGAAACAATTGTGTCGGTTACATCTTTATCCGTTGCATAGCCGTTGATAATTTCAACCAGTTTCATTACAGGAACGGGGTTCATAAAGTGCATACCAATTACCTTGTTGGCACGTTTTGTAGCCGCAGCAATTTTTGTGATGGAAATAGAAGACGTATTCGTAGCAAGAATACAATTTACAGGTGCCGCTTCATCCAGCTCCTGGAATATTTTTATTTTTAGATTGATGTTTTCGGTAGCAGCTTCCACCACAAGGTCCACATCTTCCACACCGGCGTGTACTTGGTTAAATGTGGCAATGTTGGCGAGGGCCTTGCTTTTTTGCTCTTCTGTAACCGTTCCTTTGGCAATTTGTCTATCAAAGTTTTTGGCGATCGTGTGTAGTGCTTTTTCAATTTGTGGGGCAGATACATCAATGAGATTTACCTTAAAATCGTTTTGGGCAAAAACATGCGCAATACCATTCCCCATTGTTCCCGCGCCAATAACAGCAACCGTTTTTATCATGTTTGAATATTTAGGAGAAACGAAGATAATTGATAATTGAAAGTTGAAAGTTGAAAATTGAAAATTGAAAATGGTTGTGGTAGGGGCGAATCGCATTCGCCCTGCTGCTGAAGATAATTGTGCCCGTTTTTTTAAAAAAATAATCCTAATGATTTGCGTTCGGAAAAAACGACCGGAGGTGTTTATTTTTTCATTTTCAATTTTCAATTCAATAAATACTTTTTAAAAATTTTCTAAAAGATATTGATCATTTATAAAAATATTAAAGAGCTGTATTTCGATGAAAACAGCCTGTGCTAGCCATTTTCAATTTTCAACTTTCAATTTTCAATTAACTTCTCACTTTCACCTCTTCTTCATAATATTGTGCTTTCGTTGTGTCTACAATGAATGCTGATTATTGAACTATTTTACCCATTGATTAAAAAAACTATTTATGTGCGGAATTGTAGCCTATATCGGGCCTAAGGAAGCGTATCCTGTGATTTTGAAAGGTTTAAAACGACTCGAATACCGCGGCTACGACAGTAGTGGCGTTGCTCTTCAAAACGGGGATCTCAGAGTTTACAAAAAGAAAGGAAAAGTAGCAGAACTCGAAGAAAGTCTCGTAGGAAAAGATCTTCACTCCAACATCGGTATCGGCCACACCCGCTGGGCCACACACGGTGAACCCTGCGACCGCAATGCCCACCCTCACATGTCAAATGACGGCAGATTAGCAATGATACACAATGGTATCATTGAAAACTATGCGCAAATAAAAAGCGAACTTCTTAAAAAAGGTTACACTTTCACAAGTGATACTGACACAGAAGTGTTGCTAAACTTCATACAGGATATCCAGCAAAATAATAATTGCGGACTGGAAGAAGCGGTACGCATCGCCCTTAAAAGAGTCGTTGGCGCTTATGTAATTGTCCTGATGGATAAAGACAATCCTGACACGCTGATTGCAGCAAGAAAAGGAAGCCCACTCGTAATAGGCGTTGGCAAAGGCGAACATTTCCTTGCCAGTGATGCATCTCCAATCATTGAGTACACCAAGGAAGTGGTGTATGTAAATGACTACGAACTGGCGATCATCAAAGCCGACGAGTTGATCCTGAAAAATCTGGGTAACGAAAAGATAACTCCATATATCACTAAGCTCGACATGGAGCTGGCGGCTATCGAAAAAGATGGTTACGATCACTTCATGCTGAAAGAAATTTTTGAACAGCCACACACCATCTTCGATTGCTTACGCGGAAGATTGGATGTAAATGCCGGTACAATTACCATGGCAGGCGTTCAAAACCACATCGATCAAATTAAGAACGCCAACCGTATTTTGATCATTGCCTGCGGAACCAGCTGGCACGCGGGTTTGGTGGCAGAATACGTTTTTGAAGAGCTGTGCAGAATTCCTGTTGAAGTAGAATACGCTTCTGAGTTCAGATATAGAAATCCAATTGTAAATAAAGGAGATGTTATCATTGCCATTTCTCAAAGTGGTGAAACAGCAGATACTTTGGTGGCGCTCGAAAGTGCTAAAGAAAAAGGTGCAACCATTTTTGGCGTAGTGAACGTGGTGGGCAGTTCCATCGCACGTATCTCTCACGCGGGTGCATACACACACGCTGGCCCTGAGATTGGCGTGGCAAGTACGAAAGCCTTTACGGCGCAATTGGCGGTGCTTACAATGATCGCTTTAAAAGTGGGGCATGAAAAAGGTTCTATCGATGAAACCCGCTATCGCAAGTTGCTGAGCGAGTTGCAGGACGTTCCTGAAAAAGTAGCGACTGCTTTGAAGCTCAACGATCACATCAAAGTATTGGCTGAAAAATATAAAGACGCGAGAGATTTCCTTTTCCTTGGTCGTGGCTACAACTTCCCGATCGCTCTTGAAGGCGCATTAAAATTGAAAGAGATAAGCTATATACACGCCGAAGGTTATCCCGCAGCAGAAATGAAACATGGTCCAATCGCGCTGGTAGATGAAAATTTACCCGTTGTGTTTGTTGCTACCAAAGATTCTTACCACGAAAAGATCGTTAGCAATATCCAGGAGATCAAAGCTCGAAAAGGCAAGGTGCTGGCGGTGATCAGCGAGAATGATGAAATCATTGAAAAAATGGCCGACGATGTAATGATCGTTCCATATGCTGATGAGCTTGTAGCACCATTGATCAGTGTGATTCCGCTTCAGTTACTGGCATATTACATTGGTATTGCAAAAGGCTGCGATGTGGATAAGCCGCGCAATCTTGCAAAAAGTGTAACAGTAGAATAGTTAGAACGTTAAAGGCCGAACGCTGAATGCCTAACGCATAATGCCAGGGAGGCACTGCGTTTGGCGTTCGGCGTTAAGCATTAAGCATACATCATGAACATCATCTCCAAACAGCCGATCAATGAGCTGGGCTACGGATTTATTCCGAACGAATACTTGCCGAAAGGAAAGAATGAATATCATTTGCGCAACATGCAAAACCGCAGTGGTATTGAATATAAACACCTGACAGCTTACGAAATTGAAGTGCTTGTTCGCAACCGAAATACTTCCGATAACTGGAACAATATTTTGGTATCGGATGCCTTTAATCCGGAGCTGGTTAAGAACTGTAAGTTTTACGGATTGGTGCGGATTGGTAAACTCGAACCTTATTTTCTTGAGTTCAACAATATCAAAATGCCGGTTGGGCTGTACAACAGCACCATTATCAGTTGCGATTTTGGTGACAATGTTGTGGTAGATAACGTAAACTATCTTTCTCACTATATTGTAGGCAACGAAGTTTTCCTTGTTAACATCAATGAAATGGCCACTACCGATCATTCAAAGTTTGGTAATGGTATTCTTAAAGAAGGTGAGCAGGAAAATATTCGTATCTGGCTTGAAGTCTGCAATGAAAACGGAGGTAGAAGCATAGTGCCTTTTAGCGGGATGCTCCCGGGCGATGCTTTTCTGTGGTCCAGGTACCGCGACAATAAAGAATTGCAGGCCCGTTTTCTTGAAATTACAGAAAGACAGTTTGATAAATTAAGAGGTTATTACGGCAAAGTGGGAGACCGAAGCGTGATCAAAAACTGCTCGATCATAAAAGATGTTTGGATCGGTACAGATGCCTACATAAAAGGGGCGAACAAACTTAAAAATCTTACGATCAATTCTACTGACGAGGCTCCAACACAGGTTGGAGAGGGTTGTGAACTGGTGAACGGAATAATAAATGTTGGTTGCAGAATATTCTACGGCGTAAAAGCGGTGCGTTTTGTAATGGCTTCGCACTCACAGTTGAAGTACGGCGCACGTTTGATCAACTCTTACCTGGGAAATAACGCTACCATTTCCTGTTGCGAAGTGTTGAATTCTCTTATTTTTCCAGCCCACGAGCAACACCACAACAACTCGTTCCTGTGTGCCGCTTTGGTGATGGGACAAAGTAATATGGCCGCCGGTGCCACCATCGGCTCTAACCATAATTCACGTGCCGCAGACGGTGAAATTGTTGCCGGACGTGGCTTCTGGCCGGGCTTATGCGTAAGCCTGAAGCACAATTCAAAGTTTGCTTCGTTCATGTTGCTGGCAAAGGGCGATTATCCTGCAGAACTGAACATTCCCATTCCATTTTGCTTAGTGGTAAATGAAGTGCATCTTGATAAGATCGTAGTGATGCCGGGCTATTGGTTTAAGTACAACATGTACGCATTGGCTCGTAATGCCGGCAAATATATTGACAGAGATAAGCGCACAGAAAAACTGCAACACATAGAGTATGACTACCTCGCACCAGATACAATCAACGAAATTGTAGACTCATTATCGTTGCTGGGGAAATTTACCGGAAAAGCATACTACAGAAAGTTTCCAGAGGGAAGAGTAAGTGAAGAAAAGGTGATCGCAAAAGGTAAGGAGCTCTTATTGAACAACGATCCTGTCGTAAACGAGTTAGAAATATTGGCTGATGGCTTTGAAAACAGCAATCGTAAAGTAGAGATCATCAAAGTTGCTTATTGCTATAATCTGTTCCGTGAGCTGGTTTCTTATTATGTTGCTAACCAGCTGGTAGGTTGGATGAAGCAAAATAAAAAAGCAGGTCTTGAAGAGCTGGCGGCCCTCGTTCCATCACGGAGTACCTTGGGAGAATGGGTGAACGTCGGCGGACAGCTGATGCCTGAACCGGAATTGCAAAAGCTTTTGCAACAATTGATTAGTGGCAAAGTGAAAAACTGGGATTCCGTTCATGCATTTTACGAAAAGCAGGGCATTTTGTACAGCGAGCAAAAACTGTTACATGCTATTGCTGCCTATGAAGCTGTATATGGTGCTGGCTTTAAAAAGAACATTCGCGAATTGCTTCCGGCTATTTTAAATAAGAGCGTTGAAACCAAAGAATGGATGACCAAAGGTATTTTCGATTCTCGCGCCAAGGATTACAAAAATCCGTTTAAGAAAATGGTGTATGAGGATGACAAAGAGATGGATGCGGTTGTGGGGAGTTTAAGGGACAATTCATTCATCAAACAGGAAACGGAAGCATTGAAAACCTACAAAGAGACGATCAAAAAGTTTGCAAAGGTAAAAGAAGCGGCATTGTAGGTTATCTGGTTATCAATTTCTGTTTTAGGACAATACGATTTGATAAAAGAAATAAAAAATTGAGACGAAAAATACGTTGGGCATAAGGTCAAAAAAATGATGAAACGCTTTCTGGTAAAGCGTTTCATTTTTTAGGATATGGTTTGTCATAATTAAATCAACGATTATTTGGTTTTAGCAGGCATGATTTCTGATATACTTTTACATCAGAAACGAAGACAAAACGTTTCCACAAGATCAGAAAAGAAGAAAGTGAGTATAGAAAAGTTGATCTGACCTTGTTTCAAAATAGAATTTGAACTCTTTTTCATATGGCAAGCAATCGTTAGAGGTCATCTGTTTCTACAGTGTGACCCTTTTTTTTGCCCGTAACTTTTTGAGATTTCGAGCTTAATGCTAAACGCCCAACGCCTAACGCAGAACTTGCATTTGGCGTTGGGCGTCAGCATTTGGCGTTGAAAGACTTTTCGAATAGAAGCATTTTCAATTTTCAACTTTCCCCGCCTGAACGACTTCAGTCGGGCAGGAATTTTCAATTAACTAAACTTCCTCCACAATCGACCTGCCCGTACTTCCATCTCCGCTGGTCCATTGCCAGAGCTCGTGCAGCCTGATTTTGCCATTGGATAATAATTCCGGTATGGATCTGCAAACGCCCGTCATTAAAACATTTTGACTGTTAACGTGATGATAGCGCATGGTGAGGTCCCCGTTTTCAGTAATTAGTGCAATCAGGTGTCCTTCCACAATGCCGCCGCCGCTGTAAGTGGCTGTTACAATGTTGCCGTTTTGTTTATAATGAAATGTAGTTTCACCGCTTACTTCACCGTTCGGCGTGTTTTCGACCGAGCGGAAGGTTTTGTTGTGGTAGTTGATCATGATAATTGAAAATTGAAAATTGAAAGTTGAAAGTTGAAAATGAGTTGAGAGTTGAACGCTAAAGCATTTTCAATTTTCAATTTTCCACTTTCAATTAAAAAAAGCGGTCCTGCTTGCACAGGAACCGCTTTGTCGTATAGTTTTCCGGGCAATGTTATTCAACTCTTGTAATTTTCAACAAGTTTGTTGGCAGGTGTAAATGAACAGGAGTGCTACCAGTGTTTACAACGATATCGCCGCTTTTAATGAAGCCTCTTTCTTTTAATACTGTGATCTCGTCATTCACGATATCATCCAGGCTTTCTTCTTCATCGTAGTAGAAAGCGCGAACGCCCCAGCTCAAGCTCAATTGGTTCACCAAAGATCTTTCTTTTGTGAATACATACAAACTTGATTTTGGTCTATAGCTGCTCAGCATGAATGCTGTGTAACCACTTTGCGTCATACCGATCAAAGCCTGCGCATTCGCATCTTTCGCAATTTTACATGCGTTGTAGCAGATTGCATCGCTCAGGAATGAAGGAGAGTGCGGCTGAGGGATCAAATCATCTTCACGGTTATAACGGTATTCTGTATTTTCTACTTCAAGAATGATTTTGCGCATAGTTTCCACAACCAATGCAGGGTGCATACCGGTTGCAGTTTCACCGCTCAACATCACCGCATCAGTACCTTCCAACACAGCGTTTGCTACGTCGGTGATTTCGCTACGGTTAGGTTTGCTGCGGTCGATCATGCTTTCCATCATTTGCGTAGCCACGATTACAGGCTTAGCTCTGTGACGGCATTTGCGGATCAACTGGCGCTGGATCAAAGGTACTTGCTCAACAGGAAGCTCAACACCCAAATCTCCACGTGCAATCATGATCGCATCAGATTCAATGATGATATCGCGGATGTTAACCAATGCTTCAGGTTTTTCGATCTTAGCAATGATCTTTGATTTGCTGTTTCTTGCTTTCAATTTATCGCGCAGTAAAGTAAGGTCGTTTACGCTGCGTACAAAAGAAAGCGCTACCCAGTCAAGTTCCTGATCGATAATGAATTCAAGATCTTCAAGGTCTTTTTCTGTTAATGCAGGAAGAGAGATCTTTGTATCTGGCAGATTGATACCTTTTTTAGAAGAGATCACACCACCCAGGATAACTTCAACTTTTACATCGTTTGAAGGCGTGATTTCAATAACTTTTACTTCCAGTTTACCATCGTCGATCATGATCTTGTTGCCAAGTACCACATCACCTGCAAGGTTAGGGTAGGAAACATAGATCTTTTCCATTGTACCAACACATTTTTCGTTGGTAAAAGTGAGGATGTCACCTGGAACTACCGGCAATGCATTGTTTGCAATTTCACCTACTCTCAGCTTTGGTCCCTGAAGGTCACCAAGAATAGAGATGTTAACGGGCTCGGTAGCGTTTATTTTTCTGATATGCTCAATGATCTTTGCTTTGTCTTCGTGCTTTCCGTGAGAGAAGTTCAGACGGAAAACGTTTACTCCGGCTTTCACCAGTTCCAGCAGTTTTTCGTAAGTATCACAAGCTGGTCCTACAGTAGCAACGATCTTTGTTCTGTGGAATGAGTGATTGATCGCTGTTGTGGAGTCCATTTCCTTATGGAGATATTTTGAAATGTTTTTAGACATGATAATGAATTTTTCGTTGAGTGTCGGTCGTTTGTTCGTAAATGTTTAATATTCGTTTATAATTCGGTGCAAATGTACAATACGTAGTTGACGCATAAAAAAATGGCTTACTAGGAAGCCAATATTTTTATCATGTCAAACCAGTCTTCGTCGATCTGTTGCTTTGCCTTCACTGCTTTTGACAATGGAGTATAGTGCATCTGATCGTTTACAATACCCACCATTACATTATTTCTACCTTCCATTAGGCAAAGAACTGCGTGGTAACCCATGCGGCTCGCCAGTATCCTGTCGGCGCAGGTAGGGGAGCCACCTCTCTGGATGTGTCCCAACACGGTAATTTTGATATCAGCGCTTGGTAACTTTTCCTTAATGTATTTGGTAACTTGTTCGCCGCCGCCAAAGTCGTCTCCTTCAGCTACAACGATCAGATTCATCAATTTTTTACGTTTTTCCTTTTCCTGCAATGAATCGATAACCTCGTCAATATCTGTTTTATGTTCAGGAATCAACACGTGTTCTGCGCCAGTTGCAACACCGCTGTGCAAGGCAATATAACCGGCGTCGCGACCCATTACTTCAATAATAAACAAACGGTCGTGAGCATCTGCTGTATCGCGTATTTTGTCGATTGCACTGATAGCAGTGTTTACGGCTGTATCGAAACCGATGGTAAAATCGCTTCCTGCAATGTCTTTGTCAATTGTTCCCGGTAAACCTATGCATGGGATGTCAAATTCTTCGCTGAATTTCAATGCACCGTTGAAAGATCCATCACCGCCGATAACGACCAAACCATCGATACCGTGGCTTTTCAGATTTTCGTAGGCTTTTTTCCTGCCTTCTGGCGTGAAAAATTCTTTGCTTCTGGCTGTTTTCAAAATAGTACCGCCTCTTTGAATGATATTGGCAACGGAGCGGGACTCCATTCTTACAATATCATTTTCAATCATTCCCTGGTAACCACGCATGACGGCGAATACCTCCAGCCCGTGATAGATTCCGGTACGAACAACTGCTCTTACAGCAGCATTCATACCCGGAGCGTCACCGCCGGAAGTCAAAACTCCGATCCGGGAAACTTTTTTGTCAGTCATATAAATATAATGTTTGGGTTAAGCAAAATAACAGCGGTTCAATGATTAGTTCTAGAAGTCCCAAAAATAAGGATTTGGAATGAATAGCTGTGCATGAAAGTGAAACACAAACTGTTTTTATTGAATTAAATTTAGCGATGCTGAGCATTGTTAGTGTTTTAGCTCAGGTTTTTAAATTTTTATTTGATATGCATCAGGTTTAGCCCTTTTTTGGGGTGGGTAAAAAAATAAGCGACCGTTTTTTGCGCGGAAAATTTATCATTGCAAAATGAAATGAGATCGTGAATGGTGAATCTAGAAAACGTGAAGGGGCGTTTAACTTCTGAGTTCGGCGGCGGTATCGATTGTCGATTCCCGCATTTCACGAAATGTGTCCATCGACCAATATAAAATGAGCGTATACAGATGAAAAAAATTTTGATAACCGGTGCAAATGGTTTGCTCGGGCAACATCTTGTAAAACTATTGCTGGAGAAAAATTATGTGGTGATCGCCACGGGCAAAGGTGAACAGCGATTGACTCAAAATGAGAGTCCGCTTTTCACTTACTATGATATTGATGTGATTGAAGGTTTTTCACTGCACGAAGTGCTAAAACATGAAACGCCTGACGTTGTGGTGCATGCCGCTGCGATGACACAAATTGATGACTGCGAATTGCAGACGGAACAATGCGAACGCGTGAATGTGCAGGGAACGGCGCAGGTTTTGCTCGATGCGGAGGCTTTTTGCAAGCACTTTATTTATATTTCCACTGATTTTGTTTTTGATGGTGTAAAAGGGAATTACAACGAAACGGATGATTGTAATCCGTTGAGTTTTTACGGCTTTACCAAACTGCAATCCGAAAGTATGGTGGAGATGAGCGAAATGCCGTGGACGATTGTGCGCACTTGTCTCGTGTACGGCAATGTGGTTGGCGGCACGCGAAGCAATATTGTAAGCTGGGTAAAAAACAGCCTTACCGAAGGCAAGAAAATAAAGGTGGTGAACGACCAGGTGCGAACACCAACATTTGTGGAAGATCTTGCACGGGGTATTGAACTGATCATTTATAAACAAGCACAGGGCATTTATCATCTTGCAGGAAAAGATGTGCTCACTCCATTTGAAATGGCTATTGCCACTGCGGAACATTTTGGCCTGAATAAAGAATTGATTGAAAAGGTAGATGCGTCCGTTTTTACACAACCCGCCAAACGTCCGCCTAAAACGGGACTTGACATTACGAAAGCGAGAACAGAGTTGGGGTTTGAGCCGACGGCTTTTAGGGAGAGTTTGAATAAGTTGAGAGTTGAGAGTTGAAAGTTGAGAGTTGAAAGTTGAAAGTTGAAAGTTGAAAGTTGAAAGTTGAAAGTTGAAAGTTGAAAGTTGAAAGTTGAAAGTTGAAAGTTGAGAAATTTAGGCCTATCAAGATACAGTTTGTTTCGAAAGTCTTAAAGTGCCTGCAGGTTATGCCTCGCAGGCACTTTTTATGTAAGGCCAGATAACTCTCAACTCTCCATTCTCAACTATTCTATCGTCGGCAAATGAATCTCCGCCATCATGCACCTGGCGCTGCCACCGCCGTTTTTTTCAATTGTGTTGAGGGAAGAGTGAACGATGCGATTGAAGCTGGTGAGTTTTTTTATTTGCTCTGCTGTCAGTGATTCGTAGGCTTGTGTTGACATCACCAACAATTTCTCTCCATTGTTGGTGGCCACCTGCAACATGTTACCTGCAAAGTGATTCATCTGATCAAGCGTAATATCTACAAGTTCTTTTCCTGAGTGTTTAATGGTGTTGATCACATGATCACGTTCTGATGCAATGTGAATGCTGTCGAGGCAAATGACAACATATTTATCTCCAACACACATCATCACGTTGGTGTGATAAATAGCACCGCCGTTTTTATCTACTGCTTCGAAAGCTTCTGGTTGGTACATTGCTTTATCACAAAAATCTTCGAGCACCGTTTTATCTGTTCTTGCGGAAATGCAGGCGTAAGCAATTCTCTTGTCTCTGTCCAGCACCATGCTTCCGGTGCCTTCCAGGAAAATGTTATCGTCTTCGTAATGCGTAAGATCGATGATGCGCTCTATCGCAAAGTTTTCACTGATGGTTTCCAATACATGCTGCTTGCGTTCCATTCTGCGATTTTCTGCATACATAGGATACAACACTACAGCGCCATTTGAGTGAAAGGATATCCAGTTATTGGGAAATATAGAATCGGGTGTGTGCGGTTTAGGAGTGTCTTCTACAACCGTTACTGACACGCCGTTTGAGCGGAGCACTTTTACAAAAGTATCGAACTCTTCAAGCGCTTTATTTTGAACGTTGCCATCATCGCCGGCCACCTGGAACGCATTGTTCACAGCGGTTTGTGCATTGTAGCCAAATTGCACAGGGCGTATCATGAGGATGTTATCGGTAGTTTGCATATGCCAATGACTGAATAACTGAATAATTGAATAACTGAACCGGAGGCAATATTAAGCAATTTACCACTAAGGCACTAAGAACACGAAGCTTTCACTGAGGACTTTATTACCCGTCTCGCCACGGGTTTTTTTACCACGGAGTTAAGGAGTTTTTTTCACGGAGGGAAGGAGAGAGGATAAATGGATTGAACACCCCATGCAGCTGTAGAGACGCGTTGAACGCGTCTCCGTTCAAACATTCAGCGTGATGCATGTTAGCTGCATCTTTGCATTGTCTGTGCAAGCAGTCTTTATGTGCAACATAGACGCATGCAATGCGTCTCTACACAATCTGTCTCGCTTTTAACTCCAGGTACTTATTTAAAGCGTTGACCGTGAGCTTATTTGGCTCTGTTAGCAAAGACATGATGCCGTGCTTTTGTAACTCTTTCACAATCTGTTTTTTCTCGAAGGCAAATTTGGTGGCGATGGTATGTGTATAAATATCCTCAATGGTATGGGCCTTTTCATTGAGGAAGGACGATAACTCGGAGTTTTCGAAAAATATGACCAGTAAAGGGTGATGGTTTGCGAGTTTTTTCAAATAGGGTAATTGCCTTTCCAGGCTATACATGTTTTCAAAATTCGTGAAAAGTATGAGCAGGCTGCGCTGCTTTATTTTATACCTGATATTGCTGTAAAGGCTTTCAAAATCACTGTCCTGGAAATCGGTTTGCTGACGATAAAGACTCTCCAGAATAAGACCAAGCTGCGAGCCTTTTTTATCCGGCATTACTGTTTGTCCCATTTTTTTACCGAAGGTTATAAGCCCCGCTTTATCCTGTTTCGTGAGCACCATATTGCTCAACACAAGTGAAGCATTGATTGCATAGTCCAGCAATGTCATACCTTCAAAAGGCATTTTCATGGTACGTCCTTTATCGATGATGCAAATAACCTGCTGGCTGCGTTCGTCCATGTAGTTATTGATCATCAAGGTGTTTCTGCGGGCAGAGGCTTTCCAGTTTACCGTTCTGTAATCATCGCCTGACACATATTCCTTGATCTGCTCAAATTCAAGACTGTTGCCAATTTTACGCAGTTGTCGGGAACCCACTTCCATCAATTGATTTGTTGCAGCCATCAATTGAAAACGACGCATTTGCATGTACGAAGGGTAGGTGGCTACGTCTTTTTCTTCACCGCTTCTGATATGTCGCACGATCATATTCAACGGGCCGGTAAACAAAATATTAATGATGCCGAAATTATAGACGCCACGCTCGGTCGGTTTGAGCATGTACAAATAAGATGAAGTGCCATTGCCGGGAACTTTAAGCTGCGTACCTACATTGTTTAGCTGAAACTGCACCGGAACTTCATCCAACAACTGTAAATTGATCGCATAGCCAAGATGATTGTGCACTTTTAACGTAACAGGATTATCATCTCCATTGCTGAATCTGTCTGTGCAAATGCGCTCTGCCGTTGCCGGAATTTTTTTACCAAACACCAACAACAGGTCAAACAATGCAGCAATGCAAAGAAAAAGCGTTGCCATCTTTCCAATCAGCATCAACTGGGGAAAGAAAAACGCCAACGCAAAAGCGGCTATGATACATCCCATGATGATGTAGAAAAGCCTGCTGAAGTAGAAGGGTATGCCTGAATTTTTTTTCTTCATTTGTTTTTTTTACGCTTAACGCTCAATGCGAAACGCTTAACGCTGGTTCCAGTGCTTGCAACCTGCGTTAGGCGTTAAGCGTTTGGCGTTAAGCCTTTTGCCTTATCTCGGAACTTCAATCCCATGCACAATCTTTAAAATCACATCATCTTCACTCACACCTTCCATTTCTTTTTCCGGTGTTAAAATGATTCTGTGACGAAGCACCGGAACAGCCGCATAAATGATATCATCCGGGGTAATGAAATCTCTGCCGGAAATGGCCGCCGTTGCTTTTGCTGCCTGCAACAGCGCCAATGATGCACGCGGTGAGGCGCCTAAGTAAATCGCTTTATCGTTTCTGGTTGCCACAATGATTTTTGCAATGAAGTTCAACAGCTTTTCTTCTGCCACTACACTTCTTACCAGCTGGCGCAAATGCATTATTTCAGTTGTTGAGATCACCGCATTTACTGCATCTGTTTTTGAATCGTTGTCCATAGAACCGAAACGCTGGAGAATGGTTAACTCCTCCGCTTCTGTAGGATAAGGCACAACTATTTTAAACAGAAAGCGGTCCAGTTGCGCTTCCGGTAATCTGTATGTTCCTTCCTGTTCAATGGGGTTTTGCGTGGCAAGCACCATAAAAGGCAGTTCCATTTTGTGGGTAATGCCATCGATGGTAACCTGTTTTTCTTCCATTACTTCAAACAAAGCGGCTTGTGTTTTTGCCGGGGCACGGTTTATTTCATCAATCAAAATAATGTTGCTGAAGATTGGGCCGCGCTTGAACTCAAAGCTGGTATTGCCGGGATTGTAGATGTTTGTTCCCAGCACATCACTCGGCATAAGGTCCGGTGTAAACTGAATGCGGCTGAAGCCCGTTTGCAGGCTTTTTGCAACCAGTTTTGCGGCCAGTGTTTTTGCTACGCCGGGCACACCTTCTATCAGTACATGTCCATCTGCCAGGATCGCAGTGATGATCTGTTGCACCATTTGGTCCTGGCCAACAATGATCTTCCTGATCTCTGCCTGGAGGTTAGCAACGGCAGCATTCAGTTCGCTTACATTTATTCTTTGTTCAAATAAGGTTTCTTCCATATCAGGCTTTTTTATAGAAATTTTCTAAGTGGTTATAAAAGTGTCTCAGGTCGTTAACAGTAATGGCGCCCATTTGTGTTTGCTGGATGTATCCGGTAATTACATTGGCTTCCTCCTGTGGCACACCAGTTTTTATAGATAATGCTTTCGCAAAGTCGTCGTTAATGTGGCTTGTATTTAATTTATATTTTGTTCGAACATGCTCCAGGAAAAACTGGCTCATTTTCGAAGCAAGATTCAGGTGGTCGCCTTTTTCAAAATACAATTTTCCTACGGTGGAAATGAACTCCATGTGCTCATTTTTAGGTTTGCTGTATTCCGGTATCTGCCTTTGCTTACGGCTGCTTTCGGTGAACAGGTAAACTACAAGCACGGCAAGCGTTAACCAGAATGCCCATTGAAAATTAGGGTAGTTGAGGATCACAGATAAAATGCCTTTACTTTCGTTTCCTTTCGTTGGCCTGTCTGCTGAAAACAAATAATACTCATCCCAAACAACATGCGTAGGCTTTACTGGAACCATTGCCGCCAGTTGTTCAAGGTATTTGTGATTGTTGTTGTATAGAAGAAAAAAGTTTGTCAACGTAAGTGGCGCGGAATGCAGGAAAACAGTCCCTTTTATGGTATTCATGGCAAGCAAATTCGGATTGCCATTTTCTGAATACCCTAAAGGATAAGTAATTGTAGAATCGTAATCCAGGAAACTATTGTCGTAAGAAGAGCCGGGGCAAGTGTACGCAACAGGCGTATGAAACGCGCCCGTGTCAAGCCTTACCCTGAATGAGTCCGGCCTGATGATATCATTTATCTTATTCTTCAGATCATATCCACTGTTATAAGCTTGCCTTACTTTGAAAACATCTGTTGCCATTGAGTTGTACATAATGGCGCTAATGAAAACATAGTTTCCTTTTTGTGCAAAGCTGAGAATGTTGTCCATCTCTTCTTCGGTAGGATCGAAGTCGAACGCAACAATTATCAATACCTGTTTGCCGGTATCTATATTGAGGTTTTTCCATGCGCCCGGTTCATTGCGGTTCACGGTCACTTTTGCCGAAGGAAACAGTTTCGATAACAGTGAGTAGGAAACATTGGTTCCGTATGGAATTTTATCTTTTGGGTTCAGTGTAAATCTGGAATCGAATTGTTTACCCTTCCTTGTTGGAATAAACAGCAGCGCCGAAATAATTACCACGCCCACAATCAGAAATGGCAATATCTTATTCATAGGATGGAATTATTTTCTTTTGCATAGTGGAAAAATCCCTGCTTATTTTTTCGTACATCTCCGGAGTAACTTCAAACTTTCCATACCAGACATATTCATAGTGCCTCGTCACTCTAAAAAAATCGTTGTAATAAGAAGTGTTATTCAACTGCATTAAGTAGTGAATGTTGGTATAGTCTGGCTTGAAGGTAATGATGCCGTTTTCGGAAAGCAATTTCAACGTTTGCAAATACAAGATGCGCGTTGCCAGCCTGTAGTTTTTGTCCTTTACCGCTTTGTTCAGCAGGTCCTGGTAGGGAAGAATGAATATGTTTTCTCCGAGATCGGTTTCTTCCGGTTGATCATCAATATTTTTATTCGACGGCGCAAAAAAACCAACTTTGTTTGAGGATAAAAAGTAAACCAGCGCTCCAAGGAAAATGAGAATCGCTGCGCCCAGCAAAAGGTATTGAAGACCGGGACCAATGTTTATTATTCTTGGGGAGTCATCTTCAAAACTCTCATCTGGTTTTGATGCTGGCTCGGGTTTATCCGCATTTACTCTTTTGATGGAGTCTGCAAAGCGCAGATAGGCTTTTTGTTTTGCTTTGAATTTTTCTACTGCACTTGCGTACCAGAAATCTTTATCTTTTTTTAAAGAATCAATCAGCGAAGGTGAAATTGTTGTTACTGAAAATTTTCTCGCAGCAAACGGCTGCTCCGTGTAAAACTTTGTGTTGAAAAATCTTTCTGAAGAATCGTAAATATGTTTCGGCTCTTGCACAGAATTAATCTTCACCTCCGGAGCTGCGACTGAAACAGAGTCGACCACTGTTGAAGAATCGTCTGAATCCTGCGCATAGCTTGCATTGCTGCCGCAAACAAGAAGTATAGTCAGTAAAACAATTAAAGGATATGGTGGATGGTAGAATCTTTTCTTCATGATTTTGCAATGCTTTCCTGCTTAGCTCGTTTCATAAGCTTAAGCGGATAAATAACGAAATAACCAAGTACCAGGCAAAGTGAGATGGTTATGATAAACAGCTTCAGCACAAGCGGCATATCTGTATGGCGGGTAATGAAGCCTTCAAATATTGCTGCGATAAACAACATTGGAACATTGGACAGGGCAATGATCACACCTTCTTTTGCACCTTGTTTCAGTGCGTTCAGTCTGCTTTTGGTGCCTGGAAAAATCCAGCTCTTCGCTAATACCAATCCCGATGCTGCTGCAATTACAAAAGTTGAAAGCTCAATGGTGCCGTGGATCAAAATGGTGAGCAAACTATCGTTGATCAAACCTTTGCTGTAGAACATGTATTCAAACGCGCCGACCATCACGGAGTTGTACATTAAACCCAATACAGTTGGTATGCCCAGTAAAATGCCTCCGGCAAATTCTTTCAGCGATACCACCACGTTGTTTATAAAAATGTAACAGAAGCTTAGAAACTCATTTCCTTCTCCGTAAACACCAAAAGGATGTCCGTCCTGGATGTTTTTTTCGGTCATGTTCACGTAATGATCGCCCATCACCATGCGCACAAAACTTTCATCAGTTTTTGCAGAGAAAAATCCGATGGCAACGAATATCACAAAAAGGGAAAAACTAATTAGCAATAAGCCTAAGTGTTTCCCTATAGTAAGGGGAAGTGTGTACTTAAAAAAATTGACTATGCGTGATGCGGATTGTTTTTGATTCTGATAGATACCGAGGTATCTCTTACCGGCTTCTGTATTAAGATATTTTGTAACGCGACTGGTAGGGTAAAATGTTTTGCTATAGCCCAGATCTTCTACTAACTGAATGAATTCGTTAGCCATTTCATCTGGCTGATCGCCGGGTAAATGTTGCATTTGGAGCCAGCGATCTCTATTTTTTTTTATGAATTGCGCTTCTCTCAATTAGGGTTGTTTTATCTTCGAAAATAGAATTACTTTACAATCTAACAAATGTTTTAAATCTATATGGAAAAAATTACAGTTCAGACTAGTTTGAATATAGAACTGGAATTTGAGTCGGCCCCTTTTCACAAGCGCTTTTTTGCGATGTTAACTGATTGGATCATCATATTTGCATACGCCTTTATCACCTCAAAAATTATAGATTCCTTCAATACGGATTCAACGTCGGAGAACCTGCCTTTATTATATAATTTATCGGGACTGCAGATGATTTTTTACCTGCCGGTTTTATTGTACCACCTTCTGTGTGAGAGTTTAATGAATGGCCAGAGCCTCGGGAAAAAAGCCTGCCAGATAAGGGTGATCAGTGATAACGGGGGTAGGGCAGCTTTTCATCAATTGGTGCTGCGCTGGCTGCTGAGATTTGTAGACATTACTTTTGTGTTGCCGGGTTTGATCAGCTATATGTCCACCAAAAAGAACCAGCGCCTCGGAGATTTGGCAGCAGGCACGATGGTGATTGATACAAAACTTACTTCAGATTTGAATGAGACGGTTTTCTTTGAACTGGGAGATGATTACAAACCTAGATACACCAACGTGTTGCGCCTGAGCGACCGGGACATGAACCTCGTAAAGGGAGTACTGGACGCTGCTGTTAAACAAAACAATACTGCCCTTTTGTACAGAACAACGGCGAAGATCCGCGAAGTGCTCAACATCCAGGAGTACGAGGATGACGTGACGTTTTTGGAAACAATATTGAAAGACTATAACTACTTGTCTAACCAGAATTAATTTTCTTTCTTTAACTCTTTATCTGTTTTTTAACCCTTTTAACCTTTTAAACATGGAAACACAGGAAACGCAGGATTTATTGCTTGATATTGAACAAGAAACAATGATTGTGCATGCCACTGTAGGGCAGCGCTTTCTTAATTACATCATCGATATGGTCGGTATGTATGCTTTAGCCACTGTCATTATCCTTGCCGTATATTGGATAACAGGCGCTATGATTGTTGATGATTCTTCACCGGGCCTTTTGGTTGGATGCATTGCAATTTTCGTTTATTACAGCCTTTTGGAAGGCATAACAAATGGCAGGTCGCTGGGAAAACTTGTAACCAGAACACGGGTAATAAAAGAAGATGGTTCAACTCCTACAATTAGTGACGCGATGAAAAGAAGCGTGAGCAGGTTAGCGCCATTTGAAGTGCTTAGTGCATTTAGTGGTCATCCGTGGCACGATAAGTGGACAAGAACTTATGTTGTGAAAACGCGATAGAGATCGCCATAGTTTTTTACCAAACCCTAAAAAGATAAACGTGGAAACACAGGATTTACTTCAAGACATTGACCAAGAAATTGTAATTGAACATGCCTCTACCGGACAAAGATTCGCTAACTATTTGATCGATATTTTTTGCTTGTATGCAATATTGTTTGGCATTGGTATTTTGATATTAATTAATACGGGTAGAAACATTTTTCGCGACCACTTGCACTTTTACTTGATCTTTTATGTATCTGTGATTATGTACTACACCTTTTTTGAAGGACTTTCGAACGGCAGAACACTCGGAAAGCTCATCACAAGAACCAAGGTTATAAAAGAAGATGGAAGTCAAGTAGCATTTGGTGATGCACTAAAAAGAAGTTTCAGCCGCATTGTACCGTTCGAAACATTTAGTGCTTTTGGCGGTCATCCATGGCATGACAGATGGACGCGGACTTATGTTGTAAAAAAATAACCAGCAATAAAAAGCCCCGAAAAATTTTCAGGGCTTTTTTTTTATTGCTTAAAAAACTTTGCGGACTGACTATAAGCACTTGTGGAAAGCCTCGCCAGATAAATGCCGGCGGGCAAATTGGAAATGTCGACGGAGGGATTTGTTCCTGAAATTGTTGATCTGTTTACAAGACTTCCGTTTGTACTGATGATATCCAATGTGCCGGAGATAGTATTTGCAGAAATAACTTTCAGCTTGTCATAAGTTGCAGTTATTGTAACTGAATTGCTTTTGTTTTTTGACACGGCAACAACTTTACTGTAATGAACTTCCTGGTTTTTGTCGGTCAATTTTAACCTGTACTGAATCGTGTTATTGTCTTGCAAAACACCTTTGTCTATATAGGTCGTTTCATTTACTCCGGTTGTTTGCAAATCACTAAAATTAGTTTCTGTATTTTTCTTGCGCTGCACGGTAATGCCTGTAAGATCGTTGCCGCTATTCAGCTGCCAGCGCAGCGTCACATCGCTATCATTTACCGTTGCCTGAAAAGATTGCAACTCATAAGGAAGCGCCGTGTAATAAGCGGTGAGCAAAGATGCGAGGTTGACTGATTGCAACCTTGCCGGTGTAGTAATGATAGAGCGCTGGAAAAATTCATTGCTTACAAAAAAGCGCGTATCACTGATCGAGGCAATCCCCTCCATTTGTGTAAACGGTGAATTTAATTGCACTTTTCTTTTGTTGGCGTCAAAGAAATCGTTGTTCGAAAAATCGTACAACAGGTATAAAAATGGTACCAGCACCGTGGAGTAACCGGTTAACACAATTGTTTTTTGCGAAGGCAAAATGGTGGCTCCTGTAATTAAGCCGTCGACAAGGATATCTGCTTTTAAATGGGCAGTATAAGTGCCGGGAGTTTTGGGCAAAGAATACAGTCTGGAGTGGAAGTCAACCCAATCCTTGCTAAACAAAAACAGACTGTCGTTATATGCCACGAAAGCTTCGCAATCATAGTTGGTTTGATTGCTCACTGTTGCTGTAAAATCAGTTTGATCGCTGTAGGAAAAATTGATCGCTTGTGCATGAACACTTGTCGATGATTGCACATCTGCCTTTGCAATTTTATAGATGCGCAGATTTTTGCGATTGCCGCTCGCATTGTTACCAAAATCACCGACGTAAATGTATTGGTCATCCTGGGTGATTTCTTCCCAGTCTATGTTCGTTGCGTTTGAAATGGTAACTGTTTTAGTGATGTTGCCCGTAGCAGAATCAATGGCGTATATCTCAGGTAATCCGCCACTGTCGTTGAACGTCCACACTTTGCCATCCCACCACAGCAGGCCGGATGTTTCCTTCAAAGTGTTGTCCATGGCGTATTTTATGGAGGGTGTCAACATTACATCATTGTACTTGCAGGAACCGTCGTTTGTTTTTGCAGAAGCATTAAAGTTGTTCGCTGCCGCATCTGTACAGCCGCTCTGTGCCTGTAATTTGGAAAAAGACAATAAAAGAAAAACCGAAGAGAAAAATATTCCTTTCATGATTAAGGGTTCAGCGTTGAATAAAAGGGAAAGAGGAATTTTCTAAATGGAATTATCGTGGATGAATGGACATGTCAGCAGTAAGCCACCTGAAAAGTAGTGATGAATTTTTATTTGCACAAAGATTTCACCATTTGTTTGCGGGACTTCTTTAAATAACGTCTATTTCAAATACGGAAACTTGCCGAAAATCCGCTAAACGAGTAGGCACCATTTAAACCTTAGTCATATGTCAAAATCATTAAAATTCACGATTGAAGTAGACGGACTGGACATTCCTGAAAAGTACCAGGCCGAAATAAGCAAAGCGCTGAACCAGGCATTCATACACAAACTCGGCGAACTGGACCTGGCTGGCGCAAAGGCGAAAACAGAAGCTCCAACAGCAGCCGGCGGTTCCTTTGTTTTGCAAAAATGGTTGATCAACGGCGGCAGAATAATGCAGCTGATGAGCAAAGAGTTATTGGGTGCCATTTCCCAGATTGAAGATCAACACGGACTTGCAAATGCTGCGGGTCCAGTTAGTATTGTACAACGAAACTCAATAGGATGAAAGAGAAATTCCTTTGCCCGAGTGCGCCTTTGTACGAGGGCTCAAAGCTGCTTGGTGTAGTAAAGGAAAATTCTGTGGATATTCTTTCTACGCCTCTGGAAGTTGATGACGTTTTTATGAAGGCTGCAAATACCGGAAAAGCGGCGGAGCAAAAATTCCGTTTTGTAAATAAATGCGTGAAAAGCGGATGTGAACAATGGACAGGCACTGAATGCGGCGTGATAAAGCGTGTATTGACTGCAATGGAAGAAAAAATACAAGATGAACATTTGCCGCCATGCAGCATAAGGCCGGAGTGCCGCTGGTATGCTCAGGAGGGAAGCCTGGCCTGTAAAGCTTGCCCAACCGTACGATATATTTGAGTTTTTGCAAAGAAGGCTTCGACAAGCCCGGCCGAACAAACTTTGTTCGGCCGGGATTGTCGAAGCCGCATTTTTGACTTTTAACTTTTGACTTTTGAATTAACATTCTCCATCTTTGTAGCAACTCATTAATTCTATCATGTCTTTAACCTACAAACTCGAATCGAAGAAAAGCAAGATTGACGGCACCGGCACTTTTGCTTTGCAAAATATTCCTGCCAAAAAAAAACTTGGCAACATGGGCGGAGAAATCATCAGCCTTCGCAAAGCCCGCTTGCTGGTGGCTTCGCAAAAGCGAATCGCATGTGTTGAATTTGGCGATGGCCGCGCATTAAATGGCAGCGTAAATAAGAACGAACTGAATTTTATCAATCATTCCTGCGGTCCCAACACCTACATGCGCGTGGCGCACGGAAAAGTGGAGTTCTACACATTAAAACCCATCAAAAAAGGGGAGGAACTTACCTGCAACTACGGAGAAACCCACCATGATGGAAAGTTGAAATGCAGGTGTGGCGCGCCGAATTGCAAAGGGTTTATTTAGTTGAAAGTTGAAAGTTGAAAGTTGAAAATGGTAGGGGCGAATCGCATTCGCCCTGCGTTTCAGCAATGTCACATCCAGCATTTTCAATTTTCAACTTTCAATTTTCAATTGGAAAAGTTTTCAAATTGTCAAATTATCTAAAAATATAAAGGCCCGCAACGCGGGCCTTTATATTTTTAGATTTCATAACATCAATTGTCACTCAATCTCAATGGGTATGGATATATACCTTCATAACCAGGATAAACACCTTCAAGTTTGGCATTAGAGCCAGAACCTTCAATCGCTTTTCTAAACTCATCTACAGTCTTTACTTCCTGACCGTTTACTTTTAATATTACATAACCTTCCTGGATCCTTGAGCGTTCAAGCAATCCTCCGGTTTTAAGACTTTTAACAAGAACACCGCCTTTCACGCCAAGTTCGCTGGCATCTTTCTTAGACAGGGTTTCAAGGTCTGCACCTAGTTTATCAACCGCTGTGTTTTTCACTACGTCGGTAGTACCGGCACTGTTGCGCAAAGTTACCATTACATCGTTCAGTTTACCATCACGGCGGTAGCTGATTTTAATTTTATCACCAGGGCGATAGGTTGCGATCTGGCCAACCATGTCGGCACTTGTGGCCACAGTAACATCGTTGATCTTTTCGATGAAGTCACCTTTCTTGATGCCTGCAGAAGCAGCTGCGCCTTCTTTCACAACGTCCATCACATACACACCATCTCCGTTTTTAATACCGGCTTGTGCTTTTTGCTCTTCGGTAATGTCATCTCTCAGGTAGTTAATTCCAAGGTAAGCCCTTTGTGCAGTACCATATTTGATGATGTCGGCAACAATTTTCTTTACAATGTTTACCGGAATGGTGAACGAGTAACCTGCGAACGAACCTGTTGGAGAAGCAATGGCCGAGTTAATGCCCAGCATTTTGCCATCCGTTGAAATCAGCGGACCGCCACTGTTTCCAGGGTTCACCGCCGCATCCGTTTGAATGAACGACTCAATAGGCGTGTTGCTCTGTCGGCCATTGATATTCAAAGTTCTTCCTTTCGCACTAATGATACCGGCTGTTACGGTCGTTTCCAATGTAAGCGGATAACCTACGGCCAATACCCACTGTCCGATTCTTGCGTCATCTGAGTTGCCGTACAATAAGAATGGCAAACCTTTCGCGTCGATCTTAATGACAGCGATGTCGCTGCTTGGGTCTGTACCGATCAGTTTCGCTTTAAAGCTTTTTTGATTGTTCAGCGTAACGTTGATCTCATCTGCATCTTCAATAACGTGGTTATTGGTAACAATGTAACCGTCTTCACTAATAATAGCACCAGAACCCGAAGCCATTGAAGGAATGGAGCGAGGCATGCTGCCCATACCATCGTCGTCAAAATCAAAACCGAACAGGTCCAGCAAAGGATTCTTTCTTGGTAAATTATTAGAAGCCGTGCGTGTGGCCTTTGTTTTAATGTGAACAGTTGCAGGAATGGCAGCTGAAGCAGCCTGTGTGAAATCAGTAGGAGGAGCACCACCAGCCACTCCATCAAAGAAACCTGCATAATTGGACGGAAGCTTACCACTGTCGGCCACCGGATACTGGTAAGAAGTTTGGGTGGTTATTTTATTATACGCCCACATACTTCCAACTGAAGTAGCGGCGCTAATGAAAATAATTGCGAATACTTGTTTTGTTGTCATATTATAATCTTCCTTTTGATAGAACTTAAACGTCAAAAATTATTAACTATACAAATTAACGACGCAAGAAAACATCTTGAATTACCGGTAAAACTGTTTAACAAATGTTTTACTAAGGTCTTCGTAGATCGTCTATGTAAAGATAAAAAACATTAAGGGTAAAAGCTTGTGAAATATTGTGTTGGAGGCTCGTAAAGATGAAATAAAGTTTCTTTTTGGTTCAATTGATAAGTGTTTATTCTTATTAAAAAATATTAGCGCAGAACGAATATGAAATGGCTATTAATGCTGTCTGTTTGATAATAGCTAGCGAATAGCTATACTTTCAAATTCATTGCCCACTACATCTGACATATTCCCACCGCATTAAGTTTAATTCGAACAGAAATTCTCATACCAAGGGATTACTCATGGCTTTGGTAGCATTTTCTCTACTTCATGCCAAATCAAACTAAAACAAACAAAGACGCGAGAAGTTTGATATGGGGAATGCTGTGCAGACGATAAACCAATTTTCAATTTTCAACTTTCCCCGCCTGAATGACTTTAGTCGGACAGGAATTTTCAACTCCCTGCGGGTGCACCAGGGTGAATGCGATTCGCCCCTTCGGCGCCCCCATTTTCAAATTTTCAAATTACAAATGCAAATTGTCTTGTCCGTCGTCAACTTATCTCCGAAACCCCATTCAACTGTTCTAAATACCTCTCATACCAAACAACCCTGAAAGTGTAACATGAAAATGACCTCTCCTGTCTTACCTACTACCGAATATCAGTAACAAACACCGTTCGACATAAAACAATGTACTTTGTAATGCATAGTACCTAAGTTTGTGTTGTAATCATCAATAAACAGTACTATACACCACACCATGAGACATTTACTGACTATGCTGAAAGTCTTAACACTTGTAACCTTATCTTATTTCAGCCAAGCACAAACACCTGGTAACCAAATTATTGGTGCCGTTAATGACGACAAAGGAAATCCTGTTCAGGATGCCACCATTTTACTTCTTCGGGCTACAGACTCTTCCCAGGTCCTAGCTCGCAAGAGTGACGCAAAAGGTCATTTTGAATTGAAAAATCTTATCAAAGGCAAATATTTGATAGCCATCTCTGCCATTGGCTATAAAAAATTCACCTCGGAATCGATCGAAGTTAGCCAAACAGGCACATCGAAAGATTTGCCCGTTAAACTTACCACAGCCAGCAAAGAATTGAGCAATGTTACAGTTGTTGCCAACAGACCGCCGATTGAATTAAGGGCCGATAAAACGGTCGTAAACGTCGAAGCGTCCGTTACCAACGTGGGAGCTACAGCTTTGGAAGTGCTGGAAAAATCACCCGGCATCACAATCGACAAGGATGGCAACATAAGCCTGAAGGGTAAGCAAGGCGTTACCATTATGATTGATGGCAGACCCACCTACCTGTCATCCACAGATTTGACCAACTACCTCAAAAGTTTGCCGGCAAGCGCTTTGGACCAGATCGAGATCATGACGAATCCATCGGCGAAATATGATGCTGCGGGTAACTCAGGAATTATTAACCTGAAGACCAAAAAGAACAAACAGAAAGGGTTCAACGGAAGCCTCACGCTTAACTACGGACAAGGCGCGTACTGGAAAACAAACAACAGCCTGAACCTTAACTACCGTACCGGCAAATTCAACATTTTTGCCAACTACAGCTACAGTATCTGGAACGGCTACAACCAACTGTACATTAACCGTAAGTTTAAAGATGTCAACACAAAGCAGATCAACGGCATTTTTGAGCAGGACAGCTGGATGAAGTTTAAGGAAAGAAACAACAACCTGAAAGTAGGGATGGATTATTTCGTGAATAAGAAAACAACGTTGGGTGTTGTGTTGAACGGTTATTTAAACAAGGAAGTAAACTACAGCGAGAGCACCATTTATTTAAAAGATCCAAACTATAACACAGACTCCATCACTTCTTCAATAAACACGATAGACACGAAATATAACAGCGGAAGCGTAAACCTGAACATGCGCCATCAGTTTGATACAACAGGGCAGGAGATTACTGCAGATGTTGATTTTGCAAACTATACCAATAAGGGCGATCAGTATTTTACCAACAATAGTTATAACCCTGAATGGCTTTTGACAGGAGTGCAAAACCTTCGTGCATACATGCCTGTTGATGTGAACATTTACTCAGGCAAGGTTGACTATACAAAACCATTGAAAGGCAATGCGAAACTGGAAGCCGGTCTTAAAAGCAGCTATGTAACCACTGTGAACAGCGCTAACTTTTATAACATTGAAAACGGTAACGAAACGGTAGATAACAACAAGACCAACTCATTTACGTACAAAGAAAATATCAATGCTGCGTATGTAAATTTCAACAAACAATTCAGCAAGAAATTTAGCCTGCAGGCTGGTCTTAGATATGAGAACACCAACAACAACGGTAAACAGGCAGGAAATAATGCGCAGAGAGATTCATCGTTTACCAACTCATATCACAACCTGTTTCCTACGGCTTACCTGACCTATTCAATAAACGACAAGAATGACCTGAACCTGAACTATGGTCGACGTATCGACAGGCCAGCTTACCAGGATATGAACCCGTTCATGTTCTTCCTGGACAACTATACATACATGGTAGGTAACCCATATTTGCAGCCTCAGTATACAAACAACATTGAGTTTTCACATACTTACAAAAAGTTTCTGACAACAACGTTGAACTATAGTCATACAAAGAACATTTTCGCTGAAACATTTGAACAGCAAGGAAATGCAACGATCATTCACCGCGGAAATATTGGCAAACGCGATAATGCAGGTGTAGCGGTAAGTGCCCAAATTCCTATAGCAAAATGGTGGACAGCAAGCGTGTACGCAAATGTGAACTACAACCACTACCAAGGTACATTGTACAACGAGCCACTGGATATAGAAGCAACCAACTTTATGACCAACATCAATAACCAGTTTAAATTCAACAAGGGCTGGAGCGCAGAGTTGTCGGGCTTTTACAGAACAAAAGGCATAGAAGGCCAGATCTTGCTCCATCCTTTTGGACAGTTGTCTGCAGGTGTTGCAAAGAATATTCTGAAAGACAAGGCAACGATCAAATTGAATGCACGTGACATTTTGTACACACAAAAAATAAAAGGGGAGATCAACTTCCAGCAAACAGAAGCAACATTCAATCAACATAGGGACAGCCGCGTAGTGAACCTTTCATTTGTTTGGAGATTTGGTAAACAAATTCAAAATGCCCAACAGAACAGACGCACCGGCGGCGCAGACGATGAAAGCAATCGCGTGAAACGTGGAGGCGGCGATTAATTTGAAAATTTGAGAATTTGAAGATTTGAAAATGGGGTACCCGCCCTGCTGAATTGAAAATTAAAATTTGGGTCGTCGTAGGGGCGAATCGCATTCGCCCTGACGAACCCGCGGAAGATTGAATTGAAACTGAAAATCGCATGTAAGAGATGTTTGCCTTACTTTCAGCAATCCAGCACATAAAACATTTTCAACTTTCAACTTTCAATTTTCAACTCATACCCACCCTTAAAATAGCAGCATAGTTACTCGTGGAACCTAAGGAGCACAGTTGGTGAGCTGTGTTCCTTTTTTTATTTTGTACTCATGCTGGTTTTTAGGAATTGAGTAACTGGATACTGGCATTGCTGAGTGGCAGCGCGAATGCAATTCGCCCCTACATTTTCAAACTTGCAAATCTTCAAATTTTCAAATTGGCCCATTTTCCATTTTCAACTTTCCATTAAAATCCTACTTTTACAGCTTCACCATTAAATGATTTCTTATGCCTTCTTTTGATATCGTAAGTAAAGTAGACGTACAGACAGTGGATAATGCCATTAATACAGTAAAAAAAGAAATAACTAATCGTTTCGATTTTAAAGGCGCACACGTTGTGATCGAGTTGAATAAAAAAGATTTGACACTCGCACTTGAATCTGGCAGCGACATGCAATTGAACCAGATCATTGATGTATTGATCAGCAGGAGCATGAAACAGGGATTGCCACCTGAAGTATTTGATCTTAGCAAAGAAGCTTACCCAAGCGGAAAAGTTGTAAAGAAAGAAGTGACCATCCGCAACGGCATTAAGCAGGAAGATGCGAAGAAAATAGTAAAACATATTAAAGACAGTGGCCTTAAAGTGCAGGCCGCTATCATGGACGATATTGTACGTGTAACAGCAAAGAAAATTGATGACCTGCAGGATGTGATACAAGCCAGCAAAGGCTGGAACCTTGGAATCGCCTTACAATATGTGAATATGAAAAGTTAATACTGGGCCGGATTTGATCCGGCCTTTTTTATTTCGGTTTCCCCGTAGAGACGCATGAAAATGCGTCTCTGTTGCACCCAATAACTGCCTGCGTAAACAAGGCAAAGATGCACATAAATGTGTGGCGGGTTGAATATTTAACCGGAGACGCATTTTCATGCGTCTCTACTGCACCTAACAACTGCCTGCGTAAATATCGCAAAGATGCACATAGAAATGTGGCAGGTTGAATGTTTCGTAGAGACGCATGATAATGCGTCTCTGTCGCGCCCAACAGCTGCCTGCGTAAACAAGGCAAAGATGCCCATAAACGCGTGGCAGGTTGAAGGGATCAAACAGAGACGCATTATCATACGTCTCTACGAAACAAAAATGCCGAACTTTCGTCCGGCATTCTGCATATAATGAATTCCTAATTGAATTAATCTTTCTTGCCTTTTTTCAAAGAAGACTTTGGTATTTTCTTTCCCTCGGGTTTCAATGTAGAAGCCAGTTTGATAGCTTCATAACCATTAACAATACCGCCGGAAGCAGAAAGATCAGACATGTTCACCATGTCATCGGAACCAGGTTTTTTCACTTGTTCAGGCAATTTAACCGCAGATTTTTCAATAACCATTTTCACTTGCTGTGGAGTAAGATCAGGATAGTATGAAAGGATAAATGCAGCCAAACCTGCAACAACAGGAGAAGCCATGCTTGTACCTTGTGCATTGCCGTAAGTGTTGCCACCTGGAATGGTTGAATAGATCTTGGTGCCAGGAGCAAATACATCTACAGTACCTTTTCCGTAGTTAGAGAAAGAAGCAGTATAGCTTTTAAAGCTTTCTGCAGACGGATCGCTGCTTGCGCCAACGGTGATCCAGTTGGTAGCTCTCGTGCCACTTGCTCTTAAATATGGATTAGGGAAATTATCAACAGAATCAACATTCGCAGCATCGTTACCTGCAGCGTGTACAAGCAAAACGCCTTTTGATTCAGCATATTTCACCGCATCATCAACCCATTTTTTCTCAGGGGAGAAGCTTTTGCCAAAGCTCATATTGACAACTCTTGCGCCGTTGTCGACTGCATAACGGATAGCAAGAGCAATATCTTTATCGTGCTCATCACCATCAGGAACGGCACGGATCGCCATGATTTTTACATTATCTGCAACACCATCCATACCAAGGCCATTGTTGCGTTTTGCCGCAATGATACCCGCTACGTGTGTGCCGTGGAAAGGATTGCCACTCATCACATCAGCGTTGCCGTAGTATTTATCGTTAATGTCCATTTCATTGTCCTTCACGATGTCAGCGCGGTAAGGTTTTGGAGGATTGGTCGCACCGTCTTTTTTTCTTTCTTCGCTGGTTACATATTCAGTAAGTCCGTCGATGAATTCTTTGTTGGTAGACTCCATCATGTTGTTTGCTTTCAACAAATAAAGGAAGCCTGCTTTTGCTCTTGCTGCATCGGGAGCAACCGCTGCAAAAGTGTCAAGATCGTTACCTGAGTAAACATCTTTACCAATGGATTTTTTCAAAATGGAATCGTTCTTAACAGACATTTCCAAAACCTTCTGCAACATTTTTGTGTCTACACCACCTGTTGCATCGCCCACTACTTTCTCTTTCGCTTTCAACCACATTTCATACTCGTCTTTCTGGTCCTGGTCGAATTTGGAAACGTCAACTGTCTTGCCTTCGTATTTGTCTTTAAACTGATAGTAAACACGAATGCCTTCATAAGAATCTTCTTTCACATAGCGACCATCTTTGCCACCAATGAAGTTCCATCCGTGCACATCGTCCACGTAGCCGTTATGATCGTCATCGATGCCATTGCCTGGAATTTCTTTTGGGTTCACCCACAATACATCTTTCAGGTCTTCGTGCAAAGTGTCGATCCCTGCATCGATTACAGCGACAATGATTGTTGTTGGTTTTTTCCCTTTTACAAATTCATAGGCTTTGTCCATACTCAAGCCATACACGCCATCTTTCGATTTGTCAAGCAATTGCCAGCCGTGGGGCAAATCTGTTTTTACGGATGTTCCCTGGGCATATGTAGAACCACTCACCACAAGAGCAAATCCCGCTAAAATGATAATTTTTTTCACTTCTAAAAATTTGGGTTTATAATTTCCTCACTGAAATAAAACGCTGTTTTCCGGCAAAAGGTTGCAGCACAACAATTTCAGCGTACCAAATATGAGGATTAATATCTTACAAAAGAATACCGTTCACAAAAAAAGATATCAGACCGGGCATTTGAGCGGATGCGGAGACTTTTAGATTTTCAGGCGAAAATTGTACGTCATCGAATAATTGCAACAATTGGCTGCATCAACGATAAACGTTTTAAGTCTTTTAACAACTAATTCCAAAATCTCAGCACCCGGAAATATCGGTTAACAAACTGCTAAAATTCAAACTTAATACCTTGTGCCAAAGGCAATTGGGTAGAATAGTTGATGGTGTTTGTCTGGCGTCGCATATAAGCCTTCCAGGCATCACTGCCACTTTCGCGTCCGCCGCCTGTTTCTTTCTCGCCGCCAAAAGCACCACCGATCTCAGCACCGGAAGTTCCGATGTTTACGTTCGCAATACCGCAATCACTACCTGCATGAGAAAGGAAGGCCTCCGCTTCACGAAGATTCAGCGTCATAATAGCAGAAGACAAGCCTTGCGGAACACCATTTTGCATGGCAATGGCATCGTCAATGCCGTCGTATTTCATCACATACAAAATAGGAGCGAAGGTTTCGTGCTGCACAATGCTGTACTCATTTTTTACTTCGGCGATACATGGCTTTACGTAGCAGCCGCTTTCAAATCCATCGCCATTCATTTGGCCACCTTCTACAATAAATTTGCCGCCTTCAGCTTTGCATTTGTCAATCGCACTGAGATACATCGTTACCGCATCTTTATCTATCAGCGGACCAACGTGATTGTGCTCATCAAGCGGATTGCCGATGCGTAGTTGCCTGTAGGCATTTTTCAGTTTTTCAGTAAATGCGGTATAGACGTCCTTGTGTATGATCAATCTGCGGGTAGAAGTACAACGTTGCCCTGCAGTGCCCACTGCTCCAAACACAGCGCCAACCAGTGACATATCAAGGTCGGCATCTTTAGAAATGATGATCGCATTGTTGCCGCCCAGTTCCAAAATGCTCTTTCCCAATCTTGCACCAACAGCAGCACCCACCGCTTTACCCATTCTCGTTGAACCAGTTGCAGAAACAAGTGGAACATTTACATCGTTGCTCATCCATTCGCCCACATCACGACCGCCAATTACAAGGTTGCTCACACCTTCAGGTACATTGTTTTTCGCAAATATTTCCGCTACAATTTTTTGACACGCAATACCGCACAAAGGTGTTTTTTCAGATGGTTTCCAAATAGTCACATTGCCGCAGATCCAAGCCAGCATACTGTTCCAGCTCCACACAGCAACAGGGAAGTTGAATGCGGAAATAATGCCCACAATGCCCAGCGGATGATATTGCTCGTACATTCTGTGTGCAGGTCTTTCGCTGTGCATGGTAAGCCCGTGAAGCTGGCGCGACAGGCCAACAGCAAAGTCACAGATATCGATCATCTCCTGCACTTCGCCATATCCCTCCTGCAGGCTCTTGCCCATTTCGTAAGAAACGAGTTTGCCGAGCTCTTCTTTTTTATTACGAAGCGCTTCACCGATCTGGCGGACAATTTCACCTCGTTTAGGAGCGGGCCACAAGCGCCATTTCGCAAACGCTTCCTTTGCTTTTGCAACTACTGCGTCATAATTTGCTCTGTCTGCACCACTTGCTGCGGCAATCAAGTTGCCATCAACAGGAGAGTAGGAAAATAATTTTTCTCCATTGGCAGCCGGCCATTCCAAACCCGTGGAAACGCCGTTATTATCGTTGTCGATGTGTAATTTTTGTAAGAATTCCATATGGCAAATTTAACGATGGATGATGTAAGGTAATAATCGATTAACTGAATACTTGAATAACTGTAGTAATAAGGCAAATTTGCCTCAAAAGTTCAATTATTCAGTTACACAGTTATTCAATTATTTTTTTGAGTGCAACGGAAATTTCCTCCAGTCTGTCACCCTCTAAACCCTAACCGATGAACCTTACCCGTATTTTATGTTGCTTGCTTTTGCCGTTATTTATCTCCAGTCTCCCTACCTCCGGTCAGGAAAAAAATCAGTGGGAAAATTTTCATAAAGGGAAAAGTAAAAAAACATGGGATAAGCGTTACGAAAATAAATCAACCTACTTTACCAGTTTTGGATTGGGCGGCAGTATCCCCTTAGTGAAACCCAACAATACGCCAATGGGCAGTTTGATGCAATATAGCAGCGATGTCTACGTGCAGCTATTTGCCATGGATGTTTTTGTGTATAAAAAATGGGGCTTTGAAATTAATTTCAAGGTCCATCCCGCTCCTTATGGATATGGGTATGGATTTGATACGGCATATGGTTACAAAACCCGCTTTGACTATTACATTGAAAGCAAGTACGCAAATAAATATTACGATTCAGTTACTAACATTTCATACGCCTCAAACTTCGTTATCAACGCATTAACCGGACCCGTTTATAAATTTACAAAGGGACGAGTATTGATTGTTTCTAAATTGTTGTTTGGTATAAACACCTTTGGCTTCAGTACGGGAAAAGCAATGTTGCAGGAAAAAAATGGCGACGAAATAATCGACCTGACTTATACTCCGCATAAAAAAGATAAGGTTTCTTTCGCAATATCTCCAGGCTTGAGCGTTTCGTACAGGGTAGCGAAATGGCTGGGCGCTAACGTGGATATCAGCTACTACAGATCGGGTGTTTCAAATTCTTATACAGAAGAATCTTACAGCCACAAAACAAGTCAAACTACCGTTTCAGTAACACACGATTCGTTTCGTGCGCAGTGGTTGACCATTGGAGCCGGCATTTCTATATTGTGGAAATGATCCTTGCGATTAATAGAGTAACCAAAAACTCACAACTCATTACTCAAAACCGAATTGTGAAAATTTTGCCAATATTCGTCTTCTCATTTATCGTTGGAGTTATCTTGTGCAACGGATTTTTAAACCCATTGTCACCCTCGAAAACACCCTAACCATGAAACTTACCCGTATATTTTGTTGGCTGCTGCTACTGATGATTGCCGGCACTATCGAAGCCTGCTGCAATTGCCCCGAAGGATTAAGATATCTGTTTGCGATTGACAAAATAAAACTTCAAATTTTAGATAATAGTGGCCCTAACCCTGTGGTAGCAAGCGCTGATACCCTTTGCAAAAAATGTTATGGAGTATTGCTGGAACTTGAAACTGTAAAGGTTGGGCAACACAAGACGAGGCAACCATTGTTTATGGAATCGGCATATGCAGGGGTTTGCGAATGTCTCTCCAGTGGCTTTATCGGCGATTCAAAGGACACCATCCAAAGTATACAGGTGTTTACTGCACTCGATTTTGATTCAACACACAAAGCAGGCGCTGACGTCACCTCATACTTTTTTGTGGACGGCACAAAGCCTCTTCCCGCCAATGGCATTTTTAACCAACCAATTTATACCAATACAGAAGAGCCGAAGCCCATCGATTATAATTTCATTCTCATGCATGAATCTGCCTATTCACAATGTCAATTTCGTATAGTGGTCACAGTGGCGAGTGGGAAACAATTTGAACAAACTACTGCAGTAACCCATCTTATTTAATATGAAAGCTTATTTTCTTTTCCTGGCGGCGATGCTATGTTGCATTTCCCGAATCGAGGCGCAAAAAAAGGAGCAGTTAGATTACGCAGAGCAATCAAAGTTTATACTCAGTCTTGAGGCCGGAGGACTTATTCCCGTGCATGGGTTTTCAAGTCAAGATCCCTTTTTAAAAAATGCAACCAACATTGATAAGGGTGGTGGTTTCTTTCCTTTAACCAGGGTAACTTATTTTTTTTCAAAAAAATGGGGGGCAGAATTTGAGTTTTTACCATGGATATTAAAGCCCTCAAACACAGGCCAGGCCCAGCAATACTTGATCAACCAATACATCAGCAAATATTATGTGAACGCTTCGTCGCCAATGACTAATCCCGACGCACTTGTAGTTAGTTTTATGATAGGGCCAACCTATAAAATTACATCGGGCAGGTTTATGATCCTTCCAAAATTATTATTTGGCATTAATAGTTATGATGGAATGATGTCCAACTATTCTTTGCATCTAAAGGAAAAAAATGGAAATGAAATTATTGATAACCAGTATAACTGGAACCAGGATGCATCATCAACCCAGGTTGGTTGGGTGCTTTCGCCTACATGCTCATTTTCCTACAGGTTACTCAGGAGAATAGGGATAAACGTAAGTGCCAATTATCTCTATTGTCCATCTGTTCGCATTACATATACAACAACAGAACAGAATTATAAATTACAACAACAAACCTCTCAAACCTATGTCTATAAAAGTTCCCTCCAAAATGTAACAGTGGGTGCAGGCATTTCGTTTTTAATCAAATAACTGAATAACTGAAAGGTTCACATTCGATCTTGATTTTCGACATTCAACCACTCAGTTATTCAGTCATTCGGTTATTCAGTTACTAGTACTGCTCCTTCTCATTCGGGAAATCCTTCCTTCTCACATCTTTCACATACTGTTGAACCGCGGAGGTGATTTGCTCGTGCAGATTTGCGTATTTTCTTAAAAAGCGTGGCTGGAATTCATTGTTAATGCCCAGCATATCGTGCATTACCAATACTTGTCCATCACAGTGAGGACCGGCGCCAATGCCGATGGTTGGAATGGTCAGGCTTTCGGAAACTTCTTTCGCTAACTGAGCGGGAATTTTTTCCAGCACCACCGCAAAACATCCTGCTTCCTGCAGCAATATGGCATCACGTTTTAGTTTTTCTGCTTCGGCTTCTTCTTTTGCTCTTACCGCGTAAGTGCCGAATTTATAAATAGATTGAGGCGTTAAACCCAAATGCCCCATAACCGGAACACCTGCAGAAATAATTCTTTTAACAGATTCCACAATTTCTTCGCCACCTTCCAGTTTAAGGGCGTGTCCGCCGGATTCTTTCATCACGCGGATCGCAGAAACCAATGCTTCCTTCGAGTTGCCCTGGTAGGTACCAAATGGCAAATCAACCACCACCAGGCTTTTGTTTACACCACGTATAACAGAAGATGCATGATAGATCATTTGATCAAGCGTAATGGGCAAAGTGGTTTCGTGGCCGGCCATTACATTACTTGCAGAATCACCCACCAATATCACATCAATACCCGCCGCATCAAAAACGCGTGCAAATGAAAAATCGTAAGCCGTAAGCATGGCAATTTTTTCTCCCGCAGCTTTCATACGCAACAGCGTATTGGTCGTAACTTTTTTTACTTCGTTGTGAACAGACATGTTTGCAATTTTAAGATTAGAATAAAAGCGGCAAATGGTAATATGGATCTGCGTTAGAATAAAACATATCTGTCCGCATTTGCCCAAGTGGAAAGCGAAATTAGTAAAAAAACATACAATGGCACACGGATGACACGGATTGGACTGATTTACACGGATGTTTTGGAGTCGGGGATTTGTTACGCAAATGTTCTACTGCACGACATTGAATGAAAATTTGTCGAAAATAAAATAGATGAACATCGTCTTTGAAAAGGAAAAGCTTGAGGATTTTATTTTGAAGTACTAGAATAGCGATGGCAAAACTTTAGTCAAAGAGTTCGATAACAGGAAAGCTGATCGCACAAGAATAATCCGTGCAAATCAGTCCAATCCGTGTCATCCGTGTGCCAATTTCCTACACCTTCACCATCTTCTTACTCGTCAGCTCTGCATACAACGACTGCACAAGCCCATCGGCCAAACCTATTTTGGGAACGAAGATTAGTTCTGTATTCGCCCAGCGCATAACATTGATGTATATCGCAATTGCAGGCACAATCACGTCCGCACGGTCCTCACGAAGGTTGTAAAGACGCATGCGCTCCGGAACAGAAAAGCTCGACAATTCTTTATGGTAGTCTTTCAACAGCTCCAGCGTAAGCGGCTTGCCATCCTTCTTTTTGGACAACGAAAACACCTTGTTGATATTTCCGCCCGAACCAATGGCCACAACATTTGCAAAGCCCTTTGTTTTATCCTTGATAAAATTCTTCATGTTTGCCCAATGAGCTTCCTCCACCTGGTTCTTAAGAAGACGAATCGTTCCTATGTTAAAAGACTCTTTAAATATTAGTTGATTATTGCTGAAAAAAGTAAGCTCCGTGCTACCACCGCCCACATCAATATACAGATAAGAATTTTGCTTATCCATATTTTCCGCAATGTGGTTCTCGTAAATGAGAGAAGCTTCCTCACTTCCGGAAATAATGTGAATTTCTATTCCCGTTTCTTTCTTTACTTTTTGAATGATTTGTTTGGAGTTGGTTGCATCACGCATGGCAGACGTCGCGCAGGCCCGGTAATATTTTACATCATAAACGTCCATCAGGTCACGATAAGCACGCATCGTTTTGATAAACATATCCTCTCTGTCTTTCGAGATTTTTGCCTGGTCAAAAACGTCAAAACCCAATCGCAGCGGCACACGCACCAGATTCAGTTTATTAAACTGCGGTTTGCCATCAGCAGATTTTACAACCTCTGTAATCAAGAGCCTGGCAGCATTACTGCCTATGTCTATAGCGGATAATTTCATTCGTAAATAAAAAGTTCAAAAGTAAAAATTCAAAACTTAAGTGACAAAATTCGCACCGTGTCACATCTGTCCCTGTGTTACAATGGAAACAGCAGAAATGTTTTGCTCATCGTCGCTAACCACCTGTGTTCCATCCGTCTTTTTTTTATCTTCTTTCTTTTTTCCCTTTGAAAGCAGGTAGTTATAAATTTCTATTTGCGAACGGATCGGTTTTTCGTCCTCCGGATGAGTGATATATTCGTTTCTGAGATTGTTGTCGAGAATTCTCGCCTTCACATTGTCGCTCAGTTGGATCTTCAATATATTCTTGATAACCTTTTTGATGTTTTTGTCAATGATCGGGCAGGTAGCTTCCACACGATGGTCCAGGTTCCGCACCATCCAGTCTGCAGAAGAGATGAATACTTTTTCATCCCCACCATTATGGAAAATAAATACCCTTGCATGTTCCAGGTATTCATCAACAATGCTGATCGCTTTCACCGGCACCTTGAATTTTTTATTTTCCGTATACATACAAATGATACCGCGAATGATCAGGCTTATTTCAACCCCCGCAATTGCTGCGTCATTCAACTTCAAGATCAACTCTTCGTCAGAAAGTGAGTTCATCTTCAAAACGATCTTCGCCTTCTTTTTGCGTTGCGCCATCCTGATCTCGTTATTGATCAGTTTAATCAACTCCTTCCTCAAAGAAGTGGGGCAGGGGATAAGTGTTTTGCAAAGACTCAAAACATTATTATCCGGTTTGGGTTTTTCCAGGTAGTTGAACATCCTGTTTACATCCGCCATCAGGTTTCTGTTCGCAGTCAGTAAACAATGGTCCCCATAAATGCGACTCGTGCTTTCATTTAAATTGCCCGTGCTTATAAAACCATAGCTCACCGTTCTGTTGTTCACCCTCTTCCTGATCATGCAGATCTTCGCATGCACCTTCATATTTGGATAACCGATCAGCACTTTTACCCCTTCCAGTTCCAGCTGCTCTTTCCATTCAAGGTTCGCTTCCTCGTCAAACCTTGCCTTTAGTTCCAGCATAACGGTTACCTGCTTGCCATTTCTCACCGCATTGATCAGCGCATTTACAATTTTGGAATTCGACGCCAATCGATACGCCGTTATCTTAATAGAAGTAACGCTCGGGTCGATCGCAGCTTCGCGTAAAAGGTCAATCACCGGGTTGAAAGAATGGTATGGGAAATTCAGTAAAATGTCTTTCTGCAAAACGATGTCCGTTACCCGATGACTGTCAATCAGGCCCGGATGCATGAACGGCTTTCTTCTCGGGTTCTTTTTGAAAACATCCGGAAAGTCCATAAAGTGACGGAAATTATGAATCCTACCACCGGGACTTAAATTTCCTTTCTTGGCCAGGTTCAATCTACGAATAAGGTACTCCAACAAACCCGGATCCATTTCTTTATCATACACAAACCTAACAGGCTTACCTTTTCTGCGGTTTTTTAAGCCTTTCTCAATTTTTTGAACAATATTCGTGGAAACGTCATTATCAATATCAATCTCCGCATCCTTAGTTACCTTAAAAACCCAGGACTCATATTTGTCGTAGCCAAAATAGTTGAAAATAGACGGTAAATTGTAGCGAACCACGTCTTCCAGTAAGATAATATGATGTTCGCCTTCAGGAGAAGGAAGTAAGATGAAGCGACCCACGGCACGATTCGGAACCTCGATCAAAGCATATTTTTGGGCATAGGCAGTGTCCGATTTGGACATGACCACACCGAGGTAGATCGATTTCTCACGCAAATAAGGAAATTGAGGAATGCTTTCAATCATCAACGGGATCGTATTGGCCCGCACATTTTCTTCGAAAAACTTGATAATGAACACCCTCTGCTCACGTGTCAGGTCTTTTTCCGTAAGAAGAAATATCTTTTCCTTCTCCATTTCCAGTTTAATATCTTCCCAAATACGGTTGAATTCGGTTTGCTGGCGCAACACGATCATTTGAATCTCATCAATGATCTTCTCCGGAGAAGTTTCCAAGTGCATATTTAATTTGGCCTTTCCACCCAATTCAAACATACGTTTTAGCGTAGCCACCCTTACGCGGAAAAATTCATCCAGGTTATTGGAAAAAATACCCAAAAAGCGAATACGCTCCTTCAAAGGCACATTTTTGTCCGCCGCTTCCTGCAAAACCCTGGCATTGAACGACAGCCAGCTGATATCCCTGATGATTGTCTTATTTCTCATTTCCTGAAGTAACATTTGCGGCTTTTTGCCAAATAAATGAAATATAAAGGCTGATTGAAATTAAGTAATTGTTATGATTTGTTGAGTTATGAGTAATGAGTTTTGAGTTGTAAGTTTTGTGTTGCGAAGGGCAGCTAAAAAAGAACGATGTTTTTTGCAAAATAAGTAATGAAATAAGTTTTCGCTTATCTTTGCATTTTAGTATTGATAATCAATGATTAGTGTGAAGTTCGTTGCAAATCAGCGTTCAAAGCACAAAACTCATCACTCAAAACTCACAACTTTCTTTCAAATTCTTTTTGTCAATTCAATACTTTTACCGACCTTCGCCGTCCAAAATTTTTCCAAGTCATGGCTAGAGTATGTCAGGTAACAGGTAAAACACCGATCAGCGGACACAAGGTTTCTCACTCAAATATTAAAACTAAGCGCAGGTTTTTACCAAATTTGCAAACTAAACGTTTTTTCCTTGTAGAAGAGGATAAATGGATCACTTTGAAAGTGTCTTCAGAGGCAATCCGCACAATCAATAAAAACGGATTGTATCCCGTAGTAAAAGAGTTGAGAGCAAAAGGTGTTAAAATCTAATTAATTCCCGTTACTACTCAAACCTATTGGTTTAATTAATAAATTTTTTATAAAATGGCAAAGAAAGGCAACAGAGTTCAGGTGATTTTGGAGTGTACCGAGCACAAAACAAGTGGTCAACCAGGTACTAGCCGCTACATCAGCACTAAGAATAAAAAAAATACTCCTGAACGTTTAGAGTTGAAAAAATTCAACCCTATTCTGAAAAAATACACTGTACACAAAGAAATTAAATAAGTAAATCCGAAAGGATAACTCATAAAATTGATTCATTATGGCAAAAGCAGCTTCTAAGAACGCGAAGGTAAAAGATGCTAAAGCATCTGCTGAAGCGAAAAACTGGACTAAAGTTATTAAGGCGGTTCGTAGCCCGAAAACTGGTGCATACACTTTTAAAGAGCAAATCGTGCACAAGGATAAGGTGAAAGATTTTCTTGCCGGTAAATAATTTACATGTAAAGAGATTTTTGTAAGAAGCTGTTCTGATGGTTTACAGGACGGCTTTTTCCGTTTTAACTAAAAGCCTCAACTATGGGATTTTTCAATAAACTTTTTGGAAAAAAAGAAAAGGAAACATTAGATCAGGGACTTCAGCAAACCAAAGAAAACTTTCTTTCTAAAATAACCAAGGCAATAGCCGGTAAAAGTACCGTAGATGAGGAAGTGCTTGATAATCTCGAAGAAGCACTTGTTAGCGCAGACGTAGGAATAGATACAACGGTTCAAATCATTGACCGCATCGAAACCCGCGTAGCAAAGGACAAATACCTTAACACAACCGAACTCAATAATATTCTCCAGCAGGAAATCGAAGCAATGCTGGTAGACGCTCCCAGCGCAAATTCTTACGCATTCGATTCTGAATTGCCCTCCAAGCCTTATGTGATAATGGTAGTGGGTGTGAATGGAGTAGGCAAAACCACCACAATAGGCAAACTCGCACATAATTTTAAAAAAGCAGGCAAAAATGTATTGCTCGGAGCAGCCGATACTTTCCGTGCAGCCGCAGTTGATCAATTGACCATCTGGAGTGAACGCGCCGGTGTTCCGATTGTTAAACAGGATATGGGATCTGATCCCGCAGCTGTTGCATTCGATACAGTGCAAAGTGGCGTGTCAAGAGGCAGCGACGTGATCCTCATCGATACAGCAGGACGTCTGCATAACAAAGCCCATCTGATGGACGAATTGAGCAAAATTCGCCGCGTAATGCAAAAGGTAATTCCGGATGCGCCACACGAAGTATTGCTGGTGCTGGATGGATCTACCGGGCAGAATGCTTTGGAACAAGCGAAACACTTCACCGCTGCTACAGATGTAACGGCACTTGCTATCACAAAACTCGATGGCACTGCAAAGGGCGGCGTAGTTTTAGCAATTGCTAATCAGTTCAAGATTCCTGTGAAATTTATCGGTGTGGGCGAAAAAATGGAAGATCTTCTTGTTTTCAACAAGCACGAGTTTGTTGACTCTCTTTTTAACCTGGAAAAATAATTCAATCTGAAATTTGAACTTTGATATTTGAGACCAAGGTCTCCTATATAAAATTTTAAATTTCTAACTTCGAATCTCAAATCATAAGTGAAATGAAAGTAATGATCGTTGGCAAAAACATCGCAAGACAACATTTGATAAATCAGTTAGTAGGAAAAAAGATCGATGTTAGGGTTTTCGGCCGCCATGTACTGGAAAGCGTTACAAAGATTGACCACGTTGAACTAGTTACTGGATCTGTTTTCGCGGAAGTAGATATTCGTGAAGCTTTAAAAGGCGTAGATGCTGTGATTTCTATTATAGAGGCACGTAATGACGGTACAGATGTTACGCTGTCGTTAGGTACAAAGAAGATAGTTGCAGAGATGGAATCTGCGGGTATCAAGCGCATCATTTCTTTAGGTACTACAGCTGTTTTGGATATCAGTGAAGACGATCACGCATTGTTGGTAGACACAGATCTTTACCCTGAAACACATAAATGCGAAGGTGATGAGCTGAAAAAAGCAATGGAAACATTGAAGCATTCAAAACTTGACTGGACATTGGTTTGCCCTGCAGCAGTTAAAGAAGGCATTGTAACAGAACATTATCACATTACAAAAAACTACCCGGCCTGGGGCAAGGGAAAAATCCTCGCAGGTGATCTTGCTGACTTTATTGTTAAAGAATTAGAACATGGGGATTATATGAAGAGTAGAGTGGGAATTTCAAATTAAAAAGTAAAAAATGTCTTAGGGTTAAGCATCTTTTATTTAAATAAACTCCTTGGAAAGGCTCAAAGTAGACAATGCTTTGAGCCTTTCCAATTATGGATATTGAAGATCATCTTAAAATTTCTTAATAATTGTAAAAATCAGGGTTCCATTCATTTTCAAATTTTCAAATTGCCACATTTTCAAATTACCTTTGCGCCTTATTTATGAAGACAAGAACACTTAAGAAAGATAAGGTAAACATCATTACACTGGGTTGTAGCAAAAACATGGTGGATAGCGAAGTGCTAAGTGGCCAGCTTGCTGCCAATGAAATTGATGTAGTGTATGAAAGTGCGAAACGTGATCATAATATCGTGATCGTGAATACCTGCGGTTTTATCGACAAAGCCAAGGAAGAATCCATCAACACGATCATTGAGCAGGTTTCATTGAAACAAAAAGGTAAACTGGACAAAGTGTATGTTACAGGGTGCCTTAGCCAGCGTTACCGCGACGATCTGGAAGCTGAAATTCCGGAAGTCGACGCATGGTTCGGAACAATGGAACTGCCTCTTATTCTCAAGAAATTTGAAGCCGATTATAAAAGCGAGCTGTTGGGTGAAAGACTTTTGGCTACGCCTCAACACTATGCATACCTGAAAATAGCAGAAGGTTGTAACCGTACCTGTGCGTTTTGCGCCATTCCGCTGATGCGTGGAACCCACGTGAGCAAATCGATCGAAGAGATTGTAGCCGAGGCGGAAAACCTGGTAAAACGTGGCGTAAAAGAGATCATGCTCATCGCGCAGGAGCTTACTTACTACGGTTTGGACCTTTACAAGAAAAGAATGCTGGCTGATCTGCTGAACAAACTTGCAGATGTGAAAGGCCTTGAATGGATCCGTTTGCATTACGCTTACCCGCACAAATTCCCGATGGAAGTGCTGGATGTAATGCGCGAACGTGACAATATTTGCAAATACCTCGACATGCCTTTGCAGCATGCTGCAGACAATATGCTGAAAGCCATGAAGCGCCAGATCACACGTCGTGAAATGGAAGAGCTGATTGCAGCGATTCGCGAAAAAGTACCTGGCATTTGCCTGCGTACCACCTTGATTGCTGGTTTCCCTGGTGAAACACAGGAAGATATTGAAGAACTGAAAGCATTTTTACAGGCGCAGCGGTTCGACAGAGTGGGGATTTTCCCATATTCTCACGAAGAGAGTACTTCTGCCTACGATCTTGTAGACAATGTTCCACAAGAGGAAAAGGAGAGAAGAGCGCAGGAAATCATGGAAGTGCAACAAGAGATCAGCTTAGAGAAAAACCAGGAAAAGGTAGGCAAGATCTTCAAAGTATTGATCGATAAAAAAGAAGCTGGCCGCTACCTCGGCAGAACTGAATTCGATAGCGTAGAAGTTGATAATGAAGTAGTAATCAACAGCGACAAAAAATTGACCGTTGGCGAATTCGTGAATGTAAAAATCACGAAAGCGTATGATTATGACCTTGAAGGAGAGGTGGTTTAGTTGAAAATTGAAAGTTGAAAGTTGAAAATGTGGGTTCCTGACCGATTCTCACGAATATATTGAGGCAGCACAATTGTGCTGCTTTTTCATTTATGTGTGGTTTTACGCAAAAGTGCATTTGCAACTTTCAATTTTCAACTTTCAATTCGTATCGGTACTTTTTTTTACCCATCGAAGTGGCCTGCTAGCGCGGTTTTCCTCTTTTCAATCTGCCAGTATTAAAATATCATTTTCAATTTTCAACTTTCAATTTTCCATAGCCCTTGGCTCGGTTTTTGCTGCACTAGATATTACCTTCTTTTATCTCCCAATCCATTTTTTAGCCGTAAAATATATAGAGTTCGTAATAATACGATAGTTGTATTACGATATGTGCTGTATTTACTGCACCACCCAAATTGAGCAGATGTGCTCTTGTGGGGGAGCCGGTGCGGTTGTATGTTTGCATTAGAAGTTGATTGATCACCAGATCAATAATATCCAAATCCAAGAGAAACCTACCGCTTAATAACCGGTAATTCCAATATCCAGTATCAGAAAAACCAAGTAAAATCCAGTATCAATCAACTTTCTTTTTATCCAATTTTTCTTTGAAACCATAAGTCCAAGTCCGTTAAAAACCGAAAACCAAGATCCGAGAAAAACCAAAAAAAGTCCCAAGTCCGTAAAACCAGTAGAAGTTTTTTAAAGTCCAAAGTCCAAGTCCAGACTTCCGTCCCGAGAAACTAATCAAAATCCAGTAACCTCCTGCTAATTAAAGATTCTTTAGCAGGAGGAAACTACATTTTAGCCACTCTAAATTTCTCGCTGCCGTCTTTCAATAATGCAATAAATTGCCACAAATCATTTGAATGCATTTCTTCACGGACCAAACCGGCAATACTATTTCTCTTGCAAGTTTTCCCAAACGAATCATTTCACTTGTTCCTTCTCAAACAGAGTTACTTTATACTTTACAGCTGAACGATGAAGTCGTTGGTATCACCAAATTTTGTGTGCATCCCGAAGTTTGGTTCCGCACCAAGAACCGGGTTGGAGGAACAAAGGATCTGAAATTTGACATTATAGAACAACTGAGGCCCGATCTTATTCTTGCCAATAAAGAGGAAAACGTAAAGGGGCAGATTGAATATTTGTCCGGGAAATTTCCTGTGTGGGTGAGTGACGTAGAGGATGTCCAATCAGCGTTCGATATGATCTCTCAGATTGGTTTAATTACAGGAAAAGAGGCCATCGCAAATGATTTGATAAACAATATTATCAAGGGATTTTCTGAATTACGTCCGTTTGTTCCTTCAACAAAGATTCCCGTTGGTTATCTGATTTGGAAAGATCCATTCATGACGGTTGGTGGCGACACGTTTATCTCCAATATGCTTGATGCATGTGGTTTTCAAAATGTATTTGCTTCGCATAAAAGATATCCTTCAATAACAGTTGAAGACATTAAAAGATCTGGTTGCAAAGTGTTGTTTCTCTCTTCAGAGCCATATCCATTCAAACAAAAACACATCGATGAATTGCAAAAAGAATTGCCTGATGTTGTGATAAAACTGGTTGACGGCGAAATGTTCAGTTGGTACGGAAGCCGTATGCTGCCTGCGATTGACTATTTCAAAAAACTTATTCAGGAAGTTTTAGTAACTTGTATCGGTTGAGCAGAGGCGCATGAATTTATTCGAAATAAATATGAACGAACCGAAAGATTTAGGAAAGCCTTCCCGAAAGAAACAATTATTCCCCGTTATCGACAAGCTGCGCGGCTATTTGAAAAGATATGGGCGCGAAGTCACGCTGCCGGTAGCTTACAACGATCTTCTTCATTTCAGATATTCTATTCCACTACTAGACAAAGATGGCAAAGACACACACTGGGAAACGGTGAGTTATGACTTGCGTGAATGGGATTTTTTACGTGACGGCCTGGTGAAAATATATGCCATCTTAAAAACAGAAGGCAACTTTAGTTTTAACGAACATCTTGATGTAGCAAGAATAGATTTTTGTCCCTTCGGAAATTCACAGCCATTCAGAATACGCATCATTAATAAGTACAATGATAATGTGGATCACTACTACATTAAAGTTGCTGATGCATCTCGTGTGTATGGATTGGAGCTTGAGCATATTCTTTCTCCTAACAGGATTACATTTTTCACACATTTAAATACACTTGTAGAAGAACATATTCCAGGCATTCCCGGAGATATTTTTATAAAGGACGAATTGCAAAATGAAAAGACAAACAAAGTACGTTTTGCAAAAGAATTTGTGAAGTTCAACGAGCGTTGTTTTATAAGATTGTTGGGTGATATGCGCAGTTATAATTTTGTGGTTAGCATCACGCCTGACATTGAAAACTATCAATACAGAATTCGCGCCATCGACTTTGATCAGCAGTCGTATGAGGGTCGAAAGAACATGTATTTGCCACAGTTCTTTAAAGACAATAATGAGTTGGTGAAACTTTGCCTTGGTTATTTAAACAAAGAATCGATTGAGCAATACCAGGCAGAAGAAAGAACGCTGATGACATTCAGGCTAGTGTCTTCACGCTACAGGATTCAATCTTTGATGAATATAATGGTGCAGGATAAGATCTCCACGCCTGAAAAAGTGGATCAGCTAAAACATGAGCTGGCAGATTTTTACAAACAACCTTCCTTCCTTAAATGTAAAAGCATGGGGGCCATTGTAAAGCAGCATATGAAGCACACCTTGCTTAAAAACCTGAAGCTGGTTCCCAAAAGCAAGCGTTATATTGACCACAGAACCCGCACTATATGACGTAAATCATACAGTCTACTTTTTTAGTTGGGATAAATTACATTTTCCCAATTGAATACTTTCTTATCTTAGCGGGCCGATAAATTTTGACCAAACTCAATTGTATAAAACGAAAAAACACAATTTTTAGATGAAAAAGTATAGAGCCGGGGTTCTATTTGGCGACGAACTGGAAGCATTGTACAATGATGCTAAAGAAAACCAGTTTGCCATTCCAGCAGTAAACGTAATTGGAACAGACAGTATCAATGCTGTTTTGGAAACTGCTGCCAAAGTAAATTCCCCAGTAATTATTCAGTTTAGCAATGGTGGCGCTCAATTCTTCGCGGGAAAAGGAATGCCAAATGATAATCTTCAGGCAAACATTGCCGGTGCTATTTCCGGAGCCCTGCACGTACATAGTGTAGCAAAATACTACGGCGTTCCTGTAGTGTTGCACACTGACCACGCTGCAAAAAAATGGTTGCCGTGGATCAGTGGCTTGCTGGATGCTGGTGAACAATTCTATAAAGAAAAAGGACAGCCTTTGTTCAGCTCTCACATGCTTGATCTTTCTGAAGAGCCTTTAGAAGAAAACATTCATACTTCCGTTGAATTCTTCAAACGCATGGCCCCACTTGGTATGAGCATCGAGATCGAACTTGGTGTTACCGGTGGTGAGGAAGATGGCGTTGATAACAGCGGTGTTGAAAATGATAAATTATATACTCAACCAGAGCACGTTGCTTACTCATACACAGAGTTGAGCAAAGTAGGCAAACTGTTTACAGTGGCTGCTGCTTTTGGTAATGTACACGGGGTGTATAGCCCGGGCAACGTAGAATTGCGTCCTGTAATTCTTAACAACAGCCAGGTGTACATTGAGAAAGAATTGAAAACAGCTGCAAAACCTGTATACTTTGTATTCCACGGTGGTAGCGGTTCTCCTCAACATCAGATCCGTGAGGCTATTGGTTATGGTGCCATCAAAATGAACATCGATACCGATATGCAGTGGGCAATGTGGGAAGGTGTGTTGAACTTCTACAAAAAGAATGAGGCGTATCTGCAAGGCCAGTTAGGTAATCCTGAAGGCGCAGATAAACCAAACAAAAAATTCTACGATCCGCGTGTATGGCTTCGCAAGGGCCAGGAAAGTTTTATCAAACGCCTGGAAGTAGCATTTACCGATTTGAACTGTATAAACAGAAATGCATAACGAATAACGCTTAATGCGTAACGCGTAACGCATAACGCATAACGCTTAAGGTGCAACTTTCTAAGTTGTGCCTTGAGCGTTTCTTTTTTAGAAAACAAGCATGCAACTAACCTGATATCCGCACATGAATTGCGTTAAGCGTTGAGCATTTGGCATTTAGCATTGAGCATTTTTATCCTCATTCTGACTCATTTATCCTCATAATTACCATAGGCTTAGTATTTGATGCTTAGGTAGTACAATATTTTTTGTAAACCTAAAAGTCACATTATGAAACGGATTGTTTTTGCTTCATGTCTTGCCCTTGCTTCTTACATGTTGGTATCATGCAACAGTGGTACAACTACTGAAAACAAAGACGCTGTAGATAGCGCCAAAGCTGTAAATAAAGAACAAAAGCCTGTCGATAAATCAGTTTCTGACTTCGCTGTGAAAGCTGCCAGCGGTGGAATTATGGAAGTGGAACTGGGAAAAATTGCGGCACAAAAAGCTGTAAATCCAAGAGTGAAAGCTTTTGGTCAAATGATGGTGGATGATCACTCAAAAGCAAACGATGATCTCAAAAGTCGTGCTGCAATGGAAAACATTACTTTGCCGTCTAACATGAGTGATGATCAGCAAAAAATGGTTGACAAGTGCAATAAGAAAACGGGTAGAGATTTTGATAAAGAATATATGGATATGATGTTGAGCGATCACAAAGAGGATGTCGATATGTTTAAAAAAGCATCATCAGATTTAACCGATTCGACAATCAAAGATTTTGCAACCGGCACATTGCCTACTTTGCAGAAACATTTGGATTCTGCTCAAGCAATTACAGGGAAGAAATAATCAACAATTTGACAATTTGAAGATTTGAGAATTTGGAACTTCTTGTTGTGCAGGATTCATTGCCTAATTTAGCCAGATCGTTTTGCAAGAATGAATGGACAAATTAGAACGATGCGCATTTCATTTTCAAATTTTCAAATCTTCAAATTTTCAAATTACGCAGTATGACGCAGGCAAAAATCTTACTGGTGGATGATGATATGGAAGACCGATTTTTGATTGAAGATTCTTTCAAAGAGATTGGTGTGAGTGATCTTCTGCACTTCGAAGAGAACGGCGAAAATGCGTTGAATTACCTGGAACAAAGCTTTTACAAGGACGCTCTTCCATGCCTCATCATACTTGATCTTAACATGCCGAAGATGAATGGCACACAGATCCTTCGTTTTTTAAAAGACAATGATAAATTCATCAATCTACCTGTTATCATTTTTTCTACCTCATTAAATGCAATAGAGAAAGAAGAATGTTTACGCCTCGGTGCATATTCATACGTAATCAAACCTGTGTTCTACAAGGATTCTATTGATACAGCAAGAATGTTTTATGATTTGTCTAAACAATTTAGCACTTATTAAATTGAAAATTGAAAGTTGAAAATTGAAAATGATCGATGCGATCATTGCTGAAACGCATGGCGAATGCGATTCGCCCCTACCATTTTCAATTTTCAACTTTCAATTTTCAATTGTTCAATAGCTCTTCCTAAACTTTCCCGGCGTCATTCCTTTTCTTCTTAAAAATTGCCGGTTAAAATTGGCGATTGTTTCAAAGCCGCTTTCGTAACATACATCAAGAATGCTCATTTGTGTTGAGAGCAACAATTTACACGCGTAGCCAATTCGGATTTCATGTACAAAATCGAGGTATGTTTTGCGGGTTCGTTTTTTAAAATAGGAACAAAACGCCGGCACACTCATGTTGGCAATATTTGCGATCACCGTTAGTTCAATAGGTGACTTGAAATTTGCCATTGTGTATTGGAAAATATTATCAATGCGCTTTTGTTCGTGGGGATTAAGTGCTTTGATCTGTTGCGTGGAAACAAGCGTGTAGTCCACTGTCTCAGCCAATATTTGTAGACATTCGCAAAGGCGAACAATTTTACTAAAGCCACTTTCAGATTCCAGTGCTTTGATGTACGGTTTAAGTATGGCTTTTGTTTCGCCGGTTATCTTCATGCCATGTGCAGATGTTGCGAGCAGCTTTTTCACAGACTTACTTTCCGGAAGATTAAGAAATTCCTGTCCCCAAAAATCATCTCTAAAATGAATCACGACAGCACTGGTAATAAGATCCTCCGTGCTTTTCTGAAAGGTGTGAGGCAGGTTGGAACCGAGAAAGAAAATGTCATCCACTTCAAATTCATCTACAGCGTTGCCCACAAAGCTTAATCCACCGCCTTCCGTGAAAAGAATCAGCTCGAATTCAATATGCTGGTGCCACGGAACTTCGAATAGGGGAGTCCTGTGCGTTCTTGCGACGAACGAAGAATCTACTGCGAGGGGTAATTTCTCAATAAAAGTCTTCATAATACAATATTACGGCTTATGGTGCTTAAAAAATGCTCATTTGATTAATATTGTATAAGTTTTGGTTAATAAAATAGCAGTTTTAAATTCCAGGGGTTTATAATTTCGAGTTCAAGATTGTTAGATTGAATTACCGAATAATTGAATAACTGATTGCCATATGCTATTATTAGGAATAGACGTAGGAACTTCTTCCATTAAAGTATCTGTTGTAGACGCATCTACAAGAAAGAGCATTGTTTCGGCGCAATATCCCGAAACAGAATCTGCGATTAACTCCGTAAAACCGGGCTGGGCAGAGCAAGAGCCGGAGATGTGGTGGGAACATGTACAACAGGCCATTCTAAAAGCAAACGCAACAAAAAAATACGATCCGAAGGAAATAGGGGCCATAGGTATCGCTTACCAAATGCACGGTTTGGTATTGGTAAACAAACAACAGCAGGTGCTTCGTCAATCCATTATCTGGTGCGATAGCCGTGCTGTTGAAATCGGGGATAAGGCGTTCGCCGCCATCGGCGAAGCAAAAAGCCTGAGCCATTTATTGAATTCTCCCGGCAACTTCACTGCATCAAAACTTGCATGGGTAAAGGCAAACGAGCCGGCTGTGTATAGCGAAGTTGACAAAGCAATGTTGCCAGGTGATTTCATTGCTATGAAATTAACGGGCGATATTACTACAAGCATATCTGCATTGTCAGAAGGCATTTTCTGGGACTTTAAAGAAAACAAACTGTCTGACGACGTTTTTAATTACTACGGTTTTAGCAAAGACGTGATTCCTGCAATTAATCCTGTTTTTTCTGAGCATGGAAAACTGCAGGCATCCGTTGCGCATATTCTTTCATTGAAAGAAGGTATTCCGGTAACATACAAAGCAGGTGATCAGCCAAACAATGCATTGTCGTTGAACGTGCTGGAGCCCGGTGAAGTTGCAGCGACAGCAGGCACTTCCGGTGTTATTTATGGAGTGAGTGATGAATTGACTTACGATAAACAATCACGGGTAAATACATTTGCGCATGTGAATCACCGTGAGGATGAGCAACGCCTTGGTGTGTTGCTTTGCATCAATGGCACGGGCATTCTGAATCGTTGGGTGAAGAATACATTTACGCCGGCGATCTCCTATTCACAAATGAATGATTCGCACAGGAAGGCTCCTGCGGGTAGTGATGGCCTTCGTGTGTTGCCTTTCGGAAATGGAGCAGAGAGAATGCTGAACAACAAAATAGTGGGTGCTCATTTTCATAACATCGATTTAAATCTGCATTCGCAGGAACATGTGCAGCGTGCATCGCAGGAAGGTATTGCCTTTGCATTTCGCTATGGTTTGGATATCATGCGTGAAAACGGCATGAATCCTCAAGTGATACGTGCGGGTAAAGCAAATCTTTTCTTAAGCGATCTTTTTGCGAAATCATTTGTAAATGCCACCGGCGTCCCAGTTGAGTTGTACGAGTGTGATGGAAGCGTTGGCGCTGCGATAGGCGCAGGCATTGGTGTTGGCGCATACAGCACACCTAAAGACGCATTTGCAGATGAAAAGCCTTTGCAACTGATCGAACCTACGGAGACGAAGACGTTCGACGAGTTTTATTTTGATTGGAAACAGTTGCTACAGAAATTTATTTGAAAATTTGAAGATTTGAAAATTTGAAAATGCTTTGTGTGCGGAATGTAGAGAGTATAGGATTAGCTTGAAAGTTTGAAAGTAAACTTTGCGCTCTTTGCTCTTTTCTTTGCGCCTTTGCGTGAAACATAAAAAACAAACAAACGATATGTCAAAGATTGTAACTGGCTCGAAAGAGTTTTTTAAAGGTGTAGGACAAATCAAATTTGAAGGTCCTCAAACTGACAACCCGCTTGCTTTTCGCTGGTATGATGAAAACCGTGTGATCGGCGGAAAAACAATGAAAGAATACTTGCGTTTTGCAGGTGCTTACTGGCACTCTTTCTGTGCAACTGGTAGCGATCCGTTTGGTGGTGGCACCATCGTTCACGAGTGGAACGAAAAAGCTGATGCTGTAGAAAGAGCGAAAGACAAGATGGATGCAGCTTTCGAGTTTCTTACAAAAATGAATCTTCCTTACTACTGCTTCCATGATACGGATGTTGTAGACTTTACCGATAATGTTGCTGACAACGAAAAACGTTTGGCTGCATTGGTGGAATATGCAAAACAAAAACAAGCTGACAGTGGCGTTAAACTTTTGTGGGGTACTGCAAACGTCTTCTCTCACAAAAGATATATGAACGGTGCATCTACCAATCCTGATTTCCATGTGTTGTCGCACGCTGGTGCACAGGTGAAAGCTGCGATCGATGCAACCATCGCATTGAAAGGAGAGAACTATGTATTCTGGGGCGGTCGTGAAGGCTACATGAGCTTGTTGAATACAAACATGAAGCGTGAAAAAGAACATCTTGCGCGCTTCCTGCACACAGCAAAAGATTACGCAAGAAAGAACGGCTTTACAGGTACATTCTTCATCGAGCCTAAGCCTTGCGAACCAACTAAACACCAATATGATTACGATAGCGAAACTGTAATTGGTTTCTTGCGTCAATACGATCTGTTGAATGATTTCAAACTGAACATTGAAGTAAACCACGCAACATTGGCTGGTCATACTTTCCAGCACGAACTGCAAGTGGCTGCAGACGCAGGAATGTTGGGTAGCATGGACGCAAACCGTGGTGATTATCAAAACGGTTGGGATACTGACCAGTTCCCTAACAACCTGAACGAACTGGCTGAAGCAATGCTTGTAATTGTTGAAGCTGGTGGCTTCCAGGGTGGCGGTATCAACTTCGATGCAAAGATCCGCAGAAACTCTACTGACATCAATGATATCTTCCATGCGCACGTTGGCGGTATGGACAACTTTGCAAGAGCGTTGATCATTGCTGATAATATTCTTAACAAATCTGACTACAAAAAAATGCGTACTGAACGTTATGCATCTTTTGATGGTGGTAAAGGAAAAGAATACGAACAAGGCAAACTTTCTCTTGAAGATCTTCGTGCATATGCAATTGAAAACGGCGAGCCTGCTGCTAAGAGTGGCAAACAAGAATACTTCGAAAATCTTGTGAACAGGTTCATTTAATTAGTGTTTTGTAAGCAAGCATATATTCGACTACAATGCGGGGCTACGGCCTCGCATTTTTTTTGCACTAGTGGCCAGTAGCCGGTAGCCGGTAGCCAATGGCCAGTGGCAATATTGTTGAGTAAATACTTCTCTCCGCTAATGAAAGAATGTTTGAATTTTTAAAACAATATTAAACACTCAGGCCCGGCTACCGGTAACCGGCCACTGGCTACCCGCTCCTCCGCTGGAACAATTTTTTAGCAAATCTGTTACTAGATTTAGCTATTGAAAAACAAAACACTCATACTCATTACTCTCATGTGCGGAACGTTCATGGCGGCGATTGATGCCAGCATCGTGAATGTATCATTGCCTGTAATGCGTACTGAGTTTGATGTGCGGGTAGATGAAATAGAATGGGTGATCACCTCATACATGGTCGCATTTTCATTGTTCATACCATTGATCAACTGGGTAAAAAGCAGGATTGGTTATTACAACTTGTATTTGTTAAGTGTGGCAATATTTACACTCGGTTCGTTGCTGTGTAGTCTTGCAATTGATTTGCCGATGCTTGTAATTGCCAGAGTGATACAAGCGATTGGCGGCGGAGCAATTAGCCCCACGTCATTAGCGATTGTATCAGAAACATTTCCCAAAGAGGAGAGAGGAAGCGCCATTGGTTGGTGGGGGCTGGGAAATGTGATGGGGCCGGCACTTGGGCCCACATTAGGAGGAGTATTGACGCAATATCTTGGCTGGCCATCTATTTTTTATGTAAACATTCCCGTAGGCATTGTTACCATTTTGCTTACAATGAAACATCTGAAATTCTTAAAGAACCAACCACGGTTTAAATATGGATTCGATATAAAAGGCTTTGCATTTTTCGGCCTCTTCATCATTGCCATACAGTATGCAATTGCGGGCATTGCAAAATACAATCCGCTGTCCTGGCATGTGCTGGTTGGATTTTCGGTTACCGTTATAGCACTCATCCTATTTGTTCGTTCTGCACGAAGACCCGCGCCGTTATTGGATTTATCGGTATTCAGGTCCGGAGTGTTTTTAAGCAGTATTGTGATTGTTGCGATACGCTCGATTGCGTTGTATGGAGGCTTGTTTTTTCTTCCGTTTTTATTGCAAGGCTTATTGGGCTTTTCGGAATTTCAGTCAGCGATGCTTATGTTGCCGAATGCACTTGTAATGATCATTGTAAGACCATTTGCCGGAAGGTATGCAGACAAAGGCGCGGTGAGAAATATCTCTGTTGCAGGAATCATACTAGTGTCTTTATCCATGTTGTTGTTTTCCCGCATCAATGTTGGTTCTGGCATTTGGTTGATTATCGTCTCAATGGTAGTGCGTGGAGTGGGCATGGGCATATTGGTGGCGCCGGTTTCGACTGCGTTATTAAATGCTGTGAGTGAAGGACAAACTGCAACAGCCACTTCTTTAAATAGCTTGGTGCAGCAGGTTGGCGGTTCTATTGGAATAGCGATCAGTGGTGTGGTGCATCAATACATTTACAACTATTATCTCGATAAAAATGACGTGATCATTATAGCAGAGCACTTTGCTTTGCAAGATGGATTTGTGATCGCTGGGATCATTATTGCTCTTGCGCTTATTCCTGCATTCAAATTACCGGCGAAGACGTATGTAAGACCGAAGGTGGAGGTTGCGTTGAAGTGACCACTGCAATTTTGCACACGGATGACACGGATTGGACGGATTTACACTGATTTTTATTGCCTATCTGAAGTATAATTGGGCTCTTTACAGCTCATCTGAAATGTAGAGAGCGCAACTATTGTTTTTAAGCTCACACTGTAAACAGCGTTAAGCTTTAAGCGTTCGGCCTTCAGCTTTACCTATGCAATCTCGCTTCTTCCAAATCCAGCTCCAATTCTTTCTTGCGAATCAATTCATCAGGAAAGCTATTGTTGTGGCGCATTTTGTTGAGTTCATTTCTTTTGATAGCGACAAGATCAATAAGCATTTGCCTGTACTTGGGAAGAAATGCGGGCGCTTCTGCTTCATTGGTTTCCATGTTAAGCCGCTTGCCGGCAATGTCTATCATGCGGGCATAACGTTCCTTTACGCGGATGTAGGCATCGTTGTCTGAAAGTTCAGAATAATGACTGTCCATGTGCTCAAGCGAAGCTTCCGCCAGTCGCAAACGCACTGCCAGCTCGAGTTGTGACTCATCTTCTTCAGAATGTACTTTTAATACTTTGATCAACCAGGGAAGCGTTAAGCCCTGGAACACCAATGTTACCAGGATCAGGATGAATGTAATGAACAAAATAAGATCACGATGAGGGAAAGGCGTTTTATCAGATAATGTTAATGGAATGGCCAATCCTGATGCGAGTGACACCACACCCCGCATACCACTCCAACCCACCACCAACACATTTTGCCATGTTGGTTTTGGCTCAGTTGTTCTGATTTTTTTACTTAAAAGCCTTGGTATGTAAGTGTTTGGAAATATCCACGCTATTCTGATGACAATCACCAGCAGTGTAATCAACAATGCATAACCGATGGAGGCAATAATAGAATGTTCCTGGATACCATTGACAATGCTGCGTAATTGCAAGCCAATTAAAATGAACACGACACCATTCAGCATAAACACAACAGTGTCCCAAACATGCTGCATTTGCAATCTTGAGCTGTATGAGAAAATATTTTGTGATCTGTAAGTAAGAAATAGACCGCCGCTTACAACCGCCAACACACCTGAACTATGAAAATGCTCAGCGGCGATGTACATGATGTAAGGGGTCATCAGGCTTACGGCCGTATCAATGCTTGGCGTAGTGGGCAAATAACGGTGTATAGAATAAATGACAAAACCGATAGCGATGCCAATCAATACGCCCAACGCAACGACATATAAAAAGTTAGCTTCTGCTTTCCAGATATTAAAATTGCCAATAAGGATAGCTGCCAACGCAAAGCGAAATACGATCAAACTCGCTGCATCGTTCACCAGGCTTTCTCCTTCAAGTATGGTAACGATTCTTTTTGGTAGTTTTAGTTCCTGCATCACAGTTGTTGCGGCAACAGCATCTGGCGGTGAAATGATGCCACCCAATAAGAAGCCAAATGCCAATCCGAAATTTGGAATGATGTAGGATGAAAAGAATGCTACGCCACAGGCTGTCGTAATCACCAAACCAAAGGCCAGCAACGAAATCGGTCTTTTCCATTTCCAGAAATCTTTCCACGACGTGTTCCATGCAGCGGCATATAACAAGGGTGGAAGGAATATCAGAAACACAAGATCTGGTTGTAATTGTATATCAGGAATGCCGGGAATAATGCTTATGAAAAGTCCTGACACAACAAGAAATATAGGATAAGAAATCCGCAGCTTGTCGCTAAGCATTGCCAGCATTGAAACGCCAAGCAATAGAGATATTATGAGAAGGATGTTGTCCTGGATCATGAGTGAAATTAGGAATTTGAAATTAGGAATTAGGAATTTGGATTCAATAGTCCAATGTTCCAAACTTTCCGTCGGCGTAATCTTGTTCTGCTTGCAGAACTTCTTCTTCGGTGTTCATTACGATATTTCCTTTGGCTGCAACTGGCTCATTTATTGGCTCCGCAGATAGAAAAATGATCTTGCAATCCGCTTCAGTTGCTATTTGAATGTCAGTGTTATCTTTTTCAAAGATGATTAACTCGTGCGATTTTACATGACTGCCATTGACATTTGCAGCGCCTTTTAAAAAATACAACAAGGTCCAATAGCCCTCTTTGGCAGCGAGTTTCAGCGTTTTGCCATTTGCCACATTTCCAAAAAGAGAAACGATAGGAGTGAATGATTGCAGTGGCCCGCTAAAATTTCCATATTCACCACTGACCAGTTTCAAATTGATGCCTTCCTCATTAAAGAGCGACGGCATTTGACCGGCAGAAACCTGTTGATAGTTGGGTGCATCCCATTTGTGGGCCGTCGGCACATTTACCCAAAGCTGTATGAATTCGTAATTGCCACCCTTTTCAAGAAGCTCTTTTGTTGGGCCTTCACTATGTAATAATCCGCTTCCTGCAAACATCCATTGCACATCTCCGGCATTGATAACACCTTCATTGCCCTGGCTGTCTTTATGGTATCCCGAACCTTGAAACATAAATGTTACCGGTGCAAAGCCCCTGTGCGGATGCGGATGCACACGCTCTGCCGGAGAGTTTGGCGAATACTGATGTTCTGGCAAATGATGCAAAACAATAAATGGGTTGGCAAAGCGGAAATCCTTATGTGGCAAAGGTTGTAAAATAGTTTCTTCGCCTATGCTTTTTTCTCTTCCTTCTAATATATGATCAATCTTTTTCTCCATACAAAATAATTTGGCAGCGGGTTAAGTCAAAAGTCAAAAGTCAAAAGTCAAAACCTTTTATCTACCCTTCTCTGGCTATACATTCGGCTGCAACCCACTTTTTACTTTTTGCTTTTCACTTTTGACTTTGCTTACGCAAGCATCGTGATAATGTCGTTCGGTTTTTTCAACAGCCTGTGAACGGGACATGCATCTGCAATCTCCATCAAACGCTGGCGCTGCTCGTCGGTAAGATCACCGCTGAATGAAAGCTCCACATAAAACGTATTGTTGCCGGATGGCAATGCCTTGCCTGACACAAGATTGACCTTGGCATGTATTTTATTTAGGTTCCAGCCTTTGCGGTTGGCGTACATGCGCAATGTGATCACTGTGCAGGAAGCGAGCGACATGCAGATATAGTCTCCTGGCGCAGGGCCAAGGTCAAGGCCGCCTTTTTCCGTAAGCTCATCTGCAATAAGGCTATGGCCGTTTACATTCAAATTGATCGTATACAGCTCGCCGTTATTTTCGGCTTCTGCCGTGGCAATAATATTTGTTGGCAACACGGTGGATGGTTTTTAGTTTTAAGGAATATTGGTCTCAGAAATTATGCCGGATTATTTTTTCCAGACATCATTGTACAGATCGGGATGTCGTTGGAATTGGGCGTGAACGTATGGACACAATGGGATAACTTTCAACTGGTGCTGACGTGCGTAGTTGACCATTGTTTCCAGCAGCTTTTTGGCAATGCCTTTGCCTTCTGCTTCCGGCTTCACTTCAGTGTGATACACCGCCAGATCATGTCCATTAATGCCAATTTCCATTTCGCCTAATTGTTGATCATTTTCCTCGTAAAAAAAAGCGCCGCGGTTCCTGTCGTTTAACTGAAGTGTGATGTTGTCCATGGTAACTATTTGAAGATTATTGATCAAATTTAGTCAACGAAGCTTATGTTACAAAGCGAGTGAGAACACAGATGACGCAGATTGGACTGATTTACACTGATTTTTTTGAGTATTTAGCTAAACAATAATTGGCGAGGCTACTAAATACAAAAAAGTCCCTCAATTGGGACTTTACTTTTTCAAGTAGGCAATATATCGATAGAAGATCCGTGAAAATCGGTTAAACACCTGCCCGTCCGATCAAGCGGTGGCGGCATTTGTGTGTTGCAAAATATCAAATCTTAATAAATCATGACAATCATGAAAATCTGCGTTCCTTCTCTCACTTCAGTCGCACATCAGCGAAGTATTTTTGAAAAGTATGTAGCACTCTTTCTTTGATTTCTGTAGAAGGAGTAGTAACATCTGTTAACTGATAAGGTAGTCCCATCATGCGCCATTTGTGCATACCCAGCTGGTGATAGGGAAGAATCTCAACGCGGTCCACATTTTTGTAGCCGGTAAATTGTTTCGCCCATCTTTCAACAAATTCAGGTTGATCGTTCCAGCCCGGAACGAGTACGTAACGCAACCACATCTTTTGGTTGACGCTTTCACAATATTCCGCCACCTTTAAAGTTGGCTTGTTCGAAACGCCACATAGTTTGTGGTGCCAGTCATCATCAATATGTTTTACGTCGAGAAGAATCAGGTCGGTGTGATGCAGCAGTTCTTTTACATCATTATCAAGCAATCTGCCATTGGAATCAAGGCAGGTGTTAATACCATTGTCGTGGAGTTTTTTAAAGAAGCTGATCAACTTTGATCTTTGCAACAGCGGCTCGCCTCCGGAAACAGTCACACCGCCTTTGTTGCCAAAATAATCTTTTTGATTAATGGCTCGTGTTACCAATTCATCTATAGAAACCATCGTGCCGCCATTCACATCCAGCGTATCTACATTTTGACAATACAGGCACCGAAACTGGCAGCCCTGCACAAAGATCACCATTCTAACACCGGGGCCGTCGTGCGTTCCAAATGTCTCAAGCGAATGAATGCGAAGATCATTCGGATGCTGGATGTTTAGCGCATCCTGCTCGGTATCCTGGAGTGGAAAATAGAGGGCCATGGCGACAGTATAATTGAATGATTGAATAATTGTATTAATTGAAAATTGAAAGTTGAAAGTTGAAAATGGGGTTGTTGGAAGTGGGACACTCTGTGTTCTTTATCGGACAATGAATGCTCAAATTCCCTAAACAAATTTTAACCCAAGGCATTTTCAATTTTCAACTTTCAATTTTCAATTAAAACTACATGCTTTCATGGAATGTTCTCGCGATCACTTCCAATTGGTGTGCTTTTGACAGTCGAACAAAATTAACCGCATATCCTGAAACGCGTATTGTTAACTGAGGATATTGTTCCGGATGATTGTATGCATCCATCAATGTTTCGCGATTAAGCACATTTACATTGAGGTGATGTGCACCATGACCAAAATATCCATTCAAAGTTGCAACGAGATTTTCAACTTGTTCTTCTTTTGAGGAGCCCAGTGATTTAGGGATCATCGAGAATGTATTGGAAATGCCGTCCTGTGCATCTTCATAACTAAGTTTACTAACTGAGTTCAACGAAGCGATTGCTCCTGTGCAATCACGGCCATGCATTGGATTGGCACCCGGTGCAAAGGATTCACCTGCTTTACGTCCATCAGGAGTTGCGCCGGTGTTTTTTCCATACATTACATTGGATGTGATGGTTAGCAATGACAGTGTAGGTACCGCGTTTTTGTATGTGTGATGTTTGCGCAATTCACCAATAAAGAAAGATGTGATTTCTTTCGCGATATTATCAACACGATCATCGTCGTTACCATATTTAGGGAAATCGCCTTCAATATTGAAATCGACAGTCAGGCCTTTGCTATTGCGAACAGGAGTGACCTTTGCGTATTTAATGGCACTCAGCGAATCTGCAATGATTGAAATGCCCGCTGCACCATAAGCGATGTCTATGCCCGGATCTGTGTCTATCAACGCCATTTGCGCTCTTTCGTAATAATATTTATCATGCATATAGTGAATGATGAACATTGATTTTGCGTACACTCTCGCCAATTCGCTTAATGCATATTTGAATTGTTGCAAAACAAGATCGTAACTTAAAACGCCTTCAGGTATTGCAGGAACACCGTTGATGATCTGAGCACCTTTTTCTTCTTCGCGTCCTTCGTTTAGCGACAATAGCAATGTTTTTGGCATGTTTGCCCTTGCACCAAAGTGTTGAATGCGTTTGCCAATTGGTTGGTAAGAAACGCAACACGCAATACCATAATCGTCAGACCCGCGAACGCATCTCATTACATCATCATTCTCATATTGTAATGAAGAGGTGTCAATAGAAACCTGTGCACAGAAGCTTTTGAATTCTTCAGGCAAATCATTTGACCAAAGCACTGTAAGGTTTGGTTCAGGAGCAGGTCCTAGATTGTATAATGTTTGCAGAAAGCGGAAAGATGTTTTGGTAACTTTTGTGCGGCCATCGTGGAACTGTCCGCCAATAGATTCTGTTACCCATGTAGGATCGCCGCCAAATATTTCATCGTAAGATGCAGGTCTTAAGTGGCGAACCAGGCGAAGTTTCATTACAAACTGGTCGATCATTTCCTGCGCTTCTTCTTCGGTGATTATACCTGCTTCAAGATCGCGTTCAATGTAAATATCAAAGAATGACGAAACATTACCAAGAGACATTGCGGCACCATCTTGTTCTTTGATGGCGGCTAAATAACCAATGTATGTCCATTGTATCGCTTCCTGCGCAGTTTCAGCGGGGCGTGTTACATCAATGCCATATTCTTTTGCCATTACTACCATATCTTTCAATGCATTGATCTGCAAAGAAAGTTCTTCGCGAAGGCGGACTTTATGTTCAGTCAATTCTCCTGAAACATTAACGTAGTCAAATTTTTTTGCTTCAATAAGTACATTGGCTCCGTAGAGGGCCATGCGGCGGAAGTCGCCAATGATGCGGCCCCTGGCGTAGTTGTCTGGCAAACCTGTCAATACGTGATTGGAACGGTATGCCCTGATTTCGCTATCGTAAGCATCAAATACTGCCTGGTTGTGGTTTCTGGCATAGTTGAAGATGTCAGCCACGCGTTCTGAAACTTTTAATCCTCGTTCTTCCACTGCAGCCTGTACCAGTTTGATGCCGCCAAAAGGTTTCATCGCACGCATCAACGGAAGTTCTGTTTGTAAACCAACAATCACTTCATCATCTCTTTTTATATAGCCGGGTCTAAACGCTGTTATATTAGAAATCACTTCTGTATTGATTGAACGACAGCCGTTGTTAATTCTTTCTTCGTTCAATGCTACTTTAGCTGCGTTCCACACACGAAGCGTTTTCTTGCTTGGGCCTTGCAGAAAAGAGGCTCCTCCTTCATACGGAGTAATATTGTTTTTTACAAAGTCAGCAGGATCAATATTTTTGTTCCAAGCTCCTTTTTTAAACTCTTTTAAAGAAAGGTCTGTGTTCATAATAATACTGTTTAAATTTTATAAAAATCGATCAGTAACAATCATGGTTTGACTTTACTGATTTCTGGTCTTTTTTTAAAAACATCCACCAATAGAAGGCGCCTACCATAAGCGCTCCGCCAATAAGGTTGCCAATAGTTGCGGGAATAATATTGTTTATGATAGCGTTCGATACTGTGAGGTTACAAAGCTTTTCTGCACTTACTCCCATGTCTTTCGCAGCCTGTAGATAAGCAGGATTTGTTTTTGCAAGCAAACCCATCGGTATGTAGTACATATTGGCAATTACGTGTTCGAGACCAAGTACGATGAAAAGAAATATCGGATAAAATATGCCCATGATTTTGCCTGCAACATCTTTTGCTGTGTAGCAGAACCACACGCCCATGCACACGAGCAGGTTGGCAAAGGTTGACGAAATAAGTGCCGCTGATGGCGTCATGGAACTCTTGGTGGCGGCGATTTTTATGTTGTATGCGCTTATGAGGTTATCGGTGTGGCAGTCATGGTTGTAGCAGTACAAACAAGCCACTACCAGCAATGAACCGATCAGATTTCCTATGTAAACAAAGAATAAACTTTTCGCATAATTTTTCCAGCTTGCTTTCTTCTGCAGGGAGCTTACCATGATCAGGGTGTTGCCGGTGAATAACTCGCATCCACTTAAGAGTATCAATACAAGGCCAACAGGAAATATCAAACCACTTATAAGACGTGCAAAACCAAGATAGGGTATGTTGTGCGTTACGATGATGGTAGCATGTGCAGCGAGTGAAAGAAAGACGCCGGCCATAATCCCGAGAAGTAACATTTTTGTTGCGGGAAGCGTAGATTTTTTATAGCCCGTTTCTACTACGTAGTCGATGACCTGTGCCGGTGTGTTGTAACGTAAGTCCATATAAACATTCTTGGTTTATATGGCAAGCAATCGTTAAGAATATGGCAGGCAATCGTTAGGAGAAAAATCGAAAGGAAACTTACGCAAACCTACAGCGCACTGATTTTATTTTTTATGACGTCGATCAAAAGCATTTTGTTAAAGGCATGTTTTTAATCAGTTACAAATTTCGTTTTTATGGCAAATGAGGGTGAAAGCATTGATACTTAAGCCGTCACAAAAAGGCGTTTTTGTTGTAAATATTTTAACAGGAAAACTCAGGCAGGTCTACCCGAATCTTTTTCGGCTCCAAATTTCTTTGCTGCGAGAATTGCAACCATTACGATAATCAAAGCACAAATTGCGGCGGTAATATTGAGCGAATGTACAAAGGCGGAGCGTGCTTCGTTTAAGATGTTCATTGCTTCGGATGGAGGAAGTTTTTTTGCCATGGCGGCGGTACCACCCAGCGTATTTTTAATTGTTTCTGCATCTTTTTGCTGCGTTAATGCAGGAATATGTTTGGCGATCTGATGCCTGTATAAAAGAGTCCAGAAACTTCCCAGCAGCGCTATGCCGAGCGATCCACCCAGGGCAGTACTTGTTTCAGATATTCCTGCAGCTGCGCCTGCTTTTTCCGGCGGTGCACTCGCCACTACCATGTCAATCCCCAGCGTAACGATAAGCCCGCAGCCGCCGGACATTAGCACAGTTGCGGCTATCAGTAATGCAAGGGACGTTGTTGATATAAATGAAATCAGGCCAATGCCTATTGCAAGAATGATAATGCCGCTTACAATAAGGTTGCCCCTTGGAAAACGCTTTACCAGCAAGGGTGCCAGCATACACAGAACGATGCTGCCTGTCGACGAAGGTATCGTCCAAAGGCCAGCAGTAAACGAATCTAAACTACTAACCAATTGCAGGAATTGCCCCACAAAGAAGAACATCCCTGACCAACTAAAAAGTGCGATAAACAAAGAAAGTAATGCTGTTGTAAACGCTGAACTATTAAACAGTTTAAGCTCAAACAAGGGATGGGGTAGCGTTTGCTGGCGTTTTATAAACAGTATCATAACAGCAATTCCTGCAGCAATGAATAGCAAAGGTGTTGAGGAAAAACCATCTTCGGCCAATCGCTTTACACCAAAAATAAAAAACAGTATGGAAGCGATGAGCAACATCGCACTTTGCAAATCAAGTTTGCCGGCATTGTTATCCTTGAACTCCGGCAAAAGAAATGGTGCGGACAACAAAAGTAAAAACAAGATGGGCAACGCGATTAAAAATACCGAACCCCACCAAAAGTGATTTAACAGAAACCCGCCAACCATTGGTCCGATCATTGTGCCTGAGGAAAAACAAGTTGTGTACAGGCCCATCGCGAAAGTGCGCTCAACATCATTGCGGAACAGGTTTCGAATGAGGGATAAAGTGGTTGGCAACAGCGTTGCTCCTGCGATGCCCATGATGGCACGGGATACAATCAGCATGAAAGCACTCGTTGAAAACGCAGCCAATGTGGATGCAGCAGCAAAAGAAATACAACCGGTTATCAATAATTTTTTAAGCCCGATTCTATCACCCAATGTGCCCATCACAATCAGCAGTCCCGATTCAAGAAAACCATAAATGTCTGTTATCCACAAGAGCTCTGCGCTTGTTGGTTTCAATGACGCACTGATTGCCGGTAGCGCCAGATAGGTAATGGTCATGTCCATAGACACCAGCAATGTTGGCAGGACCAACACTGTAAGACCGAGCCATTCGCGGCGCGTTGCCTTTGAGGTTGTCAACGAAACGGAAGACGAAACGGATGCAGACATGTGATGCAAATGAATGCTTAAAAATACTCGCAAAGTTTTGCAGGCAAAAGGGGGTAGTGCGACATTTTGGAGGGTCAAATGCGAGGTTGAATTAAGAATTAGGAATTAAGAATTAAGAATTCATAAGAGTTCATTTTCACAAGGTTGTTTGATCAGCTTGCCAATTTTAGAGTTGGAGAAAAATGTTCGTTGTGCCACAGAGTACCAATTCTTAATTCTTAATTTTTAATTCCTAATTGTCAATTGTCTCTATATTCGTATTCGTAACCTGACCATTACATGAAACTAAACATTTCAGTTATACTTGTGCATTTTATCGGCTGGATATTGTTTTTATCCTTGCCGGTATTGTTTTTTGCAGGCTATAACAACGGTGATGGCATTGGGCGGTTTCTGTTTTCAGGAGCGTATTGGGTGTATTTTGTTTTTTATTGTTCGCTGTTTTATGTCCACACATTTGTGCTGTTGCCCAAGCTGTATTTCACTGGAAAGAAGATATGGTACGCATTGATATTGATTGCTTTGTTTTTTCTGACGCTTACGTTACGGCCCTTTGATTTGCTCACATTCAAGCGGAGGGAGTTTAATGAAAAAGAGATGACTGGCAACGAACGAAGAATGTTTCGCGACAGGATGCCATTAACCTCAATGCCACATGATCCGGGAGAAATGCGGCCTCCCAGCCTCAATCCGCAGAACATACAACCCCCACCTCCAAATGGTTTTGGTCAAAGGAGGGGACCACATATTGATATCGTAAGCTTATTTCTATACTTCCTGATTATTGCGCTTAGCCTGGCTTTGGAGATTTCAAGGCGGCTGTCAAAAGCGGAGCAAAAATTACTCATCACAGAATCTGAAAAAGCGAGAGCCGAACTTTCTTTTTTGAAGGCGCAAATAAATCCACATTTTCTTTTTAACACGCTTAACAATATCTATTCTCTATCGTTGCTGAAAAATGAGAAAACACCTGAAGCTATTATGAAGCTGTCTAACATAATGCGTTATGTAACAGATGATGTGCATGAGGATTTTGTGCCACTGAAGGATGAATTGGATTGCATTGCGGATTACATTTACCTTCAAGAACTACGATTGGGAAAGAATGTGCAATTGTGTTTTAAAATTACCGGAGATAGTGATGGCAAAGAGATTGCGCCACTACTGCTGATGACGTTTATCGAAAATGTTTTCAAGCATGGTGTTAGCAATCATGAAACATCGGTGTTGAAAATTCACTTGGCCGTCGAGGATACGCAGCTTGTTTTTACTACTCACAACAAGATATTTTTAGCAAGTGAACAATTGGAAAGAGCAGGGCAGGGGATTGAAAATGCGACCAAGAGATTGCAGTTGCTTTATCCCCACAAACATAGTTTGCAAATAGAAAACTCGAATGGTTATTACGACGTAAAACTAACTTTACAATTTAGTGAATAGTATGAAACTCAGATGTGTAGCGATAGACGACGAGCCCCTGGCATTGGCACTTGTGCAGGAATACATCAGCAGAATGCCTGAATTGAGGCTCTTGCATTCATTTGAAGATGCTATTGCGGGTAGTGAATTTTTGCGCAATAATCCTGTAGATATTTTGTTTGTAGACATCAATATGCCAGATATTTCAGGGCTTTCACTAGTTGCTTCACTTGAAGAGAAGCCTGCGGTTATTTTTACTACGGCATATAAAAAGTTTGCTTTCGAAGGTTTTGAACTGGAGGCAGTGGATTACCTTCTGAAGCCCATTAGCTTTGAACGATTCGAAAAGGCAGTGAAGAAAGCTTTGCAGGTGCTTAAGAGGAAAGAAAAAGAAACAGAAACGGCACAAGACGACTTCTTTGTGTGGAGTGAATACAAGCAGGTTAAAATTGATTTGTCGCAGATAGAATTTATTGAAGCAAGGGAAGATTATGTATTGTTTCATCGGCTGAATCATAAGCCGGTATTGTCTTTGATGACGTTGAAGAGCGTTCAGGAGAAATTGCCGATCACTAAATTTATTCGCATACACCGCAGTTATATTATCCCCGTGTCCGGGATAAAACTCATCAGCTCGAAAAAAGTGACCCTTACATCCGGCAGGGAACTTCCTGTAGGAAACAGCTATGCAGCAAATCTGCAAGAAGTAGCACGCAGATAGAGAGCACACAAATGAAACTGATTTGACTGATTTACACTGATTTTTTTTCTTCTATTTTGACTTTCTAAACTTATCAAGAGCTGCATCTTTAGTAGTTTGCAAACACTTTAGCAACCCCTATTAATTACTAATTATTAATTGTTAATTCGCTTCATCGGTACATCGCCTTCATTCACCGACACTTTATTTTTTAGTGTTCTGTCGATGCATAATTTCGGATAGAATAATACAGAGAATACCGTGCTATAATTCTACTCCCTTGTTTTTTTAAATCAATTTTTATGGACAGAAAGCTTTTCGTAAGGCATGCATTCTCAGCTTTAGGCATTGTCGCTGTTGCTCCGTTAATACACGCGTGCAGTAAAAACAACGACTCTTCTTCAACATCATCGGACGGGTCCTCGGGCAGTAGCAGCAACATTACAACCGATACAAGTTGCTCGGTTTCTCCTACAGAAACAGAAGGCCCGTTTCCCACAAAGCAACCCTCGTCTTATGTGAGAAGTGACATTACCAAAGGTGATGGAATAGGCTCGCCACTTACGGCAAAAATTACCATTGTTAACAGTAACAATAATTGCAAATCGATTGAAGGGGCAATCGTTGATATCTGGCACTGCGATGTAGATGGTAATTACTCTGAGTACGGTGGTACGCAAATGCAGTCGACCAACCTTCAATCTGTGCATTGGTTGCGTGGCAGGCAGGTCACAGATGCTAACGGTCTCGTTACATTCAAATCTATTTTCCCTGGTTGGTATCAAGGTCGTGCCACGCATATACATGTGCATGTGTACAACACAAGTGGCACTTCCTTGCTTGTTACCCAAATAGCGTTTCCCGATACGATGGCTATTACAGTGAACAGCACCGGTTCCGGATATGGTTACACAAAAGGAACCAGTGGATACACGTATAACAACGCAGACAATGTTTTCAGTGATTCTGTAGCGAAGGAAATGGCAACAGTTACAGGCAGTGTTGATAAGGGGTTTGATTTGGCTATTACCGTTAAAGCAAATGCGTAAGATGAATGGCAGCCAGTAGCCGGTTGCCGGTGGCCGGGTTCCTATGTGCATCGGTCCCGTGATTAAAGAACTGCAAAATTTACCAGAGGAAACGTCGTTGTCCAACACACTGGCAACCGGCAACTGGCTACCGGCAACCGGTCACTGGCCACTGTCCACCCGAAACCCTAATAAAGCAAAAGGTTATGAAACGAAGGATCGTTACACTTTGTTACAGGAAAATAATAGATGCCAATTGCAGCGATGAATGGTGCAGAAATGTGTTTGGCGCCACTTACCAGGAATTTAAGATGCAGGCACAATTCTACAATCAACAAAAGAAGCACACCACATACAAGCAGATGATTGATGATGTGCCTGGTGCGAAGAAATTGAATTTCCTTGTAAGTGCCGCCATTATTGATTATTTGAAAGAATTGAATGACCAGGTGCCTGACGTGGTGAATAACTTAGGAAGAGCATTTTTACGATTCAGGAATTTTCAGTTTGAGATCATTGAGTCGGATATTGCAACCAGTGCATCGCATGTAGTGGCCATTTATTTTATGTCGCAGCCTTTGATATGGCATGACACTGTAGGGGATCAAATGATCACTTCTGAAAAATACAACGATGATGATTGTGAAATGATCATCAATCAGTTTCGCCTTGGTGAAAACTTGGGAATTTATACACTTCAAACATTAGAGACATGATTAGTCAAATACCTGCGAAAATGTATATCGCGGAGCAACGCGGACATTTTGAAAACGATCACCTGAGAGTGTATGCAACTTTTAATTTCGGTGAATATTTTAACGAACATAAAAAAGCTTTTGGGCCCTTGTATTTATTGAATGATAATACTTTGGCAGGCAATCATGTTTCACTAACAAAGTTTGAGGAAGATATGTACACAGTATTGCTGCCAATTGTGGGCACCATTGAATATGCCGATAACGAAGGAACGCATGCGGTGATTCACTCCGGTGAAATGCAGTGCGGCTTCTACAAGAAAGATTCAGGGTTTGTGGTTAAGAATCCATATGAAACTGCACTGGTGAATTATCTGCAAATCGGCATTGTTGGATCGTTCGCAGAAAAATTTGAAAAGCCACAACTCTTTCAATTTGACATTGATGGTTACAAAAATGTTTTGGTTGATATGAAATTGAGAGAGATTAATCCTGCCCTTCCTTTTACCATGACCATTTGCAAACTCTTTTCAAAAAAGGAACATACTTATTTCATGGAAAATCCTGAAAATTCATTGTATGCTTTTGCAATAGAAGGCGAAAGCGAAGTAGATCAGAGATTGCTGCATGCAAGAGATGGCTTGGGTCTTCGGGATATTGAAAAGGTGCAAATAGAAGGATTAACGAACAATGCAATTTTGCTGCTGATAGAAATGACACAGAAAAGATAGTCCAAATGTTGCAGTTACAATAAGGTGTATCAGGGTGTTTTTAAGGTTTACAAAAATGGCTCCGGCTCTCCGGGGTCATTGCCTTTTTTGAAAATTGAAAGTTGAAAATTGAAAATTGAAAATTGAAAGTGAGAGTTGTGGCTGTTAGTTGTTACGGTTTGGGATTGGGTGTAGGTTCCTTTTTTTGCCTGGAATTTGCCACCAACCAAGGCCTTGCTTGAGGCAGTATTAATTCTTAATTATTGATTTTTAATCCCTAATTTACCACTAGGTTTAACTAATAACAATCGTATGAAAACAGCAATCCTCCATATAATCGCTTTCTTTTCTTTTGCCTACACTGCTTCGGCTCAAAAAGATTTGTCGGAAATGGCAGCGCCCATTGTGGAAGAAGGGAAAATGCTTTACCGCTCTGAAATGGCTTCATGGTACGGCACGGATTTGTTTTTGGAAAAATATACCGACAGAGGAAATATCGGGGGCTATTTTTCTTACGCTGATGGCGATTCAACAAGATGCATTTTTTATTCGAATGACGAAAAACCGAAAGTGCTTGGCACAATCACGTTTGATAGCACTTACAGTACAAGTGTTGCAAGCGTCGATCTGACTGCGAGGTCATTTTCAAAAAATGAAAAAGAACTCTTTGTAATAAGAGATGCTGCAAAGAAATTGATGGTGTCAGATACCTTGTTCGAGAGTTTTCAAAATACATCATTGAATCTCATTCCTATTAGCATTAAGGGGGAGAATAGAGTATACATTCTTACCGGTGCCGAAAAGAAGGGCGTTGTCATTTTTGGGAATGATTATTTGCTAACGTTTAATAGGGATGGAAAGGTGTTGACAAAAAAGAAACTACATGCCAATATTTTGCCTTCGTATTATGGAGAGAAGGATGGCAAAAAATCTGTGGGCTCCATTCATTCACACAATTCGCAGACGGGTGATTTTATGACCGCGACAGATATCTGCACGTTGATGCTTTATGAAAAGATGGCGGAATGGGAGCAGTATGTGGTGCTGAGCGAACACTATGTGAATATCTGGAACTGTAAGACCAACACGCTTACTGTGCGGCCAAGAGAGAGTGAAAAAGAGATGAAGCAGACGATGTAGGAAGATGTGCTATCACTTGAACTGTTTGAGATTTTTTTTTACCACTAAGACACTAAGGGCACTGAGTTTCACTAAGAAGTGCCTGGCGTTCAAACAATCCTTAGTGAGGCCAAGAGAGAGTGAAAAAGAGATGAAGCAGACGATGTAGGAAGATGTGCTATCACTCGAACTGGTTGAGATTTTTTTTTTACCACTAAGACACTAAGGGCACTGAGTTTCACTAAGAAGTGCTTGGCGTTCAAACAATCCTTAGTGAGGCTTAGTGCCCTTAGTGTCTTAGTGGTAAATCTTTGAGACGCGAAGCATCTCCTTAGCTTACTTAACTTTCAACCTCCATGTCTCTCTTACCTTTCCGATCTTACGGAATTCTTCAAGCTGGTCGGGTGTAAGATTTTCAACAAAATAAGGATAGGCACTCAGTTCTTTATAATCGATCTCATTTACTTTGTCGATCACAAAACCCATGCGATCAAAGAAGTCTCTGGCGCTTTGTTCATCATCAAATTTCTTTTCGTCAATGCGATGAGCTTCGGTGAATTCTCCTAATGCATCTTTACGTTTCAGGGTTTTGCTGAGATCTTTTTTAAAATAGATATCACCTGTGATCCAATAACCGCCCCGTTTCCTGAGTATGTGATGGATGATCTGACAAAGCGTTTCTTTTTCCTGTGTTTCGAGATACATTAGCAGGCCTTCATTCACAATGGCTATTGGGCCTTTTTCAAAATGCTTTACTACTTTCGAAAATCGATGATCGTCTAACACATTTAAAGGCAATAGTTCAAGCTTACTGTGTTTTCGGACATCATCCACAAGTTCGGCAATGATTTCTTTTTTTGATTCAATAATATTGGGAAGGTCGGTATCGATATAGTGCAGATGATTTTTAACAGTGGTCATTTCCAAACCGCGAAAAGAAAAGCCTGAAGAAAGTTCAAGAATATTATGCGCGTCAATATCTTCGAGCATTTCATTGATGCTAAAATAACGTGCCTCAAAGTGTAATATTCTTGCCCATAACCTCGCGTCCTTATTGTCGTAATCCGGTTCATACGGTTCGGGGCGCAACATAAGTTCAGCAGCTTCTTTGGCGTAGGGGATATCCGTAATTCCTTTCATTAATAGCAAAGCCCTGGCAGATGGACTGATGGTTGAATAATCTTTTAGCATAGCATCGTTATTTTTCAGATAAACTTGTTGGTTATGTCCAGTAAGTTAACAAAAAGCCTACGAAGTAAAAAGTGACACTGCTCAGTATGTGGAAAACTGATTTTAATGATAAAACGAACCCGCTAATTGTCGCATTTACACACTATTAAGTTGGCCGGAGATTTTTATTTTTGAGGAAAATCAGGACTATGAAAAGTTTTTTGAATGCAATTTCAATCATGATAATTTCAATGATTATGAACCTCACAACAACGCAGGCACAAGAAACCGGAGGCAACGGTAAATATGCCAGTGTTAATGGCATCAATATGTATTATGAAATACATGGTAGCGGACAGCCATTGGTGTTGATTCATGGCGGCGGCTCCACGATCTACACCACGTTTGGCAAGATATTGCCAGCGCTCGCCAAACACCACCAGGTGATTGCTGTGGAGCTGCAGGCGCACGGCCATACATCGGATCGCAATGCACTTTCCAGCTTTGAACAGGATGCAGATGATGTAGCAGCGCTGCTTAAGCAGTTAAACATTGCGAAGGCTTCCTTTTTCGGATTCAGCAACGGTGGAAACACTGCCATGCAAATTGCTATCCGTCATCCGGAGATAGTGAACAAGCTGATCGTCGCTTCTTCTTTTTACAAACGCGATGGGATGCCGCAGGGCTTTTGGGATGGAATGAATCATGCTACCATCGACAATATGCCAAAGCAATTGCGTGATGCGTATTTGAAGATCAACAATGACTCTGCAGGACTAATGACAATGTTTAAAAGAGATGCTGTGCGCATGCAGAATTTTAAAGATTGGAACGAGGCTGATATTAAATCAATCAAAGCGCCTACGCTTGTTATTGCAGCTGCAAATGATGTAATGATGCCCGAACATACGGTAGCCTTGTACAGACTGTTTTCAAATGGACAACTTGCCATTTTGCCCGGAGGGCACGGTGATTATTTAGGCGAGATCACAACAAGTGCGGCACCCGGAGAGATCGAATATGCATTGGCGTTATTTGAGCAGTTTTTGGGAGGCAGGAACTGAATAACTGAATAACTGAGTAACTGAGTAAACAGAATAATTGAGTAAGGGCTGAAACGTCGCTTATAAAGTTCAGTTATTCAGTTATTCAGTTATTGGCGCATCAAGAATGCTTCAACGTATACGCATACCCGATCGTTACGCAACCGGCACCGGTATTATTTTTTCCGTTTGCGCTGCCTTTTTGAATGTTGATAAAACCATAGTTGCCACCGCCTTCAATAAATATGGAGCTGCGATGTATTTTATAAGCTATGCCAACATTCCCTTCGATGCCAAAGTTTGCGTTGTGTAATTGGTCCTTGATGTCTTGAGTATTGTCAAAAGATTGAGTACCTACAGGCAAGGCATTCTGTCCGGAAGGATCGGCGTACACTTCACTAGATCCGCTGGTAACTTGTTTTGCAGAGACACAAAATGCCACGAACGGCCCTGCATCAACGTATAATCTCCAGGCAGATGATTTTCCCAGATCCCAGCCGAATTTTGCAAGAATGGGGATCATTACATAATTGAGTTTAGCCTCGCTCTTGAAATTCGCATATAGGTAAGGGGGTACTTGTCCCGGAGGGAACATAGGCTGCAATTCTGCCGGAACAGGAAATGCCTGCAGCCCGTCTTTCTTACCACCCTGAGAAGAATATTCAATCTGCGGTTGAAGAGAAAACAGCTTGGAGAAATGGAACTCCGCAAATACGGCGAAGTCGGGGCCGAGCCTTGAGCTGTAGCCCGTATTAAGAGGATTTTGATCAGATCCGCCTGCGGTTAGATTAGGAATACTAATACCTCCTTTCGCGCCAATGTCAATGGTTTGCGCTTTTACATTCAGATGTCCCAAGGTAATTGCCGCTAACAGTAGCAAAGAAATTTTCTTCATGGTTTTGTGTTTTTAATGAGCAGTAACAGAAGGCAGAGTATTCAATATCGTTTAGTTATCGTCTAACTTAACAGTATTCGGAGACAAATGCAAACAAATAACACCGAGGGCAAAAGAAAAGTTTATAATTGTTTTTGACTGTGGCACGTAATGATGGAAAAAAAAGCGCCGCAACAAAAGTTACGGCGCGTGTCTGGATCAAGGCTTAGTGCTGTTATCTCATGCGCTTTATCCCAAACTTTCATTTAATAAGGTTGTGAAGGACAAAATTAATGTGCGGAAATATTGCGGCTAAGTGCCACGTGTATGGGTTGGCGTTAAACCTGAACGAACTGTAGATGCAAATAATGGTGGAATGATGTTTGCAGCAAGAAGTTTGACTCCAATAATCTGTTTACCAGTAACCGGCTGCTATTGGCTTTCCATCATTCCCTTAAAATAATCAATCATCCTTCTGTAATTTTCAATGCTGATGTATTCGTTGTTTCCGTGAATGATCTTTTGTTCGTATTCATTTATTTCCAACGGCAGAAAGCGATAAATTTTTCTACTCACCGCCTGATATTTGTAAGCATCAGTTCCGCTGATTGTGAGATAAGAAGTGATGATAGCGGTGGGATAAAGCCTTTCAATGTTTTTCTTCATGTTGTTATAACCCTTTAAGAACTCCGGTGAAATGCCTGATGCTTCGCGTGCGGAAAGTGTATCGATTTCGGTATCGTAGGGCTTGCAAATCTTTTGTACATGATCGACAACCTCGGCGATCGTTGTGCCGGGAAGCAATCGGAAATTTACAGTTATTTCTGAAATCGTTGGTAACACGTTCTCTGCGTCGCTTCCCTTTGCCATGGTGACTGCGGTGGTTGTGCGAACGAGTGCATTGGTGTTTGGCGCTTTGGTTAAAGTCTTTATCAGTAAGGGCTTTAGCAACCATTGATTGGCAATGGCCATTTGAGAGGTGAAACTCATTTCACCGCCAACATTCTTTAAAAAGTTTTGTACAGGGGGAATGATGTCTGGTTTCAATTGCTCTTTTTCCAGCAGTTGAATGATCTCAGCTGCCTGCACAAGCGAGCTATTTCTCGGCGGCATAGATGAATGGCCACCGGTTCCTTTTACTCTGATCTTTAAAGTGAGAAAACCTTTTTCTGCCGTGCCTATTAATGCAATCGGTTTTTTGATGCCCGCAATGCCCGGCGCTGCAACGATTCCGCCTTCATCATATACTGCATCAAACTCTATGTTTTTAGACTTGAAATATTCTACGATCTTTCCCGCGCCATTCATGCCACTCGCTTCTTCATCATGACCGAAAGCAAAATATATATCACAGTTGGGTTGAAACCCTTTGCCAATCAGTTGTGTAGACGCTTCCATCAATCCGAATAACATGCATTTCATGTCAAGTGTTCCGCGTCCGTAAATACGACCTTTGGCAACCGCACCTGAAAAAGGGGGATACTCCCAATCTTTTTGAACGGTGCTGATAGGATCAGCAGGTTTATCGCTAGCATTAAAGATGGCAGCTTTGTTTGTATCTGAAGACGGATCGTATCCATTAACTGGTACCACATCGTAATGCGATAAAAATAGCACAGGCTTTAGCGAAGTGTCTTTTCCTTTCCAGTGAAAAACCAAACCATAATTGTTGATCGTTGCAGTGTCCATTGACTGATAGGCAACGGGAAATGTTTTTCGCAGATAAGCTTTGAAATCATCAAACGGCTTAAAGTTTGTTTGGTCATAATTTGAATTGCTTACGGTTGGTATTCTTATGCCGCCGGCAAATCGTTGCAATTCTGCCGTGGACGTATCTGTAAGAATATAACTACTTTGTGCAGCCGTGTTTTTAGTGAAAGGATACAGTTTTGTTCTTACAAGAATAATGATTACAAGAACAACGAGCAATACGAGTAAACTCGCGAAAACGTTTTTCAATAGGCGTAGTGCAGTCATAAGAGAGACGTTTAATAAATGTACTAAATGTGTGCGATGTACTAAAGTCTTTTGAATGATGTTGCTTGACAGCACGCCGGCACCAAGTAGCGGTAAATTTTTTTCACCACTAAGTCACTAAGGGCACTAAGTTTCACTAAGGAAATACCGATAGTCAGGGGCTCTGAGTGGAGCTTAGTGTCCTTAGTGTCTTAGTGGTAAAGATTCGGGTCGTGCGCAAAACCATTGATTTTACTTGCATTTCAGCCCAACTATTGTTAATTTTAGTAGGCATGCCAATATCTCCTTAAAAGCACCTCTTCTTTTTCCGCTCTCTATAAGTCAATTACAGCAACGCTTTCCGGCTTATGAAATAAAGTTAAACGGCATGGTATCCGCTGTTTAATTCGTAAACACTATTTAACCTAAACCTTATTATATGGCTGGAACGAATGGTGAGGAATCTGCACTTGCACTGGAAGACTTTCGCCTGGTAGTGGCTCCGCTTATTGAATATCTGCAGCGAAGCAACGGCGATAGTTCAGTAAAAAAAGAACAATATGGTAATGGTGAGCGTCGCAGCAATTTGATCTTATCTGATGTTGTAGATGACAATGGATCGCAGTATGTAGATCTTGTGCAGGAGGGTGGTGGTGTGCATGGCATTGCCCTCGCTGGTTACACTTATGTGCTGGAGAAAATGGGAGCATCATTTATGAAGATGGCCGGAACCAGTGCAGGCGCTATCAACACATTGCTGTTAAGTGCCGTGAATACAAAGGCTGAAATTTTAAAGTTGCAGGAGTGTGTAAAACAACCCGTCAATGCGCCAACCGATGTATGGAACGATTCATTAAAATATCATCCATTTAGTGTGAAGGCCGAAGATTATTATGAAACGCGTTCGGAGAAGTTGCTGAAATATTTGTGTGAAAAGAAGTTGAGCGATTTGGTAGATGGACATATAATGTGGCGCAAATTGCTGTTGAACCTCTTTCAAAACACGGTGAATGTAAAGTCGGTTAAAGACTATCTCACAAGGATGAAAGTGTGGTGCCTCGTCGCTTTGGCTGCTTTCGGGTTGCTCATTATATCCGCGTCGGGACTGGTTTTCATTACTTGCAATCAAAATCTTTATTGTTGTGATAACTGGATAGAAAAGCTCTTCAAGTGGGTCGCGGCTATCTCTGTTGCGGTCATTTTTTTTTCCATCAGTTACCTGCTCGGGCAATTTTTGGTTGGCAGGTTATTGTACAGAAATGCAGAACGGTTTGGTATTAACCCTGGAAAAGATTTCGAAGACTGGCTCACCAGGATTATGGAAGAGAACGGTATTAAGAATGTCTCGCATCTTAAGAACAAATTGCAGCTGGAGCGCAATTGCTTCAACCCCGCTTATTATCCTTCGAAGATTAAATACGACAATAAAAATTTGCCGGTAGAAACGCAGCCGTTGGTAAATGCAATTGATATTGCTAAACAAGATATAGAAGTCGCTAAAGTGAGAGCAGATGATAACAGCTTTCAAACGAAAGACGACATATTGGATGAAATGACCGACAAGCTGGTGGCGCTTGCAAAAAAGATCAAACCCGAGCAGCACGGCCGAAAGGACCTCGCGGCTAATTTGCTCGAAGGGTTCCAGGAGATCATTGCAGCAAAAGCAAGAATGGACACAGCAAGGGACGTTGTTGCCAACATCCAGCAGCAAACTGATGAACAGGGTATTGCCGACGGAACTGGCCAGGCCCATGATGAAGAAACAAAAACATCCTTTGATAAGGAGATTGCTATTGTAAGTTCCGATATAACGAATGGCATCAAGGTTGAGTTTCCTGCGATGCATAAAATGTACTGGGGCGAAGATTTTGATATTTCTCCTGCGCGCTACGTCAGGGCCTCGATGTCTGTTCATTTTTTCTTTAAACCTTTCGAAGTGGATTATGTAACGGCACAAAAAGCAGTGATTGAAAAGGAATGGAAATGTTTGCTGAATATTGATAAGCGATTGCAAGAAAAAGATACGAATGCCTTGATGGTGGACGGTGGAATGCTTTCCAATTTTCCCGTAAATATTTTTTACAATCCGAGCTCGCCTGTACCCATCAAGCCAACGGTGGGCATCAAGCTTGAGTTTGAAGATGATGCTACTTCCAATACCATTGATACGATGGGAAAGCTTGTGGGCTCTATGATTTCAACGATGCGCTATTTCTATGACAGGGATTTTATTTCCAAGCATAATATTTTTAAGAAGACAATTCGCAGCATTGATACGGGACAAATAAACTGGTTGAATTTTAATCTGAGTGATGAAGATAAGATTGAATTATTTTTTCGTGGGGCGCTTACTGCAGCTATATTCCTGGTGAACAATGATGACTTGCAGAAACGTGCGAAGGATATTCAGTATCTCGTGAAATGCGGAACGGCATTGAACTTCAGAGGAAAGAAGATCAATATTTATCCGGATCAAAAATGTGAGTTCCGAACCGAGGATTATAGCACGGAAGAAGTTTCCTTTAACTGGAACAATTACAAAATAGAACGTGTGTTGTTTGTCGGCGAAGCCATTACAACAAAGAACAGGTTGAAGAGAAAAGCAAGCTTTGGCAAAAAACCGGATAACACTGTTGATGTCAATCCAAATCAACCGCCTAAAAAGTAGTGTATGGAACCGATCGACTATTCTATTAGAATTTATTGTCCTGACAACTTACTGTTGTTTGCTATTTTTCTTTCCTTCCTGAGCGCGATGGCTATAGGAAGAATGATGTTAAATGCCAGCAAATTTATAATGAACAAAAAGGGGCAGAGACTGTCCATCATAGAGTTGGAAATGCCCAAGACATTCGCGAGATTTACGGATACACTTTCAAATATGCCTGCCAAAGCAAAAGAAGCGGTGCGATTGAATTTGATCCTGGATTTTTTCTTTATGCCATGTTTGTATCTGTGTATGTTTTTTGTTGCGACATACGTGAAGCATCAACTGGCATACAATCACAGTGTGAATAATGTTTGGATCTGTGCATTGTCTGTGGTTCGTTTACTTCCATTCCTGACGTGGGCATTGGACATTACGGAGAACATGTTTACACTATCGCTCATGCGTCAGCCCAGCAGAAGGGGTGTTATTTGGATGAAGTTTTTCTCAATTGTAAAATGGCTGAGTGGCTTTTTGTATGTGCTTTATTTTATAATGCTGGCGGTGATTTATCTGTTGACGAAGAATCACTTAGCGAGTTAATTGAAAATGGAGAGACAATTGAAAATTGAAAGTTGAAAGTTGAAAATGCGAAAGGTCGAACATTTATTATGCTCTTTGACCTTTCGCGTTTTATAGACAGATGTGGTTCGATGTTTCAGGATACCTCATTTTCAACTTTCAACTTTCAATTTTCAATTCTATAAAAGTAAATCTCAATCTTCCCATCCTTCGTCACTGCACCACGATACATACCTTCTGTGTTAAAGGGCATCGTCATGTTGCCATTTTTGTCGAGAGCGATCAAACCGCCGTCACCGCCGAGTTTCGCAACTTTGTCGATCACAGCTTTGCCTGCATCCTTTACTGACATCTTTTTATATTCCATCATCGCAGAAAGATCATATGCTACGGTACAACGGATAAAGAATTCTCCCCAGCCCGTGCATGAAACGGCCACTGTATTATTGTTGGCATAAGTACCCGCACCAATGATAGGAGAGTCGCCAACGCGGCCATATTTTTTATTGGTCATGCCGCCAGTTGATGTGCCAGCAGCGAGATTGCCATAGAGGTCAAGTGCAACACAGCCAACTGTACCGAACTTGTTATCGATGTTTATGATACCGTATTTGTTGTTTTGAGTAAGGATTGTTTCGCTGGTGTCATAAGGCGTTGGGTCATCATTGGAACCACGATTTTTCTTTGCTTTGATGCTGTCTTCTTTAAGCGCCTGTTGCAGGTTGTCCCATCTGTCCTGCGTAAAGAAATAGCTTGGGTCAACGATTTCCAGTCCTGCTTCTTTCGCAAATTGATCGGCACCTGCACCTGTGAGCAGAACATGTTCTGATTTGTCCATCACCGCTCTTGCTGCACTGATAGGGTTGCGAACGGTGCGTACGCCCGCCACTGCTCCCGCTGAAAGTGTTTTGCCATCCATGATAGCTGCATCGAGTTCGTTACGCCCATCGTGTGTAAATACGGCGCCTTTGCCGGCATTAAAATGAGGGTCATCTTCTAAGATGTGAATGGTTGCTTCTACTGCGTCAACGCTGGATTTGCCTGATTGTAATGCTGCATAACCTGTTTCCAGCGCCTTCTGCAATGCTGCCCGGTAAGCTGCTTCTTTTTCAGGAGTCATTTTGCTTTTTAAAATGGTTCCTGCACCGCCATGTATGACGAGCACGTAATTGCCTTTTGTTGTTTTTTGTGCCAGGGAAATGGTGAACTGTAACAAGAATGCAGTAAGCAGTAGAAAAATGTTTCTCATCTCAACAAGTGTTTTGCAGCGTAAATTTAGTAAGGTTTTAGTAATTGGAAATTGAAAGTTGAAAGTTGAAAATGATGGGAGCGAATCGCACTCACCCCGCAAAAATTGCATGTGGAGAATGGTAAGTTGAAAGTCAACTTTACAAAATGGTGCATTAATGGCTGCTTAGCTTTAGTAACAAAGACTGCTTGTCATCCCGACGAAGGAGGGATCTGAGTGCATATGCTAACAACCTGCCGGTGGACGCCCCAGATCCCTCCGTCGTCGGGATGACAAGCGACTTTCGTAAGCTTGTTCTTACACCATGCTTCGCTATCAGTAGACGCTCAATAAAGAACCCAAAGTACAAGAGTGCGACGCAAGGGATGCCCAATAGGAGCAATGCCGCCCGGTCCATAGCAGCAGTTCAAACAAAAACAAAAGCCCCGGAAAAACTCCCGGGGCCGCACAAAAACTAATTCCTAATTTCTAGTTCCTTATCTATAGTACGCTTCGCTCCAGCGCAACTCATTTTTGAATTGATAGAGGTTTGTGTTTTTACCAATCAGTGTGAATTCTATGTCTGCCATTTCGGCAAAGTCCTGCATGTGTTCTGCAGTCAGGTTTTGGCTGTAACCTGTGTGATGCGCACCACCGGCGAGTATCCACGCAGCGCAACCTGTTTTCATGTCTGGATATGGTTTCCACAATACACGAGCAACAGGAAGTTTTGGAAGATCATGTGGTGCATCAACAGCCTCCACTTCGTTCACGAGCAAACGGAAACGGTTGCCCATGTCAATTAAAGAAGCATTGATAGCCGGGCCTGAAGCTACGTTGAATACAAGTCTTACCGGGTCTGCTTTGCCGCCGATACCCAAAGGATGGATCTCGCAGGACGCTTTTCCTTTAGCAATAGACTCGCAAATTTCAAGCATGTGTGAACCCAGTACCATTGGATTGCTTGGATCGAAATGATAAGTGTAATCTTCCATGAATGAGTTGCCACCAGGCAAGCCGCTGCCCATCACTTTCATTGCACGCACCAGTGCGGCGGTTTTCCAGTCGCCTTCACCGGCAAAGCCGTAACCTGCTCCCATCAAGCGTTGTGCAGCAATACCCGGAAGCTGAACCATGCCGTGCAAGTCTTCAAATGTATCAGAGAAGCCTTTGTAGTTACCGTCTTCAAGGAATGCTTTTAAACCAAGCTCAATTTTCGCAGCCTCGCGAAGAGATTGATATTGTGCATTGCCTTTCAGTAAACTATCTGCTACTTTATAAGAGTCGCCGTATTCTTTAACAAGTTTGTCAATTTCTGCGTCACTGGTTTGATTTATCACCGCAACGAGATCGCCGATACCATGTGTGTTTACAGAATAACCGAACTTGTATTCAGCTTCTACTTTATCGCCATCTGTTACTGCAACGAAACGCATGTTGTCGCCAAAGCGAACAAATCTTGCGCCTTGCCAATCGTGCCAGCCAGCTGCCGACCTTGTCCAGCCATTGATTTGATCAAGTGTCTCAGGATCTTGCCAGTGGCCAACAACTACTTTTCTGTTTCTGCGCATGCGACTAACGATGAAACCAAATTCACGGTCGCCGTGTGCAGACTGGTTGAGGTTCATGAAGTCCATATCGATCTCGCCCCAAGGGATGTCGCGATTGAACTGTGTATGTAAATGCAATAATGGTTTGTGTAAAATTTTCAAACCGGTGATCCACATTTTTGCCGGAGAGAAAGTGTGCATCCATGCGATGATACCGATACAATTCTTTGATGCATTTGCTTCTGCGCAAATAGCATAAATTTCTTCCGTTGATTTTACAGTAGGTTTGAAAACTACGGTTACGGGAATTTGAGAGGCTTCATTTAAAGATTTCGCGATGATCTGTGAGTGTTCTGCTACTTGCTTTAAAGTTTCTTCTCCATACAGGTGCTGGCTTCCGGTTACGAACCAAACTTCCAGTTGCTTTAGGTTTATCATGTTCTGTTTTTTGCGATTGTTTATTTGTGAGGTGTCTTTATTATTGTCCGTAATAAGAGTTTGGACCGTGCTTGCGTTCAAAATGTTTTTGAATAAGTGCATCTTTCAAACGAGGGCTGTCATTTCTGATCTGCTCCGTTAAAAAAGCCATTTGTGCCACGGCTTCGCAAACGGCACTGTTGTATACCGCTTTCGCAGGTGTTTTGCCCCATGTGAAAGGAGCGTGATTGCCAACAAGAACCATCTCTGTTTCTTCGTAGCTCAGGCCTTTTTCTTTGAAATAATTCATGATCTGGAAGCCCGTTTGGTATTCGTAATCGCCTTTGATCATTTCATCATCCATTGGCGGCGCGCAGGGAATATCGTTCGTAGTGTGGTCGGCATGCGTTGTTCCGAAGATCGGAATGTCGCGCTGTGCCTGTGCCCACGCCGTTGCGTATGTAGAGTGCGTGTGTACAATGCCATTGATCTTATCCCAGTGTTTGTATAACACAGCATGGGTTAATGTATCGGAAGAAGGGCGAAGATTGCCTTCCACTGTTTTGCCTTCGAAATCAACAATCACCATTTTAGCAGGCGTAAGATCTTCGTAAGGAACACCACTTGGCTTAATGGCAAACACGCCTAAGTCTCTGTCAGCGGCGCTTACGTTGCCAAATGTAAAGATCACCAGGTTTAGTTTCGGCAGCTGCATGTTTGCTTCGTAAGCAGCTTGTTGAATATGGATGTACTTACTCATTTTATTGTTTGTGAGATTAAGACTGTGCTTTTAATTAAGAATTAGGAATTAAGAATTAAGAATTCTTTCTGTGATTCTCTCTGTTTTATTTCCGGGAAGACCTGATGGTGACAATAATGCATCTTCCACTAAATGAATTCTTAATTCCTAATTCTTAATTCTTAATTAGCATTAACTAGTTTGTTCTGAATATTGCTCTTGGACGTAGCATTACCCAGCTCAATGTATTTTGCATAACGCTTTGCATATATCGGAACCAGGGTTTCGTTTGGATGATATTCGGCATCAAAGCCTTGACCCATCGCATGCATCGCGTCTTCTACTTTTTCATACAGTCCTGCGGCTGTTGCGGCAAACATTGCTGCACCCAAAGCGCAGGTTTGTTCTGAACTGTGAATGCGGATTGGCATGTTCATTACATCAGCCATCATTTGCATGATGAACGGAGATTTTTTCGCAACACCTCCCAGGCCGATCAAACCTTTTACAGGAACGCCTTCTGCATTGAATCTGTCAACAATTGCTTTCGCTCCAAAACATGTTGCTTCTACAATTGCCCTGAAGAATTTCGGTGCATCTGTTGCCAGATTTAGTCCGGTGATGGTACCTTTTAATAACTGGTTCGCATCCGGTGTACGGCGACCGTTGAGCCAATCCGTTGCCAATTCCGCCTTTTCATCAACTTTAATTTTAGCTGCCTCTTTGCTCAACTCAGCAATCATGTTATCAGTGGTCTCGTTGATAAGTGCTTCCAATGTTTGTTCGTCAGCGAGTTTACTGTTTTTCAAAATATTTTGCAAAGGCCATGACAACAGGTTTCTGAACCATGCATAGCAATCGCCGAATGCAGACTGACCGGCTTCCATGCCCATCATGCCAGGGATAACGGAACCCGGAACCTGGCCGCAAATGCCTTTTACCAATATGCCATCAACTTCATCAAAAGGAGCCACCAGCATATCACAAGTTGATGTTCCCATAACCTTACTTAAATGGTATGGTTCAATTTGTCCGCCCACCGCACCCATGTGTGCATCGAAGGCGCCGATGCCTACAACAACCCTTGTGGTAAGTCCGAGTCGGCTTGCCCATTCGTCTGACAAATAACCAGCCGCTTCAGAAGAAGTATAAGTATCGTTGAATAAATTTTTAGTAAATCCATCAAGCAATGGATCGAGTGATGCAAAGAATTCATTTGGAGGAAGACCGCCGAATTCTTTTGCCCATAAAGCTTTGTGACCTGCAGAGCAAACGCCGCGTTTTAGTTTCGCAACATCTTTTCCGCCCGTTAAAAGAAAGGGTATCCAGTCGCAATGTTCTACCCACGAATGAATTTGTTGTTTAACGGTTTCGTCTACGCGAAGAATGTGAAGAAGCTTTGCCCAAAACCATTCCGAAGAATAGATTCCACCGACAAACTGCAAATAGTTTGTGTCGAATTTTGTGACATGTTCGTTTATTTCAGCTGCTTCTTTTGTTGAAGTGTGGTCTTTCCACAATACAAACATTGCGTTTGGATTGCTTTCAAATGCAGGTAACAAAGCGAGCGGTGTTCCTGTGTCATCAACCGCAACAGGCGTGGAACCGGTTGTGTCCACCGATATCGCTTTTACAGCTTTGGCTACGTCGGCACCTGCTTTTGTCAAACAGTCTTTGATTGTTTTTTCGATTCCCTCGATGTAATCAAGAGGATGCTGTCGGAACTGGTTGTTGGCAGCGTCGCAATAAAGACCGGCTTTCCAGCGTGGGTAATAAAAAACAGAGGAGGCTACTTCTTTACCGTTTAGGGCGTTCACGATGATGGAACGAACGGAGTCTGAGCCAAAGTCAACACCTATTACAAAGGCATTCTGTGTCATTGCTGTAATTGTTTTTAGAACGGTTTTATATCTGCGCTGCAAGACAATTATGCCTGTTTTGAAAGGTGACAAGCTCAATGATCTGGCAAGCGAAAATTATATTAGTGTCAAAGTAACACTTATTGAGAGAATTAAAAAAATATTTTTGACCGGAGCAAATGTGTACCGTGTACGAAGTACGATGTACGAATTTCATTAAGGTGTTATATTTCAATGACTTTCGTACACCGTACATCGTACTTCGTACACTGTTAGTGGTTTACAACCGGTGTCAGCACCTCATCACTTGCCATCAACTGCACATCCTTCACTTTTTCCGGGAACCAGATCATCATTTCGCCCTTTCCACGATTAGCCCAGGCGTAGTAAGGTATTGCTGTAAAAGATTGTGCACGGGTACTTACGTTCAGTCCGTCATTGCTGATATCTACCGCTGGTACTTGCGCCTTTAACACCGTAACACCGTTGAGTAATGCTGCATTGTATTCGCTTGTAAATGACGAAGTTTCAGGTAAAATGATATTGCTTACGCGACCGTCATTGTCTTTCCATTCGCCGCAATACATGAGAGGGCCGCGTTGCAGTGCTACTTTGTTAATGTCGTTTTTAATGTTGCTACTGGCCACTACTTTTCTTATTTCCATTGGCAGAATAACTTCTACTTTATCGCCTTTTTTCCATGTCCTGTTGAGTACTGCATAGCCTTTATCAATAGTATATTCTACGGCATTGCCGTTGATTTTTACAACAGTTTTTTGTGTTGAATTGTTCTGGAAATTATAAAGCGAGGAAGGCATTGCTTCATTATTTGCCCAGCCTGGAATGCGTACGAGCAGGTTGAATGGTGTTGCTTTTTTAGGATCAATGGTGAAAGAAAGATTGCCGTCCCATGGATAATTGTTTTCCTGCTTTATCTGAACCGGCTTTCCGTTTACGTTAACAGACGCATCGCCGCTTATGAAGAGGTTTACATATACATCGTTCCCTTTTTGTGCGTACACATAGCCCGGAAGTGCAGGTATGAATCTCGCGAGGTTAGTGGGGCAGCAGGAGCAGTCGAACCATCCGGAACGAACAGGCTCCATGGCCGTGTGGGAAAAGTTGTTGGTGATCTGCATGGCGTTGGTGTAGAAGAACGATTTGCCGTCCAGGCCAATTCCCGAGATAAGGCCATTGTACAATGTTTTCTCAAGCACGTCAATATATTTGGATTCGCCGTGCAGCATAAACATGCGTTGGTTCCAATACACACCGGCAATAGCTGCGCAGGTTTCGTTGTAGGCAGTTGTATTTGGCAAGTCGTAGTTATCACCAAAACGTTCACCGTCAGGAATAGCGCCAACACTTCCCTGCACATACATTTTTTTGCCCACCACATTGTTCCAGATATTATCGATAGCGGCAATCATTTTTTGATCACCTGTAAGTGCTGCTACATCTGCCATTCCGGAGTAAAGATATTCTGCCCGGACTGCATGCCCTTCGGCTTCTGTTTGGTCGTATACACTTTTGTCGTCCTGCCAGTAAGACCCGTTTTTCCATGGGTTCTTGTTTTTCGCATCGTAGTCTTTTCTTTGGCCGCGTTGCTCAATGAAAAATTTTGCGGTCTCCAAATATTTTTTGTCGCCTGTAACGCGATATAATTTTACCAAACCCATTTCCACAATTTCATGACCAGGAGCAACACTGCGTTTGCCTGGCCCAAAAACAGAACAAATAAGATCAGCATTTTTCAGCGCTATATTCAGAAGGTTCTTTTTGCCTGTTGCCTGGTAGTGCGCAACAGCTGCTTCATACAGGTGGCCAGCATTATAGAGCTCATGACTAAGCTCCGCTTCCTTCACCCATCTTTCCTGTCCGGCCCATGCATGCGGATGCACAGGATCGATTGTTCTTGCAGTATACAAATAACCATCGGGTTCTTGTGCCTTTGCAATTTTATCGATCAGTGTATCAAGGTATTTTGATAAAGCAGGATCTGGGAAAACGCTCAGTGAATAAGAAGCGCCTTCGAGTGTTTTATAAATGTCAGTATCGTCGAAAGGGAAAGTGGTGCAGAATTTGCCCGATTTTGCGGCAGCCATCTCGAAATTCTTCACACGTCCTGTGCTTTCGCATCTTTGAAAGGAAGCAGGAATGGTAACGGTGCGATTGGTTTGAATACGGGGCAACCAGAAATGGTCATTAAGTTTTACTTGTGTAAATGGCACTCCCGTGATAGAGTAGTCCGTTGATTGTGCGTGCGAGCCCAATGCTGCAAGCAGCAAAAATGGCAAGAAGCGTTTTTTCATGATAGCGTAAGTAAATGTTTAGTGTCAAATTAACACTTAATTTCGGAAATAAAAAAGTAAAAAGTAAAAATTCAAAATTCAAAAGTCAAAAGTTAAAAATGCTCCGGACGCAACTTGCGCCTAAGACTTTTTGACTTTTGACTTTTGAATTTCTGTCGCCTGGAAGTTAGTGTAGAATCGGAGAGGTGCGAGACCTGACATGTTTTCAAAAACCTGTCAGGTCTGGTGCTGCACCGAAAAAACTACTCTGTTTTATGAAAAACCGCGCTTCCTTTTTCTATTTCCTTGTTGTCCAAAAAGCTTACCAACGCAAATTCTAGCGTGTTGTCGTCCTTGAACACCAGGTCTATTTTTTCGAGAAACTTTTTCTTTTGCTGAATTTCGTTTGCCTGCATATAAAAATGATTATCAGCTTTCCAGACGCCCAGATGATCATGGGCGGTGCCAAAATTGTCGACACTGAACCAGTGTATCTTGTTGTCATTACTGTTGTACCCAACAAGGTTTGAGCCCTTCAGCGTGCCAAGTTGCGGATCGGTGAACCATTCGTCCATGTATAAACCGCTGCCATCTGCGGTTTTTTTGAAGTCCACATAATAAGTGAACTCATGCTTTTGGCCACCTGTCATAAGAGTGGCTTTGCCTTCCCATTTTCCGAGTAGCTTCATGAGGTTCGTGAAAGCGGCAGGCATTTGATTTTGAGCGTGTGTTTGAAGAGAAACATTCGCTGAAAGCAATGCAATAATGATTGCGTGTAAAATGATTTTGTTGCGCATGGTTATGTTTTTTAGAGAGATACATGACCTGTGCAAAAAGTTCGGATGGAAGCGAAAATTATTTTCGGGGAGCGTCGTAGACGTGAATAGTTTCCACCATCTTGCCCGGATTTCGGAACAGGACATACACGGAAGAAGGGGCACAGCGGTCGGGGTAGTCAGGTGTATTGATGTTTGGGCCTTCGATAACAGAAATGTTTCCACAACTGACAACATCCTGCACATTGAACCTCGTGCCCAGGACAAGATCTTCATTTATTTCTTTCTCAACGATTTGTCTTCCTTTACCGCGTTTGCCGCTGGTGAAACGAATATTGATAGCAGGGTGAAGGTGGTCAAACAATTCGTTGCGAATGTATGCGTCGTCGTACAAATTGCTCCAGAGGCGATAGTAATAACCTGACCATTCTCTTGCACTTTTTAGAATTTTATCGCCAGCATCATCGAATTTGTTGTAGACCTGTGAGAGCTTTTGGCGGGCCGCAGATAGCCGGCTGCGAACAGTGCCTACCGGTATGCATAATATCTCAGCGATTTCTTCGTAGCTGTTGTAATTGCTGAAATAGCGAAGCAGTACGCATGACCGCAATTCTTCTGATAGTTCCTGCAGCGAGGTATACAATTGTTGCTGGTTCGATGTTTTTTCTAAAGCAGATTGGGCAGACTGAAAGACCCGTTGTTCTTTCATGAGCATCGGTTCGCTAAATTCTTCAAACTTTTTCCTGCGAAGTAGCTGATAGGTATTGTTGATTAGGATATGCTTTAACCACGGATAAAAAGAATGATTGTTCCTGAGTGTTTGCAAGTGCGTAAAGGCTGCGATAAATGTATCTTGCACAGCATCCTGCGCGGTAGCACTGTTGGCGCAAATTCTAAGGGCCAATGCATATAACCGTGGACGGAAGAATTCAAAAACAACACCCATCTCACAAATATTTCCGTTTAGTGCCGCATTTGTTTTTCGTTGTATAACCTCCGGAATGTCAAGCGCCTGTTGCACAGTAGAAGTTTTAGCCCTTATAAGTTACGAAATTTCAAGGCGGTTGTCAATGTCAGGTAAAAAGTCAAAAGTCAAAATAAAAAGTCAAAAAGTTCAAGTGCTACTTGCATCCAGGACTTTTTGACTTTTTAATTTTTACTTTTATTTCATACTCTTCTTTTCTTTCATCTTTTCCTTCATTTCTTTTTTCATTTCTTCTTTCTTCTGTAACCAGCTTTGATATTGACTATCATTTAGTACGGTTTTTAACTCAGCGTCTTTGGCGGATTCGTCGCTTTTCATGGTTGCCATTTTTTGTTTCTTGGTGTCGGTGCTGTTTTTCAATTCATCCATTTTGTTCGCATACTTTAGATTGATATCCTGCACTTTAGAAACCTGGTCGTCGGTTAATTTTAGGTTGGATTTCATCCAGTTGGTTGTTTTGGTTGCTCTTTCTGAAGCGGTTGGCATTTGGGCCAAAACAGTACGACTTGCAAATACGAAAACGGAAAACATTAACAGATGGCAAATAATCTTTTTCATACAAAATGTTTTTTAAAAATGAAGTGAGAAGATAATGGTTACAGGGTTCAAGCTGCCAGGCACCGGGCTTATGTGCATGATTGTTCTGTAATTACGAACGTTATGAATGCTGGATTAGAATTGGTGTTTAACCATTTACAACCGGTACCAGCCACCTTCGACCTGTGAAGTACAACAAGACAACAAACAACCCCCTGAAATGTTGCCAGTTTCGTCAATTAAAAGTCTAAGTCAAAATTCAAAAGCAAAAGGTCTCAGGCACAAGTTGCACCTGAGACCTTTTTGACTTTTGAATTTTGACTTTTTATTTAACTACAGTACCACCTGTTTCAATCTGATCGATGGTTGATTTAGCAGTAAGTGGTACGTTAACTGCTGCTCTTGCTTGTGTCCATCTTCCCAAATTTGGATCGTAAGTACCACCCAGCATTTGAAAAGCATTTTTTTGCGTAGAATAAGGAAGGGCAAGCGTGTTGGAACCCGCTCTGTAGTACAGTTGGGTTTTCAGTGAAAGCGGATCTTTAAGATCGTAGAAATCTGTGTTGGTAACACGGTAGCCGACTTCCGGAGGGCCCGCTGAATAAATAGTTCCACCGGTCGCGATGAAGATTACATCAACAGGCTCAGAGGTTGCTTTTACGGCACTGTCTGCAAATACTGCAATGCCTGAAGCGTTACCACTGTTGGCAAGAAGGTTTGTTGTTTTGCCGCCAAAGCCTTCGCCGGACAAGTTGTAATAATCGTATGTTCTGATCCAGTTTGCAGCGCTGATATCGGTTGACTTATCACCGTTGATTAATTTGGCTGTTCCACCTACATAGAAATACCCACCTTTTTTAACTGTTCCTGACGACAAATTGAATTTATAAGTACGCAAGCCGCCGGTTGTCCAGCCGCCTGTTGGGTTGCCGACAGGTGTTGAAGCGCCTGCATTGTTAGTAGTTACAAGCGCAAAGGGTGTTTGTGAAAAATCGATATCCTTTGTCGCCTTTAATTGAATGTACTCATAGTTTCCTTCCTTCCTTGGATCGGGGTCGTCTACGGGATCGGCAAAGAAGCCTGTAATTACAACAGGCGCTACTTTAACTTCAGAACTTAGTACCTGGATATCATTGCCTGTTCTGATACGAAAGTTTGGTTTTTGCGTTTTACCATCGCTGCCGAAAACTATTCCATAGAAGTTAGCCATTACAGGTGCTGGTGTATTAGCAAAAGAAGCAGTTGCCTCAGTGTGCAAATTGATGTTTGCAAAACCGTCGTTCAGGTTTTTATCACCACTCAACGTTTCACCAGGTGCGGGCAACGGATCGAAGCCACCTTTTACAATAACAGTTAGTGCACTTTCATAGTTATCAGGGTTTGCAAGGATCTGGGCGTTTGTTGCACGGTTCAGCGGAAGTTTGTTTCCTGAAGATACCTTCCTGATATTAGTTTCAGAAAGGCCTGCAATTTCAAGAATGCCGTTCGCTCTTTTCAACGTACCACCTACAACATTGATCACAAGAGAATCACCTGTTGTATACTTTGTGGCAGCGGTTCCCAGCTCGATGGAAATGCCTCTTACTTTAGACAAGCGGCGAGCATCCTGAACTGCTACCAAACCGGCTGGCATGTTGCCTCCTGAATGATCAGTAACTACCATGCAGGCGATACTATCGCCACCACCCATCATTTCCTTAGTCAGGGTAACTTCGGTTCCCTTATACAAAGGTCTGATATCGAATATGGAAATGTATACGCTTGGAACACCTCCCGGATAAACGTCTTTTTTGCATCCCCACAATGAAGCTAATGATAGCGCGAAGAAGGAATACTTTAATATTTGTTTCATTATAAGTTTTTTTGATTGGCACACACCCGCCCGGCTGAAGTCGTTCGGACGGGGATGACACTGAAAAATCATTTTCAATTTTCAACTTTCAATTTTCAATTCAACCTTGCGGTTTGTGCATCAGGGCGAATGCGATTCGCCCCTACGATTCCGATTTTCAATTTTCAATTAATTACGGTTTCTGCCACCAAACCTGTGTATTGATCGCATCTGTTCCTTGCCCGGCAACAGCAGCTTTATAGTGGGTAGGGTTTGTTGACTGGAGGTATACCGGATATTTTAATCTTGCCGGCATTACACCATTGTTCTGCAAACCGGTTCCTTTAGGCAACACAGGGTGGCCCGTACGGCGGTATTCGAACCACTGCTCCATATCTGTAAGGAATAGTGCATAATACTTTTGCAGGTGTATCATTTCCATTTTCTCATCGAGGGTTGCCGCATCATCCCAGGTGATATCAGCAGCCGTTGTGTAGTCTGTGATCTTCTTGTTCCACGTTGGGATCCATTGTGTAATACAGTTTTGAATACCTGCATTGTAGTAGTTAGCTGCACTTCCGCTGATCCATCCTCTCGCTATGCACTCGGTCATAATGAAATTCAACTCAGCGTAAGTCATGATGATACCTGTGTTCGGATCTGTTTGTAATGTGAGGGGAACAGCATTGCTAACAGTTTGGTCCGTTGCATAGAAGTAAGCGCCTTTTGCTGCGCCGGTACCCGGAGCATATCCGCTCGGCACGCCACTGAAGTTGCCCCCGGCAGGAGCAATGCCCCATCGGCACACACCGTTTGTACCATATGTAGGAATGTCGAGGAATGGACTGCTCCATGTCCAAAGGTGATCGATAAAGAAGCTGCAAATTGCAGGCGCCCTGAAGTCCTGCGCTCTTACACTTACATAAGGAGAAACCAGCGCACCACCTGTCCATTTCAAAATCGCAGACTCTGCATTGCTCGTCATGATAGGATGATTAACAGTATCAGCAATGCGGCTTTGGATTTGTTTGATGCAATCATTTGCAACTTCCTGTTTGCCTGATATGCGAAGAAGTAAACGCAGGTATAGTGAGTTACCAAGCTTTCTCCATTTGCTCACATCTCCATTGTAAACAGGATCACTGTTAGGAACGATAGCGGTTCCTTTTTTGAGTAAAGTATCAGCAGCATCCAGTCTTTTGAAGATATCCGTGTAGATGTCTTTTTGTTTGTCAAAAGCAGGAGTGAAGTTTAAACTATCTCTTCCTTCGTTTGAATGAAAATAGGGAACGTCTCCATAAGTATCTGTAAGCATAGAATAAACCCATGCCTGGCAGATCTGAGAGATACCCATGTATGAAGTATTGAGTGTAAGTGAATCGCTGGCGGTTTTGTAAAGATCTTTATAGTTAGTAAGATCAGTGAACCAGCCATTGTATAAGTAATCAGACACGTTATCGCGGATGTCATATCTGAAGATCTCGCCCTGGCCATCGCCCATGTCTACAGTCACCTGCATCAGTTCATTGTTAACGTTGCGGTTTCTGATCAGGTTGTAGTTTAAGGTGCTCGCTAAGGCAGGCGCCAAAAGCTGCTGAGGTAGTGCGTGTGGCGTATTGTTCGGGTCAGTATTCACTTCCGTAAAATCTTTTGTACAGGAAGTAAGTGCAACACTGAACGCGATTATTGCAGTTGAAAATTTATAAAAAGTTGTCTTCATAATCGTAAATAATAATTGCTCTTAATAATGTTACAAACCAACGATGATGTTAGCTCCGAATGATCTTGTAGATGGGAACTGACCAATTTCAAAACCCTGAAGAATGTCAGAACCATTCAATGTTCCAAACTCAGGATCGAAGCCCGGCCATTTGCTCCAGATAAAAAGATCTCTTCCGTAAACACCTACTGTTACACGCTGCACGCCGATTCTTTTTGTGATAGAAGGATTGATCGTGTAATCAAGGCTCAACTCTCTGAACTTGATAAAGTCAGTCGAGAATGTGCTTCCTTCAGCATTGTCAACACCAAAGTGAGAGCGGTAGTAGTTATCGATATCAGTTGCGATCGTTGTGTTTTTTGTGTAAGAACCATCTTTACCCATGACAACACCGTTACCAATAATGCCACCGTATCTTCCTGGAAGTGTGCTGGTAATTTTACCTTGTTCGGCCATTTTGTAGTGAGTAAGTGAGTAGGCAACGGCACCATATTGTGCATCAAACAACAAGTGCATGTGGAACTGTTTGTACGTGAAATCGTTGGTGAAACCAATTTTACCTTTCGGGTTAGTGTTGCCCAATTTTTTTACGTTATCGGAGATCAATGCAAAACCTGTAGTGCCATCATATACCACCTGTCCGTCCGGGGCACGTACATAGCCTCTTCCGTACAAGTCGCCAATGCTTCCTCCAACTTGTGCCACTAATTGTGCACCACCAGTAGGTCCGTTATACAACACAACTGAACTATCAGCCAATTGCTTGATCGTGTTTACGTTTTTAGAGAAAACAAGACCAGTAGTCCATTTGAAACCATGAGGGTTCATGATCGGTGTTGCATTGACTGCAAGCTCGATACCTTTATTGTTAACCTGGCCAATGTTGATCATTGAATACGGGTAACCTGAAGACTGGTCTATTGTACGTTTAAGGATCTGGTTTTTTGTGCTGCCCTGGTACACTGCAAGATCAAATCCCAAGCGGTTTTTGAAGAACTCAACATTTGCACCTGCTTCATAAGTGATTGTTTTAAGCGGTTTCAGGTTTGGATTAGCCAATGTTGCTGGGTTTTCCAGGCCACCATTAAACAAGCTGCCTGCAGATGTGTAGTTGAATGAAGTAATGTAAGGAGTTGTACCGCCGCTACCTACACCAGATGCAGAGAATCTAAGTTTTGCAAAACTGATTGCTTGCGGAAGTTTTACTGCATCAGATAAAATGAAACTTAAGTTAGCAGACGGGTAGAAGAAGCCTGCGTTCTCTGTACGCGTTGATGTTGCCAAAACAGAGTTCCAGTCTTGTCTTCCTGTAAGGTCGAGGTAAACCATATTTCTATAGTTCGCTGTGATCATACCGTACAAGCTGTTGATGTTGTATTTACTTTTTACCGGTGCAGTAACCAAAGGACCAGCAGCGTTAGCCATTGAATAGATGCCAGGATAAGTAAGTGAATCTGCGCGGACTTCGTCTTTGTTGTAATTGTTTCTCAACATGCTTCCACCGATAGAAGCGTTGATGTCAAAATCGTGATTGATCTTCTTTGCATATCTCAGGAAGAAATCAGCGCCAGATTCCATAGAGAAGATGTTTTGTGTGCGGTAACTTCCTTTAGGGAATTTGGCACCGGCATCGTAAGGGCGCTCCTGGCCGCGTTGCTCGTATGACATATCCAAAGATGTTCTCACTTGCAAACTCAAATCTTTAGTGAAATTGTAAGTCGCCTGAATGTTACCTGTTACAGCGTTGCGGTTCATTTTGTTGATGAACTCATAGGCAACAGCGTAAGGGTTTTCAGGGAAAGAGCTGAATGGATATTCAATTGCTTTGCCTTCTTTACCATTCTGCCAGTAGTTTTTCAACCAGTTAAGATCCGCACTTGGCTGCCAGAAAATGTACCAGTACATGATGGACTGGTTCCCGTAACCCGCGCCAGGTAAGTTGTCGCTCCATTTATTGTTGTAGTCAACTTTTGCAGAGATCGTCAGTTTGTCGCTCAACTTTGAGTTAACCGACATAGACACAGTGTTTCTCTTGTAGCCGGTGTTTGGCAGTATCCATTTGTTGGAAACATTTGTAAGACCAAATCTTGCTGTTGTTTTTTCAGTGCCACCTTCTACGCTGATACTGTTCGTGTATGTTTGACCGGTCTGAAAATATTCGCGGCTTTGATCTTTGTAAGGAACCCACGGAGTTCTTATTGAATCTTGCGCCTGCGTGCCGGGATTGAACTGATAGAATTTTTGCCCATCGAATTTTGGTCCGTATGCAGAGCTCGTACCGCTTGTGCTCGCACCGTCGGGGCCCGCACCGTAAGAATAATAGTCAGCACCGGCAAGCCCCTGGCCATATTCGTATTGCAAATCCGGCCAGCGGTTAACTCTTTCAGCACTTGCATTGGAACGAACTGTTACGCTCATTTTTTTGCTTCCACCACCAGACTTAGTTGTAATAACGATTGCGCCGTTGGCACCTCTTTGTCCATACAATGCAGCGGCACCAGGGCCTTTCAACACTGTTACAGATTCGATGTCCTCCGGGTTGATATCGTTTAGGTTGCTACCGTAATCTGCGGGCATGTTATCGCTGCCTGTGCCATAAACAGTTTCACCACCGTTAGCCGTTCTTCTGCCACTTCCCTGGTTGATCACCACACCATCCACCACGATCAACGCTTCGTTATCGCCGGTCAGGTTGTTTTCACCACGAAGAATGATCTTGTTGGAACCTGCCGGGCCGCTGTTTGATCTGATAAGATTTAATCCGGCTACTTTGCCAGATAACGCGTCCGTCCAGTTACCTGCCATTGCTTCTGTTAATTGCTCGCCTTTCACCGTTGTGGTGGAATAACCAAGAGATCTGTTGGCACGCCTAATGCCTAGCGCTGTTACAACCTGTACTTCCTGCAAGTCTTCTGCAGAACCTATCAGGGTAACACTAAGCTGTGTGTGCTTTCCAACTTTAATTTCTTTTGGTTTAAAACCTACAGCGGAGATAAGCAATGTGTCCTCTTCGGTACAATTGATTTTGAACACGCCATCAACATCTGTGTTTGTTCCTTTCTTTGATTTTTTGATCATCACCGATGCACCTGCAACAGCTTTGCTGTCAGCTGCATTTTTTACTGAACCAGATACCAGTTTTTGCTGCGCAAAAGAAGCGCCGCAAAATAGTACCAGTGCAATAATGCTTAAAAGGGAAATTCGTTTTTGTTTTCTGCTTCTTACACGCGCCAGCGAGTTAGTGGCGGTAAAGCAAGCCCTGCCGGGCGTTTCGGGCCCAGGGCAAATTGCGGTAGAAAGATTCATTTTGAGTTTGATTTGGTAAGAAATGAAGCGTATGTGCTGATCAACGCATCGCACTGCATTTCTTTTGTCAAAAGTTTGGTTGTGAAAATTTTCAGGCCGCAATAGTAGACTGGCGACGTTAAGTTTATGTTATCGAGACGTTATGTTAACGTGATGTTATCGGTTATGCACAACCGAATAATTACATTATGTGTTTTGTCGGGTACAATCTTTCAATTCTGTAGAAACTATGGATTGGTAACGTTCACGTAATATTCGCGACAGATTTTCGCGCACGAAGGTGCCATGTAGAGACGCGTTGAACGCGTCTCTGTTACACCAAAAGAATTTATGCATTTTATGCTGATTGTTCATGAGACGCGTTCAACGCGTCTCTACGGTTCATTCTGTTTTATTAAATCGACATATCATTATTCTGTTTTTCCTTTAAATGTTGCATAGATTGCCATTGCATGACCATGCCCCAAATCAAAATCTTCTTTTAACCAAGCTACAATTTGTCCCGCTTTAACTGTCGGAAGTAATTCTCCTTTTTTCATGAATCCTTTTTTCTCCGCTAATTTTTTGAAGTCTTCAGGAGACTTGCCTGTCTTGGTTTTGATGTTATCGATGTACGCTTGAAATGACATAAGAGTTCAGGGTAATTGAAAATTGAAAGTTGAAAGTTGAAAATGGAAAGTAGAGTTGACAGTTGAAAATTGAAAGTTGAAAATGGGCCTTCTAATTGACCAGTCTTTTGGAAACCTATCATTTGTCGTTGTGGTAGGCAAAGGACAGCATTTTCAATTTTCAACTTTCAATTTTCAACTAATTCTACCAGTCTCGTTCTCTAATCGCTTCCTCTACGTTCAATGTAATTTCAAAATGCTTCAAGATTCTGTCAATAGTCATTTCGATGGATTCAAGAGCGGTCGTGTCGAATTCGCTGTCATGTTCCAAAAACTCATCTTGTAAGTCATTTGTCTTCAGGATCATTTTGTCAAACAATTCCTGTATATTTCTGTTAGAGAGATTACCTTTTTCAATTTGGTCAACTGTTTCTTTGAAGACGTTTTTTAGTTTGTCAACCAGGAAGGGAGGGTAGAAGTCGTCGTTAGACATTTCGGGAATGTACTCGAAATTCTCTGGCAGTTTTTTCGTATGCATGATCGTTAGTTTTAAGAATTGTAAATAGCGGAAAAACTAGTCGGGTTCTAAATGATGCCGGTCACGCTCTATCATGAATTTACGCAAAAAATATGGAAAATGAAAGCCTGGTCCTGGGCTCACAGACTTGTGTGCATAAATTCTGCCTAACTTTTGTATCTTGTTATAATCGCGAAACGCAACGCCAATAAAGCCCGAAAAACCACAGACTCACGTCGATAACGAATGCTGCCCTCTTAATTATTCTTTATTAATTATTAATTGTTTTCTATGGTCATCAACACGCTTGTAATTGGCGCAAGCATTGCCGGTTTGGCCGTTGCCGCTTCTTTGCAAAAGGAGGGAATTGAATATGCTATTATTGAAAAAAGCGATTGCATTGCTGCTCCATGGCATAGGCATTACGATCGCTTACATTTACATACGAGTAAAAGGTTCTCGCATCTGCCATACAAAAAATTTGATCACCATGTTCCGCGCTATCCTGCGAGGCAACAGGTTATCGAGTATTTGAACGAGTACAAATCAGCTTTTAATATCGATCCCCTTTTCAACACAGAAGCATTTTCCGTAAAAAAGATTGACAATATATGGTTCACACAAACAGATAAACAGGTCATAGAGTCAAGATACGTTGTGATGGCCACCGGTGCTTTTGCTGAACCCAAAACGGTATTTTTCAAAGGAATGGAAACATTTCCCGGAAAGATCATGCACAGCAGCGAGTACAAAACCGGCGCGAACTTTAGCGGACAAAAAGTATTGGTGGTCGGCTTTGGTAATTCCGCCTGTGAAATAGCGGTGGACTTGGTTGAGCAGGGGGCAAAGCCGGTAATGTCCGTTCGTTCACCCGTTAATATAGTACCGCGGGATGTGCTGGGCATCCCCGTGCTGGAACTAAGTATTCTGCTGAATCCCTTGCCGCCTCCCGTTGCCGACCTGATCAGCAAGCCACTGATGAAGTTGTTGATAGGCGACATTGGCAAACTCGGATTGCAGCAAATGCCATATGGGCCTTTGACGCAAATACAAAGAGATCACAAAGCGCCGGTGCTTGATGTGGGAACGATTAAACACATCCGGCAAGGCAATATACAAGTGATGGGAGGGGTCGACCACATTGCTGATAACATCGTGTATTTCAAAAATGGAAGAGTAGATAAATTTGACGCGATCATTGCTGCCATTGGATATCGCACGGTGAACGAAAAAATTCTTCACGTGGATAAAGAGCGTTTTGACGACTTACTGGTTAGCGTAGATCATCAAAAATATTTTGGAAAAGATGGATTGTATTTCTGCGGTTACTGGATAAGTCCCACGGGTCAGATACGTGAGATAGCGCAGGATGCAATGAAGATAGCGAGGGATATAGCGGGGAGAAATAACTGAATAACTGAATGACTGAATAACTGAATGGTTCAAGTGATAGTTTAGGAGTTTCATTCAAACTACTCAGTTATTCAGTTATTCAGTTACTCCGCCTTGCCTGAAATCTTTTTCAGGAAATTAAACCCAATCCGAACTGGTTTGTTAATCTAGCAAACCCCAATCCATGAGGTTGTTATTGTTGCCTACAATTTATGCTTGTTTTGCCATCATGCTAACGTTTTCAGCCATGGCACAGGAACCCGTTATTCAAAACAAATATTTCTCGATCGGTTCTTATGGTCGCGTGGGTGCAGGCTGGGCTCCTGACGTTACGGGCAAGGTGGGACGCAGTCTTAACCTGAAAGGCATGGGGGCCGTAGGCGGCAGGCTGGAGCAGGGCGATTATTTTGAGCTTGGCACTGCTTTCCATTTTTTTCCGGGTACCGCAAATAAAGACACTTCTACGCTGGATGCGCAAATTAGGTTTGGCTTCTTTCCCACGCAAGGACAGTTAATTGGCAACAGCACTTCAAAATCTTACGGTAGCATCACCACAACGATTCCGGAACTATATGTTGAGGCAAAGAAAATTGCAGGCTCTGATTGGTCCGCGTGGATCGGTGCCCGTTATTTTAGAGGTGGCGATATTCACATCATCGACTACTTTCACTTCGATGATCACAGCAGCCAGGGAGTGGGTGTGAAGTATAAGAACACACAATTTTCAGTGATGCTGCCCGGTGCGGTGGATACCAATAGTTCAGTTCCCCCTTATTTCTATTTGAACATCCGCGATACCACACCGGTGCTGGGACTTCGCGGCAGGCAGGTCTACATTATCGAACAGCAACTGTTCAACAAATATGGACAATTCAAGCTGATGGGTGAGTTTCACAAATTGAACAGTGCCTCCAAAAACGATACGGCGAACTTTAATTATCCCGCAGATCTTGGTTTTGTGCTCGGGGTAAAACACCAGGTCGAGCTAAAGAAATTGTTGGCGGGGTCTTTCCAGCAGCTTACAATAAGGTATGGCTATGGCATTGCAAATGGCGGAGATGGAGGTGGTTCAAGAACATTTCTTACGTACGGAGCGCCAAATATCAGCACCCAGAAATTTAAAAAGGCGTCTTCTATAGCACTAACGGAACATTTCCTGGCCAACTTTAATCGCGACTATTCACTGAACGCTTATGCCATTTACACACATAGCAAAGGTGCAGCAGACAGTAGCAACAAAGCGCCGGACTTCCTGGGCAGAATGGTGTTTAACCGAAAGACAGACATTGCTGTCGGTTTCCGGGGAACTTGGTACATCACCAATTGGTTCCACCTGATGCATGAGGCCAACTACGCAGCCCGTAAAGATGGTACGCAACCTTATGCAACAATGTTTAAGCTTGGCATTATCCCCACCATAGTACCTTTCGCCAAGCGCGACGTCTGGAGCAGGCCGCAACTGCGCTTTATATACGAAATCGCCTTCTACAACAAATTCGCCAGCGACAACCTTTATTCCGACTATCTGCAACAATCCGGCAGCAAAAGTTTTGGACAATACATTGGGTTTGGCGCTGAATGGTGGTTGTGGTGAGGGTCATTAAAGATGATCAAACAATTTCTAAAGTGAAGTAAAGATAAAATAGAGCAGAAATAAGTATTATGTCAACACCCGACTCGTGGATCGGCTCACGGCGGATGACCCCATAAATAGAAACGAGTATCCAAATAACCATTACTGATAGAAGAAGCCCATCTTCCTTGACGAGTCCAACGTCAGACCAATCGACATCCTGGTTTGAAGGAGAAGACATCGATAATGCAACCCGCAAAATAGCAGTTCGTTTAATGATGAGGCTTGAATCGTTATTGAGCTGTATGTCGAAATTATTTGGAACCTTGTATTCTCTACCCGATTGGCAAACAAAATAGCTTGTTTGACTTTCTCTCCCAGACTTCGACCGCGTATACTTGTGAGATAGGTAATCAAATTTTTCTTTTACTTCTTTTGCCGGAATAACGTAGAAATCAGCTATTATAACAACGGCACATAGTACGTTGAATAAAGATAAAAAGAAAAAGAAAGAGAATTTTGATTGGTTCATGGCTAAAGCTATTAGTTGTACTTCTGAAAAATTCCTTTATCAAATGGTGTCCACAAGCAAGCTCTCTGATCACAACTCTTAAGGCCGTTGTTTGCCCATGTATTGCAGGTGTGAAACATACTATAACTTCCCTTTGCTTCATAGAAAGCGTCACTATCGCTATAATTGGCATTGGTAATGATGTGCATAACATGCCCCGCGGTGTCATGTTGAAGACTATTGGTGATGTAGTTGATCAGTTTGCCATACTGTTCTTTGCTGATCATGATCTTCCTGCAAGTGGAATCGGAAGGCAAGGTGTTATGGTAGGTGGCATGGATCGCAGTAGTGCTCAACCCGAAGGCGGCCTTGAAGGCAACACTGAATTTCAAATCGGCCCATGTTGGTGTTTCCAGGTAAAAGCCTTTATCTCCCCATCCAAGGCCAAGATATTGCATGGCGGCTGTATCTTTCAAATGTGTATTCGCGAAACTTATTTCTTTTGTCCAGTCGAACTGTTCGCTCTTTGAGGGAACGACAATATCTGTGTGAACACCGTTTGTCAGAATGTAGATAGCCACTTCACTTGATGAATGAGGGTGTTTGTTCACTGCAATTTTAGCCAAACAAAAAGCTGAAAGAAGGTAAACTACAACAAAGGCAATAAAGCTTGCAATGAAGATTCCAAGGTATTTCAATGTTTTCTTTAAAAGACGCACGACGTAAAAGTTTAGGGTTCGGACAATATAAAGTGGCGAAGATAATACGCGTTGACTATTCGAATTGTTGAATTATTGGGTTATTGAATTATTGATGCAACGCTGACTTTCAGGTTCAGTTATTCAGTTACTCAGTTATTCAGTTATTGCCCCAATAGTGAACGTTCTGCTGTATCAAAACCGAACACCATCCCAAAACTGGCTTCACTAATCAATTGAGTTGCAGCATTTAAAACGATTGGCATTTTTTTGGCAAGTTTCATCGGGCAAAACACCTCTTGCGTAAAAAAATCTCGTATGATCAAGAACTATTTCAAAACTGCATGGAGAAATCTTCTCAAGAACAAGACTTTTTCCTTCATCAACATCTCAGGCCTGTCAATAGGTATTGCAGCATTTTTGCTGATTGTACACTACCTGCGTTTTGAATACAGTTTTGATACATTCAATGCGAACAAAGATCGTATCTATCGCGTGCCAATGGTCATCAGCGAAACTAACGGCAAGCCACAAACATTTGCCTTTACATTTCCTGCTGTTGCGCCAGCCATGAAAAAAGATTTTCCGGAAATTGAAGAAATAGTACGGTTCAGAAAACGCTGGGGTGTGGTGCAGCATGAAGATCAAAAGATCGTTGAAAATGGAATGGTGTATTATGTTGACCCCAACGTGTTCAATGTGTTTTCTTTTCCGTTTGAAAAAGGTGATCCGGCAAATGCGTTCAAACAATTGAATGATGCCGTTATTACTCACTCTACAGCGCAGAAATATTTTGGCAATGAAAATCCTGTAGGAAAGCTTTTGCGCTACGATCACGAGGATTATAAGGTAACTGCCGTGCTGGAAGATGTTCCCGCGAACTCACATTTGCAATTTCACATTCTTCTGAATTACAATAAATATATTCAGCTGACTGGCGGAAGTGCAGATAAAAGTTGGACCTGGAGCGACTTTTACACCTATCTTTTGTTAAAGCCGGGAACGGATGCCGCAGCGCTGCAAAAGAAAATGCCAGCGTTTGCAGAACGCTACATGGGCGCCCTGATGAAGACAGCCGGCTACAACGTTTCATTTAACCTGCAACCGCTAAAAGACATTCATACAAAATCTGACTATGATTACGAAATGGCCGGCAGTGGTAATCTTTCATACTTAAAATATTTAGGCATAGCAGCGTTATTCATTTTGCTGATAGCATTGATCAACTACGTAAATCTGTCAACGGCGCATTCTTTGGAACGTTCGAAAGAAGTAGGTGTACGTAAAGTTGTTGGTGCGTCGAAGCAACAATTGGTACGACAATTTCTCGCCGAAACATTTTTGGTGAACATGATGGCAATCGTTTTAGGAATTGTATTTTTCAAACTGTCGTTGCCATTTTTCGCACGACTGATCAACCAGGATGCTGCCGCCATGCAAACAACCAACTTGTTTTTTTGGGTGGGAATAATTGCGTTGTTCGTTGTCAGTACGCTGGTTGCAGGTTTTTATCCTGCGTTTGTATTGTCATCATTCAGGCCGGTGCAAACACTTAAGTCTGCCGCAGGAGTCGCCACGATAAAAGACAGAGCCTTCTTCAGAAAATCACTCGTTATTCTTCAATATTCAATCGCCATAATTCTGATCGGCGGTGCCATTGGTTTTTACAAGCAGTTAAAATTTATGAGCAGCCGCGACCTTGGTATCAATATAGATCAAACGCTTGTGTTGCAACAAACGGTTGATCTCGACAGCAGCAAGACCGCACTGGTTGAAAAAACTATAAACGATTTGCAGCAAATTCCCGGCGTTGAGTATGTTACCGTCTCCTCCGATGTGCCGGGCGGAGAAGTAGGCAGCTCCGAAGGGTTCCGATTGCTGTCATCCAATGATGACAAGCGTTGCCGGACTTTCGGAATTGATGAGTTTTTCATTCCGCATTTTGGATTAAGCATTGTAGCCGGAAGAAATTTTGACAAAGACAAACCATTTACCAACGATTCAACGCAGCCGGTAAGTATCATCGTTAACGAAACTGCAGTCAAAGTATTTGGTTTTGCCAAGCCAGCCGAAGCAGTAAACCAGGTGCTGAAAGCCAGTAATGGCAGCACTTGCAAGATTGTGGGCGTGATGAACGATTATCATCAGCAATCATTGCGGTATAATTATGATCCTGTGATTTATTATCCAAACAGGCACCTGGACATGGCCAACTTTTCTTTGAAGTTGAAAACAAATAACATTGAACAAGTGATGGAACGCGCTAAACAGACATGGAGCGCTGCCTTTCCGCAAAGTCCGTTACAATACTTTTTCCTTGATGAATTTTTCAATCGTCAATACAAAGACGATCAGTTGTTCTCCACAGTGCTTTGGTGGTTCACCGTGCTTGCGATCATTATAGCCAATCTGGGTTTGCTCGGTTTGTCGCTGTATAGTATTGCAAAACGCACAAAGGAAATTGGCATTAGAAAAGTACTTGGTGCAAATGTTGCACAGATCACCGCACTCGTTACCAAAGACTACATTAAACTCATGCTGTATGCGGGATTGATCGCCATACCCGTTGCTTACTTATTGCTTCAAAACTGGCTGAAGGATTACGCGTTCCACATCAGCATAGGCCTTTGGTTTTTCTTCCTGCCGCTGTTGCTCATCATGTTTGTGGCGTTTGTTACCGTTGTATACCAGGCGATAAAAGCCGCGTCATCTAATCCTGTCAAGAGTTTGAGAACAGAATAATTTAATTGAAAATTGAAAATTGAAAGTTGAAAATGAGAAAAAGCAGGAACGCAGATTGTCATGATTGTCAAGATTTTTCATGATCTTGTTATACCGTTTAAAAAATCAGGAAAATCATGAAAATCTGCGTTCCGCCTCCCCGTCATTTTCAATTTTCAATTTTCAACTTTCAATTAATGAAGAAACTACCATTTCTCCTTTTTGTGCTGCACACAATTGTTCTTTTTGCAAATGCACAGGTAAGCGTACAACGCTTGAAAACAGAAGATCTTACGAATCCTGTTGGTTTAGATGTTACACAACCACGCTTCAGTTGGCAACTTATTTCCGACAAAAGAAACGTTCTGCAAAACGCTTATGAAATAAAGCTAAGCGATGACAAATCAGGTTTGACGAAGAATAAAGTGTTGTGGCAAACCGGGAAAATTTCTTCCGATCAATCCATTCTCATTGCGTACCAGGGCCCATCATTAGTTGCCGGAAAGCGCTATTACTGGCAGGTTCGCGTTTGGGACAATAACAACAAGGTTTCTGCATGGAGTACCTCGGCATCTTTTCAAATGGGTTTATTGCAACCTGCAGACTGGAAGGCTTCGTGGATAAGTCCGGGTTACCGGGAAGACAGTGTTTGGGCCGCACCACTGATGAGAAAAGAATTTGCAAGCGATAAAAAAATCAAGGAAGCCACCGCATACATTACCGCACATGGTTTGTACGAAGCGCAACTCAATGGAAAGAAAATTGGCGATGCTTGCCTCACACCAGGTTGGACGAGCTACAACAAACGCCTCCAATACCAGGCATATGATGTAACGGAATTATTAAAAGAGGGAACAAATGCCATTGGCGTAACCCTCGGCGATGGCTGGTACCGCGGCGCCTTTTCATTTGACCACAGTAGAAATCATTATGGAAAAGACATCTCTCTTCTTTTTCAGTTGGATATAACTTATACGGACGGCACCACGAAGCGAATCGTTTCTGATGGTAGTTGGAAATCTTCAACGGGAGCCATTCGCTCAAATGGTATTTATGCAGGTGAAACAATTGATGCGCGCCTCGATAAAAAAGGTTGGGCAACAGCCGGCTATAATGATGAGAAATGGAGCGGCGTTACGACAACCAATTTTTCAAAAGACTTGCTGGTAGCCACTTACAATGAGCCGATAAAAAAGCATGAAACATTTAAACCCGTAAAAATATTTACTACGCCCAAAGGCGAACAGGTAATTGACTTCGGTCAAAACTTAGTAGGCTGGGTTGTCGTAAATGCTAATGGTAAGGCAGGAGATAAGATTACCATGTCACATGCAGAAGTCTTAGATAAAGCGGGTAACTTTTATACCGAAAACTTGCGTGGTGCAAAGGCGCAGGATCATTATATTTTACAGGGAAATGCAAACGAAGTCTTTGAACCGCATTTTACATGGCACGGGTTCCGTTATGTAAAAGTGGAAGGCTACCCGGGCCAATTAAAACCTGAAAATTTCACAGCCGTTGTGTTGTATTCAGATATGGAACAAACGGGAACGTTTAATTCTTCCAATGCGTTGATCAATCAATTGCAGCATAACATCGAGTGGGGATTGCGAGGCAACTTTTTGGATGTACCAACCGATTGCCCGCAAAGAGATGAAAGACTTGGCTGGACGGGAGATGCACAGGTGTTTTCACGCACAGCAACTTTTTTGCGCGGCGCGAATAATTTCTTCACAAAATGGTTGAAAGACGTCGCCGCCGATCAAATGCCAGATGGTCGTGTTCCACATGTTATACCTAACATCCTCGCTAACTGGGATGCAGGTTCTACCGGCTGGGCAGATGTTTCAACGATCATTCCATGGAACCTGTATCTCGCATATGGTGATAGAAGAATTTTAGAAGCACAATACCCAAGCATGCAGAAATGGGTAAATTATATGCAGGGGCAGGCAGTTGATAATTTATGGAAAAATGGCAACCACTTCGGCGACTGGCTTTTCTACAGTGTTGGCAACAATGATCCCGATGGCGCTTCTGCAATAACGGACAAAAATCTGATTGCGCAATGTTTCTACGCACACTCAACACAGCTATTGATCAACGCGGCAGAAGTATTGGGTAAAACAGATGACGCTGCTAAATATGCTGCATTGCTGAAAAATGTTAAAGATGCATTTGCAAAAGAATATCTTACTCCCAATGGCCTTACCATATCAAACACGCAAACCTCTTATGTTTTGGCGCTGCAGTTTGATATGCTGACTGAAAGCATTCGCCAGCAGGCAGCAGATCGCCTGGTGAAAAATATTGAGCGATACAACAATCATTTAACCACAGGTTTTTTGGGAACACCCTATCTCTGTCACGTGCTCAGTCGTTTCGGTCATTCAGATGTTGCTTATAAATTATTGCTTCAGGAGAGCTATCCTTCATGGTTATATCCGGTAAAGATGGGAGCCACAACAATTTGGGAACGTTGGGATGGTATAAAAACAGACAGCTCCTTTCAGTCCGAAACAATGAACTCATTCAATCACTATGCGTACGGAGCCATAGGAGATTGGATGTATCGCGTAATGGTTGGTTTGGATGAAGATAGTGTTGGTTATAAAAAAATCCGCGTTCAACCGCATGTTGGTGGTGGCTTTACCCAAGCCTCTGCAAGCTATTTGGTGCCTTATGGAAAGCTCAGCGCAGAATGGAAAAAACAAAATGGCAAGCTAACACTCGATATAGAAATTCCAGCAAACACAACGGCGACGGTATATGTGCCCGCAACAACCGCTGACAAGGTTATGGAAGGAGGAAAAGCGTTAGCTGCGCAAAAAGACATCCATCTTATCGGCTCCGAGAAAGAATATGTAGTGGTGAAAGTGGGTTCGGGCAAGTATAGTTTCGTGAGTGTTGAATAAGAAATGTGTTAAGTACGATATACGGTGTACGGAATTCAATATAAAAACAGCGCTGAAAAGAATTTCGGACATCGTACACCGTACACCGAACATCGTAGATCCCTAAGCTTTCCGCGACTCAAGCAACTTGAAAAAACCTTCCTGGTAGGTGACTCCAATTGGAAGGATTTGATCCTTAATGTGAATTTCCTGTCGCTCGATTGAAACGATCTTGTCCAGTGCGACAATGTATGATTTGTGAATTCTTACAAAACGATTGGGAGGTAATACTTTTTCCAATTGTTTCATTACCTGCAGCGTAACGATGCGCTGTGTTTTTGTGTAAATAGAAACATAATTCTTTAGCCCCTCGATAAACAAAATATCATCGAGCTCAACCCTTACCATTTTGGTTTCTACTTTTATAAAAATGTAGCCACCAGTGGGTGCATGCAGTTCCGGGGCACCTTCTATTTTTTGTGTTGGATTCGTGAGGTTGTATGCTTTTTCTACTCCTTTGTAAAATCTTTCAAATGAAATGGGTTTAAGCAAATAGTCCGTTACATTGTGTTCAAACCCTTCAATTGCATATTCTTCATATGCAGAAGTTATAATAACCTGGGCACGGTTTTGCAGCAGTTTCATAAACTGAATGCCTGTTAGCTGCGGCATTTGAATATCAAGAAAAATTAAGTCAACAGGGTTGGAGTTGAAATCGATCAAACCATCCATTGGATTGTTGAATGTTTTGACCAATTCAAGAAAGGGAACCTTGCTGATGTAATTTTCCAGCAGCGCAGTTGCAAGAGGCTCATCGTCTATAATAGTGCACTTTAGCATACTTAACGTTATTGCTATAAAGGTAAAATTAAATTTACGATATGCATATCATTCGTGTGTTGAATGTCGAAAGTATAGTTTTTCGCATAGATAAGATCGAGCCGTTTTCTTACATTCTGCAAGCCAATGCCGCCGACTTTATCTTTCTGATAGTTGTTGTTGTAGTTAGCGATGTGAAACTTCAGTTCCTTATCAGTTATGGCCAACTCAATGACCACTGGTTTTTTGCAGTCAGTAATTATGCCATGTTTGAAGGCATTCTCAATTAGCGGAAATAGCAGTAAGGGAACAATTCGTTTGCCGGAAATATCGCCTTCTATTGAAAAATTGATATACACATCTTCCGAGTGGCGCAGTTTCTCCAGATCAATGTAGCTGTTAATATGCCTCAGTTCCTTGTGCAGGCTTACCTTATTTGAATCGTCTTCTTTTTCGTACAGCATATACCGTATGAGCTCAGAAAGCTTCAAAATGCTGTTGCCTGTTCTTGTACTTTCTTCAATTACAGCAAGGGAATAGATATTGTTCAACGCATTAAAAAGAAAGTGTGGGTTCACTTGCATTTTCAGGTAAGACAATTCGGTTCTGAGATTTTGGGTTTCCAGGTCCTTCCTTATCTTTTCGCCTTGCAGCCAGCTCAGTAAAAGGCGATATGCAAAGCCAACAACAACGATCGAAAAGTTGGTTAAAATGTTAAGTTGAAAGTAACTCCTAAAACGGTAAGCGAAAAAACCAAGAGACTCTGGTGGTGCTTTTTTTTGGGACCCATTAAAAAAAGAGCTTTTACTCAAAAGATATTCGGTGTGATAGGCTTCAAGGCGGAATTTTAAATAGGTGAAGGCAATTGTTAAAAGCAAAGAACCCAGCAGCACCCAGAACCATTTTCTCTGCAACGACCCAATCAGGGACATAACATGAAAGGCCGTTACATAAAAAAGAAGAAAGTTGAGTGTAATAAGAACAAAGTGGTTAAAAAAGAACAGCTCGCTGGTAATCTTTGTCATATTCACCAGGGTTGGCAGAAATATGACAAAATGCAAAAAAAGCCATGCTATCCAATGGATAAGGAAAATGACAAAGCGATTTTTTTTGAAGGGGAGTGCCAGCACCGGGTATATATTTAAATTCAATTCTCTCACAATTTACACTCTATAATGATTAATTCGTTCCCTAAAGTGATCAAATAGTTAAATGATTTTCTCGCCCGATTGACATATTTGGATTTTTTATAGATGAATTTGGCGATTTAGCGGACAAGTAATTGGTCATTTAATTTCTGCAATTGATGTATCCAAAGCTTGCACATGTCAAATGCCTGTTATGTGTTAAGGAAATGTTACCTACTTTAACACCGCATCTGATTTTTGAGGACGAAAAAGGAAACCGCACGCCGCAGCTCCTTTTACAACATATTGAAAACAGAGCCCCTGAACAATACACGTCTTACCTACACCTTATCTGCCTTGGATTTCCAGGATAATAATCTAGTATCAACTGAATTGAATTTCTAATAAGAATTAAATCACATAACAACGTATCATGATACGATTTCTGTTTGGTAGTTTTTTTTGCTGCATTAGTCTCTTTTGCTCATTCAATAAAGTATTTGGAGAAGCCCCGGGCGATTTTACAAGAGACACTGTTCCTTCACGAATTATTCCCAAAGTAAGGGTCACAGTAAAAGATCTGGCAGATGGGTTGCCTCTGGACAGTGTGCTCGTTATGGCAGGTGTGAAAAGGGCGTATACAAATGCCAGTGGTTATGTTGAGTTTGACAGCGTTCCAAAAGAAACGATCGTCATGACATCGGTAGATCGATATTTTTCTTTGTCAAAAACGGCAAAACCATCACTTACATTGCGCTTGGCAAGGAAAGAAGGCTCTTTTGCAAACACCTATACAAACGGTCTTTATGAAAGGCCCCTTGAACATTTTTCAGGTGCCGCCACAATAGTTGAAGGCGAGGAACTGAGAAGATTAAATCCGGTAAATTTTGCTGATGCGTTGAAAATATACGCACCTTCATTTGGGGTCATAAGAAATAATCGCAATGGAGATAATCCAAATGTTCCGCCATCCACAAACATTCGCGGTTTATACAATTTCCCTGCTTCCGCTTCTATTGCGAGCTATCCGGGAATTAATAATACCAATGTACAATTGAACCCCTCTGGCGGTGATTTTGTAGCCAGCAACGTAGCAAATCCAAACCAACCAGTTGTTTTATTGGATGGTGTACAGGTATCACTACAAACCGTGCTTGACATGGATATCAACCGTATCAGCCAGGTTGTTATTTTAAAAGATGCCGCTGCAACAGCGGTTTACGGTGTCCGTGGTGGCACAGGCGTTTTGCTGGTAAAGACAAAGAAGCCTGGGAAAGGAATATTTAATGTTACTTATTCGGGGCAGGTTCAAATTGCCACACCGGATTTGTCCTCATATCATTTAATGAATGCTGCCGACAAACTTCAGTTGGAGAAAGAGGCCGGTTTTTGGGGAGACAATGCAGCCCTGAATCAAAAACGTCAGGCATTTGCCAATAACGGGGTAAACACGAACTGGCTTGCCATTCCAACAAGAACAGGCGTTGGATCAAAGCATTATTTGACGCTTGGCGGCGGTGATGATGATTTGAGTTATGGGATGGACTTTTCGTACAATGATATCGAAGGCGTAATGAAGGGTGCGAAGAGACAGAACGTAAATATTGGTGGTTACATCGGTACTCGTGTGAAAAATTTCACCATCAATAACTATCTCAGATATACCTCTTCCAATGCTTTTAATTCTCCGTATGGAAGTCTTTTCGACTATGCGAAACTAAACGCATATTGGTACCCCTATGACTCCGTAAAGGGTGGCTTTTCCAAAGTGCTTGACGAGTACAGATACCAGGGAGATAGTATTCGCATTTTCAATCCTGCATACAATAGCACATTGTCCACTACTAATAAAACCAGGTATACAAGATTTAGCGACCAGCTTTCGTTGAGCTGGAACATAGGTCATGGCTTCAAAGCAGATGGATATGTGAGCGCAAATAAACAATCCGATGTAAGAGATAATTTTCTGCCACCGGGACACACTGCATTCGCAAATTATTCTCCTGATCAGTTTTTCTTAAGAGGCCGTTATGATCAAGTGTCAAGTGATTTTTCGAGTATGGAAGGCGGACTTAATCTGAATTACCTGAACAGGGTAGGCCTGCATCAGTTCTACGGTTCTGCAGGCGTAATGGCAATGCAAACAAGAAGTGAGTCTGCGGGTATTACATTAGTGGGTTTTACAAGCGACAAACTGTCTTCTATCGCTTTTGGCAGTGCTTACCTGAACAGTAAACCTGCTGCAAGTCTTATTGTGACGAGACTGGCTTCTGCTTACGGTAATTTTACTTACAGCTATGATAACCGATATCAATTGGAGTTAACGGGCCACGCCGATCAGTCTTCTCAATTCAGCGATAATGTAACTGCTCCTTATTGGGCTGTTGGCGCAAGCTGGAACCTGCACCAGGAAAGGTTTTTCCATCCCAATAAATTTGTAAGCAGTCTGCGTATCAGAGGTAGCATTGGTACAACAGGAAATCAATTTTACCAGTCCTATTTATCTCATACAACCTACAATTATTACACAGACAGACAATATATTCCAACCAACAGCAGCTATGGTACCCTTGGCGTTGGTCAGGGTGCTTATTTAACCGCGTATCCTAATAATGCGCTTAAAGTACCGCAAACTGAAAAGCAAAATATCGGTTTGGAGGCAATGTTATTTCAAGACAGGTTATCTGTCATGATCGATGCGTACAAAAACAAATCAAGCGATTTGATTCTGCCGGTATCATCGCCTGCTTCAACCGGTTTCCTAAATTTCAGTTACTATGATAATCTTGGAGCTATCGAGAGTAAAGGATTAGAGTTTGCTCTAAACTACCGTGTTATCAATAATATCAAGAAGGGAATAACATGGTCTGTAAGTCTAAATGGAATTCACAATGAAAACCGCATTACATCTATTTCCAACTATGTTGAAGCGTTGAATACAAACACCGCCGTTGATAACACAACCCCTCAGCCTAATTATATAAAAGGGCAGTCATTAACAGGTATCTGGGCAGTACGTTCACTAGGAATTGATCCTGCAACTGGCCAGGAGAAGTTCTTGAAAGCTGATGGCACAGAAACTTCTACATGGGATGCAGCTGACAGAGTGTTAGCCGGCGATCTTAATCCAAAATGGCGCGGCTCGTTTGGTACATCTGTTTCCATAAAAAACATTTCAGCAGGAATTTACTTCTCTTACCAACTCGGAGCTTCTTATTACAATCAAACATTGGCAGATTATGTAGAGAATGCGGATGTCAGTTATAATGTTGAAGAAAGAGCAGCAAAAGATCGCTGGTCCCAGCCGGGAGATGTGGCGCTGTACAAAGCCCTGTCGGTAAATGGTCTTCAAACGTCGCCTACATACGCAACAACAAGATTTGTAGAAAAAAATAATGCTGTTGAGTGTGCTGCAATTTCATTGGGCTACAAATTGTCGGACAAAATCTCTTCAAAGATCGGTGCGAAAAATACCATGTTTGGATTTGTTGCCAACAATGTTTTCCAATCATCTACAATGAAGGCTCAAAGAGGTATTTATTATCCTTTTCAGCACATGTACACTTTTTCAATAACAACAAGTTTTTAAAATCATAATAGTAGCAGATGTTAAGCAGAAATTATAGAGTTGTTTTTCTGGTGCTTATCTCGGCACTCTCATTTAGCTCATGCCAGAAATGGGTAAATGTAGAGCCGCAATTGCAGGTAGATCAAAATGAATTGTTCGCAAATGAACAAGGCTTTAGGGACGCATTAAATGGCGTTTACCTGCAAATGGGAAGTCAGAGCTTATATGGAAGAGATTTGACCACAGGTGTTCTTTCCATCATGGGAAGAAGTTATGATACGTCCTTTAAACAAACAGATACTTTGTTTTACCAAAGCGCCGCTTACAATGTGGCCCATTACAGCGTGAAAAATACATTTGTAAATGCCTGGGACAGTCTTTATTTGTGCGTTGCCAATTTGAACAACGTGCTGGCAAATGTAGACTCCAGGCAAAATGTTTTTTCCGCTGGAAATTACAACACAATAAAAGGAGAAGCTTTAGGGTTGCGTGCATTCATACATTTCGATCTTCTGCGTTTGTTTGCTCCTTCACCAGCTGCATCAGGTTTGAGCACACCCGCGATTCCTTATGTAACAAAAATTTCCCCTTACCCGTCACCTGTATTGTCCACCGGAGCTGTAATAGATTCATGCATCGCAGATTTATTGAACGCGCAAAATTTGCTCAGCAGTTCTGATATGACAACCTCCCGGTTCACTATATGGGCAGTAAAGGGATTGCTTGCCAGGATCTATATGTATAAAGGTGATCTTGCAAACGCGCAAAGCTATGCGCTGGCTGTTATCAACAGCAACATGTTTCCATTAGCTACCAATAATTCTGATCTCATGTTTACCAAAGAGCAATTGTTTTTGCTATATAGCAGCGCCAATATTGCATTTGCTTACAACAAATCCGTATTTGTGAAACCCCTAGGCCTATCTCCGGCTTCCCAGAACGCTGTATTTGTAACAGGAGGCGGATCAGGAAATGATTATAGAAAACTGGGCGCTTTTGTTGACCCAGGTTCCGGGACCACTATCGGAAATACCATTTCCCCCAAAAAGTTTTATACTAATGGTTCGGTAAGCGTAAATGCATTGCCTATGATCCGGTTAACGGAGCTCTACTACATTGCTGCTGAAGCTTCCAATGCATCGGCTGACTCTCTTACTGCTACAAATCTTCTGGATACAATAAGGGTGCATCGCAATCTTCCCAAGTATACGCAAACAGCGCTGAAAAGAGACAGTATCAATATTGAAATTGGCAAAGAGTATCAAAAGGAGTTTTTGGGCGAAGGACAAGTGTTTTTCTACTACAAGAGGAAAAATATTCCATTCACCTCGCTGCCTTATACAAAGGTCCCCGTTGTGTCAAACGCATCTTATGTTTTTATAAAACCGGAATAAACAAATCGAGAAAGAAATTATGAACTGTTTTAAAAATATACTATCAATAAAGTTCCGCGCAATCATATCCGCGAAGATGTCTTTGGCGCTTCTCGTGCTTTCTGTTATTTGTATTTCACTTTCCGCGCAGGAGAAAATTCCCGTATTGAAAGGTGTCGTTAAAAATGATGCGGGCGAACGTTTAGTTGGTGCCACTGTTTTTATACAAGGAACCAATATTCATGCGGTTACCGGTAAGGATGGCAGTTTCGAATTGCATAATGTTGACGGAGGTGCCACTCTTCGGATTTCCTATGTGGGCCATGCCGCTACTACGATAAAAGTAAAAAAAGGTGATACAGACATCGCAGTGAAAATGGTTCAGTCATCAAACATGATGAATGAAGTGGTTGTGAATACGGGGTTGTACAAAAGACCCAATGGCAACTTTACCGGTGCAGCAAAAACCTACAGTGGTGATGATTTAAAAATGTTGAACCCTACCAATATTTTGCAGGCATTGTCAATGGCAGATCCTGCTGTACGTATTGAACAAAACAATGCACTGGGAAGCGATCCGAACAGCTTGCCTGTTATCCAACTGAGGGGTCAGAATAATTTGCCCCCCATTACACAAGGAGGGTCTGCGGCATACTCCAGTCCAGCGGTTTCCAGCGGTGATATTATGTCAAGTTATTTGTCAAATCCTAACCAGCCGTTAATCATCCTTGATGGATTTCAGACTTCACTGCAGACGCTGTATGACATGGACATTAATCGAATTGCAAGCATTACCGTATTAAAAGATGCTGCAGCTACCACAGCGTATGGCGCCAAAGCTGCAAACGGCGTAATTGTGGTGGAAACCAAACAGCCGTTGCCGGGAAGAGCCCAGGTATCCTATGCGGTAAATTTTAACCTGCAGGCACCGGATCTGACTTCGTATCATTTGATGGATGCTAAACAATTGCTGGAGGCTCAGCGTTTGGCCGGTATATATTCAGATCCAAACAATCATTATAACGACGTGGCCCTGAAGCAATGGTACGATCAACGTTTGCAACAGGTGCAGAGCGGCACAAATACCTATTGGCTTTCGCAGCCGGTACGCACCGGTTTTGGTACAAGTCATAGTCTTAACGTTTCCGGCGGCACAAGGGCAATCCGTTACGCCCTTGCACTTAACTACAATAATGGAGTGGGTGTAATGAAAGGCTCTGGACGTGACAATTTTGGATTGAGCTATAGCCTGTCTTATAATTCAAGAAAGATTCGTCTGAATAATTCGACAACCGTAGGTTACAACAAAGCAAATAGTTCTCCGTGGGGAAGCTATAGTCAATATGCCCGTCAGTTTCCATATTTTAAGCCATATGATTCAACTGGCAATTTGATCAAGATATTTGAGCCAAATTATACTGCTTTAGGTATTGGCCTCCCTGCCCCCGGTGGAGTTTTTACCAATGCTGCATATAACTCAACATTGAATGTTAAAGACTACTCATATTATTACAGCTTTATGAATAATACGAATCTTGAATGGTCGATCAACAACAATCTGAAAATGAGAGCAGCTTTAAGTTACAGTGCCAACACACCTGGTTCCGAACAGTTTTTTCCAGCTGATCATACCAGCTTCGTAAATGCTTTGTCTGCTGGCCTAAGCACCATGGGGTCGTATTCAAGAACAAAAGGCAGCAACAATGTGATTGATGGAAAACTAAATCTGGATTACTATAAAAAAATAGGTGCTCATACCTTTTTTGCAGCGATAGGCACTGAAGTGCAGGCTACGTCGACCAATGCAACAACGATCAAAGTCACTGGAATACCTAATGAGCACCTGGGTGAATTTGGTATGGCGAATGGCTATGGTCTTGAGCAGAGGCCGCAAACCAACCAGGGTGTCACCCGCACCATTTCTTCTTTTGCAAGCTTAAGTTATAATTATGCAGAACGCTACACGGCAGAAGTTACCGGTAACGTGAGCGGGTCTTCGCTGTTTGGTTCAAACAACAGGTTTGCTCCTTTTTGGGCGGGCGGCATAGGATGGAATGCAGATAAAGAAAAGTTTTTTGTTAGTAATCCAATCATCCAGCAATTGAGATTCAGGTTAACTTCCGGTATAACAGGTAATCAGAATTTTCAAGACAGAAGTCAATCGATCTATCTGTACAATATTCAAAATAATTATAGGTTACAGTTAGGTGCAACAGCTCCTGCGTATGCAAATCCCAATTTAAAATACCAACAGACACTTAAGAATAACCTGGGACTTACAATGGCCTTATTGAATGGACGTCTAAATGTTTCAGCCGACGTTTTCCAGGAAAGAACCAACAACCTGATTTTGCCGCTAGATGTGGCGCCTTCTACGGGATTCTTGCAATACCAGGACAATCTTGGAGCCACAAAGAACAGTGGATATGAGGTGACTGTTTCTGCGCCGATCATTCGCGATCGCAAAAGAAATATATTCTGGTCTTTATCCGTAAACGTTGGTCATGCGAAAAATATCATTACAGCGCTTTCTCCTGCGGTAGAAGCAATAAATGCACTGTATGATACAGTTGGAAAGCAGCAATTAACGGCATTACCAAAATATGTGGTGGGCAGATCGCTTAGCCAGATATGGGCAGTGCAGTCTTTGGGCATAGATCCGGCAACTGGTAAAGAACTGTACCAGAAATTGGACGGTAGTAAAACATTTTTGTGGGATGTAAAAGACAAACAACCGATTGGTGACGGTGCCCCTAAACTAAAAGGAGGGTTTGGTTCAAATTTCACGTATAAAGGATTTTCGCTGAACGTTAATATGAGCTTTCAGTGGGGAGGACAAATGTATAACCAGACACTTGTTGATAAAGTGGAAAATGTTGACCTGCGTTCATCCAACGCTGATGAGCGCGTGATTACGCAAAGATGGAAACAGCCAGGTGATCATGTTCCGTTCAAAGCGTTGGTAGCAGATGGAACGAATGGATTACAGTCAACTTATGCTACCTCTCGCTTCGTGCAAGACAACAATTATTTAGATGCAAGCAGTCTCACAGTCGCCTATTCATTTTCTCCCAATTTATGGTGGGTGCGCAGATTGAGACTCTCTACTCCGAGATTAGCTATTACGCAAAACAATGCATTTCATTTGGGTACCATAAAAACCGAAAGAGGAACTGCTTATCCATTTGCGCGCAGCTTTAGTTTTGGATTGTCTACCACTTTTTAAAAAATAACAATGAGCAATTTATATAGCAATAAAAGAAAAACAGGGAACATGCCGAAGCAGATAATGTCGGTTTATATGTCTGTTGTGTTCCTGCTAGTAGCCACATTGTGTGGATGCAACAAATTTTTAGATGTACGGCCAAAAGACAAAGTGCCACAACCGGAACTATTTAAGGACGCGCAAGGTTTCAAAGATGCTTTGAATGGGGTATATCTTTGCATGGACAAACCTTCAGGTTCAGCCGCTCTTTTCGGTTTGTACACGGGTGATTTATCTATGAGCATGCTGTCTACCCTTGCGTATGACTATGACAATGCAGCAACTGCAAATGTGGGTTCAAACAGTAGTTTCTTTCTCACTCTGGCTTCGTACAACTATGCAGATGCTACCATAAAAGCCGAGCAGATGTATATCTGGAACGGCATGTATTTCAATATTGCCAATCTTAACAACCTGCTTTCCCAGATTGACGATAAGAAAGGGGTATTTAAAGGGGATGATTATAACAGGATTAAAGGAGAGGCTACGGCATTGCGGGCCTTGTTACACTTCGATCTGGCACGCATGTTTGGTCAGCCACCTTTAACAGGCATGAATGCGCCAGCCATCCCATATGTTACAAGATATGGAGTTACATCCACACCTTTTTCAAGTTTGAGCAACGTGTTGGATTCATGCATACGCGATCTCTCTGCTGCAAAAGATATCCTGGCGCAAACCGATACTTCAGCGGTGTTGAAAGCGGTAGACGATCCGTTTACTTCATACACACAAAATCATATGAACTATTGGGCCGTAGAAGCATTGACGGCACGTGTGTATTTGTACAAAGGCGACATGGTAAACGCCGATAAATATGCGAAAGCTGTTATTGCCAGCGGAAAATTTCCACTGATTACTTCTAATGTGGCGCTCCAAACCAATGCGGTAAGAGACAGGCTGTTTTCCCAGGAGCTTGTGTTCTCCGTGTACTCGAGCAATTTGAAAACTTATAATCTTAATTTATTTAACAAAAGCAGTGGAACGCCGCTACAAGTATTGGCAACAAAAGGTGCGACGCCTACAGCTGCAGATAGCGTCGGAAACAAATACCTGTATTACAGAAAAGGCAGTGGTGCGGCAGGCGATTATCGCTTTATATCTTGGTTTGACAAAAGTACGGCAGGTGTACAGGTGCCTTCAAAATATTTCCAGGATGACAATTTGCCTTACTATCTACAAGGCAATGTCCCTGTAATCCGTGTATCTGAAATGTATTACATCGCTGCAGAAGCTGCGAATGCAAATGGTGACATCGCAACAGGTGTAGCGTTCTTAAATAATGTTCGTCAGGCCCGTGGCTTACCGGCACTGAGCGCCAGCGGTATCAACTATGCCGACAGTTTATCCAGCGAAATCATGGCTGAGTACAGAAAAGAATTTGTGCAGGAAGGCCAGACATTTTTTTACTATAAGCGTTTGAACAAAGATCTGAAACAGGTTACTACCACCGCAGCTCCAGTTACTGCCGGTGTTTATACATTTCCAATTCCTGATGCTGAAAACGAATACAATCATTAATCGACTATGAAAAGAAAGTACATCATTATAATATTATTGGCTGTAGCTGCAGGTTTTGCTGCATGCAAGCAGGAATCTCCCACAATGTTCAATGAACAGGATGCCGTTTATTTTAGTGCAGCATCCGATAGTATAGGATATAGTTTTGCCAAATATCCAAGTCGCACTTTTGATACCGTCAAGGTTTCGGTTACCGTTTTGGGCAGCCCGGTAAATGCGGACCGCGAAATCGTTGTGCAAACAGTAGCTGATTCATCTATTAATGCAAAAGAAGGCGTGCATTATAAGTTACTGGCGCCGTATAAAATGCCGGCAAACCAGGTAACTACACTGCTACCGGTACTAGTCTATCGTACGCCGGATCTGGATAGCCTGACTGCAACATTTGTTCTGGGACTTCAGGTGAACAATAATTTTAAGCTGGGTTTTACCAAAAAAAGCTTCATTAAAATTAAAACCGCTTATTTGCAAAAGCCGTCTTCATGGGGTGAAACCAACGGAACACAATGGGCCGGTTCTATCAGCAATTTTGGTACCTGGACAAGAACAAAATACAAGCTGATCCTTGACGCCTTGTACGATCCTGTTGGAGATTCAACCATCACAGAATTTCCCGGCACTAAAGCTCAACCGCCAGTTATCTATCCACAGTATTTGCAACTGGTAAGAAACTATATCAGAACAAACTATCCGGGTAATGTTTCTTCTCCTTTGGGAGTAGGGGCTACACTGCGGGATCCCGACGCAAATAATGCCTTTATACAGGTCGGTAATGCAAATTATTAATGGAGAAAAAAGTTTTAGAAACAATGAACAGTAAAAATATTTGGAGCAAACTTATAGTCGCCGTACTGACTATATTCATATTCGTAGCCTGTAAAAAGGATCGGGGTAATTACAACTATACGGCCGTCAATACAATAACGGTTAAAACCGACTCTTTAAATGTAGATGCCAGTAAAGTTATAAGCAATGACTCTATTTCTGTAAAACAGTTTGATAGTTTGACGGTGAACGTTCTGTTATCTCAAACCCAGGCCTCCAATAGTCTTTCCTATCAGTGGATGATTATTCAAACAGCACAGAATCTTTCTAATCCGACTCAATACATTGTGGGCACGTGCCAGCAGTTGAGAACAAGAATAAACCTGTCACCAAATTTGTATCGCCTCGTGCTAAAGGTTACTGACAACACTACCGGTGTTTCTTTTTACAAAACTTATTCGCTAAATGTTGATACCTCGCCGTGGGGAGGGGAAGGTTGGGTTGTATTGCAGGATCAGCCTTCGCAAGGAGGATGTGATATTTCCCTGATCGCAACAAGAGATGGTACATCCGGTACTGGAACTGTGTATCCTAATCTTTATTCCCTGGGAAATTTTGGAAACAAATTGCCGGCAGGTACAAGTAAGGTTAATGTGCTTAACTACTCTGCATCGTTGCGTATCCAGAAGGTTTCCTTTTTTTATCCTAACGGAGGACTACAGGTGCGCTCGACGGATTTCGCTGACTCCAGTTATACTTCAGGCTGGTTTTTTGCTGAACCTTCTACCATCAATTTGCAGGTAAACGGTATCAACCAGGGTTTCCAATATGAATATTTGATCAACAATAATCAGCTACATTACAGAGCGGTGAATGCAACCTCCATTAAGGCACCACCCATTCTGTTTAATGCGCCTATACTCGGCTCTTGGACGCTTGCGCCATTTGTCTTAAATGCCGGACTCGGCGATTCTTATTTAACACTTTATGACCAGGCGAACAAATGCTTTTTTCAATACAATGCTGCACCCACTAACGGGGGCTTAGTAGGAATTACTACAGATATACCAAATGGGCATTTTGCTGCATATACTAAAGGAGCGGCACCGCTGGATCCAAAGACAGGCTCAGGCTTCGATTTGAACAATATTGGTAAAACACTATTTTATGCAGAGAATAGCCTGCCTCAAACGGCTAGCCCTGCTACATTTAGTTGTCTCTTCAGAAATACCACGGCTGATTCTACATGGATTTATCAGCTTGGTGTTGGAGGTTTTGCTATAGCAAATACAAACATTACCGGCAGGTACTTTCTTTCAGAGGCAAAAGTACCCGGAATCAATGCTGCGACACTTTTTGCTTTCCCAACATTTTTAACTCTGCCGGGTAAATTCTATTATGTAAATAGCAATACCATTAATACTTGTACTATTGGAACGCTCGCTACATCTACTTCCACGGTGGGGTATACATTCCCGGCAGGTACGATTATCAAAGCAATGAAAGTTTTCAAATCTGGCTATGCAACTGCACCTTCAACGGAGAGCAAAGTCTTGGTTGTTGCTACGGATGAAACAGCAGCAGGAGAGGGCAACAAAGTTTATTTCTTAAGTATTACATCAACAGGCGATATAAACAATAATCCTCTCGCAGTTTACACTGGCTTTAATAATATCATTGACATCAGCTTCAAGAAGGGGTTGGGTTTGTAGGAGAGAGAGTAAAAAGATGATGTTTTGTTTTTTTGGAAGAAGATCGCTTCGCCCCTTTTGTCAATACAATTCTGGAAAATACAGGAAAGAAGGAATTGTAACGATCGGGGCGAAGCGATCTTCTTTTTGTAATACGAGCCATCATTAAAATATGAAGCTGGAGCGGTTTTGCCAAAATATCTGCGACTTTGGTAGATGGTTTTTAATAAGCTTAAGCATCAATAATAATGGCAGTTTAAAAATTGGTCAAAAGTTTTTTCAAATTGGTCCTATTATTTGAATCTATTCTTTAAACAGAGGTAGTTTTAAGGTTCTTGTGAAACAGAAATAATATTTCAAAAGTTAGTTATGAATCTAAAAAAGGTATTTGGTTTTCTTTCGCTGGTTAGTGCGGTAAACTATGTAGTTGCGCAAGATAGTACCGGTGTAAAAAAGGCGGAGTCTCCAAAAATTAAATCATATTCAGAAGTCATCACTTCAAGAGCCGTGGCAAAAAATGGTTTGTTCACGGTATACAAGCAAGATGAAAAATATTTCTTCGAAATCCCTGATTCTTTGCTTAACAGGGACGTTCTTTTCTCCACCCGTTTAGCTAAGGTGCCTACAGGCAGTCCCATGTTCAACGGAGAAATGGTGAACAGTATCATCGTGTATTTTGAAAAAGCAAGTGATGAGAAACTATACGTGAAAGCGTTGACAAATGTGGCTACCGCTGCTCCCGGCCAGGCAATCGCAAAAGCTGTTTCCAATTCATCTATGGACCCAATCATAATGGTAATAGATGTTAAGGCTCGTGGAAAAAATAATAAGAGCTCCATCGTAGATGTTACGGATTTCTTCTTAAAAGATAATATCATAACTGGCTTTGACGCTGGTGCCAAGAAAAATATGGGATTGGGCGGTGTTGCTCCAGACAGATCTTTTCTTTTGGCGGCAGATTCTTACCAGCAAAATATAGAAGTTAAAACGTTAAAGACGTACACCATGGGCGCCGCTGGGCCCGACGCAAGTCCAAGTGTTGGTGTAACTTTTGAATTAAGCAACTCGGTTATGCTGCTTCCAAGGGAGCCTATGCATGCGAGATACGCTGACCCTCGTGTGGGCTACAGCACAGAAAGCTACAAAGTGTTTTCAGATGATCAGCAAAAAGTGGACGTAAAAACTTTTATTGTTCGCCAGCGTTTGGAGCCCAAATCTGAAGACATAGAAAAATATAAAAAAGGGGAATTGGTAGAACCCAAAGAACCTATCGTTTATTATGTAGATCCTGCAACGCCGAAACAATGGCGCCCATTCATTATAGCAGGTATCAACGATTGGAACGAGGCCTTTAAAGTTGCTGGATACAAAAATGCTATCATCGGTAAAGAGTGGCCAGAGAACGATACAACGATGAAATTGGAAGATGCAAGGTATAAAGTGATACGTTATTTCGCTTCCAGCCAGTCTATGTCAACTGTACCTAAAGTGTACGATCCGCGTAGTGGTGAAATATTGCAAACTTATATCGGATGGTCACACAGTAATTTGCAGGCGCTGCACGACTGGTATTTTGTTCAGGCGTCGGCTGTTGACCCTGCAACAAGAAATGTAAAATTCAGTAATGAATTGATGGGTACCCTGATCAAGGCTGAAATTAGCAGAATGGTGGGCGTATCTCTTGGACTTCGCAACAACCTTATTGCAAGCTATGCTACTCCGGTAGAAAAACTTCGCGATAAAAACTGGGTGGAGAACAATGGAATTTCCTCTTCAATAATGGACATTCAGCATTACAACTATGTAGCGCAACCGGAAGATAAAATTTCGACGAAAGGCCTGATTCCACAAATTGGTGATTATGACAAATGGGCAATAAAGTATGGATATAGCTATACTGGTATCAGCGATTTTGAAAAAGAAAAGGATCTGTTAGCAAAACTAACAACCAGTACAGCGGTGGATGCTAAATCCAGCTTTAAGACAGATGTAAATCCTAACCTCAATGATCCTGCCGATCCTCGTGCACAAACTGAAGACCTGAGCAACGATCAGGTAAAGGCATCCGAGTATGGTATTAAGAATCTGAAAATTGTAATGACTAATCTCCTGAGCTGGACACGTGCAGATATGGACATGTATGATAATGCTGCGGGCGCCTACAATGATGTTGTTGATTGGTACAAACTTCTTACGCGTCATGCATATACACAGCTTGGAGGTACTTATGAAAATGCTAAGACAGTAGAGCAGTCCGGTGATGTTTACACTATTGTTCCAAAAGAAAAACAAAAAAGAGCGCTTGCTTTTTTACAAAAAGAAGTATTTCAAACGCCAACTTGGTTGTTGAATCCTGAGGTGTTGAACAAATTCAGCAAACCGGTTAAAAAGGAAAAACTGATTGGAATACAGTATGATGCTTTATACTACGTGCTTAACTCTGGCCGATTGTATAAGATGACCACTGAAACAATGCGCTACGGAAAAGAAAATACTTACACCGTGGATGAATTGATGACAGATCTTGAAAAAGGTTTGTGGAGCGAATTGAATGGTAAACCGACAATAATAGACACATATAGAAGAAGCTTGCAGAAATCATGGATCGAAAGTCTTGGTAATGTTCTGAAAGATGCGTCCAAAACACCGGAGCCGGGCAGCACATCACCAGATCTTTCCCTAACCGATATTCCTGCAGTGGTACGTGCTCACATGGAAAGCATTGCGAATCGTTGCAAAGCTGCCGCTGTAACTTGCACGGATCCAATGACGCTTGCACACTTAAAGTATGTAGAAGCGAAACTGAGGAAAAAGCTGAATCCAAAAGACTAAGTGTGTAACAAATACTTGTCTGTATTAAATATATCATCCCGCCCAAGCGGGATAACTAAAAATGAACGGATGAAACAAGTTTTCTTATCGATAATATTATGTGGTTTTCTTTCTGCAATTGGTTCTGCACAAACGAACGTGGCTGCACCAACTGCAATAAAAACGACATCGGGTTCCTATAATCAAATTGTTAAGCCTGGAACGCTTAGCAAAAAAGGATTGTTCTCCATTTATAAAACGGACGATAAATATTACTTTGAAATACCTGACTCATTGCTGGGCCGACAGCTATTGCTGACGACTTGGCTCGTAAAGGTGCCGGGAGGAAGTCCCAAATTTGGCGGAGAAGTAATGAATACCCGCGTAATAACTTTTGAAAAAGAAAGAGGGAAGGTTGCTTTAAAGGTAGTTACCATACTTCAGGAAACAGATAGCACAAGTGCCATCTCCCAAGCGATAAAGAATTCCAACGTAAATTCGATCGCGACGTTATTTGATATAAAAGCACAAGGCACCGGGGGCAGGTCCTCGATCATTGACGTTACCGATTTTCTTCAAAAGGAAAATTCATTTACAATACTTAACTCAGAAGTTAAAAGAGGTTTGTCAGTTGGTTCGATGGCGCCAGATCGCAGTTTTGTGAAAAGCTTTGCGGCCTATCCGATCAATGTTGAGGTGAAAATGTTGCGAACATATTCAGCGTCAGGAGGCGGCCCAAGCGGAATAGGCGCACGTCCGGCGGCTGCACCATTGGAAGCAGCTCAAATTGGAGGAGCGATCACACTTGAAATTTCTACTTCCATTTTTTTGATGCCGGAAAAACCAATGATGCCGCGCAGGTTTGATGCAAGGGTTGGATATTTCGCAGATGCGTACAATGAGTTTGCTGATGAACAGCAAAAAGCCGACACTAAAATTTTCATCGTGCGTCAGCGCCTGGAGCCCAAACCAGAAGATATTGAAAAATACAAAAGAGGAGAATTGGTAGAACCCAAAGAGCAGATCGTTTATTATGTAGATCCTGCAACTCCTAAACAATGGCGCCCATACATTATTGCAGGTATCAATGACTGGAACGAAGCATTTAAAGCAGCTGGATTTAAAAATGCGATCGTGGGTAAAGAATGGCCCGAAAATGATACTACAATGAGTTTGGAAGATGCGCGCTATAAAATTGTACGTTACTTCCCCTCCGAAGTAGCAAATGCTTATGGCCCGAATATTCACGATCCAAGAAGCGGCGAAGTGCTGCAAAGTTATGTGGGATGGTACCATAACGTTATGACTTTATTGCACGATTGGTACATGATACAGGCAGGACCAAGTGACCCCCGCGCACGCAAAATGAAATTCAGTGACTCGCTGATGGGTACTTTAATTCGCTTTGTGTCATCACATGAAGTAGGCCATACACTTGGCTTGCGCCACAACATGGGTAGCAGTAGTTTGACGCCGGTTGAAAAATTGCGTGACAAGAACTGGGTAGAAGCACATGGTCACACAAATTCTATTATGGATTATGCCCGTTTCAACTATGTGGCACAACCTGAAGACAGCATCGGTGAAGCAGGACTTATGCCGCGTATCAACGATTATGATAAATGGGCCATCAAATGGGGATATACATGGACCGATGCAAAAGATGACGAGGCTGATAAAAAGATCGTTTCTCAATGGATCGTTGACAGCCTGAAAGCCAATCCGAGATTATGGTTTGGTGGAGAAGGGATGAACAATGACGCTCGTTGCCAATCGGAAGATTTGGGCGACGATAACATGAAGGCGAATGAATACGGCATTAAGAACCTTAAATATGTAATGGCTCATTTGGCTGAATGGACAAAAGAAGACAACGATCTTTACACAAATTTGGTTGGTGTGTACCGCCAGGTGGTTAGCCAATACCTGCGTTATGTATTGCATGTAACAAAGAATGTTGCAAGTACCTATGAAACGTGGAAAACAGTAGAGCAGCCCGGTAATATTTATGCGCCGGAACCTGCTGCGAAGCAAAGAGAAGCCGTTGCGTTTTTAAATAAAGAAGTCTTTACAACACCTGAATGGTTGCTTAACAGTGACATTCTCAACAAAATAAGCAATCCTGTGCGTTTGGGAAGTGTGAGTACCGTGCAAGGGAGAGTGCTTGATCAATTATTAAGTGATAGGGTGTTTAACACTTTGTTGATGCATGAAAGAAGATATGGTAAAGACAGCTGCTATACGATGATCGCATTTTTAAATGATTTGAAATCGGGCATCTGGAGCGAGTTGAAAACAAAGCAGCCAATAGATATCTATCGTCGTAGTATCCAGAAGAATTATATCTCGAATGTTTTTGCTGCGATGAAAGAGGCAGAAGCAGGAAATAATCTGATCGCTCTTTTCATGGGTGGGGCAGCAGCGCAGGAGAATTCGCCGGTTACAATGTCATCAGATGTAGGTTCTTATCTTGCTCTGCACCTTGAAAAACTAAGAAGCGAGATTCTGGCTGCAATTCCAATGGCAAAAGACAAAGACACAAAGGATCACTTGATCTATGTAGCTGAGCAAATCAAAACAGGTTTAAAAAATCAGTTTTAATTTTTGAAAGATGATAAGAAAACTTTTACAGATCATCCCTTTATTGATTTTTCCCGTGGTCTTCAAAGCCTATGCAGCGGGAACAAAACCTACCGAGGTAAACTGCCAGGTACACAACAATAAAGGGAGTGCTGTTTTTCTTTACAGAGTAAAAAACGGCCAGGCCATGAGCCTCGGCTTTAAACGTCCCGACGCGAAAAACAACTGCAGATTTTCATTTGAAGCTGACGGTGATGCAATTTATTTCCTGCGCAAGGGCGGTGCGCATTTGTTTGAATTTACTCATGTCATCTACCTGCATCCAGGCGATAAACAAAAAGTGGATATCTATCCAAATGAGCAGGGGAGTGATTTTGATAGTATTAAAATTGCAAACCCCAACAAGGAAACTGTTTCTTTAAAAAAATGGATAAGCGTCTTTAATCAAACATATAAACAAGCACAGAATAGAAATCAGCGGGATCAGTTTTTGGATGGTTATAAGCAATTGCTTGCAACTGCGGATGGAATAAAGAAAACAGGTATCACTGCAAACAAGTATTTCAATAAGCTCTTGATCGATAAGATTAACACTGAGGTTTTATTTCTTAAAACTGCTGCGTTTTTCAATTGTGGAGAAAGGATGAACGCAGGATATGATACGACCGTTTCCCGTCAATGGTTTTATGAAACTTTAGCGAAGGAAAAAACTGATAGGGCAGATTTATTACAATCTGAACACGGTTTGCAAATGTTAAACTATTTGTTGGGTTATCAGTTTTTTCAGCAGTATAAAAACGGTGAACAAATGCTTGGGGTGCCTTTTCTGGAAAAAATAAAAAAAGTAGATAACGATACCGTTCGTGCGGTCTATGCAACGGCACATATGGAGCAGCTTACTAATTACGAACAGTTTGCTTCAGAAATTCAACCGTTTAAGCAAATAATTGCCAACGCAGGATTGCAAGGCTATTATCAGAAAAAGTACAATGAGCTAAGTGCTTATGCAAAGGGTAAGCCGGCTTATAATTTTTCGTTGTATGACAATAACGACAAACATTATTCGCTGGCCGATTTCAAAGGGAAAGTGGTAGTGCTTGATATATGGGCAATGTGGTGCGCACCTTGCCTTGCGGAAAAGCCCAATTTTAAAAAACTGGAAGAAGAGTATAAAGATCAAAAAGACATCGTGTTTGTAGGTGTTTCGGTTGATGGAATGGCTAAGAAAGACCCATGGAAAGATTTTGTTGCAAGAAAAGGATACAAGAACATTGAGTTGTTATCCAACTTCGATGAATCGATAATGAAGTACTATAATATCGGCGGCATTCCGCGTTTTATGGTCTTTGATAAGGAAGGAAAGATTGTTAGTGTTGATGCGCCACGACCTTCAAATTCGGCGTTGAAAGAACTTATTGAAGAAACATTGAAAAAGAATGATCATGCAGTCAGTAATTAGAAAAGTTCTAGCAGGTGCGGCGATGTTCGTTGGGATATCTGCATGGGGCCAAAGCTCCACACATGTTGTAAGTGGAATAGTGTCTGAAAAAGTAAATGCTGATTTGTGGGTTAATAAGCTGGTTGGCAACAAAATTCTGAGAGTAGCAGAATATAAGATTTCGCCATCGGACGGAAGTTTTTTGTTTGCGATTCCAAAAGATTCGGCCTCAGTTTACCGCTTTCAGTTGAATGTAATGAAGCCTCATGGCCGTCATTTTACGAATGATAAAATTTGTTTGGTTACGTTATCCCTGAACCCTGACAAAGATTATTCTCTGTCTATTACTCCTTCAAAGTTTGATACTTTGCAGAAGAAAGGATGGGAGGTGAAACAACTTGCCACATCTCCGAAATTTGCTTTGGTGACAGGTTCTGTAAAGAATGTGACAACCAGCCTGGTATCATTAAATACTGTTGCAGAAGGTGCGTTGAAGAATATAAGTACTGTAACGACCAATAATAATGGTGAGTTTGCTATTCCGGTAAATGTAAAATCGAAAGGATTTTATTATTTGTCGTCACCGCGTTGGAAGTCGCGGGTTTACCTACAACCATCAGACAATCTACAAGTGGAGGTAGACAATAAGACCGGTTTTCTTTCATCTGTTAACGGCTCATTGGTGAATCAGATACTTTATAACTGGCAGCAGCTAACAATGCCTGTTACCAGTTATGGATATAATCTGTCAACTTTCAATTCTGATAATTTTGATTTAACATCTTATATCAATAACTATAAAAAATTGCAACCATCGATGGATGCATTTGTGAACGATATTGATATTAAAGACAATGCTATAAAGGCACAAATTCGGGAGGCGCTTTCTATTGACAAGGAGTTGGCGCCAATTAATTTGTTGTTCCAGCTTTCAGCAAAAAAGATAGGCGCCTTCAGACCTCAGCCTAAAGATTTCAATGATGTTCCTGACCTTTATAAAACATTCATTAAGCCGGGTAAATTCAATACGACGTCTCTTTTGAAAATAGGCGAAACAAGGCAATACATGAAATTGTACGCCCTATTGAACGTTGCTGCTTTGCCAAAAGAAAAAAGAGATCAACTGTCAAAAGGAGAGAAGCTTAAGTTGATGATTAATTCTATCAGCAATGACACTTTGAAATCTTATTTATTTAAAGATCAAATGGATCAAATAGAGGTCAATAATCTTAGCGAATTCAGAGAAACGTTTGAGCCACTTAAGAGGTATGCAAAGCTTTCTCCGGCTAATGAGACTTACAAGGGAATTTTTGCTTCATATGCCAGCGATACTGCTTTTATTGGAAAATCGGCCTATGACTTTACCCTTCCGGACAGTACGGGCAAAATGGTTTCAATGAAAGACTTTAAGGGCAGGGTCGTGTTGATTGATGTTTGGGCAACCTGGTGCGGTCCATGCAAAGCACAAATGCCTTTTTTGAAAGAGATCGAAGAAGAATATGCGGGTAATAAGAACATCGTTTTCGTTGGTATTTCACTCGACAAAATGGATGCGCGTCAAAAGTGGATGAACATGGTCAATGAAAAACAACTCGGTGGCGTGCAATTGATCGATGATTTTGGAAAAGCATTTGGAAGAAAATACCAGCTTACGGCCATTCCAAGATTCATGTTGATTGACAAGCACGGGAAATGGATTGAGATTCGTTGCCCGAAACCTGAAGCTAAAGAAGACTTGAAAAGATATATAGATAAAGCATTGTTGGGAAACAGTGAGACATTACCAATGGCAAGTGGTTGGTAAATAAGTCGATCTACATGGGTGATGTGATCGCAAATTTTAAGACAGGTTCGGCCATTGCGCCGGATCTGTTTTTTTTGAAATAAACAGAAACACTTTTATGCATCTAATAAATGTTCCCTTATTGCCAGGGCCAGCAATGCTGTGATGTTATTCACTCCGTATTTCGACAACATGTTTTTGCGATGTGATTCTACTGTTGTAAAATCTACAAATAATTTTTCTGCGATCTGCCTGCTGGTGAGTCCTTCAGAGATGAGGTTCAATACTTCTTTTTCCCGTCGTGTGAGTGCGGGTAAGCTGCTCCTGTTGGTTTTGTTCATGGTTTCCGCAATCGTTCGGCTAAAGAATTGTTTATGCTGCATAACAGTTCGAATACCCGTTAGTATCTCCATCTTCTCGGCGTCCTTAAATAAATAGCCGTCGGCACCACTATTCATCATTTGTCGTATAACAGCCGGATGATCATTGATGCTTAGTGCAATAACTTTTACTGCTGGATATTTATGCTTCACCTCACGGCAAAGATCGATCCCGTTGACCGTGGGTAAATTGATGTCCATTAAAATGACGTCAACAGGATGCAGCGACAACACCTGCCAGAATTCGTGAGGTGTGGAACAACATCCCGCGCAGCTTACATCGTCTGTTTTCGAAAGCATGGCTTCGATGCCTTCTCTTATCAACGCATGATCTTCTATTAATAAAACGTGTATCATTTTCAAAATGGTATTTCGATGTAAACGGATGTGCCTTCTTCATGAGTAGAGCGCACATCAATGCGACCCTTCAAAAAGTCGATCCTGCTTTTGATGTTCTTGTAGCCTATTCCATCTGCATTCTCAAGCGAAGCAACGTCAAAACCTTTTCCGTCATCTTCCACCGTTATGCGCAGTAAGTGATCTTTTGCAATGATCTGTACCTGCACGGTTGAAGCGTTTGCATGTTTGATGATATTGCTGATCAGTTCTTGCACAATTCTATAGACAGTGATCTTCACCGTGTTGTCAGGCTGCAATGTGTCCATGCCCAGATCATAATAATTAATTTTTACAGCGCTTGTAGAAGAAACCTGGCTGCAGTAATCATTCAATGCCTCATGAAGCGATTGATTTGAAAGGCTCTCCGGCATGAGGTTATGTGCGATCCTTCGTAATTCAGTAATCGACTGATCGATCATGATCATTGTTTTTTCGAGTGCAGCCACATTCTCAGCTGGTACAATTGCATTCTCTTTCATATCGTTTAGTGAATATTTTGCTCCTGATAAAATGCCGCCGAGACCATCATGCAGGTCCCTCGCAAGCCGGCTTCGTTCTTCTTCCTGTCCCTGCAGCATCGCTTGTGAAGCCATTAATTGTTTTTCCTGTTCAAGCGCGGCAATTCGTTCTTGTTGTAGTAGTTTGTCCGTTTGCAACAGCTTTTGTTTTCGCAAGTTATTTCTGTACAATAGCCAACCGATTAACACCAATGCTGCAATGGCAAGTAACAGGAGTGCTATGTATATTTTTCTTTTTTGCGAGAGCAGTTCCTGTATGTGATTTTCTGTTGAGAGTTGTTTTATCTGCGCCTCTTTTTTTTCAGTTTCATACTTTGTTTGCAGGTCGATGATGCTGCGGTTAATGTTCGCCGTGTTGATTTCTTCCTGTGTAAGATCGAGCAGCTTGTCGTATGCGATGGCCCGTTTGTAATCGTGGGCAGCGTAGGCAACTTTTGAAAGTAGCAGATAGCATTGCTGTGTAAGAGAATTCAATCCCGTTTTTTTTGCTACCTGCAATGCAGTGTCCATGTATGTTTGCGCTGTTTCAGGATGGTTGTGGAAAAGATAAAATGTAGCTGCTTCGCAAAGCGCCTCGCACATCGATTCATCTGCATCTTCTTTTTTGGATAAGAAGATGGCGCGGCTGATGTAATCTTTTGTATGGTTATTTACCGGATCGGTGCGCAACATAATGTCCGATAAATTGATGGTCGCCGTAAGCTCATCATATTCGTTATTGTATTTTTTACTGACCAGTATTGCCTTTTGCAGGAATTGCATTGCTTTGTCTGGTTGCTGCATTGCCTGGTATACGGTGGCAAGATTTTGTAGTGGGCTGGATATTTTTTCCGGAAGGCAATATTGTGAATACAGGTCAAGCGCTTTCTTGCCATAAGCAATAGCATTATCAAATTGTCCCGCATGCCTGTAAACCAGCATTAGCTCGTTGTAGCACATGGCCAGCTTTCTCATGTTGCTCGTCCGTTCGTAGTAATCAGCCACCTGTAAATAACAACGTGCAGCAATATCGTAATGCTGCATTTCGCTTTGGCATATGGCGCTGATGTACAGTGCGTGCATGTAGTTGGTAGTGTCTTTTTCCTTTTTGGCTTTCGTCATTATTTGCTGGCACATGCTCATGCTTGTGTCGTAACGCCCTTGCTGTATCAGCACATCAACATAATAGAATTGAGACTTGTACAATCCTTCTTTGTAATTAAGGTAGCGGCTAAGGCTATCCGCTATGCGATAGAAGTATTTAGCGGTATTGCGATCTTGTTCACCAAATTGATATTGATCACCCAGGTCAATTAAAAGGTTAACCTTATTGGTATCGGGTTTGGCTTTGGCCACCAGGGAAAGCAGGCTGTCGGTTGCAGGCTTTTGTGCACCCGAAGCATTCCATAGCAGGAGTGCGGTCAAAGCGAATATGGCGGATCGTTTTTGCATCTGTTGTAAAGTTGAAAAGTATGGTGTTGCAAGAATTCCCTGTTTTAAGGGATATTCTTCGCAGACTTAAGAAATAGTTTTGAATCGTACCTGCACGAATTGTGTTGGGAAATTTTTAGGGTTATTAAAATCGCTGAATTATGAAAAAGACACTTTCACTGATTGCAGCATTGCTGCTGGTTCATTGCCTTTCTGCCCAGGTTCAGGATCCGTCTGTGACTGCAAAACAGGGCGCTACGGACAAGGTAAATAACACTACCTCTGATAAAGTTAATAAAGGACTTGATAAAACGGAAGACGCCGTAAAAGGAATGTTTAAAAAGAAGAAAGACAACAAACCTACGGCAGTATCGGATACCACGCCAGCTACATCATCTGCCTCCGGAAGTACGGCTACTGCTGCAACGCTCAGCACTTACCAGAACTACGACTTTGTTCCGGGCGACAAAATACTGTTCGAAGATCATTTTACAGACGACGCGGACGGAGAATTTCCCGCACATTGGGAGCTGCTAAAAGGACAGGGTGTGTTGAATAAAATGGCCGGTGATGAAGCTTTCACATTAACTGACGGGAACTATGTAAAGGTCGCGCCACGTATGCAACACCCCAATTATCTTACAGATCCATTTACAGTTGAGTATGATACCTATGCTCCGGGCGGATCTTACGGATTGTTGGTTTTTTTGAACGCGGCAGGCACTACAAACGATCAGGATGCTACTGTACAAGTGAGTGAAGCTGAGGCGAACTTCAGTAGTGATGCTGTGAGTTTAACCGGAGCTTTGCCAGCCAGCATTAAGGACGAAAATTTTATAAACAAATGGCATCACATTGCTATTGCTTATAAAAACAAACAAGTTAAAGTTTATGTGGATCAATTTCGTGTATTGACAATTCCGGATGCACATATGATTCCTGCTCAGGTGCAGTTTGGTGGAATAGCGTCTCAGGAAAATCCTATGGTTTTTAAGAACGTAAAAATTGCCGCCGGTGGCGATATGAATATGATCGGTAAACAATTTACGGCCTCCAAAATCGTAACACATGGGATCAACTTTGACATTGACAAGGCGACTATTCGGCCGGAAAGCATGGGTACGCTAAACATGATCGTGCAGGTGATGACAAGCAACCCGGCTATTAAGTTTGAAGTAGACGGTCACACAGACAACAGTGGCTCCTCTGCGCACAACGCAACGCTTTCGCAGCAACGCGCAGATGCGGTGAAGCAGGAACTGGTTAAACTGGGAATAGACCAGGGAAGACTAACTACAAAAGGTTTTGGGGACACCAAGCCAATTAGCGACAACAATTCTCCTGAAGGTAAAGCCAATAATAGGAGGGTGGAGTTTGTGAAAATGTAATATGAATTTTTCTTTAACCAACTGACTCGTATGAACCGTCAACTCTTAACATTTGTTGCGCTGTCTTTTTTTGCGGGGACACTGAACGCGCAACAGCAATGTGAACTCTGGCCGGCGGATTGTCCTGAGAATGTATCGATGGAAATTTCTCAAAGTGTTTCCAAAAGACTCGACGCAGGTTTGCTTCAATCAGAAATAACCGCACAGGACAAGCTGCGAAATGCTGTTACATCAATCTTTCGACAAACTGCTGCTTCCCTGCATTGGCGCGTAACACAGCTTGAAGATATTACCGGGCTTAATGGAAGACAGAAAGCTGAAACTCCTGCCAATCTTCGCTCTCCGCGTGGCATGGATCTCTACTTTCAATTCCTTGTAAATGATGACTCTCTTCAAAGCTGGAGAGCCTGGAAATTGAGTGATATCGAAAATCGAAAGAACGTAGGTGCTTCGGCTGGCAAGTCTTTTGGTGATGTAGTAAACAGTCCGCTGTATAAAAGTTACATCGATTCTGCCAATCATTATCAACAACTGTATACGGATTACATGGAGAAACATCAGAATGAAGGTGCGGCTCTTTTTACCGATAAAACGGCTGAAGGATACAGTAAGAAAATGAATGCGTTCACCGATAAAGCGGTAGCACTTCAAAAACAAAACATTAGTAACAATGGTTGGAAAGAGCTTGAAGAGGAAGGAAAAAAATCAATTATCGCTTTCGAAATGCGTCTATTGTGTACGTAAATGTTACGCAGAATTACGAGGTGGCAGAGATTCACGATGATGCTAACAAAGTATCGGCCTATTCCTTTCCAAACGCAATCATAGCAAAACAGGTGGTAATCAGGGAAAACGAAAATGGTTACTATCATGAGTTTGGCAAGTGGAACTATATGATCATATTGCTCTTTGGTAATTGGTCCAATAAAATTGTTAACGGAGTTTACCAGGCCGGCTTTGCAGTAAACGGGCAGGATGATGATCGCACTGTTAAAAAAGTGACGAGTGATAAAGTGCAGACCATTTCTGTATCGGTGTTTGGAAATCAGCACAACGTAGAAAAAATTGTGCAGGCATTGCGTGCCCCTAATCTGCAACAATTTATTGATCAATAGCGACCTAAAACGCTTCCACTTACTCAATTATTTAAGTTATGAAACTAATTATAATGGTTGCCGCCATGTTTGGCGCTTTGGCAACATCCGCACAAACTGCTGCAGACTTTACGCTTGTGCCCGCGGCCGCGATCACATTATCCCCTGGTCAAAAAATTACGATGGCCATAGAATGGGTTGATGGCAATGGAAAGATGCATACTGAATTAAATGATCCGAATCCTCTTTGGAGAATTAATGGACACGAGGTGAGGGATTTACAGAGCGATGACGGCAACTTTACTTTTAAAAGCCTTGAGATGCGAAGCGGTGTGTACACAGCTCCTGTCGCAGCTCCGAAGAAAAATCCGGTGATGGTCACAGTTGAATTTCATCCATCCAATGTACCCGGAGAAACAGCAATTGTTATACTGCAATGTGTTGTCACGATTGCTGATGCATATAAAGTGGAAGGCGACATTGATATGAATGCGTCACTAACAGGGATGGATATTCGCATGCATATCGAGGATCATGTTCGGTATACTGTATTGAACAATGGAACAGCTATGCTGGAGCCAGTAAACGGCAGGGGAACATTGCATGTGAAGATTGTAAATGGCATTATGGTTCAAAAAGATGGTGCTCTTGGAAAATACACGGCACCGATGGAATACGATATTCCTGTGCTGATTTCTATTGATGATCCGGGTGGGGATCGCAGTAGCTCGGCAACAGTTTATGTGACCACGTTCAGCTCTCCCACCAATGATGAAACCTATGAGATTTCTTCAGGCAGTGCAGCAACACCATTTAAGGAAAACTTTATCAATAGCGTGCTGAAAGTGATTTTTATGAAAGATGCCGGGACTGCAGCGCATGAGAACCAACAGAATGCTCGAGACAACATGGCCTGGGCAGAACGCATGCAGGCGCTAAGAAACAAACCGCAAAGTGAATGGACTGAACAAGATAAAAAAGACTATGCTCAAATGCAGGCACTGAAGCAGAAACTTGGCAGTAGCACAAATTCACAGAATCCTTTTTCGAATATCCCTATTGATGATAAAGGCTCAACAGTTGGCAACAATAACGGAAAGCTTACTACATATGGCGCTCAGAATACGAAGCACCAGGTTCCAGCCTCTGCGATGGGCGATGGAATGGGAACCATGAATTTTCACTGCACGTTCAATCCGCAGGCATCCACCGTACTTGAACTAAGCAAAGAAGACAGCGACATGGCAGGCGTGCAGCACGCGAAGATCCATTTGGTGGTGAAGAAAGAAAAGTAACGACGAAAGGTACGTGACGGTTTATCAATTTTGAAAAGGTCCTCAGTTAAGAGGATCTTTTTTCAAAAGAGTGGGGTTTCTCTTTCGTAAAAAAAATCAGTGCAAATCAGTCCAATCAGTGTCATCTGTGTGCTAACTTCTTCTGCGTCGCAAACACCCCACTCTTTGTCTCATCTCACCTCTTTCCAAATCAAATATTACTGGCATCTTTGTTGTGTTGATTTCAACCAACAAACAACACCAGTGGAGCAGCAACACTTAAAAAACGGGCGGTACCGAAAAGCCAAATGAGTAGGAGCTAAAAAACTTTCTTATGCCAAACAGTGTTTCCCTGCACAGAGTACTTAAAGCTTCGCCGGAAAAAGTGTATCGTGCATTTACAGAAGCTCTTGCAATTGCCTCATGGTTGCCTCCATATGGATTTCTTTGCACCGTTCATGAAATGGATGTAAAAGTGGGTGGTCGTTTTAAGATGTCTTTTCATAATTTTTCAACCAGCCATGCTCATTCTTTTGGTGGTGAATACCTGGAAGTAAAGCCCAATGAGTTTTTGAAATACACAGATAAATTTGATGATCCTAATTTGCCCGGAGAAATGGTCACTTCTGTTACACTGCGTAAAGTGATCGTGGGCACAGAAATAAAAATTACACAAGAAGGAATACCAGACGTGATACCGGCTGAAATGTGCTATTTGGGCTGGCAGGAATCGCTGGATAAATTGATGAGATTGGTAGAGCCGGTAATACCGGATGCTTAGCTAGGAATTAGGAATTAAGAATTAAGAAGTCAAAAGTCAAAAATTGCGAGTCGCTACACCGTGACGAACATTTTGACTTTTGACTTTTGAATTTTTCCCCCGAACTAAGCTGCGTACACAAGATCATTTGGAGGGTTTAACAAATTTTTTTTCATTTCCTGATAGTCGCATTTTCCGTTCAGCGAGTCTGCTACTTAATTAAAACTCTATTCATGATAGCACGCAAAACAACCTTTACCTTATTTACCTGTGCGGCGGCGTTACTTGGCATCGCGGCCTGCAACAATAACCAGTCCGTATCCGGAACTGCTGGCAACAAGGACAGCTTCAATATCAAAGTGAATATCAAAAAGTTCGGCGACGGATATGCAAAATTGATTCATCGTGCCGCCGATTATCGTAATCCGGAAACCATCGACAGCGTGCCTGTAAAGAATGGCCAGTTTCTTTTTACCGGGAAATTGAAACAACCTGAAATGATGTTGGTTCAGGTATCCGCGGGAGAATGGACGTTTGGTTTTGATGTGTTTGCGGAAAACGCTGATATCACTGTTGTGGCCGACACTACTGGTTCAAAGTATTATGATCAGACGCAATACGGAGGTTCAAAGTGGGCTCAGTTAGAAGACTTCACGGTTGCGGGCTCTTCCAGCAATGATGTGTGGAAAAAATACGAGAGTGATCCATCCATAAAACAGTATGATTCTGTTATCACAAGGTTTTACGAAATATCCCAACAGCAAAAAGACAAAGATGCTGAATATGCCTACAGGGACAAAGCTGACTCAGTGAGCAAATTGCAAACGGCAGCGAAGCTAAAATGGATTGACGATTACGCGAAAAAAAATCCATCGTCTGTTGTAGGAGCCTATATATTTAGCCAGTTATACACTTTTAATGAAAGTAATTTGCGCCTTACACAGGTTGATTCTATTCTGCACAACTTCACCGGCGACGCTGCATCATCAAACTATTACAAGTACGTAGCAGATAACCATGGCAAACGCGTAGCATTAACTCCGGGCCACGCAGCGCCTGATTTTACACTGCTTAAAAGAGATAGCAGTTCCTTCACGCTTTCGTCTTTAAAGGGAAAATATGTGATGATTGATTTCTGGGCAAGCTGGTGTCATCCTTGCCGGCAGGCGATTCCTCACTGGAAAAAAGTATACGACCAATATCATCCTAAAGGTCTTGAGATCGTTAGTGTTTCAGATGACAACAAATGGGATGCGTGGAAAAAAGCAATGGATGTTGAAAAAATGCCGTGGACGCAGGTTTGCGATGAATTCCCGGAAAAGAACATGCCTGCAAGAGTGGGAAGTTTGTACATGACCACTTTCATTCCTTTCTATGTATTGCTGGATAAGGATGGCAAAATACTGGTGTACTCCGGCGATGAAAAAGCGATAACCGATAAATTACAGGAAGTGCTGGGAGGACCAAGCCTTGCAAAAAATATTGATTAGAACAGAAGACACCTGAACTTCGTTTACTCTTACTCATGGTGTGTACGCAGCCGGGCTAGTGGTGGCCCGGCTTTTTTGTGTTTAAAAGTCTGATCTGGTTTGTTATGTTGCTTGTTATTAGGTAGTTGTATTTCAGAAAATAAACAAAATTGTTTATACAAAAAAGTTTACTTAATTTTAAGTAATCATTAGTTACCTAACATTTTGTTTATGAATTTCGAGGCAATTAACAAGCTAAAAGGAGTACATCCGGGGATTTTTCTTGATAATGAATTAAAGAAAAGAAAACTTCCTAAAGGCCGTTTTGCCTTGTCGATAAATGAATATCCTCAAACGCTGGGCGCGATTACAAATGGTAAAAGAGACATGAATACAGCCCTTGCGATGAAAATTGAAAATGAATTGAAGTTGGAAGAAGGCTTGTTTATGATTTTGCAAGTTTTTTATGACTATAAAAAAATAAAAGAAAGCAAGCTTTCCAAAACCAAACCAGATATTACCAAGTTTCAAAAATCAACTTTTTGGGATACTACTATTGAAAATATTGACTGGCATAAACAAAAAAGATCCGTTATTCAAAGGGTATTTGAAAGAGGAACAAGCCTGGAAAAAAGAGAGATCAAGAAATTTTACGGCAGTAAGGAAGTGGAAAGAATTCTGAACGAATCATAAAACTGGATGCGAATGTTACAATGGAATACTGTGGACCCGGCGTTACGGGACAGTTTAAATGTTTTGATGCAAAGCAGCGCTTTGACGCAGTTTAGGTTAGTCGGTGGAACAGCGTTAAGCTTACATCTTGGGCATAGAATGTCTATTGATATTGATCTATTTACAGACAGTGCTTATGGTTCAATTAACTATTCCCTCATTGAGAATTTTTTAAGGAATACTTTTCCGTTCTTTCAAACTAATGGCACAGGATTGATTGGAATGGGATGCTCTTATCTGATAGGGGCTAATGCCATCAATGCGATAAAACTTGATGTGTATTACACGAATGATAATTTTATACGAGAGGTTGAATTGTACGATGGTATCAGACTGGCTGGTGTTGAAGAAATAGCAGCGATGAAAATGGATGTGATTTTGCGTGGAGGACGAAAAAAAGATTTTTGGGATATACATGAAATATTAAATCATCATTCGCTTCAACAGCTTGTTCAGCTTCACAAAGAACGCCATGAGTATTCGCATGATGAAGTAAAGTTGATTAGTCAATTGAATGATTACTCTATAGCAGACGACGATTTTGATCCGGTTTGCCTAAGAGGAAAGCACTGGGAGATTGTGAAGTATGAAATATATCAAGCTACTCAGAAATTATAATTTGCTCATTAGGTTCAATGAAACGTAGTTGCGGCAGTTAAAAAGTGGCGGGAATATATTCTTCTTTTTCAATATCATTTTACCGTAAAATCATAGTCATCATTTTATCACCAGCTGCCAGCAACCATCCACTGGCAGCCAGTTTGATGACTTGCTACCTGAGCCCGTCAACCAGCTTGCTGAACCCGTTCTTGCTTCTTCTTCTTTTTTTCAATATTTTCATGCTAACCCAAATACATCCACGTTAATTCTGTATCTGCTACCCGCGAATCAATCATTAACACGGTTAAAATCAGCATATGAATTATGTCGGTTTGGTTAACAGTATCCTATTTATTTGCATTACTGCCTACCTGCTCGTAAAGAAATTCAATCCACAGGCTGTCTTACTTTTTATGGGCGTTATCATGATATTTATAGCATGGTTGCTGCATTATGATATTCCCAAACTTCAGGAACCTTCTGGTGCATTCTTCTTTGATCTGTTTAAGCGCATTGAAGAATCGCTGGCTGATAAAGCGGCCAATGTTGGACTCATGATCATGGCGATAGGTGGCTTTGTTGCCTATATGAAAGCGATTGGAGCGAGCGATGCATTGGTGTTTGTAGCGATGAAGCCACTGAGCATCTTTAAAAAATCTCCTTACGTGGCGGCGTCTATTGTCATTCCCATTGGTCAGTTACTTTTTATATGTACACCTTCTGCCGCAGGATTAGGTTTGTTGCTCGTTGCTTCTGTTTTCCCGGTGTTGGTTTCTTTGGGAGTTAGCAGAATATCGGCAGTCGCTGTTATTTCTGCCTGTACAATATTTGATATGGGACCTGCGTCGGCTAACACAGCGCGTGCTTCACAGTTGTTGCAAATGCATAACGTAGAATATTTTGTCAAAAGCCAATTGCCGCTTGCTATACCGATGACTCTTTTGCTAATGGTCGTTTATTTTTTCGTGAATAGATATTATGATCGTAAGAATCCAGAAGCGCCTTCAGAGCAGGAAGTAGTAAAAGAAGCGTTTACATCGAAAGCGCCTGTTATCTACGCCATGTTGCCGGTCTTGCCTTTGATATTGCTGATCATATTTTCTCCCATCATTCATATTTTTCCTGCGACTGTTCAACTCGATACAACCACAGCAATGCTTATATCGCTGGTCGTTGCCATGACGATGGAGTTGATAAGAACACGCAGTTTGAAAAAAGTTTTCGACTCACTAAAAGTTTTCTGGGAAGGAATGGGCGAAGTCTTTGCGTCTGTTGTTACATTGATTGTATGCGCAGAAATATTTTCAACAGGCTTGATAGCACTGGGCTTCATTGATAGCCTCACCAGTGCATCTGTAAGCATGGGCTTCGGCGCAGTGGGCATAGGTATTTTAATGACGGTCATTATCTTTTTTGCGTCTATGCTGATGGGTAGTGGCAATGCTTCTTTCTTTTCATTTGCACCGCTTGTGCCAGACATTGCCGCGAAACTAGGAGAGCCTGCGGCGGCACTTATCTTGCCCATGCAGTTTGCTTCCAGCATGGGTAGAGCCATGTCACCCATTGCGGGAGTGATTGTTGGTATCGCAAAAATTGCAGGCGTATCGCCATTCGACCTTGCAAAAAGAAACGTTATCCCTTTGATAACAGCATTGGTGTTTATGCTGATTTACCATTTTTTCATTTAAAAAGATCGCCATGTTCAAACTGTTCAAACAGGCACGCGTATATGCTCCGGAGTTGCTGGGTGTAAAAGATGTTTTGGTATGCGGCGAAAAAATAGCGTTGATTGATGATCATATTTCTCCCAATCTTCCTGATGTTGAAGTGATCAATGCAGACGGAAAAATATTAACGCCGGGTCTTATCGATCAGCACGTACATATCACCGGAGCTGGTGGTAAGCACGGCTTTCATTCACTCACACCTGAAATTATGCTGAGTGAATTCATTATTTGCGGCACCACTACTGTTATGGGCCTGCTCGGTACCGATGGTGCCACAAAAAGTTTGAAAGCATTGTATGCGAAAACAAGGTCACTTGATAACGAAGGCATCACCGCATATATGCTTACGAGCTACTTTGGCATTCCTCCGATCACCATAACAGGAACAGTGTTGGAAGACATGATTCTGATCGACAAGGTGCTCGGTTGCAAAGTGGCAATAAGTGACGAACGTTCATCATTTCCCACTGCGAAAGAATTGCTTGCAATATTGAAAGATGTGCATGTTGGTGGACTCACTTCCGGCAAAGGCGGTATCATGCACATACACCTGGGAGCGCTGCCAACCAATATGGGTATTCTTCTTGAACTCGTTGAACAATATCATTTTCCTATCAGGAATATTTCTCCAACACATGTTGGCCGTACAGTGCCATTGTTTGAAGAAGCGATACGCTTTGCGAAACTTGGCGGCATGATCGACATCACAACGGGTGGCACTAAGTTCGACGAACCTTATAAGCAAGTGTTGTATGCGCTTGAAAAAGGCGTGTCAATGGACAACATGACTTTCAGTAGTGATGGCAATGCAGGTATAGGATTGAAGGATAAAGACGGGAATCCTGCGGGCTTTAAGAAAGCACCGATAGACCTCAATTATAAACAAGTGCAAAAACTCATCAGGGATGGTAAAGTGCCGATAGAAGAAGCAATTAAACTCATTACTTCTGGTCCTGCTAAAAACCTGTCGCTCAAACATAAAGGGCGCATTCGTGTTGGCGGCGATGCCGATATCTGTTTGTTTGATCAGGATTTTAATTTAACAGACGTTATTGCCCGTGGTAGAATAATGATGCAGGATGGAAAGATTTTGGTGTATGGAAGTTTTGAGAAACCGCCGGTAATTAATTGAAAATTGAAAGTTGAAAATGGGTAGGGGCGAATCGCATTCGCCCTGCTGCACATGCAGCGTTTCTGGAAACGGTTTCGCGGGCCGCGATCGTAGAGACGCATTGAATGCGTCTCTGGCTTAGCGACCATTGTTTAATGCAGTGGGGGAGACGCGTTCAACGCGTCTCTACAGGCACTCTGAACTTTTCCGATCGCTTGTTTGTTTATGAACAATGTCGATTTGGCCCATAAATAAACTCTTATCCTGATTAAGGAATGAAAATGAGAAAATTGTTCATACTGCTGTTATGCTGCTGCGTCTTTAATGTTGCACAGGCGCAGGAAGATGATGCTCCCGAAGCCACTACAGAAAATGAAGAGCAATCGGCCAGGGATCAGGACCATACGCAGTTTCTTCGTTTAAAAAGAAATTATGAACTGGGAGATGGACTTACGCTGGAATCCTCCAAAATGCGTTTGAATTTCACGCAAAGCCTTCAATTGCTGTACGGCATGAGTACGCTCGATAAGTTCAAAAATACCAGCCCACAATTTGATATTCGCAGAGCCAGATTTAACTTCAGGGGATTTTTATTTAACGATAAAGTATACTTCAGGCTACGCTTAAATTTAGCGGGTAATTTTCAAAGTACCACCACAGGGACGCGATCATTCAATAATACTTTGCAGGACGCTTTGATCGAGTATAGACCAAATACCAACCATCGGTTCAACTTCGGTGTGCGTGCAGATTATGCTGATACACGCGAAGCGCGGATAGAAGGAGAGTCGCTCGGCTTCATTGAGCGAAGTGCCGTCTCCACTGCGTTTGATCCCATTTTTGATTACGGGATTCGGTACTATGGAACGATAAAAGTAGGCGGTAGCAATATCTTGAAACCCTATGTTTCAGTCACCACCGGAGACGGTACGGCTGCATTGCAGAAGAACTACGGAGGCTTCAAATACGGCGTCAGGCTGGACTGGTTGCCATTCGGGACTTTCTCCAAGGGTGGTGAATATTATATGGATGACCTTGCCCGTGAACGCGTTCCTAAATTAATAGTGGGTGTTACGTTTAGTTATACCGACGGCATTTCTTCTGCAAAGGGAACCAATGGCGGACGATATATTTACGGTGACTCGGCAGCGAATCAGCTCTTACCTGATTATCTAAAAGCAGGATTTGACTTTATGTTCAAATACCGCGGCTGGTATGCGTTTGGCGAATATGTTTATGCACACGCGACTGTGCCCACGGGTATTGCAGGAGAGTTTAACCTTAGTGGAAAATTTACTCCTTATACCGGGCAAACCCCTGAGCAGATCAACGCAACCGTGTTGAACAGGATTAACCTGGGCAGCGGCGTAAACATCCAGGGAGGATATTGTTTTGGTAAATGGGCTTGCGCAGCCCGGTACTCCCAGTTGCAAAATGATACTTACTCGGCAAATTTCGCTGACCAAAACAGGTATTATTCGTTTGTGGGTACACGTTATTTCAGAGAGCATAATTTGAAACTGAATATTGAAGGTGGTTATCAGGAGTATAAAGAAAATCTTAAAACCACTGATGTGAAAGGAAATATATACGGACAGGTAATGTTTACTATTCAATTCTAAGGGATATGAAAAAACTGCTATTGTTAATTGTTATTGTTTGTTATGGCGCAACGGCTTTGCGTGCGCAGGCAGTTGACATATACCAGAAGTATTTCCCCGAACCTGCACACGATATGCCGTTGCCGATTGTGTCAGGAAAGTCAGACGAAGACTATTATACAAGCTACAAGAACGTGATGGAGTTTATTCGCCAGCTGGCTGAAAAACATCCTGAGTTGATGTCTGTTGGTTCGATTGGCAAGACACAAAAAAACAAGGTGCAGCCAATGGTGCAGATCACAAGAAAAAGCGGCATGGATGATAGGGAAAAATTGCGTGTTGTATTTATAGGGTGCATTCATGGAAACGAACCGCTGGCAACGGAAGGCATGTTATACTTTATGTACCTGCTCATGCAGGATCAAAAATACCTGCCTATTCTTGATAAAGTGATCATACAGATAATGCCGATGGTAAACGCTGATGGCCGCCATGCAGAATCGAGAGTGTCGAATAATGGTGTGGACCTGAATCGTGACCTTACTATTTTAGATGCTGAAGAAAGCATCAATATTAAAACGGCAATCAACAAATTTGACCCGCACGTGGTCGTTGATTTTCATGAGTATTCTCCTGCAAGGCAAGACTACAAAGAGTTGAACGATTGTTTCACCTCTTCTTATGATGAGTTGTTTTTGTACACTGGGAATCTGAATGTAGATCCTGCTATTCGTGACATGATACGCAACATGTTTGTTGAGCCGACAAAAAAAACTGTAACAGAGCAGGGGCGTCGCGTAACGGATTATTCCACCACTTTTAGAGTAGATGATGAAGTGTGGTTGAATATAGGTGGGATAGCGAGCCGTTCAAGCGCTACAAACTATGCTTTGCAAAACCGTGTATCGATGCTGATGGAAATTCGAGGGTTGTCAGAAAAAGAAAAAGCGGGAAAACGAAGAATTGAAACAGCAGCTATTACGGCGCTTTCGTATTTGCAAATAGCCTACGAAAATATCGGTGAAATAAAAGCAACCCTAACCCAAGCGGATGAACGTGCGATCGCGGCGAGCAGCCCTTCCGTGGCCACATCCAAACCGGAAAAAATTAAAAAGGATTATGTGTTTGTGAATGAATGCACCGTTTCCGATACAACGATAACATTCAATGCAAACTACAACATCAGTCAGACTGCAGTTATTGCAAGACCCAAGCCTGAAGCATTTGTGGTTTTTCCCGTTTCGGAAAAAATGAAAACAGTGTTATCGGTGTCCGGCGTTGAGTTTAAAGAAGTAACGCAACCACTGCAAACGAAAGTGCAGCAATATGTGGAAGAAAAGAAAGGCTCGATCCAGCTCAAAGATCGTGATGTGACAATACCAGCAGGTGCATTGGTAATAGGTACACATCAACGCATGAGCAACGTGATTGCTGATCTTATAGAGCCGGAAGGGTCGAATTCAATGTACACGAATCACATTATCAAGAAAAAATCTGACGAGAAAGAGATCCCGATATATCGAGTATCGAAAGAGCAATTATTGCAATTACACACTAATTAATGCCAGCTATGAAGCGCAAATATGAGCTATTGATATTTTGCATAATGATGGTTGCATTCAGTGCTTCCCAGGCGCAGGTTTCTGAGTCGGGGAAAATTGATTCCACCTTCCGTTATGTACCAGGCGAAGGCACGTATATCAGGCTCAGTAAAAAAGACAAATTCATTTTCAACATCAACGCTACACTGCAACCTGGTATGCAAACGATGGACGTTGACACCGGCAGCAAAGTGACGCACTCCAACCGCATGTCGCTTAATCTCGTTCGCCTTGCATTCAATGTGTCTGCATTTAATAATCAGCTTACAATGGGCCTGGTATCGGATTTTACAGGCACTACAGGTATATTGGAAGGTTGGTTGGGTTTGGCTTCAAAAAATCAGCAATACCGATTGGTGCTGGGTGAAAGGCAGACAAATACGAATAACCGTCTAGCCATGGCAGACGAAAAATATGCATCAGTGATGGGGCCATCTGTTGCGGGAAAATCAACTGACGGAAGTATTTACGGAGGGTTGATGCAAAATTTTGTGGGCTCAACAAGAGAGGGTGGAATTTTCTTTGAAACTAATTTTACCATCAATAACAAAATGCGGTTGTATCCATCGGTGTCGGTTACAACTGGCGAAGGGCAAGGCTTTTGGGATGCACAAAGTGATGCAGGGTTTAAGTATGGTGGCCGGATAGACTTTATGCCAATGGGTGATTTTATTAAAAACAATGCATTCATAGCGCAGGATATTTATCGCGAGCCTACTCCAAAACTAGGTATTGGCATAGCCGGCAGTTACAATGTAAAAGCAAGCAACGCAGTTGGTGGAGGTCATGGTACAGTAACAGGCATTTATGATGAAAGTGGAAATGCCGCTTATGCGGATTATCGCAAACTGGTAGTAGATGCAATATTTAAATACAAAGGCTTTGCTTTTGTTGGCGAATACACTGATGCTTCTGTATATGGAAAAAATCTTTTTACAGATGCAGCAGCATCAGTAAGGATGTCGCCTGCAATTGCATCTTCAAAATATAACCTGGGAAGTGGGCTTAATCTCCAATCTTCTTATGTACTCAAGGATGGTTGGGCCTTTGAAGGGCGTTACTCATTTGTGAAACCTGAGTTTGATACCGCTACATCGCTTATTCAAAAGCAGGATTGGTTTACAATTGGCATCAACAAATACATAATGAACAACGCGTTTCGCATTGGGATTAACACTACCTGCATAAAACAAAATGGTGCGATTGCCGACAAGACCACATGGATCAGCAACCTGGCCGTACAACTTTCATTCTAAAGTCGCAATTATGAAATGAGCAAGACAACAATTTACCGACCCAAAGGCATGATTGTGTTTCATGCGAATTCCCTGCCCGACGAGGTCATTCAGGCGGGCATCTGACCAAAATAAAAAAAATAAACAGATGAAACTGATATATACAATAGCGATCGCTTTATCAATGGTGGGCTGTAGCTCGAAGGTGGAATTCACCGTTCCTGAAGTACCGCCGCCGGATAATCAAACATCGGATGTCATCATCTCGGAAATATCAACCGCGATCAACACTGATCCTAATGCCGGCGGTGTGCGCAATCACTATGTGGAATTATACAATGGCACAAGAGGCGCGATTGATCTTTCGCACTATGCGATAGGTTATGATGCCGTTAGTGATGCCACTACTTTAAGAGACTGGCGCTTTCCCGATAATACCACTTATTTGAAATTGACAGGCTCACTTGAAAGCGGCAAGTGCTACGTTATCGCATCAACACAGGCAGATGCCAGCATAAAAAGAGACATCTCATGGGGAACCACCAGTACCGCGAGTGGCGATGCCAGCAAGCCGTTGCAATTAAGTGGTAACAGTGGTATCACCTTGCTGAAACAAGATGCAGCGGGAACATACATGCTCGATGGAACGGCTTACAAAATCATAGATGCTTTCGGAAGTCCGAATGTGGCTCGTATAATGTTTGCCGGCAGCAGCAGCAGTAGAAACAATTTTTTCTGGTCTATAGCCGGAGAAGTATTAGATACCCGCAACAGAACCATCTGGCGCAAAGGCACTGTTAGAGATCCGAGTGCCGATTGGGCAACCACAAAAGGTACATCTGCTACGGATTCCCAATGGAGATTGTCGGCAGACAGAGCCTGGGATTATTCAAACCTGGGACTGCCGTCGACTCAGTGACTGAATAACCGAATAACCGAATAACTGAAGCGCAAGGTCGAAGTTGTCTTCAGTTATTCAGTTACTCAGTTATTCAACTTTTAAAAGATCCGTGTAGATCAGTCAAATCAGTGTCATCTGCGTACTCTCTCGTGTACCAAAACCGAACACTTTTTGTATCGGAATCAAACATGCGCAATGTGGCGACAACTGCTAAACCTTTGATAATACTGTGAAAATATTTCTGGCATATTATTATCTTTTGTTTTCCAAACAACAGCCAATGCTCAGAAATTATTTTAAAACGGCTTTTCGCAACATCTCCAGGCAAAAAGCTTATTCTTTTATAAATATTTCGGGGCTGGCATTGAGCCTTACCGCCGTTTGGATCATTTCACTGTACGTGGCCGATGAACTAAGCTATGATCGTTACCACCACAATGCAGAGAGAATCTACAGACTCGTTTCTCACGGATGGTGGGGTGAAGAGAAATTTGATATCACAGGAACGTCGGGACTATCGGCTGCTGCTTTTAAAAAGGATTTTCCCGAAGTGGAAGATGCTGTACGAATTGATCCGGAAGGTGGTGGTGTACTCACCTACAATGACAAAACAATTAAAGAAGGCAATATCTTTTTTACTGATCCTTCTTTCTTCGATGTGTTTACCTATCATTTCATTGCCGGGGGAACAAATGCGCTTAAGGAACCCAACTCAATTGTGCTCACAAAAACACTCGCCGCAAAATTGTTTGGTGAGCCAACAACAGCGATCAACAAAATAGTCTACATCGATAAAAGCCCGGTGAATGTGGCGGCAGTTATAGAAGACGTTCCGGCAAGCTCGCATTTTACATTTAATGCACTACGTCCGTTTTCTCCGGATTACAAAGGCGATTGGAGCAATCTCAGCATTTACACATACATCCTTTTGAAGAAGAATGCAGACATAGAAAAGCTACGTGCCAAAATGCCGGCGTTTGTTACGAAATATCTTACAATCAATGCGCAGAACATTCATTTCAATCTTGAACTGCAACCATTAACCTCCATACATCTTCGCTCTCACTTAATGTATGAGTTGGGCGGGAATCACGATATAAAATACATCTATGTTTTGTCCATTGTTGGTTTGCTCATTCTCATCATTGCTTTGATCAACTATATCAACATCACAACGGCTCGTGCATCCGTGCGCCTGCGTGAAGTGGCCGTCAGACGAATTGTAGGTTCCAGTAAAAATAATCTCGTTAGTTTATTTCTTGCTGAATCCATCAGTATGATCATTACTGCGGCGGCCATCAGTGTGGTATTGGTAGCGTTGCTTATGCCGCTGATCAATGATGTTACAGGGAAAACTTTATCGATATGGAGATTTGGTTTGCCTGCAAGTATTTTCTATCTCTTATGCTTTACGCTGATCGCAGGACTTATTGGTGGCTTGTATCCGGCATTATTTTTATCGCGTTTCAAGGCTATTCCCGCTTTAAAAAATCAATTGGGCGATGTGAAGGGACAGGTCGTTTTTAGAAAATCATTGGTACTGTTTCAGTTTGCTGTTACGGTAGTTTTAATAACAGCATCGCTCGTTATTTATTTACAGCTTCGCTATGTTAGCAATACAGATCTTGGTTTCAATAAAAATCAAATGATGACCTTTCACATTGATTCAAGGGACGTGAGAGAAAAAGTGCCAGCGCTTCGTGAAGCCTTATTACAAAATCCAAACGTAAAAGCGGTTGCGTCTGCAGGCAATCCAATTGGGAATAACAACATTGGCATGATGGATTACAATGTTGAAAAAAATGGCGTGTTCGAAGAGCGCAGCAATCTCGCTTATGGCCTGACAGTCGATCCTGATTTTATCCCTGCCATGCAAATACATTTGAAAGAAGGACGAAACTTTTCAAAAAACATAGTGTCCGATAGTAACGATGTAATTGTGAACGAAGCCTTTCTTCAGCGCCAGGGCTGGGCAAGTGGTGTCGGCAGAAGGATTTCCAGGGGACAAGATTCAACAGGTAAAATTCTTGCGGTAAACATCATTGGCGTTGTAAAAGATTATCACATTTATTCTTTGCAACACAAAATAGAACCGATGATCATGCAGCTGCCAAGGAATGCAATGGAACGCGATAACATGTATGTCCGTTTAAGTGAGAGCAATCTCCCGCAATCTTTGGTAGATGTGGAAAAGACATTCAGAAAGTTTGATCCTTCGGCGACATTCGACTATCAATTCCTCGATAAAAACTTCCTTGCACAATACCAGGCTGAGCAAAAGCAGGGACAAATATTGCTTGCCTTTACCATTCTCACTATTTGTATTGCCTGCTTAGGATTGTTTGGTTTGATCACCTTCACCGTTAGCCAGCGCGTAAAAGAAATTGGTGTAAGAAAAGTGCTGGGTGCCAGCGTGAGCAGCATCACCATCTTACTAACAGGAAGTTTGTTGAAAATTATCTTGCTTTCCATGCTGGTAGCCGTTCCATTCTCCTGGTTTATGATGCACAAATGGCTGCAGGATTTTGCCTACCGCATCCAGCTAAACTGGTGGATCTTCGTGGTCTCCGGATTTGTGGCAATGATTATTGCATTGTTCACCTTGTGTTTCCAGGCCTTCAAAGCAGCCATCGCGAATCCAGCGAAGAGCTTGAGGACTGAATGACTGAATAACTGAATAACTGAAAGTTTAAAGTCAAAAAGCCTGACCAAACATAAGCCCTCAGTTATTCAGTTACTCAGTTATTCAGTTATTAAAATGCCCCCTGTTTTATCAAGATTTACCCCCTGTATAAAACCTCTTGTCAGGTTACTTTCGTTTTGCTAAAAGTCTTTCCTTCAATCATTTATTATTATGAAAGATAAAACGAATGCTTGCCGATCAGGCAACAAATACTTTCTTGTAATGGTGGCAATCATTGCCTTGCTCACCTCTGCAACTGCACAAAAAAAGATCAACCCCGGTGAAGTTTGGCCGGACGACAAAGGCAATCACATCCAGGCACATGGAGGCGGTATTGTAAAAATTGACAAATATTTTTATTGGTACGGCGAGGAACGCAGGCAAGGTTTGGATACCGGTTTTCGCTACGTCAGCTGCTATCGTTCAAAAGATCTCGCGAACTGGAAGTTCATGGGTGATGCTTTGCAACTTTCGGACCCTGAGCATCTTGGCCGCCACTGGGTATTGGAGAGGCCAAAGGTTTATTTCAACAAGAAAACAAAAACCTATGTGATGTACTTTCATTTGGATGATGCCCGTTACAAATTGGCAAGGGTAGGTGTTGCCACAAGCGACAAACCTGAAGGGCCGTTTACATATCGCGAAAGTTTTCGTCCCCTTGAAAAAGAAAGCAGGGACATCGGCCAGTTCATCGATGATGATGGCGCCGCTTATCTCGTTTTCGAAAGCAGGCCAACTAAGGGATTCTTCATCGCCAGGTTGTCGGATGATTATCTCAAAGTGGAAAAAGAAGTTTGTCTCATCAATGCGCCTTTGGAAGGTGGCGCCATTGTACATTATAAAGGATTGTATTATGCCATTGGTTCTGCGCTCACCGGCTGGAACCCCAATCCCAATAAATACGCAACCGCCAAATCGCTCGAAGGGCCATGGTCGGAATTTAAAGACATTGCGCCGCCCGAAACCAACACCTACAGCTCGCAATCGACCATGATGCTTAAAGTGGAAGGAAAAAAAGATACTACGGTAATTTTTATGGCCGATCAGTGGAAGCCCAAAACGCAATGGGACTCGCGCTACCTGTGGATGCCACTCCAGATAGGTGACGGCAAGTTGTGGTTGCCTGAACCCAAGCCCTGGTCAATCGACATTAAAACCGGTAAGGTGCAATTTTAAAAACACAATTTTACTATGAAACGATTCGCAAGCCTCGGCTTATTTATACTCACAGGATCGCTATTTTTTCTTTCCTGTAAGACGCAAAAAAACGCGAAGCAATTTGACAACAGTTCAAAAGAAGTGTTGGACATTATCAATCTTGTAAACAACAAATGGCAGTCCACACATTCGCCGGAGCAAAGATCTTTTTGGGATGTTGCCGCTTACCAAACAGGCAATATGGAAGCGTATGCTATTACGAAAAATGAAAAGTACAGGCAATACGCAGAAGCCTGGGCCGGCTGCAATAACTGGAAAGGTGCAACCTCTGATGATACAGCAGAATGGAAATATTCTTACGGTGAAAAGCCTGAATTTGTTTTGTTTGGCGACTGGCAATGTTGCTTTCAAACCTATGTTGATTTATATGATCTGGAAAAAGATGAGAAGAAAATAGCCAGGGCAAAACAGGTAATGGAATATGAAATGGCCACCTCAAAAAATGATTACTGGTGGTGGGCAGATGGACTCTACATGGTAATGCCCGTGATGGTGAAGTTGCACAAGGTGACACAAAATCCTAAGTACCTCAACAAGATGCACGAATATTTTGAGTACGCCAATTCTATTATGTACGATTCCTCCGAAAAACTTTACTACCGCGATGCACGCTATGTTTTTCCGGCGCACAAAACGGTGAATGGAAAAAAAGATTTTTGGGCAAGAGGGAACGGATGGGTTTTTGCGGCTCTGGCAAAAGTTTTGAAAGACTTACCGGTAAATGACCTACACAGAAGCGAATACATCACAAAATTTACCGGCATGGCAAAAGCATTGAAAACATTGCAACAACCTGATGGCTATTGGTCAAGAAGCCTGCAGGATGCCGAACACGCACCCGGCCCGGAAACCAGTGGTACTGCATTTTTTACCTATGGTTTAATGTGGGGCATGGATAATGGCTATCTCGATAAAAATGAGTTTTTGCCTGTCGTAAAAAAGTCATGGACATATCTTTCTAAAACTGCCATGCAGCAAGACGGTACGATTGGTTACGTGCAACCAATAGGAGATAGGGCGATCCCGGGTCAGGTGGTGGATAAAAATTCAACCGCAAACTTCGGAGTGGGAGCGTTTTTGCTTGCTGCGTGTGAAATACACAGGTACCTGGGTAAATAGGCTTCATGCCGACTTCGTCGTTTTTTTACCACGGAGTGAAGGAGGTTTTTTTCACGGAGGAAAGGAGGAGTAGTTTCGGCATCAAGTCTAGCTTCCGGCAGGAAGAGGAAGTTGTTGGCACAAATCTCCTTTTCTCTGTGAAAAAAATCTCTGTTGCCTCTGTGGTTAATAAGAAGTAACAATCTTGGAGTGCATGCAATAGTCGGAGAGTCCGCAAGACCTGACAGGTTTTAAAAACCTGTCAGGTCTGGTGCAGTAGTGCAACATTAAAATCAGTTGCATAATGTGCCAACACGAAATTTCTTTTCCAACATTTTTTCAAAAAAAAGTGGGTAACTGCTTGATAAGTTTTTCTGAAAAAGCTAATTTAATTGTACGATTCACACTTATTTGCAACCAATAAGGATCACAAAACTAACGATGCTGATAAGAAAGACTTTTTTGCTGGTGTATTTACTGGCTTTCTGCGCCATATTAAGAGCCAAAGATTTGCCCATTCGCTATTTAGGAATTGAGCAGGGCCTCTCTAATAATGTCATCACCACCATCTATCAGGATCATCGCGGTTTTATGTGGATCGGAACGTATGATGGGCTCAATCGCTTCGACGGATATAATTTTAAAGTATTCAGAAACATCATTGGTGACAGCACTTCATTGTCTACCAACAATGTGCTCTCCATTTGCGATGATGGAAAAAATAACATCTGGGTAGGTACGCAAAACGGACTGAATATTTTTAACCAGCACAACGAAACTTTCTCCAACCCAATTTATCTCGTGCATGGCAATGGTGTCCAGCAACACTTACAGGGCGAGGTGCTTTCCATTCTCAACATAAAGGATCAAATGGTGTTGGTGGGTACACGCACCAATGGCCTTGTCATTTTCAAAGGCACGCCGCACTTGGGTATCCAGTTGCCGCTAAAGATTGGTGGTAAAGAAGAATGGAACTACCAGGTGCATGCTATCAGGTATGACGAAGCAAGGCAAAAGATCTGGCTCTCTATAAAAGGGAAAGGCATTTTCTTATTTAATATCGCAACAAATGAGATGACCCGCGTGAGTTCGGAGATGGTACAAGCGAACGTGATGGAGATTGACAAGCAGGGAAATTTATGGTTGGGAACAAACAGCGACCTGGTTTATTACAATGCCAACACTCACGAACTTTCATATAGCCATCTTCCGCTGAACACTACTGTTACCAGTTTGTGTTTTGACAAAAAAGAAACATTGTGGATCGGTACCGATGGTGCGGGTGTTTTTGAATTGCCTTCAAATGCAAAGACTGCTACCCCTTTCAAATCTTCCAATGGCACAGAACTGATAAACAGCAACTCAGTATATTCTGTTTGTTGCGACAAAAATGATCGCAAATGGATCGGCACATTGCGCGGAGGAATTAACCTGGTGGAATGCAGCGAGCCGTTTTTTGAACATGTAGTGTATAAAGGAAATGTTCCGAGCAAGGTAGATAATTTCATTCTATCGTTTTGCGAAGATGGGCAGCATAACGTTTACATAGGCACGGATGGCGCAGGTTTGCGCTATTGGGATCGTCGTCGCAATAGTTATGTTACCTACAAAAGCGATCCTAATAATTCGAGCACTATCAGCAGCAATTTCATTACCAATATCATTAAAGACGACCAGCAGGATATCTGGATATCTACATGGTTCGGTGGTGTAAACAGGCTAAGGAAAAACAGTAATCGCTTTGAGCGGTTTGAATTATACAATCCCAATACTAACAGCCGCGAACCGAATGCGTGGCTCGTGTACCAGGATGCACAGAAAAATATCTGGGCCGGTACTACCAACGATGGCAGCCTTTATCTTTTCAATAAAAAAGAAAACAAGTTTGAACTATTTGATCCTTCCATTGCCAATCTTCAAACCATCGCGGAGGACAAACAGGGAAACATGTGGGCAGGCAATTACACCTCGCTCATTAAGATAGACAGGATAAACAAAAAGCACCAGGTATATGCAATTGGTCATCCTGTTCGCTGCATAAGAGAAGATTCAAAGGGCCGCTTCTGGCTGGGTACGCAGGATGAAGGATTGTTGCTGTTTGATCGCGCAACAGGAAACTTCAAGCGCTTTACAACTTCAGAAGGTTTGCCGAGCAACACTATTCTTCGCATGCTGGAGGACAAGAGCGGCAACCTGTGGATGAGCACATACAACGGTCTTGTGAAGTTTGATCCCAACACTTACGCCTGTAACAACTTCTCGCAATCGGATGGACTGCAGAGTAACCAATTCAGCTTCAATGGTGGGCTGGCGCTGTCTTCCGGCGAGTTCATTTTTGGAGGCATCAACGGCTTTAATATTTTTTATCCCGATAGTGTAGTGGTTCGCAAAGACAACACCAACATTTTTTTAACTAGTGTGAGAGTTGACAACAAGCCGGCGCAAAGTGACGCATCTGCCGATGTGAATGACCAAACAATACGTCAGATCACATTGCCATTTGATCGTTCTTCACTATCGCTTGATTTTATTGCACTCGATTATTCAACATCCGATAAGATCCGGTATGCATATATGCTGCAAGGTTGGGACAAAGGATGGAACTATGTAAACAAAGGAAGGACCGCCAACTATTCGCGTCTGCTTGAGGGCAAATATGTTTTCCTTGTAAAAACATCCAATGCCGATGGTACATGGGGCAATCCAACAGAATTGTTGCACGTGATTATACTGCCGCCCTGGTACAGAACATGGTGGGCCTACTCGCTTTTTGTATTGATCGCAGCAGCCATGATTTTCGCTTACATTACCTACGCACGCAGGCAGGAGCGACTCAAATACGAAATCAAACTCGCCCATGTAAAGAATGAGCAGGATAAAATAATGGCGGAAAAGAAGCTTTCGTTCTTTACCAATGTTTCGCATGAGTTCAGAACTCCATTGTCGCTGATCATCAATCCCATTAAAGAGAAACTGGATGAAGCGCCGGATTTTGCATTGACCATTGCGTACAGAAATGCAAGGCGCATGCTCAGTTTGGTGGATCAGTTATTGCTTTTCCGCAAAGCAGATAGCGGCGAGGATATGCTGAAAATAGCTCCCGTTAATTTGCAAATGTTGTGCGATGGCGTTTATCAATGTTTTATACAACAGGCAAAAGCAAAGCAAATACAATATCAGTTCAATGCTCCGGACGCACCTATTAATATATGTGTGGACGTGGAGAAAATCGAGATTGCCATTTTTAACTTATTGTCCAACGCTTTTAAATTCACGCCGGAAAAAGGTTCTGTCACATTTACCATTGAAGAGGAAAGCGACAACGTAATCATTACGATAACTGATAGTGGTTGTGGTATCGCAAAGAGCGATCAGGCGAAGATTTTCGAGAAGTTTGCGCAGGCGGCAGATGCCGTCACACACAAATCCGGATTTGGCATTGGCCTTTACCTGGTCAAGCATTTTGTAGAGGCACATAAAGGAAGCATCAAAATCAGCAGCGAGATAAACAGCGGGTCGTCATTTTCCATACAATTGAAAAAAGGAAAACAGCAGCTGCCGGTTGTTGCACAACCTGTTGCAGAGGCCAACAATAATCAATTGCTGGAAGAACTTGCGGCAGGCAATGACGACAAGTTCACCGAAACACTGGCAGAAGCAATGCCTGCTTCCGGAAAAACTGTGGCGGAAGTGATCACAGAAAAGCGTTCCATTTTGCTTGTGGATGATAGTCGTGACGTTCGTAATTATCTGAAGCTTTTGTTTAACGACAAATACATTTTGTACATGGCTGACGATGGGGTGGAAGGTTTAGCGCTTGCCGACGAACATCTGCCCGACCTCATCATCAGTGACATCAACATGACAGAAATGGATGGGCTTGAGCTGTGCGCCAAAATAAAGCAGTCATCCCGGCTCAACCACATACCAGTTATTTTGCTCACTGCCTCCACAGATGCCGCCGTTCGCCTGAAAGGTATCGAGGGCGGCGCGGACGATTACATCACCAAGCCATTTGACAAAGATCTGCTAACTGCAAGAGTAGAATCGATCCTGCGCAACCGCAGTCAGCTGCAACAATATTTCTTCGACAACATTACGCTGCGCACTTCATCTGCAAAAGTATCTGCGGAATACCAGGACTTTTTACAGCGATGTATTGAAATAGTGGAAAATAATCTCGACGCGGATGATTTCAACATGAAAAAATTTGCGCGGGCAATGGGAATGAGTCACTCCAGACTTTATCAAAAGATTAAAGCCATCTCTGGCCAGTCACCCAATGCATTTATCCGCTCCATCCGTTTGCGCAGGGCAGCGGTGTTAATGTTGACCGGAGACATGAACATTACGCAGTCGGCAAACTATGTTGGCATTGGTGATGCCCGTTATTTCCGTGAGCAATTTGTAAAGCTGTTCGGGGTAATACCATCAGAGTATATCAAAAAATACCGCCACACCTTTAATAATACTTATAACACTATCAAAATCAAAGGGAAGGCATAACGACTACATGGTGGGTATTTTCAAAATTGTGATTTTACCCACCCTTTTTAAAAGTTTTACCCCCCGTCTCAGGATTGTTTCAAAACTAATATTACACTACCAAACAAGGTCATAGGATTGCTTGCAAACATTTTTCCTGGTGCGTGCAATTTCCTGCGACCTGATTGCTCACCAAACAAAAACGTTATATGAAAAAAGATCGCTGCCTTCACCGGCAGACCAAACTGCTGCTATTGCTAATAGCCTGCTTTTTATTTGCTGTTCCGTTTTCTTACGCTCAAAATGCTACACTCACCGTTGCGGGAAGAGTAGCCGATTCCAAAAATGTTCCTATTAATGGTGCCACTGTTGCTGTGGAAGGCAGTAAGGCTGCAACTGCCACAGATGCCAACGGTGCATTTAAAATCAACGCAGCCAAAGGTGCAGTTTTACACATCACGGCCATAGGCTACCAGGAATTCAAAGTGAAAGTGGAAAGCGATAAATCACTTTCCGTTATAATGAAAGAGGACGATGCAAAAATGATGAACGATGTTGTAGTGGTGGGTTATGGTACACAAAAAAGATCTGACGTGACCGGTGCAGTGGTTTCTGTGCCTAAGGCCAGACTATCCGAATTGCCGGTAACCAACGTGTACCAGGCGATACAAGGTGTTGTGGCGGGTATGAACGTTACTTCCGGATCATCTGTTCCGGGTGCAACGCCCTCTGTGAATATACGGGGCCAAAACTCAGTGAACGCAAGTACAGAGCCGTTTGTGGTGGTGGACGGGGTTCCGTTAACCAAAACCGGCGGATCTATTAATGATATCAACCCGAACGATATCGCTTCGGTTGAAATTTTGAAAGATGCTTCTGCTGTTGCTATTTACGGTGTGAATGGTTCAAGCGGCGTAATCCTTATCACCACAAAAAGAGGAGGAAGTGGTAAGGCACAGATCCGTTATAACGGATATTATGGAACAGAAGACATCGCTCACATTCTTAAACCAAGAGAAGGAGCTTCTTACGTGCAAAAATGGAAAGATTATAACGCACAATCTGGTTTAACTCCGCAGTACGATGTTCCGAATATCGCAGAGCTTCCATATTACAACTCTGGTCAGACTACCGATTGGATGGACGTGGTAACAAGACAAGGTATCATACAAGATCACAACCTGAGCATTTCCGGCGGCAATAAAGATGTGAAGTATTATGTGTCCGGTGATTATCTGAATGAAAAAGGTCCATTGATCGGTTTTAACTATAAAAGAGTAAGTATCCGTTCTAACCTTGATATTAATATTACCGATTTTCTTACCGTAGGTACTTCTCTATTCTTTGCCAACAATAACTATGATGGTGGCCGCATCAACATGCTGAATGCAACTGCGATGAGCCCTTATGCACAAGTAACAGATGCAAACGGTCAGTACATCATTTATCCGATGTATGCGGAATTGCTGTATACCAACCCAATGTTGCCTCAGTACACCGACCAGGTTAACCGCAGCACGAATGTGAATGGCAATGGCTATGCGGAAATTAAATTCCCCGGTGCATTGAAAGGTTTGAAATTTAGAGTAAACGGTGCTTACACCTATTTGCCTACACTGGCAGGTAGCTATGTTGGCCGTAAGGCAAACGACCTGAATGGTACCGCCAGCAAAACAAACACACAAACGAGAAGCTACATTGTAGAGAATATCCTGAGTTACACAAAAGACTTTGGTAAGCATCATATCGATTTCACAGGCTTGTACAGCGCACAACAAAAGTTGTTTGACTCAACAAGAGGAGGGGCAGTAGGTTTTATCAACGATCAGTTGTCATTTAATAACCTTGGAGCGGGTGCTACACAGACATCTGCTTCTTTTGCAAGCCAATACAGGATCAATTCGCAAATGGCACGTGTAAATTATAGTTATGACAGCCGTTACATGATCACCGCTACTGTAAGAAGAGATGGTTCTTCCTTAATGGGTGCAAGTACCGATAAATACGGTGTTTTTCCATCTGTAGGTTTTGGATGGAACATCAGCAATGAAAAATTTATGAAAGGCCTGCAAGCCATCAATAGCCTTAAACTGAGAGGTTCATATGGTAAAACAGGTAATGAAGCAATTCCGAGTCCGTACCAGACAATAACAAAAGATAAATTGGCAAGATATCCTTTCAATGGATTGGTGTCAACGGGTGTAGTGGCGGATAACCTGGGTAACAGCAACCTGCATTGGGAAAGCACAAAGGGCCTGAACCTTGGTGTTGACTTCGCTGTGCTGAATAGCCGCATCGGTGGTTCAATCGATGTTTACCACACCCAAACCGATGGTATCATCCTCAATCGTAACATTCCTGTTATGACAGGCTTTACATCGGTGTATGACAATATTGGTAAACTTGATAACAAGGGTTTTGAAGTAACATTGAACACGAAAAATATTGTTACCAATGATTTTCGTTGGGAAAGCATTATCAACTTCTCACGCAACAAAAACAAATGGGTTGATATTTATGGAGATGGAAAAAGTGATGTTGGTAACAAATGGTTCATAGGCCAGCCGGTGGGCATTATTTACGACTATCAAATGACAGGTATTTGGCAGGAAGGTGAAGACGCTTCTAAACAAGATCCATCAGCAAAACCAGGCTTCATCAAATTTGCAGATATCAATCACGATGGAAAAATTACTGCTGACAGCGACCGCGTTGTGCAGGGACAAACAGCTCCAAAATGGATGGGTGGTTTTACCAACACTTTCCATTACAAAAATTTCCACCTGAGCATCTTCTTGCAAACAGTACAAGGTGTTACAAAAAATGACAACGACCTGAACTATGTAGATGAGTCTGGCCGTCGTAATACACCGCAAGAAGTGGGTTACTGGACTGCAGCAAACAAGAGCCAGGACTTTCCTGCGCTTACAACCGCTGCCAACACAGGAAGACGTGGTTACGCTTATCCAAGAGATGCGAGCTACACAAGATTAAAAGATATCACACTCAGCTATACTTTTTCGCAACGACTGGTAGATAAACTGAAACTGGGAAGCGTAACAGCCTATGCCAGTGGAAGAAACCTTTACACCTGGACAAAATGGATCGGCTGGGATCCTGAAAACAACGTAGCACTAAGAGGTACAGGTACGGATGGTACGCTGGGTTCTTGGACAAACAACTACCCAACCATTCGTTCATTCGTGTTTGGTTTAAATGTTTCATTAAAATAATTCTACCATTTTATAAAGACGCACAAAAACATTCATGATGAACAAGAAAAGAGAACAAAGAACATTCATGGATAGTGCGATAAATATATTCGATATGAAAAAAAATATTGTCATAATCTTAATTGCTTTTGCAGGGCTGCTCACTTTCTCGTCCTGCAGCAAAAGCTGGCTGGATGAAAAACCAATGTCAGCCTACAGTCCAACAACACTAAGCGACTCACTCGGATTCGAAGCCTCTGCTACAGGTTTATACAACAGCCTTGCAGCCTATCTCTGCTGGTCCAATAACCAGGGATGGTTATGCGTGTGGCAAGTGGGTACCGACATTGCTTACAGCGGTCAACCGGAAGGAATCGAAACACCATATTACAACTACACTTTGCTCAACTCGACAGATGGTGCATCTAATCGCGTTTGGACATGGTGTTACCAAACCATCAACAACTGTAACGTAATCATTGCAAACGTTGAAGATCCTTCGTTAAAAGGGATGACCGATGCCAGCAAAAAAGCAATAGATGGAGAAGCGCGTTTCTTCAGAGCATATTGCTACAATCAACTGGTACAGTGTTTTGGCAAGGTGCCATTGGTAACAAAACCAATCACTACTCCAAAAACAGATTTCACCCGCGCTTCAGTTGATTCAATCAATGCGCTGCTTGTAGAAGATCTTTCATTTGGTGCAGCCAACCTTCCCGACATTGAAGCAGTAAAAAGCAACTCAAAAGGAAAACTATATGGCCGTGCAAATAAATACCAGGCAATGCAATTGCTTGCAGAGACTTATCTGCGCATGAATAAAAATGACCTTGCAGAACAACAGGCACAAGCCATCATCAACAGTGGTCAATTCAGTCTTACCAGCAAGCGTTATGGTATTAACACAGGAAGAGCCGGAGATTACTACTCCGATATGTTCCAGTATGGTAACGAGCGCCGTGTGCAGGGTAACAAGGAAGCGCTCTGGGTTTTGGAGCAGGAGAATCCTTCCTCTGTAGCAGGTGGTAATGTGGATAACGCACAACAACGCCGTGTGTGGGTGGCTGCTTACTATGCTATTTCAGGAATGAAAATTTGTGATTCACTAGGTGGAAGAGGTCTTGCACGTTTGCGTTTAAATAACTGGTTCCTGTATGGTTTATATCCACAGGGAGACATGAGAAATTCTCAATTCAACATTCACAGAACATTGATCTACAACGATCCGGCTTTTCCTGCAACCTATGGTAAGTCGGTGCCACTTAACAATGCGGACACGATCTTCAGAACCTGCCCATATTCTACCAAATGGGGTTTCTATGATCCTAAAGATGATTTTGGTTATGCAACGCTCAAAGACTTTATCTTAATGCGTTTGGGCGAAACATATTTGTTACTCGCAGAAGCGCAGATCAAACAAGGTAAAACAACAGACGCTGCAAATTCAATCAACGCATTGCGTACAAGAGCGCAAGCTCCACAGGTAAGTGCAGCTGATATGACAATGGACTTTCTGCTTGATGAGCGTGCGAGAGAACTGGTAGGTGAAGAAAACAGACGTTTGACTTTGACCCGTACAGGTACCCTTGTTGACAGAGCGATGAAATATAATGCTGTAGCAAATCCTGCAACATATTCCATCAAAGGACTTACAACAACAAACCTTTTGATGCCAATTCCACAGAGCCAGATCGATCTTAACAAAGATGCGAAACTGGAACAAAACCCAGGATACAACTAGTAATGATTTGAAATTATTATTTACTGCAGCAATAAATTTCAAACCATTACTATGCCGATGGATCAAACAAATAGAACAATGAGACGAAGTCGAAATTGGTCTATATTGTTTGACCAATCGGTATAAGACAAAACACATTGGCAGCAGTAATTACTGCTGCCAATTTTTCAACTGATAATTCCGCTCTACAACGAGAGATATGAAGAAGATATTACTATGCCTTTCATTGGGCCTTATAGCGCTGTGCCCGCAACTAAACGCACAGAAAGTTCAGCACACATTTGCATTGGGCGATTCCGCATTTTTGCTCGATGGCAAACCCTTTCAAATGATTTCCGGCGAGATCCATTATCCGCGTGTACCACGCGAAGCGTGGAGACAAAGAATGAAGATGGCGAAAGCGATGGGCCTCAATACCATTGGCACGTACGTTTTCTGGAACGTGCATGAACCGCAGAAAGGACAATACGATTTCAAAGGCAATAGTAATATTAGTGAGTTTGTAAAAATTGCACAGGAAGAAGGATTGTGGGTCGTGTTAAGACCAAGCCCTTATGTGTGCGCAGAGTGGGAGTTTGGCGGTTACCCATACTGGCTGCAGGATGAAGAAGGATTGATCGTGCGCAGCAAAAACCCTAAGTACCTTGATGCGTACAAAAAATATATTTTACAGGTAGGCAAACAATTGTCGCCTTACCTGATCACCCACGGTGGAAATATTCTTATGGTGCAGATTGAAAATGAGTATGGTTCCTATGGTTCAGACAAAGAGTATTTATCCATCAATGAAAAATTATTTCGCGAAGCAGGCTTTGACGGAATCCTCTATACATGCGATCCCGCAAAGGATGTAGAGAAAGGCTATTTGCCAGGCTTCCTTCCGGCAGTAAACGGAACTGATAATCCGGGAAAGGTAAAATCAATCGTACAAAAATATCACAACAGCAAAGGTCCATACTATGTAGCAGAATGGTATCCTGCATGGTTCGACTGGTGGGGACAGGTTCATCACACAGTGCCTGCTGAAAAGTATGCAGGACGATTAGACACTCTTTTGGGTGGAGGTCTTTCTGTCAATATGTACATGTTTCACGGCGGCACAACAAGAGATTTTATGAATGGTGCAAACTGTTACGACTCGGGCTACTACGAACCACAGATCAGCAGCTACGATTATGACGCACCACTCGACGAAGCAGGAAACGCTACCGAAAAGTTTATGAAATTCAGACAGGTGATTCAAAGACACTTACCTGCAAATCAAACATTACCCGATGTTCCCGCGGCAAAGCCCTCAATGGCTTTACCCACTATTCACTTTACAGAAACCGTTAACCTTGCATCAATATTGCCAAAGCCGGTCCACGCAGAAATGCCACAGACATTTGAAACATTGCATCAACCTTATGGATTTGTTTTGTACCGCACCAAACAAGCCGGCGGCATCAGCGGAATGCTATCGGTAAAAGAGTTAAGAGATTACGGCATTGTATTTATCAATGGAAAAAGGATTGGCGTTCTCGACAGACGTTTGAAGCAAGACAGCATTGCCGTTGATTTGCCGGCAGGCGAAGCAACGATAGACATCCTCGTTGAAAACATGGGCCGCATCAACTTTGGTCCCAACTTGTTAAAGAACAACAAAGGCATTACAACAAGCGTATCACTGAATGGAAAAGTGCTGAAAGGTTGGGATATGTATTCATTGCCTTTTGAGCATATAGACGGTATTAAGTTTGGTAAAGCAACATCATCAACAGATCAACCCGTCGTTAAGAAAGCATATTTTAGTTTAGTAGAAACGGGAGATACTTACCTTGATATGCGCAACTGGGGAAAAGGAAGTGTATGGATAAACGGCCACAACCTCGGCAGATACTGGTCCATAGGCCCTCAGCAAACATTGTACGTTCCTGTAGAATGGTTAAAGAAAGGAAAGAACGAAGTGGTGGTGCTGGAATTGCTGAAGCCGGAACAAGATGCACTAACAGGCTTGAGTAAACCGGTACTGGATGAGGTGAGGAAGTGAGCGAAATGTTTCGCACCTCAAATATTTACCACTAAGACACTAAGGACAATAAGCTGCACTAAGAGTTTCTTAACCACAGAGGTAACTGAGTTTTTTCACAGAGGAAAGGAGACTGGAGCAACGGTTCTCTTTTCCTTATCCTCCCCGATGAACTATTTATTTCGAAGACGCTCCTCCGTCACTCTGTGAAAAAAAACTCCCTTCCTCCGTGGTTAAAAAACAGCTGTGCTCAAAGGGAATGCCTTAGTGAAACTTAGTGCCCTTAGTGCCTTAGTGGTAAAAAAACAGAAGCACGTTTTAAGAGTCAACAGCAATAGAACGGAATGTCGATAAATTGCATATCTTGATTCACTAAGTGACCTAAACAATTTGTTCTACAACATGATCAAACATTGCCTTTCAATTATCATTGCATGCTGTACCCTTGCTTGTTTCGCACAAAAGAAAGGTATAATTGTAACCAATACTTCAACCGTAGGAGAAGGATGGGCAAACAACTCAGTCAACGTCACTGTCTTTAGAAAAAACTCGCTGGTAACAAACAACAACACACAATACATTGCATTCTATGACAAGGATAAATTTGTTGTCGTTGGAAAAAGAATATTTCCTTCCGGCAAATGGCAACTGCAACGAACAACTTTCACCGGCAATGCAGATGATGCACATAATGTGATCAGCATAATGACCGATGGCGATGGCTACCTGCACATCGCATGGGATCATCATAACAATAAGCTGCACTACGCAAAGTCTGTATCACCCGGATCTCTTGAGTTTTCGCCGCAAACCGGTATGGCCGGCATGCACGAAGACAAAGTAAGCTATCCTGAATTTTACCGCCTGCAAAATGGTGATCTCCTATTCTTTTATCGTGATGGCGGCTCAGGAAATGGCAACCTGCTCATCAACAAATATTCCGTTAAGGATAAGCAATGGAAAAGCGTACAACAAAATCTCATTGATGGCGAAGGGCAACGAAATGCTTACTGGCAGGCATGTACAGACGAGCAGGGTAGTATTCACATTTCATGGGTGTGGAGAGAAAGCCCTGATGTAGCAAGTAACCACGACTTGTGCTATGCTGTTTCAAAAGATGGCGGCATGACATGGCAAAAATCAAGCGGTGAAAAATATACGCTACCAATTACTGCTGCAACCGCAGAAGTTGTATGCCATATTCCTGAGCACAGCGAATTGATCAATCAAACATCCATGGTGGCTGACAAATCTGGAAATCCTTACATCGCTACTTACTGGCGTGAATCGAACGACAGTGTACCGCAATATCATGTAGTCTTCAAGATAAATGGCGAGTGGAAAGCCAATGCATTGTCGTTTAGAAAAGTGCCATTTTCCTTAAGCGGTGCAGGAACGAAACGCATTCCCATTGCCCGCCCGCAGATCGTTGCATGGCAAGCGGGGAAACAATATTCAGCAGCGCTGTTATTTCGCGATGCGGAACGCGGTAGTAGAATTTCAATAGCTTATTGCGAAAATTTGTCGACAAATAAGTGGACAGTAAAAGATATTTACGAAGAAAGTGTAGGTGCGTGGGAACCGACTTATGACACGGAACTTTGGAAAAAACAGCATCGTCTGCATCTCTTTGTTCAGAAGGCAGAACAGGTAGATGGCGAGGGTAAAGCGAATCTAAAGCCAGAAATGGTAAGAGTTTTGGAGTGTGTAGTGAAGTAGGGCATGCGATCATAGGCGGTATTTTTAATTGCAGGTTGATCATACCTTGTAAACCAAGACTGCTTGTCATCCCGACGAAGGAGGGATCTGGGTGTTTACATAAACAGCGTCTGGATGACAAGCGAGATTCTTTGAGCTTTGAATTACCTTGTTTGATGAAATTGGAAGTGAATTAGTTAATAAAATAATCAGTGTTTGTTATGAAAATGAAATGGCTCTTGTTAGTAGGTGGATTGTGCATTGGAAGCATTGGATTTGCACAGAAAAAAAGCAAAGCAAAAACGGCAACCAAAACCGAAGTAACAGGATTGGATGACCGGAAATTCTGGATCGCACAGTTGGATAAAATGGTGCAGCCTGTGATGCGAAGTCTCGCACACGACAGTTTGCGCATCAATATGCCCACTACGGTTTCCATACATATTGATAACGCAGAGCATCGTAAAAAAGTTGCTTACCTTGAAGTATTGGGACGTACGTTAAGCGGCATCGCTCCGTGGTTGCAACTTGAAGGTGGTGCTCCCGAAGAAGTAGCACTGCGTAATCAATACCGTCAATGGGCATTGCAAGGCGTAAAGAATGCATTGGATTCTTCCGCAAAGGATTTCATGCGCTTTGACATTGGAGGACAACAACTCGTTGATGCATCCTATCTCGCTTACGCGTTTGTAAGAGCCCCCTGGTTGTGGCAAAACTTAGATACAGTGAGCAAACAGCGATTGGTTGCATCTATTAAAACAACCAGACAGTTTAAGCCTGTGTTTTCCAACTGGCTGCTTTTCTCTGCCATGAACGAAGCATTTTTTGCCAACTTTGGCTATGAGTGGGATCCAATGCGCGTTGATTTTGCCATGATGCAACTGGAGCAGTGGTATCGCGGAGACGGCATGTACTCGGATGGAGAAGGCTATGCATTTGATTATTACAACAGCTATGTCATTCATCCTTATCTCGCTACCATTTGCGACATCATCGGAACTAAGACCAGTGCGTACAAAGAACTGATCCCGAAGATCTATAAACGCAACGTACGTTACGCGATCATCCAGGAAAGATTGATCAACACAGATGGTACGTATCCTGCGACAGGTCGCTCTATTATTTATCGAGGAGCGGCATTTCATCACCTGGCAGACATGGCATGGAGAAAGAAATTGCCTGCTCAGCTTTCACCCGCAAGCGTGCGCTGCGCCTTGACAGCGGTGATCAGAAAAACATTGGAAAGTCCAACCACGTACACAAAAGAAGGTTGGTTAACCATCGGTTTGTATGGCTCACAACCAAACCTTGGCGACTTCTACAACAACTCGGGAAGTCCTTACATCTGCTCAAATATTTTCTTGCCTCTTGGGCTGCCGGCAACAGATGATTTTTGGGCAAATCCCGCTGAAAAATGGAGTGCACAAAAGATTTGGAGCGGCGAAGATTTTCCAAACGATCATAGCGTTAGGTAATTGAAAATTGAAAGTTGAAAATTGAAAATGATCGTAGGGGCGAATCGCATTCGCCCTTTGAAAACGAATCGCATTCGCCCTTTGAAAACGAATCGCATTCGCCGTTTTGAAAACAAACTGCATTCGCCTTAAAATGTCAAACACGAAAAAATCTTTGCAAGAATTGTTAAGCATGTCAAATGGTATCATACTGTTGGCGATGTGTTGTATTAATATTCACAGCTATGCCCAGAAACAAAAAGGTTATGCCTTAGTATGGAGCGATGAGTTTAGCAAAAATGGCAAACCCGATACCAGCAAGTGGTCGTACGAGCATGGCTTTGTTCGCAATGAAGAAGATCAGTGGTATCAGCCGGAAAATGCAAATTGCAGGAATGGTATATTAGTGATTGAAGCGAAGAGAGTGCAGCAGCCCAATCCAAATTATGTGGCAGGCAGCAAAGACTGGCGCAAAAACAGGGAGATGATTCAATACACTTCTGCATGTCTTATCACAAGGAACAAACAACAATGGCAATACGGTCGTTTCATCATGCGTGCAAGAATTGATGTGAGTGCCGGCATGTGGCCCGCGTGGTGGATGCTCGGCGCTACCAAGCCATGGCCGGGCAATGGTGAAATAGACATGATGGAATATTACCGCGGTAAATTGCTTGCGAATATTGCATGTCTCGATTACAATGGCAAGGCGAAATGGTACAGCAAAACAAAGACTGTAGAGGCAGAATGGGCATCACGATTTCACATTTGGAGAATGGACAGGGATTCATCTGCTATTGCCCTCTATGTAGATGATTCACTGATAAACAGAACTCCCCTGGATTCGCTGATAAATAGAGATGGCAGCAATTTCTCTCCGTTTAAACAACCTGCTTATATGTTGCTGAATCTCGCCATTGGCGGGCAAAACGGTGGTGATCCATCACAAACAAAATTTCCGAAAAAGTTTGAAGTGGATTATGTGAGGGTGTACAAAAAGAAAGAATGATTTGCGTGTTGTGCTATAGAAGGAGTAATTAAAATGACAACTCTCAATCAAGAAGGTTTAAGTATAAGGCCTTCTTGATTGAGAGCTATCGTAACACATTTTTCTACCTGGTTAACAAACTATTGTTTAATAAATTTCATGTTTACCACTTTGCCATTTTCTGGTATCAGGCGTAAGATGTACTGACCGGCCGGCAAGTTGGTAACATCTACATTCATTTTTTTGCCAAAGTTTGATGCCTTTGTTTGTTTTATTAATTTTCCGTCTATAGAGAAAATAGTTGCTGTCAGCGCTTTATTTGTTTCTTTATTGCACTCGACATTTAACATGCTTTGTACAGGGTTCGGATATACAGTAAAGTTATTTTCTTCTGCAAAATTCAAGATGACAACCTTGCTATAGGAGACATTCCCGTTTAATTCGATCTCTTTAATACGATAATAGTTGATTCCCTCCAGGGGATCGTTGTCGGTAAATGCATGATGATTAGACATCTCCGGCAACTGAGAAACAGAAACATTTCCCAGCTTCGAATAGTTCATGCCATTGTCACTTCTTTCCACTTCGAACTGGCTTATGCCATTATTCGTTGCAACTTCCCAATCCAACATCGCCTTGTTGTTGATTGCTGCTCCCTTGAATGAAAGGAAATCAATTGGTAATGGCGTTATGCCCGGTATACCTATTCCAAATCCCGAAAAGCCTGTATTGGAAAAATTGCCACTTACTATAAAGTCCGATGCATATTGACTATTTGTAGCATTCACATAACTGACGTTGGCACTGTGCTTAGAAGCTGGCGCAATGTCGGGAACATAAAAACCATTGGACACTTTTACGATTTGGGCATTAGCAAGATTTTGGCCAGAGGCAGTACGCCATCCGTCAATTTCTCCATTCTTGTAATATAGAGAAACCAAATAGCTTCCGTTTGGAGTGTTGTTTGTCGGAACTATCTTAAATGTTTTGTCGGCAAGATAGTGGGAAGGATTGGTATCCCAGAACTGGCTGGCATTTGTTCCCTGCCTGTCAATGGAAACCGACGTGCATCCATAATCATGATCTGTAAGGTTTTTAACACGTGCCAATACCGTACCTGCAGCCGAAACAAAATATACATCGCCATAAGGCCCGAGGTATTCTGTTTTAGATGTTGAGAGAGTCGTAGCGACTGTATTGCCGGGCAGGGCATACTTTATTTTGAGATTAGGTTTGAAGCCGGTATAACTATTTAGTGAAAACGATCCGGAGCAGGTCATTGTGCCACTGCTGTTAAATATGAAATTTGAATACCCCGCACCGCCACCGTCGTCTGAATAGCATAAAAGACTGTCGGTGCCTAAACCAATGCTTCCATTATCCCAACAAATTTCAATACCTAAGTTGCTAACTCCATCCCAAACAAAGGGAGCGTCAAACACAAAATCATTCCAGCCCGTGGAAGTGGTATAGGAGGGATAAGTTTTTACTGTAGTGAGTGAGGTAAGAGCATGCGTTGTAGCATCCCTTAAAAATGTTGTTGAAGTATTTGCAAGCTTAATAGTGAACCCCGTAAATGGAGCTTGCGTGGCTTTTTTCTGAACGTTGAAAGAAATGCCTTTGATTGGTACATTGGCCGGGATGCCTGCTGCAGTAAGCTCAGATGCAGTGTAGAGCAGCTGCGATTTTACCTTACTGTATCCGACCTGATTGAACCCTCTGGGGCCATATGATGTTGTTCCGTTTCCAACATACAAACTGTCTGGAGTGTCTGGCGTAATAGGGGGCGAGTCATTATCTGCTATGTTAATGGTAAGCGTTGGAGCCAATTCTCCTTTTACAGCTCCGCCTCCTGACACTGAGAAATCAATGATAACAGACTCTGTGGATTCATTTGCCTTATCATCATACACTCTTACTGTAAAGGAACGCGCAGCTATTGAGCCAACAGGAAATGTAAGTGCCGTCGAAGGATTACTAACGTCGCCATTCGTTGTTAAATCAAAATCTGCTTTCGCGTAGGCAGTGCCGGAAACATTCAGGTGTGCAACAGCATCAGTGCCTACAGGAGCGCTGCCTATAGTCATATTAAATGTGTAGTCCTTATATCCTCTGCAGTCGCTTGTCGCAGAGGTAGCTTCCGGTATCAAGGTTTCCTTTAATTCAAAATTGATTTTTGAACCACAAGTAGGAGTCGCGTTTGTTGGAACCAGCGCCATGTTTGTTTTAGCGACCAGGTTAATACGTGTGGAGTACGTGGCCATGGCTGCCAGCATCCTTGTTTTTTGATCTGCTGTAAAAAGAGTAGCACAATTTGTATAGTTCATGAAGTTGTGCTCTGTGTTGATGCTATATGGCTTGTTTACGCAAGCATTGGTGCCCGTACGACAGGAAAAATCGATTACTCCACCGTTTTGATTAAAGGTAATAGGATCCGTGTCGCAGATATAGTCTCCATCCTTCGTACAATCATTATTTACAGGACACTGATTATATTGTGAAGAGCCCTCAAACGGGTGATATAAGTCAAGCGAATGGCCTATCTCATGCGACAATGCTTTATTACCGGATCTCATAACGTTGGCAAGTATTATTGTGCCATCGTATGCCGGGGTGATCGATGGTAGCGCGGCAAATGCCCCTGTATACTGGCCGGAAGTGCCATCTTTGCCATCAATTTTATTAACAACGTAAATGTTGTAGTAATTGTCGGTATTCCATCTGCAATAATCTTTTATCTGGTTGGCTGGCACTCCGGAACTCGAGTTACGAACTACGCCATATGTTGCATAATCCGGTATGGAAGATGCGTTCACTCTGTCGATGCCATTTGTCGCATTACAATTAGGGTCTCTTTTTGCAAGTGCGAATTGTATTTGCACATCGCCAACGCCTTCAACACCAGGAAGGGTGCCATTGTAAACACTATTGAGATAATCAAGCGCGGATTGTATTTGATCATCTGAAGGATTGTAAAGGGAGCCTATCGCTTCGCCGGTGTGAACTATGTGAACGACTACAGGGATTATGTATAACGGGCCTGCACTTCTTTGGGATATTTTCAGATTGGGATGGTTCGCGATATAGGATTGCATTTGCGCATTTTTTTCCATCACAAAAGCCTTGTACTGAGGATCCTTCATGAGGTCACTTTGATATTTATCAAAACCACAAACTTCCTGCGCCTGCAAAAACTGAAACTGCAAAATGCTTAGCAGAATAAGGATAACTGGAACAATAATTTTCTTGTAAAAAACAGGCATAGAATAAGTGTTTTATAAATAAGTTCTGAACTAACAAAATAACCCAGACTACTTCGTGGCCTTCCTTTAACATATTATTAGCAAAGCCTTGCTAACAGGTGCTTTTAAGAAAGAACTTAAAGAGTGTTAAGCATCAAATAAATGTGGGCGAAAGTAAAATGAGGGAAGAAATAATTGTTTATATATAAGGCCATTCTTTTTAAAGAATAGGCGGAATTTTCGAGGCAGGTTTATGGGCAAGTCACGAATGTAAACCACTGAGACACTAAGGCCACTAAGTTTCACTAAGAGTTGTTTAAAATTCAGGCACTTCTTAGTGTGGCTTAGTGGTCTTAGTGCCTGAGTGGTAATCCGGAGATGCCAAAGTTTTGCAACCTATTGAACAATAATGCGTTTTGATTGTTGCCTAAAATACTATAGTTAGTTTATGCCGTTTGATAAAGAATTCCGGATGGCACCCGTATTTTCCAAAGCTGTTGCCTCCGTTAAATTGTTCACTTTCTTGTTGCTGTTTGTTTTGACAGCTGACATTTCTTTCTGTCAGCAAAAAGATAGCAACAGTACTAGCGCCGATACTGTACGCCGCACCGATGTAGAGCAATTACTGATCAAGCAACAACAGCAAAGCCAGCTTGACTCTGTACTGAAAGAGCAATGGAAAAATGTTCTTGATAGTCAACCCGATAAAAGAAGAAAAGCACTGGAATCCAATATTGGTAAGATTCTTTTTGAGGACTCACTTCGAAGAGAACGTGAATTAAGAACAATAGATTCCCTGAAAAAAATTACAACTGGTCACCCCGTTATGCTTCATGATGATACGCTTTTTCTTATCTATGTTGGCATTGGGGCATTTGGTACAAAAGAAAGAACACAAGCGATTGCCGGAAAAATAAAAAAGATATATGAGCTTCCTTTTTACTACAAGGATTCATTCAAAATCGTCAACAACGGAATAGACCTGGATATCGTTTACGATGACATTACTGTTCTCTCTGTTTCCAATTTGGATGCGATGTGGTTTGGTCAAAGTAAGCAGCAGCTGGCAGAGCATTACAAAGCCATTATAGCTCGCGAGATCGATAAGGAAAGGGAGGAATACAGTTTCAAAAACCGCCTGAGAAGAATACTGGTGGCGGCTGGTACTCTTGCAGCGCTATTGCTGTTGATAAGGCTTATTAATCTGTTTTTTAGAAAAATTGCTGTCTACGCTCATGCAAGGCGTGACAGATTTTTTAAGGGTGTTACCTTTAGAAAATTCCAGCTGATCTCACAACGAAAGCATTTAAGTCTGTTTCTGCGTTCGCTGAAATTTATAAAGGCAGGATTGATATTGTTGATGGTGTACGCGTCACTGTCATTTCTTTTCAGCCTGTTTCCTACAACTATGGGTTGGACGGAAACCTTGCTGAGCTGGATATTGACGCCTGCAAAAGCATTGTGGCATGCATTCGTTAAATTCTTGCCGGATCTGTTTACAATTCTTGTCATCTATTTCGTGTTTAATTACCTCATTAAGATCATCAGGTATTTTGTGTTGGAAATTGAAGACGACAAAATTCGCCTAAGTGGATTTCACCGCGACTGGGCAAAACCCACTTTTAACATACTTCGGTTTTTATTATACGCATTTATGTTGGTGATCATATTTCCTTATTTGCCGGGCTCGCATTCGCCGGCATTTCAGGGCGTATCAGTGTTTTTAGGTGTGTTGCTGTCATTGGGTTCCAGCAGTGCGATTTCAAATATTGTATCGGGGCTTGTTATCACTTACATGCGTCCGTTTAAAATTGGCGATCGTGTTCAGATTGGTGATGTGATTGGCGACGTAATAGAAAAGAACATGCTTGTAACCCGCATCAGGACGATTAAAAACGAGGATATTACGATTCCCAATTCGAGTGTATTATCGAGCAGTACCATCAACTATTCAAGCAATACACAAGCAACCGACGCTGGCCTCATTCTACACACAACAGTTACGATAGGATATGATACGCCATGGCAACAGATATCAAATGCACTTATAGAAGCAGCGAACAGAACAGATTTGATATTAAAGCAGCCTGCGCCATTTGTGTTGCAAACGAGCCTTGATGATTTTTATGTTTCCTATCAACTCAATGCCTATACGAAAAGCCCCAATGAATCGGCAAACATATATTCGCAACTCCATCAAAATATTCAGGACTGCTGTGCAGAAGCAGGCGTTGAGATTATGTCACCACATTACAGGTCCCAACGCGATGGCAACACGACTACAATACCTGAACAATACTGGAAAGAAGACGGAAAGTAAAAACCACTAAGGCACTAAGATCACTAAGCTTCACTAAGGCATTCCCTTAGGGCATACTTGTTTTTAACCACAGAGGAAAGGAGTATTTTTTCACAGAGTGAAGGAGAGATTTCTTCGGGACAATCGAGGAAAGAGAAAAGGAGGATTGTTGAATCAATCTCCGTTTCCTCTGTGAAAAAAATCTCTGTTAACTCTGTGGTTAAAAAACTCTTAGTGAAACTTAGTGGTCTTAGTGCCTTAGTGGTGAAATATTAGTTTGTCCTGTAAAAAAAATAACCCTTCGCTACATTTTGTTTCCAGTTTTCGTTTCTGAAATTTTCCACTTGCAAATGTTCGTAGAGTGTGCGGCTGCCGTAGATTGTTATGATAAACTGGGTGGGATCCCCGAGATTTCTTTCATCTAAAATGTATGAAATACTATACTTGCCCTTGGGCACAATTTTCTCAATTTGCGGTGCAAGGGAATCATGGATGGCCGTTGGGTTCGGGAATTTTTGATTGCGGGGAAATTGTATTTCGAAAGTTCCCTCAAACGCAAAAGAACTAACATAGGCAAACAGAAAGAATTTGTCTTTTTCCTGCTTCATCAAATACTCATCAAATTGCTCCTGGTTATTGAATGGCAGCGCATCAAACCTGTAGTCAAATGGATATTTTTCCGCCAGCGCCTTCACTTTATCTATATTGAATGCATATAAACTGTCGTTGAGCAATATGCTGTTCCTATCTGGATTGATCATCCATGACTTCGTTTTGTGAAAGTTTTGGATGAGGTCAATCCTGAAATCCAAATTTGAATATTCTGTTTTTTCTTCAGCACCCAAAGGCAAAGCGGAAAGAACCCTTTTTATGGTAGTCGGGTCTTCGATAATGAAGTTCAAAAAACTAAATGTTTTTTGTTTATCGAATTGATCGTATCGTCCGATTAGTTTTGTGTGAGCATCAACTTTGCTGGTGTCAAACAGCAATTTGTTTTGCGCAGCAAGTCCCATTGACGAGAGCAGGGTCATGATTAAAAACGATGTTTTCATGGCAATGAGGATCTCAATTGGATTCCCGGCGTTTTGGTTGTTTAAATACTAAATTATAGACAGGAATAAGGTAGTAAGAGTGTGAACTTAGGTATTTTTTTTGATTGCTAAAAGCTTTCAAGACAAATTAATGGAATCGATGAAAAGGCTGCCAGTTTGAAAAAATACCTGATTTTCTTTTTCTTTGTTTGTATGTTGACAAAATCGATGATCGAAAAGGTAAAAGGATTGCTTGCTTCGCAAAGCGCGGAAGACAGGGAGATGGGCAATAAGTTTCTGAAAGAATTTGAGGCTTCAGAAGCGCAGATGCAAGCGATTCGAAAGGCCCTTTCAAGACCGGGGCAGGAGTATGAAATCATCAATGGTGAAATTTGTCAACCTAAACAACTGGGGTTCTTCTAAAAATTGAAAGTTGAAAATTGAAAGTTGAAAATGACTTCACGATGCCTTCACCCATTTTCCATTTTCAATTTTCCATTTTCAATTACTTTACAACTTCCTCATCACCTTCCTGAACAACTTCTTAATGTGTTCAATTTCCTGCTGGTGAACATTTTTCTTTCTTGTACCAAAATAAAGTGTGTTGGTAAGCTTCGTGTAACCTTCCCATATCAGCTGGATCTGGCCACGTTCTATTTCTGAATAGCAAAGGAAATCCGGGATAACTGCGAGACCATTGCCGCCGCTCAGGCAACGCACAATTGAGTTGAGGTTGGGTACGATGTAGTTGGGACGAAACGCCGGTTTCTTGCCAAAATTCAATACCCAAAATTGAAAGAGGTGTTCCATGTCGCCCGTGGTGCCGTACCATTTTTGTTTCTTCAACCATTGCTCGGCCTGCTCCTTGTTTTTGCTTTTGATGATCTTCTTAAAAGCCTTTGTGTCAACATCTTTTCCTCCCACGAGAACAATATTTTCCGATGAAAAAGCTTCGTGCTCAATCGTAGCAGACGTTCCTTTTTTAGGGGTGATGATCAGGTCTAAAATGCCTTTGTCCAATTGATCGAGCATTTCAGGATACTCACCAAAACTAATGATGAGATTAAACGGAAGCGAAGAAACATATTGCTCCAGGGTTATCTGGAAAGTTTCGAAGCACATGCCCACGCTGATCGTCGGAGTTGTTTTTTCTATAGATTTTTGAAAGTTTTTTTCTACATCCTCCAGTTTTGCCAATGGTTCTGAAATGGCATTGAACAGAACTTTGCCACGTTCCGTAGGAATCATTTTTCTTCCGGTGCGATCAAATAGTTTGTAGCCCACATAAGCTTCCAATGAGCCCAAATGCAAGCTCACGCCCGGCTGGGAAACGAATAAGGCTTCTGCAGCGCCGGTGAGTGTTCCGGTTTTGTATATCGCTTTAAAGGTGCGGTACCATTCCAGGTTTACCATAACAAGCTATTATTTTAATGATACAAAGGTATAAATCATGCTATTTTAATGATAACTGTCGCGGCAATAATTTTGTGGCCGGTTTAAAACTTAAAAGAAATGAAAAAGATTTTTATAATAAACGCGGGACAAAACTTTGGCCACTCTGGCGGGAAGTTCAATAACACCATTGCAAAGGAAACGCTTTCTTTTTTTGAGGAACAGGAAAATGTGGAAGTGCGCCAGACTGTGATTGCTGAGGGCTACGATCCAAAGAAAGAGGTGGATAATTTTGTTTGGGCAGATGTAGTGATCTACCACACGCCGATATGGTGGTTTCAGGTGCCACACGGCTTCAAAAAGTATATTGACGAGGTGTTTACAGCCGGTCATCAAAAAGGCATTTACCGCAGCGACGGGCGTTCTGCTGATAAACCAAAGATCAACTACGGAACGGGCGGCATGCTGCATGGACGAACCTATATGCTTACCACCAGCTGGAACGCACCTGAAACGGCTTTCACGTTGCCCGGAGAATTTTTTGATGAACATAGTGTAGATGAAGGACCCTTGTTTGGCTTCCACAGAATGAATGCGTTCACAGGGATGCAGCCACTGAAAAGTTTTCACTTTCATGACGTAGAGAAAAATGCGGACGTACAACGCGATATGGCAATCTATCGCAAACACCTGGAAGAGGTATTTGCTCTTGAATCAAAAGAAAAAGCAGTAGCATGAAAATATATTTGACAGCAATCATCAAAACAAAAGATCAATACAGGAGCGAAGTGCTGGCTGTGCTGCAGCGCATGGTGGAGCAAACAAGAAAGGAAGAAGCCTGCGAACTGTACAGCCTGCACCAAGGCATAGATGATAAAAATCTATTTACTTTTTATGAAGTATGGAAAAGTAAAGAAGGGTTGGACGCACACAATCAACAACCATACATCAAAGCATTTGGCGAACTCGTACAAGAAAAGCTGCAGGAAAAACCAACTATCATATTGACGGCATTATTACAATAAATTATTAACACGAGGGGGCAAATTTATATTAATGCCCCGGGTAAAACACATTGCCGCCGTTGTCAAGCAAACAGGGGTTTGTATTTAAAGTGCCATCGCTATGAAATTTCCATTTGACGTTGCCTGTTCTGGCGTCGAAGGCGTAAAGGTAATTATCACTACATGTGACAAATACCGTTCCGAATGCTGCCACAGGATTTGGTGGCATAACTCCTGAACCATGTTCGAAATAGAAACGCCATTGTAGCTTGCCGGTTTCGGCATTTAGCGCGACCATGTAACCTTCTCTTGTACAGCAAAATAACATATTAGCGTCAACGTAAGGGCTGCCTAATACAAGCCCTGTATTTGGAGCTGTTGCATATTCCCATATAACTGAACCATCGTTAATGTTGAAATTAAAAATCGAGGAATTAGAATTGCTTGTATATGCCCCAATGTAAATAGAATGATTGTAGAGGCAAGCTCCTGACACTACATTGCCTGTTCCAAAAATGCGCCAGATTTCAGCTCCGGTTTGACCATCAAGGGCTGCTATTTGCGTTGCTTCTCCACCAAAATAAACAATGCCATTATTTACCATTGGTTTGTCCTGAACGATTCCGTATCTACGCTGCCATTTCAATTCACCTGTTTGTGCATTAAATGCCGATACCCCCGTGTTAAACTCGCCAACATAGACTACGCCGTTGCTAACTGTGGGATCAGAAAGTGTTCCATATCCGCCGCGAACAAGATAGCTGAACCATCTGATGGAGCCTGTGGCTTCGTCAAAAGCATAAACTGCGCTTTCGTTGTAATATTCAGTGTGGTTGCCAATGTAAATGCCGCCATTTTCTATCGAACTTGCCGTAAACTGACCGGCAGGAGTTGTTGTTTTCCATTTTAGTGTTCCGGTTTTTGCATCAAATGCGTAAAATGCGGTCCTGCCTCCGGCATAAACATTTCCATTGGCACATACTGGACTGGATACCTGTCCTCCCAAATAATATTGCCAGGAAAGAGTACCGGTCGTTGGATTTATGGCATATAAATATCCATCGGCGCTGCCCACAAAAATGTTCATGGCCTGAGATACGAGTACAGTGTACTCTCGGCTGGTGTTATCTTCCGCTGTAACTATGTAATGTGCCGCGTAGGAAAAGTCCTGAGCCACGCCGCTTCCTTTAGAGATTTGCTTTCCCTGAAATTCAATGTCGGGCTTTAAAGCGGTAATATCGATACCCGGCAAAACATTAAGGAGGATGGTATCGTTGCTGTTAATTATGCCTGTTACATCCTGGGTAAGTGCCGGATTATTCTTTGACTTCAGAACGAAACTGGTGATTTTTTTCTCCGTCTTAAGAAAGTGAACAACTACTCTATAAGTGTTAGTGATTCCACTTGCAGCGCTGACAGTATATAAAACAGGGTTTGAAAAATTTTGTGCCTCTTTATTTGCTGGAGATACAGTGCCACCCGATAGCGCGATTGAAGGAACAAGATTGGTAACAGTTGTGCCTTCGGGAATACTTAAAACGATGGAATCAGCTTTTATGTCGCCGTAAATGTCTTGCCGTAAGTTTTGGTTGTCCTGAAGACGTAGAATAAAGTTGGTAATAACTTCCTTATTCTTTGGCGCTTCTTTGGTAGTCTTATGGCATGCGGTTAACAGAGTAAGAATCAGCAGGAAAGAAAGGGCCGTATTTGTTCTCATGTGTAAGGTTATATAATAGGGATTAAGCCAAAAATAATATAAATTTTTCAAAGGCACGGGTCGGCCGTAAACTGTATCGTCATAGGAGGAGACAGAAGCGGAAATGCTGTTCAGGATGTTCCGCAGCCCATCCCGAACAGCCGATAAAAAAGTGTATGTATGTTTTTACAGCCCAGCTATTTTATTTTCACATTAGACAAATCGCAATCATATATTACCTCCAGTGAATCATAAAAAATAATCCCAAATTGAGGCCGATTCGAATAAAAGTCATTGACTACGTACTTAGTAGGCAATCCATAAGCATTATATTTTGTGATAGTAGGCTTCGGAAGATCTCTTACGGTGCCATCTGTTACGTAATAGGCATTGTTGACGCTATAGTCGCACTGCGTCAACTGCCATACAGGGTTTGTTCTGTAAGGGTTTATCTTATTGTCGTATAAAGGAGTAGGGTCATACACAAGATTGTTGCTGGCATTGTAAGTGAAATTGGCTACTCCGGAGTTCGCTCCCTGGGATTGCAAACGCTGGATTATCCGACCCTTACTGTCCAGCGAATAAACTTCCAGTACCTTCGCCCAATCGGGAAATTCAGGCGATGGAGCAGGGGAGGTACTGGTACCAATCATAGGGCCTCCCCAATAGACGTAGAAGGTATCTGTGATTTTGTTGGGGTAGTACTGATATGTTCTCCATTCAATTGCGTAGTCTGCGCCACTCTGTGTCCTTATATAATCTGTTAACCTGTTTTTATTGTCATAACGATAATAGAAATTGTAAACTCCCGAAAGTCCCTGGTCAGTAACCATCTGTGTCATACGGTCCTTTTTGTCATAGGCTACGTTATACACAAGCCTCAGCCCGCCAGTGTACATATTAATTTGAGTCACCTTGCATACATCGCAAGTGGTAAAAGGGTTCTGCTCAATATAATCATATGCTTTCTTACAACTGCCAGCAAAGATCATAAGAGCGAGAAGGAGCAAAGGGGTGAACTTACATTTCATAAAATGAGTTTTATAAATGAAAAAATAACACGCTTTTCAGGCAGGATTATTCAAGTTGGCAAGGGGTACACCAATCGCGGATTGAGTGAAAGCTTCAACGTTGAAGAAATAGCACATAAAGTTGTTCAGAGCGTCGTTCGATACGCTCAAAAAGATAAATCGGATACACAAATTTGTGTGAAGCGAGGTAAGAAAGAGGAATAGAAGTTTTTAGGATAGCATCGCCAAGATAACTAAATCAGCTGGCGCCTGCAATACCACAAAGCGGGAAGAGTTGGGGTGCAAAGTGTATTGCGGTGTCAGGAGATGTACGGTGTACGGTGTACGAAATTCGTGAGAGTGCTAGACCTGACAGGTTTCTAAAAAATCTGTCAGGTCTAGCACTCCGTCAATTTATTGCATGGTTATAAAAAGCGCGACCTAAGTCGCGCTTTTTATATTGAGTTGAAAAATATTCTTGTTAATTCAAACCACCTTTGCCTCTGTAAAGACTTATTGGCTTGTCTAACTCAACGGCCAATACAGACATGTATTTGTCCTGCACAGACGCCGGAACATCGATGTAAACCAGGCCAGGAACAGGGCTCCATGATATTTTACCTACCACTTTATGTTGCAGCTTTTGTTGTGTGCCTACTACCCTGATGCTTTTAATATTGTTGTTCAATCCTTTCAGCATCACATTTCCTGTGACTTTGCCGGCAAGAAACAAGTAGAGTGTTGTAGAATCTTTTGATAAAGTTGTGGGACCATAAAAATGTCCTTGCGGTATACCACCCACGGTATTGAAAATAGCTTCTGCATGTTTTTTGTTCCATGCACCCAGCTCTTTTAAAACATTCACTTCTTGCGCAGGAATGGTGCCATCTTCTTTCGGGCCTATATCAAGAAGCAGATTTCCGCCGTTGGAAATAGCATCTGCAAAAATGGTAATGACTTCATACGGTGTTTTCCATGCAGTGTCCTTTGGCTGATAGCCCCAGCTGCCATTGATGGTCATGCACAGTTCCCACCACTTGAATGCAGGTCTTGATACCGGGAAATTTTGTTCAGGTGTATCATAATCACCATAGCCTTGCAGACGTCCGTTAATGATGGCTGTGGGTTTGTCGCCCAAAATTATTCGGCGCACTTTGTCCGCTTGCCATTCTTCAGCACTGTGTTCCCAGTCGCCATCGAACCACCATAGATCGGGGTGATATTGCTTGCTTATTTCGCTTATTTGTGCCTCGTAAAATTTTTGAAAGCGTGCCCAGCGTTGCGGATCATCAGCAACTTTATAACGGCTGCTGTCTTTCAGAAATCCCGGATAATCAGGGTAGCTCCAGTCAATCAGGGAAAAATAGGCGCCACGTTTGATGCCTTGTTTATCCAGCGCTTCGAAGAAAGGATTTACTAAATCCCTTTTCGCAGGTGTATTCTTAACTACGCTGTAATGATTTTGTGCAGTGGGCCAGAGTGCCACGCCATCATGGTGTTTGGTAGTAAGAACGGCATATCGTGCACCGCTTTCTTTTATTAATGCAGCCCATTGCTGCGGATTGTACTTTGAAGCTGTGAAGCCATTCATCTGCTTCATATAGTCCGCATGGCTGATTTTTTTATTGTGGAAGCTCCAGCTTTCATCAATACCATTTACATCATAAATACCCCAGTGAATGAATATGCCCAGTTTTGCATCGGCAAACCACTGCATTTTCTCGCGTATTGAATCAGGCTGTGTATTTGTTTGTGTTTGTGCGAAAGCGCCTACAGAACACAATAGCATTAATATCAAACCTGTTGCAGGAAATAATCTCTTCGTCATAATATGCTGTCGTTATTTTGAACGGTGTAAAACTATTGTATGTTAAGGCAAAATTTGAAAGTCAAAAGTCAAAAAGCTCCACTATATTAACCGTTTGCCGGTGCCCATCTCGGCCTTTACCACTAAGACACAGAGGGCACTAAGCCTCACTAAGAGAGGTCCTTAGTGCATCTTAGTGTTCTTAGTGAGTTAGTGTTGAATGAGAGTTCCGCACAGTCGTTATGCCCTTTTTACTTTTGCCTTTTTACTTAAAAATAGTGCTTCGCATCCACCATGAAATTGTTATTGTCTCCATAGCATACAGCAAAATTAAATCCTGACTGTAAACAGAATCCGCCGTATTCGCCTTTTTTATTAATGGCTATAAATCCAACCTGGTTTGCTTTTGCTCTTTCGTAATTCTTCTTTACAATGCGTTCCACTGCTTTTTTGCAGGCATCTTCAGGCTTGTATCCTTGCCGCATCAATTCAACCACCAGGTGGGTACCGCAGATTCTGATAACTTCTTCTCCCATTCCCGTTGCAGTGGCTGCACCCACTTCATTGTCCACAAACAAACCGGCGCCGATGATAGGGGAGTCGCCAAGTCGTCCACGCATTTTAAAACCCATGCCGCTTGTCGTACAGCTTCCGCTTACATTACCCATTGCATCGAGTGCCACCATGCCAATTGTGTCGTGGTTCCAATCGCCATTGTCAAAGCGTGTCGGCGCAAAAGGGCCGTGTCCTTTTTGTCCGGAATTTTCAATATTAATAACAGGTTTGTATTCTGCTTTTTTCAACCATTCTTTGTATGAACGTTCGGCATCGTCTGATAATTTTTGCGGTTCTAGCGGAAAGCCTTCTGCTACGGCAAATTGTTGCGCACCTTGTCCAACAAGCATTACATGCGGTGTTTTTTCCATTACCCTTCTTGCCACGGAAATAGGGTGTTTTATGCGCTCAATTGCGCCAACACTTCCACAGTTGCCATTTTCATCCATAATGCTGGCATCCAATGTAACAATGCCATCCCGGTCAGGATTTGCGCCTAAGCCCACACAACAGTTTTGCGAAGCTTCCGTAACCATAACACCGGCTTCTACGGCATCGAGTGCCCGACCTTTGTTTTTCAGAATTTCCCATGCGGCCTTGTTGGCATTGATGCCTTCTGCCCAGGTGGAAATTACGATCGGCTTGAAACCGCCACGTGTAGCAGCGTTGAGTTTTGAAAAATACAGGCTACCTAATCCTAATGAACTTAATTGAAGAAAGCTTTTTCTGTTTAACATGTGGCTTAAAAATTATTTATGAACAAAAAACCATAAACACCATCCCATTTCAGGCAAAGATGGACAATATAAAGTTACTTGTAGTTTTAATGCGACATAAATTAGAGCAATATCCTTGAATGATTTCCGGTTTTTTAGGAATCAGGAATCGGGAATTAGAAATTAGGAATTAGGAATTAGGAATTCCATGTCGTTTAGTTAGGCTGTTTGAGAAATTAAGGGCATGTCGCTTGTCATCCCGACGAAGGAGGGATCTGGGTGATTGTTAACGCATAGTGCGCGCTAGTGTTGGGCTCAGATCCCTCCTTCGTCGGGATGACAAGCGGTCTTTTCTAAGGGATCACAACCACCATTCCGTTCGGGAAAAAATCCTTAACTAAACGACATTGGATTTGTATTCATTCTTCATTCTAATAATAAACCCGCTTGAAGCGGGCCTATTATTGGTCGATGATTTATTAATCAAAGATCTCCCTCATACAAATCGCGACTATCAGCGTCTACGGAAGAGTGATTTTAAGCACCTGGCCGCCGCCGATGGCATTGGGACCAAGTCCCACGTTAGATACATAGAGATTGCCGTCCGGTCCCATTGTCATGCCCGTAGGCAATGAGAGACCGCTTGCAATTACACTCATGTTGCCGTTTGGATCTATTCGTAAAACCCGACCCATGCCCGAAGTGGGGAATGGTGCGCCGACAGTCATTTCCAGCACATACATTCTATCGCGATCATCAAATACTAATCCAAGCACAGTATTGAGTCCTGTGGCAACTGCTTTTATTTGCGCTGAAGGTGTGATTTTAAAAATTTTAGAAGCGCCTCCCGGAATAGGAAATGTAAATAGGTTACCTACATAGAAGTTGCCATGATAAGAGAGCGCGGTTGGAACAATATGTCCCTGGCTGGCAGAAATATCAATAACGCGACTGATGTTTCCATTTGTAGTTACCTTAACCAGTTCCCCATGATTGGGTTCTACGGCATACAGATCGCCCTGCAAACTGATCATGCTGTACCATGTGCCATCGGGTTCAAAGTCATCGGGTTCTGGATTCGCAACGGGGTGTGACATTTGCCATTCGCTGAGATTGGCTATCATCCACCACTTTCCGTTGGCATCCACTTTTACAATGCCATTTGGCACCTTTGGAACGCCATGCGAACATCCCGCGCCGGCAAGTAATGCATACAACTGATTTCCGACAAACGCAACGTCGGCAACACCTTCCACATATCCACCAATGATCTCGTTGGCGCTGCTGGTGGGGAATGAATCCGTTAACGTAGTGCGAACGCCCTGCCAGTTTACTTTTGAAATGCGACCGCCATATAAACTTCCTTTATAAGGACCTATCGGAAAAACAACCTGCGCGCATTGGTCAGTTATTGTGGTGCCGCCAACGCCGCCTTCCGCAACATAAAGATTTCCATCGGGACCCCATTTCAGTCCACGCGGATTATTAAAACCTGAAGAAAATACAGAAACACTTCCCTGAATGTTTTGTGTGGGTTTTGCATTTAGCAGTTCCACTCTTTGGTTTGTGCTTGACTGGTCCGTTGGCTTCGCTCCCTTCTCGCAGGAATAGAGAGAGAAAGTAGCAGGAACGCCAATCATGATCAGTCTGATGAAACTTTTCATATGAACCTCCTGTTGGATTGGTGAATAAATAGAACATTACAAATACCAGGAAAATAGGAGAAAGTTTGTGATGGGATATTAGGCTTTATGTATGAGGAGAATATCTTCTTGCGCAAGAAGTGACCAGCAGTATAAACGAAGTTTCAATTATAATTCAGAAAGGGAGGTGAAGCTAGTCATTTTTATGTGGATAGTCAAGAGGAGTTATTTGGTGGAACTTTTTTTAAGGCGAAACGATTGTAACTAAAAAGTTTTTGCGAACACTAACTGCAGGATTTTTCCATGGGCATGATCAAGAAAGGTTGTCCGGCCGTATTAACAGCTTGGGTAACCGAATTCTCGAAAAATTTTGCTGAGCGGGAAGGTCGGGGATTTTAACCTCTTGCCATGCATAACGCAGATGAGATTTTATCTGCAAAACTATTTTATCCAATTTTTTGCATTTGATAATAAATGGTATTAATTTAATGTGACATTTATAGTTCTCTTAAATATTTTTTATGAACACTGTTCGAGATATCCTGCAAAAAAAGGGTAACACAGTGTACGGGGTAAGTCCTGATAGTTCCGTGTACGACGCATTAGAATCATTAGAAGAAAGGAATTTGGGTGCTCTCGTTGTAATAGAAAATGGAAAATTGATTGGAGTTTTTACGGAAAGAGACTATGCCCGCAAAGTTATCCTCAAAGGGCGATCATCTAAAGAAACGCTTGTACGACACATAATGACAAGCCGCCCGGTATTTGTAACTCCTGATACAACTATTGAAGAATGCATGCAAATGATGACAGATAAATATATCCGTCATCTTCCCGTTTTAAACGATGGAGAATTGGTGGGGGTTATCTCCATTGGAGATTTGGTAAAGTACATTATCACAGAAAAGGATTCAATAATAGAGCACCTGGAAAGGTATATTAAAAGCTGAGTTTAGGCGGGAAATTTTGTTGTAGAGACAAGGCAACGCCTTGTCTCTACGTGGCAGCGTAATGTATGCCGGAAAATGGATTATTACCAAATGTGAAAGTTATGCCAGAAAGTAATGATCATGCTGTTTTATGGCCCTTTCTGCTGTATTCAGTGATAGTAGTTTTTTTGCTGGTCCTTATACTATCTCTGTCGTATGTACTGGGCCAAAGGCACAAAGAAAGAGCTACAGATCTTCCTTATGAAGGAGGTATACAACAAACAGGCTCCACGAAGATTCGTTTCTCAGCACAGTTTTATCTCGTAGCCATGTTGTTTGTAATATTTGATGTAGAAGCAGTGTTTATTATGTTATGGGCGCTTGGCTTTTATGAATTAGGTTGGGCGGGCTATATAGGCATATCAATCTTTATTGTACAGTTGGTGGTTGTATTGATTTATGAATGGGGAATAGGTGCATTGGATTTTGGACCAGATGGAATCAAGATATTGAAAGCATTTAGGAAGGAACGGGGATTGTCATGATTTTCATGATTTGTGATGATTTGATTTTTATCGTTCGTTTAAATTTCCAATCTCAGATTTCCAATTAAAAAAGATCTTAAGCGATCATGACAATCATGACAATCATGAAAGTCTGCGTCCTGTCTTTAAAACTCATAACTCACTATGAAATTTTGGTTCAGCAAAACAGATAATGATACCGGAAACTTTAACGGTAATGGCAGCATGGAAGAAGCTGTGAGCAAAAGTATAATGCTTACAACTGTGCAGGATTTGCTTGCATGGGGAAGAAAAAATTCCATGTGGCCATTTCACTTTGGGTTAAGTTGTTGTTTTGTTGAAATGGCAACCAGTATTACCAGTAAATATGATGTGGCACGTTTTGGCGCAGAAGTAATAAGAGGTACGCCACGCGAAGCTGATGTTATGGTTATAGCCGGAACGGTGTTTATAAAAATGGTGCCTATCATTAAACGACTGCATGAGCAAATGATGGAGCCACGCTGGGTAATATCCATGGGCAGTTGCGCCAACAGCGGCGGTATGTATGACATTTATAGCGTGGTGCAGGGAGTAGATAAATTTTTACCGGTTGATGTATATGTGCCCGGGTGCCCTCCAAGGCCCGATGCTTTTATGCAAGGACTTGTTTTGCTAGGCGAAGCAGTAAAGAGTGAAAGAAGACCACTTAGTTGGGTAATAGGTGACCAGGGAATTGAAAAACCGCAACTAGTATCCATGAAAGACAGACGACGTGAAGAAAGAATGAACATGGTAAACTTCAGACCAATAGATGAAGTGTGATGGAAAGTAAAAAGTAAAAATTCAAAAGACTTGCTTTTGAATAGGAGTTCAATTAATAAATAAATCAATGTATAAAATTGTAAGCCAGGCAAACGTTAGCGTTTTGAATTTTGAATTTTAACTTTTGAATTTAGTACAGCCTATGTCTGATGCCTTTGCCATATTAGACTTATTGCATCAAAATTTTGGTGCGAGTACATTTACACAGCAACCTACAGTAGATGATATACCTACGCTGTGGCTTCCCAAAGAAAAAATAATATCGGTTACAACATATCTTAAAACAGGCATTCCCCAACCTTACAATTTGTTATATGACCTGTGCGGCATGGACGAACGAGACAGGGCCGGCAAGGAAAAATTGCCGGTGAAAGATTTTACCGTTATCTATCATTTATTTTCTTTTGAACGTAACAGTTTCATCCGGTTAAAAGTCGCGCTGGAAGGTGAGTATCCATCCACGCCGTCCATAACCGGTCAGTTTAAAAATGCCAACTGGTACGAGCGGGAAGTGTATGATATGTTCGGTATTAAATTTGAAGGACACCCGCATTTGCAGCGCATCCTAATGCCGTTGACATGGGAAGGACATCCGTTACGTAAAGAACATCCGGCAAGGGCCACGGAGATCGGGCCTTATCGTTTGTTAAACGAAACAATCGATCGCGAGCAGAATGCCTTGCAATTTAAACCTGAAGAATGGGGCATGCAGCGAGAAAGTGATGATGCAGATTTTATGTTTCTCAACATTGGGCCACAGCACCCCGGCACGCATGGCGTGTTGCGAATTGTACTTCAACTGGATGGTGAAGATATTGTTGATGCCGTTCCGGAAATTGGCTTCCACCACCGCGGAGCAGAGAAAATGGGCGAACGGCAAAGCTGGCACACCTACATCCCTTACACAGATCGCATTGATTACCTCGGCGGTGTAATGAACAATCTTGCTTATTTACTGGCTGTAGAAAAACTTGCAGGAATAGTGGTGCCGGATAGAGTAAAAGTTATTCGCGTCATGCTATGCGAGTTGTTCCGCATATCAAGCCATCTGGTTTGGTTCGGCACGTTTGCACAGGATGTGGGCCAGCTATCCCCGGTATTTTACATGTTTACCGATCGCGAAAAAGTATTTGATATAATTGAAGCAGTATGCGGCGGACGCATGCATCCCAACTGGTTCCGCATTGGTGGCGTGGCACAGGATCTGCCTAATGGTTGGGACGGACTGGTGCGGGATTTTGTTCAATATTTTCCAAAGAAAATTAAGGAATACACCGACATGGTTATTCGCAACAGCTTGTTTAAAGGCAGAACAAAAGGTATAGGAATTTATACATTGGAAGAAGCGATAGAATGGGGCGTAACGGGACCGGGTTTACGCGCCTGTGGTTATGAATGGGACTTTAGAAAAAAGCGACCTTACTCCGGCTACGAGATGTTCAATTTTGATATTCCCACCGCGCAAAATGGCGATTGCTATGACCGTGCGGTAGTGCGGGTAGAGGAGTTATGGCAAAGCCTCCGTATCGTTGAGCAATGCCTCAACAACATGCCGGAAGGAAGCTACAAAGCCGATCATCCGCTAACCACACCGCCTTTAAAAAAATATACCATGCAGGATATAGAAACGCTCATCACACATTTTCTGAATGTAAGCTGGGGCCCTGTAATTCCTGCCGGAGAGGCCATGAGTTGCATAGAAGCAACAAAAGGTGCCAATAGTTATTACCTGGTAAGTGATGGCAATACATCATCATACAGAACTCGTATAAGAACGCCATCATTTCCGCACATGCAAATGGTGCCCTACGTAAGCAAAGGCTACACCGTTGCGGACTTGTTGTCGATTTTGGGAAGTGTGGATTTTGTGCTGGCAGATATTGACCGGTAGGGGTGAATTGCATTCGCCCTCTAATTGAAAATTGAAAATGAATAGATGCGCGAACCAAATTTTATACTCGAACAAAAACATAGTGACCATGCAGAAGCAATGGAGATAAGATCAACAAATATGGAAAAAAAAGAACTGCTAACGGAAATAGAAATGCGTGCCATAGATCATGAAGTAAGCCTCGTCCCTTATAAAAAGGCGGCGGTGATAGAGGCATTAAAAATCGTGCAAAAGCAACGGCGCTGGATAAGTGATGCAAGTATCGATGCTATTGCAAATTATTTAGAAATGAGTGCCGCTGAAGTGGATAGTGTAGCTACTTTTTATAACCTTATTTTTCGCAAACCCGTTGGCAAGCATGTGATTTTGTTGTGTGACAGTATATCATGTTACGTAATGGGCTACGGTAAAATATACCAGGCATTGCAAAGGCAACTAAACATTCAATTTGGGCAAACAACAAAAGATGATCTGTTCACCTTGCTGCCTAATGTATGCCTCGGTTGCTGCGATCATGCACCGGCTATGATGATAGATGAAGACCTGTTTGAGGATGTAAAAGAGGATCAACTTGAGAAAATTTTAGAAACATATAAATAGCACTCTGTACAGACAAGGCAATGCCTTGTCTGTACAGAGTGCTGATATTTTGAAATTATTTTTTAAAATGGAACAGCCGCTAACAAAAAATATCATAACAGGAAAAACGCTCAGTCTGAAAGAATATGAGCAGGCTGGTGGTTACGCGGCTTTACGAAAAGTGCTGAAGAATAATGCACCACAAGAAGTACAACAAATGGTAAAAGACAGTGGGTTGAAAGGCCGTGGTGGAGCGGGTTTCAGCACTGGTATAAAATGGAGTTTCGTGCCGATGGATGAAGATGCCAGGCATCCGAAATACCTTATTTGTAATGCGGACGAAATGGAGCCGGGTACATTCAAAGATCGTTTATTACTGGAAGGAAACCCGCACCAGCTACTTGAAGGGATGATTCTTGCCGCTTATGCAATTAAAGCAGACATCTCTTATGTGTTTCTCAGGTGGGCATATCGAAAGGCTGCAGAAATTATGGAGAAAAGCATAAGCGATGCATACGCAGCAGGCTACCTCGGCAAAAACATTTTAGGTACCGGCTGGAATTTGGAAATGTATTTACATACAGGCGTGGGACGTTATATCTGCGGAGAAGAAACAGCGTTGTTAAATGCTCTGGAAGGCAAGCGTGCAACACCACGCGCAAAGCCTCCCTTTCCACAGGTAAGTGGTTTGTATGGTAAACCGACAATTGTAAACAACGTGGAAACACTTTGCTGTTTGCCACATATCATTAACAATGGAGCAGCTTGGTTCAAAAGTTTAAGTGCCAGCGAAGACAGTGGTACCAAGCTTTACGGCGTAAGCGGAAAAGTGAAACGGCCCGGTGTTTGGGAGCTGCCCTTAGGTACAACCATGCGCGAAATTATCGAAGAATATGCCGGAGGTATGGCAAATGGCTATCGTTTAAAAGGAGTACTGCCGGGAGGTGCATCAACAGACTTTTTAACAGAGCAACATCTCGATATAAAAATGGATTATGCTTCTGTTGCGGCTGCAGGCAGTCGCTTAGGCACAGGTACAATGATCATAATGGATGATGCCACATGTCCCATAGGATTTGTGCACAACCTGCAACATTTTTTCGCACAGGAAAGCTGTGGCTGGTGCACGCCCTGCCGTGAAGGATTGCCCTGGGTGGAAAAAATTTTATTGGGTCTTGAAAAGGGAAAGGGATCAACAGAAGATATAGAGCTATTGCAAATGCATACGCAATACCTCGGCCCTGGCAATACCTATTGTGCATTGGCGCCCGGCGCCATGGAACCATTGCAAAGTGCATTGAAATATTTTAAAGATGATTTTGTGGAACATATAGAGAAGCATAAGTGTCCGTATGAGGTTTGAAAAAATTAAGAATTAAGAATTCTTAATAGTGTGATAGGCTGGATTGAATGCTAACAACTTTTTTACTTCAGAGCTATGACCGCCAAGCCTTATAAACTAACCAACAAAGAATTCTTAATTCTTAATTGAATTCGAATTCGCACTATAAACGATTGCTATGTTCATTCACATCGATAACAAAACATACACTGTAAAAGCCGGTAAGAACTTACTGGAAGCCTGTCTTACGCTGGATTTGGACCTGCCTTATTTCTGCTGGCATCCGGCAATGGGTAGCGTGGGCGCATGCAGACAATGTGCTGTTAAAGTGTATAAAGATGAAAATGACATGAAGGGCAGGCTGGTGATGAGTTGCATGGAAACAGTAACGGAAGGCTTGCGTCTTTCCATTGAAGATAAAACTGCAAAAGCATTTCGCGAGCAGGTGATTGAATGGTTAATGACCAATCACCCGCATGATTGCCCGGTGTGTGATGAAGGTGGCGCTTGCCATTTGCAGGATATGACGGTAATGACCGGTCATGACTATCGTAGATATAACTATAAAAAAAGAACATACACCAATCAATATCTCGGTCCGTTGATCAATCATGAAATGAACCGCTGCATTCAATGTTATCGCTGCGTTCGCTATTATCGCGACTACGCAGGTGGTGACGACCTGAACGTATTTGCGGCGCATAATCATGTATATTTTGGTAGAGAAAAAGACGGAGTATTGCAAAGCCCGTTCAGCGGTAATCTTTCGGAGGTTTGCCCCACAGGCGTATTTACTGACAAAACATTAAAAGAACATTATACCCGCAAGTGGGATCTTACAATGGCTCCTTCGGTTTGCAATCATTGCAGCGTAGGTTGTAATACCATTGCGGCAGAACGTTACGGCCAATTACGTTGCATGCTTAACAGGTACAACGGCGATGTAAATGGTTATTTCCTTTGCGATCGCGGTCGTTTTGGATATGAATTTGTGAATAGTGAAAACCGTATAAAACAAGCACTCATCAGAAGCCGCACCAATGAAGCCGCAACAGAAAGTGAAATAATGGAGCATGTGCAGTCGCTTATTTCTATGAGTAAAGTAGTGGGTATTGGTTCACCAAGAGCTTCACTGGAAAGCAATTTCGCGTTAATGCAATTGGTGGGCAAAGAAAATTTTTACCAGGGCATTAGCGAAGATGAAGCGCATTTAAACAGGCTTGTTGTAGAAATGCTCCGCTCAGGATGCGTGCACAGTGTGTCATTGAAAGAGATAGAGCAGGCGGACGCTGTTTTGATTATAGGAGAAGATATATGGAACACCGCGCCGATGATGGCATTAGCCGTTCGCCAGGCGGTTGTTAAAACTGCCGCGTCACAGGCTTCGCAGGAAATAAAAATTCCAGTGTGGCTCGACTCTGCTATTAAAGAGCTGGCCCAGGAAGAAAAAGGTTTTTTAGCAACACTTACTATTGCCACATCTCCGATAGATGATATAGCAACACATTCATGGCATGCAGCGCCTGACGACTTGGCCAGGCTTGGTTTTGCAATAGCTTCTTATTTGCAACCGGGAAAAATAGTTAATACTGACTTTAGTGAAGCGTTATTGGATAAGGCAAAAAAAATTGGAGACGCCTTGAAGAAAGCAAAGAACCCTGTTGTTATTACGGGCACATCCTGCTACAACGATAATGTTATCAAAGCCGCATTTGATGTTGCTGTTGCATTAAATACAGGCGAGAGAAAGACTTCTTTTAGTTGCGTGATGACGGAATGTAACAGCATGGGCCTGGCTATGATGGGATCGCCTTCATTTAGCGTAGCAAATGAAAATATCAAAACCAACGGACATGCTACGGCTGTTATTTTGGAAAATGACGTTTACAAACATATACCATCTGCTAATGCTGATGAGTTTTTTAATAGTTGCGACCATGTCATTGTGTTGGATGCGTTACACAATGCAACAACGGAGAAAGCACAGGTTTTGCTGCCTGCAGCAACTTTCGCGGACGGAGATGGTACGTTGGTAAATAATGAAGGCCGTGCGCAGCGATTCTTCCAGGTTATTCCCAATACAACGTCGCAGGTGCAAGAAAGCTGGAGATGGTTGAAAAAGTTGCAAACATTGAAATTGCATACGCTCAATGGCCATGCATTGCATCCTGATGACTTGTTGCGTGAAATGGAAACTGCGTTGCCACAGTTTGAAGGCATAACGAATGTCTCGCCGAAACATGATTTTACAATTCATGGTGAAAAAATACCGAGAGAGCCACACCGTTATAGCGGACGCACCGCCATACTCGCGAATAAAAATGTGAGTGAACCAAAACCATTTAATGATGGAGATTCTCCGTTGTCGTTTACAATGGAAGGATACAAGGGCACACCGCCTTCCGGAGTGGTTCCTTTCTTTTGGTCGCCGGGATGGAACTCTGTGCAATCTGTTAACAAATACCAGGAAGAGACCAATGGAGCGCTTCGTGGTGGCAATCCCGGATTGCAGTTGTTCAAAAATAAAAGTGATGCCAGGGATCTTTTCTTTAACGATGTGCCTGAATCATTTGTTGTAGCGAAAGATCGTTGGTTGTTATTGCCAAAGTATGATGCATTGGGTTCGGGTGAGTTGAGTAGTTATACAGCGGCACTGAAAACGCTTTCTCCGCAACCATTTGCAAGCATGTCGACAGGAAGCTTACAAGCACTGAATGCGAAGGATGGAGACATGCTACAAATAGTGGATGCGGGGATAATGTACGGTTCTTTGCCTGTTAAAGCAGATGAAAACGTGTGCGATGGGGTAGTGCTTGTTACTGCAGGATTGCGCGAATCAATGGGAATGAGCTGGGGAACAAGGGTTCAAATTAAAAAGTAAAAAATAAAAAAGAAGTACGATGACAGTCATGCAACATGTATGGATTGTGTTAGGGGTGCTATTCGTGCTGTTGAATATTGCCGCAGGCCTCATCTGGGTCGAACGCAGAATGCTGGCTATGTGGCAGGACAGGCTCGGTCCGAACAGAGCGGGACCGCTAGGCATATTGATAGTGTTGGCAGACACATTGAAATTGTTTTTTAAAGAAGATTGGATTCCACCTTTTGCTGATAAGTGGGTGTTTATTGTAGCCCCCGCAGTAGTAGTAGGAAGCGTGTTAATGAGTTTTGTAATCATACCATTTACACCACAAATAATAGTATCAGATCTAAATGTGGGCATTCTGTTTTTCCTGGCCATGTCATCACTTGGAGTGTATAGCATTGTTTTGGGTGGATGGGCATCCAATAATAAGTACTCCTTGCTGGGTGCCATGCGCGGCGCCTCGCAAATGATCGCTTATGAGGTGTTCATGGGTCTAAGCCTCATGGGTGTGGTAATGTTGACAGGTTCATTTAAACTGGGTGATATTGTTAACGCGCAAAAAGATATGTGGTTTGTTGTGAAACAACCTCTGGGGCTTATCCTGTTTTTTATTGCAGGAATAGCAGAAACACACCGCCTGCCTTTTGATATTCCGGAAGCAGAAAGTGAACTGGTAGCGGGCTATCACTCAGAATATTCAGGAATGAAATTCGGTATGTTTTTCATTGGTGAATATTTAGGCATCACACTTATTTCGGCAGTGACAGTTACCATGTTTTTCGGTGGATGGCTGGGCTGGTCATTCCTGCCTCCGTGGGCATGGTTCTTTTTAAAAACGTTTGCCTTTATTCTGTTCTTCATATTGTTGCGCGCATCGTTGCCGCGGCCAAGATATGATCAACTAATGGAAACCGGCTGGAAGATATTGCTGCCTTTGGCATTAGCGAATTTGATGATTACAGGTGCTGTTGCGCTTTTGATAAGAGGCTGATTAAAGTTTCACGCAAAGGCGCAGAGGTGCAAAGAGGCAAAGGGTTTTAAAGATGGATAGAAACCATTATTACAGGAACATTCGATATTCTTTTAATAAGCTTTGGATCTTCGCACTTACAGCTTTGCGTGAAACTTTGAAATATTTCATAAATAAACTTTGCGTCTTGGCTCCTTTGCGCCTTTGCGTGAAATAAAAACATGATTTATGTTTAGTCATATACGAACCATATGGTTGACATTTCTTCATCTTTTCAAAAGACATGTGACCATACAATACCCGGAAGAAAAAATAAGATTGCGTCCACGTTGGCGCGGAAGGATAGTGCTCACAAAAGATCCTGATGGTGGCGAACGTTGCGTAGGTTGTTACTTGTGCGCAGTGGCCTGCCCGGTTGATTGCATTGCTTTGCAGGCAACAGAAGATGAAAATGGCAGGCGATACCCGGAATTTTTTCGCATCAATTTTTCACGCTGTATTTTTTGCGGGTATTGCGAAGATGCATGTCCAACCTATGCGATCCAGTTAATACCGGATTTTGAGATGGGAGAATACAATCGCCAAAACCTTGTGTTTGAAAAAGAAGATCTGCTGATAAACAGCCAGGGGAAATATCCCGGTTATAATTTTTATAAAGTAGCAGGAATGGATGCCGGCGTAAAACAAAAAGGAGAAGGTGAAAACGAAGATGCGCCGGTTGATGTTCACAGCTTAATGCCATAAGAAATGAACTATCTCTTTTACATTTCATCCATTGTAGCAATAGCAGCTACAGTTATGGTGATCACCCGCCATCAGCCGGTACATGCATTGTTGTACCTCGTAGTTTCTTTCTTAGGTGTTGCAATGATCTTCTTGTCATTAGGCGCTCCATTTGTAGCCACGTTGGAAATAATATTATATGCTGGGGCAATTATCGTACTCTTCATTTTTGTAGTGATGATGCTCAATTTAGGACGGGAATCCGCGATACAGGAAAAACAATGGATGCAGCCCAAAACATGGATAGGACCATCCATATTAACAGCCATCTTATTGGGAGAGTTACTGGTACTGTTGACTATGGGAGGATCTGTACCAATGCCACAACAAACTGTTGATCTAAAAAAAATACCGCTCTCACTTTACGGTGAGTATGTAATAGCAGTCGAGCTGACAGGATTTCTTTTAATGGCAGGCATTGTAGGCGCTGCACATATAGGTAGGCATAAGAAAAAATATTTACACCGGTTTTTGAAACAGGAAGAAGAGGCTGTGTAGAGACAAGGCATTGCCTTGTCTGCATAAACAGCGTGATAGAATGTCAAAGACAAGGCATTGCCTTGTCTCTACTAAAACATAAACGATGCAATCATATTCAGTACTTGTAGTAGCCGCTATACTTTTCGTGCTTGGGTTGCTAGGTGTGCTTACGCGGCGAAACATAATTTTTATATTGATCTCCATTGAGATAATGCTGAATGCTGCAGGAGTAGCATTTGTGGCAGCCGGTGCACGATGGGGGCAGCCAGACGGGCAGGTGATGTTTCTGTTTATCCTGGCAATGGCAGCTTCCGAAGTATCAGTAGGACTGGCATTGGTCATGCAGGTATATCACCAACATAAGACACTTGATGTTAGTAAACTAAATAATCTGAAAGATGATATAGACGTGTAGAGACAAGGCTTTGCCTTGTCTGGTAGCGACAAGACAAGGCAGTGCCTTGTCTCTACAAACAGTTTAAAACGATTGCCATGCAAGAAATTTTATTTCTTATCCCGGCGTTGCCATTGATGGGGTTTTTGATATTATCCCTTGCAGGAAGACATTTGTCCAAACAAGTGATTGCTGTGGTAGGTGCGGGTGTTGTTTGCATTGCAGCAATTACAACCATATGGCTTGGAATTAATTTTTTGCAAACACCACAAGAAAATGGTGCTTATACCGTAACCTTATGGCGGTGGATGAATGTCGCCAATTTTAGTTGCTCATTTAGTTTGCGGGTAGATGCATTATCCCTCGTGTTTCTTTTTGTAATAACATTTGTTGGCGCACTAATACATATTTACAGTGCAGGTTTCATGAAACAAGATCGCGACTATGCGAGGTTCTTTGCATCTATGAATCTTTTTGTTTGCGCCATGTTGATATTGGTAATGGCAGATAACCTGGTATTGCTGTACCTCGGTTGGGAAGGAGTGGGCCTGTGTAGTTATTTACTCATTGGTTTTTGGTATGAAACCACTGCCAATGTTCAGGCGGCCAACAAAGCATTTTACATCACACGTATTGGAGATACAGCCATGGCAATTGGTCTTTTTCTTCTGTTCCGTGAATTGGGAACACTTGATATCCCCGCCATTCAAAATGCAGCACCAGAGCATTTTACCAAAAGCTCACCTCTTATCACTTCCATCGCATTGTTGTTGCTCGCAGGTGGAATGGGCAAGTCGGCGCAGGTGCCTCTACAAACCTGGCTGCCGGATGCAATGGCTGGCCCATCACCAGTAAGTGCGTTAATACATGCTGCCACAATGGTAACAGCAGGTGTTTACCTGGTAGCGAGAATGCATGCAGTGTTTCAGCTGTCACCATTAGCAATGAATATAACGGCCACTGTGGGCGCCGTAACATTGCTGATTGCCGGATGCAGCGCTATGGTGCAAACAGATATAAAACGCATTCTGGCTTATTCAACGATCAGCCAGGTAGGCTACATGTTTTTAGCGTTGGGTGTTGGTGCATGGAGTGCCGGCGTATTTCATTTTTTTACACATGCATTTTTTAAAGCCTTACTGTTTCTTGCCGCCGGAGCCGTGATTGAATCACTACATCACGAGCATGGTATTTTTAAAATGGGCGGCTTGAAAAATAAATTGCCCATTGTGTTTTATACATTTCTTGCAGGAGCAGCTGCATTAGCAGCCCTGCCCCTGGTAACTGCAGGCTTCTTTAGTAAGGACCAGATTTTGTGGTATGCATGGAGCGCCAATGGTGGTAGTCCCATGCTTTGGTTTGTTGCCCTTGCCGGTGCATTCATTACCGCTTTTTATACAACACGTTTAATGCTGGTGGTTTTTTGGGGCGATGTGAAAACGCATATAGGTGAACCGCCCGGCAGGCTGATGACCTGGCCCTTAATTATTTTGGCAGTGTTAAGTATTGTAGCCGGTTTTATTGAATGGCCACATAACATGCTGCATGTTACTTTGTTTTCAGATGTAGTGCAAAAGGTGCTACCAGCTGTGACAGAAAAGGAAGGCGTTCCTTCAGAATCCATTTTTCAATTAATTGCTGTGGTGGTAACCTTATTAGGAATATATACAGGTTATCTCTTGTATAAAAAGAATGCTTCCATTGTAGCAAAGTGGAAGCTGGTGTCTGCATTGGTTGGGCTGCGTAATTTCTTCTTCAGTGGCTGGCGGTTCGATCAATTTTATCACACATTATTTGTGCGTCCATTTGTGTTTGTAACAAGTTTGAATAAACAGGATGTAATTGACAAAATATACGCAGGCATTGTATCCATGTTCCAATGGCTCAACGGAATATTCTCTGTAAGCCAGAATGGATCAATGCGAACGTACGTAATAAGTGTATTGATAGGTATCATTTTTATTTTAGCCTTACAATTTTTTTTATGATACTAGTGTGGTTGATAATTGTTTTATTGAGTGGCGGCATGCTATGCTGGATCACAGCAAGATGGCGACCAATGGCCGCAAAATGGATTGCCTTATGCGCAGTGCTCGCGGACCTTGCTATTCTACTGAATATATGGCTCCAATATGGCAAAGGAGTACAAGCAGGTACGGGTACATGGATGATCCAATATCAAACTGCATGGATACCATCTTTCGGCATAAGTTTTCATGTGGCAATAGATGGGTTAAGTTTGATCTTGCTGCTGCTTACTTTTTTCCTGGGAACGCTTGCTGTATTATGTTCATGGAAAGAAATAAAAAGCCGTGCGGGATTTTATTATTTCAACCTGCTATGGACGCTGGCCGGTATTAGTGGCGTGTTTGTAGCATTGGATCTTTTCCTCTTTTATTTTTTCTGGGAAGTAATGCTTGTACCGATGTACCTGCTTATACTTATCTGGGGCGACAAGAACAGGAGATATGCCGCTTATAAATTTTTCATTTTTACACAGGCAGGTGGTTTGCTGATGTTGCTTTCCATACTGTCATTATATTTCATACACGGTGCCCAAAGCGGTAGCTATTCATATGATTATTTCAGTCTCTTAAACACGCAACTTGAACCTGCTGCCGCAAAGTGGATCATGATGGGATTTATGATCGCTTTCGTTATCAAGCTTCCTATGGTTCCCTTTCACAGTTGGTTACCTGATGCGCATAGCGAGGCACCTACTGCCGGTAGTCTTATACTCGCTGGGTTGCTGCTTAAGACCGGCGCTTATGGTATTATTCGTTTTGTACTTCCACTGTTTCATCAGGCTGCTGTTGATATTGCATGGTGGGCAATGTTGTTTGGCGTGATTGGAATTATTTACGGTGCCTTGATGGCTTTCGCGCAAACAGATATCAAGCGGCTCATTGCATATACATCGGTAAGCCACATGGGTTTTGTGCTCACCGGTATTTTTGCATTTCGCGAAATAGCTATGCAGGGCGTTGTAATGCAAATAGTAACACACGGCATCAGCACAGGTGCATTATTCGTTCTTGCTGGCATGATCAAGGAGCGCCTGCACACAAGGGATATATCTCAAATGGGAGGATTATGGACGTCGATGCCCGCGATGGGTGGCGTTGCCATGTTGTTTACCATGGCTTCACTCGGCTTGCCGGTATTAGGAAATTTCATCGCAGAATTTTTAATCCTGATGGGTACATTCCAGGCCAATGTATTATTAACCGTTTTGGCTTCCACCGGTTTAGTTTTTTCAGCGCTATATTCTTTGCGAATGATGCAAAAAGTTTTTCTGGGCCCTGTGACCAGTGGCGAAAAGTTGACTGACATAACTGCAAGAGAGATGATCATTCTTGCGACGTTAAGCATTGCAATTATATTGCTGGGACTTTATCCGCAAACAGTGATGGATGTGGTGTTAAGTAAAAAGTAAAAAGTAAAAAGTAAAAAGTAAAAAGTAAAAAGTAAAAAGTAAAAAGTAAAAAGTAAAAAGTAAAAAGTAAAAAGTAAAAAACCTTAACCACCTGTCTATTACAATGCAATGCAGCGTTTCGGCGTTTTTTGACTTTTGACTTTTGACTTTTTACTTTTGAATTAACCTGAAGAACAATGTTCAATATATAAAGTAACTATGAACCATCAACAACTAATGGCGCTTCTTCCTTTCATGGTGCTGGCAACTGCGTCTATCGTTATTATATTGCTGATCGCATTTCGCCAGGGACATACCGTAATACAGGTGACAGGCTTCCTCATGATGTGCCTGGTTATTTTTACCATGTGGTATGTCAGGGACGTTTTACCTCAAACAATTATGCCACTACTGATAGTTGATGGTTACGGGGCTTTGTTTACCGGGTTGATTATATTCTGTGTGTTGGTGGTTGGACTATTCTCCTATATTTATTTTGAAGAGCGCGAAGAAAACCCACGTGAATATTATATCCTTATCTTTTTAAGTACACTCGGTGCCGCAATACTAACCATCAGCCGGCATTTTATTTCTTTCTTCATCGGGCTGGAATTGCTGAGCGTAAGTTTGTATGCCTTAATCGCTTACTTGCGTACAAGAAACAATGCCGTCGAAGCAGGCGTTAAGTACCTTCTTCTGGCGGCACTTACATCAGCTTTTCTTTTGTTTGGAATGGCATTGATCTATATGGATGCAGGCAGCATGGATTTTTCTGCAATAGCTCAAAAGTTACATACCGCAGAACAATCATCGCCATTATTCCTGCTAGGATTTAGTTTAATGATGATAGCAGTTGGCTTTAAACTGGCATTAGTTCCATTTCATTTATGGGCCGCAGATGTTTACCAGGGTGCCCCACCACCTGTGGCTAGCTTCATTGCGACTGTTTCTAAAATAGGCGTGTTCGCCGTGCTGCTTCGCTTTGCGCAGGAACTGCATTTGCAAAACAATCATTCGATCATGACGATTATTTCTGTCATTGCTATGTTCTCCATGATAAGCGGCAACATACTTGCGTTGAGGCAACAGAACATAAAACGGTTGCTCGCGTATTCTTCAATTGCACATTTTGGTTATTTACTGGTAGCCTTTTTACCAGGAAATAGTGCCGGTGTAGAAGCCGCCGCTTTTTATTTAATTGCTTATGCAGTCACCATATTAATAGCCTTTGGCGTTATCATATTGTTGTCAGCAAAAGATAAAGATGCTGAACGATTGAGTCTATACCGTGGCCTTTTTTGGGAGAAACCATTTGTTGCCATTGTACTTGCCGTGGCGTTGCTTTCGCTAGCCGGAATACCGTTAACCGCCGGGTTTATCGGGAAATTTTATGTACTCATGGCCGGTGTTCAACAACAGGCATGGCTGCCAGTAATCGTATTGGTCGTGACAAGTGTGATTGGGTTGTACTATTATTTGCGAATCATTAGTACATTGTTTGCAGATGTATCCGTTGCCATCCAAAAAGAAAAAAGACTGCATCCATTTTTTTATGCCGCTTCCTATGCTGCTTTAGTTGTGCTGGTATTGCTGCTTTTGGGTTTTGGCGTAATGCCTGCGATCATTATTCCCGGCATCAAGCAGTTTTTGTTAATTGGCAACTAACTGCTTAAATATTTATTTGGAACGTTTGCCGGATAATAATCAATTCCATATTTAGCTTTTATCAGTATTGAAACTATTTGATAAATCTGTTGTTCCGTTCTTTGAAACTGTCGCAGTAATCCCATCATTGCATAACTTATCGGATTGACTGAAGGAATAAATGTTTCCCACTCGTAACCTCTTCGCCAAATTATGCCTTGGAAAGAAATTTCAATACATCGATACAAGTATTTGGGTGTTGATGCACTCATCGACTGCCGCTGCAAAATACCGTGTGGCGCTAGAGTAAAATTTAGTACCTTGATAAAGGCTTTTAAATAGAAGGCCAGGGATACGAACTTGCAATCAATACCTGCACAATACTTATTTTAAAAGGTTTCCGTTTAAACCCTGTCGCTATAGGTCGTTAACATTTCTGATGCATTTATGAAATTGATTTAAATGAACAGACTATTTAACAATATGGGCAAACTTCATTTATTTCCACTGGTGCATAAGGCGAATACGAAAGAGCTTTTCATTTTTAAATTTTCACTGTTGGTCCTTTTGATTGTTACTTCTTGCAACAATGCGAATGTGAACGTGGACGAAAAGCATGCAGGTTCATACACCGCGAAAAAGATTGAATTAGGGGATACGACAAAACCTCAAGACAAAAAAGCCAACCAGTCAGATAGTTTCTTCATTGCACTAAAAAAAGGAAGAAAGGTATATGGCGGGGATTTCGACACCATGCTAAAGCGTCGTATTGTGCGGGTGCTTGCTCCCTTTAGCCGGACGCTTTTTTTTAATGATAAGGGAAAGGTGCGCGGAATTTCTGCAGATAGTTTTCGGGAATTTGAGGAGTATCTCAACAAAAAATACCGCAAGAACTCAGTCAAGATACCTGTTACCGTTGTATTTATTCCAACGCCACGGGACGAGTTGATTCCCGGCATTCTCGCGGGGCTGGGCGACATCGCAGCCGGCAATCTGACAGCGACAGAGGAGCGATCGAAACAGGTTGACTTTTTTGCACCAAAAGACCTGGGGAGCATTTCAGAACTTATTCTCACCCGCAAGCAGGATTCGGCGATAACTAATGTGGAAGGGCTTAGTGGTAAGACGGTTTATGTGCGGAAGTCCTCGAGTTATTTTGAGAGCTTGCAAAAGCTTAATGAAATGCTCACTGTAAAGGGTAAATCACCCGTCAAGCTGGACACCGCATCCGAATACCTTGAAGATGAGGACCTGATGGAAATGCTTAATGCCGGCATTATTTCCACAATTATTGTAGACGATTGGATTGCAAAAATGTGGGCTCAGATATTGCCAAGCATAAGAGTGAATAATGTTTCAGTACAAAGTGGCGGGTACATCGGTTGGTCTTTCCGTAAGAACAGTCCTTTATTAACAGAAGAATTGAAAGATTTCTACTATGGTTACGAAAAGAAACTTGGCGCAATTCCTTATCGTCTTAAGAAATATTACGGGCAGGTCAAATATTTGCAGGATCCAACCAATTCCGGTAATGCAAAACGCTACAAAGAAATCATGCAGTTGTTCGAAAAGTATGGAAGGCAATACGACTTTGATCCGTTAATGCTGGCCGCACTGGGATTTCAGGAATCGAGGCTTGATCAGAGTAACCGAAGTTCGGTGGGGGCCGTGGGCATAATGCAGTTGATGCCTGCGACAGGTGCGGCAATGAAGGTAGGCAACATAACTGTTACAGAGCCTAACATACATGCCGGAGCAAAGTTTATAAATATGCTGGTCACGAAGTACTTTCAGGATGCTCATTTCGATGAGTTCAACAGGTCGCTTTTTGCATTCGCTTCTTACAATGCCGGTCCTGCCAAAATTGAGAAGTTGCGAAAGGCCGCCGCTGCGCGCGGACTGAACCCCAATGTGTGGCTCGGCAGTGTTGAAATTGTGGCTTCGGAAAAGATAGGCCGGGAAACAACTACCTATGTTCGCAATATTGTGAAGTATTATTGTTCATACAAACTTATGCTCGAACAAAGTCACCAAGAAAAAAAGACGTTGAAGCAATAATGATGCGCAGTTCTCTATGCCGGGAAAAAGAATAAACAGGAGTGCGCTCGAAAGGGTTGACGTGCCCTTGCTGGGCTGACTTATATGCAAAAAATAGCGCAATGTGAATTGCGCTATCGTGAACCGGATTGGATTCGAATATTTCACTTTAACTATTTCATTGCTATTGTGTTAGTAATGTTGAAAATCAAATGGTCACCCAGAGGGTCACCCGAATTTTCGAACTTAATGGAAAAGAACTTTTCCAGCCGAAATTAGTGAAAATTTTATTTTTGAATACCTGCTCATTGCATTTCTTGAGATGTGTTGGCAATGGTAATTGTTTGAAGGGGATTTCATTTTATGTTTTGTCCTTTTCAAAAATGATCTCACTCGAAGATATTTCTTCATATATTGAATAGCTACTTATTAAAGCTTCTCTTAACGCCGATGTGCCAATTTCGATTTTACAACATGGTACGCAAATAGACGTTTTTTTTTCGCAAATCGACAAGTGCTTTCCTGCCATTAAAGGCTATTTTAATGCCAGTCTTTAATTGAAATCAAAACTAACAATGAAGCTGCTTGCAAAGCGATGTTTTTTAATTGGGCTCCTTTGATTTTTATTGAATTAAGAAACTAAAAGTTGCCCTACTAGTGGATACTTGCCGCGCCTTATCCTACACATTTGTTTCATCGCCTGTTTCTTTGCTCAACAGTTTTCGTCGTTAGATAAACGGTTTTTGTCGTTCGTAAATGACTTGCTAGAGATGCAAACTGACGTAAGACATAACTTGATTGTAGCCCTAACTTCCCCGTCCCCAAAAGCACCTATCCGTATTTAGTAATTCTGTACAAAAAAGAAACGCTCATGGCAAACTATTTCTATTTAGCAATGTATACCATTACTGATAATGGTCGCATTTTAGAAGACGCGTCGTTTTTTATTCAATCGCCGCAATTTATGACCAAGCAACAAATCAAAGACACCATAATGGAGAAGGAAAAAAGTTCAAATGAAAATATCACGGTATCCACAATAATAGAGATCGGGGAGGACATGTTTAAAGAGCTCGCAGAAAACAAAGATGATCACTATTTTAAAATAGTAGAATTGCGTTATTAACTATAATCAAATATTGTGTTTCGGCCAGAAACGTATTGCTGAAGCCGCATTTGAAGAACTTGAAAACGGATGGTCGTATACCTTTCTGGGAGCGCAAAATGATTGCCTTTTTTCGTAAGTGATCCTATTTTGCTATTTCTCTATATTATCTTGGTAAAATGATTTTCATGTCAATAAAGGTTTAAAAAGACACGAGCACTAATGGTTTTCTTTAAGTACATAGATTTATAAAATCTCTCTAAAAAATAATCGGTTTAGAGAGATTTTTTTTACCATTAAAAATCTCTGACTACCACATTATTTATAGGGTGATGAATTTCGGTGGTTGGCACACGATTTTTTTGTTTGCAATGTGGACTGGCGCTTGCGCAAAATGAATGTTTTTTTTCGCAAAATGAAAGCTGCATTTGCCTTACCCTGAATTAGTATTGATAGCGCTGATTTTTGAAAATACTTTTTTGGAAAGTAAGGTCCAAACACTTATCCTTGCTTAATAATAGACTGGAAAGTGTCATGAGGTATAGATAGGATTTCACATAAGGTTGGCTCTGTATTTTCTAACCCCTTTCGTTATTTAAGCTTGTCATTATTGAATATATCACATACATATTCAGAGAAAGAATTATTGCTGCAAGTCGCATCCGGCAATGAAGATGCATTTGCGACACTTTTTAATGCGTGGCGAGATAAACTCTACTTTTATATTCTGCGTATCACTGATTCCTCCCAGGATGCCGAAGACGTTGTGCAGGAAGTATTCGTGAAATTATGGCTCATTCGTAAGTCGCTACAAGATGTGGAGCATTTCGGTTCCTATCTGTATCGCATGGCACATAATTATGCGGTGACTGGTATTCGACGAATGGCTCGTGAGACTATTCGCGTATCTGAACTTCAGGCAAATGCAAATGCAGATAATCCGGCTGCTGACGAGATTTTGTACCAAAAGCAATTGCACGAAAAATTAAAAACCATAGTAACTGCGCTGCCTCAGCAGCAGAGACTTGTTTACACCCTTAGTCGTGAACAGGGACTAAAACAGGAAGACATTGCCCAACAACTCCATATTAGCATATCAACGGTACAGAATCACATGACCCAGGCTTTGCGAACTATTCGTAAGGAGCTAGGCGGAGGCTATTCCCGCACAGCCATTTACTTAATCCTGGCTGCTATTGCTACAAAAAGTTCCTGATTTTAAAATGCGCACTCACTTCACAAACATTGTTAGAACGTTGAATCTTTTTTAGATTTTTTGATCCTGATTTTTTTAAAAAATTTTTTTTCGGGGCTAGGAGTTTTTCTTTTGCAGTGCGTCATATATAGGACACTGTAAAAGAAAAAAATCTAAACAAGAGCTATGGGCGATAAAAATATAGCGGATCTGCTGGGCCGTTTTTTCAAAGGAAAAATCACTCCCGAAGAAAAGAACATACTGGCAGATTTGATAAGCATATCAGAAGATGAGGAACTCGACAGGTTGATGGAGCAGGCATGGGATCAGTTCGAGCCGGCTGAAACAGTAGGCATCGACCAATCGCGACAGATGCTTCAAGCCATTTTAATGAAAGGTAAAGATGAAGAGGCTGGACAATCAAAAGTCATAAATATAAGGTCCCGCAGATGGTGGCGAGTTGGAGCAGCAGCCATTATTATTGGCATAATTGGTTCAGGGATTTTAATTTTCTTCAACCATAGCTCCTCACCGAAAGATGTGCAAAATATTGCAGTGGTTAAGCCCACTAAGCCTGATATTGCTGCCCCTAATTCAGTCAATGCAGTGCTGACGCTTGCGAATGGACAACAGGTTGTACTGGATAGTGTGCAAAACGGCGCATTGGCGTCGCAGGGTGCTGCAAGTATTTCAAAATTATCCAGCGATAAGATTGCTTACAATAGCACAGGTGCCGAAAATTCCAAAATTGAATACAATACACTTACTGTACCAAGAGGAAGCAGGATTATCCATCTTGTTCTGGCGGATGGCACTTCGGTGTTTCTAAACGCTGCTTCATCCATCACTTACCCCACAGCATTTTCGGGCAACGAAAGAAAAGTAGAAGTAAGCGGTGAGGCATATTTTGATGTGGCACGCGACCCAATGAAGAGCTTCATCGTAAGTGCAAACGGCGTTAACACCGAAGTGCTAGGGACGCAGTTCAATGTAAACGCTTATAACGATGATGGGTCAATTGATGTTACGCTTTTGCAGGGACGTGTGAAAATAGCGAACGATGAAAATTCAACGATTCTTGCGCCCGGCCAGCAAGGACAATTAAACAAGAAAGGGAAAATTGATTTGAATAAAGATGTTGATACCGACCAGGTGATGGCCTGGAAAAATGGTTTATTCAATTTCAACAACCAAAGCGTAGAAAGCATCATGCTGCAAATATCAAGATGGTATAATGTACGTGTGGTATATGAAGGAAAGAGGAGTGAAAAACATTTTTCCGGTATTATGAGCCGCAACGACAATATATCAGCAGTACTAAAAATTATGCAGCTGGCAGGTATTCAATTTAAAATAGAAGGAGATGTAATTACTGTAAGTCAATAAAAAGGGTTCTCAGTTTAATTCAAAAGAAAACCGCCCCGAGTACCATTCGGGACGGCTAATAAATTGGATTAATACTTTTTAATAATCAAGGCATAGATGACTATTGCTTAATCCAAAACAAAACAAAGTTATGAATTTAACGATTCAACGATTGCTCTATCGAAAAAGAAAAGCAATCTTTAAAACACTGCTTGTTATGAAACTAACTGCCATTATTTTGCTCTGCGCCTGCCTGCAGGTAAACGCAAGAGGATTTGGCCAACAAACGGTTACCCTTTCCGAAAAAAATGCTTCTGTGAAGCAGATTTTTAAAGAGATTAACCGGCAAACCGGCTTCAAGTTCTTTTACCAGGAGGAATTGCTAAAGCAGGCCGGTAAAGTAAGTATCGATGTAAAAAATGTGTCGATCGACGATGCATTAAAAATCTGCTTCAGGGACCTGCCGTTTGAGTACACAATTGAGAACGCAACAATCGTTGTGAAACCTGCTCAAAAAAAATACCTGCAGGAGACTGCCGGTGCAACAGTCACTACTATAAACATTACGGGAACTGTATTAGATGAAAACGGTAAGCCGCTGGCTGGAGCTTCTGTTAAATTGAAAGGAACAGATAAAGGAACCTCTACTGATAAAAATGGAAGCTTTTCGATGGTGGTTGCAAACGATCTGAATAATTTGGTGATCTCTTACGTGGGATATGAAACAGTTGAGCTGCCCGTGTCTAAATCAGGCGACATGAGGATTGTTTTAAAGCCGGCTGAATCCAAGATGACCGATTTAGTGGTAGTTGGCTATGGCGATCAAAAGAAAAGGACACTGACCACAGCGATTTCTTCCGTTTCAGCTAAGCAGATAAAAGATTTGCCGGTTTTAAATCCCGGTGCTGCATTAATGGGTCAGATTTCAGGCGTTAGCGTACAGGCCACCAACGGTGCGCCTGGGCAGGCACCTGTACTTAGAGTAAGAGGTACGGGTTCCATCAATGCAGGAAACTCTCCTTTATATGTAGTAGATGGGTATCCACTACCGGATAACTCTGCCTTTAATCTTATAAGTCCTATAGACATAGAATCTATCCAGGTACTGAAAGATGCCGCTGCTTGTGCTATTTATGGATCAAGAGGGGGTAATGGGGTGGTAATGGTAACTACCAAAAAAGGCAGCAACAGCAAAACAAAATTTGCTTTTAATGCCTATACAGGTACTCAGCAGAGGCTTAAAAAAGTATCCGTATTAAATACCCCTGAGTTGATTGACTATATGAAAGAGGGATATACCAATCTGGGAAAGCCAATACCTCCGTCTTTTGTAAATCCGCCCGCTGATTTACCGAATACCGACTGGCAGGATCAAATATTCAGAAATGCCTTGCAACAAAGTTATCAGTTGAGCGCAAGTGGTGGTTCTAATGCAGTACAGTATTCTATTTCAGGCAGCTACACATCGCAGGATGGTATTGTTAAGGGTACCGGTTACCAACGTTTTAATTTGCGGGCAAATATGGATGCGCAATTAAATAAATATATTAAGGTAGGTGTTTCCTTAGTGCCTTCTTTTATTGTTAATACTAATAAAGATACAAGAGGAGACGGTTCAGAAGCTGCTACCGGCGGTACTGGTGCACTTGGCGGCTTTTATGGCATTATAGCAAATGCGGCGATGATGCCTCAGCTATTCCCTGTAAAATATGCTAATGGTAATTATGCGCAACCAAGTATTGACCCGCTCGGTTTTGGGTTTTCTCCCAACTTTACAAACCCTATGGCCATAATAGGTCTTTACGAAGACAAAACCAAATCTACGGTGCTTCTCGGAAATACGTACCTGGAAGCTAATATTTTGCCAGGGCTGAAATTTAAAACCATGTTTGGGTTTATTAACAGCAATTCCACACGCAATGTTTTTACCCCTTCAACTTATGGAGGGGGGGGGAGTACTTTAGCAACGTTTACCAATCCGCTCTTGTCGGCTGTAAAGGCTCAACGGCAAGTGGGGGTAAACACCAACTGGGTGTCGGAGAACTATTTTACCTATGATAAAAACTTTGGGAATCATTATATCAATGTTGTTGCCGGATATTCCGCACAGCAAAACGTAGTTACAAATGAAACGCTGAATGGTGTAACGGGGACTTTTTTAACTGATGCAGTACACACAGTAGCAGGAGCCGGACAAACACTGGGCACTACTTTTTATTCGGGAAACAACCTGACTTCAGTATATGCAAGGGCTAATTATGCATACAAAGAAAAATACCTATTTGGTGCCGCTTTCAGAAGGGATGGTTCTTCTCGCTTTGGTGACAATAATAAATATGCAAACTTTCCCTCTCTATCAGCAGGATGGCGTATTAAGCAGGAAAAGTTCATGGATAAACTGGATGTTATCAGCGATTTAAAATTAAGAGCAAGCTACGGTGAAACCGGAAATAATAATATTGGGGATTACGCCTGGCAAAATTACCTCGCATCAGCCAATTATGTTTTGGGTTCAAACAATGGCACTGCAAACTACGGCTACCTACCGGGTTCATTGGCTAACCCGAACCTAAGCTGGGAAAAGAATCAACAAACGGACCTTGGCTTAGAAGCTGCCTTTCTCAAAGATCGTATTTACTTAAATGTAGATTTATATAGGAGAATTACTTCCAATTTGTTGCTTAACAGAGCTGTTCCTGCCATCAATGGTTTTGGTTTAAACGTTATGGAAAACATTGGTAAAGTGCAAAATCAGGGTTTGGAAATAGGACTTGCTACTAAAAATTTGGTGGGCCGTTTTAGATGGAATACCAACTTTAATATCACGGTCAACCAAAATAAAGTGTTGGAATTGGTGAATCATACACCTATCTACCAAGTTTTCCTCAATTCGTATAGAATTGAAGAAGGGAAACCGATTGATCAGTTTTGGGGTTACAAACAAATTGGCGTATACGCGGACCAGAAGGATGTTGATAACAGCCCCGTATGGGCGGCTAATGCCCTGAAACCGGGCGATGTTAAATATGAGGATCATAATCATGATGGCAAAGTGGATGTGAATGATATGCAATCTTTAGGGCATGCATCACCCAAATTCCTGTTTGGATTCGTAAACACATTTCAGTATTCTAATTTCGATTTGAATATCATTATCCGCGGATCTTACGGCAGTAAAAACTTGTATGCTATCGACCGTAATCAATTCAGATTCTTTGGTAGTGTTAATCCAAGAACAAATGTATTGGATCGCTGGAAGTCTGTACAAGACCCCGGAAATGGTATGGAACCAAGAGCTGGTGGTCTTGCACAAGATGCGATGTCAGACCGCTATCTTCATGATGCATCGTTCCTACACATTGCCAATGTAACGCTTGGTTATTCATTCCCTAAAAAGACAAAGGCTTTTGATGCTTTGCGCATTTATGCGTCTTGTCAGAATCTTGCGATGTTCACTAAAAAATATCCGGGCTATAACCCTGAAGCAAATTCGTCTAATGATGCTACTTTAGGGGTCGACAACGGTGTTTCATACCCATTGAATCGCACTTTTATCTTAGGCCTTAATTTGAATTTTTAATCTTAATCTTCATCTATCATGAAATATAGTATTAAATATATAGCAATCTGCTCGCTGGCAATGAGTACAATAGTCGGTTGTAAGCGTGATTTTATCGAATTATCAGACCCCAATAGGATTTATTCAGATAATTATATTAAAGATGCTACAAGTTTGGGAAGCTCCGTAACGGCAGCGTACAGTACAATGCTGCCCATTTATAACACAACTTTTCAGGCATTCGGCGATGTTGCTTCGGACAATTCAACGACTCAGATAGGCGGTCCTGCTTATAATTTGTTGGACGCGTTTACATTTGATCAAACATGGGGAACTTTTGCTACCATGTGGAATGCGTCATACAAGTCAATTGCCCAAAGCAATTTGGTAATTGCGAAAGGCGCTGCTGTACCGATGGACGAAACATTGCGGGGCCGTTATTTGGCGGAAGCAAAATTTATTCGTGCGTTGAACTACTTCAATTTAGTGAGACTGTATGGCGATGTTCCATTGGTTACCGTACCTCTTTACGATTACAAGGACTCCTACAGTTATGGTCGGACGCCGGTAGCGGATGTGTATACTCAAATTGTGAAAGACCTTACCGAAGCCGCTGCGGTGTTGCCTGCAAGCTATACTGGTGCTGATCTTGGCCGGGTTACCAGTGGGGCTGCAACTGCATTGTTGGGAAAGGTTTACCTGACACAGAAAAAATACACTGAAGCGTTAACCGCTTTGAATAATGTGACCGGCTATTCATTGTTAAGCGACTTCAATAGTATCTTCAGTACCACCAATGAAATGAACAATGAAATTATTTTCGCGGTACGCTATTCCAGAACTGTGACTGGTTTAGGAAGCACGTTTGGCGCTTATATGGCTTCCAATTCCTATAACACTGAAATGCCTGAAGTGTCAACCTTGTACAGCAGCGGAGATAAAAGAGCTGCCATTTCTGTTGCGTATAATGCAGGCTATAAGCCTACTAAATACTATTGTTCAAAGTTTATCGATCCACTAGCTACTTCACCGGGTATTGCGGAGAACGACTGGATCGTCCTGCGTTATGCCGACGTCTTGCTAATGAAGGCAGAAGTACTGAATGAACTCAACAGAACAGTAGAAGCTTTAGATCCTATCAACCAGGTTCGTGCGCGTGCAGGATTGCTTCCACTTGCAAGCCTCACCCAGTCTGACTTTAGACTGGCTGTAGAAACCGAGCGTAGGATGGAGTTTATGTTGGAAGGGCAGCGTTGGTTCGACCTGGTAAGAACAGACCGTGCGGTAGCTGTTATGAATGCTCACTTTGCAGCTAATTCAGGGAGTACTTCAGCGTACTATGGTACAACTGCGCCTGTTATGAAGCCGACCAATGTGTTGTTCCCGGTTCCTTTCGTCGAAATACAAACCAATTCTAAAATAACACAGAATCCAGGATATTAATACCTGCGAGCTTTATCCTTGTTGTTAATCGAAGAATAGTAGCCGGCATTTGTATCTAACAAATTGTCCGGCTACTTAATATTATCTGCAACAAATAGCCACCACCGAATTAACAGCTTCCCAGCGTGTCGGTTTTCATCGTTATACTTTTCCTGCTGCACCCAACAAGGGATGGGGTACCGGTAAAAAATGAAACTTTTCTAAATAATGAATAAACGGAAAACCAAATCGACTGTCGGTACATTCTTTATGTTACTCTATACAATGACAACACGAATGTTATTTAAAACAAACATACCGTTACGCGTTAAAATGGTATGTGGGGTGTTTTTGATTTCGAGCTTCTGTCAAGCCCAGCAAATTAAAATTTCAAATCAAGAAAAAAAACAGTTGTTCAATTCGATCAAAGAACTTGACAAAAAATATGATCCCCGGGAAAAAATGCTGGCTATAAAGATTGAAAAATGGAACTACCATACCGATGCGGCAAGCGGCAATTTTCATGATGTACGCGCTTCTCTTTTTTATGCGATAAAGCTCATGGATTATGGCGGAAAGGATAATATCAATAAAGCAATTGATATTATTGAGAGCACAATAGCGCTGCAGGATACTGTTAGTCATTCTGCCACATGTGGTGTTTGGCCATACTTTAAGGAAGAACCTTTAGCGACCAAAAAATCACCCGTTGATTACAACTGGGCAGACTTCAATGCTGTAAGCTTGTTGGATATATGGATAGAACATAAGAGGGAACTTCCCGATAGTTTGCAAACCAAAATGCAAAAGGCAATACGCTTGGCAGCACGGTGCATTCAAAAGCGAAACGTTAGTCCCTCTTATACGAATATAGCTATCATGGGTACTTATGTTGCTTATATGGCAGCCAAGCTTTTTGATTATCACGATATGTTGCAATACGCACAAAACCGCTTAAAAAACTTTTATGAATACACTGTAAAAAGAGGCGGCTTTGAAGAGTATAACAGCCCTACTTATACGATAGTGGCTTTAGATGAGTTAAACAGAATGCAGCGTAACATCAAAGATACTTCTGCTTTGGTAATGATAGATTCTTTGTATGCATTGACCTGGAATATGATAGCTCGCCATTACCACAAACCTACGGGGCAATGGGCAGGGCCGCATAGCAGGGCTTATAGTCCCGTTGTAGATTCTCTCTTTTCCGGCATTATTTATAAAGCGTCCGCAGGTAAAGTAGGTACGCCTACCTTTACGGGCGATGTTAAAACGACACATAAAATACCTCCTTATTTACTTCATTATTTTTTGACTCCGCAATACCCGCGAACAGAATCCGATGTGTTCGTCGTCAGTGATCCAAAGGTTTCGGGTACAGCATACATGACATCAAAGTATGCATTGTCTACCGCTAATCGGTCAAGCATGTGGAATCAACGCCATCCCTTACTTATGTATTGGGGCACGGATAAAAAAACAAACTATTGCCAACTGAGGCTGTTGCATGATTTCTTTGATTTCAGCTCTGCAAGTTTTTGTGGCATGCAAGATAAAAACAGAGTGCTGGCCGGTATTAATTTTATCACAAACGGTGGTGATAAACATATCAGCATTGATCGAATAAAAAACGGTCATTTTAAAGCAAGTGATTTAAGACTTCGTTTTGAGTTTAATGCAGGTATCCCGATTACCGGTCTGCAATTGCCAAAATCGATTCTTGAACCATTCAGTTTCACAGCCGGTAATTTACCTTTCTATATTCATCCTTATACATTACAGTTTGGTGATTTGACTGGTAGGTGGGAAACAGGACAGGACAGTGCGAAAACATGGATCGACTTTGTAATCTATTCCGGAAGCTCAAGGGAGTTTAACCTGTCGGAAATTAATAACGCAGTTTTAGGATTTGCCATGGCTATCGACGAGACTTTGGAAGAACGTGATAAAAACATTGTCGTGTCCAGGAGTGAAAGTGATATGCTAAATGTTCAATGGGGCAAATTGCAATTGCAAATTGCTGCAAAGCCAAAGGCTGCCGTCACAGTATTTTATTAAACATAATTTGGAATAATGAGACCGACAAACACAACAATCCTTACTAAAGTGTTAGCCGTTGCAACGCTTATCCTTTGCCTGGCATTCCGTGGAAATGCTCAAATGAAGTATTTTAAAAAATTCCCCGATAAAGCCAATCCGCAAGCAGTAGGTATTAAAATCACCGAACGATTTCTTTCACGGCCGCATTCAACTTACGGCAATCCGTTGAAGATGAATCAGCCCGCACCACAGGTTACTTATCCTGATGTGTGTACCTGGCTCGGAGGATTTTGGTTTGCAAAAGCAACCGATAACAAGGAACTGTTTAACAAACTGGAAGCTCGTTTTCAACCGCTGTTTACAAATGAAGCCCCATTGTTGCCTAAGCCCAATCATGTTGATAACAATGTTTTCGGTACACTTCCTTTGGAACTGTATATACAAACAAAAGACAAGAAGTATTTAGATATGGGGCTGCTCTATGCCAATACTCAGTGGGAAGTTCCTCAAAATGCAAGTGCTTCGGAAAAAAAATGGGCCGATAGCGGATACACTTGGCAAACGCGTATTTGGCTAGACGATATGTTTATGATAACAGCCGTACAGGCACAAGCTTTCAAGGCTACCGGAGATATGAAGTATTTAAATCGTGCCGCGAAGGAAATGTTGGTTTATCTGGACTCTATTCAATTGCCCACTGGGTTGTTCTATCATGCTCCATCGGCCCACTTTAGTTGGGGTCGGGGAAACGGGTGGATGGCTGTTGGAATGGCGGAGTTACTTAGAGCATTACCGGAAAATAATCCGTACCGTTCCAACATCATGAATGCATATCTGAAAATGATGGCTACACTTAAAGAAAATCAATCTCCAACCGGTATGTGGAGACAAGTAATAGATGACCCAACCATGTGGGAAGAAACATCCTGTACTGCAATGTTTACTTATGCCATGATTGTAGGAGTACGCAAGGGATGGTTGAATGAAAAACAATATGGAGCAGCGGCTGCAAAAGCATGGATAACTCTTACAACGAATTATATTGACGAGAACGGTGATGTTACAAAAGTATGTGAGGGTACTAACATCGGTAACAGCGCCGAGCATTACCGCAATCGTCAGGGCCTTACAGGCGATCTGCATGGCCAGGCACCAGTACTTTGGTGTGCTTATGCATTGACAGCTCCTAAATTGTAAAAGGTCTTATTCATGCTCATCATTGATAAACTTGAATGGCAAAACCGTAGCATTGATAAGAATCTCTAACCATACTATTAGTAAAACAACTATTATGAGGATACGATACCTGTTACTACTTTTCTTGTGTGTATGTGCTGATTTTTTATATGCTCAAACACCGGCATTAAACACGCAGTTTGAATATAGAATGCGAAAAGGTTTGCCCAATTTTTTTGAGAAGATACGAGAAGGCAAACAGATTAAGATTGGTTATTTAGGAGGAAGCATTACCGAAGCTGTGGGTGGTTGGCGGGAACAATCATTACAAAAATTACAAGAGCGATATCCTGCTGCAACATTTACCGGCATCAATGCCGGCGTAGGTGGCACGGGCTCCGATCTGGGCGTGTTTCGTGTACAAAAAGATGTTATTGATCATGAGCCTGATCTTGTGTTTGTTGAATTTGCTGTGAATGATGCCGGTTTGCCGCCAAAGACAATCCAAAAGGCAATGGAGGGCATCGTTAGAAAAATATGGCGTTTTAACAAGCATACCGATATCTGCTTTGTGTATACTATGATGGAGCAGATGGTGGACACGCTGAAAACCGGCTCGCTTTGGCCTTCTATGCTGGCCATGGAACAGATTGCAGAACATTACGGAATACCCTCTGTCATGTTTGCCAAACCGGTTATGGATCTGTATAACTCCGGTCATTTGGTTTTTACCGGAAATGCAGAAAAGATGGATGATAAAATCGTCTTCTCCCGCGATAGAGTCCATCCTTATCCAACCACAGGTCATAGAATTTATACCGAGGCTTTAATGAAGTTTTTCGAAACAGCGGAGAAGAATGCCGGCAGATTGACGCACCATCTAAGTAGCCCCTTTACCAGGGACAATTGGGAAGATGCTGTAATGCTGCCTGCATCTGTTTTAACACAGTCCGGCACGTGGAATAATTTGTCGAATACAAACGATTCGGTCGCTGTCAGGTTACAAAACCGCTTCCCTTATTTGATCAGTTCCGACGAAGTTGGGGCTTCGATTCAAATGCAGTTCAAAGGACGTTCGATTGGATTATATGATGTAGTGGGCCCCGGATGCGGGCAGTTCCAGGTAAAGGTCGATCAGCACAGTCCTGTACTAATTCCTCGTTTCGATAAATACGCCGCTAAATGGCGTTCGCATTATTTTTTTCTACCCGAAGAAATGAATGAAGGAACACATGATGTTGTTTTTTCTGTGTCTGAAGAAAAGCTGGATAAATCGTCAATTGTAAAAGATGCGGGTAAATTTCAGCGGGGCACTAATTCGGCAGATAACCTTGATCCTTATTCCAAAAATGCCTGCTACGCGGGTTGGGTTTTATTGTTGGGCAAGCCTGTCAGAAGAAACAAGTAATATTTTTTTAACTAAACTAACTAAAAACAAATTGTATGAGTATTAAAGTAGGTTGTTTTGCACTGATCAATCCATTTCAGACTCTTTCTAAACAGTTAGAGCAAATAAAATCCTGGGGATTTAAATATGCTGATGTTACAGATAACACCGACGGGGCCTGCCTGGGAGCCGAATTTGGATTTACGGCCGTAGCGAGTCTTGACGCAAATCCCTTTGATATAAAACGGATGTTTAATGCAAATGGATTAGAGATATCAAGCATTTGCGCCCACGCCAATCTGTTGGATCCTGCTGCTCCATGGCGCTATGGAACAAGTCAGATCATCAAAGCAGTTAAAATGGCTGCAAGTATAGGAGTCAAACATGTTATCACCACAGAAGGTGAACCTTCGACTGGCTTTGGAAAGTCTCTGAGTAACGATGAGGCAATTTTTTGCATCCATGAAAAATTGGCCGAGCCACTTCGCCTCGCAAATGATTTAGGCGTTAAAATTCTACTTGAGCCACATGGACACATAACAGACTCTGTTAAGCACATGGAAAAGCTTATAGACAAATGCAATTCCGATGCCCTTGGTATAAACCTCGATACGGGAAATCTTTGGTTGGGTGGCGGTGACCCGGTTGAAATGGTGAAGGTACTCGGTTCGAAAATAGAACACGTTCACTGGAAGGACATGCCGGAGGAAATGGTGGAAAAGAGAGGCACGATATTCGGATGCGGAATGGCTACAATTCCTCTTGGTTCTGGTGTGATTGATATTGCAGGAACTTTTGCCTCTTTGGTAATGGCAGGCTTTGATGGATATACTACACTTGAAGTAGCAGGCGAATCAGCAGTTCTTGAAAGTTACAGGTTTCTGCAGGCGCTTGGCGCAGAAACGGAAATTACAGATCGTAATAGTGCTATGGTTAGAAACTAATGGCATCCATTCAAAAGCTATATGAAATTGATTCTTGGTAACATACAAAAATAGACAGATGGCTAATAATAAATTTGACGCAATTGTAGTAGGCTCAGGTGTGAGCGGAGGATGGGCTGCGAAGGAGCTTTGTGAAAAAGGGCTCAAGGTATTGCTGCTTGAGAGAGGTGGGCCATACGAACATATCAAAGATTATAAAACAGCAGTTAAAAATCCCTGGGAATTTGAGCATCGGGGGTATCTTACTGCGGAGCAAAAAGGACAAAAACATGCAGCCAGCATATCTGGTTTTGCAAATGAAGGTAACATTGATGGATACGTAAATGATATAGAATCTCCCTACACACAGGTTAAGCCTTATACATGGTGGGCACGAAGCTACCGCATGGGCGGTCGCTCTATTTTATGGGGCCGGCAAAGTTACCGGTTGAGTGCCATGGACTTTGAAGCGAATGAAAAAGAAGGCATCGCAGTGCCCTGGCCCATTGGATATGGAGATATTGCGCCCTGGTATGACCACGTGGAAAAGTTTGCGGGCATCAGCGGCTCGATTGAAGGCTTGGCTCAACTTCCTGACGGGCAATTTCTTCCGCCCATGGAACTGAATTGCGTGGAGAAAGACGTAGCGGAGCGACTAAAAAAACATTACAATGGCAGCCGCTGCCTAATCATCGGAAGAACTGCGCATGTTACAAAAGAGTTACACGGAAGAGGACCGTGCCAGTATCGAAACCGATGCGCGGAAGGCTGCCCTTTCGGCGGCTACTTTAGCACGCAGTCATCCACCCTTCCTGCTGCAGTAGCAACAGGAAATCTTACCGTGAGACCTTACTCCATCGTCACTAAAGTTCTCTATAATAAAGATACTCAAAAGGCCAGGGGTGTGGAAGTACTGGATTCAGAGAACAACCAAACTTATGAATTTGAAAGTAAGATTGTATTTCTGTGTGCATCATCCTTGAACTCAACATGGGTGCTTCTTAATTCGGCCACGGACATTTGGCCCGGGGGCTTGGGTAGCAGCAGTGGTCAACTTGGGCACAACTTCATGGATCATCACTACAATGTTGGCGCAAGCGGCAGTGTAGAAGGATTTGAAGATAAATATGTCTATGGCCGGAGGGCCAATGGATTTTACATACCACGGTTTGTAAATTTAGCAGGCGACAAAAGAGATTACCTGAGAGGCTTTGGCTATCAGGGCGGAGCTGGTAGATCAGGCTGGCATCGGAATGTCGCGGAAATGTCAATTGGTGCAGATCTGAAAGAGGCATTGTGCGAGCCGGGGCCATGGAGCATTAGTGCCACTGGCTTTGGAGAGATGCTTCCCTATTACGAAAACAAAATCACTCTGGATCCCAACAAAAAAGATAAATGGGGGTTACCGGTACTCGCCATAGATATGGAAATAAAGGAGAATGAAGTGAAAATGCGTAAAGACATGGCTTATGAAATGAAATCAATGCTTGAAGCTGCAGGCTTAAAGAACGTCAACACTTATGATGCAGGAATTAACTGGGGTGGTGGCCATGAGATGGGAACGGCTAGAATGGGCCGTGATGCTAAGACTTCGGTGCTGAACAAATGGAACCAGGTATGGGATTGTAAAAATGTATTTGTTACTGATGGTGCCTGCATGACATCTTCAGCCTGTCAAAATCCTTCACTTACTTACATGGCCCTTACTGCACGTGCAGCAGACTATGCAGTAGATGAACTGAAAAAACAAAATTTGTAATCTAAATCTTCCGTTAGTATTATGGAACGAAGGGAACTCATAAAAATGATTGGCCTGCTTACAGGCGGCGTGGTTATTGGCGCTGATCTTTTTTTAGGGGGCTGTAAAAATCCTGCGTCGGAATTAAGACGTAAATGGTCCGAAGACGAGCTGGCTTTATTGAATGAAATCGGCGAAACTATTTTGCCAACCACCCATTCGTCGCCCGGTGCAAAAGCGGCAAAAGTCGGCGAGTTTATGAACGTTTTCGTAAATGATTGTTATGAAGAATATCAAGTGCAGGCATTTAACGACGGCTTAACTAAGATCAATGCCGACTGCAAAGCAAAAACAGGCAAATCGTTTTTGAAATGCGATGCGCACGAGCGACAAAGTTTTTTAGTTGTATTAGATAAAGAAGCCAGGGAATTCAATCAACAAAACGCACAGAAACCAAAAACAGCAAGCACGCAAAACAAGGAAGTGAAACAATTAGGCAATCACTATTTCACCTATATGAAACAACTGACCCTGCTGGGTTATTTTACTTCAAAGATTGGATGTACGGAAGCCCTGCGCTATATACCCGTTCCTGGTCATTATGATGGAAACCTGCCATACGCCAAAGGAGATAAAGCCTGGGCGACCTAAACTTTAATATTCGAAAGTTATGAAACGATTGATTCAGTTAACTGCTGTTGTTTTGTTAATGATTGTTGTGTTAGCCTTCAGTCATGATAAGCCACGCATACTTGTATTTTCCAAAACAGGAGGCTTCAGGCATTCCAGCATACCTGCTGCAAAAAGCGCCATCATGAAATTGGGAAAAGAGAATGGTTTCGATGTTGACACTACGGAAGACTCAAGCAGGATCGTAAGAAAAACATTGAAGAAATATGCGGCCGTTGTTTTTCTGCAAGTCACAGGCGATGTTCTCAATACTGAACAGCAGAAGGATTTTGAGCATTACATACAGGCAGGAGGAGGTTATGTGGGTATTCATGGGGCCAGTGCTGCAGAACCAGACTGGAGCTGGTATGGTGAACTCGTTGGCGCTCGTTTTGACAGTCATCCGGCTCCCCAGGAAGCAACATTAAACGTTGTCGACCATACGCATAGCTCTTCCCGGCATCTGCCGTCTATATGGACCCGGAAAGATGAATGGTATAATTTCAAGGCTATCAGCCCCAAGCTAAATGTGCTCATCACTATCGACGAAAAATCATACACCGGAGGAAAAAACGGAAATGATCACCCTATGGCGTGGTATCATAGTTACGATGGTGGCCGTGCGTGGTACACTGCATTAGGTCATGCAGATGAGGCTTATGCTGAAGAGAATTTTTTAAAACATCTGCTTGGGGGAATTGAATATGCCATTGGAAAGGATCAAAATAAATGACGATGCTGCAGCCACATTAAAATCCATCTTAGTCTTGCTTAATCAATTTTGGAGAGGGACAGGGAAAATTAGTTTTTGCTTGTTTTTTTAAAGCGTTGAAAGTATTGTCAGAGCAGACATCGTAAAATTTGATACAGAATATTTGGGCAACAAATGCAATACAGCCAATCATTCACCCGGGGCCTTTTGAAATTTTAAAAACAGGAAAGCAAACAATAAAAATTTGGACTAAATATTACAATTGAATTCAATGAAGAGACTTTTTACGGCTCTATTTGCATGCAGCAGCCTTATTGCTTTTGCACAAAAAAAAACTGCCACGAGTAAGCCATTCAATCATCATGAATACCATGTGTCTGTAAATGGTAATGATGCCAATAACGGCTCCCTGTCCAGGCCTTTTAAAACCATTATGGCGGCAGCTAATCTCGCTATGCCGGGTGATGTGATAACGGTACATGCTGGTGTGTACCGGGAAGAAGTGAATCCGCCACGCGGTGGTGATGCAGAAAATAAACGCATCGTGTATCAGGCCGCCAGTGGTGAGAAGGTAGAGATTAAAGGCTCTGAAATTATTAAGGGCTGGAAGAAATTGGAAAACGATACTTGGGAAGTAAAAATTCCGAGCAGCTTTTTTGGAGCATTTAATCCTTATAGCGATTTGATTCGTGGCGACTGGTTTGTGCCCACACCCAAGGAGCGTAAATACCATACCGGTGCCGTTTATTTAAACGGCGACTGGCTGATGGAAGCGGCTTCACAGCAGGAAGTGATGAAGGCTGCTGATGAAAAAAATCAGCTCTGGTGGGCCGAAGTAGATTCAGCCACCACGACTATTTGGGCACAATTTAAAAGTGTAGATCCAAATAAGGAGACCACCGAGATCAATGCTCGGCAAACCATTTTTTATCCCCGCAAACCTTTTACCAATTTCATTACCGTAAGGGGTTTTGTGATGCAACATGCTGCTACCAACTGGGCGCCACCCACCGCAGAACAAATGGGACTGATTGGTACTAACTGGAGTCGTGGCTGGATCATTGAAAACAATACGGTTCAATACTCAAAATGTTCAGGGATTGCTCTAGGTAAGTATGGTGACGATCACGATAACAAAGGAACAGAGTCTGCTGAAGGTTATGTTGGTACCATCAGGAGGGCAATGGCTTTTGGATGGAACAAGAGTACCGTTGGTGGTCATTTGGTTCGAAATAATAAAATTGCTTATTGTGAGCAAACAGGTATCGTGGGTAGCTTGGGCTGCGCATTCTCAATTGTGGAGGGCAATGATATTCACGATATCTATATGCGTCGTGCTTTCTACGGTTACGAAATGGCCGGCATCAAGTTGCACGGTTTTATTGATGGCATCATCCGCAACAACCATATATATAATACAGGCTACTTCGGTATATGGCTCGATTGGATGGCACAGGGGGTACAGGTAAAAGGCAATTTGATGTATGACAATAAGCTATCGGATATTTTAATTGAAGCGTGTCATGGACCTACTTTGGTAAGCAACAATATTTTGCTTTCAAAGGAAAGTGTTTTAATGAATTCGCACGGTACAGCTTTTGTACACAATCTTTTTGCAGGTATGTTTAGAACATTCTTTTATGACAGCCGCCTTACGCCATGGCATTTACCACATTCTACACAGGTAGTGGGGCTTCATGATCATCCAAGTGGAGAAACGCAGTTTATCAACAACCTGTTTGTAAATGGTAGTGATGTAAGCCAGTACAGTAGCTCTTTGTTGCCGGTTAGGTTTGATGGGAATGTGTATACAAAGGGTTCTGTTCGAGCTGTTGGTGTAAAAGAGAAAAGACGGATGGGGGAGTTGAAAAAAGATGCGGAAGAGATGATGAAAAAATACAAAGAGCAAGACGCTGTTGAAACCAATGCTTTGGTGAAAAATGATTTTGATTCGGATGCCCGTTTAACAACAAGTCATGATGGTACTTACCTCGAAATTAACCTGGATAAAAACTGGCTGGCTAAACAAAGAGAACTGGTAACTACTCAAACGCTGCGTCCGGCTGTGGTTCCCAATCTTCCTTTTGAGAACACAGATGGTTCTCCGCTGAAAATGGATACTGATTACCTGGGTAACAAACGCAATGTTGCTAATCCATCACCCGGACCTTTTGAAATTTTAAAAACAGGAAAGCAAACAATAAAAGTTTGGACGGAATAATACTAAATTTAATGAAGAGATTTTTTACAGCCCTGTTTGCATGCAGCAGCCTTATTGCTTTTGCGCAAAAAAAAACTGCAAACAAAACGGCATCTCAAGTAACATTAGCTAAAAAAAATGCCACAGTAGTACAACTTCCTGATACCAGGCATGATTTGATTTTACAAGCTCCTGTACAAACATGGGATGAAGCTCTTCCTTTGGGCAATGGTTTAATGGGCGGATTGCTGTGGGGTGAAAACAATGTTATCCGGCTTTCGTTAGACAGGGGTGATTTATGGGATGAACGCAGTTATAATGGGAAAGACTGGTGGAAAGAGTTAACCTATGCAAAAGGAGTTGAATTAGTCGCTCAAAAAAAATACAAAGAATTAAATAATGGCTGGGACGCTCCTTACTGGGGAGTGACCCCTACAAAGTTGCCGGCAGGAAGGCTTGAAATTAAATTGCCTGTTGAGCACATTGTACAGCAGTTTAGATTGAATGAAGCAATGGCAGAGGGCGAGGCGCGTTTTAACAGCAAGGCTGATTTGAAGGTTATATATAGTGCAACGCAGCCCGTTGCCCTGATTTCCATCAAAGGAGCTGTTCCAGAGGCCGTTCAATTGTTGTCCACCATGGATGTATATCGTAACAGTCTAAAGGGTGATGCAGTTCCTGCCAGTGGTGGATCGGTTGATAAGTTAGGATATCCTGAAGCCGAGAGGGGTGGAAAACAGGGGACTCAATGGTATATTCAAACAGCGGCAAAAGGTTTTAAATATTGTGTGTTTGTGCAAACGGAAAAGCGAAATGACGAAACATTGATAGCCTTTACCATTACATCTACCAATGATGATGCTGATTTTTTAAAACTGGCTGCTGAACGCTGCTCAAAAGCTTTTAAACAAGGCTACGCTCCGCTCTTTCAACAACATACTCAGTGGTGGAGGAATTTCTGGCAGCAGTCGAGTGTTTCGGTGCCTGATACCGCTATTCAAAAACAATATAATCTGGTACAATATTTTTATGGTGCTGCTTCACGTGCAAATACACCGCCTATGCCTTTGCAAGGGGTGTGGACAGCCGACAACGGTACTTTGCCACCATGGAAAGGCGATTATCATAACGATTTGAACACTCAAATGACTTATCTCGCTTACCAGGAAGCGGGCCGCTTTGACGAAGGTTTGTCTTATTTAAATTACTTGTGGAAACGCAAACCATTCTTTGAGCAATTCGCCCGGGAGTTTTACGGCACCCGGGGCCTTGCCTGTCCGGGAGTAATGTCTTATGCGGGACAACCGCTTGCCGGTTGGGGACAATACAGTTTATCGCCCACTATGAGTGCCTGGAGTGCCCATTTGTTTTACCTGCATTGGGTGTATACTGGAGACGATAAGTTTCTGAAAGAAAAAGCTTATCCCTGGAGTGCAGGTGTTGGCGAATGTATGATGGGATTACTAAAGCCTGATGAGAAGGGGCTGCTAAAACTGCCTTTATCTTCTTCCCCTGAAATTTTTGATAACTCTCCCGAAGCATGGTTAACCCCTAATAGTAATTATGATTTAATGTGCCTGAAAATGCTGTTTCTTTCCCTGAAGGAGATGGCAGGTGTTTTACAACGTCCGGCAGAGTCACAGAAATGGGAAACGGCGGCAAAGAGCCTGGAGGATTTTCACACTAAAACTGATGGCACCTTACTGGTGGACGCGGTTCATGAGTTGCCAAATAGCCATAGGCACTTGTCAAACATTATAGGTTTGTATCCTTTCAATTTGATAACAACCGAAGGGGGAAAAAAAGACACTGATATGATTCGTTCCAGTTTGAAACAATGGGACAGTCTGGGCACCTCTAAATGGTGTGGCTATAGCTTCGCGTGGATGAGTTGTTTGCAGGCAAGAGTTGGTAATGCCGAACAGGCGATCAGGAACCTTGATATTTTCGTCAAAGCCTTTATTCTGCGAAATGGTTTTCATGTGAATGGCGATCAAACCAAAAGTGGCTATTCCAGTTTTACCTATAGACCCTTTACACTTGAAGGAAATTTCCTGGCGTCGCAAGCCGTACAGGAAATGCTGCTACAAAGTTGGAGCAGCCAACCTGGGACGGAACATACAGGTATTATTCGTGTTTTTCCTGCTGTACCCGACAAATGGCAATCCGCATCATTTTCCAATCTTCGGGCAGAGGGAGGGTATCTGGTCTCGGCCAAACGAGAAAATGGGAAGACTTCTTTATTAGAGATAACAGCTTCGAAAACAGGAATTGTTCGGGTTAAAAATAATTTTGGTTCAACTCCGAAGTGGAATCTGCCTAAGGTGCAGTTGAATGGAGATATTTATAGTGTCGAATTGAAAAAAGGGCAAACACTGATTGCGCAATTTTGAGGAGTAAACGGGATTACCTGAGCCCTTATCATTGACGAAGGCCCAGATTTCATATTAGCAACCCTATAAAAGAAGGAAATATATGAGAAAAGTCTATTTATTTTTTGTTTTAATTTTTAGCATACATACAGTTTCTGCTCAAAATAGAAGCGACAAAGAATCATTGCAAATTGCCAATGACTTGTTATCAAAAATGACCTTACCGGAAAAAGTTTTATTGCTGCACGGGGATCACATATATAGTTTCCCGGGCATTAGCAGATTGGGTATTCCACCTTTTTATCCAAGTGATGGACCTTGTGCAGTACGACCCGAATTAACAGACGCAGGACACTATATTCACGCAGGAGATTCAGCTGATTGCACAACGGCTTTCCCCACTTTGTCAGCCTTGTCTGCAACGTGGAATCCTGAACTGGCAAATCAATTTGGGCTTGCCATTTCCAGTGAGCTTAGGGCAAGGGGAAAAGATATGTATTTGGGACCCGGCGTTAATATTATGAGAACGCCTTTGTGTGGTCGAAATTTCGAATACATGGGAGAGGACCCATTCCTCACATCATCTGTGGCCGTTCCTTTGATAACCGGTGTTCAGCAAAATAACGTTTCAGCCTGTATTAAGCATTTTGCATTGAATAACCAGGAATTGGATCGGCAAGGTGTCAACGTAACGGTTGGTGAACGTGCATTGCATGAAATTTATTTTCCCGCATTCGAGGCAGCAGTAAAAAAAGGAGGAACATTGGGGTTGATGTCGGCCTACAACAAATTTAATGGCGATTGGTGCAGTGAGAATGAGTTTTTGTTAACTACGACGTTGAAACAAAATTGGGGATTTAAAGGAGTAGTAATTAGCGATTGGGGAGCCATTCATTCGATGACGAAAGCGGTGCTGGCCGGTTGCGATTTGGAGTCGAATTATTCAAGAGAGTATCTTAAACTCGAAGAGGCTGTAACCACAGGAAAACTATCTGACTCGCTGGTTGATCAGAAGGTCAGAAGACTACTGTTTGTGTATGCTAAGATCAAATTGATAGGTCCCGGTGCTGAACAAAGGATAAAAGGCGCAGTGCTGACGGATAAGCATAAGATGCTTGCCAGAACGATTGCCGAGGAGTCAATTGTTTTATTGAAGAACCAGGGAAATATTTTGCCACTAAACAAGACTAAAATTGCAAGACTTGTTATTGTTGGAAAAGTTGCAAACGCCAAATTAACAATAGACATCAATACGAAAGGTGGTTGTGATCTTTTTTTGGGCGGTGGTAGTGGCGAAGCAAAACCCTTGTATGAGATAACTCCTCTTGAAGGCCTGAGACAGTACTTGCCTTCTGCACAGGTAGATTATATCGATACGGTGAATCACCAGGATGCCGGTTTGATGAAAAAGCTGCAAAGCGCAGATGCAGTACTGGTGTTTACCGGTGACACTCATGTGGAAGAGCACGAGGGAGACGACAGAACAGATATCCGGCTTCCGCAGGGGCAGGATGAAATGGTCCGTGCGATATTGGCGATACAACCCAAAGCCATTGTTATAAACCAAAGCGGAGCGCCGGTTGCAATGCCCTGGGTTGAACAGGCAAAGGCAATCGTACAAAACTGGTTCAACGGACAAGAGACCGGAAATGCACTTGCACGTGTTCTTTTCGGTGAGGTGAATCCTTCAGGAAAATTAAACAGCACATTCCCTAAACAACTGTCAGATGTGGCCTGCCATTCAATGGACGCTTATAAAGCGAAGGCCGAGCATTATGACGAAGATATTTTTGTAGGGTATCGCTGGTATGACAAACAGGATATCGATCCCCTCTTTTGTTTTGGACACGGGTTGTCCTATTCTACATTCAAATTCGGCAAGATTAAAATTACACGATCAACGAGTAATGATTCCATTAAAGTGACTGTTCCGGTAACCAATCTAAGTGATAGAGCCGGAGCTGAAGTTGTTCAGCTATATATAAGTGAAGCTGCACCGACGGTTTCAAGACCAAAGCAAGAATTAAAGGGCTTTCAGAAAGTTCAATTGAGCGCACATGAAACGAAAGAAGTTGTATTGAATTTAACTGCAAAAGACTTTTCTTATTGGAGCGAAACCGAACATGGCTGGAAACATAATGCAGGAACTTATGAAATCAGGGTGGGCGCTTCTTCCCGGGACATTCGCGAGAATAAAAAAATTGTATTGTAGAAAAACTATTAGCTGGGTAAGTGGCAAGAACCCCTGAAAAAATTAAATGATGATCAGTCTAAGAAAATTAAGCTTAATCATTCCGTCAATATTCCTGATGCAAACAAGCATTGCCCAATCTACAAAAGGCATTAACTGGCAAAAATTTCTTTCCCGCAACGATATGGTGTATGATACACTTACTACCAAGTGGGAAGAAGGAGTTTTTACAGGCAACGGTTTGATCGGTACTATGCTATACATGAAGGATAGCAGCACTTTGCGCCTGGAGATTGGGCGTTCGGATGTAGTAGATGATAGAGAAGGTTCACCGGCATTTGAAAAAGCTCGTTTGCCCATCGGGCATTTTGAGCTTCGTCCGGAAGGGAAAATTTTGAAGAACACGGCCAGATTGGATCTATGGAATGCTGAAGCCAATGGAACGATTGTTACCGATAAAGGAACCATTCAATGGCGCACTGCAACACTTTCACAAACGAATGTGATTGTTTTTGAAACGACGGTGAGTGATGGTGAAAGAAAATTTCAATGGCAGTTTCGTCCTGAAGTCTCCATTAGCCCACGCACAAAATACAGGAAGACTCCTGATGGATATGTAGCTAATCCACCCGCTGTTCTTGCAACGACCGGAACGGTGAAATACTGCAAACAGACAATGCTTTCCGGTGGCGATTATACTACGGCATGGACAACAAACAACAAAGCCAACAGCAGGGTCTATTACCTGTCTGTTACTTTCAATAGAAAAAAATCCTCCACTGAAGAAGCAGTGCAAAACGTGAGCATTTCAGCAAAAGATAATTTGCAACAATTGCTGAATGTACACAGGCAATGGTGGCATCATTATTATCCCCAGAGTTTTATATCGCTGCCAGATGCAAGACTGGAAAGTTTTTATTGGATACAACTATACAAGCTAGCATCGGCCGCGAGGGAAGGTAAACCAGCCTTAGATTTAATGGGCCCCTGGTTTCGGTATACACCATGGCCGGCGTATTGGTTTAACCTGAATATTCAGTTGACTTATTCACCACTTTACACAGCCAATCACCTGGATATTGCTAACGGTCTTGTACAAATGATTGATAAAGGCAAAGAGAACCTAAGCAGGAATGTACCGGCTGCATACCGCCACAATGCAATGGCGGTGGGCCGCGTTGCCACGAGCGATTTATACAGCCCGGTAAAAGTGAAACCATTAACGGAGAAAAATGCGCCGGAAGGAGAAGAGCTGGGAGATCTTACCTGGTGTTTATATTATTACTGGTTGCAGTATCGGTATACTATGGACGAAAGTATAAAAGCAAAACTTTTTCCATTGTTAAAGGGAAGCATCAATTATTACCTGGATGTGATGGCAAAAGAAGAAGATGGGAAATGGCACTTGCCATATACTTATTCGCCTGAATATCCCGGCGGCACTACAAGGGATTGTAATTATGATTTGTCATTATTTCGCTGGGGTTGTGAAACTTTGTTAAAGATAAACCCGAATGATAGCCTTGCACCCCGATGGAAAGATGTACTAGCTAATCTCGCGGATTATCCGACTGACGAAAATGGTTTGCGCATAGGCCGTGATGTGGCATTTAGTAAATCGCACCGCCATTATTCACACATGCTGATGATTCATCCTTTGTGCATCATGAATTGGGAACAGCCGGAAAACAGGCCACTCATAGAAAAAACATTGCAACGTTGGCTCAGTCTTAAATCAGAATTTGCCGGATTTTCTTTTACGGGCAGTGCATCCATACATGCTGTAATGGGCCAGGGTGATACGGCCCTTAGCTATCTGAATCAATTATTCGGCTATACGAAACCTAATACGATGTATTTAGAGGAAGGGCCTGTAATTGAAACGCCGCTCGCAGCCGCTACTTCTATCCAGGAGTTGCTATTGCAAAGTTGGGGCAATAAGATCAGGGTATTTCCTGCAGCTCCGTCTACATGGAAAGATCTTTCATTTGAAAATTTAAGAACAGAAGGTGCATTTTTAATTAGTGCAGTACGAAAAGATGGTGAAACAAAATGGGTGCGTATAAAAAGTTTGGCGGGACAGCCTTGCATTATTCATCCCGGTATAAACGGCAAACTGCAGGTAAATGGAAAAGCACAACTGAAAACGTTGAGTAGCGGCGATTATGCTTTGCAACTTAAGAAAGGTGAAGAAGTGGTTTTGTATAGCAATGCTTCAGACTTATCGTTGAAGGCTGATGCTGTAAAGCAGGAAGGAAGAAATAATTGTTGGGGGGAAAAGGCAAGCTGACAAGGCAAACAATCATTCCGAGTGCCAAGGTTCGTGTCTCCACGAACCTTGTGTTTACGCGTTATTGGGGGTTCGTGAAGACACGAACCGCGGCACTCAACTACGCACTACGTTCGCATGGCACGGTGAAGGAGGCAGAAAAGGAGCAGGCTGCTGCCGAATACACGCAACCGTTAGTTGCCATACCGGTAAAAGAAAACGGTGTGAAGCCTGGCGGTTTGTTTGAGTTAAGCAATACGCACATCTCCGTAGTGGGCATAACACTTGATGCGGAAGGAGGTTTTACTGTTCGCTTATTCAACCCTGAACCGGCTGCATTGAGTACAAATTTTGTCTGGAATGAAGTAAAGCCAAAGCAAATCACTCATGTTAATTCAGGTGAAACAGTAAGCGCTGATAAAGCGATCAGCATTGCCGGCATGGATGTAATGGAGATTAGAATTAAGTAACATTAGGGTAGGTTAAATCGACACTGCCATTAAATATTTAAAACGAGGATTAATCCACTTTTTAGATTGCTGTCCTATATATAATTTAAAATTTTTTAATTGCTTTTATGAAAAGAAAGGAATTTATCAAAACAACTGCTCTCGCCATGGGAGCGATGGCTGTCCCAGGAAAAAAATTATTAGCTAGTACTATTGGCAATGGCACTGCCCGCATTGCATTGCTTGGCACGGGGCTTCGCGGACAGAGCCATCTCAGCCTCTTGTTAAAAAGAGGTGATGTTGATGTTGTGGCAATTTGCGATGTGGATGAACGCATGCTTAGCTCGTCTAAAGAAATGATTTCGAGGAGCGGCAAAAAAATGCCACAGATTTATACAGGGGACGTTGATGCATGGAGGAGATTACTTGAGAAGGAGAAGTTGGACGCCGTAGTTATTGCGTCTCCCTGGGAGTGGCATAAAAGCATGATCATTGGAGCATTGGAAGCAGGGCTGAAATATGTTGCAACGGAGGTTGTACTGGGCATTACATTAGAAGATCATTGGGATGTGGTCAAGACTGCGGAAAAATACAATGCCAATGTAATGATGTTGGAAAATGTCTGCTATCGACGTGATGTGATGGCGGTGCTAAACATGGTGAGGCAAGGATTATTTGGAGAACTAATTCATTTACAAGGTGGATACCAGCATGATCTGCGAGCCATAAAATTTAATGACGGAATTCATTCTAATGGCTATGGAGTTGAATTTGGCGAGAAAGGTTTTTCGGAAGCTAAATGGAGAACGAACCACTCGGTATTTCGCAACGGAGATTTATATCCAACACATGGGGTAGGGCCAATAGCCAATTACATAAACATTAACCGGGGAAACAGATTCCTGTCGCTATGCTCTTACTCGACAAAGTCAAGAGGGTTGCATAATCATATTGTAAAATTGGGCGGTGAAAGTCATCCGAACGCCAAGGTGAAATTTAAGCTGGGAGATGTTGTAACAACTTCGATTGATTGTGCAAATGGTGAGACAATTCTACTGCAACACGACACCAATTTACCGAGACCTTATTCACTTGGTTTCAGGGTTCAGGGTACGGAAGGACTTTGGATGGATGTTAGTAATACCGTTTATATCGAAGGCAAATCAAGTAAGGTAGATGAATGGGATGATGCAAAAAATTGGTTGGACAAATATGATCATCCGCTTTGGACAAGATGGAGCAAAGATGCGCAAGGGGCAGGACACGGCGGTATGGACTTTTTTGTTATTAATGCGTTTGTTGAATCCATAAAAAGAAGGTTGCCTACGCCCATGGATGTTTATGATGCAGCAACATGGAGCGCCATTACTCCTTTAAGTGAACAATCTATTGAGTTGGGACACCAAACAATTGAGTTTCCCGATTTTACCGGAGGACAATGGATGTATAGACAACCCGTTTTTGCTTTAAATAACGAATATTAATGCCATGCAAGAAATTCTCAGCTCATTTGCTTTAACTGAAGCAAAGTTGGAACCTTTTGGAAGTGGGTTGATAAACCGGACCTGGAAAGTATATGCCCCTGAAAGAAATTATATACTTCAGAAAATAAATTCGGATGTATTTAAACAACCTCAAAGCATTGCTTACAATGTCAGGTTGGTTGCTGATTATTTACAAAAAAACTATCCAGGATATCCTTTTGTATCACCGTTGAATGCTGTTTCCGGCGATGATATTATCTTTTGCAAGAAAAATGGATGGTTCCGACTTATGCCATTCGTTGAAGATTCTTTTACACTTGACGTAGTGACAACGCCGGAACAAGCTTACGAAGCAGCGAGGCAGTTTGGAAAATTTACAAGGCTCCTGTCAGGATTTGATTCAGCAAAACTGAAAATTACCATTCCGCAGTTTCACGACCTGAGCTTACGTTACCAACAATTTCTCGATGCAATTGTGAATGGAAATATGAAGCGAAAAAGAGAGTCGAATGATTTGATCAACGAATTGTTTGATCATAAGAGCATCGTTAAACAATATCAATTCATCGTCAGTAATCCTGAATGTAAACTAAGGGTTACTCACCACGATACAAAAATTAGTAATGTCTTATTTGATCACAACGGCAAAGGCGTTTGCGTGATTGATTTAGATACCATAATGTCGGGATATTTTATCAGTGATGTTGGAGATATGATGCGAACATATATTTCACCGGTTAGTGAAGAAGAAGGAGATTTTGACCAGATAGTTATCCGGAGAGATTTCTATTTATCGATTGTTGAGGGGTACAGCGATGAGATGAAAGATCAACTAACTGCAACGGAAAAAAAGCAGTTTATGTTTTCCGGAAAGTTCATGACTTATATGCAGGCCTTACGTTTTTTGACCGACTACTTAAACGACGACGCCTATTATGGTGCCAGGTATGAAGGTCACAACCTGGTAAGAGCAAAAAATCAAATGGTGCTATTAAAACGATTAAATGAAATAGAGGGCAACTGATTGATGGAGTAACATCCTGACAGCAATTAATGTGCTTATCATAATGAATGGTTTGCGGAAAAAATAGTTGTTGTGTAGCTGGTGAACGATGGATAAAAGGAAAAAGAGTACCTCGGATGTCATCGGAAGGTTTGGCTGGAAGTTGTAGGACCCATTCTAAAAACTACCAAATGAAAAAACAATTTGTGCTTGCTAGTGTGATCGCCTCTATAGCTTTAAGTATCGGATACAGGGAGAATTCAATTAGCATGCTTGGTGCCCATTGTCTGTTTTTCTTTTTGTCAGCAATTTTGCTTTTAAGGCGCTATCTAACGAACGCACTATCGTACGTCGTTCTACCGCAAAAAAATATTATTAAAACCGTTATTCTCATATTTTATGATCAGATTTATTATGTGTTGTGTATTGACAGGTGTTGTTGGTGCAAGCGTTGCGCAACAAACTCTCACGCCACTTTATAAGGATTCCACGAGGACTGCTGAAGCTCGTGTAAAGGATTTATTAGGCCGAATGACACTGCAGGAGAAGATCGCTCAAATGACACATCTGCATGGCGAGCATTATGATGATCGTGGAGAAGTGAACATGCAAAAGTTACGTTCTTTTACAAAGGGCATGAGTGTTGGCTGTATAGAAGGAATAAGCTATACTTCCAGTGAGTATATAAATGCCATTTACAAAGTGCAGAAAAGTATGAAGCAAGACACCCGTCTTGGTATTCCTGTATTGCCTGTCATGGAAGGGCTGCACGGCATTGTACAGGATGGCGCGATGATCTATCCGCAATCCATAGCCATTGGTGCCACTTTCAATCCCGGACTTACCCTTCAGATGGCCGGCCAGATAGGGGCGGAAATGAAAAGCATGGGCATTAAACAAGTGCTGGCTCCAGACCTTGATCTTGCACGTGAACTGAGATGGGGCAGGGTAGAAGAGACTTATGGTGAAGATCCGTTCCTGGTTTCTATAATGGGCGCCGCTTATGTACAGGGGTTGCACAAACACCGGATCATTTGCACACCGAAACATTTTATCGGTCATGGGTCACCGTTAGGAGGATTGAACCTTGCTTCCGTGGAAGGAGGTAAGCGTCAATTACTGAATCTTTATCTGCAACCATTTGAGCGCGCCATTAAGGCTGAGCCGCTGAGCATTATGAATTGTTACAGTTCTTACGACGGAGAGCCCGTAGCAGGTTCTTCCTATTTTATGACAGAACTGTTGAGAAAGCAACTTGGATTCAAGGGGTATGTGTATTCAGACTGGGGATCGATTGCCATGCTATCCTATTTTCACAGAACCGCTGATGGGCCCGAAGATGCAGCAAGCCAGGCAGTAGAAGCAGGCATCGATCTTGAAGCGGGTGGTAATAATTATCAAAAGCTGGAGCAACTTGTGAAAGATGGTAAAGTAGACATTCGTTATATTGATTCTGCTGTATCGCATATTTTGTATGCAAAATTTGTGTCCGGTCTTTTTGAAGATCCTTTGCCGGATACCAACTACATAGCCACCGGGCTTCACTCGCCTGCATCCACTCAGCTGGCACGACAAATGGCAGATGAAAGCGCTGTTTTGTTGCAAAACGACGGCATCCTGCCATTGGATGTAAATAAACAAAAAGTAGTTGCCGTTATTGGCCCAAATGCTGATCAGGTGCAGTTTGGCGATTATTCATGGAGTCGCAGCAACAACGACGGTGTTACTGCTTTAAAAGGTATTGAGGCATTGGCGGGCAATAAAGCAACCATTCATTATGCACGTGGATGCGATCTCGTATCGCAGGACAGCTCTGGATTTAGTGAGGCCGCGAAAGCAGCTGCCAACAGTGATGTAGCCCTTGTTTTTGTGGGTACGCAAAGTGCTTCGCTGGCGAGAGATTACAAAAATGCTACCAGTGGAGAAGGCTTTGATTTGTCAGATCTTAAATTGCCTGGTGTGCAGGAAGAGCTGGTAAAAGCTGTTAAACGCAGTGGCAAACCTGTGGTGGTCGTGTTAGTAACAGGAAAGCCCTTTGCCATACCCTGGATCAAAGCAAATGCAGATGCAATCATTGCGCAGTTTTATGCTGGCCAGCAGCAAGGAAATGCAATTGCAGGCATCCTGTTTGGAAATGTAAATCCTTCCGGCAGATTGCCGGTTTCTTTTCCGCAATCAGTGGGACATCTTCCTGTGTATTATAACTACCTGCCGTCAGATAAAGGCTTTTATAAAAAAAGCGGCACACCTGAAAAACCCGGACGCGACTATGTGTTTTCGTCGCCAGATGCCTTGTGGAGTTTCGGTTATGGTCAGTCTTATACAAAGTTTCAGTATGCAAATATGATGGTTGCTAAAGAGCAATACAGATTGAAAGATACTATTGAAGTAACGCTTGACGTAACCAATACAGGCAAAAGAAACGGTAAAGATGTAGTGCAGCTTTATGTGCGGGATGTCGTTAGTTCAATTGCCACTCCTATACATCAACTAAAAGCATTTGAAAAAATTGATCTGGCAAAAGATGAAACAAAAAAAGTTATACTTAAAATACCAGTTAGCGAACTGGCATTGTATAACAAAGATTATTTGAAAGTGGTAGAGCCCGGCGACTTTGAATTACAATTAGGTACTTCTTCGGATGCTATTTACTGGAAAAAAATGATAAGGGTGGCTGATGCTGACGGAAACAAAACGCAGCTTAAAGGCTTTGCAAATGCACAACGCGATCTGCCACAGCCAACCGCGAAAGGCAATAGAAAAATAGTTATTTCGGGACTGGTGAGAGATGTGCAGGCGTCATTATTGTCTTCCGTAAAAGTGTCGGCAAAAAAATCCGGTAATTATGTTTTTACCAATGATAAAGGAGCGTATGAAATAGAAGTACAGGACAATGATGTGTTGATTTTTTCTGCCAAAGGTTATACAAAGCAGGAAGTACCTGTAAATAATAATCAGACAATTAGTATAAAGTTGATTCCATCACAGGATGAGTAAGAGTCCGGGACTGTTTTCAGATATGCGTGGATCAATTTTAATGTAGTATCAATGAAAGTTATTGAAACTTTAAGTTGAATAAATTTCCTGGTAAAATATTGCCCTTCACAACTGCTGCCACGCACGGTCGGTAATTGTGAAGGTCTTGGATGCTTCTCGGCATCTTCATGTTAAAGCCCTTCATTTTGCCCAGCATTGACCGTCCATCATGGCATGGTGAAGCAGGCAGAAATGGAGCAGGCTGCTGCCGAATACACGCAACCGTTAGTGGCCATACCGGTAAAAGAAAACAGTGTGAAGCCCGGTTTGTTTGAGTTAAGCAATACCTCGGTAGTGGGCATAACACCTGATGCAGATTTTGTCTGGAATGAATTAAAGCCAAAGCAAATCATTGATGCCAAATCAGGTGAAACGGTAAGCGCAGATAAAGCGATCAGCATTGCCGGAATGGATGTGGTGGAGATTAGAATTGATTAACAGATTGACGGTGTGCAAGGAAAGCGCCACCCAATTTGATCCGATAAATAAATAAGTCATGAATAAAGGTTTGATTGAAACTTATTACGCTAAGGAGAACGGCTACCATCCTTTTTTCATTCGTGAACACTGGCAGGTGGCACAACTAAACTATTTGCCTTCCCTCGCCTTTACCGGCATCGAGCGGGTGGAGCGGCATAAGCATACTGACGAAATTTTTGTACTCACCAAAGGCAAAGCAGTATTGATCGGTGCTGTAGTGGATAATAAGCAGACGGATTTTGAATGCATCCTGATGAAGCAGGGCGTTACATACAATATCCCCGGCAATGCCTGGCATATGATTGCCATGAGCGAAGATGCCGAAGTAATTATTGTAGAAAAAAGCAATACCCACCTGAATGATGTTACCTATCATTATCTAACCGATATGGACAGGTTCAAACTTAAATTACAAATATTGCAATTGGTAAGTGATTAAATCCAGCTGCAGCAATGAATGTACAGTCCTGGAGATTGACAGATTTTTAATTGATCCTGACTACCTTTGGTAGACGGGATTTTTTGTGGTTCGAGGCGCAGGCAATATCAACAGCCGGTTTTTGTGGAAGAGTTCTTAGCAAGGACCATTCATATCTTGACGCCTGTTCTTTAATAGAATTTTCGTGTGTAATTGCTGTAAAATAAAGCGACCGCCTCAATGGGCGGTCGCTGTTAATGTTTGTGTTACTTATTAATGTTGGTTTTTAATATTGATGCCTTAATAGGCATACAAACCCAATTGACCAACAGTAACATAAATCGAATAGCTGGATGTGCCTTTAAACTTCGATGATACCTAATGGCTATTGTACATATCTGAAATTTCTGATGCGTCCAATACCCTGTCAAATAACGTGATCTCATTGGCAATTCCGTTGTACCAGCCAAATCCGCCGCCGCTGTTTGAACCGAGGCAGTACCTGGTTCCTGCCGACCACATTGTTCCGATTGACACAGGTGTTCCTTCTAACGCTCCATTTACATACAGGCTTAACGCTCCACCAGTAGATGCAACCAGCGTGATAAAATACCAGGTGCCAGGCTGTACGGTAGTTGTACCGCTTACACTCTTTGAAGCCCCATCAAACATATAAGCTTCAAACTTGCCGCTAGAATTAATTCGCAACTGGTGTGACCAGTATGAAGTCGGGCCGGACGCATTTGTTCTCACCCAAATATTCTGTGCTGTTGAGGCATTGGGTTTTACCCATAATGATATGGTAGTGCCTACGGGATTAGCAACGTCCGGAATATTTACGTATCCATTTGTACCGTTAAAGGAAACTCCATAGTAGTCACCTGTCGCCCATGATGCGGCTCCGTTTAAAGTGCCTGTTTTGCCATTTCCTGATTCATCGCTGGCAACGGTACCGGTACTATCATCCAGTGGCCAGTACCCGGCTCCATTTGCGCTTGCTGTTCCAAACAAGCTTAACTCGCCCACTACCACAAAACTTGTATAACCTGAGGCTGCTTTTAACTTAACATATCTGGCATCAATAGCACTGAAATTGGCAGAATAACTTTCGCCAGACAACTGACTTGGAATAGTGCCTGATGAGATAACAAATTCTTCTCCGCCGAAAACCCCTGTTGCACTTCCATATAGCACATAATCTTTCACGTTTCGTCCGGCTGCCCCACTTTCATTCTGAATGGTAAACGAAGACAGTGTATAGGTTTGCCCAAGATCCATCTTCACCCATTCATTGGTAACGGTACCGGATGCTGATATCCATTCGGCAACTGAACCATCGTTAATGTTAGCAGCGCTATAGGCGCCATTGAATTGGCTGCTATAGCCGGTAACGGTTTTGTTAACTGAAACGTTATTTGTCGGCGGCTGGGTTGCAGCCAACACCCCAAGAAAGCGTAACTCTCCAATTATTACAAAGCTGGAATAACTGGATGTACCCTTGAATTTAATATACCTGGCATCTACAGACGTAAAGCTTACTGTGTCAGAAGCCAAAGCATTTAAACTTGGAAGGGTACCGGATGATATGACGTATTCTTCACCAGTAAAGGAACCTGTAGCGCTTCCATATAAAACGTAATCTTTTACGTTGCGCCCATTAGCTCCGTATTCATTTTGAATGATAAAGGAAGACAGTGTATAGGTTTGTCCAAGGTCAATGCTTACCCACTCGTTGCGGGTACCTGAGCCACTTGCCGAGGCCCAACCGTTATAGCTGCTATTCACCACCCCGTCATTAATGTTCGCTGCTTTATAAGTGGAGGTATTGTATTGGCTACTAAAACCGATAATCGGTTTGTTGGATGGAACCAGTGTTGGCGCCGGTGGAGGCTGACTTGCAGCCAACTGGCCATACAAACTCAATTCACCGACAGTAACAAGATTAGAATAACTGGACGTGGCTTTAAACTTAATAAATCGTGTATCCATTGCTGTAAAAGACACAGTATACTTCTGATAGGTACTCAGTGAAGGAATGGTTCCCGACGAAATAACAAACTCTTCTCCGGCAAAAGCACCTGTAAAACTACCATACAGTATGTAATCTTTCACGTTTCTGTTATTCTGATAACCTTCACCCTGAATAACAAAGGAAGATACGGTGTAAGATTGTCCCAGATCCATGCTCACCCACTGATTAGAAGTGCCTGCTCCATTGGCAGATGCCCAGCCATAACTTGACGTGTTAACAACCCCGTCATTGATGTTTGCCGCTTTCCAAGCGTTTGCATCATACTGACTGCTATAGCCCATAATCGTTTTGTTTAAGCTAACATTCGTTATTGTAGGCTGAGTGGCAGCTACCTCTCCAAACAAACTCAATTCGCCGACAGTAACAAGATTGGAATAACTGGATGTGGCTTTAAACATAATATATCGGGCATCCATTGGTGTAAAGTACACACTTTGCGTCTGATAGATACTCAGTGAAGGAATGGTTCCTGACGAAATAACAAACTCTTCTCCGGCAAAGGCACCTGTAAAACTACCATACAGTATGTAATCCTTCACGTTTCTGTTATTCTCATAACCTTCACCCTGAATAATAAAGGAAGATAAGGTGTAAGATTGTCCCAGATCCATGCTGACCCACTGATTAGAAGTGCTTGATCCACTGGCAGATGCCCAGGCATAACTTGACGTGTTAACAACCCCGTCATTGATGTTTGCCGCTTTCCAACTGGTTGCATTATACTGACTGCTATAACCGGTTATCACTTTATGCACAGAAACATTCGGTCTCGCCATATAGCCTTCATATACATTTATACTATCCACGTTTATAGTGCCCACAGATGAGCTTTTAATAATCTGCGACAGTGTATCTGCAGCACTGCCCGATGTAGCAAAAGCCTGATTAGTTAAAACTTTTGTGGTGTCAATGTAGAGATTGTAGGTGCTTGTTACCACATCAAACTCAACTTTGAACTTATACCAGGTTCCCGCGGCATAAGACTGAATATCAACCCAGGCCGCCGCTGCGTTTTTGTAAGCAATTTGCCCATCGCTATTGAATGCGATTTGTATTAAATTGGTGGAGCCGGACTTTAATGCAATTGGCAATACTACGGCATTTGTCTGACCCGCTTTTGCCTGCACTTCAACAGTTCCCGCATATAAAGCTGTAAAGCCATGTGATGACACAAGGTCCTGACCTGATGCAGTCCCGGTTTTTGAAAGTCCCATGCTTTTGTTCGTTGGGGTTGGAACGCCCTGCACTGTTACAGTACCGTCTCCACCCGCATTATTGATCGTCCAGTCTTGTGGCGTCTCGTTAACCCTCCTCCAATCAAAAATCTCAAAAAGCCTGCTTGTAGATGGAGTCGTGGAAGGTTTAATATCAAGGTAAGGTTTTTGCAATCCGGCACTGTCTATAATTAATTGTGCTGCCGGAGGCCAGGCACCATTTGAAACAACTACTGTACCGGTAACAGGAGTACCTTTATTTATGTAGGCACCTGTGGTAGTGTACGTGTTAGCAACCGAATCATGTGACGGTCCATTGGTCATAAAAAACCTGGGCGCATTATTAACAACGTTATCTAACACATTCCACCAATTGCTGCCATTGTCCAGATACAAAGCACCGGTTTGTTTATATTGATTCTGTACATAGTTGTTGGAAATTAGGCCCATATTCAATGAATCACCGCCAGTCTCCCCAATAACATAAATTTCTCCTCCGTCCTCACATACCGTTGTTGCTTCATGAACATAGTTGTATAGGATATGTGTATTTTTATGGGCGTATCCGGAATAATAGCCGATGTGCATGCCTGAATAGGGAACGTTGCCAATCTCATTATGCACGACATCCATATCCTGCGGGAAGGTGGCGCCAATGGCGGCTGAAGAGTAATACTCCGTTCCGATTTTATTAAAGTAATTATTAATCACATCATTATTTCGCAGCAAGGCACGACTGTCTGTACTACCACCATAGTTTTCCGAGCCCGATACACCCGCACCATTGTAATCCCCAACTTGTAGTCCCTTGCCCGAAAGGTCGGCAAATCTGGAACCAATAACAAGGTTATCCTGGCAGCCTGCATACATGTTTAGCCCGGTATTACCAAGATGCTCGAAAACATCATGATCGAACTGAATCGCGTTTGCATATTTCAGGTTAAAGGCTGCGCTTAACAAATATGACATAATATCGTTCTGTGAATCTACGTGTCCACTATCGCTATTGGCTTTTGTATCCGTTGTATAATTAAATGTAATGCCTATGAACTGCAAATTGTGTGCTTTATGATCCAGATCGCTACCCTGTACACGTACCAATTCGTCCAATAGAGGTGCGATTACGGTTGCTGTCGATAAATCTTCTCCGCTTTTTGGCTTATAGTAAATGGTGTCCGTTGCTCTGTTCAAATACCATTCGCCTTCGGCGTCCAGCAACTCGTAAGCGTTCTCTATCCAAGCCGGGTACTTACTGCTATTTGCGCCTACCGATGAATAACCTTTATTAGTTGCCGATCCCCAGGCTGGCTGCTTCATCTTAATCGTGGTTGTCGTTCCATCATAGGTAATGCTATCGACACCGACTCTGGGTGCTGTCCATTGAGAAATGAATACAAACTCAATATCGCGTTTATTATTCCATTGATCCATTGGTTTGGCATTGTTTGCAAACACGCTTGCGCTGCTGGTATAGCCGATAGCTTGAACAAAGCCCATTGGCGAGGGGCTACCCGTGCTTCTTGCTCTTATGGCACGCACACCGTTAACAAATAACTGTCTTGTTTCAATATTACCGGCATAGGCACTGTAAATATTCAGACAGCTGTCACATAAAGACCAGTTTGTGATCTGCTTTCCGCCACTGATGATGGCTTTCTCACCATAATAGGCGGCGTAAATGATATTGTATCCATTGGTACCCCCATCGCTGTCTGTAAGCGTTAATGTTGAATCGAGCTGGTAGGTGCCACCTCTTAAATAGATATAGATGTCGCCCGTCATATTGCTGTTAATGGTGCGCACCACATCACGTGCTTTGTAGATTGTTTTAAAGGCCGAACCAATGGAAGTGCCGCTGTTAGTGGTGTCGTTCCCATTTATTGGGTCAACATAGTAGGTGGCTTGTGTGCCCGCAATCGCATAGGCATGAGGTATGACAACGGATAATGTTATCATCAAACTCAGCCGCAGTAAAAAAGTGAACCAGTTAGAATGGCCTGGTTCTGCCGAATATCGTTTGATTGGTAGGTGCATCGTTAGAATGTTTTGAAGTAAAACAGTGTAGTTAATTATTTAGAGTACCACTATTTTTTGATTGAATACAGCAGTACTATTTGCTCCGGTTATTCGGATGAGGTAGACACTTTTTGGCAATGAAGATTTTAGAGAAATTGTTTCAGACTGGCCCTGAGACTGCACGTTGATATCACGCAGCAAAACTGCTTGCCCATTGAGATTCATCATTTCAAGATGGTAGGTGCCGGGCGTGAGTTGATTAAACTGAAGCGTAAACTGGCCGCCGCTTACAGGATTGGGATAGATATTCACCTTGCTAAGATTATCGGGCACAATTTGCACCGGCTTTGCTAATGAATCCTTTTTTTCTGGTTTTGTTTTTAAGAAATTGGCACTCGCCAGGTCGGAGCTGGGAAATATGCCATTTTTTGATTCGAATGGTTTGGCGTTCCAGTTTGTAGGATCTGCCACAAAATATGCGGTGCCATTATGGATGCTGCTGAGCAACACTTTTCCATCGGTGGTGATCGCTGCGCCATCTGTAGAAAAACCTTTCGGCAGGTTCCTGATATAGGCAATCAGTTTTGCTTCCTTGGTTTCCGCATCTACTGCAAAAACATTGTTACGTGCGGTGATCACATACAGTTTGCCTTCATCATCTGAAAACATATCACCACCTCCGCAAATGCAGAAGGTATGCACTGAAATGCCGCAGTTGGAAGAGTCGTCCACCAAAGCGCCCATTTGTTTGATCTCTGTTTTTTTTCCGGTAGTAAAGCGAATGAAATTATTGCCATCGTTTGAAAGCGCATAGCCCGTACCGTCAGGAGTAAAGGTCATCCGGGTGATGATGGCACCTTCATTTTTACTCATGTTGGCAGTTCTGGTAAACTGCATGTCAGTAACATAATACAACTTCATGGTGTTAAGATCGATGTAGCGCAACTGGTCGATGTACATGGGAGTGAAGTAAAGACGGTTGGTCTTGTTGTCATAAGCAGCTGCCGCAACGCCGGTGCCGAAGGGTGTTTGGATTTCCTTCGCATACTTGCCCATGGCGGTCCATGCTTTTTTTGTGGTAGCATCATAAGCCTGGTTACGGGTATCTGTGCCGTTGAACAGCACATCACTAAATTCGCCTGTTCGCAAATCAAGCTTGCGCAGTGCGTTCCAATCTTTTCCCGTTGCCTGCAGATCGGTTATGGCATATGCAAAGCCGCTGTTTTGGGCATTTGCAACTGCAGCCATACCAAGCGCGCCGATAAGCAACGTTGTGGTAAGTAGTTTTTTCTGCATAGTCTCCTTTTTTGGTGTTTTTGAATTGAGAAATAGTAATAATCAATAAACTTGAGAAAGCGTAATAGGAGTAGGGTCAGGAAATAAATATATCTCCTGTTGCAGGGGTTATAGGCACAGATATAAGCATCGGTTATCCGATGATTCGAATATGGGTAATTTAATTCCGAGTGATGTTGTTATCGAAGAAAAACGAATGGAAAGGTGCTACTAAAACTTCCGTTGTAATGCCGCCAGGTGAAGCACAGTTAGTCGGGGCGCAAGCAATATCGTTAACCTGACCTTCACATAAGGAAGTGTTCATAAATCTACTCCACATCCTCATTTCTCGTATGTCGTTTTGCGAAAAAAAACTATCATTTTGCGTTTTTATTTAAGCTATTAAAGGATTGCTACTGGAAGCTATAAGCAGGTTGACAAGGTGTTGAAATTTTTCAGATGCCTAACCAGCAATACTTTTATTTTAAAGCCCTTAAAGGTTTGTTCACTGAAAGTGAAGCCGAAGGGAAAGACCTATTGCTTTTGCAAAATGACTGTTTTTTTTCGCAAATTGACAGAAGCTAGATTTTGCTTCTAGGCTAATTTGGTATGTGCATTCTTTTAATATTGAAATGATTGTTGCCAGTTTTTGCACACGTCCAAATTGACAAAACCGGCAACAACTATCACTTCTGCGGAAGAGCCGGTTAAGCACAAGGTACACAGGAGTATTTTTTGTTGTTTGGAGTTCGATATTCCGATATCTTCATGAGACTAACGATATGCAAAAAGGAGAAAATTTGACGCAGGAATGGTGTGCCTTTATTGGAACAAGAAGCAATGAAGCTTTTTATGTTCTTTATAGTCATTATCATGATTATTTCATTCAGATCGCTATTCAGAAAGGCTTTTCGCTTGAGAAGGCAAAAGATTGTGTAAATGATTTGTTTCTTTATCTTTTTGAAAACCGTGCTAAACTAACTCACATAAAGCACCATCATAATTATTTGGTGACCAGTTTTTTGCGCAAGCTTTTCAGAAAGGGCCATTTTCGCAATTCGGAACTCCTTACAACAGGTGAAGAAAGTATGCTGGATGAAGCTGTTAACTCAGCCAACAATCTATTTTATCCGGACATAGATGATGAAGAAAAGTTGAGCATAGCATTAAAACCGTATATAGATAAACTTTCATACAGCCAGGCAAAAATGATCTACCAGAAATTTTATATCGGGCTTAGTTATGAAGAAATCGCAACCGAGAATGGAATTTCCATAAAAACCGCATACAATACCATCTTGCAGGCGATAAAAAAGTTGAGGGGTCTCATTGGCGAAGAACGCACAAATGCATGGAAGGCTGGTATTTTCTCATTTGGTGGCTTCTTTTTTTGGTAGGTTAGCATAAAAATACCGTTTACGATTATTTCTTATTATTGAATTCATTTCAATATGTAAGGCCACACACATCCCCCCCCAAAAAAAAATAATAAAAAAGTTTACAAAAGCATAGGAAAAAAATGACTCTGCTGCTCTATTATCCAACATTAACAAAAAATGAAGGAAGAGGAAATAGATCAGCTTATTCAAGATGAAAGTTTTTTAAACTACTGCTTCCAAAGAAATAAGGAAGATATCCGGTATTGGGAAAACTGGTTGTTTGCCAATCCGAAACATGCAGATGATATTGCTTCTTTGAAAAAACGCGTGTTATTGATAGCCGCGGCTGCACGGGAAAAGATGATGCAGCAACATTTTTCTGAATTACAAGAAAGGATAGTCGCTTCAAACAATAAAGGAAGAAATTATCTCCGGTGGAGCACAAGCGTAGCAGCCTCAATTATTTTATTCCTTTCTGTTGGCGGATATTTCATATTGAGCAAAAATCAAAAACCACCACTGGCAACGCAGGAAAAGCTTGTTCGAGACATTAATCCCGGTAGCAATAAAGCGGTTCTAACATTGGGTAATGGCCAGCAAGTAGTATTAACAGATGCATCTAATGGTGCCATCGCGCTACAGGGTAATGCAATAGTGAATAAGACAGCTGATGGACAAATTATTTATGATGCCAAAAAAGAATCTCAAACTGCTGTTGCCGAACAGGTGATAAACACAATCGTTACACCTCGTGGCGGGCAATGGTTTGTCACCCTATCCGATGGTACAAAGGTTTGGCTGAACGCGGCTTCTTCCATTACTTATCCGGTTGTATTTACTGGTAAAGAACGAAAGGTTTCAATTACCGGCGAAGCCTATTTTGAGGTGGTTCACAATACAGCCAAGCCATTTAGAGTACAAGCCGGAAATATGTTGGTAGAAGATATTGGAACAGCGTTCAATGTTCATGCTTATGCAGATGAACCCTCCATAAAAACTACACTTGTTAATGGCAGTGCAAAAATTTCAGGGAAAGAAGAAGCGCATATTTTAATACCAGGGCAGCAGGCAATTGTGAAGATGAATGAAAATGCTATCCGGGTAAAAAGTGTAAATGTGGAACAGGTGGTTAGCTGGAAAAACGGGCAGCTACTTTTTGAAAACGAAGACTTAGCAACAATCATGCGGGAGGTATCCAGATGGTACGATGTAGACGTATTATATCGTGGAGATATACCGAATCGTCTATTTGCAGGCGCTATACCTAGAAAATCAAACCTTTCCGAATTTCTAAAAATACTTGAATACGAAAACGTTCATTATACATTAGATCATCATACCATTACCATTAGGCCATAGTAACTACAAAACTAATCTTGCAACTAAAAAAATGAGAAAAATGAAAAAAAGAGACAAACCATAAACAACCAAAATCAAAAAAGCCGGAAGTGCTCGCGACACAACCGGCAAGAGTTTGAGTTGTCCCGCAATTGTTAATAGCAGGACTAAGATTTATACAAAATTTACTCACCCAAACATTGCAAAAGTATGAATTTTAATTCTACAGGCACCGCTGTGCGAAAAAAACAGCGTTGTGTAGTAACCAAAACATTGTTGGTAATGAAGCTAACAGCTCTATTGATATTGATTGCCGCCATGCAGGTAACTGCTGCGGGCTTTGCACAAAACATTACCCTGAGCGAGAATAATGCACCATTAGAAAAGGTGTTTAACGAAATAAAAAAACAAAGCGGCTATGTATTTTTCTATGAGAAAAAAACGTTAGACAACACTGCTAACGTAACCATTCATGTTAAAGATGCGGATATAAACAGTGCCCTCCAGCTTTGCCTGAAGGGCCAGCCACTTTCCTATACCATATCAGGAAATTTTATTGGTATAAAAAGAGTGAGTTCCCTTTTAACCAATGAAATGCCGATCCCGGTTGTACCAATCGTAAGTGAGTCCGACCCGATAAAAATTACGGGCCAGGTAGTGGATTCTGCGGGCAATCCGATTGCGGATGCATCTGTGATTATAAAAGGAACGAAGATTGGCACTACAACATCTAAAGACGGACATTTTCTGATAGAATCTTCTAAAACTTCGGGTATACTTGTTGTTTCTTATATAGGGTTCACAAACAAAGAGGTCGCGTTTTCAGATGGAAATACAAATTTAAAAATTAAGATTGTTGCTCAGGTAAATGTGCAGCAGGATGTGGTTGTAGTGGGTTACGGTACTCAAAGGAAAATCAACATGACAGGAGCGATTGAAACAGTTAATGTATCTGATTTTGAAAGTAGACCGTTAACGAATACGAGTGCGGCCTTGCAAGGCAAAGTTACGGGGGCATATATCACCCAGACATCCGGAAGACCAGGATTTGATAACGCAACTATCTTAATCAGAGGCGTAGGTACATTCAATAATACAGCACCCTTAGTGATTATTGATGGTTTTGAAGGCTCGTTGAATGATGTTGCGCCCGGAGATATTGAATCTATAACAGTATTAAAAGATGCTGCTTCCAGCTCTATCTACGGAAATAAAGCCTCCAATGGCGTAATTCTTATTACCACGAAAAAAGGAAAAGGAAATAAACTAAGTGTTGAGTATTCGGGGCTATATAGTATTCAAAAAGTAACCACGTCTCCTAAAGTATTAGATGGACTGGATTATATAAACTTAAAAAACCAGGCATATATTTATTCAACTGGAACTGGGTACAATGGCTATAATGAAGATTTACAACACTTTCAAAATAACACAGACCCTGTCACTTATCCCCCGCATTTTTCATGGTTTAATTTCCTCACCCAAGCGGCCCCACTAACTAATCACTCGGTGAGGCTGACTGGAGGAAATGACATGTTTAAGGTCGCAGCCTCTGCATTCTATAACGATCAGCAAGGTATTTTGAAAGGCACAGATGCTTCCAAGATTGGGTATAGACTGAATTTATCTTCGAACTTATACCATAATAGGCTGAAAACAGAGATCGGGATTTCGGGGATGACCCAGAAAATAAAAGAATTTCAGCAGGCTGAATGGGGAATGTACTTTACATATATGAACTCACCTTTGGTGCCAGCTTCTATTCCTGCAGGTGTGGCAGGAAGTTCGGATCCAGGCGGATTTACCGGAGCTGCATGGCAATTGGCCATGGATCAATACGGAGGGGGCCATTTTGCAACCAATGTACCTCTAAACATTCAGGCAAAAGCGAGCTACAATCTTTTGGACAATTTAACCGCTTCCATAGCTTACGATTATAACAAACAAACCAATTCGGTTGAAGATTGGCTTCCGTTGGCATATGTTTATAATTACTATCCAGGTGGATGGCGTAAAGAGCTTTCCGGATATTCAGGCTCCAATGGTCTTTACCTGACATCCAACAATTACTTAGCAAAGGATTTTCAATCGCAACTCGACTATAATAAAAAGTTCTTTAGAGGTAGGCTTGACCTCAAGGCATTGGGGGGATTTCAGTCAAGGCTCTATCAATTTGACCAAACAACTGCAAGCAGAACTAATTACACTACTAATTTACCAATATTGAGTGCCGGTGACCCCAGTACGCAAAAAAATGGAGCTTATGCTGAGGAAGGGACATGGTTATCTTATTTTGGGCGAGTAAATCTTGCTTATAACAATAAATATTTGCTGGAAGCAAATATTAGACGTGACGGAAGTTCAAGGTTTTTGAATAAATGGGGTACTTTCCCTTCCGTTTCGGCCGGTTGGAAAATTTCAGAAGAATCTTTCTTGCGAGGGAGCAAGTTCATTTCCAACCTTAAACTTCGTGCTTCCTGGGGCATATTGGGTAATGAATCTATTGGCTCCTATTATGCATCAACTGATCAGTTGGGTCTCGACAAAACGTACAACTTTGCTAACACCTTACAGACTGCTGCTTACGTTTCGGTAATGGCAAATAAGCAAACAACTTGGGAAAGGTCAAGACAGTGGGACATTGGGTTGGATTTTGGATTATTTAATAATGCCCTGTCTGGAACTGTGGATTACTTCAACAAGTATAATTCAGATATTTTAATGCAGTTGCCCGTGTCAGCAACGCTTGGGATCACTAACACTCCCTATCAGAATGTCGGCGAAATGACCAATTCCGGCATTGAGCTACAGCTGAACTATGGACATAAGTTTGGAAGGCTCAATAGCAGAATTTCAGCAGGGTTTACGAAAGTAGAGAACAAAGTTACAGGGCTCGGTGGGCTGGATCAGGTTGTTTTCAGCGATTGGACACAAAGTGTGATTTGGAAAATCGGCCAGCCATACAATTCGTATTACGGATTGAAAGTGGATGGAATATATCAAAGCCAAAGTGAAATTGATAAGCATTTAAGCAAGGGAGGACAAGGAACATACTTTGGCTATAATGCTAAACCTGGAAATATAAGGTTTAAGGACCTAAACAGTGACGGCAAAATAGATGGGGATGACAGAACAGTAATTGGCAAACCCTATCCAAATTTTACATACTCTACAGCGTTTAATTTTGATTATGGCAATTTCGATTTAGGTATCTTGTTTTTGGGAGTTTCAGGGGTGAATACCGTTAACCAATTCGCACCTGTTACACCATTTACAAATGGTGTAGGTAATGTTTTGGACATTTACAAAAATGGCTGGACTGAGTCAAATCACAGTCAGACAATACAAGCTGTAAATATTGATGATGGGAAAAACAGTATTCCTTCAGAATATTATATGGAAAATGCGTCCTATCTGCGATTGAAAAATATAGAAGCAGGATACACTATACATACTTCGGCTTCTTCAAAAATTGGATTAAGCAGTTTTAGAGTATATGCAGGGATACAAAACGCACTCACTTTTACTAAAATGCGATACGGATTTGATCCCGAAAAGCCCGTTGCAGCAGGCCAAATGAAGAGTCTGACTGGAGTGGCAGGGGCCCCAAATAACTGGATAGGATATCCCCAATCAAGAATTTTTACTGTAGGTGTATCAGCCAAATTTTGATTATTCATAAATCTCTTGAAAATTTCAAATTAAGATTCCTAATAACATACGTCGTTTGACCAAAGCGAATCCCGCTTTCGTCAAACGACGTATCTCGAGAGAACTTTATACGATCATTAAATAAATAAGTTAACAATGAAAAAGTTCATTATATTTTGTTTATCGGCATTCACTTTATTCGGATGCAAAAAATATCTAGACAGGGATCCCAAAGCTTTTTTGTCCCCCAGCACCTATGTAACAGATAGTGTAACTGCTGGGGCTTTGCTAAACGGCGTCTATAATGCAGTTGACGGTTATACAGATGGCTTTGCCAAGATGACTCCGTATTATTTAGATTTAGCTTCTGATAACTGTATGAGCAATGCTCCATGGCAATATTTTACCGTATTTCCTCAAAGCCAGGCTTCGCCCCTTAATACATACGTACAACTGCGGTGGAATATGGATTATACAGGCGTATCAAGGGCCAACTATTTTTTATCTCAGCTTGCAGCTAATCCGAGCTTTACGCAAGACATTTATAAACGCTTATCTGCAGAGGCAAAATTTCTCAGGGCTTATTTTTATCATGATTTAGTTACATATTGGGGTGATGTACCGCTTATTTTAACAGTTTCCGATATCAGCGCTAAACCAGCAAAAGATGACAAGGCAAAAGTTATAGCCCAGGTGTTAAAGGACTTGAATGAAGCAATTCCTGGTTTGCCTACATCCTATTCAGGTAGTAATGTTGGTAGAGTTACCAAAGGGGCAGCACTAGCTCTTAAAGCAAGGGTATTGCTCTTTAATAAGCAATGGGCAGAAGCTGCTGCTACTGCAAAAACATGCATGGATTTAAATGCCTATAGCTTATACCCAAATTATTTTAACTTATTCAAGCAGGATTACAAAGATAATGTAACAAATACTGAAGCTATTTTTCAGGTCTTTTATACACCCAGCACCAATCCTTCCACTGCCAATAATTTAATTGACTGGCCACAATCTTATCAACCTACACTGCAATTGGTAAATGATTACTACATGGCAAACGGTTACCCTATAACGGATACTCGCTCGCATTATGATCCAAATAATCCTTTTATAGGAAGAGACCCACGGTTTGCAGCAAGCATTTGGTATCCGGGGTCACACTTTAAATATGCCCCATGGAATGCAGATCACATATTTGGCAATGCTACTGAATTGTGGAGTACAGGATTTAAGTGTAGAAAGTTTATTAATGAATCGATTAGCGCAGCCAACGAGGCTACGGGGCAGGCTATGAATAAAGTATTTATTCGTTATGCAGAAGTCTTACTCACTTATGCTGAGGCGCAAAATGAAGCTGTTGGTCCTGATGCTTCTGTATATTCCATAATAGATGCAATAAGAACGAGAGCTGGCATGACGACATTATCCGTAGCTATGCCGGGCTTAAGTCAGTCTGGAATGAGAAATGAGATACGGCACGAAAGGAGAATTGAACTCGCATTTGAAGGCTTGCGATGGAATGATATCCAACGCTGGCAAATTGGCCCTCAGACAATCGTTGACGCAAAAGGATTAGATAAGAATTATCTCGATTATAAACAATATCCGGGCGATGGAAATGGCGTTGTACCTGGTGTTTGGGAGTACAGGCCTATTACTGTAGACACAAGAATGTTTAACCCCGACAAAGACTATCTATGGCCCATACCGCAAACAGAGCTGGATGCGAATAAAAATATGATGCAAAATCCGACCTATTAGTTCATCTTATAATTTTTTCCGGTGGTAGGCATGTCTTTGATATGCCTACCTTACTAGAACACTTGCAGGTAGGTCTTAAATATCAGTAAGCCGAAATCTCTTTCTATCATAAACAAGAAATTATTCGTCATTTAAAAGCTTCATGAGTAAAGGAGATTTATACATTAAAAGGAGAATCATCAGGCCACGAACATTCTGTGGTGAGGGATGCAATGCTAATGGACAAACGACGATTGAAATACATGCATGCCTGCCTCCATATCATTCTTGTTTAAAAAGGGACATGCAAGAAAAACGCAAAGGGAAAATTTAATCGTGTTCAGGGTTAATTGGAAACGCAGGTTGCAAAACTATTTAATAGGCGTTAAAACATTCTATGAATATTAGAGAATTTTTTGAAAAGGCGGCCTGGACTGCATTGCTGGCATGTATGACCTTTACAGTAAATGCCCAGCATAAATATCATCCTAAGCTGTGGTATACTGGTCCGGCTGATGCTACTGCAAAAGACACGTCGAATGGTTGGGTTAGCGACCCGGAGTGGCTTAAAGCGTTACCATTAGGCAATGGCTATATCGGTGCTATGGTATTTGGCGATGTAAATAAAGAACGCATACAGTTAAGTGAAAAATCACTATGGAGTGGAAGCCGTGGTGAAAATGATAACCCGGATGCTTCAAAATATATCAGCGAGATACGTTCTTTATTATTTGCTGGCAAATACAAGGAGGCCACTGAACTAACGAACAAAACACAGATATGTAGGGGCGTAGGATCAGGGCAGGGTAACGGAGGAGACGTGCCTTATGGCTGTTCACAAACCTTGGGTGATTTATGGATTGACTTTGGAAAGGATGCTGCTTATAAAAATTATTACCGTGCGCTTGATTTGATAAATGGAATTGCAATTACGAAATATGAACAAAATAGAATTGTTTATACAAGAGAAGCTTTTGCCAGTTACCCCGAAAAAGCATTAATAATTCGCTTGACTGCAAGTAAACCAAGATCTCTGTCATTTACAATAACGATGGACCGTCCTGAAAGATTTACTACTACGGCCGCGGGAGGCAGGCTGGTGATGACAGGTGCCTTAAGCAATGGGAAAGGAGGGGCTGGTATGAAGTATACATCTTTTGCAGTTCCATTGTTAACCGGGGGCTCGCTGAAAAATGCCGGCAATAAATTAATTGTTTCAAATGCAACAGCGGTGACCATTATTGTAACAGCTTCCACCAACTACCGTTTGCATTATCCCGATTACATCAATTCACATTACCGGGCTGAATTAGAAACCATCACCAAAAATGTTCTATTAAAAAATTATCAAACGCTCCGTCAAAACCACATAAAAGATTTTTCTTCTTGTATGCTGCGTTCAACACTCGAGTTGGATTCAAATGCCGGCAGCAATATCCCTACTAATGAACTGCTAGATCGAAATAACAAAACGAAAGACGAATTGGCGCTTTATTCTTTGTATTATCAATATGGTCGATACCTGTTATTGTCCTCTTCCCGAAAAGGGAGTCTTTCTGCCAATCTGCAGGGCATTTGGGTCAACAAAATACAAACGCCCTGGAACGGTGATTATCACATCGACATCAATGTGCAGATGAATTACTGGCCGGCAGAAGTGACCAATCTATCAGATTGCCATATGCCGTTGATAAACCTGATTGAATCTCTCGTAGAGCCGGGTTCAGGAACAGCAAAAATTCAATACAATATGCACGGGTGGTGTGTGCATCCCATCACAAATGTTTGGGGATATACATCTCCAGGCGAACAACCCACTTGGGGTATGCACGTAGGTGCTACGGCATGGTTATGTCAGCATCTGTGGGAACATTACGCATTTACAAATGACACACAATACCTGCAACGCGTGTGGCCCGTGATGGAAGAGGCCTGCCGTTTTTATTTTGACTGGCTGGTGAAAGACCCAAAAACAGGTAAACTTGTTTCGGGTCCTGCAACTTCTCCTGAAAATACCTTTATTGCAACTGGTGGCACCAAAGCCCAAATGAGTATGGGACCTTCTCATGACCAGGAGGTCATCTTTAATTTATTTACGAATACAATAAAAGCGGAAAAAGTTTTACAAATAAAAGGTGTCGAGGATTTTATGAATCGTTTGCAGGAGACTGTGTCCCAATTGGCAAGACCCGGCATTGGTTCTGATGGTAGGCTAATGGAATGGTCGCAGGAATTCAAAGAAGTTGATCCTCAACATCGGCATGTTTCGCATTTGTGGGGTTTGTATCCTGGAAATGAAATATCAGATTATAATACGCCTGACCTCGCAGAAGCGGCACGTAGGTCGCTTGAGACAAGAGGAGATGGCGGCAACGGCTGGTCGCTTGCCTGGAAGATTGATTTTTGGGCAAGGCTGCATGATGGCGATCATGCTCTCCAACTGTTGAATAATTTGTTGAGACCCACTACTGAAATGGGGACATTATATGATAAAGGGGGAGGCAGTTATTATAATTTATTTGATGCCTGCCCTCCTTTTCAAATCGATGGAAACTTTGGCGCCACTGCAGGTATTGCGGAAATGTTGTTGCAAAGTCAACAGGGTTTTATCGAACTACTACCAGCCTTGCCGCATAACTGGCATACAGGATCCGTGACAGGCTTATGCGCCCGTGGCGCTTTTGTGGTGGATATCAAATGGAGCAATGGCGAACTTTCCAATGTATTACTGCATGCCAGGAAAGGTGGTTCGGTTACCTTGCGTTATGCAGGTCAGATCATCAGTATTCAAACGAAGCCCGGTGACACGTTTTACCTGAATAGCAAACTTAAGATCGTCGATAACCAGAAGAGTGTGCGATGTGGATGAAATGAGCCGCAGTGATTGCTATCGAAAGCCTTGTTGCCAGTGTACAGCAGTGCATATATGATGGGTGAAAGATATCCCGATGATTTATGAGGTCTTTGCGTATTGTAAAAGGAATTTCGGTCGCTGTAAAAAGTATAATAAGCTGTTATTTTTTAACAATAAAAAATTGCCAAAATGAAAACGGGTTTATTCTTTATTATATTGAATTTAATAGTAGTTAGCTCTTACGCTCAGTATTTATCTCACTCAGGATTTGATAACAGAATCCAAAGCAATTATGTATATAAATTGCAAAACTCAACGGATGGGCTCAACCGAAATAATAAACAGTTTAACAGCACCTGGGTGCAGTTTATGGTAGATTGGGGTGGTGACAATTTGGGTTATACTCTAAGCAATGCACAGCATACATCCTTATTTAAAAACGGTATAGTTGATTATAACGCCATAACTCCAAATGGATATTATACAGGTCCTGCAGAGTGGGGCTATTCTTTTTATCACCTTCCTGGCGGAAATGGTACAGTTTTGCCCAGTACATATAATTCTAGCCTCACAACAAAACAGGATCGGTACAACAATTTACAATCATGGTTTCAGTCGTCTATGGCACAAAAATGGGGAACATCTAACTGGAACTTTGCTGTCAACGGACATTATGATTTGGAAAATTATGCGATAGACTTTAATCAAAGCAATCAATATCATTTAGATGCAGTTGGTTCTGAGGTTGGGGAAAACATCATTGGGACCCCTTTTGAAATGGCTGCATCCAGAGGTGCTGCCCGTTCGGCTTCCATTCCTTGGCTAATAGATATGAGCCCATGGTTTGGACCTACAATTCGGGATTATTCAGATTTTTATACCGACGAACTGGAACCCGTTTCACAGGTTGCATTAGCGCAAACGACCATTGGAGCATACCGTACATCTGATAGTTCCTTTTTTGTAAAGAGCGGTCCTACAAATTCGAACTGGACCTTGGTTCAGCAAAATTTGAAAAGTTTTTCTATTGACCAGTCTGATATAGCAATGATGGATAACAGTAGCAACTTGATTGTAAAAAATGGAGTTAACGGTAGCGGACAAACGGTGTTAATGAAGGTTACCAGTTTTCAGGTTAAGAACGGAAATTTAGCCGCCATCCAAAACGATACTTTAAAACTAAAATCAAGTTCCAATTCTGTAACCACATGGAATAACATGGCCGGAACCTATCAAAGCTTTGTACTTAGCGAAAACAGGCTAGCGATGCTTAATTCGTGTAATCAACTTATGGGTGCGGATCTTTCAGCTATTTCAACCAGTTATACCATAAGCAGTAAGGTGTATAAATATTATTTAACGGACAGTTGTCTGGCATTTATCAAGCAAGGAGATTCTTTATTTTATGTCTTTAGTAATTTTTCTGCAAACCCTTCGCCCAACTTTGTTTCAGATAGCGTACAAGATGTTAAAGTATTTGGCAATAGAATTGTGTATAAAAAGAAAGATAATTCGCTTTGGTTAGTTGTTAATGGTCCAGGTACGAAAATCAGTTTGGGAGCAAATGTTTTAGATTTTGCAGTTGATGGAAGCAGAATTGCTAAGCTGCTTAATGGCACCAATGATTTATATCTTTTAACCGGTACAAACTATAATTATTTAAATACTGTTTATACTGATCAAGGATGGAGGTTTGTAAGCGAAAATATTAAGCAGGTTATTCTCGAACCCAATTCGGGAAGAATGGGCATGCTTAGCAATCAACAAACTGCAAATTTTTTTATTAAGGCAAATGGATTAGATCAAGGTGAAGGCACTAACAATGTGGTATGGACGGGTAACAGTAATGTAGGCGGAGGACATAGCAATAGCCTAACAAATAGGATGCAGTATTTTTCGTATATGACCGGAGCAAATATTTACACTGATGAGGCATGTAATGTTACATATTTTTTGGGACCAAACGCAGATGCTAAAGGGCGTTATTTCTCATTATCCCCTGTTGGCAAGTTGGGGCAAAGCTTTTATAATTTTACGCATAATGTAATGCCAAACAGGGGTATGCCGTATCAACCGGTAGCAGTAATGCTTGAGCAATATCATGGCATCGGTTATGAAACTTTCAGAAATTCGGGTTATCCAGTATTTAGTAGTTTGACCGCTGATTTTAACACTAACACGGCAGTTTCTTTAATCAAAAACCTTTGGTCCGGAGTAAATTTTGGTGATAATGGCACTGAAGACAGGTACTTGGGAAATTCGCCTTACGGAGAGATATTTGATATTGTAACTCCCAATGTTCCTCAAAATGTTTTGAACGAATACCCTGTTGTAATTGTAACCCCATCAAGCGCAAACATAGACACTACAAAGTTGAGAAACTATGTCTTGAATGGCGGCAATCTTGTCGTAATGGGCAGGCAAAGATGGCTGGCTGACGCTGAAGTTGGTATTAATTATACCGGATATATTACGTTCAATTTTCAAAACATATCTTCTTATTTAGATGGGTTCGTATCTAATACATCAGACGGAAACGCACAAAACATTGTTACGTTTACTCCCTATTCCAGCAACACAAATATCTTGCTAAAGGTTACTAATAATTCGGGGACTACCATTAATCTTGCAACTTCTACAAAATGTGGAAATGGAAATATTATTTTTTTCGCTCCCGAGTTGTTTAATCTTAACGACAATGTGGTGTGGAGTTCTTTTATATCAGCAGTAGCTACCAGACCGGAAATTGTTCCGTTTTCATTTAACGGAGATATGCAGTACTCCTATACTTTTAATGGCAATAACCAATGGAATATTACGATGATAAATAATAAGGGAGTAACTAAAACAACAACTCCGGGATTTGAAACAATAGATGAAACGAAAACTACTGTCGGCCAATTTGCTCTTCAAACGCCAGGGCTAACAATATCAAGTGTTAAAGACGTAACAAATCAATTTATCGATTTTCCATTTAGTGGCGGTGTAATTACCGCAACATTACAACCAGGGGAGGTTAAAATACTACAAGTTACAACTTCCGGGACACCAACTTTTGCAACTTCAGCAGTAAACAATACTTCCGGCGCGGTTGCATCGACTATGGCAACTACAGAAGACAACAATATTAAAGTATTTCCTAATCCTGTTACTAAAAATATATTAAACATACAGTTTAAGCAACTTGATGGAACAGAAACAGTCACTTTAATGGATATGTCTGGCGGTTTACTATTTACACAAAAGATAGATAATACATTATCAACCCTAAATACTGCCAACTATTCAAAGGGGATGTACCTTGTTAAAATAGTTAATAAAACAGGCACAACAATTAAGAAAGTTGTTTTTTAACTCAACTGCCCTCATCAATTGAAACGATGTAGTTACAATTGGCATGACTCAAAATCGATCAAGTTTCAAATCAAAATATCATACAAAAATGTCAAAACTGGCCTTGTCTTTAGATACATTCTCCAGCTGCTTTTGCGAAAGAAAATAATCTAACGATAAATATTTTGATTTGGACCTTTCAAAAGAAATAACATTAGGGTAGGTTAAATCGACACTGCCATTAAATATTTAAAACGAGGATTAATCCACTTTTTAGATTGCTGTCCTATATATAATTTAAAATTTTTTAATTGCTTTTATGAAAAGAAAGGAATTTATCAAAACAACTGCTCTCGCCATGGGAGCGATGGCTGTCCCAGGAAAAAAATTATTAGCTAGTACTATTGGCAATGGCACTGCCCGCATTGCATTGCTTGGCACGGGGCTTCGCGGACAGAGCCATCTCAGCCTCTTGTTAAAAAGAGGTGATGTTGATGTTGTGGCAATTTGCGATGTGGATGAACGCATGCTTAGCTCGTCTAAAGAAATGATTTCGAGGAGCGGCAAAAAAATGCCACAGATTTATACAGGGGACGTTGATGCATGGAGGAGATTACTTGAGAAGGAGAAGTTGGACGCCGTAGTTATTGCGTCTCCCTGGGAGTGGCATAAAAGCATGATCATTGGAGCATTGGAAGCAGGGCTGAAATATGTTGCAACGGAGGTTGTACTGGGCATTACATTAGAAGATCATTGGGATGTGGTCAAGACTGCGGAAAAATACAATGCCAATGTAATGATGTTGGAAAATGTCTGCTATCGACGTGATGTGATGGCGGTGCTAAACATGGTGAGGCAAGGATTATTTGGAGAACTAATTCATTTACAAGGTGGATACCAGCATGATCTGCGAGCCATAAAATTTAATGACGGAATTCATTCTAATGGCTATGGAGTTGAATTTGGCGAGAAAGGTTTTTCGGAAGCTAAATGGAGAACGAACCACTCGGTATTTCGCAACGGAGATTTATATCCAACACATGGGGTAGGGCCAATAGCCAATTACATAAACATTAACCGGGGAAACAGATTCCTGTCGCTATGCTCTTACTCGACAAAGTCAAGAGGGTTGCATAATCATATTGTAAAATTGGGCGGTGAAAGTCATCCGAACGCCAAGGTGAAATTTAAGCTGGGAGATGTTGTAACAACTTCGATTGATTGTGCAAATGGTGAGACAATTCTACTGCAACACGACACCAATTTACCGAGACCTTATTCACTTGGTTTCAGGGTTCAGGGTACGGAAGGACTTTGGATGGATGTTAGTAATACCGTTTATATCGAAGGCAAATCAAGTAAGGTAGATGAATGGGATGATGCAAAAAATTGGTTGGACAAATATGATCATCCGCTTTGGACAAGATGGAGCAAAGATGCGCAAGGGGCAGGACACGGCGGTATGGACTTTTTTGTTATTAATGCGTTTGTTGAATCCATAAAAAGAAGGTTGCCTACGCCCATGGATGTTTATGATGCAGCAACATGGAGCGCCATTACTCCTTTAAGTGAACAATCTATTGAGTTGGGACACCAAACAATTGAGTTTCCCGATTTTACCGGAGGACAATGGATGTATAGACAACCCGTTTTTGCTTTAAATAACGAATATTAATGCCATGCAAGAAATTCTCAGCTCATTTGCTTTAACTGAAGCAAAGTTGGAACCTTTTGGAAGTGGGTTGATAAACCGGACCTGGAAAGTATATGCCCCTGAAAGAAATTATATACTTCAGAAAATAAATTCGGATGTATTTAAACAACCTCAAAGCATTGCTTACAATGTCAGGTTGGTTGCTGATTATTTACAAAAAAACTATCCAGGATATCCTTTTGTATCACCGTTGAATGCTGTTTCCGGCGATGATATTATCTTTTACAAGAAAAATGGATGGTTCCGACTTATGCCATTCGTTGAAGATTCTTTTACACTTGACGTAGTGACAACGCCGGAACAAGCTTACGAAGCAGCGAGGCAGTTTGGAAAATTTACAAGGCTCCTGTCAGGATTTGATTCAGCAAAACTGAAAATTACCATTCCGCAGTTTCACGACCTGAGCTTACGTTACCAACAATTTCTCGATGCAATTGTGAATGGAAATATGAAGCGAAAAAGAGAGTCGAATGATTTGATCAACGAATTGTTTGATCATAAGAGCATCGTTAAACAATATCAATTCATCGTCAGTAATCCTGAATGTAAACTAAGGGTTACTCACCACGATACAAAAATTAGTAATGTCTTATTTGATCACAACGGCAAAGGCGTTTGCGTGATTGATTTAGATACCATAATGTCGGGATATTTTATCAGTGATGTTGGAGATATGATGCGAACATATATTTCACCGGTTAGTGAAGAAGAAGGAGATTTTGACCAGATAGTTATCCGGAGAGATTTCTATTTATCGATTGTTGAGGGGTACAGCGATGAGATGAAAGATCAACTAACTGCAACGGAAAAAAAGCAGTTTATGTTTTCCGGAAAGTTCATGACTTATATGCAGGCCTTACGTTTTTTGACCGACTACTTAAACGACGACGCCTATTATGGTGCCAGGTATGAAGGTCACAATCTGGTAAGAGCAAAAAATCAAATGGTGCTATTAACACGATTAAATGAAATTGAATGATTATGTGAATCAACGCAGAAAAACTATATCACTAGCTCCCGCATGACCTCTACATGTACGGTAGGTTGTAAGGCGGGCAATGGCGCGGGAGAGTTTAATTGTCACTCAAGTAACCGGGTCAATTATACGCAGGAAGCAGTGTATCCAGGCAAGTCAATTAATGTAGTGCGCGGGCATTCCGTTTAACTTCAACGCGATGAAATTTAATTTTCAAAGATTTTCATCAGCTGTCTTTGTATTTACACATTTTATCTCCACATCATAATTAAAACCATGAAACTGTACAAACAATCAATTATTTATTTCATTTGCTTTTTTCTTTTTTTAAGCACAGCCTTTAGTGCCATTAAGCTTCCGTATTTTTTTTCTGATAATATGGTGTTGCAGCAAAAAGCGCAGCCCCTGATTTGGGGGTGGAGCACTGCAAGCAGCAAACTAACCCTTATGACATCCTGGGATAAAAGAAAGTATACGGTGACGGCCGATGAAAAAGGTAAATGGAAAATAAATGTAGCAACTCCTGCAGCGGGCGGTCCTTTTGAAATTAACATCAAGGAAGGAAGCAATTCGGTGGTCATTAAAAATATTCTGATCGGGGAGGTATGGCTTTGCAGTGGGCAAAGCAATATGGAAATGCCAATGAAAGGGTATGGTGACCAGCCTATCCTGGGTGCTACGGATGCTGTCTTTAATTCAACCAATGATCAGATCAGGTTATACACCATGCCAATGACTGTTCAAAGAAAGCCCCAGGATACTTCAATAAGTGCATCATGGAATGCCGCGGAACCTGCATCCGTTACTAATTTCAGTGCTACGGCTTATTACTTTGGAAGATTGCTGCAAGAAAAATTAAAAGTGCCGGTTGGGTTGATCTGCATAAGTTATGGTGGTACGCCGGTGGAAAGTTTTATGGATGAGGAGGCTTTAAAAGCGTTTCCTGAAATCAACTCCTATCCCTCCAAAAAGGATACGTCAAAAAAAATCAGCAACGGTAATGCGACCGCGGTATACAATGGCATGTTACATCCTTTCCTTGGTTTTAGCTTTAAAGGCTGCATTTGGTACCAGGGCGAAAGCAATTGCACCAATCCTCAACAATACGAAACCTTATTTCCTGCATTTGTAAAAATGCTGCGAACAAAATCCAACAATGACAGTATTCCTTTTTACTATGCACAAATAGCACCATTTAATTACGGTGTTAATTCTCCAGATCTGGTGCCCAAATTCAATTCAGCTTATTTGCGGGATGCACAACGCAAGGCATTGTCCGCAATCCCCAACAGTGGAATGGCGGTACTCATGGATGTAGGTGCAGAAAATTTTATTCATCCTTGGGATAAAGAAACTGTGGGCAAGCGTTTGGCCTATATGGCGTTGGCTAGAACTTATGGCTTTAAAGGATTCCCTAATGCATCACCAATGGTCGAATCGGTGAATTATGGGGGCAATGTGGCAACCATTCAGTTTACCAATGCACCTAATGGCTTGACTTCTTATGGCAAACCCCTAAGTTATTTTGAAATTGCGGGAGCCGATAAAGTCTTTCATCCTGCGCGTGCTATCATCTTTCAGGGAAAATTGGTGGTTTCGGCGCCTGAAGTGCTCAATCCGGTAGCCGTACGATATGCTTTCAGGGACTTTGTTGCTGGCGATTTGTTTAATACGGAAGGATTTCCTGCAAGCAGTTTCAGAACCGATGACTGGTAAAAAAGCAGCGTAGCAAATTTTATCCCAATGTTTACTGTGCAGTTTCTCGATGCTTGCGAAAATTATAGCCATTTATTAATTGAACTAACAACGAACAATCGATAACGAACAACACTAATTGATTAAGCATGGAAGAATCCCGAATTGCAACGCCCATAGGGACAACATTGGACAGTTTCATTAAGAACAATCAGGAAAATTTTAAGTATGCAACAGGTGAATTGTCGCAGTTGTTGCGTGATATTGCCCTTGCTTCAAAGGTGGTGAACCGCGAAGTGAGCAAGGCTGGTCTTGTTGATATCATCGGTACATTGGATGCTCAAAACAGTGGAGGAGAGCATCAGAAAAAACTGGACGTTCTGGCGAACATCCGTTTTACACGTGCGTTGAAAAAAAGAGGAGAGGCATGTGCACTTATTTCGGAAGAAAACGATTCTTACGAAGAATTGAACAGAGACGGTAAATACATCATCGCTATAGATCCGCTGGATGGTTCTTCAAACATTGATGTAAACATTTCCGTAGGTACGATTTTTTCTATCTATCGCCGCAAATCAGCAGTAGGAACTCCTATACAGGAAATAGATGTTTTGCAGAAAGGTGCCGAACAGGTTGCAGCTGGCTATGTGTTGTACGGTGCATCAACAATGCTGGTATTTACCACCGGCCACGGAGTGAATGGCTTTACTTACGAACAATCACTTGGAGAATATTTTCTGTCTAATTCCAATATAAAAATCCCTAAAGACTGAAGCATTTATTCCATCAATGAAGGTTTGTCAAAAGACTTTTTACTATTGGTAATATCCTATATTGACTGGTGCAAAGAACAGTCTTTTAGCGCGAGATATGTTGGATCGCTTGTGGCAGATTTTCACTGTAACCTTTTGAAAGGTGGTATCTATATTTATTCCGCTACTTCAACAAAGGCGGACGGAAAACTGCGATTGATCTACGAATGCAATCCGCTTTCTTTCATTACAGAACAAGCTAGAGGTCTTGCAACAGATGGCAACGGAAGAATTATGGAAATTCAATCAACGACTTTGCATCAGCGTTCACCATTTTATGTAGGCTCTTAAAAGCTGGTGGAAAGAGCTAATGCAGGAAGCATGGTGAAATGACTGAATAATTGAATAACTGAATGAGAACCGCATCGTCGTTGCCAGCAGGCGGAGAAGGGGGTTCGAAAAAATAAAGGCGATAAAGGATAGGTGCAAAATTTCGGTCTTCCGTATAGACACATTGAATGCGTCTCCGAGGCTTTAACCGGCTTTGCTGTTAAGGATTTTTTTATTAGACCATGTGTCAAAACTCGTTCACTTACCTTTCTTCATTCGCCATTGTTAGTTCTCAACCAAATCAACCCTGCTAAATTTTTATAGGAGGTTACAAATACTGACATAGATACGTCCCCAGGAAAGCTCCTATCCGTAATAAGTAATTCAATCTGTTTAAACAAATAGCTAATGACGAACTACTACTATTTAGCAATGTATGTTGTTACTGATAATGGCAACACTATAGAGGATGCATCTTTTTTTATTCAATCTCCAAAATTCTTGAATAGACAAGAGATTAAGGAGATAGTAAAGGAGAAAGAAAAGTATACAACAGAAAATATTACACTTTCCAGTGTAATAGAGATTGGGGAGGAGTTGTATAAAGCCCTCGCCGTAGACCAAAATGATCCTTGTTTCAAGATATCGTAATCAGGTAATTAATTTTGTATGTTGTAAGGACTGCCGATAACACATTTGAAATAGCTCGTTTGGTTTCAGTTTTACTGTAGGAAAAATTGGGAACATCAATGGGTTTCAATTCGTGTTTGATCTTTTGATGTCTTTCGGCGATAACCAATTTGAATTCCTGCTCAATTTCTTTTCTGGCCTTTTCAGATTGGTTGCGCCCAATGTTAAACATCTTGATGGCTCTTCCATCTTGCTTGATATTCGTGGAGACAATATGGAGATGAGGATGTCCCGCATCGTAGTGCTGGTAGACAAGATAGGGTTGCTCTCCAAAGCCGATCTTTTGCATGTATGCATCGGCAATAGGTTGCAATGATTCGGAACTTAGTTTCTCCGAAGGATCAAAATTTAACGAGATATGGGTGGTACTTAATTGGGTTCTTTGGTTAAGTGACTGTAGCTTTTCAAATGTTTTTATTTTGTCCGTGAATCCAAGCTCGTTCGTGTCCTTCCCAAAGTTTCGGGAATGGATCAACAAGGCCTTGTTTTCTTTCAATTTCTGTTCGTTATAGTTGAGCACTTTACCCAAGCTTTTGCTGGTGTTTATGATTGCAACCATGCGTCGTTGATTTTGCCAATTTGCAGTTTAATGTCATTCATTTTTACAGCCAACAAACCTATTGCCTGATCATGTTGCAAGAGCCAGTTTTTTACCTCGAAAATATGATCCAGCGTGTACATTTTTTTGACAACCTGGTTGTAGTTGATGCCTATTGAATTCAACTGGTTTTTTAGTCGAATGAGTCCGAGCATACAGTCATCTAGAGACTGGTTTCTGGAGTAAATGGTGATGGGTTTATCGAAGACTTTTTTTGCGGATATAATCACTCAGTTTCCGGCAGGAGGAGTGGCTAAATTTATCATTGATTGTATCCCATTCTTTGGTGGTAATCCGCACTTGCAGGATCTTAGATCTTGTTGTTTTTTATTCTCTCATCACATTGTCATTTACACTTTCTAAAATTAAAAGCTTCCAGTAATTGCTCGAAATAACCGCCCACGAGTTCCGAGTAATGGCGGCAAGATCGTCCGTTGTATGACAACGGAACATCTTGCCGGTAGCGGCGAAGCAGGCTGCCTCAGGGTTTTTTTGAATTTTAGCCTTTCAACAAGTTTTGACGAAGTCGAAACTATATACGGTCGTTTTTTAGCTTTGATGATCTTTCCAAAGCTGGTTGTGTAACTTAATTTTTTAGTAAGCTTTGTATTACAAAAAACAGACTTAATGGCTCTATCAAAAAGGGAAAAAATTGTAATGGAAATCCTAAAAAATATTTCTAAATATATTTAAAAAAATGTCATAATAAAAATGGCTTTTTAGGTTGTCAAGAGAGGAAATTTCAATGTTGTATAGAACGGTATTTTGATTGCCGTGAAGCGAATGAGAAATGTCGATTAGAGCCTGCTTGAAAATTTCAAAAAGAGGTAAAAATTATTGTTGAGAAAAAAGGTTGAGAGCCGGTAATTTAAAGTGTTGAAAATTTGCCTGATGATTAAAATTACTCCTATCTAAATTGAATTGGAGACTAACAACGCTGGATAGTTTTTTTCGCAATTTCTCTAATTAAAAAAAAAGTTTAGCAGAAAGTTTTTGAAAAATTACCTGCTATCTAAATAAGTTTTAGAAGTTAATACTTAAGAAAGTCTTTTGGATCAATCTCTAGCCCTTTGCACAACTCGAGAAAAGTAGTAAACAGAAAATCACTTTTACCATTTTCAATGAGGCTTATTTTATACTTATTGACATCACATCTTGCAGCCAACTCATCTTGACTTATGCCAGCAACGTTTTGCCGCAAATGCTTTAATCTGGCGCCAAATTCTGAAAGTCGTTTCTTATCCCTTTTTTCGTTCATAGTAATGGGATAAATTCACGACTTTTTTAAAAAATAACTGTTATTAGATCTAATAACATGATACTTTTTTATTATTTTTACTTAGGTATATTTGCGATTCTTCATAAAATCATTTGAAGCAATTCGCTTTGAGTCTCGGTTTGGAAACCTCGGAAATTTTCAAGGACGCGAGATAATAAGTGAAGAGCTCACGTTTTTGGCGTGGGCTCACTTATTGTGTCCTGGCCTCCGAGGGCCTCCAAACCAGTAAGCTGAGTTCCGCGCCATTTTTTGTTGCTGTGACATAGCTTACAAGACTCATAATCTTAAAAAAATCCCGTTATGAGTCCGCTTCAAAACGAAATCGATGTTGACCAGTTGTCAGCCCTACAAAATGGAGATGAAAATGCCCTGCAATACTTTTTCAATCTGTATTATTCGACACTCGTGTATTTTTCATTTGACATTACCAAAGACCAGGCTGTAGCCGAGGAAATTGCTTCCGATGCGTTCCTGAAACTTTGGAACAAACGGAGCCATTTTTTTAAAGTGAATTCCTTGAAAGCCTATCTATACAGAGTCGTGAAAAATGCCTCCATTGATTTTATTCGCAACACTAAAGTGGTGTACAAAAACGAACAGAGTTATCACTATTTTGTCGATACCACAGAAAAAGCGATTGAAGAAAAAATGATCGCTTCTGAAACATACGCCATGATACTTGCGGTAATCGAAACAATGCCGGCGGGTTACCAAAGAGTTTGTCGCGGCATATTCTTAGAAGGCAAAACTTATGAAGAACTTGCAGCTGAATTAAACATTACAAACGTTAATATCCGAAACCAGAAATTTAAAGCCATTCTATTCCTCAGAAAAAGAATTCCGCTTACTATTCTGATTCCCCTGTTTTTTACTTGAAAAAGTTTTGTTTAGTGGTATTTGAAGTGGCAAAACCTGTATTATTTTTTTCCTGAGAGGGGAAGGTTGTGATGATTTTAAGTAAGGGAAGTCAAAACATCTTATGTGGTATCATTTCGCTTTCTACGAAACTGCCACCCGGTCGCCAATTTCACAAGTAAAAGATCAATCTTAATTTGTTTGCAACGATATACCGTCCAACTTGTTCTACCTGGATACTAACCATTCAATAAACTGGAAACCCAAAAGCCTTTCTTTTACCAAGCTTTTCTTCGGCGTTTGAAAAGAAAAGCGGGACGAAAAAAGCCATCCTTTAACCAAAGGATGGCTTTTCGTATTCGGTAGTTTATGGTCTTAACTGAGTGCCATACGGTCCATGCAAAGATTGAATGCGGCTTGTGTTCTGAGTTGTGCTACGCCTCCGAGCATTACCGATTTTAATTTTGTCTCCTCGTTTTTGTATTGCTTCACATTTTGAAAATAGCCGGTGATACCATTGTACGCACCAAACAAAGTTCCTCTGGTTGTGTCCATTGCTTGTGAAGGCGCACTCATGGTGTATTCAAATGTTTTGTCGCAAATGTTGATGAATTGGGTGGACAGTTCATCTTCCAAACCTTCCTGTACTTTTTTTAGTACTTCTTTATTGGGAACCATGGCCAGTTGGATCAGTTTCTTTACTTCGGTATCGTCGATTTTTATTTTTGCCCACTGGTTAAAAATTTCGTTCATGTCTGCGGATAACCTGTTAGTTATCCCCATTAGAGTGTGTGCCTGTATAAGTCTTTCTTTGGCGCTTGGTGTGTGCCTTATTTTAAAGGAATTGCTACAGTTATTTAGTGCGGCGGCTAAAGTGTTGGCGCATACAATCCGAATAGGCGTAAAAGCGGCTGTAATGCTTCCTAGTCCATCATGGGAAGTGGTCAGGAATAAATATTGTTCAATTAAATCATCATTACCTACTTTGATATAGGAGGGAAGTTTTGCGGTGATGAAAATTCGCTCACCGTTTCCAAGTGCGCCGGCTGTTTCATACTGGACGCCGTCACCCTCAACGATGGAATCAAAAAAAGTGAAGGCATCTATGTTTTGTACAATCTCATAATCCTTACCCACTACACCTAAAACCTGTTCGGTGTCCGTGCGAACAGTCGCGTAATAATTGGGTACTTCGATTTCAGGGATTTTGATGTCTACATCCGGATTTGCTACTTCATTTTCGTTGTCATAGGTAAATAACTGCCTTTTTTCAACAGTGTAATTAAGCCCTGCAAATTCAATAGCTTCTTTACTGGTTGGATAATTTTCTACTATCGTACCGAGTCCGTGCCATGCTTTTTGTTGTACACTAAAAAAACTATGTTTATTTGTCTTGTCGTTATAATTAATGTTGTGTGCCATGATTTTACAATTTGAAGTGTTTGAATAATTTTTTGGATTGAGCATTTGAAAAATGCGTGACGCAGTTAACCCGCGCCACGCGGAGTGTTTAGAATGGTAAGTCCTCTGTTGCGTCTTCACCCCTTGCAGGCGTTTCGTTAACAGATTCATTTACCTCGTTTCGTGGAGAGTTAAAGAACTTCAACTGTTGCACGTGCATGTTGAGGGAACCTTTTGGCTCGCCTTCCGGGTTTAGCCAAACATTCAACCCGATTTTTCCAAACAGCTCTACGATAGAACCTTTTTTCAAATAGCCTGCAACCGTGGTGTTGTTCCAATAGGAGCAACTGATATAGGTTACTTTTGTAACCACCTCTGTTTGTCCCTTTGGTTTGTAGCGGTCATTGATCGCAATAGAAAAGTTGACTACTTCACGACCATCTTTTAAAGTCGCTGCCTTCGCGTCTGCTGTTAATCTGCCGGTGATTTCCATAACTGTAATATTTAATAGTGAATAAATGCTTATCGATTAAATAGTGTGAGGTTTTGGGATTGTATTTTGTTGGGGTAGTGAGTATGACTGAATTTTCTTGTTAGGTAGTAAATGGTTATCTCTTCATTTTGAAGAATCGCCCATGCTGCCAGAAGTGCCTTAGTGCGCTTCAGTTTTCTTTTGCGTTGAATCTCCCAAGAGAGTAACATAAGTTTTGATAGTTGAATGTTGTTGTACATACGCTGCCTAGTTTACAGGTGAATATTTGTTGAGGAGACCTGAACCTTTTTTCTTCAATTCTTTTTGAAGTACTCGGCTACACCGCCTCGTTCACAAACCTGTAGCAACCCGGCATTAAGGCTGACCGCGTGAAAGTCAAGACTTGAAAGGGAAATACACTCCCGCTAACATGCACGCCGAAGGCGGCCAAATGGGAGGAAGATTTTCCGCATCAACTCCGGAGGAGCAAGCGAAGTGAAACGAAAGCGCAGGCCTTGCTTTCGAAGGGCAGCATAATACCTTCGCTATAAGGGAGCTGAAGGAGCGTATTAGAAATTTTCCAATAAGTTTATCTGGATCATAAATTCTCTTGGCAAAACATTATCTTACTCCTAGTAAATGAAGTGTTGAGAGGATAATAGGAATGTTATTTTAATTGACGCCAATCTTTTGTTTGATAGTGAAGTCAAGTCGATTTCAACTTGATATTATGAAGATGTGTACTTAAACTTACCTATACGACAACTATAATCTTAAATTAAAAGATTGGATGCTTTGTATTGCTCAGAGAGAACAATTCATTGAACATAATTTTATCTAGTTTGCAATAGATTGAATTCAAACGGTATTCTTTCTAAGTTTGATTCCCTCAGAGTCTCCAATTAATTTATACCTACTTAGAAGTCTCTGAAAGGTTGCCTGCAGACTACAAAATGTAAGCAAATAAAAAGCGCTTTTTGTAGAATGTAAAACATATTTCGTTTGTGTCTAACGTTTAGGTGACTTTTATTTCAAGCAACCTACTATTGTAGGAACTGGTAATCTGACAAAAGCCATTTTTCAGACTTTCGCAATAGGCTGAAACAGAAGACAATATCCATCGATAAATTCTAATTGGACTGTTGCAGAACTAATGGCAAACGTATACTATTTTCGTAAATACCACTTAGTGGTATTTTTAATTTTATTCATTCTTCATAATATTGTGGCGAATTTCTGATGGCAAAGTCAACCCCTGAAACCCATTATGAAGTATCTCTTTGTGTTTTTCCCAACATTTAAGTGTGGCTGTAAAATATGTGCTCCAAAAGCTTTACGTACTCGATTTGAGACCATTTGCCACAATTTTCAATCCCCCATATTGTGTAAATTTCTCGTCTATCAACTCGTTACTCTCAATATTTAGTGTACAATAATTATCCTCCGACCTATTTTAAAAATCAAAAGCGAAGGCAATTGTCCGCAAATGAGTCCTTGTTGTCCATTCAGACATCGGGGAAAAGTTGGGGGGCTAATGTTGTATTGAGCTAAAAGAAGTGAATGAGAAACTTAAGAAAGAAATAGCAAAGTTGAAGGCAATAAACCTATGGTATCAACACTGGCATTTGAATTAATAATACATCGCATTTTAATCAAAAATGGAGTTCGCAATGAAAAAAAGGATTTGATAATCGGTAGTGAATCCGATGAAGTCTAGAGTCAACGTTGAGTTCTCGTAACCAAAAAAATAATAAAATATAAAATAAACTTTCGATGAAAAAAAATTTAGCCGTATTGATCTTGCTGATTGCATTTAGCAAAGGATATGCTCAGGTATGGGGGATAGATAGTTCAAGAACGGAAGTTAGAGATAATGCAGGATTAAGAGGAGACGCCGGCGCAAAGTCCGGTTTTTTTGAGACGACTCATCCCATTAATTATCCAATCGGTTATCCGAACCCTGCTTACAGCGCCTGGCCGTGGTGGCACCTGTTGGATGTGCGACATAGTGACAAAGCTGATAACTATGCAATGCAATTTGCGGGTAGTTTTTTTGATCAAAATTTTTACTGTCGAAAAGTGTTAAATAATCCTGCTCAACGTTGGTCAAGAATTATCACCGAAGATGCCGATGGAGATGTTGGCATAGGAACAGACGATCCTCAGTATCCAATACACATAAAAAGCGATGCCGGATTTTTATTGAACCTTGAAAGCAGTCTTAGTTTTTCAGGCTTTATGATGCGAGCAGCTTCCGCTTCAAAGCAAATGGGAATGTATTATTGGTCAGATAATTTTCAAAGCAATTCTCTGAGGATTGCCCGCTACGGAAGCAATTGGGAAGCCAATCCTGTTATTTTTGGTCTAAATGCTCCGAACGGCAGCCTTGTCTTAAGCGATGCCGGTTATTTAGGAATAGGTACTATGTATCCTTCTGAAATGCTTTCGGTAAAGGGTAACATCCGAGCCAAAAAAGTCATCGTAACCCAGTCTGGTTGGGCAGATTACGTTTTCGAGCCATGTTATAAACTTCCTTCTTTAGATTCTGTGTATTCTTTCATCAAGGCAAACAAACATCTTCCTGAAATGCCCTCTGCAGGGGCTATAGAGAAGGACGGCCAGGATATGGGTGAGATTCAAAAGCTATTGCTAAAAAAAATGGAAGAAATGACGCTTTACATGATTGAATTGAAAACAGAAAATAACAAACTGAAGCAAGAAATAGAAATATTGAAGAATAAATAACCCTTTAACAGAATAAAATTCACGATGAAAAAGATCTACGCCGTAGCAATCTTAATGATTGTTTTTAATAAAGGTTATTCGCAGGTTTGGGGAGATAGTTCGAGAACGGAAATTAGAAACGATGCGGGTCTGCAAGGTAATGCTGGTGCCAAATCCGGATTTTTTCAAACAATTAATCCAATTAATTATCCCAAACCTGCTCTCGCTTGGTGGCATTTGTTAGATGTACGACACTCCAATCCGGTCAATAATTTTGCTATGCAATTTGCAGGCGAATTTTTTGATCAAGACTTATATTTCAGGAAAGTTGATAATAACCCGGCGCAGCCCTGGTCAAGAATTCTAACGGAAGATCCTGATGGAGATGTTGGCATAGGGACGACCGACCCTATATATCCACTGCATATAAAGGCAACCCAGGGATTTCTATTGAATCTTGAAAATAGTGGTAGTTTTTCCGGCCTTCGTATGCAAGCATCTTCAT
>JARWSJ010000003.1 GCA_029906195.1 Chitinophagaceae bacterium 26-R-25
GAGCACAAAGACTGCAACAAAATAAAACTCCGAAGCTAAAAGCTTCGGAGAGCACCATCGATGATTATCTTGCAGATCGAATACCGATCCTTCAGTTATCAGTTATTCAGTCATTCAGTCATTCCTACCATGCTCTGCAAGGCTTGTAGCCTTGCAGTTTTATTTTATTGCCTTTGGCAACATCTTTTAAATTAAAATCGCATGAAGCGATAGAATGATCCTGCAAGGCTACAAGCCTTGCAGAGCACAAAGACTGCAACAAAATAAAACTCCGAAGCTAAAAGCTTCGGAGAGCACCATCGATGATTATCTTGCAGATCGAATACCGATCCTTCAGTTATTCAGTCATTCCTACCAATCCTTATCCGGCTGTGTAGGGCTTGCATCTTTCTGCTGCATCTTCTTCTGCACCTCTTTCTCTTTTTGCTGAAGCGCCTGGAGCAATTGTTCCACCTGCTGTTTATTTAGTTTGCTTTGTTGCTCTTTCGGTTGTTGCTGCTGATCTTGTTTCTGATCCTGCTTTTTATCCTGGTCTTTTTTATTGTCTTTCTTGTTGTCCTGTTTATTCTGCTGTTGCTGCTGCTGTTGTTGCTTTTGTTCCATCAAAGCCTTTTGCAAATTTTCTCTTGCCTCTTTATCGTTTCCATTAAGCTTTAATGCATCCTTGTAAGCATCGATGCTCTCCGGCAGTTTCTTTTGTTTGCTGAATGAAACACCCTTGTTGTAGTAAGCATTTTGCTTTAGGTTGTTATCACTCGTATTGGAAACTGTATTGTCGTAATCGTTTACCGCATTCTCGAATTTATTATTGCGAAAGTTAGCGTTGCCGGTATTGTAGTTAATGGCAGAGTTATTCGGCGCAGCTTGCAATGCCTTGTTGTAAGCCTGCAGGGATTGATCAAACTTTTTTTCCTTGTACAACTTATTTGCCTCACGCAGGTCCTTACCGCCTGATTGCGCAAGCAGCGGTAATGGCGAGAGCGCCGATGAAACCAGGAAAAATTGTATCAAATGTTTTGTTTTCATAGTCATTTAATCAAGTGATGTTAAATGGCTTGCGCTCTTTTTTTCAGAGATAAATATTTCTACCAAAAGCAAAACGATCGCCAGTGCTATGAACCAATAAAAATAACTGATGTAGTTGACATAAGTATTATCGCTCACTGCCTTTTGCTCTATCGTGCCGAGTTGTTTCGTAATCTCATCTGCTGCTTCGGTGGGGTCCTCTAATCTTTCATAAATGCCATTCCCTGCCTGTGCCAGCTGCTGCAGCTCTGCTTCGTTAAGTTTTGTAATAACGTTATTGCCCTGTGCATCCTTTTTAAAATCGTTGGTATTGGGATCAATGATCGGTGCGCCCTCGGGAGAACCAATACCCACCGTGTTGATCATTACACCATCCTGTGTTAATGTTTTTGCAACCGGCAGGGCTTCTGGATCGTGGTCCTCACCATCAGAGATCAGCACGATGGATTTGTATTTTCTTTCCTTGCTGTTAAATGCGCTGTTGGCCATTTTTAATGCTTCAGCTATTACTGTACCCTGTGTTGGCACTACATCCGGACTAGCATTTTGCACATACATTTTAGAAGCGGAATGATCTGTCGTTAGGGGCATTTGCATATAAGCCCTTCCGGCAAAAAGCACCAAGCCGATGCGATCGTTTTCCATCCTTTCTATGATCTTGTTCACCAGTTGCTTGGCACGCTCGAGCCTGTTGGGCTTGATGTCTTGTGCCAGCATACTCTTGCTCACATCCATTACTATCATTACGTCAACACCCTTGCGGTTTACATTCTCCATTTTTCCTTTGCGCTGCAAATTTGCCAGCGCAATAATTACCGCAGAAAGAGCGATAACGGAAAACAAAAACTTCAGGTTAAATTTCTTTGGAGAATAATTCTTCAGCAATTCCTTTACCAATGAAGGATCGCCGATAGCAGCCGAGGTTTCCTTTTTCCACTTGAGCAGCCTCCAAAACAAGAAAGCCGCCAACGGAACAACCGCCAGGCTAACCAGGAAAATGATATGTTCGAATCGAAAATTCAAAATAATTCAATTAAGGGATCAAGATAAATCAAAAGTAAAAATTCAAAAGTAAAAAGTAAAAACCATGCCCGTTTGGCAAAACGGCTGTACAAATTATCAACTTTTTTGAATTTTGACTTTTTACTTTTTATTTAATCAAACAAATCCATCTGTGCAGACACAATATTAAAGCTTTTCCTGTGATGCAGACAAAGACCATGCTGCTCGATAGCTGTTCTGTGCTCTTCGGTGCCGTAGCCTTTATTATTTTTCCAGTTGTAGTGTGGGAAAGAGTTGTGCAGCTTCTTCATGTAAGCGTCACGATAAGTTTTTGCCAGAATGCTGGCAGCAGCGATGGAGGCGTAAATGCCATCGCCTTTTATAATGCATTGATGCGGAATTTTTTTGTAGGCCTTAAAGCGGTTGCCATCGATTAGTAATTGCTCCGGCATTACCTGCAATTTTTTTATGGCAAGATGCATGGCCTTGAAAGAGGCGTTGAGAATGTTGATCTCGTCAATTTCATCCACTGTTACCTGCGCAACAGCATAGCAAATAGCCTTCTCTTCTATGTAGGCTTTCAGTTCGTCCCTCAGGGATTCCTTTATCTGCTTGGAATCATTCAGCTCCGGATGAAAAAAATCTTTTGGCAGGATAACCGCTGCGGCAAATACGGGACCCGCGAAGCAACCGCGACCGGCTTCATCGCACCCGGCTTCCACTAAAGTTTCATGATGATACGCCTGCAGCAAAGGGTAAAATTTTTCCAAAAATAACAGAAGTGTTAATATTTGGCCGAGGTTTCTCAATAAAATTATTCACTTCTTTTGAGCTTAAAGCTAAATGCCTAACGCCTAATGCTTAACGCATGGTGCTGCACTTTGCGTTAAGCATTAGGCATTTAGCATTCCGCGTCGCTCTTTAGCTTTTCCATTCACCTTTTTATGCGATATTTGGCCGGCAAAACAGCGATATGAGTAAACCCGGTCATATTTTTAGCACATTTTCAAAGTTGGCAATTGCCAGTTTTCTTTTGGTAGCCTGCGAAAATGACATTAACGAAGTGCGTGCACTTACCAAAAGCGTAGTTGCTATGGAACAGGGGAAAGACATTGTTACCTACTACAGCCAAACCGGAAAGATGAAGGCAAAATTGACTTCGCCCATTATGAACCGCTACGATATTGACACTCCGTATATAGAATTTCCTAAAACACTACACGTAGATTTTTTCAACGATTCCCTTAAAATAGAAACCAAACTGGATGCGAAGTATGGCAAGTACAGGGAAAACGAAAACAAAGTGTTTTTGAGAGACAGTGTAATTATTATCAACGCCACCGGAGATACTGTTTTTTGCAAAGAACTGTGGTGGGACCAGCGCAAAGAAAAATTCTACACCGATAAATACGTGGAGCTTCGCAGAAAAGGCGATACGCTTAGAGGGCTCGATGGCATGGAAGCAGCACAGGACCTTAGCTCCAGAACTTTTTTCAACGCCAAAGGAACAACTATGGTGGCAAATGATAGCATGCCTTGATGGAGCCCAATGCTCAAAGCAAAACGCCTAACGCGAGTTCTCTGCGTTAGGCGTTTTGCTTTAAGCATTATGCCTCTAACCCCTGTAATACGGCATATGCGTGTCTGAAAAACTCTTCTCTGCTTTTTCCCAGCTCTGCAATACCTGGTTTGTTTTCTTATTGAGATTCGTATTTACGTCGTTGAAAGTTTGCACCGCGCTATTCATATCATTCACCGCTTTATTAAAAGCATCCACATCTGCTTTTGTCCTTTCTGATTTAGTATCCATTGTCCTTTTCAGCTTCTCAAAATTTTCCTGCTTCAGGTAAAAGTCAAGTATTTTAGGAATGTCATTTTCTGCGGCTTTTTTATAGCAGTCGATTGTTTCTTTGCAGGCAGCAGCCAGCGCAGGATCATTGTCGAACGAACTTAGCGTGCTACCCTCCAGGCTTGAAAACCCTTCACCGGCATATTTGATGAGTGCATTGCGGGCCTGCTCAGCGTCGTTGAGTTTCTTTTTGTTGAGCGATTCAATCACCTGGTTGTACTCCCAGTTGCATTTGAAAAATATAAGGTAAAGCTGATTAGTGTAATGATTCAATTTGCCCGCCGTTTCTAATTTTTCGCTAAGTACATCTTTTTCTCCGGCCACAATTCTTACGTTGTTTTTGACAGCGAATGCTTTTACAGCCACATCCATTTTGCCCGATGCCTGCTTCAGGCTTTCATTTGTCTTTTCCTGCATTAAAATGTACGCTTCCATGCCATCAAATGATTGCTCGGCAATCTCTTCCATGTTTACAATTTTGCTGTAGTCTTCATTGAAAATGTTGTAGCAGAATTGAATGTAGTCTATGCCGGCTTGCCTCAGTGAATTATCGCCTTTGTAAATAGGAATATCGATTGTTTTGTACCGGGCGTTGGTAATGGATTCCAGCGTTTGCTGCCGCATTTTTTCTATTTTTTTCGCACGGCGACCATGGGCAACGGCACTGGTGTAGGCCATGTATTTCTGGTTCATTTCAACCTGCGCGTTGGAGATGGCTGTCATATAATCGCCGGGATTGTCGAGCGACTGGGAATGGGCATCAAAGCCACAAAAAGACAGCATGCCGACAAAGGCAAACAAAAGGGAGATTTTCATATGCGTATATGGTTTAGGTAGGTTAAAAATAATACAGGTAATTCAATTTGAAAATATGGGAATTTGAAGATTTGAAAATGGGCGGGCGCGGCAGCAAAATATTTGCGCGTCGACAAATTGAAAATGAACCCCATTTCAGGCTTACTAGCGTGCCGCCCCTCTGGGGCTTTCAAACCCTGTGGTTTGAAATGGTCTCAGATCAAAGGAAAGTCAATGTTTGATAAACAATTTAGAAATAAAAACAAGCCCCAGAGGAGCGAAACGTTAGTAGCAGAAAGAAAAAACAATTCAGCCAATCAAATACCAGCCCCAGAGGGGCGACATGTTAAAATTCGCGAAGCGAAAAAACATGGGTGTCCCAGTTTGGCAGACTTACTTAAAGCCCGTAATCAGCAAATCGTAAGCAATTTTGATATACGGATCTTTTTGCAACGCTTTTCTCCATTCGTTGTTCAGCTTTTTGAGATCTTCATCGCTGGCGAAGCGGTCTTCATCAAAGGAATGATTACTGACCACATAATAGGAACTACTGGCTGTTTCTTTCGGCACCGCGTCATCCTTTTCTTTGACCTTTTTTCTTGCAGCCAATACATCATTCAGGTACAGCGAAACGTCCTGGTTAGCCATCACCTTTTTATATTCGACCGCATATTTTTTCAACTCGTTGAAGTATTCCGATTGATCAATTTCCGGATTGGCCTTTCCCTGCAAAGCTGCAACCGGCAAGGGCGCAAGGGGCTTGTAATATTTATTGGCCGGAATGACAGAGGGCTTTAACGCAAACGGCTCATCTGCTTCCCTGCGCGAGTCTATTTCCAGGATATCCGGCAATTTCACATCAGGAATCACACCGTTAAACTGTGCCGTTTGCCCCGTTACACGAAAGAGTTTGTTGATCGTGAGCTTTAAATAACTATCGGCTTTGGTATTGTTGGCATTATGATTTGCCAGCGCAACAGTATCCATTGGCATGATGAGCTGTGCAGTTGCCTTGCCATAGGTAGGCGAACCCACGATGAGCGCTCTGTTGTAATCCTGCATGGCGGCTGCAAGAATTTCAGAGGCAGAAGCGCTGTAACCGTTTACCAGGAACACCAGCGGGCCATCGTACATCGTTCCCCTGTTCACATCCATCATAGTATACACTTTTGCATCACGTGATTTTATTTGTCCCACAGGGCCCGCATCTATAAATATTCCGGCAAGCTCAATGGCCTCTTGTATGGAGCCCCCGCCGTTAAAACGCAGGTCAATGATCAATCCCGTTATGTTCTCTTTTTTCAGTTTCAATATTTCCTTTGCGACATCATTGGCGCAGCCATGATCTTCCGAGCTGTTTGTTTCCCAATCGGTATAGAACGCGGGCAAAGAAATAAAACCAATATTCTTCGCTCCCTTCAATACAAAACTTTTCACTTTGTTGTCCGCCTCATCATTTTCATTCGTGGCTTTTTGCAGCACTACTTTTCTTACCGTTCCATCTACTTTTTTAATGGTAAAGGTCACTTCTTCATGATTGCTTGCATCAAGCACTTCCGAGATTTCTTCGCGGTTGGCCTCAGATACATCAATCTCTTCTTTGCCCGCCCATTGCAGTGCGACTATTTTATCACCCTTATTCAACTGACCGCTTTTAAATGCCGGGCTGCCGGGCAGTAGTTTGCCAATGGTTACATTTCCGTTGTCATCTTCCACCAACTGGAAGCCGAAACGCAATGGCTTGGCACCGAGCTGACTTTCGAAGTTTTCTTTTTCTGTTAGCGGAAAATAAGCAGTGTGTGGATCAAAGTAGGATGCAAGTGTATTGCAGTACGCATCACCCACAACCTGGGGTATGCCGCCGGGGCTTTGCAGCATCTTTTTCATTGCCAGCTTAAGTTTCAGCTGTACTCTTTTCCTGGTTACAAGTTCTACGCTGTCAATAATTTTCCTTTGCCTGTCGGCAGGCAGCGATGCGTTGTTTTCTGCAGCCAGTGAAATTTTGTTGAGCATCATTTTTTTAATGCTCTTTGCAATCTTGATCCTTTGAAGATTTGTGTTAAGGGCAAAAGAAGTGTCCTCCGTTTCCGTAAGCGTTTCCTTTACGGAGAAATTGAAAGGCTTTTTGCAAATATTATCGATCATGGTGTCTACCTGTGCCACCCTTGCCTGGTAGATAGCGGAAAGCTGCTGCAGGAATGCCGTTTTTCTCCCTAGTAATTCTTCATCCAAATGCATCCTGAACGGTTGGAGCTTTTCAATATCTTCTTTTATAAAAAACATTCGCTCCTCGTCCAGCGCATCAATTACATGATCAAACAAATTATAGGAGAGCGTTTTGTCAACAGGCTTGGGCTCTACGTGGTATTTATCCACTATCCGCGTAATGATAAAAGCATTGGTGGCCACTTTTTCCAGGACCGGGTTCTGGGCAGTTAGCTGAAAGGTAAGTATGCATGCAACAAAAACAAAGGAAAACTGTTTCATGTTGGCGGATAGATTTAAGTGCTCCGTGATTCAGAGTGTTTTCAAATTTAATATTTAAATCTATAACCGGAAATGATATTAATTCAACCATCGATTGCAACGATGGCATTGATTTTTTGGGCGTAATTTCGCAGTACTCTTCTCAGGACCTCATTCACAGATTGCTAAATATAAATTTTACGATATGGAATACCGTTATTTAGGTAAAACCGGCTTGCAACTAAGCGTTCTGAGCTTTGGAAGCTGGGTTACTTTTCACAAGCAGATAGACGATAACCACGCAGACGAACTGATGAGCTTTGCCTACGACAATGGCGTTAATTTTTTTGACAACGCGGAAGTGTATGCTTTAGGGGAGAGTGAAAAAATGATGGGCCGCATATTGAAAAGAAAATCGTGGGACCGTACATCCATCGTGCTTTCTTCAAAAGTATACTTTGGATCGAGGGGAAAGGAAAACAAGCCCAACCAAACCGGCCTCAGCCGCAAGCACATTGTGGAAGCCTGCAGGGAATCTTTGCAAAGATTGCAGGTGGATTACCTTGACCTGTTCTTTTGCCATCGCCCCGACCCTAATACACCGGTGGGCGAAATCGTGTGGACAATGCACAACCTCATACAGCAGGGCACAATTTTATACTGGGGCACCAGCATGTGGAGCGCAGAGGAAATCATGAGTGCCCACAAGTTTGCACAAGAGAATAACCTGATAGGGCCTGTTGTGGAGCAGCCCGAATACAACATGTTTGAAAGAACGAAAGTAGAACAGGAGTTTGCACCGCTTTACAAAGAGCCGGGATTGGGAACTACCATCTGGAGCCCGCTGGCAGCCGGCTTCTTAACAGGAAAATATTTAAACGGCGTTCCGGAAGGTTCAAGACTTGCCATGCCGGGGTTTGACTGGCTAAAAGAGCGTTGGGTGCAGGAAGATAAAGTAAAAAAGGTGGGCGCCTTAAATGACCTCGCAAAACAATTAAACGTGTCTTTACCGACATTGGCACTTGCATGGTGTATTAAAAATCCAAATGTAACTACCGCTATTCTCGGCGCTACAAAACGCGAACAACTGGAAGAAAATTTTAAAGCACTGGAAGTAGTGAATGTACTGAGTGAGGAGGTGATGGGGAAGATTGACGGGATCTTGAAATAACTGAATAACTGAATGACTGAATAACTGAGTGGTTTAAGATCGAAAAGGCTTTTCGAATATGAACATTCAGTTATTCAGTTATTCAGTCATTCAGTTATTCAGTTATTAGCCTATGAAACCAGCTCGGCCTCAGAAGTGATGTTCGTATTCAGAACCTTCGAAATCGGGCAATTTTTTTCTGCGTTTTCTACGCTTGCGTCGAATTGTTCTTTGGTAATACCCGGAACTTTTCCTTTTACGATCAAATGAGACTTTGTGATCGCTCCGTTTTCAAAAGTGATCTCGCATTTTGTTTCCAAAGAATCTGCTGTAAAACCTGCCTCGTTCAAAACGAAACTCAATTTCATTGTAAAGCAACCTGCATGAGCCGCTGCTACAAGTTCTTCAGGGTTTGTTCCAACTCCTTCTGCAAAACGGGAATTGAAGCTGTATTGCGTTTTGTTAAGTGTTGTACTTTGTGTGGTAAGATTGCCATTACCTTCTTTTCCAGAACCGTTCCATACGGCTGTTGCATTACGAATCATGGTATTATTATTTTAAGATTTGAAAAAAGTTGATAGTATTCTTTGTTAGAAATTTTCGAAGTTCATAAAGGTAGCGGATAAATTAAAAATGCCACAATATTTTACAATAAAATAACTGTGCCAAATCTTCGAGCCGAAGCGTGTAAAACTTATTGCTTTGGTGCGAGTTCGCCGTACCAGTAAGCTGCTGTAACACCGCCATCCATAAGAAAGTCGCTGCCCGTAATGAATGCGCCATCTTGCCCCATCAAAAGGGCGGCAACATTAGCAACTTCATCAGGTGTGCCTGCACGACCTGCGGCACTTAAATTTATCATTCGTCTATAACCATCTCCGCGAGGGCCACTTAACTCGTCATTCGCAAGAGGCGTAATAATAATTCCCGGACTTATTGTGTTTATTCTTGCACCACGTTTTCCCCAGCGAACTGCTTCCGCCATCACACGAAGCGAATTGCCCCGTTTGGAAAGTTGATAAGCATGAAGCGAGTCTTTCACATTGCTCGGCTGAAGAAAATCAAGCGACAATAGTTCTTCGGTTGGTGTTGTAGCCAGTGCATTGTTTTGTTCAACAGGCAAAGACGGCAGCCGGTGGCCCGATTGCGAAGCAATAACAACACCGGAACCTTCTTCTGCAATTACGTTTCCAAACAACTCAAGAACTAGCGCTGTTCCGTATAGGTCAACGCGAAGAATAATTTCCGGAGATGCTTGCGTAGGAGAAACGCCAGCTGCATGTATAAGTCCATGTATGCTGCCTTTTGCAGTGGCAGTTTCTACAAGAGAAGTAACGGACTGCCTTGAGGAAACGTCAACGGTAGCGGTGCTTGTATCAAAGCCGGCATCTCTGAGAACTTTTGCAGCAGCCTCTGCATTTTCTTCCCGGAGATCTGCAAGCAGAATGTGTTTGCCCGCGCTTACTCGTCGTGCAATTGCCTGCCCTATCGACCCTGCGCCGATCACTACAATTACTTTTACATTGTTGCCTTTCATAAAAATGTTCGCTAAAAATTATTAGTGTCGCTCAAATCTCCTTCCAACAACTCTCTATTTTCAACTTTCAACTTTCAATTTTCAATTCTATTTCATCGCTTTGTACAACGCTTCCTGAATTCTTCCACGTATGCTCATCGCCGTAAGCTTGTTGTAGTTTGGCTTCGCTGCATTTACCCTGTTTGAAAGAAAAATGAATGTCATGTTGTATTTTGGGTCTACCCACCAGCCAATACCTGTAAATCCTGTGTGGCCAAAGGTTTGTGGCGATGCAGACAAACATGGATAGGGTTCTTTCAATGTCGCGTTGTCTCTCTCAGGTTTGTCAAAACCAAGCCCTCTTCTGCTAACATTGCTTTGATAGGAGGTGAAATAATCGACGGTTTCTTTTTTGAAAATTTGTTTGCCATAAATGGTTCCACCGTTCAGCAACAGCTGTGCAATAACGGCCATGTCATGCGCATCGCTAAATAAACCTGCATGCCCTGCTACTCCCCCCATGATCGCAGAGCCCGGATCATGTACATCGCCACGCAACAATTGTTTGCGGAAAATCTCTTCGTTCTCTGTCGGAGCTACACTATCCAGCGGTAAAAATGTTCTTGGCAAAAATCCTGTATGGTTCAATCCCAACGGTTCGTAAAAAGTTTTCTTCGCATAATTATCAAGACTTTCGCCGGTAATGGCTTCCACTATTTTTCCGAGAAAAATAAAATCATTGTCACTGTATAAATAATGGCCCGTTGGCGCAACATCGCTTTGCAACATGCGCTTGTAAACCGTATCCTGAAAATCTTTTCTGAGATAAAGACTCTCAGCCACACGTGTCGGGAATTCATCTGAACGCACCAACGAATAATAGGTATCGCCGGGTTGTTCTTTTGCATCAAGCGTCTCTTTGTAAAAAGGAATAAATGCTTTCAGGCCGGCCTGGTGCAACAACAGATTTCTTACAAGAATATTTTCTTTATTGGTGCCTCGGGCAGAAGGCAAATAATCAACCAAACGTTTATTGATATCCAGCTTTCCTTCCTCATACAATTTCATCACAGATAAAGTAGTGGCGCAAATTTTAGTAACAGAAGCCAGGTCGTAGATCGTATTTTCAGTTACCGCAGTGGAATCCTGGAACGCATATTTTCCAAATGCTTTTTCATAAATGATCTTGTCATCTTTTGCCACCAGTACTACCGCGCCGGGAAAAGCCAGTGCATTCAATCCATCCTGCACAATGCAGTCAATTTCTGTTCGTATAGAATCGTTCATGCCTACTTGCGAAGGCGCTACCGGCAGAAGATTCAGGCTTTGTGTAATGCCTGCGCCGTACTTAAATTCTTCACTAACGGTTACGGGCAATTTTCCTTTCGGATCTATTTTCCCTTCCAAAAGATCCAGCGCTGCCGTTTGTATGTAATCATTATCATCATAACAAGCGACGATTACTTTTCCATCGCTGAAATTTTTGATCGCGTAAGGATTGCCAAAGGCAAACGTTACGCTCCTATTTTCCTGCTGTAATTGTTTGATCAATTTTAGCGAAGCATCACCAATGCCGAAATTATTTCTTGGAAAACGGCTGTAGCCATGTACACCGATGATCACAACATCATATCTGCTTTTTACGAGTTGAGCAAGTGCCTCTGCTTTCTCGGCTGATTGTCCGTTTTCAAAAAAGTACACGTGTGCTTTAAACTCATCGCGAAGCCTGTTTGCCATGTAATTGTCTTCTGTGGCGCCAATGGCAACGTACGCTACTTTTCTTTTTACAACAGCCAAAGGGAACACCGCAGAATCATTGTTGCGCAACAATGTCAACGCGTTTTCTGCAACGAGCTTCCATGTTGAGCCCGCATCTTTGTTTAAATCGTCCGCAATGTTTTCAATAGCTATGGGCTGCAACTTCGCAAGTCCATAATTGTATTTTGCGTACAATACTTTTTTTACGTGCATGTCAATGTTGGCCCATTTTAACCTTTTCTTCCTGATCGCCAGTTTTACTTTGTCCAAAGTGTTTTTCACATCTCCCGGTAAGCAAAGCATGTCGTTGCCCGCAATTAAAGATTCTACCGAAGCCAATCCATCCGGATAATATTTGGCAACGCCTTTCATTTCCAGCGCATCCGTAAACGTCAAACCCTGAAAGCCCATTTCGTTGCGGAGCAAATTGGTTACTGCATTTGTAGAAATGGAAGTGGGTTTATTTGGTGTGCTGTCAATGGAAGGAACAGATAAATGCGCGACCATTACGCTTCCTACTCCGGCATTAAAAATCTGGCGGAAAGGGTATAGCTCCAGCGAATCCAGTTGCTCGCGGCTTTTCATGATGATGGGCAGATCCAAATGTGAATCAACCGCTACATCCCCATGGCCGGGAAAATGTTTGGCGCAGGCCATAATGCCATTGTCCTGCAGCGCCTTCATGTACTGAATACCGTAATTCGCCACTCTGTATTTATCTTCTCCAAATGACCGGTCGTTGATCACAGGATTGTCGGGATTATTATTTACGTCCACTACAGGCGCGTAGTTCACCTGTATACCGGCCCGCTTACACTGTTCTGCCACCACTGTTCCGAATTTGTAAACAATAGAAGGGTCCTGCACTGCCCCGAGCATCATTTGTCTTGGCAGGTTAACAACGCTGTCGAGCATACGCATGCCCAGCCCCGTTTCACCGTCTATGCAAATCAAAATGGGTGTTTTCGCCATCGACTGGTAGTGATTGAGGAGCATTGCCTGTTTTGCCGGTCCGCCCTGGAACAAACAAATTCCGCCTACATTGTATTTGTTTATGGCCTCTTCAACTTCTTTATCGTAAAAAACAACGCTGCCATTGGTAAGCCCGGAAAGTCGAACAACCATTAACTGCGCTATTTTCTGGTCATTATTTAATGTGTGGAAAACGCTGTCAACCCATCTGTCCGCATCCGCATTTTGTGCCATTGCCTTTGCTGAATAAAATAGAATAGAAATCCAGATCGATAGTTTCCTCATGATGTGCGGTTTACTATTCGCAAATTATGAAAAAACGTGGATGGGCACACGGATGACACGGATTAGACGGATTTTCACGGATAATTTTGGTATTAAGGTGCCTTTGAAAAGTGAACAATCCCAAATCAGAAGTATCCGTGCTACTTTTTGAACCTATAAAAATCAGGAAAAACATTTCAATTATCCGTGAAAATCCGTCTAATCCGTGTCATCCGTGTGCCAATTTATCATTTACGAACGTGTCCATCACACATCCTTTAGAACCCCGAATTCGTCCTTTATTCCCCCTCAGAAGTGTAATTGATCCGTGCTGGCGCGGCATTGCAGGTATCTTAACGCGCAAACATTAGAAAAGGCAGGATTGAAATTGTGTTACAATCATTGGTATCCTGACCGGAAAATGACTATTAATTACCGATTATTGGAGGAGAAGCCAGTGTTTAATGACCATCAAACGTACAGCGAAAAGGAACTCTATGCAAGAATTGCAGAAGGAGATGAACAGGCCTTTTTGCTGCTCTTCAAAACGTTTTCTCCAATGATCCGGCCTTTTGCCCGCAACATTACCAATTCAGAAGCCGACGCTGAAGATGTTATACAGGAAGTATTTGTCCGCATCTGGCTCTACCGCGACCGCTTCGCAGAAATTGAGAATCTAAAATCCTGGATATTTACCGTAGCGGCGAATGAGTGTATGCGATATATGCGGCAAAAACTCACTTATGAACGTAAGACGGGCGAGCTGCTCCATCGCCAGCCATCCCTGGAAAACACATCCCCGCTAGAGTACGCGCAGGTGAATCAAATCAGCCGTTTCGTAAAGGAAGCGGTAGAAGCGATGCCTGCCCAACGCAAAAAAATATACTCCCTTAGTCGTGATCATGGCATGAAACCCGCTGCCATTGCGGCTGCCCTTTCCTTGTCGGTAGGCACCGTCAAGAATGTTTTATCCCGTGCCTTGAATGACATACGCGATCATCTTGTCGCCAGTGGAATATCACTGTGCGTAATGTTTTTCCTGCTCCGTTAATTTTTTCAAAAAATTTTTGGCTTCGAGTGTTACGTTTTGTTTTGACGTGGTTCTTAATAAGGCTCATAGGGCTAACTGAGCATTGTCACCCCTGGCAATGACCTTGTTCCCCCTGGGTTTTCTCTCTTATTAAGCCATATCCTACGATTCCTGCCAGCAATAGCGCTGGCACATTTAACAACGTCCCTATTTACCGATTTGTAACGAACCTGAAAAACATGGAACCAGAAAGAATAAACGACCTGATAGACAAATATATCGCGGGAAAACTAGCAGCAGATGAACACAGAGAGCTGTATGAACTGCTCGTTCAGCCGGAAAACAAAATGATGATGCATACACTGGTGCATCGCCTGAATAAAACGTCTGAGAAGCAGGTAGCGATTGATGATGAAGCATCTGTCGCTGCTTTTAGAAATATCGTTGGTGTGGACAAACCAGGATATACTGGAGGTATTGTAAAACCAATGAACAGATCCAGGTTGATTGTACGATGGGCCGTGGCAGCATCAGCGATCTTGGTTCTGGCAACGGGAAGTTATTTGTGGTTTCAAAACAGCACTGTGCCTTCAGTTAAGCAGCAGGCAAAAGCACAACAGGATATTCCGGCAGGCAAAACAGGAGCGATACTTATACTGGCCGATGGAAGCAAGGTGGTGCTGGACAGCCTGCATAACGGAGTGATCGCGCAGCAAAACGGCTCACAGGTATTGTTGAAAAGCGGGCAATTGGCTTACGATGCATCAAGTTCATCAACGGGTGAACCGACATACAACGTGCTCAACACACCGAAAGGCAGACAGTTTCAACTGGTATTACCAGACGGCACAAAGGTTTGGTTGAACTCAGCGAGCTCATTGAAATATCCCACCACATTTTCCAGCAAAGACAGGAGAGTGCAGTTGAGTGGTGAGGCCTATTTCGAAGTATCAAAAGCTGTTGACAAACCCTTTATTCTGATTCTTGCCAATAACGCAGAGGTAAAGGTGCTGGGTACAAGCTTTAACGTGAACGCTTATGATAACGAAAGTAAAATCAAGGCAACCTTGTTGGAGGGAAGCGTGAAGGTAACAGCTTCCAACACTTCAGGAGTTGCAAACGGCGAGGCGGCCATTTTGAAGCCACGCCAGCAGGCTCAGTTAGCACAGGCAGGCAATGACATCGCTGTTGTAAGCAATGTCGATGTAGACAAAGTAGTAGCATGGAAGAACGGCGTATTCAATTTTGAAGGTGCCAGTTTAACCGAAGTGATGAGGCAACTGGAACGCTGGTATGATATAGAAGTAGTGTATGAAGGCGACGTGCCAAACATTGAGTTCTATGGTGAATTGAGCCGCAACAACAGCCTGAACGACGTGATTGCAGCACTGAAAGATTCAGATGTGCATTTCCGCAGGGACGGAAGAAAATTGATCGTTTTTAAATAAAGATTTTTTGACATAAACAGAAACAGCAATGAGAAAGCCGGAACAAGAATCCGGTAGAAAGATTTGACTGCTCTGAGGATTTCTATTTTTTAACAAGTAAACCAAGACAAATTATGCAAAAAACCGGAAGACGGCACAAGGCTGCCGCCTGGACGCGCAGTTGTTTGCCCCAAACATTTTTGTACACCAAACTGACGCTCCTTTCCCTCGCTGTAACTTTTCTAGCTGCTGCAACTGTCTGTGCACAGTCTGTAACACTCTCAGCGAAAAACATGCCCCTTAAAGAAGTATTTACTTCCATTAAAAAGCAAACGGGTTATAATTTCTTTGGACGAACCGAATTGTTCAAAAATGCAAAACCGGTAAATGTATCGGTGCGTGAAATGCCTTTATCACAGGCATTAACCATGGTTCTTGCTGACCAACCAATTCAATACCGCATTAATGGAACCGACATCATTTTGTCGCACAAAGAAGCGGTCGCTCCCCAGTCGCCAGCTCAATTGACTGCAGACACAAGTGCTCCGCGTACTTTTCCTGTTTCCGGTACTATCTATAATGGAGAAGGATTGCCTCTGCAAGGCGCAACAGTTACGTTGAAAGGAACTAACACCACTGCAGCATCAAACACCAAGGGTCGCTTTGTGATCAATGGCGCTTTAGATGATGTTCTGGTGATTACTTATGTGGGTTATTCAACCGCTCAAGTTACTGTTGCCAGCGCTGCTCCGGTAAACGTTACAATGAATCTTGATGACAAACGCATGAATGATGTGGTTGTAACGGGGATCTTTAACCGTAAAGCGGAAAGTTTTACAGGTTCTTCTACCAAGATCACGCGCCAGGAATTGCTAAACGCCGGTACTACCAACGTTTTCCAAAGCCTTAGAGCTATTGAGCCAACATTAAAAATAACTGACGATTTTGTAAACGGATCTGATCCCAATAAAATGCCGAACATGCAAATCAGGGGAACTTCTACTTTTCCTGATGTAACAAAGCAATACACAACAGATCCAAACATGCCGCTTTTTATTGTCGATGGTTTTGAAAGTACTGTTCAAAAAGTATACGACCTGGATATCAATCGTATAGAAACTGTTACCATTTTGAAAGATGCTGCAGCGAAAGCGATCTATGGTTCTAAAGCAGCAAATGGTGTGGTGGTTATCGAAACCGTAAAAGTAAAACCAGGTGAACTGCGCATTGATTACACAGGAACGATAAACGTGGAAATGCCCGACCTGAGCAGCTATAACCTGGCAAACGCAACTGAAAAACTTGCTTTGGAAAAACAAGTGGGTGCTTACAACCCACCTTCAAATATTCCATATTTTGGACTGAGCAAGGACAGCTTGTATAATTCTAACTGGAACCAAATTCAAAACGGTGTAAATACCGACTGGCTTGCACAACCGGTGAAAACTGCAATAGGTTACAAGCACACCCTTAATATGGAAGTTGGTAATGAAGCGTTGCGTGCAGGTTTCACACTGTTTACCGGCAACAATCCTGGCGTTATGAAAGGATCTGGCCGTGAGAACTACGGTGGTGCAATGACGTTGATTTACCGCTACAAAAAAATAAATTTCAGGAATGTGCTTCAATACACTTCCGTAAAAGCGACAAATTCTCCTTATGGCGATTTCGCTCAATATGCTAAGTTGAACCCTTACTGGAAACCGTACAACGATGACGGAACTGTGAACATGGTACTTGGCCTTGGCCCAGTTTATTCAGGTTCTGTTTATAACCCTTTGTACAACGTGCCTTACATGAAAAGCACCAGTCAATATACGGACCTTACTAACAACACCTATCTTGATTATATCTTCAATAGCAACTTAAAACTGACGGCGAGAATTGGTTTTACCAATACGGTAAACGGTTCTGACCTGTTTTATTCAAGCAAGCATACCATGTTTCTGGGCTATGCGGACTCTTCTTTCTTCACCAAAGGAAGTTATACCAAAGGCAACGGTAAAATTTCTGCTGTTAGCGGAGACCTTAACCTGAACTATAACAAATCTTTCGGCAGACACAATGTTTTTGCCAACGCAGGCGCGATCATCCGCGACGACAAGTCTGAAAACTTCTTGTATACCGCAGTGGGTTTTCCAAATGACAAAATGGATAACATCATGTTCGCAAATCAATATGCGATCAATGGTAAGCCTAGTGGAAGCGAATCTCACAGCAGGGAAATTGGTTTCTTAGCAGCGGGTAACTATTCTTTCTCTGATAAATACTTTGCTGATCTCTCTATCAGAACAAGCGCTTCTTCTCAATTTGGTTCAAATAACCCATGGGGTTCTTTCTGGTCCGCAGGTATCGGCTGGAACGTGCACAAAGAAAAATTCTTTGCTGGAATGACCAACGTTATCAAACAATTGAAACTACGTTCTTCTGTGGGTTATACAGGATCGCAAAACTTCGACTCTTACCAGGCAATGTCATTGTATAGCTACTATACCAACGCATCTTACCAGGGTCAGGTGGGAACATATTTAAATGGCCTCGCAAACGAAAACCTGAAATGGCAGCAGCGTTATGATTTCAACGTTGGCTTTGACATGAATATCCTTGATAAATTAACCCTTCGTTTTGATCACTATCGTTCTACTACGAATAACCTGTTGACAGATATTACTACTCCTCCTTCAATGGGTTTCGCTTCGTACAAAGAAAACCTTGGACAATTGTTGAACGTGGGATACGAGTTTAAAGCTAACTACAGATGTTTTGTAAATCCTGCCACCCGTAGTTCTTTGAACGTTTACGTGTCAGGCGCATCAAATAAAAACACTATTCAAAAAATTTCCAACTCACTGCAAAGTCTTAGCAAAGTAATGGATGACAGTTCTGCTAAAAAAGCTACCAACAAACCATTGGTTCGTTTTCAGGAAGGTCAATCACTGGACGCTATCTGGGCGGTTAAATCCAACGGGATAGATCCTGCAACAGGAAAAGAAATTTTTGTAAAAGCCGATGGTACTGTTACAGATACATGGGATGTTAATGACAAAGTGGTTGTTGGCAACAGTCAACCAAAACTATTTGGTGTTTTTGGCGCAAACTACGAATACAAAGGATTTAGCGTTGGTTTCTCCTGCAGATACACTACAGGTGGCCAGATCTACAACCAGACACTGGTAGACAAAGTCGAAAACGCTGAAGTCAACTACAATGTTGACAAACGCGCTTACTACGATAGCTGGAAAAAACCAGGCGACATAGCATTGTATAAAGGTCTTGGCGTAAACAAAACTTCTACACAGGCATCTTCAAGGTTCGTGCAGGAGTTGAATGAGGTGGATATCGCTTCTGTTTATGCAGGGTACGATTTCTACAAATTCAAATTCATACAGAAATTGAAAATGCAAAGATTGAGAGTGTTGTTCAACATGAACGATCCTCAGCAATACTCTTCTGTGAGAATTGAAAGAGGAACTTCTTATCCTTTTGCACGTAGCTGCTCATTCACAGTGTACGCTAACTTTTAATTAACCAACTAGCTATTTTAAAATGAAACGATTCAAATTCATAATAATATTTTCCGCCGTTGTTTTAGTTACGGCAACGTCCTGTAAAAAATGGCTGGATGTACAGCCAAAGACAAAGATTAAATCGGAGGACCTCCTCAGAACTGAGCAGGGGTATAAAGACGCGCTGATAGGTGCGTACACGATGATGACACCTGAATCGCTCTATGGCCGCGAATTATCTTTTGGATTTTTTGATGCATTGGCGAAAGAGTATGAATCATCGTCAAATGCATATCTGGATCTTGTTAACGGAACCAGCAATGCGAATATCTATAAGCTTACAACTGTAAGGCCGAGAATAGACCAGTTCTGGGGCGGATTGTATAACATCAACGCCAATGTTAACAACATCCTTGGCAACATTGATGCCGATTCAGCCATTTTTACCGGCAACAATTACTCTATCGTTAAAGGGGAAGCACTTGCTTTAAGAGCGTTTCTTCACCTTGAATTGTTTAAGATGTTTGCATTAAACGATTCGTTGAGCTTGACGCAGCCTGCTATCCCTTATGTGAAAACACTTTCAACCAGCGTTACCAAGGCTTCCACCGGGAATCAGGTATTAGGCTATATTATCCAGGATTTGCAAGATGCGGCAACCTATTTGCAAAAAGATCCGATCATCATGGGACAAAAAAAATCATCCGATGTGTTCCTGAACGATCGTAATCTTCGTCTTAACTATTATGCAGTGAAAGGATTGCAGGCACGTACCTACATGTGGAAAAAAGATTATGTAAATGCTTTGGCCGCAGCGCAGGCAGTAATGTCCGCTGGTGATCAGATTTTCCCTTGGGTAAATTCTGCGAATTTAATTTCCAGTGATAATAAGAACATAGACTATACTTTCTCAACAGAGCATTTGTTTGCATTGAACGTGTTCAATTTGCAAACGATTTCAAACAACTGGTTCATTTCTGCACTTACCACCGGTAACCAATTAACAAGAAAAGGACGCACCCAATCAGGCTCTTCTATCACTTATTACTATGAAGGCTTTTTCGAAAATACAGCCATCAATAGTACGGGCGCGTCAGATTATCGTTTAGTAAGACTTGCTGATCCAAATATAGTGCCCCCAGATGCTTCAAGCAATTACTATGTGTCAAAGAAATACTATCAGCCTACAGGTTATAATTCAAACTATGCGGTGCGCATTCCCATGCTTCGTCGTTCAGAAATGAACTACATCGCTGCTGAGTGTATTTTAAATTCACAGGGAGACTATCCAACTGCTATTGGTTATTTGAATGAGGTACGCAGACACAGAGGTATTTCCAATGATCTTGCAAGCACCCTGACTCCAACTACATTACGTACAGAAATTACGAAAGAATACTACAAAGAATTCCAGGGTGAGGGCCAGTTTTTCTTTTACGCTAAAAGAAACAGAAGCGTTCCGGTAAACTTCCCAACAGCAGTTAACAGCACAGGTACATGGAGTTACAATACGTTTTATTCGTCACCATCTACTTTTTGGTTTTTGCCAAAACCGGATAACGAAACTGAATACAACCCGTAACAAGTAACAACCTCATTTCACTTCATTAAAAGTAAAAAAATGAAAGCAGTAATATACATCGCAGGTGCATTTGTAGCAGGGATTTTGCTATTCACCGCCTGCAAAAAAAGCAACATTGAAACCTATCAACAGGATGCTCGTGTATACTTCCGTATCCCGGGTGAATTTGATAAAACTGTAACAAGAGATTCTCTTATATACTCATTTCCTTTTCATCCGAATGTTACCACTCAGGATACACTTTGGTTTGAAGCAAACGTGATGGGAAACGCAGCATCTACAGACAGAGAAATTGGCATTACTGTAGTTACGGACAGTTCAAACGCGAAAGAGAATGTAGACTTTAAAATTGCCAGCAACATAATGCCTGCCGGAGCATTCAAAGTAAACATCCCTATCGTTATTTACAAAAAAGCGGTGGTGACAGATTCAGTTTTACGATTGCAACTTGCTGTGACCGAGAACGCCAACTTCAAGCTTGGCTATTCAGGAAAAAACAAGGCAGTTTTTCTTTGGGGATATAAATACCTGAAGCCAGATAATTATGATAATTCAAACTATGCATCGGCTTTTGGTACTCCTTTTTCAAGAGTGCGTACTCAATTCATTCTTGATTCATGCCACATCACCAGCTTTCCAGATCCGAACAATCGCGCTTTGATGGGATACTATAACCAGATTATACGAAACGCCTTAACCAACTACAACAGAACGCACACTCCGGCTTTAAAAGATGAGAATGGTGTCCAGTTGTTCTTTGGTGTATTTGGAGGACCGGGACTTGGTTAGTGAAAAATTAAACGCATTGCCCAAGACAAATGCAATGCAGTATTTAATTATAAAATGATAAAAGAGACTCATGAAAAAAATTAAGTTAATTATACTATTTTCTTTAACCGCCCTTGCGTTTACAGCCTGTTTTAAGGATAAAGGGAATTATGACTACAAAAATCTGAACACCACTTTTGTGGATGCTTCAAAATTTGCATCACAAATTGTTGTGAGGCAAAATGACACATGCTTTGTTACGCCGGCTTTTGTGAAAGGAATAGATCCTTCTAAACTGACATACGAATGGAGACTCACAAAGTCCGAATCTGTTCCGGGTATCTCAGGGAAATTCATTGACACTGTTTTGAGCAACGCTCAAAATTTGTCTTCAAAAATGTACTTCAGCCCCGGCACTTATGTGCTAAGATTGCACGTTTCTGACCCAGCTAATGGAAACGTAACGCAAATAATCAACACGCCTTTTACGGTAAGTTCATTTGCTATGTCGGGTCTTATGTTGTTGCATGGAGATGCCACATCCTGCGATGTCAGCATTATTGTAAACAACAAATTAAACACAGTCGTGCCAGCAGGCGTGGATTCAATTCAAAGAAATATCTTCTCACTGGTTAACGGCAAAAAAATTGAAGGCGAGGCGAGGTCAGTAAACTTTATGAATCACGGTTCTAGTGGTTCAGATAGTAAAGTGTACGTATTTACCTATCCTAACGGCGGATACAGAACGGAGTTCGGCAATTTGCAAATTCAGGCTCCATATGCGAGCTTCTTTAGCCAGGCTCCTTCTGCGGTAGGTTTTCAGGCATATGGAACACAAGGTGCCAATGAACTTTTGATTAACAACTCAGGCGTATATTACCAGGGGCAAGTGAATCCGGTAGGCTTTATGCCATTTGGCGTACAGAGTTTCCTAACTGTATCTCCGTGGACCTATGTAGCATCTCCTTATGTTGCAATGGATATCGATAATCTGACAGCTGCAAATGCCTCTTATGCAGGCGTGTTCTTTAATACAAATGCAAGATCATTTTACCTTGCCAACAATACTAACACAGTAGCTACATTTTCTGGTACTGCTCCTGTAGGCGGTTTTAGTTTATCGTCTAACGGCAAGTTTATGGAGTACGCAGAGCAGGGTTACAGCCCAAGCCGTCTTAGCCCATACTATTCAAAATACTGGTATTGTGTAATGTCAGACCCGAACTTCACAAGCCCTATCACAGCGAAAGCGGGAACACGCAGAGTGTATATCGTCGATTTGGGAAGAATTCCGGATCCAAATTTTCCTACAGACAATACCAAATCGCTCACTCTTGCCAGCAACCAGCGAGGTATCATAGTAGATTCTATTTCTTTGCTTTCGCCACAAATAGCAGATGCTAAAAGTTTCGCATTCGGTAACAAAGGAGATGTAATGTATTACGCTGATAGTTCAAAAATCTACATCAGCAACAACTATAAAACATCTAACCTTTACTACGACATTACCACTGATTATCCAGGCAACTCTATAACGTCCATGCAGGTATTTAAGGTAAAAGATCATCCTAATGATGGACAGCTCTTATATGTTGCCCTTTATGATGGAACGCAAAGTACGTTGTTGCAAATACCTATCAATGGTATTAACGGAGCAATGACTGGTTCTGTAACTGCCTACACGGGCATTGCAGGAAAAATTTCAGCTATGAATTATAAACCGTTTTAGTACCAATTAAGAATTAGGAATTAAGAATTAAGAATTGTTCATGTGTATCAGCCCTACCCAAGGCCTTGTTTAATAAGGAATGCTACACTTGCAGAATTCTTAATTCTTAATTCCTAATTCCTAATTGCATTCCAGTTTTCTCAACAAACAAAAATGCTTTTATGAAACTCAAAAAAACATTATCAATTCTCGCTGTTGCCGCGTCGTTGGCCATTTCAGCCTGCTCAAAATCTGGTAGCTCAGCGCCTGATAATAACCACCAGGACACCACCCATACAAACAATTTTCCGAAGCCGAAAAGCATCCAGGAAATGTCGGATCTTCTATCTGCTGCTATTAAATTGTTTACACCAACCATTTATATGGATCTGTCTGCTATGAATTTATCAGCAGACCAAATAACCGTAACAGGAACTAATGCATTTCAAAATGTAATAAACAAAGACAGTTCTTTGAAATATGCGTATACTGTTGTGCAGACTTATAATCAACTCGCTAAGGTTTTGCAGTATGATATCAAATACATGCCATTCAAGCTGGGTATAGATCCAAACACAGTACCGGCGGGCACTAAAAAGGTCAACAGCTACAATGATCTGATCACTGCTGTAACAAGCTCGCCATTGGGGCAGGAAATTCCTATTGCCATTACCAACAGAACTCTTGACGTTACTACAATGCAGTTGGTTTTGGGAGCTCAAACAGGATATGGTTTTATTGTTTACACGTTTAACGCAGATGCAACTGCAATTACCGCTGCTGCTTCTCCTAAAGGGCTGCCAAGCTCTCCAACGGATATGAATGATTGTATCACACGCATCAACAGGTGTAAGGATTCTGTTACTCAAATTTTGGCACGTATAATAACGCCTGGTATGACAAACGACCAAAAATTTACCGCTATCTATAACTATGTAACACCTACCTCATACGATTACAATTTCAATACCCCTAGTTTGGATTTTAACTCTCAGACAGCTTTTGGTGTTTTTGTAAATAGAAAGGCTGTTTGCGGCGGCTATTCATGGGCAGTAAATATGTTGGCAAATGCTGCAGGCATTCAGTGCTACAATGTTTCAGGATATGGCAATAATGTGGCACATGCATGGACCAGGGCAAATTACAATGGTGGTTATTACTATTTTGATGCAACATGGGATTACTCTTTTACTGCTCCACGCACTTATCAATATTTTTCATTGACCGAAGCCGCTTTGCTCCAAAAAAGTCACACGTGGAACAACACTATGGTGAATGCATTGGTAGCTGAAAAATAATTCGTCGATGGGCGAATACGATTCGTCCTGACAACGCCCGAACCCTAACCCCATTGCTCATTCATAAGAAAATTAAACAGTTAAAAAGACAAGATGATTCAATTTAAATATGTGCTGGCGCTGGCTTTCACTTCCGCAGTTCAGCTGTGCAGTTTTGCAAATGACAATAAATGTACTGTTAGCGGAAATATTGCCGGCCTGCAGCAAGAGGCTAAAGTTTTTGTGATACGCAGATCAGGGGAACATGGAGCAGATACAGTTGCACGATCAATGACCAAACCGAATGGCGACTTCTCATTTGACCTTATGCCCACTTTATTCAACGATGTGTATGAATTAAGGTTTTCAGGCATTCGCTACGATGTTACTTTCATCGCGGAGAAAGGACATGTAGAAATAAAAGGCAACAAGGATAAATTATATACGGCCACTATAGCCGGTACGCCTGAAAATGATCGCTTCAACCAATATCATGACTTTTATCTGCAGCAAACTTTTAAGCGCAATGAAATGGTGATGAGCAGCACGGCTTCGAGAGAAGAAAAAACGGCTCTTTTCAAACAACAGGACGACGATAAAAAACACTATACAGATTCTGTTATCAAAAACTATCCAAGCTCGCTGGTGGCGTTGTATATGGCCAAAGAACCGTTGCCTATGCTGAAGTACCAGGAGATCGACTCTTTGCTGAAACTTTTCAAACCTTACTTCGCAAATCATAAATACTACCTGGAAATGAAAGAGCGCGCCGATGTACTGCGCAAGGTGGTAAGCGGTGTTGCAGCTCCAGACTTTAATGTGCAACGACCAGATGGCTCCAAAATCTCTCTTTCTTCTTTTAAAGGTAAATATGTAATGCTTGATTTCTGGGCCTCATGGTGCGTGCCTTGTCGTGCAGAAAACAAACACAACAAAGCCATTTATGAAAAATTTCATCCCTATGGGTTAGAGATGATCTCTTTCTCATTGGATTCCGATCTGGGCGCATGGAAAAAAGCCATTGAAAAAGACGGTCTTGTATGGCACAATGCTTCTGATCTCAGAGGAGGCAAATTGTCACCGGTGGCACAAAAATATGGCATCGACGGCTTGCCTGCAGTATGGATCATCGATCCAAACGGAAAGATAATAGCAGAAGGATTGAAAGGTGAAGCAATAGACAAAATGCTGGAAACCATCTTTAGTACAAAATAGGCAGACGCCCTTGCGGTGTTTTAACCACAGAGTAAAGGAGTTTTTTTCACAGAGAGAACAGAGGAGAAGTTCGCAACGCTCCGTTCCTCCGTGAAAAAAATCTCTGTTGTCTCTGTGGTTAAAAAATCTTAGCGAGGTTAGTGTGTTGGTAGTAACCGTTACATGGCACTCTTTTCTTTAACGATTGAATTAAATCATAATGATCAATACGAAGCCTCTTTTAAAATGGCTGATGCTCGTTGTTTATCTATTTTCTGTTTCACTTCAGCTACGTGCTGATGATGGCATGTGGTTGCTGGCACTCTTGAAGCGTTACAATGCACAGGAACTAAAAGCAATGGGTTTAAAAATTCCTGTCGAGCAACTCACTGGAGAGAATGAAGGTGCGCTAAGTGAAGCCGTGATAGCATTCGACAAAGGATGCACAGGTTCTATTATTTCCAACAATGGATTGATCCTTACCAACTACCATTGCTCTTACAGTGCCATCCAGCAATATGTGGGACCGACCAATGATATTTTTCAAACAGGTTTCTGGGCGAAGTCTACACAAGAGGAATTGCCAGTTAGCGGCCTTACCATTACCATCAACAAAAAAATCCTGGACATTACTGACGAAGTAAAAAGTCAAATGAGCAATGCGACTTCAAGCAATAAGCTCCAGGACGTGATGACCGCAATTACGGAAAAATATAAAAAACAATATCCGCAATATAAAAGCCAGATCAGGCCTTATAAGAACAACAGTATTTTCATTCTTTATCTCCAACTACAATACAACGACGTACGAATGGTGGGCGTGGCCCCCAAAAACGTAACAAAGTTTGGTGGAGAAACAGACAACTGGATGTGGCCAAGACAAAGTGCAGACTTCGCTTTCTTCAGAGTGTATGGAAACAAGAGCGGTGCTCCTGCATCTTATTCACCGGCAAATGTCCCCCTGGCAGTAAAAACATATCTGCACATTTCAAAAGAAGGATACAAGAAAGGTGATTTCGCAATGTCGATGGGTTACCCGCAACAATCAGATAGAAACGCAACTTCATTTCAGATTGAGGATAAAACACAGGCGTTAAACAATCCATTGATTGCTGTTCGCAAGATCCGCCAATCCATTCTGGAGGATGAAATGAGCAAAAGCCCTGAAATTAAACAACTCTATGCAGAAAAGTACTCCACATCTGCCAACTATTACAAGAATGCAGTGGGCATGAATTACTGGATCGATAAACTAAACATCGTTTCCAAAAAGGAGGCTTTTCAAAATCAATGGATGAACTGGGTGATGCAGGATGATAGCAAAAAAGCATCTTATGCCAACACATTGCATGACCTGAAAACTGCATTGGATGCGAACTCAAGCATAAAAAGAGCACAGACATATTATTCTGAAAGTTTTTCAAACGCTTGTGAAGTCATTCAATACATTGGAGCATTTGGCGGTTCACTGAAAAACTATGCAGCAGAATTTAAAAAGAACCCTTCTGTATCAAAGAATAATTTAACCAATGCAGCGCATTACTACAAAGGTTTTAATATCTCCGTCGATAAACGTGTGACCAAAGAAATATTAAAGCTGTTAAAAGATAGCTTGCCTGCTGAATTCCTACCAAGCATATTTGCTACAAAAAATCTCCAGTCGGCTCAGGCAATTGACCAATATGTTGACGATGTGTTCAACACTTCTGTGTTTGCTAATGGGGACAAATTGCAGAATTGGCTGAAGAACCCGACAGGAACATTGGAAAATGATCCGGGTATGCAGTTGTATAATTCCATTCATGAAAAGGACTGGCAAATATTCAAAACCTGCCAGGCCAACGCCGACAAGAGTCGCCGGTTTATTTACTCCTACTACAACAGCGTTTCTGAGTTTAAAAACAACGACTACTATCCTGACGCGGACAGAACAGAACGACTGTCGTTTGGCACTATTTCAGACCTGCAGGTAGATGGAAAAACGATCCCCTATCAAACCACGCTGAATAGCCTGATAGCTAAAGCTGATAATACAAACATCAAAGACTATCAATTAAACAGCAGGCTAAAAGAACTCTGGCAAAAGAAAGACTTTGGAACGTTTGGCAGCAATAACGACATGCCTGTTTGCTTTATCACAAACGGCGATGTAACGGGCGGCAACTCGGGAAGCCCAATGATGAACGGCGAAGGCAAACTCATCGGTCTTGTCTTCGACTGCAACTGGGAGTCCATGACAAGAGAGTTTAACTACGAACAAGATCTTCACAAAGTCATTTGTGTAGATGTTCGCTACTTGTTGCTGATCACACAAAAGTTTTCCGGATCAGACAGAATTATAAACGAAATCGAAAAAGCTAATCAAGCAAGTTGATAGTTGATAGTTGTTAGTTGTTAGGCTGGCGATCGGCCATTTCCTCCTAACAACTATCAACTAACAACCAACAACTTCTTTCCAACCATCAAAATATTTAAAATGAAAAAACTAGCGCTCTTATTAATCATGCTTCCCTGCATCTCAGCATGGGGCTTTGGACAGCAGTTCGAACTGAATGGCAAGTTGAACGCCTTTAAACCAATTGACAAAATATTATATTCTTACACCGACGGTCAAACAAGGATTTCTGACAGTGTCAACGTAATAAATGGCAGCTTTCAAATTAAGGGACACGTTGCTGAGCCGGTAGTGGCATTTATGTCCATCGTTTACACGCGTAAACCAGGACAGCAAGTTATTGACGATGTGTTACAGTTTTGGCTGGAGCCTGCAAATATTAGCATGACCGCCACATCTTCTTTGAAAAGCACAAAATTTACCGGATCTAAGGGCCAGGCAGATTATGCAAAAATTACAGGGCTTGAAAAACAGTTCTCTCCGCGCCTGGAAAAATTGCTGAATAGCTATTCTGCAGCACGCAGAGCGAACAACAAAGCCCAAATAGAAAAACTGGGAAATCAGATGGATTCACTTAGAGCAGCTCATGCCGAAGACCTTTACGCCAATTTCCTGGATAAAAATCCGAATACACCGATAGGACTGTATGTGGTAAATATGTACAAAGGTTTTCAACCAGATGCAGATAAGGCGCTTGCTCTATTCAACAAACTGCCAGAAAGCCTTCAGCAGCTTCCTTCAGGCATTGAAATGAAAAAGAAAATTGAGACTTCACAAAAAACAGCAGTTGGTAAATACGCCCTTGAATTTACACAGAATGATACGCTGGGCAAACCCGTTTCGCTGTCTTCATTTAAAGGAAAATATGTGTTGCTCGATTTCTGGGCGAGCTGGTGCCACCCTTGCCGTGCAGAAAATCCTAATGTGGTAAAAGCTTTCAATAAATACAAGGATAAAAACTTTACTGTTGTTAGCGTTTCTTTGGATAATAGCAAAGAGAAATGGTTAAAAGCCATTCATGATGATGGCATGCCATGGACACACGTAAGCGACTTAAAGTATTGGAAAAACGATGTTGCTAAACTATATGGCATCAGTTCTGTACCTCAAAACCTGTTGATTGATCCCCAGGGAAGAATCGTAGCTAAAAATTTAAGAGGCGAAGCCCTGGAAGAGAAGCTTGCGGAACTTATCAAGCTCTAGGAAAAAGTAAAAAATCAAAATTCAAAAGCCTGTTTCCCCGGAAACGGGCTTTTTTGCTCTCCAAAGCTTCCAGCTTTGGAGGTACATTCTTTCGCTTCCGGCGACCTATTTGTTGCCAAAGGCCACAAAATAGAGCTGCAAGGCTAGAAGCCTTGCAGAGCGCGGACTAGCGCATTTCCAAATTTTCAAATCCTCAAATTTTCAAATTAACTTAATTTCGCAAAAAAGGGAACGACGACTTTGACAGATATAATTCAATTACTACCAGATAATATAGCCAACCAGATAGCTGCAGGAGAAGTAATCCAAAGACCGGCAAGCGCCGTAAAGGAATTGCTGGAGAATGCGGTGGATGCAGGCGCTACCGAAATAAAATTAATCATAAGCGACGCCGGCAAGGCATTGATACAGGTAATAGATAATGGCAAAGGGATGAGCGAAACCGATGCACGCATGTGCTTTGAGCGCCACGCCACTTCCAAAATTCAACAGATCGACGATCTTTTTCACATCCGCACGATGGGTTTTCGCGGAGAAGCGCTGGCTTCTGTAGCCGCAGTATCTCAGGTGGAACTACGCACCAAAAGAGCAGAAGACGAAACCGGAACCTGCATTGAAGTAGAAAATAGTTTGGTCATCAGGCAGGAGCCCATTGCGATTAATACCGGAACAAGCATCGCAATGAAAAACCTTTTCTTCAACATTCCTGCAAGAAGAAATTTTTTGAAAAGCAACGCTGCAGAAATGCGTCACATTGTTGACGAGTTTATCCGCGTAGCAATGTCATTCCCACATATTTTCTTTTCACTTACTTCCAACAATCAGCAGCTTTTTCATTTGGAAAAGGGCACGCTGAAACAACGTATAATACAGATACTCGGTAACCAGTACAACGCAAAGCTCGTGAGCGTTCAGGAAAACACTGATTACCTGAACATCCATGGTTTTGTGGGCAAACCAGAGACCGCAAAGAAAACTCGCGGCGACCAATACTTTTTCGTAAACAACCGCTTCATTAAAAGTGCGTACCTCAATCACGCCGTAATGAATGCTTACCAGGAAGTGATCGCAACTGACAGCTTCCCGATGTATGTGTTGTTTATTGAACTCGACCCTGCCCAAATTGATGTGAACGTGCACCCAACAAAGCAGGAAATCAAATTTGAGGATGAAAAAATAGTGTATGCCTTTGTGCAGGCTGCTGTAAAGCATGCGTTGGCACAGTTCAGCATTACGCCTACGCTCGAGTTTGATATTGATGTAAATATTCAACAGTCTGAAGCCGTAAGCAAACCTTTTACGCAAGACAAACAATCGGCTGCTGCTTCATCCAACTTATATCAATCTTTTACTCAAAAGAACCAGGCGCATTTTATTGACACCGGCAAAAGCGAACTAAAACATTGGAAAAGCTTTTACGAACCGAGTTCTCAGCCCGCGGAAGAAAAGTTTGAGTACGAAAAACAATTGCCAGTACAAGGCGACGACAGTGGAATGGACTATACCACGGCGGACCTGTTGGGTTTTGTAAAAAAGAAAAAACATCAGTTTACTGACGATACTGTTTTCACACAGCTTCACGGTACTTACATTATTGCTCCTGCTGAAGATGGATTTCTGTTAGTCAATCAGCAAACGGCTCACGAACGCATTTTATACGAGCGCTACGCAGCTGCACTCGTAGGCAGATCGATCTCTATTCAAAGAAGTTTGTTTCCCGCTACCATAGAATTGTCCCCGCAGGATTCTGCCATGTTGAACGAACTTATTCCGGATCTTCTGCAATTGGGCTACCAGGTGGAACCTTTCGGACTAAACACTTTTGTGATCCAGGGCACACCTGCCGACCTCGAAGAAGGAAACGAAAAAGCAGCTCTCGAACATTTGATGGAGCAATACAAACATTTCAGCAGCGATGTAAAATTTTCTAAAAGGGAAAAACTGATTCGTTCACTGGCGTGGCAACATTCTGTGAAAGCGGGTCGTTACCTGAACATAAAAGAAATGCGCAAACTGGTGGAAGATCTGTTGGTGTGCGCACAGCCAAATACCACACCGGGCGGCACGCCGACATTCGTAGAATTTAAAGGCAGCTATTTGCAGAAATTGTTCAACGCGTAGGGGCGAATCGCATTCGTCCTGATGCACCCCGTAGAGACGCATAATTATGCGTCTATGTTGCCCCCGTAGAGACGCATTGCATGCGTCTCCGTTACACCCGCGATTTGTTGAAAAATATTCGGAAACGTTGATTATCGGGAGACGCATTATCATGCGTCTCTACAGCACCCCAACGTGTTGCATACGATCAATATCGTTCATACACCTCCAGCAAAAATTTCTCTATCGCCTTCCTCACATCCACATTCGCTGCATGGTGATTGTTAATCAGAATGGAAAAAACCAATTGCTTGTTACTGCGCGTTGTAAAATATCCGCTCAGTGCAATTTGTCCTGTCAGCGTTCCCGTTTTAGCGTACAGATTATTTGAAAGCGTTTTATAATAACCTTTCAGTGTACCCGTATTTCCCGTTGGGAAAATGGTTGAAATGCGCTCCCACGAAAATTCATTTTTCATTTTACTCAGGAGCCAGACAAAATCCTGCGGCGTAAATAAATTGTAACGGCTAAGTCCTGAACCATCCACCCACGTTGGGCTTTGGGGCAAATCTTTATAAGAAGAATTCAACAAGGTATCAATAACGCGGCCATCGTTCATTACGCCAAGTTGTTTATTGGCAACCATCAACAGCGTTTGTTCCGCCATAAAATTATCGCTGGTATGGATCATTGCGCGAAACATGGAATCCGTAGGTTGCGATTTCTTTACCTGCCATGTAGTCGAAGGCAATGTTTCTGCCACCGTGATCTCTTTTTGCAATGTATCTTTTAATAACTCCAACGCAGACGCCACTCCATTCGTAAAAAAAGGAACATCCACCACTTTCAGAATCTCTTTTCCCTGGGATATTTCAAAAACATTTTCCTCCCTTTTCCTGATAACATTGAACGCAGAAGTTCTTGCCGGGTTGAATTTTACTTTCCAGTCAACTTCCGGTTCGGAATACACAATATTGTCCTCTGCACTTGAAGCACCTTCCTGGCGAAGCTGTGTCCACTTGATCACGTTTCCATATACCGGCAGCGGGCTGCGTTCTGCCATATAGTAAGAGCTGTAATCATCCCATGACCAGCCATAGCCGAGCGGTTTCTCCTGCCAGTTACTATCTGTTATGTAAACTTTTTTAGCCGTTTGCTGAAGCCATTTTACAACCGGCTGATTTAAAAAGTCCGGATGCAAAAATGTAGGATCGCCCGTGGGTTGTAAGTAGATAGCATCTTTTGTTTCCTGGTAATGGACGCCATCAATTGAGTCGCCGAGAAATTTCATGCCGGCGTACAATGTAAAGAGCTTTGTATTGGAAGCAGGAACAAAATATTTATCTGCCTGGTAGTTGTACCAGTATTTGTTTGCAGAAGGCTCATAAATGCAAATGCCCACATGTGCCGCCGCGAGGCTCTTGTCCTCGATAAGGTCTTTGGTGGCAACTTTATCAATCTTTTTCTGCAGGGAACAGGAACCCAAGCAAAGAGAGAGAACGCAGATCTTTATGATTTTCATGATTTTCCATGATTGAAATTGCTTTGAAATTAGGGTTTCCTCACAAAATAACCTTCGTCTCATACAATTTTAAATCTCAATTCTAAAAATCATAACAAATCATGAAAATCTTGAAAATCTGCCTGCCCGACTAGTCATTCAGGCGGGCGTTCCTTGTTACTTTTTTGACAAAACAAAACCCCAATAGTTGGATTTTCTCCCCAATACTTTATTAATCGCTGATGTTGTGCCCAGGTATAGGTTCCTGAATTTCCATGTAAACGGCAGCAGCTTGTTTCCAAAGAAATAAGAGAAAGTAAGAGGTTCAATTTTTTCTGTCTTAAACCCATAGTCAAGGAAATACTTTTCCGCCTGCTCTTTAGTAAGAATAAGCTTATTTAATTCCGGATCTATTTTTTGAAAATTGTTGAAATTTTTTGAGTGCACATTCGGAATGATAACAAACAACGAGCCCTCAGATGAAAGTTTTGAATGAATCGCTTTTAATAACTTTTCTGGCTCGGGAAGAAGAAAAATCGAATTAACGAGAAGATATGCATCAAAGGAATCCTGTGTACTTAAAAACTGGTGGATCTCAATCTTTTCAAAATCAAGATTGCCTTTTGCTCCTTTACCGTATACGCGTTGTGCATGGGAAATCTGGTCAGTTCCCAGATCGACCCCTACAGCCTGCTTTACATCTGCATTTGCAGCCACCTGCGAGGTAATATAGCCATAGCCACACGGACCGTCTATGATCGATGCATATTTTTTTTGAGGTAAATTGTTTATGATGAACTTGTAAAACTGGTGTTGCGGATAAGGTTTAAACATAACATATATAAGGGTTAATGATCGGCAAATATATATTATAAACAATGCTAAACAAACCCCTGCAAATACATTACGTAATCTTAATAAACAGCACAGGCTGTAATTCGAGGGCGAATGCGATTCGCCCCTACCGGTTTCCAATTCCTAATTCCTAATTCCTAACTCCTAATTTCTAACTCCTTTCCTGAGCTCTCAACCATCTCTCCGGCAGCTCGTTGCTGCTGGCTTGCAGGTAATCTTTGTGTGAACAGGCGATAAAAGTTTCATCCGGCATACGCATCCACCAGCGGCCGGTTCTTTTGCTTTGAAGGAAGGTAGTTTCTATTTCAGAGAAGGTAAGATGATATTCGTAGAAGCTGTCGCGCTCATCAAGCGTAGCTTCCATTTTGCCGCGACTGGCTCCATCCATCAGGTACCAGAGCATGTGGCTGATCTGTTTTGCCGTAAGGCCGTCTTTGTCGAGTTTTTCATCAAAACCATAAATGCCAATGGTGCTGATGTTTGGGCTCATCCCCGCATAACGCATAAGGATGCACGCTTCTTCACCGATAAAGCCATTGGGAGAAACCGCTCCTGCCGGCGCATAAGCGTGCGCAAACGCAGCCATGTCAAAGCTCAGCATATTGCTGTTGCGGATCACCGGCTCCATTTCTTCCATAAACTCCTTTGCATGCCCCACCCGGAAGCAATCGAAGCGAAGCTTATCAATTGTTTCCAGCATGTGCGGATGCACGTAATAGCTTTGAAAGCCGATGTGATTGTAGTGCTTTATGAAGTTCGGCTCGCCCGTGAGCATTTCCATCAGGAAATTGTCCTTGCGCAAAGGAGAGTCTATATCGAGGTTAATGAGCGCATCGATGCAGGTTGCTTCAACAATCTGCGTGCGTTGAGAATACACATAATATTGAGCAAGCGTCATATCGTGGGAGCCGCCGAGAATGACCACGGTTTTCCCCATGTCAATCAATTCTTTTGCGACCATTTTTACCACCGCATAAGAATCGTTTAAGGACGCGCCTGTTTTTACATTGCCCAGATCGGCAATTTGCAAATTGGTGTGCCAATAATAAAGTGAGTAAAATTCCTGGCGTATCGCATCGGCAGCGAGTGAGGGAGTATTTGCAAAACCTGCTCCACGTGTTTCCTTACAGCCGATAAATACAAGATCTACTTGTTCAATATCCGGCAATTCATCTTCATACACGTGAATTATTTTTCCTATTTGGCCATCTTTGTAACCTTCATCATTGTTAAGTGCAGCAAGGTTAACAGGTTCTAAAAAGTCAGCAAGGCTTTGTAAATCACTCATGGGGCAAAAATAATTGAATAACTCAATAACTGAATAACTGAGTGGTCGAAAGTTACAGTGCAAAACTGAAAATCAACCATTCAGTTATTCAGTCCATTCAGTTACTCAGTCATTAAGAAACCTTCTCCCTCACCCTATCCAGCGCCATCTGTGCCTCTTCACCCAAAATAAGCTTTGCACTTATGCCGGCGCGGTAGTATAAAAGTTCGTCCCAGTTTTCACAACCCTTCCAGAACATGTTTTTCATTTCCCTCATCGCATCGGGGTTAAAGTGAGAAAGTGTTTCTGCAAGACGTTTGATGGATTCGTCCATATTTTCCACAGAAGTATGCACCTCGGCATACAAACCCTTGCGTTTGGCCCAATCTGCGTTGCGCCATTTCGTGGCATCTATCGCAATGTTGCTGAATGCAGCGGCGCCGATCTTCCTTTCAACCGCCGGCCCTATCACAAATGGCCCTATACCTATAGAAAGTTCACTAAGTTTTACTTCAGCAGCGTCCGTGGCTATTGCGTAATCAACGGCGGATGCAAGACCCACGCCGCCACCAACACACCTGCCCTGTATGCGGCCGATGATAAACTTCGGACATTTACGCATCGTGTTGATCAAATTGGCAAAACCCATAAAAAAACGCTTGCTTTCATCGAGATTTTTAAGGCTCTTCAGCTCGTCAAAAAATGCACCGCTGCAAAAAGTACGATCGCCTTCCGATCGGAGCACGATCACTTTGGTTTCATTGTCATTTGCCGCAGCGTGGATAGTGTGTGCAAGTTCTTCTAAAAGTTTTCCGGGAAGAGCATTGCTTTGGGGGTGGTAGAATTCAATGGTGGTAATACCTTTGGAAAAATCAGTTTTTACGTGGCCATTGTTAATTTCCTTGATCATTGTTTTCTGTTTAATCGTTAATCAATCCTCTTTCTTATGGCAGCGCCTTATAAAGTTACTTATTAAGAATGTTCCTTTCAACCAAAATAACATTTGCGTAACCATACCGCGCCCAGGCACTGGCAAAGCCGCCCAAAACGGATTTGCCGGGAGCAGATCCCTCCAAATTGACTCATCCGGGAGGATACATTTTGACTCCATGAGCAAAATCATATTTGCCCGCCAAGGCCTCATATACATAACGTTATACTTTTTGAAAAATTACTTTTGAGCTAAACATTCGGAATTTCCATAATAAAATTTTAAATCTCAGACCACGGACACTAGTTTTGCATCAAATTGCCAAAGCAAACGTCTTGAAGAGGTTCACCGCAATATTTTTCCTGATTATCATAGCTGCTACATCCTTCAATAAGGTAGTGGTACTGACGGATTATATGCTGAACAAAAAATACATTGCCACCGTACTTTGCGAAAACAAGGCTAAGCCAATGATGCATTGTAACGGTAAATGCCATTTAAGAAAACAGCTTCAAAAAGAAGAGGACCAACAAAAGAAAGAAGGACAAAGTGCACAGGAAAAATTTGAAGTGCAGTTTTGCAGCATTCCCTCCTTCATCGCTTTCGAACCAACTTATTCAGAGAATTCTATCACCCATACTTCCTCATACAGCAACAGTTACGCATTTACTGCTGCCGGTTCATTTTTCCACCCACCATCCTTTGCATAGGTAAACTTTCATCAAGCTAAGATGTACGTTGTACGATGTACGAATTACTGTAGCGTGTACCACTCAAAAGAATATCGTACACCGTACATCGTACTTCGTACACCACCGACAAACACATTAAGCACATTTCCACTCAGCCTCGATTTGATCAATCAAAACCTACAAAATGTTTTTGAAAAACATACTGGTTTGTGCTATGCTCCTGTTTGCAATGCAGGCATTCAGCCAAACTATGCAAGGAAAAGTAATAGACAGGAATTCCAAAGAAGCACTTGCGGGTTGCTGTATTTATTGCAACAACAAAATTATTACGACAACAAACGATAAAGGCGAATTCGAACTGCCGCAACAGTTTCAAAACAAAACCATTACCGTTTCTTACACCGGCTTTCAGTCCGCCGAAATAAAATGCGATAAGCATGCGATCATCAGTCTTGAGCCGTCAAATAATACATTGCAGGAAATATCCGTATCTGCCAACCGCGAAGGCACGAAGCGTTCACTGGCGCCTGTTGCCATTGCAAACATTAGCTCCAAAACAATTAAAGACACCAAAGCCACAACTGTTGACCAACTACTGAATAAAGTGAGCGGGGTGTACATGGTGAACCTGGGAAATGAGCAGCACATGATGAGCATCCGCCAGCCGATGACCACCAAAAGCATGTTCCTGTACCTGGAAGACGGCATTCCTATCCGCACAACAGGCCTTTTCAACCACAACGCTTTGCTGGAAATGAATATGGCGGCAGTGAAAAATATCGAAGTAATCAAAGGGCCCTCCTCTTCGCTGTATGGAAGCGAAGCCATTGGAGGTGCTGTAAACTTCATAACCGCCTCGCCAACCGCAGTGCCTGTGCTTAAATTATCTCTGCAGGGAAATGACATTGGTTACAAACGCGCCGATCTGCAAACCGGTTTTACCGCAGGCAAATGGGGTGTTTCGGTAAATGGTTATTACGCCGATAAACGCAACAGCTTTATTGAATACAGCGATTTCCACAAAGGCACTTTCACTGCGAAAGTTGACTATCGTTTCAATAGTAAAACCTATTTAACCAATGGCATTACCTGGCTGAATTATTACAGCGACATGCCCGGTGGCATTGACAGCACTATGTATGCGGCAAAATCGTTCAGCAATCCGCAAACATTCACTTACAGGCAGGTAAACGCATTGCGCTACCACTCAACGCTTGTACACGAATGGAACGATCGCAGCAAGACAACCGCATCGATTGTTTATCGCGATAACACCATCATCCAAAATCCGTCTTACAGCATAAAGGATGATTACCACTACACATCCACCGGATGGAAAGGCAACAAAACACTGGCGCACGGCGAGATCAATAATTCTTCTTTCAACAGCTATGCGTTCATTGCGCAGCACAGGCAAAATCTTAACTGGAAAAAAGCAGTGATCATCGGCGGCGTTAATGTCGACATTAGTCCCTCAACATATACCGCCAACTATATCAAGATTAACAAGGATACCACCAGCAAAAAATATACGAGCTATCAAAACACAGACAGCATGCTTGCGCAGTTCAGGACAAACATCAACAACTACGCAGCTTTCGTGAATTTTGAATTTTCGCCCATAGAAAAATTGCGAGTGGTGGCGTCGCTTCGTTATGATCTTTTCAGGTATAAATTCGACAATTCATTGCCAACTTCGTCTTATTCAGGAGCAACAGATACAATCAAAAATTTCTCCGCAGTTAGTCCGAAAATTGGTTTCACTTATAACTTCAATGATGGCGTTGGCATCTACGCAAACTATAGCCATGGCTTCGTTCCGCCGCAAATCACTGATTTGTTCAAAGGTGTAAAAGTTCCGAATCTTGACCCTTCCGTTTTTTATAATTACGAAGTTGGTGGATGGGTTTCTATTATTAAAAACAAACTCACTGCAGACGCTAGTGTTTACTCTCTCCAAGGCACCAACGAAATCATTTCCGTTCGCCTTGATGACGGCTCTTATGAAAACAGGAATGCAGGGAAAACATCTCACAAAGGCATTGAACTGGGCTTGAATGCAAACCCGATCAAAAGCCTGTCTATAAGATTCAGCGGGGCTTACAGCAAACATACATTTGTTGATTACGTAGAAAAAGGGATAAGTTATAACAAGAACGAAATGGCCGCTGCGCCAAACTGGTTGTACAATACAGAAGTTTGGTACAGACCAGCTTTTGTAAATGGTTTGCGTGTAGGCGCGGAATGGCAGCACGTTGGAAGTTATTGGCTCGATCCACAGAACACGGCTAAAATCGGCGGTTACAATGTATTCAATGTGCGTGTTGCTTACCAATACAAAAACGCTGAAATATGGGTGAATGCACTAAACGTAGCAAACACTTACTATGCCTACACTGCCAGTAAAAGTGCATATGGTTACAGTTACAATCCCGGTGAGCCAAGAAATTTCAACATTGGCGTAGCGTATGATTTTGGCAGTTTGTTCAACAATAAAAAGTAAAGAATGTCCCTTAGAAAATATTTCCGCCAGCGAATGATGAAATGGCACCGAACGGTTAGCCTTATCACCGGAATTCCTGTGCTGCTCTGGGCCGCAAGTGGTTTCCTGCATCCACTCATGACAAATGTTCGCCCGAAAGTAGCACAACAAACAATCAATGCTTCACCTGTAGACACCAATCAAATTGTGGTGCCGTTGTCGCAAGCGCTGCTTTCAAATAAAGTCGATTCGGTAAAGAATGTTCGATTCGTTCACATCAATAAACATCTGTTTTATCAAATAGAATTGCCCGCTCAAAAGGGTGTGCAATACATCAGCACCGAATCAGGAAAATCGCTCGCAAATGGTGATGAGATTTATGCAAAACAACTGGCCTCTATTTTTCTATCGGGAAATGCAAAGAGCGATGCGAGTGTAATGGAATGTTGCAGCAATCCGGTGAATAGAGATGTGCTGCTGGCTTCTACCAATGTTGCCCGCACTAAAAGCAGCGATGCAAAAGACTGCTGTGAAAATATGAACATGAAAGGCGGAGCAACTGCTAACGTTTCGGGCATTGAGAAGCTTACAAGTTTCAACGAAGAATACAAATATATCAATCGATTGCTGCCGGTTTATAAAGTAAATTTTAAAAGAGACGACAACATTAGAATTTACGTAGAAACCACGCAGGACAGGTTTGCATTTGCCATGGATAAAAAACGCCTTGTGTTTGATAAGATCTTTTCGCTGCTCCACAACTGGTCATGGCTGGATGGTTTAGGCAAAGGGCGATTGTTGGTGATAAGCTTAATCACCGCCCTGGCATTCTTCAACACAATTCTGGGCCTTTACGTTTTCTTTACCACCAAGGCGAAGAAGAATAGCAATGGCACAACCGGCGCCAGAAACAATCACCGCTTTGTTTCAATCGTAGCGGCGGTGTTTACTTTGTTGTTTACTTTCAGTGGCTGGTACCACGCATTCAACAAAATGACAACAAGTGCTGTTGCGCAAACAGCCAACGACGCATCTTTTGCGGCAAGCGAACTCAAGCTGGATTTGAATGCGGCCTTACAAAAATTGTCTTCCGGCGAAATGTTTACCAATATTGGTCTTGCTGATATCGACGGAACCATTTACTGGCAGTTATATGCAGCAACAGACAAAAAAAACAATTTGCAAGGCGACCTGATGAAGGACCAAAAAGTTGCCGCACCCATTGTGAAATTTGTAAGCAATAACAATTATGAACTCACTAAAGAGGGCGAAAAACTGTACGCACAACACCTCGCAAACATGTACAGCGAAAGCTCCAACAAAATTGTAGCAACGGAACTTGTAACAAAGTTTACTGACGAATACGGATTCATCAACAAACGCCTGCCGGTTTGGAAAGTGCAATACGAAACAGGCAATCATGAAAAATATTATGTGGAAACAAGCACCGGTGCACTGGCACTAAAAATTAGTGACAAAGATCTCGCGGAAGGCTACAGCTTTGCATTGTTCCACAAGCATCACTTCATGGATTTTGGCGGCAAAATGGTTCGCGATATCAGTACGATGTTTTGGGCGTTTATACAGATTGCGATGGTAGTGGTGGGCTTTATATTGTACTTCAAGATGAGAAACAAGGAACACAGATTATCATGATTGTCATGATTTAATATGATCTAAAATTAGAGATTTGAGATTTTCGGATTCCAATCGTTTTAATAGCCTTTGGAACTCCAATCTCAAATTTCAACTATCAAATCAAAAATCTTAAAAAATCATGACAATCATGAAAATCTGCGTTCTTTCTCCAACCCTTACCTTTGCACCATGAATATTCAAGACGATTTACAAAGCCGCTGGTGGCAACTGGAAGCGAAACTGGTGGAGCGCTTTGGTAAAAAGCCCGATATGGAAACCATTCTTTTCATGATAGGCGTTCAGGAGCTGGGCGATATACAAAAGAAATTTTCCAAAGAACAAAAGCAGGACCTCATGCACATAGCGGTTTGTACCGTGCTAACGCCAAGCGGCTATTACGAAATGGAAGGGGTAGACGCCGATGGCTGGCCGCATTACCGTCAGCTAAAAGAACTGCCAAAATACGGTTTGAAAGAACAGGAAGACTTTTTGAAGGACCATGTGTTGATGTATTTTCAGCAACAGGGCTTTTAGTGAGTGGAAAATTGAAAGTTGAAAATTGTTCAAACTACGGCTTAAAGAAATCTCCGGCCAACTGCTCATTTTCAACTTTCAACTTTCAACTTTCAATTCCCTCTAACAACTTTTTTCTTTTTTCTCAAAAAAAAAGCATCTTTGCTGCTCTAAAAACTAAAAAAACGTATCATGAACTTTCCAGATAATCTGCGTTATACAAAAGACCACGAATGGGTAAGCCTGAACGGCAATGTTGCAACAGTTGGTATTACAGATTTCGCACAAAGCGAATTGGGTGATATCGTATTTGTAGAAGTAGAAACTGTCGGCAAAGCTCTGGGGCACGGTGAAATTTTTGGTACTGTTGAAGCCGTAAAAACGGTGAGCGACCTGTTCTTGCCAGTTGCGGGAACCATTACTGAATTGAACCCTGCTTTGGCTGGAAGCCCTGAGCTGGTTAACACAGATCCGTATGGTGAAGGTTGGATGATCAAAATGACTGTAAGCAACCCAGCTGAAGTTGAAGCTTTGATGGATGCTGCCGGTTATAAAGCCATCGTAGGTTAATCTAAATAACATATTTTGACGTATATAAAGAGTGCTTCGGCGCTCTTTTTTTGTTAATATTGTATCACTTTCAACGTTATTTGTCACTTAAACAAACATATACCGAAGCAGAGCTTATAACGCTTTTAAAGCAACGGAATAATGGCTCTTACAATTATCTGTATGAACATTATTCGGGCGCTTTGTACAGCATTATATTACAGATCGTACAGGATGAAAGTGCTGCCGGCGACGTATTGCAGGAGGTTTTTGTAAACATCTGGAAGAAAATAGAAAGCTACGATGAAACAAAGGGACGTTTGTTTACATGGATGCTCAATATTGCCCGCAACGCCGCAATAGACATGGTTCGTTCCAAAACCTATCGAAACAATCACAGAAGCGAATCACTTGACAGTAGCGCAGATAATCTGCAAAGCACGCAACTGGAAGTGGACAATATAGGTTTGAAAAAAATAGTTGATAAGTTAAAACCAGAACAACGGTCATTGATAGAGCTGGCATATTTTAAAGGATATACCCACGAGGAAATTGCGGAGATAGAATCAATTCCTTTGGGGACTGTAAAAACGAGGATCAGAGCGGCTCTTCAACAATTGCGAACATTCTTGAAATAGAAATGAACATACAGGAATACATACAAAGTGGCATTATCGAGAGCTATGTGCTCGGGCTTGCTTCGGAAGAAGAAAGGCTTGAGTTTGAAAGCGTATGTGCCACTTATCCTGAAGTAGTTGAAGCGAGGGAAGCATTTGAACTTTCCCTAGAGCATATTGCCATGTCCGATGCCGTTACACCTCCCGCATATTTGAAAGATAGAATTCGCAATGCTGCTACCGGCGAAAAAACTGGTGAATACATGGCAAGCTTTTCCTACACAGAGGACAATTATGTAGACGAAGACCAGCCTCTCATCATAAGAAAATTATTTTCACTGCGGTCTGCAGCAGCTGCTGCTATTATTTTGCTGGGGGCAAGCACTTTATTGAATTTTTATTTCTACAAGGAAAACAAAAAACTCGTTAATGCATTTAATGACTTGTCCATTCGACAAACTCAACTGGTAAACAACAACCAGTCGATGCAAACAAAATTGCAGGATTATGAAGCCAATTTTGAGCATATCAGAAATCCGAGAATGAAGGCAGTAAAACTTCCTGGCGTTTCGTCCAACCCTTCCAGCATGTGTACCGTTTATTGGGACATGCAAACAAAGGATGTTTATCTGATGGTAAATAACCTACCCAAACCTGCGCCTGGTATGCAGTATCAGTTATGGGCAATGGTAGATGGCACGCCTGTAGACGCAGGAATGCTCGATATGGACAAAGACAATATGGTTGTAAAAATGAAGAATATCCCTTCAGCTACGGCGTTCGCAGTTACATTGGAGAAAAAGGGAGGAAGCCCAACTCCTGATATGAACGCCATGTATGTTATGGGAACCATTTAATGCTCACACTATTTATTTTTTCCTGTGCTAAAATTTCTTTTTAAAACACCTGTCGTACCTGTACTCTGGACTTTGATGATCCAGGTTTTATTGTGCCTGCCCGGTTCTGCCATTCCACAAAGCAGCTGGCTGGACGCGATACACATTGACAAGATTGTACATGTAATATTGTTTGGAGGCCTTGTAGTTACGTGGGCCTTATTCCTTAACCGGAACCAGTTCTACTCAAAGCAGCTCACTAAATTTTTACTGTTATTATTGCTGCTTTCTACGGCAAACGGCATTTTGCTGGAATTCGTTCAGAAATATTATATACCCAATAGAAGCTTTGATTTGTATGATATTGTGGCGGACGCCTGTGGAGCTGCAGCAGGTTTTTTATTTTCTTTCATTTATTTTTCAAAGTCACGCAGCATTTAATAAAGATATAATGTCTAGAAATAAAAAGGCCCTTGTAGAAACAAGGGCCGTAACCAAAACTAACTGCTTATGAGAAAATTGACTGCTTTTGTGTAAGTCAATAGAAAGACTGTTTTATAAATCGAATCCATATGTAAGATGCAAAAGTGATGCCTTGGGTTCGATTTCTTTTGTTAAAGTATCCTTAAAGAGCTTTTAGACTTCTCGCCTCACTTTTCAACATCATTTTCACATCACAAAGCAACGCAATAACATTGTAACTTGCAAGTGCTTTTCGTCAGCTTTTCAAAATTTTAACACTACAAAGACTGATTTTAAGCAGTTTAGGTACAAATGCGGCCTTTAGCGGTCGTTTTTCGCGTATTTGTACCTATTCTGGTACGTTCGGGATTTGTGGAAGTTATTACCCGATTATTGCTGTTGGGCTGTCATTTTTTCCGCATTCTCCGCAAATTGCAGAGCATCAATGAATTCGTCCACTTCTCCATTCATTACAGCATCCAGGTTATATACTGTTAATCCAATCCTGTGATCGGTCACGCGACCCTGCGGATAGTTGTACGTTCTGATCTTGGCACTTCTGTCACCTGTACTCACCAAACTTTTCCGGTGGCGGGAAATCTCTTCTTCCTGTTTACGAACCTGCTCTTCATACAAACGGGTACGCAACATATTCATCGCCTTTTCCCTGTTGCCCAGCTGAGAACGCTCTGTTTGGCAAATCACCACTGTTCCTGTTGGCAAGTGGGTTAACATTACTTTGGTTTCCACCTTGTTAACGTTCTGTCCACCAGCACCACCACTTCGTGCCGTTTCCATTTTCACATCGCTTTCCCTCAGTTCGAAATCCACTTCTTCCGCTTCCGGCATTACAGCCACGGTGGCCGCACTTGTGTGCACGCGTCCGCTGGCTTCTGTAGCCGGTACACGCTGTACGCGGTGCACACCACTTTCAAATTTCAGGGTTCCATATACGTCGTCGCCTATCACCTCCACGTTCACCTCTTTGTAGCCTCCCACAGTACCTTCGCTTTCGCTCAAAATGGCTGTTTTCCAGCCTTTTTTGGCGCAGTAACGCAGGTACATGTCCAACAGGTTGCCTGCGAATAAACTAGCCTCATCACCGCCGGTTCCTGCACGAATTTCAAGAATGGCATTCTTTTCATCCTGAGGATCTTTAGGGATCAGTAATTGGCGGATCTCAGCCTCCATTTTCTCTTTGCGCTCTTCAAGATCGGCTGTTTCAAGTTTGGCCAGATCCCTTAGTTCATCGTCGTCGCCCATCAAGGCTTCGCGATTAAAATCGACATCGTCGAGTAATCTCTTGTATGCATCATAAGCCATTACAATTTTCTCCAGGCTACGGTATTCTTTGCTCATAGCGCTGAACTTCTTGTTGTCACTCACAATCTGAGGGTTTGTAAGCGCAACACCCAGGTCCGTAAACTTTGCTTTTATGGCTTCTAATCTGTCTAACATATAGTAATATTATTTTGAAACCGGAGAAGTAATGCTGTCCGCATCATAGATTTGCCCAGCCAACTTCAACCGTTCAACCTTTTTTAAAGGTTTGCAAAATTAATTCAATTAAAGCATGCGTTATCAAAAATTCAAAGGTGATTTTTTATTTACGGGAAAAGAAATGTTATCGGGCGATCAGGTATTGATAATCAGCGAAAAAGGCGAGGTGCAGGACATCGTTCCATCAAGTGCAGCCGGTGATGATATCCAGGTTTTCGAAGGCACTTTGGCGCCGGGTTTTGTAAACTGCCATTGCCACCTTGAGTTGAGTCATTTGAAAGATGTGATTCCTCCGCACACCGGCCTTGTTGATTTTTTAATTTCGGTTATACAAAAACGTGGTTTTGAAAAAGAAGTGATTGCAGATGCGATCACAAGAGCGGAACAGGAAATGTATAGCAATGGAATTGTTGCGGTTGGCGATATTGGCAATACAACAGATGCGATTGCGACGAAACAAAGAAGTAAACTCCACTGGCAAAATTTTATAGAGGTCCTCAGCTTTTCTGATGCGCGTGCAGAAGAAAACATGGCGAATTACAAAAATATTCTGCAAACATTTCAGCAGGCACTCAGTGGCAAAAGCTCACTGGCGCCACATTCGCCATACAGCATTAGCCCGAAAACATTTGAAATGATCAATGCCGCTACTAAAGACCAAATCATTTCCATACACAACCAGGAAAGCATTGCGGAAGACGTTTTATACAAAACCGGTGAAGGAGATTTTTTAAAATTGTATAAAAACTTTGGCGTTGAAAAATCGCCTTTCCCTGTAACCGGCAAATCCACGATACAATCTTATTTGCCACACTTCAATAACGGACAAACTATTTTTCTTGTACATAACACCTACATGCCGGAAGAGGATATTGTGTTCGCTAATAATTACGCTGCGCAAAATGGATTGCAGCTGGTGTATTGCTTTTGTCCGAATGCAAACAAATACATTGAAAACAGGTTGCCGCAGTTGGATCTGTTCATCAAGAATAAATGCCACATGGTTTTGGGAACCGATAGCTACAGTAGCAATTGGCAATTGAATATTGCCAGGGAGATAAAAACTTTGCATGACGCTTTTCCAAAAATTCCATTAACTACTTTTTTACAAATGGGGAATTGGAATGGTGCAAAAGCGCTCCAACTGGCGGACAAACTGGGAAGCTTTGAAAAAGGAAAAACGCCGGGACTGGTGGTTATTTCGGGTGACTTTGAGAGTAGAAGAATTGTGTAAGAAGTTGTTAGTTTATAGTTGTTAGGGTTTATGATTGAACATTCCTGCTCTCCGAAGCTTTTAGCTTCGGAGTTCCATTCTGTTGCCTCTGGCAACATTTATCGCCCAAGGCGATATAATAATTCTGCAAGGCTACAAGCCTTGCAGAGCTCGATTGTTAGGCAAGAACGTCGAATATTTTGTCTAACATCTAACAACCATCACCTATCAACTTTCTTCGAAAAAAGGTACATTTGAGTATCAACACTGTTTAAAAAACATGGGAACATTTACCAATAGAAGCTCAAAATGGGAAGTATTCAATTCCTGGTGGCTGATCCCGCAGGTACTCGGTTTCGGAATGTTCAGCTTTGTTGGCTTTCTGTACATCGGATTGCTGGGCAAAAGAAACCTGTGGACATGGCTGGGCCTCTTATCTGTTGCGATATGGCCCGCAGCCATTTACCTGGCCGGAGTTAACAGCACTATTTTTACATTAACATTGATCGCAAACTGGGGCGGTTCCATCGCTTATTCTTTCATAAGCAATAAAGAGTTTTTGCAAAGACTGGATGCGGTTGGAAAGGGTTTACCTGTTCCAACAAAACAAAAATACATTGGCCCAAGAGTCATTTCCATTGAAGCAAAGGATGTGATTAAGCAAATAAACGGCATGACCGCATTACCGGAAGGCATTTCTGAAACGGGCCTCAAGTTTATTGCAAATTTAAAAAAATGGGAGAGTGCTGTAGAGCCCGCAAACCTGAAGAAGAACATTCTCCGATTAATCGAAATCTCTGAACAAATTGTAAAAAAGCCCGGCATTGAAAGCGATAGGTTTTTTGTTCGGTATGCTGATCCTGTTGATCAGTTGCTGGCAAAATATGACCAAATAGAAAATGCACATCTTAATAACGAGGAATCGGGTAAATCGCTGCAGGAAGTGGAAAATTTTATCGGGAAAATGGTGTCTGTATTTGAAAAGGAATACTCCAGCCTGTACAAAAATGATTTACTTGACATTGATACTGAAGTGGAAGCCTTCACCCAAAGTCTAAAAAACCGGGGTCTTTTGGAAGATGACCCGGCCATTATTCAAACACCCACTAAAAACTCCCAATAATGAACGAGATAGTTTTATCACAGGAAGAAAACAAGGAACCGGAATTAACAACGGAAGAGAAGCAAAAAGTAGAAGATTATAAGCAGAAAATTGATCTTTCCAATACATCAATGGTGGTGCAATATGGTGCTTCGGCCCAAAACAAATTGTCATCATTTTCTGAAAGCGTGATCAACAATGTTCGCACAAAAGATTCTGGCGAGGCCGGTGAATTGCTTACCAACCTCATGTTGAAGCTGAGAGGTTTTGACAGCGAAGTCGGCGGCAAAAAAGGCTTTTTCTCCGGGCTGTTTTATAATGTTAAGAAGCATATTCAACAGCTTCGATCAAGCTATTCCAATGTTGACACGAATATCAGACAAACAAGTTTGCTTCTTGAAAAACATCAGCAAACATTGCTGAAGGACATTGCATTCTTTGATCGTTTGTTCCAGGAGAATGTTGGCTATTTCCGTGAAATCTCTTTGTACATCATTGCAGGTGATGAAAAAATAAAAGAAATGCGTGAGGTTGTGCTGCCCAAAATGCAGGAAGCAGCCAAACAGAGCCAGGATAAGCAGCAAGCGCAGGCATGCTACGATATCGAACAGCAATTGATACGCTTTGAAAAGAAGATACATGATTTGAAACTGACCCGGATGATCTCTCTGCAACTGGGGCCGCAGATCAGATTTGTACAAAATAATAATACTGACCTGCTGGACAAAATTCAGTCTACCATTACCAATACTTTGCCTTTGTGGAGAACACAAATGGCGCTGGCACTGGGTGTAGCACATTCTCAACAAGCATTGGAAGCGCAAAAAGCAGTAAATGACACAACAAACGAGCTGCTGAGAAAGAACAGTGAAATGTTGAAGCAGTCCACCACGCAAATCGCAACGGAATCGGAAAAAGGAATTGTGGACATGGAAACCATCAAGAAGGTGAACTCAGATTTGTTTGAAACGCTCGACAACCTGGTAAGAATTCACAATGAAGGTCGCCAGAAACGTCTTGCCGCGGAAATCGATTTGAAGAAAGCTGAAGAAGAAATGAAGTCTCGTATGCTTTCGGAGAGAGATTTGTCTAATCGCTTATTGAATAGTTAAGTTGTTAGTTGTTAGGCTTTATGTTGGAACATTCTGTCTGACAACTCTGCTCTCCGAAGCTTTTAGCTTCGGAGTTCTATTTTGTTGCCTCTGGCAACATTTATCGCCGAAGGCGATATAATAATGCTGCAAGGCTACAAGCCTTGCAGAGCTCAATTTCGGAGAGCTTAAATAAAAAAGTTGTTAGCTGTAAGACTGAATGTTCGAACATAAAGTCTAACAACTAACAACCAATAACTAACAACTTTTTATTCCGACTTCTCCTGTCTCATCTGAGGGAAGAACAATACATCCTGGATTGAAGGCTGGTTGGTCATCAACATCACAAGTCTGTCGATACCAATGCCTATACCACTTGTGGGCGGCATTCCGTATTCAAGTGCTCTTAAGAAATCGTAGTCGATATACATTGCTTCATCATCGCCACGCTCCATTAATTTTACCTGGTCTTCAAAGCGTTCACGCTGATCAATAGGGTCATTTAACTCACTGTAAGCGTTTGCCAATTCTTTACCGTTGATCATCAACTCAAAGCGCTCTACCAGTCCGGCTTTGCTGCGATGTTTTTTGGTAAGGGGACTCATCTCAACAGGGTAGTCAATAATGAATGTTGGCTGTATATAATTGTCCTCGCATTTTTCACCAAAGATCTCGTCGATCAGTTTGCCTTTACCAAATTTTGCATCGGCGTGCAACCCAAGCTGCTTGCAAGCTCCACGCAAACCTTCTTCATCCATTGCGCTTACATCAACACCGGTATGTTCTTTTATAGCGTCATAGATGGAAATACGTTTGAACGGTGCTTTGAAGCTAATAATTTTATCGCCTACCTGTACTTCGGTTGTACCATGTAATGCGAGTGCAATTTTTTCAAAAAGCTGTTCTGTTATTTCCATCATCCAGAAATAATCCTTGTATGCAGTATACCATTCCAGTACAGTGAACTCGGGGTTGTGCGTTCTGTCCATACCCTCATTACGGAAGTTGCGGCTGAACTCGTATACCCAGTCAAAACCACCAACGATCAGTCTTTTCAGGTAAAGCTCGTTTGCGATACGCAGGTACAACGGCATGTCCAACGCATTGTGGTGCGTAATGAAAGGCTTTGCAGCAGCTCCGCCGGGAATGCTTTGCAGCACAGGTGTGTCCACTTCAAGGGCACCCTGGCCGTTAAGGAATTCGCGGATCGTGTTCATCAATACTGTTCTTTTAACGAACGTATCTTTTACAGAAGGATTAACAATCAAATCTGCATAACGCTGACGGTAGCGGAACTCAGGATCTGTTACTTCGTCAAATACATTGCCTTCTTCATCACGTTTTACAACCGGAAGGGGCTTAAGTGATTTTGTAAGTAAAGTGATCGTTTGAGCGTGGATGGATGTTTCACCGGTTTTGGTAATAAATACATATCCTGTCGAGCCAATAATGTCGCCCAGGTCCAGACCGTGTTTTACCACATTATCAAAGAAAGATTTGTCTTCTCCGGGACAAATCTCATCACGCTTTACGTATAATTGAATGATGCCTTTGCTGTCTTGTATCTTAATAAAGAAAACCTTGCCTTTGTCGTTAATACTCATGATTCTACCGGCAACGCACACTGAGCTGTACTTTTCCTTATTCTCTTCAGTATAATCGTTTTTTATATCCGTAGAAAAATGAGTTACCGGATATAATGGCGCCGGATACGGGTCGATGCCCGCGGCTTGCAGCTTGGCCAATTTCTCCCTGCGAATGATTTCCTGTTCTGACAAATGTGTATTCATAAAAAAGCCCGCTTTCAAACGAGTGTGCAAAAATAGTCGTTTATTTTTTGCGTACTACCCTTTAAAAGCGGACTTTGATAAAAAAGTTAAATTCTATAGAGAAATTTAAACCACCATTTTCTTGTTAACCTCTCTAACCCTTGCTATTTCTGGTTTTGGAGAAATAGTAAGCTTGTTTTCAAGTTCTTCCATTTCAATGCTTTTGTTTAGGACGGCATTGACTGTTTGTAACAAGGTGAGTCTAATTAATTTTAAATCAAGGAAAAAACTAATATTCCGAACATAAAAAATATCCCATTGGTATCTCAGAACGATGCTGTCCATGTCATTTGTGGGTCCGCGGAAGCCTTTTGTCTGTGCCATCCCCGTTATACCCGGTTTCACAGAATGCCTTAGATGATAGCTTGCCACTACGTTTGTAAAATCCTGGCAATCCTTGGTCATATGTGGTCTTGGACCAACGATGCTCATGTCGCCCAACAAAACGTTAAAAAATTGTGGAAGCTCGTCAATATTCGTATTTCGGAAGATGCGGCCAATTCTTGTGATCCTTAGGTCGTCATCACTGGCCTGTTTGATATCTGCAAGATTATTAACTACCATGGTGCGTAATTTCAGGCAAGTGAACAGTTTGCCCCGGTAGCCTACCCGTTTTTGCCTAAAGAAAACAGGCCCTTTCGAGTCTAGTTGAATCAATATAAAACAAATAGGCAACAGCCATGATAATAAACATGTTATAACCAATAAAGAAAATGCAATGTCAAAAATTCGTTTGGCAACCAGATGCCTTTTTTTAATCCGGGCATAAGGGGCCGGCCTTTTAATAGTATTGACTGCTGACAGCTCTCTTCTTATAACTGTTCCAGTTTCTTTTTGTGCACTATTCATGATATCAGATAAGGTTTTTGTTTGGTCAATCAGGGATAATGGCAACAAACGCCGCAAATATATCCCATTACATAACAATAACAATACCATAAAGAGGTAAGGTTATTACAACATAGATAAAAACACTTAGCTGACAAGAGTTAAAATTAAACCGTTGCACGCAGCATTACTTCTTTCGGTTTTTTTTGAGAATAATAGAAACTCCAGAAGACTATTGAGAAAAATGTGAAGTAGATAACACCCGCCTGAATTTGCAGGACAGACTCCTGCATCATGAACAAAATTCCGGTGCTCTGGAAAATGTAGAAGGTTCCTTTATTTTTAACATATTTAATAGAAAAAAACGGTAGGATCAGGATCAAAAGAAGGCATATAAGACCTGGGATACCGATCATTTCGAGCGTTTGCAGGTACATGTTGTGAATGTAGATGTCATGCAAGGGGGACAGAAAGCCATCTTCTTTTTTAAATCCCGGAACGCCAAGCTGCAGTAATTTTTCGTTTTGAATATCATTTATATCCCCGTTGCCGCAACCTTTCCACCATAGGTTTCGCTCTCGAATGTTTTCCATGGCCACTCTCCAGATAAGCAACCGTGTATTTACATTATCTAAAACAAAATCTTTGTTTGAAAAGTCTTTTTGAAACGCCAAATCAATGTTTCCTCTTGCCACCAACAAGTACCTTTCTTTGACTGGATTTTTTGTAAACAGGATTATGCTGCAAAAAGTAATGGCAACAAATGCGAGGATGCTTATTTTCAGCATGTATTTTTTAGGGTTCCGGAACAAAAACTTTATTGCAATGATACCCAGATACATGAAGAACAAAAATATCAGGAGCCTGCATGAAAGCAGTATGAAAAAGACAACCAACAACCCGAATACCGACCATTTAAAAAATTTTCTTTCCCTGGTAAAGACAGAGGAAAACCGGTAGGTTATGAATAAATAGAGAGAAAAAATAACGTAAAACGACATGTACACAGCGTTTGCATCAAGTGTAATTACCAGCGTGTGATAAAAGAACTGACTGGGGTCCCCAATTTTGTGAAACATGTAAAACGCATGAACGATGGCGTAGATCGCTATTGCACTAATGCCCGCAATAAAACTGATGAATATTTTTTCGAGTGTTTTTTTGTCAATTTCTGCAGTGCCGATAAGAATGGGAAATATAACGAAACTCAATTTGGCTACAAGATCGACCTGCGACGCCTCTTTGTTGTCGCTATAAAAATAGCTTGCTGCAAACAACAAAAAATAAGCGATCCAAACCAGGTAACCGGCTTTGGAAAGATGCCGGATTTTGTTAACGAAGTCGCCCTGGATCAACCAGGCAAATACCAATACCCAAACAGAAATGGCTCCAAGGTAGTATGGAAATGGAATGGTAAAAGCAATTAAACACAACGCGTTAACAAACAGCTTGTCACGCCAGGAGTTTAGAGTCATTTTATAAAGATATGAATATTAAAAGCTTTCAATAAGCTGTCCCGCATTGAGGGCCAGACGCTTTTCATATTATAAGGAGTTACTAAAGGTCTAAAGATATTAATGGATCCGTTGCAAAAATCAATCCGTATATTTTTTCTTGATGGGGGAAAACCTGGACCGGTAAAATTTCACCACCCTGTTTAATCCGGACATTTGTAGCAGCTTTGCCGTGGAGATGGCAAAGGCCTGCTTGATAAAATAAAGCTGATGGAATATTTTCTTGTCAGACAAATAAATGCCCTTGATCTTTTTTACTTCTTTAACGGCGTCGTACCAGTTTTTGTCGCTGGCTCCTGCCCAGCGCATATTCGCCAATACCGATGGTATGTATTTGTAGGTGCATCCCTTGAACATAAAGCGTAGTAATAGTTCATAATCCATTGCGTATTTATAAGTGAGATTGAACACGCCAAATTTTTCGTAGCAATGTTTTTTTATAAATACAGTAGGATGGTTCACTGACATTTCTTTTTTGAGATAGTCATGATTCCCGCAAAAGATGGTGTCGAAAGTATTGTTTTTCCAAAGTCTTAGATCGCCATACACGATGTCCGCGTCTCCCATTTCGCGCACCACTTTTTCTACGGTGTCCTTTTCGTACCAGTCATCTGCATTCAAGATACCAATGATCTTGCCCGTTGCATGCATTATGCCTTTATTGAAAGCATCGCTGATTCCTTTGTCTTTTTCCGAGATGACTTTTTGAATGCGGTCCTTGTATTTGTTCACTATAACCATTGTGTTGTCAGTTGATAGCCCGTCCACAACAATGTATTCAATGTTGGCATACGACTGCTCAAGTACACTGGTTATGGCTTGTTCAATATAATCCTCTCCATTGTAAACAACTGTTATGATAGTGACTAAAGGACTTTCCATTAAGTATTGTAAAAAATTAATTGTTAATTAATGCGACATCGCTTTGTTGGCCAGTTTTTGAATAAACAATTTGAGTTTTGTTTTTTTGTAGGACATTCCGGTGCTACCTGAAATGCCTTCAAAATCCGGAATCGTTTTGAAATTGTGAAACAATCCTCTCTGTAAAGTTAACGCATTATAAAAGAGGTGTTCCAGGTAAATGCCGTTGCTATCGTCTACTTTTTTATATTCATCAAGCAAATAGCGGCTAAAGGTTTCTATTTGACAATGATAGAATCTGGTATCAATTTTATCTCGTTTTTTAAAGGGATTGATGCCAATGACCTGAAAATAATTTTGATCTTTCCTCACTCCTCTAAGAACCTGATCAATGTTCCTTATGAATAACCTTCCGGTGACCTTACAAAATGAACCCGATTGCTGTAGCAAGTTACTGTTTGAAAAAAGATATTTCAGCATTTCTCCTTCGCCATATCCTTTACCTTTTTTAAAAATATTATCGCTATCTCCGTGGAAATTATGAAACTCCAGGCGCTTATTATGTTGCTGCGCTAAAACGTTGACCTCTTCACACAAAGAATAGTCATATCCACTGTTATCGCAAACAACAATGTTCTTTATATGTTTTGACAGCAAATAAAACTTAATGCTTTCAATATATTGACTGAGCCGCTTTTCAGGATCTGTCAACACCGTCAGATTGCTGTTTACATATACCGTGGATGTGGTAACTAGCGTATGGTTCATTCTCTTCTAAGAATTTTCTTTATTACCTGTTTAACTGAAAATCTATTCTGAAGAACAGTTTCATGGAAAAGATGCTCTAACGGAACCTCACAAGATCTTAAACTGGCAAAAGCGAGCCACACTGCATAATATCTTTCCAGCAAACCGCCCTGGATCCGATGCTTTCTTTCTGTATCAAATTCATTCAGTTTTCCAGATGCAATTACTGTTTCAATAAACTGCATCATGCTTATAAAAACATCCTTCTTTAAAATAAATGCCGAACATAAGTTTATTGTTTTGCCCTCCAATTCTTCAATCTTATGCTTTGTCTGATAGTAGTTATTATAGTCTTCCAAAATGGCATCGTAACAGTTCAAGCCTTTGCCGGTCTTTCTGTTAGGATATCGCGGATCCATTAGAATTTTCTGGCCATAATCTCCATTGAAGGTATAGGGCTGAAAATTTATATGCTCGTGATTCGCCAGCAGCCCATCCAACAATTCTTTTGAAAGGATTGTTGAATCTATATCATGCTGCAAAAAACCAATGTGGCTCAGGCTTTCGTGCAGCTGGCCGCTTTTGTACACATTATATATCACCTCCGACTCAGTATATTCTTTCCCCAATGGCACAAAGGATGGCAATTCGTTCTGGTTAATGGTATTCAGTTCCCAGCCTTTGAGCTCGAATGAATTATTGGGCTTTACATTAACAAAGTAATATTCATCTTTTAAGGAAAGATCATAATATTTTTCCTCCAACTGATTATGGTAAACTACAAACAGTTTATACTTTACGTCCATTCTTTAGGTTAATTTATATTTTACTTACTAAACCATTTCAAATTTCAAACAACAATAAGGTCGCCGGGCGAAGGGGATTGCACCTGAAATCACAGATATCAAACGGGGTCGGACTATGGTCAGCCTTTAAAAATTCAACAAAGCAAAGTTTAATAAAATTTATGAACTGAGCCGGCTTTTAAAAAATCTGCTTAAGCTCCCCATTATCAATTCGTCTTTTGCAACAAATATTTGAAGCAATAAATAAATGATAATTGAAGAAGTTATTCCCGCCCCCAAAACCACAAACCCATTATCAAAACCTCTTCTCAATATATAAGCAATCAGAAAGAAAACACAGGAAAAAATAGCGCTTAGCAGGATCGTCCGATACCCAATTTTGATAGAAAAATCTTTTTTAACAAAGTAGTAAGCAATAATTATTATTAGCAGTTCAGTAGAAACGATGCTTATTCCTGCGCCCAGGCCACCTAGCAGCGGTATTAACGTTATGTTGGAAATTATTGAGAACACGGCTCCGGTCACAATGGCAATAAGCATCTCCTTGTTTTTGTTGGCGGTCATTAAAACCTGCATTGCATACAATGACAGAAAGGGTGTGAGTACTATTATTGCAGCTATCATGCGCATCATTGGGATTGCACCAAGAAAATTGTTTCCTGCGATCAACCGTATTATTTCAGGCGCATAGATATATATACCAGCTGCTGCCGGTACGCTGAACACCGCAATCGCATGACTAAATTTATGCGCCAATTCCTCAAATTTATTTTTATCGTTCTGAGAAATGGCGATAGACATAGACGGAATTAAAACAGTTCCTAAAGAGGTTATAACAGGCACAATTGTTCTTACAATTCTTACCGCAGCGGAGTATAGTCCCACTTCCTTGTCATTGGAAAAAAATCCAAGCAATACAATATCCAGCATTCCATAAATATTGGTTGCAATTATTGTAGCAAAAATCAGTAGCAGTGGTTTCAGGTGTTTTTTAAAATCCAGTCGCTGAAACGTTAATCTTACGCGGTCTTTTATCAACAATGTATTCCAGATCGAATTCCCGACAATGGAAAAAATTAAAATAATCAAATAGTAACCAACGTCACTTGGTGTTTTTACAAAAAGAAACAATGCGGCCAAACAGATTAGTTTGATGATCATTGAGCGAACGGCAATCGTTTTAAATTCATCCAGCCCGGAGTACAGCCAATCGACATTTAAGAAGCTGAGAAAAATATTGGCACTGCAAAAAAAATAAAGCGATGAGTTGACTGTAAAAAAACCAATAGAGAAAATTAAAATTAAATAGACCACGCACAAGCTAATGCTGGCAATTGCGTTTATGACGAACAGTTCAGAAAAGAGCTTTGACAACTCAATTTTATTTGATCTGCATTTTGCCACTTCTCTCACTCCGTATATGGGTATGCCCAATGCAGCTATAATTACAAAATATTGTGTGAATGTCAATGCAAACTGCGATATCCCTACACCTTCGGGGCCTAAAATTCTCGAGGCATACGGAAAGCTGATGAGAGGAAAAATTACATTGAAAACAGCAAGCAATGCATTATAAAAAAGATTTTTCTTAACACTCATTCCTAAAGCTATGATGTTTTACTTTTTTTTGAATCTTTTTGCAAACAATCAGCAAAAAATGCCTCGAGCTGGTTTGCAATTTGTGTCCATGAATAATGCTGAATGATCTTCTCCCTGTTGTGCTGCAACATTTGAAGATGATCTTCTTTCTTTAATTGCATGTCCAATATAGTGGCGACGTCATTTTCATTGGCAAAATAAAATGCGTCCTCTTCCAATACTGACCTGTTAAAGATATTATCATTTGCGACTATTAACGCATTTGATGACATGGCCTCAAGGAGAGAGGGGTTGGTACCTCCAACAGAATGCCCGTGAAAATACAGGTTTGAATAAAATCGCATGCTATTTAATGTATCCAGGTTATAGATCGCTCCTAAAAAAATAACAGACGGGGAGCTGTATTTCTGTTTAAGCTGTTTTCCAAATTGGTTGTTAAGGCCACCCACAATTAACAATGGCACTTTATGCGCGGCTTTTATGTGACCCTTAATAATTACTTCAATATTGTTTTCTGGTTCCATCCGGGCAATCAGCAGGTTGTAATTATACCTCCCAACGTTATACTCCGTCAATACCGCTTCGTTCGGGGTTTCTATGGTTGTGGCCCCGTATGCAATAAATTCCGATTGCTTTTTATATTTTTCCCACAAGTATGTTTGAATACCTTTTGAATCCGCTATTAAATAATCACTGTGTAGTGCCGCCCATTTTTCTGCAGATTTCAAAAAGGTCCTTACGAGCGGGGAGTACTTGCTTCTTTTCCATTCGAGCCCGTCCATATTTGTAATCAAAACAGGCTTTTTAGGAAATAAAAAGCTCCAAATGCTGCTGCTGGTATATCCCAACTGCAAAATAACATCGTAGTTGCGTTTCCGTGAATCCACGATGCAATTGAAATCGTAAATAAATTGCCCGGCTGATCCTAATTTATCTTCGCGATCTTTCTGATGAATTATCTTGACACCTTTCCATTCCTTTTCCTGATATGGGTGCAATGAAGAATTGTACACAAAAACCTCGTGTCCTCTTTCTACCAGAACCGGAGCTATCGATTCTACAAATTGCTCGAACCCGCCATGTCGATTGGGAATTCCCCTTGTTCCAATTATTCCGATTCTCATGTTCATCAATGTTTTTGTAACGCGGTATTATACGCTTCTTCGGTTTTCAATGCCGCAATTTCCCATGTGTATTGCGATAATATTTTTTCGCGCAGCGAGTCTTTAACCGGTTGCTTTGCTGCGGCATCCACTGCATTAAAAATTGATGCCGGTGACGCGGGATCGCAGTAAAACGCCAGCTCACCAAAATACTCGCTTGCATCCCCTTTGTCGGTTATAACCACGTTGCAGCCCATTGCACCGGCCTCCAGCGAGCTCAGGCCGGTTGTTTCAAACCAGCTGGGGAGCACGTGTACCCTGGCCTGCTCATAGTACTGAACAAGTTGCTCCTGCGGGATGTTGTCAATAAATGAAATATTCTGCGATGCCGCGGCGCGGCACTGCTCAAAATAACCGAGCTGATTGGTTGCCGGTGCGCCAATAATCACCAATTGATAAGTGGTGTCGTTGAGTGCCTTGATCAAATTAAGCTGGTTCTTTAGCCCTTCAATCCTTCCCACACACAATACCAGTTTCTCATTTCTCGCGGTTGTCGATTTTTTCAAAAACAATGCCGTGTTAATGGCATTGGGAACAACTACAAATTTTTGTGCCGTGTTATAGCTTTTAAATAGCCTTTTATATTCGTTGTAAGAATTAGGAAGCAGCAGCGACGCTTGCTTAATAATATACTTTATGGATTTCCTTTGTCCCCAAAAAAGATAGGACGGGCTTATAATTTTTTCTTTCTTGATAACAGCCCGTCCAATTATTTTGAGGTACTCAATAAAATCGGCGGGAAAAAATCTGAATAAAACGCCCATTGCTCCTGCTCGCGCAGTTTTTTCAAACTCTGCATATTCCACGTAGATAGTGGATATAACATAGGGTTTGCGTGATTTTTTGATATGTAACAAAATATCCGCCGGTCTTATTATGTTGAAAAAATGAAGCAGGTCATAAGGCGAGTAATCGATTTCTTCGTTACACAGCTTTATATCAACGTGCACACCTCTCAAAGAAAGATGCCTGGCTGTTTCAGTAATTTGAACAGTATCTCCTCCCTTATTGGTAAACAACGTGGCCCGCGCAACAAATAAAATCTTCATCTACCTTAAATCTATTAATGCTTAAAAATACTGTCGTAAAAAATTTAACCGACTTACTAATGAAAGACGACCATTTTATCATGGGATAAGAAAGGTTACAGGTTTTCTACCACTCAAACAAGTTCTTTGTAATAGTTGGGGAAAATATTTCTTTTATTGAACTCTACAAAAACTGATGAGGTAAACGCCAGGATCCAAATCACGTATTCTGCTATATTGGTAATAAAGCTTCCGGTAAATTGATAAATAAAAATGAAAATGAAAAGCCCCAGTCTGTAATAATTGTCGAATACACGGGTTTTGAAAAATAAATAAAACTCAACAAATAATTTTATGAAAACACCTACCAGGCCGTAGGTGCCAAGTATGTCCGCAATATTATTGGGAAGAACCACCTGGCTTTCTGCAAAGGGCCTGCCGTAGAATGCGCTAAAAAAATTACCTCCAACTATCTTCGTTTGGCCGGGGCCGCAGCCAAACAGCAGGCTTTTATCTTGCGCAATTCTATATGCAAGCGTAAGGGAATCGCTTGTTCTACCATTAAAAGAGGAATCGGAGCCGTTAAAAATATTGGCAATTCTCAGGAACAGGTTATTGTCGGGAAAAAGATAATATAGGATAAAAAACAGAAGGGGCACTACAACAAACCCTATAATCAAGATGTATTTTATCTTTTTCAGATAAAGCAATTTTATATCGGATAACAGCAGCAAAATAAAGCCCAGTCCGATTCCACCCATCACACCAAAGGAAAACGAAAGCAAAACGGGCAGGGTGGCAAGGCAAAAGATCAATATATTATTGCTTGCCCGAAACAGTAAAATTTTTAGGTAGTAATAGTACACCAGTGGAACCAATAACAATGAATAATAAGATGCTTCGTATGTAAACAACTTCAACCTGTACACGTTGCCAGAGCCGGCAGTAAGGCTGTTTTGGTACCACATCAGCGGCCTTAAAAAAGGAATAAAATAAATGGCCAAAGCAATAAGCACCAGGAAAAAATTAATGATAAGAAGCTTATTGAATATTGATTGCAGGCTATTGCAACTCAGCAAAAACTGGTAAAACGCCATGCACCATAGCAATACGGAAAGAATAAGGAAATATGATTTGCCATAAGCAGGTATGTCTACACCGTTAAAAAAATGAACAACTGCAAACGCAACTGACCCAACAACGAAAAAATAAAAATATTTGAAAACAGGATACTTGTAAAGCCAGAGAAGGAACAAAGGCGTTAAAAGTGTCGTGTATAATAATCCAAGTGGTAGTAAAAGACTATTAAAAAAAAAGTAAAGCACCGCGAACGGCAGGTACTTATTTATTTTAACATCTAAATCAGGCATTGCAACGAGTTTTAAAATAAATAATTTCTAAAGGTCCGTTATTGGTTTGCTCCAATGTCCCGAAAGTTTCTGGCTGCTTTTACAAACATAATAGCCAGGCAGCAAAGTATGCCTAAAACCAGCCCCGACAGTATGCTCTTGATCAACACAGGCAACAATGGTGTTTTGGACAATGATGAGCCATGTTTAAAACCATCGATCAGCATAATAGGTTCCTCTTTTGTATTGATGTATTCCTGATAGGCGTCTTTTCTATCCAGCAAAATGCCAGACTGAAGAAATAAACCGGAGACTCCTGCACTGTCGCCTTGCCTGAATGAACGGGATGCATTTTTATAAGACGCTTTTTTTAAAGAATCAAGCACTTCAAGGTCCTGGTCTATTAATGCAATCCTTCGCCGCGCAATATCCATCTTGGATTTTTGTATCATGGCCAGGTAAGCGTTTGAATTCAGGTAGTTCAATATGGCGCTCTGTAGTGTATCTTTTATTGCGGCATCTTTTATCCCAACGATAATTTTAAAAACTTCATTGGTTTTTGTAGAAGTATCTCTCCACAGTGGCTCACCCAGTATATTGGTTGCTCTCAGCGTAATCATGCTTTTTGCAACGTTGCTATCTACTTTCAATTCCTTTGAAATCTGATCTGTCAAATGAAGCGAAACAACAGTGTTTAGATTATCGAGTAACTGGCCGTAAACATTTTTTGGAAGAACATTGTTGATTACAAGCATTTCTGCACCTTCCCAATTATCTTTCTCCTTCTGTACGTGAGAGAAATAAGTGGTGCCGGCTCCAACTAAAAATCCAATTAAGAGGACATACCAGTATCTCTTTATTTCCCTGAAAAAAAGAGATAGCAGATAAAAGCACTTTGCTAATAAATATCGTCCTGTCTGCAGTAAAGAGTCCAACGATATTTCATCATCATTTTCGGCTAACGGTGTATGTTTATTTTCCATTTTAAAAAGATGTGGAATTGTAAAGAATGAAACAGACGTACTTACGTTGCATGCATTCTTAAAAAAAACTCCGGTTAAATCAAAGCCGGTTCTAAATTCTGTTCTGGCAAAACCTGCCATTGCTAACAGGGCTTAATATATTAGCCTTACCAAAATGTGATCCAACTTTCTACGCCTCTTCCATCACTTTACATCAACTACTTCTTAAAAGTTTTCTTGATCCATAATGCAGACATGAATAACAAACGTAAAATTTTGGCGGGCGGCTAGGAGGTTGACAATTTTTTTTCCAAAAACCGTGGTTTATCCCGGGAAAAATTTTTTTTGAAAATATTTTAATTTTTTTTAGACAAAAGTTCGATTGATTATCAATCTTTTATGTTATAAACACTTCCTTTCAATGAGAATTACTAAAAAAAACATGGTACTGTGTGTTGCATAGTACTGAAACTTTATCTATGTTTGTGTTGTCAAAGATCACAAAGCAAATATGAATGGCAGGTCGAACATTGAACCTTATCAACAAAACCTTATCCTGACTCGCCATTCTTATTTGTACAAAACAGGAAGATCATGAATATAGAAAACACACAGAGCCAGATGAGAAAGGGCATATTAGAATTCTGCATCCTTTCCATCATTCGACGGGGCGAAGCTTATCCCAGCGACATTGTGGATGAAATGAGGGAGGCAGGTCTTCAAATTCTGGAAGGAACCCTTTACCCCTTACTCACCCGATTGAAAAACGCAGAAATGCTAACGTACAGATGGGTTGAAAGCAACTCAGGACCACCGAGAAAATACTTCAGCCTCACAGACAAAGGAATGACGTTTTATAAAGAACTGGAAACTACATGGAACGAATTGGCCAACGGGGTCAATAAACTTACCAACAAAAATGAATCGCTCCCTATAGTTCCGGACAATACCAACACCAACTAATCAACAACCTACAAAATACCTAAAAGATGAAAAAGATTATCAATATAAATTTCCAGGGAAGGGTAATACCTATCGAGGAATCTGCCTATGATATTCTTAAGCAGTATATAGATAGCTTACGCAAATACTTCGCTAACGAAGATGGACGTGATGAAATCATTAACGACATTGAAAGTCGCGTTGCTGAATTGTTCAGCGACCGTTTGAAACGTGGCGCAAACTGCATAACAGACGATGATATCAATTCAATCATCGCAAGCATAGGCCGCCCTGAAGACTTTGATGCCATTGATGCAGAACCTGCTGCAGCAACCGGCAATGCAAATACAAATCAACAACAGCAAAACACTTATCAGCAAGCGGCGCAAGGGCCCTCCATGCCGTACAGCAAAGGAAGATTTTTCCGCAATGCAGATGACAAGATCATTGGTGGTGTGTGTAGCGGTATTGCCAACTATTTGCATCTTGATCCGGTAATTGTGCGCATCATCTTCGCTTTATTGTTTGGCGTTTTGTTCTGGGTGTACATTTTATTGTGGGTGATCGTACCCTCACAATCTGTTCAATCCAGCATTACCAAAAGACTTTTTCGTAACGCCGATGATAAAGTAATTGGTGGAGTATGCGGTGGCCTTGCGTCTTATTTCAATATCGATTCATGGATACCAAGATTGATATTCGCATTGCCATTCATCATCGGCATTATTTCCAGCAGTTTCCACACATTCTTCTGGGATTGGAACTGGGGCTGGCACTTTGGCCCACGCATTATCACAAACTCTCTTGGCAGTACTTTATTTATCACGTACATCATTTTGTGGATTGCAGTTCCGTACGCAAGCACAGCATCTGAAAAACTAGAGATGCGTGGTGAAAAAGTGGACCTGAACACCATTCGCAACACTGTGAATGACGACCTGGCGAGCATGAAAACACGTGCTGAAAAATTTGGCAGCGAAGTAAAAGAAGCTGCGCAGAACATAGGTGAAAGAGCGAAAGAATTCGGAACTACTGCAGGCAGCCGTGCCAAAGACTTTGGCGCAGAAGCGGGTTCCACTTTAAAAAAAAGAGGAAGTGACTTTGGCTCCGTAATAGGCACATTGTTTAAAATATTCTTCTTCTTTGTGGCGGGAATTATAGCACTGTCATTGTTTGGAGTATTGATAGGGTTGCTTTTCGGTGGCATGTCGGTTTACCCCTTGAAAAACTTTATCCTTGAGGGCTTTTGGGAAAACTTCCTTGCATGGATCGTATTGGTTTTCTTCCTTGCCTTGCCACTAGTTGGAATTATCACCTGGTTGATCAGACGCATTATGGGTGTTCGTTCCCGCCGTCACTACCTGGGTTTTGTTTTCGGAATACTATGGGTAATCGGTTTAGTTTCCGCAATATTCCTGGTTGCTAATGTAACACACGATTTCAAGTCGAGATCTGGTGTTGATGAAACACTAAGCATTACACAGCCAAGCAGCGGTAAAATATTTATCCAGGCAAATGTAAAACCGGGCACTTACTATGATGACAACTGGTTTGGCGCAGACATGAACCATGCTCCTTTCTTTAACCTGTCAGATGACTCAATAATGTTGAGAACCGTTCGTATCAACGTAATAAAAAGTAAGGATTCATCTTACCACATTTACAAAGTGCGCTTCAGCCGCAGCCCTAGTACAGAAAGAGCAAAACAACTGGCAAGTAATATTCGATTCGATGTAAACCAGGCAGATTCTATCATTTCATTGCCAAAAGGTTTTGCCGTAGAAAGAGTTGATAAGTTCCGCAATCAGCAAGTGCTATTGATCGTTGAAGTGCCGGTAGGAAAAAGAATCGAAATGGATGAAAGCATTGACGACTACGAATGGTTCAATGTAAACATCGACAAACGCAGGGGCAGAAGAGGTATTAATGTAAACTTTGACGATGATGACTTAAACAACACATGCCATTGGGAAAGCAACGTGGAATATGTAATGACAGACAACTGCCTGGAAAGAGTTACCGAAAGACGCAAGAAAAACAACAACAACAAAGGTGGTCACTTCAACATGAAGATTGATAAAGATAAAGTTGGGACGATGACAACAACAACACTCATCCCGATAAAAAGCCAGCAACAGATACAGCAGGCTACAGATACCACAACGACAAAAAGAAAATAGACATTAAGATAGACAGTACCATTAACATTAAAACAAGCACCACACAAGTTGACCCAAATTCTTCTTTGCAGTCTACAACAAACAATAGTGTAGCAAAATGTGAAGAAGCAAGCAAACAACATTCACACTCGCCGTTCTTGGTTTTGGAGCAATTGTTTTAAAGATTTTTATACTTGCCAGCCGCCGTGCTATGTAGGTTGGCCGGCGAGGTTGAAGTTGGAATAAACCCTGTTTTGTTTAAAACAGGGTTTTTGTAATAACAGAATAACTGAATAATCGAATAACTGTGTGTTCTCTGTTTAAAAGGCTAATCGAATATCGACCATTCAGTTATTCAATTATTCAGTTATTCAGTCTTTCCCTCGGCCAACTCTCGGCGAAATTTCGGCGAAGAATTTGACATACCCTATAAGCGAAATTATTTTTGTATTCAAATAAACGCCACCGTGAACAAAACATCTATCACATTAACCTTTCTCCTGCTTTCTGCATTTTCATTTGCACAAACCACCTTATCCGGTATTATCAAGGATTACAAGGGCAAACCCATACCTGGCGCCAGCATCACATTAAGGGACACTTATGATGGTGCAACATCTGATTCTTCCGGACATTATAACTTCTCCACCCCAGAAAAAGGTGAAAAAATACTAACTGTAACCTGCGTTGGTTACAAGCCATGGGAACAAAACATCACACTGCATGCGGGCCAAATGCCTATAAACATAATGCTGAAAGAAAATCTTGATGAATTAAAAGCAGTAATTGTAACCGCCGGTTCTTTCGAAGCAAGTGATTCAAAACGCACTACTGTATTAAATCCACTGGACATTGTTACAACAGCGAGTGCAAATGCAGATGTTACAGCCGCCATACGCACATTACCCGGCACACAACAAGTTGGTGAAAAAGAAGGCTTGTTTGTTCGTGGTGGTAGCGGCGAAGAAGCGAAGATATTTATTGACGGTACTTTGGTAAATAACTTCTTCTTCAGCAGCGTTCCTGACATTGCGCAACGCGGCCGTTTCAATCCATTTTTGTTTAAAGGAACTGTCTTTACATCCGGCGGCTACTCTGCTTTGTACGGACAGGCTTTGTCTGCAGCATTGATTCTTGAAACTGTTGATCTGCCGGAAAGGACCTCTGCAAACGTCGGTTTATCAACTGTTGGACTAAATGCGGGTTATCAAAAACTGGCGAAGAATAACAAGGCAAGTTGGGGTATTAACTACAACTACACCAACCTACTCCCTTATTTTGCCATCGTTCCGCAAAAGCCGGATTACTTCAGGATGCCTTTGTACCACAACGCGGAAACCAACTTCCGCATCAAAACTTCAAGAACAGGCATGCTTAAGTTTTATGGTTATTTCAACTATAACCAACTGGGCCTGAGAAATCCCGACATTGACTCTGCAAAGCTTAAAAATGCTTTCGGCCTGTATAACAATAATGAGTATGCGAATCTTTCTTACAAAGAAGTGCTGGGCAGAAACTGGAAGCTTAATATCGGTACTTCTTACAGTCATAATCTTGACAACATAAATACCGACTTGCAAAACCAGGATAATGAAAATCAACACATCCCTTACTATCCCTATTTGCAAAAAGCTTTTAAAGTAGACTCGCGCAGCCAGCTGGCAACCGTTAAAACAGTGTTGGAGAAACACCTTAGCGGGATCAGCGCGGTACGATTTGGCGGTGAATATTTGTGGAACAAAGAAAATACAGACTATAGCAACGACACTCTTTTGCATGCGTTGAGCGGCTATGTAGATAACTTCACCGCGTTATTTGCTGAAACAGATATCTACATTACCAATGACCTCGCGGCCAAACTGGGAACACGCTATGAGTATTCTTCTTACCTCAAAAAGTCAGACATTGTTCCCCGTGTTTCGATTGCCTATAAATTGGGAAACAAAGGACAGGTTTCTTTTGCCTACGGCATGTTTTATCAAAAACCTGAACGTAATTATTTGCTGTTTTCTAATAAGTACCTGTATCAAAAGGCAACACACTACATACTCAACTATCAAAAGCTTACAACCGAACATACTTTCCGCGTAGAAGCTTATTATAAAAAATACAATGATCTTTTGAAAACCGTTCCCGACACAAACAACCTTGGTTATGGTTATGCACAGGGGATTGAAGTTTTCTGGCGAGATAAAAAATCATTGAAGAATTTCGACTACTGGATATCTTATTCATATCTCGATACAAAGCGTGATTATTTGAACTATCCAAAATCAATGCAGCCAAATTTTGCAGCGACACATACAGCCTCTGCAGTGGTAAAGAAATTTGTTTTGAACTGGAAAACACAATTCAACGCGTCTTACACCTTCGCAACCGGAAGACCTTACTATAACTTAATGGCCGATGGCGCTGGAAAATATTACATTGCCGACCAGGGAAAAACAGTAACCTACAATAACCTGAGCTTTAGCGTGAATTATTTACCAAGGCTCGGAAAGAAAGACTCTAAAACATTTATTGTTTGGGTGCTTTCTGCAACAAATGTTTTGGGAAACAAACTGGTATATAATTACAACTACTCAGCAGATGGAATGAACAAGGTTGCCGTAACGCCACCCGCTGGCAGGTTTTACTTCTTAGGCTGTTTCATTAGCTTTGGCATTGATAGAACAGAAGACGTGATTAATAACAATCTTTAATGTACGAAGTACGATGTACGGTGTACGACAGTCGGCAAGCTCAAGCTCTCCGGAGCTTTTAGCTCCGGAGCATTATTCTATCGCCTGAGGCGATAATGTTGCCAAAGGCAACAAAATAAAACTGCGAGGCTACAAGCCTCGCAGAGCCAACAACATATAATAAAAAACAAACACCAAATAAAAATGAAAAAAACAATCCTCACGTTTTTTGCAATTGTTGCAACAGTCGCAGCATTTAGTCAGAGCGAAAGATATTCATCAGCGATGAAACAAAACATTTCAATGCTGGATTCAGCTTTATCAAACGGAAAGATCATCGATCTCTCCAACAATTTTGAACGCATAGCCAATGCAGAGAAAACACAATGGCTTCCTTATTACTATGCATCTTACTGCACCATCATGGATGCGCTGATGCGTGAAGACAAAAAACAAGTAGATGTTATTGCTGACAAGGCAGACAGCCTGCTTACCAAAGCACAAGAATTGGCAGGAAGCGAAAACTCTGAGATATGCGTGATCAAAAGCATGATCGCTACGGCGCATATGACCGTAAATCCTCCGGCACGTTACATGAAATACGGCAAGGCTTCCGATAACTATATCGAAAAAGCAAAGCAGCTTGACTCAACAAACCCAAGACCGGTTTACTTGCAGGGACAAAATACTTTCTATACACCAAAAGTGTTTGGCGGTGGCAAAGAAAAAGCAAAACCTTATCTCCAAAAGGCAATGGCAATGTATGCGAAATTTGTTCCGGCAACCGACTTGTCACCAAACTGGGGCAAGTCTGGCACGCAGTGGTTCTTGTCGCAGTGCGAATAGCCAGATGTACGATGTTAGATGTACGGTGTACGAAAATCTTTATGGTGTCAGATTAAAATGACTTTCGTACACCGTACTCCGTACATCGTACATCCCATATGCTGCTTGCAAAACCCGCAACCATTCCGTACTTTACAGTGCATAATTGATCAATTATGCCTGCCACTCCTCCTAAAGCCATAACGATCCTTTCCAACTTATTAAAATCGATCTGGCTGTTTTTCCCCTCCATACTGTTCATTCTTTTTGTGATGTTTATTTTTATTGGACTGGGTCAAGGGAAAGATGTCATCATCACGTTTATAGAAAATGTGAAGAACGACGGCAACGTCCATTCTTTTGGAGACAATCTGATTGTAAAAACATACTTCTTCATCGCCATCGCCTTTTGGGTGTATGTGTCGTGGTATTCTTCACGAATCATCAGTTATATGAAGAAAGCCAAGCAGCTGGGCTATGTGCAGCAATTTGATGAATCATTAACGGAGGATCAATGTTGCGAAAAGTATGAAGTCAAACTTTCTTACCTGGATCATTTTCCACGCATAATTGGTTATGCATGCTTTCTTGTTTTGATCCTTGCTTTTGAAAATCTTTTACATCCCGTATTCTTTAGTAAGGTAAGTCCATTCATATTGCTGTTTATCACTCTCCTTATTCTCTGGTTATTTGACAGCCGTTTTATAAAACTCAGTAAAGAAAAGCCTGCGCTTATACGAAGATTGTTCAACCTGTCGGGCATACTGTTTATATTCTTGCTGATTGTTTTTCAGCTTCCGGTTTTTCACAATAGCATTAAAACTGTATTTGTGCTGCTGGTGCTGGGTTTGCTGGTCTATTTTTTTTACATCAACCTTCGGAGAAATGATTTGGAAAGAACACAGGCCCAACAAAACCTTGCGTTGCAGAAAGATGGTTTGATCAACCGCCTGCTAAAAAAAATAATGCGCTATGTGAACCTTCCCACCATTGAGATTGGTTATTTCAAATGGTTCAATATATTCGCGATCGTAGGTTTCATCATCTATCTTGCTGCCATACTCTCCTATAAATTTGCGGTAAGCATCGGGCCGTTTCCTTTGGTACTATTGGCTTTTGCGATGTTGCTCGGCTTTGGCAACATCATCACCATGTTTTCTGTAAAAACAAAAGTCAATCTGCATTTCATCATATTTATCCTGGCGGCTTTACTACCTACACCAGAAAATCATTTTGTAAGGCAAGTACCTCTTACACAAAAGGCATCGTTCGTCTCCTATGCCAACAGAGAATCGATCGACCAGCATTTCATGTCGTGGTTACAGCACCACAATGATATTGACAGTGCAAGCGTGTATCCTGTTTATTTTGTGCTCGCAAACGGTGGCGCTTCAAGATCCGGTTATTGGGTGGCTTCCGTATTGGGCAGATTGGAGGATTCATCTATTGCGCAAACACCAAACGATCGTTTTTCTTCGCACGTTTTCTGCTTGTCTGGTACATCGGGCGGCGGCGTTGGCGTTGCAGCTTTTTTTACTTTATTAAAACATTCTAATGATGTTCCTCCTCAGCCGCAATTTGAAAAATCTGCAAAGAACTATCTCAAGCAGGATTTTCTTACTCACACACTCGCGCATATGCTCGGGCCAGACTACTTCAACTATTTACCTGTAATAAATTATCTCGTTCGATTCACAAAAGCGGGTGATCGTGCAAAGGCATTGGAAAACGGCTTTGAAGAATGCACCGACACATCTTATTATCGGCTTCGTTTCGATTCCACCAATATGTCGCAGTGCGTTACACAGCAAAATACTTACTCCAGCCTTCCAGTGTTATGCGTCAACACTACACGTGTGCAGGACGGAACGCCGGGTGTTGTTTGCACCATAAAACTTGACAACCCTGTTTTTAATAAACGCGTCGATGTGCTCTCCCTTTTGCAAAATGACAAATCAATACGTTTGAGCTCGGCTGCAATTCTCGGCGCGAGATTTCCTTATGTAAGCCCTGCGGGCAGAATAGATGAACTGATTCCCAAGCAGCAGGGCGAACTAGATAAAAAGGACAGCAGGGCCAAAAGCAATGAGGATAAAGTAAAAGACAGCAGCAGGGCGCACTATTTTGTGGATGGCGGCTACTTCGATAACTCCGGCGCAGGTGTTGTACAGGAAATGATCACCGGCATGTTGCGTACTGCCGATACTGTTAGTGATCCTGTTTTAAAAGCACGCATAAAAAAATTAAAACTCGTTGTGTTGCACATTACCAACAGCCCGCAGGGCGATGTGGTATTAAAAAAAGTGACACCGTTTAAGAATGATTTGTCGGCACCGTTGCTTACTATCCTTGGTGCGTATGATATGCAAACAACGGTCAACGATCGCAGGCTGGTAAGTTTCATCGGTAGTATAAAGCCTGGCAGAGACAGCATTTCAAACGCCATTTATTACCCGATACACTTATATAATGACCCGACGATCGATAAAGACACGCTTTCGAAAGGGCCATATGCGATGAACTGGTTCATTTCAGATAGTGTTCTAAACCAAATGGACAAACGACTGAATACACAACCAAGGCTGCAGCAATTGATAGATCAACAGAAAATAAACGATGTACATTTTGTGCGTTAATAAAGCGATGTCGTTTAGTTTGCGAGAAGGCTCGCCCGGATGAATTCGGCTCGGACGGGCTTCGACAAGCTCAGCCTGACAGCACGAAAGGAGTGTCAGGCTGAGCTTGTCGAAGCCTCGTTGATGAGAAACAATGCCGTCCAATGTCCTTAAATAATCGAATCGAATACCTACTTATTAATTACCCAGTAGTGATAGAATCCTACACTTATTTCGCATTTTATAAGTATAAAATCTAATGCGATAAGTGTAAACCTGAAGTTTTTACAAAAAGTTCGACCTTAAACTGTTAAAAAAATGATTTTTATGGCACGGTATTTATTTTGTTGATATACATTTGCCCCGGCCGATTTTACCGTAAGTTTAAAACGTAGTTATTTTAAAAAACACGATTATGCAAACCAAGTTTATTTTATTGACCGCACTAAGCTCTGTAACCTTATTTTCTTGCGTAAGCAAAAAGAAACTACAAGCTGAACACGACAACTATATTCGTGTAAGCGCGCAGAATGATTCTTTAAATAATCAATTGAGAGGATGTTTGACCGATAAAAGCAATGTGCAAGGTCAACTAAACAACCTTAAAATGGAGAATGACAATTTGAACAAACAAATTTCATTCCTGAAAGAGAACAACACACAAGCCTTAAAGCAATTGCAGGATCTTTCTGTGATCTCTTCTTCACAGGCAGAAAGCATCAAAAAATCTATGGATAACATCGGCGCGAAAGACGCTTACATCCAGGATTTGCAAGCTTCATTGGCTCGTAAAGACTCTTTGAACATGGCTTTGGTGATGAACCTGAAAGGTGCTATTGGCAACCTTGATGACAAAGACATCAACATTAAAGTTGACAAAGGTGTTGTTTACATTGACATTTCTGATAAACTTCTTTTCAAAAGCGGTAGCTATGATATAACTGACCAGGCCAAAGTTGTTCTTGGTAAAGTTGCTACTGTGTTGAAAGCTCAACCAGATATCGAATTCATGGTAGAAGGACACACAGATAACGTTCCTTACCGTGGAAATGGTTTGATTAAAGACAACTGGGATCTTTCTGTATTGCGTGCTACAACTGTTGTTCGCACATTGCAAAAACAATATGGTCTTGAGCCAGCTAAAATGGCTGCTGCAGGACGTAGCGAGTACAAACCAGTTATGACAAACGATACTGCAGAAGGTAAAGCTGCAAACCGTCGCACAAGAATCGTTATCCTTCCACAACTTGACCAATTCTTCAAATTGTTGGAAAGACCAAAATCATAGTATTTAGAATACAAATAATTTTGATAAAAGACCGTCTCCAAATGGAGGCGGTTTTTTTTATTTCAACGGAATGCCAGACCTGACAGGTTTATAAAACCTGTCAGGTCTGTTAATTAACACGCCGCCTCTCGGGTCTGGTTATAAATATTCTGATTCCTTTCCGTTTTTCTACTAACATGCCGCCCCGCTGGGGCGCGTATTAAATTGATCATAATGTATTTGATTTCTACTAACGTGTCGCCCCGCAGGGGCTAATTGGATCATTCAAGATGTTTTATACAGCCTCAGCGGGGCGACACGTTAGTAGAAAAGGCAACAATTTAGAAAAGGCGAGCCTGCCCCAGAGGGGCGGCATGTTAAACATCGCGAAGCGAAAAGACTATGAACGTTGCAAGCCATAAGCCATCGCCAAATGGAGGCGTTTTTTTAGTTCAACACGCCTGTTCCAAGTGTTTGCCCAATTCAAGGTATGAGACACAGAAACCTCAATTATTCAGTTAATCAGTTATTCAGTCATTGTGTTTGAAAGGGTTTCGACAAGCACATGCTGACCCGGCCTTTACACAATGAGGCAGAGCTTGCCGAGTTCCTTTTTTGTATACTTAACTCAGATATTCGGTTATTCAGTTAATCAGTTATTCAGTTATTTCCTCACCAATTCTTACTTTTGCCTTTTAATAGTAAACATGCATATACACAAAGAAGGATACAAATCCATAGCCATTGGAGCCATAGTTTTTGCCGTACTTAACCTTTTATCGTTCTATTTCATTAGTTCCAGTCTTCCTATTGTCAGCCTTTTGATCTTCATTGTTACATTGGGCACATTTCTGTTTCTTATTTCATTTTTCCGCGTTCCCAATCGCGTACTCACAACCGGCGAAAATCTGGTTGTTTGTCCTGCAGATGGAAAAGTAGTTGTAATTGAAGAAGTTTTTGACGAAGAATACTTTCATGACAAGCGTTTGCAGATCTCTGTATTCATGAGCCCAGCGAACGTGCATCAAAACCGTAATCCGATAAGCGGAGAAGTAATTTATAATCAATACCATAAAGGAAAATACCTGGTAGCATGGCATCCAAAATCATCTACCGAAAATGAAAGACACAGTGTGGTGATAAAAAAAGGCAACACAGAAATTCTTGTAAAACAAATTGCCGGTGCACTTGCAAAGCGTATCGTAAACTATTTGAAAGTTGGCCAGCCGGTGGCCCAGGCCGCTGAGTACGGCTTCATTAAATTTGGTAGCCGTGTAGACTTGCTGCTTCCTTTGGGAACAAAAGTGAATGTTCAACTGAATGAAGTTGTTAAAGGCGGAGTAACTGTTTTAGCTACTTTGCAGTAATAATATCTCAGCATAACGCTGAATGCCGAACGCCTAACGCATGGTGCTACACACTGAGCGTTAGGCGTTTTTCGTTATGCATTTTGCGTTAAGCATTTGGCGTTATGAGTGCAGTCATAATTTGAATAAGCAGCAACTATTACATTGCGCAAAACTCATAAGTTATATGAAAAAGTTTTTCGCTCCCCTTTTTGCAGTTGCTATACTCTACACCTGGGGTTGCAACAATGCACCCGCAGACAAAACAACAACGCAAACCGCCACCGCAGCGCCCGAACCAGCTGGCGCAGGCCAGTCTGGCGTTAAGGATGACCAGTCAGAAAAGAATGTTGTGCAGGTTGCTGCCGGCAGTAAAGATCACACAACATTGGTAACAGCTGTACAGGCAGCAGGTCTTGTAGATGCATTGAGCAATGCTGGTCCCTTCACAGTGTTCGCACCTACAAACGAAGCCTTTGGCAAGTTGCCCGCAGGCACAGTGGATGATCTGTTAAAACCTGAGAAAAAAGATGCACTGATCGACATTCTTCAGTACCATGTATCGCTTGGTGTATACAAACCCGAAGCACTAAATGATGGACAGATATTAGGACAAGTAAATGGTGGCAATGTTACCATTTCCAAGAAAGGTGATAAAATAATGGTTAACGGCACTGCTAATGTACTCGCTACAATTCCCGCATCTAACGGGATTATTTATGTGATTGATGGAGTGCTGAGTCCGAAGAAATAGTTGAACGTCTAATGCAGAATGCCTAACGCATAACGCTTAGTGTGTAACACCATGCGTTATGCGTTAGGCATTCTGCATTGAGCGCTATAAAATTTTCATCTGCATTATAGTCGCAATACTTTCCGCACGTTGTTTTGCAAGGTTTGCATTTGGCCCTTCAAACAATTCATCTACTGTTTCAAAAAACACTTCCTCCCAGCGATCAAAAAGGCGTTTGTTTAAAGGTTGCTTTTCATGAAGCTTTTTATGTTTTGCGAGTGGGTCGCCTGTATAACCGCCAGAGTAAAAAATAGCGTTGCTCCAGAAACCATACATTTTGGGCAGATGTTTTTCCCAGTTTGTTTTTGCAAAAAAACCACTGAGCAGATCGTCCTTTACCACTTTCTGATAAAAAAGATCAACCATTTTTTCAATATCCAGGCGGGTTGTGATGTCGGGTTTCATGTCGTTGGCAATAAGTAAAAATCTAAAGGTCTTTCCGGTCAAATTTTCTAAGAGAAATTAATAGGGGGCAAATCATCCACAGGGCCAATATAAGGAAGGACGTGACCATGCCCGCGGTTGTGCCAAAGAAGTCTTTGAAAACAGCACCAGTGTACCCCATAAGCGCTGACACATCCATTTTCAACAGAATCAATATGCGGCCAATGTCTATTGGGTTTAGCATGCTCACTGCAATCATTGGCTTTTCAATAGGATAGTCTGAAAATTGAAACAGCAGGAACAATACTATGCCATCAAAGAGTAAAGAAAAATACAACCAAAGAAGAATGGTCACGCCGATACCTTTGGCTTTATCCCTTATTCTAACAGCAGCAAACATCGCTATCGCCACAAATATGACAGACAACAAAATACCAACTGCCAGTATCATAAATCCAACTGCTGTTGCTTCAAAGAGAATGATGGGAATACCTGCGCCTATAAGAAATGCAATGGTAAACGAACCGGCAAGACCCGTAAAAAGTCCCAGCCATATTTTTTTACGTTGCAATGGCTGGCTCACCAATAGCTCTATAAACTCAGCACTATTGTAAATGTAGATCGTTGAGAAAATAATACTGATAAGCGGCACAATGATCAATACAATATTCAGCAGACTCAGCAATCCTTTTGTACTGTTATCTTCCAGGCTGAAAATGGTAAACGATATAGCCAAAAGAAAAGCGGTATAAGAAAGAATGATCTTATTGCGCAGTATATCTGTTATGATGTATTTGATAATTTTTTTCATGATCGTGAAACGGTGTTAAGTCAAAATGAAAAAGTCAAAAGTCAAAAACTTCCGGTGCTGATCTTTTTATGTTTATCTGGCGTCCCTGCATTAAAGGCTTTTTACTTTTTAATTTTGCCTTTTTACTTATCAAAGTATGTCGCTAAACTGGTTCTGCTGCATGATCATCGCAATAGCCTTTGATAATTTATTTTCGCCGGTTTCAAATTGCAACAGATCAAATGGCTTGTAAAACACCATTTTACCATCCTGCATATACATTACCTGTGTTACAATGTCATCCAGCTCACTCAATACGTGCGACGTTATGAGGATCAGCTTGCCCTTCTCTTTTTCCTTAACTATCTTTTGTTTTAAAATTTCTGATGCTACGGGATCAAGGCCAGCTGTAGGTTCATCAAGTATCAACACCTCCGGATTGAACATAAAAGCTAATGCCGCGCTTACTTTCTGTCTTGTACCGCCAGACAGTGTGCGCATTCTTTTATTCAGCAGACTTTTGAAGTTGAAATCATTGATAAGGTCATCGTCCAGACTACCGCTATGGTTCCTGATATCTTTCATCATTTCCAGCACCTGGCCAATGGTCATATTTTCAGGATAGCGGCCTATCTGAGGCATATAGCCTATATCTGAGCGGTAGTGGCAATCTTGAGCAATATCTTTCCCTTTAAAAAGTATTTTGCCGCTATCTGGAACAACCATCCCCAAAATGGATTTGATGAATGTTGTTTTGCCGCTTCCGTTCGGCCCAATCAATGCAATGCATTCGCCGGCCGGATACGTAACGGAAATATTGTCAAGCGCTTTTAATTTTCCAAACTGCTTCGATATATTGGTTGCACTGATCATAGACGGAAAGGTAGTTTCATGAGCGGTTTTGTATCGGCAAGGTTTTCAGGCGTAAGTGTCGGCAATACCTTTTCGGTTTTATCAAGCAATGAGGTCATAAAGCTGTGAAACAAAATCATCGCCGGTGGATTTCTTTCTACGATCATAGAGTACATGCTCACCGGGCGGTAAGGTAAATCGCCAATACCGTTTTTATTAAGATCGTATCCTTCATACTTGTCCCAATAGTTGCCATCAAAATTGTTCAACACAAGAGAGCCGTTTGTTCCCACATCGAATGTATTTCCCAGAAAAACATTGTTGTGCAATTCGGTTTCCATGCAGCTGGCCTGTATTTTTATGGCCCATCCATTATTTCTGAAAACGTTCTTCACCATTATCGTTCTGCTTACACCTTCCATGTAGATGGCACTTGTATTTTTAATAAAATGGTTGCCGTCTATATAGCTGTCTGCAATTTCTTTTAGCAAAATGCCATACGCTCCATCGCCCCAGTTTTCCTCAAAATAATTGTTGAACATTTTCACATGGTGTGAAAACATGACAGACACACCCGCACCATTGTAACGAAAAATATTTGAGATGTAGCTGTCGCTGTTTGAAAACATAAAATGCAAGCCGTATCGCAGATTACTGGTAGATACATTGCGCCAGATAACAGAGTTCGTTACAAATTCAAAATAAATTCCGTCGCGATGTCCTTTGATGGAATTGTTGATGATACGCATACTGTCACTTTTCCAACAGTGAATACCATTGCCGCTTGCCTGCTCTTGTTTCCTTGCAGAGGTTAACACATTATTCTGAATAAGGCAGTTGGTGCCACGCTGTGTGTAAATGCCAAAGAATGTATCATCCAGCACATTATTTTGAACCACGGCATCGCGAACGTCGTATAATTTAATGCCCGCAATATCTTCCAGGCTGGACGTGCCGGAGTGAACAATTTTAAAGCCATCTATTACCACACCATTTGCTTTCACAGAAATGATCTGGTATTTATTCTCTCCATCAAGTGTCGGGAGATCAATGCCTTTCAACACTATTTTTTTTGAGATAAAAATGTTTCCTTCTTTATAATAACCGCCATGAACCAGTACTGTGTCGAGTTCATTCGCGTGAGATATCGCTTCTTTTATTGTTTTTATTCTTTCATTTTTTCCCACATGTATAATGCTGCACATTCCCGGAAGAGAGTACAAAAAAAACAATATTAGAAAGTATATTTTCATCCGTATATCTTTTTGTTTTGCCGCCATGGCGGCAGATTTTTGGTCGGATGGTACTCCGCCCAAGCCTCAATCGGTGTGAAAATTTATCATGCTCCGTTTCATGAATGGAAATCCCTCCTTTTAGTGATGTGAAGCATTCGCAATCTCTGCCCATTGCAATTTTGTGCCTTTAAAGCTTTCCTGTATTTTTTGTACGGCGCTTTCACTGGCAAACACCGCTATATTCCCGCCCATCGGCGTTTTGAAATCTTCGCTTTTGTAAAAGATGGCTTTTTCAACAGGCAATAATTCGCCCGTGTTATCAAAGTTCGTAAAATAATACGCTTTTACATCTGCTTCCGCTATTTGCTTATCATGGAGAAAAGCGAGTAAGCAATGCGTATCATCAAATTTGAAGATTTTTCCTTTTTTAGAAATGATCTCCGAAGAAAATTTAGGATCGCTAATTGTCATTCTACAACTGCTGCACTGATCGCTTCCGGCAACTATAGGTGTTGGTTTAGTAGAGCATGAAGTCATAAATACACTGCATGCTAAAAGAATAAGAGTTAATGGCTTCGCAAATCTTTTTGCATTGATACGTGCCTGTCTCATCTCAATGTAGCAGACAAAAACCGAAATAAGTGCCACGATGAAAACAATCAACCCTCCTGTAGACGGCAGAGAATAAGCAGCGAAATTCAGCAGCTGTTTATACCCTAACAATGGTGGCTGATACGCCATTCCCGGAACTTTAATTGCTGCATCGGGATTAAGATCGTGACCGTAGTTGTACTCCCATCTCCAGAAATCGATCATGGCGATCAAACAAAAAGCAAGGAACATTCCGGAAACTACGTAAAGCAATTTTCTTTTACCGGCGATTGCCGCAATAAGGAACAAGGCGGCAAAGGTGCCAAGAATGTAAGGCAATATGGTGAATTCGAAGAAATCATTTGCATGCAATGTTTTCATGCCAATGTAATGGTTAAGACCATTAATGATATCAACCTGGCCGGCCAGTTTTCCCGGATAAATCAATAGTGTTAATCCTTCAGGGTACTGCGGCGCATTCAAATCAATGCTCCACATTGGAACAAATAGGGAAATAACAAGCCCAACAGAACAGAGAACAAGTAATATTCTTACCCAGCCTTTAATGTTGTTCATAAAACAGGAATTAGGAATTAGAAATTAGGAGTTAGGAATTAGAGATTAAGAATCGTAGCGCACGGTTGAAATTGAATTGCATGGTAAACGCTTTCAACACAATAGTTAGCGAAAACCTTCTGATTCCTAATTTCTAATTCCTAATTCCTACAGGGCTATTTAGTGCTGTCAGCAGGCGGTAAATTCTTACCAGTGCTGTAAGTAAGCGGAACATTGCTACCAACTGGAGAAACCCTCAGGTAGCCTTGCATTTCCTGGTGCAGCGCACTACAGAAGTCCGTGCAATAGAATGGCCAGATACCTGATTTTTCAGCAACCCATTTCAAGGTTTGTGTTTCACCCGGCATGATGAGCAACTCTGCGTTATTCGCACCTTTTATAGCAAAACCGTGCGGTATATCCCAGTCTTGTTCAAGGTTGGTAACGTGGAAATAAACCTCATCACCTACTTTAATACCTTCAATATTATCCGGCGTAAAGTGAGAGCGGATACAAGTCATGTATATGTGTACTTTGTTGCCTTCTCTAACAACTTTTGTATTGCCTTCGCCTTTTGTAGCGTAAGGATTCGCGTTCTCTTCGATCTTGAAGAATTTAACGGAGTTTCCTTTTATAAGATCGGCAGAAACAGCTTGTGCATAGTGCGGCTCACCAATAGTTGGGTAGTCAAGTATCAGTTGCATTTTGTCGCCGGTGATATCGTACAGCTGTGCACTTTGAGCCAATTCAGGACCTGTAGGCAAATAGCGGTCTTTTGTAATTTTGTTATACGCAATTACATATTTCGCATTTGGCTTTTTAGTATCGCCACCAGGTATGCAAAGGTGACCAACAGAATAGTAAGTAGGCACGCGGTCAATTACTTTCAGATCTTTGATGTTCCATTTAACAAGCTCAGAAGAAACGAACATTGAAGTGATCGCATTTCCTTTACCATCAAACTCTGTGTGCAAAGGTCCAAGACCTGGTTTTTGAACTTCACCATACAATGCCGCGTCATATTTGATAACAGGAATACCATCGTATTCGCCATCAAATTGTTTTCCGGCAATGGCGCTTTGAATTTTGCTGAAGCTGAATACAGGAATCAATGCAGCAAGTTTACCACTACCTACAATATATTCACCAGTAGGATCGACATCGCAACCATGTGGAGATTTTGGACATGGAATGAAGTAGCAAATGTCTTTAAGATCTTTTGCGCTTAAAACAGTTACTTCATTTTTCATTTCAGAAATTGAAGAGTGTGTCTTGTCATCATATGTATTGTGAACATATTTCGCTGGTATCTTTTTTCCTTTGCCGGCTTTCAAATATTCCTCTGCTTTTTTCCAGTTCACCGCCATGATAAAGTCCTTATCGCGCTGAGAAGCGTTTACTTCAAGCAACGTATTCGCTTGCTCAGTGTTATAGCAGGAGAAGAAGAACCAACCGCTGGAAGGACCTTTACCTGTATGGCTCAGGTCAAAGTTGATGGCCGGACATTCGATCTGGAATGCGATATCCATTTTACCGGATGTTTTGTCAACACCTATGAAACTGATATAACCTTTGAAATTCTTTTTATAAGTATTGATAGGCACATCACCATTTACATCATCCGGTGGCACGCTGAAACGTGTACCAGCAATAACATACTCGGTATTTTCAGTGATAAAAGGAGATGAGTGGTTACCTGCACTGTTTGGCAATTCAATAATTTCAGCAGTGCGGAAGGTTTTAAGATCAACCCTGGCAACACGTGGAGTGTTGTTGGCGTTTACAAAAACCCAACGACCATCGATCTCCCCATTGGTTTGTGACAGTTCTACGTGGTGCAGATCATCCCAAGGCACATTTCCGTGAGTAGTGTTGAGCATTGGCTTGGTTTCTTCGCTGTAGCCCCATCCTTTTTCAGGATCAACTGAAAAAACGGGAATCACGCGAAGTAAGCGTCCGCTCGGTAAGCCGTAAACGCTCAACTGACCGGAGAAACCTCCGGAAACAAAGTTGTAAAACTCATCGTATTTTCCGGGAGCCACATATGCTTTCGATGCAGCATCGGAGCTTACGGCAGTAGCGGCATTTTTTGGCTTACAAGCGCTTGCAGAAAGCAATAATGCGGCAGAAGAGATAGCCAGCAGTTGCTTTGTGGTGGTGATCATAATCTATTAATTGAGGGATTAAATAATTCTATTAGTAAGGTCCTTATAGCCCTTCCCACTAAAACGGGAGGGGTTGGGGTGAGGTGGCGATTATTTTACGCCATCGTTCTTGCGCATGAATTCATAAACATGTCTTGCATCATCATCTGAAAGATTTTGATTCGGCATACGCACAAGACATATTTCAAGCTGCGCCTGAGCTTTAGGATCCTTATTCAGCATCTCATCAGTATTGGTAACAAAGTTCATGATCCACTCAGCAGTGTGGCGGCTTGTAACAGCTTTCCAGCCTGGACCAACAAGTTTTTCGTCAGTAGTTTTATGACAGCTTGAACATTTTAGTTGATATACTTTTTCACCTTCATCTGCCATTTTGGGATCAAGGGTGGCAGCAACATCTACATGTGTAAATTTACCTTCACCTCTTTTCGGGTCGTAAGAAGGATTTTCACTAGCCTTTTTTTCATCGCTGGCGGCGGTATTGTCTTTGGAAGCAGACTGGTTATTGCCTCCGCAAGCAGCTGCTAGCAGCGCAACGGAGAATGCAACGTAGACAAATGTTTTTTTCATATCAAATATTATTTATGCAAGAATAAACAGCTTGCTATTGCATTTTTATGCGTAGAATCATATTTTTGGTCATACTTGACCCTCGCTTAACAACTGACACAGGAAAGATGATTTTTGTCACCTACCCTGTTGCCAAAGATCATACGGTAATAATTTGATTTTGTGTTCTTTCAAACAAATTTTAACATGATCAACACTAACCTTTTACTGTCCCTGGGAGCGTGTTATAGGAAAATTGAAGCGGGTGACTACATTTTTAAAGAAGGAAATCATTGCAACTTTTACCACCAGGTAGAAGAAGGGAAAATTAAGCTCGTAAACATAGATGACAGTGGAAAGGAATTCCTGCAGGACATTGCCGAATCAGGAGATTATATTGGCGAAATCCCATTGTTCAATAGCGGCAAATATGTAGTTTCAGCCGTAGCCATAACCGACTCCATCGTACTGCGATTATCGAAAGAGAGATTCGAGCAACTTTTAAAAGAAGATCACGAATTAAACGCCATGTTCTTTAAAGCAATGGCAGATCGTCTCCAATTCAAAATGCAGATCCTGAAAGAAATCAGCAGTCATGATCCTGAGCATTGTGTAAGCAGCCTTCTTCAATATCTTGTCTCCTCAAAAAAATGCTATTGCGATAAATGTTCCCTGGTAAAACTTACGAGACAACAGATCGCTGATATGACCGGCCTGCGTGTAGAAACCGTCATCAGAACCATCCGCGCCATGCAGGAAAAAGGTTATGTGGCAATAGAAAAGGGGAAAGTTTATTACAATAATATGCGTCCAGTCATAAATGACCGGTGTATGTCTTCTTAATATTGAAAAAAAATAATGTCGTTGTTTTCTAAGTGGATAAGGATTTCTTTTTTTAATCTTCTTATAGTTGCCCTTTGTGGCGTTATTCTGCGATATAAAATTGTGTTCTCACTCCCTATCATCGAGCAAAAACATTTATTGCACGCGCATTCTCATTTTGCCTTCACGGGTTGGATAACACAAACGATTTTTTGCTTCCTGGTTTTCTTCCTCCAAAAGAAAAATAGCATTGATGCATACGCGAAATACCGGTGGTTGCTGGTTGCAAACCTGCTGTCAGCCTATGGCATGTTGATTTCGTTTATCATACAAGGTTATGCGCTGTACTCCATCACATTCTCAACTATATCTATTGCAGTACTTGCAATTTTTGCGGTTTACTATTGGCGCGACCTTAACCGATATGAAGGAAACACTTTAGCCGCATTCTGTTGCAAAGCGGCGCTCATTTTTGCACAAATATCTTCTTTGGCAACGTTCATGTTGGCCTGGCTTATGGTAAATAAGTTTGAGGGGCAATACTGGTATGTAGCAGCCATATATTTTTTCCTGCACTTTCAATACAACGGCTGGTTCTTTTTTGGCTGCCTTGCCATCCTATTCATGATGATCCCTAAAGAGAATTACAACAGCATTCTTGCGAAAAAATTATGCGTTACGCTGGTTGCCTGCTGTGTTCCTGCATATTTGCTTTCGGTAATAACTTTCGCCATCCCCGCTTATGCATACGCGATAGCTACAATTACCGGAATTGTACAATGTGTTGCTTTATTTTGGCTTTTAATTGTTATGCGTCCCGCACTGAGCGTGGTTAAGAGCGGTAACAAATGGATATTTAAACTCGTCGCCGCAGCCGTGGCAATAAAATTTCTACTGCAAATGTTTTCTACAATGCCCGCGCTTTCTATTCTGGCTTTTGGCTCCAGGCCAATTATTGTAGGGTATTTGCACCTCGTGTTGTTGTGTATTGTCTCACTGTTCTTGTTAGCAGCAGCAAGGAATTATTTGAATTATAATTCTCTTTTCAAATTAGCAACCGCAATCTTCATCATCGGAATAGTTGCCAATGAAGCTGTATTGATGGGCCAGGGGCTAATGGGCTTTTACGGCATTCCGATGTCTCATGTCATTGAAACACTCTTTGTTATAACAGTAGTGATTTTGGTGGGCATATTGTTGCTAAATATTTCGATGAAAGAAGTGAAGGAACACTGATTTTCATGATTGTCATGATTTGTCAAGATCTATTTTTATGTTGGGCTTTCTGCAAAAAGGGCGTGCCTTCAGTTTCAAATATCAAATCATAACAAATCATGACAATCATGAAAATCAGTGCTCCTCTTTGTCTTTCTTTTGTGAAGGATCTTTCTTTCGTCCTGCATCTTTCAAGGCCTTATCTATCAGCCACTCCAGCTGGCCGTTCACGCTCCTGAAATCATCTGCGGCCCATTTTTCCAATGCGGCAAATGTTTGTGCATCTATCCTTAAAACAAATGATTTTTTATCTGAACTCATTCCTGCAATAATTAATGCTCAAATATATTTTATCCTCTACGTGCCGGATTATTGATAGAGCGTTCCGGTATTTAAAATCGGCTGCGCAGCTTTTTCACCGCAAAGCACCACCATTAAATTGCTTACCATTGCAGCTTTCTTTTCTTCATCAAGTGTAACGATTCCTTTCTTAGATAATTGCTCAAGCGCCAGTTCCACCATGCCTACAGCACCTTCTACGATCTTTGTTCTTGCTGCAACAATTGCAGTTGCCTGTTGACGTTGTAACATTGCGCCTGCAATTTCCGGAGCGTATGCCAGGTGGCTGATACGTGCTTCTTTAATGATAATTCCGGCAGGAGCCAGTCTTTCATTTAACTCAGTTTCTAACATGGCAACAACACGTTCGCCGCCATCACGCAGCGTTATGTTGGCAGTTTCATCTTCCATATTATCATAAGGGCAAGTGCTGGCAAGGTGTCTTACCGCCGCCTCACTTTGTATTTGAACATACTGTTGATAGTCGGCTACTTCAAAAGTCGCTTTATAAGTATCACTCACCTGCCATACGATCACTGAGGCAATTTCGATGGGGTTCCCCATTTTATCATTCACTTTCAATTGCTGACCATTAAGGTTTTGTGATCTCAGGGAAACTCTTGACGAAGTGTAAAAAGGGTTTACCCAAAGCAACCCGTTTGCCTTTATCGTTCCCACATATTTACCAAAAAATGTACAAACGCAGGATTGGTTAGGGTTGATCACTTTTAAGCCTTTGAGGAAGAAAACGCTTAAGATGAAAATAATTACACCTACCGCCCCGGCCCCAACGCTATGCAGCGAACCGGCCACTCCAAAAAGATAGATAGAGAAAAGAATGCCTGTAATCCCTAATATGAGTACCAGAAATCCCGAAACTGGTTTGAATACTTTTTCCATAAAAATTAGTTTGATATTAATTTGATATCAAAATTATATTACGGATTTGATATTTCTAAATTTTTTCATACCTATTTCGTAGAGACGCATGAAAATGCGTCTCTGGTGCGGCACCGAAAATGCGTCCCCGAAACAAGACAGAGACGCATTTTCATGCGTCTCTGCGGGTAATACCAACAAAAAAGGCTACCTCTTACGAGATAGCCTTCAAATATGATCAAAACGTATTCTTACATTTTTCTTGCAATAGGCGCAGATTCATTTGCTGCCACCTTTTCTGTACCGCCACTCAACATCAACTGAACAGATTCGTTTAGGATTTGATACTTGTTCGCGTTGAAGAGATCCATTTTTTCCTCCGGCAATTTCAGGTCGTAGTTGTTGGAAGTACTAGCCATTACTTTGTCGAAAGCAGGATTGAAGCGGTTAAATTCGGTCAAATCCATGTTTACATATTTTGCAACCACCGTAGAGTTATATTTTCCGGCAACCGTCAGTGTTTTGCAAGTTTGCAATTCGTCAGAAGAGATTTTACGGTTAGCAGCATAAAGCCCCTGGGTTCCGTAATGTTCTTCAACTTCTGCCTTGGTAAGCGTAGTTAAACCACCCTGACCTTCAAAAATGTAGTGAGTACCAATGAATTTTTTAACGTGATTTCTGGATTCAGCAGGTAAATAATACTGCAACACCCAAAAATTGTTGCTGTGGCTTTTGCGCATCGCTTTCTGTACGTTACCAGCTCCGCCGTTATAAGCCGCGATCACCAATAACCAGTCGCCAAAAACAGCGTAAAGGTCCTTTAAATACCTTGCGGCAGCTTTGGTGCTCTTTACATAGTTGGTGCGCTCATCATATTTGCGGGATACGCGAAGCCCCAGCGTTCTTGCTGTAGCCGGCATAAACTGCCACGGACCGACAGCTCCGGCCCATGAAACCGCTGTTGACTTCAGGCGGGATTCAATAACCGCCAGGTATTTCAATTCCGTAGGCAGACCCGCGTCTGCGAGCACCTGATCCATCATGTTGAAGTATGGGAGTGCCCAACCCTTCATTTTGGAAAGGTCCTTTCCGTAATCTTCAATGTAATCTTTTACAAATGAAATTGCTTGTGGATTCAAGCGAGGCCCCTGAGTATTTAACCCGAGGTCTGTAGTGCTTTCGTAAAGGTTGGTGAAGCCTTTGCCATCTTTCTTTGTAGCCGGGCTGTTGTTTAGCAAAACAGCGCTGTCAATAATAGCTGGCTTTAGTTCTTTTTTTGTTTGGTCCTGCGCAGCAGCCGAATGGGTACAAATGGTGGCAAGCACGTAAGCGCTCAACAATAAAAGTTTTTTCATTACTTCCTTTTTTAGTTTTCACAATACCGTATAGCTTCAATCAAGGGTAAACCAGGCCAGTAAATGGTACATTTTCAACAACCTTATTGTTGCATCATTTGATGCGAGAATCGCAACAAAGATAACTCACAAAATTGGTTCGTCATAGCCTGAACACCAAAAGGCATGCCATTCGAATGTGTAAAAACTGGGAGTGAGATGGCCGGAATTCCAACTAAATTGGCATAGACTGTATAAATATCTGCCAAATACATAGCTGTTGGGTCACCGGATTTTTCCCCGAACTTGAATGCGGGAGAAGGAACGGTAGGAAGTATAATTACGTCAAAATCCCTGAAAATCAGCTGGGTTTGATCGTATAATTGCTTGCGTACTTTTTGGGCCTGGGTAAAGTAAGCGTCAAAATATCCGGCGCTCAAAACGAACGTGCCGAGCATGATCCGACGTTTCACTTCTTTACCAAAACCTTGAGATCGCGACTGTGAATAAAAACTTGTTAAATCTATATTTTCATCATTTACCCTATAGCCGTACCGAACTCCATCGAACCTCGACAGGTTGGAGGAAGCTTCTGCGGTTGTAAGCACATAATAGGTAGGTACGATATACTCTAAGAAATCAAAATCGATACCTGTAACCTGGTGACCCTTTTCAGATAGTCCGTTCAGGTAACTTTTCATGGCTTCTGTCATCTCCGCATCCAGGGAAGGATGGTCGATAGCATCTTTGAAGTAGGCTATTCGTAATGGTTTAGATTCCTGAACCAGTGAGGAGTAAGATTCAACTTTTTCCCTGGCAACGGTACTATCGAAATCGTCGGCACCGGCCATTATTTCTAAAGCAAGGGCTATATCGGGAACATTTTTCCCGAAAATGCCAATCTGATCGAATGAAGAGGCATAAGCAATAAGTCCGTAGCGGGAAATGCGGCCATAAGTAGGTTTCAAGCCTATAATTCCGCAAAAATCTGCGGGTTGTCTTACAGATCCGCCTGTATCGCTGCCTAAGCTTACCATGCAAAGGTCTGCCTGTACAGCCACTGCGGAACCGCCCGAGGAACCACCCGGAACACGGCTTTCATCAATAGCGTTCAGTGTTGCCCCATAAAATGAATTCTCATTGGAGGAGCCCATCGCAAATTCATCGCAGTTAAGGCTGCCAATGATAATAGCATCTTCTGCCAGCAACCTTTCGACTGCAGTGGCATTATAAGTAGCGGTAAAACCTTCCAGTATGTGAGAGGCTGCAGTTACTTTGTGTCCTTTATAGCAAATAACATCCTTTATACCAATAACAACGCCGTGAAGCCTTTTTAGTGGCTCGCCGCTTTTGCGCTTTTCATCAAGCTCTTTGGCTTTTTGCAAAGCTTCTTCAGCGTACACGTCCACGTAAGCATTGAGGTGCTTTTTTGCTTCAATTTGTTGCAAATAAAATTCCACTGCCTGCAAACAGGTAGTGGAATTATTCAATAATGATATATGATATTGCTGTATTGAACTGTAAGTAAACAAAGCCCGCCGAAAGGTAATAGAGTTGTAAAAATAGTTCTGTTTGTATCAATAGTTTCCATTGAGAAATACGGATTATTTCGCAGAGTCAGTATTGATAGAAGCTAGGCGAACAGATTAGTGCTGCTCGTTGTTGCTTGTTGTAGAAGCTGGAGAAGCAGGTTTGCTGCTATCTTTCTCTTTCATGCCTTCTTCGATTTCTCTTGTTACGCTATTTTTGGCGTCATTAAATTCACGAAGACCACGACCTACACCGCGCATTAATTCAGGGATCTTTTTACCACCGAACAACAGCACAACTACAACCAGGATAACGATCCATTCTGTAAATCCCGGAGCCTGAATGAACAACAAAGATTGACTCATGACTTTTAATTTAAATTGAAAAACAAAGGTACTTGTTTATTATTACTAATGTGATTCCGGGCGCAATTTAGTTTACAAACTGTTTAAAAAAAATAGTTAACGCCGCAATAACAAAAACAAAAAAACGGATGCATGAATGCATCCGTTCTATAACGATATTGAGATTTATTATTGTGCAGTAGCAACAACAGCAGCTCTCTTCTTTTCTTTAATTCTTGCGCTTTTACCGCTTCTTTCACGCAGGAAGTACAGTTTAGAACGACGTACTTTACCTTTTTTGTTCAAAACGATAGAGTCAATGTTTGGCGAGAAGTAAGGGAATGTTCTTTCTACACCTACACCGTCTGAAATTTTACGTACTGTAAAAGACTGTGTAGAACCTTCTCCCTGACGTTTGATTACGTCACCTTTGAAAGACTGGATTCTTTCTTTGTTTCCTTCAACGATTTTATAGTTAACAGTGACGTTGTCACCTGCTTTAAATTTTGGGAAATCCCTCTTCGGCGTTAACTGCTCGTGAACAAATGCTACTGCGTTCATGATTTCTTTATTTTATCGGACGGCAAAGGTAACTGAAAATTTGAATAAACAAATAAAAAATCTAAAAAAAAGCTATTTTAATGCTGAAAGCCTAACGCCTAACGCTTAACGCAATGGTTCACTGCGCTTTGCGTTAGGCGTTAGACATTCAGCGTTTTTTATCTTGCTACGTTCACCGCTCTCTTTTCTCTGATTACGGTTACTTTGATTTGTCCCGGATAGGTCATTTCTGTCTGGATCTTCTGTGCTATCTCGAAGCTTAGTTTGTCACTATCGCCATCTGTTACTTTATCTGCTTCTACAATAACCCTCAACTCACGACCGGCCTGGATAGCGTATGCTTTTTCAACGCCTTGATATGTAAGCGCCAGATTTTCAAGGTCTTTAATACGCTGTAAGTATTGTTGCATGATCTCTCTGCGGGCGCCAGGACGGGCACCTGAAATGGCATCACAAGCCTGAACGATCGGAGAGATTACATATTGCATTTCAACTTCATCGTGGTGGGCTCCGATTGCGTTTACTACCGCAGGGTTTTCACCATATTTCTCAGCCAGCTTCATACCGAGCAATGCGTGGCTCAATTCTGTTTCTTCATCAGGTACTTTACCGATATCATGTAAAAGACCTGCGCGTTTTGCCAATTTCGGATTCATTCCCAATTCTGCGGCCATGATTCCGCAAAGGTTTGCTACTTCGCGGCTGTGCATCAACAGGTTTTGACCGTAAGAAGAGCGGAAACGCATTTTACCTACTATTCTTACCAATTCTTTATGTAAACCGTGGATACCTAGTTCAATTACTGTTCTTTCGCCGATTTCCATTACCTGCTCTTCGATCTGGCGGCGTGTTTTTTCAACTACTTCTTCAATTCTTGCAGGGTGGATACGTCCGTCGCTCACCAGGCGCTGAAGGCTCAGGCGGGCAATTTCACGACGTAGTGGATCGAAAGAAGAAAGGATGATGGCTTCGGGAGTGTCATCTACAATCAGGTCAACACCGGTTGCAGCTTCAATTGCACGGATATTACGCCCTTCACGACCGATGATCTGGCCTTTAATTTCATCACTTTCGAGGTTGAAAACAGTGATAGAGTTTTCAATTGCCTGTTCAGCTGCTGTACGCTGAATGGTTTGGATGATTATTTTGCGGGCTTCTTTGTTTGCTTTTTGCTTCGCCTCATCTATTATTTCCTGCTGTAAACCAAGTGCTTGCGTGTGCGCTTCCTGTTTCAAACTTTCAACGAGCTGTGCTTTTGCTTCTTCTGCAGTGAGAGCGGCTACTTTTTCCAGTCTGCGGATATGCTCTTCCTGGTGCTTCTCTAGTTCTGTTCTTTTAAGATTAACAACTTCTATCTGCCTGTTCAGGTTTTCTTTGATCGCTTCGTTTTCTTTTAGTTGTTTATCAAGATTCCCTTCTTTTTGGTTGATGCTTTGCTCTTTCTGTTTGATTCTGTTTTCTGCGTCGTTGATCTTTCTGTTTTTGTCCAGCACCTCTCTATCGTGCTCTGCCTTTAGTTGGACGAATTTTTCTTTGGCTTCCAGTAACTTTTCTTTTTTTAATGTTTCTGAACTGCCTTGAGCGTCTGCAACTATCTTCTGTGCTTGTCTCTCAGCGTCATCAAGCTTTTGCTGATGATTTTTGGCAAAAATGAATTTACCCGCTATGATGCCCGCTGCCGTAGCAGCTCCACCTATGATTATATATATAACTGATGCGTCCATTACTCTTGGGATTTAAAAAATTTAATATATTATGATAAGCTCTCTCCAAACGCATAACTGTCTGATTGAGATTGTTAATTCGCGAAAATACAAAACGGGCTGCACTGGATAAAATCAGTTTTTACTTATTGGGTGATTTTTACCAGCGGCAACCAAAAAAAGATCGAATCCGGTAATTTCACTGCACAAAATCGAAAAAAAGAACATGAGAAAATTTTTGTTGACCGCCATTGCGGCGACTCCGGCCCTGTTTTCCCAGGCTCAGAAAGCTGTGACCCTTAATGGTGAATTGAAAAATATAGACAATCCCATTGAAAAAGTGTTCATTTCTTACCGTTCCGGTTCTGAAAATATCAAAGACACCGCTGTTGTGTTTGATGGAAAATACAAATTCAATTTGAAACTGCAGGAACCGACAATTGCGCTTTTAAGTCCCGGCTATAAATCCGGCAGTATAGCTGGCGAAAAAATGAAAGCAGTTTTTCTTGATATGGAGAATATGAGCATGGTACAAACGGATTCTTTTTCCAATGTGCAAATGGCTGGCTCTAAAGCAAACGACGAGTTTAAAAAGCTGAATGATTTACGTAAAGCGGTTAGTGGTGACCGTAATAGATTGATGCAGCAATATGCAGGTTTTGCAAAAGAGCAAAACAGGGACGGTATGAAGTCTGTGGAAGCAAGGATCGATAGCATTGACGAGGCAGTTAGAAAACAAACCGGCGCATATGTTATGAACAATCCATCTTCGCCCATTGCTGTGTTTGCATTACAACAATATGCGGGCTATAGTGTGGATGTTTCCGAAGTAGCGCCTTTGTTTAATAAATTGCCGAAGGCTGCGCAGGCAACTCCATCCGGAAAAGAGTTGGCCAAATCAATTGAGATTGCTAAAAAAACGGGCATTGGACAAGTGGCCATGGACTTTACGCAAAACGATACTTTGGGTAAGCCCGTTTCACTTTCATCTTTTCGTGGTAAATATGTGTTGCTTGATTTCTGGGCGAGCTGGTGCGGGCCTTGCCGTGCTGAAAATCCTAATGTGGTAAAGGCTTACAACGCTTACAAAAGCAAAGGTTTTGACGTGCTAAGTGTTTCGCTTGACAAGGAAACAGCAAAAGAAAGATGGTTAAAAGCCATTCATGATGATAACCTTACGTGGACGCATGTTTCAGACCTCCAATACTGGAACAATGCGGTTTCAAAAATGTATGGCATACAATCAATACCTCAAAACTTTTTGATTGATCCAAAAGGAAAGATCATTGGCAAGAATCTTCGCGGGGAGGAATTGGAGAAGAAGCTGGCGACGATTTTTAATTAGAGTTCAAGAACTGAATAACTGAGTAACTGAATAACTGAATCCTCTGGCCAACATGCCACATATCTTCGCACCTGTCGGTTATTCAGTTATTCGGTTTATCAGTCATTGTTTATGACTGGTTTGTCAACTTTCTCTGTTTATTTGAACAAACGCATCTTACCTTGACGGTTAAACGCAAAATTTCACATGAAAAGTTTTTTTACGTTCATTCTTCTTTTTACTTCCGCTGCGCTGTTTTCACAAACGCATGCATTTTATACTACCAACAAAGACAGTTCGCAGTTTAATCTAACATTGGAGGGCGCTTCGCATTTTGCATCATTGCCTTTGAAATGTTTGCAGCAGGAGTACCCTAATAAAACCAGCCATTTAAGTGTGAGCGACAGTGATCATTTGCGCACGCCAAAACAAATGCATCCGGCATTCTATGGTTGTTTCGATTGGCACAGTTGCGTGCATGGGCACTGGATGCTGGTGAGCCTTTTGAAAAAATTTCCTCAAATGCCCGAGGCGGCTGCAATACGAGCTGCCATTTCAGCCAATATTACTCCGGAAAATATCAAAGGTGAGATTGACTATTTTATATCGCCTTTGTCAAGAAATTACGAAAGAACTTATGGCTGGGCATGGTTGCTAAAACTGCAGCAGGAACTGATTGGTTCCAGCGATCCGGATGCCATCAGGTGGCGCACTACCCTGCAACCGCTATGCGACACGGTTATCAAATTATGGACGGATTATCTGCCGAAGCAAACTTACCCTAACAGAACGGGTGTTCATCCCAATACAGCTTTTGGTTTGGCGTTTGCGCTGGATTATGCAAGGGTGACCAAAAATGCAGCTTTTGAGGCCGCAATTGTTAAAAGCGCAAAACAATTGTATTTGAAAGATAAAAATGCTCCTTCCAGGTGGGAGCCGGATGGCACGGATTTTCTGTCTCCTTCTTTGGAGGAGGCGGACCTGATGCGCAGGGTTTTGGATAAGCCAGCTTTCGTACAATGGTTCAACGCTTTTGTTCCGCTGGCATCTTTGCAGCATTTAACCAACCTTCCGGTGATTTCTGACAGAAGTGATTACCAGATCGTACATCTGGATGGATTATGTTTTAGCCGCACCTGGTGCATGAAGGGGCTGGCAAATTGTTTGCCTGCCGGCGATAAAAGAATTGCACTTTTGAGAAAATCGGCGATTCATCACTTGAATGCGAGTCTGCCAAATGTTGCCAGCGCCAATTATGGCGGCGAGCATTGGCTTGCGAGCTTTGCGGTATATGCTTTGGTGAGCGAGTAGGGCTTAAATGTGCGATGTTGGATGTACGGTGTACGAAATTCTTCAGGGTGTTACATATAGATGACTTTCGTACACCGTACGTCGTACCTCGCACACCTGACTCCAAAGATTTTCCCAAATATTTTTCCGTTCCTTGCGGGATATGAAATATTTTATACTTTTGTCTGTATAGAAATTACTTACACGGGATAAACAGCCATCTTTTCCCTAAAAGAAATTATGAATTGCAAACTGCTCCCTTACAACAGGAACAATTGTTGATTACAGTAAAAGATCCCGTTCAAAAAAAATTACATGGAATATAATACAAGCAGAAATCATTTGATGATGCGCGAATACGGCCGTCATATTCAAAAAATGATTGAATATCTGATGACGATTGAAGACAAAGATCTTCGTCAGAAGAATGCAATGGCTGCTATTGAACTAATGGGATTCCTGAACCCGCATTTGAAAAATGTGGAAGACTTCCGTCATAAACTTTGGGATCACCTTTTCCTGATTGCAGATTTTCATCTTGACGTGGAATCTCCTTATCCCATTCCTACGAAGGAGCAATTAAAAGCAAAACCGGATCCATTAAAATATCCAAAGCGCTATCCTAGGCACTCTCATTTGGGTAAAAACCTGGAGCTGGTTATTGACAAAGCACTGAAAGAAGAGAATCCGGAAAAACGCAATGGTTTTGCCAACGCTGTTGCTTATTACATGAAGCTGGCATACAACAACTGGCACAAGGAAACCGTGCATGACGATGCGGTTCAGAGCGAGTTGAGCGCCATTACACACAATCAACTGGAATTTACCAATACACCATATGTAAAAAGCTACCGTGCGAACGAGAACAACAACCGTGGCGGCGGCGGTGGATATGGCGATTTCAGAAAGAATAATAACAATAACAGGAACCAAAAATTCCAAGGCGGTGGCGGCGGTGGAAGAAACAACCGTAACAACAACGGTGGGGATAACCGCAACAATGGTGGTGGCGGCCGCAACCAGAAATTTGGAAACAACAAGAAGCGTTTTCAATAGGTAAAAGCCGAAAAAAACCTTCTATCGAGCTGTCAAAAAGTAAAATTTACGAAAAGACTTCGTTTTTATATCTTGTCTTTCGTTTCACTTTTTGGCAGTTTTTTTATTTTCACGCGGCGAAGCAACGGCGCAGCGAATTTGCTTTTGGGCTGAGTGAAACTGAAGTGCACTAATACCTTATGCTACGAGCTGTATGCAGATTGGCCAAATAAGAATCTTTTTATAAATACTTTTCCGCCCTGGCAGGGCATATTATTTTTTACAAACAACGAAAACGCAACCGGGAATGAACATTTTTGAAGTAAGAGGAGGAAAAAAATTACATGGGGAAATCACACCGCAAGGCGCGAAGAATGAAGCTTTGCAGATAATAAGTGCGGTGCTTTTGACGCCGGAAAAAGTTACCATTAACAACATCCCCGACATTCTTGATGTAAACCTCCTGATCGAATTGCTGGGTGAGATGAATGTAAAAATCGAGCGACCCAACAGGCAAACCTGCATTTTCCAGGCGGATGATGTGAACATAGATTATTTGCACAGCGAAGCATACAAAAAGAAGAGCGGCAAACTAAGAGGCTCTGTGATGTTTGCGGGACCGATGTTATCCCGTTACAGAAAAGCATTTATTCCAAAACCGGGTGGGGATAAAATTGGCAGACGCAGGTTAGATACGCATATTATCGGATTTGAAAGACTTGGTGCAGAGTTCAGTTACAACAACGAAGATGGCTTCTTCCACCTGGAAGCGAAAATGCTGAAGGGCACATATATGCTGCTGGATGAGCCTTCTGTTACAGGAACTGCAAACATAGTTATGGCAGCTGTAATGGCATCTGGCACTACCACTATTTACAATGCAGCGTGCGAACCATACATACAGCAGCTTTGCAAAATGCTTAACCGCATGGGTGCAAAGATCAAAGGCGTGGGCAGTAATTTATTGACTATTGAAGGTGTTGAATATTTAGGCGGTACTGAGCATACGATGTTGCCGGACATGATTGAAGTTGGCTCCTTTATTGGTCTTGCAGCCATGACACAAAGCAATATCACGATCAAGAATGCGGGCCTTGAGCATCTGGGTGTTATTCCGGACAAGTTCAGGCAGCTTGGTATTGAGATGGAATTCAAAGGAGATGATATTGTTATTCCGGAACAATCCCTTTATGAGATTCAAACCTTCCTGGATGGCTCTGTACTTACGATGTACGATCATCCGTGGCCGGGTTTTACGCCTGATCTTTTGAGCATTGTGCTGGTGGTTGCCACGCAGGCAAAAGGTTCTGTGTTGATCCATCAGAAAATGTTTGAGAGCCGTTTGTTCTTTGTGGACAAACTAATTGATATGGGTGCACAGATCATTTTGTGTGATCCGCACCGTGCCGCGGTGATTGGATTGGGCCGTCAGCAAAACTTAAGAGGCATTACCATGAGCAGTCCTGATATTCGTGCCGGTGTTGCTTTGCTGATAGCGGCTTTGAGCGCTGAAGGAAAAAGCACGATCCAGAATATAGAACAAATTGACCGCGGTTATCAATACATCGACGACCGGTTGAAAGCGCTGGGCGCAGATATAACGAGATTGTAATTGTAAAAAAACGCTGGCTCATCACCAGCGTTTTTTTATATGATCATTTGAAAAAATTCTTACTCAAACTTTTCATTCATTTGCTGGAAGGCAGATAAAAACATTTTGAATGGATTATCGGAATGTGGCCACGCGATATCTGTTTTTCTCAGAAAGTTTTGCATCTGCACCATTGCTTTTACACAATCAGTGGAATCATAAAAACAATTCTTCCATGCTTCGGGCTGATCTTCATAATGCTTTAATGAAAGGCCATTCCCATAGATCTTAATGACAGACGGTGTGCTGCGAACATCTATCGACTGCTTCTTGGTGTCGAGTGCCCATTCGAAATATTTTTCCCAGAAATGTAAGTGATTTTTTAAACGTGCAGATATCTGTTTATCGCTTTCTGCATGTGTTGGTTTAATGCGCCACCAATTGTTAACCGCTGAATAAGGATTGTCGTTATCGGTCTTAAAAGCATCATTGCAACCTTCAAAATTATAATTGGTATTTGAGCCGTTATAATTGATGACGAGTTCATCAGCCATTAATGAGCCAATTGCAAGCTTGCTCGTTGTGTGGTGGTTGCTTTTTAAAATGATCTCATTGCTGGTTGCCGTCCATTGGCCATCATCGAAACTTGTAAGGTAGCTTGTGTAGGTGCCGTTTGGCTGCAGGTTCAAAAAGCTGGTGGGTTCGAGTTTCATGGTCGTTTCATCGCCTCCGGTGTGGTGGGTGAAGAACCAGATCTTGGCAAGGCGATCAGCGGTTGTGGCACATCCGGTCAAGCAAACAATAACGGCACAGACTACAACGGGGACAAGAAATTTTTTCATAACGTGGTTTAAGGATTTAATATAAGTGCCAAAAATATTGATTAATAGCCTGAAGTAAAACACTTCAAATTTTAGCATTAATTTTTAAGACAAAAAACTTGCAGGTGACGGGAATATTAGGTAGGTTTGAATAGTTGCTTAACTAACTATATGCCAAACAACCAATTTAAAAGAGGTGAACTTTACAGTTTTATAACCGGTAAAGCCTCCACAGCGATAGCAAGACGATTGCAGAAAAAATTTAACAGTGCGGCGCTCAATTTAACCATTGAGCAATGGAGCGTTTTGTATCATTTGTGGAAACAGGACGGCATTAGTCAGCAGGAGCTTTGCAATGCTACTTTCCGCGATAAACCAAGCATTACAAGGCTGGTAGACAATCTTGAAAAACTTGATCTGGTAAAAAGGATCGCCTCTAAAGAAGACCGCAGGATCAACATGATCTTTCTTACCCCTCGTGCGCAGCAGTTGCAGGACCAAAGCATGGGATTAGCCACAGAAACCCTGAATGAGGCTTTGAAAACGGTACCGGAAGAGCAAATTGAAATTTGTAAATCGGTATTGCAAATTGTTTACGACAACTTGAAATAGGCAGGTGTTTTTAACAGGATTCACCCACTACTGATAAATTAAAAGTGAAAAGTAAAAATTCAAAAAAGAGACTGTGCTTTGTTTTAAGTCAGTAATAAACGATTCGAAGATGCATCAAAACGTTTTTACTTTTGATTTTTTACTTTTTACTTGGTATTTATCGACATATTAAATCATCAAAAAAAAGTCATATGAGCACCGAATTAAAAAAGGCCGCAGCACTTAAAGGAGGCGAATGGCTCATTAAAGAAAGTACCGCTTTCGACACGTTTGTTCCCGAGGATTTTAACGAGGAGCAGCAAATGGTCAAGGACATGTGTAACTCCTTCCTGGACTCGGAGGTGTTGCCTGCTATTGATCGTATTGACAAAATGGAGCCGGGCCTTATGCCTTCGCTCATGCAAAAAGCGGGTGAGCAAGGACTACTCTCGACTTCTTTGCCTGAGCAGTATGGCGGTCTTGGTAAAGATTTTATCACATCTACTTTGGTAAATGAAGGACTGGGCGGCGGTTATTCATTTTCCGTTGCTATTGCAGCTCATACGGGCATTGGCACATTGCCAATTCTATATTTTGGTAATGATGCACAAAAAGAAAAATACATTCCCAAACTTGCTACGGGTGAATGGAAAGGTGCTTATGGTTTAACTGAACCAAACAGTGGCAGCGATGCGCTGGGCGCAAAGACCTCTGCGAAACTTAGTGATGACGGAAAATATTATTTGCTGAACGGACAAAAATGCTGGATCACCAATGGTGGTTTTGCAGATGTGTATACCGTTTTTGCAAAAATTGATGGCGATAAATTCACAGGCTTTATAGTAGAAAGAGGGTTTGAAGGATTTACCCAGGGCCCTGAAGAACACAAAATGGGTATCAAGGGTTCTTCTACTGTTCAGTTGTATTTCCAGGATTGTAAAGTACCGGTTGAGAATGTGCTGGGAGAAATAGGACGCGGGCACATCATTGCTTTCAATATTCTGAATATTGGACGTTTGAAATTGTGTGCGGCTGCATTGGGCGGTGCGAAACGTGCATTCAACACTTCTATTGAGTACGCAAATACAAGAGAACAGTTCAAGCAACCGATCAGCAATTTCGGCGCTATCAAAAATAAGCTGGCAGAAATGGCTATCAAGATCTGGGTGGCGGAAAGTGGTCTATATCGCTCTGCAAAATGGATCGATGATAAAGAAATTGAACTGGCGGCTGAAGGCAAACCATTTAACGAAGCATTGCTGGGAGCGGCTGAGGAATATGCGATCGAGTGTGCGATGCTGAAAGTGTTTGGCAGTGAAATGCTTGATTTTATTGTGGATGAAGGTGTTCAAATTCACGGTGGTAACGGCTTTAGTGATGAATACGCTATTTCAAGAGGTTATCGCGATAGCCGCATCAATCGTATTTACGAAGGCACTAACGAGATCAATCGCTTGCTGACTGTTGATATGGTATTGAAACGTGCGATGAAAGGAAAGCTTGATCTGATGGGCCCTGCGATGGCGGTGCAAAAAGAACTGATGAGTATTCCTGATTTTGGCAGCGGCGATGACGAAGCGTTTGCAAAAGAAAAGAAACTGGTTGCTAATTTTAAGAAAGCAATTTTAATGGTAGCCGGAGCTGCTGTTCAGAAATTGATGATGAAGATTGAAAGCGAGCAGGAAATTCTGATGAATATTGCCGATATGGCGATTGAGACCTATCATGCGGAAAGTGCATTGCTTCGCGTAATGAAACTGGTTGATCAGCGTGGCGAAGCGTCTACTCAATTTGAGCTGGACATGATGCGCACTTATTTATACGATGCGGCTGATGCCATTAATAAGTTTGGTAAAGATGCGATCAATGCATTTGCCGAAGGCGACGAACAAAGAATGATGTTGCTCGGCCTGAAACGCTTTACCAAAGCGGAACCGTTTAACAGCAAAGAAGCGAAGAGAAGAATTGCGGCCAAAGTGATCGCTGATAATAAATACGCGTTGTAGAGTTTAAGTTACATAAAAGTAAAAATGGCCTCAGCGATGGAGGCCATTTTTTATTTTCTACAATTTACTTTGTTGCTTTCTTAATTGTATATGGAATTTTCAAAGAATCCGGTAAATCCGAGTCTTTAAATATCATATACTCATATCCAGGCGGCAGCTCTTGAGGTTCGTCGGGCTTGTAACCTGGAATTGCTGTAAATGGTGTTTGCCGTGCTCTCTCTTTAAGACTTCTAAGATAGACATCATACGCCCCGGGTGACTTAGACAGTATCTTTAGCGTATCAAAACAATTTGCTGGCCTTGGTTTGTTTATTTCTGCAAAAAAAGCTTTTGCCTCATCCAGAGATTTAAACTTCAATACACTATCTGGGTTCACTTTCGCGTTCAACTCAATAGTAATTTTGTTTGGATCAAATCCCACAGCTTTTGCAAACTCTTTCGCTTTTTCAAGATCATCTTCTGTACTGGAAACTGGTATGCTTTTTCTGTGACAGCTACCTAGTGTCAATAAACTAATAAATACGACCAGTCCGCTTTTCATTTTGTTCTTTTTAATTTTTTTTGAATAAAAAGTAAGTCAAGAACAATAGGCCACTAATGTCTAAAACCTGCAAAAGAAAAATTGATCACCGGCGTTCGTGTTTCTATTTGCATTATGCTTTACGTAAAAGTCAAATGTATAGTAACTTAATATTTATCCTTTTTCAATTCGGTCATTTTTCTATTAGTCAAAAAAGACCAAAGCCATTCTTCAACTATGTTACAAAGCTTAACTAGCAAGAATTTACGACAATAAAACGCGGTGCGGAGTTTAAGTTACATAAAAGTAAAAATGGCCTCAGCGATGGAGGCCATTTTTTATTTGAAGATATTTCGTGTCAATAGAAAATGATCTAACAAGTTAAAAGCTCTCGCTTGTCATCCCGAGGAACGAGGAATCTGAGTGCCACGCATACAGTCTGTCTGTGTTACCCCAGATCCCTCGTTCCTCGGGATGACAAGCGGTCTTTGCCTACTAATTAAAAAAGCACGTTCCATACAATCTGCCATTATCAAATATCAAACATTCTTTCTCCATCCCAAGATGATATTCAACATGACAATCATGACAATCATCACAATCATGACAATCTGCGTTCCTATCGTAGCTTACTCAACGCTGCCTCCAATTTCCCAAACATCTCGCTGATATCTTCGAGCTTACAAGTACCAATGCTCAACCTGTACCACGGTGACGTTTTTTCTGCACCAAATGCGTAGAACGGAACCACTGCTAGTTTTGCTTCGCCCAAGATATATTCGGTAACATCCGATTGTGTAGCCAACACTTTTCCATCAACGCTTTTACCAACTATATCCATTTTGATGGTAAGATAAATAGCAGCTTGCGGAGCGATGGCATCTACAGCGTAGCCTTTATTTTTCAGCGCAACAAAGCCGTCGTGAATCAGATTCAACCTGTTGATCATTTCATTTTTGAAATGCGTAAGATATCTTTCAATCGCGTCTTCTTGTTTTAGGTAAGCAGCAGTTGCTTTTTGTTCTGCCATTGGCGCCCATGCTCCTACGTGGCTAAGCAATGCTTTCATTTTTGAAATGATGTGTGCCGGACCAAGTGACCAACCCACACGCACTCCGGTAGCGGCAAAGACTTTTGAAATACCATCTACAAAAATGGTATAGTCTTTCATTTTCGGTTGTAGTGTTATTGGATTGTAATGTTTGGTTTCGCCGTAAGTAAGCGTCCAATACATTTGGTCAAACAGCAGATACAATTTTTTTTCATGCTCGCCTCTGCTTGCATTTTCTTCAATGATGAGTTGGCATATTTTGTCAAGCTCTTCTTTTGGAAGCGTTGTGCCTGTTGGGTTTTGTGGGGTGCATAAGCAAATAAGTGCAGCGCCTTTCACATGCGGAGCAATATCTGCCGCAGTAGGCATGAAATTATTTTCAGGCGTTGCTTCTACCACACAATGTTCTGCCTGGTTGAGGTTGGTATAGTGGTTGTTGTTCCAGGAAGGAACAGCGTAAATGACTTTGTCGCCTTTGTCTACCAATATTTTGAAGGTCGTATAAATTAAAGGGCGGCCACCACTTGCAATTAAAATTTCGTTGTTGGAATACTGCAGGCCCTCATGTTTTTGCAAAAAAGCCAATACAGATTCGCGCAGTTCGAGAATACCATCTGCCGGAGGGTAGTTGGTATAATGCTTTTGATAAGATTCGATGATAAGGGTTTCAAGTTCCTTTGGAATCGGGAAAATAGAAGGGTCAAAATCGCCAATTGTGTAATTGTAGATCTTTTCTCCTTTGCGGATACGATCATTGATTTCATTGCCCAATCTCACAATTTCAGAACCTATCAGTCCTTCTGCGAGGACGCTTAACTTGCTCATGTCAGGGAGTTTAATTTGCGCGCAAAGTTAATTGATCGCTACAACATTACTTTTTTTCCTGTTTTGGCCGATTCTGTGGCGGCTTCGAGTATGCGCACTACAATGATGTTGTTTTCAAGAGAAGACAGATCATTGCCGGGATTTGTTTTCCCGGAAAGCACATCGCTTAAGTAAGGGATATTATCCTGATAGGCGGCCTGTTTTACCGAAACATCTTCGTATTTGTCTTTCATGCGCTGCAGCAAATTATTTCCATTGAGTGCATGCAAATAACCGTTTACGCCAAACACTTCAAAGTCTTTAATGCTGAAAGGCCAGTTCCATGAAGCTTCAATGATTCCGGTTGCATTATTGTATTCTAACAGAATGGTAGCATCATCATCGACTTTAGGATAAACGTTCGGTTTGATGTGGTGAACGATCGCCGTTACTGAAACGGGTTTTTGACCTTTCATGAGCCATGTCATTAAGTTTGCGCCGTAGCAACCAAAGTCTCTGCTGGCGCCGCCGCCGTTTTTAACAGGATCGGTTAGCCACGATAGAAATGCAGCACTGCAGCCAATCTCTTTGGGTCCCTGGTGGCCATCATGCACAATCATTTTTCTTACATCTCCAATGGCATTTGCATCTACCATTTCTTTTATTTGCTGGTTGGTGTTGTACCAGGTGGTTTCATAATTTGTGAGTACTTGTACATTATATTTCTTAGCGAGTTCTTCTATGCGCAATGCATCTTTTACAGTTGTAGCCAACGGTTTTTCTACCATTACCGGAATGCCCTTCGGAGCGCAGTTTTCTACCACAGATAAATGTTCAGCAATAGCATTGTAGGCAAGCACCGCATCGGGCTTTACATGCTTTAATAGCTCCGGCAATGATTTATAAAAAATAGAATCTGGAAGTGAGTATTGTTTTTTGTACTTGTCAACCAGTTGTGCATCACTCTCTGCAATACCTACGATGACAACCTGGTTTTTCTTATACTGGTTCATCAGGTTGTGTATGTGATCGTGCGAAAGGCCGGCTACACCTACACGGAGTGGTTGTTGGGCTTGAGCAGCGCTAATACAAAAAACGAAAGTCAAAATAATATTTATACAAAACATTTTTTGCAAGAAGCATCTATTGAAAGCTTTCATTGTTACAACAGTTTGTGGTGAAAATTATTTTTAAAAGATATGAAAAATCCCCGCGAAAAAATTTATTTATCTTCACAGCTGCTAACCCTATCATAAACCCTATAATCCTTGAACGCATGATGTTTGATGCAGAGACCCTAAAAGTAAAGTACGACAAGTACACAGATGAAGAATTATTCGAACTCCACTCAGCTATTAATGGCTATTCCGAAGAAGCAAAAGAAGCGTTTGATTTTATAGTTGCAAAAAAAGGCGGTTTGGAAGAGTTGCAATCCAGAATTAATAGCAAGCAAACAATCAAGAAGGAAATCGAGAGAGTAAGAAATGAAGTGACGAAAGCCTATGTGCCTGGTGGTGAAATTTTGCTAAGAGAAACGATCACCTCTAATCTTCTAAGCGGTGACGAACTTGAAAAGACAATCAACGAGCGCCAAAATGAATTGGTGGTTGATGAAAAAGATAAGCAAATAACTTCCAGAACAGTAATCGGAAGCGTTATAGGTGGTCTTGTTGCAAGCGTGGTCGGCGGAACGCTTTGGGGCATATTCCTGGTTCAAACGCATCGTATTTTCTATATAATGATATTGGGACTTGCCATATTATGCTACGGAATTATTAAGCTTTTAACGAGGCAATCCAGGCAGAATAAATTGGTAGGCATCTCAACAGTGGTGTCTGTTGCACTTGCACTTCTCATAGGTTGGTTGATATTTTCAGCGTTTGGATAGTTTGGGATATCTTAAAGCTTAAACAATTTAGTCCTGATAGTGACCATACAGTGAGTGGACAACGATTTTAGAATCTTCTACTTTATACACAATGCGATGTTCATGGTTTATTCTGCGCGACCAATATCCCGAATAATTTGTTTTAAGTGGCTCGGGCTGCCCGAGGCCATCAAAAGGAGTTTTACAAGCATTTTCCAGAACGGAATAAATTTTCTTTACCATCTTCAAATCGTTCTTTACCCACCATCCTAAGTCTTGCCAGGCATTTGGCATAAAAACAAGATCAAGCATTAATCATTGTTTTTAGTTCTGCTAAACTAAGAGGCGTTGGGTTTACCTTTCCCTTTTCATAAGCTTCAATGCTTTTCATAATAGTCGGATTGGTGACTTCATTCGACTCGATAGTTTTTACCTTTTTCACGAATGAAATCATTCTAAAAAACTCTTCTACAAATGAAGCTTTCTTATCCTCAACCTCAATTTCCAATAAATATTTCATAAGTCTTTCATTTTTACAACAATCATCAAATTTAATGATTTCACAGCCTTTTTCAAAGGGTATTTGTAAAGTGTAACCAAAGGCTAATTCACCTGCATTGTCACTTTATCCTTTATAATGTGGTAAAGCTTTATTGATAATGCATGGAAAAGCATTTTAGCATTTGCGTTACGTTCAATGTAATATGCTGCTCTATCCAGTTCTTCTACAATGGCTTGTTGCTGTGCAACATCTGTTAGTTTATTAAAGCGCTCAGCAAAATCTTTTTCGTTTTGCGCCAAAGAAAATCCGTTGATCGCACTTCCCATATATTTCAGTCGAATGCTTTGCTCCAGCAAATGCGTGAAATAGCGAAGAAATTGCTTTTGTTTTTCACGTCCCTGCTTGCTTACCTCTTCGATCCATTTTACTTGTGCCGCAGGGCCATTCTTCAGCAATGCATTTAACCATTCACGCAAAAGATCGTTCCAGTCTTCATCGGAATGTTGGAGCATTTGCAATGCTTCGCGATAGTTGCCTTCGCTGATGCCGGCAATTTGTTGTGCTTGTGCCGGGGCAACTTTAGATTTTTCAGTGAGCGATTTTTCAATGTCCGCCGGCTCCAGCATTGGAATTTTTACGAGCTGGGTGCGGGATAGTATGGTTTGTAAAATCAAAGATTCATTCTCCGCTACCAAAATAAAAAGTGTGTTGGCGGGCGGTTCTTCGATCAGCTTCAGCAGTTTATTTCCTTCATTTCCCAAATATTCCGGCATCCACAACACAAGCACTTTGTATTCGCTTTCAAAACTTTTCAGGTTCAATTTGCGAATGATCTCGTTACACTCATATGCCGTGATGTTACCCTGTTTATTTTCTGCGCCAATAAACTGTAACCAATCGTACGCATTACCATATGGGAATTTTTGTATAAACTCACGCCATTCTGTAATGTAGTCGGTACTCACGGGCTTGTCGCCACTTTTGCGTGGAATAACGGGATAAGAAAAATGTATGTCGGGATGTGTATAGGTGTTTGCTTTTGAAAAGCCTTCCTGCTTTTGCATCCATGCGTCGATGGTTGCGGGCGTAAAATGGTCCGGCTCTGTTTCCGCAGGTTCAGGGTCGCCAAACAAAGAAACCGCAGCTTCTTTGGTTTTTTTAGCCGCAATGCCATTTTTGATACTTATGTAATTGGCAAACGCCAGCGCCAAAGGCAAAGCGCCACTTCCTTCCTTTCCCAAAAACAACAGTGCATGGCTAAGGCGATTATTCGCCACCATGTCAATCAGCTGTTGCTTCGTTTCCTGCTGTCCGATAACGTCGTTGAATTGCATGATGCAAAGTAATTTGAAAATGTGGGAATTTGAAAATTTGAAAATGGGAAGACGGAACGCAGATTTTCATGATTGTCATGATTTGTTATGATTTTTTTATTTGAGATCTGGTAGTCAATTACACTTCAACCTAATCCGATCTTAAATCTCGTTGATCTCCATGGCGGCCATATTCAATTTTCTAAAAACAAAATCATAACAAATCATGACAATCATGAAAATCTGCGTTCTCTCTATTGCTTCTTCCCGCTCACATAGCCATTGTCTTTCACGTAAAATCTGTAGGGCAACAACGCGTCTTCTGCGGCGTAGTCGACGCCTATGCGTGGGGAGGCTATGATGTTTTGGGTTGGAGTCTTGAAGCCGTCGTCGGCAATGTAGATGTCTTTGCCAAATAAAGTGTTACCGGTGTGGTGCGTGGCAATACCCAGGGCTTTGGACACATTGCCGGGACCGCGGCCTATTGAAAAATCGAGCTTTGTTTTTTTCATGCGTTCCAGCATTGTTTCTATCCCTTCCAGCGGTTCTATCGCTCTGATCAGGACAGCGTGAGGAACATCTTTCACATTAGTAACCACATTAAAAAGATGGTGAATGCCGTAACATAAATACACATATGCTTTGCCGCCTTCGCCAAACATTATCTCGGTACGCTTTGTGCGGCGGCTGTTGTAAGCGTGTGAGGCTTTGTCAACTGCGCCGTTGTACGCTTCGGTTTCCACAATGCGTCCGGTAGTGATCGCTCCGTCGAAGTTTGTCACCAAAACCTTCCCGATCAACTGCTTTGCAATTTTCACCACATCTTCCCGTTCATAAAACGCTTTGTCAAGTTTTTGCATATGTAATTTTTTGTACAGTATGGCTTCAAAGTAATAAATTTATGCACTTTAAAACTCAGGCCATTGTTAAAGGAAATTGTTACAGCAATAGAATCGTACTTCAGGGCGCATCAGTTCATTAAGCGGCACAAGTTGTGGAAATGGATCTTAATTCCGGGATTGCTGTACATGATACTGTTCATTGTGGGTATGATCCTGTTCATCGATTCCTCCAATACAGCGGTCAATTACCTGAGCCGGGTGATAGGCGTTGAACGCTGGCTGCAAAGGCAATCGAATGCTTTGCTGAGTTTTCTGTTTGTGATGGGTCAAATAATGATCAGACTGCTCTTGCTGTTCTTCTATTTTTCTTTATTCAAATATCTGTTTCTCATTATCGGTTCGCCGGTATTTGCTTACCTGAGCGAAAAAACGGAAGCCATTCTTGAAGGCCGTGATTTCCCATTTAGTTTCAAACAGCTTTTAAAAGATATTCTTCGCGGCATACGGCTGGCTTTAAGAAATGCGCTTTGGCAAACTGTTTACGTCGTTTCATTGTTGATTCTTTCATTTGTGCCTGTTGTAGGCTGGATCGTACCGGTGATTTCCGTTTTTATTGAATGTTACTATTATGGTTTCTCAATGCTTGATTACAGTTGCGAACGACACAAAATGTCACCCTCTGCGAGTATTGAATTTATTGGGAAACACAAGGGCCTGGCGATTGGAAACGGTTTGGTATTCTATGTAATGCATGCTGTGCCGTTTTTGGGTTGGGTGCTGGCTCCGGCATATGCCGTGATTGCAGCAACTCTAAGTTTGTATTATCAAAATAAAGAAGTGTAATACCGATTGGTAAAAACAATATAAACCAATTTCGACTTCGTCTCATTGCTCTATTTGTTTAATCCATCGGCATTGTAAGGTTCTAAAATTTATAAAATGGCAAGTCTCGCGATAGGAAAAGTTTATCTTATTCCCACATATCTTGATGAAGAAAATGTAGCGGTCATCCCTGCTTACATTTTAGATGCGGTGAAAGAGTGCCGTGTGTTTTTTGTAGAAAACGAAAGAACTGCACGTCGCTATTTGAAGATGCTGTGGAAAGAAATGATCATCGATAACTACGAATGGCATACGATACACAAAGCTGAAGATGAGGTAAAGGATAAATTTAGAAAAGCGATACAAAGCGGCGCCACCATTGGCATTATAAGCGAAGCGGGTTGTCCGGGTGTTGCAGATCCGGGACAAATACTGGTGGGCGTGGCGCATGAAATGTTTGCCGAAGTAAAACCATTTGTGGGACCGAGCTCTATCTTGCTGGCATTAATGGCAAGCGGCATGAACGGACAATTATTTCAATTCAATGGCTATTTACCGATAGACAACGGTGCGAGAATAAAAGCGTTGAAAGACCTGGAAGCAGATTCTATTAAAAGGCAGTGTACACAAATTTTTATCGAAACGCCTTACAGAAACAATCAGCTCATAGAAACAATCCTAAAGACCTGCAAGTCTTCCACCAAACTTTGCATAGCTGTTGACATCACCGGCAAAAACGAAAGCATCCAAACAAAATCTATTGCCGCCTGGCAAAAAAATAAACCGGACATTCATAAACGCCCGGCGATCTTTTTAATTACCTTCTAGTTGTTCCGAAGCTCTGCAAGGCTTTTAGCCTTGCAGCATTATTCCGTTGACTCTGGCAACTTTTTTTTATTATCGCCGAAGGCGATAGAATGGAACTGCAAGGCTACAAGCCTTGCAGAGCTGGAAATGACTGAATAACTGAGTGTTTGAACGACAACGTTGTCTTAGAAAATCAACCACTCAGTTATTCAGTCATTCAGTTATTCAGTTACTGTATTCCTCCCGTTCTTCCCGGCTGTACGTCCTGAATCTTCATAATGCTGTCAACAATAAATTCGCTGGCACCTCTCCAGGGAAGGGAACCGAGGTATTCTTTATAGTGTAGTTCGAAAAATTTGCCGCTATTGTTCATGATTTGTGCCGCCACCCTTTCGTTGGCAACAGAAAAATCAAACTCATTGGACTGCAGGTTGCCGGGAGCTGCTGAGCGGAAACCGGTTTGAATGAGCCTGCCTTCATATGTTTTGAAGATGTAGCCTTTTTTCACGAAGAAATTCAACTCGCCCGCCTTCGTGCCTTCCCCAAAAACGAAATAATATCTCCAGAAAAAGAAGATACCCAATCCCAGTACGATTACTATGATGAGAATATTTACAAATTTTCGCATAAAATTCTATTAATCAGTGTGAAAGATACTTGAGTTAAGTTAAAAGGCAAAATTCGAAAGTTAAAATCTTCTGTTGCTAAACTGCTTCTGAAACATATGGTTCACAAAATGGCATATTCTTTTTACTTCTTAATTTTTACTTTTTACTCATTCGATTGTTGATTAATAATTGTTTAAAAAACGCTCATTAGAAAATTGAATAACTTCGCAATCTTTTATCTTAATAAATACAAATTGTTATGCGAATTGGAATAGTATGCTACCCCACCTTTGGCGGTAGTGGAGTACTCGCGACGGAATTAGGAAAAGCATTGGCAAATAAGAATCACCAGGTACATTTTATAACTTATCAGCAGCCCGTTCGTCTTAATGAATTCAATGCAAATATTTTCTATCACGAGGTACACGTGCCCACATATCCGTTATTTGATTATCCACCTTATGAAACAGCTCTGAGCAGCGCGATGGTAGATGTTGCCATCAATCACAAGCTCGATCTGCTACATGTGCATTACGCCATTCCCCACGCGTCTGCGGCGTACATGGCAAAAAAGATTCTCGAAAAAGAAGGCATCAAAATACCTGTTATCACTACGCTGCACGGTACAGACATCACACTGGTTGGCCGTGATAAAACCTATGCGCCGGTGGTTACATTCTCCATGAATGAAAGCGATGCCATTACTGCGGTTTCTCAAAACCTGAAAGATGAAACCTTTAAATTTTTCAAAATTGAGAAGGACATAGAAGTGATTCACAACTTCGTAGATGTTGGCCGTTTCCGCAAAAAACCGATTGATGCTTTCAAAAAAGTGATCGCTCCCAATAACGAAAGGATCGTTTTACACGCCTCCAACTTTCGAAAAGTAAAACGCATACCGGACGTTGTAAATGTCTTTGCAGAGATCCGTAAAGAGCTGCCGGCGAAATTGCTTTTCGTAGGCGATGGCCCTGAAAGACCAATGGCAGAAGAAATGTGCCGTAAGCTCGACCTGTATAGCGATATCCGTTTTGTGGGTAAACAAGAGCAAATGGAAGAGATTCTGGCTGTATCAGATCTGTTTCTTCTCACCTCCGAATATGAGAGCTTTGGTTTGGCAGCGCTGGAAGCAATGGCAGCAGGCGTTCCCGTTATCAGCACCAATGCGGGTGGTATACCGGAAATTCAGTTGCAGGGCAAGACAGGCTACATGAGTAACGTGGGCGATGTAAAGGAAATGAGTGAGCACGCCATTCACATTTTAAAAGAAGATGCTGTTCTGCAGGAGTTTAAGAAAAGGGCCGCAAAACACGCTGCAACATTCGATATCCACAACATCGTTCCGCAGTATGAAGAGCTGTATAACAGGTTTTTATAAAAAAAATGTAAATCTTTTTTAGCGGAAATAAAACTTACTTTTTGAACAAAATTTAATTATCTTCGTAGTACTTAAAAGGCAACGCTTTCACTAATGTTGAAAGCGTTGCCCTTTTTTTCATTCCTGTCTAAAACAAGGAGGGTTTTATGTCTGATGTAATTTATGTAAGTAAAGAAACACTGGAGCAAATGAAGATCGATTTGCACCACATGAAAACGGTAGAAAGACCTGCCGCTTCAAAAGCTATTGCTGAGGCCCGTGAAAAAGGGGATTTACGTGAAAATGCAGAATACGATGCGGCCAAAGAGGCTCAAGGGATGCTGGAGGCAAAGATCAAAAAATTTGAAAGTGATCTTGCCAATGCCAGAATCCTTGATGCTGACGCCATCGACACAAGCAAAGTTTCCATTTTAACCAAAGTAACTGTTACCAATATAAAGACTAAAAAATCAGTTACTTATCAAATAGTATCTGAAAAGGAAGCTGATCTTAAATCCGGCAAAATTTCCGTGGGTTCTCCTATCGGACAGGGATTGCTTGGGAAAAAGAAAGGTGAAGTTGCGGAAGTGCAGGCGCCTGCAGGTGTCATTCAATTCAAGATTGAAAGCATATCAGCTTAAAGCTTGCCTTAAATTTTTTGAAAAGCCCCGGAAATTCCGGGGTTTTTTGTTTGGGGCACGCGGAATGCAGTTAGCACACAGATGACACGGATTAGACTGATTTACACGGATCTATTCAAGGTCGAATAACTGAGTAACTGAATAACTGACCGTTTATGTTTAAGAACCAGCGTTCATTCAAACTTCAATTATTCTTTCATTCAATGATTCAGTTATTAAAAGATCAGTGTAAATCAGTCTAATCCGTGTCATCTGTGTGCCATTTGTTGCCTTCTCCATTTTCAATTTTCAACTTTCAATTTTCAATTGCCTTTTACCTAACTTGTACTTATAAACAAAGAGGAAATGGCAAAATTATTTGAACCACTCACCATTAAAGAGGTTACGTTTAGAAACAGAATTGTTGTTTCGCCGATGTGCGAATATTCTTCGGTCGACGGTTTTGCAAATGACTGGCACCTGGTGCATCTTGGAAGCCGCGCTGTTGGCGGTGCCGGACTGATCATTACCGAGGCCACTGCCGTTAACCCGGAGGGGCGCATTTCACCTGACGATCTCGGCATCTGGAAAGATGAACACATAGAAAAGCTGGAGCAAATTGTAGAATTCATTCATGAACATGGCGCAGTAGCCGGCATTCAACTGGCACATGCGGGAAGAAAGGCAAGCTCACTTTCTCCATGGAAAGGCGGTACACAAATTCGGATGAAAGACGGCGGCTGGCAAACAGTGGCTCCTTCAGAAATTCCGTTTCAGGAGCATTACGAAAAACCCAGAGCATTAACCATCGATGACATAAAACAACTGGCAATAGATTTTAAGGAAGCGGCAAAAAGAGCCGTGAAAGCCGGATTTAAAGTAATTGAAATACATGCGGCGCATGGCTATTTGATTCATGAATTTTTGTCGCCATTATCCAATCACCGGACAGATGCATATGGCGGAAGCTTTGAAAACAGGATAAGATTTTTATTGGAAGTAATAGAGGCCATTCATAGCGTATGGCCCAAAAGCAACCCTTTGTTTGTTCGCATTTCCGGAAGCGATTGGGTGGAAGGCGGCTGGAACATTGAAGAAAGTGTGAAGCTTGCTGCAATGCTTAAAGCCGAAGGTGTTGATTTGATTGACACTTCATCCGGTGGCTTATCGCATGAGCAAAAAATTCCTTTATCGCCCGGCTACCAGGTTCCCTTTGCAGAAAAAATAAAAGAAGAGACCGGCATTTTAACCGGGGCCGTTGGTCTCATCACCACAGCCGAACATGCCGAAAGTATTTTACAAAATAACCAGGCAGATGTGATCGTAATGGCGAGAGAACTTTTGCGTGATCCTTATTTTCCGCTTCATGCGGCACAAACGCTGGGAGTGGATATTCCATGGCCATCGCAGTATGAAAGAGCAAGGCCCAGGAAGAAATAAAAATTCAAAATTAAAAAGTCAAAAAATGGGAGCGCTTTTCCGGAGTTTCGTTTTTGACTTTTTAATTTTTACTTTTTACTTTGAATCTCTGATATTTGCAAAGATTTTGAAATTCAGCAATTGAAATTTCAATCTGGTCCCGTAGTTCAATGGATAGAATAGGAGTTTCCTAAACTCTAGATACAAGTTCGATTCTTGTCGGGACTACCAAGCTTTCCACTTTGGAAGGCTTTTTTATTTTTAAAACCCCACATTGATTTACTGACAATAATTGAAGGTCGCTTGCAAAGTAGAATATCACAAATCGTAGGATTGAAAGACTGCAAAACTATTAAGACTGGTGTTATAAGAAATTTTGATGCAGAATCCGATATTTTTCACCTCTTTTATTTTCCTTAATTTTGCAGCAAATGTTAGCAAATGGTACCCGAAACAAAATTAAGAATATCACTGCAGGAATTATCGTTGAAGGGTGCGAAGATCATTGCGCAACAATCAGAAATCTCCTTTGTACAAGCTTTCCAACAAGTACAACAGTTAAAGAAGACTTCGAAAGTAAGTCAATCATTAAAGAAAAGCAGATAGATTTCATAGAAGCTTTTTGTGATACCAATAACTTTTGGGCCACCAACAGTCCAGGAGAAGACAGGTATTTAACAAGAGGCGGTGAAGCGCGAGTTTATCTTCACCCCGACAACAAAAATGTTATTAAATTAAATGATGGAGTCTATTATGCTACCTGGCTCGAATTTTTTAACGGTATTTTTGTTACATAACCTAATTTTCACGAACACAGCCTATTTGTTAACTGGTTTCATGAAAGAGAACAACACTCTTTATGCAGTCTTAAGTCAACCATTCGTTACCTCCGACGCTCAAGCCGATTTAGATGACATAAAAAGGTTTCTCACCTTCAACGGTTTTGAAAATAATAGAAGAAACGACTACATCCACAAAGAACTCGGACTGATTCTTGAAGATATGCATGATGAAAATGTGCTTGTTAATTCCGAGACATTATTCTTTATTGACACGGTTTTTTACACTGTTGCCTTTCAATAATTCATAATACTTTAATATTGTAATCCAGGTCGAAAAATACCTTGGTTTTGCCATGCATCACCATCACCTCGAATTTGATTCTCCTTCAGCACTCCGCGACACCATAAAATGTTTTTGGTACGACAGAAGGGACGTTGGAGACCAGGTATCGAGTTATGATGTCATGCCGGATGGTTACGCAGAAATCATCTTCTATTTCGGAAGTCTTTACTCTATTCCTGCTGATGGAAGTTTACAACCATTGCCATCTCCTTTTATGATGGGTTTGCTCAATCAGCCCGTTTCTTTTTCTACGATTAACCGTTTAGAAATTATTGGCGTCAGGTGTTTTCCGTGGACCGTTTTTGATTTGCTGGGGCTCGCCTCAAGTAAAAAAGAGGTGCATTTTTTCGAGCACCCGGTGGCGCGGCTTCAATCATCTTTGAGTGAGTTGGTGAAAGCAGGTAGAATTGAAGGTGCAATTTCTCAACTGCAACAATATTTTCTCGATGCACATTCACATGTTGCCGCCAACAGCATGCTTGCCAAAGCAGGTGTGGCTATGCGCAAGGCAAATGGAAGCATGCCTGTAAGCGAAGTGGCCGCAGCAGCCCATGCAACGGTACGTACGCTGGAAAGAAACTTCAAGCAATCTTCTGGCCATACAGTTAAGGATGTCTCCGGCTTAATACGTTTTGAGCAGGTGCGCAATCAATTATGGCGCGATCCTGATGCTAACATCGCTGGCCTGGCTGCGGAATTTGGCTATGCCGACCAGGCGCATCTGAGCAAGGAATTCAAACGTTATAGTGGTGCCACACCTGCCGCCTTTGCACGAAAGGCAAAGAAATCGCAACTGTCCGTGAGCAAAGATTTTGTCGCATTTGTACAAGATTGACAACGTAGCCTTCCGGAATTTTGTGCTTCAATTAATGAATAATGTTACTGGAAAATAAAAAGGTAGCTATCATCGGTGCAGGCCCCGTGGGTCTTATGATGGCAACATTGCTACAACAAAAAGGAATCGCGGTTACCGTGTATGAAAGAGATAAAGATCCACAAACAAGAATTTGGGGTGGCACACTTGATCTGCATAAAGGTTCAGGGCAAGAAGCAATGAAGAAGGCGGGCTTGCTGGAAAAGTATTATGCAATGGCAACACCGATGGGCGTAACCATGGCAGATGAACAAGGCAACGTGTTGTCAACTATAGATCCGCAAAATGATAATCCTGAAATAAACCGAAACCATTTAAGGCAATTGTTTCTTGATAACTTAAACAATGACACCGTTGTTTGGAACAGGAAACTTACTGCAATTGAAGAGCGGGATGGAAAATGGCTTTTGTGTTTTGAAAATGGAACCAACACCAGCGCAGACTTTGTTATCGGTGCCAATGGCGGGATGTCTGGCGTTAGAAAATATGTTACCGACGCAACAATAGAGGATACCGGCACTTTTATTATACAGGGGGATGTTGTTGAACCCGAAATTAATTGCCCGGAATTTTATCAGCTATGCAATGGCAACAGACTAATGGCCGCTTACCAAGGCAATTTAATCGTTGCAAACCCTTACAACAATGGCCAGTTAACCTACGGCGTAATTTTTAAACGACCGGAAGAATGGGTCGACGGCAACGGCTTAAACTTTGAAAACACAGATAGCATCCTTTCATTCCTTATGAATAAATTTTCCCGCTGGCATACCAGTTACCATCAACTATTTCGTTCAACTTCTTTCCTGGTCGGATTACCAACTAGAAAAATTTCTTTAAATAAGCCATGGAAAAAGGCCAGGCCTTTGCCCATCACACTTATTGGAGATGCTGCACATGTAATGCCGCCTTTTGCAGGCCAGGGTGTGAATACAGGTTTAATGGATGCATTGATTTTATCTGATAACCTGACTGATGAAAAATTCAAAACTATCGAGGCAGCGATAGACGACTACGAAAGACAAATGTTTGTGTACGCCGGAGAAGCGCAACTTGCATCAAGCATGAACCAACAAGAAATGCATCGCTCTGATTTTTCTTTCATGAAAATATTTGCTGACTAAGCGAGCAAACCCAATCTTCAATGCATTTTCTATAGAAACCCGCTCGTTTGACGACGCGGGTTTTGCTTTTCCCTGAAGCATCTAGGGCATTTGTGTTCGTGCATAATTTATCAGTTCACTCAAAGGATTTCCGCCGCCGCAAACATTGAAACTGGCATTCTGTCCGCTTTGAATGCCCACTACTCTTGGCCATGGCTCACTATCCCACCATCCAAAATAAGGCCCTCCGGATTGTCCCGGAATAACATCAATCTTGTGTTTGATGCGATAAGCACTTCGTCCCGCTTCCGAGCCTGTATCTTCTCCAAAAAAAGATTGGTAGCCGATAAAAACAGGCCGGTTTGCGCTGCCAAGATCAGCAGGGTAACCAATATGTCCCCAATAATCGCCATTATCCCAGCCCGTGTTGTATCCACGGGAACCCATCCAACCGGTTGTATTACCCATTGCATGATCGAGAACGCAAACAACATAGTCAAACGCTTCTTCGTTTGTATCAAGTCCGTCACTGCCATCTGCTTTGTTCCACGAGTAAATCAACGTGGCAAATGCATTGCCAAAGGGCTCGCTGGTATCAAACTTTAGCGGTGTGAATTTCACCCATCCTGCTGTATTGTTCGGACCCCAATTAATAACGTGGCTTGCCGTCATCATGTGGCGCGGACCAATCATTACGCCCGATCCTGATCCCCCTGCTGTTTCCACTTTTCCGCAGGTGCACCAGGGAAAGGAAGTGTCAGAAAATATATACCTGCTATCCGGCGGAAAAATTGTTGTAGGAACATCCCTTTTTAAACGAAGTAACTTTTTTTCGTCCAACCCAAACATTTGCTTCACGACCAACTTCTTGTCGAGCGTTTTGGGAAACTGCGAGAGCCCAAGATGTTTTGGAAGAATACCCTCCGTCTGATATGCTGCCTCGGCGCCCTTTAACGTCGACCTCGAAAGTTTTACCGATTTGATATCAGGCGGAAAAACATGTATTCCGGGTTGAGAGCTTTTTACAATTATTTGTATCGATCCGGTTTTTTTATCGGTGCTGACTTTTGCTTTTCCGCGGTACTCTTTGGGAAGAATAATATTGCCGACTTGCATTTCAAAGGCCTTGGTTGACCTTGCTGCTTTTTTGATACCGATAGAAGCGGCCCATTCTTTAACAAGCAAAGGACGTGGTGCAGCGTCGGTGGCCATTTTTTTAGAGGTTTTTTTTGCCATAATCGATTTATGATAAGTGAAGAAATAAGGGGTTACAATCTTTACTGATTTATCGCATCTAAAAGTTGAAGTAGCTTTAGCGATAGACGAAAAATAGCAGCAGGCTGGAAACAAAAAGAATATAATTGGGTATCTGCATTGCGTTTGATGACCACCATTAAAGTCGGGAATGTAACCCTAAAATCTATCATGCCGCAGTTGAGAACTTCCTACCTTTAATCTAAAATAAAACACCATGATTGCATTTTTAGGAATGGGCCTTTTAGGTTCAAACTTCACAAAGGCACTGATCAAAAAGGGAGAAAAAGTTCAGGTATGGAACAGAACGGCATCAAGGGCAAAAGCATTGGAGTCAGTTGGTGCCAAAGCATTTGACAACATTACAGATGCTGTGAAAGATGTAGATGTAATTCATATTGTAGTAAAAGATGACGCTGCTGTAAATGAAGTATTGACGGCTGCTGAGCCAGGGATGAAGCCTGGCGCAACTATCATAGACCACACCACCACTTCTGCTGAAGGCGCAGTGGAAAGAACGAAAGCATGGAAAGCAAAAGGTTTTACTTACCTGCATGCGCCAGTGTTCATGGGACCGCAAAATGCACTGGAAAGCACAGGCGTGATGCTTGCATCGGGCGACCAAAATGTTATTTCAAAAGTAGAACCTGCTTTAGCAAAAATGACGGGCAAATTCATCAACCTGGGCCCGCAGGAAGGCAAAGCTGCAGGGATGAAACTGATCGGCAATCTTTTTCTTATATCATTGACGGGCGGCCTTACCGACATGCTCTCTTTGGCTAAGGCGCATGATGTTTCTTTCGACGATGTGAAAGGATTGTTTGATAACTGGAACCCGGGAGCAATGGTGCAGGCAAGGTTGCAACGCATCACCAGCGGTGATTACACCAATCCTTCATGGGAATTAAATATGGCAAGGAAAGATGCAGGCTTAATGATGAAGAAAGCATCGCAGGCGGGCACACCATTAAACGTGATCCCTTCTGTTGCTGCCGAAATGGACAAATGGATCGAAAAAGGATTCGGCAATAATGATTGGACGGTGATCGCGAGTGATGTAGTGAACGGGAAGAAATAGGATCTTTTTTATACACGGATGCAGCAAAAAGACCTGACAGGTTTTTAAAACCTGTCAGGTCTTGTACCACCATGCTGCTTCATTTACATCGAAATTTTATTGGCAGCCAGAGTACCTAATATGTTGCACATAAAGAACCTGGATTCGCAATTCGCGAATTGCGAATTGGGCAACGCAAGACCTGACAGATTTTGCGACTTGCTACCAATAGTCTTGCAACTTGCAAACCTGTCAGGTCTTATCTGGCTTACAAATAATTTCTATTTTCACTTTCAAATACCTCCACCATGTCTTACTGCAGCGCAATTGAAACAATGACCGGCGATAGAAAGGCTTTGCACAAAGCTTATCATGATAATCACTACGGCTTTCCTATTCATGATGATAATGAACTTTTCGGCAGATTGATCATGGAGATAAACCAGGCAGGGCTTAGCTGGGAAACCATCCTGAAAAAAGAAGAGGCTTTCAGAAAAGCATACCACAATTTCAATATTAAAAAAGTAGCGGCTTATACCGAAAAAGACAGGGAACGTTTGCTGAATGACGCGGGCATTATTCGCAACCGGCTAAAAGTAAATGCTGCGATAGAAAATGCCAAAACGATTGTGGCATTACAAAAAGAATTTGGTTCATTTGAAAAATGGCTGGAGAGCCATCACCCAAAAACAAAGGAAGAATGGGTGAAGCTTTTTAAAAAAACCTTTCGTTTTACCGGCGGGGAAATTGTGAATGAGTTTTTACAGAGCATTGGTTATTTGCCGGGAGCTCATGCTGACGGTTGTGTGATACTCAAGAAAATTCAAAAGACCAAACCGCTTTGGATGCAGAAGAAGTAGGCAAGCGTTTTTTTCACCACTAAGACACTAAGGACACTGAGTTCCGCTAAGGGTTTCCGATAGAGCAGATTCTCTTAGTGAAGCTTCGTGCACTTAGTGACTTAGTGGTAAATCTTACTGTACGAACTGAAACACGACCTCCGCAAACTCTTTGTTATTCTCAAAGTAAAGAATATGCCCACCCTCAATAACTTTCACTTGCTGATTAGGAAATTTGAATAGCTTGTAATGTTCCGGGCCAATGTTGTTGTCTTTCGTTCCAGTTATTACAAGCACAGGCACTTTCACATTTCCAGTTTCTTTCGTAAAATCTCCCCAATATAAAGGCATCGCAAATACATGCCGGGCAAATGAATTGTTGCGCTCTTCACTGTTGTCTACGCTATCCAGTTTATCAACAGCTGCTTTGTTGTTCGATAGTATTTTATACTCAACGTCTGCCTTACGCAACTGCGTTTTTGCTGCAATAAATGCCTGCAGCACCGAATCTTTTGGAGCAACGATGTGGGTGCCGAGTGTTTGATTGATAAATGCGATTTGATTAAGCAAAGAATTGTCAACGTAAAGCGTCGTATTCAGCATGATCAAACCCTTCACATGCTCAGGATATTTTTCTGCATACTTCAGGGCAAGTATGCCGCCGAATGAATGTGCGATCAAATAGACTTTATTTTCGCCGGTTTGCTTTCTGATCGTTTCAATATCTTCTACCATTCTTTCGGGACTGTAATCGTTCTTTGCAGGAGATGTGGAACGACCACAACCACGCTGATCGAAATAATACATGGTGAGTTTTTGTTCCAGCACACTGCCACCCAAATCTTCAAATGATTTGCTCCACGCGCCGGGGCCGCCGTGCACGAATATGCAAGGCGTTCCTTTGCCAGCCTTATTTACAAAGAGAGAAACACTATCAGAAGTAAGTACGTGAATATTTGTAACGTTCCTTTCGCTTTGGCTATACGTATTGTAGTTTGTGCATAATGCTATCAATAGAAAAAGCAAACTATTTCTCATGGGTTGTTAATATTGTTTAAAAAGAGTTCAATATTAACATGCGGGTTTCTTAAATGCAAATGAAACATCTATTTTCAAGGAGGTGCTATACTATTCGCAGCGAAGACCTGACAGGTTCTTAAAACCTGTCAGGTCTGGTGCAACATTTCCTACAGTTAAACTTATATGTTCAAATATCCCGTCATAATTTTCACCTTTCTATTTGCACACAATATTTGCGTTGCACAACGCGACTGTGAAATAAATTATATCCGCGGAAGACAAGCGAGCTATAAAGATTCCGCCCGTGGGTTTTTACTTTATTGTGATGAAATCAAAAATACATTTGAATACCGCATTTACAATTACACAATAGACAGCGTAACACGCATCTACTGCGGAACTTTGAAAACAGCCGCAGATACATTGTACCTCAATTATAACCAAGGCAAAATGCCTGCAAACTTTAAGCCTTTTCTTATAAAAGAATTTTCCGGCAATTATTACATTCAGTATTTCGACGACGGAACGAGAAAGTTTCTTTGGAAGCGTCCGTTAGGGTATTGAATTATGCCTCTGCAAAAGCAATTTTCTATAGGAAGAAATCATGTACAGCCCATAGCACGAAGTAGCAATAGCGACGCCCGTTCCCACAAATGCAAAACCATCCAACTCTGTAATAGATTTTCTTAAAAGCAACAACATTGCAGTGATGGCAACGATGGTTGTCCACGTAGCAAGATAGTAATCAACATTTCTTTTGAACACACGTGCCAGCGGATAGAAGTGCAAACCCACAACCAGCGCAATGGCGGGAATGACAAGCTCCGGATGGTGTAGATTTATCACAATGTTTACGGCAATAGGAATAAAAATTCCTTCCAATCCGAAAATGATCCCGAACCATTTACCGGTACGTTTTTTCTCGGCCATGTCTGCATCGGAAGTGGCCTCGGGAAATTGTTTTGCCGTTTTGAAAATATTAAACGCATATACAACAAACAAAACAGCAAGAGCAATGAACACAACAGCTATTAAATGATGGTCCCGGCCCTGGTAGCCGTGGTTTGCTATCAATGCCCACATGGTAGTAAAGAGTGCCATTAACAAAGCGCCGCCGCCAATGCTTGAAATAGCGATACGAGGTAGTGAATGTTCCGTTGTCATAAGTAAGTGTTTGGTCAAAGGGGAGGCAATATAGCAAATTTAAATATGTCTATGTGCTTTCCTTACTGTCGGTTACATATTTGCCCGCGGCTTCAAAAAACTTTACTAACTGTTTATAACAAAAAAAGAAGTCTAATCTCTTTTTTGATTCTTCGAACAAATGATTATCAGAAGTGAGGCATATTTCCATGGCATTGTGTAGCAAGGATTGGATTTCTTCGAGGCCACACGTATCGAAAAGATCCTCCAAAGAGATTTGCAAATTGATGTCGGATAGGGTGTTTTTTTTATTCATGTTATAAGATTTTCGCTTTCCCGGTAAAATGAATTTGCAAAGGTCGGAAACGGTTTTTTTCGAGACAATTACCTATAGGAGAGTAAATGAAAAATTCGAAAAAAGTAAAGTAATACGATGATTCCCTATGTATATTGTAGCGATTTTATTACTGTGTTTTATAAGCTGAAATAATAAAGTCAAATTGCTAAATAAAAAACAACCCTATTTTCGTCAAATCAATTTTTTTGCCATTTGAGATAGACAAATATTGGCTCAAATAAGAGTCTTGTTATAAAACCCTTTTAACCCTACCATATGACCTTTAATTTCTACGAAGAATTTCAAAATCATTCTAACGAAGAACTCATTACCATTGTAAGGCAAACAAATGCCTACCAACCAGAAGCAGTTGCGGCCGCTTATCAGCATCTAAACGAACGAGAAGTAAGTCAAAATGAAATTTTGGGCGTGAAAGAAATTTCGGAGAACAATTACACTATCGGTACAAACGAAGACAGACAGGAGGATTTGCTGGTTCCTCACATTAAAGAGCCCCAACAGGGCATATTCCCTAACAAATGGATCAATATTTTATTAGGCATAATCGCCCTTCAGTTTTTTTACAGAGCAGGCGATAATTTATATTATTTTTATAAGCATTCGATCCCCTTATCGTTCTTACTTAATTATAATTCGTTAATAACGTATGTTATACTTCCCACGTTATTCCTGTTGATTTTTAAACGCTATAAACTCGCTTGGTTCATTTTCTTTGTACCAAACTTACTTTCAGCACTTGTAGTTATCGCACGAAAAGCGACCGCGATAGCATATGATTATGTTGATAATTATATGTCCCTGCTCTCACCTGCTATTGCTGTAGCTATTAGTCTTGCTTATGTGGTAATTCTTTGGAAAGAAGAAGTGGCTAATCTGTTTTCAATTTCAAAATCTACAAAGCAAAAAACAGCTTTGATCGTTCTCGGACTTAGCTTTTTGTTATGGGTATTCCAGCCACAATAATTCAAAACATAAAACCAACATAACAATCACTTTGTAAAAGTTCCGCCAACTTATTCGTAAATTTTCATTCCAATATGTTTTGGTGTCGATAATTACTAAGCAAAGATTGCTTGTCATCCCGACGAAGGAGGGATCTGAGTTTTACATTAACAGACTGTTTGAGTAGCTCCCAGATCCCTCATTCGTCGGGATGACAAGCGACGTCGCTCTGTTTCTTTAAACATGTTGATTAATCAAGTTTAAATTTTCATTTCAAAAAAAACTTACCATGAGTGCTTCTACAAACCACGCGAAACTCGCCATTGAACAGGTTATTGCAGAATGGCAAAAGCAAAACAAAAGAGTGGATGATATGCTGGCGAAATTTTCCGCTGAACAATTCAATAGTGAAATCGCTCCCGGAAAAAATACCGGCACTTACCTGCTGGGACATTTGATCGCTGTGAATGACAACATAACTACCTTTCTTGGTTTTGAAAGAACATATGCACACTACGACGACATGTTTGTGAAAAATCCTGATAAATCGGGCCTAACATTTCCTTCACTGGATGAATTAAAAACTGCCTGGAACAAAGTGAATGAAACACTGGCCAAACATTTCAGTTCGCTGTCAGTAGAAGATTGGTTTGCAAAACACACAGCCGTTTCACAAGCTGATTATGAAGCCAATCCACAACGAAATAAACTCAACATTGTGATCAACAGAACAAACCATCAATCTTATCATGTAGGGCAGATGGTGTTGTTGGGGTGAGTTGCGGGAAATATTAGTTAAATTTACACGAAGGACCAAGAGTTAATGATTCGGTACGTTTAGTTAGCAATAAGGCTTCGACAAGCTCAGCCTGACACTCTGTTTGTGCTGTCAGGCTGAGCTTGTCGAAGCCCGTTAAACAATAAACAATGCGTTGCTATCTAAAACCTGCCGCGCCTATTAATTATTAATTATTAATTACTGCCTCTCGTGCATTATCGTCAAATACCACCACCACCTTATCTTGCGAAGCACGTTCGCTATTTCTGGACGTTGCGGAATAATGATGTGCACCATACCACGGATGTTTTCCGTCCGCTGCCGGATGGTTGCCCCGGCCTGATCTTTCAACCGGGTTTTGCGCAGCAGGATTATACATTGCCCGACTTCTTTTTATACGGACAAACTACGCAGCAAAACGAAATTGTATTAAACGAAAAGGTAGACACCATTGGCGTGTACTTTTATCCCGATGCGTTGCGATCTGTGTTTGGCTTACATGCGGAAACCCTTACCAACACCTGCATGAACGTTGTTGACGTTTCCCCAAAAAAATACATTTCCATAAATGATCAATTGCTGAACACCGCTTCGGTCGAAGAAAAGATCAATATTATTGCTGCCTATCTTTTCGAATTAATTCAAAAGAATAGCCACCATTACAATGCAGAAGCGCAATATATTTTCTCGGCAATTTCTAAAAGCAAAGGCAATGTTTCGCTGAAGGATCTGCATGCAGATACACGCCTTTCGGAAAGAAGTTTTGAAAGAAAATTCAAGCAGCATATTGGTATTTCTGCAAAATTATTTTCACGCATTTGCCGCTTCCAAACTTCACTGACGCAATTGCGAAACAATAATTTCCAAAAGCTTTCTGACATTGCCTACGAAAACGAATACGCAGATCAATCGCACTTTATCCGCGCCTTTAAAGAATTTGCAGGCTGCACACCGCAACAGTTTCAAAAGCAAACGAATGAAATTGTAGAGAATTTTCCTTTGGTTGTTGGTAGCTAGACCTGACAGGTTTTTCAAGCTGCCTGATTAATAGTAACAAGGCTTGTAGCCTTGAAGCCTTTTCTATTGCCTATGGCAATCGCTGGAAGCGACAAAATAAAACTTCAAGGCTACAAGCCTTGAAGAGCACCCCCTGTCGGTTTTGTTCTATTTTAAGAATTCCATTCTTTCTTGTTTTGTGGAAAAGAAACAAAATGAGACAGCTCACAGCATCATTCGCCATCATCTTTCTTTTATTTACGATCATCACTGGTTTTACATCAAATGTTACAGGTAAAGAATTGTACTTGCACAATTGCGCCACATGTCACGGCGAAACAGGCGACAGGGGCCGGTTTGGCGCCAAAGACCTAACGAAAAGTATTCTGCCGGATTCCGCTATCATCCTGCAAATGCAAAACGGCAGGAAGATAATGCCTTCGTTTCGGAAAAGATTAACCGCCGACGAAATGCAGCAAATTATGCAGTTCGTAAAAACCTTGCGCCAAAACTAAAACCCTTCAACATCATTATTTGTTTTCAAATCAATAATCAAAATGAAAAGATCTATGTTTTCGCTGTTAAATATTTTGTTGATCGCCGCTGCAGTTTTATCTGCGTTAATTGCCGGACTGTTCTATGCGTGGTCGTGTTCCATTATTCCCGGACTTGCAAAGCTGGATGGGAGAACTTATGTATCGGCCATGCAGTCATTTAACAAAGCAATCCTGAACCCCGTGTTCTTCTTAAGTTTTATGGGAACGTTGATCATGTTGCCCGTTGCAACATTTGCGCATTTTCACCAGCCGTTATCTGCGCGATTTTGGTTGTTGCTTGGCGCGACCGTTCTTTATGTTGTGGGGGTGTTTGGCGTAACTGCCTTTGGAAATGTTCCGTTGAACAATATGCTGTCGTCATTCGATCTGCCTTCTGCTTCAAACGAAGCAATCAATAGTGTGCGCGCAAAATTCGAAGCGCCGTGGAATAGTTTGCACAGCATTCGCACCGTCGCTTCAATTGTAGTGTTGCTGTTGGTTGTTTGTGCGTGTGTGCGAGGAGAGAATTAATAATTAAATGTTGTTTACCTAAGCTGTTTGAAAAATTAAAAGCATCTCGCTTGTCATCCCGACGAAGGAGGGATCTGGGTGACTGTTTATGCAACGTGTCAGTTGTGTTAGACCCAGATCCCTCCTTCGTCGGGGTGACAAGCAGTCTTTCCTTACGAATCCCAACCTCCATTCCATTTGGAAAAAGTTGGCTAATTAAACAACGTTGAATTAATTGCCTTCCCCATCTCTCGCATCCTCAAGTTCTTTGATATTCAGTTTAGCCATTTTCATCATTGCTTCCATGCCTCTTCTTGCTTTAGCGGGATCGGGGTCGCCGAGTATTTCATTCAACACTCTTGGTATGATCTGCCACGATAAACCAAATTTATCTTTCAGCCAGCCGCAGCGTGAAGGTTCGCCGCCATTTGCGATCAGCTTGTCCCACTTTTCATCAATTTCTTCTTGTGTGTCGCAAAGTACAAACAGAGAAAATGCTTCGGTGAATTTGAACATAGGACCACCATTCAAAACCATAAAGTCCTGGCCGTCGATGGAAAAAATAGCCGTCATCAATTGTCCCTCCGGACCCGGCCCGCCTTTTCCATAATAGCGTTTATTTCTGATGCTGGTGTTTTTAAAAATGCTGGTGTAGAGATTCATGGCCTCTTCTGCATTATTATCATACCACAGGAATGGCGTTATTTTTTGCATAATTGACAAGTTTTAATGTTTACTTTTTGTTGTTGTTATTCTAACACAAACATAAGGAGGTTGAATCTTCGGAGTGATGGGGAGTTGCGACAAATTGGAGGCAGATTGTGCAACTCAATTAAGAATTAGGAATTAAGAATTCTTTGCTTCGGCTAGTGTTTACAAAGAAGATGCACTCTGTTAATGATTCAATACTATCAATAACAGAGTGCATCTTCAATTCTTAATTCCTAATTCCTAATTCCTAATTCGCCCTAAGCTACAGCTTGCTTATTATACTTATTTCTATACTCCAGCGGCGACAATCCTGTTGTTTTTTTAAACACAGTGCGGAAGGCTTTAATGTCGGAGTAGCCAACGTCGTACATAACTTCCTGGATATTTTTTCTGCTTGTTTCAAAGCTTTTTTTTGCGGCTTCTACTTTTACACGTTGTATGTATTCGGTAACGGTATTGCAGGTAGCTTTTTTAAATCTGCGTTCAAGGCTTCTGCGGCCCAGTGCAAGGTTGGAAGCCAGTTGATCAACAGTGATGCGTTCCTGGAAATTATTTTCAATAAACTCCTGCGCTTTTTTCACCGGCTCATCTTCATGATTTTTTTGTCCCTTAAACATGATGAACGGAGACTGGCTATCGCGATCAATGTCAATCATAAACGCCTTTGCAACCACTATCGCTATCTCGCGCCCTGCATATCTTTCTACGAGATAAGCAAGAAGATTTACGTAAGAGTAAGCACCGCCACTCGTGTAGATACCGTCAGCTTCTGTTATTATTTTATCATCTACAAGGTTCACGTCGGGAAACATTTCGCGAAACTCATTGCTAAATCTCCAGTGTGTGGCGCATTGTTTTCCTTTTAGCAAACCTGTGGAGGCAAGGAAGAAACTGCCGACACAAAAGCTCGCCAGTTCAGCGCCGTTTGCACGTTGGTCCATTATCCACGGAATAAACTCTTTATTCATTTCAATAGATGCGGCAATGTCGTTTCCCAGCATGGCTGGGATAACAATGAGATCTGTCTTCTTCACATCACTGATCACCTTGTGAGGATCAATAGTGAAAAGTCCATTGCGTTGGCTAACGTCATGCGCAAGCCCTACAAGTTCCACTTTAAACAGAGGATCTCTTCCCATGCTCGCAAGTATACCGTTTACTTCACAGAACACCTGGTGACTACCTTCAATATTCGTTACGCTTGTGTGGCCACGAGGTACTAATATGGATATGTGTTTCATGCAATAAAAGTAGAAAATCTTATTGTCGTAATCAACCCCTTAGAATGTTGCATTTGCACCTCACTACCTTTTTGCGGGCATGGTAAGTTTGTATTGTAATTAATAAATGCTCCACTATGCGAAAACTTATTGCTCAAACGCTCATTAGCCTTGACGGCTATTTTGAGGATAACAACAGGGGCCTTAGCTGGCACAATGTGGACCAGGAGTTTGATAATTATACCATTGAAATGCTCGGCGGCCTGGGCACGCTGCTTTTTGGAAGGGTGACTTATGAACTCATGGAAAGTTTCTGGCCAACAGAACAAGCGATAAAATCGGATCCCTTTGTGGCAAGGTATATGAATGAATTACCTAAAGTCGTTTTTTCTAAAAAGTTAAAAACTGCTACGTGGAACAATACCAAAGTGGTGAATGCAAACATTACGGAGGAAGTACAAAAATTAAAGGAGCAGCCGGGCCGGGACATCTCATTGTTTGCCAGTTCCAACCTCGCCAAAACATTCGTTGAACACGGCCTAATCGATGAGTTTCATTTCCTTATAAACCCTGTCGTACTGGGCACCGGACACAGCTTTTTAAATGGTTTGCAAAGCAAGCAAAAACTTAAGCTGATAAATTCCAAAGTTTTCAATTCAGGTAACGTGTTACTCTGTTACGAACCTGTGAGAGCTAATTAATTAACTCGCTATTTACTAATTAAAAAATGCTTTATCATGGAAAGAGGAACAATCAAAAAAACAGTGGACATAAATGCTCCTGCAGCAAAAGTCTGGAACGTACTCACACAAGATGAGTATACACGCATCTGGTACGCAACCTTCATGGAAGGAACCCATGCCATTACAGATTGGAAGCAGGGCAGCAAGGTAACTTTTCTTGATGGCGACAATAATGGCGTATTCGGAAAAATTGTTGAACTGAAACCCAATGAAAAAATTTCGGTGCTGTACGAAGGAGCTGTAGAGAATGGACAAGAAACAACCACCAGCGAAGATGCAAAAGACTGGATCGGAAGTTCAGAAATCTATTCATTGTCCGGAGCCGACGACAGTACTACAATGAATGTAGACTTCGAAGGACCGGCAAAGTATATAAACATGTTTATACCGATGTGGGAAAAGGCACTGCAAAAAATAAAGGCACTATCTGAAGAGTAGATCTAAAATGAAAAAATTAATCCTATCAACAAATGTTACGTTGGATGGCTTTATGGCCGGCCCAAATAAAGAGTTGGACTGGCACTTTGATAACTGGAACGAAGAGATGGCAGAGTATGCATGGCAGCAGCTAAACAATGTTGATACCATTCTAGTGGGAAGAGGAACCTATGAAGGCATGTCCACTTTCTGGCCAGAAGCAGCGGTCAACCCAATCATCAGAAAGCGGGACGTGGAGTTCGCAAAACGAATGAATGATCTGCCAAAAATTGTTTTCTCGAAAACGTTGACTTCGCTGAATTGGTGCAATTCACGACTGGCCAGCAAAAGCGATGCGGAAGAAGTGGCTGCACTTAAAAAACATCGGGGAAAAGATATGATACTCATGGGTGGTATTGGCATGGCGCAGTCATTCATTGAACATGGTCTGATAGATGAATACAGGATTTGGGTGGCTCCCATTGCTATTGGAAATGGCATTCCGCTTTTCACGGTGGATCATAAGCTGAACCTTAAGCTGTTGTGGTCAAAAATGTTCAGCAACGGCGTGATACTGCTGGTGTATGCGCCTTATAAATAATCTTTCCTCTCGTGTTCTTTGAAAATCAATGGCATTGCTAATGTTCAAAAATATTTTTTCAAAAACACTTGTGAAACCGAAAGGTTGCATATAATTTTGTAACCAAAAGGTTGCATATTTTATGAGAAGAGATGTTTTCCAGGCAATAGCCGACCCCACCAGGCGAGCAATCATCAACATGATTGCGCATCAGCCGCTGAACGTAAACACCGTAACGGAAAATTTTGATGTGAGCCGTACAGCAGTTTATAAGCACATTAAAATCCTTACAGAATGCGGTTTGATAGAGATTAAGCAACAGGGCCGCGAACGCTTTTGCGAAGCAAAACTGCAAAAGCTGAACGAAGTGTCTGACTGGGTAGAACAATACCGGCAGTTCTGGAAGGCACGCCTCGATTCTCTGGACATTTATTTGAAAGAAGCGCAATCCAAAAAAGATGCAAAACCAACGAAAGGCAAGGGAGCACGCAGATGACACGGATTTGACTGATTTACACTGATTTTTTAAAAGTATTCTTAAAGCAAAATTTAATGACAGCAGTAAAAGATTTGGTAAAGACAAACGCAGATACTGAAATCGTTAGGATCAGAGTCATTAATGCGAGCAATGCCATTGCTTACGAAGCATGGGCAGATCCAAAATGCTGTTCGATACCAAAGAAGAATGCGACAAGATAAGATCATTTGCGCCCGAAAAGAATGAAGAGAATTTTGACAGGCTGGAGAAGGAGATCGAAAGCATGAAGCTTTGTTAATGCTTCTAAGCCAAAGTGTTTGAAAAACCAAAACAGTGTTGCTTGTCATCCCGAGGAACGAGGGATCTGGGCTTCAAACTAGCAACATGATTGAACAAGACTCAGATCCCTGGTCTCTCGGGATGACAAACAGCCGTACCTATTGAGTGCAGAGATCGTAAGTCGGAGAGTTTGAATTTCGAACGACTCACGATTGACCATTCACCATTGACGACATTTTTAAACAACACCATAAAAACTTAAAATCATGGCAGTTCTCAATCCTTATTTGAATTTCAACGGTAATACCGAAGAGGCCTTCAATTTTTACAAATCCGTTTTTGGCGGCGATTTCTTCCTGGTAATGCGTATGGGCGAAGTAAACAATGTGCCCGGATTTGACAAACTTTCTGATGCTGACAAGAACAAGATCATGCACATTTCTTTGCCAATCGGCAAAAGCGACGTGCTCATGGGCACAGACATTGTTGAATCGATGGGCCAGCAAAAAGTAAGCGGTAATAACTTCTCTATCGCCATAGGTGCAGATAGCAAGGAAGAAGCGGACAGGCTTTTCAACGGCCTTTCAAACGGCGGCCAGGTAGCAATGCCCATGGGCGACACTTTCTGGGGCGCTTACTACGGCATGTTTACAGACAAATTCGGCATTCAATGGATGGTTAGCTACGACACCCAAAACGTGCCGCCCAACAATCGATAATATTAAGTCAAAAGGAAAAATTAAAAAGTCGAAAAGGTTGCAGCACAACGTACCTGCCTGGAAGTTCAACGTTTTTACTTTTGAATTTTTACTTTTCCCTTTTCCCATCCGCCTCAACATCACTAAAAGTTACTGATATGAAAAAGACAAAAATCATCTACTGGATATTCACTGTGCTGGTGCTACTTATTATGGGCGTCGGCGCATTTCCAAGTATTATTAAAAGCGCAAGCTCTGTTCAACTGATACATGAACAACTCGGCTATCCCGAATATTTTGTTCCGTTTACGGGTGTGGCAAAATTATTGGGATGTATTGCATTGGTTATTCCGGGTTATCCAAGAATAAAAGAATGGGCATATGCAGGACTTGCATTCGACATGATAGGAGCCATTTACTCATCAATTTCCCTGGGGGGCTTTACACCAGGAATACTCATACTCTTTGTTTTCCTCGGCATCATTGCAGGATCCTATATCTATTATCACAAGTTGAGAAAACTAAATGCAGCGTCAAATGGAACAAGCTATTCTGGAAATACGGCATTGGCTTAGTGGTTTGTATCACTTCGAGGTGGTTTGTATCACTTCGAGCTTTCTGACTAGAGCCTAACGCTTAACGCCTAATGCCAAACGCAGGGTGCAGCACTCAAGCTGCGTTCTGCGTTAGGCATTTGGCATTGAGCTTCGTAAAAACATTTCAAAATGATAGAAGTATTCAAAACCGATGTAACTGAGCTGCATATCGCCAATATGCTGATCGAGCGCATACATGCGATCTTCCGTCATTACAGAGCCAATTTTGACCTGGATGACTGCGATAGGATCTTGCGTGTAAAAAGCAACGAGGATGAAGTACAGCATGCCTCGCTGATAAGCTTGCTGCAGGAGTTCGGTTATAATGCAGAAGTGCTTCCTGATTGAAGCTGAACGCTCAATGCCTAAGGCTGAACGCAGTTTGAGTGCTGCTCCCCGGCGTTAGGCATTAGGCATTAAGCGTTCACAAATTATCTTGTCAAGCTAAACTCCTTCACACTCTTATTCCCCGCCTCATCTTCCACTGATATCTTCAACGTGTGTGTGCCGGGTAAAAACTTTTCGTCTATTTTGTAAATAAAGCTCAGGCCCTTGTCATTCGTGAATCGCAGCCATTTGCCATCGAGCTCGGCGCGGAAGTTTTTATATTTTCCAAAATTGTCCTTCACACTGATCACCAGTCTTGACAAATGACTGACATTACTTCCATTTGCAAAACCAACCGGAGTAATTTCTGGTGCTTCATTGTCTACTAACAATTGATAGCTACCAAAATCTTTAAATTTTGCAGCGGCCCAGCCATTGTTCCATTCTACCGCCATCACTTCTTTCTTAGTTCCTGCGAATCGTTGCATTACTACCTTGCTCTGTTCATCGGGCGACAATGTTTTGTTTGGCTTAATGCGCACCACCATTGCATCCTGTAAAGGAATATAGGGAGCGCCAATTGTATGAATAGCAGAAACCGCAGCCGGAGCGGTAGCCGGGCTTGTTTTGTAAGCAATGTGCACAGAATCATACAGGCACCTTTCACCCATATAAAACTCGCACTCAGGATTTTCAGCAACATCAAGCATCATCGGGTAAAACATTTTGCCAGTGGCAGTAGAAGCAGGCGTAGCGCTCCCATTCCACTGTACTTTGGTTTGCACAAAAGAGGAGTTGCCATAGGCATCTTTAATAATGATCTTAATATTGTGAACCGCTTTATCGCCCAGGTCAATTACACCATCACCACTTACCTTTTTATATATAGAGTGAATGTAGCCGGGCAGTTCGCTAAGATGCTCTACGTATGGGCCACCGTTTGCCTTCATCTTGTAATCCACGTGGGCATTGATGTACCGCGTGTCATCATAACTTATATTGTCCATTTCAAAACCTATAACGGCTTTGTCATTATCATAAAGCTCTCCCTGGAAAACGCCGTTTTGATTACTGGAGCCGGATTGTGTGTCGTACGTACCTACCGCAAAACTGACTTTTGCATTGCTTACAGTAATAATATCCTGAATTGTCTCATACCCCCCAGCAATTTTTTTAATGGGAAGCATGCGGGGCGATTGCTCATAAACACTCGCTAGCCTGTTGTAAACAGCCAGCCTTGTAATCACTGGCGAAGTGTTGTCAGCAATGGGAAACCCAAACAGCATTGGGTTTACATTCACATCATCCGCTGTTCTGCGAATTTCAAAATGTACGTGCGGCGCTTGCGATCCGCCCGTGCTGCCACTGTATGCAATGAAATCTCCTTTTTTTACAACAAACAGATTTGCAGGCACATCGAGGAAAACTTTCCACGATTCGAGATTGTATTGTTGTTGCTTTACCCATGCTTCAATTTGCGGATTGAAATCATTCAGGTGGCAATACACTGTTGTATATCCATTGGGATGATTAATATAAATGGCTCTTCCAAAACCCGCCGGTTCTATCTTGATGCGCGATACATAACCGTCTGCGGCGGCATGTACGGGGAGATTTTCACGTTGCTGTGTTTTAATGTCAAGCCCCATGTGGTAATGGTTTGGCCGAAGCTCCCCCAGATTGCCGGCAAGGTTAATGGGTATATTTAACGGGTTGTTAAAAAAATCCTTCGGGTATGTTTTCGTTGTAAAAATTTGCGCGACTAATGCCTGCCCTGCGATGCCAAAAAATATAGTGGTGAGTAAAAACTTTTTGCTGTAATTCATTGTTATTAAAATGATAATCCGTAAAAATAAATTAAAACTTCGCACCTATAATCATTCCCCCTGTTAATTGCCCTGGAAGTACCGTGAACACTGAGCCCGCTGACCAAGACAAATTTTAAAAAAGTAAAAAATTTGTGATAAAAATAAGGGTGACATTTTGCTTAGTGTCGTATTAATGTTTAAGTGATTTTCCACCTGGTCACTAAAAATGTTTTAAAAAGGTTAAAGAATAAGTTCACTCTGATTAATAGCTCCTGTTTTTTCAAAAATACCCTATTTCGGGTACGCATTTTGTATAATTCGGATACAGCGTTTTCAACGTAAAAGTTGTCTAATATATATTGTTGAACTATTTAAAAAGATGAGTTATGAAAAGTATGAAACAAAACCTGGTAATCCTCGTGGCAATAGTGCTCGGATCAGTAATTGGTGTATTTAAAGGACATGAAGCGAAACAGAAATTCATCTTTAAGTGGGTCAGTGACGCTGACGAAAAACAACATTTGTCAGAATTGAAGAAAGAGAAACGTGCAGGCAAGTTGCTGCTGGACGATATTGAAATGGCTGCGTTCCACAAAGCATAGTAGAATTCAGTCTCATAAATAGTTTAGTACATTGATCGTTTCCTAGTGCCCTCCGATATATTCGGGGGGCTTTTTATTTAAATAATGTTAAAAGAAAGCAACGCTGGTAGTTTTTTATGTGTCAGAGCATGAAAACCCTCTAAAATGAAAAAGAAAACGCTGCTTGTAGGTGCCTGCATTTTAGGCATCGGAACCCTACTGTCCTTTATTTTACCCGGGTGCTTCAAAGACAACTGTTCGAAAAACTACACTTATTTCATACCTGTTTATAAAACCTCTGCAGAGGTAAGGGCTGAAATGAAAAGTAATCCTGCCAAAACGGTAGAACTGCCCGGCAAGATCTATATGTATGGCAAGTACATTTTCCTAAATGATTTAAACAAAGGCATTCACATTTACGACAACTCCAATCCATCATCCCCACAGAACGTAGCATTCATAGACATTCCGGGGAATGTAGACATGGCTGTTAAAGGAAATATTCTCTATGCAGATTCCTACTCGGACCTCGTTACTATGGATATAACCAACCCGTTGGACGCAAAAGCGCTGACTTTTACTGAAAATGTATTTCCGGCATACAGCTATTACTACATGTACGACATGGCCAACGGAACGACCATAAAATCGGTTGTTGTTGACTGGATAAGAAGGGATACGACTGTTGATATTGATTGCGGAAAAAATAAAGACATGATGTTGTACTACAATGGAATCACGCTCAATTCTTTCTCATCCTCTCAGGGCGCAGCAACATCCCCTGCAGGCATTGGCGGATCTACGGCGAGGTTTGCTTTAACAAAAGATCACTTGTATACCGTTCACCAGTCTTCTCTAAAAGCATTTAATCTTTCTTCACCAAAGGAACCCTCATTTGAAAAAACCATCGACGTCCAAAGAGCGGTTGAAACCATTTTCCCTTTCCAGAACAAACTCTTCATTGGTTCTACCAGCGGAATGTTCGTTTACAATATAGACAACGCCTCCAATCCCGTTCAGGAAGGCCAGTTTGAGCATGTGCGCAGCTGCGACCCGGTGATAGCTGATAGCAAGTTTGCCTATGTAACATTGCGCTCAGGCAATAGCTGCGCAGGATATACCAATCAGCTCGAAGTATTGAATATTGAAAATCTCAGCAATCCGGTTTTACTGAAAACCCATTTAATGACCAACCCTCATGGCCTTTCAAAAGATGGCGATCTGCTTTTCATTTGCGATGGCACAGATGGGCTGCGGGTTTATAAAACAGCGGATGGTGTAAACCTTGAATCACTACAAACCATTTCCGGCATTGAAACCTACGATGTTATTGCAAATAATAAAGTAGCACTGGTCGTTGCGAAAGATGGGCTATACCAATACGACTACAGCAATCCTTCCAATTTAAAATTGCTCAGTAAAATATCCGTAAAATAATGAAGCATACAATCATTCTTTTGTTTTGTGCATTGGCCTGTGTAACATTTGCCAATGCACAAAACAAAGTCAAGTTCAGTTCTATAAACCAGGTGGGCTTTTTGGGAAACCAAAGTGCTACGACTGTTACACTTCAAACAGTTAACGGAGCCTGCTACAAAGGTTGGTTCGCAGGCGCCGGCGTGGGTGTGGATTTTCATCAATACTATACCGTGCCCGTTTTTCTTGATGTAAGAAAGGAGTTTGGTCAAAGAAACCAAAAGCCATTTGTATACCTCGATGGCGGTGTGAGCATTTACAACGATACCAAGGACGCATTTTATGATTATAAAAACGGCGGCTACTTTGATGGCGGCGTAGGCTATGCTTTTTATTTTCATAAAAGACAGGCGGTACTCTTGAGTGCCGGGTACAGCTATAAGAGTTTTAAGAAAGAGCGCTACTGGGGAGAAGCATGGAACTACACTGTGGATACTTATAGATATAATTATAACAGGCTATCCTTTAAAGTGGGCTGGCGGTTTTAAGAAATGGAACGCAGATTTTCATGATTGTCATGATTTATGAAGATTTTTTGATTTTAAGATTTGAAATGGACTGGCAGAGTATCACAGGTAAACTCGCTAACAAAAATTTCATATATCAAATCGTAAATCGCAAAAATCATGACAATCATGACAATCTGCGTCCCGTTCTCTCTGAGAATGACGCTTTTATGACGCTTCCGGTGAAAAAAAAATTTATTTATCGCCAATTATAACTTTCGTCATCGTACTTTTGCGCAATTTATTTTTTCCTACCATGCCAAAAGATACATCTATCAAGTCAGTACTTATTATCGGTTCAGGTCCTATTATTATTGGTCAAGCGTGTGAGTTTGATTATTCTGGTACCCAGGCTGCCCGCAGTTTGAGGGAAGAAGGGATAAAAGTTATCCTGATCAACAGCAACCCCGCTACCATTATGACGGACCCGATGATGGCCGACAAAGTTTACCTGTTGCCTCTTACCGCGGAAAGCATTGAACAAATTCTCGAGGAGAACCAGATAGATGCAGTGTTGCCTACTATGGGAGGACAAACTGCGCTCAACCTTTGTAAAGAGGTGGAAGATCTTGGTTTGTGGGAGAAATTCAACGTGCGCCTGATCGGTGTAGACATTAAAGCAATTGATAAAGCTGAGGACCGTGAGTTGTTCCGCCAGTGGATGATCAGACTGGGCGTAAGCGTTGCGACTGCTAAAACGGCGAACTCTTTCCTTGAAGGAAAAGAATTTGCGCAGGAGATCGGCTTCCCGCTTGTAATCCGTCCTTCTTTCACTTTGGGTGGAACCGGCGGCGGTTTCGTTCACGATAAAGATGACCTTGACGAAGCGCTTAACCGCGGTTTGCAAGCCTCTCCAATACATGAAGTGCTTGTAGAGCAGGCTGTTTTGGGCTGGAAAGAATTCGAGCTTGAACTGCTTCGCGATGCAAAAGACAACGTAGTAATTATTTGTACCGTTGAAAACTTCGATCCAATGGGTGTTCACACAGGAGACTCCATCACTGTGGCCCCTGCAATGACACTTAGCGATACAGCCTTTCAATTGATGCGTAACACTGCCATCATGATGATGCGCGACCTGGGTAACTTCGCAGGTGGTTGTAACGTTCAGTTTGCCATGAATCCTGAAACAGAAGAGATCATCGCCATCGAGATCAACCCTCGTGTGAGCCGCTCTTCTGCCCTTGCTTCAAAAGCTACCGGTTATCCTATCGCGAAGATTGCTGCAAAACTGGCGATCGGCTACACTCTGGATGAACTGGAAAATCAAATCACAAAAACTACTTCCGCATACTTCGAGCCGGCTTTGGACTATGTTATCGTTAAGATCCCCCGCTGGAACTTCGATAAATTCAAAGGCGCGAAAGATACACTTGGCCTCCAAATGAAAAGCGTAGGTGAGGTAATGGCCATCGGCAGAAGCTTTACCGAAGCGGTTCAAAAAGCTTGTCAGAGCCTTGAGAACAATGCAGTGGGCCTTGGTTATTACGGCAAGAGCCAAATGCATGCGGAAGAATTGATCGAATACCTGAAAACGCCGAAATGGGACCGCATCTTCCGTATCAAAGACGCGCTGATGCTGGGCGTAAGCGTAAACACCATTTCAAAAGCATCACATGGTATCGACCGCTGGTTCATTTACGAAATCGAGAAGATCTGTATCATCGAGAAAAAGATCGCGAAATATAAACTGGCTACACTTCCACTCGAACTTTTGCGCGAAGCAAAATTCAACGGCTTCAGTGATGAGCAGATCTGCCGCATCATGAACGACGGTACAGAAGATGAGGTATATGAAATAAGAAAGAAAAACGGCATTACCCGTGTGTTCAAAATGGTAGACACTTGTAGTGCTGAGTTTGAAGCTAAAACTCCTTACTTCTACTCTACATTTGAAAACGGCGGTGCAACCGAAAGCAAAGTAAGCGATAAGAAAAAGATCGTTGTACTGGGCTCAGGTCCTAACAGAATTGGCCAGGGTATTGAGTTTGACTATTGCTGCGTACACGGTCTGCTCGCAATTAAAGAATGCGGTTACGAAGCCATCATGGTAAACTGTAACCCTGAAACCGTTTCTACAGATTTTGACATTGCAGATAAATTATACTTCGAGCCTGTTTATTGGGAGAACCTTTGGGAAATCATCGAGCATGAAAAACCCGAAGGCGTGATCGTTCAGCTGGGTGGACAAACGGCTTTGAAACTTTCTGAAAAATTGACTGAAAAAGGCATCAAGATCATCGGAACATCTTTCGACAACATGGATATCGCAGAGGACCGCGGTCGTTTTAGCGATATGCTGAAAGAGCTTGAAATTCCTTATCCTCAATATGGCACAGCCTACACTGTTGACGAAGCGGTAGCCGTGGCAAATAAAGTGGGTTACCCTGTATTGGTTCGTCCGAGCTATGTATTAGGTGGACAAAGAATGAGAATCGTGATCAACGATGAAGAAGTTGAAAAAGCGGTAATCAGTTTGTTGAAACACATTCCGGGTAACAAGATCCTGATTGACCACTTCCTTGATCGTTGCCAGGAAGCTGAGGTAGATGCGATCTTCGACGGCGAAAACTTCCACGTAATGGGTGTGATGGAGCACATTGAGCCTGCTGGTATCCACAGTGGAGACAGTAACGCGGTATTGCCGGCGTTCAATCTTTCTCCAATGATCGTTACCACAATGGAGCACTACTCCGAAAAAATTGCAAGGGCGCTTAACATCAAAGGTCTGATCAATATTCAGTTTGCCATTAAGGACAACAAAGTATTTGTGATCGAGGCGAACCCTCGTGCATCACGTACTACTCCTTTCATTGCAAAAGCATACCAGATCCCTTATTTAAATGTAGCTACCAAAATAATGTTGGGTGCTAACAAGCTGACAGATTTCAAATTTGAAAAGAAACTGAAAGGCTTTGCAATTAAAGAACCAGTGTTCAGCTTTAATAAATTCCCGGGTGTAAATAAAGAGTTAGGCCCAGAAATGAAGAGCACCGGTGAAGCGATCCGTTTTATTAAAGATTTGAAAGATCCTTACTTCAGACAGCTTTACAAAGACAGAAGCATGTACTTGAGTAAGTAAAAAGTAAAAAACTCAAAAGGTAAAAATAGAAGCCGCTCTTTTAACGAGCGGCTTTTTTATGCCCAACGCAGAATACTTAACGCTCAACGCCTAACGCCCAAAGCTCCGCGATCTGCGTTTAGCGTTAAGCATTGAGCGTTTTGCATTTAACCTTATATTTGGTTTAATTAAAACATGAGAGCAAGCAAAAAGCATAAGCCGTTCACACTGCTTTGAATTTTTGTATTGCTATAATTCATTACAAAAATTTAAACCGGTGAACCAAACGACCGAACAATTCCAGGCGACTGCTGCCTTTGCAGCCATGATGGATAATGCAGACTCTTTAAAAGCATTCAAGCAATCTTTCTTTTTTCCCCAACACAATGGCAATGATGTAATTTACTTCTGTGGCAACTCATTGGGACTGCAACCTCGGTCCGTGCCGGCAGCAATAGAAACAGAGTTGAAAAGCTGGCGGGAACTTGCTGTTGGCGGCTATTTCGGCGGCGAAAATCCGTGGCTCTATTACCAGGATTATGTTTCACCATCCATGGCGAAATTAATCGGAGCGAAAAATAATGAGGTAACGGCGATGAACACACTTACGGTGAACCTTCATTTGCTGATGCAAAGTTTTTATAAGCCTACAAAACAACGATTCAAAATCATCATGGAAGCAGGCGCATTTCCATCGGATCAATATGCGGTTGAAACACTTGTAAAACTAAATGGCTTTTCTCCGGACGAAGCTATTATTGAAATATCTCCAAGAAACGGAGAAAAGCTAATTCATGAGGAAGACATTTTATCAGCGATAAAAAACAATGCGAATGAGCTGGCAATGGTGATGTTTGGCGGCATGAACTATTACACAGGACAGCTGTTCAATATGAAAAGCATTACAGCGGCGGCTCATGCTGCGGGCGCCATTGCAGGGTTTGACCTGGCGCATGTGGCGGGCAACGTGCCGTTATCACTGCACGATTGGGATGTAGATTTTGCCGCCTGGTGCACTTATAAGTATCTGAATGCCGGTCCCGGAGCCACTGGAGGTTTGTTTGTGCATGAAAAACATGCGAACAATATTGACACGCCACGTTTGGGTGGCTGGTGGGGTAACGACGAGAAGACCCGCTTTAAAATGGAAAAAGGTTTCATACCCAAACCATTGGCATCGGGCTGGAACATCAGCACCGCACAGGTTTTCAACATGGTTTCACTGAAAGCATCTCTCGCATTGTTTGATGAGGCGGGTATCGGCAACCTCCGTAAAAAAAGTATTACGCTTACCAACTACCTTGAGTTCTTACTGAATCAGTTGTCAAACATTTCATTTGAAATAATCACTCCGGAAAACCCTGATGAACGTGGAGCACAGCTTTCATTATTCTTTAAACACGATGGCCGCCGCATACACGATGAAATGCACAACAATGGTATTATTGTTGACTATCGTGAACCGGGTGTGATACGCGTGGCGCCTGCACCAATGTATTGCTCATTTGCGGATGTGTATAGATTTTATGAGATCCTGAAAAACTTCAGCAAGTTGTGAGTTTTGAGTTCTAGGCTTGTCCGCTTTTGATTTTTTACTTTTTACTTTTTACTTTGACATAATTCTCTACATACAAAATGACACAACATCATTTCTCCTACCTGGCACTGGGTGATTCATACACAATTGGCGAAGGCATTCCCATTTATGAAAGCTTTCCTTATCAGCTTGTGCAACTGCTTCGCAAAAAAGGTCTGTCTGTACATGCACCGGAGATCGTGGCAAAAACAGGCTGGACAACTTTCGAACTTGCCGAACATATCTTGCACACAACATTTTCGGATAAATACGATTTTGTAACGCTGCTGATCGGCGTAAATAATCAATACCGCAAGTTGCCGCTGGCAGAATTTGAATCTGATTTTGAGTTTCTCTTGAAAAAGGCCATCCATTTTGCCGGGAACAAAACAGAAAAAGTAATTGTAGTGTCCATTCCCGATTGGGGCGCCACGCCATTCGCCGAGGGCCGCGACATTCTTGCAATAAAAAAAGAAATCGACGATTTCAATGCTGCGAAAAAAGCTATTGCCGCCAAATACAACATCACATTTATTGACATAACAGAGGGCACAAGAAAAATGTGCGATGATCTGTCCCTTGTTGCTGCCGATGGCTTGCATCCTTCTGGCAAGGAGTATGCGCGGTGGGCGGAGAAAATTGCGAGGTCGTTTAATTAGGTAGAAGGCTTCGACAAGCTCAGCCTGACAGCACGAACGGAGTGTCAGGCTGAGCTTGTCGAAGCCTTGTTAAACAATAAGCTGGTCGCAAAACATTTCTGAATGTCGCAGCACTATTTTGTCAAGTATAAAGTTGCCAACTAGCCGCCTTGTCGTTGCACCTATTAATTCTTAATTATTAATTATTAATTTCCTCGCCATTCCTAAGTAAAAACACTTAGCCCTTCACGTTATATTTATAAATTCATTCACACATCTTGCTGTTTTTGTTATTCCTGCCTTTTATTTGCAAAAAATTTCTATAACCTATGAACCCTACCAAAAAGCTGTTAGTGGGAATGACTGTGTTATCTGCTCTTTCGAATGTTGGATTCGCACAGGATTTTCCGGGCTTTCGTTCCAGTAACTATGCAGGCGTGAACGGTGTTTTTACAAACCCCGCAAATGCAGCAGACAGTCGTTTCCATTGGGATTTTAACCTTCTCTCTGTTAATGCAAATGTTGGTAACAACAATGCGTCTTACAAACTAAGCACAGTAAACGAGTTTTTTAAAGATGATAGCCTTATCAGCAAATTGTTTCCTCTAAACAATCGACCTGCAAATGCATTGGTAGCTTTGGCTGTACATGCGCCGTCTGTATTGTTCAACGTAAACCCAAAAACATCTTTTGCCATCACTACGAGAGTCAGAGGTTTTGGAAACGTGAATGATGTGGACAGCAAAATAGTGAACACTATCCGCGAGCAGGATGGCATTACCTACCCTTACACTAATGGAAGCACAAACAATATGCGCCTTGCCATAAACGGATGGGCAGAGGCCGGTCTTACATTTGGCCGTGTGTTGCAAGACAAGGGAAAACATTTCTTTAAAGCGGGTATTACACTTCGCTACCTTGGTGGTATTGGCAACTCTTATGCACAGATCAACAATCTTCGTGGCACCGTTGTAGAAGATGCGGGTGGCAAGGGAAAATTTTTAACCGATGCATCAGGATTATTGGGTGTAGGTGCAAGTGGTGTTGATATCAATGCAGACAATCTTAGTGCAAATGATTTCACTAAACTTGAGGCCAGAGGCATTGGCGGAGACCTCGGTTTTGTGTACGAGTTCAGACCAGATTTTGAAAAGTATCAAAATGCAGATGGCTCTTGGAAACGTAACAAAACAAAATACAAACTGAAAATTGGCGTGTCATTGTTGGATTTTGGCAAAATAAAATACAACACCGATGCCAACAACACAGGCCTGTACGACGTTCACATTCCCGCAGGACAAGCTTTCTATTTGAACGAGCTAAACGGAAAATATATCAATGAATATAATGGAGTATTGCAAAGCTATCCTCAGTACTTCACACCCAAAGCAACAGCGAGCTCTTATAGTGTTTCTTTACCAACAACAGTGAACATTGATGTTGATTATAGAATTGCGAAAAGGATTTTCATCAATGCTGCAGGTTTTATTTCTACTGTAAAAAGCGCTAGCAAACCTTTTAATGCATTGTACAGCAGCAGCGTTTCAGTAACACCAAGATATGAAAGCAGTGTGTTTGATTTTTATGTTCCGGTTACTTACAATACACTTACAAAATTCAATGCAGGTGCGGGTTTGCGCGTAGGACCATTGTTCCTTGGCTCAGGAAGTGTGTTGAGTGCTTTGCTGGATAAATCCAAACAGGCAGATGCGTATGTAGGTATTCACGTGGGTATTCAGCATAAATCTAAAAAAACAAAGAAAACTGTTGAAGAGCCGGCTCCTGCGGCTCCGGTTGAAGTGAAAAAACCGGTGGCCGCTATTGCGTCAAAAGATACCGACGGAGATGGCATCTCAGATGAAAATGATAAATGCCCAACCGTAAAAGGATCAGCTGCAAACCAGGGCTGTCCTGTGGGTGATAAAGACAATGACGGCATTCCTGATGACCAGGATGAGTGCCCTGAAGTTGCTGGTGTTGCTTTGTATCATGGCTGCCCTGTTCCAGACACAGATAAAGATGGTATTAAAGATGATGTTGACAAATGTCCTACTGTTCCGGGTTTAGCGAAATACAATGGCTGTCCGGCTCCGGATACGGACAAAGATGGCATCGTTGATGACGAAGACAAATGCCCTACAATTGCAGGTATTGCAAAATACAACGGTTGCCCAATCCCTGATACAGACGGCGACGGCGTTAACGATGAAGAAGACAAATGTCCTTCCGTTGCAGGTGCAAAAGAAAACAACGGTTGCCCTGTTATTAAAAAAGAAACCATTGCCAAAGTTGAAAAGGCAGCAAAAAACATTTACTTCCAGTCTGGCAAAGCAGTGATTCTTGCTGCATCCAATGCACAGCTGAACGAAGTGGTGAAAGTACTGAAAGCTGATACTACTTTGAACATTGCTGTCAATGGTCACACAGACAATACAGGTAAAGCCGAAGCAAACCTGAAAGTATCTCAGCAGCGTGCAGATGCAGTAAAAGCCTACTTTGTAAAAAAAGGCGTTGCAGCATCACGCATTACGGCTACAGGTTATGGCGATACAAAACCGGTTGCTCCTAACACAACAGTGGCAGGTCGCCAGAAAAACAGAAGGGTTGAATTAACGTTGAGGAATTATTAAGATAGATAAAGATCCACACTAGCAAAGTGCCCGCGGTTGCGGGCATTTTTGTTTTTTAACCACGGAGGAAAGGAGTTTTATTCACAGAGGAAGGGAGAAGAGTACCCGCATCAAATTTTTTAGTCACGAAAGAACAGAGAAAAAGGAGGGTGTTGAGCAACCCTCCTTTTCTCTGTGAAAAAAACCTCCGCGAACTCTGTGGTTTAAAAAATCTCTTAGTGAAGCTTAGTGTCCTTCGTGACTTAGTGGTAATACTTGAGATGCAAAGCATCTCCCTACGATGTCGCCTTCTCCAAGTTCCCCAGAAATCATTACGCTACCTGCTCCTCTTCAAACTTTTCTTTCAGTTCCTTAATCGTCATGTTGTACATCACGCTTCGGCCGTTCGGCTTACGTTGCACCAAATGCACGTGGGCGATGAAGTCCTGCACAATCTGAATTTTGTCACTCGGCGTTACCACGAGGAGCTGTAAATGCAGTTGTTTACAAAGCTCCATCAGGTAAGTTGCTTTTTCTTCATCCTGGTTGCTGAAGCTTTCATCCACGGCAATAAAACGCAAGCTTTTGGTGTTCTTTCCTTCTCGGGTGATGCCAAATTGATAAGCGATGGCACTACATAAAATGGTGTAGGTAAGCTGTGCCTTTTCGCCACCGGAAAGCTGGCCCATTTGCCTATATGTTTTCTTTAGCTCGTTGGTGTTGCGGAACTTTTCATCTGCCCAAAATTCAAACCAGTTGCGCACATCCAGCACACGATTGCGATAGGTTTCGCTTTCATCCAGGCTGCTGATGAGCGGTTGAATTTTTTCCCTGAAGTGCGCCGCTTTATCTTCAAAACTATTTTGCTGCCAATTCGAAGCTTGCGGCAATGCTTCCAGCAATTGATTGCGGAAAGCCTTCACCGTAGCGTCATTTATCGAGCGGATGCCCAGTTGAATAAATGTATCAGGCAATCTGTTGAAGTTGATGCCCGCCAGCGACTGGTTAAGTCTTACGATGCTGTTTTTAATTTCCCTTTCCCATTTCTCCATTTCTTCATTAAGACCACCGATCTTATAGGTCATGGTAGTGGTAATGAAGTTTTCGAAATCCTTCTTGTATTTGGGCAGATTGTCCTGCTCCAGTTTTTGCAGCCATTCCACATATTCCAATGCATAAGCTGCATCATCGGAAAGCTGCTGTACGTCTCCGTTCCAATCTGGAAAACGTTGCTGTATGTCAAGCGAAGGATTCTTAATGCGATTGATGCTTTTGTTAAGCGCCGTTTCTTCTTTATGCAAAGTGTTTTGTAGGTCAGCTATGCGGTTGGTGATCTTCTCTTTGAGATCATTGTATTTCGCATCTATGTTTTGCAAACTGATATTTGCCAGCGCGTCTGCGTGTTGCTGCTGAAACTGCAGCAAATGATCTTTGTCTGCCTCTTCAATATTCTTAAGCAAATGCATTAATTGTTGTTGCGCAAATTCCATCTCCTGCATTTCCATCTCCTTCCGTGCAACCTGGCGGTCTAGTTGTGTGCGCTCATCATCTTTTGCCGATAACTGGGAAAGAATTTCTTCCAGCTGCTTTGTCAGCGTTTTTAGCTGGTTGCTGCTTTCTTTCAATGAAGCCATTTGCTCTTCCACATTGCGGGTGTTGCGCTGAATGCCTTGCAGATTGATGCTGCCAAAACCATCATGCGATTCGATGCGCATCACAGCAAAAGACTGCGCTTGTAACCTTTCTGATTTTCGTTTGCATCGCTGCAATGTCTCTTCCGCATCACTGATTTGTTTTACCAAAACCTCTCTGCGCTTTATGTACGCTTCTTTTTTCTTTTCATTGTTCCAACCCATTACATAACGGCTGGGATCATTGCGATCGGGACGGTCATCTTTTTCATGCCTGTCGCGATTCTTCACGAGACCATTTATTGTGATCGCCTTGTCGTATCTGTCAAGCGTTTTTTCATCCTGCAGGCAAACGTAGTCAAACTGTCGAATAACCTGCTGCTCAATCCAGGGTGTAAGTTTATGTTCGGGATGAAAATCGAGTTTATGAAAAACTGTATTGTCGTCTGCATACAGTTCCAGCGCCGATTCTCCCACATGATAATACACCAGTCGTGAACGTAGATTGGTATTGTTTACATACTTGTTTACTTTTTTGTAATGCTTTTCCGGCACCAGCAAACGCAATGCAAAGCCGGACAATAATTTTTCCAACGCCGGTTCCCAGTTATGCTCCTCATGTTTCACTTGCATTAACTCGCCTGCAAACGGAAGATCATTGGTATCTATTTTCAGGTTGACACAAATGTCTTTTCTCAGGGCAATGAGGTGCCCGGGGATATTGTTTTTTGATTGCAGTAAAACATTCAGCTCCTGCTCAATATTGTCTTTCTCTGCTTTTGATTTGTTCAGAATGTTTTTCGCGTCAAAATCGTCGTCGTCATTAAGGCGCTGTTCGCGTTCCAGGCGAAGCTTTGCTCGCTTACTTTCCAACACAATGCGCTTGTAGCTTGCTTCATCCGTGGCATCGGTTTCTTCAATATGCAATGTCGTTGCCCATTCTGCAAACAATGTGTGGTTTTTTTCAGCCTGGCGCAATTTTTCATTTAAGTCTTTCAACTCAAGTTCAAGGTTGTGTAGTCTCTGCCCAGCCTTGTTTTGCTCGAGCTCGTTTCGGGTGTTGCGTTCCTTCTCTTTTAAATCGTCAATGGAGCGTTTGCAATCTGTCAACTGCTCCTGCAGATCTTTCAGCAATTCTTTGCTTTCGCTGATCGCCTGTGCGAGCAAATTATTTTTTGTGAAACTATTCCAAATAATCGCCGTTTCTGCTTCTTGCTTACTTGTTTGTAATTGCCCGCGGCATTTATCAAACTCATTATAGTGTTGAGAAAGCGCTTTGAGCAGCCCAATTTGCGTTTCCGCCTTTTCTATGTTGCGTTGCGCATCCAGCAAAGTGCCAAGGTGTTCTTTTAATTCAATGAAAACATCTTCCATGTTTCTTGGCTCCAGCATGTGCATGCGGATGAACTCGTCAAGATTGCCCAGCACCTTAATACCAACGGTTTGATTGAAAAGTGCCAGCGCCTGTATGCTTTGCATGCCTAACACCTCCACCAATCTTTGTGCATAGCGGCTCGCAGCGTTGAACCACTCGACTTGTTTGCGGCTTCCTTTGTTGTATTGTGTATCAATTCTTCGTCTCCAGTTGCCGCCAAGATCAAACGGCCTGAAATCATCTTCAATGTGCAGCGGCTTATGCGCAACGGCAAATACCTTTTGCATTTCGCCGCCAGAGAAATAGCGAACCTGGAAAAGCGTTACGTATTGATCGGCTTCATTAGCAAAATTTGCCAGCAAAATGCTGTATGCTTCTTCTTTGTTTTCCCTTAAATATAAAGTCTTGGTAGTGTTCGTGCTTTCACTGTTGATCGTTCCATATCCGCCCATTACGTAACTATCTTCAGTACGATCTCCCTTCTTTTCACTACCCGATGACTGGTTGTAAAACCTGTATTTTTTTTCCGGTACAATCAATGTTAGCAAAGCATCCACGAAAGTTGTCTTTCCGCTACCATTTGCACCGGTTAGCAAAGACGTTTCTCCCACGGGACGAATGGAATGTATTACTTCGTCAAACGTTCCCCAATTGAAAACTTCTATGTATTGCAAGCGAAACCCCGACTTATTACTATCCGTGTTGAATACGTTTAACTGCATGTTCTTCCAGTTGCTGTTTAAATTGATCTAATATTTCACCATCTACACGCGCCTTGATGATCTTTTTTATTCTGAATTTTTGTTCATCCAAAATGTCATTGTTTTCCATTTTGTCAATGAAACCATTTTCTTCCGCACGATCAATCAGGCGATCCAGTTCACGAATGAATTTTACACGGCTGGCGTTTTCTTTAAAAAACAATTCAGCATATTCCTTTATTTCTCTTCTTTTTTTGATCAGCTCGCGGCTGGTTGCTTCGCCCACTTCAAACTCCGCCATCATATCGCGCAGCAACACGAGGAGCACGCTTTCGTCGTAAGTAAAAGAACGTCGTTGCATCCAGCTTACCGCCGCATCATCGTCTTCTTCGCTAATGGTATGCTTTACGTAAGCATAACCATCTTCTTCGTCCAGCACGAGTGTAAGTCCAAGTTGCTGTACAAAAACCGCGAGTTCAGATTTATACTGCAGCAGTTTTTCCCACGTATTCTTCTCAATATATTCTACCGGCCCTTTCAGCAGCTTAATAAAGGCTTGCGTGTAAGGGAGGATTTTTGTTTGTGTTTTTAATTCCATAGATGATATTTTTTGCTGAACGCTAAACGCCTAATGCAAAACGCACTGCTACTGCGTTAAGCGTTAGGCATTAAGCGTTCAGCCACTTTTCCTGCTAAAAAGCAAATACGGCACTTCAATAAACTTCGTTTGCTCCTCGTTTATGCTGATGTGCTCTGTCATGTTTTCCAAAATTTGCACGCGGGAGCTTTTGTCTTTTACAAAACTGTAATAAGATACAACTTCCGGTATGCCATTGTCAAGGCCACCTAGTTCCAATACTTCTTTTAAAGTGGCGGTTTGTTTTTGTTTCAACACATCTTCCACTTTTTGCCAAAGCCTTTTCTTGTCAATAAAACTTGTGTTGATCATTCGGCTGAAGCGCTCCATGTCTGCAATGTGTTCATCCGCATTGTTGGGTTGCGTAATAACCACTGACTGCGCTTTCTGTTGCAGATTCAGCTTGCGATCCATGATCAGCTTGATGTTGAGCGGTTCGTTTACCGCAATGCCGCATGTAATGTCATCTTCATTTTGACTGGCAAGCACCAGTTCTTTAATATTGCTGATTTGCGTGCGCAACCTTTTATGTCGTGCAATTTCCTTTTCGGTGATAATGCGGCTGAGCTTTTCAGCCATTTTATCATTCGCTTCGTACACACTTTTGCCTTGTTGCAGCAGCATTGTCTTTATGTTCTGCAGGAAATCATTGTTTGCTTCAATATTTCTGTCGTACAACAGGTCGAGCAATTGTTCTGTAAGTTCGCGCCACTCTTCCTGACCTGCACGGGAAATAAGAAAATCCCAAAACGCGTAAAAGCTCTTCCCCTGGTCGCTGTTGCGCAACGCATCGTAGGCTTCAAATGCATAGCCGACAATCGCGCCTTTGTTTAGCTCCGCTTTCGTGTGGTGCTCTACGATAGACCGGTGTATTCCCTTAAAGTTATCTTCTACCTCGCGAAAATCGCTCAGCAGTTCGTAACACAATCTTGTAAAAAGTTCCAACCTTTCCTGCACCTGGGCATTATTATAAACCTCCACAGTAGCGCCATGTTCAAGTCTTTGGATCTCTTTATCAATGGCAGCGCGTTTGTTTTTCAAATCTTCCAGGCGGGCAGTGCGGTCATCTTCGGTTTTTTCAACGATGTCGCGCAAAGAAGAGAATAACATTTTGAAGCGACTTTCCGTGCCCACGAAATCCCTACGGCCCAGCGTTTGAAACCATTGAAATATCTTTTCGGTGTGTGCGCTTAATTGATATTGCGTATTGCCATCATTATCCGGGAAATCCTGCAGCACTCTTTTCTGCACCCAGTTTACGAGGTATTTCCGGGCACGGCTTTCTTCATCTTCCCCAAACTCGATTTTCGCTTCCTCCAGATCTTCCGTTCCGTCTATATGCATGGCGAGTGTTTCCGCCAGGTGAGTGGCCAGTTTTGTCTCGGAAATAAAGAACACATTGTTTTCTTTAAATACATCGTACAAAAACGGCAAGACCCAGGCGGCGTTGCGCATGCGAATGATCTGTATCGCAGAAGATGAGTTAAATAATAATGAAATATCGATCCCGGCCATTGCGGCAAGATAGGGAAAAACGGGAACGCAGATTTTCAAGATTATTAAGGTTTATTAAGATTTTATAGGTTTTGAAGCTTCGCAAATGAAAACCAGAGAGTTAGATACTCTAGGCTCTTAAAAAACAAAAAAATCATAACCGATCTTCAAAATCATCAAAATCTGCGTTCCTTCTCTATCTTTGCACTCTTTCAAAAAAAGTCATTCACAATGAAATTTTACAATTGGGTCATTAAATACAGGCTTCCGCTGGGAATCGTGTTTCTTGTTTTAGCCATTGCATGTACGGTAGCCTTCGGTTTTTGGCCGTCTTTCGTTCTTTATTTAATAGCAGTTATTTTAATTTTCAGTCATTTCTTCTTCGGTCCGCTTCGCCTCATTCAAGAGCATATGGAGGCCGGCGATATGGACGGCGCGGAAAGAGTGTTGAATACCATCAAATTTCCTGGTCTTTTATACAAACCAATCCGTTCTGTTTATTACACCCTGAAAGGTAACATCGCCATGATGAAACAGGATTTCACCGGTGCTGAAAAACATATGAAGAAAGGTTTGGATCTTGGTATGCCGATGAAAGAAGCAGAGGGCGCGAGTTTGCTGCAACTGGGAATGGTGTCTATGCAAAAGAACGACCTCAGACAAGCGGAAAACTATATCCGTTCTGCGATCCGCAAAGGTCTTCCCGATAAAGAAAACGAAGCTGCGGCTTATCTTCAAATGTGCAGCATCATGATGACAAAAAGAGAGTTCCGCGCTGCAAAAGATTTCTTCAAAAAAGCAAAAGCATTAAAACCAACTACGCCTCAAATAGTAGATCAAATCAAACAGATCGAAAAATATATTACGAGAATGCCGGGTTAGGCCGGTTCAAGAGTTTCAGAAAAGGTCTCCAATTTGGGGGCCTTTTTTTGTAGCCAGCAGCAGGTTTGCCGGTAGCCAGTTGGCGCGCGATAGTTGAATATTTATTACCATTTCGAACTCGCCGCTGGCTACCGGCAACTGGCTACTGGCTCTCTTTTTTCCTTACCTTGCAAAAAAGTGTACAATCTACATGCAGTTATATAGTGAATCGCTGACTTCTTACAAAAGACTGGCCACAAGAGAGGTGAAGATCGGAGATCTTTTGCTGGGCAATTTTCATCCCATTCGCGTACAAACGATGACCACTACCGACACCATGGACACCATGGCAACGGTGGAGCAAAGCATCCGGTGCATTGAAGCCGGAGCGGAAATGGTGCGCATCACGGCGCCAAGCAAAAAGGAAGCTGAGAACCTGCTGAACATTAAAAATGAATTGCGCAAGCGTGGTTACAACACGCCACTTATCGCTGATATCCACTTTACACCCAATGCCGCGGAAATTGCCGCGAGAATTGTAGAAAAAGTAAGGGTGAATCCCGGCAATTATGTTGACAAGAAGAAATTCGAACAACTTGAATATACCGACGCAGAATATGCTGAGGAAATCGAACGCATCCGCACAAGATTTACACCGCTGGTGAAAATTTGTAAAGAACATGGCACGGCAATGCGCATCGGGACCAACCATGGCTCTTTGAGTGATCGCATCATGAGTCGTTATGGTGACACGCCGATCGGCATGGTGGAAAGTGCGATGGAGTTTTTGCGTATTGCGCGGGATGAGGACTATCACAATATTATATTAAGCATGAAGTCCAGCAACCCGCAGGTGATGGTGCATGCCTACAGGCTTTTGATCCGGCAAATGATGGATGAATTCAACGAATGCTATCCGCTTCATTTGGGCGTTACAGAAGCCGGCGATGGAGAGGACGGAAGAATTAAGTCCGCCATCGGTATCGGTACTTTGCTGGAAGATGGTATTGGCGATACGATCCGCGTTTCCCTGACAGAAGATCCTGAGTTCGAAATTCCGGTTTGTAAGGACCTGGTGAAAAGATATGATCATCAAACTGAGCGCAGCGATGCTCCGGCTGAAAAAATCAAACTTCCTTATTCTCCCTTCGAATATAAAAGACGTGAAACTTTCGAAGTTTCCAATATTGGCGGCAAACAGGTGCCCGTTGTAGTGGCAGATTTCAGTAAGCGTACCAACATTTCCCCTGCTGATCTTGAAAACATTGGTTACAAATACGACGAGCCGAGTGACAAATGGACCATCGGCGATGCGGCGGCAGATTATATTTTTACGGGAAATAACCTAATCCATTTTGCACTACCCGGCACATTGAAAGTCTTGCTGAATGCCCACGCATGGCAACAAGAAGATCTTGAAGCAAACGTGAATGGCAGCTATAAATTCGTGCCGTTGTTCTCCGACGAGCAATACATCAACGCCACGGTAAAACACAACGCGGTCAATTTTGTAATGGTGGATTGCTTTACAAGTACAGAAAATGACGGTACAAAATACATTGACGAATTGGCAAAAGATAACACCGTTGTCCTTTGCCTGAGTTCTACCAATAAAAATGCCATGCAATCGGTTCGCGAAATGTTCGTGGAGCTGATGAACAGGAGCATCAAGAACCCTGCAATACTAATTTGCGACAGCCCACATCAAGGTATCGACGAGCATTTGATCCATCTTGCAACAGAAACAGGCGCTTTGTTTTTAGAGGGCATGGGCGACGGAATTTGCCTCGGCCTAACTGGTTCTACAATCGAAAACATCAAGGTTACCGGCAGAACTTATCTTGAAACAAAAAGCATTGAGCAATTCTTGAACAACACGGCTTTCTCCATTTTACAGGCAACGAGAACACGCATTTCAAAAACAGAATATATCAGTTGTCCGAGCTGCGGTCGTACTTTGTTCGACCTGCAGGAAACGACGGCCAAGATCCGTTCACGTACCAACCATTTGAAGGGAATAAAAATTGCCATCATGGGTTGTATAGTAAACGGCCCGGGCGAAATGGCGGACGCAGACTTTGGTTATGTAGGCAGCGGCCCCGGCAAAATCACTTTGTATAAAAGCAAAGAGGTGGTGAAAAGAAACGTCGACAGCGAAGTGGCCGTGGAAGAACTCATTAATCTTTTAAAAGAAAACGGCGCGTGGATAGATAATAACTGATTAACTGAATAACCGAATAACTGAATGTTTAGATTCAGTCAGTCTCTTCGACTTTCAACAACTCAGTTATTCAGTCATTCAGTTATTCAGCTACTCCGGGGCGCGAAGTAAATTCCAATCATAAAATTTCAAATATCAACCAATTACCATGTCCTTTTCCATTTACCAAAAAGAAGAAAACGGTTTAGCATTAATCGTACTGGAAGACAAACAGACAGGAACAACAGCAAGCATTTTACCGGCTTACGGTGCAATGCTGCACAGCTTCGATATTCCTTTGAAAGATGGCAAACTGAACGTTATTGCTAACTACGCAGATCAAAAAGATATTGACGCAGACCTTGCCACAAGCTTTAAAAGCAGCAAACTTTCTCCATTCGCCTGCCGCATCGCTGATGGAAAATACTCTTTCAACGGTCAGTTGTTTGAGTTTCCCAATAAATTTCAAGATGGCACAGCCATTCACGGCTTGTTGTTCAATAAACCATTTGAAGTTACCGCCCAGCATGCAGATGAAAAAGGCGCTTCAGTAACGCTGCAATACAAATACAACAATGAAAACGAAGGTTATCCTTATCAATACACTTGCGAAGTAACTTATTCATTGATGCCTTCCAACACGCTTGAACTGAAAACAGTTGTTACAAATAACAGCGAAACAACGATTCCTATGCAGGACGGCTGGCACCCTTATTTTACTTTGGGAAATGATGTAAACGATTGCCTGTTGCAGTTTCACGGCGAAAACATTATTGAGTTCAACGAGAAACTTGTTCCAACAGGTAAACAAATTGAATACAGCGAATTCAATGCGCCAAAATTGCTGAACGAGAAAGAGCTGGACAATTGCTTTTCGCTGCGTTTCGTAAAAAATGAGCCTGCTGCAGTTTTCTCTAATCCCCGCAACGGTGTAAGCGTAAGCCTGTGGCCGGATGAAAGCTATCCGTTCCTGCAGATATACACTCCGCCTCACAGAAAAAGCCTGGCAATTGAAAACTTAAGTGCAGCCCCTGATAGTTTTAACAACAAAATGGGACTGGTTTTACTGCCGGCGGGAGAAAGCAAAACTTTTACAGTAAAGTACCAGGCGATTCAGAAGTAAAAATTAAAAAATCAAAATTCAAAAGCGGAACTCTGAACTTCTGGCGGCTTTTTTGAATTTTTACTTTTGAATTTTGACTTTTTAGTCTTGACTTTAATTCTAGCTTTGTATTCAAATATTATCGCAAAAAACCTTAAACATTTTCACAGCTGTATGAAACACCTCAAATACTTAATCATCCTTGCCTTTCCCTTTTGCCTTGTAAGCTGTTTCGATACAGTAGAGGAAGTGGAAATAAAGCAAAACGGCACCGGTACATATAAACTCAATATGGACATGAGTAAAGCCTTTGAAATGATGAAAGGCTTTATGAACGATAGCGATCTGCAAAAAGAAGGCATGAACAAAGCAATGGATACTACCATAAACTTTGACAACATTCTTGACAGCGCACAGGACCTGGATGCACACAAAAAAGAATTATTGAAGGGCGGCGTAATGCACGTTAATATGGACATGCAGAAAAGCGTGATGAAGCTGGACATGAAATATCCATTCACCAGCTTTGGAAACCTTAATGAGTTGTATTCCATGATCCAAAAAGGAAACGGAGGATTGAACGAAGCTTTCAAAAGTATGCAGGCACAGGAAGGCATGGGTATGGACAATGCGGCTGATACCAGCGGCCTCAATCAGATCAACTCCATTTTCGATGTAAACTTTAAAGACGGATCTTATTCAAAAACATTGAACAAGGACCGTTACGAAGCATTCATACACGATGAAAAAGTGGAGCAAATAAAGGGAATGATGAGCATGATGGGAGAAATGAACTACACGTTGATCCTGAAATTGCCAAAACCCGCCAAAACAGTAAGCAACAAACTGGCTACTTTATCAGCAGATAAAAAAACCATCACATTGAAGTCAGATCTTTTCAGTGCATTTGACAATCCGCAATTGATGGAATTGAAAGCAACGTATTAAGATGCTAAACGCCGAACGCCTAATGCTAAACGCGGCCTCAAGCGTTCGGCATTAGGCGTTAAGCGTTAAGCTCGTTAAACCTCACTACTATGCGCAAACAAAGCTGGCTGATCTTATTCGGTATTGATGGCTTGGTTAACCTGTTCTCTATTACGGCCAATTGGCATTGGCTCACATTGGTTTCAAAGTCATTACTCATGCCATTTTTAATCGCATGGTTCGTTTCAAATATTCCCGATAATTCAAGGCCACGATTGTACCTAATGGCGGCCTTGTTTTTTTCATGGCTGGGTGATGTGTTTTTATTGGTGGATGAGCCAAAGTTTTTCATGGCCGGTTTGGCGTCTTTTCTTTTCGCTCACTTGCTTTACATTTTCTTTTTTGCCAACGTTATATATGCACAATCAGACAAGCAGAAATGGAACCCGTGGATTTTCGGCGCTGTTTACCTGTATGCCATTCTTCTGTTTTTCTTCCTGAGGCCTCATCTTGGTGCATTGCAAACGCCGGTTTTCGTATATGCAGCAACTATCGCAACCATGCTGGTTTGCAGTATCCAGGCATTTAAAAATAACAGTAACAGGCAAACATATTTTTGCATTGCGGGCGCAGCCCTTTTTGTGTTGTCAGACTCCTTGCTCGCAACCAATAAGTTTTATCAACCCTTCGCAGGCGCATCCTTTGGCGTTATGCTGAGCTATATCATGGCACAATATTGCATTGTACGCGGCGCCATCACATATCTCTCCCGCAATTAGTCTTACATTTGACAACTTATTTATTGCAATGGAAACAGATTTTTTAGTCATAGGATCAGGTATAGCTGGCTTGACGTACGCTTTAAAGATAGCAAATCAATTTCCTGACAGACAGGTTACGATTATTACAAAAGCCAATGCGGATGAAACCAACACCAAGTATGCGCAGGGCGGTGTAGCCGGTGTAACGGATTTTGAAAAAGATAGTTTCGAAAAACACATACAGGATACGCTGATTTCCGGCGATGGTTTGTGCAACGAAGAGATCGTTGAAATAGTGGTAAAAGAAGGCGTTGAACGCATCCAGGAAATTATAGAATGGGGCGCACGTTTCGACAAGGATCCCGATGGCGATTTTTCGCTGGGCAGGGAAGGCGGCCACAGTGAGTTTCGCATCCTGCATCACAAAGACATTACCGGATGGGAAATAGAAAGAGCCTTGCTGGCAGCTATTGCAAAGCAAAAAAATATCGAGCTCGTTAAGCATTGCTTCGTGATAGATATCATCACGCAGCACCACCTTGGCTATCTGGTAACAAAATCTACTCCTGATATTGATTGTTTCGGCGTGTATGTGCTGAACCTTCAAACAAACCGCATAGAAAAAATTCTTTCCAAAATCACTTTGCTGGCAACGGGAGGAAACGGACAAATCTATCGCACCACCACAAACCCGTACATCGCAACAGGCGACGGCGTGGCAATGGTGTATCGCGCAAAGGGAAGAATTGAAAACATGGAGTTCATTCAGTTTCACCCTACAGCATTGTATTTGCCCGGCATCCGTGGCCAGGCATTTTTAATCACGGAAGCGGTTCGTGGAGATGGCGGTATTCTTCGCAATAAGAACGGCGAAGCTTTCATGGAAAAGTACGATGAAAGAAAGGACCTGGCTCCGCGTGACATCGTGGCCCGCGCCATTGATAGCGAAATGAAGAAGAACGGTACCGAGCATGAATATCTCGATTGCCGCCACATGGACAAAGACAAATTCATTCATCACTTCCCCAATATTTATGAGAAGTGTTTGTCTATCGGCATTGACGTTACAAAAGACATGATTCCTATTGCACCTGCAGCACACTACAGCTGCGGCGGTATCAAAACAAATGAATGGGGCAGAACATCTATCCGTCACTTATATGCTTCGGGAGAATGTGCGTCCACGGGTTTGCACGGCGCCAACCGTTTAGCGAGTAACTCGCTGTTGGAAGCAATGGTATTCAGTCACCGTAGCTTTCTCGACTCAATAAAAGAAATTGAAGGTATTGAATTCCAAACGTCCATTCCCGATTGGAGTGCGCTAAGCACAAGCGATCCAAAGGAAATGATCCTTATCACGCAAAGCCTGAAAGAATTGCAGTTGTTGATGAGTGACTATGTGGGTATTGTGCGTACAAACATTCGTCTCGAGAGAGCCATGAATCGCCTCGATTTGCTGCACGAAGAAACAGAAGTGCTGTATCGCAACACCAAAATTTCTCCGCAGCTGTGTGAATTGCGCAACATGATCACCGCCGCATATCTTGTAGTAAAATCGGCCACTTTCAGAAAAGAAAGCCGCGGATTACATTACAACACAGATTATCCGTATAAGAGTGCGCTGGTGCAAAATATAGCGTTGTAATGCCGAATGCTCAATGCTTAACGCTAAACGCCTTTTCAGTGCAACCTGCTAACATTCGGAAGCTTACACTGTAAACTGCGTTTAGCGTTAGGCCTTCAGCATTAAGCATTCTTCAAAAAAACCATCTTATTTGTAGACTTTTATAAACAGAATTCCCCGCTTTTTGAATATTTTTGCGCCTCCTTACTTCATCGAATAAAACTAACATGGTAATGCACAATTTTAACGCGGGCCCATCTATTTTACCTAAAGAAGTCTTTCAGGAAGCTTCAAAAGCAATTTTAGATTTCAACAATACCGGTCTTTCCATTCTGGAAATCGGTCACCGTACTCCATTATTTGAAGGTGTTCTTAATGAAGCCGTTTCGTTGTTAAAAGAATTGATGAACCTTGATTCGAATAAGGAAGTGCTTTTCCTTCACGGTGGTGCGTCCACGCAATTCTTCCAGATCCCGATGAATTTGCTGGCCGAAGGCAAAACTGCGGCTTACCTTGATTGCGGCGTTTGGGGATCAAAAGCCATTAAAGAAGCAAAATTGTTCGGCAACGTAAATGTTGTTGCCAGCTCAAAAGATAAAAACTACTCTTACATTCCTACAGGATATGAAATTCCAGGTGATGTAAGCTATTTCCATTACACCACAAACAATACGATCGAAGGAACAGAAATGCACAGCATTCCGCAAACGAATGTGCCTTTGATCGCAGACATGAGCAGTGACATTTTGAGCACAGTGATGGACTTCAATAAATTCTCACTTATTTATGCCGGTGCACAGAAAAACATCGGCGCTGCCGGTGTAAACATTTTGGTGATCGATAAAAACATTGTTGGGCTTGCAGGCCGCAAACTGCCGACAATGATGGATTATAAAAATCACATCGACAACGGCTCCATGCTCAACACGCCTCCGGTTTTTGCAGTGTATGTTTGTATGCTCACATTGCGTTGGTTGAAAAAAATAGGCGGAGTGGCAGCAATTGAAAAGATCAACGATCAGAAAGCAAGCCTGCTTTATAATACGCTGGATGCTTTGCCAATGTTCAATTTGCCTGTTGCAAAAGAAGACAGAAGTAAAATGAACGTTGTTTTCACCATATCTGATGCCGAAGTAGAGAAAGCATTTTTGCAAACCTGCAAAGACAATGGCATGTACGGCGTAAAAGGACACAGAAGCGTTGGCGGTTTTCGTGCATCTTTATACAATGCCCTGCCACTCGAAAGCGTACAAGCCCTTTGCGATCTGATAAAAGATTTCGCAGCGAAAAAAGGATAAGGTCGTGAAACGTTAATCGTCAAACGTGAATAGGGTTCCCACATGTCAACCATTCACGTTTCACCGTTCACCATTCACAATGTTCATTAACAAACACTCAAAACAGCATACAACCAATGGCACATATAACGCCCTTTAAGGCATTAAGACCAACTGTTGATCTCGCAAAAAAAGTTGCGGCTCCCCCATACGACGTACTGAACTCTGCAGAAGCAAGAGTTGCCACGCAAAATAATCCCCAGTCTTTTCTACATGTAACAAAATCTGAAATAGATCTTAGTGAAGATGTGGATGTACACTCACAAAAGGTGTATGAAAAGGCTAAAGAAAATATTGAGATCCTTTTTGAGAACGGCGTTTTATTGCGCGAAGAAAAACCTTGCTATTACATCTACGAACTGGTGATGAGTGGCCGTAGCCAAACCGGCCTGGTGGCAGGGTCTTCTGTAGATGATTACGAAAATGACATCATTAAAAAGCACGAGTTTACCCGCCCTGAAAAAGAGCAGGACCGCATCAATCACATCAAAACAACAGGTGCACAAACAGGAAACGTTTTCCTTGCCTACCGCGATGTGGACGCGATCAATGAACTGATAGAAAACTGGAAGAAAAATCACGCTGCAGCGTACGATTTTGCAGCAGACGATTCCATCCATCACAAAATTTGGATCGTAAACGAAGATGCTGCGATTGCATCTATCTCCAATCTCTTTAACGAAAAAGTTCCTCATACTTACATCGCAGACGGCCACCACAGAGCGGCTTCCGCAGCAAAAGTGCGCAAGGCGTTGGATAAGGGACACCACGACAATGCAAACTATTTCCTTACTACGCTTTTCCCTGCGAGCCAGTTGAAGATCATGGATTACAACCGCGTCGTAAAAGATCTGAATGGCTTAACTGTTCAGGAGTTTCTGACTAAGCTTGAAAGCGATTTCACCGTATCTCCGGCTCCAACAGCAGTTTTGCCAACTGACCTGCACGAGTTCGGTTTATTTGTGGATGGTAAATGGTACAAACTTGTTGCAAAAGAAGGCGCTTACACAAAGGACCCGATCGGCATATTGGATGTAACCATTTTGCAGAATAAAGTATTGGATGCGATTCTTGACATCAAAGATCCACGTACAGATAAAAGAGTTGACTTTGTTGGTGGCATCCGTGGTTTAGGTGAATTGGAAAAAAGAGTGAACAGTAGCGACATGGCTGCAGCCTTCAGTTTGTATCCTGTTAGCATCAAACAATTATTTGATATCGCAGATAGTGGCAATGTAATGCCTCCGAAATCTACATGGTTCGAGCCTAAACTGAGAGATGGTTTGCTCACACACCTTATTTATCAATAGAACACATGATTTTGATCACCCGCCAGTTTTGTAAAACTGATATTTTGCAGAACTTTTTCCGTACCGAAGCGTTGCATCGGTACGGAATCAGCGTTATTCAATAATCTCAAACTTGTCAGTAATGCTTAGATTGTTCGCTTGGTGGTTTAAATTGAAAGGCTGGAAAATTAAAACATCGTTCTCCGGCAAAGCTGACAGGGGTGTTATTATTGCAGCTCCTCATACATCCAACTGGGACTTTGTGTACTCACTCGCTGCGTTGCGAATCGTTGGAATAGATGCACATTACCTCATTAAGAAAGAATGGTTCAAATGGCCGCTCAAAGGTATTATGCACAAATCGGGAGGCATTCCGGTCGAAAGGAAAAAAAACTATAACAAACTTGTTGAGTCGATTATTGAAATGTTCAAACAAAAGGATGAACTTATTTTAATGATTGCTACCGAGGGAACCCGCAAACGCGTTGAAAAGTGGAAAAAGGGGTTCTACTATATTGCCCTTGGCGCAAATGTCCCCATTTATCCTGCATATCTGGATTACAAAAAGAAAGAAGCGGGCATCGGCGCACCCATCTTTCTAACGGGGGACAAGGTAAAAGACGCAAAAATTTTGAGGGATTTTTATGCGGATAAAACAGCAAAATTTCCGAACGACTTTAACCTGGATTCCATAAAGTTTGATTAGGAATTGCAAATTGCAGAACAAATTAGTTCCCTGAGCTCATTTTATATCTTATTAAGAATGTTTGAATATCAACGCTTGTTCCTTGCTGCCTGCGGCTTGCAACCAACCGGAACAAGGCCGCTACTATTTGGAACCAGCTAAAAAAATTTGGTCATCCAAAAAGGGCAATTCATAAAGATATTTCGGTTTTTTATATGCTTTTATTTCTTGTTATGAGAAATTTACTTCTTCTTTGCATATTGAATTTTAGTGGTTTACCACGAAGCCCGTTATTCATAGCGGGATTTAAAGTAATTTTGCCGGTTTGATAAATCGTTTAAACAGGTATTTTCCGAAGGTAAATCATTAAATATCAATTAACTTTCTTTTAAATGGCGTTGATTCTTAATATATATACGGCGACGGAAACGGCTAGTGTGGGGTTAATGGAAGGGGAAAAAGAACTGAGTGTTGAGATAAATAAAGAACAACGCGATCATTCTTCCTGGCTTCAGAATGCAATTCAGAGGATTTTGACCGCTTCGGGGCGTTCTGTTAGTGACCTCAATGCAATAGCTGTTGCAGAAGGACCCGGTTCTTACACCGGATTGAGAGTAGGAATGGCAACGGCAAAAGGATTGTGTTTTGCATTAAACATCCCTTTAATAACAGAAAGTACTTTAAAAATAATGGCACTTGCCAGTTTGGAAAACTGGCATAAAAATAATAGTATAAATAAACAACAAATTATATTATTTTGCCCTATGATTGACGCGAGAAGACTCGAAGTGTTTTCCGCAGTGTACGAAGAAGAATTAGGCATAGTAGAAAAAGCAGCTGCCCGAATTTTAGACGAGTCTTCTTACAATGATTTGCTTTTAGAACATAAAGTTGTCTTTTCCGGATCAGGAAGCAACAAGTTTGAAAGGCTGATTTCAAATCAAAATGCTGATTTCCAAACGGTTAACGTAACCGCTACGCAATTAGGAACCTTATCTTACCAAAAATACTTACAATCTGAATTTGCAGACCTCGCGTATGCTGAGCCTGCCTACCTGAAGGAAGTCTACCTCGCAGGAAGCTAAAATTCTAAAAGTTTGTCCCTTTAGGATTGTAAAATGTCGCTTTTAAATATATGTTTTAGTCAATTTGTTGAATTTTTGCATGTGTTTAAGTCCAATTATCAATTATGAATACATCAATTAATACCGTAATGATAAAATTAGAAGACGTGTCTACCATGAAAATTGATTTTCTCCAGGTAAAAAAAGCAGCACTTATTTTGAGGGCGCTGAATCACAAACTGCGCCAGCAAATTTTGAAGTTGCTAGAGGAAAGCGGTAAAATGACCGTAACAGAAATATATGTTCGCCTTCGCCTTGAGCAGTCCGTAGCCTCACAGCATTTGGCTATTTTAAGAAGAGCAGGAATCGTTAAAACTGAGCGTGATGGGAAGTTTATTTATTATACTGTGAATCACAATCGCATTGAAGATATCAACAAATTTGTTCTTGAGTTAACTGCATAGGAACCAGGAATATTTAAAATAGATTTAAACACATAAAAGAGGCTATCTCAGAACTGAGATAGCCTCTTTTAATTTGAAAATTTGAGGATTTGAAAATTTGAAAATTTGAAAATTCTCTCTGCGTAACTTTTCGCTTTTCAAAATTGACTTTCCAATTATCCGGGAGCATTGAAAACGCCATAAGGACACACTCAATGCATTTTCAATTTTCAAATCCTCAAATTTTCAAATTTCTAATTCCTACCTTTGCACTACTAAACATGAGACATTATGTATGTAGAGCAATTATATACCAATTGTTTAAGCGAAGCTGCTTATTACATTGAAAGCAACGGGGAAGCTGCTATTATTGACCCTTTGAGGGACATTGACGACTATCTGCAAAAAGCAGCTGAACGAAACGCTACTATCAAATATATTTTTGAAACACACTTTCACGCCGACTTCGTAAGTGGTCATATCGACCTTAGCAAAGCGACCGGTGCGCCCATCATTTATGGTCCGGGCACTAGAGCTGCTTTCGATTTCCATTTGGCAAAAGATGGTGAAGTTTTTAAACTGGGAAACGTCAGCCTGGAAGTGCTGCATACACCTGGTCACACCATCGAGTCTACCTGCTATTTATTGAAAGATGAACAGGGAACCGACCACGCAATTTTCACCGGCGACACACTATTCGTTGGAGATGTTGGCCGTCCTGACCTTAGCAGCGGAAATAAATCTTCAGAAGAGCTGGCTGGTTTGTTGTACGATTCTTTGCAAAACAGAATTGTTCCATTGGCAGATAATGTAATAGTTTATCCTGCACACGGTCCGGGAAGCAGCTGTGGTAAAAACCTTGGCCCGCATACGCAAAGCACCATCGGTAGTGAAAAGCAAACCAACTATGCATTGCAGCCGCAAAGCAAGCAGGAGTTTATTGATGCGGTAACAAAAGATTTGCCCGCAGCTCCACAATATTTTCCTATCAATGCCAAGATCAACCAGCAGGGCTACACCAGCCTTGATGAAGTGTTGAAAACAGCATTGGCTCCATTGTCTGTTGAAAACTTCAAAGCAGAAGCCGAGAAAGGCGCTGTTATTTTGGACACCAGAAACGCCAATACTTTTATTCAGGGGTTTGTGCCAAATTCAATTAGCATTGGTCTTGAAGGGCGTTTTGCAGAATGGGCAGGAAGCATCTTAAGCTTCGATGAACCTATGATTCTAGTTACAGACGCAGGCAAAGAAAAAGAAACAGCCATCCGTCTTGCACGCGTAGGTTTTGATAAAATAAACGGTTACCTCGAAGGTGGTTTTGAAGCATGGAAAAATGCAGGCGAAAAGGTCGATCTGATAATAGACGTAGAAGCAGATGAATTGGCAATGGATATGCCTTTTGATGAACATCTTGTTGTGCTTGATGTTCGCCGTGAAGCAGAATTTGCAGTTGGTCACGTGAAAAATGCAGTGAACATTCCACTGTCTGATATGAAGAATCCAGCAAACATGTCAATTCTTGAGGAGAATCAAAACATCTATGTTCATTGTGCCGGTGGCTACAGAAGCGTTATTGCTTCGTCATTGCTGAAACGCCAGGGCATTCACAACATCCGCAACGTAAACGGCGGCTGGGGCAAGATCAAAGATCAGTCAGGTATTGAAACAGAGAAGGATCAGAGTGTGCTGAATTAAGTATAAAGTTGTTAGTTGATGGTTGTTAGTTGTTAGACCTTACGGAATTAAAGTTCAACAATTAACAACCATTCTTTTTTGAAGAAGACATTTTAGTTGTTAGTTATTAGTTGTAGGCTTGAAATGCCAGAGTCCACTAACAACAAACAACTATAAACTAACAACTAGTTATACGCCTTTGGCCTCACCACTGGCACATCTTTCCCTATCCACAGCTCCTTGTATTCGCTTTTCCAGTCAGACTTCCAGCGTTTGTGTGTCCACATCCAGAGCTCTGGATTTTCTGTAATTACTTTCTCCAATAGTTTTACATATCTGCGTGTCATCTCACCTTCCTCCACACTCCTTGGATTTTCTTCTATCATTTCGAAATGAAGAGTGTAATGCCCCCGCCTTTCTTTTGTTGGATATCCAAAAACAGCAGGCATATTAGCAGACCGTGCACTTTTTTCGGGACCGGTTACAAAGGGAGTCGCCCTATCGAAGAAATTTAACCAATATGATTTATCAACACCTCCGGGATTTTGATCACCCAACAAAGCGAGCATATAAGGACGTTTTCTTTCTGCAATATATCCTCTCGTGAAGGCACTGGTTGGCGTTGCTGGAATAAGTCCTGCGCCGGAACGTTGTCTTAACCTGATAAACAACTTTTCCATTGCCTGGCTTTTTATTGGCATATACACAATGAGCATATGTAGCGGTGAATAATGCTCCAGTGCAGCGCCGCCAACCTCCCAATTAAAAAAATGTCCGAGAAAGAGATGGGCACTTTTGCCTTTGGATTGAATCTCATTAAAAATTTCAAAGTTGCCGGAGAATCTCTTTTCTGCAAAAGATTTTCTTGCACTCAGCATTTTAATAGCTTCAATAAAATTGTCGACGAAGTTCTTGTAGAACTTTTTAGCAATCGCTACTTTTTCCGCTTCTGATTTTTCGGGAAAAACAATGGAGAGATTTTTCATGACAACTTTCTTGCGATAGCCTGCCAAGTAATAAACTATAACATAAATAAGATCACAAAAAACATAGAGCACCCTCATGGGCAATAACGAAAACAGATATAAAGCGCAGTATAACAAGTAGTACATAAATAGTAATTACAGACAAACTGTATTTATGTTTTGCCAGAAGTTGTTAATAAGAATTGCAAAGATATGATGATGAGCGACTTTAGCTAGCAAGTCAAAAGTAAAAACCGTTCAAAATAGTGCAGGGCCTTTTTGACTTTTGACTTTTAACTTTTTACTTCTTACTTCAAGATAGGTTGAAAGCAACGATTTGGTTTCAAACATTGTCAGCCTGAAGACATCAGCAAACTCAATTGTCATCAAACTCTCATAAATGAATTATTTTAGATATTATTTAGATTCTACCCGCAAGTTTTGTGTTAGTTTAGCGTCAAAGTCTCGACAACGTTTATCAATTAAGGTCTGACTTTTCCCCCATCTTGACTCCGTAAAAACTACTAAAACAACGTAAACCCAGTTGTTTTACAATTCTTTACTCTTCGCTGTTATTTTATAAGCGGCAAATATTGACAAAGAGCGGGAAGAGGAAAGTTGACTTAAATCAATCAAATAAACGAATTTTGAAATTCTATCTTTTGTGAACATGGCTGAAAAAATACCTTATTACAACAATCTTAGTGAGTCGTTTCAAAGTGCCGATATGCCGGTTTTGAATCCTGATTTTGAGCTGATCAAGTTTGAAGATATCCCATACGACAGTAAGCTTTTCAAACAACCGTTCCGTTTAAATGCTTTTATTGCAGCGCTTGTAACGGATGGCAGTTTCACTCTCAATATAAACTCACAAGTTTATCATCTTGAGCGGGGCAATATGTATTTCACTGCTCCATGGCATATCCGCCATTATCATGAAATTAAAAACTGGAAAGGCTACATCATCTTCTTTACGCCGCAATACGTTTTCCAGCAAAAGCCCGCCAGAACGATCACTACAGAGTTCCCTTTTTACCAGGCAGAGAGTGGTTTAACTACAAAACTTAACGAAGAGCAAATCTCTATGTTCGAGCATTTGTTCGGCGATATGCAGGGCGTACTTCGTTCAGATAATCCTGATCGTTACAAGATGTTGTTTCATTACACAAACATTTTGCTGTTCAATGCGAAGGCTGCTACTTCCGGAAGTTACACAGTTACTAAAGGCAACGAAACAGTTGTTTCCCAATTCATGAACTTGCTGAATGGCTACTTCATTGAGTTGAATAAAGGGAACATCAAAGAAGAGTTGACTTTGAAAGCTGTTGCTGAAGGAATGCATTTGCATCCAAACTATTTGAGCAACCTGCTTAAAGATCAAACTGGTAAATCTGCTTCGCAAATTATTCGTGAAAGAGTTGGCCTGGAAGCGCAGGCGCTTTTGAAGAACACGAATATGACTGTAGCAGAAGTTGCCTACTATCTACAATTTACAGATACTTCCAACTTTGCAAAATTCTTTAAAAACGTTACAGGCTTTAGCCCGAGCGGGTTCAGAGAGAACCTGAGGGAAAAAGTTTAGAGATAAAGTAAAAATTAGAAAGTCAAAAGTCAAAAACATGGGTGCGAAATAGCGCTGCCCTTTTTGACTTTTGACTTTTTAATTTTGAATTACTATAGTTCTTCCTGTATCGCTCCGCAACTATAACATCTATACACAGTCGTCTGCTCCACTGGCTGACCATTTTTCAAAACACTCCATAGCTGTTGCCAGACCGTGTCAAAGGTTTTTACGTTTACTATTTTTTGAACACTTTTTTGTCCTCAGTTTTCACACGCGACATTTTCAAGAAAAGTTCGCTCGGTTGTTTCGAGTATGCGATTGGCTTCGTCGATGTCTTCTTCTTTCACCATCAACTTCATTCCGCCGAGCGCGGGACTTAACAAGGGATCGATCGTGATTGTGTACTCATCTTGTATATAACAATCTAATCCTGCATCTTTTAAAAGAGAAAGATGCATGTTTGCATTTATATAATTATCGTAGGATCGAATTACTCTCACGTTTGTCCATTTAATCTTCAACTAATTTACGAAACGTGTTTGTATACGCATTAAAAAAGGTTGTTCCATTTCTGAAACAACCTTTGTATTAAAAGAGATTTATTTTACTATTGATTCAACATCAAAGGCATTACAAGCATTAACAGCTCTTCGTTTTCTTCGCCTTCTGTTTGTTTGATGATGCCTGCTTTTGTTGGTGTAGAAAGCTCAACTTTTACTTCGTCGCTTTCTGCAGCGTTCAACATTTCAATCAGGAATTTCGCGTTGAAAGCAATTGCCAGGTCTTCACCATCGTATTGACATTTCATTCTTTCGTTTCCTTCAAAGCTAAAGTCAACATCTTGTGCAGCCAGTTGTAATTCGCTTCCATGGATGTTCAACACAACCTGGTTAGTGCTCTTGTTACTGAATACACTTACACGGCGCAATGCACCCTGAAAATCTGATTTTGTAACAACCAGTTTGTAGGGATTGTCTGTAGGGATAACAACTTTGTAATCAGGGAAACGGGCGTCGATCAATCGACAGCTCATTTGTGTGTTGCCATGTTTTACAAACAGGTGATTGCTGTTGTAGTTGATTGTGATTTCATCTGTGTTATCAGGCAAAGCTGTTTTCAACAGGTTCAGCGGTTTGCGTGGCACAATGAAAGAATCATTCTGCGGGCAGTGAACGTTTGTCAATTTATAACGAACCAATCTGTGTGCATCGGTAGCAACAAACTGCAAATAGTTTTTATCCAGTTCAAAATAAACGCCAGTCATTGCCGGGCGAAGATCGTCGTTACTTACAGCGAATAAAGTTTTGTTGATAGCTGTTACCAACTGACCTGATTCCAAAGTAAATGATGTGGTATCATCTGCAGACGGTTCTTTAGGGAAGTTGTCCGGGTTTTCGCCCATCACTTTATACTTACCGTTGTCGCTGGTAATTTCAACAGCGAAGTTTTTATCGATGTTGAAAGTCAGTGGCTGATCCGCAATATTCTTTAGAGAGTCGATCAAAATTTTTGCAGGAATACAAACCTTGCCGCTTTCTTTCGCTTCGATTTCGATCTGCACGCGCATGACCGTTTCAAGGTCAGTTGCTACTACGGAAAGCTTATTCGTTTCTACCTCAAACAGAAAATCTTCTAATATTGGCAAAACCGTATTGGAGTTAATAACCCCGCTGATCTGTTGTAACTGTTTCAGCAAGGCCGAAGATGAAACAATGAACTTCATATTAATTGAATTCAAATTTTATGTAGTGGCGAAACTAATGATTTTTAACTAATAGGCAAGTGTTGGGGGATAGTTTGTGTGAAGAAATGGAAGAATGGTTAAAGCTTAATGCTTAAGGCCTAACGCAGAACGCTCTTTCTGTGCAGCAATCGCCCTTTGGGCATTCAGCGTTAGGCGTTTGGCATTAGGCTTTCAGCCTTACATTTGCTCCATGGCCTTTGAACGAACGTTAACGCCCGAGCAGGCGCTGCAAAAAGCAAAACAATATTGTGCCTACCAGGAGCGCTGTCACCAGGAAGTGAAGGACAAGCTGTATAGTTATGGTTTGTATAAACCTGCGGTGGAAACGATGCTTTCGCAGCTGATCGAGGAGAACTATTTGAATGAAGAGCGCTTTGCCATTGCGTTTGCGGGTGGAAAGTTTCGTATGAAGCATTGGGGAAAAGTGAAAATTAAATACGAGCTGAAGCTCAAAAAAGTAAGCGACTACTGCATAAAAAAGGCCCTTCAATCGATAGAAGACGAGCCTTATTTTGAATCCCTTCACAAGCTCGCGGAAGAGAAATGGAAAACACTTAAGGGCGAGAAAAACATTTTCATAAAAATGCGCAAAATGCAGGACTATCTTTTGCAAAAAGGGTATGAGAATGAGTGGGTGAAGGAGGCGGTGGAGAAGCAGAGAGGAAAGTAGGCGGTGGCCGGTTGCCAGTACCCGGTATTTCAATGCGGTCATTGTTTATAAATACAGACGAGCTTTATACTCTTAGAATTTTTTGCTGATGGCTTCTAAAAAAGTGAGCAGCACACAAAGTCCGGTTACTGGCTACTGGTTACTGGCCACCGGGTACTGGCTACCCACAAAATCCCTAGCTTTGCCCAAAACTTTTCCTCACATGCAAGACAATCGCATTGTTGCAATGATACCCGCCCGTTATGCTGCTACACGCTTTCCGGGAAAACTTATGCAAATGCTCGGCGATAAAACCATTATCCGCCACACCTATGATAATACTTTGGCCACTGGACTTTTTGACCAGGTTGTGGTGGTAACAGATAGTGATATTATTTTCGAAGAGATTACTTCACACGGCGGCAATGCCATTATGAGCAAAAAGCTTCATGAAAGCGGCAGCGACCGTATTGCAGAAGCGGCGGGCCATTTGGATGTGGATATCGTATTGAATGTGCAGGGAGATACGCCATTTGTGAAAAAAGAACCCCTGCAAAAATTGTTGCAGGTTTTTGAAGGTGAAGAGGGTGCAAAAGTACAGGTGGCCTCAATGATGCAACCTCTCACAGAGCAAGTATACATCGATGATCCAAACTATGTGAAAGTGGCTGTGGATATTAACATGAACGCGATTTTCTTTAGCAGAAGTGTGATTCCATATCCCCGCAACAAAGATCTTGTAATTCCTTACTTCGAACATATTGGCGTCTATGCATTCCGCAAACAAGCGCTTTTAAATTTTACCAATTGGCCAATGACGCCTTTGGAGTCTGCTGAAAAAGTAGAATGTCTTCGCTACCTCGAGCACGGTGTTCCCATGAAAATGGTGATTGTTGACTACATGGGCGTAGAAATAGATACGCCGGGCGACCTTGATAAGGCTGCCTCGTTTATGAGCGGCGGAGAATAAGTAAAAAATCAAAAGTAAAAAGTAAAAAACAGCGACAGCAAAATTGACGCAGCCCTTTTTTACTTTTTACTTTTTACTTTTTAATTACCCCGTACTTTTGTAACCCAATAGCGATTGTTCGCTTCATCTTCAAATCCTATTTATGCAGTTTAGAAATTTTAAAATGGTTGATTACGTGGTGTTTGGCCGCGGCAGCTTCAACCAGTTAGACGAAATATTGGCGCCTAAGCGCAAATCAGACGCTCCGATGATTTTCCTGGTTGACCACTTTTTTGAAGGAAAGGCTTTACCCAGCCGCATTCCCTTGAGAGGAAAGGATAAAATAATTTTTGCAGACGTTACGCTTGAGCCTAAAACCAAACAGGTGGATGCGCTGGCACAACAACTGAAAGATGAATTTGGTACAGTTAGCGGTATCATTGGTATCGGCGGTGGTTCTACAATGGATCTTGCAAAAGCAGTGAGTTTGATGATGACAAACCCGGGTTCTTCTGCGGATTATCAAGGCTGGGACCTTGTAAAACAGCCGGGCGTTTACAAAGCCGGTATTCCTACATTGAGCGGAACAGGTGCGGAAGTTTCCCGTACGACAGTTTTGACCGGACCTACCCGCAAATTGGGCATGAACTCCGACTTTACACCGTTTGATCAAATCGTTTTGGACCCTGAGTTAACAGCCGACGCGCCGGTTAATCAGCGTTTTTATACAGGTATGGATTGTTATATCCATTGTATTGAAAGCCTTGAAGGAACTTTCCTGAATGAATTCAGCAAAAGCTATGGCGAAAAGGCCCTTGAGCTTTGCCAGGATGTTTTCCTAAAGAGAGATCATTGGGATGCGACTTCTGATGATAAATTGATGATGGCTTCTTATGCAGGTGGCATGAGCATCGCTTATTCACAAGTAGGTGTTACGCACGCGGTTAGCTACGGCTTAAGTTATTTGCTGGGCACTAAGCACGGCATTGGTAACTGTATAGTAATGAATCATTTGGAAGAATATTATCCTGCCGGGGTAGATGAGTTCAAAAGAATGGTGGAGAAAAACCATATTGACATTCCTACAGGAGTGTGTAAGGGTCTTACTGACGATCAATTCGACATTATGATCAACGTTTCTCTTGGCATGAAACCACTTTGGGAGAATGCTTTGGGTAAAGACTGGGAAAAAATAATGACCCGCGAAAAATTGAGGGCGCTTTTCGAACGCCTGTAGTTTCTAAATAAATAACTGATTTCCATATAAATAGCACCGAAATTCTATCGGTGTTATTTTTTTTAACACACTTTTGATGTTTGAACGTTGATTTGTTTATATCTTTGTTTAAACATTGATTCTTAAAAATAAAACTACTTTATATGGAATATCTTGATTCATTGAACTGGCGTTATGCGGCTAAAAAAATGAACGGTCAAAAAGTACCGGCTGAAAAACTGCATAACATTTTGGAGGCTATCAACCTTGCTCCTACATCGATGGGCTTGCAACCTTTCCACGTTATTGTGGTAGAGGATGAGGAGTTGAGAAAGAAATTGGCTCCTGCGATGTACAACCAGCCACAAATCATCAGCGGTTCAGCGGTGGTAGTTTTTGCTGCATGGGATAATGTTACGGAAGAACATATTGATGAATATTTGAAAAATACGGCGAAAGTGCGCGGCATTAAAGTAGAGGATCTTGGCGGTTTCCGCCATATGTTGATGAATGCCATTAAGGGCCGTTCTGTAGAAAACCTGCAACAGTGGTCAGCACGCCAGGCGTACATTGCTCTGGGTGTGGGTGTTACTGCTGCTGCAATTGAAAAAGTAGATACGACTCCAATGGAAGGTTTTAATCCTGCTGCGGTTGACGAAGTACTTGGTTTGAAAGAAAAAGGATTGACTTCTGTGGTAGCCCTGGCATTGGGTTATAGAGACGATTCGGACCATCTTGCGAAAGCGAAAAAGGTTCGTCGTGCGAAGGAAGAATTCTTTACACACTATGTTGCTGAATACGCTTAAGGTTTAATGGTGTTGTTTATATTAAGAGCCTTCATTCTTCGGAATGGAGGCTTTTTGATGGCACACGGATCACACGGATTGGACGGATTTACACGGATAGGTATTAATTATTGAATAACTGAATAACTGAGGGTTGAAAATCAAAGGGGATTCTTAAACATAAACATTCAGTTATTCAGTTATTCGCCTTTTCCCAAAATCTGTGTTAATCCGTCCAATCCGTGTTATCCGCGTGCCTTCATTAAATAAACCCGCCGAATCTTTCGTTAAATGCTTCGTAGTCGACGATGGATTGGCAATATTCTTTGTGTAACGAATTGATCTGTGCTTCTAATTGCGTTTGACGGTTGAGGATGCTTGCCTTTAAATAATTAAGCGAATTATAGTCCTTCTTTATTTCGTTTTCCAGATATCTTTTCTGTTGCTCTATCTGCGTGGTGATCAGGGCATAACGCGTTTGCAATAAATCATTGTCTGGTTTGTAGGTATATCTTGACGCTACCAGCCTCTGCCACGACAATAAGTTTTGAATAAACTTGGGGCCGATGCCGGGAACTTTTATCGATGCCAACTTTGTAATATCTCCCGCCGTTCTGATGCCTGCCGTTGCCAGTGTTGCTTTTCGCGATGCACCGAAGCCGGCTATGGTAAAGTCTTCCAACAAAAACTGGTGGAGAAAAACATGCAGTTGATTATTGTACACCTCTTCTTCCATTTCACGTTTCCGTTTCTGCAATTCTGCCGGCACCTGTTTAAACTGATCGATGGACCTTTCCAGTTTCGATGCGTTATTGCTGTAATTGTTGAGTTCCTTCGGCGAATTATATTCTTTTAATGCTGCCTCCAGCATTTGTCCTTGTGTTTTGTACGCCAGTTCACGTCGCTTTTTCTCTTGTACAATATCTCCGTGCCACGGCAATAATTTGTAGGAGAACCCAATAAGAAAAAGCGATACAAAAGAAAACTGTGTCAAATAGATTGCAATTAAAATAGCAATTACAACTACGATCATCATTCCTATCCGATGGTATAGCTGATAGCTTTTGTAAATGTCCAAAATCGGCGTTGGCGGTATGGCTTGTTTGTTCTGTTTTGGAAACGAAATTTTCTTAAGGTTAAGTTGCTCAACTTTAAATCCGTTGATGAACTTATCCATATCTCCGTGTGCCGGTATTTGCTGCGTATAACTGTCATCCAGAAAATAATAAATATTGCGTCGGTCTTTAAAGTCGCACCAGGGACAACTTACAAGTGTGGAAGGATACACGTGTATCTTATGTTTTTCACAAGTGACCATTTCTTTTGAAAACTCATCAAGCGCCTTCATCCATTGCCCGGGTTCGGGTCTTGCAATTTCGTTTTCAAAAGAGGAGTGGAAGAGTGTGACTAATTGTTGTGATAAATTGTTGATGGCAAAACTGTCGTTTGGCGGCAGTAATTTATTATTCACTTTGTTAACCGAGTAAGCAAACAAATACTTCTTAATCGCAGTTTCTTCGTCAATGTCTTCATTGGAAATATTGCGTCCCGCAAATGGATGCCTGCCGAGAAAAAGCAATTGGAAAATTAACACTGCCATTGAGAAGCTGTCGGTGTTAACGCTTCTGATTACATTGTTAAACGACGATTTACTCAATAATTCCGGCGGCGTGTATCTTGGTACGCCCACTTCACAAAAGAAATAGCTGCTGTTGCTCTTTATTTGAAAAGAATCGCAATCGATAAATGCCACCATGCCCTGGCTATTTACCAGGATGTTTCCTTCGTTTACGTCACCAATTACAAGGCCTTGTGAATGCAATGCATAAAAAGCGGTTGCAAGATTCCTGGCCACGTGCACAAGGAAGTTGTAGCCTTTGTCAGGAAAGTTTTTCTTGCGATCCATCGGGCTGAAGAGCATGTGCAGCGGCATGTAGTTGTCCAGCTTCTTCATTACAAAACCTACAACCGTACCATTGTCCCGCACAATGTCAAGCGGCCATGCGGCATAGCTTAAAGTTTTGGAATTACCCATCGCTACCATTGTGCGCAGCTTTTCGATCTTATCTGGGCTTAGCGACTCATTGTAAATTTTCAACACCTGCGAGTAGTTGTTGGCAAGTTCATATACCTGTCCTTCGCCGCCTTTCCCTAACTCACGGGAAGCAGTGTACGAATTTTTTTCACCGGTATATGTTTTGTTGATCATTTACTAAGGGTTGTTGCCAGAAACAAGGTTTTATCATCGTCGGTTCTGCTGTTGATCATATGGCTGGAGAGAAATTCTTTAAGCTTGTTGTTGAGAATTTCTATTTCGTCGGCCTTTGTCGTCATTCGCAGCCATTTGAACAGATCACTAAAAAATGGGCCATGCACACTGGACGTTTCATTGTTCAATGTGAGGTGTTGCAATCCGTCTGTTATGATGGCAACTTCATTAATGCGTTCGTTGACGATTGTTATTTTGAGATTGGGAAAATTGATGTCGTCTGCCAGGAATACGGTTGTGTTTGAATACTCGCCGTTTTGCGGCCACCAGATTGCCGCGTAGCCGTTGTTGCCGTCATCGCGAATGATGGCGCCGTCGCCTATTTGAAAGAAAACAGATTTTTCCGGTAGCAAGATGCAGCCGAGAAAAGTGCAGGAAAATTCATTTATTTCAACGCCTCTTTCTTCAGCAAGATTTGCCAGGATGTCGTAAATGTTTTCTGCAACAGACATTACAGTTGCGTTATCAACATCTTTTTCTGCAACAAGGTATTCTTCAAACAACTCAACAGCTTTTTGCGTAGCGATCGTTGATGCTTCTTCTGCATATGCAGCACTGCCCGCACCATCGCTTACACAGCAGATCAATGCTGTTTCATTGTTTGCTGCGTTTACAACTTTGTAAGTAATCGCATCTTCGCATGATTTACCTGTCGCAAGATGAGAAGTTCCGATATCGCTTTGTCCTATTGCTTTCCACATCATAGTTCTGACCAGCCGGTTGGTGGCAACATGGTGATGTTGCTTCCGGGATTTTTGCTTGAAACCATTTTCATGGAAGCCGATAGCCACATGAAGAATTCTCTGAACATTAAGCCTTTTAATCGCAAAGGCTGGCGGACGGATATTTGCTGCAGCACATCCATATTTGCGCCTTCTACGCCTATGGCGAAAAAGGCAAATGATTTGCGGTCCTCTCCGTCTTTGATTTGCGTGGCTGCATTGTGCCAGCCATCTGTAGGAGCGCCATCTGTTATTAAAATGATCCAGGGCTTGTAGTAAGAAACGCCGTGGTTTTTGTAATCCTGTTTTCTTTTGGTAACCATTTCCACTGCCAGAGAAATGGCGCTTCCCATTGGCGTGTCGCCGCTGGCGTGTAAAGTTTTGGGATAGAAGTTTGGCACTGTCTGGAAATCTGATTCAATGGAAACGGGACCAAACGTGATCATGGCCACTTCCACTCTTTTCATTGCCAAAGGATCGCCGAGGAGTTCTTTTTTGAAAGTCTCGATGCCTTCATTCAATTCACGGATCGGAATGCCGGACATAGAGCCAGATGTGTCCAGCACCAGCACGCACGGACACCGTGGTTCCGGATTGTCGGCAAAGCTGTCGCTTCCAAAAGGTATTTGCTCAAAGGAAATGTAATCGCTCATGGCCGTAATTTAATTTAAAATGGGCACACAGATGACACCAATAACTGAATAACTGAGTGGTTCAATGTCGAAAACCAAGACTGAATTTAAACCTTCAGTTATTCAGTTACTCAGTTATTCAGTTTCAAAGACCTGCGTGCTCACTTTGCTTAAAAAAACAAACCCCGCAAAATTGCGGGGTCTATCCTTAAAACAAAACAACAAAAATTATGACTTGTTAGCTACTATTTTCAACTGAAGGTTTACCTCAGGACGAACGAATTTATCGCCCAAAGATTTATCATTTCCGTAATGCATGCCCCATTGTGTTCTGTCAATATTGAAGTTTGCAGAAGCATTGATGGTGTTTTCTGCAATGGTGATTTTCGCAGGGAACGTGACGTTTTTAGTGCTGTCTTTCAAAGTTAGGTTACCGCTTATTTTGTGTGTCGCAGTTGTATCATTTATTAAAGCTTCTACTTTAGTAATTTCGAAAGTTGCGTTTGGATATTTAGCAACGTCGAAGAAGTCTGCGCTTTTCAGGTGACCTTCAATTTTCTCTTTTCCGTCGCCTGGTTTCATGTCAACATCAGTAAGAGAATTTATGTCGATGATGAATTTACCGGCAGCAATTTGTCCGTCTGCCAAAGTGAATTCCCCATTGTTAATTTTCAAGGTTCCGTTGTGTTGACCAACTGGTTTTGTTCCCAACCAACCTACAACACTGGTAGCGGTGTCAATTTTAAACTCAGTACCAGCGGCTGTTGCAGCTGCTTGTTTTTCTGCTGTTTCAGCTTTGTCGGCCTTTGGTGCGTCCTGACAGCTTATGATGAAGAGAGCTGCCGCGATAGGAAGTAATATCCTTTTCATAGTTAATTTCTAATTTTAGAACCCAAAGGTACAACATTTATACATTCAATGTTACAACATTGATGATTGTAATATCATATTATTGTAAAAAAAGCCGCAAGGGATCTTGCGGCTTTCTATTTATAAGCGAAGTTTTTAGTCTTTTTTTGTCTGATAATATTGACCATCAGCTAGTTTGAAAACCCTTCCTTTTTGGAAAGAAGTGAATTTCTCGTACTCCGCAGCGTGTGTTGTTGTCCAGCTTTGAAAAGTGGTAAGGTTCTGAGCCGCTCCAAACAGCCATTGATTATAAGCATCAAACATTCCGCCTTTTATCAGTTGTTGTTGGTAGTCGAACAGTTTAAACGGAAAGCTCAGTGCTTTTTTATCCATCCACTCAAGCAGAAACTTTGTTCTGATCATGGTGAGCGTTTCAGCAGTTATGCCATTTGCTGCGATATCTGCCTGGTGCGACATTACTTCGAGGTAAGCTGCCACAAATCCATTTTTCATTTCCTGATCTTTGGTAAGATTTGGGTCCACAAAGAGTTTTTTATATCCTTCCAACACCAGTTTTTTAATTTCTTCTGTTCTGCGGCTGTAGCTTTCAAGGTCCAGGAAGATTTCTCCATAGATCAATCCCCACACTTTGTCTTTTGTGAAGTAGTAATATTTAGCGGCGTTGTAATAATTGCCGGAGTAGTTTTTGTCTACCTCAATACCTTTTTCCCAAAGCTTGATGGCGCTGTAGTCTTGTTTCGTCCATAGCATTTCGCCGTATTCGCTATACAACACACCGCTGTTTGGAAATGCCTTTATACCCTTTTTGTATAGTTTCTCGCAGTCCTTTCTTTCTTCGATTGCTTTGTACACCATTCCCAGCAGTTGGTATGATTGCACATCGGCATCTGGTCTTTCAGGCAAAGGTTTGCCTATTTCCAAAGCTTTCGAATAGTCATGGCTGAGGTAATAGTTGAAAACAATGTCTTTCAGTATTTCGAGATCATTGGGTTTTTGCTGAAGTGCTTTATTGAAAGAAAGCAACGCATTTGTATAATCACCCTGGCGCATAAAAGTCTTGCCTGTTTCCTGCAAAGTCTTTGCATCCGGTGTTTGCTGTGCAAACAATATCATACTACATTGAAAAGCCAATACTAACGATAAGATTCTTTTCATCTGTTTGGTTTGTCGAATTTTTTAATAGGCTCAAAGATAGGCAGATTGTATAGTCAACGTTGTGCTATAACAATCCGGTCACGAGATTTTTCGGGTTTTCGTGAAATGTCGTCCAGGTTAGGCTACGCCTAAAAATTCATGCTTCCCGATGTTTAACATGTCGCCCCTACGGGGCTGGCACTTGATTCAAGGTGACGCAACAAACGCTACGAACGTGTCGCCCCGATGGGGCTAGTCGAATTTCAAACACCAAGCTCCGTAGGAGCGGCACGTTAGTAGCAGTAGAAGATAATTTGGATTTCCATAACCAGCCCGGTAGGGGCGACATGTTAAACATCGCGAAGCGAAAGATCGCCAACCTCAGTTTGACGGTGTTCGTAAAGACCTGAACCGCTACATTCCGCATAACGCAACCTCCCATCCTATTTTTTGTTATTTTTTGAAATCACCTTATTTTTTAGCCAACATTGTATTTATGGAAGAAATAAAAATCATAATCGCCTCAACTGAACACGCGGATCTTATTGCGGAAATGAGTCAACAAACGTTTTATGATTCTTTCCATGAGCAGAATACAAAAGAGGACATGGAAAAATTTCTCAACGAACAATTTACCATTCCGGCGCTTAAAGCTGAAGTTGGAAAAGAAGGAAACATTTTTCTGCTTGCATACCTTAATGATGTTGCTGCCGGCTATGTGCGCCTGCGCGAAGAACCCTTGCCGGAAGCAAACAGTTCTGCAAACGCCATTGAACTAGCACGCATTTACTGCACCAAAGAATTCATCGGCAAGGGCGTCGGGTCTGCCCTGATGAAAAAATCACTTTCCATTGCGAAAGAAATGAACAAAGAGGTTATCTGGCTGGGCGTATGGGAATTCAACCCTACAGCTATTGCGTTCTATAAAAAATTCGGTTTCGAACAATTCAGCGAACATGAGTTTTTGTTGGGCAATGATAGGCAGAGGGATGTTTTGATGAAGAAAACGCTGTGAACCAATTAAGAATTAGAAATTAAGAATTCTTCACGGCGGTCAACCGAATTTCATGCAATAGCTAGCTAATTACAAACTAGGAAAGAATGCCGCACCCAAACCAATTCTTAATTCTTAATTCCTAATTCTTAATTAGTCTTCGTACTCCGTTTCCTCCAACTGATCCGTATTTTTTCCCACGGCTATATTTGGATTTTCGGCAGTGCCGGTCACTTTTATGGGTATGCCGATGATGCCGAGTGGTGGCAGGCCGAGGCGCATTTTTAGGTTGAGTCTTTGATCGAAGCTCGTTTGGCCCTCAATGCGGATCCTGAAGCCGGAGACTTTCATTTTCGTCCGTTCAAGGGTGATCAGATTATTTTTAATGGTTGTCTTAAAATCTACTTTGGAAAGGTCCGGGTCCTTAATGTCATCTTTACCCGTCTTGCTGCCAACTGCGTTGAACAATTTCAGGCCCTTAAGTTTTACTTTCTTTACGCTTAATGTTCCTCCACCTACAAGCGACGGATAAATCGGCATCATGTTTTCATTCAGCTTGCCGTTCAATTTATAATCTATAGAAACAATTCCTTCTGCTTTGCTGGCAGCTGTTGCCAGGTCATGGAATATTTTTATCTCGTTGTAAGCTCTTTTTACATCAAAATCGGTTGCTGTAATGTGATAGTTGAAATTGGCCTTCACGGGATTGACACTTGCATAAACGGCATCCATGGCGACATTGCAGCCAATCATGTTGAATGCAGCTTGTTTCAGAGTCAGTTGACTGTTGTTAAGTGTTGCGTCCCCCGTAAAGTTTTCCAAAACGATGTCGTTGTATTTTATTTTCGCAGCGTTCGCGGAAAGGTGCAGGTTAAGGTTTTCCGGAATGATCACAACGCCTGATGCAGTGGGTGTTTCTGCCGGAAATGCTTTTGCTTCTTCGGGTAACTTTTTGTCCGGCGCCGGAGCAAAGGCCATAAACTCGTTTACATCAATAAACTTCGAGTCTAGTTTAAAATCGCCCTGGATCACCGCTTTGTCGTTCATTATATAGTTGAGCACATTGCTGCAATAACCATCCAGCCTGAAATCAGAATTTCCGTACTGGGCAATGAACTTATTGAACCACATTTTATCCTGGTTGAACCTGAACAGGCCCTCTGTTATTTTAAATGGTTGTGGAAAAGCTTCGTGAGCGATGGCAAGCTCTTTTACTTCAAGTGTTCCGCTGTTGTTCAATTTCGCGTAGCGGCCGTTCATGGCGTCACTCTGTCTTCCCTTTAAAGCAAAATCTGCTTTGATAAGCCCTGTTACGTTGAACTCTTTTTGTGAAAATACCTTGTAAATTTTGTCGATGTCCAGCTCGCCTTTTGCAGTGATGTCGTATAAAATGTCCTCAAAGTTCATCAGCGAGCCTTTCACATAGAACGGTTTCCCCTCGAATACAAAAGATGCAGGTTCAACGTAAACGTTAAGGTCTTTGAGCGTTCCGTCATTGTCGTTTGCTTTCGCATTGATGTTTATAGATTCGATCGCATTGGGATAGTACTTCGTTTTAAGAACGCCGTCAGCCAAACGAATATCTGCCGTGGTTACAGGAAATTTCTTTTTGTCTGCGTCGTAAGTGCCTTTGCTGTTTACATTCAGTTGAAGGGCTCCTTTCAATTGCATACTTTCCAGCGGGTATACTTTTTCAATTTCCTGCATGTTCAGGGTGGATTGTATGTTGGCGTTTACGAACACATCCGGTAAGCCGGACAAGTTGATGTTTCCTTTGACGAAACTATTCAGCGCCACCGCATTCAGGTTTGCAATATCGAGTTTCATGTGGCGGTAGTTGCTATCACAGGACGCATCGAGTTTGAAGTTGATATTCTTAATTGCTTCCGGTAATGATGCATATTTGAAATAACCGTTGCTCATGCTGGACTTGATGGTAAATGCCGGAATACACGTTACAACTGTATCGATTATTGTTTTCCTTAGCGTTCTTTTGACAACAGTATCTGTGGTGTAATTTCCATCAGCATGTAGTTGCAGGTCTAATTTTCCCTTTGTGTCGTAATTCGTGAAGCCGAATGCACGTTGTAACATTTCGAGATTCATGTTGGCATCAATGTTTGCAAAAACATATGGTTGCGAAAACCCTTTTGTGCGAATGGTGCCTTTCAAATAATCTTTTTCGAGATTGAAAGAAATGGAATCGGCATTTATTTGCATGCTGTCCACATTCAGCGACGGCATTTTAACATCCAACCTGAGAGCAATGTTTTTGGCAGGAACCGGAGCGTTGTTATATCTCACAAAACCGCGATCCACATCCATGTGAAAATTGAGGTCAGGCGAAAGATTTTTTGATGCTATGTATTTTCCTTTCAATGTAAGAAGAAGGTTTGCAAAACCATCTACGTCCGTTTTCTTTAGCCATTCCACATATTGTGGTGGCATTGCAGTGAAAAGATCGTAGAGACCGGCCTTTTTAGAGCTGACAGAAAGGTCCATGGCGTATCCGTTCTCGAGAAAGTCCAGGGTGCCATTAAATGTGATGGGCAGACCGTTTATCTTCAGCCTGTTTTTCGTAAAAATAAATGCAAGCGACTTTGTATTGATCTTGGTCACCAGGTTTGCCTTTACATTTTTCCTTTGCAGGTAATAAATATTGCTGAATGAAAAATCAATCGAATCAATCCTTGCCTTTGTCGTCAGGTCAAAAATTGATTCTGAGAAATCGCCCGTGCCTTTGTAGTTAAAACCAAATGCATCTATATGCAGCGGAACGGATTTGTCATCATACAATACATGTGAATTGTTAATGACAATTTTGCTTAATTCGAGGTTGGCTGAGGATGTGTCCGACGCATCTTTCTTTTTGGTTGAATCGGGTGTTGAAATATACACGTTGTAGTTTGCGTGTCCTTTTTCGTCTGACAGAATTTTAATGTTGCCGTTATCCACATATATTTCATCGATCACTACTTTTTTACTGTAAAGCAGCGTGGTAAGGTTAATACCCAGCGCCACTTCATTGGCTGCGATCAATGTATCCTTTTTATACGGCGCAGATCCTTTCAGGCAAAAATCATGAAGTGTAAGCGTAAGTGAGGGAAAATGATTGAAAAAAGAGAGCCTGGCTTTGGAAAATTCCAGTTCGCCATCTATGCTTTTATTGGTCCAGCTTTTTATATGCGTGGCTACTGTATTAGGCAAAAGATATGGCGCAAAAAACAGCAGCAACAATAGGGCAGCTATTGAAATACCGGAAACCTTGAGTAGTTTTTTCAAAAAGGGAAATACAGAAAATTTCATTACCTATAATTTTTGGAGTTTTCCAATAGGTACGCAATCGGCTTGGATTGAAATCAGGGGATATTAAATTAAAACTGTTGTATACGGGGGCTGTTCAGGTCAAATAATTGTGCCAAAATTAGAAAAAATGGAAGACATTAAAATTATTTCATGGTAAACCACTATTGGTATACAAATGAGCAGGGGTGTCTGTTTAGTTTGTTACGGATTTTTTGGCAAATAATTGAATAACTGAATAGACTGAATAACTGAGTGGTTGAATGTCGAAGAGCAAGATTGAATATAAACCTTCAGTTATTCAGTTAATCAGTTATTCAGCTATTTTTGAGCATCAAAAATTTCCCCATGTCAATTCACATCCAAAGCAAGCTTCCGAATGTCGGCACTACGATTTTTACAACCATGAGCGCATTGGCGGCGAAGCATAATGCCGTGAATCTCGGTCAGGGTTTGCCAGACTATGCGATGAGCCAGGAACTGATTGGTTTGGTGAGCAAGGCTATGACGGATAACTACAATCAGTATGCTCCAATGGCGGGATGGATGCCGCTGCGCGAATCGATTGCAGAAAAAGTTCAGTTACTCTATAATACCGTCATTAATCCCGAAACAGATATTACCATTACTCCCGGCGGCACGTATGCGATCTATTCCTCCCTAACCACCATTTTACAACCGGGCGATGAAGTGATCGTTTTCGAACCAGCATACGACAGCTATGTTCCAAACATTGAGGTGAATGGCGGGAAGGCTATTTTGTTGCCGCTAACCATTCCGGATTTTAGAATTGATTGGCAATTGGTGAAGCAAAATATTTCGCCAAAAACAAAAGCCATCATCATCAACACGCCACATAACCCAACGGGCGCTGTTTTGCAACTAAGCGATATCGAAGAGCTCAGGAATATTGTAAAAGGCACAAACATTTTCATCATCAGCGATGAAGTGTATGAGCATTTGATTTTTGATGGCATAGCGCATCAAAGCATTCTTCGCTATCCGGATTTGATGGAGAGAAGTTTTGTCTGCTTTTCTTTTGGTAAGGTATATCATTGCACAGGATGGAAACTCGGTTATACCATTGCCCCTGCGGCATTGACGAAAGAATTTAGAAAAGTACATCAGTTTAACTGTTTCAGTTGCTTTACACCTGCACAGGTGGCACTGGCAACTTTTTTAAAAGATAAAGATTCTTACCTGCAGCTTTCTCCTTTTTTGCAAGAAAGGAGAGATTATTTTATTGAGTTGATGAAAGAAACGCGTTTCAACCTGAAGTCATCTTCCGGAAGTTATTTTATAACGGCTTCCTATGAACGCATTTCCGATGAAGGCGACGCTGATTTTGCCATTCGCTTAACCAAAGAGTTTGGTGTTGCCACGATTCCACTGTCTGCTTTTTACCAGAATGGCAAGGATGATAAGTTGCTGAGATTTTGTTTTGCCAAGAAAAATGAAACGTTGAAAGCGGCAGCGGAGAAATTGTTGACGCTGTAATGCAATTAACAACTCCGTAGAGACAAGGCATTGCCTTGTCTGCATTAAAATGCGGTTCGTACATGAAAAGAGAAAGACAAGGCAATGCCTTGTCTCTACAACACGTCATGCCGTTCAAATAATTTCTCCTGTATCCCTAAACTTCATAGACAAAAAATATTATATTTAAACAGACAACACCCGCTTCACCTTTAACGATAAAAAAGATTGCGACGAAATAATTTTTCGGTTACGATTGTATTGCTGGCACTGCTGTTATCTGTTTCCCTTGCGAAAGGACAGGAAATTTTGCAGGCTCCTGCGAAACTGCTTACCAGCTTCCCGATTAAACAATATAACGGCGGTGTTATTATTGTCTATGCCCGCCTCGATGATATACCGGATACACTTCACTTTATTCTTGATACCGGAAGCAGCGGCATTTCTCTTGATTCTACAACAGTCGCAAAATATAAAATTGCCTCAGAAGCATCCAACAAAACGGTAAGGGGTATTGCCGGCATCAAACCGGTTCGCTTTGCCAATAATCATTCACTTAAACTACCGGGCTTATCGGTTGACAGCCTGAATTTCCACATTAATGACTATGATATTTTAACGAGCGTTTACGGCGAAACGATCGATGGCATTATTGGTTTTAGTTTTTTCAACAGGTATATTATAAAAATTGATTACGACAGCCTCATTATGCATGTTTATAGCAAAGGTTTTTTAAAATATCCGAGAGGTGGCCATTTGCTTAAACCCGGCATTCTGAATATTCCGATTCAGGAAGGGTCTGTGGAAGAGCAACGCAACCTGAATGCGAGATTTTATTTTGATTCCGGCGCAGGCTTATGCTTATTGTTTTCAGAAGATTTTGCGGATGACAGTTTGAAGTTCAGCGTAAAGAAAAAAATCGTAGAAACAGAAGCTGAGGGGCTTGGTGGCAAAACCAAAATGCGATTGACAACTTTAAAATCTTTCAAGCTGGGGCCTTACAAGTTCAGAAAAGTGCCGGCCTACATTTTTGAAGATGATTACAATGTTACTTCTTATCCATACTTAGGTGGTTTGATTGGCAATGATCTGCTGAGGCGCTTTAACGTGATCCTCAACTACGAAAAAAGAGAAATATACCTGATGCCGAATTCGCATTTTCGCGAGCCATTTGATTACGCCTATTCTGGTTTGAGCATTTACTACATTGAGGGGCAGGTGGTGATCACCGATATCATGAAGGGTTCACCGGCTGCTGCTGCAGGTTTTCGTGAGGGCGATGTGATTGTAGCAATCAATGAAAACACCAGCAGAAATGTGCAGATCTATAAAGGATTGTTACAGGCGCCCAATCAAAGGGTGCGTTTGATTATTGCCCGGGAAAATGAAGGCCTGAAAGAAATTACATTTAAAGTTTCAAGTATCCGGTAGAGACGCATTGAATGCGTCTCTGTTGAACCCGAACGTTTTTCGAACAATGTTTCGGTGCAAGAAAGACGCATTCAATGCGTCTGTACGCCTTTTATTAATTCCAAAGCCTTTGCCATTTTCAAATCTTCTCCTTTTCCAATCGATGTTGTCGTTGGTACTACTTCCACATCCGGCATTACACCGTGACCGTTTTTTACTATATTATTGTCAATCACCAGTCTGAATTTCGGTAGTCGAAAACGAACCTTAGTGTTGGGCAATGTAACATCGGGAATAAACCAGGCACAGTTGCCATATTGGCCGCCACCGGTTTCTTCGCCTACTATCAAAACATTTTTTTGAGATTTTATGGCACCCGCAAACAGGGTGGTAGCTGAGAAAGAATTCCCGCCTGTTAATATATACACGTCACCATAAAAGTGATTGTGCTTGTGCGGCTTGAAATAATGGCGCTCATAAAAACCAAAATGATACAAGCCGTCTTTTCTTTTCCTTGTGGTAAAAGTCATGAACGGCCACACTATGAAGCTGTTGCTTATATACCGGCCATAAGTGCTGATCTTTTTCACGGCATATAAAGAATCGGCGAGCTTGAATTTTTTATCAATGATAAATTTGGTGAGCAATGTTGAATTGGACACATCTCCGCCGCCGTTGTTTCTAACATCAATAACCAGGTGTTTTACCCCATGGTGTTTCATTTCTCTAAAACTCTTCTTTATAAAATGTTTTAACCTGTTGCCTGCAGAAAAAGTATTGATCTCCAAAAAAGCAGTTTGGTGGGCGGTATCAATTGTCAGCACTCTTTCGTTGCTCAGATCGAGTCTTCGTCTTTCTTTTCTTGATGGCTTTGGCGTAAACGCCATCTGTTTCTTAAAGGTGGAATCTCGTCCTGATTTGTACAATTTTACGGATGAAACCCTGGCGTTGTTTGCATTGTCCGTAAAGCCGATGGAAAAGTTGGATGTTTGTCCGAACGCCGTTTTATAGTAAGCGCCAAAAGCAAAGCCGTTGCTTATCGACTGGCGCTTATGTGTGTTGTTGTATCCGTCTGCAGAAACATATTGCATGAGGCTATCGCGAACAGTGGTTATTGGCACATTGTTGATGCTATTGATTACCATTCCCGGTCTTAAGATGGAATCTCTGCCATTGATGTTGGCAGTTATAACAGCCGTGTCTTTTAAAAATTTTACGGCTAACGGAAACAAAGGAAGTCTTACTGTATCAAGATATCTGTTGAATGCCTTCGAATTTTTGGTGGTGGTATGACCGCAATTGATCTTGGCAATTACGTAACTCAATAATGCCCTGAACTGTGGCTCCGTCATGGAATCTGTTATGCGGGCATAGCCACTGTCAAAATAACGATTCATCGAATCTTTGGAAGTATACCAGTAAAGCCCCGGGTGAGATTCTTCCAGAATTTTTCTGAACAAAGAGTAGTCGCTTCTTAATTGCCGGGGAGAATATTTTTTATCCGGGTTGAATTTCTTTTTGGAGGATGCACAACCAATAATCATCAACATCGCTGCCACTAAAACACTGAAGGTGTAAATATTTTTTTTCTGCTTCGCCATTTTCATATTGGTGTACAGCCCAGTTTTAGGAATTATTTGGTTGTGTAAAATACGTAAAAGTGGTTTGTGCACATTAACGTTTCCAAAAGAATTTGTTATACAAAATGAAGAAGCCGGCGCGTGGGCCGGCTTGCAGAGAATGTATGGTCGCCAGGGCGAATGCGATTCGCCCCTACGAGAATGCGTTCCAACCCTGTGCCGTAATATCATGCGTATTGCCGCCTTTTGTGATGATCTTTTTGCCTTTCTCCGGCTCGGTCATGTAGCCTATTACGCTGATTTGTTCATTAAGGACCAGCTTTTCATAATCTGCTTGTGCAATAGTAAACACCAGTTCATAATCTTCGCCGCCGCTTAAGGCACATGCAGTTGGGTCCAGTTTAAATTTGAACGCCGCGTTTCTTGTGTCTTCGTGAATGGGAATTTTTTCTTCGTACAATACACAACCCAAATTGCTTTGTTTACAGATGTGCAATATTTCTGAGCTCAATCCATCGCTTACATCCATCATGGCGGTGGGCTGCAAGGCAGATTTTTCAAAAAATTCTATAATATCTTTTCTTGCTTCAGGCTTTAACATTCTTCCCACTACATATTTTTCTCCTTCAAGGTCCGGCTGCACTTGTGGGTTTTCAAGAAAGATCTTCTTTTCTCTTTCCAGCAAGGTTAACCCTAAAAAGGCAGCGCCTAAATCGCCGCTTACGCAAAGCAGGTCACCGTGTTGGGCCGTACTTCTTTTTACATACTTGCCCGGTGAAATTTCGCCGAGGGCTGTTACAGATATCACGAATCCTTTTTGTGAGCTTGTTGTATCGCCGCCAATCAGGTCTACACCATATTTCGTGCATGCTGCATAAACACCTTCATAAAATTCATCCAGAGCTTCCACGCTGAATTTATTACTAAGTGCTATGCTGATGGTTACTTGTGTTGGGGTAGCATTCATCGCGTAGATGTCACTCAAATTCACCACAATGCTTTTATAACCCAAGTGACGCAGTGGCGTGTACATTAAATCGAAGTGTACGCCTTCCACCAGCATGTCGGTGGTAACTACGGTTTGCTTTCCAAAATGATCGATCACTGCAGCATCATCGCCAACGCCTACAATGCTCGAAACATTTTGCAGTTCTATATTTTTTGTGAGATGGTCAATGAGACCGAATTCTCCGAGTGTTGATATTTCTGTTCTTTCTGTGCTCATAGTTAATGTATTGTTGATATGCGATCCACGTTGTGCAAAACTCGCGTTACACGAAGTAACAAAATAAAAGCAATGTCGCTTGTCATCCCGAGGAACGAGGGATCTGAGATTTACACAATCAGTCTGTAAATGCCAGTCACAGATCCCTCGTTCCTCGGGATGACAAGCAGTCTTCAAAACTAAATGTATACTTTGAATAGTGGTAAATCCGGGTCGTCGACCTTAGCTCTTCTCTCCATTCACCCAAGCCTTCAGCTCTTCATGAATCACACCATTCGTTGCCAAAATATGTGGTTGGTATGGAGAATAATAGTCGCCTTTGAAATCGGTTACTTTTCCACCCGCTTCTTCTACCATTAAAAATCCCGCGGCGCTATCCCAGGCATTCAGTTTGTGTTCATAAAAACCATCGAAGCGACCAGCGGCCACCCAGCAAAGATCGATGGCAGCAGAACCCAGGCGGCGAACAGCAATACCCTTCCTGATGAATCTTTCAAAACACTGCAACGGGCCATTCGGCGAATCGAGGTAAGTGTAGGGAAAACCAGTAACCAAACACGCTTTCTCTACTTCGGTTTGCTCGCTTACAAAAATCTGGGAATCGTTTAAAAACGCACCCTTATCTTTTTCGGCAAAGAAAAATTCATTCATAATAGGGTTGTAAACCGCGCCCATGATCATTTTACCATCTTTTTCAACACCAACACTCACGCAACAAAGCGGTAAACCGTTTGCGAAATTGATGGTGCCGTCTATCGGATCAATGATCCATTTGTATTCCGAATCCTGGATAATTTCCCCTGATTCTTCGCTTAAAATAAAATGTCCGGGAAAATTTTTTCTGATAACTTCTATGATCGCTTTTTCGGAAGCATGATCTGCCTCTGTAACCAAATTGTTAACACCTTCCTTATTGGAAACAACCAGGTTTTTCCTGTTGAAAAAGCGCTTTAACTCCGCAGCGCCCGCATTCGTAGCGTCGAGTAGTGTTTGTTTTATCATGCGGCAAAGATAGCAATACAAATAACTGAATAACCGAATAATTGAATAACTGAGTTGGGACATTCGTCAATAATTCAATCATTCAATTATTCTATATTTGGCTTATGCACCTGTCCGTTATCATCGTCAATTACAACGTAAAGTTCTTCCTCGAGCAATGCCTGTATTCATTGCTAAAGGCGATTGATAACCTTCCCTCGCCAGCCGATGCAGAAGTGATCGTGTTTGATAATGCAAGCAGCGACAGTAGCAGGGAGTTTTTCCTTGACAAATTTCAAGGCGTTCAATTCATTTGGCACAATGAAAATCTTGGTTTTGCCAAGGCAAATAACAGGGCATTGTCTTTTGCCAAAGGCAAGTATATTTTGTTTTTGAATCCGGACACAATTTTGAGTGAAGATACTTTGTACAAAAGCCTTCATTACCTGGAAAGCCAGGCTGGTAGCGGAGCTTTGGGCATTCGCATGGTCGATGGTTCGGGAAATTTTTTGCCGGAGTCAAAACGCGGATTTCCCTCACCTGCAGCCTCGTTTTATAAATTAAGCGGACTTATCCATTTGTTTCCTTCTTCGAAAAAAATAGCTGCTTATTATGCAGGTCATTTGAGTGAACGCGAGAATAATGAAATTGATGTTTTGTCGGGAGCCTACTTGTTGGTGAAAAAAGAAGCACTCGATAAAACGGGCGGATTTGATGAAGCTTTCTTTATGTATGGCGAAGACATTGACCTCAGCTATCGTATTCAAAAAGCGGGATATAGAAATTTCTATTTCGCAGACAGCACCATTGTTCACTTCAAGGGCGAAAGCACAAATCAAAACAGCGGTCGGTACGTTAGAATATTTTACCAGGCGATGAACATTTTTGTGCATAAGCATTTTCATACTGCTTCATCATGGTGGTACATCGCTTTTATTAAAGTGGCTATTTTATTAAGTGGTGTTTTGTCTTTTGTAAAACGATCCTTGGCAAGTCTTGTAAAACCAAAGTCTAAAAAAAATTTCCATACACTGATTGTTGCCGGTGAGCATGATGAAGAAAATATTACATCCATTCTTTCAAACTACAAAACGCCTGAGCGGAAAATCACTTTCGAAAATCTCGATTCACTTGATAACAACTTTGAATATTCGTTGTACGATGAAATAATTATTGCTGTGAGTGCAAATGGCGTCGCTTATAAAGATGTCATCACTTTTTTGCAACAGGCTCCGGATGGTGTTGCCGTTAAAATACATGCTTCCGGCAGCAGTAGCATTGTGGGCAGTGATTCAAAAGCCGCGAATGGAGATGTGTTGCACGCTGCGGTTTGATCTCTCTCCTTTTTTTAACCACGGAGGAAAGGAGGTTTTTTTCACAGAGAGAACGGAGGAAAGCAGCTATAACTAGTCAGCTGCAACGATGCAGAATAAAAGAGAATTCTAATACATTCCCCATTTCTCATTAGATTTCCTGGGTTCAGATTTTATTTCGGATATTCTCCTTTTTCCCTTTGTGAAAAAAACCTCCTTTCCTCCGTGGTTAAAAAAAGCGTCGCAAGGTGCAAAGTTTGTATAACGTCGAAGCATATTTCCTCTCGTGAAGACAGCAATCAACGCTCAACCATGTCTTTTGTAAATTATCCACCCATAGCGGGTTTTGCTTAAAAATGTTCTAATATTTGTCCATGCCATACGCCAAAAACCAATAAATATTTATAATTTACTTTTGGTTCCAAATCGTAATTTTGAATTTCATCAAATGAATTGCTTGTTCAATGGCATTGATCGACATTTCTCTCCCTAAATCAGTATCCAAAGCGCTCAATTTACCGCGCAAGTCTCCAAGGAGAGAGCAGCTCCGTGTGTTAAAGAAACTTTTGAAGAAGGCCCGTTTCACAGAATTTGGTCAGCAATACCGTTTTGATGAAATCCTGCTGAGTCGTCACCTGGGTAAAAAATTCCAGGAAATAGTTCCAACATACAACTACAACAAAATATATAACGAGTACTGGCACAAGACACTGGAAGGCAAATCTGACATTTGCTGGCCGGGAAAAATAAAGTATTACGCTTTGTCTTCCGGTACTTCAGAAGCTGCCAGTAAGTATATACCTATTACACCTGATCTCTTGCGTGGCAACCTGAATACGATGATCAAGCTGGTGATTTCTTTGCGTAATTATGAAGAAATCCCGGTGAAGGCCATTGGTAAAGCCGGTTTATTGTTAGGTGGAACCACAGATTTGCAAAAAGGAACCGGTTATTTTGCGGGTGACCTTAGCGGCATTACGGCGAAACGTATGCCTTTCTGGTTCACACCATTCTACAAACCGGGTAAAAAAATTGCGAAGCAAAAAGATTGGAACAAGAAACTTGAGGAGATCGTAGAGCAGGCGCCAAACTGGGATATCGGTTATTTAACCGGCGTTCCGGCATGGATACAAATGTGTATTGAAAAGATCATCGAACGTTATCAGCTCAAAACGATCCATGACATTTGGCCGAACCTTTCTTTCTTCCTGCATGGTGGCGTTTCGTTTGAGCCTTATAAAAAAGGATTTGAGAAATTATTGGGCAGACCGATTTCTTATGTGGAAACATACCTCGCCTCCGAAGGCTTCATTGCTTACCAGGATGGTCCGGGTGCCAAAGGAATGAAGTTGGTGACCAACGAGCATATCTTCATGGAGTTCGTTCCGTTTGACGATGTGAATTTTGACGGTGAAGGAAATATGATCGAAAAGCCCGAAGTGATGATGATCCACGAAGTAGAAGAGGGCAGGGACTACGCAATATTATTAAGTACCAGCGCCGGAGCATGGCGCTATTTGATAGGTGACACCATTCGTTTTGTAAACAAAGCAAATTGCGAAATCGTGATCACAGGGCGCACAAAGCACTTCCTGAGCCTTGTAGGAGAGCATTTGAGCGTAGAAAACATGACCAAAGCTATTCAAGTGGCCGGTGAAGATTTAAACATTTGCATTCCTGAATTTACCGTGGCAGGTGTTCCGCATGAAAACATGTTTGCACACAACTGGTACGTTGCCTGCAACGACAAGGCAGATCCACTGGTGCTCGCTGAAAAAATTGATTCCGTTCTGAAAGATATCAACGACGACTACGCTACAGAAAGATTAAGCGCTCTGAAAGAGGTGACGGTAAAGGTTTTGCCGGAGTCTGCCTTCATGTCGTTTATGAAAATGAAGGGCAAGGAAGGCGGCCAGCATAAGTTCCCTCGTGTGTTAAAAGGCAAGATGCTAAAGGAATGGGAAGATTTTCTTGCACAACAGGCCTATTAATGAACCATTTATAAAAAAGATTATCGGTAAATTTTGGAGTTAGAGACAGATAATTATCTGTCTCTACGTATTTTTATCATCCAAACACAATTACCCCATTTCATGACGGAAGCTCTAGTGAAAGGATTGGCTTTAGGTTTAGTGCTGGCAATGTCGGTAGGACCCGTGATATTTACTGTTATCAAGCAAAGTTTGAATAATGGAAAAGAAGGCGGGTTTAGTTTTGTGGCCGGTGTTTGGATCAGTGATTTTGTGTTGGTCTTCATCAGCAATATTTTTTCTGAAGCCGTTAGCACATTACTCGAGTTTAAAAAAATCATCGGTTATGGCGGAAGTAGTTTTTTGATTGGCCTTGGCTTGTTCTATATTTTCTTTAAAAAAGTAACCGTTAAGCAAAGTCCTACCGGAGATCAAATGCTCTTCACCAAAAAAGATTTCTTCAAAATATCGCTACAGGGTTTTCTCATCAATACGCTCAATCCAAGTGTAATTTTATTCTGGCTCGTTAATGCCACCACTTTTTCTTTGAGTCACACGCTTGAACAGCGCATCATTATTTTTTCAACCTGCCTTATACTTAACATGGCGGCTGATGTTGCAAAGGTCCTGCTCGCCGGCAAGTTGCGCAAACGACTTACACTGCACAACATTTCCATCATCAACAAAATTTCGGGTACACTACTGATAGGTTTTGGAATCGCTTTATTGTACAGTGTTTTGTTTTTATCAAACAAAGTTTATCATTAATCGTTTAGTAGAGACAAGGCAGTGCCTTGTCTCTACCGTGTGCAATGCCTTGTCTGTACAATAACATCTTATTTACGAAAAGTAAATATTCAATTTTCGTATCAAGATGTTAATTTAGCTTTTAGTATGTATAAAATAATCCTACTTATAAGTTTTGTTTTTTCTACGATGATGGCTTCCGCACAGTCAGATTTTATCGTGGTTAAAAAGAGAAACAACCGTACGGTTAAAACCTTCATGCCCGGTTCTCCTATTACTATTACAACGTTCCAGGATTATGTACTTACCGGCCCGGTCGATACGATAAGAGACGATTCTATTTTTGTGAGAATGTATAACATCCGGGTAATGCCCACTCAATTTGGCACTACTATTATCGACACCGCAGGATCCAACGTAAGGGGTGTTAATTATAAGGATATTCAGAAGATAGATGTTGGTAAAAAAGAATCCTTCGTCTTCATAAAAAACGGTACACTCTTCATGGTTGCGGGTCTTGGTTACATAGCGTTGAACCTGATCAACGGTGCCTATTTACATGAACCCGCCGATGGAGCCAGTATTGCTATCGCCGGTGGCGTTGCCGCAGCCGGTTTCATCATGAACCGCATTTATCACCACAGAAAAAAACACGGCAAACTCTACAAGATCGAATACATCCACATGAACGACAACAACATTCAAAAGGCGAGAAAAGGATTCTAGTAGAGACAAGGCAATGCCTTGTCTTCGTTGCATTATCAACCTGATCGTACAGACAAGGCAATGCCTTGTCTCTATCAAACACATTTTTTACTTTTTACTTTTCCTCCATTATCTTGCGGGCAATTCTGGGTAAAACATCCAATACTTTATTGAAATAATTTGAATACAAAAGGCCTCATACCAAAAACGTGGAGATTGTTAAAAAGAGTTTTCCTTATTCTTTTCATAGGGCAGTTTGTGTACATCGTTTTATTGAAATGGGTAAATCCGCCTGTCACACTTACTCAACTCGGAAGTTTATTCACAGGGCATGGTTTAAAAAGAGATTATGTAAACTATGATGAAATTTCTCCCAATCTTAAACTTGCAGTAATTTCTTCTGAGGACCAGCTTTTTGCAGATCACAGTGGCTTTGATTGGAAAAGCATCGAAAAAGCGATGGCTTACAATAAGCGCAAACCAAATCGTATACGCGGCGCCAGCACCATCAGCCAGCAAACGGCAAAGAATGTGTTTCTATGGCAGGGTCGCGGCTTCATAAGAAAGGGCCTCGAAGCGTACTTCACTTTTATGATTGAAAAAATCTGGGGCAAGCGCCGCATCATGGATGTTTATCTCAACGTGATAGAAATGGGAGATGGTATTTTTGGAGCAGAAAAAGCTGCGCAGGTATATTTTAATAAACCCGCCAAAAACTTAACGAGGAGAGAGGCCGCAATGATCGCTGCCTGTTTGCCTAACCCAAAAATTTATTCTGTTAAACCACCCACCAGGTATATTGCCAATCGCTATCCCATAATCATGAGGCAAATGAATAATCTTGATAGTGATGATGATATTTTGACAATCATCTCCGCAGGCTCCGGTAAATAATACAACACCCTTATTTTTACAGTTAAACTTAGAGCGCAGCCCTTGTTGCGTGAACGCACAATTCTCGCCGCGAACCAATTCTCCGGTTGATTGTAATTAGTTCCTCTGAACAGTTTTTTTCAGATTCATTAACTAATACAATGCTTTATGTCAACCAGGATTGAAAGTGATTTTCTTGGAAAAAAAGAAATTCCAAATGATGCTTACTATGGTGTTCAAACAGAAAGAGCACTTGAAAATTTTCACATCACAGGCATCCCACTCAAGGCGGAACCTTTTTTCGTGCAGGCGCTGGGCTATGTAAAAAAAGCTGCGGCTATGGCTAACCGTGACCTTAGCGTACTCGACCCTGCAATTGCGGAAAAAATTATAGCGGCTGCCGATAAAGTGATCAGTGGAGAATATAATGACCAGTTTTTAAGCGACATGATCCAGGGTGGTGCGGGCACTTCTGTAAATATGAATGCGAACGAAGTAATTGCCAATGTTGCATTGGAATTGATGGGAAAAGAAAAGGGCCAATATGAATTCTGTCATCCAAATGATCATGTGAATTGTTCGCAGTCTACAAATGATGCTTACCCCACAGCATTCAGAATTGCATTGATCAATAAACTCAGCCGGTACAAGGAAACACTGGCCGCGCTCACAGAATCTTTTGCTGCCAAGGGAAAAGAATTTAAAGGCGTGTTGAAAATGGGCCGCACGCAATTGCAGGACGCTGTGCCAATGAGTTTGGGAGATGAGTTCAGGGCGTTTGCCACCAACCTCCACGAAGAGCAGGCAAGAATTGAAGACTCCAAAAAACTGATCGCAGAAATTAACATGGGCGCCACCGCTATCGGCACGAGTGTTAATGCTCCGGAAGGCTATGCACAACTCGTAACAAAACATTTGCGGGACGTAACTGGTCTTGAACTTGTTTTGGCAAGCGACCTGATTGAGGCAACATATGATGCCGGCGCTTATGTTCAGTTATCTGGTGTATTGAAAAGAACTGCGGTAAAAGTTTCAAAGATCTGTAATGACTTAAGATTATTATCTTCGGGGCCACGGTGTGGGCTAAACGAAATTAATTTGCCGCCAATGCAGCCGGGCTCATCAATTATGCCGGGAAAGGTAAATCCCGTAATACCTGAAGTGGTGAACCAGACTGCATTCTATGTAATCGGCGCAGACCTTACCGTTACACTCGCGGCAGAAGCAGGGCAATTGCAATTGAATGTAATGGAACCGGTTCTATCGTTTGCATTATTTTCGTCAATCACTTACATGGAAAATGCCTGTAAAACTTTGAAAGAAAAATGTGTGGATGGCATCACTGCAAATCCGGAAGTGACGAAAAAAATGGTAATGAACAGCATTGGAATTGTTACACAGCTCAATCCAATATTGGGTTATAAGCAGTGTGCCGGCATTGCCCGCGAAGCATTGGAAACAGGAAAATCTGTTCACGATATTGTAGTAATAGAAAAACAACTGCTCACACAAGAGAAGTGGGACGAAGTATTCACTTTTGAAAATATGATCAGTCCGAAATTTATAAAGTAGTTGTTAGTTCATAGTTGTGCATTGTTTCGCAAGGAGTTTAATCCTGAAGCCAAACAACTCTCAACTTTCAACTTTCAACTCTCAACTATTTAACCTATGATTTGGATCGAATTTGCAATAATGTTAACGGCAATCCTTGTGGGGTCACAAATGAAGGGCATTGGGCTTGGTGTGATGGGCACGGTCGCGTTGATGATATTTATTCTTGTATTTAAAATGCGTCCCACGGATCCTCCGCTGGATGTGATGCTGATCATTCTTTCCATTGTTACTACTGCTGCTGCATTGCAAGCCGCTGGTGGCTTGGATTATCTTGTGGGCGTCGCTGAAAAGATCATCAGAAGCAACCCGTCGCAAATTGTATTCATCGGACCGTTCACAGTTTTCTTTCTCTGTCTATTTGCCGGAACCTCTCATATTGTTTATTCCTTATTGCCCATCATATCAGAAGTGTCTGCAAAAAAAAGAATTCGTCCGGAGAGACCGCTAAGCATGTCCGTTATCGCATCGCACCTGGCTCTCACTAGCAGCCCGATGTCTGCCGCAACTGCTGCAATGACGGCCATTCTCGCGTATCCCGGGGCGCAAAAGAATATTCTTATGATTTGTATTCCTGCTTCGTTGATTGGCGTGTTTGTTGGTTGTTTATCTGTATTGAAAATGGGAAAGGACCTGGATAAGGACCCGGAGTTTCAGAAAAAAATGCTGGACCCCGTATTCGCTGCGGATATCGACAAAGATTCAGGAAGCGTAAAGAAAACATATAAACCGGGGGCCAAAACATCGGTAGCAATTTTCGGCATCGCTATTTTGCTAATCATTATTGCAGGAGCATTTCCACAACTCATTCCCAGCTACGGCGCGGGCGAGGCAAATTTTAGTATTACCGAAAATGGCACACTCAGGATGGGCACCATCATTGAAATTGTTACATTAAGTGCCGCCGCGGCGATCATGCTGATCACGAAAACTTCTGCCGTTGATGTTACAAAAGCAAGCCTGTTCAACTCAATGGCCTCTGCAGTCGTGTCAGTATTTGGTGTGGTTTGGATGGCCTCTACATTTATGCACCATAACGAATCAACTATAAAACACGCGCTGGGTGATATTACCACTCAACACCCATGGACATTTGCTATTGCCGTATTCGTTATGGGTATGTTGACTTTTAGCCAGGCTGCAACTACCAAAACAATGATGCCTTTGGGTGTTGTGCTCGGTATTCCGGCTCCGCAACTGATCGCCATGTTTCCTGCGGTAAACAGCGATTTCGTTTTGCCGGGTTATCCTACTTTACTGGCCGCTATTAATTTCGACAAAACGGGTTCTACGCACATCGGAAAATTTGTGGTAAATCACAGTTTTATGCGGGGTGGTTTAATAACCATCGCCGTTTCTATTGCAATGGGATTTTTGTTTGCTAGTCTTCTGTTGTAAGGATTATTTTGTCCCTGGATGCTCCTCTAAATGATCAGCAGTTTCTGTGGGAAGATTTTCATTTGCCAAAGGCGCGTCTTGCCTGCTAAAAAGAAAGTAAAGCGAAATAGCCGCCCAGCCTATCCAAAACAGGTAACCGCCGAGATGAAATTTTTCTTTTAGCCACCGGTGCGCATAATAATATTGAAAGTCACGATAGGTAAAATAAATGCCGACTACAGCCGCTGTTAACACCAGCAATTGGAACGAGTTGGCTCGTTTTTTCACCAGTTTCCGGTCAACAGCGTCCTGCAACAGCATTAGCAAAAACAACGCCGCGAAGATTACCAGTGTTCCCTTCCACCACGTTTTCATAAATGTGTATTCCTTGTAAAAAAATGAAATACCAACCCGGCCAATAAATGACATTCTTGATAAGAGGAAACCGGCAATGACTGATAACACGGCCAGGAAAACAGATAAGGGGAGAAGGCGTTTCATGGCATAAATATAGTTGTTAGTTTGTAGTTGTTAGGCTGACTAGTCGAAGCCCTGTCTAACAACTGGCAACTAAAAACTAACAACCAAATTGTTTTATCTTGCTTTAAATTACTCCTATGGATAGCAAGCGCTATTTGCAATATTTTGGGCTGGACCTGTTTCAGCGTGCGCCTTCCCGCACGAAGGAAATCTTTAATGTCAACCCCACTATTATTCCCGCTCGCGAAGAGGCCGATAAGGTTAGAATTTTTGCCTACGACTATTCGAACGACTCCTGTTCAGGCAAAGAACTTTCAAGTATTGAAGAAACTTACGGATTTAAGGAAAATGGCCATATCACCTGGATAAATATTGACGGCATCCGCAAAAGCGATGTTGACGCTATTGGAGAAGTTTATGGCATACACCCTTTGTTAAGAGAGGATATTTTAAGTGTGGGGCAGCGGCCAAAAGTAGACGATGTGGAAGGCGTGATTTTTTGCCTGCTCAATATGCTGTACTATAACGAAAATAGCTACACTGTTGAGTCAGAGCAGATAAGCATCGTACTTGGAAAAGATTTTGTGATATCCTTTCAGGAAGATGCTTCGCGGGATGTTTTTAATCCCGTCCGCGAAAAACTAAAATATCACCAGAGTAAAGTAAGAATGCGCGGCGCAGATTACCTGTGTTATACGATGCTGGATCTTATTGTGGACAACTACTTTGTGGTCATGGAAAAGCTGGGTGACAGGATTGAGTTGCTGGAAGAAGAAGTTATCAGAAGTACCAGCAGAAGAACTTTGGCAAAAATCCTCGTGCTCAAAAAAGAGTTGCTGGCACTTAAAAAAAATATTGCTCCCGTCCGCGAATTAATAAGTGGATTGCTTAAAAGCGAAAGCGATCTGCTGGATGATAATACCACCAAATATTTTAAAGACATCTACGACCACATCATTCAGGCATACGAGCTTACGGAAAACTACCGTGATATGATGATGAGCATGCAGGATCTGTATATCAACAACATCAACTTAAAAATGAACGAAGTGATGAAAGTGATGGCGGTTGTTACTTGTCTTATGGCGCCTGCCACGGTGATCGGTGGCATCTTTGGAATGAACTTCGATCACATTCCGGAACTGCATAATAAGTATGGGTTCTATGTTGCAGTTGCGTTTATGATTGTGATCCCTATTTGGATGTTGGCAATATTCAAGAGAAGGGGATGGTTTAAAATTTAAGATTTTTTTTACCACAGAGTCCACGGAGGAGCTACTTCGAAAACTCTATGTAACTCACCAGAGCACAGAGGAAAAGAGGGTCACCGATAAATCTCCTTTCTCTGTGAAAAAAAACTCTTTTCCTCTGTGGTCAAAAGGGACCTCACAAATTAAACTGATAAAAAAAACTACTTGATTTTTGCCATCCATTTCCTTCATACACGGATTGTGCAGTAAAATTATCTTCAGACGTTTCGAGAATAAGCCATTTGGCATTTGTTTCAGCACCAAAATCCTTCGCGGCATTTAACAGCTGGTTACCCACGCCGGTTTTTCTCGCGGAAGGTTTTACAAAAAGATCATTTAGCAACCATGCCCGACGCATAGACACCGAAGAAAAAATAGGGTAGAGCTGCGTAAAACCAACCGCTTCATCATTCACAAACGCAACAAGTATCGCAGATTCTTCCTTTTCGATTCTTTCCTTTAAAAATTCTTTTGCCTTCGGAATATCGGACGTCTGTTTATAAAAGATTCTGTATTGGTCGAAAAGATCCGCTACAGAATCAAGATCGTTGATGGTGGCCCGGCGAATGGTTATCATGGTGTGTTGAAATTTTTTGCTGTCAGGCTGAACTTGTCGAAGCCTTAACTTTTTGCTTTTTTATAAACCGGCACTGTGCTACAAGGCTCACCATACATAATACTTTTGGCAACCGGCCTCAGCAATTTTGTAATTTCCAGGTACGCGAATTCGCCAATCGGCAAATCACCGCAGCCTTTAACAACAATACGTTTGTCGGCAAATTCGTTGACGTCTATACCATCAATATTTTTAAGGAATACAGTTTTATGTGCACCCTCTTCCGTGCCAATAAAAAAATCTTTTGCTACCGGCTGCAGGTTAGAAGCTATCAACATATAGGCCCACATTGGAATGATCGCATCTGCAGAACATGTGACCGCAACATATTTATCCTGGTAAACGCTCCAGTCCATATTTTTCAACGCCTCCCGAAAATCCTTTTCTTTCAAGATCAATCCCATGAACAAATAATCCTTCAGATCGAAAACAACAATCTGTTCTTTTGGATAGTACTTTTCAAGATCAATTTCAACTATGCCACTTTCTGCCACTTTATTTACAATTACCTCACTCATGGTCTGTATTGTTTGTAATAAATAATCTGTTACAGTTCAAAGTTAAAATAAAAAATGCCGTTGCAGGAACGGCACTTTTCATAATTGGGTCATATCTTTTTAACGAGGCTTAATTACTAAAACTGGTTATCGTTACTACGGTTAAGTATCAGCTAATCACTACCGTCTCTTGTTTCCTGACTTTTACCGTTTGATCATCCACCAATGCTCCCGGGATTTCTTTTTTTAGCATCGATAAAACGTCACTTGCCTCGGGTACACAATCGTACGGTTTGCTGGTTGCAAGTCTTTGGCCCTTTGCAGATTTAATGATAAATGAAACAGCGCTTTCCTGCTCTACCCACTGATATCTTCCTAGGCCCTGAATGGCGTTTTTAAGAGCAATGATTCCTTTTTGACAGCCAATTTTAGAAGCATAAAAGTTGCTTGTCAACAAAGTCGTCAAGTCGGGTGATTCTACAGTGTAATAGAATTTTTTCTGTCTTGTGCGGGAAATAATAAATCTGACCATTGCAATTAATTTTAATTGAATTTGGTCATGGTTTACTGATAATAAAGTTATGCTTTAGTATCAGTAAAATAAAAACCCCCGAAAAATTTCGGGGGTTTTTTATAATCAGGTTTTGTCTTTATTAGAAGAATTTAGCGCGATTATCTTTAATGGTCGCTGCTTTTCTCAATACCTGGATAGATCTGTAAGCAGATTCGCTTTTTGCTCTTTGCATCAAAGCTTGTCTTTGCTGATCAATGTTAATACCAGTTGATTCTGCGCTTACATTGTTCACTTTGATCACAAACACACCACCGTTTCCGGCAATTGCGTCAGATACTTTGCCTTTCAGGCTTTGGTTAAAAGAAGCTCCAATCACTTTTTGCTCCTGTCCAACATTTGGAATGAACGGAGAAGCAAATCTGATGCTGTCTGCATTATACACTTGCTGTCCAACAGCAGCGGCTGCTGTCTCAAGCGAAGATGTTTTGCCAGCAAGTTTAGCTTTAATTTGCTCAGCCTTTTTCTGATTGCGTACGATAAATTCTACCTGTGGTCTTGCTTTCGCTGCAGACTCTATTCCTTCTTTGTTATCTTCTGTTACGAGAGCAACAACATATTTATCATCTACATCAAATGCATCAGATACATCACCAACTTTTGCTTCGTTGATCCATTTGATCAGGTTGCGGTTGCTTCCCAAGCCCTGGATAGTTCCGTCCATTGGTTTAATATCTGTAGCGCTGAATTTCATGTATTTTCTTTTATCAGCGTTTGCGTCAAATGCTTTCGCATTGGTGCTTTCGCCGGCAAATTGGTTAGCCAGACCAGATGCAGCGTTGTCAGTTTCCTGGCTAGCTGAAATTGGTTTGCTCAGGTAAGCTACTTTATAAGCTATTTCGAAATCTTTTTGGTTCAACACTTCTATATAGTGGTAACCGAAAGAAGTTTTCACAACTTTTTTGTCGCCAGTATTTCCGTAGAAAATAGTTTCGGCAAATTCTTTTGCAAGGTTGCTGAATTGGATAGAGTTGAAATCATACTCTCCACCTTTTTCTTTGCTTCCCGGATCATCGCTGTATTTAGCGCAAAGATCTGCAAAGTTTGCTCCGCCTCTGATTGCTGCTGCAATGCTATCGATACGAACTTTTGCAATGCTATCCGGAGTAGTTTGTGTGCTGATCAGTATGTGACGGCATTTTACGCTATCAGGAAGATTTCTTTTACCAATCATTTTTGCAACTGCATAGCTACCGCCATCAAGGTAAGGACCATACACAGCGCCATCACTCAAAGAGCGGATGGTGTCGGCATTTGGCATTTGCATTTTTGATTTCACTACATAAAGATCAACATAGTTAGTTGCAGAACCATTGCGCGTCAAAAATCCACTCACATCATTTGTAGATGCAAATTCGTTTTTCAAATTTGAAATCTGGCTGAACAATGCAGAGCTGTCATTACTTGTAGGAGCAGCACTGAAAGCAACATAAGAAATGCTTTTGTTTGCTTCCTGTTTGAACTCTTCACTATGTTTACTTACATAAGATTTAATATCATCATCACTTACTTTCACAGCACTGTCGCTGATAGAAGAGTAAGGAGTAGCAACGTAGCTGATAGAAGCCAACTGACTGTTGTCAGTGTTTGTTTTTTCCAACAACCATTTTGGATAATAAGAAGTGTTGCCAATCAATGAAGCATATTTTTCACGCAATCTGTTTTGAAGCAGTGCAGGTAAATACTCGTCTTCAAAACTTTGTGCTCTTGGATCATTTTTATGTTTACGCAACTCAGCAATCGCTTGTCTCGCAGCATTCACATCGTACTCACCTTTTTCGTTGGAGAATTGTCTTCTGAAATCCTGCGGAGGATTTGCACCGAACAAAATATCATCCAGTTCTTTTGGAGTAACAGTTACACCGGCTTTCTCGATTTCATCATCAAGCAAAGTTTCATCAATAGACTGGCTCCAAACCTGCTCCTGAATGTTTTGACGCATTTGCTCGTTCATAGGGTAACCCTGTGATTGATACTGATCTTCCGTTGCTTTTACTTTTTTCTGGAAGTCCACATACTCAACATCGTTTCCATTAATAGAACCAATCGTTGTTTTATTACCGCTAAACATTCCACGACCACCTCTACCTACGAAGGCGTCCATTAATAAAAATCCCAACAAGCTCAGGGCAATAACACCGAATACCAGCCATGCTGCTTTATCCCTGATTGACTGAATGATTGACATACTTTAATTTATTATGTACGGTTTTAGAAAATTAGTTGGCAAAAATAGGGGAATTTAACTTATGAACAAATTGTGGAAAAAATGCCGAAAGTCACTGTAAACCTGCTTCTTAGCGTTAAAACAATTTGTCATACGAATTTTGAAAGTGATGTTTTTAAGAACGCCCGCCTGAATGACCAGTCGGGCAGGCAGATTTTCATGATTGTCACGATCCGTTATGATTATTTTGTTGACAATCGTGCGTCAAATAGAATATTCTCGGCTAAGCAATCCGTTTCCTTTTCACTTTGGCTAATATCGTAAATTATCGAAAACGTCAGAATATTATTTTCATAATCATTACAATTTTTTTATCGTGCTATTTCTCTTTTATAAATCCTAAAAATCATGACGATCATGAAAATCCGCGTTCTTCTCTCCATGTCACACACATATATGATATTCTGTATAACCCAGCATTCATCAATATTTCATCAAATATTAACATTGCGAAACACAGATGTGGAACGCTGATTCACAGGGGTTGTTAATATTGGCTTAATACAGTGGATAAACCATGTTTTTGGAATTTTGTTTTTGGGGATAGTATGCCAACAAGTTTAGAAAAATAGAATTTTGATTTTGGGGCATGGGAAAAGTCACCAGTTATTAGACCTTCATCCACATTCATGTGGTCAAAATTCTTTTTAACTGGTTTTCAATATCCACCAAAGTGGATAAGCGAGTAAAAATAGCGTCTGTACTTTCTTTCTAATTGTTAGATATTTGTGGAAAGATGTGGATAAACCCATGGAAATGATTATTCAAAGCGTTTTAAAAATCAGTTTTCCACGAATTCACATCCCTAATAGTAATAGCTTTTTTTTATAAATAATTAATATATAGTTATTATGGCAGTTATAAACATTGATTCAGCAAAACAAAACATCGGGAAAAATGGATTCTTGGATATAGAGGTTGATGCAACGCTGGATCTGTTTCATGAAATCGAAAGATTGAAAAAAGAAAAAAATGTAATTATCCTGGCGCACTATTACCAGGAGCCAGACATACAGGATGTGGCCGACTATATTGGCGATAGTTTGGGACTTGCACAGGCAGCTGAAAAAACGGAGGCTGATATCATCGTTTTCGCCGGCGTTCATTTTATGGCAGAGACAGCGAAAATTTTAAATCCGAAAAAGAAAGTTTTGTTGCCGGATCTAAAGGCCGGTTGTTCACTTGCTGATAGTGCACCTGCAGACGCGTTCAGGGAATTCAGAAAACAACATCCCGATCACGTGGTGATCAGTTATATCAATTGCACAGCAGAAATAAAAGCACAGAGCGATATTATTGTTACCAGCAGCAATGCTGCATTGGTTGTGAATAGTGTTCCAAAAGACCAACCCATCATTTTTGCACCGGATAAGAATCTGGGTGCCTACCTGATTAAGAAAACGGGACGTGACATGTTGCTTTGGAACGGTGCATGTATGGTGCATGAGATATTTAGCCTGGAAAAGATAACAAAACTGAAAATAAGGCACCCTAAGGCGAAAATCCTGGCGCACCCTGAGTGTGAGGAACCCATATTGCGCGTAGCGGACTATATAGGCTCCACTACGGGCATTTTAAAGTATAGTCGGGAAGATAGTGCCACCGAGTACATAGTGGCCACAGAAACGGGTATTTTGCACCAAATGCAAAAGGATAGTCCGCACAAAACTTTTATTCCCGCTCCGCCAACGAATAATTGTGCTTGTAATGATTGTCCACACATGAAATTGAATACGCTGGAAAAATTATATCTGTGCATGGAGTACGAAACACCGGAGATTTTGATGGAGGAAGAATTGAGAAAGGCGGCAAAAAAGCCGATCGATAGAATGTTGGAGATTAGCAGAGCGGGAGGACTGTAATTAGATAAATTATTTTACTTTAGACATTCATTAGTTAACCTAACCAAATTTTAATGTTATGAATCCGGAAAAATTAAAATTTGAAAATATGGGTTTAGTTTATGCAGATGTTCAGTTGATAAATGCTGAAGATCTTGGGTTAGTTAGAAGAGGATTTATGGATAAAGATGAAGTTAGAAGCATGCATGTGAACATGCTTGTAGATACAGGTTCTTATATGCTTGCAATAAATGAAAGTATTCAAGAACAGTTACAGTTTCCGATTGTTGAAAAAAGGAAAGCTCAAACGGCAGATGGACGAATGATAGAATGTGATGTTGTGGCTCAAGTTGAATTACGATTTAAAAATAGAAGAACTTTTTGCAATGCAATAGTCTTACCAGGTGATTCGGAACCTTTACTCGGAGCAATTCCTTTGGAAGATATGGATGTGTTAATTCATCCCTTGCGTCAAGAATTAATTGTAAATCCAGATCATCCATATTTTGCAGTAATGAAAATGAAGTGATTTTATACGAAATATTTCGTAGATAATATTGGTATACTTTTTTTGAAACGTGTTGAACCCAATGTGGTTTAACACGTTTTATTTTTATACAAAGGAATTACTATGAAGAAGAATTTTTTGATCGGATGTTGCTTTCTGCTCAGCTGTTTTATTTCGTATAGCCAACACAGTTTGAAGGCCGGATTTGATGGAAAAGAATACCGGGATATTTTGCGGATTGCGTTTGGTATTACTGATACTTCTGCACAGAAAATGAAGATAGAAAATCAGCGTACCTATAAAATGGTTTACAGAAGTGAATCTGGAGCACTTGATAATCGCTGGGATTTGTGGGCAGATGAAAATAGAAAAATTGCTGTGATCAATATTCGTGGAACTATTAACACAAAGGAAAGTTGGCTCGCCAATTTTTATGCAGCGATGGTTCCGGCAACTGGGTCCATTCAGGTAAATGACAGCACAACTTTTAATTACAAAATGGCAAAGGATTCTAATGCGGCGGTACACGTCGGTTGGATGATAGGCCTGTCTTATTTAGGACCGGATATTATTGCACACATCAAAGAATATTATGCAAAGGGGTTCAAAGATTTTATTATTAGCGGCCACAGCCAGGGAGGTGTGCTTTCATTGTTGATGAGAAGTTACGTTGAATACAATGGCGATTTACCAAAGGATATTCAATTCAAGACTTACGCCAGTGCCGCGCCGAAACCGGGCAATTTGTATTACGCTTACGATCTGGAATATTTGAGTGGGTTAGATTGGACATTTCGTGTTGTAAATATTTTGGATTGGGTTCCAGAGACACCTTTCTCCATTCAAACATTAGACGACTTCAATCAGCCAAATGGCTTAGCCGCTTTTAAGCCTGCGATCAAAAAGCAAAAACTGGTTGCTCGATGGTACTTGAATAGTGCTTATAAAAAGTTAGACAAGTCTCCCAAGAAAGCGGTGATGTATCAGCAGAAATATCTTGGTCATCGGTTGTATACAATTGTGAAAAAAACTTTGCCACAATTAAAGGAACCTGCTTATTCGAAAGGCAACAATTATATGGTTGCAGGCACACCGGTTATTTTACGGCCGGATGAAAAATACAAAGAGCTTTTTCCGTTCGATGGAAAGAACACATTTATCAACCACATGATGAAACCGTATTTGTATTTGGCGCAGTTGTGTTACCCTTAGTTAGTTGAAAATGAAAGTTGAAAATTGAAAATATTTTTAACCAAACATGGTGGATGAGTACCACCCATTTTCAATTTTCAACTTTCAATTTTCAATTATTTAACGCCCCATATATATCATCAATATCTGAACATCACTTGGATTTACGCCGCTTATTCTGCTGGCTTGTCCCAGTGTTCTTGGTTTTATTTTCTTGAACTTTTGTAGCGCTTCGTTTGAAAGTGCTGCTACTTTATTGTAGTCAAATGTATCTGGTATAACAAGATCTTCAAGTTGGCTCATTTTCTGAACCAGTTCTTTTTCCTTCTCGATGTACACTTCATATTTGATTTGAATTTCTGCCTGTTCTAAGGTATCCCGGTCAAAAGACGACAGCAACGAACCTAATCTTGGAATGAATTGACACATCGCTACAAGGTCAATGTTTGGACGAAGTAATACCTGAAGCGCCTTTTGTTTTTGTAAAAGCGGTGAAGAGTTTTTGCTTTGCAAATAAGCTTCCGCTTCTGATGGTTCTACGGAGAATTCTTTAAGGATAGATTTGATTTGCTCCACTCCTTCTTTCTTGTTTCTAACTTTTTCCATTCTTTCTTTGGAAGCTAAACCGATGTTGTGGCTTAGTTCAGTTAATCTTAAGTCAGCGTTATCCTGTCTTAATAGTGTTCTGAACTCTGCGCGGCTGGTAAACATTCTGTAAGGTTCTTCAGTTCCTTTGCTAATTAAGTCGTCTACCAATACGCCAATATAGGCTTCGCTTCTTTTCAGGATAAAAGGATCAAGGTTCTTTGCCTTCTGGTGGGCATTGATACCAGCCATGATTCCCTGGCAAGCCGCTTCTTCGTAACCGGTGGTCCCATTGATCTGTCCGGCAAAGAAAAGATTGCTGATCAGTTTGGTCTCCAATGCATGGGTAAGCTGTGTAGGTGGAAAGTAATCATACTCGATGGCATAACCTGGTCTGAACATTCTTGCATTTTCAAACCCTGGAATAGAAGTCAATGCCTTGTATTGAACATCATCTGGCAGGGAGGTTGAGAAACCATTTACATATATTTCAACAGTGTTCCAGCCTTCTGGCTCTACGAAGATCTGATGTCTGTCCCTGTCGGCGAACCTGTTTATTTTATCTTCAATACTCGGGCAATAACGTGGGCCTACTCCTTCTATTCTTCCGGCAAACATGGGACTTCTGTCGAAACCGGTTTTTAGAAGTTCATGTGTTTCGGTAGATGTGTATGTTATCCAGCAGCTTATTTGGTCTTGTGGTTTTGGCTTAGGAACATCTAGGTATGAGAACCCTGTAATTTCCTCATCTCCCTTTTGTTCTTCCATTTTGGAGTAATCGAGGCTACGACCATCTATACGTGGAGGTGTTCCTGTCTTTAATCTATCCGCTTCAAAGCCTAATTCTACCAATTGTTCGGTAATACCTGTTGCGCCCTTTTCTCCTATTCTACCCCCACCGAAGTTCTTTTCTCCGATATGGATGATACCATTCAGGAATGTTCCACTTGTAACGACGACAGATTTTGAAGCAATATGATGACCAAGTCCTGTTACTACACCACAGGCTTTGTTATCTTTTACGATTATTGAGCGTACCATATCCTGGTAAAAATCAACGTTAGGGGTTTGTTCCAGTTGTTCTCTCCATTTGGCTGCGAACAACATACGGTCGTTTTGCGTCCGTGGGCTCCACATTGCCGGGCCTTTTGATCTGTTCAGCATGCGGAACTGGATCATAGTTTGGTCGGTTACGATTCCAGAATATCCTCCAAGGGCATCAATTTCCCTAACAATTTGTCCTTTGGCAATTCCTCCCATTGCTGGGTTACAACTCATTTGTCCTATCGTTTGCATATTCATAGTAATAAGCAAGACCTTTGAACCAAGATTTGCTGCAGCCGCTGCGGCCTCGCTACCTGCGTGTCCTGCGCCTACCACTATGACATCGTATTCTGGAAACATCTATCTTAAAAATTTAGAATGCAAAATTACAATTACCGTTGTAATTGAAGCAGTTTAATTATATTCCACGTGGAACATAAGGTCAGGGGATTGTAAAATATAGCTGTAGAGAATATTTTGCGCACAACGGAAGGGTTAATGTTCCACGTGGAACATAGTTGTGCAGATGGAATGCATAGTTAATTGTATTTATTATTCTTTGTTTGTGCGTATCGAGGTTTTGATAAGCTTAGTCTACAGCGGTCGCGCGCAATCAGGTTGAGGTTATTGAGGCCTTCTTGTTTATGTAACATAATGAATTGCCGAAAGAAGATTTAGTAGTCCGGGAACGTCCTACAGTGTTCCACGTGGAACATAAACCTGAATACAGTAAATTACCTAAAAAGGAATTTTTTGATTGGGATGGTGTTATAGTGCCATGTAGATTATTTTTCTGCCTATCTCGACGTCAGTGGATGTTGCTGTTTTAAAAGATTGGTCTTGTCAAGATACTGTTGTCGATGTTCCACGTGGAACATTAGTCGAGCTTCCGTAGGTGTGATTAAAAAGAAAAAGGGATGTTCCACGTGGAACATCCCTTTTGATAGCTATTTAAAATATGATTTAAGATATTTGTCCTCCATTTCTCTCATCTTCTCCTGCTCCTGTGCTGTTTTGTCCCGGTATCCACAGAGGTGCAAAGCTCCGTGAAAGATCACCCTGTGGAGCTCCCTTTTAAAAGATTGCTCCAGATTCTCGGCATTGTCCTTAACCCTATCCACGCTTATGTAGATATCTCCCACTGTTTTATCTGTTGCCGATAATTCGAAAGTTACTATGTCAGTGTAATAATTGTGTTGCAGGTAGTTATTATTGATCTCTAAAAGATACTCATCCGAACAAAAGACATAGTTCAGGCTCTCCAGGGGTTTCTTCTCTTTTTTAAACATACCGATAAGAAACTGCTTGAGTGCCGTCCTTTGTGTGAAGGAAAACTGAACTTCCAGAAAATGGAAACTAACTATGGGTGTTTGTTGTTTATTCATCAATTCCAAAATTCGTAAAACATTCTTATTTATAGAAGATAGTTTTGCATAACCTTAATGCAGAATCTATTAAATAAAGGATAGCTTTGCCGAAGGATAAAAAGATAGCAGATGATATGAGCATGGATAGTATTTTGGTAAGACAAGACGAGATTGTGTTCATGCAAATTCCCTGGCGGACATCTGGCCAAATAAAACATAAAAGATAGTAGATGAAAAGATTATCAGATATAAAGGTGGGTCAGCTTGTAGTAATCAAATCCTTTGAAAATAACGAGATATTTTTAAAGCTCATGGAGATGGGATGTGTTCCCGGAGAATACATACGAATTGAGCAGGTAGCCCCTCTCGGCGATCCCATCGCGATAACTGTGTCCGGTTATAACCTCAGCCTCAGGCTCGATGAAGCACAGAATATATTTGTAGAAGAAGCTTAATAAATTTAAAATTCAAAAGTAAAAAATAAAAAATGTCCGCGTTTTTTACTTTTTACTTTTTACTTTTTACTTATGAATATTGGTTTATACTTCGGTTCCTTCAACCCCATTCATATCGGACATTGCATTATCGCGAATCACGTGCTCAATAATACATCGCTTGACAACGTGTGGATGGTCGTTTCTCCTCAAAATCCATTCAAACCATCCTCTTCCCTGTTGAATGAATATCACCGTCTTCACCTGGTTAAACTTGCCGTGAATGGCGAAGAAAAATTAAAGGCCAGTGACATAGAATTTCACCTGCCCAAACCTTCCTATACAGTACATACGCTTGCTTATCTGAATGAAAAATACCCCCAGCACACTTTCTCTATTATCATGGGCAGCGACAGTTTTCAGAATATCCTGAATTGGAAGAATGGCGATGTGATTGTAAAGAACCACCACATCTACGTATACACCCGCCCGGGCTATGAAGTGAGCAATAATATTGACGCAAATCTCACTGTGCTCAATGCACCTCTTTTGGAAATATCCAGCACACAAATAAGAAAGGATATAAAAGAAGGGAAAAACGTTCGCTTTATTTTACCAGAAAATGTGCGGCAGGAAATTCTACACAATAGCTACTATAAATAATAGAGCTTCAGCCGATTAATAATTAATAGCGCGACCCGATACGAATTCAACCTGTTTAGTTGGCAACGAGGCTTCGACAAGCCAGCCTAACAGCGCGAACGGGGTGTCAGGCTGAGCTTGTCGAAGCCTCGTGAAGAGGAACAATGCCGGACATGTTCTTGATTTAACGACATTGAATTTCTAATTATTAATTGGCTCTCTCCTAAATAGTCATAGAAAAAGTTCCCATTATCTTTTAGATTTGCGCTACACACTTGATAATGGTTAATTGATTAGTGGCAAAGCATTGGGGAAACCGTTGTTATCTGTGAATAAATAGGACTATCCTATTTAAACACATACCAGAGAATTCTATGTTTCGCCATATCCCTTTTTTAAAAGCAGTTTTTCTACATAGCATAACAGCATTTGGCGGTCCGCAAGGCCATTACGCCATGATGCTGAAAACTTTCGTAAACGGAAGAAAAGACGTTACCGAAAATGAGCTGATGGATTACAATGCATTTTGCCAACTTTTACCGGGCGCCTCCTCTACCCAAACATTAACATTGATCGGATATAAACGCGGCGGAATTCCCCTGGCGGTTTTAACACTGATCATTTGGATGTTACCCGCCTGTTGTTTAATGGGTGCTTTTTCTTTTTTCCTCGAGTACATAGACCAGCGGACTATAAAAACGATCTTTAAATTTATCGCGCCAATGTCTGTTGGCTTTCTTGCATTTGCAGCTGTTAAAGCATTCAGGCATTCCGTACACAATACAATCACGTGGGTCATTGCAGGTTTTTCAACAGTTATTTTATTGCTTCTTTTTACGAAACCATGGATCATTCCGGTGCTGATCTTAGTCGGCGGATTTGTGACCAATCTTAGTGACAAACGTATTCCCGAAAAAGAGGTAGTAACACAAAAAATAAAGTGGTGGAACATCTGGCTCTTTGCCATCATTTTTATCCTCGCAGGTCTGCTCAGTGAAACGGCCAGAAAACATGACTGGCCCAACAGAAGACCTATCAACCTCTTCGAAAATACCTACAGATTTGGGAGCTTCGTATTTGGCGGAGGAAATGTATTAATTCCCATGATGTACGAACAGTTCGTAATGCGTCCAGAGTCAAAAGTGGTGATGCAAAAGAATCCAAATGTCGTACGAATTGACCGCGAGGATTTTTATTTGGGAGCCGGAATGATCAGAGCCATGCCCGGACCGGTGTTTTCCGTTTCCTCCTATATGGGAGGAACTGCGATGAAAGATGGAAATGTTTCCTGGCAAGTATTAGGTTGTGCAATCGGATCTGTAGCAATTTTTCTCCCCAGCGCTTTACTAGTCCTATTCTTTTTTCCTATCTGGCACAACCTAAAACGGTATGTTGTCGTCTATAGAGCCACAGAAGGAATCAATGCCGTAGTGGTTGGAATATTGCTGGCAGCTACATTCTATATGTTGAAAGATATTACGATTATCGGATTGAAAATGGTGAGTTTCGTGAATCTTTCAGTCATTGTTGGAACAACGGTTTTGCTGCTTTATTCCAAATTACCTTCCCCGGTTATTGTGATGTTGTGTTTGCTGTTGGGTTGGCTAATTTAATTGAAATGTTAAAATGGCTTTATTCACACCTAATTCACAATTTTCAGCGTTTTTTTGCGTTGCATATACCGGTTCGAAGAGCAGAATGACGGCAGACGATTGTTGTATTAATAAAATAAAAATATATATTATATTAAGTTTTTAATTTATTCTTACTGTAAATTCGTTTATTCTGATATCCTTCTGAATCATTAAACCAAGAATTCAAAATGAAAAACAAATCAATGTACTACGAAGTACACAAAGCAAAAATTTACAAAGACGCATACCGTCCATCTTCCAACCTTGGCAGATTTATTAAAAACATCTTTGCCATCATTATTTTCGGTAACTCTCCTATCAGCGGAGAACATCAATACCACCGCAGCAGATTGAAATAAATTCCCTAAACATTTAAGTTTTTAGCGCTTACTTCTGAAACCACAAAAAACAGTGTTTGTGCTATAGCCGCATTGTAATGATGCGGCTTTTTTATTGAGAAGACGGGACGCAGATTTTCATGATGAGTGATGATTTTAAGAATGAACGTTTTCCAAAAAAATAGAATCTTAATAAATCATGAAAATCATGAAAATCATGACAATCTGTGTTCTTTCTCTACCTCGCTCAAAACATTATCTATCGTAGCTTTCAGCGTTTCGTATTCGGTAAAACCGCGTGTTAGTAAATAAAATTTGCCTTCATCCACTTGCATAAAAACGGTGGGAAATCCTGTAACTTTTAATTGCTTGCACAAAGCAAATTCATAGTACGCTCGTTCCTTGTATTCTTCACTTGCCAGCTTCGCATAAAACTCGTCGGCAGGAATATTATATTTTTCCAGCAAATGTCTGTAAGCCTCATTGTCAGTAAGATCGCGGCCTTCGTAGTGAAGTGAATATTGAAGATCTGCCGCAAACAGCACTGTATCATCAGGATAATAATCCTTGAAAACGCACATGGCGATCGCAGCCTTTTCAGAGTTTGGATACCAGTCGCTATCATCGGGATTTTTAATATGCCAGAGGTAATCTTCACCGAACTTAATACCGGTACGCTCTTCCACCACTTTGTAAGCATCTTTAATGTAAGACGCCATTCTGCCAATATGATGCGTGTTTTCCACAGGGATCATATTGCCACTCAAGGTTTCGAAAAACAATTTGTCCTTATACTCTTCAAAAACTCTCTTGATTATCGGGCTGAACCCGTAACACCAGCCACAATAAGCATCGTAACAGTAAATAATTGTTGGAGTCATAGCACAAAAGTAGTAATTGAATGATTGAATTAATGAATAACCCAATTGTGGAAAACAAGGTTGCATTTCCACCCTCAGTTATTCAGTTATTCAGTTACTCAATTATTATTTTTGCCTGAATGAGTGAAGAAGAAAAACAATATCCGCAACGAACAGTTATTATCACCAATAACCCGAAGTCGAAGGCAAAAACAACGCCTGCCCTGCTCATCAACACAACAGCGAGGAATGAAATGGGGTTCGCCATTGAAGGCTTATTGATCAATGAATTCAACAACCAGCGCACACTACAGAAGTTTCCACTGAACAGCGACGTGGCGCTTTCTCACTTCAAAGCATTGCCAACAGAATTTCTTCGGATCATCAAGCAATTGTTTGCTTCGGCACTTCAATACCAAAAAGAAAAATTAGCGCTGCAATATGTACATGAAGACGGCTCTGTTAACAAAGAAGATTTCATCCAGAAAGGGATCGTCAATTATCACTTCAACATTTTTCAACAGCTTAAGCCATTTGCTTCGCTCATAAAATGGTATTACCAGGGTGTAGACGATGATTTGTTAACCACTACGGTTACCAAACCTGCGGCTGTTAGTAACTATTCCTGCCAGCTTAATTTTGAATTGGCCAGAACAAATACAGGCATCTTAAGACTCTTTGCTTTTGTTAATATTAACGGCAATACCTATCCGCTTACAGAATTTTCACGCACTTCATTTTTGTTGAGGAGTAAATCAGAATTTTTTCTGCTGAAACCAAAAGACGCAGATGTTCTGGAAAAGTTCTCAGATGGCTATCGGGATGCGTTGCTGCACGGCGAACAGAATTTTGTGAAACAAATTGTTGATAAACTCGCCGAAAACTATCCGGTAAATAAAAACATTTTGCTCAAAAGAGAAGTTATTGACATCGAGCCTCAATGCAATGTTTATTTAAGCGAATTGAACAATGCCTTCCTCATGCTCAAGCCACACTGGCGATATGCGGACTTTGAAATTGAGGATGACGACAAAATGACCACAGAGATTTTTACTACCGAAGTAGTTTACGAAATAAAACGAAAAGCAGACGCAGAGAACGCCTTCAAAGAATTACTACGCGCACAGAACAAAAAATTTTCCCAGCAAAACAACGGATTTTTCTACCTCTCCTTTTCAGAAGCGGAAAAGAGTCAATGGTTGGTAAAATGTTACCGCAAACTTACCGACCAAAACATTGGCATCCTGGGAATGGAAACGCTTAAGCATTTCCGTTACAATATGAGCACGCCGGAAATAAAATTTGAATTCAACGGCAAAGGCATTGATTGGTTTGACCTGGAAGTGGAAATTAATTTCGGTGACCAGCGTGTAACACTTGGCGATCTGCAAAAAGCAATTTTACACAAACAACAACATATCATTTTGGGTGATGGCAGTATTGGCGCCATTCCTGAAGAATGGATCACCAAATACAGCATGCTCTTTAAGCTGGGCGAAACGACTAAAAACAACTTGCGCCTTTCCAATCTTCATTGGACATTGAGCGAAGACATTGAAGGTGGTGAAGAAATCAGGAAAAAAATCATTAGCACGGAGCATATACAAAAATGGGAAAGGTTGCAAACTGAAAACCAGGATGTATATGCTATTCCCGAAAAGATAAATGCGCAACTCCGCGATTATCAAAAAGCAGGTTTCAACTGGATGTGCTTGCTCGATGAAATGCAATGGGGTGGCTGCCTCGCAGATGACATGGGTTTGGGAAAGACATTGCAAACTATTTCCTTTATTCAGCATTTGACTGATAAATACAAAAACGAAACACATCTCGTTGTGTGCCCTACTTCCCTGATGTACAACTGGGAACAGGAGTTGAAAAAATTTGCGCCGCAACTCGAATATGTTATTTATCATGGTGCCGGCAGATTGATGGATGAAAAAGACTGGAAGAAGAAAAATCTCATTATCACCAGTTACGGAACGGTGCGCAGTGATGCAGAGCAATTATCGAAATTCAAGTTCGGCTACACCATCCTTGACGAGAGCCACGTGATCAAAAACAGCGCATCGCTTGCTACCAAGGCAATGCAGCAATTGAACACCCGCAATAAACTTATCTTGAGTGGAACACCTATTCAAAACAATACGTTTGATTTGTATGCGCAAATGAATTTTGTAAATCCAGGATTGCTGGGCAACAAAGAGTTTTTCAAAACAACATTTGCGACGCCTATAGATAAATTCGGCAACCGCGAAGCTTCGCAAAAACTGAGAAAATTGATCTTTCCATTTTTGCTGAGAAGAACGAAAGAGCAAGTGGCAAAGGATCTTCCGCCGAAAACGGAAATGATACTTTGGTGCGAAATGGGCGACGAACAACGTAAAGAATATGACGCGGTGAAAGATTATTACCGTGAAAGTATTTTGCAAAAAATAGAAGCGGACGGAATGGGCTCGCATTCCATAGAAATATTATCCGGCCTCACAAAGCTGCGCCAGATCTGCAATTCCACCGCTTTAGTGAAAGACAGCAACAAAGAAATCAACGAATCTGTAAAGCTGGAAGAATTGATGCGTGAAATAGAAGAAAACATCGGCGACAGGAAAGCACTGGTGTTTTCGCAGTTTACAGGTATGTTGGAACTGATAAGGAAAGAGATGGACGCGAAAGGGATTTCGTACGTGTATCTTGATGGCGGCACAAAAGCAGAAACCCGCCAGGAGCTGGTAAAACAATTCCAAAGTGATGCGTCTATAAAAATATTCCTCATCAGTTTGAAAGCTGGGGGCGTAGGTTTAACGTTGACCGCGGCAGATTACGTATATCTCGTAGATCCTTGGTGGAACCCGGCAGCAGAACAACAAGCGATAGACAGAACGCATCGTATTGGCCAACAAAACAGTGTGTTTGCCTACAGAATGATTTGCCGTGATACTGTGGAAGAAAAAATTCTTGAATTGCAACAACGGAAAAAAGTGATCGCCGAGGAATTGATCGCTGAGGATAGCGGTTTTATTAAAAAACTTACGACGGAGGATGTGGCGTTCTTGTTTAGCTAAGGGAGGTACGCAGATGACACGGATTAGACTGATTTACACGGATTTTTTCTTACTGTGCAAAAACTCCACTGCAGTTGGATGTCGAAAAGAATTAGGGATTAAGACCTGACTGGTTTCTAAAAACCTGTCAGGTCTTGTGCTTTAATGAAGTGAGATTTTAGAACTTCATCTGTTTATCTTCCAGTTCTTTTTGCTTGGCCTTGTCTTCAGTGCCTTCCATAATGCTTTTAACGCTTTTTACGGTGAACTCATCTTTGTTTAGGAAAGCGTAGATCAAAAAGGTATTCACTGGTAGAATAGAACTTCGGGTTGCACTGGTATTGCCTACCGCATATTTAGAGGTTTGAACAGAGATTGTTTGAGGTATTTCGTCAAACAAATCATAGTCCCAAAATTTATCTACAAACAATTTGTTTTTACCAAATTTTTTCAAACCGTGAAACGCATCTTCACTATCGAGTCTTCCTCCCGAATAATAAGTACCAGACTCTCTCAGCTTAGGCAATATTTGACGTATTGAGCTATCGGCCTTGCTTAGTAGTCCGTTTGGAACTACTACAAATGAATCTATAAGTATTGTTGATTTTAATACAAAATCATTGAAGTCTGCAAAGTTTGCACGGCTGTTATCTTGCGAAACATACTTTATTTCATAGGCAACAAATTCGCGGTTGTTCAAATTAAGCAAACCACCTTTTTCACCTATTGTGAATTCTTTTGCAGCACTGTCATTTACAGAAACTTTATGAACACCCGATGTGGTAGAATACAGCAATGATGTATCCCTGGCGATCTTCAGCGTGTCCTTTCCGTCAAATATTAGTTTGACAGCTTTTCCATAATGGGCATCAATAAGAATGTTTAATTTTTTATTTTCTGGAGAGCAGGCAAAAAGAAACAGAAGGGTAAATGCACAAAAAAGTAATCTAAGGTTGTTTAACATATTCATAGTTTAGGATTTGGATTCTTGGAGCCAAATGTATTATTTTTATCCGGTTTTTCAAGACGACCTGCGTTGTTTAACGCGAACAAATACCCGAAAAACTTAATCCTGTAAAAAACCCTTGAAACATGATAATTTACGGTCACAACAACTTTAGCCGTCTTACGGTTAACCCTACTGAAATTGGCTTGTTCGACAATTCTTACGCCAACATTACATTTCAACTCAGACAACGCTATGCCCACATTTTCTGGATACCCATTTTTCCTTTGGCCCAGATTTGGATCGTTAATAAAGGAGACGGAAAATTGTATGAATGTCCCTATGAAATAAAACAAGTACTTAATGAGCGATTTGGAAAAAAGGGTCCGTCTGTTTTTGCATTCAGCGGTTTGTTGCTGGTTGCGATAATCGGCCTCTTCTATTATATCTCGGATAAGGTGAGCAGCTATCAATCACAAAAAAATTATGAAGCGCGAATTGAAAAAGAAGGTCATGATGCTTCTATTGGGATTAATGATTTACACGCAAATGAGTTTTTGATTTTTTCGAGCAAGGCAAAAGACGAAAACTATTTTGGCAGCGAAGGCACTCTAATGAAAGTGATTGATGTAAATGGAGATGTAGTAACCTTAGGATCTTATACAAAAAGAGCCACACCAATAACATCGTCTGGTGATGATGCCAAAATAGAAACCGTTAAAGCGGAAGAAGAAGGACTTGCCACAACAAGAACGTCGCCAGTTATTTCTTATATCAGCTCAGACGATGTTGACCAAAAAATTATTAAGATAGATGTGGAGCTTCGTTTTGAAGATACCATTAAGGTGAGCAAAAGTGAATTGCAGAAAGCGATTGCTTTGAAAGCAAACGACAAAGAGTTCAAAGGAGTTGAATTAAAAGATTTTTCAGCGAATAAGAATTTTAAGTTGGAAAAAATAAAGGATCTAAAAGGCCCGATATTGAGAGAGAACACAGAAGCTGCCGGTAAATCTTCCAATTACTTCGAAATTACCAACTATGGCTATGCGGCAAATGCAGATTCTATAGTATCACAAACGCCAGCCGTACAATGGCAACTGTCTAAAATGCATTATATGGGAACAGAGGAAACCATTGCAGTAAAAAATACTGGTAAAGGAAAAGCCATTTTGTATTGCAGCGACAGTAAGAAAAACGTTTACAAATTCAATATTGATAACGAAAGCTATTCGGTGAACATAGAGCGCGAAGAGTGAGCACACTGATGACACTGATTTGACTGATTTACACTGATTTTTTTCTATTAGTTTCAATACTCAGTGATTTTGGTAATTGTCGGAGGCTAGACCTGACAGGTTTTTCAAAACCTGTCAGGTCTGGCACAGAAATGAAAGTCATTCAGTTTACTACACAAAAAAACAACCTCAACTTTCAGGAACAAATCAGTGCAAATCAGTTCAATCGGCGCCATCTGCGTGCTCCCTCCCAAAAAAACTTAACATAAAGGTAATTTTGCAATAAAAAAGTGTCAATTTTGCGGCCGATTAAACAAACCCTTGGCTACATTTTTCATTTTTTAAAAAAATTGTTTTGCAAAAGTCTCTGTTACACGTAGTTATAGTTATTGCTTTGTCGGCTACTTTATTGCCTTTCTCTGCAATGGCTCAGCCAGATAAACTCGGCGGCTGGAATATCATTACCGGCATGATCAACCCAAACAAAAAGTTCTCCTACTGGTTTGAGGCACAGACAAGGTCGCAATCTCTTACAAAAGATTTTTACTATCACGAACTAAAAGGTGGTGTTGCCTACAATTTGTCCGATAAAACCCAGTTTTTCGTTGGCGCGGGCGACTACAAAACCTACACTTATCCGGGAAATTACGAGAAACCGGTAGCCTCGGCTGAATTTCGCATGTGGGAGCAATTCATTTTAAAAAGCCAGATAAACCGCGTAAAGATCGAGCACCGCTACCGTATCGAGCAGCGATGGATATACGGCAACTACAGAAACCGTTTCCGCTACAGGATAAATCCGATTGTTCCTATTAACCACTCAAAGGTGATTGCTAATACTCTCTATCTGTCCGCATTTGATGAGGTCTTCTTTACCGACAAAGGACCTTACTTCGAACGCAACCGCTTTTTCGTGGGAGCCGGTTACCAATTTACCGGACTATTTGCTTTACAATCAGGCTTTATCAGGCAGTTTGATTACAACACAACAAATGGCGGCGTAGGTAAAAACTTTATACAAACAACCCTTCTTTTCTACATTGACAAACACACACTCAATGTTGAGAGAAAGCCGAACATGATCGATTAATTTGAAAATATGGGAATTTGAAAATTTGAAAATGAGTGGCACCGTCCACTCATTTTGGTTTTCAAGAGTTTGTATCATAAAGGGCTGGACGGAACTACAGAAAAAAATCAGTGTCATCCCCGTCCGAACGGCTTCAGCCGGGCGGGCGTGTGCCCAAAGCCGATGAAAGGTATGCTGCACCGTTCATTTTCAAATCTTCACATCAGCACATTTTCAAATTCCACTGTCATCTGCGTGCCAAATCTTTATCTAATTGCTATCTTTTCATTCAATCGTGTTAACTTTGCGCCTTCAATTCGTAACATGAGCGATCCGATTAAGCACGAATGCGGTTTGGCATTCATTCGTTTAAGGAAACCATTTTCTTACTATCAGCAGAAGCATGGCACAGTGATGTACGGCCTCAACAAGTTGTACCTGCTCATGGAAAAACAACACAACAGGGGGCAGGACGGTGCCGGAATAGCCTCTGTGAAGTTGAATGTGGAGCCTGGCTACCCTTTTTTACACCGTTTGCGAAGTGCAGCGCCACAAGCGATTGCGGATATTTTCCGACAGGTGGGCGAAGAAGTAAATGAACTGGAAAAATATCAGCCCGACGTAAAAAGCCATCCGGGATTGTTAAAGGGTCACCTTAATTTCATGGGCGAGCTGCTTCTCGGTCACCTTCGCTACGGAACGCAAGGAAAAAACAACGTAGAGTTTTGCCACCCTTTCATCAAACGCAATACGATCCCTGCGCGAAATCTTGCACTCGCAGGAAACTTCAACCTGGTAAATACAGAAGAACTTTTTGACCTGGTAAACATAAACCCGGGTCCTTTTCAAAAACAAAGCGACCTCGCTGCAATGATGGAAGTGCTGCACCATTTCCTTGTAAAAGAAGATGAGCAGAGCCAAACACAGTTGGATGTTGTAAGTGTTTTGAAAAAAGCAGCCAGATTGTTCGACGGTGGTTACCACATTGGCGGATTGATCGGAAACGGCGACAGCTTTGTAATGCGCGATGAACACGGTATTCGTCCTTCTTACTATTATATAGATAAAGACGTAATTGTCGCTGCATCAGAAAGAGCGGCAATTCGTACTACATTCAACGTTGGCGAAAACGAAGTAAAAGAATTGATGCCCGGCCAGGCTTTGATCGTAAAAGCAAATGGCGATTACAGCATTGAACAAATTCTGGAGCCTAAAGTGAGAAAGGCTTGCAGTTTCGAACGCATCTATTTCTCCCGCGGAAATGATGAAAAGATCTACAAAGAAAGAAGCCAACTGGGTTACAACCTTAGCGACGCAGTTTTAAAAGCAATTGACTACGATCTTAAAAACACAATATTCTCATTCATCCCTAACACAGCAGAAGTAGCCTTCTACGGTTTGCTGAAAGGAATGGAAGATTATCTGAACAAAATAAAGGTAGAACGCATCCTGAGCTGGGGCAAAGACTTTGACGAAGAGAAACTATCGGAAATGGTTAACCGCAAAATCCGTGTAGAGAAAATTGCGATCAAGGATGTGAAGATGCGTACGTTCATTACCGAAGATGCGAGCCGCAACGAAATGGTGCAGCACGTATATGATATTACATACGGAACCGTTCGCAAAGGTGTTGATACTTTGGTTGTGATTGATGATTCTATCGTTCGAGGAACTACGCTGAAAGAAAGCATTGTTACCATGCTTTCAAGACTGGAACCTAAAAAGATCATTATTATTTCTTCGGCTCCCCAAATACGTTACCCTGACTGCTATGGCATCGACATGAGCAAGATGGGCGACTTCATTGCCTTCCGCGCTGCTATGGAATTGTGGAAAGATAAAGGCCAGGAAAACTGCGTGGACGAAATCTACCAGCAATGTAAAGAGCTGGCAAGAACGGGGCAATTGCACTCTGAAAATATTACGAAGAAATTGTATAAGCCATTTGCGGCTCAGCAGATCTCTGATAAAATTGCGCAACTTATAACTCCGGAAGGATTGAAAGTTCCTGTACATGTAATCTATCAAACGATAGAATCGCTGCACAGTGCTTGTCCTACAAACACAGGCGACTGGTATTTTACAGGAGACTATCCGACAAACGGAGGAAACAAAGTCGTGAATAAAGCTTTTCTTAATTATATGGAAGGCAAGAATGTAAGAGGTTATTGATTTTTGATCTCAATGATTGCCACAGAGAAAGTTTTTCCGACCAGTAGAGTTATTTCTGTTCTTCTGTGTTTCTGTGGCAATCCTTGATTTCGATCAAGTAAAACTCAAAAAAAAGCGGGTATTTGTTAAATTGGCAAAAAAAAGTCAATGTGGCAAAGTATTTGTGAATCTATGGGCGAACTAAGCCGTTTTAAGACATTTTTCCTATGGGCGACCTAAATTCGATGAAACAGGCCTGTTTATAAAAATCCATATCTCTTTAAAAATTTATCAGCCTTACTATAATTTCATTTCTTATGAAATCATTACTGGTTATTCGGCATGCTAAAAGTAGTTGGAGTACGGCTGATTTACTTGACTTTGAACGACCTCTTAATGAAAGAGGCAAAAAGGACGCGCCAGCGATGGCAAGCGCTCTTCTTAAGAAGAATGTGAAGATCGACACATTCATTTCCAGTCCCGCCAAAAGAGCGAAAAAAACAGCACAATATTTTTGCGAAACATACAGCAGAGATAAAGATGATATCATCTTCAAGCCTGAGTTATACCACGCTGCTACTGAAGTTTATTATGAAGTGATAAGAGACATCAGCAACCAATCGAATACGGTTGCCATCTTTTCCCACAATCCAGGTATTACAGAATTTGTAAACACGCTTACTGACACGCGCATTGACGACATGCCCACCTGCGGCGTTTATGCAATACATGTTCAGGAAAACGATTGGTCGAAATTTGAAACAGCAGAAAAAACATTCTGGTTTTTCGAAGCGCCGAAATTATTGTGATTATATAATCGGCGATTCCGTAGAGACGCATTGCATGCGTCTCCGCAGCACGCGAAACACTGTTACATATATGTATACGTCCGGCATTTTTTGTAACACGTTCAGGATGTAACGGAGACGCGTTCAACGCGTCTCTACAGATCGCGCATTTTTCCAATAATTTCATTTAAACAATTTTCCGGAAAATCGGTGAATGCAAAATCTGCCTCCTCCAATTTTTTCAATGCAGTGATCAATTCAAAATCTTTTTGCCTAACGTTAATGCACATGTTATTTTCTGACAAATAATCCGCCAGGTATTCCTGTTCCGATTGACCGGGCGTGGGAACAAAAATGCATTTTTTGTGAAGCGGTATAAGATCCATAACAGTGCTGTATCCTGAGCGGCTAATGATCGCCGATGATTCATTCATTGCATTGTTCAAATCCACTGCTGGTAAGTGATTGTAGATTTTTATATTGTCGGATGCATGTAATATCGATGTTGCATTTGGCAAGCCCCTTACAACAATCGCAGATAAATCTGTTTGCGATAATTGCGCAACGATCATTTTTTCAAACAAACTTCTTTGGGGTTCCGCCCCCGAAATAATCACCAGCAAATCATTCGCAATTTGCCTGTCCTCTCTTTTCATTCTTGACAAATGACCGAGATAATGAGCAGGAATAGAAGGCATGTGATCGGGATGAGACAGCTCGCCCCCGAGGTTAATTTTTCCATCATTGTCCGGAACCCAACACGCGGTAAATTTATTGATGAAACGATAATTCATTTTTTGCAGCATCCGTTCGTTCCATTTTCCAAAGGGTGTTTTAATAAGCAACTGGTGAGTAATGAAAAACGAGGGAACGCCGGCCAAATAAAACCCGTATCTGTTATCGCTGATGACGAGATCAACCCGGTTTTCAGCAGCAAATTTTTTCAGCCATTTGTTTTCCCGCTGAATGGCATTAAGAATTTTGGGCACCTGGAAAAGAATTTTGAAGATCGTTCCCCATTTTGTGCGTCCGTAGCGGAGCCTGTAGCCGGGTAAATCGACAAACTTTACAAGTGGAAATTCAGTCTGCAGCAGCGCTTTCTGGCCTCCCTCCGCCGCAATAATGACCTCGAAATCAGCGTTAATTAAGGAGTTTACAATGGGAACGCATCTTGTAGCATGACCAAGTCCCCAATCGAGCGGAGCAACTAATACAACGGGTTTGGAATTTGGTGGCATATTAATTTTTACAAGATTTATTTACCATTGAAATTTATTGTTGAATTTTGTTAACTTAGAATCAAATCTATGAAGAAGATAAGAACGTTAATATACTTTTTGCTGATCGCAGGTTCAATGGTTGCTTTTGTGAGTTGCAGCGGATCAAAAAAAGGTTGTGGTTGCGGCATTCACAAAGGCTTCGTTGGTTATTAGTAGAGACAGATAATTATCTGTCTGTACGTACCGGATAATTATCCGTCTGTACAATTTAAATTATATAGAAATGAAATCGCCGTCATCCCGTGATTTGCTTGTGTTGTTTAAAGATGATCTCTACAGTGAGCAGGAAATGCAAGCAACTATAGATCAACTGAACAAACTGCTGTATGAAGTTGAAACTGTAGAAACATTTTGTACGGTGAATGAAGTGGCAGATTTAAACAAATACAAACTGATCACCAAGCCAGTCAAACTTTCTCAAATTCTTTTCCAAAAAGAGATGAAGCCCTTTCAGTTCATCATTAACAAAAATTAACGCGTAACGCCGAAAGCATAATGCATAACGCACACCTACCCGCGTTAAGTCTTAAGCGTTGAGCGTTCAGCACTTCAAAGCGCACTCAGCTTAAAATAACCCAGATTTATCACATCGTTTTCCGCGGCATTTGTCTCTCTAATTATAAGCGAAAACTTGTCTTTTAATGCCGCAGGCAATATATCTGTTATTTCATACAAGTCATCCACATCTACACCATACTTATCATCAATATGTGAACTCGCTCCATCAAAGCCATAGTGTTTGTAAAAAGCAGTTTGTTTTGCTTTTTGAATCGCCACGCCTTTATCTGCGCCTACTACCAGCATCTTATAATGAAACTCTTCAAACTCGTTTTGTTTGTAACCACCAAGGTTTATAAAAAAAAGTTTGTTGGCATTCTGCGGACTCATTCTGCCTTCTTCCTTTTCCACTACTTCAATAGAAAACCCATCAACACATTTTACTTCGCGCCATGCATCAATATGTATTTTATCCTTTGCTTCCGGCCAGAATGTGTGGATAGCAGGAATAGTGTCTTTTAATGAATCACTGATCGTGAAAAACATATCGTGTTGCTCAGTGTTGCGGCCATCCGGCTTGCACCCGAGCAGGAGCATGAAGAGTTTGAATGATGACATGGAATCGAAGGTAGAAAATAACCTTAATTGAAAATTGAAAATGGTTTGTGTGTAACGCTCGATCTCACACACAAACCACTCAGTTTATTTAGTTTATTCAATTAGTTCATCTCGCGACCGCCTCTAAAACCGCCTCCTCCGCCACCACCGCCGCGGCCATTAAACGTTCCTGTTCTTCCGCCAAACTTGCCAAGGTTGTACATAAAGCTGGCCATGAAAAATCTTTGCAGCACCTGCGTGCGCGTATCCTGCACCCAGTTGTCGCCGGTGCTGGTGCTGATGCTCTTGTTTTGATTTAAGATATCAAGCACGGACAAACGAAATTCTCCGTTTTGTTTCTTGAACAATCGCTTTGCCACACTCGCGTTCCACAATGGCACATTTTGGTTAAAGCCACTGCTTCTGCCTGTGTTCACAAAAAAGTCGAAGTCAGAAGACAACATGTATGTTTTGAAGAACATGTACGTTACATCCAAAGAATAGTGGTAGGAAAAATATTTAATGTCCTGCGTTTTGTTTACTGTATAATTAGACGTATTGTAGGTCACGTTTGCACTCAATCCAAGATCAAGTTTTTCCTTAATGTTCATGTTGAAATTGAAGCGCTCATTCAGCACCCAATTGTTGGAAAAGTTTTTAATCGAATCCAAAAGACTTACATCGCGGTTATATCTCGCTGATGTAGTAAGGTTCAGATTGAGCGGGCTTTTTTTGCCAGACGCCACTTTCACCAAAGGAATGCCGGTAGTAACGTACAACGATGAATTATAAGAACCATTCACGTTTACAGGAATGATCATTTGTGCCTTATCAAGACTAATGATCTGGTTTACGATTTTGTTGTTGGTGGTAGAAAAATTCAGGTCTACACTCAAAAACATAAAATTGCTTACGTTAAACGTTTTGTAGCTTAATCCGAAATCCTGCGTAAACTGCTGCTTCAAATACGGGTTACCAGACCGCAATTGCAACTGGTTGGATGAATCGATTACATTTTGCAATTGTGTAATGGTTGGCGCCTGCGTATTTCCATGATAATTGAAACGGATGCTTTTTCTTGTACCTATGTAATAATTGAAATTGGCCGTAGGGAAAAAGTTTACAAAGTTTTGATCAGTGTATGTTGAGTATGGTTTTCTTGCTGAATCAAGTCTAACGCTTTCATTTTTTATGGTTGAAAAATTAATGGCACCACCCAGTTGAAAATCATACTTTTCGTTCTTCAGGCGGAAGTTTGTGCCCGCACGATGCGTGACCTGGTTATTTTCAAAATGGTTCGTCAGGCCAATGTTTGGCAAAAGAAACTTCTCTAAAGTACTATCGTAGTCAAAAGTCTTTTTATCGGAAGTGCTTTGACTATTTGTGTAAGCATAGTTGAATTCAAGAATTTTATTTAGCCCGATACCTTCCGTAAATGAAGTGCTCACGGTATTATTCTTTGAATCACCGGTTTGGTTATTCTGCTGGTTTTGATTGTTGTGGTAATATCTCACGCTATCCGGTGTAAACCTTGCCTGGTCCGATAAAACATAGCTTGTGCCAGAGTTGGCACTAAACCCGGTATTCCACCCAACCGTCAATGTGCGGCCCACTTTTTTAAACCGGTGACGGAAAAGTAAATTGTTACCAAGGTTCCAGCCATCCCTGGTGCCGGTGGTTTGCCTGTCGGCCAAAACAGCTAAATAATCATAAGGTTTCGTGGATTCGGTTTTTTGGCCGCTTTCACTATAGTTTGTAGAATGCTGTGTGCTGAATGTAGGTGTAGCCAAAACAGAGTTCATTGAATCGATCGCATACTCCCACCTGAAATTAATACGGTTGTTCAGGTTTTTATTGTTGGAAGAAGAAATGGTATTTGAATTCGAAGATGAATCCGTGTATAAATTTTGCCTGTAAGTATAGCTGTTATTAGCTGTTTCAGAATTCGAAATAAAATAGTTGCCGCTCACATCCATTTTTGGCGACCATTTGTCGCGGTAGTTAAAACCGGCATCCCAAACTTTTGTGTTACCATCTGCGGTACCGCTATTGCCGCCACCACCACCACCGCCGCGATTACCGCCTCCTCCTCCTTTGTTTCCACCGCCGCCACCGGGGTTAAACATATCCGAAGATGTAAATCCTGCAACGTTCACATTGTTTGCACCACCCACTACGGACAATTGTGTGTTTTGCTTGAAATCGTTGAACAACAAACTTCCGTTATAGCGGTCGCTCGTACCCACACCTACATTTGCACGACCGAAATAGCCTTTCTTTTTATCCTTCTTCAGCTTGATGTTGATTGTTTTTTGTTTACTGCCATCATCGATCTTTGTAAACTTCGCCTGGTCGCTCATGTCGTCAAATACCTGCACACTCTCGACCATGTCGGCCGTCAGGTTTTTAGTCGCCAGTTTAGGATCGTTGCTAAAAAATTCTTTTCCGTCTACATACACTTTGGTGATCTGTTCGCCCTGGTTGGTAATGTTGCCGTCCTTATCTACTTCCACACCTGGCAGTTTCTTCAAGAGGTCTTCCACCGTGGCGTTTGGTTTTGTTTTGAAAGCGCCGGCATTAAACTCTACAGTATCTTTTTTAATAATGATGGGCGGTCTTTGGACGATTACTTCCTGCAGCATATCTGACTGCTTTGCCATTTTGATCGTACCTAATTCCACAACAGGATTGTTCTCAATTAAATGTAAAGTGGTGTCAAAAAAGCTATAGCCCGTAAAAGTGATTTGCAAGCGGTATTTGCTGACCGGAATGTTTTTTAAAGAAAATTGACCTTTGCTATCTGCAATGGTAAAGGCGGTTTGAGAAGAGTCTGCCAATAACATCAGGCTCACTGTTGCATCTGAAAGCGGTTGTTTGCTGGCAGAATCTATGATTGCACCATGAATGGAAGTTTTGTTTTGAGCATTGGCAAAACTGGCTGCGAAAACAAGTAATAAAAGGCAATAAATCTTCTGCATCGGGCAAATTGGTTAAGGTTCAGGTTGTTTGATGATTAAAAACGGTTTGGCATAGACCTGACAGGTTTTTAAAACCCTGTCAGGTCTTGTAACCCGCGATTAATGATTAATTACTAACGAGCACATGCTTTTAGACGAAAAATCGTCCAAAAACTTGCTGCGGCCTTTATTTTTTATACAAACGGTAAGGGAACATTCCCGGGGACTGAATAACTGAGTAACAGAATAACTGAAGACTCCTGGTTGATTATACCTTTCGAAATGATACCCTTCAATTATTGTTTTCCACAAAGTTTACCTTCAATAAAGCTCCTCGGCCCTCAACCCATCAGTTATTCAGTTACTCAGTTATTCAGTTATTGGCAATGCCTGTAAAAAGATGGCGCCAATGCTGAAAAATTCTGTGGTTTACCCTATTTTTGGCACCCTAGAACTATTTAGACATTATCGAATGAAATCTATACCGGAAAAGCATTTTACGCTTAGCGACTTTGAGGAGGTTATTTTTAAAGGAAAGAAAGTACAACTGCAAGATGCGGTAATAAAACGCATCGAGGAGAACCATGCTTTTTTGAAGAACTTTTCTTCCAATAAACTTATTTACGGCATCAATACCGGCTTTGGGCCAATGGCTCAATATAAAGTAAGTGAGGAGAATTTACTTGAACTACAATACAACCTGATTCGCAGCCACTCTTCCGGCAGCGGAAAACTATTGGAACCCATTCTTGTAAAATCTTTAATGATGGCGAGACTGGGCAGTATCATGCAAGGTTATTCCGGCGTTCATCCACAAGTGGTGGAAGTTTTGCAAGAGCTTATCAACAAAGATGTTTATCCCTGTATTTACGAACATGGTGGCGTAGGTGCAAGTGGCGATCTGGTGCAGCTTGCCCACTTAGGGCTGGTTCTGATCGGTGAAGGCGAAGTGATCTATGAAGATAAGGTGCAGCCAACCGAAGAAGTATTCAAAAGATTAAATATTACACCGCTTTCAATATATGTGCGTGAAGGCCTTGCCATCATCAACGGAACATCAGCAATGACGGGCGTTGGCATGGTGAACCTGATCCAGGCAAAAAAATTATTGCACTGGTCACTACTGCTTTCTGCCATTACAAATGAAGTGGTAGAAGCATACGACGATCACTTCTCTCACGAACTGAATGTTGTTAAAAGACATTTTGGGCAAAACAAAGTGAGCGAAATTTTGCGCGACCTTTTGAAGGGCAGCAAACTCATCCGCAGCAGAGAAGAACATTTATACGACGCAGAAAAGACCGACAGAGAGATTTTTACTGATAAAGTGCAGGAGTATTATTCACTGCGCTGCATCACTCAAATATTGGGACCGATTTACGATACCATTCGCCACGCAGAAGAAACAGTTGTAAACGAGGTGAATTCAGTAAACGACAATCCGGTAATTGATCACGAAAACAAAAACGTGTTTCATGGCGGTAATTTCCACGGCGATTATATTTCCCTGGAAATGGATAAACTGAAAATTGCCGTTACACGACTGGCAATGTTGTCTGAAAGACAATTGAACTATCTGCTCAACGAAAAGTTGAACCAGAAGTTTCCGCCATTTGCAAATCTTGGCGTGCTTGGTTTAAACTTTGGCATGCAGGGCATGCAGTTCCCGGCAACATCTACCGTTGCGGAAAACCAAACCCTTTCTTTCCCAATGTATGTGCACAGCATTCCAAACAACAACGACAACCAGGATATTGTGAGCATGGGCTGTAACGGGGCACTGATCACTAAAAAAGTTATTGACAACTCTTTCGAAGTACTGACCATTCAGGCGGGAACATTGTTGCAGGTAATTGACTACGCAAACTTTAGTGATAAACTGGCACCAGTTTCCAAAAAAATGTACAAGAAATTAAGAGAGTTGTTCCCCAAATTTGTTGAGGACGTTGCTCCTTATAAAAAACTGAAAGCAGTTAAAACATTTTTAGAAAATACAGATCCGTTTGTAGAAGTAAAAACTCAAACTAGCTAATTTGAAAATTTGAAAATATGGGAATTTGAAAATGCTTTAAGTGCGCCCTTCAAAATTTATTAATGGCTCCCGGATATTTAGAGAGCTAGTTTAAAAAATGAAAAGTTGCACAGAACGAATTTTCAAATTCCCATATTTTCAAATTTTCAAATTGTTTCACCCTTGGATTCACCATTTCAAAAGAATTTTCATGAAAAGCGCACTAGTTACCGGTGGTAGCCGCGGAATCGGCAGAGCAGTTTGTTATAAATTAGCAGAACAAGGCTATCACATTATCATAAATTACAGAAGCAACGAACAGGAAGCGCTGGCAACTTTGGAGAACATCAAAGCAAAGGGCGGATCGGGTGAATTGTTGAAATTTGATGTTGGTTCAAAAGAAGATATTCAGTCTGTGCTGGGAGCATGGATAGAAAATAATAAAGACAATAACATAGAGGTACTTGTAAACAACGCCGGCATTAAAGAAGACGGCCTGATGCTGTGGATGAAAGATGAGCAGTGGGAAAATGTTTTAGGTACAAGCCTCAATGGATTTTTCTATGTAACGCGCCTCGTGCTCAACAGCATGCTGATGAAGCGTTACGGAAGAATCATCAACATGGTTTCATTGTCGGGTCTCAAAGGCCTGGCGGGACAAACAAATTATTCCGCGGCAAAAGCAGGTGTGATTGGTGCGACAAAAGCACTGGCACAGGAAGTGGGCAAACGCGGTGTTACTGTAAATGCGGTGGCTCCGGGATTCATCAGAACAGATATGACCGAAGGCTTGCCGGAAGATGAACTGAAAAAAATGATTCCGGTGAACAGGTTCGGAACCGTGGAGGAAGTGGCGCATGCCGTTGGTTTTCTTGCCGCTCCGGAAGCTGGTTACATTACGGGAACCGTGATTTCGGTAAATGGGGGATTGTATACGTAGTTGAGAATAGCGGGCAGACGCCAGTGGCCCGTGGCCAGTAGTTGATATGCAAAGTCATCTCACATTAGCTGTTATATTGCTTTGACAGGGAATGTTACACTATGAACACCGGCTACCGGCATCTAGCAACCGGTATCCAACAACAAACCAAAACAACTTTTTATCTTTACATCATGAACAGAGTAGTGATAACAGGATTGGGCATTTACTCATGCCTTGGGAAAAACCTGGATGAAGTAACCAAATCGCTGCATGAGGGAAAATCGGGCATTGTTTTCGATCCTGAACGCAAAGCATATGGTTATCGATCAGGGCTAACGGGTTTCGTAGAAAAACCCGCACTGAAGGGTGTGCTCGACAGGCGTGCGCGGATCATGTTGCCTGAACAGGGAGAATACGCCTACCTCGCCACCGCAGAAGCAATGCAAAACGCAAAGATCGATGCAGATTATCTCGCAACGATTGAAGCCGGAATTTTATACGGAAACGACAGTTCCGCCGCACCGGTGATAGAGGCAACTGACATCATCAGAACAAAAAAAGATACTACCTTATTGGGTTCCGGTTCTGTGTTTCAAACGATGAACTCAACAGTGACCATGAACCTGGCCACTATTTTCAAACTCAGGGGTGTAAACTTTACCATCAGCGCAGCTTGCGCCAGTGGCTCGCATTCTATAGGATTGGGATATCATTTTATCAAGACCGGTTTGCAGGAAATGGTGGTGTGTGGCGGCGCACAGGAAATCAACTATCTCTCAATGGGTAGTTTTGACGCGCTTTCAGCATTTTCCATTCGCGAAGCCGACCCTACAAAGGCATCCCGACCATTCGATCGGGACCGTGATGGTTTGATTCCCAGCGGAGGTGCCGCGACCGTGATTCTGGAAAGCCTCGAATCTGCCCTCAGAAGGGGCGCTCCTATTTTAGCTGAAGTGGTGGGTTATGGTTTTTCCTCAAATGGTGCCCATATTTCCAACCCAACCGTGGAAGGGCCCGCAAGAGCGCTGAACATGGCCCTAAGAGACGCCGGGTTACAAAGCAAAGACATCGACTATATAAACGCTCACGCCACCTCAACACCTGCAGGCGACGCCAGCGAGGCAAAAGCAATAGATGAGGTTTTTGGTTCCACAAAACCATACGTAAGTTCCACAAAATCAATGACCGGGCACGAATGCTGGATGGCCGGTGCCAGCGAAATCGTTTACAGCATGCTTATGATGCAAAACGGCTTTATTGCCCCCAATATAAACTTCGAAAACCCGGATGAGGATTCTGCAAAACTCAATATTGTAAAAGATACCATTAATGCTAATATTGATATATTTTTGTCGAACTCCTTTGGTTTTGGAGGAACAAACTCATCCCTTATCGTAAAAAAATATGTGGGTGTGTGAAAATTTAACCCTGTAGTTTAACCCCTTAATGAAAAATAATGAAAATGAGTAATGAAGAAATAATCGGGAAAATCAATGAATTCCTGGTTGAAGAGTTTGAAGTGCCTGCGGATAAAATTACTGCCAACGCTAACCTAAAAGAAACGCTTGAACTCGATAGCCTCGATTACATTGACCTTGTAGTGGTAATTGAAAGCAACTTTGCTTTTAAAGTAAAACCAGAAGATTTTGTAGGAATTGTAACCTTCGAGGATTTTTACAACTACATCATTTCCCGCGTTAATGCTAAAGAATTTGCTTAATGTCTTCCTGGCAAGGTAGATCAAAAGGTACCCCTTTGGGGTACCGGATCTTTATATCCATACTTAAAAATTTTGGTGTTGTTCCAGCCTATTTACTATTAAGATTCGTTGCCGGGTACTACTTCCTTTTCGATAGAAAGTCATCAAAAATTTTGCGAAGCTATTTTCGTGACCGTTTGCATTTCAGCAAATGGAAAACGATTCGCATGATGTACAAAAACTATTATGTGTTTGGCCAGGGCATCATCGATAAAGTAGTAATGATGGCCAACGTAGAGAACCAATTTTCTTTCGATTTTGACGGAGAAGAAAACCTGCGCAACATCACCGCGCTTGGCAAAGGCGGCTTGCTCTTAAGTGCACATCTAGGCAATTGGGAGATTGCGGGTCATTTATTGAAGCGCCTTGAAACCCGCATCAACATTGTGATGTACGATGGCGAGCACGAAAAAATAAAACAATACCTCGAAGGCGTTACCGGTAAACGCAACATGAATGTGATCGTTATCAAAGACGACATTTCACACATCTATGCCATCAACGAAGCACTAAGAAATAATGAACTTGTTTGCATGCATGCGGACAGGTTTGTGGAGGGAAACAAAACAGTCTCGCACAAGTTTTTGGGCGAAGAAGCCAGGTTTCCTTTAGGGCCGTTCGTTTTAGCGTCTACATTTAAAGTGCCCGTTTCCTTCGTATACGCATTCAAAGAAACCAATAAACACTATCACCTCTTTTCGAGTGAACCAAAACGTTATGATCATTTGGCCAAAGCTGAAATTGTTCCAGCTTTACTAAAAGACTATGTGGAAGAAATGGAAAGAAAAACTAAATTGTATCCCGCACAGTGGTTCAACTATTATGATTTTTGGACAGCGTGAGAAATTAATTTAACCACCAGGAATTGTATCTTTTAACTCGTTATAAATTTTATCCCAACCTAAACCAAAGAAATGAAAAGATTCTCGTTTTTAGTCCTTGCTCTAGTTTGTTTTGTTATTTCAAATGCCCAATTTAAAATAGTTGGCGAAAGCCAAACTTTCGAGGAACCGGGAGCCGGATTTGCAAAGCTTATTCAACTTAAAAACGGCAATACATTCTTACTACGATTCACTGAAAAAGATGGTATTTATGTTCGGCTCTTTGATGCTATGCGCAAAGAAGGGACAGAAGTACACATCGAACCGCTTTATAAGAAGTTAAAAAATATTGCTGTTCAGAGTGTTTTTGAAGTGGGTGGCGACATTGTCGTTTTCGCAAGCAGTTTTGGAACTGATTCCCCAGCGATGTATCGTATGATCATAGACGGCAACAGCGGAAAGTTAAAAGAAGACAAAGTCCTGTTTACAATGGCAAAACTCTCCAGTAAAGAAAAAGCGGCGACGGAATCAGGCGACGCGCCATTTCCTCTTTTCAGTGTAACTCATGATTCAGAAGGCTATGCAGTCGCCTTGCAGAACACCTTCGCTGCTGACAAAAGCCAACGATTGGAAGTTTATCACTATGGTGCAGACCATAATGTAATAAATCATGCATACTGTAAACTTCAAGGCAATTGTAAATTTGCGAGCTATGTAACCTTGCAACTGATGGGAAAGGAGTCGGTTTGTGTGATGGTTCGTGAGTACAACAATTATTTTGATGGAGCTCAGGGCAGCGAAACCTCACTTGTGACTATATCCTCGAATAGTGTAAAAGCGACCAAACTGGATTTTTGTCAAAATACAACGTCTGTGCGAGGATTGTTGGAATATAATCCGGCAACAACAAAAATCGTCGCAGTTGTCTCCGTACAGGAAACAAAGAATGACAAAGGCTACACACAGCACATTTGCTATTTAGATCCAACTTCGAATAAAGTTGAAAGCTCTGGTATTATTAGTCCGACAGCCGCGTCGGCAAAAAGCGCTGATCTTTTTAAAGACAAAAAGGGATTTGTGGGATTACCGCAAGCCATTTGCATGAACCGAAACGGTAGTTTTGCCATCGTAAGCGAAGAATCGTCTTTTGAAGTGGTCACTTCAAATAGCGGCTTCTCTGTCCCTACAGCAACATTGGGAAACATTGCTATTTCGACTTATAGCAGCAATGGCGCAGAAATTGGAAGTTATTTGATTCCCATGGCACATTTTTTACGAGGCCAATATGGGCAAGGGTTTTACCTCGACAACGGAGATATTGCCCCTGTGGAAACTGATCTGGGCAATCATTTTAGATCGTTCCTTTATTTGGTAAGCGAAAATGGAAACTATATACTTTTCAATGATTTAAAGGAAAATGAAGAGAGAGTATCCCAGGGAAAACGACCGACAACCGTTTCGAGTGTGCCAGACTGCGACGCCTATGTTTATTCAATAGAGGGAAAGAACATCATGCCAACACGAAAATACGTATTCGGCGAGCCGGCAAAATCGCAGCACAATCTCGCTGCATTTGCGATGTCCGATTATGACAAAAATAGAAACACGCTCGTAACATTAAAACTAAACCTCGAAGGGAAGCGCAAGACTGCGAACCTCGTTTGGCTACAGCCTTCATAACAACTTTTTTCAACAATAACGTTGAAAAACCCCCATTTATAACCATAAACGATTACAATGAAAAAGCTACTCTGCTTACTCCCGGCCCTGCTGTGCTTCATGCTTGTAAAGGCACAGTTCCAAACAGTTGGTGAAGGACAGATATTTGACGAGCCGGAAAAAGGCTACTGCAAAATTTTACAATTAAAAAACGGCAACACATTTTTTCTCCGCTTTACTTTCAGAGACGGAATTTACATTACGCCATACGACAAAAATCATAAAGCAGGTACAGAAGTGCATGTTAAGCCCCTTTTTAAAAAGCTGGCGAAATCAGCTGGCACTACGCACATTGAAGGCATCTTTGAGATAGCAGGAGATGTGGTGGTATTTGTAAGCAAATATGAAAGCACAGGGCTTACGCTCTACCGCCTTATCATGGACGGAAACAATGGAAATTTGAAAGAAGACAAAGTTTTGGCCGTGCTTGAAAAAGTTTCTGTATGGGATGCTTATGGATCAGCATTTGGTGAGGGTGTATCGCAAAACTTCTATGTAAAGAAAGATCCTTACTCCGAAAATTATGCCATTGCCGAAATGCACAGTTACGCCAAGGACAGGAATAAAAGATTAGAGGTTTTTCATTATGGCTCCGATCATAAAATCATTTCCGATGCATTTTATACATCACCCAACGGTTTTTATAAATATGTGAACTATCTGGACATGGCTGTAATAGGAAATGAGAGAGTTTGCGTGCTTGCTTATGGTTACAACACAAAAAGCAGCGGCGGCAAATCAAGTGAACTTTTAATGGCTTCACTGAATGCAGGAGCAAAGGAAATAACTGCTACAAAACTCGACTTTACTAAGGATATGACATCGGTGGATGGCAGTGTGAAATATAACCCCATTACGAAAAAGCTTGTGTTGGTGATGGCAGCACAGGTAAATGGCAATGGCGGCTACTATTCATGCTATGTTTCATCTGTTGATTTGGCCGAAAACAAACTGGAAGCTTTTACAGAAGCTATTCCAACCGCAGCCACCGCGAAAAGCGCAGAAATATTTGGTGAGAAGAAAGCATTCTATGGTTTGCCGCAAAACGTTTACATAAATAAGGACGGCAGCTTTGCTGTCGTATACGAAGAAATAAAAGTGTATTCAAACTCCAAGGGCAGAATATACACCACGCTTGGAAATATTGCCATTGGAGCTTACAGCAACACCGGAGCGGAGTTGGGCAGTTATCTGATTCCGAAAAGCCAACAACTTGAAAATGTTGGGCTCTCACCTTATTACTTAGCGTATAGGGAAGGAAAAGCGCAAAAAATGGAAAAAGGAAATCAATTCAAATCTTTCTCCTACTTAAATGGAATCAATAGTTCATATATACTTTTTAACGACATTGCGGAAAATGAAGAAAGGATCAAAAAAGGAAAAAGGCCGGTGACCATACAGAATCCTCGTTACTGCGATGCCTATTTGTATCCTGTGAAAGGGCGTGAAATAATGCCGACTAGACAATATGCATTTGGCCAACCTGATAAAGGAGATCACAACATGGCCCTTTTTGCTATTTCAGATTATGACCAGGCCAATAACATTTACGTTACATTAAAACGTGCGAAAGACGGCCACCACAGGGGCGTTCAACTCGCGTGGCTTCAGCCGAGCTGATAACTGAATGACTGAATAACTGAATAACTGAAAGGCTTCGACATTTGTCGGGGCCTTTGCTTTTGCAGGAGTTGTTTGTTTTGTATGATTGCAGACTATCTCCTGTTATAATAATTCTTACACTGTCGCCAGAACCATAGTTATTTAGTATAACAAAAACCAAATTATTTTTTAAGTAAAGGTTTGTTTACAACCCCTTTATCCTACATTTGGGATAACGAAACCTGCAAACATTTTCCGCAGCGTAGTACCTCTTACCATTTATCTTCCAGCAATTATTGCATTTTTTACCTGCATAAAAGCAACTCATATAGATTAACTATCGGGAAATCTTAAGGTATGACAACATGCATAAGGTTTTCATTTTAGTTACCCTTTGCTTCTTCATTTGTAGCCTGTACTAATACTCATCCATACAAGGATTGGCAAAATTTGTCAATGCTGCTTCTTTATGAACAGCGCTTCGACAAGCTATTATAACGGCGTGCCGGAGTAAGCTTGTAAAAGGCTTTGATCTTTTATTAGAGAAGCGCAGTCAATTAAATAATCGGAAAAATCTTGCTAAACATCACATAAAACATTCTAAAAACTAAATTTTAATAATTATGGCGATAATAAAAAAGGCAAAAAAAATGACTGTAAATGTGAATAAGGCATATACTCTTGTTGTTGGAGGGACACTGAAAAAGGTTGCCGACAAAATTACTATCGAGGCGACGAAAGGTAATTTGACTTTGGTGAGTAATAAGAAAATAATAATTCATGGTAACAAGAAATAAATTTTTACAATCACTCATGATCCTATTTATGGGACATTCCATAAGTACGGGATGTAAACCTTTTAAAATGGAAGAAAGATTTGATTGGTCCGCTACTTTGAGCGCTCCTGTAGAGTACCCGGTAACTCCAATTGCGGGCGAAATTTGGGGAAGCGATTATGGGCAGGGTCTAAGCGACGGGATAATTAATGTAGGTTGGGGTAATGATGCCGGCCTTGTTGGTGCAGGGCCAGATAAGAAGGCCGTTCCCGATAGCTTGTATTTACTGTGGCGTTCGCACGCAGAGCATAAATTTTTCAAAGGCTCCTTTGCTTTGCCCAAGGAGAAAATAACGGCGTTGTTTAAAGAAGGGTTTATGGATACCTACTTTGACACCGTGCGTAAAGCAACTTACGATCTTTTTATTATAGGCATGGGGCCAGAAGGGCGTGTTACGGTGTGGTTGCAAGGTGGTAGTGGTATGCAACAGGAGGTGGCACAGTTTCGAGCAAAGGAGGTAACGGTAAAGCCGGAAGACCTTGCTCCGATTGAAGTGTATCTGTTTAACGACGGTTTTGACGAGAGTGTAATGACCGACAGCATGATAATAAAAAAACACTACAAAGACAAGCTGGCTCAATATGGACTTCCGGATCCAGCATTGTACGATGACTATGAGCAGCGCTACCAATGGCAGCCGGTGCTGGAGCTATCCGGCGAAGGCAGCACCGTGTCTTCCGGTTCCATTTACATGTGCAATGGCGAGAAACAGTTTCGCTACTATGATGAGTTTCCTTATAAAGAAAGCCGTGCCATTCCTTACCTGTTTTTTTTAGGTTGGCGCGATAAAACGGGCAAAGGCCACGCTTCCTGGATTGTGCTTACAGAAGACAAAGATTACTGGGTTAGGTTTAAGAAAGGAGACGACGCTATGTTACCAATAGATTTTGAACGTTCTGAAATAAGAAAGGCATTTAAGGAAAAAATAGACCCCAACAAACCCTCGAAAATAGTGATACGTAGTGAGCATCCTGAAAAGGAGGAAATGGAAATTTATCTGGAACAGGATAGCATTAGAGTTCCTCTCAAAAATATTTTACACTTAACAGAATAAACGAATCAATCCACTAATTCTTTACGGAAACCATCACATGAAAAAAAGCAAACTTTTACTATCACTCATTATCCTGCTTATGGGACATGCCATGAGCACAGGATGTAAACCATTTAAAATGGAAGCAAAATTTGATTGGTCCGCTACGTTGAGCGCACCTGTAGAATACCCGATGACTGTAATAAAAGGTTGGATCGGGGGAAACGATTATACCCAAGGGCTAAGCGACTGGGGAATAAATAATGCGGGTTGGGGCAACGAAGGCAGAAGTATTGCATCAGGGCCCGATGGTAAGGGCGTTCCCGACAGCTTGCATTTATTTTGGCGCTCATTTGCTGAGCATAAATTTTACAAGGGCTCCTTTGCCTTGCCCAAGGAAAAAATAACGGCATGGTTTAAAGAAGGTTTTATGGATACCTATTTTGATACAGTTCGAAAGGAAACCTACAAGGTTTTCATTGTAGGCATGGGGCCTGAAGGACGTGTTACCGTATGGCTGCAAGGTGGAAGTGGCATGCAACAGGAAATAGCCCGGTTTCGAGCAACAGAAGTATTGGTAAAGAAGGAAGATTTGCCTGAGGAAGAAGCTTATTTGTTTAACGAAGGCTTTGATGAAAGCGTAATGACCGACAGCATGATAATAAAAAAACACTACAAAGCCAAGCTGGCTCAATATGGCCTTCCGGATCCTGCCTTGTATGATGATTATGAGCAGCGATATCAATGGCAGCCGGTGCTTGAGCTATCCGGCGAAGGCAGCACTGTGTCTTCCGGTTCCATTTACATGTGCAATGGCGAAAAACAGTTTCGTTACCAAGATGAGTTTCCTTATAAAGAAAGCCGTGCCATTCCTTACCTGTTTTTTTTGGGGTGGCGCGATAAAACGGGCAAGGGGCACGCTTCCTGGATAGTGCTTACAGAAGACAAAGACTACTGGGTAAGGTTTAAGAAAGGGGAAGACGCTATGTTACCAATTGATTTTGAGCGTTCTGAAATAAGAAAGGCATTTAAGGAAAAAATAGATCCTAATCGACCGTCGAAGTTGGTGATTCGTATACCCGAACCTGAAAAAAGAGTAGTTGAAATTTTTTTGCAGCAGGACAGCATTACTGTACCTATTAAAAACATTCGTCACATTACAAACTAAAGCAGTTTATGGCAAGCATTGTATTTGGAAATTATACGCCTCCTGAGGATAATAATAATGATAAAGACAAAGTATTTGGAATTTTTTTTGACGGCACAAAAAATAACAAAACCAATACGGAAGAGCGTGAAAAAAATACTGCAGCGTTCCAAAAATATGGTAAAGAAGAAAAAGGCAGCAGCTATTATAACGAGTGGTCAAACGTGGCAAGGCTCTGGAAGTGTTATGACGAAAAGCTGGCTATTTATGTAGAAGGAATAGGTACGGAGGACCGTAAAGCCGATGACGAGGATGGTTCCGGCTGGGGAGCCGGAGTTACTGGCATAAGGGGCAAAGTAAGAAAAGGCTGCGAATTGATAGTTGGAAAAATTAAAGGAAATACATCGAGAGCTATTGGTGAAATAACAACCATCGATTCTCTTACGCTGGATGTATTTGGTTTTAGCAGAGGAGCTGCGGCCGCCCGTAATTTTTTGCATGAAATACAGAAAGCAAAATACAAGGCATTAGGTGATGTTTACAATCATTATGTAGATGCCGATAATCAGTCTGTAAGCCAGGTAGATTTACCACCGCACGGGCATCTGGGGCTTATGATGCAGAAGCTGGGTGTAGAAATTGGCGAAATAAAAGTGCGGTTTCTGGGCATATTTGACACCGTATCTTCCTACGATAAACTTAAGGGAATACCACCCGATTTTTCTAACGATGTAGAAGAATTGCACCTTAATGACATCGAGTCGGCCAAAACAATAGTGCACTTCACCGCGAAAGATGAAATACGCAAATACTTTGCACTTACACATGTGTACGGCAGCATAGAAAAAGAGTTTCCCGGTGTGCATTCGGATATCGGCGGCTCATATCCGGATAAAATGGACGAGGTTGTTTATGAAATAGAAACGGAGTCAGTTTTAAGATCTACAGCCAGTCTTGAGAACGTACGGCAAAGGCTTATTGAGGAAGGTTGGTACACCGCGGACCAGCTGCAGGTGATCCCGGGCAGATGGGCCTACCACAATCTAAGAGGCTCGCGTACCGGGTCACGCTGCATTCGCAACACCTACAGTTTTATACCGCTTCAATTCATGGCGGAGTACGCCATAAATAAAGAACTACCGCTTGGAATAGAGAAATTGAAAACGAAATACTCCATTTCGAATGATGCTTTACTGGTGCGAGCAATGGAAACCTTGCGACCATATGTTATGGGCAACGGTAAACCATATACGTTTAAGTGGTATAGCGACATTCAAAAAACATATCGCCACCCCCATGTGCCGCCGTACCTGGTTGAAGCCTACAACAAAGAATTAAAAGAACAGGAAGATCTAAGAAAACTACGCAACCGGTATTTTCATTGGTCGGCAGATAGAAGCGGAATAGGGGTATTAGCGCCGACAAGTGACTGGAAAAGAAAAGAATATTAGGTCAAGGAGGGAGTTGTTGGTTGGTGGTTGTTAGTTGTTAGGAAAGCCAGCACAGGAGGGCTAACAACCAACAACTATCAACCAACAACTCAAAAAATCGTAGCTTCATTTTTTAAATAGCGCATATATCCATGACAGTAACTTTTCCGGTAGAAAATATACAGCCGCTCATTCCCCAGGCTCCGCCATTTGTGATGATTGATGCTATTGTTAAATCTGAGGCAACCGCAACACGCAGTACGTTAAAAATAAAAGCAGATAATATCTTTGTAGAGAACGGCTTGTTTCGCGAACCGGGTCTTTTGGAAAACATCGCACAAACCGCCGCGGCGGGCGTTGGCTTCGAAGCACAAAAAGAAAACAAACCCGCACCTATCGGATACATTGGTGCAGTGAAGAATTTCGAAGTGTTTAGCTTACCCAAAGTTGGCATGACAATAGAAACCGAGATCTTTGTGAGCAACAGAATTTTCGACGTCACTGTTATCACCGGAAAGGTTTGGTACGACAATGTACTGCTCGCGCAATGTGAGATGAAAATTTTTGTGCAGCCTGAAATGCCGGCAAAAGCGAAGTGAGTTTTGAGTAATGGGTTTTGAGTTATGAGTGGTGAAAGCCGGTTCACAACAGTTTCGTTGTTGCACCTATTAATTTTTAATTATTGATTATTAATTCTTTTTCGCAAAGCGAAAAGCAACACTATATATCAAACTCACATTGTATGAAACATTTAAAAACAACACTGATCTTTTCCGTTTTGTTAACCGTGTTTTCTATCGCATCTGTTTATGCGCAAACACCAACTCCTAAAGACGTTTTTACAACCGACCTGCCAATTACTTACCTCGGTATTGATTTCTCAAACGCAAGGCTGATAGGAGATACAGTTATTTCAACGACAGATCTTCCCACAAAATTCGAAGCAATCAACAATGTGCCTGTAAACGAGGCGAAGAAATACGATATAGGAGCTGCGCTGAAAAAAACACACTTGACCAATGATCTTTCCGTCGTAAAGGAAAAGAACGATAAAACAGATCCTTCTACATTTCTTTCATCCAAAGACGCCGATTACATGAGGTTCAAAGAGGCAGATATCAGCAAGATAGTAAGCGGCTACAATTTTAAAGGTAAAACCGGTGTAGGTCTGGTGTTTATTGCCGAGGGCCTTAATAAAAGACAGGAAAGGGCCTCCATGTATGTGACTTTTGTAGACATGAAAACCAACAAAGTAATTTATACAGAAAGGATGGAAGGGAAAGCGGGCGGTTTTGGCTACAGAAACTATTGGGTAAAAACCGTTTGGAATATGATCGAGGAAATAAAGAAACATAAAGACGAAGAGTGGATAGCAAAATTCTCGAAATAATTTTTTAAACCACGGAGATAATAGAGGCTTTTTTCACGGAGGAATGGAGGTTTTGGCAACAATCTTCCTTTTTCGTCCCTGATGAATAATAATTGTTTCGAGGGCCCTTCTCCTTCACTCTGCGAAAAAAACTCCTTTCCTCTGTGGTTAAAATAAAGCCAGTTTGTAGGTAAAAGATATATAATAAAAACCCGGTTGATTTTAAATTCAGCCGGGTTTTTCTGTAATAAAGGATTGGCGATCTGGCCGGTTCATCACCGGCAGCAGAATTGACGGAGGTGTGCACAAAAAGCATTTTCAAATTTTGAAATCCCCAAATTCCCAAATTGACTTGAGTGCCTGCTAAATAAAGTCAGCCGTGGCCACTTGTTGTGCACCTTTCAATGCTTTCCGACCAAAAATTTATCGTAGGTTTGGCCTCTTATGAAAAAAGTTCTGACCCATAAAACGGAGATAGCGGTAAAGTTCAATGAGGCAGATCCGTTAGGCATTGTGTGGCATGGCCATTACATCCGCTATTTCGAAGATGGAAGAGAGTCGTTTGGTGAGGCCCATGGGTGCCGGTATCTTGATTTTTATAAAAACGGTTACGTAGTCCCTATTGTAGGCGTAAACTGTAATTATAAGAAATCATTGAAGTATGGCGATAAGGTAATTGTCGAAGCGACCTATATACCGACGCCGGCGGCAAAAATGAATTTTGAATATACCTTGTACAATGCGAAAACGGGAGATGTTGTGGCGACGGGTACTTCGGTGCAGGTTTTTCTTGATCTTGAAAAGTCTAACCTTCAGCTGACACGTCCTGCTTTTTTTGAAGAATGGCTAAAAGAAAAAAACCTATTATAAACCCTTAAATCAGAACAATAAATAAGTAAGAACAGAAAGGCATTTTTTACTTTTTATTTTTGCTTTTTTACTTTCCTTGCGTATGCCAAAAGTTTTTGTAGTTGCAGATAATATTTTCTCACCTCTCGGCAGCACCACTGCTGAAAACTTTGATGAGCTGTTAAAAGGCAACAGCGGCGTACGTCAGCATTCACGCACCGAAATATTTAGCGAGCCATTTTTTGCCGCAATTTTTTCCGAAGAAAAAAACAAAGAGCTGAATACAGGCATTCAAAACGCCAATGCATATACGAAATTCGAAAAACTGCTGATTCAGTCAATAAAAAATGCATTGTCCCTCTGCGAAGTGGATATTCAATCTGCTTCAACAGCGGTTATCATTTCTACCACAAAAGGAAATATTTCTTTGCTTGAAAACGAAACGGTAACGGATGACATGAAAGCGCAATTGCCTTTACATCATTCAGCAAAATCGATCGCCGATTATTTTCATAATCCCAATTTACCCATCACCATTTCCAATGCATGCATATCCGGAATTTCAGCATTGATCACTGCGAAAAGGTTAATAGAAACTAACCAGTTTGACAATGTGGTAGTAGCTGGAGCAGACGTGATTTCATCGTTTATTTTCAGCGGCTTCAATTCTTTCCAGGCAATCAGCAAGCAAGTGTGCAAACCTTTCGATGCAGAAAGATCCGGCATCAATTTAGGAGAAGCTGCCGCAACGATCGTTTTATCCAAACATAATAAAAATGCTTACGCCACTTTAGACGGCGGTTCTGTAAGCAATGATGCCAACCATATTTCAGGTCCATCGCGCACGGGCGAAGAGCTCGCTATTGCCATCAGGAAGGCAATGCACGAAGCGGGTGTGAAAAGCGATGAGATAGATTTCATATCCGGTCACGGCACAGCAACGCTGTACAACGATGAAATGGAAGCGAAAGCCATTAATATTGCAGGTTTGCAGCAGGCTCCGGTGAACAGCCTGAAGCCATATTTCGGCCACACACTCGGCGCGGCGGGGATATTGGAATCTGTTGTTGCGCTCGCCACCATGAAGCAAAATACAATCATACCGACACAGGGATTTGAAAACATCGGCGTTCCTGTTCCGGTTAACGTGCCCAATACCATTACCACCAAAAACATTAATAAAATACTTAAAATAGCTGCCGGCTTTGGCGGATGCAATGCGGCACTTGTTTTGAGTAAAAATTAAAACCATTCTATTCGATGCAATTTTTCAACGCCCCTTCTGACGAAACAGCCCTCGATGCAAGATCAAAGGCACAGTGGATCGCATTTGCACCGGTTGTTTTCCAGGCAGCAAAAACGCTAAGAAATACAGGCATTTTACAAGCGCTGGAAAGCCATAAGGCGACCGGCATGACTATGGAAGAGGTTGAAAAAGAAACAGGCATTTCCCACTACGGCGTTCGCGTTTTGCTGGAAGCAGGATTGGGAATGGGCCTTGTATATGTACAGGACGGAAAATATTTTTTTACCAAAACGGCCTACTTCATTTTGCACGACGAGATGACGAATGTGAACATGAACTTCATTCATGACATTTGTTACCACGGCCTTTTCAAACTGGAAGAAAGCATCCGCAACGGTAAACCGGAAGGCTTGCCTACGCTTGGCGACTGGAACACGATTTATGAAGGGCTTTCGAAATTGCCGCCTCATCAGCAAAAAAGTTGGTTCGAATTCGATCACTTTTATTCAGACAATGCATTTCCCGGCGCTTTAAGAACTATATTCAAAACAGAGTTCAAAACATTGCTGGACATAGGTGGAAATACCGGAAAATGGGCCGTTGCCTGTACGAGATATAGCCCTGAGGTTCATGTGACCATGATGGATCTTCCGGGACAATTGGGCCTTGCGAAAGAAAGAATTGCCAAAACCGAAGTTGCGGATCGCATTTCGTATTTTGAAACGAATATTTTAAATGAATCACTACCTTTTCCAAAAGGCTTCGATGCCATTTGGATGAGCCAGTTCCTTGATTGTTTTTCTGATGCAGAAATAGCCTCCATTCTTAAAAGATGCTACAATGCATTGAATGTTGGCGGACATGTTTTTATAATGGAAACTTTCTGGGACAGGCAAAAATTTGAAGCGGCTGCATTTTCGCTGCAGCAAACGTCATTGTATTTTACAGCAATGGCAAATGGGAATAGCCAGATGTACCACTCTGATGTTTTCAAAAAAATTGTTGCCGATGCCGGCTTCGAAGTAACGGAACAGATTGATAACATTGGATTGGGACATACGATTTTGAAATGCAAAAAGAAATAAAGGCAATGTACGGTGTACGGAGTACGATGTACGAAATTCACTTGGTTGACACAGCTTAAAGAATATCGTACACCGTACATCGTACTTCGCACACCGAACAACAGAAATCTAAACAACTAAAGTAAAAAACCCCACTAGCAATATGAAAAATGAAAAAGTTGATGTACTTGTAATTGGAGCGGGTCCTTCAGGAACTGTTGCCGCGTCTATCGTAAACAAAGCGGGATACAAAGTAAAGATTGTGGAAAAGCAAAAGTTTCCACGTTTTGTAATTGGTGAAAGCTTATTGCCGCGTTGTATGGAAGCGTTGGATGAAGCGGGCTTTTTGCCATTTATCGAGCAGAAGGGTTTCCAACAAAAATCAGGTGCAAAATTCGTGAGAGATGGTGCCGTGTGTGACTTTTCATTTGCCTCTCAATATACAAAAGGTTGGAACTGGACATGGCAGGTGCCGCGTGCAGATTTTGATAAAACACTGGCAGATGCAGTAGAATCAATGGGCGTACCTGTTGATTACGAAACTACCGTTACAGATATAAAGTTCAATCCTGACACGACCTCCGTTACAACGGTTGAAGATAAAGACGGCAACAAATCCACCATTGAAGCCCGCTTCATCATCGATGGAAGTGGATATGGACGCGTAATTCCGAAGCTTTTTAATCTTGACAGGCCATCTACTCAAAAACCACGTAAAGCATTGTTTGCCCACACCGTGGATTTGAACCGCTCTATGGCTGACGAACCCAACCGCATTACCATCGTTGTGCACAAACCGGATACATGGGTTTGGGTGATTCCTTTTTCTAACGGCGTTACCTCTTTGGGTTTTGTAGGCGATCCGGAATTCTTTAAGCAATTTGAGGGTGACGATGAAAAAGTTTACCGCGCAATCATCGAAAGCGAACCATATTTAGCAGACCGATTTAGAAATGTAGAGCTGAAATTCGGCACGAGAATACTGGAATCATGGTCTGCGACAACTGATAAATTCTTTGGCGATGGCTTCGTGCTTACAGGAAACGTAACCGAGTTTCTCGATCCTATTTTCTCATCCGGTGTAACGCTGGCAACCGTTTCCAGCCAGATCGCCGCGAACCTGGTGATCCGCAAGCTGAAAGGAGAAGACGTAGACTGGAAAACCGAATACCAGGACGTAATGATGCAAGGTGTAAACACTTTCAGGGCTTACGTTTTTGCATGGTACGATACTTCTTTGCACAAAATATTCTTTGCGCCAAAACCGGTGCCTGAAATTCAAAACATGATTTGCTCCGTATTGGCCGGTTACGTGTGGGACACAACAAACCCTTACGTAAGAGACCATGCAAGAGCAATTGAAAAATTAGCGAAAGTGATTACCCTGGAAGAATCAATTAGTAAAAGATAATGACGGATTCGGCAAATATTGCAACTGACTTGTTTTCCTCCGGAGGTGGCCAGGGTGAGGTCTTCATAACCGGACATAGCATTATCCGCAATGGTGCAGTTGAAAAAGACGGGCACCTTGTTTGGAAAGAGGTTTCGGCTCAGCACACGGGCGATTTTTTGGTAAGCGCTTATCGCCAAATGGGACTCAGTTATCCAAAGTTTTTCAAAATGGATAACCTGTCAAAACTCGGCCTGCTTGCTTCCGAAAACCTGTTATCCGGAACCGACTTAAAAGGGAAATACAAGACCGATGAAATAAGCGTAGTGTTTGCCAATGCCAGTTCCAGCCTGGATGCAGATCAAAAGTATTTCGACACGATAAAGGACATTGCGAGCCCGGCATTATTTGTATACACTTTGCCCAATATTGTGATTGGAGAAATATGTATAAAGAACGGCTTCAAAGGCGAAAACGCTTTTTTTGTGTTTGACAAATTTGAGGCGAAGTTCCTGCACCAGTACGTGCAAACCCTGATGCGCCAGAAGACCAATAAAGCTTGTATTTTTGGGTGGCTGGAACTACTGGGCGACAGCTATGAAGCGGCGCTGTTTCTTTTAGAGAAAGAAGCCGCAGACAAAACAAATCCGTTTACACTGGAAAATATTTATAAACTATACTCATAATTTTTTTATGGAAAAATTGATGGCCGACTTGAAGGCCCAGATCATTCAACAATTGAATTTGAAGCACCTGAAACCTGAAGACATTGGCGATGATCAACCGCTTTTTGTAGAAGGCCTTGGATTGGATTCCATCGACGCGCTGGAACTGATTGTACTTTTACAACAGGAGTACAACATAAAACTGGCTAATGCAGAAGACGGTCCGAAAGTTTTTCAATCGGTAAGAACGATGGCTGAATACATCACTGCAAACAAACCTGCATAATATATTACTAAAAAGACTGCCGGCGCTGAATGAGCAAAAACATTTACATACAGGGACTAGGGATAATTTCTGCCATTGGCAACAATGTGCAGGAATGCCTTGACTCGCTACAAAACAAAGCAGACGGCGTTGCTAAAATGCATTACCTGCAATCGGCACACAAAGACGAGCTGCCGGTTGCTGAAGTAAAAAAGAGCAACAAAGAACTGGCAGAAGTGGCGGGAATGCCTGCATCTTTAACGAGAACAGCGTTGCTTAGCGCCATTGCAGCAAAGGAAGCACTCGCCGATGCTGCAATAGAAAGCATCACGGACTGGACAATTGGTTTCATAAGCGCCAACACTGTTGGCGGCATGGATAAAACAGAAGATTTCTTCAAAGACTTTCTGCAGGACGCGTCCAAAGGAAAGCTGCGGGACGTGGTGAATCACGAGTGTGGAAGCGCAACCGACATTGTGGCCGAGCAATTGGGCGCCACGGATTATGTCACCACCATCAGCACAGCCTGTTCGTCTTCCGCCAATAGTATTTTCTATGGAGCAAAATTGATCAGGAATGGCATTCTTGATATTGCCATTGCCGGCGGTGCGGATGCCTTGACCAAATTCACACTCAACGGGTTCAATACATTGATGATCCTCGACAAGGAACCCTGTAAACCTTTTGATGAAAACAGAAAAGGATTGAACCTTGGTGAAGGCGCAGCTTATGTGGTGCTGGTTTCGGAAAGAGTAATGAAAACATTGAGCAAACAGCCTTATTGCAAACTCAGCGGTTACTGCAATGCCAATGATGCGTATCACCAAACGGCATCCTCTCCTGACGGCACAGGTTCATACCTCGCCATGAAAGGTGCGCTGGAAAAAAGCGGATTGCAATTGACCGACATTGATTATATCAATCTTCATGGTACCGGAACGGCGAACAATGACAGCGCAGAAGGAACCGCGATCAAAAGATTGTTTGATCCGCATTACCCCAAACTAAGTTCCACGAAAGCATACACTGGGCACACGCTCGGCGCAAGCGGCGGCGTAGAAGCAGTGTTCGCTTCGCTTTCCATAAAACACGGGCTTATTTATCCAAACCTTCGCTTCGAAACGCAAATAGTCGACCAGCCGTTTGCACCGGAAACCCAATTGGTCCGCCAGGACGTGAAAAACGTGCTGTCAAACTCATTTGGATTCGGGGGAAATTGCTCGTCACTAATTTTTTCGAAAGTATAGCACCTATTTTTACAGCGCAATGAACAAGTACAAGAGCATTTCTTTTTTTGAAGGGTTGAATCCTCTAAGATTTTTCGCGGCGCTATTGGTGCTGATGCATCACTCCGAAGCCATCAAACTCAAAAATGGCCTCGCAAATCTTGAGTGGCTAGGTCTTTTCAGAAACGGTAACAACGCCGTTACTTTCTTCTTTGTGCTCAGCGGCTTTTTGATCACCTATCTTTTATTGAAAGAAAATTTCAAAATAGGAACAATCAGCATTAAAACGTTCTATATAAAAAGAATGCTGCGCATCTGGCCCTTGTATTTTCTATTGGTGATTATCGGCGCCATACTACTGCCACTGGCATTTCATGTATTGAAGATAGATTACACCATGCCCTATACGTTTGGGCAAACATGGTTTTACTTTTTGTTTTTTTTACCCGGCCTCGTAACATTCTTCTTCGGGCATCATTTACTGGAGCCACTTTGGTCCATTGGTGTGGAAGAAGTCTTCTATCTTATCTGGGCGCCACTTTTCAAAGGTTTAAAGCATAGGATACTGGTTGTTTTGCTCTCCGTCATCGCCATCAAAATATTGCTGACACTGCTTTCGATGTATGCCATACACAGCGAGTTGTTTGCTTACGTGGTGAGTATATTTCAGTTTGAGTCAATGGCTATTGGCGGTCTCGGCGCATACTTTTTATTTTATCACGGCGAAAAATTGCAGCGACTGGCTCAGTTTAAAAAGCCTGTGCAAGTCATAGTGTATTTTACTTTAGCCGTGTACCTCATATTTCACGCAAATATTGACAACGCGATCTGGAACATCGTTTTCAAAACGCCTGTTATTTCAGCGCTTTTCATCAACTTTTTGTTTCTGTATCTGATACTCGATGTTTCGTCTGTTGACAATGGCATCTTGAAAATCAAGAGCCGTTTGCTATCAACCTTCGGTGAAATTTCATACGGCATTTACATGTATCACATGCTCGTGATCTTCACCATTATCTTGTTCTTGAAAAAATACCTGGCGCAAATGAATCCGGTGTTAAGCAACATTGTTTTCTATTTGGTCGTAATACCGGCAGTGCTTTTGGTCTCTTACCTTTCCAAAAAATATTTCGAGAATTATTTTTTGAACCTGAAGGAAAAACTGGAGAAGAGATCGAACCGGAGCAAACTGGAAAAAGCGTCGTGAAAATTGTTTTTTAATTACTTTTATTGATAAGGAAATCAGTACAATGAATTCAACCATCGAAAGAATTGAACATCTTAGGAAAGAATTGCAATCTCTTTTGCCCATGAAGGCTGAAGATCAGCAGCGTCTTGACAAAAAGTTCAGGCTTGAATTCAACTACAACTCCAATCATATTGAAGGCAATACGCTTACTTACGGAGAAACAGCTTTGCTTCTTTTTTATGACGATACAAAGGGCAATCACACATTTCGTGAATACGAAGAAATGAAATCGCATGATGTCGCGTTTGACATGGTGAAAGATTGGGCGAAGGATAAAGAACGACCACTCTCAGAAACGCAAATAAAAAACCTCAACGAAATAATTTTAGTAAGGCCTTTTTGGAAAGATGCTGTAACACCGGATGGACAAAATACCCGAAGAGAAATAAAAGTCGGCGAGTATAAAAAATATCCAAACTCTGTTCGCTTGCAAAATGGTGAAATGTTTCACTATGCTTCTCCCACCGATACGCCTATCAAAATGGGTGAGCTAATTGAATGGTTTAGGTCTGAAGAAGAGAAAGGTGAAATGCATCCTGTGCAATTAGCGGCAGTTTTCCACTACAAGTTTGTATGTATTCACCCTTTTGACGACGGCAATGGCCGCATATCACGGCTTTTGATGAACTATGTGTTGCTAAAAAATGATCTGCCACCAGTTATCATAAAATCAGACGATAAGCGAAATTATTTGCAGGCGTTGCATTTGGCTGATATTGGAGATTTGAATGCGTTTGTTGATTATGTAGCTGAGCAATTGGGGTGGAGTTTGGAAATAAGTATCAAAGCCGCAAAAGGAGACAGCGTGGATGAGGACGGAGATTTGGATAAGAAACTTTCCTTGCTTAAAAAACAACTTAGAAACAAAAGCGAAGACGATGTCGTATTGAAATATAGTTCTGAAACTTACAAGCAAACGATTGATGAAATCATACTTCCACTATTAGGATATTGGGAAACCGAATTACAAAAGTTTGATTCACTTATTCTGGATAGAAATATGATACTAACTGTGGAGTTTTTAGATCGCAAAAGAGTTGCGTCTGGGGTTAACAATGAAGGCCTACAGAGAATTCTTTACGATACTGACAGAGGTTTGCCAAAGAAGCTTTTAGTTAACAGCACTTTGAAGGGATTGCGAAATATAGACAATTCGATATCAGTAAACGGAGGTGAACTTACCGTTGATTTTTTTGGAAACTCCTATGAAATAAAAACTAATCAACAGGAAAAAGGTTTGAATAGACTCTATCACCAACACCTTGACGACGACGAAATTAAAGGTATTATTCAACCCCTCACAAATAAGTTGTTCAACATTGTTGAAGAAACAATAGCCAATAACAAGAAGATTTAATTTCAATGTACATACAAGCCCTCGGCAACATATCACCACAAACAGATTTCAATCAACTTCAGCAAAAAGTTGACTACACAAGCAATCATTTGAAAGCTGCGGATGCGGATATTACAGAATTCGTAAACCCGAACATTGCAAGACGCATGGGCCGCATCATTAAAATGGGCGTTGCTGCTGCAATGGCATGTATGAAAGAGGCTGGTCTTGATAAGCCTGACGCTATTACAATGGGAACCGCCTATGGTTGCCTGGAAGATACTGGGGTGTTTTTGAAAAAACTGGTGGAGCAAAATGAAACAATGCTTACGCCGACAAACTTCATCCAATCCACGCACAACACGGTTTCCGGACAAATTGCCCTGCTGCTGAAAACACATTGCTACAACAACACATTTGTGCACCGCGGTTTTTCTTTTGAAAGCGCATTGCAGGATGCCATTATGCTGATGAATGAAAACGATGCAGCGCATGTGCTGGTTGGCGCGGCAGATGAAATTACCGATGCGAGCCATAAAATCCTGAGCCGCTTTGACTTGTATAAAAAAGACCTTGCAAACTCCGAAGAGTTATTTACTCAACATACAAAAGGAACAATCGCCGGCGAGGGCAGTGTTTTTTTCATGATGAATAAGAACGCTTCTGAAAAAGATTATGCATTACTGAAAGACGTTACGACTTTTTATAAACCCATCGGTAACCATGCCATCACAGATCGCATCAATAAGTTTCTTTCTTTAAACGGATTGTCGATAAATGATATTGATGTAGTGATCAACGGGAAAAATGGTGATGAGCAGAACGACAGGGTGTACGAGCAATTAGAAGAAAATATTTTGTCGGGGAAAACCAGCATCACTTACAAACAATGGTGCGGAGAATTTCCCACTTCAAGTGCTTATGCATTGTGGCTTGCGGCGAATATTGCAAAGCATCAACAATTGCCTGCAGATAAAACAAACAGATCGATAAAGCACATTCTTGTTTACAACCATTATCAAAATATTCATCATTCCCTACAACTCGTAACCGCGTGCTAAACTTTAGAAATACGAACAATTTTTTCATTTTGGTATTGGCTGCGTTGGTGTATCTGCATACGAAGTATGGAATGCCGTGGTATGTTTACGCTTTGCTGTTTGTTGTTTACTCGTTGATATTGTTTTATGGATCTTACTATGTGGGCTCCAATTTCTATTTGAAAACAATTTGTGATGGCGATGGCACCAAAAAGCAAATCGCTTTAACCTTTGATGATGGCCCAGCGGTGGAATATACACCCGCCATATTGGATATATTGAAATCGCACAGTGTTCCCGGAGCATTTTTTTGCATTGGAAATAGGATTGCAGGAAATGAAATGCTGCTGAAACGCATTCATGACGAAGGGCACATCATCGGCAATCACAGTTACTCACACGGTTTTTGGTTTGATATGCTGATGGCTCCTCAAATGCAGGCAGACATTGAACAAATGAATGCTGAAATACAAAGAGCCATTGGACTTAAACCAAGGCTGTTCCGTCCGCCGTACGGTGTAACCACGCCGCCAATGAACAAGGCTTTAAAGCGTGGCAATTTTAAAGCGATCGGCTGGAACATCCGCTCGCTCGACACGGTGATAAAAGAAGAAGTTAAATTGCTGGGAAAGCTGCAGCAATTATTAAAACCCGGCGCCATTGTTTTACTTCACGACACAAGTAAAACTACCTTTGCGGTGTTGCCCCAATTCATTGACTTTGCAAAACAGCAGGGATATGAATTTGTAAGGCTCGATAAAATGATCAATGAAGAAGCATATGCATAAATATTTTTTTCTCATAGCAGGGTTTTTTATTTCACTTGCGGCTTCGGCGCAATATGCGGGCTATAAAGCCGTGACAGATATTGCTTCGTTCAAGCAACAATTTGCCGCAGCGGCGCAAAAAACGCAAAGCATAAAAAGTGATTTTATACAGGAGAAAAACCTGAGCATGCTCTCCGAAAAAATAACCTCCAAAGGAAAATTTTATTTCAAAAAAGAGAATCTTGTGCGCATGGAGTACACGTCACCGTTTCAATACCTGATGATCATGAACGGTAGCACGGTGTATATTAAAGATGGACAGAAGGAAAATAAGATCTCTACAAAGTCCAACAAGCTATTCCAACAGATCAATAAAATAACCGTTGATTGTATACAGGGAACGGCTTTGGACAACAAGGACTTTACCATGAAAGTCTTTGAAAGCGGCCAGAATTATTTGGTAGAATTGACGCCAACAAGCAAAAATCTGAAAGAGTTTTTCAAGAACATCAACATGACGATCGCAAAAAAAGATTTCTCGGTTTCCAAAATTGACATGCTTGAACCTTCCGGAGATAACACTGCGATCAGTTTTATAAACAAGGAAATGAACACCAATCTTCCCGATGCGTTATTTACTATTAAGTAGTTTTTTCTGCCTATTGTTTGCGTGCAAATCTTCCTACAAAAGTTTGCAAAGTAGCCCTGATAATGCAACAGGCTGTGTTCAAAAGTTTACGCCGCAATTTAAAAGAGTGCTGTATAAAACGCAGGTAGATGTTGTGGGCAAACATTTAAGTGGCATTTTGCTCATCAAGCAGATGCCGGATAGCAGCACACGCATTTTATTTTCCAACGAAATGGGCTTTAAATTTTTTGATTTTGAATGGAAAAAAGACGGCGCATTCACTGCTCATTATGTCTTTGATAAAATGAATAAGAAAGCAGTGATCAAAACGCTGCGAAAGGATTTCGAACTCGTGCTGATGAACACGCTGACCTGGCAGAGCGAAAAACTTTTTACACAAGACAGCGCGGTTTATCATCGATTCACGGCTGCCAAAGGCTACAACTACTACATTACCGATCCTCTCTGCGAGAAATTGCTTCGCATAGAAAACGCCTCCAGCCGCAAAACCATCTTATCTATTATTATGAAAGACTACGAGAACGGGGTGCCGGATACAATAGGTGTATCACATAAAATGTTCAGCTTCGAGATAGGATTGAAGAAGCTGAAGGACGAGTAGTTTTTTTAACCACAGAGGAATGGAGGTTTTTTACACAGAGGAAAATAGAGTTGTTTATATTCCATTAGTTTGCCCCCAATATTTACCACGTTTATTTAAATAAAAAACGACAGGTAAATTATGATTGAAAAGGAACTAACCCAGATCATTATCGGCGTTGCCATAGAAGTTCATAAAGCGTTGGGACCGGGCTTGCTTGAAAGCGCATACAAGGAATGCTTGTTTTATAAGCTCGGTCTGGCAGGGTTATGGGTGGAAAAAGAAGTTGCTATGCCTTTGAAATATGAGCAGGTCAAACTTGATTGCGGATATAGGATTGACATACTTGTTGAAAAATCGGTGGTGATTGAAGTGAAAAGCGTTGAATGTTTAAATGATATTCATCTGGCCCAAACACTCACGTACATGAAGCTTGGCAAATTCAGCACAGGGTTGTTGATCAACTTTAATGTACTCCTTCTCAAGAACGGCGTCAAAAGACTTATCAATGACGTTCCAAAGTAGCAACCAGTTTCTTAAACCACGGAGGAAAGGAGGTTTTTTTCACAGAGATAAGGAGGCAGGAAATTATTAGTTGTGCGGCAACCCCCTACTATCAACCATTTCTCCTTGTCCTCTAAATTATAGTGACTTGCTATTTATTATGGTGTATTTTCTCCTTTTCTCTGTGAAAAAAACCTCCGTTCCTCTGTGGTTAATAAGGCATTCATCCGTGGAGGGTTGTGAAATAAAGGCCATTAAAACCCTGTGGTTACAATAGTCTTTAAGGTTATCTTTACGCATAAACTGGACAGCGATGATCTTACTCAACGACTTTTTTACCATACAACATCTGCATTCGGAACAGGAATTGATAACCGCCGATATTGAAATCAATCCGCAGCATAAAATATTTGAAGGGCATTTTCCCGGACAACCCGTTGTGCCTGGCGTTTGCATGATGCAAATAGTAAAAGAAGTTTTGGAAGATGCGCTTGACATAACCACCAATTTATCCAAAGCACTCGACCTGAAATTTCTGCTGGTGATCAATCCGCTTGAGACAAAAACTCTACAGGTAAAAATAAAGTATTCCCTTCCCGAAAACGATCTGTATTCGCTGCAGGCGGAACTAGTAAATGGCGACAAATGCTTCTTCAAATTCAAAGGAAGCTTTGTAAGGCAAAATGAACTCGCGGAAAGAAACTAGAGACGGGAACGAAGATTTTCATGATTGTCATGATTTTTTATGATCTTTTTTTAAGGAGTCAATGAAGATTGAAATCAAATACTAAAATATCTTGACAAATCATGACAATCATGAAGATCTGCGTTCTATTCTCGCTATCCTTCGGTTTTTAATATTTCGCGGTAGGAGCTTATCACATGTTGTTTGAACTGCTCGTACCATTTTTGCCAGTCCTTCTCACCCATGCCGGATTGAAGTCCCTTTTCATACGATGCGAGAGAATCAAATTCAGCTTCGAATACAAGCCGATAAGAGTCGCCGGTAAAATCGGTCAGCATCCTCATCGATTTAGCATTGGGAATGAAATCCTTTCCCTGAACGTCTTTCAGTAAAGCTTTGACATCTTTATAATGTCCGAATTTCAAACGGAAAATATCACGAACTACGTACATAAACAGGAATTTTAAAGTGAATAAAATATTCCTGTACGGAGCCAAGGTAAAGTAGAAATGGATAAAGGGGAATTTGAACTTTATGTTGACGATGTAAAGCTAGAGAAAGGAACACAGATTTTCATGATTGTCATGATTTTTATGATCTTATTTTGGACAGACTACTCTGAATTCTATTTCAAAAAAAATCTTGACAAATCTTGACAATCATGAAAATCTGCGTTCCGGCTTTCTCTAAAACTTCATCAGCTTTTGCACAGCCTCATCCAGCCTGGATTTTGCGAGGAAGTTGTTTTCGAGTTCCTTATTGAAGGGAATTGGCGTATCAAGCGACGCACATCGCATCACTGGCGCATCGAGCCATTTAAAACAATGCTCAGCGATCCACGCGGCAATTTCTCCACCAATACCACCGGTCAAAGAATCTTCATGCAGGATCAACACCTTTCCTGTTTTCTTAACCGCGTTGCGAATGGCATCATAGTCAAGCGGCAACAGCGTTCGCAGGTCAGTGATATCAATAGACAAATGACTTTGCGCGGCATATTCCAACGCCCAATGTACACCCAAACCATAAGTGATGATGCTGATGCCCTCGCCATCCCTTACGTGAAATGCTTTGCCTATTTCAACCTCGTAATACTCTTCAGGCACTTTGCCGGAAATGCTTCTATACAGTGCTTTGTGCTCAAAAAATAGAATGGGATTTGGGTCATTGATTGCAGCAGTCAGCAGCCCTTTCGCATCAAACGGATTGGAAGGATACACAATTTTCAAACCCGGTACGTGTGTAAACCATGCCTCGTTGCTTTGCGAGTGAAAAGGTCCTGCACCCACACCGGCGCCGGTTGGCATGCGAATAACAACATCCGCGTTTTGCTGCCAGCGATAATAAATTTTTGCAAGATTGTTTACGATCTGGTTAAAGGCCATGGTAACAAAATCAGCAAACTGCATTTCTACGACAGATTTGTAACCCTCCAAACTCAGTCCCAACGCTGCTCCCACGATAGCGCTTTCGCAAATGGGTGTATTTCGTATCCGGGCTTTGCCAAATTTCTCTACAAAGCCCTCAGTAATTTTAAATGCACCGCCATACTCGGCAATGTCCTGCCCCATGATGACAAGATTCTCATGCTTCTCAAGATTTTGCTCCAATGCCGATTGAATCGCATCAATAAAACGAAGTTCTTTTGATTGATCGTCCTCAACCGTGTTTTTTTCTAAAACAACCGCATCGCTAATAAAAGTGGTTGGGGCATAAACATCATTCAATTCAACAGCGGAATCAATTTTAAAATTTTCTGTAGGCTCTGCTTTGTGCAATTCCTCATCGATGTGTTCTTTCGTTTCTTTTTTTATCGCTTCAATTTGTGAGTAAGTCAACACGTCTTCCAACACTAGATACTCTTCATACTTTTTCACCGGATCTTTTTGGGCCCATTCTTCCAGCAAATGCGGCGGCACATATTTAATGCCGCTTGCTTCTTCATGCCCACGCATGCGGAAAGTCATGCATTCGATCAGGTAAGGCTTTTTGTGCTCAATGCAATATTCACGCACACCTTTGATGGTGTCATAAACCGCCAGTAAATTATTGCCGTCAATCTGTACACCCTCCATTCCATACCCCTTCGCTTTGTCAACAATGCTTTGGCAGCGGAACTGTTCGTGCACCGGAGTGCTCAAACCATAGCCATTATTTTCAACCAGGAAAATAACGGGCAGGTCCCACACCGCAGCCAGATTCAATGCTTCGTGAAAATCACCTTCGCTGGTGCCTCCCTCGCCACTGAATGCAAGCGCCACTTTGTTTTCATTCTTTAAAACATGCGCCAAAGCCACCCCATCTGCCACCGCGAGTTGCGGTCCCAAATGCGAGATCATACCACAAATGTGATGCTCTTTGCTGCCAAAATGGAAACTTCTCTCGCGGCCATTGCTGTAGCCTTCTTTATTGCCCTGCCATTGCATAAACAACCTATGCAGTGGCATATTTCGCGTGGTGAAAACACCAAGGTTTCTATGCAGCGGCATGATCCATTCATCTTGCTGCAAAGCCAGCGCGGCACCCACGGCAATTGCTTCCTGACCTATGCCACTGAACCATTTGCTAATTTTTCCCTGACGCAATAACAGCAACATTTTCTCCTCGATCATTCGTGGAAGTAAAATGCTTTTGTAAAAACTGATCAGTTGCTCGTTGGAAAGATCCTTTCTGTGGAAATTCATGATGGAATGTTTTGAGTGGTGGCGGGTCGTGGGGCGTGAATAGTGAATGGAGAACCGTGAATCAAAGTCGCCAATGAAACGTAGAGCAAAGCTGTTGAGCAGACTCCCATTTCACGGTTCACGATTGACCGTTCCCGACTACTCATTTCTCGAAGGCCTGTAAAAAACAGAGGTAATCAGCGATAGCAGGAAGCTGAAGAGCAATGCCCACCAGAAACCATCTACTTTAAAGCCTGGAACAAATTTCGCCGCCATTAAAATGATGGCCGCATTGATTACAAACAAAAACAAACCAAAAGTAAAAATGGTTATCGGTAAAGTAAGAATGACAATGATTGGCTTTATAATGGCATTCAATATTCCCAAAACGATTGCTACTAAAAGTGCAGTAGTGAATTTATCAATGTGTACTCCTGATAAAATATAAGAAAGACCAAAAGCCACTACTGCGCTAATAATGATTCTCAGAATTAAGTTCATGGGAGTTTTTTATAAAAGTAAAAAATCAAATAGGAAAAGCGAAAATCATTATGGTTAAAAATTTCCCATCAGCCATTCGTAGAGACGCATGATAATGCGTCTCCCTTGCACCCGCGTACGTCCACCTGCACCTCGCAGGGCGTGGCACAAAAAAACGCGGTGATCGCATAGGCGATCATCGCGCTGTTGCAGATGCATAATGTGGAGTGGAGACGGATAATTATCCGTCTCTACACAACCACTAATTCGTAAAAATCTTTTGGCTGTAAATATTTATTCGCCAGCGCCTGTATTTCAGCCGGCGTAATGGATTTAATGGCGCCGATGGAATTGTAGAAATAGCTCTCATCAAGATTGTTGAGAATAATGTTTTTCCATCTCCCAATAATATGGAAAGGGCCATCCAGGTCTCCTAAAATAGAACCCATCATGAAGTTTTTCACGAGCAGCAGTTCTTCATCATCAACTGGTTTCTCGCGAAGCTTTTTCATTTCCTTGTATACTTCTTTTACCGTCGCATCGCACACATCTTTACCGGCTTCGGTTGTAATCATCCATGCAGAAGAATGAATGTGGTTCTGCAGATAACTATGAATGCCATAAGTATAACCTTTATCCTCGCGGATATTATTCATTAGTCTTGAACCAAAGAAACCACCGAAAAGCGTATTCAACACCTGCACGTTCAAAAAGTCAGGGTGGTGACGATTGGGAAATGGTCTTGCCATGCGCACCGCACCTTGAACGCCGTCAGGGTCGTTTGAGAGACGAATTGGCGAACCAATGTTTGATGATTGCACAATTGGATGGGCGATTTCCGGCAAGGTTTTATTGTTGAGCGGCAAACTACCGAAGTACTTGTTCAGCTGCGTAAACAAGTTCGCGGGAATTTTACCGGCCACAAACAAAATGCATTTGCCATGACGATAAAACTGATCGTAAAATGCTTTCAACTGATCGCTTTCCACCGCGTCGTAAGCCTCAGCAGAGCTATATTTCCCATAAGGGTGATCAATACCAAAAAGATATTCATCAATATGCCTGTTGGCCACGAAATCGCATTTCTTCAGGTTAACAGAAAGGCGCTGTTTATTATTTTGTTTGTAAAGCTTCAGTTCATCCTCCGGAAAAGTCGCGTCGGTAATCAACTCCTGCACCACAGGCAAAAGCTCTTCAATATGTTTGTTTAAACAATGCAGCGTGATGGTTGACGTTTCATTGTAACAACCGCGATTCAAATAAGCACCATAATATTCAAAATGCTCACTGATCTGGAAAGCTGATTTAGAAGCCGTTCCGTTTTTAAGTAAAAAGTTGGTTGTAGCCGCAATCATGTTTTGCTGCTCGTACCAATTACCCGCAAAAAAGACCCATTCTATTTGTAAAACCTCCTCTGCTCCCGCATCGATTGCATACACCTCAATCCCATTATCAAGTGTCTTCTTTTCATAAGGTTTCAGGTGCAGGTCAAATTCAACCGGGTCAATTATTTTAGGGGCTATTGTTCTGTTTGCCATATTTAAAGTTATGAGTGGTGAGTTATGAGTGGTGAGTTAAGTTTGAGTGATCGGTTAGCGAACCAAAACTCAAAACTCACTACTCAGAACCCAATACTTAATTCGCGTAATAGTATAAAGTATTTGAATTATTCTCGTCGAAAATTTCGTTGCTCAGTTTTTGAATTTCGGCTACCGTTACCTGTTGGTATTTTGACAGCTCAGTATTCATCAGCTGTGCATCGCCAAGCAGCTCGTACATTGCAATGCTGCTGGCGCGGTTCATCACGCTCATGTCTTCAAAAGCGATCGCACTCTCTGTTTTGTTCTTCACTTTTTCCAGCTCGCTTTCCGAAACTTTCTCATTTTTAATCTTCGTCAATTCCTCTTCCACCGCCTTTTCTGCATCCTCCAGTTTTACACCCTTTACAAGCTTGCCTTCAATAGCCAGGAGGCCGGCATCGGTAGAGCCGAAATGGTAGCAGTCGATATTGCTGAACAATTTCTTTTCTTTCACCAAAGCCTGATATAATCTGGAAGAACCACCACCACCAAGTATTTCGGTGATCAGGTCCATAGCGTAGTAAGTGCTGTCGAGTCTTGAACCCACGTGCCAGCATTTGTAGAAAGCGTCCAGTGGAACATTCGCTTTTACCTCGAGCCTGCGCGGTTCCGTTTGCTTTGGTTCCTGCGGCAAATTTCTTTCGTATTTTTCGCCTGCAGGAATATCGCCGAACCATTTCTCCGTCAGTTCTTTTACCTGCGCCGTAGTAACGTCGCCCGCAACAACCAGGATAGCGTTTGATGGACGATAATGCTTAAAAAAGAAATTCTTTACATCTTCAATCTTTGCATTTTCGATATGGCTCAGTTCTTTACCAATGGTTTGCCATTTGTAAGGATGCACTTTGTAAGCCAGTTCACGCATTTTGAACCAAACGTCGCCGTATGGCTTATTGATATAATGCTCCTTAAACTCTTCGCAAACCACTTTACGCTGCACTTCCAGGCTTTTTTTGCTGAACGCGAGACTTAGCATACGATCACTTTCCAGCCAGAAAGCCGTTTCTATGTTTTGAGCGGGAAGCTGGCAATAGTAATTTGTAAGGTCATTGGTGGTAAACGCATTGTTTTCACCACCGGCCAGTTGTAACGGATCATCATAACTTGGAACATTTACACTGCCGCCAAACATCAGGTGTTCGAATAAATGGGCAAATCCGGTCTTGCTTTCACTCTCATCTTTTGCGCCAACATCGTATAATACATTAACCACTGCCATTGGGGTAGAATGATCTTCGTGAACCAACACTCTGAGCCCATTGGCCAGTGAAAAACGATCAAATTGTATCATGGAAAAAATCTGCTTTTAAAATTGAAATGGAGTGCAATATAGCTAATGTGTAATTGTTGCAGAATGATGATCTTATGCATCTGTCGTTTAATCGTTGATTTTCAACAATCTATATTTGTTTTTTTGATTTTCCCCTATTTACTTTGCCATAAATTCATAGTATGAAAAGAACGTACCCCTTATTGTTGGTTGCAATTTTATTTGCCGCCTGTAACGCTATTTCTGCACGTAGTTATAACAACATGTGCGTGGCAAAAGAAAATGCGCTTATCCCTCAAATTGAAGCAACAGAAAGCAGTGTGGGAACTTTTGCACAGGAAAATAAATTCGACAGTGTTGCAGCTGTTTCACAAAGAATGGTTGCCAGTATCGATAAAACAATAGGAGAAATTGAAAAAGCTCCTCTGCCTTCAGTAAATGGAAGTGAGGACTTTAAAAAAGCCTACCTGGATTACTTTCGGTATATGAAAAAAGTATATATCGGCTATAAAAAATGGGGGCTTGCAAAAAACGATGAAGAAAGGAATACCGAAATTCAAAATGTGCGGGCGCTGATCAAAACGCAGTCAATGGTTTTGGTAAAAATGCAATCGGCACAAAGAAAGTTTGCCGCTGACAATAATCTGACGTTGGAAAAGAAGTAAAAGACGATATATTTTATTGGTTAAAAGAAGGCGCTACCCCCTATGCCTTCTTTATTTATATTTGCCACAAATTTTTTGGAGATGTTACAGGTTAATTTTATTCGTCAAAATGCAGAACTGGTAAAGCAAAGACTGGCCGTGAAAAATTTTAAACAGCCGGAACTGGTGGATGAGTTATTGCAATGGGATGAAAAAAGAAAGAAGTATCAATTTGAGTTAGACGAGGCTTTGGCAAAAGTAAACGCTGCTTCCAAAGAAATTGGTCAGTTGATGGCCAAAGGAGAAAAGGATAAAGCAGAAGCCAAAAAGCAGGAAGTAGCGCAGCTGAAAACCTCACAGGACAACTCGAAATTGGTGGAAGCAGAAAAAGAAATTGAAAAAATTCTTTATCAGTTGCCAAACCTGCCATCTGAAAAAGTTCCTCCGGGAAAAACACCGGAAGATAATGTGGTAGTAAGAGAAGGAGGCAACAAGCCTGAGCTGTTCAAAGGCGCCGTTCCTCACTGGGATCTTATTAGAACCTACGATCTTGTTGATTTTGAAACCGGCGCTAAAATTACAGGAAGCGGTTTCCCATTATACAAAGGCAAAGGAGCCAAACTACAGCGTGCACTGGTGCAGTATTTCCTCGACTTCAATACAGCGGCAGGTTACACAGAATATTTACCACCATTGTTGGTAAATGAAGCGTCTGCTTATGGCACAGGTCAGTTACCGGATAAAGAAGGACAAATGTATCATGCAACAGAAGATAACCTGTTCCTGATCCCGACGTCTGAAGTGCCGGTAACAAACATTTACCGCGACGAAATGCTGAAAGAATCTCAAATGCCGATTAAGATGACCGCATTTTCTGCGTGTTTCAGAAGAGAAGCCGGAAGTTTTGGTAAAGACGTGCGCGGTCTGAATCGTGTTCACCAGTTTGATAAAGTTGAAATAGTACAAATAGTAAACCCTGAGAAAAGCTACGATGTACACCTGGAAATGGTGGCGCACGTAGAAAAACTGTTGCAAACGCTTGAGTTGCCATATCGCATATTGGCGCTTTGTGGTGGCGACATGGGTTTTGCCAGTGCATTGACCTACGACTTTGAAGTGTACAGCGCAGCACAGGAAAAATGGCTGGAAGTTAGTTCTGTAAGCAATTTCGAAAGCTTCCAGGCAAATAGGATGAAATGCCGTTTTAAAGACGCAAACGGAAAATCTCAGTTGGTACATACTTTGAACGGAAGCTCATTGGCGCTGCCAAGAATTGTGGCTTGTTTGCTGGAAAACAATCAAACAGAAAACGGCATCAATCTGCCGAAGGCGCTGCATCAATATTTTGGTGCGGAAGGAATTTCTAAATAAGATCATTAAACGATAAAAGTAAAAACGGAAGGCGATGAGCTTTCCGTTTTTTTTGTTTGAAGAATAACGTGTTTGAAGTTTAAGGTTTGCTGGTGTTGCGGTTCGTGTCCTCACGAACCGAAATGGCGTAACAGGTGGTTCGTGTCGTCAACCAAAAGTCTATCTGTTCAAAGAACAGATGACATTTAACATGTCGCCCCTACGGGGCTGGCTTTATGTTTTGCCGATTGATTTCTTTTTCTACTAACGTGTCGCCCCGCTGGGGCTTAGTTCACGTCTCTGAGTGTTCCTTATAGCCCCAGCGGGGCGACACGTTAGTAGGTCAATATTATTGTTACAACGATCCGAATACCAGCCCCGTAGGGGCGACATGTTAAATATCGCGAAGCGAAAGATGTTCGGTCCAGGTTCCGTTAATAACTATGGTGTCTACCGAACCACAGCACTTGAACTGTCAAATAATTCGTCACGGTTGCCATTTTAACTGCCTAACAAAATATCTCACATCCATCTTGAAAATCAAAGCAATAATCAGTGCAAATCAGTCCAATCAGTGTCATCTGTGTGCTCTCTCTAAATAAAACTAAAAAAATAGTTGTATAACTAAAAAATTAGTTTATATCTTTATGCAACGAATCTTTTATATGAATAAGTCACTTACAAAAGCAGAAGAACAGGTAATGCAGGTGTTATGGAAACTGGAAAAAGGTTTCCTGAAAGATGTGGTGGAAGCGATGCCTGAACCCAAGCCGCATTCCAATACAGTTGCCACTATTCTTAAAATACTGGTGGAAAAAGAATTTGTGGGCATTGAAGTTTTTGGACGACAGCACAGCTACTATCCGTTAGTAAGCAAGGAAAATTATTCTGCACAAACAATGAAGCAACTCGTGCAGGGATATTTCGATGGCTCCGTGAACAACGTGCTTTCTTTCCTGGTGAAAGAAAATGAAATAGACGTGAAGGACCTTGAACTTCTGCTACAGCAATTGAAAAAACAAAAGTAGAACCATGACACCGATTGCCTATTACTTGCTCAAAATGCTTATTTGTTCAGGCATATTAACCGGATATTATTATGCCTGCCTTCAAAATAAATTGTTTCATCAGTGGAACAGATTCTATCTTTTGCTAACAGTGATTTTCTCTGTTACATTTCCGCTGCTGTACATTCCAATATTCGATTTCAATGAATCGTCAAATTCCGTTGGGCAGATGGTTTACAGGGTAAGCAGCTCTGAACTCCTTTTGCTTAAAGGCGAGACGCAAACCTTATCCTTTTTCGATTTAATAGTTTATGGTGCGTATTGTTTTGCAGTGTTTGTTTTTCTATTGCTCTTTGTTTTCAGTTTGTACAAAATCTATTCGTTGAAAAGGAAGTCAACTTTTATACAGCAAAGCGATATTAATATTTATCAAACCAATGCTTCGCAGGCGCCATTTTCTTTTTTCAAAAATATTTTCTGGAAACAGAGTATCGATCTTCAATCAACGGAAGGTCAGCAAATATTGAAACATGAGTTGGTTCATGTGCATGAAAAACACACTGCCGACAAAGTGTTCATGCAGCTTGTGCTAAGTGTGTTTTGGATCAATCCATTTTTCTGGCTCATTAAAAAAGAGCTGACCATCATACATGAATTTATCGCCGACAAAAAAAGTGTTGGAAACAACGATGCATCTGTGTTGGCGTCACTCATATTAACCACCACGTATTCGTCCGGACGTTTCGATATCACCAATCAATTTTTTCATTCATCCATCAAAAGAAGAATTACCATGGTCACAAAAAATAAAGATCCAAGGTTTTCATATATGCGTCGTATCGCGGCCTTATTTGTGTTGCTTGCAACGCTTGGTATGGTAGCGTTTCGTTCGAAGAATGTAAATGAAATAACCAGTGTTAAGTCAACTACAGATACAATAATTAGTCCTAAAAAACTTTTTGACTCACTCGAGCGCAGGAACTTCGACACGATGAATGCGGTTTATTTACTTGATAAAAAACCAGTGAGTGCCGCTGAAATTAAAAACCTTACTGCAGACAAAGTAGAATCCGTTTCTTCCTGGATTGAAACACGAAATGGCAAATACACAACAATAGTTGATGTAGTACTTGTAGATCCCAAACGACTGGGTAGTGTTTCTTTGGACAAGGCAAATCCCATTTATTATGTGGATGACAAAGAAGTAACTGAAAAAGATTTCAAATCTATCAACCCCAATAATATCCAAGCCGTTTATGTGTGGAAAGGCGAAAAGGCTGTTGCCAAATTTGGCGAAAAAGGACTTCGCGGCGTGATTGATGTTAGAATGAAAACAACTAAACCGGATTCGAAAAAAGAAAATATTCTTAACACTCCGGTGCCAGACACAGTGGCCAAAGCAGATGCGGTTCAGCTTCTGCCGCCAACGCCAGACAAGGTTCCTGGTATAAGGCTCTACGCTGCCGATCCAAATAGCGGTCAGTCATTTAGGATTAGAAGCTCCTCCGGAAAACTCAATCCACCGGTTTACTTAGTTGACGGCAAAGAAGTAACAGATATTAATTCCATCGACCCCGATACCATTGAATCTATAACTGTTTTGAAAGATTCAACCGCTGTGAAAAGATATGGTGCCAAAGGAATTAACGGAGCGATAATTCTTGAAACCAAAAAAGCCACCAAACCCGCGCTAGTGCCTTAGTTTGTTTTTGATATAGCTAATCATTTTCCATTCACCATTAAACCAAAAATTATGATCACGGAAAACATACATCCGGTGTGGTCATTTGTGGGCCGTATAATGACCCTAACGATGTTCGTTGCGACGCTTAGTATGTTTATGTTTTGCTCTAAAAATGCCAAACAGGAAGAGCCAGTAGTACAATCTTCCGTAAAATCAACTCCACTTTACCTGCTCGATTGCAAAAGGATTACCGAAGCAGTCTTTAAAACTATTGATCCCAATGACATCGAATCAATCACCGTTTGGAAAGGTGAACGCGCGGTACAAAAATTTGGGGCTGAAGCTAACAATGGTGTAATAGACATCAGGACAAAAAAAGCAACTCAGCCACCATGCTTGACACCGTAGTCCCTACGCGGGTTGCAACAACTTAAAGCAGTTGGGAATTATTTTGATATCAAAAGATGAAGACGTTTCCTTTGGCTCTCCATCAATGTGAAGCGGAGCATGGGAAACGTTCTTTATTTTGATTTGCGATGTTTGAAAATAAGTAATGCCCGGCGTTTTAATTTCCTTTTCAGAAGTGACCTTGCCTGTTTTTACCTGTTGTAAAACTGCCAGCGGCAAAACGATCTTGTTCATGTATGGTACAATTACAATATCCAGCAAGCCATCGCTGAGACTGGCTTTGGGCGCAATGGTAAATTGATTGCCGAACTGATTGCTATTGGCAATGCTGATGAAAAATGCCTGTGTATTAAACTTTGCACCATTCACCGTCAATTCAAATGTATAAGGCTTTGCTGAGAAAAAGTTTTTGAAAGATTCTTTCGCGTAAGTTAACAAGCCGCGTGTTTTTTGCTGCGCAAAATCATGCGCCACCTTCGCATCAAAACCAATACCGCAAAGCATGCAGGAAAACTCGTTGTTGATGGTAAATGCATCTATGTACGATGCGTGACCGTTAATAACCACATCAAGTGCCTTCGCGGAATCTTTGGGAATTTTTGCAGTGTTGGAAAGTCCGTTGCCTGAACCCAATGGAACAATTCCGAAATTCACACCTGTTTTGTATAACTGCTGTGTTACCGTATTTACGCTGCCATCGCCGCCACAAATAACAATATCGGTAATATTTTCTTCTTCAATTTTCTGCTTTACAAACTTGTAATCGCCACTGGCAACAGTTGGCAAGATTTCAAAATGAATCTTTGCCGCCTTTGTTTTTGCAGCAATCAGCTCCGGAAGGTTTTGCTTATTCTTAGTGCCGGAAATAGGATTAACGAGGTATATGATCTTGCGGGTCATTGGGCAAATGTAGGGGAAAACGCTTAATGCTTAACGCTCAAAGCCTAACGCAAAAAAAGTGTAATGCTCAGTGCGAACACGGACATGCTTTCCGCGTTAGGCATTAAGCGTTAAGCATCTTATCCCTTCTCTCATCGTCCCGCAGGGACCGGCACCGCAGGCAGCCCTTCATTGCCATCTTCGCTTATGGATTGAACGGCAAAGAAATAATTGTCTTTTGAATAAGGCAGATCCATATTGAGCTCAGTCGTAAAAATCTTTCTCTGCCAAAACGCACTTGTCGTTTCCCTCATCAAAATATAATAGCCTTTTACTTTTCCTGTCTTTGGAGCTTTCCATGACAGGTTCGTATAGTTAGTAAGTTTCTTTACTTCTATTTTTACTTCCTGCGGCATAGAAGGCGATTTGGCAAGGTTGGCAAGGTTGCACAGGTTCATGCAGGTGTTTTTTCTCAAATACTCAAAATCCATAAACTGTAAAAGATCGCCGTATTGAATGCCGTTTTGCACCCTTACATCCTGGTGCTGATGGTAATAGTTTTCGTTCATCTCTGTGATGCGTACGGCCGCAAAACCCCGTTGTACATAAGGCGAGTGATCGCCGCCTCTTAAAAAACGATCATTGCGATAGATCATAACCACCTGCAGATTGTCCACATAGCGTTCACCGGTTTCTTTTACGTATCTCGCCAGTTGTCTTGCTTTGCCGTCATTTTCCAAACCAAGATTGCGAATGTTCAAGGCAGCTTTTCCTGTGTCCGCCATTTCAAATGCCTCGCTAAACACACGCACCTTTGTGTTATCCGTGATGTTTGTTTCACTGCTGTTGTTGCTGCCCATGATGTCGTTGTTCAGCACTGCCTCAATGTTCCAATCTTCTTTTCTCGCTTTTTGTGCCATGAAAGTTGACCCGAGTAACCCTTGCTCTTCGCCGCTTACAGCAACAAAAATTATGGTGGCGGGAAAAGAATATTTACTCATTACCCTGGCACATTCCATGACCGCAGCGGTACCACTGCCATCATCATTTGCTCCCGGCGCATCTCCTGTACGATCCATTACATCGCTGCGCATATTGTCCAAATGACCGCTGATGATAAAAATGCGATTATCATTTGGATCAGTTCCTTTTAATGTTGCTACGACGTTGCCCAGTAAAATAGTGGTGTCAACTCTGCGTCCATCTTTTTGTAATGTAGTAGTATCAATGAAAGCTTTCATTCTTCCTCCTGACTGTTTGGAGAATTCATTGAAGCGACCAAGAACCCATTGCCTTGCAGCGCCAATTCCTCTTTGAGCATTGTTTTGCGTACTGAGCGTGTTTCTCGTTCCAAAATTTACCAGCTTCGAAATATATGATTTCAACGAGTCCGCAGAAACATCTTTTAGCATGTTTTCTATCTGCGGGTCTTTCTGAATAATGGTTTGGGAGAAAGTATGTGATGAAATAGAAAGAAGAACAAAGAGCAGGATTCGCATTTTCATGTTGATCGATTTAGGTTGGATAAAGTTAAGGGAATGCTTAAAGCAAAACGCCTAACGCTCAACGCAGTTTTAATGCAACCAGCGCGCCTGATTGTTCGCATTAAAAGCGCGTTAAGCTTTAGGCCTTAAGCGTTTTGCGTTCCTTTTACCACCGCACCAATGCGCTCGCCCATGTAAACCCGCTACCAAAAGCAGCAAGACACACGAGGTCGCCGTCTTTTACTTTGCCGGCTTCCCATGCTTCGCATAGAGCAATAGGAATTGAAGCCGCGGTAGTGTTGCCATATTTTTGAATGTTGTTGTACACCTTGTCATCGCTAAGCTTCAACGTTTGCTGCACAAACTGCGCGATGCGCAAATTTGCCTGGTGAGGTACCAGCATGTCAATATCAGAAGGTTTCAAATTATTTGCAGCCAGCGCTTCACCAATCACTTCAGGAAATTTCACCACTGCCTTTTTGAAAACAGCGGGCCCGTCCATGTAAGCAAAGTTTTGAGCATTGTCGATCATTTTATGACTCATGAACATTTCTCCCATAGCCGCATCATCAAAGTCTGCCAGTTTCTTTTCCAGCCAGTGATTGGCATGTGTTCCCGGATTGTACATTGCCAAAAGCTCTGCGTCTCCACCATCGCTATGCAAATGTGTACTCAAAATTCCATGCCCTTCTTTTGACGTAGGTTGCAATACAACAGCTCCCGCGCCATCGCCGAATATTACACTTACATTTCTGCCTCTCGTGCTAAAGTCCATTCCGAACGAATGTTTCTCACTGCCAATAACGAGGATGTTTTTATACATGCCTGTTTTAATGAATTGGTCCGCCACACTCAATGCATAAATAAAACCGCTGCACTGGTTGCGCACGTCAAGCGCACCGATCTCTTTCATTTTCATAGCTCTTTGCACAAGCACACCGCAGCCCGGAAAATAATAGTCCGGACTAAGTGTAGCAAATACAATGAAATCTACATCCTGTGCAGTAATGCCAGCTCTTTCAATGGCGATCTTTGCTGCTTCAACACCCATCGTAGTGGTTGTTTCGCCGGTACGATCTGCATAGCGGCGCTCCTTAATACCTGTACGTTCCTGTATCCACTCATCACTGGTTTCCATGAAGTTTGTAAGATCTGTATTCGTGTAAACGTTCTTCGGAACATACATTCCTATTCCGGCTATTTTAGAGTGTTGCATTTACAATCGTTTTAATTGAAACCAAAGATAGTAGAGAATTGAAAATTGAAAGTTGAAAAAGGGGGGAAATTGAAAGTTGAAAGTTGAAAATTGAAAATGTCGGGGCGGCGAAGCGCATTCGCCCTTCCTGCCAATAAAAAAGCCCGCGACACTACTCGCAGGCCCTCAATATCATTTTCCATTTTCAACTTTCAATTTTCCATTTTCAACTTATTTAAACATCAAATCCTTCACCTTCTCTTTATCTTCTTTTTCTTTTTTAAGATCGAACATGGTTCCAAAAACGTGGTCCCAAATAGTAGAACTAACACCATAGCCCATGTGATCATTTTTGTAATGATGCAGGTGATGGTTTCTCCACAACGGTTTCATCCATTTGAACGGAGGGTTCCATGCGTGAATGGCATAGTGCATAGATCCATACAAAAGATAGCCCAACATAAAACCGGGGAAGAACATAAATGTGTAACCGCGCAGGGCTAAGTACTGTAGAGAAAAAATAATAGAAGCTAAAATCAAACTTGGAACCGGCGGCATAAACAAACGCTCTTTATCTCTTGGATATTCGTGGTGGTTGCCGTGCAGTACATAAACAATGCGTTGTGCTTTAGGATTGTCTGTTACGAAATGAAATAAAAAGCGGTGAGCGAGATATTCAAAAAATGACCAGAAAAACAAACCGCCTAAAAATACCAGCAGCACCGTTGTTATATCGAAATCAAGTTTTGTGTGAGCGTGATATAATAAGAAACAAATAATAGGAATGTACATGCCCCAAATCACCAAAGGATGTGTTTTAGTAAGCATTTCAAGGTATTGACTTTCAAACAACCGTGCCTGTCCTTTATTCTTAATTTTGTCAAACTTCATAGCTAATGATTTTTATTACCTTTTACAAAAATAGTAAATATCAAATAGCCAAAAACCCTACCAATATTAATCGAAGCCGATGTTTATTAAACCCAGCTTCGCCAAAACCTGCCTGAAGTCGGGTAACACATTCAACGCCAAATGCTTCTCCGGCGAATAACTTTCAAATAAATGCTGCAATACTTCCGGGATTACATTTGTGTAACTAACAGGCTCGTACGTGTAAGACTCGAGCCATTGGTTGATATGCGCAACAAAGTTTTCATCTATCGTTTGTAGAACTTTTACACCAAACTCGTCAAGTGCCGCTGCATTGCAGTATTGCTCATATTGACCTTTGATAGGAATGACCATTAATTTCTTTTGCAGGTGCATAACCTCCGCAGGCGTCTCGAAACCCGCGCCGGTAATAACTCCCATTGAATGGATCATGCTCTCATTGAAGGCCGCTTGCTGCACAGGAATAAAAGTGACATTATCCTGAACTTTTTTTTGTTTCACTTGTTTCGAGAACACGTGGAAACGAACATGAGGAACCTGGCGGAAATATTTTATCAAAACTTCATCATGATAAGCTGATAAATAAACCGTGATATGTCCATCATTTACAGGACTTGCTTCAAGGATTTCTTTTTTAACAACAGGTTCAAAAATAAAATCATCATAGCTTTTGAAATGTAAGCCGATGTATTGCGAAGCACGTGCATAGTTCTTCAAAACAGTTTCACCTACAAACTCTTTATTGGCAGGCCGCGGAACAAAAGAAGATTGAAAAGATGCCTGGTGACCAAAATTAACCGAAGCCACTTTTTTAAACGCACATGATAAGGACGTGATGCTTTCAAAGTCGTTGATCACCACATCGTACTTTTCAACAGGAAGAGAACGAACTTCTGAAATGATGCGTTTCAAACCCGTTGTTACATGTTTCGCAGTTTTCAAGTAATCAAGACCACCATTTTTGTTGTAGAAGAAACTCATCCCCTTGCTACGGTATTTCACCGGAAGATCAGTAGCAAGGTCGCAGTTGCTGCCGCTCAGGAACACGTCCACCTCGCCATATTTTTCCATGTAAGGAAGCAATTGTGTGGCTCTGCTGATGTGGCCGTTTCCCGTTGCCTGCACTGCGTATAAAATTTTCATGGAAGGGGTTTTAGATAGCTAATGAGTTTATATAAAAGTGAATGTCGTCGGTTACCACATTCAAAGTAGGTTCAGAGTGTTCGTGCCGGGTGTTTTCAAACTTGGCGTGATCGTATTCGTAAATGTGCCAATCGTTACCATAATATTCCAGGGAAGTAAGATTTTCCACCCAATCACCAGAGTTGAGGTACATCACACTTCCATCCTTGGTTTCGATTATTCTTTTTTGTGGCTGGTGAATGTGCCCGCAGATCACGTAGTCATATTTCTTTTCGATGGCCAGTTCCGCTGCTGTTTGCTCAAAATCATTGATTTTGGTAACAGCCTTGTTCACTTCCTCCATTACTTTTTTGGAAAAAGAGATGCGTTCGCGGCCCATCAGTTTAAGACAACGATTTACAAACTTGTTCAGGAGAATGAGCATACCGTAACCGCTGCTGCCCAATTTTGCGAGGATCTTGGCGCTTCCTTTCGTGGTATTGTCAAATACATCCCCGTGGAAGATCCAGGTCATTTTATTGTTGATCTCGATAACTACCTTATCCGTAAGCTGGAAATTTCCGAGTTGTATGTCGCTGTAGCGGCGGAGCATTTCATCATGGTTGCCGGTAATGTAGATTACGCGGGTACCTTTGCTTAGCAAACTCATGATTTCCTTGATAACGCCCATGTGGCTCGCGGGAAAGTATCTTTTGCTGAATTGCCAGCCGTCGATTACGTCGCCATTTAAGATGAGGATTTGTGGAGAGATGCTTTTGAGGTAATTTAGGATCTCTTTGGCATGGCAGCCATAAGTACCTAAATGAAGGTCGGACAACACGGCAACATCTACAGAACGCTTTTCCATTACTTTCAGTTTTCCAAAATTGCTTATAACATATTACCTCAGTATTAACCAGTGATTAAGAAAAGGTTAAGTAGGGGCGAATCGCATTCGCCCTGTGGAACAAACCGCGACGCCTTTAATTGAAAATTGAAAGTTGAAAATTGAAAATGAACGTTGGAAGTGACGCCTGTCCTTCTTTTGTGAAGATTATCTGGCATTAAACACCGGCATCCGGTATCCGGCCACCGGCGACCCGATATACCGGCAACTTGCAACCTTATTTGACCTATATTTGTGAAATATGTCCTGGTAAAATACATTATTGATTGATTTGCCGGATTTGAAATAAATTTTTTAATACTCGTAAACCTATATATACATGGGATGTGGTAGTTGCGGTACCGGAAAACCGAACGGATGCAAAAGCAATGGCGGATGCAGTTCAGGCGGTTGCAACCGGATGAATGTGCACGACTGGCTTGCCAATCTCCCCTTTGCAGATGTTGAAAGCGCTTGCAAAGTGGTCGAGATCAGCTTCAACAATGGCAGCCGTAAAGACTTTTTTAGAAATACAACGTTACAACACTTTGAAAAAGGTGAAAATGTAACCGTTGAAGGAGTGAGCGGATTTGATGTGGGAGAAATTTCAATGACGGGAGAACTGGTGCGTCTTCAAATGAAAAAAAGAGGCGTAAACGAGTTTGATGCCGATATGAAGAAAATTCTTCGCCGTGCTTCTGACAGGGACATTGAAGTAAGAGACGTAAATAAAGCAAGAGAGCCGGAAGCGGTAATTCGCTCAAGAGCCATTGCAAAACAGCTAAAGCTGAACATGAAAATTTCCCAGGTGGAAATGCAGGCCGATGGCAGAAAGGCAACATTCTTTTACATAGCAGATGATCGCGTCGATTTTCGTGAACTGATCAAAGTGTACGCCAGCGAATTCAAAGTAAAGGTGGAAATGCGCCAGATCGGTGCCCGCCAGGAAGCTGCGAAAGTAGGTGGTGTAGGAAGTTGCGGCCGTGAACTTTGCTGCAGCACGTGGCTCACAGATTTTAAGAGCGTAAACACTACGGCTGCACGTTACCAGAATCTTTCCATTAACCAGACAAAACTCAGCGGACAATGCGGACGTTTGAAATGTTGTCTGAATTATGAGCTCGATACATATCTTGATGCGTTGCAGCATTTCCCTGAAAATGCAGATACACTACAAGTGGGAAGAGGAAATGCGATCCTGATTAAGAAAGACATTTTCAAAAACCTGATGTGGTATGTATTGCCGGACAGCACAAAGCAATATCCCGTAGCTATTGACAGGGTTAAGAAAATAAGATCTTTAAATATGCAGGGAATTGTTCCTGACGAATTGGAAGTGGTAGAAGTTACCAGTACCAAAGTGAAGGAAGTAGAACCTGAATTTGTAGATGTAGTTGGGCAGATCAGCTTGCAGAGCCTTGATAAAAATGACAGGAAGAAAAAACATTCTTCTCAGCACCACAACAAGAGCAGAAACGAGCGCCAACAGCCGCCACAGGGTCAGGCAGGAAACAATCCGCAGCAAAGAACTGCAGGCGCTAAACCTCAACAGCAACAAGGAAAGCCTCAGCAACAACAGCCGCAACAGCAAAACAGACCTCCTCAGCAGCCAAGACCTCCGCAACAAAGTCAGGGTCAAAGACCGGCGCCTCAACAGCAGCAAGGAGGAAACCCACAGCAAAGGCCGCCGCAGGGACAGGGACAACAGCCGCAGAAGGAAAATCCGCAGCAAAGACCTCCCCAGCACAACAGGCAGCATCACCAAAAAAGACCAAATAGACCTCCTCAGCAACCACCACAAGACGGCGGCGAGAAGAAGTAAAAAATAAAAAGTAAAAATTAAAAAGGGTTCAAGAAATTGGACCCTTTTGCTTTTTGCGCGTTTGCAGTTGCCGAAGGCAACAGAATAGTGCTGCAAGGCTGCAAGCTTCGCAGAACATCAACTTGACAAGGAATTGCGCAGTGCTCTTCAAAGCTTCCAGCTTTGAAGTATTATTCTATCGCCTCCGGCGATTAACTATTAAAAAAATAAAAGCAAAAGGTTCCGAACAATCGGAACCTTCTGCTTTTATAATATCGTTCGAAGATTGAAGAAAAAAATCAGTGCAAATCTGCTAAATCAGCGTCATCAGTGTGCTCACTACTTCCCGAAGACCTTTTGCAAGATTGCGGAAGCCTGGCCCATAGGATCAGTCCGGATGGCAACTTCTTCTTTGGCAATCTGATCAAACAGCGCATCCGTTGCTTTTCCCGCCACATAGTTTTGCAAGTCCGGGTTTATTTTTTGAACCGTTGTCGGAAGCTTGTTATAAATATTTACAATGTCTGAATAGTACTTTGTGGCGTTCACTTTATCCAGTGATTGTTTTATGGAAGGAGCAAAAGCCGCAAGTAACTGAGTGTTTGTTTTGCCTTTAAAATAATTGGTTACGGAATTGTTTCCTCCCTTCACAATGTTTAATGCATCGGTAATGCTCATTTGTTTGATCGCATTAACGAAAATGGGAGTTGCCTGACCTACCGCGTCTTCAGCCGCACGATTAATCTGGGTAATTGCTTTGTCTACTTGAGCGCCCATGCCTAAAGTGCGCAATGTGTTTTCTACTTTAACGGCGTCAGGTGGCAAGAGAACCTTGTAAGCCTGGTTGCCTAAAAAACCGTTGGTCACGTTAAGGGTAGAAACTGCTTTAGTAATGCCTTGTGTCAACGCTTCGCGAATGCCCTGGGCTGCATCATTTTCTGTCACTACGCCTGCAGGCTTCGTAGTTGTTGTGCCCGTGCCCGTTGACGTTTGTGGTAGCTGCAAAGTTTCGCAAGAACTGAATAGTGCCATTGCGGGAATGGCCAAAGCCCAAATTTTCATAGATGTATTTTAAGTTTTTATAGTGATACAAGATTGTTAAGTCAAGAGGAAAAAGGAAAAATTCAAAAGCGTCAAATGCCGACTTGCTCGATAAGTGCCTACAGCGCCGCATTACAACATTTTTACTTTTTACTTTTGATTTTTGACTTCAAACTAATCAATCGGGCATTTTTCATGATAATTGATCAATTCTATTTCTGTTTTAGGAAACTCGAAACCGGTATAGTAAGCGGTAACGGCATCCAGCACTTCATTAATTTCCGCTTCTGTGGTTAGCGTAACCAATTTTCCTCTGAATTCTTTGATGTTTGGCAAACCTTTCAGGTAGTTCGCGTAATGACGGCGCATTTCGAAAATACCTACGATTGGTCCCTTCCACTCTACAGATTTTTGTAAATGTTTTTTACAAACCGCTACTCTTTCTTCGACCGTTGGCGGAGCCAAATGAGTACCTGTTTCTGCAAAATGTTTTATTTCATTAAAGATCCACGGATAACCAATTGCCGCACGACCGATCATTACACCATCAACGCCATAACGATTTTGGTACTCAACTGCTTTTTCCGGTGAATCAATATCTCCGTTTCCAAAAATGGGAATTTTAATACGAGGGTTGTTTTTCACTTTTCCGATCAGCGTCCAGTCTGCCTCCCCTTTATACATTTGCGTACGCGTTCTGCCGTGGATCGCAAGTGCTTTAATACCAACATCTTGCAGGCGTTCCGCTACTTCCTCAATGTTTCTTGTATTGTCATCCCAGCCCAGGCGGGTTTTCACCGTAACTGGTAGCTTGGTGCTCTTTACCACAGCATCTGTCAGCCGCACCATGAGGTCGATATCTTTCAAAACGCCGGCTCCGGCGCCTTTCATGGCAACCTTTTTCACGGGACATCCGAAGTTGATATCCAGCAGGTCCGGGTTGGTAACATCTACAATTTTGGCGGCAAGAGAAAGACTTTCCTCGTCTCCGCCAAATATCTGAATGCCCACAGGACGTTCATAATCAAATATATCCAGCTTACGGCGGCTCTTAATCGCATCACGAATCAATCCCTCACTGCTGATGAATTCGGTATACATAAGATCGGCACCGTTGTCTTTGCACACAGCACGGAAAGGGGGATCGCTTACATCCTCCATTGGAGCAAGTAGCAAAGGAAAATCAGGAAGTTGTAAGTTGCCGATTGTAACCATAATTTTTGGGCGTTTTCCGTAAAAAAGCTGCAGAACTAATTAATAATTAATAATTGACAATTAATAGGGCAACCTCGTTATAGGATTTAACCCACTAATCTTTGAACAGATTGGTAACTTGCCGTCTTGCCGGACACCCACCGTATTAATTATTCATTATTAATTATTAATTATAAATGCTTCTATCTGCCAGCGGAAAACTAATTTTGAGCTGCAAATTTACGAGCATTTTACCGAACCATTTATGAACACTTACTTAAAATACAAGCCCGTTTGGGTTCAGTTTATAATTTTAGGGGCTCTTTTCTTCCTTACAAGTGCAGTTTTGGGCTCTGCCGCTGCTTATTCTATAGCTGGGGCATACCATATTTCCCTGGATGAGCTGATGAACCCAGCCAGCCCTGCCGCCATTGCCGCTTCGAAGATAAACCTCGCCGTGAGTTCGATATTTGTTTTTGGCATGTCGGGCTTTTTGTTCAGCTATATGTCTGATCATCACCCGTTTAAATTCCTTGGCTTTAAAAAACCAATGCCCCAGATATTTTTGTCCATCGGGGTAGTCGTTTTGCTCGCTTCCCTGCCGGCACTAAGCTGGGTTGCCATCATGAATAAACATATCCTTCTTCCATCGGGTTTGCAGGAAACATTCAAACGGCTGGATGACCTGAACAAGGAAATGATGAAGAAAATGCTGGTCATGCCCGCGGCCAAAGACCTTTTTATGAACATCATTGTATTTGGAGTGATACCCGCGGTGATGGAAGAGATTTTTTTCAGAGGCGCCTTGCAGAGAATTTTCATAAGACTATTTAAAAGTCCGGTAATCGGCATTCTTGTTACTGCATTTATTTTTTCAGCGGCCCACATGGAGTTTACCGGATTTCTGGTTCGGCTTGTCTTAGGAGCTTTGTTGGGTGCCTTGTATTGGTACAGCGGCAGCCTCTGGCCGGGCATACTAATGCACTTCTTAAACAACGCTATGCAAATCCTGGTAATGTATTTTTATCCTCAAACAATGGTGGAAGACACTCATTTCAATGTTTGGTTAGTGGTTGTAAGCTGTTTGTCCATAGTTTTAATTCTGATTTGGATGAAACGCATTTCGCATACACATTATGGTGAGGTGTACGATAACGATGATTTTACGATAGAACCGATTGATAGAAAGAACGACTTTTAACAATTAAGAATTAGGAATTGAGAATTAAGAATTGTTTCTGTGCGACAGACTTTCTTGAAATTCAAATCCAGTAAGGTATTTCACGCCTAAAGAATTCTTAATTCTTAATTCATAATTCCTAATTAAGTGCTCTGCACTATTCGCACAAATAACAAACAACAATGGCATTTAACTGGCAAACCTTTAAAACCCGCACACTTACAGCAGTACTATTTGTGGCCGTAATGCTTACCGGCCTTTTATGGAACCACTGGAGTTTCTTTATATTATTTTCCATCATACATTTTGGCTGTTGGATAGAGTATCAAAAACTAATTGGGCTGATCGATGGGGAATACAAAGACATCACACCTTTCCATAAATACGCAACTATCATTGCCGGATGGTGCCTTATGTTATTTGCCACCAATGAATATTTCAACATCGGCGGATTCAGTTTACATGCCATTGGCTGGTGGGCTGGCTTGATTGCGCTTTTTGTTCTTCCTGTTTCTGAATTGTTGTTTACAAAGAATATCAACTTAAAAAATATTGGCTATTCGTTTCTTGGGTTGTTGTATATATCGTTAAGCCTTGCTGCGATGATAGATATCAGGAATCCATTGAAATTTGATCTGCAGTGGATCACTCCGCTGATCATTATCTGCTCCATCTGGATAAATGATACCATGGCATACATCGTCGGCTCCCTGATTGGCAAAACGCCATTCTCCAAAATTTCTCCTAAGAAAACATGGGAGGGAACAATCGGTGGAATGCTTTTGTGCATTGTAACGGTGACGCTTGTGGGAAGAGCAGTTGGTGCATCATCTACAACTCAGTTAATTGGCATTTCTTCTATAGCTGCGATTATGGGTACACTTGGCGATTTGCTGGAGAGCAAACTAAAACGCATGGCCAACGTAAAAGACAGCGGCAGTATCATGCCCGGGCACGGAGGCTTTCTGGATCGCTTCGATTCGCTCCTTGTGGCGACGCCGTTTGTGTGGTTGTTTTTGAAGCTGGTCAACGCTTAATTCTTAACGCAAAACGCCCAACGCCGAACGCCTAACGCTGGTTGCCTTGTGTTCAAAACTTTGCACAGAAGGCAGCGTTAAGCGTTCGGCGTTTAGCATTAACCACTCGCCTTTTGTCGCTTAAACATTGAAGTTCAAACGATTCAATCAAGATAACTTCATTTCCATGAAAATATTATGAATGGCAAAAAAAGTTTATGGAAACTTTTGTTACACGAAAAGTTTCCATAGTTTTGCCTCAGAATTTATTGGAATATGGAAATGAAAGATCGGATTAAGTCAAAAGCCAACGAGCTTTTTAAGCGCTACGGGATCCGCTCCGTGACTATGGATGAGATTGCAACGCAACTCGGTATTTCAAAGAAAACCATCTATCAATCCTTTACCGACAAAGATGACATTGTAAGCGAGGTGGTAAAAGACCATCTCGAATCGTCTGAACAGGATTGCCTGTCGTGCAAATTTGATGCTGAGAACGCGGTGCATGAAGTGTTTCTTGCAATGGACCGGGTGATTGCGCATTTAAGGGACATGCACCCTGCAATGGTTTTTGATCTGCACAAATTTCACTATGAAGCTTTCAGGAAATTTCAGACGTTCAAAGATGAATTTTTGTACAAAGGCATTGAAGACAACCTAAATCGTGGCATACTAGAAGGACTGTACAGACCGGAGATCAACATTGAGATCCTTTCGAAGTTCAGAGTAGAGTCGGTTTACTTTTCATTTAACCCCAACACATTTTCGCCAGAAAAGCACACACCGGCAGACGTACACATGGAGCTGATGGTGCACTTCTTATTTGGCTTAAGTACTCCGAAAGGATATAAACAAATAGAGAAATATTTAATTGATCGTAAAAAACAACACCATGAGGGAAGTTAGAAAAATTAACCTTATCGTAACTATGATGTTGATGTTGTGCATCGGCGCAATGGCCCAGCAGCCTGCGCAGACGCCGCAGATACACAGCTTTTCCGTTAAGGAAGCGATAGATTACGCCACAAAAAACAATGCGCAGGTAAAGAATGCGTTGCTTGATTACAAGATTCAGGAACAGACGAACAGGCAAATTACTGCTGCTGCATATCCGCAATTGAACGGATCATTGGGAACAACCTATTTTCCGGATGTTCCGGTGCAGGTTTTTCCAAACTTTATTGCGGCCGGTACCTACCGGGTATTAGTAGACGAAGGTGTAAACGGGTCCAATGGTCCTGTAAAAATGCCGAGTGATTTTGGATATATTCAAGCAGCCTTTGGTACCAAATGGTCCGCTACTGCCAGTGCCACACTCAATCAAATTTTATTTGATGGCCAGGTATTTGTCGGATTACAGGCAAGACAAGCAGCCTTGGACTACGAAACAAGATATGCCGAAGTAACAACTGAAAATATTAAAGTCAACATCTACAAAATATATTATCAGTTAATAGTAAGCAAGACACAAATCGCGCAGATAGACGCAAACATAGACAGGACGTCAAAATTGCTAAGTGATTCAAAAGCCATGTTTGATAATGGTTTTGTAGAAAGACTGGACGTTGATAAAGCCACTGTTCAACTTGCAAACCTTCAGACGCAAAAATTAAAAGTCGAAAGAACGATTGATAACGGCTACACAGGGCTGAAATTTTTGATGGGCATGCCTATTCGAGATAGCATAATTCTTACAGATGATCTTACAGATGAAAAACTGAGAAGCGGCGTTTTGGAAGGAAGCAATTACAAATACGAAGACAGAAAGGAATACCAGGTACTTGAACTGGCGAAGGAATTGAACGAATTCAACATTAAACGTTATAAATATTCCTATTTTCCAACAGCAAACCTTTCGAGCACCTTCTCAAAAAACGCTTACAGAGATCAGTTTAATATTTTCAAAAAAGGAGATTGGTATACAGGCTGGAACATAGGAGTGAATGTATCTGTACCCATATTTGATGGTTTTGCAAAAGCTGCCAATATTCAAAAAGCAAAGTTGCAGCTTGAGCAAACAAACAATCAGATGGACAACCTGAAACTTTCAATTGACAACGATGTTGCTGTAGCGCAGAACAATTTCAAAGCCGCTATTATAACACTCGATTATCAAAAGAAAAACATGGATCTGGCTGAGCAAGTGTATAATCAAACAAAGAAGAAATATGAAATGGGCTTGTCTTCAAACCTTGAGATTACCAATGCACAGGCAGATTTGATCACCGCCCAAAGCAACTACACAAGCAGTTTATATGATGCTGTAATTGCTAAGATCGACTATGTGAAAGCTACAGGCAAACTACCTTAAAAAAATTATCAACTCAGTACAGACAAGGCACTGCCTTGGCTCTTCTAAAAACAACATATTATGCAACGCATTCTCAACATAACACTAATTGCTCTTGGCACTACATTAATGGTTTCGTGCGGAAGCAGCGACACTTCTAAAAAACCTGTAGATATCAAAAAGGAAGAACTGACAAAACTGAAACAGGACCAGGAGGCTTTGAATAAAAAAATAACATCTCTCGAAGCCGATATAGCAAAGCTTGACCCTTCTTCTGTAAAAGCAGAGAAACCAAAACTGGTGGGCGTTACAGCGCTTGAGCCAGTGCCGTTTACACACTATGTAGATCTGCAGGGAAAAGTTGATGCAGACAATATCTCGTATGTAGCTCCCCGTGGCGGTCCCGGCGTTGTTAGGGCACTATTCGTTAAAAAAGGAGATGCCGTTAAAAAAGGACAATTGCTTTTGAAACTTGATGATGCAGTTACAAAACAACAATTGGCAAATGCGCAAACTCAATTGACTTTCGCGAAAGACCTGTATCAGCGTCGTAAAAATCTTTGGGATCAAAAAATAGGCGCAGAGGTCGATCTGATCAATGCAAAAAACAACGTTGACCAGGTGGAGAACCAAATAAAACTATTGCAGGAACAACTTGGATTTACAAATGTCTATGCAGACATGAACGGCATAATGGATGAGGTGAACGTAAGAGTAGGTGAAACTTTTACCGGCATGGCTGGCACTGCGCCTCAGTTGCGATTGGTTAACACAAGCACTTTAAAAGCAGTTGTGCAGGTGCCTGAATCTTATCAGTCAAACGTAAAAGTTGGCTCTCCTGTTAGGGTCACTTTACCAGAAGTCAATAACAAAGTTATAATGGGCAAGGTGCATGTAGCCGGCCGATTGATTGACCCTGATACAAGAACTTTCTACATCGAAGTGCAACTGCCTGCTGATAAAGACTTGCGCCCGAACCAAATTGCATTGGCACAAATTCAGGATTACTCAACGCCGAATGTGATCACCATTCCTATCAATACATTGCAAACCGACGATAAAGGCAAATATGTGTTGGTAGCTACGCAAGACAAAGGAAAACTCGTTGCCAGGAAGAGAGCGATAGCCATCGGTCAAACTTATGGAGACAAAGTAGAAATCAAATCTGGTTTGCAACAAGGCGACCAACTGATCACAGAAGGCTTCCAAAGCTTGTATGACGGACAGTTGATCACTACGAGCTAGAACAATGACTGAATAACTGAATAATTGAATAACTGAAGGTTGAATGCTGTAAACTATGACTGAATGCGGGCCAATCAATTATTCAATGATTCAATAATTCAATCTGTTCTCCCAACAAGCATTAAATAATTATACTCAGAAACACATACCATGAGTGCATTAGAAAACTTTTCCGGAAAATTTAAAGACTTCGTCGTTACCACGTGGAGTATTAAAAATAAAACTTCCATATACCTGCTCATGATCTTCCTGAGCATTATCGGAATTAACACGTTTGTAACGTTGCCAAAAGAGCAGTTTCCAGATATCGTGATTCCTACAATTTATGTACAAACAATTTATGTAGGTAACTCACCAAAAGATATCGAGAACCTTGTAACAAGACCAATCGAAAAACAGATCAAAAGCATCACCGGTGCAAAGATCAAAAAATTCACCAGTACTTCTGTGCAGGACTATTCTGCCATTGTAGTTGAATTTGAAACAGACGTAAATGTGCAGGATGGTTTGCAGAAAGTTAAAGATGCGATTGACAAAGCCAAACAGGATTTGCCTAACGATCTTACGCAAGAACCGACTGCACTGGAAGTGAACTTCAGCGACTTTCCTATCATGTACGTAAACATAAGCGGTGATTACAATCAGCAGCGTTTGAAAAAATATGCTGATGACATGAAAGACAGATTGGAAGAGATTTCGAAAATTAACCGCGTAGACATCGTAGGTGCACCGGAAAGAGAGTTCCAGATCAACGTGGACAACTATAAAATGCGCAGCGCAGGAATAACCTTCGATGACATTGACGGAGCGGTAGCACGTGAAAACATGGACATCTCCGGTGGTTTGCTGGATGTGGGAACAATGAAACGCAACCTTCAGCTGAAGGGTCAGTTCAAAACTGCAGCGGATATTGAAAAGGTGGTGATAAGAAACCAGTCAGGTAAGCCGATCTATCTAAAAGATATCGCAACGATTAAAGACACTATCAAGGAAAGAGAAAGCTATGCCCGTCTTGATGGCAAGAACGTAGTTACGCTGAACATCATTAAACGTTCCGGTGAAAACCTCATTGAAACAAGTGATGATGTAAAGAAAACTGTGGAAGAAATGCGCGGAGCATTTCCTAAGGACTTGAACATTACAGTAACGGGAGATAGCAGTACCAAGACAAAAACCTCTTTTAATGATCTTGTAAACTCGATCGTAATCGGATTTATCCTTGTATTGGTGATCCTCATGTTCTTCATGGGTGTAGTGAACGCGTTCTTCGTGGCCCTGTCAGTTCCGCTTAGTATGTTCCTTGCGTTTTGGTTTCTTCCAGCAGCTGACCTTATTATAGGAACCCATGTTACATTGAACTTTATGGTGCTTTTTGCATTGCTGTTCGGCCTTGGTATTATAGTGGATGATGCGATCGTGGTAATTGAAAACACGCACCGCATCTTTATGGAAAACCGAGGCAAGGTCAGCATTGAAAAGTCCGCAATGGCCGCTGCTGGCGAAGTATTCGTACCGGTGTTGGCGGGTACTTTAACCACATTGGCGCCATTCGTTCCGTTAATGTTCTGGCCTGGCATTATTGGTAAATTCATGATCTATCTGCCAACGATGCTGATATTTACTTTGACAGCATCATTGATTGTAGCGTTCATCATGAACCCAGTATTCGCGGTCGACTTCATGAACCATCCGGAAGACGGTCACAAAGAATCAAAATATGCCATCTTCAAAAAGCCGGGCCTGTGGCTTGCAGTTGGTATCGGTATCATACTGGATGTTGTAGGTATGTCAGCACCAAGCGCAGCTAAGTCTGCAACTGACGAAGTGGTAATCAATATGTACACTTTCTGGGGCAACCTGTTATTGTTCATTACCATACTCGTATTGCTGAATAAATTCTTCCTGGATAGCATCCTACATTCCTTCCAGAACAGAGCATTGCCTTGGATCATGAGCCATTATGAAACACTGCTGAGATGGGCCCTGAAAGGTTGGAGACCGGTATGGTTGCTACTTAGTACAGTGTTTTTGCTCATCTTCTCATTTGTATTCTTTGGTGCGAGAAATGTACCCGTTGTATTCTTCCCGCAAAGCGATCCTAACCAGATATTCGTTTACCTGAAATTACCGGTGGGAACATCGGTAGACTATACTGACTCAGTTACCCGCACATTGGAGACTAAAGTGTACAGAGTGCTGGGCATGGAAAATGGTAAAAAGAACCCAATGGTGGAAAGTGTTATTTCCAACGTGGCTGTCGGCGCCAGCGATCCTAACAGTGGCGACAGAAGCACAAGAAGTGAATTGGGAAGAATCCAGGTGTCATTTGTAGAATTTGAAAAACGTCATGGTGTTTCTTCAAGACCATTTCTTGACAGCATTCGCCATGCAATGAAAGGTATTCCCGGTGCGGAAATATCTGTTGACCAGGAACAAGGCGGTCCTCCTACAGATCCTCCTGTGAACATAGAAGTAGCAAGTGAGGATTTTGACAACCTCATTAAAACGGCCGTTGGTTTGAAAAACTACCTGGACTCCCTACAGGTGCCGGGTGTGGAAGAGTTGAAAATGGACATCGACCTGAACAATCCCGAAATTTCGCTTACTGTTGACCGTGAAAGAGCACTGATTGAAGGCGTGTCTTCTGCACAGGTGGGCGGACAATTAAGAACAGCATTGTTTGGTAAGGAGGTTTCAAAGATTAAAGAAGGAAAAGAGGAATACAAGATCCAGCTTAGAAACAATTCGGTACAAAGAAAGAACCTTATTGAGCTGTTGAACATGAACGTTGTGTTCCGCGATATGTCATCTGGACGAGTGAAAAGTGTGCCGATCAGTTCCCTGGTGAAAATCGATTATACAAGTACGTTGGGTAGCGTAAAACGTAAAAACCAGAAACGCATGATCGTGCTTCGCTCAAACGTTCTTACGTCACAAGGCTTCACCCCAACTGCTGTGAACCAGGATATTACCAAATACATCGACAAATTCAAAGGTAAAGCTGATGGCGTAACCATTAAGCAAACCGGTGAGGGAGAGCAGCAGGCAGAAACAGGCGCCTTCCTTGCTAGGGCATTGATGTATGCGTTGATGTTGATCTTGTTGGTATTGGTGCTCCAGTTCAATTCCATCAGCAAACCGGTGATCATCCTTACGGAAATCGTATTCAGCGTGATCGGGGTAATGCTTGGCTTTGCGTTTACAAGAATGCAGGTATCAGTTGTAATGACGGGTATCGGTATCGTGGGGCTTGCGGGTATCGTAGTGAAGAATGGTATCCTTGTGATCGAATTTGCCGACGAATTAAGATCGCGTGGTTTGAAAACAAGAGAAGCTGTTGTACAGGCTGGTAAAACGCGTATCATTCCGGTAATGCTTACTGCGATGGCCGCGATCCTGGCACTGATACCGCTGGCGGTTGGGTTCAATATCAACTTCGTAACGCTGTTCTCGGACCTGAACCCACGCATTTTCTTTGGTGGAGACAACGTTTCGTTCTGGAAACCATTGTCATGGACCATCATCTTTGGCCTGGCATTTGCCTTCTTCATGACGCTGGTAATGGTACCAAGCATGTACCTGATAGCAGAGAGACTGAAACGCCCGATGCGCAGATACTTTGGTGGTAAATGGGTTTCTATGATGGGTATTCCACCATTGACATTCATATTCATTCTAATGATATTTTACGCCATGATCAAACATGCAATTGATGTTGCTAGGCGATCAAGACGTAATGTTCCGGGGTCTGATGTAACCTGGAATAAAAGTTGGTTTTAGTTTTAATATATCATGATCAAGTAGAGACGCCCGAAAGGGCGTCTTTTTTTTCCCGTCCCCGGACGGGTAAGGGGTGGGGCCTTCTAATTCACCACTAAGACACTAAGCACACTAAGCTTCACTAAGAGTACCTCACATAACGTCTTCCCCCACCGAATAATTAAATGAGTCAATAATTGATAATTGCAATGAACAAGCAAAAAATTTCTGGTGTCTAAAAACAAAATGGTTTCCCGTAGCACCAGCATTTTTCTTCGTCCTTCTTTTGCGGCCCCATAACTAACGTCATTGTATATGCGCATTTTAGATAAATACGTAATCTAAATCTGCCCGGATACCTATCCTCTTTTTTTAACTAATACCTTCTTCATGAAAAAATTTTTTACAAGAAACTTTTCTGGCAAACTGCCTCAGCGGTTTGCAATGGCTTTGGGACTATGCATCGCAGCGCTGGTCGGTACACGAGTCGATGCTCAGCAGTACGACTGGACGAAGAATGGCGGGGCTGCCGCTTCGGTAAGCGGCGCCGTTTTTATTAGTCCAACCCTTAATGCCACTACTGCCAACGGGGTGGCCCAAAATGCAACGTGGGTGGTTTTTTCCACCGCCCCAGGCGTTCGTTACAAAGGCGCCGGCAATGGTACGCCGCCGGATATCGGTATGAAAGAAAACCAGCAAGCTAGTTTGGGGCGCTATGATGCTAATATGAACCTGGTATGGTTAGCGAACGCTTACGATATATCAAAAATCGCTGCAGACCCTTATGCAAATGACCAGTTTTACGCGACCATGACCTTTAGGGTTTCAACCGATAACACCAGCTCTAATTTTTTGGGAGTTCCCTGGACCTCTGATAAAGCAGGGTACATAACTCTTGTTGCGAAATGTAAGGCAACAGCCACGAGTTCTTATACAGTATTGAAATTGCTCAAGATAGATGGGAGTTCAGATGATTTAGCTGATAATCTTATAGTAAAGGACATTGGAGGCGGCCATACACGCATCGTAGTACAAGGGCACAGTAGAAGCACCTCGCTTACGCTTTATACAGACGGAACCAATGGAGCAGCCCAGGTTGTTCCGGTAAATGGTGGTGGAGGTGTAAATTATGATGAGTTTGTGGCCTGTTATGATGATGACAATAATGCCGGTACCATTGCGCCGCTTTGGGCGAATACTTTTGGCGCAGCTTCGGCCAATGAAGCAACCTTCACTCCCATTGATATTGCCGACAATGGTGACATTAGATGGTTGCCAGCTTATACGAGCTCAAATAGTTTAGGTACGGTTAACTATGCATTGAATAATTGTAGCGGCCCGGGTTCAGGTACGGTTACAACATCCAATTACGCTGCCAATATAAACGGAAACTACCGCTACATATTTTTTTCTTTAAATGGCAGCAATGGTGCTCCGGTTTGGGTAAAAAACGAGCTTGCAGCCAATGTGGCTTTCGCTCCCTATGGCATAGCGACTGATGGTGCAGGAAGCAGCTATGTTTATGGACTTCTTTCCGGGTCCGGTACATACGATGCAGGTTCCGGTGTTTCCGTTACGGCAGCGGGTGGCAACGATTTGGCCGTTGTGGTGTTTGACAATAATGGATATGCAGTTCGTGCCCAAAATTATGGGAACACCACTCCGCAGGCCGTTGCTTCCTCTGCAGTTTCAAACCTGGTAAACCTGGATCGCACCAACAACCGTCTTTACATGACAGGGTATACGGCCAGTGGTTTTACGGCAGGCACAGCAACCATACAAACACAGGAAGCTGGCGGTTATAGCGGCTATTTGCTGGCGGTGGATGCCACCAGTCTAAATGGTCTGTCGGCAGTTACTGGTATCAGCAGCGTCAATGCGACCAGTGCTTTTGATGTCGTAGTTGTTCGCCCGGACCATAATGTAGTGTCTGTCCAACAGTACACAATCAGTGGCGAAAACAGGCTCAATGCATCTGCTACTCCTTTGTTGCAGAAAACGGCCTATGGCTATCAGGATGTTGCCATTACCAAATTTGATGGATCCTCTGGCAGCTTGCTCAATCCCGTTGCTGAAGGTGGCTGGGGAGGCTCTACAGGTAACACGATATTGAACACAGCTTTAAAGGATCAACAACTGGTTTCGGTAGGGTATTTTACGGGCTCCATGGTAGTAGGTGGTGTTTCACTTTCAAACTCAACACAGGCGGGCCTTATAACACTTACCGACACTGCTACGGGTACGATTGCGAAGACACGTGCGCTGCTAGGGACCTCTGTTGTTGTCACAGGTGTACGGGTTAGCCCAAAAGACGGGTCGATTTATGCGTGTGGAATGGCACAATCTGACATTACGCCAAACGGCGGAACCGCGCTTGGCAAGACCAATTTGGGAGGAAATGATGTTTTTGTAATGAAGCTTGACAACAATCTAAATCCAATATGGACGGCAAATATTGCTGGAAGCAGTTCGGATAATGCATATGCATTGGAAATAGACCCCATTACTGGCGACGTGTACGTCTGCGGATATTTTTTTAGCCCTACATTGAAATTGAATGCTGCAGGCGGTACTGCCTGGGGAAGTGCTGCGCTGGCCACCAATAACTACGTGACCAGTCCTGTAAGCAGTGATGTTTTCGTGGCTAAATTTGGTGCAGATGGAATGTTCAAATGGATCAGCACTGGAGGCACGCCCAATATAAACACGAACGACGGTGTGTATAAAGCGTTAAGGTTAGTAAATAATAAACTGTATGTTGGCGGATATTCAGCGCCGGGAACCTTCAGTTTTGGTGGACAATCACTTGCATTTAATGGCGGGTCCACTGACATGTTTCTGATGCAACTGGATCCTGCCACCGGCAATGCTAACTGGCTCAAAGGCTGGATGGGAAATTCAGCCGATCAACTGAACTCGATCGACGCATATAGCGGTATGGTATATGCGACCGGATATTCAGTATCCACGTCAGGGATGAACGTTGGAGGAATACCGTTTTCGTCAAGTGGTCAGTATGACAGTTTTATTTTTGGAGTAGATGCTAGTGGCAATGATTTGCCGGGTATAGCCCAACTAAAGGGTAGTGGTGCCGACGGCATCAATGACATTAAAATAGACCCCACGGGCAATCTTTTCTTTGCCGGTTTTTCAAATAGTAGCGATCTCAATTTGGGAAATGGGCTAAGGTTTAGTACAGTCGGCACCAATGATTGCTTGGTTGGAGCCGTGGATTTGAATAATAATATGAATGTGAAATGGGGTTTTCTTAGCGGATCTGTAAACGCTGAGCAATTTAATAGCGTAACGCCGGGCAAACTAGGAATGCTCTTTACCGGCGGCACGCTGGCAGGCCCTGCTACCTTTGGTTCGCAAGTGATCAACGGCCGTATTGGCTCAGATTTTTGCTACAGCCGGATTACTTACCCTTATGTTGGGCCCGGCGCACAGATCAGTAACCTCAGTGCGTGGTATAGCGCGGGCAGCAAACTTAATGGTAACCCCGCTGCACAGTGGAGCAACCTTACCGTCAATTCTTCGCTTACCAATCTGGTTTCTACTGGTTCTGTACCGGTAGCAGCAGCGGGTCTGAACTTTAACCCAACACTTGCTATTACCGGCGGTGCGGGCTATTTAGGCCAGGGAGGCGTTTATGCATCTGCGTTAACCAGCACCGGTGGTAATTATTACAATGTTTACGCTGTTGTGAGGCCCCACTCCGCTACCGATAACCTTGCTATTTGGAAAGAAACCACTTCCAACACCGGTATTATACTCGGCGCAGCCGGCAACACCATTGCAGGTGCAGGAGGTCCTGTGACCGCTACCAATACTACACCACTGAGCAACAGCCAGTATAATCTCAGCACTTTATCTGTAAACGGCAGCACGATGAGCAACTACCTTAACGGAACGGCGAATGGAAATGCCACCGGCATAACGGCGCTCAACACAAGCAATGCCGGTACGTTCCAGGTAAATGGTTCAGGTATTGTAGATGTGGCAGAAGTGGCTACTTATGCTGGCGTACATGCCATCGGCAATCCGTCAATAAATAAAATAGAAACTTACCTTGGCATTAAGTATGGTATTACACTGGGCCATGACTATTTCAGCACGACCGGCGATACACTTTACAAAGTGAACAATGGTTTCGCAAACAACATAGCAGGGATTGGTATTGACAGCGCCGAGTTGCTGGCGCAAAAGCAAGGGCGTAGTCAAAATACCCAATCAAAAGGTGATATGCTCACTATTGGCATTGGCACCATTGCTTCAGACAATGTAAGCAATACTGCCATTGCCACGCAAGACAACAGCTACCTTGTTTGGGGCGATGATAGAGGCAGCGTAACTACCAGTCAAACAACCAATATGGCCTCAACGGTATCATCATGCGCACTGCGTTTACCTCGCAGCTGGAGAATACAACGCACCCGTGGTGGTATCGGTAGCACGCAGGTGCAAATGGATTTGAACAACACAATTGATCTAAGTGCTTATGCTGCGCGGGACATTCAGCTAATGATTGACAAAGACGGCGATGGCAACTTTGCAACCGGAACGATCAAACTCGTTCCTGCTGCATCCCTTATTGGCAACGTGGCTACCTTCAACAACATAAACTGGGACGCTGATGGCAGTGGTGCCGATGTGTTTGCAGTAGTGTTCAATAACAAGATACCTGATCCGGCACTTGTCGCGAAAGGCAGTACGACGACCGCACCATTATTTACCTGTAAAGATGTAGCGGGAAGCAATGTGTTAGTAGATAATGTAACAACTCCTACAGCAAAATACGCAGCGGTTAATCCTAACGGTAATACTGGTTATAATTTCGCGGTAACAGCTATGAACAACAGCCCTGCAGTGAACAACCAAGTGAAAACGGACAACGCTACACGCACCACAGCATTTGCTAACCGCATGTACGTTATCCACGATGCAGGTGTCAACAACTACCCGACTGGCATGACGGTAAGAGTCTACTACGATCCGCAGGATAGCATCGATGCCGTAAATGCCCTGGATTCTAAAGTCTCCGGCCCCATCAGGTATTTATGGTTCAAGTATCCGGGCACAGACATAAACGCTGTGCTAAACGCTCAGACAGATGCAAACATAACAGGAGCATCCTGGCTCGCTCCATCTGTATATGGAGAAGAAGGCGGTGTAAAATATGTTGAGTTCAGTGGCATCACCAGTTTTAGCGTATTTGGAGCAGCAGCAGGCCGCGGCGCGGTAGCATTGCCGTTACGCTTTACTGACAACCGGGCGGCTGCCAATGCATGTAACGTAAACCTTTCCTGGAACTACGTGTCAGAAACTCAAACCATGGCAAAACAATTTGAGGTGCAACGCAGCAACAATGGTCGTGATTTTGAAACGGTATCTACTATATCATCAGCCAGCAAAACATACACCGACATGCCGCCGCATGAAGGACAGTGGTACTATCGCATCAAGGTGGTAGAAAACAGCGCAGTCAACTACACGACCATTATGCCGGTACTGGTTACCTGTGCGAATGATGCCATACACGTTTTCCCTAACCCTGCTTCTGACCACGTAACTATTTCAATGACCGCAACAGCAGGTCATGCAAACTACCAGTTATTAAATACAATGGGCGGAGTAGTAATGAAGGGAAACATCAACAATGGTGTTGCTAATTTCAGTGTGTCGGGTCTGTCGGCTGGTGTCTATCTGTTGAGAATAGATAACAATGGGACAATCGAAACACAAAAGATAAATGTGATGCATTAAAAAACTATTACTTGGTAGGTGTCCTGCGTTTACATGCCCTCCCAATCAATAATAACTTTCATAAAACGCCCACGAGTGCCTACTCGTTGGGCGTTTTACGGTTGAATTAAATAATCAAGAGGTGAGGGCTGCATCAAAAACAAATGATGTGGCCCTTTTTTCAATTATAAATATTTGATAACACGCTAAAGGTACCCGGCAAATATTTTTTTTGAAGCATTTGTAAAACTGCTATTTTCGTTTCTCAATATTTCTTCCCTGTAACAATGACCATCGCTTATTATCGAAACGAAAGCGCATGGTATCAGCCAATAATTTTTTCATTTCTTATTGTTTGAAGCGAGTGTACCGCTTCTCCATCGCCTACGTTTTTCATTTAGTCAATTTTATCTTATGAATACATTTACAGCAACGCTGCATGTAGGCAGTTGGTCTTATCCTTTGCAGCACTTCACATTTGGCTTTATTCAAAACCCCGGTGCTTTGGGCCCCCGCCCCGCTCCTGTTATGAGTGGTGATATATCAATTGTACTACTTAATCCCGCAGATGAATATGTTCGTTCCTGGGGTGCCAGTGAAGACATGTTTTGTGATGGCTCCATCGTCATACGCAAAAGTGTGGAAGAGGGAATATATGAAACCATTGAGTTTACAAAGGGGCAGTGCGCTTTTTTGCAAAACGAATATAGAGGCGGCGCTCATGCCGGCACCTACTCTAGCACTCTCCAGATCATTTGCCAGGAAATAAAGGTAGATGGCATTGTTCATTATACTGCCCCTAACATGTAAACCCCTTTATTATGACGACGAACGAATATGAAATGATCCTACAGCGGCGCCGCATGACTGCCATACTAAAGGCCCGCATACAATCGCACGCTTTTTTGCAAGGCTTTTTACACCAACAGAAACGAGTGGATAGTAACGAGCCAGGCGAGCCTGAAAGCAAGGGCGCGAAGGGCAAAACGCCCACAAACATTGCAAGTTCCAAAGAAGAAAAAATAGTAAAAGGGCAATGGACGGAGCCTGACAAATATGGCTTTAGCTACAAGTACGGCGATACACCGGAAGATACTCAGCAACGCGGCCCTCACTATATGTTGGTAGAGGTGTATGTTAGGCCACGTCCCAAACCAACGGGATTCAGCCCTTTTTCATGGCCATCAAAAACAGAGATGGACCATGCAAGAGAAGTAAAGGAAAACTATAACACGGGGCGTTATTCAAAGCTTACAGGTGCCGAGCTGAGACAACAGCGTTTTTTTGACCAGATGGACAAAGAAGGTAGAGTTTTCGAACTGGTAGGAACTGCAATCGTAACTGTTCCCGTAGCCATTGGCAGTGGTGTGGTCAGCGGCATTGGTTCGCTTGGCTGGCAAGGGTTAAGGGCAGCTGCGCCGTATGCAGGCAGAGGTTTAAGCCTAGGATGGCAATTTTTTAAAAGCAGATTTACTGATCCTTCGGCCTATGCAGCAGCCGCAGCAGACTATTCCATACAACGGTCAATGGGGTCAACAAATAGCGCAGTGAACCTTACGTCTATTGGGCTTAGCTGGCTAATACCCGGCGGGGGCACATGGAAAGCGCAACTTTTAGCAGCAGGTGCACAAGCTTTTGGTGCGTCTGCATTTGAATATTCTGGCGAAAAAGGCGCTAGCAATACAATTTTTACTGGTAAGGTGTTTTCGCAAATAGCCTTAGAAAGTTCCACAGGAACGATTGGAAATTTTCTAGGTAGCAGAATGGGTGGCGGCTTAGGGAGTAGCCTTTCTCAAGCTGTAATGCGTCCTGTTTCAAAATTTGGTGCTGAGGCATTCGGCAATTTTACCGGTGGCTATTTATTTATAGGTATAGGAGCATTGCCGGTTAAGGCATTTAATTTATCTCAAAAATAAAAGTCAGTGAACAAGGAAAAAATAAAAGAAATAAGCGAAGGGCTAGGGGGACTCGCGGTATTAGCCTTATTGGGGTATTTCATTTACTATGCATATAATAATTATCAAAGCTTTAAGCAAAGAGATAAAACTATAATTACTGTTGCCCATATTGAAAGTGGTGATAGCGGTAATAAAGGAAGCCTGAAATTCAAAATATGGTATATGCTGGGGAATGAAAGAAAAGATGATGAAGTCACAGAATTCTATTTGAAGTTTTCTATTATACGGCGATTGGTAGGAAAAACAGTTCCGATGGTTTACTTAAAAGATAATCCTGAAGAAAAAAGGCTGTTAATTTCAGAAAAAAATTTTGACATGACAAACATACCTTTTCCTGACAGTATGCGTTGGACAAATGAGTATAAATCGTGGTAGACGGCTTTGCGTTCGGCAATTTTACTGGTGGTTATTTATTTATAGGAATAGGCGCATTGCCCGCTAAAGCATATAATTTAAATCAGGAAAAATAATCAATGAAAAAGGAGACAGGGCAAAATGCAATAGGATGTCTGGTAGGGTTAGTTATACTGGGTCTTATAATATATGCTATTCATTGTGACCGCAGTATGTCTAAAAGTTTCAAGCAAAGAGACAAAACGGTAATTACTGTTGCTCATATAGAAAGCGGCAATCTTGACTATAAACTTAGGGTAAAGTTATACTACTGGTATATGGTGGGCAATGAGAGAATAGATGCGCAAACTTCGGAACTTAATCTAAGCTCACGCATTATACCACACTTAATAGGAAATACGATTCCTATAGTTTATTTGAAAGACAATCCTGAAAGAACCAGGTTGCTCCTTACTGACTTAGCATTCAAGTATACCAACTTACCCTTTCCTGATAGTTTGAATTGGCTAAAAGAATATAAGTCGTGGTAAAAGAGTTTTAGGCTAGCCGACAAACTATTCTTTTTCAAAAAACATTTTCAAAAATTAAAACACAGTTATGTTTAAAAAAAACACGGTTAAAGCATTTTCAATTGTAGCAATTGTTTTGTCATCAATAGGGCTTTTAGCATGCGTTCTAAATATTTGGTTTTATAAAGGGGATTTGCTGACCATTCTTTCTTTTTTGGGAATTGTTTCCTGGTCAATATTACTATGGGCGAGTATAATTGGCTTCAAATTATGTGTCTCTTATAATCTTTATGAGGATGAGTATAAAAAAGTAGGCATTAGAATTTATTTAATAATTGCCGCGTTTGTATTATTTCTCTTTGTAGGACTTATCCTTGGTCTTCCTCTGTCGGTTATACTATTGTCTACTCTTTGGGGACTTAAACGCAATTATGACGAATGGAATGGGAACAACAGTTATACAATCGCGCCAGACATATCAGACAAGCCCTAACATGGCTTTTCATTGAATAGTTTTTCTTTTATGTTTAAAAAACGTCTTCTAACCGAAGGCGTTTTTTAATTTCTAGAACCACACGAAAAACAAGAAACTTGCTCAGCTCAACAAGAATAGGATTTGAGAGAGATCAAAGCAACAATTCCTCTTTCTCTTTTCTTGAGGTGAATTATTGTTTATCCCCAAGGCACTCCCTCACTCCGTGAAAAAGAACTCCTTTCCTCTGTGGTTAAAAAAATGCTACGCCTCCCCGATTATTCAATAATTCGAACCCTTCAGTTTAAGCCATTCAGTCAATCTTTTCAATACCTTTGCAAACTATTTTTATATATATTGGAGATTTGACTATGTCTATAACAAAATATCGTGAGTTTAACCAACTGAATCTACCAACAATAGAGCAGGAAATATTGGCAAAATGGGCTGAAAATCAGGCGTTTGAAAAAAGTGTGTCATTAAGAGAGGGTGCAGAACCGTTCGTGTTTTACGAAGGTCCCCCAAGTGCGAATGGTATGCCGGGAATTCACCACGTTATTTCAAGAACATTAAAGGATCTTGTTTGTCGCTATAAAACCATGCAGGGCTTCCAGGTAAAACGCAAGGGCGGCTGGGATACACATGGCTTGCCGGTTGAGTTAGGCGTTGAAAAAGAGCTAGGCATCACAAAAGAAGATATCGGCAAAAAAATATCCATTGTTGAGTATAACCAGAAATGCCGCGAAGCAGTTTTGCGTTACAAAGACAAATGGGATGAACTTACCACAAAAATGGGTTACTGGGTTGACCTGAAAAATCCTTACGTAACCTTTGAAAATGAATACATTGAAACACTTTGGTGGTGTTTGAAGCGCCTGTACGAAAAAGGTCTTCTGTACAAAAGTGTATCTATCCAGCCATATTCTCCGGCGGCCGGTACCGGTTTAAGCTCGCATGAGTTGAACCAGCCCGGCACTTATAAAGATGTGAAGGACACAAGTGCAGTAGCAATGTTTAAGACGGTGAAAAATGGAGAATCTCAATTTTTGTTTGACGCAGCCGGAAACGACGAGGTTTTCTTCCTCGCGTGGACGACCACTCCGTGGACACTTCCTTCCAACCTCGGCTTGACGGTTGGCGGAAATATTGATTATGTGCTGGTTAAAACATTTAACCCGTACACTCATCTTCCAGTAAATGTTGTGCTGGCGAAAAACCTCATCGGCAAATATTTCAAACCAGAAGGTGAAAATGGCGATTTCGCAGGTTATTCTGCCGAAACAAAATTGTTGCCTTGGCAAATCCTAACCGAGTTCAAAGGAAAACAGCTTGAGGGTTTGCGCTACGAGCAATTGCTGCCTTACGAAGCAAATACGGCAGAAAAATCCGGCGGCGATCCGTTCCGCGTGTTGGTAGACAGCTTTGTAACTACAGAAGATGGTACCGGTATCGTTCACACGGCCCCTGCTTTTGGTGCGGATGACTATAAAGTGGGCAAAAAATATGGCATTGGCATTTTGACCCTTGTTGACCGCGAAGGAAAATTCGTGGACGGCCTGGGCGAATTCAGCCACCGCTACGTGAAGAATTACAAAGACGAACAGAATTACGTTGACGTAAACGTAGACATCAGCGTAAAACTGAAAAAAGAAAACCGTGCCTTTAAGGTAGAAAAATACGAACACAGCTATCCGCACTGCTGGAGAACTGATAAACCGGTTTTGTATTATCCGCTGGATGCATGGTTCATAAAAACTACCGCTGTAAAAGACAGAATGGTGGAACTGAATAAAACCATCAACTGGAAACCAAAAGCAACCGGCGAGGGCCGTTTTGGTAACTGGTTGGAAAACATGGTGGACTGGAACCTTAGCCGTAGCCGTTACTGGGGTACGCCGCTTCCGGTTTGGAGAACAGCAGACGGCAGCGAAGAAAAATGCATCGGTTCAATAGAAGAACTGAACACAGAAATAAGAAAAGCAAACGAAGTACTGGGAGGCGATGTAAATAAGCACTATTTGCATGATGGCATCCTTGATTTGCATAAACCATACGTAGACGAAGTTGTCTTGGTAAGCAAAGATGGCAAACCAATGCACCGTGAGCCAGACTTGATCGATGTTTGGTTCGATAGTGGTGCAATGCCTTATGCGCAGTGGCACTACCCATTCGAAAACAAAGACGCAATTGATAAAGGAACCGCTTTCCCTGCAGATTTCATCGCAGAAGGTGTTGACCAAACACGTGGCTGGTTCTATACTTTGCATGCACTGGGTGTAATGCTGTTTGACAATGTTGCGTATAAAACAGTAGTTTCCAACGGATTGGTGCTGGATAAGAACGGTAACAAAATGAGTAAGCGCCTCGGCAACGTGGTGAATCCATTTGAAACCATCGGCACCTTTGGCGCAGATGCCACCCGCTGGTACCTGATCACCAACGCATCTCCATGGGATAGTTTGAAATTTGATATAGAAGGTATCAAAGAAGTTCAGCGCAAATTCTTTGGTACACTTTATAATACCTATCAGTTCTTTGCGTTGTATGCTAACGTTGATGGTTTTGCATTCAAAGAAGGCTACATACCCTTAGATCAAAGACCTGAAATTGATAAATGGATATTATCATCCCTTCAATCTTTGGTGAAGAACGTAACTGAAAACTTCAACCAGTATGAGCCTACTTTAGCTGGGCGTTTGATAGAAGACTTTGTGGATGAACAACTTAGCAACTGGTACGTGCGTCTTTGTCGCCGCCGTTTCTGGAAAGGAGAATATGAGCACGACAAAATAAGCGCATACCAAACCTTATATGAGTGTCTTGAAACCATTGCCCGCTTAATGGCCCCGGTTTCTCCGTTCTTCTCTGACTGGTTGTTTAGCAACCTGAATGCTGTAACTGGAAAATCAGATGCGGCTTCTGTTCACCATGTGTTGTATCCGAAAGTGAAAGAAGAATTTATCGACGTGGCGCTGGAAGAAAGAATGCAATTGGCACAGGATGCTTCTTCTTTGATTCTGTCGTTGAGGAAAAAGGTCAACATAAAGGTTCGTCAGCCACTGCAGAAAGTATTGATCCCGGTTTTCAACGGTTCCATGAAAGAACAACTTCAAAAAGTGGAAGATTTGATCAAAACAGAAGTAAATGTGAAGGAAATACAGTATTTAACCGACACAGAAGGCTTTATTAAGAAGAAGATCAAGCCGAATTTCCAGGCGCTCGGCAAAAAGTTGGGGGGCAAAATGAAAGCGGTAGGAGTTGCGATTAGTCAATTTACACAAGAAGACATCGCTTTATTAGAAAAAGAAGGTACTTATTCTTTGTTAATTGATAACGAACCATTAATATTACAAACTAATGAGGTGGAAATCACCAGCGAGGACATTCCCGGCTGGATGGTAGCCAACAAAGGTATATTAACAGTAGCCCTGGATGTTACACTCACCCCAGAACTGGAAAGCGAAGGAAATGCAAGGGAGCTTGTCAACAGAATACAAAAGATACGGAAGGATAATGGCTACGAACTCACGGACCGTATTATGGTAAGGCTTGCTGATAGTGAAATCGTAAAACAATCAGTCAGCCAATTTGATGAATATATTCGCACTGAAATCCTTGCCGACAAGTTAGAACTTGTTGACGGACTGAATGATGGCACTGAAATTGAAGTGAACGATATTTCATTAAAAATCCAGGTAACAAAATCCATTAATTGATAAACTAAGCCATTTTTATAATGGCCTTTTCCAGACCCCCGCAGTGCGGGGCCCAATTATTTGATTAACCGGAAAAAGGAAAACAGTTATGGCAACAAAGAAAAAGGCTGCACCCGCAAAAAAAGCAGTAAAACCTGCTCCTAAAGCGGTACCTGCGAAGAAAAAACCGCAGCCAGCTGCTAAAAAAGCAGCCCCTAAGAAAGTTGTGAAACCTGCGCCAAAAGCAGCACCTGCAAAAAAAGCAGCAGCTAAGCCTGTTGCCAAAAAAGCGACCCCTGCTCCGAAGCCAGTAGCAAAGAAAGCGGTTGCCAAACCAGTAGCCAAAACTCCGGAACCTAAGAAAACGGTTAAACCCGTTGAAAAAACAACAAAACCACCAGTTAAAAATGATGTTTCTGCCAAACATGTTGCCCCTGCAAAACCAGCGGCCGCAGCAAAAGGCGAACCGGCCAATGCACCGGCATCAAAACCAACTGTAAAACCTGCTCAGGCAGGGATAAAAACACTTAAGAAGTCACCAGTTCCTGTTGAAACGCCAAAACCAGAACCTAAATCCACCGTACCACCACCGCCATTTAAAAAAGCGCCGGTTGTTGAGCAAAGACCAACCAAAGTGGTAATGCCGGATATTAAAACCAAGTCGGTAAAGAAATACGAACCAGATTTTACTAAAAGTGTGCTGGATAACCCTGCACAGCAACAAACCGTTCCAACTATGAGATACAGTGACGCAGAATTGGGCGAGTTCAGAGAACTCATCAACAAGAAACTGGACGCAGCCAAAAAAGAGCTGACGTACCTACAGGGCTTAATTACCCGCAAAGACGAAATGGGCGGTGATGAAAGTGAAAATCGTTACATGACCATGGAAGACGGTGGTGTAAGCATGGAAAGAGAACAGCTTTCCCAGATGGCAAGTCGCCAGATCACTTTTATTGACCACCTCGAAAAAGCAATAATGCGCATCGAAAATAAAACATATGGTATTTGTCGTGTAACCGGAAAGCTGATTGATAAAGCTCGTTTGCGCGCCGTGCCACATGCCACTTTGAGCATCGAGGCTAAGCAGGTAATGAACAAATAAAATAATTGAATTACTCAATAATGAATAACTGAGCAGGTTGATGTAAAGGCCTGCTCGACTATTCAACTGCTAGAGTATGCATTTTTAATGTCGCTTCCGCGGTCGATTTATCAACGGCGGTTCCTGTGTAATCGATTGTCCTTGCAGTAAATTTACTTATCCCAACCTAAAGGTGATCGGTTGTCTTTTATAGCTTTTGGCTGCCTTCCCATTCTTTTGTGCCGGAGTCCACTTTGGCGATTTTTTCACCACCCTAACAGCTTCTGCCCGTAATTCATCGGGGCCTTCGATCGCCATTACATCAGAAATATTTCCATTTACATCAACAATGAATTTCACTACCACAACTCCCTGAACATGATTCTTGATTGCAGATTTTGGGTAGTTCAGATTCTTGCTTATAAATCTTGCCCAGCCTGGTGCACCGCCTGGAAATTCAGCATCCTGCACTTTCATAGTGTCTATTCCAAGCGAATCCTGCGCTACTTTTTTATCTTGAGAAAATCCATTCAATGCCATTAAAAGGCAAAATGTAAAAATGCTTAAGGGTTTCATTAAACGGGGGATTATTTTAAGCTCAATGCTTAACGCCTAACGCTGAATGCGGAGCGCCAGGCGTTAAGCGTTAGGCATTTAGCGTTAGGCGTTCATTAAAACAGTTCCACCTGCCAGCTACTCTGCCAGCTTGCACCAGCTTCCAATTTTTCAATACCTTCTTTCTCAGCTAATTCCTGGTTGTGATCCACACTGTCTGCAATGCCGCACCACGGCTCTATACACACGAAAGGTGCATCTTTCGCGGCCCAGATGCCAAAGAATGGAAAGCCTTCAAAAAGAAAATGCAAGCCATGCTCGCTTTTTTGCGAAGCCAATGAAATAGCATTGCTCTGCAAATGTTTTAATACAATCGCATCTCCATAAAATAGAGAATTGCTTAAAGGAAGTTTGTGATCTGTAAGCGCGATTGTTTCCGTCTCCTTTGCTATCAAACCATTGTCCAGCTTATGTTTCAGTAGTTCAGTTTCTTTATTGAACTTAAGATAGTAATCTGCGTAAGCAAGTTCCTTGTCAAGCGGTACAGCAAATGCCGGATGGCCGCCAATGGAAAAAAGCATTTGTTCCTTGCCGTTATTTTTTACAATATAAGTGCAGCTAACTTTATTGCCAATGAGTTCATATACGAGTGTCAATTCAAATGCAAACGGATACACCTTTAAAGAATCTTCAGTGCTTACCAAAGTAAACGTCGCCTTTGAATTGCTCTCTACATTTACGTCAAACTCTTTATCTCTTGCAAAACCATGGCGCGGTAAATGATATTCTTTCCCCTTGTAGCAATAGGTGTCATTTTTTAAAGTACCTACAATAGGAAATAGCACCGGACTATGTTTACCCCAAAAAGCAGCGTCGCCGCTCCACATGTATTCCAGCTCGTTATATTGAATACTTTGAAGCTCCGCACCTTTCGGATTGATTTTTATAAAAACGCTTTCGTTGCTTAAATTGATCATAATTGTATCTATCGTTAAGGGATTTAACAATTTAAAGGTAGTGTTCCACAATCGGATAACTCACAAAAAGATAAGCCGCTGGTAAAACATTTCTGCAATTATAATAATCAACAGGGACACGCCAAGCGCTTACCTTTTTATTTTTCCCCCCAAATTGAACGAGTTGCTGAAAAGTCTTCTTTCTCTCCCAAACAACCTTGTTAAATGGGCCTTAATTTTTTTCGATGGCAAATTTGTCCTTTATCAAAAATCTACTACCGTTTATATAAATAAGACCTTTCGCGGCCTGTCTATTTTTGCGAACGATTAAAAGGCCTGTATGCAGAGCTGCAAACATACCCATCATTGGAAATTTTGCCGGGAAAGTTTGAAGCTAAGCAGATCGCATTGATATTTTTTAGAGCCACTTGAAAAGGTGAGTATTATTAGAGTCAATACCGGAGCCTGAATCTACCCTTTCCACTAATTAAATGGTTATTAAAGGTTAATTCTTATGAAAAAAAAATTTTTGTGTTTTTGTTTCCTGGTGGGATTTGTTACAGTCTCTCATGCCCAGCAGTATGTGTGGGCGCAGAACAACGGGGCCGGGTCCTCATTGAATTCAGCAGTAAGCATTAGCCCTACACTCAACCCTTTGGTTAGCGGCGGTGTGGCACAAAATGAAACATGGACGGTATTTTCAACCGGTTCGGCCACTCGTTTCAGGGGCGCCGGTAATGGCGTAGCGCCAGACGTAGGCCCCGTTGAGAAACCAGACGATTATATCGGCCGCTATGACGCCAATATGAACCTGGTATGGTACTGCGACGTACCATCGTATGTAAGTCGTATTGCAGCCGATCCGAGAGCTAATGACCAATTTTATATGACCACTATAGTTAAAGGATCTGGTTCCTGGAAAGGGTTTTCCTGGAGTGGCGGACAGGCGGGAGTGTATTCAGTGCTTCTTTTAAAATGCAAGGCAGGAGCAGCTCCCAACAGTGTTACTGTGTTGTGGGGCAGGAAAATAGACGGGCCAGACGACGATCAGGCTTATTCGCTTCAGGTAAAAGACATTGGCGGCGGACATACCCGTATTGTCGTTGGAGGCGGAACCCGCAGTACCAAGATTAGTACGTACACCAATGCGGCCAGCGCAGTGGCACAGACAACGAATACTAGTGTAGGTGCCACTGATTATGATCAATTTATTGCCTGCTATGATGAAGATGTTATTGGCGTAAAGGTGACTCCTCTATGGATCAATGCGTTTGGTGCATCAGGAGTATCGGAGAAAGCTTCTATTGGTTTAGAATTAAGCGACGATGGTAGTGTGCAGTGGCCAATTTCATATACCTCAAATAGTCTGGGCACAGTTAATTATACATTAAACACCAGTGCCGGCACAAGCACCAATTATCCAGCCAATATCAGTTCCAGCAGATACATACTTTTTTCCATGGATGGCAGCACTGGTTCTACTCTTTGGGTAAAGAACGAGCTTGCAAATAGTGCCGCCTCCGTGGCTCCTTGCGGCTTGGTTTCAGATGCAGCAGGCAACCTTTATATGGGGGGTAGTTTTTCAAGTAAATATACAGCGGCTACAGGTATCTCCATTACATCAGCCGGTGGTAATGACGCATGTATAGTGGTGTTTGACAAGAATGGCACAGTCCTTCGTGCTCAGCGATATGGCAATTCTGGCAACCAAATTTTTAAAGCCGGTCCGAATTCCACGGCGCTGGACCGGACAAACAATCGTGTGTATCTCGCCTTTCAAAACAATAGCACCTTTACGGCAGGGTCTGCTACGGTGCAGGCACTGAGTAGTTATGACGGTGCACTGCTGGCAGTAGATGCTTTGGGAAGTATGAACGCTCTTTCCGGGGCAAGCTGTATTGGTACAACTTCCGGAACAACGGAGGCTTTTGGTTCTGTGGCAGTGCGGTCCGACGGTAATGTAGTGGCTACGCAGCAGTATGCGGTTGGGGGCTACAATTTGCTTAACGCTGGCAGTTCGCAACTGCTCCCAAAAACTGCATTTGGTTACATTGATAATTCGATTACCCAATTTTCCGGCAATGCGGGCGAACTACTCAAGCCCATTGCGGAAGGAGACTGGGGTGGTACTACAGCCAACATTGTTTATTCTTCTACCATGGCTGCCGGCCAGTTGTTATCGGCCGGCTCTTTCTCCGGAACAATGGTAGTTGGCGGCGTTACGGTTTCGAGCTCCGCCGGTGCAGCCTACGATGGTGGCCTTGTCACCCTTACCGATACCGCAACCGGTGCTATCAAAGCTGTACATTCACTTGTTTCAACTTCTAATCCTTGTAACTTTAACGATGTGAAGGTCAGTCCTGTGGATGGCTCCATTTATATTTGTGGAAGGGGGTACTCCGACCTTTCGTATGACGGTGTTTCCCTTGGTAAAGGAGCAACGCTTGGCAATTACGATGCCTTTGTTATGAAACTGGACGCCAGCTATCGCGTGATATGGACGGCTTATATTGGTGGAACACAGATAGATGTAGGTCAGGCACTTAGCATTGATCCGGTTACAGGTGATGTTTATGTTGCCGGTTATTTTGCGAGCCCTACCCTGCAGCTTAATCCGGCTGGAGGCAATTCTTATAACTCAGCTATTATTGCGACCAATAAAGTAACCTCCGCGCCTTATACACAGGATCTTTTTGTAGCGAAATTTAATGCGGCGGGTGCCATGCAGTGGATCACTGCGGGTGGTACACCTTCTGCTACGGTGAGTGAATGGCTGTATCACGGCCTTGAGATGATGGATGGAAGCCTGTATTTAGGAGGCTACGGTGCTACCAACAGCGCATTCAGTTTTGGTGGAAAGTCTTTGAACCTTAGTTCTACTGGGTCGGAGACATACGATATGGTTTTAACCAAACTGGACCCGGTAACCGGCCAGGCCAACTGGATTAAAGGCTGGACGGGCGATAGATCTGATTGTCTCAGCACGCTGGCGGCAGATAATGGTTTGCTCTATATTGGAGGATACAGTAACTCTACTTCGGGCATGACATTGGGTGGCACGCCTTTTTCTTACACGGGAGTCTCTTATGACCCTTTTGTTTTTGCTGTAGATGGGGATGGTAATGAACAGGCGGGATTGGTTCAGCTTAAAGGGAACATGACTGAAACAATATATGATCTGAAAGCCGACGGTGCCGGCACCTTGTATTTTTCGGGTCACGCCAATAGCTCCAGCCTGCCTGTGGCCGGTGTTACATTAAGTAGTAACGGTGGCACATTCGATGTGCTGACAGGTGCTATTGACGAAGTAACGATGACACCTAAATGGGCTTTTTTGAACGGATCAGCAGCTGATGATTTTGGCCGTAGCATTACGCCCGGCAAACTGGGTTCTGTATTTGTTGGTGGACAATTGGCCGGTACTGCTACCTTCGGCGGCTCGGTCGTAAAAGGCCGTTTGGGTGGAGATTTCCTTTATGGCCGCATCGACTATCCTTATATAGCTCCCGGTGCGCAAGTCGGGGCCCTTAATACATGGTTCAAGGGCAATGGTCTGGTATCAGGCAATCCTGCTTCGCAGTGGGGTAACAGCGCCAACAATAGTGTGTTAAATAACCTGACCACCACCGGTTCCGTACTTGCCAATGATACGGGCTCAAACTTTAACCCCACTTTAAAGATAACCGGCGGCAGAGACTATCTGAGTCTTGATAATATTTATTCAACCAACGCCTTCAATGGTTCCGGTACTAGCTACAGTGTATATGTCGTTTTGAAACCTTCATCAAAAACGGATAAGGTAACACTTTGGAGTGAAACTGCGAATGGCACGGGTGTTTCATTGGGTGCCGCGGCGAATACTGTAACAGGTGTTAGCAGCAGCAAAACGGCCACTAACACCAAGGCATTGGCACTTGATAAATACAGCGTGACTACGCTGGCAGTTAGTGGTAGTACCATGACCAATTATCTGAATGGTTCAGCCAATGGTAGCAGTACAGGCGTTTCTGCACTCAACACGACCAACAGTGGTACTTTCGCCATTAACGGTACTGGCACCATGGATGTGGCAGAAGTGGTAACCTACGGGGGCTATCACGCACCTGGTAATTACTCAATGAATCGTGTGGAAACCTACCTGGGCATCAAATATGGCATCACGCTTGGACATCACTACTATAGTACTCTTGGAGATACTTTGTATAAAGTGGACAACGGTTATCCCAACAATATTGCCGGTATTGGTATCGATAGTGCAGAAGTTTTGATCCAAAAGCAGGGACGGGCACAGGATTCAGCTAATAAGGGCAATATGCTTACTATTGGTATGGGTACTATTGCAATTAACAATATAAGCAACAATGCCGTACCTGCTCAGGATAACAGCTACCTCGTGTGGGGGGATAATGGAGGAAGCGTGACGACTACGCAAACTACCAATTTATCAAATACGGCCTCGTCGTGTGCAAACCGTTTACCACGTGCGTGGAAAATCCAGCGCACTCATAATGGTATTGGCCACACCCAGGTAAAACTTGATCTTAATAAGACTGTTTCTCTGGCAGCTTATTCAGCAGCAGATGTTCAGTTAATGATAGACAAGGACGGTGACGGAAATTTCGCTACCGGCAGTACAGAATTGATAAGTGCGACTTCGCTTACTGACAATGTAGCCACTTTTAATAATGTTGTTTGGGATGAAGATGGCAATGGAAGCGATGTGTTTGCAGTGGTGTTTAACAATAAAATACCGAAACCATTTCTTGTAGGAAAAGGTGTTACCGAGACTGCTGAACGATTTGGTTGTAATGACGTGTCAGGTGCAAATGTATTTGTGGATAATGCGGCCCTGCCTGCAAAAAAATATGTTGCAATAAATCCCCGCGGCAATACAGGATATGATTTCACGGTAACGGCCGTAAACAACGCTCCCGTTGTGAATAATAAGATGGTGACAAATCATACAACACAAACCACGGCTTTTGCCAACCGTATGTTCATTATCAAAGACAATGGCGCCAACAACTATCCATCTGGAATGACGGTTCGTGTGTACTACAATCCTCAGGACAGTGTCGATGCAGTAAATGCATTGGATCCGGCAGTGACAGCGGGTACCTTACAATACAGATGGTTCAAATATCCGGGCACAAGCGTAAATGCTGTAACAGCAGCACAAGGTTTAGCAGGTATAAACGGTGCTACGTGGCTTACTCCTTCTGCATATGGTGAAGAAAGTGGAGTGAACTATGTGGAGTTTGATGGTATTGAAAGTTTCAGTGTATTTGGATCAATGGCTGGTCGGGGCGTAGTAGTTCCGCTACCGTTAAAGCTGTTAAGCTTTGAAGCAAATAAGCAGGCTGGCAGCGTCAATATTTCACTGTTGAGCTGGGTAGTAACTGACCAGGTGAACATGAGCAGCTTCGTAGTAGAACGCAGTACCGACGGTAAACAATATACCGAGATAGTCAATAAAGCAGCTGCAGGTAACTATGCTGACCATATGACTTACACGTTTACAGACGCGAATGCTATAAGTGGCATTAATTTCTATCGTCTTAAAATGGTAAATATAGATGGCAGCTACACATATAGCGCAGTAAAAACAGTAACTTTTGATGTCGCAGCAACGGCAAACTTATATCTTGCTCCTAATCCTTCAAGAGGTCAGTTTTATGTGAAAGGTCTTACCTCCTCCTCCACTGTGCACATACTGGATATGAGTGGAAGAGTGCTGCAAACCTATAAAGGAATGAACCAGTACACAATGCTGAACATTACATCTTTGCCAGCTTCGACATATCTGGTACAGGTTATTGACGAAGGCAGGTTTATTGGCACATTCAAGTTGGTGAAGGAGTAGGGTAAAAATTGAGGTCAGTTGTTTTTTACTAATAAAATAGTCCTTCGCGACAACAATCTATAAATACGTTTTTCATACCATTTACAAATAGAATCCACACCCGCGAGTCCGCTCGCGGGTTTTTTTAATCAATGAACAAATTTGCGCATCTAGATATTCCGCATACAAAAAATCTTCTGCTGTTAACGACCCCATTGTTAATTATCTGTAAGGGCACACCCTTTGCAGTCATGTTCCTAAAATATAATCATGGAAAAGAGAGTCTTCGGCATCATACTAACGGTTCTGGGAATCATTGGTTTAATTATGGCCGCCATGAACTTTATGAACGGCGGCTCCAATACACATAATGTAAAAGAAATATTTACCTATTCTATTTTAGGAATTGTTTTCTTTTTCTCCGGAATAGCATTGATACGCAGCACGAGAGACAAAGCAGCGTAGGGCAAGTACTGAATAACTGAATGACTGAATAACTGAGTGTTTCATATGCGGAGCAACTCACATTATCAGACACTCAGTTATTCAGTCATTCAGTTATTTGCTATCCGAATGCCCCAAACTCTTTCCCGGACTCACCACATCCCGCACCAACTGCTTGAGTTCTTTTATTTCGGGAAAACGTCCTTGTTCTTTTCTGTCAAATATTTTTTCATCATTGATAGAAATAATAAATCGTCCGCTTATTTCAGAAGGGACTAATAATACCCCTTTCAAGTCGTCATTAAAGGTTGTCAATAATTCTTGTGCCATATAAGCACTCCGTAAAAGCCATCCGCACTTGGGGCAATATTCTATCGAAATGACTGGTTTCATTAAGTCTCGTTTTTGCAAATGTGGAGTAAAAAGTGAAAAATCAAAAGTAAAAATTCAAAAAGTGTCCTGAGCTGTTTCGCACCCCTTTTTGACTTTTGATTTTTTAATTTTGAATTTCGCAATGGAAATTATATAACACAAAAGCGAAATTGTATAAAGCGGTTCCTTCTAAATCATGTGAAATTTGTGGCTGGATTATGATTCAATTCTTTGATTAAAACACTTATCATGAAACGGCTATTATTTATCGCATTATGATTTGCTTTCTCATATATCTCATTTGCACAGCAAGATCATAGCATGCACAACATGTCGAAAGACACGATTCCGCCAATGCATCACATGAATATGCATGACCATAAAGAAATGGCCATGTCAAGCGCTTACAGCCTTAGCCTGCCAATGAACAGAAATGGGTCCGGTACTTCATGGCTACCAGACAATGCACCGATGTACGGTTATATGCTCCACAAAAAAGAATGGATGTTCATGTTTCACGGCAATGTATTTGTTCGATATAATTCGCAGGACATATTCAAATCCGGTAGCCGCGGCGATTCGAAATTTGATGCGCCGAACTGGTTCATGGCGATGGGGCAAAGGAAGGTTGGAAAGAACGGTCTTTTCCATTTCAGTACCATGTTTTCTCTGGATGCATTGACGATCGGCGGCTATGGGTATCCGTTACTGTTTCAAACAGGGGAAACATGGAAGGACAAACCACTTGTAGACAGGCAACACCCGCACGATTTGTTTGCAGAGTTATCGGTGGGCTATACACAGCGCATCAACAAAAACGTAGATGTCTTCGGATACTTTGGTTATCCGGGTGAACCTGCATTGAGTGCCACAACTTTCATGCATAGGCCTTCATCGCTTTCCAATCCGGATGCACCTTTGGGACATCACTGGCAGGATGCGACGCACATTTCTTTTGGGGTAGCAACGATGGGCGTGCGATATAAAAACTGGAAGCTCGAAGGCTCTTCCTTTACTGGCAGAGAACCGGATGAAAACAGGTATGATTTTGATAAAATGAAGTTTGATTCCTGGTCCGGAAGATTGTCCTTCAATCCATCCGCAAGCTGGTCGCTGCAGGCCTCTCATGCGTTCATCAAAAGCCCGGAAGCATTGCATCCCGAAGAAGATGTTCATCGTACAACAGCTTCGGCAATTTATGCGCGCAGAATGGGAAATGACAAATTGCTGAATGCCGCGGCAGTGTGGGGATACAACTACGTAGACGAGCATCACAAAGAACACTCCGCTTTGACAGAAGTTTCGTATGTGGCAAAAAAGAATACTGTTTATGGAAAGTATGAGTGGGTACAAAAATCGCCGGAAGAATTAAACCTCAACGAAGCTGAATATGGCCATGACAGCCGTTTTCCGGTCCATGCAATTACAGCGGGATATGCGAGGACTTTGTTCACATTTGCTAAAACCAATCTGTCACTCGGTGCCCAAACTACTTTGTATGTGGTGAGCAACGACTTAAAAGATCTATACGGTAAAACACCAGTGGCGGGGGAAATTTATCTGCGGATCAGTCCTGGTTTAATGAGATAACTAACTCATCAAAATAGCCATCGCCGCATACAGAACAGTAAGCGAGATGAAAAGCCAGGCTATAAAAGGCTTGTGTGCGTGTTTCATATAATTTTCATTTTACACGGATTTGAAATTTATTATACTCTAAAAAAATAAATTTCAAATCCTTTTAATGCCGGTGGATAAAACAAATAGAGAAATGAGACGAAGTCGAAATTGATCTATATTGTTTTACCAACCGGTATTGTACGTTTAATAAATAACGTTTTTCCTTGCAGATATTGTGTTTGGTGTAAAAAACTATTGTTTCTACGATCTTTGCAATCGCCGTGCCACAGTCATTTTTGGGAAAATGTTCCGTATTTTCGGAAAGCACATCTTACCACATATGCAATACTTTATAGGCATTGATATTGGCACAACACACACGAAAGCAATTGCTTGCGAGGCTTCCGGCAAAGTAAACGTCACTTACAAAGAGGGGTATAAAAAAGAAAAAATTGAGGGGATTGAACAGGACGCCGATGAAATTTTCCAGGCAGTGTGCCGGCTAATGCAGCAGGTAACGGCTTTTATGAAAGACAAGGGGACCCTGGCAGCAGTGAGTTTCAGTTCGGCAATGCATAGCCTTGTTGTTGTAGACGAACAGGGAAATGCTCTATCAACCCTGTGGACATGGGCCGATAACAGAAGCGTTTCATATGCAAAAAAGCTTCAGCAATCGCCGGAAGGAAAAATCATATTTGAGCAAACCGGCACGCCGCTTCATCCCATGACGCCGCTTTGTAAAATAGCATGGATACGCGACAACGATCCCGCGCTGTTTGCAAAGGCGCACAAATTCATTTCCATAAAAGAATATGTTTTTTACAAACTGTTCGGGCAATTTATCATAGATCACTCCATCGCGTCGGCAACCGGATTGTTCAACATTCATACACTTGCATGGAGCAAGGAAGCGCTGCAGTTCGCTGGTATAGACGAAACAAAGCTATCGAAGCCGGTTTCTCCGCTGCTTCTTGTAAGCGGCCTGCAGCAAAGGTTTTGCGAGCAATGGGGAATAGGTGCGCAGACATCCTTTGTTCCCGGCGCCAGTGACGGATGCCTTGCCAATCTTGGAAGTGGCGCGATTGCAAAGGGAGAAGTAGCGCTTACGATCGGCACCAGTGGCGCCATACGGCAAACGGTGCGCTCTTCTAAAACCGATGAAAAGGAAAGGTTGTTCACGTATATTCTAAATGACGATTATTGCGTAAGTGGAGGTGCCATCAACAACGGCGGCATCGTTTTAAAATGGTGGATGGAGCAAATGTTGCAGGATAAAAACATTGATGATAAAGACTTCAATAGTTTTTTTGATGCCATCAGCAAAATTCCTGCAGGAGCCGAAGGGCTTGTGTGCCTGCCTTACTTTTACGGGGAACGGGCACCGGTTTGGGACGCCGACGCGAAAGGCGCGTTTGTTGGCGTGAGTGCCAAACATTCACAAGCGCATTTCATGCGTGCTGTTGCAGAAGGTATTTGTTTTGCCTTCGCGCAACTCGTAAAGATTCTCGAAGAAAACTTCGGTCCCATCAGTAGAATTTATGCCTCCGGCGGCTTTATTCAAAGCGGAGTGTGGGTGCAAATGCTCGCCAATATTTTACAGAAGAAAATAAATGTAAACACTGCTGCCGATGCATCTGCGTTTGGTGCCGTTTGCATGGCCATGCTCGCAACAAAAACGATCAACAATATCGAAGACGTAAAGAAGTTAATTCCCGTGGATGATAAAGAGTATTTGCCGGATGAAAGCACGAGGGAAGTGTATGCGAGGCAGTTTGGAGTTTTTGATTCACTGTATGAAAAACTAATTTGAAAATTTGAGGATTTTAAAATTCGTTTTCGGTAACTTTTCATTTTTTTAATTTACCCCCAAATATCAGGTGGCTAAAAATAAAATTATAAGGATGTGCCTGAAGCATTTTCAAATTTTCAAATTGGACCTATGCCATTACTCATCATATTTCTCGGAATCATTTTATTGCTGTTCCTTACCCTTAAAAAAATAAGTCCGTTCATTGCGTTGCTCATCGTGGCAATACTGGTGGGGCTGGCGTTAAAAATGCCATTCGACAAAGTGTTGCTTGCTTTGCAAAATGGCGTTGGCAGTACATTAGGAAGCATGGCGCTGGTGCTTTGCCTTGGAGCAATCTTGGGAAAAATGTTAGAAGTAAGCGGCGCAGCACAACAAATAAGCAATACCCTCATCAAAGTTTTTGGCGAACGCTATATTCAGTGGGCAGTTTTATCAACCGGATTTTTAGTGGGTATCACATTGTTTTACAATGCCGGTTTTGTGATACTCGTGCCGCTTGTTTTTTCCATTTCAAAAGCTGCCAAGAAAAACCTGCTGTTCATTGCCATACCCATGGCGGCCTCGTTATCTGTTACGCATGGATTTTTACCACCGCATCCGGGTCCTGTTGGTTTAGCGTCTATTTTCAAAGCAGATGTTGGCAAAACAATGCTCTACGGTTTACTACTCGCTGTGCCGATTGCTGCCATTGCAGGTCCTATTTTCGGCAGCAGGTTTAAAAATCTTGAGATCGTTTTAAAGAATGATGCAAAAACAAATTGGCAATTGCCTGGCGATCTTCCCCCTGTTTCAATCAGTTTCATCATCGCGTTGCTGCCGGTCTTGTTAATTGCCTTGCCTTCTTTATTACAAACATTCACAACGCCTGACACAAATTTTTTCAAACTATGCAAAGCGGTCAGTGATCCTGTATTTGCGTTGTTGATTGCCAGTATTGCGAGTGGTTATTGGCTTGGTATTAAGCGTGGAAAAAATATGCAGTCAACCATGCAGTTGTTTACAGATGCTGTTGCCGGCATTGCCATTATAATGATGATCATTGCGGCGGGTGGTGCATTTAAAGAAGTGCTTACAGCAAGCGGCGCAGGTGATTACATAACAAAAGTGGCATCACGATATAATTTCTCACCACTTATTGCCGGGTGGCTCGTTGCGGCTTTGATAAGAATAACACTTGGCTCGGCCACAGTTGCGGGACTCACAGCCGCTGGCATCGTAGCGCCGTTGGTTTTGCATGGTCAGGCAAAACCGGAGTTGATGGTGCTGTCTGTAGGGGCAGGAAGTTTGATGTTCTCTCACGTAAATGACACCGGCTTCTGGATGTTCAAAGAGTATTTCAATCTCACTTTAAAACAAACTTTCATGTCGTGGTCGTTGATGGAGACGATCGTTAGTGTGCTGGGATTGATTGGAGTGTTGGTGCTGAATATGTTTTTATAGAGAAAGCCCAACGCAAAACGCCTAATGCAAAACGCCCAACTTTATCTGGGTGCCCGGCATTAGGCGTTCGGCATTAAGCCTTTTGCGTTCTAGTATTTCCCGCCACCAATGTGCACACCAACCTTAATAGAAAAGTAGCCGCTTTTGATCTCTTTATTAGAATATGGGCTTACAAAAGTGTTGTTCACAAAATTGTATTCGAGACCCATTCTGAAATGCGTTACTTCAAATCCGGCACGTAGCATGCCACCAAAGGACGATGGTTTTGGTACATTGAAATCATAAGTGCCGTCATCGGGGCCTTTGTACGTTACCTTGCCTGTTTTGTACATTCCCAGGCCGGCACCCACATATGGTCTGAACGTGTTATTGTTTAAATAATAATCAGCCGTTGCAATGTAAGAGGAACCAAACGTTACATCAGATTCGGAGCTGTTGTCAACATCTGAATAAATGTTGTGAAGGCCCATAAGTCCCTCCCAACGAATACCTACAGAGAGTTGCTCCAGTACAGCATATTTTGGCTCAATTGCAAACGGAAAACCAATATTCGTTCCCGAACCTTGCAATATGGAAACACCGGTAGTAACATCAACTTTAAATGGTTTGTAAATGCGATCTGCATCTTGCGCGAAAGAACTAACTGCAATAAATGCAGTACATAAGGAGAGGATAATTTTTTTCATTTTTATAGGTTAAAAGGGGATAATTAAAAAAACGTGTAAATATAGTAGAGAGAACGCAGATTTTCAAGATGTCATGATTGAAATGATTTTTTAAATTTAAACGGATGTATTAAAAATCTTAACTAATCTTGATAATCTTGACAATCTGCGTTCTTTCTCTACCTTAGCGAAATGGAAAAGAAAGTTTTTTTACTGGACGCAATGGCACTTATTTTTCGTGCCTATTATGCATTGATCCGCAATCCGCGCATCACGTCAACTGGAAAAAATACCAACGCACAATTTGGTTTCACCAATACATTACTTGAACTTATTAACAATCAGAAGCCTTCACACATGGCTGTGTGTTTCGATACCGAAGCACCGACGGAAAGGCATACTGATTTCACCGATTATAAAGCGAACAGGCAAGAGGCGCCGGAAGATCTGATAATTGCCATTCCTGACATCAAAAGAATTATTAAAGGGTTTAATATTCCCTGCATTGAAGTAGATGGTTTTGAGGCAGATGATGTGGTAGGAACACTGAGCAAACAAGCAGCAGCTGCAGGCTATGAAGTTTTTATGGTGACGCCCGATAAAGATTACGGACAACTGGTAAGCGAAAAGATCAAGATCTACAAACCCGGCTACCAGGGTGGCGATGTGGAAATAATGGGGCCCGAGCAAGTGTGCGAAAAATGGAACATCAAGGATGTGAACCAGGTAATTGACATACTTGGCTTAATGGGCGATGCAGTGGACAACATTCCCGGCATTGCGGGCGTAGGAGAAAAAACTGCGGCGAAATTATTGGCAGAATATGGCACGCTGGAAAATGTATTAGAAAACGCTGACAAGATAAAAGGCGCTCTTGGTGAAAAAGTGCGCAATGGAAAAGAGAATGCGATCTTAAGCAAAAAACTAGCGACAATTATCACAAATGTTCCTGTTGAATTTCATGAAGAAGATTTTAAACTGAAAGAATGGAACAAGGATGCGTTGCGAGAAGTGTTTGGCGAGCTGGAGTTTAGAACCGTGATAAAAAGGATTTTGGGTGAAGAGCTTTCCGTAGCTGTTAATGAAGAGACAACTGTTATTTCTAAAACAACAGTTGGTGTGCAAACAGATTTGTTTGGCAATGCCGTTTCAAAACCTGAAGTGGTAGTGGTAGAGAAAGAAACCGAAGTAATCATCGGCAAAAATATTCTCAATACACCTCACGAATACATCGCTGTACAAGGCACAAACGAAATTGATGGGTTAGTAAAAAAATTACTTGCAGCAGAAGAAGTTTGTTTCGATTCAGAAACAACCGGCCTCGATGCAAACGATGTAGAGCTTGTAGGGCTTAGCTTTTCTATAACGCCAACAGAAGCCTATTATGTTGCGTGCCCCAAAGACCAGGAGCAAACAAAGAGCATTCTGCAACAGTTCGCACCACTGTTCAACGATACTTCAAAAAAATGGGTGGGCCAAAACATTAAATACGATTTGCTCGTATTGAAATGGTACGGTCACGAACTTAAAGGTGAAATTTTTGATACAATGCTGGCGCATTACGTAATCGAACCAGATGGCAAACGCAGCATGGATCAGCTAAGTGCGCAATACCTCGGCTATGAACCCGTGCACATTGAAGAGCTGATTGGTAAAAAAGGAAGAGGCCAGACCAATATGCGCGATGTGGAGCTCGATAAAATTAAAGAGTATGCCGGCGAAGATGCAGACATCACATTGCAGTTAAAGAATGCCTTTGTTCCATTGCTGAAAGAAAAAGAAGTAGAAAAAGTTTTCCGAGAAGTGGAAAGTCCGCTCGTGAAAGTGCTTACTGACATGGAGTTTGAAGGCGTGAAAATTGATGTCGACTTTCTAAATGACTATTCCAAAGAGCTTGACAAATTTGCAAAAGAAGCAGAAGAAAACGTTTACAAGCAAGCGGGCGTTCGGTTCAATTTATCTTCACCAAAACAGTTGGGCGAAGTGTTATTTGAAAAATTGAAGCTTGATCCTAAAGCAAAGAAAACACGTACCGGCCAATATGCAACCGGTGAAGATGTTTTGTTGAAACTCGCTTCGCAAAATAAAATTGTTGACGACATTCTTGCCTACCGCGAGTTGACAAAATTGAAATCGACTTACGTTGATGCCCTTCCCGAAATGATCAACCGCAAAACGGGTCGCGTGCACACATCATATGCACAGGCCGTTGCTGTGACAGGAAGATTGGCAAGCACCAATCCCAACCTGCAAAACATTCCCATCCGCACAGACAGGGGCCGCGAAATAAGAAAAGCATTTATTCCACGCAATGCGGAACACGTACTGATCAGTGCAGACTATTCACAAATTGAACTGCGCATTGTTGCTGCCATAAGCGGAGACAAGAATATGTGTGAAGCATTCCGATCCGGCATCGATATTCACACCGCTACTGCATCAAAAGTTTACGGTGTTGAAGCAGCAGATGTTACCAAAGAAATGCGTTACAAAGCCAAGAGCGTAAACTTCGGTATCATCTACGGACAAGGCGCATTTGGGCTGGCCGATAATCTTGGCATCAGTAGAACAGAGGCGAAGGAGATTATTGACAACTATAAAAAAGAATTCAACGGCATTACCAAGTACATGGATGATATGGTAAACTTTGCAAAGGAAACAGGTTATGTGCAAACGCTGATGGGGCGCAAGCGTTGGCTGCGTGACATCGGTTCCTCAAACTTTACCGTTCGTGGTTTTGCGGAGCGAAATGCCATCAACTCGCCTATTCAGGGAACTGCAGCCGACATGATCAAAATGGCGATGGCCAAAGTGCACACCGCATTTAAGGAGAAAAAATTTAAGTCAAAAATGATCTTGCAGGTGCATGATGAGTTGGTATTTGATGCAGTCAAAGATGAAGTAGAAATAATTAAACCAGTAATTCTTGAATGCATGCAAGACGCAATGCCGCTGCCAAATGGCGTTCCGGTTATTGCGGAAGTAGGCGTTGGGGATAATTGGCTGGAAGCGCACTAGAGAATAATTGAATAACTGAATGACTGAATAACTGAGTGGTTTATATGTAACTTTCGTTATTACACTTGAGCTACTCAGTTATTCAGTTAATCAGTTAATCAGTTATTTCATATTCACCCCAAGCTGCGTCCACATTAGCTTTGACGACTGTATATTTCGGTGTTCAATAATTTGACCGGCATCGTTAAATGTAAAAATGTCAACATCGTTGAATTTGTAGCTTTTGCCGGTTGGTTTCATGCCCATGAATTCGTTCGTAAATTTTCCTGACCATGTGCCGAATACCGCAACTTTATTTCCTTCTGCCATCGCACTTAAGTTTTCCCCCTTAGTATCTGGAAAAGCTTTGATATACGAGGTCATCATTGCCTTTATAGAATCTTTGCTTTTAACCGCCATTCCGGAACCATCTCCATAGTCAACAAAATCTGAAGCGACATCCTTTAATATAGCATCTACATTGTGTGTGTTAAAGGCTTCCATTGAGGCAAGAGCTGTTGCTTTGTTCCGTTCAGTTTTTTTTGCAGCGCTGTCAATATGTTCGACAACAGGCATTGTAGGATCTACTACCTGTGGCTTCTGAGGATTGTTGTTGCAGGCAGTAACCGCGTACAAACAAGTGAAGAGCATAAGAGCACCAAATGAGTGTTTCATTTTAAAATGTTTAAGGTGTTGAATATTGAGAAAAGAGGTCTCTTAGTGGGTCAGAAAGGGCGATTACAAAGTAGAAAATAGGTGGTAATATTCAAAGGCCTTCGGGTCTTAATTTATAAACTTTAAAACAATCTCAATTGCACATTACCCGGCAAGAGTGCCGGAAATGATTAAGCACTTAATTGAAAAAGGGCTATGAAGTTGGACAATTCCAACTTCATAGCCCTAATAAATTTTTTTTATTTCAACCTGACACGACTTTTAGCAAAAAATCCGTGTAAATCCGTCTAATCCGTGTGCTCACTCCTACGACTGTGTTGCCTGGATGGCCGTCAACGCTATCGTGTACACAATGTCATCTACCAGTGCGCCTCGGGAAAGGTCATTTACAGGCTTTTTAAGACCTTGTAACATTGGGCCGACACTTACCACGTTGGCGCTTCTTTGCACGGCTTTATAGGTTGTATTTCCCGTATTAAGATCAGGGAAAACGAACACGTTCGCCTGACCAGCTACAAGACTATCCGGAGATTTTTGCTTGCCCACACTTTCCACGGTTGCGGCATCGTATTGCAATGGTCCATCTATCAAAATATCCGGACGTTTTTCCTGCGCGATCAACGTCGCTGTTTTTACTTTTTCAACATCTGCACCGGTTCCTGAAGTTCCGGTAGAGTAAGAAATCATCGCTACTTTAGGATCGAGGCCGAAAGCCTTGGCAGAATCGGCACTTTGTATAGCAATATCAGCCAGTTCTTCAGCCGAAGGATCCGGGTTCACCGCACAATCGCCATACACATACACCTGGTCAGGCATCAGCATGAAGAAGATGGACGAAACCAGCTTCGTGCCCGGCGCGGTTTTGATCAATTGCAATGCAGGTCTGATTGTATTAGCGGTCGTATGAATGGCGCCGGAAACCAGTCCATCCACCTCATTCATCACCACCATCATGGTGCCGAGAACAACGTTATCGCCCAGTTGGTCCTCCGCCTGCTGAGGTGTCACACCTTTTTCTTTTCTTAACTCAGCATAACCATGGATATATTTTGCACGTACAATGTCAGGGTCAATAATTTCGAGATCTGCCGGTAATACAACGCCTTGCGCATTGGCTATTTCAAGCACATTTTCCCTTTTGCCCAGCAGTACACATTTGGCAATTGACTTTTCATGGCAAATAGCGGCGGCCTGGATTGTGCGTGGTTCTTCGCCTTCCGGCAAAACAATTTTTTTACCCGCTTTGCGCGCCGCTTGTATAAGCTGATAACGGAATGCAGCAGGGGGCATCCGTTTTTCGGAGAGTTCCCCTACTTTTTCTTTCAACGAATCGATATTCAGGTATTCCGCCACGTGATCGACAAGCCTGGTGATTCTTTCTGTGTCGTCTATTGGAATGTGGGTATCCAGTTTGCCTAAAATATTCACCGTATCAATGGAATTATGTTCCGTGATCAGCACGGGAATGTTTTGCGCAAGTGCCGGAGCACATAAATTTTTGATAGCCTCTTTCGGGGCAAAATTGCTCGTAAGTAAAATCCCTGCGATCGGCACACCGCGAAGCACAGCCAGCGTAGTTGCCATCAGCACATCATCACGGTCGCCGGCGGTGATAACAAGAACCCCTGGTTTTAACAGGTCAACAATGTATTCCACCGATCTCGAAACGACCATCGACCTCGTTACACGGGAGGTACTCAACGCAGCATTGCCCGACAGTACCTTGCATTTAAGATGATTCGCAATGTCTAGCACACGCGGAGCAAGCAAAGTGTTATCAAACGGAATGACACCAAGCAAAGGCAATTTTCCTGATCTGATGCTTTTGCTGTGTGCCTGAAGCTCCTGCATTATGTTGTTCAGATTCAAAGAAGGATCTGCTTTGGTGATTACGAATCCCGCGAAATTTGTTTTGTCAGCGCTATACTGCTGTGCGGCAATCTCCAGTTGCTCGGCTACAGAAGACATCTGCATTTGATCCGCAGAAACCACGAGTATTACACTTGCCCGGAGGTTGCGGGCAATGTCCGTATTAAGAGCAGTAAGTACGGGTTTATTGAAGTCCTGGGCCAGCCCCTCTACAATGACTACGTCATTTCCTTCGGCAGATTGTTGAAACAGTGAAACGATTTCTTCCATCAGGCTTTCCTTACTGCCTTCACTTAGTAATCTTTCAACGTGTTCAATGGTTAAAGGATGCGTAAACGGGATGTTGTACAATACTTCCGCAAAAAAGCCCGATCGCTCAGCATCTTTTCCTAACAGCAATGTATCCGCGATCGGTTTTACAAATCCGGATTTAATTCCAAGGCGCTCCAGCGCCCTTACCAATCCTAGAGAAACAGAAGTAAGTGCGGCACTTGGGCCTACCGGAGCTATATAATATGTTCGCATGAAGAAAGTGTTTTTAATGTTTAGGTTTCTTTGGCACACAGATGACACAGATTAGACTGATTTTCACTGATTTTTTGAAGTACAGTCTTGCCTTACAGGTTACGTGAGCGTTGTATTCTTCAACAGTTCAGTTATTTGCATATCTGATAATTAAAAGATCAGTGAAAATCAGTCTAATCTGTATCATCTGTGTGCTACTCTCTACGACTTTACCAGCGCTGCCGTATCCATCGCAATCATTAACTCTTCGTTTGTATTGATAACGATTGCCTTTTTGCTTTGCTGGTTTGTAATAATGCCTGCCTTGCCGCGCATCGTTTCGCTGTTTGTTGCTTCGTCAATAAAATACCCAAGGACTGCCAATCTTTCGATCACCTTTTTTCTTAGCAAAACAGAATTTTCGCCAATGCCACCGGTAAAAATCAGTGCGTCTACCCGTGGCAGTGAAACCGACATGGCGGCGATATATTTTGCGAGGCGGAAAACAAATATTTCGATGGCCATTTTTGCACGTTCATCGCCATTGGCAGCAGCGGCTTCCAGCTCCCGCATGTCGTTGCTTACTCCGGACAGCCCCAGCAATCCACTTTTTTTGTTCAGCATATCGACTATTTCATGTGCCTCCTTTTTCAATACATCTGATAGATAACCGATCAGTGCGGGGTCGATATCGCCGGAGCGGGTTCCCATCACCAGGCCCTCCAGCGGCGTAAAGCCCATGGATGTATCCACGCTTTTGCCGTTAAGGATCGCCGTTATACTGGCGCCATTGCCTAAGTGCGCACAAACAAAGGCGCTATTGTCAAGAGGAATTTGCAGGGATTTTGCTGCTTCCTGCGTTACAAAGCGATAGCTTATGCCATGAAACCCATAGCGGCGGACGCCATGTTCTTTATACCACTCCGTAGGAACAGCATATAAATAAGCATGTTGAGGAAGCGTTTGGTGAAAAGCCGTGTCAAAAACAGCCACCTGCGGCAATTCGGGAACAGCGTGCAGGGCGCCGGTAATTCCTATCAGGTTAGCTGGATTGTGTAAGGGGGCATAAGGCACGCATTTTTCGATCGCCTTTACCACTTCGGGAGTAATGATCGTTGAAGAAGAGAAATATTCTCCCCCATGCACCACCCGGTGCCCAACGGCTTTGATTTCTTTTCCCAGACCCTTTTCCTGCAGTGTTTTTAAGATCGCCTGCATGGCAGTTTCGTGATCATTCTTTTCAAGTTCAATGGATTGGGTATTGCCATTGTACTTTGTATGTAAAACAGCCGTGTCAAGACCGAGCTTTTCGGCGAGGCCGGAAATAACTGTTTTGTGTGTGTCAACTTCGATTAGTGAAAATTTGATAGAAGAACTTCCGCTATTGATAACAAGAATATGAAGACCCATTTCAGAAATTTTTTCAGGATTTATGTAAATACAATACAATCATGTATGTGTAAAGTTGATAGCCGAACAAAAATTAGCATAAAGAAATGACGCTGCTAAAGTATTAAAATGCAAAGAGCTATGAGGTGGTGATTATTTTAATAAGAAATGATTAATATCATTTTTATTTTTAAAAGTTTTCGGCAGCGTCTTTAGGGCAAAAGTATTTACAGTATTGGTTTTGATGTATTTCGGGCCGATTTTGATAAAAGCGTGACCAAATATTTTAGCGAAAAAATACTAAATAAATTAGTGTTAATAAAAATCTTGTGCTAACTTTACCCAATCAATAATTTTGATCTCTAAATACTAGATTATATGGCAAACGCAGAAAATGCAGAAAAATTCAAGGCGCTGAAACTTACGATGGAGAAGATCGATAAGGATTTTGGAAAAGGATCTGTGATGATGATGAACGAAAAGGCTACAGGACCCCAGGAAGTGATTTCTACCGGTTCAATTGGCCTGGATGTGGCGCTGGGCATCGGCGGTTTGCCAAAGGGCCGTATCGTTGAAATTTACGGACCAGAATCTTCTGGTAAAACAACGGTTGCGACGCATATAATTGCTGAAGCTCAGAAAAAAGGCGGTATGTGTGCCATCATCGATGCGGAGCACGCATTTGATAGCTCTTACGCTCAGAAATTAGGTGTCGATGTAGACAACTTATTGATATCTCAGCCAGATTATGGTGAGCAGGCACTTGAAATTGCCGACAGACTGATCCTCTCCGGCGCATTGGATGTAGTGGTAATTGACTCAGTTGCCGCTCTTGTTCCAAAAGGCGAGTTGGAAGGTGAAATGGGAGACAGCAAAATGGGTCTTCAAGCGAGATTGATGAGCCAGGCGTTGAGAAAATTAACGGCAACTATTTCTAAAACAAATACCATTTGCATATTTATTAACCAGTTGCGTGAAAAGATCGGTGTAATGTTCGGTAACCCCGAAACAACAACCGGCGGTAACGCTCTTAAATTCTATGCATCAGTTCGTTTGGATATACGTCGTGCAGCGCAAATTAAAGATGGTGATGAAGCGATCGGTAACCGCGTAAAAGTGAAAGTGGTAAAAAACAAAGTGGCGCCTCCTTTCCGTGCAGCAGAATTCGATATCGTGTTTGGTGAAGGTATCTCCAAAGTGGGTGAGATCATCGATATGGGTGTAGAACTTGGAATTGTTAATAAAAGCGGGAGCTGGTTCAGCTACAATACAGATAAATTGGGACAAGGTCGTGACTCAGTGAAACAATTGCTGAGAGACAATCCTGAGCTTGCCAACGAGATTGAAGGTAAGATCAGAGAAAAAATTAAAGAAATGCAATCAACATAATAAGTTTTTGAATGATGGGTTAGTTAGTAAAAGATCCCGCCTTTCCAGGCGGGATTATTTTTTTATGAGGGAGAACCCATAGCACACCGATTTTTTGGCACACGGATGACACGGATTAGACGGATTTGCACGGATAGATTATTGAATATGCAATTGCGTTGCTAGTCCGAGCGCCTGACAAAAACCATACAAGAAATTATTATCCTGTTACATAAATGCACGAAGTGACATCAAATATCCGTGTAAATCCGTCTAATCCGTGTCATCCCCGTCCGAACGACTTCAGCCGGGCGGGCGTGTGCCCCAAAATATCAGTGCAAATCAGTCAAATCAGTGTCATCAGTGTGCTCACTTCTAAGTGCGCTCTATCTCTTCAGCACCACACTCTCGTCTTGCAGAGAATACTTGATATTAAAGCTCTTGCTAATCGTTTCGAGGATTTGTTGTAATGTGGCTTCGCGAAATGTGTAAGTAATGGGTGGCAGATTTGAAAAATCTCCATTCAATGTTACTGAAATGCCAAACCAGTTTTCCAGCTCCTTTGCGAATTCGGAAACATTTGCATTGTTAAAAACAAGAATGTTTGATTTCCATTTGGAGATTTCTGTAGTGTCGAATGTTTCCTTTTCCATCAGGTCAATGGTGTGATTGATCATCACCATTTCCCCGGCTTTTAATGATTCCGGTTCATTAAATTGAGACGCGTATGCTTTGGCTGCATGTAAAGTCCCATTCATTACTTCGACTGTTTCGCCTTCACTTGTGGCCGGGGCAATGATCCAATAGGTGCCATTCGTAGCCGTGCTTTGCAAATGCCTTGTATGTATGATAAAAGGTTTGGAGGTGTCTTTCACCACTTCAATGAGTGCGTTGCCTGTCAGGCCAATTTCCCTTGATGATTTATTAAAGGTGTTGGGAACTGTGATTGTTGATGAAGAGCCAAGCGTAACAATTGAACCATCTAAAAGTGTAACAACTTTTCTTGCACCTAAATCACTTTTATAATTCGTGAACGGATCTGAAGGCTTCCACTCCTTTTCTTCGAGTTTACTTTTTTCTTCTTCTTTTTTTTCTGTTTGACGGGAATGACAACCGGCGAAAACAAAACCTGTCATTAGGAAGGCAATACAAAACTTTGAAAGCATAGATTTATAGATAACAGCGATAAAAATATTAAGATGAAGTGGATTTGACGTGGTGAGAAGTATATTTTTTAAACCATGGTAAGGTATAAAAATAAAAAAGGGGTCAGAATAGACATTCAACCCCGTTTTTAAAATCCAATATCCTATGAAAAACCAATGCAATAATAGTGTTTATTAATTACATACACAATACCACAAACCGGTATTAGTAAAAATACTATTGAAAAGTTGATCAGTTTTTGATTAGTTTATCTGTAATCCATTTATTATCATCCTTTTGTATTAAGGTTATTATATAATAACCTTTTTCAAGATTTGATACATCCACAAACTGAATGCCTTGTGCAATCGTTTTCGTGATGCGAATCTTACTATTCATGTCTGCGATATACAGCATGATATTTTTGTCGGATTTTACGATAAGGAGATTATCGACCGGGTTTGGATAAAACTTACAGGCAAAAATTCCTTTGACATTTATGGATTGAATAGACGAATAACGGGCAGTGTCTGCAACCACATACTTTATCCTGTAATAGTTGCTGCCTGTTAGTGGAGACTCATCTGTGAACTCGTAATAATCTTGTTTGGCAATAGATTTTTTTATAGCAATCGTTTCGAATGTTAAACCATTACTGCTTCTTTCAATTGTATAAAAACTTGTTTCTTTGCCATTGAGTTGTGGTTGCCATTGTAAAATAACGGTATTGTTATCTTTTAGAAGAGGCGCAGATAAGATTAGTTCGGGGTTATTCGTTACAGTAGAATCTGCTGGTAGTATGGGCATAGGTTCAGTCTGAGCATGGCCGTTAACTGCACAGAATGCTGTAATAATGAAGGTCAGTAAGTATTTCATCTAATGGGTTGTGGATAAACTGTTAACAAACACCATGCCGATAAGTAACAACATAAGATGAAACGGTAGATTTTTAACTTAATTGTATAAACGAGATAAATATGCCTATTAGAACACTTGGTGCCCGTAAAAGGATAGCACTGGTTGCACATGACAACAAGAAACAGGAATTGATTGAATGGGCCTTGCACAATAAGACCATACTTTCAAAACATAGATTGTATGGCACAGGAACCACCGGTACCATGATTGAAAATGCGTTGGACCAATCTGTAAATAAATTTTTAAGTGGCCCTTTGGGTGGCGACCAGCAAATTGGTGCAGCTATTGCAGAAGGCAGCCTGGACATGCTGATATTCTTCTGGGACCCAATGGAAGCACAGCCTCACGACCCGGATATTAAAGCACTGTTGCGTTTGGCAAGCGTATGGAACATTCCAATTGCCACGACAAGATCAACCGCAGACTTTATATTAACCTCACATCTTATGAATGAAGACTATGATTGCATAATCGTAGACTTCTCAAGTTATATTAAACGTGTCATAGGGCATTAGGAGAAGTAGCCAGTTGCCGGTTACCAGTAGCCGGTGGCTGGCTCTCAGATTTATAGTAATATTTGTTTAACTCAAATCATCAAGAAGATCTTGTTTCAACGATTGTGATTATCGTTGAACATTCCTGGCTACCGGTCACCGGCCACTGGCAACCTGTAACTCCCTTTTCCTTAACTTCGTAAGATGCCATTCAAACTTCATGCACCATACCAGCCATCAGGCGACCAACCGGGTGCTATTGCACAACTTACGCAGGGATTGTTAGATGGTGAAAAATACCAAACATTACTTGGGGTAACGGGTTCCGGTAAAACATTTACCATGGCCAACGTTATTCAGAATGTGCAAAAACCCACGCTGGTCCTCACTCATAATAAAACATTAGTAGCGCAATTGTATGGAGAATTCAAGCAATTCTTTCCGGACAATGCCGTAGGGTATTTCGTTTCCTATTACGATTACTATCAGCCGGAAGCGTATATGCCTGTTAGCGATACCTATATTGAAAAAGATCTTTCCATTAATGAAGAGCTGGATAAGTTGCGCCTGCAGGCCACTGCAGAGCTGCTTAGCGGACGACGCGACATTATTGTTGTGGCTTCTGTCAGTTGCATTTACGGTATCGGTAACCCAACAGAATTTGAGAACGGTATCGTAAGACTGAACAAAGGACAAACCGTTTCCCGCCAGGGCTTTCTCCACTCGCTCGTGAACTCCTTATACGTACGCAGCCAGGGCGAGTTTGGTCGAGGAAGCTTTCGTGTTAAGGGTGATACCATTGATATCAATCTTCCGTATGTTGATTACGGTTACCGCATTACTTTCTTTGGTGACGACATTGAAGAGATCGAAAGCATCGACGTAAACACAAGCAAGCGCATAGCCAAACTTGACAACGCTGCTATCTTTCCCGCCAATTTATACATTGCGCCGAAAGATATGATGCAGCAGATCATTTACGAAATACAGGACGAAAGCAACGCCCAGGTTGAATATTTCAAAAGCGTTGGAAAATTCATCGAAGCACAGAGAATAGGCGAGCGTGTAAATTATGATATGGAGATGATGCGTGAGCTTGGCTACTGTAACGGTGTAGAAAACTATTCAAGATTTTTCGACAGACGCCAGCCGGGAACAAGACCGTTCTGTTTGCTCGATTATTTTCCGAAGGATTTCTTGTGTGTGATAGATGAGAGCCACCAAACCGTACCACAAATAAGCGGGATGTATGGTGGTGACAGAAGCAGAAAGTTAGTATTGGTTGACTATGGTTTCCGTTTGCCATCTGCATTGGACAACAGACCTTTGAATTTTTATGAGTTCGAAAACATGTTGAACCAAACAGTGTTTGTATCAGCTACACCCGGCGATTTTGAACTGGAACAAACTGGTGGCATAGTGGTAGAGCAAGTCGTTAGGCCAACAGGTTTGCTTGATCCGCCCATTGAAATAAGACCAAGCGTGAACCAGATTGACGACCTGCTCGACGAAATAGATAAACGTGTTACAAAAGGCGACCGTGTGCTTGTAACAACACTTACCAAGCGCATGGCCGAGGAGATGGATAAATATTTGCATCGCATCAACATCAAATCGAAATACATACACAGTGAAGTAGATACACTTGAACGTGTTGAAATATTGCGACAATTGAGGCTGGGGGAAATTGACGTGTTGGTAGGCGTGAATTTGTTGAGAGAAGGACTTGACCTGCCGGAGGTTTCGTTGGTGGCGATCCTCGATGCAGACAAAGAAGGCTTCCTGCGTAATGAAAAGTCGCTTACGCAAACGGCTGGCCGTGCAGCGAGAAATGTGGATGGACTTGTAATCTTTTATGCCGATAAGATGACGGATAGTATGCAGCGCACCATTGATGAAACAAGCCGTAGACGTGAAAAACAAATTGCTTACAATATTGAACATGGTATTACACCGCGAACCGTTGTAAAGAGCAAAGAGCAGGTGTTTGCACAAACATCTGTGCTGGACATTAAAGGCTACGATCCCAAAGATCCTTATGCTATACAGGGAAGCCAGGACCTGGTGCCCATCGCTGCTGAGGAACAGGAGCAATACAAAACGATCCCCCAAATGGAAAAGGGCATCGCGAAGATCAAAAAGGAAATGGAGAAAGCTGCCCGCGATCTCGACTTCATGGAAGCCGCGAGATTGCGCGATGAAATGTTTAATATGCAAAAGCAGCTGGAAGGGATGAAGAAGTAAAGTCAATGCAGAATGCCTAATGCCTAACGCATTTGCGCATTCTGCGTTAAGCGTTAGGCATTGGGCATTAAGCTTACATAATCAATTATTACCAGCATGGAATTATTCATCAGGAATATGGTTTGCCCAAGATGCGTTAAGGCTGTACGAAGTATTGCAGAAAGTTTAAAGCTGGATGTAGCAGATGTTGAGCTGGGTAAAGTCGTTTTAAAGAAGGAGCCCAACGAGAAGACACTAAAAGCCTTTGATGCAACGTTGCAGGCGGAAGGATTTGAAATCATCAACAACAAGAAAGCAAGAGTAATCGAACAAATAAAAAAACACATCATTTCTCTCATTCAAAACAAGGATATGGATGAGATGAATGTTACACTTTCAGAATATCTTTCCTCAAAACTGCATCATGATTATGGTTATTTGAGTAACCTCTTTTCTTCAGTAGAAAATACAACGATTGAGCAGTACTTCATTTTGCAAAAAATAGAAAAAGTAAAAGAACTGCTTGTTTACAATGAATTAAGCTTAAGTGAAATCGCTTTCAAATTAGGTTACAGCAGTGTTGCGCATTTATCCGCACAATTCAAAAAAATAACCGGCTTTACACCGAGCCAGTTCAGGCAATTGAAAGACCATAAACGCAAACCAATAGACGGAGTAGGCAGATAAGTAGTCTTTGTAGCTATTAATTGTTAGGAAAAGCGACAGAAAATTTGTGTTAAAAGCCCAAAAAACTAACAATAATCAACTAAAATCTGCCTGAAAATGCCGTTGGGCTTCATGCGTTTTTTTTGTTAAAATGCCCTGCTGGCAAGGGTTTCAAAAAATAGTCTCCAGATTTGGCGTCATGAAAGCACAAAAAACTTGGTTTTAAACATGACTTCCCGCGCACTACTTTTACATCATCAAACAAAGCAAACGGAAACGGAGAGAAAGAAAAAGAGAGTTTGATAAAAAGGAGAAGCACTAAAAATGACTTCACCACATTAAAGAGATTTTTGAAGATTTTTTCATATGGCAAGCAATCGTTAGAGGGCTGCTGTTTCTACAGCCGGCCCCTTTTTTAAAACTCTTAACAAGCTTGCGAATTTCTTTAGATGATTGTCTTACGCTAATATTTAGCGACTTGCGGCCTGCAAACAGACTTAACGATTTCCAAATTGCATATTTAACTCTTTGGTCCTGGGGACGATGAAGTAACATTCATGTATAGGTTCGATTCCTGTATTGAGTACTGAACAAAACTTAAATATTATGTCATTTATTAAAGAATTATTATTCGACAAAGAACTGGTAGCTACATTGAGAACTACACAAGTTGATCCAGACATTCTGTACATGGAACTTATGAACGGTAAAATAACTTTGAAAGAGTATTTTGCTGCATTGCAAACACAAGTGCCTGTAAGATAAGCAGAGCGAGGCAACAAGTAAATGTTGCGATTTATCCGATCCGTTGAATAAAATGTATCAGTTTCTCTAAGAGAAAACTGATACAAGAAGCGGCAAGAAAGCAGCTGCAAAAATGGTTCTAAAAATACTGAGCTGGTTCATTAAAAGATAGCAAGCAAATCAAACTTGGTCTTTTCATACATCATCACAACCAGTCACTCGCTTTACTTACATCGCGCATTCGCGCAACAGAATTCCCGAATTTAAATTGTGGTTACAAACATCTAAAAGGTGTTTCAGTTAAAACTGTCAACTCATTTTCCCAAAGCAATAAAAGCTTTGAAGAATGTAGGAACAGTTTTGCTGAAACGCCTTTTCTATTTTACATAGATTTTTCGCGGCGGTGCATATCGCGATACATATTTAACCGGTAACGGATAAATATCAGCGTATTCGTAGAGACGCATTGAATGCGTCTCTGTAGCACCCCGGGGAATGCAACAAAAAGGCGCCGCCATCCCTTTATATTTTGTGTGTTTTCTGTATGTGCAGGAGACGCGTTCAACGCGTCTCTACGGGGTGCCTGACGGTGCTGGATAAAAAAATAGCCACAATGAAGAATCATTGTGGCCTTCAAAAAACATCCGTGTGAAAAACAAAAGTCAAATCCAAGACATCCAGAGAAAATATTTTTAAGCAAAGGGAATCTCAATGTTCAATGTATATCCTTGTTGCGGTGCAGTGGTAATATCAAGCCTGCCTTCGTGCATTTGCAACCGGGTAATAATGTTTTCGAATCCCTGCCCATGATAATTGTTAGCGGGATTAAAGCCAATACCATTGTCCTTAATGGTAAGGTAGAAATTGTTTCCGCAGGTTCGCAGTTCAATCTCTGCTTTATTGGCCTGCGAATGTTTCAAAATATTGTTCAACTGTTCCTGCACAATTCTGTAAGTTGTCAATTTCTCGCTGTTTGAAAGTTTTTCAAAAGCAACATTTTTTGTTGTCAATTTTATTTGCAAGCCGTGACGCTTGTAGATATTAATGATCATTTCGTCGAGGGCCTCTTTTAGCCCGATATCAAATAGTGCTGTCGGCACGAGCGTTTGTGTAAGGTTGCCAATTTCAGCAATGGCCTGTGAAATATATTCGCCGCTTTTCTGAAGAAGGTCCTTGTTTTTTTCTGCTTCATTTATCGCAAGGTTTAAACATAGCTTTGCGCTAGCCAGTACCTGGTTGATATTTTCATGCAGTTCGGCGCCAATCTGCTTTCTTTCCTGCTCATGTGTTTGAATGGTGGCCCTTGCAATAAGCTTTTGTGAATTGATGCTGCGCTCAACAACTTTTTGCGCTATCTTTTTTCTTTCAATGCTGTAGCGAATTGTTTTTTGTAAGATATTTTCATCGAACTCTCCTTTTACCAGGTAGTCCTGTGCTCCTCCTGCAATAGCGGCTATTGCCATATCTATATCAGCAAGTCCTGACAGCACAATAATTGGAACATTTTGTTTTTTGTGATTGATATGAATGAAAGAATCCAGGCCCACGCTATCGGGTAAACTGAGATCTAAGAAAATCACGTCTGGTTCAAAATCTTGTTTTTCTAAAAGTGCAATACATTCTTTCAAGGACGTAGCCCTAACTATTGTCTTAATTGACAAGGAGGAAAGAGAAAGATACTCAGAGAAGATCACATAATCTGCCTGAGAATCTTCAACCACCAGCATGGTAAGAGGTTGCAAAAAGTCAATCATTAGAAAACGGTTAGGGTACGGAAACGGGCGTTAGCTGTAAAACAATTTTATCCAGAATTTTTCAATTTTGCAATAGCGATGAGATATTTTTTAAAAGATTTGAGCAATATCAAGTTTTCTTTTTTGATGATGATTTTATTTAAAGTGATGGGTTAATCCGGTACTCAATTTATGCGCTGGATTCACTGAAAGCGCAGCTCCAATTAGCAAATAGATTCGAAGTTATATATGCGAAACTTTGCACAAGCATGCCTTAATTAGCTCACGAATATGTGTTGAAAATTACGTGGAAATACTCATTGATTAAATGTAAAATCAGACATGTAAAAATTAACGCACACGTAACATCGCAATATTGCTTTTTGATTTAGTGAGAAAAAACTATTTTGTGCCCATCCATATAAATCCATGAAACAGTTTTCACTAATCCGTTGGTTCAGGAACGTATCAATCGCCAGGAAATTATATTTTACCGTAGGTATCATGGCTGCATTAATTGCAGTTGAGCTGGCCGTTCTCACTTTTTCCATAAACACATTGTCTTCTGTAAGAGCGTATGTTGGCGGCGAGGGCCTTTGGTCTAAGGCGCAAAAAGACGCTATCTATAATTTGAAAAAATATCTTTATACGCACGAGGAGTATTACTACGAGCAGTATGTAAACTTTATGAAAGTGCCGTTAGGAGATCATAAGGCGCTGGTAGAGATGGAAAAATCCGATCCCGACAAACAGGTAATGTGGAGTGGTTTGATTCAGGGAAGAAATCATCCGGAAGATATAGATGGAATGATAAAATTATTCCGGAGGTTCAACAACGTTAGCTATGTGCACGACGCAATTGAAGCATGGCAAACTGCGGACAGCATGGCGAATAAATTAACGCCCATCGCAGCCGCTATAAACAGGGAAATAAAATCCGGCAATCCATCCCAGGCAAAATTGAATGAACTGTGGGCTCAGGTAGAGCCCGTTGTAGCAAGTGTAACCGTGTATGAAGACATGTTTTCCTACAAGCTGGGAGAAGGGTCAAGGTGGCTGGAAAATCTTATTCTGAAACTGCTGTTTGCGGTTGCTTTAACAGTGGAGTTGACCGGCCTCGCCCTGGCAGTTGTAGTGAGCAGAAGTATACAGAAAGGATTGAACGAAATATTACAATCTGCAAAAGCTTTCGCCAAAGGCGATTTTACAAGAAAGGCACAGATATTTTCCAAAGACGAGATCGGCATTCTTGCCAACAATTTTAATACAATGGCCAGTGAACTACAGCAAAGCATGCAGGATATGGAGCATGCCCAGCAAAAGTTTAGATCGTTGCTGGAATCTGCTCCGGACGCGATGGTGATTGTTGGGCAGGACAACCTCGTTCAACTGGTGAACAAACAATGTGAGCATATTTTTGGTTATACAAAAGGGGAGTTGCTCGGTAAAAAACCAGCCATCCTTTTTCCCGAGAAATTTAGAAATGCAGCGACAGCGGAATTCTTTACAGAGCTAAAAAAGGGGAAGGCCGATGCGCTTGAATTGGTATGTTGCAGAAAGAGCGGTGAAAGCTTTCCTGTGGAAGTAAGCATGCGCCCGATCGACACCGAAGATGGCCTTTTATTATCCATTGCCATTCGCGACATTTCAGAAAAGAAGCGTTTGGAAAATGCGATTCTGGACGCGAATACAACACTGGAGAAAAAAGTTACTCAACGCACTTCTGAATTGAAAAGTAAAAATCGGGAACTTGAGCAGTTTGCCTACGTAGCCTCGCATGACCTGCAGGAACCGCTTCGAACTACCTCAAGCTTTCTTGCATTGCTGCGAAAACAATACTATGGCCAGCTGGATGAAAAGGCAGACAAATACATCGACTACATCACGCAGGCATCTGATCGTATGAAAACGCTGATCATGGATCTGCTGGATTACTCAAGACTGGGACGTGAAAAAGAATTGGTGAAAGTAGATTGCAATGTGGTGATGGACGAAGTGATGGCAGATCTTCAAAACGTGATCCGTGAGAGTGACGCAGCTATAGAGGTTGGTCCGCTGCCTGTTGTGAGCGCATACCCTACAGAGTTGAAACTATTGTTCCAGAACCTTATCAGCAATTCAATCAAATTTAAGAAGACAGGTGTTTCGCCTGTGATAAACATTTCGGCGGCACAATACCACGGAAGCTGGCAATTTACTGTCAACGATAATGGGATAGGCATCGAAAAGCAGTACCAGGAGAAAATATTTATTATTTTCCAGCGTTTGCATAACCGTTCTGAGTATGATGGGTCTGGCATTGGATTGGCGCATTGCAAGAAGATTGTTGAAATGCATCGTGGGCATATTTGGGTAGATTCGGAAGCCGGGCTGGGAAGCACTTTTCACTTTACGATTTTTGAAAATTAAACCCTTATTTAGAAGCAGATGAAAAAGAAACTTAAATGTGTGATGCTGATCGATGACGATGAACCTACAAACTTTTTGAATAAAATGGTGGTGGAGGAAATGGATTGTGCGGAAAGAATAAAGGTTATTCCAAATGCCAGGCAGGCACTTGAATACCTTAAAGCAGCATCAAACAATAACAGTGATCAATGCACGCCGGAATTGATCTTTCTCGATATAAACATGCCGGCAATGGATGGCTGGGAATTTCTGGCCGAGTATGAGCGATTGTCTGAACAGCAAAAAAGCAAAGTCATCGTTGTAATGCTCACCACGTCTTTTAACCCGGAGGATCGTTTGCGGGCAATGGAAATTGAAAGTGTGGCAGCATTCAAAAACAAACCATTGACAGTTGAAATTTTACGGGAAATTTTAGAAGCGCATTTTCCTGATTATCTTTAAGAAAAGAAAAGATTATGGAGGAGCCGGCTGGAAATGTTTACGCACATGCAATCGTGGTAGAGGCGAATGATATAGATGAGTTGGGTCACGTAAATAACATCGTGTATGTGCGCTGGGTGCAGGAAGCGGCCGCGGCGCATTGGAGCTACCTTGCGGATGAAGAGACAAAAAGGGAAAATGCATGGGTAGTAGTGAGACATGAAATTGACTATTTGAGCCCCGCACTTATTTCGGATGATGTGGTTGCAAAAACCTGGGTGGGAGAATCGGGTGGAGCGAAATCAGTGCGATATGTTGACATTTGTTCGGCAACAGGAAAGATATTTGCGAAAGCAAAAACGACGTGGTGCCTTTTAAGTGCACAGAACATGCGGCCTAAAAGAATAGATGAGAAAATGCTTGCGGTTTTATTTAAAAAGTAATGCCGGTTGTTTTGCAACCGGCATTTGCAATGAAGGCTTCGACAAGCTCAGCCTGACACTCCGCTTTCGCTGTCAGGCTGAGCTTGTCGAAGCCTTGTCAAACAGAAACGACGTTATTAAATTAGATGGTCTCAAAGAAGCGTTGTTGAATTATGGGCTCTCGCTTTCTCTTTAAACGCGTCTTCAATTCTGCGTTTCTTTTTCGAAGAATAAAATCTATCGATGATGTTGGGTATTGCTACACCGAGTGAAATTCCCAAAACGCTTAGTATGGATTTTATGCCCGGCTCGAACAATTGAATGAACGGTTCAATCTTGCTGACATCTGCAGTGTGCTGTGAAAAAGCCGTGAAGGCAAAAAGTCCCATCATTGCCCTATAAGCGAGTACTCCGGGCACCAATGGTATTACGGAAGGAATGGAAATGACATATCCCGGAGTGTGCACTTTGTGTACCCAATAGATCGTCCAAATGCCTGCAGCCGCTGATGCGCAGAATGTGGTTAGCGGCAAACTAATTTCCGCTGCTGTCAACAGGATTTTGGTGGTTGCCGCTATCGCGCCGCCTGCCATGCACAATGCGAGTGTGCGAACGGGAACATTAAAAAGTATAGCAAAGCCGGCCGCCGCAACGGCGCCTCCGAGGGCACCGAGCCATATATTGGGTGCGATGAAAGCGGCCTTATATGCGGGTGTGTGAAGTGCTTTAAAAGCCACCGTCATGCCAAAAGCCAATGCGACAATAGAGAGTGACGCAACCAGCCCACGCGTGAAACCCACGATGGTAAAGCCATCCATCATGTCATCTAAAGAATTGATTAAGGGCACGCCCGGAATCAGGAAAAGAACAGATGCGAAAACAGGACGTTCTGGTGTTTCGCTGAGATGGAACCTTGCCGCGAGACAACTGATGAGTGTTGCTACAAACGCCGCAGCGGCAATAACCACATAGTTGTTGCTAACTTTCTTGTGCAATCGCCGCCGAACAAAAAGTGCCGTTGATGCTGCTATGGTTGAAATGCAAACCGCCGCCCAATCACTCCCGAATAATAAACAGAATCCTCCACACGCTAATCCGACAGACAAAATGATCAGCCATTCAGCATAGTGGTGCCCGATATTGTCAATGCGATCAAGCTCTTTTTCAAATTGATCAAGACTGTATTGATGTTCCATTGCATGCCATGTTAACTTGGACACGGCGGAGACTGTTGTCATGTTAACCTTGTGGCCGGAGCATTTACGGAATTTGGTAATTGAATGTATACCCTCATTTATGTTCAGCATGAGTGTAGTGTAGGTGATGTGAAGATGAAATTTGTCTTCATCTATTCCGAGAAATAGTACTATCCTTCGCAGGTTCCGGTCAATGCGGTTGCTGTCTGCGCCACTTTGCAAAAGCATTTGTCCTGTTCTTAACAACAGGTCCAGCTTTCTGGCCAATGATTGCTCGCGTTTTTCTTTTTCAATTAGATCATGGAATGGCATGGACGTAATTGCTTTTATCGCGTTAGAATGATGTTACAAAGTTGGCAATAGTGGCCCGTTTTTGCAATGACCTATCACAGTTTATGTTCGTTTAGTAAAAAAGAATGCCGACGGGTATCACATCCCATCGGCATTACACATAAAAAATGGATATATAATTAAGCGGCTAATTGTAAAGCATATTGTTGCAATTCGTCGGCTATAGTGTTTTTAATTTCAGGAGCGATCGCCGTTGCGGCACCGTCCATATACATCACCTGGTGAGTACTGTCATCAACACCAAATACGTGAACAGGACCACCGTTATAGCTCACACGAAATCTTTGTTTGTCTACAGCTATATAAGGAGTTGCAATTACGGTCACAGGGCTTCCATTTACTGTTATATCGAATTCAAATGTTTTTTGTCTGTTCTTTTTCATGGCTATTTTTTTTAGATTAATTGTACGTGCTAATAATTTCAATAAGCGTGCCTCCGTGCCAATTTTAGAGGGCAGTGCTTATTTCTTTAACACAGTTTATAGATTGCTTTAACCACCTTTTAGCATTAGCGGTAGATAGGTAAGATTTGAGTGTAAATTATTCCCAAGGGAAGGCAAAATTTAAAAGTCAAAATTCAAAATGGTGCTTTTTCAGACGACTCTTTGAATACAATGGTTTTGAATTTTTACTTTTTACTTTTGATTTTGTCCGTCGAAATGGCTTCAAAAGCTCCATTTTTCACACCCACCGTGAGCTAATAGGTACTTTTATATTAAATAACGCTAATATATATTTCTAGACGTTTGATTAGTAGTGAAATCCGTGTGGAGAAAGCTAAATCCAAGATAATTTGATCGGTAAAAAAGTCAAAAATCCGGAAGACTACAGCCGGGTGATAAATCTCTTGTGAAATCGGCATAAGGTATTTATATTCAATTAATTACAACTTATGCAAAAAAGATGGCCAACAAATTCCCCAATAGAAAATTGCATACAGAATCCAGGTGTTTCTACTCAATTTAATATTTAAGCATTTTAGCTTACAGAACGAAAATTTCACAGGAATATCTTTACAAGGCAGAGAAAATCGAAGGCTGAAAAAGATATAAAGCTTTTTAAAATATGTTAAAAAGAGTACGACACACACTCATTTTAACACATTAGTCAGCAATAAATTGACCCTGCAAGAACCAAATCAACAATTTGCAATGAGAAAAAAACATTTATTCCTGTTTTATGTTTTTTTTCTTGTTTGTGTAAATTCTATTACGGCCCAGGATTTTACCGTTGGCACAGGCACAGAAAAAAATGACAGTACAACATTTCCATGTCCTCTACCCGGTGGCGTAGAAGGAAGCAGAGCACAGTATCTTTTTCGCGCAAGCGAACTTCAGGCAGCCGGCATTACCCGGGGCTACATTACAGGCCTCAAGGTAAACGTGCTCGACCTGAACAATTGTGGTTACATACGACAGTACACCATTAAGATGGGGACAACAACAACTACAACATTAAGCGCTACAAAGTGGGAGCTAACTCCCGCTGTTTACTACTCAACTGTAGGCATAATGCCGACGGTTGGAGTGAACACGTTTCCGTTTGTAGACAAATTCTTTTGGGACGGCACAAGCAATATCCTGATTGAAATTTGCTCCAATGGTGGTAACCGCTTTTTCTTCAACCAGACCGCCAACGCAAAAGTTGGCTGGACCAAAGATCTCGGGTTCAACGCAACGCACACTTACGGTGCAAATGACATCCCCAGCTTTTGTTCTACCGCGACTGTTACAGAAAGCGGTACGGCAACGACAAGGCCCAATCTGACCTTTACATGGCTGGCGGCACCTCCTGACTGCGCAGGCACACCAAACGCGGGCAACGCAATCACCAACAATGCATTTGTTTGCCCTAAAGAGACCTTCCATCTTTCAACCGATGCGCCTCCTGGAATTGGGTTAACCTATCAGTGGCAGCTTTCTCCAGATAATGCTACCTGGACAAACGTTGCAGCCGCTACAAAAGACACTTTGAACATTTTGTTGACCAATGCTACTTATTACAGGGTAATGGTTACTTGTTCTATAAGTAATTTGTCAGCACCTTCTGCAAGCGTAAAAGTTACTCCCAACGCACCTGTTTCCGGAACATTTGTTATTGACAACTCTTTGGTAACACCGGGCCCCGGTCAGTTTACCTCATTCACGGATGCAATCAATTATATTAAGTGTGGCATTAATGCTCCCGTTACATTCAATGTAAAAAACACGGGCACACCGTATAATGAGCAAGTGACGATCGGGAATATATTCGGAACTTCAGCGACAAACACCATTACATTCAATGGCAACGGCGCTGCATTAAATTTCCTGAGCCACGATGAGAGCCGTCCTGCAGTGCTTACGTTGGATGGTGCGAAGCATGTTATTATCGACAACCTCAATATCAAAGCGTTGGCGTCTTCTGATAATGATTACGGATTTGGGGTTCTTTTCACTAATAATGCGGACTCAAATATTTTGAGAAAAAGCACCATTAGTGTTAACAGTGTACAAACCGGATATTATTACAATGCGATCGTTATCAGCGGTGGTCCTAATCCTACGGCTTCTGGTTCTTATGCCGACGGAAATGAAATTTCCGATAACACTGTTAGCGGTGGTTATTATGGCATCAGCTTAGTAGGTGGTACGGTTGACTATAGAGACTATCCCGCATCGAGAAACAAGATCATTAATAACAAGGTAAAAGATTTCTATAGCTATGGAATTTACCTTAACAACACAAGCTTCGCGCTTGTAGAAGGTAACGACATCAGCAGGCCTAACCGTACCAACACGAATTATCAATTGTACGGTATTCAAATGTCGGGTGCAAACATCGCAGCCAGCATTTCCAAAAACAAGATCCATGGTCTGCTTGACGGCGATCCAAATTTTGCACAACAGTTGTACGGCATTGCGTTTTCCTATGCGTCAGGCGATGCAGGAACGGAGAATGTTGTTTCCAATAACATTATCTATGACCTTAAAGGATTGGGAACGATCTATGCGTTGGCAGATAACGGATCAAACTACGCTAACTTCTATTATAATACAGTATCGCTGGACGACCAGGGCTCTTCTTCTATGAAACCTTCTTACGGGTTTTACAATGGTTCGCAGGTTACCGCGGTAGAAGTGAAGAATAACATCTTCTCTATATCACGCGGCGGAACTGGCGTTAAATATGGTATTTACGTGGGCGATCCAAACTCCGCTTTGTTGGGAATTGATTTCAACGACTATTTTACCAACAGTCACCCGACTATTAAGATTGGTTATTTTAACAACAATAGTTATAGCACTTTAGCTGACTGGCAAAATGCAAGTAAGTTAGATGCTGCATCTTTTGCAATCGACCCGGCATTTAAAGATCCGGCAAACGGTGATTTCATGCCTACGTCTGCTGCCTTCCTTGACAAAGGAACGCCAGTAGCAATTGCCAATGACATCGCGGGTGTTACAAGAAGCACCTCAAAACCAGATGTGGGCGCATACGAATTTTCATTGCCGGGATGTACTACTTCTTTCGCTGCAGGTGATGCCTTCTCCAACGTGGGTACTACAACCTGTTCTGACAAGGGTGTTGTATTGAATCTTAAAAACAACAATGTTGGTGTGGGTATGACTTACCAGTGGCAAACGGCTACAAGCGTAGCGGGCACATGGACGAATTTGTCTACACCATTGGTGGCACCGCCTTATTCATTCACATCAGGTAATACAACATTATATTATCGCGCAGCAGTTGCTTGTAACGGCGGCACACCGCTTTACACAACACCTATTCAAATTAATATAGGCGGCAACTTCCCTGCAGGTACATATACTATTGATAAAACAAAACCGACCGATCCTGCGGGAACCAAAAACTTTAATTCATTTAAAGATGCGGTATCTGCGATCAGTTGCGGAATTGCGGGCCCTGTTGTGTTCAATGTGAAAGCAGACACGTATACAGAGCAGGTGCGAATTGCATCTATTCTGAATGCATCAGCTGTAAATACTGTTACATTCCAAAGCGAGAATGGCAATGCGGCAACTACAACACTCACGTACAATGCACAAACAGTAGGTACAAATTATACAGTGAAACTGGATAGTGCCAGCTACATTGCATTTAAAAACCTTACTGTATCAGCTACGGGCGATACTTACAGCAGGGTATTTGATATTGCAAACTTTGCATCCCACGACAGCATTGTTGGTTGCGTGATCAATTCAACATTGCCTGAGCCGGTGAACTATGCAACCTACGGCGCAGATCAAACCACGACTGCGGGCGTTTTTGCAGGCACCAATTTGCTGGGCGGAAACTTTGTAATAAAAGGAAATAATTTCCACAGAGGTTCCAAAGGTATTTACATTGCGGGTGTTGCCGGCGAGTCATATCCATATACGCCAACTTATTCTGCAAACAATGTAATCGATGGAAATACTTTCGACAGTGTTTATCATCAATCGATTTATGTAGCAAATACAACGAATGTAAAAGTTGTAAATAACACAGTGCCTGTAAACACTGAGTATAGTGCAGCTAGCTATAACCAGGGTGTGTACGGTATTTACATGAATAACTGTGATAGTGCTATCCAGGTGATGGGCAATAAGGTTACGCTTAGCAACAACACCGGTTATATATATGGTATCTACATGACAGGCAATAATGCTGCTGCGGCAAGACGCGGAAAGATCATGAACAACAAGGTTGTTGGCGTAGACAACCTGACCTCAATGGTAAATGGTATCTACAATGCGTCAGCTTCTTACGAAGATGTGATCAACAATGAAATAAGCATTGCATCTTCAATTGATGGAGAAACAAACTGGGAGCATGCTTCTGCATTGGTAAGTATAGATGACCGTTACACTAATTATTACAACAACTCACTGTTAAGCACTGCTACAGGCACCGGTATGTACAATGCAACATTGTGGGTAGATCACCAGTATGCTCAGGAAGGCGGCTTTTCAAATTTCTATAACAATATCATAGCCAATAAAGGTGGCGGCCCTGCTGTATTCTACAACTATACGGCGGAGCACATAAAAACGGATTACAACCTGTTGTACTCAAGCGGTTCTACGCTTGTGAAAGTAGGGCCAGAAGGCGGTTCGTTTGAAAAAGCCTATGCTGATATCGCTACATGGCGCACAAGGTTCATCCAGGATGTGAACTCAATAGTGTACAATCCTGCATTTACAAGTGCCACCAATTTGCAACCGCTTGCTACAGATGCCGGTTCATGGGCATTGCAGGGAAGAGGTACGCAGATCGCAGGAAACAATGTTGACATTAATGGCAACGCACGTTCCGTTACTTTAACAGACGGCGTTCCGGATTTGGGTGCATATGAGTTTTTGCCAACTGTTGCTCCTCCTGACCTGGTGGCAACTCCGGCAACACCTGTTGCAGGTACCACACAGGTATTTAGCATGGGCTCCGATACTGTAACCAAAATCACATGGGCACCTGGTGTGGCTGTACCGACGGCTATTACGCTAAAACGTTACTCCGGCGTATTGCCTTTGGGGCTGGCGGCTACAGAGAAGTCTTTGTACTATTATGTAGATGCTGACGTAACTGGAAGTGGTCCATATAAATACAACATGCAGCAAGTATTTATTGATCCGTGGTTGAGAACGCTGCCAGTAAAATCTTTGATTAAGATTGGGCAAACCGACGCGTCAAATAAATGGGCGGCAAGTGCAACCAGCACGATAGATTCCCTTGCAAATATCATTAGTGATACTGCATTAACCATCCTGGATAAATTTACAGGAATGACCGATGGCAAAATGCCAAAGCCGCCTGTGTTTGTTACAACGCCTGACAGCCTCAACAGAGGAACGCGTTTCTGGGCGCCGTATGCAATGCACAGAGACGCATTGTCCGGCAACGGACAACAGTTCAAGTTTATACTGGCTGCTGATGTGGCAACGGATGTGAGGGTGAGTGTAAACGGAACTACGTACAGCAAAACGTATTCGATACCGGCAGGTCAGATCGTAACTACTGATGAAATTCCAAAATCAGGATTAAATGATGCACGATTGCTGGAAGAAGGTTTGTCTGGCAGAGGCATTCTGATAGAAAGCAACCACCCGATTGCAGCAACTGCTGTTATAGGCAGAACGAATGCGCTGCTGATGCCAACGGGCAGTTACAGCAAAGACTATACAACACTGGCTGTGCGTCAGTTCAGCGGTTATCCTGATCCTGCAATGGGAACATCATGGGTAAACGTAATTGCAGATAACGATAACACCCTTGTGCAGATTACGCCATCCGGCGCAACGCAAGGTGGCAAAGCGGCAGGTGTTCCATTTAAGGTAACGCTTAACCGTGGGCAGGTGTATCAAATACTTGGCGCCTTCATCAAAATGCATCCAATGTCAGAAACAGGCGGTTTGGATGATTCCTACGAATCTTATGATCTTACAGGAACCCAGGTCGTTTCCATACCAAACACTGACGGTAAGTGTTTGCCAATTGCGGTATTTGCAGGTAGTGGTGGTACGGGTATTCAGTGTGGCGACAACCAAAATGGCAGCGACGAATATTTCTTCCAGCAAAGCTACCCAATGCAGGCATGGGGTAAAAGATTCCTGACTACGCCACTGGCAACAAGAAACAGCAAAAATGAAATGTTGTTTAACCAGTTCCGCGTATTGATAAAAGATCCTGCAACCGTTGTAAAACGCAATGGTGTAGTAATGACTGGTATCAAACCTGGCAACTTCTACGAGTTTTCAACCCGTGATCCGCAATACATAGAAGCTGATAAACCCGTGATGATTTCTCAGTGCATGACATACTTTAATTCTTGCGGTAATGATGAATATGATGAGCCGGGAAGTACCGAAAACATGACATACCTAACGGCTGTAGGACTTGGCGTGAATGATGTAACATTCTTCAGAAAAGCCGGCGGTGTTAATTATATTACGGCGATCGTGCCAACCGGTGCGGTGTCATCTTTAAAAATTGATGGAAGCAGCACATTTGATACAACATATGCGCATCCGCAAAATGGAGCTTATACTGTTGTTATGAAACGCTGGAACGGAGCTGATGGAATATCCACAATTAAATGCGATAGCAATTTTACCGCCCTTGTGCACGAACCCGATAACAATGATGGCTTTGTATACAACGTAGGTTTCCAGATTCCAAGAATAGACGTCAGATCATTCATCGACAACAAATACAGCTCTACGGGTACACATAACCTTTACACTTGTCCGAATACTACATTCAAGCCAAGTCTTTACCTGCCAATGGCAGCCAGAGTGTTAACGTGGAAGTTGAGTGCAGTTCCGGGTTTGGGTTCTTTAACAGACGTTACACTAAATAACCCGGTACCTACAGACACGGTTGAGATCAACTCACAGGATTACTATGTGTACACGCTGAACCAGGAGTTATCATTTACACAAACCGGTACAGATTCAATTCCGGTAAGCGTAACATATATCTCAACCAACCCGCTTAGTTGCGACCAAACAATTACAGGCAATGTGGTGGTATTAGTGAAACAAGGGCCTAAAGCAGACTACACTTTGGTGTATGATAACTGCTTGTTCTCTGAAGCGCAATTCACTGCAACAGGTACTGTATACAATGGCGCAGCATTCGATCGCTGGAACTGGAACTTTGGTGACAACACCACTACAAATATTCAGAACCCAACGAAGAAATGGAGCAAAACGGGTTCCTATAACGTAAGCCTGTTGTCCATTGCAAACGACGGATGTTTAGACAGCACAAGTCAGAAAATAGTAGTGAACTCTTGTGACAATATCTTCATACCAAACAGCTTTACACCAAACGGCGACGGTCACAACGATCAGCTGAAAGTGTATGGCAACAACATTAAGGAAATAAAGATGATGATCTTCAACCAATGGGGTCAGAAGATATTCGAAACAAGCAACATGAGCAACGGATGGGACGGAACCGTTAGCGGCAAACCACAACCTTCCGGAGTGTATATGTTTGTGTGCAGAGTAATATTAAACAGCGGAGATATAATTGATAAGAAAGGAAGCATAAACTTAGTACGATAATTTTTCCATACAATTTCCTGCGAGGCAAAAGGTCATTTTACAGTGGCCTTTTGCCGACAGGAAAATTGGCTCAAAAGAGAAGGCTCTTAAAACAACCAAATTGGTTGCCAATGTGCAACCTCGATCATGAATAGCAACCCCCGGATCCTAAGCCAATTGAGCAAAAACTAACGAGAGAGAGAATTGATAATGAAACGTATTTTTTACATATTGCTTTTTGTGCTTGGCTTGCAGGCTGTATCCAGCGCCCAACGACTAACGAACAAAGGAACAGACTTTTGGGCGGGTGCCGGCCATACAGGTCCTATGGAGGGCGGTGCATGGTTCCCCGGAGATACCCCACGCGTCTTTTTTGTTATTACTACAGACTTCCAGGCTGCTGATGTAACAATAAGCCTGAACGGAACAACCTATCAACAGAAGTTCACCGTGCCGCCAAACACAGTGTATACATCTGACAGAATGCCCATTGGAGTAAGGGATGTTCCCGGATCTCTATTCGACGCAATGTTATATTCAAGGCCGGTAATATGGGGTGGTACAAGTTCGGAGGGAATATTTACCAAGAAAGGTATTAAGATACATAGCTCTGTTCCCGTTGTTGTTACGGAGTTTGAAATATTTGAATATTCATCTGCAGCAACTATGCTCATTCCTACAGACTGCTGGGGCAAATCCTATAAGATATTACAACCCAAACAATGGGTGGACGATATTACCAAAACACCCTATTTCGCGTGGTTGTTTGTAATTGCAGATAATGATAACACGCGAATAAAAATTACACCTTCTCATGCAACAAGAAGCGGGTTGCCTGCTAATGTCCCCATCTTTGTAACACTAAACAAAGGAGAGATTTACCAGATACTGGCCAGTGCAGATGATGTGAGCCAGTCCAATGATTTTTGTGGAACGACAGTTAGCTCCGTTGCAAATAGTGATGGCAAATGTTTGCCAATAGCAACGTTTGTAGGCAGCAGCGGCGATTGGATCAGCTGTGGACCAAAGCCTGCAAGCCTCGCAAGCATGGCCCCCGATATGATGATTCATCAGGTGTTTCCGGTGGAGTCCTGGGGCCGACGCTATGTTACCATTCCAACCAGTGTTGTTGACAATGCGACAACGCTTAACGCTAATATATTCCGGGTGATGGTAAAGGACCCTTCCATAGTGGTGAAAAGAAATGGCGTGCCACTTACTGGGTTGACCCCGCAGAACTTTTATGAATTTATCAGCAATGCCGCGGACTATTTAGAGGCCGACGGTCCCGTGCAGGTTGCACAAATAATGCCATCAACAGGCTCCGATTGTAACTACAGCGGACTCGCAGATCCGGATATGACATACCTGAGCCCAATTGAGCAAAGTATTAAGAAAGTAGGCTTCTTACGCCCCAAGAAAGACAAGATAGATCGCAACTATCTGGCTTTAAGTATTCCGACTACCGGCTTATCATCTTTAATGATTGAAGGCAAGGCTAATAATTTTTATTCTTATCCCAATCCCAATTTACCGGGCTATTCTGTAGTTATCAGAGAATGGAATGTAAATTCAAATTCAGATCCAAGGGCCCCGGCACAAACCATCGTTACAAGTGATTCCGCATTTACAGCGATCACTTACGGATTTGGTCAGGCTAACTCCTATTCTTACAATGCCGGTGCGTACATTGATAACCTAAGTGGCGTTCCCTACATAAAGAACAAATACAACAATGCAGATACTGCGAATACATATACCTGTGCAAATACACCTGTTGAATTATCAGTGCTGGTTCGCTACAAGCCAACCAAACTTTTCTGGCAGTTAAGTTTATTAAAAGATACTATATCACCCAATGCTGATGTTGTGATCAACAATCCTGTTGAATCCGGAGTTGTAATGATGTGGGGTGTGCCTTATTACAAATACACATTGCCCGGTTATTACAAATTTACGCGACCGGGAACCATCAATATTCCTGTGTATACAACAGCGCCAGGCGTCGAAGCTTGTGACAATACAGAGCAGATCAAATATCAGGTCCTTGTTAAAGACACGCTCAAAACCAACTTTGATATTCTGTTCGATGATAAATGTGCCGATACAAAACTGGTGAAGTTTGTTGCCAATGACAAATTCACCGATGGTAGCACAACCCAGGGTTGGCAATGGAATTTCCTGAATGGCACAACACCTTTAACCGGTACGGGCAAGGAATTGTCGCTCACCTTCAATGCGGGAAAAAACAGCGCTGAACTAATGGCCATAGACGCTGCGGGTTGTATGGCCGACACTACCAAAACATTTGTGATCGGCGCCAAACCTGCCGTTCCAGATTTTACAGTAGATGCGGCGATGAACTGCGAGCAAACACAACTGACGATCAGTGAGAACACGCCTGTTACTGCGCAGTCCTATTACTGGAACTATGGCGATGGTGTTGACTCTACCTTAACGCTCAATGGATATGCTACTTCGCATGCTTATAAAAATACAGGCAAAGTAACGATCAAACACGTGGCGAAGATCAGTGACAATTGCATGAGTGATACGGCCACCAAAGTGATCACGATTTATGCTAAACCAAAACTGAATGTTGATTATCCAAAAGGTTGCCGACCTGATGATGGCATCATCAACTTTACCAGCAATCCAGGCACAAGCGATAACCAACAAATCACGGGCTACTTGTGGAACTTTGGCGATGCCGCATCAACACCTGCCAACCCAAATACAGCGAACACCCAAATCGCATCACACATGTATGCGAACCCTGCCGTGTATAAATTGTCATTCAGTGCCACTTCTGAGAATGGTTGCGTGACCGACACCGCGTGGGATGCGAGCTTCCAGCCAAAGCCAATCATCAAATTTGATCCTATAACACCACCGGCTGTGTGCTTAAATGCAAAAGGAACGGTCTCTGTTGCTTTTGCAAGTGTGACAAATGGTGTAACGGGCAAAGGCTACTACAAAGGCGACGCGACTGATGCAACCGGAAACTTTACACCATCGTCCACCACGGCAGGCAAGCACGATATCTGGTACATCTATGGTTCAGACAATGGCTGTACAGATTCTGCGTCCAACGTAATTTTCGTAAGACCGGTGCCACAGGCATCCTTCACCACTTTGGCGGATGTTTGCTTTGGTGATAAATCAACATTTACCGATCAGTCAACCATCAATACTGCTGCTGATCCAGCCGCTGCCATCGGGTCATGGACATGGAACTTTGGTGATGGCAACCCGGATGTAACCTATACCAATGGCAATCCTTTTGACAAAACTTTTGCGACGGCAAAATCATATCCTGTTACGTTGAAAGTAACCAGCAAAGATGGTTGTGTAAGCGATGTGTTTACAAAAGCAGCAAACGTGCATGTATTGCCAACCGCTGCATTTGACTTGCCAACGGCTATTTGTATGCCGGGCGGCAACGCGGTGTTTACCAACCAGAGCACCAGCACAGAACCAGGCGCATTAACCTATAACTGGCAGTTTGGCGATGGTGGCACCTCCACCGATGTAAACCCCACACACGTGTACGCGGCGCAACAGCCGTACACCGTAACGCTGAAAGCAACTTCAGCCTTCGGATGTTTTGCCAGTACAAACAAACCATTCCCGAGCAATGTGTTCAAGCCGAAACCGGTGGTGGCATTTGATATTTCTGACAAAGGCCCTTGCGAGGGAGTGCCCGTGCAATTCACTGACAATAGCCAGGGGGTAGGTGGACCAATCGCTACATGGAACTGGAACTTTGGCAACGGTACAAACTCCACGGAGCAAAACCCTAGCAAGCTGTTTGATAAGTTTGGCAGCTATGCAATATCATTAACGGTAACGGACAACAACGGTTGTACGGCAAGCGGCGCCACGGCAGATGATAATATTACCGTTCGCATCAAACCGGTGATCGATGCCGGTCCTGATCTGGCAGCAGAGGAGAATACTTCTGTGTTATTGAAAGCAACGGCGCAAAACGCCAACCAGTTAAGCTATAGCTGGGCACCAGCTTCTTTGCTGAACAATCCAACTGTTTTGAATCCATCATACCATGTGATACAGGACCAAATATTTGTGTTGACGGCAACAGATAAAGATGGTATTTGTAAAGCGACGGATCAAATGCTGGTGAAAATATTAAGGCCGGTAAAAGTGCCGAATGTATTTACGCCAAACGGCGATGGCATCAATGATACGTGGAACATTAAGAACCTTGCGGACTATGTGGATTGCACGGTGAACGTGTTTAACAGGTATGGACAAAAAGTGTACACTTCACATGGTTACAGCACACCATGGGATGGAAGAATGAACGGCAGCCCACTACCGGTAGGAACTTACTACTACGTGATCAATGTAAAACAAGGCGAGCCACCGATGACAGGCTCGGTAACGATATTGCGTTAATTGAAAATTGAAAGTTGAAAATTGAAAATGGAGAGTTAATTGAAAGTTGATAGTTGAAAATCTAATTGTTGTTAATGTACTGAAAACTAGTTGCGGTGTTTGATAAACCGTCGTAAGGCTAAATCAAAGGCATTTTCAACTTTCAACTTTCAATTTTCAACTCTAATTAATTCTTAATTATTAATTCCGGCTTGTCCGGCATATGACGATAAAAGTAAAAATAGTAATAATGGCTTTCTTGCTGTTACATAACGGGTGGGCCTTTGCCCAAACTCTGTCCAACAAAGGAAGAGAGTTTTGGGTAGGTTACGGCCACCACCAGTTTATGGAACCCGGCAAGGATAATTCGCAGGAAATGATACTCTATTTCAGTGCGGAGCAAGATGCGGTTGTTACTGTTTCTATTAACGGTACCGGATATGCGAAAACATACACGGTTCCTGCAAACAGCGTTGTGGAAAGCGAGTTGATTCCCAAAGGTGTTTTCTCAACTCCTTCTTCTCCTTTTGATGCACGATTGTATACCGCGCCGCCTTCCTTTGGTGGCACAGGTTCTGAGGGATTGTTTACAAATGGCATCCATATTCAAAGCACCGCGCCCATCGTTGCCTATGCACACATCTATTCACAAGATAATTCCGGAGCGGCCATGTTGATACCCGTTGAAGCATGGGGCAACTCTTACATGTCACTGAATACACAGCAATTTTTATCAGCAGCATATGGTGCCAACAAAGATTGTTTTTCATGGATGTATGTAGTGGCGGCAGAAAACAATACACGTGTGCGCATTGTGCCTTCCGTGGCTACACGCAATGGCCATCCGGCAAATGTGCCATTTGTAGTTGATCTGCAGAAAGGGCAGATTTATCAAATACTTGGAGCCGTAAAAGATAACGAAGCCGGACTTGATCTTACGGGAACAACAGTCACTTCCATCAGCAATGGCGCAGAACCATGTCATGCTATCGGCGTTTTTTCCGGAAGCAGTGAAACGCAAATTGCCTGCACAGGTTTCAATGGAACCGGTGACAACCTGATGCAGCAATTGTTTCCTTGCCAGGCATGGGGAAGGCAGTACTTGACCGCGCCAAGTTGCGTGGATAATTCCCCCACGCAACATAACATCAACGTATACAGGATAATTGTTAAAGATCCGGGCACCGTTGTAGTGAAGAATGGGCAACAATTGTTTGGCATCAACGGGAATTACTACGAGTATCAAAGTAATACAGCAGACTATATTGAGTCAGACCAACCGATTATGCTGGCACAGTATCTTCCTTCGAAAAATGCATGTGGCTATGCAGGCGACGGCGATCCCGAAATGATCTATGTAAGTCCGCTGGAGCAATCCATTAACCACGTGAGTTTTTATCGTAACGACAGGCAGAATATACAGGTCAATTATCTTTCACTCATTATTCCGAAAGCAGGTGTGTCTTCATTGAAAATAGATGGCGTAACCGGCAACTACGATGATGTATACGACCACCCAAATTTTCCAGGTTATGCTGTGGTGACAAAAAGATGGAACGCGGCGCAGGCGCAATGCATTGTTGAAAGCGATTCCACGTTTACAGGCATCACCTATGGATTGGGTGGCAACGAGTCCTACGGCTACAACGCAGGCACAATGCTCGGCAACCTGAGCGGACTGTCTTCTTTCAAAAACAAATACAGTCCAACCAACGAGCCAAGTGCTTACACATGCGTGAAGACACCCGTTGAATTGTCTGTATTGATGCGATACAAACCGGACCAGTTGAATTGGCGCCTGAGTCAACTCGGTGGAATCATTTCTCCCGCAAATGATGTCGTGATCAACGCTCCTGTGCCCGTAGGAATGGTTACGGTAAACGGCGTGCAATTTTTCAAATACACCTTGCCGGGTTATTATACTTTCACGAAAGCAGGCACTTTTAATGTGCCATTGTATTCAGCCGGAGTGAATGTGCCAACATGTGACCAGACAGAACTGGTAGCCTACAAGGTTTTAGTAAAGCCTGCTTATTCAACCGACTTTAACGTGGTGTACAACAACTGTACAACGTCTGAAAATATTCATTTTATTGGCGAAGACATTTTTTCAACAAAAGAGAATATCAAAAGATGGGAATGGATTTTTTCCGACAAAACAACCGCGTCGGGAAAAACAGTTGATCATGTTTTTAAAACAGGCAACCATTCAGCAGAATTATTTGCCATCGATTCTGTAGGATGTACCGCAGACACGGTGAAAACTTTTTCGCTTTCAGATAAACCTGTCACGCCTGCATTTGATATCGTGACCGCAGATACTTGCGAGGGCGCTGCGATAAAATTTGCCGATAGAAATAACCAGGCAGGAGTAAAACAATCCTTCTGGGATTTTGGCAACAAAGACACAATAACTGTTACAGCCGGAACAAATACAACAAAGCAATTTGCAACTTACGGTGCACAAAGCATCAAGCATGTAGTGAAGTTCAGCGATGCATGTATAAGTGATACTGCAAAACAAGATATCGTCATTTATGCAAGCCCCGTACTCAAGATCAGCTATCCGACAGCATGTTTGAAAGACGGCACAGTTCAATTTACAAGTGCATCAACCGTTCCCGACGGACAAAAAATAACAACTTATGCGTGGGATTTTGGGGATATAAACGCAACACCCCAAAATCCAAACACGACCAACATTGCTGATCCTGCGCACGATTTCAGCCAGGGCACAGCTTACAATATTGTCTATGCAGTCACAACAGAAAAAGGCTGCAGAAAAGATTCTACCTATAAGATTTCGTTCAGCATAAAACCACAGTTGGCCTTTGGCTTGTTGGGAGATGTGTGCGAGAATTCGAAAATACTGTCCATAGCAAAAGCCTCTGTGATCAATGGCGTGCAAGGAACCGGCACATACCGCGGGCCTGGCGTTGACGCAGCAGGTAATTTCAGTCCAAGTGCGGCGGGTGCAGGAACTCATGATATCTGGTTTACGTTTACGTCCAAAAACGATTGCCAGGATTCTATCAGGCAAACCATTAAAGTCCATCCGAAACCTGCCGCCAATTTTGACGCAACAAAAGAAATTTGCACAGACGTTGCAGCAGTGATCACCGATCACTCAACCGTTGCAAACGGATATACCATCACAAATTGGAACTGGAACTTTGGTGACGGCACAACGGCTGTTAATAACAACAACAATCCTTTCAGCAAATCATACCCAATCTATGGCAAATACACAACCCAACTTGTTGCCGTGAGCGACAAGGGTTGTGCAAGCGATACCATAAAAAATGAAGTTGTGGTACATCCATATCCGCAAGCAGATTTCAGCTTGCCTGCGAGCGTATGCATGCCGGGCGGAGAAGCTGTTTTCACCAACTTATCAAATTCACCGGATGGTGCGCCACTTGCTTTCACATGGTCATTTGGTGATGGTAGTACTGCTACAGATAAAGATGCAAAACATGTGTACACATCTGCCAGCAATTATAACATCCAACTGAAAGCTTTGGCAGGTAACTGCTCATCAACCAGCGCGGTAAAGCCTTTCAATAATTTCATCAACAAACCAACCGCTGCGTTCACAGTTGAACCGGATGTAGTGTGCCAGGGAACAGACAATGTTTTCACCGATAAAAGTGTTGCAAACAACAGCACAATAAAAAGCTGGATCTGGAATTTTGCAGACGGCAATATTTCAACAGATCGCAATCCTGTGAAGCGTTATGCTGCGCCCGGAGCCTACAATGTGAGCCTTGCAGTAACAGATGCAGAAGGATGTACTTCTGATCCGGTTTATAAAAACATAACAGTAAACATTCAACCTGTAATTGAAGCAGGCGCTCCAGTAGCGGTGTTGCCGGGAGAGAAAGTAACATTTAAAGCGACAGCAAACAACGTTACAGATGTCAACTTCCGCTGGTCGCCAGCATCGTTGCTTGACAATGCATCCATACTTACACCCACATACATTGCTATACATGATCAAACATTTGTGCTCACCGCAACAACCGGCGAAAGCAGTTGTACGGCCACCGATGAATTGACAGTGAAAATTTTAAAACCAGTGAAAGTGCCCAATGCATTCAGCCCTAACGGCGATGGCATCAACGACTACTGGCAAATTACAAACCTTTCTGATTATGAAAGGGCAACAGTGCAGGTGTATAACAGGTACGGACAAATGGTGTACAGGTCCGAAGGATATGGCACTCCGTGGGACGGAAGAACAAACGGAGGTTCGCTGCCTGTAGGAACTTACTATTATGTAATAGAGCTAAACAAAGGATTGGCTCCATTAACGGGGTCGGTCACGATAATTAGGTAGTTGTTAGTAGATGTCGCCAGTAGCCTGCCACCGGTAGCCGGTGTTGAGGCTCGAATACCTTCTATCAGTCCAAGAGGCTGACGATTGGAAGGCAACACAGAACTACAACTACTGGCGACCGGCAACTGGCGGCCGGCCACTAGCAACAACTGAGAAAAACGAGTTAATAAAAACCAATATAAACCAGCAAAGATGCGCATAACAAAAATAACTGCAATGGGCCTGCTGCTACTGGCAGGAATGGGATCTGCGAAGGCGCAGGACCCGCACTACACCCAGTACTACGTTTATCCTTCGTGGTTGAACCCTGCACTGACAGGGGTGTTTGACGGTAGTGCAAGAGTCTCCGCGATCTACCGCAACCAGTGGGGCAATATCGCTTCCCCTTACCAGACACCCGGCGTTTCTGCCGATTTCAATACCAATAAAAATGCGGCCTTTGGCGTAAACGTGCTGAACCAGCGCGCCGGCGACGGCGGCTTCAACTACACCACTGCTTATGCAAGCATGGCATACTCCGGCGTACGCTTTGGGGCCAACGGTTATAAAAGGCTGAACATGGGCTTCCAGCTGGGCATGATCCAGCGCCGCTTCGACATCAGCAAAATGTCATTCGGTGAGCAGTGGAACCCTTCGACCGGTTACAACCCGGGCGCAGGCACTGGTGAGTCTTTGAGCAAAACCAGCGCTACTTCTTTTGATGCAGGTGTGGGCGTAATGTACTACGACGCAGAGTCAGGCAAAAAAACGAACCTGTTTGCAGGCGTTTCCGCCTCACACATCACCCGCCCCACAGACCAGTTCAGTGCCAGCGGCGATGCAAAGATCCCGGTAAGATATACGGGCCATGCCGGTTTGAGGATCATGATCAACGAAGTGGCGAGCATCACACCCAACCTGCTCTACATGCGCCAGGGATCTGCAGAAGAGAAAATGGTAGGCGCCTATTTGCAAATGAACGTGGCAGAAGATGCAGACTTTATGATCGGTGCCAACTACCGCATCAAAGATGCGATCTCTCCCTATATCGGCGTGTATGTAAAAGAGTTCCTGATCGGCGCCAGCTATGATGTCAATACTTCTGATTTGGGTAAGATGGCAAAAGGCAGCAACAGTTTTGAGTTGTCACTCAGCTACATCTTCAAAAGAGCAGAGAAAACACCGGAAGTGAAATTCATCTGTCCAAGACTCTAAATCATTTGAAAAAGTAAAACCCGATCTAAAACCAAAAAGTCAACATCACCCAGATGAAAAAAATATTTTTATCAGCGGCAATACTAATGGGAGCGACGTACGCACAATCACAATATGTGTACAACTACCTGAAAGCAGCCAACAGCTACTATAAAAAATCAGACTACGCCTCAGCAGCCAAGTACTATGAAATGTACCTGGGCATTGGCGCCAAAAGCAAAACCGGCAGCTACGACCCGTATGCCGGCAACACACAAAGCAAATCGAGCACGAAAGCAGCGGGCGGCGATACCCACCAGCAGGCGGTGTACGGCGCAGCAGAGAGCTACCGCCAACTGAACAACTACGCGAAGGCAGAGAACTTCTACCAGGAAGCTTCCGGCTATAGCGCAGAGCTATACCCACTGGCTAAATACCAATACGCGGTTACCTTGAGAAGCCTTGGTAAATACGAAGACGCCCAAAAAGCATTCACCGAATTTCTAAGTGCTTACAAAACAGAAGACGCATATACCAAAGCCGCCAAAAGGGAAATCGAAAACCTTCAATTCATCCAGCAGCAGTTGCACAAAAAAGACTTGTCGCTGTACACGGTAAAAAAACAGGACACGGTAAATGTGAACACCCCCGGTGCGAACTATGCCCCGGCACTGACTGGCAATGGTACCATGCTCTTCACTTCCACAAGAATTGACGGCAACAATAAATCTGCTGCTTACATCAACCACTTGTACGAAGCAACGGTAAATGGTGATGCAGCCACAGTAAACAAGATCGAGATAGCCCAACCAGAAGGAACACATCAAGGTGTAGCAGCGATCACCCCTGATGGCAAAACGATCTACCTGACGAGATGGACGATGACCAAAGAAGGCAAGAAAACCGCTGCCTTATACCAAACCACCAAAACAGATGCCGGCGCCTGGAGCGAACCCACTGCCCTGGAAGCCATCAATGCAGCAGGCAGCAATAACCAGCAACCATTTGTAACAGCAGACAGTAAGTTCCTGTTATTTTCTAGCGACCGTTCCGGCGGACAAGGTGGCTTTGACATTTGGTTTGCACCAATAGCAGACGGTAAAGTAGGCGAGCCTGTAAACATGGGTACTGCTATCAACACCGCAGCAGACGAACAAGCACCATACTATCACGCACCTTCACAAACACTGGTGTTTTCCAGCAATGGCAGAGTTGGCATGGGCGGCTTTGATTTGTACCAAACAAAGGGCAGCATCGCTGGCAATTGGGGTGCGGTTAAGAACCTTGGTTATCCTGTAAACTCAGAGAAAGACGATATTTATTTTGCCAGCAAAGGCACCACAAAGAATATGTTGTCAGACGTAGTGTTCAGTTCCGACAGGGCATCTGAATGCTGCCTCGATATGTTCAGCCTGCAAAAACAAACACCTGCAAAAAAGATCGCCGGTAAAGTAATTGCTTGCGACGGCAACACACCACTGGCCGGTGCGAAAGTACAGGTAGTAGCAGACAGCAAGGTAATCGCCGATCTATCAACCGGTGCAGACGGCAGCTATAGCTTTACGATGGATGAGTACCAACCGGTAAGGGTAAGCTCAAACAGCGAAGGATATCAAAATAATTCATTAAGTGTAAGTGCCCCACAAGATGAGGATTTGGAACAGCTGAATGCACCTGTCATTTGTCTTGCAAAAATTCCTGCCGTAAATGAAGCAGTTGTCGTAGAAAATATGTATTATGCTATGAATAAGGCTGTGATACTTGACGAATCAAAACCTGCGCTTGACCAGCTTGCAGCGATGATGGCAAGCAATCCTACTGTAACAGTGGAAATCAGCGGACATACAGACAATACCGGAACTAAAGAAGTAAACCAAAAACTCTCTACTGCACGCGCAAAGAACGTGGTGGATTATTTAGTGTCTAAAGGCATCGATGCAAAACGTTTGCAATACAAGGGTTATGCTGATACAGTGCCTGTTGATACTAATGATACAGAAGAAGGCAGAACGAAAAACAGAAGAACAGAATTTAAAATTTTAAGCAAATAGGTGAGCAAAAATTGCGGGCAGTAAAACAAAACTTTCTAAATTAAACCAGACTATAGTGATGAAGAAGCTTATGACATTGTGTGTACTTGGCGTAGCGGCGGCGTTGAGCGCAACTGCCCAGCAAAAACCTCAGTATACACAGTACATCCTAAACCAGTACATCATCAATCCGGCACTAACGGGAATTGAAAATTACACCGATGTAAAGCTGAGCCACAGGCGACAGTGGGTTGGTGTAGACGGTGCGCCTGTTACCACCTATTTCACCATTCAGGGTCCTATCAACAAAAAGGATTATCGCACTACGGCCACTTCATTCGATGTGCCGGGCGAGAACCCGAGAGGAACTGCCTACTGGCAAAACTACACAGCCGCTGAGCCGCACCACGGCGTCGGTTTGCAGGTAGTAAATGACAAAGCGGGTCCCATCAATCGTTTTTCTGCCATGGCCACTTACGCCTATCACATAGGCATAAGTCCAAGAACAAGCCTTGCCGCGGGTTTCGCTGCCGGTGTTACCAACACAAGATTGAATACCGCAATGCTTGATTTTGGCAACACGCAAGTGGACCCTGCTGTGGCAAGCGGTGGCAACATCAACAGCATCAAACCGGATTTCAGTGCAGGTTTGTATTTGTACTCAGGAGAATATTTTGTTGGCTTGTCTGCACAGCAAATCATTCCGCAGGACCTTACATTTTCCGACAATATGATCAGGAAAGAAACAGGTAAATCGGTACCGCATATTTTTGCGACAGCAGGTTACCGTTTCCTCATCGGCGAAGATTTCAACCTGATCCCTTCTGTAATGGTGAAATATGTAAAACCATCTCCCGTGCAGTTTGATGTAAATGCCAAACTGCAATACCAGGATCGTGCATGGATTGGCGCCAGCTACAGAAACGGTGATGGCTATGCGGGAATGGTGGGTATCAACGTTTCCAACTTTTTCAACGTAGGTTATTCATATGACCACACCACATCCGGCCTCAGCACGGTAAGCAAAGGCTCACACGAAATCATCATCGGCTTCCTGTTGGGCAACAAGTATGATGATAGCTGTCCGAAAAATGTGTGGTAGGAAATAGTCTGTAAAAATTTAAAAGGCTTCGATAAACTCTCGCTGACTGCATTGTCACGATGAGCTTGTCGGAGCCTTTTGGTTTGTCTGTATCAGAGAGTAACTTGAGTTAGTATGTCGTGAACGTTTGTCTCACAGTGTCGCTAATGCCTGGCCCACCAACTACCCAATTGCTTGTTACAAGGACTGAATCATTGACAGAGTATACCCTAAAATGGTGTCCATCCAAACTCAATGAATCTTTTCCTACAGTGTTCCATTTTAACGTGTCGGTGAAATATTTGTAAGGGGGCACTATCCAGTAACAATGAATTAGGAAAGCAGTATCCTTAGGTTTTAAAATGAGAGTGACCAACTGCGGGTCTAACTTGCCGCCCCAATACCAGCTTTTATTGATCAGTTTGGTTGAGTCATAGCTGTGATCGTTGTTTGTAGTAGTGCTGTTAATTTCCTTGTTGCAAGCGAAAAGCAAAAGAAGCGGTAATGCTAGAATAGGTATTTTTTTCATGGGTAAGTTTTTGTTCAAAAATGACTTTGCAAAGATAATTTTTTTGAACAATTGCTGCGATATTTTTGGAGACAAAGACCTGACAGGTTTCTAAAAACCTGTCAGGTCTTTGTCTCCGATATTTTCCAAACTACCAAGAGTTGCAATCTGTTCTTTTGTTTCGCCTCTTCCCCCAAATTATCAACCAACAAAAATTGCTTTGCAAACGAGCTGGCTCAAGCTTTGTGCATTGTCAGGAAGAGCTTGTCGAAGCCTTTTGGTTTTTTGATATTTTATTTATCTTGCGGGCCATCTGTTTTTCAATTAACCTTTTCACTATGATCCTTACCTCTATTGACAAGCTAAAAATCTGTGCGTTGTCTGTAATTATTTTTGCATGCTCCTGCAAAAAATCAAACACGCCTGACAGGCCCTACACGCCCTATACGCCTGATACTTCTAATACAGAAGATCCCATTAAAAAACAAACGAGATTACTGGCGGACAAACTTGTAGGTTATTACAAAGTTTCAGAAACGGAAGCAACTACAAAAACCAGTTTTCAATTTGCAGGGAGAATCGAACTGCATGAAAATAACGAGCTGGTGTTTAAGCAGCTGAACAGAACTCCACGCACTTATTGGTCAATCGATTTCAGTTGTACATTGGATTTATCGAAGGATGAGAACTTGACAAACCCTCCTAACTACATGGTTCGGGGGAAAGTTTTGAATGACAGTACGATTGACATCACAGCAAGTTTTGGATGGGTTACATTGTATTCTCTCAAGCAGCATTGGGAAAGAATGGACAATCTCGCCGACACAAGCTCCTTTTATCAACCACTGCCGGATTTTCCTGGAATGATTGACGATTTTTATAGAGCCCCTGATGACATGTGGTTAGGGGACGCTGCTGTAGATAGTAAGGGAAATGTGTACGTATTGGAAGGGGCAAATGTATTGAAGAAAATATCACCTTCAGGAGAGGTGTCAACAGTTGCAGGAACTCGTGGCTCCGGGCTTTCAGTAAACGAAGGAGATGGGGGACCAGCCGCGCAGGCTAAGATCGAAGCGAAGCGATTAGTGATCGACTTAAAAGATAATATTTATTTGTCCGCAGGACTGTCTATAAGGAAAATAGATAATAATGGCATAATAACAACATTTGCGGGTAACCCTAACAAGCCAGTGCAGAATAACGTATTAGCAACTGAAACCCAGATAAATGCTAAGGACATGGTGATGGATAACAGTGGTAATATGTATGTAACGAGCGGCTATTTTGTTAGAAAAATTGCGACTGATGGAATGGTAACGATTGTTGCGGGTAATGGAATTGCACGAGAGAATACCGATGGCGGAAGTGCGCTGGAAGCGTGGTTTCCGGATTTGAAAGGAGTTGCCATAGGAAGTGATGGAAATCTTTATGTAGGAGATGAGCATAGAGTAAGAAAGATAGATCTTAGTACGGGCATTATTTCTAATTATGTGGGCTTGGTAAAATACTGGGATGGAAAAGTGGTCGACAGTAGTAAGATGGCTGAAGCTGCCACGTATGGCGCTACGTCTATTTTATTCAACGGGGGACTTATGTATATTGCTGAAGGACCCTTCGTCCAGAAAATTGATTTGGAAAAGGATCTGGTCACCAAGTTTGCTGGAATTGGATATGAGTATGAGGCTCCATATCCTATCGGGCCGGATTTTGCATACGGCAACCATGGTCCTGCGAAACAGGCTGTACTGAAATATACGAGGCGGCTATTTTATTTTGGCGGCAAGCTGTATATCTGTGAGTATGATGCAATCAGGGTTATAAAGTAGTAAATCTCTGCCGTTGCGGCTATTCATGAGACTAAGACCTGACAGGTTTCTAAAAACCTGTCAGGTCTCAGTCTCCGATATTTTCCAAACTACTAAGCGCTGCAATCTGTTCTTTTGTTTCCCCTCTTCACGAAATTCACGACCAACAGAATTTGCTACACAAACGAGCTGGCGCAGATATGCAGCACAGCTATGCGCGTAGCGTATCTGTGCCATGGCTTTCAACACCTTGCGAAAGCGAATCTATTTGCTTACTTTGATACACTTCCAATTACAAAAGCGCAATGCGCCTATTTACTTCCTTCTGATTCCAAAAAGATTATTTAACGTGTGTTTGTGATAGTGGATGAATGCTATTCATCTATTCGACAACTATAAACCCTCTATATGCTTAAGCAAACTATTGCATTGTTGGTAGTGGTTATTGCTGCGTGCATTTTTATAACCTGCAAGCAGGCAAACGGACATCACACAGAGAGCCATGTACTCGTTTCAAAATATGCAAGACCATTAACCAATGTTCATTTCGATTATTCAGCAGAAAGACTACAACGTGGAAAATACCTGGTGAACGGAGTACTAAGATGTTTTCATTGCCATGCCGAAGCCGATACAACAAAAGCCGGCTGGCCACCAATGCCAGACAGGCTAGGCAGCGGCCGGCTCCTTTTTAAAACCGACAGCACCCATCTCTATGCCCCCAACATTTCACCCGATAAAGAAACCGGCGCAGGCAACTGGACAGACGACATGTTTGCAAGAGCTTTAAGAAATGGCATTGGTCATGATGGCCGCGCACTTACTGCAATGCCGTGGTGGATATACACAGATATGTCTGATGAAGATCTCGCCTCTGTTGTTGTGTACCTGCGCTCCATTCCGGCCATAAAAAATACAATACCACCGCGTTTGTTGTCCGTGCAAGAAGAAAAGGCATTGCAAAATGACCCGCGCGATACGAAAGTAAAATCAGTACCTCAACCCGACACTTCAACAGTACTTGCAAGGGGCCGCTACCTCGTTACCATTGGTGAATGCGAAGGTTGCCATACGGCATGGTACAAACGCAATCCCGGTTTTTTTGGAGGTGGAAATGTTATCGCTAATGATGATACTGATTCCGTAATTGTAAGCGCAAATATTTCTCCCGATTTAACTGGCATCGGCGCCTGGAATAATGAAACATTTATACGGATAATGAGAAAGGGAAAAGGCGGTATACTTCATCATTCGATGCCGTGGCGCGAGTTTGGCAATATTTCTGACGCCGACCTTAAAGCAATTCTGGCCGCGTTGAAAACATTAACACCAGTAGAGCATCGCATAGCAAATGGACTGAAGCCAACCCTTTGCCCAATATGTGGAGAAAGGCACGGCTATGGCGATCAGAACAAAAGAAAGCCGCTTGTTCCCGTTGCTTTCAATACAAGTCTCTATCCCCGCTATGCAGGTAGCTACGGCGATCCAAAACACGACGCGACAATGATCATTTCCGCAAAAGACAAAAAGCTATGGATCAGCGTTAAAGAACTTGAAGGATCTCCCGCCATGGAATTAATCCCCATAGCTGATGATAAATTTAAAGCAGACTCATTTCCTTCTGCGGTAAAGTTTGTAAAAAACAATGCCGGCAAAGCCACCGCATTAATAATGTATGATCTTACGACTGATACGCTTTTGAGAGCAGATTAGTGAGCTGTTTTGGCTGTTCCGCAGCGCATTTCGTTCAGCATGGAATTGTTAAACCTTTTTAGAATTTGGCAATGCTACCCGAACAGTAGTTAAAAGAGGTGTAAAATCTTCGCCGCTTCCACACCCCTCTCATTCTTATGACGTAGCTCATAAAACTTCTCCACAGTTACTCGTTAATTCGCGCCCTAGTCGATGATTGCCATTCAAATATTCAATTTCCTAATCTTTTAGTTATGACTGATAAGAATCAGATGCACACATTTCACATTCCCGTAATGGGCTTGGCGTTTACCATCGATAGTCCGATAAAAGTGGCTGCGCTTGGTATTTCATCTGTGGTGTCTATTGTAGACGATGAGTTGATCGAAAAAATGCGTGCTTTCTATAGCCAAAAATTCGCGCTGCCTTACAATGAGATCACAAAGAAAATAAAAGATTACAGGGCAAGCAGAGTAACCGCGTATCTCAACATGATGGATGAGATTGTGACGAACAAATTCAATGCATTTAAATCGGAGATCATCAACAGCAAAGCAGAATTGGAAAAATACATTTCCACACTGCCCAATGCTTCCGAGTTTAAAAAGAATATTCAACGCTTTATAGACGAAGGAACCGAAAGCATAAAAAACTATATCGAAGAAAATATTTGTCCCGGTAAGATCGACGTAAACATCATGACCAAGCTGGATAGGGACAACTTTGAAAAAGAGGAGCAGTTGCCAATCATGTACAACGATGCTCATGCCGCGCTGCGAGGATTTGCCAATAGCACGCTCAATTCATCATTAGTGCTTTCTGCAGGCATGAATCCGCGCTTGTACAGCTACATGGAAAATTTCACAGACTTCTACCCTGATGCAAACGGGCAATTGAAAAAGAAGATCATCATAAAAGTAAGTGACTACAGGTCGGCAATGGTTCAGGGTAGCTTTTTAGCGAAAAAAGGTATCTGGGTTTCTGAGTTTCGCATAGAGTCTGGCCTTAATTGCGGAGGACACGCATTTGCAACAGATGGCTTTTTAATGGGGCCAGTGTTGGAAGAATTTAAAGAGAAGAAATCGCAGTTGGGACAAACCATGCACGAACTGATCCTGAAAGCATGGAACGACAAAAATGTCGCGGTTCCGGCTACTCCGTTAAGCATAAAAATCACGGCGCAGGGCGGGGTGGGTACCGCAGAAGAGCACAGCTTTTTATTGGATCATTATCAACTGGATTCTGTTGGTTGGGGATCGCCTTTTCTGTTGGTGCCCGAAGCAACTACAGTAGATGCCTCCACCAGGAAGTTGTTGGCAAAAGCAAAAGAAGAAGATTTTTACCTCAGTAATATTTCTCCGCTTGGTGTGCCGTTTAACACTGTAAAAGGCACCAGCAATGATCATTGGAAACAAGTAAGGATAAATGCGCAGATAGCCGGTAGTTCTTGTCCAAAAAAACATTTAGCCCTTAGCAAAGAGTATGACAATCAAGGTGTTTGTACAGCATCAAAAAAATACCAGGACATAAAATTGACAGAGCTCAATGCCGTGAGTGCAGATATTTCTGCAAGGGAATACGAAGAAAGAAAAGCTGCAATTACAGAGAAATCTTGCCTGTGTGTAGGCCTTGCTAATTCGGCTTTCATCGAAAATGATGTGCAGATAAAAGGGCAGCAACAAGGCGTAGTCATTTGTCCCGGCCCAAATCTCGCCTATTTCGACAAAGAAGTTTCTTTGAGTTCGATGACGAAACATATTTATGGCAACGAAAATATTTTGCCCAATGCAAATAGGCCACATATGTTTTTGAAAGAATTGAAGATGTACATTGATAACCTGAAAAAAGAAATGACATCGTCGCTAAAGAGCGTTACAGAATTGCAGATCAAGAAGTGGAGAACTTATAAAACCAACCTAGAAGCTGGAATTGCTTATTACGAAAATTTGTTTACAACCTCAGTGCATTTTGCCACGGATAAGAAAAAGCTATTAGTGCAACTGGAAGAGAATAAAGCGCTGTTAGAAGAAATAGAAACCAGAGTCGCGGTACCGGCATGATGAGATAACGAACCGTTTGAGGCACTAGGAATCAACACTAAGGCACTAAGAACACTAAGCCTCACTAAGAGAAGCCTAAATTTAAAGCTACCCTTAGTGAGGCTTAGTGTTCTTAGTGCCTTAGTCGTAAATGTTCGGGAGTTGCACTTTACTTCGCCACCAAACACTCTCCCTCAAATTTCACCCCATCCCAGCCGTTCAACATAAACTGCCTGATGTTTTGGTGACCGGTGCCATTCAAGTGATTTAAAACAGACTGGTAGTGTTCTGCAAACAGGTACAATGTATCTTCTTTGCTAAGATTATTTAATTGCGCAAAAGCAAACACTTTCGCGCTGCCTTGATTTTGCGTTGCTTCATTATGGGCATCCCCATTTTTAAAAGCAGTTGGAGTATGCTGGTAATAAGTTTCGACAAACTCAAGCACTTCTTTGAAGGAAACTTTATTGTCTTTTAAGTTTTTAATAAGGGTAGTCAATTGCTCTGTCATTCTATGATTTTATGTAGTTAAATTGGCTTGCAAGCTAGGTAAATAAAAAGTCAAAATTAGAAAGTCAAAAGGTTGAACATGCAGACACTTTTTGACTTTTTAATTTTGACTTTTTGCTTTTTTAGTCAGGCTCGTTTCAATAAAGTTGTCAATAGATTTTCCAGGTTGGTCATGCTTACAGAGAATCCTTCTTTAAAGCCCATTTCAATCATCTTCTCCATACGGGCAAGAGATTCATTATAAATAGTAATGTGAACGGTTGTCTTGCCGTTCTGTTCGCTAAAAGTGTAATCCCAATCGGAACCCGGCAATTCTGGATTTTCATCTTTATCCGAAAAGGCATTAAACATTTTGAAATTGGTTTTTGGGCTAATTGAAGTGTATTTCTGAATTGCCCAACGCTCTTGTCCTTCTGGACTTACCATCGCATAAAATCTTCTTCCGCCAACCTTGAAGTCCATAGATTTTGTTTTGGACATAAAAGGTTTAGGCGCTACCCATTGGTCAAGGATTTCTGCTTTGGTAAATGCATCCCATACCAGCGATAGATCAGCATCAAATTCTCTCGTTATAGATACCGTTTTTGCTGCTTTGTCAACGGTAAAATCAAATAGTAAGTTCATTTTTTCTTATTTTTTATGGTGAACAATACTTCATCGAGTTGTTTGAAACTTTCTTCCATGATCTTCCGGAACTGATCGAGCCAGGTATCAATTTCTTTCATCTTGTCGATTTTAAGTTCATAGAAGATCTCCCGGCCTTCTTGCCTCGGAACCAGGAGGTCGCATTCGGATAGGATACGCAAATGTTTGGATATTGATTGTCTTCTAATGTCAAAATGCTCCGCAATGGCATTGGGGGTCATTGCCTGCACAGCAACCAGAACGAGTATCGCTCGTCGGGTGGGGTCTGCAATTGCTTGAAAAATATCGCGTCTCATGAATAATAATTATGAAGCCATTCGGTTGCAAATATACGTGCAACCGTTCGGCTGCGCAAATTTTTTTTTCTTCGCCGCCAAGAGAAAAATAAAAAAGCCCTTGAAAAGCTAAAAAGGGGGATATAAATCGATTGAGATTGAAAAGTTGGTTGGTATAAACATCAATACCATCACAAAAATTAAAAAACCGGGTGTAAAGGAGAATTGCTAAAGGGCAGTTTTATACTTCCAGAATTTCTCCGAAACCCAATGTCCTTGCAGCTTCATTCATAAACCATTTTTGTCCAACCTTAATATACTTTTCAACTTGCGGCATTTTTAAAAATCTTACCATCACAATTTTAGTCTCACCTGGTTTTATTAATTCTTGGTCATCAAATTGTATGTCGCCAATGAAAGTTTTTAAGTCTCTTAAATCATCAGGAAGTTCAAATACATGGTTAGGTCTATAACCCGATTTGAAGCCGTGTTGTCTACCACCTTCTGCTGTCGTCTTCATTGTAATTTTTGCTTTCACAATTATCAAGTCGTCTGTCAGCATATCGTTATTATTTCACTCGTAGATTGTCGCACCTTTAAAAATGTCAGCGAAGGTTTGCCAACTAGGTTGGTCAGCATTTACATCTTGGTTCATATTGTCATAATAGCCTTGAATATCCTCTGCATAAGAGCTTAAGGATTCTAAAAAGTCAGGTAAAGTTTTGTTTTCCCAACTGTCGGGATTATTCAAAAAGTCTTGACGCAACAAGTCCAGAAACTTAATAAAACTTTGTCTGTCCGTTACTTTAAAATTACTGAGTGTGTCGTCCATAAAAACTGGCTACAACTCATAAATATACGCATGTTTCTAATCCTTTAATACTTGCGGAAATATTTTTTAAACGTTGATATCCAAAATATTTCTATTTACGCAAGTGAGAATTATATAAGGCGAGTTTCGCAAATACAATTTTGATTAATCCAGTTTCAAGTCGTATAAACGACTTCTGCAATTGTTAAATAAAGTCAATATATAACTATTATGACTATGCGAAAATGTCCAGCAAGTAAATAAAGAATGTGTCGGAGATTAAAAATGAAAAAAGGGTTTCAATTAATGAAACCCTTTTCTTTTTCTGCTCCCCCTGTTGGACTTGAACCAACGACCCTCTGATTAACAGTCGAATTTTTGCCTTCAGCTAACTTTATTCAATCTGCTTTATCTTAACCTAAGAAGTTGTTTATCAGCATATTAATAACAAATTAATTATTTCGCTAAACTTAACTTAGGGGTGTTTAACCTAGTCTTTGATTGCAAATTTGATTGCAAATTATCTAAAAGTGGAGAATGATTCGAGAAAAAAGAAAAGAAATAATTATGTCAGTTACAATTGCCACAGTCCTTGATACAAGAAGGATAAAAGAAAACAATAAGTATCCTGTAAAATTGCGTTTAAATTTTGCAAGAACAACCAATTACTACCAGACCATTTTTGATCTGAGTCAGGAGGACTACAATAAACTTTCCGCGCCTCATATTTCCTCCGAACTTCAAGCTATTAAAAATAAGATTAAGAAAATTGAGCATGAAGCTGAGGCTGTTGTTAGCAAATTAGAATCTTTTAGTTTCAGTGAGTTTGAATCAAAATTTATTGCCTCCAATAAATTGTTTCGACAAAGAAAACGAAAACAAATATTCGTGCATCCTCAAACGGACGATTTTGATTTTTCACCGTATCATAAAAAATTTTCAATATTACAAGAGACAATAAAGGAGTCTGGATCAATTGCATGGTCATTTAGGAAATATGTACAGAAGTTGATAAAGGAAGGTAGAATAAGCACCGCTGTTAGTTATCATTGTAGTTATGTATCGCTAAAAAAATTCAGAGGTGATATTAAATTTATCTCTATCACCACTTCTTACCTGGTTGCATACGAGCAGGAACTAAAAACACAAGGTATTTCAAGAAGTACCATAGGGATTTATTTAAGATCATTGAGAGCTGTCTATAATGAAGCAGTTGAAGATGGCTTTGCTAAAAAGGATAAATCCTATCCTTTTGGAAGAAGAAAATACCAAATACCTACTGCTCGTAAAGTAAAGAAGGCTCTCGATTTAAAGGACGTTGAAATGATTTACTATTATGACGAAAGCAGGTTAAGCGAATTTGAGCAGAGGTCAAAAGCTTATTGGCTTTTCAGCTATTTTGGCAATGGAATGAACATAAAGGATATAGCTTGTTTAAAATATCAAAATGTTCATGACGATTATTTAATTTTTGAACGTGCCAAAACAGAGCGTTCTCTTCGCGAAGATCCTAAGCCAATAACAATATTTCTTAATGAGGATATGAAATATATTATTAGTCGTTGGGGTAATAAGCCTGTTTTTCCCAATGAGTACATATTTCCAATACTTCATCATGGAATTACACCTTTGCGTCAATATACCCTTATCCAAAACCTTGTTGGGGTTATAAATGATTGTATGCAGCGCATTCTCGCCGATTTAAACATTGATAAGAAAGCAACCACCTATGTAGCTCGGCACACATTTTCTACGATACTAAAAAGAGCAGGTGCGAGTACGGAACAGATTCAAGAAGCTCTTGGGCACACAAACATAAGAACAACTGAAAGTTATCTTGATTGCTTCGCTAACGACACGAAAAAACTCCTATCAAGTAAATTGTCGGCATTTAAAAAATAATGATAAACAATTGAAAAAAAATGGCTGCCATCCCTCTGCCCGACCTGCTGCCTTGGCTTTCAAATCTGGCGATTGCTGTTCCGTCCCACCACCGTATTGCCAAACTTTTTGTTGCCTCAGTTTTCCTTAATTTGAAGAAACATACAAACTATCAATAGCTGGACTTCCACTACCGTATGCAGAAATTAAAATTTTGTATTGTGATGATGGTTGACAGACAAATTCTTTTAATAAGCTATATTTAGTATGGACAATGTCCCCAGAATTGAAAACCTCTCTATTTGTTGGGCTAATTATATCAATGTATGATCGCTCTTTAGAAAAGGAAGCCAATAATATGATTAATATATTAGAGAAGATTATTTTGACCATCTTAGTCATAGATATAAAATTTTGACTAACATCTCAAAAGATTGCCGCTAACTCTTAAATATACACATGTTTCTAATCCCATTATAGTTGCGGAAATATTTTTTAAACATTGATAGCGAACAAAATATGCCAATTTCACGCAAGCGAGAATTATATGATGCGAGTTTCGCAAATACAAGTCATCCAAGTTTAATATATACGAAGCCGCTAGAGTGATCTAACGGCTTTTTTGTTTTTCGTACAAAAGCTCAAATGAGCATGCAACAACATAAAAACATTACACATATATTTGAAGTCTAAAGTTTACGAACCTCAACCTAAGAGCAATGAAGTTTCGAGATATCAAAATCAGCAACTGGAAACAGTTTGAAACAATCGAAATAGATTTTCATTCGAATCTAACCATACTAACTGGTGCAAATGGTTCAGGAAAAACGACGATTCTTAATTTATTAGCGCAGCATTTTGATTGGCATGTTCATCAATTAGCCACACCTGCTATGGATGAAGCAACAGGTTTTTTCAAGTTTTTTCCCCGTCAATTTACATCTCAGATGACGATTACATCAAATCAAATTGGCTCAATCTCATACTCAAATAATACTTCGGTAGCCCTGCAAATAACAGGAAATGGTGACACTTGGGCACATTATCAAATTCCTATAATAAAACCCGCCGGACTCCGTGGATTAAACGTTCCTTCTCACAGGCAGATTTTCAACTATCAACAAATTCCAAATATAGGAACTCAAAAAATTTCAAGATTACAGGCCTTTCAAAACAGCAACAATAGTAGATTTAACAAGTTATATTCCGAAGGCAGCAATAAAAACCTTAATTATTACATCAAGGAAACTTTAATAAATTGGGCTATTGGAGGCAGCGGTAATGAATTTATTCAACCCGACGGAGAACTTAGGAACAATTTCATAAACTTTGAAAATATCTTAAAAAAAATCTTACCTAAGCCTTTAGAATTTCATGGAATTTCAATTAGAAACTTCGAGATAGTTTTAGTAACCGGAACTGGCGATTTTTTGATCGATGCTGTGTCAGGAGGGATCAGTTCTATTATTGATCTAGGATGGTCAATATTCACTCGAACTGAAAATGATTCAGATACAATCGTTGTGCTAATTGACGAAATTGAAAATCATTTACATCCATCGATGCAGCGTTCAATTTTGCCATCACTTGTTGAAGCATTTCCTAACGTCCAATTTATAGTATCGACACACAGTCCGTTGGTTATAGGGTCAGTAAGGGACTCCAATGTTTTCGCATTTAGACATAACAAAAATAAAAAAGTCTACAACGAAAAATTGGATTTGATCAACAGAGCGAAAAGCGCGAATGAAGTATTAAATGAAGTTCTTGGCGTTCCCTTTACAATGCCTCTGTGGGTTGAAACCTCGCTAACTTCAATAATTGACAAATACACTTACACCGATATCAATCCTGATATTTTTAAGAAAATGCGGGAGGAGTTAAAAGATTTGGGATTAGAAAATTTAATGCCATTAGCAATGGAAAAAACAATTGAATCGATAGATGATAAAAATAAATAAGGGCACCGAACCGGCTATTTTGCAAACCAATAAGCAAGCCTGGACTACCGAACTCTTAGGATATATCCAAAAAGGAGATAAAGTTCCAGACGGAGTATACAATAGATACAACCATGAAGAAATAAAAATTCAATTAAAAACAGAATGTAACAACAAATGCATGTATTGTGAAAGCCCGATCGCACATGTATCTTATGAACATATAGAACACATTCAACCAAAAGCAAAAACTAAGTTTCCAAATTTAACGTATGAATGGGCTAACTTAGGATTGGCTTGCCCTGTGTGCAATATGAATAAAGGGGATCATTTTGATGCAACATTGCCATTAATAAACCCATATGTAGATAATCCGGAGGACTTCCTTATAGCCTTGGCGAACTGGATATATCACAAACCGGCAAAACAAAGAGGAGAACTTACCACTAAAATCTTGAAGTTAAACCGTCCAGAACTTTTGGAAAGACGCTTAGAAAGATTGGACTTAATACGCCTATTGATTGATAAATATCACAATGAAAAGAATTTAGTTTTGAAAAAAGCGATAAAAGACGAAATAGAAATTGAAACACAAAAAGACAAACCATATTCTTTGTTTTCTAGGTCTTTATACAAAGCAATGACGAGCTAGATTTCATTGACTACTACGACTCTCAAAAACCACATTTTTGTTATAACAATACTCTAAAAATTCTAGGCCTTAAATTATCATATTCTTGTTTACCTATTTTGTTTTCAATAGCTTTAAAAAATCAGGCGTTTTTAAGTTTAGTATCTGATAGTAGTCTTGTAGCTGATGAATGGCATAAAACTCGTGTGGAATTGTGACAAGTCTGCCATCTTTCATTGGGAATATCGAAGAAACCACAAATGAATCCAACATTGATGTGGATTCTCTGCCATAAGTATTTATCAACACTCCATCTCTTTCAAGTTCATCTCCACGATGAAAAAAGCCAATTTGTTTTAATTGATCTACCGACAGAAAGGCACTCCGTAAAGCTTCAAATCGGAGGGTTAATGGGTCTTTGCCTTTGCAATAATCATAAACGATTTCTCCTCTCCGAATTTCCCTTACTTCTATCAGGTTATCCCCGTTCATGAGAAGATAACCAACGCGAATGTCTGTTGGATTTGTAATCATTGTTTAAGTTTAATAAATTTGGAATTCGAGATCACGCACTTTCATAAGCATTTCTTATTTCTTTGGTCATATATCGATTAATTCCTCAATAATTTTCAGCTTACCTGCAAAAATAATTTCATCCTCAATGCCGCCTGCTTCATTTCCCTCCCAATAATTGTGTGCCAGCGAGTTTATTTCATTTAGCGGTGCTGTACCCATGATCAACCATTTTTGCGCTGTTCTATGAATTATTCCTTCTGCTTCAACTCTGAATATTCTATTATGACTGCCATATACTAGGTTCTTCCAAAATTGAAGGGATAGTTCATCGTCAGGAGATAACCAGATACATTTATGCCTACTGGGTAATTCGGGATAGAATTCTTTTCTGATAGCTTCGAGGGTTAATTCTCGGATGATATTTATTGATCGCACTAAACAATCTGTTGCTTCTTTAAGTGTAAAAACGGAATTAAAATGATAACCTTTCATTTGTAGAGGAACTGGTTCCCTTCTTGAATACCAATTTAATGCAGTTTTTATTACTTTGGCAGCATCATGTTTGTCTCCACTCAATTTAATAGAAGCTCCCTTTTCCAAAAAGGAACGCCAATATGGATTAAATTCGTGACCAAAATCAAATTCATCTCCAGCTTTCCATTGGCAATCAGGATTTCTGTTGATATGATAATATGTATTCAAGGTTTGTATTTCTGTAAAAAGTTAGAAAATTCAATATTCATATATAGCGTAAAGTAGGATATTGCCAATATTGTTTATACGAAAGATGTTTGATTTAATTCTCCAGTCGTGCCTCTGCAAGACTACAATCACTCTATTTTGTTAGTGGATCAACATGCAGGAATGGTGGGTTAAACCTATGTTAGATGCCTTTTATTGGCAGGTCGACCTTCCTAGTCAGAATCAATACGGAGTCAGCACTTTCGCCGCTATTGACCTCTGGAAGATTTCTGAGCACTTCAGGAATATCTCCAACAAACTGTAATAGACAAACGTATTTGTGTCCTTTGCTAACCATTTGTACCGGAGCCCACCCATTTATTATCGCAAATGGAATATGAACATTCACTTCTACAACTTCATTCTTCCACAATAATGTGCCAAAGTCGATTGGAAGCGAAAATTCGCTAAGTGAATAGTCTGCGTAAAGAAATACCTCATCACTGGTTGGTTTATAAGCTAAGAAAGGCTCAACAAGTGGCTCGTCAAGTTGGTCACGCATGACACGAAGAACTTGCTCTTTCAAAAGGTCAAGGCTCTGTGGCGACAAATAAGAGGTAAAACGAAAATGGGGAGGCTGTTCCAATCTAATTAAATTAAAGAAAATGACGCAACAGTGGCGGCTAACGTTTTTATATAGGCGATGTGGCTGCATTTATATTCCAAAGCCCATCCGTGATCCCTCAGCTACAACTGATGCTGATCTGGGTTAATGTATATCGGATTTACTCGGAAGCCGCCATATTGCCAATGCAATGTTGGCAGTTGTTTTTTGTCAGTCGAGTAAGCTATATTCTTCAAGTGCATCTGTCCAAATGTATTCTTTGTTAAGCCTAATGATTTCTATAACCAGTGGTGTCAATTTCGGTTGGTCCAATTTGTCCTTTTCTATCTCTTCAATTAATTTTTGTGACATTTCAAGATTTAATGAATTGGCTGTATCTGCTATTTCACAACAACCGTAACCGTGAAATGAAATTCTACACAACGAAATTAGTTTGCCATTTGATTGGTTGAAATCAAAAAAAACAGAACCGCCCAAGCAACCTAAATAAATGTCTGCTTTCCTGCTTTCAGGCATCACCGTTTTGAAAAAGCTAAAGTCTTGTTCCAATGTCTCTTAATGTTGTCTAATCAAAATCTACAAGCTAAAATATGTTTTATTGAAGAGTCAAAGTATTCTGCATTCCAATAATGAGGGTGCCAAGCCCCGATATTGGCAATACCAACGATATGGGCAGTTTAAGTTTAGAATTGATAATGCTTCAAATATTCGTCTTTAATATAAATCCACTTATCAGTCCTTTTATTTACATAGTCCTCCCAATCCTTAACATAACCCGATTCGTCTAAAATATATTTCTGTTGTCCGAAAGGTGCAGGATGTGGATATGACCTAATCTTTTTCACGTCAAGTAATTGCTTTTTACTGTCAAAGATTTCTTTCTTCAGCTTCTTGTAGTTGTAAAGTAAATAGTCAGCCAGCATTGTGTAAACTATATCTGCATAGTCGGTTGGTGTAGTGTCTGGACCAATGTCGTCTCCTATAAATGTTAAGTGAACTTTCTTTGTCGTCTTTTCAAAAGTTGTAAATCCTTTGTGAGGTATAAATAATCTTTTTTCAGTAGCGTAAGGGCTTTTATAAAGTATTTTATTAGGTCTAGGAATTCCGAAATCAAATGAAAGGGTGAATTCATAAACATACTTTTCACTTTGAAGTATGTTGGCCGGTTTCAATATTTCTTTGTCAATGAAGCCTAAGATGTATTCACTTATTTTGTATGAAACTCTGGGTCGCTTCAATAAGTCTTCAAGTCCAACAATTCTATTTACTGAAAAAGACATTGTCAAATTTTAAGGTGTCGATAAATTGCCACCAACGAACAGGTATTGCTGCAGGTCGGATATTTTATAACTGTCAGCCCGGTACTGCAGCTTGGCTTTGTTTTGTTGATGAAGTTAAGAACGTTTGCTTGGCTTTATTCGTCGAGCCCCGACTACTGCTGATAGTAGTACATAGCTGATGTTTCGATGTCCAGCCCACTTGCAGCAATACGCCTGTTGGCTGTAGTTTTATATTGTTATCTGTGTCTGAACTGATGGCGATAGTTTGTCATACTGATTGTGTATTGTAATACCGTCTTCAAGTCCATCTGAAATTGCTAATAAAAGATTGAAAATTCTCTCACATTCTGTTACAAGTTCACCATATTCTATCTTTCTTCTAAATTCCTTATATGCGGCGTATGAGAGTTGTTCAAGTCTATAAATATTTATTGTAGCGACTTTGTTTGCAGTATTGGCTGGGTTGCGTGCGTCAACTTTAACCCAAATTAACTTCGGATTGCAACTGTCCCATAGAAGTTCTCCCTTCTTCGGGGATAATTGGTGTACTATGCCAGAACGAAATACAGTGTAAAGAAATTCTCCCAATTCATTTTCAGGTGCAGGGAAAAAGTCTTTTATAAATTCAATGAAAGATTGCTTATGTGCAAATTTTAAATTGTGTCCGTTAGGTGGATTTCTGTCATATGTTTCCTTCCTATTGTTCTTTCCTATGTAGTAAATGCCTCCGTAGAAATCAACAACAGAGAACCAAAATGTCAACAATGAAATATCAAGCTGTTTATTGTAATGCTTCCCGACTTGCTTTGCTATTTCAATTCTTTCATGGTAGAAATTCTGAAAAAAAGCATCAATTACTTTTTGACCATAAAAATTCATTTTAAAGCGTTTTATGCAATCGAATAACCTAATAATATTTCGGTCGCCTTAATAAAGAATTGTCTATTACAAAGGCTATCCAATGGAATTGAATTCTTGTTACCGGATTTGATAAAGAAAAGCACTTTTTCATAATTCTTATGCTCAATAAATAAATCTGTCCCTTTCGTGTACATACGCTTTATGTCATTGAATTTGTATGTTACATTTTCTTTTCCGTCTAAAAGGGTTATAAAACCAATCCCTAATTGTATGTAAGGTAAGTAAGTATTTTTGCCCCACACATACACATTAAACTCTAGGTATCCTTTTTCTTGGAGTGTTTTTTCCATTTTGTCTAACAAATAGACTGTCCAATACTTTTCTGCTTCTTTATTTAACCAATATTCAGGATAAGCGTATTTATTAGGATTTTCGTTTTTGTCAACATAAGTGCCAACGCTTTCAAAAACCATTTTCTTTGTTTTGGTATTTAGCCACAGAAATTGATAGTTTGTGTCAACATATTGGAAATTTTGTTTTCTCGTTTGCATTCTTAACACAAGGTCAGTTACATTATTAAAATTGATTTCTTCTTTAGAAGTAATATTTTCTTTACTGCCTTCGCATTTGAAAAGTGCAAAACCATTAACTCCAATGAAATAGTTTAAATGCTTAAAGGCAACAGTGTTATAGTGATTGGCTACTCGGAGTCCAATAATAATCGAAGCGATAATAGCATATGCGATAAGGAGTGTTTGCGTTGCATCTGCTTTGTGCAAATTGAAGTACCAATGTTGCCAAATAAGAAACATTATAATTGCTAAGCTTGGCAATATGATGTAAGAGGAAATAATTACGGTGAATAATAATTTCCAAAATGAAATACTTTTCGTTCCTCTAACAAGAGTTGAATATCCGCCGATAATTTTGCCTATGCCTTTTGGTAATATAAAAAATTCGAGAATTCCATTTATGTCTTCGCCCCACGGCGTTTTGACTGGCTCAAATTGTGGTGTTTCTTGTTGTTCTCTGTCAAATGAAGAGTAAAATTGTTTGTAGGGGTCGTACCTGAATTTTTCTTCCTTCTCCTGTTGCTGTTTTCTTTCCTCTTGCTGATTCTGCTTGTGCTTTGCTTCCGATGCTGAGCTATTTGCAAAGAACTGATGGTATTTTATATCAAATTCCTTCCTTCTTTCTGTATCAATTAAAACATCATACGCTTCCTTTATTTCAAGAAACTTCTGAGCAAACGCAGGGTCACCAAAATTTTTGTCAGGATGGTACTTGATAGCATTAATACGATATGCCTTTTTAATTTCTTCAAGCGTCGCACTTGAAGAAATCCCTAAAATTAAATAGTAGTCCTTCTGCATCCGGCTCACTATTTAATTTTTTTTGCGTCTTTTTCCTTTTGGCTGGCTTTTCTTATTGCACGTGAAGCTGCTGCAATTCCATAAATCAATGCTCCAGTTAGTAATCCAATAAGTAGTGCCTCGCCGACAGATTTTGGTTTTGAGTAATTGTGAGACTGAAGCAAAATGTAGAGGAGAGTCTGTGTCAATTTTTGTAAGTTTTAGTTTGTGGAATGACTGTTCGCAAAAATTACAGCCAACGTGAAGGGCTTTGCGTTTGTGGCGGACATTTTTATTCGTCAGCTAAATATGATATAAAAGCTAAATTGGAAAACCTTTGATGAGTTTTGCAGGTCAAGCCGCCATAACGCAAAACCGCATGTTGCCTGCTGTGTTGTCAACTTTTGTGTTGGTTTTCAAGTTTTAATTGACGAAAGTGAGAATTATATAATATGAGTTTCGCAAATACAATTTTGATTAATCCAACTTCAAGTCGCCTAATCCTGTTTTTTCCTTCATGCTTTATAGTTTTAAAGCCAAAATCTGCATCCATATATTGAGGTTTGTTTGGGTAGTGATCAGTCACAGTCAATATTTGTAGCTATTCAGTCGTAGTTTATAAGCGTAAATTAGTGAATAATCCACAAGATGGAGTTTACGTATAAAGGTTATTGTCATTTTGCCGGTTCAGGCAATGCTTCGCCACCTCGGTCACATGGCGAGGGTCAAAAGGATAATTGTGAACTTACTAATTATTCTGGAAATCAAAAAGGAAGGAGGTATTAGGAATGATTAAAATCATTTTATATCTTTCAAAAAAGGAATTGTGATGAAGAGAATAATGTGCAGCCTGGCAAATATCCTTGCCTTTGAACTCCCTTTGGAGCCGGGTTTTTTAGCGGCTAGTTTTTCCCAACAACATTTGTATTACAAAAGTGCAGAACCGAATTGGCACTTTTATGGAACAAGAAGAAAGGTGATCAGCCGGTTTTGGCTGCGGTATGTAACCTTTCATTTTGGTGTATTACTTTTAATGGCAATCATCTTAACTACCGGTTATTGTCAACAGCTACCGAACCCATCCGGTGTTTTCATTGGAGCTGTTGTTTCTTTCTTCTGCATGATTTCTATCTTTTATTATCCCAAATTTTACACGGACTTTCTTCCGGCGCTCGATACCATTACCAGTCAGCAGGAAAAACTGCAAGCCGAACAGGAAGAAACAAAAAAGTGCAAGCGCACCCAGTTTTCTACTCCAACCTTGGTTATCATTTACTTTGTTCTTTCAAAAACAACCGACCTTTCAATGCCCCCTGCAAATGATGTCGGCGCAGGTTTGCTTAATAATTTGTTTGGCGTGGACAAGGACAAGCTAAAACAAAATATTGTCCGGCTACTCAAAATTTCCGAACTGTCCGCGAAAGAACGGGCAGAATTTATCAAGGGTATTTCCGCAGCCAGGGATTTTTTCATTGCGGTCGGCAGCAAATCCGCCGAACCCATCCTTAACCAACTCGAATTAAAAGTAAATCGCGGCTGAACCTTATTTATCGTGGCGTTGATTTAATCATTAACCATGCCAAACAGCTCATTCACCAAGTGAAACAAGCTTTATGCATACTTAAGTTTTTTTTATTTGCTTTTGATTGTAGTTTGATGTTCTAAAACAAAAGTGATGAAAGAAAACGTGAACAATGGTAACTTGATTACCCCGATGCTGTTCCCTTACCAGCCGGATGAGTTCTGGCAATCTTTGCGCCAGATCATAAGAGAAGAAGTGGTGAAAGCAGAAAAAGAGAGACCGGCCCCCGCCACTTTTGAAACGCCCGGTATGACTTACAAGCCGCTTTATAAGATCAGCGAAGTCTGCGAACTCTTCCATATTACGAAGCCAACGATCTACAGTTGGGTGGAACACGGAAAACTAAAACCCTTCAAGATCCGCTCGCGTGTCTTTTTTCTTTGGCAAGACATACAGCAATTATTGCGACCTGAACAGCAATAACCAACCACCTTTTTTCTTTTCACCGGCATTCTGTGCAAACCTAAATGTGAATTGTATGGCTATATTAACGTGCACCGAAGCGAGGAAAATCGACATGGTAAGTTATTTGTCCTCACTCGGTTACCATCCCATCAAAATAGTGGGTGCTGATCATTGGTATTATTCACCTTTTAGAAAAGAACGAACAGCGTCTTTTAAAATCAATCGTTCTATGAATGTCTTTTACGATCATGGAAGCGGACAGGGAGGTAATATCATTGACTTTGGCATTTTATATCATGTTGTGTCGGTAGCTGCTTTTTTGCAAATGTTGGCAGATGAGTTTGTGATTCAACCTGAAGCTGATAACCATATTCCGCTTTTAGAAACCGAGAATAATTTCAAAACTTCAGGCGACCAGTCGAGAGTTGTAATAACTGCCGTGAGGAAGTTGTTGGATAAAAGGTTACTGGATTACCTCAATCAAAGAAGCATAGACCTTGATATTGCGCTTGAGTTTTGTGGGGAAGTTGAATTTACAATCCGGGATAAAAAGCAAGTTGCCATTGGTTTTGCCAACGACAAGGGCGGCTTTGAACTGCCTAACAACTACTTTAAAGGTTCGAGTACTCCCAAAGCAACCCGCTTTTTTGATAACGACAAAAAAGTAGTAACTGTTTTTGAAGGATTTTTCAATTTCCTTTCTTATTTGACCATTGAACAGGACAATCCTTTCGCAGTGACCAATTACGTGGTGCTAAACTCTCTTTCTTTTTTTCAAAAAGCACGTGAAAAAATGGAGGCTCATGTACAGATCAATTTGCAAATCGACCGTGATCACGCCGGAAGAAGTTGCACGATAGCTGCATTAAAAAGTAACCCGGCATATTTTGATCAAAGTATGTTTTATGAGGGATATAAAGATTTAAATGAGTGGTTGATTGCCTGGAGTAAAAGAAATAGGGATTCACCTAGGAGTAAATAATTTTCTAAACTAGAACAAATAAAACAAAGAGTCATGGCAAACATTAGAAGAAGGACGCTGTTGCTGAGCACAGGAAAAGAACTTAAACTATTTGGCAATAGCCTTGCCATAAATACAACATTGGAAGTGGGAGAAGGCGCAGCCCCGAATATTTTTAGCTTTTTTGAGCGGCAGATTACCGACAGTGTTGAACCGAAAACCGTAACCAGTGATGTAGAATCTAAAGGAAGTAAACCGAAACTAACTAAGAAAAATATCGCCGTTGTTTCCAATCCTTACAAATTAACCAGGGAAGAACTAATGGAAATAGCAGATTATAATATCAGGCTTTGGTTGGACTTGAAAGACAACCTCCGAAAATATGGCATTGATAGTACCAAAGTATTTTCTATTGATGGAAGCAAATAGGATAGCAGAAAATGTATTACAAAACTAAGTCCGGCGGTCTGGCTATTTTAAGAAGAATATTCGAAAGCCAGTAAGGCGAGCGGTGTTTTTGTCGAACAAAAACTGGCCTTATGGCCAAAAACACGGCTCGCCTTTGCTCCCGTTGGTCGACAAAGGATTTAGGCAGCGGCAAATAAGCAAGCAATGGAAGAGAAGAAAAGAGGAACAAAGAAAACTGGCAGACCGCCGAAGACCATAAAAAAAGAGGTGAGAGCCTGTGTGCGTTTTACAAAACCGGAGTATTTTATCCTGGAACAAAAAGCAGAAAAGGCTGGAATCAACGTTTCAAGTTACCTCCGGCAACTGGCTATTAAAGCCGCTATTATCCCACGACTTTCCCCCGAAGAAATAACCATCGTTCGCCAACTCATCGGGATGGCTTCGAACATTAACCAGGTAGCAAAGGTCTGTCATCGGGAAGGACTTTTTGAAGCCATGCAATATTTTGAACAGTACAGAAAAGCATTTGACTCGTTACTTCAAAAACTGAAAACATGATCAGCAAGCATGTTACTGCCCAATCATTTTATCATACCTGCCGGTATATAGAACAAAAACCAGGAGCAGAACTTCTCCTATCAGAAGGAGTAAGAGCCTATGATGTTCGACTGATGGCGGAAGATTTTGTCCGGCAACAGCAACTAAGATCCAGCAAAACGCAGGCTTGCCTACATGCTATTTTAAGTTTTTATCCCGGAGAAAACCCTTCGGATGACCGGATAAAAGAAATCACTCAGGAATATTTAAAAAAGCTGGGGATTGAAAACACACAGTACGCCGTTACCAAACATACTGATAAAGCACACCTGCATTTACATATTGTCGCCAACATGGTAAACAACGAAGGCAAGTCAATAAAAGATAGTTGGCTCGGATTAAAGGGGAAAAAGATTGCCCAGGAACTAACCCAGAAATATGAATTAAGGCCAGCGTTGGGAAAGGATCTGAAATTAACCCACCTAGAAAGACTAAGTGATTATGAAATGGGAAAGTATAAAATCTATATCGCGATAAAGGAACAACTGCCCATCGTGAAAACAATGGAAGAACTGGGAGCTCACTTGCAAAAACAGGGCATTGAAACCATTTATAAATACAAGGGAAAGACGGAGGAAAAACAAGGTGTCAGTCTTCGAGTGGACGGGTACAGTTATAAAGGCAGCGAAATAGACCGGAAGTTTTCTTTAAAGGGGCTGCAACAAATTATCAGCCAATCGCAAAAAATGGAACTTAAAAGCGAAGAGTTGATGCAAAAAAGACAAAGACAAAATTCTTTGGAGCGATAAAATAGCCAATGAAAAAAAACTTTAAAATAAGAGGTCATGGAAGAGAAAGACAAAAGTAGAGAGGATGCTTTTATGGAAGCTGTTATCAACAAGATGGAAAAACAGGACAAGAAAATTGCGGGTATGGAAGAAAAGCTTCCGGACTTTAGCGCCGTCAAAAAACAACTTGGCCAACTCGCGGTGTTTTTAGATGAGTTTAATGCCCGCAGCAAAGACCTGCAAACGCTGGATGCAAAGTCTGCTGAGTTGTTAGGCGCATTGCAAAATACAAAGACAGCAATGCTGGAAACAAAAGCAAAGCCCGTACAACATCATCATCATTTTCCAAAACTGTTATGGGCGTTGGTTGGGGTATCCGTAGTCTTAATATTTGCTATATCTGAATTATACATGACCTATCAAAAGTTGGATAGCTATAAAGCTGGTGACAGCAAATACCGTTTTTTAAAACTTGATACGAGTGCTTACCCATTGCAACGACGGCTGTACTTCATTGATTCAGTCTATAACAGCACACCGGACTTTAGAACAAAAGTGATAGAGATGGAAGAGGAGAGACAGCTTAGGCTGGAGCAAATTTCAAAAGCCATTTTGCTGAGAAAAGAAGCAGAAGACCTTGAAAAATCGGCGAGGCAAAATAAAACCAGCAAATAAAGTTGCTGGTTTGTTGTTCTGTCAAGCTTGCAGCTTGCTGTAATAAAAGCACAAACCATTTTAAAAAGGCAAAAAAGCAAAGCAAGCTATTTCGCAGCATCCACCGCACAGCATCCCCCCCTTTTTTACAAAAGCGTTCCGCATAAACGCTAGAGCCAACGCCGCAAATGCCCTCCTTTATTCGTTTTCCTTTTGTAAAAAAGTTGCTGCTCCATTAAGGAATGGCTTTCTTTTTCCCTTTTCTTTTAAAAGATTTTCTCAATTAAAAACCTTGAATTATGAAATACTATATCGTACAAAACGAGGCGCAGCGGCAAACAACTGATTTTGATATTGTCAAAGTGAAAGATTTGGACAGGGATAAATTTCTTGGAGGTTTGAAGGAAGGGACAATAGTTATCGCTGAGGGCAATAGCCTGATGGAAGCGCTTATCGAATTTCAAAAACTAATCGTTACTTAGTTATAGAATATCTTTTTTTCAAACCCCTCTGCAACTGCAATGATCTCCTTTACTCTTCCAATTAGCAAATGGAGTTCTTTATAACCAATAATATATAGTTCCGCATAACGTGCATCTGAATAGGCATTTTGTAGGAGTTTGAAAAGTTGTTTCTCCTGGTCTGTATGTCGTGGAAATATATCCGGCAACTGGTAAGAGATCATACTTGCATATCGCAGCAATCTTTCAATATTATGAGTATGCGAATGATAACCAGTTCCGGTTTTCACAAGGGTAACAAGCGCCTGTTCTGTCGCCTGGTGCAACATAAAAGCTGCCATTTTGTATTCTTTCCTGACCATGTAAAGTTCGGCTCCTGCAAAAAATGACCTTGTTTTTTCAATACCTTCCCTAAAATATCCCTGTAGTTTTTGTTGATTTATTTGAACGGTAGTTGGCAAAGCAAACTGGATGCCCTCTTTTTTAAAAATAGGTACGGATGTCGCTGCAACCGTCACAGCAAAAGGATGACAGTCATTGAGCCATTGCTGGAAAGTTATTGTTTCGAGTACAATAACGGTGACGGTTGCAAAAGGTCTTAGATGTTGCTCAATTTTATCCTGCCATTCATAAAGCGGTTTGTTATTTGGGCCACCCATTATCACCAGTAAAAAGTATTCAGAAATACGCTGTGCCGAAGGAGAGGACGGCGAAAAAACACTTTCGGTGCGTCGTCCGTTAAGAGAAGCACCGAGAAGATAAACTGCATTAGCGTTTACCATTTCCAAAATCATTTGCAGCAATTTTTGCTCGCCTATGGTGAAATGTTCCGTGAATGTGTGATAAAGTGCAAAAGGTTTCATGTTGATTGTTTTACGAGTTGAAGCCCATTCCTACAAATTGTATGGTGTAATATTGTTGCAACGACACAAGCACTTCTTTTTGAAATGCATCAAAATATTCCTTGAAAACAGTGATCCAACCGCCGGAACGGTCTAACCATTCCACAAGACACGCATCACGAAGGGAGCCTAAGCGGAATATCGTTTCACCGTTTTGAATGATGAATAATGGCATGCCGGTTTTTACATTATCCAATAATACTCCGTCTACATGCACCCGTAACGAGAAACGGTAATGATCATCTTTGTCTGTGACAACAAAAGAAAGAACAGGAATACTTTCAGATAATGTTACTTGCAACCAGCGATCTCTTTTAGGTTTACCACGAAGTTCTCTTTTGCCGAAGAGCACATATTTAAATACAAATAGCTGCGAGAGCAGCATTGAATATATATCTGTCCAGTTGCTAAAAATCTTTGTAAGGATATCAGGCCGTTTACTATACAAGTTGCCAGCTAATAATTCGCCAGGCAGTTTTTCAGTAAGTTTATAAAGCCCGAGGCATTTTTCGTGTAATTCTTTTTGCCCTTCACTTAGGGCTATTGCATTCGTTTTTTGTAGACCATCAAGAAAACTATCGAAAGATTTAATTGCATTTCCTTTGACAGTCAATAGCCCAATAACGGGTATAACAGATGGCAAATGTTCGTAACGGACAGAAATGACAATAAGATAAGCCATCACTTTTTCTCCCGAAATTTGGGCGGTCGAAGATGATCCAGAAGTGCGGGGATCGAATGACGTTAGGGCCGGATCGGGGAGATTGAGGATGGCTTTTATATCCGGCATGGGAACAGCTGGCGCCAGGTGATAAACAGATTTAAGTTCAGTCCTTGGAAAAACATTAAGACCGCAATTGCTTTCCTGCTTATCAAATAGCACAGGGTATTTAAAAGCCATTTCCATCATTCCATGCGACATCAATTTTGTAAAATAATATTCACCAAATTTCCAGTGGATATCGCCGAGTGTCCAATAGGCGTGTTTACAAATGGTTTTGTTGCCATGTCCGCAATTGCAGGAGACCAGCAGCTTGTTCTGTTTTACTTGTAGGCGCAAAAGATGGGACTCTTCATTACTGGTGTTCCGTAATGTAAGAACCCCCTCCTCAAATGACATGAACTTAAGACAAGGGTCTGGCCATTCTCCCCTGTAACGATAGCCGCCTGTTTGTTTTTTCAGGGATTCGCTGGTTAGCCTGCCGCCAGGCAAAAGAGAAATGCGAAAGGCTTGATGTAAACTATCGCTGCTTTTCATACGCTTTCAGTTTTAACTTCGATAAAGCTCAAAACTGATTTGGCGTGTTATATTCTGTATGCCCCGTATCTTAGGGATAAAGACCGTATTTTACGGGGTAAATAACGGATAGCGTTTATTATATTTGTGAACGTAATACCTAATCAATATGGAAAAAACAATACACCACGGCCGCAACATCAAACGTTTCAGAGAAGTATTCGGCTTGAAGCAAGAAGGATTAGCTTATGAATTAGGTGACGATTGGGACCAACGCAAAGTGTCAGCTTTAGAGCAAAAGGAAGTGGTAGATGACAAGATCCTAGAGCTGGTTGCCAATGCGCTAAAAGTTCCTTCTGAAGCCATTAAGAATTTTGATGCAGATGCCGCTGTGAGCTATATAAACACTTTTCAAGATAGTAGCAAAGGAGATTTTAATTACCAATGTAATTTTAATCCCTTAGATAAATTGGTAGAACTTTTTGATGAAAATAAAAAACTATATGAAAGGCTGCTAAAGGAAAAAGAGGAAAAGAATGAACTATTGCATAAACTATTAGATAAGCTTAAGTAATCACTATAATCATCGCCACTTTAAAGTCACCATTATGGTGTATATTCCTGACCATGTTGGCTTTTCTTAATTTTAGCCAGATAAATCGAACAGTTCCCTTAATGTCGAACCTTGTCCATGCAAATAAAACGGTGGATTAAACGGCGATTGCTCGCGTTGGCGAAACCTCACTTTGAATTTGTTCCAAGTCAACGCAGTCATTTGAACAAGTGATCCATCTTGGCAAATATCCTTGCCTTTGAACTCCCTTTGCAGCCAGCTCTTTTTATAATTTCAATTTCTTTAAATGTCTTTGCACTTCCCTTTCTACTTGTTCAAAATCAGGCAGGTCTTTTATTTGTTCACCCATTGAGTTTTTCCAGCGGCCTTTATATTGTGGTAAACGTTCCGCTAATTTTTTAGGGAAATCGGTATGGTTCAAATTCTTGCTGGCACACTTCTTCGCAAACTCATTCATGTGGAATGAAGCATCCATGTTATGTTGTTCTAACAGAAACCAGATGTCGTAAAAATCTCTTGCCTGCATTCGCTGCATAACGGTACGCATTTTTTCTACCAGCACTTCTTCAAGAGGATAACACAATATTTGATGTTCTTCCAGATCTGAATAACCAATAATAGCAGGCTTCATTACAGCTTCGTACTCCAATTGTTCACTTCTGGAAATATCAACCTTTACCCTTTTATTATTGCCTTGACCACCTAAAGGGCCGGTATAGCTGATGTAAAAATTGATACCGCCGTCTTCATGTTCGTTATTGTCAATTATTGTCAATGGGATATTGGCGTTTTCTTTTACATATTCAAACACTTCCTTGAACCATTCAAAAATATGCTCATTACTTATTTCATTATTGAGAAGTGTAAAATCAAGGTCTTCCGAAAAGCGATAATCTTCAAAATAGATTTTCTTCAAAACAGTTCCGCCTTTGAATACAATCTCTTTCGAAAGTTGTTCATGTTGGGAAATACCTTTTAATATCCATGATAGTACATAGTCTTTTTCTATCTGTTGGTCGCGAACACCCACATCCCTGGCTTTTTGTTGTATTTCTCCTGGTTTAATCATGTGTAAATAGCTGATTTAATTGTTTCCGTTTCTATATTCTGCTGGATGCTCCACCTGCTGATTCGTTTTCCTGTTTTGGGTAATTCTGTATCCGCAATAACGTAGGAAGCTGATTTCAGATTTTGCAATTCATCAATTATGTTGTTATTGATTTCAAGGATTTCCAAAAGAAAACCCAATCGTTTTATTACAGCCTGAGAATCAAATTTTTTAACGTAATCAAGTAATTTATCAAACTTGATTTGTTCTTTCGATATATAAATGGCCCTTGCTATTTCAACAATGCCGCCTGCATAATCGGGTTTAAAAAGACAATCTATGAAGGTTTTCTCTAAGTCTGAGCAAAGCACTTTGCTGAAATTGTCAACCCACATTTTTTTTGCTCCAAAAAAATGTTTTTGGTTATGATAAATGAACTGAAATGGAATATTTTTTATTTTTATTTCAGATGGTCGTAGTTGTTTGGAAACAACAATCTGTTCTCTCAGGGAAGGTTGCGTAATCAGATTATGAATTTGCAAAGCAGAATAATAGCCGATATAATGGTCTGCGTCTTTAACCAAGTGTTCTGCTATTAAATGCCAGTCGGGCATAAAGGATTCAGCATTTTGTTCGTATGGAATGATGTGATAGATTCCTTCTTTTAACCGCATTAAAAGTCCACGTTTTGTCATGTCACTCAGCAATTGTCGAACGGTACTTTCTTTGGAATCAGGCAATGCTTTAAATGCTTCCGTAGAGTCAAAGCAGGCCCTGCTCTGGCCATTAAAATAAGACAGTAGTTCACTTGATTGTGTTGATATATACTTATTCTTCATAGTCAACAAGTCAGGGCAAACCTGATCACAATGATATAAAACATAAATTAAATTTTCGCTATTTTTACCAATAATTATCTTTCGTAGCTTAAATGTCAGTACAAAGCTGACTAATTAGATACAAAACATAATTATTGTATTGATTCCTAAAATGATAAAGCAGTCGAATTTCGAGTCTTAGAAATTCCGCGAATTGCCGCCAATCTTATCATTCACCGGGAATACATCAATGCTGCACCAGCCACTTTTATTATTTATGCCGACCGTGTGGAAACAGAAAATGCCAACAACCCGCATGGCGAGGGCCTTATCGACCCCGCGAATTTTATTCCGTTCCCTAAAAATCCGCTGATTGCCAAATTCTTTATTCAACTTGGCCGGGTGGAAGAGCTGGGATCTGGCATATTAACCACTACGCGTTTAATGAAAGAATATGCGGGTAAAGGTAAGGCGACCTTTATAGAAGGAGGAACTTTTAAAACCATGATTCCTTTGCCCGCTGGGAAAGCCATAGTGATAGATGATACAGTAAATGATACAGTAAATGATACAGTAAATGATATAGTAAAACAAAGGATGACAAGGGTTATACACGAATTGGTTAAGCATCCCGGCCTCAAATCGAAAGATCTGGCGAAACTCACAGAAGTGTCTGAGGTCTCAATACGCAGAGATATGCAAAAACTTACACGTCTGGTAGAATTCAGAGGCGCTCCCAAAACGGGGGGATACTTTTTAACCGACTATATGCTTTCGAGGCTGAATAAAACAATTGAATAAAAGAGCCGATAATTGGCAGGGGATAGGCCGAAATTGGATGAATGATTAATTTGAATTATAGGGCGATTAACTTAGTGTAGCTATTATTTATTCTTCAATTTTGGTGGGACAGGTTTTGGAGGGAATAATATTTTTGTTGAGTCCCACTTAATTGCTTCCAAATTATATTCTTTTTTTTCCTTTTTGTATTTTAATACAACATTTTCTTCTTGAGTGGTTTTTCTAAACCGCCAGTTGATGTGATTTGATTTGTCCTTGAAAATCATAAACATTTTGGCCAGTCCAGCAGAAGTAATTGTGTCAACTGTACAGGCTACTGCAACTTTTTTATTTGAATTGTCAAAATATTTAATGTTTGATACTATGAACTGCTCTACATTGTCGCTTGGAATTTCAATGATGTCACTTGGCTTAAGATTGATGAATGGTGGAGGCGTGTTCCATTCTATCCCTGTTCCGCAAAAGAAGCCATAGATAACTGGCTTTTGGTAATAGAATACATGTTCTCCTGTATCGATGATAAAATTTGAAGGAAAATAATATGTTCTGATAGGGGGTGGAGGTGGTGGCTGGTTTCCAATCGTTTTATCCACCGGCATTGAGTCGACCGGCACTACAAAAGTCTCAGTCGAATTACTTGCCTGTCGGTTGCAACTTAAAAGGAAAGTAGAAAAAAGGGGTAATAATTTTTTAAAAGTCATTATTAAATTAGATGCAATTTCAGATAATTTCCACAAAATAGCCATGAGTTAGCGCTGGCGCACGTAATGGATTTTTAGAATCAAGGGATTGGTTATTTTGGGCTAATAGATTTTATTCATCTTTTGGGAATTATCAGTCGCGCTGAAAATCCATAATATATGACGAAAGATATAATAGAGAAAAATATAGAGAATAGTTATCTTTTGGGTTGTGTAAAATACAAGGGCAATTTTACCTTTTATCTAATGCCAATAGCATATTGGATATTGAATTATGCAAAGTATGATCCTGCATATAATCCAAATGATTGGAATGATGTTTTTCGAGATAATATTTTAAATGTTGATGACGACAAAATTGAATTGTTTATTAATTCTATTGACACTGACAAAATTGATATTGTGTTGGGGGATGTGAAGGAACATAAGTTGCAGGACATTTTTCTTTTTTTTATCGACTTTGATTTAAAGTTATTTATCAGCTATTTTGATGACATATCCATAGAGGAATATCTTCCTGATAATACTTGGACTGGGAGGTTTGATAATCCTGTAGGTTATTTGCCGGAAAGCTTACAATCAGACTTTGTTTAGTTCTTTTCCGGTTTCAATTTAAGCAGCAATGATATAATAGAAATTCCGCTTTATTATGCCTCATTTAGCCGCTTGTTTATTAATCGGCTAAATGAGGTCTGTCGTACCGTTTTTTCTAACTACTTTACTCAAAACGAAACACAGAGGCATAGCGGCATCGAAACAATAATCTAGTCAAGCCCGTGATTCAAACAGCCTTGAATAAACGAAAATCAGAGTGTGCCAGGGGTGCGAAAAGATGATCCTGAAATTGTGAACACATCTGATATGAACTTTAAAATAGCCAGGAAATTTTGGAGCAACGTGTAAGCATATTTTCCTTGACCTTTCTTAAATAAATAAAGTAATTTTGTAATGTTAGAAGTTCTTTACATAGATAACTGCAAGCAAGAGAAGTAAGATAGAATATGATTGCAAATTGATTGCAAATAAAAAAGGTTACAAGCATGTAAACTTATAACCTTTTGATTTTGTTGCTCCCCCTGCTGGACTTGAACCAGCGACCCTCTGATTAACAGTCAGATGCTCTAACCAACTGAGCTAAGGAGGAATTTCCCGTGTTGGGGTTGCAAAAATAGGGATTTCTGCATTCCAACAAATAATTCGAGAAGATTTTTTTAAAAGTTTTTTACAACCACTTTAAGAAGTTCTTTTCTTCAAAGCCCACATACACTTTTTCATCCTCAATGCGTACTGGCCAATGCTTTAAGTAATAGCCTTCGCCGCTCACATTACGTCCGTTTGTAATGCAAAACTTGTAACGGTGCAACGGACAAACAACATTTCCCAATGCATCAATAAAACCATCGGCCATTATTCCACTCGCATGTGGACACTTGTATGCAAAGGCAAACAATTCATCTTTATATTTTGCAACGCAAATTGTTTTGCCATCGGCTTCGGCAACAGCAATATTATTTTCACCAAAATATATTTCTTCAACAGCGTCAGCTATTTTGTGCCACTTGTAATTTGCCATTCGTTTTCTGTGCTAGAGATTTAACCACGGAGATAACAGAGGTTTTTTTCACAGAGGAAAGGAGGGTGTCCATTGAAAATGATTTTTCTCTAAAGAAGAAGAAAAAGAAACTTTGAAAGTGTTGTCGCATCAAATGAATGATTGGATCACAACATGTCTTCTCCTTTCCTCTGTGAAAAAAACTCCTTCACTCTGTGGTAAAAAACTGGGATTTAAAAGATCAATACAAATACTCCGTCTTATACGGATATCTTATTCGATACAGCTCTTTTACTTTTGTAAGAATTGTATTACGTAAGCCATCAATGTTTTTTCTTTCAATCGCGGAAACAAACACACAATTGCCCTGTGTTTCGTGCTCCCAGCGCTCCTTCAGTTCTACTAAAAGCTGCTCCCTTACATCATCTTCCAGCCATTCATCAAACGTGTTTTTTTCGTACTGATCCATTTTATTGAAAACAGTAATCACCGGTTTGTCGTAAGCCTTCAGCTCCTGCAATGTTTTATTCACCACTGCTAACTGATCTTCGTACTGCGGATGCGAAATATCTACCACATGTAATAATATATCGGCTTCGCGTACCTCATCCAATGTGCTTTTAAAGCTCTCAACGAGATGGTGCGGCAATTTGCGAATGAACCCTACTGTATCGCTCAATAAGAAAGGAGTTGTTTCAAAAACCACTTTTCGGGTAGTAGTGTCAAGTGTTGCAAACAATTTATTTTCTGCAAAAACTTCACTCTTGCTTATAAGGTTCATGATGGTAGATTTCCCTACGTTGGTATAACCGACCAATGCCACCCGGATAAATTCTCCGCGTTCTTTTCTTTGCGTGAAGGACTGCTTGTCAATTTCTGAAAGACGCTTTTTCAGCAACGTAATTTTATCCTTAACGATACGACGGTCCGTTTCAATTTCCGTTTCACCCGGACCACGGGTACCAATACCACCACCCTGGCGTTCAAGGTGACTCCACATACCCTTCAGGCGCGGCAACAGGTATTGATATTGCGCCAGTTCCACCTGCGTTTTCGCCTGGGCTGTTTTTGCTCGGCGGGCAAAAATGTCAAGAATAAGATCTGAGCGGTCAATGGTTTTAATCTTCAGCTCTTTTTCAATATTTGTGATCTGCGAACCGGTGAGTTCATCATCAAAAATAGCAAGCGTAATGCCCCTGCTGGTGACATAATCCTTTATTTCCTCCAGTTTTCCCTTGCCCACAAATGTGCGGCTGTCGGGATGTGCCAGCTTTTGAGTAAATCGCTTAACGGCAATGGCCCCGGCTGTTTCAGCCAGAAAAGCCAGTTCGTCCAGGTATTCCTGTACCTGGAACTCTGTTTGTTCTTTGTAAACCAATCCAATGAGCACGGCTCTTTCTTCCTGCTGAACAATGTTTTTCTTATCAATCACTCTTTTAAAAAATTATGGGCAAAAATAGAAAAATAAAAAGCGAACGGCGTATTTGCACCGTTCGCTTTTCAAATTATGTTATAAAAGGCCAGTCGACAATTGTCAGGCTACGCTTGTTGACTGTCAGGCTGAGCCTGTCGAAGCCCTACAAACCACTTACAACCAAACCGATTGAGTAAGGGTTGATAGCTGGTCCCATACCATCTTTCACTGTACTTGTGATCTGGTAGTCGAAGTGAATGCCAAGGAAGCCATAGCCCAGTCTTGCAGTCGCCGCGATCTTGGTAGTGTTGAAATATCTTTTAGAAGATTCTTTCTCTATGTAGTTATTAATCGTTTGTCCGTCAGAGTTTTGCAGGTTTTTTCCTTTTGTGTGTGCGTTTACAAGGAAACCAACTTTAATACCTGCAGCAGCTTTAAAGCTCTTGTTCGTATTTTCAGGATTGCTTACATAGCGCAACTCCAAAGGCACTTCAACGTAGTTGGTAGAAAGTTTATATTTTTTGAAGTGGTCCGTTTGAGATTTATCAGGAAAAGCCAATTGCTGAGAAAGTCCCGCAATGGAAACCTCCTGTTTATTAAAGTAGATATTGCTGCTTCCTACACCCAAACCGGCACCAATGCTAAAGCGCGGGTCAGTTTTGAAAGGCATATCATACATGAAATACATATTGAAGTGGCGGCTGAAGCCTTTTGTGTGGATACTATCCGGTGCAGCGGCCCATCCATCATAACCGAATTGCATCATAAAATGATCGTTGGCACGATTGCCAAGGTTTACTTTGCTCCAGTCCTTTTTTGTGGAAGTCTTGGTTGTGGTCGTCGATGGTGTTCCGGTTTGCGCAGTTGCAATGTTTACAAGGGTAAAAGCCAAAGCTGCCAGTACAAATTTTTTCATATTAGTATTAAAGTAGGCAAATGTATTTTTTTTTGCGCTTGAAAGCGTTAACGCTACTTGTTAAAAAGTTTAAAAAAAGGTCTATAACTAAAAAAGGTTCCAGTTTTTTAATCCTGAAACCTTTGTGGGCCCACCTGGGCTCGAACCAGGGACCACCTGATTATGAGTCAGGTGCTCTAACCGACTGAGCTATAGGCCCTCAGAGCGGCGCTCTAAATGAGCGGCAAAAATATAAAAAAAACCAACCCATCCAAGAAATAGTTTGCTTTTTTAGAAATCTCCACGGGAAGGCTACCACGCAGTTGCCAATTAATAATTAATAAAGAATAATTAACAGGATTGCAACCATTAGAGAATGCAGCAACTCTTAGGTCAGAAGTTTCGCAGTTGCGAAACGGACAATGGTCAAAATTTTACAGCGGTGATTTATTAATTATTAATTGCTAATTATTAATTACCTATAAACTTGATTAGTTTTGTATTGCTTATGACTCACGACAGGCTGCACATAAGAGAATTAGTAGAAAGAATTGCCGTTCATAATGACCAGCAGGCATACAAGCAGTTTTTCTGCATGTTTCAAAGCCGTCTCCGTCAGTTTGCCTACTCCGTTATCAAGTCACATGAAATTGCAGAGGAAATTACCTCAGATGTTTTTATCAAGATCTGGAACAAAAGAACATCTTTATTAAAAATCGACAACATCGTTCTGTACTTATATGTAAGTATCAAAAACCAGTCGTTGAATTATCTCTCTCAAAAATCAAAAGAAAATGTTTTCTTTTCAGATGAAGTGCTGGTGGAAATGAAAAGCATCTATTTTGATCCCGAGCAATTAATGATCACAGCCGAAATGATGCGTCGTGTGCAAATGGCCATTTCCCACCTGCCGCCAAAATGCCGCCAGATATTCAAACTCGTAAAAGAAGACGGCCTTCGTTATAAAGAAGTAGCCGAACTTTTAGGCATTTCACTAAAAACAGTGGAGGCGCAGATGTCAATTGCTCTCCGCAGAGTGGCACAAAGCATTCACTTCGATATTAATACCTCGGTTTCATCTTATTTGGGGAAGTAGGCGGAAAGCTTAAGGCTCAATGCCTAACGCTTAACGCTGGTTGCTGCGAACCGGCTACTCCGATATTGAGCTGCGTTCAGCGTTTAGCGTTAAGCAAAAAAAATTGAAGCCTTTTTAGGGGTAAATCATCTAACCTCCTGTCCTTCTACAAAAGGCACCACCTCCATTCATGTCACACGAAAGATTTTGGGAACTTATTGCAAAGAAATTATCCCGCGAAGCAACGCAGGATGAGCTACATGAATTGGAGTTGCTCATGCGCAACAATCCCGAATGGCAATACGCCATGCAAAACATGCAGGATATCTGGAACCTGCAACCGAAGGAAGCGTACAACAGCGACTTCGCATTTGAACATCATTTGCAGAAAATGAATGCGGCGGGAATCGAAATGGACAACTTTACGGAAGGACTACCGGAGGAATTTGAATCTCCACGTCGCATTTCAACAAGAAAATTCTGGCTCCCTATTGGTGTAGCGTCGGCGATTGTCATCGCTGCTGTACTGATTTTCAAACCACTCAAACACAATTCGGATAAAAATATCGCTTCAATAGCAGCGTCTAACCTTAGCGAAGTGTCTACCAAAATAGGATCGAAGTCAAAGCTGGTTTTACCTGATGGGACGACTGTGTGGTTAAATGCGGGAAGTAAACTCACCTACAATAAAGATTATGATGTAGAGTTGAGAGAAGTAAATCTTTCAGGCGAAGCCTTTTTTGATGTAGTGAAAAGTGCCGACAAGCCTTTTATTATTCACACAGAAAGAATTGATATAAGAGTGCTTGGCACATCTTTTAATGTAAAATCATACCCGGGAGAACAATCAACCGAAACCAGCCTCATCAAAGGAAAAGTAGAAATTTCGATTCGTAACAGGCCATCTGAAAAAATTATTTTACAACCTAATGAAAAATTAATTGTAAATAATCAGGACACACTCCATAAACATAGTAACTCTGGTAAAACAACTCCCCTGGTAGCCGTAGAAAACGTCACTCGTTTGGAAGGTGACAGTACCATTGTGGAAACCTCATGGGTCGAAAATAAACTGGTATTCAGCAACACGGATTTCGAAGAAATCGTCAGGCAAATGCAAAGGTGGTATGGGATTTCGATAGAGCTAAAAAATGAACCCTTAAAAAAAATGCGTTTCTCAGGTACGTTCACGCATGAAACTATTACCCAGGCATTAGATGCGATGAAGATCACTACTGTATTTCACTATACCATGATTGATAACAACTCGATTGTTATAACGCCATAAATTAAACATGCTATATGAGAACGCTCCAGAATTCTTCTTAAAACAACAAACATAAAAACGGGAAATGTTGCAGCATTCCCCGCCAAAAGGATCAGACATTTTCAGCGACGAAAACGCAAACCTCGTTGATGCGGCTTGCTATTGACTTAACCTTTCAAACGGAAAGTAATGAAAAAAAAACAACACCCAAATGTTTTTTGGGAAAATTGCGCCTATTCCAAGATTACCCGTGTTATGAAATTAACGATTGCAATAATGCTATTTGCCTGCCTGCATGTTTCTGCAGGAGGATTTTCGCAGGAGAAGGTATCGCTCGACCTGCAGTCAGTTTCCTTAAAAAAAGTGCTTAGTGCCATTGAAAAAAAGAGCAGCTTCAGGTTTCTCTACAATGAAAATGTAGTGGCAAACCAACCTGTCGTAAGCGTTGTGGCGGCAAACGAAGATGTGAAATCTGTATTGCATAAGATATTTGCCAATACGCACATTGACTACAAAATACTCGATAACAATCTTATTGTATTGAAAGAAGGCTCCGGCGCTGAAGTGGCAGCGGATGCTTCTTCTCCGAACATAAAAGTAACCGGAACGGTAACTTCTGCCCAGGGCTCACCTTTGATTGGCGTTTCTGTTACGGTAAAAGGTAAAGGCACTGGAACGGCTACGGACGCAAACGGAAATTTCACACTTAATAATGTATTGGAAACCGATGTGCTGGTGTTCAGCTCCGTTGGTTTTGAAACACAGGAAGTGGCTGTCGCTGGGCAAGCTTCATTAAATGTGGTCATGCAGCCATCCAATCGCGAACTTGACCAGGTGGTGGTCGTTGGTTATGGTACAGCAAGAAGAAGAGATCTTACCGGTGCTGTCGCCAGCATTAAAGGAGCAGATCTTGCAAGCCAACCAGTACTCACAGCCACCCAGGCATTGCAAGGTAAAGCAGCCGGTGTGCAAATCATCAGTTCAGGTGCGCCCAACTCAAATCCTTCCGTGCGCATAAGAGGTACAGGTTCTATGCTGGCGGGAGCTAATCCGCTGTATGTTGTGGATGGTGTTATTACCGATGATATTACCAACATCAATAACGCAGACATCGTGACCATGGATGTTTTGAAGGATGCGTCTTCAACTGCTATTTATGGTGTGCGTGCCGCAAATGGTGTGATAATCATAACGACCAAGAAAGGACGTGCCGGCAAAATGCAGATCAATTATGATGGAACTGTTGGTGTTAAAGAAGCTGCGCATTTGGTGAACATGGCGGGTTCGAAACAGTATACCGGTTACATCAATGAGGCCAGCAGATACTATGGAAGCACCGACGATCTTGTGGATACCACGTTGTTGAAGAATGGTTACAACACAGACTGGTTCGATGCCATATTGCGCCATGGATTGCAGCAGAATAACAACTTATCCATTTCCGGTGGTAGCGATAAGATCAACTATTTTTTAAGTGCAGGTTATTTAATTGACAATGGTATTATCAAGAACAACAACTTTAAAAGATTTACACTTCGTTCAAATAATGAATACAAGATTAACAGCAAGCTAAAAGTAACAACGCTGATATCTTTTAGCAATGGAATACTCGATGATGTTGATCTTTCTTCCGCCTCTGGCAACGCATACAGGGCAACACCACTTATTCCATCTATGGTAAATGGCAAGTATGGAAACACATCAGCGTTTCAAAACGTGGGTAACCCAGTGCTTGATATAGACAAAAACTATAACCGCGGAAACGACAGTCGCTTCCAGGGTGCAGCTACACTGGAATACAAGATCACCAAATGGTTGACATTTAACACAAACCTCGGTGTGGATCTTGACTTTTATAAGAACACACAATACAAATACCAATATTTTGCAGACAGCACCATCTTTGTTCAAAGCGGCGGTAACCAACAACAACCTGTTAGTACCCTTGCAATGACAAAGAATGATGCCAACAGATGGATTTGGGACAATACGCTGACTGCAACCAGAAAATATGGCGATCACAGCTTCAGACTAATGGTAGGTACCACTGCAGAAAAATTCAACTTCAATCGCCTGTATGGTTACAGACAAGGAGTTGCTGCCGCACAAAACCAATGGTATTTGAATACAGGATTGGACAGCACACAAAAGAACAACGGATCGGGAGACAAATGGTCACGCAACTCTTACATAGGAAGATTGAACTATGATTACAAAGACAAATACCTCATCACTGCTACATTGCGTGCTGATGGTAGCTCACGCTTTCCTTCCAATAACAGATGGGGATACTTCCCTTCCGTAGGTGTGGGCTGGAACATTTCTTCAGAAGACTTTATGAAGGATCAAAAAACTTTTGATTACTTAAAGTTGAGAGCGAGCTGGGGTCAAGTGGGTAATGATAATATTCCGTCTTCTGCATTTCTTAACCTTGCTACGTCCAATCTTCAGTATGGATATCTTGGCAATGGTATTGCATTCCTGGAGGTTACAGATCCTAATCTTACATGGGAAAAAACAGAGGAGATTGATCTGGGAGTTGATTTTTCACTATTGGATAAAAGATTAACCGGTACAATTGATTTGTATCATAAGAAAGTGAATGATGCGCTTATTAACATCGTTCCAAACGCAATACTTGGCGACCAAAGCAAATCGATACTTACCAATGCCGCATCCATAGTGAATAAGGGTGTGGAACTGGGATTGAATTGGGCAGATAAAGCCGGAAAAGACTGGAGCTATTATGTAAATACAAATATTTCCTTTAACCATAATGAAGTGGCAGGTCTTGGTAGTGGACAGCCTTTATCAGATGGAGATATCGCTGGTCAGGGATTTGTAACATTGTCGCCAAACGGTCAGCCGATTGGTAGCTACAATGTATTGCAAGTGGTGGGCGTGTTCCAGAGCCAGACAGAGATTGACGGTTACAAAAACAAAGACGGTAAAGTAATTCAGCCTAACGCGGTGCCTGGTGATTTTAAGTACCAGGACACAAACGGTGACGGAACCATTAGTGCTGCTGACCGGGTGCTCGTGGGTTCTTATCAACCTAAAATAATTTACGGCATCAATGGTGGAGCAACATATAAAAACTTCGATTTAAGCATAGGCACCTACGGAACATCTGGTGGTAAGATCTACAATGCTAAGAAAGCATTAAGAGACAACGCGAACCAGTTGGAGAATATGGAATCAGATGTGGTGACCGGCAGATGGACAGTTGACAACAAAACGAACTCCGAGCCGCGTGCCTCCATCAATCAATTACCAGCCTCTACCTATTTTGTTGAAAAGGGTAGTTTCTTTAGAATCAATAACCTTACAATAGGGTATACTTTGCCTGCTAAAAGTTTAGAAAAAATCAAGGTCGCAAAACTTCGTGTATACGTTGCTGCACAAAACCTGGCAACATTCACCAAGTACAAAGGATTTACACCTGAGTTTTCTTCTGTAACTGCTCAGGCAAGTTCATTAAAAGGCGATCCGTTGAGCTCAACAAATCAATCAAATCTCGGTATCACAAATGCGGGAGTGGATGTGAACACATATCCTACTGTACGCACATGGGTGTTTGGCCTTAACCTTGGTTTTTAACTGATCACTTTAAACTTATTGTCATGAAGACTAAAAATATTTTTCTTATTTTAATAGTAATAGTTGCCGGCATAGCCAGTATAATAGCGGGCTGCGGCAAAAACTTTTTGGAAGTTCCTGCACAGGGTCAGCAAACGCCGGAAGAAGTTAAGAAAGATCCCAACGCGGCATCCAATCTTGTATTAGGCGCATACAATGCCCTTTACTTAGGTGGTTTTGGCAACACTACTGTGGGCCTTGAAATGTGCCTGACCGTTGACGTTGCATCTGATGATGCAGATAAAGGAAGCTCTCCTTCTGACCAGCAACAAACCGCAGGCAAGATGGATAATTTTACTGTTGATGCCAATGTTTCATATCTAAATGATTTGTGGGTTGGACACTATGCAGCTATAAAACGTACAAACGATGCATTAGGAGTGTTGAATGAGGCTACATTTGATGAAACAGTAAAGAACAGGTTAATTGGCGAAGCAAGATTCTTGCGTGGCTATTTCTATTTCAATCTTGTGAGATTGTTTGGCGGTGTTCCTTTAATATTAAGGTCTCCAACAATTGCGGATCAAAACAACCCTGAGTTTCTTGCGAAGAAATCAGTTGATAGTGTGTATGCAGCAATCATCGCCGATTTTCAATTTGCCGTTGACCATCTTCCTTTGCGCGGAGACGCGGGTTCAACAGAGGGACGTGTAAACAAAGGCACTGCCGAAGCTTATCTTGCAAAAGTTTACCTCTATCAGAAGAACTATCAAAAAGCATATGACATCACAAAGGACATCATGACCTCCGGTAGGTTTTCATTGGTGCCATATCCCTATTATCCACAGGTATTCAGAGAAAAGCCAGTAAACGGCGTAGGAGGAAATAACAACAGTGAATCGATGTTTGAAGTGCAGGCCGCGAAGAACAACGGATGTGATGCCATCAGCAAATTGTATAGCAACGGACAAGGCCCAAGAGCTACAAAGGGCTGGATAAATGTGTTTGGCAACTACACATACAACGGCGACCTTGGATTTGGCCTGAACAACCCTTCTGCCGACCTGGCAAGTGTATATGAAGCAGGCGACACACGCAAAGACGGAACGATCATTTTTGTACAACCAACAGGCGGTGCAAATGTCGGAACGTTACTTTGGGATGGTTTTAGAATACCTACACAGGACTCGGTTCAAAACCCGAGATACAATTACAAAGCGTATCACAGCCCGGTTGCAGAAACTGTAGCATGCAACGGTCCCGATGATAAAGATGACAAACCGAAAAACATTCGCCTCATGCGCTTCGCCGATGTTTTATTGATCAATGCAGAAGCTGCAGTGCGTATTGGCAATACTGCAGATGCGCAGGTTGCACTCGATTCTATCAGGCACAGAGCTGGTTTGGTATCTGTTCCTGCAACCATCGATAATATCTGGAAAGAACGTCGCGTGGAACTTGCAATGGAGTGCGACAGGTTTTTCGATGTTGTGCGCCAGGGCCGCGGAGCTCAGGTGTTTGGTCCGCTTGGATTTACTGCAAATAAAAATGAAGTGTTCCCGATCCCGCAAAATCAGATTGACTTAAGCGGTGGACTATTGAAACAAAACCAGGGTTACAACTAACAGTTTTATTCGTGCACTTAAAAAAGAATTATCATGAAAAGTAGAAGCATATTCAAAATATTTGTGTCACCTCTTGCAACAGTTCTGCTGTTTGCAACCATATTTTTCGCAGCCTGTACAAAGGTTGATTACGGCGATGATTTCAAACCCTCACCCCCGCCGCCAATTGGAGACTATCATGTATCCAATGATGTGGGCAAAGATGCCATCATAGCTAAATGGAGCTTTGAAGGTGTATTAAAGGACAGCATAGCAAATATTGCATCAACAAAAGACACGGCCATCGGGTATACAACGGGAAGGTCGGGATTTGGACAAGCTTATCAAGGCAAAGATGGCGCATATGCGGTGTATGGAAATCCTGGCCCAGCCATTCTCGGACTCGCATCTTATACCATTTCAATGTGGGTAAAAGCCGGTCCTACAAATAGCCAGGCCCGCGGAATTCTTTCCATTAACAGAAAGGATGATTTCTGGGGCAACCTCGATATCTACCAGGAAAATTATGGCGCGGATCAAACCACCATGTTCTTTAAAGTACACATGAACAACGATAATGCGCCGGTTTGGAAAGGACAGTTTACCGATACCAAAATTGCAAATGCGATTGGCAAATGGGTGCACATAGCTATAACTTACGATGGTGCGACTTCCGCGTTTAGAGTATACGCGAACAACCAGTTACAGGTAATAAACTCTGCCGGCAATCAGCCCACTACTACACCAACATTGCATGGAGATGATCCGGCAATCAATCCCAATGCTGGTTATGGCCCGCTCAAATTTTTGAATGCAACGACGATGGTGGTAGGGACATGGCAGTTCCAAACGAATCCATCACTTACAGATGGCGCCGGAAGCCAGCCATGGGCGGGAAGTTTCCTTGGAGCAATAGATGAAATAAGATTTTTCAACAGAGCGCTCTCTGCCACTGAAGTGACCGCATTATTCAAACTCGAGAAATTAGGTTTATAAAGATCTTGCTTTGTATAAAAACAAAGTCGGCCCTCGTTTACACACATGAGAGAAAAGAGCTAAAGACATATTGGTAGTTTTCGGAAACGGAGACGCCAGTATGTCGAAGGCTTTGGGCGAGCAGGGAATTAGGAATTAGGAATTAAGAATGCTTTTAGTGCGATAGGCCTTCAAAACGATAAGCCTAACATCTAACAACTAATAACTAACAACCCGAATCTAGCGTCTATTTAATTCAAAAGACTGGTTATCATCTTGGGTAAAGCATCCAACCTTATTCACATTATGTCAGCTAAAGCTTACACAGGCTTGATTATAATGTTGTGCACCTTATTCTGTTGCTCAAAAAGCAATGATTCAACGCCGCCTCCAGAACCACCAATGCCAGAGGTTTTTCATCTTAACAGTATAACCGTTGATGGCCAGCATGCCTCCAATAATTTTAAATGCAAGAATGTGAAAACGACGCCCACCATAATGCTTGTTTTCAGCGCTCCTGTAAATATGACCTCTGCTGCCAGCAACATTTACATTCGTGATAAGAACAACGCCACAGTTGCATTAACATACAATAACCCAACGCCGACTGACAGCAACATTGTGGAGGTGCATGTGAAAAATGCATTGCAAAATATCGCGCTTTATCAACTAACCGTTGATCAGGCACTCACCTCCCAAAAGGGAACGAAGCTTGACGCCACAACCAACGTTGGCATTCTAACTGCCATTGACAGCACGGATAAATTTCCAAGAATCTCTGACAGTGCTCTACTCGATCTTGTACAAAAACAAACATTCAAATATTTCTGGGATTTTGCACATCCGACAAGCGGCATGGCAAGAGATAGAAATACATCCGGTGATGTAGTGACCACTGGAGGAACAGGGTTTGGCATAATGGCAATGATTGCTGCGGTTAACAGAACTTTTATTTCAAGGACCGATGCCGTTTCACAAACTCAAAAAATCGTTTCCTTTCTCAAAACCGCTGATCGTTTTCACGGCGCATTTCCGCACTGGCTCAATGGTGCTACGGGACAAGTGCAGCCCTTTGGTGGTAAAGACGACGGAGCTGACCTGGTAGAAACATCTTTCTTAATGCAGGGACTGTTAACTGCACGACAATATTTTAGTCAATCATCCGCTACAGAAATTCAATTGCGAAAAGACATTGATAGCCTGTGGAAAGCAGTGGACTGGACATGGTTCAGAAAAGATGTGGGTAACGGTCCTGAAAATGTACTATACTGGCACTGGAGCCCCAACTATAACTGGGACATTGGCTTAAGAGTTTCCGGTTGGAACGAAGCTCTAATGACTTATGTACTTGCTGCTTCCTCGCCTACACACAGTGTCCCAAAACTTGTGTATGACAACGGCTGGGCGCAAAACGGCAGTATGAGAAATGGCAAAACATTTTTGGGCTATCAATTACCGTTAGGCCCAGACTATGGCGGTCCATTGTTTTTTGCACACTATTCATTTTTAGGTATCAATCCGAACGGGCTCATCGACGCTTATGCCAATTATCAAACGCAAAACATCAATCATACGCTCATCAACAATAAATATTGCACAACCAATATTGCCAATCACTTTGGTTACAGCAACGAGTGCTGGGGTCTTACGGCCAGCGACGATGGAAGGCAAAACTATCTCGCACACAGTCCTACCAATGACAATGGCACTATTTCACCAACAGCAGCTGTTTCCTCACTGCCTTATGCGCCGGATCAATCCATGAGCGCGATCAGATATTTCTATTACACACTCGGCGATAAGCTATGGAAAGGCTATGGCTTTGTTGATGCATTTAATTTAGAAGATGCCTGGTTTGCAGACTCTTTCCTGGCAATAGACCAGGGGCCACAAATTGTGATGATTGAAAACTATAGAAGCGGGTTGTTGTGGAACCTGTTCATGAGTTGCCCCGAAATAAAAACAGGAATGACATCATTGGGTTTTCAAAGCCCACATTTGTAGTCAGGAATTAGAAATTAGGAATTAGGAATTAGAATGTTCTCCAACATATCAATATTATGAGACAAAAAAATATTATAAAATATGCGGCTTGCGTAAGTCTTCTATTGATAGCATTCAGTTACACCGCGACTTTTGCGCAAAAGAAACAAAAGGAAAACACATCCGCCGCTTTCGATCCAACTAAGAGACCAAAGAATTTATCAGACTCAGCCTTGCTTGATCTTGTGCAAAAACAAACCTTCCGCTATTTCTGGGATTTTGGACATCCGGTGAGTGGCCTGGCAAGGGAACGCAGCAACCATTCTTATGATTATGGTGATGAAGTGGTGACAACGGGCGGAAGTGGATTTGGCATCATGTCAATTATCGTTGCGGCAAATCGTGGATGGATCACACGCGAGCAGGCTGCGGCGCGCATGAACAAAATTGTAAAATTTTTGTGGAAAGCAGATGCTTACCACGGCGTGTTCCCTCACTGGATGGACGGCGCAACAGGCAAAACAATACGATTTGGAAGAAAAGATGATGGCGCCGATTTGGTAGAAACTTCTTTCCTTTTCGAAGGGCTTTTGTGTGCAAGACAATATTTCGATAAAGACAATCAAACAGAACGTGAAATCCGCGACCGCATCAATTGGATGTGGGGAGAAATAGAATGGAACTGGTTCACACGCGATGGCCAGGAAGTGCTTTACTGGCATTGGAGCCCAAACAACGGATGGGTAATGAATTTCCCGTTACGTGGGTTTAATGAATGTATGGTAGTTTATGTCTTGGCTGCTTCTGCGGATCGTTATCCCGTAACATCCGCAGTGTATGATCGTGGATGGGCACAAAGTCATTTCTTTAAAAATGGCAAGGAATTTTACGGCATTAAATTGCCCCTTGGCTTTGACTACGGCGGCCCATTGTTCTTTTCACATTACTCCTTTGTTGGCCTCGACCCTCGCGGATTGAAAGATAAATATGCAGACTACTGGGAGCAAAATAAAAATCACACATTGATCAATCGCGAGCATTGCGTGCGCAATCCAAATGGTTTCAAAGGTTACGGCGCCAACTGCTGGGGCCTGACCGCCAGCGACACATACAATGGTTATGATGCAAGCTCGCCAACAAATGATCACGGCACCATTGCACCAACTGCAGCGCTTTCCGCATTTCCATACACACCGGAATATTCCATGCAGGCACTAAAACATTTTTACTATGACCTCGGCGACAAAATATGGAGCGAGTATGGTTTTGTAGATGCATTTAACGAAAGCGAAAGTTGGTATGCAACATCGCACCTCGCCATTGATCAGGGCCCTATAATTGTGATGATTGAAAACTACAGGAGCGGCTTACTATGGAACTTGTTCATGAGCTGCCCTGAAATACAAAGAGGATTGAAGAAGCTGGGCATCCGTAGGGGCGAATCGAATTCGCCCAATTGAAAAATGAAAGTTGAAAGTTGAAAATGGAGTAAGGCGAATTGTATTCGCCCTCAAAAAAATCCGTGTAAATCAGTCTAATCAGCGTCATCTGTGTGCCAACTGCCCTACGTCAATTCAACGTCAACGCGGAAATTCGTTCTATCCAAATGTCAATTTCAATAACTTAGCGAACTACCAAAAGACATAAGATGAAAAAAATCGCAGCTTTCATAATAGCGTTACTATTTTACACGGTAAGCTTGTTAGCCCAGCAAAAAGCTTATTGGAACGATATACAAACATTCAAAAAACAAGACAGCATTAATCCGCAGCCACAGCAAGCGATTTTATTCATAGGTAGTTCTTCATTCACAAAATGGCACGACGTTCAAAATTATTTTCCAGCTTATAAAATCATCAATCGCGGCTTCGGTGGCAGTACGTTGCCCGAAGTAACAGGCTACGTAAACGATATTGTTTTCCCGTATCATCCCAAACAAGTGGTGGTCTACTGCGGCGACAATGATCTTGCCTCTTCCGATACCATCACCACTACAACAGTAGCAAACAGATTCAAAAACCTGTTTCAGATACTTCGTGCACAATTGCCAAACGCTTCAATCGTATACGTCTCCATAAAACCAAGTCCCAGCAGAAAAAAGTTAATGCCCAAAATGCAGGAAGTGAACAATGACATACAGAAATTTTTGAAAACCCAACCGAATACAGCATTCGTTGATGTGTACCATAAAATGCTAAAGGCAGATGGCAGCATCATGGATGACATTTTTATAGAAGACCAGTTGCATATGAATGCAAAGGGCTACGCCATTTGGCAAAAAGAAATACAACCGGTGTTGAAAAATTAATGGATTCCGTAGAGACGGATGATAATCCGTCTCCGAATAGACGGATAATTATCCGTCTGTACACAATAAATATCACACAAGATGAAGAAACTTTTGATGATTGGTGCCTGTTCGATTGCATTGCACGTTTCGCTGGCCCAAACAAAAACAAATACGCAGGATGCAAAGATGAATGCATTCGTAAGCAGTCTCATGCAAAAGATGACTGTGGAAGAAAAGATTGGTCAGCTGAATCTTGTAACGCCGGGCGGAACGGTTACCGGTTCCGTGGTGAGCAAAGACGTAGACAGTAAGATCCGCAACGGGCAGGTTGGGTCATTGTTTGGAATTACAGGCCCAGACAAGATCAGAAAGGCGCAGGAAATAGCAGTCAACAATTCAAGACTTCACATCCCGCTTATCTTCGGCCTCGATGTTATTCACGGTCACAGAACCATTTTCCCCATTCCGATTGGGTTGTCCTGTTCGTGGAACATGGACATAATACAAAAAAGCGCTGAGATTGCAGCTTCCGAAGCCACAGCCGATGGCCTGAGCTGGGTGTATTCCCCGATGGTGGACATCGCCCGCGATCCGCGCTGGGGCCGCGTATCCGAAGGCTCCGGTGAAGACACTTACCTCGGTTGCCAAGTGGCAAAAGCAATGGTGAAAGGATACCAGGGCAGCGGCTATTCAGACCCCACAAAAGTAATGGCCTGTGTAAAACACTTTGCATTGTATGGCGCTGCAGAAGCCGGTCGTGATTACAATACGACCGACATGAGCAGAATCAAAATGTACGAATATTATTTGCCTCCTTACAAAGCGGCCATAGACGCAGGCGTGGGCAGCGTGATGTCTTCATTCAACGAAGTAGACGGCGTTCCGGCTACCGCAAATAAATGGTTGATGACAGATCTGTTGCGCAAGCAATGGGGTTTTAAAGGTTTTGTGGTGACAGACTACACTGCCATCAACGAGATGATCGATCACGGTCTGGGCGACCTGCAACGTGTATCTGCAGAAGCATTGAAAGCCGGCATCGATATGGATATGGTGGGAGAAGGTTTTCTAACTACCCTTCAAAAATCTTTGAAAGAAGGAAAAGTAACAATAGCGCAAATCAACGCAGCATGTAAAAGAGTGTTGGAAGCAAAATACAAACTAGGATTGTTCGATGATCCATACCGTTATTGCAATGAACAAAGATTCAACAACGCCATCCTTACAGACGCTAACCGTGCAGCCGCACGTGAGTTTGCATCAAAATCAATGGTATTATTGAAGAACAACAACAACGTTTTGCCATTGCAAAAAGGAAAGACCATTGCATTAGTCGGACCATTGGCCGATAACAAACGCAACATGCTCGGCACCTGGAGTGTTTCCGGTGATCCTGAAAAAAGCATAACCGTTTTGCAAGGTTTAAAAAATGTTGCCGGAAGCGACGCAAACATTATTTATGCTAGAGGATGCAATATTTCTGACGACACAGCATTTGCTAAAAAAGTAAATGCATTCGGACAAGAAATAGAAATTGATACCCGCTCCCCTCAGCAAATGATAGACGAAGCTGTAATAGCAGCCAGCAAAGCAGATGTTATTGTGGCGGTGCTCGGCGAAGCCGCAGACATGACCGGCGAATCATCCAGTATGTCTGACATTGGACTGCAAAAAAGTCAAAAAGCATTGCTGGATGAATTGAAAAGAACAGGAAAGCCAATTGTAATCGTTCTTTTGAACGGAAGACCAATGACATTAACATGGGAAGATCAAATAGCTGATGGTATTTTGGACGCATGGTTCTCCGGAACTGAAGCCGGCAACGCCATTGCAGACGTATTGTTTGGCAACTACAACCCTTCAGGTAAATTGACAATGAGTTTTCCCAGAAATGTTGGACAAATTCCTATTTACTACAACCACAAAAACACCGGACGCCCATATAGTGGAGTAGGCGCAGGCAAATTCAGGTCCAACTATCTTGATGTATCAAATGATCCGTTATATCCATTTGGTTACGGGCTGAGTTATACATCGTTTAATTATAGCAACGTCACAGTTAGCTCACCTACTATCAAAAAAGGCCAGAAAATAACAGCCTCCGTAACGGTAACCAATAGCGGAAAATTTGACGGCACAGAAACCGTGCAATTATACATCCGTGACCTGGTAGGAACAGTGACAAGACCGGTTAAAGAATTGAAAGGCTATCAGCAAATAACATTGAAAGGCGGCGAATCAAGAAAAGTAGATTTCACCATCAGTGTAGATGATCTCAAATTTTACAACTCAGATTTGAAACAAGTGGCAGAGCCCGGCGACTTCAAAGTCTTCATCGGCACCAACAGCCGCGACGCGAAAGAAGCAGACTTCAAACTGGTGCAGTAAGGGAGCACACGGATGACACGGATTCTTAATAATTGAATAACTGAATGACTGAATAACTGAGTGTTTATGTTTGACAAAGTTCTTTAACTTCGACCCCTCAATTATTCAGTCATTCAGTTATTCAATTATTAACAGGGCATGGCAATCAAAAACATCATCTTCGACCTCGGCGGGGTATTATTGAATCTCGATTTTGGCAAAACAGCAAAAGCCTTCCAGGACCTGGGCGTCAACAACTTCAACGACTACTTTACGCAAACGCATGCCAATCCCTTATTCAAGACATTGGAAACAGGCGATGTGCCAAGTGAGGTTTTTTACGATGAGTTCAGGGCTACAACGGGATTGCGCGTAACCAACGAAGCCATTGCCGGAGCGTGGAACGCCATGTTGCTCGATTTTCCAAAAGAAAGAATTGAGCTGCTGCAGGAACTAAAAAAGAAATACAGGTTATTTTTATTCAGCAATACAAATGCTATTCACTACGATTCCTTCCAGGAAACATTCGTAAAAGAGTTCGCTCACCAATTTGATTCACTTTTCGAAAAAGCATATTACTCACACATCATTGGCCAAAGGAAGCCCAACGTATCAGCATTTGAGTACCTTCTCATTGATGCAGGAATAGTGGCAGAAGAAAGTGTTTTTATTGACGACACCTTGCCAAACGTAGAAGCGGCAAGACAAGCCGGCATAGATGGCTGGCATTTGCAGGCGCCGGAAACAGTGATTGAACTGGTGGAAAGATATAAACTGTAGAGACAAGGCATTGCCTTGTCTTTTGTGACAAATTTTTGTAACAAAGACAAGTTTTTGTTACTGGAGACAAGGCAATGCCTTGTCTCTACTTCACCTCCTCAAAATCAATATAATCTTCCTTATCACCCACCGGTTTAGAATGGCGCTCGTTTACAGAAAATCCGGAGTTGTTTTCTGAAGACTGACTTGAGTTCGTCTGATTGTAATACTCATTAAAACCGCGTCCCTGGCCGTTCATTTGTTCCTGCATCGTCCTGAATTGTTTGCGCACGGTCTGGGTAGTACGCGCCACAGGAATGATGAAATCAAAAACCAGTTTGTATAATATGTATAGGCCGATTGCCCAAAATATAAATTCGATAATCATAATGTGTAAAGGTAAGATTCTCTCAAATTTCGCCTGTTAACGATTATGTAAAAGTAATGCCGTGAACGCTGAATGCCAAACGCCTAACGCCTAACGCGGGTTGCAACAGGCGTTTAGCGTTAATCATTAGACGTTCAGCGTTTAGCATTTATATATTATTTGGAATTAACACTCTCCCTCCTTACATTTGCATTCGGAAAAAGAATCAAATGAAGGGAACGGACACCGTTCCCTTCTTCTTTACAGTATGGCAAACGAAGAAAAATTAAATCCCATCACGCAGATGATGGAAGGACTGTTACAAGAGGATCCAAGCGTTTTTTTAGTGGAAGTACGCATCAAACCAACCAATAACATAAAAGTGTTTTTGGACGCAGACGCGGGCATTTCAATAGAAAGATGTGTGTTCTTCAATCGTAAATTGTACAAACTCATTGAAGAAGCTGCACTTTTCCCCGAAGGCGATTTCTCACTGGAAGTATCTTCACCCGGCCTTGACGAACCTTTGAAATTGCGTCGCCAGTATTTAAAAAATATCGGCAGACAGGTAGAAGTTACTTTTAACGACGGAACAAAACTGGAAGGTAAATTGCTGGCAGTGAATGAGAACGATCTGCTGTTGGAAGAAACCAAAGGAAAAAATAAGAAAAAAGAGCTGGTAATCCATGCTCTTGCATTTAACAACATTAAAACAACAAAAATTCAAGTAGTTTTTTAAATCGCTAATGGACTGACCATTAGGAAACTTAAATTTTCAAAGCTATGGCAAGTATAAATTTAATTGAAGCGTTCCAGGATTTTAAAGATGCAGAGAGCATTGATCGTCCTACAATGATGAAAGTTGTTGAAGACGTATTCAAAACTCTGCTTCGTAAAAAATATGGCAGCGATGAAAACTTTGACGTAATTGTAAACGCTGACAAGGGTGACCTTGAAATTGTACGCCGCAGGATGATCATGGAAGATGATGATGTGAATGATCCTAACGAAGAAGTTTCACACAGTTATGCCTTGAAAATATCTCCCGACTATGAAGTAGGTGAAGAGCTTTACGAAGAAGTGGAAATATTGGACTTCGGTCGTCGTGCTATCCTGGCCGCCAAACAAACACTTGCAAGCCGTATCGGTGATCTTAAGAAAAACGCACTGGTAAAAAAATACAACGACAGAGTAGGTGAAATTATCAGCGCAGAAGTTTACCAGGTTTGGAAAAAAGAAATCTTGCTTTTGGATGAAGATGGCAGCGAGCTGATCCTTCCAAAAAGCGAACAAATACCGCAGGATTACTTCAAAAAAGGCGAAAATATCCGCGCAGTAGTAAAAAGAGTTGATCTTAAAAATAACACTCCGGTAATCATACTTTCCCGCACCAGCCCATCATTTTTGGCTAAATTGCTGGAAATAGAAGTTCCCGAAATTTTTGATGGCCTGATTGTTATTAAGAAAATCGTACGCGAACCAGGCGAGCGTGCAAAAGTAGCTGTAGAAAGCTATGATGACAGAATTGACCCTGTTGGTGCCTGCGTTGGTATGAAAGGTAGCCGTATCCACGGTATTGTAAGAGAATTAAAGAATGAAAACATAGACGTAATCAACTGGACAAGTAACCTGCAGTTGCTGGTACAGCGTTCCTTAACGCCGGCCAAGATAACTAACATGGAGATTGACCAGGACAAAAATCAGGCGAATGTTTATTTAAAACCAGACCAGGTTTCTCTTGCAATCGGTCGTAAAGGTGTGAACATCAAGCTGGCACAGGAGTTGACAGGTTTGTCAATTGACGTGTACAGAGATAACGAAGGTGAAGTAGAAGAGTTTGATATCGACCTGAGCGAATTCTCCGATGAAATTGAAACATGGGTTATTGATGAGCTGAAACGCATAGGCTGTGATACCGCACGTAGCGTTTTAGATCTCACTGTAGATGAACTTGAAAGAAGAACTGACCTGGAAAGAGAAACTATTGAAGAAGTGAAGAAGGTTTTGGAATCAGAATTTGAAAAAGAATAATCATATGAAGATTTATTAAAACTTCTGTTTCTTTGCATTCTTAGATTCCTTCTGCATTAGTTCCGGGGAAATATTTTAATCAATATTCTACAACAAAAAAACGAACTTTACAAATTGTCAGCCAAAAAGTGCGGCAATGGACAATAAAAAATACGAATGGCAGAAACATTAACACCAAGATTGATGGCGGCGGCTAAAGAGTTTAACATCGGTAAAGATACCCTTGTGGAATTTTTGGCTGGAAAAGGATTTGACCGTGATGATTTAAAACCCACTTCCAAATTAACGGAAGACATGTATCGTTCGCTCCAGCAGGAGTTTCAGGGCGATAAAGTTGCCAAAATTAAGAGTGATCAGATTGACCTTCCCAAAGGAAATACTGATGCAAAGAGGAAGAAAGAAGAAGAAGAAATTGCATTCAAAAAAGAAGTTAAGAAAGTAGCGCCAGCTACGGCTCCACAACCTGCTGTTGCGGAACAGCCGCCTGCTGAGCAGCCAAAAATAATAGAACCAGTCGTAGCTCCTTCTGCTCCTGTAGTGGTAGAGCATCACGAACCGGCTCCGCCTGCGCCCGCACCGGCCCCTGCTCCAGCTCCTGTAGTTGCTGAACAACAACCGGAGAAAAAAGAGCAACCCGATGTAGTGAAGGTAAATGCCCCGGAAATTGAAGGACCTAAGGTTCTTGCAAAAATCGATCTGTCTGCAATCGACTCTTCTACAAGACCTAAGAAGGTTGTCAAAAAGAAAGAAGACGAAGAGGTAGAAGCAGAACCGGTGGTAGCAAAAGCTCAACCTCAGGTGTCAGAACCAGAAGTTGTAAAACAACCGGAAGTAAAACCTGCAAAGGAAGAGCCTAAAGTAGAAGAAAAAGCTCCGGAAGTAAAACCTGCAAAAGAAGAAGCTAAGCCCGCTCCGGTCTTAGAACCTGTTCAAGACAGAGCGCCCGCACCGGCTCCTGTTGCAGAACAAAAACCGGTAGTTGAAGATGATGGCGGATCCGAAGCAGGACCGGTAATAGAAAACATCAAAGCCGATAAATTGGAAGGCCCTAAAGTATTAGGTAAAATTCAATTACCAATAGACAGCAATACACGTCCTAAGCCTAACGATGAGAAACGTAAAAGAAAGCGTATTCCTATCGACAAAAAAGGAGATCAGCCACAGCAAAGACCTCCTCATCAAGGACATCCAGGTCAGCAGCACGGTGGTGGCCATCACCAGGGTGGACAAGGTCAGGGTCAGTTCAACAGACCAAGACCTCAGTTTGGCGGACCTAACCAACAACAAGGCGGCCCAGGCAACAGACCCGGCGGTCAGCAAGGTGGTCAAGGCGGTGGATTCCGTGGAAACGACAGAAGAGGTCCGGGCGGTCCTGGTCAGCACCCACAAAGAAGTGGTCCTGGTCAAAACAGGCCACCGATCAGAAGAGAAGACAAAGAAATCAACCAGAAAGAAATTCAGGATAAGATCCGTCAGACCCAGGCAAAACTTGCCGGTTCAAGTGGACGTGGTAAGAGCCTGAAAGCAAAATACCGTCGTGAAAAACGCCAGGAACAAGCTGAATTGTCCGGTGCAGAAAACATGCAGGATAACAAACTGCAGGTTACCGAGTTCATCAGTGTAAGTGAGTTGGCAAGTTTGATGGACGTTAGCTACGCGGAAGTAATCGGAAAATGTATGGGACTTGGTATGATGGTATCCATCAACCAGCGTCTGGATGCAGAGGTTATTGAGCTTGTGGCAAGCGAATTCGGTTACGACGTTGAATTTATTGGTATCGACGATGCAGCTGAAATGGAAGAGGAAGAAGATGTAGACTCTCCGGAAGATCTGCAACCGCGCTCTCCAATCGTTACTATCATGGGTCACGTTGACCACGGTAAAACATCTTTGCTTGACTACATCCGTAGCGCAAACGTGGTTGCCGGTGAGTCTGGTGGTATCACACAGCACATTGGTGCGTACCAGGTAGATTTGCCGAATGGTAAACAGATTACTTTCCTTGATACACCAGGTCACGAAGCGTTTACAGCGATGCGTGCCCGTGGTGCGAAAGCTACCGATATCGCGGTTATCGTAATCGCTGCGGACGACGCGGTGATGCCTCAGACAAAAGAGGCCATCAGCCACGCACAAGCTGCAGGTGTACCGATGATCTTTGCGGTTAACAAAATTGATAAAGACGGAGCCAATCCGCAGAAAATATATGAGCAACTGGCGGGTATGAACTTGCTGGTGGAATCATGGGGTGGTAAATACCAAAGCCAGGAACTAAGTGCCAAAAAAGGTCTGAACGTAGATCAGCTGTTGGAAAAGATCCTTCTTGAAGCAGAATTGCTTGATTTGAAGGCTAATCCAAACAGGGAAGCTACAGGTACGATCATCGAGGCTACTTTGGATAAGGGCCGCGGATATGTTGCCACTGTGCTGGTACACAACGGCACTTTAAGACAAGGTGATCTTGTTGTATCAGGCCAGAACTATGGTCGCGTAAAAGCAATGTTCAACGAACGTAATAAGCGCGAAGACGTTGCCCCACCATCAACACCGGTTTTGATCTTAGGTTTGAACGGTGCGCCACAAGCGGGTGAAAAATTCAAAGTGTTTGATGATGAAAGCGAAGCAAAAGAAGTAGCAACACGCAGAGCGCAGATATTACGTGAACAAGGTATCAGAACCAAGAAACATATTACGCTGGATGAAATCGGTCGTCGTTTGGCTCTTGGTAACTTTAAGGAACTTAACCTCATCATCAAAGGTGACGTGGATGGTTCAGTAGAGGCGTTGAGTGACTCATTACAGAAACTTTCTACAGAAGAGGTTGCAGTAAGAGTGGTACACAAAGCGGTAGGTCAGATCACAGAAAGCGATGTATTGCTGGCAACAGCTTCCGATGCGATCGTGGTGGGCTTTAACGTTCGTGCATCTACTCAGGCATCCAGACTGGCAGAAAACGAAGGCGTGGAAATCAAAACATACTCTATCATCTATAACATCATCGATGAAGTTAAGAGTGCAATGGAAGGTATGCTTGAACCGAAGATCCAGGAGAAAGAGGTTGCCACTGTTGAAGTACGCGAAGTGTACAAATTTGACAAGGCTACAGTTGCGGGTTGTTTGGTTACCGATGGTAAGATCAAACGCGACAGCAAGATCCGCTTGTTCCGCGATGGTGTATTGATCTATCCAAGACAGGAAGGTGGATTTGCAGAACTGGGAAGCTTGAAACGTTACAAAGACGACGTGAAAGAGGTTGCAAACAATACGGAGTGCGGTCTTACAGTTAAAGGCTTCGCTGATATCCAGGTGGGCGATACCCTCGTAGCAATAGAAGTAGAAGAAGTTAAACGTACATTATAAGATCTTAGAAAATCAAAAGTCAAAATTCGAAAGTCAAAAAGGTAGTAAATCCGCCGATTATCTGTAAACTGCAGATGTTTTTGACTTTTGAGTTTTGACTTTTTTCTTTTTACAATAAACATTTGTTAAAAGAGGACAGAACAGCATTACGAAATATTTCAATAGATACTTTTGAAGTAGTTACTATATCGCCGAAAGGCCGATGAGTAAAACAAATACCAAATGAAAAAAGCTTTTCTTATAACAGGGTTAGCGTGCATCGCAGGTTTAAGCTTCGTGCAGGCGCAAAACCACAAAGTTGTTGCCGACCAAATCGTTGGGATCGTTGGTGACAAAATCGTTCTCCAATCCGACGTTACTAACTCTATACTTGATGCCAAAAGAAGAGGGCAACAATTACCAGACAATGCAGAGTGTATTTTGATGCAGCAGATCCTTGCTCAGAAAGCAATGGTTTTGCAAGCAGAAAAAGACTCTATCGTTGTTTCTGATGAGGACATCGATGCAAAACTGGAAAACCAGATCCGTGAGTTTATCGCGCAGTATGGTTCAAAAGAAGCGTTGGAGCAAATCGCAGGCAGAACTGTTTATCAGATCAAAGATGATTTCCGCCAATCTTTTAAAGAGAAAGAATTAGCTAAAAAAATGCGCGATAAAATCGTAGAATCTATCAAGATTACTCCGGTTGAAGTAAAAGCATTTTACGATAAAATTCCAAAGGACCAGCTTCCATTCTACGAAACAGAAGTTGAAGTAGGTGAAATTGTAAAATATCCAAAAGCAAACCGCGACCTGGAGAAATACGCAATGGAAGAGTTGAACGACTACAAGAAACAAGTCGAAAACGGCCAGAAGAAGTTTGAAACTTTGGCGAGCCTGTACACAGATGATAAAGCTACCGGAGCTGGTACTTTAAATCTTAACAGGAATGAAAAAACCTGGGATCCTTCTTTCCTGAACCAGGCTTTCCGTTTGAAAGATGGCCAGATATCTCCGGTTTTTAAATCAAAATTCGGTTACCATATCATTCAAATGGTGAGCAGAAACGGCGATGATGCAGTTGTTCGTCACATCCTGAAAATTCCTCAAATCACCGACGATGAATTAAATGATGCAGTAAAGTTGTTGGATTCTATTCGCACTCAGCTTGTAACCGGAAAGGTTGGCTTTGGTGAGGCGGTGTCAAGATATACCGACGACGAAAATGCCAAATTCACCGCTGGTATGCATTTGGGCCAGGATAACAGCACTTTCTTAACCATCGATCAGCTGGATAAGGGTGTTGTTGTAGAACTTAAAAACCTGAAAGCAGGTGAGTATTCCAAACCTATTGTTACTACAGATCCAAATGGTGGTAAAAAGATCGTAAGACTTATTTACCTGAAAACGCGCACCGAACCACACAGAGCCAATTTGAAAGACGATTACAACAAAATGGCAGATAAAGCAATTGAAGAAAAGAAAGATGATGCGATGGAAAAATGGTTCAATAGCAAATTGCCAACTTTCTATATAATGTTGGATGACGAGTTCAAAAACTGTCCGGAACTGCAGCCTTGGTATAAAAACGCAACTGCAGATAAATAAGTAAAAACACTTAATAAAAATAAATATTTGTGTGCCTTGAGGTTTCAAGGCACTTTTTTTTAATATTTGTAGTTATAAGAGTTTTCAAACCATTAACCAAATCTTTCGTGAAAATAGAAATCCTGAAGATTTGGCAACCAACATGACCTCAACAGAGCCTAAATCGGGAGCTAACATGCTTAATGAGCTGTTTATCAGCAACCCATTGCCTATGTTCATATTGGCAAAGGACGATTTGTCTATTCTTGAGGCAAACAATGCAGCTATCTCCAGCTACGAATTCAACAGAACAGAACTGCTCGAGCGATCCCTACACGATATTGATCTGAATTTTGCCTCATTTTACCAGGAATTCAAAATCTTTACTGCGAATTCAAACGAAAAGGTTACCCGCACACACCGAAAAAAGAATGGCCTGCTGGTCGATGTCACATTTGTTATTTCGCACATCACCTTCCATGAAAAAATCTGTTTGTTGATGACGGTTACAGACAGCAAAGACATAAAGCTGGTGTATGAGAAGGAAGTCCGTACTACTCTTAGCCGTGAGGTAAAAAAAGAATATGACTTTCGAACGCTAGCAGATAATGCGCCGAGCATCATACAACGAATCAACCGGGATCTTGACTATACATACATCAACAGAACATTTGAAAAGATTTTTAAGAAAAGTGTCAGCGAGCTCATAGGGAAAAATGTAATTGACATTAACAAACACAATAGAGATCTTCCCTTGTTTCTTGAAACGGCCAACAAGGTTTTCAATGAAGGAACTACCGAAACTATCACGATCTCCATTCCCACTCCCGACCAAACCCGACACTTTCTCAGCGTTCTCGCACCTGAATATGATGAAAATGGAATAATAGAATCGATCATTGTTATAAGCAATGACATTACCGCTATAAAGATTGCCGAAAAAGAAGTACGTAAAAAAGAAGCAGAGCTGATAAGATCAAACCAGCGCTTTAAGTTGGCAGCGAAGGCAACAAAGAGTGCCATTTGGGATTATGATTTTAAAACCCAGGTTTTGTATTGGGGTGACGGTTTTTATTCTCAGTTCGGTTATACCCAGGGTTATATAGAAAGCAGATTCGATTTTTGGGAGTCGCATATTCATCCGGCGGAAAAAGATAAAGTAACACAAAGTCTCGATGCATTTATCGAACTAGGCTCCAAAGAGCTTTGGAGGGAGGAATATCGTTTCAAAAGAAGCGATGGCAAGTTCGTTTCAGTAGTAGATAAAGGTTATATCATTTTTGATGAAAATAAGAAAGCCATGCGAATGGTGGGCAGTATGGAAGATATAACCGAGCAGAAGAGACGGCAGAAAAAAATAATTAAAGAAGAGCTCGATAAACAAAAGCTGGTAGCGCAGGCAGTGGTGGGTGCACAGGAAAAAGAGAGAGCAGAAATTGGGAAAGAGCTGCACGATAACATCAACCAGATACTTTCCACAGCCAAACTTTTCCTTGAAGTAGCAAAAGTGAATGAACAGGAGAGAATGATGCTGATTAAAAAAAGCGCAGACCATATTCATCACGCGATTAATGAAATAAGAAGTATTTCCAGATCGCTTGTTCCTCCGAGTATTGGTGATTTGGGACTTTCCGAATCTATCAACGATCTTGTTTCAAACATTAAAATGTCTGGCAAGATCAATGCAATTTTCAACGCAGAAAAAGACCTTGATGCCCAGATACCGGAAAACCAGCAGCTGATGTTGTTCCGCATTGTGCAGGAGCAGGTAAACAACGTGATGCGGCATGCCGAAGCAAAAAACCTTGCAGTCGTTTTCTCGAAAGAAGACAATTATTTTCAGTTGCAGATAACTGACGACGGAAAAGGTTTCAGCAAAGAAAATATTAAGAAGGGCGTTGGCTTATCAAACATTATCAGCCGCGCCGAAATTTTTAACGGAACCGTACAGATCGATTCTTCACCCGGTGAAGGATGTACCCTTGTAGTAACTATACCTCTAAACAATTAACTACCCTATGACTAAACTAACGATTTTAATTGCAGACGACCACAAGCTGATCAGGGAGACCTGGAGTTATATCCTGAACAGTGACACCCGGTTTGAAGTGGTGGCAGAATGTGGCGATGCACTGAGTGCCGTGGAAATGGCTAAGCTAAAAAGGCCAAACATCGTTTTAATGGACATCAATATGATGCCGTTTACAGGATTTGAGGCAACAGAAAAGATCAGGAAATTATCACCGGCCTCTAAGATCATCGGCGTATCGATGCACTCGCAGCCGGCTTACGCGAAAAAAATGCTGCAGGTAGGCGCTACCGGGTACGTAACCAAAAATTCTTCAAGAGAAGAGATGTTTAAAGCGATCATAGAAGTATATAAAGGCAACAAGTACATATGCGATGAAATAAAGAACATTATTTCTCACCAGATGCTCGATGAAAAGAGCGAGGAGCCAAATATCCATTCACTTACCGAGCGCGAAGTACAAATAATAAACTTTATTAAACAAGGAGACTCTTCGAAAGAAATAGCGGACACGCTCGACATTTCTTTAAAAACCGTTGAAGTACACAGGCACAATATTTTAAAGAAGCTTAGGCTGAAAAATACTGCTGCCTTGGTGAATTTTATCAACAATACGGGGAATTATTTGAACTAAAATTTACAATCGATTGCACAAAACGTAAGGGTTTACCCTTATATGAGTGTGAATAATACAATTAAACGTTTGAATTTGTTTGTGAATGAGTTGCAAAAGTTAGAATAAACTAGCAATTTCAACCTTGAAATCCTAATTATAATAAAAGTCCAAAGATCCAACGATTATGAAAAACGTGTCCATTATCCTTTAAAAGTCCAAATCCAAGGTCCATATCCGAAAAATCCTTTTCAGTAATCCTGTTGGAACACCCCCCAAGCCTATGAAGACTACGGGGGTTTTTTATTTTAATAGCATATCACTATATGACCGGTTGTCTAGTACGGCCGGTTTTTTGTTTACTATATTTATACTGACTTTTTTCACGCGCCACAAATCAGCAACAATTAAGCCAAAGTCTTGCAAATTAGTAGAGTAAAAAAAATAACAAACTTCTTTTACAACCTTTCATCACCGTTAGGCCTACCCGAAGACGTGGCCGTGCTATTTCCTCACCAATTACCTGAGGTAAAAAAAGTAATTGAAATATTTTTTACCCGGTATTTTAATGACAACGAACAAAGACATTTTATCATAGGCATTAATCCCGGCAGGTTTGGTGCCGGAGTAACAGGCATTAATTTCACCGCTCCAAAGCAATTGGCAGAAAACTGTCACATTCCCAATCCGTTTAAAATGCAAACGGAGCTCTCTGCAGAATTTGTATATGAAGTGATAGAAGCCTATGGTGGTTGCGAGGCATTTTATAAAAAATTTTATCTCGCCTCTGTTTCGCCGCTGGGCTTTGTAAAAAATGGCATCAACCTCAACTATTATGATGATGTGGATCTGAAAGAAGCCATTAAACCATTTGCAATTGACAATATGCAGAAGCAAATTAAAATGATGCAGACAAACCGTAGCAAATGCATTTGCCTTGGCGAAAAGAACTTTGCTTTTTTCAACGAACTAAATAACGAACATCATTTTTTCAAAGAAATAATAAAACTGCCGCATCCAAGATTCATTATGCAATACAAACGAAAAACAAAAGAGGAGTTTGTACAGAAATACCTGGATGCACTGGCACAGCTTGAGCGTTAATTACTTTTCATTCAAAACGAAATTTTATGAGCTTCTTTAAAACTTGTTTGGTTATCGCTGCCATGGCAATTTTTGTCATAGCATGCAGCTCTTCAAAAAAATCGTCAAATTATAGCTACGTGTACAAACCGCAATCACAAGCGTTGTTTGATACTATAGCGCACCTGGACAGTGTTTTTTTCAGTGCTTACAACAGTTGCAATATCGATGTGCAGGCAGCAATGTATAGCGACACTATGGAGTTTTACCACGACAAAGGAGGCCTGATGACAGACAAGGCGCAGATTCTTGCTGATACCAAAAAGTACGTTTGCGGCAACAAGGTTAGCCGCGAACTGGTAAAAGGAAGCATAGAAGTGTATTCAATCAACAATTACGGCGCAGTAGAAATGGGGTTGCACAGGTTTCACAACGGAATGGAGAATTCGACATCCGATCCATCGAAGTTTATAATATTCTGGCAAAATACAAACAACAAGTGGACGATCAGAAAGGTAGTAAGCCTCCACTAAAAAATCGATCAGGTATAAGCGTTGCCACAAACTTTCTTATCTTTCCTAAAACTCTTCCTAAATGAATACATTGCCTCCCGAGAAAGTAAAACAGTTTTTTTTTATTGGAGTGTTGGTTGTGCTGGGCTGGATACTTTTCAGGGAATTACAGAGTTTTATTCCTGCGTTTTTGGGAGCACTCACTTTTTATGTATTACTGCGCAAATGGATGTTTCGCCTTTGTAGAAGAGGCTGGAAAAAAGGATTGGCATCAGCCCTATTAATGTTATTGTCTTTCCTCATTATCATGCTACCCATTTACTTCATGGTAAATATGCTGTCTTCGAAAGTGATTTATTTGATACAGCATTCCGATGAAATAACCCAGTCGCTAAAAACATTTATTAATGAACTTGAGAAAAGGTTGGGGTATGAAATTCTTAACGATGAGAATATTCAAAAACTGAGCGACCTGATAATGAAAGAGCTTCCGGCTTTGCTTGGGGCCACTTTTAGCACGGTTACTACTATAATAATGATGTATTTCATTCTCTACTTCATGCTGGTAAGCGGTGACAAAATGGAGAAATGGATAAACGAGTTTTTCCCGTTGAAGCCTGCCAATATTCAATTACTGCGCAAAGAGATCCATAATATGGTGGTAAGCAACGCCGTGGGGATACCTTTAATCGCCTTACTGCAAGGTTCAGTGGCGATTATTGGTTATTTGATCCTGGGAGTAAAAGAACCGTTCCTGTGGTTCGGTATAACCTGTTTTACCGCAATGATTCCGGTTTTGGGGGCCGCCCTTGCGTACGTTCCCTTGTCGATTATCTTTTTTGCCAATGGGGACACATGGCGCGGCGTAGCACTGCTGATCTTCGGTTTTGGGTTCATTGGCACCGTGGACAATATTTTTCGTTTTTGGCTACAGCGGAAAATTGGGGACGTTCACCCTCTTATAACCGTTTTTGGAGTATTGATCGGGGTACCATTATTCGGGTTTATCGGGTTAATTTTCGGTCCATTGCTCATTTCAATGTTCCTTTTACTGATAAAAATTTATGGTGTAGAATTCAATTTGATTGATTCTCAAGAAGTTAAAAATTAGCTGATAAAGCTACAGATCGGTTTTTATGATTATATAAACAGTTTCTTAATATAATAATCGGGAACTTTGCGCGTTATAAAAATCCATTAGTGGAAAACCGATCAATATGCGAAAAAGTAAAAGAAACTTGACTGTGTGTGCCGGGCTAATATTGATGCTCACTGTTCCTGCTTTAATTTCAGGTAAAACACGCAAAATCCGTAAATATTCCAAGCCTGCCGTAGCTGCAGCACCTGCAACTTATGCAACTATTTCAAGCAGCACCATGGCAATGGCGGATCAAATATATGATTCTCTGGAACTTGCAACTACCGGCTTAAGTGAAAAGGCGTTCGAATTCGCCTGGAAAGGGTATCAAAAACTCCGTGCAAAAGGAATGCTGGCGAACGACGGCGTGCTGTCCATTTGCGATTTTAGCCAGTCATCACGCAATAAAAGGTTATATGTAATTGATCTGGTAGGCATGAAGTTGCTTATCAATACATACGTAGCACATGGTAGAAATACCGGCGGTGAATATGCAAAATCATTCTCTAATAATCCCAACAGCCATAAAAGCAGTCTTGGATTTTATGTTACAAGATCCACGTACTCTGGTTCCCATGGCTTATCTTTGAAAATAGATGGCGTTGAAAGAGGTTTTAACGACAAGGCCCTGAAAAGGAATATTGTTGTTCATGGGTCAGAATATGTTGGACCATCATTCATCGACAGAAACCCATTTTCCGGAAGAAGCTACGGTTGTCCCGCTGTACCGGATGATGAATCTGCAGAAGTTATTAATTCTATTAAAGACGGAAGCTGTCTTTTTATCTATTACCCCAATAAAACCTACATTTCAAAGTCTCAGCTTTTAAAAGGCTAATGCTGTTTAAATTTTGAACCATTCTTCGCAATAGTTGTTTGTTCGAAGGATTGTGATTTGGAATAGTACATTTGTAAAAAGCGTTTGGCACAAGAACGAATCGACACTAAAAAAGAATTGTTTTGAATTTTAACGAATTAAACCTTCATCCTGATCTGCTGGAAGGCATTCAGGCCTCCGGTTACGAAAATGCTACACCTGTTCAGGCACAGGTGATCCCACTTATTTTATCAGGCAAAGACATTATTGCGTCTGCCCAAACGGGAACCGGTAAAACCGCAGCGTTCCTTTTGCCGGTGATCAACAAATTATTGCAACATAGAAACGACGGTCAGGTAAGCGCCTTGGTGCTTGTGCCCACCAGGGAACTCGCCATTCAAATTGGTCAGCACCTGGAAGGACTTTCTTATTTCACCAATATTAGCTCCATTGCTATTTACGGCGGCAACGACGGAAATAACTTTGTTGTGGAGAAACAGGCTTTGCGCCTGGGAGTGGACATCGTTGTGTGCACACCCGGCCGAATGATCGCTCACTTGAACATGGGCTATGTGCCGCTGAAAGGTTTGCAGTTCCTTGTTTTAGACGAAGCTGACCGTATGCTTGACATGGGTTTCCAGGAGGACATCAGGAAAATAACGTCATTCCTTCCCGCCCAAAGGCAAACCTTACTTTTTTCCGCCACAATGCCGGAAAAAATAAGAACCCTGGCAAAGCAAATTTTACAAAATCCTTCAGAGGTAAATATATCGATCTCCAAGCCACCAGAAAAAATTCAACAACAGGCGTATGCTGTTTTTGAACACCAGAAACTGCCATTGGTGAAAAGCGTTTTACAAAGCACCACTTTCAAAAGTGCACTTGTGTTTTGCAGCAGCAAGCAAAGTGTAAAAAAGCTGGTGGCTGAATTAAGGCAAGGTGGCCTTACCATTGGCGAAATGCATAGCGATCTTGAGCAGGCAAAACGTGAAGATGTATTGTTGAAATTCAATAGTGGGCGAATTCCCGTATTGGTAGCAACAGACATTCTTTCAAGAGGTATTGATATTGATACGATAGATCTGGTAATCAACTACGACGTGCCGCACGATGGCGAAGACTATGTACACCGTATTGGAAGAACGGCAAGAGCAGAAGCGGAAGGTGTTGCGATCACGTTGATCAGTGAGAGAGAGCATGGACGCTTTGCACGTATCGAGAAATTGATTGGTAAAGCAGTAGATAAATTACCTGTTCCTGAGGCACTGGGAGAAGCGCCGGTATATAACCCTTCAATAAGAAACAGCAACGGCGGCGGCGGTGGCGGTAAAAGAAAATTTCACAAGCCAAAGTCACAAGGCAATCGTAATAGAAAATTTGTATAACATTTTTGCACGTAGGGGCGAATAGCATTCGCCCTTTAACACCTGAGCGTGCAACATTTTAATTTCGCCCTCTGCATTTCTAAAAAACATTCGGTCCCATTTGCGTAAATTGCCTGTTTCAAAAATCTACAATTGAAATCAAGCAAAGAACAATTATCAGTCGGCGACAAAAAGCTGGTTGACTTCTTCAATAGAAAAGTAGAAGAATACAATGTTCCCGCGTTTATACCGGATGATCCTATCAGCATTCCGCATAAATTTTCTAAGAAACAGGACATAGAAATAGCCGGGTTTTTCGCAGCTATCCTTGCGTGGGGCAATAGAAAGACGATCATCAACTCCTGCACAAAGCTGTTCAATCTGATGGATAATGCTCCGCATCAGTTTGTAACATCATTTGTAGAAACAGATCTGATTCCCTTCATCGATTTCGTGCACCGCACATTCAATGCAACGGACCTCTTTCACTCGCTCAAATTTTTGCAACATCACTATAAAGAAAATGCATCATTGGAATCCGCCTTCTCGAAGTGGATGCAGCCCGATGATGAGAATATAGAAAATGCACTCAATGGATTTCATCACTACTTTTTTGCTTTTGATGAATTTCCTGAACGCACAAGAAAACATATTGCTGCGCCATTTAAGAAGTCTGCCTGCAAAAGATTAAACATGTATTTACGCTGGATGGTGCGAAACGATAACAAGAAGGTCGATTTTGGCATCTGGAAAAAAATCAAACCTTCGCAATTGATCTGCCCGATGGATGTACATGTTGCCCGTGTGGCAAAACGGTTTAATTTGCTGGAAAGAAAACAAGTTGATTGGCAAGCCGCTGTTGAACTGACGGCTTATCTCTCAAAACTTGATAAGAACGATCCTGTGAAATATGATTTTGCATTATTCGGCCTGGGTGTAATTGAAAAATATTAAAAGCATCAATGGAAACCAACAAACAACTCATAGACAATTTACAAAGCGAATTTGCCGTGGCAATCCCGCCTACTGTTTCGCTCGATCAAATGATTGCCATGATTGCCGTTCCGGTAAATGCGTTGATACAAAAGGATTTTCAAAAGTTAGTTGGCATTCTTTACCGACTAGATGTAAGCGAACCAAAACTTCGGTACATGCTGAAAATGCATAATGAAGAAGACGCAGGAAAAATTATAGCTACACTGATTGTAGAACGCGAATTGCAAAAAATAAAAACAAGACAGGCGTTCAGAAAGAATGATGATGAGATTGATGAAGATGAGCGGTGGTGATGGGCTTAAGGCTAAATGCTAAATGCCTAACGCAAGGTGCGGCATTCTGCGTTAAGCGTTAGGCATTTAGCATTAAGCGTTATCTTTGCCCCCCTTCCTATCTCCAAATACTGCACAAATAATCAAGCCTTATGCAGTATACAATTCATCTCTGGAAACAAGCGCCGTTTCTGCGTTTGCTAATCCCTTTTATTGCCGGACTTCTGTTGCAATATCATTTTGCATTTGCTTTAAACACCTGGTTGGTAATTACCGCGATTGCATTCCTGGCGTTTGTCGTTTTTCTATTGCTGCCGCTCAAAAGGAAATTTAGTCAATCGTGGATAAGCGGCGTTGCGATTAATACAACTATGATTTGTTTAGGAGGCATATTGTTTTATAAAAACGCCGGAACCAATGATGCGTGGTGCATAAAGAACAATTATGTTTCGCAAAAATTATTGGTAACACTCGCGGAGCCGTTAACGGAAAAAGAAAAGTCATTTAAAGCAAAGGCTACTGTGGAATTGATGGGTGATGACAGCACATGCAGATCTGCCGCTGGCAACATCATCATCTACTTGCAGAAGGACAGCATAAAACCGACGCTTACATATGGATCGCAGATTGTTATTGACAAGCCCTTGCAACCCATTCGCAACTCCGGTAACCCCGCTTGTTTTGATTATGAACAATACTGCGCCTTCCAGCATATTTATTACCAGGTTTTCCTGAAACCAAATGAATATGTCGTAATGAAAGAAAAGAAAACAAACCTCGCAAAGCGATTTCTTTTCAATGCAAATGATGCGATTATCGGCATTCTGGAGAAATATATTACCAGCAAAAAAGAGCTTGGACTTGCTGAAGCATTATTGATTGGATATAAAGACGACCTTGATAAAACGTTGGTGCAATCGTATTCCAACACCGGCGTGGTGCATATTATCGCTATTTCCGGATTGCACCTGGGAGTAATTTATTTTCTGCTATTGCTTTTGTTGAAACCACTAAGCGACAAAAGAAAGCTCAATAGGATTTTGAAACCAGTGATAGTAATCGTATTTCTTTGGTTGTTTAGCATTATGTCGGGTGCCTCGCCATCTGTACTGCGATCTGCGGTGATGTTCACATGTATCGTAATAGGGAATAGTATTTCCAAACAATCATCTGTTTACAATACGCTGAGTGTTTCTGCACTTTTGCTATTGTGTTATAATCCTTTCTGGTTGTGGGATGTAGGGTTTCAACTATCCTATGCTGCGCTTTTAAGTATTGTTATTTTTATGAAACCTGTTTACCATTGTATTTACATCAAAAATAAATTACTTGATAAAATATGGGAGGCCGCTGCCGTAACACTTGCGGCGCAAATATTAACCACGCCGATAAGTATTTATTATTTTCATCAGTTCCCTGTTTTCTTTTTGATGACGAATCTGTTGGCTGTGCCTATTTCAACGATCATATTGATTGGTGAGATCGTATTGTGTTGCGTTTCTTTTGTGGCCCCAATTGCAGCCGTCGTTGGGAAAATACTAACATGGTTTTTGTGGTTGATGAATACTATAGTTGAGCGTATAGAAGCCATACCGTTTAACATGTGGAGCGGCCTGCAGATTAGCGTGGTTCAAAACTTAGTGCTGTATGTTTTTATCGCATCGGTTGCCTTGTGGTTGTTGAAAAATCATAGGCATTACATGTATGTTAGCATGCTGTCTCTTTTATTGTTTGTAAGCATTCGCACTTATTCATTTTACGAAGCATCGAAACAAGAAAGGTTAATCGTATACAACGTTCCGCAGAGACAAGCAATAGATATCATCAATGGCAGGAATTACCAATTCATTGGAGATAAAGAATTACAGCAAGATGGTTTCCTGAAAAGCTTTCATTTGAAGCCGTCACGTATCGCACAGAGGATAAAACCTGATGCTGGGAATACAGAAAACATCATTCTATGGAAAGGCAAGCGAATTGTCGTTTTAAATGATTCAATGGGATATGAAAAAGCAGAAGAAAAATTAAATGCGGATGTGATAATCATTTCTCACAGTCCCAAACTAAACATCGGCGACATCACAAATGCATTTAACTGCAAGACGATCGTATTCGACGGATCAAATGCCGATTGGAAAATCACAAAATGGAAAACCGAGTGCGAGCAACTCAATCAACAATATTTTTCTGTAAAAGACAACGGTGCATTTATTGTGAATTTCTGAGACAACGATTAATGTCTGCAATGTGGAATGGGTTTAAATATTTCGCTTTGCGATGTTTAACATGTCGCCCCTCTGGGGCTCGTATTTGGTTCGTTATATCTTAATGATGCTACTACTAACGTGTCGCCCCGCTGGGGCAATTCAAAGCCTCCGCGAATTTTAAATTGTCGCTAAGATAGACTGTGTCAAGCCTTCCAATGTTGCGGATAGCCCCAGCGGGGCGACACGTTAGTAGAAAAAATCCGTGAAAATCCGTCTAATCCGTGTCATCTGTGTGCCATCAAAACAAAAATCCCCATATTGCTATGGGGAAATGAATAGGCAATTAGTCGAACAAAGAGTTATTAACCAAGAGGCAGAACGGTCCTGCCGTAAACTTCATTTAAAACCTGGGCAATGCCAGTATAAAAAGCACTGAGGCCACAGAAAATACCTTCATAACCAGCAAAAGTTCTCATTGCTGTATTTCCTGTAAAATCACTTATGGCAAGCAAAAAGAACAGAACCGTAAGCGTAGCAAAAACAACCTGCAACGCACGGCTAAGTTTTAAAGTGCCAATAAACATAAACAATGTAAACAGTCCCCACATCAGCAGGTAATAACCAACACCTGTGGCGCTTGATTTATACGAGGCGCCAAAGGAAGTATTGGGAACCAGCCAAAGACAAACTAAAGTGAGCCAGAAAACGCCATAAGAAGTAAAGGCTGTAGCGCCAAAAGTGTTGTTCTTTTTCCACTCCTGGATTCCGGCAACAATTTGGGCAAATCCACCCATGAATATGCCCATGCCAATGATCATGGAGTTCAATTCAAAAAAACCGGCGTTATGAATATTGAGTAAAACAGTGGTCATTCCGAATCCGAGCAGACCTAAAGGGGCAGGGTTAGCCGTATTGTCTTTTACGGCAACAATCGTTTCAGTCGACATAAATTTTTTACATATGGGTTAAAGTGAACAAATGCAATCGGTTAAATTTACTATTCTTTCAAGTAAAACGATCAATCGTTAGATGTTTTTTAGAAAATGTGGAGAAGTTGAAGGAAAGAAGTGTCAATGTTTTTAACCGCAAAGTGCACAAAGTGGGCGCAAAAGAAGCGAAGGGGTATTGGAGAAGTATTGCGCGGACTAAGTTACAGGAACTGAAGAAAATGCGTTCAAGCCTTCGTTTCCTTTGCGCTTTTGAGAAGCGCCCATAGATTTCGAAGTCATTACTTTGTGCCCTTTGCGGTTAAAGTACACAAAGTGTTAGTGTTTAATTAGTTAAGTAGGAAAATCCAATAATCACCTGTCATATTAATTTCTTGTGCTAAATTTGCGCCTCTAATTTGAAATTCCCGTATCCGGTTACATTCTTTACAACCGTCAATTAGTACTATTAATATGAACAAAAAAATTCAATCAGCATTGATCTCCGTTTTTTATAAAGACGGACTGGAACCAATTGTTAAAACACTTTCCGACCTTGGCGTTACCATCTACAGCACCGGCGGAACACAGCAGTTTATCGAAAAATTGGGTATCAAATGCGTACCGGTTGAAGATGTAACTTCTTACCCTTCCATTTTGGGCGGTCGTGTTAAAACGCTTCACCCAAAAGTATTTGGTGGAATCCTGGGAAGAAGAGGTAATGAACAGGATGTGCAGGAAATGAAGCAGTACGAAATTCCTGAGTTGGATCTTGTGATAGTTGACTTGTATCCATTCGAGGAAACAGTTGCTTCTACAAGCGAAGAAAAACTGATCATCGAAAAAATTGATATCGGCGGTCCATCCATGATCCGCGGCGCTGCGAAAAATTTCAGCGACGTTGTCGTAGTTGCTTCTAAACAAGACTACGCTTTGCTGAATCAAATCATAACAGATCAAAAAGGCGAAACTTCCATCGATCAACGTAAAGCATTTGCTGCTAAAGCATTTGAAGTGTGTGCGCACTACGATGTAGCCATCTCTAAATATTTTACTCCGGCTAATGGCAACTATTTCTTTGAATCAGTTCCGGAAGCAAAAATTATGCGTTACGGTGAAAACCCACATCAGCAAGGCGTTTTCTACGGCAAGGTGGATGAGCTTTTTAACCAGATAAACGGTAAAGAACTTTCTTACAACAACCTGGTTGACGTTGATGCTGCGGCTCAGTTGATCAAAGAATTTACTGATACTACTTTCGCTATTATCAAGCATACAAATGTTTGTGGTATTGCGCAAAGACCTTCCGTAAAAGATGCATGGGACGCGGCTTTGGCAGGCGATCCTGAAAGTGCGTTTGGTGGCGTGTTGGTTTGCAACGGTACGATCGACAAAGCAACTGCAGATGCGATCAATGAAATTTTCTTCGAAGTATTGATTGCCCCTGCTTTCAATGAAGATGCGCTGGAAGTGTTGAAATCTAAAAAGAACAGAATCCTTTTGCAAAGTAAAGCGCCTTTAAACGTAAAGACTCAATACAAATCTTTACTGAACGGTGTATTGGTGCAGCAAACAGACGAAGGCAATTTTGAGAAATGGGAAGAAGTAGGCGGCAGATCATCTTCTGAAGCTGAAAAGAGTGATCTGACTTTCGCTAACCTTGTTTGTAAACACCTTAAGAGTAATGCTATCGCTTTGGTTAAAAACAAACAACTCATTGGTAAAGGTTGCGGACAAACAAGCCGCGTAGATGCTTTGCGTCACGCGATTGAAAAAGCGAAACAATTTAAATTTGATCTGAAGGGTGCTGTATTGGCAAGCGATGCATTTTTCCCATTCAATGACTGCGTGCAAATGAGCCACGAAGAGGGAATGGAAGCTTTCATTCAGCCCGGCGGTTCCATTCGCGATAAAGATTCTATTGAATATTGCAAGCAACACAACCTTGCAATGGTGATGACAGGAATGAGGCATTTTAGACATTAACGCTGAATGCTAAACGCTAAACGCCTAACGCAGAGTGCCACACATTGCGTTAGGCGTTTAGCATTAGGCTTTGGGCTTATTCAATCATTACCTCCCAATATACCACATCCCTCATAAACACTTCATGCACTTCTTTCCAGCCTTTGAAAAAAGGATCGGTGCCAAAGGCTGTGTTGTGCCAGATAGTGATCATTAAACCATTCACTTCCTTTACCGAGCGGTAATATTGCATTAACTCCTCAAAAGCTTGTGTGGGAGAAAGTTTTTCTTCATACAAACAATTCGCTTCCATGTAGCAGAAAGGAAAGAGCTGAAGGTTGGTTGTCTGCTCATTTTCCAGATCATACCAATAAAAAGAGGAAGCAACAGAGGCCCGGAAGCCATTGATGCTGCCGTAACCCATGGAAAAATCCTTCTCAATACCCACAGCAATTAATCTTCTGAAAGTATTTGGCAGCGTAAACCTTATATAATGTTGGCGACTATATTTTACATTGTCATCTGTAATGAATTCCAGCCAGCCGATTTCCTGTTTTAATAATTTATGATGATCCCCGCTTTGCCAGGAAGGATGTATGCCAACCGTCCCTTTCTTTGACTGGTATTGAATAAGGCTTTGCAGCGCTTTTTTGGATGGGTTGATATTTTTATCAACACCAACTTGCCTGTCTGCTAAAAGGAAAAAGTAGTATGGTCTTATTTTGCAGTAAAGATGCAGTGCATCCAGCCATTCATAAGAATCGTAAGGGTCTGTTTCTTTGTGTTGCAGAACAGCCACCCGTTCGCGAAATTGGCTCCAATTGCCGCGCAAGATTGATTTAAGCAAAGCTCCGGTTGTCCTTATAAAGCCTTTGTGTCTATACTTCCAGGCTATGTCAATATCGTAAGTCGGAATGTATTTGAACTTTTGTGGCCTCCAGACAATGCCGGGAAATTTTTCCTGTAATGCTTTTTTCAAATCGATCAACCAATAGTTAACCAGGGGCTGGTTCAAAAAGCCCTCCTTAAAGGCAAGTGAATTGGTGTGAGCAAATCTTCCGTACTCGTCTAAGGTATGCGGTAAATATTCTTCGTACCGACTTAATAAATAGAAAGACGCAGCCAACACATCAAAAGGATGATCGCTGTCTGCCTGCCAGAAAAAAGCTTTGTGGTGATTGTTTTGTACAACGATAATTTCCTGCGCAGAAATATCGTTTTCAAACAAAAGATTAACCGGACGAATGTAATATTCGTCGCTGCTTATTCGATTATCGGAGTAGTTGATCTTGGGAACTTTTTGCGAAGCGAAAAGACTGCTGTCGTTTGTAATTTGTATGGGGGCCTGTAATAGTTCGCTGCTGATAAAGCTTACAATATATTCAAGGCGCGGGGTGATATTGGAGGAGTACAGCAACATGTGTCGAAAATAGAAAACAGAAAGCAGATTTTCGATTTTTTGAAAACCAATTTTTAATATAAATAATTGAACTGTGGAGACGCATTGAATGCGTCTCTTTTGCAGCACCGAACACATCTCCAGCGCAAGATAAACGCGCCTCCGGCGCAGCACCCGTGACCTTCGTGCATTTTGTGTAACAGTCCGATAATGAAAGAGACGCGTTCAACGCGTCTCTACAGAAATCATATTAAATCATGACAATCATGAAAATCTGTGTTCTATTCTCCCTTTTTCTCATTGTACTTCTTCTCCGCATCTTTCGCTTTTTCAAAATCCAGCACCACGCCGTTTATACAATAACGTAAGCCTGTTGGAGGAGGGCCATCTTCGAACACGTGACCAAGGTGGGATTTACATCTGCCGCATTGCACCTCTGTTCTGTCCATTCCATGCGTATGGTCCGGGGTATAAATGATCGAGGTTTTACTGATCGGCTCATAAAAGCTTGGCCAGCCGCAGCCGCTTTCAAATTTGGTATCACTTTTAAATAGCGGGTTGCCGCAAACTGCGCAATAGTAAGTGCCTATCTCCTTAGACTCTTCATATTTGCTTGTCCACGGTCTTTCTGTGCCTTTTTCACGGGCAATGTAATACACGTCCGAAGGCAGGATCTTCTTCCATTCTGAATCGCTCAGGTTCACCTTTTCTTTACTCTCTCTCGAGTAAACTTCATTTTTCTTGTGTGTTGTATCCATAGTTGAGTTTTTATTATTTGCTGATTGGGAAAAACTGCATTGCTGCATTAAAACCGCTACTAAAATTATACTAAGCAATTTCATAGTTGTTCTTCGTTTGTTTAACAAATTTACGGAATACAAGTTGCGGCAGATTTCCTGCAAATTGCTTGTTTTAGTGATTTAACATATTCGATAAAGTGTCATATAGTGAAAAATGTCGTTATGTCTAAAAAAACACATGGTTTGGTAATAAATCAATTAAACAGATGACTTTTAGTAGAAATTATCTAAGCCCAGCCTTTCAACTTTGCACATTCGTCATTTTTGCATAGGTTTGCTCACTCATCAAGGATTACAATACATGTTCAATTTAATTTTATTCGGACCTCCCGGAAGCGGAAAAGGTACCCAATCTGAAAAGCTTATTGAGAAATTCGGACTGAAACACCTTTCTACCGGTGATCTTCTTCGTGGTGAAATTGCAGCACAAACCGCCCTTGGTTTAGAAGCAAAAAAATTAATGGATCAGGGTCAACTGGTTCCTGATGAAGTAGTTGTTGGCATGATCAGATCTGCCCTGGAAAATAATCCACAGGCAAAGGGATTTTTGTTTGATGGGTTTCCTCGCACAAAAGAGCAATCTATTGCTTTGGATAAGTTGTTGTCAGAAAAAAACGCTGGCATTAACGTAGTGCTTGCACTTGATGTAACAGAAGAAGAACTGATTAAACGTCTTCTGAACCGCGGTTTAACCAGCGGAAGAACGGATGATGTGAATGAAGGTATTATCAAAGCACGCATTGCGGAGTATCATAAAAAAACTTCTGCCGTTGCAGATCACTACAAACAATTTGATAAAGTAGTGCACGTGAAAGGCGAAGGAACAGTTGACGATATCTTCGGTGCATTGAGTGGAGAAATAGAGAAAAGAAATAAATAATTGTAGAGACGCATGATAATGCGTCTGCTATCGATCATGATAATGCGTCTATCGATAAAGAAAAACGTCTCGCAATTTGCGGGACGTTTTTTTTATTTCCCGTAGAGACGCATGATAATGCGTCTCCTGAATTATTCAGGTGCAACAATAAAATTATTCAGGTGTAACAATAAATTTGCAGTGATTTGATCTAGGTGTTACACCAGAGACGCATTTTCATGCGTCTCTACGCATATACACGCAGGCATTTTTGAAAGAACAATACGTACAAATACGTAGCTTGTATAAAAAGCAAAGCCCCGGTGTAGACACACAGGGACTTTTGGTTAAGGCTCTGATTAGTAGCTATTTTATATTCAGTATATATTGTTGATTTGAGTCAACAAATATAAAATACATTTTCAACAATCGCAATATTATCGCATACCCTAAACCGAGTATTTTTATTTTGATAACTTATCAATCTCGGTATTTACAAAATCCATCAACTTCTTTATATATGCAGGAGACAAATTAAACTCGAGACCTGCTGCATCATATAGTTCGGGTAATGTTTTTGTGCCGCCCAGACTTAACGCCTTTGTATAGTTGCTAAGAGCTGCTTCTTTATTTTGTTTATACTGCATCCATAAACCGATTGCACCCAATTGTGCAATACCATACTCGATATAGTAGAAAGGAACTTCAAACAAATGCAGTTGTCTTTGCCATGCATATTTTCTGTACTCTTCAAGACCACTGAAATCCATTTCGCAGCTGGAGAACTCGTTTAAAATTTCATACCACTTTGCTGATCTTTCTTCCGGCGTATGCTGAGGATTAAGATAAACCCAATGTTGGAATTTATCAATAGTGGCAATCCATGGAAATATAGTGATCACTCTCTCCAGTTGATGTTCTTTTGCTCTTTGCAAATCTTCCTTGTTGTCAAAAAAACTTTCCCACTCATCCATGCTGAACAGTTCCATAGACATACTCGCTACTTCTGCAATTTCCATTGGATATTCCTTGAAAGCGCTTAATTCCAGTGGATGTGCAAGGAATGAATGAATAGCATGTCCGCCTTCATGCACCATGGTGGTAACATCATGCATTTGGCCGGCAGCGTTCATAAAAATAAATGGCGCACCACTTTCTGCAAGCGGACAGTTATAACCACCTGGCGCTTTGCCCTTACGGCTATCGAGATCCAGGTGACCCATTGCTTTCATCTTTTTGAGGCACTCTGCAAAGAATGGATTCAATGAGCTGAAGCAGTCAATTGATTTTTCAAGCAACTCTTCGCCGGAGTTGAACGGGTGCAGCGGCTCCACATTTTCAGGTTCTGCATCTACATCCCACGGACGAAGCGTATCTACGCCAAGTTTCGCTTTTTTTCTTTTATAAATTTCATTCACCAATGGCAACACGTGTTGCTTAACAGCTTCGTGAAATTGAAAACAATCTTCAGGTTTGTAATCAAAGCGACCAAGCTCTACAAACTTGTAATCCCGGTAGTTTTTGAAATCTGCATTCTGTGATACCTGTTGTCTTTTCTCAACTAGTTTTGTATACAGGTCATTCAATGCTTCTTTATCCTGCAATCTTCTTTCCTGAATTTTTCTATACACTTCTTCACGTAGGTTGCGATCGTGATTCTCGAGGAATTTATTTGCCTGTTGTAACGTGTACTCTTTTCCATCAACTGTAACGGTCATCTTTCCAGCAATCACACCATATTGCTGCTGCATAACGCCCAGCTCAGCCTGCAAGGGAATATTTGCTTCGCGAAACAGGTCGATGCTTTTCTTAACGCTTCTCAGGTAGGTAAAATATTTCTGCTGATCGAGTTCTTTGGTGAAAGGAGAGGCGATCAGTTTGCGATTTAGCTGGTCTGCATACGGTTGAATTTTCGGTTGAATTTCCATCACGAAATAAGTGAAGGCTTCTTCCAGCGCTTTATTCTCTGTATCGCAGGTCATTTTAATTTGTCTCCAGCACGCATCTTCACTTACGATCGCTTCCAGCTCGCTGGAATCTTTCAGCCATTGCTCAAGATCTTTTACAGAAGTAATTTCTCTCTCCTGCAAATTTTTAAAATAAGGTTCAAGACTGTTCCAATCTGTAACAACGAAATCTTTTGGTAAAAAATGACGTTCTACTTTTTTTATATCTGCACTATAGGTCATAAATAAGTTTTATGTAATGAGTTATAAATTGTGAAGGCAACTAGTGTTAAGTCAAAAGGAAAAAGTCAAAATTCAAAACTTTGCAATATTTATTTGACTTGATATTAGAAACCATTGCTCGCATAAGATACTTGCATATTTTATTTTGACACAATTACTTATCATTAATGTTATAAAATAAAAAAGCTACAAGCTTTAAAGTTAAAAAACTCCAGGCTTGCAGCTTGTTTATAATTCATTAAATTATTCCTCTTCTGTCTTCTTTTTGCGGGCAGCTTTTTTAGGCTTTTCCTCGCCACCTTCTGCATCATCTTTCGCCGCAGTTTTTTTCGCTGCTGCTTTTTTAGCAGGTTTTTCTTCCGCTTCGCCTTCCGCTTTCTTTGGCTTAGCTGCTTTTTTAGGTTTTTCCTCTGTAGCTTCTGCTTCAGCAGGTTCAGCTTTTGCTTTCTTTGCTTCTTTCGCAGGCGCTGCAACTTCATCTACTTCTTCCACTTCTTCAGCAGGAGCTTCAGAAAGTTTTATTTCGATGTTGTTTTCTTTCAGCACAGAAAACCATTTGATCATTTTCTTCATATCGCTGCTATACACTCTTTCGAAGTCCATATCAGGATATACTTTCTGAAAATAAGCTTTGATAGCATTAGCATCTTTTTCAGAAGGAAGCGCACTGCTATTGCTTTGCATAGCTGTAAATACATCCACAAGATTTACGTTTTCGCGGACAGTATATACTTCAATGCTTTCCAGGTGCGAAAAGTTATGTACGCGGCTGGAAACAAATTTTGTGCTTTTATCTTCGAGGGAACGAACGATCGCTCCGTCAGCTTTACTGCTTAATAACTCAAACAATCCCGGCAATCCGGTTATGGCCATGATTCTGTTATATTCCATAATCACATTTTTAAAAAGGGACTGCAAGATAACAGAAAAAACTAAATACGCCTTCGAAGCACACCATTATTATCAAGAAGGAAGGAAATTGGCACACAGATGACACGGATTGGACGGATTATCGCGGATTTTGAACTTGTGTAGTGCCGCTGACTCGACATGGTAGCGTGATTTTTTACTTTAAAGGACGCGAAGAGGTAGCTGGCAAATTGAATAGCAAATCGCAATAGTGCAAAAGGTAACGGAGTAAAGCCTCCGCTTCTTTGTTCATTATTAAACACCAGCTTAGTCCTAAAAACTTCAATTCCTTTGCGCAACCTTGGCGCTCTTTGCGGTTAAGAAAAAAATCCGTGGAAATCCGTCCGATCCGTGTCATCTGTGTGCTCACTTCTACCTGAATTGCAAAAACGTAGGCATCTTAAGCGGAAACACGTCAAAGCGCAGGTCAGACACCGTTGTAGCCTCAAAAAAGAAGCTGCCCACACCCGCAGGGCGAACAGGGTAGTAGTAAGCTCCCAGTTTCAGCGTGTTGATGCTTAAGTTTTCATTCCTGATTCTTGCTCCCAGCCCCAGCCCAGTATATACCGGGCTTTGAAAAATCGATTCTTTGTTGCTGGCTAACAGCGACAATTGTGCACTGGCGAAGAAATTAAACTTGAAGCCATAAATTTTCAAAGGGCTGTAGTAAACGGTTTCTGAACGCATGTTAAGTCGCTGGTAGCCATTTAGCGTGGTCCTTTTGAAACCCCATATGCCCTGTTCCCAGTTAATATTCAATGGTTTATAAAAGTAGTTGTTGGGACAAATGAGGAAATCAAAAAGTGTCATTTGCCTTATGCGCTGCTTTTTCCAGTAAAAAAGCTTGCTGTAGTAATTGGCAAAAGCATGTATAACCGCATCCTCCGAAGTGGATTTTTGCCAGAACGAGCCAATACCGATACCGGTGTTCAACAATCCGTCGCGATGGGTTCTTTGCCAGCTTTGAACGCTCACATCGCTGTACCACCTGTAGCGGCTGATCCACTTCTCACTACCCATCGTAGCCGTGATGGTATAACCCTGCGGAATATCCTCCGTTCTGCCAAAGCCGTTGTAGTACTTGCCCTTAAAGTACTGTTGCTTAAAAATTACAAATTGCCCGAGATAATATTGCCGGGTGTTGTAGGTTGGGTCCAGCGCCAACTCCGGTTGTTTGGGGCGATCAATAAAATAGGCGCTATATCGCCGCACCAGCAAAGCCAGGTTGGGCTTGTTGGTAAGAGATCCGTTTTTGCGAAAGGAATTTCTAAAATTATAACCCGCCCATATGTCCAGCAGCCGGTAAGAGTAGCTTCTGTACATGCTGTCCGGATAATCGTGGATATTCATGGAGTGATTATCTGCCAGGGTAAGGCCACCAATAAATCGCGCCGATTGCCGGTAAAGTGGTCGCGTAATGCTAACGAAATATGAGTTTTCGTATACGCCCGTATCCAGCGGATTGTTGTTGTTTAAGGTTGTGTAACCAACAGTAAAATTGGCAAAGGACCGGGCAATATTGTATTTGGTATAACGCGCCTCTGAGTTAAACGGCGGCGTGTATGCATTATCCCACCGGAAGCCGAGTCTAAGACCCTGTCCCGCGCCGAAAAGATCATTGCTGTACACTGCGGCCGCAATGGTGTTCGGCGGACTGAAATTGGAAAGGTCGATACCGTATTCAAATACGTCCTTTGTTACGATCAGTACATCAGCGGTGTTGGCATCATCGTCTTCATTGATCACGTACACGCGGGCATCCTGTATAAACGGCAAAGTACGTATATAGCGCTCGTTATCTGCCAGCGTATATGCATTGATGGTGTCATTCTCTCTAAAGAAAAGCGTTTGCCTGATAACCCACTGTCGCGAATCGTAATGCAGGCTGTTGGCAACCCTGATGAGTTTATTACGGGTGGAAAAAGTGGTATCATTGATGTCTCGTGGTCCAAATACAGCAATTCTTTTGAAGTAGATATTCTGTATTCTTTTCCCTGAGGTGGGCAAAAACTTTCGTTCACTTTTCACCATCGTGCTGTCTTCTTTCGGTTCGGGTGCATCTACCTTCGCTATCTTTCCCAGGACAGAATCCCTGTAACGCCGGTGCATCATGGAATCCCTGTATTCCCTTATTTTCTGAAAAATAGATTTTTTGGGTACCGTATCATTATCGAAAGGTGAGTTGAAATGCACAGTGGCGCCTGCCCGGGTCCCCATTAACCAAAGCATTATTATCAATACAATATGTACGCATTTGTTGTTCACCTTAGGGTATGTAATACGGTTATTGGGGGATTGGTTTGAATTTTTAAAGGAAAGTAGATTATTATTGCCTATAAGCCAAGGGTGCTGTAAAAGTTAATCTGGCCGAAGGCACAAAGGCGCAAGTGTAAAGGTTCTGACATATGGTTTATAGTTTGTTAAGTTAAGAAAATTTGTATGCTTTTACTGTATAAAAATTTGTTCCAGCGGGCAAAAAGCGACAAAAAACAAGGTTCCAAATTGCAAATTGCTACACTAGTGTTTAATTGAATTACATTTGCGCATCACATAAAATTCATTTGATGTATTTCACGTTGTGAAACGTTGCATTAAAACGCAAGACTTTACAATATGGTTGCGTCATACCAAAACAATAAAAATTTAGAGATGAAATTGTTGGAAAACAAAGTAGTTATTGTAACCGGTGCTGCGAGAGGAATAGGTGAAGGTATCGCTTTAAAACTTGCAGAACACGGAGCAAATATTGCATTTACCTATGTGAGTGAAGGAAGCGCCCCCAAAGCCCAGGCCCTTGAAGAAAAACTTACTGCCCTGGGAGTAAAAGCGAAAGCTTACAGAAGCAATGCTGCTATTTTTAACGACTGCGAAACATTGGTTAACGATGTAGTAAAAGAATTTGGTGCTGTAGACGTATGCGTTAACAATGCCGGTATTTCAAAAGACAACTTATTGCTGCGCCTTACGGAAGAGCAATGGGATGAAACAATGGACGTGAACCTGAAAAGCATTTACAACATGACAAAGCAGGTTATTCGCCCAATGATGAAAGCAAAAAGTGGCAGCATTATCAATATGAGTTCCATCGTGGGTGTTCGTGGAAACGCCGGCCAGTCAAGCTATTCGGCCAGCAAGGCAGGCATCATTGGCTTCACAAAATCAATTGCACTTGAACTTGGGAGCCGCAATATCCGTTGCAATGCAATTGCACCCGGCTTTGTAGAAACAGACATGACCCACTACCTGAAAGACGGTGCTGGTGCTGACCAATATTTGAAAGATATTCCATTGAACCGCTTTGGTTCTACTGAAGAAATTGCAGACGTAACATTATTCCTTGCCAGCAAAATGAGCAGCTACGTTACCGGACAGGTGATTAGCGTTTGCGGTGGCTTGAATATATAAGTAATTAGGAATTAAGAATTCTTCGGGTGTTACAAACATCCTTGATGTGAGTTTCAAAAATGATGAAGAGATTAATGGACTTGAAAGGGTAGGCTTCGGCTTACCCTTTTTAATGAAGGTGTGGTCTGTTATTATTTTCTTTCAATCTCGAAGTTCATTTCAAGAATACCTGCAACACAGGAAGAATTCTTAATTCCTAATTCTTAATTCTTAATTTTTTGTGACAACGGTTAACACTCCTCTTGTTTTTCCTCAGCCCTTCGGAAATTAATCCGTTCTACTTTTCAGGTTCATTTAATCTACATGACCATAACACCAGGCGCTATTCTCAGCAAAAAAGTATTAACGTTTATACAGTCGCAAACAGTCATCACGCTTTGCGTTTGCGATAACAATGTTCCATACACGGCAATGTGTTATTATGTGTACCTCCCGGAGGAAAACATAATTGTCTTTAAGTCCAAGCAGGAAACCACTCACATGAATGTTGCCCTGAAAAACTCTTTGATAGCCGGCGCAGTGCGGCAGGACAAATTGTTAAGCACAAACGTGGTAGGAGTGCAGCTTACAGGCATGTTGCTGGCTAGCAATAACAATAGCCTGCTGTCAATAGCCACACGAAAGTACTACATGAAATATCCCTTTGCAGTAGCAGTAAGCGGCGACATCTGGATGATAAGACCAGACACAATAAAATACACTGAAAATAAGATGGGAATAATGGGTAAGGAAGAATATAGGCTAATAACTGAATAACTGAATGACTGAATAACTGAGTGTGTCATTTTCGATTTTGCTTTACGACAGTCGATCACTCAGTTATTCAGTTATTCAATTATTCAATCGTTCCTATCCCTCGACCAGTTGCACGTTTACAAACAACCTTACATCATCGCCCACTAAAAAACCACCAGTTTCTGTTGTGGCGTTCCATGTGAGATGGAAATCTTTTCTATTGATTTTTCCGGTTATTTCAAAGCCTGCTTTTGTAACCCCCCAAGGGTCTTTGGCAACACCGCCGAACTCTACTTTTAATTCTACAGGTTTGGTCACACCTCTGATAGTAAGATCGCCTTTCAATGTAAATTCATCATCGGAAACTTTGTGCAGCACGCCGTTTTTAAAATCGATTGTCGGATATTTTTCTGTTGCAAAAAAGTCTTCAGATCGCAAGTGATTGTCTCTGTCAGCAGTATTGGTGTCAATGCTTTTTGCATCGATGCTAAAGCTCGTTTCCGCGCCGTCAAAGTCATCGCCATTTGAATGTACTTCACCATTGAAAACTTTAAAAGTTCCCGTAACAGTAGAAATAACCAGGTGCTTTACTTTGAATTGCACTTCCGTGTGGGCCGGATCTATCTTCCATAATTTAGTGTTTGCCATAAAAGTTTATTTAAAACGTTGTGATAAATTATGTTCCATTAAATTTTCATTCCACTTCACAGCTTTCACAAGTACGTAAGATTCAAGTAAATAGACAGAAAATGCCGATCGAAACCGGCATTTGGCTTATGATAAAAAAGAACAACAATGTCATAACATGCAATTCGGAGAAAAGGTTCAGGAGGGAACGCAGATTATCATGATTTTCATGATTGGTGTTGATTTGATATTTGAGATTTGAAATTGAGGGATTCATCAAATTTCAAAAAGATCATGACAAATCATGAAAATCATGAAAATCTGCGTTCCGTTTTCTAAGCGAGGAGTGGCAACGTATCGAAATTGTGCAACAGGATCGACGACAATGCATTCTGGTCCACACCCAACCAGTCCTTTAGAATGGAGGCATACAGACTTCTGAAATCGTACTGCATTGCAACGTTGTCGTTCACCGTTACATTGTCTGGAATGACCGCACTATGGCCGATTTGGCCGCCTTTTACTTTTTTGCCAAAAACAATTACCGGAGCTGCCACACCGTGATCTGTGCCGCCGCTGGCATTGGATTTTATTCTTCTGCCAAACTCAGAAAAGGTCATGCCCATCACACGATCATCAACGCCCATCAGTTTAAGGTCGTCCATAAATGCCTCTATCGATTGCGACAAATTTTCCAACAATACTGCATGCTTTCCTTTTGATGTATCTGTGTTTACAGTTTGACCAGCGTGCGTGTCAAACCCGCCAATATTTACCACATATACCTTCGTTTGCAAACCGCCACTGATAAGGCGTGCAACAATTTTCAGTTGTTCGCTTAAATTGTTTTTTCCCTTGTCCTCGTATTTTGCAGAAAGCGTTTTTGATTTCTTTGCGGCTTGTTTTATTACACCAGCATAGGCATCCGTTTTTTCGGAAAGCTGGCGCAAATAGGAAAGCTGATCCGCAACCCGGTCGGTATTGAAATGATCGTCATTCTTGTCCTGATGATCTTCCAGCATTTTGTAAAAACTTTCCGGATTGCTGATGGCCATGCCCATTGGATAAGAGTGGCCCTGCAAAGCCGGTGAAACCACCGAACCTATTTGAATGGCAAACGGGTCGGGCATTTGCGGGTTTGGATAATGTTCCGGGTAGCCGGGATATTGCTGCTCAAGATACCTGCCCAGCCAGCCCGTTGTAATGTTGTCGCTTGAATCTTCTCCCGTTAACCAAATATCTGTTGCCTTGAAGTGAGAAAAATTTGGAGCCGGATAACTCACGCCTTGCACCAACGATATTTTGCCGTCATTATACAAATTTTGAATGCCGGTCATGGAAGGGTGCAACCCTGTGTTATCGTTGCCGGACAAGCGAAGAATTTTATTTTCCTCAATTGCTATATTTTTCCTGGCATTAAAATACTGACTGTAATGGTCAACAGGAATTACCATATTCAAACCGTCATTACCACCTGCGAGCTGGATCAATACCAAAACATTTCCTTCTGTGGATGAATTGTTGAACGCCTGTACCAGCGGACTCGCGGCGAATGCACGCAGATTGAAACCACCGATAAAAACCGGGGCTACAATTGAAGGAACGGTATATTTAAAAAATGTTCTTCTTTTCATTGGTTTTGTTTCATTTTATTTTGACCAGATGTAATGCTAGCCTTTGTCACTATCGCAGAAGGAACACGATTTTTTAATTTCAATGTCGTTTACTTAAACTGTTTGAAAAAATGAAAGCATCTCGCTTGTCATCCCGAGGAACGAGGGATCTCAGTCTAACACTAACGAACAATATGCGTAAACAATCACCCAGATCCCTCCTTCGTCGGGATGACAAGCAGTCTTTCTTTCCTGGACATCGCAACTAAGCAAATGAAAAGTTGCCTAATTAAACGCATCAAACATCCTTTTACACAGAAGCCACATAATGCTTAGTTTGCTCCTTATCACAGAAAGAATTCTTAATTCCTAATTCCTAATTCCTAATTCTTAATTCCTCTAGCACAGTTGATATTCCGGCAGGTCCATCAAATATTTATAGAGTTGTTTCAGTTTTGTTTCAACTATTGTTTTGTTTTCGTCTGTTGGATTTTGAACATAGCTTGTCCAAATGTTTGTCCAGTAATGATCTGCCATGTCCTGCAAATTTGAAAGTAGGATAGACGTTTTAATAAACTGCTGCTGGTCGGTAGGAAGATCAGCGCCCAACAAATATTGCACAGAGCCTTGAATAAGCATGTCAGGATTTTCCGGTGACGGCAATGATTTGGCAAAAGCAATCAAATCGACGCCAACAAAATCGCCGCCCGGTTTTGTTCTGTAACCAAACAAAGCCATTCTATCGCTGAATTGATTTCGCTTTGGCAACGTATCTGAATTCACCCAAAGCTTATAAAAAGCAGGACTTTCATAATATGCCTGCCAACCCGCAACATTCGGCGGATCGCCAATATTTTGCTGCATGTAGGCGCTGCGCAAAAGCATGAACTCGAAAGCATCGTAACGACTCAGATAATTTTGTGCTGAAGGAAAGGAAACATTGTACTCCCTGCACAAACCGGCAATGAACTCCACCGGACTTTTAATAATGGCACCGCGATTGGCCATGTCAAAGAAATGTTTGCTCGTGAGCAGTTTCTCAAGCACCGGTTTTATTTCATAGTTATGCTTTCTGAACAGATCCGCCAATGGCGAAATGATACTCTTTTCTATAGCCGGGGTAATGTTGCTGTAAACAAAAAACACATACAGCTTCCTACAAATGAACTTTGCCACTTCGTGCTGGTCAAAGATCATGTTCAACAGGTCATCTAGTTCATTTTCCCCGTCTTTACCGCTTCTGCCTTTGATGATGGCGTTTCCATAAAATGCCGAAAACTGTTTATCCCCGTCATCATGCCTTTGCGGATCAAAAGCCGTATCCTGCATTAATGGCCTGATCTTGTAACCCGTAAGTACACGGGCCGCAGCCTTTACATCGCCTTCTGTATAATGCGATCCCGGTCCTTTGCCAATCGTGAAAAGTTCTTGCAGTTCCCGTCCGTAGTTTTCATCCGGCGCTTTCTTTGTGTTGGAGGCTCCATTGAGGTAGCGAAGCATTGCGGGGTCAATAGAGATGGCTTTCGTCATCTCTTTAAAATTGCCCAGTGCGTATTTGCGTAGTAATAAATTATGCTGGTAAATGAATTGCGGATGCCTGACTGTTGCTGTTTGCGTAGCGAAATGATTGTGCCAGAAAAGCACCATTTTCTCATGTATGCTGCGGTTTTGCGTTATCATTTGCATCATCCACCAGCTTTTGAAAGATCGTATGCGCCTTCCTGTTAGCATGCCGCCGTTGTTAGTGGCATTTACCCAGGTTTGTCCTGGCGGCACCTGTTCATCTGTTACTTTATCGTCGTTGTAATTATTTACGGGAGGAGCAGGATTAATCGAAGTCGTGTTGAGCAGCTCCGCCACTGCTTTTTTTGCAGAATGCTTTTTAAAATATTCCACTTCTGCCACAGGTGCGCCAAATTGCGTTCTGCGAAGCAAATGCCGCACAGCACTTTCATCCCATGGCTTTTTATAGGTTTCCAATCCGCTTTCAATATCTGGAAAGGAAACTTCCTGCCACTCAACTGGCTCCTTTTTGGACAAAAAATTTTTGAAAATATCTCTTCTGGTCATAGGGGAATAACTGAATGACTGAATGACTGAATGACTGAATAACTGAATAACTCTCCACTCTCACCTTCTTCGGCTAAGAAAGCTTTTGCAGCTTAAAGTTTAACGAAGGGAAAATTAATTTTTGGAGAAGCCTGAATTAAGCATTCAGCTTGAATGTTTTAGACTTTTTTCACCACTAAGACCCGTCCGAACGGATTCATCCGGGCGGGCACTTGGAAAACACTGAGTTTCACTAAGGCGTTCCCGACAATCAAACAACCTTAGTGTGGCTTAATGTTTCCAAGTGGCTTAGTGGTTAAACTCTAAGATGCAAAGCATCTCTTCCTTCCATTTTCAATTTTCAACTTTCCATTTTCAATTTCTCAAAGAAGTCTTTTTTCTCAACTCTAATGTCCTTTCTAGAATCTATCCTGCCTACTACCGCATATACCTTTGCGCCCACAATTGTTGATGATAGTTATAACTACAAAGCGTTCTATTGAACGCTATCCGTACAATTTTTAAACAACACCATTGCATTTTAATCCTTCCCACCGGGATTCTTTATTATTTAAATAAAACAACAAGACCAGAGCACTTATCGGGCCCACAGCAACACCTTGCAAGCAGACATGTTGCTAAAACGGGCAAACACAAACACTTAGTATGAAAAAAAATTTATTCACCAAATGCATAGCATTATTCGTTTTCGTGCCGCTGCTGCTCTTATGCGCTTCGCAGCTAAAGGCACAATCCGTTATTGATGCTAGTGGCAACTTCGGCAACTATGGAGACGGTCGCTTCAATTTTGCCAGCGGAACAATACAGCTGGATATCTACGGCAGCTTTACCAACGATAATGGACCAGGGGGCAACTTTTATGTTGATGGGGATGTGAACGTGAAAAGCGGAGCCGTCCTTAACAACTTTAGTGGCAACCTTTACATTTATGGTGACCTCACAATCGATGCAGGCGCCACCCAATTTTTTAACAATGGCAACATTTACGTGTATGGCAATATTGTAAACAATATGACCATGGCACTGAATGGTACAGGCCTTGGCACAGGAACTCTTCACCTCGCTGGTAGCGCCTCAGAAACATTAGGTACTACATCTGTACAAACAGTTAGCGGAAGCCAGCCATTTGTTACTTACAATCTTGAAATAAACAACACATCCGGCAAGTTAGCAGCTGGCGATGTGGTGCTGAACCAATCGATTTATGTAAACAACGTGGCCACCTTTACCAAAGGTATAGTGACCACACCGGGCGATACTTATCCGCTGGTGTTTAACACCGCTGCAAAAAGCCCAACTACACAAGCTACAGCAAGTCACGTAGTGGGAGTAGTGCGCACTTTTGCACCTACGGGAAGCTTCACTTTCCCTATAGGAGATGGCAAACACTATCGTAAAATGGATGCGGCGATAACAGCCAACAGTGCCGGTCTCGATGCCAAATATATGGGTGCAGATGCAGGTAACGCGGCATTTACAGCCGGTGGTACTGGCTCTGGACTGCTACAGTCTTATTACAACCAGGAACATTGGTTAGCAAACGCTTTAGCTCCGGCATCTACCTCAGCATCATTTGTGCTGTATTATGGACAAGATGCAGACGACGCTGCATACCCTGCAGTAGCACCAGCTATTAGCAACATAGCAAACGTTCGCGTGGCACATAAAACTGCTGGCGGATGGTGGAACGAAGGTAGTACTGCCACTGGCACTACAACAGCAGGTGCTGTAACCTCCAACACTATCACAGGTGCACAATGGGCAGCAACCGGTAACTGGAGCCCACTCACCATTTCCACAACAAGTGGTACAATCGTCGTAAGCGCAAAAGTATTGCTGCAAGGCGCCGTAAGTGGTACATCAATGACCACTACATTGAACACATTGGGCGTAATACCAACCACACAACCATACAACAAAGCACCATGGAACTATGCAGGCACTGAAAGCGTGGCCAGCATACCAGCAGGTGTAACGGACTGGGTATTGGTAGAGCTGCATGATAAAACAACGCCAGCTACGGTAATCGCCACAAGAGCTGCGTTTGTAAAAAGCGACGGAACAGTGGTAGATCTTGACGGCACTTCGCCGGTAAGTTTCCAGCAAGCTCCGGATAATTATTATGTAGCAATTCGCCACCGTAACCACTTGGGTATACGCACGGCAGCAACACAGGCACTTAGCAGCACTGCTACTTTGTATGACTTTACAAGCGGCCAGGCACAGGCTTATCAAAATGCAGGCAACACAGCCAATACAGCCATGAAAGATCTTGGCAATGGCAAGTTCGCAATGTGGGGCGGCGATGGTACAGGCAATGGTAAGGTTAGTTACAACGGCGTTAATAACGATGAATCATACTTGAGTTCGGGTGCGCTTGGTGGTGTGTTATCCACAGTATTGAGCCCGGTATATCATAATGCCGATTATAACATGAACGGTAAAGTAAGTTACAATGGCGTTGCCAATGATGAGAGTTTCTTGAGCTCAGGGGTGTTAGGTAGCGTACTTACCTTGATAATTAGCCAACATCTCTAAAGAAAGAAATCAATGTCATTAGCTCAATAAAAGACAAAAACAAAAAATATGCAACCTGGCTGGCGTTATTGCCAGTCGGGTTAGCTAAAACTTCCAATGATTTTGTTGCTTTTATGTTCGTTAAGCAAAATGACCTTGTCAATAAAATACAATACAATATCAAATTATATTATGAAAAGATTTTTGTTAGCAGTACTGGGTATTTTGATTTGTAGCCTTGGCTATAGTCAGGTAATCGGCTACAGCTATACCATTAAACTAGGATCAAGCAACAATCAATTAAACGTGTATGCAATACCCAATGGTAGCGGTTCTGTAAAATGGCAGCAGATGAATGTTGTCGTAGGTTTTAAAACTAGCGCTGCTCAACCAGGGCAAGGTACGTTTGCGCCTAATAATGGCCTGTTCGGGACCTATAGCGTTGTTACTCCAAGCACAGGCACAGGTAACGGGTATACTTACACCAATTGGGGAACCAATTTGGGTTGGCCTTCGAATTGGATTTCTGTTACAAATGGAACAGAGTATTTGATAGGTACGATTACTTATCCTGCTCCTCTGACCAGTTATGTTCCCTACCTGTTGGATTTAGCAGACGGTGGCTCCAACTTTTTTGGTAATACGTTTATCGTTGAGGGTGCAACCAATGATTATTTCTATGCTACGGATGGAACTGGAAACTCTAAGTTTTATTCAGCTTCAGGTGGTGGTTACCAAAATAGTGGTTCATTGGTAATTGATAACAGCGCAGACGTTTGGTCTGCAACACCTAAGATTACCGTGCTCCCTTTAAAACTTCTGGCATTCAATGCTAAGCAAAGCAACAGCACCGGTTTATTAGACTGGAAAGTAACCGAGCAGCAAAACACTGCCAGCTTTATTGTAGAACGTAGCACAGATGGCGAACACTACACAGCCATAGGCACTATCGCTGCTGCGGGTAATTATGTAGATGCAAAAACATACAGCTTCACAGATAAATCTCCTGCCAACGGCCTTAACTATTACCGCCTTAAAATGGTGGATATAGACGGCAAATACTCTTACAGCCCGGTAAAGACCCTGCGGTTTGATGCAATAGCGGGTGAACTGCATATACTTCCCAATCCAGTGGTAAATAACTTTTACGTAAAGGGTCTTCTCGAACCGGCCTTAGTACGCGTACTGGACGTGAATGGTAAGGTTGTGCTGGTGCAGAATGATGTTACAGCTACAACTATCGTCAATGCAGCTTCACTGGCCCGTGCAGTTTACCTGGTACAGGTAATTCAGGGCAATGAGAGCAAAGGCGTTTTGAAATTGATAAAAGAATAGTTGTTGGTTGATATTTGTTAAGCTTCAATTTTGAATGCGCAACATTAAAGGTGAGCCGTTGATAATCAACCATTAACAACAAAAAAACATTAAGTAAAAACGAACACGACTACTTTATTAATTGTTAATTAAAAATTAAAAAAATAAAACAAGGTATAAATAACAGATTGACTGAGCTGTAGCTCAAAAACTTTCTAAACAAATCTAAAAAGATAAAAAAAATGAAAAAAAACCTTCTTTCCTTTTTATTGGCAATTCTGTTGCTGGTGCTTGGCGTAGTATCGCAGGCGCAGGTAAACATAGGATCTGCCGGTAAACCAAAAAACTTCAGCGTGCTGGAGCTGGTGTCGCAGTACAAAAGCGGCGTTTACGGCGGCCTCCGCTTACCGCAAATGACAACAGCACAACGCAAAGCGATCTCCGATACGCTGAGCGTAAACAATGTTGCCGCAAATGGTCTTATGGTATACAACACCGATATTAACTGTGTTGAATACTGGAACAATGCCAAATGGGTTGGCATGTGCGACAATACATTTACCATTAACCCCGACCCTAAAACTCCTATACCGGCTATCGGCGTGAATGAGCCGGGCACCGTTAAGGATCCGAACTGTGGCACGACGGGCAATTATAGCTTTACCGTAATCAGCGGCGGCGATTTTGCTGCTGTTAATGTTACCAACGCGGCAGCAGGTACATTTACCCTTAACTTTTCACCAAACCCAAATGCAAGCAAACGCACAGCGGTTGTAGAGGTGGTGAGCCCATGCGGCAACTCCTCCATTTTGGCATATACACAAGACGGCGATGCTACCGGTTGCGGTACCACTACTGTTCCGGCTATCGTATCACAAAACGGCACCACAATTTGTAGCGGTGGCGCAGCTAATTTAACCCTGAGCGGAAACCCTGCTTCAGGTACTTTCATTTGGACGCTTAACGGCCAACAGGTAGGCACCGGTAACCACTATAATGCCACACAAGCAGGCAATTATGTGGTATACGGCGATAAAATTGGCTGCGCGAATTCTCAAAGTATTGCAATAACACAAAGCGGTTCCGCTGCTCCTGCTGCCGTGAACCTGGTTGTAATAGGCAACAACGGCGTAGCATGCGGCGCGGGCGGTACAGTGCAGCTAACAGCTACTGCACCGGCAGCGGGCACAGTGGTATGGTACCATGACGGCGTAAAAACTGCTAACACCGGCACTACTGTGCAGGCTGGTAAAGGCGTTTGGACCGCAGTGGTGGAAAACGGAGGTTGCTCTTCTGCAGCTTCTAATGCAGCTACCATTACAGAAGATAATAGCGGTGGCAGCATTCCTGTACCTACATTAAAGATCAACGGAACTACAAGTGGCTTTACTTTTTGCCAGGGCGGTAGCGCCTTTTTGGAAGTAGGCAACTACAACGCTCAATACACTTATACTTGGTATGCTGACAATACACAAGTTGGTCAGGGAACAGGTATTTCTTACAACGTACCGGCCTCCGGTAGCGTGGTAATGCGTGTACGCGCTACAGGTGCCGGTTGTGCACAGGAAGGTTCTGTGAACCAATCTATTTCTACAACAGCTGCACCTACAGCTCCCCAGCTGGTAGGCAGTGGCGCTTTATGTGGAGGTTCTGCTGCCCTTACGGCACAAACAAATGCTTCGTCTCCGGTGTATGCATGGTACAAAGATGGCAGCGCAATATCCGGCGCTACAGCCAGTACCTACAGTGCTACACAAGTAGGCAACTATGGCGTTACTGTAACCAGCAGCGGTTGTACAAGCCCGATGAGCGCACTTAAAAATGTGGTACTCTCTGATTTTACCAACCTTACATGGGTGCAAAACCCTAACCCGGTAAACTTTGGCGAAAGCAAAGTGTACGAAGTATCTGCAACAAACGGCCCGATAACGTATAACTGGACGGTAAGTGGTGGAGCTACCATTACTACCGGCCAGGGCACCAGCAAAGTACTGGTACAGTTCCCTGCCAGCGGCAGCAGCACGATGACTGTGGGCGTAAGCGGCAACAATGCTTGCGGTGATGCCCAGAATAACAGCAGTTTTAGCGGTAACACTGTTACTGTAAACTCTAGCTGCCCTACACCTACTATACAATCTCCTACTACGGCACAAACCATTAACACGGTAACTGGCCAGCAGGTTAACCTTAGCATAACAGCAGCCAACACTAGTGCTCCTGTCTATGTGTGGAAAGATGGCAGCAACAACACTGTAGGCAATGCAGCTGCCATTAATATTACAGCTGCATCTGGTACTAAAACTTATACCTGTACGGTAACCAACGGTTGTGGTGGTGCAGGTATGACTTCTGTAGTCTTTACTGTAATAGCTGCTTCCGACCCGGCTATGCTACCAGTAGGTACCGGTACATTAAATGGTAAAACAAATTTTGATATTGCCCAAAGCAATGACAATGCCAACGGTTGCGGTACGCTAAGCAGCCGCACTTCTAGTGGCACCAACTTTAACAACACCAGCCCAACACAGGACAATGTGGCTACTGGACCGTTTACAGCCAGCCAAGTGTACACCTTTACACCCAACCAGACTGTTACCAATGTGCGCTTCCAGTACGTGGAAAGCATTAGTGGTAAAATAGTGAAGACCCTTACGCCTAATGGCAACTACTCGGGAAGCATTGGCAGCGGTGTAGCATGCAAAGCTACCTTGCTGTACCAAAGTAGCCTGATGACAGATGCAAAAGGCTTAACGACTGCACAGGCCTTAACAGCAACCATATATGCGTTGTATACTGTGAGTGGTACAGACTATACCGTAAAACTGACTGCGAAGATTGCAGACTGTACCAGCTGTGGAGCGTACATAGCCTCTGGCGTTTGGAAAGAATTTATGTGCTCCAACCTGGGAGCGGATCCAAATGCTGATCCATTTACACCTGCGCAGGCTATTCATGGAAACTTTTACCAGTGGGGCCGTAGTACTGTGGTAGCCAATGCTTCTACCCAATCGGGAGCCATTGGCGGCTGGAACACTACCAGTGCACCAGACGGATCATGGGCTGATGCCAGCAAAACCGCTAATGACCCTTGCCCGGCCGGATATAGAGTACCAACACAAGCAACGTGGGGAGCAATTAATAATTCAAGCTTAAACCCTATAACCCGAACTGGAAGCTGGGCGACCGATGTCGGCAACTTTGCAACAGGCATATCATTTGGCAATCGCTTGTTTTTGCCAGCAGCCGGATGCCGATACTACACCGATGGGTCCCTGCGATATCGCGGTAGCTACGGTTTCTATTGGTCCACAGGCCACTATAATAGTACGCGTCCGTACATCGCACAGCTATCTAATGACGCGTATTATGGTAATGGCGCCGCCGACTCTCGCACTGAGGGATGTTCCATTCGTTGTGTAGCACAATAATGCGATTTGTTTAATTATTTGACTATTTGTGGTGGTTGAAAAATAGAATTTTATTATTGTGCTTCTTTAAAAGAGGCTGTTGCAAAAAACAGCCTCTTTGCGTTTTAGGAATTAGGAATTGGATGTCGCTTAGTTAGGGAGCTATTGCATTTGATTTATTTTTTTCCGTGGGCTAAGGCCAAACAAATGGCAGTGGTCAAGACAGGGCATGTTTAGTAACTGAATACAGAATAACTGAATAAACTGAGTGGTTGAAAATTTGTAGCCGCTGGTTATATTGGAATTTTCAACTTTTGTTTTCAATTCCACTCATTTTTAGCCTTTTATAAAAATTTAATGTCCTTTATAGCTTAAGCAATGCCTATATCAAATCTACATTGCATCAGCATTGAACGATTGGTTGTCACTGCACGCATTTTTAAACAACACCATTGAACTTAAGCTTCCCTGCCAGCAATAAATACCCTGCACCGCCAAGGGAGGCCGTTGATTTTTTCAGACAACCTGTTTTTCTTAGTTTTTCATAGAATCAGGTATATCTATACCTAGTCAGAGGTTTATAGGCTCTGCCATTCTTGGCAGAGTTTTTTTCTTTTAGTTGAAAATTGAAAGTTGAAAATGAGGGGAACGCAGATTCTCATGGTTGTCAAGATTTATTATGATTTGAAATAAATCATCATTGATCACCAAAATCATGATAATCTGCGTTCCCATTTTCAACTTTCAACTTTCCATTTTCAATTCTCCTAAGCCTGCCTTTTTTCGAAATTCAAATGACCTTTTCAGGCAACACTCACCTCGCATCGCGTTTACCTTTGCGTCTCTAATATGAAAGTTTTTGCTTATACTTATAAAGCGCGGCTCTTAAACTTAAAACTTATAACTCAAGACAAATGAAAGCCATCGCAACAACTTTGGTAACAGCACTGCTGGCAACCGCAAGCCTCACCCAGGCACAAACGATACAGCTGGATTTTCCGCATTTTGCGGGCAAGCAATATATTTACCAGCTTTTCCAGGGCGATAAAAAAGATACCATTATTACCGGCGCATTAGATAAGAATGGAAAAACCACACTCGTGATACCTGCCCGCTATAAAGACTATGTGGGCATGTCGCAATTTGCACTTGCAGAAGGCGGTGGGCTGGATATGGTAGTGAACCACGAAAACTTTACGGTGCGCTGCACAGAAGCCGCGCCCGACATGGATAATATTTTTTACATCGGCTCCCCGGAAAATACTTTTCTGATAGAGCAATACAAAAAACAGCAAGTGATACTGGACAGGGCAGGTGCTATGCAACAGGCCGTTCACGCCTACAGCAAGGGCAACGACAGCCTGCGCCTTGTGTTTGATGCAGAGTTGAAACGGCAGTCCTCAGCGTTTGCTAAATTGCAGTCACAAACGGCCTCCAGCCCTTTGTATGCAGCAAAGTTTCGCGCCATGAACGATATTTTAATGGGCCTTGGCAGCAGCATCGAGCTAAAAGAAGATAAAAAAGCAGCAGCCGCCCGCCTATATGCGCGCAACACGATGGACTGGGATGCTGTATACACTAGCAACCAATGGAGCGCAGTGCCTGTAAACTGGATGGAAATGCAACTGAATGCCATAAAAAATGACAGTGTGTTACTTTCAGACGCAAAGCACATTCTGGCTCGCACTCGATCCAACATTGTTTATACGGCCCTCGCCGAGAAATTTGCCGGATTGTTTAGCAAGTATAACAAAGACAGTCTGTTTCAACATTTGCGGTTACCCATCCTGCAATCTGGCAGGTTAAGCTCGCCCTCAAAAAAACTGCAAATAATGCTTAATTCACTACAGGCAGGTAGTATGGCACCACCCATTATAGGGCTGATAGACAGAGCGCCGTCAGAAAAAACGTTGTTGGTATTTTACGAATCGGGCTGTGGCAATTGCGAAAATGAACTCACACAATTAACAGGCAACTATGCCTTTTTGCAGGGCAAGGGTGTACGGGTTATAACCGTTTCATCAGACGTCAATAAACTTGTTTTCGACTATAACGCCGCAAAAATGCCCTGGAGCGATAAGCTTTGCGACTTCAATGGGTTTGAAGGTGTCAATTTTAAAAGCTACGGTGTCATAGGCACTCCCACCATGTTTGTAATAAACAAAGAAGGCAAAATAGAAGGCCGCTATGCAAGGCTGGCCGACACGGGGCTCATGAAATAACTGAATAAACTGAGTAACTGAATAAACTGAATGACTGAGCAACTGAATTCCTAATTTCTATTTCCTAGTTCCTGATTTGGTGTTCCATAACCAATAAAGAAAGACTGCTTGTCATCCCGACGAAGGAGGGATCTGGGTCAGACACTAACATACCGTTGGGCAAATACTCAGATCCCTCCTTCGTCGGGATGACAAGCAAGATTCTTTTGATTTTTCGACAGGCTAAATCAAATGACATTGAGAGCGGAATGATTGGATAATTGAGTGTCTTTGTTTTAATAAAACCTCTCCGACTTTGAACGTTCAGTTATTCAGTTACTCAGTTATTCAATCAGTAGCTTCATAAACTCAGACGAATCGCCGTTGAAAACATTAAAATCTACGCGGTTGGCAATGCCATTGATGTGGCCGCTTTCGCTGTGTTGCCAGAAGGTCCATTCGCGGGTAATGCGCGGCTTGTCTTTTTGGAGGTAATGCGCCACCCAAAGTGGATAATCGTCGAAATCGTTTTTGAGATATTGATTGTAGAAATCAACATTGGTATAAATGATGGGCATTACGCCGTAATACTCGTGTATGGTATCAAGAAACTCTTTTACGCGTTGCCTTACTTTATCGCCGCTTACGCCGTAAGCCTGCTCCACATCAAGAACGGGAGGAAGGTCACCGGTTTCTAATTGAACGGTGTTGATGAAATTTTCGGCTTGCGCTTTACCGCTTTTTGTTGCAAGGAAGAAATGATAGGCGCCCCTTATTACCTCGGCTTTTTTTGCATCGCGCCAATTCTGTTTAAAATAACCATCTACATTTCCCAGGCCCTCTGTTGCCTTAATGAAAGTGAAACCAATTTGAATATTGTCGACGTTCATGGCTTTTACCTCCGCCCAATCGATATCCCGCTGGTACTTGGAAACGTCAATGCCATGAATGGTGAAATTGTAGGGAATGTCGATGCCAAACTCCGGATAACGCGCAAACTTGGGAACGTTTCTGTTGTAAAGCCACCAGGCTAGCACTCCCAATACGGCTAAGATCAATAAGGATAGAAGGGATCTTGCGGTAACTTTCGATTTCTTGGTTTGGGCCATGCGCAAAAATAAGGCAATAACTGAATAACTGAATCACTGAATAACTGAATGGTTGATAGTTGATTATGCACAATAGACCAATAACCGAATAACTGAGTAACTGAGTAACTGAATAACTGAGCGGTTGAATAATTGAATGATTGAATAATTGGTGTTTGTTGCACGGAAAACTTCAGTTATTCAGTTATTTCCCTAAAAGAAAGTTAGCATTCCATAAACCCCTCCGACATTCAACGACTCAGTTATTCAGTTACTCAGTTATTCAATAACTTTGCTCTCTATGGGTCAATTCAATTGGAACGACAGTTTAAACCTTTTATCCCGGATGACGCCACGACGCGCATGGAACGGCATTAGAGTTTTGAGCAGTTATTACGTAAGCAAATGGACGAAGAAGCCAATTCAATGGGGTTATCCTGTTTCCATTTCTTTTGAACCCACCACATCCTGCAATCTTCGCTGCCCCGAATGCCCCAGCGGCCTGAGAGCTTTTACAAGACCAACAGGAATGTTGAAGAACGATTTTTTTAAGCAGACCATTGATCAGCTGTACAAAGATCTTTTTTACCTGGTGTTTTACTTCCAGGGAGAGCCTTATCTGAACCCTGATTTTCTTGAAATGGTAAAATACGCCACGAAGAAAAAGATATACACGGCAACTTCTACAAACGCGCATTACCTAACTGATGAGAACGCCAAAAGGACCGTGGAAAGCGGGCTTGACAGGTTGATCATTTCCATTGATGGTACTACGCAAGACGTGTATCAGCAATATAGAGTGGGTGGTAAATTGGAGAAAGTGATCAAAGGCGCAGAGAATATTGTGAAGTGGAAAAAGGAATTGAACAGCAAAAAGCCATTCGTGATCTTTCAGTTTTTAGTGGTAAAACCAAATGAACATCAGATAGCGGATGTTAAGGCGTTGGCTGAAAAAATAGGTGTGGATGATGTGTGGCTGAAAACAGCGCAGGTGTATGATTATGAAAATGATCCGCATCAATTGATACCGACTATTGAAAAATACAGCCGGTACAAAAAGAATGAAGAAGGCGTGATTCAGTTTAAGAACAAGCTGGAAAATCACTGCTGGCGCCTTTGGCACGCGACGGTGATAAGTTGGGATGGACTGGTGGTGCCCTGCTGTTTTGATAAAGACGCGACGCATAAACTGGGCAGCCTGAAAGATAAAACTTTCAAAGAGGTTTGGCAAAGCGATGAATATGTAAAATTCAGAAGAGATATTCTGCAAAGCCGCAAAAACATTGATATTTGCGCGAATTGCAGCGAGGGAACAACTGTGTGGAATTAGTGAATCGTGAATAGTGAAAAGTGAATGGTGAATGAGGTTTGCGTTCTTAAGGTAGTTGAAGAACAAAAAGAATGTTGCTTGTCATCCCGACGAACGAGGGATCTGGGTCTGACATTAACACGCTGTCTGAGTAACACCCAGATCCCTCCTTCGTCGGGATGACAAGCGGTTTTTCGTTGCTGATCATAGGCTCCATGTAGTTGAAAGAACTATTTCACGAAACAACCTTGATTGACGATTCACCATCCGCGATTAGCAAACTTGCCTAAACTTTTTTATTTTAGTAACCGAACATTTTTTTGCCATGGGTATCGAACAAGACATATATCAAACGACTTTTAGAAGTGAGCATCAGAAATCAGCTATAAATCTGATTTATACGTACAACTGGTTCATGGAAAGAGTTAAGAAAATATTAGAGAAGGAAGACATCACTTCTCAACAGTTTAACATTTTGCGTATACTTCGCGGGCAATGTGGTCCGCTTTCTACTCTGCAGATCAGGCAGCGCATGCTTGATAAAATGAGCGATACAAGCCGCATTGTAGATCGCTTAATTGCTAAAGAACTTGTTAAAAAAGTGACTTGCGAAAATGACCGCAGGCTTGTAGATGTTACCATAACTTCCAAGGGTCTTGAGTTATTATCAGAGCTTGATAAATACCAGGATGAGATGGACAGCTTGTTCAGCCGTTTGTCTGATGAGGAAGCAAAAACCTTGAATACACTTTTAGACAAAGTGAGAGGTGGATGCAACGCAGAATAGATTATTAATCTCTTTACCCATATGATGATGAAAATTGCCCAAAGGCTTATTATAGGATTATTTTGTTTTTTTCAGTTGGCCCCTTTATCCAAATCAGTTGCACAGGAATCGAAACCAGAATTCAGAGCAGCTTGGATAGCTACCGTTGATAATATTGACTGGCCAAACAAAGGTGAATACAATACAGCAAACCAACGCCAGCAATTCATCGATTTGCTGGAAATGCATAAGCGCAACGGCCTGAACGCGGTAGTTGTGCAAATAAGACCTTCTGCCGATGCGTTCTATCCTTCATCTTTCGAGCCATGGAGCCAATGGCTCACTGGTACGCAAGGCAAACCGCCTGTTCCTTACTACGACCCATTGCAGTTCATGATTGCTGAAACGCACAAGCGTGGCATGGCTTTTCATGCATGGTGCAACCCTTACAGAGCAGAGTTTTTGATCGGCAAATCTTCTATCGCTCAAACACACATCACCAGAGTACATCCTGAGTGGTTTCTTCCTTATGGTGATAAACGTTATTTCGATCCCGGTAATAAGGATGTTCAAAAATTTGTAACTGAAGTGATCAGAGATGTTGTGAGCCGCTACGCTGTAGATGGTATCCATTTCGACGATTATTTTTATCCATACAGAATTGCAGGAAAAGAATTTCCTGATAATGCGAGTTATGTGAAGTATGGCAATGGTATGTCAAAAGATGACTGGCGCAGGTCCAATGTTGACTCCATTATTGTGAGCCTGAACAAAGCCATTAAAGAAACCAACCCTGCCTGCGTATTTGGTATTAGCCCGTTTGGCGTTTGGAGAAATAAAGACAAAGACCCTGAAGGCAGTGAAACAAAGGCCGGTCAAACAAACTACGATGATCTGTATGCAGATATCTTACTGTGGCTAAAAGAAGGTTGGATCGATTATGTGGCGCCACAGTTATACTGGGAGATTGGTTTCAAAGTAGCTGATTATACTGTGTTGCTCGATTGGTGGAGTAAACACACTTATGGTAAACATTGCTATATTGGTCTTGGTGTTTACAGAGCCAACACCAACGCAGCATGGCGCGACAAAACACAATTACCACGACAAATAGAAATGCTTCGCAACACGCCAAATGTTCAGGGCATGATCTTCTTCTCCAGCAAATCATTTGTAAACAATCCAAACGGTTGGAGCGATAGTTTGCGATTGAATTACTTTAAAGACCCTGCGCCATTGCCAACGATGGACTGGATCAAGTGAGCAATAACTGAATAACTTAATGACTGAATAACTGAGTGCTTGAAAGTCAGAAAGCCTTTTCGATTATGGACATCAGTTATTCAGTTACTCAGTTATTCAGTTATTTGTCTATCTGCGTGCTCCCTTTTTTGCATCGTTGTGTATTTTATTATTTCCCGAATTTTCTTTCACTTCATTTCCGCGCTGTAGATTTGCGAAAAACCAACAGGATGAGATTTTTGGCGATCGTATTGGCTTTGCTTGGCGGAATTGTTACGCAGGCGCAAACCACAAAAGACAGCACTCAGCGAATTAACTTTCATTTTCAGACGACTTATATATACCAGTATAAACCTTCTTTCCATTCTCCATACAGCGGAACAAACAGCTTGAAGGGAGAAGAAGAAAAACAAAACTCGCTTTCAGCAACACTGTATCTCGGTGCAAGATTATGGAAAGGCGCTGCCGTTTTCATAAATCCTGAAATCGTTGGTGGTAGCGGCTTGACGGGCGCTGTTGGTATGGGCGCTTCTTCTAATGGTGAAACCTTTCGTGTAGGCAATCCCGAACCAACATTGTTTTTGGGCCGTGCTTATTTACAACAAACATTTGCACTGAAAGGCGGATACGAAGATGTGGATGATGCTGCAAACCAGCTTCGCGGGAAAGAGCCGAAAAACTTCGTTCGCGTACTTGCAGGGAAATTCTGTCTCGGCGATATTTTTGACAACAACGATTATAGCAACGCACCAAGAACACAATTCCTGAACTGGGCATTCATGAATAATGGAGCCTGGGATTATGCGGCGGATGTACGCGGCTATACTTACAGTGTTTCGGCTATGTTGCAATTGGGCAACTGGGGGTTCAAAGCCGGTGCTGCAACACTTCCCAAAACTGCAAATGGTGATAAACTAAATACCAATTTATCTGAAGCCATTGCACTCAATGCGCAAATTGAAAGAGGATTCTCCATCAATAACAGACCCGGAAGTATTAAGGTGCTTGCGTTCCGCAACAGAGCCAATATGGGCAACTACGATTCGGCCATTAAAATGATTGAGCCTGATGTAACAGCAACGAGGGAATTCGGCAGAACGAAATACGGGTTTGGTGTGAACTTCAGTCAGCAGACAGGAAAGTACACGGGCCTGTTTGCACGGGCTGGCTGGAATGATGGTAGAAATGAGACGTGGTGCTTTACAGAGATAGATCAAAACCTATCTGCCGGTATTCTTATTAATGGCGGCAAATGGAAACGTGATGATGATGAACTTGGTATTGCTACAACGTTGGGTGGTTTGTCAAAAGATCACCGTGAGTATCTTAAGCTTGGGGGAGATGGTTTTATTCTTGGTGATGGTACCATAAACTATGCTATTGAAAACGTTACTGAGATTTACTATAAAGTAAAACCTTTCAAACAATATCCCATCTGGTTTTCGGGTGATTACCAATTTGTATTAAACCCGGGCTACAATAAGGACCGCGGTCCTGTGAATATTCTGTCTGCGAGGTTCCATGTGGAGTTTTAGGGAGAGCTGAATAACTGAGTAACTGAATAACTGAATGTTCATTGTTGAAAATCCTTTTCGACTTTCAACCACTCAGTTTATTCAGTCTATTCAGTTATTGTTGCTCTACGCATTATAGACGTGCTCTATGTCATCATAGATAAAATCAACTTTGTCTATGGTTAAACTTCGATACTTTCGCGCCTCCATTAGGAAAAATAATTAAACACGAATATGAGCAACAAAGTATTATCAATCGGAGCAGAGTTTCCAGAGTTCAACAAGAAGGCAGTAGTATCAATAGAAAAAGGAAAAGAGTTTTACGACATTTCTTCTGAAGAAATTAAGAACAGTGGCAAATGGATGGTGATGTTTTGGTGGCCTAAAGATTTCACTTTTGTATGCCCTACAGAGATCGCTGAATTCAACAAACATTACCAGGATTTCGCAGACCGCGATGCAATCCTGATCGGTGCTTCTACAGATAGCGAGTTTGTACACGTAGCATGGAGAAGAGATCACGAAGATCTGAAAGGCCTGCAATTCCCAATGTTGGCTGATACTTCAAAATCACTTGCTGAAGAATTGGGTATTCTTGAACCAAACGAAAAGATCGCTTACCGCGCTACTTTCGTTGTAGATCCTCAAGGTACTGTACGTTGGGTTTCAATGTACGACCTGAGTGTTGGCCGTAACGTAAAAGAAGTTTTGCGTGTATTGGATGCTCTTCAAACAGACGAGCTTTGCCCTTGTAACTGGCAAAAAGGTGAAGCTACTTTAAACGCTTAAGAAATTTAGAAAGGTCCGGTTATTTGACCGGACTTTTTCTCCCCCTCTCTGGTATAGGTTCATATCAACTACAACGATTCTTGCTCAAAATATTTTTAATGTAGCGCGGCATTTGTTGCTGTGCTATGCATTCTTAAAATCAGGAAATTATGTTTGGAACTACAAATACAACAGATAACGCAGTGGCGCTTTTGAAAGATCTTGGCCTTAGTGAAGAGCACGTGAGCGATAACCTGAAGTTGCTGGCAGCGACTGACAGCAAATATCTGCGCGACCTTAAAATAAATGTTACAAATGCATTAGCTGCAGAAACACTTTCAAAAAAAGAAGCTTATTTGCTGGCATTGGCAGTTGCAACCAATGAAAAAAATGCACTCCTTCAAAATGCCTTTACAGTATTTGCAAAAGCGGAAGGTGCAAACGAAAAAGAAATTGCAGAAACTATAAGCTGTACAAGTTTGCTTACGGCAAACAATGTTTACTATCGTTTCCGTCACTTTATGCACGACGAGTTTTACAACAATGCGCAAGCAGGCATTCGCATGAGCATTATGACCAATCCAATTTTGGGAAAGGAATTTTTCGAACTGCTAAGCCTTGCTGTCAGTGCTTTGAACGGTTGTGAATTGTGCGTAACATCTCACGAAAAAACATTGATTGGACATGGTACGGCTAAGCAACGTATACATGATGCAGTAAGACTTTCGGCGGTTATAAAAAGCCTTGTGGTTTTAATGTAATCTGCATAGTGAACATGAGAGAAAGCAAAAGCCGGTTGTTATGCAACCGGCTTAATTATTTTATAAGGTCCCGTGGTCGTATTCTAATGAAAGGCTACGCTTGATTAATGGATGGTTCGTGAGGACACGAACCATGGCCTTAGACTTACGAAAGAACTTCTATAAACGCGTCCTTTCGTAGGAACTCAATGTAAATGCCGGTACCGTTATCAGGCTCGCTTTTAACTTCCATGTGGCCATTAATGGCTTTTATTCGGTCCTGGATACTTTGCAGACCCATTCCGGAGGAAGATGAACGTCTTTCTGGTGGCATGCCGATGCCATTGTCTTCAACTGTAAGGTCGAGGCCCTCTTCCTGAAAACAAATCTGCACCAGCGCTTCTGTTGCTTTGGAGTGTTTAAGAATATTATGCAACAATTCTTGTGTAATACGATACAGCAACAACTCAAACTCCTTGTTGAATTTTTTCACTGTGCCAACTGTCTGGAAGGAAATATTGATCGAGTTGTTTCCCGCCATTCTTTCACAAAAATATTTGACCGCTTCTACCAACCCCTTTTGCAAAAGTATTTCGGGCATGATGTTGTGCGCCGTTTTACGTAATTCAACAGAGGCTTCTTTCAACAATTTTAATCCTTCAGAAAAATTGCCCTCATTTTCGAGGTAGAGATCATTTTTAACCTGTTCGAAATTTATGGTTGATATGGCAAGCAAGCCGCCAATGCCATCATGCAGTTCCTGGGCAATTCTAATGCGTTCTCTTTCTTCGCCATTGATGGTTGCATTAAGCCTTGTGATCTCCATTTGCTGGTCAAAGCTGTTGATCTTTTCCTGTTGCAATTTTTGTTTGTGCAAACTATTTTTCCTCCACAGGAAGAACATCACTGTAAGAAATATCGCCACAATGCTCATGCATCCCAGCAAAAGATTTCTTTTATGCACTTTGTTTTTGGTTTCTTCTATAGCCAGTTTTTGCTTGGCCAGCTCTTTATCTTTTTCAGAAAGACGATATCGTATCTCCAGCTGGTTTACCATGTCCAGCTTATCTTTTTTCATTACGCTGTCGTGCAATGTGAGATAAAGATCTGCATGCTGATATGCTTTCTCGTATTCGCCCAATGCTTTGTATGACTCGGAAACTATCTTATGTGCATCAATAATTTCATTCCTTATCGGGCTTCCGGTTTCTTTTGCGCGTTGAAGGTTATCGTTAACAAGCGCTATTGTTTGAGCATATTTTTTTTGCTGGTATAAAGCTTTTGCTTTTATAAGATTGGCGATGATCAGATAAAAACCATACGACTCGCGGTATTTGGGAATCTTATCCAGATCCGTTACCTGATTTAAGTATACTAATGCCTCTGCAGGTTTGTTTTCAATAAGATAAGCTTCAGAGATATTCAGGAGCGTGGATATTTTTCGCGGCAGAGTAATGACTTTATCCTGCGTAACGAGATATTGCTTGAAGTAGTTACGCGACATCTCATATTGTTTGGCAGCATAGTAATACAACCCTTGCAGAAAATATAGTTTTGCCACAACATTTGTAGTATCCTGGATGCGCTTAACCGCAATCTTTGCTTTTTCAACATACTGGTGTGCCGTATATTCCATGTGTACAAAGTCGTAATCCATATTCAGCCAGAAGGCAGTGAGTTTGATGTATACATCTATTTCAAACTCTGGCGCATTGATATTGCCGCTTGTTATTTCATCGTTTAAGAGATAGTAGAAATAGGCGGATGAATCTTTTTTGCCTTTTTCGTCGTAAGCTTCTGCGAGCAAGACGTGTATGTCTGCTTTAAGCTTGGGATTTGTCAGATTGTATTTTGAATATAGCGAGAGTGCAAGATTGCCCTGGTCAATAACTTTATCAATATTGGCTCCTGAAAACCATGTGCCAATATTTACAAGCGTGTTCACTATGCCGTTACCATAATTAATGTCTTTGCTTTTTTCTAAAGCTTCATTTAAAAGTGCAAGCGATCTTTCTGGTTGGGAGTTTCGTATGTTACGGCTTTCGGTCCAAAGTTTTTTGATTGCCGCGGTGTCTGCTGAGAACTGCTCATTGCCTTTGTTCTGTGCAAAAGAGTATGAACAAACAAATGCCAGCAGCACTTGCAGGTACGTGATTAAAAGCAGTTCTCGTTTAATAAAGGGGCATCGCATAGGCCGTTTTGGTTAACTGATTCTATCGTTTTGTGACAACAGAAAATAAAACTTTCATAAAGCAATTACAATTGAAATAGAGTGTCGATGGTTTGTCTATCGTTATAACTTTGCAGCGGATAACAGGAGTCCTCAGCAGTTAATAAGCCTTCATTAAGATTAAGCAATATAGTGGTTTCTACTCAATTTATTAAAGTATCTGTGGGCAATCCTAAAATTTTCTCCACAAAACTTTTGTTCATATCAGCTGCCACTATTGGTAAGATATGGCCTTTCAATTAGTTAGAATGTAACAGATGCAGCTAATAATATAGAATCTTGAAAAAGAACCCAAACGCTTTTTTAATATCGTTTGTATCAAAAACAAAACCGGCTCCATTATTAGTCGGAACCGGTGCTGCTTCAAATTTATTTGAGTGGTAAAATTATGCGTACATCGCTTCAATTACCGGTCTGTATTTTTCCATTACCACTTTTCTTTTCAAACTCAATTTAGGAGTAAGCTCGCCGGAGTTTACCGACCAATCATATGCCAATAACTCAAATTTTTTCACTTGCTCTACATGATTGAAAAACTTATTATACTCGTTGATGATCTCTTTGTAAAAAGTGATTACGCGAGGCTCTTTGATAATTTCTTCATTGCTGGTAAATGGAATATTTTGTTTTTTGCACCACTCTTTTAAGTTCGCGAAAGAAGGTACAATAACTGCCGACACGAACTTTCTTTCCGACCCTATTACCATTACCTGTTCTATGTACATTGACTCTTTCAATTTGTTTTCAATAGGCAATGGGGCAACATATTTGCCGCCGCTGGTTTTAAACAATTCTTTTTTGCGATCCGTTATTTTCAAAAATTTGCCGTCAACCATTGTGCCGATATCGCCGGTGCGGAACCATCCATCGGTAATTTCGTCAGCGGTAAGATCGGGGCGTTTGTAATAGCCCATCATTATGTTGTCGCCTTTCACCAGCAACTCGCCATCCTCTGCAAATTTTGCCTGCACCTGATCAATCAATGGGCCGGTGGTTCCAAATTTTCTGCCTTCTTCATCATATCTGTTTACGCTTATTACAGGCGATGTTTCTGTAAGGCCATAACCTTCCATGATGGGAATGCCTGCTGCGGTAAAAATTCTTATAAGCCGTACCTGGCAAGCCGCGCCGCCTGTTACAATGCATTGCAGATTATTGCCAAGACCTTCGCGCCACTTGCTGAAGATTAGTTTGTTTGCAATGGCCAATTGCATATTGTACCACATTCCCTGGTTTTGATTGATCTCAAATTTTGTCGCAAGTTCGTGCGCCCAGAAAAATAGTTTTCTTTTAACGCCAGTCAGGTCTGCGCCTTTTTGCATGATGCGTTCGTATACTTTTTCAAGCAAACGGGGCACGGTGGTGAACATGGTTGGTTTTACCTCCTGTAAGTTTTCGCCAATCGTATCGAGGCTTTCCGCGTAGTAAATGGAAGCGCCCTTGAACATATAGATGTAGCTAACCATTCTTTCGAAAATGTGATTGAGTGGTAAAAAGCTCAATGCTCTGAAACTATTACCCGGCGGAAAACAAGGCATACTGCTTTGCACATTGCTGAGAATGTTCTTATGAGATAGCATTACTCCTTTTGGTGTTCCTGTAGTTCCCGATGTATAAATGATGGTTGCGAGATCTTCGTACTTAATGGTTGCCGCAATTTGTTTTACTTTTTCAATAGCTTCTGGTGTAGACTTTTGAAAAACTTCTTTCCAATGCGCCGCATTGGGAACGTGCTCAAAACTGAAGATATGCTGCAGGCTTGGCACTTTGTGTTTGATGCTGAATATTTTTGTATAGGTTTCTTCGTCGTTAACGAACGCCATTTTTATTTGTGCATCATTCAAAATGAATTCAAGCTCATGCACATTGATAGTAGGATAAACAGGAACCAGCACTGCGCCTGTCTGCTGAACTGCAAGATCGAGCAGGATCCACTCCGGGCGGTTTTTGGCGAGAATAACCACCTTGTCTCGATTTTCGAGGCTCATGTCATTGCCACTAATGCCTAAATTGAATAAACCTCCGCTTAATTTTTCGGTAGTATCTTTTACTTCCTGCGTGCTGTATTTTTTCCACTGTCCGTTTTCCTTTGCAGCAAGCATGTCTTCAATAGGGCTCCTTTCTAAATGATACTGAACACAATCAAAAAGTCTCGTTGGATTTGTAATCATAGTCAATCGTTAAACTTAATCTACCGCTTTGTTTACAGCCTCAATTTAATCAAATCCTTCTTAATTGAAAATTGAAATTGCTGTGGAACGCAGATTTTCATGGTTATCACGATTAGATAAGATTTTTAAATTGGCGACTTGGGATTAGGAGGTAGTCAAATTTCAAATCATGATTAATCATCACAATCGTGAAAATCTGCGTTCATTTTTCAACTTTCAATTTTCAATTACGCTTTCAGCGTTTGCAAAGCCTTCACACAGGTCTGCACTTCTTCTTCTGAATTAAGAATGCACGGTGTTAATCTTACGTGGCTTACCCGGTATGGTGAGGAACTGGCAATGATCTTTTTTTCGTGTAGTTGTGCAACCACCTTGTCGGGATCTTTAAAGGCAGCTACATCAAAACAATTGATTGCAGCTGATAGAGAAGGAGAGACTGGCGTATGCAGCGTGATGTTTTTCATTTCTTTCAAATTGTTTTTCAGCAGCGTGCTTAGTTCGTGACTGCGTGATTCAATTTTGTCACGACCAATTTGAGTATGAAATTCGAAAGCTTTTGGTAGCGCCCACCTGTGCTCAAAGGAATGGAAACCTCCCGGTGTGCACCAATCGCCGAATGGGATTTTACCTTCCGGTACCATTCCCAGCCACATTCCGTAAGCATAATTCGAGAATGCAGGAATGGTTGGAACAAGTTGGTTCCATGTGTCTTTCTTCGCCCAAAGAATGCCCGTGCCGCGCGGCCCAAATATCCATTTGTGGGTGCTGGCAACAAAAAAATCACATCCGAGATCTTTCATTGTAAAGTTTTCGATGCCGGTTCCATGAACGCCATCAACTGCAAAATAGATGCGTCTTCCTTGTTTCGCGCTCACTGCTTTCACAGCGTCTGTCATTGCTTTGATAGGGAGTTTTACGCCCGAGCACGAATGCACCCATGTAACAGCAACCAATTTTGTTCTCGGGGTAATGGCATTTGTAAGTGCTGTTACTATTTCATCAACACTGGCTTTTGCAGCATCTTCATATAGCGTGATTCTTCTTATTGTTGCATTGCTTTTCGCAGCTGCGAACTCTAGTGATTTTTCTGTGGAATAGTGGTCATGTACCGTTGTAAGTATTTCATCATTTTCCGTTAGTCGAAATCCGTTGTACAACATGGCGAGTCCCATGGTAGTGCTGTCTGTCAACGCAATTTCTTTTGGATCGGCATCAAAAAATTTACCGGCAGATTCGGCTATGCTATCCTCCATGGTAGGGTAGCTGCTTTCCCAATATCCACATGGGTTTGCATCTAGCATTTTGCGGTGATAGTCGATTGCATCTCTTACTGGTTTTGGATGTGAGGCGAGCAGCATTAATGCCATGTGAATGTAGTCTGGCTGCAGTAGAAATTGCTGGCGCACAGCAGCCCATGAATCAACTTTGAAAGGTACATTATGAAAAGACTCGGAATGAGATATTTTTGGCAATATGGACGCGCCTGTAAGTAACAAGCCGGCATCTTTTAAAAAACTTCTGCGTTGCATATAACAGAGATTTAGCGGTTGTGAAAGATGTGAATAGAATACACAGTGAAGTATTTCCCGGCTGGAAGCGCAAAACAATCGTTAGTGGAAGTCCGATACAAAAGAAAACAAATAAGATGAGTTTTGCAATGGAGTTAAATATGCATAACTGAAAATCGATAATAATGAAATATTGGGCTTGTTTTTTAACCACAGAGGAAAAGAGATTTTTTTCACAGAGGAAACGGAGGGTTGTCAACCCCTTCTCCTTTCCTCAGTGCCGTCGTGAGTGGCTATTTATTTCGCAGCAAACTTCTTTGTGTTCTCTGTGGTTAAAAGACACTGCGGGAGGCGGCAAAACAAAAAAGCTCCGGCGAGCATTTGCTTACCGGAGCTTTTAAATATTGGTCTGTTCTACTAAAAAGATTGATTGCTGAACCTTACACCAATTGCATAAGGTGTTTGATTGATACCATTTTTGAAAATGCTTTTAGATGCATAAGAACCATAAAGTTTGATGAAACCTAATTGCAGTTCCGCTATGTAAGACAATTTAAATTGTTCCAGGTCGAAGTTGTTGTGGATCTTGTTTTTCCCTTGTTCATTAATAACTTTTTGACGGGAAGAATACAAGTAACCCATGCTAACACCGGCACTCAATCCAAAGCTTTCCCATGCTTTTTTTCCAGGTGTAAAGTTGAAGTTCAACATTACAGGTACAGCCAGGTAATCTGTTGCCAGTTTGTTCTTCGAATAGTTTTGAGCACGATCGAGGTAATAGCTGTAACCATTTGTTGGGTCCGTATCAAAGCGAACAGGCTGTGAGTAGCGGAAGTTGTAAAGTTCCAAACCGAGGCCGTATTTCAGATTAAGAATGTGCTGAACCAAATTCAGGCGCTGCATGAAAAACCAGATGTTTACGTTAACAGATTTGCCGTTGCGAAGATCAAACCAATCTGCATTACCGGTTCCCGCAGGAGAGAATAGTTGTTGCACAGCCGGGGAAGAGTAATTTGTTTGGTCGTTCATGTTGTTAAATCCAAAGTCAAACACCAGCCAGTTGGTGCTTAGGTTAGCATTGTGTTTTTTCTTAGGAAGATTTACGTAAAAATCTTTCTTATTGTGTTTTTCCGGTTCTTGCTGCTGGTCGCCGGGCGTTCTAATAATGACCATTCCGCCTACAACAATGGTATCGTTCTTAGGTTTAGTTGTCTCGGCCTGAGGACGGGTGGAATCAGCTTGTGCCATGCTGATGGTAGTGATACATAAGGCGGCTAGTAGTAAATACAGTTTGTGCATATACTTGTTGTTTAAAAGAATTAATGAATTTTGGAATAATGGTCGGGCGGTTGTTGGGTCAATCGCATTCGCCCGTGTTATTTTGTAGCGATTGCAAAATTGCCAATCATAATGCCGGGTCTTTCTTCGGGATCAACATTTGCATTACGTTCAATCACCCTGGTTGCTTTGCGGATAAAGCCTCTTAGTCCGCTTTTTCTACCAACTGATGATTCGTTATTGGCAACATCTGCATTGTCGGTTGTTTGCTCATTGCTTTCACTTGCAAGTGTGGCGCTTGTTATATTGGGTTTAATATGTTCGTTTATCTTTCCAACGTTTGGATCGTTCACCGCCACATCGTTTTTCAAAGGTTCTACTTTGGTCGAGGTCAGTTTAGGATCATTATTTATCGCAATAGACGGATCCGCAGTGGTAGTATTTTTCACCTCATTGCCGTTGGTTGCAGAAGGTGTTCCTGTATGCTGGCCATCTGTGCTTACTCCACTTTTTACTTCAGGTTTTGTTGCAGTAATTAAAGTAGAAGATGTGCTTTTAATGCCATCAGGATTTTCATTTTGTGGACCTGCCGGCGTAACATTTTCTGGGTGCGTACTTGTTTCAATTTTGGCAGGTGCCGGGTTGCTTTCAACTGCGTTGTTCTTTGGATGCTCACCAACTGATGCGATTGGACGTTCAGCCGATTTGCCGGAAAACAAACTGCTCTTGTTGAACCACAACAATCCTGCTATCACAATCACTGCCGCAGCAGCAGACCATCTCAACCATGCGAAGTAAACCACCTTTTCGCTCTTCTCGTGTTTATAGAGAACCTCTTTGTTCTCAAATATGATTGTTTTATCCGCTTCCAGTCTTGCTTTTTGGACAAGTTCAAAATCGACTTTATGTTGCGGATGATCATGAACAAATTGTTCCACCAGTTTTTCCTCAGAAGCCGTTAACTCGCCATCGTGATACAGCACAAAATACTCTTCGCGGTTATCTGCATTTATTGTTATTGAGTTCTCCTTTTTGAAAAGGCCTTCGATACCGGGGAAAACAATTTTTTCTTCGGGTAAAAAAAGCGATTGCTGTAGGGCATCCAATTCTGCGTGGAGGTCCGGATTTTGTTCTACAAATACATCAACGGCGTTCCTTTCCGCAACCGACAACTCATTGTCAATGTACAGTAGAAAATATTCTTCGTAATTATGGCGGTTTATTTCCATTGTCATTTCGTTGTTTGATAAGCCTTACAATACGTTTTCAGGACTTACCAAATAGTTTTTCAATAAAATACGTGCCCGGTGCAAATATACTTTCACCTGGCTTTCGCTCAGGTTGGTGATGGCACCGATTTCTTCATAGGAATATCCTTCATAATCTTTCAGCAGGACAAGGCTTCGCTGTGTTTCGTTCAGCCTGGATAAGGCTTCTTCCAGTATTCGTTTAAGGTTGTTGCTTGGTTTATTGCTAATGCTCGTTGTTTCGTGAAATTCGTCTTTCAGGTGTATTCTTTTTACTTTTCGCAAATGATCGATCATTTGGTGATAAGCGATGGTAAAAAGGTATGATTTGCTTTTTTCCGCATCGATCTCCTCCCTGTTGCGCCACAATTTTTCAAATGCAGTCTGCACCACATCCCGCGCATCCTCTTCATGACGAAGATTCTTCACGATAAACCGGTATACATTATCGGCATAGTTTCTAACGCATTCGTTGTAGTCCTTTTCTGTCATAAACAGCAGCTCTAACGGTAATGTTGATGTTTAATTTAATAGTTATACGCCGGGAGGTACGGGAATGTTACAAAAAATCTGAAAAAAACGGGAAGCGTGAATCGTGAAAAGTGAATATGCCTCGCTGAACAGGAAAAAACTTTAAGATAGTGTTGATTCTCAAGCGTTCGGCGTTTCATTCACGATTGACCATCGACCAATCACGCACTTAACGTCTATAAAAAAACCAGCCGAAGCTGGTTGTATTGAGTAGGGATGAAATTAATATTTTATCTGCAAGCTGTCAGGCGATCAACAATGGATTCAAGAATGATGAATTCGCTGTCTGCCTTTTTCTCACAGCAACTTTTCTTTCCGCCTTCTGTGCAATCATCAGTAGTAGCCTTTTCCTTATGGTTGTAGGCATAAAGGAAAACACTCGCGCCAAGGATGATCAATAAAAAAGCCAGCCTGTATAATGCTGTTGCTTTCATAATCGTTAAGTTTAGAAGTATGACGAAGGTACAGAAAAAAGGTTACACTTAAATTAGCATTTTTTTACATGGCTAAAATTTGGTGTTTCAGGCTTCAAGTTCCCTATTTTTGGTGCTCCAAATTAAACATGTATCAATGAATACCAAATTCGCAGAACGTATAGGCAAAGAGCTGGGTGAAATAAAAGAAGCCGGTCTTTTTAAAACAGAACGCATCATTACCAGTGAACAAGGTCCTGAAATTCAGGTAAATGGAAAAACAGTGTTGAACTTTTGTGCCAATAACTACCTTGGTTTGTCAGCACATCCAAAAGTAATTGAAGCGGCACATAAAGCCATCGACTCACACGGTTACGGCATGAGCAGCGTGCGTTTTATTTGCGGAACGCAGGATATTCACAAAGAGCTTGAACAAAAAATTGCAAAATTCTTAGGTACAGAAGATACTATTTTATACGCAGCCGCTTTTGATGCAAACGGCGGTGTGTTTGAACCACTTTTCAGCGACCAGGATGCGATCATCAGCGATGAGTTGAACCATGCTTCCATCATCGACGGCGTGCGTCTTTGTAAAGCACAGCGCTACAGGTACAAGCACAACAATATGGACGATCTGGAGGAAAAACTGAAAGAAACTCAAAGCCTCCGTAGCCGTATCATCGTTACCGATGGTTCGTTCAGCATGGACGGGACGATCGCGCAGCTTGATAAAATTTGCGATCTGGCAGATAAGTATGACGCAATCGTAATGATCGACGAGTGCCACTCTTCCGGCTTTTTGGGAAAAACAGGCCGCGGTACGCACGAGTACAGAAATGTGATGGGAAGAATAGACATCATCACCGGCACTTTGGGCAAGGCGCTTGGCGGTGCCAGCGGCGGCTTTACCAGTGGTAAAAAAGAAGTGATCGAAATGCTTCGTCAACGCAGCCGTCCTTACTTGTTCTCCAATACGGTGGCGCCTTCTATTGTTGGTGCTTCCATCGCAGTATTGGATTTGCTGACAGAAACAACAGAACTCCGCGATAAACTGGAATTCAACACAAAATATTTCCGCTCTAAAATGACGGAAGCAGGATTTGATATCAAACCCGGCGATCACCCGATCGTTCCGATCATGCTGTACGATGCAGTAATCGCACAACAATTCGCAGCAAAATTGCTGGAAGAAGATATTTATGTAATTGGCTTCTTCTTCCCGGTGGTAGCGAAAGGCCAGGCGCGCATTCGCGTACAGCTAAGCGCTGCGCACGAGCAAAAGCATTTGGACAAAGCAATTGCCGGATTTACAAAAGTGGGCAAGGAGCTGGGAGTGTTGAAATAATTGAATAACTGAGTAATTGAATAACTGAAACGTCCCGAAATTTTCGGGACGTTTTTTTTTATCGCTGTAGAGACGCGTTGAACGCGTCTCCTCTCGCACCCAAAACATTCCTGCACAAAAAATCAACGTGTCGCTCCTACGGGGCTGGCTGCAGATTTTCTAAATGTTTTCTTTTTCTGCTACTAACGTGTCGCCCCGCTGGGGCTATAGGGAACACTCGGAGACTGCAAACAAGCCCCAGCGGGGCGACACGTTAGTAGCCAATGTTAAGTTCCAACAAATCAAAACCAGCCCCGTAGGGGCAACACGAAGTAAATGGAACAGTCCCGATTATCGAACGCTGTAGAGACGCGTTGAACGCGTCTCCTCCCGCACCCAAAAACTTCCAACACAAAAAATCAATCTGCCGCCAATGTGCACTGAATACCTGATAAAAAAAGAGACGCGTTCAACGCGTCTCTACAGTTATTCAATTATTCAGTTATTCAGTCATTACAACGCGGCGATCATGCTGATTTCCACATTTACGCCTTTAGGCAAGCCTTTCACCGCAACGGTTTCACGTGCAGGAAAATCTTTTTCAAAGTATTTGCCATACACTTCATTTACCTGTGCAAACAAATTCATGTCGCTTAAGTAGATATTCGTTTTCACAATGCTGGCAAATGTTGTCCCCGCCACCGTTAGAATGGCTTTCAGGTTTTCCATCACTTGTGTTGCTTCTCCGTGGATGTCCGTTGCTTCAACATTTCCGGTTGCCGGGTTAATAGGAATTTGTCCTGAAATAAATAACATATTACCGGCTTGTACTGCCTGGCTGTATGGTCCAATTGGTGCCGGTGCTTTATCAGTAACAATGATTTTCTTACTCATTTGATTGATTTTTGGGAGTGTGAAAATAAGAAAGAACGCAGATTTTCAAGATTTTCATGATTAGCGCAGATAAATTTTCATCATAACAAATCATGACAATTATGAAAATCTGCCTGCCCGACTAAAGCCATTCAGGCGGGCGTTCCCGTCTCTAATACACAGGAATATTTCTTCTGAACAAATCTGTGATATAGTTTTCCATGTTGTACAATCCTGCGGCTTGCTCTATCAGCCATTTTGCGGCGAAGATGGCGCCCTGGCCAAACGCAGCGCGGCTAATGCTTTCGTGAATGATGCGGATCGTTTGATTGGGCAAACCAAAGATAACTTCGTGCTTACCCACAATGCCACCTACACGAATAGAATTCACGTGCTTATCTTTTTCAAGGCCCAATGTTTCTGCGATTTTCAATGCTGTGCCGGATGTTTCATTCTTTTTGCGAAAATGTTCTTCAACAATTTCAATATCCGCATGAGGAGCGATCTTTTGTAAAACCTGTGAAGCAATTATTAAAAAATTCACTCCCAGCGTGATATTTGGAGAATGCAACGTAGCAGTTTTGTTTTTCAATTTTTCTAAAAGCGCCAAATCCTGCTCTTCATACTTAGAGATTGCTGAAATGATCTTAATACCTTGTTCAGCGGCCGCTTCGTAATATTGAATGCCGTCCGAACTTGAAAAATCTACCAATACATCTACGGGATTTTGTCTATAAAAATCAGTGTCAATGTCCCTCACAGAAAAAATTTTTCCTGCCTTGAATTCATGTCCTAACAAGTGACTCGCATATTTACCCTGATCGGTTTCGTTTCTTCGAACGACCCAAACCAACTCAAAATGCGCATCGTTTAGAAATTCACCAGCTACTTGTTTTCCGGTTTTGCCAAAGCCAAATAGTCCGATTCTAATTTTGGTCATGAGTTTGTTTTTTTAAGGTTAGAAAATTAGACCACACGGCAGGGCTGCAACAACTCAGTTGCGAAAGGGGAGACTTGCAATATAACAACCATTTCTAAGAAAGCTAAAAGCTTATTGGGTATATATTTAATAAAAACTTAGTGTTATATTTAATAAGCCCAATTCGTAAACTTTAAAAGCATTGAAACAATGGGAAAAAAGCTTCTTACGGCAGGCATTTATTTTTCTTTGTTAATGATTGCCTTGCTGTTTAGTAACGATAACGTAATAGCACAAGACTCAAAAAAGGAGAAAAAACAAGCGGCTATCAAAGCTCTTATCGACTCGCAGAATTATGTTTTTAAGGCGCAGTCTGCAATGCCAATGTCTGGCGCAACACGTCAATTGAATTATGAGTATGATGTGAAAGTGAGTAAGGATACCATTAATTCTTACCTGCCATACTATGGGCGCGCATATACGGCACCGATGGACCCAACGCAAGGCGGCATACATTTCATTTCAAAGGACTTTGAGTACACTGTAACGCCCGGCAAAAAACAAGGTTGGGATATTGTAATCAAACCAAAAGATGTGCAGGATGTGCAGATGATGAGTTTAAGCGTGTCTTCAGAAGGCTACGCAACGCTGCAGGTTACCAGCAGCAGCAAACAGCCTATCTCTTTTAATGGAATTATAGTAGAGAGGAAAACGAAAAAGAAGAAATGAGAACGGAGTTGTTGGTTGTTAGTTGATAGTTGTTGGCGAAAGCCGATAATGCACCATAAAAAAGCGAGGCGAACAACAATTTAGTTGCTACACATAAAGTCTAACAACTAACAACCATCAACTAACAACGTCCCTAATCCTCCTTCGCTCCTTTTTCGCCAATAAACCACTGCTCCTTGTTTTTGAAAAGAACATTGAACGTAGTGAGGGAGCCGTAAATGCGTGTGATGTATTGCTGAAGATTCACCTTGTCCTCATCACTTAAAGTTTTGTGACTATTGATCTGTTGCTCCATTACGCGGACCCTGTCGCGCAGCATTACTATTTTATGAAAGAATGCTTCAATAGGAATTTCTTTGGGCTTTAACGAAGTGTCTTTGGGTTGAAGAACCATTGTGCCGCCCGTCCATCTGTCACCCAAAGGAACGGGCTCTGTAACGTCGCCCCACAAACGAAGAATTTTCAACAACGATTTTTCCGTTTCGGAAGTCGTTTCTACCTCTGTAGTTACATTTTCCGGTAGGATCTCATCCAAATGAGTATCCGTTTTGTCGATCTCTTTAATGCCGTGGTGGATAAATGATATGATGTAGACCGCATATTTTACACCAACAATCACGCCGGGGCCATATTGTGTATGTTGTAAACGCGTGCCTATGCCAAGAGTTAGTTGGTCCATCTTGTGTGTTTTTAGTTGTCGTAATCCTGGTCGTAATAATCGTATAGAAAATCTTCTTTACGCAAAAGATTATTATGTCGGGCGCCGGCCTTGTACGCCTCGCCGGCTTTTTTTATGTAGTCATAAAAGTCATAATCGCTTGTGGAAGCCGTGAATAAATAACTGGGTCTGAAAACGATCATAAACGTGTCCAGTGCCGTGCTATCCAGCTTTGTAAGCCTGCGAATGACTCCTCTTGAAAAACGGTGGTCAATGAATTTTTCATGTTCTTCCCAAATCAGCCTTTTTTGGAAAAGCTTCATGCGGCGATTCTTTTGAACGTTGAACATGCCGATGATCTGGTCGAGGTCAAGGCCAACACCCAGCGCACCTGAATTTGGCGACGTTATACTAAGACCCGGCTTTTTATAATTGAAAACCTTCGCATAGTCGATCCTGTTTTGGATGGAATCCATTCTGTAATTGCGTGGCAAAACCCTGATCTCTTTTAAATAGGCAACGGGAATACGGATAGCCACATTGAAGGCATTAGGATCTGCAATGGAATTCACTGCAAATTTCGACGTTGGTTTGTTTAAATAGGAAAAGTAAATGGAGTCAGATTCTGGTAGCGTAATGGAGTATTTTCCAGACGAATCGGTAGTAGTACCGCGCCCGGTTTTTGACAATACACTCACACCTGGAATAGGAAACGTATTGGTCTCATCCATTATCGTTCCCTTAATGGTGGTGTACTGCGCATTTGTTGCAATGGTGCAAAAACAAACAACAATTAGTAGTAAATATCTGATCAGATAAAATGCTTTTATTAAGTGTGATATTACATCGAAAAAATTTTATTCAATCAATAAAATTTCATTTTAACTTTTTAATTGTAAGATAACTTCTTCTGCCACTCTTGGAAAGTGTGCATGTTCCAATGCGTGAATTTTTTGAGCCAGTGTTTCCGGTGTATCATCCGGCGTTATTTCACAAGTAGCCTGGAAAATGGTAGAGCCGTGATCGTATTGTTCATCAACATAGTGAATAGTTATGCCGCTTTCTTTTTCTGCCGCTGCGATTACGGCCGCGTGTACAAATTGCCCGTACATGCCCTTGCCACCATATTTTGGTAAAAGCGCTGGATGTATATTAATAATGTGTCCGCGGAAAGCTTCGACCAGGCCGCCGGGTATTTTCCAAAGAAATCCGGCAAGTATTATAAAAGAAACATCATGGGCTTTTAAAGCATGTACATAATGGTCTCCTCTGAAAAATTGCTCCTTTTCGATAAGTAACGTTGGGATGCCTTCTTTCTCTGCAATCTGCAAAACGCCAGCACCCGCTTTGTTGCAAACAATGAGACTGATCTTTACAGAAGAATGTTCTCTGAAATGGTCAATTATTTTTTGTGCATTAGAACCGGCTCCGGAAGCAAAAATGGCTACTTTGATCATGTGATGGTGTGACGTTTTTATTCGAGAAGCAAAAATAGGCCCTTTGATTGCATTTGCCGAAGCAACTTTTGCCTGCAATCTTTTTCCATTTGCATAAGTGCTTCTTAATCTTTCTCAGTCAACTAAAAGCAAAATCCCATCAGCGTGTTGCTAACAGGACTTTGCTTTTTAATTAAAATCATTTTCTACAATGCTACGGGCACCTGGTGTGGCTCCGCTTTGACCGCTGTGAATTTTCTAAAATCAGTTTCGATGTTTTTGCTTTTTAACGTCCTTAGAAAACGATCAAACAAGTGCATCTGTAACGGTGTTATCATTTTCGGATGCGATAAAAAGTGCATATAGTCGGTATTTTTCGCAGCTTTTTTATATTCGAAGTAGGTAACAATATTAAATTCTTCAATGGATGCCATGAGTTCGAAATTGCCGTGCGCATCGTGTTGACTGGACGTTTCAACATTCAGGGACTTTACTCCAATGCCATCACCGTAACCTTTAATGCCTAAAACATGGCGCAGGCTGTTGGCCTTGGATGAACACCAGCTCACGTACTTGCTTATTTTGACACTGGAGATACAATACTCTTTAAAAACACCAGACTTTTGTTCCTTTAAAATATCATCCGCGAAGTGATAAATGTCGGGTTGGGGGGCATTTCTAAAATCGAAATATTGCGCATCTGAATTAAAATAGGTCTCCTTTCTAACGCTAAACTCGTGGTAGATGCCGTGTTTTAAGAACAATGGCATGAAGTCGGCAAACGGTTGAATGCTCCAACCTCCGGCCCTATAACCATCAATCTTGTAATCGCTGGTTACAGCAGAAGCGATCCACTCGATTAGTTTAACCGATTGGTCGAATGTATCCTGTTGCTGGCACTTGTCAAGTGCATTGAATCTATAATAACGCTTGTTGTCGAGCTTCCATTCATTTGCTTCGGGCATATACTCAGCGTCGAGCCAGTGAGGATGCAAGTGAGGAAAAATGTAGCTCCCGTTTTTAAGGGCAACGCGAAGCTGGGCTATGATTTCTTCAAAATCATTTGCTGCTTTTGGGTGCCGGGCCGCAACTTCCTTCAGTCTTAATATATATAAGGTGTCGACAAAGAAAATACCTTTCGCCCCATTCTTTTTCAGGATGTCGATAAGTTTGTTTGTTGGCTCAATAATACATTTTTGCGCCGTGCCACTTCTCGCCCCGAGAAATAGTTCATAATCAAAAGTCAACAATATATTAGTACGGTTCATTTTCACACAATTAGGGGTTCCCTGAACTGAGAACACTCGTTCAGTTTTTTTGGTTAATTGTCCAATACAGTAAACAGGAGGTTAAATTGGGCACTGTAAACGTAGTAAAATTTGGGTACTTTTAGAATATTATGATGTCATATTTATAAAAAAAATTATTAAAGAGGGAAGAAACATTTTCCCGAAAGGAAAGAAACATAGGGCATTATGGGATGTAATCTCCTTGCTCACTATGAAACTTGATGGGAATCATTGAATAAGATGATCTAGATAAATCTCCTGTTATTCACATTTTTGTATATATTAAAAATAGTTCTAAAGCTATCTTAAATTTTTGTCGGTACATTATGCATTTTTCATGTTAATCCTCTGAAACGCAGGCCCAGAGCGGAAAAAAAAAATATCGGCATGTTTGCGTTTTGTCAATTGACTGTCATATTTTTGCACCCGATTCCGGATATTTTTTCCACATTATCCACAGATATTTTGAGAAATATGAATTATCAAAGCAGAATAGCCAAGACTAGTATATTCAGTATCCTTTTGCTCCTTGTAATTTCTTTCCAGAATTTGAAGGCTCAAGACGGTAAGGCTTTATTTCAGGCAAATTGCGCATCATGTCACGCCGTAAATAAAGTTTTGACCGGACCAGCATTAGCGGGTGTTGAAGAGCGCGTTCCAGACAAGAAATTATTGCACGACTGGATTCGCAACAACGCAAAGGTGTTGGCTAGTGGTAACAAGTATTTTAACGACTTGAAAGCTGCATACAACAACACTCCGATGTCAACGTTTGAGGCCCTTTCAGATGCCGACATCGACGCGATCCTGAAATATGTTAGCACACCGGTAAAAGAAGAGGCTAAAACTACTCCGGCAGGCGGCGAAGGCGAGGAAAAAGGTTCTGACAACAGTCTCCTTTTCGGTATTCTTTCCCTGATTCTTGCAGTTATTACATTGATCTTATTGCAGGTTAACTCAAACCTGAAAAAACTTTCCGACGATAAAGAAGGTGTTCCTGCTTTCGAGCCGGTTCCATTCTACAGAAATAAAACTTACATCACCTTGTTCATGTTGGTTTTGTTTGTGATCGGTGGTTACTATATTATACAAGGTGCTATCGGCCTGGGTCGTAACAAGAACTACCAGCCAGAGCAACCAATCTTCTACTCTCACAAAGTTCACGCAGGTACCAACCAAATCAACTGTTTGTATTGCCACGGTGGTGCACAATTGGGCAAGCAGGCAAATATTCCTTCTTTGAATATTTGTATGAACTGTCACATGGCGATCAACGAGTATAGCGATAAAAGCGAAAAACTGTACCGTGAAGATGGAACAGAAGTTAACGGAACTGCGGAAATTCAAAAACTTTACAGTTATACAGGTTGGGATCCTAAGCAAAGAAAATATGCAAACGAGCCAAAACCAATCGAATGGGTTCGTATCCACAACTTACCTGACCACGTTTACTTCAACCACTCTCAACACGTAGTGGCTGGTAAACAAGCTTGTCAGACATGTCATGGTGAAATTCAAAAAGAAAACGAAGTTTACCAGTTCGCAGACCTGAGCATGGGCTGGTGTATCAACTGTCACCGTGAAACAAAAGTTCAATTCACAAACAACAAGTTCTACAGCATATACGAGAAGTTCCACGACCAAATGAAAGATTCTATCAAAAATAAGGACGGCGAAATGATCGCTAACCCTCATAAATTGGATAGCATCACTGTAGAAACAATCGGTGGTACAGAATGTCAAAAATGTCACTATTAATATATAGTGCAAGGGAACAAAACAAATAATTAAAGCAAACTCACTGCCTTGAATAAAAAAGGCAGTAACCAATAATCTTCGATCTAATATTAGTATGGCTAACAAAAAATACTGGCAAAGTTTCGGGGAGTTACACAACTCAGAAGCACATCAAGAGAATGTACAGAACGAATTCCGTGAGGAATTACCATTTGAAGATCTGGAAGGTAAAGGACTATTGGATGCAAAAGCCCCACGCAGGGACTTTCTTAAATACCTGGGTTTTAGCACCGCTGCGGCTGCTGTAGCTGCAAGCTGCGAAACGCCGGTTAAAAAAGCCATTCCTTATTTAAATAAACCTGCTGAAATTACACCTGGTGTAGCTAACTATTATGCTACAACGTATGTATCCGGCGGAGAAGTTATACCTGTAGTTGCGAAAGTTCGCGATGGTCGTCCAATCAAAATTGAAGGAAACGATCTTTCTGCTATCACAAAAGGCGGAACTACTCCACGAGTTCAGGCTTCTGTTTTAGATCTTTATGATACTGCACGTCTTCGTTTCCCATTAGCTGATGGAAAAGAAGTTAGCTCTCTGGAAGCATTTGATAAAATGGTTTCTGAAGCTTTGGCAGGATTAGGTGGAGCTCCGGTTGTATTGCTTACAAGCACAATCACTTCTCCTTCTACAAAACAAATCATCACAGAATTTTTAGCAAAATATCCTGGCGGCCGTCACGTACAATACGATTCCATTTCTTATAGTGGATTGTTGTTGGCTAACGAAGCTGCTTACGGAAAAAGAGCTTTCCCTGCTTACCAGCTGGAAAAAGCAAAAGTAGTTGTCGGTCTTAGTGCTGATTTCCTTGGTACATGGTTGAACCCACTTGAGCAACAAAAAGGGTACACTCAGGGAAGAAAGATCAACGAAGCAAATCCTGAAATGAGCAAGCACTACCAATTCGAAAGTATGCTTAGCATGACAGGTGCAAACGCTGACGAACGCTTTACTCACCGTCCTTCTGAAACAGGTGCAATTGCTTTATCACTTTTGAACGCTGTCAACGGTCAGGGTGTATCAGTTAGCGATGCGAAACTGAAAGCCGGTATCGAAAAAGCCGCAAAAGATCTTTTGGCAAATAAAGGCGCTGCAGTGGTAATGTGCGGTAGCAACGACGTGAACATCCAGGTTGTTGTAAACGCGATCAATGAAGCGATTGGTGCAAACGGAACAGTTTTAAACTGGGCTGCTCCTTCTCAAACACGTCAGGGCGTAGATAGCGAGTTTGCTAAATTGGTTGACGACATGAACGCTGGTAGCGTTGGTGCATTGTTGATCTGGGATGCAAACCCTGCTTACGATTACGCAGACGCTGAGAAATTCAAAGCGGCTGTTAAAAAAGTAAAAGTGTCTGTTTCATTCAACGAAAAAATGGATGAAACTACTGAGCTGTGCAAATACGTTTTGCCAGCTAATAACTACCTTGAAAGCTGGGGCGATGCTGAACCTAAAGCTGGTTACTACAGCTTGATGCAGCCTACAATTTCTCCGCTTTTCAAAACACGCCAGTTACAAGATACATTGTTAACATGGACTGGTAACAAAACTGCTTACCACGATTATTTCAATACTTTCTGGGCTGCAAAAGTAGGCGGACAAGCTGCTTACCTTAAAGCTCTGCAAGACGGTGTTATCGAGCCTGCTGCTGCTGTAAGCGGAACTGCTTACAATGGTGCAAAAGTAGCTGAAGCTACTTCTGCGATCAACAGCGCTAAAAAAGGCGGTAAAATAGAATTGGTGTTGTATGAGAAAGTAAGCATGGGTGATGGTAAACAAGCCAATAACCCATGGTTGCAGGAAATGCCTGATCCAATCACAAGGATCACTTGGGACAACTACGCAATCATTTCTCCATCTTTGGGTAAAGAGTTGTTTGGCATAGATGTACTTAATGCAACTGCGTCTGACACTTACGATGTAGAAATGACTAAGCCAATGGCTACTGTTAAAGTGGGTGGCAAAGAAGTTACAATCCCAACGATCATCGTTCCTGGTATCCAGGCAAACACAATTGCAATCGCAGTTGGTTACGGCAGAAGCGAGAAAATTGGTAAAGCCGTTACTCACTATGATGGCAGCAAGTTGGGACAAAACGTGTTCGGATTTGCAACAGTAAATAATGGTAACGTTGTTTACGCTGCAAGCGATGTAACGATCACTGACGCTAAGAAAATATATAAACTTGCTCAAACACAAACTCACGCCAGCTATGAAGGCCGTCGTGAAGTTGTGAAAGAACTTACTTTGGAATCTTTCAAAAAGAATCCAAAGCAAATCTGGGAAGCAAGAGACAAAGAACTGGCACCATTCGGTGGCCTGGCTGAATACGAGAAAGAAGGTACAATCTATCCTCACTACGACCGTCCGGGTATCAAATGGGGAATGAGTATCGACTTGAACAGCTGTTATGGTTGTGGTGCCTGCGTAGTAGCTTGTACTGCAGAAAATAACGTAGCAGTTGTAGGTAAAAGCGAAGTATTGAGAGCGCATGAAATGCATTGGTTGCGTATCGACCGTTATTTCAGCGGTAACGCTGCAGATGCAGATAGCATTCAAACGCTTTTCCAACCAATGCTTTGTCAACATTGTGACAACGCACCTTGCGAAAACGTATGTCCGGTAGCTGCAACTAACCACAGCAGTGAAGGTTTGAACCAAATGACTTATAACCGTTGTATCGGTACAAGATATTGTGCTAACAACTGTCCGTATAAAGTACGTCGCTTCAACTGGGCTGATTATACAGGAGCTGACAGCTTCCCTGATAACCAAAAAAATACAGGTGGTCTTGGAAACATCGGTCATCTTGATGAGTCTGTGTTGATGATGAACGACGAGCTTACACGCATGGTATTGAACCCAGACGTAACTGTTCGTAGCCGTGGTGTGATCGAAAAATGTTCATTCTGCGTTCAGCGTTTGCAGGAAGGTAAACTGAAAGCGAAAAAAGAAAATCGCACATTGACAGACAATGATGCTAAAACAGCTTGTCAACAAGCATGTGCGGCTGATGCGATCGTTTTCGGTAATGCTAACAACACTGAAAGTCAGATTTCAAAAACAAGACAAGACAACAAAAACCGTATGTTCTTTACGCTTGAGCAATTGCACGTATTGCCAAATGTGAACTACCTGGCTAAAGTTCGTAACACAGATGTTGTTTTGGGTGTGAAAGAAGAGGAAGAAGAAGGACACGAAGAGCACAAAGCAGAAAAGAAAGAAGCAGCGCACAGCTAGTAGAGACAAGGCATTGCCTTGTCGGTAGATGGTGCCAAGCACGTGTCTGCACATAGTGCTAAGCATTTTTTAAGAGTTATTATTCACAAAAACTTTATAAGCTAAAAGTTAACAGCTGATAGCTAAAAGCCTAGAATATGGGATTATTAAGATACGAATCGCAAACAAGAAACCCGCTGGTAACAGGTCATAAGACTTATCACCAGGTAACAGAAGACATTGTTCGCCCAATTGAAGCAAAGCCGTCAAAGCTTTGGAAAATAGGGTTTACTATTTCACTCTTCTTATTATCTTTTGGTGCTTACTCCGTATATCGTGATGTTGTGTACGGTATCGGCCAGTGGAACCTTAATAAAACAGTTGGTTGGGGTTGGGACATCACCAACTTCGTGTGGTGGGTTGGTATCGGTCACGCCGGTACGTTGATCTCCGCAATCTTGCTGCTTTTCCGCCAGGGATGGAGAACAGGTGTGAACCGTGCTGCGGAAGCGATGACGATCTTCGCCGTAATGTGCGCAGGTCAGTTCCCTATCTTCCACATGGGTCGTGTTTGGAACGCGTTCTTCGTATTGCCTTATCCAAATACAAGAGGTCCATTGTGGGTAAACTTTAACTCTCCACTTCTTTGGGACGTATTTGCGATCTCTACATATTTCACCGTTTCTTTGTTGTTCTGGTATTGCGGTTTGCTTCCGGATCTTGCAACTGTACGTGACCGTGCAAAAGAAAAATGGAGAAAAAGAATGTACGGTGTTCTGTCTTTCGGATGGACAGGTTCTACAAAACACTGGCAACGTCATGAGTCTTTGTCTCTTGTGTTGGCTGGTTTGAGTACCCCACTGGTATTGTCAGTACACACTATCGTATCTTTTGACTTCGCTACATCAGTAATTCCAGGTTGGCATACTACCATCTTCCCGCCATACTTCGTTGCGGGTGCGATCTTCTCCGGATTCGCAATGGTACAAACACTGTTGTTGATCGTACGTAAAGTATTGAGCCTCGAAGATTACATTACACTCGAGCACATCGAGGTAATGAACAAGGTTATCGTTTTAACCGGTTCTATCGTGGGTATTGCTTATATAACTGAGTTGTTCATTTCATGGTACGGCCAAAACCCTTACGAGGCCGCTGCATTCAGAAACAGATGGGATATTACGACACCATTAGCATGGAGCTACTATCTGATGATGAGTTGTAACGTGTTGTCTCCGCAGATCTTCTGGTTCCGTAAAATGAGAAGAAACATCACTGTTACTTTCTTCATGTCAATCATTGTAAACGTAGGTATGTGGTTCGAGCGTTTTGTGATCATCGTTACCTCTATATATCGTGACTATTTACCAAGTAGCTGGAGTACATACTACAGACCTACCATTTGGGAAGTTGGTTTCTATATGGGTACGTTTGGATTGTTCTTTACTTGCTTCTTCCTGTTCTCTAAATTCTTCCCTGTAATTGCTATCGCTGAGATCAAGCACATCTTGAAGAAAAGCGGAGAAAGCTACAAAGAAGGAGTTGGCGGAATTGAGACGCAAGCACCGGAAGAATTTGCTCACGAACAAGCACATGCGCACTAAATAATTGAGAGTTGAAAGTTGAGAGTTGAGAGTTGTTTTGATAACGAAACTCAAGTGTTCATTTTCAAATTTTCAAATTTTCAAAATCAGAATATTTTAAAAGATGTCTGTAAAAAAATTTGTAGTAGGTTGTTTTGATGATGAAGCGGTACTTTTTCCTGCAGTGAAAAAAGTACGCAAGGCGGGTTACAAGCTTCATGATATATACACTCCGTTTCCAATGCACGGTTTGGACCATGCAATGGGACTGCGTGATACAAGTCTTCATACAGCCGGTTTTATATATGCTATTACAGGAACCACTACAGCCTTAGGTGGCATTAGCTGGGTATTTACCAAAGACTGGCCTTTGAACATCGGTGGTAAACCTCACTTCGCATTACCGGCGTGGATTCCTATCACATTTGAGTTAACAGTATTGTTTTCTGCAGTGGGTATGGTACTTACTTTCTGCTACCTGTGCCAGTTAGCTCCGTTTTTGAAGAAGCACCACTTCCACCCACGTGCTACAGACGATCAGTTTGTAATGGTGATTGAGTGCAATGAGAAAACAAATGAAGATGAAGTAAAATCTTTTCTTGCCCAGGCTGGTGCAAAAGAAATAAATGTGCAGAATGCTGAAACTGGCTGGTGGCTTGGTCGTTATGACAAGGACACAATGCCGTTCCAGGTTAGAAAAGAGAAAACTGCTTTCGAATAATAATTGTAAGAAGAATCAAATCAAATAGAACTGAGATAAAAATTGGTTCTGTCTGAAAAAAAACAATAATAGCACACAGATGAAAAAATTATCTGTCATATTTACCTTGTTAGCTGCACTTGTAGTTGTTGTAAGCTGTAGTGACGTAAAGCGTAATCCATCCAGAAATTATATGCCGGACATGGCATATAGCCGCGCAGTGGAAACTTATTCCGATCACAGCGGCCTGAACAATGACGGCATCAACTACGATGCAAGAAATGTGAAGGGTACTGTAAGCAGAAATGAGGACGTGATCTATCAAACACCTGCTGACACTACAGGTTTGTATGCAAGCGAAGCTGTAATGGTAAATCCGTTGCCTGCGCTTGATTCAACTGGCAAAGTAGAAGCGGAAAGATTGTTTTTGATCAACTGCGGTATTTGTCATGGTACAAAATTGGACGGTAATGGTCCTTTGTACAAAGGTGGTGAGGGTCCTTTCCCAGCGAAACCTGCAGCATTTTTGGGTGATGCTAAATATGAAAGCATGAGCGAAGGAACAATGTTCCACGCCATTACATACGGTAAAAATCTGATGGGTTCCTATGCATCTCAGCTTACTCCAAAGCAAAGATGGATGGTGATCCACTACATTAAAGATAAACAAGCTGAAGCAAAAGGTGGTAGCGAGGCTGCTGCATCTGCACCTGCTGCTGCGCCCAAAGCAGATTCAACTGCAAAAAAATAACTAAAGAGTTTAAATTGATTCATTGAGCATAAATTTTTGAGAATGTCGTCATTTAAAGAGCAATTCGAGATTCCCGGCAGATTTAGAAACATTTCATTCGCACTGATGGCGGTGGGTATTGTTTCTGTAATAGTTGGATTTTTTATGTACGGTTCCCATGAGCCTGCAAGGTTTTGGGCTACTATGTTACATAACAGTGTGTTTTTTCTTTTGATTACCAATGCCAGCATGTTCTTTATATGTGCTACAACTCTTGCAATGGGTAGTTGGCAGTTGGCCTTCCGCCGTGTTCCGGAAGCTATTTCAAAATGTGTAATTCCTTTGGGCATCATCGCCCTTATCGTTTTGTTATGTATAGTGTTGGGCGACCAACATCATATTTATCATTGGTTGGATAAGGAGCATGTTCAGCATGATACTATTCTGAAAGGAAAGGCTGGTTTCTTGAATCCAACTTTCTTTATTGTGTGGACACTTCTTTCAATTGGTTTGTGGATAGCTCTTGGACATAAAATGAGGCAATTGAGCCGTTACCTGGACGAAAATCCTCTTGCTTCTGTTGCAGAAGGTAAAAAATACGTTTTCAAAAGCACCATCTGGTCTGCGTTGTTTATCGTATGGTTCGCCTTAACAGTGGCTTCAGTAACTCCATGGTTGTGGTTGATGAGTATCGACGCACATTGGTATTCAACTATGTATAGCTGGTACACATTTGCAAGTTCATTTGTGTCTGGTATGTCTTTGATCGCATTGTTTGTGATTTTCCTTAAAAACCGCGGATATCTTGAAGTGGTTACCGAAGAGCACCTGCATGACCTTGGTAAATTCATGTTCGCGTTCTCAATTTTCTGGTGTTATTTGTGGTTCTCACAGTATATGTTGATCTGGTACGCTAACATTCCTGAGGAAACAATCTATTTCAAACCTCGAGTTCAGGGTGCATACAGGGCGATTTTCTTCCTGAACCTGATCGTAAACTTCTTCACTCCGTTGTTATTGTTAATGAGAAGAAGTGCAAAACGTAACTATACGAGCGTTGCAATACTTGCGGTGATCATTATTTTTGGTCACTGGGTTGACTTCTACCAAATGGTATTTGTTGGACCTTTCAAAGAGCACGTTGATCTTAACCTGTTTGATTTTGGTGTTGCTGCCGGTTTTGTAGGTTTGATTATGTTCTCTACAGGAAGAGCTTTAGCACAGGCACCTTTGTTGGCTAAGAATGACCCGTTTTTCAAAGAAAGTGTTATCCACCACACTTAATCTGAAGAATAAAATAGAGTTATTTTTGATTTTAATATTTCGAAACTTAGTATAAATTTTATTAGACCATGAGCATGTCTGCCTTTTTTATAATAGCAGTCTTGTTATTAGGATTTCTAATTGTTTTCCAAATAGCCAAGGCAAGTGAATATGTAGCTGTATTAAAGGGTGAAAAGAAAACCTTTGAACAAAATAACCGCATAAACGGCTTTCTGCTGTTGGCATTTCTTATATTGGGCCTGGTAGGTGTTTACTGGTGTAACGCATTGCTGAAACCAAAGATTTTGGGCGAAGCAGCTTCTGATCATGGTCAGAAGATTGACCAAATGCTGTATATCACTCTGATAATTACAGGTATTGTATTTGTTCTTACACAAGTATTACTTTTCTGGTTTGCATTTAAATATCAGTATAAAGAGAATCGTAAAGCATTCTATTTCCCGCACAATAACAAATTGGAGTTGATTTGGACAGTTATTCCTGCCATCACTCTTACTATACTTGTAGGTTTCGGTTTGTACTACTGGTTTAAGATCACTGGCGATGCACCAAAAGATGCGTTGGTTGTGGAAATTACAGGTAAACAATTTGCATGGGTTTATCGCTATCCAGGTAAAGACAACACATTTGGTAAAAAATACTATAAAAATATTAACGAAGCGCAGTCTAACCAATTAGGCTTGCTTTGGGACGATCCTGCTTCCCACGATGATATCGTGACGACAGAAGCATTATACATCGTAAAAGGTCAACCGGTTAAATTGGTGATCAATTCAAGAGACGTTGTTCACGACGTTGGTTTGTCTCACTTCCGCATGAAAATGGATGCTGTTCCCGGAACACCAACTACAATGTGGTTCACACCTTTGTACACTACAGAGGAAATGAAGGAAAAAACGAATAATCCTAACTTTGAATATGAAATTTCCTGTGATCAAATGTGTGGTAAAGGACACTATTCGATGAAAGGAATTATCAAGGTTGTATCACAATCGGATTTCATACTTTGGAGAGCTAAACAAAAACCGAATTATGTGCAGGCTTTCCCTGAAAAAAGTCCTTCAGCTGCCACTCCGGCGCCAGCTGCGGATTCAACAAAATCAGCAAAGCCAGCGGCTGACTCAGCTGCGACTGCAAAGAAATAAACTGTAATTCAGGATTAGAGTATAATAGTTATCTATTTAAAGAATTTTGACAATGAGTAACGAAGCTATCTTGCACGGATCTGAAGTATCTACACACGAAGCGCATCATGACGGACATGGTGAACACCATCATCATGAGACGTTTATCAGCAAATATGTTTTCAGCATGGATCACAAGATGATTGCTAAACAATTCCTTATTACAGGGATTATCTGGGCGATTCTTGGTGGTTTGATGTCTGTTCTTTTCCGTTTGCAATTAGGTTTTCCTGATGCAACTTTCCCTTGGTTGGAAAACATTCTTGGTCACTGGGCTAAGGGTGGTAAAATTCAGCCTGAGTTTTATTACGCTCTTGTAACAATGCACGGTACCGTATTGGTATTCTTCGTATTGACAGCAGGTTTGAGCGGTACATTTGCTAACTTCCTTATTCCTCTTCAGATAGGTGCACGCGATATGGCGTCTCCTTTTATGAATATGTTGTCATACTGGTTCTTCTTTATGTCCAGTGTGGTAATGGTTTCATCTTTGTTTATCCAAACAGGTCCTGCGAGTGGTGGTTGGACGTCTTACCCTCCTTTGAGTGCTTTGGGCGACGCATCACTGGGTTCTAAAACAGGTATGGACCTTTGGCTGATCAGTATGGCTTTGTTCGTTGTGTCTTCATTATTGGGTGGTTTGAACTACATCTCTACAATATTGAACATGCGTACAAAAGGCATGAGCATGACAAGACTGCCATTGACAATTTGGGCATTGTTCTTCACCGCTGTATTGGGTGTGTTGTCTTTCCCTGTATTGTTGTCTGGTTTCATCCTGTTGTTGTTTGACCGTCATGCGGGTACAAGCTTCTACCTGTCAGACATCTTCTTGGCATCTACACAAAAAGCATTGCCTAACGAAGGCGGTAGTGCAATTCTATATCAACACTTGTTCTGGTTCCTTGGTCACCCTGAGGTGTACATCATCCTGTTGCCAGCAATGGGTATGGTATCAGAAGTAATGAGTACCAACGCACGTAAACCAATCTTTGGTTACATGGCGATGGTGGGATCTATCTTCGCGATCACTATCCTTGCGTTCCTTGTTTGGGCCCACCACATGTTCGTAACCGGTTTGAATCCATTCTTAGGTTCATTCTTCGTATTGCTTACATTGTTGATCGCGGTACCTTCGGCTATCAAAGTATTTAACTGGTTAACTACTCTTTGGAGAGGTAATATAAGATTTACACCTGCGATGTTGTTTGCAATTGGTTTTGTGAGCTTGTTCATTTCTGGTGGTCTGACTGGTATCTGGTTAGGTAACTCATCTTTGGATATTCACTTACACGATACATATTTTGTAATTGCTCACTTCCACATTGTAATGGGTGTTGCGTCATTCTTCGGTATGTTCTGCGGTGTTTACCACTGGTTCCCTAAAATGTATGGTCGCTATTTGAATAACACGATGGGTTATATCCACTTCTGGATTACAATCGTTGGTGCGTATTTGATCTTCTGGCCAATGCACTATGAAGGTTTGGCGGGTATGCCTCGTCGTTACCTGGATTACAGTGGCTGGGCATCTTTCAACCAGTTCGGTGGTTTGAACCATTTCATTTCAATCGTATCAATGATCGTATTTGCTGTACAATTGTTGTTTGTATTCAACTTCTTCTATTCAATTTTCAAAGGAAGAAGAGTAAAAACAGAAAACCCTTGGGGTTCAAACACTTTGGAATGGACAACTCCAATTCATCCGGGTCACGGTAACTGGGTTGGTGAAATTCCTGAAGTTCACCGCTGGGCTTATGATTACGGTAAAGACGGAAGAGAATTCATTTCTCAGACTGAGCCGATAAGCGCGAATGAAAGTGAACATCACTAGGATTAACTGAGTAAGGGGTATAAAACTAGAATTTTTACAAATTCAATCGATATGAATGCCCCGATTTACATCGGGGTATTTTTTATAAAGATCAAAATAAGGTATCTGATACGGTGTTTTTCCGAATGACCTTACCAACTGGAGATGAAGTGTAGAAAGATTTATTTCTGGTTCTGATAACCAAGAACCGGATCAAATTTTTTGAATAAAAAAAGTAGAAAGTAATGTCGCAGGAAACCACATCGAAAAAAGCAAGTTCTTTTACATTAGGTCAAAAACTACAGGACTACAAGGCCCTGGTAAAATTTGCATTGACCACGATGGTTGTGTTTTCCGCGGTGATAAGCTATCTGCTTGCACCCAAAATAGTTGAATACAACTGGTGGATGATCGCGTTATTTTTTATCGGCGGTTTTTTAGTTACCGGTAGCGCCAATACCATTAACCAGGTAGTAGAAAAAGATACTGATGCAAAAATGAAACGCACTGCAAGCAGACCAATTGCTTCGGGCAGAATGTCTGAAACAGAAGGTTGGATATTTGCAATAGTAACGGGAGTAGCAGGTTGTTTCATTTTGGGTTTTTTCTTCAACTGGTTGTCGGCAGGACTCGCGGCATTTAGCCTGTTTTTATATGCGTTTATTTATACGCCTTTAAAAAAAGTAAATGCGATCTCTGTTTTGGTTGGTGCAGTTCCGGGTGCGTTGCCTTGTTTGATAGGTTGGACAGCAGGTAATGACAGTATAGGCTTGGGCGGCTGGGCGCTTTTCAGCATTCAGTTTTTCTGGCAGTTCCCCCACTTTTGGGCGATTGCCTGGATAGCACATAAAGACTATAGCAATGCAGGGTTTAAACTGCTGCCGTCTGTAGAAGGCCCCACAAAATATTCGGCAATACAGGCAATTATTTATTCTTTGCTTTTAATTCCGGTAGGAGTATTGCCCTATTTCACACATGTAAGCGGTTTTGTTAGCATGTTGATTGTACTGGTAGCCAACATATTTATGGTGGTTCAAAGTATTAGATTATATAACGAAATGGAAGTAAAAGCTGCACGAAGAGTGATGTTTAGCAGCTACATTTATTTGCCGATAGTGATGTTTGCATTGCTGGCAGACAAGATGTAAGAAAAGTTATGAGTATTGAGTAATGAGTTTTAAAAAGCTCTCGACTCAAAACTCAGGATCAAAAACTTGAAAAAAATATTACAATGAATATAGCGATGAATGAACAAGTGAGTGAGCAGAAAAAAAGGATACATCCTCATAAATTTACTTTATGGGTAGGCTTGGCAAGTGTTATCATGATGTTTGCTGGCCTTACGAGTGCCTACATTGTAAAAAGAAGTGCAGCAAGTTGGATAACAATTGAATTTCCCAGAGCGTTTTGGTATTCAACAGTCGTTATGCTCGCGAGTAGTTTGACAATGCAAATGGCTCTTCGCGACTTCAAGCAGAGAGACATGGCAAAATATAGAAGGCTATTGACTTACACAGCTCTATTAGGTGTGCTGTTTATAGTTCTTCAGTTTGTTGGATTCTCAAAATTGTGGAAGAGTGGAACAACCTTCGAAGGTTCTGGAGAAGGACAGTTTTTGTATATCATTGCAGGATTGCATATTTTACACGTGCTGGGTGGTGTGGTAGCTTTGCTGATCATGTTCCTGAAAGCATTTAGTGCGAAGAAAAAGAACTATGATGCTATTCCGGTTGAAGTGATGAGCACTTACTGGCACTTTGTAGATGTTTTATGGATCTATCTTTTTGTGTTCTTTTTGACAATGGCATAAACATCAGGAATTAGAAATTAGGAATTAGATCTGTCTTGTGAAATGGCCGCAACAGAATGGGACAGAGTTGAGATATTAATTAAGAAAAATTCAATTGTTAACTAAGCGATCATTTACTAACAAAAGTTTGATGCGCTTATAATTTTAAAACTAACATGGCACAAGCAGTACCAGCAGTACAAAAATGGTGGAATGGTGGTAAAAGTCCATTCAACGTGGAGTATGGAAAAATCATGATGTGGTATTTTTTAATGAGTGATGCTTTCACATTCGGAGCTTTCCTTATTTCTTACGGTACCATTCGTTTTGCAACCAACAGTTGGCCTGATCCTAACCACGTCTTCAATTCCTTTCCTGGTTTAGGTGCAGGGTATCCGTTATTGTTTGTGAGTTTGATGACTTTCATTTTGATCATCAGCTCTGTAACAATGGTATTGGCTGTACAAGCTGGCCAGGATATGGATAGAAAAAGAGTGGCGAAATATCTGGTTTTCACTATTCTTGGTGGTCTTGCTTTCTTAAGCTGCCAGGCTTGGGAGTGGACACACTTGTATGGTGAAGGCGCATGGTGGGGACACAATCCTTTCCCTAACCACAATGGTTCTGTTGCTACAACAAACTTCTCAAACTTCTTCTTTACAATCACAGGTTTCCACGGTTTCCACGTATTCTCTGGTGTGATCATCAACATCATCATGCTGATCATGACATTGCAAGGAAAATTCGACCAGCGTGGTCACTATCTTATGATTGAAAAAGCTGGTTTGTACTGGCACTTCGTAGACCTTGTTTGGGTATTTGTATTCACTTGTTTTTACTTAATCTAATCATATAAAAGTCAACATAAACTTATTTTAATGGAACAACATTCAACTACCGCAGTATATCATCCCGAGGAGCACGGACACGCTGGTGGCGGCACTAAAGAAGTTATTCGTATTACACTCTACCTTACTGTTATTACATTGGTAGAACTTGCAATTGGCTTTTATATGTATAAAGCTGCTTTGCCAGATGGCGTTTACAAGCATGTCCTTAAAGGTCTTATTTGCGCCTTGATGCTGTGGAAAGCTTTTTATATCGTTGCTTACTTTATGCACCTTAAGCATGAAATAAGAAACCTTATCATGACCATCGTAGTACCTTTATTCCTGTTTGTTTGGTTTATCATCGCATTCCTTGCAGATGGCAACTCTTACAAAAACCTGCGTAATAAGTACGATCCTTATCACATTGAGCAGAATGACAAGAAAGCTCCGGTTGAACATGAGCACGGTGCTCAGAAAGAAGGAACTATCGAATAATTATTTGAAAGTCTTTATAAACAAAACCATCGCCTTTTAGCGGTGGTTTTTTTATGCGCAGAGATTAACAGCAGAATATTGCTAAAGGATTGCAAAATGGCCCCCACCAGTCAATTATTCAATTATTCAGTTATTCAAATACTTACCTTTGTGCCGGTTTTCAGAATACCTCCGGCTTACCGATTATTTAATTGAAAATTTTTGTTTTGAATAAAAGCGCTTTACTTGGCCTGTGCCTTGCAATATTATTACCCGTAGTTTGTTACTTCATAGTGGATCATTTCAGTGAAAACGCTGTCCCTATGCCGCCGCGTTATTACGCGGATAGTGTGATCAGCAAAGTGGAAGGTGGAAAAGAAATTACTGATACTATCTGGCACAAGGCTGCTGACGTTAAGTTGGTAAATCAGTTGGGTGACTCTGTATCATTAAGTGATTTAAAGGGCAAGGTGATCGTAGCAGATTTTTTCTTTACACACTGCCCAAGCATTTGTCCTACGCTGACCAAGAACATGAAGAAACTACAGAGTTCATTAAAGTTGAAGGATGATACAAAAATGATCGACACAACTTTTGTGCAGTTTGTTTCCTTCACAGTTGATCCACAGAGAGATTCCGCTGAACAATTAAAGAGATATGCTGACCGTTTTGGCGTTAACCACGATGTGTGGTGGATGCTTACAGGCAACAAGAAAACGATCTACGATTTTGCCTTAAATGAACTGAAGCTTGGCTTGCAGGACGGAGAAGGCGTAGATTCGAACTTCATACATTCCCAAAAAATGGTATTGCTCGATAAAGATCGCGTGGTTCGTGGCTATTACGATGGCCTCGACAGTGCTTCCATGGAAAAACTTGCTGAAGGCATCGTGTTCCTGATGCTGGAAAAAGACAAGACTAAGAAACGCAACTTGTTTAGGAAATAATGTAATGCGAAACGCCTAACGCTCAATGCAAAACGCAATGGGCGACACACAAACCAATTTCAACTTTCAATTCTCCATTCTCAATTAATTCTATGTTACAACCTCTGATTAAAAAAAATGACGGAACAGCAAAATGGCTTATTGGTATTTTGTCGTTCGTAGTATTTGCAGCAGTAGTGATTTTATCAAGAATAAAACTTGAAGTAAATCTTGGGTTTAATGTGCACATTTTCGCAGCGATAAATGCGGTGATCAATTCGATTGTTTCTGTGCTGTTGATATTGGGCTTAGTGGCAGCGAAAAGCGGTAGATACGAAAGGCACAAGGGAATAATGTTTGCGGCAATTATTTTGTCAACGATATTTCTTGTCTCATATATCGCTCACCATTTGCTAAGCGGTGATACTAAATTTGGCGGTGTCGGTGGTATCAGATATTTCTATTTTATTATTTTGATCACACACATCTTCCTGGCTGCCGTTATTCTTCCATTCATTCTCTATACGGCTTATCGTGCATTGGTTGCTGAATGGCCCGCACATAAAAAAATTGCCAGGATCACATGGCCCATTTGGCTTTATGTGTCTGTGACCGGTGTGATTGTGTACTTGTTGATTAGTCCTTACTATAATTAAAAAACTAAAAGTCAAAAGTCAAAAATTGGACTTTCAGTTTTTTGAATTTTGACTTTTGAATTTTGACTTTGGTGTATGCAAAATCAGTTCAAATCTCTACAGAAAACTTTCACAGGCTTGCTGCTTGCTGAGATAGGCTTCGCAGTTGTAGTTCTCTCAATTGTTTTAATTGCAAAGAAAACAATCAATCAGGATGTTCAACTGGACCGCACTATGCAGTTGATCGCTGTATTGTTTGCGATTGGAGATTGCTTTATCGGATTTCGTTTATACAAGAAGAAAGTATTGGAGTTAAGAGGCAGTGATCTTTCTGCCCAGGAAAAAATGACTGGCTATAGAGCAGCATCTGTTGTGTTTTGGTCATTTCTTCTGGCGCCGACTTTGTTGTGTGGTATTTGTTATGTGATCACCGGCAACTTTGCATTCATGATGTTGTATGCTTTCCTGCTATTTGCTTTCGGTGCACAAAATCCTTTCAAAAGCAAGGTGGCACTTTTGCTCAAGCTTGATGCAAATGATGTGGCGTTGTTAGATGGAAGCGTAGGAAGTTGAGAATTGAAAGTTGAAAATGCTTTCTGTTATACATTCTTGATTTGTGATGCATTCACTGCTATCAAAGAAAAAAATCATAACATATCATGACGATCTCGAGAATCTGCGTTCCTTTTCTATCACAGCTCACTGGGATCCCAGAATTTCTTCTTGAAATCAACCACTCTATTGTTTTCAACCTTCACACCTTCTTTTTCCAGTAGTTGTTGCATGCGTTCAGGGGGAGAGAAGTGATGCATGCCAGTGAGATCACCGTTTCTGTTAACCACACGATGTGCCGGTACTTTGGGCTTTATGCTGCCCGCCCCGTTCATGGCATAACCTACCAAACGTGATGATGATTTGGCGCCAAGGCTGGCGGCAATGGCTCCGTATGATGTAACGCGGCCCTTGGGTATTTGCCTTACCACATCAAAGACCTGTTGAAAAAAATTATCATCCCTTTTTCCCGAAGGCTGAACAGTTGATAATTTAGTTAACGGCGATGGTTTCTTGTTGCTGGCGCTCATGATTACGTTGTTCTAAAAGTTCCTGACGTTTTGGTTCAGGCACATTTTCATAATCATACGGGCAGTGCCTGCAACCGTTGCCACAGCAATGTCCTCGTTCCAGATGGTATTTTTCGGTTAGTACTATAAAGCCTTGATCATTGTAATAAAAATCAAGACCTTCAATTAGCTTCTTCTTCATTTGCTCTTACACGTTCAAGTAATTGTTTGTCAATGTTGGATAGAGGTTGTAATGGCAATTGAAATCGAATATAATGAATACGGTTGCTTTGTGCAATATCTAATTTTTCGTAGTGCGTTTTTATCTGCAGCTCCTCTTTTACATTTTCCTTAGCGTACACATCATCATCTTTTTCCAGCAATGTAAGACCATACATCTCAATAACCAGCAAAGTGAACCTATATAGAACGGGAGAATCGGTTTTTAAGTGTATGATACCACCCGGTTTTAACACTTGTTGATAAAGTCTTAAAAAATTTGGGTGCGTTAGCCTCTTCTTGGCCCTTGAGATGCGCAGTTGCGGATCGGGGAAAGTGATCCATATTTCACTTACTTCGCCTGGAGCGAAGTAGTTGTTTATCTTGTCGATGTGAGTGCGTAGAAAGGCTGCATTCGTATATCCCTGCTCAATGCATTTTTTTGCACCGATGTAAATTCTGTTGCCTTTCAGATCAACTCCTATTAAATTATGATTTGGATATAAAGCGGAAAGTCCAACAACGTACTCTCCCTTGCCACAGGCCAATTCCAGTGTTAAGGGATTATCGTTTTTGAAGAAATCACTCCATTTACCTTGCATTCCCTCGGGGTATTGTAATACATTAGGGAAGGATTTTATTGCTTCGAACCGCATCAACTTTTTCTGGCCCATAAGGGCGCAAAATTAGGAAAAGTTAGCTGAATTTGACTGAGAAGGATTTTGTGGTTGAATGATTCGGTTGGATGTAATGGCTTTTGGGCGCAATAAAAAAGCCAATGCAGTGGGAACACAATACAATCGAAGGAAGTTTTGTTTTCGTTATATGCAGTCTCACGACCAGGAAAGAAAGACTGCTTATCATCCCGAGGAACGAGGGATGATAAGCAACATTCTTTTAAATCTTCAAACACCTTAACTAAACGGCCTTGACTTTATAAACCTTTATTTAGGCGAAATAATAAAACCATTGCTCGGGCCAGCCTGAATGCTTGGCAATTTGCCATCCCATTTTTCCACCTTCATATATTCAATATAGGTAGCATTAAGGGAAACCTGTTTCCTTTTTATTGCTTCGGCTTCACCGGAAGCGGCAATTACCTGCGCGGCGCTGTCTGCTCTTGCTGCAGCTATTTTTCTTTCGCCCTCTGCAATAGCAACAAGGCGTTGGTTTTCGGCCACCTGTACTTCCTGTATCGCTTTGGTTTTCGCTTCAATAGACTGTTGCAATGCCTGTGGAGGAACAATATTGGTTCTCAGCTGTGAAATGATAAACCACTTTGCCACGCGTTTATTTGCTTCCGCTACAATGTCAGATTCGAATTTTTCTCTTTGATTGAAGATGTCATCAACTGCCCACTTGTTCGCAACATCATTTACTGTTCCCACGATAGCTGTTTGCAACCATTGTTGTTCGATTGATTTTATATCGAGACGAAGATTCTGGAACATATCACCTACATCACCCGGTTTTAGTGAATAGTTGAAAGATGGTTTAATAACAGCTGAAAAACCTCCTTTGGTAATGACCTGTTGTTCAGGATATTCAATGTGCTGTTGATAGGTAGGAAATTCATACAGTTTACTAACCCAGGTATTGTAGATAACCCACCCTGTTTTATATTCAAATTTGCTCACGCCTCTGTCGTCGCCGGTAAGATTTACTTTGATGCCCACGTGACCAGCGTCTACTCTTTCTATTTTAAAAGGTTGGATCAACGATATGATGAGGCCCACAACAATTATTGCTGCACCTTTTGCAAGTACTCCGCGGGAAAAATTAGGTTGTGCATTTCGTTTGTTCAAAACATATAGGGCTGCAAAAATGAGCGATAACACAAATAAGAAAATACTCATGAAATGTACTGTTTAAGGGTTTTATAAATGAGAAAGTAGAAGCTTACGCCTACTATGATAATGCAAAGAATTGTGAGCATTGTGGAAGATGCACGATTGATGAGATATTCACAACTTACTGTTGTGATGGCAATAAAAATCAAAATTTTGCAAAGCGTCAGAAAGAGTTTCATAAACTACAGGTTAAGGGATAAAAAGTGCTTATTGAAGGTAAGGTTATTTTTTACATCACGAAAAACCCCGCAAACTGTATTTCTGTTTGCGGGGTTTTTTCAAAAACGGATATTGACCAATATTAAAGATTCTTCAAGCCTTTGAGTTGCTGGGCATCTGTACTTTCAATCACACTTATCGCGTAACCGCCACCAGGGGCACAATATTGGCTTAGTTTTGATTTGTTTGTTACAATTACTTTGCGAATCGTATAAGCCTGCGGATTCGTCTTATAATGGGCATTTTTTGCGTCTGCATAAATGGTGGCAATGTATTTTTTGCCTGCATCGAGGTAGTTGAAAGAAATGTTTGATGTCCGGCCATTTTCATCACAAGTGCTTCCAATGAACCAATTGTTGCTGCCTTTTGCTTTTCGTGCAAAAGTGATGTAGTCGCCCGGTTCCGCTTCCAAAACTTTAGAGTCATCCCAGTCAACTGCAACATCTTTAATGAATTGGAAAGCGTCTAAAAATCTGTCATAGTTTTCGGGAAGGTCAGCAGCCATTTGCAATGGACTGTACATCGTAACATACAATGCCAGCTGACGTGCAAGTGTGCTGTTTACATGCGAATGATTGGAGGCGCTTAGTTTGCTAAGATCCATTTCAAAAATGCCCGGCGTGTAATCCATTGGGCCGCCCATCAATCTTGTAAACGGAAGAATGGTGGTGTGATCTGGATTGTTTCCGCCGAAAGATTCATACTCGGTGCCACGTGCAGATTCGTTTCCAATAAGGTTTGGATAAGTTCTGCACAGGCCTGTTGGGTGAACTGCTTCATGCGCATTCACCATGATCTTATATTTTGCCGCTTGTGTGATGGCATACAAATAATGATTGTTGATCCACTGGCCATAGTGATGCTCGCCGCGCGGAATGATGTCGCCTACATAGCCGCTTTTTACAGCATTGTAGCCGTTTGCCACCATGAATTTATAAGCAGTGTCCATAAAGCGCTCATAGTTCCTTACGGAGCTTGACGTTTCATGGTGCATAATAATTTTTATGCCTTTGCTCGCAGCATAGCGATGAAGCTCCTGCACATCAAAATCCGGATAGGGAGTTACGAAATCAAAAACAAAATCTTTCGTTTTGCCGAACCAGTCTTCCCAGCCAACATTCCAGCCTTCCACTAACACGGCATCGAAACCGTGCGTTGCTGCAAAATCAATGTACTCTTTTACGTGTTGAGTGTTAGCACCATGTTTGCCATTTGGTTTTGCGTTTGCGAAGTCCGTCACACCTAGTTTTACACTTTCCAGATCTGTGTATGACCATGTGCTTTTGCCTGTGATCATTTCCCACCAAACGCCAACATATTTTACTGGTTTGATCCAATCTGTACTCGCATATTTTGTTGGGTCATTTAGATTTAAAATGAGCTTCGATTCAAGAATGTCGCCAGCCTTATCGCTCACAACAATTGTGCGCCATGGGGACTGACAAGGTGTTTGCATGTAACCTTTATCTCCTCTTGCGTCGGGAGTAAGGAACGATTCGAGAACAAAATTTTTATCATCCAGATTAAGGTTCATTGCAGAATAATCTATCAGTGCCGCTTCGTGAATATTGATGTACAGGCCATCGTGGCTTTTAAGCATTAAAGGCGTTTGCACTCCGGTAGGGGAGAATGTTGTTTGCGAAGCATTGCCTGTAACGGCTTCTTTCATTTTGCTGCGCACTTCGGAAAGGTTAGAAGTTACAGTGCTATATTCCTGTGAATCAAAATCGCCGGGAAGCCAGAACGCTTTAGCATCGCCGCTTAGAGCGAACTGTGTTTTTTCTTCCCTGATAACAAAATAGTTCAGATTTTTTTGCAAAGGAAATTCGTAGCGGAAACCAAGACCGTCATTGAACAACCTGAATCTGACAACGATATATCTTTCAGTGGCAGCTTGTGTTAAAGTGACTGCGAGCTCATTGTAATTATTGCGAATGTTTTTTACCTCGCCCCAAACCGGTTGCCAGGTTTCATCAAATTGCTTTGTCTCCGTTTTGGTAATTGCGAAGCCACCGGTTAAATCGTTCGTATTGGCATTTTGTTTGCCTTCACCCGCATTTTCAAAAGTAATTTTCTTGTCTTCTTTTAATTGCAAACCAAGCTTACTTTCCCTTAGGGCAGGCTTGCTTTTGTATAAAAGTGAATAAACGGGTACACCATTTTTTAAGGCAAAATCCAATTGCAAATTCCCGTTTGGAGATTTAATGGATTGAGCTTCGATAAACGTAACAAAGCTGACCATCCATATTACTACGAACAACAGTTTTCTCATTGTGATGATTTATTAGTCTACAATACTTTAAAGGCAAAAATAGTCAAACATTCCAAAATTCGGGAACGTTCCCGAAAATAGCTGCAAAGTCTTTTCAGAAAGGCTTGTCGCACCATCTTCGTATATTTAGCCCTCCGTAGGGGCGAGTCGAATTTGCCCAATAACTGCTGAAAGTTTTGATATGCTGACCGACAAATTTGGAAGAAATATTAATTATTTAAGAATTGCCGTTACCGACCGTTGTAATCTGCGTTGCAATTATTGCATGCCAGAAAACCAGCATTTCATGGAGCGTGAGCAGTTATTAGGCTACGAGGAGATAATACGCCTGGTCTCGCTATTAAGTGAGAATGGCGTTAATAAAGTTCGCGTAACAGGTGGTGAACCTTTTGTACGAAAAGACATTTCTTCCTTGTTAAAAAGCCTGGGAAGTATTGAAAATATAAAGCAGTTATCAATTACCACAAATGGCGTCCTCACTTTTTCTCATATTGCCGACCTTGTGGCTGCTGGTATCAAGAATGTAAATCTTAGTCTGGATACACTTAAACGCGATAAGTTCCTGCAACTTACACACCGGGACGACTTTTTGAAAGTGCTCAATTCGTTTCACGCATTACTGGCCAATGATTTCAACGTAAAGCTGAACATGGTTGTAATGCGCGATAACGTGAATGAAATACTGGATTTTGTTGAGCTTACAAAGGCGTTGCCACTAAGCGTACGATTCATCGAAGAAATGCCATTCAACGGCCAGGGCCATGCGTATTCTGGCATTGAATGGAACTACACAAGGATTCTCTCCCACATTGAAACAAAATACAATCTACAGAAAGAACAAGATCCTGCTAACGCAATAGCGGTTCACTATAAACCGGAAGGCCATATGGGCAGCATAGCCGTTATTCCTGCCTTTTCGCGCACCTTATGCGGCTCGTGCAACAGATTAAGAATTACTGCAACAGGAGGTGTAAGAACTTGCCTGTATGGCAACGAAGTTTTGAATGTCAGGAACTTGATGCGCAATGGTGCCAGCGATACAACGTTGATAGAAGAAATTCAAAATGCCGTTTATAACAAACCCATGGATGGTTTTACTGCAGCGGCTTCGACAAAGGCGAAAGTGCCGGAAAGTATGTCGCTGATCGGAGGGTAGCTCAGGAATTAGGAATTAGGAGTTAGGAATTAGTTGGGCGTACAAGTTCAACAGGAAATTAGCCCGCATCTAATTCCTAATTTCTAACTCCTAATTCCTGAATAAAAAAAACCCTTCCGTTTGGGAAGGGCTACTACTTTGTAGACACAAAGCGGTCCTAAATTAAACATGAGAAAAAGCAGCTGTAGGGGGAGGACTCGAACCTCCACGGGGACGTTAGCTGTAGCACAAAGTTTTAGTGGTCAACCCCGGTCGGCCATACGCGTGGTATCGTCGGCTCTATGCTATGTTTATCCGTGCTTCCCCACCCCCGAGACAAGAGGGTATGTCTGCCAAAAATTTCATCACCCCACAATATTTACCAAAGAATACAATAGATTTGCAATTTTTAAATAAAATTCAAATATTGGAATAGTTTCTTTGATATTTTAATGAGCTGTAGGAGAAGGACTCGAACCTCCACGAGGCAATTAGTCTAGCTGAAAGCGTTGATTTGTCTTGTTTTCCTCACCCCCGAGACAAGAGGGCATGTCTGCCGAAAATTTCATCATCCCACAGTGTGTTAAAGAACTTTCTGATGCAATATTAAATAAAAACCTCGATTTGATGTATAATATTTAATAAAAAATTTGAAACTTTAGAGAAAATGTAATTATATTTGTAATAATTTGATATTATCTAATAAACATGTAGAAAATGGCAACTAAATTAAATCTTGATAAACTGGATTATCAGATAATCCAGGAGATGATGGAAAACGCGGAAATTTCGTACGCAGACTTAGGAAAAAAGTTTTTTGTGTCCGCAGGTACAATACACGTGCGCATCAAAAAATTACAGGAAGCCGGTGTAGTTAAAGGTACAAAATTGAATGTGGATTTGAAACAGTTAGGTTACGATGTCATCGCATTCATTGGTGTGTATCTTGAAAAGAGTTCTCTGTACGACATCGTTGCAGAAGAACTTCGTAAGATTCCCCAGATCGTTCGTCTGAATTACACAACCGGTAATTACTCTATGTTTGGCGAAGTAGTATGTAAAGACATTACAGAGCTTCGACAAATTCTTCACGACGATCTTCAAAAAATAAAAGGCATAGAAAGAACAGAAACGTTCATCTCTCTTGATGAAAGCTTTGGCAGAAATGTACAGGTGTATAAAACTAAATAGTTAAAAACCTACAACATTTTTCTGCATGCTATATTAACACGATTGCATTGCGAAAAAGTAAAATGGCCGACAGTTATGTCGGCCATTTTGTATTTGAGAGAATGGAACGCAGATTTTCATGATTGTCAAGATCTCTTATGATTTTTGATTTGAAGAGTTTGATATTACGGTGCGATAGCTACTTCGTCGTAAGCTGGCGCAAGAAAAATTTCAAATCATCATTAATCATGACAATCATGAAAATCTGCGTTCCAATCTCACTTCACGTTCAACGCATCTCTCAATCCGTTTCCTAATAAATTAAATGCTAGTACCAGCAGCATAATGGCAAAGCCCGGAGCCAGTGCCAGCATTGGGTTGTGGGTGATAATGAAGTTGTAGTTTTCTTTGATCATCAATCCCCAGCTTGGTTGTGGAGGCTGTACACCAACGCCGAGAAAACTTAAACCCGCTTCGATAACTATTGCAGAGGCAAAGTTTGACGCGGCAACAACTAAAATTGGCCCCCAGATATTTGGCAAAATGTGTTTGAAAATGATGCGCATGTTTGTGAAGCCCAAAGCTTTTCCCGCTTCCACGTATTCCAGTTCGCGAACACTGAGTACCTGCCCGCGCACCATGCGCGCCACATTGATCCACATCGTTAAACCCACTGCTATAAATACCTGCCAGAACCCTTTTCCCAAAAGCAGTGTAATAGCAAATACCAGTAATAGTGTGGGGATGCTCCAAAGTACATTTACAAACCACATCACTATATCGTCGATCCACCCGCGATAGTAACCTGCAACTGCCCCGGCAATGATGCCGATAGACAGCGAGATGATCACTGCGATCAAACCAACACCGAGGCTTACCCGTATACCAATGATCAGGCGGCTCAGGATATCGCGACCGAATTTATCTGTACCAAGCAGGAATTTCCTCGTCACAAAATTTGATTCGATGGGTTGTGACAGCAAGTTTTTTGCGACAGATATGTCTTCCGATACACCTTCATCTATGTATTTTTTGTACACGATGCTATCTGCATGTTCTGTGTAAGAAACTATTGGAACATAGTCGGCAATATCTTCTTTGCCAAAGAAGAAACGATCGAAAATATTTTTCTTTTCAATGTATCGATGATTGTTAAGTAAAATAAATTTTTGTGTAAAGCCGGGCTTTTGTCCGGCAATTTCAACTACCATCCGGTTGCCGTAAGGGGAGCTGTCCGGCGCAATTACATAGGCAAAAAGGGCAATGAATAAAGATGCCGCGATAATAGCCAGTCCAAAAACAGCGCCTTTGTTTCTGCGCAGTCTTTTCCATGCCATGTTTTGTAAAGAGTCGTTTGCGGACATGCATTCAAGATAGGCAAAATAATAAATGAATAATTGAATTATTGAATTATTGATAAAAGAGGTGCGGATCTCAATGATTCAATCATTTCACCATGCGTCCCTTCCATTCATATTTCCCAAACTTGCCGAGAAACCCTGCTATTACGGTGTACACAATATGTATGGGCTGCAGCGGAAGAAAATAATACATCAATTTATTTAATGAAAAGAAATTTGCCACACGGCCCACAAATGCATACTCGATAATTGTTTTAGTGAGGATCAGTAATATAAAATAGGATAAAAACGCAATATTGAAAACCGCGTACAACAGCGTAAGCAATAAAAACAAGTTAAGAAAGTACACGAGAAACAACACTTTCGTAATGCGTTTATCATCATATTTATCGGCCTTGCTTGCCCATCTTATACGTTGATTAAAAAATTCCTTCCATGATGTGGCGGGCTGTGTAGAGACAATTGCTTCCTGTGATTTTAAGAAAAAGAATTTGTCAGGATAAGCCATTACGATCTTATGCATCAGGAGCATGTCATCACCGCTTGCAATATTATCTACATTTTTAAAGCCATTGACTTCGTAAAAAACACGCTTTAAATAAGCGAGGTTGGCGCCATTGCACATAGAGTGGAACCTGCGATGCACCGATGCTCCGGTAATTCCCTGCAGAATTAAAAAGTCCAGCGATTGAAAAAAAGAAAGCAAGCCGGTTTTTAATACGATCTTAACTGGCGCTGCAATCAATACCGCTTGTGTTTTTGATTGGTATGCTGCAATGCTTCGCAACCAGTTTATATCGGCAAAACAATCGGCATCTGTCGTAACGATCAGATCACCGGAAGACTGGGAAATGGCAACTTCAATCGCCTTTTTTTTATAGGAATTTAAACCAGCTTCTACGTGGTCCGCAAGATTAATGAGCCTTACATTTTGATAGGAAAAACGTCGAATAATATTTTCAGTGTCATCTGTTGAATGATCATTTATCACAATCACTTCAAAAAGTTGCGTAGGATAATTTTGGGCAACAATAGATTGAAGGCACAAGCCGATATTTTGCTCTTCATTTCTTGCCGGTATGATCACTGATATTTTTGTCGATGGGACGAAGCTTTCTACATCTGCCTCACTAAAAGAAGGCAGCGTTCTCCAGCCCTTATCATAAAAGGCAATGAGAAAAGCATAGAGTATCAGCAGAGCCAGACTTGCGAGAAACAATATCATGGAACAAATGTAAGAGCAATTGGGAATTAAGAATTAGGAATTAAGAATTAAGAATTCTTCGGGCGTTGCATTGCTTATTTTGTTTTAATACCAATGCTGACAGTTTTAATCTTTGCATTTCGTCGGTGAGCATCACACAAAGCATTCTTAATTCCTAATTCCTAATTCTTAATTGTACAGCTGCGCTGTCAAAGCCTCCATATACTGCTCACGCAGCAAATGATGCCCGGAGTTTATCACGGTCAGCTTGCAAAGGCTGCCCATCGACTGACAAAAAGTAGTAGCGTGCCTTTCCAAAATAAGATGATCAAATTTGCCGAATACAAGCCTTACAGGTGTTTGATTTTTGGTGGCATATTGAATGATCTTATTGAAATCTGGTCGTGACTTTCTGAAACAGGTCCAACGGGCATATAATTGCTCTGCCAGCTCTTTATCTTCCAGGTAATGCCTGGCCAATTTCAATACACTAAGATTGATGAACCTGAAGGTGTACAGAAACTTGGCCAACTGCAATATCCACGCGGGATGGTGCACCGTAAAGCGAAACAACCTGTTTCCTAAATATGTTTGCGTAGCAAGCCAATACCAAAAGTTATTGGTGAAGCCATCTGAAGCAAGTAAAATAAGTTTCTCAATTTTTTGCGGCATGTGTTCAAACAATGACAGCGCAATTCTTCCGCCCATGCTATAACCAAGTAATGTAAACTGCGCGGCGGATATATTTTCCTGTCGCAGAATGCGGGCAATTATTTCTTCCCAATCATTTCCTCCAATACCTGCGGTGGCAGATTCTTTCCAGCTCGTTTTTCCATGAAATGGCATGTCAATGCAAATGGCCGTGTATTCATTAACGAGAGTTTGGCAAAAAAGGTCAAACGTATCAGCATTCTCATCGTACCCATGCAGGCAGATCAATATCTTTTTGCCGCTGCCACTGGTGGTATAATTGATTTGTGATGATAGGTATGATACGGTTGGCAAGATGTGCGTTTTGAGTTCTAAGTTATGAGTTCTGAGTTATAAGTGGTGAGTTCGGAACTTGCAATCGTTGTCAACTTGTAGCAACTCCGCATATATTACCCAAAACTCATAACTCACTACTCCTGCCTTAATAACAAGTCGGGCAGGCAAAACTCACAACCCGATTTCCAATTTTCCCCATTTCCCTATTACTTTGCACAATGGCAGGATTATACAGAAATAAGATCATCATTATTACAGCGCCGTCTGGTGCGGGAAAAACTTCTATCACGCATTATTTGCTTCATAAATATCCACAGCTGGCATTTTCAATATCGGCTGCCACGCGTAGTGCACGCGGACTGGAAAAAAATGGTGTTGATTACTATTTTTTACAGTTGGAAGACTTTCAACATAAAATCCGCCAGAATGAATTTGTAGAATGGGAAATGGTGTATGAGGGAAAATACTATGGCACACTTAAAAGTGAACTCGAGCGCATCTGGGCAAATGACCAAATCCCGATGTTGGACATAGACGTAAAAGGCGCCATTCACGTGCAGCAACAATACCCGCAAACTTCACTTTCTCTTTTCATAGAACCACCCGGAGTGGCAGAGCTCAGGCGTCGCCTAGAAAGCCGTGGAACGGAAACGGAAGAAAGCCTGCAGGCACGAGTTAACAAGGCTTCTTATGAAATTTCGTTCAAGCATCATTTTAATCATGTGATTCTGAATGACAAACTGGAAAAAGCTTGTCACGAAGCCGCCGGAATCATCGAAAAATTCCTCGAAATACGATAATATAACATGATAAAGTTTAATTTTTATTACATTCGTAATGCATGATTAACCTGTACACCTTTATCTGGATCATTGTATCAATTTTACTCACTGGTTTTTTTGTGGGTATCAATATTGCCTTTGTAAATCTTAACAGGCTCTCTGTTGAACTTAGAAAGAAGCAAGGGAAAATGAGCGGAAAAATAATCTCGGCCTATTTTGAACATCCCGTTCAATTCATCGGCGTCACGCTCATTGGTCTTAACATTTCCCTCGTTGTATATGGGGTTTTAATTGGTGAAATGCTTGATCCCGTGTGGAACATGCTTATTATCAAAGAACATATTGCCAGTAATTATGTCAATCTTTTAAGACTCCTGTTAGAAACGCTGGTATCAACGGTTATCATTGTTCTTCTGGGAAGCTTTCTTCCTTACGCAATATGGAGATCAAAAAATGAAGTACTGCTCACAGGCTTTGTAGCGCGGATCGTTCAGTTTTTCTATTCTTTATTGACCCCGCTTGTAAATTTCTTTATTTACATATCTGAGTGGATATTGAAATACCTCTTCAACATACGTGTAGATGAGCGAAAAGAAGCCTTTGTGCGTGCTGACCTGGATTATTTTTTCCAACACAATGGCGAGCAGGACATGGAATCCACCGATCTCAATACAGAACTTTTTGAGAATGCGTTATCTCTTCCCAATATTAAAGTGCGTCAATGTTTGGTGCCGCGTAAAGAAATTGAAGGCGTAGACGCCAAGTTGTCCATCGGGGATTTGAAAAAGAAATTCATATCCACCAAGCTCAGCAAGCTGGTTGTGTACGAAGAGAATATTGATCACATTGTCGGCTACGTGCATCAGTTGGATCTTTTTAAAAAGCCGCAAGACATCAAGTCTATTTTGCACCCCATACCTGCGGTTCCGCAGAGCATGAGTGTAAGCGATCTGATAAATAAATTTACACTGGAGCGAAAAAGTATTGCCTGGGTGGTAGATGAGTTCGGCGGCACTGCCGGAATTGTTACCATGGAGGATCTGTTGGAAGAAATATTCGGCGACATTCGCGATGAGTATGACACAGAAGAATTTGAAGAAAAGAAACTGAGTGATGAGGAATATATTTTGTCTGGCAGGCTGGAACTTGATTACCTCAACGAAAAATACGGGCTTGAATTTCCTGAAAAAGAATCTGAAACGCTTTCCGGATACATTATTCAGCAGCATGAAACCATTCCAAAGGCCAAGGATAGAATTATCATAGGCAACTATGAGTTCGATATCATGTCGGTAAGCGACACCCGCATAGAAATGGTCAAAATGAAAGTCTTAAATAGTTGAAAATTGAAAGTTGAAAGTTGAAAATGAATGACTTATTTGTCGGATTCCCCATTTTCAATTTTCAACTTTCAACTTTCAATTAACTCATTAACATCTCATTTTCAACTTTCAACTTTCAATTCTCAACTTTCAACTACTTTTGCCCCGCTTTCTAAAAACTTATGGCACTTAACTTTTTAAATAGGAAAAACAGCGGTAACAATGCGGAAATGTCATTTATTGACCATATTGAAGCCTTACGTGGGCATCTTTTCCGTGCATTGCTTGCTGTTCTGATCGGCTCTGTAATTGCATACTGGAAAATGGATTTCTTTTTTGACCAGATCATCATGGGGCCTGCGCACAAGGAATTCATTACGTATCGCTGGCTCTGTGAAACCAGTCACGCTCTGCACATGGGTAATGCGATGTGCCTGGAAGACATCAACATAAAGCTCATTAGTACAGAAATGAGCAGCCAGTTTTTGATGAGCTTTACCATTGCATTCGTAATAGGCTTTGTGTTAGCGTTTCCATACATTTTTTGGGAATTCTGGCGCTTTGTAAAACCTGCCCTTACGGAGAAAGAAGTAAGCAAAACAAGAGGCGTAGTGTTCTGGGTGTCATTGCTTTTCTTCCTGGGCATTGCTTTCGGTTATTACTTGATGGCTCCATATAGTGTAAACTTTTTCGCTGCATATACATTGAGCCCGCTGATCCAGAACACATTCATGATCAGCGACTATATAGATAATATTGTGTCGCTTGTATTGGGTTGTGGTATTGTGTTTCAGTTGCCGTTGGTTGTATACTTCCTTGCGAAAGTGGGTATCGTTACGCCGTCTTTCTTGCGCACGTACCGTAAATATGCAGTGGTAGTTATTTTATTGATTGCGGCTGTTATTACCCCTCCGGATATTGTGAGTATGACAATTGCTTCATTGCCATTGCTGTTCTTGTATGAAGTAAGTATTTGGATCGCGGCACGCGTAATAAAAGATAAAAAGAAGCAAGAAGCGGAAGAGTGGGGATAGGAAAGTTGTGAGTTTTGAGTAATAAGTTATGAGTTAATGAAATTTCAAATCTAAAATTTCGAATTGCTTATGTCATTTAATTTATCACTTCCAATAGCAATCGGCTGCGACCACGCCGGTTATGAGTACAAAGCAGCGCTTGTAAAGTGGCTGGAGGAAAAAGGTTATTCCGTTAAAAATTTCGGTACAGATTCCCCGGATTCTGTTGACTATCCCGACTTCGCGCATCCTACCGCAAGCAGTGTAGAGAAAGGCGAAACAGCATTTGGTATTTTGCTTTGCGGCAGTGCAAATGGCGTCGCGATCACGGCTAACAAACATCAAAACATTCGTGCGGGTTTATGCTGGGAAAACGAAGTAGCGAGCCTGGTGCGCAAGCACAACGATGCAAACATGATTTGCATTCCTGCAAGATTTGTAGCCCTTGATCTTGCAAAAGAAATGATTGAAACATTTATCAATACTGAATTTGAAGGCGGCAGACATGCGAACAGAGTGGGAAAGATTGCCTGCGCTTAAAATAGTTTTTCTTAAAATGAAAGCCTGATAGACTTTACAATCTATCAGGCTTTTTTGCGTTTGTTATTTAGGGAAGTATTAGAGAATAAAGCGAAAACCAACTCCAACATTGTTTAAGAATGTGTTGTTGCTGAAAGCCGTTCCAATAGAAAAATCATGACCCTTCAGTTTTTTATCGGTGGCGTCATAAGTTGTGTTTGATGCCGAATAACTGGCATACACCAAATTATTCAGAGACAACTCTACGAACATTTTTTTGAAAACTTTATAGGCTATACCTGGAGCAATAGAAACGGCACCTCCATTTTCCACTACCTTATAGCTATTTAGTTTGTTGATGTTATAGTCATATGCCTGGTTCGAATAAGAATAGACTGCATTTGCCTGACCAAAGAAGTAAAAATCTTTGGCTAGCTTTTTATAATCTCTATAAAAGAAGCCAATATTGTATCGATTGGTTTTTTGACTAGTGGTATCATAGCCTGCAGTTATAGGGTTGTAAACCTGCTTTGCAGAAGAAAAGCCAAGGCTGATTCCCACGACTTTATTTTCTTTAATTGCTTTTCCAATCGATAAAGAGATACTTCCTGTGTTATAAGTATTGCTTGAATAGTTGGAGCTGTTTTTGTGGTCGCCAAAGCCAACATCACCACCAAGCAGAACAGAGCCCTTGTTAATTTGAGCATTTGCAGTAACGGCAAAAAGAGTCACAAGAAACGAGAATAGAATTTTTGTCATAGAATTTACTTTTTAAAGGTTTGCGAAAATAAGTTTCATCACCATTCAATGAATGAAAAGTTTACGAATGGAATGATGAGAATCTATGACCACTTGAAAATAATTATTGCTGCGCGGAAGTTGTTAAGATAACGCCAATGTGTAGCTGTAAATAATTTGGATTTATTTAAATAACAACCGGCATTCCTGAATTGCTAAAGTATCGTTTGCACCTAAAGTTGAAATAACATTTGGATTAAACTCATTTTGTAGCATTCCGGTTGCCAGATAGTTCCCATTTGTTGGGTGTTTTACGATTTTATAAGCTAGCCAACAAAGTTCAAAGTTTGAGTAATTTCCGTAGCCTATTGATGTCCCATATTCAAAGCCGCTGGTTGGCATGCCTGGAGGACCCTTTACTTCTTGACCAGGATACTTCATTATGCTTCGCACTATGCTCCTCATTACGTTATCCGAATATGGAAAACCAATTTGTGATTTTAGAATAAATTGATTTCCCGATTTTGTAACGTCGTATTTTACATAGTCCGAAGTGGAAAACATTGCGGTGTCACTGGATAAAAAATCAATATAGTCAGTATTAGGAGTAAACTGATTAGCTGCTATTATCTGAAAATTCGAATTATCACCAACAAAGCTATTTATTACCGATGAAGATTTTATCTCAGAATTGTTTGTGAATAAACGCACATTCTGTTTACTTGAAATTTGGGTTAGATAAAGTCTCTGTGGATATTTAACAACTTCGGATTGTTTTTTACAAGAAATTGATAAAATCACAATAGCGAAAGCTAAGTATTTCATAATAGAAAGGGTCTGATTAAATATTGCCGCTACAACGTCTACGGATTGGCGATGTGGCGACAATAGGGTTATTAAAATTGAATAAAAGCACCAAAGCTAAACTGAAAAAACCGGAGTTGTGCTACCAACCCATTTCGCCAGCGCCTTTACCCATAACGGATTTACATTCAAACATGGAATCATTGTAAACGACTCACCGCCAGCCTCCATGAAAATTTCTTTACCTCCCATGGCAATCTCTTCCAATGTTTCGAGACAGTCGCTAACAAAGGCAGGGCAAACAACGAGTACTTTTTTAATGCCTTCTTTTGGCAACTCTGACAGGCGCACTGCTGTGTAAGGTTTTAGCCATTCGCTTCTTCCTAATCTTGATTGAAATGACAGACTGAATTTATCTTTTGGCAAACCTAATTTTTCCGCAACTAACTGTGTGGTTCGCGTACACTGGTGTTTGTAGCATTGTTTGTGTGCAGGAGAATCGAGGTTGCAGCAATCCGCCACTTTAAGGCAATGCTGTCCTGTGATGTCACCTTTTAAAATGTGTCTTTCAGGCACACCGTGATAGCTGAACAAAACCTGATCAAAGTCTTGCTGCAGGAAAGGTTTCATGCTTTCTGCAAGTGCGTTGATATAATCTTCGTTGTTATAGTATGGAGGAATGATTGTGAGCTTGAAAGGATATTTATGTTTCGCATGAATTTCCTTTGCATTCTCAACAGCGGTCTCATAACTGCTCATTGCATAATGCGGATACAAAGGAACGGCAACCACTTCTTCCATATCCGGCATTTGTGCAAACAAACTATCAAATGCTGCCTTTGGAGAAGGGTTCCCATAACGCATAGCAAGTTCAACAGGTTCGTCCACCTGCTCTTGCAAGGCTTCCTGCAAATGTTTGCTAATTACAATGAGTGGTGAACCTTCTTTCGTCCAAACTGTTTGATAAGCATGAGCAGATTTTGCGGCCCTGAAAGGAACGATCATGCCACGCACCAACAGTAGCCTTAACAGGTAAGGACTGTCGATCACTCTTTCATCCATCAAAAACTCGTTCAGGTATTTCTTTACATCTTTAACCTCAGTAGAATCCGGAGAACCCAAATTCATTAGAACAATGCCGCGTTTGGTAGTTGCCTTCATAGTTTGCAAAATTAGAATCGCTTTTTCAGTTACATAACAATTGTAGAAATATTATTTCGCAAATTAGGTATTAAGAACTTTAAAAATATGACGAGCAATTCATACACGGAAAACTTCAATTAGTACACGCAGGCTGCATTCTGATTAAAATCATCTTTTAAAATGACACTTCAATGACACGATAATTCTGCATTTCGAGCACCCACTGTTAATTTTGTCCCAACGTTCCTCTAAAGAATAAACTGTTCCCATGCAGGCACAAAGCACCAAAAGTATATCGGATTTTTATGTAATTGGCATCAATTACCGCAAAACAGATGCGGCAATTCGTGGCAATTTCGCAGTTAATGCCGATCAATACTCCGAAATCCTTACAAAAGCTGGCGATTTTGCACTAGACGAGTTATTTGTCCTTTCCACTTGCAACAGAACTGAAATGTATGGTTTTGCTGGATGTGCCGATCAGATGATCGCCCTTTTGTGCACCGTTACCGCTGGAGATATCAGCACTTTCAAAGATCTTGCTTACATAAAAAACGGACAAGCTGCCGTGGAGCACGTTTACAGCGTGGCTGCAGGGCTGGATTCGCAAATTTTGGGTGACTATGAAATTGTTGGTCAGCTGAAAAATGCCGTGAAAAATGCCCGTGAGAAAGGCTTTATCGGCTCTTTCCTGGAAAGAGTAGTAAACTCTGCTTTGCAGGCGTCAAAAAGCATCAAGAATCAAACACAAATTAGCGGCGGTACTGTTTCAGTATCATTCGCTGCTATCCAATACATCAAGGAATTTTATCCATCAATTCAGGGTAAAAAAATATTATTGCTCGGAACAGGTAAAATAGGCAAAAACACCTGCAAAAACCTGATCGATTACCTCGATACGCACAATATTACGCTGATCAACAGGACACAAGAGAAAGCAGATGCTCTTGCAAAAGAATTGGGATTGACTTCTGCGCCATTGAGTGACTTGAAAGAAAACATTGAAGCGGCAGAAATTATCCTGGTGGCGACTAACTCTCCCAAACCAACCATTTTAAGATCACATCTTGAAAATACAGGTGATAAACTGATCATCGATCTTTCTATCCCTTACAATGTTGAAGCAACCGCTGCAGAGCTGGAAAATGTTCAACTCGTGAATGTTGATGAACTTTCCAAACTGAAAGATGAAACGCTTCAGAAAAGAGAAGCGGAAGTGCCAAGAGCGAAAGCGATCATCGCAGAACACATTGAAGAACTCATGGAATGGTACGCTTTAAGAAAACATGTTCCGTTCCTGAAATCTTTGAAAACAAGATTGAAATCCATTCATTCATGCAATCTTTATCTGCAAGCAGCACATGGCTATATACCAGCAGAAACAGAGGATGACAGAATTCAAAAAGTTATCAATGGCATGGCTTTGAAAATGCGCCAGCAAAACCAATATGGTTGCCAGTACCTCGAAGCGCTTAATGATTACATGGAATACAGCAAGGCCAACTAAAATATCATGCAGAGAACATTACGAATCGGAACAAGGGAAAGTCAATTAGCAGTTTGGCAGGCTACACAAGTGCAGCAATTACTACAGCAAAACGGTTACACCGCAGAACTGGTTTACATAAAAAGTGAAGGCGATATTGACCTTCAAACACCGCTGTATGCGATGGGTGTACAAGGTGTTTTTACAAGAAGCCTGGACATTGCCCTACTCAGCAACAAAATAGATATAGCGGTTCACTCCATGAAAGACGTGCCCACACAATTACCTGAAGGCATTGTGCAATCAGCTGTTTTAAAACGCGCCTCATACAAAGATCTGTTGGTACACAAAGGAGATTTTGATGCAAAAATTTCCGACCCGCAATCACAAATAATCATCGCAACGAGCAGCATCCGCAGAAAAGCGCAGTGGCTGCATCGCTATCCAAATCATACAATAGAGAACCTTCGCGGAAACGTAAATACGCGTTTGCAAAAAGTGGCCGACAGCAGCTGGACCGGCGCTATTTTCGCAGCGGCAGGTTTGGAAAGAATTAATCTTCGCCCCGAAAATTCATTTGAACTCGATTGGATGCTCCCTGCACCTGCACAAGGCGCCATCATGGTAGTTTGTCGCAACAATGACAAAGAGTCGTGGGAGGCTTGCAGAAATTTCAATGATGAAGACACCGCACTATGCGTGAAGATTGAAAGAGATTTCCTGAAAACCCTAATGGGAGGCTGCTCCACACCAATCAGCGCTTTGGCACAAATTGAAAATGGCAAAGTTGTTTTCAAAGGAAATATTGTTGCCACCGATGGAAGCGCCAAAGTAGAAGTTGAAAGACAAGCAACAGTTGACAACGCTGCTGACCTCGGTGTAAGTGCTGCAGAAGAAATTTTGAAAAATGGCGCAGCGGAGATCGTTTCTAAAATGAAAGCGAACTAGTGTAAAGTCAAAAGTAAAAAATCAAAAGTCAAAACGCGTTATGCGAGGCCGATGCTTTTTTACTTAAACTTTGTGTTTAACAAACACTCGCCTAATATGTTTCAATTAGCGAATTATATAATCAAGATATCAGCAGTCAGCCTGCAACATATTTTGACTTTTTATTTTTTACTTTTTACTTAAAGAACAATGTTACAAAACGACCTGATCATTAGAACACTTCGCGGAGAAAAGACAGAAAGAACACCAGTTTGGATGATGCGCCAGGCAGGGCGCTATTTGCCTGAATACATGGCACTGCGTGCAAAATATGGTTTCTTCGAACGTTGTCAAACTCCCGAACTGGCCGCTGAAATAACATTGCAACCCGTAGATATCGTGGGCGTTGATGCTGCGATTTTGTTTTCAGACATTCTTGTGGTGCCACAAGCAATGGGACTTGAAGTAGAATTGATTGAAAGCAAAGGTCCTAATTTGCCTGAGCCTATTAAAACCACTGCCGACCTTAAACGCATTCGCGTACCGGAAGTGGAAGAAACTTTGGGCTATGTGTTCGATGCGATCAAATTGATCAAACAACAATTGAATGGCCGTGTTCCCCTGATCGGTTTTGCCGGAGCGCCATGGACCTTGCTTTGCTACATGGTACAGGGAAAGGGTTCCAAGACTTTTGATGAGGCAAAAATGTTCTGTTACACACAACCGGAACTTGCACATCAATTGCTGCAAATGATCACCGATACAACCATCGCTTACCTGAAAGGACAAGTGAAAGCAGGCGCAGATGTTGTACAAATATTCGACAGCTGGGGAGGCCTGTTGGGCCCTGCAGATTTTGAGAATTTCTCCCTTAAATATATTCGCCAGATTGTGGCGGCATTGAAAGACGAAGTGCCTACAATCATCTTCGCAAAAGGTGCGTGGCATTCGCTGGAAAGTATGGCTGCTACAGGCGCTCATGGCCTTGGCATTGACTGGTGCGTTACACCCCAACTGGCAAGACAAATGGCCGGCAACAACGTAACCCTCCAGGGAAATTTCGATCCCGCTAAATTAATGTCTCCTATTCCTGTAATCGAGAAAGAAGTAAAAGAAATGCTTAAGGGCTTTGGTCCGGGCAGGCACATTGCTAACCTCGGCCACGGTATTTTACCAAACATTCCGGTGGATCACGCGAGAGCGTTTGTAGATACTGTGAAGGGGTTCGCGTGGTAGGATCATTTGTTAGGTAATGGTTGTTTGTTGATCGGCAAATAACTGAATAACTGAATGACTGAATAACTGAATGTTTATGTTCGGGAAGTCTTTTCGACTTTCAAACATTCAGTTATTCAGTTACTCAGTTATTCAGTCTCCCAACGTCATTTTTTTGTCAGCGATTTGGAAACTGATGCAGATCAGTCGTAATCTTGCACATCAATTTCAGCTTTGTTTAAAACTCACATATGGCCACTTCAACAACAGTAACAGGACTTGCGGAAAATCAGGTGAAGGAAACCTGGATCAACTTTATCCATCAGCTTCAGGATCACATTTGCGAAGCATTGGAAGCGGTTGATGGCAAGGCTGTTTTTGTTGAAGACAAATGGGAAAGACCGGAAGGCGGTGGCGGCAAAACCCGCGTAATTGCAAATGGTAACGTGTTTGAAAAAGGAGGTGTAAACACTTCTGTTGTTTTTGGAGAAGTAACGGATATCATGCGCAAACAATTACGAATTGAAGGCGAGAAATGGTTTGCATGCGGTCTTTCTTTGGTGATCCATCCACTTAATCCTTTTGTGCCTACTGTTCATTGCAATTACAGAATGTTTGAACTATATGACAAGAACGATAATGTAGTTGACAGATGGTTTGGCGGCGGCACCGATCTTACTCCCTATTATTTATTCGAAGAAGATGCCAAACATTTTCACAAAACATACAAGGATGTATGCGACGATTACGACATACATTTTTACAAGAACTTCAAAAAAGAATGTGATGACTATTTTGTGAATTATCACCGCAATAATGAGAGACGAGGCATAGGCGGCATCTTTTACGATCACCAAAAAGCTTCCGCCGAAAAGGATGTGACATTCTGGGTGAACTTTGGAAAGGCCTGTGGTTATGCATTTACACAAGCATACATTCCAATCGTGGAAAAAAGAAAAGATCTTCCATATACCGCCGAGCAAAAGCACTGGCAGGAAATAAGAAGAGGACGCTATGTAGAGTTCAATCTGGTGCATGACAGAGGCACCATCTTTGGCCTAAAAACAAATGGCCGCATAGAAAGCATTTTAATGAGCCTTCCACCAACGGTGAGATTTGAATACAACTATCAACCCGTGGCAGGAAGCGAAGAAGATAAGTTGTTGCAGGCGTGTTTGCAGCCCAGAGATTGGGTGTAGGTTTTTACCACTAAGGCACTAAGTGCACTAAGGTCCACTAAGTGTCTTTAAACTTTCTTAAGCTCTGCAAGGCTTGTAGCCTTGCAGCATTATTCTATCGCTTTTTGGCGATAATGTTGCCGGAGGCAACAGAATAAAGCTGCGAGGCTAGAAGCCTCGCAGAGCATTGAATTCTCTTAGTGCCGCTAAGTGCCCTCAGTGCCTTAGTGGTAAGCTATAAAACGAAATCAGAAAATTAGACCAATATGTATTTAGTCCGCAGAAACAGAATCTTAAGAACGAACGCATCGATTAGAAATTTAGTAGCGGAAACTACTTTGACGCCGAATGATTTTATTGCGCCACTTTTTATAGATGAAGGAGAAGGAGTAGAAGTGGAAATTGCATCAATGCCAAACTATTACAGAAGAAGCATTGATCTTACCATTAAAGAAGTAAAAGAACTTTGGAGCCTTGGTATAAAAAGCGTCTTGTTGTTCATCAAATGTAAAGATGAATTAAAAGACAACACCGGTAAAGAAGCGTGGAACCCGGATGGCTTAATGCAAAGAACAATCAAGGCAATCAAGAATTCCATTCCTGAAATGATCGTAATGACGGATGTTGCCCTTGATCCATATTCTATTTACGGCCACGATGGTATTGTGGAAAATGGCGAGATTGTAAATGATCCAACCGTTGAAGCTTTGGCAAAAATGAGTCTTAGCCATGCCCAGGCAGGTGCGGATTTTGTAGCACCAAGCGATATGATGGATGGCCGCATTGGCATTATCAGAAAAATTCTGGAACATCATGACTATACCAAAACTGGCATCATGAGTTACAGTGCAAAATATGCTTCATGTTTCTACGGTCCCTTCCGCGATGCGCTGGACAGTGCGCCGGGCTTTGGTGATAAGAAAACATACCAAATGGATTACGCCAACAGAAAAGAAGCGATCAGGGAAACAATGATCGATATCGAAGAAGGCGCAGATATTGTAATGGTAAAACCGGCAATGGCGTATCTTGATATTATTCGCGAAATCAAAAATGCCGTTGACGTTCCTGTAAGCGCCTATCACGTAAGCGGCGAATACTCAATGATAAAAGCAGCAGCAGAACGCGGTTGGTTGAATGAAGAGAAAGCCATTCTGGAAAGCCTGACTTCTATCAAAAGAGCCGGTGCAGATTTGATCGCAACCTATTTTGCGAAAGACGCGGCGAAGTTGTTGAATAAGTAGTGAGTAGTGAGTTTTGAGTTCTGAGTGACGTGGGTGGATATGCAAGTATTCATTACTGATCAATGTCAGAAAACCGATTTTTGAAAACCATTACATTGCATCAACTGTAATATAGAATCAGCTTTTTGAATTGTAAACCCAAGCTCAAAACTCCCGCCTGAATTACAAGTCGGGCAGGCATTACTCAAAACTCAAAACTTTCGTTATGTTCATCATCGAATTAACTTACAACGTTCCTCCCGCTGAAATTGACGCCGCCTTAGCGCCGCATATGGCATACCTTGAAAAGTATTATGAATCGGGTCACTTTTTCGCCTCCGGTAGAAAGGAACCCCGCGATGGTGGCGTAATATTGGCCCTTGCTTCGTCAAGAAAAGAAATCGAGAAGATCGTAGCGGAAGATCCGTTTTATCAGAATAAAATGGCAGATTACCGCATCATCGAATTCAAGGCAACGAGGAAAACGAAGAAATTTGCAATGATCGACGCTGATGACTACCTGCATTAATTTTTTCATCTTGTGCTGCGGCGCCTGTTAAATTATTCTTTATTAATTATTAATTATTAATTGTTTTTCGGGAAGCCCAACTCCTGAATTACGTTTGAAACTAAATATTGCAACATGTCTTATACTCGCAGCATAGAATTATTTGAGCGTGCACAACAGTCCATTCCAGGTGGCGTAAACTCACCGGTTCGTGCATTCAAAAGTGTAGGCGGTACGCCGCTGTTTATAAAAAATGCAAAAGGCGCTTACCTGTACGATGAAGACGGTAATCAATACATCGACTACATCGCTTCCTGGGGGCCAATGATTTTGGGACACGCTTATGAGCCTGTGGTAAAAGCAATACAGGAGCAAGCCGTTTTTTCTACCTCCTACGGTGCACCTACAGAGCTTGAAGTAAAAATGGCAGAGCTTATAAAAGCAATGGTGCCAAACGTAGATCTCATACGCATGGTAAGCAGCGGCACAGAAGCGTGCATGAGCGCAATACGCGTTGCGAGAGGATATACAGGAAAAAATAAGATCATAAAATTTGAAGGATGTTATCATGGCCACGCAGACAGCTTTCTTGTAAAAGCAGGAAGCGGTGTTGCAACCTTTAACATTCAAACTGTTCCCGGTGTAACAGCAGGTGTAACCAATGATACACTTACTTGTGCATACAATGATTTGCAGGCAGTTGAAAAATTAGTAGCAGAAAATAAGAACGAAGTTGCCGCCATCATCATAGAACCGGTTGCCGGAAACATGGGTTGCATTTTGCCTGAAAAAGGATTCATTGAAGGCTTGCGCAAATTGTGCGACGCAGAAAATATCGTGTTGATCTTTGATGAAGTAATGAACGGGTTTCGTCTCGCTCCGGGCGGTGCGCAAGAGAAGCTAGGCATTGCAGCTGATCTTGTAACCTATGGTAAAGTAATTGGTGCCGGAATGCCGGTAGGCGCATTTGGGGGAAAGAGGCAAATCATGGAAGTGGTTGCCCCGCTTGGAAATGTGTACCAGGCAGGCACTTTAAGCGGTAACCCAATCGCAATGATCGCAGGTTATACTTTGTTGAATGAACTGAATACAAACCCTTCGATCTATAAAGAACTGGATGAAAAAACAGCGTACTTACGTGATGGCTTACACGAAGTATTGAGAGCCTGGGGCAAGCCTTATGTGATCAATCAGTTGGGCTCTATGATCAGCATACATTTCAGCGATAAGCCTGTAACTGATTTTGCAAGTGCTGCAGCTGCAAACAATGATCTGTTCAAAAAATATTTCCATGCTATGCTTAAGCGTGGAGTGTATTTACCACCTTCTGCATTTGAAAGTTGGTTCCTGAACAATGCATTGACGAAGGAAGATTTGGATAGAACGATTCAAGCTACGAGGGAGAGTTTAAGAGAAATAACTGAATAACTGAATGACTGAATAACTGAGTGTTTAACGATTGTAGTTCAAAATCGAATATGAAACACTCAGTTATTCAGTTATTGCATCACCTCACCTGGTTCCTCACCAGCAGTGCTGTCGTAAAAGCTATAATTGCTCCAATTAAAAATGTAAATACAAATAGCAGGAAATAAGAAAGAAACGAGCCGCCGGACATTAACTGGACTTCTTTCATTTTGTCGGCGATGATAATAGGAGACGCTTTGATAGCAACCAGTTTGCTTCTTTCAAACTCCATAAGACTTGCCTGGTACCGCGGGTTGATTACCTCTCCATACAAGGCAAACCACAGCGTTGACAATGGAGCATATACCACACAAACAATAAGACCGGTTACAAATCCTTCTTTAAAGGAAATGGTATCTCTTTGCTTCCTTTTTTGACGCGCAATAGCAAACGCGATAAAAAAGTAGAAGACAAAAGCAGTGAGCATTCTTGTGTATTGACCCTTGGCATGATCAACAGTGTTGTAACCCATCTGGTGCTCAAACAAAGTCCACACAACTGTAATAAGAAAAGCAATGAATGCATACCTGACTGCAATGTTCTTCATGCGCAAGGTTTAATACAGAAACAGCGAACTGCTGTTTGCCGTCAATAAGTAAAGAAAAATTCCTGAAGCTTACTTCGGTCCTTAGTGACCGTAAGTGCCAGCATTAATAATATCCGTGACTTTTGGGCATTAAGATCGTCAGATACAATGAACCCATATTTGTCATCATCTACCTCATCGTGTAAGGTAACCCGTCCACTGTAGGTGCGTGAGTCGCGGCAAACAATAATTCCGCTTTTCGCCGCTGCCGCCAATGCATCAAGATTTGCTTTGTTCATGTTCCCGTTTCCCACGCCGGCGAAAATGATTCCGTCCACTTTGTCTTTCACAAATGCGTTCACCGCTGTTGCCGGAGCATCCGCATACATATACGCAATGTCAACACGAGGCAATTTTGTTATTTTATCAATATCCCAGGGAGCTGACGTGCCGGTTAGTCTTTCTGTTTTGCGATAATATTCTACCATTCCATCGTAAACCAAACCAATCGGACCGAAGTCAGCAGATTGGAACGTAGACGTGCTTGTTGAATTACTCTTTGTAACATCTCTTCCCGAGAATACCATTTCATTCATTGAAACCAACACACCGCGCCCCGCACTTTTAGGTGAGGCCGCCACCACAACAGCATCGTAGAGATTCTTGGGTCCATCAGCACTGATGGCAGTAGCGGGTCTCATAGATCCTGTGAGCACAACCGGTTTATCATATTTTACAGTAAGCCTTAAGAAGTAAGAAGTTTCTTCCTGCGTATCAGTTCCGTGAGTAATCACAATTGCATCGGCTTCGTTGTTTTTAAAAATTTCGTTTATACGCTTTGCTATTTTTAACCAGATGTCAATGCTCATATCTTGGCTGCCGATGCTGGCAACCTGTTCACCTGTAACTTTTGCAAGTTTGTGAATGTCGGGAACAGCGTTTAGCAACTGATCAATCGGCAACTCGCCCGCTTTGTATGCGGCCCTTGTAGACGACGCACCCGCTCCGGCAATTGTACCTCCGGTGGCAAGGATTTTCACACGTACGTTTTGTGCCATTGAATAAATACCGAGAGAAAGTGACAATAGAAGCAATAGAATCCGGAGCTTGCTCATAGTTATATTTTTAATTGGTAACAATAACAGTATCGGCCCACAGAAGTTTGTGCTCGCTTAGGCTTTACCGTAAAGCAACAAGGGCGATCACAACACCTTTTCCTTTTGCATTTTCTTGATCAGCATTTCAATGAGTTCTGTTGTGCCGGCATCCAATCCTTTTTTCATATTGGCATCAATTGTTGCCAGCCATGCAGCACTGTTGGAACCCTGCACGTAATAGTCGGTTTCGACAATCAAATGCTCTTCAATTTTACCACTTCCGGAGATTGGTAGCGGCGCGCCATTAAAGCCATTGTAAAACCCGCCATAACTGCCACCAAAGCCGGTGCTGGTTGCCGTTTGCGATGTGCTTCTTACTTCGGTTGCTTTTTTCAACGGCCTTAACGTTATAAGTGATGTGGCGTTTAATGACTGCGCCCTCACTCTTAATGAATCCCGTTCTTTTAAATCATTGTCAGAAAAATTGCTGTGAGCCGCGATGGCGTCGTATCCCTTGCTTTTGAATATCTGCACCACCTTGTCTTCCACCTGGTTGCGGAAAGCAGGTTCACTGATTTTTGCATACACCACCAACTTTCCCGGAGGAGCAGCGGCAAACGATGGATTTTTCCATGTTGTGGTAATATGGGACTGGTTACTGCAAGCGACAGCAAACATCAATGCGAGAAAGGGGAAATAGTACAACGGTCTGTGTTTCATAGTGAATAACCGGGTATTTGCATGGGCAAAAAATGCACAGGCAGCCCTACATTGCACTAACATGGTAATCGCTTAAATGTTCAAAAGAAGTCAACCTTTTAAAAAATCCCTAATGACGAATTGGAAGCTTTTGAATGCTGATGTTTTACTTTTTACTTGCCCGTACCCAACTCATCGAAAATGTATGAAAGTGAAGAATATTCGAGAACAAGACGTTGTGGTTGGTGACCCGTTTCTTTCCATTTCACCAGTCGTATTTCGCCGTTTTCTATTTCAATACCAGTTATATCGCCATCGCTGAAACAACAGCAGCCACTATTGAAGTAGGAAGGAATCGCCATGGTTTTGTGAGACTGTTTTCCTGCATATTCCCCCTGGCGCTTCGCAAGCTCGGCTTCCAGCTTTGTAACAAGTTCAGCATTGTTGCTGGACTTTGCTTGTTCAATTGCTACATTAATTCTTTCGATGTGATCAAGCGAGGCAAAAACCGGCTTGTGCGTGTGGCCGGAGATGAAGAGCAGATTCTTTTGCTCAGCCGACCACTCATACATCATGATGTTGTGTTTGTCGACCAATTCAAAATTATCGGAAAGTGTATTTGTTTTTATCTCGAGAAAGCGCTGGACCGGCGTCCATATCGCTGCTACAAACCATTTGCTGAAAGCGTTACCATCACTGCGTTGATCACCCTGGTGGCCGTGAGCCATAAAAATGGAGAATACCTCATTTTTATACTCCATGTTCAACAACAGACCCTCGTAAATACGCAACTGTTTACCATATCTCTTTTTGAGAAAAAGGGATTGTGGCACCTTGAAACTCCACTCAAGATCATGATTGCCAAATATTTTTACAAACCTGTCGTCTTTGAGAAAGTTTAATTCCAGCAACAGATCATCACGGTAGCTTCTTAAAACGTCAATGGGTTTATTTTCCCAAAGCTCCTCGCAGTCGCCGAGGCCAACGAGTGTAAAATTGTTCTTAAAATAATAGTCAAGCGCTGCCACGTAATTCTTCTCACACGCCAGGAAATCGTCCGCCGCATCTCTCGCTCCCTTGTGCTGATCGGACAATACGATATACTTTCCCGAGTTTAGGTCCACATTTAGTCTAAGCCCTTTCTGTGAATGTCCCGCCCTTATTTCTTTTAAAAGTGCGTCAAGCGATTGATTGATAGCGGTTTTGTCTGGCGATGATGAAAATTTATCCGCCATCCAGGTCACCGGTTTCTTAAACAGGAGCTGGCAAAATCTTCTGATTATATTGATGATAAGGTTAAACAATGCCTGAATTGATTAACTGCAAATACCGTCAGACTTTTACATAAATTTTCTTTTTATCCAGCCAAAAGCCGATTAGCCAAAAGAACAGCACTATACAAATGGCAAACAACAGGGAACCATTGTTAGGATTGGAAAACAAAGGGTTACAGATATGCGTGTAAAACCAGTTTAGCGGCGACGAGTATTCAATGCTCCCGTTTTCCTCCACACCGTTTTTTACCCTGATGATCGCATCCGTTTTAGGCAATAACTGACTTAACACATAGATAAACAAAGGGTTTTTGCCAAAAACATCGAACAGCCTGGTGGCGAACCCTTTAGCTTTTCTAACTTCTATCAGATAGATCATTATTGAAATGACCAGCGTAGCAAGGCCCGTGGTGAGCAAAACATAACTGCTGGACCATATTTTCTTATTAATGGGAAAAACGCCGCCCCAACATAGACCTGCGAAAAAAAGTACACAACCGATCACGAAAAGCTTGGTTAACAGCTCATAAAAGGCGGCCGGGGAATTGTTTTCCTTTGTTTTCTGCTGAATAAACTGCCCAACCAGGTAGCCGAAGATAACCTGCGTAATAGCGGGCAGGGTGCTCGCCAGACCTTCCGGATCAAAAGCAACGCCCTCGCCGTGGTACATATGTGAACTGCCCAAAATTGCCCGGTCGAGGTGAGTGCCCCAAAAACCTTCCAAAGAGAAAGGATCTGGCCCGTGGCCAAGCAGCAGGCATAATGCCCAATAAATTAATAATATCATCATACCCACCACAAAAGCGCCTTTTGGCTTGCAATAATAGACTATGAGGGATGCAAAAAAGTAGCACAAAGCAATGCGTTGCAACACATTTAATATACGAATATCATGTAATGATTTAGCGACAAGGTGCCCGTCCTGCCAGCGAACAAAGGGGTACCAGTTCATCAGCAAACCGATAATAAATATCAGAAATGTTCGTTTGAAAACTTTCTTTAGAAAAACGGCATCCCCTGCGGCTTGCAATTTCGGCATAACAAAGGCCATGGCGTTACCGACGGCAAAAAGGAAGAATGGGAAAACGAGGTCTGTGGGTGTATAACCATGCCATGGGGCGTGTTCCAGTGGTTCATAGATATGTGACCAGCTGCCCGGGTTGTTTACAAGAATCATAAGGGCCACGGTGGCTCCGCGGAAAACATCGAGAGAGTAGAATCGTTGGTTCAAGTGTGCTTGGTTTGATGACGAATATATAAGATAAAATGGACAATCTTTTGACTTTTTGCTAAAGAAAGAGTTTCAAAAAGCGAATAACTTGCAGGGGTTCCTGACGGAATTATTTATTGATTAATAAGAAGTTCGCGGCTGAAGATGTGTATTTTTTGGGTTCTAAAATCACATATATTTGCAGCCGTCAGCCTGTTTACAGGCGGTTGTTCAGAGATATTAAGCTTTTGAGAATGTTCGGTTAGCTGTGTTAGCGATTAATATTTTAAACAAGACGGACCCCTTAAACAACATATTCTGTGAGAAGTATACAATATTTTATTTGTTTTAATATTAAGGCATAGAAGACAGCTATTAAGAATGGTCCTCTGTGCCTTTTTAATTTTGCAAAAGATAGGAACGGTTATTGCATATTGGAAGCTTCAAAAAATCAAGCAGTTATAAAAAAGCATTGTGACTGACGTGGCGAAGCTGTGCCCTGCTGAGGTGTCAAGGGATTAGATGTTTGTTACATTTGTATTTAAGAAGTAACCATGATGCAGAATAAAGACTGGTATGCACTCTATACAAAACCTCGCTGGGAAAAGAAAACAGACACACTTTTACGTCAAAAAGGATTTGAAAGTTATTGTCCCCTCAACAAAGTGAAAAGGCAATGGAGCGATCGGGTTAAATTAGTTGAAGAGCCGTTATTTAAATCTTATGTTTTTGTAAAAATTGCCCAACAGGATTTGTCCAATGTAAGAGCTGTAAACGGAGTCGTAAACTTTGTATATTGGCTGGGCAAACCTGCGGTCATCAGGGAGGGCGAAATAGAGAACATCAAAAAGTTTTTGAACGAATACGAAGATGTTCAGATTGCTCCGTTAAATATGGAAATCGGTGATGAGGTATTGGTGACCACCGGACCACTGATGGACAAGTCAGGAACTATAAAAAAGATATTGAAAAATAGAGTTGAATTAGTAATAGAATGTTTGGGTTATAAGTTAACCGCGTACCTGCCTAAAACGAAACTGAAAAAACTTTAAAACAACAGTATACACTACATGAGATTATCTTATACAGGACTCATTGCATTGCTGGTTTTAATGCTCGCATCTTGTGGAAACCCTAAGGAACTTCGATACTTTCAGGGAGAGTTTGATACAGCGAAACTTTCTCAAGTGAATTATTCGGACCCTGTCATTCAGGCTGGCGATGTACTCAGTATCAAGGTGTACAGTGACGATAACGCTGCAGCGGATCCTTACAACATGATAAGCACTGCCTCGGGCGCCTCTGCAAGTACTCAGCCAAATACAATGATGGGTTATGAAGTTGATAATGCCGGATACATACAAATGGCAGGATTAGGGCCCCTCAAAGTGAGTGATCTTACCTTTTTGCAATTGCAGGGTGTGCTTGATAAGAAATTTGAAAAGCTGTTAAACCATCCTTATTACAACATAAGATTTTTGAATTTCAAAATAACAATTTTAGGTGATGTATCAAGACCCGGCACTTATACATTTCCGGTTCAAAAAGTAAGCATCATGGATGCATTGGGCATGGCGGGAGATCTTACCATTTATGGCAAACGTGATAACATATTAGTTGTGAGGGAAAAGGACGGAAAGAGAGAGTTTGGAAGATTGAATTTGAAGTCTCCGGATATATTTAAATCTGAGTGGTTCTATCTGAAACAAAATGATATGGTGTATGTCGATATGTTAAATAAGAAAGCCGTTACAACCGATCAGACAATGAGATGGATTGGAATTTCAACGAGTATTGCATCCATGGCTGCGCTAATAATTAGCATCACATCCCACAAATAGTTACCATCCCTAAATAATTATAATTTTTTTTGAATGGCCGATAATTCATTTTCCCCTGAGTTAATATCTGACACCCAGCAAAACACTTTAAATATTAAGGATTTTATTCTTAAGTATCTTAAGTACCTGCCCTGGATATTACTCTGTGGTATAATAGGCTTGGTAATAGCATACACAAAATTAAGATATACAGTACCGTTATACAGTGCAAGATCTTCCATGCTAATTCAAAATAACCAGCTGGGAGGCGGCTCTGCGAGTAGCGATAGCAAATTGGGTGCACTGTTCATGAACCCATCCGGTGGCATGAACCTGAACAATGAAATGCTCATCCTGCAGTCCAAACCAATGCTAAAACGTGTTGTGCAAAATCTCAATTTGCAAACACAATACTATTCTGTAGGTAATGTAAAATCAAGCCTTTTATACAGAAACAATCCTATTGAACTTGTACCCCTGGATACTGCCTATGCAAATACTACATTCGCTTTAGACATCCAGGTTGTAGATCGTAATTCATTTACGATTAACAATGATCCCAAAAAACATGCATTCGGTCAACCCTTTGCTTTTGGATCATTTAACTATAAATTATTAAAGACCGGAGATCTTAACCAGGCAGGTAGTGAGGTTCCCCGCTTTTTGATCACTCACAATTCCTTGTCATCAGTGGCAGATGGATTTAAGGGCGCTTTAGGCGTAGCTCATGCTGAAGGAACGGATGTTCTTAACCTCGCTGCTACAACTGAAAACAAAGACCTGTGCGCGGACATCCTAACAAATATTATGGCTGTATATGACAGCATGAATATCGAGGATAGAAACAGAATTGCGCAGATAACGCTCCAGTTCATTGATAACAGGTTAGACACCATAAAGAAAGAACTTTCCGGAGTGGAGAAAAATCTCCAGGATTTCATGGAAAAGAATTCTTTGTATGATGTTGACGCACAAGCGAGCAATTATCTTGAGCGATACGATGAATACTTCAAGCAGCAGACAGAAAGCAACGTAAAACTGAGCATTATAAACTGGTTGGCAAATTACCTGAGCAATAAAAGTAATTATGACAAACTAGTTCCTACCACCCTTGGAATTGAAGAACCTGCATTAGCGGATTATATATTAAGTTATAACAAGTTACAGCTTGAAAGAGAAGCTTCCTTGAGAAGTGTTCCGGAAGGGAACCCGATTATTCAAAAAATGGATGTCTCCCTCGATAAAATGAGGAGGGATATGATTGAAGTTTTGAATAACATAAGATCATCTTATAGTCTTACATCAAAAAATCTGCAGACAAATACACAAAATGCCCAGAGTGAACTGCAGTCAATGCCAAATAAAACAAGGCAATTGCTGGAAATAAAAAGAAAGCAACAGATCATGCAGGATCTCTTCTCTTTCCTGTTGCAGAAAAAAATTGAAGTATCTATATCTTCTGCATCAACAATCTCTGTGTCAAGAGTAGTAGAACCAGCTGTTGCATCCTCTACTCCTGTGTCGCCAAATAAAAAGAGCGTTTACATGATGTTCCTCCTGGTTGGCCTTGCCATACCGGTGGGCATAGCAGCGATCATAGAATTGTTTAATGATAAAGTAAACAGCATCACAGACGTTGAAAATTTAACCCAAACGCCAATCATTGGGGAAATCGGACACTCAGATCCCGAAGATCTTCCTTTGGTAATGAGGAACAACTCACGAAAGTTTATTGCAGAACAATTCAGGATTATTCGTACGAATCTGCAATTCATTTTGAATAATGTAAACAAGCCTGTTATTATCGTAACCTCCACATTTAGTGGTGAGGGTAAATCCTTTGTGAGCACAAACCTTGGTGGTGTGATGGCGCTTGCCAAAAAGAAAACACTGGTAATGGAATTTGACATTCGCAAACCCAAAGTAGCGAGTGGCCTTGGCATTCACGTGCGAAAAGGCATTACCAATTTCATTGTCGGCAACATTCCTCTTGATGAATTAATCATTCCGGTGGAAGAAGTTCCCGACTTGTATCTGTTACCATGCGGCCCTGTTCCTCCTAACCCCGCGGAGTTGTTACTATCTCCTGCTATTAAAGAACTTTTTGAATATGCACGGAAGAACTTTGACACCATTATCGTCGACACAGCTCCTGTAGGAGTGGTTAGTGATGCGCTGATATTGGGCGAATTGGCCGATGGAGCCGTGTATATAATCAGACAGGGATACACTTACAAAAAGCAAGTCGCATTTATAGAAGATATGTACAGGCAAAAGAAATTGCCGAGACAATCCATCATCATAAATGACATTAAGCATGTAAGGGGATATGGTGGTTACTATGGATACGGTTATGGCTATGCATCTGGCAAGAAGAGCCACTATTTCGATGAACAAAAGAAATCTCTTCTATCCGGAATTTTCGGAAAGAAAAAAAGAAAGAAATAGAAAATGTACTTCGCTCACTCATCCAGTTATATTGACGAAGGTTGTGAAATCGGCGAGGGAACAAAGATTTGGCATTTCTCACACCTAATGCAGGGATGCATTCTGGGAAAGAATTGCAACATAGGACAGAACGTTGTTATTATGCCTGATGTAGTGTTAGGAAATAATGTAAAAGTCCAAAACAATGTTTCACTATATACTGGCGTTGTTTGCGAAGACGATGTGTTTTTGGGACCATCCTGTGTTTTCACAAATGTAATAAACCCCAGAAGCGCCATTTCAAGGAAAGATGAGTTTCAAAAAACTATAGTTCGGAAAGGTGCGTCAATTGGCGCAAATGCTACCATCATTTGTGGAATAGAAATAGGGCAGTATGCAATGATAGGAGCGGGTACTGTAGTTACAAAAAATGTATCCGCATTCTCTTTAGTAGTCGGCAATCCCGGCAGGCATGCAGGATGGGTAAGTAAATGCGGACACAAACTTGATTTTAATAAAGGAAATGTAGCTGTGTGTGTTGAAACCGGAGAAAAATATTATCTCAGCAACAATGCAGTTTCAACTGATAAATGAATTACCATTAGTATATGAGTACCTTCTACAAAGAGTTAGAACGTGAACCGACCATGACCGAAACGAATACTGACAAGGAACACTGGGACATGATTATTCAGCCTAAGACGTCAATGCTGGATCTGCAGCTAAAAGAAGTTTGGCGCTACAGGGACCTGATCATGTTGTTTGTGAAAAGAGATTTTGCCGCCCAGGTAAAACAAACTGTGCTAGGCCCCGTTTGGCACCTGATACAGCCGATATTAACAACGGCCATCTTTTTATTCTTATTTACGGGCATTGCTGGAATTCAAACAGAAAACGTTCCGTCACCAATGTTTTACATGGCCGGGATTACACTGTGGAATTATTTTTCGATGGCGCTTACATCCACCGCAAACACTTTTGTAACGAATGCTCCCATCTTCGGAAAAGTCTATTTTCCCCGTCTTGTTTTACCTATTTCCATTGTAATATCAAATCTTATAAAACTTGCAATACAGTTTGGATTGGTAATCGCTATTATGCTGTACTATGGAATAAGTGGAAAATACACATTTCACTTCAATAGTTCATTACTACTCATTCCAGTAGTCGTCTTTATATTGGCGGGACTAAGTTTAGGATTGGGAATTGTCATTTCTTCACTCACTACAAAATATCGCGATTTTACACTCCTGCTTGCTTTTGGTGTTCAACTCGGAATGTACGTGTCGCCTATTCCATACCCATTATCCATACGACCCCAGGGAAGCATGTTGAGAACGTTGTTAGATCTTAATCCAATTACACCATTGGTTGAAGCGTTTCGATATGCGCTATTCGGTCATGGTACATTTACCGCGGGAACACTGCTGTATAGCGCTGTATTCACGGTAGTGGTTTTGTTCTTCGGCACTATAATGTTCAACAAGGTAGAAAAAAGTTTTATGGACACAGTATAGTACCAGGTGTTCGAATGCAGGATTGTGTAATCAGGTCAAATTTTTAATTCTTCAAATTGGGATAATGAGCAATACGGTTATTAAAGTAGAAAATCTTTCCAAGCAATATAGGTTAGGACAAATCGGAACCGGTTCATTGGCGCATGACATCAACAGATGGTGGCACAAAGTAAGAGGTAACGAGGATCCTTACTTAAAAGTAGGTGAGGCGAACGACAGAGCCAGCAAGGGAGACAGCGAATATGTATGGAGCCTCCGCGATGTGAACTTTGAAATAAAGCAAGGTGATGCAGTAGGCATAATAGGAAGAAACGGAGCTGGCAAATCTACCCTGTTAAAAATATTAAGCAGAACAACTGCTCCAACAATCGGCAATATAAAAATCAAAGGAAGGGTAGCGAGTTTACTGGAAGTAGGCACGGGCTTTCACCCTGAGTTGTCCGGAAGAGAAAACATTTTTTTGAACGGCGCCATTCTTGGAATGACCAAAGTTGAAATCAAAAAGAAGTTCGATGAAATAGTTGATTTCGCGGGCGTTGAAAGATATATTGACACCCCTGTAAAAAGGTATTCATCCGGAATGTACGTAAGGCTTGCCTTTGGTGTAGCGGCCCACCTTGAACCCGAAATATTGATCGTGGATGAAGTGCTTGCCGTGGGTGATGCGGAGTTTCAAAAGAAAGCCCTGGGCAAGATGCAAGATGTTTCGAAAGGTCAGGGAAGAACGGTTTTATTTGTCAGCCACAACATGGGAGTTGTAACTCAATTGTGCAATTCTGCCATACTGTTGAATAAAGGGTCCGTTGCTTATACAGGCAAATCAGACCTGGTAGTTCAAAAATATTTGAACCTCAACTTAAGCGGCGAAACATATGAAGCCCCGCAAGAAAAGGAGTTTTACATTAAGAAGGCCCAGCTGGTAGACGAACAGGGAAATGTTTGCAGCACATTTGGTACCAGCAACAAAATTTATTTACAGTTTACCATTGCTAAAAATATCAAGAAGGCTTCCGCGCAACTGTCATGTACAATTCAAAATAAGACAGGGGATTACCTGACAACTTTTGTGGAAGATCTTGACAAATGGTTTAATGATGCAAACGGAAGTAATGAGCATACTTTCCAGGTTTTGTATCCCGGAGACTTGTTAGTACCTAACTATTATGCATTCAGGCTTGCAATATTTTCCGGAAGAGCAGTTTACGATCTCGTTGAAATGATATGTCCTTTTTCGGTGATCGACGAAGGTTCGTCAATGGCAATGTATGAAGGTGCCGGTTATGGTTATTTTTCCACCAACCATCAGTTTAAACAAATACTATGACGGTAAAAGGAATAATTAAACGATTAATTGGATACAAGCCGAAACAGGTCCCTGTAGATAAACTGGCAAGACTTCGTGAATCAGGAAATCTTGCGTATGGCGATAACTGCAAGTTCGAAGGATTTAATATTGCTTCCGTTGGGTATAAAAAAGACTACCTCAACGTTAAAATCGGAAACAATTGTTATCTGTGCTGCAATATAATGTTGCAGGATGATGCGGCCCAGGTTGTGATTGGAGACGGCGTATATATAGGTCCAGGTACGCTCATATTTTGCAAAGACAAAATCGTCTTTGGCAACGATATCATGGTATCATGGGATTGTACTTTCATAGATACCAACGCACATTCTCTGCATTCCAAGGAAAGAGCTTCGGATGTAGCAGATTCAATAAAAGGGCCATTATTTAAAAACTGGGCGGTTGTAAAAAATGCGCCGGTGCATATTAAAAGCAAATCCTGGATTGGATTTAATTCAATTATACTTAAAGGGGTGACACTGGAAGAGGGCACTATAATCGGAGCAGGAAGCGTAGTTTCAAAATCTACCGAAGATTACGGTATCTATGCAGGAAATCCGGCAGTTTTAATAAAAAAGACAGACTAGAAACTTTTAAGTTCCAAAAAATACAAATGGGCTGAATGGAAACAAAATATTTTAAGCAGTTAGATGGATTTAGATTTTTATCTATTGTGGCTGTTATGTTAGCGCACTTTGCAGATTTTGAAGTGATTTATAGAATTCCTTTTGGCTTTGGCGTTATGTTTTTCTTTGTTTTAAGTAGTTTTTTAATAACAAGGATTTTACTTACTTCTAAAAACATAAATGAAACGACTGGCGGAGATAATTTTTTTAGCATCAAGCAGTTTTACATCAGACGCTTCTTAAGAATATTTCCCATTTATTATTTATTAATATTTGCAGCATTCATAATGAATTGGTACCCATGCCGGGCTATTATTGTGTCGTTGCTAACATATACAACTAACTTCAAAATTGCCTCAGGAGTTGGTGCAGGCGACTTTACGCATTTATGGTCATTGGCGGTGGAAGAACAGTTTTATATATTTTTTCCATTCCTGGTGTTCTTTCTTAATTCGAAGAATGTTCTTAAAATCGCAATTGCATTTATTGTTTTGGGATTAGTAGGTCGTGCGTCGCTATATCTTTATAATAGCCATTATGCCGCATTTTCAAGCTTTAATACAATTAGCTGTCTTGATTCCTTAGGTATTGGTAGTCTTTTGGCCTACTTAAGTCTTTATAAGGTTGATTTCTTGAAAAATGTAATAGGAAATAAGAAGCTTTTTGCCGGGTCGATTGTAGTGTTTTTAAGTTTTATGATTTTCTCTTACAGCATCTTTCCTTCTGCAGGTCGAACCAATTTTACCAGCGTGGTTTTTATGCGCTTTTTCTTTAATGTAATGAGCTTTTGGATATTAGGTTGGGCAGCCCTATTTGGGTACACTGGAGCAATGAAATTATTCCTGGAGAATAGGGTTGTTATTTATTTAGGAAGAATAAGTTACGGCATGTATCTCTATCACTTTTTTGTGCCGAAGTTCCTTCATATGCTTTTTTCTCTCCTTAAGATTAACACTGACATCTTACCTTCTGGAACCTGGACTTCTTCAATTGGAGGAATTTTACTGTATGTTACTGTTACAATAATTGTGTCTTCAATAAGCTGGTATGTAATTGAAAAGCCAATGAATGGTCTGAAAAAGTATTTTGATTATAATAAAAAAGTAGTTAGTAATTACTCTGAAAAAACAATTAATATATAGAAATGGATACTGGAAAGCCTGAATTGATAATTGTTAGCCAGAATTTACTAGGAGGAGGAACAAGCTTTACAAACAATTTGCTCGCGAGTTTTCCTAGAGATTTTTTTGATATAAAATGCATTTATCTCGATCCGGTAAACTGGCATGGCGCGAAGGCTCTGGATATTAAAATGGAGAAAGATGATGTTGTATTTCCATACGGTTCAGAACCCAGGAAGATCACGTCAAAGCGTCTCAGTAGATTAATTTCAAACAGGGAAGGTGCGATCGTTTCCGCTCTTGAAGATGAACTTGTTTGTTTAGACTTATATCCCAGGAAGAATAAGACCGTTTATTTCGTTTGTCATGATGCTGGATTTTTACCTGTAGCCCAGAAATATCAATCACTAATAAGTGTCTTCATTGCCCATAATATCACAGTTTTCGATGAACTAAAGAAAATGCTTGTGGGAAGAGAAAAGGATATTCATTTTATTGAGCATGGAGTTAAAGTGCCTTCTTTTGTTAAGGAGTATTCGACGAACAGAAAGCTTAAGATTGTTTTTCTTGCGCGACACCATAAGTTTAAAGGGCTGTTTGATCTTCCGGTAATAAATGATTTGCTCGTCGAAAAAGGTGTGGAAGTTGAATGGATGATACTTGGAGATGGGCCAGAACGACCAGAGATTATCAAAAGGACTGAGAAGTATCCAAATTTTCAGTTTAAAATTCCCGTAACAGCAGATGATGTACTGACTATATTAAAAGATCAGGACGTTTTCATTCTTCCGTCGAGAGCCGATGGGCTCCCTGTTGCTTTGTTGGAGTCTATGAGCGTTGGTTGTGTTCCGGTAATTGCAAATTTTAGTGAAGGAATAAAAAAGGTCGTGTCTGACGACATCGGATTTGTAGTGCCTGTAGGAGATAATGACGCATTTGCAGAAAAGCTCGCTTTTTTGTCGAACAATAGGAGTGCTATAAAAGAACTAAGTGAAAACTGCATACGAAAAATCAAAGAGGACTTTAATGTCGAAAATCAGGCATTAAAGTACTACGAGTTGTTCAAGCAGTACAAGCAATTAAAAACTAAATCTTCGCTAAAAATTACTGACCTCTATAGGAAAGCGCAGTACAATGACAATCTTGCAAGAGTAATAAGATTGGCAAACCGTTTTGGGATTTCAAAAAAGGCAGACAAAAAAAGGTGATCAATAAACTGGATTCGAAAAAAAAAAGAATGAAAATAGCATTTGTCGATAATTTACAGGTGGCAGGGGGACTGTCAAGATTTTCTTTGTTATTGTGTAAAAATCTGGTGGCGAATAATAATGATGTCACGATTGATTATTTTGTACATAGTGGAAATCTTCCCAGTATTCCTGAAATATACAGTGTAAGCGAGAAAGTCACTGTAAAAGTGATTAAAGCAAGTGTGCCAAGAACCAGCCTGCTCAACAAGGTTACAGATAAAATATTTAAAGGAGATAACAACGATAATGTTCTGAAGGAAATAGAGAAAGAGGTAGATGAAAGGTATGACATAGCATATTTTCCTTCAGCACACATGATGAAGCGCCCCAATCTTAGAATCCCCATTGTTGGGACACTTCATGATTTTAACTGGAAGTATTTTTTTGGCAAGCAAATTTTCTCCCTCTCATTTGTGAAAACGATGGACGTTGAAATTTTGAAATGGATGGAAACGCCCTACAATATTTGTTCTGCGCAGGATGTTGTCGATGAAGCTCAAAAACTATATCCTAACGCTAAGCATTTTCCAACAGTCGTTCACATTGGTCCCCTGGTTGTCAACCAGGAAATTGAAGAAGCAAAATCTGAAGAGATATTAAAACAGGTAGGCATAGATTTCCCCTACATCATTTTCCCTGGAAATTTTTATGCTCATAAGAATCACCTTAATCTTTTTACAGCATTTTACTTATTGCGACAAAGACCGGGGTTTGAAAATTATAAATTGATACTGACTGGAAAGAATTCAGAAAGCATTCCGAGAGGAATTGCCGAATACAGAGGTATTCAATTAATAACATCCAACAGTCCTCAAACTTTTTACGATGTAAGAGGCATGGGTTACCAACCCAACGAGGTGATGGACGCCCTTATAAAAAATGCCAAGCTTTTGGTATCTCCGTCTATTTACGAGGCAATTTGCACTCCCGCAATGGATGCCTGGAATTTTGGCACACCTACAGCCATATCAGATATTCCGCCATTTAGAGAACATGAAAAAGCTTGGGGAATTCGCTCCGCATTTTTCGATCCCATGAATCCCGAAAAAATTGCAGATGTACTGGAGGCTTATCTAAAAGATTATGACAGGGCAATCGCAGATGGTAAAACATCAAAGGAAAATATGAGCAAGTATAGCTGGAAACAAGTGTCGAAAGGCTATATGGAAGTTTTTGAAAAAGCAATCGCAAACAAATGAAAATATTGGTACTCGGATCCCAGGGATTTATAGGTAGTCACCTGGTAGCCTCTTTTATTGATGGTGGTCATACCGTGACCGGATGTGACCTTTTAGAAGCAAGCGTAAGCAAATATCGCTATCAAAAAATGTCCATACTATCGGCAGATTTCGATACACTATTTTCCGATGGAAAGTTTGATGTATGTGTGAACGCGTCTGGTAGCGGAAACGTTGCTAATTCAATGTCTCATCCGATTTTTGACTTCGAGGCAAACACATATGCCGTAGCAAAAGTTTTGGATACGATCAGAAAACATCAGCCTCTTTGCAGGTATGTGCACATTTCAAGTGCTGCAGTTTATGGCAACCCCAATCAATTGCCCATTAAAGAAAATGATGTTCTTTCTCCGGTGTCTGCCTATGGCTATCATAAGCTGATGAGTGAGCAGTTATGTAAAGAGTACTCCCATTTATACAATATTCCGGTTGCCATAGTTCGACCGTTTTCCGTTTATGGAAAAGGCCTGAGGAAGCAATTGTTTTGGGATGTTTGCACAAAATTGGAATCCGCTGATGGCATTAAACTATATGGCACAGGCAATGAATCGAGGGACTTTATTCACATCAATGACATGGTTTCTTTGATCAATGTTATTATAGAAAAATGCAACTTCAAATGTAATATCTACAATGCAGCTACCGGCACTGAAACCACCATAAGGGAGGTTGCCGATATGTTTGAGAAATATTACAAAGGCAGCAAGAAAATAAGCTTTTCAGGTGAGGAGAAAAAAGGAGATCCTATTAACTGGCGTGCGTCTGTTGACAACGCTATTGCGTTGGGATTTGCTCCGAAGATTACAATGGAGAAAGCAGTTACCGATTATATATCATGGTATCATCAATTGACCAATGAACAATAAGCCTGAAATAGTTTTCACATTTCCAGCGTGCATGGGAGGCGTGGCCAGTTTCAATTATAACATAATTAACAACAGCCATCTCATAAAAAAGTTTCGTTCTAAAGTTGTGCTGATAAAAGCTGAAGAAGACAACCGTCCGTTGTTTTTGGAATCCTTCACCGTTGATGAGGTGATCACGTTTAATTACTCGCACAAAGAGAACCAATTTTTTGTCGCAAAACGTTTAAACGAATTATTGGGAGCCAGTAAAGGAGCAATTGTTACAGATAACGCTTTAACCATTGCTGCTGCAAGATTGTTCAACAATCCCAAAACCGTGTTCCATTTAATTCACGATTATTTTTATGTGAATGAAAATGTTCGTTTAGGTGACATGGTCGATGTTGCAGTGGCACATTCGTCCTTTTTCAGCGACGCGGTGTTTGCCTCAAGACCTGCCTTATTTACAAACAGGAGTTTTTATATTCCTTATGGCGTAGATCAGGTAGCGGAATTGCCGGAAAAAAATCATAACACGCTAAACCTTGTTTTTTTAGGTCGTTTGGATACCGGAAAGGGAGTAATGCTTTTGCATGAAATGGAAACAATTCTTCGCAAAAAAAACATTGCTGTTAACTGGACCATCATTGGAAAAGGCGCTTTAAAAAATGATTTGATCAGGCAGTGGGATGGGAAAACAAATGTTTCGTTTCATGAGCCCGATACAAAGGATGAGATATATAAGCTTTTAAAAGAGCAGGATGCTTTTGTGTTCCCCACAATGTTCGAAGGAACGCCAGTGTCTATTTTAGAATGCCTTGCAAATGGTGTAGTAACCATTACAAACGATTTGCCGGGAGGGATTCGGGATATTGTAACTGATGGCATTGGATTCCGCTGTAATGCAGGGGATGTTGACGCGTTTGTTTGTAGAATCGAACAATTACATAAAGACCGAACTTTGCTGAGTCAGATGCAAAACAATTGTCACCAGTTGGCAAAAGCAAACTATGATATACAAAAGAACGCGGATAATTACTTTTCGTTGTTTTTACAATTCGAAAAATATCGCCGCAACAAAAGGAATTCGAGACCTGGCATGTCGTTATTAGACAAACAGGTTTTTCCGAACTGGATAGTGAAAATTGTTAGAAGAGTGCGTAAATGACGCGACTCTTGCAAATGTTATTAATTTTAAATCAAGCACAATGAATAAGAGAGATATAAGGCTTTATTTTGCTGACTTTTGGCCCGGCTTTGATGTCAACAATAATTTTTTTTTACAACTTTTACTTCCTCACTATAATATAATAATTGATCCGGTATCTCCGGAGTTTTTAATATACGGAGTATACAGCAGCAATTTTCTTAAATACAAGAATGTAGTTAAAATATTTTTTACAGCCGAGAATGTGAGACCTAATCTTGGTGTTTGCGATTATGCATTAACGTTCGATCTGATATCTGACAAAAGGCATCTGCGCCTTCCTTTGTATTCTCTATATACAAGTGTTTGGGGAGTTGATTCGCTACTGAAGCCCAAAAATATGGATGAAATTGAAAGCCAGAAAACGAAGTTTTGCAACATGGTAGTTTCTAACCCAGGCGCAAAAGAAAGACTGGAATTTTTTCAAATTTTATGTGATATGAAAAAAGTGGATTCCGGCGGAGGCGTACTAAATAATATTGGATACAAGTTAGGTCGAAGCGTGGAAGATAAATGTCAATTTATCAATCAGTACAAGTTTACGATGGCTTTTGAGAATTCAAGCTACCCCGGTTATACAACTGAAAAAATTGTGGAGCCGATGAGGATGAATTCTATTCCGATTTACTGGGGCAATCCAAGGATTGGTGAAGAATTTAACCCCAAAAGCTTTATCAATGTTCATGACTTTTCAACACTGAGAGAAGCAGCAGAGTATGTGGTTGACATTGACAACTCTCCGGAAAAGTATAGAGAAATAATTAAAGAACCGTGGTTCGTTAATAACGTTGCAAACGAATATCTGGATTATGACAGGGTGTTGTCCTTCCTTAAGGATATCATTGAAAATGGCAAAACCTCATTAAGAAATAGAAGTTTATCGCAACTGGCGGCTGTTTCCGAGGTTCAGTATAAGAAAATAAAAGCGAAAATCACTCGCAAGGCTTACTGCCACACGTCTTCCTGGTGAGTCGTTGCAGTGTTTGGTATTCAGATATTTTTGCACTGATAGATTGAGAACACATCGATAGAAAAATAAAACGATCCGGCATAAATCAGCTTATTATGAACGCCCCATTAGTTAGTGTTTTAATGACCTCATACAATCGCGAAAAGTATATAGCTGATGCGATTGAAAGTGTTTTAGCAAGTACTTACAGCAACCTTGAATTGATAATTGTAGATGATGGATCAAAAGATTCAACAGTAGAGATTGCCAAAAAGTATGCACAAAAAGATAGTCGTGTTCTTGTTCACGTAAACGAAAAGAACCTGGGGGATTACCCAAACAGAAACAGAGCTGCCTCACATGCCAAAGGAAAATATCTTAAGTATGTAGATGCAGATGATCTTATCTATCCGTGGGGGCTAGAACTGCTGGTTAATATGATGGAAAAATTTCCAGACGCAGGCTGGGGTTTATGCTCGCTTGCGCAAGACGAACACAACATTTTTCCGTTTCAACTTTCCCCGGCAGAAGCTTACAGCTATCATTACCAGGGGCCTGGTCTTTTTCACAAGGCGCCCTTGTCTTCGATAATTAAAAAGGACATCTTTTTTGAGGCGGGAGAATTTGGCGCAATAAGAATGGCCGGCGATTTTGAGATGTGGCATAGGTTGGCACAAAAGTATCCTGTGGTGTTGATGCCTCAAGGCATCGTTTGGTACAGAAAACACGGAGAGCAGGAAATGAACAGTTTTAAGAAATTTGCTCAAACGTACGAGGATATAAAAGCAAAATACCTCTTGAGCGAAAACTGTCCACTGGATAAAAATCTTAGCTATTCATTGCTGCAACAACAAAAAACGTCGTTGATAAAAAGGGTTGCCAGGAAGTTATTAAACAGGTAACGATCTATTGCAAGCTATTTGATTAAAGGCAAGGAAACCTATTATTAAACTTACGAATTGACATTAAATGCTGACCAGTCTGAAGAAACTTTTTTTAAAGAGTGTTTTTGAGGGGTTGATCACCAATAATTACAACGCATCCGGCGCGACAGTTGAAGCTGGGAATAACACACGTTTATTTGGAAATTATTTTGAAGGAAAGATTATAGTTGGAGATTATAGCAAGATCCTAAGAGCTCATATTTTCGGCCATGTGTCTATAGGAAGATTCTCCAGTTTGAATGGCCCAAATCTCACCATCCAGGCTGGCACTGGAAAAATTGAGATAGGAAGCTTTTGTTCGATCGCTCCTAATGTATCCTTTCAGGTGCAAAACCATAACATGAAAAAGTTGACCACCTATGAAATCTTTAAGAACTTTTACGGCGAAGAAAATCACAGAGAAGTTATTTCGAAAGGAGATATCAGGGTTGGACATGATGTTTGGATAGGTACACACACAGTTATATTGGGCAATGTTACAATTGGAAATGGAGCGATCGTGGCTGCCAATTCAACGGTAACTACGGACGTGCCACCTTTTGCGATAGTGGGCGGTTCGCCTGCAAGAGTTATCAAATACAGATTTACAGATAGTCAGATTGATATAATACAAAAGTCACAATGGTGGCTTTGGGATGAAGAGCAACTAAACAAAAGAAAGTACATATTTGAAAATGAACTGGCCGATTTGGATGACGAAAAATTGGCGGCTTTACTTAGCCAATAAGATATAAAAAATAAAGGTCGATATGCTGACTTAACAGGCCTGGCACACTTGTCGACTTGCAAATATTACCGAATGATCTACTTATTGCTTATTAAGGGTTTTTTTCGCCGAACACTAAGAAGGTGTTATTGGTTAGTCAATCTGAACAGGAAAGGCATTTCAAAAAAGGGATTGAATATAGACTTCCCTGTGATTGTGGAAGGGAAAGGCACTATCGTTATTGGTGACAACGCCACGTTATTAAAAGGAGCGGGTCTTTTGTGTGGGCAGGGCGGCACCATTAACATAAAAAATAATTTTCGAATTGATTCAGGCTCCGATTTGCAGGTTGCGCCAAACGGCGAAATCTCTGCAGGCAACAATTTTCAAATAAATAAAAATTCAGTCATAATAGCGGGCAGTAAATGGAGCATCGGAGATAACGTGCGTATAGCTTCTTATTGCAACATATTTTCGCGGGAAAAGGGAATGTACGGTGTTTTAACCATAGGTGATGGAACCACGATTGCTGATAATGGCCTTGTAGACGTAAGCGACAACCTTACTATTGGCGAAAACGTTGCGATAGGGCCGCGCTGCACGATCTATACTCACGATCATGACTATGCGGCTGACAGAGAAGTGCCCTGGAGAGGCACGCGTAAAGCTACGCCGGTTACCATTGGCGACGGGGCGTGGATCGGATCAAACGTTACTATTTTGCCAGGTGTGGTGATTGGAAATGGAGCAGTAATAGCCGCAGGATCAGTTGTCGCAAAAAACGTAGAAGCGTACACTCTCGTTGGAGGAGTGCCTGCAAAACTTATCAAACAACTTTAAACACGTTGATGCTGATGATACTATCGTCGGCAAGGCGAAGTTGTTAGCATTGACAACCAGTTGTCAATTAAATAAACACTCTTTAATCATTTAATTTAACCATTAGCAAGTGAAGGCAATATTTATGGGCTTGGGCTATATTGGCCTGCCAACGGCAGCAGTTGTTGCGAGCAAAGGAATAGATGTAGTAGGAGTGGATGTAAATCCGAGCGTAGTTGATACAATTAATAAAGGAGAAATCCATATTGTAGAACCTGAGCTCGGGGATGTGGTAAAGAAAGTGGTAACGGACGGAAAATTAAAAGCTACTTTGACGCCCGAGCAAGGAGATGTTTTCCTGATCGTTGTTCCTACTCCCTTCAGACAAAATCACAGGCCAGATATATCATTCGTGGAATCAGCAACCAGAAACGTTGTTCCATTCCTGAAAAAAGGAGATCTGTTTATCATTGAATCGACTTCACCGGTATATACAACAGAAAAAATCGCTGACCTGATCTGGAAAGAGCGTCCGGAATTAAAGGACCAGATTTTTATCGCATACTGTCCCGAAAGAGTGTTGCCAGGAAATGTAATATTTGAACTGGAAAACAACGACAGGGTGATTGGCGGCATCAATGAGGCTTCGACGCAAAAGGCAATGGACTTTTATAAAACATTTGTAAAAGGAAAATTGCACGGAACAAATGCAAGAACTGCAGAGATGTGCAAGCTTACAGAAAACTCATCAAGAGACGTGCAGATCGCATTTGCCAACGAATTGTCGATGATCTGTGAGAAAGCAAACATCAATGTTTGGGATTTGATAGAATTGGCCAACAAACACCCGAGAGTAAATATTTTACAACCGGGTTGCGGCGTGGGTGGACACTGCATTGCTGTAGATCCATGGTTCATCGTTTCTGACTATACCGAGCAGGCCCAAATCATTAAGCGTGCAAGGGAAACCAATGATTACAAAGCGGATTGGTGTGCTAATAAAGTACTGGAAGCTTGTCTCGAATTTGAAAAGAGAACAGACAGGGAACCTGTTGTAGCTTGTATGGGGCTTGCCTTTAAGCCGGATATTGACGACCTGAGAGAATCTCCTGCTAAATATATCACTTCTAGAATCATCGCAGAATCAAGAGCAGATGTACTGGTGGTAGAACCTAATGTGACATCTCATAAAAGCTTCAACCTGGTGCCACACCAGGAAGCATATGATAAAGCAGACATTGTTGTTTGGCTGGTAAAACACAAACCATTCTTATCTGTGAAAAAAGATAAGAACAAAGTGGAGCTGGATTTTTGTGGAGTAAATAAAACAGTTGTTGCTAATTAACCTTACCTCGTCATCTAGAATAATCACATGAAAAGAATTTTGCTTGTATTTGGCACCAGACCGGAAGCAATAAAAATGGCTCCTTTGGTGAAGGAGTTTCAAAAATATCCTGAGCAATTTGATGTTAAGGTATGTGTAACTGCCCAACACAGGCAAATGCTCGATCAGGTGCTTGAGGTTTTTGAAATAACTCCTGATTATGATCTGGATATCATGTCCCCCGGGCAGGATCTTTACGATATAACAACAAAAGTATTACTGGGCCTTCGTTCGGTTTTGAAGGAGTTCAAGCCAGATGTGTTGTTCGTTCATGGTGATACCACTACCAGTATGGCGGCTTCTCTTGCGGCGTTTTATCAACAGATTAAAGTGGCCCACGTTGAGGCGGGTTTGCGTACTTATAATTTGCAATCCCCGTGGCCGGAAGAAATGAACAGGCAGGTGACGGACCGCATAAGCGATTATTTCTTTGCGCCAACCGAACTTTCTAAACAGAACTTACTGAAAGAAGGCGTGGCTGATGAAAAAATATTTATTACAGGTAATACGGTAATTGACGCCTTGTTGATGTCGGCTGAATTAATCAAAAACAGGCCGGAGATAAAATTAAAAGTGCAAGATGACGTTAGGGAAAAAGGTTACGTCATAAGCGACAGAAAATATGTCCTTGTAACTGGACACCGTAGGGAGAATTTTGGACAGGGTTTTTTAAATATTTGCAAGGCCCTTAAGGAAGTTGCGATTCAACATCCCGATAAAGATATTGTATACCCGGTGCATTTGAATCCAAACGTTCAGAAACCGGTGTATGAGATACTAACAGGCATCAATAATATTTATCTGATAGAGCCGCTTGACTATCTGCCATTTATTTACATAATGCAGCATTCGCATCTTATACTAACTGATAGTGGAGGTGTGCAGGAAGAAGCGCCTTCATTGGGCAAGCCGGTGCTTGTAATGCGCGACACAACAGAGAGACCGGAGGCTGTAGATGCAGGCACTGTAAAATTGGTTGGAACCGACAGTACTACTATAATAACCGAACTAAACAATTTACTACTAAACCAGGAAGCCTACGACAAAATGTCGAAAGCGCATAACCCTTACGGCGATGGAAACGCCTGTTTGAGAATCGTTGAATCATTGAGGGAAAACGCCGTTGCTCAGTTGTCCGTATCTGGCCAGGAGTCTTAAAATAATTAATGAAAAATATTCTATTCGTAGCCTATGAATTTCCTCCGTTAAGATTGGGGGGCGTTTTCAGATCCCTTGCATTTGTGAAATACCTGAGAGAGTTTGGGATAAATCCGGTGGTGTTGACCTTAGATCCTAAATCTTATAACATAGCTTTTGAAGAATATGCGGTGGATGAGGGTTTGGGTAAAGACGTGATTGAGAAAGCCGATATGGAGCTGATTCCTACTTCTTCACTGGTTTCGAATTCAAAAAGCAAACTCAAAAATTTTACTGATATATTCTTTTCTATCAATGGCCAGGAAGGTGAAGCCTGGAAACCCTTTGTGAACGAACGAATAGGATCTATTATAAAAAAATATTCGCCGGTTGCAATATATGTTACAACGCCGCCCATTAGCGTTATACCTGTATTTAAAGAAATTGCCGCGGCAAATAACCTGCCATTGATTATAGACTTTAGAGATGCATGGTCTCAATGGCGCGTTGCACCATATGCGACAAGACTGCATTACTGGCTAACGCTTTACTACGAGCGGAAATATCTTGAGAGTGCCACAGCGGTAATTGGAACATCCAACCAAACATTGAATGATTTCAAAAGCTTGCATCCGCATGTGCCACCACAAAAGTTTCACTACATACCCAATGGGTTCGACGCAGATCTGGCTGAATGGACACCTATTGCTGCTAACAAAGAGCAATACACCATCGGCTACGTTGGGTCATTTTACTATAGCCCGGAAAGCACAATCGAAGTATTTAAGCCGTGGTGGAAGAAACGTGGCCATAGAATGCTGCAATACGTTCCTGATAAACAAGACTGGCTCTACAGGTCACCTTATTTCTTTTTCAAAGCATTGCAGGAGCTCTTCACACTCTATCCTGAATGGAGGAAAAAGATCAAAGTGAAGTTTGTTGGAAAAGTGCCCGGTTGGTTAAACTCAATGATAGAAGAGTTTTCGCTGCAGGAAAACATAGAACTGCTGGGTTTGATGAGTCATAAAGATGCATTAGCGTTTCAGCGATCGGTGGATGCACTGCTGATAACATCTGCAAAAAGGCTACAAAAACCAGATTACAGTATTGCCGGAAAGACATTCGAATACTTTCAAATGCAAAAACCAATTTTGGGCTTTGTATGCGAGGGTTCTCAAAAAGAAATACTTGAAGCTTCCGGCACAACGCTGATATGTGACCCGGATAATGCAGCTGAATCGGCCCGTAAAATAGTAGGCCTGTTTAACGATGAGATTCATTTACAACCTGATATACCATTTTTAGAAGGACTTCATCGCAAGGTGCTGACTAAAAAACTGGCAGATGTGATCAACAGTGTGAAATAATTTGCGTCAGCGGACATAATAATAGGGCTTTCTTAAGCGTTGCAAGGGTAGTCAATTTGGACTTTGTTACATACTTGTCTTGATTACTTCCAAAACTGTTTAAGAAACCTATGAACAAATCAGTATCTGTAATCATACCCAATTACAATTGTGCGGACTGGGTAGAAAAAGCAATAAAAAGCTGCACTGCACAACGCCCCTTTGTAAAAGAAATTATTGTGGTAGATGATCACTCCACCGACCAAAGTTTATCAGTACTTGGGCGCCTCCAAAATGAAATAGAGGAATTAGTGGTTGTTAAGAACACCTCAAAAGGTGGAAACAACGCAAGGAACTACGGATTTTCTCTTGCCACCGGACAATACATACAATGGCTCGATGCAGACGATACGATTTTGCCAGGAAAATTTCATAAACAAGTCACATACCTGGAAAAAAATCCAAAAGTTGAAGTGGTTTATTCAGACTGGAAACTTGATGTGTACGACGAAGAAGGCAGATTTTTTCAACAGGAGTTTAAAAAACTGGCCCCTCATTCAAACTACCTCGAAGAGCTTCTAAAAGACAATTGGTCCCCTCCCCATAGTTATCTTGTTAAACGCGAGACGGCGGAATTAATGGTGGATAAAGATGGATGGAACCCTTCAACAAGAATTGCGCAGGACCGAGAGTATTTTACAAAAGCAGCGCTGTCTGGCAAGCGATTTGGATATGTTGAAGGAATATTTTCGATATATAACAGAAGACGCCAAACGAAATCTGTTTCACGGGCCATGAATAATAAAGATCGAGCGGCCCACATCATCCAATTGTTAAAGCATTTTATTGATGATGTAAACTGTGCAGAATGGATTGGAAGCGATGAAAAAAAACGATACAAATCACTCTTAATGACACAGATGCTCTACTACTCATCTGTGTACAATATAGCAATAGAAGGAGCGCAGTTTAGCTTCGCAAATACTAACTGGACGCTTATAAAAGGTTATAGATCTAAGCTCAAAGCAATGCTGAGACTATTGGTAAAAAGTTAAATTAATATGCAGGAACAGAAAAGGTTAGTGTATTTTCTCAGTCATCCAATTCAATACATTTCACCATTATTAAAAGAGCTGGCAACAGAAAGCGACTTACAAGTATATTACTTCTCCGATGCAAGCATAAAAGGCGGGAAAGACGCTGGGTTTGGCGTTCAGGTTAAGTGGGATGTTCCTTTGCTCGAAGGATATAAATCTACGTTCATTCCCAACAAGTCAAAAAAGGAAACGCTGGATAACAAGTTTTGGGAATTGATAAACCCCTCGGTAATTAAAATTCTTAAAAGAGAACCAGGTGATGTGATTGTAGTACATGGCTGGAGCTACGCATCTGTATGGATGACCATTTTGGCCGGGAAATGGTATGGGAAAAAGATTTGGCTGAGAGCAGAGAGTCCATACAACCAGGAGATAAAAAAGTCGAAACGTAGTTTGTTTTTAAAGAGAATTATTTTTAAAAATTTTCTTTTTAAAATGATTGACAAATGCCTGTATATAGGAAAGGAAAGTAAAAAGTTTTTTGAATACTACGGAGTGCCTGAAAAAAAATTGCTCTACACGCCTTATTGCGTTAACAATGCTTTTTTTCAACTGAAACATGAAGAGTTGAAGAACAACAGAGATGATATTAAAAAGGAGTTGAATTTGCCACTGGGTAAAAAAATAATTCTTTATAGCGGCAAGTATATTCCTAAAAAGAATCCACTTGATCTTATCAAAGCTTACGAAAAAATCGGCAGCAGAAACGCCGCCTTGGTGATGGTTGGTGAGGGTGAGTTGAGAAAAGAGATGGAAGCCTACATTCAACAGCATAATTTGTCTGACGTTTACCTGACAGGATTCATTAATCAATCCAGCATTCCCAAATACTATGAAATAGCAGATGTGTTTGTAATGTGCTCTGGCATGGAGGAAACATGGGGATTGTCTGTTAATGAAGCGATGAACTTTGCCAAACCCGTAGTTGTCGCCGATACGGTCGGCTGTTCTGCAGATTTGGTGAAAAATGGAGAGAATGGTTTCGTATTCGAGGAAAAAAACATTGAGAACCTGGCTGGATGCATCAATAAACTTATTTCTGACGAGGCTTTTTGCATAAGCGCAGGAAACAAGTCCAAAGAGATTATTATGGATTATTCCAACAGTGCGATCGTTCGAAATATGGTAGAGGGCTTAAACAATTCTGTTCAATAGTGTATGAATTTATTAGTAGTCGGATCTGACAAAATATTCGCAATTGAAAATATTTATGTTAAGTATTTGAAGGAAAAGTGCGATGTAACTTTATTTCCCGCTCAAAGTATTTTTTATGATTATTATTATGGAAAAGGAATTGTAAACAAACTTCTTTTCAAAGCGGGGCTTTCCAATATTTATGGGAACATCGATAAATTGTTAATTGAGAAAATAGAAACAGTCAAGCCACAGGCTGTCTGGGTGTTTAAAGGAATGGAGATTTCGCCCGAAACACTACAATGGATAAAAAGCAAGGGAATTGTGTTGGTAAATTATAATCCTGATAATCCTTTTATTTTTTCAGGAAAGGGGAGTGGCAATAGCAACATTACAAATAGTATTGGTTTATACGACTTACACTTTACCTACAATCATGAAATTAAAGAGCGTTTGCAAAAAGACTACAACGCCCTGGTTGAAGACCTTCCTTTTGGATTCGAAATAGACGACTCGGTGTTTAGCGAAGCCCAAAAGCAGGTAGAAATCAATAAAGCTTGTTTTCTCGGAAATCCAGACAAAGACAGGGCCGCCCTCATTAATAAAATAGCAGAGAGTGGGCTTCCTTTGGATGTATTTGGAAACGACTGGAAATCTTTTGCCAAGAGTGACAACATAACGGTACACGAGCCGGTGTATAAAGATGACCTGTGGAAAACGTTAAGGAGATACAGGGTACAGTTGAACATGATGCGGGTGCATAACGAGAATTCGCACAACATGCGAACCTTTGAAATACCGGCAATCGGAGGGATACAATTAGCGCCTGATACAGTGGAGCACAGGAGTTTTTTTAATGAAGGAAAGGATATTTTTTTGTATAAGTCTGTTGAGGATTGCATACAAAAAGTGAAGGAGTTGCTTGCACTTCCAGCCGCAGAGGCAGAAGAAATCAGGGCAAATGCGAGGAGAACTTCTATTGAGAATAAGTATAGTTATCGGGACAGGGCATTATACGCCGCCGAAAAAATTAAAAAGATTTTATAAATGAAGAGTTTGGTGATCGTTCATTTTCTCCCTATTGAAGGATTTCCTCCCTTGCTGAACCTACTGCAGGTAATCACTGATAGCAGAAAAGATCTACAGGTTACAGTACTTACAAATAGCAAAAGCGATCAGCATTATACATTTGAAATTGACAATAAAAGAATCAATATCATTAGGGTGGCTGATGTAAGCACTGACAAGTCGAGATTGAAAAGATATTACGCCTATTACAATTTCTACAGAACAACTTATAAGGCGCTGAATAAAATAAAACCCGAAAATGTTTTATACTTCGACGCCATTTCCAGCATAGGTGCATACTGGTATTTTAAAAAGAATCCCGGCACGAGGTCCAAACTGTATATTCACTACCATGAGTATATGTCGCCGCAGGAAATTGCCGGGGCCACAGGGGTAATGAAATGGGTTTTTGAAAGGGAAAAAGAACTGTATCCCATAGCTAAGTGGATATCGCAAACAAATGAAGAAAGGTTAAACTTTTTTGTAAATGATAACAGCTTACAGCAAGATGCCCGCTTCCATATTATGCCCAACTGGCCTTTGAAAAAATGGAGTAACTTTATCAGAACTGACAGGACCATAGATCGCCCCTTAAAATTTGTTTATGTGGGGGCCTTGAGCATGGAGACATTGTACGTGAAGGAATTTGCGGAGTGGGTTTTGGCGCAGAAAGGAAAAGTGACCTGGGATGTTTTCAGTCAGCAACAGGCAAGCGATGTCAGAGCATATTTCAAGGATTTGAATTCGCCATACATAAATTTCAGGGGTCATTGTAAATATGAAGATTTACCCCAAGCATTAGAAGCCTATCACGTTGGAGTAATTCTTTACAAGGGCCATATACCAAACTACATTTATAACGCACCCAACAAACTTTTCGAGTACCATGTATGCGGGCTTGATTGTTGGTTCCCGAACCAGATGAAAACTTCAATGAAGTTGACAACCCATGGCACTTACCCACGCATAGCAGGAATAGACTTTGAGCATTTGGCAGAGGTGTCCAATCCTGAGAGTTTAGTCTGCCGTGAATCACTTTCATATGAGCTCTTTGAGTTTTACGCAGAAAAAGCCTGCGAAGAACTCATAAACTCGTTTTAATTACGAAAAGAATTGCTATCAGCACAGTTATTGTTGAATGAAATCATTAAGACCATATTTATACACAATTATTGAATTGTTGATTTTTTTACTTTCCCTTTTTTTACCGGAAGAGTATACGCCGTTAATTATTGCGTTAACAGCTGCTGTTTTACTTTCTGTACTGGATAAATTGGGAAAAGGAATAGTGCTGCGCGAACTGATTTCACTGCACGCTTGTTTTGTTTGCCTTGTGATGCCACTGATAGGGTATACCTGGTATACTATTGAAAATCCATTGGCAAAGCTGTGGGTGAGTTACATGATGGTCCCTTACGACACATACTATTCCTTCGCGCTGCCTGCGATTGCAGGCTTTGTAACCATAATTTCCTGGCCATCATCAAGATCAAAAGTTGATGATGGAGAGGCTTTTTTGCACTGGTATATAAACAGGGCGAAGTCGGTTCTTAAAATAAATAACAGAGTGGCCCTCCAGATAATTGGTGCAGGGTTAGCCTGTTCATTGATGTTGAAGTTCTTACCGTCGTCATTGCAATTTATTGCATCTTTAATGTTCTTCGGATCGTTCGCAGGTTTTTTGTATGTGTATTTTGACACGGCAATGCCCAAAAGAAAATTGATTCTCTGGTTGTTTGGACTTTACATTATAGGGAATTCAATTGTTATAGGAATGTTTACCATTGTTGCATACATGGGCCTCACAATATTTTCATTTTTGTTTATTGGGAAGAAGATCAGCATGCTAAAGAAGATCTCCATTTTTACTTTGGCAGTTTTCGTATTGTTGCTTGTTCAATCTGTAAAAAGAGACTATAGAACTCAAATTTGGCGCGGCTACGAGGGAAATAACGCTGGCCTTTTCGGCAGCCTTATTATCGACCAGCTTACAAGCGGGAATTCATTCTTTACGGTGGAAGCATTTTTCAAAACCTATATAAGAGGTAACCAGGGCTTCAACGTTTCTCTTGTTATGAAGCGCTTTCCCAATCAACGGGAATTTGACGGAGGAGAAAGGCTATTGACAACCGTTGCATCGTCGCTGGTACCGAGGGTTCTTTGGCAGGATAAGCCAATGGCCGGAGGGAAATTTAACATGGAGTATTATGCAGGTGTAAAGGTATCAGGGTGGTCAACAGACGTGGGGCCGCTGGGTGAAGCCTGGGGAAGTTTTGGCCTGGTGGGGGGAATTGTTTTTATGTGTGCACTCGGCCTCTTCATAAGATTCGCCTATTTCCGGTTTTTCTGGATATCACGCAACATACCCTTGTTATTATTCTGGCTGCCGGCGTTGTTTTATCCGGTAACATTTTCCATGGAAACAGATACGTTGCTGGTACTAAATACGCTGGTAAAAGGCTCGTTTTTCCTATGGGTGTTGTTTAAGGCAAAACCCGATTGGTTTGGCAAACCCAAACAAAAGGTTCAGTTCAGAAAGCCCATCCCACAACTAAGATAGAACGGGTTGAAATTTTTTAATGTCTGGCAAAAAAGATTATGCAAAAAATCATCGCACTTATATTATCTGCCCTGCTGGTAGTTACTACAGCTTTCTCACAGTCGAGAGAAGAGTTTAACGGACCGTTTGCAAGCTGGGCAAATGTGAAGACAAGGTTTAAAGCCAAGGGCGACGGCGTAACGGATGACACGAAAGCCCTCCAAATGGCGATAGATAGTTTGTCGTGCACCACTATAGGATTTAATAAAGAAACTGCAACAGCCTACACCTCTATTTATATTCCCAAGGGACATTATAAAATTTCTCAAACCCTGCAGCTGAGAGGAAAAATAGGCGTTAATATAATTGGAGAAGATCCCGCGAATACTTTTATCGAGTGGGCCGGAAATGATAAGGATACTATGTTACTGACAAATGGGTCAGCATGCTACAAAATCGCAAGGCTAACATTTGATGCAAAAAATAAAAAAGAGATCGAAGGCATAGGCATTCACTGGTTGCAAAAATGGAACGACCCCAAGAGCAGAAGTTACGCATCTTCAAATATTGAAATTGCCGACTGCATTTTTTCCGGTAACATGGCCGTTGGCATTGGTGGTGGAAACAACTATAATGATTCCGAAATTAAAATAAACAGGTGCTCATTTAATTCATGCAGCATCGCAGGTATAAGAATAGCCGGCTATAACGCGCTGGACTACTGGATATGGTATTGCAAGTTTTACAATTGTCATAGTGGCATCAGCAACACAAGTGGAAATTTTCATGCATACTGCTGTTATTTCAAACAATCTGCATATGCTGATGTGGAATGTGATAAAGGCTATTATACTTCCATGCGCGGTTGTTTTTCCGACAACTCCGGCGCGCTTCAATATGACAAAGGCTCCAGCAATAATCCATTTAAAAGAGTTTTTCAGAACAATGTTATCATTGCTCCAACCACAACGCCTGTGCAGTATGGGCACGCTGGCAAGCTTACTTTTCTTGATAATCAGTTTGATGGTGTACGGACTAAGCAGCCTGCTACGGCATCAACAGGCGATAAGCCATACCTGGTCTATTACGCAGGTTGGTTTGGTACAAATTATAATGTGCTGACTATAGGAAATAAATACATTTATGACCAACCCTTTGCGCTATCGTCAAAGTATCCCAAAAAAATATACGGATTAAACGATAGCTATGGAAAAAAGGCAATGCCAAAGGGAAGTGATTTCGTTGCAAAAATGCCCGTGACGCCGGCTTTTACAAAAAGAAAAATTTTTGAGGTGCCGGTAAATGCAGACGTAAAAACCATACAGACCGTGATCAACAATGCAGCTAAACTGCAGGGACAGCGACCTATTGTGCATTTTCCTGTGGGACAGTACATGATTGACCAACCACTCGTAATTCCAGCCGGCAGCGACATGCAAATAGTAGGGGATGGATTTATTTATGCATCCGTTATCAATGCAAAAAGGCCATTCACCGGTTCGAGCCTTATTAAAGTTAAGGGCCCTTCATACATTGAAATAAAAGATGTTCAAATAGGAAATGGAATTATAAAACCACTGAATAGTATTGAGTTTGAAAACATCGATCAACCATCTTCCAATGTGCATATAGACCAACTGTATTCATTGGCTGACACTTCTTTGTTTGTCAATGGGCTTAACTATACCACTTTTGAAAAGAACAATTCCTTCTTTTCCGACGGTAATGTAATTGTTGGTGGAACCAAGCAAAAGGCAGGTACAGGAACATTGCTTGTCAATTGTTTCGGAGGTCAATTTAGAGGAACTTCTGTTTCTAACAACGGTGTGTTTGTTGCCAAAGATTGTTGGTGGGAGGGCCCTTCAAGAGTTCCTTTGGATCTGCGCGGCGATGGCAGCATAACAATTGACGGTGCGATGATAGCTCCGTCAAACGTAGACAGCATGCCTTCTATTAAAATTGGAAAATTTAACGGGAAGCTGAATTTTCTGAACATGTATATACAAGGAGGGGTTTCCATTGAGGCCAATAACCCAGACTTGAACCTGCTGTTTTGGAACATAAACTTTTTTCACAAAATGAATGTGCTCAATGCCATACCCGCAAAGTTTAGTGGAAAGCTTGCTTTTGCCGGTATAAACGCACAATGTTTTGATCAAAAAAATCCACTATGTAAAGATGTGCAAACTTTAAACGACAAGTTTGTAAACGTTAGTGACGAAAATAAGTATTTCAGCGACCAAACGATACAGGACAGGGCATCGATGCCCAATGGTTATGGAACCCTGGGTGCAGGAGTTTCAAACATTTACATCGGCCGCGTTTCATTAGATGGCAGTTTGGTCGGATTAAAATTCTCCAAATAAGATTTAAACCTTCCTTTTTTGACAGACAAAAATTAATGCCTAAAACAATAATAAGTTCTCGTGCATTTCCTATGACAAAATTTTTAAGCGACAAACTCAGGGCTCTTTCCTTTTGTTCAATAATAATGGTAGTGTACATACATGCTTTCAATTTGCAAACTAATATGGCTACCGGGTCTGAAGTTATTCAAAGAGGCTACAATTCGTTTATTCAGGATTTTGTCAGTCATGGAATAGCAAGTTTTTCTGTTCCCTTGTTTTTCATCATTTCCGGGTTTTTGTATTTTATCAATATGAAGACTGGCGCTGCTTCAGAGTTTATACAAAAATATAAGAGGCGGTTTGAAACAGTAGTGCTACCTTATTTGATCTGGTCGGTATTGGGAATATTGTTTGTTTTATTGCTCCAGTCAATTCCTCCGTTGAGATTGTTTTTCTCTCAAAACCTAATGATCAAAGACTACTCATTGCTTGACTGGCTGGACAATATTTTTATTAATCCTGTACAATATCAATTCTGGTTTCTTAGAGATTTAATCGTGCTTATCGCCATCTCTCCGGTAATCTACTATCTGATTAAATATCTGAAAGTATTTGCGGTTATTATTTTCCTGATGATTTGGTTATTGGATGCGCAATTAATCGTGTTCAAATCAGTGTCACTGTTCTTTTTTGGATTAGGCTCGTTTTTTGGCATTCAAAAAATTGACATTGAAAAATTGTCCTTGAAAAAGTTCTCCATTGCATTGGGTGTCACCTGGATAGCGCTGATATGTCTCAGAACAATATTTACTTATGAAAGCTATTGGAACTATTGGGTATACGTTTTTCATTCAATGATAATGCTACTGGGAGTAATTACAATTTGGAGCATATATGACACGATCGTGGGAAGCACAGACATTTCAACAACGAAGCTTTATTCCCTGTTTCAATACACCTTTTTCATCTTTGCTTTTCATGAACCGGCTTTAACCATGTGCAGGAAAATATCTTTTTTCGTACTCGGACGAACACAAGCTATTTCGCTGGCAATCTATTTTATTGCACCGGTACTTGTAATAATTACTGCGATAGCATGCGGATTCCTGGTTAAAAAAGCTGCACCGAGAGTTTACACTGTGATTACCGGAGGCAGATAAATACAGCAGTTGATTGATAGATAACAGTTTGACAATCTTAAATAATTAAGCATACATGAAGGTATTACATACCATCTCTTCAATGGGTTTCAAAAGTGGGGGAACAAGCTCCAGCACCTATGAGCTCATAAAAGGATTGCGGGAAAAGAAAGTGGAGGTTGATATTTTATCATTTGAAGCGGAACCGGGAGACAAGCTCGTGGGAAAAGATGACTTCTTACTGACAGTTCCACAAACAAAAGAAAAAAGATTTCTCTATTCAAAAGAATACAAAACATTCGTTGAAGCTGCCGACTATCAATTGTTTCATACAAATGGATTGTGGCGCTACACCAACTACATCACAGTAAAAACGGCGAAAAAGAAAAACCTTCCGTATGTTATTAGTCCGCACGGAATGCTTTATCCAACGGCCCTGCAGAAGTCTGCCTTGCAGAAAAGGCTTTTGATGCTTCATTCTTTCAGACGCGATTTGCAGAATGCAACATGTCTTCATGCAACATGCAAAGAAGAAATGATGCACATCAGAAATCTTGGCATAAAGGCGCCTGTTGCCATCATTCCCAATTCTATCAATATCGGAGAGGTAAAAATCTATGACACGCCTAAAGAGAAATTTGAAATTGGTTATGTTGGAAGGCTGGCGCCAATTAAGAATCCAGAGGGCCTTATAAGAGCGTTTAGTAAGGTAGAGCAGGCAAATCCAAATGTTTACTTAACAATAATCGGAAGCGGCGACGCAGAATATGAAGCATCGCTGAAAGAGGAAGTCAAAAAACTGGGCATTAAAAACTGCACTTTTAAAGGCTTTTTACACGGAGATGAATTAGCGAAAGAGTTTTCCAAACTTTCGATTCTCGCATTGCCAAGCCACTCCGAAAACTTTGGGATGGTGGTGCCTGAGGCATTGATCCGTGGCATACCGGTTGTTGCTTCTACCGGCACACCGTGGGAGGAATTAAACACAAACGATTGCGGATGGTGGGTGAGTAATGAAATAAATAGCTTTTCAAATGCGTTGATGGAAGCGGCAACTGTAAGTGACGAGAAAAGAAAGCAGATGGGCGAAAATGGAAAGCGGCTAATAGAGAGTAGTTATTCAATCGATGTGGTATCAGAAAAAATGATACGCTTGTATGATTGGTTGGTAAACAAAGGCCCAAGGCCCGACTTTGTTTTTCTTAAGTAATTTTGAAAGGAATTTTTATACGGCAGATATTATGTCTATCAAGAAAAAAGTAAATAACGCATCTTATTCAACCACCATTGACATTGGCGCTTCTAAATTGAAGCAGATGGTGTGGTATTTTACTAATATTTTATTTTTTAAGAATCCGCTGAATGTTATTTCATCAACGAAAACAGCGTTGTTAAAAGCATTTGGGGCACAGGTTGGCACAGGTGTGCTCATCAAACCTTCTGTTAATATCAAATATCCCTGGAAGCTTAAAATAGGCGACCATTGCTGGATAGGTGAAAATGTATGGATAGATAATCTTTCTGAAGTAGTAATGGAATCGAACGTTACTTTATCCCAGGGAGCATTGCTTTTAACCGGCAGCCACGATCATACAAAAGAAACATTTGATTTTATATCGTTGCCTATTACCCTTGAAGAAGGGGTTTGGATCGGAGCCAACGCAGTGGTGTTCGGCGGTGTAAAATGCCAATCCCACAGCATTTTAGGAATAAACTCCGTAGCCGAAAAGAACATGGAACCCTACTACATTTATAAGGGCAATCCTGCGATACCTGTGCTTACAAGAGAGATCAGGTAACATTTGCACAGTACACTGCGAGCTTTGCAAGCTCACCTGCAGTTTTGTAATCAAATGATTTTTAGACAGTGATATCGTTAATGATACTGAGAAACTACAAAAGAGTTTTCTGGTATAACCCTTTAAGTATATGATCGGGAACCCAATACCCCAAAAAAATTATCAGAATAAAGCTAATACGTATCCGTTGGACAAATTTTATTTGAAGGGCTTAAACACCCTTCGTTTTTTCGCCGCTTTTTTTGTTATAATATCACATGCGCAAATTTCGATCAGTAAAATGCTGGATCGAACAATTTTGGATCTTCCTGTTTTTAACAGAGGAGCCGACGCTGTAGAGTTCTTTTTCACTCTTTCGGGGTTTTTGATCACCTATTTGCTTCAAAAGGAAATTGAGCAGACCAGCACGGTTTCCATTAAGAAATTTTACCTGCGCCGGGTATTTCGCATTTGGCCGCTTTATTTTCTGATAATCATTATTGGATTTTTTCTGCTAGGGTATGTTTATCCGCATCAGACCGGGAAGTCTTTTTTTGAATTTCCAATAATAGAGGGGATTACGTGGTTTGTGTTTTTTCTGCCCAATGTGGCCACATCATTTTATCCAACCGGCATGCTTTATCCGTTGTGGTCAATAGGTGTAGAGGAGCAATATTACCTGTTTTGGGCGCCGCTGGTAAAAAAATTCAAAAAGTACCTGCTCCCGCTGGTAATTGTATTTTTTCTTGTTTCTTTTTTGTGGTACTACCTCGTAAATCGGGACATATTTGGCTTTTCCCCTAAAATGTCAAAGTTTTTGCTATCTCAGAAGTTTTTTGCGATGGCCTTGGGCAGCCTTTTTAGTGTCGTAATGTACAGATTTCCCGACTGGTATAAAAAGTCAATCTTTGCTTCAAAGGGAGTACAGGTATTGGTTATACTGGCGCTTGCTTATTACTATCTAATTGGTTATCCATATTTTGGAGGCGCTTTTGTGCACCTTGCACTATGCGTGCTTTATGGCCTGCTGATAGTTAATACAGCATTTTTGGAAAAACCGGTCGTTAGTTTTGAGCAAAAGTTCCTGAACTATCTTGGCACAATTTCTTATGGTTTATATATGTATCACATGTGTGTTGACTACATATTACGTTATATATTTTCGAATGTGATTAAATTTGGCAAAATTCCGTTACCTGTAGCGATGCCACTGTATCATGTTCTTTTGCTTGCATTAACAATAATTGTTGCATCTATTTCGTATAAATATTTCGAGTCCTATTTTTTGCGTTTAAAAAAGAAGTATGCTTAAGATTCAGTCAGAGGTTAATCATAAAACTATAAAAGAGGCTCTTCGTATAAGGAAGGTGGAAGAGAAGTTTCTTGAACTGTTTTCGTTGGGAAAGCTGAACGGAACCGTGCACACGTGCGTGGGCCAGGAGTTTTCCGCTATCGCTTTTGCGGGCCAGTTAAAGAAAAAGGATTTTATTTTTTCAAACCATAGATGCCATGGGCACTATATTGCTTTTACCGGCGATGTAAGGGGACTTCTTGCAGAATTGCTTGGCAAGGCCACCGGAACCTGCGGCGGGATAGGAAGCAGCCAGCACTTGTGCCATAATAATTTTTACTCAAATGGTATTCAGGGCGGCATCGTTCCTGTTGCTGCCGGATATGCGCTCGGAAATAAATTGAAAAACAACGGTGCGATTGGTGTGGTATTTATTGGCGATGGAACTCTCGGAGAAGGCGCATTGTACGAAACAATGAACATCATTTCCAAGTGGGAAATTCCTTTGATGATCGTTTGTGAGAACAACTTCTATGCACAGTCTACCCCTCAAAATGTCAATCTTGCTGGCGATATAAATGCACGGGCCGAAGCCTTTGGTATTAAAGCTTTCAAAGGTGATACCTGGGATCCTTCGCTGCTGATGTCAAAGGCACAGGAGGCGATCAACTATGTGCGGGATGAAAGCAAACCTGCATTTTTCCTTGTGGAAACCTACAGGTTAAATGCCCACTCAAAAGGCGATGATGACAGGGATGAAGAAGAAGTAAACAATTACAAAGACAGAGATTTCCTGAATGTTTTCAGACAGGAATCTCCATCTTATTACCAGATATACAATGATGCGATTGATGTTGAGATCAATGATTTTGTAGAGCAGATCATGCGTGAACACGAAACTGATTTTTCCGATTATCATGAAAACAATCAGACCGTTAGTTCAAACGAATGGCAACCTGTAGAGTCCATCAGCAAAAGACAGGTAGAGTTATTGAACGAATTCTTTAAAGACAAGATCGCCAATGATGAAAGAACTGTTTTCATTGGAGAAGACATCCTTTCTCCATATGGCGGTGCTTTTAAAGTTGCAAAAGATCTGTCATTCATAAAGCCAGACAGGGTTTTCTCTACTCCAATTTCGGAAGCGGCCATCAGTGGCATTTCTAACGGATTGGCGCTAAATGGTTTCAAGCCTTTTGCCGAAATCATGTTTGGAGATTTTATCACACTGGCTTTTGATCAGATAGTTAACCACGCGTCTAAGTTCCACCACATGTTCAACAAAAAAGTGAACTGCCCGGTGGTGATAAGAACACCAATGGGAGCAAGGCGCGGCTATGGTCCTACGCACTCACAAACTTTGGATAAGTTTTTAATTGGCATTGACAACGTAAAAACCTTATCCCTCAATACATTGCTGGATCCTAAAATTGTGTACGAACAGGTGTTTAAAGAAGAGCACCCTGTGCTTGTTCTTGAAAACAAAGTGGACTATGGAAAAAAGATTGCCCAGAATATCCCGGCAAACTTCAAGTGCGAGAAAAATGCCGATGAGTATCCTGTAGTACGCATCAGACCGGCAGTGTCGGAACCAACGCTTACAGTTGTTGCCTGGGGCGGTATGAGCGAATTTGTGATTTCCTGCCTTGAGTCCATCTTTTTAGAAACCGATCTGAAGCCGGAATTGATCGTACCGATCCTGATATCAGATCTTCCTGTGGACCTGGTTTTGAGCTCCGTTGAAGAAACAGGCAGACTCGTGATCATTGAAGAAGGAAGCCAGTATGGTGGAATTGGCGGGGAGCTTCTTGCCTCACTTGCTGAAAAGAGCGAAGTAGTTTTTAAAGCAAAAAGAATTGCAGCCCATCCGGTTCCTATACCTGCCGTAAAGTCGCTTGAAAATATTGTAATACCAGATAAGGTCAGAATAATTAAAGAAATAAAAGAAAGCTTTATTTAATATGGCACTAGTACAGGAAATCGCTGTTCCCTTAATTGCTGTAAACGATACCACGCTTACCATTGTTGAAATGAATTTCAGCAGCGGACAGCAGGTGCGTAAAGGAGATGCAGTGATAACTTTTGAAACGTCTAAAACTACTTATACGGTTGAGGCTGAAACTGAGGGCTATATTGAATATCTCTGCGAGTTGGATAAAGACTATGCGGTGAATGATATCGTAGTGAAAATTTTTAGCACCGTTGAAGAAGTTAAAACGACTCCCCAGAAAAAGACATCCATTAACGGAAGTGCTGCAAATAAGCAGGTCGCAGCAGCAAAGACTGAAAAGCAATGGAGTGGTGAAACTGTTTTCTCCAATAAGGCCCTTGAATTGATTGAGCAAAAACAGTTGAGTAAAGAGGTGTTCCTCGGATATGATTTTGTTGGGAAAGACGATGTGAATACTTATTTAGGGATTCTTGTTGAAACTAAACAAATCAAGCAAAAAAGCTCTTCTAAAGGTTTCGATAACCAGCCTAAAGTGATCGCAGTAGATACCGCAAAGGCAGAGCAGCAGAAGCTTTCATCAAACAAGAAAAGAGAGATCAGCTACCTGTCTGATGTGCAGGCTCCCGGTCTAACGAGTACTTTGTATACAGCCGTTGAAGTTGATAATATTTTTTTCAACCTCAATCAGTCATTAAAAACATTAAAGAATTCACTCCTGCCAATTGTTATTTATGAAACTGGCAGGTTGCTGAAAAAATATCCTTCGTTAAACGGGTATTTTGCCGGCGATTCAATCGCAATATTCAACGACGTAAAAGTTGGTTTCGCCATAGACATCGAAAAAGGATTAAAGGTGCTGGGGCTTGAACAAACGAACAAGTTAACGGTACCGGAAATTGAAGAAAAGATACTGTCGCTATCCAATGATTATATCGACGATAAACTTAAAATTGAAGACCTTTCGGACATTACGTTTACCATTACCGATCTTTCGGGATTGGATGTTACATTCTTCAAGCCTTTGGTAAATATGCAGAATAGCGCCATTTTGGGCATTGGTGCGATAGACGCAAAACTACAAAGATGCACACTGGCATTAACTTTCGACCACCGTGTAACCGAAGGGAAACTTGTAGGTGAATTTCTGACAGAGCTTAAGAAACGAATTGAGTCTTACAGGCCAAAAGGCATTGCACCAAGAAATGTAACCTGCTTTAAATGCCTGAAAGATTTGGCGGAAGACACATCCGGCATTGGATTTGTAAAGTGCATAACACCCCAGGGCGAAGAAGCATACATTTGTCAAAGCTGTATAGCAGGATTTTAAATTTTTTAAACGCAACATGGATAACCTAAAACAAATTATTTCAACCTATATTAAAGTTCCTGCTGATGCTATTGATAGTTCTACCATCATTGATAGATCATCGGTGGCGAGCTCTATCACGCTGCATCGCATGTATGCAAAGCTTGCAGATGAGGGATTTGCAGTTGATGATTATTCCTCCATTAAAACCTTCGGAGACTTAACCGGAAAAAACGGTCACAATATAGCAGACGTAAGTACTGTTGCCACCAGGCAGTTGCCAGAAGGATTGTCTTCTAAGAATTTATCGGTTGGAATAGACATTGAAAATGTTGACGCGTTACCGGTTGCAGAGGATTTTAGAGAAGATAGTTTTTACAAACAGAATTTTTCTGAAGAGGAAATTTCTTATTGTATTTTGCAGCCCGCGCCATACGCGTCTTTTGCAGGACTGTTTGCCGCGAAGGAAGCACTTGTAAAAGCAAATCCGGCTTACAAAACACGATTGTTCAATTCATTGGCCATCACCCATGACCAGGCAGGAAAACCTTGCCACGATGGATTTGAACTGTCTATATCCCATACCGGTAGCAACGCAATAGCTATTGCCGTTAGGCCGCCGGCCCAAATTGAAACTGCAGTTCAGGCGCAGGCTCCGAAACAAGACGAAAGAATTGTGGCGGCTAAACCAAATTTGACAATACTTTATTTGTTGTCCCTCGCGGCATTAGTAACGTCAGCAATTGCATTGATCATATTCTTACAAAGCAGATGATTTTAAGGGACATGAAGATCTCTATTATTACAACAACATTCAATAGCTCGGCAACCGTTGCAGACACGTTAAATTGCATCCGGCAGCAAACCTATGACCAGGTTGAGCACATTATAATTGATGGCCTGTCGAAAGACAACACGCTTGAAATTGTAAAAAGCTACCCACACGTAACAACCGTTGTTTCAGAAAAAGACAAAGGCATTTACGACGCAATGAATAAGGGGCTGACACTCGCAAACGGCGAGGTGATCGGTATCCTGAATTCAGATGATATTTACGTTGACAAAGACGTGCTGATGAAAGTAGCAAACGTTTTTGCCAATGAAAATGTGGACGTGTGCTATGCCGATCTGCAGTATGTGCATCAGCATGATCTAAATAAAGTTATCCGCACGTGGAAGTCCGGAAAATTCAAAGCCCGCTCCTTTTACCGAGGTTGGATGCCTCCGCATCCTACTGTTTTTGTGAGAAGAAAAGTGTACGACAAAGTGGGCAACTTCAATCTTACTTTAAAGAGCGCCGCAGACTATGAATTGATGCTGCGTATTTTCGTAAAGAATCATTTTCAGGTGCACTACCTTCCCGAGATCATAGTAAAAATGAGAGCAGGAGGAATGAGTAATGTATCTTTTTCGCACAGAATTAGAGCCAATAAGGAAGACCGCGAGGCATGGAGAATAAATGGTCTTGAACCCAGATTTTATACTTTATACCTCAAGCCGATCAGAAAAATTACCCAGTTTTTTAAACGGTAATTTATAGACATCTTTGCGAAGTCAAAAACAAAGGGAACCGTATCTTAAAAATAAAAAAGCAATTAGTAATAAGTTAATTAAAAAGTATGTCAAAGAAAGTTGCATTGATTACAGGTGTTACCGGTCAGGACGGTGCATATCTTACAGAGTTGTTATTAAACAAGGGGTACGAAGTGCATGGCGTTAAACGCAGATCGTCATTGTTTAATACAGACCGTATTGACCATCTATATCAGGACCCTCATGAAAAAGGGGTAACATTGAAATTACACTATGGTGATCTTACTGATAGCACCAACCTCATTCGCATTATACAGGAAGTGCAGCCGGATGAAATATATAACCTGGCAGCAATGAGCCACGTACACGTGAGCTTTGAAACGCCTGAGTATACTGCCAATGCAGACGGTATTGGAACGCTTCGCATATTGGAAGCAGTAAGACTTTTGGGACTAACCAAAAAGACAAAAATTTACCAGGCATCTACTTCAGAATTATACGGTTTGGTACAGGAAGTTCCTCAAAGTGAAAGAACTCCTTTCTATCCACGTTCTCCATACGCAGTTGCAAAACTTTACGGATACTGGATCACCGTTAACTATCGTGAGGCGTATGGCATGTATGCTGTAAACGGAATTTTGTTCAACCACGAATCTCCTTTGCGCGGTGAAACCTTCGTAACAAGAAAAATTACACGTGCCACTGCCAAGATCGCATTGGGTCTGCAGGATAAAGTATTTCTCGGTAACCTTGACGCACAACGAGACTGGGGCCATGCAAAAGACTACGTAGAAGCAATGTGGTTGATATTGCAACAGGAAAAGCCGGAAGACTATGTAATCGCTACAGGCGTTACCACTCCTGTTCGTGATTTCGTTCGCATGTCATTTGGTGAAGTAGGTATCGAACTGGAATTTAAAGGCGAAGGCGCAAAAGAAGTCGGCGTTGTAAAATCCTGCTCAAACCCTGACTTCCAGGTTGAAATAGGAAAAGAAGTGGTAGCAGTTGATCCTCGCTATTACCGTCCAACGGAAGTTGAACTATTGATTGGCGATCCAACAAAATCTCAAACACAGTTGGGCTGGAAACCTAAATATGACCTTGCTGCACTGGTAAAAGAAATGATGGAAAGTGACGTGAATCTTTTCCGCAAAGAAAAATTGCTGAAAGAATCAGGCTTCGCGATAAAAAATCAGTACGAATAATAAATTGAAAACAGATGGAACGTAGGTTGTGTAAATTATTGATCTCATAAATTTACGCAACCTGCGTTCCGTTCTTATATACTATGGATAAATCATCGAAAATATATATAGCCGGTCACCGGGGAATGGTTGGCTCAGCACTTACGAGAAGACTGGAAAAAGAAGGGTTTACAAATATTATTGGCAAAACATCAGCAGAGCTGGATCTTACGAACCAGCAGGCGGTAAGTGATTTTTTTGCAGCTGAAAAGCCGGATTATGTGTTTTTAGCTGCAGCCAGGGTCGGGGGTGTTGTTGCTAATAACACTTATCGTGCAGAATTTCTGTATGATAATCTTATGATCCAAAACAACGTTATTCACTCATCTTACGTGAACGGCGTAAAGAAATTAATGTTCCTGGGATCATCTTGTATTTATCCTAAACTGGCTCCTCAACCACTAAAGGAAGAATATTTGCTGACAGGTTTACTTGAATATACAAACGAACCATACGCAATAGCAAAAATTGCCGGTATTAAAATGTGCGATGCTTATCGCTCAAGATATGGCTGCAACTTTGTTTCTGTAATGCCTACAAACCTGTATGGTCCAAATGACAACTATGATCTCAACAATTCTCATGTGTTGCCTGCGCTGATCAGAAAGTTCCATGAAGCAAAGCAGAATAACGAGCCAGCAGTAACAGTGTGGGGAACCGGTTCTCCGCTTCGCGAATTTTTACATGCAGACGATCTCGCTGATGCCTGTTATTTTCTGATGCAGAACTACGATGAGCCGGGACTTATAAATATTGGCGTCGGACACGACATCACGATAAAAAATCTTGCTCTCCTGGTAAAAGAGATCGTTGGTTATGAAGGTGAAATAGTGCACGATCTTTCAAAGCCTGACGGTACTCCACGAAAACTGATGGATGTAAGCAAATTGCACGCATTAGGATGGAAAGAAAAAATAGGGTTTAGAGAAGGAATAGAAAAAGTATACGAAGAGTTTAAAGCAAAACACGCATAAAGTTATGAGTAGTGAGTTTTGAGTTGTGAGTAGAAAGGCGCAAATTGACTACTTAACACTCATTACCCAAAACTCAGAACTCAAAACACTCCCCATGTTTTCGATCTTTAAAAAGAAAATAAAAGAGGAAACAAACCTCAGCGGTTTGCAATGTGACATGCATTCTCATTTACTTCCGGGTATTGATGATGGTGCAGCCACAATAGGTAATTCGATGACACTTATCAAAGGGTTAAGTGAATTGGGTTATAGCAAGCTGATTACCACGCCGCACGTTTACTGGGATATTTACAAAAATACACCCGATACTGTGAAGGCTCCACTCGCCGTGGTAGAAGAAGCAATAAAGGAAGAGAAAATTCCGGTAACCATTCACGTTGGTGCTGAATATTATCTTGATGATCACGTAGACGATTTAGTGCAGAACAATGAACGTTTGCTCACGCTGCATAAAAACTATATGCTGTTTGAGTTCTCATTTGTAAATAAGCCCTTGAACTGGCAAAACAAAATATTCAATCTGCAAATGAGTGATTACCAACCTATCCTTGCCCACCCTGAACGCTATTCATACTTCAGGAGCAACATGAAAATTTTCGATGAGATCAAGAGCACCGGCTGTTTGCTGCAGGTGAACCTTTTATCATTAACCGGCTATTACGGGAAAACGGCGCAGGAAATAGCAGCCTATCTTATCGACCACAATATGGTGAGTTTTTTAGGCACTGATATGCATCACGACAGGCATTTGGAAACGCTTCGTGGGGGCGGCCCTGTTATAATGCCCGTGGTAAAGAAATTACTCGATGCAGGAGCCCTGTTGAATCCCGAATTTACAGGCTAGTAATTCTACTATCTTCAATAAAACAAATGCCATTAACCATTAAAAAACATTTTTTGGTTAGTGGCATTTGTTTTTTCTACCCATCCATATCTCTACAATTCTAATCGATTTAATTACAATGTAATTGACAAAATAAATCATGTTTTACGCTGGGGATAATGGGTATTATTTAACGGTAAAACTCAAGCCCCGTCTATTAAATTTTTGTATAACGTAAAATAGTACTTGCATATGATTTATTTTTTTCGCATATTCATATACGAAATGCATTTCTACCCGCACCAGGAAACTAAGAGTTAATTCTTATATCTTATCAATATCTAATATCTCAGATTAGTTAGCAAAAGAAGAAAGTGGTTAAGCTTTCTTGTCCATCCGATTAAATCAGGCTTATTTTTTAGTAGTTCAATTAAACCCCTTTTTAGTGTTCAGGCGTTTGATCCCAGAGGCTATTAGCGCTATGGGAAACGATACCTCCACCTCCCTACCTTGGAAAATAGTACCGACTATGCCACCGACACCTAGTGCATACCCGTGAAAAATGATTGTTTTTCTTCTTAAAACACATTAAATCATTTCACTATGTCAACAATTGAATTTGATGAAATGCTTGTCAGCAACGCCGATTTTTTAAAGCCTTTTGCAATTACTTTAACCAGAGACAACGAAACAGCGCAAGATCTTTTCCAGGAAACAATGTTCAGAGCCTTAGCCAATAAGGACAAGTACAATGTTGGAACCAACATCAAGGCCTGGCTTTATACGATCATGCGAAATATTTTTATTAATAACTATCGCAGACGAACTAAACAGAACACAATTTTTGATAGCACGCCTAATGACTTTTTATTGAATTACAATCAGGTAGTAGCGGCCAACGCTGCGGAAAGTCATTTAAAGATTAAAGACATACAGGCGGCTATTCATCAACTGCCGGAAATTTTCCGCAATCCCTTCTTGTTGTATTTTGACGGATATAAATATGCAGAAATTGCGGAAATGCTGAGTGAACCATTGGGAACCATAAAAAGCAGAATTCACTTCGCCCGGAAATTATTAAAAGAGCAAATTCAGAGATTCTAAAATCAAATGCAATTAATAATTAATAAGTGGTAGTTGATACTTTCACACGCTACAATTTGGGGTTTTCATACGATTTGCTGCGTAAAAAATGATTAATTGTAAGCCTGGTAACGCACATTGCATCTACCAAAGCATGCAGTGCCATTAATTATTCATTATTAATTATTAATTGCAATGGCTATTTTTGCAATAAGCAAAATGTCACAACAAGTAATTCTGGTAAACGAAAAAGATGAAATGCTGGGCACCATGGAAAAAATGGAGGCCCATCAAAAAGCATTTTTACATCGCGCATTCAGCGTCTTCATTTTCAACAGGAAAGGCGAAATGCTACTGCAGCAACGGGCACTGAACAAGTACCACAGTGCCGGCTTGTGGACCAATGCCTGCTGTAGTCATCCCTATCCCGATGAAGATGTTGAAATAGCTGCGCAAAGGCGTTTGTATGAAGAAATGGGCTTCACTACACCATTAAAAAAGGCCTTCGATTTCGTTTACAAAGCACCATTCGATAATGGGCTCACAGAGTATGAGTTTGACCACGTATTTGTTGGTATTCATGACAATGGCATTCGCATAAATGAAAGCGAAGTCAAAGAATATTGCTATAAAAGCGTTGAAGAAATTGCTGATTCACTAACTACACATCCCGCAAAATATACAGCGTGGTTCCACATCGCCTTCCCGATGGTGAGGGAGTGGAGAGAAAAGGAACACAGATTTTCATGATTGTCATGATTCGATAGGATTTTCTACAGATGACCTCGACCTATAATGATTTGATTCCCTTTTCAAATACTTTTTTCAGAAAAAAGGTTTGCCACATTGTTAGGATTATGATTTAGATCTAAAAAATCATATCAAATCATGACAATCATGAAAATCTGCGTTCCTTTCTACTTGATTTGTGGGAAGCTCATCCCCGTTATCTTTCTGTACATATCCACTGCAAACAAATCGGTCATGCCGGCGACGAAATCCACTATTGATTGAATGTCATTGTACAGTTTACTTTCTTCTCCGGTGATTACGAATTGCTTAGAAATCAATTGCAATAACTTTTGCGACTTCGAAGATTTTGGAGAAAGCACTGCATTGAAAAATTCTTTCAGTAATGCGCCGATAACGTTATAGCCTGCAATCTCAATTTCCACCACTGAACGGTGATTGTAAATGTGTGCGTAAGAATATTCATCGATGGATTTAACCAGCGTCAATTCATTTTCAGGAAGATAGTCGATCAGCGGCTTCGTGACTTTTCCCGCAAGGAGCTCAGTTTCCCTTTCAAGGTAAATATTGGTTACACGACCAATCAGCAGATTGATCAGTTTGGCGCGCAGAAACTGGATCTTTTGATTGTCATCATTGATCTTGTTAAAAGTTTCCTCCACTTTTTCCCTCGCATCGTAGCCCGTTTCGTTGTCAAAAAATGAGAGGAAAAGCTCTTTTATCGTGTCGATAGAAATAATATGCAGACGATGCGCATCTTCAAAATCAATAATGCGGTAGCAAATGTCATCTGCGGCCTCTACGAGGTAAACAAACGGATGACGGGCAAATACATTCCCTGCTTCAGACAACCTGGGAATGCCCAGGCTTTCGGCAATGTTTGTATATACTTCAACCTCGGAATCAAAAAAACCGGACTTTTTGGTAAAAAGGTTTTGTTTGTTGAACCCGTTCAAAGAATCCGTTGGGTATTTGACGATCGATGCCAATGTAGAATAAGTTAAACGGAAGCCTCCCTCGCTGTTTTCATTGAAGTTGTGTGTCAGCGTGCGCAAAGCATTCGCATTTCCTTCGAAGAACATAAAATCCCTCTTTTGATTTTCTGAGAGCCTGTCATCAAATCTTTTCTTTGCATCACCTTCCAGCTCACGGAAAAATATCCTGATCGCATCTTCGCCGGAGTGTCCAAACGGAGGGTTGCCAATATCATGTGCAAGACAACCCGCTGCTATCACCGAGGGTAACTCATATTTATAAAACTCCTGAAAGTCTTCATTATCCCTATGATACTTCGAAGCCAAAATGTCGCCCACCGCTTTTCCTAAGGAGCGGCCAACAGAAGCTACTTCCAGGCTATGGGTAAGACGGTTGTGTACAAACACAGGCCCTGGCAAAGGGAAAACCTGGGTTTTGTTTTGCAAGCGCCGGAAAGCAGAAGAAAAAATGATCCTGTCATAATCCCTTACAAATGAATTCCTGATCGTTTCCGGAGAAGAGCTGATCTTGTGTTCAGAGCCTGTTCTTCTGGCGCTGTACAATTTATCCCACTGCATTAGAAAGATTGAGTTTAGTTAGTAGGGGCAAATATAGGGGGTTGAGAATTGAAAGTTGAAAGTTGAAAGTTGAAAATGAACTACCTCAAAATTTAAAGGTCACTTCTTTGTCTAAAATGCTAAAAATTCGAACATTCATTTTGATGTTCGAATTTTTAGCATTTTCAATTTTCAACTTTCAATTTTCAACTTTCAATTTTCCATTATTTGGACAGCATGTAAATAATCTTTTTATCCGCCTCTCCAATCACCGCTACCGAATCCTGCTCGAAATGCCTTTTAAAGGCCTTTACAGCCGCGGTAGTGTCTTTTACATCATAACCAATAAGACGAAGCCCCTGAAGGTAATTAAAGCCCTCAGGAACGATAATGTTTGCAGTGTCTGCATACCATTGCCCAAAACCATGCGCATTCAGGTCTTTCCAGGGAAAAAATATGTTTGGATCGTTCTTGCGGGTTGGTGCGATGTCCGCATGGCCGATGAAGTTTGCTTCGGGAATGCCATAGCGATGTTTCAACGTATCGAGAAGCACCAGCAGGCTTTTTATTTGTATGGCAGGAAAAGAATCGTAGCCGTTATTGTCCAGCTCAATACCGATAGAGCTTGAATTTACATCCGTTAAATTTCCCCACTTCCCTGCGCCGGCGTGCCAGGCTCTGAGGTAGTCGTTCAGCATGTGATGAATGGTACCGTCCTTACAAATCACATAATGCGCGCTCACCTGGGTACGTGGCAGCGTGAATGTTTTTAAGGTTTGATCGCAGCTGTTTTGCGCTGTATGATGGATGATCACAAAATTGGGCTTGCGCATGCTAAAGTTTGTCGTCCCAGCCCAGAAGGGAGCATTGGCTACTGAATCTACGACTATGTTGTCAGGTAAAGATTTTAACGTTTCGGCAAACTGTTTGGCCTGCTTTTTATACGATTTGTTGGTAGAGGCGTATGGCTTGGGAGCGCAGCCAAAAACGGTCATCATGCATATCACAAGAAAGAATGCCTTGCTAAAAAAACGATTTGCCATTATCTCATGGTTGTGTATGCCGTAAAGTAAAACATTTTTCATCCAAAAAACTGATTGTAAACAAGTTTCACGGCATAATTGTTATAGGAGGCAGGTTGTTAGTTGTTAGTTAATAGTTGTTAGGCGTCTTGTGGAACTCGCCTTCTGATAGCTGCCTTCGGTTTAAAAGCACTGGTTCACATAATGACTAACAACCAACAACTAACAACTCTAAGCAACCAACAACTCTTTTAAATCACCATAATGAGCATAGAAAAAAACAGGCTGGCCGAACATTATAAAGGAAAGGAAACATGGTTAAAATGGGGGCCGTATTTGTCCGAAAGACAATGGTCAACAGTGAGAGAAGACTATAGTGCCGATGGAAGCGTGTGGAAATACACTACGCATGACATGGCACGACAGTATACATACCGCTGGGGTGAGGAGGGGATTGGTGGTATTTGTGATGATAAACAGCATCTATGTTTTGCGATAACGTTGTGGAACAAGAAGGACCCATTTATAAAAGAAATATTTTTTGGAATGGGAACAGATGGCAACCACGGCGAAGACGTGAAAGAACTGTACTACTATCTCGATAGCACGCCTACTCACTCTTACATGAAGTTTCTGTACAAGTATCCGCTTAATGAATTTCCCTATTCAAAGCTGCGCACTGAAAACATGAAACGGACTCGCAAGGAACCGGAATACGAATTGGTAGATACAGGTATTTTTGACAAGGATGAATACCTGGACGTATTTGTAGAGTATGCCAAGAAAGATGTAAATGACATCTGCATAAAAATAACTGCGCATAATCGTAGTGGTAATGAGGTGCAGGTAAATTTACTTCCTCAGGTATGGTTCAGGAATGTGTGGCAATACAGGCAGCGCTCAACCAAGCCGGTAATGATGTCATCCAATATTGGCGGTATTTTGATCGATCATTTTCGATTGGGAAAAATGATGTTGCACGCTCCCGCTGCAGACGAATTATTGTTTTGTGAAAACGAAACAAATCCATCTCTTTTCGGAAAGGAAGTTGATCAAAATAGTTTTTACAAGGATGGCATCAACGAGTACATTGTGAATGGAAATCTTAATGCAGTAAATCCCAAACAAACAGGAACGAAGGCCGCGTGTAATTATAACCTTACCATACCGGCCCATGAAAACAAAACCATTTATTTGCAATTGACGGCAGGGCATGCTTTGCAAAGCGAAAAAGCGTATGAACATTTATTTGAAGTGAGAAAGGCTGAAGCAGATGAATTCTACGCAGACCTCCAGCATCCGGTAACAGATAAAGAAGAACGGGAAATACAGCGGCAGGCATTTGCCGGCATGATGTGGAGCAAACAGTATTATTTCTTCAACATGTATTCGTGGTTGAATGGCGACCCATCACACCCTGCCGAAACGATCAACCGCACTACTGTTCGCAACAGTGATTGGCCGCATCTTCACAATGCAAACATTATAAGTATGCCGGATAAGTGGGAGTACCCCTGGTATGCGGGTTGGGATCTTGCATTCCATTGTGTGCCTCTTGCAATGATTGACGCATCATTTGCGAAGCAGCAAATATTACTGCTCACGCAAGAATGGTATATGCATCCCAACGGACAACTGCCTGCATACGAATGGAATTTTAGTGATGTAAATCCACCTGTGCAGGCATGGGCAGCGATGCGTGTGTTTGAACTGGATGCGCGTTATAGTGGCCAACCTGACTATGCCTTTCTCGAAGCGATCTTTCATAAACTGATGCTCAATTTTACCTGGTGGGTAAACAGAAAAGACAGCAATGGTAACAACATTTTCCAGGGCGGATTTCTCGGCCTTGATAATATCGGAACATTTGACAGAAGCGCTGAATTGCCCACCGGCGGCTATCTTGAGCAAAGTGATGGCACCGGCTGGATGGCCATGTATTGTTTAAATATGTTGCGCATTTCATCGGAGCTTTCCACCTACAATCCGGTTTACCAGGATATGGCCACCAAATTTTTTGAACACTTCCTGTACATCGCCGAAGCGATGACGCATATTGGGGAAAAGAACATTTGGGATGAAGAGGACAGGTTTTTCTATGACATCATAATGCAGCCAGACAACAGCACGATAAAGCTAAAAGTGCGTTCATTGATAGGCGTGATTCCTTTGTATGCAGTGGAGGTTTTTGATCACGATGTATTATTGAAAAACCCGCAATTTGCAAGACGGGCCAGATGGCTGCTTGAAAACAGACCGGATATTGCGAGCCTTGTTTCTCGCTGGCGCGAACCGGGCGTAGATCAAAAACATTTGCTTTCTATTTTGTTTGGCGATAAGCTTAAAAGCGTGCTCACAAGATTGCTGGATGAAGCGCAGTTCCTGAGTGAATACGGCATAAGGGCGTTATCAAAAGAGTATGATGAGAAACCATTTGAACTGGAATACAACGGGATAAAATATTGTGTGCAGTATATGCCGGGAGAGTCCGACATTGACATGTTTGGAGGAAATAGTAATTGGCGGGGTCCGGTTTGGTTTCCGGTAAATTATCTGCTCATCGAATCGCTGCTTAAATTTCATTACTACTATGGAGATAACTTCAAAGTTGAATTTCCAACGGGTTCGGGCAAGTTAATGTCGCTTGAAGAAGTGGCCACAGAGCTCAATACAAGGCTCATCAATATTTTTAAAAAAAATGCAGAAGGCCATAGAGCGGTGTATGGTCATTATGATAAACTGCAGAATGATCCCCAGTTTAACAAATACATTTTATTCTATGAATATTTTCATGGCGATAATGGCCGTGGAGTAGGAGCATCCCACCAAACAGGCTGGACGGGCCTCGTAGCGAAAATGATTCAACCGAGATATGAGTAATTTGAGAATGTGGTGATGTGAAAATTTGAAAATGCGGAGCAGATGTGCTGAAGGGAACGAACATTATTATTACTGGCAACTTTATCATACCAGCAATAATAATGTTTATGAGAAGAAACAATTTTACTGTCCAGACTTGCGTCTTAATTTTTTATAGTTTTTGTGTATCCTGATAAATTGCCAGATAGAAGGAGTCGTATATGAATGTCCTTTTCCCTGCGGCAAGGAATTCTTGAATAAATTATCAAAGTCTTTCAAAACTTTCACTAATCCCTTCGCAGATGCTTCCAATAACGCAACAGAAGTTTTGGCGACTGTTTTTCTTAACGTCTCCGAAAAAATAATAGGCACAGGTTCCTGAAGTAATATTTCCCCGGTGTCAATACGATCATCGATTTTGTGGATAGTAAATCCAGTCTTGTCAGACATGTTGTAAATCTGCCAAATTATACTCTGCGCATTTTGATACTCTGGCAATTTTTCGTGATGAATATTTAACATCCCGTATTTTGGAATGCTAAATATTTTTTTTCCAATGTAGCCGTTACCTAAACTGAGACCAAGATCTGCATTTGATTTTTGAAACAACTCTACGGTTTCCCTGGAATTTACATTTGGGGTTGTATAAAATGGAATATTCTTCTCTTTGCAAAGCGACTCGAGCTCATCAATTTTTTTCAACGCTTCCATGTCTTCGTTAAACCACTTTCTCATTCTGATTCCATTCAGCGCGCCTAAAATGCCAATCTTAAAGACCTTTTGTAACTTACGTTTGCGATGCTTGTTTTTGTTTTTAATTATCCCATCGCTTAATACAACCATTGATATCTCACAACTGCCACTTTCAATCAAATATGGAATATGATGAGCCGCTGTTCCATAGCGGGACGATGTTAATATTATAACCTTCATTATGAAGTGTATGGGAATAGATTATTTAAAATGGTTGCATTATTGGCATTGCTGATCAGGAAATGCATTATATGATTCAGTTTCCAATCTGCAATTACATGGTCCCTGCGTATGCAAAGCTCTTCGTTTAAAAGAGAGCGATCCTGGCTGATATGACAACCTCGCTCTGCTGAGGCGCATGAAATAAAGCCAGCATCAAAAACCGCTTTTCTTCCTTTCTCATCAAAATTTGCAAAACGTCCGTAAGGGAATGCAAAGTGTTTCGCTTCTCCACATTTTTTTTGCAACACCTCATATGTTTCATTGCAGTCATCAATAAAAAAGTTCTTCTCCGCTTTTGCAACGTCGATATGACTCATGGTGTGCGAACCCATTTCATGACCCATGCGTTGCAATCTTTCAATGTCATTCCAATTCATGAATTCCACTGCGGGTAATCCCAGCCGGCTTTCGCAATGAGCTTTTATCTCATCATATGAAGTCATTTCTACCACGGCAGGATTTATAAAAAAACAAGCTTTTGCTCCATACTCGTTTAATATTTCCGCTGCCCTGATGTTGTTTTTAAATCCATCATCTGAGCTAATGGCAATATAGGGTTTGTCAATTTCACTCTTTAAAACTTTCTCGACTGCTTCGGAATGAGAAAGAAATGTGTGATTTACGCTCAGTTTTTTCATCAGCGCTTCCAGATTCTTTTCTTCATCCCTGAATATGTGATGAATGTATAAGAACTGGACGCGGGGTTTATTAAGTGCTGCGTCAATCCCTTTTATTTGGTCCAACGTATACAAAGCGTCAAGAGCAACAGATCTTAATTGTCCTCTTAGCCCTTGGGGCAAAACCTTTTTAAGCTCTTTGTATTCTTCTAAATATTTCATTTACATATGATTAAGACTTGTCAATATCAGATTTTAAATAGACCTTAATTTTTCTGGTAAACATCCAGGTAGCGCTTTACTATTTCATCAATTTGATAACGCTTTGCATTTCTCAGGCCATTTGAAATGAGTGTGTTCCGCAACTCAGCGTCTTCAATGATTTTTTCTATACCACTTTTTATATCTTCTACATTGTACGGATCAACCAATACAGCTGCGTCGCCTGCAACTTCGTTCATTGGGGAAATATTGCTGGTTAACACGACCCTTCCGGTTGCGTTGGCCTCGATGATTGGTAAGCCAAATCCTTCATAGGTAGAAGGGTAAACGAGTATGTCGCATTGCCTGTATTTTTCAAGCACTGTTTCAAAGGAAACTCTATGCATGATATTTACATTGATCTTGTTGCTTTTTATGAAAGCTTCCTGCGTATCTGTTGGTTTGCCAATGATTTCAAGCTTGCAGTGAATATCTTTTACCGCTTCAAGAACACGGTCAAGGTTTTTATTTTCAGTGGAGCCGATAAATAATAATGATGGCTGCAATTGATTGAATGTTTTCTCGTTAAAAGTAAATCGCGGATCAATAAAATTATCAATCACTTTTATTTTACTCTGGCTGTGGCCGATCAGCTGTTTCAGCTCTTGCTTTGTTTTTTCTGAAATAACAGTTACTACGTCGGCTTTTTTAACAGGCAGATCAAACCAAAGCAAGCGAAATATCCAGTATTTTATCGAAAACTTTGAGAACTTGGCTATTTGCCGGCAATCATGAATTGTAAGAATATTACGATTCTTTTTGTTGCAGCCAATAATAGTGTAATTAATGTCGCCGGTAATATGGTTAACGGCGCCCTGATTGCGACGCACGTAAGAAATATTCTTGAAGATATTAGTTACCCCGGCAAAGAAAGGAACGTTTTGATAATTTACACGAACGCCGTATTTCTTTTCATTCGCATTAATGTTGCCGGCAATTGTTTCAAACAATTGTTCTATGCTAAAAAAATCCGGATTCTTTTTCCTTGAAAAAAAATTAACCTGCATCAACTCTTTTTTGGTTTAAATATTTGGCCTTGGTGCAGCAAATATATAAAACCGTGCCGCGTTTAATTTCTTAATTTCTTATATATATTTATTGCCGCTAATAAAATGGCAATGAAGCCAATCATTCCTATAACTGCCCATACCCAGCTTAAGGAGTTTTTCACTACAACTAATACAACAATAGCAACTAATAAAACTGTAGCCACTTCGTTCCACATGCGCAGTTGCTGAGAAGTGTATTTGAAAACACCTTTTATTTCCTGTTTGAAAATAGCGTGCAAAGTAAAATGGTAAACATAAAGAACGATCACAAAACAAAGCTTGATCAAAAGCCATCTGACACCTTCGGAAAACAAAACAGGTCCATAGCCTCCGGTATGCAATACCAGTGAGCCGAGGATCAGAGTAATAATCGCAGACGGCCAGGTGATGCCGTACCAAAGTCTTTTCATCATTACATTGAATTGGCTGCGTAACACGTCACGCACTTCCGGAGATTTATCACCTGCTTCAGTATTATAAATAAAAAGACGAGGCATATAGAAAATGCCAGCGAACCAGGTAACAACAAAAATGATGTGAAAAGCTTTCAAATAGGCGTATCCCATGAGGCGGAGAGTTTTAATGATCAAAAGTGAAAAGTCAAAAGTAAAAATTCAAAAGGCAAAATGGTTTATTGCCATAACGCATGATAGAACCGGGGCCTTTTGAATTTTACCTTTTGACTTCTTCGCAATTTTACCATCCCAATATCCATGCGAACATAAGCGGCGCTACAATGGTAGCATCACTCTCTACGATGAATTTTGGTGTATGAATATCAAGCTTGCCCCATGTGATTTTTTCATTAGGAACAGCGCCTGAGTAAGAACCATAAGAAGTTGTAGAATCTGATATCTGGCAGAAATAGCTCCAGAAAGGAACATCATGCCACTCAAGATCCTGGTACATCATCGGCACCACGCAAATTGGGAAATCACCTGCAATACCACCGCCGATCTGGAAGAAACCAACGCCTTTGCCGGCAGAGTTATTTCTGTACCAGTCAGCCAGGTAAACCATGTATTCGATACCGCTTTTTACGGTACTTGCTTTCAGTTCATTTTTGATTACATAGCTGGCGAAAATATTTCCAGTAGTGCTGTCTTCCCAACCCGGGCAAACGATAGGAATATTTTTTTCTGCCGCTGCTACGATCCAGCTGTCTTTTGGATCGATTTCATAGTATTGTTTCAGATCGCCGCTCAATACGGTTTTGTACAAAAACTCGTGTGGGAAATAACGTTCGCCTTTCGCTTCAGCATCGTTCCACTGAGCCACAAGGTGTTTTTGCAAACGGCGGAAAGCCTCTTCTTCAGGGATACAGGTATCAGTAACGCGATTGTAATGGTTCTCAAGCAGGTCCCATTCTTCCTGCGGGGTAAGATCGCGATAGTTAGGCACACGTTTGTAGCTGTTGTGTGCCACAAGGTTCATCACGTCTTCTTCCAGGTTGGCACCGGTACAGCTGATAATATCCACTTTCCCCTGGCGTATCATTTCCGCAAGGGAAATGCCCAATTCTGCGGTACTCATAGCACCGGCAAGGGTAATCATCATTTTACCACCTTCCAAAAGGTGTTGCTCATAACCCTTTGCTGCATCCATTAAAGCGGCTGCATTAAAGTGGCGGTAATGGTGTTCAATAAACTGGGAAACAGGACCTTTACTCATTTCAAAAGTTTTATTTGTGTGTATAACAGGCCGCAAATTTAGGCATTTCGGGGGAGGAAAAGGAGAATTTATACAAGCTTAATGCGGGAGGCTTAATGCTTAACGCTCAAGGCTTAACGCTGAACGCAAGTGTGCGGGCTGGTGCTTATTAAGCCAGCGTTGGGCTTTAGGCGTTTGGCCTTAAGCATAAAAAAACGGGCCTGCTTCCAGAACCCGTTAACGATCAACAAAACCTCAGCTCGTTTAGTCTTTTTTGAATTTTTGAAAAACGGCCCATTCAGAAATATTGGTGCTTTTCAAGATTATTTCATGATCAGCATTTTCAAGTGTTGCATAATAAGTGGTGCCTTCATCGTTAGCAACTTCGCTAACATTAGTAATCCAGTAATCTTTATAAGATTGCTTCAATTCAGTAGAAAGAACCAGCGGCAATTCTGTGGATAGCAAACTTCTTGTAATGCTGAACAATTTGCCATCTGCATTATAATATGCGCACACTGCGCGGCCTTCGAAGGTGAAGCAAACCTTCTCTCTTTCGCCCACTTTTGACCAGGTTACGTTTGTTGCCTGTTTAAATTGTTTGTTGAAATTCGTTTGTGCGTTGCTGATAGGGTTAGCAAATACGCTAACTGTAATGATAAGTGCCAAAAGGCTTGCGATCAATGTTTTCTTTTTCATAAAAAAGAGTTTAAAGTATAGTAAGGTAGTTGTTTAGAATGCCTGGTTGAACCAGCGTAAATTCAAAAGGAAAAATTAAAAATTCAAAAACCGTTCAATGCTGGTTTGCTGCTTTTTTACTTTTTACTTTTCCCTTTTGACTTAATGTTAGTATGTCTTGAATCTTTTAACCACGGAAAGACTTCCTGAAGGTGATGCCTGCAATACAACAGATTTGCATTTGCTTACCATTGTGATAAAGTAAGACGTTTCGTTGCCGTTATTATATTCGATTGCAGTGCGGATTAGGAAGTCGCCATATTTTTCCTGCAGGCTTTTTGAAATCAGCAGTGGCATATTTGCTTTGCTGATGTAGCGTGCCGAGCCAATCAACTCGCCCTCTTCATTGTAGTAAGCATTGAACTGATCGCCGTTGTAACTAAACTGTGCCTCGTAAATAGTTTCTTCAAGTGCTTTCCATTGTACATTAACGGCAGTGCTGAAATCTTTTTTGAATGAGGTAAGAATTTTTTGATTCACTTCGATTGCATAACTGAAACTGCTGAAGGAGATGAATAACGCAGCCAGTATTAAAAGCTTTTTCATAACAAAAAATTTAAGGTTCTAATGATTGTGTGTTGTTTGAGAAATAGGACGCAACAAATGTAAAAACGTTACAACGCCTTGAAATAAATTATTGACTGATGGAGAATTTACTTTTTACATGAAAAGAAATTTAGTTCGCAAGATAATTTGATTGAAAATAATGAATCGCTGAAAGGCTTGTCAGTCCTGTGTTTGAGAAGTTTTCTTAATTAAAAGATAAATGCTGTTAAGTGAGCGTTAAATTAAAATTGTGGTGGTAAGAGGTAAGTTTTTTTCAAAAATAATTTTTCAAAGTTGTAACCGCATTTTATCTGTGTTATAAAAAAGTGTATCAATACCGGACACTGCGAACACTTTGCTGGTAAAGGATTTGAGAGTAATTGAAAATTGAAAGTTGAAAATTGAGAATGCTTTTTCGGTAGGGTGTTTTATGCCAGGCACGTTTGCTAACTGTGCTAAAGTTTCTTTACCACTGAGGCACTAAGAACACAAGTTTCACTAAGAGGTTCCCTTAGTGCGGCTAAGTGTTCTTAGTGACTTAGTGGTAATGTTTAAGATGCGAAGCATCGCCATTTTCAACTCTCAACTTTCAATTTTCAACTAATCCCTACCTTTGCTGAAATTTGATTGTTACACCTTTAAATAGTTACATATGCCAGGCTTTGAATTTTGGGGCGCAGAAGAGAGAAAGGAAGTGAATGATGTATTGGAAACAGGTATTCTGATGCGCTATGGCTTTGATGGCCCACGTAAGGGACATTGGAAAGCAAAAGAGTTAGAAACTGAAATCTGTAAAACTTTCGGTGCTTCGTATGCACAACTTACAAGCAGCGGAACCTCTGCGCTAACGACAGCGATGGCCGCATTGAATATTGGCGCAGGCGATGAAGTGATCATGCCTACATTCACATTCGTAGCAAGTTTCGAAGCCGTATTAGGCGTAGGAGCGGTTCCAGTACTGGTGGACGTGGATGATACACTCACTTTAAACCCTGCAGCAGTAAAAGCAGCGATCACCCCAAAAACAAAATGCATCATGCCGGTGCATATGTGCGGCAGCATGGCTGACATGGATGCGCTGTTAGCAATTTGTAAAGAACACAATCTTGTATTGCTGGAAGATGCCTGCCAAAGCATCGGGGCAAGCTATAAAGGAAAGACGCTTGGCACCATCGGTAATGCCGGTACGTATTCATTTGACTTTGTAAAAACAATTACTTGCGGCGAAGGCGGTGCGGTGGTTACGAACAGCGAAGATGTATATATTAAGTGCGATGGTTATACAGATCACGGACACGATCACAACGGCGTTGACCGTGGCGCAGATCTGCATCCGTTCATAGGGTTTAATTACCGCATATCAGAGCTTCATGCAGCGGTAGGTTTGGCGCAGATCCGTAAACTGGCTCAGTTCCTGGCCATACAAAAGAAAAATCACGCTCTGCTGAAAGGCATTTTGAGCCAGGTTCCAGAAATCAGTTTCAGAAGAATTCCTGATCCTCAGGGCGACAGCTGTACTTTTCTAAGCTGGTTCCTGCCAACTGAAGCGATCGCAAAAAGTGTGGTGGCGGAACTGAAGGCACAGGGCATTTTGGCTGGTAACTTCTATTGGTTCGATAACAACTGGCACTACATCCGCAAATGGGATCACCTTAAAAATGTACATACGTTGAACCCTCAGATAGAGGCGATCAACACGACTCTGAAATCTTACGCAACTAAACAATTTGCTGCAAGCGATGCCATCATGAGTCGTTGCATCTCATCCGCCATCAGTCTTATGTGGACAGAAGAGCAAATCAAGGAAAAGGGCGCTAAAATCGTTGAGGTAGTAAAGTCCGTTTTGCAAAAACAAGGCGCGACAGCATAATTTAATTAATAATTAATAATTAAGAATTAACAGGTGTTGCACTGAAATTGAAAGTTGTGTTCTTTTGAAATAAAAGAAAGGCCGCATTCATTCACGAATGCGGCCTTTATTAATTTTAAAACTTGATGCGTCTTTTGTAAACCGCTCTATTAATTATTCATTATTAATTATTAATTGGTTACTAAGATTTGTAGTAGCTTTTCTTTGCGTCGTAGATCGCATTGTCGCGGTCCTGTTTTAACTCACGCACTTTTGCCTTTCTTTCTTTTCGGGTCAGGCTATCATCCATTTTTACGGATTTGATGCGGTCAGCATAATCATGCTTGATGTCTTCCACCTGCATATCAAGCTTGGACGGTCTTGAATAACTGTTATTGTAGCCATATCCATAAGGCGGATAACCATAGAAAGGAGCACCATAAAAACCATAAGGATAAATCGGCGCATAACCACCAACGATCACTGTATGTGGCCTGTAATATCCTCCTCCGTGTACAACCTTTTGGGCTGAGGCCACTGAAACAAATACGAAGGATAGGATTACAATTATTAGCTTTTTCATAAAGAGTACCTTTTCACAATTAGATGCGAAAAAAGTGCAAAAGTCATACGTAAAATCGCTGATAACGAAAGAATAACGAGTGTTAATGCAATTAGAAATCATGAATTAGGAATTAGGGTACTTTTCGCCTAAAATGCCCATTGTACCTGTTTTTTACAATGAAAGACGGCGGCATTAGTGTGGTCTTTTAACTAAGTAGTTTACTGTTTAGTGCAGGCAGTTGTTCCGCGCCACGTCCCTGCCAGGTTGTGTATTTATGTTTTTTACCTAGTTTTAGCTAAATAGTAATGATTTTTTAGGTAAACAAAATCCAGCCCTATGCTAAAAAAATTGCTTATTCTGATTCCAATGTTCATTGGCGTTGCCAGAACTTACTCCCAATCCGTTGACAGTACCAGGGATGATAAAAAACTATCCTTAAAATTGGGTACAGAATTTATTTCCAACCAGAGTTATGTTGGCCGAACCGATTCAATGAATTTGCCCGTGATCATTCCCTACGTAAATTTTGAAACCCGGTTTGGTGTGTTTGTGAAAACAAGTGCGTATCTCAATCTATCCGGAGGGGCGGTTAGTTTTGACGGGGTCAGCATTGAGCCCGGATATGAGTTTTCGAAAAATAATTGGGATGGTAGCATTTCATTTACCAAGAACTTTATCAGTCAAAGCAGCAACCTTATTGTAGCGCCTGTAAAGTCTGCAATAGATTTTTATCTTCAAAAGACCTATAAAATTATTACTCCGTCGATCGGGGCAGAATATCTCTTCTCCGACGAAGGAAATGACTTCATTTTCTATACGGGCGTTTCCAAAGAAATTACACTGGCTAAATACAAAAAAAGTCCCCTGGTTTCGATTGATCCCGCCATAACGGTGAATGGAGGCTCCCAGAATTTTTACTACTCATTTTTGAAAAACTATTCCGGAAACGGCCACGGGAAGAATAGTGGCAGTAATAAAAAGAATAACCCTGTTCCGGTAACTCAAACCACTGAAGACGAAAGTTCTCGTTTTGCTTTACTTAGCACATCTTTCGAATTGCCAATATCTATCACTAAAGGAAAATTTGAATGGAAAACGACGCCAGCCTACGAATTGCCGTTTAATCTGGCAGCCAGCGGCCAGACGGGTACACAACAGGCCCAACCTTATTTTTATATCCGCTCTGAACTGATTTATAGCTTTTAGGCACAAACTCTATTTCCCCTCCAGTTTATTTACATAATCCAGCGACCCCAACCTGAACCTCAACGGAACGTTCGTGGCATTTTGAAACTGCAGCTCTTTTTTGCAGAAAAATCCTATACTGTTGTAGTAGGTAGAATAGGGAATTTGGAGGGTATAAGAATTGCACCCGGATGCCTTGACAGAAACGTAAAAAACCGGTCGGAAACTGGTGAGCTGAGGAGAAAATGGAAAATTCTCCATTTTTTTATCCTCATATTTAAAATTTTTAATTTGCGTAATGTGTCCATCCGTAAAAAAATATTTCTCTCTGTAAGGCGCTGTGGATAAAGATTTTGTCTGTCCAAAGGCGCTGTAATGCGAGAAAGTTATGATTAATGAAAGAATTTTAAAAAAACTTTGCATTTGTTTTTTAGCTTAGTATGTAAATTTACGGCAAGATTTTTGTGGATGGCGCGCCTTTTTAAAATTTTTTTTACGTTTCTGCCACCCCGAAAACCTGTTAGGAATTATGGCACTTAGTCAAAGCTTACAACAGAAATTATTACAGAAATTATCACCTCAGCAAATTCAGTTGATGAAGTTGCTGCAGGTTCCTACAGCCAATCTTGAACAAAGGATCAAAGAGGAGCTGGAGGAAAATCCTGCATTGGAAGAGGGGGATGATGCATTTGAGGAAACATTCACGGAGGAGTCTCAGGACGAATTTTCAGATTCAGACGATGATAGTTACGATGAACCGGAAGAAAGCTACGATAACATTGATATAAGCGAGTATGTATCAGACGGGGACGATGAAGTTGCGGATTACAAATTGCGCGATGATAATTATCCCGAAGCAGATGATAATAAAGTGGTTCCGCATAAAGTGGAAACAAGTTTTCATGACATGCTCACGGCCCAGCTGGGACTTTTAAAGCTCGATGATCGGTCGGCGAGAATTGCGGAACAAATCGTGGGAAGCATAGATGATGATGGATACCTGCGCCGGGAAACCACTTCCATAATGGATGATCTCGCGTTCAGACAAAATATTGAAGCCAGCGAAGGGGAAATAGAAGAACTTATACGTAAGATACAGCAATTTGATCCTCCGGGAGTTGCGGCCCGCGATCTGCAGGAGTGCCTTCTTTTACAACTCCACAGAAAATTGCGCGAAGGCAAACCCGTACAAAAAGCGGTCGATGTGTTAACCAACTACTTCGACGAATTTACCAAAAAGCACTACGATAAGATCCAGAAAGGTTTGGGGATTGATGATGAAGGGTTGAAAGAAGTGATACAACAGATCATAAAACTGAACCCTAAACCCGGTGGCAATGTAGGCGAGGTAAACAAAGCGGAGAGTTATGTAGTGCCTGACTTTTTCATTATGAACAATAATGGCAAACTCGAGTTGACGCTGAACTCGAAAAACGCTCCTGATCTCCGTATTAGCGAAGGTTACCGCGACATGCTGAAAGATTACGAGCGTGGTAGCAAAAAGGATAAGCGTCAAAAAGAAGCTGTTCTTTTCATTAAACAGAAAATTGATGCGGCCAAATGGTTCATTGATGCCATTAAACAGCGCCAGCAAACGCTGATGATGACCATGCAGACCATTCTGGATTACCAATATGAATTTTTCCTGACCGGCGACGAAACAACCTTGCGTCCAATGATTCTCAAGGACATAGCAGAGCGCACAGGGCTTGATATTTCGACCATTAGCCGCGTAGCAAACAGTAAGTTTGTACAGACTGAATTCGGCACTTACAGACTGAAATTTTTCTTCAGTGAATCACTAAGTACCGAAAGTGGTGAAGAGGTTTCCACACGTGAGGTAAAAAAGATATTGAGCGATATGGTTTTTGGCGAAGCCAAGAAAAAACCGCTAAGCGATGAAAAACTTACTGAAATGCTTCAGGAAAAAGGTTATAACATTGCACGCAGAACGGTAGCCAAGTATAGGGAACAGTTAAACATTCCGGTGGCACGTTTGAGAAAAGAACTATAAACATGCAAGTAACTTCTGAAGGCAATATTTCCGGAAACGATGGCAACAAGTACATGGAGAAAAATGACCAGCCTGCTTCGGTGAGATTTTTGGCTCATTTTTTCTCTTTCGTTTTTCATCCGTTGTTTATACCAACCTACGTTGCGTTTTTCCTGATCTTCGTTCATCCTTATTTTTTTGCAGGATACGACCACAAGATGAAAGTCCTGAAACTTTTGTCAGTGGTAGTGACCACTGCTTTTATGCCTTCATTCACAGTGTTTTTGTTGAAGCAACTAGGCTTTATTGACAGCATTTATTTGCGTTCCCAAAGAGATCGTATTATACCTATTGTCATCTGCATGATATTTTACTTCAGTATTTATTTTGTTTCCAAAAAAGATGCTGAAATACCTGTTCCTTTCACACAATTTTTACTGGCTGTATTTATCAATTCCATCATTGCGCAAATGGCCAACATAAAATTCAAGATCAGTTTGCATGGCCTGGCAGTGGGAACAGTGCTGGCATTTTTCATTTTGCTGGCGCTGCATTCTGGCGCTTCGATGGGATTTTATGCAAGCATTGCCATTCTTGTTACTGGCCTGGTTTGCACCTCAAGATTACTGTTACATGAACACGAGCCTTTTGAAGTTTATCTCGGCTTGTTGGGCGGTGTGCTGTCTGTAGTGGTAGCGTATTGGTTTGTGGGATAGGGTTAAGTAAAAAGTAAAAAGTCAAAAGCGTTTAGCGCTGTCAGACATTATAGTCTTTGATTTATTAGGTGTGTATGGTGGTAGAGCCTAATGAAGAATATTTCACCAAATGTTTTTTGACTTTTGATTTTTGACTTTTTAATTTCTACAACAATCCCTTCTTCTTAATAATTCTAAAAAACCTCAGATTCAACAGCACCGACGTAAACGTCAATCCTGTTAAAAAGCCTATCCAAATTCCGGCCGCCCCCATTTTAAAATGGAATGCCATGAGGCAACCAGTCGGAATGCCGATTACCCAATAAGAAATGGCAACATAAATTGTGGGAACGTATACGTCTTTAAGTCCGCGCAAAAGGCCCACGCCAATTGCCTGCGTTGCATCTGATAGCTGGAAGAGGGCCGCATACAACATAAGTGTGGAAGCAAGAGAAACCACCACTGCATCATCATTAAAAGCGAGCGGCAAAACTTTTCTTACACAAACATAAAAGATCGCGCAGGCGCAACCATAGATCAAGCCACTTAATAATGTGCTTTTGCCAATAATAGAAATATGTTTCCAATCATTTCTTCCCCATGCATTGCTGGTGCGGATAGAACCGCCTTGTGCCAAACCAAAAGACACCATGAACGTGAATGCTGCACAGCTCAACGCAATTTGATGCGCTGCTTGTTGTACCGCGCCCAATGTGCCAATGATAATTCCGGAAACAGCGAACGCCCCGGACTCCATTGCCGCTTGCAAACTACTTGGAATGCCTATGTGTAACAATTCCCTGATCGTTTGTTTGCGAAGTGTCCACTGATTTTTTCTTACAGCAATATATCGGCCGAATAAAGGATGTACAAAAACTACGATTGCCAATGCCACGAGAATGACAATTCTTGTGATCAGTGTGCCAATGCCCGCTCCTACAAGCTCTAGTCTTGGAAAGCCCCAATTGCCGTAAACCAGCAGCCAGTTGATGCCTATATTGATGGGCAATGAAAGAAGAGACAATACCATTGCCGTTCTTGTCTTTTCAAGACCATCAGTAAATTGTTTGATAGCCATGAACATCAACATTGGAATGATGGACGATGCCATGATGACAAGGTATGGTTTTGAAAGCACGGCAACTTCGTGATCCTGACCAAGATGAAACAAGATATTTCTGCCCGGTACCAAAATCGCGGTAATGACAAGCGATGCAATGGTGCACAGCCAAAAGCCGTTATACAAATAGTGTGAAACCCGCTGTCCATCGCGCCTGCCATGCGCCATGGAAACAGTTTGCGACACAGACATTGTTACGCCAATGCCCAACACAAAAGGAATATTCATTACACTATTTACCAAAGCAGCCGCTGCAAGATGCTTATAACTGATAGCTCCCACCATGGCACTGTCAATAATGCCAAGTGCCATTTGAGTAAGTTCACCCAAAATGATCGGCCCTGATAATTTCCATGTTCTTCCTGCTTCAGTTCGTAAAGTCATAAGATCGCGAAAATAAGAATAACTGAATAACTGAATAATTGAATAACTGAATGACTGAATAACTGAGTGGTTCAATGTCGAACACCATGACTGAATTTAACATTCAGTTATTCAGTTACTCAGTTATTCAGTTACTGAGTCTGTATTCCATTTGTTCCATAAAACATATACCTTTGCAGTATGTTATCTAACTTACTAACCACATATAAATAAATTGAGAAGCGGGCTTGTTCCCGCTTTTTTTATGTGTATACCAAATACTTTTTTATGGATGTAGAAATATTGGCCCGTATACAATTTGCTTTCACAATTGCTTTTCATTACATCTATCCCCCTATCAGCATCGGACTGGGTCTAATACTCGTCATTATGGAAGCGCTTTATCTCAAAACGGGAGATAAACGTTTTGAATTGATGACGCGTTTCTGGCTCCGCATTTTTGCGCTGGTGTTTGGAATTGGTGTAGCAACAGGCATCATCATGGAGTTTGAGTTTGGTACTAACTGGGCTACCTACTCGAAGTATGTGGGAGATATTTTTGGAAGTGCATTGGCAGCGGAAGGTATCTTCGCATTTGCGTTGGAATCTGGATTTTTAGGCATTCTGCTATTTGGCTGGAACCGCGTCAGTAGCGGGGTTCACTTCTTCGCAACGATCATGGTGTTTCTTGGTTCACTGTTTTCTGCAATATGGATTGTGGTGGCAAACTCGTGGCAGCAAACGCCGGCAGGTTTTCACATAGTAGGAAATGGATTGGAGGCAAGAGCAGAGATCACAGACTTTTGGGCAATGGTGTTCAATCCCTCCAGCGTTGAAAGACTGATGCACGTGTGGGTAGGCGCGATTTTAGCCGGAGCATTTTTAGTACTGAGTGTAAATGCATGGTACATCATTAAGAAAAAGTATCTTGAAATAGCCATACCGGCATTTAAAATTGCATTGGTTGTAGCAACAATATTTTCTATCTCGCAATTATTTTTTGGTCACAAAAGCGCCGATGGCGTTTCGCGCAATCAACCTGCGAAACTCGCTGCATTGGAAGGACATTACGATAGCTCGGCAAGGGCGGACATGTATTTGTTTGGTTGGGTAAATAACAAAACGCAGGAAACGAAAGGATTAAAAATTCCGGGTGGGTTGAGCTTTCTTGTTCACTACGATTTTAATGCACCGGTAAAAGGCTTGAATGCTTTTAAGGAAGATGAAAGGCCAACGCAGGTAAATTCTATTTTTCAATTTTATCACATCATGGTAGCGCTGGGAGTGGCAATGATTGCTCTTTCGCTACTTGCGTGCTGGTATTGGCGAAAAGGAACACTGTTCGATAAAAAATGGTTGATGTACATTTTTGTGTGGTCAGTTATGATGCCGCAGGTTGCCAATCAATGTGGATGGTTCGCCGCCGAAATGGGCCGCCAGCCCTGGGTTGTATATGGCCTGTTGAAAACCAGTGATGCTCTTTCGAAAGCGGTATCTGCAAATCAGATTTTGTTTTCACTCATCATGTTCACCGTAGTTTATACTTTGTTACTGGCCCTGTTTCTTTTCTTATTGCACAGGAAAATCCAGCACGGCCCCGAAACAACCCACGATGAAGATGATGAAGCAAATGAAGCATTCACAAAAAGAAATAACCCTCTTATAACTCATTCATAATGGAAACATTTTTAGGCATTGACTACAACGTTTGGTGGTTCCTTGTATTTGGTGGCGTGATCAGCGGTTACGCCATACTGGACGGATTTGATCTTGGTGCAGGTGCTTTGCATTTATTTTTAAACAAAGAAGAAAGCAGACGCATTGCCCTCAACGCCATTGGGCCCGTGTGGGATGGAAATGAAGTGTGGCTGGTAATAGCCGGAGGCGCTTTGTTTGCCGGATTCCCTGTTGCTTACGCAGCCATCTTTTCCGCGTTTTATGTTCCCTTCATGGTGTTTTTGATGGGGCTCATTTTCAGAGCCATTTCAATAGAGTTCCGGAGTAAAGAATCAATGCCATGGTGGAGAAAAACATGGGACATTTCTTATTGCATTGCAAACATCATCATAGCGTTATCATTAGGCCTGATGTTGGGAAATGTGGCACTCGGTATTCCATTAAATAAAGATCACGAGTTTGAAGGAAACTGGATGTCATTCTTCAATCCGTTTTCTATTTTAATTGCCATCACTACATTGGCATTGTTCATGATGCACGGAGCAATTTATTTGGCGATGAAAACAGTAAACAGGTTGTATGTAAAACTCACTTTGCTTGCAAGAGATTTCACCATCTTCTTCGTGCTAAGTTTTGCAGTTTCCACTTTGTATACATTGCTCTATATTCCACACTTAAGCGATCATTTAAGAACGCATCCATCGTTTTTCATTCTTCCCGTCATCATGACATTGGCCATTGCCAATATTCCAAGAAGCCTGAAAAATGGAAATTTCCGTTTCGCATTTTTGAGTTCCTCTGTCACCATCGCCACATTGCTGATAATGGTCGCCTTTGAAGTGTTTCCCTATTTGATTTACGCGCCAAACAATCCGCAAAACAGCATCACCATTGTGAACGGGGCCTCATCCCTTAAAACACTAAAAATATTGCTGATCATAGCCCTGATAGGCACTCCGCTTGTGTGCCTCTACACTGGCTTTGTTTTCTGGACATTTAAAGGGAAGGTGAAGCTGGATGAGATGAGCTATTAAAATAATTGAAAATTGAAAGTTGAAAATTGAAAGTTGAAAATTGAAAATGAAAGAAGAAACCGAATGCAGATTCTCATGATTCGCCTTGGTTTTTTATTTGATCTTAATAAATCGTGACAATCATGAAAATCTGTGTTCTATTCCTCCATTTTCAACTTTCAACTTTCAATTTTCAATTCTCCTCTATCTTTGCCCCGCTATGGAATTAAATACGAAAAAAGGCAACAAAGCCGTTGCAATCTGGCTTTTGATAGGAGTGGGAATGATCATCATCCAGGTGTTGCTGGGTGGAATCACAAGATTAACGGGTTCCGGATTGTCCATTACCGAATGGAAGCCTATTTTGGGTGCCGTCCCGCCCACCAGTGAAGCCGCCTGGCAGCATGCTTTTGATACTTACAAGCAAATTGGCCAATATAAATACCTCAATACGCATTTCACGCTTAGCGATTTCAAATTCATTTACTTCTGGGAATGGTTTCACCGTGAATGGGCAAGACTGATCGGCGTTGTGTTTGCAGTAGGTTTCGTGTACCTGGTTATAAAAAAGTACCTGAACAAAGACATGGTGCGCCCGATGGTTATCCTTTTTGTGCTGGGCGGATTGCAGGGGGCTATTGGCTGGATCATGGTCAGCAGCGGTTTGAATGAAGAAAATTTATACGTTAACCATATTCGTCTGGCTATACATTTTATTGCAGCACTCGGATTGTTGGTGTACACACTTTGGTTTGCCTTCCAGTTGCTGGTGCCTGAGAACGAAAGGATTGTTGCGCCGTCCTTGAGAAAATTCACCGGCTGGATGATCGCAATTGTTGTATTGCAATTGATTTATGGCGCGTTTATGGCAGGGTTAAAAGCAGCAACTTTTGCTCCTACCTGGCCAACTATCAACGGCGAGTGGGTGCCATCGAATATCACAACATTCGGCAATCGTACTTTTAGCGGGTTGCAAAAATTTACAGACAATCCATTTGCGGTTCATTTTATTCACCGCACACTGGCTTATATCATTACCATCCTTGTAGTTATCTGGTTTGCAAAAGCAGCAAAGATTAATGCAGGAAAATTATTTAAAAGAACGCAGTTGTTGCCATTGGCAGTGGTTTTGATTCAAGTACTGTTGGGAATTCTCACCGTGTTAAATGCTGCCAATAGTAAGGCACTCCTGTGGCTCGGCATTACTCACCAGTTTGTAGCAATGATGCTATTGATTGTCTGGGTATGGGAATTGTATTTGTTGAAAAAGACAACATCATAACTATTTTGGTGCCGAATGCCTAACGCCTAACGCTTAAAGCAGGTACTTCCGTGTTAAGCGTTAGGCGTTCAGCTTTTGGCATTTAGCTTTCTTCATTGTTCTTTCACAAACACTTCGTATTTTAGAAACCCATTGTTACCCTACAATATGAAGCAAGCACTTAAAGCCATATTCTATTCCTTCCCTGTGCAGTTGGTGTTATTGCACATCAAGAAGTTCCAGCTACTTTTAATATTTTGGGTGGTTTTATTTGCGGCGGTAAATGGCAGCTTCATGGCGTCATTTGGTGTTGACAGTTTGTACCTCGCACCGGAATATTTGGGAGATGTAAATGCGATGAGTGCCGCCATTGTTGGACTTGCAGTTGGTGTATTTATCATGGGATGGAACATTACAACGTTCATTCTGTTTAGCCGCCACTTTCGTTTTCTTGCCACCACAACAAGACCTTTTTTAAAATACTGCATCAATAACTTTATCATTCCGCTGGCTTTTTTACTTTTTTATCTGGTTAAAGCCATTGCATTTGGAATGAATCAGGAATTGTTAACCGCGTTCGACATTGTGATCCTCGCAGGCGGATTTTTATTCGGATTTATTTTCATTATAGCACTTTCATTTCTATATTTTTTTAGAGCAGATGTCACCATTGCCCGACATATGTTTGCCGTGCAAGACGCGCCGAAAACCGTGGCATATGGCTACCGTCCGCATATTGTATTGAACAGCGGTGGCAGCCGGTTGATAAAAGTGACAACCTACCTTGACACGCCAACTTCTGCAAGACCGGTTCGTGACGTATCTCACTATAGTAAAGAGTTTATTGAAACAGTTTTTGGAAGGCACCACTTTGCTGCGATCTTATCGGTGTTCGCGTCATTCGTATTCCTGATCATTATTGGATTTTTCCTCGACAATCCTGTATTTCAGTTGCCAGCAGCGGCCAGCATAACGCTTTTCTTTTCCATATTGGTTGCAGTGTCCGGAGCATTTTCTTACTTTCTGCAAAGCTGGAGCATGCCATTTTTGATTGTGCTTATAATAGTCATCAACGTCTTGTACAAGTACAACGTGATTGATGCTACAAACAAAGCATATGGGCTGAACTATTCAAAAAACGTAGAAAGGGCTGCATATACCCACGAATCTCTAGCATCATTATGTACAAAGGAAAAGGTTGAGCAGGACAAACAAAATATGATTGGCATCCTGAACAAATGGAAAGCAAAACAAGGCGTTGAAAAACCTTATTTGTATTTCATTTGTGTAAGCGGCGGCGGTACAAGAAGTGCCACTTTTACGTTCAATACTTTGCAAAGGCTTGACAGTTTGAGTAAGGGCGAGTTGATGAAAAAAACATTCCTGATAACAGGCGCATCCGGTGGTATGCTTGGCGCTTCTTATTTCAGAGAGTTATATGGCCAGAAACAAAGCGGGAAAAATATTCGCTTACAAGATAAAAGATACGCGGACAACATTTCGAAAGACCTGTTGAACCCGGTATTCTCCTCGTTTATTGCAAGAGATTTGGCGTCACCTGCGCAAAAGTTTTCAGTGGGCGATTATACCTATTCAAAAGATCGAGGTTTTGCATTTGAAGAAAAGCTCAATGAAAATACCGGCGGTGTGATGAACAAACAGATGAGAGACATTAAGGACGATGAGGCAAATGCCCGGGTGCCATTGATGTTTTTCAATTCGGTTGTTACAGGAGATGGTCGCAAAATGATCATTAGCACCCAGCCCGTCAGCTATATGATGCAGCCCGTTCATGACACTGCAAGCCTCGGCCATATGGAGCCGGATGCAATTGATTTTAATGCATTGTTTGCAAAACAGGACCCAATGAACCTGCGCCTGCTGACTGCCCTGCGCATGAGCGCAACGTTCCCGTACGTACTGCCCAACGTTTGGCTGCCAACAACGCCTGTGGTTGATGTAATGGACGCGGGCTTCCGCGACAACTTCGGCATAGAAGGATGCACACGATTTATAAACGTCTTTCATGACTGGATCGCAGAAAACACTGCTGGCGTTATAATGCTCCAGATACGTGATAGAAAAGGCGGTGAGTGGGACTATCAGCCGCAGCCCAACAATGTAACGGAGATCATCACAAAACCTGTACTGACACTACAATACACCTGGTACAAAATGCAGCAGTACAACCTGAACGATATGCTCGCCCTCACAGAAAGATCATTCGGCGATCACTTCAAAAAGATTACATTTCAATACGTTCCCGGCGAACATGAAAAAGCTGTAACGCTTAATCTTCACCTTACCAAAAGCGAAAAGCTTGGTTTGTATCAAACCCTGAAGAATGAGTACAACACGCATTCGTTCAAGGTGTTTGAGGAGCTGCAGAAGAATAACTGAATAACTGATTGACTGAATAACTGAAAGCTGTGGGCTTAGGCACGCAACAATATTCTGGAGTCAACAGTAGAACTTTATTCATCTTCGTTCTGTTGCACACTTGAACTGCAGTAGGTTTTTCGACAAAAAAAATCATCAGCAAAGGACTTTCAGAACAGATCAATCAGTGTACATCAGTCAAATCAGTGTCATCTGGGTGCTCTCAGTTACTCAGTTATTCAGTTAATCAGTTATTCAGTTATTTGCCTCTCCATCCAGCCCTTCCCTTCGATCATTCTTGTAACCAACATTCCCGCCACTGTATCTCCTGTCGCATTTAAAATCGTAGCAATCGGGTCAACCAATGTGCCGATGATCATTACAGCAGGAACAGCCGATGCTGGTAAACCATATGCAGAAATGATAAGCAATTCTCCGATGTAGCCACCGTTTGGAATACCGCCTTCAACAATGCTAACTATCACGCTTAGGCCAAGCGCCAGGGCAACTGTATCAATGCCAGCAAACGGCTTGTGAAACATCGCAAAGACCACAACAATTTTTGTGACCGCAGAAATAGAAGAACCATCTTTGTGCAACGCTGCACCAAGAGGCACCACCAGGTTACCGATGTACGGAGGAATGCGCATCTTCTTTGCAGCATCAAGATTGGCTGGAATCGTAGCAATGCTGCTGCATGTGCCGATGGCAGTTGCACTGGGAACAATGTTGTTTTTCCAATACAGTGCAACGGCTTTCGTACCCCCTGCAATGAATGCGTATATGCTGAAGAAAATGATAAAGTAGAAAATGCTCACGCCATGAAACAGCGCCAATGCCTTGCCATAGGTGCCAAAAAGTTGCGGCCCGATCGTGCCGACCTGGTAAGCGAAATAAGCACCTAAACCAACAGGCGCCACTTTCATAATGATCAGCAACACATGCTTCATCACCTCCGTTCCAGAGTCGATAAAATCATGAAAAGGTTTCCCTTTTTCACCGGCCCTCAATATCGCGAAGCCTATTAACAAAGAGAAAATAATCAGGGCCAGCATATTTTTTCGCGAAAGCAGAATATAGAAATCGGGCACTGTGAGCAGTTGTGTTAATTCATCTCCTGCACTTTGCTTGGTTACTTCGGCTGAAAATGTGGAGCCATCACCATTTGATTGACTAAACGGAAAGAGCCACGCGATCAACACTGTAACAAACGCAGCAATTAAAAGTGTGCAAACAAAAACGAAGAATGTGCTGCCGAGTATTTTGCCAAACTTTTGCGAGCGGTCAATATTTGCAATCGCCGAAACAATGCAAAAGAAAACCAGCGGTACAACAGCTGTAAATAAAAGGTTGATGAAAATGTCGCCAATAGGTTTGATCAACGCGATCTTTTCACCCCAGATAATACCTGCAATACTGCCTAAAAAAATGCCTGTCAGCAACAACAAGATGCCACTATAATTTTTGAGAAATGAATTGCTATTGTTCATTCTGTATGGGTTGTAAAAAAGAATTGAAAATTTACTTCCGTTTACAAAACTAAACGGTTGGCCTTTGAAACGTTTTACTGACAAAGTATAACATTATGACTGATAAATGAATACCAGTGAGATTTTTATATGGCCAATAATCACATATAAATCTGGTTGTGGATGATCACTATCAGTATTATTCGGGTTTTACCGTAATACCTTTGAAATAGAAATAAAAGGAGGGTTGATAAAAAGAAATACGCCCTTACAACGATTAGCCTGCCAAAAAAACGATGCACTTGCCAAAGTGAAATTTATTGATGTTAGCTATTTACTTTCTGCAGAAACATAAGATGGGGCCCATTCTACTTGCACAACATATGAAATAGTTTTTTGCAATCTTCTTATTCGCTTCCACGATAGTGAACGGATTGAATGATTGTAAAAAAGAAATATCCTTTTCTGAAAAACATAACCGGATACACTCAAAAAGTATTCAACAGAATCATTTAAAACCTAATTATTATGGCAGAAAAAATCCTTTCGGAGGTACTTTCCATTCCAGCTAAAAGCAAAACTTCCAACCAATTAATTAAAGAACCAGAAGCGCCCGCATTTGATGCGGTGGCACATATAAATGACCTTGCAAAAAAAGGCGCCGCTGCCCTTGAGGCCTTTTTAGAATTAGACCAGGCACAAGTTGATTATATCGTAGCAAAGGCTTCTGTTGCAGCCATTGACAAACATGGTACACTTGCTCTACATGCTATTGAAGAAACAGGACGCGGAAGTTTTGAAGATAAAGCAACGAAGAATATGTTCGCCGCTGAAAATGTAACCAACAGGCTTAAGAATGTGAAAACAGCGGGCATCATAGGAGAAGATCAATTGAATGGGATCGTTGAAATTGCAGAACCAGTTGGCGTAGTTTGCGGCATCACACCCGTTACCAACCCAACGTCCACAACAATATTCAAAGCCCTGATTGCGCTTAAAACACGCAACCCGATTATTTTCGGATTTCACCCTTCGGCGCAACAATGCTCAAAGGCCGCGGCCATTGTCGTTCGCGATGCGGCGGTTGCAGCAGGTGCGCCCGCAAATTGTATCCAGTGGATCGAACATCCGTCCATAGAGGCTACAAACGCGTTGATGAATCATCCTACAGTAACGACAATATTGGCTACAGGCGGCAATGCTATGGTTCGCGCAGCTTACTCTTGCGGCAAGCCAGCACTCGGTGTAGGCGCTGGCAATGTGCCTGCGTACATTGAGAAAACTGCTGACGTAAAACAGGCAGTGTATGACATCGTACTTTCCAAATCATTTGACTGGGGCATGGTTTGCGCATCTGAACAAGCCGCCATTATTGACAAAGAAATTTACGAGGAAGCAATCGCAGCCTTTAAATATCACCATGTATATTTTGTAACTGAAAAGGAAAAAACAAAACTGGAGGAACTCATGTTTGGTGTTTCTGCAAAAGGAACAAACTGTGCAGGCGCGAAATTGAATCCTGATGTTGTTGGTAAGTCGCCGCAGTGGATCGCTGCACAGGCAGGCTTTTCAGTGCCTGATGATGTTGTTGTTATTGCAGCAGAAGTATCACAAGTGGGAATCGCTGAACCATTGACACGAGAAAAATTGTCTCCAGTTTTAGCGGTTCTGAAATCATACTCAACACAAGCCGGAATAAAAATGTCTGAGCAAATGGTTGAGTTCGACGGACTGGGTCACTCAGCAGCCATTCATACCAAAGATGAAAAGATCGCACGGGAGTTTGGCGAAGCAGTAAAAGCCATTCGCGTCATATGGAATTCACCATCTACATTCGGCGGTATAGGCGATGTCTACAATTCATTTATGCCATCTCTTACACTCGGTTGCGGTTCGTATGGCCGAAACTCCGTCGCTGGAAACGTGGGTGCCATCAATTTAATTAACGTAAAACGGATCGGAAGGAGGAACAACAACATGCAGTGGTTTAAAGTGCCTTCAAAAATTTATTTCGAGCCCAACTCTATTCTTTATCTGAAGTCAATGCCCGGCCTTGAAAAGGTGATGATCGTAACTGATGTGATGATGCTGAACCTTGGTCTTGTTCAAAAAATAATCGACGTATTAAACAGACGGTCCAATAAAGTAGACGTAAGGATATTTTCAAACATAGAGCCTGATCCAAGTATCGAAACCGCAAGGGCAGGGGCTGAAACTTTGCAGGAATTTAAACCAGATAACATTATTGCAATAGGTGGGGGTTCTGTGATGGACGCTGCTAAAGTAATGTGGCTGATGTACGAGCAACCCCAAATTTCTTTCGACGATGTAAAACAGAAATTCTTAGACATCCGTAAACGAGCAGTGAAGATCCCGACATTGGGTAAAAAAGCAAAAATGATTTGCATTCCCACCACGTCTGGAACAGGTTCAGAAGTAACTCCGTTTGCGGTGATTACAGATCATTCTGTAAACAAAAAATATCCTTTGGCGGATTATGCTTTTACTCCAACTGTTGCCATTATAGATTCTGAGCTTACCAAAACAGTTCCTGCGCATGTGATTGCAGACACCGGCATGGATGTGCTTACACATGCGACCGAGGCTTATGTTTCCATCGTAGCAAACGACTATACCGATGGTCTGGCTTTACAAGCAATCAAAATGGTGTTTAAATATCTTGAAAGAACATACATTGATGTTAAGAACGATGACGAAGCACGCGATAAAATGCACAATGCGTCTACCATTGCCGGGATGGCTTTTGCCAACGCTATGCTGGGGATTTCCCACAGTATGGCACATAAAATAGGCGGCATGTTCCATACCCCGCATGGACGCACCAATGCGATCTTGCTTCCGTATGTGATCCGGTATAATGGCGAAGTGCCCGGCAAACTTTCGGTTTGGCCTAAATACACAACCTACAAAGCCGATCAGAAATACTTTGAAATTTGCCAGGCGCTTGGATTGCCTGCAAAAGGACCTAAAGACGGGCCTCAAGTTTATGCAAAAGCTGTTTATGACCTTGGCGTAAGATTAGGCATTAAAATGAGTTTTAAAGAACAAGGTGTTGATGAAGCCAAATGGCTGGCCAATTTAAACAGACTTGCATTAAATGCGTTTGAAGATCAGTGTACACCGGCAAATCCAAGATTACCGCTTGTGAAAGACATGGAGGAGATCATGCGCAAAGCATATTATGGTGAAAAAGAATAGGCTCTGATAGTTAGCACGAAGGCCCGCCCGGATGAACCGGGTCGGACAGGCTTCGATAAACTCAACCTGACATTTTACATAGGATGTCAGGTTGAGCTAGTCGAAGCCTCACTGTATAACTGTATTATTGTTCCCATTTGAGAAACCATACAGTGTAATCTTCCCTCACCAGCCATTCGTGATAAATTGTAAATCCGTGTTTTTGATAAAAAGGTAAGTTTGCGGAAGTAGACGTTTCAAGAATAATAGGCAAGCCCTCCTTTCCGCAATACGTTTGCAAATCGTTTAGTAGTAAACCGCCTTTTCCTTCTCCCTGGCAAGAAGGATCAACACCCAGGAACCAGAGGTAAAAATGTGGCGTTTTAGGGTGCTGCTTGTGTATATATTTTTCTCTCTGCCTGACATGGCGCACTCTTGAAATGCCAACTGCTTTGAATGCGAGCCTGCCCATTTGCCAGAAATCTTTAAGCGTTGTTTTGTCTGCGATAGGGTAATAGCCGAGCAAAACAGCGTCGCCATCAGCACTCCGCCACGCACCATTTTTTTCAAAAGCTATTTCAAAAGAATAATCCATCAACACTCTAATGCGATCCAATCTGCGTGCATCCTGAAGTACCACTTCATTTACGCTGAGATTGCTCTCGAACGCTTTCGATAAAATATTTACGAAGTGCTCTTTGTCACTGGTCGTAGCAGGTTTCATGCGTATAGGGGGAATAAAAAAAGCCCTCTTCTCAAGCGAAGAAGGCTTTAAATGATGTTAAGTATCGAAAATTACCAGCCTTGTTTTGCAATACCTGCTTTAATAGCAGCCAATGCATTTGCTTCGCTAAGCATAGTAGTCAACTTGTTTCCTTTACCGTCGTTACCTTGTGCCATGTAGCCTCCACGTGCAGTTTTAGTGATAACTGCTTCTTTAATTTCTACGCCTTTTTCCTTAGTTTTTACGTTGTATGCTGTTAATTTAATGTCTGCCATGTCGTATAATTTTTGATGGTTTTTGAATCGTTAGAAAAATAAAATAATCACAATTAATTAGTTACAAGATATAAAATATTTCAACCCGCCCTTAAAATGATCTGTCAAATTATCAAGCTTGTAATTTTAGATTGAAAATCAATATACTATGCATCAATTTTCGCATATTTTGCATGAGATTCGATGAATTCTCTTCTTGGAGCTACTTCATCACCCATAAGCATGCTAAACACGCGATCTGCCTCTGCAGCACTTTCGATGGTAACCAGTTTAAGCGTACGGGTGTCAGGATTCATTGTGGTATCCCACAATTGCTCCGCGTTCATTTCACCCAAACCTTTATATCGCTGAATGTTTACGCTGTCTTCTTTACCGGCAGCCAGTCTTTCGACCAACGCCTTGCGTTGCTCATCGTTCCATGCGTAAGCCTGGTCTTTACCTTTTTTCACAAGGTACAATGGTGGCTGTGCGATGTAAACGTATCCCTGCTCAACCATTTCTTTCATGTATCTGTAAACGAAAGTGAGGATCAATGTTGCGATGTGGCTACCATCCACGTCGGCATCCGTCATGATGATCAGCTTGTGATAACGCAGTTTTGCAAGGTTTAAAGCCTTAGGATCTTCAGCCGTTCCAACTGTTACACCCAATGCAGTGTACATGTTGCGGATCTCCTCGTTTTCGTAGATCTTATGCTCCATTGCCTTTTCAACGTTCAGGATCTTACCACGAAGTGGCAGGATAGCCTGGAAGCTTCTGTCGCGGCCTTGTTTAGCCGTACCACCAGCCGAGTCCCCTTCGACAAGATACAATTCGCATCTTTCAGGATCTCTTTCAGAGCAGTCAGCCAGTTTACCCGGCAAACCACCACCACTCAAAACCGTTTTACGCTGTACCAGTTCACGTGCTTTTTTAGCAGCCACACGCGCCTGAGCGGCCAATACCACTTTTTGAATTACGTTCTTTGCTTCGCGTGGATTTTCTTCAAGGTAAGCGTTCAATACGCGGGCAACAGTACTATCTACAACGCCACTCACGTCGCTGTTACCTAATTTTGTTTTCGTTTGTCCTTCAAACTGAGGTTCAGGGACTTTCACAGAAATGATAGCGCTCAAACCTTCGCGGAAGTCATCGCCTTCTACTTCAACCTTTGCTTTTTCAAACAAACCTTCTTTATCACCATAAGCTTTGAAAACACGCGTCAATGCACGGCGGAAACCAGTTACGTGTGTACCGCCTTCAATTGTATTGATGTTGTTTACGTAGCTGAAAATGTGCTCTTTAAAATCATCGTTGTAGCTCATTGCTACTTCCACAGCAACGTTGGTCGTTTCGTCGTGACCTTCTACAAACAAGGTTTTAGCAATAAGCGGGGTACGTTTAGCGCTTTGATCAAGCATTTCAACGAACTCTACGATACCGCCTTCACTGTAGAATGTTTTTGTGTAAATATTTCCATCTTCATCTTTCTCTCTATTGTCAATGAGAACGATATTGATCTTACGATTCAGGTAAGCCAACTCTCGCAATCTTCCTTCAAGAATGTCTTTGTTGTAAACGCTAACGGTAAAAATGCTGGTATCTGGCCAAAAGTGAACGCGGGTACCTGTTTTATCCGAGATGCCAATCTCACGTACTGCGTATTGTGGAACGCCGATGTGATATTCCTGCTCAAATATTTTTCCTTCGTTCTGAACGGTCACAAGCAGTTTGGTACTAAGTGCGTTCACGCAACTTACACCCACACCGTGCAAACCGCCGGAAACTTTATAGGTATTTTTATCGAACTTACCGCCGGCGTGCAATACAGTCATTACCAACTCCAGCGCACTGCGGCCCTCTTTTTTGTTGATGCCGGTAGGAATACCACGACCATCATCCTGAACGCTGATAGAATTGTCTTCGTGAATGGTTACAACGATATTTTTACAATACCCTGCAAGAGCCTCATCGATTGAGTTATCTACTACTTCATACACAAGGTGGTGTAATCCCTTAACGCCAATGTCTCCGATGTACATCGCAGGCCTCTTACGCACTGCTTCCAAACCTTCCAAAACCTGAATACTATCTGCACCATAACCGTTGCTAGCAACCGGTATTACTTCATTTGTTTCAACGCTCATATTTATTTAATAATCGTGTCTGTGAACAATTAAAAACGCTATCTGCAAATGTACGGAAAATAAGGGCCTGAAGGGCGTTTAAAAGCATCTAATTCTGTTCTTTTTTAAGCAATTGTGCGAAAAATGGGGAAAGGATAGTTGCGATGGAAATTTGAGATTTGAGATTTGAAATTATGTGAAATCAGATGCGCGGGAGAGAAGTTGATTTAGCTAAGGTGTTTTGGGTAAAAGACAAGGTCCAATTAAGTGGCCAGGGAAAGTATGAATTGGATCAAACCACGTGTAAATCGGCGCCAATGCCGGGGTTGAGAGAACATTATTTTCAAATTTTCAAATTTTCAAATTCGCACATTACCAAAAAATGACAATTCGCTTACAACAATGTTTTAACACGCATTAGGTTTACAAATTTTAACAACATATTTTTGCTTCCGTTATGCATCAACCTCTTGATATATTTACGCTCGCTCAAAAAACTCCTGTTATGCAGGAGGAAATGCATGTTTTGCATGCAAAAGAGCAGCAAATACCAGGTTCGGTGCAATATTCCATCCAGCGTTATCGCAGGTTCTCGCAGTGGAACGTAGATGATATGGGAATGCTCGTTTATCATTACGAGAAAACAGATCCAAGGCAGAATTACCTTGAACTGCGCTTTTGCATTAGCGGCAATATGTATTGCAAGCACAAGGAAACTGAGTGCGACCAATGCAAACTAAATGCAAGAAATTGCGCTGACAGGGACGAAACGGTAGACGTTTTCAAGCTTACCTTTTCTCCCGCTCATTTATCGCAGTTTGTAAAAGGAATCAAGCAAACAAATACCGGCGACGATGTGTTGCAGTTCCGTCACAAATCTTCTTTCTCCAAAACAATGACCTTGTGCAGCCGTACAAGACTTGTGCTGGAGGCCATGCTGAACCATAGTTATTCCGATAGCATGGAGAATATTTACATCAATGCGCAGTCGCAAATGTTGTTGCTGTATAGCCTTGAATGTATGATTGGTGAAAAAGAAGAGATGGTTTTCAGCTGCAAATTCCTTGCAAACGAAGCTGACCGCGAGAAGATCTCCAAAGCACGCGAAATACTTATCCAGCATATCGGCGAGCCAATTACCATCAAGGAGTTGAGCCGCAAAGTAGCCATGAACGAATGCTACCTGAAGAAAGGGTTCAAAGAAATGTACAGCACCACCATTTTCGATTTTTATCAGAGCCAGAGAATGGAACATGCCAAATATCTGCTGTACGAAAAAGGCCTTAGCGTAACAGAAGTTTCATTAATGCTGGGCTATTCTTCTATTTCACACTTCTCCACTGCATTTAAAAAACACACTGGTTTGAAACCTTGTGAGTTGTTACTGCATTAAATCATAGTGTTTAGCGCCACGATAGGGGGCGCTCAACCTCGAGTTCATCCGATAATTTTATCGTATCAGCGAGTAAGCATTTCTCGAAAGTAGTAGAACTGCCGCCCAGTTTTTTTGTATTATTTGCCAGTGAATTTAGATTTGATGAAAACCTTTCTGGCGGAAAATAAACAAAGATTTTATGAGACGATTTAAACTTCCTGATAAATTCTATTGGAGGAACTAAATCACTATCTGCAGAAACGAGTATCGTGATATCGCATTTGTCATTAACGACATCCTGAATCATTTTTGTCGCAATTTTTACATCTGTTTCTTTTTCTTCAAATGTTTCGTGAAGTCCGCCGCACTTGTTACACTTTATCTTTTTAGGAAGGAATCTTCCAAGCTCAAGTTGAAATTTGGAATTTTCTCCATTGACAGAAAAAAATAGATCTTGCCTTTTTCGTTGATCCGCGTTAAGTGGCCTCGCAGAAAAATAAGTGACTTCTATTAACTCCTGATATGGTTTTATAAACGTTTCAAAAAACTTTACAACATCAAGCCAATAATACTTCTTCCAGCCTTTTGATTTAAGTCCATAGTAAAAATTAAAGCCATCGACATAAATGCAAATTCGTTGTTTAGGATAAGGCGACATAAAATAGTCAATTAAAAAACCCCTCTTTAATTGAGGGGTCGGCCTGAGCATTCTCTACTCAGGGGGGTAGAATATAAAAGTAAGCTTTTTGTATTTCAAGCAAAATATTTTGCAGAATTTAATTAAATGAATCACAGTACTTTATGATTCGGTCAGGTAAGTTTATAAATGTGTCAGGTTGTTAACTCTTCCGCCATTTTCTTAATCTTTACAACAGTTGCCCTCCAGTAAAATTCCAGGTGCTTACGAATGACCTCCGTCGGAAAATTTGTGATATTGAGTTGTAGCTCGGTGCCATCGGTTGCAGCAACTAAAATGAAATCTAGTATTGAATAGTTGTCTTGTTCATCAGTAAGACGTGAAATGGAGCTAAGGTGACTATACCTCAGTCTACTGTTTTTGTGGAATTGTAAAACAACTCCTTTGTTTTCAAATTTTATATGGTTGAAACCGCGGATAATAATGGGTTCGTTTACCACCCAGTTACATTGAACTTCGAGTTGCATGTCAGGCTCACCAAGCCACTTAGTCATTAGTTCCACATCTGTCAGTATTTCCCAAATAAATTTTCTGTCAGCATGAATAATAACACTGGTAGAAAAACTATCGTTCATTGTTCGATGTGTTTGTAAAATTAAAAATAGAAGATGTGAGACGAGAGAGATGAGAAATTTTAATGGAAAAATCTTGCAGTGAACTTTGATTTTTTTCCTTCACCTTATAAAAAAGATAAAGGGGGCAAGACTACCCCCTTCTTTAACCCCTAAACCCTAAACCGTAGAAAATCTTTAATTAGTTGATATATATTGATTTATATAATTTCTCTTCTTGTAAGGGACCGATTTCGATTCTTATCCCTTTTCTGATAATATCATTTCAGAAATTGTGCCAAAAACTAAAAATTGTGGATAAGTCTGCTTAAAATACCTGATTGCCTTGTTAATTTATTTAAAGCCCAAAAAAAGCAGAAAAAGAAATAAAGAACTTGTCGCTTGTCGTTTGTACAAAATATTTCCCAGCGCGGTAAATATTTCTACATAATAACAATATTAAAACGAAAAGTGTTGCACGAGCTCTCGATTTTTTTTAGCGGCAAAATAGCTTGATATCTATTTCGACTTGGTAATTAGATCGTGTAAACTTTTGAGCTTTAATGAAAGAGCTATTCGAAATATTCCTGCGAACAACAAACATACACCCGTAGTATATACAATACTCAGGCCACCAATCACTGGCCTCGCTATTATTAAGAACGAAAACAAAACTACAACTATCCCGAGAAACAGGATCCAGCCCCATTGCGTTACTCCATAGGATTTCAAATCTAAAGAAGTGGCAATAGCAGAGATGCCTTTGAACATCAGCCAAAATGCGACAAACAATGGAAGTATTGCCATTGACAGCCCGGGATAACTCATCAGCAAAAAGCCAAATGCAAAATCAAGAATACCTGCGGTGAGAAACCAACCCCAGCCGTCAAGGTGTTTACGATTGGATACCGCAAATATGATTTCCATTAAACCGGATAGCAACATGAACAGGCTGAAGATTATGCTCAATGCAAGATAACTTGCCAGAGGAGTTGAGAATACCCATAGTGCAAGCAAAATGTAAAAGATTCCGAGCACTAAACTGAGCCACCAATATTTTACGGATTCACGGATTGTTTTGATTAAGGGATAGTTCATGATTAAGACTTTGATCTGGTAAAGCAGTAACAGTAATTTTTTAAAAGAGTTCACGGAAAGTGAGCCTGGTTTACATGAAAGAGCAAAAAGAGTTACAGAAAGAGCCGTTTTAATCATTGGATAATTACAAAATACCGGAAGGAGGGTATATCTTTAAAAACGACTGTTTTCGTGCTCTTATCCCCCTAAATCCAAATAAATGAAACTGTTTATCACTGCAGCCCTGTGGCTGCTTGCCGTATCTTCATTTGCCCAGGTTCAAACAAGATGGTTGGGCATACAAGGTTCATCAACCGCTGCATGTTATGGTGTATCGTATACCGACTGTTGGGTTAATCTTTTAGATAACTATTACGACAGGCCGGGAAGATGGGACACTAAAATTCAACAGCTGGCAAAGTTTGGCGCGACGCCGTTTACCGGCATGCCAACCTCTTACGCGCCGCTTGCCGGAGGGCCATTGCCTGATCCGAATGTTAATGTAACCAGGATGCTTTCATTTCAGCCACTTGTTTACGCAGTAATTGTAAATTATCCTAGTAATGGCTACGATACGTATGGCGTTCAGGATGCAATGTTTTGCCTGCGCACGATTCGGGATTCGATTGTCAATGCCGGGGCAAAATGTTACATCACCACCACGCAGCCAAGAGGCAGTGCTACTTACGCAAACACTACCGTAAGACAAAGAATGGCGGAGATCAAAGACAGTGTGCTTATGGAGTTCGGCAACTATGCGATTGACTTCTGGAGTGTGTTGGTTAATCCTGTTGACAGTTCAATCTTGCCGCAATACGATTCCGGAGATCATACACATTTGAATGCCGCAGGCAACCAGGTTATTTTTAACCAGGTAATACAGAAAAATATTTTCGAAGAAGTACTGCCCCTGCAGCAATTTGTTTTCAGGGCAAAGGAAGAAAATGATGATGTGCAACTAACCTGGAAAAACACTAAGGACGAGCATGTGAAAACGTTCTGTGTGCAACGAAGCGATGATGGAACGCATTTCTCTACCATTTGCACATGTGGTGCAGGGCTCGACTCATATATGTATTCTGACAAACAACCGGAAGCGGGAAATAATTTCTATCGACTCAAAGTAGAGTATACAAGCGGATATGTTGATTATTCTCCTGTATCATTAATCGTGAACAGGTCAAATGCATTTTCTGTTTCTGGAGTGCTGGATGCAAATGACGCGTTGAAATTTAAGATTCATTCAAAAGCAGATCAACCAGTGGTCATAACGGTCTACAATGCGGAAGGTACAGTGATCGATAACGAAAGGAGAAGTATTGCCCAGGGGCAAACGAATATAACACTGCGCAATTTAAATGTAGCTCATGGAGTGTACTACCTCAAATGCACTGCTGTAAAAACCGGAGAAACGATCGCTTCTTCGTTTATGGCACAATAAAAAAGAGTTATAGAGCTCTTGTCGGTTCTATAACTCTTTTAAAATATCATATCGGGAAAAAATTATCCGATGGCTTGGTTCAAGTCGTCGATCAAATCATCAGCATCTTCAATACCAACACTCAAACGGATCAGCGAATCTGAAAGGCCATTTTTCAAACGCTCCTCTCTTGGAATGGAAGCGTGCGTCATTGTGGCGGGGTGATTTATCAATGACTCAACACCACCAAGACTTTCTGCGAGCGAAAATATTTTTGTGGAAGACAATACCTTGAAAGCCGCGTCTGTACTTTCATCCTTTAACGTAAAGCTTAGCATGCCACCAAAATCACGCATTTGTTTTTTTGCGACCGCATAACCCGGATGATCTTCAAAGCCGCACCAGTAAACCTTTCCCACTTTTGGATGACTGCGAAGGAAATGAGCCACCTTAGCACCATTCTCACAATGACGCTGCATGCGCAGGTGCAATGTTTTAATGCCGCGCAAAACAAGAAAACAGTCCTGTGGTCCAGGAACGGCGCCGCAACTTTTTTGAATGAAATATAATTTCTCTCTCAGCGTGTCATCGTTCATCATCAGGCAGCCGTGGATAACATCGCTGTGTCCGCCTAAATATTTGGTGCCTGAGTGCATAACGATGTCTGCACCAAGATCTAATGGATTTTGCAAATACGGCGAAGCAAAAGTGTTGTCTACACAAACCAAAATTTTGTTAGGCTTTGCCAGCGCCGCGATCGCTGCAATATCTGAAATGTTCATCAATGGATTCGTTGGTGTTTCCGTCCAGATGAGTTTTGTTTTATCGTTGATGAAAGGTTTGATATTGCTTGCATCCTGCATATTCACATAGTGAAACTTAATGCCGAATTTTTCGAAAATCTTTGTAAACAAACGGTAGGTACCACCGTACATATCACTCCCCGCGATTACTTCATCTCCTGGTTCCAGTAATTTGATAACGGCATCTGTTGCGGCAACACCACTGCTAAAGCTTAATGCATGTTTGGCGTTTTCGATAGCAGCCAGGGCTTCTTCCAAAGCGGTACGGGTTGGGTTTTGTGAACGTGCATATTCATAGCCCTTGTGTTTTCCCGGGGCTTCCTGTGCATAGGTGGACGTTTGATAAATAGGCGTCATGATCGCGCCAGTAGAAGGGTCCGGATGTGATCCCGCGTGTATATATTTTGTGGCAAGTTTCATTGAATGATTTTTTTAGATGTCAAATGTAAAGAAATTGAAAATTGAAAGTTGAAAATTGAAAATGATGATGCGCGACGAATGCTCAGACCTGACAGGTTTTTTAAAACCTGTCAGGTCTTGTCCCTCAAAGCATCTGCGCTGACACCAAATAGTAAAAGTCATTATTGCCGCCTTCTGTCGAGCCTTTGGCTTTCACCGGTTTTTTTAGAACAGTTTCGTTCAGGATTTTCTTTGCAACCAATTTTTCTTTTGCATGCATAATATAATCCTGTACTTGTTTTTGTTCCATCCATTTTTTTTGAGGCGGTTCAAAGCCTACTTTATCCTTTCTCCAAACGATAGATGGAGGCAATGAGTTTTGCATGGTTTCTCGCAAAATGTTTTTCGTAAAGCCGTTGTTGATTTTAAGCTCTGCGGGAAGTGAAAAAACGAACTCAACCAACTCGTGAGATAAAAATGGCAATCTAACTTCGCGACTGTGGGCCATGGAGTTGCGGTCTGCGTAGCGAAGCAACTCTTGCAAACCAAACTGCATGGTGTTGAAATACAGCATGTCGTTCAGCTTGGTAACAATCGGTTTGTACATCGTCTCTCTATCAATAAACGCTTCAACAAAATCTCTTTTTATATCTCGATTATTGAGCAGCGACGATATTGACTTTTTTTGAAGTTGCGATGCCGTCTGGGCAGGAAGTAATGCCGCCATATAATTTTTCAAACCCCAATCAAAAGAAATATTGTTTTGCACAAGCATTTTCTTTTGTTGTTGAAACACATGAAACCTGCTGGTAAAAAGCTCCTGCAAAAACCAGTGAATGTATTTGCTGTAACCCGCAAGCGTTTCATCTGCGCCCTGACCATCGAGTAGTACTGTTACATCATTTTGTTTCGCCAGTTCAAAAACTTTAAACTGCGCATAAATACTTGCCGAGCCAAATGGTTCTTCCTGGTGATAACAAAGCTTTTCAAAATCATTTATAAATCCTTCGGCGGTAGGAGTGGTGGTAAAACTTTTGAGATTGAATTTTTCCTTTACATCGGTAATATATTTCGATTCGTCCTTTTCAAAATTTGGAAAAATGGCTGAGAAGCTTGACAGATCGCCGCCTTCAGATAATTTCTTAATAGTCGCAACAACAGAAGAACTATCCAATCCTCCACTCAATGAAGTGCCGACGGCAACATCACTGCGCAATCTTCTTTTTATGGAGGTAGTAAACAGTTGAGCGAATTGCTCGACTGCCTTTTCAGCTGTGATGTCGATCGTTTTTTCTTTATCAATATCCCAATAACGGTTTATCGACAAGTCATTTTCGTAAAGAGAAAAAATAAGATAAGATGCATGGGGCAGCTGGAAGATGCCGCTGTAAAAGGTTTCCATGCTATCCACTGGATTTTGTACCCACCCCAGACTGATGTAATTGAGCAACATGGAATTGTTCATTTCCTTTTCAATGCCCACTGCCCACAAGGCTTTCATTTCAGATGCGAAGAGGAAATTATTAGTCTGATCAAAGTGGTAGAAGAACGGTTTTTCACCAAACCTGTCCCTGGCGGCAAATAGTTTTTTCTCAACTTTGTCCCAAATGGCAAAAGCAAACATACCATCAAACTGTTGCAGGCATTTTTCCTTCCAGCAATCATAAGCGGCCAGGATCACTTCTGTATCGGAGTGCGAAACAAATGAATAGCCCTGCTTTTGAAGCGTTTCTTTTATTTCAATGTAATTGTAGATCTCACCATTGTAAACAATTGTATAGCGGTTGAGGTAATGCATTGGTTGCGCACCTGCTTCCGAAAGATCGATAATGCAAAGGCGGCGATGGCCAAAGCCAACCGTACTCTCCTCATTGATCCAAAGCCTTTCTTTTTCTGGTCCGCGATGTTGCAGCGCATTTGTCATTTGCAACAGATGCTGCTCAGCAATAAATGATGTATTTGTTGTAACAATACCAGCAATGCCGCACATGAAGGAAGATGTTTAGTTACGAATATACGGGGCTGAACGCTAAACGCCTAATGCAAAACGCATTGTGAGCCACATGCGTTAAGCATTAGGCGTTAGGCTTTTGGCATAGCTCACGAGTTGCGGAAAAAATGTATTGTAACATTCCTGCAGATAAGGAATATTGTTATTGAAAATTTGAAAAGCAGTGTCGCTTTCTTCCAGGTATTGTGAGCGTCTTACAATACCGCCGAAACTTCTTTCGATACCATATGTTGTGCGGTAGTTGTACAACCAGTTATTTGATTTCATGTAAGGAAACATCATTTTGAACGGCCCGGGTAATTGATCGATATAGCGGTCTAAGGTCGCATATACTGATTGGCTGAAATCGAATAACGAGGCATAACTGAAAATACTTTTATCATTTGCGAGAAAATAATCAAAGGACACATCCACAAACGCTGCACTGTACAAGCGATAGGCTGGTTTGTAAACGGTCATTGCCCTTTTGGTGGCTTCATGTGTATCTGTAAACTCATCAATGTTGCGATGAATTTGTATGCCCGTTTGTATGCCCTCCGGATAGTCAAGTTTTTTCTTTCCTTTCACAAAATCACTGATCATATTGCCCACTAATATTTCAGGTTCATTGAAAGACAAATATGCGTGTGCAAGGAAATTCATTTGTTAAGTAAAGCTCTTTTGCGATTTAATAATCTTGACGATAATTTTAGTTGCCATCTTGTAAAGTGCAACAAGGCTTCGACAAGCTCAGCCTGACACTCAGTTCACGCTGTCAGGCTGAGCTTGTCGAAGCCTCTCGCGTTAATAGACCATCATACCAAATCATGACAACCATGAAAATCTGCGTCCTATTTCTTCCCTACAAAATTCACAATAATAACCACCAACTCCTGGTTCACGGGTAGCTCTGGTTTTTTGTAAGTAGCAATATTTTCAGCCATTACCGCGCTGCTGTTTTTCAAAATGTGGTTCATACCCTGTATAACGTGCATCTCTGCTTTTGGCTGGCATTCTTTTAATGCGCTTGCTTCCGCTGCGTCAACCTGTATGTCTGTGGAACCCTGCAATATCAAGACAGGCACCGTAAGTTTGGCAATTTCTGTACATGGGGTGTATTTCATCCACGATGCCATATATGGTTGAATGCTTTTTCTGAGAAGGGCATGCATTGGGCCGGGAATGCTATCCAGCGCCTGATTATTCCTGATGCGGTTAAACATAGAGTCCGCTACGGGAGCCATGAACGGCGCTTGTTTTTGAAGTTGGCCCACAATTATTTTATCAATGCTTTTCGCCGGACCTGAAATAGAAATATAGCCGGCGACCGGTGTTTTTTCAGCTGCGAGCATTGCAATCAGCGAACCTTCACTGTGTCCTGCCATATAAACCTTGGTGATGCGCGGATCTGTTTCGATAAATTTTTTCCACTCTACTGCGTCGCTTACATAGTCTTCAAAACGAATGCTATCCTCTTGTTTTAATGCTTTGGCGCTCGCAGAGATGCCTCTTTTATCAATAAGCAACGTAGCGATTTTTTGTTTCGCAAGCGCCTCTGCCAGCAATCGGTAGCTATTCGCGGTTACGCCCATTGCGTTGTTGCCGTTTCTGTCAGTGGGACCTGAGCCGGGTAATAAAATAACAAGCGGAAATTTCATGACACCCTGCGGGGCAATTAATGAGCCGCTTAGCTCGCCAGTGGGTGTTTTAAGTATGTTGTGTTCTTCAATTGATTGAGCAAATGATAGGATGGTTGTTGCAAGCAGCAAGAATAAGGTTAGGAATTTCTTATGCATTTTCCAGGCTAATTTTGTTCAAGGTAATTAATTCTTCCGAAAAAAAATTACCTTGTACGCCCGTTCTAGCCCCGCATCATTTACACCTTCTATTGTTCATTTTAGTACTTTGCACACATAATGATGTTCGATTCTACCAATGAGAGTTTCCAGATGGCGGTAAAGTTTGTAAATCATACAAACAAGCATATTTTTCTGACTGGAAAAGCCGGGACCGGCAAGACAACTTTCTTAAAATACATTAAGGAAAACACCTTTAAAAAGATGGCGGTTGTTGCGCCCACGGGAGTTGCAGCGATCAATGCAGGCGGGGTGACAATGCACTCTTTTTTCCAGCTGCCTTTCGTTCCTTTTTTACCAACGCAACACACAGGATGGAACGACTTAAACAGCGGCACAACCAATGCACACGCATTGCTAAGAAATGTTCGTTTTAATTACGATCGCCGCGAATTGATCAAAGAGCTTGAGTTGCTGGTGATTGATGAAGTAAGTATGGTGCGGGCGGACATGCTGGATGCAGTAGATGCCATTTTAAGACATTTCAGAAAACGACCCCTGGAACCATTTGGCGGGGTGCAGATATTGTACATCGGAGATTTGTACCAGTTGCCCCCTGTGGTGAGAAATGAGGAGTGGGATATATTGAAACAGCACTACAAAAGTCCTTTCTTTTTTGATGCACAGGTGATGCAGCAAACATCAACTTTATACATCGAACTGAATAAGATTTACAGGCAAAGCGACCTCCTGTTTATCAATATTTTGAATAACATTCGTAACAACGTTGCGACTGCTGCAGATCTGGATACCTTGCATCAATTTTACAAACCGGGCTACAGGCCGGCAAAGGAAGAGAATTTTATTACACTCACTTCACACAATTCACAGTCGGATTCTATCAATTACAGCGAGCTGGAAAAGTTGCCCGGAAAATCACAGTCCTTCGATGCAAAGATTAGTGGCGATTTTGGAGAGAAAGCTTTTCCCGCAGAGAAAACATTGAATGTGAAGGTTGGCGCCCAGGTCATGTTTATTAAAAACGACAAGGGCGAGGCAAGGAAATTTTACAATGGAAAAATAGGAACGATAAAGGCTTTCAAAGAAGATAAAATTGTTATTGAATTTCCTAATGATGAAGGCGAACTTGAAATAGAAAGAGAGCAATGGAAGAATGTAAAGTTCGTTTACAACAAAGAAAAAGATACTGTTGACGAAGAAGAACTTGGAGTGTTTGAGCAGTTTCCCATTCGGCTTGCATGGGCCATTACGATACACAAAAGCCAGGGTCTTACTTTCAACAAAGCGATCATAGACGCTGGCGCATCCTTTGCTCCGGGCCAGGTGTATGTGGCACTGAGTCGCCTGACAAACCTGGAAGGACTTGTTTTGTTTTCACGCATTCAACCACATGCCATCAGTACAGATGAAAGAGTGATTGGCTTTTCACAAACGGCGCCAAAGGCAGAGGACTTAAAAGATTATCTCGAAGAAGCGCAGAAAGTTTTCATTGCAAAATCGCCGCTACTTTCTTTTGACTGGGAAAAGATCGTGTCACAATTGGAGAATCTTTGCGAGGAAAATGCCGACAGGCAAATTCCTGAAAAAGAAGATGCCATAAAACTTTCAGAACAGCTCCTGCAAAACGCATGGAAGCAAAAAGAAACTGCACAAAAGTTTTTGTTCCAACTTGAACGATTGGTGGAAACCGCAGAGGCCGATAACTATGTGCAATTGAATGCGAGAATGGAAGCAGCGGCAAACTATTTTAAAAATGCACTGAAAGATGAATTGATCGATCCGATGCAAAAACATATTGACGTAATGCGTGTGAAAAAGCGCACCGGAAAATATGTGGGCATATTGAAGGACATACAACTTGTTTTTATAAGAAAACAGCAACAGCTTGAACAGTCGTTTCAAGTGACATCGGGCTTGGCGAAGGGATTACAACCGGATGCTTTGCTGACCATTGTAGAAGAGCAAAGGAAAAATGTTGTGACCATTGCACCTCAAACAGAAGAAGAGAAAACTGTTACAGCAAAACCTAAGAAGGGCGATACCAACAAGATCACGCTCGAAATGTACAAACAAGGTAAAACGATCCCGGAAATATCGAAGGAGCGGAGCCTGGCGTATAGCACGATCGAAACACATCTTGCTTCGTTTCTCAAAACCGGCGAAGTAAAAATTGAAGATGTGGTACCTCCACATAAGTTGCCGCGCATTTTATCGGTCATTAAAGAATTCGGAGACAACTTATCACTTACGCCCATCAAACAGAAACTTGGAGAAGACTATTCATTCGGAGAAATAAGAGCAGCAGTTACTTATTACACGTCGTTGGCAGAAAGCGAAGAATAGTTGTGTGTTATGAGTTATGAAGTGCGGGTTGCAAATCAAATTGTTTTTCGCTTGGGTATTTATGAAAATTTAATATAGGTCCCTACAGGTAGGTTTTGATTTTTTACTTTTTACTTTTCACTTAACACTATTAAACATGGCAAAGACTTTTCTAAAAGCAGAATGGCGCAAACTGGCAATGGCAAATTATGTTGTTGATCCGGATTTGCTCACCTCTTATTTGCCGCATAAAACAGAACTCGATCTGTGGAACGGTAAGTGCTATGTAAGTCTTGTGGGGTTTATGTTTCTCAACACAAAGCTGAAAGGCTTGTCGATCCCTTTTCACACAAATTTTGAAGAAGTCAACCTGAGATTTTATGTGCGTCACAAATCTGCAGAAGGTTGGAAAAGAGGAGTTGTTTTCGTGAAGGAAATTGTGCCACGTCCTGCACTTACATTTGTTGCCAACACCGTTTACAATGAAAATTACGAGACCATGCGCACGGATCATCGCTGGCAAATAACGGACGATGAATTGTCGGTTGAGTATAAATGGAAAAAAGAGAAATGGAACTCATTCCGCATAACGGCTGAAAACCAACTGATCACCATCGGTGAAGGAAGCGACGAGGAATTTATCACTGAACATTATTGGGGTTACACAAAGCTCGGCGAACATAAAACTTCGGAGTATGAAGTAACCCATCCCCGCTGGCAGGTTTATCCGGTAAAGGAATACAATATTGATGTTGATTTTGAAAACGTCTACGGACAAGAATTTGGTTTCTTAAAAGATGAAAAACCCGAAAGTGTATTTCTTGCGGAAGGTTCAGCAATAGAAGTGAAGCCGGGAAATAATGTTGAGATGATTGTGATTGAAAGCTGACGATTTACCACAAAGGCACTAAGGTCACAAAGTTCCACTAAGAGGTTTATTCGCTTTATTTGCGTGGAGTTTCGAAGGCGTAAAACCTCCTTTCCTCTGTGAAAAAAATCTCCTTAACTCTGTGGTTTAAAAAAAGTAGCACGAACCTAATGTTGTCAATTACAAGTAAAAATCATCCAACAACCCTTATTGAGGCTTAGTGACCTTAGTGCCTTAGTGGTGAAGAACTCATCCGCGCAGTGGAACCGCCTTCTTCTTCGTAAAATAGTTCCATATCCACACAATGGTAAAAGTTGGAATGAAATCAAGGCCGGGAAACGCTTCTTCCACAAAATTGAACAGCCCTCCAAACGCGCCTTTCCATCCTCCAAAACTTCTGTAAAAAATATAAGCAGAAACAGGTGCCCAGATAATATCGATGAATTCTCCGGCTCCCGGAAGCAGGTAAGACGCACAACCAATAAGATCCATCAGGATACAGAAAATCAAAGACGGATTTTTTGCAGCACTAATTGCGAGTTTAGCCATGTTCAAAAATTAGTTTAAATATTTACCACATCCTTTAAAAACCTTGCCACTGGTTTGAACCTCAACCATATGATCAAAAACCTCTCCACTGGCACTGTTAATACAAGGTTGATTAATAATGATCACTTTGACTGAATCCGTGTCCACCTTTGCCTGATAAGTAGTAGTATCACCGTTTTTTACAGCGACCGGAATTGGTATATATGACGCGGTAACATTTGCTTCCAAAGTCGTGAACCAGATCGCTTTTTGCAGATCTATATCCATTTCCCACGTCGGTTGGTCGCCGGACGCCACAAAATCAATTCCTTCCTTTCTTTTCTTGTCATATTTATCTGTAGATGATGTAGTTGTTGCCGAGGTTGCTTCGTCGTTTTTTTTATCATTATTGCCGTTGCAAGCAAACGCCGCGAATGACAAGGCACATAAAACGCCATATGTTAAGATCCTTTTAATCATAATTAAAGTTATGCCAATTTGAAATTCACTATGGTTCAAAAAGATAAATTTCAAATTCAATGTCATTTAGTTAGCGAGAAGGCCCGCCCGGATGAATCCGGTTCGGACGGGCTTCGACAAGCTCAGCCTGACAACCCGCTCGCGCTGTCAGGCTGAGCTTGTCGAAGCCTTGTTAAGCAGGAACAGTGATTGATATTGCTGTTTTTAGTGTTTAAAAAATGTTTAAACGCATAGTTACAAGATGGAGGTTTTATTCACTTAAAATGACAAATAATTGCATTGTTTGCACATTGCACAAACGATTGTTAAAGATTATTGTCGAACGTTTTCATTATTTTGCACAAAAGAAACGATTGTATGGCATATCCCTATCAGGTAACAAGTTTAGAACAGTATAACACGGCATACAAAAAAAGCGTAGACGATCCCGAGGCTTTTTGGGGCGATGTTGCGTCCAACTTTTTATGGCGCAAACGCTGGGACAAAGTACTGGACTGGAACTTTACTGAACCAAATATAAAATGGTTCCTCAACGGTAAACTGAACATTACTGAAAACTGCCTTGACCGCCACCTCGGCAGCCTTGGTAACAAACCTGCTATCATTTGGGAGCCGAATGATCCCGAAGAACATCATCGCGTGCTCACTTACAGAGAGCTCCACAATAAAGTTTTACAATTTGGTAACGTACTAAAAAACAACGGCGTAAAAAAAGGCGACCGTGTTTGTATTTACATGGGCATGGTGCCGGAACTTGCCATTGCTGTATTGGCATGTGCAAGAATTGGTGCTATCCATTCTGTAATTTTCGGTGGCTTTAGCGCACAAAGTATTGCCGATCGTTTGCAGGATGCACAGGCAGAATTTGTTATCACCTGCGATGGCGCTTACCGCGGCAACAAAGAGATTCCTCTTAAAGGTGTGATAGACGATGCGCTTATTCAGTGCAAATTTGTAAAAAGAGTAATCGTACTAACGCGTACCCGTACCCCGGTAAGTATGATCAAGGGAAGAGACGTTTGGTGGGAAGATGAAATTAAAAAAGTAGAAACGCAAGGCAATCCATATTGCGAAGCAGAAGAAATGGACGCGGAAGATCCGTTGTTCATCTTATATACCTCCGGTTCTACCGGTAAGCCAAAAGGTGTGGTGCACAGCACTGCCGGCTATATGGTCTACACTGCGTATAGCTTTGTAAACGTATTTCAATATCAGCCCGGCGATATTCATTTCTGTACGGCAGATATCGGCTGGATCACAGGGCACAGCTACATTGTTTACGGACCATTGGCGACAGGAGCCACAACACTTATATATGAAGGTATTCCAACGTTTCCGGATGCAGGTCGCTTCTGGAGCATCGTTGATAAATACAAGGTAAATGTATTGTACACGGCGCCAACAGCCATCAGATCGTTGATGGGCTTCGGTTTGGGACCAGTACAAAATCATGATCTCTCTTCATTAAAAGTTTTAGGAACAGTAGGTGAACCGATCAATGAAGAAGCATGGCATTGGTACGATGAGCACATCGGTAAGAAAAAATGCCCAATCGTGGATACATGGTGGCAAACGGAAACCGGTGGTGTGCTGATATCGAACCTTGCAGGTGTAACACCTTCAAAACCTTCTTTTGCAACGCTGCCTTTACCGGGTGTTCAACCAATTTTGGTGGATGAAAGAGGAGAAGAAGTGAAAGGAAATGGTGTGAGTGGAAATCTTTGTATCAAATTCCCATGGCCATCCATTTTGCGAACCACTTACGGCGATCACGAAAGATGCAGGCAAAACTACTTCGCTACATACAACAACCTGTACTTCACAGGTGATGGTTGTCTTCGCGATGAGGACGGCAACTACCGCATTACTGGTCGTGTGGATGATGTATTAAATGTGAGTGGTCACCGCATAGGCACTGCAGAGGTAGAAAATGCCATCAACATGCACGCAGGTGTGGTGGAAAGCGCTATTGTAGGCTTCCCGCACGAGATTAAAGGACAGGGTATTTACGCTTATGTCATTTACCAGGGAACACATGGTGATGAAGAATTGGCAAGAAAAGATATTACGCAAACCGTTTCCCGCATCATTGGTCCAATCGCAAAACCGGACAAAATCCAGTTTGTAAGCGGGTTGCCAAAAACAAGAAGCGGAAAGATCATGCGTCGCATTCTCAGGAAAATTGCCGAAGGTGAAATGGAAAATCTCGGCGACACAAGCACACTGCTTGACCCGGGAGTGGTGAATGAGATAAAAGCAGGGAAAATTTAAGGAATTGAAAATTGAAAGTTGAAAATTGAAAATGGGTAGGGGCGAATCGCATTCGCCCTCAATCATAGTTCTGCAAGGCTTGTAGCCTTGCAGTTTTATTTTATTGCATGCAGTCGCTCTCCGAAGCTTTTAGCCTCGGAGTTTTATTTTGTTGCTTCTGGCAACATCTGTTATCGCCGGAGGCGATAGAATAATGCTCCGAAGCTGGAAGCTTCGGAGAGCTAAGACAGTACGCGATTGACGCGCCCAATGCTCAACGTCCAACGCTGGCGCGCTTCGCGTTAAGCCTTGGGCGTTGGGCAACACTCTGTTATTCAGTTATTAAAAAATAAACCCCTGAGAACTTCTCAGGGGTTTTATTTTTTAAGACGACAGTTGTTAAAAGCCTTAATGCTGAATCGTCACTTTAGTTCCCACGGGGATAATATCGTATAACTCTTCAATGTCTTCGCGCTTTAATGAAATACAGCCGTTGGTCCAGTTTTGATAATAGTCCACAGCCATATCATCGCGGTTCCAGGTACCATGAATGCCAATACCGTTTCCGAGTTTAGCATCTTTAGGAATAAGGCCCTGTGCTTTGCGCTGATTGAATTTATCTATGTCGGCCTGAGTCGGATAATTTAGTAACATCATTTTGTCCCACTTTTCGTGCGGACGTTTAGAAGCAATTTTATACTCACCTTCTGGTGTTTTTCTATCACCCATCACCATTTTATCGTCCTGTGATTTGCTCCCAAAAACTGCGGGGTAGGTGGCGAACCAGCCTTCATCATCGTACACACTTAATTCGTAGTCGGTTTTCTTTATAACTATGTAGGGAGTTCCGGATATGCTGTTATGAAAAAAGCGTCTTTTCATAACTCTGTGCTCAAGACCTTTAAAAGCGAATAAACCGCTTACCGCAATCAGCAGGGTAAAAATTAGTGTTCTCTTTTTCATAACTTTTATTGACCTTTTAACAGGAGTAAAGTTTAGCGGGTCCGCGTTATTAATTTTCGCTGCTACAACACAAACGTTTATTTGTGGGATTTATTTTTTGTGTGGAAAACTTTAACTAATTGAAAATGGAAAGTTGAAAGTGGAAAATGGGGTGCTTAGTTGGTGGTTGTGGCAGTAGCCGGTAGCCGGTGGCCAGCGGTAAGAGGTTGTTTATTATTCGATCCGTTTAAGTTATTAAAGAATGTTGCACATAAACACCGGCATCCGGCCCCTGGCTACTGGCTGCTATTTTTGATGACTCAGTTATTCAATTATTTGCGGCTATCTTTAAGACAGATTTTTTTTCAGAAACTTAAAATATTTGATTTCCCTGCCCGTCTACCTTAAGTACATGACGGATGCAGCAACGATATCAACCACCGCTATGGCGGAACGAAAACGTAATATAACCGATACAATCAATGCTTACAGCAAGCGGTTGATGGGTTTTATACGCAAACGCGTTGATAATGAAGCTGATGCCGAGGATATCCTGCAGGATGTTTTTTACCAGTTCGTCGGAAATACACAGCCGATTGAGCAGCTTACCGCATGGTTCTTTACAGTTACCCGGAACAAGATCACTGACAAAAAACGCAAAAAGAAACCCGATTCGGTAGAGGATATCTACACTTCCGAGGATGGGGAAACAATTGCGGAGTGGACGGAACTTTTTTCCGAAGGAAACGAAAATCCCGAAACCGCTTACCTGCGCTCCCTTTTTTGGGAGGCATTGGACAGCGCCTTGAAGGAACTACCAAAGGAACAAAGAGATGTTTTCATTTTAAACGAACTGGAAGGCGTCCCCTTTAAAGAGATCGCCGAACAAACAGGAGAATCGGTCAACACGCTCATCTCCCGAAAACGATATGCTGTATTGCATTTACGGGACAGACTGGGCACTTTAAAAAACGAATTATTAAACTCGTGATCGTGAATGGTCACAACACGAAAACAAAAAAATTAAACGATATGAAACGCGGATTTTTCTTTAAAAAATTTATCATGGTGCTGTTGTTTGGCACCGTTGCTGTGTTGCTCTTCAGTTTCATAGTAATGAGTTTGTGGAACGGAATTCTTCCTTCAGTGATACATGTATCGGCCATTACATTTCCACAGGCAATAGGAATACTTGTATTGAGTAAGATTTTGTTCAGCGGATTCAAAGGCGGTCCTCGTCGCGGTGGGCCATGGGGCGGCGGACCTGGCGCATGGAAAGAAGGAATGCGTGAGAAATGGCAAAAAATGACGCCGGAAGAACAGGAAAAGTTCAAACAAAAAATGCGCGAACGCTGTGGCAGCTGGAGACGAGGATTTAATGAACAACAACCTGCTGCAAACACAACTGCTGCCAACGCAACGAGCGGCGACGGCGGAGCAGAATAACCAACTACTCTTTATCCAAACTAAATAACTTATGGAAGTTCTTGTATTCAAAACAAACATTCGACGCAGGAGGAATGTGGAATCAATAGTAAAGCATATTTCAAAGCTTGGAGGCATTATCAGGTGGAATGTGGACCTGCACGACAAAGACAAGATCCTGCGCATTGAATCTGATAACCTCTCTCCAAGACACGTTGAAAACACACTGCAACATGTAGGGTATTATTGTGAAGAATTGCAGGATTAAACAACAATCATTAAACACTTAAAAAACATTTACCATGGCAAAAAAAATAAGCTACTTCCTTGTAAACTGGCCCACATTATTGATCGAATTGACCGATAATATTTCAAGATCAATCAACTACCTTTTCAGAAGCTTTTCCAAAGCATAAGAGGCTCACAATCAATTGTCAATAAAAGTGGTAGAGATATATACCGGAAATTCTCTTCCTCCGTATAGTACCATTCAATATTTGTAAAACTCCACAAAGACCGGAAAAAACATTTTACCTTCGCGCTTCATTTTCGCCTCAGTATAAAAACAAATCCTTGCATTTATTTGCTCCTGCCATATGGTTTTGCTGATTGCGAACCAAAGTCTTACAAAAGAATATGAAGCGTTCACAGGAAATTTTCATGGCCATTTGCACAGGTCTTATTGTTGCAAATATTTACTATAGTCAACCTCTTATACCCTTAATAGCAAAGGAGTTTGGCATTGCAGAAGCACAAGCGGGGCAAATTACATTTCTTAATCAGCTAGGTTATGCACTCGGCATCTTGTTCTTTGTGCCTGTCGGAGATTTGATAGAGCGCAAAAAGCTGATCATGGCAGTCACCATGATTTGTGTGGGAAGTCTTGCTGCCACCACATTTGCCAATCAATTCTGGCTCCTCGGCATTGCGTCTGTTTTTGTAGGTGTAACAAGTGTTGTTCCGCAAATGATCATACCGATGGCGGCGGCACTCGCATCTCCCGAGAAAAGAGGAAAAGTAATCGGCAACGTCATGAGCGGCTTGTTAATCGGCATTCTTCTTTCAAGAACATTGAGCGGCGTTGTAGGTGCACATTTTGGCTGGAGAGGCATGTACGGCCTGGCAACAATCATCACGCTGGTGCAATTGCCTTTAATGTATTTCTTCTTACCGCAAAGTCAACCAGCATTCAATGGCACTTACGGCAAACTGATGAAGTCGTTGTTTGAAATGTTCAAATACAATGAGCTTCGCGAAGCAACTGTATTAAGCGGCGCTGCATTTGCGTGTTTCGGCATGTTTTGGACGGGGATGGTGCTGTGGCTCAGCAGTCCTGCATTTGGACTGAACAGTGATACGATCGGTTTGTTTGGATTGGCGGGCGCACTGGGCGCTTTATTCGCACCACTTGCAGGTAGAAGTGCGGACAAGCGTCACCCCAGGAAAGCGATAGGTTTAGGTGTTATCGTATTGGCGCTTTCGTTTGTAATTTTTTATATTTTCCGATACTCCATCATCGGCATCTGCTTTGGCATCATCACACTCGATTTCGCCATGCAGGCGATTCATGTAAGCAATCAAACAAGAGTGTACGCAATACTTCCGGAAGCACGGAACCGTCTCAACACAATTTACATGACTGGCGCTTTCATTGGCACCGCATCAGGCTCTGCCCTTGCATTGATCGTGTGGAAACATGGCAGTTGGCCGGGCATATGCCTTACAGGCGTTGTAGTAATGGCGCTTGCGATGGGGCTGTTTGTAGCAACGAAAAAGAGATACGCGAAGGTGACAATAGCTGAATAACTGAATAACTGAGTAACTGAATAACTGAAGGCACGCCACATCTGTGGCTCTCCGAAGCTTCCAGCTTCGGAGTTCTATTCTATCGCCTCTGGCGATACCATTGTTGCCACAGGCAACAGAATTATGCTGCAAGGCTACAAGCCTTGCAGAGCATTGACAACAGAATGATACTGCAAGACTAAAAGCCTTGCAGAGCTTTAATCAGTGCAAATCAGTTAAATCAGTGTCATCCCCGTCCGAACGGCTTCAGCTGGGCGGGAGTGTGCTCACTCTAAAACAAGGTGTTGACACTTTCAAACTGCGGTTTAATCAGGTTCAATCCGCAAGCTTCATTTATTTTATCAACCAAGTAGACTGTAAGTTCAGGAGATGTTGCTTCATCATGCATGTGCATGAAAAAATACAATTCTTCAATTCCGCTATCCAGCCAGTATTTCATGCGCTCTACCCACTCCTCGCAACGAGTGTAATCTGTTGGATGTAAACTATTTCCTACATAGCGGATAAATGCTTTGGGCACAGTTAAATGCATGTGGCAGCAATCCCTTCGGCCCGCCGTATCTGTAATGATTGCGCCGATATTTAGTTCACGCAGTTTATCAAAAAGCTCTTTTGCATATTGCGGAAGGAACCAATCAGGATGGCGCACCTCAACAAAAAACTGAAGATCTGTAGGCAGTTTGGAGAGAAAATTAAAAAGCTCTGCTTTTCTGTTCGGAGTAAATTTATCACTGACCTGGAAAAATATGGGCCCAAGATGATCACCAAAGGCCAGTATGCCTTCAAGGAACTTATCCATCAAATGCTGTTTATCATCCAGCTTTCCAAAGTGGCTGATGTTCTTACTCACCTTTGGGCAAAATTTAAAATCGCGACCCTTTGCTTTGTCATCCCACTTTTCAATTGTTGACGGCCCATATACCTGGTAATGTGTTGCATTCAATTCAATGCAATTGTAGTGCTTCACATAATGCTCCAGAAAGTTAGCCTCTTTCGTTCCTTTCGGATAAATTTTCCCCACCCATTCTTTTCTTCCCCACTTCGCGCAACCCAGGTATACCAAAGGTTTTTTCTGTTTCTTTCCTTTAAGAACAAGTTTATTATCAGTGGGTTCATCAGGTAAACTAAAGTCAACTTTCGTCAATTCATGATCGGGTACGCGGCCGAATTCCATAGGATCAGTGTTTAAAGTGAATAAATAAAATTAAGGCATAGTGCGCATTACAGGAAAAATGGCAGAATAATTGCGTTGTGATCAGGCGTTTCAAGACCAACGGCATTTATACACACCGCTATAACCTTTACACAGCCGGAATTTTAATTGTATTCCATTTTAATTCAATCGTTAATGAAAAACATTTTTACTATTGTTTTGTGTGTATTTATATCGCTACAACTAACTGCACAAGTCAACTATACTGCAAACGATCCCCAGGGATCGCCGGCCTACACAAACTTTTATCTTTTTGGGAGCAACATGGGGTATTACGGAACATCATGGGATGACGGAACAATTGCTGACATCGCCGCGGGGAATCCGGCAAAAGGCGTGAAAGGAGCTGGTGTAAAATCTGTTCGCCCTTCTTTGTATGAGGACTTTCTGCAAACATGGGGCTACAACATACGCGTCAATCAATTCAATCACTACGCATCGCTTGGAATGCAGGATATGACGGTGTTTCTGGGCACTCCTGTTTCCGCAGCGCATAAAGACAACAACACTTATGGAGGTTGTTCTACGCCTTCATTGTTATTTGCAAATATGTATGAACCCATCTGGGACAATGGTGAAAACGGTACGCCTGTAAATGACAACAACTATTTCGCTTTATATGTGTACAAAACTGTAAGCACTTACAAGAACCAGACAAAATTTTGGGAGATCATAAACGAACCTGATCAGGACGGCGGCGTAAATGGTTGGAAAGCTGCCGGCACCGCAGGGAACTGGTTTGAGAACACACCAACACCTTGTGAATTGCTAAACATGCGCGCACCTGTGTATCACTACATTCGCCTATTGCGAATCGCTTACGAAGTAATTAAAACGGTTGATCCCACTGCATATGTAGCACCGGGCGGGCTGGGATACTCAAGCTTTCTTGACGTATTGTTGCGCAACACAGACAACCCAACTGATGGAAGTGTAACAGCAGCCTACCCCAACAAGGGTGGCGCTTACTTCGATTGCTTAAGTTTTCACAGCTATCCTATTTATGACTTGAGTTATTGGGATGGCGTAACCGGAACTGTAAAATACAGAAGACATTCTGATGCATGTGCAGATTCCTATATCGGAGCGAAGAAAAAATTTGAAGATGTGCTTACCAAATATGGTTACAATGGTGGAACCTATCCAAAGAAAACATTCATCTGCACGGAAAGCAATATTCCGGGAAATATAACCGGCACATACTTTGGCGGCATTGAAGTGCAGCGCAACTACATCATCAAGGCAATGGTAGAATCGCAAATGAATGGGATTAGTCAAATGTATGTGTATGGAATAGCCAACAACGGCGATTACGCTACTGCAACGAATGGTTATGACGTAATGGGCTTGTATCAAAAGCTTGCTGGCATTGGGCCGCTAACAAATGGTGGCGTTTACAACCAACAATATACAGACGAAGGTATTGCATACAAATCAACATCCGATATCATGTATGGATACAAGTATGACGCTGCGAAAACGGCATCATTGAATCTTCCGTCAAGTGTAAATGGGGGCGCTTTCAAAAATGGCTCAGGAAAATATTTGTTTGTATTGTGGGCGCGAACAACAGTTGATTTATCAGAAGTAGCGAACGCAACATACAGTTTTCCTTCAGGTGTTGTGGGAGCCACGGTTAGCAGAAAAGAATGGAACTATACTGCCACCAATAATGAATCAGCCGTTGCTTCACTAAACGTTCCCCTTACAAGTGCACCTTCTTTCTTTACAGATCTGACCGCATTGCCTCTCATTCCCGGCGATACCAATAACGCTGTGCAGCCTGAAAACTTTTTCGGATGGAGCGTTTATCCAAATCCAGCACGGAACAATTTTACGATAAGTGTTAATCTCAAACAAAGACAAGAGGTTGCTGCAGATATGTATAGCGTTACCGGAGCATTGATACAAACTGTAATTCAGCCGGCATATTATGCAACCGGCGACCACACTTTCAATATAACAGTACCATCACGTTTAGCCGCAGGTAGTTATTTTGTACGGTTAAGAGTAAATGGCAAACCATATCTTAAACAAATGGTGATAGTAAAATAATAACACACCTGTCAATAGAAACCTGGTAGCTGGCAACACAAAATTGCCAGCTATTTTTTTTGTTTACACAAATTCAACAATTACAAACAAAGACGTTACAGAAATAAACAACCACAATAGAACACCCATCAACAAAGGCTTTGCGCCTACGTACCTTAATGCGTCCTTCGTCAGAGAAGTGCCGATTAAAAACAATGTAAGCACCAAACATCTCTTTGCAAATCCTGAAATATAAAGCGCGGGTTTTTCAAGCAAAGGAAATAGGCTACTGATGATCATTGCCAACACAAATAATAAAATGAACCAGGGAATATTGATCTTGGCTTGTTTGTTTTTAAAAAGCAATCCTGCGCAGATTGATACTGGAATGATCCAGAGAGCTCGTTCAAGTTTTACAGCTGTCGCAATTTGCAACGCTTCTTCTCCGTACGCATGCGCTGCTCCAACAACGGAGCTGGTATCATGAATAGCAATTGCTGACCACAATCCAAACTGCTGCTGGCTCAAATTAAAATAGTGACCGATAACAGGAAAAATGAAAAGCGCAATCGCATTGAGAATGAAGACCGTTCCCAATGAAACAGACATTTCATTTTCGTTTGCCCTGATCACAGGCGACACTGCTGCAATGGCACTTCCTCCGCAAATGGCTGTTCCCGCCGCAATGAGCAAAGATGTTTTACGTTGGATAGAAAAATACCTACCCAGCAACAAACCAACAACAAGCGTTACTGAAATAGAGGCAACTGTAAAAAGAAACCCCTGCCTGCCGGCTTCGAGCGCTTCGTGAATGTTCATGCCAAAACCAAGACCCACCACGGATATTTGCAGAAATAGCTTGATTGCTTTGTGTGTATATTTTTCAAAAGGATTGCCGGTGAACTGTACCAATAAAAAGCCTGCAAGCAATGCCTCTAACCCGTTAACAAACGGCAAAAGACAAATAGCAGCCACCAGTATAAAAACTGTTTTCTTTCCCACACCTTCAGTACTAAAAATGCTTTCCATAACCTTGATTTGTGAAAGCAAATTTGAACAGAATAGGCAAGTGGTGTAAATCGCAAATAATTATGCACTATAACTTCTGGTTATAATGCTGCGCCGCAAATCGCATAAAAGTGCTGGCGAGGCCGCTGGGCTTGCCTTGCAGATGCACGAAGTAGAAAGAACGTGTAATGTCGAAGTCCTCAATATCAATGATCTTAAATTCGCCATTAGCGGCATCATTCGCGATGGCACTGATAGATATGAAGCTGATGCAATTGGAATATTTCAGGAAAGATTTGATGCTTTCGGTACTGCCGAGATACATTGCAATATGTAGTTGCGACAGTTTGATCTTATGTTTTTGCAACGCGTGTTCCACCACCTCCAGTGTGCCGGAACCTCTTTCGCGCAAAACCAAAGGAGTGGTTTGTAATTCGGTGAGCGTGATCACATCTTTTTTCGCCAATTTGCTTTTGGCATGTACAACAGCAACCAACTCGTCTTTCAAAAACTGTGTGTACTTAAGCTGTTTGTTTTGTGTGCGTCCTTCAACAATGCCGAGTTCTATTTTTTTATCTAGCAATGCCGCTTCTATTTTCTCCGTGTTGTTGTTAACCAGGCTCAGCTTGATTTCAGGAAATGATTGATAGAATTTAGCAAGCACCTGCGGCAACACATATTGACCAATCGTAGTGCTGGCACCCAGTTCCAGCCTTCCCGAGAATTTTTTCTTGATGACGCTTAAGTCAAAATCTATCTGCTTGTAAACATCAATGATTTGCTCAGAATAATTCAAAAGAATTTTTCCGGCAGCAGTCAGGCTTATTTTGTTCCCTTTTCTTTCGAACAAACGGATATCGAATTCCGATTCAAGTTCATGAATGTTTTTGCTGACCGCCGGCTGCGTGATAAACAATTCCGCAGCGGCTTTTGTAAAACTTAAGTTGGACGCTACTGCATGAAAAACCCTTAATCTGAAATCTTGCATGTTTACGATTGTATGCTCAAAAATACTAAACAGAAGTGATCCACCATGTATTCCCAAACGGGTCCTTTACGCCGCAACTTCGTCCGTATGGTTGATCTTCCGGAGCTCGAAGCGTGGCTGCATTAAAGCTGATTGCCTTTTCATACGTAGCATCTGCATCCTCGACGTACACAAACAGATTTGCGTTTTGTGTAGGGTATTCATCTGAGCATTCGCCAAACATAATGGTGCTTCCGCCGATATTTATTTCTGCATGCATAATGCTGGCGCCGTCTTCGCGAAGTCTTTCAAATGTTTTTTCCGCTTCAAAAACATGTTTGGTGAACTCAATGAATCTGTGTGCATTCTTTAAAATGAGGTAAGGCATTACCGTTTGGTGTCCTTTAGGAATATTCATAGCTGTAATTTTTTGTGTAAACAAAAATAGTGATAGAGGGTCGCAGGAAATTGTACAAACACGACATCTTATTGTTTCCATTCTGTTCCTTCTGCTTCACCAAAAAAATAGCTTCTCGGGTGGTGGCCAGAAAATTCTTTGAAATCGCGAATAAAATGCGACTGGTCATAATAGCCAGCATCGTAAGCAATTTGTGTAAGCGATAGGCCTTGCTTGCCATAACAGTTTAGCACGTTTTCGAAGCGAGCGATGCGCGAAAAAAGTTTAGGACTAAAACCTGAAAACTGTTTGAACTTTCTTTCAAATTGTCTTGCCGACAGGAAACAATCCTTTGCGAGTTGGTCCACGCTTGTCAAACCTTTTTGAGCAATGATATCATTGATGCAATAGAAAATAGCCGGCGAAGAAATGCTGCTTTGCCTTACTCTGCCTTCAAGGAAATGCGATAAGATGTTTGCCCTTTGGAAATTATCTTTTGCGTTCATTATGTTTTCACACAGGTCGGAGTCTTCGATAACAGCCACATCTTGCCAATCAACAAATGAATTGTTTATTTCCGTGGTGTCGAAACCAAAAAGTTTCGGGATGGCAAATGGATAAAGGAATGCACCAAAAATGCCAAAATTCTCACCGATTGAAAAACGTCGGAAAATCTGCGACTGGCCCTGTATGCCAATGATGAAGGACTTTTCGGTATCTCCCTCTTTTGTTATTTCATCAAAGCGCCCTTTGTAATGAAAGATCAATTCCGGACAACCATTGGCCATTGTTCGATGGGTGTATGGAATATCCTGGCACGCTTCTCCCTCCAGTGCCCAGAAATATCTCACATATGGGGCAAGCAATGGCGAAGGAGGAAAAGTTTGATAATGCATGCTTCAACTTTGGATAGATAAGGTACACTTTTTTCAAGATGATTTCAAAAGCCAGCTTGCTTGTGAATCGATAGAATGTCGCAAACAACCCAGCATTTGTCACATTTACCCTCGGTATTGTTTTTTAAGCATTTTAGTTTTGAGAAACAAAATCAATTATATGCGACAAGAATTTTTAAAATGGTTAGATGAAACGACTGAAGGCATGTTGGAAGCCATTCAGCAATTCTCTCAACAACAATTTAACCAGGTGCCATTTGAGGGCAGCTGGACAGGAGGACAAGTCGCTGAGCATATTTACAGGGCAGAGAAAGGCTGCGCAAGGATTTGGAGCGGCCGTGTAAGCACAACACAAAGGGCACCGGATGCAAATGTTGATATGATCAGGAATGTTTTTCTGGATTACTCGATAAAATTGAAGTCTCCCGAATTCATCATTCCTTCCAACGGGCCACATGATAAGGATACAGCATACAATGCATGGAAAACCAACCGTGAAGCAATGCGCAAGGTTGCGGAAACCATGGATCTAGAAGCTACATACACTGATTTTGCACTGCCAGGCCTTGGCGAGTTGACGGGGCAGGAATGGATAACATTTGTGTATTGCCATTCTACCAGGCATATAAGACAGTTGCGTCTTATCTACGAAAAACTTGCGGGAACGACTGTTTCTCAGGCATAAACAATGGTCGTCGATTTTACAAGCCAGGGAAAATTAAAAATAATTTGCATATCATAAGCACGCCTATTATATTTGTACATATAAAAATTTAAAACAAAATTTTATGTGGACAAAATCACACACCATTGTAACAACAAAAGCTACTAAGGAACAGATGTGGAAACTGTTTGAAAATGTAAATGAATGGCCAACCTGGGATAATGGCATAGAAGAAACAAGACTGGAAGGAAAGTTTGAAGCAGGAAACCAATTTATGTTAAAACCTAAAGGCGGCCCCAGGCTTACAGTGAAATTGACTGAAGCAGTTAAGAACCAGAAGTTCACAGATGTAACCAGTTTTCCTTTGGCAAAACTTTACGACGAACATATTTTCGAAGAAACACCAGAAGGTTTAAAGGTGACAAACAAACTAACGATGAAAGGGCTGTTGTCATTCGTTTGGATCAAACTTGTGGCAGCGAATATGGCGAAATCGTTGCCGCAGGACATGCTGGCCCAAATAGATGCAGCATCTGCACTTCAGAGTGAAAAAGTAAGCAATGCTATTTCAAGTGATTTAAATTAGCAAAATGAAATCGAAGGACAACACATTTAGCGTAGAGAAGGCGGAAGAAAGTTCAGGTTTTTTGTTGTGGCAGGTTACTAATTTGTGGCAGAGGGAAATACGTAAAGCGCTTGAACAATACGACCTGACTCATTCACAGTTTGTGCTATTGGCAAGTACACACTGGCTCTTACTACACAATAAAGAAGTAACACAGATAGAGCTTTCGGCGCACACAAAGATCGATCCGATGACGACTTCAACGGTGCTAAGAACACTTCAGCAAAAAGGTTTTGTAGCAAGGGCTGAGCACTCTACCGATACGAGGGCGAAAGTGATTACGCTAACAGCAGAAGGCAAAAAAATCATTAAAAAAGCAGTAGTAACAGTTGAGAAATTTGACCGGGAATTTTTCTCTCAATTGGGAAATAAGACGGCGGCGTTGAATGGTTTTCTGCAACAGCTGCTTCAACACGGTGAGGGTAAATAACCTATGCTTTGATCTCGTAGCCAATTTCCCAATGTAGCCCAAAGGGGTCTGCAATGCGGCCGAGGTGCCAACCGTGCGAATCGCCGACAGGAAATATTTCAGTGGCGCCGGCTGAAAGCGCGTTCGCGAAAACGGTATCAGGATCACTCACCGTCAAGATCATTCTTACCGTCTTGCCTCCAAGAGGGTGTAGTGTTTTGATATTGTGATGGTCATTTAAATCTCCGCTTATCCAAAACTCAGCACCATTGACAGACAGTTTTACCACAAGTCCGTCCGGAGTTTCCAGTCGGTAAGTTTCCACTGCGTTGAAAGCATTCTTATAAAAGGCAACGGCCTTAACAACGTTTGAAACCGACAACCACGGTGCGATAGATGTTTGTATATCTGCCATGATGAAGAAATTTAAGTCACGGTTGAGCAATGGATTTCAAAATATATTTCACAAAATCCTCCACTCCGCCAAAAAGAATTTGACCACCAATACACAAAAGAATGAACGAAAAGATTTTCATAATTACTTTTCGCATTTGCAGGGAAAGCCTGTTCATTACCATATCTGCAGAACCGTAACAAACGTAAATGGTAAAAGCGATAAGTATCACCGCTGTTACAGCGCCTGCGAATTGCAAAAGACTGTTTGCGCTGTTGCCCCTGTGTACCAATGACTCGGCACTTATCGTGAGTGCAACGGAAATAGTTCCCGGCCCTACTGTAAATGGAAATGTAAAAGGGTAGAACTGTTTGTTCTTGTAAATGTCTGTGGATTGCACATTGGTCAACTGCATTTTTTTGTCGCTGTCATTAACATCATCATCCTGCTGAAGTGAGCGCCAACCCATTGCCAGAATTACCAGGCCCCCGCACATTTTAATAATTGGAACGGTTATGCCAAACAATTTCAACAAATAAATACCAGCCATTAAAATAATGACAAGCATGATGCTTGTATTAAGTGCCACGTGTTTTGCCAATGACCTTCGTTCCTTGCTGGTAGCACGCGAAGTAAGGTTGTAAAATAGCACGCCAGAACCAATAGGATTGATCACATGGAAAAGCGCCACGTATGTAAGTGGAATGATCTCAGCAAAAAACGTCAGTTGATCGATAAAGGTTTGCGACATAATATTAAAATAGTAAAAAGAAATGAGGGGGAAAGGATTTGATACCGCTTATTTAAAAGCAATTTACTTTTTTTAGTATTGGCGACTAGGTGTTTCTACTCAAAGTGCACGAAAAAAGGCGATGAAATGGTGATAAATTTAATTCCGGAAGTATTTTTACTGTCTCACATTTTGTAAAGATTTCACAAACCCTCTATGAAAAAAATCGTAGTTCTACATTTACCCTTACTGTTTGTTTTGTTCAATCAAACATTTTCCCAGGTATCAACAAATTATTTTGCAGCCAATTTGCAAACGAAAGGAGCAGGTGCGGTAACATGTTCCCAACGAAATGGCAAGTTCATTTATGTAGGCGGCGCCTCTTTCAATACTGCGCAGACTGTCAATATACCGTCCATAATGAAACTCGATACTGCGGGCAACACTATATGGACAATTAGCGCTCCTTACCGGGATGGAGTTATTCAACAGATGGTCGTTGACGATAGTGGCGTCTATGCACGCACAACAGGAACAAACGAAATATGGAAAGTCGATCTGACTTACGGAAATATTGTATGGAAAAAAAGTGTAGCAGATGCTATGGTATTGGCATTAGTTGACGATAATAGAATTGCCTATACATACAATTCGGAGAACGGGTACACTTATGAACTTGTTGATAAAGCTACCGGCAAGACAGTTTTTTCGAAATTGCTTTCCGGGCCGATGCAATACAAGAATAACTATAATTTTTCCTTCGATAAAAGCGGCGCAACTTATGCTACAAAGGGCGATAGTATAATTAAATATTCTTCACCTACACTTGAATCTGTGGTATGGTCCGCTAAAGTTAATGGAGGTGTGTGGGCATCGCAACCCCAGCCAGATGGATTGTATTTTTATGGCATAGGATCATATCCCTTTTGTGGCAAGATTGATGCAAGCAGTGGCAATACTAAATGGTTTACTTATGCAACTGCAGACCTGTACTATAACTTTCTTTCAGATTTCGTAAGCGATTTTAAAGTGACCGGTGATTACGTATATATGAGCGGGCAGCATTTCTTTTACGGAAGTGTTTATTCGGCATATCGAATTTGCAAATTCAATAAGAATACGGGAGAAAAGAAATGGGAAAAATTTTACAACCCCAATTGGGGCGCTATGCCAACAACTAATGGTGGCTATTACGCCATAAATTCATTTGATGTTGATAGTGTTGGAAACGTTTATTCATCAGGTTATGAGCAAGGTAATGATTGGCGTTTGGGCAATTGGGGCGTGTGTAAATTTGACTCGAACGGAGTCGTGAAATATCATAATCTCATGAATGAAGGCGTTGAAGATAAATCAGGCTCGAGTGCAGGCGTTTACTCCTTCGTTTATGACAATAAAGTCTTTCATCTGGGCAATGTAAACAGAAACTTTAATTTGTGCGTGACAGATACGTCTGGAACGTTCAAATTGCTCAACCGCAAAAACTACCTGGCAACGTTCAGGTACCCGACCAGCGTTCTGGACATTGCAAAAATAACGAACGATAAGTATGCAGTATTTAAGCAACTTGGCGACTCCGTTGCGGTTGAACTAAGAAGCTCACGTACGAGTGGATCAATTTGGGAAAAAAAGTTTGGAAGAGCTTATTTTTTTGAGGCAGATAAAATGTGTATAACGTCGGATAACAAAATCGCATTTTCAGCCATTGCGCATCCAATGATTTTGACACATGCCTGGAGTGCGGTTCCTGATAGTGTGTTCTTTATTAAGTTGGACACCCTTGGCAATCTTGTGTATGACAAAAAAAATGTAACACCGCCAGACAATATTAAAAATTTCAAGCCTATCGGATTGTATGCGTTGAATGATACCAATATTGTATACCAGTTCATGAAGTCAGTTGACTATTGGCCAAATTACTACGGATTTCATTTTCTTAGAATTCAATCAGCAATTGGATCTGTGACTGATAGGGGGGCGTATATTGGCCCGGGGACGGATGCTATTCCTGGAAGACAGTCCCTGTTTTTGCCTTTTAAAGATTCGACATTACGGTTTCGTGCTGACCCCGCCCTTGATATTTATTATGTGTCGCCAGGTGGAATGTCAAGAACCGAAAGAAGTTATCTCACCAACCTTGGCATCACACCCACCAATCTTGCAAATTGCGACGATTCCACCGTCATAGTTTTGGGAAAGGGGAACGGGGCAAACTACAGAATCGGTCGTTTTAACGTGCCCGCACGCACTCCTTCATGGGTTAAAGATGAAATGCAGGATTACACGATTGACATGGCCACCTGTTCTAAAAACTACGTTTATACAACAGGACGAAATAACGCCAACCTGGTCATTAGCAGGATGAATATCAAGGACGGCACTGCGAGCTGGAAAAAATTAATAGCGCCAGCTTTAGCGGGGCAATATTACATTCCGCTTGATCAAAAGTTTAATGCGTATAAAAATCAATATACAGTTGTTGGTTATATCGTAGACTCTTCAAATGCTTCGCTTCCGCAATCGGCATTTTACATAACAGTAGATACTTCCGGCCAGATAATAAACAAATGGGTAAGCGCGGGTGATTATGCGGAAAAAAATAGTTTAAACGCAGTTGAAATAACCCAGTTTGGGCAAACATTGGTTGTGGGCACCATCAGCAATAACGACTTTGGAAGCGTCAGGTGCGGTATTCTCATTGCTACGGACTCTGTTGGATATCCTCCGTCAACATTAAGTATTTCAATGAACCCTGCAACGCCTGTTTGTAATGGAGATACTGTTACGTTAACTGCGAGCAGCCCGGGTTGTGTGGACTGTAGCTATTTGTGGGAGGCCAATCACGATTCCGCAGGAGCAACGCTTAAGGTTACAGCATCCGGTTCGTATAAAGTGAAAGCATTTAATAAGATGGGTACAATACAGAATACGCAAACGGTTGTAATAAAGGAAACACCCAATAAGCCAACAATAACAAAGCAGGGAAATATTCTTACGTCATCCGCTGCTTCCGGTAATCAATGGTTCGTAAACCAGACGATTATTAATGGTGCCACAGGTGTGCAATTCAAGGCAGATACATCGGGGTTGTATGCTGTTCAGGTAAACGGAGACGGCTGCCTCAGCAAAATGTCGGACACGGTGAGATATGTCGTACCTGTCATTATTGATACGATACCTTCTGTTGCGCCGGATACGGCCTTTAGTGTGTACCCTAATCCTGTTGTCAACAATTACAATATAATCAATAGGGCCGCTAAGCAGTTGAATATAACTTTCTATAATAGTGCAGGCTCTGTTGTGTATAATGTTGAATCCAGGGAGAAAAAAATTGTCGTTAATCTGGAGTCATTTAGTCGGGGTATTTATTACGTAATGATTGTAGACGAAAAAACGGGCAACAAAACTATAAAGAGAATAATGAAACAATAAGCATGACAAAATAATGCAAACGGGCCTCTGATCAAGAGGCCCGTTTTTTATGAATATTATACACATTTAAGAACTATAGAAGCTGCTTCAACCATCGAACATTTTCACGAAACCAATGGTGGCGGATAGTTATTGAGCTGTGGCTATTTTCTTTTTTGCGTTGATCGCTTTGGCTTTGGAAACACCGCCACGCAAGTTATACGGTCTATTGAAAGCTTCTTGTTTGAGTTTGAATTTTTGAGAAAGAATTCGAACGGTATCTTTTGATAGACCTTTTTTGTAGTTGAGCATATCAGAAACTAAGCCTTCGCTTACATTCAATAATTCGGCTAAACCAATCGCCTTCATTTTGTGACTTTTCATTAACGACTTTAGAAGCTCTATAGGATCCAAATCTTTAAACGTATTATGGTCTTCATCATATTTTTCAATCAGCAATGTTAAAAGCTCAATTTCATCTTGAACGCCTTTGGTTTTTTTCCCACTATCTATCAATGTTTCCAGTATGCCACAATATTTGTTGTATTGCGTATCTGTTTTAATGACTTTGTATAATAAAGTTTGCATTGTATGTTGTTTAGGAGCAGCTTACTAGCGTGCTGCAAAATCTCAATTGATTTTTCTGTGTTCGTTCATGTAAATGTAGGAAAAGTTCACTAAAAGTGAACTTTTGTGTTTGCTAAATTTAGTGTGGGAAAGTAAAGTCGGAGTTAAAATGGGGCAAATGGCAGAGTATTTTATACTATATTATTTGAGTTCTATATCATAAAAAACATCATAACCCCAAAATCCTTTCCTGATTGTTAGCAAAACGGCTTGCGAGGTATCTACTTCTTCCTTTTGCTTTGTACTAAATACAAGTTGTTTCGTAATACCCTCATAGTCAATTTCAATTGCAGGATTTGGATTTTTGGTTCCAATAGTGTGCTTGGAAGATATTAAACAAGATTTTAAACGTATGTCACTGTGGGCAAAATAAAAGTTCGATGCCACAAAAATATAGCATGCAATAAAACCAAACGAAAAGATACTCTGGATTAGTGGGAATAGAAGATTTTTGTAGTGGTATGTATTTCTATAATCATTTTTGATAAAGACATAAGTAATTACAGAAATCAAGCATATTACTACAATAATATTACTTATCGGGATTATTGTCTTTTGATAAATATTTATTTCTAAAGCCAGTAAAAGAAATCCGATAACCAAGGTCGCTGTATAAAATATTTTATGTGTTTTCCTCTTATCCATAGTAAATTAATAATGTTAAGGAAAGCTTTGTTGAGCCCACTTCGGTACAAGAAATTACATGTAAATCGTCGTGATGAAACGGGGCACTCCTGGTGTTTTTGCCAACCTGTGTTCGAAGGATTTTGAAAGTATTCTAATTATTTAATTTTTTCAAGCTCGTCCCCTATACTGGCCCATAAAAATAGCTTCCAATATTAAAATGCTTTTATACTAAGGGGTTGGCTGGTTTTACTGTGGCCTCGACAGGAATCGAACCTGTATCTGGAGCTTCGGAAACTCTTATACTATCCATTGTACTACGAGGCCTTAGGGAAAGAGCAGGAATTTGCGACTATTTAAACAACACACCCACCTTACTCGCAAATATTTTTACCGCAATGGCGAGCAATATTACACCAAAAAATTTTCTGATCGCTAACAAACCTGCAGGGCCAATCAATTTGCCAATAAAATCAAGCGATTTCATCACTATGTAAATAATCACAAGATTTATTAAAATGGCGATCAGTATGGTAGGAACAGAATAATTGGAACGTAGGGAAATAATGGTGGTAAGCGTACCCGACCCGGCGATCAGTGGAAACGCAATGGGCACCACGGCCCCCGAACGGAGATCTCCCTCACTCTTAAAAAACTCAATGCCCAGGATCATTTCAAGGCCGAGAATGAAGATAACGATAGAACCCGCCACAGCAAAGGAGTTCACATCCAGGCCAAGAACATTCAGGAATTTTTCCCCCAGGAAAAGAAAAAGAATCATCAGCGCACCGGAAACCAGCGTGGCAAGCAGCTCTTTCAGGCCACCCATTTTTCGCTTAAGCGAGATCAGTAAAGGAATTGAGCCTACAATATCTATAATGGCAAAGAGTGTAAAGCTTACCGTGAGTAGTTCATTAAAAGATATCCCCATAGGTGTGTTTATATATGGTAAAAATAGCGTTTGTTGCCCGCAAAATCCAAACGGTAATTTCATCGGATTAACCAAATAAAATAATAAAATAGCCCTGAATTTCGCTGGATTGGTCATTCTGCGGTAGGTTGGGCATTTGCGGATTTTGTTTTTAACACGGTGTGGAAAACGGTTTCCCAAATCATTGAATTCACTTTATACTTTTGACCTGTTCTTTGCAACTGACCATTTGGTTACCGATGAAGAATCGGTATGAAAAAAGGAACCGTGTGAAAGTCACGGGCTGTCCCGCAACTGTGAGCAGATTGGTTCACATGCTAATCTGTAAGTCAGGATACTTGTCAGGTGGTTGTCAAAAACAATGCTTTCGGGGATTGAAGCAGCGTCAGCTCACGCCTTTTGCAAATCAAAGGGTTGCCTAGCCGTCTCCGCTCCGTAAGGCAACACTTCCACTTTTAAAAAATATTTATATGGCTGAAAATGAAATCCTTCTTCAGGAAAACAAGGACCGCTTTGTTATCCTGCCGATCAACTACCCCAAAGTGTGGGAAATGTACAAAACGCATGAGGCGAGTTTTTGGACTGCGGAAGAAATTGACCTTAGCGCCGATCTAAAGGACTGGGACAAGCTGAACGATGGTGAACGTCATTTCATTTCCCATGTATTGGCATTTTTCGCAGCGAGCGACGGTATTGTGAACGAGAACCTCGCTGTAAACTTCATGAGTGAAGTGCAATTGCCGGAAGCAAGATGTTTCTACGGTTTCCAGATCATGATGGAAAATATCCACAGCGAAACATACGCTTTGCTGATTGATACCTACATCAAAGATCCGATTGAGAAGAATAAAATGTTCCACGCCATCGACACAATCGATGCGGTGAAAAAGAAAGCTGAATGGGCTTTACGCTGGATCGAAAAAGGATCATTCGCAGAAAGACTGGTAGCATTCGCAGCTGTAGAAGGTATCTTCTTTAGCGGAAGCTTCTGCTCTATTTTCTGGTTAAAGAAAAGAGGTTTAATGCCAGGCTTAACATTCAGCAATGAATTGATCAGTCGTGATGAAGGTTTACACTGCGAGTTCGCATGTTTACTGTACAGCATGTTGAACAACAAATTGTCGAAAGATGAAGTGTATTCAATCATCGGCGATGCGGTAACAATTGAAAAAGAATTCATCACAGAGGCGTTGCCGGTTGCATTGATCGGCATGAACGCAAAACTGATGACACAATACATCGAGTTTGTTGCCGACAGATGGTTATCTGAATTGGGGTATCCAAAAATGTTCAACGCTACCAATCCTTTCGATTTCATGGAAATGATCGGTATGCAGGGTAAAACAAACTTCTTTGAAAAACGCGTTGGCGACTATCAGAAAGCGGGAGTGACTGCAGCGAAAGATTCGCAGGTGTTTTCTACTGATGAAGATTTCTAGAGAAAGAACGCTGATTTTCATGATTGTCATGATTTGTGATGATTTTGATTAACCAGGGACTCTTTGATTAAAGCCAATATCCAGTTAAACCAGGTAGGAAATAATTCCGCAGATATCATTTGAAAAGATCATAAGAAATCTTGACAATCATGAAAATCTGCGTTCCAATAAATAACACACAAATACTCAACCCATGTTTGTAATTAAAAGAGACGGAAGAAAAGAGTCAGTAAAGTTTGATAAGATTACGGCACGCATAGAAAAACTGGGCTATGGTTTGAATCCATTGGTTGACCCGATCAGCGTTGCAAAGAAAGTAGTGGAAGGCATTTACGATAACGTTACGACCACAGAGTTGGACAATCTTGCAGCAGAAACAGCGGCATCACTTACCACTATCCACCCTGATTATGCATTGCTGGCATCTCGTATTGCCATCAGCAATTTGCATAAGAACACTATAAAAAGCTTCAGCAAAACCATGCAGCAATTGCATGAGTATAAAGAAGGTGATCGCTACACACCATTAATCAGTGATGAGGTGTGGGCGGTGATCAAAGAAAATGCGCATCTCCTCGACAGTACCATTATTTACGATCGCGATTTTGCGTTCGATTATTTTGGTTTTAAAACCATGGAAAAAAGCTACCTGCTTCGTATTCATGGTAAAGTTGTAGAAAGACCACAACACATGTTCATGCGTGTGTCTGTAGGTATTCACAAAACCGATATCGAGAATGTTATAAAAACATACAACCTGATGAGTGAGCGTTGGTTCATTCATGCAACGCCTACTTTGTTCAACGCAGGTACTGTGAAACCACAAATGAGCAGCTGCTTTTTGTTGACAATGAAAGACGACAGTATCGACGGTATTTATGAAACTCTTCGTCAAACAGCGAAGATCTCTCAAAGCGCCGGCGGCATTGGTTTGAGCATTCACAACATTCGTGCTACAGGTGCATACATCAGCGGCACAAACGGAACCAGCAATGGTATCGTGCCAATGCTGCGCGTATTCAACGACACCGCACGTTACGTAGATCAGGGTGGTGGAAAACGCAAAGGTGCGTTTGCTATTTACCTTGAGCCATGGCATGCTGATGTGTTTGATTTTCTTGACCTGAGAAAAAATCACGGTAAAGAAGAAATGCGTGCAAGAGATCTTTTCTACGCCTTGTGGATCTGCGATCTTTTCATGAAGCGTGTAGAAGATAATGCTGACTGGAGCTTGTTTAGCCCGGATGAAGCGCCAGGCTTACACGAGTGCTACGGCGAAGAGTTTGAAGCATTGTATGAGCGTTATGAGAAAGAAGGAAGAGCTAGAAAGACGATCAAAGCACAGGACCTTTGGTTTGCCATTATAGATGCGCAAATTGAAACCGGTAATCCATACATGCTGTACAAAGATGCAGCCAACAAAAAAAGCAATCAGAAAAACGTTGGTACCATCAAGAGCAGCAACCTTTGTACAGAAATCATGGAGTACACTGCTCCTGATGAAGTAGCAGTTTGTAATCTTGCTTCTGTAGCGTTGCCAAAATTTGTAATTGACGGTGTGTTTGATCACAACAAACTTTATGAAGTTGTATATCAAATGACCATCAACCTTAACAAGATCATCGATGGCAACTACTATCCTGTAGAAGAAGCGAAGAACAGCAACATGCGCCACCGCCCAATTGGTATTGGTGTGCAAGGTTTGGCAGATGCGTTTATCCTTATGCGTTATCCATTCGAAAGCGATGCCGCAAAACAATTGAACAAAGAAATTTTCGAAACACTATATTTTGCTGGTTTAACTGCTAGTAATGATTTGGCGAGAGAGCATGGAGCTTACGAAACATATGAAGGTTCACCTGCGTCACAAGGCATTTTGCAATACGACATGTGGGACGTAACTCCGTCTGATCGCTGGAACTGGACAGCATTGAAAGCGAAGATCAAAGAAAATGGTATCAGAAACTCATTGTTGCTGGCGCCAATGCCTACAGCTTCTACTTCACAAATTCTTGGTAACAACGAATGTTTCGAACCATACACATCTAACATTTATTTGAGAAGAGTATTGAGCGGTGAGTTCATCATTGTAAACAAACACTTGCTGAACGACCTTGTAAAACTTGGTTTGTGGAACGGTGAAATGAAAAACAAAATTTTGACTGCCAACGGTTCTATTCAAAACATCAAAGAGATTCCTGCGGACATTAAAGAATTGTACAAAACAGTTTGGGAAATCAAGCAGCGTAATTTGATCGACATGGCAGCAGACAGAGGCGCATACATTTGCCAGTCACAATCTTTGAACTTGTTTGTAGAGCAGGCGAATACTGCAAAACTTACGAGCATGCATTTCTACGCATGGAAGAAAGGCTTGAAAACAGGTATGTATTATTTGAGAACGCAAGCTGCTGCTGAAGCTGTGAAATTCACGGTAGAAAAGCAAGGCGGCACCAACATGGACCCTGTTGTAAATGGCACCGAAACATTCGCAGAAGGTGCAGTGTGTACAATGGAAGAGGGTTGTGTTAGTTGCAGCGCGTAGGGGCGAATCGCATTCGCCCGGAGACTCCGCCAGCGCAACATGCCAGCGATTCCGAGGAGTGCAACATCGAAATATGTAGAGACGCGTTCAACGCGTCTCTACATAAAAAAACCGCAGAAAACCCTACGTTCCTCTGCGGTTTTTTTATGCGATAAAAAATATAAATCCACACAATGAACACCTGTAAACACGAGCCCAAAAAATGCCCGCGATGTAACGGAGGTTTTGAATGTAAAGTAGGAGATGTGGCAAACTGCCAGTGCAACGGCATATCGCTTAACGAAGAGCAGAAGAAATTTATAGGAGAAAAATACCGCGATTGCCTGTGTAGAAATTGTTTACTGGAGCTTAGCAAACAAATGGGATTTTTTAAGGAGAAGTTTGATGTAACGAGCAAGAGATAGGAGATAATTGAAAATTGAAAGTTGAAAATTGAAAATGCTTTGGGTCAATCAGGCTGTTTCATCCGAATCATTTTCAATTTTCAACTTTCAATTTTCAACTGTTCTAAAGACTCACCATCAAACCTGCCATGAAATTAAACTTACGTGTGTTGTAACCGTAAATATCAAAGTACGACTGATTGGTGATGTTTCTGAAATCGCCAAACACTTTCACAAAACGCTTGCCACCGCTGAATGGAATTTTGTACTCAGCATAAGCATCAAGGTTGTAATAGCTTGCCAGGTTAACAATTTCAGCAGCGTATGTATTCGGATTGTAATAGAGATCCTGCCTTTTATCCTGCCATCTTACACCCGCTCTAACAAATAACGCCTCAGTAAACTGATAGCCCACATTCCCGTTAATTGCATTTTTAGGACGACGTTGTAAGTTGAAATAGCTTGTGTCTTTGCCATTAGAAGTATGCGTAGTCAACTTGCCATCAACATAAGTGTAATTTGCCGTAATGCTCAATTTAGAAGTTGGATGAACAGTCAGTTCCAACTCTGCACCCTGATCTTTTTGTTCATCGCCATTCATATAACGTCCATAGGGAGGAGTAAACGTAGACTGGAAAATGATCACATCTTTAATTGTTCTGTTAAAGTACAAAGCGCGAGCGTTGATCATATTGTTTTTGCTTACGAATTGCAAACCGGTTTCCAAAGAAACAGACTTCTCAGGATTGAGCGATTTGTTGCCATACTCAGAAACAAGATTGTAGATGCTTGGTGCACGAAAGCCAGAAGAAAGATTGGCAAATGCTTTCCACTCTTTTGTGATCCAATAAGAAGGATTGAATGAGTAAGAGAAATTGGACCCTGCAATAGAGTGATGCGTATATCTTCCACCTACTTCAGCATTAAAGCCGCCAAGGTTTTTGAACAACAGGGCAGCATAGCCGCTGTACATATCAATTTTAGAGCTGTCGCCACCGAGCTTGCTGTAAGTCGTTTCGCTGCTGGCATCTTGCCTGCGGCCATCAACACCGGCAAGGAGACCGATATGCTCATGTAAGTTCAAGTTAATAAAGGCTTCCGCAAAATAGTTGTTGCCTTTATAATTGCCGAAACTTGGATCGTAATCATTTGTGCCAACAGGATTGTTTGCTGGATCATCAAGTTTGCGCTCAATGTGATTTTCGTTCACATTTACTGTAATGCTTCCTTTATCAAAGGTATAAATAGTGGAAAGTCCAAATTGCAGATTCTTGTTGGTGATAGTGCTGTTTTTATCATCCATAAATGCACCGTCATCAATAGCTGCATGGTATTGATCAAACGAACCCAGCCATCTTATTTTGAAACGTCCCGCGTCTGCACCCAAACTAAGGCTCACATTATTTTGATTAATACCATCGTTATCAAACTTTTGATTACCTGTTTTGTCGTTAGCAGAAGAAAAACCATCTGATTGCAAATGATTGTATTGCGCGTTATAATTGAACCATTTGATTTTACCACTCACACCTGCATTTCCTTTAAATGTTCCGTAAGTACCGCCTGCAACGGTTCCATTGATGGCAAAAGGGTTGTTACCTGTTTGTCTTTTGGTGATGATGTTGATGACTCCTGCAACGGCATCTGAGCCGTACAGTACGGACTGTGTGCCTTTCAAAATTTCAACTCTTTCAATTTGATCGATTGAAAAGTGGTTCAAATCAAATTCACCTGAAATACCCGATGGATCGTTCACAGGCATGCCATCTACCAATATCAGTGTGTTAGCGGCATTGGCGCCCTGCATATAAACGGTTTGATTGCTGCCCGGTGAGTTTTGCGAGCCATTGATCAATAAACCGGCTTGTTCGTTTAATACTTGTGTAAGTGAGCGGCCAGTGTTTTTCTCTAACTCTTGTCGACCGATAACAGTTAATACTTTTCCTGTTGCACTTTGTTTCTGTGCAAATTTGTTGGCAGTAACTACTACCTCATCCAACGATTTTTGTTTAATGGAGTCTGTCTGTGCAAATGCACCATAGCAGGATAATAATGTGAAGCCTGCAATTAGTTGTTTCATGCTCAATGTTGTTTTTAAAGAACGGTTAACAATGAGCCTTCGGTAAGTAAAATGACTAAGTAGAAATATAAATTGCCTTTGGGTTTGGCATTTACATTCCATGCTTTTCACCCGAAAGCTTTGAATGAACACGTATGTGGCAGGTCTTCTGGCTCGCGTTTCACTGAAATCCTTCCCGTGTTAACAGTGGTTTTATTTTCAGTAATGTGAACTTTTCACTACGCTTACAGCTACGGGGATAGCGCCGGAATTACACCGGACTTCCCTTTTAATGACGGTTGTCGTCAACCATATACGGAGCGAAGGTAGGAAGTTTTGAGTAAGAACGCAGGGAGAACGCAGATTTTCATGATTGTCATGATTTATCAAGATTTTTTATTTGAGATTAGAAATTTGATACTAGCCCGGTGCAACATTTTTCGGGGAAGCTGGTGCTTCAAAATTTTAAATCATGACAATCATGAAAATCAGCGTTTCTTTCTCATCTAATGCCGAAGGCAATCCCCGCATAGAAATTCGCTGTTGGCGCTGCATTGTAATATCGGCCACCTGTAGCATTGATGTCGTTTCCGAGGCTGTATTTTTGGTTTAACAAATTGTCGCCTCCTGCAAATAAATCGATGGTAAGATGTTTGCCCAAATTGTTTTTATAGCCAAGCTTTGCTCCAAGCAAATGATATTCATTCGCTTTGTCTGTATTCGCATCGTTCAGGTAAATGGAACTGCTGTAGAAATAAGTAGCATGTAAATATAGATGGGGTTTGAATGTAAGATCAAATCCTGCAGCCATTGTATTTGGCGCTATGCCTGGCATTTGATTGCCTGAGTAATTTGCGTCCAGTTGTTTAAACTCATTGTATCGGAAGTGGAAATAAGTATAACTGGCCCAAACAGTAGCACCCGAAATGAAGTTGTTCTTATTATCAGTGATCACGTAAGAAACGTTTGCTTCAACGCCTTTCTGTTTTGTAGAACCAGCGTTGGTATAATAATCTGCACCACCCGCATCACGGCGTTGCACGATCGCATTTTTCAAATTGAAGTCGAATACGTTTACATCCCACACCAATCTGTTTTGCAACAAATTTCCCCTGGCGCCAAGCTCATAATTCCAACCGTGCTCGGCTTGTAAGTTAGTATTGATAATGGTTGTAGCGGGTAGTAGTTCCTGCGTTGCAGGTGGCGAGAATCCTTTTGACACCACGCCATACACAGATACTCTGCTGAACTTTTTCAATAAGGAAAAACGCGGCGCCCATTCGTTATTGAACTTGCTATCGTAAGTAAAATTCGGTACAACAGAAGTACGTGTAAAATTGATCTGTGTTTTATTAATGCTCACACCGGCAGTTGCTACCCAGCCGCCATTAAAGATTGCCTCTGTCTGGGCAAATGCGTTCCACTGGCTGTTGTTGATTTCATCGCTTGTTTGCAATGAATCGGGATTGGCGTTTTTATTGTTGTAAACATTATCTGTAAAATAACCTTGTTGCCCCTCTGCTCCAGCAATGATGTTCAGTTTTGTTTGTTGCAATTGTGCATTGTAACCAAAGACCGTTCTTCCGCCAAAATGCGGTTCCAATCTTTTCTCATAGTTGCGAATGGCACTGTTTTTAAAATTGGTGACCGTACCATACACAGAAGTGCTGTTGTAAAAGTTATCTGTAAAATGATATTGCTGATTAAAACCTGCCCAAAACATTTTTTGGTAGATGGCCGCATTGATCGCTTCAGCACTTGGAAAGCCACCGCTGGCGGGCCTTGCAGCTTTCGGGTTTGCATTGTATTGTGCTTTTGTTAATCCACCCGGCGTTTCATAAAACAAATCACCATAGAGCACATGGGTTGACATTTCATATTTGGGAGAAATAATACTTCTTGTTTCCCACGAAAGTGTTGTCCTGTGCATGGCACTTTGATCGCGATAGCCATTACTATTTTGATAGTTGTAACTGATGTTGTTTTTAAAACGTTCGTCGCCAAACGTGATACCCGCATGAACGTTGTTCGTTCCAAAACTTCCGCCGGAGTATTGCAGTTGAAGTTCGTTGGTTTGCAAAGGATCAAAACCATTTGCCAGCACAACACCACCGGTACCTGCGCCATAAAGGCTACTTCCCGGGCCCTTTAAAATTTCCAGCGAAGAAAAATTGTCAGGCGAAAATTGATTGAGATAAGTGTTACCGCCCGGATCAGTGAAAGGTATACCGTTCCAGTAGACTTTTACGTTTCTTACTCCAAATGGTGCTCTTAGTGAACTGCCACGAATATTTAATCGATAACTTCCCGGGGAGCGCTCTTCCATTCGTATGCCCGGCTCACTGTTTACCGCCGATAAAATGGAAACGTTGCCAAAACGATCAAGCTGCGCTTCACGAACGGTGGAAACCGCCGCGCCAATGTCTTTAATATTACGGTTATGCTCGTATGCTTTTATAACAACTTCCTGGAGTTTTGCCGTGTCGGTAACTGACTGGGAAAATGAATAGTTGCAGGCAGCAACTATTAATATTGAAAGAAACAATTTCTTAATAAACGGTGCCATTCTTTGGGCTTTGGTAAGTTTTAAGTACGATCTGTTTCCACTAAAACATAAAATTGGCCGAAAAAGTATATAAAAAACTATTCCTCAACGAAAAATCTTTATTTTGAAAACTAATTTACAAGCAATTGAAATTTATTACACTCCAAAAATGAATTTCAATTCCTTATAATGCCGATGGATCAAACAAATAGAACAATGAGACGTAGTCGAATTGGGCTGTATTGTTTGACCAATCGGTATTAGGTTAGAACTCTCTGATTGCTTGCTTTATAGATTGTGGAACAATGATTAATTGAGGGGATATTTAATAAAAGATTGATTATAAACTTAAAAGATTTCAACAGTGAAATTGAACCAATCCTGTTTTCTATTACTACTGTTAACGGGTCTGTTTTTGAACAACACATCATTTGCCCAAAAGAAATGGAACCTGATGGAGTGCGTGGAATATGCATGGGCGCATAACCTCACAGTTAAAACGGCAGATGTGCAGGAATTGTATTCTGAAGCTACATTAAAGCAGGCAAAACTATCGAGGGTTCCGAATGCGAATTTTTCCACGAGCACGGGTTACAACCTCGGTAGAACCATCAACGCTGCAACCAACACATATGTTGACATCAATAGCCTTTCCCAGGATTTTAGTTTGAATCTCGATGCCACCATCTTCAATTGGAACCGCATAAAAAATAATATTCTGTCGCAGGAGCTGGAAAATAAAGCTTCGCTCGCTGATGTAGATAAAGCAAAAAATGATGTGGCTCTAAATGTGGCAACGGCTTATTTGCAGGCATTATTGGCAATCGAACAAGTTAGAATTGTGCGGGTACAGGTGCAGCAGGACAGCGCTCAACTATATACTGTAAGAAAAAGAGTAGACGCAGGTGCGGTTCCCGAGCTGGACGCATTGCAACTGGAATCTCAACTGGCGTTGGATAGTTCAAATTTGATCACCGCAAAATCAACAGCAGAGCTGAATTTGATCCAACTCAAGTCGTTGATGAATCTTGATTTTGCAACACCTTTTGAAATTGACGTTCCTCCTGTTGAAGTTATACCTGTTGAGCCAATAGCATCGCTGCAACCAGAAGATGTTTATAATCTCGCCCTTACAAATCAGCCGGCACAAAAAGCAAATCAATTGAGACTGGATTCCAAACAGGCTGCTACTAAATCCAGCAGGGCTAATTTATATCCAACCCTTTCGGCATTTGGCAGACTTAACACCAGGTTTTCAAATCCAGCCTCGATGATAACCGGAGCGAAACTCATTAATTATAACCAAAATGGCGATTATGTTTTAATAGACCCTCTTAATCCAGCCAGCGCCCAGCCCGTATATTCACCGAAGTACGAAGCTTTGCAGGAAAACAGAACATTTGCACAATATTGGGATGGCTGGGGAACGCAGTTTACCGGCAACTTTGGTCAAAACCTTGGGATTAATATTTCAGTTCCCATTTTCAGCGGATATAATGCACGCACCAATTACGAAAGATCTAAGCTTGATATAAAAAACCAACAGGTTGTTATTGAACAGGCGGATCAAAAATTGAAACAGGATATTTACACTGCCTACACCAATGCAGTTGCTGCCTTGCAAAAATTCAACTCCAGTAAAGTAAGCGTGGACGTTTCACAAAAAACATATGACGTTGCGAAAAAGAGACACGATATCGGATTGCTCAATACCTATGATTTAATTACCAGCCAAAACAATCTTGCCCGCGCAAAACTCGACCTGGCCAATGCCCAATACGATTATGTTTTTAAAATGAAAGTATTGGAATTTTACAAAGGCATGGGCCTTCGATTGCAATAACCCTAAACGAACCATTCTATCTCTAATTGAAAAGAACACTTTATGAACAAGAAATTGCTTTGGATAATTATATCGGTAGTATTACTTGTTGTCTTGTTGGTAGTATTACAAAAGGCAGGCGCATTCGGAAAAGATGAAGGAGTAAAAGTAACCGCAGAAAAAGCTGTAAAAAGAACCATTATTGAAACCGTAAATGCACCTGGAAAAGTATATCCGGAAATTGAAGTAAAGATCAGCCCCGATATTTCCGGCGAGATCATCGAACTTACTGTTGCTGAAGGTGACAGTGTAAGCAAGGGTGAAGTGCTTGCAAAAATATATCCGGACATTTATGTTACACAACGTGACCAGGCGGCGGCTGTTGTAAATCAGCAACGTGCCACTGTAAGCAATAGCCAGGAGCAATTGAACGGCCTGAAAGCCTCAATGGATCAAACACAAAAAGCCTATGATCGCCAAAAGCAATTGTTGGGTGAAAAAGTAATTTCCCAGTCAGAATTTGAGCAGGCTGAAAGCGCTTACCTCTCTGCCAAAGCAAGTTATAACGCTGCTGTACAAGGCATTAAAAGTAACCAGGCTGCCACGATCAGTGCACAGGCAAATCTAGACAAAGCCGCAAAAGACCTTAGTCGTACAACTATCCTGTCTCCCATGAGCGGCATCGTGTCTTTAATGAGTGTGAAAAAAGGCGAACGTGTAGTAGGTAGCTCAATGATGGCCGGTACAGAAATGATGCGCATAGCAGACATGAGCAAAATTGAAGTGCGTGTAGATGTAAGTGAAAACGATATTCCGAAAGTAAAACTCGGCGACTCGGCTTTGGTAGAAGTAGATGCATATAACAATCGCAAATTCAAAGGCATCGTTACGCAGATTGCCAGCAGCAATACTACAGCGGCTACGGCTTCCTCCACCACGACTACTTCAAACGATGTAACCAACTATAAAGTGTACATTAGATTGCTGCCTGATTCTTACAAAGACCTTGTTGGAAAAGGCGGATCGTCGCCTTTTCGTCCCGGTATGAGCGCAAGCGCAGATATCCAGACAAAGAGAAATGAAAACGTATTATCTGTTCCAATCAATGCGGTTACCACGAGAGAGAAGGGATCTGATAATGCGATCGATAAATCGAAGAACTCTGTAGACGCCAACAATAACAATAATAATAACAATACCAGGAACGCTGTCGGCTCGCCGGAAGAAGACAAAAAAACAAACGCCGAAGAGCTTGAAGAAGTCGTGTACATCTTGCAGGCAGATAAAACGGTGAAGAAAGCCGTTGTGAAAACAGACATCCAGGATGTAAGCTATATTCAAATCGTAAGCGGTATTAAAGAAGGAGATGAAGTTATTTCTGGTCCATATTCCTTAATAAGCAAAACGCTGAAACAAGGCACTAAAGTGCAAGTGGTGGATAAGGATAAGTTGTTTGATCAAAAGAAAAAATAGTAGAGACGCATAACAATGCGTCTTCTTTGCGTGTTATCAAATGTTTGCGAAACAAGTTGGAAGATGCTAAATCATCAATTTGTTTCGCAAATAATTTTTACGAATCTTTGAAGCTTAGTGTTTTAAAATTGTTCTGCCATGAAATTTGGAATAATAGGAGCCGGAAGTTGGGCAACTGCTTTGGTTAAAATTCTTACTGACAATAAAATTCCCGTGAATTGGTGGGTGCGCAAGGAAGACATTGCCGAGCATCTTGCAAAGCGTCATCATAATCCAACCCATTTATCATCCGTTTACTTTGATACCTCGCTGCTTACTCTTAGTGTTGATATCAACGCAACCATTGCCGCGAGTGATTGTGTTGTAATTGGCGTTCCGTCTGCATATCTGCTGGACGTGCTGGGAACAGTTCATCCGACTGCATTTGAGGGAAAGAAGATCATCTCAGCCGTAAAAGGAATATTACCGGGCATCAACATATTGCTGAACGAATATTTGAAGCAACAATTCAACGTGCCTTCCTCCAACTACTTCACCGTTATGGGGCCTTGCCACGCAGAAGAAGTAGCTTCCGAAAAACTTTCTTATCTCACCTTCTCCGGCAATAAAGAGGAAGAAGTTGCAGTGATCGCAAAATATTTTCGCACTTACTACATCAACACCGCTACCAATAACGATTTGACCGGCGTGCAATATGCCGCAGTTTTAAAGAACATTTATGCATTGGGCTCAGGTATTGCACACGGCCTTGAATACGGAGATAATTTTTTAAGCGTGCTCATTTCCAATGCTGCAGATGAAATGGCCGGCTTTCTACAAAAGGTAGGCATTCGAAATATTGAAGTGGGCATGCATGATGGCGAAAATCCGATTTCACACAAAAAAGTCGCCAACTATGCAACCTCCGTGTATTTGGGCGATTTGCTGGTAACCTGCTATTCATTGCATAGCCGTAACAGAACCTTTGGTAACATGATCGGCAAAGGCTATTCTGTTATTTCCGCACAGCTGGAAATGAACATGGTTGCCGAAGGCTACAATGCCAGCAAATGTATTTACTACATCAACAAAGAAGTGGGCGCAGAAATGCCCATCGCAGAAACAGTCTACAAAATTCTTTGGGAGCAATTACCCGCGAGGAAAGGGTTTCGCTTTATTGAGGAGAAACTTTTATAGAATTGAAAATTGAAAGTTGAAAATTGAAAATGCTTTGAGTCAATCAGACTGTTTCATTCGCTCTGCGAAGCTTCTAGCTTCGCAGGTGTATTCTATCGCCTCCGGCGATGCTTGGAATGATTGCCAAAGGCAATGAAATGTAGCTGCAAGGCTACAAACCTTGCAAAGCAGAAAAAGTTGAAAATTGAAAATGCTTTGAGTCAATCAGACTGTTTCATCTGAAGCATTTTCAATTTTCAACCTTCAATTTTCAATTAACTACTTCGCTCCCGCCGCCTGCATCACAGCCGGCTTAATATTCTGATTTACTCTAAACAAATTATTCGGATCGTACTTTGCTTTTATCATGGCGAGCCTGTCGTAATTGTCTTTGTAAGTAGCCCTGATTCTGTCCTGGCCTTCATCCATCATAAAATTGATGTAAGCGCCACCTGCAGAATATGGGTGAAGCGCTTCCCAATAGTCTTTGGTCCATTTTGTTACCAGGTCCCTGTTTGCCGGATCAGGGTCAACACCCACAATCACCTGCGCCCAGGTGGCATCACGATAGCTCCATGGAGTTTCATCATTTTTTATTCTGCCAGCAGCACCGTTTACCGGATACATATGCATGGTGGACCACATTGTTGGCATTTCGCTACCATATTTGATGTGCTCATCAATAGCTTTGTCATTTAACTCATTCATATAGTCAGCACGCCAGTACCACTGGTAGCCCGGCACATACAAAGCGTCAAACATGCCCTGCAAAGCAGGATGAGGAATAGGGCCTACAAAATCCAATGCAATATTTCCAAGATTGCGAATAGGTTCAAATACTTTCTCTGCTTTATCCAGCGGACCAGCATAAGCCCACACGATGCCGCACATTTTTTTATTATGTAAATTTTCAGGGAACGGAGGGCCTGGAGGAACAGTAAGAAAAGCAAAGAAACCGTTGAGTTCATCAGGAGCAGTTGTAATAAAATCACGGTACCATTTCATTATCCGTTTGCTCTCGCTGAGTTCCCAAAGCATTGGTCCAGCATATAAAGTATCCACATTGTGAAGCCTGAACAGGAATGAAGTAACTACGCCAAAATTGCCACCGCCGCCACGAAGCGCCCAAAACAAATCTTCATTATTTTTTTCGTTCGCTGTAACGCAAGAGCCATCTGCCAGCACAACATCTGCCTCTAATAAGTTGTCAATTGTCAATCCGCATTTCCGGGTGAGGTGGCCCAGACCGCCACCGAGCGTAAGTCCACCAACTCCGGTAGTTGAAATGATACCACTTGGTGTAGCAAGTCCAAACGCATGTGTAGCGTGGTCAACGTCCGCCCATGTACTACCGCCGCCCACACGTACCGTTTTCGCAACCGGGTCAACATGGGCATAGCGGATGCCTGAAAGGGCAATGACCAATCCATCATCACAAACACCTAATCCACCACCATTGTGGCCTCCGCCACGAACGGCGAGTAAAATTTTGTTTTCTCTTGCATAGTTTACGCAGGCAATTACATCCGCCACATCATTGCATTTTGCAATGGCGGCAGGCTTTTTGTCGATCATGCCATTGTAAACCTTACGGGCAAGATTATAGTTTGCATCGGTGGGTTCAATAAGCTCACCGCGCAGCATTCCTCTTAGCTGCTGAAAATTATTTTCCTGAGCCATAGGTTCCTCCTTTTATTGATGTTTAAAAAAATGAATGAGGATAAAAGGATTCAGTAAATCAATTGTTTTTTGAGGGGGATTGGAGTCGATGAGATGACGGGGTTATTTCCGAAGATTTTACATTATTTCCAGAAGAATAAAATTACAACAATTCCGGACAAATCAAACCCGAATTGGATTGCCCGGATATTAGGAATTAGAAGTTAGGAATTGGGAATTTAATGTCGTTTAGTTAAGCTGTTTGAAAAATTAAGGGCATGTCGCTTGTCATCCGGACGAAGGAGGGATCTGAGCCTAACACTAGCGCACACTATGCGTTAACAATCACGCAGATCACTCCTTCGTCGGGATGACAAGCGTTCTTTTCTAACGGATCACAACCACCATTCCGTTCAAAAATCCTTAACTATGCGACATTGAGTAAGGAATTAGGAATTGGGGGAACCCCTACCGTGCATCCGTTTCTATTCATTTGCGACTGGGTCAAAAAATCCGTGTAAATCTGCTAAATCTGTGTCATCTGTGTGCTTTTTCACTTCTCAAACCGCGAACAAATCCGCGGCGATACCATCTGCAAACAGCTTCCCCTCATGTGTTAAGCGGATGAAATTATCATGAAAAACAGCCTTGCCCGCAACCACGAATTTTTGAATTCCTGCGACGATGTCAGTAGCAGATTTTTCACCAAAATGATTTTTCACCATTGTAACATCAATCCCTTCACTGGTGCGTAAAGCAGTCATGATATATTCATTCAATTGCTGGGTGGGCGTAAGCGTTTCGCCTTCGAAGAAGTTATCGCCTTCTGCAATTTTTTTAATGTACAAAGGATTGTTGGCAATGTTCCACTGGCGCGAAACGCCATCAAAAGAATGTGCAGACGGCCCAACGCCAAGATATTTTTCACCGCGCCAGTAAGAAGAATTGTGCTGGCTCCTGAACCCTTTTTTTGCAAAATTGGAAATTTCGTAGTGCTCGAAACCCGCATCCGAGAGCCATTTCATCAAATCGAGAAACTGTTGCGATTGCAAATCCTGGTTAACGTCCTGCAGTTTCTTTTGCTCGATCATTTTTTCCAGCGCTGTTTTAGGTTCCACCGTCAGTGCATAGCAGGAGAGATGTGGAATGTTCAAATCAATGGCAGTTTGCACATTTTGTTGCCATTTTTCATTCGTAAGCGTTGGTGTTCCGTAAATAAGGTCAATTGTAATATTGTGTATGCCCGCTTCCTGTGCCAGCAAAATGGATTGCCTTGCCTGTGTTGCATTGTGGGCCCTGTTCATCCATTGAAGGTCCTCTTCAAAAAAAGATTGTATGCCAATGCTCAGTCTGTTTATTCCTGCATTTTTCCAAACTTGTAAACTTTCGGCATTGATGTCATCCGGATTTGTTTCCAGCGTTATTTCAATGTTGTCGTTGATAGAAAAATTTTCATACAGCGCAGTAAAAATCCTGTTCAACTCCTCTGCAGACAACAGGCTTGGCGTGCCACCACCAAAATAGATCGTGTTTATTTTTTCGTCAGCAAGATATGCTTTGCGCAATGCTATTTCCTTTACAATCGCATCGACAAACGCCGGCTTCAGTTGCAGCGATGTAGAGAAATGAAAATTACAATAATGACAGGCTTTCTTACAAAAAGGAATGTGAATATAAATGCCTGCCATGCGAATTTTTTTTTGAATATTACAGTTTAATTTAGAAAGTTGTTAGTTATTCGCAGTCGCCAGCAGCCGGTAACCGGTAGCCAGTGTTTCTGTGAAACAAACCTGATTAATTTTGACAGCTAGTTAACAATAGAAGTGATGCCGCTGGCTACTGGCCACCGGCTACAGGGATCGTTTCTAACAACTAACAACTCCTCAAAAAGCATGGCAAAGGTACAAGGTTATATTAACATCATTCTGCTGGCGGTTTCCGTAATGGCATGTTGCTCCGCACAGGCGCAGTATGTGTTGCGCATTGTGCCCGTAGACAGGGATGAAAATATAATCAAATCGCTGCGTTTGCAGGAAAGCTTTGCCAGTCGCCAGCTTTGCGTGGATTATGTCAATCAGCTTCCACAAAAGCTACAGGAGAAAGGCTATCCCGCCGCTTCTGTCGATAGTTTGCATCTGGATTCAACGTTTGCCACCATCCATCTATTTCTCGGCGAGCGCTATCAACTCGCATATGTTGACATTACTTCCGTCGATGCAAAAATGATGGATCAGATCGGATGGAACTCAAAACTGTATTTCAACAAACCTTTAAACATTACACAACTTCAGCAACTAGAGCAAAGAATACTTGACTATTTCGAGAACAACGGACACCCTTTTGCCAAAGTGCAACTCGACAGTGTGGGTTATGAAGAAAGTAAGTTTTACGCTAGCCTTAAAGTAGACAAGGGCCCATTGTACAAGATCGACAGCATTCGGGTATATGGCAACGTGAAGATATCCAGCAATTTCCTGCAGCGTTACCTGGGTATTTTAAATGGTAGTCCATACTCGAAATCAACACTTCAAAAGATCAGTACAAGATTGCGCGAGTTGCCATTCTTACAGGAAGAAAAAGGCTGGGATATGACAATGGTAAGCGCAGGCGCCGTAGTTAACCTTTACCTGAAGCCCAAAAAGGCAAGCCAGATCAATGCATTGATTGGACTGCAGCCGTCAAGCGATCAGAATGATAATAAACTGCTGGTGACCGGCGAAGCCAACATCAACTTACGCAACGCTTTGGGATCGGGTGAAACAATAGGCTTGAACTGGCAACAATTGCAGGTAAAGTCGCCAAGGCTCAATCTCGCCTATCAGCAGCCGTTCATTTTTAAAAGTCCGTTTGGACTAAACCTTGGGTTTGATCTGCTGAAAAAAGACTCTTCCTATGTCAATATTAATTTTGTGCTGGGCGTTCAATATGCATTCTCCGCATCGCAAACAGGGAGGGTGTTTTTCCAAAGCTTCAGGACAAATCTGCTGGACCTGGACACCAATGCCATCAAAGAAAGTAAAACACTACCCAACGAAATAGACGAAACCATCAACAATCTTGGGATTGACTACGAACTGTTCAGGACTAACTATCGCTTCAATCCGCGAAAAGGAAATGAATTGCATCTTTTGCTAACTGCCGGCACAAGGACCATCCGCAAGAACAACAGTATTGTAAAACTCAGCAGTCCCGATTTCTCCTATGAGTCATTATACGACACCGTTAAGCTAAACAGCTATCAGTTTAAGATCAAGATAGATGCCGCGCATTTCTTTCCTATTCAAAGCAGCTCTACGCTAAAATTAGGCGCAAATATCGGCTGGCTGCAAAGCCCGTCCATTTACAGGAATGAATTGTTCCAGATTGGTGGTTACAAATTGCTGCGCGGTTTTGATGAAGAAAGCATTTACGCCTCCCAATACACTGTAGGTACCGTAGAGTACAGGTTCCTGATCGGCCTGAATTCTTACCTGTTCTCATTTGTAGATGGTGCCTGGGTAGCCAACAAAAGTATTTACACAAATACCACCAATACTTTCATCGGTGCCGGCCTCGGCCTCGCCTTTGAAACCACCGCCGGCCTTTTCAACATTTCCTTTGCCGCCGGCAAACGCAACGACGTGAAGTTTAATGCGAGGCAGTCGAAGATACATTTGGGGTATGTAACCTATTTCTAGAATAATTAATAATTAATAATTAAAAATTAATAAGACTGCGTTTTTGATTGAATGTAACATCGCTGGCTTTTTTAAAATAAAGAGTTGTTTTCTTCGTTTAGAAGGCTGCGCCCATTAATTCTTAATTATTAATTATTAATTACACCCCGCACCTTATTTTTGTAAACAACCAATCAGTTTTTGTGAAATATTTTTTACTACTGTTTTTTGTCCTGTGTTCGTTTATCCAAAAAACTGCTGCCCAAAGTGGAAATGATTCTGCGGTATCTCCGGCGCCCCCGCCGCAGGAGCAAGTTGTTGATACGCCTAAGCCCGTTGTAAAAAAAGCACCAAAGCCGGCAGTAAAGAAGCCGGTATTAGATTCAGCGAAAAGGGCAGAACTGCTGCTAAAAAAAGATTCCACCCGACCAGTAAAAGATTCAATTGCACCAATAGTAAACACTGTTGAGGCAGAGAAAGACACTGTTTATTTCAATTATGGTGGTGTGCTCACGCAAAACCGGTATTATAATTTTACCGGGAATCCCGTTTTGCCGAGGATCCAGGTAAAACATCACGATCATAAGGAAGATGAATTTTACCTGCTGTTACTAATCATACTTTTCTTCGCGCTCGTAAGAGTCGTTTTTGCGAAATACATGCAGAATTTATTTACGGTCATGTTCAGGGCTTCCTTAAAACAGAAACAAATTAGGGAACAGTTATCGCAAACGCCATTACCGTCATTGCTGTTAAATATCTTTTTTGTGCTCGTTGCGGGTAGTTTTGCGGCTTTTCTGTTGAGATATTACAATGAATTCACGGAAGTTAATTTCTGGCTGCTTGTTTTTTACTCTTCGGTAGTAATAAGTCTCGTCTATTTACTGAAATTCCTTGTGTTGAAGTTTACAGGTTGGGTATTTAATCTGAAAGCCGCGGCAAATACCTATATTTTTATTGTCTTCCTCATCAACAAATTGCTGGCACTTTTCCTGCTGCCCCTCGTAATATTAATCGCTTTTCAAAGCGCAGAAGCAGATATTTGGGTCACAATTTCATATATCCTCATCGTTAGTGCGCTGGTTTATAGATACCTAGCGTCTTTCGGGCCAATTAGAAGCGAAATAAAAGTGAAACAGATTCACTTTTTTCTTTACCTTTGCGCATTCGAGATAGCACCTCTTTTGCTGATTTACAAGGTGTTGTTGAATTTTTTTGATAAAACAGTATAATTTTAGCTAAACCATAGCATGCGTCATATGGTAAAAAACGGTGGCAAGGCAGCTACATCTGCGAAAACTGTTCAGAAGATTTTAATCACCCAACCCAGGCCGGAAACTGAGAAGTCTCCTTATTTCGAATTGGAAAGGAAATTTAATGTGGAGTTAGACTTCGTGCCATTTATTGTGTTAGAAGGCATTCCGGCAAAAGATTTCCGTAAGCAGAAAATTGACATTGCAGCGTATACGGGGGTGATCTTTACGAGCCGTAACGCAATTGATCACTTTTTCAGGATCTGCGAGGAAATGAAGGTGAACGTATCACAGGACACAAAATACTTCTGTATAACTGAGGCTGTGGCTTTGTATTTGCAAAAATTTATATTGTACCGTAAAAGAAAGGTCTTTTATGGTGCAGATGGTACAAATAAAAGCCTGTTTGATGTTATAAACAAGCACAAGGAAAACGAGAAGTTTTTGTACCCATGTTCCGAGAACCAACAGGATAATGAAATTGTGGGTTGGCTGAAAGCTAATAAGTGCGAGTTTGCTACGCCATTTATGTACCGGACTATTAGCAGCGATGTTAAGGAAGTCCTGACGAAAACAGAGTATGATATCATTTGCTTTTTCACACCAAGCGGCGTAAAAAGTCTATTTGATAACTTACCAAAATACAAACAGAACGGTACCAAGATAGGTGCGTTTGGTAGCAATACGTACAAAGCAATTGAAGAAGCCGGTCTGGAGCTTCACATTAAAGCACCACAACCACAGGCCCCTTCAATGGTCGCAGCACTGGATATGTATTTGAGATCCATCAAAGCAGAAAAATAAAGTCTTCTGATAAAAGAAACTAAAGGCAATCGTAATACGGTTGCCTTTTTCGTTTTTGTGCGGCATAGAATGTGAAGCAGTGTACGGTGTTAGATGTGCGATGTACGAAAGTCTTTGGCGAGAATCACTATGTATTTAATTGCAAAATATAACCACTAATGCGCTAAGGAACACTAAGGTTCACTTAGGGATGTTCAAAGTTTCAGCTTTCCTTAGTGAGACTTTGTGTTCCTTAGCGCCTTAGTGGTAAAAATTCAGGGATAGCACCTCAACGACTTTCGTACACTGTATATCGTACATCGTACATCATTCTTACATTTGCCACCATGAGCAAGCCAAACCATTTAGCTACCGAAACAAGTCCTTATTTGCTGCAACATGCCTACAATCCTGTGGAATGGTTTCCATGGAGCGATGAGGCTTTGCAAAAGGCAAAAGAGGAGAACAAACCTATCCTTGTGAGCATCGGTTACTCTGCATGCCACTGGTGCCACGTAATGGAAAAAGAGAGTTTCGAAAATGAAGAGACGGCTGCCATCATGAACGAATATTTTGTCAACATTAAAATTGACCGCGAAGAAAGACCGGACATAGACCAGGTGTACATGGATGCGGTACAGGCAATGACCGGCAGCGGCGGCTGGCCACTCAATGTGTTTCTTACCCCTGATGGAAAGCCATTTTATGGAGGCACTTATTATCCGCCACAACAACATTACAACAGACCTTCATGGACAGACGTATTGCACGGCGTGGCTAATGCATGGCACAACAAGCGACAGGAAGTACTGCAGCAGGCAGAAAATCTTACCGGCTACATCGAACAATCCAACACATTTGGTCACGATCAGGCAGAACAAAATTTCACACACGAAAGAGCTGCAACCATCTTCACCAACATTATGAAGCAAGCCGATACACTGGAAGGTGGCTTTGGCAAAGCTCCCAAGTTTCCCCAAACATTCAGCATTCAGTACCTGCTGAAATACTACCATTTTTACAAAGATGAAGCGGCTTTAAAACAGGCGTTGCTGAGCCTCGACAAAATGATCTATGGAGGCATTTATGACCAGCTGGGTGGCGGCTTTGCACGATATTCCACAGATGCAGAATGGCTTGCACCACACTTTGAAAAAATGCTTTATGATAATGCCTTGCTTTTGATCACAATGGCAGAGGCATATCAGCTTACCAAAAATGAACTGTATATAGAGACCATAGACCACACAATGGCGTTCATCACACGCGAACTTTTATCACCGGAGAATGGCTTCTATGCTGCGCTTGATGCTGACAGTGAGGGCGAGGAAGGGAAGTTCTATGTGTGGTCAAAAAAAGAAGTGGAAGAAGTTTTAGGCGCAGATGCCGACCTGTTTTGCAAGTTTTATGATATAACGGAAACGGGTAACTGGGAACATACAAATATTCTACGAATCAAAACATCTGTAGATGATTTTTCCCAAAAGCATAAAATTGACCTTCCCGTTTTAAAAGAAAAACTGAAAGAGGGGAGAGCGCAACTTTTAAATGCCAGGGAAAAAAGAGTAAGGCCAGGGCTCGATGATAAAATATTATTGAACTGGAACGCGTTAATGAATACAGCATGCTGTAAAATATATGCAGCTACCGGAAAAGAGGAGTATAAGGAACTCGCTTTAAAGAATGTTAACTTTTTGTTACAGGCTTTTTTGCAGGATGAAAATTTATTTCACACTTACAAGAATGGCCACGCTAAGATCCCGGCGTTTTTAGATGATTATGCTTACCTGATACAGGCTTTAATCAATCTGCAGGAGATCACTGGTGATACATCATATTTGATAAAGGCAAAAGAATTGACAGCGCACGTACTGGATAATTTCAGTGAGGCAGAAACAGGGTTGTTTTATTTTACTGGTAGCCAGCAAAAAGACATTATAGTTAGAAAAAAAGAAATATATGATGCGGCGCTGCCTTCAGGTAATGCTGTGATGATTTCAAACCTTTATTACCTCGCGGTTGTTTTTGATGTTCAATTGTGGCATGAAAGATGCAATAAGGCGTTGGGTACCTTAGTCAAAATGTGTGAAAACTACCCAACCTCCTTTGGTGTTTGGTGTGATTTAATATTGGAAGTAATCCGGGGCACAAGAGAAATAGTGGTGACAGGAGAGGTTGTAGATGAAGTTCGGAAGGAAATTTTGGCTACTTTTATCCCATACAAAGTCTTTCAATCTGCCTCCCAGGAAAATAACTTATTCCCACTATTATCTGGAAAATCGGTTACGAGCCAACCTTTGATATTTCATTGTAAAAATTATTCCTGCAGTGAACCAGTGAACAACGTAGATTTACTGTTAAAGCAATTGTAAAAAATCATTGGCTTTTTTTGGGCCTTGAAACAATAAAATAATAGTAGTTGTCGTTTCTTACTTTCTGCATGAAAGTTTTTTGAAAAAAAATTAAACTTTTAAAAGAGATGTTGACAAAATATTATTTTTGCCCAATACCCTTTAATGTTATGAAAATGAAGAACCTTACCACTGTAATGGCACTTGCGGCAGTGTCTATGCTGGCGAGTTGCGGGAAAGCTGGAAAGTCAAAAGGCGGGTTGCCTAATGATGGTCAGTTACATGGCGTAGCCCCAGGCAGTAAGTATATAATGCCAAAACCACCGGGAATGGTTTACATTCCACCGGGAACCTTTCACATGGGACCTAGTGATGAGGATGTTAACTATGCCTACACTGCGCGTAACAAACAAATTTCAATCAATGGCTTCTGGATGGACGCCACTGAGATTACCAATAATGAGTACCGCCAGTTTACCAACTGGGTAAGGGATTCTACTGCTGCAAAGCTCATGGGTTTTGTGAAGCAGGACAAGAATGACGGTACTGAGCACATTGATTGGGTAAAAGCAAAAACGATCAAATGGAACGACAAGGCAACGATTGAAAAAATCGACCAGATGATCGTTTCTCCGGAAAACCGCATTTTCGGTAAGAAAGAAATTGATGCTGCGAAGTTGATCTTCCACTCAGAAACTTTCGATACCAAAGAAGCCGCACGTCGCGAAAATGCCGGTGTACCTCGCTCCAAATTCATCGTTAAAAAAGATATCAGAATCTATCCTGATACATTGGTTTGGATAAGAGACTTCTCTTATTCTTACAACGAACCAATGACAAAACGATACTACTCTCACCCTGCATTTGGTAACTATCCTGTTGTAGGTGTTAGCTGGGTTCAGGCAACTGCATTCTGCGAATGGCGCACAATGTACTTGAACGGATTCCTTACATCTAAAGGCAGAACAGGCGAATCTGACTTCAGGCTTCCAACAGAAGCTGAGTGGGAATACGCTGCAAGAGGTGGCCGCTCACAATCAATGTATCCTTGGGGTAACTATTACCTGAGAAACAAAAAAGGTTGTTTGCTGGCAAACTTTAAACCTGGTCGTGGTAACTATCCTGAAGATGGTGGTTTCTACACAGTACGTGCAGACGCATACTGGCCTAACGACTTCGGTTTGTACAACATGGCAGGTAACGTAGCAGAGTGGACTTCCTCTTTATATTATGAAGGTGGTTACAACTTCCAGCACGATATGAACCCGGATATCCGTTACAACGCTAAGGATTCAGATCCTCCACGTATGAAACGTAAAGTAATCCGCGGTGGTAGCTGGAAAGATGTTGGCTTCTTCCTGCAAACCGGTACACGTACATATGAGTACCAGGATACAACTAAATCTTACATTGGTTTCCGTTGCTTGATTGACCTTCCACCATTACAAGGTCGTAAATAAATAAAAAGTAGTACTTACAAAATTTTCGTAACAAAGTCACGTTATTTTAAAAACAATATTCCTTAAACCCATTTTTAGAATTAAACCTTAAAAATTAAAATATTATGGCGGGAGCATCAAAATCAACAGAAAGAATCGTTAACGTAATTGTGTGCGTGGGTGCAGCAGTTGTTATCTTCGGAGCTTGGGCAAAAATCCTGCACAAGCCAATCGCTGACTTCATGTTGACAGTAGGTCTATTAACAGAAGCTTTGATCTTTATCGTATACGCTTTCTTACCGCCTCCAGGTGGTGAAATGGCTGCCATCGCAGAAGCTTTGCCTAAAATGGCTGGCGGCGCTGGTTCTGGCAACCCTGCTTTGCAAGGTTTGGACAAAATGATGCAAGAGGCTGATATCACTCCTGCTAACCTGAAAAAATTGGGCGAAAGCTTCAACAAATTAGGTACTACAGTTAATCAAATTAAAGATGCTAGTGATGTAGTTACTGCTACTAGCGACTACGCTGTAAAAACTAAAGAAGCTTCTGCTGCTTTGGGTAGCATGAAAGATGCTTACTTGAAATCTGCTGCTACAATGCAGTCTTTCAACGAAGCTTCTGAATCTACAAAACAGTTCCACGGTCAAGTACAGGTTTTGACTAAAAACTTGTCTTCTCTGAACACTATTTACGAATTAGAATTACAAGATACCAACAACCACCTGAAAGCAATGAACGCTTTCTACAACAACTTGTCTCAGGCTTCTCAAGCTATGTCAGGTAGCGTAGCTGATGCTAAGAAAACGCAAGAGCAAATTTCATTGCTGGCGAAAAACCTTGGCAACCTGAACCAGGTTTATGGTAACATGTTAAGCGCAATGCAAGGCAGATAATTAAAACAATCTCCCTTATATCATTAACACAGTTTGTATTTTAAACAGGATTACTAATTTCTAAAATCATTATCCATGGCTTTACCTAAAGAGCCCAGGCAGAAGATGATCAACATGATGTATTTGGTGCTTACAGCATTGCTGGCACTAAACGTATCAGCGGAGATCCTGAATGCCTTCAGAACCGTAAACAACAGTATCAGTACCGCTAACGGCGTTATTGACGAAAAAAATAAGTCAGTATACAATTCATTCGACGCTTTGGCAAAAGATCCGCAAACTGCTGAAAAAGCAAAATTGTGGCAACCTCTTGCACAGGAAGCGCAAAAGTTGGCTGCTGACATGAGCTCTTATCTTGATGGTCTTAAAACAACTTTGAAAACCGAGTCTGGCTTGGTTGTACACGAAGGTGTTGAAGATTTCAAAGAAGATAACATCGATGCTCCTTCAAGATTGTTTGATACAAAAGGCGAAGGTCCTAAACTTCAGCAGAAATTGACTGAGTTTAAAACTAACCTTTTGAACGTTCTTGATCCTGCAAAATTTCCAAACGATCCTGTATTGCAAAAAGAAGTAACCGAAGAAAAGGAAAGACTTACGAAAACATTGCCTTTAGATTTGTCTATCCCAGCTTCTAAATCAGGTAACTCTAGCAATAACTGGACGCAGGCTTATTTCCACATGACGCCAACAATCGCGGCATTGACAATCCTTAGCAAATTCCAGAATGACGTTAAGAATTCTGAGTCACAAGTTGCTGATTATTGCTTAAGCAAAGTTGGTTCTGTAAAGGTTGTGTTTGACGAATTCCAACCATTGGTAGGAACAAGTTCAACTTACCTGATGCCTGGCCAGGAGCTTGAAGTATCTGCAGGTATCGGTGCTTACAGCAAATCTGCTAAACCTTCAGTTACCATTAACGGAGCTTCTGTTCCTTTAAATGCTGATGGCCTTGCAGTGTTCAAAAAGCAAGTGAGCGGTGTTGGCGAACAAAGCGTTAGCGTTAACATCAATTATGTAAAACCAGACGGTTCTACAGGTACAGTAACAAAAACAATTAAGTATACAGTTGGTCAACCTTCAGGTGCATCAGTGTTCCTTGAAAAAATGAACGTAATGTACATTGGTGTTGATAACCCATTGAGAGTATCTGCAGGTTCTGCAGGTAAAGAAAAAATGCAGGTTTCATTCACTGGTGGTTCAATAACTTCTTCAGGTGGCGACGGCTATATTGCTAAACCAACACAAGCTGGTCCTGCTGAAGTAAGAGTAACTGTAGAAGGTAAGACTTCATCTTTCCCAATGCGTTGTAAAATCCTTCCTGACCCAACTGCAATGGTTGGTACAAGCAAAGGTGGTGCTATTTCAACAGCGTTGTTTAAAGCTCAGGGCGGTGTGTTCGCTCGTTTACTTGAATCAGAATTCGATGCTCCTTTCCAGGTTGTTAGCTACAAGTTGGGTGCAAATGGCGGATCTAGTCCTTACCAGGAAGCTCCTAATGAAGGCCCACGTTGGAATGGTAAAGCAGCTGATATCGTAAAGAACGCAGCTCCTGGCATGTCAATATTTTTTGATCAGATTCGTGTGAAAGGTCCCGATGGTAAAGTAAGGGAACTTCCTGGAATCTTCTTTAACTTGAAATAATAGAAAAGACGATTATGAAGAAATCCATCATCCGGTTGAGTTTGCTGGCAGTAGTGCTCGCTATGGCAACAAACGTTGTTGATGCGCAGCAAGCTAAGAAGCGTACAGCAACAAAAGCAAAACGTACGACTACTTCAACTGCTAAGAAGAAAACTACAACCAGTAAGAATAATTCTCAAACGGCTATTAATACAGCTCCGCCTAAAGATACAACTGCACCTCTTCCCGAGGCGCAGTTGGATCTGCCTGTGGTTCGCAAATCACTGCGTAACGATAACGCAGTAGAACGCAACCTCGTAAAAGACAGAACGCCTTTGGCATATGAGCATATCCGTGAGGATGATGCGGTTTATCGCCAGAGAGTTTGGAGAGAACTGGACGTTCATGAAAAAATGAACCTTCCGTTTGTTTACAAAGCTGACGACGACAACGGTAACCAACGTTTCATCAATATTTTGCTGGCTAGCATTAAAAGTGGTGATATCACTGCATTCAGCGCTATTGATGATCGCTTTACCACTCCGGTAACCATTAAAGAGATCACTGAGCAGCTGGTGGGTAAACCAAAAGTTGTACAGATCCCTGACTGGAGCAAAGATCCGGATGGTTCAAAAGGTATCACTAAAGATTCTGTGATCGTAGAACAATTCGATCCTGAAGCAGTTGAAAAATACTGGGTAAAAGAAGAAGTGGTATTTGATAAAGAATCATCTCGTCTTTACACAAGAATTTTGGGTATCGCTCCTTTGAAAACCATCAAGAACACTGACGGTTCTTTCAGGGACGTAACACCGATCTTCTGGGTTTACTATCCTGACTTACGTCCGATGTTGGCTAAATACGAAGCTTACAACGGGAAAAACTTTGGCGCAAGAATGAGCTGGGAAGAGCTTTTCGAAAGCCGCATGTTTGCAAGCAGAATTATTAAATCTACTATCGATAACCCGATGGATCAGTACATCAGCGGTTATGTAAAAGATGACATCCTGCGTTTGCTGGAAGGCGAAAACGTTAAAGAGAAAATCTTTAACTACGAGCAGGATTTGTGGTCTTACTAAGAAAGTTTAGATAAATAACTAAATATAAAAAAATACCCACTTGTGGGTATTTTTTTTTGCATTCCATTTGGTATTTTTACAACGGTTTTTCATAGGATATTGGATTTTAAAAACGGGGCTGGATTTTTATCCTGGCCCCTTTTTTTATTTTAATGGCGGCAAGAGAGCCGTACAGACAAGGCAATGCCTTGTCTCTACAAAATGGCTTTTAATTTGCCAACGTTTTAAACTAAATACAATTTCAACGGTCAATTAAATCAAATTGCTTAACGAGCAACTTAATCTATGGCAATTATTCTGCACGACAATGAATTGCTGTTACAATTCCATAATCCTGAAACCCGGGAAAAGGCATTTGCGGCAATAATTAAAAAATATCAGGAAAAACTCTATTGGCACATCAGACGGATGGTTGTGGAACATGAGGATGCCAACGATGTTTTGCAAAACGTTTTTATCAGAATCTGGAAAGGTCTCGACAATTTCCGTGAGGATTCGCAGCTCTATACATGGCTATACAGGATCGCAACCAATGAATGTCTTTCGTTCATCGAATTGCAAAAGAAAAAGGCAACCGTGTCATTTGAGGATGTGGAGTCTAGCCTGAGTAACCGTATTAAAGCGGATAAGAACTTTGACGCAAATAAGCTGGAATGGAAATTACAGCTGGCTATTCAGCAACTTCCTGAAAAACAAAGGGTTGTATTTAACTTGCGGTACTATGATGAAATGCCGTATGAGGAAATGAGCAGAGTTCTGGAGACATCTGAAGGCGCTTTAAAGGCTTCTTATCACCATGCGGTGAAAAAAATTGAAGATTATATCCTGAACCATTAAACCTATGTAGAAAAAATATATCTTATAAACAGTTATGACACGTGACAGGTACATATTGAACGAATTATTTGAAATTAGCCCCGTTGTTACAAACATTTCCCACCAAATGCCCTACGAGGTTCCGGCCGGATATTTTGACAAACTGCCGGAGATGATCATGGAAATGATTGCCAATGAGCAATATGAATCCGTGTCGGGCGAATTGCAGGCTTTGTCTCCTTTGCTTAGCGGCATTTCCAGGACCACGCCTTACGAAGTAAATGAGGGCTACTTCAACGATCTTTCTAGCAATGTTTTAGCAGGTGCAAATGCAATAGATTTTGTGAACAATGAGCTGGAAAACCTTCCCTCATTTTTAGAAGATATTAAGCATAAGCAAACCTATAGTGCACCGGAAGGATATTTTGAGGCATTGCCCGGGAAGATTTTAAAAGAACTGGAAATCGAACAGGCAGCAGCTCCTTCGCAAGCAATGGTTGTAAAAGGTAATTTCTCCAATAATATTTTCAAATATGCGGCCGCTGCAGCGATCATTGGCTTTGTATTTATTGCCGGATGGTTGTTTTGGGGAAATAAACCAACGACGAATGGTGGAGGTATTGCAGCGATTGAAACAGAAGTGAAAGCCATTAGTGATAGTGATTTGAACAACTTTGTGGAAAAAAACACACTCGGTGGAAGCCTGGCACTTTATACTGACAGCACACAGCTGGCTGATGATGATGTGAAGTATATGCTGGCCGACGTTTCTGATGCAGATTTACAACAATATTTATACGAACAGACAGGTACTAAGGCTATTACAAACTAAGCATAACAAATCTTTCAAAAGAAAAATTATCTTAGCACAATTAACGACGATGAAAAAAATTTTACTATTACTAACGTTTTCCTTTTTGATAACAATCCTCCATGCCCAGGATAAGCAACCCCGTCCCGGCAGTAAGATTGAAGCGATGAAAATTGCTTACATAACCAACAAAATAAATCTGAGTACTGAAGAGGCGCAAAAGTTCTGGCCGATTTATAACAAATACGCCGCAGAGATCAGGGAAGTGTATATTCAAAACAGAGGCGGAGATGAAGTGGCACTGGAAGAAAAAATTGTAGAAGTAAGAAAAAAATACAGATCACAGTTTCAAACCGTTTTGTCTGACGAAAGAGTGAACCAGTTTTTTAAGGCAGATAAGGAATTCAATGCAATGGCGCAGCGTGAGATCATGGAGCGCAGGCAACAGAAAAAGCAGCAAAATCAAAATCGATAAATTTTTTGGTGTTTCATAGATTAATGAAAAGCAGAAGTCGGCGTGTTTAGTGCCGACTTTTTTGTTTTTGCTAGCCGGTAGCCAGTTGCCGGGACTTTGGGTTCAGCTTTCGTTACCCAAATTTGAATGTCTTAAACGCGCAGGTTAATCACTTTTAAAATTGAATGCTGCACATAAACACCGGCCACCGGAATCCGGCTACTGGCCACTTATCCCTAACAACTCTCAATTTTCAACTCCCCACTCAATTCATAATCCTGATATTATCCATGCTCTTTTTGAAAGATTTCGGCATGAACATGTTGTTGATTGGGTTGGCGCCAAACTTATTGAAATTGTAAATAAAGCTTAGCATGAAATAACGCTGCAATACATTCGTGCGGGTATCCTGAATATAGTTTTGCGTAGTGGTCCTGGTAATGCTTTGATTTTGCTTAAGAATATCCATTACAGAGAGTTTGATCACCCCGTTTTTCTTTTTAAAAAGCTGTTTGCCGATGTTCGCGTTCCACATAGGCACATTCTGGTTGAATCCATCGGAACGACCAGTATTCACGAAATAGTCGAAATCGCTGCCCAGCATAATGCCGTGCGGGAATGTGTACGTAACATCAGCCGAGTAGGTTTGCGACCAATAGTTTGAGTTCAGGTCCTTCTGAACAGAGTAAGACACGTTGTTGTAAGTAACGTTCAGGTTTACCCCAACATCCAGTTTGTCTTTGTAGTTGTAATTGAATCCGGCACCCTGTGTAACGATCCAGGTATTTAAAATGTTCCTCTCGCTATATAGGAGGCTTATATCGCGGTTGTAAACGAGAATTGATGTGAGGTTGACCATCGCGCCTTTAAGCTTCTTTACGGGCAAGCCAAACGTAACAAAGCCCATGGTGTTGTACGCACCATCAACGTTCACCGGTTTAATGAGCTGAACGGAATTTGCAATGGTGTCGATGCTGCTGCTTATTTTGTTGGAAGTATTGCTCACATTCACGCTTACGGCCATGTACTTTGCCGTGGCAAGATTGAACGTGTTGTAAGTGACGTTCAGATTATTGTTGAACTCCTGCTTCAAATCAGGATTACCGGTGCGTATCTGCAAAGGATTGCTCAGGTCCGGAACATTTTGCAATTGAGAAATAGTTGGCGCATTTGTCCTGCCACGATAATTTATGCGAAGATTTCTGCCCTTGCCGTAATTGTAGTTAAAACTTGCCGTAGGGAAGAAGTTTACAAAATGCTGCGCGGTGATAGAATCTTTTTGCGTGTTATACGAATGGCTCTTACTCTGTTGTGTCGCAAATTGTACTCCGCCGCCAACTTGTAAATTGTATTTCTTTTTTTGCAAACGGAAATTCGCCCCTGCACGGTTTGCGATATAGCTATTTTCAAAATAGTTTGTCAGCAACGAATTCAGCAAATCATATTCATGCGTCGACGAATCGTAGTTGTAAGTCTTTTTATCAGAAGTGCTTTGATTGTTGGTATAAGCGTAATTGAGTTCAATGATCTTGTTATTGCCGATAGGTTCGGTGTAAGAACCGCTTAACACGTTGTTGTGACCATCCGTTTTTTGAGTGGTTTGCTGGTTCACGTCACGCTTGCCTTTAAAGGTAGAGTCAGGATTGAAGAAAAGATAAGGCGACTGGTTAAGGCCGTTGCCATCACTGTTATTGATCGAGTTGTTCCAACCGAGGGTCAATGTTCTGCCTGGCTTATTCAGTTTGCGGCGATACAGCAGGTTGTTATTTATGTTGTACCCTTCGCGGTCCGTCGAGTTATAGTTTCTGCCGATCAAAGCGAGATAGCCTTCATTGAATTTTGGACTTTGGGAAATAGTGTACAAACTATCATCACTATGGCCGCTTGAGTTTTGAATAGTAAAACTTGGCGTGTATAAAATTGAATTCAGTGAGTCGATCTGGTACTCAATTCTAAAGTTGAACCGGTGATTTTGATTACGGTTTACCGAATTCAAATTGTCGGTTTGATTCGCAACAGAATCATTAGGGAAAAATGATTGTGTATAGGAATGCTGGTCCACCACATTGTCTGTGTGAGCGAAGAAATAACTTCCATTCGCTTCTACTTTTTTGCTCCATGTATCGCGATAATTGACGCCGCCGGACCAAGATGTAATGTTTCCACCAGTCGCATTTCCAAGCCCGAAAGCACCACCTCCGTTCACTGCAGTTCCTGTTCTTGTAGTCGCTACCATTTGGGAACCGGCTCCGCCAAAACCACCGCCACCGCCAAAGCCACCGCCGCCACTGTTGCCTCCCGCAGAAGCAGCCATTCCGCCAAAACCTCCCATTGAGGAGATGACGTCGTTAAGCGAAAAGCCCTGCTTGTTTACGTTGTTTCCCGCGCCGATAATGGAGATTTGCCTTGGGCCATAGAAACTGTTTGCACTTAGGGACTCATCATATCTGCCATCTGTTCCAATACCTGCATTTATTTTTCCAAATAATCCTTTCTTACGGTCCTTCTTTAGTTTGATGTTGATTGTTTTTTGGCGGCTGCCGTCATCAATCTTTGTAAACTTCGCCTGGTCGCTCATGTCGTCGTACACCTGCACACTTTCCACCATGTCAGCGGTGAGGTTTTTCGTTGCAATTTTTGGATCGCTCCCGAAAAATTCTTTGCCGTCTACGTACACTTTTTGTATTTGCTCGCCCTGGGCTTTTATGTTGCCATCTTTGTCTACCTGCATGCCCGGCAGTTTTTTAATGAGATCCTCTACAGTAGCATAAGGTTTTGTTTTGAAGGAAGAGGCATTGAATTCAACAGTATCGTTTTTAATAATGATAGGCGGGCGTTCTACCACTACTTCTTTTAGCAGATCAACGCGTTTGGTCATGTACACAAAGCCGAGATCAATCACTTGTTGGGTCGTGGTGATGGAAAACGCTTTCTGGTAAGTGTTGTAACCCTGGAATGAAATGAGCAGACGATATTTGCCTGCGTGGAGATCGGTTATTTCAAAATTGCCTTTCGCATCAGCAACGGCATAATCTACAGAGGTTGAGTCAAGCGCTGTCAGTACAGATACGGTTGCATCTGCCATTGACTGTTTGTAAACGGTGTCAACAATTTTTCCCTTAATGGTTCCTGTTATTCTTTTCTGTGAAAAAGCAGTTGCAGTAATAGAGATAAGGAACAACAGGATTAAATATCTTTTCATAGATGGCTTAAAACTAATGTTTTAAAATTCTATGCAAAGATAATTGGTAAAAGTGGTGGTAAGTGAGGGTGAGTGGGAGATCAAGATTTTTACCACTTAGTCACTAAGGCCACTAAGTTTCACTAAGAGATTTTTTTAACCACGGAGGATAGGAGTTTTTTTTCACAGAGGAAAGGAGGAGTGTAGCACGAATAGTTGGTCTAGTTGGTCACAAAAAAGAGGCAAGGAGAATTTAAAGCTTTCCTTGCCTCTGTCTATTTGCGAGATATTATTGTTTTCGAGTAAATCTCCATTTCCTCTGTGAAAAAAACTCCGTTTCCTCCGTGGTTAAAAACAACCGCTTTAGCGGTAAACTATAGCTGCGCAGCAGCCGCTTCATCTACAAACCAATGCAATTCTCCATTCGCCGGTTTTATTTCCTGCGATGGGTACATATCTGGATTGTAAGCGCCTTGTAAAACTTCTTTCAAAGCATGTGCTTTGTTTGCTCCCGTAGTCAGGAACGCAACCTTTGCTGCTTTATTTGTAATCGATTTTGTAATGGTAATGCGGAACATATCCTGTGCTTTCAGGAAAAATGCTACGCACCACTTTTCTATTTCGTGGACAACAGGTGTTCCCGGAAACAGAGACAGTGTATGTCCGTCATCGCCCATTCCCAGCAACACAAGATCGAAGCTGGTTTGTGTGTTGTCGAAATAGCGATGCAAGATTGTTTCATATTCTGCAGCAGATTCTTCCGGTGAAATATCTGTGCGCATCACATGAATTTGATCTGCAGGAACAGATACATGATCAAGCAAAGTGTCATATGCCATCTTTGCATTGTTGCGGCTGTCTTCAAATGGGACTGCTCTTTCATCTCCCCAGAAAATATGCAACTTGCTCCAGTCGATTTTTTCTTTGTATGGCGATGCCGCAAGAATAGTGTGCAGTTTATAAGGGGTAGAACCTCCTGATAAAGCAATGGTAAATCTGTCTTGCTTCTTTAACGTATCAACTATATAATCTGTGATCCATGCCGCTGCTGCATTGCTGAGCGCGTCGGCGTTTTGGAACTTGTGTAAGTGCATAACAGGAATTAGGAATTTGAAATTAGGAATTAGAAAAGTGCAAGAGTTAGGAATTACAGATTAGCTGAGGTTGCCCAAACTAATTTCTAATTCCTAACTCCTAATTCCTACTCCTTGTGTGGAGCTGGCAATGTCACCCAATTTCTTCCGTCGCGGGCGATCAGTGCTTCTGCATCTTCAGGTCCCCATGAACCCGGAGCGTAGTTAGGGAAGTCAACGGGTTGTCTTGCAGCCCATGTATCCTGAATAGGTTTGATAATTTCCCATGAAGCCTGCACCTGGTCTGAACGCATGAATAAAGTGGCATTGCCTTCCATTACATCCAGCAACAATGTTTCATAAGCTTCGGGTTCGTGCTCTTCGTATGCATCGTTGTAGTTGAAGATCATGTCAACAGGTTTCAACGTCATATCCTGGCCGGGACGTTTTGCCTGGAAACGCAGACGGATATCCATGTCCGGAGCGATGCTAATCGTAAGACGGTTTGGTCTCCACGTGTCAGCCGCTTCTGCCGGGAACGCATAGTTAGGAGCAGGACGGAACTGAACAGTAACCATCGTTGTTTTTTCGTGCATGCGTTTACCCGTACGCACATAGAACGGAACACCCTGCCAACGCCAGTTATCAATATAAAATTTAACCGCCGCAAAAGTGTCAGTTTGAGAATTCGGGTCCACGCTTTTTTCCTGCGGATAGCCAGGAACTTTATCGCCCTGCATCCAGCCGTCGGCGTATTGTCCGCGAACAGCATAGCGGTGAACGTCTTCTGTGTTTATTTTTCTGATGGCATTCAAAACGTCCACTTTTTTATTGCGGATCTCATCTGCTTCAAAGCTTACAGGAGCTTCCATTGCCACCATGCAAAGTATTTGCAGGATGTGGTTTTGCACCATGTCTCTCAATGCACCAGCTCTTTCATAGTAATCTCCACGACCCTCAACGCCTACTGTTTCAGAAGCGGTGATCTGTACGTGATCGATATAGTTTCTGTTCCAGATTGGCTCGAACAATGCATTCGCAAAACGCATCGCCAGGATGTTCTGAACAGTTTCTTTGCCTAGATAGTGGTCAATGCGGTAGATCTGTTTTTCGTCGAACATGCTTGCGAGCAACTTGTTCAATTCAAGCGCACTTTCAAGGTCGTGACCAAATGGTTTTTCTACCACCACTCTTGTGCATTTTGTATCAGCACAGATATTTAGTGGTCCCAGTTTGCTCACGATGCCCGGCACCAATTGCGGCGCCACGGCGAGATAGAAAATTACATTCGGGTGCTCACCGAATTCTTTTTCTTTTTGTTTTACGATCTCCGCGATTTTCTGATACTCCGCATCTTGCTCAGCATCCATTTGCAGATAGCTAACATATTGAGAGAAATCCTGCCATTTACCGGCACCGGTTTCCCCTTCTTTTCTTCTACTGAATTGCTGAACACCGTTCAATAAATGTTTGCGGTAATCCTCGTTGTTATAAGGACGACGACCAATACCTACGATCGAAAATTTTGCAGGCATCCATTCGTCAATAAAAAGATTGTATAAAGCAGGTGATAATTTTCTGAAATTTAAGTCGCCACTTCCTCCGAATATGAATATGAGTGAAGATGCCGGACGTTTATGATTTTGCATAATGGTTTTTGTTCTTGGTTAATAACTGAAGTCAAAAGTTAAAATTCAAAAGTCAAAATCTGAAAGCCGCAACAGAGGCTCTTTTTACTTTTTATTTTTGCCTTTTTACTTACTTGCCCCATTCAGTATGGAATTTACCCGGCTCATCTACACGCTCGTATGTATGTGCGCCAAAGTAGTCGCGTTGTGCCTGCAACAGGTTTGTTGGTAATCTGTCTGAAGTGTAAGCATCAATGTAGCTCAATACTGTCATCAAACCACTTGCTGCGTAACCATTCAAGGCTGCTTTAGAAACAACATTGCGAAGGTTCGCGAGTTTGCCTGTAAGCAAATCTGCGATTTCTTTATCCAGTAAAATGTTTGAAATTTTTTCGTTGCGGCTGTAAACGCTTGCAAACACTTCCAACAAAGATGAACGGATGATACAGCCACCGCGCCATACACGCACCACTTCTTTCATTGGAATTTCCATTTTCCATTCAGTAGAAGCTTTGGTCAGCAATTCCAGACCCTGTGCATAACTGATCAACATGCCGATGAACATTGCATCATGCAGTTGTTTAATGAATTCTTCTTTTTCAGGGAAAGCTTTTTCAGAAGGTTTGTACAAAGCAGATGCTTGTACACGTTCTTCTTTCAAAGCGGAAATGTTGCGCATGGTTACCGCCATATCGATAGATGGGATCGGAACACCAATTTCCATTGCATCTTGCGATGTCCATTTACCGGTACCTTTTGCACCTGCTTTATCGAGGATCATGTCAACCAATCGATTGTTGGTCTTATCATCTTTTTGCAGGAAAATATCGGCAGTAATTTCTATGAGGAATGACTGCAAATCACCGGCGTTCCAGTCAGCGAACACTTTGTGCATTTCGTCATTTGTAAGGCCAAGGCCTTTGTGCAGCATTTCATAAATTTCAGTGGTCAGCTGCATGATGGAGTACTCGATGCCGTTGTGCACCATCTTCACATAGTGGCCGGCAGCGTCTCTACCGAGGTGGGCCACGCAAGGAACACCATTTACCTTAGCCGCAACAGCTTCCAGCATAGGTTTTACAACTGGATAAGCTACAGGATCGCCACCCGGCATGATGCTTGGGCCGGTTCTTGCACCTTGCTCACCACCCGAAACGCCCATTCCGATGAAATGGATCTTTTTATCTTCCAGGTATTTTACGCGACGAAGCGTGTCAGTATAATGAGAATTACCCCCGTCAATAATAATGTCACCCGGCTGAACAAGCGGTAAAAGATCTTCAATAACGTCATCTACAGGTTTGCCGGCGGGAACCAGCATCATGATCTTTCGCGGAATTTCCAGTAAATCGATCATTTCCTTTAGCGTACCAACGCCCTTCACAGTTGTGCCCGGGGTGGCCGAAGATTCCAATGCAGATGTTTTTTGACTGTCTTTATCAAAGCCTATCACTTTGAACTTGTTGTCTGCCATATTGAGCAGGAAATTTCTGCCCATTACACCCAGACCAATCATGCCGAAGTTAAATTGAGGAGTACTCATGGTTTGTTTTATAAGTGTGTAAGAGTTTGCAATTTAAGCAATTTGAGAAAGTGGAAAGTAGAAAATGTTGCGCTGATCATGGTTTTTGAAACGAGAGATCAACAATGAAGAAACGTATAAGGTCCATGGAAAGCCTTTGCTGGCGGGAATTTCCTGACAGTATAAGAGGTTTCGCAATCGTTTACGTGAATGATGGTGTGTGGCTATTTGCTTAAAGTGTACGTAAAAACAAACGACTGTTGCTTGTCATCCCGAGAAACGAGGGGATCTGGGTGATACACAAACAACATGATTAAGCAAGACTAAGATCCCTCGTTCCTCGGGATGACAAGCGGTCTTCCTGCCGATTGTAAGCGGCAACTATTGACTTACGTTTAGCAAATACCCTTATCGGAAAGGGCTCAAAATCAACCCATTCGCGTTTCGCCAATCGCCCTTCACGAACCTTTTGCCGTTCCGAAGCGTTGTAAATGAGAATGGTAACATTTTTTTAATATTTGACGTCATATTCAATGTCAATTCTATATTAAGAAATTGTTACCAACTGAATTTGTGAGTATAGCCTGATCAATAACTTTATTTTTGCGCAAATTTTATATATGGGCCTCAACTCAGTAATGAAAATTTTTATGCCGAAGGACAAAGTATTTTACTCTTTGTTCGAAGAAGTGGCAGTGACCGTAGCCCAAATGGGAAAGTTGTTAAAGACGATCGTAGCCGAGCCGGATTTTGACAAAAGGGCCGCTTATATTTCCCGTATGGAAGACATGGAGCACATCAATGATGACTTCACGCACAAAATTTTCACCGAACTCGGAAGAAACTTTATCACTCCGTTTGACAGGGAAGATATCCACTATCTTGCCAGCTCACTGGATGATATTGCTGACTATATTTTCTCCGCAGCTAAAAAGATCAATTTTTACAAAGTAAATCCTAACGATCCCGGCATTCAAAAAATGGCCGACCTGATCGACCAGGGTGCAGAGCACATTAAAAATGCTGTACACGAACTGCGTGACATGAAAAACATGCGCCAGATCACTGATGCACTTGTAAAAGTAAATAGCATCGAAAACCAGGCTGATGACATCTACGACTTAAGCATCGATCGCCTTTTCGAAACAGAACCAGACGCGAAAGAGGTTATTAAGAAAAGAGAAATTTACCAGGTATTGGAAACAGTAACTGATAAATGCGAAGACGCTGCAAACGTTATCGAATCAATCATTATTAAATACGCTTAATCCCGATTGAAGTTTTCGAACTTCTAATTTTAAGTTTGACCCATGACATTTTTAGTCGTCATTATAATCCTGGCACTGGTATTTGATTACATAAACGGTTTTCATGATGCTGCCAACTCTATTGCCACGATCGTTTCTACTAAAGTTTTAACCCCTTTCCAGGCTGTATTGTGGGCCGCGTTCTTTAACTTCCTGGCCTTTTTTGTATCAAAATACATTATTGGAGAGTTTAAAATAGGTAATACTATAGCAAACTCGGTGCATGCAGACTTCATTAACCTCAAAGTAATATTTGCCGGTCTTGTAGCTGCTATTCTATGGAACCTGCTTACATGGTGGTTTGGTATTCCATCAAGCTCTTCACATACTTTGCTGGGCGGTTTTATGGGGGCGGCTGTGGCACATGCGAAAGCATTGCACGTGAACGGAGTAGATGTGATCAACTACGTAAAAGTGCTCCCTATTTTCCTGTTCATATTACTTGCCCCATTAATTGGTATGATCATAGCGTTTATCATAACGGTGATCATTGTAAATATTTGCCGAAAAGTTGCACCGCACAAAGCCGAAAAATGGTTCAAACGCCTTCAGCTTGTTTCATCCGCATTGCTAAGCCTTGCGCACGGTGGCAACGATGCTCAGAAAGTAATGGGTATCATTGGCGCTGCGATCATTTTCTACGACAAAACACAAGGTATAAACCTGACTTTCAATGAATTTGTAAACCATTATATGTGGGTTCCGCTGGCAAGCTTTACGGCAATCGCCCTGGGAACAATGAGCGGTGGTTGGAAGATCATTAAAACAATGGGAACACGTATCACCAAAGTGAACTCATTGGAAGGTGTAAGTGCCGAAACTGCCGGTGCCATTACGTTGTACGTAACCGAGCATTTGGGTATTCCTGTAAGTACCACGCATACCATCACCGGTGCGATCATTGGGGTGGGTGCCACAAAGCGTTTATCTGCCGTACGATGGGGGGTAACGATCAACCTCCTCTGGGCCTGGATATTAACCATCCCCGTGAGTGCGATCATAGCAGCCGTCGTCTACTACATAACATCGATATTTATTTAAATAAAAGAACCCTGGCAATCGCCGGGGTTTTTTATTAGCTGAATAACTGAATAACCGAATAACTGAATGGTTGAAAGTCGACGAGACTGATTGAATATAAACATTCAGTTATTCAGTTATTCAGTTATTCGGCTTGTTGCTTTACTTTGTGTTCAGAAGAAATGTACAATGCAAAAGAGTTTAGTCATTAAAGGGAGCCACGCCCAGATAAGCAAAGCACAACAAGCTTTCAATGGTCTGATTAAGAAAATTGAAAGGCTCCAACATACTATTCAGCAGAATACGCAGCTTTTAGATGAAAAGATGAGGTTTTATTATAGTGAAATGTTGAGCCAGGAAAGAGAATTGCTCGAGGCGAAAAAGGAAATTGTAAGAGAGCTGTATAAGGCATTTACGGACAAAACATACAAAGGAAGAGAAAGGACTTTATTGAAAAGCATTATTACCAGTCACCTGGAAGATATAATGGAAGAAGAAGAGCTGGATGAAGAAATACAAAAGATATTCCGCGGAGTGAAAAAAATGGATTACCAGGAAATGAAGACGAGAGATTTTGAAATGGAAAAGGAGAAGCTGGAACAGGTTTTTAGTATGTATGGTTTCGATGTGAACACTGAAGCCTTCAGGTCTGCTAAATCAAAAGATGATCTGCTGAAAGAATCCTTCAAAATGATGGAGGAGCTTGAAAGGAAAGCAGAGGAACGGAAAAACGAAAAGCAAGCGGGCAAAAAAACTAAAAAGCAGCTTGCAAAGGAAGTGAACGAACAGCAGAGAGATGAGCTGCGCGGTAAAAATATTGGCAGGGTATACAAACAGCTGGCAAAAATATTTCATCCGGATCTGGAACCAGATGCTGCTAAAAAGGTAGTAAAGGAAGAACTGATGAAGCAGTTGACCATCGCTTATGAAAGCAAGGACCTTCATACATTGTTAAGACTGGAATTAGAATATATCTATAAAGAAGAAAACGATACTGCAAACCTTTCCGAAGAGAAGCTGAAAATTTATAATGAAGTATTGAAGGAGCAGGTTGCTGAGCTGGAAAGTGAATTACACATGCTGCCTATGCATCCGCAATATTCAGCGCTGCAGGCATTTGTAAAGAAACCGCAAGACGTAGTAGAGTTGGATTTACCTAGCAAAAAAATTCTGCGCGACAGCATGCTTCGCAAAATGAAAAAAGCCATTGAAAAGCTAAGAGGTACTGCCAGCGAGGCTGCGGAGGAGATACAAATAATTTTGAAACAGTTTGAGGGGCGTGAGGAAACTGAATAACTGAGTAACTGAATGTTCCGCTCTGCAAGGCTTGTAGCCTTGCTGCACTATTCCATCGTCTTTGACGATAACAGTATTGCCAGAGGCAATAAAATAAAACTGCAAGGCTACAAGCCTTGCAGAGCGATAAACTGAATAACTGAGTAACTGAATAACTGAATGTTTAAACTCGAAGATGATCTTCGACATTCGAACACTCAGTTATTCAGTTATTCAGTTATTCAGCTTGTGTATATAGGGCAACTGTAATTTTACTTTTTCCTGTTAGAGAAGAGATAACCCACACGAAGCTGCTGGCAGCTATATTTATCTGAAAAGCCCGCATAGTTTTCAGTTAATCTTCCAACGTTCCAGTTGTTCACAAATGAAAATTCTAACCGGCTATTCAATACGCAGCCAACACGGCCACCTATTGACATTGTAGTGCCTCTAAATTCATGAGAGTCCATCCCTGTTGGAGAGCCCGTTTCTCCATATTTGACATAGTAGTTGATTTCGGGGTAATAGGAAAAATTAAGTCCACCGCCAACACCAATGAAGAACTTAAATGATTCGGTGTTGTACAAATTGCTCAACATAGACAGGCTTAAGCCAATCGTATTCCTTTTCAATTCATAAAATTGTTCCCACGTATCGCTTCTTTTATTAGTGCCGTGGAGCCTGTCCTGGTAAAAAGAAAGCTCAGGCCTTAGCATCACTTTGCCAATGGCCGGTTTTATGAATTGATCAAGACCAACGGTGAAAGCGGGTGTTAAGGAGCTTGAAAATTTTATCGACGACAAATCATCAAATCCCGTGAATCTGAAGGATGATCTGCTTGCACCCACGGAAAAAAAGAAACGGCTTTTTTTATAATTGTCTGCTTTTTCAAATGCGATCTCATTTCCGCCATTGATCGTTTCCACTATTTTAGCCAGGTCTCTTTGGGTATATTTGCTTCTTCCGTTAAGAGTGTACAGCTTATCGTTAACCACATTGTTTTGAATTGCATATTGAATCAACTGACCCTGGAAAATATTGTCTTCTTTAACCCGGGAGCCATCCTCAGTATCAATACTAACATGGTAAATTAATTCCGTTGGCGCGGGGTCGTCCTTGCCTTTAATGTAAAAACGGAGCTTTAGTTTGTCTTTATAACTGTACAGCTGAATATATTTACCAGCCGTCACCATGCGAAGAAACACAGTGTCTGTTCTTTTGCTCGGGTCCACTCCCACATGCAGCCTGGAGAATTCAGTCTCATCCATACTGATGCTGCACACCCACCTTGAAAAGTACTCATAGCCTTCAATTTCAAAGTACTTGAGGTCGTGCACGCTATATGTCTGGAAGTCGTTGTCCTCTAAACTCTTTTTAAATCTTATATCAACAGGGTTTTTTTCCTGCTCAACATAATCAATGTATCCCCTGATGGTGTCGGAGGAGTTTGTAACGATAAATGCTTTTTCAAACCTTTTCTGGGCAATGCCGGAAAGAGAAAGCAGGAGGATGCCTGCAAATAGAATAGGCTTCATATAGGTCAAGTCGGTTTAGAGTTTCGAACTAATAGGGTGAAAATTTTGCGGCCAAAAGTAGGGAATTTTATTAGGATGTTAATGATTATAAAAGACAAACCCGATTAGGGCAGAGTTGGGGTGGGCAATGTTCTGGTAGTTATCCGCCGTGTGTTTGCGGCAGATTCGGAGAAATGTTTGTTGTATTAAGGCTGCAGGTTTATGCTTTAGGGCCGAACTTATATAATTCTTTTCCATATTGATAAGCGCAGTTGAACAATTAGTTAGTATTGCGCCCAATACTTTATCAACATTAGAATGAGTACCACTGATCATGGTTACGGAGCGTAACGTTACGTTGAGAATCACGTTCCGTAATTGAAAATACTCCTCCCTTCCTACAGCGGATATATTTTATGGGCGCGACTGCTGATGCCGTACGTTAATTCCGGTGGGCAATCTTAAATATGCTAAATGCCTAACGCTTAACGCTCAACGCGGGGAGCCGCTGCGTTAGGCCTTAAGCGTTAGGCGTTTAACACTACTCTTTTCCGATATTTCACGGTTATTAATAAATTTTTCTCATTTTTGTTATACTCAACTATCCATTAAACATTATTAACCGGGCATTTTATGCCTTTTTCTTAAAATTATCAAATGAAATGAGCCATAAGCATCATATACATTCAAACCAATGATTGTTTTGGCGAATTCCATCTGGCAAAAAATAAAAAAAGATTATCAGATGAAAGGAATTATCCTGGCCGGAGGTTCTGGCACAAGATTGCACCCGATCACTTACGCGATTAGCAAGCAAATAATGCCGGTGTATGACAAACCGATGATCTACTATCCGCTTTCTACTTTAATGTTGGCTGGTATAAACGAAATACTGATCATTTCTACTCCCCATGATTTACCAATGTTTAAAAGGCTTTTTGGCGATGGAAGCAGCTGGGGATTAAAGCTTTCCTATGCAGAGCAGGCGGTTCCCAACGGGCTGGCACAGGCTTTTGTAATAGGAGAGGAATTTATTGGCAAAGATCCTGTAGCGCTCGTTTTGGGCGACAATATATTTTACGGAAGCGGTCTTGGCAAAATGCTGGCCAATAACACAACTCCCGATGGCGGCATCGTGTACGCTTACCAGGTGAGCGATCCTGAAAGATACGGTGTGGTTGAGTTTGACGCAGCCATGAATGCGATTTCAATCGAAGAAAAACCCAAAGCTCCCAAGAGCAGTTATGCTGTTCCGGGCTTATATTTTTATGACAACAGCGTGGTTGAAATTGCAAAGAGCCTTGAACCAAGCCCACGCGGAGAGTACGAGATCACAGATGTAAACAAAGAGTACCTGCGCAGAAAAAAACTAAAAGTTTCCATTCTTGACCGCGGTACTGCCTGGCTGGATACCGGTACATTCGATTCGCTGATGCAGGCATCGCAGTTTGTGCAGGTAATAGAGCAGAGACAAGGCATTAAAATAGCCTGTATTGAAGAGATCGCTTACCGCAAAGGATTTATTTCAAAAGAAAAATTGATAGAATTGGCTACACCATTATTAAAAAGCGGTTATGGCCAATATTTGATGCAATTGGTTGCCTCTTAAAAACCTATCTTTGATAGACAACATTACTAATCGAAAACACAAAGTTTAGCCCAAAAATAATTATCTGCAACATGAAAAAAATCTTAGTCACCGGAGGCGTGGGGTATATTGGTTCGCATACATTGGTTGATTTGATAGAAAACGGATACGATGTAATATCAGTTGACAATAATTCACGCTCCAACCCCCGGATTTTGGAGGGTGTGGAAAAGATAACCGGTAAAAAAGTAAAGAACTACAAAGTTGATCTTTGTAACTACGACGACACTTATGCGATTTTCCAGGAGAACGATGACATTGTCGGAATCATACATTTTGCAGCATACAAAGCAGTAGGTGAATCGGTGGAGCAGCCGCTCATGTATTTTGAAAACAACATGGTCTCCCTGATCAATCTCCTGAAATGTGTAAAAGAATTTGAAATACCATATTTCGTTTTCTCTTCTTCCTGCACTGTTTACGGAAACCCGGATGTAATACCGGTTACAGAGAGCACGCCATTAAAACATGCTGAATCTCCTTACGGACTTACAAAGCAAATGGGCGAGCAGATCATTACAGAATTTTCAAAAGCCAATCCTACTCAATGTATTTTGTTAAGATACTTTAATCCGGTAGGTGCGCATCCTTCCATATTAATCGGCGAATTGCCTATCGGCAGACCTGCCAATCTTGTGCCTGCCATTACGCAAACAGCCATTGGCAAATTGCCGCAAATGAAAGTTTTCGGTGATGATTATCCAACAAGAGACGGCTCTTGCCTGCGTGACTATATTCACGTAAGTGATATTTCACATGCACACACGCTGGCAGTACAATTTTTGATCGATTCTAAAACAACCAAACGCTGTGAAATTTTTAATCTTGGCAGTGGTAATGGGGTTACTGTACTGGAGGCCATTAAATCGTTCGAGAAAGTAAGTGGCGTAAAATTAAACTACGCAATCGGTCCACGCAGAGCGGGCGATGTAGTGGCAATTTACGCGAACAACTCATATGCTGTAAAACAACTGGGTTGGGACTTAAAATACACACTTGACGACATGATGGACACGGCATGGAAATGGGAAGTGAAGCTGAAAGAAGACGAGAAGTTGTATAAAGTGCAGAACTCAGAGTTGAACTAACAAGGAACGCAGATTGTTATGATCTTCATGATTTATTATGATTTTATAAACAGGTTTGACCTTTATATAAAATCATGATAAATCGTGACAATCTTGAAAATCTGCGTTCTACTTCATACTTAAAATCATCGTTTATGCTTAAAGACATCCAGGTAACCGGAAAAAAAGACACACGAAGCGGCTTTGGTGATGGCATCGTAGAAGTTGCCCGCAAAAACAGTAATGTAGTGGCTTTAACAGCCGATCTTGCCGGATCGCTCAAGCTAAACCAATTTATTAAGGAATTTCCGGAAAGATTCTTCCAATGCGGAATTGCAGAGGCCAACATGATTGGTATCGGCGCGGGTTTAACCATTGGAGGCAAAATTCCTTATACCACCACATTCGCAAATTTCTCCACCGGACGTGTGTATGATCAGATACGCCAGTCCGTAGCTTATTCCAATAAGAACGTAAAAATTTGTGCATCACATGCCGGCCTTACGCTTGGAGAAGATGGTGCTACACACCAGATACTCGAAGATATAGGCATGATGAAAATGATGCCGGGCATGACAGTGATTGTTCCTTGTGACTACAGCCAGACAAAGGCAGCAACCATTGCCATTGCTGACTATGTGGGTCCGGTTTATCTGCGGTTTGGAAGACCTGTTTGGCCAATTTTCACCAACGAATCAGATTTCGTTTTAGGGAAGGCGCAAATATTTTCTGAAGGAACAGACGTGAGCATCTTCGCTTGCGGACACCTTGTTTGGAAGGCCATTGAAGCTGGAAAAATTTTACAGGAAAAAGGTGTGAGCGTGGAAGTGATCAACATTCACACGATCAAGCCGATCGATGAAGAAGCAATCGTAAAATCCATTAAGAAAACAAAATGCGCAGTAACTGCGGAAGAGCATAATATTTTTGGTGGCCTTGGCGACAGTGTTGCGCATGTTGCGTCGAAAAATTTCCCTATTCCGATTGAATATGTTGGCACAAAAGATACTTTCGGCGAAAGCGGTACACCGGAACAACTTCTTGCAAAATACGGCCTCGATACTCCCGACATCGTAGCCGCAGCAGAACGCGTAATGAAAAGAAAATAGCACTCGTTTACTTTATAGCAATGACCCGTCGTATCGACGGGTTTTTTGTGCTATGGCGTTATTATTTGATTACTGTGACCGGAGAAACTATATGATTGGAAGTTTGTTGTTGTTTTCATACGAAAGAAAGTATAAACTTTGCCAGATATTTGAATCGGACCCATCCCTGTAAATTAGTCTAACCTGTGTCATCTGTGAGCCATAAAAAACATAAGTTATGCTTAAAACATTTTCATTGATCATTGCCTGCATCGTCAGCGCCACGCTATTTGCACAAGACAGAAAAACATATTGCAATCCGATTAACATCGACTATGGCTACTGTCCCATTCCAAACTTCACCACCTGGGGCAAGCATCGCGCAACTGCCGATCCTGTCATAGTTAACTACAAAGGCGATTATTTTCTTTTTTCTACCAACCAATGGGGCTATTGGTGGAGCAGCGACATGTTGAACTGGAACTTTGTATCGCGTCATTTTCTCACAAAAGAACTAACGGATAAATATCCCAATCTTTATGACGATTTGTGTGCACCGGCAGTTGGAATAAAGGGCGATACCATGTTTGTGTTTGGCTCTACCTACACAAGCGAATTTCCCATCTGGGAAAGCACAGATCCCAAAAACAATAAATGGGAAAAAGCAGTGGAGCATTTCGAAATCGGCGGCTGGGACCCCGCATTTTTCACTGATGATGATGGCAGACTCTACATGTACAACGGAAGCAGCAATGTGTACCCGATGTATGGAATTGAGCTGGACAGAAAAACATTTAATCCCATCGGCACACGTAAAGAAACATTGCTAACCAACGGCGAACGGTACGGTTGGCACCGCTTTGGTGAATATTTGGATAACACATTTTTGAAAGGATTTATGGAAGGTTCGTGGATGACAAAGCATAACAACAAATACTACCTGCAATGGGGTGGGCCGGGAACAGAGTTCAGTCATTATGCAGATGGTGTGGCAGTAAGTGATCATCCGCTGGGGCCATTTACGCATGCATCATTGCCGATGAGTTATAAGCCTGGTGGCTTTGCACGCGGTGCAGGTCATGGTGCAACCTTTCAGGATAAATGGGATAACTACTGGCACGTATCAACAATGGTAGTGGGCGTGAAAAATAATTTTGAGAGACGCATTGGCATATGGCCGGCGGGTTTTGATAACGACGACGTAATGTACTGCAATACCGCATGGGGGGATTATCCGCACTACATACCTTCCGGCAAAGCGGATCATTTGCAAAGCCAGTTCACTGGCTGGATGTTGTTGAACTATAATAAACCGGTGCAGGTCTCATCAACACTTGGAGGCTTTCATGCAAACAATGCGGTTGATGAAAATATTAAAACTTACTGGAGCGCACAAACTGCAAACAAAGGTGAATGGATACAGACAGATCTTGGTGAAATCAGTACAGTTAACGCGGTGCAAATAAACTATGCTGACCAGGACGCTGAATTTTTAGGAAAGCAACAAGGCACTTATCATCAATACAAGTTGTATTATTCAGCAGATGGGAAAACATGGAAAGTATTGGTGGATAAAAGCAATAACAAAACCGATGTTCCGCATGACTATGTTCAACTTGATAATCCTGTAAAGGCTAGATATATAAAGCTGGAGAATATACACATGCCAACGGGCAAGTTTGCCATATCTGGATTGCGTGTGTTTGGTTTGGGCAATGGCGCTAAACCCGATGCAGTAAAACAATTCATTGTGTTGCGCACAGAAGATGACAAACGCAGCGCATGGATAAGATGGCAGCCGGTTGACAATGCTTATGCCTATAACATTTATGTTGGAACGGCACCCGATAAATTATACAACTGCATAATGGTGCATAATGCGAATGATTATTTCTACAAAGCAATGGACAAAGAAATGCCTTATTATTTCGCGATAGAAGCCATTAACGAAAATGGCGTTTCTACACTAACAAAAGCAAAAGCCGAATAAAGAAAAGTCGCAGAACCGAATGGATAACTTTTGTGCTTAGGGCTTCATACCACAAACGATAAATTACCATGAGCGAGAACGCAGTGGCATTGCTTATTGCAGTTGCTTTCGGGACTCCTTCATTTGCACAAACAAAAGAAAGAGTTGCGAAGACAGTTGAAGTAAACAGTCAATGTGCGCATTGAAAAGAAATATAAAATGAGACAACTACTATCAATACTTATTGCCTGCGCTATAACGTTTTCCTCAGTCGCGCAAACATCCAATGCTAAAATGGATGTGTTCATTAAACAGCTATTAAGCAAGATGACATTGGAGGAAAAGATAGGACAGCTTAATCTGCAAGGCGGTTGGGATGATGCCAATGAGGGCAGTAAAGCAGCTTATATGCAGAAAGTAAAGAGCGGCCAAATAGGCGGTTCATTTAACATCCCCAATCCCGAAAAGAATGCCAGGGTGCTACAGGAAATTGCGATGCAGACCCGTTTGAAAATTCCAGTGCTGATTGGCGGAGATGTAGTACAAGGCTATAAAACTATTTTCCCCACTCCGCTGGCAGAAACGATGAGTTGGGATGTAGAAGGAATGCAGCGTTCAACGGCTATCACAGCCAATGAAGCAAGTTCACAAGGCATAGCATGGACTTTTGCGCCAATGATAGATATCAGCCGTGATCCGCGATGGGGACGGGTTTCAGAAGGTGTAGGAGAGGACCCTTATTTGGGGAGTTTGATCGCCGCGGCAAGAGTTAAAGGTTTCCAGGGAATGGATTATTTGAAAAATCAAAACATGATGGCATGCATGAAACACTTTGCCATGTACGGTGCACCGGAAGCAGGAAAAGACTACACAGGCATGGACATGAGCAAACGTATAATGTATGATGTGTACCTCAAAACCTATAAGGCTGCTGTAGATGCGGGTGTAGGCTCTGTCATGTCGTCTTTTAACGATGTGCAAGGCGTCCCATCTTCCGGCAATAGATGGCTGCTCACCGATGTATTACGCAAGCAGTGGGGCTTTAAAGGATTGGTCATTTCCGATTATACATCCATCGAAGAAATGAAAAATCATGGCGTTGCTGCTACTGACGCTGATGCTGCTGCATTAAGCATGAACGCAGGAATGGACATGGATATGATCAGTGAATTTTTCCTGAAGAATTTAAAGCAACTGGTACAATCGGGAAAAGTGAGTCAAAAGGAAATTGACCGTGCATCATACAATGTACTTGCAGCGAAGTATAAGCTTGGGCTTTTTGAAAACCCTTATCGGTACTGCGATACAGAACGTGCTGCGAAAGATATTCTGTCAGAAGAACATTTGCAGCATGCATTGAGAATGGCGCAAGAATCGATCGTTTTACTGAAGAACAATAACCATCTTTTGCCATTGCAGGAAACGGGAACCATCGCATTGATCGGGCCGTTTGCGAAAACAGAAGATGTCCAAAACATCGGAGCAACAAATGCTTCCCGCTCACCGAATATTTACGAAGAACTTACAAGCCAATTAAAAGGCAAAGCAACAGTGCTGTATGCAAAGGGGGCTAATATTTCTGAGAATGACATGTTGATGGAAAGAACTTTTCAGAAGAAAGATGTGCGCAGCGCTGAAGCATTAAAAACAGAAGCTATTAACATTGCGAAGCAGGCAACTGTAATCATTGCAGTAATGGGAGAACATGGAGGCATGACGGGCGAAGCGGCAAGCATGGCGGATATTCAATTGCAGGAGAACCAACGTGACTTATTGAAAGAACTGAAGAAGTTAAACAAGCCAATTGTGTTGGTAGTTAAAAACGGACGCCCCCTAATTATTGATTGGGAGAATGAAAACATGGATGCAATTATCGATTGCTGGTATTTAGGCACTAAAGAAGCTGAGGCAGTTGTGAACACATTGCTCGGAAAATTCAATCCGTCGGGAAAACTTACAATGACCTTTCCTAGAAGTGTTGGACAAATTCCTGTTTACTATGCGCACAATAATTCGAGTCGCCCTGAGCAGGAAGGAAATAAATACACTTCCAAGTACCTTGATATTTCCAGTGAGCCGCTGTATCCATTCGGTTATGGTTTAAGTTATACTTCATTCGAATACTCTCCCGTAACATTATCTTCCGCAACTTTAGATGGCAAAGGAAAAATAACAGCCAGTGTTACTGTTAAAAACAACGGTACATACGATGGCGATGAAATCGTTCAGTTGTACATTCAGGATGTTGTTGGAAGTATTAAAAGGCCTGTGAGAGAATTAAAAGGATTTAAGAAGATATCGCTTAAGGCCGGTGCGTCACAAACTATTACGTTTGCGATTACCGAAGAAATGCTTCGCTTTTATAATAACGAATTACAGTTTAAATCGGAACCGGGAAAATTCAATGTATTCATCGGCGCCGATTCAAAAACTAAAAATGTCGCGGAATTCGAATTGAAATAAATTTCCCCGTAGAGACAAGGCATTGCCTTGTCTCTGTTCCACCAAAATTCAAATACGCAAAAGACAAGGCAATGCCTTGTCTCTACTTGTTAAAATGCTGCCACACAATCTCTGCCTTTGATTTTCCAACTTCAGCAATTAATTCTTCTTTCGTCAGCGTTTTGATTTTGTTGACAGAACGGAATGTCTTCAATAGCCTGTCAGCAGTAGATTTGCCGATGCCTTCAATCGTTTCCAATTCATTTTTAAAAGTGCCTTTGCTTCGTTTGTTTCTGTGAAACGTAATACCAAAGCGGTGCACCTCATCACGAATGCGACGGATCAGTTTCAGGCTCTCGCTGTTATAAGGTAGTTTAAGTGACTCGCTATCTCCCGGAAAAAATAGTTCTTCTTCATTTTTCGCAAGTCCCACAAGCGTCATCCTTCCAATCAAGCCGAGCTCGTCAATGGCTTGCATAGCATAGCCCAGCTGCCCCTTACCACCATCAATGATCACGAGTTGAGGCAAATCTTGATTTTCATCCAGCAAGCGCTTATATCGCCTGTAAACAACTTCTTTCATCGTAGCGAAGTCGTTAATGCCCTCAACTGTTTTCACATTGAAGTGTCGATAATCTTTTTTACTTGGAATACCGTCCTTGAAACAAACCATAGCAGATACAGGATAACTTCCCTGGAAGTTGGAGTTATCAAAACATTCAATATGCACCGGGGCCTCCGTAAGCGAAAGATCTTCCTGCAATTGATACAACACCTGCTTCTTTTCAAAATCTGATTTCCCTTCCAGCTGAAGAATTTTCTTTTTCTTCAATTCTTCTTTAAAATAGTTCACGTTCTTCTCTGAAAGCTCCAGCAGTTTCTTTTTATCTCCGCCTTTAGGCACAATTATTTCAACAGTATCATCAGGATATTCGATCTCAAACGGAACAATAATTTCATGCGCCATGCTATTGAACGTTGAGCGAAGCTGCGCAATGGCAAACTGTAAAACCTCCTGCTCTGGCTCTTCCAGGTGTGTTTCCAGCTGAATGGTATTGGTTTGAACAACAGTGCCATTTTGAATCATCAGGTAGTTTACATACGCAAGATCTCCGTCTTTCAAAATGCTGAAAACATCCATGGTTCCAAGGTGCCTGCTCACAATCACGGACTTCGCCTGGTAACTTTCGAGGTGCTCAATTTTTTTGCGCATCATTTCTGCCTTCTCGAAAGCCATACCTTCCGCATGTGCTTTCATTTGTTGCCTGAATTGCTGCAAAATAGGGCCGAGATTTCCTTTCAGTATATTTTCTATTTGTAACAATCCTGCATTGTAATCTTCCAGTGATTGCAAGCCTTCGCACGGACCTTTGCAATTGCCCAAATGATATTCCAGGCACACTTTGAATTTGCCGCGTTTAATATTTGTTTCAGTAAGATTGAGTTTGCAAGTACGCAGTGGAATATTTTGCTTGATGAATTCAATCAACTCACGCACTCTGCCAACAGAAGTAAATGGCCCGAGGTATTTTGAACCATCATTTAATTTTCTTCTTGTGAGAAATATTCTTGAAAACGGCTCTCTCTTAATAACAATGAAAGGATAGCTTTTATCATCCTTCAGGTTGATATTGTATTTCGGCTGGAACTGTTTGATCAGCGAGTTTTCAAGCAGGAATGCATCCTGCTCGGAATCAACAATGGTAAACTCAATTTTTGTAATGCGCTGAACAAGCTCGTGTGTTTTATAGTTGACAAAGGTTTTGGAAAAATAGGAGCTAACACGTTTGCGCAGACTTTTGGCCTTGCCAACATAAATCAGTTCATCTTTATTGTCGAAGTATTTGTAAATGCCCGGATTGGTGGGAATTGTATGTGCTATCTGCTGAAACTCACTCGCTGTCATAATATATCAAATGCTTTGCAAATATCGTTTTTTTACCACTAAGGCACTCAGGGCACAAGATTCCACTAAGAGTTTTTTTAACCACGGAGTTAAAGAGTTTTTTTCACAGAGGAAACAGAGAAAGTACCTGGAAGTGTTGGCCGCTTATGAATGCTCAGGGGAAAGGAGTATTTGCCACAAACCTCCTTCCCTCTGTGGAAAAACCTCCGTTGCCTCTGTGGTTAAAAAAACTCTTAGTGGAATCTTGTGCCCTGAGTGTCTTTGTGGTAAACTCAGAAGCGAAGCTTCTACTCCCCGCTCCACGAAACCTTCACAATCTTCGTAACCTCGGCTCCATTTTTAGGTTGAGCGGACGATATGATCTGGCAGTTTTTATCTGCTTTCCAGAATAGTTTTTGTGAAAAAGACGTGTCTCCTTTTTCAAAGAATTTTTCGATGTAGATGCTGCGAACTTTATCGCTTTGAACAGGATCTGGTTTTACCAAAACGTCAAGGCGTTGTATCTCCAGCGAAGGGTTCTTTGTAGTGTATGTAAACGTAATACTGGGAATGGACTGGTCTGCAAAGGCAGTTTCTTTATAGTCTTTTTTAATGCCGGCATCACTTATATCCGGTGTGTAAAACTCAGCCGCTATCTTGCTCAAGTCTTCTTGCTTGATAGATGTTGGGACCGAATCTTTTCCAACAATGGTTGTTTGCATAATCGGCAATTGCATTGAATCCACCATGTGCACCTGGCTTTTGATATAATCAGCCACCGGAAAAAAGTCAACATTAGGATTTGCAGTATCAATCGCAGTTCCCTGGTTAGCCTCTGTTTTCGGAGTATTGTTGTTATTGCAAGCAGCCAGCAGGAGCAGGAAAATAGAATATTGTAAGTACTTCATGGGAGTAAAAATAACTGAATAATGCTAAACGCAGAACGCTAAACGCTAAACGCAAAACGCAAAACGCAAAACGCCGGGTGCTGCCCACTAAGCGTTAAGCGTTAGGCATCAAGCATTACGCTTAACGCAACGTCTTTATAATACCAAACTTAATACTGTACTCCATCAGGTACTCATGAATTGGATACCTGTCTGAATAAGTAGATTTTAACTGATAGCGGAATTGCGGGCCCAGCTGGAATTTCAGGCCATTGGCACCAGTGTAGGAAACATATGTTTCAAGATTGGCGGCGTAGTTGAAACGGCGCACAAGTGAATGTTCTTTTACGTAGTTATTGTAATCGTTGGAAAGTAAATAAGTGCTATGTGCCATTACATAGAATGGCTGGAACGTACCTGCAGCGTTCAATTGCAGGCGATGATCACCAATGATCTTCACATCAATTCCCACAGGCATTGACAGTTGGAAGTACCTGTTCTGCAAAATTTCCTGTGAATAACCGTTCATGTTTCTAATGGAAGTAAACGCCCGGATGGTGTCGTTAATATTTCCTGGTGTGGTTAAAGCAATGGTTGCTTTTTCACGTGAGTACGTGTATGCGCTCACGTTGTACCCGTTCATGTTCAACTGCAATCCAGCTTTAATTGAAATGTTTTTTGTAACAGGGAACAGCAATGCAGAACCCGCTTCCAAACCGATGGTAGGAGAGTGGTTCACAAATTTGTTTACGTCAAGATGGTTGGATGCCAGCGGCAAATCCTGGCTCGACGTAGACTTTGAGCTTGGATCTTCCAGTTTTCTGAAACTGATGGTTGGTGCAAAATAGTATTGTAGTTGCAAATGCTTTGGCTCCGAAATTTTAGGAATCTTCACGCTTGCATATGAAACAACAGGTGTTGTGATAGCGGGTGAAGATTTTTTAGGCTCAACAGCAATAATAGGTTTCGCTGCAACTGCAGGCGCCACGGGCTTGTTGTTGGCTATCAGTTTAACCACGGAGGCGTTCATTGCCACGCGTGTTTCAGTGTTGTCATTTATAAATACTTTGCCCACTTCGTTTTCAGGAATTGCTACATAGCTCGCTGCAATCGCATTTAACGGCGGCAGGTCACTAAACCTTGTGCTGAACGAAGAAGTGATGCGTTGTGCGATCGGCAATTTATCCGCAATGACTTTCGGCAATGCTGAATTTGCTACATAATTGTAACCATTCAGCCATTTGTAAATATTAATGTTATTGGAATAGATTGGCTGGTTAAAAATGTGAACAGTGTTTCTGTTCTGTGTTAGGTTCAGGCCAGCGCGTATTTGTTGTAAAAAATCGTTTGCAGCAATTTCGTCGTTTTTAATAATGGAGCCGGACAATTCATTCGTATCTGTTTGAACACGTAAGATCTGATCGCCCGTGAACAGGAACAATAGGAACAGTGCCGCCACGATCAGTCCGCTTTTCGTAGGGTGAAGAGTTCTATTGATTTTCTTCCACACCATCTCCGACGGGTATAATCTGTGTTGGTCAGCCTTGCTTTTTAAAAACTGCTCAAATTCGTCTGTATAAAAGTCTCTGTCCATTTCTACAAGCAATTTGGGGTACAAATCAAAACTGCTTTATTTGGCAAAAAGTGCCAGCAGTCTTGTTTTTTGTTTTGGTTTTTGTATAATGCTCTTTTTAACGAGAACGTCTTCCAGCATTTGCCGCGCGCGGGTGTACTGCGAGCGGCTCGTACTTTCTTCTATGTCCAGCATATCCGCAATTTCCTTATGGGTATAGCCCTCAACAGCGTACAGGTTAAGCACCGTTCGATAACCGATCGGCAGCAGCCTGATGCATTCAACCACTTGCTTGGCCTGGATCACAGAAGGAATATTTTCTTCACGTATTTCAATACCACTAGCGTAGGTAATATCTACGCTATCGTTGAATTTTTTATTTTTCTTTAAATGATTAATGCAGGTGTGTACAACAATGCGCCTTATCCAACCTTCAAAAGCGCCCTGGTTCCTGAATGTGTGCATTTGGGAAAACACCTTTATAAAGCCTTCCTGAAGCATGTCTTCCGCATCTTCCCGGTTGTGGCCATACCGGTAACAAACCGCAAGCATCTTGGGGCTATACCTGTTGTATAGCTCCTTTTGCGCAGAAGCATTGTTTTGTAAACAGCCTTGAAAAATTGCGTCTTCAGTCATGGTATATATTACTCTTCTAATATAGACATTTTTTCTCAAACATAATAGTGGGGAAACTAGGGTTTTTGGGAAATAGGGTTGTTAGTTGTTGGTTAATAGTTGTTAGGCATTATGTGCGTCAGCCCCTGCCAAAAACTAACAACTAACAACTGTCAACTAACAACTTAACTTCTCAAGTATCGAAACCATACAACAATCGTATCAAAACCGGACACCGCAAAAACTAAACAGCAATTAACTGGTTATTTATCAGTTAATTGTAATGGGGCATATTTTTGGGTAAATAAAAATGGATGTTTTTTCAACCGACTGTATTCCCAAAAAATATTACTGTAACCCAAATCAGAATATCTTTTATGCTTAAGAACTATTTTAAACTGGCATGGCGAAATCTGGTTAAAAGCAAAGTGTATTCGCTGATCAATGTGCTTGGCCTGGCCACAGGAATGGCAGTTGCCATGCTGATTGCACTATGGATATCGGATGAAGTAACGTTTGACCGGTACCATTCCAACCATAAGGAGCTGGCCCAGATAATGACCACTTTTGTCGATAACGACGGTAAAATGGCAACCGGGCCCGCAGTTTGCCTGCCAATAGGCAATGAATTACGAACCAAGTACGGAAGCGACTTCAAAAGTATTTCCATGGCATCCTGGAACTTCGACCACATTCTGGTGGTTGGAGATAAAAAGATCACTTCAAAGGGTATGTGGGTTGAAGGCAGTTTTCCCACCATGTTTTCATTGAGATTATTGAAAGGAAATATTAATGCTTTGGACGACCCTTCCGCAATTCTGCTCAATGCATCTACCGCAACATCACTTTTTGGAGATGCCGATCCAATCAACAAAATGCTGCGACTTGACAATAAGGATAATTACAAAGTGGCTGGTGTTTTTGAAGATCTTCCGCGCAATACAAGTTTAAATGATGTAAAGCTTTTTCTGCCATGGAAAAAATACATAACAACTGAAGATTGGATAAAACGTGCAAACACACAATGGAACAACCACTCATGGCAGGTGTATGTGCAGGTGGCGAATAAAATAGACATGGACAAGGAGACTCAAAAGATCAGGAACATTGTGATGGACCATAAGGTGGCCGCTACCGACGGAAAGGAGCAGGCTGTACTATTTCCTATGGATAAATGGAGGCTTTACAGCGAATTTAAAGATGGCAAGGCCGCCGGAGGTAAAATACAGTTTATCTGGTTGTTTGCGGTAATAGGTGTTTTTGTGTTGCTGCTGGCTTGCATCAATTTTATGAATCTTTCAACAGCTAGAAGCGAGAAAAGAGCAAAAGAAGTGGGCATTCGTAAAACGGTGGGTTCTGTGCGCGGACAGTTGATAGGTCAGTTTTTGGCGGAGTCAGTTTTGGTGGCCTTTGTGTCCCTGATATTTTCGCTTATTCTCGCTGCAGTGTTAATGCCGCTTTTCAACAGGCTTGCAGAGAAAAGTATTTTTTTGCCTTTGGGCAATCCCATCTTTTGGTTACTGATCATTGTGTTCACTTTAATTACAGGATTGGTTTCCGGAAGCTATCCTGCGTTCTATCTTTCCAAATTTGAGCCCATCAAAGTATTGAAAGGAACATTCCGCGTGGGAAGGTTTGCATCATTACCACGCAAGGTGCTGGTAGTTGTGCAGTTCACTTTTTCGATAGCATTGATCATAGGAACCATCATTATTTTCAAACAGATTCAATACGCGAAAAACAGACCCGTAAATTACAGGAGCGAAGGGCTTATCACCATCAATATGTCCACCCCGGATCTGTATGGCCATTACGACGCCATACGAAGTGATCTGCTGGCTACCAATGTGGTGGACAACATGGCTGAATCATCAAGCCCAACAACAGATGTATGGTCGAATCAAATAGGTTTCAGCTGGCAGGGGAAAGACCCCAACACATTGCCGGCTTTTGGCACCATAGCTGTAACCGAAGATTTTGGAAACACCATTGGCTGGAAAGTCAAAGAGGGCCGAGATTTTTCTAAGCAATTTGCCACTGATAGTTTGGCAATGGTATTAAATGAAGCCGCTGTAAAACTAGTTGATATGAAGCGTGAGATCGTTGGAGAAACGATAAAATTCAATGACAAAAATTATACGGTAATAGGCGTCGTAAAAGATATGATCATGGAATCACCCTACACTCCGGTGAAACCAACAGTATTCTTCTTTAACCGCGAATGGGCAAATGTTATCACAGTCGCCATAAAACAATCAGTGCCCGTTCGTGATGCATTGAATAAAATTGAAACGGTGTTCAAAAAATACAATCCTTCTTCACCATTTGCTTATAAATTTAATGACGAGGAATACATGCGAAAATTTGCTGACGAACAACGCATAGGAAAACTCGCAACATTTTTTACCATACTCGCCATCTTCATTTCATGCCTTGGTTTGTTTGGCCTTGCTTCATTTGTAGCAGAACAACGTAAAAAGGAAATTGGCGTTCGCAAAGTGCTTGGTGCATCAGTCTTCAATTTGTGGCAGTTGTTGTCAAAAGAATTTGCACTACTCGTAGCGATTTCCTGCGTCATTGCTATTCCGTTGGCGTGGTATTATTTAAACAGCTGGTTGCAACGTTTTGACTACCGAACAAACATTCCGTTCTGGATTATAGTTGCCTCGGGAACCGGCGCGTTGGTTATAACCCTTATCACCGTTAGCTTCCAGGCAATTAAAGCAGCGTTGGCAAATCCCGTGAAGAGTTTGAGAACTGAATAAATTTGAAAATTTGAAGATTTGAAGATTTGAAAATGGGAGCTGCAGATTGGTGAATTAAGAATTAGTAATTAGGAATTAAGAATTGCCGGGTGTGCCAGCTAGCTGTAAAATAACTAAGCCGTATACTAATTATAAAAAAAGGTCTGACAGCTTTTTGTAAGCACTGTCAGACCTTTCAAATTCTTAATTCTTAATTCCTAATTCTTAATTAAACCAAAATGTCTCCCGTCATTTCCTTCGGAATCTCCAATCCCATAAACTTCAACATCGTAGGCGCAATATCACCCAGTTTGCCTGGTTTAACAGTGCCCTTCCAGTCGTTGGAAATGATGAACAATGGAACGGGGTTAAGTGTGTGCGCTGTGTTTGGAGAACCATCAGCATTGATCAGGTAATCAGAGTTGCCGTGGTCAGCAGTAAGGAAAACTACATAATCACTTTTCAGTGCAGCGGTTACAACTTTCTCCACGCATTTATCAACTGTTTCTACCGCTTTGATCGCTGCTTCCCATACGCCTGTGTGGCCCACCATGTCGGCGTTTGCGTAGTTCAGTACGATGAAGTCAGCAGATTTTTCTTCTATTTCAGGAACCAATGCTTCGGTAAGATCATTTGCGCTCATCTCCGGTTGAAGGTCGTAAGTAGCCACTTTAGGAGAGGGCTTCATGATACGTGTTTCACCGTCAAAAGGAACCTCGCGGCCACCGCTAAAGAAGAAAGTAACGTGCGGATATTTCTCCGTTTCAGCAATACGAATTTGTTTCAATCCGTTTTGTGCAATCACATCACCTATCGTATTGTTCAGGTTATCGTTTTCAAAAACAACATTTACGTTTTTGAAGGTCTTATCATACTCCGTCATTGTTGTGTAGTGCAGGCTCAAATGTTTCATACCCTGTTCCGGGATATCCATTTGCGTTAGCACCTCTGTTATTTCGCGGCAACGGTCCGTACGGAAGTTGAAACAAATTACTACGTCATCATTTTTAATGGTAGCCAAAGGCTGCTGCGCAGAATCAAGAACAACTGTTGGCTTAATAAACTCATCGGTAATATTATGAGCATATGCATTTTCAACAGCAGCGATCGCATCAGTCGCTTTTTCGCCAACGCCGTTCACCAGTGCATCATAAGCCAGTTTTACTCTTTCCCAGCGTTTGTCGCGGTCCATGGCGTAATAACGGCCACTAACACTCGCAATTTTACCGGTAGAAGTATTCAGGTGCTCCTGAAGCTCAGTGATGAAACCCAATCCGCTTTTTGGATCAGTATCACGGCCATCCGTAAACGCATGTATGAAAACATTTGTTAAACCTTCCGTTTGGCACATGGTGGTCAGCGCCTTCAGGTGGTTGATATGAGAATGCACACCACCATTGCTCACAAGGCCAATAAGGTGAAGCGGCTTGTTATTTTGCTTCGCAAATTTAATGGCGCTCAACAGCATCTCGTTTTTATAAAACTCTCCGCCGCGGATAGCCAGGTTAATGCGCTGAAGTTCCTGGTTTACAATACGTCCCGCGCCAAGGTTAAGGTGACCCACCTCGCTGTTACCCATTTGTCCTTCCGGCAAACCCACCAGCTCTCCGCAGGTAGTCAAGGTAGTGTTCGGGTATTTAGTATATAAAGAAGAGACAAAGGGCGTTTTTGCATGCTGAATTGCATCGCTGGAAGGAACCTGTCCCAGTCCCCAGCCGTCCATAATGATCAGAATTGCTCGTTTTTTTTCCATAAATGTTGAAGCTGTTTTATAAATATTTTTTCAGAAACTCGTTTCCAATGGTTGACCATAAACAAGAAAACCGCGACTATTCCGTGTGAAATAATGCAGGGTATTTAGTTACCGGCTATAAAATTTGCAAAACAATCGTGGCTTTCTTAAATGAAACTGCGTAAAAACGCGTTATCAATCGAAAGGGCGGATAAAGTTATTGCATAAACATTAAATTGGCATGTTTTTGGAAGATTTAAAAAACCGCGAAAAACTAAACCTGCTGACTGTAAAATTGAAACTCAATATTGTTTATGAAACTTTCTATTATTGGACTGTTGCTGACTGTTTTTTTGGTGGTAAATCGGGATCCCAAGCCAGAAGTGGCAGAAATGGACTCCATTGTTACCGCCCTTAAATACGGCGACGCAGGTATGCTCTCCCGGTTTTTCGACTCCAGAATTGACCTTGAATTGCCAGATAAAAGTGATAATTTTAGTCGGGTACAGGCACAAATGATCCTCAAAGATTTTTTTAGCAATAACATCGTACAGGATTTTGAGATCAAACACAAAGGCGAAAAAAGTGGCTCTCAATATTGCATCGGTATCTTAATGACCAAAAACGGCAAATACCGGACAACCTTATTCATGAAACAAAAAGGTGATAAACAATTTCTACAGGAAATTAGTTTCCAGTTTACAGAATAAACAATTTATCCCTTGAAGCTGATGGGGTCATGAGATTTTAATCCATGGCCCTTTTTGGTTTTAATTAGGAATTAGAAATTAGGAATTAGGAATTAGGAATTAGTTGGCGTGCTTGCTACCAGACATTGATCATACTTGGCTTGTCGGCGAGATAGTGTTTCGTCACCGGGTGTGACACAGAAAAAAATTCCTAATTCCTAATTCCTAATTCCTAATTTCTATTTTTGCCTCATGTTAACAACTGAACAGCAATTACAACATCTCATAGACGAGGCTTTAAAAGAAGATATTGGCGATGGCGATCACTCCACGCTTAGCTGCATTCCTGCCAACGTGCAGGGGCATGCGATTTTGAAGATTAAAGAAGATGGCATACTGGCCGGAATGAAAGTGGCGGAAGCTGTTTTTAACCACATGCAGCCCGGCACTAAGTTCACAGCGTTTAAAAAGGATGGAGATAGAATGACGAACGGAGAAACTGCTTTTGAAGTAGAAGCTAATGTGCAAACCATTCTGCAATGCGAACGTGTGGTACTTAACTGCATGCAGCGAATGAGCGGCATTGCAACACTTACCCATCAATACGTGGAAAAACTCAAGGGTTATAAAACGAAGGTGCTCGATACCCGCAAAACAACGCCCAATTTCAGGGTGCTTGAAAAAGAAGCGGTGGCAATTGGCGGCGGCGTAAATCACAGAATGGGTCTGTATGACATGATCATGCTGAAGGATAATCACATCGATTATTGCGGCGGTTTGGAGAAAGCGATAGAAAAGGCTCACAACTATGTGCAGGAGAAATTCCCCCAGCTGAAAATTGAAGTGGAAACTCGCACGCTCGACGACGTGAAAAGAGTTGTCACCTTTGCAAAAGGCAAAGTATTCAGAATAATGCTCGACAATTTTAGCCCCGCGCAAATTGTGGAAGCGATGAAAATAATCGACGGCCAATTCGAAACTGAAGCCAGCGGCGGTATTAATTTAGATACTATTACAAGTTATGCGGAAACCGGCGTAGATTATGTAAGTGTAGGCGGATTGATACACCAGGCAAGAAGTTTGGATTTGAGTTTGAAGGCAAAGCTGGCGTAAATGTTTTTAACCACGGAGGAAAGGAGTTTTTTCACAGAGAGAACGGAGGCTGCTCCAAAAAAAGTGTAGCATCCGAGAGCATCGAGGGAAGAAGGAGTGTTTCACAAATCTCCTTACCTCTGTGAAAAAAATCTCCGTTGCCTCTGTGGTTAAAAAACAGCGTCTTGAGCCGGATTCACGTTTCGCGATTTTTTTTATTTTTGACCCATCATGAGCAAGAAGAAACCCAACAATAAGGACGGCGTTGTTTACTCCACAGATCCCGGTTTTTCTTTTGAAGAGGAGAACGAGGTAGTAGAAACATTAGCGCCGGAAAAGCAATTATTGAAAATAAAACTGGATACAAAACAGCGTGCCGGTAAAGCGGTGACGCTTGTGGATGGCTTCGTTGGAAAAGACGAGGACCTTGAAACGCTGGGCAAACAACTAAAGAATTTCTGCGGAACAGGCGGCTCAGTAAAAGATGGCCTGGTCATCATACAGGGCGACCAGAGAGATAAAGTGCTGCAATGGTTGCAGAAAAACAAGTTTACGAAAGCCAAAAAAATATAAAGCGCATCATTTTTGCTTGAATAAAATCCCGCTCTCCCCGTTCGAACGGATTCATCTGGGCGGGCTTTGGCGAAGGCGGGAGTTAGGTCTTAAACTAAAACGCACATGTTCAACTTCTTTCTTGCCTTGATGAAATTTTTAACTATTACAAGCGGGATCATTTCTGTAATAAGTTTTTTCCTTTTCTCACAGGCAAGAATGAAAGAGAACGAAGAGCAGGAGCAGCTCTATAAAAAGGTTCATTTTACCGCACTCATACTTTTCTGCATTGCAGGCCTGATACTTCTTAATATGCTTGCGTCGACTGAAACTAATTAGCTTCTGCTTAATGCCTAAGGCTTAACGCTTAACGCGGCGACCTTGCGTTTGGCGTTTAGCGTTTAGCATTTTGCATTCGCCACTCATTCCCGGTTGAAATCCCTTCTCACACGGTAGTTTTCAACAATAGCATTTTCAAAAGGCGAAAAATTTATAACTTGCGTCAAGTCATGTTTATTTCTGTTTTTTTTCGCTAAGGAAACTATGTTAAGAGAGATAATCAAAAAAGGTATGTTATCACTGTTGCTGTTGTGCTTCGGCATGATGAGCTTCACGATGCCTGCCAATCACTTTCTTACCGGCTTTTGTACCAATGCAAGTTTCCCCGAAGGCAGCAGACCCAACATTTCATTTCAGACATTTATCTGCAATGAAATAGTTGACATGATCAATCCGGCGCACGCCGATGAGAATGATTTTCCGGTAAGGCAGTTAAATTTCAATTATCTCGCTGAACACTCGCAAAAGCAGACTGCCAGACCAATTTGTCAATACATTATTCCGTTTGTAAAAGTTGTTCCGCCTACAATTGTTAAGGAAACAAAAAAAGTTTACAAACCAGCTGATGGCAAGAAAATACTATCCGACTACTATAATTTTCTCCATCTCTTCGCCTTGTTTTAAACCATGCTATTCGTGTGGATCGTTCTGTTCACACATTTTACATTTTATAGTGACCATTCTTTTTTCCGCATTGTTGCCATAGAAAAATTCCATAGTTGCTGTCAGTGAGATTGCATGGGGATAATGGTATTGTATTGTCATACACCAGCATTACCAATTGCAAATTCTCCACGTGAACACTGATAGCGGCTGGAATTACAGGCGACAATGCGCGGGATTTCATTTTCATGAATTCTAACCGAATAGCAATGTACAAGAGCCTTTTATCAATAATCGTGATCGTAGTAGCAATAACAGCGTGCCAAACCAAGGCATCTGAAATTAATGATAACAGCAAGGAAGTTTCCGCTTTTCCTTTAGTAGAGCTTACGCAAAAAGATACTGTTTTGCAAAGCAATTATGTGGCCGCCATCAATGCCAGGCAAAATGTAGAAATACGCGCTAAAGTATCCGGCTACCTTGAAAAAATATTTGTAGATGAAGGAAAAGAAGTAAAACAGGGCGAGTTGCTGTTTCAGTTGAACGCGAAAGAGTTTCAAATAGGACTGGAAAAGGCAAGAGCCGCCGTGGCCAGTGCGAAAGCAGATGCCAAGGCAGTAGAGCTTGAAAAAGCGAGAGTTAAGTTACTGGTCGATAAGAAGATCATATCGGCAAGCGAATACGAATTGGCAGATGCAAAGCTGAAAGCTGCGGAAGCAAAAGTGCGTGAGGCACAATCCGTAGAAGAGGAAGTGCTCACCAAATTATCATACACTCAAATACGTGCGCCGTTCAGTGGAATCATCGACAGAATTCCTCTGAAACTGGGAAGCCTTGTGGGCGAAGGTGCGTTGCTGACGACGGTTTCAGACATCAGCGGCATGCACGTGTATTTTAATATTTCTGAAAACGAATACCTGCAACTCGTTCAATCAAAGGCTTTCAAAAAAGACAGCAGTGCGTTTAACGGCGATGTGAATTTGATTTTAGCAGATGGCTCTGTTTATCCGCACACCGGAAAGATCAAAGCGTCTGAAGGTGAGTTTGACCAGGGAACTGGTGCCATTGCCTTTCGTGCGAGTTTTCCTAATCCTGAAAAGATCCTCAAACATGGTGCTACCGGCAAGATACAGATCACTAAACATGTATCGGATGTGCTGCTTGTTCCACAAAAGTCAGTGTTCGAAATACAAGACAAAAACTATGTTTTCGTAGTCGATAAAAACCAGGTGGCACATATGAAAAACTTCGTGCCCTCTGCCAGATTGGGTGATTGTTATGTAGTACAATCCGGCCTCAACACAAGCGACAGAATTGTTTTTGAAGGAGCCCAGAATATCAGAGACGGAGAACGAATTGCTATTGCGAAATAATGCAGAGACTCTTGGATGTACGAAGTACGATGTACGGTGTACGACATTCTTTTGAGTGTCACACTGTAACGCATTTTGTACACCGTACACCGTACACCGTACACTGCATTTTGGTTCTAACAACTATCAACTAACAACCAACAACTTCTCATGGTAGAGACTTTTATAAAACGACCGATCTTATCATTGGTCATATCCTTATTGATTGTATTGCTGGGTGTGCTGGCATTGTTTACGTTGCCGGTTACCCAGTTTCCAGATATCGTTCCGCCCTCTGTAGTGGTAACAGCAAAGTATACAGGGGCAAATGCTGAAGTGTGTACCAACGCCGTTACAACACCCCTGGAAAGAGCGATCAATGGAGTACCGGGCATGACGTACATGTCTTCCGTGTCCAGCAACAATGGTATCACGTTGATCACTGTTTTTTTTAAAGTAGGAACAGATCCAGACCAGGCAGCAGTAAACGTGCAAAACCGTGTAACGACGGTGCTTGACGAGCTGCCGGAAGAAGTAATCAAAGCGGGTGTAACCACAGAAAAAGAAGTGAACAGTATGTTGCTGTACCTCAACATTATCAGCAAAGATTCAAGCGCCGATGAAGAGTTCATTTACAACTTCGCCGACATCAACGTATTGCAGGAACTGAAACGTATTGATGGCGTTGGTTTTGCGGAGATCATGGGCGCACGTGAATACTCCATGCGTGTATGGCTGAAACCCGACAGAATGCTTGCATACAGTGTGTCTGCAGATGAAATTGTGAATGCGCTAAGGGCACAGAACATAGAAGCAGCGCCAGGTAAGACGGGGGAGAGTTCTGGTAAACAAGCGCAGAACGTCCAATATGTTTTACGCTATACAGGAAAATTTTTCGAACCAAAGCAATACGAAGAAGTTGCCATCAAAGCGAAAGACGATGGAACAATACTAAAGCTGAAAGACATTGCAGAGGTTGAGTTTGGAACGTTGAGCTATGGCATGGTGTCGAAGACAAACGGCAAGCCTTCTGCATCGATCATGATCAAGCAGCGTCCCGGTTCTAATGCGAGTGATGTAATTGCAAACATCAAATCCAAGATGGAGGAACTGAAACAAACCAGTTTTCCTCCGGGCATGGAATTCAACTATGCCTACGATGTATCGCGCTTTTTGGATGCAAGTATTCACGAAGTGTTGCGCACATTGGTAGAAGCATTCTTGTTGGTGTTTGTTGTAGTGTTCATCTTTTTACAGGATTTCAGGTCAACGCTTATTCCTGCGCTGGCCGTGCCCGTAGCGCTTATCGGTACATTGGCATTCATGCAAATGCTTGGCTTCTCTATCAACCTGCTTACATTGTTTGCCCTTGTGTTGGCGATTGGTATTGTGGTGGATAACGCTATTGTCGTCGTCGAAGCGGTGCACGTAAAAATGACCGAAGAACATTTAACACCATTAGCGGCAACGATCAAGGCAATGAAAGAAATTTCAGGCGCCATCCTTGCCATCACATTGGTGATGTCTGCAGTGTTTGTGCCGGTTGCGTTTTTGTCAGGGCCCGTTGGTGTATTTTACCGGCAGTTCTCTTTGACACTCGCCATCGCCATTGTGATATCAGGCATCAACGCGCTAACGCTCACACCGGCGCTCTGTGCATTGATGCTTAAGCACGACACGAAGCCAAAGAAAAATAATTTGCTGAATAAATTTTTCCATGGCTTCAACAAGAACTATTTAAAAACGGAAAGGAAATATAAATCTCTTGTTACAAGAATCGCGGGAAGACAAGTCATCACAATGGCTTTGTTGATTGGCTTCTGCGTGGCAACATGGGGCGTGAATGCAATTTTGCCATCAGGCTTTATTCCTACGGAAGACCAGGGAATGATTTACGTGAATATTACAACACCACCGGGCTCTACAGTTGAGAGGACAGAGAAAGTACTTGACGCCATCGAACAAATCACGATGAAAGAAAGTGTGGTAGAAAACATCAGTAGTCTTTCTGGTTATAGCTTGGTGAATGAAGTAGCCGGTGCATCGTATGGCATGGCAATGATCAACCTCAAGCCTTGGGATAAAAGAAAAGAATCTGTGCAGGATTTGATTGAAAGATTGGAAAAGAAAACGAAGAACATCAAAGATGCGAACATAGAATTCTTCCCGCCGCCAACGGTTCCCGGTTTTGGTAATGCAAGTGGTTTTGAACTGCGTTTGCTTGATAAAAATCGCGGCGGAAGTTTAACCAACACTGCCAAAGTAACCAACGATTTTATCGCTTCTCTGAAAAAGGAAAAAGCAATAGGATCAGCATTTACAAGCTTTGACGTAAACTTTCCGCAATACCTGATACATGTAGATTACGACATGGCAGGCAAGAAGGGAGTGACAGTGGATAATGCCATGAGCTCGTTGCAAACATTGCTCGGCAGTTATTACGCTACCAACTTCATTCGCTTCGGACAAATGTATAAGGTGATGGTGCAAACCGGTCCAGGCTATCGCACAAAGCCGGAAGATATTTTGAATCTCTATGTAAAAAATGATCGTGGCGAAATGGTGCCTTACTCAACGTTCATAAGGCTCGAACGCGTGTATGGCCCGGAGCAACTGACGCGGTACAACATGTACACTTCTGCCATGGTCAACGGTGACGCTGCGAGAGGATTTAGTAGTGGCGATGCGATCACCGCCATTGAAAAAACAGCAAAAGAAAAATTGCCAAAAGGCTACAGCATCGAATGGAGTGGTATGACGCGTGAGCAGATACTTTCAGGCAACCAGGCGGTGGCAGTATTTATGCTGTGTTTGATATTTGTATACCTGTTGCTGGCAGCGCAATACGAAAGCTTCATGTTGCCAATGCCTGTAATTCTTTCTTTGCCGACAGGTATTTTCGGAGCATTCCTTTTCCTGAAATTGGCCGGGCTTGAAAACAACATCTACGCACAAGTAGCACTGGTCATGTTGATCGGTTTGCTTGGTAAGAATGCCATCCTGATCGTTGAGTTTGCGATACAACGTCGCAAGCAGGGATTAACCATTATGGCCGCAGCACGTGAAGGCGCGGTCTCGCGTTTACGTCCTATCCTCATGACATCATTTGCGTTCATTGCCGGATTGATTCCATTGTGTTTAGCAAGTGGTGCAGGCGCAATGGGCAACAAGTCAATCGGTATGGCATCTGTTGGTGGAATGCTGATGGGGACTGTATTTGGCGTAATACTAATTCCGGGCCTGTACATCATTTTCGCAAAACTTTCTGAATTGAGCAGTCGCAAGAAAATGGGCAAGCGTCAATTTGTTTCGCGCAGAAACTTGAGGGAGAGCAAAAAGCTTTTGGAGGCATAGGGGAGTTAATAGTTGTTGGTTGTTAGTTGTTAGGCTTGAGAGTCGAACAATCTTTTCTAACAACTAACAACTAACATCCACACTGAATCACATAATTCATTGCCGATTGCTTCGGCAAACGGAAAAATAAAGAGGGAATGAAAAAAAACAAAAACATACATTTTTATATAGCCGCACTGGGATTTATGATTTTCGTAGTGTCCTGCGCACCATCGCGCAACACAGGCGTGCCCGATAAAGTAGAGGTTGCCGATTCACTTTTTCACACAACAGATAGTACAAGCATTGCAACGATAAAATGGAAGGATTTTTTCAAAGATCAATACTTACAACGCATCATTGACAGCACTTTGAGAAACAACCAGGATATTTTGATTGCAGCGCAAAGAGTAGAAGTAGCAAGGGCAAATTTAATGATGGCAAGAGCTGCCTTTCAACCCACGGTAAACGGTGTGGTAAGCGCTGCCGCAGATCGTTATGGCGACTACACAATGAATGGCGTGGGAAATTTTGATACGAACTTATCGCCCAACATTTCTAAAGATCAAAAAATTCCGACACCTGTAACACCCGATTACTTTATCGGATTCAGAAGCACCTGGGAAATTGACTTATGGGGCAAACTGAAGAATAAAAAGAAAGCTGCATTGGCAAGATTTGCCGCATCTGAAAAAGGCAGACAAATGCTCAGCACTTTTCTCGTTGCAGAAATCAGTTCGTTATACTACGAGCTCCTGGCGCTGGATAATGAACTGAAGATTATTGAAAGGAATACCAAACTACAGGAATCTGCTTTGGATGTAGTAAGAATTCAAAAGGAAGGAGGACGTGCTACAGAGCTTGCTGTGAAACAGTTCCAGGCACAGGTATACAACACGAAAAGTTATGAGTATGCCATCAAGCAGGAAATTGGAGCAGTAGAAAACCAGATCAGTTATTTGATGGGCGGCTATCCCAAACATATCGAACGCGATACAATCATTACAGGGCAAGAGTTTCCTGATCAATTGCTAACAGGCGTTCCGTCTGCCATGTTGTTGCGCCGACCAGACATCCGCGAAGCAGAATTGCAACTCATCGCCGCGAAAGCTGATGTAGATGCTGCAAGAGCCGCATTCTTGCCGTCGCTTACCATCAATCCTTACCTTGGATTAAACAGCTTTGGTGCGGGTCTGCTCTTCAATGGGGGTTCTTTTGTGTATGGCATTTTGGGAGGTTTAACAACGCCGGTTTTTAATCAGCGTCAATTGAAGGCTAACCACATTATAAGTGTCGCAGCAAATAAAGAGGTGTATTACAGCTATCATAAGACAATTACAAATGCAACGCGTGAAGTGCTCACAACATTGAACAACATCGATAACGGAAAAAAGATGCTGTCCCTAAAGCAACAGGAAGCGCAGGAGTTGACAGACGCCGTGTCGTCTGCACAAGATCTATATGTGTCTGGTTATGCTACCTATCTTGAAATCATCACCGCACAAAAAAGCGTATTGGAAGCCGAGTTGCAAAAGAACGAGCTCAGGAAGAATTTGTACATGTCGTCAATTGGCTTGTACAGAATGTTGGGCGGCGGTTGGTAGAGACGCGTTGAACGCGTCTCTCTGGCACCCAAAATATGCAAATATATATGGCGCATGTTCGCGCCGTTTTGGAAACATCATGCGGGGTGTTACGGAGACGCATTCAATGCGTCTCTACGTTCGCCTTGGTTCGTGTCTTCACGAACCGAAATGCGCGGCTTGATTGTTCGTTGGTTCGTGGGGACACGAACCACGGCGACAACAATTTGGATTTATGGGATTGGAGGATGGTTGGGTTTTGTGATACCCGTTTCGAAAGAATAAACAATAGTTGAAAGATGAGATCTGTCTTTGGCATTAAAATCCAGTCATCCACTAATCTGATGAATCCAAATTCTTATCAATGCTCAACGCGCCGCTTGGGCATTTTTTCACCTGTTCAATAATGCGTTCCGTAGTGGCGCCATCCATATTGATCCAGGGTCTGTTCTTAGGATTGAAAACCTGTATCAATCCTTTCCAGCAAATGGTGGAATGTTGGCAGAGATGAGCCTGCCAAAGAATTGTTACATCACCATTGCTATATTTTCTTATTTCGTCTGACATGAGGAATAGTTAAAAAAAATGACTGAATAATTGAAATTAACCTCATTAAAGTTACTCAATTATTCAGTCATTATATTATCCGATCAACCTTCAGTTAATCAGTTATTCAGTTAATCAGTTATTCGATTATTGCCCCTGCGCTAAACTATAGGCTTTCTTATCGCCCCACATATTTAACAACTCTAGTGAGCAGATCTTAAAGTTTCCGCTAAGGCTTACATACAAACCAATAACGTCTTGTTGATTTAACGCATTGCCATCAAGGCTTTCGAAACGTGCGTTGTATTGGTTCACAAGATTGGTGAATTTAGAACCTGTAGGCCAAACCTGCGTACCACGGTTGCTGATACTTACCAGGCTGAATTTCACACCCGCATGGCGAAGGCATTTTTGTGCGATCACTTCCGGTTGTTCTTCGCTTTCGATAAACATATCAACACCTACTATTTTTTCTGCAGCAGTCTCTTCGGTGATCAACATTGGATTTTTTTCCAGGTTGAAAACTGTTGGAGTAACCGGCTTGTTTGGAAGAATTTCTTTTGCAAGATGCTGAGGTTGTTTGCCAAAGTTTCCAATGATAGCATCCGCAAACTGCGTAGTGTTTGCAGAAGGTGTGCTTTTATCGCCAAAATCGCCCGTGTGAGTACCGCTTTCCAAAGTATACAACAACGCATTCTCAATGATTGCGGCATTTTCCATCAATCCGAGGTGGCGCAACATGGCGATACCGCTCAGCAACAGAGCCGTCGGGTTGGCAATGTTTTTACCGGCAATATCAGGAGCCGTTCCGTGAACTGCTTCGAAAATACAAATGTGGTCGCCGATATTTCCCGAAGGAGCAAAACCTAAACCACCCACCAGACCCGCGCAAAGGTCAGAAACGATATCACCCTGAAGATTGGTCAGCACCACCACGTCAAAAAGATCAGGGCGGGTAACCAGCTTCATACAAAGGTCATCCACAATCACATCATCAGCTTTCAGGTGCGGGTATTCCTTTGCCACTTCGTAGAAGCACTCGAGGAACAAGCCGTCAGTGATCTTCATAATGTTTGACTTGTGGCCGCAGGTAATTCTTTTCGCGTTCTTCTTGTTGGCCATTTCGAAGGCATATTTGATCACCTGCAAGCTACCCGGACGGGTAATGAAACGACGGCTCAACGCAACATCCTGTGTAAGCATGTGCTCCACACCACCATAAGTATCTTCAATATTTTCGCGAACAATTGTTACATCGATGGGAATGCCTGCTTTACTGAAAACAGTATCCACGCCATGTAAAGTTTGAAACACACGTTTGTTAGCATAAGTGTTCCATGTTTTGCGTGCAGTAACGTTCACGCTTTTTACCCCTTTACCTTTCGGGGTTTCCATCGGACCCTTAAAAAGAATACCCAGTTTTTCGATGGTATCTTTGGCTTCAGGAGTCATACCGTTGCTGAATCCTTTGTCAAACACCCATTTTCCCATGTCAACAAATTCATACTCAAGGGGAACCTTTCCGGCAACGAAAATTTTTAGTACGGCATCCATAATCTCTGGACCGATACCATCACCTTTTGCAACAGCAATATTCATAATTGAATTTTTAGTCTAATGTTTAAAAGAATCTTCTCAGGGCGAGCAACAGATGTCAATAAAAAATGGAGACGCAAAGATAATTTTTAGTTTAAGAAAGAAATGCAGATTATTATCTTTTTTAGGGTGGATAATGACATTTAAATAACATCATGATAAATCTTGATAATCTTGACGATCGGCGTTCTTTCTCTTAAAACGGTAACAAAAAATTAAAACCTTAGGTTATTTTCATTATTTTTATCAAAAACCTGGTAATGGTAAGCAAGATATCAGAAGGTATAGAAATAAGTGTAGAGACCTTTTATCAGCCGGACTACTCAAACCCAATGTCCGCTGAGTTTATGTTTGCTTATCGTATCAGCATTGAAAACCACAATAATTTCCCCGTTCAGTTACAGCGCCGCCACTGGCATATTTTCGACAGCAATGGCCAATACCGTGAGGTAGAAGGCGAGGGCGTTGTTGGTGTACAACCTACACTTAATCCCGGCGAACGCTATCAATATGTAAGTGGCTGCAATCTCCGCACCGAAATGGGCAAAATGTACGGCACCTACTCCATGCTAAATCTCAGCAATAAAAGAGCTTTTGATGTGAACATTCCAGCGTTTGAAATGATCGTTCCATTTAAACACAATTAAGTATTAGGAATTAGGAGTTAGGAATTAGGAATTAGAAGGGCTAGTCGTGGAGAAGACTTCAGTTATTCAATTATTCAGTTATTCAGCTTATAAAAAAAGAGGCGATGTTATTAGCATCGCCTCTTTTTTATATAATGTCTCGACAATTTATCTCACACCGTGCATCATCTTTTTCAACACTGGAGTAAGTGCAAATAACAATGCAGATGCTACACCGCAAAGCACTACGAATACCATGAAGAATTGGAATAGGTTGTGAATTTCAAAACCTGCGAAAACAGGATTGGTTACACTGATTTTTGCTGTTTCCAGGAACTTTAATTGTTCAGGAGTGGCAGTTACAGTTTTATCCAAAATGCCTTGCAGATTGATGCCTGCGTCGTTTGCTTTTTTAAACTGCTCACCGGTTGCAGGCAGGATAGAACCCAATGTTCCTGCCAAAGCATAACCAGATGCATTTGACAAGAAGAACACACCAAACAACAAAGAAGCAAAACGTTTCGGAGCCAGTTTGCCCACCAAAGAAAGACCAATTGGCGAAAGACAAAGCTCACCGAAAGTTTGGATCAGATACAACAGGATCAGCCATTTTACAGCCAACAACCCTGAGTTGCCAAGATCTTTTACATTGTGTGCTATAATAAAGTAGCTAAGTGCAATTAAGAACAAACCAATAGCTTGTTTGAAAGGAGAAATAGGTTCTTTGCCGCTTGCTCTCAGTTTATCCCAAAGGAGACTGAAAGGAACAGCAAACGCAACAACGAAAATACCATTGAAGATTTGAACCATTGATGGAGGCATTTGCCAGCCAAGGAAATTTCTGTCTGTTTGGTTATCCGCAATGAACGTAAGCGATGAACCCGCTTGTTCAAAAGCCGCCCAGAAGAAGATGATAAAGAAGGAAACGATGTAAATAACAAGGATCCTGTCTCTTTCAACTTTCGTCAATGATTTATCAGTCAGGATCAATCCTGCCAGTGAAATACCGCTACCATAGATAATTGAATAGATTACGTTTTGTCCGGCAATTTTATTGAAAAGAAGCGCCAGAATCGCAAAGGCAATTACTGCACCGCCCAAAGCTTTCCCAGTGAAATGCGCGTTCTGCGCCTCACCTTCCGCAAAATCCGCAGCAGTGTTATGTTTTGGCAAACCGCCGATAGGACGTCCTTCCGGAGTTCTTACATATTTGTCTTTCAAGAAGAAGAAAGAAATGGTACCAGTCAGCATGGCAAGAGAAGCAGCCAGGAAACCCCATTTAAACGCATGAATGTCGCGATGGCCGGCAGCGTCCACAACGTCTCCAACTACAGGGCAAATGAATTGACCAAGGAATGCACCTACGTTAATACCCATGTAGAAAATGGTGAAAGCGGTGTCCAGCTTGTTTTTTTCCTGTGCAGGATACAAGCTTCCCACCATCGAAGAGATATTTGGTTTGAAAAAGCCGTTACCAAGGATGATTACGCCCAAACCGATGTACAATAACGTTTTTGCGAATTCCAGGTTGCCACCGAAAACGCTGGCACTGGTAAACAGGAACATTTGTCCGATTGCCATTAAAGTACCACCAAGAATGATACAATATCTGTTACCAAGAAATCTGTCGGAAATAAATCCTCCAAGCATCGGAGTTAAATAACACAATCCCAGAAAGCCCCCGTAGATCAATGATGAGGTTTCTTTGCTCATCATCAGTGAGTTCACGATAAATAGGGTGAGGAGAGTACGCATTCCGTAAAAGTTGAATCGCTCCCACATTTCCGTCGAAAATAACACCCAGAGCCCTTTTGGATGTTTTTTGCTGGTTTTGCTAGCTGGGCTAGCGGTTGCTACTGCTGTATCCATACGGCGAAATTTCTGTTCTCAGTTTAATTTAGGTTGATAAAGTGCCCAAAATACTGATTAATTGTAACATGTAATCAACCGCGACCTTTATCAGGCAGCATTTTATCAAAATAAAGTTGCCTCGTTTATATATTTTCTACTTTTGCTCCGTTTTTCAGCCTCATATTTACTTAAAATATAATAGCTCAACTCAATGAACATTCTTCTTTTAGGCTCAGGCGGCAGGGAACATGCGCTGGCGTGGAAACTTTCTCAAAGCAGTAAATGCTCAAAACTGTTTATAGCTCCGGGAAATGCCGGTACGGCACAATGCGGTACCAACGTGGCCATTTCCGCAACAGATTTTGATGCCATTAAAAAGTTTTGCGACGGTAATAATGTGGAAATGATAGTGGTAGGGCCGGAAGATCCGTTGGTAAAAGGCGTGTACGATTATTTTAAAACAAACAGCTCCTCTATATCCGTAATTGGCCCTTCTCATGAAGGCGCAAAGCTTGAAGGCAGTAAGGCTTACGCAAAAGCTTTCATGAAGAGACACAATATTCCAACCGCAGCCTATGCTGAATTTGACGCCCATAATTACCAGGCTGGCGTTACATATCTTAAGAATCATTCATTGCCGATAGTGCTGAAGGCCGATGGCCTGGCCGCAGGAAAGGGCGTTCTTATTTGTCAGTCGCATGAAGAAGCACTGGCGGAATTTGAGCAAATGATCCAGCAAAGCAAGTTTGGTGATGCCAGCAAAAAGGTTGTGGTAGAAGCATTCCTGGACGGCATTGAATTGAGCATGTTTGCTCTGACCGATGGCAAAAACTATGTGTTACTGCCTGAAGCGAAGGACTACAAAAGAATTGGCGAAGGCGACACCGGTTTGAACACAGGCGGTATGGGCGCGGTGAGCCCGGTTCCGTTTGCGGATGCTACTTTCATGAAAAAAGTAACTGACACCATCATAAAACCCACTATTGACGGGCTTTACAAAGACAATATCACTTACAAAGGATTCGTGTTTTTCGGTTTGATCAAAGTTGGAAACGAGCCTATGGTCATCGAATACAACTGCCGCATGGGCGATCCCGAAACGGAAGTGGTGATGCCGAGACTTAAAAATGACCTGGTAGATCTTTTCATTGCTACGCAAAATGGCATGCTGAACAGTATAAAAATCGAGCATGACAGCCGCGTTGCCTGCACAGTAGTGGCTGTAAGCGGCGGTTACCCCGGCGATTACAAAAAAGGTATTGAAATAAAAGGGTTGGGTGGCAAAACGGTTTCCGGCGACACCATGGTATTCCATGCCGGCACTGCTGCGCAAAAAGATAAGGTAGTGACCGCGGGCGGCCGCGTGCTATGCGCTACTTCTTACGGGGATTCTGTAAGCGACGCAATCAATAAATCAAAGCAAACCCTTGCCGATATTGAGTTTGACGGAATGTATTTCAGGAAGGATATAGGTTACGAATTTATGTAATCGTACGTAGAGACAAGGCACCGCCTTGTCTTGGTAATTCCGAAATTCGCAAGAGACAAGGCATTGCCTTGTCTCTACAACAACAAATTAAACATGACTAACAAAGCCGTGCATTACAGCGATTACCTTGAGCTGGACAAAATCCTGAACGCACAAGAACTTGAAAGCGACAAACTGAGTTTGCACGCACATGATGAAATGCTCTTCATCATTATCCACCAGGCATATGAGCTATGGTTCAAACAAGTGCTTTTTGAAATTGATTCTGCCATAGCCATCATGCATCAACCCATGAACGACAATTCGCCCGAATTGCAAATCATCGTTCACCGTTTCAACCGCTGCGTAACTATTTTAAAGGTCCTGGTGCACCAGATCGACATCATGGAGACCATGACACCGATGGATTTTCTTGATTTCAGGGACATGCTGCGACCTGCATCCGGTTTCCAAAGCTGGCAATTCAAAACGATAGAAGCCAAGCTGGGTTTGAAGTTTGAGCATCGCCACGGCCAAGAATACTATACCGCACAATTAAGGCCACAGCAAGTTGAAATTATCAAAGCTGCAGAGCACGAGAAATCTTTGCTCGAGCTTGTCAACAGTTGGCTGGAAAGAATGCCTTTCTTCGATGAACCGGAAAACTGGAAAAATTTTGACGGCGTTGGGGGAGACAACGGAACGCATACATATTGGACAACTTACAGGGAATGTTATCGCCGGAGTTTATCTGAGGCAGAATTTGGCAACCTTGCTTACTTCGACGATATTTTTCTTCAAAGCGATACACTAAAAACTGAGAACGGATCGTTATCGGCAAAAGCGAACAGGGCCGCACTTTTTATTATGCTGTATCGCGGGTATCCTATTTTGCAGTTGCCTTTTCAACTATTGAACAGTTTGCTTGAAATAGATGAACAATTAAGCATTTGGCGATACAGGCACATGAGCATGGTGCAAAGAATCATTGGAACGAGGTTGGGAACTGGAGGCAGTTCCGGTAGAGATTACCTGAAAGCGGCGCTGGACAAGCATTATATTTTCAAGGAAATTGCGCGGCTCACCAGTTTTTTAATCGAGCGAAGAAAACTTCCGGAATTAAGTGCGGAGATGGAAGTGCGACTTGGATTTTTAAGGTAGATTTCAAGATTGTGCGAATTTGAAAATTTGAAAATATCGGAATTTGAAAATTCTTTCTGAGTAACTTTTCATTTTCAAAAAAGGCTCTTCAATGTACGGGAGCAAAGAATAGGTTCAAAAGTAGGCGCCTAAAGCGTTTTCAAATTTTCAAGTCCTCAAATTTTCAAATTGAAAATGTTCTGCAGCCTTATATATTCATTTTTCTTATCTTGCTAAAGAATCATGGTAAAATCGCAAACCGCTTTGCTTTTAAAATAAAAATGATTAGAAGCAAAGCGGTTTTGCTTTGTCAATCGAATTATTTGCATCAAATTTGCATGCGTTATTCTTTTCAAAATTCTGACTCTTAAAACATGGGCCTTTTTAATTTTTTTACACAAGAAATTGCAATAGATCTGGGTACTGCAAATACCCTTATCATTCACAACGATGAAGTGGTAGTAAACGAACCTTCAATTGTTGCGCTGGACAGGAATAACCCTAAGAACGTTCTCGCGGTAGGCAAAAGGGCCCTGATGATGCACGAAAAAACGCATGAAAGCATCCGCACCATTCGTCCGCTGAAAGATGGCGTAATCGCCGACTTCAACGCGGCAGAATTAATGCTTCGTGAAATGATCAAGATGGTTTATCCAAAGAAACCAATCTTTTCACCAAGCTGGAGAATGATGATTTGCATTCCTTCAAGCATTACAGAGGTTGAGAAACGTGCAGTGCGCGACAGCGCGGAACAAGCGGGCGCAAAAGAAGTTTACTTGCTGCATGAGCCAATGGCTGCTGCACTCGGTATTGGTATCGATGTGGAAGAACCCGTTGGTAACATGATCATTGATATTGGCGGTGGTACAACAGGTATTACCGTAATCGCTTTGGCCGGTATCGTTTGTGACCAAAGTATCCGTATCGCCGGTGATGAATTCACAGCCGACATCATGGAAGCGCTTCGCCGCTACCATAGCTTGCTGATTGGTGAGCGTACTGCGGAGCAGATCAAAATTCAGATCGGTGCCGCGATGAAAGATCTTGAAAATCCACCGGATGATTTGCCTGTAAACGGTCGTGACCTTGTAACAGGTATCCCAAAACAAATTATGGTAAGCTACCAGGAAATTGCGGAAGCGCTTGATAAATCCATTTTCAAAATTGAAGAAGCGATTCTGAAAGCACTTGAAACTACGCCTCCTGAGCTGGCTTCGGATATTTATCGCCGTGGTCTGTACCTAACAGGCGGTGGTGCCTTGCTACGCGGTCTTGATAAAAGGCTTGCCCAAAAAATTAAATTGCCTGTGCACATTGCAGACGATCCATTAAAGAGTGTGGTTCGCGGTACAGGTATTGCTTTAAAACATTATGATCGTTACCCATTTGTAATGAGATAAACTACAGAAATTAGGAGTTAGGAGTTAGGAATTAGAAATATGTAAGCTAGCTCCTCGCTCCTAATTTCTAATTCCTAGTTCCTAATTTCTAATATTCTTCCTCTCATATGCGTAATATTTTTCTGTTCATTAGGAGGTACTCCAACTTTTTACTGTTCCTGGTGCTACAGATAATTGCATTGTCCTTTCTTTTTCGTTTCAACAAGTACCATGAAGCCGTTTTCAACGGTTTTTCCAGCGAAGTGACCGGCAGGGTTAGCCAGAAATACAACAACGTAGAATACTATTTCCAGCTGAAGAAAACCAATGATGCGCTCGTTCATGAAAATCTTGAATTGCGCAGGATGCTCAAGGAAAATTATGAAAGCTTCGATACCACGAAGAAAGTAGTCCTAGATTCCATAAGAGTAGACAGCCTGCTTAAATTCCAGAAGTATCAATATTACGAAGCCAAAGTAGTGGGTAGTTTTATCACCACGCAAACCAATTATTTCATGCTGCACAGAGGTGCTAAACAAGGCGTTCATGCAGATATGGGTGTGATAGGACCAGAGGGGATAGTGGGCCGGGTGGTAAACGTGAGTGACAACTTCTCCACAGTAATGAGCGTACTGAACCGTCAGTTTAAAGTAGATGCCAAGTTGAAAAAGAGCGGCGACCGCGGTCGCGTAGAGTGGGACGGCGGCAACCCGCAATATATATTCCTGAAGAACATTCCTAAAAGTGCCCCCATAGCGAAAGGCGACTCAGTGTTGACGAGTGATTTGTCATCCATTTTTCCTCCGAACATTATGATTGGAACTGTGGCGGAAATTGTAAATGACCCAAGCAGCAACTTTTATACATTAAAATTAAAAACAGCTACCAACTTTTCCAGCGTCCAATACGTCAATGTAGTGGAGAATTTACAGCTGGATGAACGTAAAGCTTTGGAAGAGGCAGCACAAAAAAATCAATGAGTACAACGGTTAAAAATATCATCAGGTTCGTCCTGTTTATACTGGTTCAGGTATTTGTACTGCACAAGGTGCCACCATTACATGAATACATAGTGCCGTACGTGTACTTTCTTTATGTTTTGTGGTTGCCTTTCAAAACGTCGAGAGCCGCATTGATGTTTGTAGCATTTTTGTTTGGCTTAACACTTGATTACTTCCTGAAATGTCCCGGTCTTCACGCAGCAGCCTGTGTTTTGATCGCTTACATAAGACCGTTCCTTATTAATATTTTGATTTCCCAGGAAGGTGCAGACACCAACTATTCGTCCCCTTCCATCGTAAGTATGGGTTGGGCTCCTTATGCAACTTATGTGGTTATTTTAACGCTTATCCACAATATCTACCTGGTATTGCTGGAATGGTTGCAGTTTGGAAACTTCCTTTATTTCCTGGGAAAAATTCTGGCCACCACCGCAATGAGCCTGTTGTTAATCATTATAGCAGAATTGCTTTTTAACCGAAAGGAAAAGTTCAGGACGAATACGGCGTAAAAACTGAAAAACTGAAGTCAAAAGTTAAAAGTAAAAAGTCAAAATTGGGGCTCACGATTTTTGACTTTTGCCTTTTGAATTTTGATTTGCTCTGGGGTTAAAAATAATAACTGCACTAAGTTCATAACAGACCTAACCTTCATTTACCTTTGTTATATGTCCGTGTTTAACCAGTCCAGAAGTACAATAATCCGCTTAATTTTCTTAGGTATATTTATCATCATCATTGCTCAGTTGATGAACTTGCAACTGTTTTCAGGCAAGTACAAACAACTCGCATTTAACAATGCCGTCTTCGCAAAAGTGGTATATCCAAGCCGTGGAATTATTTACGATCGAAAAGGAAAAGCCATCCTCAACAATACAATCATGTTTGACCTGGTGGTTACGCCCAACCAGGTAAAGAACGTAGATACGTCGCTGCTTTGCGCACTGTTGCAAATAGATACCACAGAGTTTAACCGGCGAATGGCAGAAGCCAAGTTTAAAAATGGTCGCTATCGACCATCTGTATTCAGGGATCTTTTGCCGGCGGATATGTATGCGAAACTTGATGAGAACATGTGGAAGTTTCCGGGTTTCGATTTGGTGGAACGGCCCGTGAGGGTTTATCCCTTCAATACGGGAGCCCAGGTGCTCGGCTACATTGGTGAAGCGGATTCTTCTATCATCAAACGCTCCAATGGGTTTTACAGGCTTGGTGACTACGTGGGCAGAAGTGGTCTCGAACAGTATTATGAAGGGACTCTTATGGGAAGACGCGGGGTACAATACATGATCAAAGACAACAAGAACAGGCTGGTGGGCAGGTATGAAAATGGTATTTATGATACAGCAGCAATTGCTGGAAAAAATTTGCGCACGTATATAGATGTAGAAGTGCAACAGCTTGCAGAAAAGCTGATGAAAAATAAGATCGGTGCTATTGTTGCAATTGAACCCAAAACCGGCGGCATCATCTCAATGGTGTCTGGCCCTGACTTTGATCCAAACTTATTGACCGGTCCTGAAAAAAGGGCCAACTACGGTAAGCTGTCTCTGGATGCGAGTAATCCTTTGTTCAACAGAGCGATCAAGGGTCAATATCCTCCCGGCTCCACCTACAAACCACTTGAAGCGCTTATAGGTCTCGACGAAGGTGTGATCACTCCAAGAAGTGGCATCGCTTGCTCCGGTGCCTACTATGGTTGCAACAGACCAGTAAAATGTACCGAAAAATGGCCAGGGCACGCTGCTAATTTAAGATTGGCGATTGCGCACTCCTGCAACTCATTTTTCTCAAATGCTTTCAGATTGATCGTGGACAATCCTGAATACAGAAGCTCTCGCGTCGGATTGACCAAATGGAAGTCTTATGCAAATGCGTTTGGTTATGGCCACAGAACTGGCGTGGATTTGCCGAGCGAAGACGGAGGCAATATTCCAGACACAACACAATATGATAAAGAATACAGAGGTTCGTGGAACTCATGTACAATGGTAACTATCGGCATCGGCCAGGATAAAATGCTTACGACACCGCTACAGATCGCGAATGCAATTTGTATCGTTGCGAATAAAGGATATTACTACACACCACATTTTGTGAAGACCTATGATGGCGAGTCGCAGGAAGATACGGTGCTGAATATATATCGCAAGCAGCACGAAGTGTTGACTCACATCTCTGATAGCGCATACAACACCGTAATCGGAGGAATGAACGATGTAACCATTGTTGGTACCGCCGCACGCATTCCTAAAATACCCGGCATTGACATTTGCGCAAAAACGGGTACAGCAGAAAACTATAAAGTACTGGACGGGAAGAGAACAAAACTGAAAGACCACTCTGTATTTGTTTGTTTTGCACCGAGAGACAATCCAAAAATTGCAGTGGCTGTAATTGTAGAGAACGGCGGATTTGGGGCCACATGGGCAGGTCCGATGGCTTATCTGGTGGTTGAAAAATACCTTACCGATAGTTTGCGAGCGGACAGATTAGCGGAGGTGGATCGCATTTCCAACACCAACCTTTTGCCATCCTGGTTGCCAAGAGAGCAGTATAAATTGGATTCTGCCCGAGCATATTATCGCTTCTCCCTGACGAAAGACAGCAATGTTATTCGCAAATATTTAAAAGGAGGCTACAGGCCGCCGGTTCAGGAACCCGAGATTAAAAAAGCACCGGCTAAACCACAACCTAAAAAAGACAACGCTTTACCGGTAACACAAGTAAATCCAATGATAGATCCAGAGAAAACAAATCATCCAAAATCCTTAAACCGCCGCAATGAACCAGCATAATCCTGAAATATCAAAAGGTGTAGATTGGTTGCTGGTATGGTTATATATCATACTTGCCGGCATTGGCATCATGAGTATTTTCGCGGCCACCTTTCGTGAAGGAGACAATGTGTTGCAGGGATTCCTTTCTCTTAAAACAGATTACAGCAGGCAAACATTATATTTTGGTATCGCAAGTATTCTTGCGGTATTTATCCTGCTTACAGATAGTAAATTTTTTACCGCTACCGCAAATCTATGGTATGCTGCGGGTATGTTCTTGCTATTGCTCGTTTTTCCATTTCACACAAATATTAAGGGAACAGAATCTATTATAAAAATTGGTGGTGCATTTCAGTTGCAACCAGCAGATGTGTGTAAAGTATTTGTGTGCCTCGCCTTGGCAAAATATCTGTCGCGTGTAGAAACAGATTTTTCGAAAACGCAGTCACAATTAATTGCGGCAGCCATTGCACTTGTGCCGGGACTTATTTCCATCGCACAGCATGAAACCGGTTTGGCGCTTGTATACTTTTCGTTCTTCCTTGTTATGTTCCGTGAGGGTTTGCCAGCGGGCATTTTGATCATTGGGTTCTCGGCTGCGGTACTGGTAGTGGCAACGCTACTCATGGAGCCGAATACACTCGCGATCATTTTAACGGCCATTGCATTGCTATGCATTTATATAATGAGAAGGCAGATCAAACGCAAAAGACGACTGCTGTTTCTTATCATTGGTATTTGGGTGGTGTGCGTAGGTGTACAGCGTTTTGCTGTGCCATTCATGTTTGATCATGTGTTTAAACCTTACCAGGTAAAACGTATTTACGATACGATCGGTAAAGAGTACGTACCGAAAAATGCAGCAGATATTGCAGATCTGGAGGCAAACGGTGCAAAGAAAAAAGACGACGGAGATTACAACGTTAGGCAAAGTAAAATCGCGATTGGTAGTGGTGGATTAATTGGTAAAGGGTTGTTGAAAGGAACACAAACGAGATATGATTTCGTTCCGGAGCAGCGAACGGATTTTATTTTCTGTACCATTGGTGAAGGCTTTGGATTCCTGGGAAGCTTTATATTACTCGGGTTGTATTTTTTGTTGCTGATGCGGATCGTAACCATTGCCGAACGACAACGAAGTGTTTTCAGCCGCGCCTATGCTTATGGTGTGGCCTCCGTTATATTCTTCCACATTGCCATCAACATATGCATGACCATTGGTCTTGCACCTGTAATTGGTATTCCATTGCCATTCATTAGCTATGGCGGAACATCATTGCTTACCTTTACCGTTTTATTGTTCATTCTTATACGGCTTGACGCTGACAGGCAGATGGTTTTGAGATAATTGAAAATTGAAAGTTGAAAATTGAAAATGGTAGGGGCGAATCGCATTCGCCCAAGTGAAAATGGGTCGTAGGGGCGAATTGCATTCGCCCTTGAAAAAACGCGAAACGCGAAAATCGAAAAACGAATTAGAGATTACGAATTGCATCCAATTCCTAATTCCTAATTCCTAATTCCTAATTAATGAAAGTAATACCACTATCAGAGGGGAGTTTTTCCATAGATAAAACAAAGCTTTTTGTGCCGTTTGATACGGAAAGTGATGATCTGCAAAAGCGTGCAGTAGGGAGTTTACTTGTTGAAGTACAACCGTTCGTTGTCATTACTTCAGAAGATGTGTTGTTGCTCGATGCAGGCTTGGGTTTTGAAAAAGACGGTAGGCTGCAATTGCATCAAAACCTTGCAAATGCAGGCATCAATCCGTCCGATGTTACCAAAGTATTAATGTCGCATTTACACAAAGATCATGCGGGCGGCATCAGCCGTGAGATTGACAATGGAAACGCAAGAGAATTAAGTTTCCCCAACGCCACTTACTATATTCAAAAGAAGGAATTCGAATATGCATTTGAAAAAGGCGCACCTTCTTATTTAACCGAAGACTTCGACTGTTTAAAACAGGCATCCAATGTTAAGTGGCTCGATGGCGATGGTGTGATCGATAGCTATATCAAATACCAGGTAACCGGGGCGCATTGTCCGTATCACCAGGTATTCTGGATTGTTGACGGAGGCGAAACCGTGTTCTTTGGGGCAGATGTGGCTCCGCAACTCCAGCAAATGAAAAGCAAGTTCATCGCCAAATACGATTACAATGGGAAACTCTGCATGGAACTTCGACAAAAATGGTGGCAACAAGGCAACGACGAAGGCTGGACATTTTTGTTTTACCATGATGTGAAAATACCGGTATACAGCAATAGATGATCCCCGTAGAGCCAAGGCACTGCCTTGGCTTTTGAAATATTGAAATTCATTATGTTCGAGAGACAAGGCAGTGCCTTGTCTCTACTAAAATCCTTTCACATTCGCCCTCACTACAGAATCTTTTTGCGCGGCAGATAATTTGTAATTGTAGTTGTACAGTGCAGCTTCCCAATCGCCGTAGGATGGGTTAGGCAGGACAATGAATCGTTTCCCAAATTCCCCCGCGCTTACTGCAGTATTCGTGCTGCGCTCTTCCTGGTTTTTCTTGTCAAATAAATCACTGAAATCGCCAAGATTATCACCCAGCAAAAGAATAATATCGTGCGTTTGCAGAAGCGTTTGCCTCCTCGACTCCTTGCTGGAAGAACTGCCGGGCTGGCGCATTACCAGGTGCGCATTATCCGCAAAGGGGAAACCAAATTTCTGAAGGTTTTTCAAAGTGCCTGCTCTTTCCTTTTCCTCACGATTGGTGATGTAAAACACTTCCACATTTTGCGAAGCGGCATATTTAAAAAATCCCAACGCGCCGGCAAGCGTATCTGCTTGTCCTAGCGATGTCCACTCACTCCATGTTGTAGCCTCATAATCCTTGCCGCGTAAAGATTGCCTGGCGGCATAAGGACTGTTATCCAAAAACGTTTCGTCAATATCCGTAACTACTGCTTTCGGTTTTCCTGCAGCTTGTAAAGACTGGTCCAGTCTCAGTTGAGCAATATTGTAAGCCTGAAAACAAAGCGCCTTGTATTCCGCTGCTTTTTGTTGGTAAACCGAGGCCCATAATTTACCGTCGATGACTATTGAAGCAGAAGTTGTAGACGGTGTATGTTTCGATGGAGAACAAGCTGCACCAAATGCAGCCAGTATAAACAAGTATTTTCGCATATCCCTACAATTTGGGAACAAAGGTATTTTTAATTTAAACAACAATGTTCCGGGCTGCGTCACCAACCTGGTAGAAGAAATGCCCTTTTTTAACATTATTGTTCGAATAGCTGGTATAATTTCATTTACGTTTGAATGATAAAACTGTTATTTATGAAAAAAGTTATTTGCGTCATCGGAGCGGCAATTGCACTGTATTCTTGTGGAGAAAATAAGGCTCCGGGCCAGCAGACAGAAACCGCAACCGTTGGTAAGGACTCGGTAGTGCCGGATAAGCCGCAAATCATTGGGCGTTGGACACAGCCCATCCCGGGCATGGAAAAGGAAATGCAGGGTTTTGAACTCTTGCCCGACGGTTCGGCAAAATCAATCAACAGCGCTACTCTTTTGTACACTAAATGGTGGCTAAAAACCGATACACTGACGCTGGTAACCAAAAGCATTGGTAACCACACCGAGGGCATAGATACAACTAGTTATCACATTGTTGCACACACGCAGGATAGCTTGATTCTTAAAGACAATGAACTCATTCTACGATACAAAAGGAATTAATCTGCCGGCAAAACCTATCAATACGTCAGAACAGCTGGACTAAAGCAGGCGGTTCTGATTTACTTCAGCCGTTAAAATCCACTGAAAAGTTTCTTTTCTACCACCCTCATTTTCAAATTTCCACATCCTCAAATTTTCAAATTATTTTGTATTTCACGCACAAGTTTTATCTTGTTACAGCGTCTAATAATTAAATCGGCCATTGATTGGAGGAAATTCTACTTATACAGGGCTTGCAGCAAAAAGAAGAAAGATCATTCGAAGAACTCGTAAATAATTATAAAAACAAGCTTTATAATACGGTTTTGGGCCTTGTACAGAATGAAATGGATGCTGAGGATATCACTCAGGAAGTATTCATACAGGCGTACGAAAGCATCCAAAGCTTTAAGGGTGATTCTAAACTAAGCACGTGGCTTTACCGGATCGCTATATCTAAAGCGCTGGATTTCATCAGGAAAAAGAACAGAAAGAAAAGATCGGCCGTAATTTTCAGATTCCTTGACCCGGAAAAGAAGGAGGCGGAAGAGCCTGCAACCTTTCATCATCCGGGAGTAGTCTTAGAACAACGGGAAAATGCCGCAATGCTCTTCAAAGCTATTAACGAACTACCGGAAAAACAGCGGATCGCGTTCACGTTGCATAAACTGGAAGCGCTGAGTTACCAGCAGATTGCAGCCGTTCTGGATACGTCGCTTTCGTCTGTGGAGTCGCTGATGCACAGGGCAAAGACAAATCTGAGAGACAGTTTATCAGAATATTATACAAATATGATTAGTGAAAAATAGCTTTTTAACATTAAATTGCTACAGATGAAAAAGGAAGATATTCAACATAAGGTAGAGGAAGTAATGCAAAGCCTGGATGGCGTCCAAAGCGCAGAGGCTAATCCATTTCTGTACTCTAAAGTGATGAACAGGTTGCAAAACAAAAGTCTGTCGACAAGGAAGTTTTTGAGACTTTCATGGGAGCTCGCTTTCGCAATGATTTTGTTTACAGGATTGAACATTGCTGCATTCTTTTATTTCAAGCAGGATGACACCCAAAATGACGACAATGGATCCATCACATCATTGGCGAATGAATACACAATAAACTCCAATAACTATAACTACAACTAAAGGTCCCACAACGATGAGTACACTATCAAAACCTGTTTTCTTGAAATGGTTGGTTATTGTTTTATTGCTTATCAACGCTGCCACCCTGGCCTATCTTTACATAGGAGATAAAAAGAAGCCCGGGCCTCCTAAAAAAGGAAGGGATTTTTTTGAGAAGGAACTTGGATTAAATCCACAACAAAAAATACAACACGATTCGTTACACAAAATATATTCAGATAAACAACAAGCGATATTTTCACGAATAAAAGTGTTGAAAGATTCTTTGTATTTCAACTCTAATGCGAACAATGATTCTGCTTTAGTAAACTATTACACACAAAAGATTGGTGCCGAGTTAGGCACGCTTGAGACAGAAAGTTTTTATCATTTCAAAAGAGTGCGCACTATTTGTACGCCTGAGCAGCAGCTTAAATTAGACACTATTATCAGCCGCATTAACAACATGCAGCGAGGTCCAAGAAAACAATAATCAATAAATGTTTTTCATAAAGAACCATCTTTAAGATGGCCGTATAATGCCCTTTACAAAAATCCTTTACACGTTTTTTCATTTTTAAAACTTAACAAGAAAACTATGAAATGTAAAATCCTTTCACTGGCATTGGTGTTTACAGTATTAATAGCTGGTGCCGCAGTTGCACAAAATGGTGGAGGACAACGCACGCCTCCTACAACAGAACAAAGACTGAAACGCTGGAACGACAACGTGTTCAGCAAGTTGGATTTAAAAAACGATCAGCAGAGCCAGGTGGACAAAATCTTTACAGAGTATTTTGCAAAGCAAGACTCTTTGCGTAACGCAGGAGGAGAAAGACCTTCAAGAGAAGTGTTTCAAAAAATGGGCGCAGAAAGAGATGACAAGGTGAAAACGGTTTTGTCTGCAGACCAGTTTAAGAAATACCAGGATCTGGTGCAGGAACAAATGCAGCAGATGCGCCAGCGTGGCGGTGGCCAGGGCGGCGGCAATCCCCAACAGTAAAAACTTGGACGGGTTCTTTATAGGAGGTGTCAATAAAATTGGCACCTCTTTTTTTATGCACGGCACGAAAGTTTTAGTGAATAATATCGTCTAAACTGTGAGACAAGTAATTGAATAACTGAGTAACTGAATAACTGAGTGGTTGAATTATAAATGCCTTTTCCAATATAAGCCATTCAGTTATTCAGTTACTCAGTTATTCAGTTCTTAAGACAAGAAATTATGAAACGACTTTTATTATTGGTTTTCGCTGTATTCGCTGCAATTATCACAAATGCCCAAAGCTTTGCTGTGAAAGGGAAAATTGTAGAGGATACTGCTAAGAAAGCTGTCCCCAACGCTAACGTAGAACTCACTCAGGGCACTGCAGTAAAACGCGGCGCTGTTACCGACAACAAAGGAGCATTTTTAATTCAAAATGTAGAGCCAGGAAAATACATTCTGAAAATATCCCGCATCAACTACAAGAACTTTCAAAAAAATATTGAAGTAACAAATGCTGATATCGACTTTGGCGATATCACTGTATTGCGTGAAGCTAAAGCATTATCAGAAGTTGTTGTAACCGCGAAGACCCCGCCATCACAGCAAAAGAATGATACAACAGAATTTAACTCGAAAGCGTTCAAGGTAAATCCGGATGCGACTGCGGAAGACCTTATTCAAAAAATGCCAACCATCACCGTGCAAAACGGGCAAGTGCAGGCACAGGGAGAAAACGTGCAAAAAGTATTGGTGGATGGTAAGCCTTTCTTTGGTGATGATGCGACTTCTGCATTGAGAAATCTTCCGGCAGAGATCATTGACAAAATACAAGTGTATGATCAAAAGAGCGACCAGGCCCAGTTTACGGGCTTCGATGATGGGAACCAGTACAAGACATTGAACATTGTTACAAAATCAAATCGCCGTGCTGGGCAGTTTGGTAAAGTGTTTGGTGGTTATGGAACTGACAATCACTACACGGCAGGTGGTAACATAAATATTTTTAACGGCGACAGTCGTATCTCTATCATTGGTCAATCAAATAATATCAATCAACAGAACTTCAGTACAGAGGATCTGTTGGGTGTAACGGGTGGTAGTGGCCGTGGTGGTGGCGGGTTTGGCGGTGGCCGTGGTGGCGGCAGAGGCGCAGGAGGAAGCAATAACAATATAGGCAACTTCCAGGTGGGACAGCAAAGTGGTATATCAAAAACAAATGCATTTGGTATCAACTACACAGATAACTGGGGAAAAAAAATAAACGTTAGTGGAAGTTATTTCTTCAATAGAAGCGATAATGAGCTTGTTCAAAATACAGACAGGACAAACCTTTTGAAAGACAGCGGCAGAACGCACTACCTAGAAGACCTGGCAAGCAAAACCATGAACGTGAATCACCGCTTCAACTTTTTGTTTGAATACAAGATAGACTCGTTTAACTCATTGCAAATTCGTCCGCGCCTGAGCTACCAGATAAACGATGGAAGTTCTATTACTAATGGAAATACAAGCACCGTTCCTGACGGATTGCCAATAAACAGATCCACCAATATTGCAAACTCTGATTTGAACGGTTATAATTTTAGCAACAACATTCTGTTTCGTCACAGCTTTAGAAAAAAAGGAAGAACATTTTCTTTAAACATCAACAACGGATTTACGAAGAATGACGGCAATGGAAAATTATTGGCAGAAACAGATTATTACGATTCTTTCGGCGCTCCAACTGATACGACATTAACCAACCAGATATCGAAATCCAATGCAAACGGCTGGACGATGGCGGTGAATGGAACTTACACTGAGCCACTTAGCAAGAATAGCCAGTTAATGGCAAGTTATCAGTGGACAGACCAGCAAAGTAAATCGGATAAAGAAACGTTTCTGTATAATGCCAATCAGAAAGAATATTCTCAATTGGATACTACGCAAACAAACAAATTCAAAAGCGATTACATCACGCAGCAGGCAGGGCTAGGGTATAATTATCAAAAACAGAAAATCAACCTGATGGTCCGCGGTGCCTTCCAATGGGCAGACCTGAACAACGATCAGTTTTTTCCAAAGCCATTCACTTTGCAAAAAGGCTTCAACAGCATTTTGCCAATGGCATTGTTTCAATACAGGATATCACAACACGAGAATTTTAGGATCAACTACCGCACCAACACAAACAATCCTTCTATTGCTCAATTGCAGGATGTGCTGGATAAAACGAATCCTTTGCAATTATCAACAGGTAATCCAAATCTGAAACAGACTTATCAGCAAACGTTGAACATTCGCTATAACAAATCGAACACACAAAAAGGAACATCGATGTTCGCTTTCATCAACGGATCGTTCAGTGATAATTACATTACGAACAATACCATCACTGCTGTTAAAGATTCTGTTTTGCTTACAGGCGATACACTGCATAAGGGTTCTCAATTCATATATCCTGTAAACATCAATGGATACTGGAATTCAAGGGCGTTCGTCACGTTTGGTTTTCCTGTTGGCTTCCTGAAATCAAATCTTAACCTGAATGCAACTGCAGGTTATACAAATGCTCCGGGGTTGGTAAACTCACAGGAGAATACCGCGAAAACACAGAACTATTCTGTTGGTATAGTATTGGCTAGTAATATTAGTGAAAAGGTGGACTTTACAATTTCATCGAATTCAAGTTATAACATAACTAAAAACACTGCCCAATCCTATGCAAACAACAACTACTTTAGTCAGGCCACAAGCCTACGTTTCAACTGGATCTTTGGTAAAAATTTCGTTTACAATACAGACGTCACTCACACCTACTACAACGGCATATCTGGTAACCCCAACTATTTCCTATGGAACATGGCAGTGGGTAAAAAATTCCTGAAAGACAATCGCGGTGATTTGCGACTGAGTGTGTATGACATCTTGAAGCAAAATCAAAGCATCACGCGAACAGTTGATCCTTCCTATTACCAGGACGTGAAAACAAATGTGTTGCAACGTTACTTCATGCTAACGTTCACTTACACATTGCGCAACTTTAAAACAAAAGGAACGACTATTCCTGAAAATCAATACAACGAACAAAGACCACCTATGATGCGTATGGGACCTCCTCCGGGAGCTGCCGGACCGCCGCCAGGTGACGGAGGGGGGCCTCCAATGTTTTAATCGCGAAGCCGGACTTAAAGGGTCCGGCTTTTTTTATGTCGCTCTCCGAAGCTTATAGCTTCGGAGTTATATTCTATCGCCTCCGGCGATGTTATTGTTGCCGGAGGAACAAAATATACCTTCAAGGCTGCAAGCCTTGAAGAGCATCGCTACAAGCCTTGTGGAGGTCGTTGCTTCGTGTTAATTTTAGAGTATGACTTCTTTGTTCCTTCGCAATTTATTCTTCACCATTCTGCAGCCTGGAGTTGTTGCTGGGCTTGTTCCATACTTTGTTGTTCGTGACAAAATAAGCGTGATACTTTCATTGCCGTTTGCATGGTTTCATTTTTTAGGCATACTCATTTTTGCAGTTGGATTATTTATAACGCTTCATTGCATCACCCTTTTCGCAATTGACGGTAAAGGCACTTTATCTCCCGCAGATCCCACGAAAAAGTTAGTGATAAGGGGTTTGTACAAATACACGAGAAACCCGATGTATGTGGGAGTAATGCTGATATTGATTGGCGAGGCGATCTTCTTCGCATCGTTTCGTTTGTTGATGTATTCCGGGGTTGTTTTTTCTGCTTTTACACTCTTTGTTATTTACTTCGAGGAGCCGCGATTAAAAAGAGATTTCGGAGAGGAGTATGTGGAGTATAAGAGGAGAGTAAGAAGGTGGGGATAGTAGGAATTAGGAGTTAGGAATTAGGAGTTAGGAATTAGAGATTGTTTGAGCCGCAAATATTTACCACTAAGGCACTAAGCGCACTAAGTTTCACTAAGAGAGAATGCAGAACCTTAGAAACAAAAAGTACGATGTCCGAAATACATCAGAGTATAACCTCCTAATGACTTTCGTACATCGTACCTCGTACACCGTACATATTTTCTCAGGTTCTCAGCACAAAAAGAATTCTTAATTCTTAATTGCTAATTCCTAATTGATTAATAATTGATCACTTGTTCTTCCATCACCTGCGGTGTCTGTCTGAACTCATATTGCTGGTTGCGCAATTGTGGTTCGAAGCCAGCTTCGCGAATGGCAGCCTGAATGCTCTTGCTCGTGAAGCGATGAGGAGCACCAGCAGCACTCACAACATTTTCTTCAATCATAATACTTCCCCAGTCATTAGCGCCAGCCTGTAAACAAATTTGCGCTACTTCTTTACCTACTGTCAGCCAGCTTGCCTGAATGTTTTTAACGTTAGGCAACATGATACGGCTAAGTGCGATCATGCGGATATACTCTTCAGGAGTAGTAAGATTGTGCACGCCACGAATGCGGGTCAACAGCGTGTCCACATCCTGGAATGTCCAAGGAATGAAAGCGATGAAACCTTTTGCATCTGCGGGTTTGCGGGCCTGTACTTCGCGGATCTTCGCCAGGTGTTCAAAACGTTCAGTCAGTGTTTCCACGTGGCCAAACATCATTGTTGCAGTAGTTGTCAATCCTATTTTATGCGCTTCGTGCATAATGTCGAGCCATTCCTGTGCACCACATTTTCCTTTGGAAATTAGACGTCGAACGCGGTCAACAAGTATCTCTGCGCCCGGCCCTGGCATTGAATCCATACCGGCCTCTTTCAAAGCGATCAGCGCTTCACGGTGGCTAACTTTAGAAACTTTACAAATGTGCGCCACTTCCGGTGGTCCGAGTGTGTGCAGTTTAAGATTTGGATACAGTTGTTTCAATTGTTTGAAGAGAGCAACATAATATTCCAAACCTAGTTCCGGGTGGTGACCACCTTGCAAAAGCAATTGCTCACCGCCGTATTTAAAAGTTTCGTCTATTTTACGCTTGTATGTTTCAATGTCTGTGATGTAAGCATCCGCATGACCCGGTATGCGGTAGAAGTTACAGAATTTACAGTTCGCCACACACACATTTGTTGTGTTCATGTTGCGATCAATGATCCAGGTAACTTTGCCATGAGGCACTTGCTTTTCCCTCAAAGTATTCGCAATGTGCATTAAGTCTGTCAACGGTGCGTTTTCAAACAGAAATACGCCTTCTTCCACGCTTAAAAACTCAAAATTCAGCGCTTTCGCATATAGTTCGGATAACTGCATTGTTTGGTGAATTGAAGACCAAAGTTAAAGACATCAATTTGAAAATGTGGTAATTTGAAAATTTGAAAATTAGGTTTTTGAGGTAAAGTCCTGAAAACTGCACGAACAGCTTGTGAGATAACCATTTTTTACGCAGTCCGACAGAATGAATTTTCAAATTTTCAAATCGTCAAATTTTCAAATTGTTGAAATTAACATTAACAGTTCGTTTTAAAACTAATTTTCGTTAATTACAATTAATGCGAGATATTCACGTTGTAGTTAACAATAAGATCACATTGTGAGCGCATTAGCTTACTGATTGCCTGTAAAAGTTTAACATATGATTTTTATTAACAATGTTATGTGTTAATCAAGCCATTTGGATATTGACTCTTAAACAAATAGATCGGAAATTTGCATCGTAAATACAATAAATCAGACATCATGAAGCAATTACAATCGAAACTTTCACTGATACTAAATTGGCTTTTGAAGAGAAGACCCGTATTAGTTCCGGTTCCAGTGCAAAATCGCAAACTTAGATAAGCAGATCTTTACACACGATACAGCATACTTTTAATCAATTACATTTAGTAATGAGCAGTCAGGATTCAGCAGTCCTGACTGTTTTTTTATATGCTGGTCATAATAAATTAATTTTCAAAACGTCCCTGAAACATATTGAAATCTGCAATACTTTGCTTTACTTTTGCAGATTAACCTTTTCGGTACTGAGAGTGTGCAGAAACTAAATTTCCGGCTATGAACACTCCTTGCCGATTTTAATAGTTACTATGGCGCTACCGCATCTTATTAAATACGTTTATACCAATGGTACTGATGAAGTGATCAGGAGGGGTAAGAAGATTCATGCTATCGGATATGTGGAGCTGATAGAGTATGATGAGTTGCTGGGTTCTGTAGTTTTTAGGGTTAAGGATGACAGCTACAGCACTTATTACAAAGTGCATATCCAGAAATTCAAGGACCCCAAAACACTTTCTCTTCGCTGTACCTGTCCTTACAATCTTGGTGATATTTGCCGCCACGAAGCTGCTGCTTTAATTCAGTTGCAGGAACTGCTGGACAGGAACATGCTGAAAATGGAAGAGGTGGTGTATGACCAGCGACACACGGTGGTGAAAATGAAAACGATCGATCTTAAAACGATCCGTTTGCTTTGTTCACCGCAAACGCTTACAGATGCTGAACAATATTTGCGTACCAATAAAGCTTCCATTGAACAGGCAAAAGATGAACTGGTAAAAGCAAAAGTTGACCTTGATGGCAAGGTGTACAATGTTGTGATCCGCAAAAACGAAGAACGCAACTTCGATACCAGCAGTGACTATGTAGATGAAGCGCATCCTTTATCTCTGCCCAAAGTGATTGTTTTCCTGCAATTACTCAATGCTCACGGCCCGTACTATTTTGATACCATTCGCAATTGGGACAAGGAAAAAAACAAATTACTCGAAGCCTACGGTTATTCACTCAGTGATGATCTTAAAGGCAAATTTGAGTTTAGCTATAAAGAAGGAAAACCCTTCCTTCGTGTGCTGGATATAAGCATTAAGCGCATTAATCCATTAACAACTACGGTTAAGCCGAAACCCGTTGAAGTAGTCGCAGAGCAGGAGACAGAGGAAGAAGTAACTGTATTGACTGCTTCTCAAAGGATTGGTGTTGTATTTAATTTCAACCACGATTCATATCCCGGCTTTTTAGTAGAAGCCGTGCAGGGCGAAGCAAATGAAGAGCGCCAGGCATTTTTGGGGAAAATAGAAAAGCTTGATCTCTCTAAGTTTATCAACGTAGATGTCCTAAGCGACGATGATAAACTACTCGTTCCTGCGCTTCGCAAAATGCAGGAATCCGAGATCACAAAATACCTCAACAGAAACTCTCCTTTTAGTGGTATTTGGGAAAACATTGTTCATCACGAAACTGACGAACTACCTGAAGAAACAAAGAGCCTGATGGTGGAATATCTTCACCCAAAACTCAGGAAACTTTTCGGAGAAATTTCCGGTAATCCGTTTACATTTTATCTCAATAGTCATAAAGCTTTCCGTACAGACAATCTTAAAACAATCGGCATCGTTGCAGAGCCAATTGTTCCTTACTTCAAGGTTGCGACAAATAAAAAGAACCAGTATGAAGTAAGTTGTTGGGTAAACCTTAGCGGACAAGAGATGAGTCTTGCGGACAATCAGCTTTCGGGAAATATTCTTTTCTTCTACCAGGAAAATTTATACCTGTGGAGAGACGTGGAAGACATCAGCAGGATCGAACCTTTCTTCAAAAAAGGAAGCATTACCATTCCTAAAAGTGAATGGCCGGAAAAGCTGCGCACGATGATTATTCCGCTGACGAAGAATTATCACGTAGAGTTTGAAAATACTTTAGTTACAGCTATAAAAGACGGTGAACCTGAGAAAAGAGTAATGCTGGTGGAAAAAGGCGATTACCTTGTTTTCCAACCTGTATTTTCCTACAAAGGTTTTGAAGTAAAAGCTGGCGATAAAGACGAATTAATTGTTCCGGATGGTGAACGTGTATTGATCGTTCATCGTGATAAGCCAACAGAGCAACAGTTCATCAGTAAAATTGAAGCACTTCATTCCAACTTTATAAAACCAGAAGGCACGCACAACCTTGTATTAAAAGGTGCAGATGTATTGCGCAACAACTGGTTCTTCCTTTTTGTGGATGCCATGCGTGATATGAAAGTGCCGGTGTATGGATTTGATGCGTTGAAAAACTTCCGCTTTAATACAGCGAAACCGCAAACGAAAATTTACATCAGCAGCAATACCGATTGGTTCGATGCGAAGGTGGACATCGTTTTCGGCGATCAGAAAGTAACCATTTCTGAAGTGAAGAAAGCGTTGGCAAACAAACAACAATTTGTTCAGCTGAACGATGGAACGCTGGGTATTTTGCCGGAAGAATGGATCAAAAAATATTCATTGCTTTTCCGTGTGGGTGAGGGAAAACAAAACGAATTAAAGCTCTCAAAATATCACGCCGGTGTTATCGACGAGTTGTATGCAGAAAGAAACGAGGAAGAATTATTCGTACAACTTGAAGAGAAATATGAACGCTTGCGTGGCTTCAAGAGCATAAACGAAGTAGAGCCTCCTGCGCATCTGCAGAAGATATTACGACCGTACCAGGCATTCGGTTTCCAATGGTTGAACTACTTAACAGAGGTGAATTGGGGCGGTATTTTGGCAGATGACATGGGTCTTGGTAAAACCATCCAGGCATTGTCTTACCTGCAGCATTTTAACGACGAGCATGGGCCGCTGATTGCCCTTGTTGTTTGCCCTACAACGCTGATGTTCAACTGGGAAAACGAGATCAGGAAATTTACGCCATCGCTCACCAGTTATATCCATCACGGCGGCGACAGAACACGTGATAAAGAAACGTTGAAGAAAAGCAATGTGATCATTACGACATATGGCACATTGAGAAGCGATATCAAAATGCTCGCTGAAATCAACTTCGACTACGTTGTGCTGGATGAATCGCAGGCAATTAAAAACCCTGCTAGTAAAGTAACAAAAGCAGCTTGCATATTGAAGGCTAAGCACCGCTTGTGCATGAGTGGTACGCCTTTGCAGAACAATACATTTGACATATTTGCACAAATGAACTTCCTGAATCCGGGTATGCTCGGAAGTATGGAATTTTTCCGCCAGGAATTCGCCATTCCGATTGATAAGTTTGGCGAAGCCGATAGAAAAGATCACTTGCGCAAATTGCTTTTCCCATTCATCTTAAGAAGAACGAAAGAGCAGGTAGCGAAAGACCTTCCGGAAAAAGTGGAAACGATTTTGTTCTGCGAAATGGAAGAAGAGCAACGCAGTATTTACGATGCTTACAGAAATGACTTCCGTGATAAGATTTTGGGAACCATCGAGTCGCAGGGTATTCAGAAATCGCAACTTACCATCTTGCAGGGTTTGATGAAGTTGCGCCAGATTTGTGATTCACCGGCAATTTTGAATGAAGAAGAAAAATTCCCGAATGTCTCCATCAAGCTTGATGAGCTGACAAGAGAGATCACAGAAAACATCAGCGATCACAAAGCATTGGTGTTCTCGCAATTCCTTGGCATGCTTGGTTTGATACGTGAGAAATTAAAAGAACAAGGTGTTAAGTTTGAATACTTCGATGGTAGTACATCTGCCATAGAAAGAGAAAGAGCCATTCAGAATTTCCAAAAGAATGATGAGTGTCGCGTGTTCCTGATTTCACTGAAAGCCGGTGGTGTCGGTTTGAACTTAACAGCTGCCGACTACGTGTACATTGTTGATCCATGGTGGAACCCCGCCGTTGAACAACAGGCGATTGACCGTACACACCGTATCGGGCAAACGAAAAGCATTTTCGCTTATCGCATGATTTGTAAGGATACCATTGAAGATAAAATTTTACAACTGCAGGACCGCAAGCGTTCGCTCGCGAAGGACCTCATCTCCGATGATGAAGGCTTTGTGAAGAATTTGACGAAAGCAGATGTGGAATACTTATTCTCTTAATAATAACTGAATAACTGAATGACTGAATAACTGAGTGTTAGATTCGATTTCGCACTATAATTATCGGCCACTCAGTTATTCAGTCATTCAGTTATTCAGTTTATGCTCTCTCCTCAAAGAACCATCCAACTCACTACTGACGGCTCGCACACCGTCGCCATTCCTGCACTTGATATTACTTATCATTCAAGGCATGGCGCGATCAATGAATCTTTGCATGTGTTTATTGAGGCTGGATTGAACTATTGGTTGCAGCAGCAAGGTGCAAACCATCTTCGTATTTTTGAAATGGGATTTGGTACGGGTTTGAATGCGTTGCTGACTTACAGCGAAGCCGCAAAAAACAATCTCAACATTCACTATTCATCAATTGAGCAGTTCCCCCTGGAAAAAGAAATTGTTGATTCATTGAATTATTGCGAGACATTGCAACGCCCTGATCTTGCCGCGGCTTTTACAACCATGCATACTGCGGCATGGAATGAAGATGTACAGCTTTCGCCTTTTTTTTCTTTACATAAAATACAAACGTCGTTATTAGAGTTACAGCCGAAAGAAAAGTATGACCTCGTTTACTACGATGCATTTGCTCCCAATGCACAGCCCGAATTATGGACGGTAGATGTCTTCAAGAAATTATTTGACGCCATGAACGAAAATGGTGTGCTAGTAACGTACTGCTCCAAGGGCGATGTGCGAAGAGCATTGATAGCAGCGGGTTTTACCGTTTCCAAAATTCCCGGCCCTCCATACAAGAGAGAAATGCTGCGAGCTGTGAAATGATGGCACACAGATGACGCAGATTTGACTGATTTGCACTGAAATTTTCTGAACTTACTTGACAGTTGATTAACAGTTAAAATAAAGAGAGAAGGTTGAACAAATCGTTCAACCTTCTCTCTTTATGCGGTTTGAAATTAATATGAGTCTATGTACTTTAAAAAAAATCTGTGTAAATCAGTCCAATCCGTGTCATCCGTGTGCTAATGCATTTTACTTCAGCAGTTCGTACGCCAACCAGCTAACCACGTATGCCAACCCAGTCATATAAACCAGTTGTATGACCGGCCACTTCCAGCTACGCGTTTCGCGCCTTACGACGGCGAGCGTACTCATACATTGCATGGCCAGTAAATAGAAGATCATGAGCGATACACCGGCTGCAACAGTGTATACCGGCGAGCCATCCGCTTTTCGCGCAGCGGCCATTTTTTGGCGAAGCAATAATCCATCATCTTCATCGCCTACACTGTACAAGGTTGCCATCGTACCCACAAAAACTTCGCGTGCGGCAAACGATGTAATCAAAGCGATACCTATTTTCCAATCATATCCCAGCGGAGTAATAACGGGTTCTAATTTTTTACCTAAGATGCCCGCATAGGAATTTTCAAGTAAGGCAGTCTTCCTTTGCTTCTCAAGAATTGGCGCGTCAGAAGGATTTGCCTGCTTCATTTCTGTATACTTCTGCTCCACATTGTGCATACGCTGAGATGGTCCGTAAGAACTCAGCGCCCAGAGTATAAGGCTGATCACCATGATCACTTTACCGGCATCTGTCACAAATATTTTAGCTTTGTTTACCATTGTAACGATCACGTTTTTCCAACGTGGCGCACGGTAAACAGGTAACTCAAGTATGAAGAAACTTTTCTCCTGGATTTTGATGAACCATTTGGCAACATAACTCACAATGAGTGCCATTACAACACCCAGTAAGTAAAGTCCCATCATTACCAAGCCCTGCACACTGATAATGCCCCAGATCTTTTTCGCAGGAATAACCAGCGCGATCAGGATAGTAAATACGGGAAGTCTTGCACTACAGCTCATCAGTGGCGTGATAAGAATCGTAAGCAAGCGCTCTTTTTTATTTTCAATGTTCCTTGCGCTCATGATGGCGGGAACGGCACATGCAAACCCACTGATCATAGGCATCACACTTTTTCCGTTCAATCCCACTTTTCGCATGAGCTTATCTGTTAGGAAGCTGATGCGAGCCATATAGCCGGTATCTTCTAAAATTGTAATCAAACCAAATAGGATCATGATCTGCGGAACGAAAACTAAAATCCCACTTAGTCCCGCCACAATTCCGTTGATGAAAAGATCGCTCCACCATGCCGCGGGAAGTATTTTGCTGAACCAGCCTCCCAGTTCGCCAAAGCTCCACTCTATCGCGTCCATCGGGAACTGTGCCAGCCAAAAAACGCTTTGGAACAGCAGGAATAATACACTCAGTAAGATCAAATAACCCCATCGCCTGTGCAGTAAAATTTTGTCCAGCTTTTCGGTGAACAAGGTTTTTTGCAAAGGATCAGGCTCAGAGACATTTACCGTCATTATTTGTTTAATGCGGTGGTAGCGCTGCATAATTTCATCCGCCTGTGTTTTAGTGGGATTGAATTTATGTTTCGCCTCGATGCTTTCTACCAGTTCCTGTTTGTCATTGTCCAGCGCAAAGTTTTCGTGATTGATCAGGTAGTGAATAGATTGATAATCACTTAGCGAAGGAAAGTGGACCTGTATATTTTCAATTGCATCTGCGGCCAGTTCTCTATTGGGAATAAAGTCCCTTGCAGGTGCTTTGTATAATTGTTGTGCGGTTTGAAACAGCACTTTTTTGAGCTGGGGAATTCCTTTGTTTTTCCGAGGGTTCACAGGAATAATCGGAACACCCAACTCTCTCTCAAGCCCCTCTACATCCACACTAATGCCTTTTTTCTGTGCAAGGTCGAGCATGCTCAACGCTACAACCACAGGGAACTTAAGATCAATGATTTGTGAAACAAAAAGGAGATTTCTTTTAAGATTGCTCGCATCTGCCAGGAGAATGAGCATGTCAGGTTTAACTTCTTCATCTTGCTCAAGTAAGACTTTATAGGTAACCCATTCGTCTGCCCGTTTGGGGTAAAGGCTATAGGTGCCAGGCAGGTCAATGATGTTGGCCACCGTACCCGGGGCAATTTCACAGCTCCCGGATTTCTTGTCAACCGTAACACCAGGAAAGTTTCCAACCTTTTGATTCAGCCCTGTCAATGTATTAAAGAGTGAGGTTTTCCCACTATTCGGATTACCAACCAGGGCTATATTAACGTTTCTCTTTTGCAATGCTATACCTATAAGCCTGCAAATTTACAGGTGAAAAAGTTACTGATTGTTACGAAATCGGGAAGAGAGGACGCAGATTTTCATGATTGTCATGATTTTGATGATTTTTTATGGGAAATGCCGGGCTGGAGGACGGGTTTGTTGTAATCGTTTTATTTGTTGCACAGTCATGACGTCGATCTACAGGTTGCGGCTTACAAGACCTGACAGGATTTCGAAACCTGTCAGGCCCCGGTGCAGCACCTAAAGCCTTGCCCGTAAAAAAAATCACAACAAATCATGACAATCATGAAAATCTGCGTTCTTTTTTATGCGTCCGGTCGTTAATTTTATATACAAATCCAATTACATGCATTGGACAGACTATTTTACTCATTTATACCATGTTGGTTTTCGCTATTTCCAGGTGGCGGGGATCGGTTTCATAATTTTTTATTTGCTTTTCAGAAGGAGGATGAGTTACAAAAAGATTCAGTTGAAGTTTCCTAAAAACAACGACTACTGGAGAGAAATCTTATTTTCTGTTATCACCATCTGCATCTTTGGCGGCGTTAGTGTGTTGTTGTTAAAAAGCCCGCTTACACCTTACACCACACTTTACAGAAACATCGACGATCATGGCTGGTTCTATTTCTTCGCCATTTTCCCGGTGATGTTTATTATGCACGATACCTACTTTTATTGGATGCACAGGGCCATGCATCACAAAAAAGTGTTCAAGTTATTTCACCTCGTACATCATCGGTCCGCCAATCCCTCACCTTGGGCCGCATATGCGTTCCATCCGCTGGAAGCTGTTGTGGAAGCAGGCATTTTCCCGATATTTTTGTTTACGCTCCCCATGCACAGGTTGCATTTTTTTCTGTTCTTTTTCATGTCCATCATTTACAATGTGTATGGGCATTTGGGGTTTGAATTGTATCCAAAAAGTTTCAGCAAGAGCCGCGCTGGCAAATGGATCAATACTTCGGTGAGCCATAATCAGCATCACCAATATTTTAAAGGTAATTATGGCTTGTACTTTCTTTTCTGGGACAGAATAATGGGCACGTTGCGCAAGGATTATGACGAACTATTTGCAGAAGTAAAAGGCCGAAAAACGGTACAAACAATGATTTCTCAGGTTCCCGCGGAATCGATCGAGATAACTGCCTGAAAAACATTGCCTGAAGTGTATAAATTCGTTCATGAACTGCGCTGTTGAAATGACGGACTATCAACCCTTTCGCTTACATTTGCGGTTACGCAAACATTAAAATTGTTGTGAAGCAAAACGAGATAGAAAGCCAGTTACAACCGAATGACCCTAACCCGATTACAATCAAAGCATTGTTTAAAAAGCAGGCAGATATTCTCGGCGCATGTGTTCTGATTCCTACATACAATAATGCCCAAACTTTGGGGCAGGTTATTTCCAATGTACTCGAATACACTGACCACGTCATCGTGGTTGATGATGGCTCTACGGACGATACCAAAAGTATACTTCAATCATTTCCGCAAATAAAAGTGATCAGCTATTTCCCGAATAAAGGCAAGGGCTGGGCGCTGAGACAAGGTTTGAAATATGCAACAGAGAACGGCTACAGGTATGCTGTGACAATTGATTCCGACGGGCAGCATTTTGCAAAAGATCTTCCTGTTTTCCTGGAAAGAATAGAAACCGAACCAGATGCGCTTTTGATTGGTGCACGCAATATGGACCAGGAAAGTGTGCCGGGCAAAAGCAGCTTTGGCAACCGGTTCTCGAGCTTTTGGTTTAGGGTGGAAACGGGCATCAAGGCGCCGGACACGCAATCGGGTTACCGCTTGTACCCATTGAAACCTTTGGGTAAAATGCTTTTCTTCACACGGAAGTATGAGTTTGAAATTGAGGTATTGGTTCGTGCGGCATGGAAAGGCGTAAAGATAGACTGGGTGCCGGTTTCCGTGTATTATGCGCCTAAGGAAGAACGCGTTTCTCACTTCAGGCCGTTTAAGGATTTCTTTCGTATAAGTGTTTTGAATACCATTCTAGTACTGATTACTTTTCTCTACATCAAGCCACGCGATTTTGTAAAAGGGATATTTGATTCGCAAAAAAGAAAGCAGGTTTGGAACGATTACTTTTTAGTGCCCGGAGAAAGTGATGAAGTGAAAGCAATGTCAATAGCCTTTGGTGTATTCATGGGCATTGTTCCTATTTGGGGTTTTCAACTGGCAGTTGCCATTTTTCTTGCGATACTTTTTAAGTTGAATAAACCACTGGTAATTGTTGCTGCGAACATCAGTATTCCGCCAATGATTCCGCTGATCATTTTTACAAGTATAAAAACAGGCGCACTGTGGATGGGAAAAAATGCAGTCGAGATTTCATTTACAAAAAGCATTTCATTGCTTACAATACAGCAAAGCCTGAAGCAATATATTGTTGGAAGTATAACGCTGGCAGTAGTTGCCGGAGTGTTTTTTGGAGTGCTGTCTTATGCCTTGTTTAAAATTAAAAATTTAAAAATAAAAATTCAAAAAAAGGAAGTTCGCTAACTAAATACGGCATGTTGAAAATTAAAAGCATGCTGCATGTAAGCAGCCTTTTTGACTTTTAACTTTTTCCTTTTGACTTAATATCTATGGAAACTTTTTTCTTAGCCATATATAAATTTTTTGAAAAACGCAGAGCGGTCCTGTTTGCATTGCTGATCGCCTGCTTTGCTTTTATGGCATGGTTTGCATTTAAAGTAAAATTTGAAGAAGACATCACCGCGATTTTACCTAAAGACGAGAAAACCCAAAAACTCAACGAGGTTTTTCAAAACTCGCGCTTCATGGACAGGCTGGTGATAACTGTTTCGCTGGCAGATACTACCAAAGAAGCACAGCCAGATAGTCTCGTCGCTTATACAGAACAATTCATAGAAAGGGTAAATGCTGACCTGCAACCTTACGTAAAAAAGATAGACGACAAAGTAAATGATGAACTGGTAATGCAGATGTTTGACAACATTCTGAATCACCTGCCGGTTTATCTTACTGACAAGGACTACGAATCCCTTGATACACTGGTCACGAAGGATGCTGTAAAAAAGAATCTTGAACAGAATATAAAGTTACTCTCGTCTCCCGCAGGATTTGCTTTGAAGAAAGTGATTGCCGCTGACCCTTCAGGCATTTCTTTTTTGGGATTAAAGAAATTGCAACAGCTGCAGTACGACGATACTTTTGAGCTGTACGATAGTTACATCATGACGAAAGATAAAAAGCATTTGTTGTTTTTTATCACGCCATCAAACCCGCCAAGCAACACAGGCAAGAATGCTTTATTGTTGAAGGGGTTGGATAAAATAACCGATTCGCTTTCTGCAGAATTTAAAACAGTTGGTTCTTCCTATTTCGGTGCAACGGCTGTATCCGTGGGCAATGCACAGCAAATACGTAAAGACAATTTATTTACACAAGGTATCACCGTTGTTTTCCTGGTGGTGTTTATTGCATGGTATTTCAGGAAGAAACGTGCACCGTTCTTAATGATGTTGCCCGTTGCGTTTGGAGCATTGTTTGCACTGATGTGTTTTTATTTTTTGAGAGGAAGAATTTCAGTAATCGCTTTAGGTACAGGTTCTGTGGTGTTGGGAGTTGCGATCAATTATTCCATGCATGTTTTCAATCATTATCGACATGCAGATAATATCCGGGAAGTGATCAAGGATCTGGCATTGCCGATGACGGTTGGTAGCGTGACTACTATTGGCGACTTCTTCATCCTGCAATTTGTAAAATCAGAATTGCTAAAAGATCTTGGATTGTTTGCTGCCTTCAGTTTGATCGGCGCGGCGCTTTGCTCGCTTATATTTTTGCCTCATTTAATTGCAAGCAGAAAAGAAGACAAGGCGCATCACCATGAAGCGCCAACATGGCTCGATAAGATTGCTTCTTACAATTTCAAATTTGGCAGGAAGTTTATTCTGCTGATCGTTATTCTTACCGCAGGATTCTTATACACCAGCCGCTATGTGAAGTTTGAAACGGACATGAGCCACATGAATTACATGCAGGAAAAATTGCAGAAGGCTGAAGCGCAATTAAATGCGATCAATGCACATGCCCTGCAATCTGTGTATGTCGTGTCCACTGGAAAAAATCTGGATGAAGCATTATCAAAAAATGAAGAGGCGGTTAAGGAGCTGGACAATTTGAAACATGAAGGTGTCATCAGCAGGTACGCTGGCGTTTCTTCGGTAATCATTTCTGATGCCTTGCAAAAGCAACGAATAGCAAAATGGAACGCTTACTGGACGGCTGGCAGAAAGCAGCAGTTGTTGGCAACACTGCAACAAGAAGGTGCTTCGTTGGGATACAAATCCACTGCGTTTGATAATTTTAATAACAACGTGTTGAATAGAACTTTTGTTCCGGCGGATGAAAAAGAATTGAATGAAGTACGCAAGAATTTTCTTTCAGACTATGTGATTGAATTGCCTGAAAAAACAATGGTGGTGAATCTTGTGAAAACAGATAATGAGCACAAGAAAGCCATCTACAAAGCATTCGACAACAAAAAGGACATAATTGCCATTGACAAGCAATACCTCACCAGCAAGCTTGTTGAAAACGTACGACTTGATTTCAACAGCATCGCCTGGATGTCGTCTATACTGGTTTTCACCATGTTGCTCATTACTTACGGTCGCATAGAATTAGCGCTGATCACGTTCATTCCTATGGTGATAACATGGGTTTGGATACTCGGTATAATGGGGCTTTTCGGCATTCACTTCAACATTATCAACATTATTATTTCCACGCTCATCTTTGGTTTGGGCGATGATTACAGCATCTTTATAATGGATGGTTTGCTGCAGGAATACAAGACCGGCAAAAAAGTGCTGGCCTCTTATAAGTCATCCATATTCCTGTCTGCCATTACGACCATTGTTGGTTTAGGTGTGTTGATCTTTGCAAAACATCCGGCTTTAAGATCAATCGCGTTAATCGCTATCATAGGTATTTTATGTGTGGTGGTTATTTCGCAGATATTGATACCTTATCTGTTTAATCTGCTCATCAAGAGGAGAACATCTCAAGGGTTGTTCCCATGGACAGCGTCTGGTATTTTCAAAACAGGTTTTGCGTTTGTGTATTTTATTTTCGGTTGCCTGCTTCTCACTACTATTGGATTTGTTTTAATGAAGCTGAATATCTTTGGGAAGAAGCGTTCGAAGGTTATGTACCATCATGTGATCCGTCGCTTTTCGTGGTCGATTATGTATATTATGGGCAACGTGAGAAAGAAGATCATCAATCCGCGTAAAGAAGATTTTAACAAACCTTGCGTTGTTATCACCAACCACCAGTCATCACTGGATATACTGCCCATGATGATGTTGAATCCCCGCATTATCCTGGCAACCAACAAGAGGGTTTATCATTCAAAATTCTTTGGTGCTGCCATTCGAATGGCCGGTTATCATCCGATTTCTGAAGGCGCGGAAGTGAGTGTTGAGCAGTTGGAGGAAACAATCAAAAATGGTTACTCCATCGTGATATTCCCTGAAGGAACCCGTTCCGTTGACGGCAATTTAAAACGCTTTCACAAGGGTGCGTTCTTCCTTGCGGAGAAATTGCAGCTCGATGTTTTGCCAATCCTTATGCATGGAACAGGCTATACGCTGAGCCGTAATGATATCTTTTTGAAAGATGGAACAGTGACGCTGAAATATTTGCCCCGCATTGCTCCCGATGATAGAAGCTGGGGGGATAATTATACGACCCGTACAAAGAAAATAAGCAGCTATTTCAAAAAGGAATATGAGGACTTGCGTCAGCAAACAGAAACCCCGGCATATTTCAGAAAACAGCTTATTAACAACTATATTTACAAAGGGCCGGTGCTGGAATGGTACATGCGTATCAAGACGAAAATGGAGAACAATTACGTGTTGTTCAACAACCTGGTGCCGAAGTCAGGAAAAGTGCTGGATGCCGGTTGCGGCTATGGCTTTATGTCGTATATGCTGCATTTCGTAAGCAAGGATCGTGTGATAACCGGAATTGATTATGATGAGGAGAAAATAGAAACAGCCAATCATTGTTTCAGCAAAAATGAAAACATCAATTTTGTATTCACAGATGTTTTGAAATTTGAGTTTGAAAACTATGATGCGATCATTTTAAGCGATATGTTGCACTACCTGCAACCAGATGAACAGAGGACAATTATCGAAAGATGCATTCATCATTTGAATGAAAATGGCATCATCATAATAAGAGACGGAAATAAAGATTTGAAAGAAAGACACAAGGGAACGAAGTTGACTGAATTGTTTTCTACAAAATTGATTGGCTTTAATAAAACATCCGGCAACGGGCTCTCATTTTTATCGGGCAAAACAATTCACGCAATTGCAGCAGCAAATGGCATGAGTTGCGAAGAACTTGATAATACAAAGCTGACATCGAATGTGGTGTTTGTTTTGCGTAATGCAGATACAAACTAATGCGAAGTCAAAAGGAAAAAGTCAAAAGACTTTGGTGTGTCTATCTGTAATTTTTTAAAAACCAAGCGACAAAAAAGCTATTTGACCCCGGCACTGGCAGCGAGTTTTGAATTTTGAATTTTCACTTTTGACTTAATTCGTGTCTTGCTGTCAAAATTAAAATAAGAATGTACGACGTTATCATCATAGGAAGTGGAATGGGTGGACTTACTTGCGGCGCGTTGCTGAGCAAGGAGGGTTTTAATGTGTGCGTACTTGAGAAGAATAAACAGTTTGGCGGTTGTTTGCAAACATTTGTCCGCGACCGTGTAATTTTCGATTCCGGCGTGCATTATGTGGGCGGCTTGGGTAAGGGTCAAAACCTTTACCAGATATTTAAGTACCTCGGGATAATGGACAAGCTGAAGTTGGAAAAACTTGATGAGGATGCATTTGATTACATCGTTTTTGAAAACGACGATAACAGGTATCCTATGGCGCAGGGCTATGAGAATTTTGTACAGCAACTGCTGAAATTTTTTCCGGAGGAAGAAGTGGCGATTCGTAAGTATTGTGATAAGATGCAAGAGGTGTGCAGGAAATTTCCTTTGTACAATCTGAGTTTTGATGAGAATTTTGAGAAAGGCGAGGTGATGCAGATTGGAACCAAGGAGTTTATTGAGTCGATAACGGACAACACGCGATTGCAGGAAGTGCTTGCGGGCAATAACGTTTTGTACGCGGGACTTCCGGATAAATCACCTTTCTATGTTCATGCGCTCGTGCTGAACAGCTATATCGAAGGCTCATGGAAGTTTGTTGATGGTGGCTCGCAGATTGGCAAATATCTTGTACAGGTCATCCGCGAAAATGGCGGCGACATAAAAAGGAATTGCAACGTAACGGAGATAGTTGAAAAAGATGGCGTTGCAGATCATGTAGTGTTGGACAACGGTGAAAAACTTTTCGCAAAGAATTTCATATCAAACATTCATCCTTACAATACTTTGAGGATGTTGAAAACCGACTTGATAAGACATGCATACAGAAGCAGAATTGGTTCGTTAGAAAATACTATTTCCTGCTTCATTGTAAATATTGTTTGTAAGAAGAACTCCTTCAAATCTTTTAAGCACAATATCTACTTTAATAAAGAGGGTGCGGTATGGGATAGCTGGCAATACACAGAAGATGAGTGGCCTAAAAACTATGGTATCTTTGCGTCAGCCTCATCAAAAAATCGCGACTATGTTGAGGGGCTCACACTATTCACTTACATGAAGTATGATGACGTAAAAAAATGGGAAGGCACATTCAATACTGTTTCCAGGGAAGATGATCGCGGTGCGGAATACGAGGCATTCAAGAAAGAAAAAGCAGAAAAACTAATAGATGAAGCGGATAAAAAGATTCCGGGCCTAAGAGATTGCATTCAAACGTATTACACGTCAACACCGCTTACATACAGGGATTATATTGGTGGGGACGATGGCGCTCTGTATGGCATTGTGAGGGATTACAAAGAGCCGCTAAAAACATTTATTTCACCCAAAACAAAATTGCCCAACTTGTTTTTTACTGGTCAAAATATTTCCATGCATGGAATACTAGGCGTTACAATTAGTGCGCTGGCATCTTGTTCGTCGCTGGTAAACATGCATGAGGTGTTGGAAAGGATCAGAAAAAGTTGATGCAAATAAATAAAAAATCAAAATTCAAAAGTCAAAAATTTTGATGCAACATGGTCCTGAGATTTTGACTTTTGAATTTTTACTTTTGATTTCAGATGAAGATAATAAAGAAGATATTCAAGATACTCGCTTACACCCTACTGGTGTTAGTTATTATGTTACTCGCAGGATTTACCTATCTCGTGATTGTAGCCAAAGAACCGAACCCTAAAATAAGTGATGCAAATGTTGAGGCACTACAGAGGACGGAGAAAGATGGTTTGTATTACATCGGCAACAGCTGGTTTCGTAGGAGCAAAAGTGGTTTGTATGAAATGTATGTGGAAGGAGAACCCTTTGAGCGCGGAGTGGTCAATGGTAAGCTGTCAAAGGAATTAATACAAAGACAAGAAGATGTTTTTGTGGGCCAGATAAGGAAAATGATTCCGTCTACTTTTTATTTGCATTTTCTCAAATACTTCATAGGTTGGTTTAACCGTGATCTCGCAAAGAATGTAACGGAAGAATACAAAGAAGAAATTTATGGTGAGTCGCTGGCGGCATCAACGGAGTATGATTATATAGGCACGAACTATCAGCGCATTTTGAATTATCACGCGGCGCATGATATAGGGCACGCGTTGCAAAGCATGGCTCTTGTGGGTTGTACATCGTTTGGCACGTGGGGTGATGCGTCTGCTGATAGCACCATGATCATTGGAAGAAACTTTGATTTTTACATGGGCGATCAATTTGCAGAAGACAAGATCGTTTCATTTACAAATCCATCTCAGGGCCATAAGTTCATGACGGTGACCTGGGGCGGCTTTATTGGTGCGGTTTCCGGCATGAATGACCAGGGGCTTACCGTAACCATCAATGCAGACAAAACAGCGATACCCTCAGGCTCTGCAACACCCGTTTCCCTGGTGGCAAGAGAAATTTTGCAGTATGCAAAAAACATCGAGGAAGCTTATGCCATTGCATCGAAGAGAAAAATGTTTGTATCGGAAGCCTTCCTTGTTGGCTCTGCTGTCGATAATAAAGCAGTGATCATTGAAAAGACTCCCGAGCAATTGGCAATGTATGATCCAAAGAAAAATTACATTCTTTGTGCCAATCATTTTCAAAGTGATTTGTTGGGGCAAACGAAAGAAAACAAGGAGCAGATGGAAAAAAGCGCATCTGTTTACCGCTATGAAAGATTGACAGAGCTGATGCAAAATAACGGCCCGAACACAGTTCAAAAGACCATCAATATTCTGCGTGATCAGAAAGGTTTGCACGGCGCGAATATTGGAATGGGAAATGAGAAGGCGATCAATCAGCTGATAGCGCATCACTCCATTGTTTTCGAACCGCAGAAAAGATTGGTATGGGTTTCTACTTCGCCATGGCAGTTGGGTCAGTTTGTGTGTTATGATTTGAACAAAGTATTTGCCATGCATGGCATGAAAGAAAACCATGAAATAGTTGATAGCGCATTAACCGTGCCTGCAGACAGTTTTATATCGACAAGTGCGTTCAAAGATTTTGTGTTGTACAGAAGTTATAAGCAACGCGTTGCAGATAAAGAAAGTATTAACATTGACAGCCTTATTACAAGCAATCCCGAATATTATCACACTTATGTAATTGCCGGAGATTACTTGTTCAAACAAAAAAACTTTGCAAAAGCAAAAGAAGAATACACAGTCGCATTAACCAAAGTGATTGCAACAAAACAGGAAGAAGAACATATACGCAGGCAGATTGCGAAGTGCGACGAGGAATTGGCACGCAGATGACGCAGATTGGACTGATTTTCACTGATTTTTTTGTATGTTGAAAATCATCGCAATCTTGCTACTGTGTGCTTGATAAGAAGATTGTTTTTTTGAAAAAATCAGTTTAATCAGTGTCATCTGTGTGCGCAAAGCATAAAAAGCAAAACCATGATCCACGGCGTAGGTATCGACATAATAGAAGTAGACCGTGTTACTGAAAAGATCAGTAAGGAGAGCGGTTTTCGGGAACTGGTGTTCTCGCAGGGAGAGATTGTGTATTGTGAAAGTAAGGCGCATAAGTTTGAACATTACGCGGCTAGATTTGCTGCAAAAGAAGCTTTTCTAAAAGCTATTGGCACTGGCTGGTTTGGCAATGTTGCTTTCAATGAAATAGAAGTGGTAAATGATGAACTGGGTAAGCCAACCATTCAATTGCTCGGTAACACAAAAACTTTTTTAGAGAACAAAAACTTTAACCGCATATCGGTATCCATGTCGCATTTGAAAAGTGTGGCATCTGCGGTAGTAATTATTGAATAATTATGTACTCAACAGAAACAGCTTTCGCATCAAACGAGTCCATCGATAAAATGCAGTTGGAAAAATTGCAGGAAATATTGGCTTATGTCAACCAACATTCGGTTTTTTACAAGGAATTATTTGCCAGGCACAATATAGATGTAGAAAGGATAGATGCACTTGAAAAATTGCAGCTGCTTCCTGTAACGGAAAAGGAAGATGTGCAACAACGCAATTGGGATTTTCTTTGTGTTGACAAATCAAAAATCGTTGAGTATACCGCAACTTCGGGAACACTTGGAAAGCCTGTAACGATCGCACTTACAGACAATGATTTGGAGAGATTGGCTTACAATGAATATGCTTCTTTTTTGTGCGCCGATGGTTCAGAAAGCGATGTTTACCAATTAATGCTTACACTCGACAGGCAGTTCATGGCGGGCATGGCTTACTACAGCGGCATTCGCAAAATGAATGCAGGCATGATACGTGTCGGTCCCGGTGTGCCTGCAATGCAGTGGGACATCATTCAGCGCTTACAGCCAACTGCATTAGTTGCCGTTCCTTCGTTCATTGTAAGGTTGATTGAGTTTGCAAATGAAAATGGCATCGATGTAAACAAGTCGTCGGTAAAAAAAGCGATTTGCATTGGCGAGAATTTACGCAATGGTGATTTCTCGTTAAATACGTTAGGCAGAAAGATTACAGACAACTGGAACATTCAACTATACTCTACTTATGCCAGCACAGAGATGCAAACAGCATTCACGGAATGCAAAGCAGGCAAGGGTGGCCACCACAATCCTGAACTGGTAATCATAGAATTGCTGGATGAAAACAATCAGCCAGTTGCAGATGGAGAGTCGGGAGAGGTGACCGTTACCACTCTAGGTGTAGAAGCGATGCCGTTGATCCGCTACAAAACAGGAGATATTTGTCGCTATGAAAAAGCACGTTGTTCCTGCGGAAGGAACACCTTACGTTTATCGCCGGTTATTGGTCGTAAAAAACAAATGATCAAGTTTAAGGGAACCACTTTGTATCCGCCGGTATTGTTCGATATTCTTGCCTCTATCGATGAAATAAAAGATTACGTAACAGAAGTTTCTACCAACGCCATTGGTATGGATGAACTGCTGATCCACATTTTACCAACCAATTATTCAGAAGAAAACGATAGAAAGATACGGTCACTCTTGCAAGCCAAACTCCGCGTTATTCCATCCATCAAATATGCCTCTGCACAGGAGATTCAGCGCATGCAGTTTGTGGAAGGCGGGAGGAAGATGGTGCGGTTCATCGACCGACGGTAGTCGGAATTTGAAAATTTGAAAATTTGAAAATTTGAGAATTCATTCTGTGTGGCTTTGCTCATTAGCCATTGGCCTTCCAATTGTTTCAATTGAATTGATTAGAGTTGTGAAGCCAAATTTCTTTTTTGTAACACTGCACCGTCAGAATTTTCAAATTCCCATATTTTCAAATTTTCAAATTGCCTTATTTTGCTTCCAAAGCTCGTTAAAAGTTTTTGAGGAAAAGTCCAAATCTGCGCGCTCTGTCGTCCAGCCTTTGAAGACTTTATTCACCATCCAGTTTTTCATTTTTTTATTGCCCATGTTCATCATGCTGCGGTGAAGGCTGGCTTGCTTCCACATTTTCCAGGCTACTCTTTCGCCCCATGAAGCATCACCTTCTTCAACGGACTCATACCTGTTTTCAAGCAGCAATTCGTGGAGATTGATTTTAACGGCACAGACTTCCGTACAGTTACCGCAAAGAGAAGATGCATAGCTCAAATGTTTCCACTCGTTCATTTCTTTTAAATGCGGAGTAATCACAGAACCGATCGGCCCGCTGTAAGTGGTTTCGTAGCTGTGGCCGCCAATATTTTTATAAACAGGACACGCGTTGAGGCAGGCGCCGCAACGAATGCAGTAAAGGCTTTCGCGTGTTTTAGGATTGGCCAGCAAATTGGTGCGGCCATTGTCAAGCAAGATCACATACATTTCTTCAGGGCCATCCGTTTCGCCTTCCTGGCGCGGACCTGAAACGATGGTATTGTAAGAAGTAACTTTTTGGCCCGTCCCAAAAGTGGCCAGTAGCGGCCAGAAAAGACCAAGGTCTGCCATCGAAGGAATAACTTTTTCTATCCCCACAATTACAATATGTGTTTTCGGCCATCCACAGCTTAATCTTCCGTTTCCTTCATTTTCAGTGATGGCAATGCCGCCGATATCGCTGATGATGAAATTTGCGCCCGTAACACCTATTTCTGCCTGCACATATTTTTCGCGAAGTTTTGCCCTTGCAACAAGCGTAAGCTCCTCCGGAGTAAGTTTAGGATCGGTGCCGAGTTTTTCCGCAAAGAGTTTGGCAACGTCCTCCTTGCTTTTGTGCATCGCCGGAGTTACAATGTGGTAAGGTGTTTCGCCATCCAGTTGTTGTATATATTCACCAAGATCAGTCTCTACACTTTCAATATTTTTTTCGTGAAGAAATTCATTCAGCTTGATTTCTTCCGTTACCATGCTTTTGCTTTTCACAATTGTCTTGCAATTTTTGGCAACACATATCTGGTAAATCTCGTCAAGCGCCTGTTGTGTGTTTTCTGCCCAAATTACTTTGCCACCGCGTTTGGTGAGGTTTGCCTCAAATTCTTCCAGTTGCTGATCGAGTGTCTCAATAGCACGCCACTTCACGTTTTTGGCCCGCTCTCTCGCAGTGTTTACATCAGAAAACTGTTGTTTGCCAACGGGCACAACGGAATTATACTTCCCAATATTAAAATTGATCTTTCTTCTGTGATCAAGATCGGCAGCTTTGATAGTACTTTTGGCAATAAACGAGGACGCATGTTCTGACATGGGACAAAATTAATGGTGATAGGTTAAATCATGAAACATGAACCGTGAATGGAAGCGACAATCATGTGATTCACGCTATCACGAATTCGCTTCACTCAGGGCGTACAACCCTTTAAACAACAGGTCAGGATCGGCGGTCAGTTGCGTTTTCAAATGAGGAACGAAGTATTGTGCATTACCTCCTGTAAGCACTACATTGAAATTAGTGTATTTTTCGGCATAAGCTTCTGCAATGCCATCTATTTCTTTGGCCATGCCCAGCTGCACGCCACTCAAAATATTTGTGGTAGTATCATATCCTATCAATGGAAAGTTCCAATTTTCTTTTACCAATGGAAGTTTTGCAGTAAAAGTTTGCAGGCTTTTAAAACGCATATCCATGCCCGGGGAAATGCTTCCACCAATGAACTCGTGATATTTGTTCACGTAGTTGTATGTAATGCACGTGCCAAGGGCAATGACAAGATTGTGTTTGCCCGGAAAAAGATTAACCGCTGCGGCTACCAGCGCGAGCCTGTCTGCACCAATGGTTTCAGGCTTTGCAACAGGCGTTGTAAAATTTAGTTTTGTAAGATGCGAGAGTTTATGGAAAGAAGTTTTTTCTGCAAGAATTTTTTCTATCGCTTCATCGTGATTGATTACAGATGAAAGTATTGTTTTTTGAGGTTGCAGTTTTTCCAGCAACATCGCTATTTCTTCGCTGTCCGCTCTTTCAAGATTCTTAACCTCCTTCAACTGGTCATTTTCGAAAACAGCATACTTCAATCGTGTATTTCCAAAATCAAAACAAATAGTAGTTACCACAGCTAGGTTTTTTGTGCGCCAAAAGTAGGAAATTGAGGGATGCTTCGCATCTTTTTCACCACTAAGTCACTAAGGACGCTAAGCTTCACTAAGAATTTATTTACGCACCGAGACTTTTTAAAGAGAAAACGTCCGTTTTTGATTTCAACTTTTCTTTTTCTTCGTGATAAAAAAATGCACAGCGTTTTCTCTTAATGAAACTTAGTGCCCTTAGTGCCTTAGTGGTCAATATTGTGCTCCCTCAAATTTCCAGATCCAGCCCCGACAAATTCTTAAAATGTCCATTCAGCTTTACCCGCTCTTTCAAATGCTCCATTTCGGCGATTATAGGAAGCACTTTGTTGAGGTGCCGCTTAAGATATTCCTGTCGCTGTACCTCCTGCAAAAGGCCAAGCAGTTCATATTCTTCTTCCAGCGACAGCCCGGCGTGATGGGCAATATCGTAGCTGACAAGTGACTCATCCGGCTTATTGAAATCCTTCTTGATCTTTAGTAGTTCGTGTAGATTTTTTACCGCCTGCACTACTTTTTGCATTAATTCGCGGTTGCCCTTGTCCTCAATATTTTCCGGATAATTAACAATGGCACCACTGTACAATTTTTCCGGAATCGTGTTGATCATTTCCAGCACCCTGAAAATTTCTACGCCCGTGGTTTTAATATCCATTTCGCCATTGTCATAATTCTTTGAGATCTCTGTTATGGCAACCAAAGTACCCAGTTCGCTAACGTGATTATTGATCACAGCAGGAATGCCAAATGGTTTATTGTTATCCTTACACTCATTTATCAGTTGCTTGTAGCGGGGCTCGAATATGTGCAGGTTCAGATTTTCCCCCGGATACACTACAACGCCTAAAGGAAATATGGGAATAAAATTGGTCATAGCATAAAATTAGAGCAATTTGCATTCCGCGGGAACCAAAAAATTACCGCACATAAAAAAAGAAAAATGAGTAAAGTCTCTGTGTATATCATAGGTTACAATGAAGAAAAAAAGATCGCGGCGGCGGTAAATAGTGTGGTGAACTGGGCAGATGAAGTGATTGTAATCGATTCTTATAGCACTGACAAAACTGCGGAAATTGCAACCAATTTGGGTGCGAAAGTTGTACAGGTGGCGTTCGAAGGTTTTGGAAAATTGCGCAACGATGCCATGCAATTTTGCAATCATCCCTGGATATTTAGTTTGGATTCAGATGAAAGATGCACACCTGAGGCAGCGGCAGAGATCTTGAAAATTGTAAGAGCTGATGATCAAAATGGTCCGGTGGCTTATTTTGTTCCCAGGAGAAATTATTTCATGGGTCAAAAGATAAAATTTTCCGGGTGGTACCCTGACTACAGGCAGCCGCAGTTGTTTCGTACCGGAAAAATGACCTACTCATTGTCACCGGTTCACGAAGAATATGAGGTGCATGGGGAAACGGGTAAAATGCACAACCACATTTGGCAATACCCCTTTGAAAACCTGGCGCAAATGATGCACAAGGCGAACAGGTACTCAACATTAGGAGCTCAAAAATACCTGCATAAGAAAAAAGGCGGACTGAGGCCCGCTTTGAGCCACGGTATTTGGTCGTTTTTACAGACATACATTTTTAGAGGAGGCATCCTTGATGGACGCGCAGGTTTTGCTATTGCCTTTTATGATTTTTACTACACATTTTATAAATATTTAAAGCTGAAAGAATTACAGGCAGGTTGGAAAGAACCCGAAAATTTTGACAAATGACCCGGCCGTCTTTCCGTGGCACTTTATTTTAGAGCCTTATCTTGACAAAAATACTAACCCGATTTTCCGTTTATGCGATCTGACCAAGACCAAATACTTATCAGTGGCTTCTGCATGGTGAGAAATGCAACTAAGCTTTATTATCCTATAAGGGCTTCCATAGAATCCATATTGCCCATTGTAGATGAATTTGTAGTGGCGCTTGGTAATTGTGATGAAGACGATCATACACTGGAAGAAATACAAAAGATCAATTCTGATAAAATAAGAATCATTCACACCGTTTGGAATTTGGAAGAATACCCAAATGGAACAGAATACGCACATCAAACCGATATCGCTAAGAATGAATGTAAAGGAAAATGGCTTTTCTATATTCAAAGCGATGAAGTGGTGCATGAAAAATATTTACCGGCGATCAAACACGCATGCGAAGTGCTGCAGGACGATACTGAAGTAGAAGGCTTTTTGTTTGATTACAAACACTTTTGGGGCGATTATTCTCACTATGTTGTTTCACATGCATGGTACGACAAGGAAATAAGAATCATCAGGAACAACCCTGATATCCACTCGTGGCGCGATGCACAATCATTTCGACGCATTCCTGATTTTGACGGAAAAGATTTTGCCCAGAAAGAAAACACTTTCAAGCTCAACGTTGTAAAAATCAACGCGTCTATTTATCACTACGGATGGGTTAGGCCACCGAGATTAATGCAGAAGAAAAGAGTTTTAATGGACTCCGACTATCATGGCTCAGAAGAGGCAAAAAGAAGACACGAACGGGCTTCCACTGCCTTTGACTATGGCAACCTTAGCAAACTAAAAATTTTTAAAGGACGTCATCCTTCTGTGATGAAAGACTTTATCAAGAAGTTCGATTGGGGTCACCAGTTGTATCCCCACCTGATGACCTACCAAAAGCATAAGCATGACAGGTTTAAGTATAGGGTGCTTAGCTTTGTTGAGCAAAATCTTTTAGGTGGTAATCAAATTGCGAATAGCAAAAATTATAACCTGCTATCCAAGAGGCATTGATCAATTTGAAAATTTGTGGATTTGAAAATTTGAAAATGCTTCAGGTGTGTCCTTCCGAGTTTACTATTGCTCTCTGACAATTCGAGAGGTGGTTTTGAAAAATGCAAAGTCGCTCAGAATGAATTTTCAAATTTTCAAATCCTCAAATTTTCAAATAATGCTCCCTCCTGAAATGCCACATCAGGAAAAATTAGTTGAATAAAGTCTATATATTTGCTGGCCTCTATTTTAATAAACTTTCACAATGTTCAAATACTTTAAAGCCTCTTTTGCAAGAAAAAAAGCAAGACGTGTTACCCAGGAATACCCGGTTCAAATAGACCGTTTTGAATTAGCCGGATTGGGTACCATTGAGTTTGCAAACTGGTTAAACCCGCTTGCAACTCCGGTAACATTAACTTCGGAAATGATCGCTTTTTTTAAGAAGTATATTAAAGAAGGCGACCTCGTTATTGACATTGGTTCTCACATTGGCGATACCACAGTGCCCATGGCGCTTTGTGCGGGCCCATCTGGCATGGCTTTGGGCTTTGATCCCAATCCGTATGTGTACAGAATATTAGAACAGAATGCTGCGCTGAATGCCGGCAAGCAAAATATAGTGCCCGTAAATCTTGCCATTTCGAAAGAAGAAGAAGAGTTCTATTTTGTTTCATCAGAAGCTGCATTTACCAACGGCGGCATATCTCCAACCAAAGAAAGCTCCCACGGCAAGTTTGTTTATCCTGAAAAAATTAAAGGCGTTAACCTGAAAAAGTTCCTCGAAGGAAAATATAGCGAAAGGCTTAACAGGTTTTCTTTTATTAAAATAGACACGGAAGGATATGACAAGGAAATCATTAAGTCAATCTCCGATCTGTTAGCAGCTTATAAACCTGTTATCGTTGCGGAAAGCTTTGGCGATGCCTCAGACGAAGCCAAGATGGAATTGTTTGATGTGATCGCTAAACTTGGATACGACATTTCTTATTTTGAAGATTTTGATATAAATGCGGATGTGCAGAAGTTGAACAGCAGAGCTGACATAACCAAATGGAAGAAAACAATAAACATTTGCTGTATTCCAAAAAAGTAAATTCGCTCTTTTGACCTCCGCAGCAGATTAACGATAAGTTTGTTGACACGTTCGCGGAATTGATCTTTTGTTTTTCTATTAGAATAATAAAAGATCAATTCCGCGAATTTTTTTGGGCACTGCAATTTCCGCAATTGTATTCGAAAACGGCTCAACCGAGTACAGCCTTCTCAACCTGTACTGTGTCTGTTTCAGAAACCGGGGGAATAGTTAGAAACTGTTTTTTCCAGATTTGATAAATAATAATGAACCACACGGCTATGCTGCCAACTGCTTTAATGCAATAGGGCCTCATAAAAACATCTCGGAAATGCGGCGTGAAAAGATCTGTTTGCGAAAGGCTCGTAAGAACAAAAGCCGCGATCATCACCATGTTTGTGGCTCTCGATTTATTTTGTAAAACATACCACAAACACACGCCAACAAAGGAAATAATGTAGGTCGGCGTCTCAGAACTGCTGCTGAAGATAACAACAAAAATAAGCGTCGAACAAAGAATGTATAACTGCAGCCGTTTATCGCTGAAATATTTGAAACGTATGTATTGAGTGAGAAACAAAATCATGCCGGCAAGAACGACCAGGTTGTTGTCAATATCCATCCGCAATGTTCTTTTAAGAAAGCCCGGCAAGGAAATATTTTGAAACACGCTTTCATGATTGTTTGCGTTCTTTCTTAGGATCGTATTCTTCCAGTCAACATAAGATTGCAGAATAAAAGAAGGATTTGACAACAGCATTGGTGCGACGAAAAATACTACGGACCAAATGATCATCCATAAAATAAACCTGAAAGGTTTTTTTGAGAAAAAGAAAAACGCTAGCCCAACTATGCCATAGATCTTTACAAATGTTGCAAGCAAAATAAAGAATGCCGCTTTCCATTCTTTTCCTTCCTGTATAAAGCAATAACCTAAAATAATGCAGGCTGCCGCTGCAGCGTTGGTTTGCACATAAGAAGCTACGTTCATCATTTCGAGAGACGACACGATAATAATGAATGCCTTTTTACTTTTTGAAATGGGCAATTTGTTGATGGCGAAATACAGAAACCATGCATTTATCATGGCCCACAAAATGGCACCGATCGCGTTGGGCAAGTAAGTAAAAGGAGCTATGATAATGCCAAACAAAGGCCCGTAAAGATTATCATTGAACGGTATGTAGAGATTGTGCTGTTCAAGAAGATTCAAATACACACTTTTGAATACAAAATAGTTGTGAATGCGGCCTTTCAATACTTCCGGCAATACTCCGATAAACGACAACGCAAACCACAAAAAAGTAGCAAACCTGTGATTGCTTAAAATCTCACCGCTTTTTACACTTTTAATAATATTCATACAAATCTCAGCAAGAGGGTTAAAATCCTTGGTATGTCAGGTTTAATGACCTTATAACTTTGGTATCAGGGCCGCAAAGTAAGGAATAGTTAGTGGATATCTGATGGGTAAATAATAGATTTGTGCTAATAATAAATCAAAAGGGAAAAGTAAAAATTCAAAAAGATTTGATGTACCCTCTCTAACCAACTGTTACATTCAAAGCATAAGAAGTGGGCGAGGGTAAACTCACAACTCATAACTCATAACTCACAACCTGCTATGCCAGATCGCGATATAAAGTCTTTAGCCCGAAGCATTTCGCTTGTTGAAAACGAAGTTCCCGGATATGAAGACATTTTAAAATCAATCCCACATATTGCCACGCCCGTTATTGGAGTAACCGGTCCGCCCGGTGCCGGAAAAAGTACGCTCACCAATGAGCTGATCAAAGAAATGGTAAAACAGGGAAAACAAGTCGCTGTATTGTGCGTAGATCCGTCTTCGCCTTTCAACCTTGGCGCTTTGTTAGGAGACAGGATACGCATGAGCGAGTGGTACAACAATCCAAATGTTTTCATCCGCTCGCTGGCAAGCCGCGGAGCCCTGGGGGGCTTGCATCCGAAGATCATCGAACTGACGGATCTCGTTAAAACTGCGGCGTTTGACTACATCATTATTGAAACGGTTGGCGTTGGGCAAAGTGAAATTGAAATTGCAGGCCTGGCCGACATTACCGTTGTTGTGCTCGTACCGGAATCGGGAGATGAAGTGCAGGCAATGAAATCTGGCCTCATGGAAATCGCTGACATTTTCGTAGTGAACAAAAGCGACCGGCCCGCAGCAGATCTATTCATGAAAAACCTGCAATTGCTGCTTTCAACCAATCACAAAAAAGAAGCGCCGGCAATTGTAAAAACAATTGCATCGCAGGGGGAAGGAGTGGAAAAGCTTTTTCACACGATCAATGAAAGGCTGAAAACACAATCGGCTAACAATAAAAGAGAATGGTTGCTTACTGAAAAAGCGTTTCATTTAATTCAACAAAAAAGGATGAAGGACATTGATAAGCTGTCGTTAAAAGAGGACATAAAAAAAGCCCTTGGTGACAAGAGCTTTAACTTATATGCGTTCGTCGAAAAATGGTAAAACAGTTTAAGTCAAATAAAACTTAGCACAACTGCCTTAAAACCTTTTGACTTTTGATTTTTTTACTTTTGCCTTTATGCTTGTCTATTACTCTTCCACCACTGAAAACCGATGAATCCAAGAATAGCCAGTGGCATAAATCCCAGGTAAATAATGCCGACGTTAAGCGCTTTAGCGGGTTTTTCTCCCAACTGCTGAGCTGTTTTTGTACAAATGGAGCATTGTGCTTTCGCTACAGAAAGACTGAAACTCAACAAAATAACCAACACAACAGGCACAATTCTCTTTTTCATGCACGAAAATATTAAGATGCAAAGTTAAGAAATTAAAGAGAAAGAATGCTTCGCATTCAGATCACCACTAAGGCACTAAGGGCACTGAGTTTCACTAAGAGATAGTATGCTTGAACCCAAAGGGTGCTTGTTAACACCTCCGTTTCCTTTGCCCATAACATTGAGACCTTTGCGGTTAAAATACCTCCTTAGTGAAGCTTAGTGCTCTCAGTGCCTTAGTGGTGAAATTTTAGAGCCGCACACAAAACTATCTTTTTATAGCATTCTCAACTTCCTCGCTTAACGGAGAAACAGAAGGGTCAAAATAGTTTGTCAGATTTCCATTTTCATCAACAAGGTATTTGGAGAAGTTCCATGACGGCTGTTGATCGTTCCATCCATTTTTGTCTTTATCACTCAACCAATTGAAAATCGCATTTTGATGGTTGCCCTTTACCACGCTGCTTTTTGCAGCAAGCGGAAAAGTAACACCATAATTGATTTGGCAGAAGCTGGCAATTTCTTCATCGCTGCCTTTTTCCTGTTCCTTGAAATCGTTCGCCGGAAACCCAATCACCACAAGGTCTTTGTTGTACTCGTTGTACAAAGTTTGTAGCTCACTGTATTGGCCGGTGTAGCCGCAATCGCTGGCAGTGTTTACCAATAGCAATTTCTTGCCTTTAAAATTGCTCATGGGAACATGCTGGCTGTTGTTTAACTGCAGAGGCAAATCATATATCGAGATGACAGATGTTGATTTTCCGGTGTTCTCCAATGCCTTATTCTTTGCACCGAATAGGTTTGTGATCTTCATTAGTAGCGGGTAAACAGCTTTTAATATTTTTTGTCTGCCGGTCATGATATTAAGTAAAAAGTAGAAAGTGAAAAGTAAAAAACGTTGGCGATAAAATTATTTCAATATTCTTTTCAACCACTTCAGTTTGCCCTCGTATGGCGGGTATTTTAATGAAGGGTCAATCCAGTTGGGTGTTTTTAAAACAGCTTTTGTGTGAGTAAATACTTCGAAAGAGTACTTGCCGTGATAACGACCAATACCACTGTTGCGAATACCGCCGAAAGGCAAATAATCGTTCGTAAAATGTAGCGCCGTATTATTCACGCAACCGCCGCCGAAGCTAATGCTCTGCAGCCATTGCTGTTCTTTTTCCTTTGAATTGGTAAAAATATAAAACGCTAACGGATCAGGATTTTGCGCAACAATTTTCCTTGCCTCTTCAAAAGTGGAATAAGAAATTATTGGAAGTATCGGGCCGAAAATTTCTTCATTCATCACAGGACTATCAAGGCTTACATCAGTTATTAAAGTAGGGGAAATGTAAAGTTTCTCCGCGTTTGTTTTTCCGCCGTGAACGATTTTCCCTTGCTGTAAATATTTTGCGAGATTGTCAAACCTTCTCTTTGTTATGATTTTGCCGTAGTCATTACTGCTGGACGGATCGTCACCATACATCTGCTTTATAGCCTCCGCAAGTGATTGAATGAATTGCTCTTTTATGGACTCATGCACCAGCACATAATCAGGTGCAATGCAGGTTTGGCCCGCATTTGTAAATTTCCCCAATGCAATTCTTTTGACAGCTGTTTTCAAGGCCGCGTCACTTTCTACAATGCAGGGACTTTTCCCTCCCAGCTCAAGTGTAACAGGTACAAGATTTTTCGCCGCCAATTCATAAATGCTTTTTCCTACAGGAATACTGCCGGTATAAAATACGTGGTCAAATCGAAATGTGTTCATTAGCTCCGGAACAACAATGGCCCCATCTCCCTGCGCCACAAAAATGTACTCGCTGGCGAAGGTTTTTGTAACGATCTTTTCGATAACCGCTGCAGTTGCAGGTGCGAGTTCAGACGGCTTTACCACGATACAATTCCCGCCGGCAATTGCTCCCGCAACCGGCAGCATGCAAAGTTGAAAAGGATAGTTCCACGGAGCAATGATAAACACTACACCGAGTGGATCACGAAGCAAATAACTTTTGGATGGGAGATTCACAAGGTTGGTCCTTGCTCTTTCCGGGTGCATCCATTTATGCAGATTCTTAAGTGCAATGTTTATTTCTGCAAGCGTCAATCCAATTTCAGTCGCATAAGCTTCCGCAGCATTTTTTTTCAGATCTGTAAAAAGTGCCTGCAAAATTTCTTCTTCGTGCTCAATGATTGCTTGCTTAAAACGCTGCAATTGCTGCTTCCTGAACTCATAACTTCTTGTAGCGCCTGATTCATAATAACTGCGCAATCTTTCCGCATTACCTGTTAATGTAGTGTAAGGCATTGCGGAGGCAGGAATAATATCTGGAACGTTTGCAAGCATAGGTGGAAGTTAGGGTGAAGTCTTTTTTAGGATTTGATGTGCAATGTATCCCTCCATTTTCAAATCCTCAAATTTTCAAATTCAATTTACACCAATTCAGCGCAAATAAATAATTTCGTCCCATGACAGATGAATATTACATGCAGATGGCATACCGCGAAGCACAGAAGGCCTTTGACGAAGGTGAAGTGCCCGTAGGAGCCATTGTGGTGATGAACGATAAGATCATAGCCAGGGGATACAACCAGGTAGAGAAATTAAACGATCCTACGGCCCATGCGGAGATTATTGCACTCACTTCTGCGTTCAACTATATCGGGGCAAAATACTTGCCGGAAGCTACACTGTACGTAACCGTTGAGCCCTGCCTGATGTGTGCCGGCGCCTTGTATTGGGCAAAAGTGGGCAGGATTGTGTGGGGAGCTGATGATGAAAAAAATGGGCACAAACGCATCACTGGCGTTAATTTTCCCTTCCATCCCAAAACAGTGATCACGACTGGCACCATGAGGCAGGAGTGTTCGGAGTTGATGAAGAGTTTTTTCAAAGCAAGAAGATAGAGGGAATTGAAAGTTGAAAATTGAAAGTTGAAAATGAGGTTCTTGAGGTGCTAATCTTTGCACCTTAATATATGAAATGCAAGGGTGAAACGGCGATGCTACCTTTTGCATTTTCAATTTTCAACTTTCAATTTTCAATTGACTCACCAGCTTTCAACTCTCAACTATCCACTCTCAACTCCCAAAAAAACCATTACATTTGTTATCTGGTCAAAGAATTTTAGAACAATCATTTAAATCTTAAAAACTTATAATTATGGCATTTACATTACCTGCGCTGCCTTATGCGCACAATGCCCTGGAGCCTCATATCGATGAGCTTACTATGAAAATTCACCATGGTAAACACCACCAGGCTTATGTAGATAATCTGAATAAAGCAATCGCAGGCACTCCAAATGAAAATAAAAGTCTTGAAGAATTGGTAGCTGCTGCAGGCACTATATCTCCTGCTGTACGGAACAATGGTGGTGGTCACTGGAACCACAGTTTCTTCTGGGAGTCATTGGCGCCAAACGCCGGTGGTCAGCCAAGTGGCACATTAGCTGATGCAATCAATGCTGCTTTTGGTTCTTTCGATGCATTCAAAGAAAAATTCAACACTGCAGGCGCTACACGTTTCGGTAGCGGCTGGGCATGGTTGTTGGTAAAAGACGGTAAACTGGAAGTTTCTTCTACTCCAAACCAGGACAATCCTTTGATGGATGTTGCTGAAGTAAAAGGCGCTCCGATTTTGGGTGTTGACGTGTGGGAACATGCTTACTATCTGAAATATCAGAACCGTCGTCCTGAATATCTTGCAGCTTTCTGGAACGTAGTTAACTGGAACAAAGTAGCTGAGCGTTTTGCCGCTGCTACAAAATAACCAGACCGAATAAAAAAAAGTTGTTATTTGCGATCCCGGAACTTTAGCTCCGGGATTCTTTTTAATATTAACAGAAAAACCTTTCAACCATTTAAAACACAAGGAATGAAAAAATTATTTTCCCTGGTTACGATCGCAGCCTCTGTTGCTCTTGTATCCTGCTCAGGCGGTAGCAACACAAAAAAAGTATTGATTATGTCGAGCGGCAAGCTTACTGTAGACGCCCAGAACATGGCAAACATTAAACAAGAACCTGGTACGCAGCATAACGAACAATATGTAACTTTTAATACAGGCGACAAAGTCGTATTGAATGTGGAAACACCTTCCGGCAAACAAAGCTTTTCCGTTGATGCTCCCGGCTTGTATGTATTGAATTTGAAAACAGATACATTGGTGGGTGGCTATAAAAACTTCGGCAGCGGTCCTGGTGAAACAAAAATTACACAGGCGCAGTTGCAGGACAAAGTAGACAGTTTGCAACAATTGTTAAGCGGACAGGGCGTTACAGAAGCTAAAAAGAACTTCTTTATTGTACCGGGAAAATTGCAAAAAGTAAGTGCTAATACAGACGCACAAATCTTCGGGCCATTCAATCAGTTGCCTGGTTCTTTCAGCTCAGATAACGACAAAGCACCAGAAGTATATAAATTCTACACTGCGCCAGACGCAAGAGAAGTGTTGGATAGAACAGTGAAAATGCTGAAGCAGTAATTAAGAATTAGGAATTAGGAATTAAGAATTAAGAATTAATAGGGCGGCATTCTTTGATGAATGTTGCCCATTTTTTATTTAGTCAAATCCTCAGAAGTGCAGGCTGCTTGAAACAAATAATGAATAGCCGAATGGAAGAATTCTTAATTCTTAATTCCTAATTCTTAATTCCCATTGCTAAGGCAATGGATCATACCCATGTCCTCCCCACGGATGGCAGCGGATGATTCTTTTGAAGGCAAGCCAAAAGCCTTTTATCGGGCCATATTTTTTGAAAGCTTGCAGGGCATAAGTGGAACAGGTAGGAGTGAAGCGGCATTTAGGGCCCAGGATAGGCGAGATGATCCACTGGTATAGTTTGATCAGCAGAACAAAAGGAGAGATCAATATACGCTTGATCAGGCCTGTTTTCTCAACTTCTTCAATATGGTTATGATCGCTGCACAATTTGGTCCGAAAGTTTATTAATGATAGTAGCCATTTTCTCACTCACCTCCGTATAGGCAGGAATGGTTTTGCCAGTGTAAATAAAAAACACAGCGAGCTGCAGGTTCTTTGTTTGTAATACTTCTTTCAAAGGTATTTTTTGCAAGCGGTATGCCTCGCGGGTCAGGCGTTTTATCCTGTTCCTGTCGACCGCCCTTTTAAAGTATTTTTTACTGGCGCTAACACCCGCTTGTACCGGCGTGTCAGCTGACAGCTCCGTGAACATGTAGTACACACGAAAAGGAAACACGTTCATAGACTTACCTTTTTGAAAAAGTGAATCTATCAGTTTTCTGCTTTTAAGCCGTTCTGGCTTTCCTAATGTGTGTATTTTGCCCAAGGAATATGATTTAAACAAAAATAGCTCCACAACAGCGGAGCTATAAATTATTTGGAATAAAGCTAAGTTTTATTTCGCTTTTTTCTCGTCAGAAACAGTTAGTTTCTTACGGCCCTTTTTGCGGCGGGAAGCCAATACTTTACGTCCGTTGGCAGTTTGCATGCGCTTACGGAAACCGTGAACGGTTTTACGACGACGTTTGTGTGGTTGAAATGTACGTTTCATTTTATTACTTTTTTACCCGTTTTACTAATGCGCCTCGCGGCAATTTTACTTCAACTTCACAACGGGTCACCATACCCGTCGGCGTGAAAGGGACGGCAAAGGTAAATCAGGGAGGGGGAAATTCAAAAAGATTTTTGATAATTGAAAGTTGAAAATTGAAAGTTGAAAATGAAGAATACTAAGCTATTGTAAATGAATTCGCTATAAAACCAATTTTCAATTTTCCACTTTCAATTTTCAATTAAAATTCCACTTTCTTCGCTTCTAACGGCTGCCCGAAAAATATAGCGGCCTGGCGGCTAAAGTCCTCGGTGGAGTCGGTAGTATAAAATTCCAGTTTGCCCCCCTTGGAGCATTGAGCTTCCATTTCAGGGTGGCGTGCGAGATAATCCTTTAAGCTTTTGGCCACGATGTCCCCCTGCGTAATCACCTGAACGCCCTCCGGAGTAAATTTCCTAATCTTGTCCAGAAGCAATGGGTAGTGCGTACAGGCAAGTAAAATAGTATCAACATCTTTGTCCTGCGCCATTGCCTGATCAACATATTTCTTCACAAAAAAATCGGTTCCCTCATTGGCATATTCTCCATTCTCTACAAGCGGCACCCACATGGGGCAGGCGAGCTGACTAACCTTTGCCTCCGGAAAGAACTTCTCTATTTCGAGTATGTATGAACGTGAATTGACGGTTCCTTTGGTGGCAAGAATGCCTAAATGATTTGTTTTGGAATAATTTCCGATCACCTCAGCAGAAGGCCTTATCACCCCCAGTACTCGGTAATCAGGATTAATGCCCGGCAGATCGTTTTGCTGAATGCTGCGCAAAGCCTTGGCAGATGCTGTGTTGCAAGCCAATATCACAAGACGGCAGCCCATGCTAAACAGGTGCTTGACACACTCTAATGTATACTGGTAAACAGTTTCAAAGGAACGGTTGCCGTACGGCGTGCGTGCATTATCGCCTAAATACATATAGTCATACTGCGGCAATTCCTTTACTATTTCTTTCAAAACAGTAAGCCCGCCGTAACCTGAATCGAAAACGCCGATGGGATGATATGCTTTTGACATGTAACAAAAATAAAACGTCCCGCTGGTTAAGCGGGACGTTTTATGTATATTCTTGAAAATTACTTATTTAATTCCCAATTTCTTTTTAACCAACGGAGCCAAATCATCAGCTGGTGGGTAAACGATCAATTGTTCTTTTACAAACACATAACCGTAACCGTTTTCTTTAGCAGTAGCAGCGATTGCGTCCATTGCTTTCTTTTGAATTGGTTCAGTCAATTCATCTTGTCTTTTTTGCAATTCTTGCTGAATGCGTTGCTCTTCACCTGCCAACTCCTGGCTAAGGGCTTGCAAATTTTTTCTTTGAACCTCTTTTACTGCTGTAGACAATTTAGCAGAATCAGCAATAAATTTTTGTGCTTTTTCTTCGAAAGATGCTTGTTTTTCTTTTGCGCTTTCTACAAGAGCTGCTTGGTATTGTTGTAATGAAGAATCAGCTTTTTTAGCTTCAGGCATAGACATGATAATCTCATTCAAACTCACATAGCCAATTTTGGATTGAGCGTTAGCCTTGTTATTTGCTACCATCAGGGCACCGGCCATTAACACTACTGTTAATAATTTTTTCATTGTGTTCTGAAATTGTTTTTTTTTGAAGTTGTTATTTCTTAGTTTTTAGTTGTTTTGTTAAACTCGCTTTCACGTTTATTTAACACCCAATTCCCGGAGCACGTCTTCACTTTTATCCAGTTTAGGGTCGGCAAATATAACGGTAATTCCTTCACTTTTATCTAAAATAAAATCATACATTTTGGCTACCGCAAGTTTCTGAATTGCCGTGTAAACTTTGTCCTGTATTGGTTTTACCAACTCCTGGCGCTTTTTAAAAAGATCGCCCTCAAAACCAAAACGTTTTCTTTGCAGATCCCTCAATTCTTTTTCTTTTACGAAAATTTCATCCTCACGTTTTTTCTTCAACACATCGCTTAGCATAACCTGTTCTGCATCAAAGTCTTTGTACATTTTATCCAAAGCCTGTTGTTTGGAGTCGATCTCTTTTTGCCATTGCGCACTGATGTCGTCCAGTTTCTTTTGAGCATCTGTATAATCTGGAATTTTCTCCAAAATATATCGGGTATCAACAATCGCATATCGTTGTGCCGAAGCTGTACAAACGATAGCAAGAATGCATATGGCTGAAAAAATTAGCTTTTTCATAAAGAATCTTTTTAGGTTTATTATTCTGGCTCAAAGCCCAGCATAAATGTAAATTTAGCAGCGTCTTTCAATTTTCCGCCCGGTTGCATACGGTCAATACCAACACCGTAGTCAAATCCTAACAAACCAAACATTGGCAGGAAGAATCTTGCACCAAGACCAACACTTCTTCTCAAACGGAACGGATTATAATCTTTATAATCGAACCAACCATTCGCTGCTTCAAAGAACGCTAAACCGTAAATAGTGCTGCTTGGGTTCGTGGTAAATGGATAACGAACCTCCGCAGTGTATTTATTGAAGATCGTAAAGAATCTGCTCGCCTGGCTCTTGTCAGGGTTCACGCTTGGATCTGAGTTATCATAGATTGGATAACCTCTGTGTGCAATGATATCATAACCAAGGATACCGAAGTTGTTTGTTAAACCGGCATCACCCAATTGGAAACGCTCAAAAGGAGAGTAGTCCAGGTTTCTGTTGTATTTACCCATGAAGCCGTATTTAGCTGCCAGTTTCAATACAAACTGGTGGCTCTTATCGGCGCCGCTCGGTTTAGTCAACGGTACATACCATTCGCCGTTAAAGCGCCATTTATGGAACTCAGGGAGTTCGTACGGATGCGATGATGTTACCAAAGACGGATCTATCAAAGAGTACGGAGGCGTAAACTGGCCACTTAACAAGAAGTTAGAACCGCTTCTTGGGAAGATTGGCTGGTCAACAGAGTTACGGCTCAATGCTATTTTAAAGCTCACGTTGTGAGATGTAGAGTTATTCAAACCAGGGAACAGGTTTGGATAGTTTTTCAGCTTGTACTGAGTATAATTCAATGAGTACACCAAAGTGAAAAAGTCATCCGGCCATTTCAATTGTTTACCCAAAGCTATTGACGCACCAAACGTTCTAAGGTATGAGGTATCGCTCGCTTTACGGCTATATGTACCCGTGCGGTAATCGTACGAGTTCGAGTAGCGGGTGTTGTAGAAACTCACTGTTAATGAGTTACGCTTTTTACCACCCAGCCAAGGCTCGGTAAATGAGATGTTTTCTGAACGGAAAGCACGTCCGTTACTCTGAATTCTCAAGCTCAATTTTTGGCCATCACCTGTAGGTAATGGATCCCAGGCAGACTTATTGAAAATATTCTTAAGCGAGAAGTTGTTAAAGGTAACACCGACCGTACCGGTCAAACCGATACCACCACCCCAACCGGCAGAAAGCTCAAGCTGGTCAGCAGATTTTTCTTCCACTGTATAGTTGATATCCACCGTTCCGTCTTCCGGATTCGGTTGAGGATTGATTCCTATTTTCTCCTGGTTAAAGAAGCCAAGGTTGGCAATTTCACGTTGTGAACGGATCAACGCCTCGCGACTGAATTTGTCGCCCGGAACAGTCCTGATTTCACGACGGATAACGTGCTCTTTTGTTTTCTCGTTACCGGAAATACGAATGTTTTTGATGGTAGCTTGCGGCCCTTCACGCATTCTTATTTCGAAGTCGATTGTGTCGTTGTAAACGGCCGTTTCCACAGGATCTACCTGGAAGAACAGGTAACCATCATCCATGTACAATCCGCTGATATCGCCTCCTTCCGGAGCCATTTGTTTACCCAGCTTTTTGTTAAGGATGTCAAGGTTATAAACGTCGCCTTTCTTGATGCCCATAATAAGGGTCAAAAGAGAATCAGAATATTTTGTGTTTCCTTTCCAGGAAATGTTACCGAAATAATATTTGTGTCCTTCACTAACCCTGATGTCTACGTTCAATGTTCCTTTGGAAGTATAATATTGAGTATCCTGCACGATACCGGCGTCACGGTAACCTTTGGAGTTGTAGTAATCCAGTATTTTCTCTTTATCCTCTTCGTATTTCTTCTCACTGAATTTCGCAGAACTGAATAATTTGAATCGGAAGTAAGGATCTATGTATTCTTTAATTTTTGTAGGATAGAGATAGTCGTGCTCTCTTACGAAGCTGTCCAGCGTCATACGTTCGCTGGTACCATATGCCTTCATTTCTTTAGGCGGGAACAACGTTAAGTGCGTCATTTCCTTTGTGCCTTTCATCTGGCCTTTCAGTTTGTCGCCGGAGATGTTATGATTGTCAAAGAAACTGATTTCGTTTACACGTACTTTAGGTCCTTTTGTGATGTTAAATGTGAGCGATTGGGCGTTGGCCATTCCCGCTTCTTTTTTCAGATCTGTCTTAACCTCGGCACTTCTGTAACCCTTTTCGCTATAGTATTTTTGAATGAGCTCGATCGCAGTACGGATCATGTTTTCCGTGATCACCCTTCCTTTTACGAGGCCCGTTTTCTTTTTAAGATCGTCTTCCTCGGTTTTCTTTATACCCTTGAAAAAGAAGTTCGAAAGGGTGGGCCTTTCGGTAATATTAATTTCTATGGAGAGATTTCTGCCGTCAACTTTCGTAAAATAAATCTTTACGTTGGCAAATAGCTTTTGATTCCAAAGATTCTGGATGGCTTTACTAAAATTATCACCTCCGGGAATAACAACTTTATCGCCCACGTTCAATGCGGCGATACTTGTAATGATGGAGGCATCGTATTTTTGTGTTCCTGTAACTTTTATATCTGCAATCACATATTCCTTAGGCTGTTTTGCATTGGGAATAGCTTCCAGTTCCGGATCAATCGATGTAGGATGCGTTGTGTCTTGCGAAAAAGCAGTTATCGTAAGTAAACAAAAAACCAACAATGACGTAGCTACAGGGATTCTTCTTAACATCTGGTTGTTTTAAAAAAAAGCAAATTAAAGGGATTTGTCGTAAGCATTTGTTAAATAGATAGGAAATTAGGCTAAAACGCGATACTTTCTTATCCGGCTAATACGAAAAATTGTTAACGACTAACTAATTGGTCGGCATCTCCGTTGTCCTCTTCTATCTGGGCGCTTGTCTTCCCAAATCGTCTTTCACGATTTTGGAAATCGATTATAGCCTCGTACAGATTTTCTTTGGAGAAGTCCGGCCAGCGAACCGGTGTGAAATAAAGTTCAGCATATGCCAGCTGATATAATAAAAAGTTACTGATCCTGTATTCTCCACTTGTGCGAATCATTAATTCCGGATCAGGAAAATTGCTTGTGCACAAGTATTGTTGTAAAGTGTCCTGCGTAATTGATTGTGGGTCAACCTTGCCCTTCTTTACATCTATAGCAATATTTTTAACGGCGTTCACCATTTCCCATCTGCTGCTATAACTCAACGCCATTACAAGGTTAAGCCCTGTATTTTTTGAGGTAAGAGACAACGCTTCATTAAGCTCATTTTGTGCGTAAGCCGGCAACATTTCCATATTACCGATTACATGAAGCCTGATGTTATTTTTATTAAGAGTATCTACTTCCTTGCGAATTGTTTCCACGAGCAGTTCCATCAGACCCGTAACCTCCTGTTCCGGTCTGTCCCAGTTTTCAGTAGAAAAAGCATACAAAGTGAGATAACCAATGCCCAGTTCGGCACAACCTTCCACGATTGTGCGCACGCTCTCCACGCCATGAAAATGGCCATAGAGGCGGTCCTGGCCTTTTTCTTTGGCCCATCTGCCGTTGCCATCCATAATTATAGCTATGTGGCTCGGTAATTTTTGACTGTTTATGCTCTCTTTGAGCGATTCCATAAACCGGATTTTAGAAGGGAGCGAAGTTACAAAAATTCGTTATGTAAATATTTAAATCTGGAAATATGCGTGGAGGTGGTTATAATCCAGTGAAATCAACTGGTAATTAACAATTAATAATTAATAATTAATAAGTTGGCAAGCCTATTTAAGACAGATTCTTCGCCGTTCAAAAAAAATGGGCCACATCCAGTAAAGAATGCAGCCCTATTAATTATTAATTGTTAATTATTAATTATTTAGCCGACGGGCACCTGTAAGATGTAAGATTGAAAGATGCAGTGATCATTGCTGTTACGTACTGATCTTTCTGGTTTTGATAACCACGCTGGCGTCCTTTGATGCCAATCGGGTCGCCGGTTTCATAGCTTCTGTCCTGCAGTTGATACCAAACAGTTGGAGTGCCATCAGGCAGGGTTTGAGCAAATGCATCGGGAGCATATGTTTTACTCACGTCATCAAGATAATCTGTAGTAGTAAAACGATACAGTATTTCGAAACCAAGGTTTATTTTTTCGGTAAGGCTGTACTTTATACCTACGCCAATTGGTAAACACATTGCCATTGTGCTGTACTGTTTTCTATCAGGGTAATCTGGCGAGCCCTGGCCTTCGGTGCCCAGCGGACGCAGGAAATATTTTTGACCTTTCAAATAAGTATACGGGTCGTAGTTAAATGCCCCCACACCTATTGTAACATATGGTGTGAACGCAAACATCGGATCACCGGGAACATACTTGAAGAAATTGAAATCGCCCTGAACAGCTAGCTCCCAAATATTGGAATTGAAGCTGAGGTTTCTTCGCTGCTGGTATTCGTTGTCTTTGTTGTAAACATCGGAATAGCCAACCTGGGCGTAAGTAGCTCCTACGCGGAGGGCGATGTAATTGCCGAATTGTTTGCGGAAAAATGCAGTGACTGCAGGCTTGGGCCGATTGATTCTGGCGCGGGTATTCAGATCTCCGAAATAATGTGCTGCGCCGATGCCGATACCAAATTCTCCTTCGTGTACAATGCTTTCATATTGGGCCTGGGTTGTTTGCATTAACAGTAATAGGCTCACCGTGAATAGACTAAATAGTTTCATAAATGCAATTAATTAGTTTGTCTTTCTGTCGTTTAAAACACAGGTAAAAAATAATGGTGATCCTAGGTAATTGGATAATGGGAGTTGGCTATTGGACTGTATATACTTTAAAGGCGCACAAAACTAATGTTGAATTCCAATTTATGCAGTAATAAACAAAAAAATTTCTGCATTTTAAATACGCCGGACTTTAACAACGAAATTCGTTCCACATAATTGTGCTAAAAATGTGAAATGTAACACATTTTTAATGTTCGTATACGTTAAAGGATTTAAGTGCTCAATTTCTTCGGTCCAGGCCCCACGACAATTTGCTGCGCAATGTTTGCAAGAAATTGTTTTCATTCAACCGTACGAGACTTACTGTAAAGGATTCTTTTCTTATGGCGAGCTGTACACTTTTTTCAACAACTTCTTTTCTGGAGTCTAATGTACAAATAAAATCGTCTGTTCTGCCTTCTACCTCGAAAGAAATTATATTGTTGTCAGGGACCACGATTGGGCGCACATTCAGGTTATGCGGAGCCACCGGGGTGATCACAAAACTGCTGGAATCCGGAAAAACGATGGGGCCCGCACAGCTTAACGAATAGCCCGTAGAGCCGGTGGGGGTGGAGACGATGAGGCCATCTGCCCAATAAGTATTTAAAAATTCACCATTCATGTAGGTGTGAATTTTTATCATGGAAGAAGAGTCTCTTTTCTGAATCGCAAATTCATTTAACGCATAGGGTGTATCGCCAAAAAGGGGAATATTTGCATCAAGGTGTATTAGTGATCTTTTGTCGACTACGAACGTGCGGTGAACCAGCGAAGCAACAGCATTCTCCAACTCGTTTTTACCAATGCTCGCAAGAAAACCCAGCCGGCCAAAGTTTATACCAAGTATCGGAATGTTTTGATCACGAACCAATGTAACGGTATCCAGCATGGTGCCATCGCCACCGAGGCTTATCACAAACTCAATGGAGTTATCGAGATCTGAATAAGAATTGAAAGTAGTGATGTTGTTACTTAGATGAACGGTGCTGATGATCTGCTCAAAAAATGGCTGATAGATGATTGGCTCGATATTGTAACGAGTCAGTTCATTGAAAAAGCTCTGTACCTCATCCCTGAATTGAAAATCTAAAACCCTGCTATAAATGGCAACTTTCATAATGGTGTTGTAATTGTGAATGGTGCGTCGGTTCCCCTCAAAACTAATGCAAAAGCGCAAAAGTCAAATTTTAAAAATCATTCCTCAGGTGAAAAAAGAATCCTTTTTCTCCCAGTTGATTAAAGCTGCATTCAAATCTGAAAACGAGGTCATAAAAGGTAACCACATCCATGCCCACGCCATAGGTGTAAAGAAAACTGTTTTGCAAAGAATTATAAACAGGAGGTTTTGAGTAGGAGTAACCCAAATCTGTATATGCTTTTACAAAAACCTGCAAAGGAATTCTCGATGTGGAAAGTGGAAGAAAGTTTTGGAAACTGGTGTTTATTATTTCTCTTTTAATCGTGTTGAAAGCCGCAACACCCGCAACTCCATCAACTACATATTTTTCCAAACCACGAAAAGAAAAATCTCCGTAACCAATTAATCTTTGATTGTAATAAGGCTGATCAAACGGAAGCTTGACGGTACCATTTACCTGGCCAACATAGAAAAGTTTCCAGCCAAGCGGCCATGCCTGTGTGTACTTGGCGGCAAGCTGCCACAGGTTCATATCCTGGGAGAAACCTCGTTTTAGAAAGTTGATCTCCGCCGCTTTTCCTATTCGTGGATAGGGCATGTAGTCTATATTTTGATAGCGCCAGCCGTAGACGAACTCAGGATAAGACATGCTTGTAGAACCGTTCGGAAAATATTTGGGGTTGTGCTCCAGCACTGAGTTGTCAATTTTATTAACGGTATAGCCTAATCGAAAAATATGCCGTGTGTAAATAGCAGGGCGATAATAATAACTTAACGTAACGTTGAACAGCTCGTTGATATACTTGTTTGCATTGTCAACAGAATCTACGTTGAGGAAAAACTGTTTGTTATCGACTGTACTTACATTCAATTCTTTTACCGCCGAATAGGAGGCGCTTGCCCCAAAGCCATGTTTTAAGCTGTTATCTGCGTAGGGTTGATCGTAAGAAACCGAGTACTGATGTGTATACCCGGTTATGAACATTAGCTTTAGCTTATCGTTTCTGCCGGTAAAATTATCGTAGTAGAATTTTACGCCATAGTTGAGCCTGTCAAGCTTGTAGCCCTTGTCTGCCCATGCAGAAAAGTTTCTGTCAACAGGCTTTACATAGGGAAGAGGAATAATATACCATCGCTCTTTAACGTCAATTTGAATATCAGTTATGTAGCCACGAAATTGCTTTAGGTAAATGTTTACTTCGTGAAAAAGTTGTGTGTTGATCAGTTGCTGACGGCCGGTTACAAACTTTTGTGTAAGGTCCTGAAGGGAAAGCGTATCACCTTTTTTAAAAGGAAGTTCCCGTTCGATAATATAGGCTCTTGTTTTTTTATTGCCGGTGATATAAAAGTCGCCAACAATTAATTTGTGATCATTTACCGTGGAATCAATATGAACGGCAGAAGGAAGGCTGTCTGTGGATAAGAAAGATTTGTAAACATTCTCTAACGAAAACATACTCCTGGCAAACACGATGCCCGGAACAAAAAAGAATAGTACGACAACCAAGTAATTTTTTCTGCCCATTATCAACACATTTCTAAGTAGAAAACAAACAAGTTTTCTCTACTCATCAAAACTGAAATATTTATTTGTCTAAATATTCAAATAATTCATCAGGTGGTCGTAATTGTTCTTAAGCTCGTTTTCGTAGAGTTCTTCGCCAAAATAATATCGTACAACATACTCATAGCGCTGGAAGGTTGCTATGATGTCGGAAATTTCCAGTTTGTTGATCTTAACGGTTACTACGAACAATGAATTAGTTGAATCGTAGTAAGTATTCATTTGAGTGATTTGCGCATCATTTGTTTCCACCAGTTTGCTGATTTCGGAAAATGAAAAATTCTGTTTTTCCATTTCCAGCACAATTAGTCCGCCGGGGTCGTTAACGCCGGTCATGTGGGCAAATTCTTTCAAAAGGTCATAGGCGTTGATAGCGCCTACCCATGTAAGGTCTTGTTCTATTACGGGAATAACGCACAGGTTATATTCGGTTGAAAGCTTAACTGCTTCAAAGAAATATTTATTATCCTGCACTGCTAACTTGACGAAAGATGCTTGCAGCTGGATAATAGTTGCGTTGGTATCTGTATTAAGCAATTCTTCTTCGTCGATAAGACCCACGAATTTATCCTCGGCTATTACAGGTAATTGGGATAAATGATAATCCGACATTAACTGTAAAGCTTTGTCCACGCTATCGGTTGGTGCCAATACGGGAATCGAAGTTGATATGAGTTCTCTATTTAACAAATTGCTTGTTTATAAGTATATACGTTAAGCGACGGTGGCCGGTTCGTTAAGTTTCTTTAAAAATTTGTGAAGGATCACGTTGAATTCTTCGGGAACCTCCATCATCGGCGCATGGCCACATTTATCAATGAAATGCAGTTCACTGTTTGGAATAAGTCTGTTGAATTCGCGTCCTACAAAAGGCGGCGTAATTGTGTCATTATTACCCCAAATCAACAATGTGGGTTGTTTAATCTGGCTTATTTCTTCGCCAAGGTTATTGCGGATGGCACTTTTTGCCAATGCAATGATCTTTATGACTTTAAGGCGCACATTTACAATGTCATATACTTCGTCCACCAGTTCTTTTGTCGCCATTTTAGGGTCAAAAAAGGTAAGTTCGGTTTTTTTGCGGATATATTCATAGTCTCCACGTTTAGGATAGGTGTCACCCATTCCATTTTCAAATAAACCTGAACTTCCGGTAAGAATAAGCGACTTTATTCTTTCTGGGTGCTTCAATATATGTACCAAGGCCACATGACCGCCCAAAGAATTTCCAAGAAGGTTAATATTCTGATAGTTCCGGGTTTCGATAAACTTATGCACGTATTTTTCCAAACCGCTTACGGAAGTATGCAAAATGTCGAGGTCAAATAGGGGTAACATGGGAACCACCACTTTGTAGTGGTGCTTAAAATATTCAATCAAATCCATGAAGTTGCTTAGGGCTCCAAATAATCCATGTAACAGTACTAGAGGTTCTCCTTCACCTTCTTCAATAAATCTGAATTTATCCTGATGTTTGATTTCGTAATTCATCTGTTCTGTAAATATCACTTATTCAATTAAGCGCTAAAATAGTTGTTTTGCGCCAAAAAAAGCCTGGCTTTAGAAATACAAAGCTAAAACATTGAACGGTAAGCTACTGTTAAGTGTATTGACGAGGTTTTTCTGTAATTAAAAATAATACAATAGAGAGTAATTTTAAAATATCGTTAAGATTTTTATTTCCGTCATACCTTAAAAAATTACTGCCTTGCGCTTTTTGATGCAACATTATCGAAAAAGCTTTCAAGCTGGGCAAACATATCTTTGAACCATGGCAACACTTTTCCAATGCCGTTGATGGCGGCAGGGCCGAATGGCTCAATGAAACCATAGAAATGTGATTGCTCCACTGTATTGTCACTGATTATATGCACCTTTTGTATATAAAAAAGAACAACACTAAAAACAATCGTATATATAACTGCGTATAAAACGATGCCGGCGAGTTTGTTGGCCCAGCCTAACGCCACTACTTCCATGGTCTTGGTAATAAGTGAGGCCAGTAGGCGAATGACCAGCATGACTGCAATAAAAACGATGATAAAAGAAATGAAAGGCAACCAGCGGACGGAAATATTGGTGCTATCTTTTAAATAGCCGGCGGTAACGGCTGATAATTTCATAGCAGCCACCAAACCAATAATTAATCCAACCACGGACAGAATGGCGACTACAAAACCATTTCGCCAGCCTTTGTAAAGTGCGAGCAGGAGGATGATTATAAAAAGGACATCGATGATCATAGAATAATAATTGAATAACTGAATGACTGAATAACTGAGTGTTTGGCAGTCGTAAAGCCAAATCGAGAATAAGACATTCAGTTATTCAGTTAATCAGTTATTCAGCTATTATTTTGTAAGTAGTTCTTTTACGGTAGCACTAATTGCTTTGCCGTCTGCTTTGCCAGCCAATTGTTTAGAGGCAATGCCCATTACTTTACCAAGATCTGCAGGGGATGCAGCGCCGGTTTCAGCAATAATTTTTTCAAGTGCGGCTTTCAATTCCTCTGCAGATAACTGCTTTGGAAGAAAACGCTCGATCACAGTGATTTCATCTTGTTCTTTTTGAGCAAGGTCCGCACGGTTTTGTTGTGTGAAGATCTCAAGAGAATCTTTACGTTGCTTCACTAACTTTTGTAAAAGTTTCAATTCGCCTTCTGCAGAAACCTCGCCATTTGCACCCGGTTCAGTTTTCGCTTTTATAATTTCTGCTTTGATAGCTCTCAGGCCACGCAGTAATGCTTCATCTTTTGCTTTCATGGCATCTTTCATTTCTGCCATTACTTGTTGTTCGAGACTCATATTTTTCAGGAATTAGTAATTAGAAATTAGGAATTAGTAGAGAGTTGAAAATTGAAAGTTGAAAGTTGAAAATGCTTTGTGTGTTACACTGTTGAAAGTGAGCTAATTATTTTCAGGCTTATTTTCAATTTTCAACTTTCAATTTTCCATTATTTCAAGCTGTTTTCTTTCATTTGCTCTTCGCGGAACTTGTTGTAGAAGTCTTTTGCGAAGTTCTTCATATCGTTTACCAGTTCGGTATGCTTTGTGGCGCGGTTGTAAGTGTCGGCCATGGTCATGAAAGTTTGGTAAAAGAAATCTGCCATTTCATCGACCATCATTTCTTTAGTCCACAGGTCTATACGGAGAGCTGTTTTGTCAGTTCCGTCCCACAAAGACAGCATCATGGCTTTCGCTTTTTGCTTGTTGTCCACGGTGCTGTTGGAAGCACTCCACAGAATGTTTTCCGGCGTTTTATCGCGATCTAATATTACATCAATTGTAATGGTTGACTGATCCATAGTTTATAGTTGAATGTGCGAAGGTAGGGTGGAAAGTCAAAAGTCAAAAGTAAAAAAGTCAAATGGCTGGTTTTACGCGGGTCACCTTTTTGACTTTGAATTCATAATTTTTACTTTGCCAGCTCCCTCATCTTCTCCACCTGCTTTTTCCTCAAAGTTTCATCTTTATATATGTTGATCATGTTCCGGGAAATATCCTCCACATTCGTTGCGCTGGTGTAAAGGGCTGCGTCGCCTGCCAATTCCTTGATCGGCGGAAGGTCCGAAGTTATGATAGGCGTTTCACAGAAAATCGCGTTGATCACTGCAAATGGAAGGCTTTCATATGTCACTGCATGCATACAAGCATAGGCAGACGCGAGGACCTGAAGTTTTTCTTCCTCACTCAATTGCAGCAAATGGACGTCGCTTTTGTGTTTGTAGGTGTCCAGTTTGGAGAAATCCTGATGTGCATTTTCCCCATGTATGATGATCAATTGCATGGAAGATTGCTGCCATTTTTTAAAGATGGTGAACGCTTTCAGCAAATTGACGAATTCATGCTTTTCGCCGGAAATAATAGAAACGAAATAATCTTTCCCCACGGCATATTTGTCCTTTACCTGTTGCTTGTCTTCCCAGCTTAACGGCTTTGCAAATGCAGATGGCTGCAGTTTTTCAACCTGAATTTTGGCCTCGGGCAACTTAAAGTCATTTATCAGGATTGCCTTGTAATGTTCAGAAGGCGTTATTACAAGGTCCGCATTTTGAACCGCGGCGGAGAAATTTTTCTTATTGTAAACCTTCTTGTCAAATGCAGAAGGATGATGCAAAAACTCAAGATTGGTTACAAGGAAAAGCTGGTTTGCAGTGTTTGAATAAATATGAAGCGGATGGCTGGTAACCCACCTGGCACCGGGTGCTTTTTTGATGGCTTTTGAGACAAAATCGCCGAAGCCGCCATCTGCTTTCAGCTTATCCAACAGGGACGGCCGAGGGGCTTGTGCAACTTTTCCCAAGTCTGAAAAGGGTGTGTGGATATCTGAACCGTTATCAACAATCAAGGTTACGCTTGCTGAATCCTTGTAAATAATTGATTTATATACTTGTAATATGTATTGTCTTTCTTCTATATTAATTGCGGAAGCATCTAAAAGTAGTTCCATTGTGTTTTTACTAGAATAGTTGAACGTATAAAAAGCGGATAGTTGGTGCAAAGATGCACAACCCTGGCATTTTTACCACCATTTAAAATCGGGTGAATATGCTTTTGCCGCCGGGGAAATCAATTTTAGCTTTACAATAGTTGATTAATGCGACCCACAACTGTTGATCAGCTACTTTTTGATGCAGAAGCAAAAACCCGAAGGTTTATGGCTCATTGTTAAATAGGTTTATAAACCGGAGGGTTTTTGTTTTTCAATAGGACAAGAACGCAGATTCTCATGATTTTCATGATTTATTATGATTTGAATATGAATAGTTCCACAGTAATGAATGATTTTTTGGATGGATAAATGGTAAAAAAAATCCTGCAAATCATGACAATCATGAAAATCTGCGTTCCTTCTTTCAAGATATCCCCTTAATAATCAAATATTTAGGGTTAATCCAAAACCCTGTGGAAAACCGTAACAAAACGGTTAAGGCTGCTTTCCAAAGCAGCCTTTCTTATGTCCAGACGGATAATGATCTGTGTACAGCCCCGATAATTATCTGGGTAGAGACGGATAATCATCCGTCTCTACGTGTAATTCATACATTATTGCCGGTAAAAATTGGTCAAACGTTTGTTTAATTCAAACGTTTGTTTAATTTTGTAATAGAAATGACGGAATTTTATATTCTGAGACGGATAATCCGTCGCTACGTAAAAATAATCCGTCTCTACGACACAAAAATGACTATGGAATATTCAGAAAAGAAAATACACATTATTGAGGCTGCTGAAAAGCTGTTTGCAACAAATGGCTTTTCTGGAACGTCAGTCCGGGACATAGCACATGAAGCAGGCGTGAATCTTGCGATGATATCGTATTATTTCGGCTCGAAGGAAAAATTGATGCAGTCGCTTTTTGAATATAGAAGCGCAGCCTTCCAGTTGGAAAGAGTTTTGAACGATGAGAAAATGACGTCGCTGGAAAAAGTGAACCATATGATAGAAAATTATATGGAAAAAGTTTTCAACCAGAGTTGTTTTCACAAGATTATGGTGAGGGAGCAAATGCGTAACCACGACACTGAACTTGGAGAAATGCTGAAGGCATTTAAAAAGAAGAGCCTGCTTGCAATGCAGCAGTTAATTATAGAAGGACAGAATAAGGGAGTTTTTAGAAAAGATATCGACCTCCAAATGCTCATCCTCACAATGACCGGCACAACCAATCAGTTAATCAGTACCATAGAATTCTACAGGTATATGAACGAGGATTTAAAAGACTTGTCGGAAGACGATTTCAAAGCCACAATGAAGAACAGACTTTTCGAGCATTTAAAATTACTATTCAAAGCAATATTGACACATGAAGCGTAAATTTTGGTATCACACAGCGTTAGCGCTTATCATCAGTTTTATGACGCTAGGCGCTTCGGCCCAATCATCAGATTCGGCCAAATTGCTTTCGCTTTCGGAAGCAATCGATCTAAGTATTAAAAACAGTAAAGAGCTGAAGCTTAACCACGCAAAAGTTGACGGGGCCCTGGCTACTCTTCGCGAAGCGAAGGATGCAAGACTTCCGGATTTGAGTGTTTCTGCTTCTTACTTGAGGTTAACTGATCCGAGTTTGACTTTAAAAAATCAAAAGCCGAATAATGGTGGCGGTTCAGGCAGCGAATCTTCCACGCCGAAAATCAACCAGGCAATGTATGCAATGGTAAACGGATCCCTTCCTTTATTCACCGGATTCAAAATCAAGTCGGGTATCGAATCTGCGCAATATCTCGCTGAAGCTGCAAGGCTCGATGCGGATAATGACAGAGATGCAGTTATTGCAAATGCTATTTCTGCCTACGCAAACTTGTACAAAGCGGGCGTATCCGTTGATTTGGTGAAAGAAAACCTTGTACGTTCTCAACAACGTGTGACAGATTTTGAAAACCTTGAGAAGAACGGTTTGATGGCACGTAACGATCTGTTGAAGGTGCAACTGGAAGCATACAATGTTGAGCTTGCATTGATGGATGCTCAAACACAGCTTAAGATCACAACGGTTAATATGAATCTTATGCTTGGTCTTCCTGAAAGCACAAAACTGATCGTCGATACAGCTGGTTTCAAATTGCTGACACAAAGCAAAACGATTGACGAGTGGGAACAACTGGCTCACCAAAACAGAAAAGATATTCAGGTGCTTTCTCTAAATGAAAAAGCGGCGAACTCAAATATCAAAGCTGTAAAAGGCGACATGTATCCTTCACTTGCATTGACCGCTGGTTATGTAGGATTGGACATTCCAAATTTTGTAACCGTTACAACAGCCTTCACCGCTGGCGTAGGAGTTAAGTACAATGTTTCTTCTTTGTGGAAAACAAAAGCGAAACTGAGCAAAGCAAATTCTCAATTGCAGGAAGTTCAGGTACACCAGGAAATGCTGGATGATAATATTCGTCTGGACATTACCAAGGCTTACGAAGCTTATTACTTAAGCATGAAGAAAATAGATGTATACGCAAAGGCAGTAGAACAGGCAGATGAGAACTACAGAATAACGAAGAACAAACAAGCGAACAATCTTGCTACTACTACGGATTTGCTTGATGCGGACGTTGCATCGTTAACATCAAAGATCAACTACAATCACGCGAAAGCGGATGCTGTGGTTGCTTACAACAGATTGTTGCAGGCATCGGGAATTATCGCAACTGAAAAAGGGATAAGCAAATAAAAACACTCGGTACAGACGGAAAATATCCGTCAAGTACAGACGGATAATAATCCGTTTAAAACTAACAAGGTACAGACGGATAATTATCCGTCTCTAAAACTACAAACTAATAAAATGGAAACTCAAACTCAAAATAAAGTGGCTTCATCTAATCATACAGAAGGTGCTCAAAATCACGAGCAACCTAAAAAAAGGAACTTCGGTTTTATTATAGTACTGGCAGCGCTTGTAATTGGCGGTGGTACTTTCGGTATTTCAAAATACATTCATGGTCAGCACCACGAAGAAACAGACGATGCGCAAATTGATGCAAACATCAGCCCTGTGATACCGCGTGTATCCGGCTACGTAACTGAAGTGCGTGCAAAAGATAACCAAATCGTGAAAAAAGGTGATACGCTTATCATCCTTGATAATCGCGATCTTCTTATCAAAGTAGAAGAATCTGAAGCAGCTTTGCTTGGTGCAAAGAGCAATCTTTCAGTAGCAGAAGCAACAACCAATGCATCTAAAGCAAACATTGCAACTTCTCAAGCAAGCATTACAACTGCAGATGCACAAATCGAAGCAGCGAAAGTGAACGTTTGGAGAGCAACACAGGATTACGAGCGTTATGCAAACTTGATCAAAGATCATTCAATCACCCAACAACAATACGAGCAAGCGCTTGCAGCTAAACAAACTGCTGAGCGTCAGTTACAGGTTTTGGTAGAGCAAAAAAATGCAGCTGCTAAACAAACTGCTGCTACTGCTTCTCAAAGCAATGCAACATCACAACAAATTGCTGTGGCAAATGCGGTGATCAAACAACGTGAAGCGGATTTGGCAAATGCAAAATTGAATCTTTCTTATGCAGTGGTATTGGCTCCTGCAGATGGAAAAATTTCAAAAGTAAGTGCACAGGTTGGTCAGTACTTGCAAGCAGGTCAATCATTGTTCAGTGTGGTATTGGATCAGTCAACATGGGTAACTGCGAACTACAAAGAAACCCAGTTGAGCAAAATGAGAGTTGGTCAAAAAGCTATTATAACTATAGATGCGTTTCCTGGTCATGAGTTTGAAGCAACATTGACTTCATTCTCTCCTGCAACAGGTTCACGTTTCGCGCTATTGCCTCCGGATAACGCAACTGGTAACTTCGTAAAAGTAGTTCAGCGTTTGCCGGTAAAACTTGAGTTCACAAATCCTTCTGATTCTCTTGTTAAGCAACTGCGTCCAGGTATGAACGTGAATGTGGATGTGCATTTGGACTAGACGAGGCTTAAGGCTTAACGCTTAAGGCATAAGGCTGTGGAATGCGAACATTGTGGATTGTATTTCTTGCACCTTATACCTTAAGCCGACACCTACCTTTCTTTATTATTAAAATTTTTACATGCAACAGAATTCATTGGTAGAATATGGTTCCAGGCGTGTGATCATTACCATTACCGCGGTAATGTGTGCACTGCTTGAAATTGTAGATACCACCATTGTGAACGTGGCACTGCACGATATGCAGGGTAACCTGGGCGCCACAACACAGGAAGTGGGATGGGTGGTGACTGCATATGCCATTGGTAACGTAATTATCGTACCGATGACCAGCTGGCTCTCACAACAATTCGGACGGCGCAACTACTTTGCAGCCTCCATTCTTATATTCACTATTTTTTCATTTTTATGCGGTAACGCAAACGGCATTTGGGAACTGGTAGCGTTCAGGTTTATGCAGGGTGTCGGTGGTGGTGCCTTACTGGTGACTTCACAAACCCTGATCACTGAAAGTTATCCTCCTGAAAAACGTGGCATGGCGCAGGCCATCTACGGTATGGGTGTAATTGTGGGCCCTACGCTTGGTCCTCCTTTGGGTGGTTTTATTACCGATAACTATTCATGGCCGTACATATTCTACATCAACATTCCTTTAGGTATTATTGCTATGCTGCTTACACTGCAGTTTGTGCGTAGCCCTAAATATGGTGATAAGTTAAGTGCCAAGCAAGTTGACTGGACAGGTATTGGCTTGTTGGCTTTGTCGGTAGGGTCGTTACAGTACGTGCTGGAGAAAGGACAGGAAGATGATTGGTTCAGTGATCCGTTGATTACTACACTGGCAATTACGACAGTACTCGGTATATTCTTCTTTATATGGAGAGAGCTTAGGGCAAAAAATCCAATTGTGGAACTTCGTGTACTCGGCAACGGTAACCTCCGAACGGGTACGATCTTATCGTTCATACTTGGTTTTGGTTTATATGGAACCACATTCATCATTCCGCTGTATACACAGGCATCGTTGGGCTGGACAGCTACTCAGTCGGGTATGCTGATGATCCCCGCATCGCTTGTAACGGCGTTTATGATGCCGATCGTGGGCCAGCTGCTGCAGCGTGGCGCAAAGCAGCAAATCCTGGTGGCTGCTGGTATGGTTATCTTCTTCGTATTCTGTATGTGGGGGTACAAGATCATAACACCTGATACAAGTAAACAGGCATTTACATGGATGTTAATGTTTCGAGGGATAGGCATGGGCTTGCTGTTCGTGCCGATTACGACCCTTTCTTTGTCTACCTTGAAAGGAAAACAAATTGGCCAGGGTGCGGCCTTCACCGGTATGATGAGGCAGCTGGGCGGATCGTTTGGTGTGGCCCTGATCACAACGTTCATCGCCCGACAAAGCATGCAGCACAGAAACAATCTTGTTTCGAAGTTGTCTGTAGATGATCCTGCAGTGATGCAGCGTATACATGGCATGCAATCCAATTTTATTTCAAAAGGTATCGAAGCACAAACAGCGCTTAAAGATGCTTACCAGTCTTTGGATTACATGGTGATGAAGCAATCGATCGTATTGACTTACATGGATGTGTTTCTATACATCGGCTTACTGTTCCTTTTGTGCGTACCATTTGTATTAATGGTAAAAGCTAAAAAGAACAAAGGCGAAAAAATAGACACGTCAATGGCGCACTAGAAAATAATTGAATAATTGATCGATTGGATAACTGAGTAGGCGAAAGAATAACGGATGATCCGGTACTTACGGTAAGGCATAATCACAAAAATCTCAGTTATTCAGTTGATCAATTAATCAATAATCATAGAACTCTATTGAAAATGTCCCGGGGGTATACACTTCGGGATTTTTTTTGCTCTCTGCTGTGCAGGATTGGAAACCACAGAGGGCACGGAGTTTTTTCTCACAGAGGGAAGGAGGGGTAAGTTGGAAATAGGTGGTCAGTCACAATGAATCAGAGGAAAGGAGAAGATGAAGTTTCAACAGCCCTCCGTTCCTCTGTGCTCTTGCGACCAACTATTTATTTCGCGGCCAACTACTCCGTGACCTCAGTGGTTAAAAATGAAAAAGTCCCGAAGACATGCTTCAGGACTTTTAATTCTTTGTACAAAACCTTTACCAGCTACTCGGGGGCCATCAATAGGTACAAATTTTAGGATGGTTTCTTCCTAGGATTGGATAGGCTTCAATGATATTGGATAAACTTTCGAATTGAAAGATAAACGAGATAATACGGTTATTCTGGATTTGGATATTTGGTCTTGGATATTGGATTCGTCCGCTTATCAATCAATTTCTATAACAAAAGTATTTAGAAGGCACATGGTTTGCAAGAGCATAAACGCTCAATTTTACTTTACAGTTTTTCTACAAAAAATAGTAATCTTACTATTTGCCAGTCTCGGATAATTACCCATTTTTACATGAACGGTCAAGATAAGTATTCATTTATCAGATAATAATTGATAAATTCAAGAATGCTAGGCCACACATGAGGAAATTTTTCCGCATAACCCTATTCAAAAAAACGTCGACGAATGAAGTTTTTAAACAAGACTGTCTTTATAACCGGAGGTAGCCGCGGAATTGGAAAAGCCATTGCAATGAAGCTGGCCAGCGAAGGGGCCAACATTGTAATCGCCGCCAAAACCGTAGAACCCAATCCAAAATTGGAAGGAACTATTTTCACCGCCGCCGAGGAAATAGATAAACAAGGCCCCGGTAACGTATTGCCCCTCCAGCTGGATATTCGCTTTGAGCAGGATATCGTAAGTGCCGTAAAAAAAGCGGTTGATACTTTTAACGGCATTGACATATTAATAAATAATGCAAGCGCCATCAACCTCGCCAACACAGAACAACTCGAAGCCAAAAGATTCGATCTGATGCACGATATCAACGTTCGCGGCACCTTTTTCATGAGCCAGGCTTGTATTCCTTACCTGAAAAGAGCGAACAATCCACATATTTTAAATTTATCTCCTCCTATAAACCTCGATCCGCAGTGGTTTGCCAAACACCTTGCGTATACGATGAGCAAATATGGAATGAGCATGGTGGCAATGGGACTGGCGGAAGAACTGGCTACGCATCGCATTGCTGCAAACACATTGTGGCCAAAAACAACCATCGCCACTGCTGCTGTACAGAATTTGCTGGGTGGCGATTTTCTTGTACAACGCAGCCGCACACCCGAAATAGTGGCCGACGCCGCATTTTACATTCTACAAAGACCTTCTTACGAATGCTCGGGAAACTTTTTCATTGATGAAGAAGTGTTGACCGCCGAGGGCATTACCGATTTCAAGAAATACGCTGTAAATCCGGAGAATAAGTTGATGCCGGATTTGTTTTTGTAACGCTTACGGCCTAACGCCTAATGCCGAACGCAAGTGGCTGAATGTGCAGTTCGCCGCACAGAGACAGCGTTCAGCGTTGGGCGTTAAGCGTTAAGCCTACGAAAGTACTTCCTGCAGCACTGCCAGCGTTCTCATGTGCCCAAACTCCGGAACGTGCAATGCGTAAAACAACTCCAGGGAATGCATGAGTGACTGGCGGCTTTGCCTGTTTAGCTTTATTTGTGATAGCTCGGAAGGTTGTTGCACTTTGAGCAGTTGGGACACAGTATAACTAAGGTCGCCCTCAATGAAGAATTGATGCTGTGGGTATTCTTTTTGGAAAACACCTTCCTGCAAATTCAATATATTATTTCCCGTTTCGTAATCATCAAAGATTTTGAATCCGAAAAAGTTGGTGAGGTTCAAAGCGAAGAAGAGCGGATAATTTGCTACAACCGCATCGTCGCCTTCATCCAGATGGATCATAGCATCTTCAATAAAATAATAAAGCTCCGCATTGGCCTCGGGGAGTTTGAGGCATTTTTGCAAAAGCTCGACAATAAATAGTGCAACCGCATTTTTATAAACATCGAAAAAAATACGCTGGTACAAAAAACCCCATTTGTACTCTTTAATGCGCTGGATATTTTTCAATTCATTGTGGTAAACGATAAGATCAAGAATAGCGCCCGGCTGAAACAGATTCGCTTTTCCCTGGCCTTTCTTATTGACTGTTCTTACGCCGTTTTGCAAATAAGTTTGCGTACCAAAAAGCTCTGTGAACACGGTAACGATCACGCTCGTTTCTCCATATTTTACCGTTTTTAAAACAAGCCCTTTGGTTTTGAATGTGATCATGGGGGAAAGTTAGGAATTAGGAATTAGAAATCAGGAATTAGAGGAGGGTTGTTAGTTGTTGGTTGATGGTTGTTAGTCGTTGCCGGCTGCCAGTGGCCGGTTGGCCGGTGGCAACTTTTTGCTAAAACTGCAGACAGTAAATTAGATGGGAAAGATGTTACACATAAACACCGGTATCCGGCTACAGGGCACTGGCACGCAATTCCCTAACAACCATCAACCAACAACTAACAACAATTTTCCTTTTCTTTGCTCACAATATAATATTATACATACCATGTGGGAGAAACTGGGCCAATTTGTACTGAAAAACAGAGTTATTTTACTGGTTCTACTGTTAGCGGCAACGGGTTTTATGGGATATCATACCAGCAAACTCCAGTTGAGCTACGACTTTTCAAGGGCCGTTCCTACCGACAATCCGAAATACCAGGAATATCTTGCTTTTAAACAGAAGTTTGGTGAAGATGGTAACATGCTGGTGATTGGGTTTGAGACGAAAGATCTTTTCAAAGAAAATGTTTTTAACGAATACAGAAAGCTCGTAGAAAATCTAAAAAAAGTAAACAAAGTTGAAGATGTTATCAGCCTGGCCAATTCAATCACACTCGCAAAGAATGACAGTTCTGAAAAACTAAAGGCCGTACAGATATTTCCGGCAGGCAATCTTTCCCAACAGGACCTGGACAGCGGCAAAGCCAAATTTTTAAATCTTCCTTTCTATCGTGGTTTTTTATTTAATCCTCAAACAAACGCATACCTTACCGGAGTGCACATCAACAAACAGGCGATGGCATCCAAGGAAAGAACGACAGTCGTAAACAACATAGTTGCAGCAGGAGATGCCTTTAGCAAGGCAACAGGAATTGAAATGCATTACAGCGGTTTGCCATTGATTCGTACACAGGTAGCCGATAGAATTGCTTTTGAAATGCGTTGGCTGCTGATCGGTTCGCTAATCTTGTCTGCAGTCATCCTCATGGTATTTTTCAGAAGTGTGAGCGCCACCATTATGTCCCTGCTGGTAGTAATTTTCGGCGTGATATGGGCAACGGGCACTATGGAGCTGTTCCATTATAAAATTACATTGCTCAATGCATTGATACCACCATTGGTGGTTGTAATTGGCATTCCAAACTGTATTTATTTCCTCAACAAATATCACTTATCATGGCGCGACACACAGGATAAACATGCAGCACTCATTCAAATGATCGCTAAAATGGGGATCGTTACATTGTTCTGTAACATCGCAGCAGCAATTGGTTTCGCGGTTTTTGCGTTAACGAAAAGTCCACTGTTGAAAGAGTTTGGTGTGGTAGCAGGCATCAGTATCATGGTGATATTCGTGATCTCGTTTATTTTCATTCCTACCGTATTAAGTTTTCTTCCGGCACCAAAAGCAAAGCATGTTCGGTACCTGGAAAATAGATGGCTGCTGAGTTTGCTTGATAAACTGGAGATATGGTCCTTGAATCATCGCAAATTTATTTATGTATGCACAGCAATCATTTCAGTAGCGTCCATAATGGGCATGTTGAGGTTGAAATCAGAAGGATTTATCGTAGATGATTTGCCAAAAACAGACAGAATTTATAAGGACCTTAAATATTTCGAAAGCAATTTCAATGGTGTAATGCCGTTGGAGATTGCAGTAGATACAAAAAGAAAAAATGGCTTCCGTGCAAAACCACTCGAAATACTGGGAGCAATGGATTCTTTGAGCACCTACATCGATTCGAGACCTGAAATGGCAAAACCATTGTCAATCGTAGAAGGGATGAAGTTTGCACGACAAGCTTATTACGATGGAGACAGTAGCTACTATAGTTTGCCGAACTCATTTGACGTGGCATTTCTTGCGGGTTATCTGAACATGAAATCTGACAGCGGAAGCGCCAAATCGCAGAACACTTTTACAAAATTGGTAAGCTCGTTCATGGACAGTTCAAAACAGGTGGCTCGCATTAGTGTAAACATGAAAGACGTTGGTAGCGCAGAATTGCCCCGCATCATTGCTGACGTAAAGGAGAAAGCCAATCAGTATTTTGACAGCAGTAAATACAGCGTACAGTTTACCGGAAGCAGTGTAACGTTCCTCGAGGGAAGCAGTTTTATTATTAATGGTTTGAAAGAAAGCATCATGTGGGCATTCCTGTTGATTGCTTTATGTATGCTTTATTTGTTTAAGTCATTGCGTATTTTGATCTGTTCGCTTATACCTAACATCATTCCATTGTTGATTACTGCCGGTGTGATGGGTTGGTTGGGTGTTCGTTTGAAACCTTCGACTGTATTGGTTTTCAGTGTTGCGTTGGGGATAGCAATTGACATTACCATACGATTCCTCGTAAATTATAAACAAGAGAAAGATGAGGATGAAGAAAAAGACTCCAGGCAATTGGTAGTTGATACGATTCACACAACGGGCATCAGTATAATCTACACATCGCTTGTATTGATCGCAGGATTTGTGATTTTCTGCTTCAGCGGGTTTGGTGGTACAAAATCGCTGGGTTGGTTGATATCGCTCACGTTGGTTGCTGCAACCTTTACGAATTTGATATTGTTGCCAGCCTTGTTAATAAGCACAACGACGAAGAAAGAAAAGAAATTGAAGAAATAGAATCCAGCACAAGAATTTTTATTGAGCCGCCTGTATAGGCGGCTTTTTATATTTCAGACATTTGTTTTTAGAAAAAAGACAACGTCGATATTTTAAATTCGTTAACAATTAAAACGATCTCTAAATCTTTTTTACAATAATTAAAGCGCATCTAAATAATACGATAAAACATATTTGCGATAGTGTTAAAATTCTTCATTGATAAAACACAATAGGTGTTGTTTTATCTTCTCACAAACATTCTCAGATCAAATCTCTGCTACAAAAGGTTCAAAATTGCGGCTTCGTTTCATGACATGTCATGCACGGGTTAATTTCCAAATCTTGATTTGTTAATTAATAAAACCTTTACATGAAAAAAATCTTATTGCTGCTAACAGTCATGATCGGGCTGATAACGCAGATACTCGCACAAAGCCATCAGGTGTCGGGCAAAGTAACAGATGAAAAAGGCAATCCGGTTTCCGGCGCATCGATTGCTATTAAAGACTTTAAAATAGGTACGACTACAAAAGAAGATGGAAACTTTTCTTTCAGTATTCCTGCTAGTGCCAAAACACTAATTGTATCGGCAGTTGGATTTACAGAAAAAAGAATAACAATAGGGGGTGACGCAATCAACGTGGTATTGGTAAAGGACGATAAGAAGTTGGACGAGGTTGTTGTAACCGCTATGGGGCAGAAACGAGATAAGAAGGGATTGGGGTATTCTATTACAGAATTGAAAGGAGATGCGCTTACAAAAACGCCGAATCAAAACGGAGTAACGGGACTAAGTGGAAAAGTTGCCGGTTTGCAGGTTATTTCCAGCGGTGGAGCGCCCGGTCAGGCGGCTTCAATAGTAGTACGTGGCGGTGCAAAATCTATGACAGGCAGTAACGAGCCTTTGTATGTTATCGATGGGGTGCCTGTTAGCAATAGCACGGACGGCGATGATAACCTGCGTCTTGGGCAAAGCAATGTAGGATCTACTCCCAATAGAATGTCAGACATTAATCCGGATGATGTTGAGTCCATCTCTGTTTTAAAGGGAGGTGCAGCTTCAGTGTTATACGGCAATCGCGGAGCAAACGGTGTTATTTTGATCACAACAAAATCCGGCAAAGCCGCGAAAGGAAAACCTATCGTTGTATTTTCCTCTAATGTTGGTGCTGATAATGCGCTAAAATTACCTGAGTTTCAAAATACGTATGCTCAAGGTACTAACGGAGCGGACTATGCGGAAGCAACCTCTTTTTCTTTTGGACCTAAAATAGAAGGTCAGCAGGTTTACAGCAAAGCCGCTGGAAAAAATGTAACCCTGCAAGTACATGATCCGCGAAAAGATTTTTTGAAAACCGGATTTACATGGAACAATAATATTTCAGTAAGCCAGACAATGGAAAAAACAAACTTCTATTTTTCTGCAGGAAATTTTAAGCAAACCGCAATTGTTCCCAATCAGGATTATAACAAAGCCAACGTACGTTTTAATATTACCAATCAGCTTACTTCAAAACTTTCAATGGGCGGGAACTTCAGTTACATCAAAACATGGGGTAATGTTCCTTATGGAGGCCAGGATGGAAACAATCCTTTCTTTGCATTGTTCGATATGCCTGTGTCCTGGGACATAAATGGCTATGGATATCAAAAGCCTGATGGTTCGCAAATTAATTTCAGAGGCGGTTCATTTGACAACCCACTATGGTCAGTTAATAAAAATTACTATAAAACAAAAGATGATCGTATAGTTGGCGGTATTAATCTGGACTACAAAGCATTGCCATGGCTTGATCTTTCCTACAAGCTGGGTTTGGATCAGTACCACGACAACCGAACTGCTTTTAAAGATATCAAAAGCGGAGCGAGCCCATATGGTTATCTGTCAAATGATTTGATAAAGCGTGAAGAAATCACATCAACGTTTTTGGCAAACGTTACGCGCAAACTTACTTCTTATATCGGCATGAACTTTACTTTGGGGCACAGCTATAACCAAAGAAAATCTGATCAGTTTACACAAACGGCAACGTCGTTATCATTTCCTGGTATTGCTCACATGAGTAATGCAACCTCTTTTAATCCGGATTATCAGTATAACACATTAAGGAGAACCATAGGTGTATTTGGTGATTTGAAACTTGATTACAAAAATTATCTGTTCCTTGGCTTAACGGCACGCAACGAATGGTCATCTACATTACCCGCTTCTAACGGAAGTTACTTCTACCCGGGGGTAAATGCTGCATTTGTATTTACAGAGGTGCTAAACATTGATAAGAATATTTTAAGCTATGGAAAAATTCGCGCAGCCTATGCCAAAACAGCAAGAGATGCGCAACCGTACCAGATTTATAACGTTTACTATAGTGCAACTGCACAAGACGGCATGACGAGTGGAATAATTTTTCCGTTTGGCTCTATTCCTTCAGCAGCTTATAATCCAACACTCAAAAACCTGAATCTAAAACCTGAAATCACAAAAGAGTTTGAGCTTGGCGCAGAGCTAAAATTCCTGAACAACAGGCTTGGTCTTGATATCACCTATTTCCAAAATAAGAACACGGACATGATCATTCCTTTGGATGTATCAAAAACTACAGGTATTCAGAATATGGTTGTTAATGGAGGTGCTACAAGAAACAAGGGATTGGAATTAACGCTTAATGCGGGTATCATCAGAGCCCAAAACTTCAATTGGGATATGAATATAACGTTCACCCGCATACGCTCTAAGGTATTGAGCATTTACGGCGATCTTGATAAGATATATCTTGGAGGGTTTGATGGAAATCCTGCTGTATTTGCAGTGTTGGGTCAGCAATACGGCTCTATAATCGGAACCGGCTATCAAAGAGATTCTTTGGGAAGAATTATGGTAGGTGCAGATGGCAGGCCTGATCTGGTTGATGGAATGAATCTTGGAAAAACCGCACCAGACTGGACCGCGGGAATTACAAATACATTTACCTATAAGAATTTTAGTTTGAATGTTTTGGTTGACATGCGTCACGGAGGTTATGTTCTTAATGGTACGAAACAATTGTTGGATTACTACGGAACCGGTAAGCAATCCGGAGTGGGACGTTATGAGTCTTTTGTTTTTGATGGAGTGAGTGATGTTCCCGGAAAGAAGAATGATGTATCTGTTAGTCGTGATAGAAACTGGTGGAGCTATCAATACAATATCGACGAAGCTTATGTGTACAAAAACAATTGGGTAAAGCTTCGTGAAGTAGCCCTCTCATATGCGCTTCCGGTAAAGAATAGCATAGTTAAAAAAGTGAACGTCGGTTTGTATGGCCGCAATCTTTTCTTGTGGACAAAAGTGCCGGACGTGGATCCGGAATCAAGTTCATTTGGTATAGGAAATGCACAGGGTATTACTCGAATAGCATATCCAACAACCCGTTCAATGGGCCTCAATGTTAAAGTAACTTTCTAAAAGAGCAATCATGAAAATTAATAAACTCAATATAATAGCTGCATTTTTATCAATTGCAAGTATCACCTCATGCAAAAAGACGCTGGATGTAAACAATGATCCCAATGCATTTTCCGATGGACTCATTACACCTGCTTCATTATTACCCTCCATCGAAGTTAATCTTGCTTATGCACTGGGCGGCGATGCAACGAGAATAACTGCATCTTTGACCCAGCACTATGCAGGACATCGTTCGCAGCCGCTTGATTACGCCCAGTACAATATCAATCCTTCATCAACTGATACCTACTGGCAAAATATGTACACAGTTGTTTTGACCAATACTAATAAAATGATAGCCAAAGCCAGGCAGGCTGGTGATTCTACCTATGTGGGAGTTGGCCAGATAATAGAAGCCTATGCGTTTAGTGTACTAACTGATATGTATGGCGACATCCCTTTTTCTGATGCGTTGCAATTTGCCGGGGATATGACTCCTGCCTATGACAAGCAAAAGGATATTTACAATGGTTTATTTAAAATGTTAGACAATGGAATTGCCAATGTAAAAATATCGGCTGCCACTAGCATTACCGGTGATATGATCTATAGAAAACCTGCCAATTGGGAAAAATTTGCCAATTCAGTTAAGTTGAGGTTATATAACCATCTTTCAGCCACGCAACCCAACGGAGTAACGGATTTTTTAAACACCAATCCAGTACTGATCACTGCTAACAGCGACAATGCGAAAGTGATATTTGGAATAACCCAGGCAAACGCAAATCCGATCTATCAAATGGATGTGACATCCGGACGCACGGATGAGGCTGTTTGTGCTACCTTGGTTGATAAAATGAAAGCGCTTAACGACCCCAGGATTCCTGTATATTTTAACGTAGTGCAAAACAATGGACAGGGATACCAGGGGCAATACAGAGGTAATGCGCCGGGAGGAAGTCAGGATGATGCAAGCAAAAATCTTTATTCGAGAGTAGGCACATATTATGCATCAATAAGTTCTCCGGTTATTTTAATGAGTGCCGCAGAAGTTCAATATATTATTGCTGAAGCCCGCGTCAACAGCGGCGATCAAACCGCAGCCAAGCAGGCTTACGAAACCGCAATAACAAACGATTTTGAAATGTTGGGTTTGTCGGCTTCTACTGCAGGATATCTCTCTAATCCGGATGTAGCATTTGATGGCACATTGAAACGTGTTATGGAGCAAAAATGGGTAACGATGTATCAGGCGACTTATGAATCCTGGACAGATTGGAGAAGAACGGGCTTTCCAGAACTGCATCCAGCAGTTAACAATTACACCAGCAATGTGATTCCCGTTAGAATTCCTTACCCGCAATCTGAAATAAATCTGAACGCAAAATCATTGCAAAATGGGCCCGGCATTCCCGTGCCTTATAAATCTTTGAAAGTACCGGTTTGGTGGAATACAAAGTAATTGTTCCTATTTGATTGGGAAAGCCGCTTCATTTGAAGCGGCTTTTTTGTGATTTTTATTCACAAAAAATCCACGATTGGAGATACAAATATGTTTCTTATTAGGTTTTTTTTAAAAGTGTTTTCATTGACACATTTAAAAAAAATCTATTCACGAACAACTAACAAACTGCTTTTTTTGACGAAAGCAAATTTTTCAAAGTATTCTCTTGTAAAAATTGTGTTATTTAACATTGCTTTACTTTTGCGCCGGACCTATTGTTTAATCAAATACTTAAAACACACATGAGAAAACAGCTGACAATGCTGCTAGGCACCGTATTGCTTAGTAAGTTTTCCTTCACGCAAAGCCGGCAAATCTTCGGCAAAATCACCGATGAAAAAGGTAATTCCATATTCGGGTATCGGTGGTTGTTAGGTACACTAAAATTGGTACAGTAGCTGGCAATCCAGTAAGAAAAAATTTGGATTCTATAGTTATTGCATTTTTATTTAAAGTGTTTTCCAGAAAAAATTGCAAAAAAATTAATTCGTTCACAACTAGCGAATCTGAAAATTTGACAAAACCAAATATTTTTAATTATCTTGGCGTGAATCGAATGTTATTTAACATTTCTTTATTTTTGATTCAACCTATTTTCTAAACCAAATACCAAAATACACATGAGAAAAGTGCTGTTAATGCTGCTAAGCATGGTTTTGCTTAGTGCCTTCTCCTTTGCGCAAACCCGGCAGATCTCGGGTAAAGTCACCGATGAAAAAGGCAATCCGATATTCGGAGTTTCGGTGGTAGTTAAAGACACAAAAATTGGTACAGTAACAAAAGAAGATGGAAGTTTTTCGTTCAACGCTTCTGCGAATGCGAAGACACTCATCATATCTGGTGTTGGTTTCGCTGAAAAGCGAGTATCAGTTGGAGCTGGAGCGATAAATGTCTCCCTCGAAAAAGACGATAAAAAATTAGATGAAATCGTTGTAGTAGGTTACGGAACTAAAACCGTTAAAGAGGTTACCGGTTCCGTTGCAAAGGTAAAAGCTGAAAAAATTGTATCAGAACCTCTTGCAAGCTTCGATCAGGCTTTGGCAGGTAAAGCTGCCGGTGTACAAATCGGACTATCTACTGGTACACTTGCTGATCGTACTTCTATCAGAATCAGAGGTGTGAACTCTATAAGTGCATCTTCTCAACCGCTCGTAGTAATCGACGGTATTCCTCAGTTGGACGTTGCAGGTAACCTGAATGGTTTTAACAGTGGTAATGGAACAAGGTTCGATCCATTGGCATTGGTAAACGCTGCAGATATTGAATCTGTGGAAGTTTTAAAAGACGCAGGTTCTGCAGTAGTGTATGGTTCCCGTGCATCTAATGGTGTAATATTAATTACAACAAAAAGAGGTAAAAGAGGAACTGTTAAAACATCTATCGATTCTAAAGTTGGCTGGGCGAGCGCATCTAACCTGCCTTCTTTGTTAAACGTAGATCAGTTTACTACAATTCAGAACGAAAAAGTAGCGAACCGCTATGGTACAGCTTATGGAAATTATCCTCCTGCAAGACCAAGTGATGTCAATAAAGACGGTGTAACCGACAATACGGACTGGAGCAGTGTGCTATATCGCACGGGAATGACCTATGACAACTCTATTTCATTTTCAGGCGGTGCTGATAAATTAACTGTATATGGTTCTGCAAGATATTTAAAGCAAGAAGGTATCATCATAACTAACCAGTTAAAAACCGGCCAGATCCGTTTGAATTTGGACTTCGTGCCTAAATCATGGTTTAAGGCAGGTTTGCAAACATCATATTCAAGAACTTTGAATAATGGTGTTCTTTCTGATGGTTACATCGCTGGTGTTTCCGTGTCAGGATGGACTGCGCCTCCAAATGTTTCTCCTTTTGATCCAAGCAATCCAAGTGGTTACAATCTTACCGCTGCTGGACTTTTGGGTCTTGGAAACAACGTGCCATCAGCTAAGACATCTACGGGTTCTACCGTTTCTTTGCTGCCTAGCGCTTCTTATTATTCTAACGTTCTTGCGGTACTTAAAACCGGACGCAATGACAACACTGCTCAGGACCTGAGAGCTAATATCTACGGTGAGATTCAGCCTTTGAAAGGGTTAAAGTACACGTCTAAATTGGGTCTGCAATATTTGGGCAACCTTGAAGATCAGTACACTTCTCCTCTCATTTCTGGTTTGGGTACTACATACGGTGGCCTTGTTCAGGACCAGAACCGTACATGGAACCAGTGGACATGGCAGAACTACATCAATTATGACAAAACCTTTGGTTCAGATCATAAATTGGGCGTAGTTGCTGGTATCGAAAACCAATACACGAAATATCAATACTGGTATACTGGCGCTGCTAACTTCAGCGATCCGTTCTTCACTCACATTATTGATGGTGCTTACACGAATACACAGCCAGGTCAAACTACTGTGTTGGATAACACAGGCGGTGATTTGAACAGCAGAGGATTGATCTCTTATTTTGGAAGAGCAAACTATTCTTATGCCGGTAAATATTTTGTTGAACTTTCAGTTCGTAGAGATGGTTATTCAGGCTTCGGTTCGGATAATCAGTTTGGTACTTTCCCAAGTATATCTGCGGGATGGGAGTTGACAAAAGAGCATTTCATGGAGTCTATTAGCTGGTTGAACTACCTGAAGCTTCGCGGAAGCTATGGTACTGTTGGTAACTCAGGTGGAATCGGGCCATACGATTCAAGAACTTTGTATAGCGGTAAATCTTATACCAGCTTAACAGGTCTTGGTATCAAACAGGCTGGTAACTCTGCTTTGCAGTGGGAAAGTTCAAAGAAAATGGATATCGGTTTTGACGCGACATTCCTGAAAGGAAGGCTGTCTGCAACTGTTGACTATTTCGACAACAACGTAGACAAATTGTTATTGAATGCGCCGGTAATTTATACTGTGGGTATTCCTAACTCTAGCATTTCTTACAACGTGGGCAAAATGTATAATAAAGGATGGGAATTTACAATCAATGCCACTCCTATAGCTGCAAAAGATTTCACATGGACCACGTCATTCAATTTCACAACAATTAAAAACCGCGTTACAGAGTTAGTTGCTGCTAGCAAGAACTCAGATATCACTGGTGCATTTACTTATACTGTAGCAAGTGTTGGCAAACCATTGGGTTCATTCTGGTTACCTCGCTGGGCTGGTGTTGATCCAAACTCAGGCAACCCAATGTGGTATGCTGCAGATGGTAGCCATAAAATTTGGGACTTTGCAGGCCAAAAATGGACAAAGGATGACGGTACTCCTGTATCTGCACTTGGTATTGGAGATTATACTTACACTGGAAAATCTGGTTTACCTACCTGGTACGGTGGATGGGATAACACATTCACATACAAAAGCTTTGATTTAGGCTTCGCTGTAAACTATACAGGCGGTAATTACATTTACAATGCTACTAAAGCGGGAATGGTTACTAACTATTTCAGCAACAACTTTAGCGATGTGCTGAATCGCTGGCAGAAAAAAGGTGATGCAACTGATGTTCCAAAACTGTATGCAAATGACAACGCGGCTAATGCTGCTTCCACAAGATTCCTGGAGAAAGGTGATTATTTGAGAGTAAGAACAATCTCTCTTGGATATACTTTGCCTGCTTCTCTCTTGAGAAAAATGGACCTGGAGAAATTCAGAGTGTATGCTCAGGTTTACAATCCATTTATCATTACAAAATACAGTGGATTGGATCCAGACGTAAACTACATTTCTCAAGGTACAACTAACACTTCTAACCTTACACTTGGTGTAGATAACCGTGCGACTCCGCAAATGAAAGTGTTTACTATTGGATTGAATGTTAGTTTCTAATGTGAGGCATATTAAAAAAAACGAAAAACATGAAAAGTAAAAAAATTATATATATTTCTCTCGCAATTTTATTTGCAGCGAGTGCATGTAAGAAGTCGACCATTTTTGAAGATCCGTTTAACTCTATAAGCCAGGGTGCGGCATTTTCTACCGCGGACAAAGTTGAAAAATCTGCTGTGGGTATGTATGATGCTATGCAAAACCTCAATTTCCTTTGCGGAAGGGTTTTGATTTACGCAGATCAAAGAGGTTTAGATGAAGCGCCGAATTCATACTTTGGAAACGTAGGGTTTCTACCAAACCTGACTGCAAGTGATGGAACTGTAGGTGCTTCATGGCGCGATGGTTACAACACAATTTTTGTGGCGAATAACTTTCTTCAAAACTTACAGGCAAACATAGCCGTGGTTACGCCAGACAAGGCTAACCAGTATATAGGTGAGGCAAAATTCATCAGGGCGTTGTGCTACACATACCTGGTTAATCTTTGGGCGCAGCCGGTTAATAAAACCTGGAGCAACTCAGACACAACAACGTTGGGAGTGCCTTTGGTATTGACTGCTGCTACTGATCCTTTTGCTGCAAGCAACCAGGTATCTCGTGCAAAAGTTACAGATGTGTACGCACAGATCGAAGCTGATTTGCTGGATGCAAAAAGCAAATTACCTGCTCCTTCTGCTACAGATGGTTTTACGCGTGTTGCAAGAGCTAACAGAAGTTCTGCATTGGCATTGCTTGCCCGCATTTACCTATATGAGGGCCAGTGGAAAAAAGCATCTGACTATGCAGATTCAGTAATGACATATTCTTCTATCATAAAACTGAATGCATCTCCAGAGCTTACTTTCGCAAGCCCGTATACAACCGGTGAGTCTATCTTTTCTGTTGCTATGAATGGTGCGGATAATCCTAACACAAACAACTCTCTTGGTCAGCACTATGGCGCACGTGCACGTGGTGATATTAACGTATCAACTGAGTACGCAATGCTAATGGACACGCTACACGATGCTCGTTTTACAAAACTGATGGAACGTTATAACGGATTGCTTTGGACAAAAAAATATCCTGGTATCACCACGGATTTTGTACCGGTACTTCGTTATTCAGAGATTCTTTTAACAAAAGCAGAAGCTCTTGCAAGATTGAATACAGGAGCTGCAGATGTTAACGCTCTTGGTTTTGTGAACCAGGTTCGTACAAGATCTAACCCTACTTTACCAATCGTTGCGCTTACGCAGCCTGCACTGATTGATTCTATCTTGAAAGAAAGAAGAATTGAGCTGGCATTTGAAGGGCATGGAATTATTGAGTTCCAGAGAACTGGTAGAACATTGCCTGCTCACTACGGTATGCCAGATTTGCCTTGGGCATCTCAAAGAAGTGTAATGCCAATGCCGGATTATGATCGTCAGAAAAATCCAAATTTGGCTCAGAATCCTGGATACTAATTTCCCCATCCAATATCTGCACAGGAATTTTTTTAACTCTGTGTTACAATAGGTTGATTTTTCGGGCCGGCATTCTTGCCGGCCCTCTTTTTTTAATAACTGAATAACTGAATAACTGAGTGGTTGAGTTTCCGTTTCGCACTACGACAAAACCATTCAACAGTTCAATCATTTTCTTTTACCACTAAGGCACTGAGGGCACTAAGGTTCACTAAGGGTTGCTGTCAATGCGACGATTTAGATTGTTTCGAACTTCGTAGAGACGCATTGAATGCGTCTCTGTAACACCACAGGGTTGCGATATTTAATCGCACAGGTACGATATGCGAGAGACGCCTTCAAGGCGTCTCTACAGTTTTGCATGGTTTCTTTTGTCAACCAATTCTCTGGCGAATAAACTTTGGTAACCTCGTAGTGAACCTTAGTGCCCTTAGTGTCTTAGTGGTGAATATTTGCGTCTCGCACCCTTATGGCATTCGTACACCGTACATCGCACATCAACAAACATCCCGCAAAAAAAAGACTGCCTCTTTCGAGACAGCCTTTTATTCAATCAATCATTAAAACTCATTTTTTACTTCACAAGTCTTACTTGCGTTTGTAAGTTATCCCCAACTAATCTGATCAAATATTGACCTGATGGTAAGCTACCAAGGCTGGAAACAGATTGTGTGTTATAACCTTTGTTTCCTTGAAGATCAATTTGTTTAATCAATCTACCCACCATGTCGTAAACGTATACTTTCACTTTACCTGCATTGTCGAGGTTGTATGATAAGTTCACGTGATCAACAAATGGATTCGGGCTGATTTGTACTTGCAATGCCTGAGCTTGCAGATAAACTACTTTGCTGTATTTGAAGTCGCCGTTAATGTCAACTTGTTTCAAACGATAGTAGTTGTTGCTAAGCGGAGAAGCATCAACAAATGTATAGTTGCCTACAGGAGCGTGAGATGCAGCTACAGCACCAAGTTTGGAGAATGTTCTGCCATCACCGCTTCTTTCAACGTCAAAGTGGTCATTGCTTACTTCGTTTTCTGTTTGCCATGTCAAATTAGCTTTGCCACCAGACAGAACAGCTTTGAAAGAAATGAAGTCAACAGGCAATGGAGCATTTACAGGAGGGAAAACAACACCACTGAATTCTGATGTATTGCCATCCGCATCAGTAGCAGTAGCTGTTAAACCTGTTGTAGTTGTTAAGCCCGGGAACAATATTTTTGGAATGGTAAATCGGAAACGGTTAGTAGTAATAGTTGCCGGGTTGTTGTCCCCTTCAAGTACTTTGTCATACGCGCCAGTAATAGCTAATTCGTCAGCGTAGCCATCCAGCAAGCCATCTTCTTTCAGGCGAATGTAGGGGATAAGACCTTCTCCGAAGCTTTTGGTGAAGCCCAAAGGAAGCGGATTTGAAGGGTGTTTACCATCTGCTTTGTAAAACTCAATAATAGCACCCGGATCGCTGAATCCATTAATAACAAAGTTGTCCCCTTGTTCAGTAATGGCAAATATCACAGGAGCATTGATATAATTGTTAGGACCTGTCAATGGCGCACTGTGGTTATTGCTAACGCCTCTGCCGGTTGTAAGGTCAGTTTTAAGATCAATACCAAGCTCTACGTTGCCGTACATTCTATTTCTTGAAATGGTAAGACCGGTAAGTTTACCTGTACCCGCAAAACCTGTGTATGTAGAAACGCCAGATTGTTTATTAAACGCAATAACGTTTCCTTCTTTTAAATCGTTAGAACCATCGTTATTACTACCAACCCAGTTATTGATAACATCATAACCGCTCATTGCTTCAGCGTATACGCCAAAGATGCCGTTACCTCTGTCTGCAACACCCGGAAAATAGGTTCCGATAGAGTTGTTGAAGATCATGTTATGCTGAGTAGTGTTACCACCAAGTATCGCATAATAATCGCCCGCTTGCAGTTTGATACCATATTTAGTATTGGAACCAATGATGTTTGATTGTGCAGCAACGTCAGTACCGCCAATTGTGTTGGCGCTGGAGTTCCAGATGATGATACCCATTACGTTTGGCGCTGCATTTTTTGCTGCATCCAAACCTACTGTGTTGCCCGCAACAGTATTTGAATCAGAAGAGTTATACAGCCATATACCATATTTACCATTGTTGCCGATAACATTCGCTTCAACATCGTCGCTTACGCCGTTACCATCTGTACCAATAAGGTTGTTTTTAGAACTTTTGTCTAAAACGATACCTGCGGTGCTGTTGCCGAGAGCTTCAGTACCACTCGCGCCGATACCTATATAGTTACCTGCGATTTTTGCATTTCTTGCCAATGCAAGTGCAATACCATTATCGCGGTTAGCACCGATAACGTTGCCTTCCCATGCATCCTGCACGCCATCACCATTTGTACCAATGGTAATGTTCCATGTGCTTACAGTAGCACCGGTAGAAGTTCTGATACCGTTTCTGCCATTAGATGCTGCAGTAGTACCGGTTTCGTTTGTTCCGATAAATGAACCCCAAATGCTGATATTTTGCAAACCACCGTTGATGGTGATTCCTGATTCACCAAAGTTTCTGATGTTCAGACCGGCAAATTCAACATTGCTTGAGGCAATTTGCAATCCACTTAAGTAAGCAGGCAAACCTGTTCCGTCAATAACGATTGAAATTGTACGTGAAGTAAATGTGCCTGGCTGCGATCCCGGTTGTGAGTAACCGTTAATAAAAAGCGGATCGATGATAACAGGAAAGCCACTGAGGCTGGGTTGAAATACAAATGGGCCGGAGCCTGCAATGTTGAAGTTAATGGTATCCTTACCCGCATGGTTATTTGCTAAGGTAATAGCGTCGCCTAATGAGCCGGTACCACTAACATTTGTGTTGGTGACCCAATAGGTGTTTGCTTTTGTGGAGGTGATGATAAAAAAGAACAACAAGGCGGCAAAAACCCTCTTGTAAGATGAGTACAAGTGTTTCATAAACCAAATTTTTGTTTTCGAAATGTAGTTTCAGATAATAAAAAGAAAGGAGACGGGACTTAATTAAAATCTGGTCTTTAGATAGGAGGATAAGATTGCCGGTTACGCGATTAAATTCAGTGTGGCTTATTTATAGGAATGAAGATAGGTACCGCTAAAGTAGAAACTTATTTGGATATTTAAAACAGTTACCCAAAAAATTCATTTCAGAATGGCAAAAAGTGTGCCTTCATTGTCAACGCGTTATAAGTATTTATACTTATCCCAACCCAGTCTAAATACTTTTATGCATATTTACAATTACGTATAAACCTAAACCCTTGATATGCTTCGAAAACTCGTTTTAATTTCCCTGGTCGCCAGCTGTCTGTGCATGTACGTAAGGGCCGCAGAAAAGGTGTCTATAACGGCCATGCCCACGTGGCTTTATAAAACAAACCCGAGTCTTGACAAGAAGCCCGAAGCCCGGGATATCAGCAATGGCTACTATCTGGAGCTGATGGACGAGCAGGTAAACATTGCTTTGCAAACTGAATATACCCATTTAATAAGGCATATTGTAAACGAGTCCGGTGTTGAAAATGCTTCGGAAGTATCCGTAACTTTCTCGCCGGAATACCAGCGGGTTATTTTTCACAAAGTTGCCATTTGGCGCGATGGGAAAATGATCAACCAGCTTACACAGGGTGCCATACAAGTGGTGCAGGAAGAAACAGCATCTGCCAGCCTGCAATACAATGGCACCAAACGCGCCTTCATTATTTTAAAGGACGTGAGAAAAGACGATCGCGTAGAGGCTTCTTATTCCGTGATTGGATTCAATCCCGTGTTTGCAAACCGCTTCGACAACAGTTATTATTTTACCAGTAGCACCGCTTTGTGTAATTATTTTCTCACGTTGATCGCACCAGCTTCCACAAAACTCAACTTTAAATATTTCAACCAGTCAGTTGCACCAACGCAAATATCCGAAGGCGCGACTACTTTTTATCATTGGAACAATCCTGCAACGAAACTCTGGGAAAGCGAAGGTGAAATTCCTGCCTGGTACATTACTGTGCCGTACGTCAGTGTAACGGAATATGGCAACTGGAACGAAGTGGTAAGTTGGGGACTAAAGACATTTAATAATTATCAGTATACTTTTTCGCCGGCGCTAAACGCTAAAATCACAGACTGGTACAAACAGGCAAAGGGATACAACGACGATTTCGCCTCCCTGGCCCTGCGGTTTGTACAGGACCAGGTGCGTTACCTGGGATTGGAGATTGGTGAAAATTCCCACAAACCCCATGCACCGGAGGAAGTATTCAAAAACAGGTTCGGCGATTGCAAGGACAAGGCCCTGTTATTTTCTTCCATTTTGCAAAAAGGAGGGATGAAAGCTTACGTGGCACTCGTAAACACGTCCATGAGAAATAAATTACTCGACGCCACACCCGCACCGGGTCATTTTGATCATGCGATTGTGGCAATCGAAAGATCTGCCGGTACCTACATTTTTGTTGACCCTACTTATACACACCAGGGCGGAGCGCTCATTAATACTTATGTGCCGGCTTATGGTCAGGCGCTTATCCTTCGTGATGGCATCAATGCATTAACCGCCATTGAGCCCTCCGAAGTATCGGCATCGAGGATCACTGAAACTTTTTGGGTAAGCAAAAAGGGAGAGAAGAGCAATCTTGAAGTGGAATGCGAATACAAAGGCGGCATGGCAGATGATGTTCGCAGCTCCTTTGCGGAAAACAGTATACGGGACCTTGAAAAAAGCTCGCTTCAATATTATGCCTCTACCTACGAAAGCATACAACAAAATAAAAATTGGCAAATAAAGGACGACAGCGACGCCAACGCCATTACCGTTACCAAAACCTATGTGATCCCTTCCATTTGGAAATCAGAGAGCAGTGCGGATAAATTCAGCGTACTTGGTCGCCGTATCTACGAGCAGCTTCCCAATCCAAAGGGCCTGGCGAAAGACGCACCGCTTGCATTGTCATACCCGGTTGATATTACCAATACTGTTACGATTAATTTTTATGAGGACTGGGCGCTCGATGCAAATGAATTGCACATAAAGAACGACGCTTTTGAATTTGACTTTAACCCCGAGATCATCGGTCCCAGAGTTATTTTAACCTATCACCTGAAAACTTTTAAGGACCATATATCACCGGAAGCGCTTGATAAATACAAAGAGGATTACAAAAAAATGGTAGACAACCTGGAGTATGAGTTCAGCTACGATAATGATAAAGGAAAAACACAACTAAGAAAATCAGATTCAACCAAAGGCATGAGTAACACGGAAATGGCGATGATGTTGGTCATTGGAGTAGGGATATTTTTAACGATAAGACATTTCCTGAACAAATAACTGAATAACTGATTAACTGAATAACTGAGTGGTTCATATCCGATCTCGCACTACAACTACCGCTCTGCAAGGCTTGTAGCCTCGCATCGCTATTCTATCGTCTTTGACGATAACAGTATTGCCAGAGGCAATAAAATAAAACTGCAAGGCTACAAGCCTTGCAGAGCGATAGACGTTTCCTGAACAAATAACTGAATAACTGATTAACTGAATAACTGAGTGGTTCATATTAGATCTTGCACTACAACTATCAACCACTCAGTTATTCAATCATTCCGCTCTGCAAGGCTTGTGGCCTTGCAGCACTATTCTATCGTCTTTGACGATAACAATATTGCCAGAGGCAATAAAATAAAACTGCAAGGCTACAAGCCTTGCAGAGCGATAGACGTTTCCTGAACAAATAACTGAATAACTGATTAACTGAATAA
>JARWSJ010000004.1 GCA_029906195.1 Chitinophagaceae bacterium 26-R-25
TTATTGAAGAAAATAGAAGAATTGACATTGTATGTGATCGAACAAAATAAACAGATTATGCAACTTCAAAAGGAAGTATCTGAGATGCGATCGACGAAATAATAGCCAGTTATAATTCCTACAATGTTAAAAATGTTTTCATACATCATCAATTAAAAGCACGGCCATGCAGAAATTCCCCATCCTTTTAAACGCTGAACAACGACATATTCAATGGCTGTCAGTTGTGTTGTTTTTGTTTCTAATAACCAAAGAAACAAATGCTCAAGCCCCCACTCATTCAGGATTGGAAAATATCGCCAACGAATCATTTGCTGCAATGGACAAGAAATATGCTTCACTCAATGATCGAATGAATAAATATCTTGAAAAAGAACTTAAGGAGGAGCAAAAGTTTGAAAGCCGACTGGCAAAAAAGATTGCCAGAAAAGACAGCTTGACCGCTACACAAATCATTAAGGACATGGAATCCCGGTATGGCAAGTTGAGTAGTTCTATTAAAAATCCCCTGGAGAATAAAAGGGTATCAAAGTATATCCCCTTACTGGACAGTTTGCAAACCGCGGGCAAATTCCTTGAACAGAGTAAAGCCCTTAATACAGATAAGCTTAATGAGGTCCAGCAACTCAATGGCAAGCTCAAGGAGCTGGAAGGCAACCTGAACGCTTCTGAACAGGTTGAAAAATTTTTAAAGGAAAGAAAAGCTTTGTTGACTGCCCAGCTTGAACGGTTCGGTATGACAAAAGAACTGGGCCAACTAAAGCAACGTGTATATTATTATCGCCAGCAAATAGAAGAATACAAGAATGTATTGAATGACGAGAAAAAGCTGGAAGCCAAAGCTCTTGAAGTTGTAAGAACACTGCCCGCCTTTCAAAACTTTATGCAAAAAAATAGTTATCTCGCTGAGTTGTTTCCTTCTTCAAATGGGTCCACTGCTGGAGACCCGTCTGCGCCTATTGCAGGTCTGCAGACACGTGCAAGCGTACAATCCGTGCTACGGGAAAGACTGGGTGCGGCGCCATTGCCGTCACCGAACGGAGCTGCAGGAGCTGCCGCCAATCAGTTGGATCAATCGATGCAGGCGGCGCAACAACAACTCAATACATTAAAAGATAAGATCAACAAATTGGGGGGCAGTAGTAGCGACATGGAGATACCGGACTTCAAACCGAACACCCAGAAAACGAAAACATTTTTTCAAAGACTTGAACCGAGCTTAATAATGCAAAGTAGCGGTAGCAGTAAATGGTTGCCTGCATTGATGGACATTGGAGCTTCCCTGGGTTACAAATTGAATGATAAAAGTGCAGTGGGGATCAAAGCTGCCTACAAACTTGGCTTCGGTCAGCCAATAAAGGACATTCATTTTAGTAGTGAAGGATTGAATATGGGGGCTTTTTTGGATGTTAAAATAAAAGGCTCTTGGTGGATATCGGGGGGTGCTGAATATAACTATCTAAGCGGCTTTAAGCGTTTACAGGAGCTTCATGACAATGTTCAGCTTTGGCAACAAAGTGCCCTATTGGGTATCAGCCGTAAAGTTAAGATTGGTAAGAAGACTAACAATGTACAGATACTCTATGACTTCCTATGGAAGCAGCAAGTGCCCGCAAGTGCTAGTCCATTGAAGTTTAAGGTGGGGGTGGGGTTGTAGTTCCCTAATGTGAACTCATTTTTATTAAAACTTTTTTTGAAAAATAAGATTTCTACAAAATGAACCGTAAGCCGTTTCGTATGAAAAGTAAATTTCTTTTCACTGTTGCAATTTTTATTGTGGCATTAGCAATTCGAACACATGGTCAGGCAAAATCTAATCCCTTTGATATGCCCAAAATCATGCCTCCGTCCCCGACTGCTACTGCATTCGCACGTTATGGTGAAATTCCAGTCGATATCAGTTCGGGAGTACCTCAAGTAGAGATTCCGATTTATACCATTACTTCTCGCAAATTGTCTGTGCCGCTAGCCTTATCTTATCATGCTTCAGGTATCAAACCTGATGACGTTTCATCTCCGGTAGGATTGGGGTGGGTACTTAAAGGAATGGGATTGGTGAGTCGAACAGTTATGGATAGGCCAGATGAAGAGCCTAGCCCATCCGCTGGAAGCACTGAGGGCGGAAGGGCTACATATATCAGCGAATCAAGCTATTCAACAGCTTATCAAAATGCTGTAATGAATCATACCTTGACAAGTTTTGGTAGCGATTTAAATATCGACCTAACACGGAAGGATAAGCAAGCCGATAGGTTTTCATACTCACTGCCCAAAGGAGGAAGCGGAACGTTCAAATACGATTTTTCTCAGCCATTTGCGTCATCTAATTGCGCCATTATGCCATATCAGCCAGTTAAAATTGAAAAAGGCGTAGATCAATACAACACAACCTTAATTTACTTTGTAATTACCGATGAAAATGGGAACAAATACAATTTCACAAGGGCTTATAGCACCGATCAGCAAAGCACAGGATATACGGGATTGGAATATAATCCTCACTCAGCGATGACGTCTTGGTATCTTACGTCCATAATAACGCCCGATGGAACCGATGAAATTGACTATGAATACAGTTCCTCCTCTACGAATACCTATACAACCGTTTCCTATAATCATTCAACAGATTATGGAGGCGCTATTCGACCATGTGGGCCAGGAAACTCAAATTCGTATCCGATCGCAGATCCATACGCCGTAGCCAGCAATCGTTCATTTTCTTATACAACGACAACAGAGCCATTATTAACCAAGATAACAAGTGCTACCACCATTGTTCAGTTTGTTTATTCTGCAGACCGTATTGATTGGGCAAATGCTAAAAATAGATTAACATCTATTAAAGTGTATGATAAGTTTAGCAATCAATTATTGAAGCAAATAGACATGAATAATAATAGCTACTTTGGGGGTAGCAGCTCTTCCTATCCATCTTACTATGATCCCAACGGAACAGGCTATGGTGGGAACGAACGTCTTAAACTAAATGGTGTAACATTAAGAGGCAGCGATGGGGCAGCAAATCAAACATACTTATTTAGCTATAATTCAGGAACATTACCTCCGTACAATAGTTTAGAGCGATTACTTGCCAACAAGTCCTTGAACTTTGACCAGGATTATTGGGGATACTATAATGCAGCTAAAAATGCAGGGTTGACTCCAACTGAATTCATGCCACCCGGAGCAACACAATATCCAACTTGGGGTGGAATACGCAAACCCAATCACGACGCGGCTTCGGCGTGTATGCTTACAACCATCACATATCCAACTGGTGGTAAGACAAATTTTGAATTTGAGCCAAATTATGCTTCGTCATTATATTATACCAACGGAAACAATTACATTTCAGGCAATGCAGGAGGGTTTCGAATAAAATCTATTAAGATCGATGACGGAGCTGGAAATGTTATAACAAAATCATATGGATATGACCCAGGCTCAGTTAAGCTAATAACAGGAGATTTATATACTCGTACTCAACAATACTATTATTATTGGAGCTCCAGTTTGTGTTCGGTAGGCGGCGGTTTAGATTATTATGTAACAGGTGCTACCAACTTGGCCCATACAATTTTACAGTCAACTTCAATTTTGCCCCCTTACCTGAGCAACGGAACGCTAATTGTTTATCCAAAAGTAACAGAGTATAATGGAACATCCTCTAGAAATTTGGGCAAGACAGAGTATTTTTATACTATCCCCGAATCACCCGATCAGTCATACAATTCATATTTGTATGCTGCGAATTTTAACGACAATGGAACATCTGCAGCAAGACTTCTGTCTAAAAAGGAATACAAAAATGACGGGGGCAATTATATTCCTGTTACGGAGGTAAACAATACTTACCAGTTGGTGCGCAGCAATACATATTTTACCGGTTCATCTGTAGTTAAAACTTCTTCGGAGGTGCAAGACGGAGTGTTGCTTGATGACGCATATTTATATGATAATCCACCGGGCACCGGATTTCCCCCCACTCCATTTAACGACTATGTAAATTATGCAAGTCATTTTTCTTACATTAATACTAAGGCAAGAGACGATATATACCTTGTTACTCAATCTAAAGAAATACAATACAAGGCTGATGGAACATACGGAATGATCAATACAACGACTTACTCTTACAATAACCCCAATCACCTGCTCCCTACTGAAAAAACTGTTACAAATAGCATAGGGGATGTATATAAGACTACTTATCAGTATCCTCTAGATAATTCAACTGATGGGTTTGCCTCTGCAATGGCCGGGTTAAATATTCAAACACCAGTGATAGAGCAGAAGACCTACAAAAATGATGTATTTCTCAGTTCCCTAAAAACTAACTACAGATATGGCGGTTGGTTGAACATGTGGCTTCCTGATAACATAGTAAGTAAAGTGGGGAATAACAATGCTGAAACACGCGTAGCATTTAATAAGTACGATAGTTATGGGAACTTATTAGATGTTAGCAAAGGTTCGAATGGTGTTCATGAGGTTTATCTTTATGGATTCAATTCTACGTTGCCAGTTGCTAAAGTTGTCGGAATTACTTGGGCGAACTTGCCAACTATTAATCAAAATATTCTTAACAGCCCGGCAAATGATCAGGCATTACGTACAGAGTTAAACAATTTAAGGACGACCCTTGCCAGTTCTGCTTTGGTATCATCGCTTACCTATGGGATGTTTCATACTGTAACAAGTGAAACAGACCCGTCGGGCAAAACGTTGTACTATGAATATGACAATGACGGACGCCTATCTTTGGTAAAAGATGATAACGGGAAAATTCTAAAACAGATATGTTATAATTATCAAGGTCAAGCAGTCTCCTGCGGGATCGATGCGATTGGCAATTGGGTAGCAACGGGAGCAACCAGATGTAAGCCGTGTGAACTAGATACTCGTTTCTTTACCGATGTCAAACAAAAACAACAGAAGGATATGGCCACCCAAAGTCCCACTTATGGACAACTTCGCTGGGTGGATGATGGAAGCGATATCACTTGCTTGCAGCAAAGCAGTTCTAACGATTGGAAAAATACAAATACCGCTCCATCCTGTGAATTTGATTACGGTTATAATACTGGCAATCAGTTGCAGGAGCAAAAAAATATGAATCCCTGCTCACATTTATTCGGACAAACTCGTTTTGCTGTAAGCTCCAATACTTCGTTGTGTCCTAAACCTAGTAGTTATCCAAATATGGATTATAGTGGAAATTACTATTCACAGTCATGCACTGGAACGACTTACGCTACTCCAATTTATATATCTGTTCCCATTGGAATGTTCACTTCGACTACTTCTGTTGGAGATGCAAATTCCAAAGCGTTACAGTATGCACAAAATTACGCGAATACTCATGGTCCATGCAGCTTACAAAATTTCAATCTGACAATTAGTAACCATAGTACAGTGACCATCATAGTCAATATTGCTAGTTCTTCTAACGCCGGTAATCCTATGAGTTTTACCGGAAATGGATACACTGTGGCTCCTGGTGGAACGCTTACAGTGTCGGTACCACCACTTATATATGACATAACAATTAATTCGGGAGTGGTTCTCGGTGCGAGTTATGGTCCTGCTTATGAAATTGGATGTGGTTATTATGGTAATATAAACAGCATGGGCAGCCTTGCCTTATATAATATTGAATTGAGTAATAATTGCCCATCAATGGATTTTTTCTAAAAACGTCAATATGAAAAGAGAATTTAAAAAAATTATAGTATTCTTCATATTTCTATTTGCTGGTAATGCACTGTTCTCCCAGTCAATATATGAATTGTCGATCAAAGACAGTTATGGTAGAGAAGTGCAACTTCAAAAATATCAAGGAATAAAGTTGCTATTTGTTGTGATTGGAAACGATAGTTCGCTTAGAAAAAACCGAGAGCTAATCGATTTTGCCGATAGTCTGTCTTCAAAAGTTAAAGTGGTTGCACTATTCGAGAATAATTTGGATAAATCGATTGAAGACGTTTTAACTATCTATTATAGTAAAAGCAAAATTTTATTAATGCAACCTGTTGTGCTTGCAAAAAGTAATGAACAGTCTCCAATCATTACATGGCTCACCGATAGGACGAAGAATCGACATTTTGATGTTATTGCAAAAATGGGTTCCAAATTCGTAGTTAATGAAAACGGTAATCTTTATTCAGTCTTAGAACCTGAAATTGATTTAAATAACACTTTGTTTTTAAAAGCAATTCAATCCCAACATACACACTAGATTAGTAAACTGACTCTTAAATTAACCTCGATGAAATATTTAGATAGGAAGTTAGCATCTGCTTCCCTCTTGGTGGTAATATTGTCTTTCAACGCCTATAGTCAGGATAATGCACCGTACCAGCCAGGAAATTTGCAACAGCTTTGTAATAATTATATTTCTGTATGGGAGCCTCAAATTCCCATCATTGATGCGTCCCAGGTAAAGAATGGACGTCCGGTGGGTGAGGTGAGGCAGTCAGTTAGTTATTTTGATGGTTTGGGCAGACCCTTACAGACTGTAGTGAAAAGTGGTTCTTGGGTGACCGGTTCGACAAGTGGCAAAGATTTGGTAACTGCAGAAGTGTATGATGAGTTTGGAAGAGAGGTGCGTAAATATTTACCTTTTGCGGCTATTGATAATAGTGGGACAATAAAGATCGATCCATTCGACCAACAACGTGTTTTTTACGATAGCTATTTGCATGGTCAGGGAGAGAGTTATTATTATTCCAAGACTGAGTTTGAAGCATCGCCTCTAAATAGGGTGATGCGGTCCTATGGCGAAGGTAGTAGTTGGGTGCATGATGGCCACGGAAGCAATATAACATATACCTTTAATGTATCAACTGATGATGTGAAGATATGGACAGTAACGGATGCACCTAACAATGCAGGTACATTTGGGACCTACGGGTTACATAGCGGTTTATCCGTATATGCGGCTGATGAATTGAATAAATCGATTATAACAAACGAACAAGGCAAACAGGTTATAGAGTTTAAGGATAAACAGGGGAATATAATTTTGAAAAAAGTACAAAACACTGCAGCGATAGATGATGGCAGTGGTAGTGGCTATGACGGATGGTTGTGTACTTATTACCTATATGATGACATAAACAATCTCAGATGTGTCATCCAGCCGGAAGGAGTAAAAGCTTTGGCTGCCAACAATTGGCAACTACTCACCGCCAACAGCAATAAAATAATCCCGACAGTCCTGAGTGAACAATGCTTTAGGTATGAGTATGATTACCGGTATCGAATGATCATGAAGAAAGTGCCGGGTGCTGGTGAGGTGTACATGGTGTATGACAATCGTGACAGGCTGGTAATGACCCAAGATGCCAACATGCGAAAAGGCAAGCAATGGCTTGCGACTTTGTATGATGGGCTCAATCGGTCTGTAATGACAGGATTTATCACGTACGATGTCACCCTCGCAGATATGACTGGAGTAGTGAGCGCCCAAACAAAACCCGGGGGAGCTACTTTGCCATCTGGTATACTTCCGGATCTCACACTTGATAAAGCCGACATGTCAGGACTTAACCAGGCTACGAATAGTATTACATTGGATGATCACTTTAGCAGCGCAAGCGAGTTTATTGCTGAGATCCTTAGCGGGGGCAGCAGTGGAGAAACCACAAAGGTAAATGGCATGGACATTAGCTACAGCCCGCTGCCTTTTGGAACGGTGCTTGATGTACTTACGGAAACGCATTATGACGATTATAATAATTTGCCGGTAGGTTTGAATGCATCCGTTGCTTCTTATACAAACACGGGATTTATCACTAGCTACAATACGGCACCTGACTATGCCCAAGAAATAAAGGCAAGCGATAAAACCAAGGGCCTTGTTACCTGGACCCGTGCGCGCATACTTGGGACAGATCAATACACCAGCAATGTAAACCTCTATGATGATAAAGGCCGCGTAATACAGCTCCAGGGCATCAATGCCACCGGCGGCACAGACATCATCACTACTCAATACAGCTGGGCAGGTCAACCGCTGCGTGTCTTGCAAAAACTGGACAAGCAAGGTGCCAATGCCCAAAGCATGGAACTGCTGACCACCTATAACTACGATGAACTGGGAAGAGTGGCGAGCATTAAAAAGAAAGTAAGCAAAGCAGGAGTGGTCGATGCAGAAAAGATTGTCGTGCAGAATGAATATGATGCACTCGGGCAATTAAAGAAGAAAACACTTGCCCCGGAGTTTTCCCCAGGTGCAGGATTAGAAAACCTTACATACGATTATAACATTCGTGGGTGGATGCTGGGTTCCAACCGTGATTACGCAAAAAGCACAAGCAGTACTTCAAATTATTTCGGATTTGACTTAGGCTACGACAAAACCAATACGTCAATACCTTCGGGAGATTACATAGCTACCCAACTGAATGGCAATATTGCCGGGACCATTTGGAAAACTAAAGGTAGTGGCGAGTTGCGTAAATATGATTTTACCTACGATGCGGCGAACCGTCTTACCAGTGCTACATTTGGTCAGTACAGGGATAGTGCTTTTAAAAACGATATTGTAAATTTTAATGTAAGCAACCTTTCTTACGATGACAATGGCAACATTCTTACCATGGATCAAATGGGATTAAACGGGACAAAAAGTCAACCCGTCGATAGTCTACGTTATTCTTACTGGAACAATAGTAGCAACAAACTTGGCCGTGTAACCGATTTAGTAAATGATCCTAGCAGCAAGCTCGGTGATTTTAAATATGCAAGTAAGTCATCGACCGATGTTGATGATAACGGGATTGCGGTAGATTATAAGTATGACGACAATGGTAACCTGACAAAGGACAACAACAAAAACATAAACAGCATTGCCTACAATCACCTGAATTTGCCCCAGAAAATCATCACAACTAAAGGAACAATAGAATATGTGTATGATGCTGCAGGAACCAAACTAAAGAAAATTGTAACCGAAGGTGCTACATCCAAGGCAACATTGTACGTCGGGGGGGTAGTATTTGAAAATGATGAACTGCAATTTATTGCCCATGAAGAGGGGCGAATACGAATTACGCCATCTAATATTTTTGCCTTTGATTATTTTCTGAAGGATCATCTTGGGAACGTACGGATGGTGCTAACGGATGAGCAACAACAAGTAATTTACCCGGCGGCAACATTGGAAGGGAATGCTGCTGTAAAGTCAAAGCCAAATGCACTATACAAAGAGAAAGATTATTATGTAATCAACAGTTCTGGAAACAACAAGATAGTAGACAAACAAGAAGCAACGGGCTTGCCGGAATATCAAAACAACAATGGCATTGCAGTAGGAAGCAATCCTCCAATAAATGAATACAGCGACGAAACGGCCAACAGCCAAAAATTGTATAAGTTAAAAGCCTCCGAAACAGGCGGGGAAACAGCGCTTGGTTTTACACTGAAAGTGATGGGTGGCGACAAAATAGATATTTTTGGAAAGAGCTATTATTTTGAAAATAGCAGTGCCCAGAAGTATGACATTCCATTTACGAGTATTCTGGCGGGTTTATTAAGCGGCCCTGTTGCGGGAGGCAAAGCAACACTGGCAGATCTAAGTGGCAACAATGCCATTACGCAGGCAATTACCGACGGCTTGACTCAAGCTGGAAGAAATGATAACGGCACTGATCAGACTCCCAAAGCATATGTCAATTACATTCTGTTTGATGAACAGTTTAATGTTGAGAAAGTTGGATATAGCCGCGTAGGAATTGCGGGTGTTGTAAAGGATCATTTTAATGAACTACAAAATATCCCTGTTGCAAAGAATGGCTACCTTTACGTATATACAAGCAACGAGAGTCCGGTAAACGTATATTTTGATAACTTGCAGGTGGTGCACACCAGGGGACCGATATTGGAGGAAACACATTATTATCCTTTTGGCTTAACAATGGCGGGGATAAGTTCTAAGGCTGCTTCATTCGGTGGTGCAGAGAATCATTACAAGTATAACGGCAAGGAAGAGCAGCGAAAAGAGTTTAGTGATGGCAGTGGGTTAGATTGGTTGGATTTTGGTGCGAGGATGTATGATGCGCAGGTTGGGAGATTTTTTAATCAGGATAGGTATGCGGAAAAATATTATGTACTTACACCTTATCAATATGGGGCGAACAATCCGCTTTTATATTTAGACAATAATGGAGATTCTTTAATTGTAACTGGGGAAAATAAAGGATTTGAGCAAATTGTTAATAATGGATTAGGCGGTTTATATACAGTTCAACAGAATAGTACCGGAACTTACTCGTTAGTTTCTACTGGAGCAGAGGGCAAGTTAACAGACCAGCAACAAGCATTTTATAATAATCTGAATGGTGTATTGACGGATGTCTGCACAGTGACAATTAATGCCGTAAGCAATAGCGACAAGGTTGATATAGGTCAATATGAAACTCAAACAATAGATGTGGGTGATATGGCTCAATTCAATTCAATAGGAAGTGGAAAGCCAACCACAGGATCAACTGCCGAGGGTTTACTAGTACACGAGGTTGTGGAACAGTATAACTTGCAGACATCTGGAACAGACTTGGGAGATAAAACAGCATTGAAAGCGAGATTTGAAAAGGATCATGCTCCAGCAATTGAAATAGAAAATCAGGTTAACAGAAATGTTAGAGATAGACAAACGGAAAGATTAGATAGGTTTAATGGCCCTTTCAGTAGTACTTATACAAAGTATTTTATTGAAAAAAATGGAACAACTACTGCGGAAAGTACATCAAATAGGACAAAAAAAATGAATGTTGTAAAACAATAAGCAAATTTTTTATGAAGTTTTTTTCAATGATATTATTTGTGTTTTTCGGAATGGGTTGTGGTCGTAAAATTTGTTCGTCTGAAGCAAAAACAAATATGGAAATCTTTCAGAAGCAGTTAAATGTTATAACTAGTTACGAGGGGGGGAAAAAAAGTGTTTTAGTAGAAGACTATCGGCAAGCATTGTTTTTTATGAGTTTTGTCACTGGTATTGATGCAAAGGCTGGTTACAGTAGCACAATTGGTTATAGCAGCAAAGAAGATTATAAAAAGAATATTCAAGAGTGGAAAGAGTGGTATAAAAAAAACAAATGTAAACTTACAGATCATTATATCGATAGTGTGTATAAGAGAGTGGGACTTGAATATAAGAGGTAACATGAAGTTTAATGCTTTTCGAGGTTTGTAAGCAAGGCTCTGTTGTTACGTATGACGGAGAATATATATAAACTAATAAAGCCGCTCAATGAGTGGCTTTATTAGTTTATAGGGTGGCTATATTTTTTTGAAAAAGTCTTTGAATTTTTTATTGGTAAGCATTTTATCAATGAGCTTGAAGATGGTTTGTTTGTCGTTATCATCGAGTTGTTGTCAGGAAGACCTACTGAAAAGAACCAATGAAATGATAGGCAAATCTGGTGCAATTGGAGAGGAAACAAACAGGCTACTTATATACCTGATATTCACCGGTAGAAAAAGAGAACACCCTTTGCATATTTTTTACTAGGTAATAGTGGAAATCGGTGACGCAGCAGCAGAATTAGATGTGGGATCATTCTTGATTTTAAGAATTTGAACACTGAAAAAAATGGTTAACTTTGTTCATTCTTATAAGTTCTTACATAAGCAATAGAAAAGTGAACAAATCATTGAACAAAAGCAATTTGCAGGTTCCAAATAATTGCTAATTAATATATTGCGGAGCGGGTTCATTTCCCACCCTCACCGCAGATATCTCTTTTTCTAGATAAAGCATTATTAAGGAAGCCTGCAAAATCAAGTGTTTGCAGGCTTTTCATTTCTAGCCTGTCTCCACTTTATAGCACTTTTTAGCTCTATTCAGTGAACAAATCAGTGAACAGTTACTTAATCTCTTCTGTTCACTGAAACCTACACAATGGTATGTTTATTAACACTTTGTAAGAACGCATGTAGGAGAGTTTCTCTTCTATCTCTTTGATTTGTTTTTGTAACTGCTTTCTTTCTTCGGAATTGTTTTGATTTTTAAAACAAGCAGTCAGCTATTTTTACCTACAAATTCTAATAGCCAGAAAAATATGCAATTCTAACCCGGAGAGATCAATCTTTAATCATTTGTCCTCGATTTGTACATTACCCCAGAAACATTACAACACTTGAATCCTTCTGGGGCCAATAACAACGTTGTTTGAAAGGTTATATATCCTGACAAAATAGACGCCCTTTGTCAGATTTCCAATCACCAGGTGCGCTTGCTTCTGATTTGCAGCCATCGCCTCTTCTAGTATTTCTCCATTCGTGTTATATAAAAGAATCTTGTATTGAAAATTTTCACTCAGCCCATTTAAATACAGATCGTTCTTTATAGGCGTGTCCCGATGAAAGAGAACACAGTTTAAATCAATATATTTTCTGTTTTTTGCTGCTTTTTGCTGGTTTTTGTATTTTTTTAACTTATATTTATAATTACTAACGCTGCCATCTAATGCTTAAGAAAGAACGACATTTCTATATTTTGCACCAGCTAAACCTTCATAATAGTATCTTGTCTTCAGTTTTATGCCAGGAAATACAGGTTTCGGAAGATACGGTAAGAAGAGATTTGCAGGAGCTTTCAGATAATGGCAAACTGATAAAAGTGCATGGCGGCGCCGTATCTAATTCATTTAACCAGGTATTTTATTCTCCCAAAAACGTTTATTCCCACCAGCAAAAAACGGTCATTGCAAAAAAAGCTGTTTCGCTCATAAAAGATGGCATGTTTGTTTTAACGGGTGGTGGCAGCACCATTGTTGAGTTAGCCAGAGCGCTTCCTCCACAATTGAAAGCAACATTTATTACGGGTAGTATTCCTGCCATTCTGGAATACATGAATTATCCCAATATCGATGTAATTGTTATTGGCGATAAAATTTCAAAAAAATCAAAAATCACTACCGGCAGCGAAGCTGTAAACAAAATAAAACAAATAAAGGCCGATCTCTGCTTTATGGGAATTAACGCTATTGATTGCGAGCATGGAATTACAGATAACGACTGGGAAGTTGTGCAGGTTAAAAAAAGCATGATTGAATCTTCTCAAAAAGTTATCAGCCTTACTATTTCTGAAAAGATAAACACCTTTCAGCCTATTAAAGTTTGCGATGTAAACAATATTGATGTTTTGATAACAGAGTTGTCACCAACTGATTCTCTTTTAAATCCATATCATAATCTGGAAATTGAAATCTTGTAATCAACAAAACACAAACACTGAATAGGTTCAATTTTTTATTAACTCCAAAAAAAGCCGTATGAGAAAAATGCAGAGATTTATCTCTTTATCCTTTGTCATTCTTTTATGCACACTAAAAGTGTATGCACAACAACGAGTGGTGCACGGTAAAGTAGTTGATCAGAACAGCCAGCCGCTTGTTGGCGCTACCGTCAATGTAAAAAGCACAACGCGTACTACTGTAACCGACGCATCAGGGGCATTTTCAATCAAAGCAAACACAGGAGAAATCCTTGAAATGTCTTACGCGGGTTATTTGACGCAAGACATCCCAATCAGTAACGATGAAAAAAATCTCTTCATCAAACTAACACTTCTGCAAGGCGCTTTGAGCGATGTGGTAGTTGTTGGGTATGGCACACAAAAGAAAACAGATCTTACCGGGGCTGTCACTACTGTTGATGTGGACAAAACTTTAGTAGGTAAGCCCTTTACCGATTTAGGTAAAGGATTGCAAGGTGCCGTGCCCGGTTTGCAGATTACTTATGGAAATGGTGGTATTGCTACAGATCCATCAATACAAATACGGGGAATGTATTCGATAAATGGTAGCAGCACACCGCTTATCCTGGTAGACGGAATAGCAGTTCCCGATATTAACATGGTTAATCCTAATGATATTGCAAGCATCAGTGTTTTGAAAGATGCTGCTTCTACCTCTATTTTCGGAACCCGTGCAGCAGGGGGCGTAATTTTGATTAAAACAAAATCCGGAAATAAAAATTCAAAACCAACCGTCACCTATTCCAATAATTTTTCGTGGGGTAAGCCTACTGCGCTGCCGTCATTTGCCGATCCGGAAAAGGAAATACCGATGGAACAGGCCGCAGCTTTAAGAGCAGGAGGAAGTTATGATATGTTTGGCGCCAATCCAACTTCATTGGTGGCCGGCATTACGACATGGAAACAAAAGTATGCCAATAACAGGAAAAGCGATGAGATGGTATTGGGTGAAGATTTTTCCTTAGTAAACGGGGTGCCTAATTTTTATCGCATTTGGGATCCTGTGAATATCATGTTTCAAACAATGCCGTCAATGAACCATAATATTAGTTTTTCCGGAGGAACAGATAAAATATCCTATTATCTATCCGGCTCTTACAGCCATGATGAAGGAATTTTGAAAATCCATCCCGATAAACTTAATAAATATAATTTCATTGCAGGCATTACGGCAGATGTGACCAAGTGGTTAACCCTGGAGGCAAAAATGTCTGATCGCCAGTACAACTATGATTATCCGTATGGATACCAGGATTACTTCTTCTATATGTGGAGATGGGGGGCTAACATGCCTTATGGAACATATACCAACCCTGCCACCGGAAAGTCTTATTATTTCAGAAATGATAATGGTTATTTGGCAAATGCTAATAATTGTACTTTCCGCCAGAATACACCGAACATCAATGTAGCAGCCACTGTGAAATTTACACCATGGTTAAACTTGCGTTCGGAGTTCAGCTATCTGTATCAATCAGGCATTCGACATGAAACCGGGGGACTTATGACATTGTGGGACTTCTGGGGTGGAAGCCTTTTGTTAAACAATTCATTGCCTTCAGCATCTGCGAACGAAACAGACTTTACAAACTCTTACACTACCCAACTAACATCAAATACATATTTGACATATAATCAAAAATTTGGCGTGCATAATCTGAAAGCTGTAGCAGGCGTGAATGCCGAAAAGGGAGACTTTCAACAAACTTTTGCAAAAGGTTATGGCCTGATGGATAACTCCAGAGGAGAGATTGGATTAATATCCAACAGCCTGCCGCCGGTAATTACTACTACAGGCGTTAACTATGCACCCGGACATACATGGTGGAGCACAGCCGGTTTTTTCGGCCGCCTCAATTATGATTATAAAAGTAAATACCTGTTGGAAGTAGCTGCTCGATATGATGGTTCTTCCAACTTCCCCATAAATGATCGATGGGTATTTTTCCCGTCAGCATCTGCAGGTTGGAGAATTACGGAAGAGCCGTTTATGAAAAACGTAAAAAATGTAATAAACGAATGGAAAATACGGGCATCGTACGGTACTATTGGTAATCAGAATTTGGGAGCAACCAACCTTTTTTTACCTACAATGAACACTTCAACATCTAATTGGATTGTGGGTTCTGCAAAAACCGTTTATACGGGGATGCCACAAGTCGTTCCATCTTCTTTAACATGGGAAAAAATTAATACTTTGAATTTGGGAACCGATATGAAACTGTTGAAAAATCTGGATTTTACATTTGATTGGTTCCAGCGGGATAATGTGGGAATGGTGGCTCCTTCTGCTTCACTCCCTGCTACATTCGGAACTACTCCAGCCAAAACAAATATGGGAACTTTGCGGACAACCGGTTGGGAAGTAGGGTTGAATTATCAACACCGGTTTACTAATGGAATACAGTTCTATGTAAATGCTACAGTAAGCAATTATAAAACTGTTATAACTAAATGGCCGGGTAATGATGCCAACTCATTAAATGCATCTCAGTTTTATGCGGGAGAAAACGTTGGCGAGATCTGGGGTTTTAAAACAGCAGGATACTTTAAAGATGCTACTGATGTAGCCAACTCACCTTCCCAAAAAGCGCTACAGTCCGGCAGTTTTACTTTTGCTCCCGGCGACATTAAATACACCGATGTAAACAATGATGGAAAAATTGATGCCGGCGCAATGACAGTGAGTGACCACGGTGATTTGACAAGAATCGGAAACACTACTCCCAAATATCAATATGGTTTCCGTTTAGGTGGTGGCTGGAAAGGATTTGACTTAGAAGGGTACTTCCAGGGAGTAGCCAAGCGTGACATGTGGGCTACCGGTAATATAGCCATTCCCGGATGGAGCGGCAACGGTAATTTTTTAGCCCATCAAATGGATTACTGGACAACGAGCAATACAAATGCACCATATCCAGTTCCATACCAGGGAAACAGCTCTTCAAATTATTCTAACCAAAATTATTGGGTAGGGCAATCATTGGTTACCACTTACCAGCCTTCAGGAAATAATTTTTATCCGCAAACAAAATACATGCTTAACCTGGCATACCTGCGATTAAAAACAGTATCGCTGGGATATACATTACCCACTAAGCTTGTAAGAAAAGCGGGGATCGATAAATTGCGTATTTATTTTGAAGGGATGAATCTTCTTACTTTCAGTCAAAAGAATATTCCAATCGACCCTGAGATAACATCCGGATCTACCACCAACAATTGGTATGGTGCTGTATCTCCTTTCAACAAGGTTTATTCATTTGGATTGCAATTATCATTTTAAACTGTAAAGAGCTTAGATTATGAAAACAATAAATAAAATAGGCATAACATTTCTATTGTTGTTTATATTGGCGGGATGCAAAAAGTATTTGGACAAACCACCATTGACACAATTTACCGACAATGAATACTGGACAAGCGAATCGAATGTAAAAATATTTTGTAACGGATTTTATTGCTTGTTTAATGGTTTTGGACAAGGAGCCACCTCAACCATCAATTCAAATATTGCACCTCCTGCCACTACTGCTGGAACCGAGTCTAATTTCTACTTTCCATCTTTCTCAGATGACCAGGTCAATAATGCCATTGATATATTTCCAACAACGGCCGGCTCTACCGCTTCTACATGGACCACTCCGTATTACCATATTCGCATGGCTAATCTCTTGCTGACAAGAATTGGCGGTGTGTCTTCCATGAGCGAAGTACAAAAAAATCATTATCGTGGTGTAGCGTATTTTTTTAGGGCCATGGAATATTTTGAATTGGTGCGGCATTATGGAGATGTTCCGTACACAAATACATATCTTGACCAGGTTGTTGATACTTCTATCATTTGGGGACCACGTGTGCCACGAAATACAGTTATGGACAGTGTTTTAAATGATTTGAACAATGCAGTTTCCCTGCTTTATTCTAAAAGTGTGGCTGACGTCAATTCCGTAACCCTGGATGTTGCCCAGGCTTTAAAATCACGCATTTGTTTGTACGAAGGAACTTACAGTAAATATCAGTTAAACAGTAGCGCAAGAGCAACAAAATACCTGACGGAATGCAAAACAGCCTCTGAGGCTGTAATGAATAGTGGCGCCTATCAATTGAACCCTGACTTTCGAACTGTCTACAGTTCGATGGATTTGACGGGGAATAAAGAAGTGCTGCTGTATCGTGTTTACCTGGATGGCATTGTCACCCATTCTGTGGTGGGATATTGTAACAGTAGTACACCAGTATACGGACTAACAAAAGATGCGGTGGAATCTTTCTTATGCACCGATGGGTTACCAATAAATCTTTCATCGCTTTACCAGGGGGATGCTTGTAATCCCACAACGCTTTCTATTGCTCAAACTACTTTAAAAAACAGGGACAAGCGATTAACCGCAAGTGTTGACAGTACTCTGTGCTATACAGGAAAGCCAAACTCCAAAGGGTTTGTATCTACCACAGGTTATTTAATCACCCGTTTTAATAATGCAACTTTAACACCTACACAACTGTTAGCACCCAATAACCCAACAGATGCTCCTGTTTTCTGGTTGCCGGAAGTGTTGCTTAATGAAGCCGAAGCGCTTACCGAACTGGGCTCGTTTACGCAAGCCGATGCTGACAAAACCATTAATCTGCTGCGTGCAAGAGCTGGTGTAACTTCTTTAAATGTAACCAATGTGCCCAATGATCCTAAAAGGGATGGCGATGTGCCGGCTTTGCTTTGGGAGGTTCGTCGCGAAAGAAGGGCAGAATTGATGCTAACAAGTTCCCGCTATTGGGACCTGCATCGTTGGGCTAAACTGTCTTACATAGATGCTTCTGTAAAACCGGATATTTTTAAAGGTGCAAAAGTTCCTGCCGGAACTTCGGGCACACAAGGCGGACAAGATGCTACAGGATATATATTGCCGTATTCAACAACCACTGCAGCCAAAAGAGTTGTAAAAACACCTCAAAACTATTTGGATTTTATTCCTACAGGACAGTTGCAGTTGTACACCAATCATGGAATATCTTTTTCTCAAAACCCAGGATGGTAATAGGTTTTAATCACTAATGATTAAGTACAATATTTATAAGGGAGGAGCGCTGGCTCCTCCCTTATAATTTAGAAATTTTTACAAAACGACGAATTACGGACTAAATCAAATCTGCCGTCCCTACACAAACTATGTGGTTTTATTGGATGAAATTAGGACTCTAATATATCCTTCCCCTAGGATGTAGAAAGTCGCCCGATTAAAATGGTCTTAAAGATAAATTAATCGATTAAAAATAAGTGCGTCCGCTCAGGATCTCGGAAAAACAGTTTAAAAGTTAAACTTCGTGGATACTGTACTTACAAGAATTAGTTAACTTTTTTACCGATTATAAGTTCTTACATTGATGATGAAATAGTGAATAATTCATTGAACAGTAAAAGATAGCAGGGCCTAAATAGTTGCTAATTATGATATTGCGGAGTCGGTTCGAATCCCATCCTCACCGCAGCCAAATTTTAAAAGCTCGCATTTTTGCGGGCTTTTTTTATTCCCTTCTAGTCAACTCAATTCTCCGGATAATCGGAATTTCAAGATCAAAGTTGATTCTCAAAGTATTGTTTGCAAAATTAAAATCGAAGTCGTTTATTGCTTTCCGTTGTCGGCTCTGACGAGTTGAAAAGCCAGTGCTGCTCGAGATGTTCCGCAGGACATCTCGAACGATAGATCAAAAGGATATTAATCCATTAAATAAAAAAAGTCCTTACTATAGTTAGCGATTATTTTAGACCGTGAGAAGCAAAAAGTTCTTTGAGTGAAACTCAGTGTGAGCGGTTGTTGAATGTTGGGGAAAAGTTGTACAGTCTCTTATCGTTAGGGTTTAACGGTAAAGAGCATACAACAGTATGTTTGAAAAAAGAATTAATAATCGAATCAACTTAAGTCAGATCTCTAAATCAAATAAAACAAATATATGAAAACTATCCTGCTAACAACAATTGTTGCTGCCACACTGCTTTGTTCCTGTGCTGTACATAGATTTAGATCAGAAGAAGAAGAAATGCTCATCGAGAACAAGGCGGCCTTGTTCATTAAAGAAAATGGTGACACTGTTAAATGTAAAAGTCTAACGCTGCCTTCGGATATGAATGCACATGTGCAATGGATAAATGTTGATGGAAAGAAAATTGACTCGAAAGGTATTGTTGCAGTACAAGATGGCAAAAGATTCTATGCAAAATTTAACAGTCCTGTAGGGGATTATTGGGCAAGGCAGATAAAAAGAGGAAAAATAAATCTCTTTTGTTTCGATTCGAAAACAGCTAACGGGTACGTAACCTCTTTTGTGATACAAAAAGGTAATGAACCTCTGGGACAAGTCAATATACCAGGCATGGCTGCACGCTTAAAGGACAACAAGGTTGCGTATGAAAAGTTTGTTAGCAAATTTGGTGATCACGAAAGAACATTTCTACCTAAGGACATGAACAAGCATCCAAAAACCGTACTTGAAGCGGTTGATATTTATAATAGCGGTGACGTCGCTTATAAAGCAACAAAATGATGGATTGCGATTTTTCAGCCGCTTGCTCCAGTGCTGTTCGAGATGTTCCGCAGGACATCTCGAACGACAGATTAAATGGATATTAATTCAGTACAATGATCAGTCGATTGAGAGGATTTTAAAATCCCTTGTTATCTTTTATTCGACATGTCCTGCGGAACTTGTCGAATAGCGTGAAAATGTAACAATAGATAAGTTTGATACCAGTCAAAATGCTGGTTCTGTTGATGCGAATAATGCCTATGGCTGGAAGTTGCCGGGACAAACATTTAGTTCATATAATCAAGGAGGAAGCGACTATGCAATACAGTAAACTAATTATTATTATTTATGTCGGGCTGGCATTGGCGGGATGCGCTCGTTCATTTCCTCCTACAAAAAAAGCAAGAAGGGAGAAGTCTGCATGGCAGGCTACCGTAAATACTCCCTTTACAGATAGTGCCATAAAAGCATATTGGGTAGAGTTGATTGGTGACAGGTGGAATTTTTTTAAGGAAGAAAAAAGTAACCTATCTCCTGATGATGTGCCCAATCTAAAATTTATACAGAGTCTTAATTACACAATGGATAGTAGCAGCTTTGCTAACTATAGCAAAAAGCAGTCCATTGCTTCCATTTTATTGTTAGACCGAGGTAGCATTGTAAGTTATGCTGTAAAAAATGATTCTGTTGTTGCCGTAGTCTTTCCGAAAATAATAAATGGGAAATGGGGGAACGGAGGCGGATACACTGTACCATTCAAACCACTGTCTAACAAGCTGTCAGCAATTTACAAAGAGGGAGGCGAAGTATACAATATTAAAGTATATGCGTCACCAGCAAGGTCACAAGGTGGCAATTATATCGTAACATACAAGAACGACAAATTTATGTCGATAACAATGGACGGTAGTTTAGTTCCTCTCGAAGATGAATTATTAAAGCTTAAGCAGCGAATTGACTATATTAACGATATGCTTAGGCGGGGCTTAGAAAAAGAGATACCAGCAGGTTAATGTTAATTTATATCAGTACCAGGTAAAAATGTTGTTTATCAAAATAATCCAGGGCTGTCAGTGCTGTTCGAGATGTTCTGCAGGACATCTCGAACGATAGATTAAATGGATATTAATTCTGTACAATGATCAGTCGATTGCGGGGATTTTAAATTCCCTTGTTATCTTTTATTCAACATGTTCTGCGGAACATGTCGAATAGCGTGATTATTGTATCACAACAAGACGGAAAAGAGGGCTTTCCATTAGATCAAATTATCGACCGTTTGGTTGGTCAAGGTTATAATAATATTCTGGCATTGGATGGTTCTACATCATCAACATTAGTTGAAAATGGGAAACCATTGGTAAGTCCTGACCAGAGAAAAAATAGTACGATTCCATCAGGTTTAAATCTTTCGGTGCCAGATAAATAACATAAAATCTATGAAACTAATTATAAAAACAACCATTATACTTATTGCATTGTGTATGTTAGCAGGTACCATAATGATATTTTTACCCGATATAAAAATATTATTTACAAGAGAAAGTGCTGCTTATTTGTCTATAATATCAGATGTTAATCGAACACTTGCTGTCATTTTTTTTATTGGATATTTATGTATTATGGTTTTAGTTTTACGAGGGTTTAGTACAACAAAGGTCTTAGCATTATTGCTTGTATTGGTTTTATGGTTTTTAAGCGGTAGAGTTACAGCATTCAAGGCTTTTCCTGATGGTAGAGTAATTACGGGATGGTATTATATTGAAACAAATTCTTTTAGACTATGTAATGAAAATGAAGATTGTGAGAGTGTGCTTTTTAAGGAAACGAAAGTGAAAAAACTGCCATTATGGTGTATTAGTATCAAAAATATGACTACAAAAAAATTAATTTTTATTGGGCCGTTTTCATGGAACAGTTGTATCAAATCTTTTGAAGAGCATATTGGTAAATAATCTATACCCGAGATATCCAGTGCTGTTCGAGATGTTCCGCAGGGCATCTCGAACGATAGATTAAATGGATATTAATTCTGTACAATATTCAGTCGATTGAGGGGATTTAAAAATCCCTTGTTATCTTTTATTCGACATGTCCTGCGGAACATGTCGAATAGCGTGGATAGAACGGTCAAATCCTGGTAAGAAAGTCGATGGGCAATTAAAAAATAATGGAGTGGCACCTTCCAAGCCAGCATACCAGCCCACCGGAGTAGATATAGCACCTTTAATCCATTTTTAGAATTATTTTTAAATTAGGCAGTATGGCAAATCGATTTTATATAGTAGTACTCTTTTCTTTTTCTATACTTATGGGTTGTAGTAATGATGGGTTGTTTGGGCACAGCAAGACTAAGGAAGAGGCTAAGGCAAATGGTTCTATGGTGATAGAATATGTACCTGATAAAGGAGATTTTATTTTGCTTGATGGCACAAAGATGCAGATAGATACAGCCTGGACAGAAATGAGTTTTACTTATAAAGAGGGCAAGCGAATAATTGATACAACTTATGGGTACCATTTTTCTATTCCTGTTAGGAATGATAGTTTGGAGAAATTTACATTTACCTTTGGTTTATTAGATACAGCAAACAGAGTTTTTACGAATCCCGGACCGGGCAAAGAAGGATTAACCCAATTATGTCCAAGATACTTATATGATAAAATGGAAGTTGTATTGGAACAAAAAAATCCTGATACATCTTTTGGTTGGTTAAAACCGATTATTACAGATACAATCATTTTTAAAAAACTCAAATAATAAGTAAGGCTAAAGTTTATTCATGGCATGATATAGCGTTTAAAGGCGGCATTCAGTGCTGTTCGAGATGTTCCGCAGGACATCTCGAACGATAGATTAAATGGATATTAATTCTGTACAATGATCAGTCGATTGCGGGGATTTTGAATTCCCTTGTTATCTTTTATTCAACATGTCCTGCGGAACATGTCAATAGCGTGAACAATTAGAATATGAAATTATCTAAAAGATGAGATAGAAGGTTATGAGAGAAACCTTAAAATGATCGGTAGTAGTAGGCCGATTATGCTTTTAGAGGATACTTGGATTGAATTTGGTAAAGATGAATTTTTAGTGTTAGCTAATTCAATCCGATGGGCTGCAAAGCAACCAATTTTCTTATGGAGCGGCGACGTTTCAATATCGATTGTTAGGCGCTGGTTTTGGCCGGACTAGATACCGGCAATGGCGGTAAAATAATGTCTATCAAGTTACTTTGTAGTATCGCAATACTCTTGGTAGACAAAAGCCAGGAAAGTGACTTTAATGAAAAACCAGGCTGTTGGCGGACTCAGAAGGAATTTAATTTTAATGCAAGGAAATTGTAACTGCTGCTTGCGAAAATGCTCAAAAGCATTTTAATATTTTACGAATATTTAGTTTGCCTCTTGACTGCGGTCAAAATAATTAATATTTTTCAGATATTAAATCAACCCCAATTGTTGTGGTTTCTCTCACGGCAACAGTTAAATTCCTTTAAATATGAGACATGTTTTTTGGATGCTGTTTCTATTGTTAACTAGTAACAGTCTTTTTTCACAAGGCATTCCCGTATTTAATTTAAAAGATACTAGTATTACAACATCGGGTTGTTATTTGTACGACCCCACCGGACATAAGGGCGGCTATACCCCAGGGACCGTTACAATGGTTATTAACTCCGGAACTTCTGCTACGCTTGGAGTCGCATTTGATTCACTCAAATTTGTAGATGACAGAGACTACATAAATATATATGATGGCAACTCAACAAACGCGCCACTGATAACAACTGTAAAGAATGGGTTCAGCAGCTGGATGATGAAGTCTTCCGGAACGAGCCTCACAATTTCGATGCATGCCGTAAACGTAGGAACCACTGATCCCATTTTTGGCTGGGGCGCGCATATTTATTCAATAAATACCAATCCCAGGACCAGTCAGTTTTCTACAGCCTTTACCGGGTTTCTTCCGGGTAATTTTGATCTTGCCGATTATGACAAAGATGGAGACACCGATATTTTAAATGGGGGAATTATTTTCAGAAACGATTCCAGGCCGGATTCTGCTTATATGTTTTTGAAAAAAGCCACGAATCCGCTAGGACAGTGGGTATCCGCGAGTATGACCGGTGCAGATTTTAACGGTGATGGTTACAAGGATATTTTTGTGATAGGACAGTATGTGGCAGCAGGCAACTATCCTTCTGCACGATTGTTTGTTAACGATGGCAAAGGCGGCTTCACAGAGTCTTCCCAGGCTTTTACCGGCGCTTCACAGGGACGGTGTGTGGTGGTTGATTACAACAAAGATGGTAAGCCAGACATCTCCTACATCGGTGCTTCCCAGCCTTTTGGAGGTGCTCCTGTTTGCAAGTTATACATCAATAAAGGAGGAGGCACATTTGCTGAACAAGCCACTAACATTCCCGGCTTTCTAAAGTCTTCACTTGACTGGGCAGACGTTGACAATGATGGTGACCTTGATATTGTGATCAACGGAGAAGACGCTACAAAAAGTCACGCCATGTTGTTGCTCAACAACAATGGGAGCTTTACGGAAAAAAAAGTAGGACTATTCAACTCAACAAACGGAGAGATTCATTTCGCTGATATTGATATGGACGGCAAACCGGATATCATCAATACAGGAGTAACAACGCCGGGAAATATTGACCAGATTCCAACACAAATACTGATGAATAACGGCGACGGAAATTTTACTTCTCTGGTAAATAATCTTCCCCGCATGCGTAGCAGCTACATGGAATGGAAAGACTTCGATAACGATGGAGATATGGACATGGTGATGAGTGGCACCAACTCTCTTGTTCCCGCAGCATATGTTTACAAGAATAACGGTAATGGAGATTTTAAGACGATTAATCTTGGTGGCGATGAAAGTTACTCCTCTGTGCACTGGGTGGATATAAACGGTGATAGCCGGCCCGATGTCTTTGTTGCCACAAGGAGTGGTAGCAGCTATGTTGCCAAGAATATTAATAATGATTCTTTTGCTATTGTTACACAACCGATGCCTTCACTGAACGGGATGGGAGCGGCCCTTGTTGATGATTTTAACGACGATGGCAATTGGGATATAATGTTTGCCGGAAGTATACAGGACTATGATTGCATAGGAGGAGCAGGCACAGTATTCATGAATGGCCTGGGATGGAAGTATTTAACATTGCCAGTTCTCACAAAGGTGGCGAACATGAACAGCCTTTCGGCCCAAAATTTTAAAAATCCTTACTGGAAGTGGGGTGATTTTGACAGTGACGGGTTGCTGGATGTTTTTGTAACAAACCTGGACAATAGTGTGACTGGTCTTGGGGATCACATGAAGATCTTTAAAAACATGGGGAATAACGTGTTTCAGCTTGCATACAATGGAGTGCCGCTTCCGCAGAGTTATCTGGGCAAAGCAGCCTTTGTTGATCTCGATAATGATGGTAAAAATGAAATGGTAGCGGGGCCGGTCAGGGTTTGTAAGTGGAACGGCTCGTCGTTTGATCTTGTTTACCAAAGCAGCTTTGTATGCTGCGACAGTTATTACATGGACTTCGGCGATTACAACAATGACGGTTATCTCGATATGCTGCTTAGTGCAAACGGACACGTGAAGATTTTTAAGAATGACAAAAAGGGAAAACTGGTTGAACTAAGTCCTGGTTATATTGGTTTTGAAAACTCAGCAAGCAGTGGCTTTGTGAAGTTTGCAGACATGGATAAGGATGGGCTGCTGGACATTGTTACCAGCAATTATATTTTTAAGAACTCAGGCAACGACATTTTCCTTGCCAGGTACGATAATTTTTACCAGTGGGCCAGCGCCGCCATTGGCGATTTTAACAATGATGGATATCCGGATATTTTCGGCCTGACAATATTAACTTCTATCGGACCCACCAATCTGTATTATAGTCAGGGACCTAATTTTTTTTATAAAGGGAATACGCCCGTAGGATTTCCGCGGATCGATAACCTGGCCCGATTTCAGGATGCTGCTGCGTTTGACATTGACAGAGATGGTGACGTGGACATCGTCCATTCCGCAGAAGTGTGTTCCAGTGGATTGTTGTTGAACTATAACAACCTTGTTATGGATGCATTGGTGCTTACAGCTCCAAACGGCGGCGAAAAACTGTACGTCAGCAATTCTTACAACATTAAGTGGGGCGGTAATAACATTGGAAGTGCAATTGCAATCATGTTTTCATCCGACAACGGTAAAACCTTTCAATCAATACAGACGGCCGCACCATCGGCAAACAATGGTGGAAGCTATGTCTGGGCCGTTCCATCAATTACATCTGACAGTTGTTTGATCAAAATAATAGCAGCTAATCAAACAACCGCAGTTTCCCGTTCGGTATTTTCAATATCCAATTCACTTCCTGCTCCGGATCTAAGCAGCGTGGCCGCTACTATATGTAAGAACGCAGTAGCACAAAGTGTGACAATTAAAAACTGGCCAGATGCCGGTGCCGGAATCAATGTGAGCGCAACACTGGATACTAAACCGATAGCCATGTCACCTGATCACAGTATCAAGTTCTCGGCAGATACACTTGCGGAGGGACAACATTCTTTGGTAGTAAAATTCTACAGTTCGACGTTGACAAAATCTACGGAAGTTAAATTTGAGATTGCAAAGAATGTTACGCCTGCAGTTTCGTTACATGCAAGTGTGACCAATATCGTAAACATGGTGAACCCTGTTCTTCTTACAGCCACAAATGAAGGCGGTGGTGGCAGTCAACCATTGTTTATGTTCGCGAGTGACAGCAACTTTACGCAAATTGTACAGCAGCTAAGCACTAGTAATAAGGTTGAAATCAATCCTTCATCGCTCCAGTTTGGAGCCAATACTTTCTATGTGCTGATGAAAACGAGCGATAGTTGTGCGTTAAGACAAAACGCAACAGCAAGAGTGGTTATCACACGAACATCTGCTACAGGTATTATTGATCCGGATAACCCTGAGAACATTATAGGGGTTTATCCAAATCCTTTTGGTGATCAATTAACCGTGAGTTCTTTAAATCCACAAAAAGTATATGTGGTTAGTTTGATCAATTCAAATGGTCAGACAGCTTTTTCACAAGAGGTGAGCAATACTGCGGAGCTTAAAATTCCGACCGCGCTTTTACCGGCAGGCATTTATGAATTGAAAATTTATGACAAGACAAAGAACCGTTTGTTAGGAACGATGAAGGTAATGAGGCGGTAGGATGGAGATGTAGGCTCATTTCATAACATTATATTGTCTGTAGCTGTCTGTTTTATGCTCTAAAAAGTTGAAAAGTATTTATATGATTTTTCCGAAATGGTTATTGTTCCTTGTATGTATTGTTGCTTCCTTGTTTGCTCGTTCCCAGGAGCGGCCTCGCCCCGATAGCGTCTCTTATTCGTCAGATTGGGGACGCGTATTTTACACGCCTGCTGCCTTATTTAACGACGTGCGTTTTTCAGCCATAAAATTCAAAAATGGGAAGCCCGGAATTTGGTTGAGACTGACGGTCGAAAAAGTAGTAACGGAAAAGGGAAGAAAATATATAGACGTGAATCCAGATAGCATCAATCTGAAGTTAAATAATGATCTGATTGCTTTTGGAAAAAGTTATAGAGACAGCATTTATTTTTCGAATAATGGGGATCTGCTGGTGAATACAATCTATCTTTTAGGCCCAACTGAAACTCAACTCCTAAAAGCGAAGAATGTAACCGACATTGTAGTTTTGGTTAACAATAAACCGGTAATCCTGCATTTTTCAAAGCGATCGCAAAAAATGATTAAAGAGATGGCTAATAGTAGTTATTGAAATTGTAAACTGCCGAAGATATGCGTGGAGATTTCGTAGGGGCGAATCGCACTCGCCCGCAGCTCTGCATCTCGCCAGTTTAGGCAAATTCAATCGTTTGAATCTCTTTATTTGAAAAATCTCTCTAAACTTCTTTACTTTAGAGAGACTTTTTGCAATGAAAACAAATCAACCAAAACTTGGAAACAAACTCAAGGTCGCCGTATTGCTGGATGTTGCCAGGGCGTTTGAGAGGGATATTCTAACTGGAATTGCCAATTTCAACAAGATTCATAACAAGTTTGTTTTCTTTTTCTTTTCGCCAAGATACATACACAGTGGCGCGCAGGCAAACGCAATCAACCGCGTAATAGACTGGAAGCCTGATGGTGTTTTGACCAGGGAGGTTGATGACTTTGAATTGTTGCTGAAGTTGGATATTCCACTTATCATATTTCCCCACACGAATCTGTACAAAGACAAGATAAACGCATGGGGTAATAACAAAGAAATAGGCAAAACAGCGGCGGATTATTTTATTGCCAAGGGATATAAGCACTATGCCTTCCTGGGCTTTAAAGATTTTCAATGGTCCATTGAAAGACAGGAAGGATACACTGAAGAACTAGCCAAAGCCGGCTTTAAAGTCAATACATTCATTTTTGATAATACTCAACTGTTATGGGAGCTTCTTCCTGCAAGGTTAACGGAGTGGGTGGAGACGCTGCCAAGGCCGTGTGCGATTTTCGCCGTTACAGATGAGTTGAATATGCACTTGTTGAATGCAATCAATCAAACAGAAGCAAGGGTGCCTGACGATTTTTCAATTTTGGGAGTTGATAACGACGAGATGCTTTGCGATATGGCAAGCCCTACGCTATCAAGCATTGACCAAAATGCAAAACAATCCGGTTTTGAGGCAGCATTAGCGCTGAGCAGATGGATGGAGCACGGCGAAAAACCAGCAGGCGATATTATTTCTGAGCCGGCAGCCGTTATTACACGTAGCTCCACAAGTGCGTTGGCAATCGATGATGAACAGGTGCGTGCTGCGTTGCATTATATTACGAATGCTGCTCCCTCAAGAGATATCTCTGTTGATGATGTTGTTAATGTCACCACCCTGTCTCGACGCAACCTCGAAAAAAGATTTCAATCGCTCATTAAAAGCTCCGTGCTCGAAGAAATAAAGAAAGTCAGGATTCGAAGAATTAAGTTTCTGCTTGAAAATTCTGAGCTTACCATTCAGCAAATTGCTGACGAATTAAATTTTAGAAACTTCGACAATATTACCCGGTATTTTAAACAGTACACCGGAATGAATCCCAAGGATTACCGCAATCGATTTAAATAGGTGACGATTAGGAATTAGGAGTTCATACTGCGGAAAACAACGCGGATTTCTGACGCATTACCCGTCGAAGCGGTCTTTCTCTGCGCAAAATGACTGTTTTTTTTCGTAAACTGACATAATTCAAGGCTCTTCCATAAGTTAACTTGCTCCTAAGGTCAGAAAAATTGACCTGCATCAATTTAAAAACTATTAAAGAAAAGACGGAACTTACTGAGACGATTGACCTGAGTGAGTTCACTTTTAACAATTGCCATATGGAGAATTCTACAACAGAAATAAATGCCACTGCTGAGTTATTGGAGTTGACAGCGGACGAAAGCGCTGCTGGCCTTATCAATAAAAAATTCATCATTATTGTCAGCGGAGTGGCTGCATTAGGTGGATTGTTGTTTGGTTTTGACACCGCAATTATATCAGGTGCCATTCCCTACATTACTTCTTATTTTTCGCTTAACGAATACTGGGTCGGATGGGCCGTTGGTTCCATATTGATCGGCTGTGCTGCAGGTGCCCTGCTGGCAGGTAAGTTTGCAGATAATTACGGGCGACGCTACATGTTGATTATCTGCGCAATTTTGTTTGCAGCGTCGGGAATTGGCGCGGGCCTTTCAACTAATCTTACCATATTTATCATTTTTCGTTTAATTGGAGGACTTGGCGTAGGCGCAGCAGCAATGGTATCGCCTATGTATATTGCAGAAATTGCACCTGCAAAATGGCGCGGACGGCTTGTTGCCTGTTATCAGCTTGCCATCGTATTCGGAATTCTGATTGCTTATTTTGCCAATTTTATTTTTGATGGAATGGGTGCCAATAACTGGCGATGGATGTTTGCTTCCCAGGCTGCACCTTCTTTGCTGTTTTTTTTAATGCTGCTCCTCGTGCCTGAAACGCCCCGTTGGCTTATCATGAAACAAAGAAATGGAGAGGCCGAAAAAATTCTGAAAAAAGTTTTAGGCACTTCGGAGGTTGATGCAGAGATGAGTATAATAAAAAACAGCTTTCACAATGCGAAAGGCGTTTCTGTAAAACAATTATTCAGCAAAACTTACAGACCTGTTTTGTATCTCGGTATCACAGTCGCTATATTTCAACAGGTAACCGGTATCAACTCAATTATTTATTATGCACCGGAGATATTCAGAGAAACCGGTCTTGATAGTTCTTCCTCTCTTATGCAAACCATTGGCATTGGGGTTATCAATATTCTATCGACTATTGGAGCAATTGCTCTGGTTGATAGAATCGGCCGCAAAAAACTTTTGTTGATCGGAACAATAATGATGGGTATTTCACTCGTAGCAGTAGGACTTTGTTTTAAATATCATTATTTCGACCATTACCTTGTACTCATTTTCATGTTGCTGTACGTGGCCTCTTTTGGCTGTACACTCGGCGCCGTTGTATGGGTTTATCTTGCTGAAATTTTTCCCAATCTTATTCGCAGTCTGGCACTTTCTGTTGCCACGCTTTCCTTGTGGTTGGCCGATTTCGCAGTTACTTTAACCTTCCCCGTGATGACAAAGCACTTAGGCACTTCTTATACAATGTTTTGCTATGCAGCATTGTGTGTAGTGGCATTTGTGTATATGCTGTTTAAAGTGAAAGAAACGAAGGGACAGTCGCTGGAGGATATTGAAACATTGTTTATTCATTGAACAATTAAGAAGTAGGAATTAAGAATTAGGAATTCTTTGTGTGCAGCATACGCTAAGCACTTTTGACTTTTTAATTTTTCCTTTTGACTTCAAAATAAAAAAGTAGAACAATAACAAAGTGTCGGTGAAACATTGTAAAAAACGACCGGGAGTTTAAGTTGAAAATTTTCAGAAGATATGAAAAGTCATGTGGTGATAGGTGCAGATGTTGGCGGCTCGCATATAACGTCCGCGGCGGTGGATCTGCATTCAGGAAAGATAATAGCAGGATCTTCTTACAAACAAAAAGTGAATGCTGCTGCGGCACCGGATGAGATTATTACTTGCTGGGCCAATGCTATTAAGGCTTCAATGACTGCAAGCGAAGGAGCCATTGAAGCAATTGGTATCGCTATGCCCGGCCCGTTTGACTATCCCAACGGAATTTCTTACATAAGCGGATTAGCAAAATATGAATCACTATATGGGCTCAATGTTGGAGAGCTGCTCAAGGAAGAGCTGAAGTTTCCCGGCGAAATATATTTCGAAAACGATGCTTCCTGCTTTGGTATTGGTGAAAGCTGGCAGGGAGAAGGAGCGGGCTTTAAACGCGTTGTAGTAGCTACTTTAGGCACGGGACTCGGCGGCGCCTTTGTTATTAATTGCGAGGCGCAAAAAAGCGGAGCCGGAGTTCCTGAAGACGGCTATTTATTCAAACTGCCATACAAACAGGGTATTGCTGAAGATTATATTTCTTCACGGTGGCTCATCGAAACATTCAATGCTGAAACTGGCAACCAGGTAGCAGAAGTAAAAGAAATCAATGAACTTGCTTTAACCGGAAATATCGCTGCGCAACAATTATTCAGTGAAATGGGAACAATGCTCGGAGAGGTACTCGCACCGTGGCTCACTGCATTCGATGCGCAATGCTTAGTTGTTGGCGGGAATGTCAGGAAGGCCCATCCATTTTTTTTACCCTCAGTGAAAAATGTTTTTGAAACAAATCATGTAAACACCGGCGTTTATATTTCAACCAAAGGCGAAGAATCCGCTATTGTAGGTGCTGCTTATTTATGCAGACAATTTTTTGTTCCAAAAACAACAACCGTTAAATAATTACGCTACAAAATCGACAAGAGGCAACAGATGTGAAAACGTCTGTGTGCCACCAAATAAAAAGATATGATGAATTGGAGAAAAACAACGCAGCCTTTAATGCCGGCTGTTACAAAAGATGTAAAACAACTAAGTGCAGGCAAGTATGATATTTATCCATTTGCCAGCCTTGGCGAAGGAAAGATCAACAATGGCTATATAAGCCTTGCACAATGGATAAAGAACCAAAACGCTGTTGCAATAGACGGATACATTGGAAATGATTGGAATGGCATATGCAACGAACTCGATCAAATATTATCTAAGGAGGGCCGGGTAATTAACTGGATCAAAACGGCTGATTTGCTAAAAACAGAAAGTGAGATTGAGCAGCTTGTAAAACCATTCATTGGAGAAAAAGGCGAAGTGTGGGGAAGAAGAGCGAGCATTTCATTGAATGATTTTTTTGACAGTGAGAAATTGTCAAAAAATCACTCGAAGCAAAATGCCATCAATATTACAATTGGAGTAGGTGCATCATTGGTTAACAAGAGCGCGCCTGTTATTTACATTGATTTGCCGAAGAATGAATTGCAATATCGCATGCGTGCAGAGAAGGCAAATAATTTAGGTAAACAGCATCGTGATGATAACCAGGAAACTTATAAGCGATTTTATTTTGTGGATTGGGTGGTATTGAATGAATATAAAAATAAAATTCTTCCATTAATTGAAATTATCGTTGATGGGCAATGGAACAACAATATCACATGGGCATTCTTTAAAGACATTCAGGAAGGCTTGCAATATCTTTCACAAAACGCTTTCCGTGTGAGGCCTTGGTTTGAAGCTGGTGCATGGGGTGGACAATGGATGAAAGAAAATATAAACGGCCTTAATAAAGACGAAGTCAATTACGCATGGTCATTTGAAATGATAGTGCCGGAGAATGGTTTGGTGTTTGAAGGCGACGGCAACTTACTGGAAATTGCGTTTGACTGGTTGATGATGTTGCAGTCCAAAGACGTTCTTGGTGCAGATGAAAGCCGCTTTGGCATTGAGTTTCCTATTCGCTTTGATTTCCTTGACACCTTCGGCGGCGGCAACCTTTCTATACAATGCCATCCGAGACTGAAATACATACAGGACAATTTCGGCGAGACAATCACGCAGGATGAAACCTACTATATACTTGATTGCGAAAGCGATGCGAAAGTATATCTTGGCTTCCAGGAAACAATTGATCCTTCAACTTTTAGAAAAGCATTGGAGGAAAGTGTTGAAAAGAACGAAGCGATCGATATAGAAAAATTCGTACAAAAACATGATGCCCACAAGCATGATCTTTTCCTGATTCCAAACGGCACAATACATAGTTCAGGAAAGAATAACCTCGTGCTGGAGATCAGCGCAACGCCGTATATTTTCACTTTTAAAATGTATGATTGGGTAAGGCTGGACCTGAATGGAAAGCCTCGTCCGATCAATATAGAACACGCATTCAAGAATCTTGACTTTTCACGCAAAGGAAAAAAAGTACAGGAAGAATTGATATCCAAAGAAGCAGTAATTGAAAAAGGCGATGACTGGCAAATCGTACACCAGCCCACACATGCCGACCATTTTTATGATGTGCACAGACTAGAATTTGCCGGTAGCATGGAAGTGGAAACAAATGATAAGTGTCACGTACTGATGCTGGTAGAAGGAAGCTCAATAATTGTGGAGACAAAGAACGGGTTTAAAACACGCTACAATTACGCTGAAACATTTGCTATTCCTGCAGCAGCGGGTTCTTATAAAATAACAAATGAAAACGGCGCTAAAGCGAAAGTTGTAAAGGCTTTCGTAAAGTAGATGCAGGTAGCTGTTTCCTCATCGCAACCAGATTTAAAGCTCGCAATTGTGCGAGCTTTTTTTCGGATGAATCGTTCTTGACTTCTTGTTTCCGTTGGTTTATTTTGAATGAACAATGATTTCAAAATAATTTTTATTGCGACCTGATGGCTGCTCCCTTGTCATGAAAACAGTTTGTTTATTTTCAAAAACGGTATAACTTTTATCCTCAATAACCTCTATGCCTTTAAACCTGTAGTTATATTTCTTCAAATTTGAGATGAATTCTTTGTAATGGAACGGATTATAAAGAAAGAAAACTGTCTTTGCTTGTCGGTTGCTGTCCATAGATTTAATTACACATGAGCTTACTTCTTCTCCAGAATAAGTGAAAGGCTGGAAATACCATCTTGATTCTTTTTGGCCCGCTGAGTATTGTTTAAATCCCTTTTCCGAGAGCTTTCTGGTTATCGCTGCAACATCTGGATTTTTGTGTATATCCGTAAGCTCTTTTGGGGTTAAATTTTGTCCAATCGCAAAAGCTTCAAAAACAAAAGCGAAGCAAATAAATAAGACTAGTCGAGGGAGAAGTGTGCTCATATAAATAGTTTCATATGAGATGCTTCACTTATGAAATTGCATACGGACTAACAAAATTTTCTTCTCTCGCCGTTCTTGATCAACAAATTCGGTTGCCAATTGTCTTATTAGTGCAAGGCTCTACCTAGACTAAAACCAAAGTCATGAAAGCATCAGTCTTAATAATAATGGCCGGTGCGCTTTTCTTTTGTTCCTGCGCAACAAACAAAACCTTCAAAACGGAAGAGAAACAAATGCTTGTTGACAACAACACGCCGCTCATCGTTAAAGTAAATGGAGACACCATTAAAGGCAAAGAAGCTTCCCTGCCGTCAGGGCTGCATACTTACGAAAAATGGATAAAACTGGATGGTGAAAAAATATCGTCCAACGGAATTGTAGCACTGCAAGACGGTAAAACGTTCTATGGAAAATATTCGTACGACAGCAGCTATCTGTGGGCAAAGCAAATAAAAAGAGGAAAAATAAATCTCTACTACTACGAAGCCCAACATCCTACAGGTATCGCTACACCCTGGGGAAGCAGCAAATACGACAGCCCGTTATATTTTGCCATACAAAAAGGAGATGAGCCTTTGAAACATGCAACAGCTGGCGACATAGCCGAGCGTTTAAAGGACAATAAAGAAGCCTATGAAAAATTCGAGCATCAATTTGGCGGAGAGGAAAAAAACGGTCTTCCCAAGCAAATGGTAAAACACTCGGATGTTTTGTTTGATGCCATTGATATTTATAATCGGGGAAGTTAGAATTTGAGCCGCCCGGTTTTAGTCTACTACTTTAGTTTACTCCTCAATCTTTCTTTTTAGGATTCCCTTCTCAACACTTTCATTGATGAGGTTCTCTGCATACTCCCAAATGACTGTGGAACCTTCTTTAATGGCCTTTTTCTTGGCGTAAACTTTTTCGTACGGCACATCGAATTCTTTCCACGTGCCGCCGTTATTGGAAGTGTTTTGAAGAAGTGGTTCAAGTCTGTCCATAGACTTCGCAAATTTTGCATCATCTGTAATGCCATCTTCAAACTCCCGCCAGATCTCAATAAACTCGTCTGCCTGTTCTTTTGGCAACAGTCCAAATATTCGTTTTGCAGCAATCAGTTCCTGCTCGGTGTTGGTGTGGCTTTTCGTGGTGTCGTAAAGAAAAGTATCACCCGCGTCAATTTCAACAATATCGTGGATCAATAACATTTTCAAAACTTTCAGAACGTTTATTGGTTTGTTGGAATGCTCCGCCAGTATAATCGCCATCATTGCTAAATGCCAACTGTGTTCCGCATCATTTTCATTACGGTCGCTGTTAAACAATTTAGTTTTACGCAGAATGTATTTGAGTTTATCGATTTCCTTTATGAAGCTTATTTGTTTTAGTAAATTATCCGCCTGCATGTGTAATTAAAAGTTTTAGATGATCGATGTGAGATCTTGATCGTTTAAGAGCGTCAACTGGCAGATAAAATTACGAAGTTTTTTTGCCTGCATCCGACTATCCGCAATGTATTATACTATGGTTGCATTAGATTTTTTTAATTGTCCTTTCTCATAATAATCAAGTCTTTATTCGAATGACAGATGCATAGATATACACATGTTATATAATGTTTGAACATTCGGTTATACCTTCGCACCCGATTACATACCTGATAATATAGATCTCAAGAAGGCTTTTTAATAATTCCTGTCAACTGGAAGTTATTTACAATTAGAATCAACAATTCTTTTTGGTTTTTCAACAGCGGTCAATCATGTTCGTTCATGATCGGCTAATAAATCCATTTTACAAATGAAAGCTTATGTAATCCTTCTTGGTCTCCTACTGCAAGTTCTTGCAACAAACGCAACTCAAATCTATTGGGTTGGAACATCTTCAAGTGATTGGAACAATAAAAACAACTGGGCATCTGTTTCCGGCGGAGCAGGCGGGGTCGGCGTTCCGGGCGTTTTAGATGACGTGTATTTTGATAGAACCAGCACTCCTTACAACTGTGTGCTAAATAATACTGCAACAATTGGTACCATTACAATCTCTGGTGGAGCGTTCTCCTTAGGCAATTCCGGCGACTTAACAGTTCAGGGCGCATTTGCAGTTTCGGGAGGCAGTTTAGATGCCGGAGCCGGCACGTTTCGCATTACATCTTCCCAGGTGAGCACAATTAGCGGTGGTGTGTTCAATGCAAACCAGGCTTCGATATATTTGAATGCAAACCTGACTGTGACAAACCTTTCTGCATTTCAGCCCGGTACCAGCACCGTTACGATGAATAACGGTGGTTACAATGTTAAGCTAAATGATAATGCCGGTGGTTGTTTTAGATTTTATAACCTTGTAATTAATACGGGAAGCGATAAGGACATTTCAAGGTTCGATGCAAATGTTGCAGCGGATTCTTTTCAAATAGACAACCTGTTAACACTTACAAACGGACAGGTCGCAGGCAGCGGTTTTGTGAAGTTGGAAAAAGATCTGTTTGAAGCGTCCACCTTCGATGGTACTTCCATTTCCATAGCCTGTACAGGGCCTAACAGTAGTAATCTAACGCTTAATGGTCCCCTGGCAGCTGGCGGATATAATTCATTTGTCGGCATTGTGAAAAATACCAGCGCAACAGTGGTGAATGTTTACAGAGGACGTGAAGCAGGCATTGATGATACAATAAGAATAGGCAATGGAGGCAACTTTACTGTGCGTCGCGGCATTATACAATTTCCCGACGGTGAACCTATCATTAGTTTCTTCAACAATTTAATTATAGAACCGGGCGGTACATTTAAATCTACATCAAATCACTTTTACAACAAGGGTGGACACATAAACTATGGTGGCCAGTTTTTGCACAACAACGGCACATACGTTTTTGCAAATACAAATGTGAATTACACCGAGTTTACAAACCATGTTGAAAATTTCTACAACCTAAAATTGAACTGCAGTCGCATAGAGCCCAAGTCAAAAGATACGCTGGTGATTAATGGCACGCTTACCTTGCTGACAGGTGTTATTGCAGGGCCTTCCAACCCGGATGCAACTGTTATTTTAAAGGGCGACCTTAATGCAATGGCAGCAGTACCTGCGCAGTATCTGCAAAGCTTAAATATTCTCATTAATGGCAGCGGCGACCAACATTTCTATAATTCGAACGTGCAGAACACCGATCTGTTCAATTGTCCCATAACGATTGACAAGCCTTCGGGCCAGGTAATATTAGATGCACCTTTTATCATATCGGGTTGGGGTTCCCAGGCACTTAACTTTAAAAACGGAATTATTAAATCGTCAACAGATGCTAACTTTCTTCAAATGGATGGCGGTAAAATTACAGGCGCGAGCAATAGCAGCTATGTAGATGGGCCTTTCAAATACAAGAGCGTCTGGGTTCCGGTAGAGCTGCCTGTTGGCAACGGCGGATATTATGCGCCGGTGCGTATTACAGAGCAGAACCAACCCTCAGCGCCAGACGCTTATTTTACAGTAAGATATTTTAGAAAAAGTCCGTCCCCACTTTATGACATCACCAAAAAAGATGATCCCGTTAACCTGCAAAGTATTAGCAATTCCGAATACTGGACTATAGACAGGGAAGCGGGAAATACCACGTCAGCCTACGTCTGGCTTTCTTACGACAGTAAAAGAAGCGGCAGCGTTGTGGATCAGAATAAACTTCGTGTTGCAAGATGGAATGGTAGTTTATGGACAAACGGAGGCGGTTCTACGTCTGGTCAGTATGTTATGTCAGGAACTTACTACAGTGGCTTTGGTCCTTACACGCTGGCAAGTGCCGAGGTAGGATTGCAGGGTGGTGGTACATTGCCGGTTACCTTCCTTAGCTTTAAAGTAACTGATGATAATGGCAAGGCATACGTGCAGTGGAGCACAACCAATGAAGTACAAAATGATCATTTTGAAGTTGAAAGTAGCAGTGATGGTCACGCGTTTCAAACCATTGCTAAGATTTATCCGAAAGATGGCAATGCTGCCGCGATGAAAAATTACAGCTTTGTTGATCAAAAGGTGAGCAATGCCACAACATATTATCGCATTAAACAAGTTGACCTAGATGGGAAGTTCGTTTATTCGTCAGTTGCGACATATAGAGGAGATGATGATAGATCTGACTGGAATGTTTCTTACAACAAAAGTTCAAAAATGTGTACAGTGTTTTTTGATATGCCTTCCGGCCAATGCGCTGACGCAAGTATTTACGGCATTAACGGACAGTTGATCCTCAAACGTTCATTTATTACCGATGGATCAGACCGCAGGCAGTATTTGATAAACGCTGCGCCGGGCGTTTATTTTGTCAAGATTGCTACTCAAAATAATGTTTGGGTGAAACAATTCATCGTTAAATAATTCAGTAAACCCATAAGTGTAAAAGGACAGACTTGTTATGGTTTGTCCTTTTTGCTTTTAGTGAAGCCTTGCCGGCCAAATATCGTCGATGTAAGATGGTGTAAAAAAAGAAGCGAGTCACCTCAGTAACTCGCTCTTTGTATACGGCTGTTCTTCATAGAAAGTGGATTGCTTTCTTCGTTGTTGAAACAACGTACATGCCGGGTCTTTCATAGCGTTATTGAACGCTGGTTTTTCTTTTGCTTAGTTATTCATTGATTGAAAACATCGCATTTGAAATAATTGGATGAAGCAAAGGTATTACCGGCGAACTGCTGTGGCTTTCAAAAAACGGCAATTGCTTTACACGATCCGGCAGTATTGAAAAAAACGCTAAGCGCGGAAGTTCAGGTGTTGTAAAGCGCTGTAACAGAGTGGTTTTAAAATGACGAAGGGATATGAACCGCTAAGCATTTGTTAACATTATTTGCGCCGTTTATTGAAAGCCTATTGCCTGAATCAGAAAGGAGAAAAATGAATAGCGTCGTAATCTTGCATTATCAATTACGACAGCAATAAACGTTTTATCAGTATAGGGTTATTATCATAGTTTTCTTAGTAAGGTATGTATCCGGTTATGTCTATAGCCGGATTTTTTTGTTCCTGCATGGCAGGAAAACGTTAGTGCTTTGACACAGAACTTTTTGCTTTGTTGCTTGTTAATCAAGCCAACACTTTTTCTATGAGAGAATTTCGCGTCAATCTGAGTGTTGACAAATCTAACTTCATAAAATTGTATGAACAGCTTTCAAGGTCATACCAAACCGGTGTAGCATTGGTTGGAAATTCGATTTCTCTCGACAATGAAACGGCAAAAGGCAAAATAGAGTTCTGCTCCATTACCCCCCATATTTCTTTACTCAGGCTTAATATTTCGTTCGGCGAGGAAGTAAGCATCAGAAGAGTTGCGCTAAGAAAGCCTGCTTTTTATTCCTGCCTGTTTTCGCTGAAAGAGAGCATCGACCTGCATGCATTCAATAACCTGGATGCGGAATTGAATCGTATAGGGCTGGCAGCAAAGCATTCTGCAATTTTTTTCTCCGCAGATGTACCAACGCTGTTTAAGGTGATCCCTAATGAAACGTCGAAAGCAATTATTGTTATTTTTTCGAAGAATGCACTAACTGGTTTGTGGGACAAAAACGACGGAGAACACTTTAATGTATTTAACGGTGATACCGTAAAAGGATACGCAGCCATGACTTCTGTAATGATAGACGAAGTGAACAAGGTCTTTGAGTATGCCTGGGCGGAAGGTGCACAGAAGCTTTTCTTTCTTGCATCCGTTTACAATTTGCTGGCCTCGCTGATACAGGAGATACATGTGGAAAGCAACAAGCTGCAGGAAGAAACCGGCATATTGGAAGCATCGAGGATGATTCAAATAAGGAACGTATTAGTGAGCGACCTTTCGGGCAATTGTCCCAGCATTGAAGAAATGGCCCACAAGGTGCACATGAGCCTTACGAAGTTTAAAGTGTTGTTCAAACGCATGTTCAAATTATCTTACTATCAATATTATCAACATTATCGTTTGCTTGCAGCAAAGCAGAATCTTGTGATAGGAAAATCTCCCACTGAAACAGCATACGAATTTGGATTTTCAAACCCCGCGCATTTCAGTTACACTTTCAAGAAGAAGTTCAACGTTTCGCCTAATGAAATTTGAAGAGTGTTTTGTCAGTGAATAATAAATTGATCACTATCACTTACGGGTAAACGAATCTCTTTTCCACAACATTCCTGAAAAGTAAAGAAGCGTCTCCTGATTTAACCGTTAAATGCTAAAAACACAGGAAAGTCACGCTTTTACGGGGTAACTTGTATGTGTCCTGCGAACTGTTTTTACAATACAGTTGTTTTGTAAAGTACCAGGGGACATTTTTTCGGATAAACCCCTCATACGCTTATGAAATGAGCATGACAACAATGTTGCTAAACAAGCACATCATTATATCGTGCGAATTCCGTCTGGCCGAAATAAAATAAAAATATACAGATGAAAAAGCTTGGTATTTTCCTAACTCTAATAACCACTTTACTTTCAATCTCGTTTACCTATGGGCAGTACACAACAGATAAAGTGGTGGGAAAGAAAAAGACTGACTTAAGAGATAGTCTTATTCATTCGGAATACCCGTATATGCTACCGATCTGGGGCAAAAAGGTGGTGGCAAAAGGTTATAACCTTCCATATTCCGCAGGACTGAGTGTACAATACCTCTGGCAGCAATCGGACATTGTTATTAACAATTTGCAAGTGGGGTTCAATAACGGGCCCAAATATAATCTCGATCAGATAGTTCGGTTCGACCAGGCAACATCAACCTCCAATGGGGTTAATATCAGACCCGATTTTTGGTTATTTCCTTTCTTAAATGTGTATGCAATTTTTGCCAAATCGCATTTATCTACTGCCATCAATGCAGGCTTGTATATTCCGGACAGCAGCGGTGCCTGGAACAAGATATTGCCGATTAACACGAAAGCAAATTTTGACGCGACCACTTACGGATTTGGCCTTACTCCCACCTTTGGTATCGGCGGGGCGTTTTTGGCGATCGACATGAACTTTACCTGGACTGATATACCGGAACTTGAAAAGCCCGCATATGCATTTGTATTCGGCCCAAGGCTAGGTAAGAACTTTACTTTGCCTAATAAAAAAAGCAACATTGCTGTGTGGGTTGGAGGCTTTCGCGTAAAGCTGAATAGCGGAACAAGCGGTTCTTTAAATGCAACGGACCTTTTTCCAATAGACCAATGGCAAAGCAAGCTTGATACAGGTTACATGAAAGTAAATAACGCTCAGCAGAATGTAGACACGTGGTGGAATGGACTAACAGATGCGGAGAAAAGAAATCCGGTGAACCAGGCCAAATACAACACCGCCAACAATGCACTCGAAAGGGCCGGAGGTTTTCTTGATCAGGCGTCGCAAGTGGTGAGTGGTGCAGGAAATGCAAGCGTGCAATATTCACTTGATAAAAGGCCAAAGAACATGTGGAACTTTATTGTGGGAACACAATATCAAATCAATAAGAGTTGGATGATACGTGCAGAATATGGTTTTCTTGGATCGCGGCAACAGTTCATCGGAGGATTGCAATATCGGTTTGGTTTATAAAATCGGTTGTGCATGGTGTTAGAAAAGTTGTTGGTTGTTAAGCGTAGTTGCAGATAAAGCCTAACAATTATTAATTAAGGACTTGTTGAAAGATAATTTTAGGAAAAAATAAACTTTTCCTGTTTACAACATGTTGTACCATTGTGTTCACCTGTACTTATCCTCAACAAAAGTTGTTTAATCACAACATTATATAAAGACTCTGGTTCATTGTAAAAAGACATTTATGAAGCCCTGTCAAGCAATACCGTTCCTTTTTCTTTTCTCCGCCTTTGCCGCGTGCAAAGACAAGAATGAGCAAGCCAAGCAACCCGTGCCGGAAGTGCAGGTTGTAAAAGTTGGCCAGCGAGATTTACCAGTATATATGGAGTATGTCGGACAAACCTTTGGTCAATCCGACGTAGAAATTCAGCCGCGTGTAAATGGCTGGGTGCAGAACATTGCGTTCAAGGAAGGTTCAGCAGTTAAAAAAGGACAGCTGCTGTATGTAATTCAGGATGATGAACTGAAAGATCGCGAACAGGCTGCAAGTGCAGAACTTTCGCAGGCGAACATCATGCTCGTAAAAGCAAAGTCCGATCTCGACAGGGTAAAACCACTTGCAGACATGAACGCCCTGAGCAAACGTGATCTTGATGCTGCGCAAGCTACATACGATGCACAAAAGGAAGCAGTACGTTCTGCACAAGCCTCACTAAGCAATGCACGCTTGCAATTAAGTTATTCCAGAATTACTTCACCCATAAATGGCATCATCGGTATATCGAAAGTACAGGTAGGTGATTACGTGAAAAATATTGGTCAGGCGCCAATAAATACAGTATCAACTTTGGGAGCTCTGCGTGTACGCTTCGCCATTACTGAAAAAGACTACCTGATGTACAGACAGAAGTTAAATGCGGACCAGGCCAGGAACCTTGAGGTGGAATTCATATTAAATGACGGTACCATTTTTCCGGAAAAAGGAAGACTTGATTTTGCTAACCGTGAAGTGGACCCAACCACCGGATCTCTGTTGGTACAAGCTGTAGTAGAAAACAGGTCAAACCTGCTGCGTCCCGGTCAGTATGTGAAAGTTCGGTTCAAGGCATATGAGTACCCTAACGCTATAATGGTTCCGCAAGAGGCGATCAATCAAATGCAGAATGTGTACATGGCATACCTGGTGAATGATAGTAATAAGATCAATCCACGTCCTGTAAAAGTAGGAGAAAGATCGGGTAGCAACTGGGTTGTAACAGATGGCTTGAAGCCAGGAGACAATGTAGCACTTGTGGGAAATGCCTTTATCAAGGCAGGCATGGAAATAAAGCCTGTGCCCAAATCTTATTCCTACGACTCAACATCAAATAAGTAATGAGTTGTGAGTAATGAGTTTTGAGTTGTAAAACCAGCTAATGTCTAATATGAATAAGTTGGGTTCTCAACTAAAAACTCAAAACCTAAAACTCAAAACTCAAAACTCATAATTTATTTAAAACTTTATTACACCGTCCATGAGCGAGTTTTTTATCAGGCGCCCCATATTTGCGATGGTACTGTCTATACTGATGGTAGTACTTGGAATACTGGTTGTGAAAGGTATTCCTATATCGCAATATCCAGAGATCACACCACCAATGGTACAGGTGAACGCTACTTACAATGGCGCGAACTCTGTAAACATGGAACAAACTGTAGCAACGCCTATCGAGCAGCAGGTAAACGGTGTGGAAAGAATGTTGTACATGCGTTCCGTAAATGCGAACGATGGTACGATGAGATTGGAAGTGTCTTTCGAAGTAGGAACAAATCTTGATAACGCCAACATGCTCACGCAAAACCGTGTGGCATTGGCAAATCCTTTCCTGCCTCCGGAAGTTACCGCAATGGGTGTATCAGTAAAGAAGTCACTTACGTTTCCCCTCATGCTGGTATCACTCTCTTCTCCCAAGAATACTTACGATTCAAAATTTTTAAATAACTATGGATTTATCAATGTCGTTGATGAATTAAAACGTATCAACGGTGTGGGTGACGTGTCTGTATTTGGTGGTTCAGAATATGCAATGCGTATATGGATAAGACCAGATGATCTTTCCAGATACAAACTCACTGTACAGGATGTAATCAACAAACTTAAAGAGCAAAACCTTATCAAGCCCGGTGGTAGCTTTGGTGCAGAGCCTGCCCCAAAAGGTGTGCAAAATACCTACACCGCCATGTTGCAATCCCGTCTTGTAACAGAAGAACAGTTTGGAAAGATCATTTTAAAGGCTAATGAAAACGGTGCACTGGTGCGCATGTCAGATGTAGCAAGGATAGAACTGGGAACAGAGAACTACACCATGACAAGCCGCATTAACAGCAGTGCCGCTTCTACGATCGCGGTATATCAAATCCCTGGTTCAAACGCGCTGGCCGTTGCAGAGGCTGTGAAAAAAAGAATGCATGAACTGGAAGAAAGATTTCCGGTTGACATGAAAATGGATATTTCCCTCGATACAACACTCGCTGTAACAGAAGGTATTAATGAGATCATGCATACCTTGTTTGAAGCCGTTGTATTGGTAATTCTTGTGGTGTTCATCTTCCTGCAGGACTGGCGTGCAACTTTGATCCCGTTGCTTACGGTGCCGGTCTCTCTGATTGGTACATTCATTGTCTTTCCTCTACTTGGGTTTTCTATCAATACACTTTCACTGTTAGGTTTGGTGCTTGCCATCGGTCTGGTGGTGGATGATGCCATTGTGGTGGTGGAAGCTGTAATGCACCATATAGAACATGGTAAGTCGCCCAAGGAAGCGACGAGCATAGCCATGAAGGAAGTAGGCGGACCTGTTATTGCCATTGCCGTTATTCTTGCGGCGGTGTTTATACCAGTGGCGTTTACCGGAGGTATTACAGGACGGTTGTATCAACAGTTTGCGATCACCATTGCGATATCGGTTTTGTTCTCGGCCTTTAATGCGTTGACTTTGAGCCCTGCGCTCGCAGCGCTGTTGTTAAAACCTCAGGGTCAAAAGAAAGGGCTGCTGGCAAAATTCTTTGCCGCGTTCAACCGCTTCTTTGATAAGTTCACAAACGGCTATGTGGGCATTGCGAAGTTCTTTGCGAGAAAACTCGTGATCACAATGATCGTTCTCATAGGCATTGTAGTGGGTACAGTGGCACTGGGTAAAGCCATACCCACCGGGTTTGTGCCGGAAGAAGATCAGGGTTGGTTTTTGATAAGTACCATGTTGCCGGATGCGGCCTCGCTGCAACGCACAGATGATGTAACAAAGAGAGTGGAAGCAATTTTAAAGAACATACCTGAAATAGAGCTTTATACTACCGTAAATGGTAATAACCTCTTGAATAACACAGTGTCTCCAAACTCCGCTACGTTCTTCATAACATTGAAACCATGGCACGACCGTCATAAAACTGCACTTGACCTGGTGCAGGAGATCAATGCCATTTGCATGAAAGAAGTATCCCAGGCAACTGTGCTGGCTGTGGGACCACCACCGATCATTGGTTTGGGTAATGGTAACGGTTTCTCAATGATGTTGCAAGATCGCGCGGGTAATAGTCCACAATACCTTGCGGCACAGGCACAACGCTTTATTGCGGAAGCCAGCAAACGAAAAGAAATTGGAAAAGTATACACACTGTTCCGTGCGAACGTTCCTCAAAAAAATATTGAAGTAGACAAAGAAAAAGTTGACAAGCTGGGTTTACAGTTAAATGATGTAAACACTACGATTTCATCCATGATGGGCGGAACGTTTGTAAACAACTTCAACCAGTTTGGACGACAGTATAAAACTTATGTGATGGCGGATCAGGGCTACCGCATGGTGCCACAGGATCTGCAACAATTCTATGTAAAGAATATTACCGGAGAAATGGTGCCGGTAGGAACCGTGGCCACGGTGCGTGATACGACAGGTCCTCAATACACGAATCACTTCAACATTTATCGTGCGGCAGAAATAGGTGGTGTGCCCGCGCGGGGATATAGTTCTGCCCAGGCATTGACAGCCCTGGAAGAAGTAGCCAAGCAGGTATTGCCGCAGGACATGGGTTATCAGTGGAGCAACATTTCATACCAGGAAAAACAAGCAGAAGGTTCATCAGGTTCTGCCTTCCTGATGGCGCTTGGCTTCGTGTTCCTCATACTTGCTGCGCAATACGAAAGTTGGAAACTCCCTGTGAGTGTGCTTTTGGGAACACCGTGGGCAGTGCTGGGTGCGTTCCTTGGATTGTTCATTGCGGGTATAACTTCATTGAGTTATGTAAACAACATATTTGCGCAAATTGGTCTGGTAATGTTGATCGGTTTGAATGCGAAGAACGCGATCCTGATCGTTGAATTTGCGAAGATGAAACATGAAGCGGGTGAACACGTGATGGATGCCGCTATTGATGGAGCAAAGCTTCGCTTCCGGCCAATCCTCATGACATCACTTGCGTTCATACTCGGTGTAATTCCATTGTTAACCGCAAGCGGTGCTGGTGCTGAAGGAAGAAAGGTAATGGGTATGGCGGTGTTTTCAGGAATGATTGCGGCCACAGTGATGAGCGTACTGCTGGTGCCTGCATTCTTTGTGTTGATTGAAAGAAAGAAGAAGAAGGAGGCTGCTGCACCGACAACCAGTGGCGAATCGCATCCGCCGCCCGCGCATTAATTTGAAAATTTGAAAATTTGAAAATTGGGTAGGGGCGAATCGCATTCGCCCATCGCATAACCCGAAGTTTGAAAATAAAAAGAAATTGAAAATAGGATGGAATTGAAAATTGAAATTGAAGAAAAGCTGGTTTCTAAGACTTATCGTGGCTTTGCACCGGATGAATTCTTAATACTTAATTCCTAATTCTTAATTGTCAACCGACGATTTTGTAATAGACAATGAAAACAAAACATGCATATCTTTTTCTCGCTGTCATACTGCTCTCCGTGAGTTGTATGGTGGGCAAGAAGTATCAAAAGCCAACAGCGCCTGCTAACATTTCTTATAGAGATTCATTAGCGACGGACACAATGCCGTTGGCGAAATGGTTTGATGTTTATAAGGACTCTGCCCTTGCAGCGATGATTAAAACTACCCTCGACAGCAACCGCGATCTGCTTACAGCCGCAGCACGGGTTGAAGAAGCACGTACACAAACTGCTGTTGTAAAAGCAAATGCGTTGCCTCAGTTTGGGTACTCCGCACAAGCTGGCGGTGGCCATGCAGGTTCCTCTGCAAAAGAGATTGCCGCAGGTATTGAAGGCGGACTGATCAATGCCTTTGGCGTCTTGAACTGGGAGCTTGACATATGGGGTAAGTTAAGGCATAACACGAGATCATTCCAGGCACAGTTTCTCGCATCAGTGAACAATAGAAATGCATTGCAGGTGAGCCTTGTGTCCGAAGTTGCAACAGATTATTTTTTACTGCGCGATCTTGATAACAGATTATACATCGCGCAACAAACTCTTGAAAATAGAAAAGAACGCACGAATATCATATCTCAGAGATTTGACAAAGGTTATGTACCGGAGCTCGATAAATTACAGGCACAGCAGCAGGAAGCAATTGCAGCAGCAACCATTCCAAGCATTCAACGTGCAATTGTGCAAACAGAAAATGCCATCCGTCTTTTGATGGGCCAAGGGCCGGGCAGAGTTTCAAGAGGCTATAGCAATTTTGACCAGACACTTTCTCCGGATATTCCTGTAGGCTTACCTTCTCAATTGCTTGAAAGAAGACCGGATATCATTGCAGCAGAAAAAAACCTGGAGGCACAGTTTGAACAAATTGGCGTGGCACAGGCAAACCGTTTTCCAACAATTAGTTTAACAGGTATCCTGGGATTTGCAAGCCCTCAGCTAAGTTCATTCATTGATGCAAAAGGTTTTGTGGCGAATGGCTTTGGCAATATTACCGGTCCGATTTTTCAATTCAATCAAAGGAAAAATTTAGTGGAAGTAGAAAAGAGACGTACTGAACAAGTATCCTATCAATATCAACAAACGGTGCTTGCTGCCTTTGGTGATGTAGATAACGCACTGAATAATTATAAAACCTTTAGTGAGGAATACGAACAAAGAAGATTTCAAGTGGAGGTGGCTAGCAAGGCACTCACTTTATCTAAAGCAAGATATGACTTCGGTTATACTTCTTACATTGAAGTAATACTAATGGAGAATAATCTGTTCGACGCGCAACTGGATGCCTCACAAGCATTGCAGGGCAAACTTAATTCGATCGTGTTGTTGTACAAGTCCCTTGGTGGAGGATGGTAAAAAACGACTTGTAGAGACGCATTGCATGCGTCTCTTTTAATTTTGCTGATACGTGTAAAAATGCGACAACCCCATAATGTAAAAGAGACACATTGTTATGCGTCTCTACAGAAGGTTCGAAATTATTTGTAACATATATTTTATCGGCCACCCTTAGTGAAGCTTAGTGTCCTTAGTGTCTTAGTGGTAAATTGTTCAACGACACGTTCACGACTTTCGTACATCGTACCCTGTACTCCGTACATCTCAAAATGCTTCTGCAAAATTGATATAGAACCCGCTGATTCCTCCCGGGCCAAAGCCCATATCAAAACGCATATTGGTATCATGTTTTGAATCTACCCTGATGCGAACACCACCACCATAAGAAAGTTTGAAACCGTTAATAGCAAGATTGCTGTATTTATCCGCCACGCGGCCGGTGCCTATCCAGGTGGTTATACCGAAAATGTTCCATACCGGCATACGATACTCAACCTGTGCATCCACCAACACTTTGTCACGGAACGCGCCCTGGTAGTAACCACGCATTTGATTATCGCCACCAAGCAACGCCAATTCATAAAATGGCACATCGCCCGAACAGTATGTAGTAGTAGCCTGTACGGCTATTACATGCCTTAACCACGGTGTAAAATATTTCCTGGCATCTAACGTGAATTTACCAAATTCATACGCACTCATAAAAGACGGCTGATATACATACACCCCCAAAATGTATGCGCCCTTGCGTGGGTTGTAGCGATTGTCCCTGCTGTCATAGGCTGCGTCTAACCCAACTCCTGCGCAAAAGCCGCCCTGGACGCCTGTTACGCTGTCCTTGATCAAAAAGCTGCCACTATCAGGACGAATATTAAAGTAGCTTGCTACATTGAATGGTATGCCGACATAAAAATCTTTTGCAACTCTTCTAAGTGTTGTCGCAGAAAATTTAAATCTCTCATACTGCACCTGTTCCGCGGTTTCCTTTGTAACATCATTACCAATACCAAAAATGTACTCAGGCTGTTTCTTGTAGTTTACATAGGCAATAACGATGTATTTGTTTTCCTTAAATACCAATTCTGTTGCAACTGAAATATTGATCCTTCCTTTTGTAGAAAACGTCATTACCTCCGAAAGTTTTGAAGGCTTTGAAATAGTGTCTTTCTTCGATAGATTTAATACATTGAATTTTGCGAGACCAAAAACATTGCCCGCATCACTGGAATAGGAAAAGATAGGTACAGGAATGATCTTGAAAAGCTTTTCTGCCTTTGCATTAAACTTGTCGAACTTGCTGCTGTCTTTTTTAACGACAGCACTGTCTTGCCCCGACACATCAAAGAGCCTTAGCAGAAGCAAGACCCCCACGATAAGTCGCATATGCATCCCGCTTTTATTCATACGGTGGAACTTGTTTATATAATATTTTAATGTCGGTTGCTAAAAAGCTATTTCTCAATCGTCATGTACGCCTCTTGCCAACTAAACGATATTGATATAACATTCACTTTTACAACTGAGTTTATCCAGGTGGCCAAATACAGACATCTGGCATGCTCACACATTAATCCTGATCTCCCGTTCCTGAACTTGTTGTTGATACAGGCACAGTCACCGTACTATCATTCTGATGCGCCTTTTCCCACGCACGTACGGATACACGGGCAGCATCAAACAAGCGGGCATAATTTCCCTTTAGTAATTTGTATTTAGCCTCGGCGCTTAATTGTGCAAACAGCGGCTGATAGCTGCGATACACAGCCTGGTATTTTTCAGCATCGGGCGGAGCAACTTCATCCGTGCCAAACAAAAAGCGATCAGGGTATTTATTAATGAGCGTAGCAGTTGCTTTAATTGTTTCCGGGGTTCTTACAATATACTTTGCCACTTCGCTCCATGAAATATCAAAGCAAACATGACTGAGCGTTGAGTCTGCCAAAAATTTATTCAGGAAAGAAATTTGGTCTTCAACGGGGTGCACGATTCTTCCCAGGCCACAGTGTGCCCAAATGATTTTTGTGTTCTTGTGTCTGCGAAACAGTTCCACAAGCTGTTTGATGAGGTAGGGATACTGGCCGGATTTTGGGAAAGGCATATCAATATCATTATGAAGAATAGACAGTAATCCAGATTCCGCGCAGAAGTCGAGAATGCGGTCCAAGGCCGGATTAGTAAGCGATGCCACTTCGCCCGCAACTTTTGATGACACAAATTCTTTATGAATGGAAAATTCTCCAATGCCGCTAAATACGCCGGGAAACAATAATAACACACGTTTGATGTGATCAGCTGCATACATGTCTGCAGGATTGAAGCCCGTTATCATGGGATCAAAACGTTTTTGATCATTGGCAGACAATGAGCGATAGGTCATTGCAATGTATGCATCGGTAAAAGAATAGTAATACAACGGCGCATCGCTGGCGAGATAGTATGTAGGAGCGAAATCGCCGGTATTTGAATACGACCATTGTTGTTGCAATGGGATACCAAACAGCGTGGACCTGCCCGTGGTTGTTCCCATAATGGAAAGAAACTTTTGTATGCTGATGCCTTCCTGCACATAATTCGTCAAGTGAAAGTGCGAATCGAAAAACAAAGCAGTGTCAGCCGCATTCTTTTTTTTCACTTGTGCGTTAAGGTTAGGGTTGACTATCGAAAAAAACAAAAACACGATGCCGGATGCAATCATGTTTACTCGCGAAAAGTGCGATGTGAACTTCATAAAACGAGTTTTTATTTTGAATAATCTCGAATTGGTTTTGCGTTTTTTCACCACTAAGTCACTAAGTACACTAAGTTTTCACTAAGAGAGGTCCTTAGTGCGGCTTTAGTGTACTTAGTGACTTAGTGGTAATCTTTAAGATGCTTAGCATCTTTTCTTATCTACAAAAGAATATCACTGCCAAACGTAATAGTAGTGCCGGTTTGCCCTGCTGTATACAATCCAAATGTGCCGCCGGCAGCGGATTTATATACATGTATCACTTGTCCATTGAGACGCCAGCTGCGGTTTTTTAACGGATAAAGATTTATGCCGCCACCCACTTCCCAGGGATGTCTTTTGAATTCATCAAAGAAATAGGAATGAACTCCGTACAGAATCAGTTTCTTCGGAATGATCATTTTATTTACCTGTAAACTGTAGCCGAAGTCATTGAGCTCACTAACTGGAAGAGGGCCATCCGCAGCGAATTTTGAAAGCTTTCTTCCGTAAAATTCTGCCTGCAGGTTGAAGCCCCGGATTTTAAAACCTGCGTCAATAGAAAACATGTTGTAGGTTGCGTTGTCTATCGTTACATTTTCGGCCAGCGCTCCCGTTTCAAAAAACAACACGCCATCAGTCATTCTTATTTGTGTGTTGTCCGGAGAAGGAGTGCCAATATTGTTAAACCTGTCTTCGCGGCTATTCACATAAGATACACCGAAACGAGTGGCAAGCTTGTCATGATTTTCGAGATCACCGATTCCTCCACGGGGACCGAATTCACCAGTTGTAGGCATCCACCAGATCGATGCACTTTTCGCTATATTCCTTGTAAGTTTGGAAGCCTGGATGCCAAGCGTGCTAAGGTTATTGCCAAACATTACGTTATAATAAAGTTTGGGAACAACTTCTCCCGTGATCCAGAAGCCATGCGTAAAACCTCCGCGCAAAGCGTCTTCACCCATCGTTCTGTCTGTTGATGAATAGAAAGGAAAGCTTCCCTGCATTGAGCGAACTGAAAGATTGGGGCCAACACCTAAACCGAACCGAAGGTGCTTGTTAACCTTGTACTGCATGTTACCATAGATAAGGGTTTGTTGCGTGGTAAACACCGTCCAAACAGTGGCTGTATAAGTAAACTTCGGTGTACCCAACCAGCCAGAAAACCAGATCATACTACGGTGCCAGTAGAAATCGTTTCGACCTGTAAAATCATGCGGTCTTCCTAAATGATCCTCCCATGTTTGTGTGCCAGGCATTTGATTCAGGTAGCGTGCCATCGCATAAAGGCTAATGTTCAGCGTGCCGAATTTTGTTCGCACCAAATCAAATCCGCGTCCTGGTGTAAACTCTCCGCTTGCATAGTTTGTATAGGCGCTGTCATTGTTAATTAATCCCCGCTTGATCATTACCGTTCCATTCACTTGCGTGTCGAGTACGGGAGTGTCATTTTGTGCAAACAAATGATTGGACAAGACAAGTAAGGATATTGTCAGGATAAGGAACGATTTTATGAGAGCACGCTTTATAGTCATGTTCATTCGTTGTTTGGTTATTGGCAGAGGGTTTAACCAATTAATAATTAATAATTAAGAATTAATAGGTGCAGCATTCATCTTTTTTTATCAATCATTGTGTGTTCGAATAATGTTCAGACTGACTCCCTATTAATTGTTAATTATTAATTATTAATTACTTCTTGGGTTCGATCAAGAACGGATCAACCTTTAGTTGTTCTACCACATATTTGATCACTTTTTGCGCCTTCACGCTATTGCCTGCTGCATCAAGTGGAGGGGATACAACGGCAATGCCGAATTTGCCAGGACATACGGCGAGCAATCCACCACCGACGCCACTTTTAGCAGGCAGGCCTGAGTTGAAGTACCAAATGCCGGAATCATCATATAGTCCCGCTGTTGCCATAACAGGCAATGTGTATTGCACCGTTTGCGGTGAAACAATTTTTTTCTTCGTAACAGGGTTAACACCTCCATTTGCAAGTGTTGCAGCCATAGTTGCAAGGTCCTTTGCGTTTACATTGATAGCGCATTGCTTTGTGTAAATGTCTGTTGCCTGAACAGGATCAAAGTACATGCGACCATATGCTAAAAGCAGATGGGCTATGGCCTGGTTGCGAAGATTGTCTCCAGCTTCGCTTACATAAACAGGTTGGTTAACTGTCAATTGACGTCCCGCGAAATCGCTTTGTTTTTGCAGAATGCTTTTCCATTTTGCCGCAGAGTCAGCACCTGCCACAAGGCTCGTTGCTGCAATAGCGCCAGGGTTTACCATTGGATTGATTTCTTTTCCTTTTTGCAGTTCGATAGCAACGATAGAATTAAAACGAACGCCTGTTGCGTCTACGCCGATTTTATCCTGAATGGCCTGGGGACCCAGCTCTTCCAGTACCTGCGCCATCACAAAAACCTTCGATACACTTTGTATAGACACCATAGAACCGATGTCTCCTTTTGTATATACAGTGCCATCAGTAGTGACTAACGCAATGCCGAAAATATTTGGATCAACATTCGCCAGCTCTTTGATGTAGTCGGCATTCTTGCCTTCCTTTATATCTTTAAATTTGTTGTAAGCTTCATCAAGCAACCGTTCTATAGTTGCTTTTGAAAGATCAGTTTTTGTTTGCGCAATGCAAACTATGTTTCCCATAAACGTCACCAACAAAGAGAAGATGACAGCTTTATAAATTGACATGCGATGTGATTTTTTCATTGTAAAATATTTTTCTAATTGAAAATTGAAAGCTGGAAGTTGCAAGTAGAAGTCCTAACGCAAAACTTATAACTCATAATTCACTACTTTCTATAAAACGTTTGCGAGAAATTGTATTTAAAAGAAAACTGCAATTTGGTTATATCGGTTTTCCAGCCATCATTGTAATTCTCTCTGTGTCCCCATTGCAGCTCCACGCCGGCCATTACGTTTTTTGCAGGATACCAAAGAAGGTTACCAATCGCATATTGTCCCCTGTGAAATTCATTGGCATTTTGTGCGTCAGAATTGGTAATGTCTTCAGATGAATAACCAAGGGAAGAGCTGAACTTTTCGTTCCAATTGTGATCAACAAAAGCTGTGATACCGAGTACTGGAAGTGCTTTTCCTAAAAGAGGAGTGACTGTATTGCCCGGATTGTTTTTAACGCCAATATCTACAGGAGCGTCATTCATGTAGTTTTCAATTCCTTCGCCGTAGACTACTCCAAGGCGAAAAGTAGTATTCTTGCCAGCTTTAATGTTAGAGGTAAGATTCAATCCCCAACCTAAAGCATCGCCACTGAAATTGTATTGATCATTGTTTTGGTCTTCCCATTTGATGTACCGCAGAATGCCCGCCAACTCTACATAGCCCCATTTAAATGCCTTGCGATATTCTGCGGAGAAATCAGGCAAAGGAAATCTTGGATTAACTCCCTGCAATTCCACGCGACCGGCATACTTGCCCTGGTCAGCACTGGCACCTGGTCTTTCAAGTGCAAATGTTAGTTTGTTATCTCCCTGGATGGGCATGTACCTGATCTGTACATTTCTAAATAATGGCATTCCAACGGGTCCCCAGTATTCAAGAGTGTTAGGAAAAACATCAATGTCCATGAACGGACTCCAGTATTGACCAACGCCAAATTTTCCCAACTCTGCATATGCATGGCGCAATCTGAATGTTGTTTGCCCTGCGTCTACACCCGTACCAAACATCTCAAACTCAAAGGTCGTTTTCAGTTCTCCCAGAGCAGTTTGAAAATAGTTTTTAAAACCAAGTCTTGTTTGCCTTACAGAAAAATAAACGTTGCCGTTTGTGCCATATTGATTTTTGTAAGAAGGAAGTTTTGTTGTTCGAATTACATCGTACCAGTCCGGGTCTATCTGGTTGAAATTATAACCGACATCGGCCTGTATGGCGCCATATATCTCCATGGTTTTTTGTTGTTCATCCTGCGCCATCAATTTGCCGGTGATAAGCAGCAGTGCAGTAAACAACAGAAGGACGCTGGATTTTTTTTGTAAGCGGTTCATAAAATTGCAATTTGTATTGGGAAATAGTTCTTCAATTGTGATACACTACTAAGGCGAGCTGTCGGGGAGTTTACAAAAAGGATAATTGAATAAACCAAAAGTAGACGCTGAGTGTTGAAATAGAGAGGTGCATTTTACTTTACGGTTACATCTCATTGCTGTTTACGGTAAACTGTTACCACCTTTTTTTTTGAGTTTATTTTCATAATCAAAATGCATACACAAGCATGGCCGTGATCTCCCTGAAAAGGTTAGCAATCTTTATATGCTTATTGTTAATGATTTGCGGTGAGCTGTATGCACAGCGCGATACGGTGTATTTTTTGAACGGCAGTTTGGTAGTGGGAGAGGTGAAAAAAATAAAGTTAGGTGTATTGACCTTTGACCCGGATGATGCGAATGATATTTCCATTCAACTCCGTAAAATAAGGACCATTTCCGCACGTACGCGTGTGTTTAGAATCGAGGCAATTAAGGGGGAAGTTTATTTTGGAAGAATTTTATCGGATACCGCAGCCACCAAAATATTTATTAATCGTGGCTATGACACAACCGAGTTGCAGCTGGAACACATTTCAGTTTTATATCCGTTCGAAAACAAAGTGCTGCAGCGATTTTCAGGAAACGTGAGTCTCGGATATAGCTTCACAAGATCGAGTGATCTTGGCCGGTTAAATTTTGACACGAGGCTTTCATATACCTCAAAGAAAGATGAGCAAACGTTTTCTGCGTCTGGCATTTATACCATTTCTGATTCTTCATTCAGTCGTGATCGAGAAGACATCTCCATGAAGAATAATTACTATTTCAGCACCACATGGTTTGGTACAGTCTTTCTTGCTTATCAGCGAAATTTAGAGCTTGGTCTTAGCAGACGTTACCAGGAAGGGCTTGGCGCGGGAAATAAATTTCTCACAAGAAAAAGTGTGTATGCATGGGGGAGAATGGGAATGGTATTCAACCAGGAAAAAAGTACCGAAGATGTAACGACCGGTACCCAATCGGAGTTGTTCGGACAAATTGAATTTAACTTCTTCAGATTCAGCAAACCCGAACTCAATTTGCTTACCAGCCAAACGTTTTACTACAGCCTTACGCAGAAGGACCGCTTTCGGTATGATGGTTCAACTGATCTGACCTGGGAAATTTTTAATGACTTTAAGCTTAGCCTGAGTTTCTATAACAGTTACGACTCCAAACCTCCGGTCGCGGGCAGCAGGACGCTTGACTTTGGTATTGTGTTTGGAATAGCGTATTCTTTTTAATTGAAAATTGAAAGTTGAAAGTTGAAAATGAAGAGAGAGAAGTTGTTAGTTGATAGTTGTTCGTTGTTAGACTTTAGTGGTGAGTCGCGTTGCAGCCTCGATCATTTTCAATTTTCAACTTTCAATTTTCAATTAACTAAACCGCTTCCAATTTTGCTACCAGTCCTTTTCCTTTAAAATGCAAAAGGGATTCGCTTATGGAAGGGAGTATTCTCTTTACCAGTTCATCCTGGATTTGTAAAACATTCGTTTTTGTCATCACTCTTTCGTAGATCTCGGACCATACTTGTTGTCCGGATTTTGCAAGGAAAAGTTGAAGCGTTACTCTTACATGGTGATTTACCATTTGTACACAACCGGACACAATGAAGCTGCATCCCACGGTATGGTGCAGGTCCCGCAGATCCTTGTCCGTATCTACCATGCCTTTGATTGTTTGGTAGGATATAACATAAAAGTCTTTCAGGTCCATGAGGCTGTTGCTTAGCTGAAGGCAAAATCCATTCATGAAAAGTCTTGTGAGCGGATTTTCTTCATCACATAACAAAGGAACCACGGCAATAGCAGTGTCTGTTTCAGGTTCTGCTGTTGTATCATCAAGAATTGTATGCAGAACTTTATCAGGAGCCAGTGCATCTCTCATGGAAAAATCAGCGACATATTTTCCTTTGGGGATGGTGATGATCAGCTCATCATTTGCACCGGCGTTTTCATAATAGTGGCTGAGCGCTCTTCGCAGTCTTCCTGCATGTATGCGTACAATGCCATTTTCCTGGGGCTTGAAATCCAGCGGCTTGCCAAGCACGTTAGTAGCGATTGTATATTCTTTAAGGCAATTGGAACGGCCATGCAAGGTTTCCAATACAATGTACCTGAGAAATTTTTTCAGTATGCCCGCCTCCGCAAAGAGTGGATCATTGGAGATTTTTTCCAGTTGTTGTTCAAATGAATCAACGTCCGGAACTATTGATGTTGCAGTTAGGGATTGCATATGTAATGATTTGTTTCAAAAAGAATCAATGAATAGGTACATGATTTTTTGTGCTTCCACATCGGATACATTTAGCATTGCACGGATTACTTCAGTATTAACGCTACATCAGGAGCCTGGAAAATAGTGATCTAAATCGGTCAGTATTACTTACAACAAAGGGATTTGGGAATTGTTCACCTGCAGGGAAATTTGAAAATTTGAGGATTTGAAAATTTGAAAATGATGAGTGCTATTGCGTAGGAGAATCCTTACAACACCAATTATTAAATAACGACATAGAGGCTCTGTCTCCCGCATAATGCAATTTGAAAAAGGTATCAGGTGACATGCGCAGGAAGTATTTTCAAATTTTCAAATCCCTCAAATTTTCAAATTGTACTCTCCGCATTTAACCGTAAACCCTTGCAAACACTAGCGTGTAGCGTCTGAATGATTTAATTTAGAAATAGAGAATTAAAATTTTATCAATGCTGGAGTCTAGCGATCACTTCATGAATGTTGTTAAAAAAGATTTTCCAATGCACTCTCAAAGCATTGAAAAGCTTTATACTCAAGATAGTATGTTCAGATCTTTATGTGAAGAATATACCTCCTGCCTGCAACATCTTGCCAAGTACAAAAAAGAAGCCTCAGAAAAAAATAATGACCTTGCCGAGTTTGAAGCCCTGCTTGAGGATCTCAGCAAAGAGCTTACGAGTTTTATTGAAGAACATAGGCCGTGAGGGGAATTAGGAATTAGGAGTTAGGAATTAGGAATTAGGAATTGCTGCTATTCAATCTTGCGTTTGTTCCAAAGATTTCCAGCATATTTCCTGAAGATTGGATTTCCGTTTTTAAAGTTGTCGTCGAGTTTATAAGTGCCTCCGTAATAATCCTTTTCAGAACCCTGGACTTGGCTTTCTCCTCTTAGCGCATATTTTTTATTGCCTTCGTACATTATGATTTTCAGAGTAGCGGGGCTAATGTCGCTCTCACAGGCATTTCTGTACATTACCCAAACTTCTGCAACTCCATTATTGTCAAGATCTGTTACGGCAAATGTTTTGGCAAGGAAAAATACATCTACGTCAAATTCGCATGCTTCATTATAGTCATAGATTCTCCAAGCGAGTTTTGTGCTATCATTTCTTACAACATAGCGGTAAGCATACAAAGCGGCATCTCTAAACCCTTCATTGTCTGGGCCTTTGCTAGGATGTTTTCCTGTCTCCGTTGTAATTGCATAGTTTAAACCCAGGCTATCTGTCCATTTCACGGCATCAACAATGTGCCCCTCATACTTAATGTTTTTGGGTAAACTTTTAGCATCAAGTTTGGTTAGATTAATTTGAGCAAAAGTTGAAATGCTGACAAGCGAAAGAACGAATAATGTAGTGAGTTTCATTAGAGTGGACTAATTTGTTTCCAAAGAAAATAAAATTACGGTGACTTTCAAATTGCAGTTTTTTTCTGTGCAGCTTAACTCTCAACTCTCCATTCTCAACTCTCCACTTGCTTGAAAGCCAATAACTAACAACTTTAATTTACAAATCACTTTAAATACGGCTCTTAGTGTTTATTTTTGAGCGCTCATAGGTAGAGCTGTGGAAAAAAGCCATAGGCGATCTTGCACACAATATATATGAGAGTGGTAATGCGAAAAGTATAAATACAAAATCTTTAGCCGGCCTAATGGAATCCAGATCAGAGACTGAACAACTGCGACAATGGTGGACCGATACACTGGCGGGAAATACCGAAGCCTTCAATGACATTCATAAAGCACTTTTTGATGGATTGTATTATTATGCATCCAAGTTATTGAATGACAATGGTCTCGCAGATGACGCCGTGCAGGAACTCTTTGTAAAGGTCTGGACGAAACGCACTTCTATAGGCAACCTGGAAAAAGTTAAACCCTACTTCTTTACTGTACTTCGCCGACAGATACTCAATCAGTTACGCTCATTAAAGCTGCGTGAACTGAAAATCAAGATGTCAATAGAACCCGACATTTGCTTTTCGATAGAAGAGATTATCGTGGAAAAGGAAACAGAAGAATCGTTGCACACAAAGCTCACTGCGCTTCTTAACGAACTTCCCGCCCGCCAAAAGGAGGCCATTTACCTGCGCTATTATGAAGATATGGAGTACAAGCAGATCGCTGAGATAATGAACGTTAACTATCAATCGGTTTTAAACCTAATCCAAAAAGCACTTAATAAGCTGCGTTCGGAGCAGTTGCTTGCGCTTTTTCTCTCCGCTATGTTTATTTACAAAGACCTTGGGAGATTTGAATAACTGAATAACTCAATAACTGAATAACTGAGAGTTTAAATGTTGTAATACAAGATTGAAAATCAACCATTCAGTTATTCGGTTAATCAGTTATCCAGTCATTTCCCCACAGACATTTATCCTAAATAAAAAAAAGTTAAAAATTTTTCACGTCCGAAGAGTATGACGCGAAAAGTTCCGTGTCTTAATTATTAAATACCATAAAAACACAAGAATGCCGGGGTTTTTCAAGATAGGAAATAATAAGATTGAGTTCAGAAAGGAGGCCGTTTCCCCTGAAATACAAACTGAAAACTGGTCGAAGGTGGAAGCCGCTATTCAGAAGGAAAAGTCAAGAATAGTGTGGCTAAGGCCTATGCTGGTGGCTGCGTCATTCTTGCTGGTTGCGGCCACTTCTGTTTGGCTGTTCCTGAAACATGAAAATCAGAATGTCTATTTAACAGAGGTAAAGACTGTTTCCGGTGAGATAAAACGCATTACCCTGCCTGACGGTTCTACCGTGGTACTGAATGCAAACTCAGTTTTGAAGGTGCCCAAGGTGTGGAGAGACAATGGGAAAAGAAATGTGTGGATAGAAGGGGAGGCATACTTCACGGTGGCTAAAAAGAAGGTTTCGGCAGACATATTTATTGTACATACCAAAGATGTAGATATTGAAGTGCTGGGTACCAAGTTCAATGTAAATACAAGAAATGACCAGTCGACCGTTGCCCTCGAAGAAGGTAAAGTGCAGTTGGCGGTAAAAGATATCGCTCCATCTAAAGCAGGTAAGAAGGAATTGCCTGTGGTAATGAAACCGGGTGAAGTAGCAGTAGTTAACAAGAATGACGTAGTGAAACTGGACGCGGACTCTACAATCAACATGTATTCGGGCTGGGCACACAACGAGTTCCACTTCAATTATACGTCAATGCCTGAAGTTGCCCGCCTAATACAGGATACCTATGGTTACGGCGTTGTAATTTCGGACTCAACTTTATGGAGGGTCAAAATATCCGGAGAATTCCGTGCAGGTAATATTGAGGATATGGCGAAGGTGCTTGAAGTGATTCTTAAGAAGAAAATAACAATCAAGGATAAAACGCTCGTAATAGGGCAGTAACAACAACAACAGAAAAAACCAAAACAACCGGGCGCTCCCAGCGCACCGAAAAATCGAAACGAAACCAAAACTGATTAATTAACGATCGCAAAAAAGAAGTATGAAAAAGAGCCTCTACCCCAGGAAAGTGTTTTTCCTGCTCGGCATCGTCATGTCTGTGGTCAACGTCATGAGTGCACATTCGCAAACAGCATTGAATGCGATAGCGTACAGCCAGCAAAAACACAACTCTCCTACAAATGCGGAATCGAAAACAATTTCCCAACTTTTACTGGAAGCAAGAAAAGTGTTTGATGTAGACTTCGTCTACGAATCAAACGTCTTGCCAGACGCTGCGCTTGCCATGAACGTAACGAAGTACAAAACCGTTACGGCCTTTCTCGACGAACTTCTTAAACCTTACGGGTTAAAGTATAAAAAGGTTCTGAAGAAAGCCTATGTGATCTATGCAAACAATGAAGAGCTTAAAAGCCTTATGCTCTCGTTGAACATAAAAAACAACGAAGAAGTGATACAGGTGAAGGCCCCTGTTGATACTACCCTGACTATTTCCGGCAAAATCACCTCGACAGCCAGGGGAGAAATGCTCGATGGCGTAAGTGTAATCGTAAAGGGAGCGACAAAAGGCGCCATGACCGATAAGAACGGTATTTTCAAATTAGCCGTTCCGGGACCAAACACTGTTATCGTTGTGTCTATGATCGGTTACCTGCCGCAAGAGTTTGTGGTTGGTAGCAGAAGAGATTTTCAAGTGGCATTGATTCCACAAAACCAGGCGATGGAAGAAGTGGTGGTAGTGGGTTACGGCCAACAGAAAAAAGCGTCAGTAACAGCGTCTATCAGTACGATCTCTTCCAAAGAAATCGTTCAATCACCCGTTGCCAACATCAGTAATTCACTTGCCGGACGTTTACCGGGTTTGATCTCGGTTCAGTCTTCAGGTAAACCTGGTGAAGATGCTGCGAACCTGTACATCAGGGGTGTTAGTACTTACAGTGCAAGTACCGCGCCTTTGATTATGGTGGACGGAGTGGTGAGAGATACGTATAACGATATTGATCCGAATGAAATAGAAACGATCAGCATTCTTAAAGATGCGTCGGCTACGGCAGTATTTGGTGTGCGTGGTGCCAATGGCGTTATCCTTATAACTACAAAACGTGGTAAAGAGGGCACTCCTAAAATTAACGCTACTGCTCAAACAGCTGCTGTAAGTTTCTTAAACATGCCGAAGTATGTTAATTCTCCACAATATGCTACGCTAAGAAATGAGCAAATATTCGAAACATATTGGCAGAGACATGCCAACGATCCGGATGTAGCCAACAATCCCAATGGTTGGGCAACTTTCGTTTCAAAAAGAAGTAATCCTGACCCAAATATTGGTTACAAACCGCAATACTCCGAAGAGGATATGAAGTATTATCAAAATGCTCATACGCCGCTTTTACCCAATGGTTCAAAAAATCCCTACTACGATCCCTACTTCCATCCAGACCAGGATTGGCAAAGCCAGATCTATAAAAAATATGCGCCTCAGTCACAGGCAAATATCAACATCACTGGTGGAACCAAGGGCGTGAAATATTTCCTTTCAGGTGGTTACCTCACACAATCAGGGTTGTTCAAAACAGATTATATGCCTTTCTCCAAAGAAATGGACTATAAAAAGGACAGGTACAACTTGCGAGGCAACTTTGATTTTGACGTGAACGAAAATTTAAAAGTTTCGGTGGACCTGGGAACTCAGTTTGTTCAGGTTTCCGGTATGGACAATGATCAGTATAACTATGAGAAGAACCTGATGTGGACGAATCCGATGGGATCTCCCGGTTACGTTGATGGCAAGTATGTATTTCAGTGGCAGCGCGACCAGGAACAGTTTAACCCTTTATACAGTTTGTCACTGCGTAACCAGTATGCAATTACCAATAGTAGTACGCTTAATTCCGCTATTCGCATAACGCACAAGCTGGATTTTATTACCAAAGGGCTTTCTGTAAGCGCAAGAGCAGCCTACGACAGTTATTTTGCCAGTACTGCAAAGGGACAATCTGTACCTGTAAAATGGTTTGTGCGCCAAAATCCTAACGGCGACGTTTTGGATCCAATCTGGGTACAAATAAATAATGAACAACCTTCGCAAAGAAATACAAATGCATATAAAGAGAAGTGGCGCAAGTGGTACGCAGAATTTGCGATAAACTATAGCCGCACTTTCGGCGACCACTCTATTACAGGGTTGCTGATGGGTAACCTCGAAAAGAAATTTGACCCTAAATTACCTTACGATCTTCCTCACGCTTACGAAGGTATTGTGGGTAGGATTGCTTATGGCTATAAAGGCAAATACCTGGCTGAGTATAACATGGGTTACAATGGATCTGAAAACTTCCCTGAAGGACAAAGATTCGGATTCTTCCCTGCGTACTCACTCGGATGGGTAGCAAGTAATGAATCTTTCTGGCCGGTAAACCAATATTTCACTTACCTGAAGGTGAGGGGATCGCTTGGTTATGTTGGTAATGATGGAATTTATATACCTGGATCTAACCCTCCACAGTATGCGCGCTACCTGTATTTACCCGATGTGTGGGGCTATGGCGGCGGCGATATGGGCGGTTATTATTTTGGTATAAACGGATCTAACCGTAACAAAGTAAAGAGTGCTTATGAAAGCACACTTGGCAACCCGAATGTATCATGGGAAGTTTCGCAAAAAATGAACATAGGTTTTGAAGCCAAATTCTTTAAAGATAAACTGGGCATTACCTACGATCACTATGATGAACATAGAAAAGATATCCTGTCATGGAGAGGAACAGTTCCTGGGATAGTTGCCGCAAGTTTGCCTCCTTACAATTTAGGAGAAACAAGAAACTGGGGTAATGAATTGGAAGTTACCTACAATGATAAGGTTGGCCGTAAATTCAATTACTGGGTAAAGTCGAATATTTCCAACAACCAGAATAAAATTGTTTTCCGTGATGAACCAATTGTAAAGGGGCTTGAGTACCAGGCAGAAACGGGTAAACCAATCAATACGGGAAAATACCTGCAGGCAGATGGTTTGTATACGTCATGGTCACAATTGTATGCAGTAGATGCAAACAACAATCCGATCCTTTCTCAACCTGTTGCTGCAAAAGATGCAAATGGCAAACCATATACAAACGCCGGTGGGCAGACTGTTCTTGAAAAGGACCTTACACTTGGCGATGTGCCTTTGCAACCTGGCGATATTAGAATGAAAGACATTAATTACGATGGTAAGATTGACAACAAGGATTATATAAGATCCGGTTATACTTCAATCCCTCGTTTTACGTATGGTGTTTCATTTGGATTTAATTATAAAGGATGGGATTTCTCTGTATTGTTCCAAGGTGCCGGTGGTGTAGCCGCAGATCCAATGCCGTCAACCAACAAGCACTTTAACGGTACAACAGAAGCGCTCTTTGCAGTGGATTGGAACCGCTTTACGCCTGAGCGTTATGCAGCGGGTGAAAAAATTGATTTCCCTATTGCAGCGTATAACCCTTCGGCTTATCAGAATACCTTTTTCCATCTTAATACTTCTTATGTGAGATTGAAAAACATGGAAGTGGGCTATACTTTCCAACATGGCGTTCTGTCGAAAGCTGGAATTGGTTCGGTTCGCGTATATGCGAATGGATTCAATTTGTACACCTGGAGCAAGAATTCTATTTGGGGTGATCCTGAAAATCTGGGTTACATGGGTTATCCACTTACCCGTACATACAATGCAGGTTTTAAAGTGAGTTTCTAATTTCTAATCCAAAAAGACAAAACAGATGAAAAAAATATATTTACCTCTTCTGCTTTTTGCCGGTGCTATTTCGGCAGGCATGATGAGTGGTTGTTCAAAAGATTTCCTGGAAAAGCCAAAAGGTGGCGCGGTAACTGTTGACACCATTTTCCATACACAAATGCAGGCACAGTATGCTGTTGCAGAAATGTACAAATGGTGTATTCCTTCAGGCTTTGTATTAACTGAGTCTGCGGATTGCCGTGAGGACGCTCTTACAGATAATGTGTACTTAACACTTCCGGGTGCTGCCTGGGTTGCTGGTAACTACAATTACCAAACTTATATTTTCGGCAACATGACTCCTGCAGCTGCTATTGACAGGGGCCCTACTGCACTCGGCCGTGGCGATGCACCTCCTTTCAGCGGATGGTACAAAGCGATCAGAAAGGCCAATCTTGTTATTAAAAATATTAGTGCTGTTACAGATGCAACTCCTGAGTGGATCAATGATGTGAAAGGACAGGCAATTTTTTGCCGCGCAATGGCCCACTACAGCGCATTCCGTATGTTTGGTGGTATTCCAATTGTAACGACTGTATTGGCAGGTGACGGAAAGATTTCTATTCCTCGTTCTTCTGTTCAGTCTGTTGTTGACAGTATTGTAACCTGGTGTGACCAGGCTGCAACTTTACTTCCGGCAACACGCGGTTCAGTTGACTATGGAAAAGTAACAAGCCTTGCTGCCCTTGCTTTAAAAGCAAGAATCTTATTATATGCTGCCAGCCCGCTTTATAACACTCCAAGTGAGATGAAGTCTATCATCTCAGGAGCAAGATATGGCAACGAGAAAGACTCTGTTCTGTGCTATGCTTCTTATGATAAAGAGCGTTGGAAAAAAGCAGCAGATGCTTCTAAAGCCGTTATCGACGCAGCTGGTGGTTCGGGAGTTTATTTGTACGTGTCATCTCCAACACCGAAGCCAACTACAACACCTAACACCGATACTTACGCAGGTCTTGGCGATTACGAAGCAGTATGCAATAACGTATATGGAACTGCAGGTGCTTATGGTAACCCTGAAATGATTTTGGTAAATACATTCAATCAGAAAGATCCTGATAAGAGCCAATGGAACGAGTGGGGTTTTTATAACACTTCTAAGATCCGTATGAATCAATGGGGTGCTAAGAATAACGTGCCAATCGAGTTCCTGCAGATGTATGAAAAAACTGATGGCACCACCTGGACCGCTACTCCTACCGGAAAAGATTTCAAAGCTTATTTCGAAGGACTGAGCCTGGACCCTCGCGCATACCAGTGCCTTGCATATGCCGGACAACGCTGGAACAGTGCCAGAACATTTGTTACTTATTACAAATCTTCAGGAGATTCGCCTCTGAGTTATTCACAGGGTGCCCTTTGTGATGATACCAACGCAGGTGACGCAACAGGAAGTGCTGTCGAAACAACAAAATTTGTGGCACGTGTTGACAATATGAATGACAACCACTTTGCATGGCCCGTTTTCCGTTTGGCTGAATTTTACCTAAGCTATGCAGAGGCGTTAAATGAATATGCAGGGCCTACTGCTGAAGCGACTACTTACCTGAACCTGATCAGGGCAAGAGCAGGCATGCCAGCTAAAACACCAGCATCTACAAGTGACTTCCGTACTGCCATTCAAAATGAGCGTTCTGTAGAACTGGCTTTTGAAAATCACAGATACAACGATTTGCATCGCTGGTTGACAGCTCATACTGTATTAAGTCAAAGTTTTCATGGATTTTCGGTTACTGCGTCAACGAATGGCGTTACTCCGAAACCAACCAATCCTTTCCTCAACTGGGTAACTATTAATTACGGAGCAAGAGTATTTCCTATGAAGTATTACTATGTGCCGTTCCCACTGGATCAAATAAGCATGATGTATTTAGGAGGAAAAGACTGGGATGGTCAAAACCCAGGATGGTAATTAAGGTTTGAAAATCGACAATCATAAACTACATGAAAAATTTAAATATAAAACTCTTTATAGGGCTGCTCTTTCTGGCTGGGCTGGATGTGACCCAGGCACAAACAAAGGCGCCTGCCCAATTGGATTCTGCAATATTGCTGACTGGAAAAAGCGACACTGAAAAACGAATAGACGGCGGTATCAGAAACGAACAGAGCTGGAGAAATACAGGCGCAACTTTTACGCTTTCAGGTGAAGAGCTTGCAAAAACGAATGCAGGTAATTTGCTGAATACATTGCAGGGAAGAATCCCGGGATTGACTGTGTCTACTGGTTCCGGTGAACCTGGTTATGATGCGCCAACGTTGTATGTGCGTGGACTGAGTAGCTGGAACATAACTGGCAACAGGGTAACTATTTACCTGGACGGCTTTCAGGTTGACATGAATTCTCTTTCTGCTTTGTCTCCAAATGAAATAGAATCTGTGACCTTGTTAAAAGATGCGGCTGCCACTGCTATTTACGGTCTTGATGGAGGAGCGGGTGTATTGAGTGTTCGTACTAAAGAAGGAACAAAATCCGGCAAAACCAAAATTGAAGCAAATGCAAGATACGGTGCCATGCGCCCAATCGGCTTGCCACAGGTAATGGATGCTTACGGTTATGTAACCGCCTACAACCAGGCTTTGCAAAATGATGGGTTGCCCATCAAATACTACAATCCTGAATTGTACAAGGCTACCGATGACCCTTTTCACCCCAATGTGAACTGGTACGATAAAATGTTGACCAATAAATCTGCCACACAGAACTACGACCTCTCATTCCGTGGTGGTAATGACAAGGCAAGATTTTTTGTATTGGGTGGCTATACAAGTTTCACAGGTATCTACAAAGATGCTGATGTGATCGACAAGGATTTTGGTACCAATGCAAAATATAACAGGCTTAGTTTGAGAGCCAATCTTGATTTGAACCTGAATAAAAATCTATCTGTAAAAGCCACTGTTTCGGGCATTACAGAAGACCGTAATACACCAGCTGGCTTTACAGCAAGCAGCGTGTTTGCTGGCCTGTTAAGGACTCCGGCAGCTGCGTTTCCTGTAAAAAACCTGGATGGTTCATGGGGAAACAATGCTGTGTATAGTTTCAATCCTGTTCAAAATCTGAGACAAAATGGTATCTATAGCTCACATACAAGATACTTGCAAACAAACGTGAGCTTCAAAGAGAAGTTGGATATATTGACCAAAGGATTGGCGCTTAGCGGTGGTGTTTCATTTGCCAACGTATATACAGGTGTTTACCAAAAAACGTTTACGGTGCCTTCTTACGAAATTACCAAAGACGCTTATGACAACCCTGTGATAGATGCAAAAGGCAACGTGGTTTATAAAACAATAGGTGCTACAAGCCAGGGCGGTTCTGACGGAGGTAATGATCACTGGAACCGTACATCTTCCATCTTTGGATTTGATTACGACAGAAGTTTCGGCAAACATTCTTTTACAGGAATGGTAAAATACACCCGTTCAAGTTATGTACATGATGGCCAGGTGTATGCCGTAGTAGAGCAAGGTTTACGTGGCAATGTTACTTATGACTACAGTAAAAAATATGTTGCCGATCTGTCCTTCTCTTATCTTGGTTCAGCCGATTTCCAGGCGGGCCATCGCTATGGATTCTTTCCTGCAATAGGCCTGGGATGGGTAGCAAGCAACGAAGACTTTTTGAAAAATAATAAGGTAATTAATTTCTTAAAGGTTAGAGGATCTTATGGTAGAACTGCTAATACCAATGAGAACTATCGCTTTTTATATGACCAGTGGGCGAGTTATACCGGCGGTGTTTACATACTTGGGACAACGGATGGTGGAAGAAATGGGAGAACAGAAGGCGCCGTTCCGAATTCCAACTTTACATGGGAATCTAAACAAAGTGCGAACCTGGGAGTTGACCTGACAATTTTGAATAAATTGAATGCAACCGTGGACGTGTTTAGAGAAAAACGTACCGGTATTTTGGAAGCACCTGTTGGTGTACCTGACTATACTGGTTTCAATTTTCAAAACATGAACACAGGCGAAGTGGTGAACCAGGGCTTTGAACTATCGCTTCAATATCGGGACAAAACCAAAAGCGGCTTTGAATATTACGGAGGAGCTTCTATGGCATATGCCCACAATAAACAAACAAAAGTCGCAGAAGATCCGCAACCCTATGATTATCTATACAATAAAGGGTATAGAATTGGTCAGATGAGAGGATTTAAAAATGCCGGTTTTTACCAGGTGTCAGATTTCGACGCAAATGGTAACCTGAATGCCGGTGTTGTAAAATCTACTTATGGAACGGTACATCCGGGCGACCTGAAGTATGTTGATATGAATGGTGACGGATTGATCAATAACTACGACCTTATGCCAATGAAGTATACCAGGCTTCCTGAAATTACCTTAGGATTTAATTTGGGCTTCAAATACAAAGGGTTTGACTTTGATGCGTATGTACAAGGTGTCATGAACAGAACAGTAAGCCTGCTCGAAGACGCTTTCGATTATACGCACCCGTTAGCAAACAATACTAACATCACTGCTTTCTCAAATAACCCATGGACTCCGGCAACAGCAGCTACGGCTACTTCGCCAAGATTGTCTACACTGGTAAACAACAACAATGGTGTGCCCGCAGAGTTTTGGCTTCGTAGCGGTAACTTCTGGAAACTGCGCAGTGTGGAAGTCGGATATACTTTGCCTCGCACAGGGTTCCTGAAGAAAACAGAGATTTTAAGAGTTTTCCTGAACGGCAACAATTTGTTGGGTAACAAAATTGATGGCCTGGAGCCGGAAAGACTTTCAATGGGTTATCCGTTGATGAAGACAGTGACAATTGGATTGAAAGCAAAATTTTAGCACGAACATTTTAAGACACACAAAATGAAAAAATATTATTATCTCATCATTATAGTGTTTGCTACATTCTCTCTGGGCTCTTGTAAAAAGGACTTCCTGGATGTAAAAAACGTACCAGCCGATATGCCCATAAGCATGATGTACAAAACTTATGACTACGCACAGGATGTTGTGTGGAAAGCATATAGCTATTTGCCGGACAGCTACAACTCGGTGGATTTGGAAGCTGCATCAGACGATGCTTACCATACCAACGTTAACAACCGCTCTCACATTTTCAATAACGGTACATGGACACAGTTCTATAACCCTGATGGCGTTTGGTCCAGTTGCTTTGATGGCATTTACCAGGCAAATCTTCACCTGGCACACAGGAAAGAAATAAGTCTCGATTATCTTTCAAACGGTATCGTTAACAACGATTCCACTACCTACAAAAGAGCCGTATTGAATGTGGCCTATATGCAGGGCGAATGTTATTTTCTTAAAGCATTCTTCTATTTGGAATTGGTAAAACGCTACGGCGCAGTACCGATCATCGATACTGCAGTTGACTACAACAACACTGCTTCATGGAAAGGCCTCCCAAGAAATTCAGTAGATGATGTTTTCAAGTATATCGTTAACCTATGCGATAAGGCTGCTGTAATTATTCCTGACAGCGTGCGCACCAGCGCCACTACCACATGGTATGAATCAGGCAGAGCTACTTACGCAGCGATCAAAGCACTTAAAGCAAAAGCGTTGCTGTTTGCAGCAAGTCCTTTGTTCAAAGATGCAGGCTCAACCTATACATGGGCAGACGCTGCAGCAGCTGCAAATGATGTCATCAAAATGAATGCTTTTAACCTTGATGCTTCTTATGCAAATTTGTTTGGAGCTGGCAACGCAACATCAACCGAGGCAATTTTCTTCAAAAGATATAGCGACCAGAATGGTTTTGAATACAATAACTTCCCCATTATGTTTGAAAAAAGTAATGGTAACAGTGTAACACCAAGTCAAAACTTCGTAGACGAATTTGAGGTAAAAAGCGGCTCTACATCTGTTCCTTTTGACTGGAACAACCCAACGCATGCAGCCAATCCGTATGCAAACAGAGATCCACGTTTGGGATTGACTGTAGTGTACAATGGATCTACATTCAGCGCCAATACAATTCAAACATATGTTGGTGGAAATAGTGGCCAGCCTAAATTGAATTCTACAAAAACAGGATACTATTTGTCAAAATATGTTAACCAGACTGTCAGCCTGACCAACGCTACTAAAACAAAACACCAGTGGTTGTATTTCAGATACGGTGGTTTGTTGCTCGATTATGCAGAAGCTATGTTCAACGCTTATGGTGCAAGCGGCAACCCGCAAGGTTACAGCATGACTGCACTGCAGGCGCTTAACAAAGTAAGGGCACGTGCCGGTGTTGCTATGCCAGCCCTGGCAGACTTGTCACAAGCAGCTATCATGCATGAGCGTAGAGTAGAACTTGGATTTGAAGGTCAACGCTATTGGGATGTGCGCAGATGGAAACAAGGTGGCACGTATTTCAATGCGCCTTTGAACAGAATTGAGATCACCTTAAACGGAAGTTCGTATACCTATGCTGTGAAGAAACTGGAAGACAGAGTATACGATGACAAGAAAATGAACTGGTACCCAATTCCTCAAAATGAAATTGTAAAAACTGGCTGGACGCAAAACGCCGGTTGGTAATAAAACTTAACAAAAGAATTCATAAACGCTAATACAATTATGATTATGAAGTCGTCAATTAATTCTAAAATAGTCAACACAATATTTCCACTGGTTGCTGGCGCTGCACTACTGTGCAGTTGCAGCAAACAGCAAACAAACAGCAGCTACGAGTCTTACGGCCCGGTCGATAGCCTTACAGCTACTTTTACCGTAACTCCTGTGCAGGGCAGTGACACAAAATTTGTTGTAAAAAATACAACTGCCGGTAATTGCGTAGGAACATATTGGAACCTGGATCAGGGTGCCGGATATGCAGGCGGTAAAACGACAGATACTGTTTTTTTCCCATTGGCAGGAACATACAACATCAGAATGCAGGCTGCGGATAAGCGTGGCCGTTTATACACCTCTGCTCCGGTAAGTGTTACAACAACTTCAAATGATCCCCGATATTTATTAAAAGGTGGACAAATGCGAACCGGCGATGATGCGTTCTGGAGCCATTTTGACCAGGGAGCACCTAATGGAAATTGGGTATTGGGGACTGGTAATTTTACCGTAACCGGAAACCCTAAAAACAGTGGCATCTATCAGGCCGTACAATTAGTTGCAGGTAAGAAATACAATATTTCGATAACGTCGGCAGCTACTACATATAACAGCACCTGGGGTGAAATATGGATAGGCAAGTTTCAGCCTGTTAACGGTTCTGATTATGGAGCAGCTGCTCCGTCTGCCGGAAATGCAAGCGCTTCAACACCTACTTTTGTGAGTTGGGCAAGCAGCACCACTGCATTTACATCCAGCACAAAAACAAGTACGTTTACGCCGGGTACTTCAGGAACTTATTATTTCACAATAAAAGTAGGTACCGGAAGTTCTTTCAGCTCGATCGCAATTTCCAACGTAAGCCTTTATAGTGATAACTAGAAAGACAATTTGAAAATATGGTAATTTGAAAATTTGAAAATTCGTTATGTGCGATTGGTTTAGTGAATACAAAACGCTTCGATATTCGAATTGATAGTTGGTTTATATACGAAATGCAGTTGAAAAAATCAGAGATCCCAATTTTCAAATTTTCAAATTGCCACATTTTCAAATTTCCTAAACCTTAAATCAGTCATAACGAGTTGCCGTGTTTTTACACGGCAGCTTTCTTTCAGCTCGTTCGAATTCCTTTTCGCTTTGCGATGTTTAACATGTCACCCCTTCGGGGCTTGCATTGGGTTCTTGATAATTCAATAGCGCTACCAACGTGTTGCCCCGCTGGGGCTGTTCCGATCTTTTTGAATGGTCAATTAGCCCCAGCGGGGCGACACGTTAGTAGAAAAGAAAACGAATTGGAAAATTACAAGCCAGCCCGAGAGGGGCGACATGTTAAACATCGCGATGCGAATTTTTTTTGCGCCTAAATCGACGGACATATTTTCATCAGGAACCATGCTGGCAAACGCTGCCTGACCAATTGCTTCCGTGCATTTTCAAATTACCACATTTTCAAATTTCATAAAATGAGAACAAAAATGTTTTGGTCCTTACCATTATTTATGGGCCTTGGATTGGCCTGCGGAAAAAAATCGTCCGGCAATAATAATCCGACCGGCGGCGATAATTCAAACAATCCACCGGTAGTAATAACTCCTAAATCCGACGTTGAATTTTGGCTCACGCAGTCAGACAAGACAGTGTTGTTTAAAAAGCAAACAACGAGTTTGGTATTTGCAGCCACCGGCAATTCGTATGCTAATATTGAGGTGGATGATACACAAACCTATCAGCAGATTGATGGCTTCGGTTATTGCCTCACAGGCGGCAGCGCTACGTTGCTGAACTCGCTTACGTCTGCCAACAAGGACAATGTTTTGAAAGAATTGTTTGCATTTGACAGTACATTCATTGGGGTGAGTTATTTGCGCATAAGCATCGGAGCTTCAGATCTCAGTGCAAATACATTTACCTACGATGACATGCCAAGCGGGCAAACAGATGAGCCGCTTGACCACTTTAGTATTAATGCAGAGAAAACAGATCTGATACCGATCCTGAAAAAAATACTGGCCATCAATCCCAACATTAAAATATTGGGCTCGCCGTGGTCACCACCAGTATGGATGAAAAGCAACAATTCTTTTAAGGCCGGAAGTTTAAAACCTGAATGTTACGCCGCCTATGCACAGTATTTCGTAAAATATATCCAGGCAATGAAAGCAGAAGGCATTCCCATAGATGCCATTACAGTACAAAACGAACCGTTGAATGGAAACAATAACCCAAGCCTGGTAATGCAGTCCGGCGAGCAGGCAAATTTTGTGAAGAATAATTTAGGCCCGGCATTTCAAGCCGCAGGCATCAATACAAAAATTATTGTGTGGGACCACAATGCAGATGTCGCCACTTATCCTTTAGCGATCCTTGCCGATGCTGATGCAAAAAAATATGTTGATGGCTCAGCCTTTCATTTGTACAGCGGGTCCATCACAGCGTTGTCGCAGGTACATGACGCTCACCCTGATAAGAACGTGTACTTCACAGAGCAGTGGGTAGGCGGCCCCGGCAACTTTAGCGGCGATCTTCAATGGCACGTACAAAACCTGATCATTGGTGCTACTCGCAACTGGAGTAAAAACGTTCTCGAGTGGAATCTCGCCTCGGATCCAGGCTACAACCCGCATACAAACGGTGGCTGTACTACTTGCCAGGGGGCATTAACCATTTCCGGGGATGCTGTGGCTCGTAATGTTTCTTATTACATTATAGCCCATGCATCAAAATTTGTAAGACCAGGATCAGTGCGCATTTCCTCAGCACAAACATCGACCCTTTTTACAGTTGCCTTTAAAAACCCTGACGGCAAGAAAGTGTTGATAGTCCTTAACAAAGGCGCTGCCCAGGAAGTTTTCAATATTAAGGTTGGAAGCAGAATTGTTACAACAGCATTGTCCAGCGGAGCAGTAGGAACCTATGTGTGGTAAATAGAACTGTGACGAACGTTGCAATCCCTGACAGGTTTAAAAAACCTGTCAGGGATTTTTGTTTGGAGGATACTTTTGTTCCGGGGTATTGCGTTTAAAATACTCTTTTTGGTATGTACGGCTAAATGCCGTACATTTGAATTGTAAAAGATTGAAAAATGAAAACAACGCAAAGTGCGAGACTGGAGTTGAGGCTTCCTATGCAAAAAAAAATTTATTTCGAGGAAGTCGCAGCATTGGGAGGTTTTAAATCTTTAAGCGACTTTATTTTAGATTCTGCAAATCAGTTGGCAAATAAAATAACGGAAGAACATAATAAAATTTTGGCGACCCAGAAAGATAAGAAAATATTCTTCGACGCCTTAATGAACCCTCCCAAACCTAACCAAGCACTTAAAAAAGCTTTTAAGAAATACAATGAATCAGTAAAATTAAAATGACTTATCTAGCGACCCCGCTTTCTCAAAATCATAATAGGAAGAGTTTTAATTGTGGCGAACTATCACTTGATAATTATATTAAAACGCAAGTAAGTCAGGATGTAAAGAAAAAACTTGCGGCTTGCTTTGTGTTTGCTGAAGATGATAATGTAGTCAACGGCTACTATACTTTATCGAATACCGCGATCCCGATGAGCGATGCTCCGGAAGAAATAAGAAGCAAAATGCCGCGTGCGTATACTGATCTTCCAGCAACACTTTTGGGCCGCTTGGCTGTAGACAATAGTTGCAAAGGACAAGGAATGGGCGCATCTCTTCTAATGGATGCTCTTAAAAGAAGTTATGAGATATCAAAACTCGTTGCCTCTCACGCCGTGGTCGTAGATCCGATCGATCAGAACGCAATTGCTTTTTATAAGAAGTATGGTTTTGTAATGCTTGATAGTGGTAAAATGTTTATTACTATGAAAACAATCGGCTTGTTGATAGATGGGTAATTATGGTGCATGATAACTTCATTTTCGTGAAAATAAAAACTCGTCATTTGAATTTGCGTTTGAAATGATTCAATCAATTTTATCGACAACCCGTCCCAAATACTTATCATTCACCACAACCCATGTCACTTCATATTTATCTGCTCCCGTGCCGTCAATCAAATAAATATAAAGTCGCTTTTTATCGCTTGAATAAAACGCTTTATAATAATCAGAATAAAATCTTTGCTTTTTGCTTCCGCTAAAATTGCATGAAGCAGATGTTATAATTCCTTTGTAAGCATTCCCTGGAAACTTCACCCAAAAATGAGAGTGTGTAACAACAAATATGGAATCAACTTTTCTTAGGGAAGAGTCTGGCAAAAAGTAAATATGAATGAACGTACTGATGGAACTAAAGAAACTACTTGCCGCCCAGTTAATCGATTTGTCGGAACAACTGGAAATAGGTATCTCAACTAGTTTTGCTTGTAAAGTGTCGGGATGCAAAAGCCTTCCCGCCTTTGTAAAAGATGCGATCTCTTTCATTATTACGCTATCTGAAACATTCGAGATCGTCTCGGCATAAAAGTTTGGTTGAGCAAACGCATATGCCGTCATGCAGCAGAAGAAAGCCAGATAAAGAAGATATTTGCTTATGGATTTAAACATACCAGGATCGCATTTAAATGAATTAGTTAACCTTCTACATTTTTTTAAATTATGAAAACTTCCAAATGCTTCCAAAGGTTCTGGAAAAATATTAACTTGTCTATGCTTGGAAAATTCCTCAGTTAAAATACCTCATCATGGAACTTCCTGTAAAAGCCACTGTTACGCATTCATTTGCGGCGCCTGCTGAAAAGGTTTTTGACGCATGGTTCGATCCGGCAATGATCAGCAGGTTTATGTTTGGTCCGCAACTGCGCGATGAACAAATTATAAGCATCCATCCGGGAAAGAAAGTAGGCGATTCCTTTTCCTTTGTTGTGCGCCGCCAGGGCAACGACTATGAGCACATTGGCGAATACATTGAAATAGACAGACCGAAAAAACTCGTGGTCACATGGGCTGTACGACAAGATCTTCCTGCGAAATCGCAGATCGTTATCAACATCGAACCGCAGGGCTCAGGCTGCACGATGACACTCACACACGAAATGGCCAGGGAGGCAGAAAACTTTACCGAACAAGCCAAAGCTGCATGGAGCAAAATGCTGAATGCTCTCGATGGAGCGGTGAGCTGAATGACCGAATAACTGAGTAACTGAATAACTGAGTTGAGTACGAAACTCAGTGGCCTCCGAGGTTTACCACTAAGACACTAAGGGCACTAAGCCTCACTAAGGTTTGTTAAAAATCGAAACCTCTCTTAGTGAAACTTTGTGTCCTTAGTGCCTTAGTGGTAAAAATTCCTCTGTCACCATTCGCTTCAAAAAGGTGACGTAACCGGAATGAAGACCTTCGTGGTACAGCAAATATTCAAGCGCATCGTCAATGTTGTTTACTTCAAACCCGTAAGTTTTTGGAATGGCAACCGAAGGCGTATAGTTTGCAAAAGCATTATGATCGAGATCGGCATTTAACTGGTCAATGGTGCTAATGAAAAACTCTTTGATAATCGTTACATCCGTTTCATCAACAACAGATGTTGGCCTGGTGCCGGGAAAATAAGGCGAGAAATATTTATCCTCAATAATAACCGGCAGATTTGATCTTACATAACATACGATCTGTTCAGTACAAATCATGTGGGCAATGTTCCAGATGATGTTGTTGTTAAAACCTTCAGGAATTTTATTAAGCTGATCAATTGTCAACTCTTCGATTTGATGTAAAAGAAAAGTCCTGAATCCTTTTATTTTTTCAATTCTTTTATCCATAGATTTTGTAGAAGGCATAATGCCTAACACAGAACGTGTTGAAAGTAAAATTAGTTATTCGCATGTGCAATATCAAGCGGAGCCTGCCAGTTCAAAAGTTGTTGGTTGTTAGTTGATAGGAGGAAGGACGCACATAGCGTCTAACAGCCAACAACTAACAACTAACAACCAATTCCCCGTCAGCACCAATCTGCTGCAAAAAATATTCATCATGTGAAACAACAAGCAGCGTGCCTTTGTATTCATTGATTGCCCTGGTAAGCATCTCAATGTTTTGAATGTCGAGATTATTCGTCGGTTCATCGAGAATGATAATATCTGGCGCCTGATCACTCATGGTAAGACAGCAAAGCATTAAACGCATCTTTTCTCCTCCGCTCAACGCACCACATGATTTATCCCAATGCTCTCTGGTAAATAAAAATCTGTTCAAACGGTTTTTTACTTCATGTTCCTGCAGGTGATCGTAATTGAATTTTTGCGCCTGCTCATATACCGTAAGGCCGTTGTCAATCAGTGAATAGTCCTGGTCGATATAAATAGCTTTGTTTGCTGCACGGTCAATTGTTCCCGCTGCAGGTTCCAATTCGCCCAGCATTATTTTGATCAATGTTGTTTTGCCCGAGCCGTTCAAACCTTTAATGGCAAAGCGTCCGCCGCTTGTGATAAGAAAAGTCAAACTGTTTTTCCAAAGCAGGTCTTCGCCATACTTGAAATTAATGTCCTTCGCATTGACCAGTATCTTTCCTTTGTGCAAAGAAGAATTATTCAATCCGATTTTTATCTTATCGATGTCAGGCAACTGCTTTCGCATCTTATCTACCGCATCTGATAGCGAATCGATTTTTTCAGCATGCACATCTTTCATTTGTGCAGTGCTTTTTTCTGCCCTGTTTCTAAACGTGTTCATGGAAATGGTGGGCAGTCCGGCTTTCTCCTGTTTTTTCTTTCCGCGTGCATCGAGCTTCTGCTTTCGCTCCATCGCCTCACGCTCTGTTTCTTTTGCTTTTCGAAGCGCCTTTTCCTTGCTTTTCAAATCTTGTTCAAAAGCATTTTCTTCGATCTGTTTTTGCTCTATGTAAAACTCATAATTGCCGCCATATACAGTAATTCCTTTTCCACTTAATTCATACACCGTTTCGAGAAGATTCAAAAGCATTCTGTCGTGGCTCACCACAATAAGCGTGTCTGTCGTCGATTGTATGTAGTCATACAAAATCGCCCTTCCGGCGGTGTCCAGGTGATTGCTTGGTTCATCCAGCAACACGATCTCCGGTTGGTGGATAATAATCCCTGCCAGGAATACTTTCGTTTTCTGCCCGCCACTAAGCGATTCCATTTTCTGGTGCAGGTCTATATCTTTTAAGTTCCAATGCGCCAGCGCTTCTGCACATCGTTCTTCGATCGTCCAGTCGTCGTCTAGGACAGCCAGATTTTTATCATTCATATTGCCGTCGAGAATCGCTTTCAAGGCATGGATCTTGTCTTCGATTTGCAGTGCCTGCGCAACCGTTACGTCATTGTATTGTCCAAAAATTTGCGGAACATAATATGGCCTGGAATCTGTTTTTACAGAGCCTTTTGCCGGCAGAATTTCCCCCGCCATTATTTTTAAAAGCGTTGATTTTCCCGTGCCATTATTGCCTATTAAAGCAATCTTATCTTGTTGGTTTACAGTAAAACTTATGTTGTTGAATAACACGTCCCTGTTGGGATGGGTATAGGTTATACCTTGAAGAATAAGCATAATTTCTTTCGTTAAAAAGTGAGCAACTGATTGTCATTTTTATTTTTTGCAAGAAATTATTTTACATCGATTTGTTTTTAGTGAGGTTGCAAAAATAGGGAATAATTGAATAACTGAATAACCGAATAACTGAATGACTGAATAACTGAAAGGTTGATAGTCATAGAGAATGACGAGATTAAAACTCTCAGTTATTCAGTTAATGGGTTATTCGGTTATTGCGAACCTTAAAGAGTTAAGATTGTTACTCAACATTTCAGGCTCTTTTCCCTTTTTTTAACAAATACTACGCTATTAATGGTCTTTCTAATTCGGCTGCAAGTATGCCTGCTTTTGATCTGTGTTTGCTTTATGGCAAAGGCACAGCAAAAGGATTCCCTTTCTGCAAACGATACGGTTAAAAAGAAATCTCATTTTGTAAAAGTACTTGAGGATGTGGCTGAAAAAGAAGAGGTTCTCAGCATTCAAAAGTTCAAAAATGCACAGGTTGCGAGCCGGCGCAGAAAAACACTCGATGAGACAATAAAGTTAATACGCGCAGCAAAAATTCTTCTTAAAAAAGGTATCGATACCGTTGAGCTGGCACACGAGCTTGAGCTTGCCGGCAGGGATCTCAAAATTGTAAGAGACGGCGTTTTTATCAATAACGATGCGGGACAAACGCAACGTAATCTTACAGAATCATCAGCAATATTATCGGAACTGATTTTGAATTTGCAAAGCCGAAAAAGGATCGTTGACAAATACGAAGCGGCATTATTTAAATTAAGGAGCGGTATTGACTCGCTTGCTACTGACACAACTTTATACCAGTTCCCCTCAGATTCGGCAGTGCTGATGAAATACATGCAGCAGCTTGTTGTCGTGGCGAAGGAAGTTTCGCCCGTGGATAGTGCCATTGATAAATCGTTGGAGAGCACCCAGAAATTGCAGAACAGGATCAACTATTCCATTTACGAAATAAGGTCAACGCAGGAGGATGTAGAAAATTTTATGCTGCAGTTGCATGGACGGTCGTTGAGCCGCGAATTACCGGGTATATTTACGCCGTTTAATACAACGCAATCCCTTGCCCAGGTAATAGCTTTATCAAAACATAAAGGCTTCCTGGCGCTTAACTTTTATTTAAAAGACAATATCGCGAAGATCATAGTACTTGTTGTCCTTATAATTCTCACGGCAGTTTTTATTTATTCACTCAGAAGAATTGTGTACAGCAGAGATGAGTCGCCTATTGATTTTGAAGGCAAGTTGTCGCTCCGGTTTCCGGTGGTTTCGGCGATTTTCATAATGGTAAACCTCGGTCAGTTCATGTTTATAGGAACGCCGTTTATTTTCAGCGCGTTGCTGTGGCTTATCTCACTCGCATGCCTGAGTATTATTTTTTACAAATTTATCAGCACATTCTGGATGGTCTTTTGGCTGTCGTTTGCCGCCATGTTTATGCTGGCGAGTATTGACAACCTTATTTTGCAGGCTTCCATGCAGGAAAGGTGGGGAATGTTATTGCTGTCGATGGTAGGTGCCGTGTACGGCTGTGTTGTTTTAATAAGCGATCATCGCAAAGAACTAAGGGAAAGAGGTATTCGCTACTTTATCATATTTATGATTGTGTTTGAAACGATCTCGTTTTTTCTGAATCTTTTTGGCAGGTTCAATTTATCTAAAACATTTTTTACAGGAGGATTCATGGGGCTTGTGATTGCCATATCATTCTTGTGGACGGTCAGGCTTTTGAATGAAGTACTTGGTTTTGCGTCAAGTGTTTATAAAGAGCCGGGCATGGGGTCGTTCTATATTAATTTCAATAAGGTAGGAAATAAAGTGCCCGCCATCTTGTATGTGCTGCTGGTAACGGGTTGGATAATTCTTGTGGGCAGAAACTTTTATTCCTTTAAAGCGTTTGCAGATCCGTTTAATGATTTTCTGAACGCAGAAAGAACACTTGGTAGTTACAACTTCTCCATCAAGGGCCTGTTTGTTTTCATATTGATTCTTGTTTGCTCCCTGTTTATTTCACGGATCATTTCTTTTTTCGCATCCGAGCCCGAATACATGAATGTAACTGAAAAAAAATCCCGAAGAGCCGACTTCGGCAGCTGGATATTGCTGATGCGGATCTTTGTGATATGCCTGGGGCTTTATCTTGCCTTTGCTGCTGTAGGTATTCCGCTGGACAGGTTAACGATCATACTCGGAGCGTTGGGAGTGGGTATCGGCCTTGGGTTGCAGGGCATTGTGCACAATCTTGTGAGTGGGCTCATTATTGCATTTGAGAAACCGGTAAATGTGGGCGACATCATTGAGATAGATAACAAATTGGGCACTATGAAATCAATCGGTTTTCGGAGTAGCGTAATCATCATGCCCGATGGCTCCAACATTGTTGTGCCTAACGGAGATCTGCTTAGCATGCGCCTTGTAAACTGGACGATGGGCAAGAACCTGCGCAGGCTTAACATTGCCGTGGGAGTGGCTTATGGCACAGATATTGAAAAGGTAAAAAAGATACTGCTGGATATTGTAGAGAATGATAACCAGGTGCTAAAAAATCCTGCACCTGTTGTGATTGTTAAAGATTTTGGAGACAGCTCCATTCAATTTGAGTTGCTGGTGTGGGCACCGCACATCCGATATTCGCTTACATTGAAAAGTGAAATCATTTCAAAAATTGATCAGGCTTTTAGAGAAGCAGGAGTTGTTATTCCATTTCCCCAGCAGGATGTTTACATTCATAATTTACAGGATAAAAAAAGTGACGACACAAATGCTACATAAAATATTCAGACAAAGAAAAGTGCTTGCTTGCGCCGCTGCAGCCAGTATCCTTTTGTTAGCGTGCGGGTCTGAGAATCACAGAGCGGCCTCCGTAGATTCGTTAGTGGAAGTGCAGAATATGGACACAGCTAAAAAGGTCAATCAGCAATTGAACGATCCTGCTGATCCTGATCCTTCAGATTCTTTTCCTGTTGCTTCGTATAAGCCCGATTCTTACAGTAAAGAGGCCGTGGAAATAGTTGCCGGCAAATTAAGAGAAAGATATAAGGACGACATCTCAAAAGGAATTATTGATTCTGCCAGCAGAAAATTCAGGATATACGAGTATGATTTAAACGGCGATGGAAATAAAGAAATCTTCGTTGGATTGAGTGGCCCTTACTTCTGCGGTTCAGGTGGTTGCAGTATGATGTTACTAACAAGCAAAGGAGATGCGATCACTTATTTTTCAGTGACGAATTATCCTGTAGTGATCAGCAATACAAAAACAAATAACTGGAACGATTTGATATTAATGAGTTCCGGAAAATATCATTTGCTGAAGTTTAACGGGAAAACATATCCGTCAAATCCAAGTGTGGCCCCTGCATTTAAGTCCGTTCCAGGGAATGATTTTCCTAAACTGCTCGACTTTAAAAATGAGCCATATCCCGCGTTTTATTTTTAAGAGGTCGCAGTAGTTGAAAATTGAAAGTTGAAAGTTGAAAATGAAGGCGATTCAACTACAAATCATTTTCAATTTTCCACTTTCAATTTTCAATTACATCCAAGAGTTTTTGATTCAGTAATTCGCTCAACGCAGCATACAGGTCCGGCATTTGTTCATAAAGCTGTACTGGCTTCTCAAAGAAGGTTTCCACGCAAACGGCCCAGAATTCGTTATAGTTTGTTGCTGCGTAATTGTCAAGGATCGTATCGTTAGGCATTTGCGCATCGCTGTACATCTGCATGTGATTAAAAATGGGCCTTGCGGTTTTGGAAAAGCGATAAAACCTGGCAATGAAATCATAGTCCATGTCCTCATGCGCCACAAAGTTCGTATAAGCCAGCGCGTGCGCCATTTCATGCAACCCAACGTTTTGGGCATCATCATCAAACTTGTAACCTTTAATGAAATTATTCCACGAAAGATAAATCCCCTGGCTGCTAACATGCCCCTGGAAAGGCGTTTGGTTCAATCCGTAATAATAGTCGCACTCCGTTATATAGATCTTTTTGAAGAAGTCGAGCAGGTAGTGGTCCAGGCCAAAAGTCAGTTGAATAGCCGCCGCCGAAACAAGGATCGGCATTTCCGGTTGTGCATCGAGTTGCACAAATTCGAAGTCTTTACTATGTTGAAAATGAAGTAACCGGGTTATAAATTTGGTCCGGTTTTCCGCGTCTAGTCTTTTGTAATAATTGTTATAGGAACAAAGCAGGTCATCGTAGTATTTCCAGTTGGCAGTAAGTTCGGCTTCCACAACGGAGGATATTTTTCTGTTATATAAATACCTTCTAATCGGCGAGGCACAAAAATAGCCTGCCACCAGGAAAATGCCGCCAACAAGCAACAATGTAGTCAAAATCGGTTCAGAAGAAATTTCTTCCATTGGAATCGCAGTATATAGGGTAAACGGGTAAAATTGTAATTTATTATCGAAGATAGGAGTGGGAATTCAATTAATAATTAATAATGAATAATTAATAGGGCGCCATTTGCTATGGAATGAGGATTCCCTAACTATTGAACATAGGAAAGGTTGCCTTCCATTTATCCTGCTACACTGTTAATTATTAATTATTAATTATTAATTCCCAATTGTACCTTTGCGCCTCTAATTTTAGGGGAATTTTGCCCTTTAATGTTAATATCAACCGGAATCTCATGTATAGAACACACACTTGTGGCGAATTACGAACAACCAATGTAAACAACGAAGTTACGCTTGCCGGCTGGGTGCAAACCGTACGCAAATTTGGAAGCATCACCTTTGTTGATCTTCGCGATCGTTACGGCATTACCCAACTTCTGTTTGGAGAAGAATTGAATAAGCAATTGGATGAAAATCCGCTGGGCAGGGAATTTGTGCTCCAGGTGAAAGGAAAAGTAAGTGAAAGAAGCAATAAAAACGCCAACATTCCTACCGGCGATATTGAGATACTTGTACAGGATTTTTCCGTTTTAAATAAATCCGCTGTCCCTCCGTTCACCATCCAGGACGATACAGATGGAGGAGATGACCTCCGCATGAAATACCGCTACCTCGATCTTCGCAGAAATGCGGTAAAGAGAAATCTTGAGCTGCGCTATTCTGTGAACCGTGCCGCGAGAAACTTTTTACACGAGCAAAACTTCATGGATATCGAAACCCCGTTCCTTATCAAATCTACTCCGGAAGGGGCAAGGGATTTCGTGGTGCCATCCAGAATGAACCCCGGTCAGTTTTACGCGCTGCCACAGTCTCCGCAAACATTTAAGCAATTGTTGATGGTAAGTGGTTACGACAGGTATTACCAGGTGGTAAAATGTTTCCGTGATGAAGATCTGCGTGCAGACAGACAACCGGAGTTTACACAGATAGACTGCGAAATGTGTTTCGTAGAGCAGGAAGATATTCTGAACATGTTTGAAGGTATGATCAAGCATATTTTCAAAACGGTGAAAGGCGTGGAAATTACAGAAAAAGTAGAGCGCACCACATGGGAAGAAGCAATGTGGACATATGGTAATGATAAACCGGATATCCGCTTTGGCATGAAGATCGCCAATTTGAAATTTCCACAGCATACATTCCCGGCAAAAGCAAAAGCAGCAGGTGATGTATTGGAAGGCGCAAACTTCGGCGTATTCGACAATGCAGAAACTGTTGTAGCCATTGCCGTTCCCGGAATCGCAGAATACACACGCAAGCAAATAGATGAGTTGACAGAATGGGTGAAACGTCCGCAAATAGGCATGCAGGGATTGGTAAATATTAAGTGCAATGCAGACGGAACTTTTAAAAGCAGCGTAGATAAATTCTACTCAGAAGATAAATTAAAAGTCATTGCCGAAGCAGCAGGAGCAAAAGCGGGAGATCTTATTTTAGTTCTTGCCGGAGCAGAAGAAAGAACACGCAAAGCAATGAGTGAACTGCGTTTGGAAATGGGCAAGCGTCTTGGCATGCGTAAAGAAGATGAGTTCAAATTATTGTGGGTACTCGATTTCCCATTGTTTGAATATGCAGAAGAAGAAAATCGCTGGGTGGCAAGGCACCATCCGTTTACCGCACCCAAACCAAGCGACATCTCAACAATGATCAACAACAATCCGCGTATAGAAAATGCGGCAGAATATTTGAAGCATCCTTATGCAAACATCAAGGCAAATGCCTATGATATGGTGCTAAACGGAAATGAAATAGGTGGAGGTTCCATCCGGATTTTCCAACGTGAGCTGCAGGAAAAAATGTTTGAAGCGTTGGGTATGGACAAAGAAGAACAGCTGCATAAGTTTGGCTTCCTTCTTGGTGCATTCGAATACGGCGCACCACCACACGGCGGTATTGCCTTTGGTTTTGATCGCTTGTGTTCTATTTTAGGCGGAAGCGAAAGCATCCGTGATTTCATAGCCTTCCCTAAAAACAACAGCGGCCGCGATGTAATGCTTGATGCGCCGTCATCGATTGATGACAAGCAGTTGAAGGAATTGCAGATAAAATTGGGCTAACAATTAGGAATTAAGAATTAGGAATTAGGAATTAAGAATGCTTTCGGGTTTATCAATCCTATCCTTCTGTTGCCAATTTTTGGATGCAGGCAGAATAGCACGGTTGATGCACAAACAGAATTCCTAATTCCTAATTCTTAATTATTCACAACACGTATTCTAAACAAAAGCACATGAAAACCGCACTAAAAACATCCGTCATATTATCCTGGATCAACCTTGTCGCGTCTTGCGGATGCGTACTGCTAGGGTTGATTGGTACGCTGATAGTAGGGCCACAAATAGGATTTATCGCAGTTGTGTTATTTGGTGCCATTGCTTTACACAGCTATGAATCACTAAGACTCCGTAATTGCATTGTATATAACGCTCCGATGGATAAAAAAACGCCATTAAGTTTACAGGTAATGGGTTTTATATCGATGTTTTTTTCCTTCGTTACTGTTACAAACGGATTCACTCTTTTGCGTCATGCGAAGGAAACTGCCCAGGAGAATAGAAAGATGCTTGTTGAACAGTTTAAGGGATACGAGCAGGTGAATCTGGAATTAATGTATCAACTGATGGCAGTTGGTATGATAGTTTTCGGGCTGGCAATTTTAGTAAACGTTTTAATGAGCATGTCATTATTAAGATGGTACAAAAGCCAGAATGAAAATCAGAACCCGGAATAAGAAAATAGATCATAGATAAAAAATGCATCGCACCAGCGATGCATTTTTATTTAATATAATCGGGGCAACAATTCTTATCAAAAAATATTCTTTGACGAAGCTGTTTTCTGCTAATTCTTCATGCTATAACAGCTATAACGTTAAGATATATGCGATTTTATTAAAACGGTCAAGCTCTTTATTGAAAAGGGTTTTGGCTCATGTAAAAATTTCACAAACGCAATACGAATAAGTTTTATAACATGATGATGTGTCAAATAATACTGACAATGTTATCATTTCATTAAGCCCCTGCAACCTTTGGTTTTGAATTTGATTCTTAGAGAGCACAAAAATTTTATTTATGAAAAAAATGTTATTGGCTGTAGTCATTTTGGCCAGCGCTGCATTCTCTGCAAAAGCACAACAAGGAAGCGTATTAGTGTATGGTAACGTGGGGTTGAATACTTCAAAGACTCCAACAAACGCTGGAGATGGCAGTACTTATAAAAGTACTAACTTTTCTATCGCTCCAGGCGTAGGCTATCAATTCAACAAAAACTGGACGGTAGGTGGTGAGGTCGACTTCTCAACCCAGAAGTCTGGCGATGCAAAGGCTTATAACACTTTCAAAGTTGGGCCGTTCGTACGTTACGCGTGTCCAATTTCCGACATCTTTTCAATTTATGGACAATTGGGTACCGGTTATCAGGGTCAAAAACAAAGCGACTACAAAGCAAGCGGTGTGTATGCTTACATAGTGCCAGCAGTTGCTGTGAATGTGAAAAATGGGTTCGCTCTAAACGTTGCCATTGGTGGAATTGAGTTTAACAATATGAAGCCTAAAGGGGAAAAAGCCTCTAACTCTTTTGGTTTGACATTTGGTCAGGCTGTAAGCATCGGAGTGTCTAAAAACTTTGGTGGTAAAAAATAGTTTATACCAACATTTGTTAAAAGCGCCTGGCCCAGTGCCGGGCGTTTTTGTTGCAGTTGAAAATTGAAAGTTGAAAATGGAGAGTGGAGGTTAAACAAGTAAATCTTTCAATCTTAAACGCATTTTCAACTTTCAACTTTCAATTTTCAACTCTCCGCTTCCTTTTTTACTTTTGACCCACCATGAGTAATGAAGCGATTCCGTTAGCAGAGAGATTGCGTCCATCAACCTTAGACGCGCTGGCCGGTCAAAAACACCTCACCGGTAAAGGCAGCATTTTGCGCACAGCCATAGAACAGGGAAAAGTGCCGAGCATGATTTTGTGGGGCCCACCGGGAGTAGGCAAAACAACCATAGCCAATATTATCGCCCACGCATTGAATGTTCCATTTTATACGCTGAGTGCCATTAGCAGTGGCGTGAAAGACGTGCGCGAGGTTATTGAAGACGCCAAAACAAAAGAAAGGGCAATCCTGTTTATAGATGAGATCCATCGTTTTAATAAGGGGCAACAGGATGCACTGTTAGGCGCCGTTGAAAAAGGAACGATCACCTTGATAGGCGCCACTACGGAAAATCCCTCATTCGAGGTGAACAGTGCCTTGCTTAGTCGCTGCCAGGTCTATGTGCTCAAACCACTGGATGAAGCAGATCTCATTGCGTTGCTTGAGTTTGCCTTGAAGAATGATGAACAACTAAAAAAGAAAAACATTATTCTTAAGGAAACGTCTGCCTTAATAAATATATCTGGTGGCGATGCCAGGAAGTTATTGAACTTACTGGAGCTTGTAACTGATGCGTTGGAGGGTAATGCAGAAATTACAGACGAGAAAGTAATGGAAATAGCGCAGCAACGTATTGCATTGTATGACAAAAAAGGGGAGCAGCATTATGATATCATTTCTGCGTTCATAAAATCTATGCGCGGCAGTGATCCAAATGGGGCTGTTTACTGGCTCGCACGAATGATTGAAGGCGGCGAAGATGTAAAGTTTATCGCACGCAGAATGTTGATCCTTGCAAGCGAAGACATCGGCAATGCAAATCCCAATGCTTTGCTGCTCGCCAACGCCACGTTTGAAGCAGTTAATAAGATCGGATACCCGGAAGCCAGGATAATATTGTCACAATGCGCCGTATATCTTGCTACATCGCCCAAAAGCAATGCTTCTTATATGGCAATAGATGCAGCACTTTCAGCAGTGCGCAGTTATGGCGATCTGCCGGTACCTCTGCACATAAGAAACGCCCCTACAAAGCTGATGAAGAACATGAACTACGGCAAAGACTATAAATATTCCCACAGCTATGAAAACAATTTCTCCGAGCAGGAATATTTGCCGGGAGAAATAAGCGGCAATAAATTGTATGACCCCGGCCAGAACGCAAGAGAAAATGAAATAAGAAAGTTTCTTCAGGATCGCTGGAAGAAAAAGTATAACTATTAATTGAAAAATGAAAGTTGAAAGTTGAAAATGATGTTCTCTCCGGAAAATATCACTCCTCATTTTCAATTTTCAATTTTCAACTTTCAACTAAACAAAATGGAACTAACCTGGACTTTAAAGACATTCAACGATCTCACAGCAAATGAATTGTATCACATACTGCGCTTGCGAAGTGAAGTATTTGTGGTAGAGCAGAATTGTGTGTTTCTTGATGCGGACAACAAAGATCAGATTGCACACCATTATATGTGCTGGAATGAAAGCGACCTTTTGGCCTATACAAGACTGTTGCCCGCTGGTTTTGCATATGAGCATGTATCTATTGGCAGGGTGGTTACGTCTCCGAGAGCAAGGAATCTGGGTATCGGCAAATTATTGATGCGACAGTCTATAGACGAATGCGTAAAACTATTCAACGCAGATATCATTAAAATAGGAGCGCAGCTGTATTTAAAGAAGTTCTACGAGTCGTTTGGATTTACCCAAAGCAGCGAGATTTACGTAGAAGACGGCATAGATCACATAGAAATGTTACTAACTGTATCGTAATTATACGATGCGATAATACCTATTTTAAAAAAAAGTTAAACCAAACACACCAAAATTTAAAATACTCCGTTTAAAGGTTAGGGTACAACAATATTCGAAAACAAAATCCATTAGTATGAAATTAACTCTACGCCTAGCCGTCAGCGTCTGCCATTATGCGAAGTATCTTTCGCGAAGTAATCAATCCTTTAATAAATCAAGTAATTAATATATAGCGACTAAAAAAAGAAAGTAGTCGTTACCATATATCTTTTATCCAATACTATTCGAAAACTTAAACATATTCACATGAAAAACCGTGTACATGCTTTGGCGTACAAGTGTGTTTTGTCTATATGCGCCCTATGCCTATCAATCATTTCTTTCGGCCAGATGCGTCTGTTTGACAACTCAGAAGCTGGCATCACATTAGGACCATCTAACTTTTTGGGAGACCTTGGTGGTAACGCCGGTAAAGGAACAACCTTCCTTAAAGATAACAACTTCCCAATGACCAAGCTTACTTTTGGTGGTCACTTAACATTCAATCCTAATCCATTAATAGGTATTCGTCTTGCCCTCAACTATGGTACACTTGAAGGTGATGATGCAGTGATCAAACCAAAAGGTGGTTATGAAGAAGCAAGATTGAACCGTAACCAACGTTTCAAATCTTCATTGCTCGAAGGTATGTTGGCTGTGGAAGTTTTTCCGACAGTAATGTTCGAAGAAAATCCTAATGACGTATATCACAAACTTCGTCCTTATGGTTTAATTGGTGTGGGCGCGTTCCACTTCAATCCACAAGGTAAAGATCCTTTAACCGGCAATTGGGTTTACTTGAAACCACTGGCCACAGAAGGTGAAGGTTTTGCAGAATATCCTAACAGAAAGCCTTACAACCTTACGCAGCTTTGTATTCCAATGGGTCTTGGTTTGAAATATTATTTGAACGACAATTTCGCATTGGGTCTGGAGATCATCTATCGCAAAACATTTACTGACTACATTGATGATGTAAGTACAGACTATATCGATCCTAAATTATTTGATCAGCACTTTGGTACAAACACTGCAAAAGCACAAATGGCGAAGAGAATGGCTGACCAAAGGTTGCAGGTATTTCAAGGTGATAACAAACGCGGAACGCCCCAGAATAATGATGCGTACTATACAATCGGCTTGAAACTAAGCTTCCGTTTGCAAGCAGCAGATCCTTGGGCCAACTCAACCCGCTGTCCTTCTTTCCGTTACTAATACACGAAAGAAAGGTTACAACGATTCTCACGTGCGAGGTTGGTTTTGTTAACTAAATAGAACCTTATGAAAACATCCTCTTTTACCAGTGGAAAAAGAAAGTATTCTTATCTGTTATTAATTGTCCTGGCTCCATGCTTAGCATATGCAGTACTAACTACAAAAGATAAAAATGTTTTTCCCGATCAAAGTAAAAGAGAAGTTTTACGAGATAGCATAATAATTACAAAAGTTTCAACCAGCAAAGCGTACGACGTAAAGCTCTATACAAATGCCTCTAACAAGGTGCTGTTCTTTTCCGTAAGTGGTGAAGAGAATAAAACATATGAGCTTGCAATCTTCAATCAGGAAAATAACAAGATTAAAGAGTTGCATTTGCGCAATCGGCAAACAAGTTTAATAGCGCAGTTACCAAAAGGTACATATGTATTTCATGTGTACAGTGATGAGGAACAAATTGAAAAAGGTAATCTTGTTGTGAAATAATTCAATTCCAATAAGCATGCAGGGAAATTAGTAGAATCTAATATCCGGTTAATTTTGACCTGATCCGTTCCCTATTGTTTTCGTTTAGTACCCTATAGTAAAAGATTTTATTGATCATTCCCTGTAGTGCTTATTGGAATAACTTTTTGGTTTAACCCCAGTATCCTTAGTAGCCGTCGACGAGTAGTTGGCGGCTATTTGTTTTTAATTAATTGAAAATTGAAAATTGAAAGTTGAAAATGAATTCAAAAATGGGATTGAGAATTGAGTCCGGGAGTTTGTTTCAAACTGTCTGTCTATAGGAAAACTGAAAAACAAAAATTGTCAAGCCTCCATCTGAAAGCTCAACATTTTCAATTTTCAACTTTCAATTTTCCATTCCCTCAGTCCACCAGGTTATTCTTCACTGCATAAAACACTAAGCCGGCAGTGTTCTTGGCACCAAAGCGCTCCATTAGGCGGTCCTTGATGGCTTCAACAGTTCTTGGGCTTACTTCCATTTTTGTGGCGATCTCTGCGGCTGTAAATTCCATGCAGATGTATTTGATAACGTCACGCTCTCTGTCGCTTAGCGTAATTTCTGAATTGAGGTTGGGAATTACCTTTTGTTTGGCGTGCGCTTTTTTAAGAAGGATTCTGTTTACGAAGTTATTGAGGTAATAGCCTTTATTCATAACATCCATAATGGCTCTTCTGATCTCTGAGGGGTCAGCGCTTTTCAGCAGGTAACCATTGGCGCCAATTTCCATCATGTGACCAACGAAACGTTCGTCTTCAAACATGGTAAGGGCCACTATATGAATGTGAGGATAATTTTTGGTAATGAATTTTGTTGCTTCAATTCCGTCTTTCTGGGGCATACGAAGATCCATCAGCACCACGTCAGGGTCTGCCTGTAAAAGACCGTTAATAAGTTCTTCTCCATTTTCTGCTTCCTGTACAAACTTCAGGTTAGTGTAAGGCCTTAAAGAAAGAATAACCCCCTTACGGAAAATTTTGTGATCATCAGCAATGGCAACTTTGATTATTCTCATAGGTGAAAAAAATGATATTGGCTTATTATTACGATTACTAAAGATACAAATTCTGCCTATTGAAAATTTGAAAATTTGAAAATTTGAGAATTTGAGAATTCTTTTCGGGCAACTTTTATTTTTCAGGTTAACTCTCCAAATATGTCGTAGAAAACAATAAAACCAGAACGGCGCATCAAAAGCATTTTCAAATTTTCAAATCCTCAAATTTTCAAATTAAAAGTGTTTGACCATCGTTATTAATCGACCTTAATATCCTCTTCATTAAGGTTTAATTCGATTGTGATCTTATAGTAGGTTTGAGAACTGTCCCGTTCAAAGAAAATCTTTCCCTGTAGCACGTTCAACCTGCTTTGGATATTTTTAAGACCCAACCCGCCAGAACTCTTGTTTAGCTTCTCAAAATCAGCTTGCGTAAGGCCTTTGCCGTCATGGTGAAGACGAATGAAGAAGCTGTTGCCGTTGATGTTTTGAGTGATATGAATGAAGCTCGAATTGCTATGTTTAAGAATATTGTTTACCAGCTCCTGGATAATTCTGAATACAATAAGCTCCTTTTCGGCAGGCATCCTTTCCTTGTAGTCATGGAACCGTGCACTGCCCGTAATAGTGCCCGCACCGCTGATTTTTTGGAACAGATCATTCACAGCCGACTCAAGGCCAAAGTTCTTAAGCGTAGGCGGCATCAGTGAGTGTGAAATGTTTCTTATAAGCTGTATTGTTTCGTCAATAATTTGCTTTGCATTATAAATATTCTGAAGCTGCGTGGTCTTGTCGAGATTAACCAGGTTTTCGTTTAGGTATAGCCGTGCGGTAGCGAGAAGTGGCCCGGCGTCATCGTGAAGATCTGCAGCCAGGCGTTGCCGTTCTTCTTCCTGCAATTTAATAGAGGCATTGAGCAACATTTTCTGCTGTTGATATTCCAGCTGCTGCAAAGCCATTTGATAACGAATAATTTTTTTTTGGTGGAAGATTATAAGGAAGATCAACCCTATCGTGAGGATCAGCATCCCTATGGTCCCGAAGAATATCATCTGCGAAACCGGGCTGGCGCTATTGAGTATTTGAAGCAGAACCATGTTGACTTCGGGTAGGGTTGGTTGTTGTTACTTTAATTAAGTTGGGTTTGCGATATCCTTGGATTATTTCTTAAGTTTTGATAATTGTTTTTATTAATTGAAAATGCCACAGCGAACATAATGTTCTTTAATACATTACATCCCAAATTGATTACCCAAAAAGTTCTTTGAGTATTGTGCGATAACTGTCCCGCCTGCACAAAAAGAAAGAAAGTTCCTGCTAAATATAACATTATTCCAGCAACCGCCCAGAATTCGGCCTTTGAATAAATAAACTCGTTGTTCATTTGATTCAGCTGCTCAAAGAAATAACATATACAAAGGGATATGATCAGAATCCCCTCAATAGTTACCGGAATAGAATCAAACGACGCCGCCGCAGAAAAATTATAAAAAATGGAAAAAAACAGAAAAATGGGGGAAATTACGAGGATGATATTCTTAATCAGCTTCTTCTGCAGGGTAAAATAAAAGAAAGTAGCAAATAGAATGAATTCTACAATGGTAAAAATATTGAGAAGTGTTTCGCGGGAAATACCGTTTGTTAACAGCTGCTTGCTTGGTTTAGATGACATCAGCAAGAGGTCATTGGCCAAGGTATACAAGCAATAAAAAAAGATAACCCATAATGTTCTTCCTTTTTTTTGAGAAAAGAGAAAGAACATTATGGGTATCAGGCTTGAAAATGTGCTTATGTATTGTAATACCGTGATAACTATGAATTTTTATATCCAAAAATATAAAACGGTATGATATAAAAAATAATTATTTTCAAGAATTAGTACCAGCTCCATTCTACAGCGTCATCGTTTGGAACAACTCTGTCTGCAGTAATGCCTGGTTTTGATTCCAATTGGCCAAACTGGTTGATAGAAGTAATTTCTTTAATGATGTTATCTTTTGAATCGATACCAACATAAACCAAAGTTTTTTGACCAGCTTCGTTCAAAGCATTGTAGAAACGAATACCTACGCAGTCAGGCTGAGCAAGCATTTGATCGATAATGTTACGACCAATGAAATAAGCCTGAACCTCATTAGGATTAGCGTCCTGGAAGTCTTTCACGAATTTTGCACCTAATTCTTGTCCGATCTCTTCGCCAACAGCGGCAGGGTTTGAGTGTAAAAGTTCTTTTTGCATCACAAGTAAGTTTTTTGAATTTTAGATTAATGAGACCGTGAATAACCTTCCAAAAAAAAAAAAAACCAACAGCGTAAATTGCGCAGTTTAATTACTATATTGCCTGCAATTCAATGCTATAGGGCTTTTACGATTGGTTTGTTCGTATGTCTACTAATCTAAAATGAGTAAAAAGACGATGCAATAATAGTAAAAATACTATCATTGTTTTTTTATTTTTCGCCTAGTTCTATGGCGAAAAACTTTAATTTGACACTTTTTTGATGATTTTAAATTGATCTATGTAAATATTATTCAGGTTATTGGCCTGTTAATTTGTATAGTATTTTAAAAAACGTAGCTTAGTTATTACAATAGTACTTTTCTTATTGCGTTTAATGTTGTAGTACAATTTTAAAACGTATTTTAGACATTGTGCTGTCGTAATAATTAGAATTTCCTATTAGTAAAAAACCAAACCCAATACAACCAACCTTATGAGTTCTGAACTGGTTATTAGAGTATCAATAGCCGATGACCACAAGATCTTTCGGGACGGCATTAAGATGGCTCTAAAAGGCAGAGACTACCTGAAAATCCTCTGGGAAGCCGAGGACGGTAAAGATCTCATGCATAAAATGCAACTGAAGAAACCTGATGTACTACTGATGGACATCAGAATGCCTGAAGTAGACGGCATTAACGCCATTCCGCTCTTGCGTAAAGAGTATGAGGATGTGCGCATTATTGTGCTCACCATGTACGATGATCAGGAAATGATCACCAAAATGATGGAAATGGGCGCAAATGCCTACCTCACAAAAACTACAGATCCTGAAGAGATCTACCAGGCCATTCTCACCTGTATGAACGAAGACTTCTATTTTAACGACATGGTAAACAAAGCCGTGCTGTCGAGGTTGCAGACCCGCCGCACCGTTCGCCAGTTTTACCCCAATCCCGTTAAGTTTTCTGAAAAAGAAGTACGCATACTGAAACTACTCGCGGAAGATAAAACCACCGAGGAGATTTCGAAGGAAGTATTTCTTAGCCCACGTACGATAGAAACGATCAGGCAGAATATGAAGACGAAAGTAGGAGCAAAGACAATTGCCGGACTGATCATGTACGGTATGAGAAATAAGATTATTGACTAAACAGGTTTTTGGCTATAAGATAAATTTTACACTTTTACCTGACCTTTATGAATGCTTCAACTACTGTTGAAATCTCATTAACGGATGAGTATAGAAATTTTCTAAAAGAGAAATTGCTTGCCGCTTACAAAAAACTTGCATTTGTTTACGGCCCATTGTATTTCCTTCTGTTGGTTTTTTATTTTCAGCAGGAAGGCGGAGGCAGAGTGCGGAAATACATCGAGCATGGAGATATCACAAAAAAAGATTTCGGATTTGCATTAGCAATCGTTTTAACCTTTGCCATACTACTTTTTACAGGATTCATAGTTAAGGATTTTATTCAAAACATTTATCCGTTTCACAAAGAATTGAAAATAGGAAAATGTAATCTTCAAAGTTTCAACGCCCGAAAGTACAACCACGTGCTCTTGGGAAAGTTGTTTCTGTATCATCCCGCTCAGGAAAATGCTTATATAGAATTGTCAAAAGAAGGCTTCGAAAGAATTGCAGAAGGAGAAAGATTATCACTCTTTACATGTTACAACTCAGCAACCGTTATCGGCGTACAAAACGAAAACGGTGAATTGATATTAGCTGAAGACTTCAGGTTTTGATGTGATTCAATAATATTTGCTGTATGAGAAATGAAAAATGCTGGTCACTTGTGATCAGCGTTTTCTTTTTAGGAGAGCCGTAACACCTGACAGTTTTCTTTACCACTAAGGCACTAAGGGCACTAAGTTTCACTAAGAGAATCCCTTAGTGTACCTCAGTGTCCTTAGTGCCTTAGTGGTGAATTGAACTTTTGCAATTGCAACCTGTTTGACAAAAATGCTGAAACCCGCACCCGTCGCTGTGAGACCAACATAATAAATGACCGATTCCATAAAAGCTAGTTGTGATGGGAAATTACATTTGTAGTTCCTTAAATAATCACAAAAGAATGAGAACAATTACAATTCTTCCCCGTGCATGGTGCGGGCAGGCGAAAGCCTCCGAACGCCTTTACTTTTGTGAGCGTAGGACACCTAAACACGGGTTTTTATTTTCCTAAACAAAAAACAAAAGATGGTAAAAATTTCAGACAACAAACTCATCATCGAGATTGCAACTCCAACGCCCGTAGAAACCTTGTACGACCTTCAACGCAGCCTTTTGCATTTGCTCATGCTAAAAGATTCACGTCAAAATACAGATGGTGTTGCAGAATGGAACACAATTAGTTTGCTAGACGAATTGCAGTTGTCAAAAGCCGCAATTCAAAAAGCGTTTTGCTAAAAAAATATTTACAAAAAAGGGAGCTGATCATATTCGATCAGCTCCCTTTTTATTTGGACATACTTATTGGTGGAGCAGGGAGACGCATTCAATGCGTCTCTACGGGCCGCGAAACGATTGCCATTCATCTTGCAGACAGCCCTATTAATTATTCATTATTAATTATTAATTCCATAAAAAAAGCCGACCCATTAGGATCGGCTTTTTACGCCTATAAATCTTTTCCGTGGCACTGTTTGAATTTCTTTCCGCTTCCGCAAGGACAAGGATCGTTTCTGCCGACCTTTGGTCCTACGCGTATCGGCTCTTGTTTTACCGCAGCGCCGGAAGGATCGTAATAATCATTTTCATTTGCTGCGTAATCCTGACCAGCTGCATCAACCTCTTCTTTATTCGCTTGTAAACGGCTCATGTCAGTTTTTTCTTCATGACCCTCACGAATATGTCCGGAATGTTGTTGCTCCATTGGAATACCGCTGTGGCATAGGAAAGACACGATGTCTTTGTTTACCTCGCTATCCATGTTTCTGAACAGATCAAATGCTTCCACTTTATAAATTACCAATGGATCTTTTTGTTCAAGATATACTGTTTGTACACTTTGTTTCAAATCATCCATTGCACGTAAATGCTCTTTCCATGCATCATCGATCAATGCAAGTGTTATTGTTCTTTCCAAAGAATTGGTAAGCTCTCTTCCGCTTGTATCAAGTGTTTTACGCATGTTGCTCAACACGTTCACACCTCTTCTTCCATCAGTAAACGGAACCACAACGTTCTCGATATGCTCGCCTTGTGTCTGGCGAATATTCTGGAAAACAGGAACAGCATGCTGTTGAATATTTTCCTGCTTGCGCTGATAGTTTGCAGACGCTTCATTGTAAAGAACTTCAGTAAGCGCGGCAAGATTGTCTTGTTTTAAACTGTCTGCAGTAATAGAAGTTTCAATACCGTAGTTCATAATCACCGCCAGTTTGAAACCCTCATAATCCTCTTGCTCTTTAAATGAGTTGATCAGGCCTTCAGCAACTGTGTAGAACGCGTTATCAAGATCAAGCGCAAGTCTGTCACCAAACAAAGCGTGGTTACGTTTTTTGTAAACAACATTTCTCTGTTTGTTCATCACGTCATCGTATTCCAGCAAACGCTTACGGATACCGAAGTTGTTTTCTTCTACTTTTTTCTGCGCTCTTTCGATAGATTTTGTGATCATGCTGTGCTGGATCACTTCACCTTCTTTGTAGCCCATTTTATCCATCAGGCTGGCGATACGCTCGCTGCCGAACATACGCATCAAATCATCTTCCAATGATACGTAGAACTGGCTGCTTCCCGGATCACCCTGACGACCGGCACGACCGCGCAACTGCCTGTCCACACGACGGCTTTCGTGACGCTCTGTACCAATGATCGCCAAACCACCCGCTTCTTTCACGCCTGGTCCGAGTTTAATATCTGTACCACGACCCGCCATGTTTGTAGCGATGGTAACGGCTCCTGCAAAACCTGCTTCAGCAACTACCTGCGCTTCTTTGGCGTGTTGTTTTGCGTTCAATACATTGTGCGGAATTTTTTTCACCTGCAACATACGTCCCAGCAATTCACTCACCTCTACAGATGTTGTACCCACAAGTACCGGACGGCCGGCATTACGCAGTCTCTCGATTTCATCGATTACCGCAGAATATTTTTCGCGTTTTGTTTTGTATACAAGATCCTGCTCATCTTTTCTAACCGCCTGAACGTTTGTAGGAATAGTAACCACATCCAGTTTGTAAATATCCCAAAGCTCTGCTGCTTCTGTTTCCGCAGTACCGGTCATACCACAAAGCTTGTGATACATACGGAAGTAGTTCTGCAAAGTGATCGTAGCATACGTTTGTGTTGCTGCTTCGATCTTCACATTTTCTTTCGCCTCGATCGCCTGGTGCAAACCATCGCTATAACGACGGCCTTCCATAATACGACCTGTTTGCTCATCTACAATTTTCACCTGGTCTTCAATTACCACATACTCCACGTCTTTATCAAACAAGGTGTACGCTTTCAATAATTGCTGCACAGAGTGAATGCGATCCGCTTTTGTAGAGTAATCGTTCAAAAGCGCTTCTTTCTGTTGTAATTTTTCATCAGGTGTACCGGCGCCTTGCTCAATAGCAGCAAGCTTTACACTAATATCTGGAAGTATGAAGAATTCAGGATCTTCACCTGATTTAGTGATCATTTGAAGACCTCTGTCTGTAAGATCTACTGAGTTATTTTTTTCGTCGATGTGGAAATATAGTTCCTCATCCACTTTACCCATTTCTCTTTGCTGATCTGCGAGGTAATAGTTCTCTGATTTCTGCAATTTTACACGAATGCCCGGTTCACTTAAGAACTTGATCAATGCAGTGTTCTTAGGCAAACCGCGATAAGAACGCATCAGGGCCAAACCACCATCCTTAGGATCGTCGTTGCCTTCTGCAATTTTCTTTTTAGCCTCGTTCAGGAATTTATTCACCACTTGTTTTTGTGCCTCAAACAATTGCTGCACACGTGGTTTCAAAATATGGTATTGCTGATCATCGCCTTTAGGAATAGGACCGGAAATGATCAACGGAGTACGAGCATCATCGATCAAAACGCTATCCACCTCATCCACCATTGCGAAGTGGTGCTTGCGCTGAACCATTTCTTCAGGGTTGTGCACCATGTTATCACGCAGGTAGTCAAAACCAAATTCGTTATTGGTACCGTAAGTGATATCGGCCATGTAAGCTTTTCTTCTTTCTTCGCTGTTTGGTTGGTGCTTGTCGATACAATCAACAGTCAAACCGAGCCACTCGAAAATAGGACCGTTCCACTCGCTATCACGTCGTGCTAGGTAGTCGTTCACCGTTACAATGTGCACACCTGCGCTGGCAAGCGCATTCAGATAAGCTGGAAGGGTAGACACAAGCGTTTTACCTTCACCCGTTGCCATCTCAGCAATTTTACCCTGGTGCAAAACTGTACCACCGATCAGCTGCACATCATAGTGCTGCATGTTCCATGTAACAGTACCACCGGCTGCGGTCCATGTGTTTTTATAAATAGCCTGATCGCCTTCAATGCGAACGTGGTCTCTTTTAACAGAAAGATTACGATCCAGCTCAGTTGCAGTGGATACGACTTCTGTATTCTCTTTAAAGCGGCGTGCAGTTTCTTTCACTACAGCAAATGCTTCAGGAGCTATTTCTTTAAGAATTTCTTCAATTTTATCGTTGCGGTCTTTTCTCAGTTTGTCCACCTGCTGGTAAAGGGCGTCTTTTCCTGTAAAGTCACTAAATGGCAATGCTTCGGCCTGCGCATTTAGGTCCGCTATCTCTTTATCGATATTCGTAAGGTGAGATTGGATACGTTGTTTGAATTCCTGAGTTTTGGCACGGAGTTGATCGTTAGTGAGGGATTGGTAAGCCGTGAAAAATCCGTTGATTTTTTCAACAATGGGCTGAATCGTTTTTACGTCTTTTTCTGACTTACTTCCACCAAATAGCTTTTGAATGAACCCTAGCATATTTATTAATTATAATTATTCTAATTATTTTGATATAACAGGCTGTCAAATACGATGCTACAAATTTTTTAAGGCCAATTTGACAGGGTAGCAAAGGTAAGGAAAAGCTAGGGGCAAACTTTCAATAAATAATAATAGCCCTCTAAAGCTTTTTTAAATTGTGTTTGCTCTTGCAATCATCTGCGTATCAGTGGAATAAAATATTAAAAAATAGTTTTGAATAAAGGGAAATGATGATTTTTTAACAGTGATCCACCAAACAAAAGAGGGAATGACATTTCTATCAATCCCTCGAATAAAATCGGACAAATTTTACGTTGACTTTCCCCTAGTAAGTCAAAAGGAAAAATTCAAAATTCAAAAGCTTTAAATGCCGGGTTGCTTCTATTTATATTTGGAAACTAAGTGACATCGGGAAAAGAGGATCAAATCCCATCACAGCATTTTTACTTTTGATTTTTTACTTTTTACTTTTTCCTTAGCACTAGTCTTTCCAGGTTTTTTCACCCTTGTTCATTTTTTCCAAAGTTTCCTGGTAATTTTTTCTTTCACCTTCAGGAGTAGCATTCATCGCTTTTGTTTCCCATGCAATGGCGTCGTCCTTTTTTCCGAGTTTGTATAGTATGTTGGCATATGTGTCCATAAATCCCGGATTGTTGTCTTTCTGGAAAGATTTTTTGCTCCATTCAAGTGCTTGTTGCAGACAAGACACGTCGTTACAGTTTTCAAAAATCGCCCACGCATACTCATTCAAATCGTTATCGCTGGCTTTGGCGCTATATTTTTCCATGTATGGAATGATAGCAGCCTGGAAGTTTTTCCAATCTTTTTTGTACTTGTAGTAAGTTACCTTGCCAAATGCGGCCAGCTCGCCTCCAATTGATGGATATTTTGCAGTCAGATTTTTATCCAATGCTACCCAGTCAACATTTTCAAAAAACTGGCGTGTTCCATTATCATAAATTTTTGGAACAACATCTTCATTGAATGCGATGCTTCTCACTTTTGCTTCTGCTTTTCCGGCGCCCAAAACGGCGTTTACTTGAGCAGGATTTTTCATGAATATCTCAAAACCCTTGTCTTTGCTGGTGTTAGTGAATTTATCCAGGAACTCGATGTTTTCCTTTGTAAGAAGGTCTTTTTGCGTTTGCAAATATTCCGCAGAAATCTTTTTAGCCATCGGTTGGTCGTACGCATCATTTGCCGCCATTGCCGCTTTTCTCAAGAAGTCAGGATTTTTTTCACCCTTGTTATATTTTTCAATCAGCGGATAATATTGTTTTGCAGGATCAACCGCCGCGGAAGCTCTTTCTAAAAATTCTTTTGCTTCACCGGCGCCCACCATTCTGTGCACAATGGAGCCATCCGGCGCAAAAAACAGGAAAGTAGGAAAGGCGCGAACGCTGTATTTCTGCATGATGTCGTGACCGTCAGCGTACCATTTTTTTACGTCGTCATTGTCGTTTTTAGATGTATCAAGCTGAACTTTTACGCTGATAAACTTGTCGTTCATGTAGCTTCCGACAGATTCCTGCGGGAAAATGGTTGAGCTCATGTACTTGCAGGGACCACACCAGGTGGTAAAGCAGTCCATGAAAATATATTTGTTTTCGGCTTTGGCTTTTGCCCGGATCTCGGTCCAGCTTAAACCATGTTGGAAATGAATGCCCTTGTCCTGTGCCAGGCCAAAAAGCGGCAGGAAGGCTAGAAGTGCTGCTATTTTTCTCATTTTTAAGTTTTGAAGTGTGCTAAAATAGTTGCATATGAGGCTAAAATCCAAACCGTTTGTCCCAAATTGTAGCTGAATTAACATTTTAAAAATCTGTGAAGTAAATAGTGCCTTTAAATGTTCCATTTTACGTCTATTCTGTTACCTTTGCGCAAATTTTCGGAGGCGGCGTATTGAAGAGCCGTTGTTACCTAAAAGATCAATATAAATATTATATATGTCAGGTGCTTTAAAAGAAGTTCGCGGTAGAATCAAATCGGTACAAAGTTCTCAGCAGATCACAAAGGCCATGAAAATGGTGAGTGCTGCAAAATTGCGTCGTGCACAGGATGCCATTACGCAAATGCGCCCTTACGCACAAAAAATGCAGGAAGTGCTGAGCAATATTTTGAGTAATACAGAAGGTTCTATAGGCGGCGACCTTGCAACTGAACGCGCTCCTGAAAAAGTGTTGTTGATCGTTATTACCAGTGACCGTGGATTAGCAGGTGCATATAACAGTAACGTTATTAAGCTGGCTAAACAAACCATTAGAGAGCATTATGCTGCTCAGGAAGCAAAGGGTAATGTTACCATCTGGTCAATCGGTAAAAAAGGCTTTGAGCATTTTGCAAAAAACAGCTACAAGGTAACTGATACTTATAAAGATATTTTCCTGAACCTGACTTTTGAAAACGTGCAGGCTTGCGCAGAAGCAGCGGTTCAGGCTTACAGAGATCACAAATTTGATGTAGTTGAAATTGTATACAGTGAGTTTAGAAACGCTGCAACACAGGCGTTTTTAGTGAGCCGTTTCTTACCCGTGCCGTTGGCAAAACCAGCCGTTTCCAACAAAAATCTTAAGACGGACTTCATCTTCGAACCTAGCAAAGAAGAACTAATCGCTGAGTTGATCCCTAAAATTTTGAACACACAATTATTCAAAGCTGTTCTGGATGCACATGCTTCTGAGCACGGTGCACGTATGACGGCTATGGATAAGGCGAGTGAAAACGCAAACGAATTGTTGCGCAACCTGAAGATCAGCTACAACCGTGCACGTCAGGCAGCTATCACTACCGAGCTTACTGAGATCGTGAGTGGTGCAGCGGCGCTGGCAGGGTAATCAGGAATTAGGAGTTAGGAGTTAGGAATTAGGAATTAGAACTGTGAGAATTGGCAATGAGAGTTGAACATATTTCATTGGCTGTTGGACCTCAACCAGCGGAGAGTGAAAAGAAATAAATTACAAGGGTCGCCGAAATAAGGCGGCCCTTTTTTTGATTTCGAAATAATCGCTGGAGGCGATAAAATAAATTTGCAAGGCTATAAGCTTTGCAGAGCAATGTGCAGTAGTACCTCTCATTTTCAAATCTTCAAATCTTCAAATTCTCACATTGGTTTTCCGCTGTTATTCACATTGTGAATAAACAACTTTCAATGTTATCGTTTTTTTTTGAAGCTTGCAGCAGTAAAGCTAAACGCCAAACGCCAAACGCAGAATGCTAAATGCCGGGCCACCAGCGTTGAGCGTTAGGCATTAAGCATTTGGCACACAAAATGACTTTTTAATTTTTCACATGGAAATAGGACACATTATACCACATATAGAGGCGTTGATCTTTGCGAGCGATAAGCCGTTGACTGCTTTGGAAATTACCGAGCTGATCAACAATGCTTTTGGTTTTATGGAGGACAAGATCACGCTGGACCAGATTGAAAGCTGTATTGAAGGCATCAAAGAAAAATACGATGCTGAGTTCTATCCGTTTGAAATTCGTGAAAGTGGTGGCGGTTTACAGTTTCTTACCAAAAAAGCTTACCACAAAACAGTGGGTCAGCTGAATGGCGATAAGTTCCTGAAACGCTTGAGCGCGGCGGCTTTGGAAACGCTGTCAATCATCGCGTACAAACAACCTATCACAAAAGGGGAAATTGAATCCATTCGTGGTGTAAGCACAGATTACAGCATTCAAAAGTTACTTGAAAAAGAATTGATCATCATTTGCGGCCGTAGCGAAACATTGCCTGGCAAACCTTTGCTATACCAGACTTCTAAATCATTCATGGATTACTTCGGTCTGAATTCTCCGGAAGATCTTCCAAAGATCAAAGAAGTATTGGCTGACCAGCTGATGCCGACTGCAATTGTAAACGGCCAAACACAAGGTGAGGAGGGCGAGGAAAATGAAGATGAAGTAATTGTAGATACCCTTACTGAAACTGAACCTGAAATTGAAACTGAAATTGAAACTGAAGAAGACCTTGCATTGGAAGTAACAGAAAACGGTGAATTGGTAGAAAACCATATTTCTCAAAATCATACAGAAGAAGAAATCACTGATGTGTTGAATGAAGAGATAGAAATCAGCGAAACCGGAGATGAAGAAATCGCGGACATGGAAGAGCCGGATTTTACAGACGAGGGCTCAGAAGAAACCTCTGACGATAGCAATGCCGATGAGAGTAGCGATGATGAAGACGATTCACAAAGCGAAGAAAGTGATGACGAGGAAAAACAATAGTCTCTTTTGCATCCTTATAACAATTAGCAAACCCGTAGCGAAAGTTGCGGGTTTCTTTTTGGCTTTTTTAGATTATTTTGCCCTCTCAGAAAAACAACATAGCCCCCTAATCATTAATCTTACATTACTATGAATACAAACTCAACCCTATCGTTTTTTAGCCCCGACAATTATTTCATTGATGAAAAAGTGGGACTTTTCAAGTTTTCAAATGCCTACAAATTGTACAATGACCAAGGCGTTCAAATTGGGAACATCGTTCAAAATGTTCCAGGTTTTCACAAGGCATTGCGCCTCATTTTAAACAAGCAAATGATGCCATTTATGTTGGATATTAAAGACATGAACGACAACGTACAGGTGAAAATTGAACGTGGCTGGACATTTTGGATGTCTAAAATTTCAATATCAGATGCGAATGGAAATCTTTTGGGCAAAGTGTCACAAAAATTCAAATTTTTTAAGCCAAGTTTCCAAATAACCGACAGCGCAGAAAATACTATAGCCAGGATAACCGGAGATTGGAAAGCATGGAATTTTTCAATTGAAGGAGCTGCGGGCAATTCAATTGGAAGTATTAATAAAAAGTGGGCGGGAGCAATGAAAGAAATTTTCACAACAGCAGATAAGTATCATGTGTCTATTGTGCCAGAGTACAAGGAAGATTTTAGCAAGGTGGCTATTCTTGCAAGCGCCATTACTATTGATATGGTGTTGAAAGAATCCAAATAACCAAACATAAAAAGTAAAGCCATCCCTAAAGATGGCTTTACTTTTTATGTTTAAAGTTTTTGCAGAAAGTTCAACTCTCCACTTTCAACTCTCAATTTTCAACTCACTAAGCTTTCACCGCTGCGATACCCGGCAATTCTTTTCCTTCAAAATACTCAAGCATAGCGCCGCCGCCGGTAGATACGTAGCTCACTTTATCAGTAAAACCAAATTGGTTAACTGCTGCCACAGAATCACCACCGCCTACAAGGGAGAAAGCTCCATTCTGCGTCGCTTCAGCAACAGCAGTAGCAATAGCTTTAGTGCCGTGCTGGAATTTTTCCATTTCAAAAACACCCATTGGACCGTTCCACAAAATGGTTTTTGAATTTTTGATAACGTTGGAGAACTGGGCGCATGCATTTTCTGCAATGTCAAGTCCCATCCAGCCTGCAGGAATATTGTTGCTTGGAGCGGCAGATGTATTTGCATCTGCTGCAAACTTATCGGCGATCACAGAATCTGAAGGCAGGTGAATGCAAACACCTTTTGCTTCTGCTTTTTTAAGCAGATCTTTTGCCATGTCAAGTCTGTCATCTTCGCAAAGTGAATTGCCAATGTTACCACCCTGTGCTTTAAAGAAAGTGTACGCCATACCACCACCAATGATGATGTCAGTTGCTCTTTCCAATAAGTTTTCGATGATCAATATTTTATCAGAAACTTTTGCACCGCCGATAATTGCAGTGAAAGGTTTTTTTGCGCTATGCAATACTTGTTCTGCGCTGCTAACTTCTCCTTCCATCAACAAGCCAAACATTCTTTTGTCTTTAGGGAAAAACTTGGCAATAACCGCAGTTGACGCGTGTGCGCGGTGAGCTGTACCGAATGCGTCGTTCACATACACATCTCCCAATTTGCTTAATTTCTCAGCAAATTTTTCATCACCTTTTTCTTCTTCTTTGTAAAAACGAAGATTTTCCAGCAATAGAACTTCGCCAGGTCTCAACATGTTGGCAGTCATAAAAGCTTGTTCGCCAATGCAATCATTCGCAAACAAAACGGTAGTGCCACCCAGCAATTCGCTCAGGTGCTGCACAAGATGTTTAAGAGAAGATTTGTCTTCAGGACCGTCTTTCGGGCGGCCGAGGTGGCTCATTAAAATAACGCTGCCGCCGTCGTTCAATATTTTTTTTATGGTAGGAACAGCCGCTCTCATGCGGGTGTCATCTGTAATGGCCTGCGTTTGTTTGTCCAAAGGAACGTTGAAATCAACGCGGATCAAGGCTTTTTCGCCTTTAAAGTTGTGTTCGGAGAATTGTGACATAAAGTAAAGTTAGGTTCGTTCTGCAATAAATTTTGATGCCGCCCGTAGCCAGCCATAGTAATCAGTTGGCGTCCGGATTGTCGTAGTCTATCATTTTATCATCCTGGTGACGTAGCATGTACATCGCTTCTATGGTAACATCTTTTCCACCCTTAAAGTTTGTGGCCAGGGTGCTTACTGTGTAAATTGGTCCCCATGGTAAACCCCACCAGCCCAGCAGCAAAGACACTGCTGCGAAGCCCAGACCCTTTGTGTAGCGGCTTTGCCCCGGAGGGATGTAATAGATGTCGGATCGTCGCTTAAATGTTATCACAAGTGCAGAAATGCAGTATTGGTATAATACAAAGCGACCGCCCTGATCAACTTCATGCGAAAGCTGATCCAGGCTTACGTTAGCCAGGTTTTTTATTTGCATAGGTTTAGACTCTTGGCAGAGTAATCGTTAGGGGTCAAAAGAGAAAAGCGGAACCGTGGAGTTCCGCTTTGAGAAATTTATTTGCTGATCAAACCAGCGAAGTGTTTTACTGTACGAACAAGCTGAGATACATAGCTCATTTCGTTATCGTACCAGCTAACAACTTTTACTAATTGTTTGTCGCCTACAGTAACAACTTTAGTTTGAGTTGCATCAAACAAAGAGCCGTAGTGGATACCGATGATATCAGTGCTTACGATCTCGTCTTCTGTATAACCGAAGCTTTCGTTGCTTGCAGCTTTCATTGTAGCATTAACTTCTTCTGCTGTAGTTTTCTTAGCAAGAACAGCGGTCAATTCTGTAACAGAACCAGTGATTGTTGGAACACGCTGTGCACCACCGTCCAATTTACCTTTCAACTCAGGCAATACAAGACCGATAGCTTTAGCGGCACCTGTAGAGTTAGGAACGATGTTGGCAGCTGCAGCTCTTGCACGGCGAAGGTCGCCTTTAGCGTGAGGAGCGTCCAAAGTATTTTGGTCGTTAGTGTAAGCGTGGATAGTAGTCATGCTACCAACTTCGATGGTGAAAGCATCGTTCAATGCTTTAGCCATTGGAGCAAGACAGTTTGTAGTACAAGAAGCGCAAGAGATGATCGTTTCGCTACCATCAAGAATGCTGTGGTTAACATTGAAAACAACAGTTTTCAGGTCACCGGTAGCAGGAGCAGAGATCACTACTCTTTTTGCACCAGCTTTAAGGTGAGAAGCGGCTTTATCTTTATCTGCAAAGAAACCAGTACTTTCAATAACAACATCTACATCATGCTGACCCCAAGGAATTTGAGCCGGGTCTTTTTGTGCATATATTTTTACAGTTTCGCCGTTAACGAGGATTGAGTCGTCAGTTGCTTTAACATCAGCATCAAATCTTCCCTGCGCACTGTCGTATTTTAATAAATGTGCCAATACTTTCGGGCTGGTAAGATCATTGATAGCTACCACGTCAATTCCTTGCATGTTGTAAATCTGACGGTAAACCAATCTTCCTATTCTTCCGAAACCATTGATGGCAACTTTAACTGTGCTCATAACTTAAATGTCATTTTAGTGTTTTTGCAATAGCGCAAATGTTATTTTAATGTTGGGAGTTGCGAAGTTACAAATCTGCAAAATTATTTGCGAGATATTTTTTTGTTATTAGGCAGAACCTGATTTTTATCATCGATCTTTCAATGTTTTTGATTGGAGCTTGAAATTTTTCTAACCGTGATTATGCGATTTTGAAACCGAAAACATTTATTTACAGATGATTGAAAAAATAATTTGAAAGTTTTTGAAGATTTTTTTGGTAGAAAGAAACACAGGCTTATCTTTGCACTCCCTTAACGGAAACGCCGCGTTGGTCAATCGGTTAAGACGCATCCCTTTCACGGATGAATGACGGGTTCGATTCCCGTACGCGGTACTAGGTTCGATTTCGAACAAATTTTCTGAAGACTTCTCAATCATGAGGAGTCTTTTTTCTTTTAGCAGCGCGGCTTTCGACTCAAACAAGCTTCTCAAAGAAAGTGTTCGATACATCCCATCGTAATGGTATAGTGGCGAATCGAACACCCACCTTAAAATACTCTGTTTTTGATCGAGTGTAGCCAAGTTATAAAGCGCTGTGAGGTCTGTCAAATACCCAATCAGATTTTCAAATATTGTCCAGCGTCTATCAATAGGGATCTTTGTCTCCTTTTGAATTGTAAGTTGCTCCTCGCTATCCAAATCATAACGCCGTTTCCATTTAACGTATGTTTCCTTGTCGATATCTCCACTTATAAACTTCTCTTCCAGGTTGTCTTTCTTCAGATTTATATCGGCGAGCTCCGAAATTGATTTTTGATATTTGCTTTTTGCTGATTTTACTTCTTCTTCAAGTGTATCGATCACCTTTCTTTTCAGATAATCGATATATGACTGAGGCAAAGAGAACGTCTGTAAAATTTCAATCAGCTGAGCGTGGATTTTGATAGCGCTGATGTTTGCATTTTTGCAGGTCAGGCAACAATAATACCAGTAGTATAATTTCTTGCCTTTACTATTGCCTGCAGTTAGAACTTTTCCGCAGGAATGACATAGTAGTATTCCACGTAATGGCACATTCTCATTTAGTACATACCTGGATCTTGGCTTTTCCGGTTTAAGCAATGTTTGCACTTTCCACCAATCAGTTTCTGAAATGATCCCGTCGTGTATCCCTTTTACGAGTTGTTCCTGTTCGTCATAGTAAGCATTCACTTTCACCATGCCAGCATATACCGGGTTAGACAACATTCTTGTAATAGCGCTTTTGCCGGTTCTTTTATATCCAAGCAGTGGGGCCGCTTTTTTGAGCTGGGCAATACTATCTCCGTTGATAAATTTTCGGAATAGAGTTTTAATTACTTCTGCTTTTTCCGGAACAACCTGGATGATAGGTTTATTTTTCTCATCTCGTGCATTTTTATAACCAAATGGCGCATTGTTAACGACTCTGCCTTGTTTAGATGCGTGATGGATGCCGAACTTCGTACGATCCCTTATGATCAGTAATTCCGTTTGCGCATTGTTGATGAAGTCAGTGCGCATTTTAGTATAGTATGGGTTTTGCGGATGCAAGCCGATTGGCTCCATCGCAGAAACGATCAATATTTTGTATTTAGTTTCAAACAACTCTATTTTTTTCAGCGCTTCTCCAAGGTTGCGGCTGAATCGATCGTACTTACAAATTACCAATTGGTCGACCTGTGAATGGTTTCTTTTGATAAAATTCTCCAGGGCTTTCCAATTCGGCCTGTCAAAATTTTTAGCGCTTTCCCCATCATCTTTGAAGATGGTGATTAACTCAAGATTGTTTTTTAAACAATACTGAGAAATGAATTCTTCCTGACCTTCCAGGCTAAAATTGCTTTGGTCTCTTGTGGATATCCTTACGTATCCTATCGCTTTTTTCATTGAGTTTGATATTAATAGTTTCAACAAAAATAGTAGCAAGAATGTCCAAAATGAATTGGTCACTCTCCGGAATCATAGGAACGATGGGCGTTCCCATGTTTTGCTGATGATTTGTGGTGTGAATAAAACTGGACAATTTTGGACAAATTTTTTCAAAAAAATGATGTTTAATAATCGAACCCGCCGGCATAAAAATCAGGATCTTCTTCTACTACATTCTGACTTTTTTCTTCGGCTATAGGGTTCGGTTTGGAATCGACGAAAGAAGAAATACAAGCATCAACTTTTTTTTCCCATTCATCCTTTCTTTTTTTCAACGCATATCCGAAATGCTCATGCCACTCAATTTGTGCCTGTCTCATTGTTTGTACCATTTGAATGAGAGCACGGAACTGTTCAGCGATTTCGTGATCTTCTAAGTGGTTTAATTTTATAATCATGGATGTATATTTTAGAACGGTAATTCATTTTTTAGTGCATCCGGAACAGACCCATTTACATGGGAATTCTCTGTAACAGAAGCGATGTAATTGATATCATCAGGAACTTCAGAAGTAACATTAGAAGGAATAAATTGCTCTCTTCTGAAAATGTATGGCCTGCCTACTGACTGCACAATAGTTTGAACTTTACTGACTTTCCCGCCTTCTACTTTATGCTCCCATCTGAAGTATTCATATCTACGAGTAATATTTACCGTTTTAACATGTTGCAAAGCTTCAATCTCGTTTAAGCAAACCTTGTCTTCAATCGCTGCTGCAATAGCTAAATCCAGGCTTTCAAACTTTCTGCCGTTGTATTCGAACTTCTGCAGGGGAGAAAGACGCATGTTTTCTTTTAGCACCTTTTCTATATAATTATCTTCCCATTTTGCGCCTCGGAAAAATTCATCCTTAATATCCTTGCGGCTCATTTGAATAGTATCCACGCCGAAATCCAAGAACATCTCCCGTATTTTTTCAATAAGCTCCTTCTCCACGGTAGGCTTGCTGTTTTCTATAACTTTTTTGAGGGCTTCCGTTTTTAACAAGGAGGGATCAAACCACATCCTGGTAGATCTCTCTGTTACCATTTTCCTTTGATTTAAGAAGGCTAGAAATGCAGGTATTTCTTCAATCATATTATCGAGAAAATCGGGGCTTTTCTCTTTTATTTTGGGCACTTTGATCACCCAGTAACGAAGATCTTCTTCATTGGCGTAAATGAAATTTTCTTCATTATTTGTAAGGAACATGAACTTCCCAAAGAAGTCGATCTCTACTTTATCTTTTCCCTTGCTATTCATTGCGATCTTTTTCGCAAACGTCAAGGACTTTACCCGTTCAATAACTGCTTGCTTATCGATCTTGGTCTCGTCGCAAATGATGAGGAGCTTTGTTGCCCAAAAGCTATTGAAATCATCGGCCAGATCGCTGTTGCCAACTATCGCAACATTGTTCGTGAATATTGCCTTCATTAAATCAGCGAAAGTGCTTTTACCAGTTTCGTTCTCTTTACTGACAAGACATAGTATTGGTAAACGTTGCACAGGATATTTATACAAAAGCTGCGCATAATCAAGTCCCATCTGATAATACGAAGTCGTAATTACTTCTTTATTCTTTTTAGTGATCTTAACCAATGACTCCCCGAAAATGTGTTTGAAGAATTTGATAATTGTAGGGAAATCATCTTCACTACACTCGGATTCTTCCGGTACGTGTTCAAACGGGCTATAAACGTTGAAGCAGTTATTGAGTGTTTGGTGAAAGTTCACGTGATCTGGAATATTTACAAAGGCTTCGTATTTCGGAATATGCTGGATAATTTTCTTACCATGGTCATCAGTAATGGTAGTCTTTTGCCTCGGTTGAAAACTTTTTTCGATCTGATGATGCTGATTAATCTTTTCAATGAACTTGTAGTACTGATCAGCCACCCTAAAATAGCATTTGCTTTCTCCTGGTATTCTAACCTCGCACTCCTGTGCCTGGTCATTATATCTATAACGTGTGCCGGCGAAAGTAAATTCGATATTTGCTAGATCCTTCCTTCTATTAACGTGGAACAAATAGAAATCATTTACACTGGCCAAATGGAAATACTGCCTAACCTGGTATGTACTGTGGGTGATGTTGAATTTTTTAAAATAATTGCCTGACTTTGAAACTGAGTAAATGTCATCAACAATTGATTGCGTCTCTTCCGGAAGGGTAATAAGCAGATCATCCAACCCTTTAACATGATCACGAGTAATGGGGTTATCTGTCTTACTTCCTACAGGAGTGACAAGTTCGTCAGAATTAATGTGAGCGAACCATTTTTCGACATCGTAGTCATCCAACAATTCTTTAAATGTGGTTATGCTCCTAAAAAAGTTTGCAGGACGCTTATATAGATCGACTCCATCTGTCAGTTCTTTCCCTGTAATGTCGAGGCAATCTCCGTCTGTTAACCAGACCATTTGCTCAACACTACAGGCCTTCATTAGCTTCAGAATATCAGCATGAAGGGTTCCCTTTTCTTTTTCTTTCATATGGGTGATGCTCGATAAGCCAATTATATCAATCCCATGCATGGCACCCTTAAAAGCTTTGAAATAGCCCTCAACCAGGAATAACGTCTTAATGGGCGTCTTGTTGTCGTACTTATCAAGAAGCGTGGGTGGGAAAAAGGGATAAGTTCCCTGAGATTTCGGAATATGGTATTTGATTGTGCCCCCATCTTTTGCCACAATTGGTTCTTTAAGCCTGGTTAAACAGTATAATTTGTTTTTCCAACGACTACCCTCTTTGCTGAAGGTGATTAATTCTCGATCAATTGTGCAAACTATAATATCAATTCCACGCTCCGATTCCCTAAAAATTGGAACCTCTTGCAACTCATTCGTCTTGCTTTCGCTGTTATACTGCCAAACTTTAAATCTATTAGCTGCCGCGCTAATGCCCAGCAACTGCATTCTTTTCTCGAAATATGATTGTTCCTGTGAATTCTCCATTGGTTGGGACATAGTCAAAATGATTTACAATTGCACAAATAGGTTAGCCTTGGATTTGCTTTTGAGTGATAAAGGATGATATCTCGTTTTTAGTGATTTCTCCTCTACCAATCAGCTTCATGGCATCCACTTGCACCTTTGCTACCCCAACAATATTTGTTGCGATTTCTGCAATTGATTTTGCTCTTTGAATTTCGAGATTAAGATCTTCACCTTGCAGCTCTTCATCGCTCAGTCGTTCTAACTGGGCAAACAGGTGATCGTTCAGATCTGTAAGTTTATTTTTCATTTTCCCTAATGAGTTTTTTGAGTTTTGAAATCCTTCTGATTGCAGTTTTTACTTCTTCCGGATAACGCTGGATTGTATTCCTGGTCATTTGTTCCTTCCGCGAAATCAATTCCATGTTTTCCAGCGTGCAGTTTAGCGAATTGCCATCCCTAAACCAGAGACAGTATCCGGGCGATATTTTACCGTGCTGTGCCTCCCATAGATATTGGTGATATGGATACCAATTACTAAGACCTAATCGAATGTATTTGTATTGACGCTTCGATTTTGTGTCTGTACGAATAGTTATTTCCCCGTCAGATGGTTTAGTATTATGGGGTAGATTCCCTTTTTTAAACCTGGTACCCGAGCATCTGACAATCCCTTCCTTCGACATATACTCATCCTGCTTTTTGCCTTTATTGTGACTGATATTCCCTTTCTTAAACATGGAGTCTTTCCTCCTATTGGCAAGTATATGCTGGGGGACAACTAATCCCCATCTTTTCATCCGGGTCCTGACAAATACCTGGCTTCTACCGATCTCATGAGCCAGTCTTTTTATCGGCTTTGTGAGAAATTCTCTTTTGATTTTCTCTTCTATCCATTTTTCGGTTAATAAATTGCTTTTCTGATTCATCCCACTCGATATTAAATTGTCTCTGATAATTGTAAAGCGTTCGTTTGTTGATCCCCAAAGCGACGGATGCTTCATGCATTGTTTTAAATTTATTTAAAGCTTTTAGAACCATCCGTCTGATGTGGAATTCGATCCTTAGAACCTCTTGAGTCATTATCTAGTTTTTGGATGCATTAACAAAAAAGCTTGCAGCATTCCAATCAACGGAGCATTTGAACCCAATCTTCTGCAGTGCAGCATCACTTAACGGAATCGCTATTGCAGTATGTCCATTGTTGTAATAACCAGGGTCGGATTCAACCTCTTCCTGTGAGTAAATTCCAGCAGCAAAGGGATAAAATGTGTACCCGGAATTATTGTCGCGCCAAAAACATGGGCGATTGTCAAGACTCTGTTTCGGTGAAAGGATGATATACTCCATGGCAGCTATATTTCAATTGTGAACGATAGTTCCAGGAATGAGTTTGCTTCTTTGTAGTATTGTTCCTGAGTGTTTCCCCCGATTATTACCAGCCCATCCGAATCAGTGATGTTCGGCAGAAATTTCCATTCCTTTTTCCCATCTTGGCCGTCAATGGTAACCGCAAGGCCCTTTTCATCGTGTTCGATGAATTTCTTTTGAATATTTGACATCGTATTGTGAAGAATATTGAGGCGCTGACCATTTAGTCTGTAGAACCGATCGAATTTATCTGCTAGCATAAATTCTAAAGCAGGGGAATGGGTTCGTAGGTTAACGATATCTCTTTCAATTGCGGCCAGGTGGGAATAAGTGACTTGTTTTTTCATTTTATATTTTTTAAGTGAATTCGTAACGTTCGTTTTCTTTAATAATGGTTGTTTGAAATGGGAATCTATCAGTAGGCACTTGCTGGATCATATCCATCAGATTCGAAGAACCGGTAAACAGAACTCGTTTCGAGTTGTCAACCGCCAGTTGGATATAAAGACATTTCCCTGTGCCTTTGTCATATTTTGATTGTTCAATTTTAAAGGCATGTACCACAACAGGTTTATTGAGTATCCTGTCGATTTTGATCTTATCGCCTTCGAAGCTTTTCACGTTTGATTTAATTCCGAAGTCTTTGAATGTATTTATCATCTGGCATCAGTTTTTTAAGAAGGTTTTTGGAGTTGCAGTGTTTTGCCCAACCCCAATAAGAAGCTATCGAGCGCTCATTGCGGTTGCGTTTTAGTTTTTTTGCAAATCTTTTTTTGATTGACTTCCTTAATAGAATGTGCGTGTGATAAAATCGGTATCCAACGAAGTCTATACTTCTCGCGGAAACTGGAAAAATTTGATAATTTTTTTTGACTTCAAGGTTAAGGTTGCTATGTAGGTAGCTTTTAATTTCAGTCAGTAGGTTTCGGAGATATATTTTGTTACTGGATAAAATGACAATGTCATCAGCATACCGGAAATAGTATTTAACTGATTTGGATTCTTTCAACCAGTGATCAAAATAGGTAAGGTAAAAATTTGCAAGATATTGGCTCAGGTAGTTGCCGATCGGCAAACCGGCGGCACTATCAATTATTTCGTCCAGAAGCCACAATAGATCAGTGTCTTTAATTTTTTTTCTAAGCAGCTGCTTTAGGATTTCGTGGTTAATACTCGGATAGAATTTTTTTATATCAATTTTCAGGCAATAGGTCGTGCCGTTAACATCCTTAAGGCTTAGTTTCAATTTTTTTACTACCGCATGGATCCCTCTACCTTTTATACAACTATAGCTATCGGATGTAAAGCAGCTGACGAAAACTGGTTCAAGGATATTCATTATCGCGTGGTGAGTAATCCTGTCAGGATAATAAGGCAACCTGAAGACTTCTCTTTCTTTTGGCTCATATACTTTGAACGTTGTATAAGTTGATGTTCTATAAGTTTTTGATGCCAAAGTATGCTGCAGAGCAACTAAATGTGCTTCCTTATCACGATTGTGAAGTATAACGCCGTATTTTTTCGACTTCCCTCTTTGAGCTTTTTCATCAGCCAAGAGAAGATTGTCCAGGCTATAAATCTTTTCGTATAGGTTATTTATTCGTTTCATTGCTTTGCTTTTTAAAACGCTTCTTCGCCGGAGTTACCAAAGCGTTTTTATAATAATGTCTTTTTTTGCCAAGGGGCAAGGTCTATACTGCAAAAAAAAGTGCATAGGTGGGAGCTGACATTCGTATTCGAGTTCCAGTTATCGTAGTCGTTGTACGCCAGCCTGAAGCTGGAACCACAACCACACAGCCCATGCAGTATACAACCAGGTTGTTTATCCAATGAGCATGTAATCTTCAAACAGGTCCTTAAACTGTTCGAAAGTATATTTTGCTACATCTCTGCTTTTAAAGCAAAGGCGGGAGCCGACACACGTAAACGAGAACCAGAAATCGTAGTCGTGGTACGCCAGCCCGAAGCCGGAGGGCTTAGAGTTATCAGCGATTACGTCTGGCCAGAGTTCGTATTTCAACTGATCGCTATCTGCCCAGTCAGGCTGCCATCCTGCATTCGCTGCTTCTGTTACAATGATGAGTTTGTAGTGAGCGATAAGGGCTTTGCGGTGCTTCTCTGGAGCGTTTTCAAATGAAGGAACTACGTTTGAGTAGCTTAATGCCTTGCAGGCATCATCAAAAGTTTTGATGTTCGTGTACATAGTTATTGTTTGATAGTTAAGTAGTCGTTGTAAATGTCAGCGAACTGTTTTCCAGCATAGATTGCCAACTCCTTGCTTTTAAAGCAAAGGCGGGAGCCGACACCCGCACACGAGAACCAGAAATCGTAGTCGCCGTACGCCAGCCCGAAGCCGGATTTGTGTTCAAACCATGGCATGTACTTACCCTCTGAAGAATTACTCCAGTCTGGTTCCCATCCTTCATTTAAAGCCCTGGCTATAACTATCAGTTTGAGATAGGCTTCAATGCTTTCGCAGTCTTTGTCCAGGCCAACGATTCCGATTTGAACCTTGTCGATTCCTAAAGCGCGGCAAGCGTCATCAAATGTTTTAATTCGTTCTGTAACTGGAATTACAGGAGAGCCATCGCGTAAGTCAAAAAGTGTTTTCATTTTAAATCGTTTATGTATGTTGAAGGTTTGATTGAGACAGATTCTTGCTCAATGAAAAAAGCGCGACTGTGATGATTCACAAAATGCCTAACATTCTTTTCTGCATTCGGAATACTGAAGAAATCTAATGCGCTATTTACATCAGTTGTGTACGTTACGTTGTACATTGTTTTTACAGCTGCGGGAGATATCTCAGCGATGTAATTTTTTTTCCGATCAATAATAGTATGCACCGCCGTTATCGTTTTCTGTTCCATGCGTATTTCTTATTTTTTTGTTCATAAGTTGAGAATGGCTTGTACCGTGGTAGTGAATTATATTCATCTCTGGCCTTTCTCTTCGCTTTGCAAGCATCGACATATGCATGCCAACCATAACCAAGAAGAATAATGGCTAACGCTATTACTATATTTAACCAGAGTCTTTGAGAAAGTAAAACGGAAAAGTCCATAGATAAGCTTTTAATATTGTGTTGAAAAAGTGGCCGGTGATTCAGGCCGGCCCGATATTCTGAGAAAAAAGAGCTGTTGCATTTTTTGAGTAGTGTGCCTTCACTTTTATAGAGATACTGTTAGTCGTCTCGTCCCCACAGTAGACTAATCAGTAGTATTTTCAGATATAAAAATGGATTCATGATGATAGGTCTTTTAAAAATGCCCTGTCAGGAATAACAGGGCCTAAACCCTAAACCCTAAGTATTAAGAATCGAAAAATGAATTCGGCAACAATGACTTCGGCTTATCAAATGATTTTAGAATACCGCTATTGTTTGCAGCATCGGTCTCAAACACTTTAATGGTTTGATCTTCGATGGTTATAATGAAATGAGAATTCTCTGTATGAGATACTGTGTGATAAGTCTTTTCGAGCCAACTGCTTAATTCCTCTTTTGATAGAAAAATTGAATGTTGTGACATATGGCTAGTTAATTAGAGATTTAATGAGTTGATTGAAAGGAAGAGCTTTCTCATGGAGAGAAATTAACCGTTCCATTTTGGTTTCGACATTTTGAATGAATTTCGGATCCTGCTCTTTCGCTTTAAGCTTTTGCAACAGGTCTGAGTAGAACCGATATTCATTCTCGATTAGGGTGACTCTGCTTTGTATCATTGAGAATTAGGATTGAGTTCAAGGTTTGATAAATCTTTTTGTGCATCATCAACTTCATTCGCCTTCGTTTTGCCACATTTTTTTCTTGTTTGATATAACTATTCAGTAGGTTGATAGTGTTTTGGATCAGGGCAATGCAATCATCAATAACTGGGTCTCTTTGGTCACGTATGGACAAATTTTTGGATAAAAAAGGGTTTTCACTGCTTGTTACTAGAGGTTTTTTGAGGTTCATTTTCAATGGCAATTTGATTAGCTATTAATATAATTCTTTCGACTTCCATGATATCTTTCATTTTGCCAGTTCGCCAATATTTAACTTTTCGAATGTTTCCCTTAGTGGCTTTACCAAAGGCTTTGCGGGCAAGGGCCTTTAAATACCCATGGCCAAGTCTGGAAACAGCAGTATCAATCCTTCTCTTCATTTTGGGTTCAACAGTCATACAAAAACTTTTTTTATTTGGATTTGAACAATTTTGTTCTATTTTGTACTTAATTGTTCCTTTTTGTACTTTTTTGTTCTTGGACAAAATAATGGACAAAAATTCAAATGGACAAGTAAATGGATAAATATTTTTTTATGACAAAGCAAAAACCTGCAAAACCGGAGACGGAAACAGATATAGCACTCAGAAATTTTATTAATCACCTTATTGAAAATGGACAAATACTGGTGTTTAGCGCTTTTACAGAACAACTCGGTTATAAGACACCCCATCAGGTAGATCGATTTCTTAAAGGCCAGGTAAATTACCCTCGGCCAAGACTTGAATCAACAGTGGAAATTCTTCGTGATCAATATGGCGCCAACTATGAATTCTTGATGTCTAACAAAGGCCCAATGTTCGCTAAAAGCGGTAGTCAAGGAGTTCGGGTCGTTGGCGCACCTCGATTTGGTGTAGGCAGAAAATTAACTGAACTGGAAAAGTTAAAGAAGGCAATGGAAGAGTTAAGGAAAATGAATGAGGATCTTGAGCAAAGGCTTCGCGATAAAGATGAGCTTATTTCCGTTCAGAATAAACTCATAAAACGAATTGAAGAACAAATGAAATAAGAAGCCCGCCTGTGCGGGCTTTTTTATTAAAACAATCTCTTATAAGTGATTGAAAATAAAATAATTAACTGATTGTAAAGTGCTGGTGTCAACGATTTGGATTGTTTTTTGAAAGGCTTATCAATCAGCTGTTGAATGGACAAAAAGCTTCGTAAACTCTTGTTAGGTGGACAAAAAATGCCAAAAAACATTTTTTATCCGTTATCGTTCGCTTGATTTGACGGCAAGCCCTGTCAGGCCCTTGGTTGGACAGAAGGGTGAAAAAAGGATATATGGTAGGCTAACTCCAGTATATATAATTGATTTTCAACTCTATTATTTTATCTAACGGCCATCGAAACTTTGTCCGCCTCATCGTTGCCGATAATTAACTTCAATTCATTGACCGCATAATCTATCTGATCAAATACTTCGCTGAAGTGTGTCGTCTCGCTTTGGTCCAGAGATGGATATCGATTAGTGTTTTCATATCGCTTATCTTTCTCGGTCTTTCCTTTTACGATTATTGTTCCTGCAGCACGCATCGATATGAGTAGTTAATAAATTCGCTTGTTGTTGAATCGAATCGGAAAATACTCTGAAGGATGCTCTTCTGCCATTCGTTTCTTTATTGATTCAAAGCGTTCGTAATGGTCCTGCATCTGGCCCGTGTACACTTCAATAACTGACCACCCGTTATGCATAAAGCGTTCTATAACGATATCCTTTAATCGCCTGGCTGCTGCTCTCTTGCCAATGGCAGTATTGTCAAAGACATAGCTCACCGTTTTATTCTCATGATACTGATAGTAATTACAGAAGGCGTCAATGGTATCTTCAATTCCTTTCGGGAACAGGCTATGAAACTCGTTAATGAAGTTGAGTGTAGGCATATCATTCCACGGCAGCTTACTGATCTGTACTGCGCATAATGGCGCTACAGAGTGCTGGTAGTCCATCGCTATAATGAAAGACAGGCGCTTGTCATAGTCACATCCAGGATATACCTCTATGTATTCATGCTTGGTTTTTAAAGCAGGATAGTAACCATCGGATGATTGAGTTGGGTCCTCATTTTTTACAGCCACCTTAAATTCATATTCCCCTTTCTTTTTCTGCTCTTCCCACCATGCGTCACCAAGGTTTTCAATGTTATCATATGCAGATGACTCGCTTACAAATACGAGTGTTTGACGTAACAACCCTAGCCTTGCGTCTATCTGTTTAAGAACTGCATTTATCTTTCTGCTTTCCTGTTGGGTTGCGGTCTGTAGGTATTGCTCCAATTCTATTTTATGAAGCTGCAATTGATAAATGACTTCTACCTTTTTATCATCAACAAGCTTACGCTTGTCGAGGATCCACTTTATTTTGATATAGTCGGCATATTTATCTGTTGCCAGGAACTTACTAAGGTATTCCGGAAGGTGTTCGAATTTATCCTTAAATCCTCTTAGAGTGGGATAGATTTCACCCTCTACTTTTTTCTGGTCAAAGAATTTAAACTCATCGCAGAAAAGGCTTTGAAAGTCGAATGCATTTGCAGATCCAGGTTGAGCGACGCTGATCTCTTGGAACGTAGTTCCGTTTCTCCATGTCATTGCTCTTTCCCATTTATCTATTGGGTAGAGACATTTGGGCCAGCTTTTTGGCGGCGTGCCGGTAACGTAATCAACCCCATCAACATATCCGCATTTTTGTAAGCCAAGTTTCAGTTTTGGGATTACGTTCGTTTCGAGGTGTTTATAGTTCAGACCAAGAATGCACGATAAATGCCCTGGCATTGCTTCCGCGACATGAGCCATGCGCGGCGATATAGCACCAGTGGTCTTACCAGTGCCACGTCCCCAAAGAAGATAAGTTTCTTTAGCTGATATCATCTGCACCTTCATCTGTGGTGCGTTCAGCTGCACTTGTATTATTTTCTTTTCCTGGTCTCCTGAGTTCTTCGTAGTCAATATACTCTCCATGCGTAAGGCCTTTTAATAGATTGTCTGCATCCTGCAATACTTTGTTTAGGTCTTTTTTCTCCATGATAGGGGTGCCATTGAATACATACACAATCTTCGCAGGGGATGATTGGTTTTCTTCAATTTCTCTCGGAATGCTATTGATAGCATAAGTGAAACTGTCATTCAATTTGGGAAGTAGTTCATAGCGTTTTTCGTTTAATACGATCTGGATTTGCCTACCTATTTCTTCTATGTGATGCGAAAGCAAAAAGTTTTTATTCAGTTTTCGGGTTTCTCCAAAAACTTTATGCGCATCCGTGATATCCTGGTTCGCTCTGTACGAAGTGATACTGAATCTTTGCCTTAGCATCGTTATGATGGTATCACGATCATACTTCCTGGAACGGAGCCACTGATCAGCGAGGGTCAGCCTTATAAATAGCTGCTCCTGATCGCTGTTAAGGATGATATCACCTTTGCTCAGGTGGCGTATGAGCACTTCAACATTAGTCCTCGGTTTTTCCAAGCTCATACTCTGGTTGGTTTAATTTTCTCAGATAGATATTCAGTTCATCGATATAATGCTGTAGCCTGGCTGCAGCCTTCACATTGCTGCCATCTTTTGATAGTGCCTGTTTTTCCCTCCGGACATATCGTTTAAGGGCGTTGATTCGATTGGCCATCAAGAACGGGTCTGTAATTATTTCTGTGGCTGCAGTATGAGGGAGCTTTCCTTCTTTACGGTAATGGTCTCGTGTAGCGATGATTTCATCCAGCTCTTCATCAAGCCGGAGAATTTTGAATGCTGCATCCTTGCGATCATCGTCGTTGTTAAAAAGTAAAAGTTGGCTGTGCAGGTCATCCAGCTGTTTATGAGTAAGGCGGTATTTTCCCCAAAGGGCCGATTCAACAGAGTCTTTATTATCTACTTTTCTCCAGCTTTTTGTTGGATTACTTTGGTTTTGCGCATCTCCAATAATTTGTGTGGTTTCCTCGATTGAATTTGAGCCCTGGGAGATTTGCTGTAATAGCTTGAAGAGCTTCTGTTTTTTAAATGGTGTTTCAGCTTCTGTAGTGAAAAGCTTTTTGAATGCAGGATCGGTGCCGTGTTGCATGTACAGACGGACACCGGTAGCATAATCTTTCTTGCCATGTAGCCAGGCTTCGATAACATCCATGGCGGCAAATTGTAAAATTGTCCGCCCAATCTAAAGGACAGTATTATCCTTTACGTTTAATCATCCATTCCAGATTGCAGCCGCCATTGCTTGTATAATGGTAATCCAAGAAGAGCATGCATTTGTAAATATTGTTGTCGGTGATTTTAAACTCATAATCACTGCCAAACATGGTTTCGATTGTTCGCTTAATTTCTGGCGTGCTCCAAAATAAGTCAGCCTGATCACGGTGATCAGCAGGCTCAAAATCAATCAAAAGTATTTCGAGGCATTCGAACCATTCGAGCTTCTTTGGATCAAATATTTCCTTTTCTTCTGGCATTAGATTTCTGTTAGGTCTCCAAAGGTTAACAATATGCCATCAAAGCTGTTTTCATTGTAATCAACGGTAATGTCAAAATTGTTGGTATACGTAGCCGGATCAAGGATGTTAGGAGGGCCGGCATAAAGCTGGTATTTATCATGCCTGGTATCATCCTTCACCGAAATCCCTTTTGAAGCCCAGTCGGGGGCCGTCCAATACTGAACAGTCAACTTAGAAATGGAAACAGACATCAAAATATCAATTGTTTTTGATGGTGTTGTGCTGTCAAAATCATGATAGGATCCGTCTGACATTGTAACTCGCACGGGAACAGGCACCCCATAAATTTCAGCTCTTGCGAAGGTCATGGTTAACTTGTATGTCACCGGGTGCAGGATCGGGGTGGCTGAATCCAAATAGATCCTAACCGCATCAAATTGGAATGCGCCTTTGTACGGCAGCAGTTCCGTTATTTTTTTAAGTAGGAATGGTGTGTTGTTTATGAGTAAAACATCCTGCCATCTCAACTGTAAATAGTCAACAATGTTCAAGTTCAAAATGCCACTGATGATTTCATTTTGCTGCAAAACTTTAATCCAGTTTTTGAACAAAACATCAATCATTCCGATACTTGAAATCTTATAGCTGAGCGACCAGTTCCCGGCTGTTTCAAATTTTAATCCGTATTCACTATTAGTATTATCCCACGGGAAATAAGCCTTCATGTGGTTATTAGATGAAGCCGGCTGTTTCAAAATCGGATCCACAATCCCTCTATAAAACATTATTCGAGGGCCCCATTCAACAATATCTCCCTGCTTTCCTTTCCAATTACCCTCCTGGTTGCATATTGGTGCCCAAAATAGTTTCACTGCTGGCGGCTCGTCATCTGTTCCGACGAATCCCCACCACATCTCAAGGGGCGTTACTGCTGTTTCAATGACTTCCGCAGTTTCATCATCAGTGTTATAATCCAAAATGTTGCTGATAACCTCATCTCTCAGCCATTTGAAGTCTCCGGTGTCCGGATCCTGCCTGCAGATGTAGAATTTATTTTCATAGGTAATCAGCCAGGCGTCATTGGCCATTGTCGAATCTGCGATTGGTAAATGAGTGTATTCGTTCTTTTCGCCTTTGTAGTTATAAGTTTTTTTATCAAGATTAGATAAGCTATAACTGTCGTTTCCTGTATTTCTTTTAAAAGCGATCGGCTTCAGGTCCGTCCCCTTGAAGGTGAGTTTAAATTTGGGGTTTACGAAAGAGTTTTTCGACTTAGAGGGTTTATTAATTTTGTCGGTCATAAGTGTGACTTCGCAAGTACGCTTTAAATCATCTATCTCAAATCCGATAGGTAATCCTTTTTGTAGTTCGACAAGAAACTCCGCAATTGTCATGCGTGGCAAATGCTCTGCTACATTGATCGTTATCTGGTGAAGAGGGGTCGCATGCACAATGATGGATTCATCATCAGAATCATCAATAACACCGTCAGCCCAGTAGCATGCCATACAAGAAACAAGATATGCTTGTTTCAAATCTGGATCATTCAAAATACTTCCGGTCACCGTATATCCATGCTCTTCAAAGATTGCTTTAATAGTAGGCACAATATAGGGATGTGGCACCAGACTATAACACGCATTGTACTGGCTTAACTGATACCGGCCGCCAGTAAAGAATGGCCAGTTGATATGGATATTTCCGGCAAGCCAGCCATCATTCATTACGGGTGCAAAGACATAATCGCCGTTATCACAGTTGTTGTAATTCCAGGTATCATTTGCATGTTTCCAAAAGCCGGGAGCGGATGAGTCATAACCAGCCCACGGAAAAATGCGGGGCCCTCCAAAAGTAAGGTCTCCTAATTTCTTATCCTTAATGCGTTTATAAAATTCACTTGCATTCGAATACAATTCTGCATCAATAGTCCCATTGTTGTTGTATGAAAGATGACCATCGATGCTTTTGATGTTAAGTTTAGCGGCGGATAAAGCAACGTTATCGGTTTCCAATACTACATCGTATTGTGCGACTTTTATCGCGGGCAATTGATCAGGATAACCAGTAAGCCTTAAGTTTTTATCGCTGAGTGGTAATTCAATTGGATAACTTATTTCTCCTGGAATCCCATCATTCCCGGAAGAATCCTGTACGATGAAAAACGGACTGTTACGCTCACGTTGAAGTTGAGTGCCTGGCGAAAGGTCAAAATATTCGTTGTTTTTTCTTATCCCAATCATAAAATTCAATTAAAAGTCATATGCTGCTCCTGATGCTGTGTAAGTGTGATATAACGAAAACGAAATTTTATCTCCGGTTGTTCCTGCTACCGGTGGATATCCGATCATCAGTTCGCTCGGTGCTAACCCAAACTCATTCCATTCGCTCGTTGTCGTTTCATTGATAGCATCCTTGAGTTTATTTGCGATAGAAACTGGCGTGTCGGTACTTGTTGCGGTCACAATTACAGCATGCCCGAATATTGTAATACTAAATCTGTTACCAGCTGAAACATTAGGTCCTACTTGAAATTCGAGCGTTCTGAAAATGGAGAATATTGGTCTGTAATCGGATAATTTTATTAGAGATGGTGGAGGAACTGCAGTTTTCGTGAATTCAAAGGGTATCCCGTCACACATTACACCATTACTACTCACCGCAACAATGGCCCCGGTATGCGGGCCTGCAGCAAGTCCGGAAATGCTGGCGGATTTTGCGCTCACAATATAGCTAGATGTTCCATCAATAATAATCTTCCATTGGGTACCAGGGCCAGCAGAATCGAACGTAATGTTCATTATCTGGCCGACCTGAGATGTTATGATATTGCTAACCACAGTATCGCAAACTGCGGTGCTTTCGGTTACAGGTATGTCTATCCACTCCGGCGCATAATTTTCATTGGTGTATGCGTAACTCCATTCAATTTGCAATTCGCGTTGAGGGGCTTTGGGGTTTCCAAATGCTGCGCTTTTTGTTGTTACGATAATAGGAACAAACCGCCTGTTGTTGATTTTATAAATTCCTTTACTCAAAAGCAGCTCCCGCAACCTGTCATGATTTTTTTCATTGCTCACATATCCTACCATCCCTTTGTAATTCATTTGCTCAATTATTTGCACGTTTGTTTGCTGCGCTGGAAGGTTACTTGAGCCATAATAATTGCCTCCTATGAAAGATTCTGACTGATCACGCGCATATTCCGGATCCTTCTCTATTTCACCTAATATTCTAACAGAATCAAATCCGCCAAGGCTGTTGAAGAAATTGAATTGCAATTTTTGATAGTCCTGGTTATAGTCAACATATACTTGGTAGGTGACGCTTTGAGAAACATCATTGACAAAAACGCTTATCTGATAATAACGTACCTGCTTATCACCTGCCAGTTGATCAATGGCCAGCTGTTGCAGTCCTATCGGAATGTGATATATCGAGTATTGAAAGTTCGTTGAATTGATCGGTGCAACCATGATAATGCTCTCATCCGTAGTTACATCAGAATAGAAAACTTTCACTTTTATTGACAGCTGGCTATTTTCCGGTTCAGCATCATAGTGCATATAGGTTACCCAGGCATTTTGCCAGGCGGCAAGTTCAATCGATTGTGGTTGCCAGGTTAACCAATATTTGCCTGCATAGTTATCAAAGAAATTATTCTTTTGCCACTTCTCATACGGAAGTCCTCCTTTCAATATAAAGTACGTAAACCCATCAGTAATCCATGGAGGATTACTATCTGTCAATTCCCGGAAAGCAATATAAAAAGATCCTGATTGGCTCGCAGCGAGCGTGATTGAATTATCAATCAAAGGAAGCAAATAGGAGAGTTGACTGTCAAGTAATTTTTTCAAATCAAGTTGAACATTTCCTACAGCATCTACAGCGCATGGAAACTGAATGACCAATTTATAATCGGAATCATTGATCAGTTTGAAGAATAGTTGTACTTCAACACTTAATCCCGGAGTTGCAGGATCAATATCTGTGGTTAATTGATACCTGATAGGATTTTTGCTGAAGTTTATAAAATTCGGTCTTTCTGTTATGATGATTGCCATTTGTAAATTATTAAGTCAACCAATCTGATTCGTTATATTCATCACGATCTGTACTGAATGATATCGTGTATTCCCACCCGTATGCTGTTTGATCTTCTGGCCCAATTGGCTGAATCTGCGGATCCAAAAGTTTGTTCATGTAGAAACACCTGTCGCCTTCATCAAAATCTTTCTGAATTCTGGCGTCCAGTTGAGTGATTATTTTGTGTGCAAGATTTCTCGCATCAGCGATTGCTTTTTGAATGCCATTAGACGTACCAGTGGTTTTGACATTCACCAGTACCTGGATAAAGCTTGTATAAAGCCATAAACTTTCTTGCTTGCCAACGCCGGCAAACATCACATGCTTTACATATGGGGAGATTGCTTTGTCAGTGCTGCTAATAGCTTCATCTTCGCCAAAAGCATAAAAAACCTTTTTATCGGATTTGCCTTCTGATAAGAGTTTGTTTTTAGAACAGATCTCCTGAAGATATGCCTCGTGATCGCCTATTAAGTTAGCCATGTGAATGTTTTATTTTATCCATTTCAGCTTCCATCCTGTCAGCCTCCGCAATTACCTCATTAAGTTCCATGAGCAAAGTATCTACATGCAAATCCTGCACTTTATCAAAGTCACCAAAGTGGCCTCCCTTCGATATCATGCGCATTACGCTCCAGAGCCCATAAAGAGTAGTGCCTTCTCCGTCTGACTTTTCAAATACACGCGGATTGTTAGCTATTTTTTTCTCCCTGGCGCCTTGATAGAATAACGCGATCGCCTGCTTGATTTCAGGTGGCCAAGTCTCAATTTTGGGTAGATAGGTTGCAGTCAGGTTAGGATTAAACGCGATCCTGATATCGCCATCTGGATTACCTTTCCTGTCATAGTTTCTTTTCGATGGACGATACAAGGTAGCAACCAGGTAATTCAGGAAGGAGATTTGATTGGTTTCTCTCCATTGCGTAAAATAGAACTCACTACAGAAAAACTCTGCTGCTTTTACATTGGCCAGATCATCATTCGGTCCATGGAATGTTTTTACTACAGGAAGAAGATTAACCGTCAGGTCCGCCGTTTCCATTATAAATGCGGTGCAGCTGTCTACCGCATGCATGAATCGTTCTGTACGATCAAGATATTTTTTAAAGGGTCCAGGAATCAATGGAGCATTTATCCATTGGTCAAGGTGCAGGAATCTGAAATATCCTGTCATCTTGAATATTTTAAACCAGGTAAATCCGCTTATTATTTTAAACAACGAAATTCTTCCTTTTGAAACATCCTTGTTGCCGTACAATATTTTCATAATGGCAATGAGTTGTTTCCCAGACAACTCATTCCAGTGATCAGGGATATCAATCAATTTGCCTTTATATAAAATGACGTTCATTTAGAATCTGAATATTTTTTTACCAGCGTTAGGATCTGGTTTGGGTTGTGACGGGGGCGATGGTGCCACGTAGAAATCACTCTCGAAAAAGATAGTGAATGCACTCTCCGAAGCGGTAGCGTTAAGGTAATCGATAGCTGCTGTGAGATAGGTGTTTCCATCTCTGTCGCAAGCCTGCATCAATAGATTCAGTTGGTCACCGTTCGCAGGATCCTTGCCAGCATCCTTAGAATCCACAGTTCCATTTTTAACTGTAAAACCAGCGTCGCTGATTTCCACGGGTAATTTTTCAACTGCGTGCTTAATGCAAAAATGAGCGATGCTTTTTTTCAATTTTTCGATAACGAACTTCTCATCATCTGAAGGCGTGACTAGAGCCTTCAGGCTATCAAAAAAAGCTTTACCAATAGAAGGGTTGATATAGATCGATTCAACATCACCCATCACGCCGAGTAATGAATTATACGTTTGATAAGGGTGTTGAAGCATGTAATTATCAGAATACTCAATCGGGTCCTTAAGCAAGTACCTGGTCCGTCTTTTATATCCGCTGCCATCTACCCATACTGGGAATTTATCTTTATTGCTTTCCAGGAATTTCAACATGCTTTCGATGCCCTGGTAATACCTGTTGCTCAAATAATCTTTCACGCTTTCAAACTCCCATCGATATGCTGCAGGCATGCTATCTGTTGTTGTGCGTCGTACCCCTGCTTCCGTAATCTTTCCGTGAATGATTGCCAGCTCATCGTAAAAGGCGATAGCAGCTAATGGTTTTTGTATTTTACTAAGAAGCTTCGTTTGGTCCGGATTCAATGAATTTCCATCATAGGCAGCTTGAATTTGTTCATACAATTCATTTCCGAGTAGCGGAATGAAATAAGTTTCCTCCGCACTTTCTACATCCGGGATAGAGGTATTATCATCCAGGTTACTGATCTTCAAAACCGCTTTAATCTCATCAATTGTTTTGATCAATGCCATGGTTAGTTCGTTTTTGTTTCAGTGCTTTTGCCTTTATCAAGCGTGGTTAGTACAAGGCCAGGAAATCGCCAAACGATCTTTTCATCCCAACCATTAACTTTTTTAACGATGTTTAGGTATCTGGAAATTTTTTGACGCTCAAGTTCCTGAATCATTACTTGCACCAGAGCTGCTTCGCGAATATTACTTCCGCTGCCAGCGCCACCGCTATAAGGCCCGCCAGGCATATCCGCACCCATCAGCGCAGGGTTCATCATTAATGCAAAAAGGATTTCTGAATTGGCTGCTGCAGAATCAGGCAATAGTTCCCCCTGTTTGGTTGAATCTTCGATTGGCTTGATTTCAATGAGAGGCGTCGCTGTTTTGGAAATAGGATCCCAATTCCCAGGAACGAAGATGCTCTTATAAGCGTTCTTACCACCGGTAAGATATTCGTCAATGCTATCATACACCTCGTTTCTCTTTTGCTCTTTTTCCGCAGCTGTATATTTGTTCCAGTCGGCCTTACCGAATGCTAATTCCCAGTACCCGTCATAAATCGTTACGACATATTTTAAGCGAATGTTATTGTTAAACATCGCAGCCTTCATTTCCGGAACGCCTTTGGCGATATCAACCCACATTTTTGCGGAGTACCAAAGTGCCATGCTGTAGTAATGTCTTCCCCATGAAGGTATTCTCCCAGCAAGCGCGAACTCTCTGCCTTTTCGCTCATCGGCATTAAGTTGTGTCAGGTGCGCTGCAGGGCCAATGCGCGGTAGCATTTCGATCTTTATAATCCGGTCGTCTTGCGGATCATACGCTGCAATATTTTCCCATTCGGCGCAGAAATAGGCGTTTTTTATCAGGCCTGACTTATCCTGCTTTTCAAGACGCATCTCAGTTACGTCATGGCGCCAGCAAAGTCCGAGCTTTTCTCCATTATTTGAAAACTTAAATCTTGCAACATCATTGCCCATGCCTATGCTATCCTTGAACCATCCGAGCGAACTATCCATTAGGTCGTTCTCTTCCGCCCAATCCAACACTTCCGGATCCAGGCAAGGTTCAAGAATTTCACCTTTGTCTGCTTCCCATCCTTTAACGAAAAATGGCTTAGGGCCATATCCTAAACCGAAACGAGCTTTGCCATCAATGCCGGCATTAAGCACACCACATTCTTCAATGTCGCAGGTCATATGATGTGGTAAAAGATTGTCTTGGCCCCATGGTGCCCACGGCGTGCCGGTCAAATCATCCTTGGAAAGCTTTTCCGCTTTCGGCGCAGATGTGCTTTCGGTTGGGGAAGCGGCTTTAGCAGATTTATTCGGATATCCGCTCAAATCAAGAAAAGCTACGCTCTTGCTGTTGCCAAAACCAATACCGTTTTTAACTGTACTCATACCACCCTTTTACCGTTGAATTTGCAAATGAGCCGGATATGTACCGGCCTTATTTCCATGGTTGCAGGATTGATGATCATCTTCTTTTTGCTGGTTCGTAGCTCCCGATCCTCTTTGTTTTTGTTGATGCTGTTTTTTTTGAGAATCACATCGGGAGTACTTTCGAGCAAACATTTCTTCCAACCGTTTCTTTCTTTGACTTGGCCACCGGTACCACGATTGATATCCGCCGTAACGTGAACCATGTTGAACACGCGACCACTATCTATGTACTCGAGAACTTCTGAAAGAGTGATGTATTCATCGCCGACCATGCAGCTAAATTGCTGTAATTAGTAGGGGAGAGAAAGGACAGTAATGTTTAATGGAATTTGTTATTGGCTTTTAAAACAGAATCTATTTTGTGAACTTCTTCAATATTACAACTCCTGAATTCGTATTCGTTGTTAAATCCATAATAATGAAAGTAAAACTTATTCTTAAGAAGGGTATCAATGACTTCGTCTTTAAACTCAAAAATGTCAACAGTGTAGAAATTTTTTACACCGGAAGCAGATAATACAAATGTGTGTTGAAATGAACCTGATCCCTCTGGAGGGATAACGTCTGAAGAATGAAAACTCCCAATATTTGAAGACACATATTCAAAATTACTCGTCACAGCGTATTCTGTTATTTTGAAGTTGAACGCATTTCTTTTTCCAATATTCTTATAAAACGTTGTTACGATTGGTTTCTTGAATCCTTTAAAATCATCAAAAGTTCTATCTATTGTTTTTTCTGTCGATATAATATTTCCTTTATCCAGTACGACTTGTAGGTCAAGTAGTTTTTTTTGCAGGACATATTGTGACTTGGCGACCTTGCCTTGATAAGTAATAGCATTAAGACTCAAACTGTCTTTTATATCTTGCGACGAATCGGATAATATTTTTTGCTTTTTATCCTCAGCTCTGTCGGTTTTCGCCTGTTCAATCTGACTATTGACTTGAGCGAATTGCTTATTGAATTGACAAGTAGAAAAGATTAAGGTCCCAACAGTAGCAAGTGAAGCAAAAATTGTAGCCCACTTTGTACCGATTTCCAGCTTACTGTTATCGTTTGGCGGTTGGTTTTGGGATCGTGGCATTTGAACGTGAATGTTACGGTTTCTGGTGGCCATATTATGCTATTAAAGCCTGTAATAATTTATAAGTCAAAATAGCAATTATTTTTGATTCTCATTATCGTTTAAGCTGCATCCACTTTTCAACGACATATTCCACTCCAATTTCCTTCGAGCTTTCTGTTGCTTTATTTATGTAATAATTGAGTAATGAAACGAGATCTCCCTTGGAGTAATTGTCTGTACTTTGAACAAATACACCAGCCTTTTGCAGCCACTTCAATTTTAATTCCAGGCTCACGAAAATATTATTGCGAAGCTTGTATCGAAAGCTTGCCGCGGCTCGGTAATCCATGCCAATTCCGCGGCGTTTTCTTCGAGCAGCTTTATCAGTGTTTAAAAGCTTTACAAATTCGGTATTTACTTTTTCAATGTTCATGATATCATTCCATTATTTCGGATCTCGTTTATTCTGGTTGCCTTGGCCTCATATTGGCCATAAACAACGTTGGCAATAATGGGCTCATTAAGACGATTGTAGAGCATTAACATCACAGACGTGTTTTGCTCTATCATCTGATTGTTTTGATTACTGGCAGCTGATACCTGGGCATTTTGCGTGCTGGCGGCAAACACCCCACCTGAAGCATACCATCCAACTTTTTGCATGCTTCCGGTAACCCGAGGAATATTTATTTGCAAAGGGGACGTGCTAAGCCATTTTGGTTGCAACGTTGCGCCGCTTTCCCAGTTCACGCCGCCATGGTAGGAATTCAACGCACTGGCAATCTGGGAAGGGGTTCCGCTAACACTGTAGCGATTTTTGTCAGCCATCGTATGTTTGTTTATTATGCCCTCTCCTCCTTCCACATATGCAACCGTCTGATTTGTTTCTGGGTTTTTTACAGGCATTCCTTTGTGTTTACTTTGGTGGCTAGGCCCTTGTAACAAAGAGCCGGTACCTTTCCCAAAACTTGGCGGGTCCTGATTCTCGATTATTCCTATCTGTGCTGCTGCAAAAACTCCTGCAGCAAGTGCAAATGCCAACGCAACAGGATAAGGAACACCAGGCGTTGCAAGTGCATTGACAGCAGCTTGTGCACCTGAAATAATCGCTTGAATCTCGGCTGCCTCCTGGTTCTTTTCAAACTCCTTACGTTTTATCTCTGCTTGCTTCGTTTTGAAAGCCTGGTCGGCAGCTAATACCTTTTGATCGTATTGCTTTTGACTTATGAGTTTTTGGTCAAGCTGCTTCTGATAGCTGCTTTTCCTTTGTTCATTGATTGATTGTTCGTTGGATAACTGGTTTTCAAGTTGGGTAATTTGATTTTGAGATATCTGTGAATAGATATTCGCTACTTGACTTGCATAGTTAATTACAAGTTGAAGTCTTTCTGTCAAATGCTGGCGATCGAGATCCTCTTGCTTTTGATCAAATTCAGCATTGATTAAATCAATTTCGTTTGAGCCTTTTCTGCTTGCCTCGATAGCAACTTTTCTTTCCTCCTCGAGCAGAGCTTTTTTGGCTTCCAGTTGCTTTTTGCCACTACTTGTCAATGCCTGCAGCTGCAAGCCATAAATCTTTTCATTGTATGCATCCTGCGCTTTAATCCCATCGATCATTTGCTGATCCTGCGTTTGCTTCATGATCTTATCAGAAGCTGATTTTAAACGGGTGCCGATGGCATTAAGGGACTCATCAACAGAGTCTAGATCAATGAGGTCTGGTATCTTTATTTTATTAAAGCCTTTTTGTAAGAAGTCTGTAGTTGCATTTTCAATTTCCCTTGAACGTAAGTCATTAGCCTGTGATATCAATGGCTTATATCCTTTGGCCTTTTTAACCAAGTCATCGAACTTGAAATTTATCTCTCCAATCTTCTTCATAAAATTCGTGAGGTCATCGAGTTGAAGTCCACGGTCAATTTTGGTTAATTCGTCTTGCAGTTCTTTCCTTTCATGTAGTAATTTTTTCAGCTGTTCTTCTGTGAGCTGCTGCTTTTTTATCAATTCCTCCGCCTTTTTCTGTGCATCGTCAAGCTTTTTCTGTTCATCCGGGTCTACTTCGATAAGAGGAATGCCCTTTAAGGTTTTAATTTTATCCTGAAGAGTTGATATTGTAATTGCAATTTGCGCAGCCTGATCACGGATCTTGTTTATTTCTGCATCTGTCGCCTCTCGCGTTAAGGTTTGTCCGCCACCGAATCCAGTAGAACCGCCGCTTTGCATGGTCTCATCAATAATAATATTACCTTTTGCGTTTCTTCTGTTCAAAGCTTTTTCTATAGAGTCTTGTAGTTTTATTGCTTCCGATAATTGTGCCTCTCTTTTATCAATCTCCTTTTGATTATCGAATTCAATTAAACGTCTTTGCCGCTCAATGAAATCATGTATTTTTTGAGAGCTGATTGCAATAGCATTCCCATATTTATCGAACTGAGTAACAGCGGAGGGAAGTATATTTCCTATCTCGCCAATGATCTTTTTTAGTTCTGTTTGCTCGGTTACAGATCTGTTTGATTTGTTGTTTAACTCTTCATACTTTGACAGCAATGGCTCTATTTGTGATTCAAGTTTTTTGAATTCAGATTTTCGATCGTCAAAAGCATCGCTCGAAGATTTTGATGCAGCTGTTAAATCGCTGAAAGCTTTCGCAACTGCATTTAATCCTTTGGCCAGAGTAGTTCCGGTAAACCATGATGAAATATTTTTCCCGATCTTTTCGAGGTTGGCACCAAACGTTTCATTCTTTAACCTATAAGCATCAGTTATCTGGCTAGTCTCTTTTAACTGATCCCCTGCAGCTTTAATTTTCCCCCTAAAGAAATCTGCTTTTTGCCCTAAAACTCCCAATGTTGAGATAACCCTTGCGCCCCCTGCATCTGCATCCTTGAATGCTCCAGCAATTTCGCTGAAGCCATTTTTATTTTTTGTAAGACCTTCCGCCAACTGGAGCAATGCTTCCGTTGGCGTATTGTTCAAAGTATTATAGAACTCCTTTACCTCTTTTCCAGCAAGCTTTGCATACTTTGGTACGTCCTGTGCGATCTTCGTTATCAATTGGGATACTGCTGTTGCAGACACTTCCGATGTTTGGCCGAGCTCTTCGAATCCTGCTGCCAAACCAAGCGAGCTTTCAAGCGTAACATTTGCAGTACTTGCAACACCTGCCAATCGCTTTGTAAAGTCAACCAGGAATCCGCCAGTGGCTACGCCGCTATTTGCAAGTCCAACAATTGCATTACCAATTTCAAGCATTCTATCGCCTGTAACCTTTGCGCCTTTATCATATACATTGATGATTTTACCAAGCTCTGTTGTTACCTGATCTGCATTCCCCAACTCATCTCCAAGCGCTGTTGTAAGTTGGTTTGTCGCATCGACAAAACCAAGCAGATCCTGCTTTGCAACACCAAGTTTTCCCCCAATTACAGCGATGCCTCGAAGCTCACTATTGCTAGTTCTTGTATCGAGTTTTTGAAGTTGATCATTTAAGTTCGCTACTTCATCAGCCGTTAAACCGGTAACACGTTGGAGATCAGCCAACTCGTCACTCAATTTCGCATTGTTTCCAATTGCATTTTTTACACTATTACCAATTGCTGAAATCCCTTGCTGAATAAAATTTCCCACTGCTACACCAGCAGCCGTTCCTTTGAAATCATCAAGTAGGCCTCTGAATGATTGCCCTGCGCCATTAATGCTGATTCTCATTCTTTCAAACTCTGCCGATACAGTTTGAAATCGCTGAAACCTGGCAGCGAATTCTGGAGCGTCCTGAGACATGCCTTCCAATTCAGTACGCAAAGCATCAACTTCTCTTCTCACCATAGAAAAAGATGGCCGTATCCTTCCCGCAACCACATCATTAAGCTGATCCAATTGCCTTTGTGTATCTCCAAGCTGCGTGATCGCTTTAGCCATATCCTTCCCTGCAGCATTTCCTTTTTCAATGGATTTTTGCAGGGCCTGAATTTTTGCATTCAATCGATCTGCAGTGCTGGCTGCACGGCTATCATCAATAATAATGTTGAGTTGCCTGTTTACTACTTGACTCATACTATCGAATTGTAAGGCTGTTAAGAATTGCGCTGCCGATATCTTCGGCAACAATGTCTGCGAGTTGTTCTATGCGGTGATCTATAACGGGATTGAACCATTCCTTTGGCTGTCTGCCGGTCTGGCCAACTCTTGAAATAGGAGTGCCGCGGCCAACACCTTTATGCACAAAAATCAAATGACGAGGGAATTTGAAAGAGATGCGATTTACAATGCCGTTACGCTGGTAGAGCCTATCAGAAAGAGATTGTACTGCCGCCCTGGGGCTTTGACTATTAAAGCGGTGTTTTATTCCCAGCTTGAGCAACTCTGCAACAAGTAAATCCCGGGTGGTGTCACTCCAGGATTCCATTTTATTATTTGCTGAAGAATAGTCTACTGCCATGCTACAAAATTTGTGTTACATGGCAGTAGAAAAAAGGACAGGAACAGTTACTTCAACTTTAACCTGTTATAATTTTCTTTCATTAATTGTTCTGCTACATCAGGCGTAATGGAGCTGAATTTTCCATACCATTTTTTCTGTGGCACACGCGCCTGAAAATCTTTTTTAACCCCAACGGGAATGTACTTTTCAGCAACCTCTGGATTTGTAAATTCAAATGGAGGACTTACTTCTGATGACAATTGTTTTGCCATAGTGATTTACGTTTTATTGTTTACAAAACATGGCGCTTGCGGCGCCATGTAATTACTACTAACTATCAACACCCATGAAAAATTACGCGTCAGGTAATTTGGTAACAGTGCCGTTGTAAAAGAATTTGTCAGAGCTCTCTACCACAAATTCATATTCTTTAAAGCCACCGTTACCTTTGTTTCCACCACGGAAAGCAAAGCTGTTAAGATTTGCAGGCGTACACTTGCCACCTATTTGTATGTATTCGTCTTTCCCGCACTCTGGGGAATTGAATAATACAACGAAATCTTCATTCAATGCTTGTAGCACCCATTCCAGGATCTCCGGGCTATCACCCTTCACAATGCATTTGTATTTGAATGTAGGTACCTGTCCGCCGGCTTCGCCTTGAGCATCGCCAGTAGGATCAATACTTTTCGCTTTACATTGGAGAGAAAAGAATCCTCCACCCTCTGGGAATGCATGTGCGGTAGTGATTTTTACACTATCGCCTGGAGCTGCCCATGGTGAAGTTGGCGTAGCTATGGTTTCAAAATCTGCAACGCGTGCAAACAAAACCACATCGGAATGCCCTGGCTTTTTATCGGCATCGGCGATCACTTGCGGCGTGATGTTTCCAAAACTGAAAGGCATATTTAAAAAGTTTAAGAATTAATAATTGATTTGAATAAGTATGCTGTTCTGTGAAATGGATTTACTACTCTGCAGATTTAACGAGCTCGCTTTCGTTAGCAACTAACCATTCTTTAATGGTTTTTTTGCCAAGTTTATCGTGTTTTTCATCATCTACGAGGGCTTCCTGTGCAGTTACTGCACCAATACCAGGAACAATCATTTTGGCAGCAGCAAACTTGTATTTTGCTTTACCCACGCTGAACGTTTCCGTCGGTATTTTGGGCTCATCATCCTTTTTTTCCTCCGGCCCGCTTGCAGCCAAACCAGTGAGCTGCTTTTTAAGACCCTCATTTTCTTTTTTGAGATCCTCATTTTGTGTCTGCAGATCTCCGATCGTTTTTGCCTGATCTTCTTGTGTCTTTTTAATCCCATCCAGTTGCGCTTGCAACTCTTTTGAAATTTCCTCTGCCATAAAAAATTATTTTGAAATGGTGGCCGCTTTCGCGGCTCACCGGTTAATCAATATTATTTACTCTTTGAGTGACGAATTGCGTTAGGCCTGATCGCTTACGAACACAGCGGGAGGATACAAGAAGCCAAGCACTTCCCACCAGTCTGTATAGATATCAACCAAGCGAGGGCTATGGTTAACAATAAGAGAGTTGTTCATGTTCTGAGCTTTGCGCAAAGGACGGATCCTGTTGCTCGCAAACGTTGCCCATAACTTGTTGCTGCCACTCATTGATGGCAACGCTTGTACTTTGATGTTCGGAAAATCTGCAAGACGCCACAGGTCGGTATCTTGGCCCCAGTTTGCATTGTACTTTGCGCGTTTACCTTTTCTGTATTTCAACTCAAGGGCAGGGCTCATGAATATGTAATCAATCTTTGCGCGATATAGATCCGGTATGGAGGCGACGAACGTTTCGACATACGTGCAGAAATCTTCGTCAGTTGCTGGAATGGCTCCCATCGTGATCGGCGTGATGAGGCCTCCTGTCACATAATTTGCAATTTGCTTTTTGATACCGTTCATAGCGGTACCAGCAGCACCTGCAGTACCAGCTGTTGGAGCTGCAAATACACCAGCATAAGCTTCATTCAATTCGTAATCTTCCTGGGCTTTTGGAATAACGTGCTCTTCAAGCAGCCAACGAACAAACGGCCATTGTGATCGGTCTATGCCATCCCCTTCCAGGAAGCCAAGCCATGAATCCACAATCTCATCAGGATATTCCTGCTTGTCAATTTTTAAATTGAAAAGATCGATTGGGTTTGCTTTAGCTGTGAAAGTACCGATTGGTGTAAACTGCTTTTGGAATGGTTGCAATACGCGATCAAGATCTCCGCTGCCCACACGGTACTGCGTATTTTTTGTAGGACGAGCCTGAAAGAAACTGGCTGTTACGCTTGGTTGGTACAGTTTCTTATACAGGTCCTGCGTTGATTGACCCCCATCGATATAATAACTGCCATACTGCGTGATTATATCCGAAACAACTATAGACATCGTGTTTAAATTTTAACGGTTAAAAAGAATATTGTTTTTAAAAAGCTGTTTGTGGAATACTAATAGCGCCCTACACCCAAATCCTCTGCATATGAATCAAAGGAATCTTTCTTTGTTGCGTGCGTTTTGTTTTTGTCTTCGCCTACGACAGTTTGCTGACCAGATTTTGTTTTGCCGCCGTATTCTTCAACAAGTTGATTCGCCGTTGCGAGGTCCGCAGTCAGTGTGTCCACCTGTGTTTGCAGTGTTGAGGCCGCTTGCTCAGCAGTTTCACGAGCAGTATTTGCAGCAGCTAATTGTTGAGTAAGGTTGCCGATCTGCGTTTGTGCTTCCGAAGCACTGTTTTCTGAATCGGTTATATTCTGCTCTAAAGCATTTACATGCTCTTCAGAAAGTAGGAATCCTGCTTCGTTAACGGTATCGCCAGCAGCTACCACTGTAAAGGCTTCTGCATTTGCGACTGTTAATACTTTTGGGAAAGCCATATTAAAATTGAATTTTAGTTTATGAGTTGATTCATTCTTGCGATCACCTGGTCAAAGCTTTTGATACCATCAATCAGCCCGATTTTTTGAGCATCTTTCGCATAGAACATCTTGCCAGTGCTCCACACATCGCTCGTCAATTTCCCTGCACGGTTCTTCTTCACGGTGTTAATGAACTGCTGTGCCAATACACTCAGGTCTTCTTTAATTGCAGTGTCATCGCCATTGATCGCATCCTTATAATCTTTGTTCTTGTCAGTGGATTGTGGAGCGTATATGTCCATTACCGGTAGCTTAAAATATTCCTGGTAATGAGCATTCCAGTCTGCAATGGTGGTGTATACTCCTATGCTGCCTACTTGGTCAGTCGGTTGCGTAACATACACCTCTGTTCCGGAGCTTGCGATCCAGTAGCCGGCACTTGCTGCCATGCCATCGTTGATGAGACTGATAACTGGTTTGCGTTGCTTTACTCTACTGATCGTATCAGAAAGTAAAGCTGTTCCATCCGCTTGTCCGCCAGGAGAATCAATGTCGATTATGATACCGGAAACATTGCCCGCATTGCCCAGTTTTGACATGATTGCGGCATACTCCGTCATGCCATAGGAACACATGTCACCATATTTGAGCATTGGCCCGGCCATGGTGACAACGGCAATACTATTATCCGGAAGGTTGTTAATGTTGGAGTAAGGCTGAACGCTGTAAGCAGCACCAGCATAAGAGATCATCGGTTGTGGTTCCAGATCGGAGTTCTTTTCTTCGCCAAAATCAACAGCTTCTCCTTGCATTAATCGAATTGCCATTGGGACGTTAGCGCCCGCATAGCTTTTATCGATCAACCATCTCCCACGAAGAATTGCAGAAACCGTTTTGAAACTCATGACACAAACTTATTATGACACGTAAAGGAGGGAAAGGACAGTGAAGTGTTTAAACAAAAAGCCCCGCTTTAATTGCGGGGCATTGATATCGGTTGTTAATACTTTCAATTTGAGGGAGAGAATAATTTGTTATAATCATCCGGATCTGTAACTAGTATGGTTTTTATTTTCTGTGGATCAGTGACAGAGTAGAGTGAACCATCCATATATTGAATTCGAACTGAGATAAGTTTATATTTCGATACGATTTTGGAAGCATACAAAACAGAAAACGAATATTCTCCAAAGTCCATAGGCGCTATTGGCCCGACGCATTGAACTTCTTTAGCACCGGCAACAACGTCATTTACTGGATTATAAGGAACGACTTTAACCCACAAGTATTTAATTGTTTTTTTTATGTCTGCATTAAATATGGTAATGCCCAATCCTGCATAATAAGCGCCATTTTCTTCTAATCGTGTAATTACAATCTTTTGTGATAATACTTTATTTCGAAACTTAGCAGCTTCTAATTTGTTTTTCAAAACTCGTATGGAATCAGTCAATTTATTATATTCACCAACTGCTGTTGACAGTTTAACAACATGGTTAATATAACTTGTATCAGTAGTTCGTAAGAACTTTTGATCGTTTGAATCAACCATTACGGCTCCATACCTTAGATATCCGATCGAATCTTTATACAGCGCAGTATACCATCCTGTTTTTATAAAATCTCCTGTTTCTTCATATTTCAGCAAAATGACTGGTTCGTTACTTGGAATTGATGAATGAAAAATTTCATTCTGATATGATCCATATTGATCTTTTATTCGATATAAATATGCCGGAGGAAGAGGATTCCCTTTAATAATTTTAACTCCCTGTGAGAACGAAACGAATGGTAATAGTAAAAGAGAGATTAATAATTTTTTCATTGTTAAGAGTTTGGGGGACTCAATAATAACGAAAAAAAATAGCCCTGCAAAAGCAGGGCCAATTGTCTTAATTCTTATCAATCTCTAAATAACTGAAGCTTTTTAAGATCATCTGCAATGATAGGAGGAATTCATAATGTTCCATTGCACTGAGCTTTTCTTCATCTCTTTCGGTGGTTAACGTTTGCCTAGCATGATATGTGTCCATGAAATTTCCGGATGCTCACGAGCATAGATTTCGATTTCAAGTATTCTGATAATGTGGTTGAATACTTCAGGCTCAAATTTTCCTGAAACGTCACGCCATTCAAGCTCTCTGCTCAAGTTATGCTGCCTGCGAAGTGCCGGCCGGTTATTTGCTAGGATAGCTTCCTTTCTGCCGCCAATCAATCTGAAATGCTCTTCATCTGCAGAAAGCATCGTCTGCTCCACCCACATGGGATAGTATTTTGCCTTTATTATCACAGTGGTTTTGAATGGGTTCAACCGCAGATCCATGCTTTCCTTTTTGCTAAATTATTTAGTTTTATTAACAATAAAAAAAAAAGCCAGGTGCATACCTGGCTACAAAGTCAATGAAATAAAATAGTTAAATCAGTTCGACGGATCCATCAGAATAAACATTAATTACTTTGACGATTGTTTTTTCGGTTACCGGCGGCTGTTCAGCAACCGGAGGAATAACAATCGGTGATGTATCCACACCTGTCCATCCATCAAGCACTGATAAATAAATGTTTTTACTTTTCTCCGCAAGCGGACTCCAGGCTATGTCCCAAACGTCATTCCCGTGGGTTCCATTTTGGATTGTATCAAGTGTTGCCACGCATCCATTGAGCGTTAATCCCTTCACCATATCAGGTACTGGCCAATATGCGCAGCATCCTTGAGAATCTGCGGTGCCATGGATAAAATGATATATGCCTCCCTTCGCACGCTGGTAAGTTGCAGCATTTGGAAATGTTGCTGGTATCGATGCAATCCAGACATTTTTAATTTTCAAGCCATTTACAGCTGCTTCAAAACTTGTCTGCGAATTATCCCAGGTTCTTATTGTCCACACATCTGCTGCGCCTTGGCTTAGGCCGATTAATCCAACAAATTTGTATTGCCCATTTTCATCTGTGGTGAGATCCACTTTGTAGTTGGCAACCATATAATTCCAAACCGCATTGAATAAGTTTGGTTTATTGATAGCGCCGGAAGTAGGGCTCTGTACAATAACATTGATAACTTTTTCTGCAGCGGTACCGGCAATCTTTCCATTAGCAACTTGTCTGCCAAAGCCAGTATTTAATAGCAAATTCAAATCGGTTCCAACTTCTCCATTCCCGCAGAAATGGAAAATCAAAGGATACTTTTTCGTTGTATCGTAATTGGCCGGTAAGAGCAAAAGTCCTTGTAAAGTGGCATTGAATTTTACTGGTTGCAGGCCATAATATTGATTACTCATTTTAAAAATTTTGTTGTTGAAGATTGTTATTGGGTCCACCTTGAAATTGAATAGGTAGCGCGGAACGATCGATACTTTTTATAAACGCCATCTCCCTCTCGGCTGCCGGCCTCATTGGTATTGCCCTCAACAGATTCATAAATGGAGTTATTGATTTTCCGGTGGAAGAAACCAGTATGCGCAATTCTATTCATCGAAGAGAACCACAAAGTGAAAACATCGCCAGAAACAGGTTCCTGGAGCTGTTTATTTTTAAACCAAACAAGGTTCTTAGAGTTGTGGGCACTTGCTGCGGCGCCATTGATTTTGTTTGGCACACCGCTCTCCAGCATACACCAATGAACAAAAGCAGCGCACCATGCATAACCTTTTCTAAGTCCCACGGATCGCAAATACATTTCTACCTCTTTACCATCATTATGGCCGGTGTTTTCACGAACGCCTATCTGGCTTAGGTAGACTTGTGTTAAACGAGTTTGAGGTATACAAGGATTATTGCAGAGAAGAATAAAAAGAATACTCCAAATGCTATTACGTAACGTTGCCATACTGTAATATTTATCCAGTCGTTTTTTGAATAATTAATACGAATCCCATCTTTCTTTTGGCCGTATAGGTATCGATAAAGACCCTTGAACGTAAAGTACAGTCCCCACACAGCAAAATTGGTGGCACCGATCACCACGCCAATGGCGAGGAATAGTGGCTGAATAAAGCCAGGGTCATAAGTGCCAACGCCGTAACCGCCGAGACTGTTAAGAATTAAGCCAAATAACCAGAAGATTGAAATGGCCAGAGGGAATGACCAGATGCCATCAAGATGCTGTAGATAGAATTTTATCTTTTTCATTTTAGAATTTTTGATAAAAGTGTGAGTAACGGATTCTTAAATAGAAATACTATATAAGCGATTGCAATTATCAGCAGTATCCAACACCAGGTTGGCGTAACCTTTTTAATAATAGGCTTATCAACTGTTTTTACTTGCGAATGATAACTCTCTTTTATTCGAATGACTTCTTTCAAGCTATCGATTGTACAAGTCAAAGAATCTTCGTTACACTTAACTGTAACTTTCCCATTTTTGATATCAAGCGTCGCAGTTGTTCGTCCTGATTTACTTTTCTCCTCCTTGTGCAGATTCGCATCAGGGCAGGGGATAGTATCATGAAGCGTGACAGATTCACCAGGGATGGAGACCTTTACTGATTTGTAAATCACAGAGTCTTTAGTTATAACACTATCCTTCGTAATGATCTGTGGAGGAAATAGCCGATAACATCGCTGTTGAGTTGCACAGGATGTAAATGCAAATACCAGTACTATTAATAAATATTTCATGTTAATGTTTTGAAATAACTTCAAAAAAATATCTCACAATCAGCAGCGCAATCGCGCCCCCTACACCCCAAAGTATTTTCACATACAGTTCAGATTTTATTGAAGCCTCTTTTATTTTTTTAATTTCATTCTCCAATGCGTCCACCTCTTCTTCAATCTGCTTTCGCAGCTCCTCAACCTCATCTTCTAATCCATTAATTCGTCCAACCAGGCCTCCATCGTTAGTTAGATCGCTCCCGAGAAGAGCGATGTACATTTTATCAACCTTTTGTCCTACTTCATTGAATTTCATTTCGAGGTGTTCAATCTCCATATGTATCTCTTCATTTTCCATATCCCAAATTTTAAGTTGGTTACGGAGGGTTAATTAATAGGGATAAGATTTTACTTACACTATCGGCTCAAGCCAATGAAAATGCTGTTAAGCATCATTCCGTTGTTTGTATTCGCTGTGACGGGGTCCTCTTGCATAAGATCAAGGACTCTCAATTTTATTTTTGTACCTCCTAACGTTGTAGGATGTATTTTATCTGCAGCTGTTATTTGATCCGGGTTTGTTTCAGGATGATAATATCCTGCTCCATGAAGGAAGTTGATGTCAATAAAAGCAATCGGATAGTCAGGGAACGTACTTTGCAAATTTGCTTTTCTCTGGTCACTGCAATCATCCATCACAGCTTGAGTTGTTACATAACCAGGATAATTATATCCTAAGCTTGGCGTATCTACCAGGTGTGGTAAATCCAACACATATACAGGGATAGTCTTGCAGAACGGGGCTGGTTTTAGCGCTCCATACCAGTCAATAATACCTTGTTTTGCATCTAAGAATGTGATAACAACTGTATGTGGTGTATTTGATAATCCTGATATAATTACTGCATCATTAATGATCCCTTCTTTAAAGCCTTCAGAAGAAATACTTCCTACATAAGAATTCCCATTAGGAGTATATGTGACTTTGTCCACACCGTCAACGGTAACTTTGAAGCGGCTTAAGTTCATCGTGCTCCCATCTGATCCAAATGTCCCAATGGCAATTGTTGATCCCGTTAAGTTTGTAATGGTGATTGTTTCATTAACTGCCACGGTTTTGTTGAACATATCAGCACTCGCATCACCTCCATTTCTGAAGTACCATGCCCTTGATACATAGTTTGCCAATTCTGAAAGCGTCGTGGTTGATGGGACGCTTCCGGAAAACGTCACATTCGCATTAGATACAACAGGAAATTTTACTTCCGCCGCAAACTGGGAGGCGCAAAAAGAACGATGCGCAGCTTTGATAAATGCGTATCTCGGTGCTGCTGATGCAGCTAAAACCCTTGTATTATTGAACCCGACAAAAGAAGCCAGGCATACATCCTGTGTGGCAGGCATTACTTTGTACAGCTCGGACAGTTGTTTTCGACACCCAGTACCACCAATTGCAAGCTTGTTAATAGTTACTCCTAAGTCTGTGGCAACTTGTGTAGCCCAGCTGGTTCCATAAGCTTCCGTACTTATACTATCTCCAATTACAACCGTTCCATTTTGCCATTTTGTGAATCCCATATTCTTCTTTTATGCTGTTACAAGATTGAAGCCTTTAGGATCGTATAGTTTCGCTGTAGCAAAGGTTAATGTATCAATATTAGTATTGATAAATAGATCTGCTGTACTTGAGAACGTAAACGTGTATCTATCTGTCCACGTCGTTCCGTTGCTTGAAGTCTGCAGTTTCAAAGTACTTCCTGTTCTGCTAATTCTTACATAATCCCCAATAGTCAAAGTATATCCCGATGTTGTCGCTGCACCACCATTATCCATGTAATAAAGGATCCCGTTATAAAGCATAATAGCTGCTTCATAATTCACTGTTCCTGATCCTGGAGGTGTTTGATATTGTACATTCTCCTTCGTGGTGTTGAATGCTAGTATAACATTCTTTGCGTCAGTTGCTGTGTATTTTGTTTGGAGATAACCATCGCTACCAGCCGCAAGTTTTTTGGTCGCAAGACCATAACCTTTGTACAGGTTAGTACTGTCTGTAGAAGTCCACACTGTACCGGTATTGCTTAATCCAACCTGCGGGCTGAATGAAAGATCTTCTAATACTGCTCCAGAGCTTGTTGTTGTCGCATTTGTTGTAGAATAATTACTATCTGCAAATCCAGAACCTATAGCTCGTATGCGATAGAAATATTGAGTACTTGCTACACGACCTGTATCACCAAATGAAGTTCCGGTACTGTTATAAATACTTAAAACCACTCCAGTTGTAAACCCAGAATTTGTAGCCCTGTCAACCACATAACTGGTTGCATTTACCACAGAGTTCCAGGTCAGGTTAATCTGCGTATCGCTTGCCGCCATCGCTGTAAATGATCCAGGAACCGCCAGCTGTGTTGTGGCTGCTACAAGATTGAATCCTTTCGGATCGTACAATTTATTAACACCCGTGTTTGTGTCAATATTCATGTTGATGAACAGCTCTGCCGCACTAGAAAACGTGTATGTGTAACGGTCTGTCCATGTAGTCCCATTACTGGATGTTTGTAATTTTAATGTACTTCCTGTGCGATTTATCCTGGCATAATCGCCAACAGTCAAGGTGTAACCAGCAGCCACTGGATTTGCGCCATTATCGATGTAGTACAAGGCCCCGGAACTGAACATAAAAGCAGCCTCATAATTACCTGGAGGGGTTCCTGGAGGCGTTTGGTATTGTACATTCTCTTGCGAAATATTAAACGCCAGGATGATGTTTTTTGCATCAATGGCTGTATACTTCATTTGAATGTAACCATCATTACTTGCGGCCAGCTTCTTGCTACATAAACCGTATCCTTTATACAGGCCAGATGCATCTGTAGATGTCCATACAGTTCCTGTGCTTGATAATGCAGACTGTGTACTGAATGAAAGGTCTTCTAAGACTGCACTTGAATTGGTTGTCGCGTTCGTAGTTGAGTAAATGCTGTCAGTGAACCCTGACGCTGTAGCTCTTATGCGATAGAAGTACTGTGTACTTGCTATACGACTTGTATCATTGAAGCTTAATCCGTTTCCACTATAGATTCCAAGTGTAACTCCCGTTGTAAATCCTGCATTTGTGGCACGATCTACAACATAACCTGTTGCATTTGTAACAGAGGCCCAGGATAAATTTATTTGGGTGTCGCTAACCGGATTTGCAGCAAAGCTACCAGGAGCGGCAAGTTGTGTTGACGCCGGAGTTGCGGCAGAAACGATGGAAGAAACTCCTTCAAGATATCCAGAAGCCAACGCCGTACATCTGTAATATTTAGTTGTTGAGGCAGGTAACCCCGTATCAGGGCATGATGTACTGGATGTATTCTGAAGCATTGTTACACCCGTAGTAAATGCTGAGTTGTCTGCTCTTTCAAATTTATATGTTGATGCATTCGGTACTGATGCAACAGACAGATTGATTTGTGATGAACTAATTGGCGTTGCAGTTAACGATGGTGCAGTTAGGGCCGGAGAATCATTTACTGTACCATAATTTGCAATAGACCAAACGAAGTTTGTTCCATCGTAAAAGAAACCTAGAATATCAAGCGCACCAGGGTTTGTACTGAACTGCAATCCAGTTGGCTTGAGACCCGGTAAATTGATCACTCTTCCACCAATCTCATCCTGGTATAAATAAAGCAGACCTCCCTTATTCGTTACTGGATTAAGGATATCCAAGGTATTATTACCCTCTGCAACCCACACCGCAATATTGAATGCTGAAAAATCCCAATTGGTTGTTGCTGCATCAGTCAATGTTCCCTGAACATTGGTACTAACCGCCGCATCTTCTGGTTTATAAGAATTTGAACTGGCATCATAAGTTAATACCTGTCCATTAGTCGGCGCCGTTGATGAGATTGATTTCCCTTTAAGGCTCCCGGCATCAAACTCAGAAGGCTTACCTGAAATAGAATCCCACGAACCGCTGATATCGGATATTTCCACCCAATTACTATCTGCAGACGCTGGTAACTGAGCGAGCATATAAGTGGGCGTCCCAACCGTTTCAGTTTCTTTTACTGCGTCACCTGGATTTACGTCTGTGAGCGCTAATCTTTCCGCTTCGTCTGCAACAACGATAATCTTATTAATGGCGATCGTTGGCAGATAGACAGGATCTATTTTACTGGATGCCGTTAATCCCACAACGCCGTTAGGTGCATTTCTTTGAGATGTGCTTACCTTATTTGAAAGTGCAGAATCTGTTTGAGTTTTAGTATAGTAGTTTGAAAGATCTGCAGGAGCAAAAGTTGCTTTCTGAATCCAATAGCCTCCACCAGATGCAGGGTAATTTATGCCTGTGGCTGTGTTGGCTTTTTGAAAGAAGCCGGTTTCTTTTACCAATATAATTGTTCCATCCGCTCCGCTTTCTGCCTGCAAAGAATCAAGGTCTGCAACAATTTTAATTCCTCTTGCCTGCAACTCACCAGCAATCAAATCAAGATCTCCCGCAACGTTAGTTCGGCTAACGCTTTGCGGGCTAGTTTGTTTCCTGATATTGTTATCCCACGTGGTTTTTATTTGTGATATTGTAGGCATGTTTATTCGAATTGGTCTTCAAATTGATCTTCAAATACTCCTATCGGAACACTGTCTACAGGCGGAGCATAAATCAATGCCCTGTATTTGCTTGTATTCGTAAATGATATCTCTGAAACTGTTCCTTTACTGCTATCATATTTAAGGCTGAAATATGCTGCTGCATCAGGTTTCCCGATTAAATAGGTTAACCCTGTTTTCCTTTCTTTCACCAGCACAATCCATCTGTGAAGTGCCATGTTATTGAAAAGAATATGATTGCCTGACCCTTGATCATACAGTCTTCCCGACACAACTTGTGTATACAGCAGTCCAGACTTGGTTGCACTTTGCTCTTCTGAGAAAGCCCTGGATCCAGAATTGATCACATAACTGTTCCAAGAGAAGCCTGGATACAATTGAATTTCCTCCGTGACTGTTTGATCAGGAGATATCAATGGAAAATTCATCACACCTTCTTCGGGAACGGCCAGAACTTCACAGAACCCGCCGTTGCCCGCAATCCCTTTTACGGTATTTGAAAGTGCAACGTATTCATTCATGCAGCTAAATTGCTGCAATTAGTATGGGATGGAAAGGACAGTAAATATTAGAATAATGAAGGTTGAACTGCATAAATCCCTTTGGGGACAAAGGAATCGGGGAAGCCTTTAAATTTTAGTGATGTGCGATAGTCAGTTTTCTTCAGGCATTCAAAGGTAATATCCTCTTCAATTTCTAAGCCTATGTTTTCAGCAAACAACTCCAATGCTTTTTTGCGGGTAGGTAGGTTTCGCTTCATCATCTCGAAATTGCAAAAGTTGAACATGTATTCTTCAAACTCCAGTTCAAAATACCGGTTCAGTGCAATGATGTGAGTACGTGAAATATTCAATCCGTGACGATAGCTGTTGACCTGGCTCTTTGGGATCTTGAACCAAACTAATTCAGAGAAAGATCGGTACCGAATATCTTTTTTAAAATCGGAAGTATCTGAAGGAATCGTTTTACTAAGTGCAAGCAAAACAGAGGATCCCAAAAGAGTGTTATAATTTAATTCTACCGGTGATCCGTACTTCGCAACCAGGTATTTTTTTAAATACGGTTTTGTAGGGATGTTAATCGTGTAATATTTCACAGTTGGATGGATCATAACGGGGAATTTTTCTAAGTTAAGTAGTTATTCTGCTATGTACAACAAAATGGACGTAAAAGGATAAATCCGGACAAAAAAAATTAAATTTTTTTATAGAAATATACCGCCATTGCAGTTCCTCCATTCACATCTTGATACTGATGAGTAAACCATTTGAAGAAATCAAACGAGCTCATGCCATGAGATTGCCAGGTGAAGGCGTTTGGCATTTTATCAAGATCCAACCGGCATAAATCTACCAACTGTGCTAAAACCGGTGGGTGACTATCATCTGTCGTTCTAATTTCGATCTCGGTACTTTCCAGATCAGAAACTTTAAGAGGGCCTGGAGCAAGTCCGATATGAACAAAAGCCTTACATGCCATTTTATTATTGAAATTGGTCGCCAGTGTTATTGTTTTTCTTTCCATAAGTAGAAGTTGAAGTTGTTTTCTAAAAAAAATTCAAAAAAATATTCGTGGTAAAATCGACTGTTACAAGCCATTTAGTGTTACAAATTTTATTAACTAAATGATAAACAGATATTTATGTTTTTTTTTGTTGTAACGGTGTTACATCGGTGTTACAAGAAAAACAGCCTATTTTTTGTAACACCTTGTAACACCAATGTAACACAAGAGGCAGTTTTTACTGTTTTTTGATTTGGTGTTACATTGGTGTATTCTTTTATGGTATTGATTCTTATTGATTTTAATAGATAGTTTGTAACAGTTGTAACAGTAAAAACAATTGTTTGAAAAAACGCTTTAAAATCAACCGGAGAAGCCTTAATTCCTGAAAAAATTTTATAAAAAAGACTACTACTCCTTCCCCCGCTAAAACACGATTCTTCGAAAGCCTTATTGGGAGCCGATGTAACAGTAATGTAACAGTGCAACATTTCCATTTTACGGCTGGTTTGTGGTTGATGGCTCCCATAAAATGACGTCTCCCACCCATGGCAGATCATGCGTTTGCTGCCAGAACCTAAGCATTAGTTCGTAGGAGCCCTGGCAATTCTTTAGGGTTGTTCCTTCTGGTCGGAATCCATCCTTCCACGCGAATTCGTCACGTTCTTTCGAGCTCAGGATGCTGTGACCGGGTAAGAAAGGGTTGGTTGGGTTACTGATAGCGATTAGTATTTCCTCCGCAGTTAGTAGTCGGTCATACAGGACAATTCCAGCTCCTGCTACCAAGGCAATACTGCAGGCTTTAGAGCAGATCTCTTCGCGCAGCTTCTTTGCCCATTTGGTACGTAGGCCAAAGTAAAGAAACAGTTTACTCCCGCTCTTAGCTGGATGGCGCCGGCGGCTTCTTACGGTTTGAGATTTGGATCCGTCTACTACAAAGGGGACGAACCTTTGTTGGAATGAATATGCAGGCATAAGTTTTTTGTTTTGCGATTGGTAGTATTTGTTTCGAGAAAGGATGTTTAAGTCTTAGCTTCTTTTAAGTTGTCTGATAAATAGTTGAGGGCCGAAGGAATGTTGTTATGACTTCAGGCTTGGCATTATCTTCTACCCAGGATTCTACTTCCCCTCCATTTATGGTTTCACATTGGATTACGTACATAACCTGACAGCCCATAATTGTCATTTGTCCTATTTGAATAAACCAGTTTGCGTGTGAGCGGTTAGGAATAAAGCCAAGCGCCTTGCCGGCTTCATGTATCCCTTGCAATGTTCCGTGAACAGCCTTGTACTGCTTCCCATCTGGAGCATAAAACCAGTTTGAAGTGGTTATTAGCACCTTCTTGTTTAAAAGATCTTGCATCCCTTTTTGTTTGATAGTGATAGACTTACAGAAATAATTTTTAAGCAATTTTTATATCAGAGATAATATGTAGCAGGCTGTAAATGTGTTCGATAGTGGGGACGCTCTGGGTACAAAAGCTTCGAAGAAATTCGGAGCTTTTTTCGTTTATAGCATGTTCTTTATTTCATGTTGTCTCCTTTTTGCTTTGATAAAATCGAATAAAAAAACACTGGTTCGTAACCAGTGTTTCAAAAATATTTAAAGTAAAGTAGGAGCCTTCGATTCCTCATTTAGTGCACCGACAACTTTTGCAATTAATAGTGATATCGACATTGCACAATAACAACAGAATCGCTTTCTACTTTATAGACAATCCGATGCTCAAGATTTATTCTGCGCGACCAAAAGCCTGAAAGATTTTCTCTAAGTGCTTCGGGTTTTCCTGTTCCTTCAAAAGGAGTGCGCATAATTTCTTTAATTAGACTGTTGACCTTTCGGAGCATCAGCTTATCTGTTTGTTGCCAATAGAGATAATCTTCCCAGGCATCTTCAAGAAAAATTATTCTCATTCTTCAATAAGCTTTTGTTCCTTTCCTTTTCCTTTTTCATATTGATTAATTGCTCTTTGAAGGCGCTCCGCATTCTTTGGAGATCTTAATAAGTAAAAAGTTTCCATTATGCTCTCGTAATCTGCTTCTGAAAGCACCACTATATTTTCTCCTTTCGTTCGTGTTACATGAAGAGGAGTGTGATTATTGAAGACTTCGTCCAAATAACCCTTTAATTTCTGTCTAAAATCTGAATAGGTGACTATCATAAACACAAATGTAAACAGAAAATTGACTTGTACAAAATGTTGTACAATAGTTTGGAGCTGAATATTGAAGAATTAAAAAGGTAAACTATTTCAGCACTCCCCAATCCAGCACTCTTCTCGCATATTTTTTATCACGAATGATAAAAGTGTATTCGGTGCCGCGATCGCCCATGCCGAGCATGTAGATGTAAATATTTTTTTTGTCCGGTGTTATATAGACTGCGTTGCGTGTTTTCAGGCTGCCATCATTTGAAAACGAAAAGCTGGGGTTGTAAAGATCCTTGTACGCAATAGAAGGTATTGTAACTGTATCCTTGTCAATGATCACGCTGATAGAATCGATTGTCGTTTGCGGCGTCACACCATAGCAACCATAAAACGGTTTGCCATCTATTCTTACCAAATGATCTTCTACTAAATTCAGTTTGTGCTTTGTTGGTACAAATCTTCCCGTTTGAATGTACACAGTAATTCCATCTCCAGAATAGGTTACCGAATTAGTATTAACATCTTTCAACGGAAGTTTGGCAAATGGCTTTTTATTGATGCTTTCTTCAATTCCGGCCATTGTAAAAGTTGCCAGGTCAGTTTTAAGGTCTTTTTCCATCATACGCGACCATTGGTCCTTTTTCTGCCGAAAATCTGGATAGTCCAGATCCTGCCCTTTTACGAAAGTTGTAGTGGCGAGCAATGCACCGGAGAGTATCAGTATTTTTTTCATGTGGTTCTTCATTTCATAAAAATAATTGAATAATTGATTGACCAAAGAGTTAAATCTGTTACCAATGTCCTTAAAAAAATGATATTTACAACACGAAGAAAAGTGAAAGAAAAGCAAAAAGGTTTTCGCTCTTGTGCAAAATAATGTTTTCCGCATCTTCGTTTTGTTCACACCATTTCCCAAACAACTAAAACCGTTCAAAATGAAATTGACTGGCTTGTGTTTAGCATTTGCTGCAGTCTGTATCGTTTTATCCTGTAGTTTTTCCAGCGGACAAGGGCAGAATTCGCCTAAACCGCAAAAGGCTGCCATTGACGACTCTTCCAACCTGATTCGCTGGCAAGTAAGGACCTCCGGCGCTTACCTCCTTTATGATGGCAATGAAGAGCCGTACCTGTACATCAATATTAAAAGCGGTGAAAATAAAAACGATAAGAAAAGAGTTCCTCTGAACATATCACTGGTGCTGGATCGCAGCGGTTCAATGGCCGGCGATAAGATAGAATACGCAAAGAAAGCGGCAATGTTTGTGGTGGATCAATTAAACAGCAATGATATTTTATCCATCGTGAATTATGACGATAAAGTAGAAGTAACCAGTCCTTCCCAGCCTGTAAAAAATAAAGAGATGCTGAAGGCTGCCATAGACCAGATTTGCGACCGTGGATCGACTAATTTGTCGGGTGGCACCTTGCAAGGGTACTGGCAAGTGGCAAAAACAATGAAAGCAGGATATGTGAACCGTGTGCTGTTGCTAACTGATGGCCTCGCGAATGTTGGCATTACGGACCCCTCAGAATTAAAGAAACTGGTGGACGGTAAGTATAAGGAAAAGGGTATTGCGCTTTCCACGTTTGGGCTTGGCGCAGATTATAATGAGGATCTGCTAACCCTGCTGGCAGAAACTGGGCGTGCAAACTACTATTTCATAAAACAAGCCGATCAGATTCCCGGAATTTTTGCTAATGAGTTAAAAGGCTTGTTAAGTGTGGTGGCGCAGAATGCGGCGGTTTCTGTTACATTGCCTGAGGGCATGGAGTGTGAGAAAGTGTATGGTTATCCATACGAACTGAAGAACAACAAAGTCGAGATCAAATTCAATGATATTTATGCCAACGATGAGAAGGCCGTATTGATCAAACTAAAACCGGTAAATCGCCAGAAGGCAACTTTCTCTTTTAATTGCAACCTTTCTTACACGGACGTTGAAACGTTCCAGGAAAAGGCCCTTGCAGGAAGTGCAACTATTAATCTCACAAAAGAGAAAGAAAAAGTAGAAAAGTTTAGAGATCCTGTGGTGCAGGAGATGATTGCGGTGTTTACGTCTGCGGAAAAATTTGACGAAATACTTGCCGACGTTGACCGCGGCGACTATAAAACCGCAAAAAGGAAAGCGGATAGTACGCTAAAAACGATCAGGATATCTAAAGACAAATACAAGTCTGAAAAGCTTCAAAAGCAGGAGATCCAATTGGAGGAATACACTAAAAACCTCGACAGCGTTCAAAACATGAAACTTGAAGATGTGAAGCTGTACCAGAAATCGAACAAGTCTGCGAATTATGAGGTGAAGAAGATGAAGCAACAATAACTGAATAACTGAATAACCGAATAACTGAGTGGTTGAATGTTGTAGTGAACTATGAAAATAAACCACTCGGTTATTTGGTTATTCAGTTATTCAGCTCCTTGTGCCAGCCATCTCGTCAATGCCTCAGAAATGATCTGAAACTCTACGAGAAAGCCGTCATGGCCGTAAGAGGAATCAATTTCTATATATGTGGCGTTGGGTAGATGTTCTGCTATAAACTGCTGTTCTTTTGGCGGGCACAGAATATCGCTCGCGATTGCCATTACCAAAGCTCTTTGTGGAATGTGCCTTAAGACTGCAGCAAGATTGCCGCCGCGGCCGCGTGAAATGTTGTGCGAGTCCATGCTTTTGGTAAGCGCCCAATAGCTTTGCGCGGAAAATCTTTTTACCAGTTTATCGCCCTGGTAGTTGATGTATGAAGAGGCTTTAAAATTATCCAGCTTTTCATGATCGTGATCGGCTTGCTGATGCACCATCATGTCGTAGTTGCGGTAGGTGAGCATGCCAATGGCTCTGGCAGCTTTCAGACCTTTTTCACCTGCGCCAATGCGTTTTTCTTTCCAGCTTTCATCTGCTTCAATGGCCAGTCGCTGCGCTGTATGAATGGCAATTCCCCAGGCACTTTCGGCCGGAGAAGTTGTGATAAGGAAAATGTTTTTGATCACCCCAGGCTCCATCACGCTCCACTCCAGCACCTGGTAGCCGCCCATGCTACCGCCCATCAGCAGGTGCACGGAGGAAATGCCCAAATGCTCCCTTAAAAGAATATGCGCTTTTACCATATCGCGGATGGTAATCAGCGGAAATTCGGCAAAATAAGACTGGCCGGTCACCGGATTGATGGATTGCGGGCCGGTACTGCCATAACAAGAACCCAGGATATTGGCGCAGACGATGAAATATTTATTGGGATCGATGGCTGAATTCTCGCCCACCACCCCCTGCCACCAGTCGGTAGCGTCGCTATTGGCGGTGAGTGCATGGCAAACCCATACCACGTTACTTTTGCTGGCATTGAGGGTGCCGTAGGTATGGTATCCGATAGTCACTTCCGGCAGGGTATCACCGCTTTCAAGTTCAAAACTTTTTTTAATATGTAGCGTTTGCAACATCTAAAATCAAAATAATTAGGGTGCAAAGTAACGGCGTGTGATGTTACCTTTGCTAAAATTTTTTTTCTTTTAAAATTTCTTCGCCATGGTAAATATTGAGATAAACCTTTCTGAGCCCGGATACGGCTTTGAAGCAACAGACAGCATGGGACATGTAGTAAAAATGGACACAAGTCCCGAAACAGGCGGTAATAACTATGGAGCCAGACCAATGCAGGTGCTTTTAATGGGTCTTGGCGGTTGTAGCGGCATTGATGTGGTAAGTATTTTAAAGAAACAGCGCCAGGATATTACCCACTTTAAAATGTTTGTGGAAGCGGAAAGAGAAACCGGCAAAGAGCCCGCTCTTTGGAAAAGTGCCAAAATAGTGTTTGAAATGGGCGATTCTGTAGATGAAGACAAGGCAAAACGCGCCGCCCAGCTGTCTATGGAAAAATATTGCTCTGTAGCGGAAACATTGCGCAGAGCGGGTTGTGAGATCACGTGGGAAGTGAGAATGGTCGAGATGAGTTAATAATTGAAAATTGAAAGTTGAAAATGGAAAATGAATGTTCTATGCAAAGTCATTTTCAATTTTCAATTTTCAACTTTCAATTCCTAACAACTACAAACCAACAACTAAGAACTAAAAAAAATGTCACATCATCCTATAACTAAAGTCATCCGTACACAAGTGCCACGCACAGATGAGATGGAGCATTCTTCACCTTTGTTTCTTACCAGTAGTTTTTGCTACGATGATGCGGAAGAAATGCGTGCAACATTTGCGGATGAAAATGATAATAATATTTATACGCGATTCAGCAATCCTAACGTTCAGGAGTTTACTGACAGAATGGTAGCGCTGGAAGGTACGGAAGCTGGTTTTGCTACTGCCAGTGGCATGAGCGCAATTTTTGCATCGTTCATGACTTTTTTAAAGCAAGGCGATCACATAATTTCCTGCCGTTCCATTTTTGGAAGCACACATACCGTTATTACAAAGTATTTGTCCAAATACGGCATTGAATACACTTATGTGGATGCAAATGACGTGGCAAGCTGGGATGCGGCGGTAAAGCCGAACTCAAAAATGATTTTCCTGGAAACGCCTACCAATCCTGCATTGGATGTGATTGACCTTGAAGCAGCCGGGAAATTTGCCAGGAAGCATAATCTTTTGCTGAACGTAGACAATTGCTTTGCTACGCCAATCGGCCAGCGCCCGATTGATTATGGTGCAGACATTATCGTGCATTCTGCTACCAAGTGGCTCGATGGGCAAGGACGTGTGCTCGGTGGCGTTGTATTGGGCAGGAAAGAATTGATTCATGAAGTGTACCTGTTTTGCAGAAGTACCGGACCCTCTCTTTCTCCATTCAATGCCTGGATATTGAGCCGTAGCCTCGAAACGCTGGAAGTACGCATGGAGCGTCATGCCTCCAACGCACTGAAAATAGCAAAGGCGCTGGAAGGTCATGAAAAAATAAGTTCCGTTCGCTATCCATTTTTGCAGTCGCATCCTCAGCATGAAATTGCTATGCGACAGATGTCAAATGGTGGTGGAATTGTGTGTTTTGAATTAAAAGGTGGCCTGGAAGCTGGTCGTAATTTCCTGGATGCTTTGCAAATGCTGACACTTACTGCGAATCTTGGCGACACAAGAAGCATTGCTTCGCATCCTGCAAGCACAACACACGCTAAGCTGACCCACGAAGAGCGTGAAAAAGTTGGCATTACCCCGGGGCTCATCCGTATTTCCGTTGGCCTGGAAAACGTCAGCGATATTTTGAATGATATACTGCAGGCAGTAAATAGGAGCTAGGAAAGTCGAAAGTCAAAAGTCAAAATTCAGAAATTCAATACTGCTACTTAAAATAATCAGGTCCCCGCTCACGGGGACTTTTTTTTGACTTTTGATTTTTGACTTTTGATTTCATCGTGCCATTTTCTAAAAAATAGTCAGATGCTGATCTGTGTAATTCCCCATTTTATCGATACATTGTACTTCGCATACGACCCAGACCTAATTTTATGAAATCTGCTTGTTTTTAAAAGCCAGTCTACCTGTGATAATTGTCCTTTCCTAAGACTTATCTTATTGCTAAAAAAATGGTTTGTTAACCGGATCTCCGAAAGAAGATCTGTTTGCATTATTGGATAAATTGCTTGAATACCGTACTTGGTCATGAAGAAAATATATCTCTTTACTCTATTAATATTGAGCTTTTGGAGCACAAAGGCGCAGGACTTTTCAAACAAAGGAAAGGATTTTTGGATCGGGTATGGCAACCACGTCAAGATGTACGCTACCAATGGTCAGGAGCAGATGGCCCTCTACATCACGTCTGATGTTAACACAACAGGCACCGTTTCTATCAGCGGAATTTTCAGCCAGAATTTTACCGTCACAGCCAATCAGATAACTGAGATAGCCATTCCACAATCGGCGCGGCTGCTAAAGGATGGACTTTCGGATTATGGCATCCATGTTACTGCGGCCAAGGCAGTGGTTGTGTATGCGCATATTTACGCCTCGGCCGTATCAGGGGCCACCGTTTGTTTACCGACCAACACGCTTGGAAAAGAATATTACTCCATTAACTACACGCAAAAAAGCAATGAAGATCCGGCCTATTCATATTTTTTTGTAATTGCTACAGAAGATAATACAACTGTTGAAATTACACCCGCACAAGCAACCATAGGTGGTTGGGCCGCAGGTTCTGTAAATACGGTGACATTGAATACAGGACAGGTTTACCAGGTTCTTGCCAACAAGGATCTTACCGGTTCCACCATTAGGTCTATTGCGAACGGAACCGGAAACTGTAAACGGATAGCCGTTTTTAGTGGAAGTGGAAAAGTTTATATCAATACTCCGGAAAATACAGGATGTAATACTGCCGATAATTTGTATCAACAAGTATATCCTACTAATACCTGGGGCAAAAAATATATTACAGTGCCAAGCAGCGGAAGACCGCTCAACATATACCGCGTTATTAAATCGAACCCGGCTGCCCAGGTATATCTAAATGGAACGGCAATACCCGCAGGCAGTTTTGTGAACAATTTGTACTACGAGTTTTACAATAATACCACAAACGTTATTGAATCTGATATGCCCATCATGGTGGCGCAATATTTCCCAACGCAGGCCTGTAATGCAAATGGAGGAGGTAATGGAACAATAGGAACCTACAACGATCCAGAAATGATTTTTATAAATCCTGTTGAACAAACCATCAGGCAAGTGACGCTAAACTCTACAAGCCATTATCTGATCAAAGAACAATACATCAATATAGCAGTAAAGAATGAAGGGGCGGCCCTGAGCAGTATGCGTTTAGATGGCAGTCCAATAGCCAACTATTTCAGCACATTGCCGCAGGATTCAAAATACTCCTATGCGCAGATATCCGTAGGGCAGGGCACACATAACCTGAGCTGCGATTCGGGCTATAACGCCATCGCCTATGGCATGGGAGATCACGAAACGTATGGCTATTCTGCAGGCACCAATCTCGTTGATCTTTACCAGTACATTATGATTAAGAACTCTTACGCAACGGTTAAATTCCCCGCTGCCTGTAAAGACGTGCCGTTTCAGTTTTATAATGTTTTTCCGTATCAGCCGTTGAGCTTAAAATATCAGTTCAATGGCTTATTCAATGATACTACGATCAACAGCCCTGTGTATGATTCTACATGGACTGTCGGGGCAAAAACGCTTTATCGTTATAAGCTCGACAGATACTACTCCGTGCATACACCGGCCACTTATCCAATATCAGTTATCGCAAATAATCCAACGGTAACAAATGGTTGCACCGGCGAGCAGCAGATAGATTATGATTTGGCAGTGTTTGAGAAACCAAAGGCCGATTTTTCCTATGACTTCTCTGGTTGCTTTAAGGACGTGGTAAACTTCAAGGAGATTACGGACCCCAATAACTCGCGACAGATAATACTGACTCAATGGGATATGGGACATGGGAAAATAATTGATACCGCAGGTCCAAAATATACCTTTAAAGCCATCGGGGATTCCGTGGTTAAATACTCTTACATCACCGATGTAGGGTGTTTGTCAGATACGGCAGTAAGAACGGTTTCAGTAAATCCCTTGCCAGTTGCACAGTTTAGTACGTCGCTACCCCTGTGTGAAACCAAGGCGGTAACTTTTATCAATCAATCTTCTGCAGCGAGGGGAAATGTTACAAAATGGCATTGGAACTTTGGAGACAATACAGACAGTTTGTTTGTACAATCGCCCACACATATCTATGCGAAACAAGGAAACTATAACGTCTCATTGCTTGTTGAGTCAGACAGTGGTTGCAGGAGCAGCGTTCTAACGATTCCCGTAACCGTCAACTATCAGCCCCTGGCAAACTTTGGCGCGCCAAGATCTTGTCTTAACGATGGCCTTGCAACATTTACCGATTCATCCTCGATAGGAGATAATTCTATTTTAACCTACAAATGGGATTTGAACTACGGCACATCTCCGGCAGGCACATACCCGACAAATGCAAACCCGCAATGGCACTACACGTCGGTTGGCAATTACCAGGCAAAACTTACGGTTACTTCGAACAAAGGTTGCACGTCTGACACGATAAAAAGTTTTACCATAAACGGTACCGTGAAGCAGGCCAAATTTGCCATTAACAACACGAATTTTTGCAGCAATACGGCGCTCGATATTACCAATACTACTCAGATTACTTTTGGCAACATCGTGAAGCTTGAAATCTGGTGGGATTATAATAATGATCCATCCGACAAAACAACAGATGACTATCCGACTAACGGTAAAAAGTATACGCATTTATATAAAAGTTTTACGTCACCCAGTGGCGCAAAATCATTTGCCGTGCACTATAAAGCCTACTCGGGAGCATCTTGCTTCGATGAATTTGATACAACCATTACATTGAAACAAACCCCTGTATTGGCATTTGATTCACTATCGCCGATGTGCCAGGAGGCATTGCCAATTGCTTTAACCGCGGCTTCTAACACCGACGGTTTTAGCGGTACAGCGACCTATGTGGGTGCCGGAGTTGTGTCGGGAAAAACATTTGATCCACGCAGGGCAGGGGTGGGTAAGTTTCCAATTAAATACATCTTTGCCGCCAGCAATGGTTGCAGTGCTGATTCAACACGTTTTATAACAGTTAACCCAACACCGATCGTTAACGTACAACCAAATATTACATCGCTCGAAGGCGGTACTACACTGATGCCGGCGACTGCCTCCGGAAATAATTTATCGTACAACTGGCTGCCTCCAACTGCGATGGAGGATAGTCATTTACTCACGCCAACAATTTCGCCATCGAATGACATCACGTATACACTCACTGCGACATCTGCTGACGGCTGCTCAGCCAGCGCGGATGTAAATGTAAAAGTGCTGAAATATGTGAAGGTGCCGAATGCATTTTCTCCAAATGGCGATGGCATTCACGATAAATGGATCATCACGTCATTGTCCGACTATCCGGGTTGTGAAGTAGAAGTCTTTAACCGTTATGGTCAATTGGTGTATAGATCGGTTGGCTATGGCACCCCTTGGGATGGAAGCTTTAATGGCACCAAACTGCCTGTGGGAACCTACTACTGGGTAATAAAGCCGCACAATGGAAGGCAGCCGATAAGTGGGTACGTTGCGATTATAATGTAATTGAAAATTGAAAGTTGAAAATTGAAAATGCCATCTAAATTGAAAGTTGAAAATTGAAAATTGAAAATGAAGCTCGGCAAAACCCCTTTGAATATTATCAAGCCTAAAATAAATGAGGGCTCTTCCTGAGAATGCATTTTCAATTTTCAACTTTCAATTTTCAATTCTACCCAAGCCCTACTTCATAGTGCATTTCCGGAATCTCTACATCCGAAAACCCTTTCTTAATTAGTCTTTGTTTGAAATGCAACTGCACGTCATATTCGCCGTGAACGATGAATAATTTTTTTACCTGTTTGGCATCCTGGCAAGCAAGGAATTGAGAAAGATCTTCATAATCGCCGTGGGCACTCATGCTTCTTACAGATGCAATCTCCGCATGCACTTCATGTTCTACGCCATAAATGGAAACTTCCTTTTTACCCGCAAGTAAACGACCTCCGAGTGAATTAGGTTCGCAATAACCTGTCATTAAAATCGTGTTGCGGCTGTTCTCGATATTGTTGCTGATGTGGTGCTTCACCCTTCCTGCATCTGCCATGCCGCTTGCTGAAATGATTACGCAAGGATTCTTGTGGAAGTTAAGCTGCTTTGATTCTTCCACTGATTTGATATATTTCAATCCTTTAAAACCAAACGGATCGTTGTCTCTCTTCAACAGCTCTTGTATTGTTTTATTGAAATAACGAGAATAGTGTTTTACCACTTCCGTCGCCTCAATACTTAGCGGGCTATCGACGAAATAATCAAGATCAGGAAGACGTCTTTCTATTTCAAGTTGATTAAGGTAATATAGAATTTCCTGTGTGCGACCAACACTGAATGCCGGCATGATCAGCTTGCCCTTCTTTTGAATACATGTTCTTTCGATCCAGTGTAACAATTGATCGGGTGTAGTAATTTCCATATCGTGCAAACTATTGCCGTAAGTGGATTCTATGATGATGTAATCCGCTTGTGGAAATTCTTCCGGTGAACGTAAGATCGCATCACGATATCTTCCTACATCACCACTGAAAGAAAGACGGCTGCTTTTGCCATTCTCCTGTATGCGCAAATGCACGGCTGCACTGCCTATGATGTGACCCGCGTCTGTATACATTACTTCAACATCCTCATCGATCCGGAACCACTGATCATAATCCACTTCATTAAAATAAGGGAAACTGTTCTTCGCGTCTTCGATTGTATAGAGCGGCTGTAAATAAGGTGCACCCTGAGATGCACGCACTTTGTTTACATACTTTACATCGTCTTCCTGGATTTCTCCCGAATCAAGCAACAGTACCTGCGACAATTCTTTGGTGGCCGGTGTGCAGAAAATTTTTCCGCGAAAACCATCTTTCACAAGTTTTGGAATCAAACCACTGTGGTCGATGTGTGCATGAGAAAGGATCAAATAATTTACCTCCGCAGGATCAAAACCCCATGTGCGGTTGAGCGCATCTGTCTTATCGCCCATACCCTGAAACATACCGCAATCCAGCAAGTATTTTTTTCCATTCTTAAGTGTCAATAAATGTTTAGAACCTGTAACTGTTCTGGCCGCGCCGTGGAATGCTATTTTCATAAAAGCAAATTTTTAATAAAAAGTAAGAAGTAAAAAGTAAAAAAAGCGTTAACACTAAATCGTTCTGAATAAAATTAGAGAGTCCCGATGGTCAACCATTTTTGCCTTTTTAATTTTGCCTTTTTACTTTAAACCCCCATGTAATATAAAACTCTGCAACCACTTCTCCGGCTTCATTTACGCCCGTTGACTTCACCCGTAATGTTTCTCCTTCACCGGATTGTTTTGCTTTTGCAATTGTGTTTTTAATCGCCTCTCCATCGTTACAGGTGAACGTTGTAACGCCTGTTGCTTTTTTTGTAAAGTTCGCTTCCAAGTTTCTTACCAGCATGGACACAGCAGGATCGGATTGATAACAATGCGCCATTGCCAAAACGCCCGTACTCAGTTCCCCTGCCATACCGAGACAGGCGAAATAGGTGGAGCGGAATGGATTTTTTGAAAACCATTTGAAAGGAACCGTAACGGTACAGGAGGCTTCGTCAGCATGCTTTACACGAACACCGCTGAAATAAGCTGCCGGTAAATTCGACAAAAGAAAAAGCTTGTACTTAAACGAATTGTTTACGAGTTGTAGAAATTTATTTTCATTTGGCATAGGCAAGTTGTGAGTTATCAGTTCAAGATTATAACGCTGACTTTTTATTTTTTCCTTTTGACTTAGTACTTGTATTGATTAGGGTCGAGCGCTTTTACGTTCCAGTTTTTGAGGAATTCCATCACTTTTGTTTTGTTGTAAGAATGCCCCTGTTCAAGATACTCAGAATTTTGTGTATTCAATCGTTCTCCATTTTCATCCAGAATCACAAACACAGGGAAACCGAATCATTGCGGATATCCCAGCTTTTCCAGCATTTGAGCATTTTTGTTTTCCTTGCTGTAGTTCAAATGATACACAACATAGTCTGCCTTAATAAGCGAGTCTATTTGTGCATCTGTCGTAGTAAACTTGTAAAATCTTGCGCACCAAACGCACCAGTTGCCGCCTATCTGTACCAATACATGTTTCTTTTCTTCTTTGGCCTGTTTGACGGCTTTGTTTAATGAAAGCACCGCATTTTCCGATGGCTTGTAAATATTGAAAGTAGAGTCTTGGGCAGATGCGAGTACAGTGATTAATAAGCAAATGACTAGAATAGTTACAATCTGTTTCATCTCCTAAGTTAAAACAAGAAAGAAGATGGAACGCAGATTTTCAAGATTTTCATGATTTTGATGATTTGAAATTAAAGGAAGCAAGTGTCAGCTAGCCTCAAATTTCAAAATCATAACAAATCATGACAATCATGAAAATCTGTGTTCGTTCTGTTATTGCTTGTCAATCTCCACCACGCAAGCAACTACCTGGTTGTCTGTAGCAGGCACCGAGAATGCAATATTGCCCTTTGAAGATGACTGAAACCTTATATTTTGCACCAATGCAGAGCCCAATGCTTTTGATAGTCTTGCACCATAATCCTGAGAAGGATTTTGGGCAATGCTGGCGTTCAGCTGGTTCCAGTTTAATTCTTTTTTACTTACCACAACGGCCATTATATCTTTCGTGCCAATGCTGTCCGGCTGCATGCTTTTATCCTTTGGAAACAAGCGGTATCCGGCAATGCCGCAGAACGGTGAGTATTTTGTTTTGGTAGGATCATCTTTCCTTGGATATGGAAACAATGTATAAGAAGTGCCATCTGTTTCTTTGCCAAAAACATACACGTAACATTCAGTGCTGTTTTTAACTTCCATTTTAAAACGCGTTCCTGCTCTTTTTAACGGAGAAACGGTTTCAAATGTATTGCCGCCGTTTAGTTTTAAAGGAATATAACCGCGGGCAATCGTGCGTTTCTGGTTATTGTCGTACTGAACTTCAACAAGACCAACTTCGCAGGTGAGCGGTTCGTTTGCGGCAGCGCCAACTTTTTGCATTGGCTCAAGGCCGTATGCTTCGCGAACAAAATATTTGAAATCGCCATAACGCACCCATGCAAAACCATTACTTCCCCACTCAGGTCCCCAGCTGTTCATGATCAGAAATGAACCGCCATATTTTTTATCATCATAGCCCACCACACACTGTGCGTGGCCGCCAAATCCGTTCATCTGCTGGTCACCCGGCGCCGGTGTCCAAAGGTCCTTTCCTTTCATGTCCTGCATATAACTTTCACCCACCATCATTCCGATAACAACAGGCGCGCCCTGGGATAAATTTTCTTTCACGGCACGGAGGTCAATCACATCGTTTCTATCGCCCAGAGAAAGCCTGTTAAAGCCCCTCATTTTAAATTGAGACGCGTCCTGCATCTGCTGTTGAGATGGCTGTCTGCTGCAGTTTTGGTCGGTGTAAGGAAATTGATCGTAAGGTACGGCGCCCCTTTGCGTCATGAACTCCATCGCACGGATGATATACGAACCTTCACAATTATCAAGACCAATTTGATTGTATAAAAACGCCGGACTGAATTTTACCGCGTCACCAGACTGGCCTGTTCTGCCAGATTCAAGAATGCTTCTGGCTGCATAAGCGCTACTCCACGCTACGCAACTTCCCTGCTTTCCCTGGTCGCCAACTGCAGGCGCAAATTTTTGAAGATTGGAACTTTCCGGCAAAGGATTTTTGCTATCATCATCATCCAACGATTCGTAGATGTTGGCCTTTTCAAACTGCTTGGGATCAAGAAACCCACCGGTAGCAAGACTGGCAATCTGATTTGTAATCGCTCCGCCTCCCATGCCGCAACCGCTTCCACGGCCCAAAAGAAAATAGCCACCTATCAGAATGAGTATCAAAAGAAAAATTCTTTTGCCCTTGAACAAACTTAGCAATAAAGGTAGCAATGCCAGCAAGCCACCACCGCCTCCTCCAAAGCCACCGCCGCCGCCGCGGCCGCCACCACCACTGTTGTCGTCATTGAATTGCTCTTCCGGCTGATCGTCTGTCATTCGAATTGGCATAACTGTATTCTTTTTGGTAAATAATAAGCGTGAAGAAAGTTAAAGTTTTTCTTTTAAACATTTCAATACGGTCAAGAGTTTTAAATAGCCGAAATATATGTTTATCTTAAGAATGCGAACCGGGAGTTAGAAAGCACTGTGAACAATTAATAATTAACAATTAATAATTAATAGTGCTGCAGTCCTTGTAGGTTGCAGCTTTCTGTTTTTGACGCTGCCAAACAAAGACAGAGCAAGGTTTCAGGCAGGTGAGTTATTAATTCTTAATTATTAATTATTAATTCGCTAGGCGGAAATATCATTTCACTCCTGGTTCACGTTAAACCTTTTAGTAACTAAAAAACCTGTTCTATGGCTTCAGCAAAAAAGAAAGCCGCTCCAAAGAAGAGCGCTGCTAAAAAAGTAATTGCCAAAAAAACTCCTGCTAAAAAGATTGCTCCCGCCAAAAAAGCTGCTAAGAAGGCGGCACCGAAGAAAACTCCCGCAAAAGGTATTATTGACAAAATTTTAAAGAAGAGACACACAATTTACATCGAGAGCGCTGCATTTTTCCCGCTTAACAGTGCCACCGGATATGTAGATCATTTTCAAGACGGAAGGTGCGCTGCTGCGGCAGGAGGAGATCTTAGTGTTGCATTGCCAATACCGGTAGGGGCGATATTAAAATCTATTTCTATTCACTACATGAATACCACTACAAATACTGTGATTGCATTCTTTTTGCGCAAGCATGCTAACAGGCATTCACCTTCAGGCGAAATTGAAATGTCGTTCATTAACTTGCCTCCGGGCACATTGCCACCGGATAATTATCTCACAGTAACAGATACGACATTCCCGGACGCTGGCGTTATTCAGGATAAATTCCTGCATTATATAAGCATTCCCGGAACAGGAGATTTTCCGGGTGGTTCGAAACTTACCGTGCGAGGTGTAAGCCTTGTGTATGATTTCTAAATAAAAAAACGTCCCGGTCATTTGGTGACCGGGAACGTTCTAAATCAAACCTTAAAAACAATTCCTTTTTATTTTTTAATAACGCATTCAGCGATATTTACTTCTTCCATTAAGTCATTATAACCCACCAGCAAACCCTGAACTTTTATATCGTCCCCGGCTTTAATGCCACTTATTTTGCTGATGTCTGTTGAATCAATATTGCATGCAATATTGTTCAGTGAAACTGTGATGCCATCTACGTTTGTAACCTTTCCCTGTATCAGTACAGCCTGATTGATATACTTTTTCAAAGCCACTGCAGTATCGGTTTTGAATTCGCCAGAAAGTGTAGTTGATGTAACCTCGTATTTAGCTTTTTCTGCACCAACATTTCTGTGTGGTTTAAAGAAAACATACCATGTGGCCCAGCTGGCAACTGCAATTCCCATTGCCAAAACAAGTAATACAAATTTTTTCTTATTCATAACGGTTCGATGTTTTTTCGTTACTTAATTCTTACTCAAAAGTATACCCCACATTTCTTAAATTTTATAATAGACCTCATTCTAAAAGATAACAATTGTCAACGTTTTGGGCTTCGTTTATACGTCTACAATCATTTTTTTGGAAAATGGTTGTCATGAAAAACCGTTCTTCATCGTCATAGTTTTGTCATCACAAGGTCACGCTATTATTGCTTGCTTCTTGAAATAACCATTATCGCTTTCATACATCTCAATTTTTAAGTACAATGAAACGACATCTAATTACAATCAAAACACTAGCCTTTATGCTGTGCGCCGTGCTTATATCAATAGTAGTGGTGCAGTGCAAAAAGGAAGGCAAAAATGCCTCTTCGATCTCCAGGGGTTTGGCTTCCTCTGACATTGACTCAACAATTTTTTCGCCATTTTATGACACAACGGTTTTGAGCATTTCAACTGCTAAGTCAATTAATGACAGCATTATCACAACCGGTATACAATCGATCATAAAAGCCAATTGTGCTAATTGCCACAATAACAACATCAAACCAAACCTGGTTACGTTCAATGACATCAAGAGTTTGGTAGTTCCCGGCAATCCGGAAGCGAGCAAACTTTGGCAGGTGCTTACCACCAACGATCTGAACAAAGCAATGCCGCCTATTACAACAGAAAAAACCGTTTCTACAGAGGACAAAATTTCGATCTACAACTGGATTAAAAATGGCGCTAACGAAACACCTGTGCTAGCTGATTACAGGCCAACTGCTGTAAGATTGATCACTGGTGGATGTACCGCTGTGTGTCATAACGACAATGTTTGTGTTGGTAACTGGGCACGGAAGGGCAATGCTGCCGATTTTGGAAGACCTCTTACCACGCTGGATACAATTAGTGCACCAGTGCATGGAGCAATGCCACCTAACCCACCCGGCTGTCTTGCTATTAATGATACATTAAATAAACGTATTTGGAAAACATATCAGGATAGTGTGGTAAGGTATTTTACAAATGTGAGTAGTACAGACACGGTAAGAAAATCACCAAGCAGTCCTCTTGACCCTTTAAATACTTACAATAATCTCTTGTTTAATATTTGCTATCCAAATGCATTGAGATCAGTCACTGTCACTAACAAGGTTACAAAGGATCTTTTTGCTTCGGCAACATCTGGAAACAACAATTTGCTGGCAAAAGTTGATGCAACCATATCTTTTAAAGGTTTTGCGAAATCTGGCAATATGGCTTCAGGAGACGGACATTTGAAAAGCTCCGAAGTAGCAATAATTAAAGGTTGGTATTTCCTGGATCCGAATATTCCTGATGTATGGAAATATGGTAACGGTACCACACCTGCTTTTAAAGATGCTCAAGGAAACCCTATCCTTAAAAAATAAGTTTAACAATACTTCAATTTTAAACAATGAAAAAATTAATGCTAGCAATGGTGGTACTATGTGGAGTAGCCTTATATGCACCATCCTGCTATAATAATAAAGCAGATATAGTATTGCCGGATTCAACCATTTCTTTTACCAAATCGGTTGTGCCCATTTATGTGTCTGGAGGATGTGGTTGCCATAATACAGTTAAGGCTACCAACACCTTGGGAAGTGATAATGCTGTAAGATTTTCGAACGGTGGCTATAATGGAAAAGACACTATTCTGTATGATGCGATACTGGGGAAAACCTCTTTGATAGAAACATGGATAAACGGCGGCTCACACCCGGGCGGTGGCTCTGTACACCTGACACCACAGGAAGTAAGCGTTCTCAGAAGCTGGATAAATCAAGGCTCTCCCGATGACAGAGAGGCTGGTGGTACTCCAACTAATGTGACTTATTCCAATACTATCCAGGCAATGGTGGGCAGCACATGTGCCGGTGGTTCTTGTCACGGTGGTCTTGGTCCTACATTAACATTTGCAAAACTTGTTGGAGATAAAGACAAACTAACAACTATGGTAAGCTCAAAAGGTGCTTCGGGACACCCTGGCGGGAAATTAACTTTCGGAAGTTCAACATGGGCCGCTATCAATGCATGGTTGTCTGCCGGCACGCCTCAATAATTAATCAGATTGTAAACAGTTATAAACTTTTAAAAGCAGAATTATGAAACACATTCTTTTATTGACATTGTCAATCGTTTTAGGTGTAAGTGTATTGAACGCTCAAACATACAAAACAAGAGATGGGTACCTGACATTCAATCCAAATAAAGACCAAAGTCACAAGGACTATGCAGCAGCTTCCAAAGAAGCAACAGCTGTCCTTAAGGTTGAAACTTCTGAAGTGGCACTGCTTGTTCCAATGAAAACTTTTCACTTCAATAATGCATTGCTGGAAGAACACTTTAACGAAAACTATCTGCACACAGATAAAATTCCGAATGCTTCTTACAAAGGCAAGTTGATTGGGTTTACAAAAGACATGCTGGCTAAAGATGGCACGTATAATTTTTCATCAGAAGGTCAGATAACATTACACGGCGTTACAAAAGATTTTAAATCTCCTGTAAAACTGGAAGTGAAAAACAAAGTAGCAACATTCTATTGCGACTTTCCTATCGAGGCTGACAAATTCAACATCGACATTCCCGCTGTAGTAAAACCAAAATTGGCAGATCAAACTCCAATCAGCGCTACCATTAAGTTTCAACTAAACCAATAGGTTTAAAATATTTATCAAGATGAAATGAGCCCCGCTTGCCGGATGGCGCGGGGCGAATCCCATCTGGCCAAAATAAAAAGAATACGCAGATGAAAAGAATAACATTATTTACAGTACTATGCCTACTGCTTGGCCAGTTCAAAGCAATGGCACAGGATGACCTGTTAGGCGATTTAGTGAAAGAGGATAGTGCGAAACCTAAACAGAACATAACAACCGGCACCTTTAAATCAACCCGTGTAATCAACATGCAAAGTGTTGAGATAACCGGTAAAGGCAACCTGCAGTTCATGATCTCCCACCACTTCGGCAATGTCTGGGAAAATGGTAAAGGTTGGTCCAATCTTGCCGAGTTTGCAGGCTTGAACGGTGGGGTTGCAAATACGCTTTTGTCTCTCGACTATTCACCTACAACATGGGGTAACGTAGGTATTGCTCTTACCGGAAAAGCACAGTATGAATTGTGGGGAAAAGTGAAACTGTTAAGACAACAAACCGGTGAACGCAATATTCCCGTTACACTCGATTGGTTTTCTACCATGCACATTGATTGTTCTGAAGGCCCAAGCCCGGAAGACTTTGTGTGGAACAGAATGTCGTATCTGCATCAATTGTTGATCGCACGTAAGTTCAGCGACAAACTTTCATTGCAGTTAACACCTTCTTATGTTCACTACAACTATACTCCATACTATGACTACAAAACATCAGGTGGGCATCAGGCAAACAATGTGTTCTCTGTGGGCATAGGCGGACGTTATAAATTCTCTTCAAAGAAAGCTTTGACATTTGAATATTCGCGTCAGCTGAACGGTTATAAAGATTTGTATTCTGCAGAAACAGGTGGCATGGTTAACTATAACCCTGACTTAATTTCACTGGGTTATGACTGGGATACCGGCGGACACATTTTCCAATTCTATGTAAGCAGCACAACAGCAGCGAGCAACATCACTCAGCTGTCAAGAAATACAAGTGATTTCAAACAAGGTAATTTCTCACTAGGCTTCACTATCAACAGAAGTTTTGGCATTAAAAAAGTGGTAAAAACCGCTCCATAGTATATTGACATATGAAAAACAACAAGGCCATGAGCGTTTTGCTTCATGGCCTTTGATGTTATTTAGATTCGTTCGTATTTCCTTGTGTACGATGTACGAAGTACGGTGTACGAGATGCTTTATCGGAAACGCATCTCTAATTGAATTCAATTTGGAGCTTAAGATAAACGCGTGAACTCACTTTGAAAATCAGTGCAAATCAGTCCAATCTGCGTCATCGGCGTGCTCTCTACAAAACCTCGATCTGATTTTTCATCAGGTCCTCAAACACATCTCTCTTGCGGATCAAAATTGCTTCACCATCTTTTACCAATACTTCTGCAGGTTTCAATCTTGAGTTAAAGTTGCTGCTCATTTCAAATCCATAAGCTCCCGCGTTATAAAACACCAGGAAATCTCCTTCGCGAACTTCATTCAAAGCTCTGTCCCATGCGAAAGTATCTGTTTCACAAATATTTCCTACGACTGTGTAAATTCTTTCGTGACCGTTTGGATTGGTGATATTTTCAATGCGGTGATAAGCATCGTAGAACATCGGACGGATCAGGTGATTGAATCCGCTGTTAACGCCTACAAATACCGTCGCTGTGGTTTGTTTGATAACGTTTGCTTTCACAACAAAATATCCGCTCTCGCTTACCAAAAATTTACCCGGCTCAAACCAAACCTGGATTTTTTTACCTGTTTCATTTTCGTAGCTGTGAAATGCTTCCGCTACTTTTTGACCAAGCAAATTGATGTCAGTTTGAACATCTCCTTCCTGGTAAGGCACTTTAAAACCACTTCCCAGATCGATGAACTCCAATTCCGGGAAATGTGTTGCCAGTTCAAACATGATCTCAAGACCCTGAAGAAAAACATTCACGTCTTTGATATCACTTCCCGTGTGCATGTGAATGCCTCTTACGTGCAGCTTGGTGCTTTTCACAACACGCTCGATATGGCGCATCTGGTGAATAGAAATGCCAAATTTGCTATCGATGTGGCCTGTTGAAATTTTATAGTTTCCACCGCCCATAATGTGCGGGTTAAAGCGAATACAGATAGGATAGGAGTTACCAAAACGAGTTCCGAATTTTTCCAGGATGGAAATGTTGTCAATGTTCAGGTGAACACCCAATTCTTTTCCTTCCACCACTTCTTCAAAGTCAACGCAGTTTGGAGTGAAAAGAATTCTGTCCGGCGTAAAACCAGCTTTTAGACCAAGCTTTACTTCGTTAATGCTCACGCAATCCAAAGAAGCACCAATGCTTTCTACATACTTCAGTACGTTGATGTTAGACAATGCCTTACATGCATAAAAGAAACGCGCATTAACATCCTTAAACGCACTGTTTAGTTTGTTGTATTGTTCCTTTATTTTTTCTGCATGATACACATAAAGAGGCGTTCCAAACTGGTTGGCTAACTGTACTAAATACTCTTTGGATAAACTGGACATAATTGTTTTATTAAACCTATTAACTGAATAGAATTTGCGAATTTAAGAGATTTTAAGGCAAAGATGTAATGTGTGCCGGAAGCTGGCGCCGTTTTCAGGAGAATTTAGGCGATTCCACCTGCTGGAAATAACCTTCCGGATATTGCACATTTACCAGGAACAAGGCTTGTGGAGGCACAGAGAAATCTGCCTGAGTGCAGTCTTTGGCCTCGATGATCTTTCGAAAATCATCGATGGAATACTTGCCGCGACCCACCCGCAACATGGTTCCGGTTAGGGCCCGCACCATTCCGCGAAGAAAACGGTTTCCTTGTACATGATAAACAAGACAGCCATTTTCCTCGATCCATTCGCTCACGGAAATGTTGCAATTGAAAGTTTTAACCTGCGTATTTCGTTTGGAAAAAGACGTATAATCGGTGTATTCTTTTAAAACATGGGCCGCAAGTTTTAATTGGTCTACATCAAGCGTGTAGGGAAAATAGTAAGCCCTGTCGTGCAGAAAGGGATTTTTTTCACCGTAAATAAAATACTTATACTCGCGGCTCAGTGCATCAAACCTGCTGTGGGCGCCTTGTGGCATTGCGTAAATGTTTTTCACAACGAGGTCTGCCGGTAAAATGGCATTCATTTTATAAACCGCACGTGGATTGACCTCGTCTTCATAATCGAAATGGAAAAAATTCTGCAACGCGTGCACCCCCGCATCGGTGCGGGAAGAGCCAGTTAGCTCAACAGGTTTTCTATGAATGATGCCAAAAGCCTTCTCCACCTCCGCCTGAACAGAATGTGCATTCTCCTGAATCTGAAAACCGCTGTAAGCGGCACCGTTATATGCTACTTCTATGAAATACCTCATTCTAATTTAATTGAAAGTGGAAAATTGAAAGTTGAAAATGAAGAGTGCATTTGGCGTTTTCTCTCATCATTTTCAATTTTCAACTTTCAATTTTCCATTACTCTATTCTTATTTTCTCCCCGAGATACCTCGGTTTTGTTCCAATCAAATAATCGATATAAGCCTTGCATCTTGCCAGCTTTTCACGCTGCTTCGTTTTAAAACCGGCATATTTTACAACATCTTTCGCATTGTAACCAATCGCATCGATCCCTTCTTTTTGGGCAATAAAAATCGCTCTTTCATTGTGAAACTGCTGTGAAATAACAGTTACGGACTGCTGACCGAAAATTTCTTTTAAACGCACCACCGAGTCAAAAGTTCTAAAACCGGCATAATCAAGAATGATAACCGAAGAATCAATGCCTCTGCGAATAAGGTCATTCCTCATATCTTCAGGTTCGTTGTATTCCTTTCGGCCGTTATCTCCACTTATAACAAGATATTTTATTTTTCCCGCTTTCAGCAAATCGGCAGCGGCATCTATTCTATATTGATAGTATAAATTAGGATAGCCATTGCTTAGCAGCTTAGAACAACCCAATAACAATCCCACTTTATTGTAGGGAATAGATGCTGTATCATTATACAACTTGTTACTCGCCGCACTTTTAATACTGGCATTCGCAATAAATACAAAAGCTACAGCAATGGCAATTGCAATTGAAGCAGCCCAAAATATTCTTTTTATCATGGAAAACGGTTTCAGGATAGTTGTTCGTTGTTAGCCTTTATGATCGAAATTGATCACTAAAAACACTTCATTTTCAATTTTCAACTTTCAATTTTCAATTGTCCACTACCTTTTAATCATCGCTTTAAATCTGTCACGATAGTAATCAGATTTTAGCAAATCTTCAAGTGTGGGATAGTTATAGGTATCCAAAGTAAATGGATAGGCTGTTTCAAAAAGCTGATACTTACTCTCTTCCTCGACAAATAGCTCGCTAATGGCTTTAAGCTGCTTTACAGTAAAGCATTTCGACTTCAATAGTTTCTTGGTCGTTGCTATTTTTTCGTCAAGATCGTTTAAGGATAACAGTTTCACGCGAAGTTTATCAATGTCGGCGTCAGTCGCGGTGTTCCTGCAATCGGAGTTGTTGATCTGTGCATGATGCACAACAGGCTTTGTTGCAGCGGTTGTATCCGTTATTTCCTGTTTATGCATGGTATCCGCCTTCGGTGTTTCCGCTGGAGTTACAGCCACTGCTGCAACTGCGCCGCCACCCGCAGCCGGCGCCTGAACGGTAGTCTCTTTTGTCAAAAGCGTTGCAATTCTGATGGTGTCCACTCCCGAGCTGGTGCTATCAATAAAAACTTCCTCTAAAGCGATTTCGCTGGAGGAAACACTTATTTTCTTAACGTTCGAAACCACCGGCTTCGCTGGAACTACTGCGACTGCAGAATCCATTTTAGCTGGAATTTTTGCAACTGCTGAGTCTGATGTAACTTTTTTCTCAGCCGCCAATGTATCAGTCTTTGAGGCAGTTGTTGCAGCTGCAACCACTGCAGCTTTAGCCGCCGTGTCGGCAACATGTTTGCCTGCATCCGTTGTTGTATTGTTTGATGCGGCTGCGGCGGCTGTAACCGCGGCAACCGGTGCCAATATTGGCGTTTCGGTGCCCGGAGCCGGACTCGTTGAATTGGCGACGGTCGGCGCTGCGTGCTGTTCCTTAGAAATATGTGCTGTATCCGCTTGCGTTGCAGCCGGCTGCTGAGCGGCTACCGTGGTTTGCGCAACTGCGGTTTGCGGCGTAACACTTTCATACAAGATGCTGGTGTCGTTCACCACATTGGATAAAAGGACGGAAAAATTATCTGTCTTTTTCGTTCCGGAAATCATAGAATTGCCACGCTCACTGTTACGGTTCATCGTTGCTTCCGAGGTTTGATAGTTTACAAGGCCCCATCCTTTATCGGCAAAATTTTTCAATTGATAACCCGCATCTTTATTGTAAACATTTACGATGAAATTTTGCTCAGGAAAAACGTTCCTGGGAAAGCCTATTACAAACTGATAAGCCTGTCCCTGTAAACCGGATAAAATGAGATATCCGTGATCGCTGGAACTGTAGGTTTTTCCATCCATCAAAAGATAAAATGGCTGACTGTTGTCTGTCTGTAGGTAGATAAAATAGTCTTTCTGAGAAAATGCGCTAAAGCCCGTCAAAAGGAACAATAGTATTGCTAAACCTGCTTTCATCCGTATATTTTACATTTTGTTTTGGCCAGATGCCCGCCTGAATGAGCTCTGTCGGGCAGGGAATTCGCACGGAATAATTACGTTTTTGTTTGGCGAAATTATTGCCATGCTCATTACATAATATCCAATGTTCCAGCAAAACTACTTGAAAATGCAGTTTAGCTTGCCATTTACCATTTTTTTTAGAAAGAGAATGGATCGAAACTATATCTTTAAGCCCTATTTAATAAATCAGTATGAAGAGAAAGCTTTTCCTATTTACTGCTTGCGGTCTACTAATGCTTGCACAGGCAAACGCGCAATCAGAAGCTACAACCCAGCCCTTAATGTATCAGGCAACTGCCACAAAAGTTAACGATCTTGTACATACAAAATTGGAAGTCTCGTTCGACTATGATAAATCCTATATGTATGGTAAAGCATGGGTCACGCTACAACCACATTTTTATGAAACTGATACCTTGGCGCTTGATGCCAAAGGCATGGACATTAAAAAAGTTGCCATTGTAAAAGGCGGAGCAACAACTCCGTTGAAATACGAATACGATGGATGGATGCTGAATATCAAACTTGACAAAAAATACAAAGGCGGCGAAAAATACACCGTTTATATTGATTACACTGCAAAGCCTAATGAACTTAAAGTAAAAGGCAGTGCAGCCATTACAGATGCCAAAGGCTTGTATTTTATCAATCCAAAAGGTGAAGAAAAAGATAAACCAACGCAAATCTGGACGCAAGGCGAAACCGAAGCCAACTCTGTTTGGTGCCCTACGATCGATAAACCAAACCAAAAAACAACAGATGAAATTTCAATGACCGTTCCGGCGAAATACGTTACGCTTTCAAACGGTTTGTTGATCAGCCAAAAGAAAAATGCAGACGGCACAAGAACAGACTATTGGAAAATGGACCTGCCACATGCTCCTTACCTGATGTTTATGGGCGTAGGCGACTATGCTGTAGTAAAAGATAAATACGGCAATAAAGAAGTAAGCTACTACGTAGAAAAAGAGTATGAACCCGTAGCACGCAGAATTTTCGGTTATACACCGGAAATGATGGCCTTCTACAAACGCATCACCGGCATTGATTACGCATGGCAAAAATATTCTCAGATTGTTGGCCGTGACTACGTAAGCGGCGCGATGGAAAACACTACCGCTACCTTGCACCAGGAAAGTGCACAGCAAGATGCACGTGAGCTGGTTGATGGCAATGGCTGGGAAAGCACCATTGCTCACGAGTTGTTCCACCACTGGTTCGGCGACCTTGTTACAGCCGAAAGCTGGAGCAACCTGACAGTAAACGAATCTTTCGCAAACTATAGCGAAACCTTATGGGATGAATACAAACATGGTAAAGATGCCGGCGACGCGCAAAACTATACTGACATGCGCGGCTACCTGCAAAGCAATAGCGAAAAGAAAGACCTCGTACGTTTCTACTATGCGGACAAAGAAGACATGTTTGATGCAGTAAGCTATAACAAAGGCGGTCGTATCCTGCATATGCTTCGCAACTATGTTGGAGACAGCGCATTCTTTAAATCACTGAACAACTATCTTACTACGAACAAATTCAAAGCTGCAGAAGCGCAAAATCTTCGTTTGGCTTTTGAAGAAGTTACAGGTAAAGACCTGAACTGGTATTTCAATCAGTGGTATTACGGTGCGGGCCATCCGAAACTGAACATCAGCTATGCATATGATGATGCTGCAAAACAAGTTACAGTAACTGTAAAACAAACGCAGGATGGAGACAAAACTTTCCGCTTACCATTTGCAATAGATGTGTACAATGGTTCTGCAAAAATTCGCTACAATGTTGAAATGACTGATCGCGAGCAGAAATTTACTTTCCCTTACGGAAAATCAAAACCAGAGTTAGTAAACGTTGACGGAGATAAAATTTTGCTTTGTGAAAAAACAGATGATAAATCTCTGGCAAACTTCATCCACCAGTACAAGTTCGCCGGCAACTATCTCGACAGGAGAGAAGCAATTGACGCTTGCGTAAAAAATGCTGACAATGCAGATGCCCAGGCATTGTTGAAATTGGCAGTGAATGACAGATATTTTGGCTTGCGCAACTACGCTTTGTCGAAATTGAAAATGGATAACACAGCTATTAAAGAAGGCTTTGAATCCACAATTGCAAACATTGCAAAAACTGATAAAAACTCAACCGTTCGTGCACAAGCGATCAGTTTGTTGGCAGCTTATAACAAACCTGAATACAAAACACTGTTCGAAAAATCTGTCACCGATTCTTCTTACAGCGTAGCAGGTGAAGCGCTGGAAGCATTAGGTAAAATAGATCCTGCAGCAGCTCTGGCAAAAGCACAACAATTGAAAGCGCAACCCGCTAAAGGCAAGTTGATGGAATCAATCAGTGGCGTGTTGATTGAGTCTGGTTCAGAAGCCGATTTCGATTACGTAGCCGGCAACTTTGATAAGATGCCGCTGTCACAAGCAAAAATGGAAATGTTGCAACCTCTGGCTGATTACATCGCAAAAGTGAACAACACAACATTAGTAAAAAAAGGTGTCGACATGATCGTTGAATTCCGCGAAAGTATTCCTGCTGCTTATAAATCTCAGCTTAGCCCGTACATAAACAACATGGTGTTAATGGGAATTGCCGGCAAGAAAAAAGCTCAACTGGCTGGAGCAAACGCAACAGCTGCACAAGAGCAAATTGATTATATCAAATCAAAGGCGAAATAATTTTTTTCGATAGAATAAATTTGACAGCTCCCCGAGAAATCCGGGAGCTTTTTTTATGCCAAGGACAGAGAGAAGTTGCTAGTTGCTAGTTGTTAATTGTTAGCCTAAAATAGCGACTATTCAAAAACGAAGCCTAACAACGAACAACTAACAACCAACAACTTGTTTCTCTTAATTTTGCCATACAAAAACGAAATACCATGGAATCGATCAAAGGGAAAATCGCTCTCATAACAGGTGCAGGAAAGGGAATTGGGAAAGCTATTGCCGTAGCATTAGCAAAGGAAGGTGTAAATGTTGGGCTCGTTGCACGCAGCGCTGCTGATCTTGAAAAGCTGGCAACAGAAATAAGATCATTTGGCGTAAAAGCAGCAATAGCAACAGCGGATGTTGCAGACATAAATGCAGTTAACAACGCAGTAGAAAGTGTTGTGAATGAGTTGGGCAATGTTGATATCCTCATAAACAACGCCGGAGTTGGAGCATTTGGCAGTTTCATGGATCTGCAGCCGGAAGAGTGGGAGAGAATTATAAAAGTAAACCTGCTTGGCGTATATTATGTAACACGTGCTGTATTGCCATCAATGATTGAAAGAAAAACCGGAGATATTATCAATATCGCATCCACGGCGGGATTGCGCGGAGCGGCCGTAACAAGCGCTTACAGTGCTTCAAAATTCGGTTTGATCGGCATGTCAGAATCACTGATGTACGAAGTAAGAAAACACAACATTCGCGTAACAACACTTACGCCAAGCACTGTTGCAACAGACATGGCCGTTAATTTAAAACTTACAGACGGTAATCCTGAAAAAGTAATGCAGCCGGAAGATATAGCGGAATTGATAATTGCTCAGCTAAAACTGAACAAACGCATCTTCATCAAAGACGCAAGCATGTGGTCAACGAATCCATAAAGGCCGAATAACTGAATGACTGAATAACTGAGTGATTATTTTCGATTTTGCACTACAACAATCGACCACTCAGTTATTCAGTCATTCAGTTATTCAGTTATTAAATGGCGTCATACACCACTACCTTTTGCCACAACTGCGAGTTGTCCTCCACAAACTTTAAGTGAATAGGATCAACCTGGTAACTGTCCTGATCTGCTGCATTATCAAAAATGATCATCCAGGAAAGAGAATAAGTATTATCGATCACTCCGCGGTTGGTTGCCGCAGGTTTGCCAATATGAAAAGATTTTATGGTCGAAATTTCTGTTAGAGATTGCAAGCCTTTTTCCAATTGAGCCAAATCGCCTTGATCAGTAGGATTTTTCAACCAGAAAAATACGTGATGGATAAATACTTGTTTTAATTCCATGGTTATTGATTTATAAACTATTGTTTTTCTATACTGTAAATTTTGATAACAGGGATCGAGTACACCATCATACCTGTTTGATATTTTTCTCCTGTATATTCAAAAGTAACTTTCACTGATTGTCTTATAGTTTGCGTTTGCATAAACGCTTCCGGTAAATTATTCGGATGAACTGCACTGCTGTCCTGCAATTTTATGTACCAGCCCGATCCGTCCGCAGCAGGCTCGCCGCCCCAAATTACACTAGCCACAGTAGTAACTTTTTTGTTGTCGGCGCTGTCTTTTTTGCAAGCAGCAAGAATCAATACAAAACATGGAATGATTAGTAATAGCGTCTTTTTCATTTTTCGGGTGTTTCGCTGCTGACATCAAAACAGCGGCCTTCGTTGCACTACCAGCTACCACTGGCGCCGCCGCCTCCACCACTACCGCCCCCGAAGCCACCAAAACCTCCGCCACCTCCGCCGCCGGACCAACCGCCGCCGCCGCCACCACCAGACCATCCACCGCCACCTGTTGGAAACCAAATAGGCGGACCCCAACCGCGATAACCCCGTCTGCTCATCATGCCACCGCCACCGCCGCCACCTCTGCTGGAGAAAATGACAATGATCACAATGATGATGACAATGATAGACAGAATGCTGCTACCGTTACCACGTCCCTGGCGTTGCCCCCTTTGATCATAATCTTCAGGAGCCTTGTATTCGCCCGCCGCCGCCTTGAAAATAGCATCCGTCGCCTCATCAAATCCCCGGTAATAATTTCCCGCCCGGAAATTTGGAACAATTTCATTCTCTATAATCCTCTTTGCAATCGCATCAGGAACCGCACCCTCAAGCCCGTAGCCAACCTCAATTCTTAACTTGTGGTCCTCCATCGAAGCAAGCAAAACAATACCGTTGTTTGTTTTTTTGTTGCCCACCCCCCAGTCTCTCAAAATTTTTAGAGCAACGTCCTGAACATCATAATCCCCAATCGACTTCAGCGTTATAACCACAAGTTGATTGGAAGTGCTGTCGTCATAAGCAACAAGCTTGCTTTCAAGCGCCGCCTTTTGATCCGGGGTCAGAACATTCGCAAAATCATTAACCAGGCGAGGTGGAGTTGGTCTCGCAGGAATATTTTGCGCAAGGCAAAATGTGCCGGTTAATAAAAACAATAAATAAAAAAGTAAATTTTTCATGCGTAAAATTCAAAGCAGGCCTTTCGACCTGCTTATGATAATTATTTCCCGAAAATTATATCGTCGGGCAATTCATTTTTATCTGTTTCATTATCGTATGGGAAATGATAATGCAATGCTTCCCCTACATCACTGATTGCTTTGCAGAGACCCGTGGCATAATGTTCCTCCTTAAAATGCGCCAACATATGCTCAACTTCTTTTTCCCAAAACGCATCACCCGTTTTTTGGTGAATACCATGATCGCCAAATATCGCGACTTGTCGGTCCTTTACAGCCAGGTAAATAAGAACGGCATTGTGATTGTCGGTCCTTTCCATTTTCAGCACATCAAAAATTTCTGCAGCCCTGTCAATAGCCGACACATATCTGCATTTACTTTCAATGTACACACGGATTTCCCCACTCGTTCTTCTTTCTGCCTGTTTTATTGCAGCGATAACATCTGCCGACTCGTGGCTATCAAGAAAAGTTTTTTTGGAAGAAGAAAAAAATGGCATCAGAAATAAAATTTAATAATTAAAATTTCACCTCTGGAGCCTTGTCAGATCCAGCTTGTGCTTCAAAATATCCCTTCGATTTAAATCCGAACCATCCGGCATAGAAGTTATTCGGGAATGTGCGGATGGAAGAATTATATTCCTGAACGGCATCATTAAAATCTTTACGGGCTACGGTTATCCTGTTTTCAGTCCCTTCAAGCTGGGCCTGAAGATCAAGGAAGTTCTGATTCGCCTTTAAAGTAGGGTATGCCTCAACACTTACCAGCAAACGGCTAAGTGCACCGGAAAGCTCGCCCTGCGCCTGTTGGAATTGTGCGATTTTTTCAGGAGAAAGATCATTTGCATTTATCTGAACAGAAGTAGCTTTTGCTCTGGCTTCAATAACTTTTGTAAGCGTTTCCTGCTCAAAATTTGCCGCGCCTTTTACAGTATTTACAAGATTAGGAACAAGATCGGAACGACGTTGATATTGGTTTTGAACATTCCCCCATTTGCCTTTCACATTTTCTTCCTGGGAAACAGCTTTGCGTTGAAAATTAACGGCCCCGCATCCGCCGCATCCAACAAGAAGTACAATAAGTCCAATGATAACAACAAGAATAAGTTTATTAGTGCTCATGGTTGTTTAAAGTTTATGATTAAAGATACAATCTAAGATGGTTATTTGTTTAAAATGCTTCACGCTTAATGCGAAACGCTCAACGCCCAACGCTTAAAGCAGAATGCTTATGCTCAGCCACACGCATGTTGCGCCTAAAGCGCGTTAAGCGTTAGGCTTTAAGCCTTAAGCCCTCTCCCTAAATCCAACGACCTCGCAATATATTTTCCCACAACATCAAATTCCAGATTCACAGTATCGCCTGTTCGCATATTCCTCACATTAGTATGATTAAATGTGTATGGAATAATTGCAACGGAAAAAGTAATTTCTGTTACATTAAAAATAGTAAGGCTGATCCCGTTCATAGAAATCGAGCCCTTTTCAATCATTAGATGAGCAAACGCTTTTGGATAGGAAAAAGTGAGTTGCCAACTACCATCCATTTCCTTTATTTCCTGTAAAATGCCAGTTGTGTCTACATGCCCCTGAACAAAATGACCATCCAGGCGACCGTTCATTTGCAAACATCTTTCTATGTTAACTATTGTGCCCGCTTCCCATTTACTAAGATTGGATTTTTCCAATGTTTCTAAAATCGCAGTTACCCGGTGGCGATCTTCCGCAATTGCCTCAACAGTAAGACAAACACCATCATGCGACACACTTTGATCCACTTTAAATTGATCAGAAATGGTGCTTTGCAACCAGAAACTTTTGTTCGTACCTGAAGTAATAACTTCCAGTACCTTTGCTGATGATTCTATGATTCCTGTAAACATGTCTGCAAATTAGGAATTAGAAATTATGAATTGGGAATTAGAGGGGCGTTTTATTTATTAATGGTTAATAATCAGGATGTAAGTGAAGTTTAACATTAAAAATGAAATATCAAATCTCAAATTTCGAATTCCTCTTGTTTTTTTATTTGAAACTATTTACCTTTGCACTCCAAAATCGCCTAAAGGAGGTATATATAAAATATGTTAATCATAGACTCAAAAGATTGCGAAAACATCGACAAAGCGCTTAAAAAGTACAAGAAGAAGTTCGAGAAAGCAAAAACATTGCTTCAGTTGAGAGAGCGTCAGACTTTTACTAAGCCTTCTGTAAAACGCCGTACACAAGTACTAAAGGCAATTTACAAGCAACAAGTAGCAACAGGTAAATTCGATTAAGTTATTTAAGCTTTTTCATAGTGGGATAGCTGCAAAGCCTTAGCTTTGTGGCTATCTTAGTTTATGGAAACAGCACCATCCATTCTTTCTCCATTCCTTGATTATCTGCAGTTTGAGAAACGCTATTCTCAACACACCGTCCGCGCTTATCAGGACGACCTGAAACAATTTTTCGATTATTTAACCAGCAATTTCGGGCAAACGTCTATCCAGGAGATTAATTCCTCCATGGTAAGAACCTGGATGGCATCATTGAAAGATGGAAAACTTACTTCCAAAACAATCAACCGGAAAGCATCTTCGCTAAAATCATTCTTTAAATACCAGCTAAAACTCGGCATTATCGAGTCAACACCGATGACCAACGTTTCTGCACCGAAAATTGGCAAAAGACTGCCTTCGTTTGTTATGGAAGACGACATGAACGTATTGCTAAAGGAAATTGCTTTCCCTGACGACTGGGACGGCAAAACGACCCAACTACTCATTGAAGTTTTTTACGCAACAGGCATTCGTTTAAGTGAGCTGATAAACCTGAAAGAACAGAGCGTTAACCGTAGCTCAACTTCAATTAAGGTTTTAGGAAAAGGAAATAAAGAACGCATCATTCCGGTAAATAAACAATTGATAGAGAACCTTGTAGCGTATCAAAAAGACAAGCGGAAGCTCTTCGCGGACTTTGACAGCGAATATCTTTTTGTAACCCCCAAAGGCAAAAAACTTTACGCCAAGTACGTGTATCTCAGGGTAAAATCGTACCTCTCGGAGGTAACCACGCTGCAGAAGAAAAGCCCTCACATTTTGCGCCACACTTTCGCCACACACCTTACCAATCATGGCGCAGATCTCAATGCAATAAAAGAGCTCCTCGGGCACAGTAGTTTAGCGTCCACACAGGTTTACACCCATAATTCCATCGAAAAATTAAAGGAAGCGTACAAAAAGGCGCACCCTAAGGCATGAAAATTAGACGTTGTTAAAAAGTTGGCAATCCTGAGAAAAATCAGAAGTCATTATTTGGAAAGGATAGGAGGTTGGTTTATCTTCATAGTCCCTCTAACATTATTATTTTATTAAATAATGAGTGTGAAAATGTTAGTTCTTTAATTTATTGTTTCACGTTTAAAATTGCGATTGTTATGGACGTTAAAATTCAGACTGTGCACTTCGACGCAGATTCTAAATTGATTGATTTCGTAAATTCTAAAATTCAAAAACTTCCTACCTTTCATGACAGGATTATTAAGGTTGATGTGTTTTTAAAACTTGACAATGTAATTCATACAATTAAAGACAAAGTCGCAGAGATCAGGGTTCATGTTCCCAAACACAACTTTTTTGTAAAAGCCAGTTCAAAATCATTTGAAGAATCTTTTGACTGCGCACTTGATTCACTCGTAAATCAGATGAAAAGAAAAAAAGAAAAACGCTTAGCAGCATAAAAAATACTTCAGACCTCCTTTTAGGAGGTCTTTTTTTTTAATATGACTTCGTCACAACGTGGAATTTTATCAAGTGAGCACTACTTTCTCGAAAAATATTTTCGTCGCATCTTTAATTCATTGCACATGCTTACTTTTGCAGTGTTTTCAATGGTTTCAGCGAATTTGAAATGATTTTTTAAATCAAAAAAGCAGCTTTAAAAATTGCAAATCAGAAGCAATAATTAAAAAAGCTAAAAAAAAGTTGAATCAAAATTTGGGTATTATTCGAATTCTCTTACCTTTGCCTTCCCAAAAAACACAGGGCGTTGCGAAACGAAAAAAGCTCTTAGATAATATTGATTTTCAAACTATAGCAAGGAGTTGCCATCTCCAAAAAGGTGGTAAAAATCCAGTCAAAAATATAGTAAGCCGGAGTAGCTCAGTTGGTAGAGCAACTGATTTGTAATCAGTAGGTCGCGGGTTCGAGTCCCATCTTCGGCTCTTAATTTAGTTTGAAAGATTGAAAATGTAAGGTTGAAAACAAAAGGCATCATGTTCTTTTAATTTTCATATTGTCACATTTTCAAATTTTCAAATTAAAGTCGGGCAGGTTCCAGAGCGGCCAAATGGGGCGGACTGTAAATCCGCTGTCTTTCGACTTCAGAGGTTCGAATCCTCTCCTGCCCACCGACAAATTTGAAATTAGAGAGTTTGAAAATTTGAAAATGAAGTTTAAATGCTAGTTTGATTTTCAAATTTTCAAATTTTTATATTTTCAAATTGTTACGTGCGGAAGTAGCTCAATTGGTAGAGCGATAGCCTTCCAAGCTATAGGTTGCGGGTTCGATCCTCGTCTTCCGCTCTTTGTTTTCAGTTAGCAGTCGGCAGTCGTTTAATATTCAATTGTTAGGTGCTGCAAAGCTGAAAAAAAACTGCCAACTGAGTATATGCCGTTGTAGCTCAGTGGTAGAGCACTTCCTTGGTAAGGAAGAGGTCGAGAGTTCAATTCTCTTCAACGGCTCATCATAAAGCCGTAGCTCAGAAATGAGCATCCCGATTTTGATCGGGAAGGTCGAGAAACTAATTCTCTTCAACGGCTCACTATAAAGCCGGGCTCAGAAATGAGCATCCCGATCTTGGATCGGGAAAGTTGAGAAAAAATTCTCTTCAACGGCCCAAGCGAAAAGCCGTGAATCAATCTCACTTAAAAATGGGATTTATCAACGGCTAGCCATTTTTTCAGAAACTGAGGTTTAGGTAAATGGTGATTAAGCAGATGTTTCCTGTTGTTAAAAACAGTATTCATATTTAGAAAACAAATTTAAAACCGCAACTAAAAACTATAACGATGTCAAAAGAGACCTTTAAGAGGGATAAACCCCACGTTAACGTTGGTACTATTGGTCACGTTGACCACGGTAAAACAACTTTGACTGCAGCTATCACCGATGTTCTGAGCAAGAAAGGTTTGGCGCAGAAGAAAAATTATGATGAAATTGATGGTGCACCTGAAGAAAAAGAAAGAGGTATCACTATCAATACAGCTCACGTAGAATATCAAACCGCTAGTCGTCACTATGCTCACGTTGACTGTCCAGGTCACGCTGACTATGTGAAAAACATGATTACTGGTGCTGCACAGATGGATGGTGCTATTCTTGTGGTTGCTGCTACAGACGGTCCTATGCCTCAAACTCGTGAGCACATCCTGCTTGCTCGTCAGGTAGGTGTACCTCGTATGGTGGTATTCATGAATAAAGTTGACCTTGTTGACGATCCTGAATTATTGGAACTTGTGGAAATGGAAATTCGTGAGTTGTTGACTGAAAAAGGTTTTGACGGCGATAACACTCCTATCATTAAAGGTTCTGCAACTGGCGCTTTGGCTGGTGAAGCACAATGGGTTGAGAAAATCAACGAATTGATGGAAGCTGTTGATACTTACATTCCTCTTCCTCCACGTCCGGTTGATCAAGCATTCTTGATGAGCGTTGAGGACGTATTCTCTATCACTGGTCGTGGTACTGTTGCTACTGGCCGTATCGAGAGAGGTCGTATTAAAGTGGGTGAAGGCGTTGAAATCGTAGGTTTGATCGAAAAACCACTTACTTCTACCGTTACAGGTGTTGAGATGTTCAAAAAATTATTGGACGAAGGTGAAGCTGGTGATAACGCAGGTCTATTATTGCGTGGTATTGAGAAAAAAGATATCCGTCGTGGTATGGTAATTTGCAAACCAGGTTCTATCACTCCGCACACTGAATTCAAAGGTGAAGTTTACGTATTGAGCAAAGAAGAAGGTGGACGTCACACTCCATTCTTTAACAAATACCGTCCTCAGTTCTACTTCCGTACTACAGACGTAACTGGTGAAGTTACTCTTCCAGAAGGAACTGAAATGGTTATGCCAGGCGATAACACTTCATTGAAAGTTACTTTGATTCAACCTATTGCGATGGAAAAAGGTCTTAAATTCGCTATCCGCGAAGGTGGACGTACAGTAGGTGCTGGTCAGGTTACTGAAATCGTGAAATAATATAGCTAAGCCATTAGCTTTAAGCCTATCTTTAGCAAGTTTCTTAAATTTGCTGATTAAAAAAGGTCTTTTTGCTAATGGCTTTTTACACGGGCATGGTGCAACGGTAGCATACGGGTCTCCAAAACCTTTGATCTGGGTTCGAATCCTAGTGCCCGTGCTGATTAATTTGTAAGTTTGAAAATGTGTAAATTTGAAAATGAAATAAGTTTCAGATTTTCACATTTTTTGCGCTTTTAGAATAGCTGAAAATTGGAGCGATCTGAAAAGCAAGAAGGCAGCATTTTTCAAATTTTCGAATTTTCAAATTTTCAAATTCATAATTATTCTCTATGAATAAAATCGGAACGTACTTTAGCGAGTCATACAAAGAGTTAGTTGAGAAAGTGAGCTGGCCTACATGGAACGAATTGCAACAATCAACTGTAATCGTGTTGGTTGCTACACTTTTGATTACCGTTGTAGTTGGTGTAATGGATTTTGCATCACACACTCTTTTAAATTTCCTATACTCTTTCTTTAAACACTAAATAATGGAAGCAGCAAATCAAATAGAGACCAAGTGGTATGTGCTGCGTGTTGTAAGCGGCAAAGAGCGTAAGGTAAAAGAATACCTCGATAAAGAAATTTCACGTAGCGGTTGGGTAGAAGTGGTTAAGCAAGTTTTTTTACCTGTCGAAAAAGTGTATAAAGTTCAGAATGGTAAAAAAGTAATGCGTGAACGTAACTACTATCCTGGTTATGTTATGATTGAAATTACTGATGGTAAATTGTCTGATGATTTACGCGATCTTATAAAAAATACAACCAACGTTATTCACTTTCTTGGTAAAGAAGATCCTATCGCTTTACGTAAAGCAGAAGTAAATAAGATGTTGGGTAAAATGGATGAAATGCAGGAAGCTGGTGGCGTTACCATGAGCGAACCATTCATCGTTGGTGAAACAATAAAAATTATTGAAGGACCTTTCAATGATTTCAACGGTATCATCGAGGAAGTTAACGACGAAAAGAAGAAGTTGAAAGTTACCGTGAAAATCTTTGGTCGTTCGACTCCTGTTGAATTAAACTATATGCAAGTTGAAAAGCTAGGATAGTCTTAGTTTTCAAAATATTGTGAAAACCGCTCAATTTGAGCGGTTTTTTTATGTCTATTATTTTTTTGAAAAATCATTCTATATCTTGTTGTCAAAATACCCTTTTCCTGTAATTTGTACCTTAATCTAATTACCAAAACATGCAACAAGCATTGAGAAGACTAATATATTTCGAGAATCCCACCCGGTATCAGTGGTTCATCTACTTTGGGTTCTTCGCTTTGTTGCACATCCCCGCTGTTTTACATCACGAAGGGGTAAATGCTTACTTGCTATATGCAAATTCTTTATTAAAAGGTCACATTTCACTTCAGGCAGATAACTACGATTATCTGGATATGATATTTTATAACGGAAAACATTACTTGCCCTATCCTCCGTTTCCTTCACTTGTGCTTTTACCCTTTGCTGCCATATTGGGCCCTAATGTAAATACCATACTTATTGCGCTTATTTGTAGTTGCGCGAATCTGTATTTGCTTTACAAAGTGTTTCTAAAGCTTGAGATTAGCAAGCCCATCAAATCATTGTTAATTCCTGCATTTTTTTTCGGCACCGGATATTGGTATGTGTTAGTAACGAGTCATCACGTTTATCAGTTTGCCCATATAATAGCTACCTCATTAATTCTCCTTAGCATCAATGAAATATTGGGTAAGCAGAGGTGGTGGCTTGTTGGAATATTTATAGGCTGCAGTTTTCTTACGCGTCAGTTTACATTATTCTACGGAGTGTTCGCCTTAGGCTACCTCTACTATATCAGCAAGGATAAGTTAGACAGTGCCTTTTATAAAAAAGTTATCAGTCTGTGTGTGTCTATAGGTGTGTTTGTGGGATTATATCTTGTTTATAACTATGTCAGGTTTGGACAGCCATTAAATGCCGGCTACAATTACATTGAGTACGCGGGAATATTAAAGGACCGCGTTGCGACGTATGGAGTATTCAGCCTAAGATACTTTTGGTTTAATTTCTATAGTTTGTTCCTCAAAGGTTTTACGATTATTATTGACGGCCCCGACAGGTTAAAAATTGTGGATATAGATCTATGGGGTACATCGCTAACTGCTGCCAGCCCTTTTCTAATTGCAAGTGTAAAAGCAAACTGGCCAAAGAAATTATTATGGTTTAGCTGGATTACCATTCTAATAATGTTAACCGGCATTTTGTTCTATCACAATAACGGTTTCTCACAAGTGAACTGCATGCGATTCACTTTGGATTTTCTGCCATTACTGTTTATTCTTACCGCCCTGGGCGCAAATAGCATTCCCAGATGGCTACTTAGAATCATGGTGATATATGCCTGTGTTCTTAATGTTGCTGCCTTCGTTATTCACTACATGGCGCAGTAAGAAACTACAAAATATTACAATTGTTAAATTTCCTTTAATTCAAACCTCACCTTTCTTGTTGAGCAACGTTTTGTGTTGCCGTTATGTCAAAGCTGAAAAGTTGCGAACACCAGCTATTACGTTTAAGAAGGAAATGCCATAGCAGCGGGCCCTACGCTGAATACTACAGAACCGTCAACAAGGCTTCTCATAAGCAACTTCGTGTTTCAGATTATGTGTGATTGAATTACAGAAATGATCTGCAGAAAAATATGATCTGCGGAAGTGTCATTTTCATGCATTGACTTTTCCTCGCAGTGATATTTATACTTCAAACAAAACACCATTTATGAAACGCTTAATGATCCTCGTTTTGGCAGGCTTTGCAATTGCCGGAACAGCCTGCATGCCGGATAACGATGCGCCCACAGAAGGGCAGGCTTATGTGCCGGTTTACTACGCTAAACAAAATATTCAAGAGATTTCGACAGAGTCCCCAAAGGCAACAATCGATCCTGGAAAAATTTACGCCTACGGAAACTACATCTTTCAAAATGACAAAAACTCCGGCATTCATATCATTGATGTGAGTGACAAAAAGCATCCACGCAAAACTGCTTTTCTAAACATCCCTTTTAGCAATGAGCTTGCAGTAAAAGGACACTACCTGTATGCAGACAATTACAAAGACATGGTTGTTTTCGATATCACTGATCCAGCGCTACCGGTAATGGCTAAGCGAATTGAAAATGTATTTACACCGGTTAATCAAAATTATCCACCTTACACCAACGTACAATTTGAATGCCCTGATCCCAACAAAGGCGTGGTTGTTGGCTGGAAATTGCAAACTGTTAAATCTCCTAAATGCAGACGGTAAAAAATACGCTTATGAAATGAGCATGTCAGCTATTTTCTCAGATTAAGGCGTAACTATTTTCATGCGAATTCCATCTGACCAAAATAAAATAAAAATAAACAGATGAAAAGAAATTTTACACTCATCATACTTAGTTGCTTGCTGATGCAATGCACTAAATCCAGTACATCTACTACGTCTTCCACATCTTCTTCAACACTGAACTCCTCTACTGGCGGAAAAGGTGGCTCTACCGCTCGGTTCGCTATTGCAGGAAACTATTTGTATTCAGTAGACGAAACATCTTTAAAGGCTTTTGATATTTCTGATCCCATACATCCGGTTTTGAAGAACACTGTGTCAATTGGATTCGATATCGAGACTATTTTTCCATTCAATGATAAATTATTCATTGGCTCCAGTACAGCGGTATACATTTATTCAATTCAAGATCCGTCAAAGCCAGCGGTATTGGGCACGGCATTATCGCCCACTGTAATGCGACGTTGCGATCCTGTGGTGGCAAAGGATACCGTGGCGTTTGCGACTCTCCGGGCCAGCGCACCTTGCGGCGGCACCCGAAGTATTTTAGCGGTATACGACATAAAAGAAATTACCAATCCGGTGGAGAAAGGCTCGCTTACACTCCAGGAGCCCTATGGCCTTGGTTATGACGACGATGTATTGTATGTATGTGATAAAGTGTTGGGTCTGCTGGTTATTGATATCAAAAATCCTTACAATCCGGCAGTGATAAAGACAATTACCGAGGCAGTTTATTCCGATGTAATTCCTTACAATCATATGCTCATTTGCTGGACCAATGCGGGCATCAAGCTTTACGATATTTCAGATAACCGAAATCCAGTTTTCCTAGCCAACATTTAACCGCAATGAAAAACAAAGCCATTTGTGTGCTGTTATGCCTTGTCGCAGCAGTGCAAGTTTTTGCGCAATCGAAGTACGATGAGAAAGGGGACCTGAGTGTTCGCTGGAATTTCCCGGGAATGATTGACCCCTTTAATTCCAATCTTACGATGGGTGCAGAGTATAGATTTTTGCCGCACTGGTCCTTTGTAGCAGATGCGGGCTGGATATTTGCGTCACTGAGTGAAGGGGAAAAAGTATCCGGTTACCTTATCAGACCGGCAGTAAAATATTATCCATCGTTACGTCACCTTTTTTTCTTTGAGGCCCAGCTCCATTACAAATACATTCAAAAAAAAGGAGCAACCTGGGTACCACATGAAGTTCTAAACGACATCCCGACTTATGAGAAGTATGAAAATGTCAGAATCTATGCAAGATCTTATAGTTTGAACTTACTTTGCGGCACACAGTTGCCTTTGCGAAAACCAGGCGGAGCGAAATGGGACCGTCTGAACCGGTGGAAATTTGAATACTATTGGGGCGTGGGCTTTCACTACTATGAGGAAACAAAACCTCCAGATATTGCAGGAACAGATGATTTTCTTCCTTTTCCCGGACTATCACAATTTGCTGTAACTCCACAATTGGGTATTACCCTGGTTTACAGGCTGGTAGATAAAAGCAAGACTAAAAAGACGCTACCTTAAATAAGTAATATGTTTTATGTCAATGGTTTAGACATGGGTTATTGGCTGATGTATTACCTTTACATTCGTCTGGAAACCAGCATTATCAATTGTTTCAAAGAAAATAGGCAGTAAAAAATGTTTATTTATTGAGAAATTTAATTACTTTTGCATCCCCAAAATAAAGTTCTTTCGATACGAATGGCTTTGGGAGTGCTGCTTTAAGCAGTACGTTATCACCAAAAAATATTTTAACATGGCAAAAGAAATCTCAGGTTTCGTAAAGTTGCAGTGCAAAGGCGGTCAAGCCAATCCTGCACCTCCAATTGGTCCAGCTCTGGGTTCTAAGGGCGTTAACATCATGGAGTTCTGTAAGCAATTCAATGCTAGAACTCAGGATAAAATGGGTAAAGTTCTACCTGTATTAATCACTGTTTATTCTGATAAGTCATTTGACTTTGTAATTAAAACTCCTCCGGCTGCGGTTCAGTTGATGGAAGCTGCGAAAATTAAAAGCGGCTCCAAAGAGCCTAACCGTAACAAGGTTGGTAAAGTAACCTGGTCTCAGGTGGAAGAAATTGCAAAAGACAAAATGCCTGACCTCAATGCTTTCACGCTTAACAGCGCTATGAGCATGGTTGCCGGTACGGCTCGCAGCATGGGCTTGACTGTAGAAGGTAAAGCTCCATGGGAAAACTAATTCTGAAACCGTAAAAAAATTGAGCTATGGCTATCAGTAAAAAAAGAAAAGTAGCAAATACTAAAGTTGACAAAAACAAGATATATTCTTTAAAGGACGCTTCTGCTTTGGTGAAAGAAATTAACACTACAAAGTTTGATGCTTCTGTTGACGTTCACATCCGTCTGGGTGTTGATCCAAAAAAAGCTGACCAGGCTGTGCGTGGTACGGTAACGTTGCCACATGGTACTGGTAAAACTAAACGTGTACTTGTACTTTGCACGCCAGATAAAGAAAACGATGCAAAAGGTGCTGGTGCGGACTTCGTAGGTCTGGATGAATTTATCCAAAAAATTGAAGGCGGTTGGACTGATATCGATGTAATCATCGCTACTCCATCTGTAATGCCTAAAATTGGTAAACTGGGTAAAGTATTGGGACCTCGTAACTTGATGCCAAACCCTAAAACAGGTACTGTTACAAATGATGTAGCTGCCGCAGTTAACGAAGTAAAAGGCGGTAAAATCGCTTTCAAAGTTGATAAAGCAGGTATCGTACACGCTTCTATCGGCCGTGTAAGTTTTGGTGCTGACAAAATCGCAGAAAACAGCCAGGAATTAATCAATGCGCTTATCAAATTGAAACCAGCTACCGCTAAAGGTATTTACCTGAGAGGTGTTAGCATGGCAAGTTCAATGAGCCCTGGTATTACAGTAGACACCAAAACTTTTATTCACTAATTAGTTAATACTGTTGCCGCGTAAGCGTTTACAGATAAAAAAAGCGTCATGAATAAAGATCAAAAAAATGAAGTGATTGAACTGCTGAAAGGTAAGTTCGCTCAATATAATAATTTCTATATCGCCGATACAGAAAGCTTGACTGTAGAACAAGTTAGCAAACTGCGTCGTCACTGCTTTAACAAGCAAGTGGAAATGAAAGTGGCTAAAAACACTTTGATTAAAAAAGCATTGGAATCTATCGATGCTGAAAAATACACAGGTATTTATGAGTCTCTGCACAATGTAACTGCATTGTTGTTCAGCGAAAGTCCTAAAGAACCAGCTTTAATCATTTCTTCTTTCCGTAAAGAAACAAATGGTGAAAGGCCAATTTTGAAAGCTGCTTTCATCAATGGTGACCTGTTTGTAGGTGACAACCAATTGAAAGCGCTTACTCAAATCAAAACCAAAAACGAGCTTATCGGCGACGTTATTGGATTGTTGCAATCTCCTGCAAAACGCGTTATTTCTGCATTGCTTAACAAAGCTGAGAAAGAAGGTGCTCCTGCAGAAGCTGCTGCAGCTGAGTAATTTGAGAATATGCAAATTTGAGAATTTGAAAATGGGGTTGACCACTAATCAGTTTTCAAGCATATAAACCGAATAGTTCTGAAGTTTGAAGAGGCGGAATTTTTAAGTTCTCAAATCTTCAAATCTTCAAATTAGATAAAACAAATTTTTTTAAACTCTCCGCCGGAGGTATCGATGAAGGCGGAAAAAATTTAACAATCATGGCAGACGTAAAAGCATTAGCTGAACAATTAGTAGGCTTAACAGTAAAAGAAGTTCAAGAATTAGCAGACGTACTTAAAGCTGAGTACGGTATCGAACCAGCTGCTGCTGCAGTTGTAGTTAGCAGCGAAGCAGGTCCTGCTGCTGTTGAAGAAAAAACTGCTTTCAACGTAGTTTTGAAAAACGGTGGTGCTTCTAAATTGAACGTAGTTAAAATCGTTAAAGATTTGACTGGTTTGGGATTGAAAGAAGCTAAAGAATTAGTTGACGGTGCACCTAAAAATGTAAAAGAAGGTGTTTCTAAAGCTGAAGCTGAAGACATCGCAGCTAAATTGAAAGAAGCTGGCGCTGATGTTGAAATCGCTTAATTCTAAGAATTTCAATATAATAGAACCCTCCGAGTTTCGGAGGGTTTTTTATTTGTTGGCACACACCCGCCCGGCTGAAGCCGTTCGGACGGGGATGACGCTGATATTGACTGAATAACTGATTAACTGAACAACTGAGTGTTCAAAGTCAACGATGGCTGACAAGCGTAAGCTTTCAGTTATTCAGTTAATCAGTTATTCAGCTTGTGAATAATTCTAAACTCTATATTTTCTCCAGTAAATAAAATGCGTGTTCCTTCCCGTTGTATTGATTGTAGATAACTACATTTTTAAGGCTGGAAGAGGTTCCCTTTTTAAGGATCAGCGAAGGATGTATGGTTTGATGTTGCAGAATTTTTGCACCGGCCCAAAGTGCGAAACCTGCAGCAGTATCAAATTCCCCGCAAAGGTGTTTGAAGGCTAATTGATTTGTACTGGGCGAAAGCTGTTGTGAAATGGCATCTTCGAAGTGGCGTGTTTGACTATTGCCATTATAACTTAAAAACACGGTATCCACTTCGTCCAGCGTCAGATTGTGTTCTGCAAGAAAGCTCTTGAAAGTTGTTTTTATTAATGCTTCATCCACGTTATACAACATGCGCAATCCGTTAAGTTTGGCAATTGCGTTCTCTGCACTTTTGTTTAAGGTGAAGAAGAAGGTTCCTTCTCCTGCGATTGTGCCTGTTGTAGGCGAGTTAAGTAAATCGATGTTTTTCATGGACTCGTTTTTCCAGTAGCCCATCTTTTTCTTCAGCTCGTAATGTTCGGCAGTCATTTCTTCGAAACATCCGATCAATGCGTTCTCAATTCGATTTTCTTCAAAAAGCATAATAGCATCCATCAAAGCGTTTTCCAGGGAAAAACCCCGGTGAACATAAGTCGAGTTGTAGCCATTTGCGTTGTGATGCAGTGCAATCAGGCCATTTAATGCGTTGTATGTGGATTGTATGAATGCCGTGGGATTAAGCGTGCCTTCATTGAAATCTACAATGTCATGCAGAAATTTTTCGGTGTCGGTCATGCTGCCTTTTGCAGTGCCAGTAATGATTGCCTGTGGCTGCTCAAGCTTTGCATCTTTCAATGCCTCTATAGCAGTCACCAAGCCAATCTTAATTATGCGTGTCATCCGGCGTAGCTGCATAATCGTAAAATACTTCTTGTAATCCGGTTCGTGATAATTGAGGATGTTTTGCTCAAATGCCTTTGTTTCTTCTGGCAAATTATTGTTGCTAAAAGTATCCTGCGCACAAATTGCACGGGCGGATGTTATGTAAACCGGATTAAACATATTTACTAAATAGAAGGCTGGCGTTGTTTCCGCCAAATCCAAAAGAGTTACTTAAAACGTGATTGACAGTTTTGTCTGTTTGCAATGAAGTAACTGGATACAAACCAAGTTCTGGTATCGGTGATTTGAAATTAAGATTTGCGTAAATTATTTGTTCCTGCAAACTGAGTAATGCGAAAACAGCTTCTACAGCACCGGCCGCGGCCAATGTGTGCCCGGTGAATGGTTTGGTAGAGCTGAACAAAGGAACGTTTTCCCCGAATAATCTCTTCAGGGCAATTCCTTCTGAAAGGTCATTATTGAGTGTGGCAGTGCCATGAACGTTAATATACGAGATGTCCGCAGGTTGCAGGCCTGCCATTTGAATGGTCTCCTGCATCGCCGTCAATGCACCTTCTCCGTTTGGTGAGGGCGCCGTTGGGTGAAACGCCTCATTAAAGTTGCGGTAGCCACTCAGCTCGGCGAGCGGCTTGTTGCCGGAGCGCTGTAGCTGCTCTTCGCTTTCAAGGATCACATAAGCGGCTGCCTCGCCGAGATTTAAACCGTTTCGATTTTCATCGAAAGGCATGCATGGCGACGGGTCTATATTTTTAAGGCTGTTGAAGCCATTTAAAGTAAAACGGGTAAGGGCGTCTGTACCGCCACAAACTGCAACGTCAAGCTGCCCGGATTTGATCAGTCTCGCACCATATAAAATGGCATTCGCAGAAGACGAACAAGCGGTGCTTATAGTGGCGATCCAATCTTTTATGTTGAAATGATCTGCAATTTTTTCCGTGCAGTCTGCACAGTCGAGACAGTCTGCGAGTCCGTTCTCATTTGATTTTGTAGTAGGATCAACGAGATCGAAATAAAATTTTTCCATGTCACTCATGCCACCCACAGTGGTAGCATTAATGAATCCGGTTTTTTGACGGGAAGGATCGAGTTTGCACATCTGCATGGCTTCCTGCAAAGCAGCAATTCCTAAAAGAGATGTGCGGGTGTAGTAAGCGTTTTTTTTTACGCCGGTTAATTCGACCAGGTTGTCATTAGGCACTTTTATTTCGCCTGCAATCAGTTTTGTCTTAAGAAGTGTGTCGACTATGTCAATGGAGCCTATGCCAGACACATTATTTCGCAGTGATACCAGCGTTTCCCCAACACCGGTACCTATCGCAGAAATGATTCCCATACCGGTGATAAACACACGCTTTCCTGGCATGACGACTATTTTTTTCTATTGGCCTGGATGTACGCAGCCATTGCATCTATTGACTCAAGCACTTTTCTTCCTTCGCGGGCATCTTCAATTTTAATGCCGTAGTTTCTTTCCAGCAAAACCATTAGCTCGAGAGAATCTATGCTATCCAGTCCCAAACCCTCACCAAACAGTGGTGCGGTATTGTCAATATCATCAGGGTTCATTCCTTGTAAGTTCAGCGCCTCTATGATCTGCAGTTTCAGGTCTTTTTTGAAGTCGTCCATGTGTGATTGAGTATTTTAACAAAGCAAACAAAAATAGGCATATTTCCCAAAGTTGATTTTATTTGTTGCTAATAATATGCCACGCAAATAAATTGCCAGCGGCGGCATAACTTGTTTAATCTAAACCCTATAACTCTTATGTTATTTTTTTACGGAACCAAACAGCGCTTTATTGGCCACGATGAGTTGTACATTCCCTGTCCGTGTTGTGAAGCACACGAGGATGCTGATGTCTATGTAACAAGCAAGTATTTTCACGTTTACTGGATTCCATTTTGGCCAATGGATAAGGAAGCCAATAGTGAATGTGGTAAATGCGGACTTAAAAGATACAATTTGCCAATAGAAGACAAATTCATCCCTGATGCCAAGGAGCTAAAGCGGAAATTCAATCACCCATGGTACACATACCTCGGACCGGCAATAGTATCATTTATCATCGCTTTTCTTATCGTTTCGAGTTTTAGATAGGTATTTAAAGCAGAAATTCTGCGTGGCATTCATTTAGTATTTTTTGCATTTCCGCTATTGTCTTAATTTAGGCGGCTTATATTAACACCAATTATGAAGCCAAGCGTATTAGTAGTTTATTTTTCGCAGTCAGGCCAATTACGTACCATTATTGATAACATGTTGGCACCGGTTAAGGATCAACTCGATGTAACTTATTCAGAAATTGAGCTTGAAAACCCGTTTCCGTTTCCATGGTCGTCAGATTCTTTCTTTGATGCCATGCCGGAATGTGTTGAAGAAATCCCCGCCGCTATTAAGCCAATGTCAATTCCTGACAAAAATTATGACCTGGTAATACTTGGTTATCAACCTTGGTTCCTTTCTCCGTCAGTGCCCACAACAAGTTTCCTTAAAAGTGAATATGCAAAGGTTTTAAAAGGAAAACCGGTGCTTACTGTAGTGGGATGCCGCAACATGTGGTTGAATGCACAGGAAAGAATCAAAGCAAGCTTGCAAAACGTTGGCGCGAGAATAGTAGGTAATATAGTGTTTGCAGATACCCATCATAACCTGGTCGCTTTGTTTACCATCATCCGCTGGATGTTTACGGGTAAAAAGGAAGCGTCCGGAATGTTGCCTGAGGCAGGAGTGCAAACAGCAGATATTAATGCCGCGACGCGTTTTGGTTCAACTATTTTAAATAGTTTGCAAGCCCAAAAACTGGATGAATTACAACCAGCATTGCTTGCCCAAAAAGCTGTAGAATTGAAACCAACGCTTATTGTACTGGAGCGACGTGGCATTACTAATTTTAGGAAATTCGCGAAGTATATAAGAGAAAAAGGAGATAGGGGAAATCCTGAAAGAAAATCGCGTGTAATGCTTTTTAAACGCCTTTTGTTAACAGGTATTTTTGTGTTGTCTCCTATTTCGGGCGCAACCGCTAAATTGCAGAGTATTTTTAAGAAGAGATCCTTTAAAAGCCTGTTGAGTTACTTTAAAGGGATTGAATATAAACAGGGAGTTATTTAGTGAGTTGAAAGTTGAGAATTGAGAGTTGAAAGGGCTTATTTTATTAATGCTGATAGCGCTGAAACACTCAGCTAACAACTAAAAACAAACAACTTAAAAGTGTAAAAACATAACTATTATATATTACTATGGGAGAAGTGTATATTACAAGGATGGCGAAGTTCCTGCCCAATGAGCCTGTGAGCAACGATGAGATCGAAGAGGTGTTGGGAATGGTTGATAACAAACCTTCGAGAGCGCGTACAAAGATCTTGAGCAATAACAAAATTACCTCTCGCTATTATGCAATGGATAAAAACGGGAAAAGTACACACTCGAACGCACAACTTGCAGCTACGGCTATACAGGGCTTGTTTGATGATAAAATCACCAAAAATGATATAGAACTGCTTGTTTGCGGAACCATGTCTCCTGACCAGTTATTGCCGAGCCATACCGCTATGGTACACGGTGAACTTGCCTGCAGGCCCATTGAAATAGCGTCTATCAGCAGTTCCTGTGCAGCAGGATTCCAGGCGTTCAAATATGCTTATATGGCCATTAAGAGTGGCGACAAGAAGATTGCTGCGACCTGTAGCTCTGAGAAAGTTTCAACATGGCTGCGTGGTGAAAAATTTAACCAGGAAGCAGAAAAACTGAAGGAGATTGACGAGAATCCAATCATAGCATTTGAGAAGGATTTCATGCGCTGGATGCTGAGCGATGGCGCCGGTGCTGCTTTGTTGCAGGATAAACCAAATGAAAATGGCATCTCTTTGAAAGTGGATTGGGTAGAGATAAAATCTTACGCCAACGAATTGCCTACCTGCATGTACTCCGGTGCGGTAAAACAACCGAACGGCACCATGACCGGTTTCCCTGATTTCGAACCGGAAGAGTGGGGCAATCAAAGTATATTTTCTTTCAAACAAGATACTCGTTTACTGGGCGTGAAGATCGTTCCTATGGGCGGCGTTTTTATGAAAGAGCTTGTGGCAAAACATAATGTGGACCTGGACAAGCTTACATGGTTTCTACCGCATATTTCTTCCGAATACTTCAGAGATAAAATCGCTGAGGAAATGCATAAAACAGGCATTCCGGTGGCGCCCGAAAAATGGTACACAAACCTGGTTCGCGTGGGCAATATCGGCAGTGCGGCTCCATATGTTATGCTGGAGGAATTGTTCAACGGCGGAAAGTTGAAAAAAGGTGATACGCTTATGCTCATGATTCCGGAAAGTGCTCGTTTTACTTATGTTTACGTGCATTTGACCGTGGTATAATATTTAGGGATACATTTTCGTTTGCATAAAGGAAAGTGCAAGCCGTGGAGATTGATTCAGTTGAAAGGATCTTCACGGCTTGTTTTTTTAAGTTGTTAGCAGATAGATGTTTGTTGTTAGAGGACTCCGGGGGCTACTTACAAGGCGGATAGTTGGCACTCAAAGCCTAACAACTAATAACCAACAACTAACAACTGGCACTATTTATCAAAATTCACTTTTCCCTTTGCTATTGAACCTGTATATTTAGTTGACAAGAAATTGGATAAGTATGAAAAACAGGCTTTTATATTTAGTAGGTTGTTTGCTATTGACTATTTCGACGATTGCCCAGGACAATTTCAGAGTCTATTATTCCGAGCCTGAAAGAGATGATTCGAAGAGAACGAATTTTGAGGTGATCGGGAAAATGGGGCCCAATTTTGTTACCTACAAAAATAACCGTACAGTCCATTCTATATGCGTTTACGACAATGAAATGAAACTGGTAACACGTTCTCAAATGGAATTCATTGACGAAAACCGTTTCATGAACGTCGATTTTATTGCCTTCCCTGATTACTTCTATGCCATTTACCAATACCAACGTAAAAATGTTGTTTACTGCAATGTTGCAAAACTTGACGGAATGGGCAAAGTTATCGGCAAGCCGGTAGAACTGGACAGTACACATCTTAATGGCCTCAATTCTTCTGCGGACAAAGTATACACCGTTATTTACAGCGACGACAAACAGCGTATAATGCTGTTGAAAATTAACAGCCAGAATCCAAAGAACTATGTTTTTACCATGTTGTTGTTTGACAACAACATGCAACTGGTGGACAAGAGCAGAGCAGGTCTGGCGATGGAAGAACGCAACAACAATTTTACAGACTTCTATCTGAGCAATAACAGTGAACTTATTTTCGCAAAATTCGTCAGAAGCGGTAACAGTACAGAATCTGTGACCAATGTAAACCTGGTAATGAAATACCCGGATTCGCTTGACTTTACGGTGAGGCCTGTCGATATCGGAACGAAAATACTGGATGAATTAAGGCTAAAAATAGATAATTCCAAACGCAGGGCAGCGCTAACATCATTTTACTACAAACAGAAAAGAGGCAGTGTGGAAGGATTGTATGCACTGACCTGGGACATGGCAAAAGGTGAGAAAATACGGGACATTACTTACTTTTTTAACGATGACCTGAGAGCTGCAGCCAAAGGAGAGGATGGAAGCAAGAAAACTGCTTTCGATGATTTTTACATAAAAAATATAATTGTAAGGAAAGACGGTGGTTACCTGCTTTTGGCAGAATCGCTGTATTCTTCCTCCAGTGGGAATAGCTATAACAGGTGGAACAATCCCTATTGGGGAAGCCCGTGGTCGTCGCCGATGGATTACTACTCTTATCCCTATTACAGCCCATATTACATGCCATGGAACCGCGGCGGATTTCCGGATTATTCCAACACACGTTTCTTCGCCGACAACATAATGGTGCTTTCATTTACGAATGATGGCACAATGGAATGGAGCAACATTATACCCAAAGAGCAGTTTGACGATCAATCAGATAATTCTATTTCCTACGGTCTCATCAACACCGGAGGAGAGCTGCATTTCCTGTTCAACCAGATGGACAAGAAAGTTCAGATATTAACAGATCAAAGTATAGCACCGGATGGAAAAATTTCGCGTCACCCAACTATAAAGAACCTTGACAGAGGTTACGAGTTTATGCCGCGTTTTTCCAAACAAGTAAGCAGTAAGCAAATAATAATTCCGTGCTGGTACAAGAATTATTTATGCTTCGCAAAAATTGATTTTTAAGTAATCCATTATTCAAACAACCCAACCCTAAAAACTAACAACAGTGGTAGGAGTTTTTAAACAAAATAACCTCGGAAATGCCTTTTTCCTTTTGCTGTATGCATTGGTAATAAAGTTTCCAATGTTCATTCACGGCCAGTATGCCGTGCAGCTGGAGGGCGATAACTATATTTACCACCTGGTGCTTAAGTTTTTGAATCCGCTTACATCGCCTGCGCCCGTGTTGTTTCCCATCATCGCATTCATCTTTTTATTTGCGCAAAGCACATTGATTAACCGGTTGTGCAATAACCTGAAATTATTTCCCAGGCCAAATTATTTGGTAGGCATGTCCTATCTTTTAATCACATCGCTGGTGAAAGAGTGGAGTTATTTTTCAGCACCGTTGCTTATTAACTTTCTATTGATATGGATATGGTATTTAACCAACACATGGTACAATAGCAACCAGCCAAAAACCAATATTTTCAACACGAGTATACTGGTGGGCATTCTGCCGCTGATATACAGTCCGTCGATTGCCTTTATCCTTGTACTGGTGTTGGCTTTGCTTATTACAAGACCGTTCCGGCTCACAGAGTGGTTCATCGCAATACTTGGATTGATCACGCCGTATTATTTTCTTTTTGTCATATTGTACCTGGTTAACAAGTGGCAATGGCAAAAACTCATATCACCCATACATTTCTACCTGCCAAAGCTCACCACCTCGTTATGGATAACTGGAGGTATTGTTTTGCTCGTGTTGCCATTTCTTATTGGTGCGTTTTACGTGCAGAACAACCTCAATAAAATGCTGATACAGGTTCGTAAAACCTGGAGCCTTTTGCTGGTATTGCTGGTAGTTTCACTTATGATTATTCTGATCAATCCGGGAACAGGCTACCAACACTGGCTGATGATTACGATCCCACTGGCAACCTTCCATGCGGCAGTATATTATTTTTCCAATTCAAAATTCTTCGCCCTGATCCTGCATTGGTTCATTTTCGGGTTTGTGATCCTGTTGCAATACAACGGGCTTTTTAGTTGAAAATTGAAAGTTGAAAGTTGAAAATGCGTTCGATAGGAATTCCGTTAAATATTGGCGGACATTGGCTATCAATTCACTTTCAACTTTCAATTTTCAACTTTCAATTCCCTAACTTTGCCCTTTCAAAAATTTAATCCCTCTTATAATATGAAGTTTGGAGTGGTTGTATTCCCAGGTTCTAACTGTGACCGCGATATGCAGGAAGCGCTGCAAAATGATCTAAATCAGGAAGTTGTAATGCTTTGGCACAAGGATAAAGATATCAGCAGTTTTACAACAAATGACTGTATCGTTCTTCCTGGTGGGTTTTCTTATGGTGATTACATGCGTTGCGGTGCCATCGCACGTTTCAGCCCAATGATGCAAAGCGTAATCGAGTTTGCAAACAAAGGAGGAAAAGTGTTGGGCGTTTGTAACGGTTTCCAGGTTTTGTGCGAGGCGCAGTTGTTGCCAGGTGTGCTTCTACGCAATGCAAATCAGCAGTTTATCTGTAAAAATGTCTACCTGAAAGGCGTTGGAAGCGACAAAGCGTTGAAAATTCCTATCGCACATGGTGAAGGACGTTATTTCGCCGATCAAAAAACATTGGAAGAACTGGAAAAAAACAACCAGGTTATCTACCACTATTGCGATGAAAATGGCAATATCACTGCAGAAGCAAATCCAAACGGTACTACTAACAACATCGCCGGAATCCGAAATGCTGCCGGCAACGTATTTGGTATGATGCCACACCCTGAAAGAGCAAGCTCTGACGCATTGGGGAACATTGATGGTCAAATTATTTTGAAGACACTGTTGATGAGCTAATAAGGTTGTGGGTTGTGAGGGATGAGTGTAGGATTTAATAGCTGGATTCTCACCCATTTTTCACGCAATACTCATAACTCATTACTCAAAACCCATAACTTAAATAGGCTTGAAAACGCCGAAAGCGGAGTTTGTATAGAATAAGAACGGGTTTGTACAATTTTAGATTTTTATTAGCAATCAATCGTCGATTTTTGGTTAAGAAATTAAAATTAAACTGATGAAAAAAATAGCGCTTTTTTTAGTAGCGGCCCTGGTTACCACCCTTAGTCTGAGTGCGCAGAGTACAAGTCAGGTAAAGTGGAGTTTTTCCAGCAAAAAAGTTGCCGACAATACTTACGAAATACACATGACAGCAACGATTAACGGAAACTGGCACATGTATGCACAGGACGGTGGTGATGGTCCTGTTTCAACAAGCTTCTCTTTTACAAAAAATCCGTTGTTGACAATGGATGGTAAAGTAAAAGAAGTTGGTAAAATGAAAAAAGTGTACGAAGAGTCATTCAGCTCTGAAGTACGTTACTACGAAAAAAGCGTAGACTTTGTACAGGTTGTAAAAGTAAAAGGCAAAGCAAAAACCAACGTTGCAGGTAAAGTAGAATTTATGGTTTGTAACGATAAAGAATGCTTACCTCCATCTGATGTAGATTTCAAAGTTGCAATCGGCGGTTAATCAGCTCCACACTGTCCGCAATGCATTTCTCAATAAAATAGTGAAAACGAGTTCTTGCAAAAGGAACTCGTTTCTTTTTAACTGCCTAATTTTTGTAACATCTATGTTTTCAAAATTTACACATACAATACTAACTGCTTGCTTATTGCTGGTTGGCTGTAATCTTTTTGCCCAGAAAGATTCGGTTATTAAAGTAACGGCCACCCAGGAAAGGTTGAATGACAAGGAAAGTGTTATTCGACTGAAAGTAACGACTGCCCCGGGAAATAAAATTTATTCGATCGACAAAAAAACTGAAGAGTCAGTAAGTTCTTCAGTTACATTCGATTCATCTGTTCAAAAAGAATTGAAAGGACCGATACAGGAATCCGGCAAAGCCATCACAGAAAAGGATTCTATTCTTCTTGCCGATGTAAAATATTACAAGGATTCCGTGATTTGGTCACAAACCGTACAAACTCCAACCGACAAGAAAGAATTTGAGGGAAAGATCAGCTACATGGTTAAGGTGGGAGATGATTATAAAAATGGCGATGAAAGCTTTGATGTGACTGTTAAACAAACAGACGCGGCAAGCGGAAAAGCTGGGGCGACAAGTGCTGACCCTACGGAAACCAAGAGGTCATTACCGAGAACATTTTGGATATGTTTGTTAGCCGGACTTGTTGCGGTAATAACTCCATGCGTTTTCCCTTTAATGCCAGTTACTGTAAGCTTTTTCCTGAAGCGCAGTAAAACCAGAAGCGAAGGTGTTCGTAATGCGTTGTGGTATTCATTATCAATCATACTTATCTACACTATTCCTACGTTGCTGTTAACTATCATTTTTGGTAACAAAGTACTTTATACAATCTCAACAAGTGCTATTTCCAATTTAGTTTTCTTCGCAATATTCATGGTATTTGCTATTTCATTTTTAGGGGCTTTTGAGCTGACTCTACCAAGCAGTTGGGCGACCAAAGCTGATGAAAAAGCTGGAAAAGGTGGTGCGTTTGGAATATTCTTCATGGCCTTAACACTCGTAATTGTATCTTTTTCTTGTACCGGTCCGATTGTGGGTTCATTGTTAGGACAAACCAGCAGCCAAGGCATCAGCGCCGCTCCAATTATTGGTATGTTAGGGTTTAGCATCGGCCTTGCTCTGCCATTCTCAATATTTGCGCTTTTCCCGTCAATGCTAAAGTCGCTTCCAAAAAGTGGTGGATGGTTGAACAGTGTGAAAGTCGTTTTTGGTTTTGTAGAGTTGGCTTTAGGTATGAAATTCCTGTCCAATGTGGATTTGATCTATGGCTGGCATCTGCTCGACAGGGAGATTTTCCTTGTAATCTGGATTGTTATTGCAATAATGTTGGGCTTGTATTTATTGGGAAAACTAAAGTTTTCTCACGACAGCGATATGCCTTATATCAGTATTCCAAGGCTGTTCCTTGCTATCGCAAGCTTCTGTTTTGCATTATATCTAACTCCGGGTCTATGGGGTGCTCCGTTAAAGGCTCTTGGCGGTTTATTGCCTCCTACAACAACTCAGGACTTCAACCTTGATGAATTGCAATATAAAATAGGTTCGGCTCCGGCAACTTCGACGAGTGCAAATGCCAGTGCTGTGAAACCCCCTGTAAAATATATTGACAAATTACACGTGCCATTTGGTCTTACCGCATATTACGACCTGGAGGAAGGAATAGCGGCTGCAAAGGCCTCAAATAAGCCAATAATGCTGGATTTCACCGGTCACTCATGTGCGAACTGTCGCAAAATGGAAAATGCCGTTTGGAAAGATCCTGATGTATTGAAAAGAATGAAAGAAGATTTTGTATTGGTAAGTCTTTACGTAGATGAGAACAGCAAACTTCCTGAAGAAGAACGCTATACCAATGCCAATGGCGAAAAAATCGTTACAGTGGGAGAAAAGAACCTTGATTACGAAATAAAACTGACTAATAATCCCTCTCAGCCGCAATACGTTTTCATCGATCACGAAGGGAAAATAATTAAAAATGCGGGCGGTTACGATCCTGACATTCCAAGATTTATAAAAATCCTCGACGAAGTAAAAGAGGGTTTTAAAAAGAAATAAGAGTTAAACTGAGATAAAGCAGAAAAAGGTTTGGGTGCATAGCCCAAGCCTTTTTCATTTAAAGACGCTGCTATTAGTTGTTAGTTGATAGTTGTTGGTTGTTAGGCATCAATGACGACTATTCGAAAATAAGGCCTAACAACCAGCAACTATCAACTTCCCTTAAATGCAAAATCCCGCATTACTGCGGGATTTCAATTAGGCGTCATTCCGGGTCAGCCTTCTAAACGGCGAAGCATTCGATGTTTTATTAGATGGAGAAACGGAATGACAATATGTTTGGTTGTTTCTCTAAAAAGATTAATGCGGGTGCAAAATAAGGTATTTCTTAATTGCCCCGCATTTAATATGTTAATAAAGTTTCAAATTATAAAGCAATGCTTTTTTCGATCATCATTTTTCTAAGATTGATCAAGCCATAACGCATTCTACCCAGCGCAGTGTTGATGCTGCAATTGGTTAAAGATGCGATTTCTTTAAAGCTTAATTCTGCATAATGACGAAGGATGATTACTTCTTTTTGATCTTCTGGAAGGAGGTCCAGTAATCTGCGAACGCGATCGTGGCTTTGACGCTTCATAATTTTAACGTCTGCGCTTTCTTCTGTGAAATTGAGAACGTCAAAAATGTCTTGTTGGTCAGTACCAGTTTTGATAGAAGGAGTGCGTTTAACCTTTCGGAAGTGGTCCACGCAAAGGTTGTGAGCGATGCGCATAGCCCATGGAAGGAATTTACCTTCTTCTGTGTAGCGGCCGCTGCGAATAGTGTCGATAATTTTTATGAGAACATCCTGGAAAATATCTTCTGCGAGATATTTATCCTTTACAAGAAAGAGTATGGATGTGTACAGTTTATCCTTGTGTCTTATTACAAGGGATTCAAGGGCATCCATTTCGCCGTCCATAAACAGATGGATCAGCTCATGATCAGTTTTTTGCAAATGTGATTTCATAAACTTAACTACTGGAGTTTTGTTATTATTGGATATTGGTTACAGTCTTCAATGTCTAGGGTGATTTAGACGAAATTTAGTAGTATTTTAAGCGATAGGCGCAAGTTTTAGGTTTTTCATGTCAATAACAAATGATAATTAAAAATACTGTTATTTTTTTAAGAAGCAAATTTTTGCGAAATTTTTATTTGAGCTGCACAATAAAATTACAATCTCATAACCCAACGTTCATTTTGCGGCATGTTATTGGTCATATTTGCAATAAATTTGTCTATAGCTTCTTTATAGCTACACATATAAATGAACACGAGTACAAAGAAAAAGAAAACAGCAGAGGCAGGTGTTACCAATTCGGACAATTCAATTTTGATAAAAGGCGCGAGAGTCCACAATCTTAAAAATGTAGATGTTGAAATACCTCGTAGCAAGCTGGTGGTGGTAACCGGCGTTTCCGGGTCAGGAAAATCATCTCTTACAATAGATACTTTATATGCCGAAGGGCAGCGACGCTACGCGGAAAGTCTTAGCGCTTATGCGAGACAGTTCCTCATGCGTATGGACAAGCCAGACGTTGATTATATAAAAGGCTTGTGCCCGGCCATCGCCATAGAGCAAAAGGTGATTTCCCGCACGCCAAGGTCAACTGTGGGTACAATGACGGAGATTTACGATTATTTGAGACTTTTATTTGCCCGTGCCGGCAAAACGATTTCTCCCATCAGCGGAAATGAGGTAAAAAAGGACGACGTTACAGATGTGGTGAATGCCATCAAATCGCTTCCCCATGGAGATAAAGTGCTGATCATGGTGGAGTTTCGCCAGCATAAGAACAGGGATGTTAAAGAAGAACTAAATATTTTAATACAAAAAGGCTTTTCGAGGCTATATGCCAGCGGCGAAACCCTGCATATAGAAGACACTTTGGAAGATGTGGGGGTGTTGACGCCGAAATCTAAAAAGGCGGCTCCGGTATATGTGCTGGTTGATCGTTTGGTGGCGAAAGACTTTGAGGAAGATGATCTTCACCGCATGGCCGATTCTGTGAACACCGCGTTTTTCGAGGGAGAAGGAGAGATGTACATCCAGGTGAATAATGACAAACCTCGTCATTTTTCAAATAAGTTTGAACTTGACGGTTTGACCTTCGAGGAACCGGTTCCCAATCTGTTTTCATTCAATAATCCGTTTGGCGCATGTCCTACCTGCGAGGGATTTTCACAGGTTTTGGGGATAGACGCGGATCTGGTAATTCCCGATAAACGCTTAAGTATATACGAAGGCGGCGTAGCCCCCTGGAAAGGGGAAAAATTGGGATGGTGGAAAGAACAGTTTATTAAGGGGGCAAAACGCTTTGATTTCCCCATACACAAACCAATAATTGATCTTACAAAAGAAGAGTACAATACGCTGTGGAAAGGAAATGCACATGCACAGGGAATTGATGACTTTTTTAAAGAAGTAGAACAGAACCTGTATAAAGTGCAATATCGTGTACTGTTGAGCCGTTACCGCGGCCGCACGCAATGTCCGGATTGTAACGGGTATCGCCTGCGCAAAGAAGCGCTGTACGTAAAAGTAGGAGGACAAAATATTGGGGAATTGTGTGACATGCCGGTAAAGGACCTCAACCAATGGTTTGCCGATCTGAAGTTAAGCGAGCATGACAAGCAGCTGGCGAAAAGAATTTTGATCGAAATCAATACGAGATTAAAAACATTGCTTGATGTGGGACTCGGTTATCTGACATTAAGCCGTCTCGCCAATTCACTGAGCGGTGGTGAAAGCCAGCGTATTCAACTAACGAGAAGTTTGGGAAGTAATCTTACAAACTCATTATACATCCTTGACGAGCCTTCTATCGGCCTGCATTCAAGAGATACTGCAAGACTTATCCAGGTTTTGAAAGAATTGCGTGATCTTGGCAATACGGTCGTTGTTGTTGAACACGATGAAATGATGATGCGTGAAGCGGATTACATTATTGACATGGGGCCACTGGCTTCGCACTTAGGCGGAGAGGTGATTGCAACGGGTAATTACGATCAGATCGTAGCCAATAAGAAAAGCCTCACCGGTAAATACCTTAGCGGTGAACTGAGTATTGATGCACCGAAAAATGTACGCAAATGGACAAGGTCTGTAACCGTACAAGGTGCAAGGCAAAACAACTTGCAGAATATTGATGTGACCTTCCCATTGAATGTAATGTGCGTGGTGAGTGGTGTAAGCGGTAGCGGAAAGACGACGCTGGTAAAACAAATTTTATATCCTGCATTGCAGAAAATAAAAGGGGAGTTTGCAGATAAAGTTGGTTTGCACAAAGGCATCACCGGGGACATCGATTACATCTCACAAATTGAAATGGTCGATCAGAATCCGATCGGTAAATCTTCACGAAGCAATCCCGTTACTTACATTAAAGCATATGATGAAATAAGGGACCTGTTTGCCAAACAGCCCTTGAGCAAGATAAGAGGCTTTCTGCCAAAGCATTTTTCTTTCAACGTAGATGGAGGAAGATGTGATGCTTGTAAAGGAGAGGGCGAACAAATTGTGGAAATGCAATTCCTTGCAGATGTGCATTTGACCTGCGAAGTATGTCACGGTAAAAGATTCAAAGAGGAAGTGCTTGAAGTTACTTACAAGGGCAAGAGTGTGTATGATGTTTTGGAAATGAGTGTTGACGAAGCAATCGAGTTTTTTGCTGATGTGAAAGATGTTTCCAAAAAAATAAAACCGCTGAGCGATGTTGGCCTTGGCTATGTAAAGCTCGGTCAATCTTCTGATACGCTGTCAGGCGGTGAGGCACAGCGTGTAAAGCTGGCTTCGTTCTTAGGAAAAGAAAAGGCACAGGGGCATATACTTTTCATTTTCGATGAACCGACGACCGGCTTGCATTTTCACGATATTAAAAAGCTGTTGGCATCATTCAACGCGTTGATAGAACAAGGACATTCCATTCTTGTAATTGAGCACAATACCGACGTTATCAAAAGCGCCGATTGGGTGCTCGACATGGGCCCTGAAGCCGGCGACGGTGGTGGCACGCTCGTATTTGCAGGAAGACCGGCGGATTTGAAGAAGAGCAAGGAGAGCTATACGGCGAAGTTTCTATAGTTGAAAGTTGAAAATTGAAAATTGAAAGTTGAAAATAGGTTTGAGTTATAGCAGGCTGACTCTTTTCAACTTTTCCTAATAGCAGAAGGGCTTCGACAAATTGTCGAAGCCCTTCTGCTATTTATTAAGAGTTTCAATCAAAAACGGAGTGACAGCACCCATCATTTTCAATTTTCAACTTTCAATTTTCAATTAATCCAGGTTCGGTTGCGGAGTATAACGCAAATATGGTTTTACTACCTCTACGCCTTTAGGGAATTTTTTGATAGCGTCTTCTGTAGAAACTGCCGGTACTACAATTACTCTTTCACCGTGTTTCCAATCAGCAGGAGTTGCCACGCTGTGGTTCGCAGTTAATTGGAGAGAATCGATCACACGTAAAACTTCAGTGAAGTTTCTACCTGTTGAAGCAGGATAAGTCAACGTTAATTTGACTTTCTTATCTGGTCCGATAACGAACAAAGAACGCACTGTGAAAGTTTCAGAAGCGTTAGGGTGAATCATGCCGTAAAGGTTAGCGACAGTTCTGTCTTCATCAGCAATGATTGGAAACTCTACTGAACAATTTTGTGTTTCGTTGATATCTTTTTTCCAGCCGTGGTGTTTTTCAATTCCGTCAACACTTACAGCAAGAACTTTTACATTTCTTTTTTCAAATTCGTTATTCAGCAAAGCAGTTTTGCCAAGCTCTGTAGTACAAACAGGAGTGTAATCTGCAGGGTGAGAGAAAAGTATACCCCAGCTGTTACCAAGATATTCGTAAAAATCTATTTCTCCTTCAGTTGTAACCGCTTTAAAATTAGGAGCAGCATCGCCCAAACGTAAGCTCATAGTTAGATGATTTATTGATTATTTATTTATAAGTTGTCTACGAAGATATTATTTCTCTACTAAAAAGGTGGATTAATCAAAGGATTTTTTAAAGAGCGTGAATCTGATTATAAAAAATTGAAAAAATGGCCGTAAATGCGGGAAATTATTCTTTTTCTTCAACGAACAAGCGTTCATTTTTTAAGGTTTTTTCTTCCTGTTCTGTTAAACGCTGCGTGCTCACTTTTAAACTGGTCATTTTGCTTTACCGTGGCCTTTGTCAGCAAATCAGAGCCGAACTTATTTTTTACGTCGTCAATTGCTTTGTAAAGGCCCGATTTCTTTTGTACATCCATAAAAAGACTGGTTTGCATGGCTTCGTCAGTAAGCTCACTGAGTCGCACGCCGATCAGCCTTACAGCTTGTCCCTTTCGATACGATTTATGAAATAGTTCTTTGGCTGAGCGAATCAATTCATCGTCATAAAAAGTACATGGAATCGTTGCCTGCTTAGTCGTTGTTTCAAAATCGGCGTATCTTATTTTCACTGCAATGCATCCCGCTGTTTTGTCATCCTGTCTTAATTCATAGGCCACCTTTTCGGTCATTCGGACCAGTTCCACCAGCAGGAAATCCACGTCGGTTTTGTTCTCCTCAAATGTATTTTCGGTAGAAATGGATTTCGCTTCATGGTAAGGCTGCACAACCCGGGTGTGGATGCCATTTGCCCTTTCCCAAAGATCGCCGCCATACTTCCCGAGGATCATTTCCATTTCTTCTCTTTTACGCAGGCGGATGTCTTTGATCGTTTCTATGTTGTAGGTAACAAGTTTTTTATAAGTTTCTTCCCCAACTCCAGGAATTTTATTTACGCGTAGTGGATCAAGAAATGCAAGCTCTTCGCCGGGCCTTACCCAAATAAAACCATTTGGCTTGGCCACGTCAGTAGCTATTTTAGCAATTAATTTATTGCTTGCCAGTGCAAAAGAGATAGGCAACTGTGTTTCAGCAATGATACGCTGCCGAAGCTTTTGCGTCCATTCAAAAGGCACAAAATACTTATCCATTCCAGTTAGATCGAGGTAGAATTCATCGATGGAAGCTTTCTCAAACACTGGTGCTTCTTCGGCTATAATATTGGTCACCCATCGTGAATAGCGGCTGTATTCTCCGCGGGAACTATTGGTTACAATGGCGTGTGGACAAAGCTGCATTGCCTTTTTCATCGGCATGGCACTGTGGATGCCAAATTTCCGGGCTTCGTAACTGCAAGCTGCTACAACGCCTCGTTCGCTGTGCCCGCCTACAAGCACAGGTTTCCCCTTAAGCGACGGATTGTTTATAACCTCCACGCTTACGAAAAATGAATCCAGGTCGAAATGTGCGATGTACCGCTGCAAGGGAAAATAATTGAATGACTGAATAACTGAATAACTGAGTCGTTGAATTACGTAGAGACTGATTGATCCGGAATCTTCAGTTATTCGGTTATTCAGTTACTCAGTTATTTGACTTTCGGGTTCTAAGTTACACAATTTCCCGGCTTAGGATTTTTTAGTTTTTTGCTACAAATTTTATCAAAAACTAATATATTAGTTTATTTAACTGGTTGTATTTGAATGTGAATGAGGGATAAAATTGTTCTGAAATTGGTCTTTCTCATATGGCTAAAATTCATATTTTTAGAGATGCAATTAGAATGGTTAAAAGCGGGATTAGGTCCGCTTCAAAGCTTAATAACATTTTTACAGAAAAAATCCGACACAAACGACGTTCACAAAAGGCAGGTGATCCGTGAATTGCAGAACAACCTGAACGTTTTTAAAAACGGTTTCAAAAACAATGTAGCATACGATGTTTTGATTGATATGCTGTCTAATGACGCCATTAAGCAAGCGATTACTGCCAACTTCAATTTCAAGAAATTGCACCAGGGAAAGATTGAAGGGCAGAATGTATATGAAGAAAGAAACAAGCGATATATTGGGTGGACAGCGGAGAAACTACTGGAGAAAATCGATGAAAAAATAGAAGAGTTGAAGAACCTTAAAAAGATGAACAACAACTCTGTGATGCAGGTGAAAAACAACGTTTCCCTGATGGTGAGTAATCTGTATTACCGTATGAAACTACTGGCTGATTTTATTAAAGCAGGTCATTAGGTTCAAGTAAAAATTTAAAAGTCAAAAGTAAAAACGCTGTAGTGCGATATTGAAGCGAGTTTTGCAAGACACTAAACCAAACCCTCGTAGTTTATGGAAGAAGCACATGCGCTGGCTTTGAAAAAAACAATTTTCGCATTGCAACCCCTTACAGAAAATGAATGGGAAGGCTTTCTGGAGGGATGGCAAACGGTTTCGTACAAACGAAAAACTATTTTGACCGCAACCGGTGAAACGGAGAAGTATTTGTATTTCGTTGTAGATGGTGTGCAGCGCGGCTTTTACGCGAATGGCGAGAAAGAAGTAACCATTGTTTTTTCTTATCCCTATTCATTTTCTGGTATCATCGATTCTTTTCTTTTACAACAGCCTTCGAAATATTTTTTAGAAACACTGACTGCCAGCACCTTGTTGCGGGCGCCTTACAGGCATATCGAAAAACAAATGGAAACTTGTTTGGGCATTGAACGCTATGTAAGAAAATCATTGTCGTTCATTGTGTCTGGCATACTGGAAAGACAAATTGAATTGAGTTGTTTTTCTGCCGAAGAGAAATTTCGAACTTTACTAAAACGCAGCCCACACATTTTACAAATCGTTCCGCACAAATATCTTGCTTCTTATCTCGGTCTTGACCCTACAACCTTTAGTAAGCTTATGGCAAGCGTCAGGATTTAAACTTTTGAAAAGATCCCTGCCCGACTGCAGTCTGCAGGCGGGCGTGTAAATCCGTCCAATCCGTGTCATCTGTGTGCTAATTGCCTCTTTCCGTCGTTGATATCAATAATCTTGGCGCAGACCAAGATTTTATAAAAACCGGCTTTATAGCTTTGTTTAAAATTTACAACAATGCCATCTTACTCTTCTAAATCTCTATTACAACAATTGAAGACAGACGTTATCGACGTTCTGGAAGCCGTGCAGAAAAGCTACGCACATTTGCCGGAGAATATGTTACTCACCCAGCCGGCAGCAGGCAAGTGGAGCATTGCCCAGGTAATGGAACATATGAATACTTATGGCAGGTACTATTTGCTGGCCATTGAAAAAACAATAGATAAAGCTGCTTTGCTCAACAATAAGAATACGGCGTCATTTGTGCCGGGCTGGCTCGGAGACTATTTTACGAAAATGATGCTGAAGCCTGCGAAAATGAAAACTCCGTCAAAACATATTCCTCCTGCGAAGTTAAATGCAAAAGAAGTGGTGGAAGAGTTTATGGAACAGCAGCGCTACCTTCTTTTGTTGTTGTCCAAAGCAGAGAATATTGATTTAGGTAAATGGAGAATTCCAATTACGCTCACAAAACTCATAAAACTCAAGCTCGGAGACACTTTCCGCTTTTTAATTGCGCATGAACAGAGACATATGATCCAGATAAAAAATGCTGCAATATCACTGGGAGAAAATACTACATATACAATTCCAGCAGTCCATCCGGCAATATAACATGCACCTTTTTGTTTTTGCGGTCTATTTTTTCGAGCGTATCGGTGTGGATGGGAATAAGGGCCTCGTTGCCATTCAGATCGATCTTAGCAAGCACCTGATGCGGTTGTTCGATCACTTCGAGGATCTCGCCGAGGTCTTTGCCTTCGTCAATAAGGTGGTAGCCTAGCAGGGAAACCGGAGCAGATTTGCCGGCATACTTTTGAAAATCTTCTTCGGGAAGCCAAAGTTGTTTTTGTGTGAGTTTTTGAGCGACTTCCTTGTTGTCTACGCCTTCGAGCTTAACAAACACTTCACTGTCGTTTTTCATTCGCGCCTCCTGGATGAAGTAGGGGAGGAACTCGTCCTTCTTAACCTCCACAAACAGAACTTCTAGCCCTTTAAGCGCCGTCTTTTTTCCAAGATGATGCTGGAGAACCAATTCTCCTTTAACGCCAAAGGTGGCCACGAATTTACCGAGAGTGTTATAGTTTGTCATTAATTGAAAGTTGAAAGTTGAAAATTGAAAATGAAGAGGGAAAACATTTTCCATTTTCAATTCTCCATTGAAGAAAAAAATCCCGATGATAAATCACCGGGATTTTAATTTTTTTCGCAAAAAATTGATTTATCCTTCAGCACCCGCATCGCCTTCGGCTTTGCGCTCAACTCTCTTTACGATTGGTTGTTGTGGTCTTTTGGAAAATCTTGCTTTTCTGTGCTCTTCCTGGCGACGTTTAATTTGAACTTCGTGTTCTTTATGCCAAGCTTCGAACTTAATCATAGCAGTAGCATCGTCGAACAAGCCTAATTTAACTCCGCGCAGTAAATGCTTCAGGTACAATACTCCTTTGAAAGACAGGATTCTGCGAACAGTGTCAGTTGGTTGAGCACCTTTGTGCAACCAGTCAAGCGCTTTTTGGCGATCTAGCTGTACTGTAGCAGGAACTGTTTGTGGATTGTAAGTACCGATCTTTTGGATGAATTTACCATCTCTTGGCGCACGTGCATCAGCCACAACTACAAAGTAGAATGGTCTTTTTTTTGAGCCGTGACGTTGAAGTCTCATTTTTACTGGCATCTTAAATAGAAATTTAAATGCTTGAACAAATAGGGTTTACTCTTTTCAAGGATTGCAAAAATACCAATCCTTTTCGTTTTAGCAAATTTAATAAATGCTAAGAATTTTCTAAATAGTTGTTTGTTTTTAATTGCTCATTTTTAGAGCTGATTATCAATCATTCGCTTTTTCAGTTGCCGGTAGCCAGTGGCCAGTAGCCAGCTGAAAGAGAGCGATTGGTTTTCAGACACCTTGATATTTCAAAAAAATGTTAGACATAAAACAGCGGCTACCGAAACTGGCCACCGGCGACCATTCTAACAACTATAAACTAACAACTTATCTCTTACCAAATCCGCCCATGCGGCCCATTGGCATTTTATTCATCATCTTCATCATGCTCTTCATTTGTTCGAATTGCTTCATGAAGGCATTTACATCAGCAAGTTCCTTGCCACTTCCTTTTGCGATCCTTGTACGACGGCTGGGATTGATCGTATCCGGGTTCGCTCTTTCGTAAGGAGTCATGGAATTGATCATTGCTTCAATGCCTTTAAATGCATCATCGCTGATCTCTACGTCCTTAATGGCTTTACCCACGCCAGGAATCATGCCCATCAGATCTTTCAGGTTACCCATTTTTTTGATCTGTTCCAGTTGCTGTTTAAAGTCTTCAAAATCAAACTGATTTTTGCGGATCTTTTTTTCCAGCTTCTTGGCCTGTTCTTCATCGTACTGAGCCTGTGCTTTTTCCACAAGGGTGGTGATATCACCCATGCCCAGGATACGTTGCGCCATCCTTTCAGGATAAAACACATCCAGCGTGTCCATTTTTTCACCACTGCTGATGAATTTAATAGGCTTGTCTACTGTGTATTTGATGGAAAGGGCAGCACCACCGCGGGTATCGCCGTCCAGTTTCGTAAGAACAACCCCGCTAAAGTTCAATCTGTCGTTGAACGCTTTTGCGGTGTTTACTGCATCCTGACCGGTCATTGAGTCCACTACGAAGAGGATTTCCTGAGGGTTCACGGCGTTTTTAACATTTGCCACCTCGTTCATCATCACTTCATCAACGGCCAAGCGACCTGCAGTATCTATGATCAGAACATTCTTGTTTCTTGTTTTGGCTTCTTTTACAGCGTTTTGTGCAATGGAAACAGCGTCTTTATTTTCAGGCTCGCTGTACACATCTACACCTATTTGGCCACCAAGTACTTTCAACTGGTCGATCGCCGCAGGTCTGTAGATATCCGCTGCAACGAGCATAGGTGAAAATCCTTTTTTGCTTTTCAGGTAGTTTGCCAGTTTTCCACTGAAAGTTGTTTTACCCGAACCTTGCAGACCCGCGATCAAAATGATTGCAGGATTGCCTTTAGCGTTGAGTTCCACCTCATTACCACCCATCAATTGGGTCAGCTCATCCTTTACAATCTTCGTCATCAACTGACCTGGACTGATGGCTGTGATAACTTTTTCGCCAAGTGCCGCGTCCTTTACTTTGTCTGTAAATTCTTTGGCAATTTTATAGTTAACGTCGGCATCGATCAACGCACGGCGAATTTCTTTTACAGTAGCAGCAATATTAAGTTCCGTAATTCTGCCTTCACCTTTCAAACTCTTAAAGGCCGAATCAAGCCGTTCGCTTAATGACTCAAACATATTTTCTCTATTTTCTAAAATGAAAAGGTGAATGTAACGATACATTCACCTTAATTAAGTTTGCAAATATAACTGAAATTGAAAATTGAAAGTTGAAAATTGAAAATGAGTTGCAACAAGCATTTTCAACAAAGTTTCCGCTATTCAATCAATTAGGTATAAAAGGTATACGAAAGCTTTTGAAGGCTCTTTCTAGTAAATTTTTTCTATAGAATATTGTCTTTGGGTTAAACGCCGAGGTAGCTACGCAAAACTTTAGACCTGGAGTTTGATTTCAATTTAGTGATCGCTTTGTCCTTGATCTGGCGAACGCGTTCGCGTGTCAAGCAGAATTTTTCGCCAATATCTTCAAGGCTCATTGGGTGATCTACACCAATTCCAAAGAAAAAGCAAATAACTTCTTTCTGACGTTCGGTAAGCGCTTTTAGGGAACGGTCGATCTCTTGTTTCAAAGATTCGTCGTGCTCAATGCGTTTTTCGGTTCTTTCGGCGTTGGGGTTTTCAAGAACATCAATCAGAGTATTGTCTTCGCCTTCAGAAAGGGGGGTATCCATGCTTACGTGGCGGGCAGAAACACCAAGAGTGGACGAAACCTCATCAATATCAAGTTCCAGCATTTCAGCCAGTTCTTCAGGTGATGGTTCTCGTTCGTATTCCTGCTCCAGCTGCGAAAATGCTTTTTGAATACGGTTTGTCAAACCAACTTTGTTAAGCGGTAAACGAACGATTCTGGATTGTTCTGCAAGTGCTTGTAAAATGCTTTGGCGGATCCACCAAACGGCGTAAGAGATGAATTTAAAGCCGCGAGTTTCATCGAAACGTTGGGCTGCTTTTATGAGGCCGAGGTTGCCTTCGTTAATCAGGTCGGGAAGTGATAAACCCTGATTCTGGTATTGTTTTGCAACGGATACAACAAAACGGAGGTTTGCTTTGGTAAGTCTGTCGAGTGCCCGTTGATCGCCTTCTTTAATCAGGCGGGCCAAACGGACCTCTTCTTCGGGACTGATCAATTCTACCTTACCAATCTCCTGGAGATATTTCTCCAGACTTTGTGACTCACGATTGGTGATAGATTTCGTGATTTTGAGTTGTCGCATGCTCATAGGTGAGGTTTTTTATCTAAAGCTGTTTTGGTTATGAATGGTATATTTTAAAAAAATTATGGTTAAGTTTTTGCTACTCACAAAGTGTCTTTCTCCACTCCTCCCTATGCATTAGCAATTTAACAAATATTATTACACGACCCAAAAAATCTATTTTCCATGGTATTTTTCCGAAAAATTAGAAAAAATACGTTGTGTAAACATATGAAAACTAATTTCTAGTAAAATTTATTGTGCAAATCTCTTTTCTACATTAATTATTTTTCTATTATTGCGCATTGGTAATTTTTTGAATTGAATAAGGTAGATGAGCAAAAAACAAATTTTTACACTAGAGTATCCCGTTAGGTGTTCACCGTCGATACTCTTTGAATTCCTCAGCACGGCTTCCGGGTTGCAGGAATGGTTCGCAGATAAAGTGGATGAAAGAGATAATATTTTTAGCTTTTCATGGAACGGTTCTGTAGAAAAAGCCGATGTCGTGGAAAGTGAGGAAGAAAGTTTCATTCGATTTCACTGGCAACATGCGCCGGCTGAAGAATATTTTGAATTTCGCATTGAAAAATCTGAAGTAAGCAATCAAACAATTTTGGTTGTGAAGGATTTTGCAGACAAAAAAGATATTAAAGATCAAAGCCAGCTTTGGAGCTACCAGGTTAAAGACCTGCTGCATCGTATTGGAAGTTAATTAATAAAATAAAAAGCGGTAAAGCCTTATAGCTTTACTACTTTTTATAAAAGCGTAAGCATTTCGATTGAGGATGTTTCCAATTGTTTCTCTGCAATAGACCATTCTTTAAGAGGAAATTTTACTGCAAGTTTTATAAAATTACTTTTCTCCAAAACATCTGACAACGCGGGTTTGCTGTAATCTTTCAGCAAAGAATAATTCCTGCTGTCGATATTGTGAGCCCATTCGTTTCCCTCTGTAGACAAATAAAATTGCTTTGCCGCCAAGTGTTCGAATTGATCAAGAATACTTTCTGCTACTTTGTGCCTGTAATTACCGCGCACATGTAGTGTAGTGCTGAAATAATTTCCCCACCAGAAAAAATTTCTGACTGCCACAATTTCTTCTCTCGTAAAAAAACGCGGATAGTCCAACATTACATAAGGCAGCTCTTCATACTTTTCACCTTTGGAAATTTTAGGGTTGTTGGCTGAGTAAATTTCCGGAAGCGAGTGCTGACTTGCGTTTATGTGGCCATGCAACTGATGTGCAACATTGCCAAACATCGAGTAAACTTTCTCAATTATGGCATTCTTTGTTAAAATCCACCCGCTATTTTGAACTAACTGTAATTCATCTTCCGAAAGCATTATTTTTGTTGCGCCCATAGCATAAAGATATTCACGAATTTATTTACGGCCCGTGATAAAAAAATTAGACAAACTAATCGTTAAAGCCTTCGTAGGACCATTTATTGCCACCCTTTTTATTACATCATTCGTATTGGTGCTACAGTTTTTCTGGCTGTATATCGATGATATTGTTGGTAAGGGTATCGATATTCTTACCATTCTTAAATTCGTGATGTACGTGGCCGCAACGGTGGTTCCGCTTGCATTGCCGCTTGCTGTGTTGCTTTCCTCCATTATGACCTTTGGTAACCTTGGTGAAACCTTTGAATTGGTTGCCATAAAATCTGCAGGCATTCCATTGCTCAGGTTTATGCGTCCGCTTTTTGTGACCACGATGTTTATTTGCGGCGTGGCGTTCATGTTCAACAACTACATCATTCCTGTTTGTAACCTTCGTTTCAACAGATTGAAATATGATATCATCAATAAAAAACCTGCGTTCGATTTAAAGGAAGGTTCATTCTATACCAGCATTCCGGGTTATGCGATCAAAGTGGGTAAGAAGGAAAAAGATGATTCGACTGTAACAAATGTTGTTATCTACGAAAAAGATTATAACCTGCAGGACAATTTCATCGTTGCGGAAAAAGGTGTGATCTCGTTATCGCCTGACAAAAGGTTCATGATATTTAAATTTAAAAACGGCGTACGATACCAGGAGAGGGGAAGCCGTGGTGGTGGTACGGAATACATAAGGCTTGGTTTCAAAGAATTTCAGAAGTCATTTGACATGAGCTCCTTTTTGTTTAACAACACGAGCGATAGCGCGTTCAAGAACAACTGGCAAATGTTGAGTGTCCGACAACTTTCGATATCCATTGACTCTGTTTCCAAAATGATTGATCATCAGAAGAAAATAACGGCTATGAATTACCTGCCGTTTGCCAAGTATGTAGATTCAGGTTGGGCAAAGGTAGATTCAGTGAAAAAAGTGAAATCTATCAAGGACATCATTCCGGATAGCGCATGGACCTCCACTAACGACAGATTGATTTCCCAGGCCACAGGCATAAAATCCACTATTGAAAGTATGCTTCCTACGTATAATGATAAACGTCAGGAACTGCGTTACTACAAAATCGGCTGGCATGAGAAGTATTCCATGTCTTTGGCCTGTCTTGTCTTATTTCTTATTGGGGCGCCCCTTGGTTCCATCATCAGAAAAGGGGGGATTGGCACGCCATTGGTTTTCGCTGTGATATTCTTCGTAGTGTTTTTCCTTTTGAACAATTTTGGTAAAAAGTTTGTAAAGGAAGACGTGCTGAGTCCGGTCGTGGGAATGTGGATGGCGACTTTTGTGCTGGTGCCGATCGGTATGTTTTTGACCTATAAGGCAATGAGAGATTCCCAGTTATTCAACAAGGAATTTTATCACAGGATGCTTAAAAATATTGGTCCTTACCTGGAGAAATTGAGACGCGGAAAAAAGGAGGCTTAGGTAAGTTTTGCGTTGTGAGTTGGAAGGAGGCTAAAACCGATATGTGCCAAAAAAGGGTTGTTTGTTTTGAAACTATTAACCGGGTGTTAACAGAAGGTTTTGAGGTTAAACTTTTCGCAGCATAATTTTTATCTAACTGACTGGTTTTAAATAATTAATTTTGAGCAAACTTTCCTAGCATGAAACAATCATCACGCCGGACATTCATAAAAGATTCAGCAAAAACTACAGTTATTTTAGGTGTTGGCGCCATGGTAGGCGGTTCTATCATTGAAGGATGCGGAACGAGCAAGAAAGCTGCGGCTGCTGTTCCTTCTAAAATCAAAACACCTTTTGATCAACAACCTTTGCCATACTCATACGCGGCTCTGGAGCCATACATTGATGCTATGACGATGGAAATTCACTACACAAAACACGCGGCAGGATATACAAAAAACCTGAAAGATGCTGCACAAGCTGAAGGCGTTACAGATACATCGTCCGTTGAAAACGTACTGGCAAATATTTCTAAATATTCCACCAAAATGCGCAACAACGCAGGTGGTCACTATAACCATGAGCTTTTCTGGAAAAGCATGAAAACGAATGGCGGCGGCACTCCTTCCGGCGCTTTGTTAACTGCTATTGAGACCAAATTCAAATCTTTCGCGGACTTTAAAACCGCGTTTAATGATGCTGCCAAGGGTCGCTTCGGAAGCGGTTGGGCATGGGTGATCGTAAACAACAACAAGGACCTTGAAATAACTTCCACACCAAACCAGGACAACACTTTGATGGATATTTCTGAAAAGAAGGGTATTCCGCTTTTGGGTCTTGATGTTTGGGAACATGCTTACTATTTAAAATATCAAAACAAACGTCCCGACTACATTGAAAACTGGTGGAACGTGGTAAACTGGCAATTTGTCCAGGATAGATATCAGACGATTGTTGGGTAGAAAGTTTTGAGTAATAAGTTATAAGTAGCACGTTTTAAGTGATGATAACAAGTGTGTCATTACGTAACTTCCTTATTATAACAGACGAAGCTTACAACCCGCAGCCTACTACTTACAACTTATAACGTACAACTTAAAACTAGATTCACTTGAATTCAGCGCAGGTAAATATTCGCATACAAAAGATAGTTGTTACTGTTGCGATTTTTCTTTTCATTGTTAAGATCATAGCTTATTTCCTCACTAAATCTGTTTCCATATTAACGGATGCATTGGAAAGCATTGTGAATGTGGTAGCCGGTTGCATTAGCTTGTACAGCTTGTTTGTAGCGGCAAAGCCCAGAGATATTGATCATCCGTACGGACATGGGAAAGCTGAGTTTTTATCTGCCGCAGTAGAAGGCACATTGATAAGCATTGCCGGTGCTTTCATCATATACAAATCGATTCTCAATTTTATTAACCCGCAGGAGATACACAAGGTTGATTATGGTATCCTGATGATTGTTTTCGCAGGTGTGGTAAACTGGTTTGTGGGTGCCTACGCCATTAACCAGGGAAAGAAAAGTAATTCTGTTGCGTTAGTTGCTGGTGGCAAGCATTTGCAGTCTGATACTTACTCTACTATCGGGATTGTGGTTGGTCTTGTGCTGATCTATTTTACGCACCTTGTGATCATCGATAGTATAGTGGCTGCCATTTTCGGATTGATCATCATCTTCACAGGTTATAAGATCATTCGTTCATCTATCGCCGGCATTATGGATGAGGCTGATATGGAGCTGCTTGGAAAGCTGGTAAAAGTGCTTAACCAAAACCGCCGACCCAATTGGGTTGATCTTCATAACCTACGGGTGATCAAGTATGGCGCTGTATTGCATATTGACTGCCATCTTACTGTGCCCTGGTATTTAAATGTAATTGAAGCACACAAAGAGATTGATGGATTGATAGACCTCATCACAAAGAATTTTGGCGAAAGCGTAGAATTCTTTGTCCACACAGATGCATGCCTGAATTTTTCATGTGCCATCTGCATAAAAGAAGACTGCAATGCGCGCTTGCACCCCTTTGAAAAGCGCATTGAATGGACGCTGGAAAATATTATTTCGAATAAGAAACACAGTTTAAGTAATTGAAAATTGAAAGTTGAAAATTGAAAATGGTTATAAATGAAAGGGTTGCTTACTCATAGCAATCATTTTCAATTTTCAACTTTCAATTTTCAATTAAAGATTTACTGTTCTATCCTTCGGATATTTCACGCTATATGTGAAGCGCACTTTTTTCGTTTCATTCGCGGCGAGTTGTAATTGCCAGTTCAGCACACCGAGATCTTTGTTGATTTCGGCACCACCACCATCAAGAAGCTCAACTTCTATTTCTTTATTGGTGGAGGTTGGGAACTGGTCCTTCAGCAATACGTTTGTTGCTTCGTTCTTGTTATTTTTTACCGTGATTTCGTAAGTGAATTTTTGCAGCTTGTTAGAACCCAAAAACTTAACGCTGCTGTAGTCGATCAGCTTGTCGCGTTTGATTGCAACGCGTTTGTCTCGACCTAGTGTTAAGCTTAGTGTGTCCTGCACTGAGTTCGGATCAATAAAGGATTTGCCAACATAGGTGCCTTCGAAAATAATGTTGGCATTACCGGGTAGTAAGTTTAGTTTTTCCCAGCCTTTTACTTGTGCAAGCAGATATGCATCTTTATCAAGCTTCGGTACAGAGTAGTGTTTGTAGTTTGCGGGAACTTCCAATGATTGAATGGTTGCGGTTTGTTCTTTTCCGTTGGTGGGAACGTCGAATGGAATGGAGATATCAAATGTTACATCCATAGTATTATCGGCCACAGAGACATAGTCTTCAAGACCGGATTTTAAGGTAACGACTACAGCGCCTGCATTTGCGCGGGAACCATACAAGGCGGTGGCTGCATTACTTTTTAATTTCTCCATGCTTTTGATAGAAGACGGATTAATCTTGGCAAACTCGTTTTCATCCATAATGCTTCCGTTTACTACATAAATTGGTTTTGTAGCTTTTTCGATGTCTTTGTCTTCATCGTCGATTCTCCTTGTGCCGTAGCCAACAACAACAACCTCTTCCATTTTCGCTGAAGATGCACCCCTCATTGAAATAGAATTCCTCATAAGGTCTTTGTTCATCACGTTAACAGGATCAATGTAGCCCAGGAACCATTGCGATAAAATAGGCGCATCGCCCCACTGGCTTGGCACAGAAGTCGATAAGGATAACTTCACCTGCTTCCAGTCAATGCCTGTAGATTGGTTGATCTTTGCTTTTTGAATGACTTTAAGCGGCTTGTCGGTGCTTTCCACACGAATGTCGTAGTAAGGTGTCCAGAAAGCGTTTTGAGCGATATAGGAAATATTGAAATCGAATTTTCCTGCTGTAGCTACGGACAGTTGCAATATCAATCTTCCTGACGTTGCAACGTTTTTACTTTGTTCCTCTTTTAATTGCGACTGAAGTTTGATGATCAGTTCTTTTTCTTTGTCTTTTTTTGCATTTTGTTGAAGGAGATCATCCTGCAATTCGCTGAGTTTTGCTTTGTAGTAGTCCATTAGTTTCATCAACTCTGAAACGCTGAGCCCAGTCTGTGTTCCTTTGATGTCGCGGTTTGCGTTTAGTACATCGATGAGTTTACCTGTGTTGCTTATGGCAAGATCAATTCGTGAAATTTTATTCCTAACGGTTTCCAAAGAGTCTTCCAGCATTTTTATGCGTGGTGTTTTTTCTGCAGAAACAAGATAGTTGTTGGAAAACTCAACGCCCATAATGGTTACAGCAGCAGGCGCTTTTACTTGTATACTATTGATATCAATCTTGTTGCTGATATTGTCAATGATCAGTTCACTGTTGCCGGGTTTAAGCGTGGCGCTTGCGATGTGATTCATTTCTGCACCGGAGCGGTAAATGGTAACTGTTTTCAACGTCGCGGGAACAGTTACTTTGTCTTCTGCTTTTGCGGTCGAAGCAAAGGCAACAAACATCCATACTAGCATCTTCTTTTTCATAAATACCAATTTTGTATGGAGAGGATGCGGGGGAGTGGAGGATTACATAAAAGGTGGGAAAGAAATTAGGAATTAGGAATTAGGAATTAAGAATGCCACAGTGGCGAATATTCGTTTTGAATTGCAGGGGAAAAAGGATGGTGTGTTTTTTTAACCGCAAAGATCACAAAGTAGCACTACGCTGAAAAGATGGCTACTGCAATAGCGCAAAGGTTAAACGCCTCTTTGCTTCCTTTGCGCCGGCGTTGCGGACTTTGCGGTTAAAAAAACTGCACAAAATCCGTGTAAATCCGTCTGATCCGTGTCATGTGCGTGCCATTCTTTTTTTTCCGCGTAAACCCCTAATTTCGTTTACTTTTCACCTAAATTAAACTGATTGTTATGCAAACCTGGAAAGATTATCAGGAAAAAAATAAAGACAAGTTTTTAAATGAGTTGCTTGAGTTATTGCGCATTCCAAGTGTGAGCGCAAGAAGCGAGCATAAAAAAGATATGCAGGCCTGTGCTGAAGCGCTCAAAACGCGCTTGCTGGAAGCGGGTGCCGATAAAGTTGAAATTTATGCAACAGCGGGCCACCCGGTGGTATATGGTGAAAAAATTATTGATCCTTCCAAACCAACTGTTTTGGTGTATGGTCACTATGACGTACAACCGGCAGATCCGCTGAACCTGTGGCACAGCGGTCCTTTTGAACCGGTAATCAAAGACGGAAAAATATTTGCCCGTGGCGCATGCGATGACAAAGGCCAGGTGTATATGCACGTGAAAGCTTTTGAAACCATGAGCAAAACAAATACGCTTGCAACCAACATTAAATTTTTGATTGAAGGAGAAGAAGAAGTTGGTAGCCCTAACCTTGCAACATTTGTAAAAGAAAACAAAGCACTTTTAAAGTCTGATGTGATTTTGATCAGCGACACTGCGTTGATCAGTCTTGATACACCTTCCATGGATGTTGGTGTGCGTGGCCTGAGCTACATCGAAGTAGAAGTGACCGGTCCTAACCGCGATCTGCACAGTGGTGTGTACGGTGGTGCAGTGGCAAACCCGATTACCATTCTTGCAAAAATGATTGCTTCATTGCATGATGAAAACAATCACATTACCATTCCGGGTTTTTATGATGATGTTGTAGAAGCTTCTGCAGCAGAAAGAAAGCTGATGGCTGAAGCGCCGTACAGCGAAGAAGAATACAAAAAAGATTTGGGAGTAAATGAACTGTGGGGAGAGAAAGGATATACCACCAATGAACGTACCGGTATTCGTCCAACGCTTGAGTTGAACGGTATTTGGGGCGGCTATACAGGTGAAGGTGCAAAAACCGTATTGCCATCGAAAGCATATGCGAAGATCAGCTGCCGTTTGGTGCCTAATCAAGGTTCTGATAAGATCACTGAAATTCTGATCAACCATCTTAAAAAGATTGCACCGCCATACATCCAGATCAAAGCAGAGTTGCATCACGGCGGCGAGCCTTATATGACGCCGATTGACAGCAAAGGATATAAAGCAGCTGCAAGGGCAATTGAAACAACTTTTGGTAAACAACCAATCCCTGTGCGTGGTGGCGGAAGTATTCCTATCTGTGCATTGTTTGAAAAAGAATTAGGTGTAAAGATCATCTTCATGGGCTTTGGGCTGGATAGCGATAACCTGCACAGTCCTAACGAGAAATATGATCTGGCAAACTATTACAAAGGCATTGAAACGATTCCGTATTTCCATAAGTATTTTGCGGAGCAGTAAATAGTTGTTTGTTGTCGCCTGTAGCCAGTGACCAGTAGCCGGCGTTTATGTGTAAAAGGCCTTTCATCTGTGAGATATTTGCTTGTGTAAAGTTTAATGCACTTAATTACCGGCCGCTGGCAACTGGCCACCGGCAACTAACAATTATTAGATAGTCAATTCCAAAATGATAACGTTTAGGACATGAGTTCTGATAAAGAAAAACTTCGTCTTGATAAATATCTCTGGGCAATCCGTTTGTTTAAAACGAGGAGCATTGCTGCTGATGAGCTGGAGAAAGGGCGTGTGAAAATGCATGGTGAATCTGTAAAAGCTTCACGTGCGGTTAATGTAGGAGATGAGTATGAGGTAAAGACGGAAGTAAAGAAATGGGTAATAAAAGTAACAGGACTGCTGGCTAATCGTGTGCAGTACGCGGAGGCCATAAAATACTATGAAGACCTTACGCCGCCGGAAGAAATGGAAAGAGTTCGCTTCCAGGCTGCATCCTTCCATACAGGCAAGCGCCTTAGTAAGGTAGGAAGACCCACCAAGAAACAACGCCGCGACATTGAGGGCTTTATGGATGACGGAGAGGAGGAGAAGGCTTAATTCTACATTTGAAAATTTGGCGATTTGAAAATTTGAAAATGCTTTAGAGCTCACCTTCGAGAGTTTTGCTCCAAACCTTGCGGTATGATTTTTTATGTTGCCTGCTAATGACTTCTAATCAAACAATCCCGGAATTTATTCGATTTATTGCGCCGCGGGCTATTCTATACTACCTCGCGAGGGCAAATGGTGAGCCCGCACATTATTAAAAAATTAAGCGTAAAAATACGCGTGCATTTTAGCATTTTTAGCAATAATTCAGTATATTAATTTATTCATTTTCAATTCGAAAGGGAATTACTTACTTTTTGAGTGATTTATTTTAACAATTGAAAAATTATATTATTTTTGAGACCGACTTCTAGATTAACTCTCTCATCATAAATAGTAGAATACGTACATTCATTATCCCCATCGGAAAACTAGCTGTGCTAATACCTTTATTATTCTTAGAGAAGCCAATTTCGTTTTATTCTCCAATATGCCACTTGTGTTTCCTTGCATTTAGCCCGTTACGACAATTGTAACTCTGCATTGGACATAAGCTCATCCATTTATTTTATCAATGTATTTCGTATGAAACGAATTGTACTTCTTACCACAACTGCAGTTTTGCTGCTTATTGGAAACCTTTCTGCCCAGAATGTGTTCGACCAGAATGATAGCGTTGTTACCTATAATTCGGGGGCGCCTTCCGGAAGCGTTTGGAATCCTGTTGTTCCCAACAATGGGACGATGGCAAAATGGATAAGGACAACTGCGGCCTATAACGGCAGGCAGGTGACTTTTAATACCACAAATTACAAGGCCTATATATGGAACGGAATGCCTTTCCGTCTTATCTATCCAAAGACATATCAGCAGGGCGTTGCAGATGGCAAGATATATCCTATTGTGGTGTTCTGGCACGGTGGCGGTGAAATTGCGCCAATAACTAACAACGAATTGCAATTGTATAATGGCGGCGATTTTTTCCAGGCGCAGATAGCATCCGGCGGCTTCGACGGATTTATGCTTTTTCCGCAGGAGACAGCCATTGGTTGGGAGCCTTATTTCAGCCGTGTAAATGATGTGCTGGATACACTCTACAAATGGTGTAAAGTGGATCCAGATCGCGTTATTTCTATGGGTCTGTCTATTGGAGGTCAGGGCTCTATGAGTTATGCGAACCAAAACCCAAAACGGGTGTCAAAAATTGTAGCATCCTCACCGACTTTGGTTGGTACGCTTACGCCCAATATTCCATCTTTCCTGCAAATTCCACTTTGGATGGCTTCAGGAGGGTTAGATACAAATCCTGACTCAGCCTCAGCAAGGGCCTTCTATAACAGTTTTAAACAAGCGGGGGGCAATGTTATTTATGATTTTTTCCCGCTTGATGACCACCACACGTGGAACGATCAGTGGGCCAAACCTTATTTTCTTCCACAACTCAATAGCGCGCATAAAGCAAATCCACTTGTTTATTTTCAGAATAACCTACTGTGTCCTGATTCTGCCATCAAGGTGCGTATGGGATTAACAGCAGGATTTTTTGCTTACCAGTGGGATTTAAATGGAACCGTAATTTCCGGTGCAACCTCCTCAGAATATACTGCTACAGCATATGGAACCTATCGTGCAAGATTTCAACGCACTGCCACGTCTGGTTGGTCAGCCTGGTCTCCCAGTCCTGTAACGGTGTTAACGCAAGCAAGGTACAATGCACCTGCAATTGCTATTCAGGGCATACACACCAACGTGTTGCCAGGTGCCGATAGCAGCTATTCAGTTCCATTAATGGAACCTGCGGGTTATGTAAACTACAGATGGGTGCGGGCCGTAGACACTGCCATTATGAGCAGTTCGCAAGTGTTCAATGCTCCTTCCGGACAATATAAGGCTGCTGTAATGGACGGAACGGGATGTTATTCGTCATTTACCCCGGTATATACCGTAGTAAACGCAAATGGTGCTCCTAAACCCGACAGACCTAAAAATTTGAACGCAACACAGCTGAGCGGAGCAAGTATTTTGCTGGACTGGGCAAAAAATTCGGTAGTTACGAATGCGCCTACCAGTTATGAAGTGTACAGAGGTACGAAAGCTGGCGGCCCTTTTACATATGTCGGTCTTATTCCCGGAACCTCTCTTTCTTATACTGACAATGGCTTGACAGCTAATACAACTTACTATTACATTATAAGACCAATAAACGGAAGTGCTGCGGGTGCTGTAAGTAATGAAGCTACTGCAACCACGCAAGCGGATGTAACAGCACCAACTGCTCCATCAAATTTAGTGGCGGGAACATACACTACACGCCAATCTGTAGACCTGTCCTGGAGCGCCGCTTCCGACAATGTTGGTGTGTATAAATACGATATTTATGTAAACGGTGTGAAAATGTACTCTACTGACTCGCTTTTCACAACTGTATACAATCTTACTCCTCTTACCTCATTCGTATTTACAGTAAAAGCGAGAGATAAAGCAGGTAACGTATCGCAGCCAAGCAATCAGGTGATTGCATCAACTGCATTGGTTGGATTAAAATGGAGATTCTATCAGAACTATTACTATAATTTGCCAAACTTTTATTCGCAAACTGTGGTGTCATCGGGCATATCTTCAAACGTAGATATCTCCGTACGTCCAAGTGGTGTGAACGACCAGTTTGGATTTGTATGGGAAGGTTACATTAAGATTCCACAAGCAGGTACTTATACTTTTGGGTTGAAATCTGATGATGGAAGTGCTATGTGGGTAAATTCATTTTACGATTATCTCAAAACACCAACTGTAAACAATGATGGTGCGCATGATAACAGCCAAACAAAAACCGGAACTTATACCTTCCCGGCAGGTGGCGTGTATCCTTTTGCTGTTTCGTATTTCGAGCAGGCAGGTAGTCAATCAATCGCGTTGACATGGAGTGGTCCTGGTGTTTCATCAGGTGCCATACCGAGCTCTGCTTTCACAGACAATGTAAGTGCGGGTTCAGCGCCTCTAGCGCCATCGCTTCCAACAGCAACGGTAAATTCTTATCGTCAAATAACTGTGGGCTGGAAAGACAACAGCACAACTGAAACCGGTTTTGAAATTGTAAGAGGTACAGCCAATGCAGGTCCGTTCACATCACTTGCGACAACTGCTGCAGGTGCGATAAACTTTATCGATACGTTTGCATTGAATCCTTCAACTGCTTACTATTACAAAATAAGAGCAGTAGGAACTGGTGGTGCTTCTGCATTTACTTCAGTGGCAACTACCTCTACACAAGCCGCACCAGCTGCGCCTGGAGCACCAAGTGGACTTGGCTTGGTTGTTAATTCCAGCAAGCAAATAACGCTTAACTGGACAGATAATTCCGGCATAGAAACAGCTATGGAAGTATGGAGGTCATCTAACGATAACACTAACTATAGAGTGATCGCTACTTTGAATCCAAATACGGTTAATTATGTTGATGCAACGGTACTGCCAAACGAAACCTATCTCTATAAAGTAAGGGCTAAGATTGTTGGAAATAATTCAGCATTCTCAAATGAGGTAACAGGAAGGTCACTGGATCTCAAACCGACTGTTACGCCAATTGCGGACTTCACAATGAAGTACGGTACAACGTTCGTATTGCCAATCAAAGCATCTGATCCGGATAACGATGATATCGCATTCACTTATCTGAATAAGCCTGTATTTGCAACACCGGCGAATGTTTCAAATGGTAATGCAACACTTACCTTCACGCCAACTGTTGTAACGCAGGGTACTTTCACAATAGCCGTTGTGGCAAACGATAACAACGGTAAGACAGATACAATGAGATTCACGCTTATTGTAAACTCGAACAATCCGCCAACCATCGCAACAATAAACAACATTACAATTGACGAAGGAACGACATCTAACGTGGCTGTGTCTGCAACAGATCCTGAAGGCAATGCAAACATCACATGGGCATTTACCGGCCTGCCTTCATTTGTAACCTTTACAAATAATGGAAACGGTAATGGAACCATGGCCGTTGCCCCAGGTTATGCAGCTTCTGGTGTGTACAACGTAACCGCAACAGTGAATGACGGATTTGGTGGAAAAGCAAACAAAGCCTTTACAATAACAGTAAATGATAAATCACCGAACACCAAATGGTACGTGAAGGTTTATTATCCTGGAGGTGGTGGCAATTCAACAGCACCGGCACCGTGGAATAATGTGGGAGGTGTGTCTACCAACCTGCTAAATTCTTCAGGTGGGGCAAGTACGGTGGGTGTTACTATTTCCGCGCCGAATAATATTACACTGTATTCTTCTGGTCAAACAACCGGTAACAACAGTGGCGTATTTCCGGATGTTGTTTTGCGCGATTGTTTCTATTTGTCAAACCCGAGTAATATAGGAAACATTTTGATCAAGAATTTGAATCCTTCATCTACTTATAATTTCAGATTGTTGTCTTCAACAAATGACTATACTGAAACTGCATTGTCAAGAACAGTATTCAGCTCTGGAGGAAAAATGGATTCGGTTCTGGAAAAAAATAACACGACCAATACTGCATCTCTTGCAGGAATCGCACCGGATGCATCAGGAAATATAAACATCCAGTGGTACAGAGGTGCTGCTGCAGGAACACGCAATGCATACATCAATGCATTTATAATAGAACAAGTATACGACGACGGAACAGCTCCTGCAAAAGCACAAGGCATTGGGTCTGTATTTATCCCTGGCAGTGGTGCTAAGGTGACATGGAAAGATATCGCCTATAACGAAACAAGCTACAAGGTATATCGTTCATCAACCAGCGCAGGACCTTATACACAATTAAATCCGGGCGCAACAAATCAAAATGATTCCAGCTACCTTGATGCAACAGCTACGCCTAATGCAACATACTATTACTATGTAGTGGCATCTAACAATGTGGGTAATTCTCCGTCATCTGATACTACAACATTGGTAACAGGAAATAATCCGCCGATCATTGGAACAATCACAGACTTGTATGTGAAAGCTGGAAGCTCAGCTTCTATAACCTTTGCTGCAAGCGATGATCCGGGCGATGTGTTGAGTGCAACAAGTCCCGATATGCCAACTTCATTTGCGGCATTAACAGGTGGCCCTACGAGCTATACCGTTACGGCTAATCCAGGCCTCGACAATGTTGGCTTCTACAAGGTGACCATCAACGTAGCCGACAATAAAGGCGGCGTTACCAAAAAGACCTTTAACATCCTGGTAAGTGACAATGGTGTTAAAACAGCGCTCGTGAAATTTGGTGGTCTTGGCTTTACATTGCCAAAACCGTGGAACAACGTACCGAGCGGTTCAGGTTTCCCTGTAGCGGGCCTTGCAACAACTTCAATGACAGATGATGGTGGTGGAGCCGTGAGGTGGAACGTACAACTCGTAACCCAATTTGACGGTTACTACGGTAATGGTTTCAAAACAGGTAACGATGCGGGCGTGGTGCCGGATACGGTAATGTTCACTGGCATATACTGTAGCCAGCCAACTACTCCACGTACATTCAAACTGACAGGTTTGGATCCGAATAAGAAATATTCTGTAGGATTTGTTTCCGGATTGAACTCTGGTTACAATTATACTGCCACTGTAAGTTCTGGCGCAAAATCTGTAACATTCAACGGTTCTTACAATGCTAACAACCTGCCAAGATTGAATGGCCTTGTACCGGCAGCAGACAGCTCTGTTTCATTTAATGTGCTGAGAGCCTCAAACAGCCAGGCTGCATGTATCAGTGCGTTGATCATCCAGGAATATGATCCAGTTGCTACGCCGAATCTCAGCCCTTCTAACCTGATAGTTGAGCCGGCAGATACCAACAAGATCAGGCTTACATGGAGCGATCGCGGCGATGGTGAAACAGGTATTGAAGTTTACAGATCAACAGCTTACGGCGGCACATATACGCTGGTGGCAACAACAGCTGCAAACGCGGTGACTTACACAGATGTAACGCCGGCTATCAATACACGCTACTATTATAAAGTAAGAGTGAAAAATGGTGCTGTTTTCTCAGCCTACAGCAACATCGCAACAACAACGAGCCCAAGCAATATCATCTATGTGAACATGAAGAATTCAACCCCTGGTGGATCCCCATGGAACAACACGGGTAAAGCACCTGCAGTGGGAGACGTGTATGGATTGAGAGATCCAAAGGGCAACTATACAGGATACACAATGACTGTTGTAAATAACTTTAGCAGCTCCGGCAGTGGCGGAAGCAGCACAGGAACCAACTCCGGTGTATTCCCTGATAGCGTAATGGTATCCAACTTCGTTATTGCAACAGGCACTACTGCTACTGTTAAATTCAGTAATCTTGATCAGAGCAAGCGCTATCGTGTTGGCTTCTCCGGAAGTTCAAACACATGGGCTAACTCTTTCAACACTACTTATTCAATAGGCAATCGCACAGTTTATCTGAACGCATTGTACGATACCATTAAAGCAGTATACATTGATGGAGTAATACCAAACTCAAACGGAGAAATTACTGCCAATATCTCCACCACATCAGACGCGGCATATGGTTTACTGAACGCGATAGTGCTGCAAGCATATACTTATGTTCCTGGTGGATCTGCAACAGATAATCCTGTGGCGAGCCAGGCAATAAGAGTTAACACTGGTGTTGCAGCAGACAGCGCTGCGAGAAGAGACTCAACAAAACGATCTCCGGCAGACCTGAGCGCTTATCCAAATCCGTTTAACGATTATTTGAACCTTCAGGTTGAAACTGCAAATACAATTGACAAACTCGATATAGAAATATTTGATAGTAACGGAAAGATAATGTTTGCCAAAGTATTTAACAGCGTACCTTCAGGTACAAATACCATCAGGATATCAGCCGCAGACGCGAAACTACAACAAGGCATATACTTTATGCGGGTGCATAGCAGTGATGGTGCAACCAATAGCGTGATCAAGTTGATCAAAATAAATAAGTAGCCTTAACTTACCTTTAATCCGGGAGTTTCGTATTCCCGGATTCTTTTTTTATTTTTCGCACAAAACCACAAAGAACTTACCAATGGATCTAGTCTTTTTGTTACATGCACTGCTGAAGAAAAAATGGGTCATACTCATTTGTACCATTGCGGGTGTGCTTGCAGGGCTCATCTTCGTATTCTCCAAAGACCAATATTACGTATCCGTAGCCCAGTATTCTACCGGCTTTACCATGAAACAACAGGTAAAGATCAAAGACGACGTGGGATATAGTTTTGCAGAAGCGGATCAACGTTTTAAAAACGTAATTGAAACTTTCAAATCTCCGGTTGTAGTAGGGATGTTGTCCTACGAATTAATGCTGCACGATCTTGAGCAAAAAAGACCTTTCCGTACGCTTACACCAAAAGAAAAAAGCAGTCCATTAATTGCAGGCCTCAACCTGGAGGAAGCAAAAAGAGTATTGCATCAAAAGGTAGATAACCAGGAACTGCTGGTAGCTTACGATCCTTCCGAATCAAAAGTATTTGAGCTCATCAAATTGTTTCAATACAATCACGAGGCTTTACTGGGCAGTCTAAGTGTTGACCGCGTTCAGGGAACTGACTATCTGAACATCGTTTTCAAATCAGAAAATCCTGAGCTGTCTGCTTACGTGGTAAACTCCATTGGTCGCGAGTTCTTTAATTTCTTTACAAAAATCAACGCAACACGTACCACAGAGTCCATGACCAAACTTTCTACTCTTACTCAACAGAAGAAACAGGAGTACGACAATGCGGTTACTATTTTACAAAAATTCAGAGAACAAGTCGGTTCTCCTAATGTGGGCGACAGGGCAAAAGCAGCGATGGAAATGATGCAAAGCCTAACCACACAATTGAACGACAACGAGGGTAAATTAAATAGTTTGAAAGGTCGCCTTAGTTCTGTAAAAGATCAGATACAGGGATTAAGCTCAGGAACTGTTACCGCTTCCAATGCAAATTCCGACATAATAACACTTACACAAAAGAACAGAGAACTGGCGTCACAGCAAACTACAGCAGGGCCGGCAACTTATAAAGATCTTCAGAACCAGATTGACAACAATACCAAACAGATCCAAAAGCTGGAAACCTTCAAGGCCGGTAAAGGAGATGTTTCCGGTCTTAGAAATCAATTGACAAGAGAGAAGAGTGACATTGAGTATGAGATAACTTCATTGTCTCAGACCTCAAGGTCCATCAATGATAAGATCAACCTTTACAAAGGCATGGCTTACACAGGTGGCGGCGATGAAGTGGAAGTACAAAAACTGCAAAACGAAGTGGACCGCCTCAACACTGAATACCAGGCTTTGCTTGCAAGAATGCAAACTTCTCAGGACGTAGATGTGGCGCCGGAAATCAACTTCAAGCAAACCATCGTTGGTCAGCCTGCCATCAAGCCGGAGCCGGGTAAGAAGAAGACAATCTTGTTACTTTGTGCATTAACAACTTTGGTAGTGTCTTCGTTGGTAGTGATCATTATCGACTTCCTCGATAACTCGGTGCGCGCTCCTTCAATTTATCATAAGAACATTAAACTTAAATTATTGTCAACTGTTTCTAAGATTAACCTGAGGACAAGAACAGTTGCTGATCAATTTGAAAATGTATCGGAGACAACAAGACAAGCAAACTCAGCAGAAAACATTTTTATCGAGAGCGTAAGAAAGCTTCGCTATGAAATTGAGAATGGTGAGAAGAAGATTATTCTTTTCACGAGTACAAAAGCTGACGTAGGTAAATCAACTTTGATAGAAGCGTTGTCTTACAGCATGAGTCTTGCGAAAAAGAAGTTACTTTTGATAGATACTAATTTTCCGCATAATACCCTTACTGAAAAATTTACCCCGAAATCTACACTGGAAAGTGTAAACTTTAATCCCGATAAATCCGTACACGAAAAAGGCGTTTATGAAATCGCCAGCAAAACTCCCATACCCGGTGTTGACATTATTGGCTGTAAACAAGGTAATTATTCTCCATTGGAGATATTGCCTAAGCACAACCTGCTTGAGCATCTTGCGCTTATTAAGCGTGAGTATGACTACATCTTTATTGAAGGCGCCGGCCTAAATATGCACTCAGATAGCCGCGAACTTTCAAGATATGTAGAAGGCGTTGTGGTTGTGTTCTCTGCCGATAATACCCTTAATCAGCTGGACAAAGAATCTTTACAGTTCCTCAAAACCATCGACAACAAGATGGTGGGAGGTGTATTGAACAGTATTGAAAAAGATAATATCGAACTCTAGTAGTGTGTGTATTTAAACCTGAATCCTAAAAAAAAATGGTTCATCAGTGATGATAGCATGCTGCTGTTAGAAAACCTAAAACAGTGGGTATTAAGAACAATTTGTTTAATGCGGACTTCGTATTAAGCAGGAACAGACAGCCGTGGATCGACTACGTCAGAGGCATATGTATCATTATGGTATGCTACAGGCATTGCTTTGATGGTCTTACAAATGCCGATATACAAACGCAGGGATATATCGTGTTCAAATATTTGAACGTGTTCTTATTCAGTTTCCGAATGCCTTTGTTTTTTATCGTGTCCGGTTTATTTGTAGCTGCAAGTTTGAACAAGAAAGGTTTAAACAGTTACATTTCGGACCGATTCAAAGTCATCTTTTACCCGTTGCTTGTATGGGGAACCATACAAATAACGCTGCAGCTACAGTTTGCGCCATATGTAAATGCTCACAGGGAAGTAATAGATTATCTCAATCTGATTATTTACCCACGCAAAATAGAGCAGTTCTGGTATCTTAATGCTTTGTTTGTAGTAGGAGTAATTTACGCATTCATAAAAGTGAAATTAAAGCTGACCAACTTACAGCATCTTGCAGTGGCTTTGGTATTCTATGGCATTGGAGGTTATCTGCATGCAATAAGAACGGGAGCTTACATTTTTACAGACGTATTTCATTACTATTTGTTCTTTGCTATAGGTGACAATATTTCACAGTTTGTGTTGAATAAAGACAAGGCGAAATATTTTACGGAACTCAGGTATGTTTTACCTGTATTTGTTCTGTTTATTATTACGCATTACTTTTTCACAAAGATCAACCTGCACCACAACCAGGATTATTACATAGAGCACTATATGCCTTTGTTCTTCCTTGTGGTGGCGCTAACGGGCTGCTGCTTCATTGTGCAGATAAGTTTTTTGCTGGAGAAATCAGGCATCCTTAAATTTTTGCGCATAGTAGGTTATCATTCGTTGTTCATTTATGTGATGCACCTTATAGTGCTTGCCGCCACGAGAGCATTGCTCACTCATGTGTTTGACATAAGCAGTGTTCCGGTGTTGTTAACTGTAGGCATTCTGATGGGCATCACACTTCCAATAATCATTTACAATATTCTATCGAAAGCAGGTGCATGGTGGTTATTCAGTTTGAAGAAGCCGGAGGAAGAGTTGAATTTTACCAAAGAAACATACAAAAAAAAATTGCTGGCCTCTGACAAGGTTTATGAAACAGTAACACCTGGAAAATCATACACCGGCACGCAATAATTGAACCTTATGGAGCATAAGTTTATACACGATAGAGATATTGTTATGTTCAGCTTCCAGCCGTGGGACACAGAAATTGGAAGCAACTTTAAAGATATGGCGCTCGAACTTGCAAAAAGAAACAGGGTTCTTTTTGTGAACCGTGCGCTCGACCGCAGGTCCCGCCTGCGCGATAAAAATGACCCTAAAGTTTTTGCACGCCTCGCCAGCATTCAAAACGGTGAAGGTGAGTTAACCGAAGTAAGCAAAAACGTCTGGGTACACAATCCAAGAACGATAGTGGAATCAATCAACTGGGTGCCGGTGGCAACAGTGCATGACGCGTTGAATAAGATGAACAATAAAAGAATTGCCGACGAAATCAAAAAAGCCGTTCAGCGATTGAATTTTAAAAATGTACTGCTCATCAACGACAACGATTTCACCCGTGGCTTTTATCTGAAAGAAATGCTCGGCTGCAAAGAATATATTTTCTACATAAGAGACTATATGCTCGCCGTTGATTTCTTTAAAAGGCATGGTGCAAGGCTGGAAAGTGGTGTGATGAAAAAGGCCGATCTTGTAGTCGCCAATTCCTCATATCTCGCAGACTATTCACGGCAGTTCAATAAAAACAGTTTCGATATAGGGCAGGGCTGTGACCTTACGCCTTTTCTTGCTGAAAACCTGCCAATACCAGAAGATTTGAAAGTCATCAGGAAACCGGTCATTGGTTATGTTGGTTTCATAAGCGAAGTAAGGCTCGATGAAAAAGTATTGATCCATTTGGCAAAAAATAATCCTGAGCACCAGGTAGTACTGGTGGGCCCTGTTGACGATTTCTTTCAAAAGAGTGAACTGAATAAAATGGAGAATGTGCATTTTTTAGGAAGAAGAAATCCGGCAACATTGCCTGCCTATATTGCCCATTTCGACATTTGCATGAACCCGCAGATGTTTAATGAAGTAACCGCGGGTAATTATCCAAGAAAAGTAGACGAATACCTGGCCATGGGAAAACCCGTGGTAGCGACGGCAACGAAGGCCATGGATATGTTTGCGCCCTATACCTTTTTGTGCAAAACAAAAGAAGATTATGCGGAACATGTAAACAACATCTTGCAACACCCGGAACAATTCGATAGTTTAGACCAGCAAATGAAGCGCCGCGAATTTGCCAAAACGCATACCTGGGAAAATAGCATAGGGTTGATGGGGGATGCGTTTTATCAGTTAGGAATTATAAGTCAGGAATTAGGAATTAGAAATTAGGAATTCAATGTCGAAGCCTGGTTAAACGAGAACGGTGATTGCGAAAAGGGTAACAATGTTTAATCATAAAGCCTAAAAACTAACAACCAACAACTATCAACTAAAAAAATGTCTGAAGAACAAAAAACGGAAAACAAAGTACTACGCATTATCTCGCTGCTATTTGTGGGAGGTTATATCGTGTACATGTATGCGCACTTTTTATTTTTCTGAAAAACAACCGAATGTTCGACCAACTGAAATTATATACCAACTCTGTTCTTTCATGGCTGCAGGATCAGATAGTAGCTAAAAAAATGGACTCGCCCTTAGGCTGGCTCATCATGGCCGCCGTAGGGGTTGCGCTCGCATATGCCACTACAGTAGGCGAGGCAGTAACGGCAGTTATTGTTTGCTTTTGTGCAGTCGGTGTATTCATCGTAATACTTTGCCTTAAAAAGCCAATGTGGGGTTACTACATGGTTATTTTGATTTCCACCTTTATATCGCTGCCGGACCGGCTAGTGCATATTCCACTGCCGTTAGGATTGTTAATTGAGGTGCTATCATACGTAGTATTCTTTGGCGTATTGGCCAAGCAATACCGCGAACGCATCAACGTAGGTGAGTTCTGGAGAAATCCCATCTCTGTTATCCTGATCATTCAGTATTCGTACTTTCTCATAGAAGCCTTCAACCCCGAAACACAGAGCCTGTTTGGATGGTCGTTGTTCTTCCGCAAGCAGCTTAGCTTCCTGATGTTTTATTACATCACTTATTTACTGCTCGACAACGAAAAAAAGATATTCGATTTTCTTGCCTTGTGGGTAGGCATTTCTTTGTTCATTGCCCTCTGGGGAATCAAGCAGCAATGGTTCGGATTTTTCGAGTTTGAAGAAAGATGGATCTATTCAGATGCCCAAAGGGTAAACTTGTTTTTCCAAACGGGCTTCATGCGTAAATTCTCCATTCTTACAGATCCCGCCGGCTTTGGAGTGTGTATGTCGTCCACAGGCGTATTCACGTTGATCCTGGGCATAAGAAGCAACCACAAGAGAAACCGCATCCTACTCATTATCGCGGGCATTCTTATTCTGCTATCATCAAGCTATTCCGGCACACGTACGGCCAATCTTATGATCGTTGCAGGCATTGCAGCTTACGGAATATTCACCGTTAATGAAAGGAAAACGGCGGCCCTTATTGTTGCTTTCGTCTTTTTCACGGGAGCGTTGTTATTTGGTCCGTTTCAAAACAATCCCGTTGTATTCCGGATGAAATCTACCCTGGAAGGCAACAAAGATGCGTCCGCAAACATTCGGGATTATAACAGGCACAACGTTCAGCCATACATATGGTCACATCCCTTGGGTGGAGGTATCAATACAACAGGAGCGGAGGGGCAGAATTATAATCCCTCACACTATCTCGCCAGCTATCCACCCGATAGCGGATACATGAAAATATTGGCAGAGCAGGGATGGCTGGGATATGCCATTCACATGCTTTTCTATTTTATAGTGCTTAAAGCCGGGCTTGAAGGATTTTACAAGGCAAAAAGGCCTGAAATTAAGAACGCATATATTGCAATCACAGTTTTTTTATTTATATTATTGGTGGGGGAAATTTCCCAGATAACCAACGGTGGCTATCCCTATTCATATTTCTATTACCCATTGCTGGTTATTATTTACAAATTAATTGACTATGACACACCAACACCGGAAAAAAGCAACATATAAATACCGTGTTATGAAAAGAACATTAGGCTTACTTCTTGTATCCTTTGGATTGTTTGTTAGTGGATTTGCTCAGAAAAAGCAGAGCTCTTCCGCTGGTAATAGCACTTACCTCACTGCGGACACTACGAAGAAAACTGGCATTCGCGAAAAGCTGGTGCAACTGGCCATTCAAAATCCTACATATGAAGTGGTCGACAGAAAAGTAACAATAGCAGATCAGGAATTGAGCAGAACAAAAACTAAGGTACTTGGAGTGGTAACTCTTTCCGGTAACTTAAACGAATTCTCTATCAACCCACCTAAAAACGGCTACAACACCTTGTACCCGAGATACAATATCGGCGCCACTTTGCCGCTGGATCTGTTCATTACAAGAAGCAGGGACATCAGGATCGCTAAAGAAAATCTTGGTATAGCACAGGCAGAAAGAAACGAACGCTACCGCATTATCAAAGCGCAGGTACTCACTGCCTACGAAGATTATTTGCTGGCAAAACAAAAACTGGAATTTCAAAGCCAGATCACACAAGACGCTTTCCAGGAATATAAACAACAGGAAAGAGATTTTTCTGACGGCATCATAGAGCAAAAAGAGTACAACGCAGGATTTAAAAAATGGACACAGGAGCAATCTCAAAAAATTGAAATGCAGCGCAACCTCAACGTCATCAAACTTGAACTGGAAGCCATGATAGGCATGCCGTTTGATGAATTGCTTGCCGGTTATGAGAGAGACAAACGATAGCCAATTAATAATTAAGAATTAATAGGTGCGACACGCTGCATTTATTTATGCTTAGGAATTTTGCAAGAAACAAAGAGTCAAGTCAAGTGAACGAATCATTTTCATTCATATAAAAAACATCAGGCTGGTTGTTTTTGACTTTTGACTTTTTCTTTTTGACTTAACATTCAACCCTTCATTCCCTTAAAATAGCAATGAAAAAATATAGTCCTTTTTTAGTTTGTGCCGCGTTACTGCTGGTGTTTGTTGCTTTATTGGAGTTGCAGGCGCTTCACAGAACCGACGGCCATTTTTGTTATCCTTTAGATGACGCTTTTATTCACATGTCAGTAGCGAAAAACCTCGCTGTGAGCCATGTGTGGGGCGTTTCAAAAAGTGGATGGGTGTCAACGTCATCCTCTCCTTTTTACACCTTAGTGCTTACGTTAAGCTATATCATTGCAGGTGTAAACATTTACTCTCCATTCATCATTAGCCTGCTGGGCGGTATACTGGTCATGTATGCATTGTCGAGAGAATTGAACAACAACAGCACTCTCAGCAATCAACAGAAGATCCTGGTAATGATCGTTACAATGATACTCGCGGTGATTCCATCCTTATCATTATCAGGAATGGAGCACACATTGCAGATATCATTCACCTTGTTCTTTGTGCATGCTGCAGCTTCATACATTGTTTCAGACGACAAAAAGAAATCGTTTTGGCCCGTTGCAATGTTAGCGGCCCTGATGGTATTTACACGATATGAAAATGTGTTTTTGGTTGGATCAGTTTGTGGAATATTATTGTTGAGAAAGAGAATCGCTCCTGCATTTCTTATCGGCGCAGCAAGCATTGTACCCGTTGTATTGTTTGGCATTTTCTTTTACAGCAAGGGAGGATTCCCAATACCGAATTCGGTGTTGATCAAAGGAAACACAAACTTTAAATCCATAGCGGGCGGTCAGTTGTCATTACCTGCATTGTCGATGAGCCTTGGCGGTATTTTGATTGTTGCATGTCTGGTTGCATACGATAGAATTAAAAGAGGTTTGTACGATCGCGATTTTTATCTCGTTGCAATATTCATCATCACAACTTTCTTTCATAGCGTGTTTGCCCAGTTCGGTTGGTTCTTCCGCTACGAAGCCTATTTGATTGTATTGGCAGTTTCTCAGTTATTGAAAATGTTCCTGCAGGAGTTTAATTGGAAGGAGTGGAGAAAACCTGCAACGTTGATTTTTGGGGCGTTCACCATCATCATGTGTTCGAATTTAGTGCTGCGTGTAGCCAATGCACAACGCAAAACAGCAGGGGCCATTCACAATATTTATGACCAGCAATACCAGATGGGGAAATTTGTAGAAGAATATTACAACGGCCAGGCCATTGCTGCGAACGACATTGGTGCGATCAGTTATTTTGGTGATATCAAAACCCTTGACCTTTGGGGCCTTGCCAACAATGAAGTAACAAAAGCACGCAAAGACAATTATTACAACACCGCTTTCTTGCGCGAGTTGGTAAAAAAGAATGATGCCAAACTCATCATGATTTACGATTCATGGTTCAAGCCGGATATCTCTGAAGATTGGGTGAAAGTGGCAAGATGGTATTTGCCTTATAATGTTATTTGCGGAGATGATATGGTTACGTTCTATGCGCCTAACGCGGCGGCGGCTGGCATGCTAAAGCAAAATCTTTTGCAGTATGCAGAATTGCATTTACCGAAGGAGAACAGGGTGGAGTATTACAGGTAGCCAGTGGCCAGTAGCCGGATGCCAGTGGAGAAACTAAAATCGAAATAAGGGCGTTAAAATAAAAGAAAAAGGAAGCATTATTTGTAGTGCTTCCTTTTTTATAATAAGTATTGAACAAAGTTCAGGGTCTCAAATCAGAAGCCATACTGGCTACTGGAAACCGGATACCGGCTACCGCCTCAGTTCCACTTCTCCAACTGATTCAACGTCGCTCTCATATCCTTTGGCACCGCGGCTTCCAGCACATGTTCGTTTCCTTCTTCATCTTTTACGACCAGTTTTTGCGCATGCAAAGCAAGACGATTCAGCAAAGGTTTTTCTTCCAACACATCCTTGCCCAGTTTAAATTTTTTCTTAATTGCAGAAAGCAAAACGGGATGGCCATCACCATACGTTTCGTCACAAACAATAGCGTGACCAAGGTGTTTCATATGCACACGGATCTGGTGTGTACGCCCCGTGAAGATTTGAAACTGCATCCATGAATAATTATTAAACTCCTGCAACACCTGATACGCAGTTTGTGATGCCTTACCTTTTCTATTGGTAGTCATCACGCCCTTCTTTACAGGGTGCTCGATGATTGGCATGTCGATAAGACCGCTTGGTACAGACAATCTTCCCAACACCAAACCAACATAAAACTTCTCTGTTTCACGTTGTTCAAATTGTTGCGAAAGATGTTTGTGCGTTTGCTCATTCTTCGCAAAAACAATCACACCGCTTGTGTCCTTATCAAGACGGTGAACGGTAAAAATTTGTCCGTATTTATCGAGTAAAATATCTTTTAAAGAAACTTCGGATTGCATTCTGTCCGGCACAGATAAAAGGCCCGAAGGTTTGTTAACAGCAATAAAATTGTCGTTCTCAAAAATAATTTCCAGCTTCATGTTAAATCAAAATTCAAAATTAAAAATTCAAAAGGGCAGTCATCCATAATCATCAAGCACTAAAGCTTTTGATTTTTGAATTTTTACTTTTGACCTTTTTTCACTGATCTGTTGAAATGTTTAAGTGTTCTGACTTCTTTTTCGTTTAGTAAACGGAATTTACCGCGGTTCACATTTTTCTTTGTAAGACCTGCATACATAACACGATCCAGACCTTTCACATCATATTTCAGATGTTCAAAAATGCGGCGCACGATACGATTTCTGCCACTGTGAATTTCGATGCCGATAACAGATTTGTCTTTTGGATCAACATAACCCAAAGCATCCGGAGCAATAAAACCATCTTCCAGTGTGAGACCAGCAGCAATGCTGTCGAAATCGTTTTTAGTAAGAGGTTTGTCAAGTGTTACCTCGTATATTTTTTTGATCTCGTGGCTTGGGTGGCTAAGCGTCTGTGCAAGATCACCATCGTTTGTAAGCAGTAAAACACCAGAGGTATTTCTGTCTAGTCTGCCAACAGGATAAACACGTTCTTCTGTAGCTGTTCTGATCAATTGCAACACCGTTTTTCTTCCCTGCGGATCATCAGTTGTAGTAATGTAATCTTTTGGCTTGTTCAACAAGATGTAAACGAGATTCTTTGTAGGAATAACTTTTTTGCCATTCACTTTGATTACATCTTTCTCGCCAAGTTTGTAACCCGGTTCGGTAACCACTTTCCCATTCACTTCTACCTTTCCTTCTTTCACCAAAGTAGCCGCATCTCTGCGTGAACACACACCACCATGCGCAATGTATTTGTTCAACGGCATTCCGGCATGGTTGCCCATGATCTCTTCCTGCACATCTTTATTGCCGGCAGCGGGAACAACTTTTGCTTTTACATCAGTATTTTTTGAAATGGAGATTTTGCCTGTTGGTTTTTGAGGCTTTGCATTATTAGTAACAGGCTCGGCGGCTTTCTTAAATTTTGCGTCTTTGGGATTCTTTGCGTTTCCGCCTTTAAGCGCCCTGATCTCTTCTTTACTTACTTTAGGCGATCCGGAAGCGGCAAGGCCAGCTTTCTTCAGTTCGTACGCCTCAGCTTTCTGCTTTCTCTTGTCTTCGAAGTGTTTGTCAATAGCTGCAGCTCTTTCTTTTTTAGCCGCTTTTCTGTCTTGCTTGTACTTTTCTTTTACAGTACCCGCTTTTTTCTTGTTGATAAATTTCTCGAACTGTGAAATTCTTCCCATGATTTTAAAGTTTGCTGTTTTTCAACAGTAGTTATGAAAGTAAAAATTCAAAAGTAATAATTCAAAAATGGGACACCCCCTTTTGACTTTTACCTTTTGAATTTTGATTTGCTCTAAACGTCAACCTCTTTATTCGCCAATTGTCCGCATGCCGCATCAATGTCTTTGCCACGGCTTCTGCGCAGGCGCACGTTCACGCGATGTTTCTCGAGATAATGCATGAACTTGTCTGTAGTAGCTTCATCGGGTTTGCTGAATTGTGCAAGATCAATTGGATTGTACTCGATGATATTGATAAGATCTGCAGGTACCTGGCGATAAATCTTGATCAACTCATCTGCGTCTTGTAATGAATCGTTGAAATTGTTGAAGAGGATATATTCAAACGTGATCTCGTTACCGGTTTGCTGATAAAAATAATTCAGCGCGTCGATCAATGATTTGATGTTGTTGGTATCGTTGATTGGCATGATCTGGTGGCGTTTATCATCATTCGCCGCGTGAAGCGACAATGCCAGTTTAAAACGCACTTTGTCATCACCCAGCTGCCTGATCATTTTTGCAACGCCTGCAGTTGAAACCGTAATACGGCGAGGACTCATGCCGAGACCATCTTCCGCAGAAATTCTTTCAATTGCTTTCAACACGTTTTTATAGTTCAGCAAAGGTTCACCCATGCCCATAAAAACGATGTTGCTCAGCTTTTTGCCATGCACACGTTCTGCCTGCTGGTTGATTAAAACAACCTCATCATATATTTCGTCGTAAGTCAAATTACGCTTGCGGTCCATATAGCCCGTTGCGCAAAATTTGCAACTTAAAGAACATCCAATTTGTGAAGATACACAGGCGGTTTGCCTGTTTTCTGTAGGAATCAAAACGCCTTCCACCAAATGACCGTCAGTTGTTCTGAAACGGCTTTTCACTGTACCGTCGGCGCTGTATTGTGTCGCATCCACTGTCAATGCCGGTAAAGAGAAGTGCTCAGAAAGTTTGACACGAAGCTCTTTACTCAGGTTTGTCATTGCATCGAAAGTGTGCGCGTGTTTAAGCCAAATCCACTCGTAAACCTGATTCGCCCTGAACTTTTTCTCCCCCATTTCCTCAAAATACTGCGTCAATTCATCCTGCGATAAATGACGAATATTCTTCTTGTCTGTATTTAACATCGTGCAAAGGTACGATAAAAGGGGCGGAGGGTCAAGGAGCACCTGGTCAAAAGTCAAAATTAAAAAGTTAAAAGAGCGGCTGACTTTTCAGCAACTATATTTGCATATGATTTTCTTCAAAAAGGAGGTTTATTAGTTGACTCACAATAGCTTGAATAGCAATGAGTCGATTCAAACTATAAGCAAATCAATGAAATTTGGAGCCTTTTTGACTTTTTAATTTTGACTTTTAACTTCCCATGAAACCAGTTTACATAATCGACGCAGTTCGAACCCCTATAGGCAAATATGGCGGCATTTTAGCAAATGTGAGAGCAGATGATATGTTGGCGCATACCATTAAGGAATTGATGAAGCGCCAGTCAAATGTTCCGTTACAGGCCATTGAAGACGTAATCGCCGGGGATGCCAACCAGGCGGGAGAGGATTGCCGCGATGTGGCGAGAATGGCTGTTTTGCTGGCCGGTTTCCCCGTATCTGTGGGGGGCAATACTGTAAACAGACTTTGCGGCTCAGGCATGCAGGCCATTATGGACGCGGCCCGCGCCATCATGTGCAATGAAGGCGACATTTACATTGCCGGAGGCGTGGAAAGCATGACCAGGGCACCCTTCATTTTATCAAAAGGAGAGGGCTCATGGAACAGAGCGCAGGAAATGCACGATTCGACCATCGGATGGCGCTTTACCAATAAAAAACTCGCCGAAATGTATTACCCTTATAACATGGGCGAAACAGCGGAAAATGTGGCGCAACAATGGAACATTTCACGGGAAGAACAGGACCTTTTCGCCTACGCTTCGCAAATAAAATACGAGAAAGCTTTGGCCGCCGGTAAATGGGAAGATGAGATCATCGGCATAGATATTTCAACATCCCGCAAGCCGGAAATAGTTTGTAAAGACGAACCGCCAAGATCAACCACTTTGGAAAGACTGGCAGCATTAAAACCTGCATTTGTAAAAAACGGAACAGTAACTGTCGGCAATTCCTCCTCCATAAATGACGGCGCTTCGGCCTTGTTATTGGCGAGTGCAGAGGCAGTTGAAGCGTTCCGTTTGAGGCCAATGGCAAAAATTGTTTCAATGGCCATTGCAGGTGTTGATCCTTCAGTAATGGGTATTGCGCCCGTTCCTGCAACGCAGAAGGCCTTACAACGAGCCAATCTTACCATGAAGGATATTAACATCGCAGAAATGAATGAGGCTTTTGCTTCCCAAAGTATTGCCTGCATGCGTGAGCTGGGACTTGATCAAAGCATTGTAAATGTAAACGGAGGCGCAATCGCATTGGGAAATCCTTTAGGTACGAGCGGCGCAAGAATTGTTACTACGTTGGTGCACGAAATGTTCAGATCACAACTTCGTTATGGGTTGGCGTCTGCGTGCGTGGGAATAGGGCAGGGCACAGCGATGATCGTGGAGCGCATGTGAGAGAAGAACGCAGATACTCATGATTTTCATGATTTGTTATGATGTTATCTTAAATAGAAAAGGCGTCGAAACAATCGACGCCTTTTGCTTTATAGATATTTTAAAAATCATGTCAAATCATGAAAATCTGCGTTCCTATTCTCAAAATCCAAAATTCAGCAACTCATCAAAACTTATCGTCTGTTGCTCACCGCTAGATAGATTCTTAATGTTTACTTTCTTTTCTTCAAGTTCTTTGCTGCCCAGTATCACGATGTAAGGAATTGCTTTCTTCTCTGCGTACTTGAACTGCTTGTCAAACTTGCTGTTTTCGTGGAAGAGCTCACTGCGAATGCCTTTGCTGCGTAGTTGTTGCGCCAGTTGAAAGGCTGCATTGCTCTCAGCTTCTCCCAGGTTGAAAAACAAAACCTGCGTTCCTGTGTGTACATCAGAAGGGAACAAGTTTAGCTCTTCCATCACGTCATAAATTCTGTCCACACCAAAGCTGATACCTACACCCGGAACATTTGGAACACCAAACAAACCTGTGAGGTCATCATATCTGCCACCGCCGCCTATGCTGCCCATGTTGGCACCAACAGCTTTGATTTCGAAAATAATACCAGTGTAGTAATTCAAACCACGTGCAAGTGTAAAGTCAGTAACGATCTGACTTGTAGTGGATGTCAGGCGACTATTTGAAAGCAAATAGTTGATTTCATTCAAACCTGCTTTACCTGTTTCAGTGTCGCCAATCAGTTTCGACAACGCTTCAATCTTTTCTTCGTTGGAGCCTTCAATGTTTAGGTATTGCTCTATAGTATTGATCTGCTCTGCGTTTAAACCACGCTGTTGCAGTTCTTCTTTTACTTTTTCAATTCCAATTTTATCAAGCTTATCAATTGCGATGGTAATGTCGATCATTTTATCAGCGCCGCCGCAAATTTCGGCCAATGCCGCTAAAACCTTTCTGCTGTTGATTCTTATTTCAACAGGGATATTTAGTTTCTCAAAAGCACCTGCATAAATATTGGTGAGCTCCACTTCATTCAACAAACTTTTACTTCCTACCACGTCTGCATCGCACTGATAAAACTCGCGGTAGCGGCCACGTTGCGGACGATCAGCTCTCCACACCGGTTGTATTTGATAACGCTTGAAAGGCATTGGCAATAGTGAATAATTCATTGCCACATATCTAGCAAAAGGAATGGTCAAGTCATAACGCAAAGCTCTTTCAGTAAGATTCTTGTCATTCTTACCCAACAAAACATTTTCAAAAGCCGCTTTGGCTTTATCAATATTTTTCGAATCACTCAAGCCGTTATTCAATATTTTGAAAATGAGTTTATCACCCTCTTCACCATATTTTCCCATCAATGTTTCAAGGTTTTCCATTGCCGGTGTTTCCAGCGGTTGAAATCCATACAGTTCAAATATGTTGCGAATTGTATTAAAAATGTAATTGCGTTTACGAACTACTTCCGCACTAAAATCTCTCGTTCCCTGCGGTAAAGAAGGCTTGCTCATTGAAGTTTATTTGTGTATTCTTTCTAATTATTAAAGTCTTGTTGTTATTGCTGTGTACGATGTGCGAACTACGATGGACGAAAGCGTTTCGGGTGCATCATTACAATGAATTTCGTACATCGTCCTCCGTACATCCCACGTCTCACACCTTATGCCTTTCCACAATCATCTCACACGCTTCCTCTATCAACGCATATACTTTGTGATATCCCGGTTCTGTTCCATACCAGGGATCGGGCACATCCATGTTTTTTCCCGGATACAATTCGTTCAACAATAATTCTACTTTGCTTTCATCGAATTTATTTTTTGCAATGCTCCGCATATCGCTCACCACATCTTCCGCCATTGCATATATTTTGTCGAACTTATCAAAATCGTCTGCCACGAATCTTCTTGAACGCTGTGCACTGATATCAATGCCATTCATCAGCGCCACTTTTTGTGACAATGGATGAGGTGCTTCTCCAACATGATAACCATTTGTACCTGCGCTATCAACACGCCAGTCCAGTCCTGCGCTCGCTGCTTTGTCTTGTAAAATTCCTTCCGCTAATGGGCTCCGGCAAATATTGCCCAGGCATACCATCAAGATATTCATGGGCGCAAAGATAGGAAAACGCCTAACGCTAAACGCCTAACGCTTAACGCTGGTCCCCGAATGATTGAATAACTGAGTAACTGAATAACAGAATAACTGATGAGCCTAAAACTGCGTTCAGCGTTAGGCGTTCGGCATTCAGCAAATTTTTTTATGGAATAATTCCGCCCCCGCATCTCATTATTAAGAACACAGCGCTGGTTTGTACAAAACGAATTTTCCCAAGTAAAACATACTATTATGAATGCTAATTCAATTTTACACAGTGATGTGCTTGACATACTATTTGAAAACCGTAACAAGCAATATGGCGCATACACATTAAGGAAAGAATACAATAAAAGGCTGATGACTGCTATTGGAGGAATGTTTTCGCTGGTGGCGATTGTTGTGGGTTGTCTGTCTTTTAAAGCGAAGGAAAAACCTACTGTATTTATTGCAGAAGGGCCGGTTGTAACTCTTGCCGCAGATCCAACTCCACCTCCTCAAAAAAAGGACCCTATGCCAAAACTAAAACCCAAAATGGACGCAGGAGCGCTTAAACAAAATATTGCTACGATTCAGAACACGGCTCCAATAATAGCAGAAACCGAGACGACTGTACCGCCTGTTGAGGCAATGGAAAACAAGGCAATAGGCACCGAAACAAAAGAAGGTAATCCCTCTGATGGCACCGTGCCACCGCAAGGCAATGGGACCGGTACCGGCACTGGAAATGATAACGTGACAACGCCGCCCGTTGCGGAAGATAACAGCATCCACCAGTTTGTCGAGAACATGCCCGAGTTTCCTGGTGGCACAAGCGCGATGATCCGTTTTCTTAAAAAGAATCTGCGCGAGATCACAAATGAAGAAGAGCGCTCCATTAAAGTGCTGGTTCGCTTTATAGTTGACAAAACAGGTTCCGTAACAGGATTTGAAATAGTAGGCTCAGGCGGAGAGGAATATGATAAAGAAGTTTTAAGAGTGGTGAAAAAAATGCCGCACTGGAAACCTGGTTCTCAAAATGGCAATCCTGTAAATGTGTACATGACCTTGCCGGTGGTGTTTCAAACAGAGCAGGAATAGTACTTTGAAATATCTGAAATATACTTTGGATGATGGATCAATAACCCCTATTTAAACCCTCAGCCATTGCGGTCAGCCGGTAAGTTAATTGCCGTGCTGGCCGCATAGCTCGTTTTGGGGACAAAAGCTGATATAGGTTTTCACAATAATATAACGTAGTTGCACGACCAATCTTAACTGTTTGATTGCGTATTTTTTTAATATAATAAACCACAAAAATTCCCACGTAAAGGGATGGCGCACAATAAAAAATGGTAAAATCTAAAGAAGGAAATATAAAATTGAAAAATGTAAAAGAGTTTAAAGAATTAGCGTTCGAAAAAGGTATGTTTTTATTATCTTGCTCCATTCTATTTAAAAACGGGTCATATGGACGATAAGTTTCAGGAGCGAAAAGAAAAAAACTACAGCATAATGAGGTCTGTGAAGGATTATGGCATGGGCATCGTAATTCTGTGTTTTGGAATTTTTTTCGCGTTTTCAGACAAGCTCGGTTTTAAATTTGGAGTGGAACCCCTGCTAAAATATTTCTTTGCCGGATTGTGTATCATTTACGGAGGATGGCGAATTTACCGTGGTTACCAAAAGAATTATTTCGAATGAGATCATATATTGCCTCGAGAAAAATAAAATTTATTTCAACCTGGGTTGTAGTTTTCTTCGTAAGTGTGCTTGCGGGTTGCAACAATGGTCAGCAGAAACCTTTTGGAGATACCACCACTACAGGAACAATTAACATAAGTGTTGACGAAAGCTTTAAACCGGTAATTGATTCCCAAATCAAAGTGTTTGAAGCGACCTATAAAGACGCCAGAATCATAGCTCATTATAAGCCGGAAGCTGAGTGTCTGAAGGACCTGAATAATGACAGCGTAAGAATGGTTATTATTACGAGGGCGTTGACAGACAAGGAAGTTGAACTATTAACCAATAAGGAAAAGTTCTCTCCGCTCCAGGGAAAGATTGCCTACGACGCAGTTGCGTTGATCGTAAACAACCAGGCAAAAGATTCCATCTTTGACATGACCGATGTAAGGTCCATCTTAAAAGGTACCAGTGGTTACAAACTGAGACCTGTAATGGACGGCCTTTCTGCAACAAGTACAGTTCGTTACGCAATGGACTCGATTTTGAAGGGCCAGCCAATGGGCAAAAATGTTACGGCGGCTACAAGCAGCCTTGGAGTGATAGATTACGTATCTAATAATCCGGATGCGATTGGTTTTATAGGAGTTAGTTGGATCGGAAATCCGGAGGACACATCACAAATTAGTTTTTTGAAAAAAGTTAGAATTGCATCCGTACGTTGCGGTATTTGTCCGCAGGAAACATATGTAAAACCCTACCAGGCAAATATTGCAATGAGACGCTATCCGTTGGTACGTGGTTTGTATTATGTGCTGAAAGAAAATTATGACGGCCTTGGAAACGGATTCGCCAACTTCATGTTGTACGAAAGAGGGCAATTGATTTTCAGAAGAGCGTACTTATGGCCTGCAAAAATGCAGTTTATCGTACGTGATGCAGGGATGTAAAAAATAGTTTTATATATAAATCTATATTTAGTAAACCAGAAAAATAAACAATGAAGAAAATTACCTTAAGCATTGCAGTGGCAGCGGTTATGTCCGTTACTTCTTTGTTTGCGCAAAGTGTTGAGCAGGGAAAGAAATTTTATTACTACGAAAGGTTCAACAGCGCTAAGGCAGAATTTGAAAAAGCACTGGCTTCAAACCCTAACGATGTGATTGCTACCTATTGGTTGGGCCAAACATTGCTTGAATTAAAAGATACTGCAGGAGCAAAAGCCCTGTATCAGAAAGGCTTGACAACCAGCAACAATGCACCCGCAATGCTGGTGGGCATGGGGCAGATTGAATTGAACGAAGGTAAAAAAGATGATGCTCGCCAACGTTTTGAAACTGCACTTAACCTTACTAAAAATAAAGACGTAAATATCATGGCGGCTATTGGCCATGCTATCGTAGATTCTAAAGCAGGAGATGCTCAGTTTGTAATTGAAAAACTGACTCCGGTTACACAAACTAAAGACTTTAAAAGCCCTGAAGTTTGGACAGTAATTGGTGACGCTTACCGCAAACTTGGTGACGGTGGTAGCGCGGTTCAGTCGTATCAAAAAGCATTGAACATCGATCCTAAATATGCAGGTGCCGAATACAGAATTTCAAAACTGTATATGACACAGGGAAACAAAGAAATCTTCCTTCCTGCATTGGAGCAGTCAGTGCAAATGGATCCAAACTTTGCTCCGGCATATTATGAGTTGTACTACTACTGGTTCAACCGTGATATCAACAAAGCAAAAGATTTCTACGAAAAATTTATGGCGGTTTCCGATCCAAACCCGAACAATGATTACGAAAAAACAAGTATCATTTTCGCTTCAGGAAACTACGACAACGCAATTAGTACCGCTCAAGGATATATTAGCGCTCAAGGTGATAAAGCTGATCCTCGTTATTACAAACTGATCGCTTACGCTTATGATGCGAAAAAAGATTCAGTAAACGCGAAAAGCTATCTGGATCAGTATTTCGCAAAACAAAAAGCGGAGAACTTCGTACCGAAAGATTATGCTTTCAAAGCAGAATTGTTGAGCAAATTCCCCGGAAACGAGACACAAGCTCTTGAGGCTTATGGGCAGGCCATAGCTGCAGACACTTCTAAAATCGAAAAATTGGAATTGATGAACAGCGCGGCTGGCTTGTCTAAAAGATTGGGCAACAGGGCGGAAGAAGCGAAATGGCTGGGACAGATCTATTACACAGATCCAAAATCAACAAAAACAGACCTGTACAACTACGGCTATGCCTATTACCAGGCGAAAGTGTACGATTCTTCAGTAGCTATCTTTGCAAAATACAAAGTGCTCTATCCTGAAGAAATCTATGGTTACCTGTGGTCTGCGCGCTCATACGCAGCGATCGATACAACCATGGCAAACGGATTAGCTGTTCCTGACTATCAGAAATTTGTAGAAGTAGCTAAGAAAACAGATTCAGTAAAAATGAAGAGCTTGATCATCCAGTCTCTTTATTACCTGGCATCTTATTCAAACGATATCAAGAAAGATAAAGATGCAGCCATCGGTTATTTGCAACAAGTGGTAGCACTTGACCCAACTAACACTGATGCAACTCAAATTATCGAAAAATTGAAAAAACCGGCTAAACAACCAGCCGCGGCTCCTCAGAAAAAAGCAACGGGTAACTCCGGAACTTCTACCAAGAGCTCCGGTGGGCACACGGCCAAGTAGATAGATTATATCTTCTTTCCATAAAACAAAAAAACTGTCCTTCGGGGCAGTTTTTTTATTTTAACAATGTTACTGAATAAGTGTTTTCCTTAGTTTTTTCCGCCTGAAATAGGGTAAAAAACTTTTTCTCTCCGGTCATTGATAATAATCAGCTAGAATATTTCACATTATTGAGGTTTATATCATTGGCTAACCTATTTTTGCGCTTTAAGCAATCTTCTCATTATGAACTTGTTCCTTTTGCAAGTAAGTACTCCTGTAGTTGCCAATACCTCTGCCAACTACGTCCCTATTGCATTGCAACTAATATTCGCTGCTCTTTTTGTAGCGGGTACGTTAGGTATCGCCAACATACTGGGGCCAAGACGTGACACCAGTGATAAACTGGCTACGTTTGAAAGTGGTATTGCAAGTGTAGGAAACGCCCGTCAGCCAATGGCTATTAAATACTTCCTGGTTGCTATTCTCTTCGTGTTGTTTGACGTGGAAGTTATTTTCTTCTATCCTTATGCAGTAAATTTCAAGGAACTTGGCTGGCCCGGTTTAGGTGCAGTTTTAATGTTTGTGGCCTTCTTTATCCTGGGCTTTATCTATATCATAAAAAAAGGAGCCCTCACCTGGGAAGATTAAGCAATAATTGATGCCTGTTTGGTGTTAATTAGCTGGTTTTGAAATTACAACTAAAAGACAGTACAACTGTTAGGCAACAGAGGTGCTTTAAAAAGGAAAATATTATGTCTCGTCCTGTATCGTTTAATGTGAAAAATGAAGGTGGTAAGCCTATAAATATAGTCGATGCCCCTGCCGGCTTTACCGGTGAAGGCTTCTTTACTACTAAATTGAGTGACGTTGTGGGTTTGGGAAGAAAGAATTCACTTTGGCCGTTACCGTTCGCTACATCTTGTTGCGGAATCGAGTTCATGGCGACCATGGCTTCTCATTATGACCTTGCTCGCTTCGGCGCTGAAAGAGTTGGATTCTCCCCTCGTCAGTGCGATTTATTGATGGTAATGGGAACGATTGCAAAAAAAATGGGACCTATCGTAAAACAGGTTTACCTGCAAATGGCAGAGCCAAGATGGGTAATAGCCGTAGGCGCCTGCGCGTGTTCCGGCGGTATCTTTGACTCATACAGCGTATTGCAGGGCATCGATCAGATCATTCCTGTAGACGTTTACGTTCCAGGTTGCCCGCCAAGACCAGAAGCTATTTTAGATGGCTTTATGAAAGTGCAGGACCTGGTAGGAAACGAGAGTATCCGCCGCCGCAATAGCGACCAGTACAAGGCATTGCTGAATGGATATGGCATTCAATAATTTGAAAATGTGGCAACGGGAGAATGTGGCAATTTGAGAATTTGAAAATTTGAGAATGCTGCGGAAAGAATCTTGCCTCATTTACGATAGACACGCTAAGAATTTAGGAATAGAGAAATAACAGAATAAGGAATTTGGACTTTGGATGTCAAGCACATTTTCAAATTCTCAAATTTTCAAATTTTCAAATTTTGAGTTATCTCATGGATCAAGATTATATAAAACAAAGGCTGATTGAGAAATTCGGAGAAGCTGTAACAGGTTTTGAATCACCGTATGGAATGTTGACTTTTGAAGCACCGAAAGAAATGAACCTGAAAGTGCTGCAATTCCTGTACGATGATGAGCACTTGAAATTCCGTTTTCTAACAGACCTCTGCGCTGTACATTATCCGGACAATAAAGGAAGAGAACTCGCCATTGTGTATCTGCTACACAACCTTGTTGATAATGTTCGTATCCGGTTCAAAGTATTTTCACCGATAAATGAAGCTGGTGCTCCTTACACAGCAGATATCTATACAGCAACAAAATTGTTTGAAGCAGCCAACTGGCTCGAAAGAGAAACCTTCGATTTCTTTGGTATCAATTTCGTGGGCCATCCAAATCTTAAACGTATAATGAATGTGGAAGAAATGGACTACTACCCAATGCTTAAACAATATCCTCTGGAAGATCAATCCAGGGTTGACAAGGATGATGAGATGTTCGGACGCGGTGGCTCCGTAATTTGAAAATTTGGAAATGCGGCAATTTGAAAATGATTGCCCTATTGTCAATTTTCAAAAAAAACGTAACATAAAAACAAAGAGAGTTTGAAATGCGGCGTTCCCAATTTTCAAATCTTCAAATTTTCAAATTGTCTAATTGATTCTATGTCAGAATTGCAACATATAAAAGATCCGCACATTGTACTTCCGGATGGGTCCATAGAAAAGACGACTACAACGCTTAATCTTGGTCCTACGCACCCGGCAACGCATGGTGTGTTCCAAAATATCCTGGAAGTAGATGGCGAACGCATTGTTTCTTCAGAGCAAACAGTTGGATATATCCACAGAGCTTTTGAGAAAATTGCAGAAAGACGTCCGCTTTACCAGATCACCCCACTTACAGACAGGCTCAACTATTGTTCTTCGCCTATCAACAACATGGGCTGGCACATGACAGTTGAGAAATTGTTGGGCATAACACTTCCTAAGCGCGTGGATTACCTGCGCATCATCATCATGGAATTGGCCCGCATTTCTGATCACCTGATCTGTAACTCAATCGTGGGTGTTGACTCCGGAGCATTTACAGGGTTCCTTTACGTGATGCAATACCGTGAGTTGATCTATGAAATTTATGAAGAAGTTTGCGGATCACGTCTTACCACAAACATTGGCCGCATTGGTGGTTTCGAAAGAAACTTTAATGATATAGCTTTCGCTAAACTCGAGAAATTCCTTGCAGAATATCCTGCAGTACTGAAAGAGTTTGAAAACCTTTTCAACCGCAACAGGATCTTCATGGAACGCTTGATTGGCGCCGGTCCTATTGGTGCTGACAGAGCTCTGAACTATGGCTTTACAGGGCCAAACTTAAGAGCAGCCGGTGTTGATTATGACGTTCGCGTTCAAACACCATACAGCAGCTACGAAGATTTTGAATTTGAAGTACCGGTGGGTTCAACAGGTGACTGCTACGACCGTTTCCTTGTAAGAAACCAGGAAATGTGGCAATCACTCAGAATTATCGAACAGGCTTACGCGAAAGTAAAAGAATTCAAAGGCAAGGATGCAGAAGTGTATCATGCCGATGTTCCAGAATATTATCTGCCTAAAAAAGAAGATGTTTACACCAAAATGGAAGCGCTCATCTGGCACTTTAAAATAGTGATGGGTGAAACGGAAATTCCCAAAGGTGAAGTTTATCACAGCGTTGAAGGTGGAAACGGAGAATTGGGATTCTATTTGATCAGTGATGGTGGAAGAACCCCGTACCGCCTGCATTTCAGAAGACCTTGTTTTATTTATTACCAGGCTTATTCTGAATTGACAAGCGGAGGAATGTTATCAGACGCGGTTATCACAATGAGTTCATTGAACCTGATTGCAGGGGAGATGGATGCATAGAAATTTGAAAATGTGGTGATTTGAAAATTTGAAAATAAAATTGCAAATCACCTAAATGAATAAGCAGCATTCAATTATTAAAATTTTTGAGTTTGAAATAGAGAAGACAGGCTGAATCAGTCATTTTCAAATTTTCAAATCGTCAAATTTTCAAATTAACATGGCACAATTTACAGAAGAGAGGCTGGCGAAAGTAAAAGAGATCATTGCACGTTATCCGGACGGGAAACAGAAGAGTGCATTGCTGCCTGTGTTGCATTTGGCGCAGGAGCAATTCGGCTGGCTCAGTTCAGAAACGATGGATTATGTTGCGGGCCTGTTGCAGATCGAACCAATTGAAGTGTATGAAGTGGCTACTTTCTACAGCATGTACAATTTGAAACCTGTTGGCAAATACATGTTTGAAGTTTGCCAAACCGGTCCTTGTATGGTGCGTGGAAGTGAAGACATCATTGAATATATCAAACAGAAGCTGGGCATTAAAGTAGGCGAGACAACCGCTGATGGTTTGTTTACGTTGAAAACAGTTGAATGTTTAGGTGCTTGTGGTTATGCGCCGATGATGCAGCTTGGAAAGCATTATCGCGAACATCTTACAAAAGAAAAGGTTGACGCGATCATTGAAGAGTGCAGGAGAAACGCAGCTGCGAATAACTAAAGAAACCAAAGCATATGAAAAAATTACTCTTTGCTTTTTCGATGTTGATGTTTGCCGCTTGTAACAGCAACACAGTTTCTGAGAAAACAACAGCACAAGTAAAAGATTCAATTGCGAAGGACAATGTAACAGCGAAAGATGGCTCAGTAGCGGAAACAACCAAAGCTGCAACTGCAGACACCATTCACAACGCCGCCAATTCGCTCGAGATAGCAGGAACATACACCGGAAAATTACCCTGCGCAGATTGCGAGGGAATTAAAGAAAGTCTCGAATTGAAAGCTGATAAAACATTTGTTTTGACAGACGAGTACCAGGGCAAAAAGAAACCGGTTTCAAATACGACAAAAGGCAAATGGGAAGTGAGTGGTAACACGCTAACGCTTCAACCGGGGATGAAATACAAAGTGGAAGAAAATAAATTGAGGCAGCTGGACATGAGCGGAAAAGAGATCACCGGGCCATTGGCGGATATGTACGTGTTGACAAAAAAATAGATCAGAATTATTAAAAAGCGCAAGCTTTACAGATATGGGAGTAAAACTTTTATTAGACAAAGCACATGTAGAGGGAATTCGTTATTACGATGTTTACCGTCGCGAAGGTGGTTACCGCAGCGTGGAAAAGGCGTTGAAAATGTCTCCCGCCGATATCGTGGAAGAAGTGAAAAAAAGCGGTCTTCGTGGTCGTGGTGGTGCCGGTTTCCCTGCAGGTATGAAATGGAGCTTTATTGCCAAACCAGAAGGCGTTCCCCGTCACCTCGTGTGTAATGCGGATGAGAGTGAGCCCGGTACCTTCAAAGACAGGTACCTGATGGAATTCTTGCCGCATCTTTTAATAGAAGGATTGATCGTAGCATCTTTTGCATTGGGTTCCAATGCAACTTACATATACATCCGCGGTGAGTACGCATGGATCCCGGATATTCTTGAACAAGCCATCAACGAAGCAAAAGCAAACGGCTGGCTGGGAAAAAATATTCAGGGCAGTGGTTTTGATTGTGAGATCTATGTACAACGCGGCGCAGGCGCTTACATCTGTGGTGAAGAAACTGCATTGATCGAGAGCCTGGAAGGCAAACGCGGTAACCCACGCATTAAGCCTCCGTTCCCAGCCGTGAAAGGTGTGTGGGACAGACCAACAGTGGTAAATAACGTAGAAACTTTAGCTGCTGTAGTGCCAGTCATCAACATGGGTGGTGAAGCGTATTCGAAAATTGGTGTAGGTAAATCAACCGGAACAAAATTGATTTCTGCCTGCGGTAATATCAATAAACCTGGTGTTTATGAAATTGATATGACCATCAGCGTGGAAGAATTTGTATACAGCGATGAATATTGCGGTGGCATTCCAAACGGAAAAAGGTTAAAAGCTTGTATTCCGGGCGGATCTTCCGTTCCTATTTTGCCTGCAAACCTGTTGTTCAAAACAGCGAAAGGCGAGCAACGAATGATGAACTACGAAAGCCTTAGCGACGGTGGCTTTGCTACGGGTTCGATGATGGGCTCCGGCGGATTCATCGTTTTGGACGAAGATCAGTGTGTGGTAAAACATACATTGACATTGGCCCGCTTCTATCGTCATGAAAGCTGCGGACAGTGCTCTCCATGCCGTGAAGGAACAGGCTGGATGGAAAAAATCCTTAAGAACATCGAAACCGGAAAAGGAAAAATGACAGACATCGACCTTCTCTGGGACATCCAAAGAAAGATCGAAGGCAATACCATCTGCCCACTCGGCGACGCCGCCGCATGGCCGGTAGCAGCAGCAATAAGACATTTTAGAGACGAGTTTGAATGGCACGTGAACAATCCAGAGCTTTGCCTCACGCAGAACTTTGGTCTAGCACATTATGCGGATGCCCGCGAGGTTGTAGCATAATTATTTCACGCAAAGGCGCATAAGGAAATAAGGCGCAGAGGCAGACATAATGATAGATTGCATAGAGAATGACATTTCGAGAACTGTAGTTGATATATGTTATAAGCTGCATAAGCAATATGGACCGGGATTGTTTGAGAGTGTATATGAAGAACTGTTTTGTTATGAGCTTGAGAAAGTAGGATTATCTTTTACACGACAGCAGGCTATTCCTGTGATTCATGAGAATGTAAGATTAGAGATTGGATTCAGAGCAGATGTAATAGTTTCCAGGAAGGTACTTGTTGAGTTTAAATCTGTTGAGCAATTGCTTGATGTTCATTATAAGCAAGTTCAGACGTATTTGAAACTTAGCCGTCTCAAACTGGGTTTGCTGATAAATTTCAATGTATCTCTTATTAAGAACGGGATACATCGGGTTGTAAATAACTTATAAACTTTGCGCCTTAGCTCCTTATGTAGCTTTGCGTGAAATCAAATATTTCACCTCGCGTGAAAACAATATAAAGATGGCTGAAGAACAAAAACTTTTTAAGGTTACAATTGACAACATCACTGTGGAAGTGGAGCCGGGGACTACAATCCTGAATGCTGCACGTAAAATTGGCGGTGATGTGGCGCCCCCTGCCATGTGCTATTACAGCAAATTGAAAGGCAGCGGCGGTAAATGCCGTACTTGCCTTGTAGAAGTAGCTGCGGGTTCCACGGCGGACCCAAGGCCGATGCCTAAACTCGTTGCAAGTTGCCGCACCACTGTAATGGATGGTATGATCGTGAAGAACATTACCAGCGAAAGAGTGATCGATGCCCGTGCAGGTGTTGTAGAGTTCCTGTTGCTGAACCATCCGCTGGATTGTCCAATCTGCGACCAGGCCGGTGAATGTCACTTGCAGGACTTAAGCTACGAACACGGTAAAGCGGGTACCCGTTATGAGTTTTCAAGAAGAACTTTTGAAAAGCATGATTTGGGTCCGTATATCCAATTGCACATGACGCGCTGTATTTTGTGCTACCGTTGCGTGTTCACAGCCGATCAACTGACGAACAAACGTGTTCATGGTGTACTCGACAGGGGTGACCATGCTGAAATAGCAACTTACATTGAGAAAGCTTTGGATAACGACTTCATCGGAAACGTGATCGACGTTTGTCCGGTAGGGGCGTTGACTGATAAAACTTTCCGCTTCAAAAACCGTGTTTGGTTTACTAAACCGGTAGATGCACATTGCGGTTGCGATAAGTGCAGCGGCCAAGTAACCCTGTGGATGCGTGGCGACGAAGTGTTCCGCGTAACTGCACGTAAAGATGAGTGGGGTGAAGTTGAAGAATGGATCTGTAACACTTGTCGTTTCGAAAGAAAGAAGGTAAGCGACTGGACAATAGAAGGTCCAACCGAAGTGAGCCGTCACTCTGTGATTTCACAAGGACATTATGTAGGAATAACGAAACCGGCTGAAACCATTGATAAAGTAATGGGAAGAAAACCACAACTGTTAATGGACATCCATACAGTGAGTGGTGTGAACGATCCCAATGTGGATTTGAGTGAGATAGAAGGTCCGGCACATTCGGACGATTTTAAAAAGCAGTAGAGACGCATGATAATGCGTCTGGCGGTGAAAAGAATTACTACTGTACAAGAGTGCGACGCAACGATGATCAATTCTTGTTCTACCGCTGGTCACAAAAGCAGTCATAACATAAAATGAGTTAGAAATAAAAGCGGAGCAGTCGGACAGCGACCAAATTTTGACTTTTGATTTTTGACTTTTGATTTAATAAAAGATTATGGTACTCTTATCATTCGATTGGTTTTTAATTATTGAAAAAGCGATACTTATTTCTATCGTGATTGTTGCATCGCTTGTAATTGCGATGTATGAAACATGGGGAGAAAGAAAGGTCGCCGCGTTTATCCAGGATCGTATTGGGCCGGATAGGGCAGGCTTTGGCGGTATTTTACAGCCATTGGCAGATGGTATGAAACTCTTCATGAAAGAAGAGATCATTCCGAATTCTTCCAACAAGTTTTTGTTCGTAATGGGACCGGGCCTCGCGATGTTGACGGCTATGATGACCAGCGCGGTTATTCCATGGGGCGGACATCTTGAAATAATGGGCAGAACAGTGCCTTTGCAAATTGCAGACATTAACATCGGCATTCTGTATGTGTTTGGTGTAGTGAGTTTGGGCGTATATGGTGTTATGATCGGTGGATGGGCTAGTAACAACAAATTCTCGTTGATGGCTGCACTGCGCGGTGCATCGCAAATGATCTCTTATGAATTGGCAATGGGTCTTTCATTGATCGCATTGTTGATGCTGACGGGTACTTTGAGCCTGAGAACAATTGTAGAGCAACAATCTACAGGTCACTGGAACATCTGGTATCAACCATTAGGGTTTATCATATTCTTTGTATGTGCTTTGGCTGAGTGTAACCGTACACCGTTTGACTTGCCTGAAGCTGAGAGCGAGTTGAACTTTGGTTATCACCAGGAGTATTCATCAATGAAGCTTGGCTTTTATCTGTTCGCAGAATACGTGAATATGTTCATTAGCTGCGTAATCATGGCGACTTTGTTCTTTGGTGGTTACGACATTCCGTTTGTAAATGACGCTCATTTGTATGACCAAATAGGTAACTGGGCAGCTTTGGCACAGGTTGTTTGTTTGATGGCAAAAGTGATCTTCGGCATATTCGTATTCATGTGGATCCGCTGGACAGTTCCACGCTTCCGTTATGACCAATTGATGAATCTGGGTTGGAAAGGCCTTATTCCATTAGCTTTGGCAAACATGGTGATTACAGCGGTCGTGGCATTATTGAAGTACAACAACTGGCATTTTTAACTTAAAAAAATATATTTGCGCAGCATTACCGTTGCGTATGAAATTATAGATCATGCAATCATTAACTAACAGGGTAAAACCGGTTGATCGTAAGCCAATGACATTTCTGGAGAAAATCTATCTCTGGGAAATTGCCAAAGGCATGATGATTACCATAAAGCACTTTTTTAAAAGAAAGCCTACTATCAAATACCCTGAACAAAAAAGGGAATTCAGTTCTGTGTTTCGCGGTCTGCACATTCTAAACAGGGATGAACAGGGTCGTGAAAGATGTACAGCTTGCGGACTTTGCGCCGTAGCTTGTCCGGCAGAAGCCATCACCATGGAAGCTGCTGAGAGAAAAACAGGCGAAGAGCATTTATACAGGGAAGAAAAATATGCAGCACGCTATGAGATTAACATGTTGCGCTGCATTTTCTGTGGACTGTGCGAAGAGGCTTGCCCTAAAGATGCAATTTATCTGAGCCAGACCTTCACACCATCGAATCTTACGAGAGCACAATTTATATATAAGAAAGATGACCTTTTAATTCCTGATCCCAACAAAGATCCTGAGCAATATGCAAAGGCCCTGGGTGACAGGAAGAGACCACAATAATTTGAAAATTTGGGAATTTGAGAATTTGAAAATGAGAGAGTGTAACCCCAAAATTTTTAAAATGACAGTTCTTGATTTTTAGATTTGACTATACGAAAATTAAAGAATTGATTTTTTGAAGAATGATGAACCATCCATTTTCAAATTTTCATATTCCCAAATTTTCAAATTAATAATTATGAATATTTCGCAAATATTATTTGGGATTTTAACGGTGCTGGCCCTGGTAAGTGCGCTGGGTGTTGTAGTTAGCAAAAACCCTGTTTACAGTGTACTTTGCCTGATCGTTACCTTCTTCGCCATCTCTGGCCATTACATTCTATTAAATGCGCAGTTTCTCGCTATCGTAAACATCATCGTTTATGCTGGTGCCATCATGGTGTTGTTCCTCTTCGTGATCATGTTGATGAACCTCAATGCAGAAGTTGAACCTCAAAAAAGTAAAATATTAAAGTTCGCAGGTTTTATAGCAGGGTTGTGTTTGTTCCTTGTGATTGTTGCAGCACTTAAAAATGCCGACGAGAAAACACAAACACAAGCTACACAATTGGCCGGAGGTGATATCGGGCTGATAAAAAACCTGGGTAGAGCTTTGTTTAATGACTATGTTCTTCCTTTTGAAATAAGCAGTGTGTTGTTCCTGAGCGCAATGGTGGGTGCGGTAGTGATTGGAAAGAAGGAGTAGCGCAATTTGAAAATGTGGGAATTTGAAAATGTGAAAATTGTGAGAGTGCGATTCCCAAACGACAACAATGAGATTTTTGATTTAACATTAATATTAAAATTGGAAAGTTTGATTACTTGAAAGACTGATTCACTGGTCATTTTCAAATTTTCAAATTTTCAAATTATCTAATTAATAACATGCCGATAAATTATTACATCTTCACAGCCATCGCATTGTTCTGTATAGGAATTACGGGGGTATTGACTCGTCGCAATGCGATTATCATTTTCATGTGCATTGAGATAATGCTGAATGCGGTGAACCTGTTGCTGGTGGCATTTTCAAAAATGTTTCACATGGCATACCTGGCGAATCCTGCGAAAGCAGTAACATCGGGTATCGACGGACAATTGTTTGTGTTTTTTATCATGGTGGTTGCCGCAGCAGAGGTAAGTGTGGGATTGGCAATTATAGTAATGATGTACAGGAATACGCATTCTGTAGACGTTAATTTCTTAAACAGGCTTAAAAATTAAAAAATCAAAATTAAAAATTCAAAAAACGTTCCCGCAAGGCTGATCTGTTTTGACTTTTGACTTTTGATTTTTGACTTTTGAATATTATGAACTTAATTTACTTAGTACCACTATTTCCTCTCGTAGGATTTTTGTTAAATGGTTTGTGTAGAAACTATCTAAACAAATCATTGGTGGGCATCATTGGCAGTGGCAGTATCCTGGCATCTTTCATTGTGAGCCTTATTGTGTTCTTTGACGTGAAAGCCGGGCACACAGGTGTTGTGAGCTACTTTGAATTCATCAATCTTGGAAAATTTGCCATCCCATTTGCCTTCCAGGTTGACCAGCTTTCTTCTTTGTTCCTTCTTATTATAACTGGCGTTGGTTTCCTCATCCATGTGTACTCTACCTCGTACATGCATGAAGAAGAGAACCAGCACTTCGCAAGATATTTTGCTTACCTCAACCTGTTTGTGTTCTCCATGCTTTTGCTGGTATTGGGTGCAAACTATGTGATCATGTTCATCGGTTGGGAAGGCGTAGGTTTGTGTTCTTATTTGCTGATCGGTTACTGGTTCAAAAGCATTCCTTACACAAATGCTGCGAACAAGGCATTCATCATGAACCGTATCGGTGACCTTGGCTTCTTGATCGCGATCTTCTGGATCATTTCTAAAGTAGGATCAGTAAACTATGCTGATGTTTTCGCCCACACAAATGCATTCAGCAAATCTGATCTCGTAATCGTAACGCTATTATTGTTCGTGGGTGCAACTGGTAAAAGTGCACAGATTCCTTTATACACCTGGTTGCCAGATGCGATGGCGGGTCCTACACCGGTATCTGCACTGATCCACGCCGCAACGATGGTTACAGCGGGCATCTACATGATTGCCCGTAGCAATATCTTGTACACACTTGCCCCTGCAACAATGCATGTGGTAGCGATCATTGGTTTGGCAACTGCAGTATTTGCGGCTACCATAGCATTAAAACAAAACGATATTAAGAAAGTATTGGCTTATTCTACAGTAAGTCAGTTGGGTTATATGTTCCTTGCTCTCGGCGTAGGAGCTTACACAGGTGCTGTTTTCCACGTGATGACACACGCTTTCTTCAAAGCCTTGTTGTTCCTTGGTTCAGGCAGTGTGATCCACGCGATGGGCGGCGAACAAGATATTCGCAAAATGGGTGGTCTTGGAAAATATATGCCTGCCACGCACATCACGTTCCTAATCGGATGTTTGGCAATCGCAGGTATCCCCGGGTTCTCTGGCTTTTTCTCGAAAGATGAAATACTCGCTCATGCGTACATGAGTAATCCGGTGTTGTACTATATCGGTTTGTTTGGTGCATTGCTTACAGCATTTTATATGTTCCGTTTGTATGCAACTACATTCAAAGGTGCTTTCCGTGGCACGCATGACCAAGAGCATCATTTGCACGAAAGTCCCGCAGCGATTACTATTCCTTTGATCATTTTGGCTGTATTGGCATTTGCAGGTGGTTATGTTGGTATTCCTGAGTTTATTCAGCCAGACGCACATTCTTTGAATAAGTTCCTTGCTCCAATTTTTGCAGAGTCCATGAAAGTAATGCCTCAGCATGAACTGAGTCACAGTACAGAATGGGGATTAACCGGCATTTCTACATTACTGATCGTTATCGTTGTAGTTGCAGCTTGGGCAAAATTTGCCAAGAAACCTGATGTTGAAGAACCTCAGGGATTCGGAAAAGTATTGGCCAACAAATGGTACATCGATGAATTATATGATGCTATCATTGTAAAACCAGTGTACGGCTTAGGCAGATTCTGTAACAATGTATTGGAAAAACTGGTTGACTGGATCGTGAACGGTGTCGGAAGAAGTGTTCAGTATGGCAGCCGCCAATTACGTTTGCTACAAAGCGGACAAGTCGGAAGCTATGTGTTGTTCATGATCATTGGTATTGTGTTGTTCTTTGTGATGCAGTTCTTTTTCAAAAAATAAGAAGACAATTTGAAAATGTGGTGATTTGAAAATTTGAAAATGCCATTAACCTCAACAGTTTGAGTTATGAAGGCAGACTTCGGAGTTCAGAATTTTCAAATTTTCAAATTTTCAAATCGATAATTAATTACTCGTTTGAATTTGAAAATATAATTATGGTTCCTGTATTATTATTACTCATTCCTTTATTTAGCGGACTTGCACTGTTTGCAGTGAAGAACGAAAATAGTGTGAAGACACTGGCGTTGCTGTCAAGTATTGTAACGTTAGTGGTAGCACTCTATGGCATGACTTGCGCCAATGGAAGTGAATATTTAATCGTAAATAAAGAATGGCTTCCGGCGTTGAACAGCCGTTTCCACATGGAAGTAGATGGAATGGGTAAGGTATTGACTTTACTTACTGCATTGTCCTTCCCAATCGTTTTTGCGGCAACCTCAGGCAATCGCTACGAAGATTCAAACAGATTCTATGCGCTGATGCTGTTGACCCAAGCCGGTTTGATGGGCGTGTTCATGGCTATGGACGCATTGTTGTTCTACTTCTTCTGGGAACTGGCCTTGATCCCGGTTTACTTCCTTTGCTCACATTGGGGCGGAGAAAGAAGAATACAGGTTACTTTCAAATTCTTCGTATATACATTCGTTGGTTCATTATTAATGCTGACTGCATTGATCTATTTATACTTCCATGCAGGTCAGAGCTTCGATATCAAAGCATTCTACAACATCAAGTTAACGTCTTCCAAAGATGCGCTGATGTTCTGGTTAATGTTTGTAGCATTTGCTATCAAAATGCCTTTGGTTCCTTTCCATACGTGGCAGCCTGATACATACGAGCAATCACCGACTGCGGTTACAATGATCCTGAGCGGTGTAATGGTGAAAATGGGTGTGTTTGGTGTGATCCGCTGGGTGGCTCCCGTATTGCCAATAAGCTTTTACCAATATGGAGATACCATCACATGGATGGCGATCATCGGTATGATATACGCGTCTCTTGTGGCAATGCAACAGGACGATTTGAAACGGTTGGTGGCTTATTCATCCATCGCACACATTGGCTTGATGGTTGTTGCATTATTCGCGACTACAAAAAGCGGCATGCAAGGCGTAATGATCCAAATGTTTAACCACGGTATCAACATCATCGGTATGTGGATCGTGGTAAATGCAATAGAGCAGAAATTCGGAACAAGAAAAATGTCTCAGTTAGGTGGAATTGCCCAAAAAGCACCAGGCCTTGCAATACTTTTGGTAATTGTTGCTTTGGCAAATATAGCACTACCTCTTACTAACGCATTTGTAGGTGAGTTCATGATGTTCAACGGTGTATTTGCGTCAACTGTTACAAGATTCAACGTTGTGTTTACAGTAAGCGCAGCATTGACTATCATTCTTGCAGCGGTATATACATTGAAAATGTTGCAGAAAGTACTGTTTGGCGAAGCAAACGCTGTAACGGCTCAGGCAACAGATATCAGTTTCTCTGTAAAAGCTTCATTGGTGATTATTGTTGGAGCGATATTGTTATTCGGAGTATATCCAAAACCAATGCTTGGTGTAACCAGCGAATTGGTAGACGTGTTGCTGAATAAGATGACACTGACAATGGGCAAGTAAAAAGTAAAAATTAAAAAGTAAAAAGGAAGAAGCAAACTTCGAAAGTTGGTATCAGAATTCTAAATAGTGCGGCTCGCATCTTTTGAATTTTGACTTTTGAATTTTGGCTTTTGACTTCAAGTTATCAATATTATGAACGCGATTATTATTTCTGCTATCCTGGGAGTTGTTATGATGTACAGCGGAGTATTGACTAAAAATACTTCTGCTATACGCAATGTTGCAATTGTCGGGCTTATTGTTTTGCTTGGACTAAACATGGCCGAGGGTTGTGGCTACCAGCTATTTCATATCAACACAAAGGGAATGATGAGCTTTGAAAAATATGGCTTGTTGTTCAACAGCATTGCATTTGCATCCACTTTAATTTACTTTTTACTGTCTGGTCGCGACATCGAAAAAGTGGGCGTGTATGTAGCAGAATATTTTGCTCTTATATTTTTCATTTTGTGCGGTGTTGCAATCGTAACATCATTCAATAGTTTGTTGTTGTTGTTTATTGGTATTGAAATCATTTCTATTCCGCTGTACATTTTGACTGGTGCAGACAAACGCAACCTGAAAAGCAATGAGGCTTCTTTGAAATACTTCCTGATGGGTTCTTTCTCCACGGGTATTATGTTGATGGGTATTACGCTGATCTTTGGAGCAACCGGAAGTTTCATGCTGAAAGGCATTGCTCCACTTGTTACCGGCGCGGCAGATGCACCATTGAACATTTGGTTGGTTTCCGGTTTGCTGTTGTTGTTCATCTCAATGGCATTTAAAGTATCTGCGGCTCCTTTTCACTTTTGGACACCGGATGTGTATGATGGCGCCCCTTCTGTGTTCACTTCTTTTATGGCAACCATTGTAAAGGCCGCTATTTTCGTGGCGTTCCTTCGCTTGTTTGACGGGGCATATGGCGAAATGAAAGGCGCATGGCAATCAATCATTTCCATTACGATTTTATTGACATTATTTATAGGAAACATTACTGCAGTATTCCAGCAAAGCGTAAAACGAATGCTCGCTTATTCTTCAATAGCTCAAGCAGGGTTCATGTTGTTTGCTTTGTTTGGTTTCAATGAATTTGCGAAAGAAGGGATTATTCTTTACTCCGCAGCATATAGTCTTGCTACAATCGGCATATTTGCGATTTTGATCAAAATGAAAGATTACACTTTCGAAGGATTCAATGGGTTGGGAAAATCGCAACCGGTACTGGCTGCGACGAATACTATTTTCTTGCTGTCGCTGGCGGGAATTCCTTTAACAGCAGGCTTCTTCGCTAAGTATTACATGTTGGCTGCTGCTATTAAAAATGGCACTCAGTTCTGGCTGGTGATCTTCGCTGTGCTGTGTGCTGCAGTGAGCGTTTACTATTATTTCCGTGTGATACAATCCATGTATTTCAAAACAGGCAATGCAGAAACTTCCACTATCACTCCGGCATTTAAATATGTGCTGATCGTGTTGGCGGGTATTGTGATCTTACTGGGTGTGTTCCCACAATTGTTGCTGAGCCAGATGTATTTCTAGAACTATTAGACATAAGCCGGTTAACCTCCCATTTTATAACTGTTGACTGAATACTATAGCATTTTGTAAAAAGTTACAAGTCTATAGTTATGTCAATTTCATCTGAAAACCTGTCGCATAAGGCAGGACATAGAAATTTTTTATTAAAGACGCAAGAAAGTGCGGCAACGATTTCTGCTGGAACATCTGTTTTAAGATCGAAGTGGCGAATAAATCATAAGCTGTTGTCTAAGCTCCTTTTTGTGTCTTTGGGCTTAAATGTGATTTTTGGATTTGTTTTCATCGGCAAACGTTACTACTATTCGCATCCTAACCTGGCGGAATTTTTTGAATCTTCAAAAGCCAACATTGTTTTAATTGGGGACTCAAGAGTAAGCAACGGCGATTGGGGCAAAGTTCTAAAAAGGGACGATGTTAGAAATTGTGGCATTGTCGGAATTTCCACAGGAGCCCTTCTAAAAAAAATGGATACTTTTTATCACTACAATCCAAGTACTTGTGTGATTCAAGTTGGAATAAATGATATTCGCGGCAATGTACCCATCGACACAGTATTTATCAACTATGAGCTTATTGTTAATAGTCTTTTGAAACATAGTATTACTCCTATTGTTACCAGCATCATTCCTTTAAGAAAAGATTATTGGTCAGATTTGTTAGACGAACGAGTTGTGAACAGAAGAGTTGATAGCCTTAATAACCGGATTGAACAACTATGTGAGGCTACGGGCGTTTTTTATGCTGATTTAAACAGGGACATCACAGATAGTAATAGGTTGAAAAGAGAGTGTACTTATGACGGGATACATCTAAATGATCAAGGTTATGTTTTAGTTGGAAATGTGCTTGCAAAATATTTGAAATAAAATGTAATTCTAGATAAATCTGTTCTACTATAGATATAAAGCCGGTTAGCAAAAAGTTAACCGGCTTTACTTTTTGGCGATCAAAGCTTGGTACATTTGCTTTATAATGATAAGAAAACCTGAAATAGATATAGTAAATGACGTGTTGGAGGAATGCATTGTTGCTTATCCGGTTTCTCCATTTGTTATCAGTTTATACCAGCAGTATATCAAGCGTGGAAGTTTGAGTAAAAAGCAATTAGAGGGGTTACATAGCAAAGCGTCCAAAATACAAGACATATCACCCGCCAAACTCGCTACACTGGAGGCCTTGATTAAAAAAATGCCTACACGCTTCAAATCTGAAGCGCCTGCACCCACTCCCCTTTATGAAAAAGATGAAACCAGCGGACATATGATTGAAGCCATCCTGGCAAAATATCCGCAGCACAAAAGGGTGCTGTTTTTCAAGGCAAAGTATGATAACAATGAAATACTGACATCGCAGGATGTTGCTGAGCTCAAAAAGTTTGAGCAGTTGTTGAAAAAATAAACAAAGTTTTTCGGTTGTAATTTGTGTCCCAAATTCGAACATATTGAATCAAAAGTTTCACTTTAGTGAAACTTTTGTAGTTTTGCTCTGTGGACAAAAAGCAGAAGCACAGAACCATAATTTTTTATAAGGATTATTTTCAGGCATTTTTTGAGAAGCAGAATAAAAAAGTGAAAGCAAAAATCGTTTGGACATTAGAGGTAATTGAAGATTTGCAGAGAATTCCAGAAACCTACTTTAAACACATTGAAAATACAGACGGGCTCTACGAAATTCGTGTTCAGGCAGGAAGCGATATTTTTCGGATTTTCTGTTTTTTCAACAAAGGACAACTAGTTGTTTTAGCAAACGGGTTTCAAAAGAAAACCCAAAAAATACCCAAAAGCGAGATTGAATTCGCACTCAAAATAAAGACCGAATATGAAACCGAAAAATAATAAATTAATAACCCTCGACGAGTTCAAAGAAAAAAATTACGGAAAACGAGGTACAAAAAAACGTGATGAATTAGAGGCGGGCTACGAAAATTTTAAAATCGGCGTTTTGCTTCAAGAAGCCAGACTACAAAAAGGGTTAACGCAAGAAGAACTTGCAGAAAAAGTCGGAACAACAAAATCTTATATCTCAAAAATAGAGAATGATATTAAAGAAGTGCGTATTTCGACCCTTCAAAAAATAGTCGAACTTGGACTAGGCGGACATCTAGACTTATCGATAAAATTGTAGCTAAAAATAAGCAGACTACGGTATTGGAGTTATAGCATTTGTCGCGGGGATAGAAGACATTCAGATAAACAAACGGCAGAAAGAATCACCTTTCTGCCGTTTTCCATTAGCGCGATTTGCGCTAAAAAGGCAATTTATTGCACTAGAATCTTTGTAACGGTTACATTTTTACTTCCCTGGATTGGCACCACTTTCACCACATATTCACCTCTCGAAAGCCGGGAACCTGTTGCGATTGATTCTACCTGGCCGGCGATTTTTACATCAACCATTTTTTGAGACAATAACTTGCCAGATTGATCAAGCAATTGAATAGAATATTTGCCAGCTGGGAGATTGTTGAAGTTTGTATAAACGAGGCCGTTTACGACCGGATTTGGATACACTGATAATTTACTATTATCAACTTTTTTCAGGTTCTTATTCTCGAATAAAAAGTTGCCATTTGCAAGATCTGAAGCTACATAACTGGAATCGCAGGAGCCATATCTCTTGCAGGTTAGCGATGGAATGTCTACCACATAATATCCCGCAGTAGAACTTGCACTGCTTACAACAAGGTTGCCATCATCATCCACTGCTGCACCATTGCTGGAAAAGTTTTCAGGAAAACCAGCTATTGTTCCCAGATAAGTTGCCACTTGTGTTTGAATATTTATTCTGAACAAAGCCTGATGTGCGCTGATGAGATAAAGGTTGCCAACTCTGTCGGCCACCATGTCTCCGCCCCAGCTTGTTTGCTGGGCGTGAATGGAAACATCTTTATTTGACGCAGCATCTGAAACTGCCCCCAGATCAGTAATCACAGGGTTTTTGTCTGTTGTAAAACTGATAAAGTGATTGCCATCATTTGAAAGCGCATAACCAATGCCGTTAGGGTCAAATGTCATTCTTGTGATATGATTTGCGAGATCGTTCAGGTCTTTTGCCACGCCAAATGGTTCATTATTGAAATAGTAGATCTTGCCGGTATTTGGCTCTATATAACGAAGTTGGTTAATACCCATCGGCGTATAATAAAGCCTTTGGTGTTTTGCATCATAGGCTGCAGCTGCACTATAGGTGTCAAACGGATCGCGAATCAATTGTGTAGCAGTGGAAGGAGCAGTTTGATTTAATGCAACTGCCTTGTTAGATTCCTTTAATAATTTTTTTGAACGGGCATCAAAAAGCGAATAACTCATATTGCTTTCAAACACATTTTGCAACAATTGTCCTGTGGTAAGGTCAATCATTTTAACTTCTGTCCAGCCAACTGTTTTGTTATTGCCCGGCGAAGTGATCACATAAGCGTAGTTGCTTTTTTGTTGTGAAAATGAAAGAAAAGAAGCAGCGAGAGAGATGGCGGTAAGTAAAATTTTATACCTCATGATAATAAGGTTTTATGGGTGGTTCAATACTATAAAATTACATTTTTTGATACGCTTTATCAATGGGTGCGGAGGCTCAGTCATCTGGTGCCGGAGACGCGTTCAACGCGTCTCTGCTAACTGATTTTATTGCATTGTTTTATAACTTTCGAACAACTTATCAAGTCGTTTGACGTGCACACAACTCCGTCAATAACAACTTTTGCAGGGCATTTGTTGACAGGACCGCGCTAAAAAAATCAAGGATATTATAACCGAATAACAAATTGCGAATCAACAGGGAAAAATCTGTGCAAATCCGTCCAATCCATGTCATCCCTGTCCGAACGGCTTCAGCTGGGCGGATGTGTGCTCTCTTCCGAAATTTCATCTCACAATTCTTTGATCTATAAATCATTTCTTATTTTAGACCTATGAAGTTGACTGATACCATTTCGTTATCGTTCCGCACAATTAGAAGCAATTTCCTTCGTACAGCAATTACGGTTGCCATAATTGCCCTGGGGATCGCAGCGTTAATCGGTATCAACACCGCCATCCAGGCGATTGCGCAAAAATTCCAGGAGAGCTTTTCTTCTTTGGGCGCCAACGGATTTACCATCCGCTACAGGCAGATGAATGTGCAATTTGGGAGACCGAGCATAAAAGTGCAAAGCAAGAAAAACAGGAGACTCAAAACTTCCAACGCCAACAAAACCATCAACATCCAGGAAGCTGAAGCGTTCAAAGAAATATATAAATATCCTTCCGAGGTGAGCATTTCGATTGGAGGCGGGGGAAACAATATTGTGAACTACGGAAGCCAGAAAACAAATCCTACTGTGCGCATAAATGGCGGTGATGAAAACTATGTGGATATGAACGGCTATGACCTTGCTGCGGGCCGGAACATAAATACACTGGATGTTACATCGGCAAGAAATGTATGCATAGTCGGGAAGGACATTGTCAACAAACTATTCAAAGGAAATGATGACCTGGCGGTTGATAAAGTGATCAGCATAAACGGTATTTCATATCGCATCATCGGAACATTGCAGTCTAAAGGATCAACATTTGGGATGAGTCTCGATAACCTGATCATAACTTCTTACAAAAATGTCCGCCGTTTTTTCAATACCGGCACTAATGCATCTTTTTCGATAGGGGTGAAGGTGAATGACGTGAGCAGCATGGATGTCGCCATTGGTGAGGCTGAAGGCGCATTCAGGGCAATTAGAAAAGTGGGTGTTCAGGACGACGATAATTTTCTGATCGATAAGAGTGATAGTTTCGTTGAACTGTTGATGAAGCAATTGGGTTGGCTTACGGGAGCAGCAGTAGTGATAGGATTTATAACCCTGGTAGGTGCAGCAATCGGATTGATGAATATCATGCTCGTGGCTGTAACCGAACGCACGAAAGAGGTGGGGTTGATCAAAGCCATTGGGGGCAAGCAGCGCAACGTAAGAATGCAGTTTCTTTTTGAATCGATCATAATCAGTTTGCTCGGTGCATTTTTTGGAATTATCATCGGTGTATTACTTGGAAACATTGTGAGTGTGCTGATGGGCACCGGTTTTGTTGTTCCATGGGTGTGGGTTGCCCTGGGCGTGCTGATCTGTAGCGTAGTAGGATTGTTGGCAGGTTTGTATCCAGCATTCAAAGCTTCAAGATTAAACCCGATCGAGGCACTGAGATATGAATAAGAGCCGGCAATTTACCGACCATTAATGCTAATGGATCTTAATCCCGCAAAAAGCAACCAACGACGAATGCCGCACCTGTCAATTTTCAAATTTTCAAATCTTCAAATTTCCAAATTGTAATGCTGGCATCCTTCTTTCGTTTAAGAGAAAACAATACCACAGTAAAAAAAGAGATTCTTGCGGGACTCACAACCTTTTCAACCATGGCCTACATCCTGGTTGTAAATCCCGTAATTCTTTCAAAGGCAGGAATGCCGTTCGAAGCACAAATTGTGTCAACAGCATTGGCGGCAATAGTGGGAACACTTGTAATGGCATTGTATGCTAAGCTTCCTATCGCATTGGCACCGGGTATGGGGTTAAATGCATTTTTCGCCTACACTATCGTATTGGGAATGGGCTACACATGGCAATTTGCACTCACCGCTGTTTTCCTGGAAGGCGTTTTATTTATTCTTCTTTCGCTCTTCAAAGTACGGGAAGCGATCATCAATAGTATTCCAATCAATTTGAAACATGCCATTTCAGTTGGCATTGGATTATTCATCGCATTGATAGGAATGGTAAACGCGGGCATTGTCGAAACTGGCATGCAGCATATCGGCCACAATAATTTAGACGGCGTTATTGTAAAACTCGGAGATGTGAAATCTGCAGGGCCAATCATTGCTGTTATTGGTTTGCTGGTAAGCGCTGTATTAATGTCGAAAAATGTAAATGCAGCCTTATTAATCGGAATCGTAGTTGCAGCGATCATTGGCATTCCTTTAGGTATCACCAAGCTTCCGGCAAATGGCCATTTCATAAGTTTGCCCCCTTCTATCGCTCCTACATTTTTTAAGCTGGAATTCAATAAGATCTTCACTGTTGATATGTTGGTGATCTTATTTACGCTGCTGATGGTAAATCTTTTCGATACCGTAGGCACATTGATCGGATTGTGCAGCAAGGCAGGACTGCTTGATAAAGACGGAAAAATTCCCGTTGCCAAAAAGGCGTTGTTGGCTGATGCAATTGGAACCACTTCCGGTGCATTGCTGGGAACCAGTGTAGTAGCGGCTTACGTGGAAAGTGCCAGCGGCATAGCGTCTGGCGGCAAAACAGGTTTAACGGCATTTACAGTTGCATGTATGTTTTTTCTTTCGCTATTTTTTGCACCTGTGTTCATGGCAATTCCTGCCGCCGCAACAGCCCCTGCTTTAATTATAGTTGGAATGTTAATGATGAGCGCAGTAAAAGAAATTGATTTCTCTGACATTACAGAAGCAGTACCGGCATTCCTCGCCATCGTCATGATGCCCTATACCTACAGCATTGCAGAGGGCATTGTATTCGGTATGCTTTCCTATTTTTTTCTGAAAATATTAAGTGGACGTTACCGCCAGATATCTCCGGTGATGTATGTGTTGACGGTGTTGTTTCTGGTCAGCCTGTTTTTGAGGTAATTGAAAATTGAAAGTTGAAAATTGAAAACGAATTACACCATGATGAGCTCATTTTCAATTTTCAACTTTCAATTTTCAATTCAATTGCGGATCTATCGGAAAGTTGATCATTATCTCATACTTGCCGCCCATGTGTCGTAACGAATCCTTCCAGATTTCGTTGGTATCGTTGTGGAACACGATATTGCGGGTGGCTTCAACAGTGAGCCATGATTTCTCTTTAATCTCTCCGTCCAGCTGGCCCTCTCCCCAGCCTGAATAGCCAACGAAAAATCTGATCTTGTTAGGGCTGATCTCGCCGTTGCGCAGTAGTTCCAGCACACTTGCAAAATCGCCGCCCCAGTAAATACCTTCGCTCACCATCATGCTGCCTTCGATCTCGTTGGGATATTGATGGAGAAAATGAATGGTATCCATTTGTACCGGGCCGCCGTAATACACGGGTATTTCGAGGCCATCGGCGTTATTGATCAATTCGTTGAGCTTATATTCATAAAAACGGTTAATAACAAAACCAAAACTGCCTTCATCACGGTGCTCGCATAACAGCACCACTGTTCGCATGAAGTTAGGATCCTTTAAAAAAGGATCGGCCACTAGTAATATGCCTGGTGCGGGTTCAATCATACTATCAAATTAAGCTATTAATTTAAGAATCGGAAATTCAAAATTTGAAAATTTGAGGATTTGAAAATTTGAAAATAGGAGGGCGCAACTCGAGTCATTGAATGAAAGCCACTTAATATTCTGAAAGTAAATAATAATTTGGCCAGTCGACAGTTACCTAATTTTCAAATTTTCAAATCCTCAAATTTTCAAATTTTGCTCCATTTTGGCTAAAACAATGCAAAACCTTCGTTAAAACACTCCGCAATTTGCTATCTTGTCGCTCCAAAACTTATTTGCTAAATAATTTTGTAGATGAAGAAAATTTTCCCCGTTATAATTTTACTGATCACGCTTTCTCTTGCAGGCATCATTATCATCCAGGTGTCCTGGTTCAGATCAATGATGGAGAACAAAGAAGAAGAGCTTGATCGTAAAGTGATCGATGCGATCGCCCAGGTGGCATCCGATCTTACGGAACAAAAGGGAACACTGCCTTCATTGCGCAATTCAAGATTGCGTCCTTCATTTTCTTTCCCTTCGGATCAGGTAATGAAGGAGTTGATGAAACCGCCCACCATTGCAGAAAAATTTACCGAGTTTGAAGTCAATGAAAAAATTGCCAAGACGTTTAAAAAACTCGGTTTAACATCGACAAGGTATGAGTTTGCAATTATTTCTACAGCAGGCTTATACAATTTGGAGTTAAAGTCGAAAAGGTTTTCTAACGTGATGAATGACACCGTGCACAACAAGCAGTTCATTTACCCGTTCCTTCAAAATTCGGATAATATAAATTTTCAACAGTCTGTTTCAAACGAGCTTCTGGTGGTGATTATTCCAGACATCAAAAACCAGGCCTGGCGGGAACTGAGATGGATATTGCCCGCATCAATTTTATTCACATTAATTCTTGTGAGTACTTTCTATATAACCGTCCGAACCATGTTGCGACAGAAAAATTTAGGTGAGATCAAAAATGATTTTATCAACAACATGACGCACGAGTTTAAAACGCCACTCGCAACAATCTCACTCGCCGTCGATGCGTTGAAAAATGAAAAGGTTATGCAGAGCCGTGAGAAGATGCAATACTTCAGCGACATTATTAAGGAAGAGAACCGCCGCATGAACAAACAGGTGGAAACCATACTACAAGCGGCTTTGATGGACAGGCAGGAAATAAAGCTCAATAGAAAATCAATCCATGTTCATGATGTTATAGGGCATGTTATCGATAATTTTAACTTGCAATTACAAGATAAGAGTGGAAAGGCATTTATGAATTTGAATGCCACGAACGATCTTGTTTACGGAGATGAAGTGCATGTAACCAACCTTATCTCGAATCTTATTGATAACGCTGTGAAGTATTCGAACGATAACCTTGTTCTTCGTGTTAGCACAACGAATGTGAACGATTCATTGCAAATCAAAATCGAAGACAACGGTATTGGTATGAGCAAAGACTCGTTGAAAAAAATCTTCGAAAAATTCTATCGCGCACACACCGGCAACGTGCATAATGTGAAAGGGTTTGGACTTGGTCTTAGCTACGTTAAAACAATCATAGATGCACACAATGGAAAGATCAAGGTAGATAGTGTACTCGGTAAAGGCACTGTGTTTACGATAGAGCTACCGTTGCAAACTAAGGAAGAAGTGGTGGAGGAAGTTTAATCAGAAATTAATAATTAATAATTAATAAGGTGGCATTCATTACTGAGTGCCACTTTTATTATGTGCAAATTTTCGGCTGTAGTAGTTCGTGTCTTCACGAACCGCAAGCAGCGCGAACAGCTGGTTCGTGAAGACACGAACCATGGCACTCGCAATCAACCTAAGGTCTGTCTGTTCAAAGAACAGATGAGGTTTAACATGTCGCCCCTACGGGGCTGGCTATGTGTTTTGTAGATTGATTTCTTTTTCTACTAACGTGTCGCCCCTCTGGGGCTGGTTGAAAAAATGCGGAGTGTTCAACACAGCCCCAGAGGGGCGACACGTTAGTAGCAACATTGTTAAATTGTCACGAGCTGAATACGAGCCCCAGAAGGGCGACATGTTAAATATTGCGAAGCGGAAAACTCTTCCCTGTATCTTAAGTTGACGCTATGGTATCGCAACACGAAACATGACAGTCCAAGGTAGCTGCCGTAGCAATATCAATAAATCAATGATTCAATAATTCAGTTATTTGAACAGCAAACTCCCATCTCCATAACTTAAAAACCGGAAATCATTCTCCAATGCGTAATCGTACACCTTTCTCCAATCTTCACCAATCAATGCTGCAACCAACAGCAATAACGTTGATTGTGGTTGGTGAAAATTAGTAACCAATCCCTTTATCACTTTAAAAGAATAACCTGGCGCAATGAGGATTTGCGTTTTGCAAAGGATCTTTTCGAGATTATTTTTTTGCATCCATTGCAGCAAAGCATTCATCGAATCGATAAGTGTTACATTCATTTGCTGCAACGCTTCACCGTACACGTCCCATTGATGAATTTCAAGTTCATGCATATTGGCAGACGGATGCATCAATGCTTTGACGCCCATCCAGTAAAGACTTTCAAGCGTTCGTAAGGAGGTGGTGCCAACCGCAAAAATATCCGGAGCATAATCAATCAGTTTTTGAATCGTTGCTTTGTCAACATCAATGAACTCTGCATGCATCTCGTGATCTTGCATACGTTCCGCCTTTACGGGCTTGAATGTTCCTGCACCAACGTGCAGCGTAACAAATGTCTGCCCGATATTTTTTTCTTTCAATGCATCAAAAATAGCAGGCGTAAAATGCAGGCCTGCAGTAGGCGCAGCGACTGAACCATCATGCTCTGCGTAAATAGTTTGGTAAGTGTTGCTGTCGTCTGCAGTTGTTTCTCTTTTCAAATAGGGAGGAATAGGAATGATGCCAAATGTGTGCAGCACTTCCGCAAAGCTCAGCGAGGCCGGTTCCCACGATAGTTCCAGCATGAAGCAATCAGGCAAACGGTCGATCATTTTTGCGTAGAGACAAGGCGCCTTGTCTGCACCCTGTGCGAGATCAGAATGAAATGTTTTTTCCAGAATCTGCCCATGCTTCCATTTGCTCGCACCGCCAATCAAGCATTTCCACTGCACTTTGTTTTTCTGCAACATGGCAGTGGTAAGATCAGGGTAAATATCCGAAGGCTCGAGGCAAAAAATTTCAATTACACCACCCGTTGGTTTTTGAAAAAGTATGCGGGCCTCAACAACTTTGGTGTTATTGAAAACGAGCAAACTATTTTCCGGAACAAATGATGAAATATTGCTATAAGTGGACTGTTCGATTTCCCCACTTTTATACACCAAAAGCTTGGAAGCGTCTCTTTCCTGTAATGGGAACCTCGCAATTCGTTCTTCGGGAAGCGTATAGGTATAATCGTTGATAGATAATTTTTCAGGGTGCATACTGTAATGACTGAATAATTGAATAACTGAATAACTGAATCGTCAAAGTTAAAGAGGTGGACTAATAACTGAGTAACTGAATGACTGAATAACTGAGTAGTCGAAAGGAAAACAGCCTGAGTGGATCTCAAACTTCAGTTATTCAGTCATTCAGTTACTCAGTTATTCACAAACGACACCCCGTAATCCACCAGATATTCACACGTAATTCACATTTTAGCGGTTTTAATGTCATTTTTCGCTCTTCAATCGCTTACCTGCATTGAATTTGAGCCCATTTTGGGCATGTGGAAAAAATTAAGAAATCAAAATTTGTCTTAAAAGTGGGAAAAAGTGTTATTTTGTGGTAATAAATGTTTGAGTTGTGTCAAATTCCTGTAAATGAACGGATTTCTAGGTGAATATGAGGCTACATTGGACGCAAAAGGTCGCTTTCTCCTTCCGGCTGGCTTTAAAAAGCAGTTGCCAGAAGAAGATGATGGCCGTTTTGTCATAAACAGGGGATTTGAAAAATGTTTGACATTATACCCGATGAAGAGTTGGGACCCGGTATATGATGAGTTACGCAAGTTGAATGATTTTGATCCGAAGGTACGTGAATTCCGCAGGTATTTTTTGAACGGAGCGACGACTTTGGAACTGGATAGTGCAGGAAGATTATTGCTGCCGCCAAACCTCAAGGCACATGCGGAGTTGGAAAAAGACATTGTGTTGGTAGCGGCCTTTGACAAAATAGAGATCTGGGACAAAAATAAATATCAGCAGTTCTTTGACACCGTTTCGCCTGATGCATTCAGTAGCCTGGCGCAACAAGTAATGGCACCGCCACCTCCGGCAAAAAGCTAATTCTTTAAGCATTTAAAAAAGTAGTGATGAAGAAAGACAAAAAAGAAACGGCCGGAGATGATGCGCAACACGCTGGCAGCGATTATCACATACCCGTACTATACAACGAGGTGCTTGATAATCTTGCGATAAAAGCGGATGGCGTATATGTGGATTGCACTTTTGGGGGCGGGGGCCACTCAAGGGGCATTTTGGCAAAGCTTGGTCCTGAAGGAAAGTTGATCGCTTTCGATCAGGATGCGGACGCGAAAAAGAATTTGCCAGACGATGAGCGTGTGATTTTCGTACCACACAATTTTCGTCACATACAGCGGTTTCTTCGTTTGCATAAAATAACACAGGTTGATGGCATACTGGCAGATCTGGGAGTGAGTAGTCATCAGTTTGATGAAGCAGAAAGAGGTTTCTCCATTCGCTACGATGCGGACCTTGACATGCGAATGGATCAGCGACAAACGACAACGGCTTTCGATATTGTAAATACTTACAGCGAATCGCAACTGCACAAGCTGTTTGAACAATACGGTGAAGTAACCAATTCCAAAACGCTGGCGAAAAAAATTGTAGAAATAAGAAAAGCGGTTTCGCTAAAAACGATCCACAATTTTAAAAACGCTTTGCAAGGGGTGGTGAAAGGAAATCCAAACAAATATTTCGCGCAGGTTTTCCAGGCATTGCGAATAGAAGTGAACGATGAGTTTGGGGCGCTGAAGGAAATGTTGGAGCAACTGCCAACAGTCTTGAAGCCAGGCGGACGAGCGGCGATCATAACCTTTCACTCTCTGGAAGATAGAATTGTGAAAAGCTTTTTTAAGAAAGGCACATTTGAGGAAGAAGAAGATCATCCTTTTGAAAGTAAGAAGATCGAAACCTTAATGAAGCCATCCACTAAAAAGCCGATCCTTCCAACAGATGAGGAAATGAAAAGGAATTCGAGATCGAGGAGTGCAAAATTGAGGGTGGCAGAGAGGAATTAGGAGTTAGGAATTAGAAATTAGGAATTGGTTGAATGTGCAGGTCGCAAGCGAAGAGTAAACGACCGGGAAAATCAAACATCAGTTATTCAGTTAATCAGTTATTCAGTTATTAAATGAGCGAGGTTGTAGAAAACGATATTAAGGAACCTGAAGTTAAGCAGAAGAAATCTTCCTGGCGCAGATGGTTCAAGTATGCGTGGGTGGTGAAGAACATTCCTTTTTTTCTTTTTCTAAGTGTGCTGGCGATCATTTATATATACAACGGACACTATTCGGACAAAACGATTAAGGAAATAAACAAAACGAACAAGGATCTAAAAGAGCTGCAATTTGAATACAAAACGCTGAAAAGCGAAGTGATGTTTCGCAGCAAGCAAAGTGAATTGTCAAAAGCGGTTGAGCCATTGGGATTAAAAGAATTGTCAACCCCGCCGGTCATACTAGCAGATAGTTCAACACACAACGACGATTGATTTTATGGAGGTAAAACGCGACATACTATGGCGGGTGTATTTAAGTTTCCTGGGAGTTTTGTTCCTGGGTATAGCTGTAATTGGCCGCGCTTTTTACATTCAAAATGTGGAAGGGCATTATTGGAGAAGTAAGAGCGACAGTTTACACACAAAAATTGTAAACCTGGATGCAGAAAGAGGAACGATCTATAGCGAAGATGGAAGCATGTTGAGCACCTCAATTCCTTTCTTCAATATTTATATAGACTTTGGTGCAGAAGGATTGCGTGATAAAGGCGGTAAGAGGTTCAATGAAAATCTGGATTCGCTAAGTATGTCTTTAGCAGGTCTTTTTAAAGATGCGAATAGTGAGGAATACAAAAACATGCTGAAGAAAGGCTACAGAGATAAAAACAGATATTTTTTACTAAAGAAGAATATTTCGTTTGAAGAATATAAACAGCTGCGTGATTTTCCCCTCGTGAAACTTGGAAGAAACAAGAGTGGTTTCATTGCAGATGTACAATCTAAAAGACTAAACCCTTTTGGATTGCTGGCAAACAGAACAATAGGCCTGGCTCGCGAGAACGCACAGAATGTGGGATTGGAAAGAACTTACGACAGTTTGCTAAAAGGTGAAAGTGGAAAGAAGCTCGTAAGATTCATAGCAGGTGGTGTAGCCGTACCCGTTGAAGGCTATGAAGTAGATGCGGAAAATGGAAAAGATGTAACAACAACCATCGATGTAAACATACAGGACATAGCAGAAAATGCTTTGCTGAAGATGATGATCGAAAATGAATGTGAGCACGGAACCTGCATGGTGATGGAAGTGGCGACAGGAAAGATTAAAGCAATCGCCAATCTTGGAAGAACGCCGGAGGGTAATTACTGGGAAGACCTGAACTACGGACTTCGTGCAACTGAACCCGGTTCTACTTTCAAGCTGGCAACAATGCTTTCGGTACTGGAAGATAAGTATGCAACACTCAGTACACATGTGAACCTGGAAGGTGGTAAGTGGCAATACGGACGCAGAACGGTCTTTGACAGTGAAAAACACGGGAAGTATGATGTAACCATCAAGGAGGCATTTGAAGAAAGTTCAAATGTGGGAATGGCTAAGCTGGCAACAACTTACTATACCAAAAATCCTGAGCAGTTCATCAATCATTTAAAAAGATTACGGCTGAACCAGCTAACAGGAGTTGACCTCATAGGAGAAACAAGTCCTGTGATCAAAACGCCGAAGTCAAGAACATGGAGCGCTACGTCGCTGCCGTGGATGGCCTTTGGATATGAAGTGCTGGTGAGCCCGCTGCAAACATTGATGTTGTATAACGCAGTAGCGAACAATGGAAAAATGATGAAGCCTTATCTCGTTAACTCCTTCCAGAAAGATGGAATAACAGTTAAGGAAAATCAACCAGTGGTGCTGGAAGAAAAGATTTGCAGCGAACAAACATTAAAACAACTGAAGTCTTGCCTTGAAGGAGTAATGCTGGAAGGAACAGGTAAAGGCTTGCAGTCACCATATTATAGAACAGCAGGAAAAACGGGAACGGCGCTCGTTGCAAACGGTAGTCGTGGTTATGCGGACAGAATTTATCAGTCATCATTCGCAGGATATTTTCCGGCAAACAATCCGAAATACACTTGCATAGTGGTGATAAAAAATAAACCGTTTGCGAAAAAGTTTTACGGCGCATCAGTGGCAGGGCCTGTGTTTAAAGAAGTTGCCGACAAGTTGTACGCGATGAACGTAGATAAAAGTTCTTTCAATATCACAATGAGCGCTATCAGAAAAGACAGCTCGGCTTTCAACGGAGCTGGCAATACTGATGAAGTGAAATGTGTGATGCGAACATTGAAACTGCCTTATGTGGACTCAGTGAGAAGAATTGACTACACATCGGTTGCAACAAACGACAACCGCTCTGTACTAACAGCAAGACCTGTACAGAAAAATATAATGCCGAATGTGAAAGGAATGGGATTGAAGGATGCGTTGTATTTGCTGGAGAATATGAAGATAAAAGTAATTACAAAAGGTAGAGGGAAAGTAACGGCACAATCGCAGGAAGCCGGAACACCTGTTACCAAAGGATCAACAGTAATAATAGAATTGAGTTAATGGCATTATTGCAGGATATATTATACAAGGTTAGCCTTCGCTCGGTGCAGGGAAATATGCAGGTAAACGTAAATGACCTGCAAATTGATTCGCGTAAGATAAGTGAAGGTTCGGCATTCATTGCGATCAAAGGCGTTCATGTAGATGGACATCAATATATAGATACGGCAATTGAAAAAGGCGCGACTGCTATTATTTGTGAGCAGTTTCCGCTGAGCTTGAAAGAAGGTATTACTTATGTGCAGGTGGAAAACAGTGGTGTTGCAGCAGGTAATATGTCTCATAATTTTTATGGACAGCCATCTGAAAAGTTAGTATTGGTAGGGGTTACCGGCACAAACGGAAAAACTACCATCGCTACATTGTTGTACAAGCTCTTTACAGCATTGGGATACAAAACAGGTTTGCTGAGCACTGTTCAAAACCAGATAGGCGGTGAGGTATTGCCATCAACACATACCACGCCGGACGCGATCAGTGTAAATGCTTTGCTTGGAAGAATGGTAGACGCTGGTTGTACACATGCATTCATGGAAGTGAGTTCGCATGCAATAGACCAGCACAGGATCAGCGGGTTGGAATTTGCCGGCGGCATTTTCAGCAACATTACGCATGATCACCTGGACTATCACAAAACGTTTGCAGAATACCTGCGTGTGAAGAAATCGTTCTTTGATGGATTGGCAACAAATGCATTCGCTGTTTCAAACCAGGATGACAAGAATGGTTCCGTGATGTTGCAAAACACCAACGCACAGAAGTATTTCTACAGCCTACGTACGCTGGCAGATTTTAAAGGAAAGATCCTTGAGAATGGTCTGCTGGGTTTGGTGATGATCATCGATGAGCAGGAAGTGCATTTCAGATTGATCGGTGAATTCAATGCTTACAACCTGCTTGCTGTCTATGGTGCTGCAATTTGTTTGCACGAAGACAAACACGAAGTGCTGAGATGTTTGAGCGTATTGACCGGTGCAGAAGGAAGGTTTGATTACATCGTGTCACCGAAAGAAAGGATCATCGGAATTGTTGACTATGCCCATACTCCGGATGCTTTGGTGAACGTGTTGACAACCATTCAAAAACTAAGAAAAGGTCACGAGCAAATCATAACTGTTGTAGGATGTGGCGGAGACAGAGATACGGCGAAACGTCCGGTGATGGGTCAGGAAGCCTGCGACTACAGCGACAAAGTGATCTTTACTTCGGATAATCCGAGAAGCGAGGATCCGAACGAGATTATCAAACAAATGGAAGCAGGATTAAATACTGCCGCAAAAAGAAAATTTATTTCAATAGTAGATAGAAAGGAAGCGATCAAAACAGCATTGAGTTTGGCGAAGCCGGAAGATATCATTCTCATAGCAGGAAAGGGCCATGAGAAGTACCAGGAAATAAATGGCGTCAAACATCATTTTGATGACAAGGAAGTGTTGCAGGAAATGTTTGAGCTGTTTGGAAAGTAAGCGAAATGCAAAAAGCTCAACGCCAAACGCCCAACGCAAAGGGCTTCGCGTTCAGCATTAAGCGTTCGACGTTAAGCACAAATTCAGTTATTCAGTTATTCAATTATTCAGTCATTATAAATGCTCTATCAATTATTTGAATGGTTTAAATCTGAGGGGTGGAAATTTCCCGGAGGACAGTTGTTCCAGTTTATCACATTTCGTGTTTTGCTGGCTATCATATTGTCACTGGTAATTACGACGGTGTTTGGAAAATCGCTCATCAACTATTTGCGTCGCAAACAAGTTGGTGAAACAGTTCGCGACCTCGGTCTTGCGGGCGAACAACAAAAGAAAGGTACGCCAACGATGGGCGGTATCATCATCATCCTTGCCATTTTAATTCCAACATTACTATTGGCGGATCTACACAAAGCTTATGTAAGGCTGATGATCCTCAGTACCATTTGGTTGGGAATAATTGGTTTTATAGACGACTATTTAAAACTAAGAGCAAAGCGCATTGCACAACAGCAGGGCGTTGCATATAAAAAAGGTGATAAAGATGGTTTGGCAGGATGGTTCAAAATATTTGGACAGGTTGGTTTGAGCGTTATCATCGCCAGCACCCTTTTGTTTAATGAGAACGTGAAAGTGTGGCGCGAATATACCGGAGACGTTACAGGTGTTAAAGATGTGAAGACCGTGAAGTTCGATAATGTGGAAAGACATTTTGTAGAAGCGAAAGACCCTGTAACAACCATTCCATTTGTAAAGAGCCACGAGTTCAACTACGCGAAATTGTTACCGCCTGCTTTAAGAAGTTTTACATGGGTTCTGTATATCGCCCTTGTAATCTTTATAGTTGTTGCGGTTTCCAACGGCGCCAACTTAACAGATGGAATTGATGGACTGGCAACAGGCGTCTCGGCGATCATTGGGGTGTGTTTGGGCGTGTTTGCGTACGCAAGTGGTAATCTTAGGTTAGCCGATTATCTGAACATTATGTACATACCCAACCTCGGTGAGTTGTCCATCTTCATCGGAGCATTGGTAGGAGCATCTATCGGATTCCTTTGGTACAATGCATTTCCGGCACAAGTGTTCATGGGCGATACAGGAAGCTTAACATTGGGAGGCATCATCGCGGCGTTGGCAATCATAGTGCGAAAAGAGTTGTTGATCCCTATTTTTTGCGGCGTGTTCTTAGTAGAAAATATCAGTGTAGTAATACAGGTTTCCTATTTCAAATATACCAAGAAGAAGTATGGCGAGGGCAAAAGAATCTTTTTAATGAGTCCATTGCATCACCACTATCAAAAGCTCGGTTATCACGAAAGTAAAATCGTAACCCGCTTCTGGATAGTAACCATATTATGCGTTGTGTTTTCAATTGTAACATTGAAAATCCGCTAGAAGTAATATTGAAAAACCGGATCAATAGTTTTAAAATCCTATTCTTGAATGACCTCCCTAAGGCGATCAAAAGACATTGAGGTGCAGTTACTAACAAATCCATTCTTTTGAAGAACCCCAAAATCCAATTGGGAAAGCAAATTATGAATAAACGTATTGTAATTCTCGGGGCAGGTGAAAGCGGGATTGGCGCTGCCATCCTTGCTAAACAGAAAGGGTATGCTGTGTTCGTATCCGATGGTGGCAGCATTAAAGACGTTTACAAAAAAGAACTGGAACAGCACCAGATAGAATTCGAAGAAGGAAAACATTCAGAAGAAAAAATTCTGAATGCAGATGAGGTGATGAAGAGCCCTGGCATTCCCGAGAAAAACGAAATGGTGAAGAAGATAAGAGCAAAGGGAATACAGGTAATAAGTGAAATAGAACTGGCATACAGATATAAAGGGAACAGTAAGATCATTGGCATAACAGGTAGTAATGGTAAAACAACCACCACATCGCTGATCTATCACATTTGTAAAACAGCAGGATTGGATTGTGCGTTGGTGGGCAACATTGGTTACTCGTTTGCAAAGCAGGTGGCGGAAGATCCGAAGCCGTGGTACATAGCGGAGATAAGCAGCTTTCAACTGGATGATATCATAACATTCAGGCCAGATGTAGCAGTGCTGACGAACATCACGGAGGATCATTTAGATAGATACGACTATAAGTTTCAGAACTATATAGACAGCAAGTTCAGGATAATAATGAATCAACAGCAGGGCGATACATTTATCTATTGTGCGGATGATGAAGTAACCATGCAGAACATAAACAACTTTTCAATTAAATCTAACTTATTACCATTCACTATGAGAAATGAACTGAAAAAAGGCGCTTACATTAAGGATGGAGAAGTCGTAATAGCCACGGAAGAAGAAAAAATGCAGATGAGTGTATATGATTTTGCATTGAAAGGTAAACACAATCAATACAACACTATGGCAGCAGGACTGGCCGGTTCATCCATTGGCCTGAGAAAAGAAAAGATACGTGACGCCATTCAGTCATTTGAAGCATTGGAGCACAGAATGGAATTTGTTGCAACCGTGCGCGGAGTGGATTTTATCAACGACAGCAAAGCAACCAACATCAACAGCACCTGGTATGCTTTGGAGAGTATGGAAAAACCAACCATCCTCATCTTAGGTGGAGTAGACAAAGGAAACGACTATGATTCCATTCGTGAACTGGTAAAAGAAAAAGTAAAAGCGATCGTGTGCATGGGGTTGGATAATTTGAAAATACAGAACGCTTTTAAAAATGATGTAGCTGTAATCGCCAGCACATCAAGCGCTGAAGAAGCTGTACACACTGCATTTCATTTGGCAAACAAGGGAGATGTGGTTTTATTGAGTCCGGCTTGTGCAAGTTTTGATTTGTTCAAAAATTACGAAGACAGAGGTAAGCAGTTTAAAGACGCAGTAAAGAACTTGTAGGTTAAGCTAAAAGTCAAAAGTAAAAATTCAAAAAATACAGCGTGTCAAATAGTGGGCAATCGATTCACGATTCACATTTGACGATTCACGATTAAGAATGAACAACATTGCTGACATAGAACAAAATGCTTTCAGGGGATTAAGCAGCAGAACCAAAGGAGACAAAGTGATTTGGTCCATTGTGATACTGCTTGCCCTGGTGTCGCTGCTGGTAGTGTACAGCTCTACAGGTTCGCTTGCATACAAAATGTACAAAGGCAACACTGAAGTGTACCTGTTCAAGCAGATCGTTTTTATTTCAATAGGTATCGGCATCATATATTTCGCCCACATGGTAAATTATAATGTTTACTCGAAAGTGGCGCGGATATTGTTTCTTGTTGCCATTCCATTACTCGTATATACTTTGTTCTTTGGGGTGAAGCTCAATGAAGGTAGCCGCTGGATACGACTGCCGATCATCAATCTTACTTTCCAGACATCGGACTTAGCAAAGCTTGCGCTCATCATGTACATGAGCCGATTGCTGAGTAAGAAACAAGATGTGATCAAAGATTTTAAAACAGGCTTTTTGCCAATCGCTATTCCGGTTGGTATTGTGTGTATCCTGATTGCACCGGCAAACCTTTCAACAGCTTTGCTGATTGGTGCAACAAGCATGCTGCTAATGTTCATTGGACGTGTGAGTATGAAACATCTTTTGCTGATTATTGGCATTGCGATGATTCCGGTGTTGATGCTGATAATGGCTGCCGTTATTAGCCACAGCAACAATGGCGGGGTAACTGCATCTACACCAACAGCAAAAGTTGAAGGCAAATCAAGATTGTTTGTGCGTGTGGGTACATGGGTAAGTCGTGTTGAGCACTTCATGTACGGCGGAAAAGATATTGACGATGATGATAACTACCAGATCAACCAGGCAAAAATTGCCATCGCAAAAGGTGGTGTAATGGGCCTTGGCCCGGGAAACAGCGAGCAACGGAATTTTTTGCCACACCCTTATTCGGATTTCATTTACGCGATCATCATAGAAGAATACGGGTTGGTTGGAGGAGCACTCATCTTATTTGTATACATGGTTTTCCTGTTCCGAAGCATACAGATATTTCGTAAATGCCCTTATGCCTTTGGGGCCTTTTTGTCGTTAGGGCTGAGCTTCACTTTGGTGATTCAGGCTTTGGCAAACATGGCGGTGAATGTGAATTTGTTTCCGGTAACAGGGGTGACGCTTCCACTTGTGAGCATGGGTGGTAGTTCGTTTTTGTTTACTTGTTTGGCAATTGGGATCATTTTGAGTGTAGCTAGGAATGTCGAGAAAGCAGAACAGGCAGGAATTAGTAATTAATAATTAAGAATTAATAGTGTGAAACGCCGATAAATAGGAGGGTACGCCGTAGGGAATTTCGTACACCGTACATCGGACTTCGTACACTGTTTTAACTTTTGAATTTGAAAAAAATAATCATAGCAGGCGGTGGTACAGGCGGACACATCTTTCCCGCGATAGCCATTGCTAATGCATTGAAGAAAATAGATTCATCCATTGAGATATTGTTTGTAGGAGCGAAGGGAAAAATGGAAATGGAGAAAGTGCCTGAAGCGGGTTATAAAATAGAAGGGCTGGACATTGCTGGGTTCAACAGAAGTTCTTTGATAAAAAATATCGGACTGCCGATAAAGCTGATCAAAAGTTTTTTCCAGGTTAGAAAGATCATTAATTCGTTTCAACCGGTTGCCGTTATTGGCGTTGGCGGTTACTCGAGTTTTCCAGTGTTGAAATATGCACAGCAAAAAAATATTCCAACATTCATTCACGAGTCGAATTCATTTGCCGGAAGGTCAAACATAATGCTCGGCAAAAACGCCACAAAAGTTTTTGTAGCAAGTGATGGAATGGAGAAGTTTTTCCCTGCTGATAAGATTATGATCACTGGAAATCCTGTTCGTTCAACGATTGCCAACTCAACTGTAACACGCGAAGAAGGCATTCAGTTTTTCGGGCTAGACCCCGCGAAAACAACGGTGCTGTCAATTGGTGGAAGCCTGGGTGCACAGAGCATCAACACAGCAATTGATAGCGGCGTTGATGCATTTGCGAAAAATGGTCTGCAGTTGATCTGGCAAACCGGAAAGCCTTATGCAGCACGCGGAGCAGAAGTAGCAGTCGACAATAAAAATGTTTGGTCCAATACGTTTATAAATAAAATGGAATATGCATTTGCTGCGGCAGATGTGGTGATCTCAAGAGCCGGCGCCATGGCGATTGCTGAATTGTGTGTAGTGAAAAAACCGGTTGTATTCGTACCCTATCCCTTTGCAGCCGAAGATCACCAAACAGTGAATGCACAAAACCTTGTTGCCAAACACGCCGGCATAATGATCAAAGACAGCGAGGCGAAAGACAAACTGGTAGAAGCAATCGTGAATCTTGCAAATGATGAACAATTGCAAAACGAACTGAAAATGAATATTGGCAAGTTGGGAGTGAAGAATGCAGATGAGGTCATCGCCAGGACAATAATTGAATTATTGAATAAATGAATAATTGATGGTTGAGTAAGTGAATTGCTGCCGCGCACAAAGCTTCAATAATTCAATTATTTAATGAATCAATGATTAAAATAAAATGATCGCACTTAAAGACATAAAGAAAGTTTACTTCATCGGTATCGGCGGCATAGGAATGAGCGCGATAGCAAGATATTTTCATTCTCAGCAGATTGAAGTGAGCGGATATGATAAAACGGCAACACCATTAACAAAGGCATTGGAAGAAAGCGGCATGGCAGTTCATTATACAGAAGACGTGAACGTTATTCCGAAAGATGTGCAACTGGTGGTGTACACACCGGCCATTCCGAAGGAACATGCAGAATTGGTGTACTATCAGCAACATGGTTACGAAGTGAGAAAGAGAAGCGAAGTGTTGCAGATCATCAGCGAAGGCTCTTTTAATATTTGTATAGCAGGAACGCACGGAAAAACCACTACTACTACAATGGTCGCGCATTTATTACGTGACAGCGGTTATGGTTGCAATGCATTTCTCGGTGGCATTTCTGTAAACTACAACACCAATTTCTGGAGCAATCAAAGAAATGTGTGTGTGATAGAAGCAGATGAGTATGACAGAAGCTTTTTAAGATTAAGTCCTGATGTGGCCATCATCACATCCATGGATGCGGATCACCTGGATATATACGGAACGGAAGAAGCATTGCAGGACACGTTCGTTCAGTTCAGCGAAAAGATCAAGCTTGGCGGTTTGTTGATAAGTAAATATGGATTGGCGAGAGAAAAAGATTTTAGAACAGATAAACAACTGCGTTACAGCGTAAGCGACAATAAAGCAGATGTTCATCCGGAAAATATTCAGATGCATAACGGCAGTTATTCATTTGATGTGGTGATCAACGGTGATAGAATTGAAGGGTTGACACTGCATATGGGCGGACAACATAACGTGGAGAATGCAATCGCGGCAATAACTGTGGCGTACGAACTGGGAATAGAAAAAGAGAAAATTAAAGCAGCAATCGCGTCTTTCAAGGGAGTGAAGAGAAGATTCGAGTATATCAGGAAAGATAAGGACACGATTTTGATAGACGATTATGCGCATCACCCGGAAGAATTAAGAGCATTGCTTACCGGCGCGAAGAGTTTGTTTCCCGATAAAAAATGTGTAGTTGTTTTTCAACCACACTTATACAGCAGAACAAACGACCTGCAGGATGCATTTGGTGAAAGCCTTGATATAGCGGATGAAGTGATACTGCTTCCAATTTATCCGGCAAGGGAATTACCAATACCGGGTGTAAGCAGTGAAATGATCCTGGGCAAAATGAAGAACCAGCACAAGCAAGTGCTAAGCAAAGAAGATCTTTTAAAATGGGCATCAACTGTCGACCCTCGCGGTAAGGTAATCATTACTGCAGGTGCAGGAGACATCGATGCCTTGGTGGAACCTATAGGGAAGGAACTAGGAGTTAGGAATTAGAAATTAGGAATTAGATGAGTGCTACACATTTTTCTAATTCCTAACTCCTAATTTCTAATTCTGTACAGTGGGCTGCTGTGCAACAGGTACCCGTCCAACAATCGCTGAAATTAGATTGTGACTGTTGGGCGGGACACCAAAGTAGAGACAAGGCATTGCCTTGTCTGTGTTAAAAGCGATCAGGAAATAATATTTAGAACTAAATAAAGTCTTTTACACCCTTAGAGTCTGGTTGGGGTGAGGTTTATGGAGAAGAAGAAAAATATCAAACGCGTTTTAACAGCCATGCTTTGGATAGCAATGGCAAGCGGCGTTGTGGTATTGTTGGTCGCAGCAATTGGTAAAAAAAACAATGAACAATGCAAGGGCATTGAAATTGATATAAGAGGAGTTGGTGAATATTATTTCGTAGACAAGACAGATGTGATGAATGTTGTTTCACCAAACAAAAGTGTAAAAGGCAGAGCCATCACAGGTTTCGATTTAAGGAAATTAGAGGAAACACTGGAAAAAAATCTGTGGGTGAAAGATGCCGAACTGTTCTTTGATAACAAAGCGATACTGCACGTAAAAGTAGAGGAGCGGGAACCGATAGCAAGAATTTTTGCTGTAAACGGAAATTCATATTACATCGACAGTGCTTTTGCAAAATTGCCACTGAGTTCTAAAATGAGTGTGAAGTTACCAGTGTTTACAGGTTTTCCGACTGATGCCGTGAAACTGAGTAAGGCTGACAGTACATTGATGCAATACATCAAACAGGTGAGTCTGTTTATTGCCAAAGACACGTTTTGGACAGCACAAATTGCACAAGTGGACATCACGCCAACGCGAACATTCGAAATGGTGCCGACAGTTGGTAACCACATCATCATATTTGGTAATGGAGAGAATGTTGAAGCAAAGTTTGACAGGTTGATGATTTTCTATAAAAACATTTTGCCTAAAGTGGGATTGAATAAATATGAATCGGTGAACGTGCAGTACGAAAAACAAGTGATAGGAATGAGGCGTGGCGCAGACAACAGGATTGATTCGCTTCAGGCGTTGAGAAACATTCAGCAAATGTTGCTGGCTGCAAGGCAGATGAGAAGCGACAGCAGTTCAACAACGCAAATGCCGGTGAAGCAAATGCAGCCTGAAACACTGAGCGACTCAACACTGTCACTGATCGATGCAGACAGTAATGCAGGAGCGCCGGCAGGACAGGCGATCAACGCGATTGCACCGCCTGCAAGCAACGTGAGGGGCAATGCTGCAAAACCTGCAACAAGAGCGACAACACCAAAACCTGGTGCTGCAAGAAACAACAGACAACGACGATAGCGACACCATATTCAAAAGAGTAACAACTATAAACAAACATATATTTATGAACAACGAACAACCCATTATTGTCGGCCTGGACATTGGTACTACCAAAATAGCTGCCATTGCAGGAAGAAAAAATGAGTACGGTAAGCTCGAAATCTTAGGTTTCGGACGTGCCAACTCTAATGGCGTTAAGCACGGGCAGGTATTGAACATTGATGAAACCATCAAAGCCATCCGTACCGCACTTGAAAATTGTTATGCCAGCAATCCGAATTTAGAGATCAATGAAGTGTATGTAGGTATTGCCGGACATCACATTAAAAGTTTGCAAACCCGTGGAGACATCGTTCGCCATGATAACAACGAGGAAATCAGTCAGCGTGAAATCGATCAGTTGGTCGCTGACCAATATAAAACGTATATCCCTGCAGGTGATCAGATCATCGATGTGATACCACAGGAGTTTACAGTGGATAATTTTCAAAACATTCCGAACCCGATCGGGTACGGCGGTGTAAAAGTGGGTGCAAATTTCCACATCATCACAGGTGATAAAAATGCGATTCGCAACATCAACCGCGCGGTTGAAAAAAGCGGATTGCATACCAAGGATCTTGTGTTGCAACCTTTGGCGTCTGCAGCAGCAGTAATGGGTTACGAAGATATGGAAGCAGGTGTTGCCATTGTTGATATCGGTGGCGGCACAACTGACCTTGCTGTGTTCTGCGATGGTATCTTAAGACACACTGCAGTAATACCGTTCGGTGGTGAAAACATTACCAACGATATTAAAACAGGCCTTGGTGTTTTGAAAACACAAGCCGAGCAAATGAAAGTGCAGTTTGGTAGCGCTTTGGCAAACGAAGCAAAAGCGAACGCCTTCATTACCATTCCTGGTTTGCGTGGTATGCCACCGAAAGAGATCAGCGTGAAGAATCTTGCAAACATCATACAGGCACGTATGAGCGAGATTATGGATTTTGTTACCTACCACTTAAAGCAAGTAGGTATGGATAGCAGAGTGTTGAATGGTGGTATCGTATTGACAGGTGGTGGTTCTCAATTGAAACATCTGATTCAGTTAACAGAATATGTAACCGGCGTGAACACTCGCATCGGTTATCCTACAGAACATCTTGCACCGGGTCATATTGAAGAATTGGCAAAGCCAATGTACGCAACATGTCTTGGCCTGATTTTAAAAGGATACAACGATTACGAGAACAACCTGAAAGTTTTTGAGAAAGATTTCAAGAAAATTCCTGTTCCTGATAATTTGAAAAAACTCGAAGCAGTGAAAGCAGCTCCGATTGTAATTGAGGAAGAACAACAGCAAGAACAAGCTATTCAGAAAGATAAAATGAACAATCGCAATACCGGATTCAAAGATATCTGGGGCAAATTCAAACACAGTTTGATCGATCTGTTCCAGGAAGAAGAAGATAAGGCTTTATAAAGTGGAGAGTGGAGAGTTGAGAATTGAGAGTTAATGGTCTCTCTCAACTCTCAATTCTCAACTTTCAACTGGTTTTCATACTAACTAACCATTTTATTCACAGCCGGCATTTACGGTGTTGGCGAAATTTATTAACTATGATTCACTTTGATCTACCGAAGGAAAAATCATCTATCTTAAAGGTGATAGGTGTGGGAGGTGGTGGCAGCAACGCTGTTAATCACATGTTCAGTCAAAGTATTGAGGGCGTGAACTTTATTATTTGTAACACTGATGCGCAGGCTATTTCACAAAGCAATGTGCCGAATAAAATACAGCTGGGGCCACATCTTACACAAGGACTTGGTGCAGGCGCCAATCCCGAAATTGGTAAGCAGGCAACAGAGGAAAGTTTAGAAGAGATAAAGCGCATTTTGGAAGTAAATACCAAAATGGCCTTCATCACCGCCGGTATGGGCGGTGGTACTGGAACCGGCGGGGCACCTATCATTGCCAAGATTTGTAAGGATCTTAGCATATTAACGGTAGGTATCGTAACGACACCGTTTTCTTACGAAGGAAAGAAAAGACAACTGCAGGCAGAAGAAGGCATCAGTCATTTGAAGAACCACGTGGATACTTTATTGGTGATCAGCAACGATAAATTGCGCCATCAGTTTGGTAACTTAAAAATGAAAGATGCATTCGCCAAAGCGGATAATGTTTTGGCAACAGCTGCAAAATGTATCACAGACGTGATCAACAGCACCGGCCAGATCAACGTTGACTTTGCCGATGTATGCACAGTAATGCGCAATGGCGGTGTTGCTATTTTGGGTAACGCTGCTGTAGAAGGTGAAAACCGTGCACAGAAAGCAATTGAAGAAGCATTGAATTCTCCATTGCTGAACGATAACGAAATTAAAGGTGCAAGATGGATATTGATCAACATTAACTCTGCAGAAGGTGACCACGAATTCACAATGGACGAAGTGGACATCATTCAGAATTATTTGTTGAGCCAGGCCGGAGAAGAAACTGACGTAATTCTTGGTTTGGGTTATGACAATTCTTTGGAAAGAAAAATTGGCATCACACTGATTGCAACCGGTTTTGAATATAAAGACCCTTTTTACAGAACAGAAGAAAAGGAAATACCGGAACAACCGAAAAGAGAAGAGAAGATCATCATGAAGCTCGAACCTCAGCGTGAAGAGCCGAAAGCATACGTTTCAACTTCTTTTTCCTTGCCCATGGATGAGAGGGTGGAAGAAGTGGCTGAAAATGAAATGGATAGCGGTATCATCTCTTTTGTGGCGGAAGAGCCAACAGAAAAATTGAGAGAGGATCTTCAACCAACCCTCGTAGAAGTCCCATCAAATAAGGATTCTATTGTGTTTTTTACGGAAGAAAACGACAGTAAAAATACTGTGGATAAAAAAGGAGGAAACGAAAGTGGTCCGGAGTTTTTTGAGTTAGTATATTCACATCCAGCCAAAACGGAGATGCCCGGACAGAACTTGTCACAACCACAACAGCCGAAATCTACTCAAAATAATTCTTCAGCGTCTGCAGCGTCTGGAGGATACTTGGCCAAGCCATCCAATATTTATGCGGAACCAAAGGCAGACCAAGGTGCGCCAAAAGCGCAGGCCGCGCCTTACGCGAAGCCTAACATCCCTCAGCAACCGGAAGCAACGTCTGTTCCAAAAGAAGAGGAACCTTCTTTAGACATGCAATTGGTGATTAAGGATGAAGTTCCTGCGGCGGATGTGCAGCGTACAGAACAGACTTATTCAACTGCCAGCAATAACTCTTTTGTTGAGGACCCGGCAATGCCGGACGAAGCAGAGGACCAGCGACGCAGAGCGGCAGAGAGAATACAGAAACTACGTAATCTGTCATTCAACGTAAACTCAGCCGATCCAAACAATGAGTTCGAAACTGTGCCGGCATATATCCGCCGCAACCTGGAACTCTACAACAACACAAATCCGGTAGAGAATTTTTACAGCAACTACACTGTAAAGTCTGACGAAAATAATAACACAAAAATCAGCACGATAAATACTTTTCTAGACGGTAACAAGCCCGACTAACTTATTGGTCGCTTAGCTACCATGTTTGTTTTTAGTTGTATCCCCTTGATTTTTCAAGGGGATTTCTTTTTTTAATAATTGAATAACTGAATGACTGAATAATTGAAGAAGAGAAATTCTAAAGCCGCGGTTTGCGTCTTCTTAATAATTCAATGATTCAATCATTCTTACAGCGCGTTGGGATAGTGGAAAGCGGTTATAATCTGCTTATCTTTGTTATCTCTCTACTTAAGAACTTTTCTTTTACTAATACTATCCAGATGGAAACGATCCTTATTACCGGTGGCACCGGATTAATCGGAAAAAGACTCACATCATTATTATTGCAAAACGGATATAGTGTTATCATCCTCACGAGAAATAAAATTGAAGCTTCGGAAAATTTTAAATTGGAAGATCCGCAGTCAACTGGCTATCACAACCTTTCATTCGCTGAATGGAATGTAAAAGAACAAACCATCGATCGTAACGCTGTAGAGAAAGCAGACTATATCATTCATCTCGCCGGCGCAGGAGTTGCAGATAAAAGATGGTCGGATAAGAGAAAAAAAGAAATCGCGGAAAGCAGGACGAACAGTGGCGCACTGATTGTAAAGGCGCTTAGCGAAATATCACATCATCTAAAAGCAGTCGTAAGTGCGTCTGCTATTGGTTGGTACGGCCCGGATTCTTCTATTCCCAATCTAAAACCGTTTGTCGAAAGCGATGAGCCAAATGATGATTTCCTCGGGCAAACCTGTTTGCAATGGGAGCAAAGCATAGAGCCGGTGCAAAAGCTGAATGTACGTCTTGTAAAACTGCGCACAGGCATTGTTCTGAGTAATGAAGGAGGAGCGTTGGAAGAATTTAGAAAACCCCTGCGATTTGGTTTGTCAACAATACTTGGAAGTGGTAGCCAGGTTATCAGCTGGATCCATATCGACGACCTGTGCAGAATGTACATCCAAGCGATGCAAGACGATAAAATGCAAGGAGCCTACAATGCCGTTGCAACACATCCGGTCTGTAATAAAAAACTCAACGAAACGCTTGCTGCCAAACAGCGAGGCAGATTTTATATTCCGATCTACGTGCCTTCGTTTGTATTGAAAATCGTGCTTGGAGAGATGAGCATTGAAGTTTTAAAAAGCACCACCGTGAGCAATGAAAAGGTGAGGAAGGCAGGTTTTCAATTTATATTTCCGGATGTAGAGAAAGCGATCGCTGATTTAATTGAAAATTGAAAATTGAAAGTTGAAAATTTCTTAAGTGTAGCAGCGCAAACGAATCGTATGCTTTCCTCTGTTTAAATGACAAGGGCCACATTCTTTAAAGAATGCCGCCCTTGTCATTTTCAATTTTCAATTTTCAACTTTCAATTCCTCAAAGGTCTCGTCTCATATACACAAACAAACTCAAGCCCCACGTAATCGCCAATCCAATCAGTGTTAAAAAAATATGCGATTGAACGGCTGCGAGTGCCGCTTTGTAAGTGTCGGCATCAATCTTTCCTATAAATGCAGGAATTGGGATCAGGCGGTCAGAAATTTCCAAAGGTAAAAATCGGCCAATATCGTTTGCCTTGAATTTCAGGATGCCTACCAGTATTGGTTCAAGAATAATACAGTAAAAGATGAAAATTGCAAGCGCGATAAATGATTTGCGCACCAGCAATCCGATCAAAAAAGCAATTGAGAGTTGGGCAAATGTTTGAAAGGCAAATAACAGCACATAATAAAATTGGCCCCATTTGCTGGCGTTCACATCATCAGTATTTGTAGAACCAATAATAAGACTCACAACAAAATAGATGGCAGAAACAATCAACGTAATAATAACAACGCTGATGAATTTGCTCCACATGAATTGTTGCCTGCTCCAGCCATCAATAATATTTTGACGATTTGTTTTGTAAGTATACTCGTTGGTGATAAGCATGATCACTACGATGGCCGGAATAAAAATAAACAGCGATGAAAAAAAGGCAACTGTATGCCATGCTTCCGGAAAAGAAAAAGGATTGCCCATAAGCGCCTTAACAATCTGCCCCTGCATTGTTTGCTTAGCGGTAATGTTGTGATAAATGCTTAAAAAGGTGTAGTTAATACCCGGATAAGAGAGAGCCGTAATACAAATGACCCACCAGAATGCAGGATAGTTCTTGATCTTCAGCCATTCTGTTTTAATAAGATTCAACATAAGTTATAAGGAATTAGGAATTAGTAGTTAGGAATTAGGAGTTAGAAATTAGAAATGGAATTCAGCATATTCAACTCTATCTAACTCCTGATTCCTAATTTCTAATTCCTTGTTTTTAGTTATTCGTTAGTTCAAAAAATTTCGCTTCGAGTCTTTTCTTTTTAATCACAAGATGACTTAAGGTTATGCCTTTGCTAAAGCAAAATGCATTTATTTCCTCAGGTCGGGCTGTGCCTTTAGCCAAATGAATTTGCACAAAGCCATTTTCTAAAATAACCTGTTCGTTACCGTTATATGATTGTAGAATATTCAGGAGCGCAGTGTTATCACTTGCACTTATTTCAACAATGTCATTGTCCACAAGCACATCATCCACTGCACCGGTAGTAATCAGTGTTCCTTTTTTTAGAATGGCAACGTGTGTACAAACCTTTTCTACCTCATCTAAAAGGTGACTTGCCATGATGATGGTATGTCCTGCAATACTAAGCTCTTTGATCAATTCCCTTATTTCTGCGATGCCTACGGGATCAAGTCCGTTAGTGGGCTCGTCGAGAACGAGCACCTTAGGTTCGCCAAGCAGCGCGCCCGCAATAGCAAGTCTTTGCTTCATTCCAAGGCTGTAAGTGCTGAAACGGCTGTTTTTTCTTTCCAGCAATTTTACTTTTTCCAGCACAACATCTATTTCGTTAAGATTGCCTCTACCGCTGATGCTGTTGGTGATTTTTAAATTATTAAATGCAGAGAGATAATGATAGAAGTTCGGTGTTTCCAGCAGTGTGCCAATTTTCCTTCTGGTACCCGGAGAACTTGGTTGGTCAAACCACAGGAAGTTACCATTGTCTGCTTTAAGTACATCCACAATAATGCTGAGCAGCGTGGTTTTACCACTTCCATTTGGACCCAGTACGCCAAATATGGCACCTTGCGGCACTTCAAATGAAACACCATTCAGCGCTTTAATGTTTCCGTAAGATTTTGAAATGTTTTGAATAGAAAGAATAGACACGGTTTGAGATTTTCAAACAAGATAAAGGAATAATTAGGAATTAGAAATTAGGAATTAGGAATTGGGCATTTCTGATGATATTCGGTTGCAAAACGTGAGCAGTCAGGAAAAGTTGTAACTATACAGTTGTTTCACAGAAACAATTCTTAATTCTTAATTTCTAATTCCTAATTGAGCCTCCATGGCTCTCATGATAAACACTCGAAAAATCCCCCACCACCGCTCTGTCATTTTTGAAAGAAAGTTTATGGAGTTGAAGATTATCTATATCGCTTTGCAACACTTTTCTATGAACCGGATTTAGGGTGCCGCCCGGCGTGGCGGGCGCTGCCACTGCGCTGTATTGATACAGTGGGTCGCAAATGGTGCCGCGCGGATACATGATACCTGGCGCGCCTTTCCCTCTTATATCCAATTGAACAGGATGAAGTAGTCCCAGCGTATGTCCATACTCGTGAGCAGCAGTTGTTGAATGATCAAGAATGTTCGCAAGTTTAAAGTAACCCGTATTGCAACCAATACCATCAACAAATGAAATATCCTGGTTAGAAAATTCTTCAATGCGGAAGTAATTATTTCTTGGATCATCATTGTACCAAACTTCCTCCGGAGTAAGATGAGGTTTGTAAAAACCTTCAATGCGCAGAACAAACGAAAAGGAGTTTCTCTTGATGATAACTATTTTTTCAAATTCATTCCATTGTTGCTGAATGTCTTGCGCAACCTGCATCGCAAGAGATTCAGTTGCCGCATCACCGTAAAAAAATAACCTCGAATGAATAACGAGTTGTTGTGAATGATGATCAAGATAAGCTTCTCCCATGGAGTTATAAGTTTTGAGTTAAGTAGTGAATTATGCGTAACAATTAATTAATCACATCAATTACATCTTGCCAGTCAGAACGCATTACTCACAACTCACAACAAATCTAATTGTTTACGTATAAAAATGGCTACGGGTTTCTACAAACGACAAGTAAAACCCCTCATCGTAGATTTACAGGGCTTCGCGCACTTTTGCACTATTTCATTTTAGCCCTTGTAAAACACGCTGGAAGTGGCTTATTTTGTATTCAATCGTATCCGTTTCCCGTAATCTAAATCCGTGTACCTATGAAGATAAAACTCTACACTCTATTCAAACTGGCATTGCCGGTTATTTTTCAACTTCTCATAGTACAACTTGCATTGTCGCAAGACTGCTCCACACTTAAGGCCACCACCAAAGCAACAGAGTCTCGATGCACTGCAACGGGTTCTATTGAAGTGACGGCAACCGGTGGTAGCAACAACTATAATTATAGAGTTGACGGCCCGGTTACAACCTCCTATACGTCATCCCGTTTGTTAACAGGTCTCTCTGCAGGCACCTACACTGTTTATGTGAAAGACATCGTGAAGGGGTGTGAAATTACGGTTGGCACCGTAGTTGTACCAGGAAGTTATAGTGATCCCCGTTTTGCATTGGTTAAAACTGATGTGACTTGTAAAAACGGAAGCGATGGTACAATTTCTGTAACAGGAGCTGTGAATGGAAGAACGCCTTTCATTTATACCATAATGGCGCCTTCTCCGTCTTCTGTTGGCGCAACCAATACAACCGGTAAATTTACCAACCTCTTGAGTGGTGAATATGTAATACAACTGCAAGACTCATGTGGCGGTAAACAAACACGCCGCATTACCATTCTTAACTATGATTGGTGGATAGATAGCCAATCCATTACCAATGCTGGCTGTGACCTCGTAAATGTATCAATTGGTCTTAAAGACAATAAAGGAAACACAAGCGGATCAGGTACATTGTTTAGCGGATTTACTTTTGGTTATACTTTGTCAAAAGGAGATACAACCTATGTTGGTTCTTCCAGTTTTTCATTTCATTTAGCGAATAAAAGAAGTGCGGTTATTGTAGTAAAAGATCCTTGTGGAAATACAAAAACGGTCAACTGGACAAACAATTTAATTCCATCACTGGCAGCTAATGTAACTACAACGCCAACCTGTAAAACATTCACAGCGACAGTTACAGGCCAGGTAAATTTTACTGCACCAACACAATATAAATTATACAACAGCTCAAACCAGCAAGTAGCGAGCAATACTACCGGAACATTTACTGGTCTTGCATACGGAACATATAAAGTAACAGCTTACGATGCGTGTTATGATACAACCATTACACGAACATTTACTGCAACACCAACTAAGCCTTCAGTAAATGCGACAGTAAGTGTAAGTGGTAAACAATGTTCTACATTTGATGCTACAGTTACCGGTCAGTCAAACTTATCGAGCCCGCAATTTTATTTGTATGATAAAAATGGTGCGCAGGTGGCAACCAATACCAATGGCGTTTTCACGGCTATCCCATATGGTTCATACTCTATTAAAATTAAAGACGCTTGTTATGACACGACTATTACGTTGCAGTTCACTCAGAAGCCTACACAACCAAGTGTAAATGCGAACGCGGCGATTAGCAATCAAAAATGTACAACCTTCTCCGCAACAGCATCCGGCAGTAATTTGAGCAATCCTCTTTATTGCCTCTTTAATTTGAGCGGTACTCAGATCGGGGGTTGCAACAACACAGGAGTCTTTGATAACATCCCTTACGGCGATTACAAAATAAGAGTAACAAACAGTGCAAGTTGTTATGATACCACTATGTATGTTGCCGTTTCAGGAAAGAGAAAGAAACCAACTGCAGGTAGCTATGGTATTTCAAACAAGGATTGTAAGGGCTTCACGCTTACCATCACAGGAGCAACCAATTTGACAAACCCTCTGTATTGTTTGTATGATGATGGCGGAAACCAGGTGGGAGACTGTAATACAACAGGCAAGTTTACCAATGTGCCTTATGGTCATTATTATATCAAGATCAAGAATGATGCAACTTGCTACGACACTACACTTGTAACAGAAGTTACCGTTGCAAGAAATGCAATGGGCAAAGGCAACTACACAATTTCTAACTTGACTTGTAGCGGATTTAGAGTTGCCATCAGCGGTGCTACGAACCTGAACAATCCTACGTTTTGTTTATACGATGTAAACGGCAACCAGGTGGGAGATTGTAATGCTACAGGCGTGTTTGATAATGTGCCTTACGGTTCTTACTGCATCAAAATAAAAAATGATCCTGCATGTTACGATACCACAATGATGCAATGCTTTACTCAAAATCGTCCTGTGCCTGCAATGGGTACGTACACGATCACAAAATCATGTGCAACATTTGATGTTAAGGTCACAGGCAATACTGCTGTAAATAATCCTGTTTATACATTGGTAGATGCGAACGGCAACCAGGTTGGATCTACAAACACAACCGGTGTTTTCACAGGCATTCCTTATGGTAAGTATTGTATCAAATTGAAAAATGATCCTTCCTGTTATGATACTACTATGCAAACCTGTTTCACAGCAAACAGGTTGTTGCCAAGTGCGGGACAGTACACATTGAGTAATCAGGGTTGTACAGGATTCGATGCAACTATATCTGGTTCATTGAATCTTACAAATCCTACATACACTTTGTATGATGCGAATGGTAACCAGGCTGGAACGTCAACAACGGGTAATTTCACTAACATACCTTATGGTTCTTACAGTGTTAAGATCCAGAATGATCCATGTTATGATACAACCATGATACGTTATTTTGCTGCGGCACACGCGTTGCTATCGGTAGACCAGAATGTAAACATCACCAAAGGTTGTGCGTCTATGGATGTTAAGATCACGGGCCAAACCAACCTTTCCAATCCTACATATACTTTGTATGACAAAAATGGCAATCAGTTTGGCACTCCAAATGCAACTGGTGCATTTCCAGCAATTCCTTACGGAGATTATTGTATCATGATTAAAGATGGATGTTATGACACAACCATTAAGCGTTGCTTCAGCGTTTTGCCAAATCCGATAAGCATTTCATTATCAGCCGCACAATCTTGTGCGATAGGGGCTACCAATATCAAAGTAGTATTTAACTCCGGTTCTTCTCCATACACGGTTGCCGTATACAATCCATATGGTGACGTAGTGAGTACTCAAACATCTAACAGCAATACTGTTATGCTGAATGATTTGCCAGGTTTGGATAACAACAAACAGTACACAATTATTGGAACCGATAAATGTAGTGTAGCAGACACCGCGAAAATAACGCCGGTAGCGAGCTATGTGAATCGCAACATAAGCTTCCAGTCCAAATGCCCTACGGCACAATGGGAAAATGGAGCGGCATTGATCAGTATCACAACATCGTCAAACCTTGGAACAGCAACGCCGACAATCATTTCCAAAAATGGGACGGCAACAACGATCAACTATTCTATTACCACGGGTAATGGCTTCCAGTTTGTCGACATAGAACCTGCCACCTACATTTTACAATACTCAATCTCTGGTTGTTCAGGGCATGTTTATGATACAGTAACAGTGGCACCTTATGCGTATCCAAGTCTTGCACAATCTGCCGCCTACCAGTGCGACAACAATAGCTTTAGTGTGGGAGCATCACCAAGAGGTGGTATCGGGCCGTTTACTTACGAAGTAATTGGAAGTTCACCTGAGTTCCCTTCCATTGTGGCCCCTCCGCAGAGCAACCCTGTGTTTACTTTTGACAATGGTGTGGAATATTCTCTCGTTCGTTTGCGAGCAGTAGATGCCTGCGGTAACGCGACATTGAACGATGTTAACATTCTGCCGTTGGCGAACTCAATAGTATCCGCATCTGCAAACTGCTTCTATAAAGACGTGACTTTAAGTGTGGACACTGTTCCAAATGCAACATTTGAATGGTACAAGATCAATAGCAACACAGACAGCACACTGGTAGGCACCGGCACCAAATTGCATATGCCTGCATTACTGCCTGATGAAGCAGGTGTTTATCTTAGCAAAATGTCTGTAAACAGCGGCTGCTTAACCAAGCTGGCATACTTTAACGTAACCGGAAATTGCGACGGTGTGTTGTCGATGAAAGTATCGTTATCTGGTAAACAAAACCGCCAGGGTAATCAGTTAAGCTGGGTGGCAAACAGTGAAACAAATGTGCAAACCTACGTTATAGAAAGAAGTACGTTCGGTAGCGACAACTATGAAACAATCGCAACGGCAAGCGCAAATAATACCAGGTCATCCAGCAGGTATGCATTCGTTGACAAAAATGCCAATGCTGCCGTAAGCAACTATAGAGTAAGAGTTGTCGATGTAAATGGCACATCAACATTCACGAATAAGATAACCATTACAAAAGAGGACAAGGCTGAAATAGTAGTAATGCCAAACCCTGTAACAACTGAGTTTAACGTAAGCATTGCAGGCAAAAAAACGCAGAATTATCAGCTCTCTCTTTACAATATGGCGGGTCAGTGTGTGTTCACCAAACAGGAAGTGAATATCCAGAACGCTACGTTGAAATATGAAAGAGGAAACATTCGTCCTGGTATTTATGTATTGCGTGTTTACAATACTTCAACAGGAGCTACCACCGTTACGAAAGTCCTGTTCCAATAAATTTCGGTGTAAATTTTCATAGCAAAGAAGAGCCCCGTATTTACGGGGCTTTCTTATTGGCTGAATAACTGAATAATTGAATAACTGAAGCTTTTAATTCGACCTGTGCCTCGATCAATCAACGACCCTCAATTATTCAATTATTCAGTTATTCAGTCATTCCTAGTTCCTCACCGGCTTTCCTCCTTTCAGCACACTCTGTATTCTTTCAAGCGTTTTCTTTTCACCTGTGAGGCTAAGGAAGGCTTCGCGCTCAAGGTCAAGGAGGTATTGTTCACTAACGAGGGATTGTTCGCTAAGGTCACCGCCGCACATTACATAGGCCAGTTTTTTTGCTACCACCACATCGTGATCTGTAGCGTAGTTAGCGCGCCACATGCCGTTAATGCCTGCATATAATGCGCCCAAAGCGGAGCGGCCAAGCACCTTCACATCTGTGCGCTGAGCCGGAGTTGTATAGCCGCGATCGTAAATTTCTATCACGCTGTTTTTAGCATCAGCAATTCTTCTGCCCGGGTTCATTACAATTTCATCATGACCTTTTCGAAGAATGCCCATATCAAAAGCTTCTGCCGCAGATGTTGCTACTTTTGCGGTTGCAATAGTTAAGAAGCGATTTTTTAAAGTAATGGTTTCGGGTTCATCTTCATGCATTTCATCTGCCGCACGAAGCGCAAATTCTTTTGTGCCGCCGCCGCCGGGAATGAGTCCCACACCAAGCTCCACGAGACCAATATATGTTTCCGCTGCTGCACAAACTTTATCGCTGTGAAGGCTTAGCTCACATGCCCCGCCAAGCGCCAAAGCATGCGGTGCCACCACAACCGGTACGGAGGAATAACGGGCCCGCATCATAGTGTTTTGAAACATGCGTATCGCCATATCCAGTTCATCATATTCCTGCTCGATGGCAAACATGAAGATCATGCCCACATTTGCACCTGCAGAAAAATTCGGTGCATCGTTTGCAATCACCAATCCTTTGTATTTTTCCTCTGCGAGCGCTATCGATTTTTGAATGCCTTCCAATACTTCACCACCAATGGTTCCCAGTTTGGTGTTCCATTCAAGGCCTAGTACATCACCACCGAGGTGATAAGTACGGCAGGCACTGTTTTTCCAAACAGTCTGATTTTCGTAATTCTTCATTACGATGAAAGCTTCGCCGCCAGGCAATGGCTTGTAAGATTTGCTTTCAATGTCATAATACAGGCGCTTGCCATTTTCAACTTTATAGAAAGATGTAAATCCTTTTTGCAACATTTCCTCCACCCATGGCGCTACCGTGTATCCCGCTGCTTTTATGGCTTCTGTTGTTTTCGCCACGCCCAGTACATCCCAACTTTCAAAAGCGCCGATTTCCCAGCCAAAGCCCGCCATCATAGCATCATCAATTCTATAAAGCTCATCGCTTATTTCAGGAATACGGTGAGAAATATAGGAAAACAAACCATAGTGGAATTGTTTGTAAAACTCGCCCGCTTTATCTGTTCCGCTCACCAATGCTTTCAATCTTGTTTTAAGATCGTCAATTGGTTTTGCCGCTTCCACTGTTGCGAATTTTGGTTTTTTGCGGGGCTCATATTCAAGCGTGGAAAGATTCAATACCAATATTTCTTTTTCGCCGCCGGAGCCTTTTGTTTTCTTAAAAAAGCCCTGGCCCGTTTTATCACCCAGCCAATTGTTTGCCACGACTTTATCCAGCCATGCAGGAATCTTAAATGTATCTTTTTGCTCATCGCCCGGGCAGTTTTCTGCCACGCCGTTCGCCACTTTTACAAGTGTATCAATACCCACCACGTCCGCTGTACGGAAAGTAGCGGATTTCGGACGACCGATGACCGGCCCAGTCAATGCGTCGATCTCGTCAATACTCAGCGCCATTTTCTCAACCAGCTTAAAGATCGCCATGATGCCATATACGCCGATCCTGTTGGCAATAAATGCAGGAGTGTCTTTACAAAGCACCGTTGTTTTTCCTAAATACAAATCGCCATATTGCATCAGGAAGTCAACTACTTCAGGCGACGTGTGTGGTGTAGGAATAATTTCCAGTAATCTTAAATATCGCGGAGGATTGAAGAAATGTGATCCACAAAAATTGGCCTTGAAATCTTCGCTTCTTCCTTCCGTCATTAAATGAATAGGAATCCCCGAAGTATTGGAAGTTATTAAAGTGCCAGGTTTGCGGAACTGCTCCACCTTTTCAAATATTATTTTTTTTACGTCAAGTCTTTCAACCACCACCTCTATGATCCAATCACAACCGGCGATGTCTTTCATGTTATCGTCAAAATTTCCCGTAATAATTTTCTTAATCGCATCCTTGCTATAGATAGGAGAGGGATTGCTTTTTAACGTAGCCGCAAGTGCATCATCAACTATTTTGTTTCTCAGTTTCTTGTCGGTACTGTCTGCTGCATCTTTGGGTACAATATCAAGCAACAAAACCTGCACACCAATGCCCGCAAAATGACAGGCAATGCGCGAACCCATAACACCACTTCCTAATACGGCAACTTTTTTGATCGTACGTTTCATACTTTTTTAATTGAAAATTGAAAGTTGAAAATTGAAAATGCAATCGAAATTTAAAGTTGAAAGTTGAATATTGAAAATGGTAGGTTGAAAACTAGTGAATCGTCGATTTTTATATCATTCATTCAATTTCAACCTTCAACTTTCAATTAATGAAAATGGTTAGTTAAACAACTAATTTATCGAAATTAAATAAATTTAATTGAAAAAATTGAAAGTTGAAAAAAATTGAAAATTGAAAGTTGAAAGTTGAAAATGGAGAGTTCTTTGTTGCCGTAATTCTGAATTATGAAAGGCCGAAAACTCTCCACTTTCAATTTTCAACTTTCAACTATTGAAGGCTTCTCCTGTTTTGTACAATAATGCTATTCGGATTAATGCCGTAATACTTTTTATACAATTGGGAGAAATGACTCACCGTTTTAAAACCCATTTCGTAAGCCAGGGTGGTAATGGAGCGCGGATTGCTTTGCAACATATCTTTCGCACGTGCCATGCGTACATCGAGGTAGTATTTGTAAACGCTGGTTCCTAATAATTCTTTAAACCTGACCTTTAATTTTGTTTTACTTATTCCCGCTAGTTTAGCTAATTCATCCAGCGAAAAATGTTGAAAATGTGCGCTGTCATCAATGGTTTTTTTTATTTGCATAATCTTCGAAGCATCGCTAAACTGCAGGCCCTTGGATTTCTTGTACTTCTCCGACGTTATTTTTTTAATGAAATGTGCCAGTATCTTTAACACATTTCCTTGTATAATTATTTTTTCGGAAACAGAGTCTTCCCTCTCCATATTAATGATCTCCTGCACGAGATTGTATTTGACCGTTCCCAAAGCTGTATATAAATTGCTTGTAATTATTTCTGACTCGTTAAAAACTTTGCACGTGTCCTTAGAGTCACCCGCTTTGCAATGACACTCCGTACTTGTTTCCAGTGTGCAACATTGTGAAGTTTTATCTATTAATCCACACGGATGAGCAGAAGAATCCATATTCCACAGGGTATTTTGAAGATATTCCCTGGAGATACAAATGTAGATGGACTGGAATTTTTCGCCAGGTTCTGTTTTGAATGCCACAGGAATCGCTGATGAAGCCCAGTAGATGCTTGAGTTTGCAGTGCCTCCCATTTTGTGTTTTTTACCTTGAGAGAAATGGTCAACAGATGAAGGGCTGCAATTGAGATGCAATGAATAGTAAGGATCTTCGGTTGTAGCAGCCCGTTCGTAGAGCATGCGAACATTATAAACAACGTCAGTAATACAAATGTCAACGTCGTTTGATAGTTTATAATATGTGCATGACCCCTCTGCGATATCCGGAGGAAAAACAATGCGATTGTTTTCGACAATCACATGTGAGTTAAATGTTTTGTTTATTTCTTCAGCTATGTTGTACAGCCACTCGTTGCCTATTCCGTTTTTTTTAAATTGGATTTTCATAATAGTTCTTTTAAGATATGTAAGTTGAATTCCGGACATAAGTATCCGTTACGTGCAGGGCGTTATACGCCTAAGTTCTTATAGGCGCAATTGTGCTTTCCCTTTTCTTATCATCATTTTTTGAGAAGAGTTTTTGTATCAGATATAAAATTATTTTCAGGGGTAAGTATCTGATCTACAAAATAGGACTAGTGTATTTTTGAAAGAGGCGGTTTTGAATCTCGTTTTATCAAATTGAGCTTTCAAAATGTTCTGCGCGGACTAAGATGATATAACGCATTGAAAGGTTGCCTGAGGCGGGGAAATAACTGAATAACTGAATAACTGATTAACTGAATAACTGAGTAACTGAATAGAGAAAGTAATCACCCTTAGATGTTCTGTGCGTTTAAAGCCTAACAACTAACAACTAACAACGAACAACTAACAACCACCCGAGAGGCGTGTAGCAACTCAGTTATTCAGTTATTCAGTTACTCAGTTACTCAGTTATGCAATTCTTGGGGACACGAAAAAAAACGGAGTCGCATGCGGCGCTCCGTTTTTCACAGAATAGGGTGTCAATTAATTAAATAATATCACACCAGTGTAGGTTTAACAAATCTATTGGATAGATTTTTTTCAAGGATAGGTTATTTGAAACAGGTTTAGGATATAGGTTTAAGTTTGTTTCAAATGCTTAGCAAAAGTATAAATGCACGTGGAGTGATGGGTTCGAAAAAGGACAATAGAATTCAGAAAAAGGACTTTTCTAAAAAGTATGCTTATAAATAGTACAGTGTGAGTTGTTTTTTGGTAATTGCCCAAAAAGAAAAACGGCAATTAGAATTGCCGCTGAAGTTTTTTATTTGCAGGAAAGTAAATTGTTTTTTCTACCTGTTATTGTGTTGGATTTTGTATGGTCATAGGGCCGTAGTTCGTGAGCTTATCATATCTCTTGTAAAGAACATCTGATGCTGCCCACTTCCAGTCTGTGTTTCACGCCACACTTCAATGCGAAATTATTTTTTTGATGGCCTACAGGAAAATCAAAGCAAACAGGATAATTGAACATGCTCACCTTTTCCATTACAATTTCCTGCACGGTTTTCCCGAATACTTCACCGGGATCATCTGGTTTAATTTTAAAACCTCCAATAACAAGCCCTGCAAGATTATTCAGTTTGCCACTTCGCTTGAGGTTCCAAAACATTCTGTCAATACTATATAAATATTCACCGGTATCTTCCACGAATAAAATTTTGCCATCTGTTTTTATATCAGATGCAGAGCCCGATAAACTTTCAATCGTTTTTAAATTGCCACCCACAAGCACACCTTCTGCAATGCCGACAATATTTTTCTCGTTTGGTGTGGTTACATAGCGCATCTTTTCTCCCTTTAACGCTTTTGAAATAGACAGGATAGTATCTACCTGAACAGGATCTGCAGTGGCAAAATTATCGGGAAAGCTATTGCACATTTTGGCATGAATAGAGGCAATGTTCATGCGGTTCAATTCCCCATGCATCACGGTAACATCACTGAACCCGATTATCCATTTTGGATTCGCCTTGAAATTGTTGAAGTTTAATTTATCAATAATTCTAACAAGTCCGTAGCCTCCTCTTGCGCACATGATGGCTTTAACCGTGTTATTATCCATCATTTCCTGGAGATCATTCCTGCGTTCAAGATCGGTGCCGCCAAATGTAAAATCCCTTTTTCCGATGGTTTGCCCGATTTTTACGGTAAATCCCCAATCCTGCATCTGTTGAACAGCCGGTTTCACTTCGTCTGTAGTAATGAAGCCGGCGGGACTAGTAATCCCAATTGTATCGCCCGGTTTTAAATAAGGGGGAATAATCATCGCTTTTTCCTCCTCCGGAGGGTCAATTGCAGGAGGGTTAGTGAAGCCAAATAATGTTCCGGAAGCAAGTATAGTAGACGAAAGGAAGTTTTTACGGTTCATAAAATAAAGATATATTAATTTGAAAATGTGGCAATTGAAATTTGAAAATGTGACAATTTGAAAATTTGAAAATGAAATCAGGGCCTGCCGGTTGCTAACAGCTCAATAAATCAATAATTCAATTATTCAATCATTATTTTTGCAGATAATTGAAAGCCGGGCTTTCTTCAAAAAACGAATATGATGACACAACCTAAAAGATATTTGATCACTGCGGCTTTGCCGTATGCGAATGGATTGAAACATGTTGGGCACCTGGCCGGCGCTTACCTGCCTGCGGATATTTATGTGCGTTACCTGCGTGCGCAAAAACGTGATGTGGCGTTTGTTTGCGGAAGCGATGAGCACGGAACGGCTATTCCCATCCAGGCGATGAAGGAAAATACTACACCCCAGGCGATCATCGACAAGTATCATGAGTTGATCAAGCAGAACTTTGCAGACCTTGGTATTTCTTTCGATATCTATCACCGGACAAGTTCGCCTTTGCACCACGAAACTTCCCAGGAGTTTTTTACTGCATTGAACAACGCCGGTGAACTGGAAACAAAAGAAACTGAGCAATATTATGATGAACAGGCTAAAACTTTTTTGGCCGACCGTTATATAAAAGGTACTTGCCCTAATTGTGGCTACGAAAGCGCGTATGGAGACCAGTGCGAAAGATGCGGAACTGCCTTGAGCCCTGATGAATTGATCAATCCTGTGAGCACATTAAGCGGACAACCTCCGGTTAAGAAGCTAACTACTCACTGGTACCTTCCGTTAAACCGCCACGAAGAATTTTTGAGCAAATGGATATTGCAGGACCACAAAGACGACTGGCGCGCAAATGTAGTAGGGCAGTGTAAAAGCTGGATCGACGGAGGTTTACAGCCACGCGCCGTAACCCGTGATCTTGACTGGGGCATTAAAGTACCTGTGGAAGGTGCCGAGGGAAAAGTATTGTATGTGTGGTTCGATGCGCCGATTGGTTACATCAGCGCTACCAAACAATGGGCAATCAACAATGGTAAAGACTGGCAGCCTTACTGGAACGACAAAGAAACGAAACTGGTGCACTTCATCGGGAAGGATAACATCGTTTTCCATTGCATTATTTTCCCTGTAATGTTGAAACTACATGGCAATATTCTGCCAGATAATGTACCGGCAAACGAGTTCCTCAACCTGGAAGGAGACAAGATGAGCACCAGCCGCAACTGGAAACTCGAAATGCAGGATTACATTGATGACTTTGTAAAAAAAGAAAACGGTGGGGCGCAAATGGCTGATGTGTTGCGCTATTACCTGACTCAAATCGCTCCCGAAACAAAAGACAGTGAGTTCACATGGAAAGGTTTCCAGGACGCAAACAATAGCGAGCTGGTAAGCATTTTCGGGAACTTTGTAAACAGGACATTTGTGTTAATGCACAAACTGTGTGGCGGCAAAGTACCGCCTCTGCATGCAGATGTTTTTGATGAAAAAGACAAGTTTGTTGGTGAAGAAGTTGCCAGAATAAAACAAAAAGTTGAATCGCTTATTGAGGAATATAAGTTCAGGGATGCGCTATTTGAAGTTATAAACCTGGCTCGTGTGGGTAACAAATACATGCAGGAAAAAGAGCCGTGGATATTGGTGAAAAAACTTGCCGAGCAACCTGAGCTGCAAAAGCAGATTGACAATTGTCTGCATATTAGTCTGCAACTGTGTGCAAACCTTGCAATCCTGATCCATCCATTTTTGCCAAATACAGCACAGAAAATGCTGCACATGATGAAGGTGGTGGATAAAATGCTCGAGTGGGAAAATGCCGGGAAAATGAAATTGCTCAGCGTAGGTTATACTTTGCGTGCCCCTGAATTGTTGTTTAGAAAAATAGAAGATGATGAGGTAAAGGCACAAGTGGAGAAATTACAGGCAGGCCTGGCGAAAGCGACGGCAGAAAATAATGCGGCTGCAAATGGCATTGCAAAAACAGAAGCAGCGCCAGCCGAGAAGCCTGCGCCAGTGCTCAAATCAGAAATTGTATATGATGATTTCGCGAAGATCGATTTGAAAGTAGGAACCATTGTAGCAGCTGAAAAGGTTGAAAAGGCTGACAAGCTTTTAAAACTGAGTGTTGACCTCGGCTTTGAAACGAGAACAATTGTAAGCGGTATTGCAATGCATTTTAAACCGGAAGAGATCATCAACAAACAAGTAGTTGTTGTAGCCAATCTTGCACCGAGAAAAATGCGTGGCATTGAAAGCAACGGTATGATATTAATGGCGGAGGATACGGCAGGTAAATTACACTTCGTAAAGCCTGAGAATGTGATTAATGCCGGGGCAGGAGTGAGCTAGGAGGAAGTTGAGAATTGAAAGTTGAAAAGTGAAAATTGAAAATTGGCCTGCCTCAGGCATTCAACTCTTCAATCTTCACCCATTTTCAATTTTCAATTTTCAACTTTCAATTTCTAACACATTTTATTTCTCTTCATAATTCAATCCAGATAAGCATTTGAAAGCGAGTTCTTTAAAAAGTGAAATTTTTTTTGCAAAAATGTTTGTTTTGTATTGGGCAAAATCCCTACTTTTGCACCCCACGATTAAGGATAGTAACTGCTAAAATTAATCAATCGGGGTGTAGCGTAGCCCGGTATCGCGCCACATTTGGGATGTGGAGGTCGTAGGTTCGAATCCTGCCACCCCGACTTTTAATATTGAAAGTCAATTAGTTAGAAACTGTTCGGACACAATTCGGACAGTTTTTTGCTTTTATACCAGTTTGTATTAATTGCCGTTAAGTTTGATAAACTTGAAGTCCACCGGTACGACCATTTTCGAAAGAAAAAAATGGGAGCTAGATCCATCTCTCAAATACGGATCATATTCATTGCAACGCAATTGTATGCCTCGAAAATGAAAATATTTTGATATTATTTTCCAACAGCCTTCTTCATTCGACACTTTTTCGCAAAGCTATTGTCCTGCTCCGCTGTCCGAAAGTCTGCGCCTCCGGTAAACCTACGTCTTGCGCGTATGGCAGAAAAAAATCTGCGTCCTTCATTTTGGCCTTTTTTCATTTTTTCATTCGGACAGTATTTTTTTCCGCCAAAACTTTCTCCCATCTCCGCATGACTAATAACTGGCCGCTACAAGTATGTCAATGAGGCGTAGCCGAATGATTCATACAAATATTCACTAACTCTAAAACCAGTCGTTATGTACAACACACAACAATTATCAAAGCTGATGTTCCTTTCGTGGGAGATTCAACGCAAAAGAAAGATCATCCGTACAAAGGCAATGGAAGAAAAATTTCCGGCTGTTCCAGCCGGATTCATTAGACTTAGTTAGTGTATATTCTGAATCATGGTAGTCTTTCAATTATTTTTCTGATAGTTTTTTGCTGCATCAATTATTGCAAAATTTAGGCTTTTACTTTGATGAGTTGGCAAGGAACTACGCGCTTAAACACATAGCCTCCCACAAGGCCATCTTTTATGCGTTCCTCCTTGCACTAATCAAAGTAAAAACCAGCGGATGGTTCCATAATTTATTCACCATTAAAAATCATGAATTATGGAAAAGTTAGCGAGTTCACCAGCCTGGATGAAAGTTTCAGAATTGGAAATTATCTACAAATCCAAAATGAGGCCGTCTGAAAGACCTCAAATAAAAGTCTCACAAGATGCTTACCAATTATTCCTTGCCTCATGGGACATGGGCAAAATCGAACTACTCGAACAGTTCAAAGTAATGGCATTGAACCACGCCAATCGCGTACTCGGCATCTGTGAGATTTCCAGTGGTGCAATCAGCGCCACCCTCGTTGATCCGAAGCTTGTTTTCGGAATGTTATTGAAAGCAGGTGCGAGCTCAGCGATTATATGCCACGCACATCCGAGCGGCAATGTAAAACCAAGCAACAGCGATGTAGAAATGACCCGCAAGATTTGCGAAGGAGGGAAATTGCTGGATATAAAAATCCTGGATCACCTGATTATAACAATGGACAACTATTATTCATTTGCTGATAGCGGGGCGTTGTAACGCCCTTTTTTTATGCAGCGAAGTAAAAAAACAAATTCAATCTAATTGATTTTGTCTGCTAAGTAATCTTCACGCGGTCAAGACTGCCTATTCATTTTTAAAAAGCAGATCATTCATTATTTATTGTTCAACAGCAGTCAACCTGTAAATCCTTTAAAAATCACTGTGGCAGCCTGCTGGGCGGCTCCCGGCAAGATGTTCCGTTGTATGACAACGGAGATCTTGCCGCCCTTTCTCCGAAGTCGCCGGCGGTTATTTTAGATGATTGTCAGTAGTTTTTTGATTGCAGAAAGTAAAAAAGATAATGTGATGATTGAGCAAATCATGAAGAAAGAAGTCCTTTGAAAATATGTATTGGAATAGGATTAGCATAAGCGTTGATGAGCTTCAAAGCAGTTAGATGAGTGTAAAAGAGTGGCAAGCCTATTTGCACTCCTTCTCGCTTATAGAAACCTATTTGGAAGCCTTTCTAACAGTCCGCTTTTGAATTTAGTTGCCCCTGGTAGCAACGGCGAGGTGTACAAATGTTGCACATTTGGGCCTCGCTCCTTCACTCCGGGTGTCGTTTCAAAAGAAAAGCGGATGATAATTTTTGGGTGACTGCTCCAGTAGGGTGCAGTGTATTTTGAAAACGTGAAAATGAAATTGCAATGAAAGGAGAATTCCCAAAAACCAATACTGAATATGTCATTCTTTGCAAAAAGGCTTGCCTGACTTTAATAAACGCTTCGCCATTCATAGTAAAGAGTGATGGTTTCTTTAACCTGTTTTAATCAAACCTAATTTGTTTGCCGTTGAAAACAAAGGCATTGGTTCGCTAAAATATCTCTGACAGCTCTCTCATTGACTTTTGCCTATTGCTTTATCAACTTGCTGCGAAAACTGATAAAGATGAACAAAATGATTATCGTTGAAGAAGACCAGCTTCGCCAAATCGTATCAGAATCGGTTAAGCAGGCGTTGCATAATGAAAACGCTCCCACTAAAACAAGTCCTAAAGAGCCTGAGCCGCTACTTACCCGCGAGCAGATGGCCAAAGAGCTGCACATCTCTTTAGTGACCATTACCGATTGGATGAAAAAGGGATTGCCCTATCTGCGCCTCCATGGTCGCATCTATTTTCTGCGTTCGGAAGTGATGACCTCGATGAAACAAAACCGTCTCAGTTCATCAATGTAATTCCATGGAAAATACGAATGCATATTTGCGTATCGGTACGGTTTATTACAAAGTCGTCAAAAAACCATTGGCGTCGGGAGATAAAGTAGAGCTGCTGTTGCCCTGGTCAGTAGAATGTATCAAGCAGGATCATGGCAAGTCATTTCTTTCAACCATTCCCAAATATGATGGCTTCTGCCTTGTCCCAGCTCATTTAAATTATCAACGCAAGATTGAAAACTTTTACAATCGTTATAGTCCTTTTCCACATGAACCCAAAGCCGGCTATCCAAAACAGATATTAATGTTTCTCAATCACGTGTTTGGCGAACAATTAGAACAAGGATTGGATTATTTTAAAATCCTGTTGCTTTATCCCACCCAAATATTACCCATACTATGTTTGGTAAGCAGGGAACGCAATACCGGTAAAACGACCTTCCTCAATTTTTGCAAAGCCATTTTTGGCGACAACATGACTATTAACAGCAATGAAGACTTCCGCAGCAATTTCAATGCAGAGTGGGCGAACAAACTCATTATTGGAGTAGATGAAACTTTCCTTGATAAAAAAGAAGATAGTGAACGCATTAAAAACCTCAGTACTTCCAGGTATTATAAAATAGAAGCCAAAGGACAAGACAGGCAGGAAATTGAATTTTTTGGCAAATTCATTTTGTGCAGCAATAACGAGGATAATTTTATACAGATTGAAGCTTCCGAAATAAGGTATTGGATTCGCAGATTGCCGACATTGACTACGGATCACCGGAACCTGTTGGCTGACCTAAAAAATGAAATTCCTTTTTTTATTCATTATCTGATCGAGCGGCCATTTGCCTCTCCACCTTCTACAAGAATGTGGTTCAGACCGGAACAGATAGCTACTGCCGCTTTAAAGCATATCAAACGTTATAACCGCAACCGGCTTGAAACAGAAATGGCGCAGATACTGTTGCACATCATAGATACCAAGGAAACGGTTCAAACGGTTTGTTTTTGTATTTCCGATATGCAGGACTGGTTGCAGAAAAAGGGCATCCATCACCGTGATATTGCCTCTATCAGGAAAATATTGCAACAGGAATGGAAACTAAAACCTGCGGACAACTCCAACAGCTATTTGCAATACCGCTTTGGCAGTGATGGCATTATCTACGAGTTCATGCAAAAAGGCAGGTTTTATGCCATTGAAAATAAACAGGTGCTGAAGCTCAATAATCCTGATGATTTTGATGACAACAATATAATACAAAGAGAATGAGAAAGTTACCGTCATCAAAATTGTCATCAAGATTTCATCAAAAATAAGGGCTGATGAAAACAAAAAGTTTTTGATGAAAGATGGATGACATAGAAAACCTTTTGCCAGCAAAGGTTTCAAGGAAATTTCATCAAATCATCAAAAAAAGTACATCCATGACACCCCAAAAAATAGATTGTGCAAAAGCCAGGCAAATTGACCTGGTAGACTACTTACAAAGCCTCCATATTCACCCGGCAAAAATTAAAGGGAATGCATATTGGTACCATTCACCGTTGCGTCATGAACGCACTCCCTCGTTTAAAGTCGACCGGAAACTGAACCTGTGGTATGACCACGGCATGGGCAAAGGGGGCAACCTGGTTGATTTTGGCGTATTGTTTTTTAATTGTAGTGTAACCGATTTTTTAGGAAGGGTAAACCAATCCGTAGTACCTTTTCCTTTTCACCAGCCGGATGTTTCGGGAACAGACAACAACAACGCTACAAGTAAAATAAGGTTAATTGAAGTAAAGCATATCACGGACAGATGGCTGCAGGCGTATTTGGAAAAGCGTGCCATTACAAGCGAAATTGCCAATACTTACTGCAAGGAAATCCATTTTGAAGTCAACCAAAAGCGACACACTTGTATTGGGTTTAAAAACAATGCCGGTGGTTATGAACTCCGTAACGCTTACTACAAAGGAACCATCGCTCCGAAAGATTATACATTCATAGAAAACGGGCACCGCACAATAGCCGTGTTTGAAGGCTTTATGGATTTTCTTTCATTCATTGCTGAAAGAGAAAAACTATTAGCAACCCCTACAAATTATCTCATCCTGAATTCACTTGCTTTTTTTGAGAAGGCAAGAATGCTCATGGAAAATCACAGCAACATTTTTCTTTTTCTTGATAACGACGAAGCAGGGAAAAACATCACCGCAAAAGCAACGGCCTCCACGGGCAAATACATAGATAAATCTGGTGTTTATAGCCAATGCAAAGATGTAAACGATTGGCTGGTGAACCAAAGGTTATGGCGGATGCGCCAACCTTTCATCAGGGTCAGATTTTAAAACATTCTTTTAATCATCTCATAAAACCAAATGTATAGCTATGAAAAAGTTTTATTTCAACATTCAGGCCAAAGGCGGCGCTGGTAAATCAATGCTCACTTATTTGCAGGCTCTGCGCGAGCAAAACAATCACAGAGCCTATTTTGTAGATTTTGATAGTTCGATTAAATCAAGTCACCAACAGCTGAAGTTCCTGCAAGGAAAAACCCCGCCACGTTTCGCCATGATGAGCTTATTGGATATAAACGAGAAATTAGACAGACAGCTTTTATTTGAAAACCTGTTTGAATTATCACAAAAAGATTATGACAGCTATTATCTTGATTTTGGCGCACCGGAAAGCGATCAGCTCCCCGCGCTGTTTTCGAAAGACTATACCATCCAGGAATTTAAACAGGTAGCCGATGAATTAAATGCAGCGTTCATTTTCAATATTGTTATTGCCGGGGGAAGTTCGTATGAGCCTTGCACCGACTACCTCCAAAAGATTGTAACGCTGATCAAAGGAACTTTTGAAGTGACTATGTACGTCAATCAAACCATGTTTGCAGGCAGCCCTGAACTAATAACCGAACTAAAAACATTTGGCTACGTGCAGGGTAATAATATCCAATCTGTAAATCTGTTTGGCGATTTTGATGTCACCACCGCACCACACAAAAGCATCCTGCAAAAAATCAGGGAAGGTAAAGGCATGGAGGCTTATGCTTTCATAGAAAAAATAAAAATTCAAAAAGAACTGTCAAAACTCTAGTGCAAATGGAGCAGTCAAAAATTGATTACAAGAAAATTCGTCCGCAGATTGCTGTAAAGTATGGAGTCGAACTCGATGAAATATCCATCACCATATTATCGGTCCTGGTGATGGAACAAAAAATGGAATTCGAACTTCAAAACAAAAAACTGGATACTGCTATTAAAAAAATGGAAGGGTCGCAAGAAGCGTTGCAGGTGGATAAGGAGCATCCTTACTGGCAGGCGTTTTGGTTTGGCATGGGCAAGTGGGGAATCGGAATCTGTTTGGCAGTTTGCTTTTCTGTTATTTTCTATTGCATTCACCTCAGTAAAAATAGAGAGAACGAAAACTTAAACAGGCAGGTAAATTGGTGCCACGGCTATATAGATGTTTTGCGAAAAGGAAGCAAAAAAGAAAGCGCAGAGTTTCTTAAAAAGAATCCCTACCCCGAAGAATAGTTTTGAAAAAAAATTACTGATTTTATGTACAAAGAATTTTTACGAAAAGAACTTTTAGAAAAACGGTACGGCATTTATAGCAGAATAGTAGAAATATATGCGGCGCAGTCGGTGGAATTAAGAACGGCATCCTGTTTACGCCGCTGGCTTTCGCAGGAATTGGATGTATCCAAAGACAAAATTGAACTCAGCAGCCTTGATTCTGCTTTGCAACGTCAGAAGAAAAAAAATGGTGGTACCATGAAGAATAAAGATATAAAAGAGGTTGTTAAAAACGGCAACAACAAAGCGCTGCAAGGAGATGGTTTTACATTTTCCAAACCCGGGTCCGATGATATAAGACCGTCACGAATAAATGAGCTGTAACAAGAATGCAGGGTTTTAATAAGCCTGAATAGATGGTGTATAAAGTTTGATGAGCTTTAATGCAGTTGAATAAATGTCAATGAATGTACAAGCCTATTCACACTCATTTTGGCTTCTTTCTAAAGCAATCAGCTTTTTGAAGTCTGTTGCCTCGCTTTAAAGGCAACGGCAAGATGTACGGTTGTTAAACAACCGATCTTGCCGCTACCCCTCGAATCTCGTCCGCGGAGCATTTGGGAGGATTGTTTGAAATGTTTAAAGCTTATCTAAACGCGGGTGACTATCCAATAACAAAACAAACAATGGCGTGAGAAAGCTGAATTAGTATCTGCCAATTATTTGTAAAAACTAAAACCTTGATGTATGAAATACTTTATTATTCAAACAGAAGTTCAGCGGCAGACAAATAATTTTAAAGTTGTCAAAGTTAGAGATACGGACGAGAGTGAATTCCTCGAAGGTTTGGAAGAGGGGACTGAAGTGCTGACCGTCGGAGACAGTTTGATGGAAGTACTTATAACATTTGAAAAAACAATGGCTCGCCAGTTATAGGGAAGCAGCTGAAAAGTACCATGCATATTCCTGTATTTTATTTTGAAATCAGGTTTTTCAGTCTTAACCTTCAAAAAATAAACGAGTCATTGAGAACGTTGGGTAAATCGTAGAGTACATCTTGACATAGATTCACATTGAAAAAAAACAAAGGGTTCTAGTGTGTCACACACTTTACACAGCGAATCCTTAATTCATTAAGGCTATCTGTTGCTAAGCTAATTGAAAGTTGCAAACATTTTCGCCTTTACCTTTTCGGTTTTGTTGCTAATATCAAGTTAGACAACATTTATATAGATATGAAATCAAGGAGAGTTTGCCAAATATGCAAAGTTTTGCGTATCTCCTCTCAAATAACGCAAACGTTTGCGTACAAGTAATTTTGCCAGTCAAAAAATAATAATGCAAATTTAACATCTAATAATATTTATTCTTTTCATTTGTTGGCTAATTAGGTGTTGATAAATCTTACAAAAAACGCCTGCTTTTCTGAAGAAGTAATGTGCGATAAAAAAGTATATAACGAGGTAAAACTGCTTAGCCGCATCGCTGATAGTGATCATGCCGCTTTTCGGGAAGTATTTGACCACTACCGGAATAAAATATTCTCCATCGCATACAAAATGCTGAAAGATGAGGCACTGGCACAGGATGCCGTTCAGGATATATTTGTCAAACTATGGCTTCACAAAGAAAAATTGCAGGGGATCAACAACTTTAATGCTTACATTAACACACTTACCCGTAACCACCTGTTTAACCAGCTAAAAAGAATAGCCCATGCAGAAAAGATTGTGAACCGGTCAGAAAACAAGCACCACGTTTCTTGTGATTCTGTTACGGAAAATATTGAATATAAAGAGTTTTCTTTCCAGTTGGCAAAGTGTGTAAATAAACTCCCACCACAACAAAAAAAGGTTTACCAGCTTGGAAAAGAGGAAGGCATGAAATATGAGGAAATAGCAGAACAACTCCATATTTCAAAGGAAACCGTAAAGACACATATGGCCGAAGCCCTTCGTTCTATTAAATCGCGGTTAATCAGCAGGGCAGATATAATTCTATGGCTAATTATGTCACTATCTATATTCAGGATATTTTTTTTCTGATTTTTTATTTTTCAACTCCCCCTTTTTTTCTTTTCAGTTGTCTGATAGTATATATGGCAATCTTCTAATCTCATCTAAGGTCGGAAAACGCCTCTGTAAACTGAAAATATGGAACATTCAAAATCCCGTTTGGCGTGGCTATTTTATCGCTATCAGAATAATATTTGCACATCGGAAGAAAGAAAAGAATTTTTAGAACTGGTGGCAGATTCCGAAAATCATGAGGAAATAAACCGGCTTCTTGGAGTTGCCGTGGAAGAATCGGAGGCTGACATGGAAATGAATAAAAAGAAAGCCGATGAAGTTTTCGCTATTGTTTTAAATACAGTTGAAAAAAACAAAATGTCGTCAATTGTAATATGGCCCCGGTTTCGCAAAATTGCTGTAGCAGCATCTGTAGCACTTATTGTGGGATTGGGTCTTTATTCTCTTTTGCCTGGCGGCAAACCCCATGTAACAGCAGTATTTCCTGAAGCAAAAAAGACAAAGAATGATGCAATGCCAGGCGGAAATAAAGCGGTGCTTACCCTGGCGGACGGCTCTCAAATTATTTTGGACAGTGCAAAGGATGGAATCATCACCAAACAGGGAAATGTTAAAGTAATAAAATTAAATAATGGCCAGATAGTCTACAATGGTTCCAGTAACCAGGCTACAGAAGTACAATATAACACCATCAACACGCCAAAAGGCGGCCAGTACAAAATCATTTTATCAGATGGAACTGAAGCGTGGTTAAATGCTGCTTCTGCAATACGTTATCCTACGGCTTTTTCAGGCACCTCAAGGGAAGTGGAAATTTCCGGTGAAGTTTATTTTGAAGTGACTAAAAATAAGCACCAGCCATTTACAGTAAAAAAGATGAATGATGCCTCGACTATACAGGTATTGGGTACCCATTTTAATGTGAACGCTTACGATGACGAAACAGAGATAAGAGTCACGTTGCTGGAAGGAAAGGTAAAAGTTGCTAAAGGCAATGATCAAAATATTTTAAAACCCGGACAACAAGCCCGGATTATTAACTCCCCCTCAGGAGATGGGACCATAAAGGTTCTTAATAATGTTGATCTTGATGAAATTATGGCCTGGAAGAATGGCAAATTCGATTTCGGCGAAAAAGCATCCATCGAAGATATTATGCTGCAAATGGCCAGGTGGTATAACATAGAAGTAGAATATAAAGGAAAGGTGACACAACACTTCTGCGGAACCATATCAAGGAATGTAAACGCCTCACAGGTGTTTAAAATGTTGGAAGCAACTGGCGGCGTTAAATTTAAAATGGAAGGAAATAAAGTGATAGTAAGGCCATAAAAAAGGAACTACGATTGGCCAAAAACAAAACCGCCCCGGGTGGATCCGAAGCGGTAAATGGTTTGGTCAATCTAATTATACAACCGTGATAGACTGTGATTATTTAACCAAAACCAAAACAAAGTTATGTTTTTGCAAACGAGCGGCAAATCCCAAAATCTGCGATTTGATGTGATGCCAAAAAAACTGCTGAGAATTATGAAACTTACTACCGTTTTAATTTTTGCAACCTGCCTGCAGGTTGCTGCAAAGGGGTATTCGCAAATTACCCTCAACGAAAGCAACACACCATTAAAAAAAGTATTTAAAAAAATCCAGAAGCAAAGCGGCTATGATTTTTTATGCACCTATGATCTGCTGCAACAAGCCGGTAATGTAACTGTACAGGTAAATAATAGTTCTCTTGACGATGTTCTTGAAAAAATACTAAAGGGTAAAGGCCTGACTTACACAATGATGGAAAAAACCATTGTGATTAAAAAAGATATCGAACATACGAAAGAATATAAAGAAAACAGTCCAGCGGCAGCAGAAATCCGTGGTGTTGTTAAAGATAACAATGGAATACCCGTGGCTGGTGTTTCCGTAATAGTAAAAGGAACTAAAAAAGGAACCAGTACAGATGCTTCGGGTGCCTTTACCATTGATGCCAAGGAAGGCGATGTATTGGAATTTTCTTCAATAGGCTATAAAAAAATAAGTATTACAATAGCTAAGAATCTGACGGTATCTGTTATAATTGAAGCAAAGGTAGTGGAGGCTAACGAAGTTGTAGTAATAGGATATGGAACGCAAAAGAAAGTAAATCTTACCGGTTCTGTAGCCACTATTAGTAATACAGATCTTAAAGGTCGGCCTAATCAAGATATGCTGACTTCTATACAGGGACTTGTTCCTGGCGTTACCGTCATTTCCCGCCCGGGCGAAACCCCTGAAATTAACTTTCGAGGCCGGGGAAATCTAGGCAAATCGGCTCCCTTATTTGTAATTAATGGCGTTATCGCCGATCAAAACATATTTTCCAACCTTGATCCGAATAGCATTGAGTCCATTTCTTTTTTGAAAGATGCGGCTTCTGCCTCTATATATGGTTCACGTGCAGCTTATGGCGTAGTGTTGGTAACCACCAAGTCAGGTAAAAAAGGCAAAATGGATATTTCGTACAACGGATTTGTGGGTGTTAAGTCACCCACCTATTTGCCCGATATGCTGAATTCTTGGGAGTATGCCCAATTGCTTAATGAAGGCCGTGTAAACAGTGGGCTTGCACCAGTTTACTCAGATGCAGAAATAGAAAAGTTTAAAAATGGGTCAGATCCTGATCATTACCCAAATACCCGGTGGTTTGATCTGGTGCTTGATAAAAAAGTTGTCACTACGCAACACTCTTTGAATTTTAGTGGTGGTACGGAAAAGACCCGGTATTTTACAGGCCTTGATTACCTATATGACGATCAGTTTATGCCTGGCCAGGGTAATAAGCGGTATAACCTGCATTCTAGATTATCATCCAATGTTACCAACTGGCTTACTATTAATTCCGATATATCTTATATAAGAACCCAATTTGATACGACTAATGGCGCTCCTTCAAACTATAAGATGCAATTTGAGCCACCTATTATGGTAGCAAGGCAATCAAATGGCGAATGGGGATCAATAGCCGGGGGAGCATCAGCATCCCAAACTTACATTAACTATAATCCTTTAAGGACATTGCACAACAATGACTGGGCGCACAGCAACTCTGCAAATACCATTTTAGACCTTGGGTTTGACTTGAAACCTGTTAAAGGTTTTACCATCAGTGGGCAAGCATCTTATACAGGAATTGAAAACAAATCAAAATCATATACTGCATTGCAGGATAATGTAAAAGACTTTACGACAGGTGATGAAATCCCAGGTACAGGGAACGAAACAAACAAAATGGATATGTCATGGGGTAGCACTACCAGGCTGCTATTTACGGGTACCGCAAAATACGACTGGTCAAATGACAAACATAATTTTTCAGTGTTGGGTGGTACTTCTTACGAGCAAAACAATTTTCAAGGATTGTCTGCTTCACGTAAAAACTTTCCTACAGATGATTTAACCGATATATCGTCTGGTTCCAATGCACCTTTGGATATTACCAATGGTGGCGGTGTATCTGACTATAGGCTTAACTCTTATTTTGGGCGTATTAATTATAGTTTTTTAAATCGTTATTTATTTGAAGCCAATATCAGGGCAGATGGTTCTTCAAGGTTTAATAAAGACCATCGCTGGGGTGTTTTTCCATCTGTATCAGCAGGCTGGCTCCTTAGCAACGAATCATTTATGAAAAATGTAAGCTGGGTTAATCTCTTGAAATTAAGAGGCTCTTATGGTAAATTGGGAAATATAAATAACGTGGGCAACTATGACTATTTTCAGAAATACAGCACTGGCTTGGACTATAATTTTGACAAACAGTCTGTTTCCGGCATATACGAGTCGCAACCTGCTAATGCTACATTGGGATGGGAAAATGTTGCTATAACTGATTTTGGCGCCGACTTTGAATTATTCAACCACAAATTAAGTTTTACCGCCGATTATTATATTAAAAAAACCACCGATATTTTGCTGGCCTACAATGTGCCTTTAGAAGTGGGGGTATTCAGTAACCCTTCGCAAAATATAGGGAAACTTCAAAATAGAGGAGTAGAACTTGCTCTGAATTACAAAACCCATACAGGCAATTTTCATTACTCTGTTGGCGGAAACATAGCCTTCAATAAAAATAAAATCACCGATTTGGCCGGCTCCGATAATATGATATATGGTGGCGGCGATGTTATCAATTACATATACAAAGTGGGTTATGGAATAGGATCTTATTACGGATACAAGACTGATGGCCTTTATACACAAGATGAAATTAATAAGGGAAATTATTATGTGTTGGGCAGAACACCCGAGGCTGGCGACATTAAATACGTTCCTCAAAGAGCCAATGTGGCATTTGGCGATGAAATAACCGGGGATGACCGTGTTGTTATTGGAAACGATGTACCCAAATTTACTTATGGGATAAATGTAAATCTTCAATACAAAAACTTCGATCTTTCAGCCTTTGGTCAAGGCATTAACGGCGCCGATGTTGCTTTTGAAAATAATGCTTATATGGCCTTTTTTGAAAAAGGAAATTCGCGAAAATTTCATTTGCAAAGATGGACTACTCAAAATCCCAATCCTAATGCCATTTACCCAAGGATATATGGAGGAACTACATTAGATGATTATAACCGCCAGAATTTTTCTAACTATCAATTATTTGATGCTGATTATTTCCGCATTAAAATGATTTCATTCGGTTATGCCCTACCTGAAAAAATGTTATCGAAGTACAAGATTATTTCAACAAGGTTCTTTGTCAATCTTGAAAACATGTTTACCATTCGAGCAGATAAAAAAATGAAAGATTTTGATCCGGAAACGGCCAGCAGCCGCTCGCTGTCAATCGGTACAAAAACCATTTCATTTGGTATCAACCTGAATTTTTAATCTGCAAAAAAATAAAATTTCGATCATGAATAAATTATTTAATAAAATAGCGATTGCCGCATTGTGTGTGGTGGTCTTAAATTCCTGCGCTAAAAAGCTGGATGTGATACCACCTTCAAACATTGCAGCAGAAAATTTCTGGAAAACAGAAAAAGATGCCTGGCTGGGATTGAATGCCTGCTATAGCCAACTTATTGGCTTTGATGGGTATATTGAAATGGCATCCGACAATGCCCATAGCCAGAAACCCTGGGAAGGACCTTTTGAAGCGATCCAATTGAACGCTATAAGTTCCGCAGATGACTTAGGATATAGTTTTACAGGCGTCCGCCTTTCTAACAATTTTCTGGAAAAAGTTGGTAGCTGCCATATGGATGAAGCTTTGCGTAACAGGATGAAGGCCGAAGCCCGCTTTTTGCGTGCGTTTACTTACTTAAGGCTCACTTCTTTTTTTGGTAAAGTAGCGCTTATCACCACAGTATTGCCTTTTGATGCCCCTCCTGTACCGCGTACATCTGTTGATTCAGTTCAGAAATTCATTCTTAACGAACTGGCCGAAGTTGCGGATGTATTACCACAAACTTATGACGGAGGCTACCCCCAGGAAAAAGGACGCATCACCCGTTCAGGAGCTTTGGCATTAAGGGCAAGGGCGGCATTGTATTTTGGCAATTTTGTTGAAGCTGAAAAATCTGCGGCACTCATTATCTCTGAAAAAAGTGACAATCATCATGATCTATTTCGTGTTACTACATTAAACGCCGCACAGCAAAAAGAAGCCAATGAAATGGACCAGTATATTGATTTTGCAGCCAGGGGAATTGATAAGGATAAGTTTGTAAAGGGCATGTTTAGTTATGAAACATTGTGGCATGCAGCCAATGCCAATCCTGATAATCCTGAATATGTGGTGACACGTGGCTATATTGCCACAGAACAACAAAGTGATTTTCAGCGCTACACCTACATGCGCCCCAGCCAGTTAGTATCAGGTTATAGTTCCCTTGCCCCTATGCAGGACCTGGTGGATGCTTATTGGGATGCAGATGGTAAAACCATCAGACCCAAAATAGCTCCCAGCACAAGAGCTGCAAACCTGGCGGCAATAAACCAGGTAGTTGATGGCCTTGGCCAAAATGACTACATTGCAAAAGTGCCAACGATGAATTTAAAGAATTATTCTTATATCGGCGAATTTCGTAACAGGGACAGCCGTTTATATGCATCTATCCTCTTCCCCTTCAAAGGCTGGCACGAAACAGATTTTCCTGGTTCGTCGTTTTATTTTCAGTGGTATAGCGGTCTTCCGGCTCAAGATGATAATGAGCCTACCACAGGTTATAGCTGGCGTAAAATAACTGCATTAACATCTTCCTTTTCGCCTTACCCAGGCGAAGGATGGGCAGCAGAAGACTTTCCAACCATCAGGTATGCAGAAGTATTGCTCACCTTTGCTGAGGCTCACATTCAAAATGTGGGTTGGGATGCACAGGTGCAAAGCGCATTAAATGATCTTCGTGACCGCTGCGGAATGGCTAATGTACCTACCGCTATGGCATCAACGCAGGCGGCGCTTGATTTTGTTCGTAATGAAAGACGGATTGAACTGGCAGGTGAGGGTAACCGTTACTTTGACATGCGCCGCTATGGAGGTGCAAATTGTGCAAGCGTAATGAATGGTACAACCTATGCTCCAGATGGTTCTCCGGTTGTTAATAAAACATGGAATGACCGTTTGTTATTGATGCCTATACCACAACACGCCATAGACTTAAACCCATTATTAAAAGGGGATCAGAATTCAGGGTATTGATTTTTTTTGCTTCTTCGCAGCATAGTAAATAGATACCTACCCAATTTATATTTAAATATAATTAACAGCCCCTCTGAAATTTCCTTATAAGCAATCGTTTGTTAATTTGAAAGTGAGCAGTCCCCGCCCCTGGTGGGCGGGGTTTTTAAAGATTTTCGCCCTTCTGAGTTGGTCAAAAGAAAACTCATTTATCTGTGAAAGGGAAAATAAATTATCTGCAACCTTCAAGAAAACAAACAGTATAAGGAAAAAGGATTATTAGCCATTGAACCCAGATTTTAAGCGCTAAGACGCAAATTTTATCACCATTTAAAAACAAAAAATTGGAAAGAACGATTGTGATGTCTTTGGGCCTTTTGCCTTTTTTCTCTTGCCTTATTTTCCTCTTGTTCGAAAAACAAAATGGATGCAAAGGAAACCACCAACTCCGCAATAAGTGAAACTTCGGCCAAAACAGGAGGCGGAGATAATCTGGGTACTTATATTAGTTATTCTATTCCTGCAAATCTACAATCGACCACTACCCGTGTGCAGGTAGATGTAACTATTCAGCAATTAGGAAACATGCCAGGCAAATTGATTTTTCCCGCCATTCAAGTGGACCTTGGTCCTGATGCAGCACTAGGCGAAGTGGCATGGAAACGGGCTGGCAGTTCTGTCAAATGCATATAAATATGTAACATCTAATAAAATTGTGTGATAAAATATGAAAAGTTTGCTCCGTTTTTCGGCAACCTCTTTTCTTGCTAAACATTCTATATGTCGACAAAATTTGAGATAAAGAAAAAGATTCATCTTGTTCCGACCCAAATGGGCGGGGCCAGGTTATTATCCCTCGATTTTATGCGGGGGTTAATCATGTTTCTCCTGGCGCTTGAAGCCTGCGAATTGTATGTACATATCCGGCGGTCAACTACAAATCATGATGGTTTTGGCTTCCAAATCATCCGGCAGTTTTTTCATAACCGCTGGCAGGGCCTCCATTTTTGGGACCTTGTTCAACCAGCATTTATGTTTATGGCCGGCATAGCGATGGCATATTCACTTACAAAACAAATTGAAAAAGGCATCTCATGGAAGGAGCGCTTTGTAAAAATATTAAAACGTAGCGGATGGCTTTTATTCTGGGGATTATTTAAAAGAATCAGCAGTCCCGATTGGTTTGCTTTGGATGCTTTGGATGTTACCGACATTCTTACACAACTTGCATTTGTAAGCATCATTGCTTTTTTGTTATTCAATCTCAGCATCAGAAACCTTATTGTTTCCTGCATTGCGATCTTATTGCTTACAGAATGCCTGTACCGCTTTTGGAATGTGCCCGGTTACGACCAGGGTTATACTGACGGGAAAAATTTTGGAAACTGGGTTGACTGGATTTTGTTTCGTCGGCAATCAAGTGGCTATGTATTTATCAATTGGCTCCCCACAGCCGTTCATACAGTTGCAGGAGTTATTGTTGGAAAAATATTTCTTAAAAATATAAATCCTATTAAGATTTTGTTGGGGGCTGCTTTGGGAATCTTGTTAATCGGTTATGGACTCGACAAGACCAATATAACACCAATCATCAAACCGATCGCCACCAGTTCTTTTGTACTGGCATCGCTTGGTTATTGCCTGTTAATGGTTACCGTTTTTTATTGGTGGATTGATGTTCGTAAGTATCGAAGAGGTTTACTCTTTTTTCAGGTATTGGGCATGAATTCTATTTTCATTTATTTATTTTTTGATATCGTGGGGCGCCTCTGGTTAAACGAATATACGCTGATGGTCGTCAGTCCCGTTTTCCAGGTTTTCAACTTAGGTCAGCCGGCTACACTTGTTCTTGCATCGCTATGCACTTTTGCGGTGGAGTGGCTCATTTGTTATTTCCTATACAAGAAAAAAATATTTTTTAAGCTATAAAAAATGACCTTATCTGTAATTGCCTCAGCAAAATAATTAAATTATATAAATACAACGGAGAATGATGAAGACTATATCTGTACAAAACAGTGCGATGTAACAAAACTATTTTTGAGCAATTGTTTTTTCATTTTAGTTTTTTTAAATAGGTATAATTCATTCACCAATAAAAAGCAAAATCATAAAAAAATCTTTCAGCCTGTATTTTCTTTTATAGTTTTTATAGAGATTATAAATATCATAATAAATAATTGGAATTTTGAAAACGAGTTACATGAACAGAAAAGAATTTGTAAAGAACACAGGGCTTGCAATGGCATCCCTGGCATTATTACCAACGGGTAATTTATTCGCGAAAAGCAACCATGCTGATGCAAAAGTTAAATTGGCAATTATTGGTGTAGGCGAACGTGGTATATGGCACCTCGATCTGATGCTTAAAAGAGATGATGTAGATGTAGTGGCTGTATGTGATATTGATGATAAAGTAATTACAAGAGCGAAAGAATATATTACTAAGAGGGGGAAAAAAATGCCACAGTTTTTTACAGGTGATAATTATGCCTGGAAAAAAATGCTGGAAATAAAAGGTGGCCTTGATGGTATTATCATTGCCACTCCGTGGGAATGGCATAAAGAAATGATCATCTCTTCGCTCGAAGCTGGAATAAAATATGTGGGAACGGAGGTTATCATTGGTATTACATTACAAGATCACTGGGATGTGGTGAAAGCCGCAGAAAAATACAATGCCCATGTAATGATGCTGGAAAATGTTTGTTATAGAAGGGATGTAATGGCAGTATTAAATATGGTGAGGCAGGGTTTATTTGGTGAGTTAATTCATCTTCAGGGCGGTTATCAGCATGATCTTCGTGGAGTAAAATTCAATGATGGCATTCATCCCTATGGTCCTCCTGGTGTAGAGTTTGGTGAAAAAGGCTATTCAGAAGCACATTGGCGAACGGAACATTCCGTACATCGTAACGGCGATCTTTACCCTACACATGGCATCGGACCCATTGCACATTATATCAACATCAACAGAGGCAACCGGTTCCTTACTTTAAATTCATTTTCTACCAAATCAAGAGGGTTGCATAATTATATCGTCAAGCAAGGTGGCGAAAATCATCCGAATGCGAAAGTGAATTTCAAGTTGGGAGATATTGTCACAACACATATTAGTTGCGCCAATGGTGAAACTATTTTGTTGCAGCATGATACCAATTTGCCAAGGCCGTATTCTCTTGGCTTTCGAGTACAAGGTACCGAAGGTTTATGGATGGATGTTGCGAATGGTATTTATCTGCAAGGCAAAGCTGCAAAAGATGAAGATTGGGATGATGCAAAAATATGGTTGGATAAATACGATCATCCCCTGTGGGCAAAATGGAGCAAGGAAACAGCTGGTGCAGGACATGGAGGGATGGATTTCTTTGTGATCCATTCATTTGTTGAATCCATCAAACGCAAACTACCTACGCCAATGGATGTATATGATGCCGCTGCATGGAGTGCCATTACACCATTAAGTGAACAATCTATTGAATTGGGAAATGAAACGGTAGAGTTCCCCGATTTTACCAGCGGTCAGTGGATGTATCGCAAACCAGTTTTTGCTTTGAATAACGAATACTAATACCATGCAGGAAATTCTCAGCTCATTTGCTTTGACAGAAGCAAAGTTGGAACCTTTCGGAAGTGGGTTGATTAACCGGACCTGGAAAGTATATGCGCCTGAAAGAAATTATATCCTTCAGAGAATAAATGAAGATGTATTCAAACAACCCCAGGACATTGCTTACAACGTCAGGTTGATTGCCGACTATTTACAAAAAAAATATCCGTTGTATCATTTTGTAGCGCCGCTGAATGCCGCTTCCGGCGATGATATTATCTGGTACAAAAATGGCTGGTTTCGTCTCATGCCGTTTGTTGAAGATTCATTTACAATGGATGTGGTAACCACACCGGAACAAGCCTATGAAGCAGCAAGGCAATTTGGAAAATTCACCAGGTTGTTGTCGGGATTTGATGCAACGCAATTGAAAATTACCATTCCGCAGTTTCACGATCTCGGTCTGCGTTATCAACAATTTCTCGACGCCATTGTAAATGGAAATGAGTTGCGGAAAAGGGAATCAAGAAATTTAATCAACGAATTACTTTATCACAAGTGCATAGTTGAACAGTACCAATTGATGGTAAGTAATCCTGAATTCAAACTAAGGGTAACACACCACGATACCAAAATCAGCAACGTATTGTTTGATCAAAATAATAAAGGTATTTGCGTGATTGATTTAGATACGCTGATGCCGGGATATTATATCAGCGACGTGGGAGATATGATCCGGACCTATGTTTCGCCCGTTAGCGAGGAGGAATGTGATGTTGAGAAGATAGTTGTGCGGGAAGACTTCTATATATCGATTATTGCGGGTTACAGTGATGAGATGAAGGACCAGCTAACGGCAATGGAAAAAAAGCAGTTCCTGTTTTCTGGAAAGTTCATGACGTATATGCAGGCTTTGCGTTTTTTGACCGACTACTTAAACAACGATGTTTACTACGGCGCAAAGTATGAAGGACACAACCTGGTAAGAGCAAAAAATCAAATGACGCTGCTAAAACGGTTGCGCGAAATAGATGGCAACTGAATAGGCGCCGACAAATTCACAATAATCACCTGTTTAGTCAAAATATTGACGGCCAAAAGCTGGTTTGGCCTGTTACTGCCCCAGAGCGCAATCAAACTGTGATCGTAACAAAATAAAAAATAAATGGAGCTGGGATTTAAAAGGACTGGCGAAGTGCCATGGAGTACCTGGAGCTGGACTTGCAGAAAAAAGGAGCCTAGAGAGATCGACTCTTCGTTCGCTATGATGGACAGGGATTAGACAAAGGCACCGACCAGGCGGATATGGAAAAGCTGTATAATAAGGGATTGAACATTTATACACTGGCTGAAGACAAAGCGAGACTGGCAGTAGATTTTAGGAGAGAGAGCGTTCAGCCTGTGCCTGTGGGAGTGAGAGCGGCGGCAACAGGGCATTACCAATTTGTGGTGAAAAATAACAGCCTATGGAATGCGAATGAACTGTATCTGTGCGACAACAAACTACATACAGACACCCGGATGAATAACGGTGCAGTATATGAATTTGCAATTGGCGAACAGGAAGTAGGCAGTAGTGAACGGAGGTTTGAGATCATTAACAAATCGTTGGCTAAACAAACGCAGACATTGACACAGAGCTTCTCAGCAACGCTGCTGGGCAACATCATCAACGGACAGGGCGCCATCCGGGTAATGGTCCAGAACTCAGAAGATACTCAAGTATCGAAAGAAATCCGTTGTTCAAAATAATGTACTTGCTCCTGCAGTAGATGCGTCTTATTTTATTCAATCGCAACAATTCATGAATAGGGGGCAGATCAAAGACTTAATATGAACGGAGGAAAAGTATACAACAGAAAACTTAATACTTTCCAGTGTAATAGAAATTGGAGAAGAAATATTTAAAGAACTCGCTGAAAACAAAAAAGATCAGTGTTTCACAATAGCCTAACTTGTTCTGAACCATGATCAGGCACAATACAAACGCTCATTGATTCTATGATGTTTGTTTATTTTCGTTTTATCGATCATAATAAATGCGGTTGTTTCTGTGCAAACGGCAAATAGATGATTTCTAGGATTTATCGTTAAAAGCAAACTGGTTGTGTTTTTTCACTGATACAACCCGCTACATTGCCAATGCAATGTTAGCGGTAAGTAAAGCTGTCTGTTTAAATCGTTGTCAATGCGGCAAAGCAAAATAATCAAGTTGTCAAAGTAGCCGTAGAATACAGTCCGTTACCCAATAAATGTTCGAATATATATGGCCGTTATAATTTTGACAGTCCATATCTGATAAAAGTCTGAGCGATCAAGTATTGTATTTGATTTTCTAAAATTTAATATAAGAAAGATGGTCATGTTAGGCGGGTGTAAATCGTAGAGTATTGGGAAATTGAATTGATGAAATATGCATCCAGACTGCAACAGAGGGCTTAGGTTAGAATCCCACCCCTCAGCTTAATAGCTATTCGAATTTTGTATGTCGTTTTCTTTCATTTCTGAATCAATCCAAAACGTGAAATGTTAGCATGCAATGTTTTGGAAAATATTTATTTCTTGACGTCAGGGAGAAACAGCTTTGAGCAATAAATAAACGAAGTGATAACTCTTGTATTTCCTCACAATTGTTGGCCGGACCTTAGTAATTTTTGGAACTTTAATTACATAAACTTAAAATTAGCAAGCAACTTTTTTAAATCGCCGTGTATTTTAACTAAATCAAAAGATTTGAATACCTCATCAAATTTATACACATCTTTTTCGGTTGTCTTTGATGTTTTTGTATTGTAATGTTTCAAGTTTGATTTTAGCAAACCTGTTAAATCTACTTTTGAAAATTGTGAAAAGAAGTAGGGCGATTGCGGTTTGTTGTCGATCCGGTAGCTTTGCAGTGCCAGCAACAAAAAGACAAATTGTTTCAGTTCATTTTCGCTGGGTGTTTCAATGCTCCCGGGCTCTAGCCTGGCAATGCTATTTTCCAATCCTTCCATGCGCTCCATAAGATGATTAAACTCGCCAGCGGCTGTATCAGAATCGCGTTGATGTCCCAAGTTGTTTTTTTGTGCGAACAAATCTTTTAGGTCCGTTTTAATTGCCGCTATTTCATTTTGGAACTGCGAAGTCATTTCGGGTATTGAAAAAAAATGTTCATTCTCGTTTTGGATTTGGATGTTGTTTACTACTGCAATCGCATTTTGGTTTGATGAAGTGGATTGTGCGCTTGATATTCTTTTCAGTTGTTCATTTACCCAAGCCAGGCAATAATCGAGTATTTCATGTTGAGTCTTAGGGTATTTGTTTTTTCGATTGGGTATGGCCACTTGGAGGTATCGTAAAAATGCTTCTTTATTTTCGGAATGTGACACTTGAAATTGTAAAAAGCCTATTCCATGCCTTGCTCCCAAATTTACGATTTCATTAAACGCAAAATTGTCCACCGCTTGTGCCGAAATTTTATCATCGGTAAAATATAGATAATAATCTCCTTCCTGCCGGTCGCTGCTGTTTCCAACACGGTAAGAGAAATAGGAGGCTGAATGCTGGTTGCCGGCCAACCCTAAAGAAGTAAGTAAGGTTCTACCTACCCGGGTATTCATCAATGTCTTTTTTATTTTCATGGCTAGGTGTTTTTGAAAGAGTTGAACAATGCTTCTGTCGAATGAGCTTCGTATTTGATCAAGGTTCTCAAATCGGCGTGCTGCGTAATTTTTTGAACGATGGTAAGCGGTACTCCTTTCTCAAGTGAAAGCGTAACAAACGTGCGCCTAGCCATATGTGACGACATAAATTCATGTTTAGGCTTGGTGAATGTTAGTTGCTGCGTTCCTCTGAAACGTATGATCCTTACCGGGATATCCAAAGGTATAAGTTCTCCAATTTCTTTCAGGTACTCATTAAATTTTTGATTGCTTATTACTGGGAAAATGCTATTATATTTTTCAATGATCGGAATAGCATTGGCTATGAAACCGGACATAGGAACAATAACCCTTTTTTTGTTTTTCAATGCAATAAAGTTCCATTTCTTTCCATCAAAATCCAATGCATTAAAATTCATAATATCGGAAAATCGCTGACCGGTAAAACATCCAAAACAAAACAGATCTCGCACTTTCTCTAGTCTCGTATTTCCAGACAGATCAAAATGCAGCAATTGCATTAGTTCTTCTTCGGTCAACGCAACTATTTCGTTCTTTGCCCTTTTTTTTATCCGCGTTTTGATTTTGGTAAATGCAGATACGTTTTTGTGAAATCCATTTTCAAAAGCCCACTCCAAAAAAGTTTTTAACGTAGCGGTATATTTTGCAATGGTGTCATTCAGCAATCCTTCTTTTTGTTGTTTTGAATTTTTCTTTTCAATCAAAAACTTTTCATAACTCTCGAAGAAGGATTGATTAAAGGATGTAAAATTCAATGATTCTTTTCTTTTTTGCTCAAAATCTATAAGGCTTTTAAAAATGGTTCTATATTCTTTTAATGTACCATGCGTTAAAAGCCCCTCTTTTTTTTGTAAAAAAATTTCTTTGGCTCGCACCAATGTGACATCTTTAATATTGGAATCTCCGTCGATAAATTTTTGCAAGAAATGCTTCAAATCTTCAGTGGCTAAAGATTCTCCGGATTCTTTATATATAATGAATTTTTTCTTTAGGCTCGATGACAAATTTTCCAACTCGCTATTGAGTTCCAAACTGCCGGATGCAGTGCTCTTATATTTTCCTTTATTAAAATCCCAGTGCTCAGGAAGAACCTTTATGGATGTACGAATTTTTAAACGCATTCCTTTTACCGGTGTGAAAAATAAATACAAGGCTGTGGGGTTAGAATTAAGGATCGTTTTAGGGTAGTGCTTTCTCGCTTTGATACAATCCGCAATAACCTGCTTGAGAGCAGTTTTATCCTTCGCTTCATTAAAGGGTTTGTCAAGGTAAAAATTTACGTAGGCCATATCCAAATCTATAAAATAGTTCGGACATATTTCGGACAAAAATGCTTAATTCAATTGAATCGAGCTAAGTAAGATTAAATAAAGAAAGATAAAAAATATTTGATAATCAATATATAATACATTAATAATATTAATTGATATTAAGAAATGACAATAGGTTCGAATCCTGCCACCCCGACGGAAAAGTAACAAGGCCAGCAGAAATGCTGGCTTTTTTATTTGCATTATCCAATAGACGAAATATTTTATTCCATTTGGTCTCTAGTGACTTTTAATTTGATAACTTTTTCGAAATACTCTTCTAGCTCCTGTTTTTTCGTTTCATAAGACTCAGGATTTCTTTCGTCAATCATGTAAAACTCTGCTATCTGTGCGGGCGTCAATTTGCCAATAAGATGTAGGAATTTTACTTGGTCAATAAAGACATCAAATCGGTCTTCATAAGATCTGCCTCTTTCCAATGCTTCTGGATTTCCTGCAAGAATTCTCTTTCTTTCTCCCTCGGGTAAATTTGTTACCAAATAAGAAGTATCTACAGGTACATTTTCTTCTATGCCTGGATGAACCTTTCCTGTACCATTGCAATATGCACAGGAACCTGGTTTCCATTTTAGCTCCTGCTTTAGTCTTTTGATATCATCCCAATCGACATGCCCTTTGCCCAGGCATCTTGGACATTCTTTTGATGGAGAAGTTGATGAAAATAGGCCTTTGAATAAGTTCATTTTTTAGAGGTTAATAGTTTTTAGCATTTTTCCAATGCAAGATGTTCAAACTAGTTGCTTTTTTAAAATTACATTAAGCGGTTAATATCATCACTATCCTTGCTAACTCATCTAAAAAACGGTTCGAAAATTGTCCCGCCACCCCGACGAAAAAGTAACAAGGCCAGCAGAGATGCTGGCTTTTTTATTTGCATTATGCCCATATTAAATTAATTTTTATTAAATGTTGCATTTCTTTTTTTTATCACTTCGGTTTATGCTTTCCCCGTATCGGACATCCCACCTTTAACTTTTGGAGATATTTTATCTTCATCATATATTGCGATGCTTTCGTGGCGGTTATTGCCCCTGGTTCCCAAAACAACTAATAGAAAATTGGCTGAGGACGAAAAGAAAATACATTCGCAAGAAGTAAATTTATTGCTCTTGCAAATAGCGGATGGCCACCAGCCGGCCTTTAATTCGCTAGTTGCAATGCATTGGAAAAGGGTTTTTTCGCATGCAATGACTTACGTACAATGCTACGCTATCGCTGAAGAACTCACGCAGGACGTCTTTCTTAAGATTTGGCAACACAGGGAAAAACTCACGGAAATTCTGCATTTCGACGACTATCTTTTTATTGTTTCCCGCAACCTTCTCATCTCCGCCATCAGAAAAAAAATAGATAGCACTTCAATTGAACCATCCACAGAGCACTCAGAAGCACTATGGCTGCCTGATCAACAGATGGAAATGAAAGAACTGCACAGCCTCATTCTTAAAGGGGTGGATGCCTTATCTCCTCAACAGCAACAAGTTTTCAAATTGGGTAAAATGGAAGGATTGAGTTACGATCAGATTGCTGAATCTATGCAGATAACCAAGCGAACCGTACGTTTTCATATGGCGCTTGCATTAAACTCACTGCGCATCTACATTCATCAACACAATACCAATCACCTTTTAGTGGGCCTCATTTTGCTATTGCGTTTAAATAAAGGGTGATTTCATTAATTCCCGGTTTTCCCGATCCATATTCTATCCTTTAAAATATTTTTTCCAAACCACCTGTCACTTCAAATAAATGCTGCGTCTTTATATATGGCGGCCTTTTGTGGTTAGCACAAGGCCCTGTTTAAAACCTGATCTATGACGCACAAAGAACTTTTCCTGGAATTATTTGCCCGTTATATCAGCGGAGAGATAACACCGCAGGAGTATCAGCAACTTCAGGTGATGATTCACCAGCCTGAATACGAATCATTGCTTAGCGATGAGCTGAAAAAAACGTTTACGGAAAACACGTATGGAGAAATTGATTTGCCGCTGTCAACAGATGATTTTATTAAAGGCCTTCAAAGAAGAATGCCTGTTGAAATGGAAGCTGAAAAAGCATTGCCTGTGCCTAAGGTAAAAACGATGTATGGCGCCAGGAAATGGACGGCTGCGGCTGCCATGTTGTTGGCAGTTGCTACAGGAGCCTATTTTCTATTGAATAAAAATAAAGGCGAAACTGTAGTATTAGCAAAGGATACAAGTGCGAAACAAGATATCTTACCTGGAAGTAGCAAAGCCATATTGCAACTCGCCAATGGAGCCATTGTTGGGCTGGATGAAAAAGGGGATAGGCAATTGCCATCGGATAGCGGAGTGAAAATAATGAAGCATGGCAGCGAGTTGGCATATATTGCCAAAACAGCAACTGAAGATATTAAATACAATAAAGTAATTACACCTGCGGGAGGCCAATACAAACTCACACTTGCAGATGGTACCAAAGTATGGCTGGATGCCATGTCCAGTATTTATTTTCCAACTGCGTTTACCGGTAAAGAGCGTGTAGTGGAAGTTACTGGCCAGGTATACTTTGAAGTTGCTGCCAACGTTGGCAAGCCTTTCAGTGTAAAGGTGAAACAGTCCATTGTTAATGTATTGGGCACGCATTTTAATATCAATGCGTATGATAATGAAGGCGAAGTGAGAACAACATTACTTGAAGGCGCAGTACAGGTAAAGCAGCAGGAACAGGAATTAAGGTTGCGTCCCGGACAGCAGGCTCAGGTAGATGCAGGTGGCAAACTAAAAATAGCAATTCAACCAAACCTGGAAGAAACTATGGCATGGAAGGACGGCATGTTTGTATTTGAAGGAACGGATATCAAAACAATAATGCGACAACTTGCAAGATGGTACGATCTGACAATAGAATATAAAGATGATATACATGGTGTTTTTGTAGCTAAGATTCCCAGAAGTGTAGGTTTATCAGAGATATTGAAATTGCTTGAGCTTACCAAACAGGTGAAGTTTGTAGTTGAAGGGAAGAGAATTATTGCCACCAATCCATAATATAAAAATCATTAAACAATATGCAGTTGATAACCAAAAAACTAACTACATGGAGAAACTAAAAAAGTAAACAAAACTGCTGGAACTTCCTCCAAAAAAGAAACCGAAAGTGTTCGTACCACTTTCGGCGATATAATGGATGAGTTCATAAATAATCGTTAAGCGTAAAGACTAGCTATTTCATCACCCAAAACACATCAAAGCTATGCAATTAACTGCTTTTTGCAAAGGCTTACTTTGCCATTTGCAAAAAACTAACCAGTTACTATCTCAAACTTGGTTAACAATGAGAATAACGATTTTTCTTTTGCTAGCGTTTGCCGTACAGGCAAGCGCAAAAACTTTTTCGCAAAATGTTACGCTTAACATGCGTAACGCTCCACTCATTAAAGTGCTTGATGAGGTGGAAAAGCAAACAGGTTACAGCTTCATCTACGAGAAAAGCCAGCTTGCAAAAGCGGGAACTATCAGTATTGATGTAAAGAATTGTGAACTGCAATCCTTGCTGGAAAAGGTTTTGAAGAACCAGCCCCTAAACTTCAACATCAGTGAAAAATTTATTGTACTCTCCCCAAAGCCCAATAATGTAATATTATCGCAACCCGTGTATGACTTTGCCTATACCACAGTAAAAGGTAAAGTAGTGGATGAAAATGATAAGCCTTTAGTTCGGGCAACTGTGTTGGTAAAATCAGGCAATGCAGGCACATTTACTGATAAGGAAGGTAATTTTCAGGTAGCGCTAAGAAAAATTCCTTCTACGTTAGTGGTAAGTTGTATTGGCTTTATTACAAAAGAAGTTGAAGTTAATGATGTTGACTTTGTTACCATTAAACTTCATGCTAAAACACAAGCGCTGAACGAAGCGGTTGTGTCTACCGGTATGTTTACCCGTAGAAAAGAAACTTTTACCGGTGCTTCAACTACCGTTACAGGTGAAGAGCTGAAACGAGTAGGTAATAAGAATCTTCTTGAGAGTTTGAAATCTTTGGATCCCTCATTTGTTATTGTTGCTAATAATAAGTTAGGGGCTGACCCGAACTCAATGCCTAATATTGAAATTCGTGGTAAATCGAGTATTGCAGAATTGTCTGGATATTCTACAAATCCCAATCTTCCTTTATTTATATTAGACGGTTTTGAAGCTCCTCTTTCCAATATTGTGGATCTTGATATGGAACGCGTAGCCTCAGTTACAATATTAAAAGATGCAGCTTCGACAGCATTGTATGGAGCCAAGGCTGCAAATGGAGTAGTAGTTGTTGAAACGATCAGACCTAAAGAGGGAAAATTGAGATTGGGTATTTCTCAGGATATAAGAGTGGAAAACCCTGATTTGACCGTATATAACCTGATGAATGCTCAAGAAAAATTACAATTTGAAAAATTGTCAGGCAGATATACCAGCAATAATCAGGCTGGGCAATTGCAATTAGATCAGGTGTATAACAAACGGTTAGTTGATGTCACAAGTGGAGTAAATACATATTGGCTTAATGAGCCGGTGAGAACCGCGATAACAAGTGGTACTTCTCTTAATATATCCGGAGGCGACCAGTCTGTTACTTATGGTCTTGGGGTCAACTACAGATCACAGCCCGGTGTAATGAAAGGCTCAAATCGTAATACGTATGGTGGTAACGTGACACTTGGATATAGAAAAGGTAAATTGAATGTTAGCAATAACTTCAGTTACATGAACACAAGTAATAATCAAAGTCCTTATGGATCTTTTTCTGATTATGCATCAGCAAATCCTTATTATAAGAAAAATTATACAAATCAATGGTTGGATAACACCGTGATGTTTGATGATTCCGGGGCTCCTACTTACATCAATGTTACTAATCCTCTGTATAATGCGTCACTCCCATATAAAAACGCAACATCAAATTCATCAATTGCAAATAATTTGAGTGTAATTTATGAAATTGTGCCAGGTCTTCGGTTTAATGGAGGACTTCAATATGTGACCGGTTCGTCGGATGGAGATATTTTTACATCTCCTGATAATACAAAGTACATTAATACTCCGGTCACTCAGAAGGGATCATACACTTCATCGCGATCAAAAAGCTCCTCTTATACAGTCAATGGCATGTTGTCGTATGGAAAAATATTTGCACGCAAACATTCGATAACAGCCAATGTCAGAGGTGAAGTCAGGTCTAATTATGGTGCAAATAATTCTTTTACGGCAATCGGCTTCCCCTCAGGATCAAATCCCGTTTTGACATTTGCAAGCAGTTATGATCTAACTCAACCTTCCGGTTCTACTACTACATACAGAACTGTTAATGCGCTTTCGGCATTGAACTATGCATATGATGGACGTTACTTTATTGATGCTTCTTATCGAACAGACGGCTCAACTGTTTTTGGTAAGAAAAATCAATTTTCAGGATTTTGGGCTGTAGGTATCGGTTGGAATGTCAATAGAGAGAAATTTTTGTCAGGTGCCAAATGGCTCAATAAGTTAAAACTCTTTTCCAATGTCGGAATAACCGGTAATCAGAATTTTGGATCTGCTCTTTCCACGTCGGTATATAAATATTATGGTTACAGTAATCAGTTTGGGCTCGGATCGACTATTAATCAACTTGGTAACCCCGATTTGCTACCTCAATCAACAACTCAATGGAGTAATGGTCTTGATTTCGGATTATTTAATAACCGTTTGTCAGGATATTTACAGGCCTATACCAAGAAGACAACTAATCTAATAGTTTCCACTAATCGCCCTCCTTCCACAGGTGTTAGCATTTATCAACAAAATTTGGGAGGAATGAATGGTCTTGGCTTTGAATGGAGGGTGGCTTACGAGATCATAAGTGATCGAAAAAATCGCAAATCATGGACTATCTCACTAATGGGTAGTAATGTCAGCAATAAATATTTCGGATTCAACCACTCGTTAGATGCCTTAAATAGTAAATATTCAAATACTTTAACACGCTTTAAGGATGGATATAGTCCGGATGCTATATGGACAGTTAAATCGTTAGGTATTGATCCGGCAACAGGACGCGAAGTGTTTGAAAAAGCTGATGGGACGCATACGTTTGAATACAACCAGGGATACATTGGTGTAATGGGAAATGCAAATCCTTTTGCAGAAGGTGTAATTAGCAATACTGCTGTATATAAAAATCTTTCATTGTCTATCATCATGCGCTATCGCATAAAGGCAGACGTATTTAATGATGCATTGTTTAATAAAGTTGAAAATATTTCTTATCAGGCAACTGCATTGAATCAGGACAAGCGCGCCTTATATGATCGTTGGCAAAAGCCGGGAGATGTTGCTCAATTTAAAGCGATTTCTCTGACAGATGTCACTCAGATGTCTTCCCGGTTTATTCAGGAAGAAAATACATTATCCTGTGAATCTATTAGTGTGAACTATACATTCCGACAACAGCCGTGGCTGAAAAAATTAGGTATGAGTAGCTTGGTATTTTCAGCTTATGGTAATGATATTTTTCGCATATCAACCATCAAATTCGAAAGAGGAACAGATTACCCATTTGCCCGTGCTATTTCCTTTAGCCTAAGGGCATCATTCTAAATCTAAACCTAAATTATAAATACAATGAAAAAACATTATAATAAAATATTTTTGGGTTTGTTGATTCTCACTTGTATGTCTTCCTGTAATAAATTCTTAGATGTACAGCCGCAAGATAAATTACTGGAACCACAGATATATAGCACACCCAAAAACGTCTATACGGCATTGAATGGATTGTACATGATTCTAGGCGACAAGGATGGAGCATTGTATGGAGAAACGCTTACATTGAAAGTTCCGGATATTTTGGCACAACGCTATAATATCTATGGTAATAGTATGCACATTTATTACACGCTTGCTAATTATACCTACGCTGATGCAACAGTGAGCGGAGTCATGGGCGCTATTTGGGCTGCAGCCTATAGAACCATTTTTGGTGCTAATACGTTTATTACTAATCTTGATGCCAATCCAGGAGTGCTGACGCCTCAAATGGATTCTATTTGCAGAGGTGAAGCTATAGCAATGCGTGCGATGCTGCATTTCGATATGCTGCGTCTCTTTGGACCAAGGTATAATTATGTTGACTCCGTAGCCCTATCTATCCCTTATTATACGCATCCCAATGTGCAGATAAACCCTTTGCTTCCGGCTAATCAGGTGATGGACAGTATTCTAACTGACTTGAATAAGGCTGAAGGATTGTTGTCTCAAGACCCTGTCATCACCAATGGCGTGATGTATAATATTAATACCAGCGATTTTATGCAGAATCGCAACTACAGGTTTAACTACTTTGCCGTAAAAGCTTTACAAGCCAGAGTAAACATGTATAGAGGCGATAAACCTGCGGCCTTAGCTGCAGCTAAGGTTATTATAGGTAGTAGTACTAAGTTCCCATGGTATGTCAGTAACAAAAATAATTTCTCTGCTGAAATGATTATGGGTGTAAGTGCAATCAATTTGACAAAAAGTTTTCAAACGTTCTTTATAACGGATCTTGATGAAAACAATATTCTGGCTCCAAGCGATATCAGTTTGAAGGCCGTATATGAGAATTCTACCATTGGTACCAATGACTTCAGGGGTGCGAACTCTCAGTCCTGGCAAACCGGTACCCATCCATATCTTACTTTTTGTAATTACAAATCGGGATTTAAAGGGCTGTATCCAAATACTATTCCTCTACTGAAAAAGAGTGAGATGTTTTATATCGCAGCTGAATGTGAACCCGACTTAACACAAGCGACAGGTTATCTGGATTCTGTTCGTGTACAAAGAAATCTACCTTACTCCGGTACATTGACAGCCACAACATTACAAACGGAAATACAGAAGGAATATCAAAAAGATTTTTTTGGCGAGGGACAATTATTCTACTACTACAAAAGAAATAACGTGACATCTATACCTAGTGGTAGTGGAACAGGGAATATTACAATACCCGCCGCTAATTATGTTGTTCCGCTTCCTCAAAGTGAAATTACTAATCGCCAAATAAATTAATTATACGTGAAAAAAATAATATACAAATTGCTTGTATTGTCATCAATACTATTGGTGACATCATGCAAAAAAGGCTTAATGACATTTGATAATAAAAATGCAGATGTCTATTTCTATAATGCAGGAATTCGCTTGGCTCTGACGGACACAGCGCTTGTAACTTTCGGTTACTCGGAATCAAACGACACGATACTCAAAATTCCTGTTGCAATTACCGGAATCCCTATGGACCATGACAGGGAATATAAAATGGTAGCTGATACTGCGTCAACCGCTATTGCCGGTAGCCATTATGATCTTCCATCGATACTTACCATCAAGAAAAATGCTATTTACGATACCGTCAGACTTGTATTGCATCGTACACCGGACATGGACAGAAATGGTACGAAGGTGTATAAACTTTTTCTTGACTTGCTGCCTAATGAAAATTTCGATACGTTATTGAACTCCCATACTTCTAGCAGATCTCCGTACTACACTGCTAATACGGTTAAACTGAAAATCACGATCAGTGCAGCAGTTACTAAACCTCAATCCTGGGGTGGAACAGCAACAGTGCCTTCAGCAAACTTTGGGGTATTTACACCAACAAAAATGTTTTTTATATGTGACTATGTGGGGCTAAGTCCGGTATGGTGGGGTACAGATCCTATAGGTATAAGTCCTGGAGATGCAAAAGCTTATGCCACTGCTGTAAAGCGTTATTTAGACCAAAGGGCACTAGCTAAAGACACAGTGTATGATGAAATTATACCACCGGCAACGGTGCCAATGCCAATGAAAATGGGCACCTTTATTCAGTAAACTGATCACTTACTATCTATTATTAAAAAATGGAAAATATGTACAAACTATATATATCTGGGATAGTCGCAATATTGCTACTCTCTATAATTTCTTGCAAAAAGGATATAGGGAATTATGCATATCACGATGTGAATCAGATAAAAATTGCTAAAATCGATACTGTTGTTGCTTCTTTAGGTGGTGTGTTGAAAATTAATCCGGTTGTTAGTTTTACTCAAGATACATCAGGCGATGGGAGCCGTTATAGATATGAATGGGCCTATTATAGTATATCGGGATCGAGTACTCCTACTGTATTGGATACTACTAAAAATTTGAATAAAGCGTTCTCCTTGCCTCCTGCTACATACAGCTGTTATTACAAAGTAACCGATAAGCATACAGGGATTATGTCTTATGTCACTTTTGGCTTAATCATACAGGCTACTCCCTACCGCGAGGGCTGGATGTTGATGACCAGCGTTAATGGAAGTGCCCGGTTAGATATGCTTTACAAGCAATCAGATGGAACATTTGGGGTAGTAAACAACCTGCTTGATTCTGTTCATTCTGATCTGCATTTAGCAGGTAAGCCTAAGTTAGTTTACTGTTATCAGGCATATCCGCAAACAGTGACAACACCGGTATATGGCATCCCATTTGGTTATGAAATTTATGTAGGAACGGATCAAAGTACAGAAAGGGTGAATCCTGAAACATATGGATGGAATCCTGTTTATAGTGCAAAAAACGAGATATTCGGATCTTCTGTTCCATCTGACCTTTATTTACTGGGGGTTAAAAGGGCTTTCAGCGGGACTAGTAATGCCATCTCAATTTCCAACAATATGGACGTTCGTTATTTTGACTACACCGGTCAAATAAGATTTGGCGAAATAATGAATTTTGATACAGCCGCAGGGGCCAAAAAACGTTATTCAGTAGCACCGATAACCGGCTTTGCTGAAGGCACCGGTTCTAATGGTTTTTTGTTTTACGATACCGATAACAGGAGATTCGTAGAGGGGAAACTTGGTAGCACCGCTAGTTCTGTTCTTGTTCCATTGAAAGATGTTGCAACTGTTGCGAATAGGCTGTTTAGTTATACAAATACAGGGATGGATATGATTTATATGGGATATGGTGCCGTTGCAACCCCAACTGCTAAGTATATAAATATTGTTCTAAAAAATCCAACAACTCCAACTTATTATTATGCGGTAATTGATGCGCTCAATTATGCTACTACCCAAAAGGTATATAAAGATATTACATCAATAGCTACAGATATTGATAAAGCTTCTTGTTTTGCTGCAAGTATAGTGAATGGGGCCTTTTATTATGCTGCAGGAAGCAAAGTATATCAAATTACCTGGACGGGTGGTTCTGCAGGTGTATCAGGAACTCCTGCTGTTAAACTGGTAGTGGATAAAAGCGGCACAGGCGAAGTGATAACTAATCTGATGGTTCATCAATATGCCAATTCTCTTAAATATACCGATAAATACTTAATGGTATGTAGTTATGACCCTGCTAAGCCGGAAGGAGCAAACGGTAAAATTGAATGCTTTTCTGAGCCTGCGTTGATTACAGGTAGTCTTACATTGGCTACCACTTATTCCGGCTTTGGAAGAGTAGTGAGCATGGACTACAGAGAAAGATAGTAACACGAAACAGGCGGAAAGGGGTTATTAGTTTCAGGCTGTTTCTTCTTCAATTATAATTAATAATTCTACGAAACATTGCCTTTGTCAGTATCTCCGGAGATGACAAGGTGGAAGATTGGAAAAAAATTATACAGAAAACTAACCTGAAAGGTGAACAATAAAGAATGAGTGCAGGATTGAGAAATGATCCTTTTCACAAACAAATAGTAGTGGGTGGTATCCCCCCTTTTGTGGTGATAGATAAAGACGGTAAAATGATAAACGCCAAATGTGGCATGCGTCCATCTAATCCGTTGTTGAAGACATATTTGACAGAATTAATCAATAAAAATCAATAAAAATTAACGTAGCTAGCAATGAAAAAAATTATGATTATGGCAGCGCTGTTCTTGTCCACGACAGCCTTTGCACAATTGAGCGAAATTCGAGGGGTGGCAAAAAATACAACCCAAAAAGATATTTCTTTATTCAAAATTGTGGATGGTGGGATAGAGCTAATGGCTACTTCCCAAATCTCAAGTACAGGTGCTTTCGGTTTTCTTTTTGAACCGGAAAACGAAGGTTTTTTTGTAGTAGGCTATGACAAGTTGGGCTTAGCACAATGGCCATTATATTTGAAGAAAGGAGATAAAGCTTCAATAGCTACCGATGGTAAATGGATGAAATTTGTGGGAACTCAAACTCCTGAAAATACGGTATATTCCTCTTGGGTAAACTTGACCCAGGGTATAAAGATGAAAGCAATCTACTTCATGGACGGTCCAATAAGTACCTATAAAGATTTCTTCCCTGATTTTGAAAAAGTACTTTCTCAAGTTGATGCATTTAAAAAAACGATCAAAACAAAGAATGCTACTTTTAATCATTTGATGAACTCTATAGCACTTTACGACATGGACTATTACGCGCTGAATTTTCTTCGTACCCCACGTAAAGTACACCCAACAGAGGCAGAATGGATGCCTTATTACAGCACGATAGAGCAAAAAAATAAATTTCCTGATGATGATATATTATCAATGCCCAACGGTATGAAGTTCATGAGATCGTATTCTATAAATACCGGTAAGCCTAAAAGCACTCTAAAGGAAAAATTGGAATACTTTACCACAGATGCGCAAAAGGGTGCGTATCTGATTGAGTCAGCACCGCCTTTTTTCAGAGACTATAGCGATTATACGAAGTTCGTAAAAGAGTATAATCAGTACTTCCAAACGCCAGGCCTTCAGCAAAAAATAGATGCGGTAGGTAAAAAAATGTACCATGGCTCGCCAGGTGGAGCGGCATGGGATTTCAATTTTGTTGACAAAGATGGCAAAATGGTTACCATGAAGGATTTAAAAGGCAAAGTTGTTTTGATAGATGTATGGGCAACCTGGTGTGGTCCATGTAAGCAAGAAATACCATTCATGCAAAAACTGGAAGAAGAACTACATGACAAAGATATCACATTTGTGAGTATCTCTATTGATAAGGATGCGGATAAAGACAAATGGGTGGAGTTTGTAAATAAAATGAATATGGGCGGTGTTCAACTGTTTGCAGGTAACGCCGGAGGAAGATCGCTTGATCAAGTGTATACTATGCCGACAATACCACGTTTTATGGTTTTTGACCGCGATGGAAGAATTGTAAACCTTAAAGCACCACGTCCGAGTGATCCGGCTCTAAAAGCATTATTACTCAACACTCTTGATGGAAAAACAGGATCACCATTTGTGCAAAAACCAGGCTTACCTCCAGGTTTTAAAATGCCAGCATCAATGGGTGCGCAAAAACCAGCATCAACGGATGCGCAAAAACCAGCATCAGCGGATGCGCAAAAACCAGTAGCAACGGATACGCAAAAACCAGTATCAAATAATTAGAAAATTAACCGTGGCAATCCAATAAAAGATTGCCACTGGTTTTTATAAAACGATTCATACAAATAGAGATGAGCAAGTTATTGTCTTTTTTCGTAGGGCTATTGCTAAGCCTTTGTAGCATGGCTCAAATGGCAGAGATCAGAGGCATTGTAAAACCAACACGATTTGCAGATAAAGAGATTAGTCTTTTTACAGTGCATGATGGAGAATTGGAAGCAATAGCTAATGCTGTTCTTGCAGAAGATGGTTCCTTCGGCTTTTTGTTTACTCCTTCACAGGAAGGATTCTACGCGTTGGGTTGGAAAGATGTTACAAGAGACTGCAATCCTGTGTACATTAAAAAAGGTGACAAGGCTACAGTTGAGATAGAAGGTAGAGTAATGACATTTATAGGAAAACAAACTGCTGAAAATGCAGTAGTGTCCAAATGGTTGGGGATAACAGATTCTATACACCATCTGGCACTCCATTCTGTGGAGAGTCACGAAGTTTTCTTTCCCGCACTGACCAAAGTGGCCAGTCAAATAGCTGCATTTAAAAAAACAATTAATACGCCTGATACTGCATTCAATGCGTTGATGAAGGATGTAGTTACTTACGATCTGGACCTTTGTGCGTTGACTTTTCTTCGTGTGCCAAGAGCAGGTGTATTTCCTACGAAGGAACAACAGCCTCCCTATTACAGGACCATCGTTGACCAAAATAAATTCAACAATAATCATGTACTAAAAATGATAACTGGAGGAAGGTACATCAGATTATATGCAGACTATGCAATATCCGGTCGCGTAACGCTGGATGAAAGCGTTGCAGTTTTTAATGACAATGATGTAAAAGGCGCTTATATTTTGTCTGATGCACGTGTGCAACGGAGTATGAAAACTTATGCAGAGTTTGTTGCATTCATGGATAAATATGGACAATATTTTCAATCACCATACCATCAGTCAGTAACAAATAAATTAGGCATTAAAATATATAGCGCTGATAAATCACCTTTAAAGCCGGCATTTAGCTTTACTTATCCTGATCAGACAGGTAAAATGGTATCTCTAAAAGATTTTAGAGGTAAGGTTGTATTGTTGGATATGTGGGCTACCTGGTGCGGTCCATGTTTGATGGAAATTCCCTCTCTGAAAAGACTTGAAAAAGAACTTGAAGGAGAAAATATTGCCTTCGTTGGTGTATCAATGGATGAGTTTAGCGATAAACAAAAATGGTTAGATAAGATTAAAGAAAAAGGTTTGGAGGGCGTTCAGCTAATAGCAGGAGGAATGAAATCTAAAATAGCAGCTGATTACTCTGTTGAGGCTATTCCGCGTTTTATGGTTTTTGATAAAAATGGAAACGTAGTCACAACTGACGCGCCTCGTCCTTCACGCGCTGATGCATTAAAAACGTTATTACTTGATGAGTTGAAGAAGTAAGCAGGAGACATTATAAGTTAGAAAAACGTATTGATTGTTATCTAGTAAGTTTTATGAAGAAGATATTTTTATTGATGGCTTTTGTGCCTGTTTTGGGAGTGATGCATGCTCAAACCAATGAAGTATTGCAGAAAGAGGTGAAGCAAGCTATTAAAGGTGCCTATGCAGCAACGGTGTGTATTAATAATTGTAATGCTGATATGCAGGTAATAGGAGGCAATTTTACCGGAGTAGTGGTGGATGCCAAAGGGATTATTCTTAGCGCTGAGCATGCTGTTAATCCGGGCGAAATTTTTTTGATAACTTTTCCGGATGGGCGTCGAGTTAAGGGGAAGGGCTTAGGTTCTATTCCTTTTGCGGATGCAGCCATGATTTTAATTACCGATAAAGGGAAATGGCCTGTTGCGAAAATGGGATGGTCTTCTTTACTCGAAAAGGGAGTTCCTTGTATCAGTATCGCCTATCCGGGATCTTTAGAGCATAGTCAACCTTCTATCAGGTTTGGATATGTGGTTGATCCAAAGGAAAGAGAAACACAAGACCTTCAAACAACCTGTTTGATGGAACCCGGAGACTCGGGTGGACCTACGTTCGATTTGGAGGGGCGTGTGATTGGTATTCATAGCAAAATCACCAACGCAATTGGCGAGAATTTTGATGCGCCCATAGATGTTTTCAGGAAGTACTGGACGACATTGCAAGTACCTCAAAAGCATTTGGCATTTCTGGATGAAGATACATTTGAGTCAGGTAAAAAAAGTGCAGCATTGAACCCTGTTCCAGGACTGAACAATATGATTGCGGGTTTTAAAACACAAGATGCAGCATTTCAAAAAACGGTATTTGCAGTAAAGGATTCAGTTTCTCCTGCGCTTGTTATCAATGGGACATTGATTAACCTGAAAGAAATAGCTCCTGTATCAAAAATAACCGGCAAGAGTTTTCTTGTTACCAAGAACTCTATGATTGGTCAATACCCAATGGTTGAATTGCCTTCAGGTCAATTCTTGAGTGCCAAAGTGGTTCGTCGCGATGAAAATACGGACCTGGCTTTATTGGAAATTTCTCAGGAAATATCAGATGGTGTTAATCTTCAAAAGAGAGCAGATACAGTTACATTCAAAGATTATGGTAACTTTTTAATTTCTCCAAAGCCACAAAGCGATGGTATCGTGAGTGTTATTAGTAATGGATTTCTGTCAATCCCAAAATTGCCTGACTATTATTTAGGATTTAAAGCATTGGCCCGTACCGATGATCATCTGATGGTAGCATCTGAGGTATATTCTGAAGTAGCAAAGGAAAAGACAAGAGACACCACAAGAGCAAGGGACGGTATTGCTTCCCATGACTTATTGATGAGCATCAATAACAAACCGATACTGAAACTGAAAGACATCACCAGTGAGCTATCTAAATATGATTATAACCAGACAGTATCAGTTCAGTATAAAAAAAGCACGGGGAATATTTATACAAAAGAGCTCCCTCTGAAACGTTATTATGTACCGCAAAATAGTGTTAAAGACCATTTCCCTGAAGGTAGAAGTCAAAGAATAGATAATTTTGAAAAAGTATTTCTTCATGATGGGAATTTAGCTCCTGCAGATTGTGGCGGTCCTTTGTATGGCACAGACGGCGTGTTTTATGGCATTAATATTGCCCGATATAGCCGTACTACCAGCTTGACTATTCCTGCGAAAGTAGTAGAGGTGTTCGTGATGAATGCGATACAATAATGGATAATTTGGAAAAGCTAAGCTGTTAAAATTCTCGCTATCTTTTCCAAATCATCAAAAAAGCGGTTCGAAAATTGTCCTGCCAAGACGATGGAAAAAATAACAAGGCCAGCAATTTTGCTGGCTTTTTTATTTGAATTAAGCGGAGCAAGAAATTAAAAGTAACAGTCCGATGAGCAATTCTCGACGGACTTTTTTATTTACACAGTCTATAAAAAAGTCAGCACTATTCGAGATGTTCCGCAGGGCATCTCGAACTATAGCGGTTGATTTAGGGGTTTAAAAATCCCTTGTTATCTTTTACCCGACATGTCATGCGGAACATGTCGAATGGCGTATCTATTGTTTCGGTTATTTACAGTTTACAAATATGCTGACAGTAGCTCTGTTTCCGTGTCCATATTCACCAACAATTATTTTGTAGCGAGAGTTTTCTTTTGGAATGTCTTGAGTTTTTTATTTTTTGTTATTCTTTGGATTTGTATTTTTTATAAATTGCAACTATATATTAGAGTTACATTCTTTCGTATAGCAGGTTATATCCTGCAAACCACTATTAGTATCTAAGACACCTACTTCACCAGTTCAGTTCCATTAGCCTATTCCATACGCTGCCTGTCATTTAAGATTCTAATCGTATGGAAGCATATAACAGAAAGGAGATACGTACCAAGACGTTTTATTTTTGGTGTTCGTTTTTAGTTTTGATGGCAGTAACCACCGCTGCCATGTACAGTTTTGTATGGGCCTCTTTTGAACAAAAGGCGGCTTACATTAGCAAACTACAGGAGCATAGAAAAATAATCAACACCCAGTTAACGGTACAGGAAAAAGTTGATTCATTATATGCTTACATGCAAAACCTTGATGCAGGAAAAGTAGACAATTATCTTTTTTTGGAAAAGATAATATCCGAAACCAGGGCCAATACACTTTCCTTTATAAATGCGGACAGCTCACAGAAGTTTCCTGCCTATAACTCGATCCTTGATGATCTTAATACTTTGGCCCTGACAAAGGATACTATAATAAAAGTAGCAGAAAAGGAGAGGTCTGTTAAAACGGAGCTTTTCAACTGCATGTCAAAAAACACGGATATCCGAACTGCGCTTTCCCGCCAGCAACGGGCATTATCTAATTAACAGCTATTTATTTATATGGATGACGAAAAAAAGGTGACGCTAAACCGGTCGGAGCGCCGGCAATACCTTGCCTATCTTGCTATTCTGTTTGTAGTTTCCTGTACAATGTTAACTGTTATCATTTTTAAAAATAGTGATAATCCGTTCAAAACAATCTCCGAACAGGAAGTAGCTTACCTGAAACAAGAGGACGATTATGCGCGTAAATTAAAAAGCGCATTGCCTTTATACGACTCAACATTTGCTGCCATACAGCTTTTGAAAAATACGCCGGGTAATACTATTGTTGAATCCGACATTAAAGGACAGATCAACCTGCTGAATAGCTTCTATTATGAAAAAGAGGTGCATGACCCGCGCTGTATTGCCTTTAAGCAAATGGCTCTTTTTCTTAAGCTTTATTTTGAAGATATGCTGGTGCTAAAAAAGAAACAGGAAAATATAAACCTTTTTCAGGGCCAGCTTGATCAATGTGAAATAGGATACAAAAATGCGGAAACGCTGCTCAACCAAATAAATGCCGCGCAGGCAGCAAGAAAAGAGCAATAAAACGAATCGGGAATATGTACTGGAGTAGAAACATTTACAAAGTATTACTTTTTACAGTTATTGTAATAGGGCTAATTGTGCTGGCGATCCTTGGTATGAAGAAGATGTTGCCTTCTTCCAGCGATATAACTGCACGGTTAACGCCTTCAACTGCCACCACAAAAGACATCATCTATTTTAAAGACTCGTCAACCTTCGCCAAACAACACCGGTGGCTGTTTGGCGATGGCAATATTGCATTTTCTGCTGAGGGATACCATCATTATACGCAGCCGGGTAACTACACAGTGCAACTGATCATTAATGACAGGTATATTGACACTTTTCTCATAACAATAAATGATACGGCCAAAGTAGTTCCATTAAAAGATTCGGTACCCGTGATTGAAGCGCCGGACATAGCCATGCAATTTGAGAATATTACATTCAGGGCATCCGCTCATGGCGCATCACAATACCGGTGGCGCCTTGGCGAGTCGAATTATATAGACTCAAGAGAACCATTTGTTCAATACTATTACAAACAGCCCGGCACATACACCGTGGCATTATACACTGACAATAGCGAGTATCCGGTTACGCATAAAATAACAATTGTTCCCTCGTACCATGCTTCAGAAGATAGTATGCTCAGCATAGATGGCATGTACAAGAAGATGGAGGATGATTTTAAAATACATCTGCAGCAAATAGCGGACGGCAAAAGTTTCAACACACATTATTACTATTTGCTTAAAAAGTATTTGTGCAATAATGAAAAAACGGTGATCAAAATAAACAATCAAAAAGCAAATGACTTTAACAGCTATTGTCTTGGATTACAGTTTGATAAAAATGTGCTCATTCAAAGCGTAAAGCTTTCTCCCGCTGAGAACGGAGACTGCATGAAGCAGGTTGATGTTATGCAAACCCGGAATCCCTAACCAGGGCAATCGCTGCTTAATAAAAGATTGAAATAATGAACATGAAGAAAGGAAATTTGACATCTTTATATATTCTGCTGTTATGTACCATGCCTGGTTTGAATTTGTCCGTACATGCACAATTTGCAGGTCTTTTTAAGAAAAAAGTAAAAGTTGAAAAAGCACCGCGAGCAGGTGCATATGTAGTAGACGATGAAAAGATTCCCTTGCAAAACGGTTTTGCAGATGTTAGGGAAAACTGGGTAGTATACTCCAGTAAAAACAACAATCCCACTTATAAAAGAGCAGGAGGTGAGCTACAGCTAAAGAAGCTAGGGTTAATGGATGCTTGTTATGTCATCGGTACAGAAGGTGATTTTCTGGAACTGGTTAAACATAAACCTGATTTGATCAAGGACCCAAAGAGCAGGAACATTGACCCTAAATCTATCGAGTATCTTGGCTGGATACATAAGAATAATTTGCTCCTGTGGAATACATCTGTAAAAGATGCAGGTACTAAATTTTATGTAAAGGCATTAGTTGCGTTCAAAAATAGGACGGTATTTACGCAATTGCCAAACATGACATCCGGAGATTCTGTTTGGTTGTACAGTGGACCTTCTTTAAAGGATTCAATAGGCAAGTGTGCGCCCGAAGACATCGTTTATGTTTATAAGCAGTCCTTAGATGGTCGTGAATATCTTATAGGCAAGGCTCCCCAGTTCAACAACGATAACGCAAAAGACGTAGTCATTGGATGGATAAGTAAAGATTTTATAAAGCTTTGGGGAGAAAGATTATACTTTAATCAGAACACCGGCAAAGCCTTTCACACTGCAACGGCAGATAGCGGCTTGATGTTTTTAAAAGACACGGGCCTTATACGAAAAGACACGAGCTTCTTTGCAGTTAACGTGGTAGAAAACGGAACAATGGTTCCCGTTGAGAACATGTTTCCCGTTCAAAAAATGGAGGAGAAAAATGATAGCCTATCCGTTATTACCACAGGTGCACTTGTTGATGTGCTGGACAGAAATGATAACTATGTACTGAATGTACTGGGGCATAAATTATATTTTAGCCAATACAAAAAGATAATTTCCGATCAGTCAAAAATGAATATCGTATTCGTGATTGACGGAGGCATGGAAAATGGAAAATACATAGCCAATGTAATGGCTATTTTACAAAACCTGCAATACAAATTTGAAGCATCAAGGAAATTCCGCTGGTTCAGGTTTGGAGCTGTGGTTTACAAAGATAACCTTGATGCCCGCTGCGCAACATTGAACAATGTAATGTCATTAACTAGCGATTATACGGAGCTGCTGAAGTTTTTGGGAGAAGAGCAAAAAGAAGTCAGCAAATGCAATGATGCTAATTTATCACAAGCTGTATTCTCCGGTTTAAGCAATGCGGCAAAACTATTTAAGGGCGCAGAAAATGAGAGCAACATCGTTGTACTAATTGGCGGAGCGGGCAATGATGGATCCGAAGCAGGATGGGCGGACATAATTTCCAGGCTAAGCTATGTCAAAGCGAAAATGCTTGTGTTTCAAACACACAGTATATCGAACCCGGCTTATAATGATTTTGTAATCCAGGGAAAAGACATACTTGCTAAAACTGCCGCTAATATTTCAGAATTTAAAAAAGAAAAGCTGGTTGATTTCGCAAATGTGCTTCAATCAGAAAGCTTTTCTGTAGTAGCCGGAGACTCGGGCATCTACTATCTTGACTATCCCAAACATGCAATGACACAAGGGTATATAATGTTTCCTGAAAAGGGGACCGTAATGATGCCATCATTTTTAGAAAGGGGGCTCGACAGTCTTACCGATAAAATATATGTTGACAATAAGATGATCGCCTCGTCTCTCAGCAAATATTTTGCAACCATAGGTATTCGCAACACGCGCATCGACAAACCTTTTCAATGCTTTTACCCTGAATATGGCAATGACTATTTGCCTGTAGATTTTTTGAAAAAATATCAATTTGCCAACCGGCCTTATTATCTACCGGCATCTGTTAACTATTGCATCGCTAAACCAGACTCTATAAATAACATAGGGTTTGGACTCTTAATTTCAGAAAGTGAGTATGAGCAGGTTGTTAATTCATTACTGGCTATTGCCGGTGATGATGACTACTCCCTGCGGGATAAGAACATTATTTATGCTCATCTGAAACAGGCCTACAAACAATATGTAAAAAGCAAAAAACTTCCAATCAAGAGAAGGCAGATCAAGCGTTCAACACTTGCCAGGATGCTCGAAATCATGACGGGTTATAAAACAATCAATGTTGAATGGAACAGAACTACGCTTAGGATGATTAAGAAAGAAAGATACGCTAAGCGCATGGAAGGATTGAATTTTATAAGAAGCTGCTACGATAAAGCAAAATGGCTACAGGAAAACGAAAACAATAATGATGTAAAAATAACCAATAACAATCAGACCTATTACTGGCTGGGTGCCAGCCTGCTACCAGGCTAACATATTTCATATCTCCCTTTAAAAAAATAAAATAATGTCTGCTATCTTTTTAAATGAAACATTACAATCCGTATTTCATATAGCAAAGGCTTTTGCCAAAGAAAACTATAATGAACAATTTGGAGCTGCGCATTTGCTGCGGGCATTACTACACAAAGAAGGAGGACTGGAGGATTTCCTGATGGCGCATGGGAAAGATATTTATTATATGAGGGAATGGGCGGAAGTACGAATTGATGAATACCCCAAAGTGACCCATTTGCCTGAAGAGCCTTCGGCTGATGAAAGCATTGATAAAATAATGAACGGATCAGATGAAGTAAGGCTAAGATTAGGATTTAGCGATGTGTCGTCATTATGCATATTGGCAGCCATTGTAAAGCCTTATACAGCTTTTACAGCACCACAACTCAAGTCTTTTCCGGTTAAGGAAAGTGATTTTCTTCAGCTTATAAACATTGTGCCGTTAAACACTGAAGACGAAGGAGCTTTTCTCAACGGGCAAGATAGAAACGGTATTCAGCAATCATTCAGCAACCTGCAGAAATATTGCAAGGATAGAACAGCTCTCGCAGAAAACGGAAAGCTCGATCCCATTATAGGTCGTGAAAGGGAAACACGGCAAATGATCGAAATTTTGAGTCGTCGCACAAAGCCCAATGTAATTATAGCGGGAGAGCCCGGTGTGGGCAAAACCGCACTGGTAGATGGTTTTGCTCAATTAATTATAGAGGAGAAAGTACCCGGTCACTTGTTAAATGCAAAAGTGCTGGAGCTGGATCTCGGTTCTGTAGTAGCAGGCGCTTCTTACAAAGGTGAAGTTGAAGACAGGTTGAAAAAAATAATTACTGAAATTAAACAGCTTGACCGTGCGATTCTGTTTATAGACGAAATGCACGTATTGCTGGATGCAAAAGGACCTATAGGAAGCGGTGCGGGGAATTTGCTGAAGCCTGAACTGGCAAGAGGAGAAATAACGGTTATTGGTGCCACCACACTGGAAGAATATCGTAAAATCATAGAGCCAGAGCAAGCATTCAATCGTCGCTTTGAATTGTTGCAAATAACAGAACCGGATATAGCAACGGCAGAAAAAATGGTCGAACTGCTAACACCCCATTACGAAAAGCATCACGGTGTAAAAGTTGAAAAAGAAGCCATAGGCGAATGTGTACGCCTTGCTAAACGTTACATTAAAGACAAACGCCTTCCTGATGCAGCGCTTGACCTTATGGACAGAACAATGGCGGCTATTCGCATGATGAATGAAACATCTGAAAAAGATATCGCAGAAATAAAAGTGCAATGGGATAAAATGAAAACTCTTTCGCTTAAAAGCGAAGAAGAACGATTGACGGAATTTACAGGGTTCAATAGTTACCTCAAAAATAAACTCAGTCCCGTTTTATATGGCATGTTGACTGATGAAGCTGAACCTTCGCAAATAGATAGCATAACGGCTTATACAAACTACCTGGAAAAAACAATTGCGTCATTAGAAGAACTGTCAAAAGAGAAAAGAGAAGTTGTTGGCAAACTGGAAATAGCCGCTGTTGTGGCTTCCAAAACAAACATACCAATTGGCAAAATACAAACGCAGGAAAAAGAGAAACTGCTCAATATGGAAAACTATCTCAAGCGGCGGATGGTAGGGCAGGAGCATGCTTTAAAAATAATTTCGGAAGCCATAATAGAAAACAGAAGCGGGCTTAACAAACCCGGCCAACCAATTGGCTCCTTCTTTTTACTCGGGCCGACAGGTACCGGTAAAACAGAGTTAGCTAAATCAATTGCAGAGCTATTGTTTAATGATGAAAAAGCAATGATCCGCTTTGATATGTCTGAGTTTAAAGAGGAGCATTCTGCAGCCCTGTTATACGGTGCGCCTCCGGGCTATGTAGGATATGAAGAAGGCGGATTGCTGGTAAACAAGATACGACAGCAACCCTACTCTGTAGTATTGTTTGATGAAATTGAAAAGGCACATCAATCCGTATTTGACGTCTTTCTGCAAATAATGGATGAAGGGCACATGCACGACAAGCTGGGAAAAGAAGGCGATTTCAGCAACGCCCTCGTTTTGTTCACCTCCAATATCGGAAGCGATTTTATTACAAAGAAATTTGAAGACAATGAAATCCCCGCTTCAACCGAATTGATGGAAAGGATGAGTGCGAGTTTTCGCCCGGAGTTTTTAGGAAGGCTTACTGAGATCGTTCCATTTGGGCCCATAACAGAAGAAATGGCGGTAAAAATATTCGATATCCAAATGCGTGGCCTATACGACCTGCTTAAAAAACAATCAATAAGATTGACGCTATCTGATGCTGCCAAACGAGTGTTGGCGCTCACAGGCTTTACTCCTAAATATGGGGCAAGACAAATAGCAGGTGTAATAAGGCAACAACTGCGACGCCCATTGTCACGGAAAATAATAAACGGAGATGTACAACACGGATCCCATGTGATGATTGATATAGATGAACAGAATCAAATAACATGGAGATATTAAATGAAGAAAACACTATTGTATGTATTTATTGCGGCGATGTTGCCTGTAAAAAATTTCGCACAGAATATGGTTAAGCCTTTTTCATCGCAAACATTTTTGAAGAAAATATCAGACAACGATTTTGTGAATAAATACGTAGAAAAGCATTCAGAAGCGATACAAGCCTTGCTTCACCAAAATAAAGAAATGGTGGAGTTTATGGAATTCGTTTTGAAAAAAAATGACGTCCCTGCCGATATGAAATGCCTTGCCTTAATCGAGTCATCTCTCAATAACAATGCGGTGTCATCTGCCGGAGCTGTGGGTGTATGGCAGCTAATGCCCGGTATTGCATTGCAATATGGTTTGAAAGTGGATCGCACGACCGATGAAAGAAAAGATATTTATAAAAGCACTTATGTCGCTACGAAAATACTAAAGGAACTATACCAAAAATATGGCGACTGGCAGCTGGTAGTAGCAGCATATAATTGTGGGAGCCCCCGTATTGACAATGCTTTGGCTAAAACAAACGGGCAAACATACGGCGATATCGCATCATTACTTCCCCACGAAACACAGTTGCATGTGAAGAAATTTGGTGCCACATGGCTGGTTGTCTATAACAAAGAAACCGTAAGTGATTTTGCAATAGCAAAGGAACAAAAGAGTGGCAGTACATCCGGAGATACAATATTGCCTGGAAAAAATGATACTGTTTATGTAGAATCAGTAATCCGGCTGGATGTTATTTCCAGAAAGATAAACATGGATATAGACGCACTGAAAGAAGTCAACGGTTTTTTCGAAGCGGCAAACGGGTTTGTTGTTAAGCTGCTTACGTTGCCCAGGGAAAAGATGGCGTTTTTTCTGATGGCCCACGATGAAATACTAAAAGAATCGATCGCCGAAAATGTAACTGCACAACCTTAAAAATTATTTTATATGCACTACCGGATACCTATGAATCTTGGAGCCATTATGGACGGGAAAGATGCGGAAACCTGCAGTATGAAAGAGAACATAGCCCAGCATCTGCACATGCTGCTTACCACACGCATGGGCGAAAACAGGTTTAACCCCGGGTATGGAAACCACATCTGGCAAGTAGAATTTGAGAATGGTATTAGTGACGGACAGTGGCAGGAAGAGTGTAAAAAGGCCATTGAAGAATGTATAGAACATGGCGAAAAGCGTATAAAAAAAACGAAGGTCGAAGTGCATACAGCAATAGTGGAAAAAGAATGGCCGCTAAAACGATACCACGAAATAAAACGACGAGTGACCATTTCTATTAAAGCAGTAATTGTAGAAAGCAATGAAAACTTTTCTTTTAGCACACACCTGTTTTTGAGCCCGATGTCGGCTGATTAATTGGCCACGCGTAAAACAACACGATAAACAGTTTGTGTAAATTAATGGACTCGTCTTATTGCACATGTGGGCAAGGTGGCAAAATAACTTTCAGTGGGCAGGATAAAATAGTATTCAGTAAACAATAGTGTTGCATTTGCAACACCTAACAACCAACCTATCCGTAGAATGAAAATATCCAATCAGTTTAGTAAAGAAGCGATCAACAACCGCCTTTTAAAAAACGCAGCGAATTTATGGGGCGTAAAAAATCCTGTGGCGCTTGATCCATTTGTGAGATTATTAATGGAAGCCTTTAGCCTCGAGGTGTACAGGGCCGCTAACGAAATGAGGAACACACAGGGCCGCATTCTCGATAAAATTGCGCGGCTGCTCACACCGAGCCTGCTCACAATGCCTTATGCGGCACATGGCATATTGCAGGCAGTGCCGAAGGAGGGTGTATATGTGCTGCCTTCAATAACAAGATTTAACTATGCTAAACGCGTGTCCACAAGGCCGGATGGCCCTCTTGATACCCACACCAATGTGGGATTTACTCCTGTAGATAGTTTGAAGGTATTTAATGCGCACATTCAGTATGTGGCAATGGGTAGCAGAGTGTTTGCAATCAACAGGGCCACTGGTTTCAAAGAAATGGCTTATAATACCCAAACCTCATTGCCATGGGCCACTTGTTATGTTGCAATGGAAATTGGGGAAGAAGTAGAAACGCTGAAGGACCTTGCTTTTTATTTTGATTTCGCCTCGTTTCAAACACATTCGTGGATATATCAATTGCTGCCACTGTGTAAGATCAGGTTTGGGGAGGAAGTGCTGAAAACAGCACCCGGCTTAGCTTATATCGAGGTTGAAAAAAAGCTGGAGCAGGAAATATTCCAGGATTTTGATATGATGCGGAAAATGTGCGAAGAAATAAAAACCACCTATGACCACAGTTTTTTAACCATTAAAAGTAATATAGACCCACACAAAGATCAAAGAGCCCGTAGCATACCAGCAGGCTTAAAAAATACGCTCGATACTCAATCACGGGAAGAACTTGAGAAAATGAATTTGTATTGGTTTGAAATAGCTTTTCCTGCAAACTATAATTATGAAATACTGGGAAGCATGATGGTGCAGATAAATGCATTTCCCGTGTTTAACAGGATATTGCTGGGCGAGACATATGCCGCCACCATGGGAATTTTGCCGATGCGTACAACGGACATTCTCGAATCGTTTCTATCAGTGTACAAAGTAGTAGATACCAGCAATAGGACATATACCGAAATACCATTTAAAAGAACACAGGCAGCCGAGCAAGGTAGTTATTCCATACGGCAGGGAGGCGTTGAAAGATTTGATGAAAGATCTGCACAGGACATGTTTGCGTATCTTATAGAATTGACACGTGATGAAGTGGCGGCCTTCTCTTCGGCAGAACAGGGCTTTGCGCAGGATGCCATTGTAGCCCTGGCAGGCCAGTTAACAATGCTGGATGATAAAGTGCGCAGAGCCGACAAGTTTATTACGCAAACCCCTACTTATTTAATAGCAGAAGCATACAATCAGCACGACAATATCAACGTTGAATACTGGGTTAGCCAATCCACACTTGCTAATCAAATAAGACCCGGCTCGCCTTTGAAGGTTGATAATAATCCGGAGTTGATACAGGAAAGCCTCATGCTAACCGAAACCTCTGGTGGCCGCCAACAATTGCAAAGCGGCGAGCGGCTCGACGCATACCGTTATGCATTGGGTACACGCGACAGATTGGTTACAAAAGATGACATACGCCAGTTCTGTAAACTGGAGCTTGCAGGAAAAGCAAAGGAAATAATTTTTGAAAAAGGTATCGTTATCTCAAAGCATCCCAAAGAAGGCTATACAAGAACACTGGATATAAAAATATACCCCCATTATTACGAGGAACAAAAAGAAGAAGAATGGAATGAGATTGCCAATCATTTGCACCGGAAAATAGTGGCCAAAAGCATAGATGGAATGAACTACAGGGTAATCATCGTAAACAATTAGTATCACTAAAAAAAGTCTCTGGAATGCAAATATTACAGCAACTTGATTCCGACGTTACAGCGGAGTTGTTTGCAACATTGTTGTTTGAGGGAAACGAGGACCTATCACTCATTATTCTTGACCGGCTGGGAGGCAATATGCGTCCGCAAACTAAAGACGTGCATAAAGTCAGGCAGACTGCGGGACAATATTACCACGATAAATTGCTCACTGTAATAGAGAGTTACCGGGAAAGCCTATACGAAGAATTGCCCGAGTACTTTTTCCATCCGCCAACGCTGGGAGGTATGGGTACACCGGTGGATGAAGTGGTAGAGGAAATAAAAAAACAGAATAAGGTAGAAGAAGACGCAAGAAAATTTTTCAAACCTTTTGAGCAGGAATCATTGTACCTGCAAATGATGGCACTCAACCAGGAATTGGTGTATGAAAAGAAAAGTCTGAACGGAGATCTGTTAAATCTTTTCAAACAGGGATGGCCCATCATTCAAAAACTTCCGGCAGACTGCGCGCTACCATTCATTTATATATTGCCAATACTATACCATGTAAAAGGAAACAAAGACTGGACGGAGAAATGCATCTCCTACATCACTGGATTACCTGTAACAATAACTGACGATTACGAACCATTAAGAATAGACAGATCACTGCCTGGCTTTGTTGTTGGCAAGTCCAGGTTAAATATTGATACAAGCATTGGAGGGCAACTAACCGACGGGTTGTTTGAATGGAAGATCGCCATAGGGCCGGTGCCACAACATTACACGGCAAACGTTTTGCCCGGCTCTGGTTTTGAAGAACTGGTAAATTATCTTATCGAATGCTTCACTCCCATACAGGTAAATGCAAGCTGGCACATTGTCACACAAAAAGAAGGCGATACATTCCTGGACAACAGCGATAAAAACGCGGCCCGGTTGGGTTACTCATTTTATTTATAGACAAAATATTGAAAGCAATGATCATGACGTTTTTTTTACAATACCTGCTATTGCCTTTGCTTGTGATGATATTGGCCTTTGCAGCAGTGTTTCTTAAAAAGAAGAATGAAGCCTTAAGTAATAAGAAGTTAATCGTTTGTGTTTTGCTCTTTAGCCTGGCATTGGCGCTTCCTTGCTTGCTGGGTTTTACCGGCAATGATTTTACCCCCTGGTACTTTATCCTTACGCAAATCATAGACGTTGGTTTGGGTATAGCCTTTGTGCAGTTTTACAGTCATTACCTGGAAAAAGATGTACAGGTATATAAAAAAACTTTCTTGTCGGTGGTGCTGTTCCTCTGCATATTGCTGGGTGGGTTCTTGTATGCCATGTTCTTTAATCTTTGCAGTGCAGTCAAAAGCGGATATATAGCAGCAACAACTATTATAGTTTTTCCCATTCCCCTTTTATTTTACTGGACAGCCCTTGCATGGTTGAGTATCCCCTTTGAAATATACACAGTCTGGCAATATGATCCTCAAGGACCGAAACTGGATTTTGATGGTTTGGATTTCAGCAGGCTGATGATGTTAAAACTTGAATTTGGCAGAAAGCAAAATGACAGGGACCGCAGCCAGGTGCACGCAAAAGCGCCTGCGGAGGTGCCATTTGGTAACTGGTTCAAAAAATTCATAGATGACTACAATGAGAAATTCCCTCAAAACCGGGTTGAATATGCAGATCAACACGACACATTGTTTAATTGGATATTCTATATAAAGCGCTCTTTTTTTCACAAACGGCAATATATTGATCCGGCTAAAAGTATTAAGGAGAACAGAATACCTGAGCATTCAGTCATCATATCCAAAAGGGTTGTGTCGCATCTTGAAGAAGAGGTTTCAAACAAAAACTCGATGAACGAGATTGTATCGATAGACAATTAGAAGGGCATCAATAACACAATTTGAAAACTTAGAAAAACTCAAAACAAAAATTACCTACACATATGATAGTACCTCAAAAATACAATGCGGTTAATTGGACGGACTCAATGAAAGTGACAAAAGAACATTTCATTGGAAACAATAATTTTCTCATAGATCACTTGCGCGACGTGGCTTCGGTAACCATCAATAAATTCAATTTCGGATTGCTGCCGCCACTTGAGGGAAGTGGAGCGCAGGCCACTGAATATTCAGTTAACAAGACGGCTTCTAATCAATTGCAGGTAACAATAAGTTATTGCCAGGCCATAACGCCCGGTGGTGTTAGAATTTCAATTGGCGGTAACGGTCTTACCGCGTTTATTCCACTTTCAGTAGTAGCCGAGCGATCAGGTAACCAGCAGGGCGAAAACTCATCTGATTTATATTATGTGGTTATAGTTGCCAATCCTTTTGAAAGGGTATTGCTTGGCAACCCCGATCCTGATGAATCACCCATTCGCCAACCATTTTGCCAGCCTTTTTACAACGTGGAGTTACTGCATGCCGATGATATAAATGCGGGGCAGCTCGGGGCATACCACCTTGTTATTGGGCGTATCCGAAAAAAAGGAATTGAATTTTATAAAGATGAAGATTTTATACCGCCATGTGCATCTGTAATGGCAGATGAAAAACTGCGATCCAGTTACAAGAATGTTTGCAGTCAATTGGAATCGCTGCAAAATATGTCTGTGCAGATTGTTCAAAAAATAAATTATAAAAATCAGAAAGCACCAGTTGCACAAAATGTGAAATCAGCTTGTGAGAAAATATTGGCATACATGGCCCAGGCTTATTTCGGATTCAGAAATGTTTTGCACCAGCAACCACCGGTATATCTGGTAGAGGCTATTTCCGCATTTTCAAATGTGCTACATACGTTTGTGCAGACGCTTCCGGAAAATGACAAGGAAGAACTGCTGAATTATTTTAACGAATGGAGTGACATATCTCCCGTGGTTTTCATGAGCAGGCTCGCGGAAATAGTAGAGTTCAATTACAGTCACTATGATACGGGCTTTTTCATGAAGGCAATACAGCAGATGTTGACAGGAGTTGTGCTTATCTGGAATAAATTGAATTCACTTGAGTTTATCGGCCAGCATAAGGAAAATATAGTAGTACGAGAGGAAGTGATAAGCAATGTAGTCAAAGAGAAAAGAGGTTGGAGCATTTTGGATTAGTGCAGTACCTTTTTGTATAACGATCGTGCATATTATTTACCACCCATTGTAAGAACATTTTTTTTCCATTGTTTATAACCTATGCCAATGTTGTTGCTAAAAAACACTTAATATTTTTTACTACACATAAAGGCAAATGAAATGAATAGAAACACAGATACGGCCCGCATCGGCTGTTCCGTGCATATCGACAATAAAAAAATACACAATATCCAATCCATAGACATTACGCAAGTTTATGGAAAGCCCAATAAGCTTGAGATGCGTTTGTTTGGCGATCGTATACAGGACCCTACCAGCAAGTACCTGGACGGCGCAGAAAACCTGATGGGCAAACCTGCTCATATCGTACTGCTCAATGTGAACAATGAGAAGGACAATTGCCAGGAACAATTGTTCGTGATCACCAATGTCCGTCTGGAACAAAAAGGATTTAATGGAGGCATGCTTCTGCTAACCGGTCATTCGCCGGACTACCTGCTCAAAAGCACACCACACTATGAAGCCTTTGCAGACACCACGCTCAAGCAAATAGCAGAAAATATGTATTGGCCGCTTCGATCCATTTCCCAATCTGAAATGGATATCAACCCATCCTATCTGCGTGAGATAAGCTTTGCCGCTTGTTTCAATCAAAACTATTATGATTTTTTGCAGCGCTACGCGGTAGAATTGGGCGAATGGTTTTTCTTTCAGCGGGCAAAGCTTGTGTATGGTCAACTACCTTCTTATGAATCCTCCAAACTTGTGTATGGCGAGAATTGCAGCCGCATGGACATGAGCATGGAGATGCAATCGCTGCAAAGCAACCTGCAGGACTACGAGGCTTCCTCAAATAGTCCTTTAATGCAAAATGCAAAAGCCGACAACGGCAATATTAGCTATCACAACAACAAGGCCTTCGGTCAAGCTTCGACGTTATACAGAAACGAAACCTCGGCATTGCCTGCAACATTGGATGCCAGCAATGGCGCGATAGAAGCAATGGGTAAAGCTCGCTCAAGAGGCACGGCCGCGAACATGTTCACCATTAGCGGAGACAGCATAGATTGGACGCTTCATGTGGGCAAGCCAGTAGAACTAAGCTTTAAAATAGGTGGAGAAGAAAAACCTTACACCACAGCACGCATTATAGAAGTAAAGCACCACTATAAAGCCGGTGGCGACTATGAAAATAGTTTTAAGGCCATACCTGCTACTGCTACCGTACCTCCGATAGTGCCCTACACCGCTCCCCAACCGCAAACAGTACTGGCAACCGTAATTGATAATGCAGATGCTCAGGGCCGTGTGAAAGTAGAGTTCATAGGGTGGAACAGCAATAAAGGAAACAATCGCTATAGCAATTGGATGCGTGTAGCTGCAGGCTATGCCGGACAAAGTGATAAAGTAGGCACCCACAGAGGCTTTGTGTTTATCCCTGAAAAGGGAGAGCAGGTGTATGTAAGTTTTGAAAACGGCAACCCCGACAGGCCCTATGTAAGCGGCAGTGTCTTTCATGGTAAGAACGGGCAGGGCGGCCAGGCCAACAACCACATCAAAAGCATTATTACCCGTAGCGGCTGTACCATAAAATTTGATGATACAGATGGCGAAGGTAGCATTACCATGACAGATGCAGCAGGAAGCTCATGCTACCTGGATGGAAAGGGCAACGGAAAAATAAAAGTTGCAAAGAATTTAATAATGGATGCCGGAGAAGATATGGAAGTTAATGTTGGCCGCAATATGACGTTTAATGTAGGCAACCAGGCTACGCTTAATATTATGCAGCAATTGATGGTGAACACTCCGGTTATGCTGCAATTAATAACAGAGTTTTTTCACACACAGGCAGGCAAAGCACTTATCAATTCCAATAACGAAATAAAACTGGAAAGCCCGGAAATGTACGTAGCCGGCCAGCAAAAGTTGTTGCTGCACTCAGATGAAGTTGCCACGCTTAACTCGAAAGGCACCGTGCATGTAAAAGGCGAAGAGGGCAACCATCATAGCAACGATGCTGCTATGTATGACAGGGCAATGCCTGAAATTAATGCGAAATGTGTGGTATGGTTTCGACCCGCGGCCAAATACAATGGAGAGTATGGATTTGACTGGTTAAGAACTGGCGATACAGGACTAAAGGGAGACAGTCCGTTTGAAAAAATAATGGGTAAATATTACGAAGCTGATAATGATACCGTGTTTCAAGACACCAACGACTGGAACGAGAATTTTCATAAAGACACTAAGATGTATGAGCGACTGTTGCGCAGCTACAACAGCCTTGCAATAAGCTGGAAATCGCAAGATGGCGAGCCATACCTGTACCCGATACCTGTACTTACATTGTTAAAAGGGAAAAGCGCAAAGCTGAGCTTAAAAGTAGATATAGAAGAGCAGCCTGAAAAACTAACGCTGGAGTTTGCAGATAAAAATGCCGCTTCTTTTTTAAAACTAAACACCCAAATAATAACAGCCGGTATAGGCAAACATGACCTGGCAGATTATGTAACCATAGAGTGCCTAAAAGAATTTGCCACAGAGCAAATACTACAGGTAAAAGCCGATGATAAAATTTGCGGCCAGCTGCGCATACTGCCCAACGATAAGGCGCACCAGAAAGAAATTAAGGTGGTGTTTGTAAAAGTGCAAACGGATATTAATGGAAGTAAAAAGCCCTTATTGGGAGTTCCGATAGCAGGCGGAGAAGAATTTTTCAAACAATGCCTGGCCCAGGCGCTGGTAATACCCGACCTGACTACGGAAAGCAAATACTTGAATGTTACCAGCAGCTTTTTTGGGGGAGTGCACACATTCAGGAATCAATTTTGTACCCTGATGCCTGACGGTAATTATTATTTGGAAGACGCAAAAAGCAATGGACTGAAAGCGTTCCTGGAGCGTGAGCTAAAAAATCAGTTTAACGATAAATATAAAGATCATTACCATGTATTCTTTTTTGGGGAGAAATATATCAAGCAGAATCCAATTACCCTACAATGGTATACCTTAAGCGGCGTTTCTGATCTTAATAGCAATATTTGCGCGTACTTTCCCGAGCATAATCAGGCTACCCTGGCACATGAGTTGTTTCATGCTATGGGGCTGCCGCACACTTTTGATGGTGTGAGGCCTCAATCAGTCTATACATACGAGGCAAAAACAACAGATAATATCATGGACTATGGTCATAAAGCGGAGCCTCCTATTCCTCGGCGCAGCCTTTTTTACTGGCAGTGGAAAGCCCTGAACCCCAACATTAAATAGCAACCACATGAAAACAATAATAGCGTTGGTATTACTGGCAATGAACCTTTATTCCAGTAACGGACAACAAAATACGAAAAACAACAAAAACGACACTACAATGATAGAAAGATTTGATTTTGAAGATTATAAAAAAAGGTTAGCAGAAAACCCCTTAGGAGATTTTTACACGGAAAAAGATGGAACGAAAGTAATGATGGCGGACGGAAAAAATCCTTTTATTCGGATAACGTCACCTCCTCCAAGCTTTATTACGATTATGAAAGTCTTCCATGAAAATGGAGTAATAGAAATGAAAGGCAAACAAATTGGCACTCATGTAGAAATTGGGATATGGCAATACTTTGATGAAAACGGTAAACTAATCAAGGAAGAAGATGAAGACAAAAAGTTTGGCAAAATAAAGCCAGATGATATACTTCGATTCATGGAAAAGGAGAAGTACATCAATCTGTCTACAGGAGCAGGGCGCTTCGATAAGGACGGGTGGGATGCATTTATGCTCAGCTTTAGACCGGGCAGCGATAGTGTAATAGTAGGGGCTGGCAGAAATGCTTCCAAATGGTACATAACCATATGGCCCAAACAGGAAAATAGATTCATGCGAACCGATTATGAAATAAATGGAGAAACAGGTGAGGTTATAAGTAAAAAAACTTATGAGGCATTTCCGATAGAGTAAAACCCCAATACTAAATAGCAAGCACATGAAAAAAGTAATAGCGTTGCTACTACTGACAATGAGTCTTTATGCCAGTAACGGACAACAAAATAGGACGACTAATAAAAGCGATACTACAATGATAGAAAAATTTGATTTTGAAGAATATAATAAAAGGAAATCTGCACTGCATAGGGTTAAAGGATCTGATGGTACTATTGTAAAAATGGATTTTGACAATGAAAGCGGTGGAGATTATTATATCACGCCGCCCCAACCCAGTTTTATTACAATCAGAAAAATATTTTACAAAAATGGAGTAATAGAGATGAAAGGCAAACAAATTGGTACATATGTAGACATAGGAATTTGGCAATACTTTAATGAAAACGGGAAGCTGATCAAAGAAGAAGACGAAGACAAGAAGTTTGGCAAAATAAAGCCAGATGACATACTGCGATTCATGGAAAAGGAGAACTACATCAATCTGTCGACAGGAGCAGGGCGCTTTGATAAGTACGAGCGGGAAACGTTTACGCTCGGCTTTAGACAGGCCAGCGATAGTGTAATAGTAGGGGCTGGCAACAATGCTTCGAAATGGTACATAAGCATACTGCCTATTCAGGAAAATAGATTCATGGAAACCGACTATGAAATAAATGGAGAAACAGGAGAGGTGATAAGTAAAAAAACTTATCACGTATTGATGGAAGAATAAAGACTTATCACGAAATAAAACTCACATTAAAAGATATAGGCTATTGCCTGAATAATTCAAACTATGAAATATATATTACTGGCTTGCTCCTTGCTGCAACTTGCTGTGTGTCAATCGCAACAAAAATTAAATAAGGCGACGGCAGTGGCTGCCAAAAGCATACCATCTAACAGGATATCAATAAATGATACTGCATTTTACAATGTGATACGAATAGATGATAAGAATGTGATACGTAATGGAGATGACTATCTCTTTAACGTTTCAATTCCGGCAAATTGCCAAATGCCTGTTATTTGTGTGGACGCAAAAATTCCGTCATCACTTTTGAAAGATATTTATCCGGAGTTTTCCAAGCTGATTGTAATTGTTCCAGAATGGGGACATTGTGAAGGGGGCGCCGGTTGGTACGCGGAGATAGCGGCACGTTTTGAGATTTTTAAATTTGAAAGAAACCATGGAATGCAAAAAATTGATAGTACCGTAGTTTGGGGTGATGATGCACTGACGATGAAGTTTATTGATCAGAAATTAAAAGAAGATGAAGCCGAAATATACTATACAGAAAGCTTTGGGTCAAAATGTTGCCCAAGGGATCCACAAAGGAACAAGCCCACAAGAGAAGAATTTATCGATTTATTTGAAAAACAAAATAAGGCTAAAATTATAAACACTTACTTTGAATCAACCGGGGAAGAAGGTGAAAGTAACTACTATTATACATTAACAGAACTTCCCGACTCATTGAAATTGAAGTTTATTCTGGAGCGAAATAACTCCCGCCTTTTACATGAAGAGGAAAGTAAAATAAAGAAAGCCCCTGCGATCCATACTCCATCAAGGATAAAACTGGATAGCAAAATGAGAAAAGTTTAAAATATAAAAACGTGAAATTACATGCCACAAAAAATAACGGAAGAAGCCATTTTGACTTGCGATAAAGGCGCCACATTTGCTCAGTTGAAAGTTACCAGTCAAAACTTTTGTAAAGCAGCAGGTAAACTTATAGCAACAGAAAAAGATAAGGAGGCAACAACAAATATTCCGGCTTTTGGAGAATGCAGCATTACGAAAAATACTTGTGAACCTGCTATTTCAAATTGGGAAAAGACTGCAATGAAAGATGCTGTTAACAAACACAAAATACTTACGGATGAATCAATCTGTGAGTGTGCAACTGGAGGTAAAATATCTGTGCAAAAAAAGGGGCATAATGAGAACCATGAGATAAAATAATTTATACCTTTCGCCCGAAAAGCACAATGTTCGTATATTTATAAACGTTGTCGCCATTCTTGTTGAATCAAATCTTACCTTAAAAGAATTACTTACAATAATTCCCGATTATTAGAATCGTTGTTGAGTGTACTATTCACAACGTGTCAGGATACGGAACGCTTTAAATTTCCTCCCATTCAGCCTACCAGATACAGCCTCAAAAGCTATGCATGAAGTTTTTAAATTTTATAAAAACGCTAAAGGCAAATGTATTTTCCGGTTTGCAAAAGAGACAACAACTCAACACGCATCCAGGAAAAACGCTTGTTAAAAGCGCCCGTGTAAACATTAATATTTCACAAACTAAACAAAACGCAAAAACTATGGCACTGTATGAATTTGGTGTTGGGGGCAACGAGATAAAAGTTGACGCAAGCGAAGCGGTCAACGAGATTCAGCCCAATAAAACATTGGTGGTATCACAATTAACCAACGATGATCCCTTGCAACCTGAAAAAGTGGAGGGGCTTAAAACTGTTGATGAAGTGTTCAAGCATTTTAAGCCGTCAATAGAAGTAGCGATGGAAGACGCCGAAGGGCAAACGGTACACGAAGAGTTAAAGTTTGCCAACCTTGGTGATTTTACTCCTAAAAACATTACGGGTCAAAGCTCATTTTTAAATGCCTTGAATCTTCAGCATCGCGAGTACACTGAAATTGCAAAACAACTCAGAACAAACAAAGTGTTGCAAAGCATGCTCGCTAATGCTGACAGTAAAGAAGCATTGATCGCTGCATTGAAAGAGTTTGCGCAACAATTGGAAAGTGCGAAATAATATTACTAAACAATTAAACTTTAATCCATGGCAAAAGTGCAATCCGGAACAAGCACGCTGGAAACAAAACTGCATAAGGAAGAAAATACACTCGAAAGGTCTCTGCATACATTGGCAAAATTCGGAGGATTCAATTTTCTGGAAGGGATCATTAAACCAATAAACAATCTCAATCCATCGCGGAAAGCAAGAAGAGATATTTTCCTCGCAGATAGCGAAAAGAAGAAAGAGAGGGATGATCTTTTGAAAACCATTAACCTTTGGACAAGCCTGCTTGAAAGTTGCGACACACCTACAGGCATGCTTAACAAATGCAAAGCAGAAGCAGAAGTCTCTGAAAAAACGTTGAAAAAGAACCTGCGTGAAACACTAAAAAAGACACGCAAGTTGGAGACTTCTTACAGAACGGTTGCTCAATTTTATAAGAATACCGAGCTCGACAGAGTATCAAACGTGGTGATCATTAATGGTACTGAAGAGCAAATGAAAGACCTGGACAATCCATTGTTCATAGATTACATTGCCGCTGAATTGAAACAAAATTATGACAGGCTCGATCTGCGCGAGAATTACTCGATATTGCTGATACCTAGCTACCTTGGATCAAACAAAGTAATTGAGAAGTGGGCGAAGATTGCCAATGAAAATAAGGTAATGCTACTAACGGATTTCCTCAATCTTGACAGGCCGGATGACGTGGTAGAAATGTTCAATGAGGCAAACCTTACAGGTGGCGAGTTACATCGCAGTAATGTGATCATGACGTGTAACTATCTGATCGGTCGTGGTAAAGCCGGCGAGGTGGGGGAAGAGGAGGATATTTACTTGCCACCATCCAGTTCGCTCGCCGGAAAAATGCACATGACAATGATGAGCCAGGTGACTGCCGGAAAGAAGCACGGTACAATGAATGAAGTAGATGCAGTTAGATTTGATTTGAAGAAATCTGAAATATCATATCTTGAAAAAATCGGCCTCGTGCCAATGGTAAATGAATATGGAAAGGTAATGGCATTTTCTGCAAAGACATTGTTTAGTGGAGATAACATCGGCCTGCAAACCTATTCAGTGGTACGTGTATTTGATTATGTCACAAAAGTACTTTTCGACTTTTTGAACCGCCGGGCGTTTGAAAACTGGAATTCAAAATCAGAAGCTGACCTGCGCGGACAAATTGTAAGATGGCTGGACAGCATTAAAGGACCTGATAAATTGATTGAGAAGTTCAAGATCATGCGATTTGAACAGGATGCGATTCAAAAAGACAGGATCTGGCTGGATATTCACATCACTCCATATTTTCCGGCAAAAAGTTTTGTCATCAAACTTGATGGCCACAAAGGACAAGATGCCAATGAATGGAGCACAGAGTATGAGCAGGAGGGCAAATAATAATTACTTCAAATAACATACAGCAGCCTTCCCTTGTGTAAGGCTGCTGTTTTACGTGATATATGAGAATGTTTTCTTTTTTGGGCAGCATGGTTATGCTACTGTTGCTGCCATCCATCATTTTTATTTCCTGTAAACAGGAAGAAGAAAATGCAACTAAAGATATTCTCCCGACAGAAGATCTTTTTGCCGCTGATAATTTATATACAAAGGAGCCACAGGTCTCATCCCAACCAGCATTGAAAACTGTTGTTGATAAAAGTGACCTGGTGGCAATAGGCACAATTCTTAGTATAGACAGTATTGTGCACAATACAGAAAAGGCGCCCTTTTATCTGGTATGCGTGCAGTTGGATTCTATAATTAAAAGCAAGTGGCCAATTAATAAACGACTGTATTTTTTTGAAAGGACAACGCCTGCTTTTAACAAATACTCAGCAGGGAACATGTTATTCATTCGGCGACGAAAGCTGACAAAAAATGACAGGTTTACCAACGTTCTTTGGCAATGGACGCCTGATGCTCCGCATGTTACATATGATAGTTGCAAGACAGTGTTCAATAGCAAACAATATCCTGCTAAACCACTTAAATTGCATGCTGAATAATGCATGATTAATGACGAAAAGTCGCATCGTAACGATACAGGGTTATGCACCCACAGATATTTTTGCAACTAAGCTCGCAGATGAATATGATAATTTTTTGTGTGGGCATGGAAATGTTCCTACATTAATTCCTATCAATTCTTTATATTTTGAATCCTCTGCATTTCCGGAGCAGTATACATTTGACACTCTTGAAAGCGATCTGCAGCAAGCCATAACAGTGCTGAAAAATGCGGATGTCATCACCATTATCACCACCTTTAGAAAAGACTATACCAATCCCAAATACAATCACTTTATATCAAGACTATTTCATTTGTTGAATGGCGGGCTAAATCGTTCAATATGGGGCGACGTGGATTTTCACAAAAAGAAATTGCGTAACCTGACCGTATTTACTCATTTGGACAGTGATGCCCTTGTAGGAAGAGAAGAAATGAAAAAAAGTCTGCTGCTGCAATCATCGGCCATTGCTGTGCAGAATTTTCGCCTGTTGGGTTTTGAAGAAGTATATTCAAGTATGTTTAGAAACTTCCGCGAAAGCATACATGAAAAATATGCACTTAAATATTTCCGGCAGGTGCGGGAATTAGCAGAAAAAGACTTGTACCTAAACTACAAACCGGAAAAGAATCAATTGAAGTAATTGTTTGCTGCTATCAGTCAAGATTCTATCAAGTAACGGTAGCAATAGGATATAGGTAGAGCGGGTAAGTACATGGTCATAGATGATCAACCGATCAAACGAAAAAAATAATTTCTACCTCGCACCTGTCCATCAATTACCGCTGGAACTTGAGCCTGAGTCCAGCATCGCGTAACCTCGGTCCCACAGTCGTTGCTTTGCTTCGCTTGAAGTTGTGTTCCATTGATCTACAAATTTCTCTGCAGGCAATAAAAGCTGGAGATAAGGAATAAGATTTGTTTGCCGTAAGGCAGCGGACGGTTGGTAATGACCACTGCCATTGGTCCATTTTTCAAGCTCGCCATGTCGAAAAAATAGTTCACCGGCATAAAGTACATCTGCGCGATATGAAAGCGAAGTATGTCCTTCTATAACGAATTCGGAGCGATAGTTCGGTGTGCCGCAATAGATGCGTGCTGGATCAGAAGAAAGGATGACAAACAAAAAAGCACCATCCAGGAAAGGCGTTGTTATTGAATTGGGATCAGTGGGCAAAAGTGTATAATTATTGGCCATTCGTTGAAGCTGGAATATTTTCGAGGGAGGGGCTGGCGCTTGATTCCTGGAATTAACGACAGGGATAGGTGTTATCTGTGCACGTGACGAAAAAATTTGTTCGATTTTTTCTTTTTCATTTTGAGTTAACATGTCATGAAATTTAAGTTAGTGTGTTGTTTTTTTAGATCTGTACATAAACTACAAGCTGGAACGAAATCAATTGAGGTAGTTATTTGCAATAATGTCATCCAAAATAGCGCCGCATTGGTAGGGTAGGTATATGGGTCATAAATGCAACATAAAAACAGGAGGATATAAGTTGCAATTTTCTACCAGGCAGCGGCAATGTCCGAACTCGTTAAGCCGCCGAACCCTTTTGCTGAAGCTGAATCTGGAACCTCATAACCCCGTTCCCTGGCTCGTTGATTTGCTTCGCTGTTGTTTGTGTTCCAATGATCTACAAATTTGTCCGCAGGCAATAAATGCTGAAGATAGGGGATGAGATTTGTTTGTCCTAGCGACGCGGAAGGGCGATAGTGGCCACTGCCATTTGTCCATTTGTAAAGCACATTATGTCGAAAAAATAATTCACCGGCATAAAGCACATCTGCACGATATGAAAGTGAAGTGTGCCCGTCTATGACAAATCTTGATTCGTGATGCGGTACACCGCAATAAATTCGTCCGGGATCTGAACTAAGAATGACAAACAAAAAAGCGCCATCTAAAAAAGGAGTTTCCATCGTATTTGGATCAGTTGGTAACAGGGTATAATGTTCGCCTATTCGCTGGAGTTGGAACACATGCGAGGGAGGGGCAGGCTCCTGCGGCCAGGTTTTGACGAGAGAGATGGGCTGCATCTGTGCACGCATCGAAAAAATTTGTTCGATTTTTTCTTTTTGATCAGGAGTTAACATAAGTAAACATTTATTATTTTTTAGTAAATAAATTCTTGCAAAATAAAACGGGCAAATAATGGGAAATTCTATAACTCAATTTGATAAACAAACACGATGACAATGTATAGCTTGTTTATCTTTTCGTGTAGCCGGTCTTTAATTTCAACATTTGAGAATATGCTGAGTAGGAAGTACTTGGTATGTTATTTGGCAGGGTTCGTTCTTATTTACGAATGTAAATATCTTTTCTTTTTTTATCTCCTTTTTTTATCTTTTTAATTTCATCGTTGCTTCAAATTTTTTAAGGAAGGTTGTATTCAAACCTATTTGTAAATTCTTCCGAACGTGTACATGAAAATAAATAGGTTGTTCATTACCGTTATGGCCATTGTTTTTGTTATAAGTGTCTCGATTATTATTTAAAAAGACATTTCTAACGAAAATGTGTACGTTTTTTTTGTGCTAATAAAGTAATGCACATAGCTTCATCGCGTATTTATTTTTTAATCAAATTAAACATTCTAGTTTATGGCAAGTACTGCGAGTAAATTAGCACGCCTCACTGTAGATGGCAAAGAATACAATGTATTCCAGGCCGGTTTTGAAAGTGTAAAACCAGTAGACAGCTGGAACAGGGTAACCGCTTTTGCAACCAAAGCAGACGCGAAGTTTGTAATTGAAGGAAAGGACGACACGACCGCTCTTTTCGAAAAGTTTTCAAACAGCCGCAAGCGCTTTGATGCAAAGCTCACCTTGTTCAATACACACGATGAAGGTAAATTGGTAGAAACAGAGTACAAAGAGTGTTCAATCACTTATTTCTCTACCAATTACAATGCAGCTAATGAGTTTCCTTACACAGTTACGATTGTGCTATCACCAAAAACTACTAAACAGGGAAGCGGCGAATTAACATTCGACCAGAACAGCTAAACTTGTTTTCAAGTAATACTTACCTGGCTAAAAAACATATGTACGCATAGTTTCGCAGCCTGTTCCATAACACCGCAGGTCACAAAATCCTGCGGTGTTATACGTGTTTGAGATGCATGATAACTCAGGCACATAATACCCGGGAATTAAGCAAAGCAGAATAGTGAGGCCTGGACATGCTATCGTTGTAAGATGCGATGACAGGATGATGCCGCTTTATGGCCTTTTGTAACCTCGACCAATACAGACGCTAAACCTATTGCTCATTTTACAATCGCCATTTCAAATGTTAACACACACAAGATCGCAATACAATAAAACACCCCACATTGGGTGTTCGGTGCACATTAACAATCGAAAAATTGAAAATATCCAGTCCATAGACATTGCGCAAACCTATGGGCAACCCAATCTGCTTAAAATGCGCTTATTTGGCGATGGCATACAGGATGCTGCGAGTATGTATATCGACGGCGCAGAAAAGCTTCTCGGCAAAACAGCTCACATAGTACTGCTCAACCTCAATAATGACAAAGATGACAGGCAGGAACAACTCTTTGTAATAACCCGTGTGCAGCTGGAACAACAACCGCTCAATGGTGGCGTGCTGCTGCTTACCGGTCATTCGCCCGACCATTTACTGAAAGGAAAACCTCACTATGAAGCTTTTGCAGAAACCACGTTAAAGCAAATTGCGGAATATATGTACTGGCCCCATCAGTCGATTACCATGTCTTATATCGATTGCAAGCCCACCTTTAACCGCGAACTGGCTTTTGCATGCTGCTTCAATCAAAACTATTATGATTTTTTACAGCGTTATGCAGTAGAGTTGGGCGAATGGTTCTTCTTTAACCGTGATAAGCTGGTGTACGGGCAGTTGCCTTCTTACCCATTGTCCAGACTGGTGTATGGCACTAACTGCAGTCATATAGACATGAGCATGGAAATGCAGCCGCCACAAAGCAACCTGCAGGATTATGAAGCTTCTGCCAACAATCCCTTAATGCAAAATGCACGCGCAGATGACGGCAACATCAGCTACCTCAACAAAGAGGCCTTCAAGCAATCGACAATACTGTACAGAAATGAAAGCTCAGCCCAACCCGTAACGATGGATGCCAGCAACGGCGCAATGGAAGCGATGGCCCGTGCACGCTCCAGGAGCACAGCCGCACAGTTGTACACACTTAGTGGTGAAAGCATAGACTGGACATTGCACATGGGGAAACCTGCAGAGCTAAGCTTTAAAATAAAGGGAGAGGAAAGAGCTTACATGACAGTACGCGTGATTGAAATAAATCACCACTACAAAGCTGGTGGAGAATATAAAAACACTTTCACGGCCATACCAGCCACAGCTACTGTACCGCCGCTCACAAGCTATACGGCACCACAACCACATACGGTGCTGGCAACAGTAACAGACAATGCAGATGCGCAAGGTCGTGTGAAAGTAGAGTTCACGGGCTGGAACAGCAACAAGGGCAGCAATCGCCAAAGCAACTGGATGAGGGTAGCTGCCAACTATGCCGGGCAAAGTAATAAAGTAGGCACCAACAGAGGATTTGTGTTTGTGCCGGAAGTGGGCGAGCAGGTGTATGTAAGTTTTGAAAACGGCAACTCCGAAAGGCCTTATGTAAGTGGCAGTGCTTTTCACGGCAAGAACGGACAGGGAGGGCGGGCGCAAAATAACATCAAAAGCATTGTGACCCGCAGTGGCCACACCATAGAGTTTAATGATGCAGCAGAGGGCACGCACATCATTATAAAAGATCCCGGTGGTAATGAAATATACCTGGATACGAAAGGGAAAAATATAACCATTACCGCTCCCGAAACCCTTACCATCAATGCGAAAAACATTGTAATGAATGCAGGTGAAAATATAACCAGCCAGGCAGGAAATGATATTACTGCATCGGCTGGTAATGATATGGTGCAATCTGTAGGTAATGACATAACACAAACGGCAGCGGGAGAAATACTGGAAAATGCAAACTCAAGAAAAGAGATTATTTCTGGTGATTACAACAGGAAGGCTGGAAGAATAAATAATCTAGCAAACGCAATTAGCTTGTTTAGTGAACAAGACGATTTAACCCTGCAGAGTGGAAAATCAATTCAAATGAACAGTGCTGAAAAAACAAATCAATTTTAAAAAACATGGCAATTATTAAAACAGCAGCAAAGATTACTGTAAACGTAAAAAAGGAGTGCCTAATACAGGCTGGCAAGCAAACAGAAATTGCCGGAAGTATAAACATAGAAGCCAAACAAGGAAACCTGTCGTTAAATAGTCTGAAAAGAATAATATCCCGTGGCAACAAGAAATAAAATATTAAAATTAATCATCATCGTCCTTATCGCATTTAGCATAAGTGCGGGATGTAAACTTTTTAAAATGGAAGAAAAATTTGATTGGTCCGCTACGTTGAGCGCGCCACGTGAATATCCGATGATGGTTATTGAAGGAGATATTGGCAATAATGATTACAAGCAGTATCTGAATGACTTTGGGTTTACAGTCGGAGGCTGGGGGAATGAAGGGGGGATAGTCTCATCCGGTCCAGATGGTAAAGCCGTGCCTGACAGCCTGCATCTGCTATGGCGTTCTCATGCAGAACATAAATTTTACAAAGGCTCTTTTGCGTTGCCGAAAGAAAAAATAACGGCCTTGTTTAAAGAAGGTTTTATGGATACTTATTTTGATACGGTTCGCAAAGAAACCTACAACATATTTATAGTAGGTATAGCGCCGGAAGGGCGTGTTACGGTGTGGATGAGTGCCCGGGGCATGCAGAGAGAAGTGGCCCATTTTCGTGCACAGGAGGTAACGGTAAAGGTGGAAGACGTTGCGCCCATAGAGCGGTATTTGTTTGAAAAAGGCTTCGATGAAAGTGTGATGACAGATAGCCTTATCATCAGTCCGCGCGTTCAAAACAAAATAGCGCAATACGGCCTCCCTGATCCTAAGATATATGATGATTATGCCCAACACTATCAATGGCAGCTGGTATTGGAGCTTTCCGGTGAAGGCAGTACCGTGTTTTCTGGCTCCATCTATACCTGCAATGGCGAAAAATGGTTTCGCTTGCATGAGGAATTTCCTTACCTGGAAAGCCGTGCCATTCCCTACCTTTTCTTTTTGGGGTGGCGGGATAAGGCAGGCAAGGGACATGCCTCATGGATCGTGCTCACAGAAGATAACGAGTATTGGGTAAGATATAAAAAAGGAGAAAATAGCCGTCTGCCTATAGATTTTGAGCGCTCAGAAATAAGAAAGGCATTTAAGGAAAAAATAGATCCCAACCGGCCCTCGAAGCTGGTGATTCGTAGTGAGCATCCTGAAAAGGAAGAACTGGAAATATATCTGCAGCAGGACAGCATTAAGGTGCCTATTAAAAACATTGTACACTTAACTGAATAAAGGAACCAGCTCTCCAATTTTTTACAGAAACGCTCACATGAAAAAATGCAAACTATTATTATCAATAATTATCGTGCTTATGGGACATTCCATCAGCACAGGATGTAAATTTTTTAAAATGGAAGAAAAATTTGATTGGTCCGCTACATTATCAGCGCCTCAGGAATATCCGGTAACGGTGATAGAAGGAGATATTGGCAATAATGATTACAAGCAGTATCTGGATGGCTTTGGTTTTATACCTGTTGGCTGGGGAAACGAAGGCGGAACGGTTTCCTCAGGTCCCAATAAAAAAGACGTTCCCGATAGCCTTCATTTATTGTGGCGCTCTCATGCTGAGCATAAATTCTACAGAGGTTCATTTGCCTTGCCGAAAGAAAAAATAACAGCCTTGTTTAAAGAAGGTTTTATGGATACTTATTTTGATACGGTTCGCAAAGAAACCTACAACAAATTTATAGTAGGCATGGCGCCGGAGGGGCGGGTTACGGTGTGGTTGGCAGGTGCGGGCATGCAACGGGAAGTAGCCCGTTTTAATGCTCAGGAAGTAGCGGTAAAGGCGGAAGATGTAGCGCCGATAGAGCGGTATTTGTTTGAGAAGGGTTCTGATGAAAGTGTAATGGCAGATAGCCTTATCATCACTTCCCGCGTTAAAAACAAAATAGCACAATACGGCCTCCCTGATCCTAAAATATATGATGATTATGCGCAGCGTTATCAATGGCAGCCGGTGCTGGAGCTTTCCGGTGAAGGTAGCACCGTGTTTTCTGGCTCCATCTATACTTGCAATGGGGAAAAGTGGTTTCGTTTGTATGAGGAGTTTCCATACCAGGAAAGCCGAGCCATTCCCTACCTTTTCTTTTTAGGATGGCGGGATAAGGCAGGCAAGGGACATGCCTCATGGATCGTGCTCACAGAAGATACAGAGTATTGGGTAAGGTATAAGAAGAAAGGTATAAGTCGCCTGCCGATAGATTTTGAGCGCTCCGAAATAAGAAAGGTATTTAAGGAAAAAATAGATCCTAACAGGCCCTCGAAGTTGGTGATTCGTAGTGAGCGTCCTGAAAAGGAAGAAATGGAAATATATCTGCAGCAAGACAGCATTAAAGTGCCTATTAAAAACATTGTACACTTAACTGAATAAAAACATGGCGAGCATAAGGTACGGAAATTATACACCGCCCATAGACAAAGAAAAAGAAAAGGATATTGTATTAGGAATTTTTTTTGACGGTACAAAAAATAACAAAACCAATACGGAAGAGCGTGAAAAGAATTCCGTGTATTTTCAGGAATATGGTAAAAAGGATGAAGGGAGTAGCTACTATAATGAACGCTCGAATATAGCGAGGTTATGGAGTGTTTATGATGTTGAGGATAAAGCAAATATCTACATTGAAGGTATAGGAACGGAAGACAGAGAAAAGGATACCAGGCGGGGATATATATTAGGCTCAGGAGATACAGGTATACGTGGCAAGGTAAGAAAAGGCTGTGAATTGATTGTAGACAGCCTTGTAGGTGGCAAATCTGGCAATGATGGACAGAAAAAGGTTATACCATTGCTCACGCTGGATGTTTTTGGTTTTAGCCGCGGGGCAGCAGCTGCACGCAATTTTGTCTATGAAATACAAAAGCCGAAATACAAAGCAATAGTTAATCCAAGAGGCGTAAAGCTCGATAGCGACTCCAACGAAGTTAAGCAAGAGGAACTGCCGGCAAGGGGGCATCTGGGTTTTGTATTGCAGCAAAAGGGAGTAGAGGTTGAAGAAATAGAAATACGCTTCTTGGGTGTGTTTGATACCGTGTCATCGTATGAAGCAAATGTGAGCGTTCCCGATTTTTCCAATGATGTAGCGGAGCTGCATCTTAATGATATCCATACCGCTCACACAATAGTGCACTTTACTGCGAAAGATGAAATACGCGAAAACTTTGCAGTTACTCGTGTGCATGATGGCATAGAAAAAGAGTTTCCCGGCGTGCATTCGGATATCGGCGGTTCTTATCCGGATAAAATGGACGAGGTAGTTGATCAAATAGAAACTGCGTCGGTTACAAGCTCTACGGCCGGTCTTGAAAATATACGGCAAAGGCTTATTGAGGAAGGTTGGTACAGCGCGGACCAACTGGAAGTGATCGCAGGCAGGTGGGCCTTTCACAATCTAAAAGGATCACGTACCGGCCCACGCTGCATTCTAAACACCTACAGTTTTATACCGCTTCAGTTCATGGCAGAATATGGCTTGAATAAAGAAGTGCCTTTTAATATGGATGCCTTGAAGAAAAAGTATTCCATTTTAAATGACCCACTTCTGGTTAGAGCAATGGAAACCTTGCGGCCATATGTGATGGGTAACGGTAAACCATATACGTTTAAGTGGTATAGTGATATTCAAAAAAAATATGGCTATCCTCACGTGCCGCAGCATTTAGTTGAAGCTTACAACAAGGAATTAAGAGAACAGGAAGATCTTAGGAAGCTGCGTCATCGGTATTTTCATTGGTCTGCAGACAGAGCGGGTATTGGCATTGACCCCACCGATGATTGGAAAAGAGTTGAACATTAATATTAACCTGAAATTAAGGCCACTTGTGACAAGTGGCTGTTTAATCATTTTGAATTGGATTTTAAACTGGAAAAAATGAATACTAATTTTAAAGCTAAATCTTTATTAACACGTAGTTTTTTGTATAAACTACTCCTGTTAATTGTCCCACTAACTATTATAGTAGCGATCTTCATACAGGAAGGGGCCTTTACAAGTTTGCTGAGTTTGGATTTGGCAGATATTTATGCGCTGGTATTTATTCGCCTTTTTTTGTTTTGCTACATTGCGGGAATGCTTGTTAATGGGTTCTGTCTTTTTCGCAAAGGAAAAAGCCCCAGAGAAGGCGGCGTTCTTATTGTATTTGCATCACTGCTACTAATTATGACTTTAGTATGGGTTTTTGATATAGCAACTGATTAAATCCCCGTTCAATTTGATCATTTTAACTGCTTATTATTCGGGCTCCATTTTGAGTACTCTCTCCAAATACTTTACCCTGCTTTCGTTGTAAAGCAAACATGTTAATTAAGAATAAGCATTGCTTTCTGCTTGTAACCGGCGAGGCCGGTAACAAACAATTGCGCTTTTACCGGTTGGCAATTGACGTTAGCAATGGCATATCTTATTCTACCAGGTAAAGTATTAGTTATGAACGTACCACTATCTCAAACAAATAAAATACAATACCGGCCATGTGCCGAGCAATTGCAGTATGGTATAATGTACACCATCGAAAATGGTAACGATGTTAATACAATCAAGTATGAAGCAAGCATACGACTGGCAGATGCAAATGAACGTGGATATGTGTTTTTTATTGACAGAACATCAAAGATTTTTATTAATGACGAAGAACCAGATCTTATGACAGATGTTCTGGCAACAACTGTCGGCGGTGTTCTGTACCCATTGAAAATATGCATAGATCATGCGTGTAACCTTCACTCAATACACAACTTCGACATGATAAGGCAACGCTGGGAAAGTGTAAAGGAATTGCTGAGAAATGACTACGAAGGGGAGTTGATAGATAAATACATCGCCCAAACTGAATTGTCTTTACGAGAAGCAGCAATCTTATTGCAGTGCCTTAAAGCAGATTGGTTTCTCGCAAGCTATTTCTGCAATCTATATGGGGCAATAGCCAACGGGAAAAAGCAAGTCGCTTTTTCTATTATGGAAAACGCCGCGCCTGTAAAATATTTAGTAGATGTAACTCGGGACGAAAATCTTACTGCAGAAAATTTGATAAAGCTTTCTCACAACGGAAGCATTAATGACGCGCATTACACCGCAACATCCGGCAATTATCGCGCTCAATATTTTCTTGATCCATATTACCACACAGTTGATACCGCATTTATTGAATGCGATATGAAGTTGTACAATGAGAAAAAGATAACAGTACTGGTATCAAGACTAAACGCACCAGAGCAATATCAAACGGCACAGCAAAAGGCGAGCTCTTATAATGTAACGGATGATATGCAGGTGGTAGCCGTTAAAAAAACATTCTGGCAAAGATTAGACGATAAATTAAGCAAACTATGAGTGAAAAACATGTAGTGGTACAAGGCGCCGAATGCAAGTGCCAATTTGGAAGTGCAACCGACAAACTAAAGGTACTATCGCAAACAAAGCACTATGCAAATGACAAGCAGGGCAGCAACAAACTTATAGCTACCAACCTGGATAAAGGAGGAGCCACGTTACAGGAAAATACTTTTGGCAACTGCTCCAAAAAGAATAATAACCCCTGTACGCCCTCCATTACAGAGTGGCAAAGCTTTTACGAGGAAGTGGAATTAAGCAATGGAGGAAAAATTTTGCTCGAGGACAGCAAAGCCACTTGCCCCACCGGTAGCCCCGGTTGCATAACATTTGTAACCCACGGTCAAATAGCCGAACCCTGTGCGCAAAATTTCAAAAATGGAAACGCAGAAATGCATGGTCAGTTAAATCCATTGGTACGTATGAACGCAATGCTTGCCGCGCAACCCGCGCATGGCGGCTGCGAAGATGCTTCCAAATAAAATCTGAAAAATCATGAAGACAAATAAAGGAGTCAAAAAAATTATGTGGGTTGACGGACCCGCTTATCCCGAATTTTCTGACCTCAGCATTTTGGTGACGATTGCGCCCGACCAATGGGTATGGTTTAAAGTTGAGGCATGGGAGCCGGGTACAACAGAAGAAGATAAAAAGAAGGATATAACATGGATACGCGAAACTGAAGACAGGCGGATAATACTTAACCAGATGCCCATTCCGGCAACAAGCCAGTATGGGATCAAATTGTCTAAAAAACTTTGCGGGAACTATCTCTATTTTATTGAAGCGAGTCTGGAAGGTAAGCCTTACTACAACGATGCAAAAGGGCTCTATGTACAGGGATACTGCCCTCCCAAAATTGTGAGCAGCAAGTGGTGTATAAAAAATGATGGAGAGGACGTAAGAAAAACATACACTTTTTGCTATGGACATGTCATATACTTAGGGCTGGAAACTGAAGGGATGAATGGCGAGAACGTAGTAATAGATGTTTATAGGCGGGTACAGCACGGCGGCGGCGCAAAAGACGACCAGAAAATTTGTACCTATACCGATGTGCTGGTAATAGATGGTGAAATAAATCTGAAAATAGGCAATACCTACCAGTGGTATGGCAAAATAAAAAAGCCTGGCAGCAAAGAAGAATTTTATGTAAAAGTAAAAGCCCATGGGAAGTATATAGACGACGGCAAAGACATCATACATGCTCGTTATCTACAAATAAAAAACGAAATTGTAAGCAAGGCTGCGGAGAGCTCCACTAGTCAAACACCGCTTAGAATTGGCAAACCAGATGTCAATGCTGCAAGATATGAACCATGCAAATTTACAGGCATAAAAATTACAGAGCCGAAAGAGAAGCCGGTAGTCATTTTTGATCAAGGCAAAAGAATTGCGGGTGTCGTACACAGAGAAGAAAAAGTGTACCGATCCATTATTTTTAATTTTGCTGAGGATACAATAGACGCCGAATCTCAAAAGGACCTGGATAATATTCTCGCCTTTTTATTCGAACATCAGCACACCACAATAGAATTAAATGGTTATGCCTGTGTGATAGGCAAGAAGGAAGATAACTTATCCCTCTCCAAAAGACGGGCAGATGCAGTAAAGAAATATCTGACGGACGGCAAACTTGATGGAAGCAGGATTATTTCAACAGGCTACGGAGAAATACAAGTAAGAGATAACGATAAGAATGATTTTATTGTTGCCGCCAACGATGATCACCGTTCGCTGGATAATATAAAATATAAGGATGAGGAAAATTATAAGAATGCACGAAGAGTGGATATTAGGTTTTCTGCATTTGGGTACGATGCTGCTCCTATTGTGTATGAAACCATTGCGCCCAGCAAGGGAACCGAAAAGCATTTAACGATTGATGTAACTGATTTTGAAACTTCAAAATGCTTCCAGAGCGAAGACAAAAAGCACCAGAAACAAATACGCATTATTTCACCGGATGCTCCGGAAAAGAAAGGCGGAGTGCAAATAGATCTTCCGGTGCATTCTGCGTTGTCTGCTGTTAATGCGGCCCCCATGCAATACATCTGGCCCAAGTATAATTTGTTAGAAGGCGTGGTAGGTCACAGTGTTGATTCTGCGATTGTATATAACGGTAGTGTTCATTCATGCAGATACTTTTCAAATGGAGAACTTGAAACCTTTGTTGTTAAAGCTTATCCGGATATAAAGTGGAGCTTAAAATTCTTTTTGAATCTCACAAATGACTTAAGTGTTAAATGGCAAAACTTAGACTCATCACAACATAAAGAGTGGCAACAAAAGTCGGGAAAAATTGGAGCGGAAAGAAGATGGAAACAAAAAGATGCTTCACTTGGATTTAGCTTAAAAGCAAAATGGAACAATGACAAACAAGAGAAAGAATTAAAGTATGAATACGAAACTAAAATCAAAAAACTTTATGATGTTTTTGCTTCAGTAGGAGCATTGGCAGATGGAATTACAAATAAAACGAAAGGATGTAGCCCTACTGGAATACCTGCAACATTTGCTGTTAAGCCGCCTAATATCAGTCTAAGTGGAGATTGGTTTTTGGCTCACCCCAAAGGCAATAAAACGGTTGTTGGCACCGATGTAACAATAGCATTAAAAGCCACTCCTCTAATTGGATTGGAGATAACTATTGACTTGTTAGGAACGCTTGCATTTGTTGGCGGCGAATTTGTCGGGGCGGGCCCAGGAGTATTACAGTTGTATCAGGAAATACAACGAACATTAAAAAAAGGCGTCACATTCGGAAACGACGATGTAGGCTTCAAAGCTAATGTTGATATCTATATGGATTTGATCATTACTCAAACTATTAATCTTGATACAGATTTCAAATTTAATACAGGAGGGAAAGCAAAAGATTCAAAATTAAAAGTGGAAGGAAGTAGTAAACTAAAACTTGAATTGAGAGTTGGGGTTAAGATAAAAGGTGAGTTGAGAGTCGCAATTGCTACCGCAACAGCTTATTTTGAAGCATCTGCATCAGGAAATGCTACAATTACATTTGGCCATACAATTAATTATGATGACGACAATGGCGGCCTTTTTTACAGGCCAATTTTGGGCTTTGACGGCTTAAATGCGAAATATTTAGTTGAAGTAAGTGTTGGTTTAGCAATGAAGATTGTAAAGGATAAACATAAAGTGGAAGATAGCAGAGGGGGAAAATATACCATTGCAGAAGGTACATATCCCAATGTAATCCCGCCTTTTGATGTAGTTAAAGAACTGGAAGAAGTTTTTGGAATAAGCGCTGATATACCCTTAATTAAAAATGACAAATAACATGAGCAAAATGAAATTTTTAAGTTTATTACTAGGACTATTTATGATGGCATCTTGCAAAGGACAAACAGATTTGTATAAATTAAAAGTTGATGAAAAGATATCTTTTGATACGAGCAAGCTAGAAAAAAATAGTGACCCCGTTTATGGCTTGAAAGGATATAGAACTGATGATTTATCGCTCTTTAAAATCGAAAATATTTCGTTGCAAAAATATGAAATACCTAATGGAAATGCTGGAGATTATAGCGAACTATATGTTTTTGTAAATAGCTATGAGGAGAATAAGTTTATAGGATTTTACTTGAACTCTGTAAATGAAGAAGAACAAGGAAAAATTTTGGAATTCTTGAAAAGAGCGTATAAAGAACCAAAATTTTCTTCAAACGACGCTAGCTCTATTTCAATGGCATGGTTTGATGATAACGAAAATAAATGGATATTATTGGAGCAAAATAATCATGGATTATTACGGAATGGTAAAAGTTTTAAAGCGATGGATATTATTGTTGTAAAACAGGGAACTAAGATTGAAGGAGATGAAAGATTGAAAGGAGCAACCATTTGGGATATGTTTAAATTCACACATTTTTCAAAATAACTAAAATGAAATTTTCAAGTTTATTTCTAGGACTATTTATGATGGCATCTTGCAAAGGACAAACTGATTTGTATAAATTAAAAGTTGATGAAAAGATATCTTTTGATACCAGCAAGCTACAAAAAAGGAGTGACCCCGTTTATGGCTTGAAGGGATATAGAACTGATGATTTATCGCTCTTTAAAATCGAAAATATTTTGCTGCAAAAATATGAAGTACCCAATGGTAATGCTGCCGACTATAGTAGGTTGTATGTTTTGGTTAATAATTATGAAGACAACAAATTCTTAGGTTTTATAGTGAGTTCTGTAAATGAAGAGGAGCAGGATAAAATTCTAAAATTTCTAAAAAACAAATACAAAAGTCCGAAGCTATCTTCAAAAGATGAGTATTCTTTGGCCATGGCTTGGTTTGATGGTGATGAAAACAAGTGGATACTGTTGGAACAAGACAGTTATGGCATATTACAAAACGGTAAAAGGTTTAACGCAATGAAAGTCGTTGTAGTAAAGCAGGGAACCAGGGTTGAAAACTCCAACGATGAGACTGTTTTTACAATCCTGGATAGTTTTAAAATGTCACATTTTCAAGATGATAAATAACATGAATAAAATGAAAATATTGAGTTTAATACTAGGACTATTTATGATGGCATCTTGCAAAGGACAAACAGATCTGGGAAATTTGAAATACGGAGAAAGGCTTTTGTCAACTGACGACTTGGAAAAAGATTATAGTGTTTACGTTCCGCTAGACGGGATTTATAGAGTAAAAAACATTGATCAATTCAAATACTCGAATATTCCTTTAACTTCTGACAGTGTCGAATTTAAGAATGAAACTATGATTCATAGAAATTCATTAGATATAATAGTCGATTCGTATGATAATAACCAATTCTGGGGATTTGAGCTACAGTTAGTAAATGAGAAAGTGTCGGACCGTTTTTTAGATCTGTTAATGAAAAAATATGGTACACCCTCGAAACAGTACGAGTATGTCAAAAAACAGAATAAAGACTTCCACTATTTGTGGCAAAGCAAGCCTTCAAATGAAATTATATACTTCAATAAGCATAATGAAGATGTTCATACTTCTATGCAAGGGAAACGAAACGCTGTTTTGAGTGAAACAAGAATCATCATTTTAAAAGATGGATTGGCCGTCAAGCCAAACAAAAATGATCCGAGAAATACCCAGGAAAAAATAGATACAATTTTAAAATCTAATCCCAAAGCTTTCGATTTATTGGAAATTTTTAAAAATCAAATTCCGGAATAATTCTATGAAACAGTTATTAATTGTATTAACTGGCTTGCTTACAATAACATCTTGTAAAGGCAGCCCAATTTTAAGAACCAAAATTTAGGTGAATTTATTTCAGTTGATACAAGCCAATTTATTAAAAACAATAATTCGATTATGAAACAATATTACGTGCTGGACTGCAGCGCATACATGTGTTATGTTGAAGTTCGAGTAAATGACGTAGAAGTTTTTGCTCTAAATGTTGATGGACAAATGGCTACGGATATTCCTATTAATCTAGGAATATTGGAAAGCGGGATTCAAACAATAGAAGTTAGGGGTACGCCGGTGTCTGGAAAAACAGAATTAGAGCCAGGTAGCTACATCCGATATAAAGTTGTTGAACAAGATGCGGGTACTGAAAAATTTGAAGTTAAAAAGTTGTTTGACAACAACTATACCTCACCTGTTAAAAAAGGAGTGCCGTTGATTACCAACACAAGTACATTTAATGCAACAGTGCCATATAAACTAGATGCCTGGCAGAATGGTATCAACTTAAAAAATGAAAAAAATGTAAAAGAAAAATTGGTTGCAGAATATAATAAAATTATCAATCTTATAAATGCCGGCAGTTATGAAGCATTTATAAGTAAATACGGGAAAAGAGAGATAAATAATGCGTTGGCATTTTACTTGACACCGCAAGAGGCACAAGAAAGAATAGCGCGAATAGTCTCTGACATGAAGGCGGGATTTAAAGCTATGCCACTATCAAAAGATGTGTTTGTGGAATATTCTGCTTCTGGAAAGTTGGCATGTTTAAAAAGTTCAGATAAAATGTCGGCATTACGTTTGGAAAATAATGAGACAGACGAGGAGTTGATTTTACAAATTAGTTTTTATATGCCTACAGGAAAGGCTGAGTTTAATCTATTATAAATTACTATTCTGATAATAGAGCAACTGAAAACTATTTGCAAGTATTCGCGCTTGCAGATAGTTTTTGAACAATGTACTTGATTTTGATAAACATAATTTGACCCCTATAAAGCAAATGAAGAAGATGACGGTAATTCTTGCGGTTCTAAGTATCATGGGCTGTAATGGCCAAACAAAAAAAATGGATAATGAATTAGTTGGGACATGGTATGGTAATGTGATAGATTTTGACAACAAGAATCAGATTGAAAAATTGCAGATGAAGTTTACCCAAGATGGAAAGCTAACATACACGATGGGTGAAGAAAGTAGCCTGAATACAATTCACATGATCTATTGGACAAAAGATGATGATCTATTCTCAAAAGAAAATAATTCAACTCAGCAAGTGGATAAAGCAAAATATAAGATTGAAAAGAACAAATTGATCATAGAATTTGAAGGAGTGAGAAATGAACTTATTAGAAAAGAATAGACTTGAACGGAATAATTGGCGTTCAGGAATATTGGGTAAAAAAAATAAAATAAATCATGATAAATAAAGGTGCTGGATTGATAAGTATACTAATGATGGTTGGTTGTAGCTCTCAACCATTGGACTTAGCAACAATAGATTTTGATCAACCTGCTGATAAATATTTGAAAGGGGTATCTTATACTACTAAAACAGACCAAAAGGGTCATTGGATAGTAAAGCACAATGGCGACGATGTTGCATTAGCTTTAAAGGACGATGGTGAAAAAGTAGTTGACTATGTTTTTATGGATGAAAGTAATACAAAGCAATTAACCTATTCTGGGATGAAAATAAACGCACTGATTGGAGTTGATATAGTCACCTACAATGATAAAGTTTCTTATGAGCGAATAAGAATAATTAACACACAAACTAGTGAGCTGGCTAGTTATCTAAAGCAAAAGCTAGGAGAACCAACTGAAATAATAAGCGATGAAACAATGGACATAGGAACTAAAGATATACTATTTAAGTCTTTTCCAAAAAACGTAAAAGAAACAAAAGACGAGTTTGGAAATAACGTAATCGATTATCCGCAAAACACATTTTGGATTAAGGGAGAACTAATATATCAATTGACACTTGAACCGGTAAATAATGTCGTCAATAACACTTTAAACATTATCTCAAAAAAGGCTTTCAGGGATAAGATTATAGTTGGCTATCACAACCCTGATAAACACCCGATATTGAGTAAATACCTTAACTAAGAAATATGCAGCAGATTCAAGTACCATATTGCTTTCGGGCAACAAGGCTTTCGACTCACTTGCCCGCGAGGATTTTTGAAATAATTTGTTCCTCCTTCGTTCCTGAGATTTTAAGCGGTGGATACAGATCTGATTGGTTGGTCCAGTTTTGTTCAAATAGAAAATAATTAAATGGCGCGGAAGAGTTTTCTCCTTTCAGAGAAGCCATCGATTCAGCAATGAAATGTTCCCACCGTGGCAGATAAAAGTGCAGCATCAAACCGCTCCATTCTTTGTTGGCATATTCGTGGAGATCGGTAGAAGGACTATCTGGCCCCCAATAGGTGATCTGCGTTTTGGCGTTTTTTATGGCCAGCTTTTTTTCAGCAGGTGTTTTTCCGAAATCACTTGCCTGCTTTAACCAGGAATATAGTTGGAAATGTTCATTGCAGCTTAACAATGAATCCTGCAATTTTATCATTGATAAAAACAACGCAGATTTTTTTGAAAACGCATCGATATCTTTTTGCTCAAGAGCTGCTATCATATCACGGTATACGATTTCACCCTGATTGGATAGGACCTGCCGCACAAAATCTATTTTGTCAATCTGGTAGGTAGCACTGTTGCTCATCTCTTTTGAAGCGGCTACAAAAAGATTTACGCCTTCCTGTAACCTGGCCATATCGTAGTTTCTGGCCCTGGTTCCCCATGAGGAAACACTTGTCACTTTTGCAGAGGGCCTTGCACAAAAAACAGATTCGGATGGCCCTTCCTGGTATTTATCAAAACTGCTGTAGACGGTTTGTAAAAATATCTGCCATGCCTGCTCCAGCTTTTCATTCGTTTTGCCATAACGTGCAAGTACAAATGATTTGATCCAATCTTCAGCTTCTACTTTCTCTGTGTGCCATGCCATGTCCAACACAAAATCATACACAACCGGATTATTGTTTATACCCTCGGGCATTATACCAACGCCTTTCATTAGTGGAGCGAACTCGCTTTTATTGGCTCTGTTTATTTCGTTTGAAAATCGCTGTAACTTGCCATACAGGCCACTCTTGTCCCCAAAATTGGTAACTGTGCACCAAATAAAAGGCGTGCCTTCGTACGCCTTTCGCGTTTCCCAATTTGCGGTATTTTCTCCAAATAATTCCTGCACGAGCACTTTTGATTTATCCAGTTTCGATAGTATTTGCGAGGAGGGATTGACTTGCCAGCCCATCAGCACCCACGTGCTTCCGGGAAAATATTTTTGCATTTCCTGCTGCACCAATAAACCATAATCGGCTACCTTGATTTCTCCTGATTTTCCACCTTCGTGAAAAGGATCTCCGGCAAAATAATGAAGATCGCTGCCATACAGTTTTTTAAGCTCCTCGTAGTAAATCCCTGCAATCTTGCTGAAGGTACTGTCGGGTTTTAAAAACGCAGGGCGCTGGAAGCCTCCGGCCCATTTGCCCTGATCCAACAGGTTAACTCCTTTGTTTTTCAATGACGTTGGTGCCATGCCGTAAAATCCCTGCATCACCGGTTGCATGCCCAATGCTTTTAGTCGACCCAATATTTTTTTCTGCAAAGCCGCTTGCTGATCAATCATGCCTTGCGTGACAGGGCCTCCCCAGCCCTCGAGATTGCCCATCAGCCACCACGCCGAAAATGCAGGACCGGCGACAAATTGCGTAATTTCTTTTTCGTTGTATCCCAGTCTTCTCAATGTGTTTTGCCAAACAGCCTCTACGCCCACAGGTGCCAACATGAGGTTTATGCCATTTAGGGCCATCCAGTCCAGTTCATGACTCATGGTATAGTTGATGGTGCAATAATTTAAAGCAAAACGAACATCGGCGTTAGAAACAATTTTTATGGGTTCATTTACCCGGGGCAATTTATCAACCGCGGATAAATTGTCGCCCATATGCGACATCGAGCGATGGCAATAATTTTTCAGGTAATAGCCAAGGCCCTTAGCCGCCGCGCTTGCGCTTGACGCAGCAATGTTGAGGCGATCGTTTTTTGTCTGTAAAATAAATACGTCCTTTCCCGCGTCACCGGAAACAGATGAAAACGAGAGGTGCCCAATAAGCCAGGGAACCCGGCGTTGTGCCAAATCCATAACAGGTTGGTAAACAGATTGCGCCTTTACGGTTATTGAAAGGAGGCACGCCATGACAGGGATAATTAACCTTCTCAAGTTCATTTTCATAAATATTGACAACATGTATGTAAATCGTTAAACCGGAATTTATTCACAAAGCAATGATATTGTTTTTATCTGAAATAGGCCACCCGGCTGAGTTTTAGCGCTATGTCATGGTGTGTTTACAATCATTTAATATAACCATTTAAAAGTAATATACCACATTTGCGGCAACAATATTTTACGCAAACGTTTGTTTTCGTTTTATAAAAAAAAGGTTTGCATATTACTACAGTAAAACATTTCCGGTGGAAGTGATACACCAAATAATTAACTCTGACAAGCTTGCTTTTGAGAAGACGTTCCTACACTGGCAATCCAGGGTGTATTATTATTTTATTGGCCGTACCAGGGACGAGGATTTTGCAGAGGAGCTGACTCAGATGACTTTTATCAAGCTTTGGGAATACCGCGAAGGCCTTTCGACTGAACACGATTTTGATACCCAATTGTTCAGGATCGCAAGGACCGTTATGATTGACGCCATTCGTGAAAAAGAGCGCAGGAAGCGCCTTATGAGCGAGTTTCAAACCGAACGCGACACCATTGAATCATTTCTCTCCACACCTAATGAAGCACAATCAGATTTCAATAATTCACTAAAGGGGCTTCCCGCTGTGCGCAAAAAAGTGTTTGTTCTTAATCGCCTGCATGGTTTTTCCTATAAAGAAATAGCAGCGGAACTGAATATTTCTGACAGAACCGTTGAAAAACACATCTCTCTTGCGCTTAAACAATTGAGGCGCATGCTGACTCTTTTTTCCTTTCTGTGATCTGCAAGAAAAAAATATTTTTACCACGTTACGGGTTTTAACTACCCACAAGCGTATCCTTCATTATAACCATTTGTATTTTGAATTTATCTAAAGAAATAGTTGAGCATTTTTTGAAAGGCAATTGCTCTGACGAAGAATTAAAAGCAATTACCGACGCTTTGGAGGCAGATCCCGGGGCGCTTGATGCTTATATAGATAAATCAAATTGGGATGAAATAGGGCTGGCAGGTATGTCAATGCCTACGAATGTGCAGGAGCGAATCAATGCTGCCGTGATGCAGCACGTGAACAAGAGGAATGCGAAGATGGTAGTCATGAAATATGCGGCCATCGCTGCGGCTGTGGTTGGTATTTTATTTTTCATTTCACAGGTTAGGTTGGTGCTTTCAGACAACCACAAAGCGAGTGTTGATATCGCGCAAAGTGTTGCTGCGTCTTTAAGAGACACTGTAATAGAAAACAATAGTGGCAAAAGCAGGATGTTTCGTCTTAGCGACGGATCGCAGGTGGAATTGAGCAACGGCTCTTCCCTTCAGTTTAAACTGGGCTTTACTGCTACTGCCCGCGAACTGCATTTGGAAGGTGAAGCATGGTTTAATGTAGCAACCGATAAAGCCAGACCGTTTACTGTTTACAGCGGAACATTGGCTACCACTGCGTTAGGTACTTCTTTTACCATCAAGGCTTTTAACGCCGGTGAAGAAATAGACGTAACGCTGCATTCCGGTAAAGTGGTGGTAAGGCAGGCGGAGCAAAAGAAAGACATTGTTCTTTTGCCGGGCAACACGCTGAAATTTAATACAAGCACCATGGCCTCCAAAGTAACGAACGACAGCAATGACACTGCTGTAGCGACCTGCAGGAAACCAACAGTCATACCTGTAATGTACATGGAAAATACGCTTACGTTCGATAGGGAACCGCTTGCAAATGTGTTTAAAACCTTGCAGACAGAATATAAAACAAACATATCCTTCGATGAAGAAATGCTTAATGGATTAAGCTTTACAGGATCCATACCCCCAACACAACCGTTGAAAACAGTTTTGGACAAGATTGCTTTTGTAAATGATCTGATGATTACGGGAACAACAACAAATTACAAGGTTAGCAGGCACAATTAATTAAACATTCATATTGGGACTTTAAAAAACATATGCAATGCATATGCGGGATTGTATTATCTAAAATTAACTAAACTATGAGCACTTCGACATTATCAATCAGATCCACCAAAAGGAGGCCGCACAAGTTGCTGTTATCGCTTTTCTTCTGGTGCACATGTATTGCGTCATTTGCGCAGGAAAAGCAAGCGCTCATTCGCGGGCTTGTACAAAGCGAGAATGGCGATGGAATTCCGAGCGTTTCTGTACAGGTGAAAAGTGATTCACTGAAATTTAAACAGGAGGCACAAACAAACACAAAAGGTGAATTTAGCTTTGCTAATCTTTTGCCGCAGGTTGGTTATGAGTTGATCTTTAGTTCTGTTGGCTACAAAAAAGAAACTGTAAAAAATTATGTATTAAAGCCCGGAGAAAGAGCATCGCTAGTTATTACACTCAAGCCAAATGCCTCTGGAATGTCGGAAGTAGTAGTGGTGGGTTATGGCACTGCGAAAAAAATCAACGTTACCGGTGCTGTTGATCAGATATCAGGAAAGCGATTGGTAGATCGTCCTATTGCCAACATATTCCAGGGGTTGCAGGGCGTTAGTCCCGGCTTGAACATTACCTACGCGGGTGGTCAGCCAGGGCAAACCCCGAAGCTTAATATCAGGGGGTTGGCATCAATCAATAATAATGATGGAGCACCGCTGGTTATCATTGATGGTATAGCAGGGACCACTGATGATTTGTTAAGAATAAGTCCCAACGATGTAGCCAGTATCACCGTATTGCGCGACGCTGCATCTGCAGCCATTTACGGTGCGAGGGCTTCTTACGGTGTGATATTGATCAATACTAAAGAGGGCTCGCAGATGGGTAAACAGAATGTAAGCTATAATAACTATTTCGCATGGTCAAAACGCACTATATTGCCCACCGCAGTTACCGATCCTTATATCTATTCACGAGTGTTGGAAACATCAACTGATAATACTCCGTGGGATTATGTGAACTTTTCGGATGAGTATTACAAATGGGCAAAAGAGCGTTCAGATGATCCTTCTGTAGAGGATGTAAGAGTAGATCCTTCTGACCCCACCAAGTGGGCCTATATGGGAAGCAATGACTGGAACAATTATTTTTTCAACAAATCCAGCTTCTCGCAGTATCATACCTTATCATTCAGCGGCACCGCAGAGAATGCAAAGAAGCTACCGGTAAACTATATGCTTTCTGCAGACTATACAGATGAGAACGGTCTGAATAAAATTGCCAAAGATGATTGGAACAGGTATGGCCTTAGAGGGCGACTTAATTTTATGCCGTTGTCATGGTTAAAGGTAGACAACAACATGAATGTTTATCAGATGTTGCGTGATGCGCCAACATACAATGTAACAGATGTGTATTACCTTCAACCAACCAATGTGGCAAAGAATCCCGATGGCTCATGGGGAAACAATGGTGCCGGCAGACTAGCCTCACAGCTTACTGATGGTGGCCGCAACCAGCAGACAAGATTCGGATTCCAGGATATCATCAAAGGAACAGCTACATTCCTGAAAGGCGATTTGCAGATCACAGGTGATGCAAGTATAAAAAGAGAATTGTGGAAATATCATATTGAAAATCTTCCTTACAAAATTGGATACGGGCCAGGTGATATCCGCCAGGAAAACAATATAGGTTCCATCACAGAAACAAACGGAACCATTAAGCAGGATGTATTTGATTTGTTTGCCACTTATGGTAAAAAACTGGGCGATCACTCATTCAAGGTACTCGCAGGTTACAACCAGGAAAGCTACGAGTGGTCACCTGTTACGGCCAAAGGTGTGCAAATTATCTCCGCATCCGTTCCGTATATAACTTTTACAACAGGAACGCCTACCATCAGCGCCAAAGACTATGGTGGCTATGGCTCTTATGCGATCCGCAGTCTTTTTGGACGTATTAACTACACCTACAAAGACAGGTACATTCTTGAAGGCAATGGAAGATACGATGGTTCTTCCCGTTTCCCTTCGGTCAAGCGCTTTGGTCTTTTCCCTTCCATTTCAGCGGCGTGGATCGTAAGCAAGGAGAAATTTTTTAATGGTCTTGATCCCGTGTTTTCTACTTTGAAATTGCGCGCCTCCTATGGTAGCCTGGGCAATCAAAATGTGGGTTATTACGACTATATACAAACTTTGCCTATACGACAATCCTCCAATCTCATAGATGGCAGCACGCGCACTGTTTTAGGAAAAGCACCACCACTTAGCGTGGATCCCAATAATTATACCTGGGAGAAAGTAACTACGGCCAACGTTGGTACAGATATGGGTTTTTTCAACGACAAAATACAGGCGGGCTTTGATTACTATGTGCGCAACACAACGGGTATGCTTGCTCCGAGCCAGGAATTGCCCGGTGTGCTTGGAACGACAGCGCCGCAGCAAAACTCGGCGGACCTGAGCACAAGAGGATGGGAGTTGTCACTTGGTTATCACAATGTGTTTAGTCTTGCGTACAAGCCATTCAACTTTAACACGAAGCTTATCCTTTCCGATTCAAAAAGTAAGATCACTAAATACAACAACGCACAGGGAACTTTTAGTGCACCTTATCGCCCGGGCCAGGAGTGGGGAGAGATTTGGGGGCTTACAAACGATGGCATGTTTAAAAGTAAAGACGAAATAACCAAGCTCGACGAAACCTCTATTGTTCCATGGGGTGCACTATCAATTGTAGAGGGATGGCCAAAATACAAGGACCTTGATGGTAACGGTAAAATAGAGGTCGGGCCTTCCACAAAGGATCCGAAAGACCTTAAGGTTATTGGTAACAGCCAGCCACGCTACCGTGTAGGTTTTAACCTTGACATGAGCTGGAACAACATTGATCTGAGTATCTTTTTGCAAGGCGTGTTGAAACAGGATTACTATCCGAGACATTATCTTTTCTGGGGACCATATCAACAACCTTACGCCAACGTATATCCATGGAACCTCGACTTCTACAGAGCTACTGCAGAAACTGACGCACAAAGAGCCATGGACTCAAAATCGTACATAGCAGCAGGGCTGGCAGACGCTAATACAAACTCTTATTTCCCTGTGTTACAGTCGTGGCTAGCTGATAACAATTATGGATCAGGATTGGATATCGCGCAGACAAAGTACATGCTGAATGCTTCCTACATCAGACTTAAAAATTTGACGCTTGGATATACTTTACCAGCATCTCTTGTCAAAAAAACCGGATTGAAAAGATTGCGTGTGTTCTTTAGCGGTGAGAATCTTTACGAGATATCTGCCATCAAAAAATACCTTGATCCCGAATCCATCAGTGATGGATATGGATGGGAATATCCGTATCAGCGCAAGTATTCATTCGGTATCAACGCGGATCTGTAGATTTTGTCAGGTAACTTAAAAATACAATAATGAAAAAGATTTCACTCTATATACTTGTTGGAACTATAATGATAACGGCGTCATGCAAAAAAGAATTTCTTGACCGTTATCCTCAAACTACAATAGCCCCTGAATTATTTTTCAAATCAGAAAACGATCTTTCGCTTTACATCAATGGTCTTTGGAACCAGCCCGGCACAGGAAGTTTTTTAAGCGACCAGAACTCTGATAATCTGGCAACCACCGGATCTATTGAAGTGAAAAATGTAATGACGGGGACCCCCAGTTCAAAAACGCTCACATCGGGTTGGAGCTGGGCAGGACTGCGCGACATCAATTATTTTCTGGTGAATTACAATAAGGCAAGTGTAACACAGGAAGTAAAAGATCACTACGCGGGTTTGGCGAGATACTACAGGGCCATATTTTACATGGGTATGGTAAAACGCTACTCTGATGTGCCGTGGTATTCATCAACCATTAATCCTACAGACTCTGCCCAGCTGTACAAAGCGGCTACTCCAAGAGCCACTGTTATGGATAGCGTAATGGCTGATCTTGATTTTGCGTCTAAGCATGTACGGGAGAACGTTCCTACAGGCACGCCAGGCGTTTGGGCGGTAAAAGCTTTTTACGCAAGAACTGCTTTGTATGAAGGAGCCTATCGCAAATATCACCCGGAGGTAAATCTGGCAAGTTCAGCAAGTGCTTTTTTGCAAAAGGCAAAAGATGTATCGCTTGATATCATTAGTTCAGCCAAATTTCAAATTTACAATACCGGCAATCCTGATAAAGATTACGCAGCATTGTTTGCGTCTGCGGATCTTTCCGGCAATAAAGAAGTAATATTAAACACGCCGTACGATGCAAGCAAAACAGGCGCCTCCAGCAGTAACCTCAATGGCTATGTTTTTGGTGATTACGAACAATCACCTGCGCATGACCTCGTGCAAACTTACCTGATGAAAGATGGAAGCCGTTTTACAGATATCAAAGGATATGAAACATTGGGATTTGTAGATGAATTTCAGAACCGCGATCCGAGAATGAAGCAAACCATCGCTTATCCTGGCTTTAAGAGAGCAACAGACACCAAACCTTATGTTCAAAGATTGAATAAAAACTTTACCGGCTATCATCAGTTAAAGGGCTACTACAGTACCACGACAGATAATATTTTGCTCGGTAGTTTTGACTATGCTGTTTACAGATATGCCGAAGTGTTGTTGACTTACGCAGAAGCCGTTGCTGAACTGGGAACCGTTACACAGGCAGATCTTGACCTTTCTGTAAACCTTGTAAGAAGACGTGCAGGTATTCCTGATCTCAACCTTGCTGTTGCCAATGCGAATCCTGATGTTTTGCTTGCAGCAAAATATCCTGATGTGAGTGGTGCGCAAAAAGGCACTATACTGGAGATCAGACGCGAACGCAGAGTGGAACTGGCAATGGAAGGATTCCGCTATGATGACCTCATGCGCTGGCATGCAGGAAAGTTGCTGGAAAAAATTCCTGAAGGCATGTACTTTCCGGGCTTGGGAAAATATGATTTGACGGGCGACGGTATTCCCGATATCATCTTAATAGGAAAAGATACCGACATACCCTCAGAAGCTAATAAAGAAAAAAATGCATTGGGTGATGTCCTGGTGTATTACAAGGCAGGAAGTTTTGGTGAAAATGTTACTGTTTATCTGCGCAACGGAGTTGCCGGCGGTACACTGGTAACAGAAACTGCGCCAAGGAATTTTGCAGAACCTAAATATTATTACAGGCCAATTCCTTATACACAAACAGTACTCAATCCAAACCTTACACAAATATTCGGTTGGCAGTAAATTACTAAAAGGCGCATGAAAAACATGCGTCTTTTCTCAAATCATCAACATGAAAAGAAGACAATTAATAAAAAGCGCGGGATTGATGGCGGGCTTGATTGCAACTGCAAAAGCAGGACTTCCGGAAGTTGGCAATGCGAAAAAAGATAAGAAGAAAGTTGCGTTGCGGGTGGCGCACATCACAGATGTACATATTGGCGAAGGAAACAACGCACCGGAAAGATTTACCAAATACCTGAAGGAAATCAAGGACCTGCAAGTGGACTTTTTTTTGAACGGCGGCGATTCTATAGGCGATGCGTCGTATGATAATGTGAAACGTGAACAGGTAACGCAGCAATGGGCATTGTGGGACAAATGTATTGCTACAGTAGCGCCTTACGAGGTGCATAGCTGCATTGGGAATCATGATTCATGGTGGGCCGCTCCATCAAAAACTGACGAAATGTATGGCAAGGATTACGTAGTGCAAAGATTGAAAATACCTGCACGCTACTACAGCTTTCAGAAAAAAAACTGGCACTTCGTTGTTCTGGATGGTAACAACAAAAACATATCACTCGATGACGAGCAGTTTCAGTGGCTGGAAAAAACACTGGCGGATTTGCCTGCTAACACTCCAACATTGTTAATGTCGCATTATCCAATATTGGGTACTACGCCAATACTCGTAGGCGGCGGACACTCAGATCATAAAAAATTGAAGGACCTGTTTTACAAACATCGCGATAAAGTGAAAGTATGTCTCAGCGGACACAATCACTTGTATGATGAAACCCATTACAATAATGTGCTGTATTGCTGCAATGGTGCGATGTCCGGCTTCTGGTGGGGTAAGGGCGATAAGGAATCTGCGGGCCCGGGTTATTATCTGGAAACGCCTCCCGGTTACGCTATTTTAAATTTGTATGAAGATGGCACGGTGACTAATGAGTACTTTAAGAGGCCGTATGTTTAATTAGGAATTAGGAATTAGGAATTAGGGATGCAATGTCGTTAGTTAGCGAGAAGGCTTCGACAAGCTCAGCCTGACGGCCCGATCGAGCTGTCAGGCTCAGCTTGTCGAAGCCTCGTTAAACAGGAGAGGTGATTGCGAACATACACGCTGTTCGAGATGTTCCGAAGGACATCTCGAACGGCTGATAGAAGGGATTTGAAATCCCTTCTTATCTATGATTCGACATGCTCTTCGGAACATGTCGAATAGCCTCAGAAACTACTTCTTGCAAAAAACATATTTTTTAATAATGTAGTTGCTAATTGGTTTTAACCTTAATTGCTGCTCTGTTGGATGAGGGCCATCTGAAGTGAAAAATTCTATCCCTCCCTTTCGTTTGGCATACCACACACGGCCCTTTGCTTTTAGAGTGATTGTTTCCGGGTTGGTTATTTTTTTTAAGGTGCTGAGTTTGGCAGCATCATACGGAACCAGCATACTATTTCCGGGAATCTGGCTGCAAGTGATCGTCTCATATCGGTCGCCATTCCAATACATGTATTTTTCCTGCCCGGCTACGTGCCTAATAGAGTCCTCCTTTTCATGAAAACGAGCGACTACTCCTGCATCAGTAAGGGGCGACACTGTAGCGCCCCTGGCACTGTTTTTTTTAAAGCTTACTGTTATACGATCTGTAATAATTGAAGATTTTTTTGTTAAGGCTTCATTTACTGTTTCGGTCTCATCTAAATGTGCATATTCGCCCAAATTCTTTTCATTGGCGTTATGTAGTTCCATAAAATGCTTGTATTCTTTGGCGTCGTATTTTTTCCCAAACTCAAAAGGCCTGAGCTTGAAGTCGATCAGCCATGCAAGTAGCTCTATGTTTTTTATATCTGTGTCGGCGGTTACGGCTTTAAGAAAATTTGCCAGGGGTTTAAACTTATCGGTTGCACATTTTGCAATAGCCTTAAGGCAGCCCGATTTATCGTCAAATTGTCCAAAAAATGTTTTCAGACTCTTTTCATCATTTTTGCTATACCTTGATTCACATGCAGCCTTGCACTCTGCTTTTAATTTCGCAGAGGTTGGATACATAAGGTTCAGGGGAAGGGTATTAGCCAGTTTTTTTTGTTGATAAGCCTCAAAAACTAAATTCTTGTAATCAATATACATAGCCCAATAACTATTTAATAGAGCTATTGACATGCAATAGCTCATTTTAGAAATTTTCGATAAGTATGAGTATGGTTAAGATTACCTATGCCTGTGTAAGTAACAGATAAAAAGAAAAATGGTCAGCGAGGTTAAAAAAGGCATTGAATTTTAAAAAAAATGCTCGTTTTAATATTTCTAATCAAAAATATTGGAATTATTGGAATTGCTTTACTCAGCGGCATGTATGTGCGCATACTTTTGTTGCATGAATCAATTGATACCCCAATAGCTATGGGGAACTGTACAGGATTGATTCGATAGGTTTGAGAAGCAGTAGCCCATAAGCGAATTGGGATGCGTTTATTTGGCTCTGTTATCACTCCTTTCTTCCCAAAAAAAATCATAAGCGTTTCTTGCTTAACAGCATCGCCGCGCCGAGGGCTAATCTCCGGTTGCTGCATTTATTCATCAATTAAAAAAATAAAAAATGTTTTCACTAATACTTTCATTTATCATGTCAATGTTTTCTCCGGCTTCCATCTCAACATCTAACACATCAAACACATCAAATACAATAAAACCAACCGTTAGTGTGAGATCTGCTTCGTTAAGGACTGGTGGAGAAACCGCACACATGCCATTGAAGTAGTCAAAATCAATCCTTTCGTTGCTACGTTATTTTCATTAAGAAGGCTGTCTCATGAGTTCGAGATGGCCTTTTTTTTCGCAGTGCCGGTTCGCCCAAAATTCTTCGGTGAAAGGACTTGCGCAGTTTTATTTTTATGAATGGTTCAATTTCTTACTAAAATTATTTTGAATCAATAAAACCAATTCACTGGTTTTATCATCTTTAGGTAAATCATTTTTTGAGAAAATATTGCTTGCTACTGTCCGTTGTTTCTTTTTTTACTTGTGAAAAGCAGAGAGTGGGGATCCGGATACCAACAAATTCAGATTTTGAGAAAGGCGAGTCGTTCATGGGCCTGCGAAATGATTCTGCTTTTTATTACTACAACAAGGTGGCTGCTGGTTCTTCTGATAGCTTGCTAATGGCGATGGCAAATAACCGCATGGCATGCATTCAAACCGATGCCGGTGATTATTTTGGTAGTCAGCAAAGCTTATTATTGTCGCTAAAGTATTTGAGCGAGTTGAAGCAAGAGGATCGGAAATGTCTTTCATCGGATTATAATGAGCTCGGAAATACAAGCCTGGGCCTGAAGAATTATGATGAAGCAATAAAATATTATGACCTTGCTCTGAAATTTTCTTCGGGCAAACCATTCACCAGAATAGCTTTAAACAATAAGGCCGTCGCTTATCGAAAGAAAAAACAATATGCCCAGGCAATTTCCATTTACAAATCGATCATAGAAGAGAGCGATAAAAGTAGACAAGAGTATGCAAGGATATTGTCCAATTTAGCTAATGTTAAGTGGCAGCGGGACTCCAATTATAATGCAGCCTCTGAGTTGCAAACGGCTCTTCATATAAGAGAAAAGGAGAAAGATGAGTGGGGCCTGAATGCAAGCTATGCCCATCTGTCAGATTATTATTTGAAATCGCACCCGGCTTTAGCCTTGCGCTATGGCAATAGAATGTATGAAACGGCGCAACAACTCCGCAGCCCCGATGATGAACTGGAAGCGTTGCAAAAATTAATTCCGCTTAGTTCAGTTGAGAATTCTAAACATTATTTTGCACGTTACCTGTATTTACGTGACAGTATACAAACGAGCCGTAATGCGGCGAAGTTTCAATTTGCTTTAATTCGTTTCGAAGCTGAAAAAAATAAAGCGGACATTCTCAGACTGCAAAAAGAAAATGCGGAAAAGGGATACCAGATAACATTTCTAGTTTTAGTCGTTCTGATTTTAGTAGCCATAACGGTTATTATAATTACTCTGAATCGAAAAAGAAAGCAAAAAATTCAGCTGAAAGCTCAAAACAGTATACGGGAATCGAAGCTTAAAACCTCTAAACATGTACATGATGTAGTGGCAAACGGACTGTATCAGATCATGGTAAAAGTGCAACATGATGACAACATGGACAAAGACGTATTTCTTGACGAAATAGAAATGCTGTATGAAAAGTCACGCAACATATCATATGAGCAACCAGTAACTGATAGTGTTGATTTTTCAGGCGAAATAAAACAGCTGCTCAGCTCTTTTTCTGCACCCGACATTAAAGTGCTACTGGTCGGCAACGAGAAGGAATTGTGGGCCGGTGTTGGTCGAAATGTAAAGCACGAATTAAAACATGTGTTGCAGGAATTAATGGTGAACATGAGAAAACACAGTTCTGCAAAAAATGTTGTTGTAAAATTTGACCAGCAAGAAGATCAGTTGCTAATTCAATATGCTGATGATGGTACAGGGCTGCAACCCGGATTTAGCAGAGGAAATGGTTTGAGAGGTATCGAGAATCGGATCGATGACATTTGCGGCAGTGTTACATTTGATACACACATCACTAAAGGGTTAAAAATTTATATACGCGTTCCAATCTCTTAAATTTTCTATGATTAAAAAAGTATTAATAGCGGAAGATCAGGAATGTGCCAACATGTCCTTGCAAAAGGCGCTGGAAGAGCTTGGTATTACTGATATTGACTATGTCTATTATTGTGACGATGCACTAGCCAGGATTCAGAGAAGCAAGCACTACAATCAATCTTACGATCTTTTGATCACCGATCTTTCTTTTGAAGACGATGGGCAGCAGCAAAAAATCAGCAATGGTAAGGACCTTATTCAAGCGGCAAGGCAAGTGCAGCCGGACCTTAGAGTTTTGGTATTCTCTGCGAGCCGAGAAGCCGCCACAATCGAAACGCTTGATAAAACATTAGAGGCAGATGGCTACGTACGCAAGGCCAGAAACGATGCAAAAGAGCTGAGAGAAGCGATTGAAAAAATATCAAAGAATCAGCGGCATTTTCCACGTTATCTAATGGATCTGGTAAAACAAAAGAACGCACATGATTTTACCAGGGTTGATATCGCTGTTATTTCCCTGCTTGCACAGGGAACTTTACAAAAAGATATCCCGGCCCATCTTCAAAAAAGTGGAATCAAGCCTTCTGGTCTGAGCAGTGTAGAAAAACGTCTCAACCTTATGAAAGAAATTTTTGACTTTTCAAAAAATGAACAGCTGGTTGCCTATTGCAAAGACATGGGCATTATCTAATCCAGCTTTATACAAAACAAAAATACGTTTACGGGTTTCCGTAATAAATGACCTTTCAACGCGTATACTTTTGACATATTCCGAAAGCAAAAAGAAAGAGATGTTTGAAACAGCTTTCCGCTACATTTAAATAACTCTTTGCTCTGTTTGTTTATAACGAGTACTGAAGTAACTTTTTTTCTCCATGGGGTGCAGTCCAGTATCGTTGTGTGATTGAAGTGAGAGCGCGGGATGCATAAGTTTGTGTTTTTTTTCATCTAAGGTTTGTGAGGCCTGTAAACGTGCAAGAGTTTACAGGCCTTTTTTTGTGTCTATATTTGTACGACGTGTCTGTTTTCAGTATTGAAGTCAGAACTCATTAAGCAAACAACTTAACTATGATCGCCTTTTTTGTTTTTGTTTTGATTATTTTATTTTTATAAGAGTTTATTACTTTGATTTAATTAAAAGACAAAATTCGACAACTTGTATCGCCGGTTCTTTATTTCGCCGGTATTTTTCATTTGAATACTTACTGCCTCTTGAATTAGAAGACAGTGATCCAGAGGCCACCATAAAAAATAAAAAAACAGCAAATAAGGTTTTGTATGCATTTTATATATCATTGGGTTTAATGATATTGATTATTGTTTTTGGCCCTCAATCTTGGTTATAGAAAAATTGCTTTGGGGGAAATTTTAATTCCTTCCTTATTTATGATTCGACATACCCTTCGGAACATGTCGAATATTCTCTATAGCCTCATTAGGCTCAGCAGCTGTAGCAAAACAAAAAATCCATTTACGGATTCCCGTAATAAATGACCGTTCAAAGCATATACTTTTGACATATCCCTAAGCCAAAAAAAAGAGTTGTTTAGAGCCACTTTCTACTGCATTTAAACAACTCTTTTCTCTGTTAAATTATAACGAATATTGAAATGAGATTTTCTGCTTGCGGGTTTCGCGGGGCAGCAGCGTTAGTCAATTTAAGTCAGAGCGCGGGGTAGACAAATTTGTGTTTTTTTTTCATCTAATAGGTTTGTAAGGCCAGTAAACGTGCAAGAGTTTACTGGCCTTTTTTGTGTCTATATTTGTTTGATAGATTTGTTTTCATTTATGCTGTTCGAGATGTTCAGCAGGGCATCTCGAACGATAGATAGAAAGGGATTTAAATCCCTTCTTATCTATGATTCGACATGTCCTTCGGAACATGTCAAATAGCCGCGATAGCTGCAACACACTCGATATCGACAAAATCACTCACTCACTTCATCAGATTGTATAAACTCGCTCGGTGTTTTACCAAACTGTTTTTTAAATTCTTTACTGAAATATTTTCTATCGTTGAAGCCCACCATCACGCTTACGTCAAACACCGTGTATTGTCCTTGCTGTAATAGCTGCGCGGCTTTTTTAAGGCGGATCATTTTGGCGAAATCATTGGCAGACATATCGGTGAGTGCCCTTATTTTTTTATACAATACAGATTGGCTCATCATCATTTTTGTTGACAGCAGTTCAATGCTAAACTCCGGATCATCCATGTATTGTTCTATTATGCCAATCAACCTCGTTAGGAATTGTTCATCCACCGTGTTGATGACAATGTTCTGTGGCTGCAGTACAAATTCTTTGCTGAACTTGAGCCGCATTTTTTCCCTTGCTGTCAGCAGGTTTCTGACACTCAGTTCAAGTACCTGTGTGCTGAATGGTTTGGTGAGATAAATATCAGCACCAGTATCCAATCCCGTGACCTGGTCGCTTTGCGAACTCTTTGCGGTAAGTAGTATCACCGGAATATGACTGGTCTTTTCATCTGTCTTTAATTTTTGACAGAGGGTAAAACCATCCATCTCCGGCATCATCACATCGCTGATGATGAGATCCGGTATTTCTTCAAAAGCCGCTTTCAAACCGTCAACACCATTGACGCATTCGATAACATTATATTGACGCAAAGATTCTTTGATCAGGGTTCTCAACTCATTGTTGTCCTCGGTTACTAAAACATTGTAATGCTTTTCTTCAACCGCTTCATCGATTTTGCTAGCAACAGGTTCTGCCGGTTTCTTAGTTTGAAATGCCTCAGCTGTTTCAGGAATCGTTTGTAATTCTGCTTCACTAAAATGTTCAGGGCCCTTCAAAAGTGTTACTGTAAAACGGGTGTAGCCTTCCTTGTTTTCCATAGCAGGAGTACTTTCTACTGTAAGGCTTCCATGATGCAATCCTACAATTGTTTTCGATAAAGCGAGCCCTATGCCATAACCCGTGTTTTGCGATTTGCTATCATTCACCTGGAAATAATTGGTGAATAGTTTATCGAGATATTGAGGCTCAATACCTTTGCCGTTGTCGGTTATATGAATTTCAACTTTGTCACTTTTGTTTTCAACATGCAAAATAATAGAGCCGCCACCTGGAGTAAACTTAAACGCATTTGTCAGCAAATTGTAGATCACTTTTTCCATCTGCTCCTTATCAAAATAAAGATTGACAGCATTTATATCGTGAACAAATGATGCCCTTATTTTTTTTACCATCGAAACACCTTCGAAAGAAGTATAGATGTCATTTAAGAATTCAATCAGGTTATGGTTCGCTACATGCAGTTTCAAATGATGCGACTCTGCCTTTCTGAAGTCCATTAATTCCGTCACCAACTTCAGTAGGCGGTTTGCGTTCTTCCTTGCGTTGTCCAGGTGATGCTGCAGTACATTGTTGGAAGCATTCTCCTGTTGCATTTTCTCTATCGGCGCCATGATCAATGTAAGGTGCGTGCGTATCTCATGGGAAATGTTAGTGAAGAAATTTAGTTTTATTTCGTGCAGGTCCTTATCCCGTCTCAGCAAGGCCCTGATATAAAAAAAGCGAACCACAAAGAATACAATAGCTGCCACCAGCAGCGTGTAGAGCAGGTATGCCCAGCCGGTTTTCCAGAATGGAGGCAACACCGTTATCTTCATTGAAACCGGCTGGCTCAATACACCGTCATTGTTCACACCTTTGATCAGCAGTGTATAATTGCCCTCAGGTAAATTGGTGAATGTGGCAGAAGGAGTGCTGATTGCGGTCCAGTCTTTGTGCACGCCTTCGAGTTTGTAAGCGTATTTGTTTTTATCGGGACGGATGAAATTCAGCAATGCAAATTCAATGGTGAATGTATTCTGTTGTGAGGAAAAACGAAGTTGGTCAGTTAAGCCAATGTCCTTTTGCAAAATTTTAAACCCATCGTTTACAACCACCGGTGTGTTGAAAACTTTCAGTCCTGTAAACACCAGTGGCGATGATTTTGTGTTGCGTTCTATTTTACCAGGGAAAAAACTGGTCATGCCTTTCATGCCCCCAAAGAACAATTCGCCATTTCGTTTTTTGTAAAATGCATTGTTGTTAAATTCATTTCCCGCCAATCCATCACTAGTTGTATAGGTTTGAAAAGTTTTAGCAGCAGGCTCAAAACGGGCAAGCCCGTTACTGGTGCTCACCCAAAGCAGGTTTTGATCATCTTCAAGAATGCCCAGTACATTATTGTTGGGCAAACCGTTTGCAGTGGTATAAACTGTAAAGCTGTTATCGTCGTTGTTATACCGCGCAATGCCTTCGTTATACAATCCGAGCCACATGGTGCCTTTGCTATCCACCAATATGCAATTAATATTAGGAGAGGTATTGTGACCTATGGAAACTGGCTTGATCGTATCGGTTGTGTGTTGAAGTAAAAACAAACCTTCCAAAGCACCGATCCAAATGTTGTGATGGGAGTCTTCCGCCAGCGCGCTGATATTTTTAGCATCCAGGTTATTCAATACGCCTTCATAGCCAATGGACGAAAGATTTGTTCCGTCCCGCTTGAATACTTTGAGTCCGCTGTGACTACCAACCCAAAATCGGTTCTTGCTGTCTTCGAGGAGTACCTCTACTTCCGAATGTTTTCGATTTTCATCGTTCAGGAAATATTTGAATTGTTGGCGTTTGGGATCAAAAAGGTTCAAGCCGCCTCCATGTGTGCCCACCCACAAATTCTTGTCCTTGTCAATAAAGACTGTCTTTACAAGATTGGAACTTAAACCACCCTGCTCTCCGGCTATATTTTTATAAACCGTAAACTGCCCTGTTGCCTTGTTATAATAGTTCAAGCCGCCGCCTTCGGTGCCTATCCACAAATTGTCCTTTTCATCTGCTGCAATTGAACTCACAACATTATTACTGATGCTGGATTTAGAATTTCTATGTTGCCAGGCTGTGAAGGACGCAGTAATGTGATGGGTGATATTCGCGCCTCCAAAAAAAGTGCCGACCCATATCGAGCCATTGGCGTCTTCAAAAATGCTGTGCACGGAATTCTGGCTGAGGCTTTTTTCATCTTCCGCGTTATTTGCCAGCGACTCTATTTGTCTGGTAACAGGATTTAAAATGCTGATGCCTTCCTGTGTACCGATCCACAATTTTCCCAGCTGATCAACAACAAGGGATCTTACGTTATTATTAATAAGACTATTTTCTGACGGACCGCTTCGATAACGGGTAAATTTTTCCGTGGTAGGGTCAAAACAATTCAATCCATTGATCGTACCGATCCAGATTTTACCCTCCTTGTCTTCTGCGATGGATTGAACCAGCTCGTCGCTTAGCGTCGAAGGGTCATCGGGGCTGCTTTTAAATTCTTTTGTTAAATAGCCATCAGAAGTCTTACTAAAATAATAGAGGTGTTTGAAAGTGGCCACCCAAAGTCCTTCTTTGGAATCTGTAAAAAGTTTTTGAATAGCATGGGTTTTTACTTCTTCGGGGAATTCTTTTTGGGGTGCAGGTATAAATCGGTCGGTTGCCGTGTTTCCGCAATAGAAAAGTCCCTTCGATGTTCCTAGCCAGAGCTCCTCCTTTTTTCCTTCGGCCACACTGTAAACCTCGGGTTGTCGGTCCTTACTGCCCTGCAAATCGATCCGGTGGAAGGAATTGGTTGCCGCATTAAATATATCCAGCCCCGTGGATGTGCCTACCCAAAGCGTTCTTTCGGAATCAAAAAAAAGCGTATTGATATAATTATTGGAAAGAGAATGGTTGTCTGCCGGATCATTTTTGTAAACCACCACGTGAACGCCGTCAAAACGGTTGAGGCCGTAACGGGTGCCCAGCCAAATAAACCCCTTATCGTCCTGCGTAATGCAAAGGACGGAATTCTGGGACAAACCCTGCTCCACCGATAAATGGTCGAATGAAATTTTCTGACCGCTTGCCGGTATGCCTGGAACAAAAAAGAAAAATAGCCCAAGAAGGTAGAGTAGGGAACATCTGCTAACTAACATGCCTGTAATAATGGTTCGTGAAGGTAGTTGAAAATTGAATGTAGAGACAAGGCATTGCCTTGTCTTGTCGGAATAACAAGCAGATCGATGTCGCAATCAAAGACAAGGCAATGCCTTGTCTCTACGTGTGGGCGGCGGTTCAATCACAATTAATCATTTTTTAATACCATGGTAATCAATGGTTAATATTTTTTCATTTAGTAAAACAGGATTTTACCCCTTTTAAAACTGAATTCTCACCCGTGCCTTTCTCCGTATCAATAGAAATTTAAAGCACCAACTCATGCAGAGTTTTTCAACTTAAAACTAATCTAAAATGCGACTGACCAAAACTTGTTGTAGAGAGAAAAACTGGCGATTGCCCGCCGTGAAAAAAACTCCCTTCTTATTGGCTGTTGTTTTCTGTTTTCAAGAACAAACAATGGCAATACCGGGACATCTTAACATCCCTTATAATAATACAGGGAACCCAGTAAAATCTACCGCAAAATCTATTGGCGGAAAAGTAACCGATAATGCTGGCAAGCCCCTTGCCAATGTATCAGTATCGGTAAAAGGTACTACCCGCGGAACCACCACAAACGCCGAAGGTGTTTATAACATCGACGCAAACAAAGGGGAGATTCTTCAATTTTCGTTGGTGGGCTACCCGGGTGTTAACATCACCATTGACGACAGAACGAGTTTCAATGTAACCATGAAGCCAGAATCTGCCGGCTTATCTGAGGTAGTAGTGGTTGGTTATGGTACCCAAAAGAAAGTAAATCTTACCGGAGCCGTTGCACAAGTCACCGCAAAAGAAATTGAGGGCCGTCCGGTTGCCAATGTCGGCCAGGCACTCCAGGGTGTTATCCCTAACCTGAATGTGACCAACAGCAACGGAAGCCCCAATGCGACTCCTTCGTTGAACGTGAGGGGTGGTACTTCATTTACAAAAAGCGGCACCGACTTTGTCATCCAGACGGGTGCTCCTTTTACACTGGTTGATAATATTCCAATGGACATCAGCCAGGTTAATCCTGAGGATATTGAGAGCATTTCCCTTTTAAAAGACGCTGCATCCTCTGCCATTTATGGTGCGAGGGCTGCGTACGGCGTATTGTTGGTGACCACAAAAAAAGGAAGGAAAACCGACAAGCCGACCATTTCTTATTACAACGACTTTCAATGGAACAAACCTGCGGCAATACCTGATCTTTTGAACGCCTACCAAATTCAGGACGCGTTGATCAAAGCGCAAAGCTTTACAAATGGTTCGGCATCTACTGATATGATCACCAAGCTGGCCGCCGTGAAAGCATATATGGACAACCCAACAACTGCATCGCCGTACATCATGAGTGTGCCGGGCAATGATGCAAGTAACATCATTTGGGTGGCTAACCAGAATCCTTACAAGGAAGCAGTGAGCGCTTCTTCTCCCATGCAAAAACACAACCTGAGCTTGTCGGGAGGTAGTGAAAAATCAACGTACTATGCATCACTCGGCTACCTTGACCAGGATGGTATATACAAGCTGAATACAGATAAATTCAAGCGCTACAATGCAACATTCAATTTGTCTTCACAAGTGACCAATTGGTTCAAACTTGATTTCAAAACCAATTATTATAATACCACTTACACTCAACCGGTAAGCCCTGATGGCAAAGGCGGTTGGTGGAGAGCACTATCACAGGAGCCGGAAAGAAACGTGAACATGCCACTTCATGCTCCGGCCAATGCGCCCAACAATATGGGAGGCATGTACACCGACAACATTTTATCGTTTATGGATTACGGTTCATCAGACAGGCAGAATACGGAGAATTTATTGCTGGGCGTTTCTCCTTCCATAAAGCTGGCAAAAAACTGGAACATTAAAAGTGATATCGCTTATACTTCTAACACCTATTCAGAAAAACGAATTATACCGGAACTAAAAAGAGTTGAAACCAGCTGGTATTCTACTACGAATGTGTACACCAGCCCCAGCTCTGTTTACAAGGTATCCGATCACTATAACCAATACCTCGTAAATCTTTATACAGATTATAGCTACTCGCTTAAGAATCACAATTTCTATGCGCTGGCTGGTCTCAACCAGGAATGGTACAAAGACAACTATCTGGATGCAACCGGCAACAACCTGATCACGCCTTTTGTTCCGGTAATTGATCAAACCACAGGGCAAAGGAACGCAAGTGATGGAGAAAGTGAGTGGGCCGTTCGTGGTGCGTTCTACAGGTTTACCTACAACTACAAAGGGAAATATTTGCTGGAATCAAATGGTCGCTACGATGAAACTTCCCGCTTTCCATCATATGCCAGAGGCAAGTTCTTCCCTTCTGTTTCAGCGGGATGGCGAGTGTCTGAAGAGAACTTTGCCAACATTATAAAACCGGTAGTGACAGATCTTAAACTGCGTGGTTCTTTTGGCAGCATTGGTAACCAAAATGTGGCCAATTATCTTTACATACCTTCTTACGGAACTACTGCGCAGGTTAACCAGTTGTTTAATGGCATCAGACCGGTTGGTATTACACCACCCGGATTGGTTGATCCTAACATCACATGGGAAACCGCATCAACATTGGATTTCGGACTGGACGCAACTTTCATCAATAAGCTTGATATGCAGTTTGACTGGTACAACCGTACCACTAAAGACATCCTTGTAGATGGTACCAAACTCCCTGCAGTTTTAGGAGCATCTGCACCAACAAAAAATTCAGGTGAATTGAAAACGAAGGGCTGGGAGTTTTCACTAAAATGGAGAGACGCGACGCAAAGTGGTTTCAGATACGACATTGCGTTTGTGTTATCCGATTATCAAACCACTATTACAAAGTTCAATGGCAATCCCACCAACCTACTAAGTTCATTGTATGTGGGACAAAAAATGGGAGAGATCTGGGGATATCAAACAGACGGTATTTTCCAATCAAATGATGAGATCAGCAAGGCGCCAAGCCAGAAACAACTTTACTCTGGAATCCTTTATCCGGGCGATGTTCGTTACGCAAATTTGAACGGAGACAGCATCATATCTCAAGGAGCCAACACGACTACCGATCATGGCGACAAAAGAATCATTGGCAACAGTACGCCGCGTTTCCAATTCGGACTCAACAGTAATTTCTCATGGAAAAACTTCGATCTGAATATTTTCTTCCAGGGTGTAGGCAAACGTGATTATTGGGTGGGCGATAACCTGTTTTGGGGAGCCATCGCAGGAGGAATTGGTACAAAACAAGTGTACAACGATTCATGGACGCCAGACAACACCGGTGCATTCTATCCTGCCTACAGAGCGGCATCGCAAAACATACAGGTGCAATCAAGATACCTGCAAAATGCAGCCTATATCCGCCTGAAAAATTTCACGCTCGGATACTCAGTGCCGTCAAAAACGATCAGGCATATTGGTTTGCAAAAGGTGAGAATCTATGCAGCCGGTTACAACGTATGGCAGTATAGCAAAGTGCCGGACGTGTTTGACCCTGAAGTGTTGAGCGCCAACTATCCAATGATGAAATCTTTTGCTTTTGGCCTGCAAGTAACTTTCTAACACACAAAAATCATTATACATGAAATCGAAAATATTAGCCTTAATCGCTTTTTCGGTTATTCTTTACAGTTGTAATAAAAATTTCCTGGACAAGTATCCATTGGATAGCATCAATGATGGAAACTATTGGAACACAGAACAGGATTTGCAATTGTATAATAACAGCCTTTATCCCAATTATATTGTTGGCTTTGGATACAGCTTTGGAGATGCAACAGTAGCGCCTTATGGCTACACGCAGGCTGCGATTGCATACGGAGATGTGATCACCGACAATGCTGCTCCCAATTCATATTCCCTGGTGGCCGCTAACAAATATATTGCCTACCTGACTGGCTTGAGTGGCAGCGGCGGATGGAGCTTCTCGAACATAAGATCGATCAATTTGTTTTTGGAAAATTTCAGAAGAACAAAAATTCCAACAGCTACACAAAACGTATATGGCGGCGAAGTGTACTTTTTTAAAGCATGGGACTATTTTGAAAAAGTAAAACTTTTTGGTGACGTGCCCTGGCTCACAACAACGCTTACTACCACTTCTCCTGAATTATATGCTGCAAGAACACCGCGTGCGGTAGTGATGGACTCAGTTCTGAATATTATAGATACTGCAATTGCATGGTTGCCCTCAAAAGGTAAGGAGCAAACGGATCGTCTGAATAAAGACCAGGCGCTGTTCTTAAAAATGCGTATCGGGCTCTATGAAGGTACTTACAGAAAATATCACACAGAGTTAAACCTCGATGGAAAAAAATTCCTTCAGGCTGCGGCAAATGCATGCGAGCAGTTAATGGGAGGTACTTATTCCGTAGTTAAAAAAGGCGACGCGTCTCAAGTATACAATTCTTTGTTTGCGCAGTATACTTACAAAGGCAACGCAGAAGTGATTTTGTCTAAAGAGTATTCGGAAAGCCTTCAATTGGGTGTAGCATTCAGCCGCTACTTCGCGCAGAATTTAAGACACCAGTTTGGCGCAACCCGCAACTTCATGGATGAATATTTATGTGCAGATGGCCTGCCCATTTCATCCAGTCCACTTTTCCTCGGAAAAGATTCTATTCAGCGTGAACTGCAAAACAGAGATCCGCGCTTGTCACAAACCGTTTGCAATTTTGGCACATATTGTTTGGCAGTGGGCGTTTCCCAGGGCGCAAACAACGCGCCTAAACCAAATATACCCGGCCTTACAGGCAACAAATGCCCGACAGGTTATCGTTTGGCAAAATGGTTCCTCAACGATCCTGTAGATTGGAACAGGGTTACCAATGGCATGCAGGCAGCACCGGTATTCAGGTATGCTGAAGTGTTGCTGGATTATGCAGAAGCTAAATTTGAATTAGGCGAGTGTGATCAGGCAGTGGTTGACAAAACGATCAATGCCATAAGGGACAGAGTGGGAATGCCTCACCTCCTGGTTACCACCATCCCTGCTGATCCTATATTAGATGGCAACTATGCTACGTATTGTGCTTATACTCCTGTGCCTTTGCTGCGCGAAATAAGAAGAGAAAGAAGAGTGGAAATGGCATTTGAAAATACAAGATGGGATGATCTTATGCGTTGGAAAGCCGGTCGTTTCTTAGAGATACCTGTAGAAGGAATGAAGTTTGTGCAATCACAGTTTCCAACGGTCAAAATCAATTCAGATGTTTACTTAAGCAACGGTGGTTACTTGCTGCCATATGCGAAAACATTACCAACAGGAAGGGTATTTGATGAAAAGAAACAATACCTGTTTCCGATTCCTGTAGAGGATGTAACACTGAATCCGGCACTGAAACAAAACCCGGGCTGGTAATAATAGTTTTTCTCATGGGCGTTTGTTAGGAGAGGGCCCCGTGGCTTTGTTCGGGGCCCATTTTTTAAACCAGTAGGGGCGAATTGCATTCGCCCAAGTACTACGAATCCAATTATTGAGTAATGAAAAGAATAGGTTTGATGATGGTTGTTGTGGTAAGCGTTTTTGCTGGCAATGCGCAAACAACCGATAGCAGAACAAGAATGGCTGAGTTAGTTCGTGAAAATTTTAGTCTTGCGGATAGCCAATACCGCTACATGATGACGCAGATCCCGGCAAATGAAATGCCGCAGTCTTATGATGAAAAAAACAAGAAGTTGCTCGCCAATGACATCACGTGGTGGTGCAGTGGTTTTTATCCCGGTTCACTCTGGTATATCTACGAGCAAACTAGAGATGAAACGATAAAAAAAGGAGCAGAGACTGCACTGGATCTCATTGCGCCCAATCAAACCTACACCGGTAATCATGACCTGGGTTTTATGATGTTCTGCAGCTTCGGCAATGCTTACAGGCTTACACAAAACGAAAAATATAAGAACATCATTTTTCGCTCCGCGGAAACTTTATCAACGCGTTACCGTCCGTCCATTAAAGCTATACAGTCATGGAACACCAACCAATATTTCAAATGCCCTGTTATTATTGACAATATGCTGAACCTCGAAATGCTGTACTGGGTGAGCAATAACGGTGGAGATGGCAAATACAAAGACATTGCTGTTGCACACGCCAATACGACTTTGAAAAATCAATTCAGGCCGGATTACAGTTCATATCATGTGATTGACTATGATATAAAAACAGGTGGTGTAATTCGAAAAGCCACATGGCAGGGCGCTTCAGATAACTCATCATGGGCGAGGGGACAAGCTTGGGGTTTGTATGGTTATACGATGATGTATCGTTTCACAAAAAACAAAGACTATCTGAAACAGGCATGCAACATTGCCAAATTCATTTTACATCATCCCAATTTGCCAGCCGATAAAATACCGTACTGGGATTTTGATGCACCCTTTATTCCCAAGGCAAAACGCGATGCTTCCGCTGCGGCAGTTATGGCTTCTGCATTGCTAGAACTGGCCCGGTATTCATCGAAAGAACAAGGCAAGGAATATCTGTCTGCTGCCGAAACTATTTTGCAATCTTTGTCAAGCGATACCTATCGTTCAAAGTACAAGGAGAATGGCGGCTTTCTGCTAAAACACAGCACTGGCGGTCTGCCATTAAATTCTGAAATTGACGTGCCTCTGATTTATGCAGATTACTATTTTCTGGAAGCATTGAAAAGATACAAGGATTGGTATTTAGAAAACGTTTAATTTACTACTATGACTGGAATTGATCGATACAGAAATAACATAAAATCATTTAAGCTGCTGTTGTTTGCATGCTGCTTATTCATATCAAATATTTTAACCGCGCAGCAAACAAAAGTGCTTCAACACGGGGCACATCGTATTGGAAAAAGAACAGACGCCGAGATGGCCACGTGGCGCGGTTATGGTCTTGGGCAGTTCATTCACTGGGGTGTATATTCATTGTTCGGCGGTGAGTTGAATGGGAGCTATTACAACGGAGCAGCCGAATGGATACGCTCCTGGAAAGATATGCCCCACGGCGTATACGATTCCGCTTATAAACAATTCAACCCCTCATCATTCAACGCGACGCAGTGGGCAAAAATGGCAAAGCAAATGGGCGTGCGCTATGTGACTTTTACTACCAAGCATCACGATGGCTTTTGCCTTTGGCCAAGCAAATACACGGATTATACCATTGCCAACTCGCCTTACAAAAAAGATATTGTAAAGCAGGTGGTGGATGCTTACTCCAAAGAAGGCATTGATGTTTATCTCTATTTTTCCATCATGGACTGGCACAATCCAGACTGGCGTTACGATTTGAAAACAAAGGAGGACAGCGCTGCGTTCGAACGCTTTAAATTATTTACGAAAAATCAATTGACAGAGTTGTTGCAACAGTATCCTCAAACAAAGGGGCTTTGGTTTGACGGTACCTGGGATAACAGCTGGAAAAAAAGTGGGGCATTTACAGATACACTCGAGCAATATTTGAAAACACTGCATCCCGGTTTGATTATCGGAAGCCGCTTTCGTGCCGATGAATTTGGCAACAGGCACGTGGATGCAAATGGTGTGCTGATGGGCGATTACGAGCAGGGTTGGGAGAGAAAAATTCCAAAGACATATGCCGATGTGCATGGCAATGATTGGGACTGTGTAATGACTATTCCTGAAAATGGATGGGGTTACCAGAAAAAATGGCTCGGGCACTGGAAAACCACAAACGAAATATTGGAGATGACAGCACAATGCGTTTCCACTGGAGGAAATTTTGTCCTTAACTTCGGACCTAGAGCAGACGGCACTTTCAGGTCTGAAGAAGTAACAATCGCAAAGGAAACCGGAGACTGGATGAAGGTCAACAGTACGGCCATTTACAATTGCGAATATGCAGGATGGGAAAAGCAAGACTGGGGCTATTACACAAAAAAGACCGGAGAAAATAAAGTGTACATGCTCGTTTTCAATGTGCCCGTTTCCGGAAGTTTAAAAATTAAGCCTGCAAAAAATACATTGGTTGACAAAGCATATTTGTTAACTGCTCCGGGCAAAAATCTTTCGCTCGAAAAACTTGATTACGGAGCTTCATTTATTCAGTTACCTTCCACCCAATACAAACAACCTTTCGTTATTGTCTTGGAAACAAAAGAAGGCAGCGAAAAGAGCGACGAACAAAAAGCAAAAACTTAGAATGAGTTGAGAATTGAGAGTTGAGAGCTAGTATTAATAATGCTGACTGAGGTAACGACTCCCAACTCTCCATTCTCAACTCTCCACTCTCAACTTATAAAAACATGCAAAGAAGAAATTTCCTCAAATGGTCTTCCTTACTGGGGTTTGGCGGCATTATTCCGGGACAGAAAGTTCTGGCAGATGATAAAATGGTTTTTTCCCAAACTTCAAAACAAGATGACAGAGCTTATTGGGTAAGCCTGCTGGACAAAATTGCAACACCGGTTTTAAGCAATATGAGCAAAGGTGAGTTAAGGAAAAATATGCCGGTAGTGTATAGTCCCATTTGGGATAATAGAAATAAACAGGTGGCTTACATGGAAGCGTTTGGACGCTTGATTGCTGGCATCGCACCGTTTCTTGCTTTACCAGATGACAACACTGCAGAAAGCAAAACAAGAGAACGTTTACGTGAGCAAACTTTGCAAAGTCTTGCACACGCTGTGAATCCGAAAAGTCCTGATTATTTGTTTTGGGGCGATGGCAAAACGCCGCAACCCATAGTAGATGCGGCACACATCGCGCAGGCACTGTTGTACGCACCAGACGCTCTATGGAAACCGTTAAGTGAAGAAACGAAGCAACAGTTCCTTCATGAGTTTAAAACCATACGCCGCATCAAGCCATTTAACAATAACTGGCTTTTGTTTGCTGCCATGATTGAAAGCTTTTTGTTAAGTATAGGTGAAGAGATTGATGCCGCAAGAATTGACACAGCCATTGATAAAGTAAACGCATGGTATGTAGGAGATGGCTGGTACAGTGATGGAGATAAATTCCATTTCGATCACTACAATGGTTATGTGATGCACCCGATGATGGTGGAAGTGTTGAAGGCGAATGTTGAAAAGGGCAGAAGAAATAAAAAAGAATACGACGTTGCTTACAAAAGAATGCAGCGTTATGCTTCATTCCAGGAAAGATACATTTCTCCTGAAGGCACCTATCTTGTTGTGGGCCGTTCTTCCACCTATCGCGTTGGTGCCTTTCAGCCATTGGTGAAACTGGCACTGGAAAATAGTTTGCCCGAAGGCATCGCACCTGCACAGGTACGGTGCGCACTCACTGCGGTGATGAAAAACATGTTCATCCCTTCCACATTTACAAAAGATGGATGGTTAAGATTAGGATTGATCGGAGACAAACAGGAAAGCCTTGCAGATTACTATTCTAACACAGGAAGTATGTATGTGACATCACTCGTGTTTCTTGCATTGGGATTGCCTTCCTCGCACGAATTCTGGTCGGCACCATTCGCAGAGTGGACACAGCGCAAAGCCTGGAGTGGAAAACCGTTTGCGAAAGATTATGCTGTGGATTACTAGTAGCTGTGAATCGCATTCGCCCTGGTTCCCGATGAAGAAGCCCACAAACATTCAGTTGTGGGCTTCTTCCATATATAACACTTTATATTTTTGTTATAATCCTTACTCCCAGCGCTTCATTTACACGAGCCTGTTTCTCAAAAAAAGCTTCTGGCAATTTGCCCGTTAGCGGCGGTAGTTCAAGCCGTTCTGCTTTTCTGCCACAGGCAATGAACATGTCTTCAAAGCCACCGGGTGTAATAAACAATAATGTACTTGCAGTTTCTGAGATCAGGTTAAATGTATGGGGCACATTTTTGGGTAAATGCACAAAATCACCTGCTCTGCCGATAATTGTCTGCTCACCGATTTGAAACATAATTTCTCCTTCAAGGATATAATTACTTTCGTCTTCGCGCTCGTGTACATGAAGTGGAGGACCATAACCTTTACGCTGCATGATTTTTAAAAGGCTGAATGCTCCATTGGTTTCTTCAGCGCTGACTAGAACAGTCACGAGATTTGGACCGTACCAGTAGGAGCGTTCCAGATGTTGTTCGATTGGTAAATGCAACAAATGTTGCGTCATCACATTGTTCATGGTTGTGTTTTTGTTTGTTTGAAGTTGCTGGCATGCAAAGTAGTGAGGGGAAATCTGTTGGCACAGAGCAAGAGGTATGGGGTGTTATTTGTTTGGGATGAAGTGTTGTGAATTGAGAGCAAGATGGTTTTGCCAACAAGTTTGAGTTATTGATTGTTTCAGGAATTGCAGTTGCCTTCGGCCCACTATACCGGCAATGTTTACAAGCACTTAGCACAAAGATGGCATGTTCTAAAAAAAAAATTGTTTCCCAATCAGGAAATTTCTAATTTTGGCTACATCTCCCGATGAAACCGAACTTTGAAGTTGAATTATTGCCAGACGCAGTTGATTTTTTAGAGAATCTAGACGATAAAGCCAGAGAAAAAATTTATTATAACATCAAAAAGGCACAATTCATTAATGATAATGAGCTTTTCAAAAAGCTCAACGATTTTATCTGGGAGTTTAGGACTTTGTATAACAATAAAGCGTATCGACTTTTTTCATTTTAGGACAAAATAGATGGGAAAGACACCCTGGTTGTGGCAACGCATGGCATATTAAAAAAGACACAAAAAACACCATCGAAAGAAATTAAGAAAGCAGAAGAAATTAGAAAACAGTATTTAAGCCACAAGAAAAAAAATAGTTATGGCAAATAAGTTCAAAACTGTTTCGTTGGATGCAATGGTTGACAAACATACTGGTAAGCGTGGGACTGAAAGGCGTGAAGTATTTGAAAACGAGTTGAGAATTGACTTGTTGGGACTTGCCATTAAGCAGGCAAGACAGCAACGTAATTTGACACAGGAGCAATTGGGTAATCTTGTAGGAGTGCAGAAAGCTCAAATTTCCAAGATTGAGAATAGCGTTAAGAATGCGAGATTTGAAACCATTTTGAAAGTATTTGATGCGTTAGGAGCCAAAGTGAATTTTCATGTTGAATTGAATAATAAAAAGCTCGCTTACTAAAAAAAGTAAGCAAGCGATATAAAGTACGGTTTCATATTCAACTTGATGGCTATGCAATCAGCGGGAGCCAGTTACTGAGCACTCGTCAGCTGGTAGTTCAACAGATCTTCTTCTCTTTTTCTTGAGCGTAGAATATTAAGATAGGTAAGCGCAATCTTGACGTTATAATCTTCGTAAGATTTCTGCGCCCATTGTATTGCACCATCCAAATCTCCATTGATTTCACAGATGATTGCCATATTGTAGCAACCACGTCCCGCTACTTTACGGTCACTGCTGCCACTTTCTTTCTTCCAAATATCAGCGGCGCCATCCCAGTTTCCTGATTGCGCCTTCCTTTTTGCTATTTTGAAGTTCTCATTGCCCCTCACAAAATAATCACGATAAACCCGTAGCCAATACGGTACAACGCGAGTCGCATAAATCGCTCCGCCTTTGTTGCCCGCATCTTTTACAGCCTCTTTCCTTCCTGCAAGCGCCGATGCTGCTTCGAGTGGATTGATGCCGGAACTGGCAAAATTCAGCGACCTGCCAACTATAAATTCATCAAGGATGGTCTTGGTGGCAGGATCATAAATTCTCCAACCACTTTTTAAATTGGTAGCAATATTTACGTTGTGATTCAAAACGGGAATGCTGGTGTTACCAAGCTTAAGATTTGTTGGAGCGCCGGAATAGGCAATTTGCGTTTGTGCATCAAATAGCTCCAGCGAAATCAAAATATCAGTATTGGATTGTTGGCAGATCTTTTCTACCGAATCCCAGGCCAGGGCATTAGGAAAAGTACCTGCTCCAAATGACGTGAGTTTATAGTCCAACTTTTTGATGGCGTTAAACCTGCCATTGCGTGTGAGCTCGTCGTATAGGCCCTGTAAGCTGGATTGTGCTCCGGCAGTCTGCAGTCCTTTTGTTTCCAGGGATGCACCTTTATGAAGTATGTCAATCACCTTGGATCCAGAGGCGGCTTCTGTTCGGTCGACAATTGCGACAGCACCTACTTCCGGGCGAATAGTAACCGGTGCGGGAATTTTTACACTCAACGACATTCTGTTTGTCGAGCTACAGGAATAACAAACGACTACAAGTAGTAAAATGTAGAAATATTTTTTCATGGGTCACGATATTGGAATCAGGGTATAACGTTTTTTTCAGGGATTTATTACAGGCTTTTCGCAAAACCGTTTTATTGGGGCAATAAGTATTTCTTAAATTCGGTTATACAACCCTAATCAGCGTTTCAATATGACCAATATAAAATCCCTCATTGAAATTTCGTGTTTATTGGTTTTGAGCATCTTTTCAATAATAAGTTCCGGATGCAATTCCGGATACCGTTGCGTAAAAAAAGAATTCAGGCAATCATTCAAAAATGAAACAACCAGCGATAGCCTGATTCATTTTGATGGTTATTACTACAGATCTGATTATAATGCCAATGGCAATTTTTTAATATTTTATAAGAATGGATTGGCCGCTTATCGCTGCCTGAACAATTTTGCATATGATTCAATCCGTTTAAGCAGAACTGCTCAGCCCTGTGGGTTATGGGGCACGTATTCAATATCAGGGGATACTATAAAAGCAAGGTACACCGCGCACGGCACCTTCATGGTTCCTTACGGACCTTTTGAAATGCATTTTCTTATTAGAGACAAAGAGCATTTCGAAGTCATTTATGATAAACAGATCTGCTATCCCGAAGGTAGCTCTCAACCAGTTCATTTTGTTGCCACTTATGCGCCCAGCGACAAGCTTCCCAGATACCAGGATTGTTGGCTCTTAAAGGAGAAGTGGTTTTGGAAAAATGAAAATGACTGGAGGATGTTTATGGACAACACAAAAGATAAAAAATAATAGTGACAGAACAAATGGCCGGTCAATGCCGGCTATTTTATTCGGATTTATTTAATGAGATACTAGTCAGAGCGTTTCTTGCATAAGGTATTCAGGTATTTCTGTTATTATAAAACAGACAAAATGTTTTAGTAATGCAACCAATTATCTTAGGTTTTAATCTATATCTCTGACGAAAGTCAAAGTGCCATTTATGATTAATGGCTTAGGGATATAGGCACTCTTTTTCTAAAGAGTGTCTTTTTTTATCAATAAGTAAGTTTGGAATGTTCTGCGTTAAATCGTGGTTACTATTTGCCGTCTTATATCTAAATGACGATCACTGTTCTTTTAAATCGCAACTCTCACCCCTTCTTCCAAGAGATACTTTGGTGTTACGCCATAATATTTTTTGAATGCCTGCGAAAAGTGACTCGACGATTTAAAACCCAATTCAAATGCAAGATGGGTTATCGACACTGTGTTGCCTTGAAGGATAGACCTGGCCTTTTCCATTTTTACTTCCAGATAGTACTGGTAAGTTGTTTTGCCTGTTACTTCCTTGAACTTAGCTTTTAGCTTGCTTTTACTAAATGCAATGGACTTTGCCAGGTCAGCAAGACAGAGATGTTGCGAGTCCGCATGAGTATCAATAATCCTTTTTATTTCGAGAATTTTGGCAACGTCATTTAAGCGGGTATTGCTTTTTGCCCTTTCCTTTTTCTCGGAAATGCGTTTTACAAACAATGCAAGGATCTTTAAAATATTTCCTTTCAGAAAGAGCTTTTCTGGCATAGAGGAGTTTTTGTCGAAGTTGATTATTTCCTGCACCAATTCATACTTGAGCTGCCCTATGTTGCTTTTAAGGCAGCGGGAAATAATATATAGCTGATCGATACAACATTTCCCAGACTCTCCGTGGCTAATGTCACACTTCTGATGACTGTCTGGTGTCAGAACACATGTGTCCGTATTGGTGGTTCTCAATACGCAGGAATTAGAAAGTGAATTATTATCCCAAAGAAAATTTTGAATGTATTCTTTCGACATTGAAATAATGACGGATTGGAACCGTGCACCTGCTTCCAACTGGAATGACAAAGGTATGTCCGATGCACACCATAAAAGGCTGGAGTTTAGCGTGCCACCAATTTGTGATGCTTTCTTGTTCATTAAATGCACAATCTCCGTTGGGCTGCAATTGATATGCATGGAATAGTAATTGCTTTCTGTATGTGCGCTGCGTTCCACGGTGAGTGCTACATTAGAAGTGAGATTGAAAATAGTAATTTCAATCTCTGGCCCCAGCTGATGGTAGGAGCATGTACCCGAGGCGATGTGTTCTGGAAACACAATCCTGTTGTCAACAATAGAGATGTTAGCGGATAACTTTGTGTTCATCTCATTCACAAAGTCAACCAGCCATTGACGGCCGATTTTTTTCTTAGTAAACTGCACTTTCATAATAAATCAATTGATAGCCATTAACGTTTAGTCAAATGGTATTTAATAATTGATAATAGTTGTATGGTTAATAGAATTTTACAACGCCTACAACATTTATCTAAAAGTGCATTTATGATAGCTTAGGGGAATAAGTAAGCAAATGTATACAGCGTGAGCTAACCGCCTTTTCTGAATGCGTCAAAGTTTTTTCTTAATCAGTCTTTTTTTTGTGGGAACGTAGAATAGCGGCCTGTAGCGGGATTTCAGACGCCGGTATTGCTTGTATCATTGTTTTTAAAATCAGGTTGACTGTTTTCAAAAAACAATGTTCGATCTGCAACACCGGCTACTGATTACTCTTTCTAAAATTTAAAATACACTTTCGCGTAAAGTCTTCTTCCATTGAAACCCATTTGAACCGGGTCCCACGGGCCGCCTGCTTCACCATCATAGGCCGACATGTTGGCGCCTTTTACAATACCAAGATCCGGGTGGATGTTGAAAACGTTATCGCAACCGATGGAGCCTGAAATAACTTTAGTGAATTTATAAGTTGCATAAAAGTCGCTCACAAGTTTTCCATTGTAATTGAATTGTTCAGGCACAAGCTCTCCTGTTTTATCCAGTGCTACCAGCGGGGGATAAGTGTTCTCATAGCCATAACCGAGTACCACTATTTTGCCGAAATAGGTTTGGTAAGTACCAACGCGGAACCTGTTGCCATACTCAACGTTTAAGCCAAGTTTTACAGGTGGCGCGGATGCCAGCACATATTTCTGCTCGCGGTCGCTAAAGAAAGCCTGCTGGTGTTCATAAGTATCGTTCAATGCAGTAGGAATATTGATCTGGTCAATGGTCATGTGCTGGAAGTTTCCGGCAAACACTACTTTCAAGCTGTTCTTTTCCCATGTTTTATCATAGTTCAAAACAATGTCCAGACCGTAGTTGGTAGTGTTTACGGCATTGGCATAGAACTGTGCCTGTGCTACATTTAGTTCTTCAAGAATAGGCTTTATTGCCACAACAGAAGTATCAAACTGGCCGGTCAATACCACTCTGTCTTTGATCTTCACTAAATAGCCATCAACTGTTACTGTAAAATTCTTCGCAAGCTTCCACGAAAAACCAAGGCTTGCGTTGAGTGATTTTTCCTGGTTCAGATTTGGAATTCCTGCGGCTTTCGTAATCGGGCTATAGTTTGGAGCAATCTTTACTTCAAATATTTTTCCGCCCTGCACATTGGTAAAAGTGTTGCTGAAATTGATTTGTTGTAATGATGGAGCACGGTAACCTGTGCTAATAGAACCGCGAATATTTAAACTGCGGGAAACTTTATAACGTGTATCAAATTTGAAGGTAGCAAGCGAACCAAAGTCGCTGTAGTTTTCAAATCTCACGGCACCGCCTACCAGCCATTTTCTTGTAACATCTAATTCGCCGTCCACATAAATGCCAAGATTATTGCGATGAGCCTTTACTTCATCTCCCGGCTGGAAACCAGGGAAACCTTGTGATCCCGCCGCCACGGTAAACTCGTCACCAGCAGCATTGGTAACTGTTTTATCAGGATCGAAGTTTTTATAAGAAGCCTCTTCACCCGCATAAATTTTGTATTGTTCATAGCGGTACTCACCACCAAAACTAAAAGTAAAGCCATTCATTATATTGGGGAAATGCTTGCTGATATCAAGATTCAATGTGTTTTGCAAAAACGAGAAACCGCCGTCGTTAAAACGGTTCCTGTTTTTTCCTTCCGCGTTTAGTGAAGCATTGAATGTTTTTTGACCATAGTAGTGAAAATCATTTTCGCCAATAGTATTGCTTATGTCCCAATCCCAGCCTTTTCCCATTATGCCTTTAACGCCCGCTGAAAGTGAGGCATCTGTAATATGCACATCTATCAATGGATTGAAAAAGATCTCACTGTTCGGGTCCCCCGGAGTTACATAGTGCATGATATCCGGCACAAATGCAAGGGTGCCGTTTGCGTCTGTTGGAAAACGGTCTGGTCGTGCGGAAAAATTTCTCGAATATGCGTAAGCGTTAGATTCTTTGTAATTATATCCTCCAAAAAAATAGGCAGTCGTTTTGGTGTGAGCGATTGGAATTTCTGCGTTCAACAAAAGTCCTCCGCTTTGTACGGAAGCATCACCATTTGCGCGGCGGCCGGTGTTTACAGGAAGCGCTTTATCGTTGGTGGTAACATTCGTGTCCGGCACTTGTCTGAATGTTTTTCCCTGTGTAAGGAAATTAGCGCCCAGGTTCAGATAGCCGTTGTTTTTTCCCAGAGGTATGCCGTAGTCCAGCCCGAGCTTGAAAGCGCCGCCGTCAATTTGGTGGCCAGTTACATATTCATTCGGAGTAACTGCGTTTAGCGAATTGTATTTGTGATCATTGTACCCTGCCCAGCCAGCACTTACATTGAGATGTTTGACGTCTTTCTTCAGAATGATGTTGATTACGCCCGCAATGGCATCAGAGCCATACTGTGCAGAAGCTCCGTCGCGCAGTATCTCCACGCGATCGATAGCCGCTTCCGGAATAGCATTAAGATCGGTACCGGAATTACCGCGGCCCCTTGTGCCAAAGAGCGCCACGAAAGCGGTTTGGTGTCTTCGTTTACCGTTTATAAGTACCAAAGTCTGGTCTGGTCCCAGTCCGCGTAATGTCGCAAGATCAATTGCATCTGCACCGTCGCTACCGCTTTGCTTGTTATAGTTGAAAGAAGGAGCAAGAACATTTAACAGCGAAGTAAGATCTGTTTTCGCCGAAACCTGTGTTGCGCTGTTTACGGTGATCACGTCAACCGGAACGGGGGTTTCTGTGCGAATGCGGCCGCCACTGCGCGAGCCCACTACTACAACCTGGTTAAGATCGGTAACGACTGTTTTCATGGCGACATTTATCGTAGACTGCCCCTTAACTGAAACAGCTTCAGGAGCATAACCGGTGTATGTAAATTCCAGTACATCGTTGCTGGCGGCTTCAATTGAATATACACCCTGCGCATTGGTTGAAGTGCCGGTGCCAGCAGATTTTGCTCTCACCGAAACGCCCTGCATAATTTCATTAGTAGACGCGTCAGTGACTTTACCGGTAATTTTTATTTTTTGGGAAAAAGAAGGCAGCGCACTTAGTAATAAAAGCGCCGTTGTGAGTTTGGCCAGTATATTCATAAGCGTTGTTTATTATAGATATATACAAAATATCAGCTCCTTAAGTTCACCTAGACCTTTAGTTCTGCTTTTATCGCTTAAACTTCGCCTTGCCAGACCATTTTATTGGGTTGATAGCTGATAGTATAATAGTTAAACAGGGTCAATTGTTCTAAAATTTGGCATAACTGACAATTTATTTGGCGTTTTTCAACAGTGCTTGTTAATGATTAGTTGAATTTTTACAGCCCGGAAGAAACACACTTAGGCGGTGTTTAATAAGCCGGCCCTTATTAATGACTATGAAAAAGTTTCACAAAAAGATCAGTATTCTTTTGTCTTCAACGCTGCTCTTAGCGTTGACAGCCAACTGTCAGGACACAAAAAGCACGACATTTTCCAGCACCACAGTCACTACAGACTCGGTATCATACAATTCCGAAAGGCCAAAATATGAATTTGGAATTGGTGGTGGAATAGTAGTTTATCAGGGCGATTTAGCTCCGACAAAATGGGGTGCATATCGTTGTATTTCACCGGGTTTGCAGGCCAGTATAACAAGGCTGTTTTCGCCCACCTTTGCGCTGCGCATAGGTGGAACTGTTGGGAAGTTTACGGCAGATGACGTCAAATCCTCCTATAAAGAAGCTTACCGTGAGTACCGTAAGTATAATTTTACTACATCATTTGCAGAGCTTACTGCAATGGCACAATGGACGCCTTTCGGAAAAGCTAACTGGCGTTTGAATCCTTATCTATTAGGTGGAGTAGGTGTTAGCTATCTGCACGTTAAAAATGACTGGAGTAATACCGATTTCAAATATTTTTCTGGAGAAAACCTACGACAACGAGTAACAGAGGACTCTGCTAAAAACCACACTTTCTTTGCGCCTGTTCTTCCTGTGGGTGTAGGGTTGAAATATGATGTATCTGAAAAGGTTTCACTGAAACTTGAATGGATCAATCGTATTACTTTCTCAGATTATCTTGACGGATTCAGTAAAGCAGCTAATTCAGGTAAAAATGACCGTTACAGCTCCGTTATGCTGTCTTTAAATTATGCTTTTGGCAGAAAACACTCAAGAGTAGTTCGTACTAAACATACCAACAGCGTGGAACCAACAACTGCAACTAACAACGTTAATCCGAAGCAGTTGGAAAAACCAATAACTCCTGTTGATATTCCGGAAGAGCCAAAAAGAGAAGCAGATCCTACTTTGGTAAATGTCAAAGTTGACAATTCAAGGTATCTGAAGGATATTCAACACAATTTAGACTTGTTACTGGCAATGGTTCAAAAAGATGGATGCGCTTATTGTAATAGCGAAGGTATAGCGTTATTAAAAGACATTCAGGAAAAGCTAAACCTGATAATTCCAAAGGTACAGGGAACTGAGGACCTTGCATTGGTAGACGATATTCAGCACAAATTGAGCCTGTTACTTCATCAGGTGAAAGGTGAAGACTATATTAATCCTTTAAAAGAAATTCAAAACAAGACGAACCTATTAACTGATAAGGTAAACAAAAAAGCGAAACAGCTCAATGATGATGAAATACAGAGTTTGTTGGACTTCCCGGGGTATATCATTTACTTCTCTTTCGACCTGTATGATTTACAAGGAGATTCTTATAATAAACTAGATCAGATAGCTGCTAAAATGAAAGCTGATCCGTCATTGAGAGTGAGATTTAGTGGCTTCACAGATTTAAAAGGTACGGTTGAATATAACAACAAGTTGTCCCTTGACAGAGCAACAATATGCAAGACTTATTTGATAACACGCAATATAAATGCCAACCGTATTAAAGTGGAAGCATTTGGAAAGTCACGCTGGGTTGTGGGAGCTTATGATCCGGATCAACAATGGAGAAACAGAAGAGTAGAAGTATTTCTGTACTAAATGAAATAGCGTTTGAGTAAAAATAGAAACACAAAACAATGGCCCCGCTCAGCAAGAGTCGGGGCCAATTGTTTTTCTGAAAAGTTTTAAGTTTATAGCTATTAATTGAACGAAACTGCTACAATGATTCTCAATGTGCAGCACGGGAGCCAATTCCTAATTCCTAATTTCTAATTCCTAATTATTTCACCAGTCCTTCCTGTATTGCAATCTTCACCAAGCCCGCGGTATTCTTCACATCCAGTTTTTGTAAAAGATTATTTCGATGATTTTCAACGGTGCGAAGGCTAAGGAATAGTTTGTCCGCTATTTCCTGGTTGGTATGTTCTTCCGTTATAAGTTGTAAAATCTCTTTTTCGCGGCGTGTAAGCTGTTTGGAATTTTGTGAGAAGAAATTATTGACAAGCTGCCTTGAAAGTGGTTCGTATAAAAATTGCTCACCGGTATGTACGGTCTTGATCGCTTCAACCAGAATCTCAGGGCTGGCATCTTTTAAAAGATAACCAAGACAGCCTTTTTGCAACATCTTTTTTACCTGGATGAGGATATCAACATTGGTGAGAGCGATCATCTTTACTTCAGGAAATTTCTTGCTAACAATACCGGCAACTTCGATGCCGTTTTTGCCAGGCATTTGAATATCAAGTAACAGGACATCCGGTTGTTTGACATCCAGTCCTTCAAGGAGACTGTCGCCGTTAAGGTATACGTCGGTTACTTTTATATCAGGGTGTAATGCGAGAATTTTTTGCAATCCATTTAATACAATAGAATGGTCATCCGCAATAGCCACATTTATCATATCAGTTGTATAGTTTCGGGTTGTGATTCGAATTCTAAATATACACTAGTTCCTTCATTTTTCTTGCTCTCAATGCTAATTGTTCCATGGTTTGTTATTATCCGGTCCTGGATGCTTCTCATTCCCATACCTTTAATACCCTCTTCAGTTGACATCCCAATGCCATCGTCTTCAACTGTAACGGTAAAGCTGGTTTCATGGAAATTGAATTGGACAATGGCACTTTTTGCCCTGGCGTGTTTAATTATGTTATGTATAAGTTCCTGAACGATACGATAAATGGCCAGTTCGAAGTCCGGTGTAAACTTTTTGGGCGTACCGAAGATCTGGAAGCTGATGTCCGGCGCGTTAGATTTTGCTACGCCATCGCAGAAGTATTTCACGGCGTCTACGAGGCCCTCTTCCAGCAAGATCTGCGGCATCATATTATGTGCGGTTTTTCTCAGTTCTGATGCGGCTTGCTCCAATAGTTTAATGCCATCCTGAAAGTCTTCCTTATGCTGATCCTCTACATTCTGTTTCGATATTTCAAAGTTCATTTTAGAGACAGCGAGCATCCCTCCAATGCCATCGTGGAGGTCACGCGCGATACGCGTCCTTTCTCTTTCTTCTCCACTGATGGCTGCATTCAGTTTTTCAATTTCAATCTGTTTGTTGAAGCTGTTTATTTTTTCCTGTTGTAATTTTTGTTTGTGCAGATTGTTGCGTTGCCATAAAAGGAAAATGATGACCAGGCAAATAGTGACCAGCACAATAACGCCGATCCAAAAATTCTTCTTTCTGATTCTGCTTTCCGTTTCAGTTTTGGTAAGTTGCTGTTTAGCGATTTCCTTGTCTTTTTCAGAAATTCGGAAGCGCATCTCGAGCTGGCTGATCATATCCAGCTTGTCCTTCTGCATCAGGCTATCATGCAGTTTGGTGTACTTGTCTTTATATACCAGCGCGTCATTGAATTTTCCAAGCGCTTCGTAACATTCCGCAGCTGTTTCGTAACCAATAACAATCTCGTTATTCAGCACGTCATTATTCTTCTTCAGTTTTTCCAGCGTATTGTTGATTAAAGAAAGTGACTGATCGTATTTTTTTTGGAGAAACAAAACTCTTGCATGTACGATGTTGGTGATAGACATGTAGTACGAGAGGTATTGCTGATTGCCGGGTTGTTTACTAATGTTTATAATCTTTTGTACGTAAGCCATCGACTTGTCAGGATTTTTTTCCTGGAGATAGATGTAAGAGAGGTTAAGGTAGATGGCGATTATTCTCGCGGCGTTGATGTTCTTCAGGTTTTTTTTGTCCAAAATCTGCAAATAATAGTAGCGGGCTGAATCGTATTGCTTGATGCCATGATAATACATACCCTCCAGAAAGCAGAGCTTAAGATTTGCGTCAGCTGTATCTTTTGTGCGGTACATTGCTGAACGGGCCTTGTCAATATATTCTTTTCCTATTCTTTGAAGATGTGATGTATTGTAATTGATATTTATCAGGAAAGCGGTAAGTTTTACATATGCATTGATTTCAAACACCGGGTCGTTGATGTCGGGATTTTTAATATCATCTGCCAAATAGAAGAAATAGTAACCTGCGGAGTCGCGAATGCCCTTCTCCTGCAGCGAAGTGCCAAGCAACAAATGGATCTTCGCCTTTAGTTTTACATCATTTAAATTGTATTTTTCGTAAACATTTTGTGCGAGGTTGCCATAGTAGATGGCTTTGTTAATGTCATTGCCAAAATACCAGTTGCCAAGTCCTGCAAAAGCAAAAGCAATTCCTTTGTTGTAATGAATTTTGTAGCTTTTGTCGAGCGCGTTCGAAAGGGTCTGAAAGGCAGTGGCTGGTACAGAAAGATCTTCTCCTTTATGTATCAATGAAAGAATAACAGTTGTATCGTTTTCGCCGATGCTCTCAACATTGTCATCTCCACCTGCTTGTGCGGAAGTGGTAAGAGCGAAAATAATGATCAATAAAAGGAGAATATAGCGACACGAGGAAGAGCTTTTCTTCCTGAGCCGGCAAAACAGGTTTATCATCTACGTTAGTAATGGTTAATTGTCTTTACAGGAACGCCTGTCGTATGATAAAGTACGATATAAACCTGCATAGAAAATATAGGTGTAACTACCCAATTTTATAATGGAGTAGAAGCGCCTATAAAAAATTGAGGGGTTGAAAATATTTTTGTGTTTTCTCAAGGTGTTAGCTTAAATCTCATGTGTAACCGTAGTTAACCCGAAATCAGTTGTATGAAAGTCACCCCTCTAAACCCGGGTGGCTTTTTTTAATTAGGAATTAGGAATTAAGAATTAAGAATTGTTCATTGCGTAGTCAGACTGTTTGCTCGTCGGTTTCACGCCGCACGGAAAGAATTCTTAATTCCTAATTCCTAATTCTTAATTGGTTAAGCTACATTATTAGAATTGCTCGTCTTCTTCGAAGCCACATACTCAGAAGGCGTCATGCCGAATTGCTTATGAAAGTCACGGCCAAAATTAGATTGGTGGGTGTAGCCGACAAGATCTGCGACTTCGTAAATTTTGTAATCTTTCTCAGTTAAAAGCACTGCTGCTCTTTTGAGCCTGGCAAGCGTGATTAATTCATTCGGCGACATGTTGGAGATGCCTTTGATCTTTCTGTACAAAGTAGCCTTGCTCATATGCATGATCTTCGCCAGCTGTTCCACATCCAGGTCTGTATTTTCGATCTGCTGATAAATGGCGTCATTCAGCTGATCGAGGAAGTTTTCATCTGCTTTTGAATAAGCAATGCTCTTGATGTGTGCCAGTGGAGATTTGGCAAAATATTCTTTAACTTTTGTCCGGTTATTTAGTAGACTTTGTATCTGTGCTTGCAAATGTTGCTGTGAAAAGGGCTTTTCAATGTATGCATCTGCACCAAGTTCAAGACCTTCAATTTTTGATTGCAATGTATTTTTTGCTGTCAATAAAATCACAGGCACATGACTGAATTCAAAACTGCTTTTTATTTTTTTACACAATTCAAAACCATCCATTACCGGCATCATTACATCACTGATCACGAGCTGAACAGTTTCATCTTCAAGCTTTTGAATAGCCTCCTTGCCGTTATGTGCCTTGATGATATTGTAATGTTCGCTCAGTTCCTTCGCAATGAAGTCAAGTATTTCTTTGTTGTCTTCTACCAGTAAAACAATTGGTTTCGAAGAGCTGGCGGGCACTTCCTTAAATGCTTCTTCCGCTTGTGGTGTTTCTTCAGAAGGTTCATCAAACAGTTGGAACTCTTTTTCCTGGTGAATAGGCAGCACGAGCACAAATGTATTTACCGTAGCATCATCCATGCTCACGTTCAACGTGCCTTTGTGCAACTCTGCAAGCGAACGGGACAGTTGAAGGCCTATGCCCGTTCCCGGTTGTTTTTCGGTTTCCTGCAAGCGAAAGAAAGGTTCAAATATTTTGTCCTTCATTTCCGCGGGAATGAGATAGCCGTCATTTTTTACCTGTATGCTGAAATGAGTGTCTTCACTATTAAAAGGCATCAAACGTAAATGTGCGTTAGTATCTGCATACTTGATCGCGTTGCTTAAAAGATTGCTCACAATCTTGGTGAACGCTTCTTTATCAATATACGCTTGTAAATGAATACTTGGTAGCTGCAGTTTGAAAACAAGATTTTTCTGCTCTGCAGCCGGTTTGAAACGGCTGTAAATTTCTTCCAGCAATTCGCAAATGTCAGCTTTTACAAAACTGAGGCTAAAGCCTTTCGTTTCTGTTTTTCGAAAATCAAGAAGTTGGTTGGTAAGCTCAATAAGGCGGTTAGTGTTTTTTTCCATGATCTTCAGATTGTCTTTTATTTCAGGCAGGTGCGCTGCTTTTTCAATCGTTTTTTCTAACGGAAGTTTTATAAGCGTAAGGGGTGTTCTGATTTCGTGCGCTACGTTGGTAAAGAATTCTATTTTGGCGTGGTAGATCTCTTTTTCTTTTTCATTTTCGAGCAGTTCAATTTTTCTGTGATTCTTTTCCTCTACCCGCCTATGATAATTTCTGATAAGTATAAATGCAAGAATTGCGCCTGACAATACATAGCAAAGATACGCCCATTTACTTGCCCAAAAGGGAGGCAAAATCTCTATGCTGAGCGTCGTTGGCGTTTCGTTCCACACACCGCTACTGTTGGATGCTTTTACTTTGAAAGTGTATTTGCCGGGAGACAGTTTGGTAAAATAAACTTTCCGGTTTGATTGCAGGTGCACCCAGTCTTTATCAAGCCCTTCCAGTTTGTAAGCGTATTCGGCCATTTCCGGCGCAGTGTAGCTGAGTGCGGCAAAGTCGATGCTGATGGTAGACTGGTCGTGCTTTAGGACGATGTTGTGTGCGTAAGCAATAGCTTGTTTTAAAGGAGAAGTGTTTTTGTTTACAGTCAATTCTTTATTGTCCACCTGCATGCCGGTAATGAAAACCGTGGGAATGTAGGTGTTGCGGATAAAATCAGCAGGATTAAAACTTATCATGCCTTTGAGACATCCGAAATACAATTTCCCATTGGCATCTTTATAGCCCGACTTATAGTTGAATTGATCCGTAAGCAAACCATTTGCTTTGGTATACACTTTAATGCCTTCAGTCACGGGATCAAAGCAAACCAAACCCTTTGATGTGGTGATCCACAAATCCCCCTTCTTGTCTTCCAGCATAGAATAGAAGACATTGCTGGGAAAACCATTCTGTGTGCCGTATCTTTTGAAACTATTTCTGTCCGCATCATATCTGCAGAAGCCGTTTTCTGTAGTGATCCAGATATTGTTTTTACTGTCTTTAAAAACGCCGTTAATAGTATTGTTGCAAAGACTGTTCTTGTTGTTTGGATTGTGTTTAAAACTCGCCGTTTTTCCTGTGCGATTGTTATATGAATAAACGCCTTCGCGATAAGTGCCTGCCCAAATGGTTCCATTGTCATCCTCCACGATTGCCTGCACCAAAGAAATATCAGGCACTTGTTTTATTTGCGTAAACGTGCTTTTGTGAGGATCGTATGCGAACAAACCTCTTGCAGTACCTACAAGAATTTCACCCTTCTTTGTTCTCCAAAAGCACTCTACGAAATTGCTTTTGAAAGTAGTGTGCAGCGTGTCTGCATTAAAGTGTTGTACAACTTTCTGCGTGCTGATGCGCATCACATCCATGCCGTGCTCAAACGTGCCGATAAACAATGTGTCGCCAATGGCCAGTAAGCCGTGAATATTGGTGTGCGAAATGCTTCCCTGGTTATTCGATGGGCCGAAATGTTGCACCGTGCCCGTTTCAAGATCAAGCTTATTAAGGCCCGCATCTTCGGTGCCGATCCATAAGTTGCCGTATTTATCCGGACAAATTTCACGAACAGAAGTCCCGCTTATTGAGCTTGTGCCATACTGCGGAAAATATTTTTGAAAGAAAGTGTATTGCTTCGGGAAATAATTTACGCCGCCAAAATAAGTACCTACCCATATGCCACCTTCTTTGTCTTTGCAAACAGTATACGATGCGTTGTCGCTTAGAGAAATGTGATTGTTGTATTCTCTTTTAAGATTCGTGTATTGTTTTGTTTTTACATTATAAATGAAAATGCCCGATTCTGTTGCGGCCCAAAATTCATTGGGTGAGTTCACCAGGAAGTCTCTCGCAAAAATTTCCGTCTGATCATCATTATAAGTAATGGCGTCTTCGTAGGTGTGATCTTGTGTATTGAATATTTTAATGCCTTGAGAAGATGTGCCAATTAAAATGTAGTGATCGTTGAATGCTCTGATCTTTTCGATCCATCTGGCCTTTGGTAATTTGGAATGGCTGAAAATATCATAGAAGGTAAAACTGTTTTTTGCCGGATCATATTTTGCAAGTGAACCTGTAACATTTGCGATCCACAAACTGCCATCTGGCAAGATGCAAAGTGAACCAGCGTCGAATCCTTTGTTGTCGAATGATGTAAGCTCTTTGGTGACAAGGTTGTATTTATATAAACCAAGGCCTGCAACAAACCAAAGATTGTGTTTTGCGTCCATCGTAATGTCGCGCACTTCTGATTCCGGCACTTTTTCAAGACGATGAAAGTTTTCGGCTCGCGGATCATAACGAAAAATACCTCTGTCTGTTCCCACCCACAGGTCCTCATTACCATCTTCATATATGGAGTGAATAAAGTTGCTGCCAATACTTGATGTGTCTCCCGGTACATTTGTAAACACTTTGAAAGTGTAGCCGTCAAAACGATCGAGGCCATCCTTTGTGCCGAACCACATAAATCCTTTTTTATCCTGAAAGCTGCAAATGACTGAATTGTTGGAGAGACCTTGTTCAACCTGGTAGTGTCGGAAATAAAATGATTGTGCATTGATAACGAATGCATGGAAGCAAAGTAATAATATGGCAGTTAGCGTTTTCACCGCGGCAACTAATCAGTTAGGTAATACAAATATAGAAGAGATCAGACAATAGAACGCAGATTTTCATGATTCTCATGATGGTCATGATTTTTGATTTGAGATTAACTACTGAGCGACATGTTAGTGAACCTCTATCCCAAAGCAAAATCCTAACAAATCATGACAATCATGAAAATCTGCGTTCTCTCTCTTTCTTAAATTGATTCACTTTGATAAAACTGTGATACGCTATGATAAGCTTGTTAAAAAGAGATGAATTTACTTTGTTAAAGAATTCTTATAGCCGTGTATGCAATTGTATATAGCTATCAGAACATCAACATTCATTAACTAATACTGATTGACTGCCATGAAAGTTATCAAAAGCTTTTGGAAAGGGCTCTTATACGCCTCTCTTTCCCGGCCAATGAGAAAAGCTGCAATGCTTGGCCTGATTATTATCTCCTCACAAAGTTCAACTTTCGCACAAAACAAAATTAAAGTTACAGGAGCTGTTACAGACAGTACCGGACGGGGCATCGAGGGTGTTACTGTATCTGAGAAAGGTACACGCACTAACGCTTTGACCACTGCCAACGGTTCCTACACAATCAATGTAGATAACGGAAGCTCAGTGCTTGTTTTCTCTTCGGTAGGCTTTACCTCCAAAGAAATAAGAGTAGGAGGCCAAACTAATATTACCGTATCGTTAGTACAAGTAAGTTCTAGTTTGCAGGATGTGGTGGTTGTAGGTTATGGTTCTCAAAAGAAAGCAAACCTTACAGGAGCCGTGTCTGTAGTGCGTCCTGAAGAAATTACAAAGAAACAGGCAACGACTGTAGCAGAAGCCTTACAAGGTGAAGCTACTGGTGTAAACGTTAGAGGCGGCGGCCAGCCTGGTTCTGAAGCTGCAATCCAGATCCGCGGTCTTAAGAATCTTTCTTCTGCAAATCCACTGTATGTTATTGATGGTTTGATCACTACTGCTAATCGTGATTTTAACCCGGATGATATTGAGAGCATACAAATATTAAAAGATGCATCTGCCGCCGCAATCTACGGATCTCGCGCTGGTAACGGGGTAATCATCATTACCACTAAAAAAGGTAAAGCTGGCCCTATGCGCATTGAAGCATCTGCAAGGATGAGTGTGCAAACTACTCCAAGATACAGCCTGATGCAAACGCCTCAGTTTGTTGCTTACAATGACTCTGCTTACGCAAATGCAGGCATTCCGCAGGCAAACTGGCAAAAACATAACTTAAATAGTAATACAGACTGGCAGAAAGAAGCTTTCCGTACCGGTAACATGCAAGACTACAACGTTAGTTTTTCGGGCGGGTCAAACAACGGAAGTTATTTGGTGTCTGCGAATTATTTTGGAAACAACGGAACTGTTATCAGCACAGGATTTAAAAGACTTGGCTTGCGTGTGAATACGCAAGGTTCAAAAGGTATTTTTAGTGTAGGCGAGAACCTCGCGATTACCAATGCGAAGTCAGATGAAATGAGTGGTAATCCATATGTTGATGTTGTGCGTATGTTGCCAACCATTCCGGTGTATGATCCAACACATCCGGGAGGATACGGTTACGGTAATGAAGACAGCGCACGTACATTTGGTACTAACCCTGTTGCGCACTCAAATCTTGAAGATGCAAATAATGAAAACTTCCGTGTACGTGGAAACCTTTGGAGCGAGCTGAAATTTACGCCATGGTTGAAATACAGACTGAACCTGGGATACGAAACAAGTAACGACCACTACAAATATTTCAGAAAGAAAGGAAGCTGGACGCTTAACCAACCAGATGATCCTGCGATCTTAAATGAAAACAGAGCTCGTTTTCAATCTGCACTTATTGAGAATACATTGAATTTTAATAAAACATTTGGTCGCCATACAGTTGCTGCTGTAGTTGGTCAAACTTATCAGCATGACAACTATGATATGATATGGGGACAGAAAAGAAACATTCTTTACAATCCAAGTACTGACACCTATTATCCAAATCTGGATAATGGAACCAATCCTACAACAGGGGGCTATGGCACTGAAGTTATATTGTTGTCCTACCTTGGACGCGTTGAATATAGCTATGACGACAGATATTTGCTGAACGTTGTCGCAAGAAGAGATGGTTCTTCAAGATTGGGAGTAGGATACAGATGGGAAAACTTTCCTTCTGTTTCCGGTGCATGGCGCATCAGCAAAGAGAAGTTCTTCCAGTCTTCATGGATCAATGATCTTAAATTGCGTGCCAGCTACGGAACGCTTGGTGCAAGCAACATTGGTGCATACGAATACCTGGCAACGATCAACACAAACCCTACGATGGCAGTCGGCCGCGATCAACACGTAGAAGTTGGTGCAACGCAAGTGCAGTTGGCCAACGCTGATCTGAAATGGGAAAAACTGAAACAGCAGAACTATGGTTTGGATGCGTCCTTCCTAAGCAATCGTTTGACAATTACTGCTGAATATTTCGACAGCAAAACACAAGATGTACTGACTCGTATGCCAATTCTCCTGACTACAGGTAATGACCAGGGAAATCCTCAGGTGAATGCAGTTAGTTTGAGAAACAAAGGATTTGAATTCTCTGCAACTTATCGCGATAATGCAGGCGACTTCAGATACTATGGTACTGTTAACATTACCAGACTTCGTAACAGCGTAGAAGAGCTTGGGTATAATAAAAATGAAATTTATGTGGGCAACACTGTAACAGCTATTGGTAGCCCTATAGGCATGTGGTATGTGCTGCAAACAAAAGGATTGTTCCAAAATCAGGACGAGATCAACAACTACAAAAATAAAGATGGCAAAGTGATCCAGCCCGATGCGGCACCTGGCGATATTCGTTTCGCGGATAATAACGGCGATGGCCAAATTACCAATGATGATAAAGCAGTGGTAGCAAGCCCTTGGCCGAAATGGGAAATGGGTTTGAACCTTGGTGGGTCATGGAAAAATTTCGATCTTTCGATGAATTGGTTCGGATCGTTCGGAGCAACTGTGTACAATGGATATCATAGTCTTGTTGACAGATTTGATGACAACTCTAACTACAGAACAGACGTAAATCCGTGGACACCAACAAATACAAACACTTCGTTCCCAAGAATTATTTACAAAACTACTCTTAACTCAAGAGGCGATACAGACAGATGGCTGGAAGATGGAAGCTTCTTCCGTTTGAAGTATGTAAGTCTTGGTTACAATCTGCCTTCTTCAATGTTGAAAAAGATCGGGTTCACAAGTGCACGTGTTACTTTGTCCGGTCAGAACCTAATAACATTTACAAAATATTCAGGGCTTGATCCGGAGTTTTTAAATACAGATATATTCCAGAAAGGGGCGGACAATTTCGCTTTCCCTAACCTGAAGTCATATACATTGGGTGTAAACTTTGGCTTCTAATATTTAAAACATGTTTAGGAACTCAAAAAGATTATTATGAAAAATACTTTCAATAAAATTATACTGGGGCTTGCTTTATCGGCATCACTGATGCCATCCTGCAAAAAGCAGTTGGAGGATGTCACAAATCAAAATGCAATTCCCGTTACTGAATACTGGAAAACAGAAGATGACGCGCAAAAAGGAGTAAACGCGATCTATACAATGTTTTATAAACCAGGCGTGTGGTCACGTTGGATATACTTCAGACTTGATCTTACTTCCGATGAAGGTTGGAGCCAGAGCCCTTGGATCGAGCTTGGTGACTGGACACGTTTCCAGTACGTTAACTACAACTTTTGGGAAGGGAACGTGAACACTTTCCGGGATACTTACAAAGCAATTTTCAGATGTAACCAGGTATTGGATAACATTGACGCAATTCCATTTGCAGATGCTAATAAGAAAAACCAATTAATAGCGCAGGCTAAATTTTTCAGAGGGTTTTATTACTACTATGCAGCCTTACTTTGGGAAAATGTACCACTGATATTGCATGTGCAAAAGCCTAGTGATCTTCCAACACAGAATACATTAACTGAAGTGTGGGCGCAGGTGGAGAAGGATCTTTCAGAAGCAGCAACAGCATTGCCGAAATCGTGGGATGATGCAAACGTTGGTCGTCCTACAAAAGGTGCTGCAATGGGTTACCTCGCAAAGACGTACATGCAGCAACATAAATGGAATGATGCGAAAACTGCATTGGACTATTTTATCAATGGCGAAGCAAAAGGTATGTACAGCCTTGTTTCTGACTTCAAAACAAACTTTAGAGACAATGCTGAAAACAACAGCGAATCCGTTTTTGAAATCCAATTTTCAGATGCTAACATAGGTGGGCCAGATAACGATGATCCAAATCAGGGTATGGGTAACAACCGTGCCCAATTCTTTGCGCCACGCGGTATTGGCTGGTCGGATGGACAAGCGAGATACTGGATCGTAGATGAGTTTAAGAAAGAAAATACAAAAGACGGAAAACTCGATCCACGTCTTGAATGGACGGTATTCTACAAAGACATCACAAAAGATTTTGGAGACAAAATTTATGGACGTGACTGGCAATGGGGCGATAAAGAAGCATGGTTTAGAAAAGGACAACGCGACTACTACCGTACAACTGAAGACTACTATTCTCAGGTTAACAACAGATTGCTTCGTTATGCTGACATCCTGTTGTTGTATGCAGAGGTTCAAAATGAGTTGGGACAAACTGCAGACGCTTACAACTATGTGGACCCGGTGCGTGCACGCGCAAACCTGAATACACTTGCAGTGGCGCATCCTGAAATTGGTACAGACAAAGCCAAGTTTAAAGAGCGCCTTAAAATGGAGCGTGCTCTGGAACTGTACGGCGAAAGCGTTCGTTGGGCAGATTTGAAACGTTGGGGTGATCTTGATACACAGGCAGGTGTGGATGCTGTTGCACAACGTGATCCTGACTTTAAAAACTTTGTTGTTGGAAAACATATCAGGCTTCCTTTGCCACAATCAGAAGTTGATAACAACAAAAATCTAAAACAAAACGACCACTATTAAAAATTAGAAAATCAAAAGTAAAAAGTAAAAAGGTTGCCGATTCGGTTTGAACTCAAATTGATGATGGAGAATGAATATGATGCAGAGAGACGAGTTTTTCAATATCCGGCGGTTGTTTTTACTTTTTACTTTTTCCTTTTGAATTTTTTTCGCTTGCTGCAAAACACTCGATTTAATATAATGCTCACTTTTAAAACTACTTGAATGAAATTTTTGAAACTGTCTGTTATTGTTTTAATAAGCTGTTGGTTATTGCAGAGCTGTGCATCGCAGGCAAGACCGGAAGAAAACAAAAGAGCAATCTGGACAAAGGAACAGGCAAACAATTGGTACAAAGACCAGCAGTGGCTGGTTGGTGCAAACTTTCTTCCAAGCACCGCCATTAACCAGCTTGAAATGTGGCAAGCCGAATCATTTGATACTACTACTATCGATAAAGAACTCAGCTGGGCCGAAAGCATAGGCATGAATACGGTTCGGGTGTTCTTGCATGACTTATTGTATGCACAGGATTCAGTTGGGTTTATGGAAAGAATGAACACCTTCCTGGAAATTGCTAAACGTCACCACATAAAACCATTGTTCGTGTTGTTTGATTCATGCTGGGACCCGTTTCCAAAGTTGGGCAAACAAAGAGATCCGCAACCATATGTACACAACTCGGGTTGGGTGCAAAGCCCTGGATATGATGCTTTGAAAGATTCAACACAATATCCAAGACTTGAAAAATATGTAAAAGGAATTGTTGGCCACTTTGCAAACGACAGCAGAATAGTGGGTTGGGACATCTGGAACGAACCAGATAATCCTACTGGTCCATCTTACGAAAAAGTCGATCTGCCAAACAAAGTGCAATACGTTTTGCCTTTACTCAAAAAATCGTTTGAATGGGCTCGTACGCAGAAGCCTTCACAGCCGCTTACTTCAGGCATTTGGGCAGGCAACTGGACAACGGATGAAACATTGAAGCCAATTGAAAAATTGCAGGTGGAACAATCAGATGTGATCTCATTCCACAACTACGATTCTTCACAGGTTTTTGAAAATAAGATCAAAGAACTGCAACGTTACGGCAAGCCGCTTATTTGTACCGAGTACATGGCAAGACCAAACGGTAGCACTTTCGCGGGATTTTTGCCCGTTGCAAAAAAATACAATGTTGGTATGTACAACTGGGGTTTTGTAAACGGTAAATCACAAACAATTTATCCGTGGGACAGCTGGACAAAAAAATATACAAGTGAGCCTCCGGTATGGTTCCATGATATCTTCCGCAAGGATGGTACGCCATACAAACAAGACGAGGTGAACACCATCAAAAGCCTGACGGCCAGGTAGTATAATCAGTTTAGTGAAGAAGGCTTATGTGCAAACAAGGCTTCGACGAATCTCAAGCCGATTTGTTGGAGCCTTTTTTAATAACTGAATAACTGAATAATTGAATAACTGAGTGGTGAAAGTCCGAAACGACTCGAGTTCACTAAGCGAGCAAAAAAGGCTTCGACAAGCTCAGCCTGACAGCGTAAATGGAGTGTCAGGCTGAGCTTGTCGAAGCCTCGTCAAACGGAAGCGATAACTGCCATTAAAAATCAACCATGATAAAAAAACTCTCTCTTCTGGTGATTGCATTTGCTTGTTTGAAAACGCAAGCGCAAAATATCAACAACCCTGTGCTGCCCAACGTTGCTGATGCAGGTGTTATAAAATACAATGGTGAGTACTATATTGGCGGCGTATTCACTAAAGGGAATTTTTACAGGTCGTCCAATCTTGTAAACTGGGACACCTCCGTTCATGTCTTTTCAATGAATAACAATTGGGCAACGAAGTTTGGAATTGGAGATGAACAAATACATGCAAATGACATCGTGTACATCAACGGCATGTTTCACATGTACTGGTCAGTAAATTATTGGGGAAGGGACAGAAACGTGATCCACATTGGTCACGCCGTTTCGCCGATTATTCTTGGCCCATTTGTGGAACCGCAAAAAGACAGTTGGCTTGATAACCGAATCGATCCGAAATTGTTTGTTGATGACGATGGCAAGCTTTACTTATACATGGTACGCTTTACTGATGGTAACACCATTTGGGTGCGACCAATGAAAGATCCTGCAACATTTGAAGGCGAACCAAAATATCTTTTCGCATCACTGCCCAATACCTGGGAAACGGCAGACAATAGGGTAGAAGAAGGTCCATGGGTTATGAAATACCGCAACAGTTATTACTTAATGTACAATACCAACCATACTTCTACAGAATGGGGAAATTATGCGTTGGGAGTATCGGAGGCATCATCTCCCACAGAATTTAATCACGGCAATAAATATTCATATCCTGTAGTGCAAAACAATCAATGGGATATGGATGATAAATATGTTGACCTGTTGAAGTATGAAAACAAAGGGATCTTCGATTATACAACAGATGAGCCTGCATTAAAATGGAATGCTGCTGCATTTGATGCAACAAATTGGCAAAAAGGAAAAGCAGGTTTTGGAGGTGAAGCAATTGAAAACTCTTTCACACGAAAAGTAAAAACAGCCTGGAAGACCGATCGTATCTGGCTGCGAAAAAAGATAACTATTCAAAAGAACACAAGCGGAAATCTTGCTTTGCGCATGAATCACAGTGGTGCCGCAAAAGTGTACTTAAATGAAACATTGATCTATGATAACAATGAATCCAACTACGCGGCCATCAATCTAGACGACAAAGTAAAAAGCCTTTTGAAAGATGGCGAGAACATTATTGCAGTTAGTGCTGACAAAGGCAATCGTTCGGGTTTTATTGATGTAGCGTTGTATGACATGAAAGGTGATATTGCAGATGATATTTTAATCACACCGGGCCAGCCAAACATTGTTCACGGCCCGAATGGATTCGATTGGTGGCTTGTGTATATGGCAAACAAAAATCATGAGCGTCGGGCTCAATACATTAACCAAGTACAATTTTTCGATAAGACACTGTTTGTAGACGGCATTACTTCCAGCAAAACACCGGGATATCACCCTGTTCCATCACAGCCCACATTTGGCGATTTGTTTAATGATAAGAATGTTTCGCTGAGTGAGAAGTGGAGCATCACTAGAGGCAAATGGCAGATTGACAATCATGAGTTGACGCAAACAATATTATCAAATGCACAAGCATTCATCAAAAGCGAAGCAGCAACAAACTACTTGTTTGAAGCCAATGTAAAAATTGCAGAAGGAGACAAAGCTAAAGCCGGTGTGTATGCTTACAAACAAAATGACAAAAACTGGCTTCGCATCTTTTTTAATGCAGGCACAAGGTCATGGCAATACGAATGCATGGAAAATGGCAAACAACGAACGCAATCATTTGCATTGCCAAAAGATTTCAATTTCAGTGTGTATCACAAAATAACGGTGTACAAAAACACGAATGAATTCACCGTCAAAATAGATGATTTGCCTGCGGCTGGTAACAATGCTGTAAAAACAGCGTTTGCACAAAAAGGATTGCCGGGGCTTTTTTCACAGAACGCGAAAGTTGCTTTCGATGGCATCATTTACACGATCGGTTGGGATGAATTTGATAACTACATTAGTGGATGGACCAGTTTGAATAATGCAACCAAACAAAACTGGAAAGTATCAAATGAAGGCCTGACGAAAATAAATAGCACAGGAGAACAAGCAGTAGTCAAAGGCGACAATTTACAAGCGTATGATTTCTCGGTGCAAATAAAAAATAATACCTCAACCGGAATCACAGGTGTGTATGCCATGTACACAGATGAAAACAATTTCGTGAAGGCTGCATTTGATTATGCAAAACAAAAACTCCTTGTGTCGGGGAAAATAAACGCTGTGGTAATTGATTCGAAAGAAATTCCGCTCGAATATTTACACCCCGAATTTGCCAACATGACCTACAGCGATTTTATGGAAAAGCATTTCACTTTCAAAAACCCCGTGTACATTAACGAGCTGCGATTGAATAAGGACGGGCATTTGAAGACAGATACACTGATTGATAAACTATACGACAAGGTTGATGTCTTTTATCGAGATGGAAATGACTGGCATCCACTTGAATACAAAGTTGCTGCATCAGATCATCCTGGTTTTGATAAACTAATTTTCAATACAACAAAGGTTGATGAGTTGAAATTTACCAACAAGTTTGCGAGTGATCATAATTTTTATGTCTACAAGCTTTGGGTGAACGAGGTGTTTAAAACGTCTTACAATCTTCGCATTGTGAAGATTGGAGAAGGTCTGAAATTCATTGTCGACGGACGTTTGGTTTACGATTGGAAAATTAAATTGCCTGCATCCAAGGTTGGATTATTCACAAGCAACGCCTCTGCAAACTTTAACGGAATCACCTTATTTGACCTGAAGTAAAGATAATACTCAGCCTTTAGTCCGGCTTTGCAAGCGGGGCAAGTAACGCAAAAAAGCAATTTATGAAATTACATTCATTACTCACATTTACCATGTTGGCAACTTGCAGCAGCATGTTTGCCCAAATAAAAACTAACATAGAGTGGAAAGAAAAAATATTGATCAACGACGTTCCGGTTTTTAACGATGCAGGAAACGTATCAGAAGCCGGCGGAACAGGTGGAAGGCATCATGGTCAATACGGTTCGCAATATGCACGATTGCTGAAGCTTGCAAATGGCGCGTGGCTTGCGGCTTACACCGTTTCGCGAAATAATGGATACGCCAAAGACTCAACCGGTGGCCTCGAATTGGAAGTATCAAAAAGCAATGACAACGGGAAAACATGGAAACCGATTTCTTTGATTTCAGATAATGGTCGTGACCTTGACAACGCAGAAATGATCCAATGCAAAGACGGCTCTCTCCGCATGGCTTGTCGTTCTGTTCGGTGGCAGGAGTCGTACCTGTTGCCGGTTTACAAAAGCACGGACAACGGTGTAAGCTGGACACGCATCAGCATTATCGATCACAACGAAGGAAAACCCGGCGAGCTTGGTAAACCTGACAAAGGTGTATACGAGCCACACATGTATTTTCTCGACAACGGAAAACTGTCTGTGATGTACGCAAACGAAATTCACGTAACGGCATCACCGTCATACAGCCAGATCATTTCGCAAAAAATATCCGATGACAACGGCGCTAGCTGGGGCAAAGAAATCTGGGTTACGTACGAAGAGGGGCACAATGCCTCTCGCCCCGGAATGCCTGTGTGGACTAAAATGAAAAACGGTCAGTTCATTGTTGTGTATGAAGTTTGCGGGCCTGAAAAATGCAGCATTTATTACAAAACCAGTAAAGATGGTATTTCCTGGCCCACAGGTTTAGGCACCATCATTCCTGATCAATTGGGCGGCCCATATATTCTGGCATTGTCAAACGGAAGTCTTGTTGTTACTTCCAACTCCAGCAACTATTCCATCAGCGATGACTATGGCAAGACATGGCGAACGATAGAACAGGCATGGCCAAAAACGCTCTGGGCCGCCATTTATCAATTTGATAAAAACACCATCGGCGCGGTGAACTCCACTTTTAGAGAGGAAGGCGGAAATAATATACAAATGAGAGTGGGGGCGATTAGGAATTAGGAGTTAGGAATTAGGAATTAGGAATTGGTCCTCAGTTGAAGACTCCGATAATTTAGATGCAGCTTGATGTTGTAGTTTGAATTATCGGAGTTTTTTGGTTCGGTGTGTTAAAGGAGACAAATGAATGGTGTTTGTCATCCCGACGAAGGAAGGATCTAAGACTTGCACCCTCAGCGTGTTTGTGCAACACCCAGATCCCTCCTTCGTAAGGATGACAAGCGGTCTTTCGATAACGATAGTGACAACCCCCACGCAGACTTTCAACTCCTAATTCCTAATTTCTAATTTCTAATTCCTCCCCGCTCTTCCTCGTTTCAACAAAAAAACTAATTTTACCCCTATGCTATCAAACAAAGCGCAATACGCCATCCATGCATTAACGTATTTGGGTGAGCGATATCAGCAGGGGTATATACCGATCAATCAAATTGCGGAAGAAAGGAAGATTCCCTATAAGTTTCTCGAGGCTATTTTATTGGAATTGAGAAAAGCGGGCATTTTAGGAAGTCGCACCGGAAAGGGCGGGGGCTATTATCTAACCAAAGCGCCGGAAGAAATCATGCTTGTGCAGATCATGCGCGCAATGGACGGCCCGGTGGCTTTGCTCCCTTGTGTGAGTAAAGTGTTTTATGAACCTTGTCGTATTTGCCCCTATCCGGAGCCGAAATGTCCTATCAGAGGAGCCTTTTTAGAAGTGCGGGATGTTACCTTAAAAGTACTGGGCGGGAAGTCATTACGCGATCTAATAAATAAAGATGTAAATTTTCCGTCTGATTTTTCAATTTGATAATCAAGGAAATAAAAAATTTGCTAATAATTCCTATTAAAATTATAGGAGATGTAGGGAATACTCCTTATTTTCGTATCACAAATCGAATATGGTATTAAATATGTCACATATTATATGTTGTTGTTCACGGTAGCTTGCCGGGGGCCAAACATTATATGTATGTTTTTATATTGCCCTTCTCACGAAGGGCTTTTTTTTAAAAATCAGCCATGAGTAACGAACAGTTCACGATAACATCACCATTATTTACTGCTAACGAGAAGCAGCAGGTGCAGCAATTATTAACGAGTTTTGAACCGCAGCAACTGCAATGGTTGGCCGGTTACTTAACCGGGCTGAACCAGGCAAACAAGCAATTACTTGACCTGCTAAACCAGTTTCCTAATGTGCAGGAAACGATCGCGCCGGCTGAGGTTGCAAACGTTTCGGCCACACCAGTGACCGTTTTGTTTGGTTCCAAATCCGGCAACAGCAAGAGTGTAGCGAAATCTTTACATGAAAAATTAGTGGCAAGAGGTTTATCTGTCTCTCTTCAGGATATGAACCAGTACAACGCCACCAAACTCAAAGACGAAAAATACCTGCTCGTTATCGTTAGTACCCACGGCGAAGGCGATCCTCCTCCCGCAGCTGAAGATCTGCATGCATTTATCCATAACCGTAAAGCGCCAAAGCTTGGTGGAGCAAAATATGCTGTGTTGGCACTGGGCGACCAAAGCTATGTTAACTACTGCCAGACCGGTAAAGACTTTGACAAACGTTTAGCAGAACTGGGTGGCGATAGAATTGCCGACAGAGTGGATGCTGACGTGGACTTTGAAGAAGCGGCTGAACAATGGATCGAAAATGTTACCACCAAATTACTCGCACAACTTAATCATACAAACGGTACTTCCGTTGCTGCAAAATCAACTGTAGCAACAGCTGTAGCACCCGCAGTGAAGAAAGTTGTTTACAATAGAAAAAATCCTTTTGCAGCCACCGTCCTGGAAAAAGTACAATTGAACGGTCGCGGCTCGCAAAAGAAAACATACCATTTGGAGCTGTCCCTCGAAGGCAGCGGCCTGACATACTTGCCAGGCGACACCGTTGGTATTTTTTCAAAAAATAACTCCACACTCGTAAGTGAAGTGTTGGCACAAACCAAATGGGATGGCGCTTCTACACTCGTTTACAAAGATCATCTACTTCCTCTCGAAGAAATTCTTACAAGTCATATAGAGTTGACAACAGTTTCAGGCGTTTTGCTGGAAAAGCTGTTGCACTATGCCGAGCAAAAGAAAAATGAAAAAGATGTGGCTGCGTTGAAAGCCATTCTCGATAATAAAAAAGAATTGGTTGCATTTCTTTACGGAAAAGATGTGCTCGACATCATTCTTGACTATGCACACGGCATAACCGCAGAAGAGTTCATCAACCTTGCATTGCCATTACAGGCAAGATTGTATTCTATCGCCTCTTCCATCAAAGAACACGAAGAAGAAGTGCATTTAACCATAGGTCAGGTATTGTTTGAAACCGGTAGCAGGGCACGCAAAGGCGTTTGCTCTAACCACGTTGCGGAGTTGTTGAATGTTGGTGATTCAGTAGATGTCTTCATCGAAAAAAATGAATCATTCCGTTTGCCGGAAAATGAAAATACACCTGTGATCATGGTTGGCCCGGGCACTGGTATCGCGCCTTTCAGAGCTTTTGTAGAAGAAAGAGCGGCAACAGGAGCAAAAGGAAAAAACTGGTTGTTCTTCGGCGATCGCAATTTCACCACAGACTTCCTTTACCAGCTGGAATGGCAACGTCACCTGAAAAGCGGCGCGCTTACGCAAATGAATACTGCGTTCTCCCGCGACACCGATAAAAAAGTTTACGTGCAACATCGCTTGCAACAAAATGCCGTGGAAGTATATAAATGGTTGAAAGACGGCGCTCACTTCTACATTTGCGGTGACGCAAAACAAATGGCGAGAGATGTAAGAAACACATTGATCGACATTGTAGAAAAACAAGCCGCCATCAGCCACGAAGAAGCCGTGCATTTTGTGAAAGAATTGATCAAGGCGGGGCGTTTACAAGAAGACGTTTATTAATTTGAAAATTTGAGAACCGGTAGCCGGTAGCCAGTTTCCGGTAGCCGGGATAACCATTCGTCAGAGAAGAAAAATTGCTGATAAAAGCAAGAAAACGCACAGGAACACCGGCGTCCGGCAACTGGCCACCGGCAACTATTCTAACAACTATCAACTGTTAACTCATTATGAACGAAGATAAAAGCAAACTTTCCGAAGTAGAGCATATAAAAGAGAGAAGCCAATACCTGCGTGGTACATTGCCTGAGAGCCTGGATGACCAGGTGAGCGGTAACTTGTTTGCACAGGATCAGCAACTGATAAAATTTCACGGTTCGTATGTGCAAAGCGACCGCGAGCTCGACAAAGAGCGCAAGGCGCAAAAGCTGGAACCATTGTATTCGTTCATGATCCGTGTACGTGTACCGGGTGGAGTGGCCACGCCAAAACAGTGGATCGATCTTGACAATATTGCTGATAAATACGGCATGCCTACACTGAAACTCACTACCAGGCAGGCTTTTGAGTTGCACAGCATTTTAAAGCACAACCTGAAAAATACGATCAAGGAGATCAACGAGTCTTTGTTGAGCACCATCGCAGCTTGCGGTGATGTGAACAGAAACGTGATGAATACGGTGAATCCAAACACCAGCTACATTCACGATGATGTGCAGGATGTTGCAAGACAGATCAGCGATCACCTGAACCCAAGAACCTCTTCTTACTATAAGATATGGTTGAACGACGAAGTGGTTGCGGGTAATGGTTTAACAGAAGAAATAGAAGAGCCGATCTACGGAAAAGTTTATCTGCCAAGAAAATTCAAAATCACACTGGCAATTCCTCCCTACAACGACACAGACGTTTTTGCGCATGACCTTGGTTTGATCGCAATAGAAAAAGACAAAAAGCTACTCGGCTTCAATATCAGCGTTGGTGGCGGTATGGGAATGACTTTCGGGGACAATACCACGCATCCTCGTTTGGGTAACATAATTGGTTTTGCGCCAACCGACAAGATCGTTGATGTGTGCGAAAAAATATTGACCATCCAGCGTGACTACGGCAATAGAGAAAATCGCCGTTTGTCAAGAATGAAATATACCGTTGAAAGAATTGGTTTGGATTTTCTTGTGGTGGAATTGAACAAAAGACTGGGTTATGACATCGAACCGGCAAAACCGTTCAAATTCACTACTAACGGTGATAGCTATGGTTGGGTAAAAGGTGCCAATGGCAAATGGTTCATCACACTGTTTGTAGAAGGTGGCCGCGTAAAAGACACTGAGAAATATCCGCTTCGTACCGGACTTCGCGAGATCGCAAAAATCAGCGACGGTGATTTTCGACTCACTGGTAACCAAAACGTAGTACTTGGAAATATCAGCGATAAGAAGAAAGCGGAGATCGACAAGCTTTTAAAACAATACAATATTTTACCCGAGCAGGATAAAACGCCTCTTCGACTGCATTCTATGGCTTGCGTGGCGCTGAACGTGTGTCCGCTGGCAAATGCCGAAGGCGAAAGATACTTACCAGAACTGGTAGACAAAATAGAGGCTTTGCTCGGAAAACATAAACTCCAAAACGAACCGATCACCATTCGTATGACTGGTTGCCCTAACGGTTGCGGTCGTCCGTACCTTGGTGAAATCGGGTTTGTGGGAAGAGCTCCGGGAAAATACAACCTTTACCTCGGTGCGTCATTCGAAGGAGATAGAATGAATGTTCTGTACAAGGAATCCTTAAGCGAAGAAGAGATCCTGAACACGCTCGATCCGCTGATCGGCCAATTTGCAGCAGAGAAAGGAAAAGATGAGCATTTCGGAGATTTTCTCGTAAGAAAAAAAGTAATTGAACATAAAAATTTAACCGCAGATTTTCACGGAGAATAAGAGCAAGATTTACCACTAAGGCACTAAGTACACTAAGCTTCACTAAGAGAAACATGAAATTAAAACAACCCTTAGTGAGACTCTGTGCCCTAAGTGTCTCAGTGGTAAAGATTTGGACCTACAAATAATAGAAAATTCTGAAGAAAAAAGGGACTTTTGTAATATGAATACGCCAAACAAAATACGATCTAAAGTGTACATCACAGGAGCCGGTCCTGGAGATGAAGGCTTGCTGACGTTAAAGGCTAAAGAAGTATTGCAAAAAGCCGATGTTGTTTTGTACGATAACCTTGTAAACCGCCGCCTGCTTGATTTCTGCAAACCGGAAGCAAACAAGATTTATGTGGGCAAACTGCCTTTTGCATGCGCAAACAGGCAAGACGCCATTCATGAAAAACTGCTGGAGTACGCTGTAGACGGCAACATCGTCGTTCGTCTCAAAGGCGGCGATCCATTTGTGTACGGAAGAGGCGCGGAAGAAGCGGATTACTTAATAAAACACGGAATTGATTTTGAAATAATTCCCGGTGTCACGGCCGGTATTGCGGTTCCTGCTTATGCGGGTATACCGGTCACACATCGTGAAGCTTCGACAGGAGTGTTGTTTGTAACGGCCCATCAAAAGGAATCTGCCGAGAAACAATTTATCAACTGGCCATTGCTCGCTGCGTTCGACGGAACCATTGTGTTTTACATGGGCGTTAAAAATTTACCGCAGGTAGTACAAAACTTATCTGCTCATGGTAAATCGCTGGATACACCCATCGCCATCATTGAGCATGGAACCACACCATTGCAAAGAACAGTAACCGGTACACTTGACAACATCGAAAGCCTTGCAGCGGAAAAACAAATCGGCATGCCTGCACTGATCGTTGTAGGTGAAGTAGTAAAATATCATAAACCATTGGAGTGGTTCGAAAGCAAGCCGCTCACACATAAACATATTTTGCTGACACATGCCAGCAACTCTTTGAAAAATTTGTATGCTGATCTTGTTGCAGAAGGCGCCATGGTAACCCATGTCCCTTTGATTGACATAAAAATTGCAGAAGAGAACGAAGCCTTGCAAAATGAAATTGCAAATCTGCAACAGTACAACTGGCTGGCGTTTACATCTGTTGCCGGTGTTCATGCATTTTTCAAACATTTGGCAAAAGCAGGGAAAGACGCACGCTACCTGCATAATTGCAAAGTGGCAACCGTAGGTAAAGAAACAAGAACCGTATTAAAGCACTACGGTATTGACAGCGATGTAACGCCAAATATCTTCACCGGACAGCAAATGGCGCTTTACCTGTTGCATCAATGTCCGCAGCCTTACGAATTGAGCTTGCTGCATCCAACAAGCAACAAGGCTTTGACCGGTTGGATAGAAGACTTGCGCCAACTGGGAGCAACTGTTACGCAGGTAACGGCTTATGAAAATGCAGAACCTGATTTTGATGAAGGCGAACTGAAGCAATTGCAATCAAAATTCGATGCGATCACTTTCGCAAGTCCATCAGCAGTGGATGCAGTTGAAAAATTATTAACAGCAAACAAGCTTGATTTTGACAAAGCAAATGTGGTGTTCTCCATTGGCCCGAGCACAACAGCAGCTTTAAAGAAAGCTGGTTTTACAAACATAACAGAATCGTTTGCGGCAAATGGCGATGCATTGGCAAAGACAATTGTAGCAAACAGTATAGAACAACATCTGTCCACCCTAAACAACTGATAAAAGAATATGTCGAATCAATATCCGGGATATATACTCAGCAAAAGCATTCCTCAGAAAGAGGCAGTAGTAAAGTTCGCACAGGAAGTGATCAACTATCTTTTTCCGATAGTAGAAAATGAGCAGGCATTCTTAAACAGGCACCAGCGCAAACTGGAGGCTTTAAAAAACAGCTTGCTTGATATTCTTTATTCATTCGATGAAAAGAGTCAATCCCTGGAGGCAAGTATTTGCAATCCATTCTTCTCATCCCTTAATGAAATAAAGGAAAAACTGGTGATTGATGCAAATGCATTGCTGGAATTCGATCCGGCTGCAAAAAGCATTGACGAAGTGATTATTACTTACCCCGGATTTTTGGCAGTAGCGGCTTACAGGATTGCAAACAAACTCTGCAGTTTGAAATTGCCGATAGTGCCACGCATCATTACAGAATGGGCGCACTCAGTAACGGGCATTGACATTCATCCAGGTGCAACTATTGGTGTGCCGTTTATTATCGATCATGGAACAGGTGTGGTAATCGGAGAAACAACGGTGATTGGAAAAAACGTGAAACTATACCAGGGCGTGACTTTGGGGGCTTTGGCAGTAAAAAAAGAAACAACAGGTCAGCGTCATCCAACAATTGAAGATGGTGTGATTATTTATGCCAATAGCACCATCCTTGGCGGTGATACTGTAATAGGCCGTGACTCAATTGTAGGCGGTAACTGTTTTATCACCTACAGCATTCCGGCCCACAGCATCGCTTATCACCAACCAGTGGTAACGGTAAAAGACAAAAGAGACTATAACGAGCCGTTGAATTGGGTGATTTAGGAGAGAATAGCCAGTAGCCGGTGACCAGTTGCCAGTAAGGATGCCGCTATTAAATCAGAATAATCGGATGTAAACTACCGGCTACCGGAAACTGGCCACCGGCCACTACTGAGGAAATTTTATCGACGAATTAAAAAATACAAAAACAATGATCGCTAACAACATTCTCGAAACAATTGGTAATACACCACACGTAAAGATCAACAGACTGTTTGGTGATAAACATAAAGTGTACGTAAAACTAGAGCGTGCCAATCCTGGCGCCAGCATTAAAGATCGTATTGCTTTGGCAATGATTGAAGATGCGGAGAAGAAAGGCCTGTTGCACAAAGACAGCGTTATCATTGAACCAACATCTGGTAACACCGGTATCGGCCTTGCAATGGTAGCAGCAGTAAAAGGTTACAAGATCATTTTAGTAATGCCGGAAAGTATGAGCATTGAACGCAGAAGATTGATGAGTTTATATGGTGCTTCTTTTGAACTGACTCCAAGAGAGAAAGGGATGAAAGGTGCCATTGAAAAAGCAAAGGAATTGGTTGAAGCGACACCACATGCATGGATGCCGCAACAATTCGACAATCCTGCAAACACAGAAGTGCACCGTCAGACAACTGCGCAGGAAATTTTGAAAGATTTTCCAAATGGTGTTGATTACATCATCACAGGTGTTGGTACAGGTGGTCACATCACAGGGGTGGCAGAAGTGTTGAAAGCTAAATTCCCTAAAACAAAAGTATTTGCAGTGGAGCCGGAATTATCACCAGTATTAAGCGGCGGTAGCCCGGGACCTCACCCATTACAAGGTTTAGGCGCAGGTTTTATTCCTTCAATTTTGGATACAAAAATATTGGATGGTGTTATAGAAGTGGGTAAAGAAGAATCGTTTGACTACGCGCAACGTGCAGCAAAAGAAGAAGGTCTTTTCATCGGTATTTCAAGCGGTGCAGCATTGGCAGCAGTTGCGAAAAAATTGAATGAAATTCCAGAAGGCAGCACAGTGTTGACATTCAACTATGATACAGGAGAGAGATACTTGTCGATCGAGGGTTTATTTTAGTGCGCATCATGTACGGAGTACGATGTACGATGTACGAAAGCCATCAGTGTGTTAGATTAAAACGAATTTCGTACACCGTACATTGCACGGTACATCAAACAGAAAAACTATGAGTGAAAATATTTCAAAGACTTTGCAGGATATCATCGATGCTCTCGAGCCGTTAACGGCTGAAGGGCGCTTGCAAAAGATCGTTTCTTTATATAATGAAGGCGTTGTTTTCTCAACATCTTTAGGGCAGGAAGATCAGGCGATCACTTACATGATTGCGAAACAAAAACTGCCAATAGAAATATTCACGCTGGATACAGGAAGGCTTTTCCAGGAAACATATGAGCTGATTGATAAAACGATCGCCCGTTACAAAGTGTCTGTTAAAGTGTATTTCCCGAATGCGGCACGTGTAGAGGAAATGGTGAATGCAAAAGGTCCGAATAGTTTCTATGAGTCCGTTGAAAACCGCAAGGAATGTTGCTTCATCAGGAAAGTAGAACCACTGAACAGAGCATTGCAAGGGGCAAAAATCTGGATCACCGGTTTGCGTGCAGATCAATCTGCAAATAGAAATGAGGTGAAGGTGGCAGAGTACGATGAAGCAAGAAACCTGATTAAAATCAACCCACTGATTGACTGGACTTTTGAACAGTTATTACAATATCTTGCGGCTAATAATATTCCTTACAATCCACTGCACGACAAAGGATTTTTGAGCATCGGATGTCAGCCCTGTACAAGAGCAATCGAGCCAGGAGAGGACATCAGAGCCGGAAGATGGTGGTGGGAAACCTCTCAAAAAGAGTGTGGATTGCATGGGGTGAATGTAGCGGAAAAACAGCAATCGTGAACGCTATATTCACAATCGAAAATTTTGAATGAATTAATATTATCCAACCAGGTGACACATGATTTTCGTCAGCCTGGTTAAATTAAACCAATTAGAATGTCAAGTAAAAGTATTCCGTCTTTTCCACGCAGCCTTGAAGATGAAAGCATCTATATACTAAGGGAAGTGGCTGCGCAGTTTGAACGTCCTGCGTTGTTGTTTAGTGGAGGTAAAGACTCAATTACACTCGTTAGATTGGCACAAAAAGCTTTTTGGCCTGGAAAAATTCCTTTTCCTTTGGTGCATGTTGATACCGGTCACAACTTCCCTGAGACAATCGCTTTTCGTGACTGGCTGGTGAAAGAAACAGGTGCTGAGCTGATCGTGCGTTATGTACAGGACAGCATTGATGCAGGAAAAGTAAAAGAAGAGACAGGTAAATATGCGAGCCGTAATGCTTTGCAAACCGTTACCTTGTTAGATACCATCGAAGAATTCAAATTCGACGCTTGTATAGGTGGAGCGAGAAGAGATGAAGAAAAGGCTCGTGCTAAAGAAAGAATCTTTTCTGTGAGAAATGATTTTGGTCAGTGGGATCCTAAAAAGCAACGACCAGAATTATTCGGTTTGCTGAACGGAAAGATCAACCGCGGAGAAAACGTACGTGTGTTCCCGATCAGTAACTGGACAGAGCTTGATGTGTGGACCTACATAAAAGAAGAGAATCTTCAAATACCATCCATCTATTATTCGCATGAACGAAGCGTGATCACAAGAGATGGTATGTTGTGGCCAAAATCTGAATTTTTGAATACCACAGAACAGGAAGTTCCGTTCAACCATACAGTTCGCTTCCGCACGGTAGGGGATATGACTTGTACAGCTGCAGTAGCATCTACAGCAGATAACATCGACGATATCATCACCGAAATTCTCGCAGCAAAAATCTCTGAACGCGGCGCCCGCATGGACGATCAGCGCAGTGAAGCAGCGATGGAGCAGAGGAAGAAAGACGGATATTTTTAATAAGTTGTTAGTTGATAGTTGTTGGTTGTTAGTGTATTGATCGCAAAAAGCTAACAACTGTTAACTAACAACTATCAACTACTCTAGTTCTTTGAAAAGGCGGTTTTGGAAAATAAAAAAATAAAATCTACTAAATTAGTAGGATAATAAAATAAGACTCTTATTTTTGTGTCATCAATACTCTACCTAATTAGTAGAATTATGAAAATAATAAATGTTACATATATGATCTTATCAGCTAGCAAATGCTGCCCTTGGGGGCAATATTTGTAAACCACGGCGTCCGGCATCCTGCGGACATTTCGATAAGACATAGTAATAAGATTCTACATAGAAAATTTTCCAAAAATTAACCGCTTTCTTCAATGAAAAAGTTATTTACCAATAACATTAAAATTGTTATAATCATTTTAGTCTCTACATTAATATTCACCAATGCGAAGGCCCAGTTGAATGGCGCCATTGAGGTATCGGGCAAAGTAACCGATGACCGTCAATTGGCATTGGATGGTATTTCTATACAGATTAAAGGAACCAACACTGGAACAGTAAGCGATAGCCTGGGTAACTTCAAATTGGTTACAGCGAAACAACCGCCATTTGTTTTAGTGCTCACAGGCGTTGGCTTTGCACCTAAAGAAGTAAACGTAAAATCATTAAGCGATAAAATCAGGGTACAGCTTTTCACACAAACCTTTTATGCAAATGAAGTCGTAGTAACGGCGAGCCGCCAATCTGAAAAGATCATGCGTTCTCCGGTGGCTATTGAAAAGCTTGATATCCGCGCATTAAAAGAAACGCCTGCTCCGTCTTTCTACGATGCATTGGGCAATGTAAAAGGTGTGCAGCTTACCACTTCCTCTCTCACATTTAAAGTGCCTAACACAAGAGGTTTCAACATTCCAAACAACTTCCGCTTCATGCAGTTGGTAGATGGTGTGGACATGCAAGCCGCTACATTGGGTGTGCCTTTGGGAAATGCGATCGGGCCAACAGAGCTGGATATTCAGACAGTGGAAATCACTCCCGGCGCCGCTTCTGCGTTGTATGGCATGAATGCGATCAACGGGATGGCTAACCTTATTACAAAGAGTCCTTTCCAGTACCAGGGTTTGAGCATTTACCAAAGAACAGGTGTTAACCATGTGGATGGTATTGATCATTCTCCCTCGTTAATGACAGAATCTGCTTTGCGTTATGCAAAGGCTTTCAACAATAAATTCGCATTCAAGGTAAACGTAGATTATTTGCGTGGTACCGACTGGCGCTCTGACAATCACAGCGACCAGAATCCAAATAACTTAAAATCTGCAAATCCTCAGTTCCCTGAATTGAACAACGCAAATGCAGCATTTGATGGTTGGAACAAGTATGGTGATGATGCATTGGCGGGCAGTAACACGGTTTCCATCACCGGTTTAAATATCAACGGACAAGCAAACCAGGCGCTGACAGTGGCTCGTACAGGCTATTGGGAAAAAGATCTGGTAAGCCCTAAAGTTGACAACCTGAAATTAGACGGATCTATTTACTATCGCTTCACACCGAAAACAGAAATTTCTTATAGCTACCGTTTCGGTAAAATGGACGGTGTGTTCCAGCGTGGTAACAAAGTGCAGCTTGATAATGTGCGTGTGCAAAATCACAAGTTGGAGTTAAAAGGACAAGACTTTTTGGTGCGTACATATGTTTCTCTTGAAAACACAGGCGATTCTTACAACGTAAAACCACTTGCAGATAACCTTGATCTGTACAGCGGTGGAAGCGCAAGCGCATGGGGCGCAAAATATAAAACGGCTTTACAACAATATGCTACCAATCATGGTGGAGCGCTTAATTCAAGCAATCTTGCGGATGCAACCATCTTCGCACGTCAGGCGGCTGATGCAGGCCGCGTAGAGCCGGGCACAAAAGAATTCAATGATCTGGTGAATACCATTCGCCACATCAATAACTGGGATATTAAATCATCTACCATTCCTGATGCGCCTGTAACAGGCGGTGCAGCTTTGATTCAGAAAAGCCGCATGTATCACGCAGAAGGCCAGTGGGATCTTTCACGTCACGTAAAATATTTCAACCTGTTGATTGGCGCAGATGCACGTGTCTATGAAATCATTCCAGACGGTAACAACTTTGTAGATTTCAGCAGACCAATCGATCAACGTAACAAACCTGTGATGGTGGATGGCAAAGTGCCTGATTCCAGTGATTTTGGTGCCAATGTGTATTATAAAAAATTCGGTGGATTTGCACAGGTAACTAAAACATTCTTCGACGAGAAACTTAAATTGTTCGGTTCGTTAAGATATGATTACAATCCTGAGTTTACAGGAAAATTTACACCGCGTATTGCTGCAGTGTATACAGCTAACAAGATTCACAATTTCCGTTTTACTTATCAGCAAGGGTATCGTTTCCCGGCATTGTTTGAAGCACTTTCTTACGTAAACAATGGTCGCGTGAAACGTGTGGGTAGTCTTCCTTACATCAATGAAGGATTGGGTTACCTTGATAACAGCTATACACAAACATCTGTTGTCAACTTTAACGCAGCAGTAAAAGCTCAAGGCAATACCGATGCAGCAGCATTGGCAAACAGGAACTTGCTCGTAGTGGCAAATCTTCCAAATGCTACACCTGAAAAGATCAACTCATTTGAAGTTGGTTACAAAACAGTATTGTTTGAGAATAAAGTGATCGTTGATATCGACGCGTATTCGAATGTTTACACAGGTTTCCTTGGTCAGGTGCAGGTATTTGTACCTAAAGGAGAAACAGTGGGTTCTGATGCCGCAGTAATCGCAATGCTCGACCGCAACCGCGATGCAACAGTGGCAAGTGGCGGCAACGCTGCAAGCAAGGGGCAGGATCGCTACCGTGTGTATACCAACGCAAAAAATAAATATCACAGTTACGGATCAGCTTTGGCGGTTACTTATAATTTTTATAAGAAATTTACAATCTCTGGTAACGTAAGCTATAACGATATTAAAACCAATGCTACGAACGACGTTTTTGTAACAGGTTTCAACACGCCAAAATGGACAACGAACGTATCATTTGGTAACCGTGAAGTAATAGAGAATGTTGGCTTTAATGTTGTGTGGAAATGGCAGGACTCGTTCCTTTGGGAAAGTCCTTTGGTAACTGGTAATGTAAGTGCATTCAATACAATTGATGCGCAGGTAACATACAGTTTGCCAAAATTGAGAAGCACAGTTAAAGTGGGAGCAGCGGATCTTTTTAACAATAGATATTATCAATATGCAGGCGGTCCGACAATTGGTGGATTGTATTACGCAACGATCATAGTTGACGGCCTGTTCCAGGGGGACAAATAAAATTAAAAGTAAAAAGTCAAACGAGTTGCTGAAATGAACAAGAACGTGAGTGGCATTTTACCAAAAGATAGACATGGCAAAAACAGAAGAAACATTAAACGTACAGAATAATTTATATCCTGTTTTTCTGAAACTGGAGAACCTTCACCTACTAATAGTGGGTGGAGGTTTTGTCGGTACAGAGAAAATGACTTCTGTAATGAATTGCTCTCCGGATGCAAGAGTTACAGTCGTGGCAAAGGAGATTAGCGCGGAAATAAGAAACATGGTGATTGGCAATGATAACGTTGTGTTGCTGGAAAAACCTTTTGAGGCATCTGATCTTGATGGCAAAGACCTTGTATTTGCTGCAACAGCAGACAGATCTTTAAATGCAGAAGTGAAAGCTGAAGCAGCCGAAAGAGGCATACTTGCCAATGTTGCGGATACGCCTGATCTATGCGATTTTTATTTGAGCAGCATTGTAAACAAGGGTCATCTAAAAATTGCAGTTAGCACCAATGGTAAATCACCTACCGTTGCAAAAAGATTGAAAGAAGTATTCAATGAAATGCTTCCTGACGAATTAGAGGAGGTACTGGACAACATGCAGCAGATAAGACAAAGCCTTAACGGTGATTTTCATAACAAGGTGCAGCAGCTGAATAACATCACAAAAGTATTGGTGGATAATCAAACACCGGTTGAAACACCGCTTACTGTCGATCAGCCACCAATGGTAAGCGATAAGAAATGGAAGCGAATTGTGACCTGGTGCATTTTTGCTTTTGTATTTATGATCATCGGGCATGCGGTTCTGTCTTATATACCATTTAAAGAAATAGCTGGCTTTGGTAAATCCGCTCTTGGAAATATTGATCACGGCTGGTTTTTACTCATGTTGCTAACGGGCTTTCTGGCTCAATTTGTAGACGGGGCGTTGGGCATGGGTTATGGTGTTATTTCAACAAGCATTCTCCTTTCTGTGGGCGTAAATCCGGCTATTGTGAGCAGCCGCGTGCACTCCGCACGTGTGTTCTCAAGCGCAGTGTCGGGATACAGCCACCGTAAGTTTGGCAACGTAAACAAAAAGCTGTTCAAGGCATTGGTAGTGCCGGGATGTATAGGAGCGATTGGAGGAGCGTTACTGGCTGTGTATGCAAAGGAATCGGCACATATTGTAAGACCAATACTTTCGGTATACACTTTGTATTTAGGGATACGTATCATAACAAAGGCATTTGCGAAAAGGAGAAAAGAAGGTAAAATTAAAAATGCCGGATGGCTCGCTTCTGCAGGTGGTTTCATGGATGCCTTTGCGGGCGGCGGCTGGGGTTCTTTGGTAACAAGTACTTTATTGTCAAAAGCAAAAAATCCACGGTACATCGTTGGATCAGTTTGCTTGACAGAATTTTTTGTGGTGCTGTCAAGTACGCTTACTTTTTTCATTTTATTGAAAAGTTTGCCGTTGACGGATATCGCCGGTCTTATCATCGGTGGTTTGATCGCAGCACCAATAGCAGCGAGATTAGTTGGTAAAATACCAATGAAATATATGCTCTTCGCAGTAGGTGGTTTGGTAAGTTTATCAAGCCTGAGAATATTGTGGATGGCAGCCTTGGAATTTTTAAAATAATTACAGTGGATAGATGTACGAAGTACGATGTACGGTGTACGAAATTGTTTAGAATACAACACACAAATGAATTTCGTACATCGCACATCACACATCGTACACAACATTAAAAACTCTTAACGAACAGAAAAACTATGGAAGTACTTAGAATTGCAACTGCAGGTAGTGTAGATGATGGTAAAAGTACATTGATCGGAAGATTGTTGTATGAAACCAATAGCATTACAACAGACAAACTCGATGCAATTGAAAAAGCCAGCAAAAGAAGAGGAGTGGATTATCTTGATCTTAGCCTTTTGACAGATGGCCTTATTGCAGAGCGTGAACAAGGTATTACAATTGATGTGGCGCACATTTATTTCTCTACACCAAAAAGAAAGTACATTATTGCAGACACTCCGGGCCACGTGGAGTATACAAGGAACATGATCACCGGTGCAAGCAATGCACAAGTCGCGATCATTCTTGTAGATGCAAGAAATGGTATCGCAGAGCAAACCTATCGTCACTTCTATATTACCAATCTGCTGCACATTTCCAATGTAGTAGTGTGTGTAAACAAAATGGATCTGGTGAATTACTCACAGGATCAATTTGAGAAAATTAAAGAAGAATTCAACGCATTGTCTGGCAAAGGAAACTTCAAACGACAGCATTTGCAGTTCATTCCAATCGCCTCTTTGTTTGGTGACAATATCGCTTCAAAATCTTCAAATATGTCCTGGTACCAGGGGCCGGCGTTACTTGAGCACCTTGAGACCCTCGAGTGGCACACAGAAGAAAACGAATTGCCGGCAAGATTCCCTGTGCAGTATGTGATCCGTCCGAAATCTAATGAACATCATGATTTCAGAGGTTTTTCCGGAAAACTGGCCAGTGGTGTTTTGAAAAAAGGAGACAGAGTAGTTGCCCTGCCTTCATTGAGAGAATCTAACATTAAAGATATTTTCCGATTTGATGTTTCTGTTGATCATGCAGAAGCTGGTGATAGCGTGGTAATTACTTTGGAAGATGAAATTGATTTGAGCCGCGGCGACATGCTGGTGCTGCAAAATCAACAGTTCCATTCTTCAAAAGAATTGTCAGCGCAGGTTTGTTGGTTAGATCATGAAGCATTGGTGCCCGGTAAAAATTATTTGCTGCAACATGGCATCAACCGCGTGAAAGCAAAGGTTGGCAACCTGTTCAGTAGCATCAACGTACAGGATTTCAATCATGTTGAAGATGTGAGCAAACTTGGACTGAACGAAATTGGTTTCATTTCTATCAAAACTGCGCAGCCTGTATTTGCAGATAAATATGCAGAGAACAAACAAAATGGTTCTTTCATTTTGATTGATGAATACAGCAATAATACTGTGGGCGTGGGGTTTGTGGTGTAAAAGAATCAGAGAATCCGTAGAGACGCATTACATGCGTCTCTGTAACATTATAGTGTTGTTTGTATTTAATTGAACTGACGAAATAACAGAGACGCCTTCAAGGCGTCTCTACAGTGGTAAACCGTAAAAGCTGCGTCTTTACCGCTTCTTTACAATTAATTACCTATAAAAATTAAAAGAGGAACTGTTTTATTTAGCAGTTCCTCTTTTGTTTAGCCTGCGGGGCCTTATATTTGGATCTTTCTAAATAATTGCTAAAAGCCAATGATGCAGCAGGAATTAACCCTTGAGCGCAAAAGCGCAAATGACCTTCTGAAAACAAAACAACATTTTGAAATCCTCGACGGACTTCGTGGAGTCGCTGCCATCGCTGTCGTTGTGTATCATTTCATGGAGATAGCGGTACCGGATTATAACAATTGTTTCATAGCACATGCCTACCTTGCCGTTGATTTCTTTTTCTGTCTTTCGGGTTTTGTGATCGCGTATGCCTATGACAACAGGCTGCAAAAAATAGGAACTACTGCCTTCTTAAAATTGAGATTCATTCGTTTGCATCCTCTCGTTGTAATAGGCTCAGTACTTGGACTGCTTACTTTTGTGTTTGATCCGTTCAGCAATCTGTGGCTTTCATATTCAGGCAAGGTGATCGTTATGTTTGTAACTGCGTGCCTGATGATTCCATATGCTGTAGTACCAGAGCGATATTTTAATTTGTTTCACTTGAATCCTCCCACATGGTCATTGTTTTGGGAGTACGTAATTAATATAGTGTATGCTTTTGTGTTGGTTAAGCTTAGCAAAAAAGTACTTCTTTTTCTTACTATAATATCTGCGGCGCTAGTGATCTATATCTCATACAAATGGAAAATTCTCTCACTTGGCTGGGGTATTACCGATAGCAATTGGATTGGTGGCCCTGTCAGAGTTAGTTTTTCATTCTTAATGGGAATGCTCATCTATCGCTATGGATGGATCATCAAATCCAGACTTGGATTCATTCCAGTTGCGATACTCACTTTGCTGGCGTTCTTGTTTCCATGGAGTGATAAGAACGCCTGGATGGTCGATCCTGTTATTGCTATTATTTATCTTCCACTAATGGTGTCACTGGGTGCAGGCGCGCATTTGCGCAACGGACTTAAGAAGATCTGCAAATTTTCCGGAGATATTTCATACCCACTTTACATGGTTCACTATCCGTTCATCTGGATATTTTTTAGCTGGGTAGCTAAAGCAAAACCAGATATTAAAGAGATGACGCCAGTAATAATTGTTGGGACAATTTTGCTACTGGCATTTGCATATTTCGTACTTAAATTTATTGACGAACCAATCAGAAAATATCTCAGAAAGAAGATGATAAAAGCCTGAGGTTAGCATTTGTGGAATGATTTGGATTAATCGAGAGCCTATATGTCCACAAAAAATGTGTGGACTGATTCAGTTTGAAAAATATGTGGTTGAATATCAGGCAATAAATTTTTGCAAAAAAAATGAGGTTCCCGCGGTACGAAATTTTTGTAACTTTACTGAAAGAACGGTGAATTCCTATTTTACCTTGACACTTTGATTAACTTCAAACAGTTAATAATTTAAAGGAATAAGCGTTCAAGGAAGGTGCGTCTCAAATCGGGGTGCACCTTTATTTTTAGAATATTTATTTAGGACGAGCCGCAATAGCATGGGGTGCGCGTGAAAATACAGACTCCTTTGCGGGCTTCTTTTCTTTTTTATCGAGTTTTAAATTTCTTACAACAGTTATATCGTAGTCACCTTGCAAGTGCATCCAATATTCAGCTTGCAGTTTCAGATAGTTTTCGATGCTCACGCAAAATGCAGGTGAAAAGTTCCTACGGCCGGCGAATATGTCGCTTAAATATTGCGGGCTAACCTGAAGGCCCTTTGCAGCGTCCGATTTCGAAATCTCCCTGGCTTCAAGTTCATCCTTTAATATTTCTCCCGGATGAATAGCAATGCGGCTATATAATTCGTCAGGTTTGTATGTTTTTTTTTCTTTGCTCATAAATATTAATGGTAGTCGGTAAGATCGTTAATAATTATTTCGGTTATAGTCAATATTGTTTTGTTGTCAACGGTCTCGCTAAAGGAAAAGGATCAACCTGTATTGATCGTTAAGCCTCACAGAATAGAAGCCATCGTAATTTTTATATAATTTTTCGAAACGCAAACCTTTGTGATGCGTAAGTTCTTTTAAACTATTAAATCGTCTTAGTGCAAGATTGTTTTAATAAAGGCTTTAATCAAAGCCAAACCGTACTTTGGTTTGCCTTTCTCCTTTCCAGTTAAATAAATAGTTTCGAGAGCTGAACTTTCAAAAATTATATCCATGCTAAATAGTTCCCAAAAATAGGGAAGTTTTGAACACAACAGTTGTATTTTGAGACACTTGTGTTGTGAAATGGGCCATATTTTGTGAACGAATAGTTGGTTGGAAGATATCAAACAATTGTGTCGTACATAAACATCCAGTTCCTTTCAATTATTTACAATCAGCCGTGTAAATCAGTCTATCTGTGTCATCTGTGTGCCAATTATTTAAAATAAATTTGGTTGATATGTCAACTATTGTAACTTTGCTATATGAAAATGGCAAAAGACATATCGGATAGTCCTCTTTTCGACGATTTACGTGGGACTTTACATTTTCAGCTTCACCGTATTCAGAAGGCTATGTTTCGCAATGGCAACCATATGATGCAGAAATCTGACATTCCATTGCAAATGGAGCAATTGCCGGTGCTAATGGTGATTTGTGCCAAGAAGGAACTTTCGCAACAGGAAGTAGCTGACATTTTAGGTCGCGATAAATCTTCCGTTATGCGATCGATCACCACTATGGTGAAAAAGGGGCTGGTAACTGTTTCGCAGGATGTGAATGACAAGCGTAGAAACAACCTCATTCCAACAAAGAATGGCATTGCCCTGGCAAACAAATTGAAAAACATTGCCAAAGAAGCAGAAGCTGAAGCATTTAAAGCTTTTTCTGTTGAGGAAAAAGATACCATGCTGAAAGCCCTGATGGATATAGCCGATAAATTGGAAGCAAAGAACAAATAAAATTTTTTTGTATATAATGTTGATATATCAACTATTGATATATCAACCAAATGTTAAATGTTATGAGAAATATTTTAATGCTCATTTTTTTATTACCCTTTGGAGCTGTTTCCGCACAGGATAACTTGTCGCTCAAAGAATGTATATCCTATGGCCTGCAAAATCATAGCTCCGTAAAAGTGGCGGAGAATAATATCGCGAAGTCAAAAGAGCAGGGAAGGGAAGCCCTTGCTGCTTATCTGCCGCAGGTGAACATCAATGGTGAGTACGATTACAATCTGAAAGTGCAAACGGCTCAGTTTAATGGGCAAAAGGTAAATATGGGGTCGCCGTATAGCTCAACCCTTAGTGCACAGCTTGATCAGCCGTTATTCAACCAATCATTGCTGCTGGGTATTAAAGCGAATCAACCAAACATGGAGCTTTCGCAACTTAATAAAGAGCAAACCAACGAACAGCTCATTTATAATATTTCAAGCTCTTATTTCCAGGTATTGGTTATTCAAAAACAAATTCAATTGCTGAATGACAACAAGGCCCGCACCGAAAAATTGTACAACGTAACAAAGTTGCAGGCAGAGCAGGGTACAGGCAAAAAAATCAATGCTAAACAGGTGGAAGTGAATTTGAATAATATCAATTCTCAAATTGCCAATGCACAAAGCAATTATACCATAGCGTTGAACAGATTGAAAAATGCAATGGGAATGGAAGTATCTGCAAATGTAGTTTTAACCGATACGGCACGCTGGGTACAAAACGTAACAGCAACGCCGGCGGCTGGAGTTTTTGATTATGTCAGTACCACTGCATATAAAATACAGGAGAAACAAATTGAGTTGAATGAGATCAACGCGAAATCCATTCGTGCCGGTTACATCCCAACAGTGTCTATGTTTGGACGATATGGTTTGAATGGCTTCGGACCTACTGGAGGTGATGTTTTTTCTAATCAATTTAACTACTCCACCATCGGTGTAAAATTCACTGTTCCTCTACTTGATGGTTTCAAAAAAGATGCGCAGTATAAACAAGCAAAGATTGCCATCAGTACTGCAAAGGAAAATCTGAAGTTGAATCAATCCAATTCAAACATGGTTTTCCAAAATGCAACCAACAAGCGTGAACAGGCTCGTACAACATTGCTTAGCGATAAACGAAATATGGAAATGTCGCAAGAGTTGTACGATAATGTAAACCTGCAGTACAGAGGTGGTACGGCTTCTTTAAGTGACCTGCTGAATGCAGAAAGCTCATGGAGTTCTGCGCAAAACAACTTCCTTCAATCAATGATCAACTATTATGTTGCGGCACTTGATCTGGCAAATGCACAAGGTTCGCTGGAAGACTTTTACAATAAACTGTGAGAAATTGAAAATTGAAAGTTGAAAATTGAAAATGGTAGGGGCGAATCGCATTCGCCCTCAACAAGATAAACAACCAACTAAGAAAATATAAAACCAAAAGAAATGAAAAGAATAATCCCTATAGTTTTAGCGCTCGGCGTGCTTGGATTGATTGGATGGAGACTCGCAAGCAATAAGAAACATATTGATGAAAAGAAGAAGCCGGTTGCAACTGGCAACGTTGTGATTCCAGTCAACGTGATAAAAGTCGCGAAAGCAGACGTAAACGATCAGTTGATAAAAACAGGAACGCTTATTCCTATCCTGGAGTCTGATATTATGGCGACTGCGGGTGGTAAACTGGTAGCTGTAAATTTTGAATTGGGTAGCTATGTATCAAAGGGTGCAACCATTGCGCAAATCGATAACAAAATGTTGCAATTAAAAACCGAAGCGTCTGAATTGGCGAAGTCGAAATATGAAAGCGACTACAAACGCAACAAGACGCTTTTAGAAGGAGATGCGACCACAGAACAAAATGTGCAGGACATAAAATACAACTACGATAACACCGTAAATCAAATCAGTCAATTGCAACAGCAAATAGCTGACAACAACATTAAAGCGCCCATCAGTGGACAGATCGTTGTTAAGAAATTAGAAGCCGGTACTTATGTAAGCGCGGGTGCGGTGCTTGGTTCTATCGTAGACATCAGCACATTGAAAGTAGATGTGATGATTACTGAAAAAGATGCATATACTTTAAAAGTTGGTCAGCCTGTAACAGTGACTACAGAGGTATATCCAAATGAAAAATTTAAAGGCACTATTTCCTTCATCAGTCAGAAAGGCGATGCCACACACAACTATCAAATACAAGTGAAATTACCCAACACATCTGCGCATCCTTTGAAAGCCGGTACTTATGTATATGTTGATTTTGCACGTAAAAGCAATGCTCCATTGTTGTTGATCCCTCGTACTGCATTGGTTGAGAGCTTCAAGAACCCTTATGTATATGTTGTTGAGAACGGAAAAGCAGTTGTAAGAAAAATTACTCCAGGCAGAGAGATCGGTAACAATATAGAAGTAGTAGACGGTATTAACGAAGGCGAAGAAGTAGTTGTGAACGGACAAATAAATCTGAGCGAAGGTGCTAGTGTAAAAATGATTGATTAAAAATGACGTAGGGACAAGGCAGTGCCTTGTCTTTCTTTAACACAGCATGATGCCTGCTATACAAAGACAAGGTAGTGCCATGTCTCTACTCAAAATATATTAAAATGAAGAAACTGACAGAACTCGCCATAAAGCGCCCCTTACTGATAATAGTGGCTTTCGTGGCGTTGATATTGTTTGGGTTAATAAGCTTCAAACAACTTAACTATAATTTGCTTCCAAAGTTTGATGCAAACGTTGTGACGGTGATCACTACTTATCGAGGTGCATCTGCTGAGGAAATTGAAAATGCGGTAACAAGAAATATTGAGGATGCCGTGTCTTCAATGGAAGGTGTTGACAGGATCACTTCGTCATCCCGTGAAGGTGTTTCTACAGTAACCATCCAGTTAAAAGACGGGGCTGATGTGAACTACGCATTGAATGATGCACAAAGAAAAGTGAACCAGATCATCGCTGCGTTACCAACGGGCATTGATCAGCCTATTTTGAATAAATTCTCATCTGATGATATTCCTGTATTGCGTTTGGCAACTACGGCAAAGATGAGCCCTGCTGCTTTGTATGACTTGGTTGACAAGCAAATCAAGCCGCAAATCGCAAACATTGAAGGTGTTGGTCAGGTTAGTTTGATCGGAGGGAATGAGCGCCAAATCAATGTGAACGTTGATAAGGATAAACTTGATGCGTATGGACTGACTATTACACAGGTTGCTCAAATGGTGAATGCAGCGAGTCTTTCGTCTCCTGCCGGTACTGTGGAGACTCCAAAAAATCAGTTCTCGATAAAATTCGATGCGAAGTTTACAGATCCTGAAGACATGCGCAACATGGTTATCAAACAAAGCAGCAACGGAGGAAAAGTGTACCTGAAGGACGTGGCTGAAGTAGTAGATGCGCAAACAGATGCTACGACCATCAACCATTTTAACGGTGTTCCGTCTTTGGGTGTTCAGGTAATGAAACAAAGTGATGCGAACGCCGTGGAGGTAAGTGAATTGGTAAGACAACGTTTGGATAAACTCACCACACAATACAAAAACATCGATCTGAAATTCGACATCGCATCTGATCAGTCAACCTACACGCTGGCTTCTTCGGATGCGGTTATTCATGACCTGATTCTTGCGGTGTTTATCGTGGCCGTTGTGATGTTGTTGTTTCTGCACAGTTTGAGAAGTTCGTTGTTTGTGTTGGTGGCTTTACCGGCATCCATGATTCCCGTGTTCATCTTCATGAATGTATTCGGCATGTCGCTCAACCTGATGACCTTGATGGGACTCTCATTGGTCGTTGGTATTTTGGTGGATGACTCGATAGTAATCCTGGAGAACGTCATGCGACACATGGAGATGGGTAAGAACAAGGTGAAAGCAACAGTTGACGGGCGTTCTGAAATTGGTTTTACAGCGATTGCCATTACGTTGGTGGATGTTGTAGTGTTCGTGCCTGTTGCCTTGGCCGGTGGTATTATTGGTAACATTCTCCGTGAGTTTGCATTGGTGGTCGTAAGTTCTACATTGATGAGCTTGCTGGTGTGTTTTACCCTTACGCCTTTGCTGGCGGCGCGTTATGGAAAGATCGTGCATTTGAATCCTAAGTCATGGTGGGGTAAAATGAACATCTGGTTCGAAGATCGCATTACCAATTTGAGAGATGGCTATACAAGTATTTTAACCTGGGCGCTTAAGCATAAACGCTGGATTTTGGGTGGTACGTTCGTGATATTTATCGCTTCCTTCATGTTGCTGACAAAAGGTTTCATTGGGTTTTCATTTGTGAGCAAAAGTGACAGGGGAGAGTTGAATATGAAACTGGAAATGGCGCCGCAAACAGCGGTTTATCAAAATAACCAGATCGTTCAGCAGGCAGAAAAAATGCTGTTTGCACAACCCGAAGTGGTAAGTGTTTTCTCCAACGTTGGCTTCAGCAGCACGGCGGGTTTTACCGCTACAAACGGTGGAAACAGCAACGTGAGTGAATTGACCGTTGTACTGGTAGACAAAGAAAAAAGAAAGGTATCGGATGATGAGTTTGGTATCCGCATGAAAAATATGATCGGGCAAATACCTGGCGTAAAAGTTACCGTGAGCCCCGTGAGTATCACAGGTAACACCCAGGTGGATGTCCAGTTGGCCGTGAAAGGTGCGAACCGCGCGGACATGCGTAAAACTGCTGCGCTGATAAAAGACGTAGTAGCGAAAACGCCGGGAACACAATATGTGAAGTATACCGTGGACGATCCAAAACCGGAAGTTGACATAAAACTCGATCGTGAAAAGATCGCGACTTATGGTTTGAATGCATCTGATGTTGGTACTGCTATTGCGAATGGATTTAGCGGAAATGACAATGCTAAATTCAAGTCAAACGGTAACGAGTACGACATCATGGTGAAGAATGATAAATTTGACAAGACAAATATTGATGACGTTCGGCGCTTGCAGTTTACAAATTCCCAGGGAAAGCAGTTTCAGTTGTCGCAATTCGCAGAGATCACCGAAACAATGGGTGAAACTGTAATGGAGCGTATGGATCGTTTGCCTTCCGTAACCATCAATGCTTCTGTTGTCGGTCGTTCGCCAGGAACAGTTGGTAACGAAATAAAAGCACAGGTCGATAAAATGCAATTGCCAACAGGCGTTACATGGCAGTTCATCGGTAACCTTGAGAACCAGTCAAAATCATTTGGTAGTTTGCTTGGCGCGCTTGGTCTTGGAATTTTGCTCGTGTATTTGATCATGGTGGCGTTGTATGAAAATGCGATTTACCCATTGGTGGTATTGTTTGCATTGCCGCTTGCGATGATTGGAGCATTCCTTGCACTGGCATTAAGTATGCAGGACATGAGCATCTTTACCATGGTGGGTATCATCATGCTAATGGGGCTTGTGGCAAAGAACGGTATTTTACTGGTAGACTTTACCAATCACCGGAAGGCAGAAGGCGCTTCACTTGTAGAAGCATTGATAGATGCCGGTCGCGAGCGTTTCCGACCAATTCTTATGACAACCATCGCAATGATCGTAGGTATGTTGCCAATTGCGTTGGCATCTGGTGCCGGTGCAGAAGTTAAGAATGGCATGGCATGGGTTATTATCGGAGGCCTTACCAGTTCATTATTGCTAACGTTGGTAGTGGTGCCTTGTGTGTATTATATCGTTGATAAATTATTGCACAGAATCACCCGCCGTAAACGTGTTCGCTTCTTCAAGAAAAGCCGGGCTACGGTGCAAATGAAGCACGCCTAGAATGGCAGCCAGTTGCCGGTTTCCGGTGGCCGGTAGGGTTCAAAATAAAGTAAAGAAGCCGCTTGATATCAAGCGGCTTCTTTACTTTATTGAATTATTGAGTAATTGAATAATTGAGGAGCAACGGGCCTGCGAGTTCAGTTATTCAGTCATTCAGTCATTCAGTTATTTAGTTATTCATATCTCGAAGACTTCGCGGCATCGTTTATATAGCTATCGTCATCATCATCCCCTGATGAGTTCCCGAAGAATCTTGATGAGCTTGGTCTCAGGTCGTACAAAGTTTCCTTTAATAGTTTTTGCAAGGTTGGTGCTACAGTTTTTTTACCTGGCTTATAGGTTTCCTGTGTAAGTTTTGTAAAACCTCTTGTGTTGCTGTCAGCGTCGTTGTCGCCATCATCATCGTCGTTATCTCCATCATCGTTGCTGTTTACTTTGGAAAGATCGAGCGGCTGCAAACCACACATGGCGATCTTGTAATCATCGTCATCTTTATTTTTCTTGTAACCATAGAAATAAACCCAACCCTTGTACTTTGGTTGGTTTACCTGAAGCTTGTCAATCAAAATCAGCGAATCAAGATTTCCTGAAGTGTAGCCGGAAGAGATGAGAATGCTTTTCGCCATCAGGTCCTGTGTCATATATTTTTCCGGGAACAGTTTTTCTTTTTTACAGTCAACCAGGGCACTGTAAAGGTCAGCTCTGTATTTATCGTCAGCAGCGAGTTTTGTAATGATGCTATCGGGAACGGGTTTATTATTTCGTATCATAACAACAGCAGTATTAAACAATGTCTTTTTGTCTTTTAGAGACAACAGTTTATTGAATAGTGCCGGCACTTCTGTCGAATGATCCCAAAATGGAATCAATAAAGTAGAATAGCTGCTTATGTCGTTTGAATTATAATCATTGTAATCATAACTGTCATTGTCGTTGTCCTTATCCTTATCGTTCAACTTGCTCATTTCCTTTTTGCTGTCATAAGCTGCTTGTTTCTTGATCGCCTGTTTCGCCTCCAGCAAGAACTTGTTGTAATACTGTTTGTATTGTTCCGGTTTAACGTAACCGCTGTCAATCGCGTCTTCCAGTAAAGAGGTGATGGTTGGTTTGTAGTCTTCCAAAACCATCAGGTCCATGAGTTCCGGCAGTAGCGGTGCAGACAATTGCAATGTATCAAACAGCGGCTGCCATTTTGAACTGTAGTTGCTGTAATAGCTATAGGCCTTGTTTTTTTTGCCTGGTGACCGCGACGTAACTACGTCATCAACAAGCGCCTGGATATTGTAACTGTTAGGCCCCGCATTAGAAGTGCTAGTCAGCGCAGGTGGTTCAACAATCACCAAATTTTTAAACGCATTGAAAGAAGCGGTCGTCTTGATATCGAGCAATGCATCCAATACTTCATTCTGCAAGTCAGAAGTGTCAGTCACCTGTTTGTATAACTTTGACAAGTAATTCACGGTAACGGTGTCTCTGAAATTGCTCGCGATGCTTATCCATTTTCTTTTAACAACGAGGTAGTTTTTGTCTTTCCATGAAAGACGATCGATCGCCTTTATAACATTGGGAAGATCTGTTGAGTCAAATAACGAAGGGCTCACTGCTCTCAATGCTTTTGCTGAAACAGCACTATCCTTGCTAAAATAATCCTCAAAAAGTTTATTCGATTTTTTTACAAAAGGGTTGAAGCTTTTGATGCTGTCTGATGGTGTAAATGTTTCAAATACATTTTTGATAAAATCGCTTTTTGCAGAGATGGTGTCGCCTTGCGACATGAGGTTGAAGGTGGTACCATTGTGGTAAAGCGATTTCATGATCAGTGTCCTGCTGCTTCCTGAATCGCCATATTCAACATAGCTGCATTTCCAGTTGCCCGGTGCGGTATATGTTTGTTTCTTGCGAATCTGGTATTTAAAATCGTTGCGCATCATCAATCGTTTATCAGAGAAAAAAGCCGCAGAATCCTTTATGTAAACGTATTGTGGAAAACGAATGGACGTAACACTTACATGTTCGCCGGTTGTATCATTGCCAATGTTTTTGATGAAGAAGCTGCTCAATGCATCCTGCAATGCAGATTTATTATCGTCATCTGTATTAGCATACATATCGAGTGATGGGTTGTCCGAACTATCCACTTCCGTTTTGTAGAAAAGAGGGCTGTTTACAGTGTAGCCCACTGTAGTGTCAGTACGTAGTTTGCTCTCCTTATACACAAAAGGCGTTATCTCAAACGAGTTGATAAAGTTGTCGGCGTTGGCTTCGTTTTGTTTGTATTTCGCACCAATCACGTAGTAGTTATTGCCCTGGATCAGGTAGCGGACTTTCACTGTAGAACCATCTGCATGTTGGTATTTAGCGTTGATCACAGGATATCTGTTGACATTGCCCAATTTTCCACTGGCAGGTTGTTTCAACATTTTGGAGTTGGTAAAACTTTCCTCCATTAACCGAAGTTCAAAGCTGTCTTTTTCAATGTACTCGTATTGCTGAACGGTGGTTTTGAAAATGAAATAGGCGCTGTTGTTTGCGTCCTTGCTTAACCACTCGCTTCTGTCGCGGTCGTTCCTTTCATTGGCAATGTAAAACGGCTCCGAAGGGAAGCTAACTTTAAAACCTCCGTACGGTGGTTGGTACAAAGTGGGCTGCGTATTTTTTGCAGGGAAATTTATTGATGAAAAAAACTGGTCAGCTTCTTTGCCTTCAGTAATGTAGTCAGCAATTCCGCTGATTTTGAAAATCAAAACCTCATCCGGCAAAATGAAAATGTTGTAACGCTGCACATCACCTTTCCTGGTTTTGTTTACAATATCAAAGCCATTGTAGCCATTCCGTGTAACCGCTTTCTTTGATAGTATTTTACCAGGAATATTTTCATACAGAAGACTGTCGATTTTCCTTGTAACCGTTTCAATTGAATTCCCAAGTAATGAAGCATTGGTTTTGACACGTGTTGCCATGTAATAGCTGCCGTTGCTCATATCGGCATATTGCAGCATATTCAAATGCCCCAGGGTATTGTATCTGTAGAGTTTTGGTCCCGGAATATCAACTTTGAAAACGCTGTCTTCGGAGTACTGTGTGTTGAAGGTCAGCGGCACTCTTATCTTTTCAATTTTTTCCTTTTCTTCGCCATCGCGTTGACCAGTGTACACGGGGCGAAGCTTGTATCCTTTTTTGCGTAACATTTCAATTACACCTCTTTCTCCCGGAAGGTGAGCGGCGCCCACTCCAACAAACAAAGAGTGTTTTTGAATGATTGTATCAATAGAGTTGGCCTGTATTTCGTTTCTTTTGTACAGAAATTTTTCCTGGAAGGCATCAGAAGTTACACTTGCTACTTCCAGGGAATCCAATACGTCCAGGTCGCCGCGCCGGTATGCATCTTCCATTCTTTTTCTGCCACCATAGCTGTCATAGTCGTAGCGCTGCTTGCGGTTCTTGTCTTTGTACATTGCTGCGTAAGCCTCTTTCACAATGCGGTTCGATTCTTTATAATCCTCGACGCCTGTCACAATTTTGTTCAGCTTGCGACCCATACGGTATATATACATGTCGAGGTAAGTTTCCTCCTCAAAATCCTCCATGCCCACGTTATTTCGATACAACATTCCATTGACCATTCGAGCCTCTGAAGACAGAGCCAGTTTTATTCTGGATTCGTAATTGCCTATCGAAAAAGTTTGCTGGGTAAGACGGTCGTTTGCTTCGGAAAAAGTGCTGTAATAATTATTGCCGTAGGGATTCGAGCCTTTGCCGTCCGCCCATTCCTGTTGCCATACTTCGGGATTTTGCTCCAGTGCGACTACATCAACATTTTTTATGGCGTTGTAAAACGAATCGCTGAGATTGAAAACTAGTTTATTGCTCACATGCATTGTTCCAAAAAGGTAAGACGGCTTTGTCATGCCCTTGCCTGTGATTTCCCAAAGCAGACTTGTATATTTTTTTTGAGGTGCAGGAGATGCAGATGTGACCGTTGTCTTTTGTGTGGTTATCTTTTTCTTCTGGGCATACGAAGGGGTTACGAAAAAAAGAACGCAAATAAGTGCAAACGGTAAGCCTGGTTTAATTTTCATATAAAAGGGTTTTGTGCCTCTAATCCACCTTAAGTTAGTTAAAAAATGAAAATCCTGATCACATTTAACGAATCACAAAAGAATATCAGGCTTTCAGATCGTTTTTTAGGGTATTGTGCAAGAAAAGGGAGGTTTTTCTTCGGGGCTGGACAGTATTTGACTATAACCCAATAGATGGTGTTTTATTGCTTTTCCATAGCAAATTGGGGAAAATAGATGAATTATTAAGTTATTGAAGAGGTGGGTTCTGGCGCTACTTGATGGAGGTGCTTTATAAAAGGCGCGGGTTAAAAAGATAGGTAAGTATTTGTCACAGGTTATCTGAGCAACTTAGCTGATTTTTTCAAGCCACATTTTTCTAAGGTATCTAGCACCTGCTTAGGGGTTTTAAGTGGTTTTTGTAAAGAATCAACAAGTATTCCCAAAACATGTAACACTGATTGTTTATTGTTTGCTATAAGCTTCAAGACAAAATCATCTGGGGAAATAGCTTCAATATCGTATTGCTCCAGATTTCTCTTGGGAAAGTCTTTGAGATTATTGGTGACAATAAGATTAGCACCGCCTTTAATCGCGGCTGCAAATACATGCCTGTCGCTCCTATCAGGCAAGAATAAAGTGGCGATTAATTTTTCGTAACCGTTTATTTCCGCTTCAGGAAAATAAAAATCCATCAGTGTCTTTGTTCTTTCGAGATTTGAGGGTATCAGGTCAGGTCTGTTTTTCTTCAAATTTTTTATCCATTCATTTAGAATTTCATTCGTCCATTTTGGTTCGTACAAATTTGCTCGGGCTAAACGAAGCAAAAAATCTCTCAGAGGAGCTGAATATATCACATTAGCATCAAGCAATGCGATTGTTTTCAAATTCTCCATCAATCCCACATATTAAGTTCCTGTGCCTGCCTGGTCATCCAATCAAGTGCCTGGTCTCTTTCTCTTTCAAATTTTTTCTGGTAGGCTACAACATCTGCAATTTTTAGACGCCTATGTGTTCCAACCTTTTGATAAGGTATTTTTCCCTCTTCCAATAATTTAACAACATAGGGACGGGAAAAATTGAGAATATCAGCGGCTTGCTGAGTGGAAATTAATAAATCGGACGTAAGAACGGTGACGGATTTTCCGTATGCCATACTATCAACTATTTCGTAAAAGAAACCGACCGCCTTAGTCGGAACATTCATGCTGTTTCCGTTTTTGCCAATACTTACAATTGTCGTGGCAGCTTTCTTGTTTTTAGACTGCCGCTGTAGTTTTTGAATTTCGTTCATTGCTTCTTTCGCTATTTTTTGTTCATGTTTTGTTGGTTTGAAGGTTACTGTTTGCATAAAAAGTATTTGGTACTCAAATGTACATAAACGAAATAAACGAAACGATGTTTTTTTTACTTTTGGGTTATGAAGAAAGAAATCGAAGAACTCAAGAAACGCTTTAGAACGGCTGATAGAAACCAACTTGCTGCTATTGACAAAGAGATGGATGAACTCTCTACTAAAGATCCGGTTGCTTTTTCAAAAGCAATGGTCGATTTAGTAATAGAGGCAAATAAGAAACTGGTAGATATATTGTCCTCCACCCCAAATCAATCAATTATCGATAATTCAATCTTGAAGGGCGTGGTTATAAAAAAAGCCGCACATACGTGCGGCCCAGACAAAAACTATAACAATGAAAAATGAGAGAGCTGATTAGAATATGCCTGCCAGTTCCAGGCTTTTTTTCTTGATGTTTCTTATTTCTACATCTTCAATAATGGAATCTGGTGCTACGATAAGTGATGTGCCGTTTTCTTTCCACCATTTGCTGTTTTTAAGCTCTGCAAACGGCAGCACGCCTACAAGGTAGCTTCTGCTTTCAGATGAATGCCACTCTTCGATCCAGTTGAATTTCTCTTTCGGAATGTTTTTCAAATCTGTAAAGCTTATGTACACTCTTATGTAAAAATCATCGCTTAACTCGTGCGGAGTGTGATGATACAATTTCTTATACTCGTATTTATAATCATAGCGCAGTGATGAAATGTCACTCAACACCGCAGATGCAGTAGGGAAACTGCCGGCGCCTTTTCCGTAAAAGAACTGTTTATCGGCAAAACCACTTTCAATTACCACACCGTTGTATTCATTTTTTACAAATGATAAATGGTCATCTGCTGCAACAAATTGTGGCAAGACAAATGCCGCTACTTTTCCATTCTTCAACTTCTTTGCCTGTGCTACAAGTTTTATCTGCAGATTTTTTTCTTTGGCTGCATTTGCATCCGTTGCATCTATATTTTGAATGCCATTGAATACGATAGCATCGGGGTGGACCAAAATGCCATAAGCGTGCGTGAGCAGGAATGCCCATTTGCTCACTGCGTCATGCCCTTCCACATCTAGTGTTGGGTCAGATTCTGCAAAACCAAGTTGCTGAGCAAGAATTAAAGCTTGCTGGAAATCTAGTTTATCCTCAAACATTTTTGTAAGGATAAAATTTGTAGAACCGTTTACGATTGCTTTAATTGAGTGCAGCAAATCGTTGTCATAATATTCTTCCAGGTTGCGGATGACAGGGATTGATGCACATGCCGCGGCCTCGCAAAGGAAGGACTGGCCTGTGGTTTGTTGCAATTTCAAAATGGCCGGCAAGTGTTCCGCGATCATTTTTTTGCTGGCACTTACTACAGATTTTCCGTTGGTCAAAGCAGTGCTTACAATTTCAAATGCAGCATCTGCTTCGTTGATTACCTCTACAATCACATTGATTTCGGGATCGTTCAGTAACACGTCCTTGTCTGTTGTAAATAGACTTGCCGGGGCATTTCTTTTTTTGTGCGCATCTTTAATACACACTTTTTTGATACTGGCTTTTAAAGACGGAGTTTGTTGTAAAACTTTATATAAACCTTCACCTACTACACCAAAACCAAAAAGACCGATCGTTAATTGCTTATGTGTTTCCATTGTATATGCTTAGTCTAAAATTTAAAGTAAAAAGTGAAAATTCAAAAGTCAAAAGCGCTCTCTCATTTTTGACTTCTGAATTTTTAATTTTGAATTACATTGTTACTTCCCATTCATCTTCTATGATTTTCCAATCGTTAAATACTTCTGTGCCTCCACGAATTTTCCAGTCGGAGTCAATGGTCAGTTTTGAACTGATACCACCACGCGGATTACAAATCATAACAATCCTTAGCCTTGAAGGTTGATAAACGGCCATAAGATCTTCGTAAATAATATTGATCAGTCTTTCGTAACTCACTACGATGTTCCTAAGTTGGAAAACATAGTGTTTCAGAGACTTTAGTTCAATGATACTTTTGCCCGGATAAAAAGTAAGGTAGATCACTGCAAAATCAGGCTGCTCCTTTACTCCGAGAAAAGTAAACTCGGGAATTTTTGTTTTTATTTCATACGCCTGGTTCGTAGGGTTTGGAATTGCAACGAGTAAATTCCTGTCAATATCTTTATACGTTTTTATAGCGCTCATTTTAGGTTTTAATTATGTTTAAAGTCAAAAGGGAAAAGTCAAAGTCAAAGTCAAAGTCAAAATTCGGCGACGCTGCTTTTTTTACTTTTTACTTTTGAATTTTTACTTTCAAGTGCTTCAAATGTTTCTTTCAAATCGTTGATCAAATCATTCGCATCTTCCAGGCCAACGCTCAATCTTATCAGGCTATCATTCACGCCATTTGCTCTGCGTTTATCTGCAGGAATGGATTTGTGCGTCATTTGGGCCGGATGGCATAACAAACTTTTTACACCGCCAAGGCTCTCTGCAAGTTTGAACAAGCTGGTAGAAGTTACAAACGCTGCGGCTGCTTCTTCAGTGTCGTTTTTCAACGTAAATGATACCACACCGCCAAAAGCTTTCTGTTGTGTCGCTGCCAATTCATGTTGCGGATGACTCTTTAAACCAGGATAGAAAACTTTGTCCACTGCAGGATGTGATTCAAGGAAAGTCGCTACAGCCAAGGCATTGCGGCTATGTTCTTTTACACGCAAATGCAAGGTTTCAATACCTCTGATCAAAAGGAAGCTATCAAACGGGCCCAGAATATTGCCACATGCGTTTTGATAGAATTTTATTTGTTCACCCAGTTCTTTTGTTTTTGTTACCACAACACCGGCGATTACATCGCTGTGGCCACCCAGGTATTTTGTAGCACTATGCACTACGATATCAGCACCAAGATCAAGCGGGTTCTGCAATACAGGTGTTGCAAATGTATTGTCTACACAAAGCAGGATGTTCTGTTGTTTAGCCAGTTTTGCTATGGCTGTGATGTCAGAAATTTTAAGGGTAGGATTGGTGGGTGTTTCAAGCCAGATCAATTTTGTTTTTGGAGTGATGGCATTGAAAACTTCCTCCACTTTTGTTGTATCAACATAGGTAACGTTGATGCCGAATTTTTTGTACACTTTTTCGAACAAACGAAACGCACCGCCGTAGATATCGTCAACAGCTACAATTTCATCACCGCTTTCAAGCAACTTTACAACTGCGTCGATTGCTGCTAGGCCACTGGCGAAGGCAAGGCCAAACTCGCCATGCTCCAGTTCTGCAACTAAATTCTCCAATGTTTTACGAGTAGGATTGTTACTGCGCGAGTAATCAAATCCTTTGTTAACGCCCGGTGCTTCCTGCTCAAAAGTGGATGTTTGATAAATAGGTACTGCAATGGCGCCTGTAAGTTCATCTACCGGAATGCTGTGAATAAGTTTTGTTGTTGCTTGCATTGTTAAACAGTTTTTGTGCTCCGCTGTGCGAAGCGATTGATAATTGATTAAACATTGATTTTGCCTGAAAACTTATGCAGAAAGGATTACCGGAAGTGCAGTTTTGTTTGATACGTGCAGTGTGTTGCAATAACCGTATAAAACAAAAAAGCGCTCCCGATAAATCAGAAGCGCTTTAAATATTGTGAGTAAAAATTGTAAAGCATTATCTGACTTATCTGTCCCGAATAAAATCCATCGGGGTGGAATTGGCACCTTACTTCTTCGATGTGAATCGAATTGCAGGTTGCCAAGGCTTCAAAGGGCCATGTCCCTCAGCCTTTCTTGATAAGTGATCTATTAAAGAACTGGCGCAAAGATAAGGTTACATATTTCAAATTTCCAAATAGAGTTTTGTGAATTGAAAATTGAAAGTTGAAAATTGAAAATGGAATGGCTGGTTTTTTATTTGATTTTCAAGTATTTAGGAGTTGCAAAAAAGTTTGAAAAATTTTGCTGACCGGAACTAACAACTATTAACTAACAACCAACAACTTGTATTTTTGTCTCTCCAACAAACAACAACCATTGAATCGGATAGACAGATTAAGCGCCATTTTAATTCATTTGCAAAGCAAACGACGGGTGACTGCACAAGAAATTGCCGAGCGTTTCGAGATCAGTTTGCGAAGCGTATACCGCGATGTAAAAGCCTTGCAGGAGAGTGGTGTGCCGATAATCGGCGAATCGGGCATCGGTTATTCGGTGATGGAAGGCTACCGGTTACCGCCGGTTATGTTCACTAATGAAGAAGCCAGTTCCCTCTTGCTTGCGGGAAAATTGGCGGAGATTTCCACGGACCCCGTTGTGAAAAAACATTTTGAAAATGCGTTGTACAAAATCAAATCTGTACTGCGTTATACCGACAAAGAGCAAATTGAAACACTGGAAGAGAATGTGGTTGTTCTTCCTTCTGCTTACAATACGAGCAAAGATGCCAATGCGCAATACCTAAGTGAGTTGCAAAGAGCGATGGTCACAAAAAGGGTGGTGCATATGGAATATTGCAAGGCTTATGATACCACTGTTGAAGCCAGGGATATTGAGCCTATTGGCTTGTGTTATTACGGAAATGCATGGCATTGCATCGCCTGGTGTAGACTACGCAATGATTACAGGGATTTTAAAATGAGTCGCATAGTAAAATTGTACGTAACTGATACCGCATTTGACAATTCCTCACACCCATCTATAAGCGAATATCTCAGCAAGATGAAAGCGAGAGAAACGCAGCTTTCGGAGATTGTCATCAGGATAAGAAAAGATGTTGCAAGATATATCGGCGAGCAAAAATATTACTATGGATTTGTGTCTGAAGAAATTTGTGAAGGCGATGTAAGGCTGACGTTCCTGACTTCATATCCGGATATGTTTGCCCGCTGGATCCTGATGTTCACTGATGCCCTTACCATCGAATCTCCTGCTGACTTCAAGGCTCAGGTGAAAGAGATGTGCGGGAAGCTGTACAGGCATCATGTGTAGTTGTTGGATCTTCATTATTTGAATAAGCGGTCAACACTGTCGACGATCAAAAGCTTTACCACTATGGCACTAAGGACACAAGATTCACTAAGGGGTATTTGAAATTAGGCAATTCTTAGTGCGGCTTAGTGTCCTTAGTGCCTTAGTGGTAAACCTCAAAAGCGAAGCTTTTTTTCTTTCTCCCGAAAAACTTCCTGACATAAGGCTGTCACTAACGCATTGTTGTTTTGTGTAAAATAACACACCATGCAAGTCAAAACAATGCCACCGATGACCGTTCTGTATTACACCACGAGAACCACCTTTGCAGGATTGGAGGATATTATAGGCAAGGTTCCGCAGGAACTGCAAAATGAGGCCAATCGTTTACAACTCTTCATTTCCGGGCCGCAATACTGGTTTTATTTTGGCGCCGATGGCAAGCCTGATACTGAATTTACACTTGAAGTCGCACTTCCTGTCAAAGGAGATGTTAATCAATCGACTGGTTATCAGTTCAAACATTTATCACCTTTCAAATGCGTTGCTGCCACTCATGAGGGTGGATGGGATCAATTGCACCTTACTTACGGAAAGATAATTCCCTGGTTGTTTTCGCAAGGCATGCAAATGGCGAATGATCTTGAATGCAGGGAAATGTATGTGAATGTTGATTTTGAGGAACAGCAAAACAATTTAACTGAAGTGCTGGTCGGTATTAAATAATTCAAACCACTTTTTATGGATGCCGCATTAAGCATAGAACGTTCTTTGTCATTGCCCGCAACAAAAGACAATGTTTGGCAGGCATTGACAAATCCAGATTTCACGAGGCAATACATGTTCAATTGCGATGTGATTACTGATTGGCAGGAGGGAAGTATGGTGCTTTGGGTAGGAACATATGCAGGATACGAAGCGTTTCAGAAGGGATTGGTAATGAAGTGTGTTCCGTGTAAAGAATTGAAATATTCGCTCTTCGATCCCTACTATGAATGCGAAGATGAGCTTCGCAATTATGTGCATGTTTCCTATAAATTGGAGGAAGAAGATCACAGTACAAAGCTGGTGGCAACGATAGATAACTTTGGCGCAAACTATAATCGTTATTCGCAGGTTAAACACTCGTGGGATGAGGAAGTATTGCCGGGATTAGAACGTCTGTTTAGATAAAGAACGCGGAAAGAAGAACGCAGATTTTCAAGATTGTCATGATTAAAGATGATTTGAAATTTTTGATTTGAAATTCAATTACAATCTCAAGCCAAAGTCAAAAAATCATTACCTATCATGACAATCTTGAAAATCTGCGTTCCATCTCTTCTGCGTTCCAATTATCTAAAACCTATAGCCTACAGAAAGTCCGAAGCCTGTGTTTTTAAGAGCTGCAGACGATTTGCTATCGCCGGTTGTAAGTTCTGGTGCGATGTTGGCAAGACCAAGTTGACAATTTAACTGGAAGGAAAGATTGCTGGCAAATTCATAACCAATCAATAGATTTCCACCTGCATCAACTCTTTTGAAATAAGCACCCTGGTTAGCGAAATATTCCAGCGAAGTGGCACTTTTTGTAAAAGTTACCGCCTTGTCACCTACTTTGCCTCCCACGCCAAAGGCGATATAAGGGCCCACGCCCAAAAGCAAATGTCCGTCACCGAGGTCTGGTTTGTACATTGCATACACCGGTACCTCAATGTATCCGAGATTAACTTTTCTGTCCCCTGCTTTTGCTCCTTTCGTCGTATATAAAATACCCGGTTGAATAAACCAGTCCGTTCCAATTGGAACTTCAGCGTTTACACCAACATTAAATTTTAAAAGCGGGTCATTGTCCAGTTTGTTATTTTGGTAATCATGGCCGTTGAGATTTTGAAGGTCAACGCCAGCTCTGATACCAAAAGTAACAGCTGGTTCCGATTTTTTCGACTGGGCGTTCGCACCTGCTATTGACAATGCCGTTAATGTGATTGCGGTAAGTACACGTTTCATAGTTCAATGATTTTTAGAATTGTTGTTTATTATTTCTGCCCTGCTTGTTGCTTTGCTTCCTGCTGCATTTTTTCGTTTGCAGTGATGACAAATTCAACACGGCGGTTTTGTGCACGTCCATCAGCTGTTGCGTTAGGATATTTTGGAACATCTGGACCATAACCTTTTGTTGTAACACGGGACGAGTTGATATTATGATCTAGCAAATAGTTTGCCACAGCAATTGCACGGTTTACAGACAATGTTTGATTGTATGCTTTTGTACCCGTACTATCTGTGTGACCTTGTACTTCGATATCTGTATCCGGATATGTGTTAAGAATAGTGATCAATTTGTTGAGGCTTTCTTTTGATTGATCAGAAAGGTCAAATTTATTTACCTTGAATAGTACTGCACTGTTGAACTCAACCATAATACCTTCGCCGACTCTTTCTACTTTTGCATCCGGTACGGTTTGTTTAATTTGCTCAGCCTGCTTATCCATGTTGCGTCCAATGATCGCACCGCCTGCACCACCAACAACAGCTCCAATGATAGCGCCGAGACCTGCATTGCCAGCTACTTTGCCAATGACAGCGCCTGCAGCAGCACCACCTGCTGTTCCTATCACTGCACCTTTTTCTGTTCTGTTCATCTTGTTAACTGTACTGCATCCAGATGCCACGATCAAAATGGCCATGCTACCAAATAGAAGACTTTTTACTTTTTTCATACACTTTGGGTTTTACTACAATAAAATTTTATTTCTAAATAGTTAAAAAAATTGTTCCTCAGTTATAAGTATTTGGGAATTGAATACCGACGTAAAAGGGATGGGGTTAACCCGATTGGGGTTGCGTATAACAAATTGCGATTTGTGCACGGGATCATAGGCCGGATTTTGTTTGAGGCCGCAAATGTAAATAATTCAGGCAAACATTAGATGAGTAAAAGTCCTAAAAAAAAATCCGGGCAAAACGCCCGGACTTTATATTGGTCGAATATCAGAATTTTTGGATGGCTTAATGGTCTTGGATTTTATTATTATAGAGATGCAGTACCTGCATCGGTTTTAATACCATCAAAGCTGATCACTTTTTTCACTGGTGCCTTTGCAACTGCATGAGAATTTTTACCTTTTTTCATTGGTTTCTCAGCAGGTTGTTCTGCACTGGCTGTTGCTTGTGCACCGTTTAAAGAAGCAGCAGGATCTGCATCATTAAAGCCACTGCCGATACGGATGTGTACTTCTTTTGAAGTTTCATTATAAGATACGATACCTTCTGAAATTGATTTTTTATCGCTTACTTTTTGAGCCGGAATTTTATAAATGTTTGCATCACTTTTCAGGTAAGCATAAAATTTATCATCACCTATACCAGATACCCAGATCTTACCAGGGTTTTGGTCATCAACAGTTATAGTAACATTGCTGCCAGCTGTAGTTGTAGTTGTTGCAGATGGCTGTGTTTCTGTTGTAGTGGTATTTTCCGGTTGATAAGTGCCAAGCACTGCAACATAATACTTGCCTGCATTTGGAGCCGGAGCAGAAGATTTAAATTCTGACAATGGCTGTGCTTGTGGAATTGGAGCTAATGAACCCCATCCTGAAGGCTTTTTAGTTGTATCATTTGGTACTGTATCCAACACAATGTATGCGTCTTCTACTGCAAAAGGTCCTTTCGCTACATCGTTAAAAGAAAATTCTTTCTTCTTATCGGAAGTGTCTTTTTTCTCAGGCACTGTATCCAAAACTGCATAATTTACGAATGCAAACATTCCGGTTGAATCTTTCTCTTTCTTATGTTTCTTAGGTTTTGTGGTATCTGCATCATTGATGTAGCTAAAAGCAAATGCTTTTGTTGTGTCTTTTTCCTTTTTGTCTTTCTTAGGTACTGTATCTAGCGCTGCATAAGATATCCACTTAGATGTGTCTCTTTTCATAGTGGTATCTTTCTTACCGGGTACTGTGTCAAGTGCCAGGTAATTGTCTTCCATCAAGAAACGTCCTTTTGCAATTTGATTAAATGCATAGTCCTTCTTTTCAGTAGTGTCTTTTTTCTTCTCAGGAACTGTATCCAGAACAGATACAAAAGAAAGGTCTTTTTTCTTAGTTGTATCCTTAGGTGTTTTTGTAGTATCAGTTTGGCTGAAACCCTGCATTGACAGTAATATCAGGCCTCCTAGAAGTAATTTTGGTGCTTTCATAAAACTAATGGTTTGTATTATCAATTTGTTTTCTGACTAGTAGTATAGAAAAACTGTGCCAATTCTATAAAAATGTGGATAACTCCGTTTTTTTAAGGAAGGCTTTTATTTCGAAACTCAATGATACTGCGGCTTTCATTGATTTGCTGCATGTTATGCAGCGTTAGGCTGAGAAGCCTGTGTTATGAAAACATTAACGGTTACAGGGGTTCCAGCGTTTACAGGCGCTTACAAAATGGCTGCAGAAGATACTGTTTTGAGCAACAGGGAATTTTTAGTTCAATAGTCTTGTAAGACGGTAGGAAATTCGTGTAATTCAAGCCGGATAAGCGTTTTATCATGTCACTACTTTACCTTAAATTTACTGTTCTATTCTTATAAGGAAACAAGGTATGGCAAAGAACAATAACGGGTTTGTAAGTGAAGATGGTGCAATTGAAGTTTTTGGTGCGAAAGAGCACAATCTGAAAAACATAGATATCTCCATTCCAAAAAATAAACTGGTAGTATTTACGGGGGTGAGCGGGAGCGGAAAATCTTCCCTTGCTTTTGATACTATTTACAATGAAGGCCAGCGTCGTTACATGGAAAGTTTCAGTGCTTACGCAAGGCAGTTTATCGGAAATATGGAAAGGCCTGAAGTTGATAAGATCACGGGACTTTCTCCGGTAATTTCCATTGAACAGAAAACGACCAATAAAAATCCACGATCGACTGTTGGGACTATTACAGAAGTCTATGACTTTCTTCGATTGTTGTACGCAAGAATAGGTGAGGCCTATAGCTACAACACAGGAAAGAAAATGACGAAGTTTAGTGAAGAAGAAATTGTAGAAAATATTTTCAAAAAATTTCTTCGTCAAAAAATAAGCATCCTTGCTCCGGTTGTGCGTGGCCGTAAGGGACATTATCGGGAGTTGTTTGAGGACCTTCGAAAAAAAGGTTTTGTGAAAGTGCGCGTGGATGGTGAGATAAAAGATCTTGTTCCTAAAATGCAGGTGGACCGTTACAAAATTCACGATATTGAATTAGTGATCGACAGGTTGAAAGTGGAGGATGAGTTTCGTGTACGCATAAGCCAAAGTGTACAACAGGCATTGAACCTTGGTAAAGGCCTGATGTTTCTTGATCTCAGTGAGGCAACAAAAGGCACTGCTAAAGAAGCCTCTTATTCAAAACAATTGATGTGTGAAGATACCGGCATCAGTTACGAAGAGCCATCTCCCAATTCATTCTCATTTAACTCTCCCTATGGTGCGTGTCCAGTTTGTAAGGGCTTGGGAACAGTGTACCAGGTGAGCATGGACAAAATAATTCCTGATAGTAGCATCAGCATAAGCGATGGCGCTATTGCTCCGCTTGGCGAAGAACGTGAAGCATTCGTTTTTAAGCAGGTGCAGCAAATGGCGAGAAGATATAAGATTGATCTTAAGAAACCGGTGAAAGATATACCTCAAAATTCATTGAACCTTTTGCTTTACGGAAACGAAGAAGGTGAAGATGAAATGGTAATGGATTTTGAAAATGTTTCCAGCGAAGGAACTGTTTATACAGAAGAGTTTGAAGGCATTGTGCCGCAATTGAAAAGATGGTTTGCTGCAAGCAACTCAGATGCAATACGTGATTGGGCAGAAAAATTTATGGACCTGAAAACATGTCCGTCCTGTAAAGGTGCAAGATTGCGCAAGGAAAGCCTTTGGTTCAAAGTAGATGAAAAAAACATTGCTGAAATAAGCGAACTGAATCTTGACAAATTAATGATTTGGTTTACCGGCATTGAAAAAAGACTATCAACAAAGCAAAACACCATTGCAAAGGATATTTTAAAAGAGATCCGCGAGCGTTTGCAGTTTTTGCTGGATGTGGGCCTTACATATCTTACCATCAACAGATCGTCCAAAACATTGAGCGGCGGAGAGTCGCAGCGTATTCGTCTTGCTACGCAAATAGGATCGCAATTGCAGGGCATCACCTACATTCTTGATGAGCCAAGCATTGGGTTGCATCAACGTGATAACCACCGGCTGATTGATGCGTTGAAAAATCTTCGCGATATCGGCAATAGTGTTTTAGTTGTTGAGCACGATAAGGACATCATGATGGCCTCTGACTATCTTGTAGACATAGGACCTAAAGCGGGTAAACACGGCGGAAGCATAGTGGCACAAGGTACTCCCAATGAAGTATTGAAGAGCCAGAGCGAAACCTCTCAATATCTGAATGGTAAAAAAGGAATTGCTGTTCCCAAAGAAAGAAGAAAAGGAAACGGTAAGTCGATGGTGTTGAAAGGTGCGAAGGGAAACAACCTGAAGAATGTGAGTGCTACATTTCCTTTGGGAAAATTGATTGTTGTAACTGGTGTAAGCGGTGGTGGTAAATCAACGCTGATCAACGAAACGTTGTATCCGATCCTTTCCAAATATTGTTACGATTCTAAAATGTATCCTTTGGAATATGATTCCATAAAGGGATTGGAGAACATTGATAAAGTAATTGAAATTGACCAGTCCCCAATTGGCAGGACTCCGCGAAGCAATCCGGCCACTTATTGTGGATTTTTTACAGAGGTAAGAACTTTGTTCGCTGCCGTACCGGAAGCGAAAATTCGCGGATATAATGCGGGACGATTTTCATTTAACGTAAAAGGTGGTCGTTGCGACATGTGTGAAGGCGGAGGAATGCGTGTGATCGAAATGAACTTTCTTCCCGATGTTTATGTGCATTGCGAAAAATGTAACGGTAAACGCTACAACAGGGAAACGCTTGAGATTCGTTACAAAGGAAAATCCATAAGCGATGTACTTGACATGACTGTGGATGAAGCTGTTGAGTTTTTTCAAAATGTTCCCTACCTGTATCGCAAAATAAAAGTGCTGCAGGAAGTGGGTTTGGGATATGTTACTTTAGGGCAAAGTGCCGTAACGCTTAGTGGTGGCGAGGCACAGCGTGTAAAGCTTGCAACGGAACTTTCAAAGAAAGACACTGGCAAAACTTTTTATATTCTTGATGAGCCTACAACAGGCCTCCATTTCCAGGATATTCAACACTTGCTGGATGTATTAAACAAACTGGTCGATCGTGGCAATACGGTGCTGATCATCGAGCATAACCTCGATGTCATAAAGGTAGCAGACCACATCATAGATCTTGGTCCCGAAGGCGGTGATGGTGGTGGTAAGATATTGTTTGAAGGATTACCTGAGGATCTTGTAAAAGTGAAAGAAAGCCATACGGGGAAGTTTCTGAAAGAAGAACTGAAATAGGCTGAATGCCTAATGCCTAATGCTAAACGCTTAACGCAACCGATCCCTCGGTTTTGCATTAAGCGTTTAGCATTAGGCGTTAAGCCCTTGGCCTTACTTCTCCTCCAATCCCTGTTTTAGAAACATATTCTCCGTTGTTAGTTCGGCGATCTGTTTGTCTTTAACTTCTATCAAAAGTTTGAGTGTGTCGACATTCAATTGAAGGCTGTCAATCAGTTTGGAAGTATTTGCCAGATATGCTTCCTGTTCTTCTTTTACAGCGTGGTTGTGTTCAAGATTATAACTTGTGAGAGCAAGATCATCAAGAATCAAATGATCGAGACTGATCTGAAAAAAGTCAGCTATTATTACGAGTTCTTCTATGCTCGGCTGTGCGATTCTTTTTTCCCAATTACCAATTGTTGTATGGGCTTTTTCTACCAGAATGGCAATTTCAGTTTGGGTAACGCCTTTGCGTTTTCTTAAGTACCGCAGATTGCTTGCGAAGTGATGTTTCATTATAACCAATGATTATTTAAAAAATATGTATTTCTCAAACAAGCTGGGTATATTTGCCTTGCTATATCATTATTACCTGATGGCCTTATACTTCCTACTTACTTCAAGAAACCAGTAAATTTTTTGTGATAAAATACTAACCAGATTTGAATGACCTGATCAGCGTTATTGGTAGGTACTTGTCAATGTGCAAATATATTGTATTCGCTGTTATTTCATGAAGGAAAGCCTCTTTCAGCAATTTCGCGTGCAAATTCTAATATTGAGGAAACCGAAACTGAGTAGAATTACGTTGATTAAAGTCAACTTTTAGAAAGCGCATGTTTGAAGCCGTTGTATGTCAATTGATTAGGCCGAAAATTAACATTTTAGAAAAGTTACCCACACTGTATGAAGTTATCTTTATTTTTTGCAACTTTAGATCAGATGAATACGGAGCTATGTAGTTATAAAAAATGATGCGTCCTTATTCTCTTTTTACAATCCATTTAGTCCTGCGAACACGAAGAGCCTACCCCTTATTTAACTCATCAACCATTTTGAAAAATGCTACTACAACTACTCAACCACGTCATCTGCTTTTTGGTGCTGCTGTCATGTTTTTTGTCATTTAACCTTAACAGGACCGACAAAAAGAAATTCAAATTGCCTTTTACTGAACCAACAACAGTTTCTAATCAGCAGATTTAATTAATTAGATTTTATAAAATAAAAATGGCGATTTCTTATTGTGAAAATCACCATTTCGTATAGAACGAAAAAATGAATGCTCAATCATCATTCCTGATTGATTTGCGTCCATTCAGATAGTTATTGCGCTATTTTTTATAGAGGCAATTGTCCTTTGCACACCATCCCGTTTAATCACTTAGGCCTCTGACCTGGCGTATTTCTTTTCCCATTTTTATTAATTGACCACTAAAGTTTTCTCGTGGAGGATACTGAATTGGATATGGTAGGATATTGAAAGAAGGATAGAAAAATAAAATGGGGAATTGTAAAAGCTAACTGGCAATTTTATACTCAATCACGCCGCGTGAAGGATTGTGGAATGGAAATAAAGTTTCCATGAAAAAGTTTGATACTGCAGCCCATAGATTGTTTTTGCGGGCTGTAGGTTCAAACATTTCTACCCCTTCAATTTTTACTCTTACCAACATGGACTTATCATGTGCTTTTTCGCGCAACTCGTCATCTATACAGGTTACAGTGTTTATTACTTCAGGATCAAGAATCATTTCTCCCAATCCATTAATTGATAGCGATGTATTTATACCCTTTTTAAAATAAGAAAGTTTTACAGGGAAAATTCTGTCGAACAATGCCACATGCTGCACCGGCTTGGGGACGAGGAACCACACATGTCCCAGATCATCGATACACAATGTGTTTACAATTTGTGTAGGCAGTTTTAACACCGTATCAGGCATACTGTACATAATGGCACTCCCTATATTCTCTATTTTGTCTTTGATTATTTCAAGGCTTTTGTCCATAACACAGTTATTTGTTTAGTCAATAACAAATAAATGTTATGCCTTGTTGAAAGTTAAAGAAATAAAAAAATCGGTGTAGAATTTGTTCCTCAAAGACTTGCAGCATTTTTAGTGGTTCATTAAGAAATGTTGGTACAATTATTTAGATACATTAAGCTATAAAAATCAGATACTATGTCACAAAATGAAACTGTAGAGGTATTAAATGACCTTATCAAAATCAACAACGATCGCGTTGCCGGATATCAAAATGCCATTGATAATACACCCGGTATCGATGTAGACTTAAAGGCCATTTTTAGAAACATGGCGAATGAAAGTCTTAAGTATAGTAATCAACTTAAAGACGAAGTTGTCAAACTCGGTGGTGAGCCAGCAACCGGCACAACTTTGAGCGGAAAGATTTATCGTGCATGGGATGATGTAAAAGCAAGCTTCTCAGGTAATGACAGACAATCTGTTTTAAATGCATGCGAATTTGGCGAAGATGCTGCGCAAAAAGCATATAAAGCTGCATTGTCTTCTGATGCTGAGTTGCCGGCAGCTTTAAGACAAATAATCATGGATCAACAAACAGCTTTGAAAAAATCTCATGATTTGATCAAGAGCTATAGAGATGCGAATAAAGCAGTAAGTGCTTAGATGGCTTAATGCCAAACGCAAAACGCTGAACGCTTTACCTTAATGTCGGAGCCTCCGCATTGAGTGTAGAGCGTTCAGCATTTTGCATTGAGCCCTAAGCAAAAAAAGAAGCATTCCTTGTTAAACGAATGCTTCTGAAATAGTGGTTGGTGATGTATGATGAGTGAGAATATTTTTCTAAGCACGCCTGATCACACCAAGCAACAATGCGATAACTGCCAATACTAATAATACGTGAATCATCCCTGTTGCGCTATAAGCGAATACGCCCAATAGCCAACCTACTAATAAAATCACTGCGATGATATAAAGTATGCTTCTCATAATCTTCAATGTTTTTTAGTGATTAATCTTTCAACGTGTATTGTAAAACCCGCGCCAGTGCATAAAAGCAGGAATCGAGTGGAAGAAATTCCTCAAGTTGTTGAATTTTTACTTTAAAAGTTACCTCCGTTTCTCATTTTCAAACAGGCACATTATTATGAACTGTTTCAGAAAAAACAAGTGCTATCATTCAAAAGTTTTATAAACATTTTAAAATCAGCGGGTAAGAGCTTTGGCGCAGATAACGCTATTAAATTGAGCGCTTCGTTATCCTATTATACTGTATTTGCCCTTGGGCCCATGTTGATGATCATGATTTCTCTGGCCGGATTATTTCTCGGTGAAGACGCAGTGAAGGGAAAGATTTACGCCCAGATAAGAACGCTGGTTGGTTCGTCTGCGGCGTTGCAAATACAAGACATTATCAAGAACATTGAGGCTTCGCAATTTACTTCTACCGGAGTGGTTATTGGTGGAATTTTACTGGTGCTTGGCGCGACAGGTGTTTTTACAGAGATACAGGATTCAATCAATTATATCTGGTCGATCAGGGCGAAACCCAAGAAGAACTGGCTGAGATATCTTACTAACAGGCTGATATCTTTTTCTTTAGTAGTAGGTCTTGGATTTCTGTTGTTGGTGTCGTTGCTCGTTAACACTTTGATAGATGCCTTCAGCGATTATCTTACAAGATTCTTTTCAGATGATACTTACTACATCGCAGGCTTTATTAATACCGTTCTTACGCTGGGAATAATAACCGGGTTGTTCTCCATTATTTACAAAGTTTTACCCGATGCCAGGATTGCATGGCGGGATGCATTAGTGGGTTCAGGGTTTACAGCGATGTTATTTATACTGGGTAAATTCCTCATTGGCCTTTACATGGCGCACTCAAAAGTTGGTTTAACGTATGGTGCCGCAGCATCAATCATTGTTATTCTTACCTGGATATACTATTCTTCTATCATCTTGTATTTTGGTGCGGAGTTTACAAAGGTGTATGCGTTAACAAGAGGGCAGGGAATTAAGCCCTATGACACCGCTGTGTTCATTGTTAAAACGGAAACAAAGGAAATTAAACCAATGACTGAGGCAGGCTAAAGGCAAACGTGGGCAGAGAGTTATGAGTGGTGAGTTCCGAAAAGTTGCAGGTCGTTTCTTTAAACCGTATTTTTCTTGAGCCAGTGCTTTTGGCGGCACAGAAGATGCATAACCATATATCGGCAGTATTTCCGAAAGGCCGAATGCCGCCCGGAAGAAGACGACTAAATCTGTATCAGGAAGTCAGGTAAACAAACAATTGCCCTACCGCACCAATGAAAGTCTTTACCCGTTCCGAGCCCATCCATTATTCAGTTACTCAAAAATTCAATTATTAAAAATATGCCTAACAGCCTCAACCCGGTAATAATCCAGTTCTTTCACTGGTATTATCCCGGGAATGGTAGACTCTGGAACGATTTCGTTGCCGAAGCACCAAATCTTGCAAAGCATGGTTTTACAAACGTATGGTTTCCTCCAGCTTACAAAGGATGCAACGGTGGCTATTCAATTGGTTATGATGCCTATGATCTCTTTGACCTGGGTGAGTTTGATCAGAAAGGAACCATTCCTACAAAATACGGTACCAAGGAGCAATACCTTAAGGCAATTGAAGCGGCACACAAAAACAACATGGGTGTGATTGCGGACGCCGTTTTTAACCACAAAGCCGGAGCTGATGAATTGGAAAAATTTACAGTGAAGAAGGTAAATCCTGACAACAGAAATGAATTCATCAGCGATCACTTTGACATTGAAGCGTGGACAAAATTTACATTTCCCGGACGTAATGGAAAGTATTCTGAATTTATTTGGGATCACAAATGTTTTTCCGGAGTGGACTGGGCAAACGATATAAATGAAGACGGGGTGTACAGTATTCAGAACGAATATGGCGAAGGTTGGGAAGAAGTAATGGAAAGTGAGTTGGGCAACTACGATTACCTGATGTATGCAGACATTGAGTTTCGCAACGCTTCTGTTCGTGAAGAATTGAAATACTGGGGCAAATGGTATTTGGAGCAAACGCATGTCGATGGTTTCAGATTAGATGCTGTTAAACATATTGCATCGTATTTCTTTAATGAATGGATAGACTATATGCGTTCGTTAAAAGAAGAGTATACGCCGATGATTGGTGAATACTGGAACATTCATGACGTGAATGCTTTGCTTCGTTATATCGACGTTACCAAAGGAAGAATGCAATTGTTTGATGCGCCGCTTCACCATAATTTTTACACTGCGTCAAAAGCAGGGAAAGATTTTGATCTGCGTAATATTTTCAACAACACATTGGTGCAGCAAATGCCTACTCATGCCGTTACAATTGTAGACAATCATGATACGCAGCCATTGCAATCGCTGGAATCGCCGGTGGAAGACTGGTTCAAGCCACTTGCGCTAAGCCTGATCTTGTTGCGGACAGATGGCACTCCTTGTATTTTTCATCCTGCTTTATACGGAGCTGAGTATACCGACAATGGACACGATGGACAAGGTTACGATATTAAGATTTCACCCGTGGATATTTTACCAACGCTATTAAGGGCAAGAAAAGATTTTGCTTTTGGCATGCAGCGCGATTATTTCAATCATGGCAACTGCATAGGATGGACGAGGGAAGGAATTAAAGAAGTGCCGGGGTCTGGTTGCGCAGTTATTTTGTCAAACGGCACTGAAGGTTTTAAAGATATGCAAATGGGCAACACGCACGCCAACGAAACATTTGTTGACCTGCTGGGAAGAAGGAAAGAAAAAGTAAAACTCAACGGAGATGGATGGGGAAAGTTTATGTGTGACGGAGGCAGTGTGTCGGTGTGGGTGAGAGAGGAATTAGGAGTTAGGAATTAGGAATTAGAAGTGCTTCATCTCCTATCATTCGCGTTGACTCTCATCGTTCAGTTATTCAGTTAATCAATTATTCAGTTATTCAGTCATTGCTCATGGCATAGTTTTTTTAACCTTATCTCTAAAATATCTAACCATGGACGCGCAAGAAAAAAATGACCTGCAAAAGCTTAAAGAACTCGTAGAGGATATTGGCATCTGCATGTTCACAACTGTTGATGATCACGCTAAAATAAGCAGTAGGCCTATGTCTACGGTGAAGATTGATGAGAGCGGTTACATATGGTTTTTCACAAACGAATATTCAGAAACCATACAAGAGTTGTCAAAGGACAATATGGTGAGTTTGATTTATGCTCATCCCTCAAAAAATGTTTATGTTGATATTAAAGGAACAACTTCCGTGATTATCAACAAGGATAAAATAAAAGAATTGTGGAACCCTATGTTGAAAGCATGGTTCCCAAAAGGAATTGATGATCCTAAACTTTGCCTGATCAAAGTTGCGCCACAAGAAGCATATTATTGGAAAAATTCTTCTAACCAGGCTGTGGTGTTCCTTAATATTTTGAAAGCAATTGCAACAAGAGAACAATACTCTGAAGGAGAGCATGGCAAGATTAAGATCAATCAACCAGTGTAAGAGTGAAAGAGTTTTGATCCGTACCTCTTTAAATCTAATTAATAATTAATAATGAATAATTAATAGGGCAGCAGTGCTTTCGATGCCACAAACCAAGGCGGGATCAAAATTGCAGGGGATGAAATATTAATTATTAATTATTAATTATTAATTGCCATAGTGTATTAAAGCACCGAAGGGGAGTTCATTAGTTTGGCTCTCCTTTATTTTTTTAAATAGATCAATTTCATGCAAACCTTTAATCTTCGACTGAAGCAAATTATTATTCTGATCATTATTGTAGTACTTATCTACGTGGTGTTGCATGAACTTATTGCATTTGTGCCCGGTTTCCTTGGCGCAATAACACTTTATGTTTTAAGCAGGGCAAATTATTTTCAATTGGTTTATCAAAGAAAATGGAAACGCGGATGGTCCGCAATGCTAATTATTTTTTACTACACGTTGGTTATTGGATTACCCATCTATCTTGCCATCACTTTGATAAGCCCTAAGATTGATATGCTGATACACAACAGCGACCAGGTAATTGCCAGTTTTAAAAAAGCGATCAATCATCTGCAGGCGAATTTCAAGATGCAGGTTATCTCTGAGAAAAAATTGGATGAAGGACTAAATGCCATCAGTCAGTACGCACCGTCGTTATTGAACAGCACAGCAAATGTTATAACCAATGTTGTTTTGATGTTGTTTGTTTTGTACCACATGCTGGTGAACGGAAGAGCGATGGAGAGGAGTCTTTCGCGGTTTATACCTTTGAAACCTTCTAATGTAAATACACTTGCATCAGAAACAAAGAAAATGGTGAAAGCCAACGCCATTGGTATTCCCATCATTTCATTGGTGCAAGGGACCGTGGCTATGTTCGGCTACTTTATATTCGGCGTAGATGAATATTTGTTGTGGGGATTCGTGACAGGTGTGTTTGCATTCTTCCCTGTTGTAGGCACCGCGGTTGTTTGGGGGCCGTTGGTTGTTTATATGTTTGGAATTGGAATGAATTGGCAAGCTACATGGCTGATTGTATATAGCCTGCTTGTAACAGGCAATGTTGATTACCTGGTGCGCATTACTTTACTTAAAAAGATGGGCGACATACATCCCGTTATTACCATCTTCGGAGTTATTGTGGGGCTGAATTTATTTGGATTTATTGGAGTTGTTTTCGGACCGTTGCTTATTAGCTACATTTTAATATTGATTGAAATCTATGTAAGTGAATTTGTAGAACAAGATTTCAAAATAACTGAGGAAGTGCCTGCCGATTCTACATTGTGAGGTTTGATTTCTACACGAATTCAATGATTTGATACACGAATTTAATGAATTGTTATTGGCATTAGGTTTTTAAATAGTACTGAAAGTAAGTATAAGATTTACCATTATCTTTAAAACTGTAATCTAAAAAAAATAGTACTATGAAACAGAAAAAAGTCCTTGTGAAAGTAATTGGTATTACCCTGTTGAGTGCGATAACAATAAGAGCATTTAGCCAGGAGCAACAAACAGATTATGAAAACAAACTCACACCGAAATTTGGTATTAAAGGAGGTGTTAACCTGACAAATCTGTATGCAGATGATGTGAACGATGAGCATATGAAAGTTGGTGGAAATGTCGGAGTATTTGCGAAACTTCCCATTACAAAAGGCCTCTCTATTCAGCCGGAAGTTTTGTACAGCATGAAAGGCTCGCAGGTTAATTATAGCAATTTACTGGGTGATGGGAAATACAGATTCAACCTGAATTATGTGGAAGTGCCGGTACTTGCAGTTATCAATGTGGCAAAAAATTTCAACATTCATGCTGGTGGTTATGCGGCTTTTCTTGCCTCAGCAAAAATAAAAGACGTTGATAACAATGGCGATGTAAATGGGGTGAAAGAATTAAACAAAGATGATTTTCAAACTTTCGATTATGGTCTGGTAGGGGGCTTCGGTTTTGATATTTCAGATGTTACACTGGGAGCCAGATATAATTATGGCCTTAAGGAAATTGGTAGATCAGGCGTTTCGGGCCAATTGGTTAATAATGCTAAAAACAGTGCTATTTCTTTATATGTAGGGTTTGCGTTCTAGGGGTTTATGGTTAAAGGGTTGTTGAAGTTTTATTCAACAACCCTCTTTAAAGGCTGAATAATTGAAAGGAAGCGCTATTTCAAAAATAATCAGAAAAGGAGGAGTGAGTTATGAAGCAATTATTTACGATAGTATTTCTTATGACGGTGTTGCCTGTCTCATTAATTTCCTGCAGTGCAATTGAAGGAATATTTAAGGCAGGTGTGTGGAGTGGAGTGATTATGGTTGTCGGTGTGATCGTGTTGATCGGAGTTATTTTCTATAGCTTGTTTAGAAACAAAGATTGAGCTGCAGACATGTATATCACGCTATTTCACCACTAAGGCACTAAGGGCACGTAGGTGCACTGAGAAGTGCGCTTAGTGTGAGACGCAAAAATAATTGTAATGATTGCGTTTTTAAAAATACCTTAGTGGACCTTAGTGGCCTTAGTGTCTTAGTGGTAAACTTCTCTCTGAATGCAAAGCATTCTTAAGCTTTCTCAAATGTTATAGTAAACGTAGTTCCTTCGCCCGGCTCTGATTTTACATCGATGAATGCATTGTGTGCCTGGAGAATATTCAACGTGGAGGGCATGCCGAGACCCATTCCATTTCGCTTTGTAGTGTAATAGGGTTCGAACAGACGGCCCAGATCTTCGCGGGACATGCCTATGCCATTGTCCTGGATACTCACGCTGGGTTTGGCTCTATCTTCGATTGAAATAGATAACCTGCCCGGAGATTTTTCAATTGCTTCCATTGCATTGTTTATAAGATTGGAAAATGCAAGATGCAGCTTTTCTTTGTCACCCATTATCATAACTGGCGTTTCGGGTTCTTTGTAGTCCAGAGAAATGCTTTTTAAGGCAATGGTATCTTTCGCAACATTTAAATTTTCGTGAATTACGTCCTGCAGTGAAACCGGCGTCAGTTTGATGTCTGAGAAACGAAGCGATTGCAACAGCTCGGTGATCAGAGAATTGATGCGACCTGAATTTCGATTGATGATCTCCATGTACATGTGCGATTCCTCATCTTTCACAATGTCCATCAACTGTTCCAGTGAAAGATTGATATTGTTCAAAGGATTCCTTACCTCGTGCGCCAACGTGCGCACCAGTCGGCCTGCGGCGGCAAGCTTCTCAATATTCAACGAAGCTTTTTCGTTGCGCTTCCTTTCGGTAATATCGTGAATAATTCCCTGGTAGTATAAAGTGTGTTGATCGCTGTCTTCGTTGGATAAGGTAAGTAGACAATACTTTAGTTGTCCCATTGCCGTTTTTAGTTCAACTTCATAATCCTTTATTTCTTGCTCGTTATTGATCTGTTCGAGAATGTTTTTCTTGACATTGTGATCAATAATAAAATCGAAGAAGCGGTATTGATCAATTTGCAAAGGATCAAGTTGAAGCAGTTCAAGACCCGCAGAATTTATTTGTATCAATCTCCCTTTGTGGTCGCCAATGAAAATGGCATCTTTCGATTTCTCGAAGATGCTTCTGTATTTTTTTTCATTCGCCTTCAATGCTTTTAAAGTTGCACTTCTTTCCAATGCATAGCGAATGCAGCGTTCCAGCTTTTCAGGGGTTAGTTCGCCCTTAACCAAATAATCGGTGGCGCCAATAACCACGGCCTGTCTGTCAATCTCGGGATTGCCTTTGCCGGTTAATAGAATAAAAGGCATTTCAGAGCCTTCAGCAAGGGACTGATTGATGAAATCCAATCCGGTCTTAATGCCGAGACGGTAATCCACAAAACAGATGTCGCAATCATTTTGTCGCATTCTTTCAATGGCAGTGCTGTATGAGTAGCACCAGTGCGCCTTGAAAGTGCCGCTGGTAATGGATTGCAGATAATCATTCATTATGAAATAATCATCTTCATCGTCTTCCACCACCATTACATTGAGAAGTCTATTCTTCAGTTGGGGCATTCGTTTTGGATTGTATTAAAGGAAGTATAATTGCAAAGGTAGCTCCTTTTTGAGGCTCGCCCTCAGCATACATTACACCCTGGTGGTGATCAATTATTTTTTTGCAAATGGCAAGACCAATGCCTGATCCCGGATATTCTGATTTCCCATGAAGGCGCTGGAATATCTGGAATATTTTTTCGGCGTAGTCTTGCTCAAAACCAATGCCATTGTCAGATATTCGGATAGAATAATAGTTTATGTCATTGTAAAGCATGAATTTTTTTCTTTCCTCATTATCTGCAAGCCTGCATGAAATATGGATTACCGGCGGTTCGTCTTTCTTTCTGAATTTTATGGCATTGCTGATAAGGTTAGAAAACAGTTGCTTCATTTGTAGCGGAATAGCCTCCACTAAGGGAAGCACGCTGTCCACTATCAGCGTCGCATTGGTATCGTCAAAAAGCAATTCAAGTTCGTTGGAAACCGTTTTAATGGTAACGTTAAGATCAGTTGGCTCAAATATTTGGGTACGTCGTGTAATCCTCGAAAACTCAAGCAGGTTGTCGATCAGGCTTCTCATGATCTCCGCAGAGCCCATGATTCTTGTTAAATAGACTTTGCCATCATCGTTCAAAAGGTCGCCATACTTGGTTTGCAGACGCTCTCCGAAAGTCTGAATTTTCCTCAGAGGCTCCTGCATGTCATGCGATGCTACATAGGCAAATTCCTCGAGCTCTTTATTGGACTGATTGAGTGTTTTAATATTCTGACGCAGTTCCAGCTCGGTTAGTTCGGCTTGCGTAATATCACGGGTAATGCCAAATATTCGCTTATGGCCCTGAACATCGGATGTAACGGTCCCGTTGGTGCTTATACTTTTCTTTTCACCATTGCTTGTGGTGATATGGTAAATGATATGGAAGTTCGATTTGTTTTTGACTGCTTCATCAATTTTAGCCAGGTACATATCTCTGTCAAGTGGATCGATATGTTTAAGATAGAAGTCATCATTGATAATGAGATTTTCGCTCTTGTCATATCCGAAAATCTCATACAGTCCGTCGGACCAGATCATTTCCCTGGTTAGCATGTTATGGCTGTAGGTGCCGAATTTCAGTAGCTTTTCTGAGTCAGTGACAAGCTGCATATTTTTTTTCAGATCTGTGCTCACCCTCATTTGATCTGAAATATCCTGCGCTATAAATAGAAAGGACCCTGGCGTACCGTCTTCACTTTTTCTTAAAACGGTACCCAGGGTTTTAAAATAACGCCAATCACCATTTTTGTGATTTAGCCTGCTGTTGTATTCGTGTGATTCATCTCCGTTAAGGTGATAGTATTTCTCAATTTCGGTCTTTACAAGATCAACATCTTCGCTAAAGATCACTTTCATGAGATCATTGTCCCACTCCTCGAAATCTCCATAGGTATACCCTAACAAATCCGTGACTCGTTTATTTATATAGCTCAACTTTTTGTTGCGTGCGTCGTATATATAAACCAGGGCCGGGATGAAGTCAGTTAATTTCTGCTGCCACTCGTTTCCAAAACCTGCCGATTCAAGTAACGTCTTCAGGTTTTGAATGTTTTCTTTTTCTGATTCCGGATTCATGACTAGTCATTGTTAAATTCATGGAATTGCCTCATCTTATTATAAAGAGTCTTCCTGTCAATATTGAGCAACTTAGCAGCTTTACTTTTATTAAAGTTTACCTTCTTAAGTGCTTCCAGTATTGTTTCGTATTCGGCGTCTAATGATGCTTCTCTCAGGCTATTCTCATGAAGTTCTATCTTCTTCGGTGTAGTATAGATGGGTTGTGGCTGGGCGGGCTGCGCTGGTGCCGCTCCGTTATAGGCGTTGCCCGATTGTGCATAATCCATTGGAGCCATGGGGGCTAATGGTATCACCGCTTCGTCAAACTGTAGTTTCTGGAAATTGGTAATTTCAAACGGCAATGAAATCACGTCGATCAATTGACCGTCAGTTAGCAGCGCTGCGCGTTTAATAACGTTTTTCAATTCACGCAGGTTGCCGTGCCAAACGTAGTTTACGAAAATTTGCTCTACCTGGGGCGTAAACCCTTGTATGTTTTTTTGCAACTCAATATTTGCCTGCTGAAGGAAGTGTCTTGCAAATAACAGAATGTCGGGCTTTCTCTCTCTGAGCGGCGGAACATTTATGCTAAACTCGTTGAAGCGGTGATAAAGGTCCTCACGAAACTTTCCTTTTTTAGCCGCGTCGAGCAATTTTTCATTACTCGCTACGATGATGCGCACATCCAGATCAATGTCTTTGGTGCCGCCTATTCTGCGCATTTTCCTTTCCTGGATCACGCGCAAAAGCGATACCTGTATATCATAACTCAAATTACCAATTTCATCAAGGAAAACTGTTCCGGTGTTTGCCAGTTCGAATATGCCGATCTTTTGATTGATGGCGCCGGTAAAAGATCCTTTCTCGTGACCAAACAGTTCACTGCCTGCAAGTTCCTTCGACAGTGCACCGCAGTCAATGGCCATAAAAGGCTTGCTGCTTCTCTTGCTTTGGTGGTGTATTTCTTTTGCAATTACTTCTTTACCGCTTCCACTCTCGCCATAAAGGATAATGCTGTAATTGGTAGGGGCAACGCGTCTGATTTGCTCCATGATGTTAATGAACACCTGGCTTTCGCCGGAAATATAGTCATCGTGGTGGAGCGCTTGTGATCCGGATGAGACGCTTGTCTTAACAGGCTTGGTGTTGTCCTGTACCGTCGGAGCGGGCCTTGCCGGGTGGGTACCCTTTTCCAACGTCTTTTTGATCGTCAACAAAATTTCATCCGGAAAAAGAGGTTTCGTCACGTAGTCTGTTGCTCCGTTCTTTAAAACTTCTACAGCGGTTTTTATATCGCTATAGCCTGTAATAATGATTACAGGTAAACTAAAATTATAGGCTTTGATCTGCATTAACAGATCATTACCGTTCATATCGTCAAGCCTATAATCTGAGAGAACGATATCCGGATTGAATGATTGCAAAAGTTCCAGGCCTTTCTTGCCTGAAGGAGCAGTAGCAACCTCATAGCCCTTCTTATTTAGAAAACGGCTAAGCAGGTTGCACATATCCATATCGTCATCAATTACCAGTATTTTATCCATCGTTTGCGTATTCGGGTGGTTAAATGAGGAACTAGGAACTAGGAATTAGGAATTAGAAATGAGACTACTAACTCCTAATTTCTAATTCCTAGTTTAACTAATATCATGCCCAAAGCCTGCGCATCTGTGACATCGGTATTTGCATTTGCTCCCTGTATTTGGTTACAGTTCGCCTTGCTACCGGCATTCCTTTGTTGGTAAGAATGGCCACAATCTGCTGGTCAGTGTATGGGTTGTTTTTATTTTCCATTGATATCAATTCCTGGATAGTTGATTGAATAAGTTTGTTGCTTACAGAATCTCCGTTTCCATTAATAATACCTTCAGTGAACAAATTTTTCAAGGGTATTATACCAAAGTGTGTGTCCACAAATTTGTTGGAAGTAAGCCTTGATACTGTTGCAATTTCAATGTCAAGTTTCTCTGCGATGTTCTTTAAGATCATTGGTTTCAATGCTCTTATGTCGCCTTCCATAAAGTAAGCCTTTTGGTATTCCACAATTGTCTTGATCACTTTCAGCATATTGCTTTCTCTTTGCTTGATGGCACTGATGAACCATTGTGCTGAGGCAAGTTTGCTCTTCATGTATTGTCTTTCGCTCTTGTTACTTGTCTTATCCATTTCAATTTTCTCGCTCCACGCAGCATTCACATGCAGGTTCTGAGAATATTGATTATGCAATGAAACGATCAGTTCATCATCCACCCGGTACACTGAATAATCCGGTACTATTGTTTGTTTCGCATTGAAAGCATCTGACTGGGCTGCAATCGGTTTTGTTTTCAATTTAGAAATATGCTCCACAATTATTTTAAACTCTTCTTCATCTACTTTCAGCAAATCTCTTATCTTTTCAAACTGCGCTGTGCTCAATAGTTTGTAGTGGTCGCTCAATAATTTGATGGCAAGTTTGTCAATCACGCTCTTTTTGTTCTTGCGTTCCAGCTGTAGCAAAAGACATTCACAAATGCTGCGGGCGCCAATACCCACCGGATCGAGTGACTGCACTACTTTCAGGGCTTTTTCAAACTCTTCGGCAGTAACCATTTTGTGAGAGCTGAAGGAAAAATCATCAGAAATATCATCCATTGATTGTTCCAGCAAACCATCTTCATTTAAACTGTCAATCAGGTAGTCGGCATAAACGATGGTTTCTTCATCAAGATTTAGCAATTGTAATTGCTCCTTTGCTTCCTGCCTGAAATCTACTGATGCTCTCATCGGCACATTTACAAGATCAGTATCGGGGAGATAATTGTTGTATTCTAATTTGTAGTCGGGAATATCGTCATAACCATATTCTTCCCAATCCTGGAAATCTTGCGCCGCATTTTTATCGAACTTGTCGATACTTTCCGTATCATTGTTTTCTTCTTTTTCGAGAAATGGATTTTCTTCTAATTCATTTTGAATACGCAACTGTAGTTCTTGTTGTGTAAGCTGGAACAAGTTCAGTAATTGAATTTGTTGCGGCAGTATTTTCAGGCTCTGCTTCTGTGTAAGATTTTGGCTTATCATAAACACGTCGTTTTTCTATCTCACAGTAAGGCAAGCATGACACCAGTTTTACAAAAAGAAGAAACAAAAAAATAAGAACTTGATAATGAACGCCTTTCAGGTATAGTTTTTTTTATTTCAATACCGAAGCTGCTTTTAAAATTACAAAAAGTGTGGAAATAATTCTACAGTATGACTAGATTAAAATTTAAATTTTCATACATCCAAAAGAACTTCCAGTTTGTGGTGGTTGCGTTTGTTATTTCCCTCGCAACGCTCGTCGGCATTTCGTTTCTTATTCGCCGGCAAGTGCATATTTATGGCCAATATTCAGATGCGATTGAGCATTCTTTTGAGGTGATGAACAGAGTGGAAGTGCTTGAGCAATTATTAAAAGATGCAGAGACCGGCGTTCGTGGTTATTTGTTAACACACGATAGTATTTTTCTTCAGCCTTACCTGCACGTGAACGACAGCATAAAACGGTGTATGACCGACCTCAGGGCAATAGTCACTGATGGCGAGAAGCACGGAAACAATTCCTCTCTGCAGATGGATCGACTGAGATACATAAACGAGAAAGTGATCATGCAGACAAGTGTTTTGAATGATCTTTTGGTAAGCCCAAAACCACCGGATAAGGTTTTACTCCGTAAAGGAAAAGATATACTTGATAGCTTGAGAGTGAATTTTGACAGCATGAGGCACTATGAGTTGAATTTGCTGGCAAGCAGCCGGATAGAAAAGAATAAGTCAAAAGAAGCAACGCCGGCCTATTTGTCTTCATTGCTTGCATTTTCAGTGATCCTTACCCTTGCTTCGTTCGCATACATTCTTAAAGAACTCTTTACCCGTCATAAATATCAAACAGAACTTGAAAGGAAAATTGCAGAGCTGAATCAAAGTAACGAAGAGCTGGAACAGATTGCCTATGCATCGTCCCATCATTTGCAAGAGCCATTGCGAAAACTCAGGCTTTTCAGCAGCAAACTATTGTACAAGTACAAAGATGATGTAGAAGGCGATGTAAGAAAATCCGTAGAACGGATTGATGCGTCTGCACTTGCCATGCAGGAACTTATTCAAAACCTTGCCGACTATACTAGCCTGACCAAGCAGCAAGACAGCTATACAAGCGTATCACTTAACTCGGTGTTATACCAGGCATTGCATTCTGTTCAAAGCGAATTCTCCGCAGAAGCAGCGCATCTAAAAACGGACCGCCTGCCTGAAATAAAAGGCTCATTTGAAAGGTTGGTGCTGTTGTTTAAAAACTTGCTGGAAAATTCCATTAAGTATGCTAAACCGGACACCGTTTTGGAGATAATAGTAACCTATAGAACAGGAGCTTATGCAAAGGATGGAAAGGACAATAAGCAGGAATACCACATCATCTCAATACAAGATAACGGGATTGGTTTTGACAATATGTATGTAGAAAAGATTTTTGCGCTTTTTAGAAGATTACATACCCAACAATCTTTCTTCGAGGGTAAGGGAATCGGATTGGCGATCTGTAAACGAATAATGTCAAATCATAATGGGCACATTACAGCTTCTGGCAAGTTAAATGAAGGAGCTTTGTTTGAACTATATTTTCCCATTAATTGAAAATTGAGAATTGAAAGTTGAAAATGAATGATACTAAAGGCAGCCTTCATTTTCAACTTTCAACTTTCCATTGTCAACTAACTACTTGTTTTCCTTCCATTTTACTGCGCAGTGTGTCGAATGCATCAAGCAATGCATCTTCCCAGCGTTTAGAAATAGAATAGCCGGAAATGATAATGTTGTGCAATGACAGTTTTAACAGTGCCACCTTGTCTTTCTCACTCTCGTCCTTGTAGGTCTCATACAACTCAAGCTCAGCAGAGTCAATATTTCCAAACTCTTCCTGAATTTGTTTAAGCTTGCTTGTCATCTTTCTGAGGAGAGAATAATAGCCAGCATTGTCAATGGCAGAGGTCTTTGTAACGAAATTGAAATTCATATGACATTATTTAGTTTAACTGATTAAAAAATGTATACCTGTTTTCTTAACTATTCATGGGGAAGATATTCCTCGAATGCACAATCAATGCAATATTGATTTGCAAGTGTTTAACAACGGGTACATTTTTTTAAGACTAGTAGTTTGACAAAACAACATTGTTTCATTTAAAAACTACAACTATGTTACGTTGGACAATAACCTTCTTAGTAATAGCAATAATCGCTGCGGTACTTGGATTTGGGGGTATAGCAGCCAGCGCTGCCGGTATAGCAAAAATATTATTCTTTGTATTTCTGGTGTTGTTTATTGTCTCTCTCCTTACCGGAAGAGCAAGAGAATAGACGATCTTTAGGTCTCTCAAAGAGTGCTACTAAAGTTACATAAATTGATTTGAAATTGTAATGAGGGGTAGCACTTTTATTTTTTTCTTCTCCTCTTTACAGTTAGCTTTATAGAAATTATAACACCGGTATGGAAAAGCTTTTCGTACTTATAGCTGAAGACGATGCGGATGACAGGTTCCTATTACAGAATGCTTTTGAGGAGATGGGATATACTGACAAACTTGAGTTCGTAGAGAACGGTGTAGAACTAATGGATTTTCTTGAAAACAATTCAAATAACTCGAATTCCGTTCCCGGATTTATTTTGCTCGATCTTAACATGCCCAAAAAAGATGGGAGAGAAGTGTTGAAAGAATTGAAACAACATGAAGACTACAAGACCATCCCGGTGGTTGTTTTTTCTACTACAAAAAACGAAACAGAAGTAAAGCGATGCTACGAGCTGGGCGCAAATACATACGTTGTAAAGCCCGTGAGCTATGATTCTTTATTGAAGTTTGTTGAGAATATTCGCAGTTACTGGTTCAATGTTGCCACCATTCCAATGTAATTTGTAGAGACAAGGCACTGCCTTGTCTGTATTAGATTCATGGTGTTTTTTTAGACAAGGGAGTCCCTTGTCGCTACAGGTCAGGTTGTTTATCTGCGGTAATTTTTCCCTCACCTTCCTTCTCTTTTCTATTAGATCTTTTGAAGAAATCTCTTAGCCTTCCAAACCAATTTTTTCCCTCACCGACATTTAACATATTGCTGGAATAGTTGCGGATGATTGTTGGCACAAGCAGTTTTGTAACAAGTCCCGCATTACCTAACAGCAGCCTTCTGATAAGAACGTCTACACCTAAATCCAGGCCCATATTTAACAATGGATTGGCCTTGTTTTTAGTGGAGATTTTGGAAATAAAACCCAACGCATTTTCAAAAGGCTTCAGATGCTGCTTTGTATTGTTCCACTCGCCTTGAATAGCAAGTTTTTGTGTAGCAAGCTCCGCAGAAAGTCTTTGCTCTTCTGCCACCAGTTCGCGATAGGTAGAAATTTTATTCATAGATTTTTCTGACTAAGAAGTTTTTAAGAGGCATAGTGATTTGCTTTTTACAAAGAAGGAGGATCAATCCAATCAAAAGATAAACTCCTGCTATAATAAAGAATCCCACTTCCATATTGTTCATGGTATGACCGATCCACAGGCCCGCCCCAACGCCAGCAAACAGCAAACAGAATATAAAAAAACATGTCACAAAAATCACCACCAGGCTCTCAGAAACAGCATTCGTTGCCTTCATAGTTGTGCGAACACGCGTATGCTCTATGAACGTATTTACATAATTTGTCGCCTGATCGGTTAGATTTGCTGCGCTTTTTTTCAAATCTTCCATAATAAAGTGTTTAAAAAAGAGCAGGTTCTTCCTGCTCTTTTGTCGATCTTCAAGGGTAGCTGCAGGAATTTCCCATTTTGCTGAAAAGCTGCAGACATATCAGATAATCAAGTGATAAGTTTTAAGTTGTAAGTATAAAATTTGAAATTCCCTTACTACGAGGCTTTCCTACTAACAACTTAAAACTTAGAACTTACTACTTATTACGATAATTCAGAAGTAATTGAATTCGCTTTTTGCTTGTATTCGCCTTTCAGTTTATTTAGCTTTTCTTTTCCGCTGTCTAGCACTCCGCCTATTTTATCAGCCCAGTCAGCAGCAGTATCTGCAATGTTTTTGCGTGTGGTGCTTCCTTTTTCAGGAGCCATTAAAATACCTACTACTGCGCCTACTGCTGCTGCACCTAATATGCCCAATACGATTTTTGTTTGAGTTGTCATAATTGATTAAGTTTAAATGATTATTTGATGATAGTTTTCTTCGAGCAACGTTTAAAAAACTGTGCCATCGCTCCGTGGAGGTGGGAAATAAATTCCCCGGTATAAGCTTTATATATCAGATAGATAACAACAGTTAATCTCTGAATGTTTTGATTAAAAATATAATTTAGCTTTTTAATAAAACGCTGGGAATTGTAGAATGAAAAGAAGAAAAGAAAGCGATGGAAAATTCTCTAACCAACATAACAGCAACAAAGTCAATCGTGTATCTTAAAAATAATGAAATTAAGAGATTTAAAGTCCTTATCGTAGATGATGAGGAAGACTTATGCATGTTGCTTAAAAACTATTTGACCAGGAAAAATTTCGAGGTATTTATTGCCCACACCTTAAAAGAAGGATTGTTGGTACTGAATGAAATAAGGCCCGACATTCTATTTCTCGACAATAATCTGCCGGATGGCACGGGTTGGGATAAAGCTTCAGATCTTTCTGTGCTTTATCCGCATCTACGCATCAACTTAATCAGCGCTTTTCATCCTTCCCTTCCGGATGGAAATAACCACAACATCAACATTATAGACAAGCCTGTTTCTTTAAAACAGATTGATAAGTTCGTTTCTACCATCAGCTAAACTTTCGGGATTTTATTTGCGTTAATTGTTTTCCCAAAATAGAAATGGGTATAAAGTTAGCAATATACAGGTGTTAGAAAACCTGTGTGTTACTGCGCTTAATCGTTTGACATTATGGTTGTATCTTTTGACTGAGTTCAATTCAAACCGAAAATGGAAAAACAATGAATACTAAAAACAATCACCCCGAACAGCATTCCCACCCATCTGAAGGCGTAAATAAAAAATTAGAGTGCAACAACGATTTAATGGGCTCCGACGCTGATGTGCGCATTTCAAAAATCACCCGCTTTTATAACAAGCTGTCGAGCGTTATTACAAAATCTACGGGGAGCCCTGTGGCGCTCATTATAGCAATGACGATCATTATAATTTGGGCAGTAACCGGTCCTATTTTCCATTACTCGGACACCTGGCAATTGGTAATAAATACAGGCACGACCATCATTACGTTTTTGATGGTGTTCATTATTCAGCAATCGCAAAATAAAGACACTGTTGCAGTGCATTTAAAACTCAATGAGTTGATTGCAGTAAATGAGCATGCAAGCAATCGATTGGTTGATATCGAGGACCTGAGCGATAAAGAATTGGAGGTTCTGAAGAAATTCTACATCAAAATATCAGAGATGGCGGAGAACGACAAGGAATTGTTTACTACCCACTCCCTCGATGAAGCAGCGGAGAATAGAACTAAAAAGATTAAGGCGAAGATGAGAAGGCACGGCGGAGACACAGGAGTGAATGATAAGTAGAAAGGGAAAAGTCAAAAGTAGAAATTCAAAATGGCTGCCCGCGATTTTGAATTTTTACTTTTGACTTTTGAATTATTTAGTGCTTATGAAAAAAAATAGCTCGTATAATAATGAACAACATGGCTGCTAAAAACATGAATATGGAAATGCGGTTGATGCCATGCATATATCTTATCCACGAAGTAGTTGGAGCTTTTGGATCTTTTTTCTTTATGTACAGATACTCTGCAAGTTGGCGCCAGATTCCCATGGGACAAATTTGATGTTAGATAATTGAACCCCAAAGTTACAGGAAAAGAGAGCACGCTGATGACGCAGATTAGACTGATTTGCACTGATGTTTCCAGGCAGGTAAGAATTATTGAATAATTGAATTATTGAGGAAAGCCAGCATTGGAAGTTCAGTTACTCAGTTATTCAGTTATTTTTTCTTCGCCTTCTTCGCCACCAAACCATACGAATCATCAATCATTTCGCATAGTTGTTTTTTCGTCAGGCTTCCATCAATGATTACTGTGTTCCAATGTTGTTTATTCATGTGATAGCCGGGCAACACACTGCTATAGCGTTCTCGCCACTCGATAGCCTTATCAGGATCGCATTTCGCGTTAAATTGCAAAGGGTTGCTGTTCAGCGACACCAGCAAAAATATTTTACCATTCGTTTTATAAACAAGCGTTTCTACGCCAAATGGAAACGTTTCCTCAACGTCATTCTTTTTAAGACAATAGGCTTGTAGTTCTTCGATGTCCATTTTGTCAGGAATTAGAAATTAGAAATTAGGAATTAGGAATTAGGAATTAGAACAGCCGCACGCAGATGACACTGATTGGACTGATTTACATTGACGGTAGTTAACATGTAGGAATTATCGAATAATTGATTTATTGAGAAACTAAGCATTGGAAGTTCAGTTATTCAGTTACTCAGTTATTCAATTGATCCGTGGAAATCAGTCCAATCCGTGTTATCCGTGTGCCTTCTCAGTAAACTCCACAATACTCCTCGCCGCGTTTGCAGAAGCGTCACCGCCCTGTGTCAGCAATTGTTTCAGCTCGGAATAGTCGTTTTGCAATTGTTGCCTGCGCGTTTCATCATTCAGCAACCTGCTCAGCTCATCTTTTATTTTTACAGGATTCATTTCATCCTGTATCAGTTCTTTCACAACTTCCTTGTCCATGATAAGATTTACGAGGCAGATGTATTTCACCTTGATCAATTGCCTCGCGATAAGGTAGGAGACGGGATTGCCCTTGTAACATATTACTTCCGGCACATCGAACAACGCCGTTTCCAGGGTAGCAGTGCCCGAGGTTACAAGTGCAGCACTGCTTTGCAGCAAAAGCTTGTACGTTTGGTTGCTTACTGTGCTTACATTGGGATATTGTGCAATGAACTGGGCAAAGAAATCATCAGTAAGGCTTGGCGCCTTCGCGATGATGAATTGATAGTCAGGAAAATCTTTACTCACTTCCAGCATCACCGGCAATTTTTTCGCCACTTCCTGTTTGCGGCTGCCGGGAAGCAATGCAATTATTTTTTTATCGCTTAAAGGCGCCTCCTCTTTTAAATTCTTCTTCGCATCTTCTATCACCTGCACCAGCGGATGACCAACATATTCCACATCCCATTGCCATCTGTCTTTATAATAATCTTTTTCAAACGGAAGAATCACCAGCATTTTATCAATGTACTGCTTCATTTTCTTCACGCGGTTTTCTTTCCATGCCCAGACTTGCGGAGAAATGTAAAACACAATTTTATAACCTTGCTGCTTGCCCCATTCAGCAATGCGCAGGTTAAAACCCGGATAGTCGATCAGCACCAGAACATCCGGTTTAAAATGCTCAATATCTTCCTTGCAGAACTTCAGGTTTTTTAAGATCGTAGAAAGGTTGGCCACCACTTCCACAAAACCCATAAAAGCCAGGTCCCTGTAGTGTTTTACCAATATACCGCCGGCATTTTGCATAAGATCGCCACCCCAGCAACGGATATCCGCAGCTGCATCTTGTTTCTTCAACTCCTTTATGAGGTTACTTCCATGCAAATCGCCCGAAGCCTCGCCGGCAATAATGTAGTATTTCATATGGCGCAAGATAGCAATAACTGAGTAACTGAATAACGGAGTAACTGAGTAGACTGAATTATTGAATAATTGAATTATTGAGGGGTGGCCGCACTCCAAGATCAGTTATTCAGTTATTTTTACAGAACGCCATGCACACGGAATTTTTAAAAAGGAGAAAGGAATGGTTCTCAAAATTGGATCAAATGCACTATGCGCTGTGGTACGTACCTACCGGGCACCGGCCAACAACAGCCGAAGCTAAAGAGAGATTGGACTATATAGCGCAAAATGGAGACACGCCTTTTGCATTTGGTTTTAAACAAAGATTTTCAGTAGAAGAATATGCGGCCTTCACACTCAATAATTCAATAAATCAATAATTCGATTATTACTGAGAAAAACTAACGTTCATAAGTATTGTATGATTGTTTATTGAATTAATCATTCCTTAATACAAAAAATAAAATAATCGAAGTTATTTGAGATAAATTCAAACAGATCGCTGCATTTTTTGTAATTTCAGCCCTCGTTTGTTTGCCAACATTCACCCAACATTTTACATTTCAAACTTACAGGTTTCATGGACAACCAATCTTCTGCTCTTACATTGTTTAAAAACCAGGTGGGTATCAAGTTTCAGTTATACAACAGTTTGTTCACCTCACTGCCATTTCACCGCATCGAAAAAACAGGCATCCTGCTTTCTTTACTGCTGACCATTTGCGAAGATGGTTACCGCAACAGGCAGAGCCCGATGCAGATCATGGAGGATTTTTTTGCAAGGCAAACAACGTTCACAACTGAAGCCGAAAAGCTTGATCTGCTCTTTCGTTTTGTGCAATACGTAGAAAGACAGGTCGTGCTGTTTGATGCGCTGGAAGATGCTGCCTTCAGGCAGATCAACGACATGAACGGCGTGGGAACTTTGCGCCATTTATCGTCCGAAGTGATGCAGGACCACAAAGAAAATGAACTCGCCAAATTGATGACAGATTTCGGCGTTCGTTTGGTGTTAACTGCACACCCTACGCAATTCTATCCCGGACCGGTTTTGGGCATTATAAACGATCTGTCAAGAGCTGTAATTGAAAATGATTCCAGCGATATCAATATGTATTTGCAACAACTTGGAAAGACACCGTTTTTCCAAAAAACAAAACCGACCCCTTATGATGAGGCGTTGAGTTTGTTGTGGTACATGGAAAATATATTCTATCCTGCATCCGGACGCATTTTGTCTTACATAAAAACGCAGTTCCCGAATGCCGTTCCCGAAGAGCACTCATTGATTCAAATGGGTTTCTGGCCGGGTGGCGACAGAGATGGTAACCCATTCGTAACGGTAGACACAACGTTAAAAGTTGCGGAAGCTTTAAGAGGCGGTATCATCAAATGTTACTATCAGGACGTTCGCAGGCTTAAGCGCAGACTGACTTTTAAAGGTGTTGAAAATGTGCTGGCAGATCTGGAAACTAAGCTGTACGACAATATATTTGTTCCGGGTCAGCAGGCAAACATTACTGCAAAGGAAATGCTCGATACACTGAAGCAGGTAAAAGAAACCATCATTTACCAGCACAATGGTTTGTTCCTTCACCTCGTAGAAAATTTCATCAACAAAGTAGAGATATTCGGATTGCACTTCGCGTCGTTGGATGTGCGCCAGGATTCTTCTGTACACGCAAGTGTGCTGGAGGAAATTGCGGCGGCAACAAAGGCCCTGCCAGACAATTATGCTTCTTTAAAAGACAAGGAAAAAATTGAAGCGCTTACACAAATAACTACCGTCATCAAAGGCGAAGATCTGAAATCAGATATCGCAAAAGATACCATCAAAACAGCAAAAGCAATTCAGCAAATTCAGCAGTACAACGGTGAACCGGGTTGTAACCGTTACATCATCAGCCAGTGCAACAGCGCGTTGAACGCCATGGAGGTGTTTGGTTTGTTACTGTTGGCAGGTTGGAAAAAAGATTCCATGAAAGTGGACATCGTTCCGTTGTTTGAAACGATCGACGATTTAAGAAATGCCGCAGAAGTAATGAAGGAGCTGTACGATCATCCTGTTTACCGCAAGCATCTTAAGAAGAGACGCGACAAGCAGACGATCATGCTTGGCTTCTCCGACGGTACAAAAGACGGCGGCTACCTGATGGCAAACTGGAGCATTTACAAAGCAAAAGAAGAGCTGACAAGGCTATCAAAAGAATACGACATTGAGGTAATCTTCTTTGATGGTCGCGGTGGCCCTCCTGCACGCGGTGGTGGAAAAACGCATAAATTCTATGCGTCCATGGGAAAAAATATTTCCAACAAAGAAATACAGTTGACCATCCAGGGCCAAACGGTAAGCTCCAATTTCGGAACAGCTGATGCCGCCCAATTCAATATTGAACAATTGATACATGCCGGTATTTCCAACAGTCTTTTCTCCAAACGCAATTTCACCTTGGAGAAAAAAGAAGAGACATTGTTGCAAAAGCTTGCTGAATCCAGCTTTAAGTCGTTCTCTCAGTTGAAAGGACATCCGGATTTTCTTAACTATTTGTCACAGATAAGCCCGCTGAAGTTTTACAGCGAAACAAACATTGGAAGCCGTCCGGCAAAACGCGGAGGTGGATCCAGAATGACATTGAAAGACCTTCGCGCCATTCCTTTCGTAGGCTCATGGAGCCAGTTAAAACAAAACGTAACCGGTTACTACGGTGTAGGGAGTGCGTTGAAAGAGTTTGATGATAAAGGCAAATGGAAGGAAGTAAAAGAGTTGTATGAAAACTCGCTGTTCGTAAAAACGCTTATTGATAACTGTGAAATGAGCATGAAGAAATGCTTCTTCCCGCTTACGTTCCATCTATCAAAACACCCGGTGCACGGCGAGATCTGGAATATGATCTACAGCGAATACGAGCTTACAAAGAAATACTTGTTCAAGCTAACCGGTAAGAATGAATTGATGGCAGATTATCCTGTAGAACAATTGTCAATACAGGTAAGGGAAAGAATTGTGTTGCCATTGGTCACCATTCAGCAATTTGCGATCAACCGCATCCGCGAAATAGAAGACCAAAGACAAAACGCGCCGATAAAAGCAACGTACGAGAAGCTGGTAATGCGTTGTTCATTTGGTATCATCAATGCGGGAAGAAATTCAGCGTAGGGGCGAATCGCATTCGCCGAGGAACCTCGGTTCGTGTTCTGGCAAACCGAATCGACCAAACCGAATGGCAAAATATGTTTCGTGAAGACACGAAACATGGCACCGAAAAAATAAAAAAGAAAAAGTAAAAAACCCGGTACGTGAGTATCGGGTTTTTTATGATGTGGCTATGCGAGCAAGGAAAACCAGGTATGGAAAATATTGATGTATTGATTTTGTGGAAATTCGGCGATAAATTGTCTTAGATAGAATCAACATTAATGTAAGCCACCATGAAAGAAAAATTAACCTTATTATTGATTTTAGCAATTCCATGCTCTTTGTTTGCACAAGGAAAATTCAGAATCGAATTGACGTCACCTTCGTTTATTAATGACAGTCTGGTACTTTCGGCCACTCCCTGGGTTAAAGAATTGAAGGGACTTTATTGTCTCAACCTGGATACAAATAAAAATATCATTGATTTTTGTAAAAACTACGGCTTTGAAAAATCTGCTTATCGGATAGCTATACAGGAAAAAAATATACTCAAAGGTGAATTTGACTACCCCATACCTGTTACATTTTCGTTTATGGATCCGGCAGACAGGCATATTTATGTAAGCTCCAAATTTTTTCTGGATAGCGGCAGGTACAAAATTGAACTGCCCAAAATGTTGCGTCGATGTAATATTAATCTGAACACTCCTCTTAACAACGAGTATGCAATTTTTAAAAAACTATTTGCAGATCTTTATATCAGGCAAGAGGACCATTTATATGACAGCTTAATCAGCGTGACTGAAAAAGAAAACAGGGTTGGGGCTTATATAAGAAGGAATCCAGACTCTTATGTTGCTTTGTGGGAGATAATTGACGATTATTTTACACACGATTACTTCCCTGTTTATTTGGAAAATCTGCGGCTGTTTTCTGCTCGTATGAAAGCCACGAAATTGTTCACAGCATTTGAAGGCATATTAAAGCATGACAGTTCTATTAATAAAGGAAATAAATTTGAGCTTGAACGATCAGTTGTTTCAGGTAGCTTGTTTCCTGAAGTAAATTTCGATGATCACAATAAGCTGACCAGAGAAGATTTTAAAAAGAGTAAGCTTACGTTTATTGACTATTGGACAACATCATGCCCGCCTTGCGTGAAAGCGCTACCAGAAATAGGGGCGATGTATAATGAATATAAAGGCAAAGGGATTAGTTTTATTACTGTTACTGGCGAACACGAAACTAACAGAGTTGAAGTTGCCAAAGAAATGTTGAAAAAAAATAATGCAGAATGGATGAATTTTTTTGACATTAACAACGCGTTCCGTGACAAGGTAGGAATACTTGCGTTGCCTACTCAATTTTTGATTGATCAAAACGGGAAAATTGTTACCAGAGTTGAGGGTGATTTAGATTCGATCAAAAGAGCGATTGATGATTATCTACGGAATGAAAAAAATGAGTGAATGTGAACGATTCATACAGACTAGAAACACTTCTTATTAAAATAGTATTTGCCACAGAGGCACAGGGTTGCGAAGAATATTTCTTCGTTTCTTTGTGCCTTTGTGGCATAAAAATATATCGGAAGGAAATATGAAATGGTTATTGATAATAGCAGTATTCTTTTTCGGTAAGCAAGGCTTCGCACAGTTCAACGACAGCACACACTATTATGCACGCTTTGCATCAACGGGTGTCATTAATAAGACCGATGGCGCAAACTCTTATGTGTGGAGCAGTTTCGCCACCTATAATATTGACAAACGCAAGTACTTCTTAAACACAGCCGCCAGTTATATTTATGGAGAGAATGATGGTGGATTAACGAATAATGATTTTGCCACTACTGCAAGTTTTGACTATTTAAAAAAACAAAAAAGGCTCTACTACTGGGCATTGGTAAACTACGATAAAAGTTATTCGCTCCAAATTACCAATCGACTCCAGGCCGGTGTAGGATTGGCTTATAAGTTTATCAGGGATTCAACAGGTAGAGAGGAATTTACCATTAGCGATGGATTCCTGTACGAAAAATCCAATCTTATCGACGATAAATTGGGCAAGGATGATTATCAAACCGTACGAAATAGCTTTCGCATTCGGTATCACTTTACAATAAAAGACATACTGGTTGTTGATGGCAATAATTTCTTTCAACCTTCTATTTTAGATATCAGCGACTATGTTGTAAAAGCCACCAACACACTCTCCGTGAGGTTATACAAATGGCTGAGCATAACTGCTGCACAAACTTATAACAGGGTCAGTCGCACAGATAGGGAGAACTTGCTGCTGACTTTTGGGTTAACGGTTGATAAGTACTTTTAGTCGAATAACTGAATAACTGAATAACTGATTAACTGAATAACTGAGGGGTTCTATGTCACACAGTCTTTTCGACACTCAACCACTCAGTTATTCAGTTATTAAAAAAAGCCCCTGGAAAGGGGCCTTCTGATTGTTGTGGTTAAAATAAATCAATCTATATTACCTGGCTAAGGTGTTGTATCGAAAAATGTGTAACTAAACTTTAAACTCTTAGAAATGATATATCGCCGCTACTAACAATGATGCTGTACTTTTGGTGGTAGTGCCATCATGTTTTGTAAACATTTCTTTGCCGGAATTGTCATATCTGATCTCTGGAATGATGGTCAGTCCCTCAACTTTGAAGTTCGCAGAAAGTGTGGTTTCAAAGAAGTTAGTGCCAAATGCACCGCCGCTCACAGCATCTTTATCGTCGAAATATTCACCTCTCAAAGTAAGGCCGAACCACGGTTTAGGATCAACGTTGAAGTACAACGCAGAGCCCCACCAGTTTTTACTATCGCCATATTTGCCATCAGCATCTTTCGCTTTTACCAATTGCACCGTTCCGTTATAGCCAATGCTGAATTTTGGAGAAAGTGCGCCTGTAGCAACTACATCTATCTGGTTCATTTTGGCTGTGCCATTTGCGTTACCGCCCTGGTAGTTCAGGTACAGTTTCACCGCATCTTTTGCCAATGATGTGCTATACTGGCCTATTATGAATTTGCGGGAGAAGTCAGCGTATTTCAAATCACTTGGATCAGAAATGCCGAGCATGAAAGTGCTTTTACCTACGGTGAATTCACCTTTCAGACCAGTGTTAAAGAACGGGCCGTAAGAAAACATGTAAGACATGCTGTAGTTTCTGTTCAGGTAAGCGTCTACCAGTTCGTAGCCGATATGCGTAGCCCAGCTACCTGCAGTAAACTTTACATTTTTCCACGGCGTGTAATACAAATAAGCCTGCTTTACTATCAAACTACTTTTAGTATCGTTGTATGAAAACTCATCTGCCCTTTTTCCGTAACCGAGGTCGATAACACCACCCACTTTACCCAGACTGTGCTCCAATTTTATGGAAGCCATATTGAAAGTGAAAGAATTTTGTGAATTGGTGAAACTGGTATAGTTGTTAAACGTTTCTGCTTCTTTTGGCGGATTACTTAAATTATATCTATAGAAAATGTCAATTGAACCAGTAATATTAAAATTGGGTTTCTTTTCTTCGACCGTTGTTGTAGTAGAGTCTTGCGAGTAGGCCGTAGAAAATCCTGCCAGCAATGTGGCTGATGCAAATAATTTTCTTAACATTGTTTTGGTTTTTAAGTGTTAATAAAAAAGGTACGGCTTATCAGGGCTTGGTCAGAAGCCCTGATGTTCAAGCTGTACCTTCTTTTTTAGAATTCTGCAGGTGTTTCTTTCATTGCGCCGTTATTGCTAACGAGCAAAGTACCTTGCAAATATTTTTCGTTGTGTTGAGATTCGTCAAGACCTTTTTCTTCATCTTCAGCAGTCACGCGAATTGGAAGGATAAGGTTGATGAATTTAAAGATGCCGTAAGACATGATGAAGCTGTATGAAACCACAATACCCAAAGCTTTAACCTGAGTAAGGAAGAATGCAGGGTTGCCATAAAAAAGACCGTTGTTGCCGCCTGCGTTCACCGCTTTTGTAGCAAAAACACCGGTTAGCAACATACCTACCATACCGCCCACACCGTGACAAGGGAATACATCCAAAGTATCGTCAAGAGTAGATTTTGATTTGTAATAAACTGCCATGTTGGAAATGATTGCAGCAACCACACCAATGAATACACTTTGAGGAATTGCAACAAAACCCGCAGCAGGAGTGATAGCCACCAAACCTACAACCGCACCGATACAGAAACCGAGTACGGAAGGTTTTTTACCGCGCAATACATCAAAGAACATCCAAGATAAACCTGCAGCAGCAGCGGCAGTGTTGGTAGTAGCAAAAGCAGAAACAGCCAGGCCATTTGCCGCCAGTGCTGAACCTGCGTTAAAACCAAACCAACCGAACCACAGCAAACCTGTACCGATCAATACATACGGAATGTTCGCTGGTGGAATTTCTTTATGGTCCATATGAGATTGTCTGCGTTTCAATACCAAAGCGCCCGCAAGAGCAGCACAACCAGCAGAAATGTGTACAACTGTACCACCTGCAAAGTCTAATACGCCCATTTTAAACAGGAAGCCATCTGGGTGCCATGTCCAGTGTGCAATTGGAGCATAAACCAATAAGCTGAACAATGCAATGAACAAAATATATGAAGTGAAACGGATACGCTCAGCAACTGCACCTACAACCAGACCTGGTGTAATGATCGCAAACATCAATTGGAAAAGCGCAAATAATGTAAGTGGAATAGAAGGTGCAAGGCTCCATGGAGCTCCCGAATTCACGCCTTTAAAAAACAGGTGCGTAGTTGGGTTACCGATAATGCCTCCGATAGATTCTCCGAAGCAAAGGCTGTAACCAACGGTTACCCAAAGGATGCTAACCACACCGGCCGCAACCACACTTTTAATCATGGTTGAAATAACGTTCTTTCTATGCACCATACCGCCGTAGAAGAAGGCAAGACCTGGTGTCATTAAAAATACTAAAGCAGTAGCAACAAGAATCCAGGCAATATCAGCGGCGCTGTATTTGCCACCATCGTCGAAATTAGGTAAGGTGGGAATGAAAATACAACAGACTGCGATGATCGCAAGAATAAGAAAGGGAAGAATTTGTTTGGCGGTCAACTTACTCATGGCGGATGATTTAGTTTTAAGTATTAAAAATTATCAAATATGAATATCTAACTCTAAATTAAAAAACTAAAGGATAAGTTGCCACAAAAAAGATATATATTTTAAAATGTAATGTGAATGAAAGTGTAGATAATTTTCGACAGAAGGGGCATATTGTATTTTTTATATAAATTTTTAAAATGTGATTAATTTTGATTTACTGACTGCTAAAGATAGATTTTGTTGCAAAATAGTCAATGTAAGATAGCAGATGAATTAAAAAAATTCAACAAAAAGTGATTCGAAAAAAAATATTTCAGCGCGCCAATTATTACTGGTTTTACAATACAACGTAAATGAAAAGGATGGTTTGAGCTGATAAAAGGAGATAGCTTCGTTTTATCAATATGTCAGTAAATTTATTTTTTACTGTAAAATCACACTTATTAAAATAATTATAAAAAAATACAATATATAAGTAGTTGATTTATTCTTGCGATGTTGAAACCGTTGAGTATTAAACCGGAGCACGGTTTAAATATCGTCGACTCTCTTCAACTTTTTAAGATTCGTATGGGTCATCGTCAGCAACTCAAGACAATAAAAAAGCAGTCTTTTTTAAAAGACTGCTTTTGGGGTATTGAACGAATGATTTTTAGAATCTTCTCCCGCGTACCACACCTAGTTTCAGGCGCTAACACCTATTTTAGCGTCGCCAGCAACTTTTCATTCAATGCAACATAGTCCTCGTTGCCAGCTTCTTTCGATAATTCGATGGATTTCTGAGCTGTTGCTTTCGCTTCTTCTTTTTTACCTAGTGCAGCCAATGCTTTCGCTTTTTGATAATATATAAAGAAACCCTTTGGATTTTGCTCGATTGCTTTGTCGAACCACGTGATGGCCTGGTTTAAATCTCTGTTGGTTTGTACATAATACATACCTGCCTGGAAGTAAGCCGGCTTGTCAGATTTCATGTTTTCCTGGATCTGGGCCATGATCTTTCCATCGATATCAGCACTTACAGGAATGCTTACAGAAGTTTTATCCCATATAATATTGATAGTAGCCATGTTTGATTTTACATCTGCTACTTCTATGGTAAATGATTCAACTGTAGCCTTCAGTTTGTTTGATTTTACTTTGAATCTCGCCACATCTTCAGACTCTTTATAACCAACCACGCCGCCATTTTTTACACCTGTGTTAAGAATGATCTCCCATTCGCCGGCATTTGGAATTGTGTATAAAGCGTACTCGCCTGCTTTCACTTTCTGTCCGCCAATGGTAACATCTTCGCCGAAGGCGATTTTCGTAGCGCCATTAGCACCTGTGCGCCACAATTTGCCATATGGCACAAGGTCACCAAAAATTTTTCTACCATTTACTACCGGTCTTGAGTAAGTGATTTCGATGGAGGACAATGCGAAATCCTGTTTTACAGTTTGTGTTGGAGAAGGAGCCGGAACCTTTAGGCCCTGTGCAGTCATGTCAAAATGCAATGCACCCAATAAGCAACAAGCAATAAAGAGTTTTTTCATGATCTAAAATTTGACGCAAAGGTAGGTACGAAGGTTGAATTGAAAATTGAAAGTTGAAAATTGAAAATGAGCAAAACACTACTTTGCATTACATTTTCAATTTTCAACTTTCAATTTTCAATTATCAATGATTGTCATTGTACAGCTTGCCTGAAAAATTTCCAGTGATCAACTCAGTGCCGTAGTGAAGTTCATACGTAATGTCATACGAGGTGAGGTGTTTATTGAACAGAACAGTTCCATCGGTAAGCTTGTCGAATGTCGTACCATCCGTGTACAGGGTGTCATACTGGTATGTGCGGTTAAGTATGACCGATGCCGCGTCAAAATTTTTGGTAGAATCAAAAGAAGGATCGTTGTGGTCCTTAAAAGTGAAGCGGCCTGTAGTATATCCACCGTCGGTAATAGAATTGTCTTTAAGGAAGATGTTTACATAGTAGCATGGGCCTACATAAATGACGGCGAAATGGAAGTCAATGGACGAAAGCGTCATTTGCGTGCCTGAGCCATCTTGATTTGTAAAAGTGCCAAATGGTACAGAGTAACGGTCGGCGTTGTGAAAAAGATAGTTGCTGCTGTCATTTTGCTCTTTTTGACACGAGCTTAATGTCAGCAAATAAATAAACGATAACAATAAGGATGTTAGAAGACGTGTTTTCATTCAGGGGTTTTTGTTTACACGAACACATTAATTTAAGCAAAATTAACCGCTGCTTTTGTATTATCTACTACTTATTAGGCTGAGGTCTGTCAGAAAAGGTCGATTTTAACCGTAGGTTGCTGATATTCAGGTTGCTTGAGGCGACTGGGTAAAATCAAAAAAGAAAGCCGCAACGGTAATTGCGGCTTCTACAACTATAAATCACGAAAAAATATGTATCAGAATCAAAAATCGTATTGTTGAATAATTGACGGATTGAATGTCATCCTGCAGGTTCGAATTTGAAACTTCAGTTATTCAGTTATTCAACGATTCAACCATCGCCTACAACCCTGGCACTTTGCCACTGTATTTTCCTGAAACAGTACCTGTTTTGTAAGTGATATTGTAGGTAAAAGTGTACACATCTCCATTTTTTGCGACAGTGATTGTGCCTGCAGTAATATCACCTTCGTTTAATTGAGTACCGGTTGCGTCATCATATTGGCCGTCTTTAAAGTCCATGTTTATTCCAAAATCTGCGGCTGCAAAGTTTTTTGTTGCATCAAAACCTGAGATATCATCAAAAGCTTTATAGGTGTATGTTCCGGCCACAACGGGAGAAGTGCCGAACTCAATAAATCCTACAGAAACTTTGGTGGTAGTATTTGTGAGTGTTGGATTATAAGAGAGAAAGGTTACGTCGGTATACGATGCAGCTCCACTGGATTCTCCGCTTCCAAACGCATAAAGCGTTTCATAGTTCTTAGAATTGTAGGAAAAAGAATTGGAAGGGGTGCTGTCTTTTTTGCAAGAGCCAAGCGTTAAAGTAGAAGCGATAGCAATTAAGCCAAACAAAAGACCTTTTGTTTTCATAGTCTGAATTTTAAAGTTTAGAGGTTTGTCGTGTAAACGCTGCTAATGTATGGTGACATTTATGTACTTCCAATTTATTCGAAAGATATAAATGAGTTTTAGTAAGAAACACTTAGGAAGACGTGAAGAAAAGGTAGTAAGTTGATGGTTGTTAGTTGGTAGGGGGACACTTGTCCTTTACAATTAAAAACCGGCCTTCGGCGTTGCTTACACTGAAACCCTCAATGATTTAATTATTCAGTTACTCAATTATTCGCAAAAAAAAGCCTCCCGGGAAACTTCCCGAGAGGGCATACATATGGCAGATAAGGAAAGGGTTTAGTCGCTCATTTCCTTTCAGTTTAAGTTATTAAGCAAGCTTTATTGATTGCATTTAGTCAAACAGTGATATCTGCGTTTCTTTTTTTGGGTAAAATACACCGATAATAACAAACGGGTTTGGCGATCTGCGGGTGTGCCACTCCTTTGTTGTCCCAAGAAAAAAATATATATCATTTTCCGTTAGAAATTCTTTTTCATATTTCTCCCTAACTTTTTTTAAAGCCTCGATCTCGTTTCCATTTGAAGATCGCAAGCAGTTCCAGTACAATGCACCTATCTCCCAATCTTCGATCATTAATGTACTTGAAACCCCCTTGTCGTCTAAGAACCTATATGAAAATTTGTACGGCAGTTTTGGTATTTGTATCTCAGGCGATTTATCACTATCAAACAAGTCACCTTGTTTTCGGATTTCTTTCCATTCGTTTTTCCACTCTCGCTCATCGTTTTCAATTTCAAAAGACAATATTTTCGAAGGTTTGAATGTGGCCAAAGAGACATTTTGAGGTGCCAATGAATCTGCCAGTAGTTCAGCTTTATTGACATAGACGTTGGCCAGGCAATAAGTTTTACGTTCCCTCCAATTATATTTAGTGTCTATTTTATTATGAACATTTATCGTGGAGAAACTATAGTCAATAGGGGAGTGGCTTTCAGGCCTAAAATCATCAGACCTTTTTTTAAGATCAAGTTCGATCCAGCTGTATTTAAAAGATTCAACTTTGCCATCTTTACGTAATCCCATTAAAAATTTTAGGGGGACAGGATAAATTCGAATCCATTGACCATTTTCTAAAACGCCAGCGGTGCAAACAAGCTCATCGTAACTTCTAGAGGGTAAGGGATATGTTGCAACAGTAATAAGAACCTTAGTTAAAGCCATTTATTAAATGTGTTTGATTGAATATTTGAATCCATCTAAACATTCAATTGATTCAGCTAAATGTTTTCGATGACATTGGCAAATATTGGCTTCAAAACAGGTTAAGGCTATTCTTCTATGTTCGATAAGTAAATTTAAAATAGCAACTTGGGTCGATTGGGTGTTGGTTAGGTTTTTGGATTTGTACTCGTCAAAAAGCCGGTCATAGTCTTTTTGATCTTTAAGTTCCTGTCGTTGGTCAGATTGGATTCCTACTTCCGGAAAGTGAATATAGTTAATGCCCAGGCTCTCGCAGTATTTCGACAGCTGATTTTTTGAAAAACCATACTTCATGCTTTGAGGATTGTTTCGAACATCCACCAAAACCCTGACATTATTTTTTATCAGGCGTGTTAAATATTTTTCCAAAGAAATGCCCTCGTACCCAATGGTAAATAGGGTGACTTCTTCGCTTGATGGCCTACTCTTGTCCACCTTTTGAAATTCAGCATCAGTTAGCATCTCTTTTGCTTTCACACTGTTAGTCGCAAAGAATGGATAGTGAATGTAAGTGTACTTCATTAAAGCAGTACCATCTAATTCTTTATAACGTTTCTTAACCTCAGTTAAATGAATTCTGTCGTTCTCTTTTAATTCTTTTAGGTAGTTGGTTGATTCTTGGCAAATGAAACTGTTTTGGTCTTCCGATATCATTCCTTTTTTCACCATTGTAGTCAGGTCCGCATTAGCAGAGTAGGAATAACAACCATATTTATAAGGTATAAAGTCATATTCAGCTTTAGTTTGCCGTTGACAGAAAAGAAATAATAGTTTTTGTAAACGTATTTTTTCCAGTTGTCCATCAAATTGTTGCAAAAGGGCCAATAGAACTTTTCTCCTATAAAACATGAACCAAAAGTAAATAATTGAATCATTGAACTATTGAATGGTTTAAGAGAAATTTTCGCTCTTTCGCTCAGACCCTCAGTTATCCGCAAAAAAAAGCCTCCCGGGAAACTTCCCGAGAGGGCATACATATGGCAGATAAGTTGAGAAAAAATCAAGCAATAATTAGAGAGCCAGTTCGAGATTCATGTCCTTGCTTTCAAGCAGAGAGAAGCCCATAAGGAACTCGTCTACTTTGCGGGCGCATTCTCTTCCTTCGCTGATGGCCCACACTACCAAGGACTGACCACGGCGCATATCGCCGGCCGTGAATACTTTTTGAATATTTGTTTGGTAAGCTTTTTCAGAAGCCTGAACATTTCCTCTTTCGTCAAGATTAATGCCCAGTTCTTTCAGCATACCTACGTGTTGCGGATGTACAAAGCCCATCGCTAACAAAGCCAATTCGCAAGGAATTTCTTTTTCGCTGCCGGGTACTTCTACAAACTGTGCAGGACGGCCATCTTCTGTAAACTTCCACTCAAGTTTTACTGTTTTCAAGCCTTTCAGGTTGCCCTTGCCGTCACCAATGAATTCTTTGGTGCCAATTGCCCAGTCTCTGTCAGCACCTTCTTCGTGAGAAGTAGACGTTTTCAGGATCATCGGGTATGTTGGCCAGGGCATAAATGGCGTACGTGAAGAAGATGGTTTTGGCATCAGTTCAAACTGTGTGATGGATTTCGCGCCATGACGGTTTGAAGTTCCCACGCAGTCACTACCGGTATCACCACCACCGATCACTACCACATTCTTATCTGTTGCAAACACATGCTCAGACAATATATTGCTTTCAATTGCTGCATTAGCCAAAGGATCTTTTGCAGCATTGCGTTTGTTTTGTTGTTTCAGAAAGTCCATTGCGTAATGAACTCCGTTCAACTCACGTCCGGGGATTTTCAAATCTCTTGGAACAGTAGAACCGCCGGTCAATACGATCGCATGGTATTCTCTTAAGATGTCGTCTACTTTTACATTAACGCCTACATTGGCATTGTATTTAAAAGAAACGCCCTCATCTTCCATTACTTTGATTCTTCTGTCGATCACCCATTTTTCCAGTTTGAAATCAGGAATGCCATAGCGAAGCAAACCGCCCGCTGCGTCATCTCTTTCAAAAACTGTTACAGAGTGGCCTGCATAGTTTAACTGCGCCGCAGCTGCAAGACCTGCAGGACCTGAGCCAATTACCGCTACCTTTTTACCAGTGCGAACATTTGGTGTACGTGGTTGCACAAAGCCTTTATCGAAAGCGATCTCGATGATGTGCCTTTCAATTTCTTCAATTGCAACGGCGGGTTGATTGATGCCTAACACGCACGCATGCTCACAAGGAGCAGGGCAGATGCGACCTGTAAATTCAGGGAAGTTATTTGTTGATGTTAAAATGTCGTATGCTTCCTTCCATTCTTTTCTGTAGATAGCATCGTTGAACTCAGGAATTACGTTTCCTAAAGGACAACCACTGTGACAAAACGGAACGCCGCAGTTCATACATCTTGCGCTCTGTTGATTGAGCTGTGTATCGGAATATCTGTTTACGAATTCGTTGTAATCTTTTTTACGCTCTGTTACCGGGCGTTTGCTCGGCAACTCTCTTGTGAACTCTAAAAAGCCTGTTGGTTTGCCCATCTTTTTATAGTTGTTGGTTGTTAGTTGATAGTTGTTTGACAGGGAGATCTTCGATCTCTGATTTTACCACTAAGGCACTGAGGGCACTTAGTTACACTTAGAAAACTTCTTAGTGAAGCTTAGTGTTCTCAGTGTCTTAGTGGTGAATTTCCTCGTTACACTTTCTGTTTTACACCTTTTGATTCCTTCAAGGCTTTCTTGTAATCTTTCGGGAATACTTTTACAAAATGTTGTAACTGGTTGTCGAAATCGTCCAGTACAAATTTTGCAACGGTGCTGCCTGTGTAGTCGTAATGGTCCTGGATCATTTTCCTCAAACCTTCAACATCTTCGTGACCAACCGGATCAAGGTCGATCATTTCCATGTTGCAGTTACCAGGGAATGTTCCTTTTACATCGTACACGTAAGCGATACCACCACTCATGCCCGCAGCAAAGTTTCTTCCGGTGCTGCCGAGAATTACTATGGTACCACCGGTCATGTACTCACAACCGTGATCGCCTACGCCTTCTACAACAGCCTGTGCGCCTGAGTTACGAACCGCAAATCTTTCACCTGCTTTACCACGGATGTAAGATTTTCCGGATGTAGCGCCATAGAAAGCAACGTTACCAATCAAAATATTTTCTTCAGGAACAAAGCTCGCCTGTTTTGAAGGATAAACTATCAGCTTGGCTCCGCTAAGACCTTTACCGAAGTAGTCATTCGCGTCACCTTCCAGTTCCAGTGTAACACCGTTTGTGTTGAATGCTCCAAAGCTTTGTCCGGCAGTTCCGGTAAGTTTGAAGTGAACGGTATCTTCCGGCAAACCAGCCGCTCTGTATATTTTAGTTATTTCGTTAGAAAGTACAGTACCTGTAGTTCTGTCTGTATTGATGATGTCGAAAGAAGCTTTTACTTTTTCTTTTTTCTCCAATGCAGGTTTAGCTGCTTCGAGCAATTTCCAGTCTAGGATGTTTTGCATCAGGTGATCCTGCTCTTCCATGTTGTACATGCCGGTGAATTCTGCAGTTGGCTCTTTGTACAAGATAGGAGCGAGGTTCAGCTTGCTGTATTTCCAGTGGTCGATGTTGTCTCTCACTTCAAGATGTTCCACCTGGCCGATCATTTCCTCTACAGTTCTGAAACCCAGATCTGCCATGATCTCTCTCAATTCCTGTGTAAGGAATTTGAAGAAGTTCACTACGTGATCAGCGTCGCCTGTAAATCTTTTTCTCAACTCAGGATCTTGTGTAGCAACACCAACTGGACAAGTGTTCAGGTGACATTTACGCATCATGATACAACCTTCTACTACAAGAGCAGCAGTTGCAACACCCCATTCTTCAGCACCTAACAATGCCGCCATGGCTATGTCACGACCTGTTTTCATTTGTCCGTCAGCCTGCAACACCACGCGACTGCGCAACCTGTTTTTCAACAAAGTTTGCTGTGCTTCTGCAAGGCCAAGTTCCCAAGGCAAACCTGCGTGTTTGATAGAACTCAATGGAGATGCACCTGTACCACCATCATAACCTGCGATCAAGACCACGTCTGCTTTTGCTTTTGCAACACCCGCAGCAATGGTACCAACACCGGCTTTAGATACCAGCTTCACGCTGATACGTGCGGCACGGTTGGCATTTTTAAGATCGAATATTAATTGAGCCAAATCTTCAATTGAATAAATGTCGTGGTGCGGAGGAGGAGAGATCAGACCTACGCCCGGTGTGGAGTGACGTGTTTTACCGATCCAGTCGTCAACCTTGTGGCCTGGTAACTGTCCGCCTTCACCTGGTTTTGCACCCTGCGCCATTTTAATCTGCAGTTCATCTGCTTCGGTAAGGTATAAGCTCGTTACACCGAAACGCGCAGAGGCAACCTGCTTGATGGAAGAACGCATAGAATCGCCGTTAGACATTTTATCATAGCGTCTTTCATCTTCACCACCCTCACCTGTATTGCTACGGCCACCGAGGCGGTTCATTGCAACAGCAAGTGTTGTGTGCGCTTCCCAGGAAATAGAACCGAAGCTCATGGCACCTGTTGCGAAGCGTTTGTATATTTTTTCTGCCGGTTCTACTTCATCAATTGAAATAGAAGGACGGAGATGTTTGAATTGGAAAAGACTTCTTAATGTAGCCGCTTTCTCGCCCTGCTCATTTACTGCTTTTGAATACTTCTTGAACGTGTTGTAATCGTTCATGCGAGTAGAGTGTTGCAGCAAGTGAATAGTGGTCGGGTTGAACAAGTGGAACTCGCCTTTACGCTTCCATTGGTAAACACCACCTACAGATAATCTGTCAACCGGTGTTTCTTTTTTGCTGAAAGCGTATTTGTGTTTGGTCAAAGTTTCGCGGGCAATTTCATCAAGGCCCATACCCTCAATGCGGGATGTAGCACCGGTGAAATATTTATCCACTACCGCTTTGTTGATACCAATGATCTCGAAGATCTGAGCACCCTGGTAAGATTGCAAAGTAGAGATACCCATTTTAGAGAACACTTTCAAAAGCCCGTCGTTCACGGCTTTTACGTAATTCTTCTTCAGGTAATCTACCTCCAGGTCCGTTTGCATTTTACCGCTCAGCTTCATGTCCCTGATAGAGGAAATAGCAAGATAAGGGTTAATGGCCGTGGCACCGAAACCAATTAAACATGCGAAGTGATGCACTTCCCACACGTCTCCTGCTTCTACTACCAAGCCTACACGGCCACGGTATCCTTTGCGGATGAGGTGGTGGTGCACTGCTGCAGTTGCAAGCAATGAAGGAATGGCAGCGTGATCTGAATCGATCGCTCTGTCGGAAAGAATCAATACTTCGAAACCATCTTCTGCAGCATCTACTGCATAACGGCAAAGACGGTCAAGGCCTTTTTGCAATGAACCCGGTTTGCCATCGGCGCGGAAATAGCACTGCAAAGTTTTAGCCTGGTAAATGCCTGTATCAATACTTCTGATCTGCTCCAGCTCATGGTTATTAAGTACAGGCTGTTTGAGAGCTACACTATGACAAGCAAGCGGATCTTCTACAAGAAGATTTCCGTTGTTACCAACAAATGTTGCAAGTGACATTACCAAACGCTCGCGGATTGGATCGATTGGCGGATTGGTTACCTGCGCGAAAAGTTGTTTGAAGTAACTGGTGATATGTTGTGGCTGATCACTCAACACCGCCAGAGGCGCGTCCGTTCCCATAGAACCGATTGGTTCTTTACCATCAAGAGCCATTGGAGCGATGATGGTTTCGAGATCTTCTGTTGAGTAACCAAATGCTTTTTGATATTTGAAAACCTGCTCGCTTTCAAGGTGAGTGAACATTACGCGAGGTTCAGGCAATTCTTCCAAACGAATCTTGTATTTGTTCAACCATTCGCCGTAAGGTTTTTGTCCGCAGATATTAGCTTTCAGCTCGTCATCGCTAATGATGCGGCCCTGCTCCATATCTACTACGAACATTTTACCGGGCTGCAAGCGACCTTTTTCTTTCACCAGGCGCTGGTCCACAGGCAATGCACCTGTTTCAGATGCCATGATTACGCGGTCATCTGTAGTAACGCAATAACGGGAAGGGCGAAGGCCATTTCTGTCAAGCGTAGCACCAATGATCCTTCCGTCTGTGAATGACAGGGACGCCGGGCCATCCCATGGTTCCATCATTGCAGAGTGGTATTCGTAGAATGCTTTTTTGATTGGGTCCATTTCCTCATTGCCATCCCATGCTTCCGGCACCAGCATCATCATTACGTGAGGCAGTGAACGGCCGCAAAGTGTAAGCAATTCGATCATGTTGTCAAGGCAGGCTGAGTCAGACTGACCATCTGTAACAAGTGGTAACAGCATTTCCATTTCTTCTTTGGAGAAGTAAGGAGATGTGAACCCTTTTTCGCTTGTTTTGAGCCAGTTGAGGTTACCCTGAAGTGTGTTGATCTCACCATTGTGTGCCACATAACGGAAAGGTTGTGCCAGTTTCCAGGATGGGAACGTGTTGGTAGCAAAACGGGAGTGTACAAGGCCGAAAGCACTTACTACACTTTTGTTGCTTAGATCAGGGAAGTAATGGCGCACCTGGCCGCTGGTAAGCTGGCCTTTGTACACCAATGTTTTATAAGAAAGAGAGGCTACGTAGAAACCGATAGCATCTTTTTTAACTGTACTATTGATGGTGTGTTGTGCATAATTGCGCAGCACAAATAACTTACGTTCGAAATCTTCAGGATTGCTGATGTGATCCGGGCATGCGATGAACACATGTTCCATTTCAGGTTCTACAGACAATGCCGTAGGTCCGATGTCATCAGGATTAACCGGCACTTTTCTCCAGGTAATAATTTCAAGGCCGAGCTTTTCAGCACTGCGAATGAAAATATCACGACATTCTTCACGCAGTTTAATTTCCTTTGGAAAATAGATGGCGCCAACACCGTATCTGCCATAAGCAGGGAGGTGCACACCAAGTTTAATACACTCTTCAAAGAAGAATTCGTGAGGAATCTGGATGAGGATACCCGCTCCATCGCCGGTGTTGCTTTCGCAACCGCAGGCCCCGCGGTGTTCCATGTTTTCCAGGATGGTTAATGCATCCGAAACGACCTGATGGTTCTTGTTGCCTTTTATATTGGCGACGAACCCGATCCCGCACGCATCACGCTCAAATTCGGGAGAATACAATCCAACGTTACTTGCCATAGCAGCGCAATAGTTTTTGTTAAGAGAATTATTACCACAACAGTTTTGTTGCAATCCGTTAGTTTGGTTACTTGTGCATTAGGACAAGCATTATTTCATTGGCAGACTACAAATATAATTCACTTATTTCACTAAATTGTTAGATATGCAATATTTTATCGAGCATATCATTATTTTAAATTTATTTTTTTGTGAATTATTTGGATATTTTTCAGAAATGACTTTTTCGGGCTGATTTTGATCTTATTTCAATTTAGTGAAAAAACGCGTAAAAAGCGAATGCGTTGGCGGGTGGGTTTCAGTAAAATCCGCTTGGGAGATTTACGAGATATGTAAATTGTGTGTAATGTGATGAGGGTTAGGGGGATGTACGAAGTGCGATGTACGGTGTACGATGTTTCTAGAGTGCATCTTACCGAGAAAAATCGTGCACCAGGATTATCAGTCTGTTTCATTACCACTAAGTCACTAAGGACACTAAGTTTCACTAAGAGAGCCTGAACTTTAGGCAATCCTTAGTGAGGCTTAGTGTTTGCTTAGTGCCTTAGTGTTGAATCTTGGTCTCACCTTGAAGGAATCCTAAAGTCTTTTCCGAATGTGCGCTGCCGTTGCTGAATGAGTCGAAGGTATAGACGATTTTTCCTGTGAGATCAACAACGAATGTTTTGCGGCCCGTGAGGAAGAATTTTCCCTTTACACCAAACATCTTCAAAACCTTGTTATCCGGATCGCTCAGGAGTGTAAAAGGCAATTGATGATTCGTAATGAAGTCGTGGTGACTTTTTACGCTGCCCGAATTGATGCCCACAACAATCGCCCCGGCGTTTGTAAAAGCAGTATAGCTGTCGCGAAATGAACAGGCCTCTTTTGTGCAAACCGGGCTTTCATCTTTTGGATAAAAATAAATGACCATCTTTTTCTTGCCAATGTAGTCTGCTACATTGAACAAACTATCATTTTGATTTTTCAATGAAAACATGGGAATGGTGTCTCCAACATCCAATTGTTTTAATTGCCCTTTACAGGAAATAATCAAAATGCTGCATACCAGTAAGGTGAATATTTTTTGCATAAAAATTATTTATCGAGTGCAAATTGAACAGCTGCTTCTGCGTGAATAAGCGTGGTGTTGAAAACCGGCACCGAAACATCGTTTTGAGTGACCAGCAATGGAATTTCTGTGCAACCTAAAATAATACCTTCAGCCCCATTTTCGATGAGTTTGCTGATGATACGGAGATAGCGTTGTTTTGTTTCCGGCAGGAATATATTTTTTCCCAACTCATAAAAAATACTGTGGTGAATGAAGTCTCTGTCTTCACTATCCGGAATAATGGCTTGAATATTCGCGGCTGCAAGCTTTGATGTAAAGAAGTCGCGCTCCATCGTGAATTTTGTTCCCAGCAAACCCACTTTCTTTATGTTTTGCTTTTGAATGGCGTCCGCAGTTACCTCGCCAATGTGAATCACCGGTAGTTGAATGTGCTCCTGCAATTTATCAGCAATCATATGCATGGTGCTTGCGCAAAGCAATATAGCCGATGCGCCGCCGTTCTTCAAATGTTCCGCAGCCTTTGAAAGCATGGCGAAAGTTCGGTCCCAGTCGTTCGCTTCGTTGTTGCGTTTAATGTCTTCATAGTTGAAGGAATAGATCATGCACTCGGCAAAATTAAGATCGCCGAGCTCTTTATTGATACCTTCATTAATGAGTTTGTAATAGTCAACTGTTGAAACCCAGCTTATCCCGCCGATTAGTCCGAGTAATTTCATTTTACGGTTTTTAAAAATGGTGACATGTTAATGCCCTACGGGCATTTTTCGGTATCTACTTTTATTTCTATTAATATTTTTTCCCTACGGGAAACGTTATTGCCCGTAGGGCATTAATATTAATAGAAATGCAACAACAATCACAAAATTGTCCGTAGGACATAAATATGGCAGCACCCGAATTGCTTAACCACAAAGACATTGATGCTTTTAATCATCAATTTGCCATAGCCAAAACAGGAAGTTGTTTGTTGCCGTCCTGGTAAAGCAGATTCAACTTCATAGAAGAAACGTGCCAATTGCCTCCATGGTTGTCTAATGCGAAATCATATGTGCCAAATACCGTCCACAGGTCGCCACCTTCTGCATTTGGTAAATGATGTACCGCCTGCCCTTTACAGAAAGCAGTGGCTTTGTTGCCCTGGATACCAACCTCAAAGTTGGAAAGCATGTGAAGTGTGAACATAAACTTCGGTAGAAAGCTTTTCCAGGAAGTTATTATATCCGTTGAAGAAAGGGTAGAAGCCGGTTGTCCGCTTAGAGATGAATAATCGAGCAATACATTTTCACAGAAACTGTTTTTTACTATTTCCCAGTCATGTTTATCTGCGCCGTTGAATAGGTTGACGATGGTTTGAACGATAAGATCTTTGTCCATTGGTGTATGTTTCGAATAACAATTAGTGATTGTTAACTATGGCATTTTGTAGCAAATGGCATTGATATTCATTCCGGCACCTACTGATGCGAAAACAATAATGTCTCCTGATGCCACCGAATGTCCGGCAACATTGGATTTGAGCACCATGTCAAACAATGTAGGTATGGTGGCTACTGAGCTGTTGCCAAGTTCTTTGATGTTCATTGGCATTACATCCAGCGGAGCGTTGTTAATTCCATAAAGTTTGTACAATGCTGTGATGATCGCTTCATCCATCTTTTCATTTGCCTGATGAATAAAGATCTTCTTCACGTCTGCTATGTCAACATTGCTGGTTTCAAGACAGGTCTTTATTGCATCCGGTACAAATTTCAAGGCAAATTCATACACCTTGCGCCCTTGCATTTTTATGTAACGAATGCGGCTATCAGCCTCCGGAAAATATGATTTGCCAAGGTATATATAGTTAAGTTCGTCAATGGCGTACGACCTTGCGCTGGCGCCAATAATGCCTTGTTGTTTTCCTCCATCATCCTTTAATTCGAGTATACAGGCTCCCGCACCATCACTAAATATCATGCTATCTCTATCGTGTGAATCTATTACGCGGCTCAGGGTTTCTGTTCCTATTACAAGGCACCTTTTTGCCACTCCAGCCTGCATGAATGCATGAGCCTGTATGAGCGCCTGCACCCAGCCGGGGCATCCAAATAAAATATCGTAGGGAATGCAGGCCGGGTTTTTTATACCAAGTGTATGCTTTACCCTCGAAGCAAGTGAGGGCACAGCATCTGTTTGAATGGTATGCTTTATTACATCTCCAAAATTATGGGCAACAATGATCTGATCAATGGTTTCCGGATCGATACCTGCATCCTGTATGGCAAGTAAAGCAGCACTGGAAGCCATGCTTGATGCCGTTACATTTACAGGTGCATATCGCCGCTCTTCAATGCCGGTTATTTTTTCGAACTTTTCAATAATTTCCAGGTTGTCCTGTTTAAGTGCCTCCTGGTTCTCCGTATAGAAATTGTTTATCGCAAATTCTTTATTGTACTTAGTTATTGAGGGAATATAACTGCCGGTACCAGTAATTATCGTTGCCATGATATAGGGATGTTAGTGAACTTTTTTGTTTAATGAAGATACACTTTAATACAAAGTCAAAAATGCATCTTGTAAATACCTGTCCATTTTATTATGTGGACAACAATACGCAAAGTTTAAGCGCATTATTTTTTTCAATTTAATCAAATAAAAAACCCCGCCAAAGCAGGGTTTCGAAAATAATATATTTAAACCGGTTAGAAGAATATACCGACATTCAATGCGATGTAAGATATTTTAGAAGAGAAATCTTCTGACTTTTTAAACACATTGCTAAGGCCGCTATTATAAGTGATGCCGAGTAACAGGCGTGTGTTGTCCTGCAAAGTATACTCTGTACCACCACCGATCAGCAGGCTTGCTTTTACAGGCTGTAAATCACTTGAAATGCTTGTTTGGTCACCCGCGTCATTTTTTATCTTGCCTCCTATTTTAAAGCTTGGCATAAAACCAAACTGTCCGTAGTACCTGAATGGGTTAGAAGAGGATTTATTTGTTTTCAGCTTTAATGAAATGGGAAGGTCCACATAAGAAAGACGCATTTTTAACTGGTTCTCTTTACTGCCTAAATAATCCAATTTGCCGCAGATATTTGTAATAGCGAGTTCGGTTGCGAAAGCATAGTTGTCGCTAATATAAAAATCGCCCATAACGCCATAGGAGTAACCGATGCGCGGACCACCCGCAGTTGCAATTCCTTCCGTTCCGTTGAACCAGCCAACTAATGGGTGGATCTTAAAGCCAAGGTCAACTTTTTGAGCGAAGATGCATTGTTTTGCAGCAATAAAAAGAACAAAGAGCAAAGTCTTTTTCATAGTTACAAATTGATTGTTTAAAAATAGTTTTTCATAAAGTGCCCGCAGGCGTTCAGGGATTCCGGCCGCGAAAATAAGGGATTGAACAATAAGTTGGTTGGGGGCAAGTACTTGATATAAAAGAAGTATTTTTCCTATTTGCCAAATTCTCTTTTATCTTAAACAAAATTTACCCGATGCGACATCTCCTTTATTTACTTGCACTAACGATCATCAGCAACCTTTCTTTTTCGCAAAAAACAAAAAGGGAGTATTATGAGTTGAAAGTGTATCGTTATAAAGATTCCGTTCAGGAAAAGACTTTGGACGCTTACTTTAGCCAGGCTTATATTCCGGCCGTTCATAGATTGGGGATAAAAATGGTTGGCGTTTTTAAGGCAGTGGCAAACGATACGGCGGTCGAAAAGGTCATCTATGTTTTGACGCCATTCAAGTCATTGGAAGAATTTACATCGATGGACAAGAAGTTGAATGCAGACAAGGATTACCTGCAAAATGGAAGTGCATACTTAAACGCCGCTTACAACAAAGCGCCGTACACTCGTACTGAAAGTATTTTGCTGTATGCATTCGAGCTCGCGCCCAAACTAACAGCTTCCGGCTTGCAATCGCCTAAAAGTGAAAGACTGTATGAACTAAGAAGTTATGAAAGCCCGACTGAAAAGCTATACAGGAACAAAGTGAAGATGTTTAACCAGGGCGGCGAGATTGATATTTTTTCGAGGCTTGGTTTTAATAGTGTGTTTTATGCAGAAGTCATCGTCGGAAGTCATATGCCCAACCTTATGTACCTGACAACTTACGAAAACAGGAAGAATCGCGATGAACACTGGAAAGCTTTTAGCGATGAGCCAGCTGTGAAGAAGTTGTTTGCAATGGATGAGTACAAGAACAATGTTTCGAAGGCGGAGATTATTTTTTTGAGGCCGGCGGAATATTCGGAGCTGTAGGGAGGAATTAGGAATTAGAAGTTAGGAATTAGGATTGAACGTGGCTTAGTGCACTGTTTGAAGAATTAAAAGCTGTCTCTTGTCATCCCGACGAAGGATGGATCTGGGTTTATCGCTAACGAACACTATACGTGGAAAATCACGCAGATCCCTCCTTCGTCGGGATGACAAGCGGTCTTTTCTGACGAGTCACAACCACCGTTCCACCGGAAAAATTCTCATTGCGGGTTCGTGAAGACACGAACCGCGACAGCTGGGCGTTGCAGTAGCCATTGAGTTCCCTTACATTTGTCCAACCTAAACCCTTTGGATATGTATTTCTTTTTTCGCTACGGATTCGCCATTTTGGCCTTGCCATTCTTTCTCGTTTATCAAATGCTCATCAAGAAAAAAGCCTGGAGGGATGTAAAAGGCGACCTGGGCATCATTATTTTCTTTTTACTCGTTTGGGGGGCATTGTATTATTTCTGGGTGATCGCATAACAAATGTCTGCGTCGCTGCTCCGTTGCGGCCGCCGCGAGAAACAACTTCGTGAAATAAAAAAAGCCTTCCATTTCTGAAAAGCTTATATGTACCACGCGTCGAATATGTTGAACGTTACACTAAATAACCAAACAGTGTATCGTGTTTGTTCAATTCTGTAAAGTCGATCTTACATTCTTTCATGCGTTCAAGCAGAGAGTTGTAGTCTTCTTTTTTCTGTAACTCTATACCCACAAGAGCCGGTCCACTTTCCTTGTTTGTTTTTTGCATGTACTCAAAGCGGGTGATGTCATCCGTTGGTCCCAATACTTTGTTCAGGAACTCGCGCAATGCACCTGGTTTTTGTACGAAGCGGATAAGGAAATAATGTTTCAGGCCTTCGTATTGTAAAGAGCGTTCTTTGATCTCCGGCATGCGGTCAATATCATTATTGCTGCCGCTTACGATACATACAACGTTCTTGCCTTTGATCTGTTCTGCATAATCATCAAGCGCCGCGATTGACAAAGCACCTGCCGGTTCTGCAACAATTGCATCTTCGTTATACAATTTAAGGATTGTTGTGCATATTTTTCCTTCCGGAACCAAATGCATATCATCCAATACTTCTTTACAAATTTGGAACGTTAGATCACCTACGCGTTTTACCGCAGCGCCGTCCACAAAACGATCAATGTCGCTGAGCGTAACGGGGTGACCGGCTTTTAAAGCTTCCAGCATGGAAGGTGCACCTTCCGGTTCGAGTCCAATAATTTTTGTTTGGGGTGAAAAAGTTTTGAAGTAAGTGCCGATGCCTGATGCACATCCACCACCACCTATGGGCACGAACACATAATCAACATTGGAAAGATCTTCCAGCACTTCTACGGCAACTGTTCCCTGGCCTTCGATGATGCGATAATCATCAAAAGGGGGGATGAAGGTCATGCCGTTTTCTTCTGTATATTTTTTTGCAGCAGCTGCACAATCGTCGAATGTGTCGCCGATTAGTTTGATCTCAATATTGTCTTCGCCAAACATTTTCGTTTGATTCACTTTTTGTTTGGGAGTAACAATAGGCATGAACACAACACCTTTGATGTTTAGCTTTTTACAGCTAAAAGCAAAGCCCTGCGCATGATTGCCCGCACTCGCTGTAGTAACGCCTTTCTCCAGTTGATCCTGCGGAAGCTGGCTCATCATGTTGTAAGCGCCACGAATTTTGTAGGAACGTACAATTTGAAGATCCTCACGTTTGAGGTAAATATTCGCATTGTATCGGCGCGACAGGTTAGCGTTCAACATTAGTGGTGTTTTGGTAACCACCTTTCTTAACCTGAACGCAGCATCGTGGAAATTGAGCGTTGGCTTGGTATGTGTATCTGTGTTCATTTTTTGATTTTTTAGCACGCAGATGACACTGATTGGACTGATTTTCACTGATTATTTCAGTTAACTATGCTCAGTACATAAAATCCGTGGTCATCAGTCAAATCTGTGTCATCCGTGTGCCAATGTATTACTTCTGATTTTCAGGGCGCAGACTGCGTACAGTTTTTCCCGCTTGCCACATTTCACTTTCGCGAAGTTCTTTCAATTCGGCATCCAGTTTTTCACGGTAATCAGCTTGGCTGTTGCTGTCGATAGAACGCTGAGATTCTTGACCTGTAGCAACGCTTTCATACAAATCTCTGAAAACAGGAGCTGTTGCATCGCGGAATTTTTTCCACCAATCCAACGCACCACGTTGAGCTGTAGTAGAGCAGTTTGCATACATCCAGTCCATACCGTTCTCTGCAACCAACGGCATAAGTGACTGAGTCAATTCTTCAACAGTCTCGTTGAATGCTTCAGAAGGAGTGTGTCCTTTGTCACGCAACACTTGATATTGTGCAGCGAAAATACCCTGAATAGCACCCATCAAAGTACCACGCTCACCTGTAAGGTCGCTATACACTTCTTTTCTGAAATCTGTTTCAAACAGGTAACCGCTACCTACAGCGATACCAAGAGCGATTACTCTTTCTTTTGCTTTACCAGTTGCATCCTGGAAGATAGCGTAGCTGCTATTCAAACCACGACCTTGCAGGAACATTCTGCGAAGTGAAGTACCAGAACCTTTTGGAGCTACTAAGAATACGTCCACATCTTTTGGAGGAACGATGCCAGTTTGCTCGTTGAAAGTGATACCGAAACCGTGAGAGAAGTATAATGCTTTACCCGGAGTTAAATGTTTTTGAACTGTTGGCCACAATGCAATTTGAGCAGCATCGCTAAGCAGGTAACAAATGATGGTACCGCGTTGCAAAGCTTCTTCGATTTCGAACAAAGTTTCACCTGGTACGAAGCCATCAGCGATCGCTTTATCCCATGTTTTAGAGTTCTTACGCTGACCAACGATTACGTTGATACCGTTGTCTTTTTGGTTAAGAGCCTGACCAGGACCTTGTACGCCGTAGCCGATAACTGCTACCGTTTCATTTTTCAAAACTTCCTGTGCTTTGGCAAGTGGGAACTCTTCCCTTGTTACTACGTTTTCTTCAACGCCGCCAAAATTTAATTTAGCCATGATTGTTTATTTGTGTTTTATGTGAGATTTATGATTTGAACAAAGTTGTTCGTTGTTAGTTATTAGTTGTTAGTGCTTTTTGTCTCACCAATTTTTTCATCGCATTGGCCACACCTAAATGCAGACTCACATGCGCTGTGATACAAGTGAGCAACTCATCCATTGTTTCCATTTCATACTTGAAGGTGATCGTTGCAAATGGAGTGATTTTGTTAAACACGCCGTTCGCGTAATCTTTTTCGATTTTATCCAAATATGAAAATGCAAGACCTTTTAATTCTTCAAATTCTTCTTTCGTTACGAATTCACCTGGTTTTGTACCCCTGTTGTATTTCGTCAAAAGCGGAACCTGGAACGTGGTGTCAACACCGGTGCGCAAATAGCACAACGCTGGTGTTGTATTCACAATGTGCCCGAAATTCCAAATGATATTGTTGTTATAGCCTTCCGGTATTTCATTGAGTTGCTCGATGGTAAGATCGCTCATTAGCTCGATGAAATTTTCGTTGATTCTTCTGATGTATTTTAAAGCGTATTGCATTTTAGTTGTTAGTTGCCGGTAGCCGGTGACCAGTTGCCGGTAGTTTACATTCTGAGTTTCTTTATTAATGTTAAGCTTGCTTTTTAAAAGATCTATAACACATAAAGTACCGGCCACCTGCTACTGGCTACCGGCCACCCGTTTACATAGTAAACACTTCATCCTGCTTATCCAAAAACTCATTCTCGATCACTTCTTCGCCGGGCTCGTGTTCTTCGAATTCTTTTAATTTTTCGTGGAAACCTTTGCTGGCCTTGATGATCGCAATTCTTGCACTGCGAACGAATTCAATCAGTCCATATGGTTCCAGCGCTTTTATAAGGCCTTCTAACTCTTCACGATGGCCGGTCGTTTCGAACACTGTGTAATCTTTGCGGATCACAACTGCTCTTGCACCATATTGATGTAACAGTCTTTCCACTTTTACTTTTTCAGCAATTATATCAGTAGGCACTTTGTACAAAGCCATTTCCTGCCACACGATCTCGTCTTCCGTGTTGTAGTATGCTTTTAACACTTCTACCTGTTTCTCGATTTGACGAACCAGTTTTTTTACTACTTCTTCAAATTCATTGATCACGATGGTGAAGCGGTGAACACTGTCCACTTCAGAAGGAGAGGTGTTCAGGCTTTCAATATTTATTTTACGTCTGGAGAACATGATCGCAATACGATTTAATAAACCGATCTGGTTCTCTGTATATACCGTTATTGTGAATTCTTGTTTTGTTGACATGGCTAATGATTTAAGTCAAAATTCAAAAGTCAAAAGTCAAAAATGATTGCCGAGTATGCATGTTTCTTTTGACTCGCGATATTCACTTTTTTTGAATTTTTAATTTTGATTTTTGAATTTATTTCAGTCTTATCTCGCTTACGCTGCAACCTTGTGGTACCATTGGGAAAACGTTGTTTTCCTTTCCTACCATTACTTCCAGCAGGAAGGAACCATTGTGGTTGATCATTTCTGTTACGGCAGTTTTCAAATCAGTTCTCTGATCGATTGATTTTCCTGCAATACCATAAGATTTGGCCAACATTACAAAGTCCGGGCTTTGGATATCCACAAAAGAGTAGCGTTTATCATGGAACAATTGCTGCCACTGGCGCACCATGCCAAGGAATCGGTTGTTAAGAATAAGAATCTTAACGTTCACTTCGCTTTGCATAATAGTGCCAAGTTCCTGTAATGTCATTTGGAAACCACCGTCACCAATTACCGCTACTACAGTTCTTTCGGGAGCGCCGAACTTTGCACCGATCGCTGCCGGCAAGGCAAAGCCCATTGTACCCAAACCACCAGAGGTTACATTGCTTTTCGATTGATTGAATTTTGCATAACGGCAAGCCACCATCTGGTGCTGGCCAACATCCGTTACTATAACTGCGTCACCATTTGTCAATTCATTTACTGTTTTGATAACCTCACCCATTGTCAGGATCTCTGATGTTGGGTTCAGCTCATCATGTATAACAGCTTCAACTTCCTGTCTCGTGTATTCGTTGAATTTTGCCAGCCATTCTTTGTGCTCTTTCTTCTCAACAAGTTGAGTAAGCATTGGCAACGTTTCTTTACAATCGCCCCAAAGAGGAACAGTAGATTTTACGTTCTTATCTATTTCGGAAGGATCGATGTCGAGGTGAATTACTTTGGCCTGTTTTGCATATTTATCCAAACGTCCGGTAACGCGGTCATCGAAACGCATACCAATTGCGATCAATACATCGCACTCGTTTGTCAAAACATTAGGACCGTAGTTGCCATGCATGCCCAGCATACCAACGTTCAGCGGGTGATCAGTAGGCAATGCACTTAAACCAAGTACTGTCCATGCAGAAGGAATGCCTGTTTTTTCAATGAAAGCTTTGAATTCTTTTTCTGCTTTTCCAAGAATAACGCCCTGTCCAAACAGGATGAAAGGTTTCTCAGCAGCATTGATCAGTTTCGCGGCTTCTTCGACATATTCTTTACGAACGATTGGTTTTGGACGATAGCTGCGGATATGTTTGCAAGGTGTGTAACCCTGGTAAGCAAACTTTTGCAGCTGTGCATTTTTAGTAATGTCGATCAACACCGGACCGGGCCTTCCGCTTCCCGCGATGTAGAAGGCTTTCGCCAACACAGAAGGAATTTCGGTAGCATCAGTCACCTGGTAGTTCCATTTGGTAACAGGTGTTGTGATGTTCACCACATCTGTTTCCTGGAACGCATCTGTACCCAGCAGGTGAGCAAACACCTGGCCGGTGATGCAAACAAGCGGAGTGCTGTCGATCATAGCATCTGCAAGGCCTGTTACAAGGTTGGTAGCGCCCGGGCCGCTGGTAGCAAATACGACACCTGTGCGTCCTGATGTTCTTGCATAGCCCTGGGCAGCGTGAATACCGCCTTGTTCATGGCGAACAAGTATATGTTTTAAACGATCGTGATAATCGTAAAGTGCATCGTAGATAGGCATTATGGCACCACCGGGGTAACCAAATATAGTGTCCACGCCTTCAGCAATAAAAGCTTCCAACACCGCCTGTGAACCTGTTACCTCATCCACCTGCTTGCCAGATGAATGGGGAATTGCTTTGGGCGTTTTTGCTTCTAATGTAGTTGCGTTTGTCATGATTTTTATTTTAGTTGTTGGTTGTTAGTTGATAGTTGTTAGTACAACTCATTTTCAACTTTCAACTTTCAATTTTCAATTAATTAGGCTTCGTCCGTTACACAACCTTCTGCTGCCGACTTCACTGATACTGCATATTTGTATAAAAGACCTTTTGTTGCTTTCAGTGCTGGTTGCTTCCAGTTGGCTTTTCTTTTTGCAATCACTTCATCTGAAACTTTCAACGTGATGGTATTTTTTACAGCATCCAGTTCAACGGTGTCATTATCCTCAACGAATGCCAGCAAACCACCTGAAAAAGCTTCAGGAGTGATGTGACCGACGACGAATCCGTGTGTACCACCGCTGAACCTGCCGTCTGTGATCAATGCCACAGATTTACCCAAACCCGCGCCAATGATGGCAGAGGTAGGTTTCAACATTTCCGGCATGCCGGGCGCACCTTTAGGACCAATGTTTCTGATTACAACCACATCACCAGGGTGAACGCGGCCGCTTTGTATACCTTGAATTAAGTGATGTTCTCCGTCGAATACTCTTGCCGGCCCTTCAAAACGCTCGCCTTCTTTACCGGAGATCTTAGCAACGCTTCCGCCTTCTGCGAGGTTGCCGTATAATATTTGTAAGTGCCCTGTAGCTTTTATTGGAGTCTCCAGAGGCAAAATGATTTTTTGTTTGTCGAAATCAAGAGCAGGAGCTTCTGCAAGATTTTCTGCCAGTGTTTTACCTGTTACAGTCAAACAGTCGCCGTGCAGCAAACCTTTGCTCAGTAAGTATTTCATTACTGCAGGGATACCACCATGCTCATGAAGATCCTGCATTAAGTATTTTCCGCTTGGTTTAAAGTCAGCCAATACAGGAATGCGATCACTGATCGTCTGGAAATCATCCTGGGACAATTCCACGTCAACAGCTTTAGCCATAGCCAACAGGTGAAGAACCGCGTTGGTGCTGCCTCCTGTTACCATGATGGTCACGATTGCATTTTCAAATGCTTTGCGTGTCATGATATCTTTTGGCTTGATATCTTTTTCAAGGAGTAAACGAATTGCTTTACCTGCGTCCTCACACTCTTTTCTTTTCTCTTCGCTCAACGCAGGGTTTGAAGAAGAATAAGGAAGACTCATACCCAATGCTTCAATAGCTGCTGCCATTGTGTTTGCTGTATACATGCCACCGCAAGCGCCGGCACCAGGGCAGGCATGTTGTATAATACCTTTGAAATCTGCTTCGTCAAGAGTACCAGCGATTTTTTGACCTAACGCCTCAAATGCAGATACGATATTTAAGTCTTGTCCTTTATAATGTCCCGGAGCAATTGTGCCGCCGTAAACCATGATAGAAGGGCGATTCAAACGACCCATTGCTATCAAAGAGCCGGGCATGTTTTTGTCGCAACCAGGAACGGTGATCAAGCCGTCGTAGTATTGTGCGCCGCAAACTGCTTCGATAGAGTCTGCGATTACGTCACGGCTCACCAATGAATAACGCATACCATCTGTACCATTACTCATACCATCGCTTACGCCAATGGTATTGAAAACAAGACCCACAAGACCATTGTCCCACACACCTTTCTTAATGACTCTTGATAGATCATTCAAGTGCATATTACAAGGGTTGCCATCAAAACCCATACTTGCAATGCCGACTTGTGCCTTCTGAAAATCTTCTTCTTTAAAGCCAATTGCATACAGCTGAGCCTGCGCCGCAGGTTGCGTTTCGTCTTGAGTTAATGTTTTCGAGTATTTATTCAGTTCCATGGTGAAAAAGTGAAAATTCAAAAGTTAAAATTCAAAAATGGTTCGTAAGTATTGATGTATCGTTTTTGATCTTTAACTTTTGCTTTTTGAATTTATATACGTTAATATTTAAGTGTTCCTAATCGAATAAAATGAAAAGTAAAAAGGCAGAAGTCAAACGGGTTTTTCGTTTTTTTACTTTTTAATTTTTCCTTTTGACTTTGCATAAGCGCAAAAAACCCGCCTTTTTGGAGGCGGGTCTTATATATCGCATTACTTACTTTATACTTGGATACCACCTCCGTTGATTGCAGGAATAATAATGACAACCACCACAATAATAATTGCGATTTGGCTAATGACATTATGTATTCTGCTTTGTAACATGAAGTGTGTTATGAAGCGAATATACAACCGCCCAGTTAGAAAACAAAGAACTTTTTTCAATTGAAAGTGGAAAATTGAAAATTGAAAATGAGAAAGGTCATTTATTCATCATGAAAACCGCAACTGAACCATCATTTTCAACTTTCAATTTTCCATTTTCAATTAGATAATCGTTGACTTTCTCAACTCAATATTTGCCTGGTTAATATCTCCCGGAATTTTATTGCACACATAATCTGCGATCAGGTCGCCGATAGTGGAGGTGAAATAGAAGTTAACCGGATCGATATCTTTTGTAACGAATTTGTTGTTGATGGTCCATTCTACACCTTCGCGAACAACTTGGGCCTCTTTGTTAAGGCCAAAGTGATCAAGCAACATCGCTGCTGACAGGATAGAACCCAAAGGATTGGCGATGTCTTTTCCTGCAGCTTGCGGGTAAGAACCGTGGATTGGCTCGAACAATGCAGAACCGTTTCCTACAGATGCAGAAGGCAATAAACCAAGTGAACCACTGATTACGCTTGCCTCATCGCTGATGATGTCGCCAAACATGTTTTCAGTAAGTACCACATCAAATTGTTTTGGATTTACAATGATCTGCATAGCAGCGTTGTCCACAAAAAGGAAATCAACCGCTACGTCGCTATATTGCGGAGCAAGTTCTTGTATAACTTTTCTCCAAAGTCTTGAGGTTTCAAGAACGTTGGCCTTGTCGACCAACGTTAATTTTTTTCTTCTCTTCTGTGCATACTGAAATGCAAGATGTGCCACTCTTTCAATTTCCTCGCGGCTGTAAGAGCACTCATCAAAAGCATACGTTTTTTCTTCGTTTGTTTCCTTCTTGCCAAAGTAGATACCACCTGTAAGTTCGCGGAAGATGATGAAATCAACTTCTTCCAGTTGCTTCGCTTTCAATGGTGATAAGTGTTGCAGAGAAGGGTACGTAATTACGGGCCTGATGTTTGCGAACAGTTGTAACGATTTTCTAAGCTTCAGCAAGCCTTGCTCAGGGCGAACTTTCGCGTTAGGATCGTTATCGTATTTGGGGTGACCTATTGCTCCGAATAAAATGGCATCGCTGTTAAGACAAACTTCGATTGTTTCGTCTGGCAGAGGATTGCCGGTTTTGTCAATGGCATCTGCTCCCATTAAACACTCTGTGTAATGAAATTCGTGACCATATTGTTTTGCTACTGCGTCCAATACTTTAATGGACTGTTGTGTAACTTCTGGTCCGATACCATCTCCTAAAATGACAGCTATTTTCTTGTTCATAGTATATGTTTAATTAAGCAGTTAATAAATTTTTTTGTGGGTACTCTTGTATCGTTGCCTGGCCGTGTTCGAGAAGGATCATCTTATTTACCGTCGCCGGAACTTCTTCCGCGTAGTGGCTTACATAAATAAGTGTTCGCTGATCGTCCTCACACAAAGCATCTACCAATTCTATAAAATTGTTTTTTTGTAATTGATCCAATCCCTGGCACGGTTCGTCGAGAATCAGCAGGGGAGGGTTTTTAACCATTGCTCTTGCTAACAAAGCAAGTCGCTGCTGGCTGGCAGAAAGAGCCGATAATAATTTGGACCCATAAGCAGTTAGTTCGAAATAGTCGAGCCATTTGTTTACCTGCTCTTCCTGTTCTTTATTGATATGTTTGAATAAACCTATTGTGTCAAATAATCCTGAAGCAACCGCCTGGAAACAGTTTACCGTATTTTCAAAATACCATTGCAGTTCAGGAGAAACGTAACCGATGTTTTTCTTAATGTCCCAAATGCTTTCACCGGAACCGCGGCGTTTGTCAAACAAATATATTTCGTTTGCGTATGCCTGTGGATTATCGCCAGTGATTAAACTTAGGAGCGTAGATTTTCCTGCACCATTGTGACCTTTCAGTAACCATTTTTCTCCGCGGTTCACTTTCCAGTTGATGTGCTGCAGAATTTGTTTTTCACCATATTTCACAGAAACGTTTTTCATTTCTATGGTGGTAGAAAAATCGCATTGTAGAGACGGATGATAATCCGTCTTTAATGGAGACGGATGATCATCAGTCTCTACATTGCGTACGGTTTTAGACGCAACAGTGGGCAGGAAATCAAATGAATTAGCCGGTGCAAATTCTTTCAGATGGCCATCCTGCAAATACGCTACGTGCGTGATTGCCGATGGCATATCTGCATGATCGCAAATGATGACGAATGTTGTGTCATTTGCCGCCAATTCATTGATCAGCGCTTTTAATTTTTTTCTTGTTTCAATATCCAAACCAACAAATGGTTCGTCGAGTATAAGTACATCGGGCTTTTGTAGCAAAGCCTTGATGATTTGAAAGCGCTTGTGTTCGCCGCTGGATAATTGCAATAAAGGCGCGTCTATTCGATGCGCCATGTCAAATTTTTCCGCTAGAGACGCATAATTATGCGTCTGTACGGCAGCATGATAATCTGTCTCCAGAGACGCATGAGACGGATTATTATCCGTCAGTACGGCAGCATGATTATCCGGCGATACCGCAGCACAATTTTCTAATTCTTCCCTTACAGTAGCCGCGTCCTGTGCATCCATGCTATTGAACCGTTGCTGGTAATAGAAGGTGCTAACATTGGAGCGGTTCTTAAAGTGGTAATGCTGATCCACCATAATGATGTGGGGCTGTGCAGCATTGCCATTAGTGTCATGAAAAGCAATCGTTCCTTCGTGGAAAATTTTTCCGGAAATAGCTTTGGCAAGCAATGTTTTACCACTTCCCGAAACACCCGTGATCATAAGGTGTTCGCCTTTGTTAAGGGTAAACGAAATATTATCCAGCACAGCTTTTCCAAGCCATGTGATTTTAATATTGTTTACTATCGTTGAAGTGGTGGTCATTAATTTTAAATTCAAAAGGCAAAAGTCAAAAATGATTTCCGTGTGTTTTTGAGAGAGCGTTGGACTTTCAACTTTTTTGACTTTTTAATTTTGACTTTTTAATTTTTTTCGAATTCTTTAATCTCATTCTTAATGCTCAGCAGATAATCGATATCATCGTAGCCGTTCAGTAAGCATGTTTTTTTATAGTTGTTGATGTCAAATTTTGCCTGTTCGCCTGTTGCATCAATTGTGATGGTTTGCGCTTCGAGGTTTACGGTTAAAGTTGCCTCGTTGCCAAGCGCGAATATTTTTTGCAGGAACTCTTCGGACACGGTTACCGGCAACACGCCATTGTTCTGCGCATTGTTTTTAAAAATGTCTGCGAAGAAGCTGGACACGACTACCCGGAAACCGTAATCATCAACGGCCCATGCAGCGTGCTCTCTTGAAGAACCGCAACCGAAGTTTTTACCCGCTACCAAAATCTCACCAGAGAAGTTAGGATTGTTCAAAGGGAAATCTGCTTTAGGTTCCAGTTCGTTATCGTTGTTATAGCGCCAGTCGCGGAAAAGATTTTTTCCAAAACCTTCACGGGTAGTGGCTTTTAAGAAACGTGCCGGAATTATCTGGTCCGTATCAATATTTTCAATTGCTATCGGAACGAATCTGCTTTTTACTATGTTAAGAGGTTTGCTCATGGCTTTCTTTTATTTCTGTTTTCGTGCAAAGATTTAAACTTCTTTAAATTCAGGTCGCCAGTAGCAGGTTACAAGTGGCCATTGGATACCCATTTATTAAACCTTGCGTCAAAATAGTGTTACAATTTACTTTTGAACTTGCCACCGGCTACTAGCTACCGGCTACTGGCTACTCGTTACTTCACGGCTTTGACCCTCAATCTCACATAATCTGCGTACCATACGCCGTCCTTATAAAAATCGCGTCGTAAATATTCGACTGCTTTTTTGATAACTGTTTCGCTCTTGGCGGCTGAAATCTGCGAAAAGAAAAATCCGCCAAACATCCTGATCCAGTTTTCCATTCCGTTTTCGCCTTCCAGCTTTGTTGGTCTGTCGAAATGAGCTGCCGTTGTAACTCTGAAACCTTGTCCTTCCAGCATCGCAGAATATTCGCTCAGGGATGGAAAGAACCAGAATTCATTCGACAGTTTATCAGACAATCCTTCTGAGGCCATTGCTTTTTTTACAGCTGTTACGATGCTTTTCACATTTCCTCTGCCGCCCATTTCGATTACCAGTCTGCCGCCTTTTTTTAAGTTGTCGTACATACAGGCTACCGCTTTTTCTGCGTCTGTGATCCAGTGCAGTGTGGCATTGGAAAAGATCGCATCAAAGGGGTCGTTAAAAGAAAAGTTCGTTGCATCTTTCACTTCGAATGTCAACCCCGGAAAAGTTGCTTTTGCTTTTGCGATCATCTCCGGTGATTTGTCCATGCCGGTTACGATTGCTCCGGCTGCCTGGATCTTTACTGCCAGCTCTCCTGTTCCACAACCCAGGTCAAGGATCTGCTCTCCTTGCTGCGGCTGCAGCCACTGCAAAACATCCTCTCCGTATTTAGACACAAAGTTGTGTTTGGTATCGTACAACTCTGCGTTCCATGTTATGTTCGGGCTGTATGTGGTATTCGCTACGTTCATAAAATTTGTTTTTTCACGCCCGCCTGTGACTTCAGTCGGACAGGCAAAGGACGAAAGGGATAACGCAGATTTTCATGATTTTTGTGATTGATTATGATCATGAAATACTGGTTAGTTATCAGCGCCCCTTATTTCAAATTTTCAAATCTTCGAATGCTCAAATTATCAGATCATTTCTCTCACATCACTAATAACACCAGTGATGGCAGCAGCAGCAGCAGTCAGCGGGCTGGCAAGCAATGTTCTTGCGCCGGCGCCCTGGCGGCCCTCAAAGTTTCTGTTGCTGGTAGAGATGCAATATTTGCCTGCAGGAATCTTGTCTTCATTCATACCAAGGCAAGCAGAGCAACCTGGTTGACGAAGCTGGAATCCAGCTGCTTCCAATATTTTATCGATACCCTCTTCTTTCGCTTGTGCTTCTACTTGTTTAGAACCCGGCACGATCCATACTTCTACATCGTCAGATTTCTTTTTGCCTTTTACAAAAGAGGCAACTGCTCTAAGGTCCTCGATTCTCGCATTCGTACAGCTACCAATGAATACGTAATCCACTTTATGGCCTTTGATCTTTTCGCCTGGCTCAAAGCCCATGTATTGAAGTGATTTCAGGAAAGAAGGTTTTTCTTTCTCGTCGATCGATTTTTCAGAAGGAATGTTTTCGTTTACGCTGATGCCCATGCCAGGGTTGGTTCCGTAAGTAACCATCGGCTCGATGTCTTCTGCTTTGATGTTGATTTCCACATCAAATTTTGCATCATCATCAGTGCGCAATGTGTTCCAGTAGTTAACCGCTTTATCCCAGTCAGCACCTTGCGGAGCGAATTTTCTGCCTTTCACGTAGTTGATCGTTGTTTCATCAGGAGCGATCAAACCGCCACGGGCACCCATTTCGATGCTCATGTTGCAGATGGTCATGCGAGCTTCCATGCTCAATGCACGGATAGCGCTACCGGCGTATTCAACGAAGTAACCTGTTGCACCGCTGGCAGATATTTTAGAAATGATATAAAGAATGATGTCTTTAGAAGTAACGCCTTTGTGCAATTCACCGTCGATGGTAATGCGCATTTGTTTTGGTTTGCTTTGCAACAAACATTGCGTTGCTAAAACCATTTCCACTTCGCTTGTTCCGATCCCAAACGCAATTGAACCGAAAGCGCCGTGAGTAGAAGTGTGGCTGTCGCCGCAAACCATTGTCATGCCGGGTTGTGTAACGCCCAACTCTGGCCCGATCACATGAACGATTCCCTGGTAAGGGTGACCAAGACCATATAATTCAATACCGAATTCGGCACAGTTGTCAACCAGTTTTTGCACCTGCATTTTTGACAATGCTTCTTTAATAGGAAGGTGCTGATCGATCGTAGGAACGTTGTGGTCAGCAGTGGCTACCACTTGCTTCACGTTGTGAACAGGAATGCCTCTTTTACGAAGACCGTCAAACGCTTGCGGAGACGTTACTTCGTGAATGAAATGCTTGTCGATATATAAAACAGATGGACCTCCCTCGATGCTTTTCACCACGTGTTTGTCCCAGATCTTATCAAATAATGTGCTCATGTTATGTTTTTTTGGAACGCAGATTGTCAAGATTTGTGATGATCTTTTTTTGTGCGTTCTTTTTGTTTTTTGTGGTTGTAATTGAATCTACAGATTGTTAAAAAAACATGATTAATCATGATAATCTTGAAAATCTGCGTTCCTCTCTTACGCGCTTGCAAATTGTGTCGCCATTGCTTTCAAATCCTCGTCCAGCACTTCTTTCTTCTTATCCGCCACTTTCAGGAATTCGCTATAAAGAGTGTCGATATCGTTTCTGTTAAATTCGAAGCCCAGTTTCAGGAAACGGTGTGCCAGAGCAGAACGGCCGCTTCTCGCAGTCAATACGATTTTGGAACCATCAGCACCAACTTCTTCAGGAGTCATGATCTCGTAAGTAGTGGCTTCTTTTAAGAAACCATCCTGGTGGATACCGGAAGAGTGAGCAAATGCATTCGCGCCAACCACTGCTTTGTTTGGCTGAACCGGCATACGCATGGTGTCAGAAACCAGTTGGCTAAGCGGATTCAGTTTTTCTGTTTTGATATTAGTGAACAAGCCAAGATCATTGTGTTTTTTAATGATCATCACTACTTCTTCCAATGAAGTGTTACCGGCTCTTTCACCGATACCGTTGATGGTACATTCGATTTGTCTTGCACCTGCAATAGCACCCGCGATGGAATTTGCAGTAGCAAGGCCAAGGTCGTTGTGGCAGTGGCAGGAAATGATCGCTTTGTCGATGTTAGGAACGTTATTCACTAAGTAGGCGATCTTTTCACCGTATTGGTGTGGCAGGCAGTATCCTGTAGTATCTGGAATATTTACAACTGTGGCGCCGGCGGCGATTACAGTTTCGATCAATTTTGCAAGGAAAGGAAGATCGGCGCGGCCGGCATCTTCTGCGAAGAATTCAACATCTGGCACAAGGTTACGGGCAAATATGGTTGCTTTTTTTGCACGCTCAATAATATCCTCGCGGGTAGTGTTGAACTTGTGTTTGATGTGGATATCGGAAGAACCGATACCAGTGTGTATACGTGGACGCACCGCATGCTTCAAGGCAGCTGCTGCCACTTCTATATCTTTTTGCACGGCACGTGTAAGGCCACAGACCGTTGCGTTTTTTATCACTTTAGAGATTGCCTCCACGGAAGCAAAGTCGCCCGGACTGGATATTGGAAATCCGGCTTCGATGATGTCAACACCCAAATCTTCGAGTGCCAATGCAAGTTCTACTTTTTCAGCAGTATTGAGTTTACAACCTGGAACCTGTTCGCCATCTCTGAGTGTGGTGTCAAAAATTTGGATTTGATTTGAAGCCATAGTAACTAAATTGATTTTTTAAAGGCTGTCTGCGTTAAATTTGTATGCTTGCATAACACAAACCTGCATATTCGAAAGTATTCATCTCTTAGGGGGATAAAAAATCAAAGTAAAGGGGGTTTTACAGGGTGTAATCAAGATAAAATTTAGCTAAAACGCTCACTAGCATTGAATTGTAAAGAAAAGTAAATACGATGCCCAACCGCTCAACAGATGCTCTATTTCAGCTCATAAAATCGCTCGAAAAGTCGGAAAAAAGGAATTTTAAGCTGTATGTAAACAGGAATAGTTCGACCGAGGACCTGAAAACGGTGCAACTTTTTGATGCTCTGGACAAAATGGAGAACTATGATGAGCCACTTTTACTGAAAAAAAATCCAGAAATACGAAAACAGCAGCTTTCCAACATAAAAGCCAGTTTGTACAGGCAGATCTTGTCCAGCCTTCGCCTGATAAAAGATGCAGATAATATTGATATTCAATTAAATGAGTTGATGGGCTTTGCCCGAATCCTGTATAACAAGGGGCTTTATTTGCAAAGTTTGAAAACCCTGGAAAAGCTAAAGGAAATCGCTTCGGAGCACAACCAGGTTACTTTCATGCAGCAGGCGCTTTTCTTTGAGAAAAAAATTGAAATGCTGCACATCACCCGCAGTATGCAGGACCGTGCGGAGAAACTGACTGAGCAGGCGGATTATGTAAACAAAAGGCTGAATATCATCAGCCAGCTTTCTGATCTTTCCCTGCTGCTCTACAGCTGGTACATTAAAAATGGTCATGCCCGCAACGAAAAAGACGAAGAAGAGGTAGATAAATTTTTTGAAAGACACCTTATTAATATAGACGGGGAAAACATCACCGGTTTCTACGGAAGACTCTACTGGTACCAAAGCAATTGCTGGAAGGGATTCATCAAGCAAAATTTTCTTCAATACTATCGCTACACCCAAAAATGGTTTGACCTCTTTGAGCACAATAAGAAAATGATTCCGGTGGAGTCTATCTATTATCTCAAGGCGATGCACAACTTATTGAGTGCGCATTTTGCGCTTGGTAACCGTGGCAAGTTTGCGGAGGTACTGAAATCACTGGAGGAGTTTTCGGAAACCAAAGAAGTGGTGCAAAATGCCAACACGAAAATTCAGACATTCATTTATCTCTATACTGCTAAGATAAACAAGCATTTTATGGAAGGGACTTTCACGGAAGGCCTTCACCTGGTGCAGGAAATTGAGGACCGGATTGAAGAATATGAACTGCAGATAGACCGCCACCGCATTTTGGTGCTGTATTATAAAATTGCCTGCTTATACTTTGGAAGCGGCGACAATGAAAAAGCAATTGATTATCTAAACAAGATCATTCACTGGAAAGTGGACCTGCGTACCGACTTGCAATGTTACGCTCGTCTGCTGCACCTGATCGCACACTACGAACTGGGCAATTTTGATTTGCTCGAATATCTCACCAAATCTGTTTATCGTTTTATGGCGAAAATGGAAAACCTGAGTTTGGTAGAAGAGGAGATGTTCAAATTTTTGCGCAGCGCCTTTCAGCTTTCTCCGAGGGAAATAAAGCCCGCTTTTGAAAAGTTGCTGGATACATTAAAACGTCAGGAAAATAACCGTTTCGAAACCCGCGCCTTTCAATATCTCGACGTTATTTCATGGCTGGAAAGTAAGATACAGGGACGCCAGGTGCAGGATGTGATAAGGGAGAAGTATTTGGATAGGAAGAAGACTAGTTGTTAGTTGTGGCCGGTTGCCAGTGGCCTGCAGCCGGGTGTATTCTGTGCAACTGTTAGATTATGATACAGGCTGAAAAATATTTTGAAAGATTAACATTGAAGACTGGCCACTGGTAACTGGCCACCGGCTAGTGCTTCTCCACATACATTTCCCCTTCAGTAATGCTCACTGCACTTGTTCCATTATACGCTTTTGCGCTAAACGTTCCTTTGATTGTTTTATCTGTAATTTCGGTGATATCGAGTTTTAAGAATTCATCCGTGTTGTGGGGAAGATTTGAAGTCGTGTATTTTTTGCCATCTTTATCGTAGTAAGTGAAATTTAATGTGGTCGTGAACTTGGGCACATCAGCAGGATTAATATGTGCAACATCGGCACCATTCAATGCGAACTCAATGTAGTCATGTGTTCCTTCTAATGCTGAATCCAATAGGGATGCCCGGAAAAAGTTGATGCCCACATTTTGCGGGACACCATATTGAAAAGAGACCTGGTAATTAAAATTCTGCTGTTCACCGTTTACCTTAAAATTGATATGATAAGCGGAGGAACCGGAATCGTTATTTTTTTTGCAGCCCGCAAACATAAATAAAGCCAGGCAGCATACTGCAGATATAAGCTTCATAGAAGGTTGTTAGAGTTTAAGAAGTACCAAAAGTAGCGAATATATTCACTTTTCAAAGTGGCAAAGAGGAGAGTTCACGATAAGATAAAAAGATGCGCTCTAAAAAAAGTTCCGCTGCATTTAAAAATTACTGGGAAAAACTGTTTTAATTTGTTCAATACCCAAGCTAGGCATGAGTAACTTTGGCGACCATTTAATACTGCAATTGATCAAGGAAGGGCAGATTGAAGGATACCGGGCATTATTTGCCAGGTACTACAAGCCGTTATGCATGCAGGCCTATTTACTGCTTAAGAACAATGAGGACGCGGAAGATGTGGTACAATCGACTTTCATTTATTTATGGAACAATAAGAAATTCGAAAATATTGAAACCTCCCTATCGGCCTACCTGGGAATTTCCGTACGGCATGCCTGCCTGACCCATTTGCGCAAGTCGAGAAAAGAACAGGAGGGCATGGATGACTATCTTACCCTAAATGCTTCCGGCGACCATCATGACGTGGAATACATGGATGAAGTGTTTAAGAAGATGGAAGGCGAAATAGAACAATTACCCACGCAGTGCAGGCAGATCTTTCAACTGGTGTATTTTGAAAAAAAGAGTTACCAGGAAGCTGCAGACAATGCAGGGGTTTCAATTAATACGGTAAAAACACAATTGAAGATTGCCATGAGCCGTTTACGGGCGGCCATGAAGGGACAATAAATTGATACAAAGGGGAACAAAATATTGATTTGAAAAAAATGTTTAAAAAACATAGAAATCCTTTCACCTGATTTTTGAAAAAAACACTCTATATCTAAATGAACTTATGCCATTTGATCAAGACTATATAGAACAACTCATCGTCCAAAAGCTTATGGGAGAAATTACTCCGCAGGAAAATGAGGAGTTGGAAATGCTGATACAGGAAAATGAATCAGCAAGATCACTATGGCTTGACATGAAGAATGCGCATGATATTTTTTCTGCCGGTACGGCCGCAAATGATTTTGACGATAAAAAAGCCTGGGAAAAAATTGAGAGCCAACTGACAATATCTCCAACTGTGAGCATTCAAAAAGCGCCTTCTACCTTCTTTACCAGAAAAAGATCGCTTGCTTTTGCTGCATTGTTATTTGTAATAGCTGTTGGTGGAGCTGTTTTCCTCTTTAATAAAAAGGAAAAGAATCCGGCACTGGCGTACAATGGCATTGTATTAAAAATGTCCAACGGTAAGACGATTGAAATTCCAAATGGAGAGCAAGAGATGAATGTAGAGCAATCCGGATCGGATGCTTCATTCAAGCTCACAGACGGTAGTGTTTTGACCTCTGCCAGCAAGGAAAAACTAAATAAAGAAGAATTCAATACGGTCTTTGTGCCCGCAGGAAAAGACTATCACATGATTTTACCAGACGGCTCCGAAGTATGGTTGAACGCCCTGACTGAGTTCAAATTCCCATTGTCTTTTTCCGGCGATACAAGAACAGTCACCATTAAAGGAGAAGGCTTCTTTAAAATATCGCACCAAAGCAGCAGACCGTTTATAGTTAAGAGCCCGGAAATGAATGTGAAAGTTTTGGGAACAGAATTCAATATCAAATGCTACGAAGATGAGCCTGAAAAAACCTCTTTGGTAACCGGAAAGGTTGCATTGCAAGCGCATAACGGTAAGGATACAGTGCTTATTCCGGGTAAAGAAGCAACGATAGACAACGGTAAATTTCAAATTGCAGATTTTGAAGAAGATGTAACACTATCATGGCTAAAAGGCATCTATGTATTTAACAACCAGGATTTGCGCCATCTACAATCCATTATTAAAAGATGGTACAATATGGAAGTGGTCATTGAAGAGGAAACCCTTGCCAATAAAAGATTTACAGGTACCGTTGAAAAAAATAAACCGATCGAGGAATTTCTCAATTCCCTTACGAAAAGCTCCGATTTAAAATTCCATGTGAAGAACCAACAGGTTGTTTTTCATTCGAAATAATTGCTCGTAGAGACGCATGAAAATGCGTCTCCCGAACATAGCGCTGCAGCCCCTTCCAACGAATCTAGCACAGGCATTTGATGTGTGCCAGCCCTAATAAATTGCAACAGTCATTTGGGTGCTAGGGAGACGCATTATCATGCGTCTCTACAGGTGTGAAATGCCAACCAAACCCTTAACCTGTTTATTCATCTGCCTTTCATACAATTTTCAATTTTCCATTCTCAAAAACGTCCTCGCAAAAGCCATCACGTTGCCTGCAAAATAATTTTTCTAAAAAAACTTAACGTTTACTTCACCCGTTCTGTTTGGAATTGATTCTAATAGTGTTGAATAGATTTTAAAACCAAAGTTTTTCAACTGCTATGATGAGAATTATGAAGAATGGGCTTCTTCGTGTTAATAACAGAAAGGCGTTGTTAGTTTTTAGCTTGTCATTTCTTTTATGTCTATCTCAGGCTTTATTTGCTCATCCAGAGCAGGAGTATAAAGTGACGATCGTTGCACGCAACATACCTATTTCCAAAGTATTTAAAGAGATACAGAAACAAACGGGCTTGTACGCATTTTACAACAATGATCTGCTGAACGACAGAGAAATGATCAGCGTAGATATTAAAGGCATGCAGATTGAGAATGCCATGAAGGTTATTTTGAAAGGAAAGAATTTGTCTTTCACCATAACCGGTAGCAACATCATTATCTCAAAAGACAAAAACATTGCACCCATTGAGCATTTGATTGTGTCGGATGAACATCTAACCGACACAATCATTCTTAAAAAAATTGCCGGAAAGGTTACAAGCGCTGAAGACAATTCACCGCTTTCTTTTGCGTCAGTAACAATCCTTCATTCCAAAAGAGGGACCAACACAAACAATCTTGGTGAGTTTACGCTGGAAGTAAAACCCGGCGACACTTTGCGTATAAGCTACGCAGGCAAGGCCAGTAAAACGATCGCTGTAAATCACCAATCTTATTTCAACATATCGCTTGTGACAGCTGATGAAACCCTTGCTCCGGAAGTGGTAGTAACAGGGTTCCAAAAGATTGATAAAAGAAAATTTACAGGCTCTGCAGCTAAAGTAAAAATGGACGACATCAAACAGGAGGGCGTTATGGATGTTGCCAGAATGCTTGAAGGTCGCGTTGCAGGGGTAACTGTAGAAAACGTATCCGGTACCTTTGGTACTGCTCCGAAGATCCGTATCCGCGGAGCTACCTCTATTAATGGCTCTAATAAACCTCTCTGGGTTGTTGATGGCATCGTGCTGGAAGACATCGTAAACGTAACAAACGATCAGCTTTCCAGCGGTGATGCCACAACAATGCTGGGCTCCTCTGTTGCAGGTATCAATACCAACGATATTGAATCGTTGGATATCCTCAGGGATGCCTCTGCTACTGCGTTGTATGGGGCACGTGCGATGAACGGTGTAATCGTTATTACAACCAAGAAAGGTAAATCTGGTAAAACACAGATCAACTACAGCGGAACATTCTCCAGTATTTTAAAACCAAACTACAAGAAGTTCAACATTATGAACTCTGCACAGCAAATGAGTGTAGATCTTGAGTTGGCAGAAAAAGGCTGGTTGAATTTTTCTGATGTATCGCGCAACCCAACCGGCGGTGTGTTTGCAAAAGCTGCTGATCTCGTGAGTAAATGGGATAAAACAGAAGGCAAGTTTGGCTTGGACAACAACGTTGATAGCCTCGCAGAATTTTACAGACGCTATGGTCTGGCGAACACAGATTGGTTCGATGTTTTGTTTAGAAACTCATTTGCGCAGGAGCATAACCTTAGCTTGTCGTTTGGTACAGATAAATCACAATCGTATTTCTCTTCCAACTTTTACCAGGACAATGGCTGGACGATCGGCGATCATGTAAACCGCTACACAGCTAACTTTCACAACGCATACAATGCAAGCGACCGCTTAACGCTGGGTTTTTTAACCAATGCTTCTTACAGGCAGCAAATGGCGCCAGGCACGGTGGACAGAACGAGCAATAAAGTAAGTGGTGGTTTTGACAGGGACTTCGATATCAATCCATTCAACTATGCTTTAACCACCAGCCGCATCATTACTCCATACGATGAGAATGGTAACCTTGAATATTTCAGAAGAAATTTTGCGCCATTCAATATCGTAAATGAGTTACAAAACAACACACTGGATGTAAACGTGCTGGATGCAAAATTGCAAGGCGATCTCGGGTACAAAATTTCAAAAGATTTAAAATTTGATTTTACCGGGGCGATTCGTTTGGTGCAATCTTCACTGGAGCACCAGATCACTGAAAACTCAAACATGGCGCAGGCTTACCGCGCTGCCGATAATTCCTTCATCAGAGAAAACAACAAATTCTTATACCGCGATCCTGAACATCCTGACGATGAGCCCCAGGTAGTATTACCAAAGGGTGGTTTTTACAATCGTACCGATAACAGGATGTTGAACTGGAGCATTAGAAATCTATTGACTTATACGAAAGATTTCAACCGCAACAACTCTTTGAATTTAATGGGTGGTATGGAGATCAAGGCTACAGACAGACGTGTTTCAAATAACACGGGATACGGTTATCAATACAACAGCGGAGGTATTCCATTCGTCGACTACAGAGCTTTGAAACAATTGCTGGAAGCCAACTTTAACTATTATGGCCTGGCAAATACACGCGACCGCTTTGTGGCTTTCTTTGGAAACGGTAGCTATACTTATAAAGGTCGTTACACATTAAACGGAACAGTGAGAGAAGATGGTTCCAATGGCCTTGGTAAATCAACCAAATCAAGATGGTTGCCAACATGGACAGTAGGTGGTGCATGGAATGTCTTTAACGAACCGCTTATCCACGATTTTCTTGCCAACAATAAAGTTAACCGCGTTAACCTTAGAGGCAGCTATGGTTTGAGCGCAGACTTTGGTCCTGCGAATAACTCTTCTGTAATACTGAGCATGGAAACGAGCAAAAGACCAACACTGGCAGAGCAGGAGTCGGGCATGGACCTGGTAAGTTTGGAAAACAAGGATCTTACATGGGAGAAAAAATACGAAGCAAACGTTGGCCTTGATCTGGGTTTCTTCAGAGACAGATTAACATTGGTTACTGATGTTTACAGAAGAAACAGCTTTGATCTTATAAGCCTTATTCCTACAGCAGGTGTGGGAGGGCAGGTATACAAAGCTGCGAACTATGCTGACATGGAATCTCACGGTGTAGAGTTTACACTTGGTGGTAAGATCATTGCACAAAGAGCATTTACATGGGCCGCGAATCTTACGTTCGGATACAACATCACTAAAATCACAAACATTAAAAGTTTGAACCAGATTGCAGACCTGGTATCTCCGCAAGGTGGTTCTTCTCTTGGTTATCCTGTGCGCGCTATTTTCTCTATTCCGTTTAAGGGATTGGATCATTACAGTGGTGTGCCTTTGTTTACAGACCAAACAGGTAACACAAACACAGACGTGTTCCTGCAAAGCAGCAACACAAGCAATCTTAAATATGAAGGCTCAGCAGATCCATTATATACAGGTGGTTTGTCAAACGTGTTTACTTACAAAAATCTTTCGTTGAATATTCTTTTCGTTTACCAGGCTGGTAACAAGGTGCGTTTGTCACCTGTGTTCGGTGCCTCGTACAGCGACATGAATGCAATGCCAAAAGATTTCATCAATCGTTGGGAAGCGCCTGGAGATGAAACGAAAACAACCATTCCTTCCATCAGCGATTCACGCATCGTGTATTTCCTTGGAAGTTCATCACCGTACGGCAACTACAACTATTCAGATGTGCGTGTAGCAAGAGGAAGCTTTGTGAGATTGAAAACAGTAGCGCTGACGTATTCGTTGCCGGGACACCTTACAAAATCAATCGGCATCAACAACTCATCATTAACATTTACAGGTAACAACCTTTGGTTAATGTTTGCCGATAAGAAGCTGAAAGGCCAAGACCCTGAGTTTGCTAACTCTGGTGGTGTTGGATCACCGGTGTTTACACAGCTTTCACTAGCATTAAAAATTGGGTTCTAAAAATAAATTGTTGCCAGTTGCCGGTTACCAGTTACCGGCTACAGGCAATTAGATAACTGGTGAATAGAATTTTTGATAATAACGAGCATGAAAAAGTCTATAAATATTGCACTTATCGTGTTGAGTGTTGTTGGGTTATTCGGTTGTAAAAAGTTTTTATCTGAACTGCCCGATAACCGTGTGGATATGGACAATCCATCAAACATCACGGTGGACAACATTTCGGCGATATTGGTAAACGCTTATCCAAAAGCCAACTACATGGGCTTTTGCGAAGCAATGTCTGATAACGTAGATGACAAACTGGGCGGTAGTTTGGTGTTGTCAAATTTTTATCCGTATCAGTATGCAGATGCGAATAACAACCACACTCAGGATATGCCCACCACTTACTGGGATGAGTGTTATAAAGCAATTGCCTTGTGTAATCAGGCTTTGGAAGCGATAGGCAAGGCAACGGATCCTAAAACTTTAAATGCACAAAAGGGAGAAGCACTGGTGGCAAGAGCATATGCTCACTTCATGCTGGTAAATCTTTTTGCAAAAACATACGATCCTGCAACAGCAAGCGTTGACCCGGGAATTCCTTATGTAACTAAACCTGAAACCATTGTGTTTGGCCAGTACACAAGAGGCACTGTTGCTTCTACTTACGACTCCATCAGAAATGATCTTCTGGCAGGTATTTCGTTGATAAGTGATGATGCTTATACCGTTCCTAAATATCATTTTACAAAAGCCGCTGCCAATGCATTTGCTACCCGCTTCTATTTGTTTAAGCAACAGTATGACAGTGCCGTGGTTTTTGCATCGAAAGTTTTCCCAAGCGGTGACTTTGCTTCTAACATGCGTCCCTGGTTAACAACATACAGAACGCTTACCTATTATGCGCTTCAGCAACAGTATACACAGATCGATCAAAAAGCAAACCTGTTGCTGGTAGAAACATTGTCCAACTGGGCAAATGGTTTTTACGGCTATCGTTTTGGTTTTACTTCTGCATTGCAAACTTCCATCTTAGGTAAAAATGTTGCCAACGGAAACTATGCTTACATGGTTTATGGAAATGCACAAGTACTTAATGTTCCAAAGTTCTATCCACACTTTGTTCAAGGCGGGTTGAATGCCAACACAGGTTACTATTATACAACCATTCCTTTGTTTACAACAGAAGAAGTGTTGCTTAACAGAGCCGAAGCATATGCGAAGCAACAGAAGTATGGTCTCGCATTAGCAGATCTTAACACGTTTGCAAGTCAGCGCATTTTCAACGGTTACGATGCTAATGGAAACATTATTCCTTACAATCCTGCAAAGAATACCATCACTATTGATTCAGTAAATAAATACTACACAACCGGCGACCAGCAAACAAAGGTTATCAATGCAGTTTTGGATTTCAAACGTGCAGAGTTTCTTTTCGAAGGTTCCAGATGGTTTGATATTCTTCGCTACAAAAAAGAAGTGAAGCATAAATACATGGTAAGCAATAATGCAAGTGATTCTACAGTGCTAAAAGTTGATGATAAACGCCGACTGATACAATTGCCGGATGCCGCAGTATTGTCTGGTTTGGCACTTAACCCGAGAGATTCATCTTAACAGAAAGTATTTGTTTCCCAAAATATTTAAAGAAAAGAAAACAAAATTTTCACAACGCAAAGACGAAGTAAAAGTAGAATGAACAAGAATAAACATCTGTGTAAATCTGCCCAATCAGCGTCATTTGCGTGCCATCAGAAAAATATGAAACTGAATAGAATAATAACATTGTTGATGCTCGTGATCATGGCCGTTTCCTGCGGCAAGAAAGAGGATCTCGCATCTGAACTTCCTCCTATTAAAACACCCGACGAGCAACCTTTACCACAAGATATCTGGATCAGGGATTCTCTGACTATCCCTTACAACATTGACGTCAAGTACAAGTGGGATGCATTAGAACTTGATCTTTATAAAACACTGGTTCCTCCTTATGAATCTCAGATTGTACCGTCATTAAAGATTGTAAAAAGGATATGGATAGATACTTACGTTGAACAGGCAGGAACTGATTTCTTCAAATCTCTTTCCCCAAAGCAGTTCTTATTGGTGGGTAGTGCAAACTATGAAACAGACGGTAGCGTAATTCTTGGTACAGCGGAAGCCGGACGTAAAGTTGTTTTGTACAATATCAACAATCTTACAACAACAAAGCCTGCAACAGTAACAAAACTGATACATGTTATTGAACATGAGTTTACGCACATCTTGCATATGAACGTAAGGTATCCTACAGAGTTTAAAACATTGACACCGGTTTATACGAGCACTTGGGTAAACTTTACCGCAGATCAGGCGAATGCACAAGGTTTTATTACACCATATGCCATGAACTCTTCCGACGAGGATTTTGCAGAAATGGTATCAACAATGGTTACTACCAGCAAACAGCAATGGGATGCAATGATCAATGGAATTGCATCGCCAACCGGCCGAGCTGCATTGAGGGCTAAAGAAAGCATTGTAGTAAATTATTTCAATGATATCTACAATATCGATTTCTATGCGCTGCAAGCGAGAACGGTAGAGGCAATACAATACGTAACATCACATTAATACAAACAAAAAATTTAAGGTTTGAAATCGTTATTCAAATCTCAAATCTCAGATCTCAATATGAAGCTAACCAATTCTATACTATACGCTGTTGTAGCACTGATGTTGCTCAGCGGTTGTAAAAAAGATTACGACAAATCTGTTTTTGAGCAGCTTCCGCAAGAGCGCACAGCAGAAATGTTGAAAGACTATAAAACGATACTTACATCTGCTCCCTATGGATGGCAGGCATATGTATACCCAGGATCTGGTAATCTTGCCAGCACCTTTTTGTTCAAGTTCGATAGTACCAACAGAGTGGTCACCAGTTGTGATCTTGCCGGGTCAACTATTACCACGCCGGTGGAAAGCAGTTACAGTTTACGTGCATTGCAAATGACCACGTTGGTTTTTGATACCTATTCTTACCTGCATTTACTCGCTGATCCTGATCCGAATGTAATTGGCGGAACTTCAGGACAGGGGCTGTATTCAGACTATGAATTTTATTTCATGAAGGTCTCTGACAATAAAGACACCATTTGGATGGAAGGCGCGCAAAAAGGCATGCCTTTAACATTGGTAAAAGTTACGGACGACAATAGAGGCGATGTAGAACAGGGCTTTGACCAGGATGGCGGAAAGAAAATGGCAGATATGCAAACTCGTATTCAATCCTATTTGCCAAGAGCCATGTTCTTCAATATGAAAATGCAGGACGGCAAACAAATGAGCCTTAGCTATGCTGGAGGAAGTGTAATGTATTTCCGTTATCAGAATGATACAACCGGCAAGTTAGTGAACCAGGGAACACTATTCAGCTACACTGCAAAAGGCATTCACTTTCGCGATACGATCTGGTACAAAAAATATCCGTTTACAGATTTGATCTGGAACCAGGGGACAAACAATGGCTTCTACATTGATGGCATTTATAACAACTCTCAAATATCGAACACGCCGGACTTCCCGCTGTCATCTTTGTTTGGAAATGGATTCACAGGATTGTTTCAACCAGCAGGTTATCCTGATCAAAGTGCAGCAGCTATTTCAGCTTCTTATAAAGATCTGATCAAAACAATAAATGATTCAGTGAATGGAAGAGGCTACACCTTCCGTGAAATGGATTACTTATTCAGCCCTTCAAAAAAAGAAATGACCATCTACGTGTCGTTAGGAAAAGGCGGCCAGGCTTTCTACGGAACATACACTTACAACTTTGCGCTGGCAAACGATGGCAAGACATACACGTTCACTTACCAAAAGCAGGACCCGGGAGGAGAGAACCTTCGATATGCTATGAATCCGGTGCTTAAATATTTTGAGACCGGTAGCAAACAATTAACGTTGGATTACTACCAATCCGATTCATACGGCATGCTGGGGCAGTTCAAAAGCATTGATGATCCAAATTTCTTTTTTGTAGTAATACCATTCTAAAAAAGTTGCAGATGATCGATACAGAAATGTTTCGATCATCTGCCCTAAATAAAATATTTTTTAAATGAAACTGAAGAATCTGTTAATAGTTGGTGCTGTTGCAATGTTGCTGTTTGTTGAAAAAGCAACGGCGCAATGGACGAGTGAAGCTTCAATTAATACACTAACCACGCTGGCACCACTTTCTGGCACAGACAGGCCCGACATCATTTCCTCACTAAAGGATGGTAGTTTTTTTGTTCGTTGGGTACAAACCGATCCACAGGGCAGATATGGCTATGCCATGTTTGTTCAAAAAATAGATAAGAAAGGAAACAGGCTTTGGGGTGACATTGGAATAAAGATAGACACGTTAATGGGTGGTGGAAGATATAGGGATGCGATGATTGTGGATAAAAATGGCAACCTCATTGTTGCCACACAAAATACCCGGCTTAATCAGTACAGCCAATTCCCCATAATCTATCAAATTAATGGAGCAACCGGACAAATAATTTGGACCGCTAAAATTGATTCAGTTGCAGGTGCAAATGATTACCAGGCACTTTCTCCAACGATGGCCATTACCAATACGAATGACATAATAATAAGCTGGAATCATAGTACCAGGGTAGGACAAGGAACTCGTGATGGTGTTTACATGCAAAAAATAAGTGGAGCAGATGGTAGCTTCATGTGGCCATCGCGCATTGCTATTCAGGATAATATTGCTATGATGGGTTTGTTCCCTCAACCAATCGTACTTAACGATAACAGTTTTATCGTTACCTGGGAACACAGACCCGCAGGGAGTGCCGGATCAACACCGTTTAACATTGCCGCTCAAAAATATAGAATAGCGGATGGCTCAAGTGTATGGAGCAGCTCTAAAGAAATATCTCCCAACAATCCCATAACACCCGGAGGACCTTCAAAATACTATAATGATAAACGTGGTGGCATCATCGTAAGTTATTTGAAAAGTGGTTCAAGAGGTGGAGAGATTTATGCACAAAGAATTGATACCACTACCGGTGAAAATAAATGGGGAACTGATTCAAAACTTGTAGCAAAAAATACGCTTGGAGCAACCAGCAATGATGCAGGTACGGCTTACGATACGGTGAACAACAAATTGTGGTTCGCAGTTATGGACGATGTGCCCAATGGTGGACTAAGCGGAAATAAGATCTATCTCCAGGGTTTGGATTTAAGCGGCAAACTGTTATATGGCGACAGTTCTACAGGCCCTGAAATATTGCCTTTAAGCAATGGATCGCCACAGACCTATCCGCAAAGCATCGGCATGAGAAATACTGGTGATGGTTTGATAGTAGTATATGCAGAAGGAATAGCACCGGCAAAAACTTCAGTAAAAGCAATAAAAGTAGACTATACAGCCAAAAGAGCATGGACAATGGGCGACTCGATTATCACCGTGTCCACAGTTAATGGGATTGGTAGTGGCGTGCTCAGCGACTACATGCCGGCAGATAGCCAGTTGGTTATTGCAATGGCAACAAGCAAAGCATCTGCAAACTTTCAGCTTGTTCAAAACATTAAAAACAGCATGGTCACAGGCGGTACTTTAGGTAACGGTACAATAAGACAAACGATAGATTTTGATACTGCCACTCTGTACATCACATACGGCGATGCGGTTCCTTACCTCGGAGGTATATCTAACACCGGCATCTTACCGGAATACAATGTTGACAATACAGATATCGCAGAGGTTGATGATAACAACAACATTGAAATATTAACAGCAGGTACTTTTCATGTAAGGGCTTATTTCCCCGGAACAGATTTGTACGTTTCAAAAACAAGCTTGCCTAAAACAATTGTAGTAAGGAAGAGACAAATGACCATTGTTGCAGAAAACAAATCCATTCAATATGGTCATGATATACCACAACTAACAATGACCTTCCATGATTTTGTAAATGGCGACGATGTAATGAGCTTTACAAAACTGCCAACCATTGTTACTCCTGCCGTGGCAAAATCACCAATAGGCATCTACCCGATTACACTACAAGGCGGCGTTTCTTCAAAGTATGAACCCGTGTTGGTAAATGGCACATTCACAATCTATCCTGAAAGAGGTTCCGACAAAGACAAGCTGGAAGCATACTGCAGCAGCACAAGCACATTGCAGGTGAACATTTATTCAACACAACAACAAAGTGGTGTATTGCAATTGATAGATATGTCAGGAAAAGTATTGTGGTCACAACAAGTAGAAGTACCTAACTCAATAACGAATTTCCAGATACCTGTTTACACATTGTCTCCGGCTATCTACGTAGCAAGGTTTGTGGGAAAAGCAACATTGCTGGATCAGAAAGTGAAAATTAAATAAGTCTATTTCTCAAGTATATTTTATGAATCATATACAAACAAAATTATTCAGAAGATTATTGATCGTTGCAGGAATATTGTCTGCAAACAATATGATGTCTTACGCCCAGGCTCCTGTGCAAGTGACCACGACAGCAGTTCCCTTCCTGCAGGTAACACCGGATACACGTGCCGGTGGCATGGGTAACATGGGCATCGCAACAAGCGCAGATGCAGACGCTATGTTTCACAACTTGTCCAAATCTGTTTTCAGTGAAGACAAAGGAAACATTTCCCTCAACTATACACCATGGTTGAGAAATGCTACATCAGGAATTTCTTTTGTAAGTGCGGCAGGCAATCGCAAATTAGACGACAACCAATCTGTATCTGCTTCATTGCGCTACTTCAATATGGGCGATGTTCCTGTTTCTGATTATAGTGGTAAAAAACTAGGTATCTACAGGCCAAATGAATTTGCTTTTGATCTTGGCTATTCCAGAAAGCTTTCAGAAAAATTTTCCATAGGAATTGCTGCCCGTTACATCTATTCAAAACTGGCAGATGGTTCTGTGAACGGTGTTAATTACACAGCCGGAAACGCCTTTGCAGGTGATATCTCCGCTTTTTACAATGGCATAGATAAAGAAGGAAATGGTTTCACAGCTGGCGTGGCTTTATCAAATCTCGGTTCAAGAATAGGCTACACAAGCAACAGCAATGAAAAAGCATTCATCCCTGCCAATGCAGGTATCGGCGCTACCTACACGAAAACATTTGATGAGCAAAACAAAATAACATTTGGTGTTGAAGCCAATAAGTTATTGGTACCTGCAACTCCCGTTACTGAAGCAGAAATGCATGATTACTACAACACCGGAGTAATGCAAAGCTGGTCACAGTCTTTCGGCAACACTGCGTATAAACTTGGAGCAGGTATGGAATACTCTTATTGCAACGTATTTAACCTCAGAGCAGGTTATACTTTCGATGGAGATGACATTGGCAACAGCAAATACATAACAGCAGGAGCAGGACTAAAATATGATGCGTTTGAATTGAATTTTGCTTACCTCGTTCCTTCCGGCGTAACCAAAACTCAAAGCGCAATGGGCAATACACTACGCTTCGGATTGATCTATCATTTTGCTGAAAAAAAGTAAACACTAAATAAATAATCAAACCTAAACAAGCAAACATCATGAGAGGATTCACTTTAAAAAAATGCGGACTGCCTTTGGTAACAGGGGCATTGTTAAGCCTGCTCTCGGTGAGCCAGGCAAAGGCGCAGCATCCTGTATTAAGTGCGGCGGGACAACCAACCATTACTTCTTATACCGCCACTGAAGGTGCTTCAATACCATTCAACGCTTTTTTCATAAAAATCGGAAGTAGCCAGGCCAATATTACAAATAAGGTGATGGACACTGCCACAAATATTTCAACACTTGCAAAGGCAATGTATCAGTGGTATAAAAAAGGTGCACCAGGAGCACCAGACACGTCTATTACAGGAGGGTTTGCTACCACTACTAGTATCTCATTTTCAGTTATTCCGGTTAAACCGTGGACAGGTGGCGATTACTATTGCAAGGTTAGATTTTTCGACGGCAATCTTTTCCCAAACCTCGGGCCAAGCTCCAATTTCCCTGACTTCTTTGCACCGGGCGTAACGTATATGGACTCTCTTGTTTCCAACACCGTAACTGTAACCGTGACCCTTGCTACTGCAGTTCCTGCTAAGCCTGTTTTGAGGTTTGGTACCGCTGGGGGAAATTCTCCCATCATTCCAGCCAACGGCGATCAAACGGTAGTAGTAGGAACAGCTCCTACAATACAGGCACAGGCTGCTGCAGGCACTTCTACAGCAATATGGCATAAAATAGGAGGCGGTACATTTACCGACGGTACAACGGGAAACATCACTACCAATTATGGTATAAGCGGTGGCCTGTCAAATCTTTCTTTTAATCCTGTAATGGCAACCGACTCCGGTTGGTATTATTGTGAATTAAAAAATTATGTTGGAACTACTTTGAGTGATACCTTTCATCTAACTGTTGTCTCAAGTACTGCGGTACCAACGTTTACAAATATTAATGGCGCTACTGCCCCCGATTCAGCAATTACCTTTTACGATACACTTTTCTATAAATCGACAACCGATTTCATGTCAATTGGAGGTGGAAAAAATGCGGCATCTTATACATGGTATTATGGCAAAACAGCAACAGGGTCATTTGTATCATTAGCAAGTTTGGGTGGGAATGGATCAGTATTAAAGCCTACATCGCCCTTGTATTGGGGATATCCAAACTATATGGATTCTGGTTATTATTATTGTGTCCTCTCAAATGGCGGATCGCCGGCAATCACTGTAAAATCCAATTTAATACACATGGCACTTGTTAACCCTGCCACTACCAAAACACTTTCAGTAATAGCCGATCCAAAGGATATTACAATAGCCGAAGCTGATACTTTAAAACTAAACTTCGAGGTAAACTCTATTAAACTGTATAGCAGTCAGTGTAAATGGTTTGTAAACGGCCAGCAAATATCCGGTCAATCAGGCACCTCGCTTTCATTACCGCTCACTTCGATCAGCGATACCGGAACTTATTATTGCAGAGTGTATAACGAAGTGGATTCTCTTACTTCTGCCGGTGCAAAAGTTGCCATGACAAGAGAACCAATTCCAATGTTTGCTAACCTTAAAGATGTATATGATGGTGTAGTGAATATCGTTTCACCCCAGATGAAATTGATCCTTAAAGGTGAGCTAAGCGAAACCCTTACCAACTGGCAAATAATAGACAGCAAGGGAAATATTGTTACCGCGCAGATGGACCAAATTGCTAGCAGGCAAACACATCGTCTTTACGCAAATGGTGTTAACTCAGCACTTCCTGCAGGTAAATACACGGTGCGTGTGTCAAGAGCAGACGGAACATTAGTGGTTGAAAAAACAGTGGAAATAAAATAATATTCATTCAACTTACTCAAACATAGCTTTATATGAAACTAAAAAATATTCTCGCTGGAGCGCTGGCATTATGCATGGCTGCTGCAACGATCACATCTTGCAATAAAAAAGATAATCCGGCTCCGCTGCCTGTTAATCCAACGCTATCTAAAACGAGCATTGCAATGGAAATCAACAGCACAGATTCAATTACCATTAGCGGAGGCAAAGCGCCATATACAATTACGGTGTCCGATGTTTCAAAACTCACCGCAACCTTGTCTGATAATAAAATCGTATTTCAAACAAATAGCAAAACAGCATCTTCAACTACGCCTGTCACTATTACAGTTACAGGAGCTGATAAAGGTGTATCAACAGCTACAATTACCATCGGCGATCCATATGTAGATGCAAAAGCAAACAGCAAATTCCGTTTCGAACAAAGCGGCGCATCTGCCTTGGCTACTATTGTTGCAAACGATAGCCTGATCGCAGGTTTCGGTTACAACCATGTTTATCGCGATAATGGTAAAATGTTCGGTTCAACAAAAGCAAAATATGGCTGGGCATCCGGCGACGGCAAAAATTTCCTTTTCCTCGAAGTAAATGGAGATGTGAAAGCACTCGGCCAAAAATCAGGCAGCAGACTATATGTACGGAAAAACGGCGCAGCCCCTGCATGGGTCGACTGCAGCAAAACAGAGGTTATTCAGTCTGCCTCCGGCATCACCTGGATCACGTTCCAACTGCAAGATGGCACCAAAGGACTTGTCGTACAGCCTTGGATACAGTAGCAATTAGCAATTAGGAATTAGGAGTTAGGAATTTAGTGGCGTTGCATTCTTTTGGGAAAGGTAACCTCCACAATATTTATGGTTAAGGCTATTCTAATAATTATCAATTAGTTACACAAGATGAATTCTTAATTCCTAATTCTTAATTCTTAATTTCTCACACTTTGCGTTCTCTTCAATTGCCAAAAAAGTGGGCAAGTAAGGATATATATTAAAGTGGCCAATCAGGACTCCTGAACCGGAATGTTGCGATTTCAATTGAAACATTTCTAATATTGGTACTTTAAACTATAATCCCTACCTTTGCCCACTATTTATTTTGGGTTTAATGGGTAAGTTTTCCTCGAATTTATTGATAAAATGTTGATTTTGAGATCATTTTGATTATATCAAATTGGTTCTCAATATTTTATTGTATACAGGAAAAACTCTTAAATCAAGAACATAAACACAATCTGCAGATTAATTTATGGCTATTAAAAAAGAAAATCGTCCCAGGGCTACGTTCTCCAAAATCACAATTGGCCTTGCATCTCCGGATTCTATTCTTGAAAGAAGTTATGGTGAAGTGCTAAAGCCTGAAACTATTAACTACCGTACCTACAAACCAGAAAGAGACGGTTTGTTCTGCGAAAGAATTTTCGGGCCGGTGAAAGATTACGAATGTGCGTGCGGTAAGTACAAACGCATTCGTTACAAGGGAATCGTATGCGACCGTTGCGGCGTAGAAGTGACCGAAAAGAAAGTGCGTCGTGAGCGCATGGGCCACATTAAACTAGTGGTACCTGTTGTTCACATTTGGTATTTTAAAAGCCTCCCTAATAAAATTGGTTACCTGCTCGGTATGAGCTCCAAGAAATTGGAAACCATTGTTTACTACGAGCGCTTCGTGGTAATCCAGCCTGGTATCCGCGCAGACAAAGGTCAAAACTACGGTGACCTGTTAACTGAAGAAGAATATCTGGAAATCCTTGATACTCTTCCAAAAGATAACCAATATCTGCCAGACGAGGATCCAAACAAATTCATCGCGAAAATGGGAGCGGAAGCTGTTCATGATCTGTTACAAAGAATAGATCTTGACCAATTGTCTTTCGATCTTCGTAACGCTGCTGCAAACGAAACTTCTCAACAACGTAAAGCAGACGCCCTGAAACGTCTGAGCGTAGTAGAAGCCTTCCGTGATGCAAATACAAGAATCACCAACCGTCCTGAATGGATGGTAATGCAATACATCCCGGTTATTCCACCGGAATTGCGTCCGTTGGTTCCACTGGATGGCGGTCGTTTCGCATCTTCAGATCTGAATGACCTTTATCGTCGTGTGATCATCCGTAACAACCGTTTGAAACGTTTGTTAGAGATCAAAGCTCCTGAAGTAATCTTACGTAATGAAAAACGTATGCTACAGGAAGCGATCGACTCATTGTTCGACAACAGCCGTAAATCAAATGCCGTAAAAGCAGAAGGTGGACGTGCATTGAAATCTTTGAGCGATGTACTGAAAGGTAAACAAGGTCGTTTCCGTCAAAACTTGCTTGGTAAACGTGTTGACTACTCCGGTCGTTCTGTAATCGTTGTAGGACCTGAATTGAAAATTCACGAGTGCGGTCTTCCAAAAGACATGGCAGCGGAATTGTTCAAACCATTTATCATCCGCAAGCTGATTGAAAGAGGTATTGTAAAAACAGTAAAGAGTGCCCGCAAACTGGTAGACAAAAAAGAAGCTATCATTTGGGATATTCTTGAAAACATATTGAAAGGACACCCGGTAATGCTAAACCGTGCCCCAACACTGCACCGTTTGTCAATCCAGGCGTTCCAGCCAAAATTGGTTGAAGGTAAAGCGATCCAATTGCACCCTCTCGTAACATCAGCGTTCAACGCCGATTTCGATGGTGACCAGATGGCGGTTCACGTTCCATTGAGCAACGCCGCAGTACTGGAAGCACAATTGTTGATGCTTTCTTCCCACAACATTCTTAACCCGCAAAACGGTACGCCGATCACCCTTCCTTCTCAGGACATGGTACTCGGTCTGTACTACATCACTAAGGGTAAAAGAACCAACGATAAAGAAACATTGCGCGGTGAAGGCATGGCGTTCTATTCTGCAGATGAGGTAATCATTGCTTACAATGAAAACCGTATTGATCTGCATGCATGGATCAAAGTGAAATCAAATGTGCGTAATGCAAACGGAGAACTGGAAAAGAAACTGATCGAAACTACAGTAGGTCGTATCTTGTTCAACCAGTTTGTTCCTGTAGAAGTTGGTTTCATCAACGCATTGCTGACTAAAAAGTCTTTGCGTGAAATCATCGGTGATATCATTGAAATCACCAACGTTCCAAAAACAGCTAAATTCCTTGATGATATCAAGCAACTTGGTTTCCGTATGGCGTTCCGCGGTGGATTGTCGTTCAACCCACAGGATTTGATCATTCCGGATGCAAAAGAAGAATTGCTTGAACAAGCTAAAGTTGAAGTTGACGAAGTTTGGGATAACTACAACATGGGTCTTATCACAAACAACGAGCGTTATAACCAAATCGTAGATATCTGGTCAAGAGTAGATACGCGTATCACTGAAACATTGATCCGCGAAATGCAGAATGATAAACAAGGGTTCAACTCAGTTTACATGATGCTTGACTCAGGTGCCCGTGGTTCTAAACAACAGGTAAAACAGCTTGCAGGTATCAGAGGTTTGATGGCTAAACCAAGAAAATCAGGCTCTACAGGTTCTGAGATCATTGAGAACCCGATCCTTTCAAACTTTAAAGGCGGTCTGAACGTATTGGATTACTTCATCTCTACGCACGGTGCCCGTAAAGGTCTTGCCGATACAGCGTTGAAAACAGCCGATGCCGGTTACTTGACCCGTCGTCTGGTAGACGTTGCACAGGATGTTGTAATTACAGAAGAAGATTGTGGAACATTGCGCGGTATCGCTACTTCAGCATTGAAAGATAACGAAGACGTGATCGAACCACTAAGCGATAGAATTGAAGGTCGTACTTCATTGCACAATGTATACCATCCTACAACAGAAGAACTCATCGCTGAAGCAGGTAGAGAAATTACTGCTTCTGTTGCGAAAAAAATAGAAGAAGTAGGTATCGAAACAGTTGAGATCCGTTCTGTATTGACTTGCGAAAGCAAACGCGGATGTTGCGTTAAGTGTTACGGTAAAAACCTTGCAACAGGTTACCTGGCACAAAAAGGTGACGCAGTAGGTATCATCGCAGCACAGTCAATCGGTGAGCCTGGTACACAGTTGACACTTCGTACCTTCCACGTGGGTGGTGTTGCCGGTTCTGCATCAGTTGAATCTACTTTGCCAGCTAAATTCGACGGTACTATCCAGTTCGACGGTTTGCGTACTGTAACAACAGAAAACAAAGAAGGCGACAAAGTACAATTGGTAATCGGCCGTACAGGTGAGGTTCGTATCATGGATGTTAAAAACGATCGTCTGTTGATCACAAGCAACGTGCCTTATGGTGCTACCTTGTTGGTAAAAGATGGTCAGAAAATTGCCAAAGGCGAACCAATCTGCTCATGGGATCCATATAACAACGTAATCGTTTCTGAGATCAATGGATCTGTGAAATTCGACAACGTTCTTGAAGGCTTCACTTACCGTGAAGAAGCTGATGAGCAAACAGGTCACCGCGAAAAAGTGGTTATCGAAACAAAAGATAAAACCAAACTTCCTTCTATCGGAATTGAAGGAAAAGAATTCAAATCATACAACTTGCCAGTTGGATCTCACATCGTAATCGATGAGGGTGAAGAAGTAAAAGCAGGTCAGGTGTTGGTGAAAATTCCTCGTGTATTGGGTAAATTGAGAGATATCACGGGTGGTCTGCCACGTGTAACTGAGTTGTTCGAAGCTCGTAACCCGGCAAACCCTGCAGTAGTATCTGAAATTGATGGTGTGGTTTCATTTGGTAACATCAAACGTGGTAACCGCGAAATGATCGTGGAAGCAAGAGACGGTGTTGTTAAAAAATACCTTGTACCTCTTACACGTCAGATCCTTGCACAAGATGGTGACTTCGTAAAAGCAGGTACACCATTGTCTGATGGTCAGGTTGCTCCTTACGATATCTTAAATATCAAAGGTCCTTACGCAGTACAAGAGTACGTTGTAAACGAAATTCAAGAGGTTTACCGCTTACAGGGTGTGCGTATCAATGATAAACACATCGAAGTTATCGTACGTCAGATGATGCGTAAAGTAACCATCGTTGATCCAGGTGATACTAAATTCCTTGAAGACGATACTGAAGATAAATTTGACTTTATGACTGAAAACGACTGGATCTTCGATAAGAAAGTCGTTACAGAACCAGGTGAAAGCACTAAGCTGAGAGCCGGTCAAATTGTTAGCCTGCGTGATGTAAGAGAAGAGAACTCAATCTTACGTCGTTCAGATAAAAAACTGGTTGAATTCCGTGATGCTAATCCTGCAACATCTCAACCGTTGTTGTTGGGTATCACAAAAGCATCATTGGGTGTACAAAGCTGGATCTCAGCTGCGTCGTTCCAGGAAACAACTAAAGTATTGTCATCAGCAGCGATCATGGGTAAAACCGATGATATGCTTGGCTTGAAAGAAAACGTAATCACTGGACACGCAATCCCTGCGGGTACTGGTCTGCGTGACTTCGAAAACATGATCGTTGGTAGCAAAGAAGAATATGAATTGCTGCAAACTACTCGTGAAGCCATGACTTTTGACGACGAAGAATAATTAATAAGTTCTTTATAGTTTTTTAAAAGGTAGGAAGTGTTAAAACTTCCTACCTTTTTTTGGTAGATGACTGCTGAATTATATGTTTGCTATGTGAAACGGCGGTAATATTTACAGAAAGGCTTTATTTTTTTCTAATAATCATGTTGCGTTTAATCTCCGAAAGTGTATCTTCGGCACCGGTTTTTCTTTAGGTAAATAATTAGAATCCGTTTATCTATTTTACAAATTGCTTAAAATAGATTACAAGAAATTAATTTAAAAATTATCATGAAGCATCTCTCTACAATTTTAAGTGTTATTGCTCTGGCCCTGATAGCTGTGCTTTTTTACTTCCAGTTTGCAAACAAGAAAACTCACACTGAAAGTCACGCAGGCCCTGCGGAAAAAGACAACAGTTTCAAAATGGCTTATTTCGACATCGATTCTTTGCAAAACAATTACCAATACTATAAAGATGCTCTTGATGAATTGAAAGCTAAAGAGCAATCAATGAATAACGAATTGCAATCCCTGGAAAAATCTTACCAAAGAAAAATTCAGGAGTGGCAGCAACGCGGTTCATCCATGAGCCAGTCTGAAGCAGAAGCTGCAAACAGAGAATACCAGCAAATGCAGGCAAATTATCAGCAAAGAAGAGGTATGCTTGAGCAGCAGATCGGTAATTTACAAATGGAGAAAAGAAAGAACATTAAAGAGAAAATCGAAGCGTTCCTGAAAGACTATAACAAAGACAGAAAATACGCTTACATCATCTCTTACGAGCCTGAATTGATGTTCTACAAAGATTCAGCTTACGATATCACTGGTGACCTTATCAAAGGCCTGAATGCCGGATATCAGCCTCAAAAGAAGTAATAAGCCAATAAATTATAAAAAAATGCGTTCTCAACCGGACGCATTTTTTTATGTCCTTTAATACCGCGATCCTTAAAATCTTAAACATGAGCTTACCAATTTACGTTGTCGATGCATTTGCAGATAAATTATTTCAGGGCAACCCTGCGGCAGTTTGTCCCCTGCAGGAATGGTTGCCGGACGATGTAATGCAGAAGCTGGCGTTTGAAAATAACCTTTCAGAAACTGCTTTTTTTGTAAAGGAAGAAGAGCACTATCACGTTCGCTGGTTTACTCCGGATTTTGAGGTAGACCTGTGTGGGCACGCAACTTTGGCAAGCGCCTATGTAATATTCAATTTTATCGCCAGGAAGGCCAAAACAATCACCTTCAACTCAAAAAGCGGAATATTAACTGTAACAAAAACTGATGAAGGTTTGATTCAACTTGACTTCCCCGCTTATGTTCCAGAGCCTGTAGATAGTGCTGTTCCGGCATTGCTCAAAGGATTGAATATTATTCCGCAGAAAATCCTTAAAGCAAAAAACTATCTGTTGTTATACGAATCGGAAGAAGAGGTGAAAAAGATTGTTCCCGATTTTAACTCCCTGAATGCATTGGGATCAACAAGGGTTATTGTGACTGCACAAGGCACTTCAGTTGATTTTGTATCTCGTTTCTTCGTTCCTAATTCTGTTATAATGGAGGATCCTGTTACAGGATCGGCGCATAGCACGCTGGTGCCCTACTGGAGCAAGAAGTTGGGCAAAACAAAGCTCGTCGCCAGGCAGCTTTCAAAACGTTCCGGCACTCTTTATTGTGAGTATTTGGGAGATAGGGTATTGATGGCTGGCAATGCAATACTTTATTCGAAAGGCGAGTACTATACGGAGCAACTATAACACATCAATCAAGCCATTATTGGGAATACTTTTTGTTATTTAAACCCTACCTTTATTGATGATGCCTCTGATTGGGTAACAGCAACTGTATAACTGAATTATCGTATGCTTGGATTAACTATACTGGGAAATAATTCCGCGCTACCGGCTTTTGACAGGCATCCAACTGCGCAAGTGCTTACGTTGGAAGATCAGCTTTTCTTAATAGATTGTGGCGAGGGCACACAAATGCAGCTCGCTAAATACAAAATAAGAAGGAGCCGCATCAATCACATTTTTATTTCTCATCTCCACGGCGATCATTATTTTGGTTTGATTGGCTTAATTACAAGCATGGGTTTACTCGGCAGAACCCAGGACCTGCATTTGTTTGGTCCCGAACCTTTGCAGGCAATTCTAGATCTGCAGTTAAAAGTGGCAGATACGGCACTACCGTACCAACTCATATTTCATCCCTTAAGAGGTGATGAGGTAATAATGCAGGAGGAAAAAATAAAAGTTTCCTGTTTTAAAGTTTCTCACAGAATCGATTGCTGGGGATTTCGCTTCGACCAGATAAAGGCGCCGCGCCGCATAAACCCCGACAATACCCGCAAGTACGAAATACCAGCAGCATTTTTTGAACGACTGAAATGGGGCGAAGACTACACCACTAAAACAGGCGAGGTCATAAAAAACGAATGGGTAACGGAAGCAGCTCCCAAAGCGAGATCATACGCTTATTCTGCCGATACCATTTATAACGAAGCCCTTGTTGAAAAGGTTTATAACGTAGAAGTGCTCTACCACGAAACCACTTATCTAAAAGATCTTGAAGACCGCGCTGCACTCAGGTTTCACTGCACCACCACACAAGCAGCTACCATTGCGCTTAAAGCTAATGCAAGTCAACTGCTCATCGGTCATTTCAGTTCAAAATATGAAACACTTGACCTCTTTGAAAAAGAAGCCCGAGAGGTTTTTCCAAATACATTGTTAGCGATTGAAGGGGTGACGTATAGGTTTTGAGGAATTAGGATTTAGAAATTAGGAATTAAGAATGCTTTCGGCGGTACCTCCTTAGCAAAATACAATCATCGCCCCTCGGGAAAGTGATTGTAAACATGCGAAGCTGCACCGCAATTCTTAATTCCTAATTCTTAATTCTTAATTGGATTTACGCGAATTTCCTCACTTCCTTCGGATACACATTAAACATGCTTTTAAAGCGCTTTGAAAAATAGGGAACATTCTTGTAGCCCAGGCTGCGTGCAATTTCATTAACGGAAACCATCTCTTTATAACGCAATAGTTCGTAGGCTTTTTTCAATCTTTCTTCATTATAAAAATCTGCGAAGTTGCAGTTGAAATATTTTCTAAAATTGCGTTGAAAAGTAGATTCTGTTATGTGAAATTTATTGCAAAGTGACTTAAGACATATTTGTGTTGCCTGCAATAGATTTTCCTTTACATAATTTCTTATCTCAATAATTTTTCCCAGCTCAGGTATTTTCACATCGAAATTGAAACTCTTTTCAATTTCCAGTCTCTTCCTTAAATAGAAGGAAATTAGTTCGTTTGTATAAGCATTAATGTCGAAATATGTAGCAGGGCCATCTGCTTTATGAAATGAGTAATCAAGTATTTTTTTTGCTGCTTTTATTTCATTCAGTGTGAGATCATTTTTGCAAAACAAATTTTCGACACTAAGAATTTTTTGCACTTGTTCTGATGCCTGCGGTGAGATGTATCTTGTTTTCTCGACAAGCCAGCTTTTGTCAATAATCAGCCAGAGTCGTTTGTTCGCTTTATTCAGCGCCGGTTTTATAGTTAAAGTCAGGGAATTATTGAAGGATAAAACTTTGTTTGCTATTTCGCCGCTCGCAATGGTGCCGTTTCGATCTTCCATGGAAAAAGCAGTTTCGTCTGCCGAGAGATCAAACAATATAACAAGTTTGTCTTTAGATGAACTCTCTTTAACGAAATGGACAGGATGAAAAAACTCCTGTGTGCATGACAGGATAGATAGCCCCTTTGCCAGTTTAAAATATTGAATGGTTCCATTGCCGGAAGGAGATGACAGGGTAATTCTTTGTTCAGAAAACTTATAGCCGAAAATTTGAGCAATAGAGCTTCTGCTTAATTGTTCACTGTTTGTAATATCACAATCAAGTACGAAGGGGATTTTAATAAGCATATGATAAGGTTGATAGCGTTCAAACGCTAATTGTTTAACTATACAAAGAACAAAAAATCGCTAAACAAACCGGTTTGAAATAAGACAAGATTGTGTAGAAAAAGGAAGAATTAAGGAGCTATTGAAGGCGAAAAAGCAGTTATAGATCAATCATCTGCTAGAAAAGGTTCAAAATGCGGAGAAAACATTGCCTTCGGCCCGATCTGATACACATTTGCATCAGGTAAGTATTTGGTCATAGGTTACTAATGGGAACCCTCCTTGTCTAAGGAGGGTTATTTATTTTAAATAACTGAATGACTGAATAATTGAATAACTGACAAGGACTGTTTCTGGTGTGAGTTAATAATTATTAGATCTGTCATGCTTAAAGCCTACCAACAAATAACTAACCACAAACAACTGCCTGAACATTCCTCCTAGCTCAATTTTCTGCGACAAAAAGTTCAAAATGCGGAGAAAACATTGCCTTCGGCCTGATCTGATACACATTTGCATCAGGTAAGTATTTGGTCATAGGTTACTAATGGGAACCCTCCTTGTCTAAGGAGGGTTTATTTTTTTGCCATAACGAATGATTGAATAGCTGTTAAACCAACAACTCAATTATTCAGTAAATCAGTTATTCAATTATTTCTACAGGTGCTGGAGTAACAACCTGATTCCGACAATCGTCAGGCAAACAGCCAGTGCTTTGATAATCGTGGTTCCTTTTATTTTGTGGGACAAGAAAGCTCCGAGTTGAGCGCCGGCCACAACACCAATAGCCAGGTAAATGATCATCTTCACGACAGCAGGATCATTATAGCTCCCTTGCAAATAGTGAGTGACAACACTTATGATGGACATGATCGCAAGAATGAAGTGAGAAGTTGCAGTGGCTATGTGTACGGGAAATTGCAGCCATTGCACCATCGCAGGCACGTGCACAATGCCACCCCCAATACCAAGAACAGGAGAGATGAAGCCAACAAAAACGCTTATGATAATTCCAATTGTCTGATTGTAAGAATAAGAATATGTTTCACCGCTTTTGTCTGTCAGCTCATGATGTTTCCAATTTCGCGAACGTCTGTCGGAAGACGGCTTTTCAGCTCCGTTTTTCCTATTTAAAAACAGAAAAATACCTACGCCAATAAGGATAATACCAAATACAATCGTGAATACCTGGGGGGATATATATTTGGTGGCGCGAACACCTAAAATGGAGCCTGGAATAGTAAACAAGGCAAATAACAAACCCGCTTTAAAATCAATTCGTCCCGACCTTGCATAGGCAACTGAACCTGAAATGGCATTGCAGGCAACAATGGCAATTGAAATTCCGGTTACAACATCCGGCGGCAACTGGGGAAAGGCCAGCAATAATACCGGAACCAAAATAAATCCGCCTCCTGCACCAATTAAAGTACCCAAAGTGCCAATGATAAAACCTCCTAAAATAAGTACGATAAAATTGTCCATTACTATGCAATCTTTTGTTTAACCGGTGCAACAAAATGCACATGCAGGGCGTGAAACTAAATGATTTTTTACTTCGTAAAAAGAATAAACAGACAATATTTTGACCCGAGAAATGAGAACGGCTATGGCTGAAAAGTCTAGTAAATAAAGGGACTTTAGCTAAATGCAAGGCAGTTAAGCACTATAGAGTAGTCTATAATTTCTAGTAATTAGGTAGGAGTTTGTGAGATTTTTTTTGAATGGAAGTTGTGATATGTGTACGAAGTACGAAGTGCGGTGTACGAAATTCATTAGAGTGTAACAACTTAATCAATTTCGTACACCATACATCGTACACCGTACATTGTCAATCTTTCGCATCATAAAACTCCTCAAGGGATCCAAAATAAACTTCATCCCAGCCTTCTATCATATCCTCATAGTCGTCGTCGGGAATATTTGTATGTCGAAGTTCTACTGACGTACCTTTTTTGTGCGGGTGTAGAACGAAGGTTACAATAGAATCTTCTTCCTGTTCACCAAAGTTCCATCGCTGAACAATTTTACGCCCGGTTTCAAACTCGAGGTTTATGCCTGAGATGGCATCGTTCCATAATGAAAATTCAGAGTTTGGCTCAGTGCTCATTTGCGCTGGTTCGCCTGTCCACAGTTGAATAGTAGCGGGATTGGTTAGCGCTAAATAAACTTCTTCGGGAGTGGCCGGCAAGATGTAATATTTTTTGTAATCCTTCATGTGGTAAAGATAGAAAGGAACGGGCTGAATAACCGAATAACTGAGTAACCGAATAACTGTATAATTGAATTTGCGACAAAATCAGGGTTTTTTGCGACTGGCAAAAGTGAAAACGCAGTACTGGCAATGGTTTTAGAGCCATTCCTAAAGGCGTGTCGCGAATGCCCCTTCAGATTGTCTTTTTTGCCCATCACAAATTTCTGTTACGCAAAATAATTTTACACCAGAAACAGCAACACCAAAATCAAACAACACAAAAAGCCTTTTTTTATGACGCAGATTGTAGCATACTTAAACTTAAACGGCAAATGCGAAGAGGCAATGAATTTTTACAAGGATTGCCTGGGCGCAGAACTTACACTGCAAAGAGTTGGAGAAACTCCCATGGCCAGTCAAATGCCCGCCGAAATGCATGACAAGGTTTTACATTCCATGCTTGTAAAAGATACCATTACATTAATGGCTTCTGACATAAGAGGTAAAGACTTTGTGAAAGGCAACGACACTACTTTGCTTTTTAATTGTAGCAGTGAAGAAGAAATTTCTAATTACTTCAGCAAACTTTCACAAGGCGGTATCGTAAAACTCCCTCTAATGAAGCAATTCTGGGGCGCCACTTATGGCGAACTTATCGATAAATATGGCAAGGAGTGGGCGTTTAATTTCATGGAAGAAACGGCCAATTAAATAATAGTTGTTAGTTAATAGTTGTTAGTTGTTAGCCTTTATTATTGAATAGTCGTCACTGAAGCCTAACAACTAACAACTCCTCATCTCTTTTTTTATACAACATCAAACTTTTTTTTATGAAACCGAAAACAATTAAAATCGTTTACTGGACATTGACCATTATTTTTTCTCTATTATTTCTCATGGATGGCTTCGGAGGCGTCACCCGTCAAAAAGAAGGTCAGGAAGTTTTAATGCACTTGGGATATCCAATGTATGCGCTTACCATTTTTGGAATCGCAAAACTGTTGGGAGTAGTTGCGCTCGTTCAGGATAGATACAAGACAATAAAGGAATGGGCGTTCGCCGGATTTACTTTTAATTTCATCGGCGCTTTTATGTCGAGAGCTTTTGTTGGCGATGGTGCAGGCGAAACCATTTTTCCGTTGATCGTTCTCGCTGTATTTATGGTCCTTTATTTCTACTGGAAAAAATACCAGCAGGTAAAAAACGTTCGTACAACTACACAAATACCGGCACTGGCTTTATAATTTTGATTTGTATTAATCGTATCGAAAGAAAATTCCGGCGTTTTCGAACCCCGGAATTTTTTGTTTTGACAGATTATTAAAATTTCTACTAAGTCACTAGGAATTTATAATTAATTGTTTTTCAATTATATAAGTTTGTCTGCCTTTTGTAAAACAATCTGCTCATAGAAACTATTTATACTTTTTTGTATAAATTCATTCGTATCTTTGCGCGATAATTGAAAATGACAAATTCTGAAGCGTATTTATGAATGATTCAAGCACAGATATAGAAAAAGCCGTCCTCAAGGAGTACGAATATGGTTTTGTGACCAATATTGAAGCAGATGAGGCTCCAAAGGGATTAAGTGAGGACATCATCAGGTTCATTTCTGCAAAGAAAAACGAACCGGAATGGATGCTCGAGTGGCGCTTAAAGGCTTATAATCACTGGCTTAAGATGGAAGAACCAAACTGGGCCAATGTGAAATATCCTAAAGTAAATTACCAGGAGGTTATTTACTACTCTGCTCCAAAACAAAAGACAAAAGTTGGCAGTTTGGACGAAATTGATCCTGAATTGAGAGCAACTTTTGAGAAGCTGGGCATTTCCCTTGACGAACAAAAAAGACTTTCCGGTGTAGCGGTAGATGCTGTGATCGACAGTGTTTCTATTGGTACAACTTTTAAGGCGCAATTGGCAGAGCAGGGAATTATCTTCTGTTCCATGAGTGAGGCGATCCAGGAGCATCCGGATTTGGTAAGAAAATACCTTAGTTCCGTGGTGCCAGTTACAGACAACTTTTTCTCCGCATTAAACTCGGCCGTATTTACCGACGGTTCGTTTTGTTATATACCAGAAGGCGTTCATTGCCCGATGGAACTTTCTACTTATTTCCGCATCAACGCTGAAAACACAGGTCAGTTTGAGCGAACCCTCATCGTTGCAGAAGCTGGCAGTTATGTTAGCTACCTTGAAGGTTGTACAGCTCCAATGCGTGACGAGAACCAATTGCACGCAGCAGTGGTTGAAATCGTGGCGATGGAAAAAGCTGAAGTAAAATACTCTACTGTTCAGAACTGGTACCCGGGTGATAAAAATGGTAATGGCGGTATTTACAACTTTGTAACCAAGCGTGGTATTTGTAAAGGTGATAACTCTAAGATTTCCTGGACACAAGTTGAAACAGGATCTGCAGTTACCTGGAAATACCCAAGCGTAATATTAAAAGGTGATAACTCTGTAGGTGAATTCTACTCTGTGGCTGTTACCAACAATTATCAGCAAGCCGACACAGGTACTAAAATGATGCACATCGGAAAGAATACAAAAAGCCGTATTGTGTCAAAAGGTATTTCTGCGGGCCATAGTAATAATAGTTACCGTGGTTTGGTACAGGTAAGCAAAAATGCTGCTAACGCAAGAAACTTCTCTCAGTGCGATTCTCTTTTGCTGGGCGATAAATGCGGCGCACATACTTTCCCTTACATAGAAGTAAAAAATAACACTGCCGTTGTAGAACACGAGGCAACTACTTCTAAAATAGGTGAAGACCAACTTTTCTATTGCAACCAAAGAGGTATCGATACTGAAACTGCAGTTGCACTGATCATTAACGGCTTTGCAAAAGAGGTGATGAATCAATTGCCGATGGAGTTTGCCGTTGAAGCGCAAAAGCTTCTGGCGATCAGCCTTGAAGGAAGCGTTGGGTAATTGAAAATGGAGAGTTGAAAGTTGAAGATTAAACTTTCAATTTTTAATGTTCAAAATTCAATTGATATAAATAGTAAGTAAATTAAAATAGACACTGTAATTATGTTGACGATAAGCAATTTGCATGCGGGGATTGAAGACAAAAAAATTTTAAAGGGACTTAACCTTGAAATTAAAGCGGGTGAGGTACATGCGATCATGGGACCAAATGGTGCCGGTAAAAGTACATTGGCTTCTGTATTAGCAGGAAGACAAGATTATGAAGTAACTGAAGGTTCAGTAGAATTTTTAGGAAAGGAATTACTTGACCTTGCTCCGGAAGAAAGAGCAGGCGAAGGTTTGTTCCTTGGCTTCCAGTATCCGGTAGAAATTCCGGGTTTAAGCACTACCAACTTTGTTAAAACTGCCGTAAATGAAATTCGCAAATATCGCGGACAGGATCCTTTGGATGCTGTGGCATTTTTGAAAATGATGAAAGAGAAAATGGCTTTGATGAATATTGATCAAACGCTGTTGAGCCGTTCATTGAACGAAGGCTTCTCTGGTGGTGAAAAGAAACGTAATGAAATTTTCCAGATGGCAATGCTTGATCCTAAGCTGGCTATTTTGGATGAAACTGACTCCGGTCTTGATATTGATGCTATCCGTATTGTATCTAATGGTGTGAACAAATTGCGCAGCAAAGACAACGCGGTTCTTCTGATCACACACTATCAAAGATTACTTGATTACATCGTTCCTGATTTTGTGCATGTATTGTATAATGGACGTATCGTAAAATCCGGTACCAAAGAATTGGCTTTGGAACTGGAAGAAAAAGGTTACGATTTCATTAAAAATGAAATCAACGAAGACGAAGAAGTATCAATTGCGGAAAAACACTAAGACGGAGAGATCATGAACATGACAGAACTTTTTAAAGATCAGTTTGCACAACTGCAGGCTGAAGATAAAGATAGCAAGCTGAGTGCCGTGCGTGAACAGGCATTTAGCGCATTCAACGAATTTGGGATACCGACCGTGCGCCATGAAGAATGGAAATACACTCGCATCGGTACACTATTCACGAAAGATTATAAATCGCAAGTAAGTGGCAAGACTGATTTCTCTGCAAAAGATGTTGATGCTTACCGTTTGCCGGGACATAAAGAAGCAAACGAGCTCGTTTTTGTAAACGGTCAGTTTGTGGACAAACTTTCAACTATTCGCTCAAAAGACCTTACTGTATTGCATTTGGCAGAAGCTGCGAAAAATGAATACAGCGAGATCGTGTCGAAACATTTCGGACACAGCAGCGATTATTTGAAAGACGGCATCAATGCGCTGAATACTGCTTTCGTGAAAGATGGCATCTTTATACATGTAAAGAGAAGCAAGATTATTGAAGAGCCTGTTTACATTTATAACATCACGGATGCTGCTGCTGAAAACATTTTAGCACAGCCAAGAAGTCTTATCTATTTATCTGAAAATGCACAATTGCAAATCATCGAAACATTTGCTACACGCGGCACAGAGGATAGCTTCACTAACCAGATCATGGAAGTGATAGTAGAAAAAGACGCAAGATTTGAATATTGTAAAATTCAAAATGACTCTGCGAATGCGAGCCAGGTAAGTACTACACATATCAGGCAGACAGGTACGAGTTATGTGAACGCGATCATCGTTTCTCTGAATGGTGAGATCGTTCGCAATAATACAAACGTTGTAATGGAAGCTCCACATTGTGAAGCTCACTTATACGGTTTGTATTTCCAGAAAGGCAATAGCCACATTGACAACCACACTATTGTTGACAACGTGATGCCTCACTGCTTCAGCAATGAACTGTACAAAGGCATGATGGATGAAAACAGTACCGGTGTGTTCAATGGTAAAATTTTTGTAAGACAGCCAGCGCAAAAAACAAATGCCTTCCAGTCTAACAAAAACATATTGCTTTCAAACAATGCAAGTGTAAATACAAAACCTCAATTGGAGATTTTTGCAGACGATGTGAAATGCTCACACGGTTGTACAATTGGTCAATTGGATGAAGAAGGTTTGTTTTACCTGCAATCACGAGGTATTCCTGAAAAAATTGCAAAATCAATGCTGTTGGTAGGTTTTGCAAGTGACATTCTCGATAAGATCAATCTTCCACACATCCGCACGTATGTGGATCACCTTGTTGCGGAAAGACTGGGGAATTAATTAACAATTTGAAGATTTGAAAATTTGAAAATGAGACGTGCAGCCCTTTAAGTTGAGAGTTACACAACAATTTTCAAATTCTCACATCTTCAAATTTTCAAATTTTTCTTATGAACGTAGTTGCGGATTTACAGAAAGGATTAGACGAAGTGCTCGACGTTTATGCGATCAGAGAGCAATTTCCGATACTTAAAAGAGAAGTAAAAGGAAAGCCTCTGGTTTACCTCGATAATGCGGCAACTTCTCAAAAGCCACAGGTAGTCATTGATGCGTTGGTAAACTACTACACCAACTGCAATGCAAATATTCATCGTGGTATTCATACGCTTGCGGAAGAAGCTACGGCAGCTTTTGAGGCGACTCGTGATACTGTTCAAAAATTTATTGGAGCGGCATCAAGAGAAGAAATAATTTTCACACGAGGAACTACAGAAGGCATCAACCTTGTAGCGTATACGTGGGGAAGGCAAAATCTACACGCCGGTGACGAAGTAATCATCTCGGGCATGGAACATCACTCCAATATTGTTCCATGGCAAATTATATGTGAAGAAAAGAACGCTGTGCTGAAAGTGATTCCTGTTGATGACAACGGTGAACTCATATTGGAGGAATTCGAAAAATTGCTGACAGAAAAAACAAAGATTGTTTCCGTGGTGCATGTTTCAAATGCATTGGGAACAGTGAATCCTGTTAAACAAATCATTGATGCAGCTCATGCGAAAGGAGCTGTAGTATTGATTGATGGTGCACAATCTTCTGTACATCTGGATATCAACGTACAGGAAATGGATTGCGATTTCTTCGCTTTTTCTGCACACAAATTATACGGTCCAACGGGTGTTGGCGCTTTGTATGGCAAGAAACATATTCTTGAAGCCATGCCTGTATTCCAGGGAGGCGGAGAAATGATCAAAGATGTAACGTTTGCAAAAACTACTTACAATGATCTTCCATACAAATACGAAGCCGGTACTCCAAACATTGCTGATGTTGTTGCATTCAAGGCAGCGCTCGATTTCATGACGGAAACAGGCATGAAAAAAATGCGTGATTACGAACATGAATTGCTGGCATATGCGACAGAGCAGTTGGAGCAAATTGAAGGCTTGAAAATTATTGGTAAGGCTCGTGAAAAAACAAGTCTTATTTCATTTGTAATAGATAAAGTACATCCGCAGGACGTGGGCATTTTGCTCGACAATCGCGGCATTGCGGTGCGTACCGGTCACCATTGTGCACAAACATTAATGGATCGTTTCTGTATACCGGGAACAATCCGTGCTTCTTTTGCAATCTATAACACGAAAGAAGAAATTGATGCACTGGTAGAGGGATTGAAAAAAGCAATTAAGCTCTTGGTTTAAAGAACGGAACGCAGATTTTCATGATTGTCATGATTTATTATGATTTGGCAATTATAATTAGTCATCAGGTCGTCAGAATCAGTGTTTGTATTATTTAAATGGATTGCAGAAGAATGTGGTTGTTGGGATTTTTTAAAAAATCATCATAACAAATCATCATAACCATGAAAATCTGCGTTCCCATTTCAACTAACAACTATGACAATTCAACAAGTAGAAGACGAAATAGTAGAAGAATTTTCATTGTTTGATTCGTGGGACGATAAATATGAATATATCATCGACCTTGGAAAACGTTTGGCACCGCTTGATGATAAATACAGAGTAGATGAGAACAAGGTGAGAGGGTGTCAATCTACAGTGTGGCTCGGTGCAGAATACAAAGAAGACGGCAAGATTTATTTTACAGCAGATAGCGATGCGATAATTGTAAAGGGTTTGATTAGCATGTTGATAAGAGTATTATCGGGGCGCACGCCGGATGAAATCATCAATGCGCCGTTAACTTTCATTCAGCGAATTGGTATGACAACGCATTTGGCGCAGACACGCTCGAATGGTTTGTTATCCATGGTGAAGCAAATGAAAAATTACGCTGTGGCATTTAAAATTAAAAATTCTCAATTGCAATAGAAATGAATACAGAAGAATTAAAACAAAAGGTGATTGAATGCTTGCAAACAATCTTCGATCCTGAGATTCCTGTAAGCATTTGGGAGTTGGGTTTAGTCTACGAAGTTGAAGTATTACCCATCAATAATGTTCAGATTGTGATGACGCTTACGGCACCAAGTTGCCCGGCCGCACAATCACTACCAATAGAAGTTGACCAGAAAGTGCGCATGATAGAAGGGGTGAATGATGTCTATGTTTCTGTTACCTGGACACCAAAATGGGACAAAAGCATGATGAGCGAAGCGGCAGCACTGGAACTGGGATTTATGTAATGGAAAATTCCTGCCCGACTAAAGTCATTCAGGCGGGGAAAGTTGAAAGTTGAAAATGAGGTGTCTGGAAGCAAATAATTGAATAACCGAGTAACTGAATAACTGAATGCTTGCTCGGTTTGTGACTTTCAGTTATTCAGTTACTCAGTCATTCAGTTATTAAAAAACATCAGGAAAAGTTCAAATGAAAATAACGGCACAAGAAGAATATGGTTTGCGCATATTAATACGCATTGCAGGTTGTAAAGATGCTGCCGGTATAAGCATTCCTCAACTGAGCGAATCGGAAGGACTGAGCAGTCACTACGTTGCAAAGCTTGCAAGGGTATTAAGGATGGGCGGTTTTATCAAAAGTACGCCTGGGAATAAGGGCGGTTACTTATTGGCAAAATCTGCGAAGGATATTGTTATCAAAGACGTACTCACCGTATTGGGTGGTGAGATATTCGATAAAGAATTCTGCGGCTTACATACCGGAGCCATGAGACTATGTACAAACTCTGTTGACTGTTCAGCGAGATCGCTCTGGCAAATGGTGCAGTTTGTAGTAAATCAATTACTGGTAAGAATTACGTTGCACGACCTCGTAAGTAACGAAACTGAATCTTCAAAAAACCTGGGTAGCCTGTTAAAGGATAGCCTGGTATTGGCGGAATAAAATGATTTTGTAATAAATTATTTGTAGAGACAAGGCATCGCCTTGTCTTTTTCATTTCGTAGACAGTTTCTATTTCGTAGACAAGGCGATGCCTTGTCTCTACTATTTTACGTTTGCTGCACTTGCAAAAGCGCTAAATCAGTATTAGTTTAGTGTATACTCAGGTATACTCGAAGAAACACAGAAAGATCATAAGATTCGGCGTACCTGATCAACACCAATTAATAAGCCATCAATGAAAAAGTTGACAGAACCGGGCCGTGTTATGTACGCCCTCGGCCTCATAGGTCTTTCTATTATCTGTTTTATTTCGAAAGATTTTATCGTTGGCCGTCCACCCGCCTGGCCCGCCAGTCTTAATCTAAATCCTGCGCTGGCTTATGTTTCCGCTACCATTCTGATTATTCTATGCCTTGGCGTTATTTTAAAAAGACGTCCGGTTATTTCTGCAATATTAATCGCGTTGCTTATTTTCTTTCTTTCTGTTATCAGGGCATTGTTTCATTTTATGAATGACTGGCTAAATGGTTATAAAGCCATGGCACTAATGGGAGGCGCCTTGATCATTGCAGCCAGTTTTTTAGACAACAAGCACAACATCATACCCAATGCTTCCGTGCATGACAGCAGACGAAGAATACTCATCATCGCAGGTACGATACTTATTGCCCCGTTTTTAATTGCCGGTGGTTATGCGCATTTTAAGTATGCAGACTTTGTAAAGGATTTCATTCCCGCCTATATCCCCTTTCATGTGTTCTGGACCTACTTCTGCGGAGTGTGCCTTATCGCCGGCGGTATAGGGATTCTCATGCGACCCACTATACATCTCGCATCGCTTCTCTGCGGCATCATGATCTTTGGCTGGTTTATTTTACTTCACGTGCCAAGGTTTGTTTCCAATATGAACGATGCCAGCGACAGAATGGGACTTTGCGAATCATTTGCATTTGCAGGTGTTTTCTTTACGCTGGCGGCAATGACGAAGAGGAGAAAGCGCATAGTCATCAACCAGGAATAATGTTGGTAAATGCTGTTGCAAATAGAGATTACTTTAATTAGTTTAGAGTAACAAACAACTCTTTCAATCTCCGGCGTGTGTCCTGTCCCCATAAAAAGCTTTATTCATAGGCTTTTCCACAAGTAAAGCATGTGAACGCTATCCGTTACTGTGAGCGATATCTGGTCTCTGTAAACAAGAACGCACAACCCCAAGTAACGATGTTCAACAATGTTGCCCTTGATGTTTTTATAGGACTCGTATTCGTGTTCCTATTATACAGCTTGCTTGCTACCATTTTGCAGGAAATGATTTCTACCAAACTTGCCTTTCGTTCAAAGGTTTTGGAGAAAGCCGTTATTCGCATGTTGGAAGATGGCAAAGCCACGACAGCAAATGGTTTCTGGAGCAGACTAAAATCATTTGCACATTTGCTTGGCAAGCCGAATTTGCTCAAAGACAAAACAATCACTCCCTGGTTTTATGCGCATCCATTGATAAGGTATTTGGGAGAAGATAATTTCTACAGCAAACCTGCATACATTTCTCCGCAAAATTTTTCAAAAGTAATTGTCGACCTCCTCAAAGGATTTGGTAAAGATGACGTCAATGAAGTACAAACAATATCAGATTCCATCAACAATGGAAAAATCTATAAGCTGCCCATCAATCTTGAATCTGATAAAAAAAATCCTGCGGTAAAAGCACTGCTGTTTCAACAACAAGATACGGTTGTGTCAGCACTTGAAACAGTCGATATCAATATGGATACAGCACTGTTTCTGCGTTCCCTGTGGTTGGAGTCCAATGCGGATCTTGATACATTCAAATTAAAGCTCGAAGGTTGGTTCAACGATACGATGGATAGATGTTCGGGTTGGTATAAACGATACAACCGTGTTATTCTCTTCATTTTGGGATTGATAATGGCAATATTTTTTAACGTTGATACTATCGCTATTCATTCGATATTGGCGAAAGACAAAACAGCGAGGGATCAATTGGTGCAAATGGCCATTAGCCGCCAGCAGCAATATGGAAGCATCATTGAAAACTTATATGATGATACGGCTAAATTAAGACGTGTGGTAGCTGCCCAGAATAACGATACCGCAATCAACGCTATTTATCAGCAATTGAACAATGATGCCAATACTGCAAATGAAGTGCTGGGGTTAGGTTGGGGCTGGAGCGATACCTGCAAAATTTGTAAAGAAACGCTCACCAAACAATACAGCCTTAAACTCGACTCACTAAAGGAAAATGTGATTACAATTAAAACAAACAAAGTTTTATCCGCAGCACTTAATGACTCAATTAAATACTACACAGACAATGCGCAGAAACTAAAAGATAAGAACGAGATCGAAGGTGCAAAAAATAGGATTCTTGCGCTGCAAACTCAACAGAAAAGCATTGATGCATCTTTGCAAAAACTTGATTCAACATCGTTCGCACAATATGCCAGAATGCAATCTTTTACGGCTCGTTGTGCTTACATACAAAGCGAAAGAGATAAGCATTGGTTTAAAAACAGTGCAAGTCAGCCCGGTGGTTTGGTCACCATAATAGGCTGGTTGATTACTGCCGTCGCTATTTGTTTAGGCGCGCCGTTTTGGTTTGACATGCTGAATAAGCTTATCAGCATAAGAGGAGTTGGAACGAAAGTGGATACGGCAACCGGCAGCGGTGATGATAGCAAAAGTTCCGGCAATCAACCGAACAATAATAATGCTCCTACAATAATTGTCAACCCTAATCCAGGAGAGGAGGCTGTTGGATAATATGCTTTTACAGGTTAGCGCAAAAAAATTGAATAAACGAAGCGGTTTCCCACCGAGCCTTGCTGATAAAAACAATATTGTCGGCGTTGCTTTGCAGGGCTTTAAATTTGAAGGGGATGAAACAGAAGATCCCACTAATCCCTCTATCGGCAAATGGTATAGAGATAAAGCGGGTATCTATTATTGGGCCGGTGGTGTGATAAGGCTTCCGGGAAGAGTAATTTCTAATTTTAAAAATCTGCCCATTAATTTGCCGACAGGTTTTTCATTTGGCGTAGATGTCTCCCATCATAATGACGCACCGGATTGGAATGCTTTTAAAAACGCCGGTTGTGAGTTTGTTTACATCAAAACATCGGAAGGAGTTGGCACGCCGGACATGAAGGCTGCAATTCATGCGCGCAATGCAAAGCTGCAAAATTTCAGGGTCGGCTATTATCATTTTTGCCGGCCGGATACGAGAAACGGCGGCTCAGTAAGAAGCGATGCAACAGCGGAAGCGAATGAAGTGATTAGCAGAATTGCTAGTCTTGCATCGCCCGATTTGCCCCTGGTGCTTGATCTTGAAGATCAGCCAACATGGGATTCTCCTTTGGGCAAAACGGATTATTTGCTTTGGGTAAATACATTTATCGACACCATCAATGCCCATCTTACAAAAGGCGTGATGCTTTATAGCAGAAAGGAATACCTCGACAGAAAATTGCCGCCAAATCATGGATTGGGCAAATACAAGCTTTGGATGTCTTACTATCCCTCAAACCCCGATGCCACCAAAGTTCCGGTACCCAATGGCTGGAGCAGTTGGTCCGTTTGGCAGTACACAGAACATGGCGTTATTGGCAACAATCCAAAAGTCGATCTGAATATTTTAAAAGACACTTCTCTTTTGCTGTAAATGACACAACTGAAAGTCATAGTACCGATACTTAACATTCGCAAAGCTCCTGTGGAAGACTTTTCCGACAAGAGCAATGTAGTGGCGAAGTTGTTTAACGGCGCGCCTTTCATAACTGTAAAAGAGAAAATAAATAAACTTGGGAAGTGGTACCAGAATGAAAAAGGATATTGGGCATGGGAGGTGGGCCTGGGCTCGCCATCAGCTACAGACAAACCCATTCCTGATCTGCAGTCTTTTTTGAACTCGTGCTTTGATGGACAAACACTCAAGTCTGAAATCAATTATGGTGCCCTGTTGGAAATGGAGGATGCTGTGAAATTAACATCCGGACAAAATGTTACCATTGGCATTCTGGATCATCCGATGAGTACATCGATCCAGTTTAATAATCCGGTTACGGCTCCATTTCACGTAAATGATCCGCTGTTTAATTTTCACGCAAACTTCATAGCAGGAATAATTGCAGGAACCACAGGTGTAATAGGATTTGCAAATAAATGCCGCCTGGTTGAATTGCCCATATATAATGCCAGAGCCAGTTCCAGTGGTATCGATATAAATGCGGTATTGCAATTTATCAATAGGGATGATGCGCCTATGATTGTTAATATCAGCAATAAGCTGGATGCACAATTTAACGATACAATAAAAAATTTTAGACCCAATAAGATTGTAGTTGCCGCAGCAGGAATTGATGAGCAACTGTGCGCCGATACAATCAGAGATCCTGCGTCACTTGAGAATGTTATTGCCGTAGGTGCGATAACAAAGCCAATGAGTAATCTACCAAAGCTTAACAGCAAAGTGGATTTCGTTTTGCCAAATTTCAATTTCGTATCCTATAGCAAGGCTTCTAATCTTTTTGCGCAGGAAAGAGGCGACAGCTTTGCTTGTGCAGTTGTTTCCGGAATCATTGCATTATTGATATCCTCTGGCAAAGTTGGATTTGACAGAGCGTCAATAAAAAATGCATTGAATGAAATTGCGTTTCCGTCTTCTGTGGAATCGTTCAATAGTCTTAACCTCATTAATGTTATGTCATGAAAAGAATAACCTTAGCAGTCCTCTTGTTTGTTCCATTTTTATTAAATGCGCAGAATGCCTACTACGATGCAATAAAGCTTCGAACGCTTTATTCAGTTGGAGATGATAAATTAAAGATCGGCGACTCTGTGTTTATTAATATTCCTGATATTCCTGAAGTACACCAGATATTGCAGTGGTATGTTACACCGGAAAAAAGTCCTATAGATTCCATGGAGAAATCCTTTAGATACAATCCATTCCTTAGGTTTGATCCAAACGCTTCCAAAGGTGCATTTACCAGTTTGGTACAATCTGGTATCGGAGCTCTCGGAAACCTTGATGTAACCAACATTGCAGACGGCCTCGCGAGATTTCTTATCAAGCGCGGAAAAGAAGAGCTGAATATTGCTTTTTTTGAAAGGATGAAAAAATATCTTGACGATCACGTTGAAGCGAGAACATTATTTCCTGCCACCACAACTTTTTTGGCCAGCATCGCTTCATATCGTTATTCTGAATTTTTGCAATCATTGCGCGAAGCATTTTACAAAGATGTTAGCAGCCTGATTGTGAATTTGAATTTGCTGATTGATCTTCCCAAATACCAGCAGCTTTTGAAAACATTACCTGAAATACGTTTAGCGATACGGTCAGCGAAAATAATCAGTGCACTTTCGCAGCCAGATTCGTCACTACATCCCGCGATTCTGATCAATCATTTTGCACAATTGAGCGAGTGGGGCGAAATGAACATCAATCTGCAAAGTTCATGGCAGGTACTGGATAAAATTTCTGAAAGCGTGACACGTGTTGAATACAGCGTGGATACAACCCGATCATTAACTGTAAAGACAGTGCCATTGACGAAAGATACATTTATGGTGAAGATGACACAGTTGAGTCCAAATCTGTTTAAAACAGATACCACAAAGATTTCCGCAAAAGGACTGGTCAGGGTTGACAGTGTCGTCTTGTTGAAATACGACACCACCTATAACAAAGATGTAGCCTGGATCAGGTTCAGTGATTTTAACCAGAATATTTTGCGAGACACTATCACCTTAAGAATATACCTCGGTCTGTTGTATCAGAAAATGCAGAACATTGGTTTCCATTATGCACCGGGCAAAGACACCAGCGTGCAGGATTTTATGAGAGACAATGCGGATAACATTTTGAAGATTGCAGATCTCATAGAAAATTTCTTAGTGTTGGCAAATGATGTAGAACAAACATTGAAAGACATCAAAGCAAAGAAGAGTAATCTTACCAACGATGATTATTCCACCTACATCGAAAAGGCAATCAATGTGGTAGATTATGGTTTTAAAGTGGCCAACGTGATCGAAGAGGGAATTGCAAATGACCGGTACATTGTAATGGCACGCAATGCAAACAATTTGTACAAGAACATCTACACAAAAAACTATAACGCGGCAGTAATGAACGCGTACCTCATTTTGCAGGAGGTACTGGAAAAACCAAAGGAAGCCATTGCAGCAAAAGACTCGGCATTAGCAATGGACACAACAAACAGAATATCGGCACCGGCAAAAACAAGCTTTGCTGCAGCAAAATCACGGCTGGACATTGGCAAGTTTTTTTCACTTGATTCCATAAAGGACCGTTCGAAATTTGTTGAAGGTGCACTGAAGTATGGAAATGTAATGGCAAGTATTGTAAAATCACAATCGCCGGAAGAAGCACAGGCAGCAATAGAAGCGGCAGTGTTGCCGGCCGGAAGTTCGTCTATTAAAAAGAATTCTGCGTGGAACATTTCTCTTAATGCCTATATAGGAGGATATTTTGGAAGATCATTTAACAACACCGATCAAATAGACGGAAGCAATTCAAAAGTGGGTGTGACAGCACCGGTGGGATTCGCTGTAAGCAAGGGTCTTGGATTCTGGAACGATGGGCGGACACTGGGCTCTCTTAGCGCATATTTTACAGTAATTGACGTCGGTGCCATTGCCGGTTACAGACTTAATGACGACAGCACCGCACTCGAGCAGAAGGTCACCTTGAATGATATTTTTGCGCCCGGTGGGTATCTCGTTTATGGAATAGGATTGCCTTTTAAAAAAGCGCCATACATTCCCTTGTCCGTTGGATATGGCTGGCAATACGGTTCAAAGTTGTACTACAAGAATGATGAAGGAAAACTATTGGTATCAGATAAGTCACGCTGGAGAAGCAACTGGTTTGTTGCCATAGATATTCCGCTGGCAAATTTCTGGACGAAGAGTTATAGGAAGAAGTAGTGGGTAATGAGTGATGAGATTTGAGTTATGAATGATGGGGGAGGAAGAGCGAGCAATAAAAATATTGCACGCTTTTTCTTAAGGGCAAAGCCTTAAAGGATAAGATGAATTGTTTTTAGAAATGCACGAAATGTTAATGTTAAAACACCGCATTTTGAAGCAATTTATTGTGTAGTGTATTAATTTTTTGACGCCATGGATTTTGGACTCACTCCATAGTGTTTTTTAAACGCCTGTGAAAAATGGCTTGTCGATTTAAATCCAAGTTCATAAGCCAGGTCACTTATTGGAATAGGGCTATCTTCAAGTATGGTCTTGGCTTTTTCCATTTTTACATCCAGGTAATACTGGTAGGCGGTTGTTCCTACAATTTCTTTGAATTTTGTTTTAAGTTTTGTTTTGCTCATCGCGGCGTTTTTTGCAAGATCATCTAATGAAATTGGTTCGTTACCTGCATTTTCATCAATTATTTTCTTTACCTCAAGGATCCTGCTAGTATCACAATAATGACCGGAGCTTTCTTCTCTGTTGTTTTTGTTGGCAACGCGTTTTATAAACAACGCGAAAATTTTTAGAATGTTTGCTTTTAACAGAAGCGTTTCAGAAATGGAGCTTTTTTTGTCAAAATTTAAAATCTCCTGCACCAGCTCATATTTTAGTTTTCCTATCCCGGTTTGTAAGCTGCGGGAAATGAAGTGTTTTTGTTCAGTGAGCCGCCTCATTGTTGTAGCATCATTCAGGTGACACTCTTTGTTGCCGCTTTCAAGAGATGAATTTTGTGTCGGTTCTTCTTCTAGTACTTCCTGCAAAAATTCATTTGACATGTAAATGATTATTGCCTGGAAGGTTTGTCCCTTTTCAATTTTAAAGGACGAAGAGAGATCTGAAGCAGACCAAAATATACTTGAGTTTATCTGGCCTCCGATTTTTGACTCTTTGCCCTCTGCAATATGAGATATTTGAGAAGGACTACAGTTAATATGCATTGAATAATACCTACAATCCTCTGTTGCGGCTCGCTCGATCCACAAAGGCGTATTAAACGTAAGATTAAAAATGCATAAGTCAAGACGCTCAGATAATTGATGATAGGAGCATGTTCCTGTTGCAATACTCTCGGGAAAAATAACTTTGTTATTCTTGAGTTCTACCTTGCCAGGTAACTTTAAATTCATGTCTTTCACCATGTCGATTAGCCATTGATTGCCAATTCCTTCTTTCTTAAACAGGACTTTCATAGATTAATTCAATTTCAATGATATTGTAAATGTGTTGTTCGTGAAATGACATATACTTCCATTCGTTCGGAGTATTTATCATTCATCAAATTCACAGGGCAAAAATATTCCCCGGCTGATCGCTGTAGTTTATAAAAGCGTCATTCGATTTTAGATATAAGGCAGCCACTAATGATGACCTAGGTAATAGTATTATTATTATAGACTATTGATTTCTGGCAAACTTTATATTGAAGACTAGTTTTTCTGCAATCGTTTCATCGCTATTTATAATTAGCACATTTAATATAATTACTGTATTAAGTGCCACATGTTGGTTAAACTTTTTTGTGAATATGTTGTTAATAGCCGAAACTCTTGGCATATGAAAGAGATACTAACTGACTGGGGCGTAGACCGTCTCCATTTCAATAAGTTATATAAAACTGTTCGAAAGGTGTTTGGGGACGGCGTAGTCTTAAACAATGATCGCATCAATATTGATAATCAGGTAGCCAAAGGTAGTGTTGATTTTTTTCCATTCGACAACAGCATCGCGATGCTGCGCATAAATGTTTTATTTACAGAAACAATCAATTTTAAGCGGCTATGTGAAACCAGATCGAAGTATTATGCATGTTTGTTTTCTTTAAAAGAAGGAGTTGATTTGCACGTTTTTGATGGTGGTGATGAAAGCGAAATGAATCACCTCGGTTTATCTGCAAACCACTCTGTGCTTTATTTTTCCTCTGATGTTCAAACGCTATTCAGGGTGGTGCCTAACGAGCAGGCAAAAATTGTGATTTTGGTGTTTGCAAGTGATACGCTGGATCGCATTTTACGTTACGCTAAAAACATAAAATTTTCAAACTTTCGCGATGGTCAATCTGTCAAAGGATATACAAGTATGCCTGTAGAAATGGTTGAGAGGTTAACCCACGTGTTTGAATTTGCATCTCCGGATCATATTCTACCATTGTATCTTCTGGGGGCAGTTTATCAATTGCTTGCGATTTTATTTCTGCAGATAGAAGCGGATCGGCAATTGCTTGTTCAATCTACCGGAGTTGCAGAGGTTGCGAGAATGGTCCAGATAAGAAATCTATTGGTAGCAGACTTTTCGGTTGATTGTCCCCTTCTTGAAGACATGGCCAGGAAGGCTCAAATGAGCGTTACGAAATTTAAGACTTTATTTAAAAAACTATTTAAGCTTTCATACTATCAATATTACCAGCGTTATCGTTTGCTAGCGGCTCGACAGGCCATTGCTTTAGGTAAATCAGTTACTGAAACAGCTTATGATTTTAGTTTTAATTCAATCAGTAATTTTAGTGTTGCGTTCAAAAAAATGTTTAAAGTATCACCAAGCGAAATCGAGGCCCAGGCCCATGCCAATGCAATTGCCTTTGGTTGACTAAACAACAGCTTCATTTTACTTCATTATTAGCAAATATTGCAGCATAATCGCAACGCACGCGTTGTTGGAATATTTATATATTAAACTCACGGCCTTTTAGAATAATACCAGCTTCTATACATACACAAACTCATTTTGAGCCTTTTTCTAATCAATTCTAACTTTTTTATAAAGTAGTAGTGCTCAATAGTTGATTTCTTTGCAACTCGTTTTTTTAGCAAAAACGAGTATTAAATTTTAAAACCAATTTCCATGAAGACACTCATCGGCTTTATCGCCATTTCTATCATTATTTGCCTACTGACCGTAACTATTTTTTGCTTTTTGAATTTCGCCTTTGTCAACTGGCAACTTGTTTCGCAGGTAGTTAATACAACCTGTGCTGTATCAGGTAGCCTATTTGTAGTTTGGCTATGTTGCCGAATTCTTGTAACAGAACGGCGAATTGAGGCGCGAGACGAAAATAGAACTTATCCTAAAGTAAGATAATCTTCACACGGGTTTGTATTTACAGTCCCTAACGAATTTCGAAACCAAACAGCAGATTGAGCTGTTGCTCAATTCTGATTAAAACGCCCATCAATGATAAATCTACCTTATGACGAAAAACAAATGACTAAGATTCGTGAGTTGAAGCCAATTCGCACTATCAGTGAATTCGATGCTGTCGGCCGTCTTAAAAGCAATATTTCAAATAGCGTGGCTTATAAACGGGCCTATGATCTTTTTTTGAAAGTATCTGCGCTTGTGGAAAGGATGGAACGAACAATGGAGAGAGCCATGGTTACAAGTTTAAGCAATGCATGCATTGAAATGCTTATTACGCTTTATAAAATGGATATGTCTGCAGACAAAGCCCGGCACATGGCAGCGGCATGCGAAAAAATAGAAGTTGTTGAAATGCTGCTTAGATTGGTAAAAGAATTCAAAATGATAGCTGTGTTTTATATCTCAGACCTTGAAGATCATATCAAGCAGTTAAGCAGACAGATTTATGATGAATTCAATGAAGAGCTGGCATAGGTTGTTTAATGAAGACTTGTAAATGAACTTACTTTCATAACCAAGCAAAAAAATCCCTCAGTCGACATATGCCAAACGAGGGATTGAAATGCTTATCAATTTATTTATTGCCACGGGATTTTGGTTTGCCCGATAAATCAAACTATTAATTAATATTCAACATGATAGTCTTTTTTAAACGGTTGGCTACTCCATGCCTTTTTTGAAGTCCAGTCAGCAGCAGGATCGGTCCAGAATTTATTATCTGCCGGCAAGCCCAGCGGCAAGAATCCTAAAGTAGCCATGTATAAACTTCCGGTAGAAGTATAGCTATCAGCAATCATAGGTTGTGAACCACAGAAGCCCAATACGAGCCAGCCGTTGCTATCAAAGTTATTACACTGATCATACATGCGGTGCATTACGGCACTGATAGCACAACGAACCTGTGCAGGCTCAATATACTCGGGCAATTTTCCCATCAAAGCCACCTGCCCCAAAGCCTGAAACACAGCCGTACGATATGTGCTGGAACGACCAAATGCAGGATAAGTTCCTTCGGGACTAATAAACCGTTCTGAAAATTCAGAATAACGGATCATGCGTTTCAAAGCAAGTTCATACTCTTCGGTTTTGACTCTGTTATGCGCCGACAATACTTTATAAAAATCAACAAGCATGGGATGAATGACATAGCTATTATAATAATCCATGCTAAATCCAGGTCCATCACTATACCATCCATCTCCAACATACCATTCATTAATTTTCTTTTGTGCAAATTGAATACGCACCGGATCTGCCTGCTCTCCAATAGTCATTAAGAAAGCTTCATTAATCCCTGCAAACAGTAACCAGTTATTATATGCACCGGTTCTGGTGCGTAAAGCTTTGAATTCTTCGGCCACTCTTTTCTTTGTTAAAGAATCCAGGGGTTCCCACAAGGCTTTGGGTGCTCTTAAAAATGCCTGTGCCATATATGCAGCATCCACAATCGGCTGGCTTTCGGTTCTAAAGTTTAAATAATCAGGACTTGCGGGGTCAACTGCATTAACAATGCCTTTCAGCAATGCTAAACGTAATTCCTTACGCATTTTTCCTTCTTTGGTATCATCATCAGGCAAAGCCAGCCATGGTGCTACGCCTGCCATGGTTCGACCAACGGCTTCCAGATGTGTTACCTTTTTATAAAAATCAGGTTTTGCACCTGGCGGTACTTCCACCGGCATATTTTTTCTCAGTGTCCCATTGGCCAGGTTAAATATCACGGGTGAAGCCATTTTATATAACAAATTGCTCCAATACTCGCGATCCTGCAGTCCTGTCGTTACTGCTGATTTAGTCGCTTTGTTCTTTTGAGCTAACAGCGCCTGGTTATCTAAACACATTGTGGCAACCAGCAGGAAAACAAAAGTTTTTTTAAAATATCTCATGATGTAGATTTCGGATTATGTTTGGTCTATAAATGATCAGCTCTTTTTTATTCTAAAGAATTTACTGCTGCCGGGGGATAAGGATGTTTGGAAAACAATTGATTTCGGTTTTCTCTCATCAGTGTAAATGGCTTCAAAAGGAATTTGTTCTCCCGAAATGGCATCTTCTAAAACAATACCTTTCACGTTAGCTTTCTTGATTTGAGCAGCTACAGATGTCCATTCAACGGTTACTTTTACATTCTTTTCTGATGCGGCAGGGTTAACAGCCAGCACCATGGCAGTATTTTTCTGTTGATCAATTGTCATGCGTAACATTTCTGAACCAGCCAATAGAAATGCCCCAACGCCATAAACATCAGTATCGTCGTAGGTCACTTTATCAGGAGCTGCGCCCTGCGCCTGAACGTACCCCAGTTTTCCATCAGGATGTACAGAAGTAATTAGCGCATTCCAGGCTTTGGTTACAACCGGTCCATATTTTTTATAAGGCAGGATTCCCTGATTAATTCCCCAGGTTAAGGCATAACAAAAGAAACCGGTACCACTGGTTTCCTTTACCGGGTACGTACCAGGATCAAGCAAACTGGCGTGCCAGCTACCATCAGCCAGTTGAATACTCGCTACCTTTTCCGACATGTTTTTGAAAAGTTGAATGAACTTCGCTCTGTCAGAATGATCTTTCGGCATTACCGTTAAGACCCTAACTAAGCCTCCCATTACCCAACCGTTTCCCCGGCTCCAAAATACCTTTGTTCCGTTCTTTTCTTTCTTATTGAAATAACGGCTATCTCTATAATATAAGGACTCTTCTTTATCATACAGGTATTCCGTCGATTTCCACCATAGTTGAGATGCAGTATCCAGGTACTTTGAATCGCCGGTCGCTTCGGTAAGGTAAGCCAATGCAGGAGGTCCCATAAATAAGGCATCACACCATGCCCATTCACGCGATTGCACGCCATTTTTCCACTCCAGGCTTTCTGTGTGCGGCAGTAAAGCGATGGTATCGGCCGCGGATTTAAAATCCTCAATATACCGTGGATCCTGATAGATGGTGTACAATTGGGAATAAAGCTGTCCTACACAATAATCATCTGCAAAGCGACGGTAATGGCCTATTTTCCAGTCATTGTCTTCACCTACCTGAATTAGTTTTTTGTAATAAATTTCGTCGTTAGCTATTTTGCTCCAAGCCATCATCCCGGCGTACATGGCTCCGCTGGTCCAGTCTTTTTTAGGATTTTTCCAGCCCTCGGTCTCCAGGGTTTTCCATTGCCAATCGGCTACCTTTTTCATTTGATGGAAAATACTATCAGCGCGTAGTTCTTGTTTTTGAGCCTGTGCTGAACAAATTGTAATCAGTGCTAAAAATAAAAATGTAAGTTTTCGCATTTAGTGTAAGGTTTTCGCTTTCGGTTATCTCATTTTTATGGATTACCAAATATGATATGAAGCCGATTTACGTAAACTTTTATCATATAATAAATCGGACGCTTCGTTCTTAGTCTACCCAGCGTACTATTTGGTAAATGGTGTTAAAGCATTCTGTAGCGAATATAGTTTTACAAACCTAAAGAGGACCAGATTTTAAACACACAAACGTTTGCGCAATTTTACAGGGGCCAGGGAAGTAACTACACGTACAATAGAAAAATATATTATGCTCATTCGTCTTTGGAAGTGAAGATCACATGTTGGTTTTGCTGCATCATGATTAAATGTGTAAACTGGATTTCTTCTGGTTACATATGATTTGCAGTCTAAAAATAATTGGGAGAGCTTTGTATAATGAAAGCTTAATCATTCAAAAATCATGACTAACCATGGATTACCAAATCAGAATCAATAATGATTTTATAATGCATCTGATCTTCCGTGTTTTCAATTTTATTTTGCAATAGTTCTACCAGCATTTGTGCTGCTTTTTGGCCTTGCTTAAATGGATATTGTTCAACACTTGCAATTGGACGAAATTTCAGGTGTGGCAACATGGGCAAGTTGACATAGCTTACAAACAGCAAATCTTTGTTGACACAAATTTTTTGTTGAGTAGCGTAGTGCATAGCATCCATAGCTACATAATCGTTGAATGTGACGATGGCGGTTGGCTTTCGCTTATGTGACAATAATTTTTGAGTGGCTTCGTAAACGCTTTCTTTTGACAAGTCACAATTAAAAACCAATGAAGGATCAAATTTAAGCCTGTTTTTTTGCATTGCCTGTATATAGCCATCGCGCCTTTCAGCAGTAGCGACCAACGTTTTGGGACCATTGATCATTCCGATAACTCTGTGGCGTCCTTTAAGCAAATAGCTGATGGCTTTCATGGTGCCAGATAAAATATTGCACGCAACATAGTTGATGTCCGTCATGTCAGGAATTCTATCAAAGAAAACTACTGGTATGTTCGCTTTTTTAAAAAACTCAAAATGTTCATATGTTTTTGTATTCTTTGTAATGGAAATAATTAGCCCGTCAACGCGATGTTTTTTCATTGTTTCCATCAACTGTTTTTCTCTTTCGATATCATCGTGGCTTTGCCCCATTAACACAGTGTAGCCCTTCATGTTGGCTACTTCTTCAATGCCGCTGATCGCAGAAGAAAAAAATGACTCAGACAAACCTGGTAGAATAACTCCTATGGTAAATGTTTTGCGTTGCTGAAGTGAGATGGCCATTTGGTTTGGCTCATAATCCAACTTTTGTGCTAATTGCTGAACAAGGGTTTTTGTTTTTAATCCTATGGAAGGATGATTGTGCAATGCTCTGGAAACAGTTGATATGGATATATTCAACCGTTTGGCTATTTCCTTTATTGTTGGTTGTTTTTCGGTCATAATAATCTACTATGCAGCCTTGCAAACAGGAAAACAAGTGCAATCGTTAATTGGGTAAATATTTTTAGGGCCGTTAAAGGTGCATTTTTTCCGTTATTTCGCCTGATTTTTTTTCGAGGTTTTTTTAAGTCTTCTTTTCACTATCCTCTGTGTCAGGAATTGTATCAAAATGATCTTATATAGGTTTATGTGATGGTCATTTGGTATAACGTTATATAACGTTTATGCGCACTTTTTTTGCAAAATCATCTATTGAACGTGGATTTACTATGGTGTTTTTAAGATTACGCAAACGTTTGATAACTCCGTCATTGCTATCACATGCGATATTTTATAATGTGTGTAGTTGGCAAAGTATGCAAATCTCATATAGATTTGTTAAAACCGAAACTGCTGAAAATGTTATTACTGCTTAAAGGATTTGGTTACAAATTTTTAAGCATTTAGCACTCCGCAAGAGAAGCAAAAAAGTATAAGCATTTTCTCTAACCAATAAATTCTAAAAAGTATCTTCTTATGAGAATAGGCAATAAGTCGTTATTAAGGTTGGTGCTATTTTGTGCTGTCTGTATTGCAACCACACAGGTTTCAGAGGCACAAAGCAAAAGCGACTCAAAAGACACTTCACAAGTTGCAAAAGATACAACTCAGTTACTAAGCAAGGCCGATTATTCCATATTGCCTGTTAAACGATCTATAGGACCGGTACCAATGGGTACCATTGAGTCAAAGCCATTGATTTCCCTACAGCAAATGCTGAAAGGAAATGCAGTGGGTGTATTTGTTCCGGAAAGAAGCGGAGAACCGGGTTCAGATCAAACAAGCATGTTTGTCAGAGGTTTGTCAATGCCTTTGCTGCTGCGCCGCGATATCAATGCTACACAACCCACAGTGTTTTTGAACGGATTGCCACTCATCCAGGAAAATCCTTTCGCATACGATGTGCAACAGTATGACTACAACAGGATAGGTACTCAAACCAATTTGTTGTCAATAATTGATCTGGACAACGTTGAATCCATTAATGTTTACAAGAATGCAGGTGATATTGGAGAGCTGGGTCCATGGGCGCCTAACGGTGTAATCTGGATCACTACTAAAAATGCACATCAAGCTGAGCGCCAGGTAAGCGTAAACAGTTATGTTGGGTTTGCTCAACGACCCGCTGTTACCACGCTGAATGCTGCTGATGAAAATGCTTTCAGACAACCTTTTTACGCGAAGTATGCAACTGCAGACGGGAAAACAAATTATCCATCATACCTGGCCAATAATCTTAGTCCTGATTATTATGGAAAATCAGATTGGACGGATTTGTATTATAAAAACGCGGCACTTTACAATGTTAACCTGAGTGTTACCGGTGGTTCTGATCGTGCGAACTTTCGTTTTTTTGGAGGTGCTACAACCAATAACGGAACAGCTGATCAAACGGGCTTCAGCCGCTATCAGGCATTCTTTTCAGTAAATATGCTTCCGTTGAAATGGTTGACTTCTTCTACCACTATCAATGCTTCGATGATGAAGCGTGAGGGAGCAAGATATTTGCGCGATCGCTTTGCAGAAGCAAGATATCTTCCGGATCTGACAACTCCTCTTGCACCAAACAAAACGATGTACTCGAATTATCTTAACCAACTGGGTACAGGCGTTGATAATAACGTCACAAACAGTATTCAGGGTGCTTTCTCCCTGGCGGCGAAACTTAATAATTTCGGAATAGTTTCCAAGCTGTCTTTCGACTATAACACTGGTGTGAGAGATCAGTTCTTTCCTACAACCATAATGGAGAATAACAACTTTGTATCTAATTATTTCGGTTATAATCAAAGGCTGTTCTTCGATAACGCTGCTACCTATAAATGGGACTTGAACAAGGCGAATAAATTCGAATTCAAAGCGGGTTTTTCTTACAACACTGACCTGAATAAATACAACTACGCTTACGCATACAATACGCCAAGTGACTTTATTAAGCTAAACATGGTTGATGGAAATTCAAATCACACTTCTACTGTAATTTCTGCTTCAAACCCTAAAGGCACTGTGTATTTGACTCCGGTGGCGGGCATGCTCGTTACCAGGTTTATTGATCAGGAAGCTCATCGCCGCGCCAGCCTTTACGCTAAAGTGAATTACGATTTTAAAGAGATGATTAATGCATCTCTGTTAATTAGAAATGACGGTTCTTCTACGCAGCAACCTGACAGCCGCTGGTATATGCCAATGCCAACAGCTGCTATCGACATGGATCTGACAAAGATCTTCGGGATAGATAATAGTCATAACACAATCAATAATTTGATTTTGTCTAGTTCTTATGGAGTAGTAGGGAGAGATAATCTTAACGACCGTTTTGCTGCCGGCCCGCAATATGGTGTGGACCTGGGTTGGAACGACGCGACAACTATTGCTTCCTATAATGGATTTGCTGGTTTAACAAGGCCTTATTCAAGTGGCTGGGTAGGATATGGTTTCAAATGGGCACATACAGAAAATTTCAACGCAGGCATTAAAGCAGATTTTTTTAAATCGAGGTTAAATATCGGTGTTGATTATTATAGAAAAGCTGACAAGGATATGTTGTTTGCTGTGCCTGTATCATCTGAATCAGGTTACGCTACCCAGTACCTCAATGGAATGGACGTGTTGAATAAAGGTGTTGAAGTGATCGTAAACGGCGACATCATAAGAGACGCTAAGCATCACATCACATGGAATGCTCAGCTGAATGTTGCAGTTAATCAAAATGAATTAACAAAGCTGCCAGGCGATTTGAGTTCTGTAATAATTGGTGACAGAAAATTGCAGGTTGGTCACGCGATTGATGAATACTGGCTGTTGAAAAATGATGGAATTTATACGACTGATCCAACCGGCGCACAAAACTATAAAGGCATCGCATTAAAAGCCGGCGATCCAATATGGGCCAATACACAAGGCGATCCAAACACAATTAATGATGATGATAAAGTACTGATGGGTCACGCTATGCCTAAGGTAACAGGAGGCTTTGCCAATAACATTAAGTATAAAGACTTCAACGTAAGCTTTGATATATACTTCGCATTGGGCCAAAAAATATTAAATCAATACGCATCTCAAAGATTAGATTTTGTCAATAACGAAAACGGCGGAACAATGAGCTCTGTAAAGGAGATCACTTACTGGCAAAAAAATGCGGACTTGTCTAAATATCCTGTATATAACCCATGGAGCAATGTGATACCGTATCAATTAAACCAGAATTTATTTTTGGAAGATGCATCATTTGTCAAACTGCGTTCGGTAACTGCAGGATATGATTTTATCAACAGCAGGTTTATCAAAAAACTTGGCGGCAACTTCACTCGTGTATATGTGTATGTAACGGGCATGAACTTGTTGACCATTACTCCATTTAAAGGTAACGATCCTGAACTGGTAGATTTTAACGGACATTATACAGGATACGGTTTGCCGCTATCAAAGTCATACACATTCGGTATCAAATTAGAACTATAGACTGGTTTGAGTTTATACCAGAAAAATCATTATTCAATATTTAATAGTAAGAGATGACTAAAAAAATAGTTTCTTATCTGCTTATTTGTATACTCTTAGGAACTTTCTCATCATGTAATAAGGTATTGGATGTTCAATCATCACGATTGGCTCCTGAAGCAAATTCATGGAAGAGACTTGAAGATACTCGTGGTGCTCTAATGGGGATGTACGGTTTGATGCGTGCGGCTTTGGCTGAAGACAACGCTCACTGGCTCTGGGGAGAATTGCGCGGAGGTGATTTTACATCAAACTCGCGCTCCGACCTGAAAGCGATTATCAATGGGAATTTGAACTATAACTATCCCACATTGCAAACATTGTCTGATTGGAGACGATTTTATGCAGTGATCAATAGCGCAAGTACATTTATTGAACATTCAGGAAGTGTATACTCAAATGATCAACGTTACACCGAGGCCAACTGGAAGGCTGATGTGGCGCAGGCAAAAGTAATGCGTGCCTTCGCATATTTTTACATGAGCCGTATTTGGGGAAATGTGCCATTGGTAACAACATCAGAAGAAGGTGATTTTGTTACAAAACCCGCTACAGACCAAACTATCATATTAAACTTTGCCGAAACAGAAATACTGAAATGTATCAATGATCTGCCAAGTGTTTATGCTGGCCTTAATGATCAGTTATTGCCTAACTCTTATTATGGACAAGGTCCTGCTTCCTGGTACGGAATTTTGATTACAAAATATTCAGCGTATGCTATACTGGCTCATATAGCTGCGTGGCAAGGGCATTATATAGATTGTGATGCATACACTTCTCATATCGTGAATGAATTAAGTGCCTCTCAAATTCAGCCCTGTGCTATGAGAGTAACCGGTTCAGATTATTTTACCGATCCTACACAATCTGGTAATTTGTTTACAGGAAATAATCAGCGCCAGATTTTGGCCTTCGCTTTCGGTGCTACTGAAAATGTTGGAAGCGGACATTTGGAAGAGCTTACCCTGGCCGCTCCGTTTGTATCCAAATCAGTGCCCGATATGTATGTGAGCAAAGATTCGATTACGTCTATATTTCCTGACTGGGCCCAACCAGGAATTGCTCCGGATCCTCGCTTTGGTCGTGACTCTGTTTCCAAATTATATTATGAAAAATGCTTTACAAATTTCAACGGTGAGATACCGGTATTCAGTAAGGTAAAATGCGTGATTAATAGTAACAAAGGCACTTTGCCAATGTTCAACTCTGCGATTGTATTTACCCGCCTGGAAGAAATAAAACTGCTTAGAGCTGAAGCGTTGTATAATATCTGGGGTCCTGCAAGTCCAGAAGCCATAGCACTTTTGAATGACGTAAGATCTCAAAGAGGCGTTGCATTATACGATAGTAGAACGGACCTGCTGGATGCAATTTTTGCGGAGAGAAGAAAAGAATTGATAGGTGAAGGATGGAGATGGTATGATTTGGTTCGGTACAAAAAACTCAAGGATCCTGCGTTCACAAAGGATATGGTAAACACGAAAGGAATTTACTGGCCGGTTTCAGTTAATGTACTGGCTACAAATCCAAAACTATCTCAAAATTCATACTGGAACTAGTTTCAAATTTTAATAAAACAGACTTTATGTTTAAGAAGTATGCAAAAATATTAGTCTTACCTGTGCTGTTGTCGTTTATCGTTTTTGCGTGTAAAAAAGACGGCGGTGCATATAGCTATGAAACTCCTGTCGATTCATATAATGGAAGTGTGTATGAGTATATTAAATCTCAAAAAGGAGTATTAGATTCTTTTGCATTGGTAATTGATCGACTGCCGGGAAATTTAAAAGATACATTACAGAACCTTTCAGCCAGATATACTGTGTTCCTGCCAACAAATGCAAGCTTTAGTTTGGCACTGGATAACCTTAACAGGGAAAGAAGTATTTACGGCAGAGAGCCATTGAATCTTTCCACCTACGATTCCAGTCAGTTGGATACATTGGTAAGGCGCTATGTTATAGCAGGAACTTATACTACCGATACACTAAGTAGTTTATTGGATGGAATGAATTTGCCCTCACTTGCTGTCGATACAACCAACTTATCTGACAACACAATCGATCATCATTATTTAATGCAGGGTTCTGCACTAAGAACAACAGCAGAAGGAGTAATAAACGGTGGCGAGTTGTACATAATGTTTTCTGATCGTAAGAACTCAATTTTCAAACGTTACTGGATCACAACTTCTACCCATTCAGTGAACGGCAAAGCCAAAAATGCACTGATGAACGTGCTTAAATCAGGTCACGAATTTGGATTTAATGAATTTACAAACAGAGGCTTAACTCAATAATATCTAAAAGAGAAAAAGACACCAATGAATAAATTATCACAACTATCGTTTGTTCAGGCGTTCAATACTATCCTGACCTTAGCTATGATAGTAATGCTGTCTGGATGTGCCAAAGAATACGTGCCCAAAGAGCAGGAGGTAATGGATCCTGAGGCGGACTATTTAACAAAGTCATTTTCTCCTCTGTTGGAAAGAACAACTTTGATACCCGCGAGTTTCAATTATGGAAACACCTCTACGCCTGTTACGTTTTCAATATTGAATATAAGGAATGCCGGGACCGGTGAGCCGGCAAGTGAACTTACTGATAAGTTTCCTGTAAAAGTATGGTCGCAATCCTACACAGGAAAGGAGCAATCGCTTGCAGAAATTGAAGCAAAGAGAACTACAGAATATCACTCTCTTTTTGAAGTAAGGGATCATGCGGGAGATTTTGTATTCTGGGGATATCCTAACTCATCAACGCTTGTTCAGTCTAACCCGCAGCCAGGATATTTATTTGATGTAAAAGTTACCAACAAGGGAGGTACGCGATACTTCAGAGATATGAAGTTGGTTCCGAACAAACCGATTCCGTATACACCTTCAAACTTTGATCATACATCGGGCATGCAACTGACTCCGTACACAACGATAGGAGGCTTGTTAAATGTTAAAGGAGCCAAGACCGGAGGCTACATTGGCAATGTTCAGGTATCCTTTCATAAAATCATACCAAAAGATAGTAAGATCCAATCGGGTACTTCTCTGACCTTTAGATTTTTCGATACGCTCTATAACCCGATCAAGCTCACCAAATTCAATACCACTAAATGGGCAACATTAATTCACGGGTTTAATCCTGTGTGGAAAGCAGATTCAACATCCGGACCAACAAAGGTTGATTCGGCAATGATAACCTACCAGGTAGCATACCCTATACCGTTAATAACATATCCAACTGCCTATACTACTTCAGATGGTACCCAGGCTTTGGCAATGTTCACCTATTCAAGAATTGGTTTTGGAGGATTAAAGGAAGATGCCGTTATAAGTTTTCCTTTTAGTATTTATGAAAGCGGCGATTGGGAAGTAGACTTCTGGTTTAAAGATGATGTTCCTCAATTTGAAAATAACTAATAAGGTTTCATTAAAAAAATAGCTTTTAGCCATACTAACTGGAAAATTTATGAAAGTGAAAAATATGCTTAAGATAGTAGCATTGCTTTTAATAATACCCTGTTTTTTGATTGCACAAAACAAAATAACAGTTACAGGTATTGTTAAAAATGGTGAGACTCAGGAACCGGTTGCCGGCGTAAGTATTTACGCAAATAAAAAAGTGATCGGTGTCACTGCAAACGACGGTACATTTTCAATAAAAGTAAACGAAGATGCTGCTATTACGTTTACTGATGTACGCTATTCAAATTATAACCTGAAACTAAAGCCGGGGCAAACTACTGTGCAGGTATTGATGAAAGTGCGTGATGATAAAATGAGTGAAGTTGTGGTGACTGGTTATGCAAAAAAGGCGAGGGAATTAACCACCGGTTCAACGGTAGTTATTACTGCTAAAGATATACGCGACGTACCAAGTGCCAACGTTATGGATCTGTTGCAAGGTAAAGTTGCGGGGCTCAATATCAATACGTCATCAGGAGCACCTGGATCTACCGGCTCAATCTATTTGCGTGGGCTTTCCAATCCATCCTTTTCCGGTGCCGGTGCCGATGCGGCTCTTACGCCAACATCTCCATTATTTGTAGTTGACGGGGTTCCAATTGATGTGAATTCAACGTATGAATATGGATTTAATTCCGGCGGACCTGGTATTAACCCTGTGTCATTGATTCCGCAGGAAGATATTGAACAGATTGAAATATTGAAAGATGCACAAGCCACTACTTTGTATGGTTCCCGCGGTGCTTATGGTGTGATCCTGATCACCACTAAAAGAGGTAAGTCTAAAGTGCCTATTGTAAACTTTAGAACAAATCAATTTTTGAGCACTGTACCAAATTTAAGAAAGGTCATTGGCGGAAAGGACGAGAGAATGATGAGACTGAGTGAGGTTCTTCAATTTGATCCAAACTTTCAACATGCTCTTACGACGATCGATCAGACGCCTGCTCTTACAGATAGTTTGAACGCTTATTACAATAACTCCACGAACTGGCAGGATGTGTTCTATAAATCTACATGGAACCAAACATACAATGTTGGCGTGTCAGGTGGTGATCAGGCATTCAACTACAAAACCAACATAGGTTATTTTAACCAAAAGGGTATTATCAAAAATACAGGCTTTAGCAGGTACAATGTGGACATGAACATGCAGTATCAGCCTATTGAAAAATTTAAATTGTCTACGACTATTTCTGCTGCTATGGGAGAAAATAAAAAAGGTAGTGGTAATGGTATTATGCAGACCGGTGTTGCCGGCAGTGTAAATACATCATCATTATTGCCGGCTCCGGGTGCATTTGGCGCCAACAGTGCAGACCTTGCACAGCTGGCCGTTATAGACAATAACAAAGCTGCTCAGCTGAATACAAATTTCGAAATGCAATATGAATTTGTAAGAGGGTTGAGAGCTACCAATACTTTTAGCTATAACTATATGTCCGGAACCGAAAATACTTTCACTCCGGCAATTATGAATGGTAACATGTCTAAGTCTTATGCTTACAATGATTTGACAGGAACGCTATACAATCGTTTTATGCTGAACTATGCAAAAACATTTGAGCGTGGACATTCAATTAATCTGTATGGTTTTTCTGAGATCAGCAGCAAAAAATATAAAGTTGATGTAATACAGCAAACAGGTACACCAAGTGATGGCATAAGCGGCCCATTGGGTGCTGCAACATCTTTGGGTGGTACGTTGTCCAATACTGAAACGAGAGACGTTTCTTATGCAGGGAACGTTTCTTATGACTATAACAAAAAGTATGTACTTAACGCAGGTGCTATGTGGAGCAAAAGTTCTATCAGCGGGCCCAATATGCCGTGGGCATTTAACCCTACCGTTGGTTTAAGATGGAACTTCAGCAAAGAAAAATTGTTTGAGCACCTTACATTCCTTGATTATGGCTCTTTCCGTTTGGGCTGGGGTAAAAGCTCAATACCTGTTGGTACGATTTACGATACCTACGGTAAATACCTAAATGGTACTACAACATATAATAGCTCGCCTATTATCAATATCGACTGGTCATCTGCACCGAATGTGAATCTTATTCCTGCAACCAAAACAGATTTGAACTTCGGAACAGAATTGGGTTTGTTTAAGCAACGACTACAGTTTGTATTTGAAGCCTATTATAAACAAAACGACAACAACCTGTATGTAAAAAATCTTTCCAGCATGAACGCGTTCAGCCAGGTTAGCACCAATGAACTTGGATTGGTTAACTATGGTTATGAATTAACGGTTACAGCAAAGCCTTTAAGTGCATCGAGCAAGGTATCATGGACTGTTACGGCCAACGCAGCGCTTGACCATGAAGTACTTACCAGGCTGCCTGGAGAAGCAAAGCAAATGGTAGTGGTAGATCCCAACACAGGCCTTGGCACAATGTATCGCGTGGGAAGAAACAGCTTATCAAATGTGATGTACAATACAAAGGGTGTGTATGCCAGCACAGCTGACGTGCCCGTTGATCCTGCTACTGGTTTAAGAATGCATACCGGTGCACCTGGTAATCCCATTTATTTTCAGCAGGGTGATGCCCGCTGGACAGATGTAAATGGTGACTACGTTGTTAACCAAAACGATTATATCGTATGCGGTAATGCAATGCCATTGGTAGTGGGTGGTTTTTCATCTTATACCAATTATAAAAACTTTACCCTCAACGTAAGTACTTCATTTAAGTACAAAAGAGATATTATTAATGCGGCCGCTGCGCAGGCTTTTCAACGGTTTTACAATCCGGCAGCTTTAAATCAAATGTTGCCTATTGATCAGTTTAACTATTGGGCGCCTTCGAATACTAAAGGTGTAGTTTATCCTAACCCTTACGATTATACAAGAAGCGGAGACTACAGTGCAACGAGTATTGGTAACGGTTCTTATTTACCATTCCGTGCGGATCAGACTTTGTTCCTGGAAGATGGTTCCTATTTTAAAATTAACAGCATCGCTTTTTCATACAATTTCAACAGAAACAAGACCAAGAAATATGGTATAACATCTGCGAGGTTAACATTTACCATGAACAACGTATATACATTCACAAAGTATACAGGTCCTAATCCTGAGAACGTGACTGACATGGGTTATGATCGCTCTGATGGATATCCTCAGTCGAAAAATTACAGTTTAGGCCTTGATCTACAATTCTAACATCTCAAAAAGAAAATATGAAAAGCATATTTAGTAAACTTAGTATTCTGTTAATCATTATAGGTTCTTTCGCTTCGGGATGTAAAAAGTTTTTGACAGTAACGCCGATTGACCAAATGACGGGTAATGAATTCTGGTCCTCTAAACAGGATGTGGAAGCATTTTCCCTGGGTACCTATAACACGTTCAGAGACTTTACCTGTAAGAATTGCTTCTTTCCGGGAACGGGTGATTTACGTATGGCTCCGGTTCAATGGAATACAAAAGCATCCACTTCAAGGAACTATATAAATTATTTGTCCAACAACAATCTGAAAACTTTACTGAATCCGGCACTGCTATCGTCATCGGACCAATGGTGGGTTACTTATGGCGGCTTTGGATTTGGTAACATCCAGAAGTGGAATTCATTCTACCAAATGATCCAGTCTGCCAATATCATGTACAAACAAGTGGGCAGTGTACCGACCTTGTCTGAAGATGATAAGTTGTATTACCAGGCAGAAGCTGTTTTTCAACGTTGCCTTGCTTATTTTTTTATGGTTAGGCTGTACGGTGATGTGCCATATTATACTGACGCATACCATGAATCAAATATGCCAAGAACCAACATGGTGACCGTTTTGCAAAGTTGCATAAAGGATATGGGTGGTGTGCAGCAAAATTTGCCATGGACGTATGCTGACCCTTCGCTGAGAGGCGTTAGGGCAATGAGAGGAGGAGCGCTGGCATTGATGATGCACATGAATATGTGGCTGGCGGGATTTGATGAAGCTAATAAAACGGACTATTACAAACAGGTAGATTCGTTGGGTGCGCAGATCTTGGCAAGTAATGCTTATTCACTGCTTCCGATAGAAAATACAAAAGAAATTTTTAAAGGACGTACAACCGAAAGTCTTTTTGAAGTACCACAAAACTTAAACTATAATGAGCAGTTCCCTCAGGCGTCAACATACTTTGACCTTGTGTTGCGTGCTCCCTTTAAATCGGTTATACCATACAGCTACATAATCTATGATACAAAATTTTTGAATACAATTTATCCAATTACCGACAACCTGGATAAAAGAAAAACATTGTGGTTTTCTACTGGTTTGAATGCAGGCGCTGCTGATTTTACTTTTAGCAAATTCGTGAACGTATTTGGCAGGCCCGGAGAGGATGTTAACTCGGATGATGATATGATCGTTTTTCGCCTCGCAGATGCTATACTGTTGAGAGCTGAAGCATGTGCCAATATTGGTAAAAAAGATGACGCCATTGCAATGCTTAACTTGGTAAGAAGCAGAGCCGGCGCCTTGCTTGAAGATGCTTCCATTGCTGATGACAAGTTGCCGGATGATATATTTTATGAGCGCTGTAAAGAGTTAATGGGTGAGGGGCACTATTACTATGATTTAATAAGAACAAAAAGGATACTTGATCCGGCAAAAGCATTTGGAAAATTCATGACAGGTGAAGCCTTCAGAGCAGGCGCATGGACATGGCCGCTGGACCCTTCTGCTAAAACAAATAACAGTGCGATCATCCTTAATAATTATTGGAGCCAGTAAGAGTTTTTTAAATAAATACTCCAACAAAAAATATTGAACTATGCGTATAAGCAAAATAATAGGAATACTAAGTCTGGGTTGTTTATTGTTGACGGCATGCAAAAAAAATGACTACTATGTGGATAGTGGAACCAGCAATCCTAAATTCAACGGAACTGTGCTGGATTATCTGCAATCGAAGACAGGTGTTTTTGATACAACTGTGCAGGTCATTAAACTCGCAGGAATGGAAAAGGTTTTCAGCACCGATACCATTACTTTTTTTGCTCCTAATAATATATGTATCAGAAATCTTGTTACCAATTACAATGTTTACCTGAGCAGTTTGGGTAGAGACACTGTAAGAAAATTGAGTGACATAGACCCATCTGTTTGGAAAAACCTGATGTCTCTGTATGTGTTCAAAGGAGCGAGGAAATTGACAGATTTTCATCAGTTGGACATTAGCGTTATCAATTCTTTTTCCGGAGGAATGTACACTTCATACAATGGAAGGCCAATGAATATAGGCGTGCAATACAATGATGAAGGAAGTATTAAATATGCCGGATACAGATGCCTTTATATTTCTTATATCCTTGATTTAACCAGGCCTTATTATTTAGGAAGTACGACGTGGGTAAGTAATGGCAGCTGGATAATGGCAAGAGTTACTTCGAGTGATATACAGCCCACCAACGGAGTAGTTCATGTGATTGCGTTTAGTAATCCTCCTCATTCATTAGGATTTGATTTTAACTACTTACTCTCCCTGGTGAATTAATAAAAGAAAGTTTCATCAAAAAAGTATCTCAAAAGATTAATCAATAACTCATGAGCCCAATATTAATCAGAGTTGCAAAAGTTTTCTGTGCAGCGCTACTATTCTCAACTGTTGCATGTAATAAATCGAATAGTTACAGCTCCACCAATCTTTATACTGCGGGAGAAGCACCGCTTGGCATTAAGTTTTTAGACAACGCACTAGTGCCTGCCAGCGGAGCTGAAAATAGTACCGTATCTGTCGGTATCCAGGGACTTAAAAAATATGCCGGTGAGCTACAGATAGCTGTAAACGGAACGCCCGTTACTTCTATAAAATCTATCACCGACAGCATGTTGGTATTTAGCATTCCAAAATGGGCAAGTACAGGTGCTGTTACTGTGCAGGTAAAAGATCAGATGTTCTTCGGACCTGTATTCAAAGTAGAAGGCAAATTAAGAAGTGATGTGTCGTTTAGAGTAATTAACGGAGCAACAGGAGGCGGTATTTATGATTTTGTTCCAAATGCTTCAGGCTATATACTGGCAGGTTCATTTAGCGATTATGAATATACAAATTCCGGTACCACTTACGGAGGTTTAGTACAGGTAGATCCCAATGGCGTTTTTCTTCATAAATATGGCAGAGGCGCTAATACAGGCTCAATAAACTCTTTAGCCCTTGTTCCCGGAACAGGAAAATTAATGATTGCCGGAAACATCAGCTTGTATGATACATTTCCTTCCAGGCCCAACATTTACAATATCGCCAGGATTGATCCCATTTCCAGCCTGTTGGATACAATGAAAAGCCTGGTTAACAGTACCCAACCTCTAAGTCCTCCCGACACCGCAATAGTCTCTGCATTCAATGGAGGATCTGCGGGAACTATTTCAAAAGTATTCATTCAACCTGCTTCAGCAGGTGGTAAAATTGTTGCAGTAGGCAGCAATATCTACGGGTATCAATCTGTTTACTATCCTAAGTCTACATTATTAACAGCGTGGACAGACTTTGCCCGGATCAATTCGTTGGTTCGTATGAATTATAATGGCTCAATAGATTCTACCTACAACTATTCGGTGGTTCCTGGTTCTGGTTTAAACGGTTTGATAACTGATGCCTATATGTTGAACGACGGTTCAATAATTGTGGTGGGCTTATTTACGAGTTTCAATGGAAAGTCAATACCTCATGGTATAGCCAAATTTAATGCTGATGGAACTATAGACAACGCATTCGGCGGTTTAGGTTGCGACGGTATCATTTCATCAATAACATATAATGGCACCAACTTTTTACTTACCGGTTCATTTAAAAATTTTAATGGAACATCTGCCAATGGTGTTGTAATGCTAAACAGTGACGGATCTGTTAATACAGCATTTAAATGCGGACAAATAACAGGAGGAAGTGCCAACTACGCTGTTCAGTTATCAGCTGCATCAAACAACTACGTTATTGTTACCGGAAGCTTTAATAAATACACAGACAACGTGAATCCAACTGTGATAAAACAAGGCTTTATGGTATTGGATCAAAACGGAAACCTGGTTCCTGCATACAATAACATGGGGCTATTTGAAGGAACAACAAAGAAAATAATAGAAACCACCAATTCATTGGGCCACCCGGCGATTATGATGGTGGGTAACATTTCCAAATTTGATGGCAAGCCTGCAGGCAATATAGTGAGGATAGAAATTTTAAAATAAAACTTTTGTGAAGTGGCTTGCAGTGGCAGTCGTCGATAAAAAATGATATTACAAAACCAATCCCAGCTGCGAGAAAAAATATATTCAGATGAAAAAAATTAAATCTTCTTTAGTTGTAGCTATTTTGCTGCCAGCATTGCTGGTACTTGCCTTCGCTAGTTGCAACAAAAAATTTGAGAGGCTGCTAACTCCACACACTGATACTACTACTTATGTTGTACAGCAACCCAAAGTATTGTATTTAATTATTGATGGTGCCGTTGGAACTGAAATTCAAAATATCAACCCTTTCGCCATTAATCAACTTTCAAAAAATGCCGTTTATTCTTGGAATGCACTGGCTGACTACAACAGCTATGTTGACCCCACTTATACAGACGGAGAAGGCTGGGCCAATATGATGACTGGCGTTACAAGATCCAAACACCGTGTGGCCGACAATACGTTTTCAGGAAACAACCTGGCAGCGTATCCGTCATTTATTAAGATGATAAAACGAGATGCCGATTATAAAGGAAAATTTATTGCAGCCTTTAGCGCATCACCTGATTTCAATAATTACTTTTCTGATAGTGCCGATATTCACAGCTCATTACCTACAGACGATGCTGTAAAAAGTGCTGTAGTCAACGTTTTGGATACAAGCAGCAAAGTGGATGTGGTTGTTGGTCAATTTCATTCTGTGGCAGCAGCAGGTGCTGCTAATGGCTACACGTCAAGCGTACCAGAATATAACGCTGCCATAGTGCATGTAGACTCATGCATTCAATCGATCATGACTGCATTGAAAGGCAGACCTACTTATTCAAAAGAAAAATGGCTGGTGGTATTGGCTTCCAATAAAGGCAGCGATACTGCTACATGGAAAGGTGCTGACACAAAATTCCAGGATAGCAGAAGAAATACATTTGTGTTCTTCTATAGCCCTACTTATGGATCCACTTATGTTGGCCAGCCCAATACAGGCATTACGTTTACCGGAGTAGCGCCACAGATCACCAATTCAAACAATCCAAACAACCCCAAGGCGCAGGCATTAACGGACAACGGTTTTTTTAATTTCAATGCCAATACTGGAAAAGAATACACTGTTGAGTTCAAAATAAAAATCCTCAACCCGGGTTCGTTTAACTATCCGGCATTGTTTTCGAAAAGAGCAAAATTCGATGGGGCAAGTAATGGATGGTTGTTTTTCTGCCAGGGCAACTACTGGGGTATTAACATGAGCAATGGTAGCGGCAATGTGCAAACATTAGCATCCTCAGTGAACATAAATGATGGTGCCTGGCATACACTTACCGGCGAATTCTACAATGAACCGAGTGATGCAGGTAAGAGATATGTAAAGGCTTATAACGATGGCGTATATACCGGTAAAGTAAGTATAGAGGACAGGAAAGACTTAATGAACTCCCCAGCTCCATTGGCTATAGGTGCATTGGCCGGCGATGGCGGTAACCCGAATTATCTTATAACATCGATAAAAGTATTCAATGCTGCATTGCCTGATACTATTGTACAAAAGTATTTCAAGAAAACAGGAGTGGTGGGCCACCCTTATTTAAGTAACGTAATTGGCTATTGGCCATGTCTTGATGGAAAAGGATCTGCATTAACAGATGAAAGCGGATTTGGTCATGACTTTACGCTTAGTGGTGGTTATACATGGAACTCATTTAGTGACACGGATCCATTGCGTTTGAGCCCGGACGTTAATACCAGTACATACAGACAAGTGCCCAATAGTGTAGACATACCATATATGATTTTGTCATGGTTAAATGCGAAGAAACCTAATTGGGATCTTAGCGGATATCCGTGGACGCCTAACACGTTTGTGGCTAATTAAAAACTGAATTTCTTATAACATTCTATAAAATATAGCTTATATGATGCGACCCATATTAATGTCATTACTGCTGACCGGAATGCTGTTGGGTATGATCTCTTGCCAAAAGAACCAGGTAATTAGTTATCCTGATGGCTGGTCCAAAGGCAGCGACAGTGGTGGGCACCAATCTGTAGATACTTCTATTTTTGTAATAGACAAAAGCATGTACAGCAAAGCCAGGGTATTTCCCGGAATGGTGGACCCCACGGAAAGAAGAGTAATGGATACCACTATACCCATTAATGCTACGTTCCAGGATGCAGGGTTGTTCAACCAATACTTAAGAATATCTGTACAGCCTCAAGCACAGTTCAGTACCGGCTTGTGGGCTCCTGCAGGAGAATTGATAATTATTGATGTGCCGGCTGACGGCATGGGCCTGTCATTACAGATAGGTGCGCATACTGATAATTTAACAGGAAAGGCGGACCTTGTACGTGATCCACTTATTGTATCACAGACTACGTTAAATCCCGGAAGAAACTACGCACGCAATCCATATGGCGGTACAATTTATGTAAGAGCTTCCCGCTCTCTTGGTAAAATTATCAACCTTACATTTTCCGGCGCTTGTGCACAACCTGATTTTATTTTAGGAACCACTATCGACGAAGCTGCATGGGCAGCACAGGTTAAAAGATCCACAGTGCCATGGCTGGAACTGAGATCCAACAACTTCATTTTTACATTACCACGCGATAAGTTTGACCAGTTCCCTTTGACTAACCCAATAGCATTAATGCAAACCTGGGATGATATTGTTAACAAGGATTACTATGGTTGGATGGGACTTTCAGACACGGCATCGAATGATCTCGACAAGGCACCGGGACTGCCGTGGCGCGCCGTTCAGGATATTCAGCTGACAGCAGGTTACGGGCATAGCAGCTATCCAATAGTATTGCAAAATGATAACAACTGGTTCACCGGAATTATCAGCCTCAACACGATATTGGCTTCAGGTAACTGGGGCGTACTTCATGAACTGGGACATAACTGCCAAATGGGGACCGTGTGGAGTCTGAGCTCGCTGGGTGAAACATCCAATAACCTGTTTTCATTTAAGTACGCACACAGAAAGGGCGCTTCACATGCAAGCATGGCAAAACTTCACCCTGCTTTGCCAGGTACCACCGGCGCATTTGCAACCGGGCTCGCGTATGCGGCAACCGCTGGTTTGAAAGATTTTAACGTCGATGCGGCCATTAATGATCCATTCAGAAGAATATTGCCGTTTGTTCAGCTGTTTGAAAAAACAACTCCAAAAGGCGGAGGCGATGGTTATGACCTTATGAATTACTGGTATCAGCAAGGCAGAAGGATACAACGTCTGAATTTTGATGATCAAAGTAAAATGGACTTCATCGTTGAAAATGCATGTGATTATACGGGACAGAATCTTGAAAAATTCTTCTTCCAATGGGGTATTAACATAAGCGCATTGGCAGCTTCGAGGATCAGGGCAAAATATCCATTACCGGCCACTGTAAAAGATCTTTGGACATACAATCCTATTACCGATACGGGTGGTACAAGAACAGTTAGTGGTAACCTTTACGTGTCTAAAAAGGCGTGGGTAGTTAACTCTAAAAGTTCAGATGATGGTTCAAATACTGCAGCAAAAGCTATTGATGGGAATACAAGTGCTTATTGGCAAACACAATGGAGCAGCAATCCTGCCGGCACCACCCACTTTATAGTTATTGATATGGGCGCGAATTATACGATTTCCAGCGTTTCGCTTAGTATGGATCCGTCCAGGTACTTTGATTATTGCAATGTATATGCAAGTAAAACAACAACATTTTCAGGTACACCCACTTATCAAACTACAAGTTTGGTCAGAAATAATTCAGAGCAGGTAATGACATTTGCATCGCCGGTAACCTGTCGCTATTTAAAAATTGAAATACCAAGAACGGCCGGGCACATCTATACGGATGCATCCAACACTATTAGGATAAACGAAATAAGTGCGATCTATTAATAACCCAGAACTCAGTGAAATACCAATAATGAAAAGTATTAGTATGCATAAAATAATTGTTTTTTCCGTCGCGATGTTTATCACTGCGGCAGGAATATTACAGTCCTGTAAAAAGTTTACCAATCTACCACCCTACGAGGAAACCTATTCACCGGATACGCTTGCAAATGGTAAACGTAAAATGTTGATCATTGCCATAGACGGTATTCGCGGACAGGAATTTCAAAAAGATAGCGGAAAAGTGATGTCAACAGTGTGGTCATTGTTGCCGCACAGTAAATATAGCTTCTCAGGTATAGCAGACGATGCCGCAAATAATGCTGCTTCAATAGCCGCGTTATTAAACGGTGTTTCAAGCAACGTTTCAGGAATAAGTGACAGCACTTTACAAATACAATCTAATCCCAATGATCCTGAAGCAAGCAATCAATTAACACTTAATGTATTTGCACGTTTGACCGATGCCAATCCATTTATAAACATTGCTGCGATAACACCCTGGAGACAATTCAGCAAAAGGTTTTTGTCGTATGCCACTATGAACTATGTTACAACTGGCGATGCTGAGTCAAAGGATTCCGCTGTTAGTGTATTGACAAAGTCCAATGCCGATATCGTGTTTGTTCATTTGAATGGTCCTGAGATATCCGGAGAAGCTAATGATTTTGTATTTAGTGATCCTAATTACAAACAAGCTGTGAGCAATACCGACAATTACATCAAAAGCATCATGCAGGCATTGCAAGCCAGAACACACTACAGTGATGGCAAGGAAAACTGGATGGTAATGATTACATCTAATTCAGGTGGAAACAAAGGAACCATCGCACAGCAAAAAAATATATTCTCGTTGTATTATAATAAAGGGTTTAATTCAAAATTGTTTAACCCTATTGCATGTACAGCTTTAAGAGTATATGGTGATACTGCAGCAGGAACAACCTTTCCGGGAATAGTACTTTTGAGCGGTAAAACTGCAAATCCAAATTTTAACATCCCAAAAAATCAGGGGCTGACAGCAGAGTTTAGAATTAAATACATCCCTGATGCATCTGGTAACTACTCCTACGCTAACCCTTTCATTTTTGGTACAGAACAAGATCGTTATTATCCACCAGGATGGAGCTTTTGGATGGGAGGTAGTAATATGGCATTTTGTCTTAAACCAGGCACGGCCGGGGGCAACGGTAAACCAGAGACAACTGCCGGTGCTTTCAACGATGGCAAATGGCATACCGTTGCAGGAACAATAACCAACACAGGCACGTCATCTACGGTAACTATATTTAAAGATGGGTTAAAACAAGGAACCTCCACTGTGGCAATGCCTGCAGGGCTTGATAGCATTCACAGCACATTTCCCCTGGCCCTTGGAAATCGTGTAGGAGCAGCAAAAGATCCTTTCGGTCAAAAAGTAGATCCTAATTTTTACATTAATGATATAAGAATCTGGAAGACTGTATTGCCCGATAGCATCCTGTTTAATTATGTATCGCTTAAAGATGCTACCCAGCACCCTTATTACAGCAGCATGGTAGGATATTGGCCTTGTGATGAAGGAGGTGGTGATACACTTAAATCAAAACTGGCAACTGCAGCAAATTTTGTTGCAAGCAAAGCGCCTGGCGTTGTAGCTAAGTGGTATTTATTGAATGATGCTCCTCAAACATTTGGAACTCCTACAGGAGATCCTTTGACAAGAAACACAAGCCTTTTCCCTAATGTTTTGTACTGGTTCAATGTGCCGGTAAGTGCGGGATGGAAACCAGCGTTGGACTATGGTGCATGGCTTGATCAATATTTGGTTGAATTTTCGAGATAAGAGTAAAAGAACTGAATAAAGAATATCTTCAAATCATTCGCCATGCTACAGTAGAACTGCAGCGTGGCGAAAAACATTAATGTTAATGAAACGATTATTATTTGTCGCAGCGGCTGCTTTATTAAACCTTGCATCTTTTTCACAAACAGGTCCTTCATGGGGGCCGTACATAGGTGCAAAATTTGCAGGCAAACAAGAGGCTGACTTGTTAATGGCCGATGTTAGAGTAACACCGGAAGCCAACGCACCTTTCACATACAGTTGCAGCATACAATTTAAAATAGGAAAAAGCGGCGGCTATTGTGGTATTCAAAATAAAAATGGTAATGCCAGTACCAGCAAACCATTGAACAATATATTTTCGGTATGGGATTTCCCTAATAAAGTGCAAATACATGCATCCTATAAAGATCCCATGACTTTTGTCGGTGGCTTTGGAGGAGAGGGAACCGGCCTGCATTCACATTGTGATTTCGGAGGCGTTCAGGGCCAGTGGTACACGAACGTAGTACGACGCTGGTACACGGGCGGAGATAAAACCCAGGTTGGATATTTTATCTTTGATCATACAAAAAATGAATGGCGTCATTATGTGACCTTCGATGTTCCAGAAGCTGATGCCAAATTAGGAAACGGCATCTCGAGTTTTTTGGAAAATTTTGCTGATCAACGTAAACGCCCAAGAACTACAGAATATAAAAGTTATTGGTTGCTTACCACGGCTAACCAATGGCTTCACGCAGATTCTCTCAAAGCAGATGCAGGAAAGAATGGGTTTTGGGACGCTAAATTATTAGGCAACGATGGCATTCGCCTTACATCATGTGGCGTATGGGATTCTACAGAAAAAAAACCTATCACTTTTCCTGTTACAGAAACTGCCAAAGCACCTGCTGTCATTAAACCTGCCGATATTTACGATTTAGGCGCATTCTACGACAAAGGCGAAAAAATGATTTATGCAAACTGGTCCATACAAGCATCTTGTGCGCCGCAGTTATCGTACAGTATTGCCGTATATGATAACGCCCAGAAAACAGGAACTCCCATTGTGAAAAAAGAAGGAACCGATCCTGATATCAGAAGCGTCGCGTTGGCGGCAACGAATCTATCAACGAAGGAAAATTCATATTACATAACGTTAACCCTAACTGACATTTTCAATCAGTCTTCAAAAGCAAAGGAATTTGTATTGAGAGACTTAAAACCGTAAGTGTGCAGTTGCATACTTACTCTAAGAAAAACAACTCAACTGTGAGTTGTTTTTTTATTAACCTTGACAGAAAATCTCGTTGTAAATTTAATTATTAATGAAAAAATATTTTTTAGCAACCTTATTATTTATAGGATTTGGCACGGCCAATTATGCTCAAGGCGTGGCTTCCGCTACAACCACTGCACAGAAACCAGATGACGTGAAATTTGATTTCATTTGTCATCCATATTTGCAGAATATGACTACTTCCGGTGTGTCCATATTTTGGTTAATGAATAAGAACTGTACGAGCTGGATTGAGTTTGGTGAAACCCAGGCATTGGGTAAAAAAGCGGTTAACTCTGCCAACGGACAAATTGATGCTAATTCTGAAATTCAAAAAATTGCAATTGAGAATCTGGTTCCCGGCAAAACTTATTATTACAGAACGGCTTCTAAAAGCATCGTAAAATATGAACCCTATAATGTAGTATTTAAAGACACCGTATATAGCGAGTTATTTACGTTTACGTTGCCTGCTGAAAAAGTTTCAAAATTTTCGTTTTTAATTTTTGGTGATATACACAACAAGTGTGAATACATTAAGGACGTGATGACACATGAAAAGGGTTTCGATTTTGTGATTTTCAACGGAGATGTTGTTGCCGATATAATGAGCGAAAAGCAGATATATGGCAACTTTCTTGATAAGATTTCCGGGTTCTTTGCTGCTCAAAAACCTTTTATTTATGGACGCGGCAACCATGAAACCCGCGGTGGATTTACACGTTCGCTGATCAAATATTTTGACTATCCTGCCAATCATTATTATTACAATTTGCTCTACGGTAATACAAATATTACGTTTCTTGACTGCGGAGAAGATAAAGAAGATAACAAGTATGTAAGTTATTTTGGGCTTGCAGACTACGATGCTTACAGAAAAAAACAAGCTGAGTGGTACAGCAGTTTAATTCAAACCAAAGAATATAAAAAATCTGAAAACAGGATCATTTGCTCACATATACCAATTTATAAGGCCTACGTCAATGATAAAGAGGGTGGAGGAGATTGGCATGGCGCGTCTGATCTAAGAGATAATTTTTTGCCGCTTTTTCAAAAAACTAAAATCGACCTGATGCTAAACGGACATACACATATGCCCCGTCTTCTAACTCCGGGAAAAGCGGAAAGTCCATATTTTGTAGCAATTAGCGGATCTCCCATTTACGAAAATTATTCAGCGCCTAATAGATTTACGGCCTATACCCTGGTAGAAATAGATGGCAACAAGATAACTGTTACTCTTAAAAAGCCAGATGGCAGCATTATTGATAAAGCTGAAGTAAAATAGATTACCAAACATGGCCTGGACAGGTGAGCGCATCTGCATATAATGCCGGCAAGGATTGGTTTTAAAACAACCGATCCTTTCTTGTTTTTTCCTACAGATCTATATTAAGGCGCAACTGAAATTCCCGGCCAAAATTAAATATCAAAAAATCTATGATGAAAGAAGTGCTTGTTCTTGTGTTGACCACTTTAAGTTTTTTTAAAGGGTTTACTCAATCTACCAGGACAGAAGAGAACTTTGATGCAGACTGGTTATTTGCTCGTTACGGCTTACAAGCTGATGGCTCCAGAATTTCTGAACCATCAGATTCTTCATTGCTTGCAAAAACAGCATTTGATGATTCAAATTGGAGAAAACTTGCCCTGCCACACGATTGGGCAGTGGAATGCAATTTCAGAGCTGACCTGGACGGGAGGACCGGTAAGTTGCCATGGCGCGCTATCGGGTGGTATCGTAAACATTTTAATGTGCCATCAACCGAAAAAGGGAAACAGTTTTATATTGACTTTGATGGCGCAATGGCCAATGCCGAAATTTGGCTCAATGGAAATAAAATTGGTGAACAACCCTACGGCTACACATCATTTAGAGTAGACCTTACGCCGTATATAACATTGGGAAAAGAAAATGTATTGGCAGTCCGTTTAAATACCGAAGAATGGGGCTCTCGCTGGTACCCCGGTGGCGGCATTTATCGTCATGTACATTTAGTAAAAACCGAGCCTGTTCATGTGGCACAATGGGGCGTTTCCGTAAATACTCCGGAGATCACAAATGAATATGGAATGGCATCAGTGAATGTTGCAGTTTTGAATAATCTGGCAAGCAACGTGCACGTAAAATATACTGTTGATATTTATGAACTAAATAAAAATGGTGATGTTGGCCGAAGGGTTGTAACAAGTAATAAACAAGACCTGGAGATCAAAGCTAATCAAAGCTCCACAGGGAAAGTAACACTAAAAGTTGCCCATCCAAAATTGTGGGATTTGTCCAATACAAATCGTTACATGGTTCGCGTTTCTGTATTAAATGAAAACAGACCAGTTGATAAATACGAGACCTTCTTTGGTTTTAGAACGATTCAATTTACGCATGACAATGGATTTTTACTGAACGGAAAAAGAGTTCAACTCCAGGGTACATGTAATCACGGAGATTTAGGTGCGCTGGGCACCGCAGCCAATATTCATGCATTACAAAGGCAGCTTTCTATATTAAAAAGTATGGGATGTAATTCCTTGAGAACCTCTCACAATCCACCTGATCCGGAGCTATTGGAGCTTGCAGATAAAATGGGCTTTTTAGTGATGGATGAAGCATTTGATTGTTTTCAAATCAGTAAGGACGACAAGACCGGAGGAAAAGATTATGCACGTCTTTTTGATCAATGGCATGAAAAAGATTTGAGCGCTTTGGTAAAACGGGACAGGAATCACCCAAGTGTAATTCTATGGAGCATGGGAAATGAAATTCCTGAACAACATTATCCTGATAAGTTTTACTTGTTTCAAGAACTGAAAGATATCATCAGGAAGTACGATACCTCTCGCCCTGTAACTTGCGGTGTATCTTTCCCCAAAAACACTGCCTTCAGTGGAGTAGAATTAGTGATGGATGTTCATGGGATGAACTATCCGCCGAATAAAGCATATGGCAGCCCCGATTTATATGAACGATTCCTTAGTTACAAAGGGCATGAACATTTGCCGGGATTTGCCAGTGAAAGCTCTTCAACGATAAGCTCGCGGGGAGAATATTTTCCTAAAAATTTTCAAGTGTCTTCTTACGATTTACGTCAGCCCGGTTGGGGCACCCTGCCTGATGAAGATTTTACAGCGCTGGACAAATCACCCGGAATCTGTGGCGAATTCGTCTGGACCGGTTTTGATTATTTGGGTGAACCTACACCGTTTAATAGTGATGCTTCTATTTTATTAAATTATAACGGTCTGAGCAAAGAAGAGCTGGAGAAGAAAAAAGCGGAACTGGAAAAGATTGAAAAAAATCGTCCTCCATCAAGAAGCAGTTATTTTGGAATAATAGATTTAGCAGGGTTTCCCAAAGACCGTTATTATTTATATCAATCAAGATGGAATCCTGACGTGCCAATGGTTCATATATTACCACATTGGAATTTTCCGGATAGAGTAGGAAAGATAACACCAGTATTTATCTACACTTCCGGCGATGAAGCTGAATTGTTTTTGAACGGAAAATCCTTGGGAAGAAAAAAGAAACAGCCCTACGAATATCGGTTACGTTGGGACAGTGTAACCTATCAACCGGGAGAGCTAAAAGCATTTGCTTATAAAAATGGCAAGCGCTGGGCAGAATCTTCCGTAAAAACAACAGGAGCACCCGCTAAGCTGAAAATTTCAGCAGATAAAACTGTCATTAAAGCAAATGGTGAGGACCTGATTTTTGTAACAATTTCTGTTGCTGATAAAAATGGTGCAATGGTACCAACGGCAAACAATATTATTTCCTGTAAAGTTGAAGGCCCCGGAGAAATAGTCGCGACAGACAATGGCGATGCTACTTGCCTGATTGGATTTACTAATCCTGTGCGTCCGGCATTCAATGGATTAATGCTTGCCATCATAAAAGCAAAAACAAATCAGTCGGGTAAATTGAAACTGGTTGTTGAATCTGAAGGCTTGGAAAAAAGTACTGTAGAAATAGATGTGAAAAAGTGAGGTATAGTAAATGTTCATAGCACTAAATTTTGAATTTAGTTCCAGTTAAAAAAATATGACATCAGGACTTCTCCTGATGTCATATTTTTTTAACTGGTTTTAGTTCCGTTTATCGCAGAAGCATCACTGAACCTTTTTGTGTTTGAGCTTTGCCATCGATGTCAGTAATGGCAATGGTCCAAATGTAAAGGCCGTTAGGGGCCATCATGCCATTCAGCAGACCATTCCAGCCTTTGTGGATATCGTCGCTCGAAAATACTTTTTGCCCCCAGCGATTGTAGATCGTCATGTTAAATGATTGAACAGGGAAGATGTATTTTACCCTGAATATGTCATTGCTTCCATCTCCGTTTGGAGAAAAGGCATTGGGCATGTTAAGGGCACAAAGCGCAAAGTCTATTTTTATAGAATCAGCATCGGTGCCGCATTGGTTCGTCGCTGTTAAAGAATAGATGCCATCTGTTTTTACAGTATAAGTTGATGTTGTGGATTTATCCTGCCAAACATAATTCACTGTACTGTTCATCTTGGGAGAAAGTGTAAGTTCCGTCCCTTTACAAATTGTAGTGTCATTTCCCAACGTGAAATGTGGCGCCGGGTTGTACTGTATTTTTATGGTATCAGCCGTTTTACAATTTTCAATATTTGCGACTACTATGTATGTTCCGGCTCTTGTAACAAGATAGACTGCGGTTGCAGCCCCATCTTGCCATCTGTAAGATGCATTGTTATAAAAAGCATTCAGTTGCTTTGTTGCTCCCTCACACAATGTTGTATCATTGCCCACATTAACAACTGGTGTAACAATGGTGCGTACTTTGATTGTATCTCCAAACGAACAGCCATTGTTTGTTGTCGCATGGAGCCAATATTCACCGGCCTGAGAAATGTCAGCGTTGTTGGCATTGCTTCCCGTACTCCACAAGTAAGTAGTATTGTTGAAATTGAAATTGTATTTCAATACTTGTTGTGTACACAAAGTTGTGTCATTACCCAAAGAAAAATAAGGAAGCGGAAACACGCTGATAACTTGTATTGTATCCGATGCCGAACATCCTTTTGCGGAACCTTTTACAATATAAGTGCCGGCAGAGGATACCGTTAATGTTTGCGTGCTTGCTTTAGTGTTCCATGCATAGCTCTCAAAGCCGGAGCCTGCATCCAAAACAACAGACTGTTTTTCGCAGAAGCTTGTGTCGTTACCCAAATGAATAGACGGAATAATTTTGATGCTGATTTTTATTGAGTCTTCAGAATAGCAACCACTTTCCATTGTTGCCCTTGCTTTATATGTCGTGTCTTTCTGCGGATAAACAACTACAATGTTTTGTGTTCTGCGTTGCATATTATAAACCGGTTGCCAGTCATAGGTTGCAAAGCCGTCAGTGGCAGTTAGTTTAACTGAATCGCCCGGACAGATGGTTGTTTCGGCGGGTCCTATATCAAACGGAATGGGAGCGTGTGGCACTATCAAAACAGTATCGCTTGATATATCACCACAGGCTGTAATGGCCGTTACAATATATTTTCCTGCTGCTGTAGCGGCAAAGATGGAATCCGTTGATCCGTCCTGCCATTTATATGATGCGTATCCTTTTTTAGCATTAAGCACTACTGTGTTGCCGGGACAAATTTCCTTATCTGCGCCAAGATCTACATTTCCCAAAACAGGAAGCACAGTAACGAGTGCAGAGTCTTTTATCACAACACAAGTACTGAACGAGGCATAAACATAGCCCTGCCACGGTTTAATGGGCAATATATTGTATGTTGAATCATTTACCTGCAAAGGAGCACTGAACGCAGACTTATCATACTCAAAAAATGGCGATGCACCACAAGCCCGGTTCTTCCTGATGGTAAACCATAATGGCTGTCCTACACAAACGGTGTCTTTGCGCAACACCATAGAAATTGTATCACAGTGTGATAGTTCCTGGCATCCGACTTCCTTTTCAAAACTAACATTGGTGGTTGTAAGGGTTATTGGTGGGATCTCATGAAAATCATCTGACTCAACCGAAGACATTCCGAGCGTGAATTCCTTTAACTTGAAAGGATAAATGAAGAAACTTGAATCATAATAACCAATACATTCGGAAGACGTATCTGACAGATGTAATTTCAAAAGTTCGTTTTTGCCTGTAAACGCAGCACTGTCACCCAATAGTCTTATCACCATGTCCCCGCCGTCTGAAAGCTTTACTGCCTCTGTACTGTAAGCGTTTAACTCTCCGCTGTATCTTTTTCTTCTTTGTTTTAATATCTGGCCATCTTTAAATTGAACATGGTAGGCATCTGCTGTATACCCAGTAGGGGAGAGGACTTTGTTCATTGTAAAAACACCTGAGCCGTCAGGAAAAATGGACACTCTTGTAAGACTCGTTTGGGCTGAAAAGAGCATTGTTCTGAAAGAAAAAGCTCTTACAAAATTAAAGTTGGCATCAAATTCTTCCACTGAAGCCTGCGGTAGTGGAGTGTGATCCCAAAAGCTCGAATCCCATCCGTAAGCTAAGCCACTGATCACGTAGTGGCCATTGTTAAGCTTCTTGAGTTGTTCTACGCTCAAAATACCAAGCTTATAGCCCACCACCGGGTCGTCCACTGTGAAGTTCCTTGATGCAATGGTGTCACCATTTAGTTTGTTTATACGATAGACTGCCGTATTTGGCGCATCGTATGTGCTGTAATGGCCTATTGAGAGTATTTCATTGCCGTTAACGTCAAGTCCATATGGATTATCGAAAAAGAAAGTACTTCGGGGATTATAAACTTTGCTCCAGATTACGTTGCCTGTGTTTACATCAAGCCGCGTAATATTTCGACCTATGTCCCAATGGGGGCCTGTAAAGAAAATATCGCCAGTACCTGCATCCTGTGCAAATTGCCGGAGATAAAAGTAAGCCGCGCTTCCAGCACCATTTCCCCAAAACCTCGATTTGTAGCACTTGCTCCAAATGACGCTACCAATTGCAGAGACCTTTGTTATGAGCAGGTCATAGTTTTCTGTAATGCTGTTGGGTGTCGATCCGCCCAACACGATCGAACCATCATTTAGCTCAAGGATCGAGTAGTAGATTACCCAGCTATGATTCTTGTTGTTGGTACTATCATATGTTTTTGCCCACATCACATTGCCCCATTCATCCGTCTTCACCAAAGCTCCGCTTGATTGGCCAGTTAGCTGGTTATAATATTCGCCGCATATAAGCAGGTTGCCATCCTTTGCTTTTGCAACGCTTCGCGGATAAAAGTAGACGTTATCTGCATGTAAAAATATCCTGCCCGAAGAGTCATAGCAATTTGTTTTCGACGCTTCTATAAATGAAGTTACGCCGATGGAGGCAGTGCTTTTTGATGCATTCTTCCCAACTGAAAGTTTGGAAATGGCTGCAGGTGCAGATTGCTTAAATGTTGGTGATACCGCAGGTAAAACAGGTCGCGATGGATTGACCCCGCCTGTGAACCTGGTATTTTGCAAAGCAAAAATAGAATCGATGGTACGAAGCGGAATTGCTCCTCTGTTCGTTTGCGCGCGTAAAAGTAATCCTGACAGGATACAGATGAAAAGAACCAGGCAGACTTTTACTGAAGAAACATTCATAGGGCTTCTAAAGGGGTTGAACTGCCAGCGAAAGTATATTAATTACCTGAAAACTGCTATCCTACAGATCATGCTTTTTCCAGTAGAAAATCTGGCAAAGCTGGTTCCAGCTTGGTAAACCCTGAAAATCAGGCAACTGAAAGTTAAGTGTGATAAAAACAAAAAAGGCTCACATTGCTGTGAACCTTTTCGCGGACCGGACGGGACTCGAACCCGCGACCTCCGCCGTGACAGGGCGGCATTCTAACCAACTGAACTACCGATCCAATATTTTTGAAGATCTATTTTCTAATTTATTAATCCGATTTCCGAACCATTTTTTTACCATTTTGGCTAAAAAAAGTGAAGTATTTGAAACCTGCGATTTTAGTGCAACAAAAAAGCTCCACATTTCTGTGAAGCTTTTTGCGGACCGGACGGGACTCGAACCCGCGACCTCCGCCGTGACAGGGCGGCATTCTAACCAACTGAACTACCGATCCAAGAACTTTGCCTTTCAACGTTTTGCGTTACCGCTCTATCGTTTTGGGAGTGCAAATATAAGGCGATTTTCTTTTTCCAAACAAATCTTTTTTGAAAAAAATTTCAACCCTTATTTTTACACTTCATTATTCAATTATGCCAGACAATAAAAATCGACAATTCCTTGATTTCGAAAAACCGGTTAAGGAAATCTTTGATGAGATCGAAAAGCTAAAGCAAACTGAAGAGAAGACGAAAGTTGACTTATCTGACTCCATTAAGAAACTGGAGGATCAAGTTATAGAGAAAAGAAAAAATATTACCAGCAATCTTACAGCATGGCAAAAGGTGCAGCTCAGCCGTCACCCGGATAGACCTTACACACTTAAGTATATCCAAAAGATGACCACCAATTTTGTTGAGCTGTTTGGTGATCGCAATGTGAAAGATGACAAAGCCATTGTTGGTGGATTTGCTCAAATTGAAGGCGAAACTGTTATGCTCATCGGGCATCAAAAAGGCATCAATACAAAAATGCGTCAGTTGCGCAATTTTGGTATGGCCAACCCGGAAGGCTACAGAAAAGCTTTGCGTCTTATGAAGCTTGCTGAAAAGTTCAACAAACCAATCGTTACCCTGATAGATACTCCGGGCGCTTATCCGGGTATGGAAGCAGAGGAGCGTGGACAAGGTGAAGCCATTGCCCGCAATATTTATGAAATGATGCGTCTTAAAGTACCTGTGATCTGTGTGATCATTGGTGAAGGAGCATCTGGCGGCGCGTTGGGAATTGGTGTGGGCGACCGCATTTTCATGTTGGAGAATTCCTGGTACACTGTTATCTCTCCTGAAAACTGTAGCTCTATCTTGTGGAGAAGCTGGGAAATGAAAGAGAAGGCGGCAGAGGAATTGAAACTTACTTCTGATTACATGCATAAATTTGGTTTGGTAGACACTATAGTTCCTGAACCTCTGGGAGGCGCGCATTGGAACTATGATGAGGCTGCCAACAATCTAAAGAATCAAATTATAGCTACACTCAGGGAACTTGAACAAATACCTGCTGAAGACAGAATCAACCAGCGTATTGAGAAGTTCAGCAAAATGGGTTTCTGGGACGAAGTAGCGTCTTGAAATTTCGAAAATTAAATCGCGTAGGGGCGAATCGCATTCGCCCTCACAAACGGGCGAAAAGCCCACACAAATAACAATATAAATTAGAAATGTCACTCAAAACACAACTAAGAGGAACAGGTGTTGCTTTAGTTACTCCTTTTACCGCCGATGAAAATATTGACTTTCCGGCATTAGAAAAATTGATCGATTATGTGATTTCAAACGGTGTTGAATATGTGGTAAGCCTCGGCACCACTGGTGAAACACCTACTTTAAACAAGCAGGAAAAGATCGACATCATCAACTTTACATACGAGAAGGTAAGCGGTAAGGTACCTGTAGTTGTGGGCGTTGGCGGAAATAATACCAAAGCTGTAGTGAACGATTTGCAAACACTTCCATTGGATAAAGCGGTGGCTGTGTTAAGCGCAAGTCCTTATTACAACAAGCCTTCACAGGAAGGTATTTTCCTGCATTACAAAGCCTTGGCAGAAGCTTCGCCAAAGCCAATTTTGTTGTACAATGTTCCTGGAAGAACAGGAAGAAACATGGAAGCTTCCACAACTTTGAAACTGGCACATGAAGTAAAGAATATTGCTGGTATCAAAGAAGCGGCTAACAATATGGTGCAGTGCATGCAAATATTGAAAGATAAACCTGCGGACTTTTTGGTCGTTAGTGGCGATGATGACCTGGTATTGCCTCAGCTTTCATGCGGCATGGACGGCGTTATCAGCGTTGCAGCCAACTGTCTTCCAAAAACATTTACGGACATGGTACGCAAAGGTTTGAACGGTGAATTTGCTGAAGCAAAAAAACTGAACGATACGTTGCTGGAAGCGTACAGCTTGCTTTTTGCAGAAAACAATCCTGCGGGAGTAAAAGCATTTTTGACTGAGCTGGGACTTATTCAAAACCACCTTCGTTTGCCGATGGTTCCATTAAGCAGCGGATTGCACGAAAAAGTGAAAGCGTATTTGAAAAAATAGTTTATCCAACTTTTTGATATTTAGGCGAAGACTCCTGATTTTAAAATCAGGAGTCTTCGCTTTTTTTATTATTTTAATTACCGCATAGTTATTGCTGCTACTAATTCATCACCATTATCGAACTTGTTAACCAACACTCATGGAAAAAAAGATCCTCAGGGAAATTCGTTTCCTGAAAATGTATGCGATCATAAGCACCACTCTTTTTCTTGCATTCATTTTAATGTCTTCCTACAGACAGAACGGAAAACAAAAATTTGAAGAAATAGATGTTCAAAGAATAAATGTTGTTGAAAATGATGGTGCGTTGAAAATGGTGATCAGCAATGATGCGCTGCAACATCCGGGATTGATAAATGGAAAAGAATTAGCCAAAAGACCGCGAGGCGCAGGAATGATTTTCTTTAATGAAAGCGGCGATGAGTGCGGCGGTTTGGTGTATGACGGCACAAAAAAATCTGCAGGCCTTACATTCTCAATCGATCAGTTTAGAAATGACCAGATAATGCAATTGCAATATTCGCAGGAAGAGAGTAGAATGAACGCTTCTTATGGATTGAAGTTGTGGGACCGGTACGATGAATATCCGCTTGCAGCACAGTTGAAAATGGTGGATTCATTAAAGCAACTGAAGGATGAAAAGGTGTATGAAAAAGAAATAAGCAAACTTGTTGCCAGCGGAACATTTGGCCACGAAAGATTGTTTATAGGAAAAACAAAAGAACAGGAAGTAGGGCTTTTTATCAAAGATGAAAAAGGCAGGCCGCGCATTAAAATTTTCATAGATAAAAATCAAAACGGAATAATGCAGTTTCTCGATTCGCTGGGAAATGCAGTTCCTGTCCATCAACCATAAAACATTTACCATGTCCACTTTTTATCATCGCCGAAAATTTATCAGAGATATTTCGCTGGGTACACTTGCGTTGACACCAGCCATTTCCGCCATTGCCGCTTGCGCAAAAAAGAAACAGAAGAAATTAGGTGTGGCACTCGTAGGGCTTGGTAGTTATAGCTCCTATCAACTGGCGCCAGCTTTGCAACAATGTGAAAATTGTTACCTCGCTGGCATTGTAACGGGCACGCCTTCCAAAGAAAAAATATGGGCTGACAAATACCGCATCCCCACAAAGAATATTTACAACTATCAAAATTTTGATTCCATTGCTGACAACAAGGATATCGATATTGTGTACGTTGTACTGCCGGTTGCGATGCATAAAGAATATACCATTAGAGCGGCTAAGGCGGGCAAACATGTTATCTGTGAAAAGCCAATGGCGGTAAGCTCTGCAGATTGCCAGGCAATGATTGATGCTTGTAAAAACGCAAACAAAATGTTATCGATTGGATATCGTTTGCATTTTGAGCCATTCAACATGGAAATGATGCGGCTTGGCCAGAAAAAAGTTTTTGGAAATATATTGAAGATAAATTCCAGCAACGGTTTCGTATGGGGTGGAGATCCCAATGCATGGCGCTTGAAAAAAGCATTGGCCGGCGGCGGTGCATTAATGGACATGGGTGTATATGTGATCCAGGGCGCTCGTTACACAACAGGAGAGGAGCCGCTTAGTGTGAAAGCAAGAGAGATAAAAACAAAGCCGGATCTTTTTAAAGAAGTAGATGAAACGGTTGTTTGGGAAATGAAATTTCCGGGAGGTACTGTTGCGGAGTGCCGGACAAGTTATAATGAGAATGCCAACTTTCTTCGTGCTGAGGCAGAGAAGGGCTGGTTTGAATTATCTGAAGCATATCGATATGGCGGCCTGGTTGGTGCAACTTCCAATGGCAGCATGAGCTTTCCCAACATTAATCAACAGGCGGCACAAATGGATGATTTCGCACAATGTGTTATGCAAAGCAAGTCCACGCGAGTGCCTGGGGAAATGGGTTTGCAGGACATAAAAATTGTAGAAGCGATTTATAGAAGTATTGCGAGCGGGAAGGAAGAGGCTGTTTAATTAATTGAAAATTGAAAATTGAAAGTTGAAAATGGAAAGGCAACAGAACGCAGATTTTCATGATTGTCACGATTTATTATGATCTATTTTGGAGATCATTACTAACCATTAAAATCATGAGAATCGGCGTCCCATCATTTTCAATTTTCAACTTTCAATTTTCAATTACTCTCTAACTATTTTCTCCACCTTCGTTCCTGCATCTGTGGTAATTACCAACACGTACAAGCCGCTGCTGATGTGGGATACATCGAATGTATTTTGTTTGCCCGAGGCAGTAATCAATTGCAATCTTTTGCCGGTCATGTCTTTTAACTCAAGTGATGAGCAGTTTGCGGATGTTTTGATATACACCGTGTTTCCCGTTACAGGATTAGGATAGATCACTACATCAAAATCATTTTGATTGTAGGCAATGGCACGAACCGGTGAATATGTAAATTGTCCGTTGATGTCCGTCATTTTTAACCTATAGTAGTTTTTGCCTGTGGCTAGGTTGTCGTCCGTAAAACTGTAGTTGTTTACCGCGGAACCATTATTCTTTGCAGGCACTTCACCGAGTTGTTTGAATTGCCGGCCGTCTACACTTTTCTCAATAATAAAAGACTGCGTGTTAATTTCTTTTTCCGTTTGCCAGTTCAAAATGCCGGTTGCATTTTTTATGTCTGCGGTAAAAGAAAGCAATGTTAACGGCAAAGGAACGTCATTGGTTGTTCCACCATTATTGATCCAGAACTCAGAGAATCTGCTAACCTTATACTCTGCATAGTAGCCACTGTTGTATGGCATTACGGTTGCCTGTGAATGTGGTAAAATGAACCTGTAAATGCCCGTGCCTGAAACGTTGTTGGCTAAACTGCCATCTTCTTCTGTGGCCAAGCCACTATATTGCGTTACACCGCTTGCATAAGGATCGGTAATGGTAGTGCAGGTAGGGCAACCCGTTGCTGCTATTAGTTTTTTAGCCTCCGCATCAAGAAAATAGAAGCGAACGCTAACACTGTCTGTTGGTGCGTTTTGGGGTTGAACAACAATATTTCTGTCAAGATAATATTGCCCGCGTGATGTTCTTATTTGTGTGCCGGGATTGAAGAAGACTTTAGTAGTTGTGTTGCCAAGATTTTGCCCATGCGGATGAATAGATGCAACACGTTTGCCCGAAGCATCATTAAAATCTATCCATTGATTTCCACTGACAGTGTTTGTTATGCCAGATGAAATATTTGGTCCGCTGTAAATGTCGGCTTTATCGAAAATGGTTACGTCGTCAATTCCTACACCATCGAATGTACTTCCGGGATCGCTGTTCATCACGAACCTTAAATGCAGTCTTGATGATTTTGGAAGATCATAACTAGCCACATGCCATGTGGTGAGAGACGGCGTTTGCCATATGTTTTTAGTCGAATTATTATACCAGTTTGTACCGGTGTTGGCAATGCCGAGTTTGGTCCACGTTGATCCATCAATACTATACTCAACCCAATGCCCGTCACAATCACAGTTTTCCAATTGGAAAATATGGCTAAAGGAAAGCATTGGATTTGCCATGCCGCTTACATCGAAACAAGGCGAATAGAGGTATGACAGCTCGTTGTTGTTATAAGTGAAATAGAGACTCGTGGTCCATATCTTGGAGCCGTTAGCAGCCTTGCTAATAACTGGTTTTAATGGCGTTCCCCATTCCCAGCTATCGTTTACGCCATCGGTATACCAATTGCCGTTGTTGTTTTCAAAGCCTTCCACGTAAGGAAAGGTATTGATGAAAGGAGTCGTATGGAAAGTAATGGGTTGCAGCGTGTCATTGTTTGGATAATTATCAGTTGGATTTTTTACCCATGCGCTGATGGTATACTGTTGGAAAGTTGAAAGGTCGACGGTGTGCGTGAAAGTATAGGTCATTTCACCCGGAGGAACTGCACCAATGATCTCAGTAGTGGTTGCTCCATTTACATTTACCGTAATGGGAACATTCGACAGCGTTGTGGCTGTGTAGTTTTTAAGATGTATGGAAACCTGTTCTGCGCTACCAAACTGACAAATATTGGAAGTGTCCGGCCCAACAAACGAAAGCACCCCAATGTCGTTTGCAGATTTGGTAATCGTTACGTCATCGAATGAATAGCCATCGTCAAGATTGCCGGCTGGTATAACAGAGTTTGCGGAAGTGTAGCCTTGTGTACCAAATCTTACCTGGAAGCTGCTGGTAACTTTTTGCGCAGCTGAAGACAATATTTCTGTAACATTCGTGCTGATGGCAGGTTTGTAAATGCCAAAGTCAGCGGTGTTTGCAGGCAATGTGTACACAGGCAGCCACAAAGAAGTATCGCTTCCCCGAACCCAAACCTGGTTGCCCGGAAGAGAGAAATCTACACCATGATTTTTGTAAAAGAAATCGAGCCATATCTGATCGGCTGCGCTGTACGAAGACAAATTGAAAGTAAGCGTTAAACTATCTGTTGACGCAAATGCATTATAAATTGCCTGGTCCATTGTAGCACAACGGTTGCCGGATCTTGCAAAGCCAGTGTTGACAAATGTTCTTAGTCTTCCGTTGGTTGAGTTAGTATTAAAATCTGCACGATCGAGATTGATCAACCCCAGTTTTTTTGTCTGCGCCGTTTGTACCGTTGCCGTCTCAAAGTCTTCTGTAAACGAAGGCGCAAGCGCAAGAGGGGCGTTGGTTAGTTGTTGTATCGTTGTTGTTAATGTATCATCGTCCAGTCGTGTATCTCCCGTATGTTTTACCCATGCCTTAAATTGGTAGGTTCCGGGTGCAGAGAAATCGTAAGTAGACGCAAATGTGTAAATAGATGTGCCTCCGGCAGGAAGTGTAACATTGCTGGTTTCTGTAACAATAGGGCCGCCATTAACCTGGTATGAAATATTGTAGCTTGATGTGCCGGATGATGCATCGTCTCCGTTTCGCAGACGCACCTGGATCGAATTGTTTGATTTTAATGCTGTCGAAGTAAATGCTCTGCCCGTTGCCGGCGACAGGATGGAATCCATTACAAAGTTATTGTCCAAAATAGCGCTGCTACATGTTCCGCCTGTAGCTGTCACAGTCGCTAAAACTGAACGGCGTCCAGTCACTCCACCAGCAACAGGTTCTACAGCAAAGTAATAAGTACTGTCCTGGTCAAGCGCCATTGATACGCTGGTTCCGGTAAGGCTCTGCGTTTTTTGCAATGAATCACCTCTGAGCATGTACAAGTTGTATGAGGTGGTTATGGGCGATAGATTGCTCCAGCTAAGCTGTACATAGCCAGGGCACAGCGGTGTGGCTGTTATGGTTGGCTGAGAGAATATCCTGAAATTATAATCGCTTACATCACTGTAACCAACGTTGTTTCTTGTCACCCGAATGAGCGCTTTCGTCGTTTGCGTTATTCCCGATGGAATGGGCCAATCCATTAAAGTGCTATCAGCTCTAACGTTGTTCCTAATGTTTACCCAGGAAGTACCATTGTCAAGAGAATAATCAACACTAAACGTATTCACGTCCGTGCCGAAATAACTCCATCTCAATTTTTCAGTAGTGCCGGGCAAAAAGGTTTCATCACCAAATGGATATTCAACTGTTACAGATGGTGGCAGCACCTGGTATACCACAGCATAATCTTGGCTGCCTGTTGGAATGTTTGTTCCGGTAACATTTATTGTAAAATTTCCAGCCGTTAAATTAGTAACAACCACCTGTTCGATATTGTTGAAGTTGTCAACCGCTTCGGTGGCAAGCGCTGCAACATTTGCGGGATTTAGCGTGAGCGGTTTGTGAGAAGTGCCCGAACCATCTGTAACCGTAAGGTCAAGATTATTGATAAGTGCGTTTACCGCATTGGGCGATGCAGAAGGATCTGTCCAGCACAACATAATTTTTACCTGTGCACCCGCAGGAACATTGCTGATTGTTTGCGTTTGCGCACTGCCGTTAGTAGCAGTGTTCATATAATAGGCATTTTTTTCCAATGCTTCTACCGCTCTCCGTGCATTGAGGTTGCCATAGCCATAAGCGTAGTCGGGCCCTATAGCGCCTTTGTCTTCAGCCGTGTTGCACACAAGTGCTTTAATAAGTGCACTTGAAGGGTCTGCGCCTGCATTGAGCTGCCGGTATCGTTCATACAACAACGCTAATGTGCCCGTCACAGTTGGTGAGGACTGGCTCGTTCCTGTCAAATTTCCATACGAGTTGTTAGGAAAAGTAGAGTTTATGCCTGTGCCGCCCGCAACTATTTCTGGTTTCAGTCGACCATCATCGGTTGGGCCGCGGCTGGATGTAGAGTTAAGCTGGTAATTGTTTACATTGTCGAGATTGCCAACTGTCAACACGTTCTTGGCACATTGAAACCCTGATTTGATCGTGCTGTAAGTGGGTGGAAATGGAGCGCAGGTAAATTGTCCATCGTTGCCCGCCGCAAATACGTGCAGGATACTTGGGTAAGTGTATAGCTGATCGTCGATGTAATTGCTCAGTACGTCGTAAGCGCCGTCGCCTGCGCAGCGGTCTGCCCCCGAATAATAAGAGTTGTTGCTCAGTACCATGTGATTATCGCTATAATACACCGGTGCAAAAGCTATGATATTGCTGAAATACTGATTAATGATGGTGGTTTGCGGCGCCATGCCTTTATACAGCGGATTAATGATTCCGCCGCCGCCCATTGTGCCTGTAACGTGCGTGCCGTGTACTTCCGGGCCGGAGGGTGTTCTGGGCAGAAGCCTGTTGCCAAAGTCCAGGTGGGTAGCAGGATTTGCATTATCGCCAATTCCAACCGTTACATTTTTTCCCGAAAGATTTCTTCCCGATATAGACTGTAACGCATCTATGGAATGGGCCGCTCTGTTGTTGTTGTTAAGGGGAACATCTTTAAGTGTTTGCAAGCCGACATAATTGATAAAAGGCAGTGCTGCTATTTTTTGAATGATCTCAGGAGATGCTTTTACAAATACAGCGTTGCCCGGTTTCAACTCGCTATTGGCGATGGTAGCGCCTGTTTTTGTCAATTGGGCGACAACTTCTTGTTTTGTCAGCGAACCAAAAAACATCACAGACACGAAGCTGTTCGGCTCATGTAAAACAGATTCGTCGTCCAACTTGCTGTCTATTTTTGCTTCGGCAGGGATGTTGTAAACGCCTGTTATCTCTGGAGGGAGAGAAGCGATGCTTCCGTTTTTAATTTCTGCGAGAAATGAGTTTGGGCCTATGGGGCTTTGCAGTAATATTCCCTTTTCTTTCAATTGTTTCCTCGCCTCTGCGTCAGGAGTTTTGCTTAACTGGACAATTGTGTAAAGGTTGTTTTTAAAAGAAATGTTTTGCTGATAGCGGTTCAGAAACTTCTGTTTAAGCAGGTTTTCGCCTGTTTTAACAGCGCCATTCTTTAAACGGATTACTTTTTCCTGGGCGGATATTTCATTGCCAATAAAAGCCAATAAAAAAGAGAACAAAATGATTTGTTTCATTCGTAAGCACTTATGTTAGAAAGAGAACTTCTTAATGTTTTGGTTGCATAGATATCAGGGTGTTATAAAGATATTTCAAAAAAGAGATTTCAGGGCATAAAAAAGCCGGTAAATGACGTCTCATTACCGGCCTAACACCTAAACGATTGCTTATTAATGCCTAAAACTGCTATCCATTTCTTCGAGTGTTTTTCCTTTCGTTTCGGTTACCTTTTGCCAGACAAACACAAATCCCAGCGCACAAATCACGGCATACACGTAAAACGTATTGTTTTTAAAATGGTCAAATAAAATCGGGAACGTAAAAACAAGTATAAAATATGCGAGCCACAGGCAGATTACAGCAATAGAAGTTGCCACGCCTCTCACCTGGTTAGGAAAAATTTCGGAGATCAAAACCCAGGTAACAGGAGCCAGTGACATGGCGTAAGTGCCGATCGCAGTAAGCAAAAACCACGAAACATGACCTGAGGACCCACTCAGCATTTTTGCGATGATGATGAACAGAACCGAAAGACCGCCTGCACCTAAAAGCATCAGGGGTTTTCTGCCAAGTCTATCTACCAACAGCATGGCAAGTATAGTGAAAGTAAGATTTACGCCGCCGATGAAAACGGTTTGCAACAACTGATCATCCTGAGAAGCGCCAATGCTTTCAAAGATCTTTGGCGTATAGTTGAACACCACATTGATACCGCAGAGTTGTTGAAATATCGCCAGCACAATACCGATCGTTAGTGCCGGTAAATAAATTTTAGAAAATGCCATTTGAAAATTGGGCTTGGATGCGTGCTGCAAAGAATTTTCAATGGTACGTATTGAATCGTCTGCAAAATTTTCGCCGCCAATTTTGTTAAGCACTTTTTTCGCTTTATCCGTTTTGTTTGCTGCAATCAGCCAACGCGGACTTTCCGGAAGGAAAATAACGCCGAGCAGGAATACCGATGACGGAACTACGCCAAGGCCAAACATCCATCGCCAGGCCTCTGTGCCGTGATTCCGAAGCGAGTAGTTCACCACATTGGTGATCAAAATGCCTATCACAACAGTCAGTTGATTAATCGCCACCATTCTCCCGCGAAGATGTGCAGGAGAAATTTCTGCAATGTACATGGGCGAAAGCATAGAAGCCATGCCTACTCCGGCACCGGCAAGAAAGCGGAAAGCAATGAATGTTTCCTTATTGTGAGAAGCCGCCATGGCTAAGGAAGAGAGCGCAAAAATAGCCGCCGCTAAAAGCAAGCCCGGGCGGCGTCCATACTTGTCTGCCACACGACCAGCAACAACGCAGCCCGCTATTGCGCCAAGCGCAAGACTACCTGTTGCAAATCCTTCCCAGTATGCATCTAAACCAAATTGTGATTGTAAAAAAGGGAGTGCGCCGGAAATAACGGCAAAATCAAACCCAAACAAATAACCTCCCATTGCGGAGATAAAAGAAATGACAATGATATAACCGGAGTTGAAGCGATATGTACTGTTCATTATGAAAAAGCAATTGTTATCAGCAAATGTAAATTCCCCTATAAAATTAACGATGGATATTTGGCAGGAAGGGATGGACAATTTTATGTTTAATTGAAAATTGAAAGTTGAAAGTTGAAAATGGAGGAAGAAAAGGAACGCAGATTTTCATGATTGTCAAGATTCTTAAAGATTATTTATTTGAGATTGAAATTTTCGATTCGACACATTGAACCCGTATTTATTCTTAAATCATGACAATCATGATAACCATGAAAATCTGCGTTCCATTTTCAACTTTCAACTTTCAATTTTCAACTCCTACGTGTGTCTCTTTATCCTATACTCATTCGGCGAAATGCCCATTATTTTTGAAAACATCCTGGAAAAATAATACGGATCATAAATGCCTATTTTCCCGGCAATTTCTTTGACGCGCAGATCCGTGAACAGCAAGTACTGACAGGCCTTTTGTACTTTCAGATGATTGAAATATTCGATAGGCGAAAAGCCTGTTTTCTTTCGGAAAACAAACGAATAGTGGGAAGGGGATAAATTAACGATGGCCGCAAGATCCTGCAATTCAACAGTGGCGTCAATGTTCTTTTGCATATAATCAATGGAGCGGTTAATGATGTCTTCCTTGTCTTTAAGATCGACTTGTGTGTAGCGCTCATTGAAGATGAACGTTGACAAATAATGTCCGAGGCATAAATTTGAATAGCTAAGGTTTTCCAGACCGTAACCACGCTCAAGGTTTGTATAGATCTCTTCAAAAAGTCGCTGGCGTTTTTCATTCATCGACACGCTGCCCATAAGTGTACTATTTTGCTGCATCATCATATTCACAATTTCGTTTGCTGCAGCACCGGAAAAGTGCACCCAATAAATTGTCCATCCGTTCTTTTCCTCTGAACCGTAAGAATGGCGGACTTTTGCGGGAATAATAACGAAGCTGCCGGACGTTAACTCATATTTTTCTTTCCTTATTTCTGCCCAACCTTTTCCTTCCATGCAATAAATAAGAATGTGCTGCTCGGAGCCATGCGATCTTTCCATGAGATGGCCCTTCGCTTTGGGGTAGTAGCCAATGTCCGTAATGTAAAGATTCTTCAGCAGCGGGTTGTTATCGCAATGTGTATGCAAGATTTTCCGTGGAATCATAATGGCCCGCTGGCCTTCAAATCCTTCTTTTTTCCTTAGCATAGCAGAGGTTGCTTTTAGAGGTAAATGTAAGAAATTGGAGCGATCTGCATAAGGGACAATGTACGGTGCCCGATGTGCGGTGTACGAGGTACGAAATACTTTACAGGGATACTCGCTAATGACTTTCGTACATCGTACTTCGTACACCGCTGCTCAAGCTGTAACGAAATCTATCGGAAAGACCGCCATTATCACCACCATAAAAAAATCCATCACAACCGCTACTCTATCCATCAAGTATAAAAGACCTCTGAATAATTTTGACCTAAATTAATGATTGCATCATGACTACACGCTCAGTTATAGCCTGGAAGGAAAAAGTTATACTACCTACCTACGAAACAGGCGTAGCGGAAAAAAATCCCATTTTTTTAGAGAAGAGAGTTTACCAGGGCAGTTCAGGGTCAGTTTATCCTTATCCTGTTGTGGAGAAAATCAGCGATACAAAAGTTGACAAAGAATACAATGCATATTTCATAGAAAACGATTACCTGAAGATCATGATTTTGCCGGAATTGGGTGGTCGTGTACATCGGGCATATGACAAGATCCGGAAACGTGATTTCATTTATTATAACCAGGTTGTGAAGCCGGCGTTGGTTGGATTAACGGGTCCGTGGATATCCGGGGGCATCGAATTCAACTGGCCCCAGCACCACCGACCAAGCACATTTTTGCCAATTGATTGTAACATAGAAGAGCATGCAGACGGCAGCAAAACCATTTGGGTTAATGAAGTGGAAATCATGTTCCGCACCAAAGGCATGGCTGGGTTTACGCTGCATCCTGATAAAGCATACATAGAGATCAAAGGAAAAGTTTACAACAGAACACCATTTCCGCAAACCTTTTTGTGGTGGGCGAATCCCGCGGTGAAAGTGAACGATTATTATCAATCCATTTTTCCGCCGGATGTATACGCAGTGTTCGATCACGGCAAGCGTGATGTGTCAGATTTTCCTATTGCAACCGGCACTTACTACAAAGTGAATTATGCACCGGGCACTGATATTTCCCGCTACAAAAATATTCCCGTACCAACTTCATACATGGCCATTCAATCGAAATTTGATTTTATGGGTTGCTATGAGCACGACACGCAAGCGGGTATGCTGCACGTGGCAGATCACCATGTGTCTCCAGGCAAAAAACAATGGACGTGGGGCAACGGTGATTTCGGTATTGCATGGGACAGAAATCTTACTGACGAAGATGGTCCGTACATCGAATTAATGACAGGCGTTTTTACCGACAATCAACCTGACTTTACATGGTTACAACCAAATGAGGAAAAAACTTTTGAGCAGTTCTTCATGCCTTACGCATTGATAGGCGAAGTAAAAAATGCAACGAAGGAAGCGATGATCAATCTCTCGTTGGAGAAAGGTTTGGTGAGCATGAAAGTATTTGCCACATCTACTTACAACAAGGCAACGATAACATTAAAACTGAAAGGTGATATTGTAAAAACATACCAGTTTGATCTTTCGCCTGAAAATGTTTTTGAAGAAAATATTGCTGTTTCGCATGATGCACAAACTGAAATGCTGGAGTTGATAGTGAAAGATGAGAACGGCAACACGCTTGTAAGTTTTCAACCTGAAGTTTACGAGAAGAAAGACATTCCGCCTGCTGCAACAGCTGCAAAACTTCCTGCTGAAATTGATAGTGTGGAGCAATTGTTTTTAAATGGTTTTCATCTTGAGCAATATCGCCACGCAACTTTTAATCCCATTGATTATTACGAAGAAGGCTTAAGAAGAGATGCAGGTGATGTGCGTTGCAACAATGCCATGGGTTTGCTATTGCTGAGAAGAGGACAATTCGAAAAAGCAGAACCATATTTTAGAACCGCAGTCAAAACGCTTACTTCTAGAAATCCGAATCCATACGATGGCGAGCCTTATTACAATTTAGGTTGGTCGCTTATGTTGCAAAACAGACTGGATGAGGCCTACGATGCATTCTATAAAGCGGCCTGGAGCGATGCATGGCAACACATGAGCTATCTTTCACTTGCACGCATAGCTTCTACAAAAGGTAACTACAACGATGCGTTAAAGCTGGCAGAAAAATCTTTGATCAAAAATTATCACAGTCATACAACAAGACATCTGAAAGCTGCATTATTACGTAAGCTTGGCAGAGTGGAAGAAGCAATGGTATTGGTTGAGGAGTCATTAAAAATAGATGGCTTCAACTACGGATGCTTTTTTGAAAAGTATCAATTGCTTTCAAAAGCAGGAAAGAAGAATGAAGCTTTGGAAGTGCTTGCGCAGATGAAGAGCCTAATGCGCGGCGCGGTTCATACGTACATTGAGTATGCACTTGACTATGCACACGCAGGTATGTACGAAGAAGCCATTGCATTGTTGAATGAACACGTTGAAGGAAAAAAAGAAGTTTATCCAATGGCTTACTATACAATTGGCTGGTTGTATAATAAATTGGGAGACAAAGCAAACGCGTTGGTTTATCACACGCTTGCAGCAGCCCAAAAGCCGGATTTCTGCTTTCCAAATAGAATAGAGGAGGTCATTATATTGAAGGATGCGATTGCAACAAATGCAAAAGATGCAAAAGCACCTTACTATCTCGCAAACTTTTGGTACGCGAAAAGGCAGTATGCGGAAGCCATTGCATGCTGGGAAAGATCTGCAGCGATTGATATCAGTTTCCCAACTGTATTTAGAAATCTTTCTTTGGCATATTACAACAAGAGCAAGAACGTGCCGCTGGCAATTGAGTACCTGGAAAAAGCATTTGCACTGAATCAAAATGATGCAAGGGTGTTAATGGAGCTTGATCAGTTGTACAAAATAACAGGCAAGCCAGCTGCGGAAAGATTGCAATTACTGGAAAAACATCTGCCACTTGTAAATGATCGCGATGATCTTTACTTAGAGCGCGTAACGTTGTACAATCAATCTGGCAACTACGAAAAAGCAAAATCATTGATTGCAGAAAGGCAGTTTCATCCGTGGGAAGGAGGCGAAGGAAAAGTAGTGGGACAGTTTTTATTGTGCCACATAGAACTCGCCAAGAAAGCACTTTTGCAGGGAAATGGCGCGTTGGCTTTGGAGTTGCTGAACAGCATTGAAACATATCCTCACAATCTTGGTGAAGGAAAATTGGCAGGTACACAAGAGAATGATATTTATTATTTGCAGGGTTGCGCATTGGAATTGTTGGGGAAAGAAAGAGAAGCGAAGGAGAAATTTGAAACTGCAACAATTGGCATTACAGAGCCAGTACAGGCAATATTTTATAATGATCCGCAACCGGATAAAATATTTTACCAGGGACTTGCATGGCAAAAGCTAAATAAAGAAAAAGCGGGTGAAGAAATCTTTAAACGCTTCATAAGTTTTGCCAATGAACACACGAACGATGAAATCAAGATTGATTACTTCGCGGTGTCATTGCCGGATCTGCTGGTATTTGATCAGGATTTGGACGTGCGTAATAAAATCCATTGCCATTATCTTACAGGATTGGGCCATTTAGGACTTGGTGATTATGAAAAAGCGAAAAAAGAATTTGATGAAGTGGTATTGCTAAATACCAATCACCAGGGTGCACAAGTGCACAATGCAATGATCAATTTTTTAAAAGGTCAGTTAGTTAATTGAGCGAGTATTAGTTAAGTAGAAGCACAGAATTTTCTGTGCTTCATTTTTTGTGAGGAGCAATTGTAAGAATTATGAACATAGCAAAAGAAAAGTGGGGTTGCATTGACGGGAAGGAAGTCGGTCTGTTTAGATTAAGCAACGATAAAGGCCTTGAGGTTTCTGTTACAAGTTATGGTGCAACAATCGTCAGTATTTTGATGCCTGATAAAAATGGTGTCACTGAAAATATCGTTTTGGGGTACAAAGATTTGCAGGGCTATATAGCTGATACGTTTTATTTGGGAGCTACTGTAGGAAGAGTGGCCAATCGAATCAATAAAGGCCGGTTGCCGGTAAATGGAAAAGTGTATCAGTTGCCAGTTAACGAGCCATCAAATGATTGTCATTTACATGGTGGTAAAACTGGATTTAACAAACATGTTTTTAGTGTAGTTGAAGAGATCGTGAAAGAGAATGTTGTTGGGATTTCACTCGAACACAATAGTCCGCATATGGAAGAAGGTTATCCCGGAAACCTTACACTGAAAGTGACATTTACTGTAAACAATAACAATGAATTGCTCATTGATTATCGTGCCCTGGCAGATGCTGACACACACGTGAATCCCACAAACCACAGTTACTTCAACCTTAGCGGCGGAAAACGGAACGGTGCAGCGCAGCAATTACTGATAAATGCAAGTTCAGTTCTTGAAACGACCACGCATTATATCCCAACAGGAAGAATCAATAACGTTGAAGGAACGAGACATGATTTTAGTACTATTCGGAAGATTAATCAGCAAGAAGAAATCATGTTCAATGAATGTTATGTGTTAAATGCTCCGGAAATGAAAGTTTGTTCTGCTGAACTTTTTGATGCACCAAGTGGACGTGCAATGCAGGTCTACACAACGGTTCCGGGCATGATGTTTTATTCAGGCGATCAGTTGAACAATGGTTTTACAGCATGTGGAGGCGTATGTCTGGAGACACAGTTTTTCCCAGATGCAGCAAACCATCCATGTTTTGCAAATACACTTTTAAAAGCGGGAGAGGAGTTTCATCATCAAACGAAATTGGTTTTTGTGCTTCGATGAGCGCTCTTAATATGCGACCGTAAAAAAGTCCATCCCTTTCATAATTTTATCTATTTGGAATGGTTAAATATTTGTCAATTTGCATACAGGTTTTAAATAAACAACAGCTTGCCTTTAAGTGATTGCCGTGTGAAAAATTTGAATTTTCTCCACTCAATTTTTCTCCACTTCATAAGCAAGTAAAAATCGGCCAATATAGACGGGATAATGAAATTGCCATTCGTTGTCTAACCAGTTCAGGATTTTATAAACCGACCAGGTCGGGTCTATGTTGAAGGATTATTTTTAGTTAAAAACGAAAACGATTGTAAATGAAAACAGCAAATCTGTACGAACGAACTTCGATGTGCCTTTTTAACAGGCTCTCTCAAACAAGAAGAATGTCTATTTCTTATAGCTAGTATCAAATTATTTTAATGATATACCTGGAAAGGTTCATACTATGTGTGAAAGGGGTATGTCATGCCTAATATGTCGGTTTTTAGCTAGCTATGCGCTCGAAAATGTTTACAAATCCTTAATTTTTTATAACAAACTCAAACTATCACACCCCTACAAATAAACCAAATGAAAGCATTTTTTTTATCTACCCTATTCCTCATGTGTTCTTTGTTATCGTTTTCTCAAGGGAAACAATTGCAAGGAAGAATAGTGGAATCCGACACAAAAAAACCATTAGCTGGAGCTACCATCAGCATAGTTGGTAAAAACGCCTCTGCCGTGTCAGAAGCTGACGGCTCGTTTAACATCAAGGTTAATGGTAAAACAATTTTGGTAGTCAGTTATGTTGGCTACAAAACGCAATCAGTTGATGTAACTGATAAATCATCTGTAGAAATTGCTTTGGCCAAAGATGTATCCGATTTGGAAGCCGTGGTTACGATCGGATATGGAAAAGCAAAGAAAAAAGACATTACGAGTGCTATTTCAAGCATTTCCGGAAAGGACATAAAAGACCAGCCGGTAACCACCGTTGCCGCGGCATTGCAGGGAAGGGTTCCAGGGATGCAGGTAAGTGGTGGTGGCAACGAACCAGGGGCGGGAACCAGTGTAAAGATTCGCGGCATCAATTCAATTACTCAAGGATCGGGGCCTCTCTATGTAGTAGATGGAGTGCTTATTACAGGTGATATCAGAGAGATTAATCCAAATGATATTGAATCAATTGATGTATTGAAAGATGCTTCTGCGGCTGCTATTTATGGCTCAAGGGCATCAGAAGGTGTTGTGATCATTACAACCAAGAAGGGTGCAACTGGTCGCTCCAGTCTTAATTATGACGGCTACTTTGGCATGCAAAAATTATACAATGGAAAGGGCTATGATTTTGTTGACAATATTGATGATTATGTGAAAATACGCATGGCTGGCTGGGCAGATGAAGACCCTAAAGCGTGGTCGCCGGATTCTGCAAGCACTATGGCGAAGATATTTTCTGCACCGGAGCTTCAAAGTATTAAAGATCGTAAATGGTACAACTGGGAAAAAGCGGTTACACAGGTTGCACCTATGCAAAGCCACACATTAAGCTATTCTAATGGTGTAGGAAAAAACAAATTCTATTTAAGTGGCAACTACCTGAATCAGGATGGAATTATAAAAGGTTCAAACTTTTTGCGTTATTCTGTAAAAGCAAACGTTGAATCTGAAGCGACAGCAAATTTGAAGATAGGAATCAATACAAATTTCTCTCACATCGTTAACAATGTTGTAAGTAATGAAGTGTATTACAATGCGGTTACCATGAGCCCGTTGTGGCCTATATATGATGGTAACGGAGATCCTTCCGTTTTACTTACAAACGATGGTTCTCAAGTTTCAGTTAACAACCCACTTACAATGACGAAGTCCCCAATGGCTGATATACAAGATCGCAACATCATGAATGTTTTTGGGGAATATAAAATTGTAAAAAACCTCTTGTTCCGTTCCAACTTTGGAATAGACATTCTTAGACAACAAAAATTTGAATATTACCCAAGAACTACTTCTTATGGTTTTCAGGTAGGTGGAGATGCGAAGGTGCAAAACTGGGGATATCGCGATTATGTTTGGGATAATACATTAACGTATGACTGGCAGCCGAGAAAAGATCATGTGTTTAATTTGATGGGAGGAGTTGTATTGGAGAAAAGAAGACAGGAATGGGATTATATCGAAGCACAGGGATTTCCTTCCGATGACCTGACGTATAAAAATCTGGCTACAGCAAGTAACAAAACGGATATTCAAAGCGATTATTTTAATCGAATGAACTTCTCCCAGATGGCCCGGGCTATTTATAAGTACAAAGGAAAATACATATTGAACGGTTCGATTCGACATGATGGATCGTCCAGGTTCGGTCAGAACAATACGTATGGAACTTTTCCTGCCATCAGTGGCGCATGGCGTTTAATTGATGAACCGTTTATGGGTGCAAAGATCAGATCAATAATCAGCGATGCGAAAATAAGAGTGGGTTATGGAATTGTTGGTAATCAAAACCTCCCGGACTTTGCGAAATTCAACAAGATGACTCCTTCGTCTTACCCTTATAATGGATCAAGCCAAACGACCGGATATCAGCTGGATCCAAGTGTTTTGGGAAACCCGAATATTCGCTGGGAAAAACAAAAACAATTTAACGCAGGTTTTGATTTGGCGCTGTTGGCATCGTCGAGAATAAAATTGACATTCGACTATTATAACAAAAACATTGACGATGTTTTATTACCAGTGCCTTTGTCGCCATCTATGGGCGTTGGTTACGAATACATGAACATTGCCAGGATGAATACTCAAGGGGTTGACCTCGGCTTGAAGTTGAGCCTTGTTCAAAACAAAAACTTTGATTGGCAAATGGATCTCAACTGGTCAAAATATAAATCACAGGTTAAAAGTTTGATCCCCGGAAGAGATTCGCTTAGTCCATACTTAAAAGTAGGAGAGGCGCCGAATAGTTTAATTGTTGACTACGTATATGATGGCTTGTACCAGGAAAGTGATAAGGGATCGCCAATTATGGCCAGTCAACATGCGCGTCCTGGTGATGTAAAGCCTAAAGATCTTAACAACGATGGCGTAATCAATCAGTATGATCGCACAATCGTGGGACGTACAACGCCTAAAGCATATGGTGGTATTTGGAATTACTTGCGTTATAAACGTTTTTCTATGACTGTATTAGCGAGCTATACTTATGGTCAGGATATTGCTAACAAAGCTTACCAGGACTATTTGTACGAAACAGATACACGTCGCCGTGTGTTGAAAGAAGGATTGAATTACTGGACGCCAACAAATACCAATACGAATGTTCCACGTCCCAATGTGTTTAGCCGTTCAATATATACGTTGCCTAGTGGCTCATCAAGTTACATCGTTCAAAGAGCCGATTTTATCAGAGTAAGAAATATTACATTTTCCTACGACTTTGACCAGGCTCTATTATCCAAAGCAAGGATGAACACTGCTAAAGTTTATGTTCAGGTTCAGGATCCGTTTATCATTACAAAGTATAAAGGTATTGACCCTGAAATAGGTGTGGGAAGCATGGACGTGTATCCACGTTACAGAAGTTTCTTGGTAGGATTACAACTAGGATTATAATATTAAAAACGTATCGAAAAATGCAAACTAAACAATCATATATAAACAGAGCTTTGGTAATATTTGCAGCAACATCATTGCTGTTAGGATCGTGTTCGAAACAACTGGACATAAAACCTGAGTCCAATCCATCTCCTGAAGGTGTGTATAAAGATGCTGCAGGTGCAAGAGCTGGGTTAACCGGGGTATATAAACAATTACAGACCTGGAAAAAGTCGGAAGATTATTTTGTAGGTGTGTTAGGAACCGATGAAGCAAGAGGGTCCTCTTTTGTAGGAACCTGGGGCGGGTACTGGACCCACGTGGCATCGATAAGCAGCTACAACTCACTTTATTCTCCGCAGAACCAGGTGTTGCAGGATACATGGAGCGTTTTATACCAGGGTGTTTATAACGCAAATATTGCTGTTGGGAGTATACCTTCGATCAATGCTTCAGCAGAAGTAAAAAATAAAATGATAGGAGAAGCGAAATTCTTGCGGAGTGTGTTTTATTTCAGCCTTGTGCAATTTTTTGGATCTGTGCCTATGCCAACGGAAGTACAGGACCCTTCCGCAATAGCTAAAGGTGGATATCCTAAGAGTCCGGTAGACGATGTGTATAGACTCATAATATCTGACTTGAAATTTGCAAGTACTAATCTCGATCCGAAAAGTGTTGCAGGAATTGGCCTGGCTAATCAGGAGGCTGCTCAGGCGCTGCTTGGAAAAGTCTATCTCACACGAGGTCAATATGATTCTGCCAGCATCGTGTTGGAGCCGTTAATGTCATCTGCGAGCGTTGGGCTAATGACAAACTATGCTGACCTGTTTAAAGGAGCACATGAAAATAACCAGGAATCATTGTTTGAAATACAATATTCGAACGATAACAACAACACCAACAATCTTGCGAATGCATTTGGCGGTTGGTATCTGCCAAATACAAAACCCGGAGGTGGAGGTGAGGAAGTTATTCCTACAGACTATTATGATACATGCTTCGAATCAAATAGCGACACGAGAAGAGCTGCTTCAATACACTACGAACTAATTGATGGCAGCGGTACAGATTGGATTACTGCCTATTGGTGGTGGGGAACAGCGGGAAAACCTCACTTTGCAAAATATGATATCAATGTTGGCGATGGTGCTGTAAACGGAGGTAAGTCTCCTCACAACCTTTATTACTTACGTTATGCAGATGCTGTTCTTATGTATGCCGAAGCACAAAATGAACTTAACAAAACTTCAGTTGCGTTAACGTATTTAAACAAAATAAGAAACAGGGCCACATTGCCAAATTGGGAAATTAAATTGGGCCACGCACCTTCACAAGCTGAAATGAGAGCTGAGTTGTTAAAAGAAAGAATGCGGGAATTGGGCATGGAAGGCTGGCGCTGGTGTGATTTGAAAAGGACAGGCAAATTATTGTCGCAAACCATTGCCTACAACCCGGATGCGGCACCTACTATGGAAACCAAACATTTGTTGATGCCGATTTCGTCCAAAGAATTTGAAACGAATAGCTGGCTTACACCAAGCGATCAAAATGCCGGTTATTAATTGCAGGCATTGTTTATTGTTGGAAGGTTGTAGAATAACGTAAAATGGAACAACTACTATAGAATATATTGAGAATAGCGATTAAGCCAATTGATCGCTGTTCTCAATTTTTTTTAAGAAAATTTTGAGCTACATGAAAAAATATATTCGGTTGGCAATTACGCATTTTCTTTTGTGTGGGATTGTGAGCACAACATTTGCTCAGTCATTACAAGATGCAGGCGAAACAGCTACTCTTTCCAATAGCGTGTTAAAAGTGATTGTCAATAAAAAGAATGGGAAAATAAACTATCATTTTTCCAATGGCACATCATTCGAAAATTCATACGCTTACATAGAAGATATTAACTATGGCTACCTGGCTTCTTTTAGCTTTGGTGCGCACAACATCACAACGGATGAAATTCAAGATCCGCTTGGTGGCAAAGGAACGTGCATTAATATTACACATGAAGATGCAAAGGTTTCGTTTCGCTTTATTCAACACATAACAGTCTATGAAAAGCAACCTTATGTATTAATCAGTGCCGAGGCAGAAACAAAAGATCCTTCAAGTTTTTTACCGGCTACCAGAAACATATCGCCGTTTTCACTTACGACAACGCAGGGCGGGCAAATGAAAATGCCTGGAACCGAACCGCGGTTTACTGATTTTCCCTTTGACAATGACGATTGGGTTGATGTAGTAACAAGGAACTGGCAGGAGAAAGAAAAAATTACAGGCATCAGTCACGAATTGGCTGCAATGTTTGACAAAAAAACAATGGCTGGTTTTGTTGCCGGAAGTTTAACGCATGATTGCTGGAAAACAGGCATTCGCTATACTGCAGGCAAGGCCGCCGGGTCATTAGATACCTTGGTCGTATATGGTGGTGCCGCACGAAGCGATAATGCTTCATTGCCTGCATCATACGGTGGGTTGGATGGTACGCACGATGTAATGCCGCATGGCATAGTAAGTGGCGAATCAGTTCAATCGCCTTTGATTTTTTTAAGTGCTTCCAATGATGTACGCGAATGTTATACTCAGTATGGCCAAAGCAATGCAACGATTGCGGGCCGTCAAAAATGGAAAGACAGTGCGCCTGTATATTGGAACAGTTTTGGCGTAGAAGGCGTTTTAGGGTATGAAAAAGTAATGATGCCCACAGGTGTCTTGAAAATATCAGACTTTATCCAGTCAATGAATAACTTCAATGGATGCTCGCCTGTTTTAAGCATAGACTCTTACGATCAAAACATCTACTCCACTGAAATGCTTAAATCCATTCAAAAATATGCGGGCAAGAAAGGGCAGAAAATTGGATTTTATTTTACACCCTTTGCTCTATGGACATGGACAAACAATGCGAATAATACAAAACTGCAAGGCTCGGATTATTCAGTAGGTGAAGTCATTTTGAAAGATTCAACGGGCAACTTCGTTCCTTATAAAAAAGGTGACTGGGGTGCATTTCCATTAGATCCGACACATCCGGCCACACGGTTAAGTATTATTGACAGGTTGCAAAAAGCAAAAGCAATCGGTGCCACATTTATCAAGATAGATTTTCTTTCAGCAGGTGCTTTAGAGGCGTCAAGATACTACGACCATTCAATAACAACGGGAATGCAGTCTTACAACTACGGGATGAAAATGCTTAAGCATCTTATTGATTCGATAATGGGGCCTGATATATTTATTACGATGGCTATATCGCCGTTGTTCCCGCATCAATATGCACACACACGCTTTGTATCAACAGACGTGTATTCGCACTTGCGCAATGACCAACCGGGATTTCCTAACTGGGGAAGCACGGCCGCTTCAATGGTCTCAGCAAGCAACTTGTGGTGGATACAAGGCACTCTATTTCCATATACCAATATGGATGTAACGATCATGAAAAATTTTCAGAAAAACCCAGACCTTACGGAACAAGAAATAAAAGTTCGATTGTATAGTTTAATGACAATGGGAAGCATATTAGGAGACGGTTCTGATTTCAGAAATCAGCTCGCCGCACAACGGGCAAAAAAATTTCTGAACAATCCAAATGTTTGTAAGTACTTTTTGCAACCCCGTGCATTTGTACCGCTCAATTTTTCTGAAGGCAACGGTCAGGATCAGCAATTGCACTTTTATCTTCCCGGCGATTCAGTAATGCTTTCTGCATTTAATTTTGACAAGGAAAAACCTTATGTGGCAACGTTCAGCAGAAAGGAAATCGGTTTAAAAGAAGGTGCATATGTTATGAAAGATTTTCTGACAGATGAGATCGTCGGTTCTGTGAAGAATGATCAAGTGAATATTTCATTAAATGTTGGAGTGAAAGACGCCATGCTGGTTAAGCTGATTCGCACAGAATAGAGGCTATTAACGGCGAATAAGATTATGTAAAACAGAGAACAGTTATATAACCTTAAAAAGGCGATGCAGATTAATTTTTGCATCGCTTTTTTATTTGAAGTAATAGCTGAATGATTGAAGAAATGAATGCTCGAAAAGTAAAAGCATCTTGCACTTTAAAGCACTCAGTTATTCAGTTACTCAGTTATTCAGTTGTTGATGAATCGTAGAAAAGTCCATCCCTTTCATAATTTAATCTATTTAAAATGATTAAATGTTTTTGAAATTGCATACAGTTTAAAGTAAGCGAAAAGCTTTTTCAGAATTGTTGCTATGTGAGAAGTTGAATGTTCTCCTCTCAATTCTTTTCGATCAATAACCCCCACCCCCAATTCGATCCAATGTAAACAGTAGAGGTGCTATCGACGTTGACAGCACGCCTTATCCGACAAGTATCAACGGCAAAATAGACAGCAGTCTAAAGTCATGTTATTGACTTTAATGGAATACCCATGCTTAAGATTTAGAAACAACAAGAATATATAACGGTTTAGACAAAATACTGCGTATGAAAAAGAAAGGCTTATTTGCTTTATTCTCTATTGCTCTTCTGCTAAACAGCATGAGCAGCTTTGCTTTAAAAATAATCGAAGTAATTTCTCCCGATAAAAGATTGGCGGTAAATGTTGAGGTTGGCAAAAACATTTTATTCAGTGTGCGCTTTGGCAAGTCAGTGTTGTTGAATCCTTCGAAGATTGCATTGGTTATAAACAATGACACACTCGGAAACAATGCAACTGTAAAAAATATTTCAAACAAAAAGATCAGCGAGATCATTACACCGCTTTATGGAAAATTCAAAACACTTAGCAATGAGTGCAATGAAATGACCATTGCATTTGATGGCAATTATTCCATTGTGTTCAGAGCTTATAACGAAGGAGTGGCATACAGGTTTATTACGACGAAAACGGGTAACGCCATTGTTAGCAACGAGATCGCTGCATTCAACCTGAATGGCAACTATAGTGCACTAATCTCTGAAACACCAAAGCTTACTTCATGGGAGCTTCCTTACACTTCTCACAACGATATCTCGACAATCGCAGACACCAACAATATTATTTTACCGGCATTGTTTACCAGCAAAGCGACTAACACAAGAGTGCTGCTTGCTGAATCCGATGTACGCGATTATCCCGGAATGTTTATTAGAAGATCTGCAAAAGCTATAATCGGCTACTGGGCGCATTATCCAGCCAAGACAACGCCTTACGGAGGTGATTGGGGAATGTCAACATCTGCAGACACGAGAGAAGATCTGATTGCAAAAACTTCCGGCAGCAGAAGTTTTCCATGGAGAATTGTAATGGTAAGCGATGATGATAAAAACCTGTTGACCAATCAACTCATTTATAAAGTCGCAGCGCCACAGGCAATAAAAGATGTTTCATGGATCAAACCAGGTAAATGCGATTGGGAATGGTGGCACGATGCGATCATTGAAGACGCAGGCATTCCAACAGGTTTCCAAAACAGAAGTACTGCACTCTACAAACACTATATTGATTTTGCAAGCGACAACAAACTGGAATACACATTAATAGATGCAGGCTGGAGTAATTTTTATCACCTTGACACATCTGCAGAGCACATTGACATTCAGGAGTTGGTTAACTATGGCAAGCAAAAAAACGTTGGAATAATTGTTTGGTGCAATGCCACAAGTCTTGTTGCCAACCTCGATCATTTCCTGGCAACTTTTGAGCAATGGGGATTGAAAGGTTTTAAAGTAGATTTTTTTGATAGAGACGATCAGATCATTTATCAGCAAATGGAAGCCATCGCATCCAAGGCCGCTCAGCATCATTTACTTGTTGACTTTCATGGTTGTCCAAAACCAACAGGATTGAGCAGAACTTATCCAAACGTGATGAACTATGAGGCGGTAAGAGGTGAAGAATGCAGCAAATGGGATACCACTTCCAATCCAACTTATCATTTGCAGGTAGCTTCTATTCGTATGATGGGTGGAAGTTTGGATTACACACCTGGCTGCATGCGCAACAAGAGCAAAGCCTCATTTCGCCCGATAGACAAAGGTTTACCAGAAACAATGGGAACACGTTGCCACGAGTTGTCCCTGTTCATTTTGTTTGATCAATACCTCGCAGTATTAAGTGATTCGCCTTCTGAATACAGAAAGAACAAGGACGTGATGAATTTTCTATCGGTCATTCCTGCAACGTTTGACGACGTAAAAGTGCTGGACGCGAAAATGGGCGAGTATGCAGTATTAGCGAAAAGAAAGAACAATGACTGGTATGTAGGAGCCACTACAAACTGGAACGGCAGAACAGTAACGATTGATTTCTCATTTCTTGAGAAAGGAAAAAAATACAAAGCAGAAATTTTTAAGGATGGAAAGAACGCCGACACTGAAGCCACAGATTACGAACATGAAACAATTGATGTAAACAGTAAGTCAATGCAAACAATCAGATTGGCGAGTGGAGGGGGAGCGGTAATGCGAATTTATCAAGTAAAATAATTTTCAAAAAAAATTAGAGTCGACGCGAAATGTTAATAAAAACTATATACATTTGTTGTGGAATAGAATAGTATAGTATAGTTACGGTGCTTGCCCCAACTCCCTCTTTAATCATCGTCATCGCAACGATATATTATTTCACTTACAACAACTGTTAGGTTTATTATCCACGTAGAAAATGCCATAAAAAAAGAAATATGAAAAAACGATTATTTTTCATGCTTGCACTGTGCATATCATTTGCCATAGCTCATGCACAGAGTGTTAAGATCCAGGGAAAGATCACAGAAAAAAACGGCGATCCAATTGCCGGAGCGGTTGTCTCGCTAAAATCAAATGCGCAGCGGGCAACCACAACAGACCTTAAGGGTGAATTTGCACTCACCATTCCAACTGCTAACGAAATCATTGTTATTCACGCGCTGGGGCACAAAGATGTCGAAATGAACACTGCCGGCAGTGCCTTCATTACTGCAAGCCTTGAAACAGATGCTTCGGCCGGCGGCATGGATGAAGTCATAGTAGTAGGTGTTGCCGTTAAGAAAAAGGACCTGACAGGTGCTGTATCGTCTATCGATTCAAAGGAAATTGAAAAGACGCCTACCTCGAGCATCAACCAGGCAATACAAGGTAAAGTACCTGGCGCACGCATTGTTGCCAGTCCTCAACCTGGCGCAGATGCATCAATAAAAATACGTGGTAACAATTCACTTCAATACGGAACGAATCCCATTTATGTGGTGGACGGAACCATTCTTGAAAGCAACTTCAACACATTGAATCCGGATGACATCGAGTCCGTGCAAGTGCTGAAAGACGCGTCTGCAACAGCGATCTACGGTTCGCGTGGTGCAAACGGCGTTGTGCTTGTAACCACAAAAAAAGGTAAAAGAGGTGCGGGAAGAATTTCCTTCGACACGTGGATCGGTTCACAGTGGTTCAGCAAAAAGATGGACATCATGAACGCTCATGATATTTACAACTTGCGTGTGGATGCTTATGCAAATGCATACATGGAGAATAATCCAAACGGTGACAGACAAGCTTATATCAATAGCATTACCGGGGACAACAGTACTGTGTTTGCGAAATACGAACAGGATACTTACAGAGCAGGCTTATCATATGATTGGTTAAAACCAGTACAGCAATCTGGTTTACAACAGAACTACAATCTTGGTTTTTCAGGCGGTTCCGATAAAGGTACTTACTTCGTAAGCCTGAACTATACTGATCAGGAAGGATTGATCAAAACCTCTGCATATCAGCGTTTCAGCGGAAGGATCAATTTGGAGCAAAATGTAAAATCATGGTTGAAAGTGGGAACCAATACAACTTTTGCATATTCAAAAAGCAGCGTGCCTAGCGGTGATGTATTCAACGGCGCCATTAATGCGAACCCGCTATTGCCTGTTAATGACAGTATGCAACAGATCATGTGGGCAAATACTCCGGATCAAAATATTTACAATCCCATTAAGAGTTTGTCCATTATCAGTAACAATAACCTGAGCAGATTGATCACCAGCAACTATGTGAGCATCACTCCGGTGAAGCACGTAACTATTCGTTCAACCCTTGCAGCTAATTTAATGTGGCAGCAGAATTACGGTTATACTCCAATAGGAGTTGGACAGGACACACGCAATAGTTATCATGGCAGCGCTTCTCATTACAAAGCTGAAACAAGCAGCTGGCAGTGGGACAACACAGCAAGCTACTCCAACAGTTTTGGAAAAAGCACGTTAAATGCAATGGTTGGTACCTCATTGCAAATGACCAATCAAAACTCTGATCAGTTTAATGTTTATGGATTTCCAAACAATAGTCTGACCTACTACAACATAGGGTCAGCGTATTCGAGAGCGATTTTTGCTCCTTCTTCAAATTTTGTGACCAGCACACTGGTGTCTTATTTGGGACGTGCCGACTATGCTTACGAAAACAAATATTTTGCGACAGCAACAGTAAGATTTGATGGCTCATCAAAGTTTACTTCAAGTGATCGCTGGGGTGCGTTTCCGTCACTGGCACTGGGATGGGATATGTCAAAAGAGAATTTCATGCAGGACCTTCATTGGTTGAATAAACTGAAATGGCGCGCTGGTTATGGTATTGCAGGTAATCAGAATATTCCAAACCTTGCGTACTATAGTATTTATGTTCCGTACTACACAAATAATCAGATAGTTTTCCAATCTGACGGAGGAAGAGGTAATCCAAACTTAACATGGGAAAAACAAAAACAATTTAATGTTGGCGCCGACATCACTTTGCTGAACAACAGACTGAATGTTAGTGCAGACTATTTCCACACTGTTAACGATGATTTGCTGATGACCAGGACGCTTCCTGCAACTTCCGGTTACAAACGCGAAGTAGCGAACGTGGGGGCGATGACCAACAATGGCTTTGAACTTAACATCAACTACACAGCTATTCAAAATAAAGACTGGCAATGGAACATCATGTTCAATATTTCAGCAGACAAAAACAAAATCACCAAGCTGTACGCCCAGGTGCCTGCTATCTTTAACAAGGGTGGATTTACCGGCGTAGAGATTCAACGCACAGGTAACTATATTCTTGGCGAATCTGTTAACAGCGTCTATTCGTGGAAATTCAAAAAGATCGCTCAGCAGTCTGATATGAAAGACACTGTAGGAATGAATTATTTCGGCAGAACGGTCCATCCAGGTGATATAATGGTTGAAGATGTAAACGGAGACAAAAAGATTGATGACAATGATAAAGGAGTTGTAGGTAAACTAGATCCTAAGTTCTATGGTGGTTTTGGTACAGATCTTAACTACAAAGGCTTTGGCTTGAATTTGTTCTTCAATTACTCCTATGGCTTGAAACGCATCAGTGGTTTCTACGAAGGAATGATCCAGTCATGGGGTAACACAATTTCTCATAATGACATGAATGGCAGATGGACACCGGAAAATCAAAGCACGAAATTTCCGCGTGCATTGACACAACTAGGGAACATTAATCGCTTCAATCCCGGAGATTCAGATTGGGGACTGCAGAATGCATCATTCCTCAGGTTGTCAACTGCAACACTTTCTTATTCCATGCCCGCAAGTTTGATGAAGCAACTATCCATGGAAACAGCAAGGATCTATGTAACAGGAACAAACCTGTTATTGTTTACAAAGGATAAAGGATATGATCCTGAAACAGGAGATGGTTTTCCAAACTTTAAACAAGTTGTTGTTGGATTAAACATCGGCCTTTAATAAAATCTTTAAGCTTTAAAAACTTTTTATGAAAAATAGATTATTCATATTAATTATAATAGCAGGTTCGTTTGCACAGACCTCCTGCCAAAAATTTCTGGATCAGCAGCCCAAATCTAATTACAGAGAAGAAGACGTGTTTAGCGATCTGAACAACGTGGAACCCACAATTGCCGGCTTATACACTTCATGGAGAGACATTCACAAAGACAGAGGGGGATTTGTGTTTCAGTTTGGAGGAGATGAAGCACAACAATCAATCATTCAGGTGGGAGACCCGGATCAGGGGGCACTTGATAAATACAATACACAGCCAAGCAACAACGCTTTGACACAACAGTGGGACAGCAGATGGCCAACTGTGAGTGCTGCCTCACAAGCGATATATGGCTTACAAACGAGCACCACACCAGACACTGCAAGAAGGAACGGCTTGTTGGCTTCTGCATGTTTTATAAGAGCGGCAGTTTATTTCGAGCTGACCGCATATTGGGGAGCGTTGCCTATCATCGATCAGGGACATCAGACTGAGCTGGGCATGGGAAGACAGCCATTGGATAAAGTCTACGAATACATTATCAATGACCTGGTTTTTGCGTCGACCCATCTTCCTGAAACGGTTACAGACAAGTCAAAAGTTACCAAATACGTTGCACTTGCCTTGTTGGGTAAGGTGTATATGTTTGCTCCCGTCGAATCAAATCATCGCGACTTTCAAAAGGCGGCAGATGCTTTTAACGCAGTCATTACTTCCGGTAAATACAGCCTCCTGACAAACTATGCTGATTTGTGGGATCCTTCCAAACCAAATTCAAACGAATCACTTTACGAATTTCAGTTCATCAATACCTATCCCGATAACAACCAGATCCAATGGCAAATGGGCTCACGTGTAATGGCTGATATCGATGGTTATTGCTACTTCGGTGGTTATGATCTGATGATGCCAACCAAATATGCTTACAGCGATGTTGCCAATGGTGGCGTTTGGGAAACGGGCGATTTGAGAAAAAATGAAAGCATCCGTTACGATTTCACTTACAAAGGCGTTCCGCATACATCGATCCCTGCAGGTTTTTACGGTGGCGATGAATTAGATCCTCACGTGAAAAAATTTGAAGATCCGCGCACAGATGGCAAATTGAGCTTTTGGTACTCTGGTAAAAACGTTATCTATATCAGGTACTCAGACATTTTGTTAAGCTATGCAGAATGTTTGAACGAGTTGGGGCAAACATCAAATGCTGTTGCTGCCGTAAAACAAGTTAGACAAAGAGCATTCGGCGGTACAGTACCACCTGCATTAGACTGGAGTGCCGGCATGAGCCAAACAGATTTCCGCACCAAAATTCTCGACGAGCGCATGCGCGAACTTTGCTTTGAAGGTTGGAGAAGACAGGATGTGGTCCGCACAGGAAACTTTTTGACTTACATTAAAGCAAGAAACAAATGGGCCGCACAAAGCGGACAAATTCAGGAATACCACAAGCTATATCCAATTCCATTAACAGAGATATTGCAAAATCCGGAGATCCCGTCATCAGCACAAAATCCCGGATACTCCAAATAACTGAATAACTGAATGACTGAATAACTGAATGTTTTTGTTTAACGGGCATCTTTGACCTTGAACACTCAGTTATTCAGTCATTCAGTTATTCAGTTATTGCTCTCTCAAAGACTCACGTACTTTACCTTTATCCAAATATCCCGGTTCCTTCCTTTATCATCTGTACATGAAATTTTCACAGGGCCTTCTTCCGGGATAAAAAATAGCTTGCTCTTCGCGTCCGCCGCTTTATAAAATTTGTTGTTGATGTACCAATAAACCCTGCTTACATCATTTCCGGTATTGCACGCCAATTGCAGCGGCTCAGGATCTTTGCGATTGATAAAGTATTCGGCATTGTTAGCAGGCGAAACAATGGCAGGAGAACCCTCTTTAAATATCTTCTCGCAGTTAGGATTGTGTGGAGGAATTTTCTCGTAGGTAATTTTATGCTCCGTCATCCAGGCCTGCATATCAGCACCGATGATTTTGTACAACTTCTTTTTGTAGCCAACCTCCGGCATACACATTTTGCAATACGATATTTTTTCGTCAGCAGACACCATTACCTCCTGCATATGATTGCAGGTTTGTGTCGAAGAAACAAGCGGAATAAAATAATCAGTCACAAGATTAGTGCAATGATCACCCGGCGGCAAACCCGTTTCAGAACAAACCATCCTCATATCGCAATCCTTCGGTTGACGGAACCAATCCTTGTCACTATCATAATCTATAGTATTGAAAATTTTGAAAAGGAGTGGAGTTGCAACATTTGCCCCGCTAAGATCGGGAACACCCACCCCCGAAAAGTTTCCCACCCAAATGCCAACTGTAAAATGTTTGTTATAGCCAATACTCCACGCATCGCGTCTTCCATACGAAGTCCCCGTTTTCCAGGCAATCTTCGGCATCTTTTCCGTGCTTTGCCAGTTAAGCGGAAAATCCGGACGATTCACTTTCGATAAAATATCATTGATCATAAACGTAGCAGCAGGGCTTAAAACAGTTTCTGTCTTTTTGTTCGAAAACTTTTTTCCCGACTCTTTTCCCGATTTGTCTACAGCTAACTGAACATGATCTGGCGCCACAAATTTCCCCTCATTTGCAAAAAGAGAAAACAAGGCCGTAAGTTCTTCCAGAGAAGCACCACATCCGCCCAGTATAAGCGACAGTCCAAGTTTTCGCTGGTCTTTCTTTATCTGCATAAAATTGCAGGAGGACAGTTGCCGAACAAATTTATCCTTGCCCAACAACCGCAAACTCTTAACCGCAGGAATATTCAGCGAATGCTCCAACGCGTACTGCATCGTTACATAACCATTAAATTGCTTGTCGTAGTTTTCCGGAGCATAGCCATCATAATTTACAGCAACATCTGTCAGCGTCATTTTAGGCGTCATCAAACCCGCATCCAGGCACATCCCGTAGAGAAGGGGTTTTAAAGTACTCCCCGGTTGACGGATAGCCGCCGCACCATTTACCTGTCCGCCATCTGTTGTATCACTAAAATTCGCCGAACCAACATAAGTAACCACCCGATGCGTTTCATTATTAATAACAATAACAGAAGCGTTGTGAATGTTTTTGAAAGACAACGTTCTCACATAATCCTGCACCAGCTTTTCCGACTTCAATTGCATGTTCAGATTGATGTAGGAATGAATGTTGTCCCCGCCTTGTTTCTTTAGCTTGTAAGCCAGCTGTGGTGCAAGTTTGGGAACCGATGTTCGCGTGGCAGTAAGTGGTTCCCCCAATGCATCTTGAATTTCTTTCTCCGTAAAAACTTTGTCCTCCGCAAAACGATGCAGCCACTTGTTTCTTTCGGAAATGATCTTATCGTTATTTTTTCCAATCACTAAAGTAGAAGGACGATTGGGAATGATAGACAACGCAGTAATTTCCGCCAGCGAAAGGTGATCAGGGTTTTTCTGGAAATATAGAATGGACGCCGATTTCACTCCCTCAATATTGCTGCCGTAGGGAACAAGGTTTAAATACATTTGTAAAATCTCATCCTTGCTATACTTTATCTCCAGTTGCGTCGCCCGGAACATTTCAATGACCTTGTTAAAGTAAGTTCGTCTTTTGGGTTCCAGTGCCCGTGCTACTTGCATCGTAATTGTCGAGGCTCCCGAAGTCCGTTTCATCTTGAAAATATTCTTCACGAAAGCACGCCCCATGGCAATGGCATCAACACCTGGATGGTAATAGAAATTCTTATCCTCCTTATGAACGATCGTTTTTCTAAGCAGCGGAGAAATTTCATTCAGTTCCGTTTTCATTCTCCATTTTTCATCCTTCGTCAAAAAGGCATGAATCACCTCGCCCTTATCATCTGTAATAATAGTGGAGTACTCAATATGATCTGGTAACGGAAAAATAAAATTAAGCGCGAAGAATAGTACTAACAAGCTTACGGGAACGGCTAACCATTTAAGTAGTCTTTTGCGATTAACGCCTTCTAGATAAGCTTTGATCTTTTTCATTCTGGATGCAATAAACAGTATTTTCTACTACGCACTGCTATTGCAAGTTGTTTTTTCCCAGTCAAAAGTTGTAAGGACTTGCAAATTTTCTTTCACCGCAAAGTTTCAATAAATGGTGATTCAAGAACCACTTTTTTCCATAACAAATAAGTGGAATCTCTTACTACTTTTTTTCTTTAAATTCTGGCAACCTTTCTTTGTTATATTGCATCTGTAAAATTGTCTCACAAAACGACAAATCTTACACACCACATTCCATTAACCCACATCACTATGCGCAGCAAAATTTTGATGCTGTTAGTTGTAATACTCACAGCAGTATTAGCAGCATGTAACCGCAAAACTGTAAGCCTGGATTATACCAACGCAAACAGTGAAGTCCCCCAACTAGGCAACCTTGTATTTCGTTTCAGCAAACCTCTCGTAAAGGATTCCCTGCTCAATCAATGGGATTCCACCGAGTACATCAGCTTCGAACCAAAGATCGCCGGCCGTTTCCGCTGGGAACATCCCGACGAACTTGTTTTCTCTCCGGAAAAACCTTTGAAACCCGCTACCAACTACAAAGCGAAGATCAACAGCGATGTGTTGCAGTACACATCCTTCAGCAAAGTAGAAGGCGCAAAGGATTTAAATTTCCACACACCAGATTTAAAACTCGACAATACCAATGTCACATGGGTATTGCAGGATGAAAACTCCCAATCGGCAGTTCCGCAAATAGACCTTTATTTCAACTACCCCGTTAGCCCGGCTGCGTTGAAAGAAAAACTTGGAATTGAAGTAGATGGAAAACCCGCAAACTATGCTTTGCAAACAGCTTCTTCCGACAATAAAATTACACTGCGCCTCCTAAGCGTTAAATCTGAAGACAAAGATTACAGCATAACCATTTCGCTGGACAAAGGCTTAATGCCAGAAGGAGGCACAAATCCTTTGCCGGAAAAGAATGTTAACAAAGCCACCATTCCATCTCCATATACACTTACCATAAATGACGTGCAAACCGAGCACGACGGAAATACGGGGAAAGTATACATAAGAACAAGCCAGCAAATTGTTCCCGCGTCGCTTAATTCATTTATCAAATTCGAACCCGCTATAAAATTTACAGCGGAAGTGACAGACGATGGTTTCATGATTTCCAGCGATCAGTTTAGTGCAGAAAAAAGCTATCAACTGGTACTGGTAAAGGGCTTGCGCGGAAAGATCGGCGGCCAGCTCAGAGAAGAATATGTAACCAATGTAGCGTTTGGCAAACTTGAACCATCCATAAGTTTTACCAACAGCAAAGCCGTATACCTTTCGTCCCAAGGTGCGAAAAATATAGAAGTCCGTTTCATAAACGTGCCGACAGTAAAAGTGATTGTTTCTAAAATTTACGAAAGCAACTTGCTTGCCGCTCAACGTTATGGCTATTATCCAAAAGAATCCGACGGTAACAGCGAAGAAGAATACTATGGCGACAACGGCGGCGATGCAACACTCGGCGATGTTATTTATGAAAAAGAAATAGAAACAAAAACGCTTCCCCAAAGCGGTAGCGGCCGGATATTCAATTTCAATATTCAGGACAAAGTGTCAGATTTTAAAGGCATCTACCACATTATGATTCGTTCAACAGACGATTATTGGGTGAGAGACACGCGTTTCATTTCCTTATCTGATATTGGCCTCGTGGGAAAAGAAGGCAAAGACAAAATGTATGTTTTTGCAAACTCCATCAAAACCGCTCAATCTTTAAAAGACGTCAACGTAGTTGCTTACGGCGCCAATAACCAGGTGCTGGGAATGGGATCTACAAACGCAGACGGCGTTGCCGAAATCGCTTACTCGCGAAAAGATTTCGCCGGATTTAGACCCGCAATGGTCATCGCAAAAACTGCGAACGACTTCAACTACCTCCCATTCAACAATACAGCCGTAAACACGTCAAGATTTGAAGTCGGCGGCAAACGCAGCAACAGCACAGGATTTGATGCATTCGTTTATGCCGAACGTGACATTTATCGTCCCGGAGAAAAAGTAAACTTCGCCGTCGTAATTCGCGATGCACAATGGAAGTCCCCCGGCGAACTACCGTTGAAAATGAAGTTCCTGCTGCCAAACGGAAAGGAACTGAAAACATTCCGCAAGAGTCTGAACGCCCAAGGCGGCTTAGATGGCAGCGTAGATATTTCACCCGCCGCCATCACCGGAAGCTACACCCTGGAAGTCTATACAAGCAACGATGTTCTCATCGGTAGCAAAAACTTCATGATCGAAGAGTTTGTTCCGGATAGAATTAAAGTAACCGCCAAGTTGGACAAACAATCTCTCCAACCCGGCGAAAACACAACATTAAGCATCAACGCCGTTAACTTCTTCGGTCCGCCTGCAGCAAATCGCAATTATGAAAGTGAGATACAGGTAAAACAAAAAGCCTTCTACCCAAAAAAATATCCTCAGTTCGATTTCGGTTTGGCAAACCAAAAAACCTTCTTCGATAAACAAGTAAAAGAAGGAACAACCGATGAAAATGGAAACGCAATGGTAAGCTACGCCGTTCCCGATATGTATAAGAACATTGGGATTTTGCAAACCAGTTTCTACACGACCGTCTTTGACGAAACCGGAAGACCTGTAAGCAGAAATGCCAACATTGACATCTATACGCAAAACACTTTCTTTGGCATCGGCAGCGATGGTTACGGATATTTTCCGCTTAACCAGCCCATAAAATTTCCTTTGATCGCTCTAGACAAAAATGAAAAAGTTGTCAACGGAGTAATCGCCAAAGTGGAAGTAATTAAACACGAATACAGAACCGTATTGGAAAAGAGCGGTTCGTATTTCCGCTACAACTCCCAGCAGGAAGATAAAGTTGTATCAACCGCAAACGTAACCGTATCAGGAGAAACTACCGGCTATCCCTTCGTTCCAAGGTCCCCCGGCGATTACGAAATCAGAGTTTCCATTCCCAACGCATCAAGCTATGTAAGCAGGTCCTTCTACAGTTATGGTTATTGGGGCGGCGATAATAATTCCTTCGAAGTAAATACAGAAGGAGAAATCAATATCGAAACCGACAAAGACGCCTACAAAACCGGCGAAAGCGTAAAAGTGTTATTCAAAACACCTTTCAGTGGTCGCATGCTGGTAACAATGGAAAAAGATAAAGTACTGTCGTACCAATATGTAAATGTTGACAAACGCTCAGCATCACTTGATCTTAAGTTGACTGCAGAACATTTGCCGAACGTTTACATCACAGCGACACTCATCAAACCACATGACGTTTCTGATATTCCACTAACCGTTGCCCATGGCTTCAAAAATGTAAAAGTGGAAGAAGAAAGCCGTTTGATAAAAATGCAGGTCGTGGCATCGCAATCAGTGCGCTCACATACACATCAGAAAGTGAAAGTGAAAGCTGCACCCGGAAGTATGGTAACACTTGCCGCAGTTGACAATGGTGTGTTGCAGGTAACCGACTTCAAAACACCCGACCCGTACAATTATTTCTATGCGCAAAAAGCATTGGAAGTAAATGCGTATGATTTGTATCCGTTACTGTTTCCAGAAGTAAGAGCAAAACTCAGTAGCACCGGTGGTGACGGCGACTTGCGCATGGATCAGCGTGTCAATCCAATGCCTAACAAACGTGTAAAAATAGTTTCTTACTGGAGCGGAATCGCAACCGCAAACGGAAGTGGCGAAGCAGAGTTCGAGTTTGATGTACCGCAGTTTTCAGGGGAATTAAGATTAATGGCAGTAGCCTATAAAAACGAAAGTTTCGGCTCCGCAGAATCTTCCATGAAAGTGGCTGACCCGATTGTCCTAAGCACTGCCATGCCAAGATTTCTCAGCCCGAAAGATACCATCAGCGTACCTGTCACTATTTCTAACACAACCAACAAAAGTACTTCGGCAACAGCAAGTATAAGCGTCGAAGGGCCACTGCAAATCGTGAGCAGCAACCGTGAGAATGTTTCTGTAGACGCCAACAGCGAAGCCAGAGTTGAGTTTAAAGTGGTGGCAGCGTCAACAGTCGCAGCAGGAAAAGTAAAAATCGAAGTACAGGGAATGGGAGAGAAGTTTACCGATGAAACAGACATAACAGTACGCCCTGCTTCAACCTTGCAAAAACAAACCGGCAGCGGCGCGATAGCCGGTAACTCATCGAAACAAGTAACAATCCCTACTTCCGATTTCATGACAGGAAGCGTCAACTACAAACTCGTTGTAAGCAGATCCCCGGCAATGGAACTCGGTAGCCAGTTAAGTTACCTCGTTCATTATCCTTATGGTTGCACCGAGCAAACGGTTTCTGCCGCCTTCCCTCAACTGTATTTTTCAGACCTGTCGGAACTCTTACAAGCCGACAAAGCATCCAAAGCAAGCGCCAACAGCAATGTAATGGAAGCCATCCGCAAAATAAAAATGCGCCAACTGTACAACGGCGCCGTAACAATGTGGGACAATGGCGACCAGGAAAACTGGTGGGCGACCATCTATGCAGCGCATTTCCTCTGGGAAGCCAAAAAAGCAGGATACGACGTAGACAATGGCTTGCTCGAAACAATGCTGACCTACATTAACAACAGGCTTAGAAACAAAGAAACAATAAGCTACTTCTATAACCGTGATCAGCAAAAGAAAATCGCACCAAAAGAAGTGGCATACAGCTTATATGTACTGGCAATTGCAGGACGTCCGAATGTTTCAGTCATGAACTACTACAAGGCAAATGGCACACTATTGAGTCTTGACAGCAAATATTTACTCGCCGCAGCCTATGCAATCGCTGGCGACAAATCCAAGTTCAAAGAAATGCTGCCAACATCATTCAGCGGAGAAACATCTGTCGCCCAAACCGGTGGAAGCTTCTATTCAGACATCCGCGACGAAGCCATTGCGTTGAATGCATTGCTGGAAGTAGAACCTTCAAACGCCCAGGTGCCAACAATGGCGAGACACGTGGTGGACAAATTAAAACAACGCTCATGGTACTCCACACAGGAAAGCTCCTTTGGATTTTTAGCCATTGGCAAAATGGCCGCCGCAGCAAATAAATCTTCGGTTACAGCGGAGATAAAGGTGACTGGGAGAGTTGTAGGAAGGGTAAATACAGCCGCAGCAAGACTTTCCGCAAAAGAACTGGGCGGAAACAACATAGTAATCGACACAAAAGGCTCAGGCCAACTGTATTACTGGTGGGAAAGCGAAGGCATCAGTGTAAGTGGTTCCTATAAAGAAGAAGACAATTACATTAAAGTTCGTAAAAGATTCTTCGATAGAAATGGAAGAGCTATTGCCGGCAGCACTTTCAAACAAAACGATTTGGTGATAGTACAATTGACGCTGGAAAAATCATACAGCGGCTCCGTAGAAAACATCGTAATCACCGATCTGCTACCAGCTGGTTTTGAGATCGAAAACCCACGAACCAAAGAAATTCCCGGCATGGATTGGATAAAAGACGCTTCAAATCCTTCCGCACTCGACGTTCGCGACGATCGCATTAACCTGTTTGTAGATGCGTATAACAATAGACAAACCTATTATTATGCAGTGAGAGCAGTGTCACCCGGTATTTATCACATGGGTCCCGTAAGCGCAGACGCTATGTATAACGGAGAGTATCACTCCTATAATGGGGCAGGAACAATCACCATCACCGGCAGATAAATAAAAGAAAACTGTAATATAAAAAGAGGCTGTCTCAATTGTGAGGCAGCCTCTTTTTATATCATGAGATTATTGGGCCAGCCCTGGAATATCTATTAAGCATCGTTGTGTCACTCACTTCGGCGGTAGAATAAGGATTGGGCAATTGTCGATGAGCCCTTATGATTCTTGAATTGAATATCGCAATGGGATGTTAATGTCTTTGGACAATTTGGCAAATTCGCTATTTCCTGTTATTTCTATTAATGTCGCTCCGCCATGAGGCCCGCTTGCCCGTAGGGCATTAATATCAATAGCCAAGATAGCCACCTGTACCTTTTTGTCCCTGTCCGATCCGGCACGGGCGGGCGTAGGACATTAATAGAGCAAAAAATCGTGTTGCTCAACTAAACAACTTTGATTTCTACCTCTTCAACGATCGACCCTTGAAAAGAATACATAATATGTTTCACCCGCTTCATGGCCGTTCGCTTCTTTTTTGTATGATTTCCACCTCTCCAATTGTCAATCATTGAAAAAAATATTTAATGTGTCTCCGTATTTCATTGCCGTTCGCTTCTATTTTGTCTGAGTTATATCTCTCTCTAACTCTCGACCATTTAAAAGAATACATAATATGTTGGATTTACTTCCTTAGCGGTTGCTTCGGCGAACGGGTATTTTATAGCAAGAAAGCAGTGAATTTTTCGCCTCCCCGAAGTCTTTTAAAAAGTGGTGATAGATTTTTATTTTTTGTATAAGGCTTGCCGCTACAAGGTTTTGGGGTCATACGGAATAAATTGGTAAAATATTTTAGTAAAAAAACTTGTTGGTATTGAAATCAGTCCTACATTTGCAACCCCAATCGAAACGGGGGAAGATCTTA
>JARWSJ010000005.1 GCA_029906195.1 Chitinophagaceae bacterium 26-R-25
CAACGTCTGATTCTGTAATATTATTCGCTTCGCTTTAAAGTTACCTTACCATAAATTAAAATTTATGTACTGTTGCTTTCCATTCTTTCAAAGATCTTTATTTAGTGGAGAAGTGAACATCGATTGCTCTGCTTTCTCTTCCCGCTAAACTTTTGTTGATGTCGAAGTTTGACCTCCCTGAACCGCCGCCCTTGCAGCGTTCACATCCCTTGTTATCTTAAGAACTTTTTTCCTTTTCCTCTTTCCTAACCGCTTCATTTTCAATCGGGTTGCAAAGGTAAGCTTTCTTTTTAAACTGCCAAATTTTATTTCAAAATTTTTAAAGTTTTTTTCTTTCCATTCTCTTCTCTAAACCTCTTTTCTCTCTCCTCACTTCCTCCTCTTTTCCCTGCTTACTTTTCAACTCCCTTTCCGTTAAGATCTTCCCCCGTTTCGATTGGGGTTGCAAATGTAGGACTGATTTCAATACCAACAAGTTTTTTTACTAAAATATTTTACCAATTTATTCCGTATGGCCCCAAAACCTTGTAGCAGCAAGCCTTATACAAAAAATAAAAATCTATCATCGCTTTGAAAACACTTTTGAACGACCATCAAAATCACCCTTTTGTTTTACATAAATACCCGTTCGCCAAAGCAACCGCCAGGGAAGTAAATGCAACACATTATGTATTCTTTTAAAGGGTCGAGGGTTGAAGAGATATATAACTCAGACAAAATAGAAGCGAACGGCATTGAAGCAGCTGCAACATATTAAGCATTCTTTAAATGGTTCGATGGAGGGTGATTCTGAAAAAGATGAAGCCTGGTGCTTCGCCCAATCCATATTCCATCGTTGAAGTGAGTGACACAACGATGCTTAATAGATATTCTAGCGCTGGCCCAATAATTTCCCCGAAGCCACAGCTACATATATATGAGCTGGCTCTTCTCTTGAAAAATGTGGTCCTATTCTGCAAGAAATCAACAAGTAAAGCTTGTACCTTTGCCACCCTATGGTGGAAAAATTACCGCACGATTCAATTGTTCCGTTTAAAGAATCTGAGGCTAATAAGAAGGCTCAGGTCGCGGACATGTTTGATAAGATCGCTTTTCGTTATGATTTTTTGAACCGCTTTTTAAGCGGAGGGATTGACATTACGTGGCGCAAAAAGGCAATTAAAGAACTGAGAGAGATTAAGCCAAAGAAAGTTTTGGATGTTGCCACGGGAACTGCCGATGTCGCTATCATGACGCAGAAATATCTGAACCCTGATAAAATTGTTGGCATAGATATTTCTAATGGAATGCTGGAACTGGGGCGGAAGAAAATCGCAAAAGCTTTGTTAAACGACAAAATCGAGCTTCAGCAAGGCGATAGTGAGACAATAAACTTTCCTGACAATTCGTTTGATGCGGTGACCGTAGCTTTTGGAGTTCGCAACTTCGAAAATCTGAGAAAAGGTCTTGATGAGATGTTGCGCGTTTTAAAACCCGGGGGCAAACTGGTGGTTTTAGAGTTTTCAAAACCAACCGTTTCCGGATTTAAAGGTTTGTACAAGCTATATATGAACCTTATTGCCCCAGGTGTTGGTAAAATGATCTCCAAAAACAAGGATGCCTACCAATATCTTAATGATTCCGTTCAAGCTTTTCCCCAGGGCCAGGAATTTGTGAATATTTTAAATGAAGAAGGGTACGTTGATACCTACTTAAAAAAACTTACGTTAGGAATATGTACAATTTATTGCGGCAAAAAGAAATACGGCTAAAGATCCTACCTCTGGGAATTTTTTTATTGCTTTTTTCTATTACCGCTCAGTGTCAATTGCGTGATCGCTTAAATCTTCCTGATAATGATGACAAGCGTTATACAATAGGCATCATTTTAATGGGCACGCAGAACAGGTTTCAGATAAGCCAGCATCCGCAATTTTTGGCAACCGATAGTGTTCTTACAAGTAATCCAATTACTTCGATGGGTTTAGGAATTGGTGGTATGCACACGTTGCGTTTGTCAAAAAGATTTGAGGTGAGGGCAGTTTTCCCGCAATTGCTATTTGTGAATAAGACGCTTTCATACACATTGAAATATCCTGAATCGGGAGAATCAACAACTACAACAAAAACTGTAGAATCTATTTTGCTTGGTTTTCCAGTGCAGTTAAAATTGAAATCGGACAGGATCGATAATTTTCGTGTGTATATGTTTGCGGGCGCGAAGTGGGAATATGACCTTTCTTCCAAGGCACAGGAAAAGAACGCTGAGCAGTTCGTGAAGCTTAAATCTTCAGATTTTGGGATTGAAGCGGGTTTAGGATTCAATTTTTACATGCGATATTTTATCTTATCTCCTGAGTTAAAAATAAGTAATGGCATTTCGAATGTACATAGTCGTGATCCGGATCTGAAGTTCTCCAATGTGATCGATAAGATACAATCAAGGCAAATAATTTTCTCGCTGATATTTGAAGGATAGACGAGGATTAAAAAATTAAAAAGGACGAAGATAATTCGTCCTTTTTTTTGTTTACAGATCCTCTTATCTGTAGTTATAAAATCCTTTCACATTTTTTTAGCATTTTCTTTTTAAACACGGTGTTGTTTTTGAGTCAAAGATGTAGCTAAAATAATACGCTATGAAAAAGTTACTTATGTTCGGACTGATTGCTTTAGGTTCTATTACTTATGCAAAAGCTCAGGTTTCAGTAAATATAAATGCAGGTGTTGTTATAGGTCCTCGTCACGGTGTTGTATGTGCGCCTCCGGTAGTTTACCAAAGGCCTCCTGTAAGGGCGTGCGCGCCTACTCAAGTGGTTTATGTGGCTCCACCACCGCCCCCGGTGTATTATGCACCGGCACCAGTTTATGTTGAGAGAAGAGTTTATTACGATGACCGTTGCGAAAGGGGGCACGGCCACGGACATGCGTACGGGCACAATAAAGGCTGGAAACATGGATACAGAGATTAATTGAGGGGTTAATAAGGGATGGCCGTCAGCAATGACGGCCATTATTTTTTTAAGTAAAAATTCAAAAGGGTGAAGCATGAACGCAACAGACAACATCAGATCATCAATAACGTAGCTGCAATTATGCCTGCAGTTTCTGTCCTTAATCTTGTGTTGCCCAGTGATACCGGGATGAAGTTTTGGCCAATTGCCAAATCGACTTCTTCCTGGGAGAAATCACCTTCTGGACCTATCAAAATTATTTGGGAAGTATTTGTATCAACGACTTTCTTTAACTCGCTTTTTTCGCCATCTATGCAATGCGCAACAAACTTTTTTTCCGGAGTCGCAGATTGAATTACAGACGCTAATTTTTGCGGTTCCGGCAACTCGGGTAGCCATACTTGTTGACTTTGTAGCATTGCGCTCACAAGAATGTTTTTCATTCTATCATGGCGGAAATGTTGCTTTTCAGTTCTTTCGCTTAAAAGAGGAATGATTTCACTAATGCCTAATTCCGTTGCTTTTTCTAAAAACCACTCAAATCGACTGGCATTTTTCAAAAGCGATATAGCGATGATTGCCTTGTTTTTTTTTGCTTCTGTGTAAACTGATTCTTTTACCTCAACAGTACATTTCTTCTTGTGATCGTCAATGATCGTTACCGTGAGCAAGCTTCCTTTTCCATCTGTAAGTTGCAGCATCTCTCCTATGCGCATGCGCAAAACCTGGACAACATGTTTTGAAGTTTCTTCCGATAAAACGATCGTCTTTTGATTGGGAGTATATTCTGAAATATAAAAGAAGGGAAGCATGATTGATTGTGTCAATTTGAAAATTTGAAAATTTGAAAATGCTCATTATGCGCCTTTGATTAAAGTTCGCGTGCTGTCTCATTTTCAAATTTTCAAATTTGCATATTCTCAAATTAGAATGGTGCATCGTCGTCAATATCCATGTTATTCATTTTGCTGCCGAATTGGTTGTAGAGTTTTGCTCCACCGCCAGCGCCTGCGTCGGCACCACCACCATCGCCAACAGGTTTCCAGCTGCCACCACCGGCCGGAAGGCCTGCGCCGAAATCGTCTTGTTCCATTTCGACGAACTTTTGGATATGCAACAAGGCTTTCAGTTTAATTGTCTCGAGCGAACCGTTACGGTGTTTCGCGATCTTAATGTGGGTTTCACCTTTGTTGGCTTCGCCCATTTCATTTTGATTGATATCGTAATACTCCGGACGGTAAATGAACATAACCATATCGGCATCCTGCTCGATCGCACCGGACTCACGAAGGTCACTCAACTGAGGGATCTTGTTTCCATCTTTGCGGCTTTCTACCGCACGACTCAACTGACTCAGTGCGATGATCGGCACGCCAAGTTCTTTTGCTAGTTGTTTTAATGAACGGGAAATCTGGCTGATCTCCTGCTCACGGTTGGTATTTTTTTCGCCACCTCCACTCATCAATTGAAGGTAGTCGATGATGATCATTCCGATGTTGTGCTTATTCTTTAATCTGCGGCATTTTGCACGCAACTCGAAGACGTTTAGTGCTGCGGTATCATCAATGAAGAGCGGCGCCTGAGTAAGCCTCTGGATACCCTTTGCATAGAGCTGCTTCATTTCATATTCTTCCAGTTTACCGCGGGTAATTTTTTCGAGCCAAATTTCACTTTCTGCGGAAAGGATACGTGTTACCAGCTGAGCGGCACTCATCTCAAGACTGAAAAAAGCAACTCCGGTCGGCTTGGTCGGATGAAGGGCCGCAGAACGGGCAAGGTTAAGGGCGAATGCGGTTTTACCCACAGCCGGCCTTGCCGCGAGAATGATCAAATCCGTTGGCTGCCATCCGTATGTAACTTTATCCAAAGATGTGAATCCGCTTGGCACGCCACTGATCTCTTCTGTACGGTGGCGCATGTCTTCGATACGCTGAATGGTTTTTACCAATACAGAGTCGATACTTTCGAAGTTCTTTTTCAGATAGTTGTTGGTTATCTGGAAAAGTTTGTCTTCTGCTTTATCCAACAACTCGAATACTTCTGTTGAATCTTCGTAGGCGTCGCCGATGATCTCACCGCTGATGCGGATCAATTCCCTTTGAATGAATTTTTGAACAATGATACGGGCGTGTGCTTCGATGTTAGCCGAAGACACAACTGTATTGGTGAGCTTGGTAACGTAGTAAGGACCTCCGATAACGTCCAATTCTCCTCTGAATTTCAGCTCTTCTACTACGGTTAATATATCTATGGGCTGGCTTTTTTGTGCCAGGCCGAGCATACATCTAAAAATTCTCTGATGGGCATCCAGGTAAAAACACTCTGGTTTCAGGATTTCAATCACCACGTCAAATGCACCTTTTTCGAGCATAACGGCACCTAGTACAGCTTCCTCCAGTTCTTTCGCCTGGGGGGGCACTTTGCCATATACCATTGTGCTCAGGTCTACGGATCTTTTTCCTCGTTGCTTGCGATCTTTTAGGTTAGTTAATTCCATGTTTTCAGAACAATAAATGTTTTAACCATTGATTTTGAAACCAATGACTAACGGGTTGTCGTGTTCAGCCTATCTTTTTACTCTTGGCGTTCTCTCGGTTTTGGTGGCGTTGTGTCCTTTAAGAAATTGTTATGGCAATATGAACAAAATGTTATCCCAGTAAGTCAGGACGGCGAATATAAACAGCAATGGGCCGAATGAAAAAATTTTTTAAATGCTTAAGTTGTACTATAGTAATGCACACACTTATGCACAGCAAAATATAGCTTATACACATCAAATCATCAGTCATACACAATTTAAAAAAGTTTTCCGTTCTTTTCGAAACTTAATTCACACGTACTGTGCGTAAATAAAAAGACCCTATTTATTGATTTGCGTGGGAAAACTACAGAATGCAATTTCTATCGGAAAGCATATAAAAATAGAACGCCAGAAACCCGAAAAGGCACATACTGCCTGACACTTCACACATATCATTTTTATAACATATAACTCAAACACTGCAAAGGCAGGGACTAACAGCTGCGTTCGAATTTGGGAACGGAGGAAAGATAGCAGCAGCGGCCTTTAGACCAGCTCAACGGGTGTGTTAAGAAAGACACCAAAACGCTTTGCTGCGGTTTTTAATGCTGATTGATTGCTTTTTGAAATGGTTTCAAAGATGTTTGGTTCGAGTAGAACCTTATCTTTTTTCAAAGTGCGTTTCCAATTCCCGTCGATATGGCCGTTAATGACGATGGTTGGATTAAATATGCCATTATTGGTGGCAATATGCTTGATATACTTTTCGTCTACAACAGTAGTTCTGTCGGCATATCCCAGTAAATACTCATCGAAAGCCGGCAGGAGGTGTATGGATGGTTTCTTTTTAACATCGGCCAGTTTTTTAGGTAGCCAATAAACGTTTCCGCCGATTGTCTTTTCTTCAAATTTGTCGTTGACCATTACAAAGGCAGCTTTGACCTCGGTGAGGGGGAAACCGGACCACCAAACGAAATCTTTAAGTGTGGCCGGGGCATGGCTGGAAAGATAACGTTCGGCTAACATCGCGAGGGCTTCCGCTTTCTCTATTGGCTTCGCAGGTGGCACCCACTCATCAAGCAAGGCGTGGGTGAACTGTTTCCCGTTCCTTTCTCCGAAGCAGATTAGCTTGTCTAATGAGGCTCTTAACAAAATGAAGTTCACGCGCAGATCATTGGTTGCAATACCCTTTTTGTTCAGTATCGCAGCGATTTCTGTGCGGGTTAGCTGTTTCCCGTTGCGGAGGGCTTTTTCAATTGTCGAAAAGCTTTTGGAAAGAATGGCTTGATCAAGCTCCAATCGCTTGTAGTGGCCCGCGTGCAGGGTGTTCAACCTTGGAGCAATCAGCGACAAAATCCAATGAATATCTGCGGCAGCAAGAAAATGGAGTGTTCCGCGCAACGCCCATGTGCGAACGATGGTTTTTTGTGCTATTGCGGCCTCAATAACTTCATCGGTGGCGCCGGGCAAGCGCAATCCAACCGCCCATTTTGCGGCCGCATAGTCTTGCGCCTGCATTGCACCAAGCGCGGCAACGACATCGCCGGCATCCGCATATGGCTGCTGACTGATCAACTGATTGTGAAGCCTGAGATATTTGACGTCTGAAAGTGTCATGGCAATTAAAAGTAAAAAGTCAAAAAGAAAAAGTCAAAACCGGAACGAGAGCACTTACTCTTAACACAAAGTACATAACAGCTTGTGACAACAGTATGTCAGTAGTGTAAAAAAGAAAACCCGGATGTTACCGGGTGCTAATTTTCTATCGTGATTGCGATTATTTTGCCGGGGCAGAAGAACGCGTTACGGAGTAATGCTTAAGTGTTTTTATAGACAGTTCATCGTTTTCTGCAATAACCAACTTATAAGGCTTGAAATCGCCGCCGTTATCTTTAAATCCTATTATACAGGAATATGGATCTGTACCTTGTTTCAGGACAGGACGAGGCGCATATCCAAGGTTGGGAAATGTGATCGTGTCGGTTCCTGTTACCTCCTGGTATTGCATTTCCACCTTGTATTTAAACGTATATTTTGTTTCGTACAGTTTTACGCTGAACTTCCATTTGTTTAAATTGTCTGCCACCGGTTTTTCGAAAACCATCACTGGCTTTGCATTTACGCTAGAACGTTTTTCCGGAATTTCTGCAATGGTCTCATGTTTTGCAGTGCTGTCTGCAGAGAGAGCTTTCGTGTTACCATTGGTGTTATTACATGCAATAACCATGTAACAAAGGCTTAAAATTGAGATTATTTTTTTCATAAGTTGAACGGTAAAGATATTAGTTTTGAATTTTCGATCAGATGGCCTGAAATATTTCAAAAACTGAGCCATTTGTTTGCGAAAAAGTAGCCAACTTTTTCGCTTCGGAAATTACCTGTCGATAAAAGAATACCCCATTGTCCGGTTTGTAAACATTCGATTGTTATCTATTGAAACAATTAAAACTTATTACAATGAAAGATTTTATCTTCTTATTCAGAGCGGACTACAAAGACCTGGGACAAGCTTCACCTGAACAGATGCAAGCAAGAACACAAAAATGGATGGATTGGGTCGGCAGTATCGCAGCGCAAAACAAATTGAGCAGCCGGGGTAACCGTTTAAATCCTGCGGGCAAAGTTGTAAAGAAAGGAAATGTTGTGACAGACGGACCTTTTACAGAGATCAAAGAATCTGTGCTTGGCTACATTGTGGTGAAGGCAGAAACTATTGACGAGGCTGTTGAATTATCCGAAGGTTGCCCAATACTTGCATCTGATGGTACTTCTGTTGAGGTGAGGGAGTTTGATGTAATTTAGTCACAGAATGACTCATGGGGCGAATGCGAATGCACTTCGCTGCAATTGGCGAACGCGGTTGCTGCGGAGGGCGAATGCGATTCGCCCCTACAATGTTTATGGAAAATCAGCAACTCATACCACATCTTTTCAGAACGGAGTACAGGAAAATTACTGCTGTGCTTTGTAAGCTATTTGGTATTGAGCATATAGAGATTGCTGAAGATATTGCAAGCGATACATTTCTTGCGGCTTCAGAGTTATGGGGCCAAAAAGGCTTGCCAGAAAATCCTATTGCATGGTTATACACTGTCGCGAAAAATAAAGCGAAAAACTACCTCAAGCGTGATTCAATTTTCCATGAAAAGATCGTTGGACATTTAAAGCTCTCTTCAAATGAGACGCAAGAAATTGAAGTTGATCTTTCCTCACAAAATATTACGGATAGCCAATTGCAGATGATGTTTGCAATTTGTCATCCTGCTATATCATCTGAAGCTCAAATTGGGCTCGCGTTACGGATTCTTTGTGGTTTTGGCATTGAGGAAATTGCTGATGCTTTTTTGACCAACAAAGAAAACATCAACAAACGATTGTTTCGGGCTAAAGAAAAATTGAGGTCCGAAAATATCAGCATTGAATTTCCAGGTGCAGAAGAAATTGACAACCGGCTTGAATCTGTTTTGCGAACATTGTACTTGTTGTTTAATGAGGGCTACTATTCTCTCAGCCATCAAACTATATTGCGTAAAGACCTTTGTGCGGAAGCAATGCGGCTTACACATATGCTTACAGAAAATAAGCAAACAAATACACCTTCAGTAAATGCGTTGCTGGCGTTAATGAGTTTTCAAGCTTCGCGATTTGATGCAAGGGTTGATCCGCAAGGTGAAATGATTTTGTATGATGATCAGGATGCAAGTTTGTGGAACGCTGAATTGATTGCGCAGGGTGAGCATTATATGAATCTTGCATCAACAGGGGACAAACTTTCCAAATATCATCTTGAAGCAGGGATTGCTTTCTGGCATACGCTGAAGACGGATTGTGCGGAAAAATGGGAAAGTATTTTGCAATTGTACAATCATTTGCTTTCGCTGGAATATTCTCCCGTTGCGGCGCTTAACAGGACGTATGCATTCTCAAAAGCAAGAGGTAAAGAAGAAGCAATCGTTGAAGCGGAGAAGCTTGGACTGAATGATCATTATTTGTACCAGGCGTTGTTGGGGGAATTGTATTCAGGGATTGATAGTGCTAAAGCCATAAGACATTTTAAGGACGCATTGGGGCTCTGCAGATCAACTACGGATCACCGACTACTGGAGCGAAAGATTGGAAAGCTGGAGTCCCGAATATGAACCACTAAGGCACTAAGGACACAAAGTTTCACTAAGGCTGCTTCCAACATCTAACTTTCTCTTATTGCCGATTAAGTGCATAAAAAAAGTCCCCTGAAATCAGGAGACTTTTTTTCGTGGTGTGGGCCGGGATCGAACCGGCGACACAAGGATTTTCAGTCCTTTGCTCTACCGACTGAGCTACCGCACCATCTTTTTACTTCAACAAATTTAGTTCTTTATAGTACCTCTTTCATCGAAGCGGGACGCAAAAATAGGGGTTTCTGTTAAATAATCACTATTCTGCGAAAAATTTTTCTAATTATTTTTTTGGCGTGGGCGAATGCAATTCGCCCCTACAGTTTACATACCGTACTGCGCAAGGAATTTGATACGCATTATCTTCAATTGTTCCCAGTCTAAACTCAAATCACTAAGTTCATCCTGCGCCAATTTAAGATCACTTGTTTCACAACCTTTAAAATAATCTAATATGTCTTGCTGATCATCTTCATCAACCATTTCATTGATGGCATAGTCAAGATTCAGCTTGGTGCCGCTCGCTACAATTGTTTCCATTTCTTCGAGCAGCTGCTCCATTTTCATATCCTTGTTCTTCGCAATTGTTTCGAGTCCGATTTTTTTATCAACCTGTTGAATGATGTAAACTTTGTTGCCGCTTTTGTTCACCACACTTTTCATTACGAAGTCGTCTGGCTTTACAACATCATTTTCTTCTACATATTTAGCAATGAGTTCAATAAATGGTTTACCATAGCGAATCGCTTTCCCTTTGCTTACACCGGAGCATTTTTCAAGTTCCTCAACGGTTGTGGGGAACATTGTTGCCATATCGTGCAATGAGCTCTCAAGGAAAATAACAAATGGAGGCAGCGATTTTCTCTTTCCTTCTTTTTGGCGAAGTTCTTTCAGCATTTCAAACAGCTTTTCGTCTGATGCAGCGGCTCCGCCGTTTGATTCACCTTCGTCATCATCTTCGTTTGCGTCTTCAAATAAATTGTTGAGCACAATTTTGAATGATGTCGGTTTCTTCAGGAACTTCTCTCCTTTTGGTGTGAACTTTAATACACCGTAGTCTTCAATATCTTTAGACAACAAGCCTTCGAGCAACATCTGACGTATCAGTGAGTTCCAGTAGTGATACGGCTCGTTGTTGCCTATTGCAAATTCCGCGATGCCTTCATGGCGGAACATTTGTATTTGTGGAGTGAGTTTCCCTGTGATAATGTTTACAGTGTAGTCCGTCGCAAAACGTGCATCGAGCGCTTTCACTGTTTTCAATACTTTCGCTGCATTCTCTTTTGCTTCTACTTTTTCCTTCGGATGTAAACAGTTGTCGCAATTGTTACAATTGTCTACTGTCCAATCTTCACCAAAATAGCTTAGTAAAGTTTTACGGCGACAAACACCGCTTTCTGCGAACGCAACTGTTTCTCCGATCAATTGAGCGCCTACTTCTCTTTCACTTAACGGCTTGTCGCGCATTAAATGTTCGATCTTGGAAACGTCTTTGTGAGAGTAGTAAAGAATACATTTTCCTTCCAAACCGTCACGGCCCGCACGACCAGTTTCCTGGTAGTAGTTCTCGATGGATTTTGGAATGTTGTAGTGAATTACAAAACGAACATCCGGCTTGTCGATACCCATTCCAAATGCAATGGTGGCAACAATTACCTGCACATCTTCGTTGAGGAACATGTCTTGTCTTTCTGCGCGGATCTTGCTGTCAAAGCCAGCGTGATATGCAACCGCTTTGATGTTATTTGCTACTAAAATATCTGCCAGTTCTTCGGTCGTTTTTCTATTCAATGTATAGATGATGCCGCTCTTGCCTTTGTTCTGAACAATGAACTTAACCATGTTCTTGATCGTGTCTTCTTTCTTGATCTTCGGTTGAATTTCATAATACAAATTCGACCTGTTGAATGAAGACATGAAAATGTTCGGCTCGCGCAGGCCAAGGTTTTTCAGGATGTCGCTTTGTACCTTGGGTGTAGCTGTTGCGGTTAATGCAATAACAGGCACATCAGGATTGATTTGCTCCATCATTTCACGTAGCCTTCTGTACTCCGGGCGGAAATCATGTCCCCACTCAGATATACAGTGCGCTTCATCTACTGCAAAGAATGATATCGTAAGTCCGTTAAAAAGTTCGAGATTCTCTTGTTTTGTAAGCGTTTCAGGCGCCACATACAAAAGCTTCGTTTTGCCTGTTAACAGATCATCGTGTACTTCGCGAATTTCTTTTTTTGTAAGAGTGGAGTTTAAGAAGTGTGCTACTTCATCTTTGCTGCTATAGCCTCGAACAAGGTCCACCTGGTTTTTCATCAAAGCAATGAGTGGAGAAACAATGATTGCCACGCCTTCGCTCATGACGGCAGGAAGCTGATAACACAAGCTTTTCCCGCCTCCGGTTGGCATAATTACGAATGTATCTTTTCCGGAAAGTAGCGATTGAATGATTGCTTCCTGATTGCCTTTAAACCCGTCAAATCCAAAATTTTCCTGCAAGCATTCTTTCAGGTTGTATTGAGCGGCTGCTTTTTCAATAGATTTAGCGGATGCTTTTTTTGAAGTAGCTTTTTTAGCTGTTGTGGCCATATTTCTTAAATTTTCCTCCTCACAATAAATTATTTCTCTTTTTTCTCTCCCTTAAAATAAAATCTGCCGTGTGGCAAGCTGGTTCGTAGAAAGATAAGGAAATAAAGGCAGGATTTTTTAAGGTTGGCGAAGTTACTAAAAAAACATATCTATTAAAATGATGTATTTCACAAACGAGGAACTTTTAGGGATAAACTTTCCATAATAGGTTGGCGCCAGGGCTTACCTCGTTCTCTTTCAAATGTTTAGCTATTTTTTCTATAAATTGTTATTTTCTTGATGGCTTCTGTCAAAAAAGCTGATATACAAACTTTAATAATACATTTTTCATAACAAACTAATACTTAAGCGAGTCCTGATGTTTGCTATTTTTGCATCCATCATGACGAAAGAACAGATAAGGCAGATCGCTTTGCGAACGATAAGTCTTGAGACTGAATCGGTTGCAGGGCTTGCACAATACATAAACGATGATTTTATAAATGCGGCGAATGCTGTTTTTGCGACAGCCGGACGATTGGTTATCAGTGGTATTGGAAAAAGCGCCGTTGTCGCACAAAAAATCGTTGCCACATTGAATTCCACCGGCACACCGAGCCTTTTCATGCATGCGGCCGATGCCATTCACGGCGACCTGGGAATGGTGCAACAGGATGATATTGTGATGATCATCAGCAAAAGCGGCGAGAGTCCGGAGATCAAAGTCTTGGTTCCACTGGTAAAGAATTTTGGCAATCCCATTATTGCGATGGCAGGGAACGAAAAATCTTTTCTGTGCCAAAACGCAACGTATATTTTGAACACGACGGTTTCCCAGGAAGCGTGTCCCAATAATCTTGCACCAACCAGCAGCACCACTGCGCAAATGGTAATGGGTGATGCCCTGGCGGTTTGCCTCATGGAGCTGCGTGGCTTTACCGGAGATGATTTTGCAAAGTTTCATCCGGGTGGGTTGCTGGGCAAAAAACTATACTTACGTGTTCAAGATATTTTTGTGAATAACCCGAAGCCGTTTGTGTTACCTGCTGATGGCATTAAAAAAATAATCATCTCCATTTCCGAAGGCAGAATGGGGATGACGGTGGTTGTTGATGAAAACAAACAAATCCTGGGTGTAATAACGGACGGTGATTTACGCAGAATGCTTGAAAAAGAAACGGAAATAAGCAGTGTAAAGGCTACAGATATAATGTCGAAGGGACCTAAGATGATTGAAGCTGATGCCCTTGCGGTAGATGCCCTTGATCAACTTCGCAAATACGACATTACTCAACTGGTGGTCGCAGAAAACAATAAATATTGCGGGATCATTCATTTGCATGACCTGGTAAAAGAAGGCTTGATTTAATTAAGAATTAGCAATTAAGAATTAAGAATTGATGCCTGAAAGGTTATAAATACGGTAAATGAACAGGTTCTCCACTAATTCCTAATTCCTAATTCCTAATTTCTAAATGCTTATCCTTATCTTGCCATCCTTAAAAAAAATCGCGTTAAACCTTAAGAAGAACAGTAATGAATAAGCACCATTATGTTGCTATTATGGCTGGTGGAATAGGCAGCCGTTTTTGGCCAAAAAGCAGAGCTCATCATCCGAAACAATTTCTCGATATCCTGAATACGGGTAAAACGCTCATCCAATGGACATTTGAGCGTTTCGCGGGATTTGTTCCCAAAGAAAATATTTTCATAGTTACCTCCCAAGAATATACAAAAACAGTAAAGGAGCAACTGCCAGATATTAAAGATGAAAACATCCTGGCTGAACCTTCCAGAAAAAATACGGCTCCGTGTATTGCATACATGGCATTCAAGCTATTGCAGCAAGATCCAAATGCATCGTTGATCGTAGCGCCGTCTGATCACCTGATTCTTGATGTGACCGCGTTTACGAAAGTATCCATGGAAGCCTTACGTTTTGTGGAAAAGCACAATGCGCTTATTACATTGGGCATTAAACCAACACACCCAAACACTGGTTACGGCTATATTCAATACGAGCAACATGCCGTAAGCGACAATGTGTACAAGGTTAAAACATTCACAGAAAAGCCCAACCTGGAGCTGGCGAAAACATTCCTTACAAGCGGCGATTTCCTTTGGAATGCGGGCATTTTTGTGTGGCAGGTGAAAAACATTATTGCCGCATTTGAAAAGTATCTGCCGGAAATGTACGAGGTATTTGCTGCAGAGAAAGATACTTTTAATACAAGCGATGAACAAGCTGCAATTGACAGAATCTATCCTCAGTGTACCAACATTTCTATCGACTTTGGTATTATGGAGAAAGCAGATAATGTATACATCATTCCTTCATCATTTGGGTGGAGCGATTTAGGAACCTGGAACAGCGCTTATGACAACCTTGAGAAAGATTATTTAGGTAATGCTGTCGCGGGAAATAATGTAATTGTTATTGACGCTACCAACTGCATGGTTCATGCACCAAATAATAAGCTCGTTCTTTTGCAAGGCGCTGATGATTTCATTATCGTAGACACGGAAGACGTGTTGTTGATCAGCAAGAAGAACAAGGAACAAGAGATCAAAGATTACGTTGCAGAAGTGAAACGCAAGAAAGGCGAAAAGTTTTTGTAAGCGTGAATGGTGAAAGGAGAATCGTGAATTAATCGCTGAAAATTGATTTCACTTTTTATATCGAACACTCAACCTAGTTACGATTGACGATTCACCTTTCACGTTCGTCGAACATAATTTCGAAATTAACAGAGGCATTAACCCCGTGGTTAGTGCCTTTATTATTTAAATGCCTATAAATTTGGTTTCTCATTGTATATCTTTGAGCGTTTTATTTTTTTAAAATCCAAAAGCTTACTCTTGAATTTTACAGAAACCTGTTCAAACTTTATAGAAGGCATAAAAGGCACTACTCCGCTTGAGTTTGTTGCCGTTGTATTTGGTATTATTTCTGTTCTTTACTCACGCAAGGAAAACATTCTGGTTTATCCCACGGGTATCATCAACACTGTTATTTACGTGTACATATGTATTATCGCAGGGTTATACGCAGAGTCTGCTGTTAACTTCTACTATACTGTCATGAGTGTAATCGGCTGGGTAATGTGGGGAAAAAAGAAAGAGGGAGAAACTGTTTTACACATCACAAAAAGCAGTGGAAAAGAATGGACCTTCAGTTTGGTTTTCTTTGTTGGCTGTTGGGCAGTTCTTTTTCTTGTGCTAAAACATTTTACAAACAGTACTGTGCCTTTGGCAGATGGGTTCGCTTCTGCGGCGGCATATACAGGCATGCTACTGATGGCAAAAAAGAAGCTGGAGAACTGGATCTGGTGGATTGTTACAAACATTGCATCCATTCCTCTCTATTATATCAAGGGCTTTGCTTTTACAAGTTTCCAATATTTAGTATTATTAGGATTGGCAATAGCAGGATTAATTACATGGTCAAAGAAAGTTAAGCATGAAGCAAATTAAAAAGATAGTAGTAATAGGGCCTGAAAGCACAGGGAAAAGCACGCTATGCCAATTGCTCGCTAAGCATTTTAATACCATTTGGGTAAAGGAGTATGCGAGGGAATATTTGCTGCAAAAGGGCAAACATTATAGTTATGAGGACTTGCTGGCGATTGCAAAAGGGCAAATAAACCTGGAAAACAAGGGCCTTGATGAATTGTCTGAAGAACAATCTGAACCTAGTAGAACACCATTACTTTTTATCGACACCGACATGTACGTGATGAAAGTATGGAGCGAATTTGTGTTTGGGAAATGTGATCAGTATATTCTTGATGAAATTGTAAACAGGGAGTATGACCTGTATCTGCTCTGCGATGTAGACATGCCCTGGATCAAAGATGAGCTTCGCGAATACCCCGATCTTGCTACAAGAGAAAAATTATATCATATCTACAAAGACATTCTTATCAATCAAAACGTGCCGTGGGTGGAGGTGAGTGGTGGTTATGAAGAGAGGTTGGAGAAAGCGATACAAGCGGTGGAACAAATAACTGAATAACTGAGTAACTGAATAACTGAATGTTTCAAATTCAAAAACTCTGAAATAACTAAAGTTTCTCTGATGCTCAAGCCTTCAGTTATTCAGTTACTCAGTTATTCAATTATTGCCGTTGCTTCAATTTCCACCAAATAATCCGGATCGATCAAGCCTTTTACTTCTATCATTGAGCAGCAAGGTTTGATGTCTTTAAAAAATTCCCCATGGGCTCTTCCATACTCTTCCCAACGGGAAATATCGGTAACAAATAAGCGCGTTCTTACAACATGTTCGAGCCCTGCACCGGCTTGCAGCAACACCTTTCGTATTTTCTCAATCGCAAATTTTGTTTGCGCATATGCATCGTCGTCACCCACAACGTCTCCGTCATCATCAACTGCTACAGTGCCGGTAACTTCTATAACGTTTCCCACTTTTACAGCACGACTGTAGCCTACAATATCTTCCCATTTTGCTCCTGATGAGTAATTTGTTCTGTTGCTCATTTGTAACGATTTTATTTTATTTCAATGTTCGCATCCGTGATCGTCGCTTCGCCATTAAGTTTAAGAAAAACCTGCGCGACGGTAACTACATCTTTCTGACAATAATTTACGATGCGCTCGATGTCTTTCAACTTCCAGTAAACTTCACCTACCATGCTGCCATCAATATCGTCTTTGGGTGTGGGTACACCAAGGCTGTGTGCCATCAGTTCGAGTGAGGTGTAATTTTTATAGTCGCCAAACTTCCACATGTCCATAGTGTCGAGATGCTTTACTTCCCACGGTTTTTTGCCCTGCATGTTCAGTGCGCATGCTATAGGCAATTCATTTATTATCAGTCGACGGCACAGATATGGGAAATCGAATTCCCTGCCATTATGTGCACACAGATATTTGGTGTCGTCGTTCGCCCACTTCGCGAGCATCGTGTTAAACTCAGTCAGCAATTTTTTTTCATCATCTCCGTAAAAAGATTTCAGGGAAATTTTTTTCTCCTGGCCTTGTCCGGTAATAAAGCCGCAGGAAATGCAAACGATCTTTCCGAATTCTGCATAAATACCTGCTCGCGGATAAATTGACTCCGCTGTATCATCTTCCTTATTGCGTAGCAAAATGTCTGCTTTCTTTTGCCACAAATACTTCCAGCCTTCTGGTACTATATCATAAGTCGGGAACTGCGAAACGGTTTCAATGTCAAGAAAAAGAATGTTCTGTATGGGGAATGTTAATGGCATACGCTAATTTAATTTGAAAATTTGAAAATACGAGAATTTGAAAATGCTTTAAGTGTAACATTCCAATCTTATTGTTAGCCCTTCACAGTTCGATGACATAATAAAAAAATAGGAAGCAGCACAGAACGAATTTTCAAATTCTCATATTTCCATATTCTCAAATTCAAAAAAACAAAAGCAATATTTGCGTATAACAAGTCGTTAATCCCTTGCTGTGGCTGGAAGAACATCAATCGCCAAAATTTAAAAGTTATATTTTTGTTGAGGATTTCTGACAATTCTATCGTATCTTTTTATAGCGTTAGTTGCCATATGTTAAAAAGAAAGCTGCATTAAAAATTTGAAATCAGAATATTCTGCTTTTGGAGGCATTTTTATTGCAGCGTGACGAATGAAAGCCAAGTTTAAATAGAAAAATCATGACAGCAGAACATCAGCGACTAACAGTGAACGCGAAGAAACCAGTGCCGTTGGAACAATGGGGGCCTTACTTAAGCGAGCGCCAATGGGGAACAGTAAGAGAAGATTACAGTTTGTACGGAGATGCATGGAACTATTTTCCGCATGACCACGCGGCCTGCCGGGTATATAAATGGGGCGAAGATGGCCTCGCCGGAATTTCTGACTACTTTCAAAATTTATGCTTTGCCATTGCACTTTGGAACGGCAAAGATCCCATACTTAAAGAACGCTTATTCGGACTTACCAACAGCGAAGGCAATCATGGAGAAGACGTAAAAGAATTATACTACTACCTTGATAATGTGCCAACGCATTATTACATGCAATTCCTGTACAAATATCCTCAACAGGAATATCCATACAATAAGCTTTTGGCGAAGAACCGCAAACGTAGTAAAGCAGAAACAGAGTACGAGTTGCTTGACACCGGCATATTCAATAACAATGAATATTATGACGTATACATTACTTATGCCAAGCAGGGACCACAGGATATTTTTATAAAGATTGATGTCAAAAACCGTTACCATAAGGAAGCAGAAATAACAGTGCTTCCAACATTGTGGTTTCACAACCGATGGGGAGAAGGTGGAGACGAAAAAAAACCATGCATCACCTACAACAATAAGAATTCGGTTGTAGCCGAGCATGAACGCCTCGGCAAATACTATTTCTATTTCCAGCCTGCAGATACCTGGTTCTTTACAGAAAATGAGACAAACAAAGAAAAGGTGATGCACCTGCCAAATGATACGCCTTTTGTGAAAGATGCATTTCATAGGGCCATCGTAAATGGAGAAAATGTGGATGCGCTGCACAAAAAGAAATCGGGGACAAAATTTGCGCCGGTGTACAAACTACATGTGCCTGCCGGCGAGACGAAAACAATTTATTGCCGCCTCTCGAAATCGGCACTGGACACACCTTTCGGTCATGGTGCAGAAAACATTTTTAAGACAAGAAAGGAAGAAGCGGATATTTTCTATCGCTCGATATTGAAAAGTGATCCGCGGTCAGATCTTTTCCAGGTACAGCGCCAGGCACTGGCGGGCCTGCTTTGGAGCAAACAATACTATCGTTACGACGTAGAAAAATGGCTAACAATTCCTGACGGCCTTTCGCCTATTCACCCAAACAGAAACCAGGGCCGCAATCACTTGTGGCAACATGTAAAGAACCAGGATATCATAGCCATGCCAGATAAATGGGAGTATCCGTGGTATGCCGCATGGGATCTGGCTTTTCATTGTATACCCATGGCGCTTGTTGATGCCAATTTTGCGAAGCATCAGCTACTGCTCATTATGCGTGAATGGTACATGAAGCCGGATGGACAAATTCCTTCCTACGAGTGGAACTTCAGCGATGTGAATCCTCCTGTGCATGCATGGGCGGCAATGCAGGTTTACAGAATTGAAAAAGAAAAAACCGGCAAAGGAGATATTGTTTTCCTGAAAAGAATTTTTCAAAAACTGATCATCAATTTCACCTGGTGGATCAACCGCAAAGATGTTCGTGGAAACAACATTTTTGAAGGAGGATTTCTTGGCCTGGATAATATCGGCGTATTTAATCGCAGCCATTACTTCACACCGGAAATGAAATTGGAACAGGCTGATTGTACCGGCTGGATGGGAATGTATGCCCTGAACATGATGGATATTGCGCTTGAGATCGCCATGGAAGATATCGGGTTCGAAGATACCGGAACCAAATTCTTTGAACACTTTGTATTGATTGCTGAAGCATTGAACGAACATACAATGTGGAACGCGGAAGACAAATTCTTTTACGACATTCTCAATCTTCCCGGCGAAGCACCAATGCCATTGCGCATACAATCGATCGTTGGTCTTACATCATTGTTTGCAGTGTCAATTATTGAGAGAAATACGCTCGATAAACTGAAAGACTTTACGAAGCGTATTTCGTGGTTTGAAGGCTACAGGAAAAAGAATAATCGCTTCTGGCCAAACGAAGAACGCGGCGACAGAGAAAAAATATTGCTATCGCTTATCCCCCGCGAAAAACTCACTTACCTGCTACAAAAAATGCTGAATGAAGATCATTTTCTTTCACCCGGCGGCATAAGAGCGTTATCGAAATATCATGAAGCAAATCCTTACAGTGTTACGCTTGGGGGAATGGATCATACCATTCAATATGATCCGGGAGATAGTACTTCGGATATTTTTGGCGGAAACAGCAACTGGCGCGGGCCTGTGTGGATGCCGATCAACTATCTCATCATTCAATCCATCAGAAAATATGGAAAGTTTTATGGCGAGAGCGTGATGGTAGAATATCCTACCGGCAGTGGCAAGAAATTGAACCTGGAAGAAGTGGCGGACGAATTGACACAACGTGTAATCAGCTTGTTTGAAAAAAACGAGGACAATGAGCGACGTTATAACGGGGACTACAACTGGTTCTACAAACAAAAAGGCAACGAGAACCTGGTATTATTTTACGAATATTTTCACGGCGATAACGGCACCGGACTTGGTGCCAATCACCAGACAGGTTGGACTGCTTTAATCGCAGATTTGATCAACAGTTTAACGCACAAGAAAACGGCTGAAGAAGCTATTCCGTTGAGTTTGTTTGAAGAGGCGGACGTGAGTGCGGAACGCTTAACGCCAAACGCTTAACGCCAAACGCTTAACGCTAAATGCCCAACGCTTAACGCAAGGAGCCCGAACTATTGGGACTGCGTTGAGCGTGTGGCGTTAGGCGTTAAGCAAATAAAAAAGACAGAGCAAACACTCTGTCTTTTTATTTATCATTCATTTAAACAATTACTCCTGAACTACAAGGCGGAAGCCGTTTCCGTGGATGTTAACGATTTCAATTTTGTCATCGTCCTTTAAGTATTTGCGGAGCTTCGCAATGTACACATCCATACTTCTACCATTGAAATAAGTATCGCTACCCCATATTTTCTTCAATGCCTGATCTCTTGGAAGTAAGTCATTCAAGTGTTCGGCAAGCATTTTCAACAATTCATTTTCTTTAGGAGAAAGCGTTTGTGTTTTGCCACCATGGCTCAGTTCACGCAGTTTCGGATTGAAATGATAAGAGCCCAAATTGTATTCCTTATTCTCCTGCTCTTTGTTCAGATCTTCATTGCGTTTTAAGATCGCTTTTATTTTTAGCAATAAAACTTCGCTGTCGAACGGTTTAGTGATATAATCATCTGCACCCAGTTTATAGCCCTGAATAATATCTTCCTTCATTGTCTTTGCACTTAAGAAGAACAAAGGAATTTCAGGATCTACGTCGCGGATCGCTTCTGCAAGTGTAAAGCCGTCCATATGTGGCATCATAACGTCCAGAAGGCAGAGGTCAAATTTTTGGCGTTGAAAAGCTGCAAGACCAAGGCGGCCATCTCTTTCCAATACTACATCATAATCGTTTAGCTCGAGGTAATTTTTCAAGACCAATCCAAGGTTCTGATCATCTTCGCACAATAATATTGTTGCTTTCTTATCTTCCATGATTATACTTGTTTAGTAGAAAATAAAGTTAACCTATTTTGGCAAGGGTCAAAAGAGGCGCGTGTAATTTTTTGTTAAAGGAGACTGGGCATAACGCCTAACGCTCAATGCTTAACGCTAAAAGCCAAACGCAGGCGACATAGCTTAGCAGCAGCGTTAAGCCTTGAGCGTTCTGCCTTAAGCATTAACTTTGTTCAAAATCTAATGCCAAAATGCATATCACAAACGACAATAAAATAAAGAAGCTGATAGTAATAGGAGACCGTGTATTGATTCGTTTAACCAAACCCAATGAACGCACGGAAAGCGGCTTGTACTTGCCGCCAGGCATACAAGAGAAAGAAAAAGTACAACAAGGCTATATCATCAAAACCGGCCCCGGATATGCCATTCCGGTCCCCACAGAAGATGAGCCATGGAAACAGGATGACGACAAAGTAAAATACATCCCTCTACAAGCCAAAGAAGGCGACCTCGCCATCTTTCTTTTAAGCGGCGCCACAGAAGTAATCTACGAAGGCGATAAATACTATATCGTGCCTCAGGGTGCTATTTTGTTGCTGGAAAGAGAAGAAGAATTGTAATTAATAATTAATAAAGAATAATTAATAGGGTGGCGGCGAAATGGTTTACAGCTATCTATGTTTTGGCCAATAAAACAAAGGCGGCATCCAATATTGAATGCCGCCTTATTAATTATTCTTTATTAATTATTAATTACAAGCCCAGCTTATCCAGCACCACCTTCGCCATTTTATAAAACGCTTCATGGCTGTAGCCAGCAATGTGTGGCGTAACGATTACGTTGTGCTGTGCAAGTAACCAATCAAGTTCCGTTTTCTGCTCAGGGGTATATGTATCGAGCTTTTCATTTTCCAAAACATCCAACGCTGCTGCAGTTATTTTACCATTTTTCAAAGCATTGATGACAGCGGCAGTGTCGTGTACCTTGCCACGGCTGCAATTGAGGAAGTATGGTTTCTGCTGAAGACTGTTGAAGAAATCATCATTCGCCATGTGACGCGTTTCTTCAGTTAGCGGTACGTGGAAGCTCACTACATCTGCATACCTGCCGATCTGTTCAAGGTTTGCTTCGTGGATATTGCCCTTGGCAAAACCATACTTGTATTTATCATAAGCAAGAACGGTAACGTCAAAAGAAGAAAGCACTTTGGCAAACGCCTGTCCGGTATTTCCAAAGCCGATCAAACCAACCGTTCTTCCGGTAAGCTCGGTACCACGATTGGCATCACGGATCCATTTCCATTCCCTCACTTCCTGCTGGCTGATGGAAATTTTGTTCATCATGTTTAGCAAAAGGCCCAGGGCATGTTCGCCTACGGCGTTTCTGTTTCCCTCCGGGCTGCTTTCACACTGTATGCCTTTGCTTTGCGCATAAGGAACATCGATCAGTTCCATGCCGCTGCCCAGTCGCCCAATCCATTTGAGTTTTGGGGCCGCATCCAGTATGTTCTTATCTATTCTTAAACGGGTAGTAACAATTAAACCATCTGCGTCAGCAATGGCATCCTTCAATTCATCGTAAGTTATTTGCGGAGCATAAATTACTTCATATCCGTTTTCAGTAAGTCTTTCCTTTAGGTAGTCGTGTACTTTGGCAGTTATAATGGCCTTCATTGTAGTAAGTTAGAAGTCGAAAATTAAAAGGCAAATGTCAAAAACCGTTTACATCTTGAGCTTTTTGACTTTTAAATTTTTAATAGTTAGTAGTTCATCAAGAAAGTGAGTTTCGCAAAATCTTCAACCGTCAATTGCTCGGCTCGTTTATTAAAAATTTCGTCTTTCAAAACCTCGGGAGTAAACAACCCTTTTACGGCGTTGCGCAATGTTTTACGGCGCTGGTTAAACGCAGTTTTAACGAGGTTAAAAAATGCTTTTTCACTTTTCATTTCAGGAACGTTTGCTCGTGGTACCAATCGAATAACGCCGCTCATTACTTTGGGTGGGGGGTTAAAGCAATTTTGATGCACATCAAACAAATACTCCACCTTGTAAAAAGCCTGTACCAACACACTCAGTACTCCGTACACTTTATTGCCCGAAGGTGCGGCTACTCTTTGCGCCACTTCCTTTTGAAACATACCCACAACAATCTCAACATCCTCTTTCCATTCCAGCACTTTAAAAAGTATTTGCGTAGAAATATTGTACGGGAAATTGCCTACAATTGTAAACTTACCCTCAAAAGGTTTGTCAACGTCCAGGAAGCTTTTGTGAATGATCTTGTCCTGTAAAACGGGGTATGTTTTATGAAGAAAGGCTACCTTTTCGTCATCTAATTCTACCGCCTTAAACGTGATATCCGGAATTTCGATCAGGTATTTCGTAAGTGCCCCTCCGCCCGGGCCCACTTCCAGCAATTGTTTATAAGGATGTGCCTGCAAAGCATTCACAATCTTTTTACAGATATTTTCATCCTTCAAAAAATGCTGACCGAGGGATTTTTTTAGTGTATACATGTGGGGGCAAAAATAGGCAAAGTTAGCGGAGAGTGGAGAATTGAGAGTTGAGAGTTGAGAATGTGACGACTGAATAACCGATTAACTGAATAACTGAAAGCTGTATTTTGGTCGGAGCCTCTTGGCTCGCATACCCTAACAACCCACGACAAACTAACAACTTCACTTTCAACTTTCAATTTTCAATTTTCCATTCTCAACTCTCCACTCTCAATTCTCAACTCCCCACTAATTCCTTACCTTTAAGCCTCAAATTGTTTTTACAGCATGCATACAACTTCTTCTGAGCAACACAAACCGGTTATCGGAATTTCTTGCGGAGACTTAAACGGCATTGGTTTGGAGCTGATTATTAAGGCTTTATCTGACAATCGCCTTCTTGATCAATGTACTCCTATTGTATTTGCATCTAACAAGTCCATCAACTTTTATCGTAAATCACTGGCCGATATAAACTTCAATTATCAGAGTATTAAGGACTTTACACGCATCAGTCCTAAGCAGGTGAACATTTATAATTGCTGGGAAGAAGAGGTTGCCATTACACCGGGACAACTGAATGAAATCGGTGGCAAGTATGCGGTAAAATCATTGACCATAGCGGTGGAAGCTTTGCGAGACGGTCACATTGACGGTCTGGTAACAGCTCCGATCCATAAGAAAAATGTGCAATCAGAAGGCTTTAACTATACCGGACACACGCCTTACTTAAAAGACGCGATGAACGCGAAAGATGTTTTGATGTTCATGGTGGCGGAAAACATTAAAGTAGGTTTGGTTACAGAGCACGTTCCTGTTGCTGAGATTGCAAAACACATTACACAGGAGGCAATTCTTTCCAAGCTGGCAATTATGCACGAAAGCCTGATCAAAGATTTTGGCATCGACAAACCACGCATCGCTGTTCTCGGTCTCAATCCACATGCCGGCGATGAAGGTTTGATTGGCAATGAAGAAGAAAAAATCATTAAACCGGCGATCCAGGCGTTCAGACAGAACAACAATGCTTTAGTGTTTGGTGCATATAGTGCCGATGCGTTTTTCGCAAGAGGCATGCATGAAAGATTTGACGGCGTGTTGGCAATGTATCACGACCAGGGATTGATTCCTTTTAAATCATTGGCTATTGGCGAAGGGGTGAACTTCACAGCAGGCTTGAACGTTGTCCGCACTTCTCCTGATCATGGGACCGCATTTGACATCGCAGGAAAAAACAAAGCTTCTTATACCTCTTTTGTTGCATCGATATTCACCTGCATCGATATTGCCTCTGCAAGAAAAGGTTATGTAGATAGAAACAGAAATCCATTGAAGAAGATCACTGCGAGCATTTTGGCGAATGCAGTGGATGAGAGAATAGACTTGGAATAAAGTTGTTGGTTGATAGTTGTTAGTAAAACTGGACAATCAACGTTTAAAATAAATTACGGCCAGATCAGCAATGATCCGGCCGTTTTTGGTTTAAGGGATAAACAAAGTAGTTGTTAGTTGTTAGTGGAGCTTGCTCTTCCATTTTCAAAAGCAAATATTGACCTTCAAGTCTAACAACCAACAACTATCAACTAACAACTCTACTCAATCGCCTTGCTCATTTTCTTCAATCCTGCATACAATAAACTCAGGAAAATACTCCAGCCCACAACCATTATCCACACATCTCTATTCTGCACCGGATGAAAAATGATGCGGTAGATATCACACATTAAATGGAATGGATTGGAAACGATATCCCAACTGTTGTAGCGCCAGTATCTTCCTATATAAATTCCAAGAGCATTGAGAAACATTACAGGATATAACAACAGCCATTCATTCTTCACATTCCATAGAGCATTGATCATTTTTCCAATATGCCTGATCGACAGAATGCCCAGCAGCAATCCGTTCCACGCAAACGACATGATAAGCAAAAGGTCGAACCACATGGGCGTAGTGTGCATTTCACTCAAATGAAACAGATCTGTGATGATGTAAAATGCATTGGGCACAAAAAGCAGCCACACGATAAACAGCACGCTGAACAGCCATTTGTTTTGAATGAACACAAATTTTCGCGTCATTAATCGCGACATGAAGAATGGTGCGAATGCCAGCAACAAATTCCAACATAAAGACAGAAAAGTTATTTTGCCTGTATACAAAACCCTTGCCACCGACAGAAAAATACTGAAGCTGCAACTGGTAAATAAAAACTTCTCTGCCTCGTTCTTAATGCTGCAGATGCGTTGAATTGTTTTTGATAAATAAAGAACTCGTGTCATAAAAACTTTGGGATAAAAATGATTAAGGCAATTATGATTGAAATGATAGCAGCAATCAGCACAGCCCCGGCGGCCATGTCTTTTATGAGTTTTACATTGAGGTGCATTTCGGGATGCAGGTGATCCATTATCTTTTCAATGGCAGTGTTGATCAGTTCCATTGTCCACACAAAACCGATGCACAACAAAATGGCGATCCATTCTGTTCCTGATATCTTCATGTAAAAAGAAAACACTACAATAGCAATCGTGGCAATAAAATGAAGCCATGCATTGTGTTCATATTTCACAAAATTTACGATGCCATTGAAGGCGTATGAAAATGCTTTAAGCCTTGCTGCTATTGAAAAAGGTTTGTCTTGCATGATTGAAATTTTATGAGATAACTGTTTCCTCTGAAGTTACATCATTCAATTTTCTCAATGGTTTAATGGAAAAAATGCAGGCAATTAAAATGGATAAAAAGTTTAAACCTATAATCATTTGCAAATCTCCAAAACCCCGGGCTCCAAAGATTGCAATAAGAACTGCCCAAAACAGGCCGGCAAGCAGAACCAAAAAAAAATAAGTATTTAAAAATCTCGCCCCAAATGTGTTAGATAACATACAAGCCAGTTTGATGCAATAATTTGCAACAAAAGGAATTGGTATCGTTATGATCGCACCAACTATCAATATAGCAAACACTTCGCTCCATTGCCGTGTCCAGGCTCCTATCATTACTGCGTTTATTATTACTGTGAAAAACCAAATCCGTAAAGCTGTTAACAAGACTTCTATCGATTTCATTTCGCGGCAGTTTTACTGGTGTTAGAAAAATAGCTTTTCACTTTGCTATCAGCATAGTTCCATGAAAGCCATGAGTATTGCTCCTGGTCATTCAAATATCTTTTTACTCTCTTGTCAAGGTTTTCACCCGATGTGGAATCAGCGGCGAGGAAAACGTCTTTGTTTTCATATAATACAGGCAAGGTTCTATCCGATAAACCAAGCAGAAAAGGCGTATCCAATGAGGTGATTTGATCTCTATGGCCAAGGTTGTATCTCACCATTACCACATCCCAATTAATGCATGACGCCGCAACCAGCAGAAAAACAGCGGCCCACGCATTTACTCTGAATAAGAAGTAGCTTGTTTTTGTAGCATATACTTTTACAAACACCGTCATCAATCCCACCAATACCATCAGCAAAAAGAACAACACCCCTATTCTTTTATATGCCAATCCATAATGCTGGATGTAATAATAATCGCGCAGTAATACCGATAGTACAAGAAACGCGTTTTGGAATATCCACAGGTACGTTCCATATTTCAACCATTTATTTCTTTTGTAAAAATTCAAATTGCCATTAAAGAAAAACAGTACTACAGCCATCGCAAGAATAATGGAAACGATCAGCAAACCGGTTCCTTCATGCACCAACTTATACAAGGGCTTGTCAGGGGTAAACTCAAAGTTCATCCACACATAATTTATGTCAATGCAATTCACGAAAAACAACAGCGCATTTAATAATACAAGGCTTATTACACCAGTCAGGTTTTCATTCTTTAAACCGATGATGGAAAAATATTTCACCGGCATCGGTTGCATCATGAATTTTCTCCGCACCGTCTTCTTTCTTCTTACTAATTCGTCGCTGTGAGCAATATCATTTACGCTGAAGTAATTGATCCGTGTTTTAGCCAATAAAGATCCAATGATGTAAAAGCCAAACAGTGTAAAGAATATTCTCTCGGGTTTGAACATGAAAAAGAATCGTTCAAAATTTATCTCCAACCAATTGGCTACATTACCAACGATGTTTGCAAAAACACTGTTGGCGCCTGCATAAATGACGAAGAATACAAACGCAATTGCCACCGGAATGATTGAAAACTTTACATACTTCGCCCAATTTGATTTGCGCTTTGTTTTTTTGCCAAATGCTCCACTTACCGTTTCCGCAAGATTGCCGATGAACAAAAAGAAATTCAGAAACACAGAGCCGCCAGCATACCACGCGGAGCGATGCGTATACTCGGCAAAACCAACAGTTAAAAGAACTGTGCATATAAATGCATACTTGGTAAGCACCGTATTATCCAATAAAAGAGTGCCAAGGCAAATCACATTAGCCACCAATAACCAACGTACGATCGTATTTGCCCTGGCGGAAGGGTACAGATAAAACAAGGCCGAAAGAACAAAAGCATCAAAGAATACGGTATTGAGCGCCATCAATTCGCGATAAAAAAGAACATTGAATAAAAACGCTCCTATAATGTATAAGGTTAATTTTCGTAGCTGTTCATTCATGAGATTTCGTTGTTTATTATATTAAAAGCACTTTGAGTTACAAAGTTTATGTACAAAAAAAATCACCCTAAGGATCTGATCATTTTTTCCAATGCCTCCAAGTGTTGTTTGAAAGCTTTTTCACCGGCTTTGGTGATGGAATAAGTTGTATTTGTTTTACGCCCGATAAAACCTTTCTGCACTTTTATGTAAGCATTCTCTTCCAGCGTTTTCATGTGTGAAGCAAGATTACCATCTGTTACACCGATCAATTCTTTAAGCTCATTAAAATTCACCTCCTCATTCACCATCAGGGCACTCATTATGCCCAGGCGAACGCGGCTATCAAACACTTTATTTAAATTCTCAATCGGATTCTTCATGTTAAGTTTTGAGTGGTTGGCGAATGCGATTCGCCCCTACCATTTTCAATTTTCAACTTTCAATTTTCAATTATCAAATTATTCCCTCTCATATTTCCACCACATCACCAATCCATATACGATGTGCAAGATACCAAAACCTATGGTCCACAAAATAAGTCCTGAATGCAAGAGCCAGCAATTGATCATACCTAGTAATATCTGCGCATAACCCAAATACCTGATTTCCCCAAGTGTGTACTTGCTTCCATTCACGAGAGCCACACCGTAAAACAATAAACAAGTGGGAGCAATTAAGGTATAAAAGTTAAGGTCAATCATTTTTAAGATCAGCACACCGCCGGCAGCCATTGGTAAAAAAGTGTTCCACAACAGTCTGCGTGCACTTGTGCCCCAGATCGCCACACCTGTTTTTTTACTTCGTATATAGGTAAATGTGAAAGCCAGTACCAATGCTCCTGCCAACACACCGAGGGCAATCAAAAACAAACTGTATTCAAGATTATTTACAGAGTAATATCTGCTTTCAACATCCAAGCCACCAAAAGAGGCCAACTTCTCATGAGCCATCCATGCGCCAATTAAAGCGCAAACACCTGCACCTACACCACTCCATCCACTCAGGCTTATGAAGCGACTTGAGCGCTCCATCATCTTCTTAATGTCCTGTAAAGTATCTAAAGGCTTAGATGAAGTATCCATATAAAAGTACTTTGAAAAACAAAGTAATATAAAAAAAGTGTACCCTCCAAGAGTTTTAACTTTTTGTTGCTTGCGAATTGTTGCGCCTGTCAGGTAATTAACACTAAAATCACTGTCGATTTGAACAAAAGATTGCCTGATTTTGTAATTTATTGAACTTCTAAATACTCGTTTATTCTGTTAACCTGTTATTCACTTAGAATCACTCAGTTATTCAATAATTCAGTAATTCAGTTATTATTTTCTGGTGTATTTTTGCGGATGCATCGTCCTTTGAAAAGTATAATTATTTCAACCCTCCTTTTGATCGTATCATGTACAAGTGCTTTGATAGGCTATTCCCAATCGAAAATTATAACGGGTTATATCAAAGATGGCCTGAGCGATGAACGTATTCCTTTTGCCTCAATTGATTTCATTAAAGCAAAATCTGGTAAATTGAGCGACTCTTCCGGAGCGTTCACTTTCTATTTTGATGCCTGGCCAACTGATACGTTAGAAGTTTCTTATGTCGGTTATAAAGATTACAAACTATTCCTGAGTCCCGAATATTTCCACCAAAATGTAACCGGCGATACTCTTTTTCTTGTCATACCGCTCGACCGTGGCAAGTATGAAACGGCCGTTATTGTAAAAAGAAAAATAGATCGCGGATTGTTGATGTGGAAACGGATCGTAAAACGAAAGCCCTACAACGACCGCTACAGGTTTGACAATTATTCCTACGAATTGTACAACAAACTGGAACTTGATTTTAATCGCATTAACAAGGAAAGATTAAAAGAAATAAAACTGCTAAGACCGTTCGGGTTTATACTTGAAAATGCAGACACTTCCAATGGAACTACTTTTCTTCCGGTATTTTTAACTGAAACGATTTCTGATTACTACGCTCAAAAAAGCCCTTTCAAAAGCCGTGAGATCATTAAAGCAAGCAAAACGCTGGGTGTAAAAAATGAAAGCATTACGAAGTTTCTGGGCGGTACCGATCAGAATGTAAATATCTACGCAAACTTCATCCCGGTTTTCGACAAACAATTTGTAAGCCCTTTATCAGATAACGGCGACGCCTACTACCGGTACAGGGTTTTGGATACGCAATATGTAAACAAACGTAGATTGATTCACCTTTCATTCGCACCGAAGCGTCGTGGGGAAAATACTTTCGAAGGAGATTGCTGGGTACATGACACTACGTTCGCGATTCAAAAAATGAATTTGTTTTTATCGAAAGATGCCAACATCAACTTTGTTGAAAAGCTGAGTCTTATCCAGGAATATTCCATGGTCAACGATTCTTCCTGGTTTATTGCAAAAGACAAATTTGTAGTAGACATTGCGCCTATTGGCAAAACAAGGTTTGGCGTTATCGGAAGAAAAACAACGACCTATCGAAATCCGCAATTTGATTTGCCGACGATTACTGATGCGATCAATCATAATAAGATAAAGCAGGAAGTGGTGATAGAGCCTGACGCCCGTGACCAGGCCGATTCATTCTGGAAAGCCAACAGGCATGAGGAATTGAATAAGAACGAAAAGGCGATCTACTCAATGATCGATACGCTGCAGAAAATGCCGCTGTTCCAAAAGTATACTAACACCATTTCATTCCTTGCCACCGGTTATAAAAGCATTGGCAACTGGGATATCGGGCCGTGGTATAACTGGTTTACATACAACAGCCTTGAAGGCTTCCGCACGCGTTTTGATATCAGCACGAACTATGGCTTCAACAAAAATCTTTTACTCCATGGTTATCTTGCTTATGGCTGGTCAGATCATCAGTTCAAGTACAAGGCCGATGCCATGTATATTTTCAAACGCAATCCCCGATTGAGTGTTTACGGTTCATACACAAAAGATCTTGAAAACGGCCAGATCAACTACGGAGAAATCAGCCCGGATAACATTTTTGCCATTGCAATTCGCAAACCTGGCGTTCCACTTAAGTTCATGAAAGTGGAGGAATACAGGCTCGAGATGTTCAAAGAATGGACGAGCGGTTTTTCTATAACACCAACACTCATACGCAAAAAGTTCGATCCTGTTCAAAACCTTCCGCCAAAAAGCTTGTACGATGACGGCTCAGGAAATTCGCTGAACAATTTTGAAGCATCCATCATGTTCCGCTTTGCTTATCTTGAAAAATTCCTTGAGAGCCATTTCTACCGTGTAAGCATGGGAAGCCCTTACCCTATCATTGAGTTTAAATATTCAAAAGGCATGTCAGGCGTTTTTGGTAGCAACTATGACTACCACAAATTGTTTGGAAGTGTTTATGACTATATAAAAATTCCACCTTACGGAAGCATCTATTATAACTTCTTTGGTGGTAGAACTTACGGCACACTGCCTTATATGTTGCTGGATGTAGTGCCCGGAAATGAAATTTACTATTACAATAAATTTGCGTTCAGCTTAATGAACCGTTTCCAATACATCACGGACCGTTATGTCGGTATGATATTCGAGCACAACTTTGGTAACGGACTATTCAGATTTATTCCATTAACACGCAGACTTAAGTTCAGACAGTTCTACAATTTTAAAATGATCAATGGTAACCTGAGCAAAGAAAACTATGATCTGAACTTTAACAACAGTTACAATACTTTTCAAAATCTCGGCGGCAAAACATATCTCGAGGTTGGGACCGGTGTAGATAACATTTTTAAATTCTTCCGTCTTGATCTTGTTTGGCGAGTATTGCCAACACCATTGCCGGAAAATCATATTGAAAGATTTGGAGTATTTGGAAGCTTCAGGCTGGGATTTTAGTGACTGAATAACTGAGTAACTGAATAACTGAAAGCTTAAGTTCAGTTTTGCACTTTATCGCTCTGCAAGGCTTGTAGCCTTGCAGTTTTATTTTATTGCCTCTGGCAAATACTCTTATCATCAAAGACGATAGAATAGTGCCGTAAGGCTACAACCCTTGCAGAGCGGAAACTTCTAGTGACTGAATAAATGAGTAACTGAATAACTGAGTGGCTGAAAATCGAAATGCAAACTTGAAATTGAACAACTCAGTTATTCAGTCATTCAGTTATTCAGTTATTTGCACTCCTTTGGATAAAAAAAGAAAAGCTCAGGGATAAACCTGAGCTCTCTACTAAGCAAGTAGTTTCCTTTTATTCAAACCCTAAGGCGTTGTAGTCTCTTCGTGCAGCGCGGAAGACGGATCTCCCAATTGACGAATGTCATTATTAAGATCTTCGAGTAACGTTATTTTTCTCATCAGCTGCTGGCGCTGAAAATTAAAGGCGTGAAGCTTGGTTTCTTTATCCGCCACTAATTGCAGCAGCTGCTGATTTTCATTGTGAAGCGATTCCAGTTTCACCTGCAGTGTATCCAGGTTAATGGTGCTGGCGCTTACTTTCATAGCACCTTCAGCCTCTGGCTCGCCGGCAGATTTTGCTTTCCTTTTACGGAGCTTTTCCATCTGATCCTTCAACTGTGCAATTTCAACATCTTTCAGTTTGAGCATCTCAACAGTTTCCGCGAGCTGAGCCGCAGCCAGTTCAGCAGATTGCAATCTTATTTGCTCTTTATGAAGTTTCAGATTTTCGAGCTGGGTAGTTTCAAGCTCCATTTCTGTATTCTCCAGTTCTCTGGCAGTGGTTTCAAGCCTATCCGTCAAATCCTGGTATTTTTTTTCTTGTTTCTCCGATTCATCGAAATACTTCAGTTTCCATTCGTCTGCCTCTGAAATGGCATACGGAGATTTGTTCTTTTTAGGTAGAACATTATTTCGTCTCGAAACAATAAAGAAATGGATGCAAAAGCCGAGTAGCACGGCGCAGAATTGGAAAAAAATCATTTCCAATAATCCTAATGAAAGATGAATGGTAAGTAACATTTGTAACATAGTGTTCATACTCACGGGAATTTTAAATACCGTTTGGGCATAAAAAATTGAATTCGATCTTTCAAAGGATTTGGGGTACGGTGTACAAAAAAACCACCTTAAGGTGGTTTTTAGTATCCGTAAAAATAACGCTCAGCTTGCATATTAGCAAGTGATATGGACTATTTCTTTAATCTTTTACAAGTGTTCCTACTTTTTCACCCATTACGACTTTCAATAAATTTCCAGGTTTATTGATGTCGAAAACGATGATTGGCAGTGAATTTTCCATGCACAATGTGAAAGCGGTCATGTCCATAACCTTCAAATTCTTCGCTATGCACTCAGCAAAAGTGATGGTTTCAAATTTTTGCGCATCCTTAACCTTCTCAGGATCAGCAGTATAGATGCCATCCACGCGGGTGCCCTTTAAAATCACGTCCGCTTTGATTTCGATGGCGCGAAGAGATCCGGCCGTATCTGTGGTGAAATATGGGTTACCGGTACCGGCACCAAAAATTACCACCCTGTGCTTTTCCAGGTGTCTCATCGCTCTTCTGCGAATGTATGGTTCAGCGATCTGTTCCATTTTTATAGCGCTTTGCAAACGCGTATAAATACCCTCTTTTTCCAATGCAGCCTGCACCGCCATTCCGTTTATTACGGTCGCAAGCATACCCATGTAGTCGCCATGCGCCCTTTCAATACCGGTTTCGGCCTCATTCATCCCACGATAAATGTTGCCTCCACCTATCACAAGTGCTACCTCCACACCAATATCTGTTATTGTCTTAATTTCTCTTGCATATGCAGAAAGCATTGCGGGATCTAATCCAAAACTTTTGTCGCCCATCAAAGATTCGCCGGAGAGTTTGAGTAGAACTCGTTTGTATTTAGGTTGCATTTTGCGAAAATAGTATTTTATGGGAGAATAGTTGATTGTTGTTAGTTCTTATTGATGGTTGATAGTTGTTAGTTGACGGTTGTTCGCTTTTTCGAGTTGACGTAGAAATGACGAACGCAAAACACAAAGACTAACAACGAACAACTATTAACGAACAACTTAAAAGTTCTAACTTTCTTTCACTTAACACAACCCAATGAACAAACATTTTTCGAAAGCGATTGGAGCCGTTTTATTGTTGCTCTTTGTCACCATATGCCTTGCGCAAAAGAAATCCTCATTCAAAGTCATTGCTTTTTATACCGCCAAGAGTGACCTCGCACACATCAGCTTTGTGCATGAAGCCAACAAATGGTTTCCTTCAATGGCAGCAAAGTATGGGTTTACATATGACTCTACAAATGACTGGACCAAATTAAATGACACTGTATTGGCCAAATACAATGTTGTCCTTTTCCTGGATACGCGACCTGATGATTCTACGGAAAGAGTGGCATTTGAAAAATATATGAAAAATGGAGGCGCGTGGATGGGCTTTCATTTCTCAGCATTTGCGTTGACACCATCTGCATTCCCGCAAAACTGGGACTGGTACCACAATGAATTTCTTGGTTCGGGTTCTTATGTAAGCAATACATGGCACCCCACCTCTGCCATTGTTCGTGTTGAAGACAAGAAACACCCTGTAATGAAAGGCATACCCGCTGTGTTTACTGCCCAGCCGAATGAATGGTACCGATGGTCAAATGATTTGAAACAAAATCCCGACATCGATATTTTGATTGCCATTGATAGTAGCAGCTTTCCTTTAGGCACAGGCCCAAAGCCTCATGAAATATGGCACAGCGGCTATTATCCTATTGTGTGGACGAACAGGAAATACAAAATGGTGTACATGAACATGGGCCACAACGATATGGACTATGATGGCGGCACGAACAAAGAACTTTCTTCCACTTTTGGAAATGAAATCCAGAATAGGCTTATTATTAACAGCCTGCTATGGCTGGGGAGGAAGCAATAACTGATTGACTGAATGACTGAATAACTGAGTGGCTGAATGTTGAAATGCAAGATTGGATGCAAGGCACTCAGTTATTCAGTAATCTATCGCTCTGCAAGGCTTGTAGCCTTGCAGTTTTATTTTATTGCCTCTGGCAATACTGTTATCGTCAAAGGCGATAGAATAGTGCTGCAAGGCTACAAGCCTTGCAGAGCGGGAAAAGCTTACACTCAATCTCACTGTCTGACGTTCAAACCACTCAGTTATTCAGTTAATCAGTCATTCAGTTATTTGCATAAAAAATCCCGCAAATTTGCGGGACTTTTTTTATATCGTGTTCGCGATTGGAATTAGCCAAGAGCTACGCGTTTGAAAGAAATAACTTTCAGGTTGCTGTCAACACTTTTCAAATATTCGCTAACGCTTTTACCACCATCTTTTACGAATGGTTGAGCAAGCAATGTGCTTTCTTTGAAGTATGCGTTCAATTTACCTTCAGCGATTTTGTTGATCATTTCAGATGGTTTGCCGGCCATTTTAGGATCAGCAGCAACTTGTTCTGTAATGATTGCTTTTTCTCTTTCTACTACATCAGCAGGTACTGCATCCGGATCAACTGCTACAGGGTTCATCGCAGCGATTTGCATTGCTACGTCTTTACCAGCTTCAGCAGCTTCTTTGTTCATACCAACCAATACAGAAAGACGGTTTGCACCGTGGATGTAAGCAGATACGAAATCAGCGTCAATTCTTTCGAATTTAGAGATACCGATTTTTTCACCGATACTAGCCAATTTATCGTTTACCATATCAGCAATTTTAGCACCGCCGATAGTTACGTTGTTCAACTCGTCAACAGACTTTACGTTGTTTTCGATCGCAGCATCCATGATGCTTTGAGCGAATGCTACGAAGTCAGCATTTTTACTAACGAAGTCAGTTTCGCAGCTTACGCAAAGAGCGATACCTGTTTTGTTGTCTGCAGTTGTTTTTGCAAGAACAACACCTTCTTTTGCTTCGCGGTCGCCACGCAGAGCAGCAACTTTAGCACCTTTCTTACGCAACCAGTCGATAGCAGCTTCAAAATCACCGTTAGATTCTGTTAAAGCTTTACGACAATCCATCATACCAGCACCTGTTGCCTGGCGCAGTTTATTAATATCAGCAGCTGTAATTGTTGCAGTTGACATAACTTATTAATTTGAAAATGTGATAATTTGAAAATTTAAAATGCGGTTTGTAAATCCAGGTGCAAGTTGTGCATTTGTTGGATTACAAAGCGACATTCTCAATTAATTAATCCTTAAAAGCTCCTCAATGAACTAAAGTATAAGTGTGCGACGCAACAAAAGACGATCAACGTACTTCGGCTGGGTAACACACTTATTTAATTTTATAGTAGCAGGTGTTTGCGAAAAACAAACACCTGTAACTTTTGTATTATTGGGGCAAGTACGGTGCGGAATTATCTTCCTGCAGGGCCACCTGTTCTGCGGCTAGCGCCACCTGGAACACGACGTTTTTGTTGTCCGCCGCCAGCACCAGGACCACCTTTACCACGACCACCACGGCCGCTTTCTGCTTCTGCTTCAGCTTGCAAACGAGCAGCTTTTCTTTCTGCTTCGTTATCTACTTCTTCAACATCTTCGTCTTTAGCAGCTTGTCTTTCAGCAAGACCTTCTGCGATAGCAGCAGCGATGTAGTTAGAGATGATTGCGATAGATTTAGTAGCATCGTCGTTTGAAGGAATAGCGAAGTCAACTTTATTTGGATCGCAGTTTGTATCTACCATACCAAATGTAGTGATGCCAAGGCGTTTTGCTTCAGCCAGAGCGATGTGCTCGTGTCCGATATCGATGATGAACAAAGCAGCTGGTACACGGCCCAATTGAGCGATACCACCTAATACCTTTTCCATTTTTTCTTTATCGCGAGTTAAAGTCAAACGCTCTTTTTTAGTGATGCTGTCCAAAGTACCGTCGTTCAACATTTTCTCAATGCTCTGCATTTTCTTAACGCTCTTACGAACAGTGTTGAAGTTTGTAAGCATACCACCTAACCAACGCTCAGTTACGAATGGCATGTTGATTTTCTTAGCGCATTCTGTAACGATTTCTTTCGCTTGCTTTTTTGTACCTACGAACATGATCTTTTTGCCGCTGCGTGCAATTTGTTTCATTGCTGCTGCTGCTTCCTGAAGGGCTTCAGTTGTTTTATTAAGATCAATGATGTGAATACCTTTCTTTTCAGCAAAGATGTAAGGCAACATCTTTGGATTCCACTTCTTTTTCAGGTGACCGAAGTGTACGCCTGCATCAAGAAGTTGCTGCTGTAAGGAAGTATTATTTTCCATTGTATTTATATAATTTGAAAATTTGAAAATTTGGAAAATTTGAAAATGTGGTTTACGATTCTTTTGGCTTCGTGGTAAAGATGAAGGAGTACTTCATTTTTACATTGCCACATTTTCAAATTGACACATTGAATATTAACGTTTGCTGAATTGGTAGCTACGACGTGCTTTTTTACGACCTGGTTTTTTACGTTCAACACCACGAGGGTCACGTTTCAATAAACCAGCAGCTTTCAAAGCAGGACGGTATTCAGGGTTTACTTCGAGCAAAGCGCGGGCGATACCCAGTTTTGCTGCTTCTGCCTGACCTTTAACACCACCACCAGTTGCGTTGATTTTAACATCAAATTTATCAGCAGCTTCGATAGTTTTAAAAGGAAGTTCTACCTGGTTTTGCAGGTAAACCAAAGGAAAATATACTTTATAGTCTTTATCGTTAACTATGATCTTGCCTTCGCCTTTGCTAAGGAATACGCGTGTCACAGCTTCTTTACGACGACCTAATCCGATTTTTTGCTTTTCCATTTATGGGAAATTTGAAAATTTAAAATTTAGTTTGAATTGAGATTAGAATTTCAATTCTTTAGGTTGTTGTGCAGTGTGTGGATGTTGATCACCAGCGTACACAAATAATTTTTTCACCATTTTGCGGCCCAAACGGTTTTTAGGCAACATGCCTTTTACCGCTCTTTCAAGAAGCGCATCAGGACGACGTTTCAACAGGTTTTTCGCTGTTTCTTCTTTTTTACCACCTGGGTAACCACTAAAGTTGATGTACGTTTTGTCTTCCAGTTTGTTACCTGTGAAAACAACTTTATCAGCGTTGATGATGATTACGTAATCACCACAGTCAACGTGAGGAGTGTAATACGCTTTGTTTTTACCGCGCAATACCGCAGCAATTCTAGCGCACATACGACCAACGGTTTGATTAGTACCGTCTACAACGAACCAATTGCGTTGTACAGTAGCCTCGTTCGCATGTTTGGTTGTGAAATGTAAATGACTCATTGTTTTGAAAATTTTTATCGGCGCTATCCCACCGAATTATTTAAAATGGCTGCAAAGGTAGCCACAATGAGGTCATTTTTCAAAGCATTTTAGAAATTATTTTCACAGATAGGTTTGCAACAGATTGATTTTCAATAAACATTTTTGCAATAAAAAATAATGATCCTGTAAAAACCAGTAGAATCGGGCTTCTATTCCTGCAAAAATAGCCTGTTCAGGACTTGGGCGAGAAATTGATGGCCGGCGGAAAAATTATTTTCCGTGGATTTTTGCTGAATTTCTGCTGCTGATTGCACAAATTTGTCCGGATTCAGGTCTTCCGGGCAGTTTTCAACCATCGAAGCAACTGTTTCCGGAGTGGCTTCGGGATGAAACTGAATAGCCGCTACATTTTCCTCATAAGTAAAAAATTGGTTTTGGCAGGCAGCTGAAGTTATGTGATTAACGCCTCCCTCGGGCAAATCGAAGGTATCTCCATGCCAGTGGAAGGTTGTAAATGCTGTTTCCACATCCTTTCCCATCCAAATATCCAGTCCCGGTTTTACTGAAACTTCAAACCAGCCGATTTCCTTTTCACTATTTGGATAAACATTTGCCCCCAACACCGAGGCTATTAATTGTGAGCCGAGGCAAATGCCCAACACTTTTTTGCCGGCACCTATGGCGTATTTGATGAAAGTTTTTTCTGCCGCCAGCCATTCGTATAATTCTTCTTCATATACGCCCATCGGTCCACCCATCACCACCAACCCATCAAAGTCTCCCAGGGAAGGAAACGTGGCCGATTCCCAGATTCTCGTGGCAGAAACTTCAATATTGTTTGCACTCATCCATTCTTGTACATAACCAATTTCTTCGAAAGGAACGTGTTGTATGTAGTGTATGCGCATGGAGGTTGTTCGTTGATGGTTGTTAGTTGATAGAACCAGGCATAAATTTAAACCACTTATTCGTTTTTTTGGTTGTTAAATAATTTGAGCTGTGAACTAACAACTATCAACAAACAACTATTTTTACGGCCAGCATTTTTAGACTATGTATACCAACGAACAAACCAAGAGTCTTCAACAGGCAACTAAAGACTTGTTGCAACATCTGCAATCCATTACAGCAAAGAATATTGAGCAGTTAAGAAACGTTTTACGCTTTCATGAGTACAGATATTATATTGCCAATGATCCATTGGTTGCAGACTATGAATACGACCAATTGTATAAAGCGCTGGAAGAAATCGAGACAAAAGCGCCATCGCTTATCACTCCAGATTCGCCTACGCAACGAGTAGCAAAAGGTCTTACAAAAGACTTTCCAACAGTACAGCACCTAGTTCCCATGCTTTCTTTGGAGAATTCCTATAATGCAGATGACTTGCTGGATTGGGACCGCAAGGCAAGGGAATTGGGCAAAACAGAGTTGATTGAATATTGCGTGGAGCCTAAGTTCGACGGTGCCAGTATTTCTCTTATTTACGAAAATGACCTGCTCCTACGTGGCGCCACCCGCGGTGATGGAGTGGCCGGTGATGACATTACGACCAATATTAAGCAGATCAAATCGGTTCCCCTGGCAGCACGTTTTTCCGAATACGATATTCAGCAAATTGAGATCCGTGGCGAGGTGATGCTCACGAAAGCCAACTTCAAAACATACAATGATCAGCTTGCAGAGAATGGTTTGCCTCCCCTGGCCAACCCTCGCAATGCTGCTGCGGGCTCACTACGCATTAAAGATCCGGGTGAAGTGAGAAGAAGAAAACTTGAAGCCTTTCTATATAATGTTAGTTATTATATCAGAAGCAAGGAGCACAACGAAAAAAATGATCCTTTAAATACACATAGCGGTTCGCTTGAAATGCTTTGGAATCTTGGTTTTAGAAGCCCAAACAAAGAAAAAAAGATATTTAAAGGCATTCAAGGCGTGATAGATTATTGCCATGAGTTTGAAAGTAAGCGTGATGATCTGCCTTATGAAGTGGATGGTATGGTGATAAAGGTGAATGACATTGACCTGCAGGAAAAATTGGGCATGACTACGCATCACCCGCGTTGGGCCATCGCTTTTAAATTTAAGGCACGGCAAGCAACGACAAAGCTTCGTGGCGTTGAGTTCCAGGTGGGCAGAACAGGTGCGGTCACGCCCGTTGCCAAGCTGGATCCTGTTGCTATTGGTGGTGTTACTGTTTCCAGCATCTCTATCCATAATGAAGAGTATATAAAAGATAAGGACCTTAAAATAGACGATAGTGTTCTTATTGAAAGGGCTGGTGATGTAATTCCACAAATTGTAAAGTCGCTGGCAGAGCTGCGTAAGGGCGACGAAAAAACGATTCATTTCCCAAAAACCTGTCCTGTTTGCCATTCGGCACTTACCAAAGAGGAGGGCGAAGCGGTTTGGCGCTGTATAAATATTGAATGCCCGGCACAAGTTGTGGAAAGAATCATACATTTTGTAAGTAAGGATGCGATGGATATCAGAAGCCTTGGAGATTCGAATGTTCGTAAGTTTTATGAACTGGGCTTCTTAAAAGACATTCCTTCGATTTATAATTTGCCTTTTGATAAAATAAGGGAAATGGAAGGCTTTGGCGAAAAATCCATTACCAATCTTCAATCGGCGATAGAAACATCCAAAACACAACCACTGCACCGTCTTATAACCGCCTTGGGTATACGGTATGTTGGTGAAACTACTGCCAAGGCGTTGGCAATGCATTCCACCTATTTACCTGCACTACAGGAAAAATCTATCGAAGACCTGCAACAAATGGAGGACGTGGGAATAAAAGTTGCTACCAGTATATATCATTTCTTTCACAATGAAGATAACCTTAAGATGCTCCATGAGCTGGAACAGGCAGGTGTTAACTTACACAACACAAAAAAGAAAGAAATTATTGAAGGCAACCTTAATTCGCAAACCTTTTTGTTTACAGGAACGTTAATTAAGTTGAAACGAAGCGAAGCGGAAGAAATGGTTGAAAAGAACGGTGGCAAAATCCTGGGTGGAGTAAGCAGCAAGCTGAATTATTTGGTCGTTGGCGAGGACGCCGGATCAAAATTGGAAAAGGCTAAGAAGATACCCTCTGTTCATATAATCACCGAAGATGAGTTTTTGACCCTTTTGACAACTAAATAAATTCTACATTTCTCAATTTTGTTGTCATTTTTTAACTTAAAAAAACCTCGGAGATGATTAAGTTACTTTCCGGAGAGGAATGGAAGCCCCTACAGTTTACGGGCTGGAAATTGCTGCGTAGAAAATATGCGCTTTCCTCTCACGGCCGCATTGCCAGCTATACAGACAAGTTGCAGGAAGATGGTAAGATACTTACCGGCTCCTTAACAACAGGGTACAAGACACTTAATTTACACCGACCGGATAGTAATGGTACATTGTATGTGCACAGGGAACTTGCAAAGCTTTTTATGAAGAAGCCTTCGCCGAAGCATAAATATGTGATACATGTGAACCATAACAAAACCGATAACTCCATTAAAAATCTTGCCTGGGCCACTCTTGATGAAATGATAGAGCACCAGCAAAAGAGCCCTGCGAAGCTTGCCTATAAAAAGGTACAGGCAAACAGAACCAACGGCCTTAAACTAAACGCTACACAGGTAAGAAGTATTAAAACTATTCTTGCCAGTAAAAACAGAAAGCTTACCATTAAGCAACTTGCCGATAAATATGGTGTTACCGAAATGACGCTGTACAGGATTAAGAGTGGTGAAAATTGGGCAAGGATATAGAACGAACGCTGATCCTCATGATTGTCAAGATTTTTTTAAGATGGAAGGCTAATGAGTCTTCCATTTTTTTTCTTCACCCTTATTAAAGTTTTTTGAGATTATTGAACGCTAAATTTTTCATCTCTATCTTGACCTTTTCAAATAATTATGTTTTGCTTTTTTAGAATCTTCACTTATCATGACAATCATGAAAATCTGCGTTCTCTCTTTTTCAAATTTTCAAATTAACTTCAATGCCAAATTTGATACATGCTGCACGCGAACACCTTGACTTTTTTGAACAAACTACAGAAGAACAATAACAAGGAATGGTTTGATAAAAATCGTGCTTTGTATGATGAGGCAAAACAGGATTTTGAAAACCTGGTGGCACAATTGATTGTTATGCTAGGCAAAGATGACGAGGAGATTTCATTGCTCAAGCCAAAAGATTGTACTTTCCGTATTAACAGGGATATCAGGTTCTCTAAGGACAAGACGCCCTATAAAACCAATATGGGCGCTTATATCGTGAAGGGCGGAAAAAAATCGCTTTACGCAGGTTATTACTTTCATTGCGAGCCGGGCAGAAGTTTTGTTGGCGGCGGTTTGTGGATGCCTCAGCCGGCGGACCTAAAAAAAGTTCGCCAGGAAATTGATTACTGCTGGGATGAATTCAAAGGCATTGTGCAAAGCAAAAAGTTCAAAAGCGTATACACTGACCTCAGCCGCGATGCGGAGTACACTCTCTCCAAAGTGCCACGTGACTATGACAAGGACAATCCTGCAGCGGAATATCTGAAACTTAAAAGCCTTGTGGGTTTGCACAACGTTGCAGATAACGATATCACTTCCAAAGCATTGGTAAAAAAACTGGGCGATGCATTTAGTACGTTAAAACCTGTGATAGACTTTATTAACCGCAGTCTTGAATAATTAATATAGCTATAACTTTTAAAAAGTTTAATAATCCCCTATTTTTGTAGGCCAAAGATATAATGAGCAGAAGGAAACACATACAATTATGGAATACGCGAAACATTGTTTCGGCGGTGTTCATGCTGCTCGTTCTTAGTTTTCTTACGGTGAGCAACTCTTTCCTTTACAGCACCAAAATGGCGGTGAAGTCAAAGATTGCGCAAGGGTCCGGCGCTAACCAAACTACTAAAAAAGCAGATCGTCCCTTACCCAACACTGAAGAAGAAAAGTCTCACCAGTCCTCTATCTCCAACAGCATGAATGAGGAATATCTTCACGAAAGTCATTTTGTAGTTAATACAAATACCGAATCAAATCAGTCCCATCACGGACATCTTTATCTTTTTTATATCGGAAAAAATTACGCTCAACTACACGCACAACCTCCCGATTTAGCTTAGTCTCTTCCATCATCTTACCGAATCAATCTCTTTACTGATTGCGCATGTTTGCCTGCTATTGAAAATGGTACAGTAGAGACAATGCATTGCATTGTCTGTACGGATCGCCGATGCAAATACTATCGGCTGCCGTATTCAATTGCTTAAAACGTGGTTCATTATTCATGGGTGTGCTTACTTCTGATGCCAATCAGTGAGGGGTTATCCGGCTGCATATACACATACATACTTTACTATTTTAACCCGTTTATTATGACTTCGAAAAAAAGTATTTTCAGCTTTTTTCCTTCGGATTTTGCGTCCTCTATTGTGATCTTTTTGGTAGCGTTGCCATTGTGTTTGGGAATTGCATTAGGCTCCAATGCTCCATTATTTTCAGGCATCATTGCCGGCATTGCCGGTGGTATTGTGGTTGGTATTTTCAGCGGATCACAACTTAGCGTGAGCGGACCGGCAGCAGGCCTGACGGCAATTGTGGCTGCAGCCATTGGTAAATTACCGGCCTTTGATGTATTTCTTGTTTCTGTGGTTATCGCCGGTTTATTCCAGTTATTATTCGGCTTTTTAAAAGCAGGTTTTCTGGGAGATTATATTCCGTCTTCTGTAATTAAAGGGATGCTTGCTGCTATCGGTATCATTCTTATCCTAAAGCAAATTCCTCACCTGGTTGGCTACCACGCAGACTTCGAGGGTGACGAAGCATTTAAACAGGCAGATGGTAAAAACACTTTTTCTGAAATCATCATGTCGTCTAAATGGTTTTTGCCAGTTGCTTTGGGAATTGGTGTTCTGTCGCTATTGATTCAGATTGTGTGGGACAATGTGTTGGCAAAAAAATCGAAAGCGCTGAAATTGATTCCTTCGGCGTTGATTGTTGTACTTGTGGGAACCGCTATCAACGAGCTGTTCATCAAATATTCTCCGGCATACGCTTTAAGCAATAAGCACCTTGTAAACATTCCGGTGGCAGCAAGCGCAGAGGCGTTTTTTTCATTCTTCTCTTTTCCAAACTTTTCTTACCTGGGCAGTTTTGAAGTATGGAAAACCGCTGCTACCCTGGCTATCGTGGCAAGTCTTGAAACCTTACTAAATCTTGAAGCGACGGATAAAGTAGATCCATTGAAGAGGGTGTCGCCGCCCAATAGAGAACTAAAAGCACAAGGACTAGGCAATATCGTATCGGGCCTGTTGGGCGGTCTACCCGTTACTTCTGTAATTGTGCGTTCGTCGGCAAACGTCAATGCAGGGGGTAAGACAAAACTTGCCACTATTATGCACGGTTTGTTGCTGTTGTTGTGTGTTGCGTTCATACCTGCTATTTTGAACAAAATTCCTTTACCTGCTCTGGCTGGTGTTCTGGTGTATACGGGTTTCAAGTTGGCAAAGCCGTCAATATTCAAAGCGCTTTTCCAAAAAGGCTGGGATCAGTTTTTGCCATTTGTTATCACTATCGGTGCAATCTTGCTGACAGATCTTTTGATCGGCATTCTTGTAGGTTGTCTGGTAGGCTTTGTGTTTGTTTTAAGAAGCAATTTCAAGTCGGCGGTTTTCGTGGTGAATGACGACAACAAATATCTCTTCCGCCTTAGAAAAGATGTTTCTTTCCTTAACAAGCCGATCATTAAAAACAAGCTGGAATTGGTTCCTGAAAACTCTTTCGTATTAATCGACGCTACAAGAGCGGATTTTATCGATAAAGAAATCATTGAGGTAATTGAAGACTTTATGAAGCATGCGAAATTGAAAAATATAAGAGTTGAATTAAAAAGAAGCCAGCATAAAACACAAGGTTTTGAGCCGGTCCAGACAACAGTGTTTGTGTCGAGAGAAACAGTGTTAGCGCATTAGAATCAATTAAGAATTAGGAATTAAGAATTCTTCAGGCGTGGTATTCTTGATTCAACTTAAGCTTTGTGACCATGGGAAAATATCGCTATGACTCATCCACGTTTCGTGAAGTTCGTTTCATGATTGACTGTCGCACGGAAACAATTCTTAATCCTTAATTCCTAATTCTTAATTCCCACTTAAATCAATCATTTTAAACTTTCGGGTAACAAAACCTGTTTGCAATGTTTAACTTTAACATAGCAAACCAAAAAAAACAGAATTAGAAATATGAAAGCTTACGAAAAATTATTGCTAGAGAACAAAGGTTGGGCAGCGGAGAAAGTAGAAGCAGATCCTGAGTTTTTTGACAGGTTAGCACATTTGCAAACACCAGAATTTTTGTGGATCGGTTGTAGTGACAGCCGCGTACCGGCAAATGAAATCACCGGAACTCAGCCCGGGGAAATATTTGTGCACCGCAATATTGCGAACCTCGTAATCAACACAGACGTAAACTTATTGTCTGTTTTGGAATATGCAGTGGTACATTTGAAAGTAAGACACGTGATTGTTTGTGGTCATTACGGTTGTGGTGGTGTAAAGGCAGCGACTACCAACACTGATTACAAACAAGTGTTGAACATGTGGCTCCGTAATATTAAAGATGTGTACAGGCTTCATAAAGACGAGCTTAATACCATCAAAGATGAGGAGTCACGCCTGGACAGATTGACGGAGTTGAACGTACAAGAGCAGGTAATGAATCTTGCAAAAACATCCATCATTCAAAAAGCCTGGGCCGAAAGACAGGCTCCTCATTTGCATGGCTGGGTGTACGGTCTTAAAGACGGTATTATTAAACCCGTTTTTGAAATGGCGGCAGGTACACATATTGATCCATTGTACGAATATGATCAATCTTAGTATAGTTGAGAATTGAAAGTGGAGAGTTGAGAGTTGTTTAAAGGTTGTAAGTAACTGCTACTTGCAACCTTTAAACAACCCTTAGCTCTCCATTCTCAACTTTCCACTCTCCATTCTCAACTCTCAACTATTGCTGGGCGAATGCAATTCGCCCCTACTATTTTCAACTTTCCACTCTCCACTCTCCACTTTCAACTAATTCCGTATTTTGCGGCAAATACTTCCTTCCAATGTCAATTCAGGTTAGCGGACTGGTTAAAAAATATGGCGAGCAGAAAGCGGTTAATGAGATTTCCTTTTCATTGAACAAGGGTGAAATAGTTGGTTTTCTTGGCCCTAACGGTGCGGGAAAATCCACCACAATGAAAATCATTACCGGATACTTGCAGGCTGATGCCGGCAAAGTAACTGTTAGCAATATTGACGTTCGCGAGCATCCCCTGGAAGTTAAAAAGAAAATAGGCTATTTGCCGGAGGCGAATCCTTTGTACTACGATATGTATGTAAGGGAATACCTTGACTTCACCGCTGGGGTACACCAGGTTTCGAATAAAAAAGAAGCCATCGAAAAGGCCATTGTTACGGTAGGTTTAACGCCGGAAAGCAATAAGAAAATCGGGCAACTTTCCAAAGGATACAAACAGCGTGTGGGACTTGCTGCTGCTCTGCTACACGATCCGGAAGTCCTGATCCTCGACGAGCCTACCACCGGTCTTGACCCAAACCAGATCATCGAAATAAGAGAGGTGATCAAACAGTTGGGCGCAAACAAAACCGTTATTTTCTCTTCACATATATTACAGGAGGTGGAAGCCATTTGCGATCGTGTTATCATCATCAATAAGGGCAAACTGATTGCGGACGACAGCGTTCAAAATCTGCGCAAACAAAACAATGACAACTCCATTCGTGTAAGCTTTAAAGAGTCGCTGGAAGATGAATGGCTGCGCCGCCTGAGTGCCGTTCAAACAATTACAAAAGTAAATACCAGCGAGTGGCTGTTAACCGCAACCGACGTTAACGAAGCAAAGAAACAATTGCTGGAACTGGCGCTGCAAAATAATCTCAACATCACATCCCTTCAAAGCGGTGGTCAAAGTTTGGAAGATGTGTTCAGAAGTTTGACGCAAGCGCAGGGCTAGCTGTTAGTTGAAAGCGCCTAGTGCTTGGGTGATTATTGAAGTTTCGTATCGTTATAACTTAGCCGCCTCTTTATGAAGACCTCACAAAAATTTTTATTTGGATCAATAATTTTGACTTTTTTGAGTTGCTCGAGAGGCTACAAGAATGAGGGTATCGCAGTTTATTATGAACACTGGAACGAAGGCAGCGGACAGCACAAAGAAAGAATTGACGTCGATCCTTGGACATTTAAAATATTAAAGTTCAAGGATTATGCTAAAGACGACAGTTCCGTATTTTATCAAGGTGAAAAAATTATTGGTGCTGACGCAAAAACGTTTGAAGCATTAGACGACTTTTATGCAAGAGATAAAAGATTCGGCTGGTACGGAAAAGATACTATAAGAAATTCGAACGGGCTGACGTTTAAGGTCATAAACGATTATTATTCGACAGATGGACACGACGTATTTTATACTACCTATCCATTGGCGATGGTTGATCCAAAGAATTTTAAATTTGTTTATGGAGAAGGGGATTATGAGTGCTGGACAACCGATGGGAAATATTACTATTACAAAAATTATAAAGTTCCGTCAGACGATTACGAAAACTTGAAAATATATCCCAAAAGTGGAGGCATATCTAGTGACAGGCATTGGGCATTTTATCAAGACCATAAATTAAATTATGATATAGACGGGAAACATGTAGTAGATACCATTGACATTAAATCTTTCAAAGTAACAGGCTTTATTGAATGTCGGGACAAGTATGGATGTTTCAATGTTTATCACGGACGAGATAAATGTGCCGATTAAAACTAACAATCCTCACCCTCCACCCTAACAATTAATAGTTATTTCATAAGGTTTTCGGAATTTTCTTCAATAAACTCCACGAAAAGTTCAATAGATTTGCAGGCAGTTTATCAAATGGTAAACATTCTTTAAAATCTCAAATTTCAAACGACATTACTTATGAGCTACATTACAGAAGTTCACGCCCGCCAGATATTGGATAGCCGCGGCAATCCTACAGTTGAAGTTGACGTTACTACAGACGAAGGTGCAGTTGGCCGTGCCGCAGTTCCAAGTGGCGCCAGCACTGGTATTCACGAAGCAGTAGAATTACGCGATAACGACAAAAAGAAATATGTTGGTAAAGGTGTATTGAAAGCTGTAAAAAATGTAAACGATATAATCGCAAGCGAATTATTGGGTTTAGAAGTTAGCGATCAGGCTGGCATCGACCAACTAATGATTGAACTTGACGGTACTCCAAATAAAGGCAAACTGGGTGCTAACGCTATTTTGGCGGTTAGTATGGCTGTTGCAAAAGCAGGTGCTGGGGAAGCTGGTCTGCCTCTTTACCGTTACATCGGTGGTACAAACGCAAAAACTTTGCCTGTGCCAATGATGAACATCCTTAACGGTGGTGCACACGCTGATAACAAAATCGACTTCCAGGAATTCATGATCATGCCTGTTGGTGCTCCTGATTTCAGCGAAGGCCTTCGTTGGGGCGTTGAAATTTTCCACGCTTTGAAAACCGTTTTGAAAAAGAAAGGTTACAGCACTAACGTAGGTGACGAAGGTGGTTTCGCTCCAAACATCCAAAGCAATGAAGAAGCTATTGAAACTGTATTGACAGCTATCCAGGCTGCAGGTTACAAAACAGGTTCACAAATCATGATCGCTATGGACGCTGCAAACAGCGAACTATGGGATGCTAAAAAGAAAAAATACGTTTTCCATAAATCTGATGGAAAAGAAATGACCAGCGAGCAACTGGCTAAATATTGGGAAAAATGGGTGAAAGATTACCCTATCGCATCAATCGAAGATGGTATGGCAGAAGACGATTGGAACGGTTGGAAAATGCTGACTGACCTTGTTGGTAGCAAATGCCAGCTTGTTGGTGACGATCTTTTTGTAACAAACGTTGAGCGCCTTCAACAAGGTATCGATAAAAAAATCGCAAACGGTTTGCTGGTAAAAGTTAACCAGATCGGTAGCATTACTGAAACAATCAATGCGGTTACACTTGCTCAGCATGCTGGTTACAACACCATCATGAGCCACAGAAGCGGTGAAACTGAAGATACAACTATCGCTGACCTTGCAGTTGCTTTGAATTGCGGTCAAATTAAAACTGGTTCTGCAAGCCGTACCGACCGTATGGCGAAATACAATCAATTGATCAGAATCGAAGAAGTTTTGGCTGAAACTGCTATTTACCCTGGCAAAAAGCTGAAATTCGGAAGATAATCAGGATATAAGTTTTGAGAAATGAGTTTTGAGTTTTGAGTGGGTTCACTCTGGCTTAAAACTCATTTCTTTTTAGACGACTCTGTTATCCACAACCGAAAACCCAGAACTTAAAACTCACTGCTTTTTACCCACAACTCAAAACTCATCACTCATTACTCATAAGTCATAACTTAAAACTTATTACTTTTACGAAAATCTCAAACTTTCATGGGTCTGCTCAACAAAATACCATCCTGGATCAAAAATAAGTATGCGCTTACTGTACTTGGTTTTGCCATTTGGATGATCTTTTTTGACGACAGGGATATTATCACCACCCATTTCCGCCAGCCAAACGAACTTAAACAGCTGCAAAAGAGTGAATTGTACTACCAGGAGCAAATTGACCTCACCAAGGCAGAATTAGAGGAACTTAAGGCAAATCCGGCCACGCTGGAAAAGTATGCGAGGGAGAAATACTTCATGAAACGCGACAGCGAGGATCTTTTTATAATCAATAAATAGCTCATACATAAGAGTTAGGCTCCTATTTTCCAAAAAATATTGAAAAAAAGACAATAACTTTATCCTGAAGGCGTTTTAAACACGGACTAATTTCCGAAGCTGGACACTTCGGAAGATTTTATTACTGGACTTTAAATGGTTTGCTAATGAAAAGTTTTACACCTGAAGACATTTTATTGTATTTGTACAAAGAAACTTCTCCAGAGCACACCGCAGCTATCGAAAAAGCGTTATCTGAAGATTGGTCTTTACAGGAAACTCTCCGCACTTTGCAAGAAAGTATGGAAGGTATCGTTGTAGACACTGTTTCTCCACGCCAGGAAGCTGTCGAGAATGTGCTTCTTTACGCGAAAGAAGTTATGGCAGAAACTGCCTGATTCTTTAGCAATAAAATGTAAAAAAGTCGCCGTGACAAGTGAGGTCATGGCGATTTTTTTTTTGCTTTTCACACAAAGGATTTCACGCAAAGGCGCGAAGTTTAAATAGAATGGGCGCAAAGGCAATACATAACTCTCAACTCTCAACTAACGCCGGTAGGGCGAATGCGATTCGCCCCTACCATTTTCAACTTTCAACTTTCAACTTTCAATTTTCAATTATCTTGCTTTCATGACTCGCAAAGAACGATACGCCTTCGTACTTGATTATTTTAAGCAACATGCACCCAATGCTGAAACGGAGCTGATCTATGATAATCCGTATCAATTATTGGTGGCTGTTATTTTGTCCGCTCAGTGCACGGACAAAAGGGTGAACTTGACGACACCGGCTATTTTTGAAGAATATCCGGATGTAGAATCTTTGTCCCACGCCACTTTTGATGACCTGTTTCCGCTGATCAGAAGTATTTCTTACCCCAACAATAAAACAAAGCATCTCATCGGAATGGCGAAAATGGTGTTGGAGAAATTTCATGGAGAAATTCCCATGACCGTCGACGAATTGGTGGAATTGCCCGGCGTTGGGAGAAAAACAGCGAACGTAATCACTTCTGTTGTGGACAATCAGCCAAACATGGCGGTGGATACGCACGTTTTTCGCGTAGCGGCAAGAATAGGATTGACGCTGAATGCTACCACTCCTTTGGCTGCGGAAAAACAATTACTCGAATTCATTCCGAAAGAATTGGTGCATATAGCCCATCACTGGCTCATTTTGCATGGAAGATATATTTGTGTTGCCCGCACCCCAAAATGTGATGAATGCGGATTGAGAGCGGTTTGCAAGTACTACCAGAAGAATGTGAAGCCAGGGGTGAAAGCTATAGGGTAATAACTGAATAACACAATGTCTTGGGTTTGTGCTTGATTTCGATTACTCAACCACTCAGTTATTCAGTTACTCAGTTATCCAGTTATTTAACTTCTATCTGGTAAATATTCGTTTTCTTCGGTTCCTTGTCTTCCCAATTTCTTGCAAATTTGAAAGTAACAGTGGCGCTGCCTTTTGCTACTGCAGTTATGGAAAAAACATCGTCGTTTGTTCCGCCGACAGGTCCTTTACTGCCTGCCGATGCTGCTTTTGCCATTGATGAAACTTTTACCACACCATCCGGCACTGCTTTAAAACTCCAGCTATAACCTGTTGTGCCGCCGCCAGGCAATGTGATCGTCTTGGTTTCGTTCACGTTCATAGCTATATTTTCACCGGCCATACGAGTGTTTTTTAGACTAATACCAATAAAAAAATCCGGCCAAACTAAATTCACCGGATTTTTGACCATCTGTGTACCTACATTAAGGTTTAAATGGTTAAAAAAGGGAAACTTTTCAACATTTAGTGGTACCCAACTTGTGTACACTTTACAACTAAGCAACCTTCCTGGTTGACGACAGCTATATTATTTCAATAAAATTTTATTCCACCATCCTTATTGTCCAAAAGTCATCCGCCTTGTTGGCATCGGTTATATACGCGAATGGCATGTAGAAATAGCCTTTTACCGCCCAGGTTTTACTCCATGAGTTCCTGATGATGAAAACCTGTTTTGTTGCATCATAACCTACGGCCATTACGGCGTGGCCACCCAATACACTTTCTGTTGTTTTAGGCATTGGCATCATTCCATCCTTTCCTATGTTCATAAAGCTTTGATACACCGTAAAACCAAAAACAAAAGGATAGCCTTCCGACAAGCATGATTGCAATTGGAAAAGATTCGTGTTTACCAGCCTTTGATAACTGGTTATCTGATTTTTCATTGCATCTGTATAGCATTTGGCCGGTGGCTTTTTAGAGAATTTTGCGCCGGGTGAATTGTCATCATCATATGTCCATTCTTTTTCCGGGCACACGCCTTGCTTATTTAATGTTTTAATACCATCGCGGATGAAAGCCCCACTATCTGAGTTTACGGAATTATTGAGCACCCTTTCGTTGTAGTAAATAAACAACCTGGATGGCATGAAGTCTTTCTTCTTTTGCTTCATTTGTCCAAACTCAAATGCGCCGCCCAATGCATTTGCGGTGCAGCTTCCCAATTGTCCCTGGTCATAAACGGGTGGACATTTGGAGCGCAGGTCTACTTTTGCAGGCAGCTTCCGGATAATTGTCAAAGGCGCAGAGTAAAGTACGTCCCTCTGATCCGGCAGATCGGGCAGCCAACCAAAACCATAGGCAGGCTTAGCGGCAGATTTTTTTGTTGCCATGGAATCTCAGTTTAAAGGTTTAAAAGATTTTGTTTTGATTGAGCAAACATGGGGTTTGATTAAAAACAAGTGTAGGGAGCGGCTGTAATAGAGGGAGATAAATTGTTAGTCGGCGACTGTAGCTAAGAAGATAACCAAAGAAATCATAAAAGGTTCGGCCACAAACAAAGATAATATGGCGGCCCAGGTCTTGTCAATAGCCATCTTTCATTATTTATGCACTTTTTGTCGTTTTACGAAAACTGATTGACATCTGCTGTGAAGGCCATGTGCCGTATATCTCTTCTATTTTTTTGTAGCGATAAGTAAAAATTTGCCGAAGCGACTTTTGAACCAGTAAAGCATTTGCCCAATTTCCAATAACCCCAAAAGGCATTTTGTAATGAACAATATCGGTCATTTCAACACCATCTTTTACGGCGGCAAAAAAATGCTGATGGTGCCACAAACTATATGGTCCGTGCCGTTGCTCATCTACAAAATATTTGTGGTGCTCTACGTGCGTAATTTCTGTCATCCAGTATAGCGGAATGCTAAGAACAGGTTTTACTATGTATTCAATAATTTGTCCCGCATACAAATGATCGCCATGATGTTGGGATATGATTTTAAAGCCAAGGTTTGGTGGCGTAATAACCGGCAGTTTTTCGGGGTCGGAAAAAAAATTCCACAACGCTTCTACAGATGCGGGAATTTTTTGAACTGATTTTAAAGAATATACTGACATTTAAAAAATTATGCAGGTTAAAACTACAATTTTCGCACCCCGTTAAAAGAATATGCACATTGATTTTTTTACGTTTTTGAGCGTTAATTTTATAGAATGTCAAGCTTTCGCGAACAACTCGAAATGAAGTTTATTGAGGAATACAATAAGCTCAACCCGCAACAGAAATTAGCAGTAGATAACATAGAAGGGCCGGTAATGGTGATCGCCGGACCGGGCACAGGCAAAACCCAAATTTTAAGTGCGCGAATTGCCAAAATATTGATGGACACAGATGCCCGACCGGAAAACATTCTGTGTCTTACTTATACAGATGCGGGCGTTGTTGCCATGCGCAAGCGCTTGCTCTCATTCATAGGCGCAGATGCGTATAAGGTAAACATTTACACATTCCATGCTTTTTGCAACGATGTCATACAGGAAAATCTTTCACTGTTTGAAAAGACTTCACTTGACCCCATTTCCGATTTGGAAAGGATCGAATTGTTTAAAGATCTCATCGACGCGTTTCCGAAAGATCATTTGCTAAAGCGTTATCGTGGCGATGTGTATTTCGAAATAAAAAACTTGCAGTCGCTTTTCAGCACGATGAAACGTGAGGGATGGACCTATGAATTTATTTCACAAAAAATAGACGAGTACATCACTGATCTCCCGACAAGGGATGAATACATTGCAAAACGCGCCACCAAAGAATTTAAGAAAGGTGATGTACGTACAGACAAAATAGCGGAAGAAAAAGAAAAGATGGAAAAGCTTCGTGCCGCTGTGGGTGAGTTTGGAAAATTCCAAAAGCTAATGCGCGACCGCAACCGTTACGACTTTGACGACATGATCAATTGGGTGATCAAAGCCTTCGAAGAAAATAAAAACCTGCTGCTTAAATACCAGGAACAATATCAATACATACTGGTAGATGAGTACCAGGATACCAGCGGTACACAAAACAAACTGGTTTCGCTGCTGATCAATTATTGGGACAAACCAAACGTGTTTGTGGTGGGTGATGATGATCAAAGTATCTATCGCTTCCAGGGTGCCAACGTGGAGAATATGCTGAATTTTGCAGACGCATACAGACATGATCTGTTAACGGTTGTACTGACCAATAACTATCGTTCTACACAACCGATTCTTGACATTTCCAAAACGCTTATTGGCAATAATAATGAAAGACTCGTGTTGCAAATAGACGGTTTGAGCAAAGAGCTTTTGTCTGCCAACGCGAGGTTACAACAATTGCTCCATCTGCCAAATATTAAAGAGTATGAAACACAGCGGCAGGAAATGATGGACATAACGCTGCAGGTGCAACAACTAATGACAGAAGGCGTTGTGCCAGGCAGGATCGGCATTATTTACAAAGAAAACAAGTACGGCGAAGAGCTTACACAATACCTCAAACTGCGCAACATTCCAGTATACAGCAAACGCAGCATGAACGTTTTTGATATTCCGCTGGCGCAAAAAATAATTCTGTTGTTTCAATATCTCGCGGCGGAGCATGACATTCCTTATGGCGGCGACGAAATGTTATTCGAGATATTGCATTTCGACTGGTTCGGCATTCCTCCGCTGGAAATTGCCAAGCTCAGCATCGAAGTGTCCGAAAGCCAGTTTGGCAACCACAAAACTTCACTAAGAAGATTGCTGAATGAAAAAGCGACGCAGCCGGCCAGAGACTTGTTTACGCCCCAGTTACACCAGGGGTTAAAAACAGCCAGCCGCGTAATTGAAAAGCTAATTGGCGACGTTCCGAACGTGACCATCCAGACGCTTTTTGAGAATATTATTCGCGAAGCAGGTGTTTTAACATTCATCATGAAAAGCCCAGAAAAGATCTGGCTCTTCCAGGTGGTGAATGCGTTGTTTGATTTTGTGAAGGAAGAAACCAAACGCTATCCGACAATGTCGCTCGCGCAATTAGTGAATGTGATCGACCTGATGAAAAAAGAGAAAATCACATTGCCATTAACACAGGTAAGTGGTAGTGACAAAGGAGTGAATCTTATGACAGCCCACGGCTCAAAGGGGCTTGAGTTTGAACATGTGTTCTTTGTGGGTTGCAATGCTACGTTCTGGGAACGGAAAAGGAGGCCGGGTGGCGGGTTCAGCATGCCTGACACGATGTTCTCTTCCCAACCCATACAAAACGACGAAGAAGAATTGCGACGCCTTTTCTATGTGGCGCTGACCCGTGCAGAACAACATCTTTTTATTTCCTACAGTCGTTTTAAAAATGACGGCAAAGAACTGGAGCCCTCTCAATTTATTGCCGAAATACAAGAGGTGCATGCGTTACCAGTGCAAAAGGTTTTTGTGGGCGATGATGTGCTGGCGGAATTCTCAATACTGCAATTTGGAGAATCCCTGCAACCGGAGATCTCTAAAATGGAAGAAGATTTTGTGAGTAACCTGCTTGATAAGTTTGTGATGAACGTTACTGCACTCAGCAATTATCTTGCATGTCCGTTGCGCTTTTATTTCCAGAACCTTGTTCGCGTTCCGTCAGGCAAGTCAGAAGCTACGGAATTTGGTTCGTCTGTTCACCATGCATTGCAGCGATTGTTTGAAAAAATGCAGCAGGACCCTGCCAATAATTTTCCTTCAAAGGAAGAGTTTATCAGTGACTTCGAATGGTACATGCGCAGACACCGTGAAAACTTTACACCCGAGCAGTTTGCACGCAGGATGGAATATGGGCAAACCGTATTGGCAAATTATTATGAGGAATATAGTTATACGTTTAATAAAATTGTTGCGATCGAACGTAATATTCGAAATGTTACCGTGCAAAACATCCCTCTTAAAGGAAAGCTTGACAAGCTTGAATTTGATGGCAAAAGCGTTAACGTGGTGGATTATAAAACCGGCGATATTGATAAGGCAAAATCAAAACTACAGCCGCCGAATGATAAAGATCCAAACGGGGGCGATTATTGGCGCCAGGCGGTTTTCTATAAGATTCTTATTGACAACTACCAGCAAAAACAGTGGAACGTTGTAAGCACCGAGTTTGATTTTATTGAACCGGATAAAAAGAAAAAGTACCGCCGCGAGAAGGTCACTATACAGCCACAGGATATCACCACCGTCACACAGCAAATTGTAACAGTGTGGAACAAAGTCCAGCAACGTGATTTCTATACCGGATGCGGAAAAGAGGAGTGCCATTGGTGCAATTTTGTAAAAGACAACCAAATGGCCGTGGCATTGCATGAGGTGAACGAGGATGACGCGTAGGGGCGAATTGCATTCGCCCTGCTACAGCCTGACGGTGCAGCAAAATGTACAAAGGCCCGACTTCTTCTGGTAAACGTTCAAGGTGTTACAGGGCGAATGCGATTCGCCCCTACGACCCTGATTATTTTTACTTGACTTATCACCACATACCTACCTAAAGAATACAATCACAAACCATTCTTTAGGAAATGTCTTACAACCCAAACGTTCATCATCGTCGCAGCATCCGACTGCAAGGCTATGACTATTCACAAGCAGGCCTGTATTTTATAACGCTTTGCTGCCACGAGAAAAATCACCTTTTCGGAAAAATAGAAAATAATCAAATGTTATTAAACGAGGCGGGGGCAATTGCCTATGACGAATGGTTCAAAACGCCAGAGGTAAGACCGAACGTAGCATTGGCAGAATTTGTCGTGATGCCTAACCATATTCACGGCATTATCATCATAAAACATAGCGAATCAGTCACGCAATCCGCAATCAATCGCTTCAATGGCACCAGCCACACCATCGGAGCAATCGTTCGTGGTTATAAATCTGTAGTAACCCAAAAGATCAATTCGACGTACGAACACCCAATCACCGTTTGGCAACGCAATTACTACGAGCACATTATCCGAACGGAAGAATCATACCACAACATAGCAAATTACATTATAAATAATCCCGCCAATTGGCAGAACGACCGCCTCCTGTAGGGGCGAATCGCATTCGCCCTGTCGCACCCTGACGGTGTATCAGTAAAAATCGCAGTCTCCGCACATTTTGTTGCACGTTCCGGGTGTTACAGGGCGAATGCGATTCGCCCCTACGACCCCGACATCCCAACCATTCCGATTGTTAATTTCACCACAATAAAACCCACCACCATCATTTCCCTTGCCCAAAATTGCGGTCTCATCAAATTTCGTTATAAGTTTGCGGCTCATTATGCGAACAACCAAACACATACAACTCCCTATAATAGTAAGCTTTTTGTTGGTCATTGCGTTCATCTGGCAATTCACCAGTTGTGCCGTGATCGTGGCCCCCACCGGTGGCCCGAGAGATTCTTTGCCCCCGGTGCTGATGAGCGCTGTGCCTAAAGATTCGTTGAAAGGGTTTACTGAGAAAAAGATCGTTTTTGAATTCAACGAGTACGTAGAAGTAAAGGACATCCAGAAAAACCTGATCGTATCGCCTTATCCCAAAACAATACCGAATGTTGAGTATAAATTGCGGACGGTAACAGTTCGTTTGAAAGACACCTTACAGCCGAATACGACCTACACGCTTGACTTTGGAGATGCTATCCATGATATTAATGAGGGCAACATTATAAAACATTTCACCTACATTTTTACTACGGGAAACCATTTCGATAAAGGCACTTTTTCCGGGAGGGTAATTGTGGCCGAAACAGGAAATGTGGACAGTACGCTCACTGTATTCCTATATAAGAACCGTGAGGATTCGGCAGTGTCAAAACAGCGCCCAAGCTACATTGCAAGGGTCGACTCAACAGGGCACTTTCACTTTCGGAATCTACCGGCAGATACTTTTGCCCTGTACGCCTGGAAAGACGAGGGCGCTGCAAGATATTTTGGCAACAAACAGATTTTTGCCTTTGCAGATAACTACATTGTAACCTCGCAAGAAACACCTCCGGCGCCGGTAACATTGTATGCATTTTTTGAACCGGAAGATACCAGCAAAAAATACACACCGACTTCGCTGCCAAAAACGCAAACCCAAAAAGAGAAAGACAAAGCCAAGGAGGATAAAAGATTCAAATTCTCCACGTCACTGACCAGCGGCAAACAGGACATTTTGGATAGTTTGAGAATCAGCTTTGAGTCGCAGATTAAAACATACGACACCTCAAAATTCCGTTTTACGCGAGGCGATTTTACCCCTATTAAGGATTACACGCTGAACCTGGACACCAGCAAAAAGGATTTCACGCTGCACCACAAATGGATCGCTGACACGCCTTACCACATTATTTTAATGAAAAATTTTGCAGAGGATAGCACTGGCAAATACATTACAAAAGATGACACTGTTTCCTTCCGCACAATGAAAAAAGAAGAATACGGTTCACTTCGTCTTCGCTTTACCAATCTTGATTTCTCAAAAAAACCTTTGCTGGTGCTTTTGCAAAACGACAAAATTAGATTTTCTACTCCACTGGAAACCAACCAGTTCAGAGCCAGACTCTTCTTGCCCGGCGAATACGTGATCCGAATTGTGTACGACGAGAACAAAAATGGCAAATGGGATACCGGCTCTTTCTTTGGCACGAAAAGACAACCCGAAAAAGCCACCACGATCAAGAAAAAGCTGACTGTGAAGGCGAACTGGGATAATGATGTCGATGTCATCTTATGATGACTGAATAATTGATTTTTGCTGAACGCTAAACGCCTAATGCTAAACGCGGGGACTCTGCGTTGCGCATTAGGCGTTCGGCATTAAGCCACCTTCAGTTATTCAATTATTCAATCATTCAGTTATTCGATTTCGTACCTTTGTACCTATGCAGCTTCCCTCTTCTTTATTGGAAAACGCGGTAAATGAATTTGCCAAATTACCGGGCATTGGCAAGAAAACAGCCTTGAGGCTGGTGCTTCATCTTTTGAAACAAGATACCGAGGCGGTGCAGCATTTTGGAGATTCCATCAGTAAGATGCGCAAGGAAATTAAATTCTGTCAGCGCTGCTGCAATATTGCCGATGCGGATATTTGTTCCATTTGTGCCAACAGTATGCGTAAGCAGGATATTATCTGTGTGGTTGAAAACATTCGCGATGTAATCGCCATCGAAAGCACACAACAATACAATGGCACTTACCACGTATTGGGTGGTGTTATTTCCCCGCTAGACGGCATCGGTCCAGATCAATTGAACATTGAGACGCTTGTCAACCGCATCCAGAAAGAGCATACACAGGAAATCATTTTCGCTCTTAACCCAAACATCCAGGGCGATACCACGATCTACTATATTCAAAAGAAACTACAGTCATTCCCCGTAAAAGTCACCACAATCGCACGAGGCATCTCCTTTGGTGGCGAGTTGGAATATGCGGATGAAATGACGCTCGCAAGAAGCCTGCAAAACAGGTTGCCGGTAGAAAGCTATGTGGCGGGAAGATAGCGGTGGCCAGTAGCCGGCTACCAGTGGCCGGTGTTTTTGTGCATTATACTTTCCCTTTCATAATTATTCCGCTATTTGTAAAGAATGTTACCGCCGGCAACTGGCCACTGGCTACCGGCAACCCTTCCTCTCCGCTTGCATCTTCAAAAGCTTTTCATTACCTTTGCCCTGCTTTTGCAGGCAGATTTGTTTATTGTTCGGCCTGCGCAGTACTTGAAAAACTGAACTAATAAACGATTGAAATAACCGGACTACTTCTCCATTTCTATTTCCCTCGTTAATTCATTCAGGATTGCCAAGTAAAAAAGGCAAAAAGCAAAAGTCAAAAACTGCTTGCTTTCAACTACCAGTTTGCATATGCAGGGCTTTTGAATTTTTAATTTTAAATTTTGACTTATTATGGCTGATATCAGAAAGGAACTCGAAAACCGCATATTGGTGATTGATGGCGCCATGGGCACCATGATCCAGCGCCATAAACTTACCGAAGAAGATTATCGTGGCGATCGTTTTAAAGACTGGCACAGCGACGTGAAGGGCAATAACGACCTGTTAAGCATCACACGCCCTGATGTGATCATTGGCATCCACAAAGAATACTTGAAGGCCGGTGCGGATATCATTGAAACCAATACTTTCAGCAGCACTGTTATTGCCCAAGCTGACTATGATATGCAGGCGTTCGCTTATGAATTGAACGTTGCTTCTGCACAATGCGCCAGGAAAGCAATTGAAGAATATAAAGCTGAAACCGGCGACACTTCCCCAAAATTCGTTGCAGGTGCCATCGGCCCTTTGAATAAAACACTCAGCCTGTCTCCGGATGTAAACAATCCCGGCTACCGCGCAGTAACGTTTGACGAAGTTGCACAGGCTTACACAGAACAGATCCGCGGCCTCGTTGAAGGTGGTGTTGATGTGATATTGATTGAAACCATTTTCGATACGCTGAATGCTAAAGGAGCAATTTTCGCGGCAAAGAAATTTTTCCGCGAGAACAAATTGCCTGAATTGCCGATCATGATCAGCGGAACAATTACCGATGCCAGCGGAAGAACTTTGAGCGGACAAACGCTTGAAGCTTTCTACATTTCCGTGGCACATGCCAATCCGTTAAGCGTTGGTCTTAACTGTGCGTTGGGTGCAAGTGAAATGCGTCCTCACATTGAAGAGCTTTCGCAAATAGCGAGCTGCTATGTATCTGCTTATCCAAATGCGGGTTTACCAAATGCAATGGGTGAGTACGATGAGCAACCGCATGAAACCGCTCACTTCCTTGAAGACTGGGCGAAAGAAGGTTTCGTAAACATCGTAGGCGGCTGCTGCGGTACCACGCCAGACCACATCAAGCACATTGCAGATAATGTGAGAAAGATGAAGCCGAGAGAGTTGCCTGTTGTTGAAGCAGCTCTAATTTGAAAATTTGACGATTTGAAAATTTGAAAATTCTGTTGGCGCTACATACATGAATTTGCAGTGGCTAACCGAATTCCGATCGGCAGTGATTGAATAATGAATTTTACTATAAACGCTGACCGACTATTAATTTTTAATTATTAATTATTAATTACTCAATGAGTATCATTAAGCCTTACTTGCGTCTTTCCGGCCTTGAGCCTTTGGTTGTGCGACCTGAAACTAATTTTGTGAACGTGGGTGAAAGAACCAACGTAACAGGTTCCAAGAAGTTTGCACGTTTGATCAAAGAAGGAAACTATGAAGAGGCGCTAAGCGTTGCACGCCAGCAAGTGGAGAATGGCGCGCAGGTTTTGGATATCAACATGGATGATGCATTGCTTGACGGTGTACAGGCGATGACAACATTCGTTAACCTTGTACAAAGTGAACCTGATATAGCGAAGATCCCTTTGATGATCGACTCTTCTAAATTTTCCATTATTGAAGCAGGGTTGAAATGTTCCCAGGGAAGATGTATTGTGAACTCCATTTCCATGAAGGAAGGAGAAGAAAAATTCATTGAGCAGGCATATGTGTGTAAAGATTTCGGTGCAGCGGTGATCGTAATGGCCTTCGATGAAAAGGGCCAGGCGGACACTATGCAGCGCAAAGTGGAAATATCTGAGCGTGCCTATAAGATCCTGACTGAGCAGGTTGGCTTTAAACCGGAAGATATCATTTTCGATATCAACATTTTTGCGATCGCTACAGGCCTTGAAGAGCACAATAACTACGGCGTTGACTTCATTGAGGCGACACGCATCATCAAACAGAAGTTTCCATTAGTTAAAATAAGTGGTGGTGTAAGTAACCTGTCATTTTCTTTCAGGGGAAATGAGCCGGTGCGTGAGGCGATGCATGCGGTGTTCCTGTACTATGCGATCAAGGCGGGTATGGATATGGGTATTGTGAACGCGGGGGCATTGCAGGTGTATGATGAAATTGAACCTGCACTAAGAGATCTTTGCGAAGATGTTATTCTTAACCGCAATAACGACAACAACGAAGCAACTGAAAAACTGATCACATTTGCCGAAACCGTTAAGAGCAAAGGCAAAGAAGAGAAGAAAGATGAAGCATGGAGAAGCGCATCTGTGGAGGAGCGCCTGAAACATGCACTGGTATTGGGCATCACAGATTATATCGATGCAGATACAGAAGAGGCAAGACAAAAATATCCAAAACCACTTGATGTAATTGAAGGACCGTTGATGGCGGGTATGAACGTGGTGGGAGATTTGTTTGGTGCCGGTAAAATGTTCCTGCCGCAAGTGGTAAAGAGCGCACGCGTAATGAAAAAAAGCGTTGCCGTTCTTACTCCATACATTGAAGAAGAGAAAAAGAAAAATCCGAAAACAAGCCAAGGCGGTGCCGCAAAAATATTGCTGGCAACTGTGAAAGGCGATGTGCATGATATTGGTAAAAACATTGTGGGTGTTGTGTTGGGTTGTAACGGTTATGATATTGTTGACCTTGGTGTAATGGTTCCTACAGATAAAATTCTGGAAACAGCACAAAAGGAAAACGCTGACATTATAGGCTTGAGTGGTTTGATCACTCCTTCATTGGATGAAATGGTGCATGTGGCAAAAGAAATGAAACGTCGCGGCATGAAACAGCCTTTGCTGATTGGTGGCGCCACTACTTCACGCACACACACGGCTGTGAAAATTGCCCCTGAATACCAGGAAGGTGTAGTGTATGTATTGGATGCTTCAAGAAGTGTAACTGTAGCGGGAAGCTTGCTGAACAAAGATCAGAAAGGCGATTTCCTCAATTCTATCGGTAAAGAGTACACCAAATTAAGAGATGACTTCGCAAACAAGAAAGTAGTGAAGACTTATCTGCCATTTGGAGAAGCGCAAAAGAATGTAGCAAAAATTGATTGGGACAACTACACTCCTGTTACGCCTACTTTCACCGGAACAAAAGTGTTCGACAACTTCGATCTTGCTGAAATCGCGGAATATATCGATTGGGCTCCATTCTTCATTGCATGGGAACTGGGCGGTCGCTTCCCGGATATTTTGACTGATGATGTAATTGGTAAAGAAGCCACCAAATTATACAACGATGCGAAAGCCTTATTGCAACAAGTAATAAATGAAAAATGGCTAACTGCAAAAGGTGTTATTGGTTTCTGGCCGGCTACGAAAACAGCACCAGATTCGGTGTTGGTTACCTCTCATACCAATGAACCTGTGAAGCTTGAATTTTTGCGCCAGCAAATTAAAAAAGCTGCAGACCAACCTAATTTCTCTTTGGCAGACTACATTAAACCCGCAGACAAAGGCTCTGACTTTATGGGTGCATTCAGTGTCACCATTAAAGGCATAGAGCCGCATATCAAGAAGTTTGAGGCAGAGCAGGATGACTATAATAAGATCACCTTACAAGCGCTTGCAGATAGATTGGTTGAGGCTTTCGCAGAATGCCTGCATGAAAAAGTGCGTAAAGAATATTGGGGCTATGATAAAGGCGAAACATTAACGAACGAAGAGCTGATCAAAGAAAAATATATGGGCATACGTCCGGCTCCGGGCTATCCTGCTTGTCCTGACCATACCGAAAAATACAAACTGTTTGACTTGCTGGGCGGAGAAGAAGGTACCGGCATTCATCTTACAGAATCTCTCGCAATGTATCCTGCGGCTTCGGTTTGCGGCTGGTATTTTGCAAACCCGGATAGTAAATATTTTGGTGTTGGTAAAATAGAAAAAGACCAGGTGGTTGATTACGCGGCAAGAAAAGGAATGGATCTGGAGGTGGTGGAAAGATGGTTAAGCCCTATCCTGGAATACGCATAGAAACGACCAGATTTTAATCCAAACATACAAGGCCAGATGTCGACAAACATCTGGCCTTTCTATATCCGGAATATTCTATAAAACTCAAATTGCTACTAATCTCTACACATCCTGCGGCAACAACTGAGCATCATCTTCTGCAAACACTTTATTGATTCTTGGCTGCAAAAACCAAATTCCTACGAAGTAAAACCAAAACAAAATAAAGTCGACGATATAATCTCCCAAAAGCGCTTCTCTTTTTAACTCTACACTTTTTAAAGCTTTGGAAACAAAATAGAGACAATAAAACATGCAGAACATCGCAAACAAATGCAATGGAATTATCAGTAGAATCGGAGTGGGAAAACCCACATTTAGCATGGTGTCTGTAATCTGAATTGCACGCCATATAAAAAAACAAAACGCAGCCATGTACACAACAGGATATGTAATGAAAACTAGGAACAGATTCAAATTCATATTCACCGATGAAGGTAGTTTTCTATGTAGATTAAGTCCCAGCGAATAAAACCACAAAAAGAAAATAATAAGACACACTAACATTATTACTGGCACAACTGTGTACATTAACCCCAACATAGCTAAAGGATCAGGTTTGTCGTGGGAAAGAGCCAAAGAAAACATTCTGGATATTATAATGGCAAATGCTATGATCTGCATGATTAAGGGGATGCCGACCACTACGATGAACAATTGCCAGTGCTTAGATTTTAAAAAGAATTTCATGGTTTGATTTTCTATAGTTAAGGGTTTACGGATTCAAATTACGCATGCTTTAGCGCTTCGCGTTTTGTTAAATTAGAAACTTTCGTTTCATCCACAAACTTCTGCACGGCTTTCATGTTGTGGCGGGCGTATTGTCTCAGCGCCCAGCCCATTCCTTTCTGAATAAAAAATTCTTTTGAATCTATTAGTGCCTTGCAGTGCTTGAACAGTAGCTGCTCATCAGTCTTCAATTTGTATTGGAGTTGAAAGATCATGCTAACACGTTGCAGCCACATGTTATCTGACTTGTTCCACTGTGCAGTTACCTTTTGCATTTGTTTGGGAAATAAGATAAAATAGTTGCCTGCCCAATCAGTGGCAATAGCGTCAACTGAATCCCACCAGCTCTTTGTGGTGATGCAATATTCTATGAGTTCAAGAAAATCTTCCTTCCATAGTTTTTTCATCTTTGCGGCAAGTTCAATGGCGATGTATTGCCATTCGCGCTGCGGTTGCTGCCACATCCATTTGATAAGAGCAGGTAGTTCTTCATACTCGGGTAACGATTGTGCAGCTATAAATTCTTTGAAGATCATTCTTCGTTCCGGCGTCTTTAAACCGTAGTATGAAAACATGTTGCGCATGTAGGCAGATTGTCCTTCGGCGATGGTCTTGTTCGCGTTCTCTTCGAATAACTCTTGTAACGGCAGGAGATATGGAGGCGTTTTTTTCATGCTTTGGTTTTTAGCAATGCTAAGTGCGAAGTCTCAAATTTACCACTAAGACACTAAGGGCACTAAGTTACACTAAGAGAACACAGACATACTACCACACACCACATTTTTTAACCACAGAGGAAAGGAGTTTTTTTCACAGAGGAAAGGAGGAGTTGCCTCAAAAATCTCCTTCCCTCTGTGAAAAAATCTCTGTTATCTCTGTGGTTAAAAGAAAATCTTAGTGAACCTCAGTGCCCTTAGTACCTTAGTGGTGAAATGAGATGCGAAGCATCTACCGTATAATCGGAGCGGCTCACAAATCTCCCTCCCTCTGTGAAAAAAATCTCTGTTATCTCTGTGGTTAAAAGAAAATCTTAGTGAGGCTTAGTGCCCTTAGTGTTTTAGTGGTGAAATCAGATACGAAGCATCTACCGTATAATCACAACGGTGCCCTTCCTTGTAAAAATATCACCGCTATCGCACTCGGCTTCTACAAAGTAAACGTAGGTGCCGGATTCAACGAAGTTGCCATTCACTTTACCATCCCATGCGGCGTTTTGATCTCCTATTTGGAAATTACTTTTCTCGAAAATAACATCTCCCCAGCGGCTGAAAATCTGGAAATGTTTTATTTGCTTAATGCCCTTCCCTTTCAAATTAAACAGGTCGTTCTTGCCATCGTTATTTGGCGTAAAGGCGTTTGGAACAAATAATCCTTCTGAGCAAATAAGTTTTATGTTGAGCGTATCAGATGCTTTGCAACCAAACTGTGTTGCTCCAACAGCTACGTACGACATATTTTCACGTGGTGCTGCAACAGGCGACGCACAGTTTGAACAAGTCAAATATGTTGAAGGCAACCATAACCATTTCACCACATCGCTGCTTCCCGTAGCAATCAGGTTTACGGTGTTGCCTGTTGGCAACTGAATATCAGGACCAACACTTACTGTAGGCAATGGTTTTACGTCAATCGTTATTTTGGCTTCGCTCGTAAAGCAGTGGTGAGCATCTGTTCCGATCACGGTGTAAGTTGTGGTGACCAATGGCGTAGCAATAGGATGATTGCTCGTTATGTCATTCAATCCATCACCCGTCCATGCATAAGTAGCGCCGCCGCTTACCGGTAATTCGATACCGCTTCCTTTACATACAAATGAATTAGGCGGAGCCATTAAGGTAAATGGTTGTACCACCGTTATCAAAGTGGAATCAATGCTTACACAACCAAAGTCATTTGTTGCTTTTACTTTATAAAGAGTGGTTGTAAGAGGGCTGATATTTGGTGAGGCCTGGCCACTATTGCCTTGCGCCACATCTGGTGTCCAGATGTATTGGTTGCCATCATGTGCATTTAGCTGAATGGTTTTACCCAGACATATTGTTGAATCCTTTGGTTGAAGATTTATCTTAGGGCTTGCATGAATTACGATAGCATGATTGCTCGTATCACTGCAACCGTCTTTACTTACGATCAATGCAACATTGTAGGAACCTGCTCCATGATAGGCATGCGAAGGGTTTTGCACAGTGCTGTCTCTTCCATCCGCAAAGGTCCACGCCCATTTAACATCCTGCACATCTGCAGCTCCTTTAAATAAAACATTTGCATTTTCACAACCATAATCCGGCGCACTAATACTGCCTTTGGGTTTGTGTGCAACAAGGATCGAATCTTTAAACTGCTGTTCACAACCATACAAAGTTCTTACATCCAGCAACACTTCATACTTACCCAGTTTATTAAACTCAAACTGAGGGTTGCTTATTATGGAAGTATCTTTTGCAACGCCGGTTCCAAAGGTCCATTTATAGCTAAGCGGTTGTTGCATTTCATCACCAGAAAAGCTTTTTACCTCCGGCGTAAAGCTCACCATTCCGAAATCGCAAACCACGTCAGGTGACTTGGAAAAACCAACACTCAGGGAATCAATAATAATCTGTGTATCAATCTCAGAAGTTGAAGCGCAGTTGCTTCCATCTTTCAAAAGCAATGATGGCGTGTAAGCACCCACACTGTTGTAAGTGTGTACGGCAAAAGTATCCGTTGTTTGCACGGTGTTGCCATCGCCAAAATCCCACGTATAAGAAGTTGCATTTTTCACAACGGCACTCAATGTTATCTTTTGTTGTTTACATCCGTAGGTTACATCTGCAGAGAGGATGGCATAAGGCCCTTTCACTTCGATAATTTGTACTGAAGAGTCTACAGAATTATTATTTCCATAAGCATATAATACAACTCTATAAATACCCGCGCTCTGGTAAGTATGTTTAGGGTTGGAAAGATTATCTGACTGGCTGCCATCACCAAAATCCCAGGAAATGCTGTTTGCGAATTGAGACTTGTTGTTGAAAGTCGCCACCAGCGGAGGACACGAGTTGTTGTTTAGATAAGCTGTAGTAAAATCATACGCAGCAGTCACGTATTTTATTCCAATTATTTTAGTCGTCGTGTCGGAACAACCTGATGTAAGATTTGTGGCAACAAGCGTAACAGTATCTACACCAACTTTACCGTAATACTTTTGGGGATTGTAAGTAAAGATATCTGAGGAGTGGTCATAGGTAAATGTCCACTTAAATTTAAAGCCATTCAGGTAAGGATAATTGACAATTTTATTATAGTAACTAACAAAGGTATTTGGTTGCACAGCCTCAGGATAGTACGAGAAATCGGTTTGCGGTCCGCTTACAGTCGCACTTCTGTAATAAAGCGGAGTAGAAGAGGAACAGCCATCAGCATCTGTTACTTTTAATGCTACAGGATAACTACCGGGCTTGGTATATGTGTACGAAAGATCCTCTTTACTTTCTTGTGTAACTTTATTTCCATCACCCAGGTCCCACTCCCACTTTGTAATCGGAGAATTATCAGACATTGTCGATGCATCTTCAAAAACAATCGGCGATTTCAAACACACTATATCCTTTTTCATATTGAACGCGGCAGTCGGCCCTTTGATTTTCAACGCCACATAATTTGTTGTATCAGTGCATCCCAGATTGGCTTCGCTTATGATCAGGCGCAATCCTTTTTTTCTAACATCAAAGCCACTGATATCAGCTGTAAATCCTGTTGTCCATGGGCGTGGAGATGTGGGATAATTTGCTGATACGTTTGCAATAGTGCCATCAACATATTCCCAACGGTATATGTAATAATTGTATCCCTGCAGATCGGGATCGGGGTTTGCTTCAAGATTTCCAAGTGTGCCTTTTATACTTCCGCTGGCGCAAACTTCAGACTGTTCCGCTGTAAGTGTTGGATGCTGTTTTAATAGCACAAACGCATTTACAGAATCCTTCACAGAACAGGCGCCGTTGGTCGTCGTAAGCACCACTTTATACTTACCAGTTTTTGCAAACTCATGTTGTATTTTGAGTTGATCATTTGAAAGATCCACAACCGGTGAACCGTCGCCAAAATCCCACGACCATGTAAGTGCTTTCTTTGAAGTTTGTGAAAATGTTACCAGGCCTCTTGTGCCGTCACATGTATTCTTAAGGCCGCTTATTTTCGGAAATGGTGGAACTACTTTTATGTAGTCAGTTTTGATGATTGTATCCATGCACTGCCCGTTGGAGGCAATCAGCTTTACAGTAAAAATCTTATCGTCATAATATTGATGCCTGATGGTATAATCGCTGGTGTAATTCACGGGTGAGCCATCGCCAAAATCCCAACGAAAATTGCTGGCATACCCTGTTGTGTTATTCGTAAACTTAACGGGGTTGCTTCCGCAAATATCTGTAGGCGCACTAAAGTCGGCCTTGGGTTTTTCTCTTACATAAATAATTGTACTTGCTGTACCCGTACATTTTCCTTTCGTAGTATAAGTGAGCACTACATTAAATTGCCCGATGGAATCGAATACGTGCTGAGGTTGTTTATCCATCGACTTTGGTTTGCGATCACCAAAGTCCCAGTTGTATGTTACAATCTGATCAGGTGCTGACGACATGAAATTCACCTTTAGTCCCAGGCAGCCTTCAATTACATCGGAGCCAACGCTCACATAAGGTTTGAATAAACTCAGTGTTTTATTGATCGTATTACTGCAACCGTTTCCATTTGTCACAACGAGTCCTACAGTATAATAGTTATCTGTGTTGTAAGTGTAAGTTGGGTCTTTGTCTGTTGAGGTCGATCCATTGCCGAAATACCATTTCCTTGAAGCAATGTTAGTGGAAGTATCATGAAACTGAATGGTAACAGGCGTTCCGCAAACGCCATCAGCATCAAAAGTATAACCACCAACGGGCGCGGGGTTAACGATAATTTTTTTCGAACCGGAAGCAGAACAACCACCATACATGTCAATCAATGTTACAGTTGCTTCACCTGCGTTTTGAAACTTGTAGGTAAAATTCTGGCCTACATTTTCATACCGGTGCCCTTCTGCCTGCCAAATCGTTGCCGTGCTTCCTGAAGTGCTTTTATCTTTAAAGGTAGCCTCCGCATATTGACAAACACTTGCCGGCGCATCAAAATCGATATTGAAATTTGCAATGTTGACCTGCTGTGTATCGCTTACAGCCTTGCAGCCATCGGTATTGGTTACTCTTAACACTGCTGGGTAAGCACCTTTTTTTCCATATACGTGTGTCGGATCTTTATTACCATTATCACCCGAGGTCGTCTGATCTCCAAAGTCCCAGCTATAAGTAAGGGTGCCTGTTCCGGTCGTTTTATTTGTAAACCTCACGATGTCGTTTACATCGCAATACACCGCTTTGTCCACGGAGAATGCCGCTTTCAATGGCGCCTTTATTTCTACAAGAGTTTTCTCTACGCTGGTGTAGCAGCCAAAGCTGTTTGTTACTGTAAGACCAACCGTTGGCTTTTGGGCAAAATTATAGGTATGTGTTACCTGCTGATAGGCGTTTCCCTTTTGCACATTACCATCACCAAAATCCCAGAAGTAATCGGATATCGAACCGTCACCGGCAGCGGAACTGCTGACAAAGGTTACATTAAACGGCGCACAACCCTTAACGTCAGTTGTTGTAAAATCAACGGTTGGCTTTTTGTAAACAGTGACTTGTTTGGTTGCCTCCGAAGTTTTTCCGGCATCGGTTACCGTTAGTTTGATGGTGTATGTTTTCGCAGTTCTGTAAATGGCACTTGCGCCATCGGGTTTGGTGGAGGTATTTCCGTTACCTAAATTCCAGGAATATGTTGCATTTGGAGAGGCGCCTGTAGTAGCGTTTTTGCAGGTGATTTCAAGAGGAGAACAGCCACCAGCCTTATCTATAGTAAAATCTGCCTTGAGTTGCGCCCACGAAGCATTACTGAAAAAAATCAGAGTAATGGTTACAAAAAAGCACAGTGATTTTCTTACATCAGATGAAAGCATTGGTCATAAACAGAATGTCAGTTAGCTACTAGGTTTAACCTCTCCTCTGAAAATTACTCTTTGCTTTTCAATTATTCAACGATCGAACAATATGTTTCAAAAAAATAACGTAAAACTACCAATTCCCCATCTGCTCAGGCACAATGCGGTCCATGTGCTTGTCGTCAATAGCATGGTCTTTCCAAAAGGGATCATATCGTACAAAGAAAGACAACCACATCGAGCGTGATAGTCGCATAAGATAGGGCTGCATAGCTGCTAAGAGTACGGCATTAAAGCCAAGCCACCAGAAAAAGCGTGAGTCGTCCAGGGAGAAGCCAATAATCAACCACCATGCAGCAAAAGAGATGCCACAAACCATTAGCGCCAGTGCATAACTCACATAGCCTGTTCCATAATAAAATCCTACTTCTATTTCTGTTGGTTGCTTGCAAACAGGACACAGTGAGTTCATTCTCATACAAGTTTTCAGTTTGTACGGATTCTTTTCTTTGAACATATCACCTTGCCTGCACCGGGGACATTTACAAGTAAGCACACTCCATAGGTATCCCGGACTTTTTTGCTGGCTCATATCGCTCGAATTTGTGCAAAGGTACGGATTTGAGAGTTGTTCGTTGTTAGTTGGTAATTGTTAGCAGCTCCTTGAAAGGGCTTTTACAATTGAAAATTGAAAGTTGAAAATTGAAAATGCTTTAGTATTAGAAAAGCCTTAAGACATTTAGGTTGGCTAATATTTGAAAACGTTCTGGCCGGGCATCATTTTCAACTTTCAACTTTCAATTTTCAATTAACTAACAACTTTCTCCATTTGCATACTCCTCGACCCCTTCACCAGCAAATGCGTATTTTGAAACTGCTGCTGTTGGAACCAGTCCTTTGCTTCAGCAGCATTTTGGAGTTGAATAAAAGGATGTTTTATTTTCAGGAAATCGCCACCCACAAGCACCACATCTTTCCAGGAGTATTTTTCAATCAGGTTAACGATAGAGTGGTGTTCTGCAAGGCTTTCTGCGCCAAGCTCGGCCATTGCGCCCAGCATGAGCACTTTGTCTTTCGCATTTAGCTTCGCAAAATTTTCAATCGCGGCTTTCATGCTGCTTGGGTTTGCATTGTAGGCATCGAGAATGATGTGATTTGTTCCCAGGTTCATCATTTGTGAGCGGCTATTGGAAGGAACATAATTTTCAATCGCCGATTTGATTTTGTCTCCCGGCACTTTGAAAAACTCACCGATGGCGACCGCAGATAACACGTTGGGAAAATTATAATCGCCAACTAAGTGTGTTTGTATGCGTTCGATATTTTTAGTGGTAACATAAAGAAATGGTTCGCTTTGCACAACGCTTCCCCACACATCTGCGCCGGTTGTGCCATAGGTAAATAATTGTGGAATGCCCTTACTCATTTCACGCAGGTAATCATAATCCCACATTACGAAGGCTGTTCCATTGTTTGCCCGCAGGTAATCGAACAATTCGCCCTTGCCTTTTTTAACGCCTTCTACGCCGCCAAAGCCCTCCAGGTGGGCCTTTCCGGCATTGGTGATCAATCCGTGAGTGGGCAAAGTGTAAGTGCAGTAACCTTCTATTTCCTTTTGATGGTTGGCACCCATTTCTATCACGGCCATTTCTGCATCTTTTTTCACGCTTAGTATTGTAAGCGGAATGCCAATGTGATTATTAAGATTCCCTTGTGTAGTATAGGTTTTATAAGTTGTTGCCAGCACGGTAGATACGAGTTCCTTGGTAGTCGTTTTTCCATTACTTCCCGTTATGGCAATAAACGGTATATCAAATTGCTGGCGATGATATTTCGCCAATTGCTGTAGTGCAGTTAAAACATCCTCTACAAGAATGGTCCTTTCGTCTACATGGTAAGTCGCATCATCGATCACCGCATAAGCTGCACCGGTTTTAAGCGCATGCTCCGCAAATGTGTTGCCATCAAAGGAAGCACCCTTAAGGGCAAAGAAAATCGAGTCTGGCGTGATCTTCCTGGTATCGGTAGTAATGGTAGAGTGCTGAAGATATATATTGTAGAGTTGTTCAATGTTCATGAGCCAAATATAAATAATTGAATAACTGAATAACAGAATAATTGAACTTTATAAACAAACGACGCCGCACAAATTCAGTTATTCAGTCAGTCAGTCATTCAGTTATTGACATAAAAAAAGTCATCTGTTACCAGATGACTTTTTTAAATATTATGAACTGAACTTACTTCTTACGATTGTTCTGTTTTCTTTGTTTGTATTCGATACCAGATTTTCTGCCGTTACCTGCTGCGCTACCTACGCGGTCCATTGCGCAACGGAAACCTACAGTGCTGCTGCTTTGCTCTTCTTCAAGGAAGCGGCGTGTACCAGGGCTCAACCAATAAGCTCTGTCGTCCCAGCTACCACCTTTGATAACTCTTGAGTGGTCACTGATCAAAGTAGTTTTTCCGTATCCGTAAGAAACACCAGCAAGAAGGGAGTCACCATCAAGGTAGTTGATTACGTCACCTTTTTGATAGTTACGACGTTTTTTGCTCTCTTCGTCAGTTACGTAGCGGTATTTAATTCTTCCAAGGCTATCTCTTTCTGGTTTTCCGCTGCTCACATCGATGGTTTGGAATTTGTTACCACGGAAAGAAGCCACATCATTTTCGTCAGTTGAAGAAAGCGGACGATAAACGTCGGCCACCCACTCACTTACGTTACCAGACATATTATAGATACCGAAACCGTTTGGATAGAATGAATTAACAGGAGCAGTGTAAACAGCGTTATCGTTCAAACCACCTGCAACACCCATGTTATCACCGGCACCTCTTTTAAAGTTAGCCAGGAAGGTACCTTGCCAGCTTCCGCGGCGAGTGTCACGAAGACCGTTTACGTTTTGGCTCCAGGAATAAACTTGTTTATTTACTACTAACTCTTCACCGCGTTTCTTGTCATTTTTAGTAGGCATTGGGTTCTGGTTTACATAACCAAGAGCCGCATATTCCCACTCAGCTTCTGTTGGAAGGCGGTAGTTTGGCAAAAGAATACCATCTTCAAAAGTTACGTTAGTACGAGGCGTGCCATTTGGATTTTTAAGCGGGTTCTTTTTAGAACGGGCGCCTTTACCAGGAGTAGCCTGAAACTCACCTAACAGGTAAGATTTAGTATTGAAGTTTTCCTGGCCGATACCAGAAATGTTTTTGATAGATTTATCGTTAATGAATCCTTTTTGGATCAGCGCAAGTTCGTTTACGCGGTCAGTTCTCCAAAGACAGAAGTCATTAGCCTGTTTCCAGCTCACACCTACTACAGGGTAGTTATTATATGCCGGGTGACGGAAATAATATTCAACCATTGGCTCGTTGTAAGCAAGTTCGCTTCTCCAAACCAAAGTATCTGGCAAAGCTCCGTTTCTAACTGCCTGGTATTCGTCACCATCAAAAACAGTGTTGATCCAGTACAGATACTCACGATAGTGAACGTTCGCCACCTCCGTTTTATCTATATAGAATGAGTTAACAGTAACACGGCGTGGAATATTGTTCCAATCGCTCATTACGTCCTCTTCAGTAGCGCCCATTGTAAAAGTACCACCTTGCACAAACACCAATCCGGGACCACTTGGTTGTTCTTTTTCTAAAGCAACCTGATAACCGCCCTGGTTTTTATCATTGTAGTTCCATCCTGTGACGTCCGATTTGGCTTTTTTCTTGCCAAATAGTTTTCCATCCTTGCAGGAACCCAATACTGCGGCACAGGATAAGAGTATCGCAAAATTTTTCCAGTTCATTTTGTATGCCATTTATGCTGGTTTTAAATTGTAATAGGTAATAACGCCGTTGATAACCAAATATTGTATCGCCGCAAACTTTGTTGCAGAATTGCGAATATAATACTTTCAACATTTTAACATTATAGTAATTGGGCCGTTTTTCCAAACAGCAGATCGTTGATTGCAACATCCATGCCCTTTTGCAACAAATCTTTGTCTTATTCGTTAATGCCTATGTTTCAGTGAGTATTATTTTCGTACCCTCAAAAAATTACTTACCATAAGTAGCTAGTTTTTATGAGAATACTATTATTTTAGCCGCCGAATCAATCCTCCACTAAAAGCAATTAATGAAATAAATTTTTACTTTAATCCCCTGAGGCACGATTTTTTGTATAAAAATGGCCTGTTTCAGAATTCACTTAAGGAAAATAAATCTATCAATGAAAAGAGCATTGAAATTAATTGTTACAGTTGCAACAGTTATTAGTGTTAGTTATGTAAATGCGCAAACCGGAACAGCTCCGATAAATGTAACCACTACGGCGGTTCCGTTCCTGCGTATTTCACCAGAGGCAAGAGCAGGAGGAATGGGCGAAACTGGTATCGCAACCGCACCTGAGGCAAACGCAAACTTCTGGAACCTGGCCAAAACACCCTTTAATGAGAGCAAGACCGGCATCGCATTAAACTACACTCCCTGGCTAAAAAAGCTCGGACTTAATGACGTATATCTGGCCACACTTGGCGGATACCACAAACTAGATGACAACCAGGCACTTACATTCTCCATGAGATATTTCAACCTGGGAAACATTCAGTTTGTAAACGAAAACCAACAGGAGCTTGGTTCTTACAGACCGCGTGAGTTTTGCTTTGATGCAGGTTATTCACGTAAGCTTTCTGAAAAGATAGGCATGGGTCTGGCGTTGAGGTATATTAACTCAAAACTGGCAAGTGGTGATGTTCTTGGAAACGGAACCAACTACAAAGCAGCCAGCACAGTTGCAGCAGACCTGTCATTCTATTATAATGGTCTTAACGCCGAAACAGGTGAAGGTTTCACCGCAGGAGCTACACTTACTAACCTTGGCGGTAAGGTTTCTTACACCAGCGATGCAAATAAAAAGGACTTTATTCCTGCAAACTTCGGTATAGGTGGCGCTTATACAAAGGTGTTTGACGAAAGTAATAAGATGACTTTCGCACTGGATCTCAATAAATTATTGGTACCATCCTTTCCGCTTGACAGCGCAGGAAGAGAAGATTACAAATCTACTTCTTCAATCAGCGGCTGGGGTCAATCTTTTAGTGACTGGCCAGGTGCAAGCAACGTTTCAGTTGGTATAGAATATGGCTACATGAACCAGTTCTTTGTGCGTACAGGTTACTTTTACGAAACAAAAGAGGCCGGCGACAGAAGATATTTCACAGTGGGTGCCGGTTTGAAATACAACGTATTTGGACTTAATTTCTCTTATATCATCCCGTCTGGAAGCGGTGTAAACCAAAATCCGTTGTCTAACACACTTCGTTTTGGTCTTACATTTGACCTCGATCCCGCTACAAACGGAAGCGAGAACAGCAGCGGAGAATAGTTTTATTAATTGAAAATTGAAAGTGGAAAATTGAAAATGAGTATCCTCTCGTTTTTAATTTTCCATTTTTAATTTACAAAGCTCTAATTTTCCATTTTCAACTTTCAATTTTCAATTAAATCATGTCTTACAGAATAGGCTTCGGTATCGATTTTCATCAGTTGGTAGAGGGCAGGGATCTTTGGATCGGCGGCGTTAAAATTCCACACACGAAAGGCGCATTGGGACACAGCGATGCAGATGTTTTGCTGCATGCTATCTGCGATGCTATGCTGGGAGCCTTGAGCCTTGGTGATATTGGCATTCATTTTCCCAACACAGACGAGAAATACAAGAACATCGACAGCAAAATTCTTTTGCAGGAAACCTTCAAACTTATTACTGATAAGGGCTATGAAATCGTAAACATCGATAGCAGCCTTTGCCTGGAAGCTCCCAAAATAAAAAAATACTCCGGAGAGATGCGTGAAACCATCGCCGGTATTCTAAATCTTTCGATCGACGACGTATCCATAAAAGCCACTACTACTGAAACCATGGGCTTTGTGGGAAGAGAAGAGGGACTGGTGGCCTATGCGAATGTGCTCCTGAAGAAGAAATAACTGAATAACTGAATCATTGAATAATTGAACTTCTGACGCAGACTTTCCTCAATTATTCAATGATTCAATGATTCAATGATTTACTTTTGCTGCCATGTCATTACAGGTAAAAATCATTAACCAGTCAACCAATCCCCTGCCGCATTATGCCACTTCCGGCTCTGCAGGTATGGATATCAGAGCAAATTTAGAGGCCCCGATTACTTTACAACCTCTCGAGCGAACACTTGTTCCTACCGGTTTGTTTATTGAACTACCGGAGGGTTTCGAAGCTCAGATAAGACCAAGAAGCGGACTTGCCATTAAACAAGGTATTACCTGTTTAAATACTCCCGGCACCATCGACGCAGATTATCGCGGTGAAATAAAAGTGATCCTCATCAACCTTTCCAACGAACAACAACTGATTCAACATGGGGACAGGATTGCCCAAATGGTAATCCAGAAAGTAGAGCAGGCGAGCTGGCACGAAGTTGAAGCATTATCAGAGACTGAGAGAAATGCGGGCGGCTTTGGCCACACAGGTAAAATCTAATCTGTGCAAAACATTTTGCCGTGCAAGACCTTTTTGCAATTAACGTCCAACTTTAAAAAGTATCTGATGAAATTTTTTTCGCCTCTATTACTGGCAATCAGCGTTGCTACCATAGTAAGCTGTCATTCTACCAGGAAGATCAATACAGCATTGTCAAAAAAAGACACTACGCAAATGATTGTTGTGAAGGATATTCATAACGACTCCCTGGATTTCATAAAGCAGACCCTGCATGGGCTCGATTCCAACAGGATCGATTTCAATACATTTTCCGCCAAAGTAAAAGTAGACGTATGGGACAAAGACGGTAAAGAACCAGATCTTACTGTTTTTATCCGTATGAAAAAGGATAGCGTCATTTGGCTTTCCGTAAATGCCACGCTTCTCAGCTTTGAAGCATTTCGTGTAATGATCACTCCGGACAGCGTCAAAGTGTTGAATAAAAAAGATAAGGTGATAGAGCTGCGCTCCGTAAACTATTTGCAAGAACTTACTCATCTACCGGTTAAGTTTTCAACGATGCAGGATCTTCTGATCGGCAATCCAATCTTCATCGATTCAAATGTTGTTTCTTACAAAAAGAACCAGGATAACATTACGATGCTGATAGTGGGAGCCCTGTTCAAAAACCTGCTTACCATTAATAGTAATTTGAATGCTATTACCAACAGCAAAATGGATGATGTAGACCCTACACGCAACCGCACCTGCAACATCAGTTATGGCAACTATGAAAAATGGGACGTGAAGAATTTTCCCAAATTCAGAGAGTTATCGATCGTTGAAAAGTCTAAGATCGACGTACAGATGGACTTTAAACAATATAGCTTTAACGAAACTTTAAGCTACCCTTTCAGCATCCCGAAAAATTATAAGGTGCAATAAGCGTTAAACTTTTATATTTGATCAAATGGGCAGTAATGCCCTTTTTGATCTTCTTTAATGCTAAACCGCAATAAATTCAAAGCATGACTAAACCATATTTTCTTTTACTAGCCATTCTTTTTACGGTCAATTGCATAGCGCAAAATCCAACCAGTGCTGATCTCAAGAAAAAACAGGCTGATATTCAAAATGAGATCGACGACTTGCGTAAATCGCTTGACGAAACTAAAAAGTATAAAAAAGAAAGTCTTGGTCAACTTGCTTTGATTCAAAAAAAATTGCGCTTACGTGAACAACAGGTTTCACTTGTCAACCAACAGATCAATGCCATTCAGGGAAACATCAATCAAAATTGGAGAGAAATTGTAAAGCTCCGCGGAGAACTCGATACACTGAAGATTCAGTATGAAAAAAGCGTGGTGTATGCTTATAAAAACCGGAGCAATTATGATTTTTTGAATTTCCTTTTTTCCGCCTCAAGCTTTAATGACGCACTGAAAAGAGTAGCCTACTTAAAATCCTATCGTTCCTACAGGGAGCAGCAGGCAGAAAACTATCGCACCACGCAGGAAATGTTGCAACAAAAAATATCCAACCTGAACGATAACAAAAAACAAAAGAACGAAGCACTAAGCGAACAAACCAAACAAAGAGCCGTTCTTGAAGAAGACAAAAAAGAGCAGGACGTTGTTGTAAACAAATTGAAAACGAGGGAAAAGGAACTAAACAAAGACATGAATGATAAACGCAAGCAGGATATTGCTTTGCGTAACGCCATTAATGCAGCGATCCGTCGTGAAATTGAAATCGCGAGAAAGAAGGCAATGGCAGAAGAAGCTGCGGCAAGAAAGGCTGCTGAAGCCAGAAAAGCTGCCGACGCTGAGGCTGCCAAAAAGGCTGCAGACCTCGCAAGAGCAAACAATGCTCCGAAGAGTAATCCCAACGCTCCGGCTACAACAAATCCTCCTGCGACTACAAACCCAAGCACCACAACCGTTACAACAGTACCGGCCAAACCAAAACCTGCAGCGAACTACAATTCTTTCGAAAGAGAAGAAACAAGGGCCATGTCTGAAAGCTTCGAAAAGAACAAAGGCAATATCCCATGGCCAATGGCATCGGGAATTGTTACCATGCACTTTGGAAGGCAAAACTATGGCGGCGTTGTAACATATGATAACCCTGGCATCACCATCGAAGCAAATACAGGAAGCTCTGTAAAGGCAGTGTTTGATGGCGAAGTATTAGCGGTAACATCAGTAGGCCCGGTAGAAGCTGTGATTATTCAACATGGTAAATACATTACTTCATATAGTAACCTCTCATCCACGTCTGTTACAAAAGGTCAAACAATTAAGATGGGACAAGTAATAGGCAAGCTGGCCGAAAAAGATGACAACAGAGGCGAACTTGAATTCCTGATTACAAACGTAATCTCAAACGACAGATCAGTGAATCTTGATCCGGAAAAATGGCTTCGTTAGTGGAGAGTGGAGAATTGAGAGTGGAGAGTGAAGAACCAAAGAACATTAACGGGGTTGAATATATAGAACTATTAATAAAGAAAATAACCGTGACTGTGGCCGATAATTACCGTTGAAATCAGCATTGAGTGGAATTGTCAATCGAGAAGATCTTTGAACTTCAACTCTCAATTCTCCACTCTCAATTCTCAACTATCTAAACCATGAGTAAAAGTCTTGTCGGCACAAAGTCTATCGCATTTGCAATAAGAATCATTAAGTTATACAAGTTTCTCTGTCAACATCAGAAAGAATTTGTTTTATCAAAACAATTGTTGCGCAGTGGGACTTCGATTGGTGCTCTAATTAGAGAAGCAGAACATGCACAATCAAAAGCAGACTTTCTAAATAAAATGAATATTGCATTGAAAGAAGCAAATGAAAGTGACTATTGGTTACTGTTACTACGGGAAGGAATTTATTTGCAGAACAGTGAATACAATTCCATTCAAAAGGATTGTGACGAATTGATAAAGCTGTTAGTAAGCATTGTAAAAACAACAAAATCGAACTTAAAAAAAGCGGTAAATAGAGTGCACAGTTGAATGACATGAACTCTCAACTCTCCATTCTCAACTCTCAACTCAACAAAGAGCAACCGAAAGCCGCATCTATACCAACGACCAGGGCATGAACAAGATATTTCTCATTTACTTATTTACTTTATTCACCGTCAATTGTTTTGCGCAAACGCCGCGAAGCGCCGAACTTAGGAAGAAGCGTGCCGCCATTCAGCAGGAGATCGATGACCTGCGACGATCGATTGACGAAACAAAAAAAGACAAAAAAGAAAGCCTTGGTCAGCTTGCTTTGATACAGAAAAAACTCCGCCTCCGACAGCAACAGATTGACATTGTAAACGAACAGATCAGCGACATCCAGGGCGATATCGATCTAAACGCAAAAGAGGTTGACAAGCTGCGCAACGAGTTGGATACCCTCAGGCAACAATATGAAACAAGCGTAATCTACGCATACAAGAACCGCAGCAACTACAATTTCCTCAATTTCCTTTTTTCCTCCACCAGCTTTAATGATGCATTGAAAAGATTTGCTTACCTGAAAGCGTATCGCGCTTACAGGCAGCAGCAGGTAGAAAATTACCTTAACACACAAACGCAACTGCAGCGAAAGCTAGCTGACCTTAAGGACAGCAAAAAAGAAAGGAATGAAGCACTGCGCGAACAAACCAAACAGCAGTCAGTGCTGGTAGAAGACAAAAAAGAACAGGACGAGGTAGTCACCAAACTGAAATCACGCGAACAGGAACTGACGAAGAGGATGAATGAAAAACGCAAGCAGGATATCGCTTTGCGAAACGCCATTAATGCAGCCATACGTCGCGAAATTGAAATCGCAAGGGCGAAAGCTTTGGAGGAAGAAAAAGCAGCGAGAAAAAAAGCAGCTGCGGAAAAGAAAGCGCTGGCAGCAGCCAATAAACACAAAAAAGGCAGCAAAGCAAATAAAGAAAAATCTGATCCTGTTGGCCGCGTTTCTTCAAAACCGGCAAAGGCCGAAAGTCCACTGGACGACAGACCCGAAACAAGAGCAATGTCTGCAAACTTTGAAAGGAACAGAGGACACTTGCCCTGGCCAATGTCAACAGGTAGTGTGATCATGCATTTTGGAACACAGCTTTATCCGGGAACGGACACCTACTTTAACAACTACGGAATAACCATTGAAACAAGGGCCGGAACAAGCGTCAAAGCGGTTTTCAATGGCGAAGTGTCTGCAGTGATGTCCATCGGTCCATCGCAGGCAGTTATTGTTAAACACGGAAAATACTTCACCACTTACAGCAATCTGACCGGTGTTACTGTCTCCCATGGCGACCAGGTAAAAATGGGCCAGTCACTTGGTAAACTTGATGAAAAAGGCAGCAACCTCGGCGAACTGGAATTTCTTATTTCAAACGATAAAATGGTAAACTTCGATCCCGAAAAATGGCTGAGATAGGACGATGACTGAATAACTGAATGACTGAATAAACTGAATGTTCTATTTCAAAGTGAATCCCGATCTGGAAGCACTCAGTTTATTCAGTCTATTCAGTTACTCAGTCATTGCATACGCAAACTCATCCTTCTCTTCTTTCCCGTTTTTTTCACGAATCAAAAACACAGTCATGTGCTTCGCATCGAGCCTTTGAAAGACAAGTTGTGTTTTTTCTTTCTTGTTTTCAAAAACAGCTTTGTTCGTTTCGAGTTTTACTAGAGGATAACTGTATGGACTCGTTTTGTCTTCCAGCGCAATGTTACCCGGTTTTAGGTGTCTCAGTTTTAATACAGGAACACTATCTGTTTGCTCAATAAGCATGAACTCATAAAAAACGGCTTTGCCCTTATCCACGCATCTGTAACTACACATCATGTTATCGCCCATTGGTGCGCTCCAGTTTTCCTCCATGTCGCCCCATTCGTGTTTCATGCCCCATTTTCCTGCAATAAATGCGAGGTCCTTTATGTCTGCTTTGAATTTCTGGGCATGAGATCCACAATAACAACTAGTGGCGACAAGCACCAACAAAAGCTTTTTCATCAATGTGTTCTTTAAGGTTAATAGAATCGTTTCCCAAATAGACTGGATATTCTTTGAATTTGCAATACTTTCGTATTTCTATAAAGGAGAAATTTTCAATATTGAAAGCAGTAGTTTACAAATCAACCGGCAGCTGGTACAGCGTAAAAACAGAAGATGGCACGCCATTCAATGCACGCATCAAAGGCGCATTCAAAATTGAGGGCCTCAAGTCAACAAACCCTGTAGCTGTTGGTGATCTTGTAGATATTGAAGACGGCGACCTTGAGAACAATGTGATGATCACCAATATTTATGATCGCCACAATTACATCACAAGGACTTCCCCCCACAATAAGAACCAGCACCACATTATAGCATCTAATCTTGATCAGTGCGTTTTGGTAGCAACATTACGTGAACCTAAAACCTCCATGGGTTTCGTTGATAGATTCCTGATCACCGCAGAAGCTTATCACATTCCTGCTATTATCGTTTTTAATAAGGCCGATGTGTATCGCAAAAAAGAAATAGAACATTTCGAGCATTTTAAAAACATGTATGAAAGTATAGGCTACAAAGTCATTCTAACAAGTACTGTAAGCGGGCAGGGTATCGAAGAAGTAAAGGAATTGTTGAAGGGAAAAGTCACATTAATAAGCGGCCACAGTGGTGTGGGAAAATCATCTTTCATCAATATTATTTTCCCTGAAAAGAATTTAAAGACGAAGGAAGTAAGCGGTTGGAGCGGTAAGGGAATGCATACTACCACCTTTGCAGAAATGTTTGATCTTCCTTTCGGTGGAAAAATTATCGATACACCCGGCATTCGTGAACTGGGTCTTGTAGACATTCCAAAACAAGAGCTGTCACATTATTACCCCGAAATGCGGGACACTTTGCAAGATTGTCAATTCAATAATTGCCTGCACGTAGAAGAGCCGGGCTGCGCCATTAAAGCTGCTGTAGAATCAGGTAAAATTTATGCAGACCGTTATGTCAGCTACTTGAATATTTTGGGAACGATTGAGGAGAATTATAAATAATTGAAAATGGAAAGTGGAGAATTGAAAATTCTTTGCATTCGAACACTCAGCATTTCAATGCTACATTGTGACACCCACAGGAGGTACTACATTTTCAACTTTCAATTAATTACACTTTAAATTTCTTCGCCTTTGGCGTTTTCTCACCGCTTAATATGCGCTCGGCGCCAACGTTTTTGCCATTGCTGGGGCAGCCATATTTAGGCGCAAACAAACTGCACGAGCTAAACATGATCAAAACTGAGCACAAAATCATTAAGCTACTTGCCAAAAGTTTCATTGAAAATCAATTTATTAAGTAAAAGGGTCGCAAGATTTCCAGCTATAGAACGTTTTTTTCCTTGAAATAGTATGGCTGTTAATGGAGAATTGAAAGTTGAAAATTGAAAATTGCTTGTTCTTTGACCCGATGAGGGCGAATGCAATTCGCCCCTACCATTTTCAACTTTCAATTCTCAATTTTCAACTATTTAAACCATCCGGAATATTTTATATAATTCTCCGCTATCCTGTTAATTTCCCCGCTGATCAACTCCTCTGAAATGTCTTTTATCTTTTTTGCAGGCACACCTGCGTATATACTTCCACTTTCACAAACCGTGCCTTCAAGCACCACCGCTCCGGCGGCGATAATAGTGTTGCTGAATATTTCCGCATTATCCATTACAATTGATCCCATCCCAATCAGCACGTTATCATGGATCGTACATCCGTGCACCAGCGCATTGTGGCCTATCGAAACATTATTGCCTATGATAACTTTCGATCTTTCGAAAGTAGCATGCAAAACGGCACCATCCTGCACATTTACTTTATTGCCCATTCTAATGCTGTTTACATCACCTCTTACAACAGCGTTGAACCAAAAGCTGCATTGAGCACCGGTTTCAACATCCCCTACAATTGTTGCATTGGGCGCGATATAGCAATCATCTCCAAACTTAGGTGAAACCCCTTTTACTGGTAAAATAACAGGCATATCTCTTTTTTGAAGTCAAAAGTAGAAAGTAAAAAGTAAAAAAGGTGTATTGCAGTCTCCCGACACCACTTTTTTACTTTTTACTTTCTACTTTTGACTTTTCTTATGAACAACAGACAATTATTTCTTCAACATGTTGCCCAGACTTCTCCGGCTCCGCTGGCGCTGGAAATTGTAAAAGCTAAAGGCACAAAGCTTTGGGACAAACAAGGAAAGGAATACATTGACCTTATTGCCGGAATTAGTGTTTGCAATGTGGGTCACCGGAATTCCAAAGTGGTAAAAGCAATCAAGAAGCAAGCCGACGATTACCTTCATTTGCTCGTATATGGAGAGTTTATTGAAACGCCGGAAGTGCAATATGCAAAATTGCTAACCGACCATTTGCCGGCATCTTTAAACAGTGTGTACTTTACAAACTCCGGAGCCGAAGCCACCGAAGGCGCAATGAAACTTGCCAAGCGTTACACCGGGCGGGCAAACATCATAGCATTTAATAAATCTTACCACGGCTCTACCCAGGGAGCGTTAAGCATCATTGGTGACGAATATTTCAGAAATGCCTACAGACCGCTATTACCTGGTATCAAACATCTCGAATACAATTCACACGAATCTATAGACGCAATCGATGACCAAACGGCTTGCGTAATTCTTGAAACCGTTCAGGCGGAAAAAGGCGTGTATGCACCGTCGCTTGAGTGGATGAATGCACTACGACAAAAATGCACTGAAACGGGAACTCTCCTGATTCTTGATGAAATACAAACCGGATTCGGCAGAACCGGCTCTCTGTGGGGATTTGAGCAATATTACATTACACCGGACATTGTTTTGCTCGGCAAAGCCCTTGGTGGAGGAATGCCTTTAGGTGCTTTTATTGCTGATAAAAAGATCATGAATTCATTTACAGAAAATCCTGTACTTGGGCACATTTCAACATTTGGTGGTCACCCCGTTTGTTGTGCGGCAGGAATGGCAGCTATGAAATTTTTGTTGAAGCACAATCTTATAGAATCGGTTAAGGAAAAAGAATTTCTTTTCCGGGCATACCTCAAACATCCAAAAATTCAGCATGTCCGTTCCCGTGGATTGCTGATGGCGATTGAGTTTGATAGTTTTGACACCAATAAGAAAGTTATTGACGCATGCATTATGAAAGGAGTGCTGACAGATTGGTTTTTGTTTGGCGCCAACTGCATGCGTATTGCTCCCCCATTAACTATATCAAAAAAAGAAATAGAAAAGGCCTGCGAAATTATAGTCAGCGTTTGTGACAGCTTGTAAAAAGAATTGTCGAAAAAGGCCCAAAATGGCCTTTTGACGAAGCTTTTGTTCAAAAAAGGTGAGCGACTTTCGAAAAAAGTTTTTTCTGGTTGTGCATATATTTTCGCTTGTGTATTAATGAATTTTACATGCGCAAACTTTTTCTACATCCAAAAAGCCACCCTTTTTCATAAAAGAAAAGACCGTTTTGAAATATTTTTTAGGAAGAATGAGGTTACTTATTTTATGTTTGTGGTATAAACAAGCGTTAGTATACCAAATACAAGTTATCGCGAAAAGTCACCGACCATGACTTTGATAATTGAATTGAAAGCTTGTATCATCCCCATTAGTAACTTTTGACTTTGTAATGCTTAGCAAGTTTTTTTAACTGCCAAATTACCTATGCCTGTGTTTACCTAAGGCGGTTAAAGAATTCGCAAGTCATTACTCCCATTAGTAACCATTTGACCAACCTCCATTCATCCGACCATGATGAATGTGTCAAAAAAGTAGTTTTTTTTCATAGGATAAGGTTTAACCGTTAGTAACCTCGACCAATACTTTCCTTTAGTTCGTAACCAATCATAATTGTTTGACCAGACAATTATTTTACAACCATTAGTAGCCTTTCATTTAAAAGAGGTTTTTCATAGAATATTTGCCGTTAGTAGCTTTTGCCAATATTTATATTGACCAACTAATTGTTTTGCTTGTTAGTAACCAACGGCCAAATTAGTTTTTAATAGGATAAGGTTGACCGTTAGTAGCCTGTGCCAATACTTACATTTTTGATCGAACGCCGTTTTTCATAGAATAAGTCCCGTTAGTAGCTTTTGACAATTTTTATATTGACCAACTAATTGCTTTGCTTATTAGTAACCAACGGCCAAACTAGTTTTTCATAGGATAAGGTTGACCATTAGTAACCTGTGCCAATACTTACATTTTTTGATCGAACTCCGTTTTTCATAGAATAAGGCCCGTTTGTAATCTATGCCTATACTACTTGTTTTTAATAGAATGAACCATTAGTAACCAACAACCAGATACTTGCCTTCCTAGATGTTGATCGTTGCAAAATAGTTGCGCTGAAAAAAAACTATTTTGGCCCGAAAGGCAAATATGATCTCGCAGCGTTACATATGTTATAATAATGTAAAACTGTTTTATCATATCGGTCAGCAAAGGTTACATTCTCGCAAAACCACTATTAATAATATTTACAAGCATTGCCGGCAATTATGCTTCACGATTCATTGCATATTCCTATGCAAGATGTTCATTATTTTTTAACGCCATAATCTTAAAACATGAATCTCTATTTGAAACAAATTTCAATAGTGGGAGCAATTGCCATTTGCATCGTAAGCTGCGAGAGCCGCTATTCTTCAGAAAATAAGTCATTGAACGAAAACGTCGCAGACTCAACAACCACGGGCATTCCATCCTCTTCGGCCAATCAGTCTTTTCCCGATCAGCGAAAATTTATCAGAACCGCGGACCTGAAATTCAAAGTAAATAATGTTGTCTCAACCTCATATAAAATTGAAGACATTGTTTGCAAAAACAAAGGCTTTGTTACTTACACCAATCTTACGAACAACATTGCAAATACTGAGACGGTGCAGGTTACACCGGATTCGCTTCTTCAGACAGTACACTACAATATGTCCAACGACATTGAGATAAGGGTACCGAACCAGGAGCTTGACACGACACTTAAATCAATTGCAACGCTAATCGGTTTTATTGATTACAGAATTATTAAAGCGGAAGATGTTACACTTAATGAACTAAGTAACACACTCACACAAAAGCGAACGACAAAACATTTTTCGAGAATCACCACTGCCATTGAAAGCAAAGGCAAAAAATTAAATGATGTGTTAGATGGAGAAGACAAGTTGATCGGCAAGGAACAGGAAGCTGATGACGCTTTGGTGGCTAATTTAGATCTGAACGATAAAGTGAAATATAGCACCGTGAAAATTTCGCTGTACCAAAACGAGGCTGTGAAAACCGAAATGCTTCCGGCAACAATAATCGTTACGCCTTATCAACCTTCGTTCATAAATCTTTTGGGAGATTCGTTGTTGTCTGGTTGGGAAATGCTACGGGAATTGATACTGGCGATAATAAAGGTTTGGCCAGTTATTTTATTATGTGTTGGGGTTTATTTCCTGGTGAGGAATTATAAAAGGATTAGTTTGACAAATAATAAATAACAGCTGCGCAAATAAAAAGAGAGACGCATTTTCATGCGTCTCTACACTAACCCTTCATAAAAAAACAATGAAAATATTTATTACAATAATCCTTTGCCATTAAGATACTCAGCTATTTGCACAGCGTTGGTAGCAGCACCTTTGCGAAGGTTATCACTCACGATCCACATGTTCAATGTATTTGGCTGAGATTCATCTCTGCGCAATCTTCCTACAAATACATCATCTTTTTCGTGTGCATCTTTAGGCATCGGATACAGTGCATTTGCAGGATCATCAACCACTACAACGCCAGGCGCTTTTGACAACAATTCTTTTACTTCGTTCAGATCAAAATCTTTTTCGAACTCAACGTTCACTGCCTCACTGTGGCCGCCCATTACTGGAATACGAACAGTTGTTGACGTTACACGAATGCTATCGTCACGCATGATTTTTTTAGTCTCATTCACCATTTTCATTTCCTCTTTAGTGTAGCCGTTGTCGAGGAAAACATCAATCTGTGGAATCACGTTCAGGTCAATTGGATATTTGTAAGCCATTTCGCCCCGGATGCCTTTTCTTTCATTTTCCAATTGAGTAACCGCTTTAACACCAGTTCCTGTAACACTTTGATAAGTGCTTACAACAAGTCTTTTGATTTTGTATTTAGCATGCAGCGGATTCAACGCTACTACCATTTGAATGGTTGAACAGTTTGGATTTGCGATGATCTTTGTATCTGCATTCAAAATATCTGCATTGATCTCAGGTACCACCAATGCTTTTGTTGGGTCCATTCTCCATGCTGAAGAGTTGTCGATTACAGTAATACCAGCTTCTGCAAATTTCGGTGCCCACTCGAGAGATGTGCTTCCGCCTGCAGAAAATATTGCAACATTTGGCTTTGCTGCAATTGCGTCTGCAGCACTAACCACTTTATATTTTTTTCCTTTGAATTCAACTTCTTTACCTACCGACTTTTCAGAAGCCACAGGAATGATTTCGGCAACGGGAAAATTTCTTTCTGCCAAAACCTGCAGCATTTTTGTACCCACCAATCCAGTAGCACCAACAACAGCAACTTTTAAATCTTTCATAATCGTTGTTTTTGTGAACCGGTGAGAGCCGGTTCGTTTTAGTTTGTTTTATAAATGAATAAAAAAAGCCTCCCCATTTGGGAAGGCTCAGTTATGTTGATACACAAGTAGACTAAACACCTTCCCCGTTTGAGATGTGCTTCTTAATCTTCTTGGTATTTGTAATAATAAAATTCATAATAGAGTCGCAAAAATAAGCTGCGGGATATTTACATCCAAATAAGTTTTTAGAATATTTATAACTTGCGACTTCCATTTCTTCCCATTTACCTCGCCCAACTGCTTGAAAAGCCTGCTTTTACACCATGAAATTCATTTTTACAGCTGTCATTTCGCTGTTACTCATCAATGCTTCTTATGCCCAGGCAAAAAGATTCGACGTACTGATCACTGAAATCATGCCGATTCCTTCGCCGGTTGTGGGTTTACCTTCCGCAAAATATGTAGAGATCAAGAACGTGTCGCCCGCAACCATCAACCTTAAAAACTGGAAACTTTGCGCTGCAAATTCAACCGCCACAATCAGTCAAAGTGTTTTGCTGAAGCCCGATAGTTTTCTTTTGATCTGCACCAGCAGTAATCTTGCGGCATTGTCGGCTATTGCGCCCACTATTTCCGTTACCAATTTCCCAACACTGTATGCAGATGGCGACGAAATTTTCCTTCTTTCTCCTGAAGGCAAAACCATTCATAGCGTGAGTTACAGCCGCAGTTGGTTTAACGACATCAAGAGCAAGGGCGGCTGGAGCCTGGAAATGATCGATACACAAAACCCTTGCAGCGGCGCTTCCAATTGGACAGCAAGCATGAATGACAAAGGCGGTACGCCGGGAAAAGAAAACTCGGTAAAAGCCATAAACGTTGACAATACCGCACCACAATTACTGAAAGCTTTTGCAAGCGATGAAAAACATATCACACTGGTTTTTAGCGAATCTGTTGATAGTACACAAGCTTCAGTCAAAACCAACTATGTGCTTGGCGATAATGCAATTACCTCCGTTGTTGTCAAACAGCCCTCATTTACGAATGTTGTTCTTGAGCTCAGTAACAGTTTAACAGTAAATAAATCCTACGATTTTTCTGTAAACAACATTAAAGATTGCAGCGGAAATACGATGGATAAGACTGTTATCAAAACAGGTTTAACTTCTTCAACAGATAGCCTTGATGCTGTAATAAATGAAATACTTTTCAACCCAACTGCTACCGGTGTTGACTATGTGGAACTGTACAACCGCAGCAATAAAATACTTGATTTAAAAGAACTCTACATCGCCAATCGTTCATCGTCGGGCGAGCTTAGCTCCATCAAACAACTTGTGAATGAGCGCCAATTATTTTTCCCAAATGACTACCTCGTAATAAGCGAAAACCCTATGACGGTGCGGAAAGAATACCTTGTAAAAAATCCGGAGCTGATGATTGAGCTTTCGTCAATGCCGTCGTTTTCCAATGAAAGCGGTACTTGTGTGATTTTGAATAAACAGGGAAAAATCATTGATGAATTGCGATACGACAGCAAATGGCATTTTGCATTAATTGAAAACCCAGAAGGTGTGGCACTTGAAAGAATCGATTTTGATGCTCCCACCCAGGACCAGAACAACTGGCATTCCGCCGCAGCCAGTGCGGGTTATGGTACGCCTACATATCAAAATTCCCAGTTCAAAACAAACGACCAGCCGCACGGTTTGATTGATATTTCGCCGAAAGTTTTTTCTCCGGATAATGACGGTTTCGATGATTTTGCTACGATCAGTTATCAATTTCCCGAACGCGGCTATGTTTGTAACATTTACATTTTTGATGCCAACGGAAGGCCGGTAAGAAATCTCGTAAGGAACGGATTGTGCAGCCAAAGTGGTTATTTCAGATGGGATGGCGTGGACGAGCAAGGCAAGCAATTGCCTATTGAGAACTATGTTGTTGTTACAGAAATTTTCAATCTGCAGGGAAAGACGCAGCGATTTAAGAACGTGGTGGTATTGGCGAGGAGACTGCGGTAGTGATTGTTGGTGGCCAGTTACCGGTGGCCGGACTCTTAAAGCCATCATTCAATAAAAAAAGGAAGCTGCATGTGTATGCAGCTTCTTTTTTTTATTGAAACATCGTTGTTAATGTACTGGCTACCGGAAACCGGCTACTGGCCACTGTTACCTAACAACTTACACCAACTTAATATCAAAATTCACCAGGTCAACAAACTGCTGAATACGTGCATCGATCTGTTCTTTGGTGATTTCTTTTAAACGGGTAGGACCGAATTTTTCTACGCAGAATGAAGCCAGTGCAGAACCAATGATGATCGCTGTTTTCATGTTCTCAAAAGAAATGTCTTTTGTCTTAGCGATGTGCCCCATAAAACCTCCGGCAAATGTATCGCCTGCTCCTGTTGGATCAAATACATCTTCAAGGGGCAATGCCGGTGCATAGAACACCTCATTTTCATGGAACAATAAAGCACCGTGCTCACCTTTCTTAATGATCAGGTATTTAGGCCCCATTTTCATGATTTGTTTTGCAGCTTTCACCAAAGAAAACTGACCGCTCAGTTGTCTTGCTTCGCTATCGTTTACCATCAGCACGTCAACCAGTTTCAATGTTTCTTCGAGCTCAGGCATTGCTATTTCCATCCAGAAGTTCATCGTGTCCATAACGACAAGCTTCGGACGAGTTTTCATTTGCTGAATAACACTTTTCTGAATCGCAGGAGCCAGGTTACCAAGCATCAGGAACTCTGCACCCTGGTAGCTTTCCGGAATAACCGGATTGAAGTCTGCCAATACGTTCAGGTCCGTAACCAACGTATCGCGGCTGTTCATATCCAGGTGATAACGGCCACTCCAGAAAAATGATTTCTTGTCTTTAACAACTTCCACTCCTTCCAGTTCCACGCCGCGTTTTTTCAAATCGTTCATTTCCTCTTCAGGAAAATCATACCCTACGATTGACACTTGTTGAATGGGCTGCACAAAATTGCTGGCTGCATAAGCCACATACGTTGCAGAGCCTCCAATGATACGGTCTGTTTTTCCAAAAGGGGTTTCAATGGCATCGAAAGCCATTGTTCCTACAGCTATTAAAGACATATTTAATTTTTAAGTTGCGCAAATATAATTTGAAAATTGAGGGAGAACGCAGATTTTTAAGATTTTGATGATTAGTTAAGATTTATCCTTAAATATAAATATCTTAAGCAATCATCAAAATCATGACGATCTGCGTTCTGTATTTTCCAATTTTCAAATTAACACATTTTCAAATTTGAACTCCTAACAACCGTTAGTTTTATTAACTTTACGGCTTTATGGCAAAAATCAAAAGCTCTAAGAACGCGACCAAGAAGGAAACCATTGTTGAAAAGGCATCTAAACTTTTCTTTGAGAAGGGCTTTAGTGCCAGCAGCATGCGCGATCTTGCGGAGCGCGTGGGCGTTGAAGCGGCCAGCCTGTATAACCACATTCGCTCCAAAGAAGAACTTCTCCAGGAGATATGTTTCAAGGCCGCCCAGCATTACACGGAAAATATTGATGCCATTGAAAGAGAAGACTCCCCTTTTATTCAGAAAATAGAAAAAATTTTACGCTTTCACATTGATCAAATGATCAATAATTATGAAGTGGTGCAGGTGGTTGACAGAGACTGGAAACACTTGTCTGAACCGTATCTTACCAACTACCATAATGAAAGAAGAGCCTACCGCAAACGCATCACTGCCATTGTAGAAGAAGGCATCAGACGAGGTGAGGTAAAGGATATTGATGCGCCAACCGCCGTTCTTATCATGCTGCATGCCGTTAGCGGAATTGAATCCTGGCACCGCAGCGTTCAAAAAATTTCAGCCAAAGACCTTGAGGAAAATATTTTGTTGATATTGCTCAGGGGACTGGGCAAGTAATTGAAAATTGAAAGTGGAAAATTGAAAGTGAATGGACACTGATTTTCATGACCATGACAAATCATGACAATCATGAAAATCTGCGTTCGTTTTCACCCATTTTCAATTTTCCACTTTCAATTTTCAATTAACCTAACTTTGCCACTCGAATGGAAAAGACAAACTTTATAGATTATATCCGCATTTTCTGCCGAAGCGGACACGGAGGTGCGGGCAGCAAGCATTTTTTGCGTACAAAATTCAACGCGATGGCCGGTCCTGACGGGGGCGATGGCGGACGTGGCGGTCATATTATTTTGCGGGGAAACAAGAACCTGTGGACCTTGCTTCACTTGCGCTATTACAAAAACGTACTGGCGGAGAATGGCGAGGCTGGCAGTGGCACAAACTGTACAGGCCGCAGTGGTAAGGATGTTTACATAGACGTGCCACTGGGAACCATCGCAAAAGATGAAGAAAGCGGTTTGCAGGAAGTAGAAATTCTGGAAGACGGCCAGGAAGTGATCTGGATGTACGGCGGACGTGGCGGTTTAGGCAACTCAAATTTCGCCACGCCGACTAACCAGGCTCCTGAACATGCCCAGCCCGGCGAGCCCGGAACTGAAGGCTATAAATACCTTGAACTGAAAGTATTAGCTGACGTTGGTTTGGTAGGTTTTCCAAACGCAGGCAAATCAACATTGCTAAGTGTTATGACTGCTGCGAAGCCTAAAATTGCCGATTACGCTTTTACTACATTGACTCCACAACTGGGAATGGTAGAATATCGCGACGGCAAATCTTTCTGTATTGCCGATTTGCCGGGAATCATTGAAGGCGCGGCAGAAGGTAAGGGTCTGGGACACCGCTTTTTGCGCCACATTGAACGTAACTCAATTCTGTTGTTCTTAATTCCTGCAGATAGTGCTGATCATAAAAAAGAGTTTGATATTCTGCATAAAGAATTGGAAGAATACAATCCGGAAATGCTTCAGAAAGATTTTGTTATTGCTGTCAGCAAAAGCGACATGTTGGATGATGAGCTAAAAGAGGCAATTGCAAAGGATCTTCCGGCAAATGTTCCGCATGTATTTATCTCCTCTGTTACGCAACAGGGATTAAGCCAGTTGAAGGATATGTTGTGGGCGAGCTTGAATGAAAGTCAGCAATCATAGACCAATTCAAAAATAAAAAGTCAAAAGTCAAAAAGGGCTACCCAAAGCTGGGACCATCTTTTTGAATTTTGACTTTTTACTTTTGACTTCTTTACTTACTCTTTGATCAGCTGCAAAGTCATTCTCTCATAGCTATTCACAATCACTTCCAGGAAATAGTTGCCTTTAGGCAGATCTTTTGTTCCTTCTATTTCAAATGTATTTTGACCGGTTGTTCCTTTTACAGATTTGCGGATCACTTCTGAGCCGTCGGTTTTGATCACTTTCATATTCACCATCGCGTCATCGTTCAGCTCCACATTTACTTTGATGTTATTCAAAACCGGGTTAGGGGTAATGCTCATTACTTTCAGTGCTTTGGTACCGAAAACACGCACGAGCAATAACTTTGAGTAAACCGCTTTGCCATCTTTATTTACTTGCTTAATGCGATAATAGATATCGTTCTTTAGTGTGTTGATGGCTCTAACGTTGTCTGAATAAGCATACAAAACGTTGATGTCAGATGCGCCAGAACTTGGGACATCGCCCGTTTTTTGAAAATGGGTGCCGTCTGTGCTGCGTTCAATTTCAAAATGATCGTCCGCTTCTTCTTTTGCGGCAGTCCAGTTAAGGATCACACTGTTCTTTCTGTACAGCGCCAAAAAATCGTTCAATTGCAAGCTTGCAGAATCTGCAGGAGATTTTACTGAAGTGTTTTTGCTAAGTGTAATATTATCATTGCTGCCTTGAGCAGAAAGTGCCTGATTATAAGAAAAACCGGCAACCAGCATACTGAGGAGAAAAATACAAGTTTTCATTTTGGGTCGATGCTTTAGTTTAAATACGATTTGTTTAATGGTATTTCTTAAGGAAAACTTAGTTTGGATCAGTACCTGATTTTAAATAGGAATAAAGAATTGACAGTATAATTATCCGGCAAAGCGGAAAAAATGACTAAGAATAAAGGCGGGTATTGGTGCAAAGGTTTGTTGCAGAAGGATGGATTTTGAGAGGGTTACCTAACCCAAATGTATAGTGGAAATTTGTATCCTGCAAGAAATGTGAAAAAAACTGCGACCCTGACAGGTAATACACTGAAAATCAATGCTTCTGATTTACCACTAAGGCACTAAGGACACTTAGCGCCACTAAGAAGCTTCATTGTGGGAGCTACTTAGTGAAGCTTAGTGTATCCTAAGTGCCTTAGTGGTAACTTTTGGGATCTACTTCGCAACGTCTTGCGCATCTGGTACATCCCTACACTTTCGTGTCTTCTTTCTTATTGCCCACCATAAATAGCATCAGCGCCATTGCCGCGAAGAAAGCGACCGCTAACAATGAATATCCTGTATTGCCCAACGCCTGTGAAACAGCATCGCCCAGGCTGATCTTTTTCATACCGCTTTCAAAAAACACGTTCAAAATTGCTACAATTACCCCGGCTAAAGCACCACCGGCAACAAGCCCGGTTGCGAATAAGTTTCCTTTTCTCAGATCTTCTTTTCCATCTTCTTCTACCCCTTTCTTTTTTAAGCGATGGTCAACAACTCCCCTTACGGCACTGCCGACAAATATTGGCAACGTAGTGGATAATGGTAAGTAGGCTCCTACTGCAAAACTTAGCGAATTAATACCGCACAACTCCATTACAACAGCTATAAACACACCTACCAAAACAAATTGCCAGTCGAGGTTAAATGATTGAATGCCTTTATCGAGCGTAGCCATCAGGGTGGCTTGTGGTGCAGGGTAAATTTCACCAATGGCATGTTTTACGCCTTTTGCCGCGAGTTCAGCTGTAGGTGTATCTAGAATTTTAACTGTCCAGCCGATAACAATGGACGAAACGATAGCTCCTATAAAAAGCGCTATTTGCTGGTTTCGTGGCGTGGCACCTATGAGGAATCCGGTTTTTAGATCCTGAGAAGTAGCACCGGCATTTGCCGCGGCGATACAAATAATACCTCCCACAACAAGCGCCATTGGTTCATAGGCTTTCCCACTAAACCCAATGCCTACAAACACCAGGCAAGTAGCCATTACGGTAGCAATGGTCATTCCGGAAATAGGACTGTTTGAAGATCCAATCAATCCAACAATTCTTGAAGCAACGGTTACGAAGAAGGCGCCGAACACTATTACAAGTAACCCGATTAATAACCTGTTACCAAAACTACCGCCTGGAATGATCGACAACAAGGACATTAAAAGCACCAACGCAATGCTGCCAAACAGAACCACTTTTATATTCAGGTCCCTGTCCGTTCTTGCAATACTTTTTTCTCCCTTTTCCTTAACAGCCCCAAGGCTTTCTTTAAAAGAAGATATAATTGTAGGAATTGTTTTTATCAATGTAATAAAACCACCTGCCGCAACTGCACCAGCGCCTATCTGGCGAACATATGCGCGGTAGATGGCTTCGGTTGTGTCTGCGAAAGTTTGTGATTGTGCATCCCATCCGAATTTATCCGGACTGATGCCTAGTTTGTTTAATTGCTCAAAAATCAAATGACCCGGCACAAGCGTTGCCAGCAAAGGAATTAGAACGAACGTACTCAATACACTTCCCGCCACCAGCACACCGCCGATGCGGGGACCGATGATATACCCCACACCTAAATACTCCGGAGTAATTTCGCCGTCAAGCCTTGCCGCAGGGAAATATTTATTCTTTAAACTGGTAACAAACGTGGGAACATCAGCAATTACATGCAAAACTTTTTGCAGGAAAGCATACACCGCTGCAACACCCAAACCCCAGAAAGCAGTTTTTGCAAAATCTCCACCTTTCTCCCCTGCTTCTAAAACGGCTGCACATGCAGCCCCTTCGGGATATGGAAGCGTGCCGTGTTCTTTTACAATAAGCGAACGCCTCAGGGGAATCATCATCAAGGTTCCCAGCATACCACCGAAGATCGCCAGCGTAGTAATCGTGATATAATTGAAAAATTCTCCACTGGCAGGATCGCTTAAAAAAAGAAATCCAGGCAAGGTAAAGACAACGCCTGAAGCAATACTTTCTCCCGCACTTCCGGTTGTTTGTATAATGTTATTTTCTAAAATGGTTGTTTTGAAGAGTACCCTGCCAAGCGTTATGGCGAGCACCGCGATAGGAATCGAAGCGGATACAGTGAGACCGGCTTTCAGGGCAAGATAAACGTTTGCTGCACCGAATAGTATTCCGAAAATGGAACCTAGCAGTACGGACTTAATTGTAAACTCTTTAATATTGGCTTCTGACGGTATAAAAGGCTGAAAGGCTTTCTTATCGCTCATTCTCATCGTTTTTAAGAGCCGTCAAGATACGGAGAAAGTGATGAGTTTTGAGTGATGAGCTGGGAGTTATGTACGAACGGCAATGTACGATGTACGAAGTACGGGGTACGAAAGTGTTTTGGGTGTACCCTTCAAACAATTCATTAGCGTAACGCTTAACGCCTAATGCCGAACGCGTCGGTTTTCCCTAAACTTTAAAACTTACGCCTGTTCAGAGTTTCGTTTCTTTTGCCCTGCAACACAGAGGGAATTCTTAATTCCTAATTCCTAATTCCTAATTCCTGTTATTTCGGCTTGTACTTCGATCCTTCAAAAATCGCCTTCGCGCTTGTTTGCATTACCTGCTGGGGAGTAAGGGACGAATTTTTGTCTGCATACGCTTTTACTATTTGCCATCCTATCCACTGGCCGATATTGCCTGGGCTATTTTCCGGAAAGCCTTGCGTAGAAGGCCCTTCGCCAATATATAACTGTATAAAAGAAGGATCAGTTGTAAAAATATCTGTTTGCTGGAGCATGTAATTCCACACATTGCCTTCATTGGTTTTTGCCCAATCCAGCTGTCTTTTGGTGTATCCTGTTTTTAAGCTGTCATCTGCTTTTGGAACGAATTTGTCGAGCAGGTACCATCTTTTTCCTTTCTCCACCATTTGCTCAATTAATGACAACCTGCCACTCTGATCTGGAAACAGGTCTTCCACAACACCTTTCATGCAATTCACCGTAATGTATTTTTTCTCGAAACGACGGGAGATATAAGTTGGAAAAATCTCCTGGCCCTGATCGCTTAAATAAAAAGGATAATCTTTTCCTGCATAAGCTTGCAGCCCAATTGCCAATCCGCTTGGCGTAAGCGCTACGCCCGGCGCATCGAATGGACCAACGAATGTTATAATCCTGGGTGTTCTGTATTTGGGGAAATAGTACTCGACATGCTGAAACGCGTCTTTCAACTCAGGCTTCAGCCAGGAAACATCGCTGAATTGTTTCTGAAGAAAATCATTTACACTGGTATAACTACTGATGAAATGTTTGGCCGCAACTTGAAGTGTTTTGTTTGTATCACTTATCGGGCCAGCGCCAAGAATGTTTTCAGTAAAATCATTTGCAAACCTGGGAAACTGTTTTTCTATGCCTATAAGGCCCGGGATTGCATTATTGCTGTCAATCTTAAAAAACACCTGCTCAAAGCGGTCGATCTGAATATCGACAGGCACTTTGCTCACATCGGGGCCTGTATTACCACATGAAAACAAAAACAAAGCGAGAGAAGCGTATATCAGTTTTTTCATTGTCAGTCATATTTTGTTCCAGCGTTTCATGGAACGCCGTCATTTTCAAAACAGTAATGAAACGTTGTGGGTATTATTTTATTACTGAAATTTGCTATTACAACAAAACGTTGTGAAATGAGCTGGCGCAAATTAAGCACAAGATTTGATTAATTTTCTCCCGGCATAAACACAATTATCAGATGAAAATAGCTTTAGCACAACTGAATTATCATATAGGGAACTTTGAAAGCAATACCACAAAGATCATTGAGGGCATAAAGAGGGCAAAGTCAGAAGGCGCAGAACTCGTGGTGTTTTCGGAGTTATCCATTTGTGGCTATCCGCCGAGAGACTTCCTCGAATTTGACGATTTTATCAATAAATGTTACGCGGCAGTTGACGAGATCAAAGTGCATGCAGATACCATCGGCGTAATTGTAGGTGGGCCGCAGCGAAACAAAACTCCCGAAGGCAAGGATCTTTTCAATGCCGCATGGTTTCTATACGAAGGAGAAATCAAGCAAGTGGTTCATAAAACACTGTTGCCCACTTATGACGTATTTGATGAATATCGTTATTTCGAGCCTGCTTACGACTGGCATGTTGTTCCATTCAAGGGCAAAAAGATTGCGCTAACTATTTGCGAAGACATCTGGAACCTTACCGACGCTCCGCTGTACAGGGTTTCACCAATGGATAAATTGATCCTTCAACAGCCGGATTTGATGATCAATATTTCCGCTTCACCATTCGACTACAACCAGGAAGTGAGCAGAAAAAACATTGTGCGTGAAAACGTCCTGAAATACAATTTGCCCATGCTGTATTGCAATTGCGTTGGTTCACAAACAGAGATTGTGTTTGATGGCGGCAGCGTGGTATATGATGCAAAAGGCAATCTTGTGCAGGAGCTTAAATATTTCGAAGAAGATTTTACAGTTGTTGAGGTAGCTGAAAATTTTGGCAAAAACAGCGTTGGCCCGGCAATTGATCCTTCCGTTAAAATAGAAGATGCCGCAGCAACGATAGACCATTTGATCGACACAAAGGCGATCAATAAAATTCATGATGCTTTAATACTGGGCATTCGTGATTATTTCAGCAAAATGGGTTTTAAAAAAGCAATCCTCGGCAGCAGCGGCGGCATAGATAGCGCCGTGGTATTGGCTTTGGCATGCGAGGCGTTGGGTGCAGAAAATGTGCGAGCGATTCTAATGCCTTCACAATATTCAAGTGATCATTCCGTGAGTGATGCTGAACAGCTTAGCAAAAATCTCGGCAACCCATACGACATTGTGCCGATCAAAAACATTTATGATGCTTTTCTTACAGAGCTCAAACCCATTTTCAAGGACCTTCCGTTTAGTGTGGCAGAAGAAAACACACAAAGCCGCACTAGAGGTAATTTATTAATGTCCATCTCCAATAAGTTTGGATACATCTTGCTGAACACTTCCAATAAAAGCGAACTCTCTACCGGCTATGGAACGCTGTATGGCGATATGGCTGGTGGTTTAAGTGTTTTAGGTGACACCTATAAAGTGCAGGTATATGCGCTGGCGAGATACATCAACCGCAATAAAGAAATCATTCCTGACAATATCATCACCAAAGCGCCGTCTGCAGAACTTCGTCCCGGACAAAAAGATACCGACAGCCTTCCTGAATATGATGTACTGGATAAAGTATTGTATCAGTACATAGAACGCAGACAGGGTCCGAAGGAAATCATCGCAATGGGTGTTGATGAAGCACTGGTAAAAAGAATTCTAAAACTGGTAAACACCAACGAGTACAAACGCAACCAGTTTTGTCCCATCATCCGCGTAAGCAGCAAGGCTTTTGGTGTGGGAAGGAGAATGCCTATTGTGGGGAAATACCTGAGTTAGTTTTTTTAACCGCAAAGGTCTCAAAGGTTGCGCAAAGGGAACGAAGATGAGTTTAGGCTTTTCTTCGTTCCCTTTGCGCTTCGAGTGTTACGATGACTTTCGCTATTTCTTTTTCGCGTGCTTTGCGGTTAAATTATTTGCGGTTAATATTTTCCGTTCTTCAGCGGTCTTAACAAATCCTCCAAACCATTCAATCTAATCTCATACATCGTTTGCAAAAGCATGCCCAGCTTGCCTTGGGGAAATCCTTTTGACTTGAACCACACAAGATAAGATTCCGGAAGATTGCAAATCAGCTGATCCTTGTATTTGCCGAACGGCATTTTCATTCTAACCAATTCCAGGAGTAGCTCGCCGTTGGGTTGCGGATTTTCGTTCATGAGGCTAAGATAGTTGTTAGTTGATAGTTGTTGGTTGTTAGCGGCCGCCGAATTGTGAAAATTAGTTTTCCATTGGCAACAGAAGATTGTGAGTGACGATACACATTGAAGCCTAACAACCATCAACTAACAACTGCAAATAAAAAAGCCACCATTAAGAATAATGGCGGCTGACTGTTTATGAAATCCAAAATTAAAACGCTGACACTAGAAACTAGTGTTTAAATGATATAATAATTCTCGTTGGTGGATTAGGAATCCCCGCAATAGTAGTGTCTTTCCACAATACCATAGCAGTCGAGGTAATTGAATTTAACGTAACGGTACCTACAGGCAAAGTTGGAATATTTGCTGTAAGAGATTTCCCTTGCAAAGTCCACGTGAAAGGGATTTGAGCTGGATAGGGAGCTCCGCATATAACACCTACATCATTGATTACACCCGTTCCATCTTTACTAAAGGAATAAGTGTTATCAATCTGACAATCAGGTAAAGCTTGTGGCAATGGAGTCTCTGCTGAGCCATTTTTATCAAGGTCAATACCGATATTGTCAATTTTCCACGCCGATTGTACTAATAGATTTGTGTCTGAAGAAGAAGAATTATTATCATCTTTTTTACAACTCACAAAACCAACAACACACACTGCCATGATTAGAAGGAAGTTTTTCATGAAGCCGTAGTATTTAAGTTATTAAACTAATTTGAGGGAAGATTATTGTATTAAAGGTAATTTTTTTTCGCCCGAATAAGAAGTAACCCTTAGAAAATCATGCACTTTTGCGAAAATTCTTTCAAACTATCCTGCTAAATTTTAAGTGTGGCAAAAGAATTGCAAACTGATTATTCTTATTTTGCGTAATCATCTATTTCATAGTTAACAGGTTTATATTATGCTACAAACTGCGGAAGATATAAGACAGCTAAACGAAAAAATACAATACCAGGGGATTTTTATCGATCGCCTTCGCGACGAAGTCGGTAGAGTGATAGTGGGGCAGCAATATATGCTCGACAGGTTATTGATCGGTTTGCTTAGCAATGGCCACGTATTGCTGGAAGGAGTGCCCGGTTTGGCCAAAACCCTTACCATTAAGTCGCTGGCCCAGGCCATCCAGGCAAAATTCAGCCGTATTCAGTTTACACCAGACCTTTTGCCCGCCGATGTGATCGGGACAATGATATATAACCAGCAGCGAAATGACTTTATCGTGAGAAAAGGTCCCATTTTCGCCAACTTTATCCTTGCGGATGAAATTAACCGTGCCCCGGCAAAAGTGCAAAGTGCCTTGCTGGAGGCTATGCAGGAGCGCCAGGTAACTATCGGGGACAATACGCACAAACTGGAAGAACCGTTTCTTGTACTGGCAACGCAAAATCCGCTGGAGCAGGAAGGTACCTATGCGCTTCCCGAAGCGCAGGTGGACCGCTTCATCATGAAGGTGATCGTTGGCTATCCTACAAAAGACGAAGAGCAACTGATCATTCGTCAAAATGTGCAGGGATTGAACTTTGAAAAAGTGCAGCCCGTAGTAACCGTCAGCGAAATCCTTCAGGCGCGTGACCTTACCCGTCAGGTGTACATGGACGAAAAAGTGGAACATTATATACTGGACATTGTTTTTGCGACACGTTACCCGGAAAGATATAACCTGGGCAAATTAAAATCGCTTATCAGTTATGGTGGTTCGCCGAGAGCCAGCATCAACCTTGCACTTGCTTCAAAAGCAAATGCATTTCTCAATAAACGTGGCTATGTAATTCCGGAGGATGTTCGCGCCATCGCCAAAGACGTGTTGCGTCATCGTATCGGACTCACATATGAAGCAGAAGCGGAAGATATTGACGTGGAGCTTGTGATTGATGATATTTTGAAGGCAATTCAAGTGCCTTAGCAAGGAATTAGGAATTAGAAATTAGAAATTAGGAATTCTTTAGGTGCAAGTGCGTTAGGCGTTAAGCATTAAGCATTCAGCGTTAAACACCACCCATGCTTACAACAGCGGAAATATTAAAAAAAGTAAAAGAGCTTGAAATAAAAAGCAAGAAGCTCACCCAGCACATATTTACGGGTGAGTATCACTCTGCTTTTAAGGGCCGCGGTATGAGCTTTCGTGAAGTGCGCGAGTATGCAGCAGGTGATGATATCCGTTTCATCGACTGGAACGTGAGTGCCCGCTTCAATCACCCTTTCAGTAAACTTTTTGAAGAGGAACGCGAGCTGTCAGTTTTATTGCTGGTAGATGATAGCGCCAGTTCGGCTTTTGGAACCGTTCATGGCCGTAAGAAAGATATGGTGACGGAAATCGGCGCTGTACTTGCTTTTTCTGCCATTAATAATAATGATAAAGTCGGTGTTGTTTTCTTCAGCGACATTATTGAAAAATATATTCCACCAAAAAAAGGCAAGCAACATGCCCTGTACATAGTACGTCACCTATTAAGTTTTGCGCCAAAAAACAAAGGCACAAACCTTGCGCAGGCGCTACGATACCTCAACAACAGCACAAGACAAAGAAGTATCGTGTTTATCCTGAGTGACTTCATCGATACAGGCTTTGAAGACGCTTTAAAAGTAGCGGGCAAGAAACATGATGTGGTCGGCATTAAGATATATGACAAAATGGATATGCAGCTGCCTCCAATTGGCCTGATGCAGGTTCAGGATTCTGAAACCGGTGCCACCAAATGGATCGACTCTTCAGATTTCCTCACACGTCAGCAGTACGAGCAGGCATTTTTTGAACACACAGAAAATTGCAAAAACGCTTTTACCAAAGCCGGTTGTGATCTGCTACACATTCGTACAGATGAAGATTATGTGAAAGTGCTGCAGAAATTTTTTATCGGAAGAAGTTGATTAATTGAAAGTGGAAAATTGAAAATTGAAAATGTAGGGGGCGAATCGCATTCGCCCTTCAAAATTGAAAATGTGTTTTGGAGGTAATGGCGTTTGCATAAATAACCGTCTGCAAACCGACATTCGCAGCTTTTTAATTTTGACTTTTTCCTTTTGACTTCGCACCGCCATCGTATTTAAACATTAGGGCTCTAATCGTAAATAACTAAAAGACAAACGGATTGATGACTAAAAAGGCGAATTATATTGTTTCACTGGTATTGCTAACCTTATCTTTTCAATTTGCAACCGCGCAATCCGTTTCAGTAAAGGCGAGTATAGACAGTTCTTACATTTTAATTGGCCAGCCCATACAATTGGTGCTTGAGGCCAATGTGCCTTTAGGGGTAAACGTTGACTGGTTTCCGTTAGATAGCCTTCCCCATTTCGAATTCATTGACAAAGGAAAAATTGATACCGTTACAACGCAGGATGGAAAAGCATTTCGCCAACTGATTACCATTACAAGCTTTGATTCCGGCAGGTGGAGCATCCCTCAATTGCCACTACGGGTTGAGAATAGAGAAACGCTGACCGACTCCCTTACTGTTAATGTTGATTATTCAGCGTTTGATCCCAAACAGGAGTATCACGATATCAAAGACATCATCATTGTCGACAATCCTTATTTAAAATATATTAACTGGTTTATCGCGGGCATTGCACTGATCGCTCTTGTGCTCACCATTTATTTCCTGCGGAAAAAAGTAAGAAAGTACAAGCCTTCGCCAAATACATTCTCCGACTCCAACCTTTCTCCATTACAGGAAGCGTTGGAAGCCTTGCAGCAACTGCAAAAGCAGCCCCTGCAAAACGGTGTTGATGTTAAAAATTATTACAGCGTGCTCAATGATATTGTTCGCCAGTTCTGGTGGAGAAAAACCAACTGGGCGGCACGTAAAAAAACAAATGATGAGCTTGTACAACAGTTATCCGGCACAGATTTGCCTCAAAATGAAAAGCTCGATTTCGCACAACAGTTGCGCATGACAGACGCAGTAAAATTTGCCAAATACATTCCATCGTTCGAGGAAAACAATGTAGCGTTTGAAACAACTAAAAAAAGCCTTCAGTCACTCGATGGCATTTTAAAAAACAATTAAACAACAGGTTTTGGTTTTAAACTATTTCGAAAATATCGCTTTTGCATACCCGTTTGTGTTGCCTGCGCTTCTCATAGTGCCCTTTCTTATTTTTTGGTACATAAAAAGAAATGCAGCAGTTCAAAGCAGCATGCCCATTTCTTCTTTGCGGCAACTAAATGGAACACAAAGCTGGAAAACAACTTTGCGACACGTCCCTTTCGCATTGCGCTGTTTGGCATTCATATGCTTGATTCTTGCACTGGCAAGACCTCAAACACACAATGACGAATCTCGCGTAACCGGTGAAGGCGTTGATATTGTTTTAGCGATTGATGTTAGTGGAAGTATGCTGGCGCAGGATTTTACGCCAAACAGGATGGAAGCTGCAAAAGCTGTGGCTGCGGATTTTATTGACAGCCGTCCAACTGATCGCATTGGTATTGTTATTTTTTCCGGCGAAAGCTTTACGGTGTGCCCGCTCACAACCGATGCCGGTGTATTGAAATCACAACTATACAATATTAACAGTGGTATGCTGGAAGATGGAACCGCTATTGGTTCTGGGCTTGCCACCAGTGTTGACAGATTGAGAGCAGCTACTTCTAAAAGCAAAGTAGTCATATTGCTTACCGACGGCGAAAACAACGGAGGCCAAATTCCACCGCTTACCGCAAAAGAGATTGCAAAATCAGTAGGCGTGCGGGTATATACCATTGGCGTAGGTACTGAAGGTTATGCGCCAGTGCCTATGCAAACAATGTCTGGCGAAGTAATTACACAAAAAGAAAAAGTGAACATCGATGAAAAATTACTGAACCAAATAGCAACGGAAACCGGAGGACAATATTTCAGGGCGAAAGACAATGAAAGCCTGAAAAATATTTACAGCGAAATCGACAAACTGGAAAAATCGAAAATAGAAGTAACAGCCATTCATCGCTACACCGAAAAGTTCTATCCTCTGGCAATTGCAGCCGCAGCGCTTTTGCTGCTCGAATTGATCCTGCGTTATACAATTTTGAGGAAGTTTCCATAAGCTAATAACTGAATAACTGAGTAACTGAATGGTTGCTGTTGATAGACCAAGATCGAAAATCGACCACTCAGTTATTCAGTCACTATCGCTCTGCAAGGCTTGTAGCCTTGCAGTTTTATTTTATTGCCTCAGGCAATATTGTTATCGTCAAAGACGATAGAATAATGCTGCAAAGCTACAAGCCTTGCAGAGCGAAAAGAAGGAAGCAATAACTGAGTAACTGAATGACTGAATAACTGAGCGACTGCTGTTGATGGACCAAGATCGAAAATCAACCACTCAGTTATTCAGTTATTCTGTTATTCAGTTAATCAGTCATTCAATTATTCAGTTATTCAGCTAATAAAAAAAGCGCGCCCGAAACCAGACACGCTTTTCAAATATTTTAAAATCTCTCTAGTCGTACTTTCTACCACCTCTCATCATGATCGTACTTAAAGAAACGTTCAGACAAAACTGTATGTAGTTTTCTTTCACTAACGGATATGTACCTTGTCCTCTTGTACCAATTTTAATACCCGCGCTGTAACCATAGTAGTTGTAGCCGGCACCAGCAGGTACAGAGAACCCAAGCGTTACAGAGTTGGATTGTATTTTTTGCCCCTGGATAATCAGGTATGAAAGTTCATTAATATAACCTGCATACAATGAAAGTCCTGGTCTGTCACCCCACTTAGTGTGGCGCGTAAGTGACCAGCTACCGCCGGCCGCAAAGCTCTGTGCATTGGTAGATTCAAACCCGTTACCACTGTAGCCTGTGGCCTTCCAGTTGTGTTGAATGTAGTCAACACCCACTTTTAGTTTTGTGTTCTGCATCGCTATACCAGCGCCATAAATTGATGGGAACTTAAAGCTGCCATTGACAGTTTTATCTGCCACGATCTGAACATCGTTAGGACCAGTAACATACTGGTCAGCAAGCGTTTTAAGATTTATTTCCGGTTGGTAAAATGCACCTAGGGTCCACAACAGGTTTTTAGTATTGAACTGGTATTGAGCACCAGCGTTCACCGTGAAGTTGTTGTAGTATGTATTATTTACGAAATTGAATACCGCAGCAGGAACAGAAGCCGTTTGTTTCTGATTTACAGATCCAAACAGGTAACCAGCCGTGATACCCAATGACAAATGCTTTTTGATCAAAATGCTGTTGCCAAAATAAAATTGGTTCAACCCTCCGGTTCCTTGAATGTTGATAGGTATTGTAGCAGTAGAACCTTCAATTGTTTTCGAGCCAACTGTCAGATAGTTTACATCTGTATAGCGTCTCAGGCCAATAACAGTTCCCACATTGTTGATGAGGTTCAGCCCAAGAGCAGCTCTTCTAAAAGTAAAATCGCCGGCAGTATGACGCTCTCTTTCATTGATATATTGAACAGAACTTCCGCCAAAAGACACATCAAACATCAAACGTCCTGCACTAATAGAACTGTATGAAGCAGGATTCAGGTCATTGATCGTTTTATCGGATTTCATCGCAATGCCCAACTGGCCCATGCCATAGTAAGCATTGTTGTCCCTTATGTAGTAATCGCCTAAACCATATGCAGAATATATTGAGTTGATCCCTTTCTGGGCTTCACTCACTTGTACAGCAGTAAGCATTATAACAGAGGCAGATAGTAATTTAATAGTTCTCCTTTTCATGTAAGTTTTTATAATGTTATACGAACTGTTTATTTCTGTTTATAGATTAGCAATTGCAAAGTAAGGGGAGATTTCTGTTTATTTTGATTTAACGTTCCATCTACTCCTATCATTCTGTTAAAAGAAAGATCTCCCGGCGTGTTACCTGCCCATGGTAAAAGTTTACGAGTGGTCACCTGACTGGCAATTTGTTCTGTCAGAATGTAATTGGTTACATCGTAAATGTATCTCGTATTTGTCTGATTCTCTCTGTCAATAAATAAACTACCTGACTGAGCACCAGTACCATTGCTATTGGAAAGTGGTCCGGAAAACGAAAGATCAATGTTTTCGTAGAACATATATAAAGCAGGGAACAGCGGATATTTTACGTCATCGTAGCTGTATAGAAGAGGGTATAATTCAAGGTTTGCCGTTACTACTTTCACGAAATCCGACAGCTTCTCAATATTCTTCACCGTTGGGAAGCTGATTTTTGTCCTTATCCCCATGAAGGAATTGATGTAAAAGTTGTGGTTAAGCTGGTCTGAAGTGAACGTTTTACCCGGCGTAAGATTTTTGAGGTACGTGCTTGTTGCAGTATTTCCGTAAATGCTATTGAATTGATACGGAGCGGAAGAAACAGTGAAATCAATTGATTTCGCTACTTTTTGACCGTTATCATCGTGATAGTAAAAACGCATTGCCGCGGTAGTTGCTCCAAATCCATACAAAACGTTTGTCGTTCCACTGTCAGAAGACAATCGGAGCCCTTTAAACCACGCTTGGAAGTAATCATTGGTGGTGATTTCCTGCGCGTTTGTTTTATAAAAATTAAAAAGCTGTTGCCCAAGTGCGTCGCTGAGCTTAATTCGTATCGTGTCCGAAGTGTTTGGTCTTAAAGTTTGCGTTACGCTTCCAAGATAGCCGGCTTCGGTAGCAAATTTATCCTTGTTGTAGAAAGTAAGAAATTCACTGGTACTCTGTAAAGGTTTCGTAATATCTTCTGAAACTCTCTGAACATTTATGTTTATTACAGCGTTAGTGTCTCCGTAGTGTGCACGGTTAGGTTTAAGGATCAAAAACAAAGAATCATATCCTTGTGTTATTGTTCCTATTGTTCCGGCAGCCACGCTCGGCATATTAAGTCTGAAATAAGAAGCGCTGCTTATTGTTCCGAAGGCAGTATCTTTATTATAACCAACAATCAACTGATTGGAACCAGAAGTCTGGAAAGAGTCGACCCTTTCGATTTCATAGTGTGCAGTGAAAGTATCGATCTGGGCAAGATACGGATTGTCGAACGGGGAAACAGTTTGTATATACTGAGGCTCTTTAGAACACCCAAAAGCAACAAAAATAACTGCCAAAATAGCCATGCAGCTAATTCCTTTAACGCGATAAGCCATTCTTTTTTCGCCAAACTTAGTCCACGCATGTATTGTAAGTTGGCAGATGCTACAAAAGGGAGGTTTTAATAGACAAAGACGGCATTTATCCAAATAAGGAGCAAAAATTTGTCTTATAAATCATCTTAAAGCTTTGTTAACGCGTATTGTAAAATGCCCTTGCTGTAGCTACATAACTCATATTCATATACGGAAACAAATATTTCGTCGCAATGAACCTGTGGCAGCGCCTAAAGTGGTTACAATTGCAAAAAAAATTCATGTTGAAAAGTTTTTCTTTTTTCGGTCTGGCAATTGTGTGTGCTTCGACGTTTGTCTCCTGTACAAAATCTACAACTACCTCTACAGTTGGCAACTGGACAAGAAGAGGTGACTTTTCCGGCGTTCCAAGAAGTGGAGCCGTTTGCGCAGTAACTAATGATAGTGCTTACGTAGGTCTCGGTTTTGATGGCATTAACCGTTTGAACGATTTTTACGTATTTGATATTGATAAAGGTATTTGGTTTCAAAGAGCATCCATGCCGGGTGTTGGTAGAAACCTGGGTATCTCTTTCAGCATTAATGGCAAAGTTTACGCAGGTTTTGGGTATGATGGCGGTACGACTTACTACAACGATTTTTACGTATTTGATCCAGCCACTAACAAATGGACTCCATTAAACAATTTCCCTAGCACAGGTCGCTTTGCTGCATTGGGTTTCAGCATTAACGGCAAAGGCTACATTTGCTCTGGTAACAATGGTAACGCCCTTCAGGAACTTTGGGAATACAATCCGGCAAATGATAGCTGGACGCAGAAATCTGGTATCCCTGGTTACAAACGTATGGGTGCTGTTTCTTTTGTGATCAACAACATTGCTTATGTTGTAACAGGTAGCAACAATGGCGTTTACAACAACGACATGTGGGCTTACGATCCATCTTCTGATACCTGGACTGAGAAGAAAAAAATCACAAACGTAAGCGACCAAAGCTACGACGACACTTACACAACAATCACAAGAGCTTTTTCATCAGCTTTCGTTCTTAACGGAAAAGCAGAGTTGGCTACAGGTAGCGCCGGCGGTTACAACTCTAAAACATGGGAATACGACCCTGCTGCTGATCAGTGGACAGAAAAAACTCCTTTCGAAGGAACAGCTCGCGAACAAGCGGTTGGCTTTACTTTGAAAAACAGAGGTTTCATCGCAACTGGTAAGAATGCTACGATCCAACTGGATGACGTAAGAGAATTCAAACCAAACGATACAGACGATACTACAGACGATTAATCGCTGTAAACTTTATAATCCAAGAAGGGGTGGCTTTCATAAGCCACCCCTTCTTTTTGAACAATATTTTGCTGCTAGCGATCAATATCGAACGCGATTGCTTATTTTACAGAACTGATAAAATTCTACTTACGATGCTTCCTGTTAATCTCAAGGACTTTGAAATAAAAGTCGCGGAAAATAAAAGCAAGCTGCGCCGCTTTCTCACAAAGGTTGAAAAAAACCCGCCAAGACATTTGGATAAAATTGCTGATCAAATCAATACTGAGGTTTGGCAGGAAGTAGACTGTCTGTCTTGCGCAAACTGCTGTAAAAAAATGTCACCGACTTTTACCAGCAAAGACCTGAAGCGCATTTCAGCACACCTTAACATGACGGAGGAAGAGTTTCGCGATAAGTGGTTGGAATATGATAAAAAAGACAAGGATTGGATGAATAAAACCCAGCCCTGCCAGTTCCTCGACCTTACAACAAACATGTGTTCTATTTATGAGGTTCGTCCGGCAGACTGCTCCGGTTTTCCGCATTTAAATAAAAAGAAAATGGTGGACTACATACATGTTCACAAACAGAATATTCAATATTGCCCGGCAACGTATAAAATGGTGGAAAAGCTTTCGGAACGTGCTGCTGCTGGTGCGAAGGCTAGTCGTGAGAGAAAAGAACGTGAAGCTAAATAGTGACTAGTCAACAATAAATAGCAATTTGATTTCAATTCATTCAATAAAAAATGGCTTCGAAAAAATCGAAGCCATTTTCTATTTATAGAGAAATATTCTAATTACTCTGCTTCAGCAACCACTTCTTTCACCTCAGGAATCATTCTCTTCATCATTCCTTCGATACCAGCTTTCAAAGTGATCATGCTGGAAGGGCAACCACTACAGCTTCCCTGCAACATAAGGTTTACGACACCTTCGTTGTAGCTTCTGAACTGAATCGCTCCACCGTCCATTTCTACAGCTGGTTTCACATAGTTCTCCAGCAATTCTTTGATGCGTTTTACAACATCGTCATCATCAGCAGAAACAACATTGCTTGATTCTGGTTTCACAGTAACCAATTCTTCTTCGTTAACAACCGGCTTGTTTTCTTCCAGGTATTCTTTCAAAAACTGGCGGATTGAAGGAATTACATCATCCCAATCAGTTTCAGAAGTTTTTGTCAGCGTAACAAAATTGCTTGCTATAAAAACGGCTTTAATGAAAGGGAAGCCGAAAAGTTCTGTTGCGAGAGGAGAAGGTTTTGCGCTTTCCACGTCAGGGAAATCTACACTTTTTCCAGGGTACAAAAGTTTGTTAGCCACAAACTTCATAGTTTCCGGATTCGGTGTCATTTCTGTATAAATGCTAATAACGGGATTTCCTGTTTTTATCATAACTCACAGTGTTTAGTTGGCAAAAATACGAAAAGCTTTGGGTCAAACATTTCTATTACGGAAAAATATAAACTTTTACCTAATGATTACAATCAGTCGCGTGGCAATGGTTGGCTTTTTGGCAACTTCTGTAATTCAGCCAATGTGCTGTAACAATTAAGATAACGGCGGGAAAAAGAAGAAAGATATGCCATGCGCTAAAAATCTGCTTGGCAAAAAGAAAACAAACTCCCGTCACAAAAAGTACGATGGGTAACAAACTGTGGTGATGCTTCTTATAGCCGTGATACAACGCATAAATACCCACGGCCAATGCAAGAAAGATCATAAAGAACTCAAACTTCACGTTTTCAACGATATTAATTCCAAAAATGGGCAAACTGGCGACCAGCAAGGGCAAAATTGCGCAGTGAATTGCGCAGGCTACGGAAGTAAATATTCCCAGTGCATCCCAATTTGGTTTCAAATTCATTAACTAGGCAGCAAAGGTATATAAAACTTGCAACTCTGTTGCAAGTTCTTGTTAACTATTTTACTTTTTAACAAATAACACTGCCACATAGCTTAATTTTGCATTCTCAAAAGGTACTTATGAAGAAAAAGATCCTGATCTATTCGCTTTTTTTCATTTTGTTGTTCGTAGGCTTTGTTTTCGCCCTTACCCGCTTCATACCTGGTTTTGGTGAAGTCAAACTGCCGGTTTTAAGTTATGTGCAGCCTTTTTCTTTTAAAGATCAGGATGGCAAGGTAATTACGCAGCAAAACGTAATGGGCAAAGTTTACGTGGCCGAATATTTCTTTACTACCTGCAAAGGAATTTGTCCCAAAATGAACACGAACATGAGGGACGTCTATAACGCACTGAAAGACGAAAACGACTTTCTTATCCTCTCACATACTGTTGACCCTCAAACAGACAGTGTTGGCCGAATGAAGGTTTATGCTGACTCACTTGGTGCCAACTCTTCAAAATGGCTCTTTCTCACAGGGCCGAAAGATAGTCTCTACTACACCGCACGGGTTAGCTACTTATTGGATGATCCCAAAAACAACAATCAAAATATTGAGGACCAATTTATTCATACCCAGTTTTTTGCGCTCGTTGATAAATCAGGACGCGTCAGAAAAATTTATGATGGTCTGAAGAAAAACGAATTGGAAGAGATGGAAAAAGACGTAAAAAATTTGTTGAAAGAAAGCGACGGAGGCCGGTATGCAAATGGTTTGTTTAACAATAACCCGGGTTAAAAAATTCGTAAATTTGCAGCTATGCAAGAGCAGATCCAAAAGATATTAAAGCATAACCAGCTGAGTGTTACAGGCGGAAGAACCAAAATTCTTGAGCTTTTTCTTGCTCAGGATGACGCGCTTGCTCATGCTGATATTGAAAGAAAAACCGGTGAAAAGTTCGACCGTGTAACGGTATACCGCACCCTTCAAACATTCCTTGAAAAAGGAATTATTCATAGTATTCCTACTTCCGACAACTCTGTAAAATATGCTCTGTGCAAAGACAATTGCTCAGAGGGTCATCACCACGACCATCATGTGCACTTCATGTGCAGTGTATGCGGCAAAACGCTGTGTATAGACGAAGTTTCCGTACCGGTTGTTAACCTCCCCGAAGGCTACAAAGTGGAGCAAATTCAAATGATTGTGACGGGCGTTTGCAAGGATTGCGCTTAGTTTAATTGAAAATTGAAAGTGGAAAATTGAAAATGACTTTAAGTTTAACAGACTCATAGTTCATTTGAGCACCCTCATTTTCAACTTTCAATTTTCCATTTTCAACTAATTACGGCGCTAATCTTTTGATCATCCAAAAGTTCGCACCATCAATCTGGTATTGAATGCGGTCATGCAGGCGGCTTGATCTGCCCTGCCAGAACTCAACGCTAACGGGCTTTACACGAAAACCACCCCAATGTGGCGGACGGGCAATTTCATGGCCCTCAAACTTTTTCTCCATTTGCATTTCGCGAGCCTCAAGCCACTCACGATTTTCAATAATGGAGCTTTGAGGGGACGTCCAGGCACCAATGCGGCTGCCTCTTGGACGGCTGTTGAAATATTCATCGCTTTCTTCTGCGCTTACTTTTTCAACGGTACCGGAAATAATTACTTGTCTCTGAAGTTCTTTCCAGAAAAACACCAGCGTGGCCCTTGGATTCTCCTGCAACTGTTGCCCTTTGTGGCTCTCATAGTTCGTAAAAAATACGAACCCTTTATGATCGTACCCTTTTAGCAAAACAGTTCTGGCTGCAGGCGTACCATCCGCAGAGGAGGTTGCCAAAGTCATCGCATTTACTTCATCCAAATTGCTCTTTATCGCTTCATTCCACCACTTTTCAAACTGATCGAACGGGTTACCCATTACATCCTTCTCTGACAATGATTGCAATTGATAGTCTTTTCTGATGTCCGCAATTGATGGTTGCATATTCGTCTATTTACTTTTATCGAGGTAGTACTCATGAGCGATCTGATCCAATGCCGCATAAAAATCTTCGCCGTATTTTCTAATTAGTGCTTCTTTCAAAAATGCATATACCGGCACTTTCAGCTTTTGCCCCAATGCACAGCCAGGACTGCACATGCCTTCCCTTGGCTCGTAATTCAATAACTCAGCAGTCTTTGTTTTGGTAACTTTTATGGGGTATAGATGGCAACTGATAGGTTTCTTCCATGCAATTTTGCCATCATAGTAAGCTTGTTCAAAAGCGCATTTGATCACGCCTTCTTTATCTCGGAATCCGTAGGCACACATTTTACCGCCGATGGTCGGTGTTACCCATCCAAACTCGGCGATATACTCGTATTTGCCTATTTTCCGAATTGCTTCAAGCCCTTCCTCAGTGAGATATGGCTTTACAATTTCGAATATTTCGTCCACAATTTTCTTCTCCTCCTTTGTAAGCGGAGCGCCTGCGTCACCATCTTCACAGCAACCACCCTTGCACTTTGTAAGGTCACATACAAATTGCTCTTCCACCACCTGGTCACTCAACATTACATTGTCAATTGCTATCACGGTTCAATTTTCCGCAAAGGTACAATTTGGAAAAACAAGAACGCAGATTTTCATGATTGTCATGATTTGATATGATTCAGGTAAAGTATTATCCATCAAAAGCACAAAAAATTCCAATCACGTTGACATCAAGTACGCTTGTAACTAATCAAAATCATGATAAATCATGACAATCATGACGATCTGCGTTCTTCCCGGCTATCGCCACTTCAGCGTGTTGATCAAATGCCTTACATCTTCTTGCAAAAATTGATTTACTACAGAGAGGGAATCTTCGTTTGGCGGCACATCAAAATAAAGGGCGCCACGGAGGAAATGTTTTACAGAGTCTGAAACGAGGAATTGGCTCGCTGTGGCAGCGTTGCCACCAATTCTGAACCAGATGCCATTTACGCCATTGGGCGTTACGAACACACTGTCGTCAATTGACGTGGCCTTCAGGCTGTGCTTAAATGTGAGTTTATACGAACCTTCCATAAGATCAACAAACTTGTTTACCCCAACAGAGTCTACGTATTTGCCATCTTTGGTCCTTACTTTGTACCGGGCCTTACCGCCTATTTCATTGTAGCTGATATAGACTTTTGCATTGAATCGGGGCACATCTACGTTTATCCAGTAAGGGTTTTCGGGCTGCTCTTCAAAATAAGTACTATCCTGTACAACGTTGGCGTACGTTGGATATTCGAAAGTGTAAGGATAACCCGGACGATCAAACTTTTGATAACTATGCTGCGGAAGATCTATCTTAAAATATCCCTTCTTTTTAGGCGTATAAACACTGTTGCAGGAAAGGATCAATAAAGCAAATGCTGCTACACAACTGAAAAATACTGTATGCTTAAGTTTAATCGTAATCATGAATAAAATTGAGAACGGCGAAGTTATACAAACATCTTAAGGTTGCTCTACTATGGTAACTTTTACTTTAAGAATGCGGTTTTTATCAGCTTCCAGAATTGTGAAATGAAAGTCGCCAGCTTTGATTACTTCATTTTGCGGAGGAATATATCCTGCGAGTTCAAGTATCAAACCTCCAAGTGAATCGCTGTCACCGCGAACAGAATCAAATGTTTGAGCAGGAAGATGCATTGCTTTACAAACATCGTTGATCATTGTTTTTCCCTCAAAGACATAATTGAATTCGTCGATCTTGCCATTGCCGGATTCTTCGTCATCAAACTCATCTTTAATATCACCGATCACCTCTTCCATAACATCTTCAAGCGTAACAATACCACTTGTTCCGCCAAACTCGTCTACTACAACAGCAAAGTGTACATGCTTTGATTGAAACTCTTTTAAAAGGTCTTCAATTAGTTTATGCTGATGCACAAAGTAAGGCTGGCGCATTAAAGCGTGCCAGTCGTATGTGTCGGCTTCATCAAGATGCGGAATAAGGTCTTTTGTTTGTATCATTCCCACAACGTCGTCAAGGCTTCCTTTATACACCGGCAAGCGGGAGTAGTGTTGTTCTTCAACCCGTTTAATAAGCTCTTTAAATGAAAGGCTGTGATCAACGCCGGTTACATCAAGCCGTGTCCGCATAATTTGTTTTACTGTTATGTTTCCGAACTTTGCAATTCCTTTCAAAATGTTTTTTTCCTCTTCGGTTGAACTGTTGTCATTTTCCAGTTCATCCAGGTCGTACGAGCGGCTTTTTCTTCCAATTGAATTTTCTATGCCATCCGCAAATCCTGCCATTGCCATGCCGGTTCTTCTAAATAACAGGTAAACGATCTCCACTAAAAAAGAGGCATCCCGCGCAAAGCGTAAATTGTTTTGACTTGCATATACCTTGGGCAAGATCTCACCAAACAGAACAAGAAAGAACGTAACGATCACTACTTTTAAAAAAAAATCAACGATCCATAAGCTGTTGCCTAAAAGTTGATGAATCAAAAAATTTGAAAGTATAATGATCGAAATGTTTACCGCAAGATTTGCAATGCGCAATGAAGAATGAAGGATCTTAGGTTCGCGAAGCAGCGTGACAATTCTTTTCCACCCCTCTCCCTGCTTGGTTTTCAGTACATTGATGTCCTTATCCGTCAGAGAGAAAAATGCGACTAACGAACCTGCAAGAAAGTAAGAAATGACAAGCAGAAAAATAATGATCGCAACGAGAAATGTAATGCCCTGCACATTCACGGTTGATTGCAGCAAAAGCGGCGACAAGATTGTTCCTATTGAGTTATAACCCGAATGAAAATCCAAAATATCTGGTTTTGGTGAATGTTTAGTTTAATACAAAGGCAGGTTTTGAGGCCTGCCAGCCACTTTTACAGTGGCACAAATTTGCAATAAATATGTGTAAATTAAAAAGGTAAATCTCCTGTTGGTTCCGGTGGAATATCTGCAGGATTTAAGCCCTCCAATCCCTCGGTAGGATAAGATTGCAATCCCGGAGTTCCATCCGTTCTTTTGTCTAGCATGATCAGGTTATCACCCACAACTTCCGTGGCGAATTTTTTATTTCCCTCTTTATCTTCCCAACTTCTTGTGCGTAAACGCCCTTCTATGTAAACCAGGCTGCCTTTGTGGAGGTATTTTTGAGCAAGCTCGGCAAGTCCGCGCCATAAAACTACTGTGTGCCACTCTGTTTGTGAAATCAGTTTGCCGGCCCTATCCTTGTAGGTTTCCGTGGTGGCCAATGAAAATTTTGCTACTGCTATATTACCTTCCAAATGCTGTACATCTGGGTCTTTTCCTAAATTGCCAATTAACATCACCCGGTTTACTCCTCTCATGATAATGAATTTGAGTTTACAAATTTTCCTGTGCTGACGAAATCTCTCTAAAATTAATTTTTTTAAACCAAAATCAAATAGATTTTTTTGGCATTTTTAAATGCGTAAAACCAACAAGATTAAGGGATAAAATAAAATCTCCGTGCATGCATGACGGTTTTATATCTTGGAATTTCGAGACGGTGCTTTATTTGAAAATTTGAAAATATGAGAATTTGAAAATTCTTTCTGCGCAACTTTCCATTTTTCAAATAACTCGCCGTTATCCTGGGAGCAAATAGTAAATGCAAAATGATACACCCAAAGCATTTTCAACTTTTCAAATCCTCAAATTTTCAAATTCACATACCCATTATTGTTAGACTAAAATAGTGCCGCCTCCTGCTGCATGAGCGTGTTAATGAATTTTGGGAACGCCAGTTTTTTCATTTCCCTTTCTGGCAAAAGATCGTAGCCGGGAATATCGATAGGTGTTTGAACGGTAATTTTAATGAGCTGACCAATAATCAATTGATGGGTTAACTGCTGTTTTACAATGGTGGAAATTTCCTGTAGTTGGAATGGCTTGTCAATGAACGATTTCACGGCTTCTTTCAGAGTCTTTTTCGTCCAGTCAATTGGTTCGTCGTGTTCGTGCAAAATAAACTCATGCAGGTTTTGCCAGATGTCTTTTGCCTCCCTTTTCTTCACAAATGTTTTTCCATTTACACTGATCGCGAAGTAATACATGTAGCGGGTTTTCTTCTTCAGGACCTTTTCTTTTACCGGCAAATCATTTACCCACGCTTGCTGAAATGCACGGCAATCCTGCTTTTGCGGGCAAGTGCCACATAAGGGATTTTGCGGCTTGCATACAACGGCCCCAAAATCCATAATGGCCTGGTTATAAATTCCGGGATTTTCTTTGTCCAGAAGACTATCGGCCAACTGATTGTACAATTTTTTCCCATCTGTGGAATCGATCGGCGTGGAAATACCAAAATAGCGGGATAGCACACGCAGCACGTTGCCATCTACAACCGCATGGGGCAAATTAAATGCAAATGAACCAATGGCTGCAGCGGTATAAGGGCCGATTCCTTTTAGTGCCAGGATTTGTGCATATGTGTCGGGAAACCTGCCTTTGTACTCTGTATCAATAATTTTTGCAGTGGCAATAAGATTTTTACAGCGACTGTAATATCCCAGTCCTTCCCATAATTTGAAAACCTTTTCCTCCGGGGCGCTTGCGAGCTTTTTTACAGTGGGAAAAGTCTTAATAAATTTATTGTAATACGCAAGCCCTTGTTCTACACGGGTTTGCTGCAAAATAATTTCGCTGAGCCAGATTTTGTACGGATCTTTTTCACCTTTCCAGGGCATGGAACGATTGTTTTCTGCAGTGTTCCAAGCCATCATTTTTTGGGTAAAATCAAAATTCATTGTATAAAGTAAAAATCAACTATTTACATGTAAAAGAAAAAAACTAGTAATTTTAGGAAATATTCAAAATCAATAACTTGCATGAATAAAAAGATTCTCTTATTTTTCTGATGAAAACAATTGGATCTTATTTTATTACCGGATACAAAAATATTGAAGTAATGAGAAAAGCCGACCTAATCAATCAGATTTCAGAAAAGACGGGTATTCCCAAAGTAGATGTATTGGTTACGCTGGAGGCGATGTTCAAAGAAGTAAAGGACACGCTCTCGGAAGGCGAAAATATCTATATCAGGGGCTTTGGGAGTTTTATTACCAAGAAACGCGCTGCGAAAATTGGCCGTAACATTAAGAAAAATGTAGCGGTTGAAATTCCAGAACATTACATCCCTGCGTTTAAACCTGCAAAAGAATTTGTGCAGGAAGTAAAAAAATTAAAAACAGTTAAAGAAGAACAACCAGGCGCTGATGAAGAGATGTAATGACGTAAATTTGCGGTCTTAAAACGTTTTTCGTGAAAAGACAGCAGATTATTCTTATTGCCGGTGGCTTGGCTGCACTGTTGTGTATTTATTTTCTGGGGCAAACGGTTCCTGCGAAAAAAGGCACCTTAGCTTCTCAGAATGAAGCACATACAGATTCAGCTGCTACCATTAACACAGAGGCATTGCTCAGCGCGTCGAAGAAAAAATTAACTTCTTCACAACAGGCTTATATAAACAGTCTTGAAGCTTCAGTGGTGCGTGGCGATGTAAAAACGCAGCAAATACGCACTTATAATCAGCTGGCTACGTTCTGGAAAGATTCTGCCAGGATGTTCGAACCGTATGCTTATTATACTGCCGAAGTAGCTAAGTTGGAAAATTCTGAAAAAAGTCTCACCTTTGCAGCCCGATTATTTTTAAATAATCTGCGTGGCGTTGATGAACCTTCGCTGAAAAGCTGGGAGGCAAGTCAGGCCAAAGAGTTATTTGAGAAGGCTTTAGCGTTGAATCCTGCTAATGATTCTACTAAAATCGGATTAGGAAGTTGCTACATTTTTGGAAGCACCGCCGCTAATCCAACAGAGATCATGCAGGGAATTCAACAAATACTGGAAGTTGCAAGAAGAGATTCTACCAACATGTATGCCCAGTTAATGCTGGGAATCGGTGGTGTAGTTTCCGGACAACTTGATAAAGCAGTAGAGCGACTTGAAAAAGTTGTGAAAGCTGAGCCTCATAATATGGAAGCTGTTTTTATGTTGGCTGAAGCCTACGAAAGAAAAGGCGATAAAGCTAACGCGATAAAATGGTATGAGATCGGAAAAAGACACGTTCCAAATAAAGATGTTGTGAAGGAAATAGAGGAACGAATTGAAATGCTGAAGAAATAAATCGATATACAAATTTAAAATTGTTGAAAGATGCCTTGTGGTAAAAAAAGAAAACGTCATAAAATAGCGACGCATAAACGTAAAAAAAGACTAAGAAAGAATCGTCATAAGAAAGGTAAAAAATAATTACCTTCTTTGTAATTCATTCCTCTATGCCGGAGCATGTCATGTGTCCGGCATATTTTACTTGGCTGAACTATTTTTATTTCAATAGTATACGTATTATTTCATATCATTGTATACTATGCTTAATGCGAATAGCATTCTCAGCGATTTTCCTTTTGGTGATGGTTGGTTAGTTTGTAAATGTGAATACGCTTGAACAAGGAATTAATAATTAATGCTGCTCCCCAAGGTGTTGAAATAGCACTTCTTGAAGACAAAAAACTGGTTGAACTGCATAATGAAAAAGCAGATGCCAGCTTTGCCGTGGGCGATCTTTACCTGGGTAAGGTTAAAAAACTTATACCCGGATTAAATGCCGCTTTCGTTGATGTAGGCTTCGAGAAAGACGCGTTTCTCCATTACACCGATTTAAGTCCATACGCGAAATCCTTATTGAAATTCACTCAAACGGCTATTGGTGACAATACCCCGAGTGGTTTTGATTTTGGCAATTTTCTGGTGGAACCTGAAATCATTAAAACGGGAAAAATAAACGAGGTACTTAGCGGCAAACCAAACATCCTCGTACAGATATTAAAAGAACCTATTGCTGCAAAAGGCCCACGCCTTAGCTGTGAAATTTCTTTGCCCGGAAGGTTCGTAGTCATTACGCCATTCAATGACATTGTAGCTGTTTCCCGTAAGATCCATTCTTCGGAAGAAAGGAAGCGCCTGCAAAAAATTATTGAGTCGATAAAGCCAAAGAATTTTGGCGTTATTGTGCGTACTGCAGCCGAAGGCAAGAACACAGCAGAGCTTCACGAAGATCTGTCTGCATTGGTTGACACCTGGAAACAAATTCAAGGAAATTTGAAAGGCGCCGTTGCGCCTGCAAAGATCCTGAGTGAACAGGCAAAGACAACCAGCATGCTGCGCGATCTGTTGAATGAAGATTTTAACCGCATCGTTGTAAATGATAAAAACATTTTTAACGACGCGAAAAACTACATTCAAAAGATAGCCCCGGATAAAGCAGATATCGTAACGTTCTTCCACAATGGTTCTCCTATTTTTGATCAATACGGTATTACCAAGCAGGTTAAAGCTGCTTTTGGTAAAACAGTAAACCTTCCAAGCGGTGCATACCTGATCATTGAACACACAGAAGCCTTGCACGTTATCGACGTGAACAGCGGATACAAAAGTGTGAGCAATAACCAGGAGCAAAATGCGCTGGAAACCAATATGGAAGCGGCAGAAGAAATTGCACGCCAACTTCGCCTGCGCGACCTTGGAGGTATTATTGTGGTTGACTTTATTGACATGAAACTTCCTGAGAATAAAAAGAAACTCATGGAAGCGATGGAAGAATACATGAAGCCAGACAGAGCCAAACATGCAGTTCTTCCGATTTCAAAATTCGGCCTGATGCAGATTACGCGCCAGCGTATGAAGCCTGAGGTAACGATCAATACGCAGGAAATTTGCCCTAGCTGTAATGGTACCGGAAAAATTTCTTCCACACTTGTACTGGAAGATGAAATAGAAAAAAATCTGAACTATCTCATTACACACAGCCACAGCAATCTTACTTTGATGGTGCATCCTATCATGCATGCATACTTAACAAAAGGCTGGTTGTGGTCCAAATGTTGGAAATGGAGAAGGAAGTTCAAACAAAAAATCAAGGTTGTTGCCAATACAAATTATCACCTCACTGAGTTCCACTTCTTCGATCATCATGATGAAGAAATAAAATTATAGAAAAGCCCCAACGCAGAAATATTTACACCAAACAAATAATTCCTGTGTTACATACCTTTATCTTACTTACGGCCTGGAAATAAACTTCCAGGCTTTTTTATTTAGGACAACCCGGTTGATACGCATTATTCACAAGTCACTTTTTAAACTTTGAAAATAACGCCCTCTTTATCAGCCCCTATCTTGCCCTCACTTTGCAGGAATTCAATCACCTTCCACGCCTTTTCTTTTGAAATACCGGGTAGCTTTTCAATTAATCTTTTTATGTCCGCTTTTTCAGCAGCAATGATGTCGAAAATTCTGTCCTTAATTTTTTCAAACTCTTCTTCGGATAACGTGCCGCGCTTCTTCTTTAAACAATTATCGCAAACACCACATTCACCCATGTTTTCATCGCCGAAGTATTTGCCTATGCTTTGGCTGCGGCATGCGTTTGGCTCGATAACATAGTCAATAAAATACTTTAATCTTCTTTCATATTCCTCTTTGCGGAAATCAAATTGCTTTTGATCAATGACAACAGCCTGTGCTGCGACTCTTTCGTGAATGAAATACAATTGCGGCGAATCTTTCTGAATATCATACTCAATGATCCTGTAACGATCAAGCTGAACAAAAGCTTCCTTTACTTCTTCAATCGTTTTCTTCAAAATAAATGCAACAGATCTTTCGTATACTGAAACCGGATAATCAAAAACTCCTTCGTAATTGCGCAGTAAGGCTTTTATGAAAGGCTCAAGTGCTGGATAGTCAGTTTCAAATTCATACAGCGTGTCTTTATTGCAAATGAATTGAATTTTCGAAGGCACAAAAACCTGTTCATTAAAAGACACATAGCCTTCCTGTTCCAGCACTTTCAAACTATTGATGGCAAGAATAAGATCCAGTTGAAACTTCTTTGCAAAATCTATGATATCAAAGGAATAATAAGCTCCTTCACCAATGCCTGTTGGTATTTGTAAATAATTCGCCACCGCCTGGTAAACGCTGCGAATGGTCTGCAGATCAGGAAATTTCAACAGGGCTGCTTCTTTTAAATCCTCTATGTCCTTGGGCTGATAGAGCATCACGCCATAGGCCTTCTGTTCATCTCTTCCGGCGCGGCCAGCTTCCTGGTAATAGTTTTCAAGGCTATCGGGTAAGTCATAATGCACAACGGTTCTCACATCGGGCTTGTCGATGCCCATTCCAAATGCATTGGTACAAACAATGCAGCGGACTTTGTTTTGTATCCAGTCTTGCTGGCGCTGCTGACGTACGTCTTGCGTTAACCCTGCATGATAGTGATCGGCAGAAATACCATATGATATCAGCAGATCAGCAACATCTTTTGTCCTCTTCCGGCTTCTGCAGTACACGATACTGGTGCCTTGTACATTGTTCAGAATTTCTACCAGCTTATTGATCTTAACCGATGCATTGAAGACGCTGTATGAAAGATTGGGCCTTTCAAATGATTTCTTAAAAACTGTATAGTTTGTAAATGCTAACTTCTCACAAATATCTTTCTGTACTGCGGGCGTTGCAGAAGCCGTTAACGCAAGGACCGGTACACTTGGCAACTCCTCTCTCAAGTTGGCAATGCGCAAATAAGGCGGCCTGAAATCGTACCCCCACTGGGAAATACAATGCGCTTCGTCGACGGCAATTAAGTTGATTGGCAGCGATGGCAGGTATTCGAGGAAGAGCGTTGTTTCAAGGCGTTCCGGTGAAACGTATAAAAACTTGCAATTACTGTGTGATGCCAACTCCAAAGTATGAATCACTTCTTTTCTATTCATACCTGAGTAAATAGCAAATGCTGTGATGCTTTTCTTGCGAAGATTATCGACCTGATCTTTCATCAAAGCAATAAGCGGACTGATCACTAAACACAAGCCATCTTTTGCCATTGCAGGCACCTGGAAGCAAATGGACTTACCGCCCCCCGTGGGCAATATCGCCAATGTATCTTTCCCCTGAAGAACATTTGATATAATCTCATCCTGCTTTTCCCGGAAAGAAGAATAGCCCCAATACTGTTTAAGAATCTGATGTATGTTTATGTTCTGAGCCGTTGACATTTAGGTAAATATAAGTCAAAGCAGTACTGATTATCAAAAATTTCGTTGGCAATTAATTACGAGCTAAACTTAAACAACAACGCCCGATTCAAAAAGAAACTAATTGAATCGAGCGTCATCTCAAACAGTTTAAGCCAACAAGTCACTCCACCTTCTTTACAAAAAGCCTGACTGAATTCACTCCCAATACCACATCACTCAATCCCATTACCAGTGCGCCAAATGTTGGTGTAAGCAAGCCAAATGCGGCCACAGGGATTGCAACGATGTTATAAATAAATGCCCAGAACAAGTTTTGTTTGATGGTTAAGAACGTGTGCTTGCCTAACCCTAATGCAAGAGGCAGATTCTTTAAGCCGTGATCCATCAAAACCACATCCGCCGTTTGCATTGCAACCTGTGAAGCTTCACTTAAGGATATACCTACAGTGGCCTTTGCAAGAGCGGGAGCATCATTTATACCATCACCCACCATAGCAGTTGGCGCTTGATTGTTTAACTCCTCGATTTTTTGAAGTTTTTGTTCCGGCGTTTGCTCTGCTATTACGATGTCTATATGCAGCTGTGCGGCTATTTGTTCGCATTTATAGCGCCTGTCGCCACTTAGCAACACGGTTTTGATTTTTTTCGAATGCAGATAGTCGATCACTTTTGTTGCTTCGGGCCTTATCTCATCCTGCACATCGAGCCAACCAACAAGTGAGTCATTCTTCACAATATATACATTGTGATCACCATCTTTGGTAAGTGTTTCTGCTACTTTATAAGAACCTGCCCAGTATTCATTTCCGTCATTGTCAAAAGCATGCATGCCTTTCCCTTTGATCTCTTCCACCTTTTTCCAACGCATAATATCATTGCGTTTCCAGAACGTCGTAATGCTGTCGGCTATTGGGTGGTTAGAAAATTTTTCCAGCGAATACACCAATCTTTTAAACTCATCATCATTGAGTGAGGCGTCTTCTATATGCCACTTGTTGATTACGAATTTTCCCGTTGTAAGTGTGCCCGTTTTGTCAAACACAACCTGCGTGATGTTTTTAAATGCCTCCAGACTTTTTGCATTTCTGAACAGCACACCATTTTTTGCCGCACGACCAAGCCCGACGGCTATTGCCGCAGGCGTTGCCAGTCCCATTGCACATGGACACGCTATCACCAGCACTGCGATGCTTCGCATTAGCGCAGGTGTAAAGTCTTTGAGAAAAATATAATTGAGGATAAATGTGAGTGCCGCAATTCCCAGCACGAGCGGAACGAAGATGGCGCTGATCTTATCTGCCAGCAATTGAGCCGGCGGTTTGTCACCTTGTGCTTTTTTAACCAGGTCGATGATATTTGAAAGGACAGAATCTTTTGCTTCGGCTGTTACAATTGCTTTTACCGTGCCGTCTGCAATAATACTTCCACCTACAAGTTTATCTTTTGCATGTTTTTCAAGTGGTAAACTTTCTCCCGTAATGATCGCTTCATTAACACTTGCATCGCCCCATAATATTTTACAGTCCGCCGGAACCTGTTCGCCGGACTTTATTAGAACAAGATCTCCATTTTTCAGCTGTGTGTTTTCTATGGGTAGAATTACTTCTTTATGGTCACCATCAAAAGCAATCATATTGGCCATCACCTTTTGCGATTTCGCAAGCTTGTTCAATGACCGTTGCGTTGTTTGCACGGATGCATCTTCAAGGTAGTTACCAAAGAAAACCAAGGTTATAATGGTAGCGGTGGTTTCAAAGAAAAGATATTCATGCCCCCAGCCCGCCAGCACGCCGATAAGGCTGTAAACAAAGGCCGCTGTTGAACCCAATGCCACCAAAACATTCATATTCGGATAGCCGCTTCGCAGGCTTTTGAAGGCACTTTTTCCAAAGAAACTCATACCTGTTATGTATACAGGTAAACAAAGGGCCAATTGTACCCAACCATTCATCAGCCAATGTATGTGCACCCATTTATCGAGCATGTGCAGCATAAGCACCAGCGTGAAGGGCAAACAGATAACCACATACCTCAACTGCTTATTCATGCCTTGGCCACTGTGATCGTGATCATGCGCATGGCCATCATGATGGTGCACCACCTTATATCCCAGATCTTCAATACCGTTTTGCAAATGCGAGGCATCAGTGCCTTCCACAATTTCGAATGCAACATCGCCGTCGATAGGACTCACCTTTACATTTTTAGCACCCTGTTTTTCGAGATATTTAGAGATGGTGAGCGCACAGTTGGCGCAATCCATTCCTTCTACTTTCCAGTTTTTTGCTTCCATAATTCAGCTTTTTTGTCACGCTTGCAAGTTACAACCGCTTTACGCAAACTATCATGACGAGAGGCAGCTCTTATAGAAACGATGTTGCAAAACAAGGTGATATGGCACACAGATGACACTGATTAGACTGATTTACGCTGATTTTAAAAGCTGAATAACTGAGTAACCGAATAACTGAGTGGTTGCGAGTTAAACACATTGATGAACATAAACATTCAGTTATTCAGTCATTCAGTTATTCAGTTATTTGCCCCCTGCCTATCTTTGCACCATGCAGCTGACATTTACACTGGATGAACTGCCTGTGGTGGCAGAAAAATTCTGGCAGGAAAATGAGGGGAAAAAGGTGTTTTCCTTTCACGGCAACATGGGCGCGGGAAAAACGACGTTTATAACAGCGCTGGCTAAGGCTAAAAACGTAAAAAACACCATCAGCAGTCCTACCTATTCCATTATTAACGAGTATGGCTACGATAACGGTAAGATCTATCATATGGACCTTTACCGCTTGAAAGACACTGAGGAAGCTATACAGGCAGGGGTGGAAGATGCCCTTTACAGCGGAAACATTTGCCTGGTAGAATGGCCGGAAAGGGCGGTGGAACTATTTCCGGACGACAATGTAGATGTTTACCTGGAAGTTGTTAACGACTCAACTCGTAATATTTCGATAAAATAGAATAGTTATTTTTGGGTAGGGATAAATAATTACCCTGTATTCAAGAAGAAATTTTATGTTTGACTCCCGGATTTTTTTATTTGAAAAATAAATGATTCTTGCCTCATGGCGCAACAAAGACCACTTATAAGCACTTCTTTCAGCTACGAAACACTTGAAGAAACATTGGATGTTAAGCCGAAAGGCGAGTCAATAAGCATTGGTATTCCCAAAGAAACTGCCTTCCAGGAAAATCGCGTGGCGCTTACCCCGGAAGCCGTAAGCGTATTGGTGAGCAATGGCCACCATGTGTACATTGAACACAACGCCGGCGACGCATCCCATTTTCGCGACAAGGAATACAGCGAGGCGGGTGGGAAGATCGTTTATAACAAAGAAGATATTTACAAAGCTCCTATAGTAGTGAAATCTGCGCCAGTGGTGGAAGAAGACCTTCCTTACCTCCAGGCGGGGCAGGTGATTATTTCTCCAATGCATCTGAGCGTTATGAAATCTGAGTGGTTGGAAAAAATGATGGAAAAACGCATTACTGCACTGGCATTTGAACACCTGAAAGACGATAGCGGAACACTGCCAATCGTTCGCAGCATGAGCGAGATCGCAGGCAACGCTGTTATGCTGATCGCTGGTCAATACCTGGGGTCTGCCAATCACGGCAAAGGTGTGCTGCTGGGGGGTATTTCCGGCGTTCCACCCACAAAAGTGATCATCATCGGTGCAGGTGTTGTTGGCGAATATGCTGCAAGAGCAGCCCTCGCATTGGGTGCATCCGTAAAGGTTTTCGACAACAGCGTTTACAGGTTAAAAAGATTGCAGAATAATATCGGCCAGCGATTATGGACCTCGGTTCTTGAGCCAAAAATTTTGGCGAAACAACTGAAAACATGTGAGGTAGCTGTTGGTGCGCTTGGTTCAAACGGCGGGAGGACGCCCATCGTGGTTTCAGAAGAAATGGTGAGCAACATGCGTCCCGGCAGTGTGATCATTGACGTGAGTACCGATCGGGGCGGCTGTTTTGAAACTTCGGAGATCACGAGCCATGAGAATCCTATTTTCATGAAATACGGCGTAATTCATTATGGCGTCCCTAATATTCCGTCAGGCTTTTCACGTACCGCTTCCCAGGCCATCAGCAATGTGTTGATGCCATTGTTAATTGAAGCCGGAGATGCGGGTGGTTTTGAAAACCTGATCTGGCACAAAGTCAATTTGCGCAGTGGCATTTACTTGTTCAAAGGCGCGTTGACCAATTTCCACCTGAGCGAAAGATTTGACTTAAAATATACTGATCTGAATCTGTTGATCGCGAGCCAGCGATAAGTCGTACCTAACATACTCAACAAAGGCTGTTACCCTGTTTAAAAGTTCCCATGGAAGAACGGTAGCCCCTTGTTTGGTCTTTTCCTGATATTTATTTTCCCTCAAGCCAATTTCATTTAAGTAGCTAAAAATTTGCTGAATACGCTTAAAAGAAATAGTTTCAGCAAAAAACAGAATAGTCTTTCTAAAAACAAACTACTATGAATTTTTTCGATAAGGTTTTTCTAAAAATGAAGATAGAATCCAATTTTCTGCTCAGACAAAAATGGGGCCTCCTAAATCCTATGGATTCGACTGTTCTACCCAAATACTTGCTAAAAAAATACATACCCCGAAATGCTGTAATTATTGATTGTGGCGCTCATTACGGGTCCGATTCAGTAGAATTAGCAAGGATTTTTCCCAAATCCGAAGTCCACAGTTTTGAGGCAGTCCCAACGCTGTTTAATAAATTAAAAAACAATACAAGAAAATATAAAAGAATAAGATGCTATAATGTTGCATTAAGCAATGAAACTATTGATAATGCAAAATTTTATGTAAGTAGCGGTACCTCTGATGGTTCAAGTTCACTACTAGAACCTAAAGATCACCTAAATGACCATCCGGATGTTCATTTTAACGAATGCATCGACGTAAAAACCATTTCTTTAGACGATTGGGCTCACCAAAACAATATTAAAAAAATTGACTTCTTGTGGCTGGACATGCAAGGTTTTGAAATGCATATGCTACAAGCATCCAAGACAATCCTTCCAACAGTTAAGGCAATTTATACGGAAGTGAGTTTAAAAGAAACTTACAAAAAAGCCCCGCTATATGATGAGTTTAGAAATTTTTTAATCCAGAAAGGTTTTACTGTTGCTATAGAAGCGATACAAAATACTGATATGGGAAATGTGTTGTTTATAAATAACAACTCCAATTAATCAAAGCGCGTGACGCGGGTAATTTTGAAACCCTCATGTGACTTGAAACTATTTTCTTAAGCATCTACTTATTCAAAGGCGCGTTGACAAATTTCGACCAGAACGAAAGATTTGACTTAAAATATACTGATCTGAATTTGTCAACCGCCAGCCAGCGGTAACTCTTATTTTTAAGTTTAATTTTATAGACTTAATTTGCTAGGGTTCACCCTAACCTAACCTTATGACCTGTCTTAAACGAGCTATCCTCTTTTTACTTTCATACCTGCTATTTTCTTTCAGCGGCATATCGCAGTCGCTTGTTAACACTGGAGGAAACAGCATGCAAACTGCCGCCGTCAGTATTGAATATTCAATAGGAGAAATAAGCATCACTACATTGTCATCAACGCAAAATTTCGCCACCCAAGGCTTATTGCAACCTATCATCATCCATTTCAAGGACTGCAATTTGTTTCAGTTTATTCCAAATGCCTTCACTCCTAATAATGATAATAGAAACGATTTTTTTGGTGTAAAAAACTGGCCGGAAGCTACCGAATTTGAACTAAGTGTATACAACAGGGCCGGACAGCTTGTTTTTAAAACGAGTAATATCCTGGAATGCTGGGATGGCAATTATCACGGAATGCAACAACCGGCAGGAACATACGTATATATCATCTCGGCCATTACTGCACAGTGTGGCCGTGTTACCAACAAAGGCACAGTTATACTAATCCGCTAACCCTTTAACTCTAACTCATTGAAAAAAAGTTTAGTTTTTCTGGTTGCAATTATTATTTGCATCACCACGTATTGTCAGGCACCGCAAGCATTAAATTATCAGGCCATTGCCAGAAATGCTGATGGAAGTATTATATCAAATCAATCTGTTACAGTAAAATTCACCGTACTTGAAAATAGTGCAAATGGAACGGCTATATACCAGGAAACCCATTTAGCAACGACCAACAATTTTGGATTGTTTACCCTTTCCATCGGCAAAGGAAATGCTACTTCAGGAAATTTCTCTTCAATAAATTGGGGATCTGGCTCTAAGTTTTTGAGTGTAGAAATAGCATTAAAAGGAAATGCGTTTTCGTTACAAGGCACTACGCAATTGCTTAGCGTTCCTTATGCTTTATATGCTGAAAAGAGCGGGAGCGGAGCGAAGGGAGAACAGGGCGTGGCTGGACCAACCGGACCGACTGGGCCACAAGGTCTGCAAGGTGTTCAAGGCGCGCAAGGCCCAGCAGGGCCTCAAGGTCCGACGGGTGCGCAGGGAGACAGAGGTTTGCAAGGCGCTGCCGGGCCTCAAGGCGTGCCTGGGCCTATTGGAATCACAGGATTGACCGGCCCCGCAGGACCACAAGGCCAAACCGGGCCTCAAGGCTTAAATGGTAAAACCATTTTGAGCGGCACAGTTGCTCCTGCAGCAAATATTGGTACAGACGGCGACTTCTATCTGAATACGGCTTCCCTTGAAATATTTGGCCCTAAAACGGCCGGAAACTGGGGCTCGCCGGCAAGCCTTAAAGGCAACCAGGGAACACCGGGATTAAAAAGTTTGATCGCCATTGAAAACGTTCTAACCAGCCCTGATTGTCCGCTTGGAGGGGTTATCGTTAAAACGGGTGTCGACCAAAACAACAACAACGTGCTTGATGCCAGTGAAGTTGACAACAGTAAGCCGATTTGTTTTAGTCAAAATGTTGCGCTGGATAAACAAATAATATTACCGATATCTGCCATGGGCCCTTCATTTTCAGGTACGAGCTCCACCACACCGCAACAGTTCGGTGCGCTGCTGAAGTTTAATAAACATAATTACCCGGGAGTAGATTCCATCATTTTTGTGTGTACACCGTGGGTTGGTGATGCGAGCTATACAGCTAACCTGCAACTTTACAACCTAACGGATAATTTACCTATCGCTAATACTTCAATAGTAACAAATAATCTGTTTAATAATAGTAATCCAGTTGGAACTATTCTTCAAACGAAGAATTTGTATGACTACTTGCCGGACTATGATGTCACGTTGACTGTAAGTTTATTTTCCGGCGCCGCCAACAGACTCGTCTCCGCTGGCTACTGCTATCTATATCTTTTCAGAAAATAATCAATCAAACAATTTTTTTTACCAACTGTTACCCTTTTTACCGAAACTTTAAAAAGGGTAACATTGCTTTATGAGCAGAGATCTCTACTTCATCGCGATCATTCCCCCGCAAGACATTTGCGATGAAATAACATCCTTCAAAAAAGAAATTGCCCGTGATTATGATAGTCACAGAGCGTTGAAAGTTATACCACACATTACATTGAAGGCTCCTTTTAGAATGCCTGCTGCGCATCACGCTGGATTGTTCGACTGGTTCAGAGATATGTATGTCAACACTGGATCATTTACAATAGACTTGGAAAATTTCGGCGCATTTCACACCAAGAGCAATCCTGTGATTTTTGTACATCCTGTGATGAACGTGCAATTGGCTGCGGTACAAAAGGAGATCATTCGCAGTTTTCACAATCACTATCCTGACATAACGATCATGGATGTGGAGCACAAGTTTACACCCCACATGACGATTGCTTACAGGGATTTGGAATTCTCTCGTTTCCAGGAGGCATGGAAAGTTTATCATGACAAGGAATACAAGAGAACTTTTACGGTGAATGATTTTCATTTACTACAACATGATGGGGAGAAGTGGAACGTTGTGGAGACGTATGGATTAAGTAAAAAGTGACCCACCCCAGCCCCTCCCTGGAGGGGGATGAGCACCAGTCGTGATTAAATGCACCTTTCACTGAAAAGACGTAACTTTCAATGTAAGTAGCACGTTATGAAATCTGTAAGGTTGGCTATTTTGCTTGCATTCATATTCATCGGCGCAAAGGTGTTTGCAAATGATGAACCACCCTTCTATATTCAGCAACTTGACAACAGGAACGGTCTTTCCAACAGCGCCATCAATGCAATGTTTAGCGACAGCGACAACCTGCTTTGGATCGCAACATGGGATGGCCTTAATCTGTACGATGGCACAAGTTTTCACGTATTTAACTACAGCAAAGAGAACAACACAGCAAGTATCGGCAACAATGTGGTGCAGCAAATTCTGCAAGACAAAAATGGCTTTATTTGGATCAGCACCATTGAAGGCTTGTCAAGGTATAGCAAACACACCGGAACTTTTGCGAATTATTTCTATACGCACTCCCCACGTTTAGGCATAAGCGAAAGAGAATACGCATTGCTGAATGATTCTTCAAAAAACATTTATTGCCTTACCCGCCAGCACGGCCTTTTATTTTATGATTTAAAAAGAGATTCTTTTGTTACCTGCAAGGTCCCGTTTCCAGACATAAAAATTTCAAGGGCAGTCTTTGATGATGCCAACAGGCTTTGGCTATTGCGCCAAAATGGAACGCTGGAAGTCTACGCAGTCACTAAGGATCAATACACTTTGCTAAGGCAGTTTAGGACCGCTAATAATTTCTTCATCAGCAACAACAAAATTTTTTACACCACGGCAACGAAAGAATTATTTGCAGTAGATGCTACATTGAGGGCAAATTTCATTTCTCAATTTTCCAATACCATAAAAGCTATAACCTCCTACAAGGACCACCTTCTCGTTGCATGGAGCACACATGGCTTTTCAGTATACGATCAAAACTTTCAGTCTTCCGATTTCATGAAAGATGAAGTGACGAGTTTGCAAAACACAAAGATCACTTCGTGGGAAAACGGCACGGAGCAAATACTCTGGTGCGGAACAGATGGAAATGGCATCATTAAAATTTTTCCCGAACAGAAATATTTTGGCTCGGTAAACAGTACCGGCAATACGCAAGCCTTTAATAAATCAGTAAGGGCTTTTTGTGAAGATGGCAATAAGCTGTGGGTAGGTACAAAAGGAAATGGCATCATCAGCCTGCCCAAATTCAACGCATCTTCCACTTCCCAGGATATTGCCCCCGAAAAACCTTTTGCCGGAGAACTCGACAACAACAATGTATTTGCATTATACAAGGGAATTGACAATCTCATTTACATCGGCACAGATGCAAAAGGAATCAGCGTGTATGATCCATTGCGGAAGGCTTTGATTAAGTGGGATAACATCGTGGGGGGCGATGAACTTCCATCTTTTGCTTCTGTATACGCCATATTGCAGGATGAAGATTCTTCTGTGTGGCTCGGCACAAGTGGTTACGGATTGATCCACATTTCACTGCAACGACAAAATGAAAAAATCGCGGTGAAACACTTTGAACAATACGTTTTTGATGGCACTTCAAAAGGGCCGGCTAACGACATCATCTATACGCTGGAGCACGGCTCGGACAACAAACTTTGGGTAGGTTGCCGTTATGGTGGTTTGAATTTGTTTGACAAGAAAGAAAAAACGTTCCGCATTTTCAAGGCCTTCTCTTACGAAGGAAGTCTTTCGCATAACGATGTGCTGGCACTTTACAAAGACCAGCACAACAGGGTTTGGATCGGTACGAGTTACGGGCTTAACTGGATCAATGAAAGCAATATCAATTCACCTCAACCCTATTTCACCAAAATCACAACAGCGGATGGATTGCCCAACAATACCATTCATGCAATTACGGAAGACAATGATCAACACATTTGGATAAGTACCAACAAGGGGCTTGTAAAAATAAATCCGGAAACGCTTGCCATATCGCAATTTCAGCAGAAGGATGGCTTACAAAGCAATGAGTTTTGTGATGGCGCGGTTTGGAAAGATGCAAGCGGTGTGTTGTTTTTCGGCGGCATATTTGGCTTTAATTATTTTGAACCCAACAAAATACAACTGAACACCCGCTTCCCCAACCTGTTGATAACAGGGCTGCAACCGGGAAGTAAAGCAACAGATGAAACTGGACTGTACGTGTTGAAACCAAATGATAATTCCAGTTTGCAATACACTCTGAGCCGCCGCGAAAACTTTTTTGAATTACAGTTGCGTGCCCTTAGTTTTTCCAATGCAGAAAAATGCGAGTACGCTTATTACCTGGAAGGCTACGATAAAAAATGGCACTACTCAGGCAGCGATGGAAAAATTTCTTACAGCAGTATCACTCCGGGCAAATACACTTTCAAAGTAAAATGGTCGAATGGTGATGGTGTATGGACAACCGAAACAGTTTTATTTCCACTTACCATCAAGCAATATTTCTGGCTTACCTGGCCGGCGTTTGCTTTGTATGCGTTGTTGATTTCTTCCGGTGCAATCATTTTTGGTTTGTACAAACGGAGCCGGTTCAAAATGAGGATGCAGTTGCAAATGGAGCATGCGCTTCGCACAAAGGAAGAGGAAGTCCACAATGAGAAAATGAGCTTCTTCACCAATATCGCTCATGAATTGCAAACGCCGCTCACATTGATCGTTGGTGCTTCCGAACAAAACATGCAGCAGAAAGACGATCCTTATTTCAAATCTCTGTTGCATCAGCAGGCATCGAGGCTTACTTATCTTGTTCAACAATTGATGGATTTTAGAAAGGCTGAAAATGGTTTCCTGAAAAAACAATTTGTATTCCTTGACATTTCTTCTTTTACCAAAAACATTACCTCTCTGTTTATATCCATTGCCAAACAAAAAGCCATGAAGTACAATATGGCGATCGATGAAAACATCAAAGGCTGGGTTGACAAGGACAAGCTGGAAAAAATGTTGTTCAACCTTCTATCCAACGCATTCAAGCATTCACCGAGGAATGAAGAAGTGAATGTCGACATTCAACAAAATGCAACAAGTAAAACGCTTAACATAACCATCACTAATACTGGTTGTTACATTCCTGTCAATCAACTGGATAAAGTTTTTCATCGCTTTTTTACGTCTGGCACTTCCTCGCAGGAAAAATTCAGTTCAGGAATCGGGCTGGCTTTTACAAGACAACTTGCTGAATTGCTGGACGGCTCCATTACTGTGAGCAGCGAAAATAACTATGTGAAGTTTTGCCTTAGTTTACCATTGCCTGAAAAGGTAGATGCGGCATCGATCATTGATATAGAACAATCAACGAGCCTGGCGCCATCCTACTTATTACAATCCATCGTTGCCTCTGCAGAAGAGAAAATGCAACCTGCCGTTGCCAACAATAAAATGGCAACGCTGGAACACATTGAAAATGATAACAAACAATCAGTTTTGATAGTGGACGATGAAATGCCGATTCGTTCATTGATCAGGGAAGTCATTGGCCATATATATATTGTGTATGAAGCAGAAAACGGAACGGAAGCATTGGAATTCATGAAGCAAACGCAACCGGACTGTATCATCAGCGATGTGATGATGCCGGACATGAACGGCCTGGAGTTTTGCGAAAAGATCAAAGAAGCGCCCGCAACCTGCCACATACCATTTATATTGTTATCTGCAAGAGGCACTATAGAGCATAAAACAGAAGGTTACGAAGCGGGTGCGGATGCCTATATAGCCAAGCCATTTCATACGGAATATTTGCTGGTGCGCATCCGCAAATTGCTGGAGTATAGAAAACGAATGCATGACATTTTTAAGAAGGACAATATCTATTATGAGATTGAAGAAGAAGAAATTGTGGACGAAGACAAAACCTTTCTCAAAAATCTTGTCCGCTTTATTGAAGAAAACATCGACGACGAAAAACTGGGGGCTGAGGAATTGGAAAAACATATGTGCATGAGCAAAATGAATTTCTACCGGAAAATAAAAGCGTTATCGAACATGACACCTGCAGAGTTCATCAGACATATCCGGTTGAAAGAGGCAGCACGACTTTTAACTACTACCCAACTTACCGTGTCAGAAATTTTCTACAAGACAGGTTTCAACAACCAATCCTATTTTTTCCGCGAGTTCAAAAAATTATATCAATGCTCCCCGAATGAGTATAGGGCGATGCAAACGAATATTGGAGGCTGAGGGAAATGGCTGAATAACCGAGTAACTGAATAACTGAATAGTTCGCTCAACGCTTAACGCCGAATGCTTAATGCTCGCGCTAAGCTCTGCAAGGCTTGTAGCCTTGCAGGAATATTTTGTTGCTTTAGGCAACATTGTTATCGCCAGAGGCGATAGAATACAACTCCGAAGCTAAAAGCTTCGGAGAGCAAGCATGTTCTGGTTTAGTCAGACAATTGCATAATCAACCACTCAGTTATTCAGTCATTCAGTTATTCCGTTATTCGCCAATCAACCTGATAATCAATCAAAACAGGTCCTCACACTACAACAACTTCCCCGCTTGTACAGTCTTTTGGGACTATAGTACAGTGCTCGGGCTATGAATGAATATAAATTAGCATAGCGAAAACCGGCATCATTTGATTGCCTTTGTTTGATCGGTTTATTTGATTGCACGAGCCGGGTATGAGATTTTATTCATCCTTATAAAACTTGCACGTATGAAAAAGCAACCAAGATTATCTGTGTTCATTCAATTGATCCATTTCTTTCTTCCGGGTCATTCTTAAAACAATTTTGTCCAATTTTTTATTACTGGTATTTCATCAATACCAACCTGTAAAAATCAACTTTTTGATTGCATTTTTCTGCGCGGTAACCTGTGGCTTATGATACTGTAATTGACTATTATTTTAAACTTCCCATTATGAAAAAACTGAAAAGCTGCTTTTCAAGTAGTTCTCAGGACAAGCGGTTGTTCCTGGAACATTTTCGACAAACTCATTGTACAGTTTTCTTTTCCTTCTTATTGACACTCTTCTTTTTCCCCGCCGTTTTATTTGCCCAAAACACCGAGAGAATGCCTGTAACCGGTGTTATTACAGGGCCGGATAATGCACCGTTGGCCGGTGCCACTGTTACGGTCAAAGGCACAACAATAGCCACCTCCAGCAATGCGAGTGGTGTGTACACAATCAGGGCCAACAGCAGTGATATACTGGTCTTTACGTTTGTAGGCTATGAGCGACTGGAAAGGGCAGTTGGCAATAACACCATACTAAACATCTCACTTGCAGCGGCAGGCAATACTAATCTTGACCAGGTGGTTGTGGTTGGTTACACCAGCCAAAAGAAAAGAGACATCACGGGAGCTGTATCTGTGATCAACAATAAAGATGTTGCAAACATACCTGTTGGCGGGGTGGATCAAATCATGCAGGGTAAGGCAGCGGGTGTTTCTGTGACGCAATCTACCGGTGCACCCGGCGGACCAATCGCGATGCGCATTCGCGGTGTGGGAACGATTAACAATAATGATCCTTTGTATATTATCGATGGTATTCCAACGAAAGATGGCATCAATGAAATTTCACCAAACGATATTGAAAGCATCAGCGTTTTGAAAGATGCGGCCTCTGCAGCCATCTACGGTGCACGTGCATCAAACGGTGTTATTATCATCACTACACGCAAAGGCAAATCGGGCAGGCCGAGAGTAAATATAAATAGCTATGTAGGAGTACAGAAGCCTGCCGATCTTATTAAAATGGCAAATACGCAGCAATACGTTACCGCTTACAATAACGCTGCCATTGCCGACAGTGCGACGAATAAACGCACGCTCATTCCAACCGGCATGATCGATACACTGCCCGATGTAAACTGGCTGAAAGAAGTGCTGAAACCTGCGCTGATCACCAACTCACAAATTGCTGTGAGCGGCGGTAGCGAAACTTCAACGTACATAGTATCAGCCAACTACTTCAAGCAGGATGGTTTGATCATGAACTCTGGTTTTGAGCGTGTGAATCTTCGCACGGCTCTTACTACAAAAATTTCGAAGATCTTCAGCATGGGAACAAACGTGAATTTCTCTTACGGAAAAACAAGACAGGTAGGTAGTTCCGGTGATGGTTTTGGTGCAGGAAATCCTGGCCCGAGTGTGGTACGTTATGCATTGTTCAGAACACCAGCAACGCCTGTTTACAATAGCAATGGCGATTACGTTGATTTACCAACACATCCTGAGTGGTTCGGCGATGGACTTAACCCAGTGGGTTTGGCTGCAAACACGGATAGGAATTTTTATACCTATTCTTTGCTGGGCGACGTTTATGTTGAAGCAGCCATTCTTAAAAATCTAAAGTTGAAAACCGACTTCGGTATGAACTTCATCAATACAGATTACAAACAATTCTTCCCAACATGGGGCGTTGACAGACATATCAACTCTCCTAACAGTCTGGCACAATCGACTGCAAAAGATTTCAACTATAACTGGACGAACACCCTTACTTACAACACCACATTTTCTGAAAAGCACAATCTGACAGTATTGCTTGGTACAGAAGCGATACAAGACAGGATCAATCAAATGTCCGCTTCACGTACAAACTACACCGATCAGGGTTCTCAGTTCCAATACCTTGATAATGGTTTGGGCAGAATAACAAATGGAGGTAACCAGGACAACTGGGCGCTCTTCTCTTTGTTTGGCAGAGTCAACTACGATTATGATGGTCGCTACTTTGCAACCTTCAATGCAAGACGCGATGGTTCTTCCCGTTTAGCAGAAGACAATCGTTACGGTAACTTCTTCTCCGGTAGCGTGGCGTGGAGAATAGACAAGGAAAAATTCATGGAGAACCAGGACATCTTCTCACTCTTGAAATTAAGAGCAGGTGTTGGTCAAAATGGTAACCAGGAAATCAGCAATCACGCCTATGTTTCTGTTATCGGCGCAGATGCGTTCTATCCTTTCAATGGCACGGCAACACAGGGCTACAGCATTACACAAAAAGGTAATCCTAATGTAAAATGGGAAACAAGCACACAAACAGATATTGGTCTTGACATGGGCTTCTTAAAAAACAGGTTGAACGTAACAGTTGACTACTTCGTGAAGAATACGTCCAACATGTTGATTCCATACCCAACACCACCAAGCTCAGGCGGAGCGGGCAATCCATATGTCAATGCAGGTAAAGTGCAAAACCAGGGTGTGGAAGTAGAAGCATCTTACAACACAGACTTCGGTAAGGATTGGCACATGCAGTTGAGTGGTAACGTTGCGTTTCTGCATAACAAAGTCGTTTCTCTTGCAGACGGACAGCCAATTGCAGCGGGTCGTATTGACAACAACATCTTCGCAACTTTAACTGCGCAGGGTCATCCAATTGGATCATTCTATTTGTTGCAAACAGATGGTATTTTCCAAAACGACCTGGATGTTTTCACTCATGCATACCAGGGACAAAATATCAAACCGGGAGATGTTAAGTTCAAAGACATCAGTGGCCCTGAAGGAAAACCTGACGGTGTAATTGATGATGCCGACAGAACATTCGTGGGTAGCCCGATACCGAATGTAACCTACGGCTTCACTGCTAATTTCCAATACAAGGCATTTGATCTCTCCATATTCTTCCAGGGTGTAAGCGGCAATAAAATTTACAACCAGGTGCTTACAGATATCGAAGGCTTCTATCGTTCGTTTAACATTACAGAACGCATGTACAACAATGCATGGCACGGAGAAGGCACCAGCAACGAGTTTCCACGTTTATCATGGGAAGGTGCAACAAACAACAAACGTCCTTCTACACGCTTCCTGGAAGATGGTTCTTACCTGCGTTTGAAAAACGTACAGCTTGGATACAACTTCAAAGGAAGCTGGATGGGCAAGATCAGTCTGTCTTCAATGCGTGTGTATGTAAGTGCGCAAAACCTTTTCACCATTACAAAATATACAGGTCTTGATCCTGAAATGTACATCAGCGATAATGGTGCTGGAGATGGTGTGAAAGCTGTAGGTATAGATTGGGGTACATTTCCGGCGGCGAGGACATTCTCTTTTGGAATCAACGCGAATTTTTAAGTAAAAAATCAAAATTAAAAATTCAAAAACGGGTGTGAATGGAATTTCACCGATTAACTAAAAAGAAAAAAATCATGAAACGCATTCTTATATATTCATCCATTCTCTTTGCTTCGGTTGCCGGTGTTGGTTGTAAAAAAATGCTCGACCAGCCGGTGCAGGGTGCATATGAGGCGGACAAATTTTTCAACTCAGATGTCAATGCCAACTTAGCTGTTAATGATGCTTATCCGGCGCTACTGTTCACCGATGGTGGCTCCAATGCTATTTGGGTGCTGGGCGATGTTGCTTCCGATGATGCAGTGAAAGGCGGGCTGCCCGGCGACCAGGCAGATTTCGACAACGTTGACAATTTCAATATTCTTCCTTCGAACTCAGCTGTAGAAGCCGTTTGGAGAAGATATTACGATGGCATCTTCAAATGCAACGTAGCGCTAAGCGGCGTGCCCGATGACAACACCATGGTATCTGATGCTGTAAAAAAATCAGTAACCGGCCAGGCGAAATTTCTTCGTGCATATTATTATTTTCTGCTGACCAGTTGCTACGGAAATATCCCGCTGCATCTTAAAGTAGAAACTGTTCAGGAAACACAACAACCGGCAGCGCCCCAGGCAGATGTCTACGCACAAATAGAAGCGGATCTCACAGATGCCTCCGGCAAATTGCCTTTGGCATGGGACGCGGCCAACAACGGCAGACCCACAAAAGGCGCGGCGCTTGCATTGCTTGCCAAAGTGTATTTGTTTGAACAAAAATGGCAACAGGCTTCGTCTACAGCTCAGGCTGTTCGCGACCTGAACATTTACAGTTTAACAAATTTGTTTACTGACAACTTCAATCAAAACAAAAAGCTGAACACAGAAGCGGTATTTTCCGTTTGGCACCAAACAGCTTCTTCCCAATCATTTCTTGGCAACAATTTGAATCAGTGGTTTGCTCCAAGAGGTTCCCTGAATGGTTATGGTTTCTTTAATCCTACACAAAGCCTTGTGGACAATTTTGAAAAAACTACAGGCGGTGTTGTGGACCCACGTTTGGACTACACTATTGCAAGATTTGGGCATCCATATTACGATGTAGATTATGATTCATCCTGGAGCACAACCGGCTACATGAGCAAGAAACAAATTCAACCATTGAGCGAAATTCCTGCAACCATAAAGGGCGATGGCAACCTGAACTATGAAGCCATCCGTTTCAGCGATGTATTACTCATCCAAGCTGAAGCGCTGAACGAGCAAGGTCTTGGCGCACAAGCACTGGCTCCGTTGAATATGGTAAGAAAAAGAGCAAGAGAAAGCTATTTGTACGACAACACTTTGCCTGACTTTGGAACAGTTCCAGACGGACTTCTGCCTGATGTAGTAGTAACAGACCAGGGTCAATTGAGAGACATCATTCGTAAAGAAAGAAGATCAGAACTGGCGCTTGAGTTCCATCGCTATTTCGATGTAATAAGATATGGTTCGGCTTATGCAAACAGTGCATTGAGCGACAAGCCAGCATTCAATTACGACCAGGATAAATTCTTCCCGATCCCTCAAAGCGAAAGAGATACCAATAAGAAATTGTAACAGCAGTTACTGCCAAAAATGTTTATTATGAAAACAAATAGAAAATATTTCATCCTCATTATAATGGCGCTGTCGGTTTTTGCAGCTTGCAAAAAAGATGACAACAGCGCACCAAATTACAACGCCGACAAATCGGAACTTAACAAGCTGATCGATTCTGCCACCAATGTTTACAACAGTGCCGTGGAAGGTAAACAAGCCGGTCAATATGCTGTTGGCTCCAAAGCAGACCTTAACGAAACAATTGATCTCGCAAAACAAGTGAGCACCGGCAACACTTACACACAACAGCAGGTGGACAATTCTGTCGCAAACTTTGAAAGATCATTGACAGCTTTTTACTCAAGGCAAATACAAGATGTGTCTGTAGAAAACCTGATGGCCTACTGGAAGTTCAGCGGCAATGCGGGCGATTCTTCCGGTAATGGAAACGACGGCATGCTTAAATCAGGAATCATCGGCGCAACACCTGTTGATGGCGGAGTACTGCCGCAACTAACATCTGACAGGTATGGCAATGCAAACATGGCTTACAAATTTGACAATGGCGCATACATTGAAATACCTTACAAAGCGTCACTCAATCCGAAATCATTTACCATCAGTTTGTGGGTGAAGCGTGGTGAAACATTCAGCGACAACTACATGGTGTCACTGGATCGCTGGAACGGATTTAAGTTCCAGTTGCAAAGCAACAACTTCCTGTTTCTCACTTTGAGTAAAGACAATGGCATCAACGATGTGGACAGCAATCCTGCGTCCATTCCACAAGATGACTGGACACAAGCCGCAGTGTCTTATACAAATGGTTCCATGAAATTTTACGTGAATGGTGATTTGAAAAGAACCGTTGCCATCACAGGCACGCCGATAACGTTGCCAACGCCGATCAATCTGTGTATCGGTCAGCAATTGCCAAAAGACAAATTCAGTTTTACAGATACTGCCGATCCTAATTATTACTGGGGCCCATCTTATTTCAAGGGTTCGCTGGATGACATCCGTTTTTATAACAAAGCATTGAGCGATGCAGAAGTGCTTTCTATTTATACAATGGAAAGCTATAAATAAAGGAAAAATTAAAAAGTCAAAATTCAAAAGGAAGCAGTCCTTACGTATAGTGTAGATGACAATGCCGAATGCTTCTAGAAAAATATAACCAAACCTGCACTTCCAGCTTTTGACTTTTTCCTTTTGACTTTTGACTTAACGCCATCGCACTACAATTAGAAGGCAAATGAACCGCAATAAAGCTTACTCATGAAAGACATTGCAAAACGCTTTGATCAAAATCCCATCTTGCGCCCGGCAGACCTGCCTCCAAGCCGTGAGGGCCTGGAGATCGCTTGCCTGCTCAATCCTGGTGTATTTGATTTTGATGGAAAAACATGGCTGCTTATTCGCGTAGCAGAAAGACCTAAACAAAAAGAGGGTGTCATTTCCTTTCCTGTTCTGAAAGATGGCGGCATCGAGATCATTGAAATAGAAAAGAACGACCCTGCACTTGATGCCAGCGATCCAAGAGTGATCAACTACAAAGGCGCTGACTATCTTACAACGCTTTCTCATTTGCGGCTTGTTTGCAGCGACGATGGTATTCGTTTCTATGAACCATCCGGCTATCCAACATTACACGGAGAAGGCATATTGCAGGGCTTTGGCATTGAAGATTGCAGGGTGACGAAAATCAATGACACTTACTATTTAACATTTACAGCAGTCTCCGAAAATGGCGTCGGCGTTGGATTACGTACAACAAAAGATTGGAAAAAATTTACTTCACACGGCATGATGCTACCACCGCACAATAAAGACTGCGCCATTTTTGAAGAAAAAATCAATGGCAAATATCACACCCTTCACCGGCCCAGCAGTGTCGATATTGGTGGCAATTATATCTGGATCGCAGAATCGCCCGACACACTGCATTGGGGCAATCACAAATGCATTGCACGAACGCGCAAAGGCATGTGGGACAGCAAACGTGTAGGTGCCGGAGCTGCACCAATCAAAACAGAAAAAGGTTGGTTAGAAATTTATCACGGCGCCAATGAAAAACACCAATACTGTCTCGGTGCCCTGCTGCTTGACCTTAACGATCCCTCAAAAGTATTGGCAAGAAGCGAAGAGCCTATCATGCATGCCGCCGAACCTTATGAACTAACAGGCTTTTTTGGAGATGTTGTTTTCACAAATGGGCACGTTGTAAAAGGAGATATCATCTACATGTACTATGGTGCAGCAGATGAAGTTGTTTGTGGCGCAACATTCTCCATAAAAGAAATTCTCTCTTCCTTAAAAATGTAGAACAAATAAAATGGCTAAAAACTTCAGCTCAGAAATAGAACATTTTCGCAGGCAGCCATTCAATTTTAAAATGTTGATATGGACAAATGTCGTGTACACACTGGTAATGCCTGTGATCGACATTTTTGTGGCGGCCTACGTAATGCGTAATTCTAATGATCCTACCAAGGTTGTCATTTACCAGCTTACCATTTACACAGGCATTCCATTGACCTTTTTACTCAATGGATTTCTGTTAAGCAGGTTCAATATAAAACTGCTTTACTCAATTGGCATGATGCTAAGCGGTGTCTCCATGATGATCATGATGTCGCTCAAAACCCTTGATGTCACCGGTATCGGCGTAGCAGGCATCATCATGGGAATGTCGTTTGGTTTCTATTGGGCAAACAGAGATTACCTGGCATTGTCCATCACCAACGATAAAAACAGAAACTACTATTACGGCCTCGAAACCTTTTTCTACACCGTTATCGCTGTGATCATTCCTTTTTGCGTGGGCTGGTTTATCGAACTTGTTGGCAATAAAGACAATGCCAACTTCGCCTACCGCATTGTAACAGGTGTTGTTTTTGTCATCACCATTGCCGCGTCCTTTGTTTGCTTTCGCGGCGACTTTAAAAATCCCGAGCAAAAGAAATTCATCTACTTTAAGTTTCATCCCTACTGGAGAAAGTTGCTGGTGCTTGCTTCGTTAAAAGGTTTGGCACAAGGTTATTTGGTAACGGCACCTGCCATGCTCATCATGCGTTTACTGGGCAAGGAAGGAGCTTTGGGCACCGCACAATCCATCGGCGCCATTATCGCTGCAGTGATCATGTACATCATCGGACGCATTTCCAAACCGGAACACCGCATCTATATTTTCTCTGCAGGCCTTATCTTATTCTTTGTAGCCGCCTTATGCAACGGTATTTTGTTCAATGCCACAGGCGTTATTCTTTTCATGTTATTTTTATTGCTGGCAAAGCCAATGCTCGACATTTCTTACTTTCCCATACAATTCAGCGTGATTGATATTTTGTCGAAAATTGAGAACCGCAATGAGTTTGCTTACATCTTAAATCATGAAGCAGGTTTGTATGTAGGAAGATTTATCGGCGCAGGCACATTCATCGTTCTTGCTTATTATTACTCAACGGAAGTAGCACTGCGATATGCGCTCATCTTTATAGCGCTGGCACAATTGCTTTCTATTTTTGTGGCGCAAAATATTATTAAGGAAGGAAAAATATTATCAAAAGAACACGGCATCGAAGAAGCAGAAGAAAAAATTTTGACAGAAGCGCCAGTGACGGGAACGTTGTAGCAGTGGCCGGTAGCCAGTTGCCAGCTATCGGTGCGATCATACTTTATATTTTTCGAGTATCGCGATTAAAAAACAAGTTACACAGAAACACCGGCTGCCGGCCCCTGGCCACCGGCTACTCAAAAAAAGTACTATGAAAAAAACTCTCAGATATATCACACTCGCGGCAACCTTATTGGCTTGTAACGGGCAACAACAAATGAAACAATTGCCGGTTGCGCAAAAACATTTGAGCCGCATAGATTCCATGTCAAACATGCCACAGCCTTTTGAAATCATCGATTGGAAAGCAATGGCGCAAAAATTTGACAATACCGTTTTTGATTTCACTGCTACGGGCGACCACTGGCCGCTTGTATGGTGGGACAGTACACGACACAACTACAATCAAAATGTAGTGGGAGTGTTCACTGCCATTGGCGATGACAGGCAGGGCACACACAACAATGGCATGTTTCATGAAGCATTGGCAAACATGGGCGCCGTGCTGGGCGCTACTTTAACCGGCGTCAACAAAAGCAATCAAAACGGATTGAATTACGTGGGAATGTTGAAGAATTATTTTAATCGCGAAACCGGCTGGAACATCATGATGAATAACACTTGTCCTGAAGTCGCTTTACTTGGTGGCGGTTATGGCCGCGACTGGTGGTATGATGTTTATCCAAACATGTTCTTCTATGCCATCTACAGCAAGTATCCTGATCAAAAAGATTTCGACAGCATCGCACACAGCATTGCGGAAAAATTTTGCGGAGCAGATTCTGTTCTAAACGGCAACTACGATTATTCATTTTTCGATTACGGAAAAATGAAGCCGATGAAGAATAACATTTGCACACAACAGGATGCTGCTGCGGGTCACGCTTATGTTTTGTATGCAGCTTATAAAAAGTTTGGCGATGATCGTTATTTGAAAGCTGCGAAAAATGCATTGTCTGTTTTGGAAAAACAACCGCAAAATACCTACTACGAAATCTTCATGCCGTTTGGCGCTTATATGGCCGCAAAACTCAATGCAGAGCAGGGAACAAAATATGATGTACAAAAATTCCTGGAATGGACATTTGACGGCACCCCGAAATGCCGTGAAGGCTGGGGCACACTCGTGGGCAACTGGAACGGCATTGACATCTCAGGCACTGTTGGAAGTACCACCGACAGAGGTGGCTATGGTTTCCTGATGAATACTTTTGACCAGGCATGGCCACTGGTTCCTTTGGTTCGTTATGACCCTTCCTACGCAAATATTATTGGCAAATGGATGTTGAATGCAGCCAATGCAGCAAAACTGTTTTATCCGCAATACATGCCAAAGGATCACCAGACCATTCCACAAAAAGCAGATGTGACCAAAGGCGTGATCGCGTATGAGGGCATCATCCACTCACCAAGTTATCCTCAGTATAAGAATCTGAAAGCACCCGTTGCGCAAGGGGACGGCCCACTATGGGCGCCCAAAAATCCGGATGTTTCACAGTTCAGCGTTTACGGTAGCGGTCACGTGGGCATTTTTGGAAGCATCATCGCCACCACGGATGTACCCGGCATTTTGCAACTTGATTTGCTGGCAACAGATTTCTTCCACGACAAGGCTTATCCATCGTACCTGGCCTACAATCCTTATGCAGAAGCAAAAAAAGTAACTATTGCAACCGGAAATGATGAGGCAGACGTGTATGACGTCATCAGTAGATCCTTCGTAGCAAAAAAAGCGAAAGGTACTTGCCAGGTTAATATTCCGGCCCAGTCTTCAGCCATTCTCGTAATGATTCCAGCGGGCGCTCAAATTGAGTACAAAGACGGTAAAATACTGGCTAACAACGTGATAGTAGCATACAAATAAGTTCCTCGAGCCTTCGACAAGGCTTCGACAAGCTCAGCCCGACAGCGCGCACAGAGTGTCAGCCTGAGCCTGTCGAAGGCCTATTAAACAAAAACCGTGATTGCGAAGGAACCTCCTAATTCCTAATTCATAATTTCTAATTCCTAATTCCTGTGCAATCTGCGTTTTTCGATTATTTTTGAAAAATGTGGCAACATTACCCAATTGCCTCAGCCTAAATTCGTAAAAAACCTTTAGACCCAAATGGAAAAAAAATTCCCGACGAAAATTGCGATGCCCCTCCTGGCGTTAGCGTCACTGTTATTTTACACAACCACTTTTGCTCAATCCTTAGATGATTTTCCTGCTTTTGGCATTTATTCGCAAGATGACATCAATTTGAAAAAAGTTGATTTCGATAAGCAGGCCAATGCTGTTGTATTGTTTGATATTGCCAGATCTTACTATGACGACGAGTATCATCTCATTACAGATCATCGCACCAGGATAAAGATCCTAAACACAAAAGGACTTGATCAGGCAGACATTGCCATTGACTTTTATTCAAAAGATGATTTTGAATACATCGCCAATATTAACGGCACCACCACAAACTTCGATGCATCCGGAGAGCATAGCACAAAGCTTTCCAGCAAAACAGTTTTTACCAAGCAGATAAATGCTTACAGATCGCAAAGGCGTTTCTCTATGCCAGATGTAAAAGTGGGAAGCATTATTGAGTATTCGTACACCAGCAACATGAAGCACTATGGAGGCCTGGACGAATGGGTTTTTCAAAAAGAAATTCCTGTGTTGAAAAGCGCATATGATCTCACGTTGATGCCTAATACGGAATTTGCCTACAAGGTTTTAAAATCAAAGAACCTCCCTATCAAAATTGATCCAAGAAAAAATTCAGGTAGCATATATTTTGAAATGGATAACATTGCCGGCTTGCACGATGAGCCATACATGGACTCCAGGAAAAACAATCTTCAACAGGTAACTTTCCAGCTTGCAGCATATACCCAGTTTGACAGTAAGATCAACACGTTTACCAAATGGGAAGATGTTGCGCCAGAGCTGTTGAAACAACCGGAATTTGGCGGCCAGTTAAATAAAAATCTTTCAAACACCGATGAGTTTATTGCAAAAACAAAAACGCTATCAAGTGCTCTCGAAAAAGTGAAAGCTACCTATGCGTTTGTACAAAAAAGAGTTGGTTGGGATGGCTATACCACCAAGTACTCCATCGATGGTGTGAAGAAAGTGTGGGATAAAGGAACCGGCAAAAATGGAGAGATCAATCTCATTTTTGTGAACCTGCTACAAAGTGTTGGCGTTACCGCTTATCCAATGCTGGCTGCAGACAGATGGCGCGGAAAAGTAGACATTAGTTATCCTTTCGTCGATCAGTTTCACAATACGGTCGCCTATATCGAAATCCCTCACAGTACGGCATTGGTAATCGATGCTGCCGACAAGGAAACGCCCATCAACATGATGCCATACAGCCTTCTTAACACTTATGGTTACATTGTAGACAAGAAAAAGAAGGGCCTTATTCTCCTCGAAGACAAAAATCATTACCTGAAAAACATGGTGACACTTTCAGGAGAAATTTCTGCAGATGGCGTTCTATTGGGCAGCGCACAGACTTTCAGCTATGATTATGAAAGAGCAGAAAGAAAAAATTTCTACAATAAAAACGGGAAACAAAAATTCATCAGCGAATATTTTACTGCAGACTATGCCAATGTTCATGCAGACAGTCTTGAAATCGACAATCTGAATGATGACACGCTCAATCTTGAGCAACGTGTAAATTTCAAACAAACCCTGAACACTTCCGGCGAATATGTATTTGTCGATTGTCATTTATTTTCAGGCATCGGCAAAAATCCATTTACAGATGATGTTCGTTTTTCTGATGTGAATTTTGGCAGTGCAAGAGTTTATTTAGCCAATCAAATCATCAACCTGCCGGCAAACTATAGTGTTGATGCTCTGCCAAAAAACATTCGCTTGATCACGCCGGATACAGCATTCACGCTCATTAGAAAAGTTGAGGTACAGGAAAACCAACTTTTGACACAGGTAAAGTTTGAGATCAGAAATAGTTATTATTCTGTGGAAGACTATTCAATGCTGAAAGAATTCTTCAAAAAAATGTACGACATACTTGACGAACAAGTAGTATTAAAGAAAAAAAATTAAAAACAACGGTAAACTGGAACGCAGATTTTCATGATTGTCAAGATTGGTCAAGATTTTTATTGGACGAATTCAAAAAACTAAAAAATCATAATAAATCATGACAATCATGAAAATCTGCCTGCCCGACTAAAGTCATTCAGGCGGGCGTTCCCTCACTCCCATGAAAAAGTCATTATTAATATCTGGCTTCTTGCTTGCGCAGCTTTGCATGTATGCGCAGGAGAACTTGTACATCAAAGAATCCATTCCCACAACGCTGTTGCCAACAAGCAGTTCAGTAAAGCGTTACAGCAAAGATGAGTTTATCGTTATCGATGAAAGTCATGCCATTCATAAGCACAAAGAGATCGTTACAATATTAAACCAGGAAGCAGAGGAAGAACTAAATTTTTCAGGATATACAGATGGATTTGAAAAGCTGGACGATGTTCAAATCATACTGTACAATAAACTGGGCATTGCCAGCAAAACCGTTCACAAAAAAGATTTGCTGTCGCATGCAATTGGCAACGATCTTATGAACGATGCCATGTTGTATTACATCGGACTTTCAGTTACACCTTCTGATTTTCCTGTAACGATTGAAACGTTTTACACCAAGAAATATTCGGGGCTTTTAGACTACCCTTCATTCGACATCATTGCACCGCAGCAATCCGTTCAGCAGGCTTACTATACCGCAACAGTTCCGAAAGAACTGGGTCTGCGTTTTAAAAATCAAAGCACAGACATAAAGCCTGTTATTACTGAAGAGAACAATAAAGTAATCTACAACTGGGAAGTAAAAAATCTTTCCGCTGTTACCGCTGAAGTGGGCGCCGTACGCTGGGAAAGCCGGTACCCAAAAGTTTGGCTGGCGCCCAATAAATTCAAGATGGATGATTACTCCGGCGACATGACTACATGGAGCAATTTTGGCAAATGGGATGTGGCACTTTGTGAAAAAGCAAATGACCTTCCCCCGCAGGCAAAGGCCCGTTTAAACGAACTTGTTTCCGATGCAAAAAACGATCACGAAAAAATAAACATCCTTTACAATTATCTGCAGGACAACTTTCGCTACGTGAGCATTCAGTTGGGCATTGGTGGTTTCAAACCATTTCCGGCATCGTTTACAGATCAGAAGAAATATGGCGATTGCAAAGGCTTAAGCAACTACATGCACTCTTGCCTGGCTGCTGTTGGCATTAAGAGTTACATGGCGCTTATCAATGCACATTACAATGCAGCTCCCGTTGATCCCTCCTTCCCTATCAACAGGTTTAATCACATGATCTTGTGCGTGCCTTTACAAACCGATACTGTTTGGCTTGAGTGCACCAGTACTACAAATGCGTGTGGAGTATTGGGAAGTTTTACAGAAAACAGAAATGCATTATTGCTCACGGAAAATGGAGGCCTACTGGTGAAAACGCCTGTCAGCAAGGCTTCCGCAAATAAATTGATCTTTAGCAATGTAGTAACACTTACAGAAAGTGGAATGGGAGGAAAAACAAACTCAACCATTGCAACAACAGGTGATTTTCGTCCCGGCTTCGTACGGGCGCTGCAAAACACCACTTCTGACGAACAAAAAAGCTACCTCGTCAGAACATTGGAACTTCCTTCGCCTGACGAATTTGAGTTCACAATGCCGGCAAATATCAAGCAACAAAATCTTGTTTCCACTTTGAATGCATCGTTTGAAAAAATAGCAGCATTTAAATCGGGCAGCAAAATTTTTCTCAACAGGCAAATGCAAAAATCACTCACTTTCACACTTCCTGAAAACGGCAATCGCACACAGGATTACTATTTTGAATTTCCTTTTCAAAAAACCGACAGTACTGTTTATGTTTTACCGGAAGGCTTTACCGTAGAGCATTTACCCGAGCCTGCAAATTTCACCTGCAAGCATGGCGCTTACACTTCCAAATGCGTGTATGATGAAAGCAAACGAACCATCACAAGCATCGCATTTATGGAATTAAATCAGCACAAAATCCCCGCAGCAGATTACGTGGAAACGAATTTGTTTTTGAAAAAGATTGTGGCTGATGGTTTGCAGAAAATAATTGTGAAAACGCCGTAGGCGAATTAATAATTCAATGTCGCTTAGTTAAGCTGTTTGAAAAATCAAAAGTATGTCGCTTGTCATCCCGAGGAACGAGGGATCTGGGTCTAACACTAACGAACACTATGCGTAAACAATCATGCAGATCCCTCCTTCGTCGGGATGACAAGCAGTCTTTCTTTTCTTGACGTAGCAACCTGGTAATTGACAAGTTGCTTAACTAACGACATTGAATTGATAACTCATGGGTGTAGCACCCCTAATGAAAAAGTAAGCTGCATTACATTCAAGAAATTAAACGGGCCGCATTCAATCCTGAATGCGGCCCGTTTAATTATACATCATTAATTATTAATTCGTTTCAAACGCGCTCTGTCAACAACTGTTTCACCAATTGTTCCAGTTCGGATAATCTTTTTTCGAGGTCAGGAAGATTGCGGCTAAGCGCCTGGCTGCGCAATGCGCTCGTGTAGTCAAATGCAGGGCTGCCGGTAACCGCAGTGTTCGGCGCTTTAATGCTTTTGCTTACGCCACTCTGTGCGTTGATCTTGCTGCCATCAGCAATAGAAATGTGACCAACGATGCCAGCCTGTCCGCCAATCATTACGTTTCTTCCAAGCTTCGTACTTCCGCTTACGCCGCTTTGGGCAGCCATCACGGTGTTGTTACCCACCTCTACGTTGTGTGCCACCTGGATAAGATTGTCCAGCTTCGCGCCGGATTTAATCAGCGTAGATCCTATAGTCGCACGGTCAATAGTCGCATTGGCGCCTATTTCCACGTTGTCTTCAATCATTACATTACCAATCTGTGGCACTTTTTTAAAGCTGCCATCAGCTTGTGGTGCAAAACCAAAACCATCACTTCCAATTACAGTACCAGCATGAACGGTAACGTTTTTGCCCAATACGCAGTCGAAGTAAATTTTTACGCCGGCGTGCAAGATGGTGTTGTCGCCAATTTTCACATTATTACCCAGGAAAGTGCCGGGGAATATTTTTACGTTATTGCCAATCACAACATTTTCACCAACGTACACAAACGCACCGATGAAGATATTTTCACCCAACTGAGCGGTAGTAGAAATGAAAGATGGCTGTTGAATGCCTGTAAGCTGTTGCGTCATTATTTCCTGGTATTTGGACAATAATGTAGCGAAGGCAGAATAAGCATCCGGAACGCGAATGAGGGTCGCGCTAATAGCTTCTTTCAACTCCTGAGCTTCGTTTACTATAATGATAGAAGCATCAGTTTTATACAAAAAGTCCTCGTATTTGGGATTTGCTAAAAAGGATAATTGGCCTTTAGTGGCTTCTTCAATTTTTCCAAAAGAACCAACGGCAGCTTCAGGGTTACCTTCAACTTTTCCATTGATAAGAAGCGCAATTTGGGCAGCAGAAAATTGCATACTCAATTTTAATATTTGTTAAGAGTTAATGTTTAAACTTTTAAGTAAACTTCTTCCTATACTCTCTGGTTTTTTTAAACATTAAGAAAGCAAATGTAATGTTTTTTCACAGGGCTTGACAAATTCCGGTGAATTAGTGCGTTATCCACTTGTGAAATGTCCTTCACAGAACCGTCTTTAAACAGAATATTTATACTTTCTTCGGTAGGATCATACGTGGTATTGATAGCTTCTCCACTGAAAACATAATATTCCGCCTCGTTTTCGGCGATATTTAATGTATTACAAATTTTTTCCTTTAATGTTTTTTCGAGACCGGCATCGATTGGGTCGGGCGATAATTTCAGTTTATAAAGCCTTCTGTTGATCAAAGACGTACTCAAAAAAGAAAGGACCTTATCTTGATGGAACATCCATTTTTTAAATGTACTTACCAGGTCGGTATCGTCAAGCAAACAAAACTTGTCAAGGTGGTTTTCAAGATCATCGCCTGCCGACGGATTATGCAGAAAAAAATCCAGCATGGGCGTAGAGCAATCTACCTGAACGCCATTTTTCACCAGCTCCTTTGCACGTTCAATTACTTTTACCAGCATCATTTCTGCACTGAGAACCGTTTTATGCAGGTATACCTGCCAGTACATCAGCCTTCTTGCCACCAGGAATTTTTCAATGGAATAGATCGCTTTTTCTTCCACCATCAATTCACCATTGTGCACAGTAAGCATTTTTAAAATGCGGTCATAACCAATTACGCCTTCCGAAACGCCCGTAAAAAAACTGTCCCTCGTAAGGTAGTCCATTCTGTCAACGTCCAGTTGCCCGGAAACCAACTGATGCAGAAACCGCTTGTTGTACTTGTTGGTGAAAATATCAATCGCAAGCTGCAGTTTTCCTTCAAATATTTCATTGAAGCGTCGCATGATCAGCAATGATATTTTTTCATGGTGTATTTTTTCTATCAGCGTTTTTTCAAGTGCATGAGAGAAAGGGCCGTGGCCAATGTCGTGCAGCAGAATGGCGATCTTTGCTCCCAGTTCCTCTTCGGCAGTAATGGCAACACCTTTATTTTTCAACTCGCCCAAAGCACAACACATCAGGTGATAAGCGCCCAATGAGTGATGCAAACGCGTATGCACAGCACCGGGATATACGAGCGAAGCAAACGCCATTTGGTGAATGCGGCGCAAACGCTGATAATATGGATGAGCAATGATTTGTAGTAAAAGCGGATGATCTATAGTAATGAAGCCGTAAACGGGATCGTTGATTATTTTTCTGGTCACATTTGCCATGCTGTTTCAGCTTTGTTAAAATTAATTCTTCCGGAAAGCCCAAATGTACAATTTAGTGGAGGGAAAATTTATTTTTGACCTCTAACCTTTAAATCATTTTACTTCTGTTTGCGGCGAACTGATTTTTATTAGTATTTCAAACCTTTCGGGATAAAGATCATATATTTAGAAGCTGCAAATGCATAAAGCGAAACGCCTAACGCAGAGGTGCCGCATACCTACAGGTTTGTTGCGCTCTAACCGCGTTGAGCATTAAGCGTTAAGCCTCTGGCACTTTTTAAAAAATAAACTATACAAATGGCCGTAGCTACAATTCTTTGGGTGGACGATGAAATGGAGAGCTTGCAATCACAGAAAATGTTCCTGGAAAACAAGGGATACCAGGTGCATACTTTGTCAAACGGGTTTGATGCAATAGACTACGTGAAGGAGCATATGGTGGATGTAGTATTGCTCGATGAATCCATGCCCGGTATCTCAGGCCTTGAAACACTCGCCAAGATCAAAGAAATACGTCAGCAGATTCCTGTTATCATGATCACCAAGAATGAAACGGAAAATGTGATGGATGATGCCATCGGTAGCCAGATAAGTGATTACCTTATAAAACCGGTGAATCCCAACCAGGTTTTGCTTAGCCTTAAAAAAATTCTCGACAATAAAAGATTGGTGGCAGAAAAAACTACTTCAGCTTATCAGCAGGACTTCAGGAATTTATTCATGGCGCTCAGCAGTAATCCCGATTACAACGAGTGGATGGAAATTTATAAAAAACTCGTCTATTGGGAGCTTGAAATGGAAAAGAGCGACAGTCCTGAAATGCGTGAAGTTTTCCAAACGCAAAAAGAAGAAGCCAATACAGAGTTTGGAAAATTTATCTCCAAAAACTATTCATCATGGGTAAACCCTAAAAGTATTGATGTGCCCATCATGTCGCACACTTTGTTGCAGTATAAAGTATTGCCGCACCTGGAAAAAGGCGTACCGACTTTTTTTGTACTGATAGACAATTTGCGATTTGACCAATGGAAAGCCATCCAGCCAATATTTGCGGAAAGTTTTCGCATACTGCAGGAAGACTCTTTTTACGCCATTCTGCCAACGGCCACACAATACGCACGCAACGCCATCTTCGCGGGAATGCTGCCGATTGACATTGAGAAAAAATTTCCCGTTCAATGGAAAAATGACGACGAAGAAGGCGGCAAGAATTTATACGAGGAAGAATTTTTTAAAGATCAGTTGAAACGCCTGAAAAAAGATAACCTGCGCACTTCTTATACAAAAGTTTTGAATCATAATGCCGGACAGGATCTGGTGAGTAATATTCACAACCTGCTGGATAACGATCTCAATGTGATTGTATACAACTTTGTAGATATGCTTAGCCACGCCCGCACAGAAATGGAAGTGTTGAAAGAACTCGCCAATGATGAAATGAGTTATAGAAGCATTACTACCAGCTGGTTTGAACATTCTCCATTGCACCAGGCATTGAAGCGCATTGCAGATAAAAAAGTAAACATCATCCTTGCCACCGATCATGGCAGTGTGCGTGTAAACAGCCCGCATAAGGTTATCGGGGACAAACAAACAACTACCAATCTTCGCTATAAACACGGCCGCAATCTCAATTACGAGCCAAAGGAGGTAATTGCTTTCCGCGATCCACGCGAAGCAGGCTTACCTACGCCAACAGTAAACTCATCCTTTATTTTTGCCAAGGCAGACGGCTATTTATGCTACCCCAACAACTACAACTATTTCGCAAACTACTACCGCAATAGTTTCCAGCACGGCGGCGTAAGCCTTGAGGAAATGATTGTGCCGGTGATAAAAATGACCAACAAGGCATAATTTGAAAATGCGCTAATATGAGAATTTGAAAATTAGGAGAACGCAGATTCTCATGATTGTCATGATTTTGATGATCTGAAAAAAGAACCAGTCTGGGCAATCAAAAACCTTCAAAAAAAATCTTGAGAAATCATGAGAATCATGAGAATCTGCGTTCTCGTTATTTTTGGGCGCTTCGCGCCCCTGTGGATAATTTGGGGCTAACTAATATGTCCAAAAAGCTTAATAGGCTTAGCTTTGCGGTGAACGAATTTGAGTATTCAGAAAACAGAAGCGCATGAAATACACGCAAAACACGTTAGAAAAAGTAGAAAGAATTTTATTGGATAATGATTACATCATTCGATATGAAAGAGGCTCTTTTCAAAGCGGTTATTGTATTTTGGAAGACAAAAAAGTAGTCGTTCTCAATAAATTTCTTCCCGTAGAAGGCAGGATTAACACCCTGTTAGATATTATTCCCCAACTTAATATTAACCCTGATACGTTGAGCAACGAATCCCGAAAAACGTATGAGGACGCAATGACGATGAAAAGGGACGCGGAGTAATGTGGAAATTTGAGGATTTGAAAATTTGAAAATGCGTTCTGTCCTTACTCACAAACAACGTTATACAGTCTTGCTGAATTATTTGAATGTGAAAAGATAACTATTATCAAAGGGTGACTCATTGCGAGCCACCTTTTGTTTTTCATGAGTAACTACTCAGATTCATCTTGAATATTCATGGAGAGCACTATGTTTTTTACGATTATGCACAGAGAAAATTTTCAAATTTTCAAATCCTCAAATTTTCAAATTACCACACCATTCCCGATTCTTTATTAAATTCGCTTGTGACATGTCCTCCTCTTACAATAACATTTCTTGGAACAGGCACCAGCAGTGGTGTTCCAATGATCGGCTGCTCTTGCGCCGTTTGTACATCCACCGATAAAAAAGATAAAAGATTGCGCAGCAGCGTGCTGGTCCGCTCCGCTAAAACAACATTGGTAGTGGATACCACCCCAGATTTTCGCTATCAGATGCTGCGTGAACACGTGATGCAGTTGGATGCAGTTGTTTTTACCCACCCACATAAGGATCACGTTGCCGGTCTGGACGACATTCGTGCCTACAACTATTTCTATAAAAAAGAAATGCAGGTATATGCGAACGAAATGACGCAGGAGGTGATCATTCGCGAGTTTCCATATGCCTTTTCCGATTTTAAATACCCCGGTCTTCCTGAAATAAAACTTAACACCATTGATGGTTCTCCTTTTATGGTAGGCGATATTCCAATTATACCCATCACAGTGTGGCATTTGAAAATGCCGGTGCTGGGTTTCCGTTTTGGCAACTTTACCTACATCACCGATGCTAACAGAATTGAGGATAGCGAAAAAGAAAAGATCAAAGGCAGCGAAATCCTGGTGGTGAATGCGCTGAGAAAAGAAAAACACATTTCGCATTATACACTACAGGAAGCGATCGACCTGGCGCACGAACTACATGTGCCCCAAGCCTATTTCACACACATCAGCCACCAGCTTGGCAAACATGAAGAAATTACTGCAGAGTTGCCCACAGGCATGCATTTGGCGTACGACGGGCTGAAGCTGCAGCAGGAGGCAATAGTTGCTTAAAGCTTAAGGCGCAACGCTTAACGCTATGGTCGCACGTTGTATTCCTCGCGTTAAGCATTAGGCGTTTAGCGTTTAGCACTTTCAAAATATAACAGTTATCAATACCCGAAAAACATCTATCATTGCATCTCCAACCTACCGGCCAATACAGCCCTTGAAATAATATTCTCAAACATTCAATTTCTGTATGCCGTTTACAAACAAAAAATGGTGGAAGGATTATTTTTCTTTCACTAAAAAAGAAAGAATTGGAGTAATTGTTCTGCTGATTATAATTGTTGCTGTCTTTTTATTGCCCACCTTTTTTTCAAACCCCGCTCCTCCGGATGCTGCAGCCGTAAAGGACTTCAAGGAACAAGTAGCAAAACTGCAAACAAAAAAAGACACTCGTTCTGAGTACAGTAACCATTATGAGAAAAGAGATTACCGCGATTTTACGAACGATAAAACTTCCACGCGGGGCGAGCTATTCTATTTTGATCCCAACACTGCGTCTCAAACAGATTGGCAACGGCTTGGGTTAAACGAAAAAACAATCCACACTATTCTCAACTATGTAACGAAAGGCGGAAAATTCAGAAAACCGGACGACCTCTTAAAAATATATAGTCTTAAGGAAGCAGATGCCCAAAGGCTAATTCCATATGTTAGAATCAATGGCACAGAAGCCATTAAAACTGATACGCATGAGGAACGTGTTGTCGTAAAACCTGAGAAGAAATTTTCCATTATTGATGTAAATACTGCCGACACCAGTCTGCTGAAATCACTGCCGGGAATTGGCAGCAAGCTTGCCCAGCGCATTGTTCACTTCCGGGAAAAACTGGGAGGATTCAATGAAGTGACACAGATCGCTGAAACTTACGGTTTGCCGGACTCTGTTTTTCAAAAAATAAGCAGCTATCTGACTGTTGGAAAAGGCGGTATAAAACAGATAAATATTAATGTTGCCACGGCAAATGACTTAAAACAACATCCTTACATAGGCTGGAAAATTGCCAGTGCGATTGTCCAATATCGTTCCCAACACAATGAATTTCAATCGGTTGAAGACCTTCGAAAGATTGCATTGATATCGGAGGACAACTACAAGAAAATTTATCCATATGTGTCAATAAAATAAATTACTAACGAATGTTAGTTTTAATTGAAATAGTTTCTATATTGCAATGCCTTTAACGATTTGCTTACTATATATTGTCAGAATGAACTTCTGACAATTGCATTATTCTCTGGTTGCTTGCCATTAACGATTGCTTGTTTTTTTTATAAACCACGATTGCTTGCTTATGAATTTTGATACATCGGATCTTACAATACAAGTAGCGCAAACGGCCAGAGATTTTGCACTCCGATACATAAAACCCCACGTTTCTGAGTGGGACGAAAATCAACATTTTCCTGCAGAGATATTTAAAGAAATGGGTAAACTGGGCTTCATGGGCGTTTTGGTCCCTGAAGAGTACGGTGGCTCAGGGTTGTCGTATGCAGAGTATATTGTTGTGATCCAGGAGATCGCCAAAGTCTGTGGAGGTATCGGTCTGAGCCTTGCCGCACACAACTCATTGTGCACGGGTCATATTTTGGCATTCGCCAACGAAACGCAGAAGAGGAAATATCTTCCGTTACTTGCTTCCGGGGAATGGCTCGGCGCATGGGGACTTACAGAACCCAACACCGGCAGCGATGCGGGTAACATGCAAACGGTAGCAGTAAAACAGGAAGGCGGCTGGCTGCTCAATGGCACCAAATCATGGATCACTCACGGTAAGAGCGCCGACGTAGCGGTTGTAATTGCCAGAACCGGTGAGCCGCGCCAACATAATAATGCCACTGCTTTTATAGTTGAAAGGGGAACGCCAGGCTTTTCCGGCGGAAAGAAAGAGAACAAACTGGGCATGCGTGCAAGCGAGACCGCCGAAATGATCTTCGATAATTGCTTCATACCTGATCAAAACGTTTTGGGAAGCGAAGGCAACGGTTTTCATCAAGCCATGAAAGTCCTGGACGGCGGACGTATTTCTATTGCGGCACTTAGCCTGGGTATTGCGAAAGGTGCTTACGAATGTGCTTTGCAATATTCTAAAGAACGTCATCAATTCAATAAACCCATTTCGCACTTCCAGGGAATTAGCTTTAAACTGGCAGACCTTGCCACTGAAATAGCAGCTGCGGAACTATTGACGCAACAAGCTTGTGACCTTAAGACAAAACATTTGCCGGTGACCCAAAAGGCGGCGATGGCAAAATATTACGCCAGTGAGATTGCCGTAAAAGCCGCTACAGAAGCTGTGCAGATATTCGGCGGCTATGGCTACACGAAAGATTTTCCTGCGGAAAAATATTATCGCGATGCCAAGCTTTGCACCATCGGCGAGGGCACTTCAGAAATTCAAAAGATTGTAATAGCCCGCGAGGCTTTAAAATAGGTTTTCTACGATTGCTTACTATAATTCGTGCCCTTTTTTCTAAGAGGGCATTTTTATTTCAATTAATAAGTAATAAGTAAAAATTAAAAACTGTAGCTGCGCAAAACGCAGTAGTACCTCTTCCACCTCGTGAATTCTTAATTCCTAATTCCTAATTCCTAATTGTTGCTTACCTTACTGCCACAACAAAAAAACCCCTTGCAAACCTCTATCTATAGCACTTTCATCACTTGGCTGCAAGGCCATATGCTGGCGTGTCCTTCAAAAAAATTCCTGCATATAGATTGTCCGGGATGCGGACTGCAGAGGAGCATAATAGCGATGTTAAAGGGAGACGTCACAGAAAGCTTCTATTTATATCCCGCTACTGTTCCCCTATTTCTGACTGTTGTTCTTCTTTTTTTACACCTGAAACGTAACTTTAAGTATGGTGCCGTGGCACTCAAGTGCATGTATATTTTTTCCGCAATAATTATTTTTTCGTCTTATACTTATAAACTGGTAACGCTTAAATTTTTTTAAACAATGGAGAACCAACAAGAATCAAATCAAAATTATCTGAACTTCCAGACCTCCCTGCCAAATGCAACAGCTGTGCTGGTTTTAGGGATTTTGTCTATTATCGGATGTTTTTGCTATGGATCAGGTCTGATAATGGGCATTATTGCCTTGATGCTCGCAAGAAAAGATATGCGACTGTACAACACTAACCCAAGCGCCTATACGCCGTCTTCCTTAAGCAATATCAAAGCGGGAAGAGTATGCGCCATCATCGGCACGGTAATGTCTGCCCTTTATTTATTGATGATCCTTATCGTGCTTATTGTTTTTGGTGCCGCTTTTTTTGCCGACCCGCAAGGTTTTATGAAACAGATGCAAACGCACTAATATGAAAAAAGCTGCAACAGAAGTTGCAGCTTTTCTTTTTCTTGAGAGGATTCTATTACGGCATAAAATCTTCTTCCTCTTTAGGACCGTACTTGTCGAACAATTTGTCAAGTGCTCCACCGAATAAAGGGAATTTCTTCTTCGCAAAATTTTTGATTACTTCAATCGCCTTGTAAGCCTGTTGTTCTGTCAATCCTTCTGCCATTAGTTGTTTAATCAGTTCGTCCATATTGTAATGTTTTAGATTTTGTTCATTCTGTCTGTTCCAAAATGTACGAAGTACGGTGTACGGTGTACGAAATACTTCCGGTTGTAACACCCTAACGACTTTCGTACACCGTACATCGTACTTCGTACAATAATTCTATTATTAAGCCACTTTCAAAAGGCTCATCTTGCTCTTGTCAAATTTCTTCTTCGCATACTCAAGCGTAAGATGGAACTTGGTTTCTTTGCTTGACGGCAGTTCGAACATTGCGTCAGTTAAAATGCTTTCGCAAATAGATCGCAATCCTCTTGCACCCAGTTTGTATTCCATCGCTTTTTCTACCATGAAGTCATACACATCATCATCGATTACCAATTCAATACCTTCCAGTTCAAACAGTTTTTTGTATTGTTTTGAAAGTGAGTTTTTAGGCTCTGTAAGAATTGAACGAAGTGTGGTTGTGTCCAGCGGATTCAGATAAGTCACAACAGGCAGACGTCCCAAAAGCTCTGGTATTAAACCAAAACTCTTTAAATCCTGCGCATTTACATATTGCAGCAAATTCTTTCTCGCTGCTTCCTGATGCTCTTTGTTTACGTTGAAACCAATAGCATTGGTATTTACCCTGCGGGAAATGATCTTATCAACGCCATCAAATGCACCACCGCAAATAAACAATATGTTGTGTGTATTTAGTTTGATCAGCTTTTGCTCAGGGTGTTTACGTCCGCCTTGTGGTGGTACCAATACATCGGTTCCTTCCAAAAGTTTCAGTAAACCTTGTTGAACCCCTTCGCCGCTAACATCACGGGTAATAGAAGGGTTATCGCCTTTGCGGGCAATTTTATCCAGCTCATCTATGTAAACGATTCCTCTTTCTGCAGCAGCAACATCATAGTTACAAACCTGCAGCAAGCGGGTAAGAATGCTTTCCACATCTTCACCTACGTAACCGGCTTCTGTAAATACTGTTGCATCAACGATCGCAAAAGGAACATTCAGCAATTTGGCAATTGTTTTCGCCAACAGGGTTTTACCGGTTCCGGTTTCACCCACCATTACGATGTTACTTTTTTCAATTTCCACTTCTCCCTCGGTACCTGTTTTCTGCTGTAAACGCTTGTAGTGGTTATATACCGCCACCGCAAGTATTTTTTTAGCGTCATCCTGTCCAATCACATATTCATCCAGGTATCTCTTTATTTCAACCGGTTTCTTAACCGTTAGTTTAAAAGACGATGAGGAAATGGTAGCATCGGTACGGATCATCAGCTCCTGCTCAATAATCTCACGGGCATGCTCCACGCAGTTTTCACATATGTGTCCTTCCTGTCCCGCAATAAGGATTTTCACTTCATCCCTGCTGCGCCCGCAAAAAGAACAATGTAAAGTGTTTTTAGCCATTTATTAGTTTATATCAGTTTTACAAAGTTACCCATTAGTTGCGGATAACCAACTTTTAGGGATTATTCCCGGTTACCCACTTCGATGCCAATGGTCAAAGGACGTTGGATCGGTGCGACTTCGTCGCGGGGCGAATGCGATTCGCCCCTACTACGACAATAATAGACAAAAAACCGCTGCTCATTGCAGCGGTTTTTTATATACTATATTAGTTGTCAGCCATTTAAGAAATAGCCAAAATTATAGTTTGTCCAATACTCCGTCTACAATTCCATATTCGATTGATTCTTTGGCATCCATCCAGTAGTCACGGTCAAAATCCTTCATAATTTGTGCCACCGTTTTCCCGCAGTTGTCAGCCAGGATTTTCGCACCGATCTCTTTTACCTTTCTTGTTTGCTTAGCCTGGATTTCCAGGTCAGCGCTTACGCCCTGCATGAACCCGCCAAGGCTAGGCTGATGGATCATTACTTCACCATGTTCGTAAATAAATCTGCGTCCTTTAGTACCGCCGCTTAGCAAAATGGAGCCCATAGAGGCCGCCAATCCCATGCAAATGGTGCTTACCGGACTTTTGATCATTCGCATAGTGTCATAAATAACCATACCGCTGGTTACCATTCCACCCGGGCTATTGATATAAAATTTGATTTCTTCGCCTGGTTTATCTGCTTCAAGCAACAACATTTTAGTAGTTACTTCACGTGCGGATTTATCGTCAACTACGCCCCATAAATAAACGGCTCTTTTTTCAAAGAAAAGCTGTTCCAGTCTTTTATTAAGCATCATCAGCTCGTCTCTTCTGCCTTCTTCTGGTTTTTCTTCCTCTTCATCGTCCATTCTAAATGGCGCTATATATTTTGAATAGTTCATCTTAAGTTATGTTATGAGTTTTAAGTTATGCCTGCCCGACTTATATCATTCAGGCGGGAGTTTTGAGTCGATCCGAACTTCCCTTAGCTTTCTTTCGCTTCTTTGCGTGGGTTTACCAATAGTACTTCGTCTACAAGTCCGTACTCTTTCGCTTCGAATGAAGTTAACCAGTAGTCACGATCGCTGTCTTTTTCTACTTGTTTTATTGGTTTGCCAGTGTGCAGAGAGATCACTTCGTACAGTTCTTTTTTCAGTTTTCTGATCTCATTTACAGTGATTTCGATATCGCTGGCCTGGCCGCCGATGCCGCCGCTTGGCTGGTGAATCATGATGCGGCTGTGCTTAAGCGCTGTACGTTTGCCTTTGGTTCCGGCACACATCAGCACTGCGCCCATTGAAGCCGCCATGCCAATACAGATAGTAGACACATCCGGAGTGATGAATTGCATTGTATCATAAACCGCCATGCCGGAGTAAACGCTACCGCCGGGACTGTTTATATACATTTGAATATCACGGCCGCGGTCAGTGCTTTCCATGAATAGCAACTGGGCAGTAATGATATTTGCCACTTCGTCATTGATCGGATAACCAAGGAAAATAATACGGTCCATCATCAAACGGCTGTATACATCCATTACAGCGATGTTCATGGGCCTTTCCTCTATAATATTTGGAGTAAGATTATTAACCTGGTATTTATTATAATCGTTTAGTGTATTGCTGGAAATACCCCGATGTTTAACGGCATATTTCTCAAATTCTTTTTGAAAATTCATATGTATTTCCTTTCTGATTATTAATTAGTTTGAAAGTATGTATTTATTACCAAATCTCCTTCCAATTTTAAAAAATTGTAAAAAACTGACGCGATGGCAGGAACAGAATTGAAAATTGAAAGTTGAAAGTTGAAAATGAAGTTTTTAGTTTGTCAGCCTATCTTGATTGTTGCCCTCATTAACGTGATAAACACAGGTGCACATTTTCAACTTTCAACTTTCAATTTTCAATTACCTAATGTTTTCCAGCAGGTCAATCACCTTCTCTCTCTTCAAAATCAGGTACCCAAGCCTGTCGTTGCTGATGCCTTCTTTTAACTGGTAATTGAATACGAGTTGATCTTGCGATACGGCGGTTTCGAAATAACGGAAGATGATGTTTGGAAAGACTTTCAGCTCTTCGCCTATTTCGTATAAATGTGTGGAAAGAATGAAAAGGGAATTGGGAATTCTTATCAATCCTTTGATAACGGTTGTGGAGCATTTCATGGCATCCTGCACGTTGGTGCCTTTGAAAAGTTCATCAATGAGCACGAGCCATTTTTTACCGTTGTTGATGGTTTCAATCGTCCTCTTTATGCGCTGCACTTCGTTGAAAAAATAGCTTTCTCCTTTCACGATATTATCGCTCACGTTGATGTTGCTCAAGATGCCATCAAACAGGCTGAGCTGGAAATTATTTGCCGGCACGCCCATTCCAAGATGCGCGAGGTAAACGGCGGAACCAACAGCCTTGATGAAGGTGCTTTTCCCGGCCATGTTTGCTCCGGTTAAAAAAAGAAAATTGTTACTCGTGTCAAGCTTTACATTGTATGAAACAGGCGTTGGCAAGAGCGGATGATACAGATCTTTCGCATCGAGATATGCCTGCTGGCTTTCGATGAAGGATGGAAAAGTAAGATTGAATTTCTTTACCGCCATCGCCATGGAATACCATGCATCAATTCGCCCGAAAATATTGATCAGCTCATTGGCTGCCGACTTGTAACTGTGTCTCAAATAATGCCCGTAATAAACGGTTTGCACCGGAGAAAGTTTTACATCTTTTTCTAGTTGTGCGAGCTTGGCAATAATTGCAGGCTTCATCAGGTCCTTTGCCCTCGTTATAAAAGTGCGCAGCATTTTAGGCGTGTCGCTATTATCGAAAACTTCAACAAGCTTCATAAAGCCTTTCACCAAATCGGCAAAGTGTGTAACGGAATATCGTGTCAGGGAGTAATCAGGAGCATGTAAAAGTTTGTAGGAAATGGCATTGACCATATTTGCATGGTCGGGCAATGGGTCCATACCATAATCATAGAATTTCTCAATCACCATGATGGTTCCATTGGTAATTTGAGTTGGCCATTGCGACTCTTTTTCTATAATTGTTTTAATGATCTGTTGTGTTTCCTTGATGCGGGAAATATCTGTAAAGGGCTCGGAGAAAAATTTCGCAAGCCACGCTTTACCATCTGTTGTTTGTGTGAAGTTGAATTTATGAAAAAGAGAAAACTCCTCTTCATGAGAAAAAATGGACAGGTCGTTGAAGGTAACTTTGTCGATGTTCATAGAGTCAAGTTAGAAAATAATTGAATAACTGAGTAACTGAATAACTGAGTGGTTGCTATCTGATCATTCACCAGAACGTTCGAACAATCAATTATTCAATAACCGAATAACTGATTGCCTGATATTCGATGACGCCCTTTGACGTTCGGACATTCAGTTATTCAGTTATTCAGTTATTCAATCGCTAGCGGTCAAACCTCAATCTCATTCCTTTATTAGATTCATCCCATACACCATTTCCAAACACAAGATTACCATTTACAAAAGTATGCGTGATGGAGGCAGGGAAAGTGAAGCCTTCCAGTGGGCTCCAGCCGCATTTGTAAAGAATGTTTGACTTTTCTACTGTAGTGGGTGCATTCATGTCTACAATAACGAGGTCGGCGAAATAACCTTCGCGGATGTAACCCCTGTTCTCAATTTGAAAACATTCGGCTACCGCATGGCTCATTTTTTCTACTACTTTTTCAATGGAAATTTTTCCCTGCTTTACGTAATGCAGCATCAAAGAAAGCGAATGCTGTACCAGCGGCAATCCCGCATGTGCTTTCTCGTAAGGTTCGTCTTTTTCCTGCCATGTATGCGGGGCATGGTCGGTGGCAATGATATCCAGCCTGTCATCCAGCATGGCTTCCCAAAGAGCATCTTTGTTAAATGGCGCTTTAATGGCAGGGTTACATTTTATAAGATTTCCAAGACGTGCATAATCATCGCTTGTAAAATGAAGGTGGTGTACGCACACTTCGGTGGTGATCCTTTTATCTTTCAAAGGGATCATGTTGGTAAACAACTGCAATTCCTTTGCCGTGCTTATGTGCAGAATGTGCAGGCGTGTATTGTGTTTCTTTGCCAGCTGAACGGCGGCAAATGAAGATTCAAAACAGTTTATATCGTCTCTTATAATCGGGTGATCGGCGGCTGTGAGCGGTCGGTTTTCTGCCTTAATGCGTTCCAGGTTTTCACGAATGATCCTTTCGTTTTCGCAATGCGTGGCGATCAGCACTTCGCTTTCACTGAAGATTTTGTTGAGCGTGAGGTAATTGTCTACCAGCATATTTCCGGTAGAAGATCCCATGAAGATCTTTATGCCACAAACATCTTTTCGCTTGTCATTTGTTTTCAAAACTTCATCACTGTTATCGTTGCCCGTACCCATAAAGAATGAGTAGTTGGCCAGGGATGTATTTGCCCCGATGGTATATTTTTCTTCCAGCAATTCCTGTGTCAACGTATTGGGAATGGTGTTGGGCATTTCCATAAACGAAGTTACACCACCGGCAACGGCTGCTTTCGACTCTGTATAAATGTTAGCCTTATGCGTTAAGCCCGGCTCGCGAAAGTGTACCTGGTCGTCTATTACGCCGGGCAATAGAAATTTATTTTCACCGTTTATTTCCGTAACCGAGCCGTTGGTATTAATATTGCTTCCTATTTTTTCTATCCGGCCATTGTTGATCAGTACATCCCCAGGCAAAGATTTACCTTCATTAACGATAGTAATATTTTTAATCAGGAATTTTTGCATATTTTAAAAAAATAAATATTTATATAATCGTACCAGCATGCAATTTATAAAAACACTTTTTAGGGCTGCTATAATTATTAGTCCTTCGCTTGCGATTGCCCAGTCAAGTTTGTTGCCTCAACAGACAAAATACCAGCAAATGCTCGACAGGCTGGAGATTAAGGCGCAAAAAGATTCGGTGCTGAACTTTTCGTTTGTGAAACCACAAAACAGAAAAATGCTGGTGGAAAGAGCCGAACTTCTGTTGAAAAACGACTCACTGGACGGCAATTTAAAATTATCCAATGTAGACAGGGCCAATCTTCAAAGCTTTTTTGCCAATAATCTTGAATGGGTAAGTGGCGACAAGTCTGCTTACAACAGCAAACATCCTATCTGGAATACCATCTATAAAACAAAGGCGAATTTCTTCCAGGTTGACAATAAAGACTTTTTTCTCGCGGTAAATCCTGTGTTGCAGTTTCAAATCTCTAAAGAAAAAGACAACAGCGAGAGCGTTTTCCTTAACACACGTGGGGTAAGTGGCCGTGGTTTGATCGCCAAAAAGATCGGCTTCGACTTTTATCTTACTGACAACCAGGAACGCACGCCGGGTTTTGTGCAAAAATGGGTAGACAGTTTTCACGCAGTGCCGGGAGCAGGTTTTTACAAGCCATTTAAAACAACGGCTTACGACTACTTTGACGGCCGGGGGTCTATTTACTTCAACGTTACCAAATACATTAACGTACAGTTCGGCTTCGATAAGAATTTTTACGGAAATGGCTATAGAAGTCTTTTCCTGAGCGACTTTTCGAACAACTACCTTTTCCTGAAATTAAGTACCAGGATATGGAAGCTTGACTACGAAATGCTGGTGAATGAGCTTGTGCCGCAAGACAAGGAAATTACAGCAGGGAATACAGTTGTTGACAAGAAATATTCTACCATACATCGATTGAGCATGAATGTTACAAAATGGCTGAATGTGGGCTTTTTTGATAACGTGGTGTACGGTCGCACCAATAGTATCGAACTTGCTTATTTGAATCCAATTATTTTCCTGCGGCCGGCGGAGTCGAACAATGGCAGTGGCGACAACTCGATGGTTGGTATTGACCTTAAGGCAAACGTGGCTAAAAAACTACAATTCTATTCCCAGATCATGCTGGATGAATTTGTGTTTAGCCATGTAAAGGACCAGGATGGCTGGTGGGGCAACAAATATGGCATCCAGGCGGGAATGAAATACATTGATGCGTTTGGCATTAAAAATCTTGATATCCAAGGTGAGATCAACGCGGTTCGTCCTTATACCTATTCTCACTATGATTCGGTGGCCAACTGGACGCACTACAACCAACCGCTGGCGCATCCATTCGGGGCCAATTTTGTAGAAGGCATCGGCATTATCCGCTACCAGCCGTTGAGAAAACTGTCTATCCAGGCCAAGCTGATTGCATGGAGGCAAGGCTTGGATTCGGCGGGCACCAACTACGGCGGAAACGTTTTCAAAGATTACAATACACGTCCGGGAGATTATGGATTCAATATCGGCAGCGGTGCAAAAGGAACTGGCGTAAATGGTTCGCTTTGGGTTGGCTACGAAGTGCTGGAAAACCTGTTTGTCGACGGGACGTTTATGTACCGAAAATTGAGTGTTCCGAGTTATCCCAGTCACAATAACAATAGCACAATGTTTACGCTGGGGCTGCGGTTGAATATGTTTAGAAGAGAATACGATTATTAGTGTACGATGTACAAAATTGTTTATGCTTCAATGTCACCACAGTTTGTGGTGACATTTTTTTTCGGAGACTCAGACCTGACAGGTTTTAAAAACCTGTCAGGTCTCGGTGCGACACCAAACTTTAAACACAAACACCTTTCCGGTTAGAATTTCAATACCTGATTGAAGCGCAGCATACATCGCAGCCTTAATTTTGCTTCCATCCAATAAACTGATTAAACATGCGTCTCTTATTACTCAGCAACTCCACGAATGCCGGAGAACAATATCTTGAATATCCAAAGAAATACATCGCAGACTTCTTACAAAAAAGCAATGTGACGGAAGTTGTTTTTATTCCCTTTGCAGCCGTTACTTTTTCTTATGACGAATATGAAAGCAAGGTGCAGGAACGCTTTGCAGAATTTAATGTAACTGTAAAATCCATTCATAAAGCAACGGATCCGCTGCAGGCGATAAACAACGCCCAGGCAATTGTAACAGGCGGTGGAAATACTTTTCATCTATTAAAAAATTTACAGGATCTGAACCTGGTCGATGCTATTCGTGACAAGGTTCTGAATGGAACGCCGTATGTTGGTTGGAGCGCCGGAAGCAATATTGCCGCGCCTACCATTTGCACCACTAACGATATGCCGATTGTGCAGCCGCAAAGTTTTAGCGCGCTTAATCTTATTCCGTTCCAAATTAACCCTCACTATTTGGATGCACACCCTGAGCATCATGCAGGTGAAACACGTGAACAGCGTTTGTTGGAGTACATTGAGGCAAACAAACTCATGTTTGTAGCTGGTCTTCGTGAAGGCTGTATGTTTTTGGTAGAAAACAAAAGCATTTCATTGGTTGGAAGCAGATCGGTTAGGCTTTTCAAGTATGGGCAGGAAATAAAGGAATTGGAAGCGAGTGATGATTTTGGATTTTTGTTGAAATAGCAAGCTCGCAATAGTTCAACAGTTTTTTTTACCACTAAGACACTAAGGGCACTAAGTTTCACTAAGAGAGGTCTGATTTCAAGTCAACCCTTAGTGAGGCTTAGTGTACTTAGTGTCTTAGTGGTAAACTTTGTGGCGTGAAACATCTCCCTTACAAAGTGCAACACCTTTTCCTTATTTTAGTTAAACCATGCTCCAAAAGTCAACTATACAACTGCTAAGGTTTCATTTTTCTATTTTTTTGCTGCCTGTTTTTTTGTTTGCAGTAAGCCAGGTACCTCAAATACATCTTTGGCATACTTTTTTTGTTTTTTTAATGCTGCATGTACTGGTTTACCCATCCAGTAATGGCTATAATTCTTACATGGACAGAGACGAATCTGCCATTGGCGGCCTTTCCAGGCCTATGATGCCCACCAAAGAGTTGTTTTACCTTACCGTTATTATGGATGCAATAGCTGTTGTTGCAGGAACAATTGTTATTGATCTAACTTTTGGCATTGGTTTGTTGTTATATATCCTGGCATCAAGAGCATACAGTTATCGTGGCATAAGGCTCAAAAAATATCCCGTAATTGGCTATTTAACGGTTGTTATCTTCCAGGGAGGTTTCGTTTTTGCATTGGTGTATTATAGTTGCAGCGTTGAAAGATCTTTGGATATTCCGCTTGTATGCATGCTGGCTTCCACATTTTTGATCGGAGGCTATTATCCGCTTACTCAAATTTACCAGTTTGAGGAAGATGAAAAAGATGGAGTGAAGACAATTAGCATGCTACTGGGAAAAAGGGGAACGTTTATTTTTTGCAGTATAGTATTTTCACTTGCAGCAACCTGTATCTGGTATTTATCGTATATACATAGGAACGACAAGATCCTGTATTTGTTTCTTACTATTATGACGCCGGTTCTTGTCTATTTTTTGTGGTGGATGAACGCCGTTTGGAAAAACCCTCAAAAAGCCGATTTTAAAAACAGCCTGCAAATGAATATCATTGCATCGGGCTGTACTTGTATTTACTTTATAACGCTTCTATTTTTAAGATAACCATTGAGCAAGATAATAAACATAGCAACGGCGGTTCCGCCGCATAAGCACAGCCAGGAAGATATTCTGCAATTCATGCAATGTGTGTATGCCCTGGACGCTGTAGGAAACCGCAAGCTGAAATTTCTATATCATCACAGCAGCATAGACAGTCGTTATTCAGTTATTCCGGATTATAGCAGGTCAGTAACAGACTGGCAGTTCTATCCGCAATCGGAAAACCTGGAGCCGTTTCCTTCACTTGAAATGCGTATGAAATGGTTCAACAAATTTGCTCCGGAATTATCTGTACATGCGATCAGGAATTGCCTCGAAGAAACCTCGCTGGATAAAAACGACATTACACATCTTATTACCGTTAGCTGCACAGGCATGAGTGCGCCGGGCCTGGACCTGCAGGTGATGGAACTACTTGACTTGCCTAACAATATATTTCGCACTTCCGTAAATTTCATGGGCTGCTACGCGGCTATTCATGCTTTAAAACTTGCCAACAGCATTTGTCTTGCAGATGAGCGGGCAAAAGTGATGATCGTATGTACTGAACTTTGTACGCTGCATTTTCAAAGAGAATCTGACCCTGACAATATTGCTGCCAGTTTGTTATTTGCCGACGGTGCTGCGGCCGTAATGGTTACGGGGAATAGCTACAAAGAAGAAGGGCTTGTAATAGACGGATTTTACTCGGAAGTATTATCAAAAGGCAAGAATGACATGAGCTGGGAGCTTTCTTCCAAAGGCTTTTTAATGACGCTGAGCGGTTATGTGCCTGAATTAATTGAAGAGGATTTTAATTCACTTGTGAGTCGCGCAATGACACACTATAATGCTGAGAAAGCCCAGATCAACAAATGGTGCATACATCCCGGCGGCAAACGTATTCTGGAAGCGATTCACAAAAGTCTTGACCTGCCTGAAAATGCTTTACAAGACAGTTATAATGTTTTGAAAGAGTACGGCAACATGTCCTCGCCAACCATCCTGTTTGTGCTGAAAGACATTATGAAAAAAAGATTGAAGGGTGGGGATGATTGCAAAATATTTGGCGCCGCCTTCGGGCCGGGGCTCACTATGGAAACAATGCTGTTAGAGAGAGAACGCAGATCTTCATGATTGTCATGATAAGTCATGATCTTTAATATTGATTTTTTGAACCTAGATCTCCCGAAATATTTTTCACAAAAAAATCTTAACAAATCATGACAATCATGAAAATCTGCGTTCCCAGTTAATCTCAAAATGATGAATTTTTCGCAACGCTCATATACCCAGGAACTCCTCGACCGTGATGATATTCCTTTTAACGATATCAAACGCAATATGCAGGAGCTTGATGTCATCAACACCTGGTTGGGCGGCCATGGCATTACCATTGCCGGCATAAAGGAACTGTTACAAACACAAAAACTAGAAAAGGTTATCATCTGTGAGATTGGCTGTGGTGGTGGTGACAATCTTTACGCCGTAAATAAATGGTGCGAAAAAAATAACGTTGCAGCGTTTTTTATCGGCATCGATATCAATGAACATTGCATCGCATATGCGCAGGAAAAAAACCCTTCATTAGACTGCGAGTGGATAAGATCTGACTATGCGAAAGTGATGTTTACACAAAAACCCCACATTATTTTTTCTTCGCTTTTTTGTCATCACTTTTCAGAAGAGCAATTGCAAAAAATGTTTCAGTGGATGCACGAGAACAGCTCGCTCGGTTTTTTCGTAAATGACCTTCAGCGAAACATGCTGGCCTATTATTCTATAAAAATGCTGACAGTTATTTTTTCACGATCCTATCTGGTGAAAAATGATGCACCGCTTTCAGTACTGCGTGGCTTCTCGAAAAGTGAATTGCAAACAATACTGTCAGGCGCCTCTATTCATAGACATTCCATCAAATGGAAATGGGCATTTCGCTGGCTGATAATTGTAAAACGTTGACATGCAAATGACGTCTGTGAAAACCAATCAAACAAATACTACTACATACGATATTGCGATCGTTGGCGGTGGGCTTGCGGGTTTATCGCTTTCCATACAGGCGGCAAGGGCCGGTTATAAGGTCGTTTTATTTGAAAAAGAAACCTACCCTTTTCACCGGGTGTGCGGAGAATACATTAGCCTGGAAAGCTGGCCATTCCTTGAATCGCTGGGTTTGCGTTTGAAGGAAATGGATCTGCCTATTATAAAAAAACTCATCGTCACTTCTCCGAATGGACACAGCATTGAAGAACCATTACCATTGGGTGGCTTTGGCATCAGCCGTTACACAATCGATTTTGAATTAGCGAAAATTGCAAAGGAGGCCGGTGTCGTTTTAGTGGAAAACACCAAGGTGGCTGATGTTGTTTTTGAAAACGGAAACTTCTGCGTGAAATACAACAGTGAAGAACTACTGTGTCGAATGGCGGTTGGTTCGTTTGGCAAACGCAGCAATCTTGATATAAAATGGAAACGTCCGTTCATAAAACAAAAGCCCAACAAACTCAATAATTACATTGGCGTTAAGTACCACATTGAAACCGATTTTCCAGCCGATACTATTGCATTGCACAATTTCAAAAATGGCTATTGTGGGATGTCGCGTATTGAAGATTACAAGTATTGTTTGTGCTACCTGACTACTGCTGCGAATTTGCAGGACAATGGTAATTCGTTTGAAAAACTGGAGGAAAACGTGTTGTCTGAAAACCCTTATCTGAAGCAGATCTTCAGCACGTCCAAATTTCTATTTTCATCACCGGTTACCATTTCGCAGATCTCGTTTGAAAAAAAATCGCTCGTTGAAAACCATGTTTTGATGGTGGGTGACGCCGGCGGAATGATCACACCGCTTTGCGGCAATGGCATGAGCATGGCGCTTCACGGGAGCAAAATTGCATTTGAAAATATTGATCAATTTTTGCAGGGAACCATAAGCCGCGAGCAGCTGGAGAAGCAATATATCGGTACGTGGAACAACCAATTTTCAAGTCGCCTGCAAACGGGACGTTTCATACAAAGCATGTTTGGCAAGGAATGGGTGACGAATGCGTTTATCAGGACCATCAAGCCGTTTCCGAAATTTATTGGATATTTGATCCGCCAAACCCATGGCAAACCCTATTAGCTGAAATGATAACCCGTATCTAAACGTATGAAACTTAGTAAATTAGTCTGCCTTGTATTGTTCTGTGCATGTATTAACAAGGCCTTTTCCCAGGACGGCAACCTATATCTGTTCAATGAAAAATGGGAGCAAGCCACGGATCTTAAAAAAGCCAAATATTTACTCGAACTAAGAAAGGTGAACGATAGCAGCTGGCAAGGCTGGTATTATAATTTTAACGGACCGCTATTGCGAATTGAGTCATATAAAAATATCGACACACAAGCATTAGACGGAGAATGTACCATTTTTAAACCAAGTGGTTATATTGATTCTGTAAGCAACTACAAGAATGGCGTTCTGGATGGTAGTACTTATTGCTTTAGCGATTCCAACAAATGCATAAAAGAAGTAATATTCTCCAAGGGCAAGATCGTTAAAGAGCTCAGCCAGGCGGAACGGGAAGCGAGTATTAAAGTGAATACCGGCCTATCAAGTATTGAAATAGAATCGAGTTTTCCAGGCGGAACAGGTGCCTGGGGAAAATATTTGACCAAAAACCTGAAGTACCCCGAAAGAGCTTTTAATCATAATTTCCAGGGCAATGTTGTACTTCAGTTTATTGTTTTGGAAGATGGATCGTTAACTGACATTGAAATTTACCACTCAGTTGAATACTCGCTCGATAAAGAAGCGCTACGTATGCTGCAAAATTCCCCAAAATGGTTACCCGGTCAAAAGAATGGCGTGAATGTTAAAACCTATAAACGACAGCCCATTACTTTCCGACTGCAATAAAACAAACTTTCATTTATTTTTGAAAATTCAGAAAGTATACTTTATCTTTACTTTATGAAACTTTCAGAAGCTAAGCAGCAATTCATCGCATCGTGGGGAGCCTTTGGTACACATTGGGGCATTAACCGCACTATGGCGCAGGTGCATGCATTGTTGCTTGTAAGTGCTGACCCTTTAACGCAGGATGATGTGATGGAGCAGCTCTCCGTGAGCCGTGGCAATGCGAATATGAACATTCGCGAATTGATAGATTGGGGTCTTGTGGACCGCGTGATTGTTCCCGGCGAACGCAAGGAATATTTTACCGCGGAAAAAGATATCTGGAAAGTGGCTACGCAAATTATAAAAGAGCGAAAGAAACGTGAGCTTGATCCAATGATGAAACTGATCAATCAACTTTCAACTGTAGAAGGCGATAAAAAAGATAAGGAGACAAAAGCATTTCTCGATACGATCAATGGTATTAAAAAGTTTGGCGAACAAGCCGACAAGACGCTGGATACGATGATCAAAAGTGAAGAGAGCTGGTTTTTGAGTACAGTGTTGAAGATGTTCAAATAATAAGTCAAAAGGGAAAAATCAAAAGTCAAAAACCGGGCAGGCTCTCAACCTTTTTGAATTTTTTACTTTTTCCTTTTGACTTATAAAGGCTGTTTTAAAACGGCTTTTTTAACACCCTGATATTTCATTTTTTTCTGAATGTTCAAAACATACAGACATGAAAAACAAAAAGATCATTATTGCAGGCGGAACTGGGTTTATTGGTCAGCGTTTGGCGAAATACTTCTGCGGAAACAATCAGATTGTTATTCTTACAAGGCAATTGCCGGATCAGCAAAACAATGCCTACCAATCTTCGCTTATTCACCACTCCAATATTGAGTATGTAAAATGGGATGGGAAGAATCCCGGCCCATGGGCGTTGTCATTCATGAATGCAGATGTGGTGATCAACCTTTCAGGCAAGTCCGTGAACTGCCGCTACAACGAAAAAAATAAAAAGGAAATTTTTGATAGCCGTACCGATGCAACAAAAGCTATAGGCGAAGCGATCCGTACCGTCAGCAATCCCCCTACACTTTGGATCAACGCAGCTTCTGCCACCATTTACCGCCACGCCGAAGACAGGCCACAGGACGAATACACCGGCGAACATCACAATGATTTCTCGGTACAGGTTTGCAAACTTTGGGAGAAAACTTTTTACGAAGAACAAACTCCTCAAACCCGAAAAATAGCGCTCCGCATGGCGATCACACTAGGCGATGGCGGTGTAATGGTTCCCTACTTTAATCTTTTAAAATTTGGACTGGGTGGTCGCCAGGGCAGCGGCAAACAGATGTATAGCTGGGTGCATATTGAAGATGTATGCCGCTCGATTGATTGGATCTACAATCACTCTGAAATGAATGGCACTTATAATATTAGTTCTCCGTTTCCTGTTCGCAATAATGAATTTATGGAAACACTTCGCAAAGTGAGCGGAACTAAAATAGGTCTGCCCGCTTTCAAATGGATGCTTCGCGTTGGTGCAAAACTTATCGGCACAGAAGCAGAACTGATTTTAAAAAGCCGTTGGGTAGTTCCGACAAAAATGCTGGAAAGCGGTTTTGAATTTAAATATGCTCAATTGGGGAGTGCAATAAAAAACATTGTGCAGAGCGTTCCAAGAAGATGGTATCATTTGTTCTGAGATTCAAACAATTGCTATTCGACATGTTAGCGCGGCGCATGTCGAATAGCGGGCATCCAGACCCGCCAGGTTTTGTCAACATCGATCCACTAATGTACTCCATGATAAAACCTGTCAGGTCTGGAATTTTCAATAAATTTATGGTATGAAAAAGAAGACATTAGTTTTGGGGGCATCAGATAATCCGGCACGTTACAGCAATCTCGCTATTAATAGTTTGAAGCAGCACGGGCATCCCGTTGTAGCTATTGGACGCAGAGACACGAGCGTAGCAGGAATAGATGTTACCAAAGAGAAAAAAGACTTTGAAGATGTGGATACCGTCACGCTTTACCTGAATGAAACGCACCAAAAGGAATACTACGATTACATATTGTCGTTGAAGCCTAAGCGCATTATTTTCAATCCCGGCGCTGAAAATATGGAATTGGAAAAACTGGCGGAGGATAACAACATTAAAACACAGGAAGCCTGTACGCTGGTTTTGCTGAGCACGGGCCAGTATTAGTGAGCACACTGATGACACGGATTGGACGGATTTACACGGATTTTTTTTTGGCGAGAACACTTTGTACTAATTTCTTCCTGTTCTGCTCGAGAGCTGCGGTTCGTGTCTTCACGAACCCGCAATCGCCCACACAGATGGTTCGTGAGGACGCAAACCATGGCAATGGAAATGCAACACAAAAAGCATTTTCAACTTTCAACTTTCAATTTTCAATTCCCAACTATTCCTCTTTTTTCCACATCAAAACAATATTCCCCAGAAACCACCGTTTCTGAATAATAATTATTGCCTCCGGGCAAAGTCGCCGTACCCTTTAGAGATCGTTTAAAATCCAAAAATTCAATTCAATGAAAGCCGTGCTTTTCAACGGGGGTATAGTGTTATGTCTAGCCCTTTCACTAAATGGTTTTTCTCAGCAACACAAAATTGCTGACAACACTGCTTCGTCACAGCCTTTACTGTTCAAAAACTTACAGACGAGAACCAATTGTCCACTGTCAGTGATTGACAAATCTTTCAACTACAACAAAGGCAGGCAAATCATTTTAAACATCGACAGCAATCTTACCATCGCAGGGGAGGTCCTCGAAAAATCTCAGCCGGACCCGCAGGTGGAAACGATCAATGTTCGTTGCACAAACTACAACAACGCGCTTCTTACGCTTTCACGCATAAAGCAGGAAAATGGCAGCATTTCATATACAGGCATTTTGCATAATCGCACATCTGGTGATGTATTGCTGCTTGTAAATGAGAACGGCCGCTACTTTTTCAAAAAGCAACAGCGTTCGTTGGTCATTGCAGACTGTCCATTACCAGAATAGATTTCCCTTGATATATGTTCATTAGGGTGTAATCCGTACCCTCTTAGAAAACTTGAAGTTTTTATCTCGAATATCCAATGTTTATGAAAGTGCTGTTTCGTATCCTAGCCATAGCCATCGCTGCTATGTATGCACCAAATCTAATTGCCCAGGTTCCTATCCTGAGCAGCTATCCCTCTGCGAAAGCGACAGTTTATCTCGACTTTGACGGTCAATACGTTACCGGCACCAGCTGGAACTGGGATGGACCGATCGATGCCCAACCATCAGGTCTTACCAGTGCGCAGATAACCGAGATCTTCAATCGCATTTCTGAAGATTATCGTCCTTTTAACCTCAACATTACAACAGATTCCACAGTGTTTGCAAAAGCTCCGGCGATGCAGCGCATAAGAGTGATTTTTACACCCACCAGTTCCTGGTATGGTTCTGCGGGCGGTGTATCTTTCGTAGGATCATTTGCCTGGGGAAATGGAACGCCTTCCTTTGTTTTCAACAAACTGCTCAATAACGTTACCAAATACGTAGCCGAATCCGCAGCGCATGAAATAGGCCACACGCTTGGCTTACAGCACCAAAGCACTTATGACGCAAATGGCAACAAAACGGCGGAATACAATGGCGGTCAGGGTACTGGTGAGATTGGATGGGCTCCTATTATGGGTGTAGGATATTACAAGAACCAAACTACTTGGCACAACGGCCCCAATACAGAAAACGCACTCAATATGCAGAGCGATCTGGATATTATTGCAGGAACCGCTAACAATTTTGGATACAGAACCGACGATGTTGGTAACACCATGGCCAAAAGCGCTGTGGTAAATACTCCGGATCTTGGCTTCACTGCCTCCGGGCTTATCAACTCAGCAGCGGATGTTGACGTATTTAAAGTGACTTTCTTAAACAACAATCGCTTCAATCTTACAGCTATTCCGCAAAATGTAGGCGCAAATGACGAGGGAGCCAATATTGATATTAAGGTTGCTTTGCTTAACGGGAAAGGCGACACGCTTAACAGATACAACCCTTCGATGCTGCTCAACGCGGGTATCGACACCACTTTAAATGCCGGTACGTATTACCTTGCGGTAGATGGCGTTAGCAACATAAACCACTCAGAATATGGAAGCCTCGGCTATTACACATTGACCGCAAAATCTTCGCTGGCAACACTTCCATTGCATAACCTGCAGCTAAAAGGCAGCAACAACAATGGCACACACCAGTTTACATGGGCCTACGAAGCCGATGAACCGGTGAGTTTCTTAGCTATTGAAAGTTCTACCGATGGCGCAAATTTCACGCAGCTTACAGCACTGTCAACAAGTGCAAGATCATACTCTTACAAACCATTAATTGACGGCACTTTGATGTACAGAATAAAGGCCATTACTGCCAATGAGCAGAAAACCTATTATTCGAATGTTGTGAGCATAAAACAAGGTGAAAGCAATGATGGCCTGAAAATATGGTCAAACATAGTAACAAACTCCCTGAAAGTGACCAGCAGCAAGGCTTACAACTACCAGGTTGTTGACATGGCGGGTCGTGTGATTGCCAGGGGTATAACGCCAACCGGCACAGCGAATATTCAGCTGCCGTCAACAGCAACGGGTATGCTATTTTTCACCTGGAACGATGGAACATCGCAGCACAGCGAGAAATTAATCAAACAATAACATAATAAGTTTTTGTTATACAATGAGTTTTTCGGTAAATTCGGAAAACTCATTTTTATGATCTGGAGAAAGTTTAATGGTGACACTATTGAGCTACCCATAACGCAGGCTGTGGAAACGGCCATCAAGCGTGAAGTTGAACGTGGGTTTAAGTTGAAAGTGTGCATCGGTACAGATTCACAAGTAAAAGGCATCGAAACTGAATTTGCAACTGTTATTGTTTTTTTGCGTGAAGGACATGGAGGTTTCATGTTCATTCACAACGATAAAACAAAACAGAAATTCAGTATTAAGGAACGTATGCTGGTAGAGGTTGCAAAGAGCATTGAAATCGCTTATGAACTTTGCGATCTGTTTACAGTGTATGATGTTGACATGGAAGTGCATGCCGATATTAACACCAATCCGCATTTTAAAAGCAACGATGCTTTAAAAGAAGCGATGGGTTATATATTGGGTATGGGCTTTGCCTTTAAAGCCAAGCCAGAAGCCTTTGCCAGCAGCAGCTGCGCAAATAAGGTGGTAAACTAAAACCGGCACTCTCTCTACAATTTCGCACTCCTCTAAAGTTGTGTTACGCACAGCTCAGGTCTTTATCTCCCCTATACTTTCCGAGTTAATCAGGAATTAGGAATTAGGAATTAAGAATTCTTCAGGTGTCACATTGCCTAAAATTGCAAAGACAAAAAAAAGACCAACTTTCGTGGTCTCTAAATTCTATTTTGCCGCATCACAGCAGGCATTCTTAATTGTTAATTCCTAATTCTTAATTGTCTTTCCTTACTTATAATAAATATAAATCTTAGCCTTGGGGCTCGCATTAATTTTCACCGGAAGCTTGCTTTCTTTGAAAGCCGGCGTTTGAAAACGTGTTGCGGCAACTTTAGCGGTTCCGTGTACTAAAATGTCTTCCGGAATGGCACTGTATTTTTTTTCGAGGGCAGTGTCGGGACTCATTATGTGCGCGTTAAAATCCGTTGTCACATTTGGTGATATATCGTAAATGTAAAGGATCAGGTAACTTTTACTGGGATAGATGTAGAAGGACGCTCCGTTGGTAGAGTTAAAATTTATCAATGACTTGTAGCCATTCTTTACGGCCTTGTCTTTTGCGGCTTTGGCCACATCCTTTGAATCTTTTTCATAGGTTGGGGACTGCGCAAAAACAAAGGATACATTAAATAATAAGAAAAGTAAAAGGAGTCGTTGTTTCATAACGTAGAGTTTTTCAATACTATGAAACAAGCAAATTCGCCAAAAGTTTATCCGGCACACCCTTTTTTAGGAAAAAAGCACTATTCGTAAAACCTCTCGTTCACTTCTCCAATGTAGGTGAGAATTTTGTCCCGGCCGTGCGTTTTTACAGAGCTGCTTACAAAATGCTGCGGCAAAAACTGCCAGGTTTCGCGCATTTTATTCAAAAAGTCTTTTACATTTTTGGCTACGACAGCCTGTGTTTCTTTATCTGATTTTGTAAATATCAGCGAGAAGGGAACATCCCATTTTGCCAGTTGCTGTAAAAATTCAAGGTCGATTTTTTGCGGACTGTGGCGGCTGTCTATCAGTACAAAAACGTTGGCCAGATTTTCTCTTTTACGTAGATAGTTTTCAATCATCTGCTCCCATCTGCGGCGGCTGCTTTGTGAGACTTTCGCGAAACCGTATCCCGGCAGATCCACAATGTACCATGGTGCCGGTTTTTTATCTTTTTCATCTTTAACACTAAGTATGCTAAAGTGATTGATCATTTGCGTTTTTCCGGGTGAACCAGATGTTTTTGCCAGCTTCTGATTATTGCAAAGCATATTAATGAGCGAAGATTTGCCCACATTGCTTCTCCCGATAAATGCATACTCCGGTCTGTCCGGTGAAGGACATTTCTCGTAATCAGGACTAGATATGAGGTAACTGGCAGTTTTAATAAGCATGTGCAAGGTTAATTAAAAATTAGGAATTAGAAATTAGAAATTAGGAATTTTAGACCCCGCGGGCATTTCAGCGCCTTTTGCCCCAAATCTCAAAAATCAAAAAGGCGACAATCACTAACGAATGTCGCCTTTCTAATTCCTAATTTCTAACTCCTAATTCCTAATTAAGATACTTAGTTATCTCATCGCTCATTGGCTTCACTTTGCTAGGAAATACCGTAACCAGTTTTCCTTTTTCGTCAATGAGGAATTTTGTGAAGTTCCATTTAACAGGATCTTCAATGCCTAATTTTTTCGCTTCTTCATTCAGGAATTTATACAAAGGATGGATGTCGTCTCCTTTCACAGAAATTTTTTCTGCCATAGGAAAACTTACACCATAATTCTTTTTGCAAAACTCCTGTATCTCAGAATTGGTGCCGGGCTCCTGCTGATTGAAGTTGTTTGCAGGAAAACCGATCACTACTAATTTGTCCTTGTATTTTTCATACAATTTTTCGAGCTCGTCATACTGCGGAGTGAAGCCGCATTTAGATGCAGTGTTCACAATCAGTATCTTTTTCCCTTTATAAGCGGCAAGGTCTATGGTACCATTGCCATCCAGTGCAGGAACTTTAAAATCATAAATACCAATTGCAGTTGTAAGTATCACTGCCAGCAACAAAGTTTTAAGCATACGTGTATTTTTAAAAGTGGTTTACAAAGTTGTTTTTCAAGTAAAAAGTAAAAATTCAAAAGTCAAAACGTTTTAATGCAATCATCAAATAAAACCGGCCAGCACTTAGAGTTTTTTTACTTTTTCCTTTTGACTTGTTCCTTTTGACTTTTGACTTTTGACTTAACGCACTCTACTGGTGCTCATAAGAACCAAGATCGGGCGCATTCACGCTTCTCGGGTTTCCGTCCAAATCATAGGCCAAATTTGTGGGTACGCCTTTGTTAATAGCAGGGGAAATATCTTTCAATCTAAAGTTATAGAAATGTTTCGAAGCATCGATGCTATCAAATGCAGGCGGTTGATTAAATACATTGGTGGCAGTTACGTTTGCAGGCGTTGTGGTAACTTTCCAGAGACAGCTGGTAAAATCTACAGTAAATGGATTGCTGCCCTGTTTAGTCACAACAACTTCATCCATTGTGCCGCCGCCTTCGCTCCAAATGATACAATTTACAAACGAAGCACTTAGGGCACCAGTCTGTGTTGTTCCACCCTGTGTGTAAACGTCACTTAACCAAACGTCTGCACTCAGGTGTGGTACATAACTATTGGAAATGGATGCAATGGTACAGTGCGTAAATTTATAATCGCCGCCATATTGTACGAATACATTTTTCCCGCAATTGCTTATGAGGCAATTGTTTGCAGTCAAAGAGCTTTTTGTGGCAATAATACCGGCGTCGGAAATATTATCAATTATGCACTGATCGAGCGATACATTGGGAACAGCACCGGTATTTGGCTGCTGCATAATTATTCCCTGGTACGCATTCTTGATAGTGGCATATTGCAGTGCATTATCCTTACTCGTTTGCCTGAAGTAAATGCCCGGCCAGCTTCCCGGATAATCCCTGTACGGGTCATCCAATCTGTCGCCGGAAAACACAACCCTCATGCTATCATATTTTTCGCCCGTCACTTTTAAAGTGCCGTCGACCAGTATTGGTGCGTCTGCGTGCGCATAAACGCGACACCCTTTTTGAATGTTTAGCGTCGCATTTTCCTTTACCTGTAATCCACCGAGTATAACATACGGAAGATCGTTAGTCCAGGTTGTGTTGACATCAATAATTTTATTTTTAAGGAAGTGTGCATTTTGTCCCCATGCACTCAACTTCACGTATCTCTTATTGCCATTATAACTCAGCAAAATGCTATCCTCTACAATGAAGGGCAAATTATTTGCGGTGGGATTGATCGAGGCAATTACAAAAACATAAATGCTGTCTTTCGCCTCAATCTCAATGTCATTCATTTGCGGAACAGCGGCACCATCAATGTTTATTTTAAATGGAGAAGCAAGACCTCCCGCCAGACTCACCGTTGTGAGTTTTAATTTCTGATCATTGTTGTTAATGATCTTTATTCCCTGTGTTACAGAACCGGCTGAAGTAAAAACGGTATCAAAATATAAAGAGTCGCTACTTAATATTATAGAAGCATCCGGACTTGTTATAAAAGAATCCTTTTTGCAAGCAAGCAATGCAAACAGGAAAGAAGCGATGATTATGAAAAATGGTTTGTTCATGAAACTTAATTTAAAAAAAATGCAAAATGCTCAACGCCTAAGGCAGAACGCACTGTATGTCGCGATGTGCGTTAGGCGTTATGCATTTTGCGTTAAGCCTATTCATCCACCGCAAACGCCAAACTCAAAATACTCAATTGCGCTCCCTCGGCTTTTAGCAACTCGATGCCGCAAGCTTCCAATGTGGCGCCGGTCGTTATTACATCATCTACCAGCAAAATGTTTTTATTCCTTAGCAGGTCCGCATGCTCAAGAAAAAATTTTCCTTCCATGTTATCCCATCTTTCTTCGCGGCTTTTGCGCGTTTGCGTTTCAGTGGCCGACAACCGTTTTACTGCGTGTTCGATCACCGGAATTTGCAACTCACTGCCTATCGCTTCACACAGAACTGTTGCCTGGTTATATCCCCGCATTTTTTCACGGGCCGCAAACAGCGGCAAAGGAACAAGCACATCAATATCCTTGAATCTGTTGCACTCTTTTATCTGCCTCGCCATTTGCCTTCCGAGAAAATAACCGATGTCTTTATTGCCTTTGTACTTTAATGCGTGCAACATGTTTTGCAACTGCGAACCCTTTGTAAAATAAAATGTGCTTGCTGCTGCTTTAATGGGCAGGCGCCCCCAGAATCTTTTTTCCAGTGCATTATCCGCCTGATGACAAAAATTAGTGAACGGCATTTGTGAATCGCACTGCAGGCAAATGATCTGTTCCCCTGCAATATCGCCTCCGCACCCCACACAAACATGGGGAAAGAACAAATGAGATAAAGATGATAAGGCTTGTTTTACCATAAAGTTTTAGTTGATAGTTGTTTGTTGTTAGAAGTGATGTTCGACCATAAAAGTCTAACAACAAACAACTATCAACCAACAACTCCTTTTACACAAAAAGCAAATTATAAACTTCCTCCACTCTTCCTACAGCCACCACTTCAATATTTGTCTTCAGGTTACTAAGGCTCTTTTGGTTATAACGGGAAAGGATTATTTTTTCAAAGCCCATCTTTTCCGCTTCGGCAATACGTTGTTCAATTCTGTTCACGGCTCTTATTTCGCCACTCAAACCAACTTCGCCGGCAAAGCAAATGTTCATGGGTAAAGGAACATCTTCATAAGAACTCAGCAAAGCACATAACACCGCGAGGTCCATGGCCGGGTCTTCTACTTTTAAACCACCGGCAATATTAAGGAACACATCTTTTACACCAAAATGAAAACCTCCGCGCTTTTCCAGCACTGCCAGCAAGAGTTGCAATCTTCGAAGATCCATTCCACTCGTGGTTCTTTGTGGAGTGCCGTAAACGGACTGCGTTACCAACGCCTGTATCTCTATAAGTAATGGTCTTAACCCTTCTATCGTTGCTGCGATAGCGGTACCGCTCAGGTGCTCTTCTTTTTGCGTGATAAGAATCTCGCTTGGGTTGCTTACACCGCGCATGCCGGTTCCTGTCATTTCATAAATGCCTAATTCTGCCGTGCTGCCAAAACGGTTCTTCAAAGTACGCAGTATACGATAAGCATAATGGCGGTCACCTTCAAACTGCAACACGGTATCTACCATGTGTTCCAATATTTTTGGACCCGCAATGCTGCCATCTTTGGTGATGTGTCCAATTAAAAACACAGGCGTATTTGTTTCCTTGGCAAATCGCTGCAGCTCGGCCGCCGTTTCCCTGATCTGCGAAACGCTTCCTGCAGACGATTCAATAAATGGCGTATGCAGTGTTTGAATGGAATCGATAATGATCAGCTGCGGACGCAGTTTTTTTATTTCCTGAAAAATTATTTGTGTGGATGTTTCTGTAAGCAAATAAAAATCGTCGTTGCTCGCCTTCAATCTGTCGGCACGCATTTTAATTTGCTGTTCACTTTCTTCGCCGCTCACATACAAAATGGAGATGCCTTTCATATGCAAACCATTTTGAAGGAACAAGGTAGACTTCCCAATTCCCGGTTCACCAGCCACCAGCACGATGCTTCCCATCACGATCCCGCCACCCAGCACCCTGTTGAGCTCTCCATCTGGTGTAACAATTCTTTTTTCTTCGCTGCTTGTTATTTCGTTCAGCGGAACTGTTTTGTTTTTCCGTTCGCCATTGTAAGATTTCCAATCATCATTGCCATTCTTCGACTTTTCCTTTTGTACCAACTCTTCTACAAAAGTGTTCCATTGCTGGCAGGAAGGACACTTGCCTAACCACTTTGCACTTTCATATCCACAGTTCTGACAAAAAAATGCTGATTTCGTTTTGCTCATGGAATAAAGATAAATGAGTGGACGGAACTATAGGGGAGAATTTGAAAATTTGAAAATGCTTTGGATGTATCCTTCTGAATTCATCATCTGCTGTCTGAATATTTAAAGAGTTAATTTGAAAAAGGAAAAGATGCACAAAAAGAATTTTCAAATTCTCTCATTTTCAAATTTTCAAATTAACATGTCAACATGAAGATGATAAGTTTTTATCATCTGGTAGATGAAATTAATGAGATGAGATTAAGTAATAGAACCATTGGTTGATGAAAGACGACTATTTGTACATCAATTTTAATTCATTGCGAAAAAATTTTCATGAAATCATCAACTCAAAGAGAGAAACTTTTGTTTTTGAAGAAGAGAATTTGTGAAGAATAAAACTTGCGTTTTTATAAAGTAAAAGGGCCAGCAAAACTGCTGACCCCTTACTTACTAACCCATTAAATTCTTGCACTAAATTACAAATTAGCGCCACATAACAAAATTATTTTTTAACCCTGTGAATAACTTTTAGCTTTTTGAAAGCCCTAATTTTCGTCACAATAGATTGATTTGCAATTGATTAAAATTTCATCAAGAATTATCCGCAACCACGTCTTTGTCAAAATGACAACCAAAGCGGCGATCTATGCCAAAACGTCGCTAAAATCTTAGGCCACTAAAATGGCAGTCTTATTGATCATTCATTCATTAAAATTTAAGAGAAAATGACACCTTCTATCATGTTCGTTTCGCTCCTTTTTGTGGGTCTTAGTATGCTGATTTCCTTAGTGTTGAAGAGGAAGTTTGCATCTTACAGCAAAATCCCTCTTTCCAGTGGATTATCGGGTAAAGAAGTGGCTGAAAAGATGCTTAAAGAAAATGGCATATATGACGTTCAGGTCGTTTCTGTGAACGGATTCTTGTCCGATCACTACAATCCGGCCAATAAAACCGTAAATCTGAGCCCGGACGTGTATAATGGGGTAAATATTTCGGCGGCGGCGGTTGCAGCCCACGAATGCGGTCACGCGGTGCAACATGCGGCTGGATATGCCTGGCTGGGATTGCGGTCGAAACTTGTTCCGGCGGTTCAGGTCAGCTCAACCCTGGTCCAATGGGTACTTTTGGCCGGAATCATCCTGATTAACCGGTTTCCGCAGCTTTTACTGGCGGGTATAGTGCTTTTTGCTGTCACAACACTCTTTTCGCTCGTTACCCTTCCTGTGGAGTTTGACGCGAGCCGAAGGGCCCTTGCCTGGCTCAACCGCACCAATGTGACCAACCAAACGGAATACCCAAAAGCCAAAGACGCCTTAAAGTGGGCCGCGATGACTTACGTAATTGCCGCTCTCGCATCCCTTGTAACGTTAATACAGTATCTTTTGGTTTATCAGAACAGGAACCGCTAAGCCGGAGGCTTAGCGAATTGAAAATTGAAAATTGAAAGTTGAAAATGAGTCCTGCGTTCAGCTTTCAATTTTTTATTGAAGCACCTTACCCGAACAAACAGGGTGGTGACAATTGTCGTGAAGTAGCACCGAAAGCATTTTCAACTTTCAACTTTCAATTTTCAATTCCTAAAACCAACTCTTCTTACTACTCCTTCCACCCAATCCAAGCGCACCGAGTAAACTTCTCGTGATGATGCTGGCAGCTGTTCTGCCCACTTGTTTGGTGATGGGGTTGTCAAGCACTTCTTCCACTATTGATTTTTCTTGAGGAGCTTTCTTGCCTGGAGCGGGAGCCGTTTTGCTTTTTTCTTCGGCTTCGTTCAGTTTTGCTGTTAATATTTCGTAGGCACTTTGTGAATCTATGGCCTGGTTGTACTTCTTCACCAGTTTAGATTGGTTTACGATGTTGTCAATTTCGCCCGGCGCAAGTACATCCATGCGGCTGCGGGGCGAGCACAACATTACCTGTGCAAGCGGTGTGGGAATACCTTTTTCATTCAGCATGGTTACCAACGCTTCGCCTATACCGAGTTGCGTTAGCAGGTCGTCCGTTTTATAAAATTTCGTTTCGGGATAGTTCTCCGCAGTTTGTTTGATTACTTTTCTATCCGCTGCAGTAAAGGCACGCAAAGCATGTTGCACTTTTAAGCCAAGCTGACCAAGAATGGACGCCGGAACATCCATTGGGTTTTGCGTACAGAAAAATATACCAACGCCTTTTGAGCGAATCAGCTTAATGATGGTTTCTATTTGCTGCAACAATGCATCACTTGCTTCCTGGAAAATCAGGTGCGCCTCATCTATAAAGATCACCAGCTTTGGTTTATCCATGTCACCTTCTTCAGGACAACTTGCATACAGCTCAGCCAGCATCTGCAACATAAACGTAGAGAAAAGTTTCGGACGATCCTGCAGATCCGTAACTCGCAGTATGCTTATCATACCACGGCCATCATCGCTTATGTGCATAAGATCATTTACATCAAAACTTATCTCACCAAAAAATGTATCTGCCCCTTGTTGCTGCAGTTCTACCACTTTGCGCAAAATAGTTCCTGTGGAAGTAGTGGAAACTTTTCCGTAAGCTTTTTCCAACTCTGCTTTTCCTTCGTCACTTACATATTGCAACACTTTAATAAAGTCTTTCAGATCGAGCAAAGGCAATTTATTGTCATCACAATATTTAAAGATCATTGCTACCAAGCCGCCTTGAGTATCATTCAGGTCCAAAATCTTGCTGAGCAAAACAGGACCGAATTCACTCACCGTTGCTCTAAGTCGAACACCTTTTTCATTGCTCAACGTCAACAACTCCGCAGGATAAGCGGAGGGCTTATATTCCAAACCCAGTTTTTGGTAGCGCTCTTTCAATTTGTCATTCTCTGTTCCGGCTGCTGCAATTCCACTAAGGTCTCCTTTGATATCCATGAGCAAAACAGGCACACTGTTATCACTCAGTATTTCACTGATCACTTGCAAGGTTTTTGTTTTACCGGTACCGGTAGCGCCGGCAATCAATCCGTGACGGTTCATTGTTCGCAGCGGCAAAAAGATGTCTGCGCCCTGCACTACTTCACCATCCAGCATTGCCACTCCAAGTTTTGGAGCATCACCTTTAAAAGTATAACCATCTTTTATCGCTTGTAAAAACTGAGAAGCATCTGCCATAACTAATAATTGAATGATTGATTTATTGAATTATTGAAGAAAAGGTAGGAAGAAAAATGCTTCAAAATATGCGGAGAGAAAAAAATCATTCGAACAACGCTAGTGACAGTAACTGAATAACTGAATAACTGAATGTTCATATTCGACAAGTGTTTTCGATTTTCAACCACTCAGTTATTCAGTTATTGAGTTATTCAGTTATTCCGGCTGCAACCCTAATAGCGCTTCCAAATTAGCTTTATAATTATCACTCAACGGAATCTCGTGCTGTGCGACAACAACAAGTCCGCGCTTTATCGCAGAAATTTTTGGTAGTGAAACGATATATGACTTGTGTATTCTTGCAAATTGATGCACCGGCAATTTTTCCTCCATTGCCTTCATGCTCATGCGGGTGAGAACGGGCTTTGTATTGGCCAAATGAATGCGTATGTAGTCTTTCATGGCCTCTACAAAAATGATGTCATCATTATTAATTCTTACCTGGTTGTATTCTACGTTTACAAAAAAGTAATCACGCTGTATTGCGGAACTACTGAACAATTGCCTGTTCTGAAGTTGATACAGATCGTATGCTTTGTTGCAGGCCTTTAAAAATCTTTCGAAAGAAACAGGTTTCACCAAATAATCCACCACATCAAGATTGAAGCCTTCGATAGCATAATTTTCATAAGCAGTGATCATTATGGTAAGTGGTTTTACCGATAAGCTTTTCAACAACTGAAAGCCCGTAACACCGGCCATCTGAATGTCGAGAAACATAAGATCCACTCTCTCACGTTTCAGCACATCCATTGCTTCCATCGCGTTCTTACAACGCTTTACCAGTTTTAAAAAAGGTATTTGCTTAATGTTATCTTCCAGCAGATCGAGAGCAAGTTTTTCGTCGTCTACTGCAATGCAATGCATCATCTTAATTGAAGTATTAGGTTAATGTAAAACCAGTTATTGTTGTTACTAATTGTGAGCTTATGTTCATTTCCATACAATAAATTCAACCGCCGTTCTACATTTACTAGACCAATTCCGGAGTGCTTATCGTTGCTTCCCTGGTTTGCCGGATTGAATTTATTTTTTACTTCAAAATGCAGTTCACCGGCCCGTTCTTCCATTTTTATGTGAATTTCCGGTTTGTCTATAAATCCAATACCGTGCTTGAATGCATTTTCAACAAAGGGTATGAGTAACATGGGTTCGATAAGATAGCTGTCGAAACTTCCGTTGCCGGCAAATTCAATGTGTACACTATCTGCAAAGCGCAGTTGCTGCAAATCAATATAGTTCTGAAGATACTCCCGTTCCTTGGTCAAACTTACTTTATCTTCATCGGATTCGTACAACATGTAACGCAAAAGATGAGATAATTTTATTAAAGTTGGCTCCAGTTGCGTTGATCGTACCCTTGCAAGTGATACTGCACTGTTCAGCACGTTGAACATAAAATGCGGGCTCACCTGTGAACGCAGAAAAGATAGTTCAGTTTTCAGATGTTCCGTCTGCCTTTCCTTTAAGTTTCGCTCATTTTTAACATTATCAATAATGAACCGGTAGGTGGTGCTGATGGCCAAAATAAACAAGGTGGGAAACACCGATATAAAAAAAGGCACGCGCCACGGAATGCTTTCCACATCTTCATAACGGTTTACCATCAGCATGACCAGCAACACCACTGCAAACACGCCGACAAGGCTAACTATATACCACGCCACTTTTTTCTTTTGCAATAAAAATGGGATGAGAATATAAGCGTTCAGATAAAACACCGCTATCAGCAATAATCTAAAAACTGCCTGAACGCTTGGTGGTTGCGGCATACGGCGCACGTGCGTTGTTGCCGCTTCAATATTTGGCCGAAGAAAAAACGGAATAGAAAAGATCAACACCCATGACGTTACGTGAAACAGCACCGCAAACATCGGCTGCTGGTACCACTTTAGTCCGGGCTTATATTTGAGAGTAAACACAGGTAGTTTTGAGTTGTGAGTTTTGAGTTTTGAATTGAGCAGAATTACTACCGCTGAACGGAGCGTCGCAACGGATGCTTAATGGCAGCACTACTGTTTGGCACCCAAAAAATCGTTCTTTATGCCAAGCAGCTTTTTACTTTTTATTTTTTTACTTTTTACGTCACGTCAATCTGCCACCCATACCATCATCAGTGGGCGAAATAATTTTCCGTGCACCTTAAGATGAATTGGTTTTTCTTTCTCAAAAACAAATGGCAGCGTCGCCGCGTCGCGGGCCAGGATAGAAATAGGACCGTCCAAACGCATGTGTTGTTTGAAATCAACTTTGCCGTTTCCGTACCATTTGAATACTGCTTCTTTTGCGCTCCACATCAATGCGACCAGTTGCAAATGCACGTGCGGCAAATAGCTCCACTCGTCGAGTGACGCTTTTTCCTGCTCATTCAAAAATTTGGACGAAAGGGTTTCAAGTCGCGAGGTAACCAGCTCCACATCTATACCCACTCTTCTCTTGGTACTTACAATAGCAGCGGCAAAATTGCCACAGTGGGATATGGAAAAATGAAACTTTTCGTCGGGCAAAAAAGGCTTCCTGGTATCCGCTATTTCTATCTCAGACAGGGGAAAGTCGGCAAAAAGAGTGGGTAACAGATAGCGCCCTGCAAGATGTTGCAACCGCTTGTAGGGATGCGAAACATCTTTCTTCAATGGTACTTTTTGCAGGAAAAAGTCTTCTGGTTCTTCTATTCGCCAAATACCCAGTTTGGTATTTTCGTCTATAATTTGTTGATAAAAAAGAGGCATAATTTCAAAAATGACGGTTACTTTGCCGCTTACAAATTGACAATAAAAAACTGACATTCAAAAATGATACTCTCCGATACCAGAATACTGGAAGAAATTGAAATGGGAACGATCAAAATAGACCCCTACGACAGAGAATGCCTTGGTAGTAATTCCTATGATGTGCATCTTGGAAAATGGCTGGCAAAATATAAGGACGAGGTGCTGGATGCCCGCAAACACAACCAGATTGAGTATTTTGAGATCCCGGAGGAAGGTTTCATTCTACAGCCCCACATGTTCTACCTCGGCGTAACGGAAGAGTATACGGAAACACACGCGCACGTTCCGTTTTTGGAAGGAAAATCTTCTACCGGCCGCCTGGGTATCGATATCCACGCAACGGCAGGTAAAGGCGATGTTGGTTTTTGTGGTAACTGGACATTGGAGATTTCGGTAAAACAACCGGTTCGCATTTATAAAGGAATGCCGATCGGTCAGTTGATCTATTTCCCGGTAGATGGCGAGATCGCAGTAAAATACAATCAAAAACAGAATGCGAAATACAGCGGCCAGCCAAACAAGCCGATCGAAAGCATGATGTGGAAGAATAAATTTTAACGTAGAGACGCATGAAAATGCGTCTTTTTTATTTGGGGCGCCATTGGCGCCCTTTTTTATAATGTTTTCCCGTAGAGACGCGTTGAACGCGTCTCTGTCGCACAACCCCAATTGCCACACCATAATAAGCCGCGTCGTGCGTTTTCAGTAACATTCATTTGGGTGGTACGGAGACGCGTTCAACGCGTCTCTACAGCTCCTGCATGCCGTACTTTTTCGTGTACGCAATTATCATTCCCACCACCTCATTATACGACATCATCCCAACAGGCTGTTCGTTTGCCTTTAAATATTGTCCATACATTTTCGTAATCAGCGGCTCGAATGGGTTGGCATATTGTTCGTAGAATTTTCTCAGTTCCAGAAAATCATTTTTCACGCCGGGCGATAATTCTTTTTTCAATCGGTTGCCCACAACAGTATCGCGACGCAGCAAATCACGCATGCAGTAGCTGTACAGGTCAAAATACAGGGAGTATAAAAATGCAGAATCAGAAGAGGCTTTTGCAGAAAGAAATCCGGCGAAATTTGCTTCGTTTTCTTTTGCATAACCCATTTGGTGGCCCATTTCATGGCAGGTGGTAAATGGCTGTACAAAAAGAGGCACAGTTGTATTTACCTGCGCTTCTCCGCTGAACGGATTATAGTAACCGGTGAACCCAAAATAATCTCCGAAATAGCTGTAAATAGAAGGTTTTACAGATCTTGTCTTGTAAGTAAGAAAGGGATACTCTTTCGATGTGGCATCGTATGCTTCGAAGGCTCGTTTAAAAAGCGTCCGCTTTTTATGCATATCATTTCTTGTTTGCAAACTTGCATTGTAAGTGCCATTCAAACGGTGAATAATCGTATCTGTAAGTGTTGTAAGATCTTCGGTGGAATATGTTTTCACCTCTATCTGCAATTGGTGCGCAATGCCGAGCCGGTTATAATTTAGTCCCCATGCAAGGTTAAAATAAACATACACTATCAGCCACGCATAAACGAAATCCAAGACAAGTTTATAAAAATACTTGCGGGTTAATTGTTTTCTGAAAGCTGAGCGAATGAATCTCACAAACATCACCACCAAGTACAAAGCGATCACTCCGTAAAAAAAATCTCCGACACTAAAAGGAATCCACCCCAAAAGAACCCGTTGTATCCTTGATATGAAGGGATAAAAGCCAAGCGAATAATATTTCTCGACAAATGCAGGAAATAAACTGATGACCTTAATAACGATTGCCAAAGCTACCAAAACGATCCAGCCGATTTTTCTTTTTAAGCCCATGTTGATAAAAGTAAAAAATCAAAAGTGAAAAGTAAAAAAAGCAACTGTTAATAACAGATAAATACATGAAGCGTCAAAAATATTGTACCATTCTTTATAAGATGCCCATCGGCCACATCAAACAGAGGCCGGCATAAGGCTACTTTTTTCATTTTGACTTTTGATTTTTTACTTTTTACTTTCCTATCTTACAACTATAATCTGCTTGCCATGAATCTTGAACTGAATAAGAATGAAGATGCTATGCAATTGGCCGTTAGCCAGCTTAAACAGCGTTATGAAAAAATAACATTGGGAGGCGGTAAAAAAGCGATTGAAAAACAGCACGCAAAAAATAAATTAACTGCCCGCGAACGAATCGACTACCTGGTCGATAAAGACAAACCTTTTACAGAAATAGGCTCCTTTGCCGGATACGAAATGTATGAAGAGGAAGGGGGCTGCCCTGCAGGCGGTACTGTTGGCGGTGTGGGCTATGTAAGCGGCAGGCAATGTGTGATTGTTGCCAACGACCAAACCGTAAAGGCCGGCGCATGGTTTCCTATCACAGGTAAAAAGAATTTGCGCCTGCAGGAAATTGCCATGGAAAACAAATTGCCGATCATTTATCTCGTTGATAGTGCAGGTGTTTATTTGCCCATGCAGGATGAAATCTTTCCCGACAAAGAACATTTTGGCCGCATTTTTCGCAACAATGCGCAAATGAGTGCGCAAGGCATTACGCAAATAGCTGCGGTGATGGGCGCCTGTGTGGCGGGTGGAGCCTACCTCCCTGTGATGAGCGATGAAATGTTGATGGTAGAAGAAAATGGTTCGGTATTTCTTGCAGGGCCTTATCTCGTAAAAGCGGCGATAGGCGAAGATGTAGACGCAGAAACGCTTGGCGGCGCCTCCATGCACACTTCCATCAGCGGCATTGCAGATTATAAATTCAAAACAGAGCAGGAATGTCTTGATTACATCAAAAGCCTGATGAGCAAACTGGGACACAATCCCACAGCGGGGTTCGACAGAATCGCCGCGAAGGAACCCGCCAAAAATGCAAATGACATTTTTCAGATCGTACCGTTAGGAAATGCTAAAGCCTACGATGTTATAGATATTATTGAAAGACTTGTTGACAATTCTCAATTTGAGCAATACAAAGAAGACTACGGCAAAACGATTGTGTGTGGCTATGCCCGCATCGATGGCTGGGCAGTCGGGATTGTTGCCAACCAACGCAAGATCATCAAAAGCGCGAAGGGCGAAATGCAGATTGGTGGCGTGATCTACAATGACAGTGCCGATAAAGCAGCTCGTTTTATTTTAAACTGTAATCAGAAAAAAATCCCTTTGATCTTTTTGCAGGATGTAACAGGCTTTATGGTAGGTAGTCGCAGTGAACATGCCGGCATTATTAAAGATGGCGCTAAAATGGTGAATGCAGTTGCTAATTCCGTAGTGCCTAAAATCACGATAATTACAGGCAATTCTTTTGGTGCAGGTAACTATGCAATGTGCGGCAAAGCCTACGATCCACGTTTTATTTATGCATGGCCCAATGCAAAAATCGCTGTGATGGGTGGTGACCAGGCAGCTAAGACACTATTACAAATACAAGTTGGCTCATTAAAAGCAAAAGGTGAAACGATTACACCCGAAGCAGAAAGCAAGTTGCTGAACGAAATAAAAGGCAGGTACGAAAAACAAACAACGCCTTACTACGCAGCGGCAAGATTATGGGTAGATGAAATCATCGATCCGTTGGAAACAAGATCAAGAATTTCAGAAGCCCTGAATGCGGCCAATCACAATGCAGACATACCGGCGTTGAAGACGGGTGTGTTTCAGGTTTGAGCAATTGAAAATTGAAAGTTGAAAGTTGAAAATGGAAGAAGAGATGGAACACAGATCCTCATGACTCTGATGATTCGTTATGATTTTTCGTTAAATCTTAATAAATCTTGACAATCATGACAATCTCGTTCTATCCTTCCATTTTCAATTTTCCACTTTCATTTATCAATTATCTTCGCCGCCATAACATTTTAACATTGAGCAAAGAACTGATCATATACACAGATGGTGCAGCACGCGGAAACCCGGGGCCGGGTGGCTATGGAGCAATTTTGAAATGGGGCGATACAGAGAAAGAATTTTCGCAGGGCTACCGTTTGACCACCAATAACAGGATGGAATTGCTCGCAGTAATTGTGGCATTGGAAAACCTGAAGAAAGATGGTTTGCCAATCACCGTTTACAGCGATAGCCAATATGTGGTAAAGGCTGTTGAACAAGGCTGGTTAAAAAAATGGATCGCAACTAATTTCGCCGGTGGCAAAAAAAACCGCGATCTCTGGATACGTTTTCATGAATTAAGCAAAAAGCACCAGGTAAGATTTAAATGGGTGAAAGGCCACGCCGATAATCCTTACAATAATCGTTGTGATATATTGGCAACAACGGCGGCAGATGATAAGAGAAATTTATTGGTAGATGTTGAGTACGAAGCGGAGAGGAATTGAAAATTGAAAGTTGAAAATTGAAAATGAGTTGATGCTGCTGGGCTGGCATAGTCTGGTTAGCGAGAAGGCTTCGACAAGCTCAGCCTGACAGCGCTAACGGACTGTCAGACTGAACTTGTCGAAGCCTTGCTAAACAGGAATGGTGATTGCGGAACATTTCTTAACTGAACGACATTGAATTTCTAATTTCAAATCTTTCATATGGCAACAAACAAAACAACACAGACCGACGAAAGCGTGTTGGCTTTTATTGACCGCATCGAAGATGAAACAAAGAAAAATGATGCACTTGGTATTCTGAAATTGTTTGAGAAACAAAGCGGTCTTAAGCCTAAAATGTGGGGACCGAGTATTATAGGGTTTGGCGGCTATGCCTACAAATACGACAGCGGCCACGAAGGCACTGCGCCATTGCTTGGCTTTTCTCCAAGAAAAACCTCACATGTATTTTACCTCAGTGCGGGTTTTGAGGGCCGGGAAGAAATGTTGAAGAAATTAGGGAAACACAAGACTGGCAAAGGTTGTGTGTATGTAAACAAACTGGCCGATATCAATCAGGATGTATTGAAAGAAATGATTGATGCTTCTCTGGCAAATATTCACGAGCAGGTTAAAAAGAACAATTGGAAGTTGATATAATTTTCTGAAAAACAGACAACAAAAAAGGGAAGCAATGCTTCCCTTTTCTAATTATATTATCTCAACAATTACTCTGCGAATGCAGTGTGTTGAGCAACATTCTTTTTAGTTAACAGGTAGTGGCTGCCGAAAAGTACAGCACCAAACACCAATGTTCCCAATACTTCACCTTTAAAGAATGGTAAAGCATCAGTGTAACACATCATCAAACCGCTGAATGTTTTTGGACGTTGCAAACCTGCTCCTGCTACCCAAACCAAAAAGTTGGAGGATAAAAAGAACAAAACCGGAGCCAGCAAAGAGAACCCTAAAACATTAGCAATGGTCACGCGTTTCATTAAGAAACCAAGACAAGTTAACAATGCAAACAATACGTAGTTAGCAATTTGTCCTTCGTAAAAACCTGGAATCGGACTCACACCTGCACTATACAAAACCTGGTATAACACATCTGATAAAAACATGGAGAACAAAGGCAAAGCCAGCGCCCATTTTTTATCCCTGATCACTGCACCACCGAAAATAGCCATGGCAATCTGCGGCGTAAAGCCCCATGGACGTCCTGGAATAGCACGGTAAACTGCAGCTATAACAATCATTAGAACCAATGACCAAACTATAGATTTATTCAATTTCATAATTATTGCTCTTGAAGTCAACAAAAATAACAAAAAAGGCTGTTAATCGAAAGGAAATGCGCGGCTATCATTTTGGCGCATCACCTTGCCAATTTGAAAATTTGAGGATTTGAAAATTTCCTGCCCGACTAGTCATTCAGGCGGGGAAAATGCTTTTACGCGATCCCTCTGGCAAATTTCCGCCTTTCTTGCCCAATGTACCGATGATTACACCGCTGGCACAAACGCTCTGTATATTTCGGTGTTTTCCAAGGCTCTTAATGTTACGGTTGCACCAGCAAACGTTATAAATGCCTCTCCTTTTTTCAGCACAACTTTCTTTTCTTCATTGCTGATTTCCAGGCTGCCTGAAAGCACCAACACAATTTCAGCGCTTGTAGCATGTAAAGAAAACTCTTCATTTTTTTCAAGGCTCACAGTGCTTAGTTGGAAATCAGGCGCAGGAGAAACGAAAACCTTTTCTTTGGTAGCAGTTGCCGAGCCAACAATAACATTTGGAACTACTTCCTTGAAAGTCACGTGTTTCATCAACTCTGCCACATCGATGTGTTTTGGAGTAAGTCCACCACGCAAAACATTGTCACTGTTTGCCATAATCTCAACATTCTGTCCTTCAAGGTAAGCGTGCAAAATGCCCGCATCCTGGAAAATAGCTCCACCTGGTTGGATGTGCACCAGATTCAACAAATACACTGAAAAGATACCGCGATCAACATTGTTGCCTTCGTTGAATGTAAGCGCTGCACGTGCTGCCCAGAAATCAGCGTTATCCTTTTTCAGTTCATTGTTTTTGTACTGTGGAAGGATGCGATCAAGCAGTGGTTGCAAATGTTCGTTTACTTTTTGTTGATCCATTTGCATTACTTCTTCGTACAGTTTTGAATAGTTATCACCTTCAAAATACGGTAACAAAAATGACAGCTCTGGAACGGATGACAGGGTTTTACGCATAAGCTCTGGTGTTTTAAAACCATGCAGTAGATAAAACTCGCTTAAAGCCGCCATTAATTCCGGCTTGTGATTATCATCTTTATAGTTACGGTTTGGCGCATTCAGTGCCACACCTTTTGCGTTTTCTTTTGCAAACTCTTCAACTGCCGCTTTTTTGGTCGGGTGTACCTGGATTGATAACATGTCTTTTACATCCAGAATTTTAAGCAGATATGGAAGTGCTTTAAAATTGTTGTACACTTTTTCACCAAGTGCAGCAGTATTTGCTGCGATGTATTCATTCAGCTTGGAAGGCTGGGCTCCTTCCAATTCTGCAGGAGCGTTGACGTGTGCGCCAAGCCAGTATTCTGCAAATGGTTGTTGTTTATCATTTGTCACGTTCAACAACGCAGGTATATAATCGTAACCGCCCCATTGGTAATGCTGAATTTTTCCCGTTAGCTTATAGAAGTTATTTTTAGTGCTCATAGTATTATTTTTCGCGCACCAAAGAAAACAAAAAATTGTTATGTCATACCATAATGAACTGGGAAAAACCGGAGAATTATTTGCAGCAAAGTTTTTGGAAGAAAAAGGGTTTACAATTATTGAGCGTAACTGGCGCCATGGACGTTATGAAATTGACATCATTGCTTCGCTAAAAGATGCTATTCATTTCATCGAAGTAAAAACAAGAAGCAGCAAAACCTTCGGATTACCGGAAGAAAGTGTTTCCTCAAAAAAATTGAAAATGCTGAATGCTGCGGCAGATGAATATTTGCAATTAAATAAAGGCTGGAAATGGGTGCAACATGATATTCTCTCTATCACCATCGTTGACGGACACGATCCGCAATTTCATTTCATGCAGGATGTTTGGATGGGCGCGGGAAACGTCAGGATTTGATTATTCCAATGCCTTATCCAATGCACTTTCCAGCGATTGCAATTTTTGCAGCATTTCTTCTTCTACTATTTGCTGATTTGTTTGTGGAATTTGCAGCGTAGCATACCAAACCATTACCATGGCCACATAATCCTGCATGTCTTTGCCGGCGAAGTTCGTTTTGAACTCAACAATTTTGTCGTTGATGATTTTTACGGTGTGTCTTACTGCTTCTTCATCTTTCGCATTGATCTTGATGCGATAGGTTCTGTCGCCGATAACTATGTTGATGGGAATGAGTTGATCTGACATCTTGGGAGGAATTAGAAATTAGGAATTAGGAATTAGACGAACGCAAAATGCATTTCTTGTCCAACTTCCTACTCTTGTAACATTGCGATGCATTTATCAATTTCTTTGAGGTATTGATTGATGCGTTTTTCAAAGTCCTTTTTATCTTCTTCGCTCATACCGCTTTTGGCCGCTTTTAAAAGCGATACCTGTTGGTTGAGCTCATCTATTTGCTGATGCTGAATACTCTCTTTTTCCTTTAACAGGCTCAATTGCAATGAAAGTTTTTCATTTTCTTTTTGCAATGCGCTGTACTGCTTCACCAATTGCTGAAGTTTTTCCTGTATGCGCCGGATGTGTTCCTGTAGTGGTTCCATAGTTGGTGTGGTAAGAGTTGCAAGAAATTGTCGCCGGTGGCCAGATTCCGGTGGCCAGTATTTTAGTGCATATGCTCTACTGGCTACTGGAATCTGGCTACAGGCAACTTTCTCTATTTTCTAATCTCAGCCTGCAGTTCCTTTTCAACCGATGCCATGATCTTGCTCATCATGCCGTCGATTTCCTTATCGGTAAGTGTTTTTTCTTCGTCAAGGAAACTGAAACTTACAGCCATTGATTTTTTATTTGTACCTAGCTTATCGCTTTCAAATATATCAAACAAACTAACGTTTTGCAATTTGGAAGCCTTCGCATTTTTCACAGCTTTTTCCACAGCTTCAAACGGCAAAGATTTATCCACAATGATGGCAAGGTCACGCTGAACAGGCAATTGTTTTGGCAATTCCGTGAAAGAGATCTGTTTTTTTGCAACAATTTCACGCAACAATTTCCAATCGAAATCAGCAAACAACACTTCCTGTTTGATATCAAATCTTTCTCGTGTCTTCTTTGCAACCGTTCCTAGTGAAAGCAAATGTTTGCCATTTACTTTGGCTGCAAGGCCTTCAATTTTACCATCGTTTAGCGCTTCAAAAGTAGCGTTCTCAATTCCTGCCAGTTTCAAAATAGACGCAGCCACACCCTTCAGTCTGTATATGTCAGATTTTACGGCTTTTTGTTTCCAGCTATCTTCACTGGCATTGCCGCTGATGAACAATGTAAGATGTTCTTGTTCATCATAGTGCCCAACGCCCGAAGTAGTGTATGTTTTACCGAACTCAAAAAAGCTCAGGTTATTGTTTTTCCTGTTGATGTTATGTGCAACGCTCTCCAAACCTGTTTCCAGCATGGCAGGGCGCATAATGTCCAACTCAACACTCAAATTATTCATGAGTTTTACGGCATGTTGCAAAACCTCTTCTGAATAATATTTGCTGTTTGTGATGGAGTTCGTCATGATCTCGCTAAAACCTTGTCCCACCAGGTAATTCGCCACTTTCATCCTGAAAGACTCTTTCACGCGATCCGCTTCTACAGCAGGGCTGATAAGAATTGAATGGGGAATGGTAACATTATCCAATCCATCAATTCGCAAAATCTCTTCCACGATGTCGGCAGGAATTGAAATATCCGGCTTGCTGTAAGGCACCAATAGGAAAAGCTCGTCGATGCCGTCTTTCACCACTTCAAAACCCAGCGCTTCCAATATTTTTTTAACGGTGTCGCTATGGTAGCTTTTACCACTCAGTCTTTTCAGGTAATGATATTTGATGGAAACAGAAGTCTTGTCTTTGGGTTGCGGATAAACATCAACTAAATCAGATGAAATCTCACCACCCGCAACTTCTTTAATCAGCAAAGCTGCCCTTTTCAAAACATTCACAGTCGCTGAAATATCCACGCCCTTTTCAAAACGTGTAGCAGCATCTGTACGTAACCCGTGACGGAAAGATGTTTTACGAATGCTGGTCGGATTGAACCATGCGCTTTCAAGAAAAATATTTGTCGTCGTATCCTTCACTCCACTTTTCGAACCTCCGAATACGCCTGCAATGCACATTGGTTCTGTTTCATTGCAGATCATCAGGTCCTCGCTGCTTAGTTTTCTTTCTTTCTCATCAAGTGTTACAAAAACGGTATCCTGCGGCAGATTTTTTACAATTACTTTTTTTCCTGTCACTGCGTCTGCGTCGAAAGCGTGCAGAGGCTGCCCTGTTTCGTGTAGTACAAAGTTGGTAATGTCAACAATGTTATTGATTGGTCTCAAACCGATGGCTTGCAATTTATCTTTCAGCCATTTCGGAGATTCTTTGATGGTAACACCAGAAATGCTTACACCTGCGTAGCGCTGGCAAGCCGTTTTGTTTTCTATGGTTACAGAGATCTGCAGGTTATGATTTTCTACTTTAAAAGCATTTACAGAAGGCACTTTCGCACGCTGATCACCTTTGTCGTGGTGCGTTAGGTATGCACATACGTCGCGGGCAACACCCAGATGGCTCATTGCGTCCATTCTGTTTGGCGTAAGACCTATCTCGTACACAAAGTCTGTGTAAGGTTGAAAGTACTCGGCAGCAGGCATCCCTACTTTCACATTAGCAGGTAATACCATAATTCCAGCATGGCTCTGGCCCATGCCCACTTCGTCTTCTGCGCAAATCATCCCGTAGCTTTCCACTCCGCGGATCTTTGCCACTTTCATGGTCAGCGGGTCGCCGGTGGAAGGATAAATGGTTGAGCCAACGGTTGCCACCACTACTTTTTGGCCGGCAGCTACGTTTGGTGCGCCGCAAACGACCTGCAATGGGTCGCCGCTTCCTATGTTTACTTTGGTAACTTTTAGTTTATCTGCGTTTGGGTGCTGCTCGCATTCCAAAACTTCACCTATTACAAGCCCTTCAAGGCCACCTTTTACAGATTCGTATTTTTCCAGACTTTCAACTTCTAGTCCTATGGAAGTGAGGATCTTAGACAATCTTTCGGGATCCAATGATACCGGTAAATATTCACTCAGCCAGTTATAACTTATCGTCATCGTAGTATTCTCTTTTTCGAGGGCTCAAAAATACGGGAAAGTTGCCTAATGCTCAACGCTAAACGCTTAAAGCCAAAAGCCCAACGCTAAACGCTTTGCGTTGCGTTTAGCGTTGGGCATTAAGCGTTTAGCCGAATATCATTTTAAGCTTATCATCGAAGTCAACGGATAGCGCAAATTTCGGTAGCCCATCATGTCCACTTTTATACTTCCCACGCTGATGGGACTTTCTACGCGGAGTGGAATATGGTTGCCATCGTCGCTTACCCAAACGTTCATTTTTTCACCGCCTTCGAATATGGTGCCTTTGATGAGGAGCGGCTTGAACTTGACGGCATTGAATGTGCCGTATTTTGTCTTTATTTTTTCCTTTCCTAAATAACGAACGTACAGGTTGTACACTTCGTTGTCGAGAAACATGCTGAAAGGAATTTTATCTTCAGGCTTGTATTTGTTGAAATCTATATTGCGGGCATAATAAATGGCGCTGATCACGTCTTGTATGCATGCCGGCACTTTAAACACGCCATTATTGGTAACGGCGGTGTTCGCTGTTTTATTGAAGGTTACATTTTCGTATTTTTTATAACCGCCTTCGTTTATGTTCCGTATGAATTTTAAAGGCTGCAGCGTTGCCGTATCTACATAACTTTCATACCTGTCGCGCACCTTAAAAAAGTTGTCATAAAAGCTGTATGTGGAACCATCGCCTACAACGTGATAAACCGGTTTATTATTAAATTTTTCAAGGGACACGTTAAAGTTTGCTTCACCTGCCGCTACATATACACCAAGAGTATAATATACTTTATAGTTTAAATATTCACCAGTATTGAAGGCTGTATTCTTCATTCCACAGAAATCGTCACCCGCATTGAGCGCATTAGTAAGAGGTAAAACAAATAAGGTTATCAGAGCAATTAAAAAAAATTTACGCATCTGCCGTTTTTTTATTTGATCCCAGGCTATTGGTCCTTGCCTGAATATATTTTGATTCCTAAAATTAATAAACTGCCCACTATTGCCGGAACGACCAGGTTAATGAACCAAATACCAATTGTTCCAGCAATTACGCCCACGTTATTTGAAGTAAACAATCCAAACAATTGAATACTCAGCTGACCGCGAATGCCAACTTCTGCCAATGCTATAGTCGGAATAAGCGCCAATATCAAAAACATCACGCTCACAGTCCACGCAATTTGCCAGCCGCCCATGTCAACATCCATCAATTGCAGTATCAATATATATTGAAAAATGAATACGCAATAACGGATGAATGACAAAGAAAAAACTCTTAACAATCTCGTAACACCCAACTCTTCTAAGATAGCGATTTGATGAATCCGCTTTCCTATGCGAGGTATTTTTTCTATCGATTTTATTAACCACGACAGGCGGAAGTATAATAGCAAACATAATACCGTTACGACAGTGCCTCCTGCCAAAGTGATTCTTATCCAAATCAGATAAGACGACCAACTCTTAGATATATTGTGCGGCGCAAAGTTTAAAAAATAAACAAGGCCCAAACAGCCCATAAGGAATGTAATGATCAATTGGCTGAAACTTCCGGCAATAGCAAGTGAAACGGCCTGGATGCGGTGTCCTTCTTTTACATACAAGACCCTTCCGCCATATTCGCCGATCCTGTTGGGAGTGTTGATGGCAAATGCCACACCGGACAATGAAGCTTTCATTGCCCGCCACCATGTTGTTTTTTCAAGTGTGAGCATCAGTAGCTGCCACTTCCTTGCTTCTATTCCCCAGTTAACAAAAGTGAGAGTGAGTAACAGATAAAGTTTCCATGAATCACTACCTGTTAAGGAGAGCTTCATGTTGCGTAATGCAAGCCCAAGATCCGGCTGATTTTGAATTTGTCGGTATAAAGAATATGACAACCATATAAACAATATGGGACCTAAAAAATAATTGACAAACTTTTTGATATTTTTGTTGCTGTATATCGACATTCTCTTCAAAAATAAACTCCTATTTGCAAAAGGCTTCGAAAATAATTTTAGGTATAGATCCTGGTACTCTTGTAATGGGATATGGCATAATACATGTTACCGGCAACACTATCCGCCTTGTTGAGATGGATGTCCTTTCTTTAAGCAGCAAGAAACATATGTACCATCGCCTGGAAATGATTCATCGCAAAGTTGCAGAAATTATTGTTCAGCACAATCCGACTTCTTTTGCAATTGAGGCGCCCTTTTATGGTAAAAACGTACAAAGTATGCTCAAGCTGGGACGTGCGCAGGGGGTCGCCATTGCCGCCGCTATGCAAGCCGGGCTTGAGGTTTGCGAATATTCTCCCAAAAAAGTAAAGCAATCCGTTACCGGAAATGGTAATGCGGACAAAGAACAAGTTTGGAAAATGGTGCAGCGTATTGTTACCATTGAGGATAAACCTAAGTTTTTTGATGCTACGGATGCGCTTGCTGTTGCTATTTGCCACCACTATCAAACTTCTAACCCACTTATGGCGAATGTGAAGAAAGCTAAAGGCTGGGAAGATTTTATTAAACAGAATGCGGATAGGATAAAGATAATGTAGGTGCTACACCTGAGTTTACCACTAAGGCACTGAGGACACGAAGCTTCACTAAGATGTACGAAGTACGATGGCCGGTGTACGACCTGCTTTGGAGTCGATCATCAAAATGACTTTCGTACATCGTACTTCTTACATCGTACATTTCCTTACAGCTCTTTCACAATTTTTTCCTGTATTTTCTTAAACTCTTCAGGAGACAATTTCAATTTTGCGTTGGCGAAGTTCATGTCATTTGCACTGTTGATGGGAATAAGATGCAAGTGTGCATGTGGAACTTCAAGGCCTACAACGCTTACGCCTATGCGATTACACGGAACGGCTTTTTCTATGGCGTGTGCGATGCGTTTTGCGAATACAAGGTATTCACTCATGTACTCATCTGCCACATCAAAAAACTTATCTGTTTCTACTTTTGGCACTACGAGTGTGTGTCCTTCTACCAAAGGAAAAATATCGAGAAACGCATAGAACTTGTCGTTCTCGGCAATTTTATAAGAAGGAATTTCCCCGGCTATTATTTTTGAAAAGATGGTCATGGTGATGTGAGTTTGTTCACGAATCTAGCCAAAAAAACGTGAATGCTAAATCGCCTTTTGACTTGACATGTTGCTTACATCCAGTAAAGAAAGATGCTTGTCATCCCGAGGAACGAGGGATCTGAGTCATACACCGACAACTGGATTGCCAACGACTCAGATCCCTCGTTCCTCGGGATGACAAGCACCATTATTTCAATTTGTCGAACTGTCTGATTTGCGAAGACTAATTCCTAATTCCTAATTCTTAATTCTTAATTCCCCTCTACAGCATTCCCTTAATCGCTTCTACCAATTCGCCTTTTGTAATTGGAACGCCCATGATCTTGTTATAACCTTTGGCGTCGATCAGGAATTGTTCGCGGATGATCTTTATTAATTGACCGTTGTTGATTTCTGGTATCAATACTTTATCAAACTTCTTGATGAGATCACCAAGATTTTTCGGGAACGGACGCAGATATTTAATGTGCGCATGGCTCACGGCGTGGCCTTCGGCCTGAATTTCTGAAACGGCACTCTTAATCGCACCATAAGTAGAACCCCAGCCAAGTACAAGCACTTTTCCTTTTTCAGGACCGCTGTCTAGTTGCTGGTCAGGAATATAGTCTGCTATTTTATCTACTTTCTCCTGGCGGATCTTCACCATCAGCTGGTGGTTCTCAGGATCGTAGCTTACGTTACCCGTAATGTTTTGTTTTTCTAAACCTCCGATGCGGTGTTCTAAGCCTGGTGTTCCTGGAATTGCCCAAGGACGCACTAGTTTTTCATCACGCAGGTATGGTTGAAATTTTTCTTCCTCATGACCAAGTTCTGTTTTGAACTTCACTTTTATTTCCTGCAGCTCGTCTGCTTTTGGAAATTTCCATGGCTCGGCACCATTGGCAATGTAACCGTCGCTAAGGAAAATAACTGGTGTCATGTGTTGCACTGCAATTCTTACCGCTTCGTAAACAGTCGCAAAGCAGTCGCTTGGTGTAGAAGCAGAAATTACAGGCATCGGGCATTCACCGTTACGTCCGTAATACGCTTGCAGCAAATCACTTTGCTCTGTTTTTGTTGGCAAACCCGTAGAAGGGCCACCACGTTGAATGTTTATAATGAGCAAAGGAATTTCCAGCATTACTGCCAGTCCCATTGCTTCTGTTTTCAATGCCATGCCGGGGCCTGAAGTTGTGGTTACACCTAGAGAACCACCATAAGCAGCACCGATCGCGGAAGTAATACCGGCAATCTCATCTTCTGCCTGGAAAGTGCGCACGCCAAATGATTTGTGACGGCTCAACTCGTGCAAAATATCTGAAGCTGGTGTGATAGGATATGTTCCCAGGAACAAAGGCAACCCGCTTTTTTGCGAAGCCGCGATCAAACCCATTGCTACCGCCTGGTTGCCCATGATTGAGCGGTAAGTACCTGCCTGCATTTTTGCTTTTTCCACACGGTAGGTGGTAGTAAAAGTTTCAGTAGTATCACCGAAATTAAAACCAGCCTGCAACGCTTTGATGTTGCTATTCAGAATAATTTCTTTTTTACCAAACTTATCTTCCAGGAATTTGATTGAGCTTTCCATGTCGCGGTTGTACATCCAGTAAAGGAAGCCGAGCACAAACATGTTTTTTGCACGATCCTTTTCTTTTGTACCCAACTCATATTCTTTCAGCGCTTCACGGGTCATTTTGGTTACATCCATTTTAATAACCTCATAACTGCCCAGGCTGTCATCGTTGATAGGATTTACACCGTCGGGATAATTGGCAAGACGCAAATTTTTTGCATCAAAACCATCGGTGTTTACGATTATTTTACCGCCTTTTTTCAGGCCTTTCAAATTTGCTTTCAGTGCTGCGGCGTTCATTGCCACCAGCACATCGCACTCGTCGCCGGGCGTAAATACACGATCGCTCGAAAAGCGCAACTGGTATCCACTCACACCGGGTAAAGTACCTTGTGGTGCACGTATTTCGGCTGGAAAATCGGGGAATGTGGCTAAGTCAATTCCCATCAGGGCCGTATTGTTGGTAAACTGCGTTCCTGTCAGCTGCATCCCATCTCCACTGTCTCCTGCAAACTTTATCACTACGTCCTGTAATAATTCTTCTTTACGACTCACGATTCAAAATTTTCGCAAATTTACATAAGAAAGGGACGCGAAGGGAGGATTGCGCTTACGGAATGCGATAAAAATGGTAACCGGTTGCCAGTCGCCGGTTGCCAGAATGTTTCTGCGCAAAATTTCTTCGAAAATTTAGATAACCAGTTGATTTTAAAGCCGATGGTCAGACAATCACATGTTCCGTAATCGCGCCACCGGCTACCGGAACCTGGCTACTGGCGTCCAAAAAAGGTTAACAACAAACAACTATTTCCCCAGCGCTGCGATTATCTCCTCCGCATGCTGCTTATTCTTGGGACGCAAAAATATCTTTTCGATTTTGCCCTTCTCATCAATAACGAAGGTGGTGCGATGAAGTCCCATGTATTTACGGCCATACAGTTGCTTTTCACCCCAAACGCCGTATTTGTCAATGATGGCGTGGTTTGTATCTGCAATCAGATTGAAAGGAAGCTGATGTTTTTCCCTGAATTTTATGTGCGATTTTTCGTCGTCGGGACTTACACCGATGACTTCAAATCCTTTTTGTTTTAACAGGCTATAGTTGTCGCGAAGGTTGCATGATTGTACAGTGCACGTAGGCGTAAGGTCCTGTGGATAAAAATACAATACCACTTTTTTGCCTTTAAATTCTGAAAGTGTGACCTTTTTCCCGTCCTGATCAATTCCCGAAAATGCAGGAGCTTTATCTCCTTCTTGTAGATGAATCATTGGGCAAAATTAACGAGAATGGAACGCAGATTTTCATGATTATCATGATTTGAGAAGATTTTGTTTTTGAGTTTGCTGTAAGAAGAGCAAGAACGATATATGAAAAAGAAGAAGAAAAATTGATCCCAAAGCCTAACAACCAACAACTAACAACTAATAACTAAATTGCGAGAAATACAATCACCATGAAACGTATATTTCTTCTTGTGTTGCCTGTTGCGCTTTTCGCCTGTGGCAACAGTACCGAGCAACGTAAAGATGGATTTTCCCAGGCACCTGCAACAAAGGAAGATTCTTTGTATGAGGAAGTAATGAAAGGTCATGATATAGGCATGGCCGCTATTCAAAAGGTCCATGGTTATACCGCTCAATCGCAGCATGCGCTTGACAGTATTGCAAAATTGCCCGGCCAAAAACAACCCGAAGCTTATAAACAAAATGTGCTGAGTGTGCAAAAAGCACTTATGAACGCCGACAGCAGCATGACGGACTGGATGGTTAAGTTTAACGCCGATACTTTTGCAAACGACAAAGCGAAGAGAATTGAATATTTAGAATCGGAGAAGACGAAAGTGAATGATGTGAGACAGATGATTTTGAGTAGTTTGAAGCAAGCGGATTCGCTGTTTAAGAAATAACGGACCATGTACGGTGTACGAAGTACGATGTACGAAATACATTAGAGTATTACTCCATGAAGAATTTCGTACACCGAACATCGTACTCCGTACATTTCTTTACCAACCGTCACCGTCAAGCATATTGCCTATTCCTCCGAGTATGCTGCCTTCTTCTTTTCTGTTAGTTGTGCCGTAGCTGAGAACGCGGCTTGCGAGCCTGCTGATTGGCAGTGTTTGTATCCACACTTTTCCCGGGCCTCGAAGAGTTGCGAAGAAAAGGCCTTCGCCACCGAATAATGTATTTTTTATACCGCCCACAAATTGAATGTCAAAATCTATTCCCTGCGTGTATGCAACTAAACAACCTGTATCAAGTCTAAGCAATTCGCCTGGCTGAAGCGTGCGTTCAAACACGTGACCGCCGGCATGAACGAAAGCCATACCGTCGCCTTCCAGTTTTTCCATAATAAAACCTTCCCCGCCGAATATGCCGGTACCAAGTTTTCGCTGGAACTCAATGCTGATGCTAACGCCTTTTGCTGCACAAAGGAATGCGTCTTTCTGAGCAATGACTTTATTACCCAGTTGCTGAAGATCGAGTGGAATAATTTTCCCTGGGTATGGAGATGCAAAACTTACATGCTTTTTGCCCATGCCCACATTTGTAAATGCTGTCATGAACAAACTTTCGCCCACGAGCATTCTTTTGCCTGCAGAGAAAAGTTTGCCGAGCAAACCACTGCCTTGTTGCTGCGAACCATCGCCGAAAATGGTTTGCATTTGAATGCCGTCTTCCATCATCATAAAAGCGCCACTTTCTCCGATTGCGGTTTCACCCGGATCAAGTTCTATTTCTACATATTGCATTTCTTCTCCGTAAATGCGATAATCAATTTCATGATTGCTAATAGCCATGTTGTAAAGTTTAAATGGTAGGTTAAAGGTATTACAAAGAAGAATCAAGTGAAAAGTCTAAAGGAAAAATTAAAAAGTCAAAAGCTTCAGCGTGTTACATTCATAAGAGAAAGTAGCACCAAAACTTTTGACTTTTGACTTTTTATTTTTGACTTATTTCATGTAATGCAAACGCAGCTCCCTAGCCAAATTCAGCGCGGCGCCTTTCGCGGCATTATTTCCCGCATTGCAAAAAACCACTATGGCGAGATCCTTTTCTTTATGTACTTCTATATGAACAAAAAATGTAGTGAGGGTTCCGTCGCTCTCTGCAATGTGATTACCGTCTACTTCCAAATTTCCCCACCCCATGGAATAATCAGGATAAGCATACTGCAACAATTGGTAAGCACGTTGAGGCATAAGCGCTTTTTTGTTCTCTAGTCCGCGGAGGTTATCGATGGCAAATTTTGCATAATCCTGAATTGACAGATTTGCATCAATCGGTTCCAGGCCCGGAGTGATCAGCAGGCCCCACCAGTCGTCCGGAGGTACGCCTTGAAAAACACCTGCAATATTCGCATGCCCCCAGGTATCTTTAGCATCATTTCTGTTAGGAAATCTGAATTTCACATTTATGCCCAGTGGTTTGTTTACATATTCCTCCATCAATTCCTTGTAAGTTTTGCCACTAACTTTTTCCAGCATGGCGGCGGCAACAATACTTCCGGCGTTTGTATATCTAACGGGCTTTCTGCCTAGAGAATCCGCCATACCCCTTTGCTTTGTTATCCATGATAGAAAATCTCTGCGTTGCGTTGGCCCATCTTGCCCTCTCAACACTGGCATTTTACGTATTTCATCAACAGTATTAAAGGAAATAAGTCCTGCCCTTTGGGAAAGTATATCCGCCAGGTTAATGTTACTATATTCGGCCCTGGCAGTTTTCATTATATCGGGAAAAAGCGTTGCCAGTTTTGTGTTCCACATTATTTTTCCACTTGCCACTAATTGTGCGGCGATGTAGGCGGTTAAACCAGTTGTATTATTTCCAAGATGATAGCGGCTCTTAATGGTGGCCGTGTCGCGTGTGCGAAGTTTTTTAACTCCAACAGCCGCCATTTCTATAACGCTGTCGGAACTCATTACCGCGTATGCAAGTGAAGGAACAAAACGACTTTTCCTGATAGAGTCAGCCACTTGCGCCATCTCCTGCGCCTGTGCCGATAAAAAGCCCAACAAGAAAAGTACGGGCAGAATTTTTTTAGTCATAAGTATGTATTCACCGGGTAAAGACAGTGAATGGCAGAACCAAATTAAACAAGCGGAGGATAAAAAGCAAATGATGTAAAGCACGAGGCTAAACGCTTAATGCTTAACGCAGTGAGCAACACTATGCGTTAAGCGTTAGGCTTTAGGCTTTAAGCATTTAGCAGTTCTAATAATCTGTTTTGATATTCTTGTTGAATGGCAACTTCAATTGATACATCAGCTTCTCATCTGTTTCATCATCCAATACATCGAGACCGTAGCGAAGGGTAGATGGATCGGTGTATGCAAAGGTGCCAAACAACCTGTCCCACAATGAAAAAATGTTGCTGTAGTTGGTGTCCGTATACGGCCGCATATAGTGGTGATGCACTTTATGCATATTCGGGGAAACAAATATCCAGCTGATGGGTCTGTCGATCCATTCAGGCACAATGATGTTTGCATGATTGAAATGCGTGAATAAAGCAGCGCAGCTTCTGTACAGAAAATACATCCATATCGGCATGCCCATAACAACGATTCCAACGATCATAAAAAACTCACGAAACAACCACTCGCCCGGATGATGCCTTGTGCCCGTGGTTACATCCACCTTTGTATCGCTGTGATGGATCATGTGAAATTTCCACATCCACTTTACATGGTGCATGAGCCAGTGTGGTATGTATTGCCCAAACAAATCTCCCATCAATAAGCAGACTACAATCACGGCCCAGACAGGTAGATGCAGCCAATGAATGAGGCCGAACTTGTGTACTGTAACCGCATCGCATACGCGAATGGTCACAAGCCCGAATATCAGGTTTAGTATCAGAGTAGTAAGTAAAAAGATAAGATTTACACCAGCGTGCCTGTATCGTTTAAAAGAAAAACGGAACAAAGGATAATAGCCTTCGAGCAGCCAGAAAAAGATCATTCCTCCCATTAAAATGAGGATGCGATGAGCGGAAGGGATATGTTCCCAGTATGCAATGAATTTGTCCATACAGGCAAGAATGTTACTTGTAAGTTACAATTTGCCGATCGATCATCAATCAGATTTAATAATTATTTGAGCGGAATCAATCTTCATTTGAAGTAAGGGAATAACTGGTACTACGTCCGCCGGATGCATCCTTGATCAATATTCCTTTTGCTATCAGATCCTGTATATCTCTTATCGCTGTATCCTGAGAGCATTTTGCGATCTTCGCCCATTTGGAAGTATTCAGTTTACCGTCAAATCCATCCAGCAGTTTATTGAGCATTAAACATTGACGTTCGTTCAGGGAAACCCTTGAAAATTGGTCCCAGAATTTTGCTTTCTGCATCACCTTTTTAAGCGTTTCGTTTGTCGCCTTTAATGCACGATCGAGGCACTGCAGAAACCATTCGAGCCAATCGGTGATGTCCAACGAATCTTTTTGCGTTTTTTCAAGCACGTCATAATATTCTTTTCTATCGATTCTTATTTGGGCCGACATACTGTAAAATCGCTGTGGGCTTTCATCTGCTTTTGCCAGCAACATATCTGTTATTGCTCTGGCTATGCGCCCATTGCCATCGTCAAAAGGATGGATGGTTACAAACCAAAGATGAGCAATGGCTGCTTTTAATATCGGATCGTCTTGCTGGTTTGAATTGAACCATTCAAGAAAAAGCTTCATTTCCTTTTCTAACATAGATGATGACGGCGCCTGAAAATGTACGATTTCTCTACCAGAGGCGCCTGATACCACCTGCATTGGGTCCGCTTCTGAATTGTCTCGCCAGCCGGCGACAACTATTTTGTGTATTCCACTGTAACCAGTCGGAAACAGCGCCGCATGCCATCCGAAAAGCCTTTCATCTGTTAGTGGTTGGTCGAATTTTTCAATGGCGTCCATCATCATGTCTACTACACCGTCCACATTTCTATCTGAGGGAATTAATCCAGCTACATCCATGCCTAAACTCCTGGCTATTGATGAGCGAACTTGTTCTGCATCTAAGACCTCCCCCTCAATTTCACTTGACTTGATGACCTCCAGGGTAAGGACATCCAACGTTGCCTCTCGTTGCAGTTTAAAGCCGAACCCTGACATCTTACCCAATAATATTCCCTGCTTGTATCTAACGGATGCAAGCAAAGGGCTTATCACTTTATTGTCCCAATAAAATATCGGCCAATCTTTTTTTTGATAGATGTAAACTGCCATTTTTCGCAGGTTTGCGGTAAATATACAACTTAATCTCCGCAAAATATGCGGAGATTAGATGATCTATTCGCCGCATTTTTTGCGGAGATTAACCAAGAGATTCTCCGCAGGGCATAAAAAAAGGTTGTTAGCCATTAGTTGAAAAGCCACATTTTTAGCCTAACAACTATTAACTAACAACCAACAACTGACAACTTCTCTCACCTACTTCTTTCCCTGCATAAACCCATATTGCGCCAAAATATCTTTAAGCATTTTGATGCGCACCGCAGAGACATCGAGTGGTTTGCCTGTAGAAGCAATTTGCAATACGAAAAAGTAAGGATGTTTATTTTCTTCGATCCAGCCTACGATCCAGCCGATTGATCTGCCGTCTTCCGCATATCCCCAGCCGGTTTTGTAGCTCAATTCATAGTTGGCATTGCTTTCCATGAGCATCATGCTGCGAACAATGCGTTGGGTTCTTTTCTGGAAAGGCAGTTGATCAAAATATAATTTCTTAACGAGGCCCAATTGCTCGTCAGGTGTAATTTTTACAGAATTATCAAGCCAGAAAGTGTCGATCTTGTTGATGACCGGTTTTGAATACCGGCGGCCATAACCCAATGTGTCGATCCAGCGCTGCATGGTGTCTTTTCCTATTCTTCTCGCTAATTCCTGGAACCATGGCACGCATGAAAGACGAAACGCATTGTACATGCTTAGGTCCTGGTTCCACTGCGGGTTTGATCTTACTACTCCATCCCATTTAATTACAGTGCTGTCATCCTTTACACGGCCGGTCTCAATGCCGATCAAAGAGTTTACAATTTTGAAGGTGCTTGCGGGCAAATAAGCGCTGTCGCGAAAATTTTTGCGGTTATATATGGTAAAATGGCCCTGTCCGTTGTCGAACAAACCGAAAGTTCCGGTCACATTGTTTTCATCGAAATATTTTTTCAGGCTGTCGTCGTTCGTAACGTTATTAGTAGTGCAGGCGCTGAAACAAATGGACGCGGCCACCAATAAATAAGCAAAAAGTTTCATGAGATGTACAATTGAAGCGCAAATGTAGCGTGAAACCACACTTTTTTCGCAAAGAAAGTCCTGACAATTATTTTTCAGGATAAACGTTATTGGAAAACACCGGTCAGATTTTATCCGGTAGCATTAAACAAACCAAACAGTACAATATGAAAAATCTTTGGATAGTAGCGGTTTTCGCCGCAGCAGGTTTTACCGCTTGCCAAAAATCCGACTCTACCACTCCAGACTCGAAAGGAAGTGACACTGTAAATACATCAACTGCAAATATTATATTCAAATTTAAATTCGACTCCACGCAGGTACGCTTGAACAACATTGGGCAACCATCCACCATCCCGTCTGATCATGGGGCTCAAAGCCCGGTAATGAACTCTATGAGTGCGCACTATATTGAAATTACGCCAAACGCATTGACCGCATTGGGTAAAGGCGCCATCTTGTATAAAGCAGATGAAACCACTACCGGCGGTGAATCTGCCATCGATTTCGACAAAGCCGCAAAAGCGGGCAATGGTGAAGTTTTTTATACCGCACCCATCAAAAATATTCCAATAGGTACTTACGAATGGATCCGCGTTTCCCTGGCTTATCAAAATGCAACGGCCTATTTTCATGTAGATACAACCATTAAGGGTTTCCCTGTAAAACAAGATGTCGCAGGAACACTGGCTGGCTTCATTGGTTACAACACTTACATTAAAAATTTCAAGATCAAAGATTCCACATTGGCCGTAAATGCTAACAAAAAGCAGGGCTTCTGGGGCTTTGAAACAGCTATTACAGCATATGGCTATACTGTTGGCGGAACAACAACAGGTCAATCTGCCGGAACCACAACGGTTGTAAATCCCATCTTTGCCACATCACCCATTCCAGCTGGAAGCTGTGTGGTAACAGCCGCGTTCGCGCCGGGCAAACTGACCATTACAGGTAAAGAAACCAAAGACATCGTGGTTGAGCTTTCCTTCTCTACCCAAAAAAGTTTCGAATGGCAGGAGGTGATAAAAGACGGAATGTGGGAACCTTCGAAGGGTGAGAATTTAGTGGATATGGGCATAAGAGGTATGATTCCGACAATCAAGTAAAAATTCAAAAATAAAAAATCAAAAAGGTCGCCACACAGGTGACCTTTTTTGATTTTTGACTTTTTACTTTTGAGTTTATGTCCTGTGATGTCTTATTTTTGCTAACAATTGTTAGTTTTTAAAATAAGTTATCGGCTTTTTTTATGGCAAATACTCCAACACAAAAGATCAGAATTGTTACTGCGGCGAGTTTATTCGACGGACACGATGCGGCGATCAACATTATGCGACGCATTTTGCAAAGCAAGGGTGCCGAGATCATCCACCTGGGACATAACAGAAGCGTACATGAAATTGTAGAAGCAGCTATTGAAGAAGATGCACATGGAATTGCCATTACGAGCTACCAGGGGGGCCACGTGGAGTTTTTCAAATACATGAAGGATCTGTTGGATCAAAACGGTTGCGGACATATCAAAATATTTGGCGGCGGCGGCGGCACCATTCTGCCCGAAGAAATCCGTGAATTGCATAGCTATGGCATTACCCGCATTTATAGTCCTGACGATGGCAGACACATGGGTCTTGAGGGCATGATCGAAGATCTTTTACAAAAAAGCAATCCGGAGAATGGCACTGTACAAGGATCTGATTACTGGAAGGCCGCAGAAAAATGGAATGGTAAATTGCCGCTTGGGGAAAAGAAGGACATCAGGAGAATTGCCCGACACATCACACTTGCTGAAGCTGGTGAACCTTTCGATAAACAAGAAGTTGGTACAACTTACCCGGTTTTAGGAATTACCGGAACAGGTGGTGCGGGAAAATCATCCGTAACAGATGAGATCGTTCGTAGATTTTTGAATGCATTTGCAGATAAAACCATTGCCGTTATTTCTGTGGATCCATCCAAGAAAAAAACGGGCGGTGCATTGCTGGGCGATCGCATTCGGATGAACAGCATCAGTTCTCCTCGTGCATACATGCGCTCGCTTGCAACACGTGATAGCGACGTGGCACTGAGTGCGTATGTAGAAGAAGCTTTGAATGTTGTGAAGAATGCGGAGTACGACCTGGTGATCCTTGAAAGTGCAGGTGTCGGCCAAAGTGATGCGTCCATTCTCGATTATTGTAATGCCAGTTTGTATGTGATGACTCCGGAATATGGAGCTGCTTCTCAACTTGAAAAGATCAACATGCTGGACTATGCAGATGTAATTGCCATCAACAAATTTGATAAGGCTGGTGCGCTAGATGCTTTGCAGGATGTGCGCAAACAGTACAAACGAAACCACGGTCTGTTTACTGCGAAAGATGCTGATATTCCTGTTGTAGGAACCATCGCGTCGCAATTCAATGATGCGGGCATTAATGAATTGTTCGAAAAACTGATCACCGTAATTGAAAAGAAAAGCGGCGTTTCATTTGGCAAAATAGAATTGCATCAACATACTTCCGACACAACAAATAAATCGCAGGTTATTCCGGCAAAACGTGTTCGTTATTTGTCAGAAATATCTGAATCCAACAGAGGTTACGACAAATGGGTAGTTGAACAAAGTGAGGTGGCCACTAAGTTGTACCAGTTGGATGGTGTGCTAAAATTTGCCGAAGGCGAAAAAGAAGCTCTTCAAAAATTGCAACAACAATTGAAGGATAAGCTTTCCACTGAAAACAAGAAACTGGTGGAGCAATGGCCGAATTTGCAGAAAAAATACGAGACTGATTATTTTGAATACCAGGTGCGTGATAAGGTGATCAAACAAGATCTTATAAGCACATCCCTTAGCGGCACAAGAATTCCGAAAGTTGTGTTACCTAAGTACAAAGACTGGGGCGATATTTTGCAATGGCAATTGCAGGAAAATGTTCCCGGCGAGTTTCCATACACCGCCGGTGTGTTTGAATTAAAACGTACCGGTGAGGACCCAACGAGAATGTTTGCCGGTGAAGGCGGACCGGAAAGGACCAACAAACGCTTCCACTATGTGTCACTCGAACAGCCCGCAAAGCGCTTGTCTACAGCATTTGACAGCGTAACCCTATATGGTGAAGACCCAGATCATCGTCCGGATATTTATGGCAAAGTAGGCAACTCCGGTGTAAGCATCGCAACAGTGGATGATGCAAAAAAACTATACAGCGGATTTGATCTTTGCGATCCAAAAACCTCTGTAAGCATGACCATCAATGGCCCTGCACCAATGCTGCTTGCATTCTTTATGAACGCAGCCATTGATCAGCAGTGTGAAAAATGGCTTACGGAAAATAATCAATGGTCGCTGGCAGAAGAAGCATTCAAAAAGAAATATGCGCGTGCTTCGAAACCACTATACTACAACCCTTCTGCGCCGGAAAGATTGCCTGATGGCAACAGCGGCTTAGGTTTGCAATTGCTTGGCCTGAGTGGCGATGAAGTGTTGCCTAAAGATGTGTATGAAAAAATTAAAGCGAATGCATTGTCAAGTGTTCGCGGAACTGTGCAGGCCGATATTCTGAAAGAGGACCAGGCGCAAAACACTTGCATTTTCTCTACAGAGTTTGCCTTGAAACTAATGGGCGACGTGCAGGAATATTTCATCAAAGAAAAGGTTCGCAACTTTTATAGCGTGAGCATAAGCGGCTATCACATTGCGGAAGCCGGCGCCAACCCTATTACGCAGCTCGCTTTCACATTGGCGAATGGTTTTACTTACGTCGAATATTATCTCAGCCGCGGCATGCATATAGACGACTTTGCACCAAACTTATCTTTCTTCTTCAGCAACGGCATGGATCCTGAGTACAGCGTAATCGGGCGCGTGGCAAGAAGAATCTGGGCAAAAGCAATGAAGCTAAAATATAACGGTAATGACCGTTCGCAAAAACTGAAATATCACATTCAAACAAGTGGTAGAAGTTTGCATGCGCAGGAAATAGATTTCAACGATATCCGCACAACACTGCAAGCGTTGTATGCTATTTACGACAACTGCAACAGCTTGCACACAAACGCCTACGACGAAGCGATCACCACACCAACGGAAGAAAGTGTTCGCCGTGCAATGGCCATTCAGTTGATCATTAACCGTGAGTTGGGAACTGCGAAAACAGAAAACTTTACGCAAGGAAGTTTTGCGATCGAAGAATTAACCGACTTAGTGGAAGAAGCAGTGTTGGCTGAGTTTGACCGCATCACAGAGCGTGGCGGTGTTCTCGGTGCAATGGAAAGAATGTATCAGCGAAATAAAATCCAGGAAGAAAGCCTGCATTACGAAATGCTTAAACATACAGGCGAATTCCCAATCGTTGGCGTAAATACCTTCCTCAATAAAAAAGGAAGCCCAACGGTTATTCCAAACGAAGTGATACGCAGTACGACAGAAGAAAAAGAACAACAAATTCAAAACCTGCAAGCTTTCTGGAAACGCAATGAAAGTAAATCTGCAGAGGCTTTGAATAAATTGAAGTCTGTTGCTATTGCGAATGGCAACCTGTTTAACGAATTGATGGAAACGGTGAAATATTGTTCGCTTGGGCAGATTACACATGCGCTATATGAAGTGGGTGGCCAGTATAGAAGGAGCATGTAGTTGTCACCAGATACAATTAATCTTTAAGACTTAATTTTAGATACTTTTGCAAATCCCTCACAATGCTGTGAGAGATTTTCTTACTCCCATTTAGTGTTAGGAATACTATTGACCAAATAGAAGCCTCAACAACAAGCAAATTCAAAATTTAAAATTCTGAAATAGCAATGGGAGTTAACTACATCGCGGAGATTAAACGCATTCTATCCGAAGCTCGAACGAAAGCTTACGCAGTTATTAATACAACAATGGTGGAAGCCTATTGGCAGATAGGCAAGCGTATTGTTGAAGAAGAACAGAAAGGCAAAGCACGTGCGGGTTATGGAGAACACCTTATTAACGAGTTATCACAAGAATTGACCACAGACTTTGGATCTGGGTTTTCGGCTCGAAGCATTCGTCAGTTCCGACAATTTTATCAATCATTTCCCGATTTGGAGATTTGGCGAGCGGTGCTCGCCAAATTGAATTGGACTCATATTCAACGGATTATGCGAATATCGGATAGTGCGGCCAGGACTTGGTATCTTAAGGAAGCAGCTAAAAACATGTGGAGTTCGCGCACACTCGATCGCAACATTTCTACACTCTATTATCAACGTCTGCTTTCTTCCCAGGCAAAAGAACCAGTCGAGAACGAGATGTGTGAAAAAACTAAAGACCTTCAAAACGACAAATATGAATTCATAAAGAATCCGCTTGTGTTGGAGTTTTTAAACCTGCCAAACAACCTGGGTCATACGGAGGCTTCATTGGAACAGCACTTGCTGAACAATATCCAAAACTTCATGCTTGAATTAGGCAAGGGGTTTGCATTTGTGGCAAAACAGCAATTAATACGCACTGAAACATCAGACTTTTATATTGACCTTGTTTTTTACAATTACATTCTAAAATGTTTTGTATTAATCGATCTTAAAACAGACAAAATGAGTCACCAGGATGTAGGACAGTTGGACATGTACGTGCGCATGTACGACGATCTGCAAAAGGGCAAAGACGACAATCCAAGCATTGGAATTTTGCTTTGTACGGAAACAGATAAAACGATTGCTAAATATTCCGTTTTAAAAGAAAACAAACAACTTTTCGCAGCCAAGTACATGGCTTATCTGCCTACAGAGGAAGAATTGCGAACGGAAATCGAACGTGAAAAATTGATGATAAAACTTAAAAGAGAAAATGATAGACTTTAGGACATCGGCACTCTAAATCTGATATGAAAACGAAGAAGGGAATGAATCAACTTCATTCCCTTCTTCGTTTTATAATGTGTAAGACGTTTCAAAATTCCCGCACCCCATTTTCAAATTTTCACATCCTCAAATTATCAACTTATCTAATTTCTTTCACCACATTTTGGATCACCTTCGGTTTGCCCAATGTGTAATAGTGCAACACAGGCACGCCAAATTTTTTCAATTCACGGCTTTGTTGAATTAACCATTCAGTTCCGATGATCTCTACTTCTTCGTCTGTCTTTGCTTTCATGATTGCATTTGACAGATCAGTAGGAATATCTACGTGGAATATTTTTGGAAGAATGTTCAGTTGCTTCTTGTTTGTGATTGGCTTCAATCCCGGAATGATGGGGACCGTGATGCCATTTTCACGGCAAAGTTTTACGAAGTCACAGTATTTCTGGTTGTCGAAGAACATTTGCGTCATGATGTATTCTGCGCCTGCATCTACTTTAGCTTTCAGGTAAGCCATGTCAGTAGAAAGGTTTGGCGATTCAAAGTGCTTCTCGGGATAGCCCGCAACCCCCATACAGAAGTTTGTTTTACCACCGTTGGTAATATCTTCTTCCAGGTAGATTCCGTGGTTGAGATTGCCAACTTGTTTCAACAAATCGATCGCATAGCGATGTCCATGGGGATGTGGTTCGAAGAACGCTTCATTTTTTGCAGCATCTCCACGTAGCACCAAAACGTTATCAATACCCAAAAAGTTAAGATCAATCAATGCGTCCTCTGTTTCTCTTTTGCCGAAACCACCGCAAATAAGGTGAGGTACAGCGTCTACCTTGTAATAGTTCATGATAGCCGCACAAATACCAACCGTTCCCGGTCTTTTCCTTACTTCTACCTGCTCGAAAGTGCCATCGATCTTTTTCTTAAACATCGTTTCGCTACGGTGATAAGTAACATTGATAAACGAAGGTTTAAACTCCATCAGAGGATCAAGGTGGTTATATATAGCGCTGATATCTTTTCCTTTCAGGGGAGGTAAAATTTCAAAAGAAACCAGAGTGTCCGTTGCCTGGTTAATGTGATCGATAACTTTCATCTTGTGTAATATGTTTCGCGTAAGCAGTAATTACCGCGTTTGCGACGTTTTAAGGCTTATGAAGCTTTTTTAAAATATCCGCAAACATAGTTCGCGAAAGTTACAAAACAAAATGGTATCAGCGCTGAAGGCCTAATGCCTAACGCTTAACGCAGGTTACCACGAGAAATATCAGCCTTCATACGCCGCGGAGAACCGCGTTGGGCGTTTAGCGTTAAGCATTCTGCGTTCATCGTTAAGCTTATTTTAACTTTGATATTTCCCCGTTTTAATTACTTCCGGTATTTTTGCGCCAAAGCTTTAATAATTGAGTTTAAAAATACATACCAACGAGTTAGTTAAAACCTATAGCAGCCGTACCGTTGTAAATCACGTATCTGTGAATGTGGAGCAGGGTGAGATCGTGGGTCTGCTGGGGCCGAACGGCGCCGGTAAAACTACTACCTTCTACATGGTGGTGGGCCTTATCAAACCAGATGAGGGCAAGGTTTTTCTTAACGAGGAGGATATTACAAAACTGCCAATGTACAAACGCGCCCAGCTGGGCATTGGCTACCTTCCACAAGAGGCTTCGGTTTTCCGTAAGCTGACGGTAGAAGACAATATTAAAGCGGTGCTGGAAATGACAAAACTCTCCAAACAACAGCAAAAACAAAAGCTGGAAGACCTGCTGGACGAGTTCCGCCTGCACCACGTTCGTAAAAATAATGGAGACAGCCTGAGTGGTGGCGAAAGAAGACGTACTGAAATTGCCCGTGCGCTGGCCGTTGACCCGAAATTCATTCTGCTGGATGAACCTTTTGCCGGCGTTGACCCTATTGCGGTGGAAGACATTCAGACAGTAGTTGCCCGCCTGAAATACAAGAATATCGGTATTTTGATTACCGACCACAACGTAAACGAAACCCTGTCCATTTGCGATCGCGCCTATTTGCTGATCGATGGAAAGATCTTCAAACACGGCACTGCCGAACAATTAGCAGAAGACGAGCAGGTAAGAAGGCTTTATCTTGGCCGTAACTTCGAGCTTCGCCGTAAAGATTATTTACATGCGGAGGTAATGAAGGGTATTGGCGATTTCCCACACATGGAAGAAAATAATCAGTAATATCTAATGGCTAGAGACAAGGCATTGCCTTGTCTGTACAACCGCATTGGCGATTTCCGCATTGATATTGATATTTCGCACAATTATTGCTGCATCTCTGCCGTCAATTTCTTAAATTGCGAGTATACACATATGAAAATTCTATCTCCCGCCATATCACGGTTAGCAAGGCTTCGCCTGTGGCAGGTACAGGAATGGACAGAAAATCCAATTCTGGCTCAACGGGAGGTATTGCAGCATTTGATCACCTCAGCGCAATACACAGAATTTGGCCGCAAATACAGTTTTGACCAGCTTTTCAATATACGCCAGTTCAAGCACACCGTTCCGGTACATGAATACAATGACCTGAAGCCTTATATCCAGCGGATGATGGCAGGGGAAGAAAATGTACTTTGGAACACGCCCGTTAAGTGGTTTGCAAAAAGCAGCGGTACAACGAGCGATAAAAGCAAGTTTATACCTGTAAGCGAAGAGAGCCTGGTAGAAACCCATTACCAGGGCGCGAAAGACGTGCTGACAATGTATTACCGGTTCAATCCGGAATCTGATTTGCTTACAGGGAAAGGACTTGTGGTGGGCGGCAGCCACCAGGTGAACCAAGTAAATGACGAAGTAAGCTTTGGAGATCTTAGTGCCGTGCTTTTACAAAACTCTCCTTTCTGGGGGCATTGGCTGCGCACTCCTGAGTTGTCCATCGCATTGATGGATGAGTGGGAGAACAAAATAGAACAACTGGCGGCGAATACCATTCCTGAGAATGTCACCTCTATTTCCGGCGTACCAACGTGGACACTGGTTCTTTTCAAACGTATTCTCGAAATAACAGGCAGAAGCTGCATTAAAGATGTGTGGCCAAACCTGGAGCTATACATTCACGGCGGCGTTTCGTTTGTTCCATACAGAGAACAATTTCAAAAAATAATCGGTGGCGACATCAATTACCTGGAAATGTACAATGCCAGTGAAGGATTCTTCGCGGCTCAGGACAATCCGGATGAAGAGGGAATGTTGCTCTTTACCCAACACGGCATTTTTTATGAATTCATGCCACTGGAAGAATATGGGAAGGCTTTTCCTAAAACGATCGGGTTGAACAAAGTTCAGAAAGGTATTCACTATGCCATGGTAATTACAACAAATGGTGGCTTGTGGCGCTACATTGTGGGCGATACCATTCAGTTTACGTCACTCAATCCTTACAAAATAAAAGTAACCGGCAGGCTAAAACATTACATGAATGCCTTTGGTGAAGAAGTAATTGTGGAAAACGCCGACAGGGCAATCAGCATTGCTTCTGAAAGAACAAGTGCCATTGTCAATGATTACACTGCGGCGCCTGTTTATTTCAGCGAGCAAAATAACGGTGCACATGAATGGTTGATCGAGTTTGACCAAATGCCTGCAGATATAAAGCAGTTTACCTACGAACTTGACAACGCACTAAAAAACATTAACAGCGACTACGAGGCAAAACGCCACAAAGACATCGCACTACGTATGCCCTTGGTGCATTCGTTGCCAAAAGGCGTATTTACGCAATGGCTGCGACATAAAAGCAAACTGGGTGGCCAGCATAAAATTCCAAGGCTAAGCAACGAAAGAAAAATACTGGAAGAAATCAAGAGCCTCTTTCTTACCGCCCAGTTCCAATAATCGCTCTGTATTTCACGCAAAGGCGCAAAGAAAACAACAAAGTTCGCAGAGACCGATTTGTTTCACGCGGCGATCGCAGCGAAGCAGCGACGCAATGGTTTGTATTCGTTCTCCAAGCGATCCTTGATATAACAGAAGAATATTCGACCATCAACAAAAAATCTGTGTTTATCTGCCCAATCTGTGTCATCTGTGTGCCATCAAAAAAATCACCTAAATAAACAGGAATAGTTTTTGCCTGATTAACTTTGTACCTCGAAATTATCATCTATGCGTTCACCTTTATGGGTATTAATGTTGCCCGCCGTGCTTTCTTTTCCTGATTCATTTGCCCAGAAGATCAAAAAAAATGATAAGCCTGTTGTAGATAACCTGCAAAAGCATATTCGTTTTTTATCAAATGATGATCTTGAAGGACGTCGCAGTGGCAGCAAAGGTGAACAAGCCGCAGATAGCTATGTTTCTGAACAATTCAAAACGATTGGTTTGCAGCCAAAGGGAACCAACAATTCCTGGTTGCAGGATTTCGAAATCTATGATGGCAAAGATTACAGCGCCAGTACGTTGACCTTTGACGGAGAATCCATCAGTACAAATGATTTTTTTCCATTCCCTTCTTCACCACAAAAATCTGTGAAGGAAGAGCCTTCCATCGCTCTTCGCGAAAAAGGCGTTCCATGGTTTTTAGATCTTAAGGAAATATTAACCACCAGCGCCAACAATCCGCATTTCGATGTTTGGGGATTTGTTGAAAAAATTGCGAAAGACTATGCAAAGAAAGGCGCGACAGCTTTGTTTGTTTACAACACTTCTACTTACGACGACGGGCTCTCCTTTGAACCAAAGGCAAAGGGTGCAACACTTCCAATACCTGTCTTGTACGTAAACAAAAATATAACCACCAAATATTTCGCTGATGAATCCGCAACAATAGACGTTGATGTTAAAGTTGCATTTACAGATAAAAAACGTGTAGCCTACAACGTAATTGGATATGTTGATAACAGTGCCAAACTAACGATTGTCATTGGTGCGCACCTTGATCATCTTGGTCATGGCGAAGATGGAAACACACTGGGTCAATCAACTAATAAAAATGAAATTTATAACGGCGCTGATGATAACGCAAGCGGAGTGGCCGCTGTTATTGAATTAGCAAGAATGCTGAAGGCTGCTAAATTTAAAAACAACAACTATCTCTTTATCGCTTTCTCGGGTGAAGAACTTGGCTTGCTTGGTTCGAAATATTTCACAGAACATCCAACGGTTGATCTTTCTTCTGTCAACTATATGATCAATCTTGATATGGTGGGCAGATTGAATGATAGCAATAAAGCCTTGATGATAGGAGGTTACGGCACGTCTCCTTCGTGGAACAAGTATTTGACCTCGGTAAGTGACAGCAAATACTTCACTGTGAAATATGATTCAAGCGGTGTTGGCCCTAGTGATCACACTTCATTTTACAGAAAAGATATTCCGGTGTTGTTCTTCTTTACGGGTTTGCACGGCGATTACCACAAACCTTCTGATGATTTTGAAAAGATTAATTATGACGGAGAATTTTTCATTGTAAAATATATCTACAACGTTATCGGGGCAACGAATAAAGAGGCGAAACTTACTTTTACAAAAACGACAGAGTCGCAAACTTCTACCAGCGCTAAATTCAGTGTTACATTGGGAATTATGCCAGACTACAGCTTCAACGGAAACGGCGTTCGGTTAGACGGGGTGAGCGATGGAAGGCCTGCACAAAAGGCTGGATTACAGCCCGGTGACGTTATTACAAAACTTGGCGCTGATTCTGTATTATCGCTGGAAAATTACATGCAGGCTCTTGGCAAGTTTAAGAAAGGTGATAAAGCCCCATTGAAATATAAACGCGGCGATAAAGAAATAAGCACAGAGGTTACTTTTTAGAAAACACTTCTATCAAGAAGTAAGATTTTTAATGATGGCTGCATTTAACGAATTTTCAAATTAGCAAATTTTCAAATTGATTACGCGGGCACTATAATGAAATTAAAACTTAACATGGATGAAATGGCGGAGGACTTCTTCGAAGATACCCGTCTGCTGGGCATTGTAGCGCCTATTAAATCATATCAGTTTTGCTGGCAGCTTAATCATTTGTTCAGGCTTAATTTCCGCGTGAATCCGGATGTGGAAATTCCGCTTACCCGCAAAGGAAGACTATACTATTTCGCAGTGTTTGAATATAAAGAACAAACGAGTTCATTGTGTCACTATTTGTACAACAACCAAAACGATGGCGAATATTTGTTGCCTGAATTCAAGCATCTTGATTTTTTGTGGCTGATGAAGGGAGATGTCGTTGGTGATACCACATTGCACAATGTGATCAACTCAATTAAAGCAATTAACGCTGTTCAATTGGTCACAGAGCTTACGAATGAAAAGATCAAGAACAAAGGGCATTTGATCTTTTAAGTTGTTGGTTGTTGATTGATCGGAGACTAAGACCTGACAGGTTTTAAAAACCTGTCAGGTCTGGCACCCTGTCGAAAAAAACAACATTGAATATGCTAAAGTTGACCATGACGATCAGCCATTATTGTTGAAACGATTTGCATTTAAACATACATTCATTTACTTTAAAACACTTGCCTTATGTGGGAAGAAAAAGATAACCAGCTGTATAAGAAATTTAAATTCAAAGATTTTTCACAGGCTTTTGCTTTCATGACGAGAGTCGCATTGGAAGCAGAAAAAATGGATCACCATCCGTTGTGGAAAAATGTATACAACGAAGTTGAAATCTGGCTCTCCACGCACGATGCGGGAAATGTAGTGACAGAGAGGGATAGAAAGTTGGCGAGCAAGATAGACGCGTTGTAATTGAAAATTGAAAGTTGAAAGTTGAAAATGATTTACATCAAAATCATGAATCTTGAACTTAAAGAACTTTCAATTTTCAACTTTCAATTTTCAATTGCTTACAGCTTAGCGTGCCAGTCGCACCAAAACGTAAAGTTCTTGTTCTGATCTTTGTAGAGATTAAAATATTGTTCGCGGTGTTGAAGCAATAATTTTTTTGCTTCTTCATAGTTGTACCATTTGCTACCGCCAAGGCTTTCACCGAAAGCGCCGGATGCACCGGTGTAAAACAAATTGTACTTCACACCATTTTTATGATCGCGGATGAAGTTGTAGTGAAAATATTTGTTCTTCAACCTGTTGAGTTTGTCCCATGTACCTCCGTAGAAAGGTTTATCCAGCTCCAGTACAGCAAGCGTTGTCTGGTCAACAAGTTTAAACTGGTTATAGCCGATTGCTTTTAATGTGTCAAGTGTTTTAAGCATACCCGCTTCATCAAGCACTTCATTTTCACCAATACATTCTGTTTCCACTGAAATATATTTTGGCTGGAGCCTGGTTCCCTCCAGTGTAGATACGCAGATCGCATCAAAGCCTTCAATGTCTACTTTGCAATACAATGGCACGCCATATTGAGCAAACAAAGTAGAAAGCTTGCGGCTCTTTACGATGATTGATTCTTTAAATGTATCCAGTCTGCCTGCAACTTCAGGTTTTAATGAATTCCAGAAAGCGTACTCGCTAATATTGAAAGAAAGGTCCTGATCATCCTGATCAGACAAAGCGAAATTTAAAATAGAAAGCTGGTCCTTGTCAATTGCTTCTTTAAAAGTTTCAGATGCTTTTTTTACCAGTGTGGGATCTGCCTCAACCGCAATGACTTTGTAATTATTTTTCAAAAAGTAACGGGTATCGATGCCATCAAACATTCCAATATCGAAAATCAAACCATCAAATTGCATTTGTGAAATTTTTTATAAATAAAAACATTAATAACTACATGTCATAGAGACTTGTACGATTTTTTTTAAATATAATGAATGCTTAACGCCTGATGCTTAACGCAAAACGCTTGGTGCGCAATGCTTTAAGCGTTCCTTGTTAAGTGTTCAGCAAAAAAAACGCAGCTAACAACCGTTAACTGCGTTCTATATTTTGATTGATGATGTTTGCCGGAGTGCCGGAACAGTGTGCTTTCCAACAACTTCCAACTAACAACCAACAATATCTATCTATTCATGCTTGCCAAAAACTCTTCGTTGCTTTTCGTGCCACGCATACGTTTCAGCAATTCGTTCATTGCTTCTTCTGTATTCATGTCTGTAAGGAACACGCGGAGTAAGTTCATGCGTTGCAATACTTCTCTGTCTAACAACAGATCATCGCGTCTTGTAGAAGACGAAACAAGATCAATTGCAGGGAAAACGCGTCTGTTTGCCAAACGACGATCCAATTGAAGCTCCATGTTACCGGTACCTTTGAACTCTTCAAAGATCACCTCATCCATTTTGCTACCAGTATCGATCAATGCAGTTGCGAGTATGGTTAAGGAACCTCCGTTCTCAATTTTACGGGCAGCACCAAAGAATTGTTTTGGTTTCTGCATTGCGTTTGCTTCCACACCACCACTCAATACTTTACCACTTGCAGGCGCTACAGTGTTGTGCGCACGGGCAAGACGAGTGATAGAATCAAGAAGGATAATTACATCATGGCCGCACTCTACAAGGCGTTTCGCTTTTTGCAAAGCCACAGTAGAAACTTTTACGTGTTTTTCTGCAGGCTCATCAAATGTAGATGCGATAACCTCTGCTTTTACGCTGCGTTCCATATCTGTTACCTCTTCCGGACGTTCGTCGATCAATACGACCATCAAATAACACTCAGGATGGTTTTGCGCAATTGCGTTTGCAATCTCTTTCAGCAAAACTGTTTTACCTGTTTTAGGTTGTGCCACGATCAAACCACGCTGTCCTTTACCAATTGGTGTGAACAGGTCGATTATCCTTGTGCTGTAATTGCTTGGGGTGGTAAAGAGATTTAATTTTTCGTAAGGGAAAAGAGGTGTTAAATAATCGAAAGGCACGCGGTCACGCACTTCTTCGGGGCTTTTACCGTTGATGCTTTCTACTTTTAAAAGAGCGAAATATTTTTCACCTTCTTTCGGCGGTCTTACAGAACCCGTAACAGTATCACCTGTCTTTAAGCCGAATAATTTTATCTGGGACGGAGATACATAGATATCATCCGGAGAAGAAAGGTAATTGTAGTCAGAAGATCTTAAGAAACCATATCCATCTGGCATCATTTCCAAAACACCTTCTGCTTGAATAATGCCGTCAAATTCTATATTAAAATAATCGTTGCGACGTGGTTGCTGCTGCTGAAAATTGCGGGTATGATGTACCGGGCGTGCATTTTCCTGAACTGAACCGGCTGCTGCATCTGCGTTTGCAGATTCTTCTACTGCCTCTGGCATGTTGTGGTTATGCTCGTCCTGCTCATCGTCATCATCACCAATTGAAGTGAAATCTATATCTTCCTGCAATGGCAATGAAGATTTTTCAACTTCTTCAGGTTCTGCTTTTTTCTTCACAACCCTTTTAGCGGGTTTTTCTTCTTTTTTAGCAGCAGCCTTTTTAGGCTCTGCTTTTGCTGCCGGCTTAGGTGCCTCTGCTGGTTCGCTTTCTACTATTGCTTCTTCGGTGGAGTTAGCAGTGGTCGTTTTTACGATGCGTTTGCGCTTAGCTTTATCTTCCTGAGATTTACCTGCGGTTGATTGTACAGCCTGGCTGTCGAGGATTTTGTAAATGAGGTCTTGTTTTTCCAATTTCTTAGCGTTGGAGATTTTAAGTTGCTCAGCAATATCAAGCAACTCTGGAACGAGCATGTCGTTCAATTGCAGAATGTCGTACATAAAATACTTGTGTGTTAATCAGATTTAAATGAACCAACCTTGATTGTTAGAAAGTTTGAAATGAATTTTTTTTGAGCGGAATGACTATGACTGAACGCGCTTGTGAGCTAGGGAAATCGACCTGATCAGCTAATATTCCGTTGCAATGATACGCAAAAAGGCAACGGGAAAAAAATATTTTGCCAAATTATTTAAAAGTTTTAAGATTGGCTCACAGTTTACACTTTTTATGATGTTTTACCTCGTATATATCAGCAAATCCGCGTGTTGTAGTCTTCTGTAATATCTGTAATAATAGCCGGACTAAGTATTATTTTTGCAAACCTTAAACGGGATTTCTACCAAATTATGAGTCAGTTAAAAGTATTCAATTCTTACACACGCCAAAAGGAAGTATTTAAGTCGATAGTGGATGGTCATGTGGGCATGTATGTGTGCGGACCTACTGTTAGCGGCGAAAGTCATCTTGGCCACGCGAGGCCTTATATCACGTTCGATATCATTTACCGCTACCTTATGCATCTCGGCAACAAAGTGCGTTATGTGCGCAACATAACCGATGCGGGTCACTTCGAAGAGGAGGGCCGCGAAGCAGAGGATAAAATTTCGAAGAAAGCAGTTATCGAAAAACTTGAGCCAATGGAGTTGGTGCAAAAGTATACCAACCTCTTCCATTGGGCCATGCTGCAATTCAATAATGTTGAGCCAAACATTGAACCTACGGCAACCGGCCACATTGTGGAGCAGATAAACATGATCGAAAAGATCATTGAAGATGGCTACGCTTATGTGGTGAATGGTTCAGTTTATTTCGACGTAAAAAAATATGCCGAAACGCACGAGTACGGCAAACTAAGCGGCAGAAAAATTGATGATCTTCTTGAAACCACGCGTGAGCTGGAAGGACAGGACGAAAAAAGAAACAAGCAGGATTTCGCGCTTTGGAAAGCCGCTCCCCCAGAACATATCATGCGCTGGAAAAGCCCGTGGGGCGAAGGCTTCCCCGGCTGGCACATCGAGTGTTCCGCAATGGCAACAAAATACCTGGGTCACGAATTTGATATTCACGGCGGCGGCATGGACCTGCAGTTTCCGCACCATGAAAGTGAAATTGCACAAAGCACTATTTGCAATGGCCACGCCCCTGTTCGTTATTGGTTGCACAACAACATGATAACGATCAATGGCAGAAAAATGGGTAAAAGCTACAACAACCAGATCATGCTTACGCAAATGTTCAGCGGAGATCACCCTTTGCTGGAGAAAGGTTACAGCCCCATGACCATTCGCTTCTTCATATTGCAAACCCATTATCGCAGTACACTTGATTTTGGTAACGAAGCCTTGCTGGCTGCAGAGAAAGGCTTGAAAAGATTATGGGAAGCTTACGAAACCTTGCAAAAGCTTCCTGCAACTGACAATGCAACTGCCGCAGATACAGAGCTTGATGAGAAAGTGAAAAAACTGATCGGCGAATTTGAAGAGTTCATGAACGATGATTTCAATACCGCAAAAGTGTTGGCAAATATGTTCGAACTCGTGCCGGTAATCAACGGCATTAAGGACAAACACATTGCCGCAAATGCAATGAGTGCGACAACTTTTGCATTGCTGAACAGCTCCTTCAAAACATACCTCGAAGATATTCTTGGCATGCGCAGCGAAAACGAAACCAATAACGGCAAATTGGATGGCGTGATGCAATTGCTGATCGACATGAGAAAAGAAGCGAGGGGCAAGAAGGACTACGCAACATCAGATAAGATCAGAAATCAACTCCTGGAAATGGGCATTGTGCTGAAGGATGAGAAGGGGGGCGAAATGAGTTACTCTTTCGAATAACTGAATAACTGAATGACTGAATAACCGAGTGTACGAAATTTATAATACAAATCGAAAGTCAACCACTCAGTTATTCAATTATTCAGTTATTCGGTTACTAAAAGGAGAGGCCCGCAGCGTGATGCGGACCTCTCCTTTTTTTATGATCACATCTTACGTCGTAGAAATTACATTTGGAGGATTGGATACAAATGGATGTTTATTCGATTCCTTTTCCTTGCCTGGCACATACAGCGCTTTCAGGTTTAGATTTACAAGCATTAACGACCCGATCAGCAATGGCACCCATAAACGGAACTCAATCAGCAACCCGATAAAGGGCAACACGATTATGTAAGGAAGCGTCATCAGGATGTAGTTCACCATAAGCTTTTTACTCAGCTGGCTGGTTGTTGCTTTAACCATCAGATAAAACACAACTACAGTCATCATTATACCTGCATAAGAAGCAGGATGTGAGAAATCAACGTTCTTAAACAAGGTGAATTTTTCTGCAATAGCAATAGGCTCATTGATGTACATGAGCCTTAGCCCCGCATACGTAACAATGAAGAACATGGTTGGCAAAACCAGTTTTTTTATCCACCACATTTGGAAGCCATACATTGTAAAATAAACGGCAGCAGCGAAGCTCAAGATCAATGCAGAGGATTCTCTTGCCAATGTTGCTATAGATACCAATGCACAGAAAGCAAGCATGGTGTACCACTTGTTGCTTTGCATGTAGGATATGAAAACCGTAAACGCCAACACTTCGAGAAAATAAGCCAGCACATCATACGGGGTCACCACAAATTGTGTTATGCAAATGATCAGTGTAAGAAATGAAGTGGCAAATATTTTCTGCCTTTCATTGAGGTGATACAAACTCTTCCTGTCAAAAAGATAGAGTAACCCCAAGGCTGTTAAAATGGTAAATGCTGTGTTCAAAATGAAATAGGCGAAATAAAAAACCTTGTCTGCATTGGGATCCATTACATCAAGGCGTTTTGAATAGACCTCCATTTCGCCTACATGCCTAGAAAAGTTTTTTGATTTCAGTTGGTGGTATGTCCATATCTGGAGTTCCCGTCCAAGAATTCTATACCTGAAAACAGAGTTTTCATAAAACTCTGTGAAGCTTTTTTCTGAGAATACATTGGGAAGGTAGTTGCCCGTGAACCGGTAGTATGCAACATATTGCATGAGGAATGGGAAAACAATGCCAATCAGCAAATACCGGGTTACAGTGGATGCACGCATAATCGGATCAAATTTTGGAAAGGTTTAAAAGCGAATACATAAAAGGTTTCGTGTGCTGAATAACGAGCAGGTTTGAAATTCAAACTCGCTATTGTCAAACGATTTTCTGAGCTAATTTCCCATATGGTACATGCTACGGTTAGAAACTCGACTTCGGTGTTCGCTAACACGGGTTTACGGGAATTTGAACGAGGGGGTTATTTGGCTATAATCAAAGCGCAACTGCAACCAATTTGAGATTGGATATAAATGTATTCATCGCAAGCAATAAGACTAACGGGAGGTCTGGGGAAAGATGCAATCTTGTTGAGTAAAAGATTTCTATAAGGTGAATTCAGTGGATGCAAAATGAATTGCATAGCCACAAAATACACATTTCATTTTTTTGATGCAATAGTCTTTTATAAAGTTTTTTTAGTCAAAATCAATGAGGTAAATTTTCTTTTTACCTCAATAAAAAACCGGTTTATTTCCTGGTGTATTTTAGTTCCATTGTTTTAAAATCTTTGCCATCGGGCATTGTAATGTACATTTCCATTACTCTGGTGTTGTTGTCTATTATCTTGTAAACTTCCCTCATTTCCATGTCTTTGCCAGACTCAGGATCTGGAAATTTTCCTTTGGAAACAATAGCTTTTTGTGCATCGTCCCATGTACCTTCCATGTACATCAGGCCGGTGCCAAAGTTGTCTATCCAACTGCTTACGAAGACTTTCTTTGCATTGTCGTAGCCGATGGTTCCCCAACCTTCAAATGGCATACCCATCATGGTTGAAGTATGATGTGTTTCGAGGAATCGGCCATCTAACAACATTCTGTTGGTGCATGAGCCTGTAGACTTGGAAGGCGCACTGCCGGGCTCCATCCAGGCGGTGGCTTCGGTTTTCCATTCACCCACATCAGACGCCAGCATTTTGTGAATATCGCCGGGAGTTTTATACGCCATCCAGGCTTTTTCAGCAGCGCTGTTATCCTGGGAATAACCAGAGTAAGAGATAATGCATAAACATAAAAGCGCAGTCATTAAAGGCAAGTGTTTCATAAAAAGCGTTTTAGGTGTTGAATAACTTTTTTCAGAATCGTGATTTTTGGAAGGCGATCAGATTTGTAGCAGCATTCACTTGAACGGAAGAGCATCAAGATACAACATTGAAACATGGATGTCAACCCGGGGGGAATGAATTTAACGTTATGAGGCGGGAAACGCCATCTGAATGACTTTAGTCGGGCTGGCAGATATTTATGATTGTGATGATTCTAAGTGGTTAGTCCTGCCACCTTTAGTAATGAATGCCGCACATCCCCTCCTGGGAGGGGCAGGGGGTGGGTTAAAGCATTCCACGCTTTCGAAGTATCCCATCGTCTACCCCGTTTCTTTCTTCATATTCTAATATCCAGTTCTCAATAGTTCGTTGTGCGTTCTTTGTATTATGTACGATGTCCATGCATTGAATCTCAAAAAGGAAATTCCCAGTTCTTCAATTTCTTTTTGTCTCTTTTTATCTTTCAAAACCGCTTCTTCAGTAATGTGAGTAATTCCATCTACTTCAAGTGCCAGTTGCAGATCCTTACAAAAAAAATCAACGATATAATTTTTAATGGGTCTTTGTCGATCAAAATCATACCCCAGCATTTTCTTGTTTTTTATAACATTCCAGAGTTTTACCTCCGAGAATGTCATGGATGATCGCAATTTCTTTGCGAGCTCTTTGAGGTAGGGATTGTAAGGGTGAATTATTCTTCTTTTCATAGTGAGTTTCATTTAAGACCAAATGTGACCTACCCCTGTCCCTCCAGGGAGGGGATGTGCAAGTCGCGACTGATTTCGTCAGCAGACTTTCGGTTTGAACAAAGGCCACCGGAAATCCGGTGGCCTGCTTGCTCTCTTGGTTTAACTGGAAAGTCATTATTTATAGTTCTGCAAGATCATTTCCACTCGTCTGTTCTTTTGACGACCTGCTCCGGTTGTGTTCGGCGCTATCGGATGAGAATCGCCATAACCTGAAGACGTTAAGCGATCTTCGCTGATTCCTTTCTTCACCATGTATGCTTTTACCGCATCTGCTCTTTGCTGGGAAAGTTTTTGATTGGCTTCCGATTTACCAACATTGTCAGTGTGTCCTTTTATGTCAAGATAAAGTGATGGATCTGCGTTTAGCACTTTCACCACTTCGTTTAGCTGGGCATTTGACTTTGCAAGAATCATTGCTTTGCCAGTTTGGAAGAAGATGTTGTTCGCAGCTTTTTGCACTTTAGCCATTGTCTCTTTTTTAATTTCAGGACAACCGTTGTTCTCCCTTCTTCCTGCTATAGAAGGGCATTTATCTTCTTCATCATTAATGCCATCGTTGTCAGTGTCAGGGATCGGGCAACCATGATATCTGGCAACGCCCGGAATAGTAGGGCATTTATCTTCATCATCATTTACACCATCATTATCTGAGTCAGGAACAGGACAGCCGTGGTATTTGGCAATGCCTGGAGTATTAGGGCATTTGTCTTCTTCGTCGTTAACGCCGTCGTTGTCTGAATCAGGAATTGGGCAGCCATTGTATTTCGCAAGACCGGCGATGTTTGGACATTTATCCTTGCTATCTGGAACGCCATCGCCACCACCGTCGCCATCAACAGCCATCGGTTTAGTTGGCACAGGCACTACCATTGGAGCTGCTTTAACTTGTTTTCCAAAAAGTTTGATCTTTAAGCCTGCTTGAAACCCTTCATTGTAAAATGCAGGAGTTCTACCATCAGCAACATTCTGGAACCCATGATAGTATCGGCCGTAGAATGTAACTCTGTTCCTTGGGAACACTTCAAAGCCACCTGTTGCAGCGATATCGGTGCTTTTCATATAGTCTTTTGCATCTTCCCCAAAGTTGACTTCCTTCGCCTTCATTAAGAAATCGAATTGAGGGCCCGCGAAAACGTCAAAGTTTCTTCCGATATTGAATTTGAATAAAACAGGAGCCGAGATATAATCTGCTCTATAATCGTCGTTAAACGGATTTGCAACTTTGTCCTTATACAAAAACTGCCCCCCCACTCTATTGAACATTACCTGCGGTTCAATGGAAAAAGTTTTTGTTACCGGAACACCAAAGTAAAGACCCGCGTTCCATCCGAATCTGTAAGCGTTATCAAAGTCACTTTGTTTGTTACAAAAGAAATAATGCGAATAATTACCACCTCCCAGCACACCACCATAAACAGTATAACGGCCGGTTTTCTGAGCCTGAGACATAAACGAGAATACACAAACACTGCCTAACAGCAGCAATAATTTTTTCTTCATAAAGAAATGATTGATTAAAAAAATGCTTCAGGTAAATAAATGGCAGAACACTTTGTGCAAGTGCGTGTAGGTTATAGCGTTAGTCCAATACTGAAACTAGCTATCGCATAGTGCAAAGATGAAGTTTGAAAAAGTAATGTTGCATCGATGACAAAAAAAACATTCACCCTTATAAACAAAGGCAATGCCCCTTTTGAATAATCAATATAACGTGGTCTCGAACGCAACTGTATTTAATGAAAGTTTAGTTGGAAATGGATGCTCTTTTTACATAATAGCGTTTACATATTAAAGACAAGGGAATGCCTATCATTACGATTAAAATAGATGCCTGCAAAAGCACGCCGGAAGGTTTAAAACTGAACTTTCCAATCTTACTTAATGGAACTACGATTACATTCATCGCAATCCAGATTAAAATACCGTATGCAATACCTATGAGAACTGCGTTATATTTAAACAACTTCATTTTGGGAAAAATGACGAAGAAAATAACGGTAAAAATATAGGCAATGATGAAATGAAATATCAGGCCAAGTATGGGCATTAGAGAACTGCCGCTGTAAGCATCCTTGCCAAAAACTGCACTGGCGATATACTGGAAAATAAGAACCGGATCTTTGCCCGTGGCAATTTTAAAATTGACGATCGCAGCAAGGATATCTAAAGCACCTACTAACAACCCCGCCCATGCAATGGTCTTAACAGGTAAATAAGAATTTTTTTTTGTCGGGATAACATCATTCATATGCAGCATTTGCACATAAAATAATTATTGTTTTTAATACTTAATAGCGCGACTTTATATTACTTACAAAATCGGGCTTTGCATTTCGCGTAGTTTTACGCATTCAAAATCCATTGGCCCTGACGTGCTTGTATAAACGTCGTTTCAACAACGATTTAATATTGGCACTACAATTGATCTGTAATAACAACTCGTTTACAAAGAAATATTACCCGCCCGTTAAACTTCTCTCTTACTACCCGGTCTCTAGAACCGTTAACGGATTTAACAATTTAGTACCTCAAATATTCATTTATGAAAAAACAGACCATTTTCCGCGCCGCCTTATGTATAGGCATTCTCTCTCTAATTTTTATCGCCTGTTCTAAAAACAATGACGGCAGCAGCGATCAAACAGTGCCTAACGGCAAACAAAACTTATCACTATTTCTAACGGATGGTCCCGGCTTCTTTGACAATGTTTCTGTGGACATTAAATCTGTGCAGGTGCTTGTGGACACGTGTGGCAATTCCTCGCTATGGCAGGGCATTGCAAATGGCTGCCAGACCTGGGAAACGCTGGCAATAAAGCCTGGCGTGTATGATCTCCTCTCTTTGAGAAACGGAACAGACACTCTTTTAGCTCAGGGAAATGTTATTAATGGAAAAGTCGTTTTGGTTAAAATTGAATTGGGAACGAACAACAGCCTTATTAAAGACAGCGTGAAATATCCGCTTCACCTTACTAAACTCACCGAGCCTTACATTTACTTAACGCTTACAGGAAATGAGTGGGAAAGATATGAAAGGAACAAGTCCCGCTTGTGGCTTGACTTTGACGTGGCGAGATCGATAGTTGTAATAGGCAATGACTTTTTCCTGAGGCCCGTTATTCACGTGTTTGTTAAGTCAACGACGGGTGCTGTGGGTGGCGTTGTAAGTCCAATGGCTGCATTCCCAGTGATTAGTGTTTATAATAGCAAGGACACTGCATATGCGCTTCCTAACCGCGATGGTCGCTTCCTTGTAAGAGGGTTGCAACCAGGAACGTACTCTCTTAACGTAAATGCATCGAACGGATATCGTGATACCACAATAACGAATATCAATATAAAAACAGGACAGTTGGATCTTGAAAAAATTGTATTGAGAAGACAATAACTGAGCGAAATGCTTAATGCAAAACGCCTAACGCAGGAGACCTGCGTTAGGCGTTTTGCATTAAGCGTTTTGCAAATTATTTTATTTCCACAAAGACTGCAACATCGCCTCATTCACCTTCACCGGATATTTCTTCTTCAATGAAATGATCCATTCTTCTTCCAAATAATTTTGATAGTCATTTAAGGCAAATCCGCGGGCATCTTCGAAGTTGCGATGCTCCTTTGAGCCGTGTTTTTTGATCAGGTACAAGAAGGTATAACTATTGTCTGATGCGTTTTTGATAGGAGCAGTTACAAATTCTTCGCCCAGCTTATCTGCGCCGCTGATGGGGAACTGGTTGTATTCAAATCGTCCGGAATCTGCCTGTACAATGTTCTCATATTCCTTTGCAATGCTGCGCCAGTTGTTTTTATCCGCATCTACTTTTTTGTACAGTTCGCTAATCGTTTTTTCGTCGTTACTGCTGAAAAATACAGCATCAGCACCCGGTTGCCACCAATACCTGTTATAATTGTTATGGTAATATTTTCTTAATCCCGCAGTGTCGTCATTTGCTTTTGTCCAAACGTTTCTTTGCATGCATTCAAACAACAAATTGCCATTTTTAAATTCTTCCAGTTGATGTGCAAAGGCATTATTGTAACGCTCAAGATTGTTGCGGTAATATTGCTCAGCGCTAGCATCTACATAAGCTTGCAACAACTCTTCTTTCGACTTTCCGGTCACCAGTTCGCTAACATTCCTGATGGCTTGCAAATAATTTTTCCAATCGTTTAATGTATATTTTCTTTTATCGAAAGAGAACAACACAGTCTTGGAATTGAGGTCGGCATATTGGGGCAAATTGCTTCCTTTAAGTACGCTGTCTGCACAGGCCCATAAATGCGCTTTGTTAACCGCCGCACGTTTATACCCGATGCGAACCAAAATCTTTTGCATCATCGATATTGACGCGACCTGCATTCTGGTATCACTTGCCACTTTCTGTTTTAACTCTGCCATGTAAGCAGGTGTTTTCGTTGCAGGAACCGGATGAGCAGAAAGTCTCTTCAAAATATGATAACCGTACGAAGTCACGAACGGCTTTGTTATTTCTCCATTCCTCGATAACGAAAAAGCTTTTTCTTCGAAAAATGGATCGTACCTGCCAACGCCGAATTCAGGTAATTGTCCGCCAACTTTATAGCTTTGGTTGTCGTTGCTGTATTGCAATGCGAGCGAATCGAAAGAGGCGCCCATTGCGGCCGCTGCATAAATTGAATCTATCGTAAACTGCTGTTTAGAAAGTTGTTCAGATGTAGGTCGTACAGGAGTTGCCAGTAAAATTTGTGCAACAGAAATTTCACCTACTGCTTTTCTTTCACCCAGATTTTTAAAAATGTGATACCCCTGTTTGCCTTTCAATGGCTTTGAAAAGCTCCCTGGCTTGAGTGAGTATGCAAGGTCCTCCAGGTTATACGGCAATGTAAAAACCGTGATATAGCCTGCGTCGCCTTTGTTTGCAGCCACGCCGGGATCGTTGGAATAGGTGCCTGCAACGGTGCCAAAATCTTTCCCGGATTGCAACTCTTTGTAGGCCGCGGTGGCAAGTTTATATGCATCGGCCGTGTCTGTCGGACTATTAAAACGAATAAAAATGTGCGCAAGGTGAATGTCTTTCTGGCTCCTGTCAAATGCCTGGTCCACCAGTGCTTGTATCGCTTCATCATCCACCAGGTAATTTCCTGCCACCTGTGTTCTAAAGTTGTCCAGCTCTGCTTTTTGCGAGCTAAGCGTGTCAAGCTTTTGGTCGTATGCCGCCTGCACTTTCAGCTTATATCTTGTATACAGTTCCAGGTAGTTGCGAAACGCCTTCTCATCACGGGTTCCGGCAACGTTGTTTTTATTGAATGCGGTTACGAACTCGTTCTTTGTTACAGGATATTTTCCGTAAGTGAATAAAGCTTGACCAAAACTATTTTGTGCAACCATTAAAGAAAGGGCTACAATTAAGGTTCCTGGTGTTACTTTCATATCGATATAAGGTTAAAGTTAATGACGCATTTCAATTTGAAAATTTGAGGATTTGAAAATTTGAAAATTCTTTAGGCTCGTCTTTCTGATTTTATCGTTAACGCTCGAACATTTGGAGCGTTATTTCAAACATTAAAGAATTGCGCAGAAAGCATTTTCAAATTCTCATATTTTCAAATTTTCAAATAAAGCACAGTTTTGAAATCACCGTGTCAAAAAACCGTTATGCAAACGTCGAATTGAGTTTATTGTTTTTTAAGCTTCAGTTGCAGAACTTCTTCTACCTGGTCGTAGGTTAGCTTTTTTGCAATAATGCGTTTGTCTTTATCCAGCAGATAAAGCACAGGCGTTTGGAAAACATCATACAGCTGTTTGTAGCTTGGTTTTCCGGCTTTGCTCACTTCATCTTTCTGTTCGTCGGTTTCATATGCGTGGATCCAGTCTTTCAAATTGTTTTCATGGATATAATTTAACCATGCAGCCTTACCGCCGTCTACCATCACACCAAATACTTTAACGCCTTCCTTCTTCCATTTGTTCTGGTACATGGAGTCCAGCTTAGGCACCATTTCTTTACAATGGCTGCAGGTAGGATCCCAAAAGCAAATAACCGTGTAGTCAGCCTTTACTTCGTACAGCGTCTGCACTTTGCCCGAAGTATCCGTCATTAACAGATCCTGCGCCGGAAGGCCGATCAAATTTGCCATCAGGCTGTAGGCCCTGTCGCTCATGTATTTTTGATACTTGTCTGTGAACCAGTCAACCTTTGGATTATTGTTGATGTATTTTTCAAACAAATGCACATATACTGCGTCAAGACCCATGTATTTAGGATTGATGTAATCCTGTATGAAATGCGTAAGCAGGTATTTGAACATTTCTTTGTTGCCGTTGGTCGCCCCCAGCATTTTATCAACTTCTTTTATGATGGAATCTGACACGGGCGGCACCAGGTTTTCATAATACTTGTTAAGCTTGCCTTCAAAAATTTGCTCCGGTGTGCGTATGAGGCGCTCGTCCGCAAAAGAAACGCCATCCCAGTAGTGTGATTTGTAAAAATTATAGGCGTAAAGAGAATCATATTTTCCACCCGGCATTTTGGATGCCTCAGGAATTCTTGGCTCCTTCATTGCTCTCAGCAAGGCCGCGAGAAAAGAGTTTGGGCTCTTCGCTTCTACATCGTTTCTGTATGCCTGCATGCGGCCATTTGCCTTCTGCCATTCGTCCTGGATCTTTGCAGAGTCTGCCTTGCTGTTTGCTTTGGCTAAGTTGCTTCTCAAGGTATTCATCTCGGAGCCTATTTTATTAAGCGTTTGTGAATAACTTTGAAACTGGGTATTATCGGGAGAATTTGTAAAAACGGCTTTGTCCGGCGCGGTGGAATCTGCCGAAATAGAAAAGTTCTGTTGTTTATCGATCAGCAGTTCAAACAATATCTGTTTGCTGGGCGACACAACAAAATAAATACCCCCCTGCAATTTTTCTTTTCCTTTAAAAACGCCCTTGCAGTTGGCATCCAGTTTCACACTGTCTGCAAGCGCCTTGATCTTTCCGTAATGATAACCGAGGTACACATATTCGTTCTTGTACGGTTTCATTGTAATGTTGATGGCATAACCATTTTGTGCAAAGGATGAAATACACAGGGTACATGCCAGTAAAAAAAGTGAAAAAGCTTTCATATTTAAAATTAAGGACTGTATTTAGGAAAGCTAAATTAATAGAAATAAGCTCCCTTTGACAAAAATATGCCCACAAATACACCAATGGAGGAAACCTGCAATTGCTTATTTTGCAATTATTTGAAGGTTATTTAAACACAATGTTATCAAATCAACAGTTAAATCGTTTCAAAAGAATTACCAGCAGTGGTGCTTACTATCCGGAAATTGATGGTATTCGCTTTCTGTCTATTGTAATGGTAATGTTGTGTCATGTGACAATGTATGTGCAGACCTTTATAACACCGCGGGATGTTTCTACATTTTCTCCGCTGTTGAACGTATTGGTAAATGGCGCACTGGGCGTTTTTCCTTTTTTCGCTTTGAGCGGCTATATTTTGAGCTTGCCTTTTTTAAAAGCAAAGTTTACGAAACAAAGTCCGCCCTCTCTCAAAAAGTATTTCCTGCGAAGATTAACAAGATTGGAACCCCCTTACATCATTAGTTTGATACTTTCATTTGTTGTACTGGTATGGGTGTTGAATAAATTCACTTTCCGGGATCTGCTTCCTCATTTTGCGGCGTCTGTATTTTATGTGCATCATATTTTTTACCCGCATACAAACCCGGTTGTTCTGCCCGTTGCGTGGACACTGGAAGTTGAAATGATGTTTTACATTTCGCTGCCTTTTGTATTGTACCTCTTGTACAAATTACCCACGCTGTACCGGAGGTTGATCATGTTCTCAGTGATCATTATTGTTCCTTTTTTGGGTGCCGGCATCCTGTCCAACTACAGGTTCCTTCCCATAAATATTCCCTATTTTATGGCCGGTATTATGGTGGCCGAACATGTTGTACTCAACGAAAAACCTCTCGCCTTTATACCAACCAAAATAAAACCATTTTTACTCGTCGGTTTACTTTTCTTGTTTTTTCTCTTTGGTTACCGTGCCCATGGCTTTAACAGTGCGCAATCCAATCCCATCAAGTTATACGTAATTCTTGCCCTCATTATAATAGACAAGACAGGCTACCGGTTCTTTGCAAACAAATACATTGCTACAATTGGCGGCATGTGTTACAGCCTTTATCTTACCCATTATGCGGTAATTTCTGTTGTTGGGCGTTTCATTCATTATCCATTCTTCGGGGGACATTTTACGCTCAATCTTCTTGTTTATTCTGTTATTTTTCTTGTTCCTGCTTCGGTAGCCGGAGCAGTATTTTATTTGCTGATCGAAAAGCCCGCAATGAGGAAACCATGGTCGAAAAGGGCTGGCAACAAGGCAGTTATACCCTCCGACGTGCAACCTTAAGGCAGGTATTAACTAGTAAATCAATCTCGTTTCCTTAGCAAGAAGGCTTCGACAAGCTCAGCCTGACACCGAAAGCGGAGTGTCAGGCTGAGCTTGTCGAAGCCTTGATAAAACAGAAACAGTGTTATTAGACGCTCTTATGGAAACGACATTGACTAGTAAAAATAAGTTCTGAGCTTTCGATCTGCGAGTTCCGTCACTTTATTAACCAACAACTTAAAACTCAAACACCTCAACTTATAACTCATAACCTACAACTTAGTACTTTTGCCGAATGCGAAAAAAGAAGAATATCATGCTAAGCAATGTAACCGTACAGGATTACGCTGCTGAGGGCAAATCGCTTAGCAAATTGGATGGTAAAGTAATTTTTATAGAGGGCGCCGTGCCGGGAGATGTCGTGGATGTGCAGCTCACCAAAAGCAAGAAAGACTGGGGCGAAGGCCGGGCCGTAAGATTTCACGAGTTTTCAAAAGATCGCGTGGCTCCCTTTTGCGAGCATTTTGGCGTTTGTGGTGGTTGCAAGTGGCAAATGTTGCCCTACGAAATGCAATTACAGTTCAAACAAAATGAAGTAGCGCAAAATCTCCGCAGAATAGGAAAGGTAACGCTGCCTGAGATTATGCCAATAGCTGGTTGTGATGAGACAAGATATTACCGCAATAAACTTGAGTTTACTTTCAGCAACAGACGTTATTTGTTGCCAAACGAAATCAGGAAAGAAGAAGCCATTCCCCAGGAAAATGCGGTGGGTTTCCACGTTCCAAGGATATTCGACAAGGTAATTGACATCAATACCTGCCACCTGATGGAGGAACCGCAAAATGCCATTCGCAACACTGTTCGGACCTTTGCTTTACAAAACGGCTACACTTTTTACGATATCAAAAACCATGAAGGTTGGCTGCGCAACCTTATTGTTCGCATTTGTACCACCGGTGAAGTGATGGTGAATGTGTGCTTTGGCTACGAAGATGAAAAGCAAAGGAAAAAGCTTTTCGATCATCTACTGGCAACAGTTCCATCGATCACCACACTGTTGTATACCATTAATCCAAAATGGAATGACAGCATATATGATCTTTCCCCGCAAACTTATTTTGGCAAAGGGTTTATCCTGGAAAAACTGGAAGATTTTCAGTTTAAGATCAGTCCCAAATCCTTCTTCCAAACGAATACCAAACAAGGCGAGAAGCTTTACCAGATCACACGCGACTTTGCAGAGCTTACCGGAAACGAGGTGGTGTATGACCTGTATTGCGGAACCGGTAGCATTGGGATTTTTGTGAGTAAAAAAGCGAAAAAGATAATTGGCGTGGAAGTAATTGCAGATGCGATTGAGGATGCGAAAGAAAACGCCAAACTGAACAATATTGAGCACGCTTCTTTTTTTGCGGGAGATGTGATAGATGTGTGTGATGACAATTTCTTCAGCCAGCACGGCAAGCCCGATGTGATCATAACCGACCCTCCCCGCGCAGGCATGCATGAAAAGCTGGTAAGAAAAATATTGGACATGGAAGCGCCGACGGTGGTGTATGTTAGTTGTAATCCGGCTACTCAAGCCCGCGACCTGAACCTGCTGGATGAAAAGTACGAAGTAACTAAAATTCAGCCGGTGGACATGTTTCCGCATACGCACCATATTGAGAATGTGGTTCAACTTATGTTGCGCAATAACGCTTTGTAAATTTTAGTGAACATTCGATAACCGGTTGTCGGCTTATGGGTAGATAATATTAATTTCAAGCAAAATAGGACTTATGAATTTTAGGAATATACCGCCGATAGTAAAGAATTTGTTGATAGCGAATATTTTGGTTTTTCTGGCTCAATATCTCATGCCGCTACCTCATCCTATAGTAATGGTTGATGGCGAATACGTGAAATTACCATGGGATGTGGTGACACAATATGGCGCTCTGTGGTCAATCCACCAGACTGATTTAGGCGATGCACATTTCAAAATATGGCAGCTCGTTACCTATATGTTTTTACATGCCAATTTCACGCATCTACTTTTTAACATGTTTACTTTATGGATGTTTGGAAGCATCCTTGAATACCACTGGGGGGCAAAGAAATTTTTCAATTTTTACGTGATTTGCGGAATACTGGCTGGATTAACCCAGCTTGCATTTTCTAATGGTTCTGCAGTTGGTGCCTCAGGGGCTATTATGGGTTTAATGGCAGCGTTTGTGTACCTTTTTCCAAATACGCCACTGTATGTTTTTTTTATCCCAGTACCCATTAAGGCAAAGTTTGTAATACCGGCCTTCATGGCCATTGATCTTTTCGGTGTTATTTCTCCTTCGCAGGGCGATAACGTGGGACACTGGGCGCATCTTGGTGGTGCCGCAGCAGGATTTCTTTTGGTGTTTTTAGGGAACAAAATGAATCGAAAAACGTTTTATTAATAGTAGGGACCTGACCCTGACCGGGGTACGATCTTTTTGTTTAAATCCGTAATAAATACAAATACTATGAGTGTGGCAGAAGAAAAAAGCAGAAGGAAAATTTTTATGGGTTCTGATGGAAATGCACTTGTAAACTTAATAGTGCTCATTACTATCAGTTTTGTTTTGCTCAACTTCATTTATGTTATTTATATAATGAGCGAACTGGACACCCAGGCATATATCAAAAATGTGTTTAACTGGTTCGTGCTACCGGCTGATTTCAGCAAACTGGGAAGCCGGCCGTGGACGCTGATTACCCACATGTTTGTTCACGAAAGCTTCTTCCAGGGATTTCAGGGCGTTTTCCATATGATCGGGAACCTGCTGTGGCTTTGGGCGTTTGGCTACATTTTACAGGACCTGGCCGGCAACAGAAAGTTGATCCCCGTTTTCCTATACGGTGGCTTCGTCGGAGGTCTTTTTTATATGATCGCTTATAACCTCATTCCAAGATTGCATCCGGGTTTGGACAATTCTACATTGATTGGTTCAAATGCGGCGGTAATGGCCGTGGCAATTGCTACGACGACGGTATCTCCGGATTACAGACTCTTCCCGATGATCAACGGCGGTATTCCTTTGTGGATACTGATGGTGTTATTTGTCATTATTGATTTTGCCGGCATTCCGGGCAATAATCCCGCGATCTATGTGGCACATATTGCAGCGGCTGCAGTAGGGTTTCTTTTTATTTACAGCCTGCGCAGAGGAAAGGATTGGAGCGATCCCATCAACGGATTTTTTGATTGGTTCGGCAACCTGTTTAATCCCGACAAACCTAAAAAGACAAAAACAAAAGACGAGTTTTTCTATAATCTGCAAGGCAAAAGCCCTTTCAAAAAAAAGTCAAATCTTACACAAAGCAGAATCGACAGCATTTTAGATAAGATCAACCAGCAGGGTTATCACTTCCTTACAGATGAAGAGAAAGAAATTTTGAAAAGGGCGGCAGAAGATGATTTCCAATAAGAACAGGAACGCAGATTGTCATGATTGTCATGATTTTTTAGGATTTTTGAGAGGGCGCTCAGTGTCTTTTGGTTAAGACTTATTGGTGACTAGCATATAATTGAAGAGGCTTCGACAAGCTCAGCCTGACAGCGCGAACGGACTGTCAGGCTGAGCTTGTCGAAGCCTCTTCGCTAATCAATCGATATATCATAAAAAATCATGACAATCATGAAAATCTGCGTTCTTTCTCTTCCTACATTCTCGAAAGCACTTCCGCTTTCTTTGCATCATATTCTTCCTGTGAAATGAGTTGATTATCCAGCAGCGTTTTCAGTTTTTGTAAAACAGCCACAGGATCGTCCTGTTGTTTTTGCTCTGTATTTGTTTGCGATTGACCTGTCGGCCCAGAAACCACCAGCCTTCCGGCGCCCGCTCTTTTTTCCTCAAGGTCCCGCTGGCGGCGCACCTCCTTTTGGATCTCTTCCTGCTCTTGCGCCATGGTGTATAATTTTCTGGCTTGTGCCTTCGGCAGAAAATCTATTTTGTTAACCGTGCCGTCAATTGTTTGTATGGTAAACTCAGAACCCCAGATATTCTCTTTTAGATGGCAGCTTAAAACATCCCTCCAGATATAATCTTCGAGGTCCATTGCCAGCCCAAGATTTTTCGGCCTGAAAATAATAATTCGTTTATTGGTAAGAACCAGGCAATCCGGTGTAAGATTTATAGCAGGCTTCTTTTGAATAGCGATGTAATGCACCTCTTCACTGTTCATCAGCATGCTGTCCAATCTTTCCGAAATCTTTTCCACTGCTTTGGGATCCTGTTCTTCGTTGAGGAAGTTCTTGAAATTTATCATTGATAAGAGTTTATAAAAATGATCGAGTTATTGAATCATTGAATTACTGAATCATTGATTGGTTGAATATTCAAGTGACTTTCGCTTTTGGACCATTCAATTATTCAATTATTCAGTTATTCAACTATTGTCCATCTCCATCGGCCGCCCAATCCTGGCCAAGCAGCATAAAGGAATCGGCATCTTTTAAAAACGGCAATTTGGCTCGTATCTCGTCAATGGTTTTCTTTTGCAATGTTATGGTGAAAACATCTTCATCATGAACCTTGTGGTATAAAATTTCGCCCAGTGGATCTATGATCATGCTGTCGCCACTATGGTAAATACCGTTTCCATCATTGCCCACCCTGTTTACGCCAATCACGAACGACTGGTTTTCTATGGCTCTTGCCTGCAGCAAAGTCTTCCATGCATGGTGCCTGCGTTCGGGCCAGTTTGCCACATAGATCAGCACATCATATTCCGCGCCTTCTTCCGTTTGTTGTTGTCTGGCCCACAGGGGAAACCGCAGGTCATAGCAAACCTGCAGGTTGATTTTCCAGCCTTTGACAGAAGCAATAAGCCTTTTTTTGCCAGCCGCATAATGCGCATCTTCGCCCGCATATGCAAAGAGATGGCGCTTGTTGTAAATGCCATATTGTCCCGTTGGCAGCATCCACACCAGGCGGTTGTAGTAATCCTCTCCCTCTTTGGCAATAAAGCTTCCTGTGAGGATAATCCGCTTTTGTGCCGCTATCCGTTTCATCCATGCTATGGTTTCGCCGTCCATTGTTTCCGCCAGCTTTTCGGGCTGCATGCTAAATCCTGTGCTGAACATTTCCGGAAGAATAACCACCTCCGTTTTCTCTTTAATGCCATTGATCTTTTCTTCCAGCATTTGCAGGTTTGCGGCTTTATCTTCCCAGTGTAGTTGCGTCTGTATGACAGTAAATGTGAGAGTGGACATGTGTGGTGCTATTGTGGAGTAAAATTAACTGAATAACTGAGTAACTGAATAACTGAAGAGAAATCGACCTTCAAACTCAGTTATTCAGTTATTCAGTTACTCAGTTATTCAGTCATTCAGTTATTAACAAAAAAAAGCAGGAACAAAGAATTGCCCCCGCTATAACACATGAGAAAACAGATTTATTGAAGAACGGCGTTTACACCGTTGTACAAGCGATTGATAGGTTTGAAATCGACAAACTCGACTTGCGGCGAATAGTAGCCGTCGCGAACCGGTTCGTCTTTCATAAGGTCTGTACTTAGATATTTTTTATTGCTGTCACTTAAAATGGTAACCACTTTCGCGTCATCACCCATTTCTTCCTGCAGCTTAATGGCCCCGATAATGTTTGCGCCGGATGAAATACCCACCGCAAGTCCTAACTGGCTCGCCAGCTTTTGCGCCATCAGAATAGAATCTCCGTCTGAGGCCTGAACCACTTTGTCCAGTTTATCCAGCTTTACAATTTCCGGAATAAACTCGTCGGATATACCCTGAATACGGTGTGCCCCCACTTTATAACCCGTTGTAAGAGTGGGAGATTCTGCAGGCTCCAGGGGGTGTATTTTTATGTTCGAATTACGCTGGATTAAATAGTTTCCTACGCCCATCACCGTTCCGCCAGTTCCCACACCGGCCACAAATGCATCGGGCGTTACATCGATGCTTTGTAGTTGCATCCAAATTTCGCGGCCCGTTGTTTTTTCGTGCGCTTCAGCGTTGTAAATGTTTTCAAACTGACGCGGCAGGAAAATATTGGGATCTTCATTCGCCATTTTTTGCGAAAGGGCAATGCTTCCCAAAAAACCGCCCTCCTCTTTACTGATCAATGTAATGCCCGCACCCAGGCTGGCGATTATATCCATTCTTTCCTTACTCAGCCAGTTGGGCATTATGATTTGCACTTTATGACCAAGCGCTTTACCGATGGCGCTAAATGCAATACCGGTATTACCGCTCGTTGCTTCTACAATAAGATCGCCAGACTTAATATGACCGAGTTCATACGCCTTCTGCAGAATGTACAATGCCATTCTATCCTTAATGCTTCCTGTAAGGTTATAGTGCTCACACTTCACAAAAAGGGAGTTTTCCTTCCCTTTGTATCTGTATTGCACTTCAAGCATTGGCGTATTACCTACCAGGTGCCACAAATGCTCGAACTTCTTTTGTAACGACTGACCGATCATAGCTGGAATTTGAAAAGTTCTGCAATTTTACAGCGCTTTCCGGTCTGCTCCAAACACTCTATAAGTACGCAAGACTATGGCTGGCAGGGGATTTCAGGAGTTGACCTGTATTTGATGGAGTTGGTACGACGAAATGCTCGGTTCGTCAGTTAAAAAATATTTTGCAAAAAAATATATAAAATTTCTCTCAGGTAGAAATTTAGCCGGTGTAGGGATTTTCACGCTTTATTTGCATGAATCTGTCGGCATCGTTCAACGGTTTAAATCCAACCTGTTCATACAGGCCATGGGCGTCTTTTGTGGCGAGAGAAATTCTTCTGAGGCCCTGCAAATCGGGATGCTGCAATAAGGTTTGCATCAGCCATTTGGACAACCCCTTTCCGCGATATGTAGTATCTATAAAAACATCACACAAATAACCAAATGTTGCGCCATCTGTAATCATTCTGGCAAATCCAATCTGTTTTCCGTTATGATATAGTCCAAAACACAACGAACCTTCAACTGATTTTTTTACCAGATCAATTGGAATATTTTTTGCCCAATAGGACTCCGTGCTTAAAAAGTGGTGAAAACACGATGTCAAGTTTTGATTTATCGGTGGAGATCAGATAATCGCCCTGTTGTGTTTCCTGAATTTGCATGAACAAATTTAAAGCAGCCCAATTTGAAAATTTGAGAATTTGAAAATTTGAAAATTCTTTCTGACCAATCATTCATTTTATAAATTAACTCGCAAAGGACGTACTTAAAGCATTTTCAAATTTTCAAATCCTCAAATTTTCAAATTGAACCCAATCTCGCAATGATTATTTAATTTACACAATGTTTGCCTGCCATTAACTTTGAATGATTCGCTATTCATTTAGTACGTTTGCGAAAGAGGTTTTTCGTTAAATTTTTGTTTATGAACAACACTTCATCTGCCGGCCGTAAGTCTTTTAAATGGTCAAGCATATTAAAATATTTTCTGCAAGGCGTTTTGGTTGTAGCTCCTATTGCTATTACCTTTTACCTGATCTATTGGTTTGTATCTTCCATAGATAACCTGTTGCCTATTTTTACCAGAACGGACGAGCAGGGCAACATCACCACGCACAACTATGGGCTCGGCTTTGTTATCATTATAGTCGCACTTATTGTAATTGGATTGCTAAGCACCAATTTTATAACAAAGGGCATTTTTAGTGTGTTTGATGATTGGCTGGAACGTACACCAGGCATAAAGTTCATTTATTCTTCAGTAAAAGATTTCTTTGAGGCGTTTGCAGGCAACAAAAGAAAATTCAACAAATCTGTGCTGGTATCTCTTTACAATAACGATATTTACCAAATTGGTTTTGTTACCAACGAAGACGCTTCAGAGTTTGGTCTTCATGATTATGTAACCGTGTATATACCATTTTCTTACTCACTTGCCGGCGCCATGTATCTTGTTCCTTCTTCCAAAGTAAAAATTGTGGAAGGCATAAGTCCCGCACATACCATGAAGTATGTGATATCCGGAGGCGTTGCGGAAGTGGAAGATTCGCACCATCATCATCACGGACATCATTCAATTTAATGCTGAAAAAAACAATTACTGTCGCGCTTTTACTTTCGATTTCTAAAACTGTTTTCTGCTGGGGATTTTTTGGTCATCAAAAGATCAACAACTATGCGGTGTTCTTATTGCCACCACAAATGATGGCATTCTACAAGCCGCATATTGACTACATTACCAAACACGCAGTTGATCCCGACAAGCGACGCTACATGGTAGCCGACGAAGGCCCGCGACATTACATCGACATTGATTACTACGGCCGCTATCCTTTTAATGAATTGCCCCGCAAATGGGACAGCGCGGTTGCAAAATATTCTTTAGATACCATCTCCAGCTATGGAATTGTTCCCTGGCACGTGCAAATTATGCTGAGCCGGCTCACAAAGGCGTTTAAGGAAAAAGACGAACAACGTATTTTGAAATTGTCCGCTGAGCTTGGCCACTACATTGCTGATGCGCATGTGCCCTTACATGCAAGCATGAATCACAACGGTCAACTGAGCAATCAACAAGGTATACACGGCTTTTGGGAAAGCCGCGTGCCTGAATTACTTGCAGATAAGGAATGGGATTTTTTTGTGGGAAAGGCAACATACATCGACAACCCCGGAGATTTTATCTGGAAGCGTGTACTCGAAAGTGCCGCAGCGGCAGATACGGTTTTGCGTGCCGAAAAAGAGCTTTCGAAAACCATCAATGAAGATCAGAAATTCGCTTTCGAGCAACGCAACAATGTGCTGGTAAAACAATATTCTTCTCTCTATACCAAAGCCTATGATCGCCTTCTGAACGGCATGGTAGAGAGGCGCATGCGTGATGCAATTTTTGCTGTCGCTTCTTTCTGGTATACGGCGTGGGTCAATGCCGGTCAGCCCGATTTGCAAACACTTTCTGCAACAACTGCTTCGGAAGAACAAAACCTGCAATTCGATTCACTCAATTTAGAGTGGCAGAATAAACCGGTTAAAGGAAGAAGCTGTGAGTAATGGAAAATTGAAAGTTGAAAGTTGAAAATGGAGGACTGAAAGCAAAAAAAGGCGGATTAAGATTTCGGCCACGTGCATGTTCAAATAATTTAAAAAACTTGCACCACGAAGAACTCTCCATTTTCAACTTTCAATTTTCAACTTTCAACTAACTCCCTATCTTGCGCCCATGAAAAAGATCTATCATCTCGGCACTTGCACCACTTGTCAGGCGATCATTAAAGAAACGGGTATTGACAAAAAGGGTCTCGAAATGCAGGACATCAAAACAGAAAAAATCACAACTGCACAACTTGAACAGATGAAGAAGATGGCTGGCACTTACGAAGCGCTTTTCAGTCGACGTGCTATGAAATATAAAGAGTTGGGATTGAAGGATAAACAGCTGACGGAAGACGATTACAAAAAATTGATTCTTGAAGAATATACTTTCCTGAAAAGACCGGTGGTGATTTTGAATGACAAGATTTTCATTGGCAGTGAAAAGAAAAACGTTGCTGCGTTAAGCGCGGCACTCCAGTAGAGACAAGGCACTGCCTTGTCTTTTTAGACATTCAACAAGATCGCCGAAGACATACCGTCGTGCTTTTTCTGCGACATAAAACGAATCGTGACAAGACAAGGCAATGCCTTGTCTCTACGAGACTCCGTAAAATTTATCCTGTGCCCATTTGGATGGATTATTGATTATATAATTTTGAATGTTTTCAAATGATTCTGGGTCTCGCACAATGTGATCATAAAACCGTGGTTGCCACGCAAACTCGCTGTGAAATAACAATCTTGCTTTTTTGCTTACAATCGATTTATAGGAACCAACAATAGATGACACTGAACCGCTTTCGGGATTGCGAAAACGTCGTTGTCCGGGTGTTGTGTCAGGGTCCGGGAGTGACTCGTTAATTCCTGGCTTACTAATAATTAAGATGCCATGCATGTGATTGGGCATTACTACGAAACTTCCTAATTCTATAAAGGAAAAATGATTTGGAATTTCCTGCCAGTATTGTTCAGCTAATTTTCCTATTTCATTCAGCTCCATTTTCTGTTCAGTGACTTTTCCGAAATAGTGAAGCATATTTTTTGTGCAGATCGTGATAAAGTAAACACCGTCGCTGCTGTAATCCCACGTCTGTAATCTCGCAGGAGGAATTCGATATTTGTTGTTGTGCAAATGCATGCTGTTTGTTTTACACGCATTTGGTCATTGGTTAATCACAGGTAGAGACAAGGCTTTGCCTTGTCTATCGGCACAGAAATAATATTAAAACAAGACAAGGCAGTGCCTTGTCTCTACGAAGATCAAAATAATTTTTTAATGCCTTGGGCCTTCAATAGGCATTCCTCATATTCCAACTCGGGGTCACTATAAAATGTAATGCCGCCGCCAACCTGGTAGCTTAGATAACGGTTCGATTCATTGTACATCAGACTCCTGATTACTACGTTGAAATCGAAATCACCGTTGGGTTTTACATAACCCACAGCACCGGAATAAATTCCACGATTAGTTTTCTCATACTGATCTATCAGCTCCATCACTCTTTTCTTTGGAGCGCCAGTCATGGAGCCCATGGGAAAGGTTGCTTTGATAGCATCTACCCAATGCAAATCGCTGCGCATTGTTCCACTGATGGTGGAAATCATTTGATGCACTTGCGGGAACGTATAAATCCCAAACAGCTCATCCACTTTTACCGTTCCCTCTTCGCATATTTTGGAAAGATCATTGCGCACGAGATCAACTACCATTACATTCTCTGCACGGTCTTTTTGACTATTGTATAATGCTTGCTTGTACGATTCGTCGCCAACTTCACTTTCATGGTTTCTCTGCCATGTTCCTTTGATCGGTTGCGAGATCAATTGCTGATTTTCTTTTTTCAAATAACGTTCCGGACTTGCACACAAAAGAAACTTGTCGTCCAGTTTATAATACGCCGCAAAAGGATTGGGTGAAACGGCAGAAAGTGAGCGATAAATACTTTCGGGATCAAGTGAAACATTATCTGCGAAAAACTCCTGGCAGAAATTTATTTCGTAACAATCGCCTTTAAGTATATGCGCTTTTAGTTTGTTGATTGTTTGAATGTATTCATCATGACTAAAGCGTTGCTGAAAAGTAACGGGAGTTTTTACAGAAGCACCGGATGGTTTTGCAGATTGCAACTGATCAAAAATTTCCTTTGCAGAAAACTTTTCACTGCTGATGGAAATATTTTTCTCATCAAGCAAAATGATGGTTTCCGGAACAAAGAAGAACAGATCAGGAAATTGAATGTGGTCTTTTTTTACCGTCGAAAGGTTTTCAATTTCATTTTTCAGCCCATAACTGAAATGCCCGAATAGCCAATCATTATTTTCCCGGGCAAAAGATTTAAGAGAAGAAAAAGCGTTGCCGGCATTCAACTGAACGGTCTTTAACGAGCCGGCTGCCAGCACACACTCTACACTTCCGTGCTGAAGATGGTAATTATGGTTATCCAGTAAACAGCAAATGTTGAACCGGTTGCCCCAGCTCAACATTTGCTGTTTATAAAATGCAATATTGTCTATTGCGAAAGTTGTAAAATTTCTAGTCACAAATATGTGGAGGTGAAAACGATTTAAAAGTCATCGTCTTCATCATCAAAACCAGAATCGTTAAATAGATCCATGTCTTTGAAATCATCATCCATACCTAGATCATCATCATCAGATTTAGATTTTTTGCTTGCGCCGGTACCACTACCGCTGCTGCTCTTTTTGGATTTTGATTTTGGAATATCAAATTCATCAAAATCAGGATCCCAATCTTCGTCTTCTTCTACTTTGTTCCAATCGTCTTCTTCTTCTTCAAGATCATCATCATCGTCGTCATCTTCTTTTGACTTTGATGCTTTCTTTGAAGCAGCTTTGGTTTCAAACTCTTCATCTTCTTCTAAATCATCATCATCATCCTCTTCAGCTTGTTTCTTTGGTTTGGACGACTCTTTCTTTGCCGGTTCTTCGGCTTTCTTGGTTGGTTTCTTTTCTTTGTCAGACTTCGATGCCATACTCTAAAAGTATTTGATGTAAAATTTCAGCTAGATTTTTAATTCGCCAAATTTTTTAATGAAAATTTTCTTGTAATTATTTATTCACATCAATGATCTGTTCTCTGCCAGGACCATTAGAAATATGTGAAACATTTGCACCAATATACTCATTAATAAACTTAACGTATTGTGTCATTTTTTCAGGTAATTCTGCAGCTTTTGTCAACTGTGTTGTGTCACAATTCCATCCGTCAAATTCTTTCAAAAGAGGTTTGATTGTATGACGTGTCATTTGGAACGGAACTTCTTTTGATTCTTTTCCATCAACGTCGTAAGATGTACAAACTTCAAGTTTTTTAAAGTTATCCAACACGTCTGCTTTCGTCATAATCACTTTGTTCACACCGTTGATCATGCAGGCAAATTTTAATGCTACAAGATCGATCCAGCCGCAGCGGCGAGGTCTTCCTGTAGTAGCACCAAATTCGTTGCCAAGCTTTCTCAATTCCTCACCTGTTTCGTCGAATAATTCTGTAGGGAAAGGACCGCTTCCAACTCTTGTGCAATAAGCTTTTGTTACGCCCATTACGTCGCGGATTTTTTGCGGAGCAATACCCAAACCGGAGCAAATACCTGAAGTAGTTGTGCTGGAAGAAGTTACAAACGGGAACGTACCAAAATCAATATCCAGCATGCTTCCCTGTGCGCCTTCTGCCAATACTTTTTTGCCTTGTGAAATTTTATCGTTGATAAAATATTCGCCATTCACAATGTTCAGACTTCTTAAGAAATCAATTGCTTCGAAGAATTCTTCTTCCCACTGGCTAATATCTTCCTGGAAATTATAATTATCTAAAAGACGCTGATGCTTAAGACGGATCTTTATATAGGAGGTAGTGAAACTCTTGTCAAGTAAATCGCCTACACGAATACCATTTCTACCCGTTTTATCCATGTAAGCAGGTCCAATACCTTTTAAAGTAGAACCGATCTTATCATTGCCTTTTGAAACTTCAGATGCTTTATCAAGCGCTCTGTGGGTAGGCAAAATAAGATGCGTGCGTTGAGAGATAAAAAGATTTTTTCTTACGTCCACTCCAAAAGAAGCAACAGTATCGCACTCTTTTCTTAGCGTAACAGGATCAAGCACAACACCATTACCAATAAGGTTCAAAGTGTTCTGATGAAATGCACCGGAAGGGATCTGGTGCAACACAACTTTTTTCCCTCCTACGTAAAGAGTATGACCTGCATTAGGTCCGCCCTGGAAACGTGCGATAACATCATATTGTGGAGCAAAATAGTCCACTATCTTACCTTTACCTTCATCGCCCCATTGGAGGCCTAAAATTGCGTCTACCATTAAAGTGTTTTTATGCTATTGAAATAAAATATTCAAAGAGTGGCAAAAATAGGCGATCTGGATTAATAATCGAATAACTGAATAACTGAATAATTGAACAGGGGGTTGTTAGTTGGTGGTCGATAGTTGTTAGGCCTTACTGGCCTGTTCCCTACTAATAACTAACAACCAACAACTAATAACTCCTAAATTATTGGGGCAACCCTTCCGTGTCATACCTGTCCACCGTATCAATTCCGTTTAACTGCTTAAGTCTCACCACCAATTCATCCAGCTCTTCTTTGTCGTGCACATACACCCGTATGTTTCCTTCAAACATGCCTTCCTTGGCTTCAATGGTAAGCGCATTGATATTGATCTTAAGCTCACCGGAAATAAGATTGGTGATTTTGTTGATAACACCCACATCGTCGAGGCCAACGATTTTAACACCGGTGAGGAATGAAATTTCTTTATTCTTGGCCCACTTCGTTTTTACTACCCTGTGGCCGTAGTTAGACAATAGTTTCGCCGCGTTCGGGCAGTTGGTGCGGTGAATGGTCAAACCCTTGCCGGTTGTCACAAAACCAAATACGTCATCACCCGGAATAGGTTTGCAGCAATTCGCCAATGTGTAAACGATCCTGTCACTGCTCTCACCAAAAATGATCAACTCAGTGTCCTTTTTATTCAGAGCAGTATGCTGCGTTTGATCAAACTTGATCTCCTGTACAACCTTTTGGGGCTTCGGCGCCTCCAGTTTGTCGCCGAGAACGTGAAAATCTTTCAGTTCTTTTAAATCGATTGATTTGGTGGCAACTTTATAAAACAGGTCAAGTTGTGAACTAAGTTTATAGAAAGAAGTAAGCTCGTCGATGTTTGTTTGGTTGAATCCCGCACCCATGCCTTCGACCTTTCGTTGCACTGTATATTTACCCTCTTCCGCTATTTTTCTTTTCTCTTCTTTCAGCGAGTCTTTGATCTTGCTTTTCGCCTTGGCAGTAACAACGAAGTTCAACCAATCTTCATTCGGCTTCTGCTTGTTGGAAGTAATGATCTCTACCTGGTCACCGCTTCTTAGTTTGTGGCTGATGGGAACCAGTTTGTGGTTCACTTTGGCACCAATACACTTACTACCCACGGCACTGTGAATGGAAAAGGCAAAATCCAGCGCAGTAGAGCCTGTCGGCAGCATTTTCACATCCCCTTTTGGTGTGTAGACATATATTTCTTCAGCAAGAAAGCTTGTTTTGAAATCCTGCAGAAAGTCAACCGAATCCGTCTCCTGGTTGGCGATCACTTCACGAATTTGCTGGAACCATTTTTCAAAACGTCCCTCATCTCCTGAGCCCTCTTTGTATTTCCAGTGAGCAGCCAAACCTTTCTCAGCAATTTCATTCATGCGTCGCGTGCGTATCTGCACTTCCACCCATTTACCCTGCGGCCCCATCACAGTGGTGTGCAAAGCCTCGTACCCATTCGATTTTGGATTACTCAACCAGTCACGCAGGCGCTCCGGAGAAGGCGTATACTCATCTGTGATCATGGAATAAACCTTCCAGCATTCTTCTTTTTCTTTATCCTGCGGAGAGTCGAGAATAACGCGGATGGCAAAAAGGTCATACACTTCTTCGAAGTCTACACCTTTCTTGCGCATTTTGTTCCAGATCGAGTGTATACTTTTCGGACGGCCGTAAATTTCAAACTTAAAGCCGGCGTTGTCCATTTTATCTTTAATAGGTCGAATGAACTCGTTGATATAGCGGGTTCTTTCCCTTTTCGTTTCCGCAAGTTTTTTGGCAATTTCCTTGTAAGTGCTGGGTTCCATGTATTTCATGGCCAGATCTTCCAACTCCGTCTTTATGCTGTACAGACCCATACGATGGGCCAATGGCGCATAAACATAAATTGTTTCCGAGGAAATTTTCAATTGCTTTTCGCGCTTCATGCTCTCCATAGTGCGCATATTATGCAGGCGGTCTGCCAGCTTAATAAGTATCACACGCGGATCATCCGTAAGCGTGAGCAAAATTTTCTTGAAATTCTCTGCCTGCTGGGAAGCGTTTACATCAATAACGTTGGAAATCTTTGTAAGTCCGTCAACAATGCGGGCTATTTCGGTACCAAATTCACGTTCAATGTCATCAAGCGTAATGTCGGTATCTTCTACCGTATCATGCAAAAGGGCACAAATAGTGGAGCGCACGCCCAGGCCAATTTCTTCTACGCAAATCTGCGCGACGGCCAGCGGGTGCAAAATGTAAGGTTCGCCACTCTTGCGGCGCATGGTTTTATGGGCATCGGCGGCCATTTCAAATGCATGGCGCACAAGTTCCTTATCCCCATGCTTCAATTTGGGCTTCAATGATCTTAACAGGGCACGGTATTCTCGTAGAATAAGCTTCTTTTCCTGCTCATCACTAAGGTTATATTTCGATATCGTTTCTACAGTATCCATTCAATAGCTTATGGAACGAATTTAGCGAAAAGTCAAAACTAAAAATTCAAAAATCAAAAACGATGCAAATAATTTAAATGGAGGCAGATAAAAATATTAAATGATAAAATATCTTAAAGAATGATTCCAACCCGGCAACCTTTTTTCTGACTTTTGAATTTTTACTTTTTATTTTTTTTGTTTGTTCAATAAAAGCCCCCTACATTTGCGCTCCCAAATAACAGTTCTTGTTTTTAGCGCGGGTGTGGCGAAATTGGCAGACGCATCAGACTTAGGATCTGACGCCGCGAGGCGTGTAGGTTCGACTCCTATCACCCGCACTTTTTTTCTCTCTCTTAATTTTCCCTTTTTTAATTTTTTGGTTCAAACGACGATCGCTCAATAGCGATGAATTTTCTTGCAGGCGTATTGCAAAGTGAGCAGGAATAGCTTGTTGGAAGATCTTCAAACAAAGTTCCGGAAGCAATGTTTTTATTTGCGTCACCAATGTTGGCATCGTACACGGTCATGCACGTTGGACATTGATGCAAAATGTCCCTTGCAGCTTCTTCTATCTGCGATTCATACAAATTGCACGCAGAGTCTGGCTTCATGCTTTGCAGCTCGTAGAAATATTTACAAAGCGAAATAAGATAGGTGCCCAGTTGCTCCTTTGGCACATCACCGCGGAAGTGTATATATTCTTTTGAATTGGGATTAAAATTTGGCGTGTACAAAATTTCAAACTTGTCCAGCGCCTTCACCTGGTTACGGATCACACTCATTTGCCGTTTGATAATAATGGAACCAAACACACCGGACTTCGGATGCGTTTTCACGGCAAAACACAAGCCAAACGTGCGCACATCATCTTTATCAAAGTGGCGAATCACATGACGTTTGATGTTCAGGCCGTCCTCACTCACATCCTCCACCTGCCAGTTCAATTCGTTGGAAGCATGGCGCACATTGATGCGGTATTTGTTCAGCAAACAATCCCACAGATCGCGATGCTTAGGCAAAATATTCTTTATAATGATGGACTTCCAGGTAGTGGCGTACAACTGATTAATATTTGTGGCAATGCAAATGCCGCAGACATTTTGTAAGAAATCGACTGCAAATAACTCTTCGCGCCTGTAAATACCCAGCCAAAGCTTATCTCCGTAGTTGTTGAACCCCTCGTAGTACGGCAATTTAAAATCCGGCAACACAAGGCTTTCTTCCACAGGTTTTGAAATTACCGCAAACTCGTCGCAGATCGTTTTATAGAGAACGTTCCCATCAGCTTCGATGTTTTCGTAGTACAATGTATTATTCTGAAAAATAACACTTTCGATCTTCTTAGATAAGCGTGGGATATCGTTTGTATATACCAGCTGCGGCCAGTGAAAGAACACATTTGTTTTTGGAAATCGCAGCACCAGGAACCAGTAATGCGGCTGTGTTGACGCGATCCAATTGATGTTGCCCGTAAACATTGGCGTGAATGTCTGGTTATTGTCCACGATGTTTACCTTCAGTTTCGGCTTGTAATCAAAGAGCGCAAAGATGTCCTTGTAAATATTTTCCTTCAGCCATGTATCACGGATGAATATTTCCTCGGCTGCGTAGGAACTCAAAATATTGGGATAATCATCGCGGTTCACCTCGTAAGTAACGCCCCTTTTGTTGAGAGCCGTAACCATTCTGTCATAATCTTTGTGTGAAGCGTCAATAATGAGTTGTTGACGCAAGCCAAAGCGTACATAAGCGATGCCCGCTTCCCTTACTGCAGATAACAAATATTGTAAGTACGCCGGTGAAATAATGCCGGACGTAAAATTGATCTTAAATTGAAACGCGTGACGCATGCAAGTCTTTTTTCCTGTTCAATTATTGTTTTCGAAGACGGCGAGGATCGTTATTAGCTGTAAGTTGTTGGTTGTTGGTTTTTAGTAAAGGAAGTGCCCCTCGAAGCCTAACAACTAACAACCAATAACTAACAACTTTAATGGCCAAATTGGCCCAAATACATTAATTATTTATATCATTTATATATTTAGAAAGGAAATTAATAATAAAAATGCATTTTATCTTCATTTTTATCGAAAAACATCGCTGACGCTGTAAATAAACTAGGATACCAGTCCAATTTTCATTAGATTATTTTTAATTATAATTTATTAAAATTTAATTTTTTGAGAAAACATGCAGGCATTTCAATTGTAACTTTATAAGCAAACGATGCATTATGAAAACAATACTAATTGGAGTGGATTATTCCGAAAGCTCGAAGAACGCCGCCTTATATGGAGTAAAGCTTGCAAAATCCTCACAGTCAATGGTTATTTTGCAGCATGTTTACTTATTGCCCACACCTGTAAGTGAAGTTCCCTACCTTTTTACACCTTTTGATGATATTCAGCATGAGAATGAAAAAGAGCTTCAGAAAGAAGCTGAGAGATTGTCGGAGCTTGTACCAGGCGTTGAAATTCAAACCATTGTAAGCGTAGGCCTTCCTGCAGCCACCATTATAGATACAGCTGAAGAAAATAATGCTAACCTGATCGTTTTGGGCATGAAGCAATACGCTTCCGGCATGGAAAAACTGATCGGCAGTACGGCAGATGAAGCGTCCCGGCTTTCCAAGATCCCCGTTTTGGCTATTCCCCCGGGCTCGTCCTTTGAGCCGGTCCAAACGGTGACCTATGCTACTGACTTTAGCTACAAATTAAATCCCGTAGGACTCGAAACCTTAAAAACTATTCTGACTGATTTTAACGCAAAACTCCAGATTGTCAATATTAAAAAAGTGGAAGAAGAAGTGTCAACAGTCGCTTATAATCAATGTGTTGCCAATTTCAATAAGGTTTTTGAAGGCATCGATCACAATTTCTACACCCACATCAGCAACAATGTGGAGGACGGGTTGATGAAGTTTCTGCTTGAAAATCATTCACAAATGCTCGTTATGGTGGCGCACCGCCATAACTTTTTCGCCCGGATTTTTAAAATTCAGCATACAAAGGAAATGCTTCATAGCACTTATATTCCGTTGTTGATACTCAATGACAAGTAAACCAATTAATAATTAATAATTAGTAATTAACAGGGCCGCATTCGTTATAGAGTGTAGCCCTTTACTTTTTAAACAGATTTGAACCCCGCTTTTGTCGGGCAGCTTGCCTATTAATTATTCTTTATTAATTATTAATTATAACTACCTTTGCAGCCCAAATTAAAAATCTAAAATAAGTGCAATATGGCTACTGTTTCCAGGGAGAATATCGGTTTGCTGAATGACAAGATCACTGTTCAGGTGGATAAAACCGATTATTTACCTTCTTTCGAGAAAGCTTTAAAAAACTATAGCAAACAGGCTAACATCCCAGGCTTCCGTAAAGGAATGGTTCCTGTGGGAATGGTTAAAAAAATGTATGGTCAGTCTGTATTTACCGAAGAAGTTCTTCGCTCTGTTGAAAAACAACTTACGGACTACATGACAAATGAAAAGCTTGAGATTTTTGCACAACCTCTGCCTTTGCCAGAAAACGATGCTGCCAGCCTTGATGTTAACAATCCGACTCCATATACTTTCGCTTTTGAAGTAGGTTTGAAACCTGCGGTAAACACTGCAGATCTTGGAACTGCTAAATTAAAACGCTACAATGTTGAGATCACTGATAAAATGATCAACGACGAAGTTGAGCGTTTGCAAACACGTCACGGAAAAATGACAGATCCTGAAGCGGTGACTGGTGACGACAACGTGCTGAACGTTACTTTCATTGAAACTGACGCTGCAGGTAACGAACTTGAGGGCGGTGTTAAAAAGGACAATTCTCTTTTGGTAAAATACTTCGCTGAAGATTTCCGCAAAAACCTTATCGGTAAAAAAGCAAACGATACTGTTTCTTTACAATTGGGTAAAGCTTTTGGCGAAACTGAGAAAGACTGGATCCTGAATGATCTTGGTCTTGCAAAAGGTCAAACTGCTGATGAGAAACACTTCAAACTTGAAATCACTAAAGTTGGCCTGATCGAAAAAGCTGAATTCAATGAAGAGTTCTTCAACGCAGCTTTCCCAGGCAGAGAGATCAAATCTGAAGCAGATCTTCGCAACGCAATCAAAGAAGACATTCAAAAATATTGGGATGCACAAGCTCGTAACCAAATCTACGATCAACTGTATCACTACCTGATCGACCAAACTAAAATGGAATTCCCTGAAGGTTTCCTGAAACGCTGGATGGAAACAGGTGGTGAAAAACCTAAAACTTCAGACGAAGTAGCTGCTGAATATCCTTCCTTCGCTAACTCTTTGAAATGGACTTTGATCGTTGACCAATTGGTTAAAGACAATAGCATCGAAGTAAAGCCTGAAGATATCCGCGAAGCAGCAAAAACTCAATTGTTCAGCTACATGGGCAGCATGGGTGCTCCTATGGATCTTGACCAGCCTTGGGTGAACGATTATGTAGAAAGAATGATGAAAGACAGAAAATTCGTTGAAGATACTTTCCACAGAATCCAAACTGATAAAGTGTTTGAAGCTGCTGAACAAAAAGTTGCTGCAACTGACACTCCTATCACTCAGGAAGCTTTCGTAAAAATGACAGAAGAACATCATCACCATCACTAGTTGGTGAGATTGAAAAGTATGTAAAGGCGCTCTTAGGAGCGCTTTTTTATGTGCCGTCACGAACGCCGTAGAGACGCGTTGAACGCGTCTCCTGTTGCCACTATCAACCTATTGCATCCCATAGCGGACATCTCGCACTTCCGTTGCATCGTTTTTGGTGTTAACGGGAGACGCGTTCAACGCGTCTCTACTTTTCTTATCTTTCCTCTTATGAAAAGATCATTGGCAATTTTCCTTTTACTTTCAAACCAACTATTAGCGCAGCATGAAAAAATTGATGTGAAGCAATACCAGTTTGAGTTGAATGTAAATGACACATCGGACATCATACGAGGCAAAGCAACGATACGTTTCAAAGCATTGCTGCAAACCGATAACGTATCATTCGATTTGGTTGGATTTGACCAGCAATCGGGAAAAGGAATGAGAGTGACTAGCGTGGAAGAGAGCAATGAAAATTTAAAATTTCAATCGCAGGCGAATAATATCACCGTCAATTTTGCAAATGGTTTGAAAGCCGGTGACGAGAAAACAATCGCCATTAACTACGTGGGAGTACCTGGAGATGGATTGATCATTGCCAAAAACAAGTTTGGCCATCGCACCATTTTCGCAGACAACTGGCCAAACCGCGCCCGCTACTGGATTCCTTGCAATGATACACCCGCCGACAAAGCAGCTGTTTCTTTCACTGTCATTGCGCCGGACCACTACCAGGTGATTTCAAATGGACTCGTAAAAGAAGAAACGAATTTGCCAAACCATCTAAAGCTTACACAGTACGAAGAAACTGTTGAGTTGCCAACAAAAGTAATGGTGATAGGACTTGCGGACTTTGCCGTGCAGCACAGTGGCGATGTTGATTGCGTTCCTGTATTTAGTTGGATATATCCGGAGGACCGCGCAAAAGGTTTTTACGACTATGCTGTTGCGAAGGGTATACTCACATGGTTTATCAGCAATGTTGGCCCCTATAGCTACAAAAAGCTTGCTAACGTGCAATCGACCACACGCTTTGGAGGCATGGAAAATGCAAGCGCTATTTTTTATGGTGAGGGAACGCTTACGGGCAATGGCAGCAACGAGCCTCTGCTGGCTCATGAAATCGCGCATCAATGGTTTGGCAATACGGTTACAGAAAAGAGTTTTGAGCACTTGTGGTTGAGCGAAGGCTTTGCTACATATTTCACCGACCTATACCTTGAAGCAAAATATGACAAAGCGAAACTCGACGAAAGACTGACAGATGAACGCAACAAGGCAATAAAATTTTCAAAGCGAACAAATGCACCGGTCATCAATTCAACGAGTGACTATGTGAGTTTATTGAATGCTTTCTCTTACCAAAAAGGTGCGTGGGTACTGCATATGCTTCGCAGAAAATTGGGCGATGATATGTTCTGGAAAGCAATAAAAGAATATTACAGTATTTATCGTGGCAAGAATGCGAACACTGATGATTTGAGGGCGGTGTTTGAAAAAACAAGTGGTGCAGATTTGAAGTCTTTTTTCCAGCAATGGTTGTACATAAAAGACCACCCTGTGCTCGATGTTTCATGGAAATATGATGCGAAGGAAAAAGAAATTACGATTACTGTTTTGCAACAACAACCGAAAGCTTTTGATTTTCCGTTGCAAGTAAAAATAGGATCGATGGTTAAGCAAATCGATGTTAGAGATGCAAAGACTGTTTCTACTTTCTCTTGTGATACCAGGCCGCAGGCCTTTGTGCTTGATCCGGAGGTGAGTTTGTTTTTTGAAGGCAATTCCAGGGAAGTGAAATAACAAGAGTTACCACTAAGGCACTAAGGACACTAAGTTTCACTAAGGATTCGTAATATTAAATTGGCGCGCAGATGAGACAAATGGCGATGATCTGTGCAAATCAGTCTAATCAGCGTCATTTGTGTGCTCACTCTAGTTGAAGATGATCGTTTTATTGTTCATCACGAATATTCTGTCATCAAATACAAGTTTCAACGCATCCGCCAATACAGACTTTTCGATTTCGTGTCCTGCTTCGCGCATGCCCTTAACATCGTATTCGTGATCAACGGGGATTGTTTTTTGTGTGATGATCGGGCCTTCGTCAAGATCGTTGTTTACAATGTGGGCTGTGGCACCGATTAGTTTAACGCCGCGTTCGTAGGCTTTTCTGTAGGGATTGGCTCCAATGAATGCGGGCAGAAATGAGTGGTGAATGTTGATGATCTTCTCTTCAAATTTCGCGACAAAATTCCCCGACAGAATGCGCATGAATTTCGCCAGCACAATATAATCGGGATGGTACTGCTGAATGGTTTCTATCACTCTTGCTTCAAACTCTTCTTTATCGTACAGCTCGTGATTGATGTAATGAAACGGAATATCAAATCTCTCTGTAAAGTTTTTCAAGAGATCATAATTGCCGATCACTGCTTTGATGTTTGCATGCAATTCATCAAAGTGATGGCGCACCAGTAAATCGCCGAGGCAATGATGTTCCTTTGTAACAAGCACAACAATATCTTTCTTCCTTCTAGGATGGATCATCAGCTTTGTATCGGCAGGAAGGGTATTGAGCAGTTCTGTTTTTGTCAACTCCACATCAAGCGGCCCCAGCAATTCGAGGCGTGAAAAGTAAGTGTTGGTTTCAGGCTCCACGAATTCTTTCATCACTACTACATTTATGTTGTGGCGAAACAAAACGCCGGTGATGTTTGCGATCAGGCCCTGGCGGTCAGCACATTTGATCAATAATATGTGGCAGTCTTTCATCTGTCTGGTTTATTCAGTCTGTCGTTTGAATTCAGTCAAACCCGGGATTGAATTTACGCAGTATTAAATTTCCCGGCAATTTTTTCCATGTCGATGGAAATCTTGTGAACGTACTCAAACTGGTCTGTGATGGTTTTCAACTGGGACAATTGGTGCCTTGTGTCGGTATCGAATGATCCGGCTTTAAGTTCCTGTACACGCTGCGACAACAGCTCTTCCACTTTGTTTCTTACGATGTATTTGCTCTTTTGAATCTGCGTCATATCCTGGGTGCTTACACTATTGCCATCGAGAATTGCAATTGTGTTATCGAAATGAGATATACTATCATCTATCAGGGGAAGAAAATCCATCGAAATATGTTGTTGAGCAAAACTGAAAACATAAGAAGCCAGCGTGGCAATGTGAGATGCCAGTATGTGATTGGAAACTGTAAGCTGATAAATCTGCATACTGTTTTTTTGTTTGCTGCGAGGTTCTGATAACATGCGCTGGAAAGCATCTGAAAGATTGCTTAATGCCACGAAGCTTTCTTTTCTGAAAAATTTATATTGAGAACTGTTGAATTCTTTGCCAGTAAATACTTTTGCAACAGCATCAAAATATACAGCATTTGCTTTAATGCAATTTGTAAGCAATTTTTTTATTTGCTCATGCTCCCATTTCGGCGGAATAAGCATTACAAATGCAAAAGCAATAACAGAGCCAATGGCTGTATCAATTACACGATCCTGAATTACTCTTTGAAATTCATTATGCTTTAAAAAATAAAACGCTATGAGAATATAGAACGTCATGAAGATAACTGCAGTAAAGTACTGAAGGCGCAACAGGCTGTAGGCGCCCAGCATTCCTATAATCATCAATACGACCAATAATACATGCCTGTCTTTGAAAATGTATAATGTGGTTGCCCCTATTACAGCACCGATCACCGTCCCTGCAAGCCTTTGAAAATTTCGTTGTTTGGTAAGACTGTACGCTGGTTTTAAAATAACGAGGATGGTCAGCAATATCCAGTAACCATGGCCAACTGCTAATGCTTTTGACAAAAAGAAGCCGGCCAGCATCGCCAGGCTCACACGTAATGAATGTCGGAAAATGTTTGAATGAAGATTGATGTTGGTAAAAAACTGTTTTGTGCTGATCTCTGTGTGTGATACGAACTGGTTGTAGTCAAGTGTAACATCTTTTTCAATGTTCAGGTTTTTGTCATAACGTGTGTAGCGGTGCATCGTCAGCAAGCGATTGTGAATGTCGATGATGCTGTCAAGGATGTGCCGCAAGCTGATGAACCCTTCAATATTTGTTTCGTTGAGATGTTGGTGCCTGTATTCAGCAAAGTGCGTTTTAAGTCCTTCGAGCGCCTGAGTGAGGTCTTCATCCGGAACTGACTTTGTGCCTTCCTGCAGCGCGATGCCTATGCTTTCAAGTTCTGAAGCAAGTTGCAGAATTACAACCTGGAACCTGTGCAGCATGTCATCATCAAAGCAATCATGCAAAGCCTTATAGTCCTGTTGTGAGGTCATGATGCGTTCAAAAAGATCAACCGAATCGAGAAAGGTCATTAACAACACACGACCTGTGTGCGTCGTTTCCTTAACAATGCTTCTCGTTTTGAACAACACTTCCCTAACAAGGTTTTGTTTCGTATGTATATGCACCTGTTCTTCCAGCAATGTTTTGTACGCCTTTTCGTAATCCACATTTCTATTGTACAAAGAAGCCTTGATGCGGGTGTATTTTGCCAACGATAAAATGGAATCGCCAATTGCCTGCTGGGCCAGCTTGTAGGGTCTCAATCTGTTCAGCAAAACGCTCCAGAGAAAATACCAGATGCCGCCGGCACCTACGAGTCCGGCATTTATAAATATTTCTTTGGTGGTGTAATTATCATCGATGTTCAATACCAGCAGCAAAAGCACTGCGGCGCCAATTGAAGAGGCGCGTAAACCATATACCCCAATCATCGAGAAAGTAAAGGCGGACAGGGCCAGTTCAATTGCCAGCAACCAGGGAACCCTGACCGTAAACCCGACGATAATGGCGCCCAGGAAAATAAGCAGAATGGTGATACGCATTGCGTTTCTGCGATGGTGTATAGGGCCGGGAGTGTCTACGCTGCTCGTACAAAGTGCGCCCAGTACAAACGTAATTCCCATGGCCAGGTGGCCAAGATAGGAGGAAAGCAACACGGGAATCATTACAGCGGCAGTAATGCGAAACCCTTCATTTACATAATAACTCGTCGTGAACTTTTTGTATGCCTTTAAGTCGTCTACTATCATCCTGCGGTGGTGTAATATTTTGTGAAGATAGAAAAAGGCGGGGATGAAGCAAGAAGGCGTAGCCTGTAGCCGGTAACCAGCAGCCAGTGGTCGATGAAAGTTTAATAATCTTTTGACAATCGATCAGCTTACAACTTACGAGCAGTATCGCGCACAAAGCACCGGCTACAGGCCACTGGCTACCGGCCACAAAAAATGCCCCAACATAAACGTCAGGGCATCTTAGCTTATAGCGAAAGTCCTTAGATCTTCATTTTCGCAGCCATCTCTTTCGAAAGCGCCGCTTTGTTTATCATCAGACCGGTTGTTTTGTACAACACATAGTTTTTAGTAACGTATAAATAACCTTTGTAGTCGTTTGTTTCGCCCCATGAGTTTTTAACCACATAGTATTCTTTGCCGTTTTGATCTACCGACAAACCTACGATCTGCATACCATGGTCATCAGTAGTAAGGTAGTTATTGAATGCATCCTGGCGAAGTTCCGGAGTGATCGTTTTCTCGTTTTTTGGACCGTTGAACATTTCCATTTTCTCCGTTTCGGTCATTTCTGTAAGGTCCTTCTCCGGTACGTATGCGATACCATTTTTCCAGCTGAAATATTTTTCACTCACGTCAGTTGCCCAACCCACTGAGTAGCCGTTTTTCAAGGCATTGTCGATAATAGCGGTCATGTCGTTCATTTGAACGTTGTACGCGTAATCATAGCTCCAGTTATCAGGAATTGGTAAAAATACTTTTTGGTAGTAAGGCTGATCGTTCAGAGACGTCAACTCTACATAATCAGCCGCATTTAAACCAACCACTTCCTTAGCAAAAGTTTGCGGAGTATATGTTTTCCCGTTGTATTGAAACTGGTCAGGAACTTTACCCAGGTAAGCGTCCAGTGCAGCGGTAAAAGCAGTCAGCCAGTTTGGAGTAAGTTTACCATTTGCATTTTTGATGATGCCATCCAGCATGCCTTTCAGCGCATCCTGCATTTCACCGAATTTATTGATTGACGTACCGTAATTCAATCCCGTGTAAACAGATTGAGGAACGGCACCGTATTTAGCGTACATGTTGATCACGTCATGAAGCTCCCCGCCATCGCCCCAGCTCACAGAACCGTGCATGCGTACATATTGTTTCGCTTTTTCGATGTATACGCAACGTGCAGTGAAGATTTCCGCAATGTCTACAGGTTGCTTGCCTTTGCGCAGCATTTCAGATTCGAGGAACGAATTTCCAGAATAGCTCCAGCAGGTTCCGCTGCTACCCTGGTTTTTTACAGAGGTTCTTTCGATGTTGTAAACACTTGTAAAAGCAAATTTGTCTTTAGCATGTGCACTCGCATTACCGCTCAGCGAGTTTACCAGGTTATCTTGTGCCCAACCTGAAGCAAGGCTCATAGCAGCCAAAGAAAACAGGAGGATGTGCTTCTTTCCCATAACGTTTAAAGTAGTTTTTAAACGGCTAAGATAAGGAGGCACGGTATTTTAAAAAAAGAATGTATATCAACGGGTAATTTCCAAATTCAATCCGGCGCTAAAAGCTGATGAACGCAAGGTCAGCATGGATCCTGGCGTAGTAAATGTGTTTCAATTTGAATTCTTTGGCTGCAGCAAATTTTTGATCATTTAGTACGGTTGGAGCGCGTGCAAATAGACAGGGTTAAAATCGATAAGTCAAGACAAAATCAACAAAATCAAAATATTATGCTACATTTGCATTAACAGTACTCACCGCGCTACCCGTCAGATCAGCGTCCCAGGGTGAGTCTTTTGCTTTTATAGACATTCGCAATTTTTTCAAATACTCGCGATGCTTTAGGACTAAAATCCAATTGGCAAAACGAACCACTATGGCAGTAAAAAACAATTCATCCCTTCTCCCTTTATCATTAAATTACAAATAGCATTGATTTTAAAAATGTTTCGAAAACATTTTTAAAATCAATCCGGTATTAAATCCAGCATTGACAAAGGCTGTGGTTAAACTTTTGTCAATCGCTAGTTGATTGATCAACAATACTTTATTTGTTGTATTTTACATACTCAGGCTATAACAGATAATGAGGAGACGCTATAAAGCAATATTGATCATTTTCTTATCTCTCGCCTTACCAATTGCAGGCGTATTACTGTATGTAAAGCTTAATATACGTTCAGTAATCAAGCAAATGGTAAGGGAACAGACGCATGGTGCCTACGAGCTTGATTTCAAGCGTCTCCGGGCCAATTATTCCACCCTCACTTTTACAGTGGAAAGAGGAAAACTTACCTCGCTGGATACCAGCAACGGTCAATCAAGATATTTTGTAACGTTCCCAAAGGTTGTTCTGCAATTGCAAAGCCTGGGCGACCTGATCTGGCGCAAAAAGTTGAACATTACTTCCATTGCATTTCAAAAGCCTGAGTTCAACATTGTCATTCAGAAAAACAGTAAGCGAACGGGATTTTTCCAGAATGCCGGTGATATTTACAAATACCTGAGCAGTTTTGCAGAAGCAACCAACATCAACAACGTCGAAATAAAAGACGCGACACTTCTGCTGAAAGATGAAACAAGGAATGATTTCACCTACAACATTAAGAACATCGACCTCGTTGCAAAAGGTTTTCATCCTACAGACAGCACTACCACGACAAAGCACCGTGTTTTTTTAACGGATGCGATCAAACTCGACGTCGGTCCTCAAAAAGTGGTGCTTGACAGCAATAAAACAGTTTCGTTTCACGCATTGCATTTGTCCACTACAACGGCCAACCTTACTATGGACAGCATTTTGTATGAGGGTGCACAAACAGATTCTACTGATGCTTTCAAAATCTATTTGCCGTCACTGCGATTGAAGAAATTGAATTTCGGAAGGTTGTACAACGAAGGCATTTTGCAGGTAGACTCGGTAATGATCAGCCAGCCGCGGACGCAGCTTACCGTTAATCTTTCACCGAAGGCAAACAAAACGAAGGATGTGAAGCACATTATGCATGATGTAGTATCGCATTTATTTGGCGATATTGATGTGCATTACCTGGAAATGAAAAATGCCAACACGCATCTCGTAACACGATTCCTACACCAGGAAAGAAATATCGATATCGAAAAACATACTTTGCAGGTAAACGATATTTATATCACAGCGGGAGATTCAGGCACCATTAACCTCGGCGATTTTACGTTTTCTGTAAAGGAATACGAATCTTTCTCACCGCATAACAAGTACCGGATGCAGTTCAACCAGTTCAGCATTAAAAATGGCGGTGACATTGTTTTGAAAAACCTGTCTGTTTACCCAACCAGCACCGCTACCAAGCCGTTGCTGTTTCTTCCTCAATTAACGATTGATGAAGCGGATATTGGAATGCTGCTGGTGGAAAAGAAAATAAAAGCGAAAAAATTTGTGCTGGAATCCGCGGTGATAAAACATGAGTTGAAAGATTTAAAAGAAGGAGAATCTGCAAAATCATTGGGCGCAATTTTAAGAGGAATTACACTGAACGCAGATATTCGCGAACTGGAGTTTAACAACGGAACTTATTCTGTGGTCCGTTATGGAGCAAAACCACTGAAGTTTAGTGCAGATAGCCTGCATTTGTATTACAAGTTTAAAAACAACAGGCTTCGTTTGCAAAGCAGCTCAGATCTGCTGGATGCGTTGCAAAATATATCGGCAAAAGATCTTCAGTTTGAAAACAGTTCTTACAACTTGCAGGCGGCGGCAATGCAATACAAAGAGGATAAAATATTGCGCCTGAATAATTTCTATTTTCAACGCTCAGAGAACAGGCACTTTGAGGGAAAATCGCTCATTATCGATCATCCGGATATTGCGGTAATTCTTGATGACAATAAATTCATCGCCAAATCTGTTGAAATAGACGACGCTAACATTACACATGAGGGACGAAATCAAAATCAACCTGCCGCGCCAAGAAGAGCAAGTCTTGATGTGGATATTGAAAATTTTGTGCTGAACAATATTCACTTGTCATCGTTTGAACGTGGCGATGTAAAAATATCAGGCAATAATATTTCTGCGGTTCTGCAAAATGTACACAAGGCACAGGGCGAACCTGTTACATTTAGTTTGAAGGAGGCGCACACTGGCGACGTAAATTTTTCTGATAACTATCTCACCGCCAAAACTTCCAAAATTTCCATTGTTGTAGGCTCCTTGTCTACGATAGAAGATTTTTCGTTGCAACGCCTGCAAAATGGAGACACATTGTTGATCAATTCCCAGCGATTATATTTTCAGCCATCACAATTCGACATTGCAACCAGGCAAATCGCACTTGATCATTTGTATGCGGACACAGCAAAAGTTTACGCAGTATTTGCCAACACAGAAAAAACACCAAAAAATGCCACGAGAGGCAAGTGGCTGTTTAACCTGCAAAGATCAAGGCTCATCAACGTGGACCTCACGGTAAAGAGAAACAACATGGAGTTTATCTCCCCTTCATCTGATATTGGTTTGGAAACTTTTAATACTACCGACAAAAACATCATAGCAAGACTTGGTTGTAAAGACTACGCATTTCATTTTCACCAGGATACAACGTTGGCAAATGTTACCGGTAAAACGCTTAGAACAAGTTTTAGATTAACAGGTGAGGATGGCGAGAGAGCGATGAATGTCAAAAATTTTGCGATTACCAATACAGACGTGCAATTTCAGGAAGGCCGCAACCATTCAATGGTAGCAGAAAACGTAAACTTGGATGTGCATAACCTGCAGTGGCCAATGTCGGAAAAACCACCCCTGGCGGAATGGATATCACCGGATCACGCTTCATTTGTGGCAGTGAAACACATTGCTTTCCCAACTGCTACAACAAATTTTATTATCGACAGTATTAACTATTCGGGGGCAGAAAACAAATTGGACGTCGGATCTTTTTCGTTTGCGCCAAAGCTTTCGCAAAAACAATATTTTGATAGCGTAAAATTTCAAACAGATTATATAACAGGTAAGCTCACTAATATTTCCGTTTCTAAGCCATACATTAATCTGCAAACCGGAAGAAGAAATTTTAGTGCAAATAATATCGGAATAAATGGCTTCGACATTTCTGTTTACAGGGACAAAAGATATCCCGCGACCAATCTTTACAAGGCTTTGCCCGCGACGCTCATGAAACGTTCAAGGCTGTCTGTTGACATTGATACCATTTCATTTACCAAGGGCAATATTGCTTACACCGAAGTATCTGAAAAAACGAAGAAAGGAGGAACAGTAACTTTTAACGATATCAATGGTGCTGCTTTTCCATTCAGGTTGAAGGATAATCATCCGAATGATACTTTCCGCGTAAACGTTACGGCACTGTTTATGAACAAGAGCAGGCTTGCGTTGCAATATGCAGCGCCACTTTACAGCAGAAACGATGTATTTACCGCCAATGTACAAATGGGTGCTTTTAATCTGAAAGACCTGAATCCTTTGTTGGTTCCGCTTGCATCTGCGGTTGTACGATCAGGTGAGGTGGATAAGCTCGACTACTCCATAAGGGGCGATAATTTTTCAGGTAAAGGGAAAATGGATTTCTATTATCACAGCCTGATTATAGAATTACTGAATGAAACGAAAAAGAATAACTCGTCGTTTTCTTCAAGATTAAAAAGCTTTGCAGCCAATACGGTTGTTAAAAATAGAAACGACAACAGAACCAGTAACATTTATTTTGAAAGAATAGATTCCAAATTCATTTTCAATTACCTGTTCAAGCTTACATTCAGCGGTGTGATGACGAGTACGGGCGCCAAAAGCAATAAGGCGCTTCGCAAGCAGGAAAAGAAAGCCAAACAAAAAAGCGTGCTGGTGGATAATCAGTTAACAGATAATTAAGGGCTACAAGGCTTCGATGTTGCCTGGTTACTACATGTCACAACAACATGAACGGCAAAATCAGTAACGAAAGAACGCTTGTCATCCCGACGAAGAAGGGATCTGAGTCTTGCACTAACAGACCGTTGGAATAAACACCCAGATCCCTCCTTCGTCGGGATGACAAGCAACATTCTTTTAACTTTTCTGACATTCTAACTAAACGGCCATTGGTTTTCAAAATCGTAAATTCGCACTATGAAAAATATCCTGATCGCACAAGTGGTATGCTTGTCCCTTCTTTCATGCAACTTAAACGGGCAGACAAAGACTGTACTTTCTGCCGATGAATTTCAACAACAAATAGGCGGTGATAAACAGCTGCTGGATGTTCGTACCTCCGGTGAATACAGCAATGGGCACATTGCCAATGCACTGCAGGCAGACTGGAACAACAAGGAAGAATTTAAGGATCGTGTGCAATATCTCGATAAAAGTAAACCGGTGCTGATCTACTGCCAGGTGGGTGGAAGAAGCGCTGCTGCCGCGAAATATCTCCGCGAAAATGGCTTTACAAATGTGGAAGAATTACAGGGAGGAATGATCTCTTGGAAACAAGCTAACAAGCCTGTTACAGGTGGTTCTAACATTCCGGAAATGACAACTGATGAGTACACTGCGAAAGTAAATGTAAAGAAGACTGTGCTGGTTGATTTCGGTGCCGACTGGTGTCCGCCTTGCAAAAAAATGGAGCCTGTAATTGCAGATCTGCAGAAAGAATTAAACGGAAAATTTGAACTTGTAAAAATAGATGGCGGTGCAAATACTTCGCTTATGAAAGCGATGGAGCTTGATAAAATTCCGGGGTTTATCATTTACAAAAATGGCAAAGAAGTTTGGAGGCAACAGGGTGTGGTGGAGAAGGATGTGTTGAAGAAAGCGTTAACGAACTAGAACATGTAACGTGTACGTTGTACGATAGTTGCTACGGTGCGGTTGCCGGTATGTTTTGAACACCATATATAGTCTGGCAGTTTTTTTACCACTAAGGCACTTAGGACACTAAGTTTCACTAAGGCTTCGAAAACTTGGTGTAATTCGCGACAACGCAAAGGAAAGGAGAAGTGCACTACAAATCTCCTTTCCTCTGTGAAGAAAATCTCTGCTAACTCCGTGGTTAAAAAAACTCTTAGTGAAGCTTTGTGTCCTAAGTGCCTTAGTGGTAAAAGATGTGAATCCTACTCGTCTTCGTCGGATTCCAGCCAGTCCATATAATCATAATACCAGGTTTCCAGCTCTTCGAGGAGTTCTTCCTTTTTACTGGGATCATTTTTGAAAAATGCATCTACATCATCAATCTCTTCTACGATGTCAATGTGTGCACTTTCGCCATCTTCATCTTCCACGCGTTTAGCCACAAAGCGCGGCTGGTGCGTGTGAATGATGTATTCATTATCCGGATCTGTCACCGGATCATCAGCAATCATAAATTTTGGTAGTTGCGCCATAGCGGTTTGTTTTAGTTGTTGTATGGTGAATGGTCAACCCATTTTCAAATTCTCAAATCTTCAAATTTTCAAATACTCTCTCTACTCAACAATCCTCAGCTTCGCATAGTTCAACATGATCTTCTTCTCGCCGTTCAGATCAAACTTCACAGTAGCGATCGGGTTGTGTGCACTGCCTTCCATTTTTTCCACTACACCGAAGCCAAATTTTTGGTGCTCCACTTTTTGGCCGGCCTGCAAGTTCGCAGTATCGCTTGGAACGAAATCTTTTGTTGGCACATGCTCCACTGTTTTAGCGGCAGGCTTCGGCGCAATGTAAGAAGGCGTGGCTGCCTTCTTTGACGGAGGCGCACCATATTGTTTTTCTGCTTCCTGCGCACTATTGCCAAAGCCTCCGCGCATTCTGTCAAATGCAGAACCACCTCCCCAGGTACCTGTTTGATTGCGTGGACCACCCCCCGCAGAAGTTCTGTCCAAAAATTCATTTGGAATTTCTTCTATAAAACGGCTCGGTTCATTTTGTATCAGGCTGCCAAAGCGATAACGGCTGTTGGCATGAGTAATAAATAATTTTTGCTTGGCCCTTGTGATCACCACATAAAACAAGCGGCGTTCTTCTTCCAGCTCTTCTCTTGTGTTGATGCTCATGGCGCTAGGGAAAAGCGTTTCCTCAAGGCCTGCTGCAAACACTACCGGAAACTCAAGACCTTTTGCTGCGTGTATCGTCATCAGTTTTACAACATCTGCATCGGGGTCTTTGTTGTCAGCATCTGTCAATAAAGTGATCTGTTGCAAATATGTCCCAAGTCCTTTGTCACCCACTTCACCATCTTCTTCGTTCATTGGGGTTTCCGTAAATTCCTTGATACTGTTCAGCAACTCCTGCACGTTCTCATATCTCGCAACACCTTCTGTCGTTTTATCATTGAAAAGTTCTTTTACGAGATTGGTGCTTTTACCTACAGCAAACGCAATTTCATATGCATTGCGCTTAGGCAATTCCGTCTGGAACATTCTGATCATCGTCACAAACTGATCGATCGCTTCGAGTGTGCCTGATTTGAAACCGAATTGTTGTGCATTTACGAGCACTTCCCACATGCTGATGTTGTGAGTATTTGCGAAAATTACAGCCTTGTCAATAGTCGTTTTTCCAATGCCGCGAACAGGATAGTTGATAATGCGTTTCAGCGCTTCTTCGTCTTTCGGGTTCGCGATCACACGCAGGTAAGCCACCATGTCTTTTACCTCCTTGCGTTGGTAGAAGCTAAGGCCACCGTAAATGATATAAGGGATCGCGAGTCGTCTTAGGCTTTCCTCAAATGCCCGGCTCTGCGCGTTCGTACGATAAAGAATAGCCACATCTTTATTACTGATATGGTTGCGAAGCTTTAACTCCTTAATGGTATCGGCTACAAATTTTCCTTCATCGTTATCACTCGCGGTGCGCACGAGTTTTATCTTTTCTCCTTCGGCGTTGTCTGTCCAAAGGTTTTTAGGAATTTGTCCCTTGTTGTTTTTAATAACCTCGTTGGCTACATTGATAATGTTCTGAGAGCTTCTGTAGTTCTGTTCCAGCTTCACCACCTTTACATCATCGTAATCTTTCTGGAACTGGAGAATGTTTTGGATCGTCGCCCCACGGAAACTATAGATGCTTTGCGCATCATCACCCACAACGCAAATATTTTCGTGCATCGCACCGAGCAGTTTGATAATTTCATACTGCGCCGGGTTGGTATCCTGGTACTCATCGATCAAAATATATTTGAACTTGCGCTGGTATTTGCTCAATGCGTCCGGATGATTTTTCAGCAGTTTGTACATGTTCAGCAACAGATCATCAAAATCCATTGCGCCATTTTTAAAGCAACGCTTAGCGTATGCATCATATATCTGCGCAATCGCCGGGCGATTCGCTCTTAAATCTTCCTGTTGAATAAAATAATCGGTCGCATATTCCTGAGGGCCTACCAACGCGTTTTTGGCAGAAGATATGCGATTTAACACCACATTAGGTTTGTAGATCTTGTCATCAAGATTCATTTCGTTTACCACCGTTTTAATAACGCCTTTGGCATCATCTGTATCATAAATGGTAAAACTGTTTGGATAACCCAGGTGATGCGCCTCGGCACGAAGTATCCTGGCAAACACACTGTGAAAAGTTCCGATATATAAATTGCGAGCCTCTGTGTTGTGCAAAATTTTCTCCACCCTTTCCTTCATTTCTTTCGCCGCCTTGTTGGTAAAAGTCAGGGCAAGGATATTGAAACTGTCAACTTTGTGGTGCGCCATCAGGTGAGCGATACGAGTAGTAAGAACTTTTGTCTTTCCGCTTCCGGCACCAGCCACTATCATTATAGGTCCATTGCAATGCAGTACAGCCTCACGCTGTCTCTCATTCAATCCGCTTAAATAATCATGCATGGCCGCAAGTTACAAAAGGAAAAATTAAAAAATTAAAATGGGGAAAGGATTAGTTAAGGGGCTAGCAGTCAGAGAGTTGCTAAAAGCTAAAGGCCCAACGCTTAACGCAGAGTGCAGCACATTGCGTTAAGCGTTGGGCCTTTAGCATCAGACTTATAAAATGTCCTCCAACTCCTGCAACTTATAAATCGTATATGTCGGCTTGAGCTCTGTCTGCTCATTGATATGATTTACAAAAACCTGGTCTATACCGGCATTCATGGCGCCCTGGATATCGGCTTCAAGGTTGTCGCCGATCATAAGGCTTTCCTTAGCAGTGGCACCGGCTTTATTTAGTGCAAATTCAAAAATCTCCTTATTTGGCTTTATGCTGTTGCTACCTTCGGAGGTGATGACATTTTCAAAAAAATCAGTCAGGCCAGAATATTTCAATTTGCTATGTTGTACCGTTTCAAAACCATTGGTAATAAGGTGCAAACGATAGCCTTTAGCTTTCAGATAGTTTAAAATTTCAACAGCATACGGAAAAAGCGCCGTTCTGTTGGGTAACAAATCGAGAAAATGAGCGCTCATTTCTTTTGCCAGTTTCTCATCGCCTATTTTAAAATCGAGCAATGTGTGCCAAACCCTCTTCCAGCGCAATTCGTCAGACTTTATAAATCCGTTGTGATAACGCTGCCATAATTTTTGGTTGTGAATACTGTATTGTTTGTAAAACTCATCGAAATCATTGATGCCAATATCTTTCAACGCAAAATGTCCATACAACTGCTGCATGGTATTTTTTGCATTGGTTTCAAAGTCCCATAGCGTATGATCGAGGTCGAAGAATAAGTGCCTGTAAGTCATTCTTTCTTTAAAATTTTAAACCTGTCGTAATTCCAATTAATAATTAATAATTAAAAATTAATAGGCTTTCTGTGCAACATGTTGATTATGGGATGACGGAGTAAAAGCTTATCAGAAAAAAATTCGTGTAAATCCGCCTAATCCGTGTCATCTGTGTGCTAACTCCTTAAATTGCAGCACAAAGATACCGCAACTAAATGAACATCATTATCACAGGAGCATCCAAGGGCTTTGGAAAATCGCTCGCCAGGAAATTTGCCTCGAACGGACATAATGTTTATATCTGTTCACGCAGCGCCGCACAACTCTACAAAACACTGGAAGAGTTGGTGACAGAGTTTTCAGACGTTATCATAAAAGCAATGCCCTGCGATATCAGCGATAAAGAAAGTGTGGGTGAATTTGCGGATTGGATAATGGCACAAAAAATCGATGTCGACGTACTGATCAACAATGCCGGCTATTTCATTCCCGGTAGCGTACACAATGAACCGGAAGGTGTTCTGGAAGAAATGTTATCTGTGAATTTATTGGGCGCCTACAATCTTACAAGAAAACTTTTGCCCGCTATGATGGCAAGAAAAAGCGGCCATATTTTCAATATGTGTTCCATCGCTTCTTTGCAGGCATATGCAAATGGCGGCGCTTACAGCATCAGCAAATTTGCCATGCTGGGCTTCTCAAAAAATCTCCGCGAAGAAATGAAGCCGCACAACATAAAAGTAACTGCTGTAATGCCGGGTGCTACCTACACTGATTCCTGGAGTGGCAGCGGCGTAGATCCTAAACGCATCATGGAATCTGAGGATGTAGCAAACATGATATTTGCAGCTTCGCAGCTTTCGCCTACTGCAGTGGTGGAAGACATTATCCTGCGGCCACAGTTGGGTGATCTGTGATGTCGGGCCAACTGTTAGCCAGTAGCCGGTTGCCAGTGCTGTCCTACATTTCTGACAAAATTTTACATTTTTAAACGTGCGAGGTAATGCTCATTAAAACTGTAAGTCACATTCAAATACCGGCCACCGGAATCTGGCCACCGGCAACCATCCTATAAGTTTTAACATACTTGCCCAACTCAGAACTTACAACTTATTACTCAAAACTTCCTAATTTTCATTTTCAAGAAGGCTTAGCTAAAATGAAGACGACTTTTCATCGAATCCCCGGCAGCAAATGGTTTTTATTGTCACTCGCAATGATGTTTTCTTGTGCAAATGTTGTAGCGCAAGGGAAATTTTATTGCCGCATAAGCGATAATAACATCGCGAAAAATGAAACCCTGCAAATCGATTATGTCATTGAAAATGCAGGCTCCATCAATGATGTACAACTGCCTGAATTCAGGGATTTTGCTGTAATAAGCGGCCCGAATCAATCGAGTGAAACCAGCGTGGTAAATGGCACAACCACTTCTTCGTTCACACTGTCATTTGTTGTGCAGCCAAAGGGCCCGGGCAAGTTTGTAATACCCGCCGCAAGCGCAAGGATCAACAATAAAACAATGCAGACAAACACTGTGAACGTTATTGTTGGAAACAGGATGAGCAAAAATAGCCAGCAGCCTTCCATGCCTTCCATGAACATGGGTTTCCCGCCAATGGACATGCAGGATTTCCCCGATGAAGATGTGATGTTGGGTGCAAAAGAAGATTACAATGAAAAGGTTAAGAAAAACCTGCTGGTGGTTTTGCAGGTAAACAAGACAAACTGTTTTGTAGGCGAACCGATCGTTGCAACATACAAATTATGCTCAAGATTAAAATCTGAGTCAAGGGTCACTAAAAGACCTTCGCTTGATGGCTTTAGCGTGTATGACATGGTGGATATGCAGACCGCTTCTCCATCTGTGGAAAATATTGGCGGCAAACCTTTCACCGTGCATCTTATCCGCAAGGTGCAGCTGTATCCATTACAAGCCGGCACTTTCACGCTTGACCCTGTTGAGCTGGATAATAAGGTTCGTTTTTTACGAACAACGGCCTCTGCAAAACAATCCCGCGATCCTATACAGCAAATGATGGATGGCTTTGGCAACCAAACATGGGAAGAACACGATGTTACGCTTGCCAGCAAACCAGTCACTATTACGGTAAAACCTTTGCCTGATGCAAAACCTGCTTCATTCAAGGGTGCCGTTGGAAATTTTACCCTGGACGCCAAACTCTCCACACAGGAGGTTCATGCAGAAGATGATGCTACTTTAAGCGTAACCATCGGTGGTGCGGGAAACATGCCGCTTGTTAATGCGCCTTCTGTTACCTTTCCGCAAGGCTTTGAATCATTTGATGCCACGGTAAAAGAAGACGTTGATAAATCGGTAGCACCTATTGCGGGCAGCAAACAATTTGACTTTTTGTTTGTGCCTTCGGACACGGGCAACCTGACTATTGAGCCGATCACCTTCAGTTATTTTGATCCTGCGGCAAACACTTACAAAACGCTCACTTCGCAACCTCTGTCGATCCACGTGTTGAAAGCGTTGCATAAGCGCAAGAAAAGTGACAAGGCAAAAGCAGCTATACAACCATTAAACACCAATACGGGCCTGGCTTCATGGTGGTATTGGATTGCAGGAGGTATTGCAGTAATTCTGTTGCTGTTGTTATTCTTTAGAAGAAAAAAAGCTCCTGCCGTTATAGAAAAGAAAGAAACAGAAAAACCCGCACCGCAAAAACCAGTTGCAATTGTTCCCGAAAAACCGAAGGAGCCAGTTGTTGAAACATTTGTGTTCGAAGCTGATCCGTTGGAAAAATCCAGGAAAGCTTTGAGCGATAATAACAGCCGTCAATTCTTCTCCTCCATACAAAGCGCACTTTGGGATGCAGTAAGTAAAAAAACGGGGTTGCCACCAAGCAAGATGGATAAAAGAACGGCGCTACAATTACTGCAGGAAAACAATGTGAGCCTGACAGTAAGAACAGAATTGGAAAATCTTTTGAATACCTGCGAAATGGCACTGTATATGCCGCAGTCTGCTTCGGATATGCAGAATGTCTTGTACAAGGCTACGTTTGTTATCACCGCTTTGAAGGGATAATGCTTAACGCCTAACGCTTAACGCCGGGTGTAGCACCTTGCGTTAAGCGTTAGGCCTTGTGCGTTATGCGTTGGTCATAAAGCGTTCCGCATTAAAATCCTTACATTTGACCTTATTTTTTAAAAGCACTCAACAAAAAATGGTTCTTGTAACAGGAGGCACCGGGTTTCTCGGAGCCTATATTATAAAACATCTGGTTGAAAATGGTTACCCTGTAAGGGCCATTAAACGTGCTTCTTCAAAAATTCCTTTCTTTTTACCATCACACATTGTTGACAAGGTTGAGTGGTTCGAAGCGGACATACTGGACGTGATTGAACTTGACAGAGCAATGAAGGGAGTCGATACTATTATTCACTCGGCCGCCATGGTTTCGTTTGACAAAAACGAAAGAGCCATGCTTTACCAAACGAATGTTGACGGCACTTCCAATGTAGTAAATGTTGCGCTGGAAAATAACATCAGCCGCATGGTTCACATCAGCTCCATTGCGGCACTCGGCAGAACAAAAAATGGCGAGCAGGTGAATGAAGAGAAAGAATGGAAAGACTCTTCGGCCAATACACATTATGCCATCAGTAAGTACAAAGGTGAAATGGAGGTATGGCGGGCCATTGCCGAAGGATTAAACGGTGTGATCATTAACCCAAGCACTATTTTAGGTGTTGGCGACTGGAACAATTCCAGCAACGCGATTTTTAAAAATATATACAACGAGTTTCCCTACTATACTGAAGGCATAAATGGATTTGTAGACGTGGAAGATGTTGCAAGGGCCGTGGTCCAGCTAATGCAATCTGATATTTCCGGACAACGGTTTATCATCAGCAGTGAAAATTATAGTTTCAAAAAACTGTTTGATCTCATTGCGGATGGATTCCAAAAGAAAAAACCGTCCAGATTGGCAACGCGGTTTATGGGACAAATTGCATGGCGGATAGAAAGTTTAAAATCTATTTTCAGTCATAAAAAACCATTGCTCACCAGGGAAACAGCAAAGATTGCGCAGTCCAAAACCTACTTCGACAATAGCAAGATCCTCAAAGCATTGCCCGGTTTCCAGTTTGCAACAGTAGAAGAAACCGTTAAAAAAAGCTGTGCAAAATATCTTGAGCAAGCCGGCAAGTAATATTTGGCACCATTTTCATTCATCTATTCCATACAATGAAATTCTTTTGAATTCGTTTTTAAACAAAATCTCCAATATGCATATGCAAAGATTGTTGCTTTCCGTACTGACGATTTTTTTTGTCCAATTTGCGTTTGCGCAAAGTGACTTCTACGTAAAAGGGCGCGTAACTGATACAACAGGGGCGCCGTTGGCAAAAGCTTCTGTTTTTTGCCAAAATACTACGCTCGGCACTATTACTGATAACGATGGTAATTTTCAGCTGAAACTTCCCAAAGGTGGCTATGACCTGATTGTAACGTTCACCGGTTATGAAACTTTTCAAACCCAGGTGAACAACAACAATTCAGCAAATCCACTGAGCGTAACACTGCAGCCCAAAGGGAAACAACTTGAAGATGTGGTTTTTACGAGCAGCTCTGAACTGGCAGATGGCTTGGAGAAATATGGCAGCTTTTTCAATGCGAACTTTATTGGCAGCACGGAAGATGCAAACAAATGCCAGATAGAAAACCCGCAGGCACTAAAATTCTTTTTCAGCAAAAAGAAGAACCGCTTAAAAGTAACCGAACGCGAAGACCTTGTGATCGTAAACAAAGCCCTTGGTTACAAAATTCACTACAAACTGGATTCATTAACGTATGAATACAGCAACAAAACCTGCACCTATACCGGTTTCCCGTTCTTTGAAACTTTGGAGGGTACTCCTGAAGAACAAAAAGTGTGGAAGGCAAACCGCCTGAAAGCATACAATGGTTCGCGCATGCATTTTATGCGTGCATGGTACAACCACAACCTGGAGAAAGAAGGGTTTGAAATAGAAAAAGTAACAAGTCTTAATCCCTTCGCAGTTGAAACAATTTCCAATCCTTACGATTCGTCTATTTATGGTATCGACAGCAACGAAGTGGCCATTAACTACGATGGAAGATTAAGAATAAAGTATCACAATGAAATGCCGGAGAAAGCATACATAGAGTTTTACAAATTGCCTACGCAACTGCGTGCACAGCTTACGGTGATTGAGATTAACGAAGGCTTCAACATTATGTCAAACGGATACTTCTATGACCAGACTGATGTAACCAACAACGGCTACTGGAGTTGGGAGAAACTGGCGGAGTCATTGCCGTATGATTATGTTCCGGAAGAATAGAGGGTTGTTAGTTGAGAATTGAGAGTTGAGAGTTCTTTACGTGTCACTTTATTTAAGTAAATTAAGTGCCTTCCGCTTAACTCTCAATTCTCAATTCTCAACTCTCAACTTCCCTAAAACGCACTGATCAAACTATTCATCATCACTTCGAACTCTTTAGCCGTCTTCTCGTCGATCATATTTCCTTCTGCATCAAATTTTTTCAAAACTATCGGCACAGTAACGGAACCATTTTCCACCATTTTCGCTCCCATCACTTTTATCGTCACCAGCAATGAGGCATGGGCTTTATCTCCTCCTGTTGCGAGTGGCGAAGCACTTATGGTTGCCGTGGGCTTGTCGGTGAACTCCCCTGAAGAAACGATCCAATCCAAACCATTCTTTAAAACGCCCGGCACGCCAAATGCATATTCCGGAGTGCAAATGATTACGCCATTTGCTTCTTTAAGTTTTGCTCTAAACCTGGTGACTACTTCGGGAGATTTTTCGTTGTCAATGTCGGGATTAAAGTGAGGCAAGGCACCGAGCTCATCGTAGATTTCAAACGTTACATCTGAGGGCGCTATTTTCTGCAAATATTTTAAGATGGTTGTGTTGGAAGATGTATTACGCAAACTCCCTGAGATAGCTAGTATTTTGTTCATGGTGTTGTTTTTGAGATTTACCACTAAAACACTTAGGACACATAGGTTCACTAAGAAGAACCTGCCTTCGTTTCCTTTGCGTAAAACTTTGAGCACTTTGCGGTTAAAATAACTTCTTAGTGTTGCTAAGTGTCCTAAGTGCCTTAATGTTGAATGAGAGACTTAATAATTGAATAACTGTCTTCGTCAAAACACACAAAAATCACCTTAGAAGGTTTCTTATGTGCCTGCAAAAACTCAGTAACGGTTTTCACTGCGATCTCCGCCGCCTGGCCTTTGGGGTAACCGTAGATACCAGTACTGATATTTGGAAAAGCAACGCTGTCACAATTGTTTTCAACGGCAAGGGCCAAAGAATGTTTGTAACAATTGGCCAGTTTTTCTGCTTCATTCTTACTACCACCATTCCAAACAGGACCAACGGTATGAATAACAAATTTTGCCGGCAAATTTCCCGCTGTTGTTATGACTGCGTCGCCTGTTTTACACTCGCCCTGCCTTGCTCTTATCTTCATGCAGTCTTCCAAAATAGCGGGCCCACCCGCACGATGTATGGCACCATCCACGCCACCGCCTCCCAGAAGCGAAGAGTTAGCCGCGTTTACAATTGCATCAGCATGCACTTTGGTTATGTCGCCTTTGATTATTTCTATCATGGAAGAAGTTTTGAGTGGTGAGTAATGAGTTTTTAGTGAGGCGATGTACGAGGTACGGTATACGAAATACTTTAAGACATAACACGTTGAAAAATGTCGTACATCGCACATCTCGTCATCCATCCAGGTGCTCTCCGAAGCTTCCAGCTTCGGAGTTCTATTCTGTTGCCTTCGGCAACATTTCATCGCCAGAGGCGATAGAATAATTTTCCGAAGCTAAAAGCTTCGGAGAGCTAACATTGTAAACAATTTCGTACAGCGCACATCGAATATCTTTCCATCCATTTTCAAATTCCCAAATATCCAAATTTTCAAATTGCTACTTCCCCATCACCTTCGCCCATAGTTCAGGAATGCGTTTCACCCAAACTATCTCTTTGATCTTTGTTGACGCTTCATCTACAGGTGAGCCAAAATAGTTTTTACCCCCTTCCAAAGAAGCTGGCACGCCACTTTGTGCATACACTACCGCGTTTTTACCAATGGTCAATGTTTTACTTACACCCACCTGACCCCAGAGTATTACACCATCCTCAATAGTGGTTGCACCGGCAATACCAACCTGCGCTGCAAACAAACAGTTTTTGCCAACCACAGTATCATGGCCTATGTGAATCAGGTTATCCATTTTTGTTCCGTTACCAATCACCGTGTCGTGACTAACTCCTCTGTCGATGGTGCAGTTGGCGCCGATCTCTACATTGTCTTCAATTACCACTCTGCCGCAACTGATCATTCGTTTGTACCAAACTTCCCTGTCTTTTTTTGTGTTGTAGTAAAACGCATCCGAGCCGATAACGGTTCCAGATTGTATGATCACATTATCGCCGATCACGCAATGATCAAGTATTTGTGCTCCGGAATGAATGATACAGTTTTTGCCGATGGTAACATGGTGTCCCACAAAGACATTTGGATAAACCACCGTGCTCGCATCGACCACCGCAGAATCGCTGATCATTTTTGTAGCCGGTTCAAAGGGACGGAAATGTTTTACGATGGCCGAGTATGCTTCAAAAGGATTTTCAACAACCAGCAAAGCTTTGCCTTCGGGCACCGTTACGTTCTTTGTATTGATGATGATAAACGACGCAGCGGATTGAATGCACTTAGCATAGTATTTAGGATGATCAACAAACACCAGGTCGCCTGGTTCTACTTTATGTATCTCATTTATTCCCGTGGCTTGTCCGTTTGTATTGCCTATAATTTCTGCTTTTATAAGATCTGCTACCCATTGAATAGAAACAGGAGAAGGAAATTGCATGTTTAGATTTTTTGCAAAGTTATAGCTGTGTTCAAAATGGCGAAAAATGATTTCAAGACATAAAAACGGCGTTTGACGACCTCCTACCCAAAATTTTTTTTGTAACCCTGGTTCGTTAACAAACGATTTATTTGAGCCCGTTTTTATCCTTCGGGAATGAACGATGATGTTGTTGTTTTTTATAAAAATGCATTTGCGTTAAAAAATAAAATCGCTGAAACGCTTTGATACAAGTGGTTTCAGACGATGATAAAAATGCAATGATAAAATGAATGAAGAACGAAAAACATTTCAAAGCAATTATAAGAGATCGTTTTTACTGTCATAAACAGGTCGCCTTATCCACAGGGTCAAAAAAAATGTGAATAAAATTTATGTCAAAAATTTTCTAGTTCGCAAAAATTATTTTTAATATTGTGTAGGGAATTTGTTTTCCCATTACTTACTAACCCATTCATATATAAAAGTCCCACACAAAATGTGGGACTTTTTATTTGTACATGCATCACTACTTTATCATTTACAAACCATACGAAGTACTTTGCCAGTTCAGCAAAGAAGGCGATAAGAAAACGTTGAAAGATTTCTTTGATGTGCCTTCTGATGTTTATCCTGTTGGCAGGCTCGATTATGATAGCGAAGGTTTGTTGCTACTCACCAATGATAAAAAGCTTAATCATCGCTTACTGAATCCGGCCTTCGCACATGAACGAACTTATTGGGTACAGGTTGATGGTGACATTACAAATGAAGCCATCGATGCTCTGAAGAAAGGCGTAACGATCTCGGTTGATGGTAAGCCTCACCACACAAAACCCGCGAAGGCTAAAAGAATTGATGTTGACCAGACGGTACCGCCACGTAACCCTCCTATCAGGTTCAGAAAAAATATTCCAACTTCATGGATCGGCTTAACACTTACCGAAGGAAAGAACAGACAAGTTAGAAAAATGACAGCGGCAGTTGGCTTCCCCACACTACGATTAATAAGGTACAGCATGGAACGCATAACAATTGATGGACTACAACCCGGAGACATGGTCCAGATGGAGGAACGGGAGTTGTATAGAATGTTGGGAATTTGAAGGCAGTTGAAAATTGAAAGTTGAAAATTGAAAATGGTTAGGGCGGATTGCGGCCACCCAAACTCTCAACTTTCAACTTTCAACTCTCAACTTTCCATTCTCTCCAACCTTTTCATTACTTTGCTTAAAATTTAGACTACGATGCTCAAATCAATGACTGGCTTTGGAAGAGCCGAAAAAAATGTGGGTGATAAAACTTTCCTGATTGATATAAAATCCCTCAATGGAAAACAGTTTGAAGTAAACCTGAAAATGCCTGCATTTTTAAAGCCTTTTGAGTTCGACATTCGCAGCATCCTTTCCAAGAAGCTTGGTCGTGGTAGCATCGACTGTACCATTAGCCTAAAACAAACTGGTTCCGCAAAACCGGTGACAATAAATGTAGATCTTGCCAAGGCATACTATGAGCCGGTAGCTGCTTTATCAAAAGAATTGAACCTTGATCCTGCGCATATCCTCAGCTCACTATTGAAACTTCCGGAAGTAATCACACCAACCGGCGATACTTTGACAGAGCATGAGTGGAACGAATTTGAAAAAGTTATTCACGCAGCCATCGATGATCTGAACCTTCACCGCACTGAAGAAGGCAGAATTCTGGAAGAAGATCTTCTGCTACGCATATCCAACATTGAGAGCCAGCAAAACAAAGTGATCGAGCTGGAGCCTTTGCGCAAAACAAAAATTAAGGAGAATCTTGTAAAGTTGCTGGAAGAAAATGTGGGCGCCGACAACTATGACACCAATAAACTGGAACAAGAGCTCGTTTATTATATTGAGAAGATCGATATCAGCGAAGAGCAGGTACGTTTGAAGAACCATTGCGATTATTTCAGGGCGCTGATAAAAGAGAACGGCGAAGAAAAAGGTAAAAAACTTTCCTTCGTATTGCAGGAAGTGGGCCGCGAAATAAACACCACTGGTGCCAAAGCGTACGACTCATCTATACAGAAATGTGTGGTGATGATGAAAGATGAACTGGAAAAAGCAAAAGAACAAGTTTTAAATGTATTATAGAAAGTTATTGGTTGGTTCATAGTTATTAGAAGTTGCCGGTGGCCAGTAGCCGGAATCCAGTGGCGAGATACTTATCATCGTTTGATCAGTATTATTTCATTGAAGAATATTTCACATAAATACCGGCTGCAGGCTACTGGCAACCGGTCACTTTTAAAATCCTAACAACTAACAACTAGATCAAATTCCCCTTCATGAAAAAATATTTGCCGATAGCTTTTGTTGCATCGTGTTTGATTGGCGTTTTAACGGGTTGTGCGACGAACGATGTTTTTGAAAAGAACGTTAAGATCAAGGATCAACAATGGAACGCTGCCGACAGACAAAGTGTTCAGTTTGTCATTGAAGATACCACGGCGCTTTACAATGTGTTCATTACAATGAGACACACAGATGCTTATAAATACAATAATATCTGGTTGAATGTGTACACCAAAGCTCCGGGCGAGGCAAAAGGAACAAGACAGCAACTTGACCTCACGCTTGGCAACAACGACAAAGGTTGGCTGGGCAGTGGAATGGATGATATTTTTTACCACCGCATACGTATTACCCGCGATCCGGTGCGTTTCAATAAAAAAGGAACATACGATTTTGCTCTCGAGCAAATTATGCGCGATGATCCTTTGGAGCATGTTATGAATGTGGGTTTGCGGGTTGAAAAAGCGAATTAGAGAGGTGCTTAACGCCCAACGCTGAACGCCTAACGCTAAGTGCTGCATCCGGCATTGTGCGTTAAGCGTTAGGCATTAGGCGTTCAACGTATTCTCTCCTCAAACCTTCTGCCAATGTTAAGAAAACTGGTTCCGGCAAAGAAACTTGGTTTTGCCTCCGCGTTATTTTATCTTCTTCTGCTTTACATAATAGCCGCTCTGGTTTGGTGGTTCGTTTCGCTCATGCGCCAAAGCCATCAAATGACCAACTACAAATTGGAAGAACTCAAGGCCGACGATCCTACTTATCTTACAAAAGTTCAGGAAATAACCGACGAACAGCATCGCGCCACCGCAAAATATGTGGGGGAAGGCACCGTATTTTTTTCTCTTATCATTGTAGGTGCATTTTTCGTGTACCGTGCCGTAAGAAGAGAGTTTAAACTGGCGGAACAACAACACAATTTCATGATGGCTATCACCCACGAATTGAAAACACCTATCGCCGTGGCAAAGCTTAATCTTGAAACACTGCAAAAGCACAAACTGGACGAGGAAAAGCAGCAAAAGATCATCTCGATGACCTTACAAGAAACCAACCGGCTGAATACTTTGGCAAATAACATACTGGTTTCGGCGCAGATGGATGAAAAAGCATTTCATTCTTCAAAGGAAGAGCTAAACCTCTCGGACCTCGCCAGGAGAAGCGTTGAAGAATACAGAACCCGTTTCCCCGGCAAAACCTGGAACATTTCTGTAGAAGAAGAACTTTCACTTGTAGGCGATCCGTTGTTGTTACAAATACTGATCAACAACCTTGTTGACAACGCTGTAAAATATACCGGCAAAGAAGGCGAGATCGGCTTTACCATACAGCGTAAAAGAAACATGATCCTGATAAGCGTTACCGACAACGGAGTCGGGATTCCGGATAATGAGAAACAAAAAATATTTGACAGGTTCTACAGAATAGGTGATGAAAAGGTGCGTAAAACAAAAGGAACCGGTCTTGGACTATATCTTTGTAAAAGGATAGCATTTGAACACAACGCACGCATTGTAGTAACCGATAATTTGCCAACCGGCGCTAACTTTACCATTCAGTTTCACGTATGAGCACAAAGAAATCAATTTTACTGGTAGAAGACGAAGAGAACCTTCACGAATCGCTGAAATTAAATCTTGAGCTGGAAGGATATGAAGTGACATCTGCATTTGAAGGAAACGCAGCTTTAAAGGCCCTTCAGGGCGAGTATTTCGACCTGGTGATACTTGACATTATGCTTCCGGAACTCGACGGCATTACCGTACTGGAAACCATGCGCGTGAAGAGCAACGAAACACCTGTGCTGATATTGAGTGCAAAGAACAGCAGCACAGACAGGGTGCTGGGTTTAAAAAAAGGCGCCGACGATTATCTTACCAAACCCTTTAACCTGGAAGAGCTTTTACTGCGTATTCATAAACTGATAGAAAAGAACGCCAAACTCCAGGACAAGGATACCATTGGTGATACATACAGTTTTGGCAACAACACGATTGATTTTAAAGCGCAAGAAGCCACTACCAAGAACGGCGAAATCGTGCAGCTGAGCAAAAAAGAAACAATGCTCTTAAAGCTGCTGATAGAAAACAAAAACGAAGTAGTGCCAAGGGAAAAGATCCTTCAGACTGTGTGGGGATACAACGTATATCCAACCACCCGCACAATCGACAATTTCATTTTAAACTTCCGCAAATACTTTGAAGACGACAGCCGCAATCCGAAATACTTTCATTCGGTGAGAGGCGTGGGGTATAAATACAGCGAATGACTGAATAATTGAATAACTGAATAACTAGTGGTTGAAGGTCATAGTGCAAAACTGAAGTTCAACCCTTCAGGCTCTGCAAGGCTTGTAGCCTTGCAGTTTTATTTTATTGCCTTTGGCAACTTCTTTTAAATTAAGATCGCCTGAAGCGATAGAATGATCCAGCAAGGCTACAAGCCTTGCAGAGCACAAAGACTGCAACAAAATAAAACTCCGAAGCTAAAAGCTTCGGAGAGCACCATCGATGATTATCTTGCAGATCG
>JARWSJ010000006.1 GCA_029906195.1 Chitinophagaceae bacterium 26-R-25
AATAACTGATTAACTGAATAACTGAGTGGTTCATATTAGATCTTGCACTACAACTATCAACCACTCAGTTATTCAATCATTCCGCTCTGCAAGGCTTGTAGCCTTGCAGCACTATTCTATCGTCTTTGACGATAACAATATTGCCAGAGGCAATAAAATAAAACTGCAAGGCTACAAGCCTTGCAGAGCGATAGACATTTCCTGAACAAATAAATGAATAATTGATTAACTGAATAACTGAGTGGTTCATATCCGATCTCGCGCTACAACTATCAACCACTCAGTTATTCGGTCATTCAGTTATTCAGTTATTATAAAAGTACTCCGCCTCCATCGTCACTTTATTCCCCGGATCGTCCTCATAATAATTAGAGGATAAGGTTTTTTCCAGTTTTAACGAGTTTATGGTAAAATCTGTTTCGTAAATAGATTTATAGCCCGGTGCAACTTTTTCCACTCTTTTTGGCAATTTTTTCAAACTGTTCAGCACAGGATAGTTGTACAGTTCATACATCTCTTCAAGATCTGTAGTGCTGACAAACGGCCACGGATTGAAAGAAGTTTTTTCTGAATAAGATTTGATCAGGATGATGACTTGCTGATTGTTTTTATCAGTCGATGTGATTTTTGAAAGATCGTCTGCACTGTTGTACTCATACACCGAGTTGTAAATAAGATGTTTGCCCGCTTCGTTCAGCAAGTAATATTTCAGGGACGCCACATTTCCGGTAGATGTGTAAGTATAGTCAAACTCATATTTCGCAATGGAATAAATGCTTGACATCGTAATGTTACTCACCTGGTTCTTTTCATTGTATGCATACTGGCTGCTTTTCAACGACCTGGTGCTGGTGATGGTAGCCAGTTTGCTGTTTGCGTAAGCAAAATTTACAGTGTCAATTCCGTAGGGAGTATCGTAAATGATTTGTTTTTGTGTGTTGTCAGTATTGTATTCGAAATTGGCGGAAGCATTTTGGTCTTTCCATTCAATTTTTGTGAGCAAGGGTCCTGGGGCATTTTGGAGAACAGGATCATCGTTCTTTGTACAGCTTTGAAGAAAGATCAAGGCTGTCAAAATAACGACGCTGTAAAATGCTCTTATCATAATAAGGTTTTAAACGGTACAAATGCGTAAAAAAATATTGAGCTTCCCAAAACCTAAAACGTTGCATTCTCCTCAATCGACACCTAAAAAAAACAATTATTTCTAAAGAAAAGTTTAAATATTTTACCTGCGGTCAATATTGCCACTAAGGCGGTGCACCGATTTTAACCACAGAGAAAGCGGAGGTTTTTTCACAGAGAAAAGGAGAAAAGTGCCCTTTACATGGGAATAAAATTGCCAGCGTAAACATTTACAATCAACTCGCAAAAAAATAGCTGGTTGCAAAAACGAAGAGTAAAAGAGGTCTAAATAGACTCCTCTGCGTTCCCGCGACCAGCTATTATAAAGTTTACGCTCCTTTACTCTGTGAAGAAAATCTCCGCTTTCTCTGTGGTTAAAAAGATGCGAAGCATCAGGCTATCTTCAAATTCTTTCTCTCGCCAATCTGTTGTCTCCACATTGCATAATACAAGCCTTTTTGTTCCAGCAAATATTCGTGGTTGCCTGTTTCAACAACATTACCTTGCTCAAGCACATAAATTCTATCGGCATGCATAATGGTAGAAAGCCTGTGTGCAATCAAAATAGTGATTTGATCACCTTCCGAAGAAACCGATCTGATGGTAGATGTAATTTCTTCTTCGGTAATAGAATCCAACGCAGAAGTAGCTTCATCGAAAATTAAAACATTGGGCTTGCGCAGCAAAGCACGTGCAATTGACAAACGCTGTTTTTCGCCACCGCTTAATTTCAAACCACCTTCACCGATCATTGTATCCAGGCCTTTCTCAGCACGTTTCAATAATTTTTGACATGAAGCTTTTTGAAGTACATCCATGAGATCTTCTTCTGTTGCGTTTGGATTTACAAACATCAGGTTCTCCTTAATAGAACCTGAAAACAGTTGTGTATCCTGCGTTACAAAGCCTATCTGATTTCTCAGGTCATCAAAATTGATGGAACTTTCATCAATGCCGTTGTATAAAATTTTTCCATCCTTCGGTCTGTACAGACCCACCAACAATTTCATCAGCGTTGTTTTGCCGGAGCCAGAAGGGCCAACAAACGCAACGGTTTCGCCTTTGTTCACTGTGAAACTAATGTCTTCAATAGCCCGGTAATGTGCAGTTTGGTGCTTAAAGCTTACCTCATTAAAACTCAACGATTTTATGTCGCCCAAATGTTTAGCATGTTCCGGTTGCTTCTCCGGCGCCTTCTCCATCAGGTTATGAAAGTTGATAAGCGATGCTTCCGCTTCACGATAGGCAAGAATAATGTTGCCTATTTCCTGTAGCGGTCCGAAAATGAAGAATGAATAAAATGTGAGTGTTAACACCTGTCCCGGGGTAATGCTGTTTCTAAACACCAGTAGTGCCAAAACAAAGACAATTGATTGTCTAAGGAAGTTTACAAACGTACCTTGGATGAAGTTTAATGCTCTCAAGCTTTTAACTTTCTTCAATTCCAGTCCAAGTATTTTGTAGGTATTTGCATTCAGGCGCTTCACCTCCTGGTTGGTCAGGCCAAGGCTTTTCAACAACTCGATATTGCGCAGCGATTCAGTAGTAGAACCAGCAAGCGAAGTTGTTTCCGCAACAATGCGTTTTTGAATGATCTTTATTTTTTTACTCAACACACTGGTAAGCCATGCAAGTATCGCAGCGCCCACCACATAGATCGGCATGATGGACCAATGCAGGCTAAACGAATAAATCGTAACAAATACAATACCCACAATAATTCCAAAGAGCACATTGATAAACATCGTGATGAACTTCTCCGTGTCTGTACGCACTTTGGTAAGTATCGATAATGTTTCGCCACTTCTTTGGTCTTCAAACTCCTGGTATGGAAGCTTCATGGAATGTTGCAGGCCATCTGTAAAGATTTTTGCACCGAATTTTTGCACGATCACATTTACAAAATAGTCCTGGAAAGCCTTTGCAATACGCGAAACCATGGCAACACCAATAAGCATCCCCAGGTATTTTAAAAGACTCCAAAAGAATTCGTTCCAAGAACGATTGCCCTCTGCATGGAAAACTTTGTCCTTGTCGACCTTGCCATATTCATGGGCATGGATCAGCAGTTTGTCAAACAGTTTACCAAATATCAGTGGATCAAATAAAGAAAACACCTGGTTGATTGTTGCCAATAACAACGCCAACCCTATTAGCCATTTATACGGCTTTAAATATTGTAAAAGAATTTTCATGATAACGTAAAATTATAACAAAAAGAAGGGTAAGGATGTTCCAACAGCAAACAACGTGCGAGATACTTGGAGTGACAAGATAGCAGGGAAATTTGAAAATGGAGAGAGAAGGAACGCAGATTATCATGATTGTCACGATTTATTAAGATTTTAAATAAGAAAACAAGAATACCTGTTACGCTTAGCAACACGCCATCCTATATTTCCAATCATTAACATCATGACAATCATGATAATCTGCGTTCTTTCTCTAGCCAGCCCATCCCTCGCGGTCCAAACTCCTGTACTGTATCGCTTCTGCAACATGCTCTGCCTTAATGGTTTCGCTGGCGGCCAGATCGGCGATGGTTCTGGAAACTTTGAGGATACGATCGTATGCCCTTGCGGAAAGATTCAATTTGTTCATGGCGATTTTAAGCAAATTGGCGCTGGCATTATCCAGCACACAAATTTCCTTCAACTGCCTGCTGTTCATTTGTGCATTGCAATAAATGCCAGTGGATTCTTTGTAGCGCGCTGCCTGAATTTCTCTTGCAGTGATTACGCGTTCGCGGATGTTTTCTGAGCTTTCACCGTTTTTGGAAGACGACAATTCATTAAATGCCACAGGCGTTACTTCCACGTGAAGATCAATCCTGTCAAGCAACGGGCCGGAAATTTTGTTGAGATATTTTTGAACGGCACCGGGCGGACAGGTGCATGCTTTAACCGGGTGGTTGTAATATCCGCAAGGGCAGGGGTTCATCGAGGCCACCAACATAAAACTGGCAGGAAAATCGAGTGCAACTTTGGCACGTGAAATTGTGACGCGTCTTTCTTCCATGGGCTGGCGCATTACTTCAAGAGCAGTTCGTTTAAACTCCGGCAGTTCATCAAGGAACAACACACCGTTATGCGCAAGCGAAATTTCGCCGGGCTGCGGAACGCTACCGCCGCCTACAAGTGCAGCATCAGAAACCGTATGGTGAGGGGAGCGAAACGGTCGCTTGGAAATAAGCGTAGCATTGTCGGGAAGCTTTCCCGCAACGCTGTGGATCTTGGTTGTTTCGAGCGCTTCGTGCAAAGTGAGCGGCGGTAAAATAGTCGGCAGTCTTTTCGCCAGCATCGTTTTACCGGCACCCGGCGGTCCGATCAGAATGGCATTATGTCCGCCCGCAGCCGCAATCTCCAATGCGCGTTTGATATTTTCCTGACCCTTCACATCACTAAAATCAAAATCAAAAGAATATTGAGAGCTGAAAAATTCGTCCCTTGTATCAACAACCACCGGTTGCAAATTTGTTCCCGATTGAAAGAACTCGATAACTTCATTGATGTGTGAAACGCCATACACCTCAAGGCTATTGACCATCGCAGCTTCGCGGGCATTTTGCTTCGGCACGATCAATCCTTTAAAACCTTCTTTACGGGCTGTGATCGCAATGGGCAATGCGCCTTTGATTGGCTGAATGGAACCATCAAGACTCAACTCGCCCATCATTATGAAATCTTTCAACGCATCTATACGCTCCAGCTGCTCCGATGCACCAAGTAAACCCATCGCGATCGGCAGGTCAAAAGCAGAACCAGATTTCTTAATGTCTGCTGGTGCCAGGTTAACAACAACCTTACTGCGCGGCATGCGATAGCCGTTTGTTTTAATAGCGCTATCAATGCGCTGAGCACTTTCCTTGACCGCAACGTCCGGCAAACCCACGACGGCGAAAAAACTTCCTTCGCTTACGTTCACTTCAATTGTTATAGTAATAGCCTCCACGCCATACACAGCGCTTCCAAAAGTTTTAACTAGCATTATAAAGATTTACAGAGAAAAAATTGTTGTTGCAGGTAAGTATGTGGGACGCGAAGGTAATTTGAAAATTTGACGATTGTAGAAAATGCATTCGAGGCTAATCCTCTTTTTCTTTATCCATTTCCGCCTTGAGCATTGGTAGTGTGGTTATGGTGCCATTTTCTTTTAAAACTTTTTGTTTGCTTTCTTCAAAAAAAGGAGAACATAAGTCGTGTTTCCTAAAGTTAAGGTCAGAAGGGATCTCAATATTTCCCAAATGAAGTGTTGTGTAGAAAATGGATTCAGCGCTGGAAACAGGTTTGTCTTGATTTTTTATAAGGGAACTGATGACTTGGGGATTTGAATTTGAGAAATTGTCAGAAGCCCAAAAAAATAGTGGAACCTTGATCAAAAAAAAGTTTGGTTCAAATGTGTGAAGGAGGTCGCTTCCTTCCCGATCCATTAGATTTTCACCATGATCCGATACGAATAAAAGACATGCGTCGTCTCCACTCATTTTTAAAACAGCAATTACGCGATCAAGAAATTCGTCAGTATAAGCAATTGTATTATCGTACTGATTAATCAGATTTTGTTTGTCTGCCAAAGAACTACTGACAATGTGGAAGTCTTTTACTGGAAATTTCTCTTTACCCTCAGGCACTCTGAAGCGGTAATCCCAGTGACTTCCAAGCGTGTGCAGAACAATAAAAATGTCCGGAGATTTTTCTTTTATCAACCTGGTAAAGGGAAGCAATAAATTTTCGTCGTAGTTATTGGCTGCTATTAAATTATTATTGTCATTGTAGTTTTTAATTAAAGCAGTATCAGCGTCTGCAATGTGAAGATTTGCGGTTGATATTTCTTTTTCCTGGTTGCTTATCCACGCAGTATAATATCCCGCTTCTCGAAAAGCATAAAGCAATCCTTTTTGTTTAAAATGATCTGACCAGTTTTCTACACCTGCTCTTGTAATCATCATTGGTACAGACCTGAGGGTTACACTGGCTCCGGAAGCCACATTATGAAAGGAAAGTAAGTTGTGTTCCTCTGCAAGCAGGGGCGATGTTTGCCGCGAGTATCCGTTTATTTGCCAGTGATCATACCTGCAGCTTTCGCCAATTACCAAAACAACAATTTTTCGTTTGTTTGTAGAGGATGTTTTTATTACCCCGAACTTGAAATCCTTCGTTGTGCGCAAATATTCTTCATTTGAAATTTTCCATGTGTTTCTATAATCATTTAAAAAATCAAAGTAATATCTCGTAGGGAAAGAGCTCTTCAAGTTAGCGCTCACTGCATTATAGAAACTGTCGTAGTACCTGATATTGGCAAATCCCAGTATCAAAACGAGCATTAGACCGGAAACAGAAGCGGCAATTGCAGTTTTTAAGGTTATGTTTTGGGGAAGCTTTTTCATTAAATAACGGCTTGCAAAAAAAACAATGATCACCATAGCCAATATTGGAACAATGAGCCATCCAAGTAATTCTGTTGCTTCTCTAATGTTACTGTTTACAATTAATCCCAGCATGCCCCTATGAATTTCTTTGTGTAACAACATTAATGGAATGAAAAAAAGAGACATCAGGCTGCAAAAACAAGCAAGTAAAAAATAGTAGACTTTTACACGTAAATAGAAAAAAACGGTAGGCACAAGGACAAGAGCCTGAACCAGTATTAAGTTGATAAGCAAGCCGGCAAAATCCTTGTCCTTCAAAAAGAAAAACAATTTAGGCGAGATTATGATCAACGACAATAGAAAAAAGGGAATATATAAAGCGAAGAAACTCTTCAGCCTGAGTTTATCCATTATTGAAAACCATTTTGTTGGTTGCAAATATATATCTTGGAAATTTGAAGATTTGAAGATTTGAAAATTTGGAAATGCGTTCTGTGCAACGGAGACGCGGAACGCAGATTTTCATGATTGTCATGATTTTTCAAGATTTTAATTCGGCTAATGATATATATACAGACCCTCTTTTTCAGATCATAATAATCATGACAATCATGAAAATCTGTGTTCTCTCTTATCTTTGCAGCCTATGAGCAATCAAGTAAGAGTAAGATTCGCCCCGAGCCCAACCGGTGGCTTGCACCTCGGCGGCGTTCGCACAGTGTTGTATAATTATTTATTTGCCAAACAAAATGGCGGAGAGTTTATATTAAGAATAGAAGATACTGACCAGACACGTTTTGTGCCCGGAGCGGAAGAATATATTTTCAACTGCCTTGCCTGGTGCGGCCTCACCCCCGATGAAAGTCCGAAACACGGCGGTCCATATGCGCCATATCGCCAGAGTGAAAGAAAGGCAATGTATCGCCAGTATGCAGAGCAGTTAATAAAGCAAGGCAACGCTTACTACGCATTCGATACAGCAGAAGAGTTGGAAAAAATGCGCACAGATTTTAAAACAGACGAAAATCCATCGCCGCAATACAATTATGTGATCCGCGAAAAGATGAAAAACTCTTTAACGCTGGGCGAAGCCGAAACGCAGAAATTGCTGGAAGAAGGTGCGCCACACGTAGTCCGCATCAAAATGCCGCAGAATGAAGAAGTGAAATTCAACGATATGATCCGCGGTGAAGTGAGCTTCAACAGCAGCCTTGTGGATGATAAAGTTTTGCTGAAAGCAGACGGCATGCCCACTTATCACCTGGCAGTGGTCGTAGATGATTACTCCATGAAAATATCACACGCATTCCGTGGTGAAGAATGGCTGCCAAGCGCGCCTGTTCATATTTTGCTGTGGAAATATTTGGACTGGGAAAATGACATGCCACAATGGGCACACCTACCGTTGATCTTAGGTCCTGATAGCTCCAAACTGAGCAAGCGTCATGGTAACAAATATGGCTTCCCCATCTTCGCCATGAATTGGACTGATCCCAAAACGCAAGAGTTGACAGAAGGCTTTTACGAAAGAGGATTCTTGTCACAAGCCTTTGTAAACTTACTGGCAATGCTGGGTTGGAACGATGGTACAGAGCAGGAAGTTTTCTCCATGGAAGAATTGATCCAGCGATTTGACATCATCCGCGTGAGCCACAGTGGAGCGATTTTCGATTTTGAAAAAGCGAAATGGTTCAACCACGAGTGGATCAAAAAATTACCGGTTGCTGAATATAAAGATCAGGTAAAGAAAATATTTGCAGACAATAATATTACGATTGCAAATGACGAGCAGTTTGCAAAAGTTTTAGAGTTGGTGAAAGATCGCTGCACATTGCTGAACGACTTTGTGGCGCAAGCATCTTTCTTCTTCCAATCGCCAAAAGAGATAGACACCGCTGCTATCAAGCCAAAGTGGGATGACAAGAAACAGCAATTTTTTGCAGAATTGATTCGTGCATATGAATTGCTTCCAACATGGCAACACGATGAGCTTGAAAGAGAATTCAAAGAAATAGTAGCCGCCAATCAAATGAAACCCGGCGAACTCATGATGCCTTTACGCGTAATGCTCGTAGGCGGAAAATTCGGTCCCGGCGTATTCGACATCGCTGCCATTATTGGCAAAGATGAAACGATAGCGAGGATCAAGCATGCACTCGCGTTGCTCGGGTAGAGAAGGAACGCAGATTTTCATGATTTTTATGATTTAAGTATAGGACGCTGGTTAAGGTGATTTAAAAATCATTTTGGCCAGCGTTCTTTTTTACTAAAAAATCTTTTCAGATCATGACAATCATGAAAATCTGCGTTCCTGTTGTATCTTGTCTCAAACAACCACCGCATGAAACAGTACACCAGGCTGTTATACATACTCGCTCTTCTTCGCTTCATCATTCCTTATTTTTTACAGGATAGTATTTACCAACCGCACCGGGATGAGTTTCTTTATTTATCTGAAGGAAGCCATATGGCATGGGGATACATGGAAGTGCCGCCAATGTTGTCAGTGTTTGCATGGCTCACCAATTTGTTTGGAGGCAGCATGTTCTGGATAAAATTCTGGCCATCACTTTTCGGCTCGCTCACGTTTTTACTCGTGGGAAGAATTATACTGTCGCTGGGCGGCAGAGCCTTTGCGTTGATACTTGGCTGCCTACCCTTTTTGATCGATGGATATGTGCGTGTGTTCTTTTTGTTCCAGCCCAATTGCATCGAAATATTTTTCTGGACATTGATAGGCTTCAGCCTTGTGCGTTACATTCAAACCTCGCAGAACAAATGGTTGTATCTCTTTGGTGTTGCGGTGGGCCTGGGATTGCTGAGCAAATACACTGTCGCCTTTTACACAGCTTGCACATTGGTTTCATTGCTCATTACGAGGCATAGAAAAATATTTCTCAACAAGCATCTGTATTACGCCGGTGCGATTGCGTTTTTAATTTTTCTTCCCAATCTTATATGGCAATACAATCACCGCTTTCCGGTTTTTTTTCACATGCATGAATTGCAGGAGTACCAGTTGCAATATGTTAGCCCTGTTTCATTTATTGCCGGGCAAATATTCATGAACCTACCAATGATCTTTGTGTGGATTGCGGGTTTGTTCTTTTTGGTGTTTGGAGAACGCGGAAAACCTTATCGTGCCTTTGGTTGGGCGTATATACTCATCATCATTTTTCTACTTGTAATGCATGGCAAAGATTATTATGCATTGGGTGCTTATCCGATATTATTTGCATTTGGCGCCTATCATCTGGAAGCCGTAACAACCGGAAGATTAAAGTGGGCCCGCTATGCCATGTTGATCTTTGGTTTGACATTGGGCGCATACGCAATGCCCGTGGCACTTCCTGTCGCGAAGCCCGAAACACTGCACAAATATTATGAAAGATCCGGCGTTGCAAATACTGGTGCATTGACCTGGGAAGATCAAAAAATACATCCATTGCCACAGGACTTTGCTGACATGATGGGTTGGAAAGAAATAGCGTTGAAAACTGCCGATGTTTACTATGCACTGCATGACTCCATTAGAATACACACCTACATCTATTGCAGATCTTACGGTGTAGCGGGCGCCATTAACTATTATGGCCGGGAATACCATTTGCCGGAAGTGTATAGCGATAATGCTACTTTTTTATTGTGGATGCCGGATGTGTATAAAGTGAAAGCAATTATCCTCGTTGGCCATAATATGCCCGACAGCACAGAAACCGCTTACAAACAGTTTGCTACTTACACTATTGTCGATACTTTGAAAATGCCGCTTGCACGCGAAAACGGATTAAAGTTTGCTGTATTTAGAAATCCAACAGATTCAGTAAATGAAGTTATTGAACGCATAATTGCAGGACATAAGCAAAGGTTTATTAGATAAAGTCAAAAGTAGAAAGTGAAAAGGCAAAAATCGTTTAATGCCAGCCCGCTAAATAATGAGCGAACCGCCCAAGTTTTTACTTTTTACTTTTTACTTTTTACTTTCTTTGCCTCAAATACGATTGCATGACGAATACAGCAAAAAGACCGATTCGTGTACTGGTAGCAAAAGTGGGTCTCGATGGCCACGACCGCGGCGCTAAAGTGATTGCCACTGCACTGCGAGATGGCGGCATGGAAGTAATTTACACGGGCCTTCGCCAAACACCCGAAATGGTAGTGAATGCTGCTTTGCAGGAAGACGTAGATGCAATTGGGGTAAGCATTTTATCCGGCGCTCACATGACCGTTTTTCCAAAGATCATCCAACTCATGAAAGAAAGAGCAATGGACGATGTGCTACTTACCGGCGGCGGCATCATTCCGGATGATGATATGCAGGAGTTAAACAACATGGGCGTAGGTAAATTATTTGCTCCCGGCACAGAAACTACCGAGATCATTAATTATATCCAAGGTTGGGTGGGAGAGCACAGGAGTTTTTAATTGAAAGTTGAAAATTGAAAGTTGAAAATGAAGTAGAGATAACGTGCATTTTACATATTGTTCAGTCCAAAGGAGGTTGCTTCTTTGGACTTTTTATTTATACAATAATCGAGGTTATATTTGCCGCCCCATCTTTTTAAAATACTGATAAATAAAAGGTTACCATGGTCAATCAACTTGCTTAAATATTTTTAAGACTAAACCTATAAGTTGATTTAATGGAATTTTGTCCTATCTTTGAAACTGCAAACGAATCAGAATGCCGGTTGTGGGCGGTGATATATCCGGAACATAAGATGAACATTTTCGATATCTGCTACGACAATTGGACCAATGATGTGTTTGTGAGATCCTTTGTGAAAGAAAGATTTGATTCACTCGACAGTATATTTTTTAAAGATGCTACGATTTCGGTCATCAGCGATGCTATCCTGTTAGAAGTGGAGAAATTTGCGGATGAACTTGTCAAAGCAAACGAACGAGTTGAAGGCTGTAGATCGCTGGATCAACTTTTCAGACGCCTTTATGGCAATGTCGAGTCATTGCATTTTGATCATGATGATGAAAGGAAAGCGCGACCGAGCATACAAGGTTCTATTTTGCGCTTGTATGCGATCTTGTTGGATGATGGAACTTATTTGGTTACAGGTGGAACGATAAAACTGTATAAAGCAATGATAGGTCCGGAATTTAAGGTTGAGTTTGACAATCTTAAAAGAGTTAAGGTGTTTTTAAAAGCACATGGCATATCCGATGTGCAGGGTTTAATTGAAAAATAATTTTTTATGGTTAAGAAAAGTACATTCATTGAAAATGCGAGATATAGACTAAAAAATAGAAAATGGCTTAGATATTCATCAAATATCGCCCGCCGTATTCTTGCCGCATTGGAAGATAGCGAAACGGTTAATCAAAAAGTTTTAGCTGAAAAAATTGGAGTGTCTCCCCAATACATAAGTAAAGTAGTAAGTGGCAACGAGAATTTGACATTGGAAACAATTGCAAAAATCTCAGAAGCACTTGGCGTAGAGCTTATCACTTTCCCATTATTTAAGGATGATCTGCAGGTCGTGCCCAATCACGAAAGTTTGCCTGCCAAAGAGAAGGTGAAAAAAGTTCGGGAGTAGCCTTTTTGCCAGAAATACTCGAATGTTTTTTATAAATTATAAATAAAAATATATTAATGCTTTGCGTGTTGTGTTGCTGTAAATGTGTCTACTGGTAATAAATAACGCATTTATTTTCTGTCAGACCCAAATATTTTGATATTTTTTCAAAGTATTTGCTATATTTAGTTAACTATGACCGAAAACACTTTACTCCAATCTTACAGCGATCAGCCAGGCGTTTGGGATGAAATGTTTAGCCAGGAAGGCGTACGCGACCACTACAAAAACTTCGTGGGTGCCATCCAGGATCTTTCGTCCGACGAAATGACCCATAAAGATGAAATGGCCAAGAAACTTTTCATGAGCCAGGGGATCACCTTTACGGTTTACAACAGCGGCGAGGGCATAGAGAAAATATTTCCCTTCGATATCATTCCGAGAATTATCATGGGAGATGAATGGCAAAAAATTGAAGCCGGAATAAAGCAAAGGCTTAAAGCACTCAACGTTTTCCTGAAAGATATTTACCATCACCAGTTCATCATAAAAGATGGAATTGTTCCAGCCAAACTCGTTTATTCGTCTCCGAATTTTTTGCGGGAAATGACAAACGTGAATGTGCCGTTTGACATTTACACACACATCGCCGGAGTTGATCTTATCCGCGATTACGATGGGGAGTTTTATGTGCTGGAAGATAATTTGCGTACGCCATCCGGTGTATCGTACATGCTCGAGAACCGCAGTATTACGTACCGCATCTTTCCAGATCTTTTGCCAAAGAATAATATAAAACCCGTAAAACATTATCCGGATCTGCTATTGAAAAATCTGCTGGCCCTCGCCAACAGGCAAAACAGCGATCCTACTGTTGTGTTGCTTTCACCCGGCATTTACAACTCAGCATATTTTGAACATACAACGTTGGCCAGGCTCATGGGTATTGAACTTGTGGAAGGTCGTGATCTTGTGGTGGATAATCACCATGTGTATATGAAAACAACCCGAGGTTTGCAACAAGTGGATGTGATCTATCGCCGCGTGGATGATGATTTTATTGATCCTCTCGTTTTCCGGCCAGACAGTATATTGGGTGTTCCCGGTATTTATTGGGCGTATCGAAAAGGAAATGTAGCCATCGTAAATGCAATGGGTAATGGCGTTGCAGACGATAAGGCAGTGTATGCGCATGTGCCCGACATGATCCGCTATTACCTGAATGAAGAACCAATACTCAAAACAGTTCCGACTTATCAGCTGGCATCGCCGGAAAATCAAAAACATGTTTTTGAAAACATGGATAAAATGGTGATTAAGCGCACCAACGAATCCGGTGGTTACGGCATGTTGATCGGCAACGCAGCCACGGAACAGGAAATGGAAAATTTCAGGAGAGCCATCGAAGCTGATCCGCGCAGTTTTATTGCGCAACCCATTATCAGTTTGTCTTCCACGCCATGTTATATCAATGGTGTATTGCAACCGCGACGAGTTGACCTGCGACCATTTGCCTTGTACGGGCCGGATGGAATTGACATAGTACCCGGCGGCCTCACGCGGGTGGCATTGCGCGAAGGTTCACTGGTGGTAAACTCTTCGCAGGGTGGTGGCAGTAAAGACACATGGGTCGTAGCTTAAGAGCATTTACAATAAATTTTATCACACACTTCAGATACAACGAATTGCTTGCCTGCGAAAGGTACAGGCAGTCCTGTTAACATGAGTTAAGCACCATTATTATTTTTTTACTAAACACTAAACAGGAAAGTATGTTAAGCCGGGTAGCAGATACAATCTATTGGATGGCCCGTTACATGGAGCGAACCAACGGCATGTTGCGCATATTGCGCACAAGCTACATTTCGTCGCAGGAAGAAATCTTTCACTTTAGCTGGCGCTCTGTTTTGAATACTTACAGTGTTTTGCATGCCAATGAAATTGACGACATCGAAAGAGATTCATCAAAAGTATTGGAGCACATTTTACTTGACAGAAACAATGTCTCTTCAGTGATCAACAACATCATAAGATCGCGGGAATGTGCAAGAGCCGTACAGGATCACATCACAAAAGAAATGTGGCAATGTCTTAACGATTATTACCATGTCATACGCAATTCAAACATGCAATTGCAAGTGAGGGTGGGTGATCCTGTAACGGTGCTGGATGATTTGATCGAGCATAGTTTTTCCTACAACGGCACCGTTGACATTACGATGCCTCGCGGTGAAGGATTCAATTACCTTAACATTGGAAAAATGTTAGAGCGGGCATTTCTTTCTGCCGACATCCTAACCATCAAGTTGCAGGAATTAAACTACGAATTGAAGATGCCAATGGAAGCCCATTTGCGATCATTGCTGCATTCGCTTTCAGGCTATGAGTTGTACTACAAAATTTACCGCGGCACATTTACGCCGGATAATGTGCTGCAAATGGTGTTGTACAACACCAACTATCCGCATTCGATCCTGTACTGTTTGCAGCAGGTGTCAAATTATTTTGAACGGCTGAATGCGGAGAGCTTGCCTGAAAGTTACAGCCGGCTTGAGTTCCTGATAGGAAAAGCAATGAACAACGTAAAGTACAGCAACATTCGCGCAGCAAGTGTAGAAGAGTTGCAAAGATTCATTTATCAAACACGATCCGAACTGGCGGAGGTTGCCAATTCATTCAACCAGTTTTACTTCGGCAACACGTAAACAACATTGTCTGACATTTTAAAAAGAGAACAATGCCATCTTATTCCATCAAGCACATAACGCGCTACTCTTACGCTTCTACAGTAATTGATTGTACTAATCAGATAATGTTGTATCCGGTAAGCGATCAATTGCAGGAAGTGAAAAAGCATGACCTCAAAATTTCTTATAAACCAGCAATTGAGTTGTTTACCGATTATTTCAACAACCAGGTGGGCGTGTTCTCCATCATTCGTCCACACACGGAACTTACGATCTTTTCAAACATAGATGTGATAACACATCCTGTTCTGTTGCCTGCGGATGACACGCCTGCAAACATGCAATGGGAGAATCTTTCATTTCTCAGCGAGCAATTCCCTTACATGGATTTTTTAAAGATTGACACCTTTAAATGCTATAGGGATATATGTGATGCAGTTACTCAAATTGTAAATGAAAAGCAACCGCCCTTCTACAATGCACAAGCACTGTCTGCATTTGTCTACAATAATTTTGAATACAAAAAAGGCGTTACAAGCATAGAAACAGAAATTGATGATGTATGGAAATTGAAAGCAGGCGTGTGCCAGGATTTTGCGCACTTGCTTTTACTTATGCTTCGTATGATAAACATTCCGGCGCGTTATGTAAGCGGCTACATCTGTCCCAAGAATCACGAGTTGCGCGGTGAGGGTGCTACGCATGCGTGGGTAGAAGCTTATATTCCTTTTTATGGATGGATAGGTCTTGATCCTACCAACAACTGCATTGTTAGTGATCGTCACGTACGTCTTGCTATCGGAAGAAATTTTGGTGATTGCACACCGGTGAAAGGCACGTACAAAGGCTCTTCCGATCACCGCCTTGAAGTTTCCGTAAGTATAGAAAATGGGTTGTCAAAAATTGCGGTCAATAATAACAATGTCATAGAAATGCCAATGACTGTTTCGTATCAACCACACAACCCCGCAATGCCGGACAATAGTTATAGGCGGTTTCAGGAAATGCAGCAACAGCAGTGACATTAATTGAAAATTGAAAGTTGAAAATTGAAAATGAAGAGAGACAGAACGCCCGCCTGAATGACTTTAGTCGGGCAGGCAGATTTTTATGATTGTCAAGATTTTTTATGATTTGAAATTTTAAATTAACGATACCATCAAATCACAACCAGAGATATTTTGACCAATCATGAAGATCATGAAAATCAGCGTCCCTGCTTTTTTCCCATTTTCAACTTTCAACTTTCAACTTTCAATTAATTTAGATTTCCGGTAGCTCCACTCTCTTCCACTTCGAAATAACTCTCGTGAGTACTACAATGACTACACACAAAATCAGGTTGATGTTTTGTTCAAACCCTGCTTTGCGCAACAGCACATACACAACGCCGCCGATGGCGCAGGCAGTGGCATAGAGTTCGCCACGTTTAAACAAATTGGGAACAGCATTGCAGAGTACATCGGCCAGTAAACCTCCAAAGGATGCTGTGATAACGCCCATCACGACTGCATACATTTCATTAATGCCCAGTAAAATACTTTTTTCTATTCCTGCAGCCGTAAACAAGCCAAGACCAATGGCATCAGTAATGAATATGGTTCTTTTGAACCGCTCGTAATTGAGTTTGAAAATAAATGTGATCAACGTAGCAGAAAAAACAAGACCCAGTGCCAGGTAATCATTCACCCAGTTTACGGGTCGTACGCCAATTAACAGATCTCGTAAAGTTCCGCCACCGTAGGCTGTTACAAACGCCAAAACAGACGCGCCGAAAATATCCATCTGGTACGTTCGTGCTTTAAATGCACCAGTTCCCGCAAACACAAATATCCCGGTATAAGTAATTAAACTAAGTAAACTCATGAGAGGAAAATAATTCAATGTTGTTGAATGCTAAAACGCTGATAAGTGTCTGGGCTTCGGCAAGCTCAGCCTGACAGTCCGTTCGTGCTGTCACCCTGAGCTTGTCGAAGGGCGAATCCTTATAAGTGTCTATCTTAGGCAAATAATTTACTAAGGTATGAATTATCAAACATTGCTTACAACGATTGAAAATGAAACACTTGTTATTACCATCAACCGGCCGGATAAACTCAATGCACTGAATAAAACAGTGATCGAAGAGCTGTCCGCTGCAGTTGACGAAGTGTATAACAACAGTGCTATTAAATCGGCCATCATTACTGGTTCCGGCGCAAAATCATTTGTGGCTGGTGCCGACATCAGCGAATTTTTACAACTGGACCCTTCACAGGGCGAAGAACTTGCACGTAAAGGACAACAATCCGTTTTCGATAAAATAGAAAATTCTCCAAAACCTATTGTGGCAGCAGTGAATGGTTTTGCGTTGGGCGGTGGTTGCGAACTGGCGCTTTCCTGTCATTTTATTATTGCCAGCGACAATGCAAAATTTGGCCAACCCGAAGTAAACCTGGGTTTGATCCCGGGATATGGCGGGACACAACGCCTGGTGCAAATCGTAGGAAAAGGCAGGGCAATGCAGTTATTAATGACTGGAGAAATGATCTCCGCAGAACAAGCCGCCCAATATGGTATCGCCAACAACATAGTTAAACAGGAAGATTTGCTAAACACAGTAAAATCAATTTTGCAGGCTGTGCATGCAAAAGCACCCTTAGCCATTGTAAAAGTGATCGAATGCGTAAACAATTTCGACCACACACAGCAAGGCTACGATTTCGAAATCAAGAAATTCGGCGAATGCTTTGCCACCGAAGACTTGAAGGAGGGAGCGGGGGCTTTCCTTGAGAAGAGAAAACCTGAGTTTAAGGGGAGATAGCTTGACGGACTTTAATTTGAAAATATGGTAATTTGAAAATTTGAAAATGAGGGAGAACGCAGATTCTCATGATTTTCATGATAATCATGATTTGAAAAGACAAAGTACTTTTCTTACAATCAAATGGATAAAAAATCTTTACAAATCATGACAATCATGAAAATCTGCGTTCCGCCCTGCTGCCGCACTTGATGAATTCTCAAATTTTCAAATTTTCAAATTAGCATATTATATACCTTTACCGCGCTAAAAATTTAAAACGATGAGTTACCGCATAGAAAAAGATACCATGGGTGAGGTGAAAGTGCCTGTGGATGCATATTATGGTGCACAAACGCAACGCAGCATAGAAAACTTCAAAATTGCACAGGATATCAATCGCATGCCGAAAGAGATTATCCGTGCATTTGCATACCTGAAAAAGGCAGCAGCCATCACTAACTTCGAAGCAGGCGTTTTGCCAAAAGAAAAAAGTGACATGATCGGTAAAGTGTGTGATGAAATTCTCGAAGGAAAACTGGACGACTATTTCCCATTGGTAGTTTGGCAAACCGGTAGCGGTACCCAAAGCAACATGAACGTAAACGAAGTGGTTGCCTATCGCGGTCACGTGCTGAATGGCGGTAAACTGGATGACAAAGAAAAATTCCTTCATCCAAACGATGATGTAAACAAATCACAATCTTCAAACGATACTTTCCCAACGGCGATGCATATTGCTGCATACAAAATGTTGTTGGACGTAACAATTCCGGGAGTGGAAAAATTGCGTGACACGCTTGCCGAAAAAAGCAAGGCTTACATGCACGTAGTGAAAATAGGACGTACACACTTCATGGATGCTACGCCGTTAACAGTAGGGCAGGAGTTTAGCGGTTATGTTTCTCAACTGAACCACGGACTAAAAGCGATCAAAAATACATTGGCCCATTTGTCAGAATTGGCACTCGGCGGAACGGCTGTTGGTACCGGTATCAACACCCCTCCAAACTACTCTGAGAATGTTGCAAAACATATTGCTGCGTTAACTGGTTTGCCTTTTGTTACAGCAGAAAATAAATTCGAATCGCTCGCTGCTCACGATGCGATTGTAGAAGCGCATGGTGCGTTGAAAACAGTTGCCGTTAGTTTGATGAAAATTGCAAACGACATTCGTATGTTATCAAGTGGGCCTCGCAGCGGTATTGGCGAATTGTTCATTCCTGATAATGAGCCGGGTTCATCTATCATGCCGGGCAAAGTAAACCCAACACAATGCGAGGCATTAACAATGATTGCTGCACAGGTATTGGGTAACGATGTTACAATCAATATTGGTGGTGCAACTGGTCACTTCGAATTGAACGTGTTTAAACCTGTAATGATCTACAACTTCCTGCACAGTGCAAGACTGATTGGTGAAGGTTGTGTAAGCTTCAACGATAAATGCGCAGTTGGTATCGAACCAATTGAAGCAAACATCAAAAACCATGTGGACAATTCTTTGATGCTTGTTACTGCATTGAATACAAAGATCGGTTATTACAAAGCTGCTGAAATAGCACAGAAAGCACACAAGGAAGGAACTACTTTAAAAGAAATGGCCGTGAAACTTGGTTACGTTACTCCCGAGCAATTCGACGAGTGGGTAATACCTGGAAACATGGTAGGAAAGATATAAGAACAAGAATAGTTTTTTGCAAAGGCTCCGGCGGTTGTCGGGGCTTTTTGCTTTTTGAAATAACTGAATAACTGATTAACTGAATAACTGAGTGGTTGATAGTTGTAATGCAAAATTAAATTTGAACTACTCAGTTATTCAGTTAATCAGTTATTCAGTTTATTATGATGTTCCACTTGCATACTGTCATCAGAACTATATCTTTGCGAAAATTTTAATCTACACTCGATGAAACTACTTACCCTGAAGCTAAGCGCTTTTGCATTTTTGTTTTTGACCGTTTGTTCTTCCTGCAACAAAGTGAAAGACCTGATCAGCATCAACGTTACAGCAAAATCTGCAGATGTTGATTTCACCATTCAGCCAAGCAACGTTGGAAGCGGTGTTCTATCCCAGTTCAATACTTCTTTGTACATCGACAGCCTTATCAAAGAGCAGGCTGGGAAAAGCTACGGCCTTATCAATATCAAGTCTGTAAAGCTTGAGTCATGTGTGCTTACGATCACTAATTCAGATGATCTGAACTCCTTCAGAAATGTTTCAGCATGCAGCGCGGAAATGTCTTCCAACACAAACACTACGTTGGTTGGCATTGCAGCATTGACAAGCAATCCTGAAACGGTTACATCAACTTTAAACCTGCCGGTAAATACCACGCTTGATCTGAAACCTTATTTTAGTTCAACAAGTTTTTCATATAAACTTTCGGGTACACTGCGCAAAGCAACTACCAAGGTGCTTACTTGCAAGGCAACCATTAAATACAAAATTGAAATTGGTTTGTAATACCTAATTAAAAAAAGAAAAACCGGCTTGAATTATTCAGCCGGTTTTCTTTTTGTGTAAATAACCAAAAACTAACGAATGCTTGACGCCGAAAACATATTTGAAGGCTTCGACATCCTTCGACAGGCTCAGGATGACACTTCAATCAAGTTGTCAGGCTGAGCTTGTCGAAGCCCTGTCGAAGGGCTAATTAACGACTACTTTATCTGTAGTAACCAAAGCCCCGTAACCATTTGAAACTTTTAGGAAATACATTCCCGCAGCGACTCTGCTTACATCAAGTGTTAGGTTGTCCTGAGTGGTCGTTGTTTCCAGAATACGTTTGCCAGTCATGTCAAATAACTGTATTAGCAAAGGTTTCTTAATGCCCGGCTTCGTTTGCACGTTGAGGTAAGACGATGCAGGATTAGGATAGATCTTTGTAAAGCTTTCCTGGAAAGGCTTAAACGGATCGGGATCTTTTTTCGGAAGCGTTGTGAGATAAACAAGTCTTATAACTTTTCCGCCTCCCAATGTTGTATTGGAACTTCCCGAACCATCAAATCCGCCTGTAGGGCCGGATGTGTTGCCGGTGTTATCGGCAATAAAAAATAGTGTATCACCGGTGGGTGCAATGGCGAGGTCCCTCATTCGATAGCCGTGAAGATAAGGGAGCGTATCAACAAGATTCGGTGTGATGGTGCTGTCAACAAAGTCTCCGGCAGTTTTCAATTTCAAGCGATACATTCCATATTTAAGAGAGGTTACGAGCAATGAATTTCTCCATCCGGGGATAATGCCCGAACCATAGTAATCAATACTCGACGGCGCCACCGTTTGCCATGTATAAATGTTCGATCCGTCAGCTTTAATGCTCGATGGGGCTGCATTGAACAACACAAACAACGGCCTTGTGAGATTATGATTAACAGAAAAAGTATCTTCCCTGTAATTGATGCTTTTACTTGCCAGCTTGTCGTTGTTGGCGTATGCGTCCAGCGAGCTATAGTTATTGTCCGGCATGCCTGCAACTTTTGGCCAGCCGTAGTTGTGCCCCATTTGAATGTCATTCACCTCATCATCAGATTTGTCACCATGCTCGGAGCTGTAAAGTTTGTCAACACCGTTGACTTTCGCCCATACCAGCCCCTGCGCATTTCTATGCCCATAAGAATAGATCGCAAGTCTGTTTCCTGAGCTTGGGCTTGCAAATGGATTGTCATTCGGTATCCACTGGTTATAAGGATCGGTTACATCATCTGCATCTGAATCCGGCTCACTGTTGAATCGTAAAACTTTTCCTTCATACACCGTGGTGTCCTGCGCGTTGTTGGTTCTTGATGCATTGTTGAATTGCCCCGCGCCCATGTCTCCAATTGTGTAGAAAACATAGTAATCCGGTGCCGGTCCAATAGCAAGCCTGCCAGAGTTATGGTCATTGCTTCCCGGCAGGTTGGCAATTAAAGTATCTGCTTTTGTGCTTAAAGATTTTGTTGCAGTGTTATAAGTAAAACGAAGCACCATCGTTCTGTAGTAACACATGCCCGAACCGCAAGCGCTGTTGTTAGGTGTACCTGTATTTGGCAAATAATCATACACCATTGCAACATACACGTAAGGCTTTCCACTTAGTAATTGAGGGTGAAGCGCCATGCCCATCAAGCCGCCTTGCGGACCAATGCCTACAGTTGCCGGGTTGTATTTTTTAAATGAATTGAGATCCTTTAGGGTGCGGTAGCCGCCATTGCCTGGATGCATTTTCGTGATAACATAACCCTTTGTTTCAGTGATCCAAAGCGAATCATCGGGTCCGTAAGTTATTTCCCAGGGATAGTTCATTTGATGTGGGAGAATGTCAACCTTAAATTGTTGATCATTCCAGGTTTCGGTGCTGGATTGGCCCAGGGCCGGTATTGCAAACACAACTGCAAGTATCTGCAACAATGATTTTATGATAAAACCACTTTTTAGTTTTTGCATGGGATCGGATTTTTATTGGCCATTAAAAATCTTCATTAAAAAATAACGGTTGGGTCATTTTTAACAAAGTTTCTAACGCAAAAAAAGCGTTTAATGGTATACGAAAGAAGAAAAAATGAATTTATAGTAAAAATAGTTTGTGAACGGGTAGATTTACTATAGCTTCTTCTATTTACTTGTTATATGTTTGAGGTAATATTTTAATCCACCTAGAAAAACTATTTACTATGAAAAAACCTCTACACAACGTTGTACGTTTCTTTCTGCGTATTTGGTTGCTTATACTCTTTTTTATCGGTTATAATGCAGCTTATTCTCAAACCTTGGACTACGGTAAAACGTACGTCAATAAAACAAAAGGCACTTCCGGCGGAACTATTGAGCCTGGAGATACACTTCAAATACGTACAACCATCGTCGTTAACTCTTCTCTTGGAACCATTGACAGTTGCGGCTTTTATGATACAATTCCTGTAGGTGCAGTATACGTTCCGGGTACACTTCGTATCCTGACGAACGAAGGAAAGATTTGGAAGTCCTTCACCGATGCGCTTACTGATGATCCAGGCAAAATTGTAAGCAACCAGTTTATCACCATCAATATGGGATATACATCAACGTTAAAAACTGCAACAGCTTCGCGACGCGGCCAGATGAGAAATACTGACAAGCCAACTTTGTGGGGAAGTACTTGCGTTATGGTGGCCTCTTATGAAATGATTGTTACCGCTGCGTATGGAGCAACCGTAAATGTGGGCGGCGGAAAGTTTACCTACAAGTACAGCGGCTCTTTAAAAAATGTTTTCTTCGACCTGGATAATGCCGCTGTTTTTAAGAACACCGGCATTTGTGAAAACACTGTTGGCGGTAATGCGATAGGTATGGAATACGGTGGTTCGTTTGGAAGCGGAAAGCCTCGTAACCGTGGAGCATCTTCTGCTATTTCCGGAACTTATCAATTCCGAACCTTTACAACAGGTACACCAAATGACTACTATTATGGTGTGGCGAATAACACAAGTACAGAAGCATACACTACAAGCAATGCATGGGCTAAACCTGACAACACTACACCAACAACACACCGTGTATTTGGTGTATGGGACATTATAGGTGACCATACAGGAGCTGCTGATCCATATGCCGGTAATCCTGCGGCAGATACAGTGGCGAATACAAACGCAGGTTATATGATGGTGGTGAATGCGAGTTATAAAACGGACTATGCGTTTCAGTACACTGTTACGAATCTGTGCCCTAACACATACTATGAAATTTCATCCTGGTTGTATAACATCTGTTCAAAGTGCGGTGCGGACTCTTTAGGTCGTGGCCCAAGCAGTGCCGGATATATTCCTACAGGTCCCCAGGATTCATCAGGTGTGCATCCTAATCTTACCTATCAATTAAATGGTGTTGACTACTATACCACCGGAGATATTTCTTATTCAGGAAAATGGATCAAGAAAGCATTTACTTATTTAACCGGGCCTAGCCAAACATCATTTACGCTTACCATTAGAAACAATGCACCGGGTGGTGGTGGTAACGACTGGGCAATTGATGATATATCTGTTGCAACCTGTACACCTAACCTTGACATGCAGCCAACTGGAAATGCCAAAGTTTGCTATGGCAACCAGGTTGATCTTAGTTGCGTGGTGAGCAGCTATTTCCCTAACTATACATACTGGCAGTGGGAGAAGAGTGTTGACAAAGGCAGCACATGGGCAGTCGATACTGCTAACATTGGTACTGTGCAAAATGTAAATGGTAAATATGAATATAGAATCGGGCACAGGCCTTTCTTTGGCGACAGTACATCTAACGGTAATATATATAGACTGAGAATCGCAACTTCACCTGAGAATCTGTCGAATGAAAACTGTTCATTTATAGCCAGCACCACTATCATGGTGTACGTTAACAATTGCAGTCACGTACTGCAAACATCGTTACTGAACTTTAATGGAATATTGAACAGTAAGAACTTTGGACAGATAGTTTGGACCTCGGGCACAGAAAGCGCACAAACGAAATTTACCCTGGAAAAGAGTTTTGACAATATTCATTATTCGCCGATTGCGGTCGTAAACGGAAAAGGAGTAAATGGAACTGGAGCTTCTTATAGTTTTACGGATCCAAATATTTTAGATCAGCCTGCATACTACAGACTAAAGGTTCAGGATGGTGTGCAGTTCAGCTATAGTAAATCAATTATCCTTAGCCCTGTTGGATTACATTTTGATGTGCAGTCTGTTTTGAATCCGTTCAGCAACAGCATCTCCTTCAATGCAGTTTCTCCGCTTGACGGAAACATTAAAGTTTCTGTTTTTGATTATAACGGAAGACTCTTGAAAACAGAAGACGTTAAAGTGATCAAAGGATTAACAAACGTAACCATCAACGATCTTAATAATCTGCCAAACGGTGTATATGCCCTGAGAGTGGAATACAAAAACCTTATGGTGATTAAGAGGGTTATTAAAGTGGCGAAGTAATTCTGTTAGTTGAAAATTGAAAGTTGAAAATTGAAAATGCAAAAGGTCGAACATTATAGATATGTTCGACCTTTTGCATTTTATAGACAACAGAGAAGCTGGAACTTTCCCAAACGTCATTTTCAATTTTCAACTTTCAATTTTCAATTAAGCTTAACTATTTCGCCAGCGCCACCGTAAACTCCGAGCCTACGCCAATTTTGCTTTTGCATACAACGCGGCCATTTAATTCTTCGGCAAGACGTTTTACAATATATAAACCCAATCCTGTAGAAGGCTCTCCGTGTGTGGGTTTTGAAGAAACAGTACCATAGCGGGAAAACAGATGCATGATCTCTTTTTCTGAAATACCAATGCCTTCATCTTTTACCGTAAGGAAAATAGAATTCTCGTCCTGGTCAACATTTACCCAAATGTTTTTTCCCGGCTGGCTGTATTTTACAGCATTTGAGACAAGGTTTTCAAAAATTCTTTGCATGTAGGATTTGTCACAAAGAATATTAATATCCTGAAGGTTGTTTTCGAAATGCAACCCGATATTTTTTGTAGCTACAATGGGTGTTATGTTATCAATCTGATGTTTGATGAAGTCAGTGAGATCGAAAGATTCCAGCACTATTTTTTCATTTTGCAGTCCTGCTTTTTCAACGATCAAAATGTTTTTGATCAATAGTTCTCCCTTCTCTGCAGATTGATAGATTCTATCAATCGCTTTTTGTTGATCTGCCGTCAGATTTTTTTTGTCGCCTTCCAGTAACTGCGTCCATATTTTTATACTGGAGAATGGTGTATTAAGATCATGTGAGACAATGCTGATCAGCGAATTTTTTTCCTGGTTAAGTTCAGCAAGCTTATCATTTTGCTTCATGATAGTCGCGTTCACTTTCTCCAACTTTTTGTTACTGCTTCTTTTTTCCAGAAACGCAAATGAAACCACCAGTATCACCAAACCCGCTGCCACTACAAGGTAGATGTATATTTTGTGTTTTAGTTTTTCAGCTACAATTTGAGTTTGCAGTAAACTATTTTCATGTTCTCTTTCAATGGCATTGTACTTTTCCTGTAATTCCGCAATGTTGTTGTTCGTTTCTGTATTTACAAGTGATGTGTCAAGCTGATACCATTTTTGTTGATATTCAAAAGCAAGTTGAAATTTTCTACTTTCTTTATAAAGCTTAGCCAGTACAGCATAGCTGCCTGCTTCTTTGCTTGTTGAGTTAAGTTCTTTTGCAACGTCCAGGGATTTTAACGCATATACCTGTGCGCTGTCAAATTTTTTCAGGCCAATATAAGTGTCCGCCAGATTGAGATAGTCGCTCCATAAATCTGTTCGTTCATTACTCAGTTCATGGGTATGTTGGTTCTGCTGAAAATAACCGATGGCTTTGCTGAAGTTGTGTTTTTTCACATACACATTTCCAATGTTGTTGTAAAGGTTGGCAAGATCGATTTTGCCTTTGTAAGGTTCTGCAATTACTCTTGCATTTTCCAGGTACACCAGCGCACTATCCGGTTTATTTAGCATGTTGTAAATGGCGCCGAGATTGATGTAGTTGGTTACACGGGAATTAACGCCACCGCTGGAAGGAAGATCGAGGATCTGTAAATACATCTCCTTTGCCTTGCCCGGCTGATTGAGATATGCAGCATACACAGTGGCCAGATCGCTCAATGCACAAGAGATATACGAAGGATTATCAACCTTGCGGGATGCCGCCAGCGATTGGAGGTAATAGTTTACAGCATTTTCGTAATCGTTTTTAAATTCATAGTAAATGCCTTTAAGCCTTAGCGCGAAAATTTGTCCGTTCTTGTAGTTTGCCGTTTTTGAGCAGGAATCTATATAGCGGGAGTAATGGTAGAGCGAATCTGTTTTATCATCACCAAGGTCGAGGCAATGGTCGTACAGATTACGGAGCGCAACAGTGTCGACCATTTTTTGCGCCCATATATGCATTGTGCAAAACAGCAGTAGTATTGTGGTGAATGCTTTCAGTTGCACAAAAAACAGTGTGTTTTAGTCTATTAGCTTATTTTTAATAGCAAACTTTACAAGGCCGACCGTGTTGGTAACACCCAATTTTGAGATCAGATTTTTACGATGTGTTTCAATTGTACTGATACTTAAATAAAGTTTCTCTGCAATTTCCGCGTTACTGTATTCTTTACAAACCAGTTTCAGGACTTCAATTTCCCTTTTGGAAAGAATATCCTCCACCTTAGTATCGTCAATAGTTATAGTATGTCTGAAATCGTCATTTGACAAAACATCAATATCCTTGCTGAAATAGGAACCACCATTGTGCACAGTGCTAATGGCTTCAACCAATTCGCTGATGGAAGCATTTTTTAAAATGTAACCTTGCACTTTATGCCTTGTTAGTTTATGCACGTAACGTGTCCCACGCATAAGCGTAAGATAAATCACTTTTTGATCTGGTTTGATTTCACGTATCTTCTTAAGCAGCAACTCTTCTTCAATATCGGGAAGATTTACATCGAGAAGCAGGATATCTGCGTCAAGACCTGGAAGTTGATCCAATAAGCCCTGACCATTTCTCGCAGAGCCCCTTATCTCAATACCCGGTTGCCTTACTAGCAGCAGTGATAATCCCTCAAGGTACAGTTCATGGTCGTCTATGATGAACAAGCTAATCATTCAGGTTAGGGTTTAGGATATTTTAAATTGATGTTTATCCGTTGATGTATGGATAAGGCTGCAAGGTATTCGTTGGGTAAAAATATAAAAGGGATTCGTAAAATGTAGGTTTATACAAGAAAATATTTATAGGCTAATTTTCAGCAACAATACGTTCGCAGAGCAACTAATAATTAATAATGAATAATTAATAGGTGGCACGCTTCGCAAAAATGATTTGGTAAATTGATGTAAATGTTTGTGAGCCTCACTCTACAGGGAATGCAGACCTATTAAATATTCATTATTAATTATTAATTAGCTCCGGGTTCTGGCAAACAAAAACCGGTCACAAAGGTGACCGGTCTGCTTGTTTTCTCATGTGTTGAAATGCAATACACTAATTTACATTTTCAATTATTCCGGCTATTCCCTGGCCACCGCCTACACAGGCCGTAACCATGCCGTACTTTTTATTAAGCCTCTTCATGTCGTGTGTTATCTGCACTGTAAGCTTTGTGCCTGTACAACCCAGCGGATGGCCCAGTGCAATGGCACCTCCGTTGATGTTAACTATTTCAGGATTAAGGCCCGCTTCTCTGATTACTGCAATCGATTGTGAAGCAAATGCTTCATTCAATTCTATCAGGTCAATTTGAGAAAGCGACATTCCTGTTTGCTTTAGAACCTTTGGTATTGCTGCAACAGGGCCTATTCCCATTATTCGCGGATGAACACCTGCACTCGCACAGCCCACTAATCGTGCAATCGGTTTTAGTCCAAGTTGATTGATCATTTTTTCTCCCATCACTACTACAAAAGCCGCACCGTCACTGGTTTGTGAAGAGTTGCCTGCTGTAACACTTCCGCCTGCTGCAAATGCTGGTTTCAGTTTTGCAAGTGCATCCATATTGGTATCGGCTCTTGGACCTTCATCCGTATCCATCACATAGCTTTTTGTCTGCTTTCTGCCTTTGGCATCTACAAACACCTGTTCTACAGTCACGGGAAGGATACCATTTTTGAAATGTCCGTTCTTAATTGCGTTGATAGCTTTTAAGTGGCTGTTGTATGAAAATTCATCCTGCGCGTCGCGGGATACGTTGTACTCTTTTGCAACCGCTTCAGCCGTAAGGCCCATGCTCAAATAATAGTCTGGCTCGGTAGTAGCAATGCTATATGCAGGAACCGTTTTCCACCCTGCAGTTGGTACAAGGCTCATGCTTTCTGTACCACCGGCAATAATGCAGTCTGCAAGTCCGCTCCTGATCTTAGCCGTTGCAATTGCAATAGTTTCAAGTCCACTGGCGCAATAACGGTTCACCGTCATTCCCGGAACTTCGATGCCCAATGCCTTTGCCGCGATAATTCTACCTACCTGCAAACCTTGTTCCGCTTCAGGAACAGCATTTCCCACAATCACATCATCCACAAGTTTAGCCTCAAGTTGCGGAACAGAGGCCATGAGTCCCTGGATCACATTTATAGCAAGGTCATCCGGGCGATAAAAACGAAAACCGCCGCGTTTTGATTTGCCTACCGCCGTTCTAAATCCTGCTACTATATAAGCTTCTTGCATAATTGTAAGGTTTTAAAAAAAATGGTTGTTTATGCAACTTTGTATTTCAAAGATAGGAAAAGTTTTGAGTGAAAAAAGAGTTTTTGGTTGTTAGTTATTAGTTGTTAGCAGGCGGGGTAACCAGTGGCCGGTAGCCAGTAACCAAGTGTTTGGCAACAAACGTTTTCAGGCAAAAATCAACCATTGAATGTTGCACAGAAATACCGGCATCCGGCTACAGGCAACTGGCGTTCATTACTAACAACTATCAACCAACAACTTCCTCAACTTTCTTATCTTCGCGGCCACTATGTATCCTCTAATCAGATCCATCTTTTTTCGTTTCTCTCCAGAAGGTGTTCATTACTTTTCAATGAATTCTTTTAAGACGCTTTGTTCGGTTCCATTTGTAAGAAGTATTATCCGGTCATCGTTTGCTCCGTCAAACACACAACCAAAAGAGTTTTTGGGACTGCGTTTCAAAAACATCGTGGGGCTGGCTGCAGGCTTTGATAAAAACGCATTGTACTTAAAAGAGCTTGAAGCCATGGGTTTTGGTTTCGTGGAAATTGGCACCGTAACGCCCAAGCCACAAGCCGGAAATGACAAACCAAGGTTGTTCCGTTTGCCAAAAGATAAAGCGATCATCAATCGCATGGGCTTTAATAACGATGGAGTGGACGTGGTGGCGAAGCGCCTGCAGCAATGGAAAACACGCAAAAGTGATTTGATCATTGGAGGGAATATTGGTAAAAACAAAGTAACTCCTAATGAAGATGCGTGGAAGGACTATGAGATTTGCTTCAATGCACTTTTTGATTACGTAGATTATTTTGTGGTAAACGTAAGCTCGCCAAATACGCCGGGCCTGCGTGAGCTGCAGGAAAAAGATTCGCTGCGCAAAATTTTATCGCACCTGCAAACCATCAACCGTCAAAAGGCACAACCAAAGCCATTACTGCTGAAGATCGCTCCTGATCTTACTCCTTCGCAAATAGATGACGTGATTGACCTTGCGATTGAAATAAACCTCGATGGTCTTGTTGCTACCAACACAACCATAAGCCGTGAAGGACTGGTAACAGACAAAGCGGAAGTAGAGGCCATCGGTATGGGCGGACTAAGCGGAAAGCCGGTGCAGAAAAAGTCTACCGAAGTTTTGCAATACATACATGAAAAGTCCGGCGGAAAAATTCCTGTGATTGCAAGCGGTGGTATTTTTACCGGAGCTGATGCCAAAGAAAAATTACAAGCCGGCGCAAGTCTCGTGCAGGTGTGGACTGGCTTTATTTACGAAGGTCCAACCATCGTCAAAAAGATTTACAGAGACTTATAAAAAGTAAAAAACCAAAAGTAAAAAGTAAAAAAGTTGGTGCTGCCTACCTGAATGAATGTGGCATCGCCAACTTTTTTACTTTTTAATTTCTACTTTTAACTTCTTAACAACCCTCAAATGGACTACTTATTCACCGTTGATTCCCTTATCAGCTTACTTACGCTTACAGTTTTGGAAGTTGTACTGGGCATCGACAATGTTATTTTCGTTTCTATTATCATGGGTAGATTGCCCAAGAATCAACAATTAAAGGCCCGCAGAATATGGATGTTCGCAGGTATTGCCGCCCGCGTGCTTTTGTTGATCGCATTGGGATGGCTCGTTCAGCAAAAGGGAAAACCAGTATTTGAGATTGGTGGCAAAGGCTTTGACCTTGCCAGTCTTGTAATGCTTGCCGGTGGCTTGTTCCTTATTTATAAAACGGTAAAAGAAATTCACCACAAGCTTGAGGGTTACGAAGAAGGTGGCGATGTGAAAGCAGCAGGAAGTTTCGGTGCGGCCATTGGCCAGATCATTTTGGTGGACATGGTGTTTTCTTTCGATAGTATCATTACCGCCGTTGGTATTGCCAAGCACGTTCCCATTATGATCATTGCTGTTGTTATTGCCATGTTCATCATGTTTTTGTTTAGCCAGAAAATAGCTGACTTTATTGGCAAACACCCAACATTAAAGATGCTGGCACTTTCATTTCTCGTAATGGTTGGTGTGGTATTGATCATTGAAGGATGGGATGGAGAAAAAGCACATGAACTGCACTTGAAAAACTATGTGTATTTCGCCATGGCGTTTTCATTTGGTGTTGAGCTGTTGAATATGCGTTTGCGAAGAAAAAGCAGCAAGATCAGCAAGCCTGTTGAGCTTCATAATGTGGAGGAACGCGCAAGCAAGAACAATTAATAATTAATAATTAAGAATTAAGAAGGCCGCGTTCGTTATTGAATGCGGCCTTCGAATTTTTAGATACACATGTTTGCGATGCCACCCTTGTCAAGAATTACACTCTATTAATTATTCATTATTAATTATTAATTGCTCCTAATTCTGTTTAATTTGTAAACATGTTTTTGAGAAGAGTTGCCATTTTTTTCCTCGTGTTTAGTGCACACACATCAATGTTGCCTGCGCAACAAAGACCGAATATTGTATTCATACTTGCAGATGATCTTGGCTACAATGACATCGGCACCTATGGCAATAAACTGGTGCCAACACCACACATCGATTCGCTTGCATTGAGTGGCGTAAAAATGTTGAATGGCTACTGTACATCTCCCATCTGCAGTCCGTCAAGAGCGGCCATATTGACCGGAAGATACCAGCAACGTTTTGGATTTGAGTTCCAGGAAAAAGATGCGCCGATTGGAAAACTTTCTTTGATGCAGAAGGAAAAATTTTTCAAAAGGGCGCACAAAGAAGGCGATATTATTGATCTTTCGAAAGACTCGATAGTTGTGCCCAATGGGTTGCCAAAAGATGAAATTACACTCGCACAGTTGTTGAAGCAAAACGGGTATAAAACCGGCGCAATAGGAAAATGGAACCTTGGAGTAGCAGATTATCAACTGCCTGATGCAAAAGGCTTTGATTACTTCTATGGCTTTTACGCTGCCGCCGGATTGTATGCCTCAGAAAAAGATCCCACAATAGTTAACCAGCACATTGACGATATTTTGGATAAGCCAACATGGTTCAGGCACAAATACAGTGCATTGGTAAGAAATGGAAACCCTGTAGACGAAACGGAATATCTTACCACTAAATTTGGTGAAGAAGCCGTTGTATTCATCGAACAAAACAAGAGCAATCCATTTTTTTTGTATGTGCCTTTTAATGCGCCGCACACTCCCTTCCAGGCGCCCAAAGATATTGTTGCTAAATTTTCAAACATTGAAGAACCGCAAAAGCAGGTGTACTATGCAATGATCACTGCGCTTGATGATGCAATAGGAAAAATAATAAGCAAGCTGAAGGAAACGGGGCTCGATAAAAACACGCTCATCATATTCACAAGTGACAACGGTGGTGCAACTTATGCAACTGCGACGGACAACGAGCCTTTGAAGGGAGGCAAGTTGAGTGAATTTGATGGCGGCATAAAAGTGCCTTACATCATGAGTTACGCAGATAAAATTCCGGCAGGCACAACTTATCAATCCCCCGTGAGTACATTGGATATTTTTTCGACGGCCGTTGGCGTGGCGGGGATCGCTTCGCCTGCGGGCAAAGTGTATGATGGCGTAAATCTGCTTCCATTTGTAAGTGGTGGGAACAACAACGCACCGCATGATATTTTGTACTGGCGAAATGGCTACTCCAAAGCAATACGAAAAGGAGACTATAAACTCTACATAAACGAGAAGGAAAAAGTGGAATTCCTGTATGACCTTTCAACAGATCCCGGAGAGCACAATGACGTTTCCGCCAATTTCCCTGAAAAAGTCAGGGAGCTAAAAGCCGACCTGAATCGCTGGGAGGCGACTTTGAGCAAACCGATGTGGAAATCGCGTTTTCATTTCAGGTTAAAAGTGAGGGACAGATATTTTATTTTTCCAACATAAGAGTCTGATTATTTAGCCATTTACGCGTCTATGAAGCATATTTAAAAAACTTTTTGCGATGTTTTTGGATTGTATAAGATGAAGTCTTACTTTTGCCTCCCTCCCGTAAATCGGGACTAGGTAGGTGAGGTGCCTGAGTGGCCGAAAGGAACGGTTTGCTAAATCGTCGTACGGGTTACACTGTACCGTGGGTTCGAATCCCACCCTCACCGCTGATATCTATTTTTCTAGATAAAGCAATATTAAGAAAGCCTGCAAAATCAAGTGTTTGCAGGCTTTTTCATTTCTAGCCTGTCTTCACTTTATAGCACTTTTTAGCTATAGTTCATTGAACAATTCGTTGAACAGTTACTTAATCTTATTTCTGTTCAATGGATCTTACACAACAGTATGTTTATTAACACTTTGTAAGAACGCATGTATGTTATTTGTTATGCGTTAATTCTATTTTTAAACTATAAAAATTGGGTGTTATGAACAGAAGTTTTGGACTACTATTTTTTCTGAGAAAATCACGGACAAAGACTGAATCAGAAGCAACTATTTATGTCAAGATTACTGTCGATGGTCAAGCTGTTGAAATTAGTGTTAAGCGTCAATGTCGACCTGAGTTGTGGAACGTTGATGCCGGACGTGTTGGCGGAAAAACTGAGAATGCAAAATTGGTAAATCAATATCTTGATACTTTTCAGCAGCGGATATTCGAAGCGAAAAGACAGTTGATTGAATTAAATAGATCTGTAACCGCTGAAAATATTAAGTCGTTAATTCTAGGAATCGATGTCCTTCGTAATCGCCATACAATTGTGGAGGTGTTTCAGCATCATAATGAGCAAATGGAATCGTTAGTTGGACAGGAATACGCCAAAGGGACTTTGCAACTTTTCCAAAGAACTTTATCACACACTAAATCTTTTCTACAGGCACGTTACCATATAACGGATATGGATATCTCGGAATTAAACTATGAGTTTATTTGTGAATATGAGTTTTGGCTTAAAAGCGTTCGAAAATGTGATCATAACTCTGCACTTAAATACCTAGCCAATTTTAGGAAGATCGTCAACAGGTGTATTAGAAACGGTTGGTTACAAAAAGATCCTTTTATTGGATTCAACATGTCTCGAAGGGAAGTGGAAAGAGTGGCATTGACTGAAACGCAACTAAAAATACTAGGTGACAAGAAGTTTAATATCGAGCGCCTAACTCTGGTGAGAGACATTTTTCTTTTCAGTTGCTTTTCCGGACTCGCATACGCAGATGTCAAAAAATTGGATCGGTCCGAAATAATAACAGGCGTTGATGGCGAGCAGTGGATTGACAGTAAAAGACAAAAAACTAAAGTAACTGCACGAATTCCGTTGCTGCCTCCTGCTGTTGAAATCTTGAAAAGATACATTGATCATCCTCAGTGTATTCGAACAAATGCACTATTGCCGGTCTTTAGCAATCAAAAAATGAATGCTTATTTGAAGGAGATTGCTGATTTGTGCGGCATTTCCAAAAACCTAACATTTCACATAGCTCGTCACACGTTTGCAACAACGGTGACTTTGAGTAATGGTGTTCCAATTGAAACCGTTGCAAAAATGTTGGGTCACCGTAATCTTAAAACAACGCAACACTATGCGCGAATTTTAGATAAGAAGATCGGCGAGGATATGAAGCACCTACACGAGAAATATAAGATTAAGGGATAGACGAAGCAGAAAGGAAAATGCAAGAACTCTGCTGCTCGAAATGAGCAATACATTTTAAATAAACTATAAACAAATCTCAACTACAAATTTGATATGAAAATTGATAAAAACTATGCAGAGCTAATAAATACTTTAAAGCAAGAAATTATTAGCAGTAGGTATCATGCCGCACGTTTGGTTAATAAGGAACAACTGGTATTGTATTTAAAAACTGGCAAAATGTTGTCTGAGAAAGTTAAAGGCCAAAAATGGGGCACAAAGGTCCTCGAACAAATTTCATTAGACCTTCAAAAGGAATTGCCTGGCCTGAAAGGGTTTTCGACAAGTAATCTTAAGAAAATCCGTCTTTTTGCGGAGGCCTACTTTGACTTGTTAATTAGTTCGACACCGTCGAACCAATTTGATAGAAACTCGCCTAACTCTGAATTTTCAGATGCAAAGTTTCATTCAGAGGAACTGCGAAGCGAAAATTTTCAACTGGCATTTTATGGTATTAGTTTTTCTCACCATTTTTCTATTTTGACAAAGGTTAAAACCTGGCCGGCTCGTTTCTTCTATATACAATCAGCCTCAGCAAATTTTTGGTCCCTTGCAGTGCTGGAACACCATATAGAAAATAAACTTTTTACCAAGGAAGGTAAACTTCAAAATAACTTTGATCAGGCATTGCAAGATTCCCTAAAGCCATCAGCAAAGAGAATGTTTAAAGATGAATACCTTTTAGATTTTATTTGCAATGAAGAAATTGAAGATGAACGAACACTAGAACAACAAGTTGTTTTAAATATTCGCAATTTTATTTTGCAAATGGGAAAAGGATTTTGCTTTGTTGGAAACCAATATCGACTTGAGGTTGACGGTGACGAGTTTTTTATTGACCTCCTATTCTTTAATCGCCATTTGCAATGTTTAGTGGCTTTCGAACTTAAGAAAGGAAAATTCAAACCCGCAGATATAGGCCAATTGAATTTTTATCTCAATGTTTTGGATGAAAAAATAAAACTTCCAGAGGAAAATTCGAGTATTGGTATTGTGCTTTGCAAGGAAAAGAATAATACAGTTGTTGAATTTGCAATTAAAAGTGTTGATAAGGCGATGGGAGTAGCTACCTATAAAACTTCTAAACAAATGCCCGAGGAGATGAAACGTATTTTACCAGACGCCGATCAGCTAGCAAACTTGTTTTAAGTAATTGATATTTTTAATAAATTATGAAAAAATTGAATAATGCAATCAATACTATTACATTCCATAACGGCTGATGAATTCTTCGATAAGATGAGGGCCATTTTAAAGGAAGAAATCAAATTGGCCTTGCAGCAGGATCAACTTTTGACTAAGGAAGGTGCATTAAAAATGATTGGTGTCAGTAACGCTGCTTTTTTAAAAGCCATTAATGATGGAGTAATTAAACCGCAATTAGTTAAAGGCAGAAAGACGGCCATGTATCTGGAATCAGAAGTGTTGAAGATTGAAAGGAAGAAGAAATTGCCAACCTAATTATAATTGAATCATATCTTCCTCTTTTACTGGAATAAAGACATTCCTTTTCTTTGTTAATAATTCTAATGCATGATTTGCGTAATTAAAATCATCACACCACTTTTGGCATTTCCTTTTTATTTGCGAATCGAGATATTTTTCTAAATAGTACATACGCTTTATCATAGCGTATGTACCTCGGTATATATCCACATATTCACTCAATTTTGACTGAAAGAATTCTGATTTTAGGTTTTGTAAATCTGCTACTATTAAGGCTGTATCTGGTTTTGGAGGAGAGGAGGTGGTGATATCCTTCAACCCAGAAGGTAAATCATAGGGGCGTTTGCCTTTGGTTTGTTTTTTATTGGCCGAAAGTTTCTTTTTAAATTCCTCTTCACTTCTTTTATATTCCATATATCGGGCCAGGTCAATGTTCCGGTCTTTCAATTCCTGTGATAGTTTTTGTATAGCTTTCTTATTATACAAATATGATCTACCGTTTTTGATAAATGCATTAAATCCAAATTCCGTTCTTATGAAACTGCCAGCTCGCCAATCTGCTTTTAAATAATCGCCGGTATCGTTTTCGTTGATCCAATCACCTCTTTCAATGGCCATTTTTTTAAAGAGTTTTGACGCTTTCAGCAAAGCTTCTGCTGAAAATTGTTGGTCCTTTGGGTGCTCTGCTGTACCGATCAATTGAGCGATTAAGGATTTTATTTCCTGAAGCTCAGACAGAACTTTGTTTTCCATAGCTACAAATTGAGGAAAAAAATGACATGAAGGAATTGCGTTTATAATTTAGATCTATTCACTGACAACCGCAGCCTGCTGTTCCGCCTGTCTGAGCCCATGCTTATTAAAGAGACAAAAGCTCATTGTTAATTGCCTGGCGTTATTCGTCTGCCGAAATGGAAGCTGAATCGGGAACCCAAAGATGAGAATACATACTCGCTAGCTCGTCATATTGCTAATGCAATGCTGCGTGCCGTTTTTTGTCAACTTAAGCTACGTGACAAAATTTAATAGCATCTATTAAGTTTAATGTCAATAACCTAGGTAGTTCCAGCAGTGCTGCATAAAGTCTAGCGCATCCTTGCGAGTTCTGGGGCTTTTATTACTAAAAAGCGATAATAACTGATTAACTTCCGTATAATCGGAATTGTTTTTCATATCCTCATATATTTTTACAATTACATTTCTTAAGGTCTGAGTGTAATTGCCAGATATGAAGTTTAGATTTGGAACATTATACACCAAGCACTCGATAAAAAATGATGACGCTAGTTTATCAGTGATGGTCCCATTGTCAATAAGTCGATAGTTTATTACTTTTAAAATCCTGACCATACGCTTATACAAACGAAATGTTTGTTCAGTTTTTGCTGTTCCATTGGAATAATGTTGGTTGGGGAAGCTGATAATCTCATGATTGTCGTCAGCATAGAATTTAATACCTTCCGCTTCGATTGTTTGCAATGTTTTAAACCTTTTCAAAACAAAACATGGTATAACATCTGCGTTAATACGGTAGGTATTTCCTTTTACTTGAATGCATTTATTTTTTCTTTCAACATCTGCAGTAAAAACTGTCTTTAAAGCTGCTTGAGTATCCGCTTTTAAATTATCAAAATTGTATCCCGAATTGGTTCTTTGAGCATTATATGCAGCCTTGTCTTCTTCGGACAATCTTTGCAAGTCCGGATAAAAGGCATTGTCATATCTCATGACAATATCAACATCACTATTTTGTCTAACATTTGTATTATTTCTATAAGATCCTTGAAGAAAAATTGAAATTTTATTGCCAAATTTCGCTTTCAGAGCTTCGGTAACCTGATTAATTGCGTTTTGGCATTTTTGATCTTCTGAGGTACTTACCGGTCTAGACCAGGTAATTAGTTGCTGTTCGGTAAAATTCATCTCTAAGGGTTTGTGTTATAAGTTTTTACTTGATCAAAAAATGAAAGCACCTCTGGTTGAACTGCAGAATGATACCCCGCTTGATCGCCCATTCCTTTGAGAGTTTTCAAAGCACTACTATGGGCAATATCCATATCAATCATGCCTATGTGTTCCTTTGAAAGTTGTGGGGCTGGTATTCGATAGTAAGTACCTGATGGCTCAATATGCTCAATTATATTACTAAGAAAAAAGTCGTTGAAATAAGCTTGCCCATCCATCGAAGCCTGAAAAAGTTTATTCCCCCAATGCCTAAATGATCTGTTTCGTTTTGAAGTGGAAGCCCATCCACTTGGCTGAGTTACGCTGGACACCGACAGGATTTTGAAGGTCGCAAATTGCTTTTGAGGTCCGACAAAAAATTTCAAAGCTTCCAACAACCCACAAAGGGACGGGTTATTGGCCCATAATCCACCATCAGCATATAAGATATTTTTATGCTCATGAATCGGCAGATAAGTTGGTGCAGCCGAAGTTGCTAGAGCTACATCAACCATTTGTATGTCTTTGTCCATAAAAAAATTTCCTTCCTTATGGGGGAACTTAAATACCCTAGGCATGCCATTAATCAAATTATAACTTGGAATACATAATAAATTCTTTGCTTCTCCCATAGTGGTTTCACCAAACATTTCTTCCAATATTTTCCGTAAAGGCTCTGCAGAAAATTTCCCTCTCCATAAAAGCTGTTTGAAAAACTGCCATTTTCGTTGGAAATATCTGAATGATTTATTTTCTGAAATAGGAAATATTTCTCGACCTTTATTAAGGTACATATCAGCAATTTCTTGCGCAGATATTCTATTACTTAACGCCAATGCAATTAACCCCCCTGTCGATGTGCCACAAATCATATCAAAATAGTCACCAATTTTTTTACCTGTCTTTTCCTCTATTCTAGCAAGGATTGATGCACTATATAGCCCTTTTATGCCACCGCCATCTATCGTGAGGATTTTGAAAACATTATTATCATTTGGTTGCATGGGATATTATTTGGGTTGCTAGTTAGTTTACAGATGCTCTGATAGTACACAATGTTAAAGCATCGGCGATATTGAGGTACTCTGTGTTTCATCTACCCGGTGGCGCTGTTGATTCAAGATACACAAGCTCATTGTTTACTCTACTGCCCGGAGTTATTTGTCTGCCGAAACGGAAACTGAATATCGAACAAAAAGCTATGAATATATTCGTCGCTCTCCATAACAGTAAACACATGTTGCACGCACGTGCTTATTAAATAATGGATTTTGTATTATTCTTTCCTGGGATGCTTTTTGCCTCAACCAATGCTTGGTTAACTCTATTTGTTAACGTGTCAAATTTATCCTTTCCTTTCTTATATTCTGTAACACCGCAAGATACAGTTAGTTTGAATGGTTTTTCATCGACAACAAATGTTGTATTGGCAATTAGTCCTCTTTTTCTCTCAGCAGCTTTAATAGCGTCATTCAGACTTGTGTCGTTTGCGATAATTACAAACTCGTCTCCTCTTAAAAACTGTCTAAATGTTTCGTCAGTAGCTCTTTTATCATTGCCCAGCAATTCACCTAATTTTCCTAGAATTTTATCAGCAGTATTTGGATTGTAGTCCGAATTGAACCTTTTAAAATCATCAACGTCAATTACTATAATTGAAAAAGTTCTGTCACTTGTAACCTTGTTATTAATGTATTCATGAAATGCTTTCTGATTTTTTAATCCAGTCAATTCATCTGTAAAGTTGTCGTTCCGTAAAATCTGATATTTCTTATTGAACAATAAAGTAACTACAAATACGGTTAATCCAATAATTCCAAGTCCAACTAATAAGAAGGTATAAGTCGAAAGGGTAACCTTCTTTGTAAGAAATTGTCCAAATGAACTTGTGTTAGGAAACAATTTTGTAGCAGCAAATACTAGTATTGCAAGAAGTAACCATTTCAATAGGTCATAAAACACTTTTGACAAAGCGTCTTGTCGAAATTTATCCAAGGATTTCTTTATATAACTCATAAGTAGTTTGGTCGTTCTAAAAGCATTGCATGCAACAAACAGGTATTGCCGCAGTTTGCATATTTCGCATTCCGTCCGCTGGAACTGCTGCCGATGCCTGAACTGTTGTTGATTGTTTATTCAATAGCCAAATTTATAATGTCAAATTGAATATTGAAGCTGAATTTTTTACAGTTGCTGAAGTGTACATTGTCCAGCCCAATTTCACCAATACTTATGTTGGCAGATGTTCAGTATGTCGGGGAGGTAGCGATTAATATCAAATCTGGGGAATGCTCCGCCACCTAAGTCACAGACGAAGGTTTAGGTGGTTATACGTTGAACTTACGAATTTAATTCAACATCTTTAAAAAATAAAGAGGTAACAAAAGCAGTTAAAATCGTTTTTATCTTCATAAAAATGAAAAGTGATGAAAGAAAACGTGAACAATGGTAACGTCGTTACCCCGATGCTGTTCCCTTACCAGCCGGAACAGTTCTGGCAATCTCTGCGCCAGATTATAAGAGAAGAAGTGGTGAAAGCAGAGAAAGAAAGACCAGCCACCACTACTTTTGAAACACCTGGCATGACTTATAAGCCGCTTTATAAGATTACCGAGGTGTGCGAACTCTTCCATATTACGAAGCCTACTATCTACTCCTGGGTGCAACACGGGAAACTTAAACCCTTCAAGATCCGCTCACGCGTTTTCTTTCTCTGGCAGGACATACAACAATTATTGCAACCTGGGCAGCAATAATCAACCTTCTTTCTTTTCACCCGCATTCATATACAAACCTAAATGCGTATTGTATGGCTATAGCGACATGCGCCGAGGCGAGGAAGATTGATTTGGTAAACTACTTGTCATCGCTCGGTTATCACCCGATTAAAATACAGGGAAGTGATTTTTGGTATTATTCTCCTTTTAGAAAAGAAAGGACAGCTTCTTTTAAGGTCAACCGTTCCATGAATGTTTTTTACGATCATGGCAGTGGTCAGGGAGGTAATATAATTGACTTTGGTATTATATATCATAAGTTGAACGTCGCGGCTTTCCTACAGATGCTTGCGGAAGACTTTATGATCTTGGAGGGAAATAATAACCATATTCCACTTTTTAAAACAGAGAGTCATTCCAAAACTTCAGGCAACCAGCCGGGAGTTGTGATAACTGACGTGAGAAAGTTATCGGATAAAAGGCTGCTAGATTACCTCGAACAAAGATGCATAGACCGAGAAATTGCGCTTGAGTTTTGCAAGGAAGTTGAATTTACTATCCGAGATAAAACGCAAATGGCCATCGGATTTGCCAACGACAAAGGTGGTTATGAACTGCGCAACCCTTACTTTAAAGGTTCCAGTTCTCCCAAATCATCCAGCTTTCTTGATAACGGTAAAACTGTGGTAACAGTCTTTGAAGGCTTTTTCAATTTCCTTTCTTATTTGACAATTGAGGAGAATAACCCTTTCGCAGTAACCAATTTCCTGGTATTAAACTCCCTTTCTTTTTTTCAAAAGGCACGCGAAAAGATGGAGGCTCATTCACAGATCAATTTGCAACTCGACCGCGATCATGCCGGAACAAGTTGTGCGACAGCTGCACTAAAAAGTCACTCGGCATACTTCGATCAGAGTAGGTTTTATGAGGGATATAAGGATTTAAATGAGTGGTTGATTGCCGGAGATGCTAGAAACAAGCGTCCACTTTAACTGAATTTTTTTAGGATCAACAAATAAAATAAACAAATCATGGCAAACATTAGAAGAAGAACTCTAGTGCTCAGCACTGACAAAGAGCTCAAACTTTTTGGAAATAGTCTTGCAATAAGTACAACACTGGAAATCGGCGAAGGAGCAGCGCCGAACATCTTTAGTCTTTTTGAGCAGCAGATAACAGACAACGCTGAACCGAAATCCATAACTAATGAATCAGAATCTAAAGGAAGTAAACCGAAAGTATCTAAGAAAAATATCGCCGTTGTTTCCAATCCTTACAAACTAACTAAGGAAGAACTAATGGAAATAGCGGATTATAACATCAGGCTTTGGTTGGACTTGAAGGATAACCTCCGAAAATATGGTACTGATAGTACCAAAGTATTTTCCATTGATGGAAGCAAATAGGATAGTAGAAAATGTATTACAAAACGAAAGACAGCGGTCTGGCCATTTTAAGAACAATATTCGAAAGCCAGTAAGGCGAGCGGTGTTTTTGTCGAACAAAAACTGGCCGAAGGGCCAAAAACACGGCTCGCCTTTGCTCCCGGTGGTCGACAAAGGAAGGAGGAAAATCAGAAATAGTGTGGTTATGGAAGCGGAGAAAAAAACAAAAAAGAAAACCGGCAGACCGCCGAAGACGAACAAAAAGGAGGTGAGAGCCTGCGTGCGTTTTTCTAAACTTGAATATTTTATACTGGAACAAAAAGCAAAAAAGGCAGGAATAAATGTCTCCACTTATCTCCGGCAACTGGCAATTAAAGCCACCATTACTTCCAGACTTTCCCCGGAAGAAATTACGATCTGCCGCCAGTTAATAGGAATGGCCTCTAACATCAATCAGGTGGCAAGGGTCTGTCATAGGGAAGGACTTTATGAGGCGATGCAATATTTTGAACAGTACAGAAAAGCCTTTGACACAATTCTTCAAAAATTGAAAGCATGATCAGTAAACATGTTACTGCCCATTCATTTTATCATACCTGCCGGTACATAGAAAAGAAACCTGGTGCAGAATTGCTTTTGACAGAAGGGGTCAGGACCTATGATATTCGACTGATGGCCGAAGATTTCCTTCGGCAACAACAACTAAGACCGTCGAAGAAACAGGCTTGCTTACATGCAATTTTGAGTTTTTATCCAGGAGAGAAACCTTCCGATGAAAAAATTAAACAGATAATTACTGAGTACCTTAAGGAACTTGGAATAGTCAATACCCAATATGCCGTTACCAAACATACAGATAAAGCACACTTGCACTTGCATATAGTTGCCAACATGGTAAACAACGAAGGCAACGCAATAAAAGATGGTTGGCTGGGATTAAAGGGAAAGAAGATTGCCCAGTCATTGACGCAGAAATATGAATTAAAACCAGCAATAGAAAAAGATTTAAAACTGACACATCTTGAAAGATTGAGTGAGTACGAGGCTTGTAAATACAAAATCTATATTGCCATAAAGGAGCAATTAACAAAAGTAAAAACTTTAAAAGATCTGGAAGATCGGCTGAAAATTCATGGAATAGAAACCTGTTACAAATACAAAGGCAAGTCGGATGAAATACAAGGCGTCAGCTTTCGGCTGGACGGATTTAGTTATAAGGGTAGTGAAGTCGACCGAAGATTTTCTTTTATAGGACTTGAGCTAGCGATTTCCCAATCGCAAAAACAGGAAGTTCGAATCCGTGAAGTACAGACTGATCAATCTCTAGTTAATAATAAAGACCCACTCTCAAAGCGACAAACTGATCCAGCAAAATTGAATAGACATCCCGTGAAGGATACATTTAAAGAAACCAATATGCCTATAGGGCATCACAATAATACTTTGTTGGAAAAGCTGACCGAGCAAGAGCAACAGGAAAGCGTGGCAAGAGAATTAACGGAAGAGGTCAAACAAAAGCGGAAAAGGAAATTTTCTGATTGAATAGCTGCCGTAAATACAAACTTAAAAGCAAATGAAAATGGAAGGGAAAGACGCTGGAATCGGTGAGGCTTTTATAGAAGCTGTTAGAAACAAGATTGAAAAGCAAGACAAGAAAATTGTTGAGATGGAAGAACTTCTGCAAGTTCTTCCGCATATAAAAGATAAGCTATCTGGGATTTTCAATCTTTTCGAGATCCTAAATGATTCTAAGGCGAGGCCAGATGCAATAGAAATTGATGTAAACAAATTGCTAGAAGCCCTTGAGAACACTAGCGCCTTACTCCAAAAAAGGGCGAAGCAATCAGTACACCACCACCATCATTTTTCAAAACCTGCATGGATAATAACGGGCCTACTTCTTATTGTTACCATTATGGTTTCTGACTTGTATTTGACTTACAGAAAGTTGGATGGGTACATGGCGAATGATATTAAGTATCGATTTCTTAAACTGGACACAACCACATATCCATTACAAAAAAGACTGTATGTAGTCGATTCCATTTATAAAGCTCGCCACGATTTCCGAGCAGAGGTGATCGAATTGGAAGAAGAGCGACAATATAGGTTAGATGAACTTTCAAAAGCTAGGTCACTAAGAATCGAAGCCGATGAACATGAAAAGAAAGGCAGGCAAAACAAGCCTGTCAGATAGAAAAATACTAGCACAAGCCGAGTCAATCTCCTACCTCTTAATAACTAAAGCTGGCTAAAAATTAACCCATTTAAAAAGGGAAAAAGCAAAGCAAGTTATTTCGCAGCAGCTAAAGCTACGAGCCCCTTCTTTTTGTCAAAAACTTCCCGCATAAACACAAGGGCTTGGCTGCGATGGCCATCCTTTATTCGTTTTCCTTTTGACAAAAAGTTGCTGCTCCATTAGATCAAGGCTTTCTTTTTCTCCTTTTTCTTTTAAATAATTTTTCGCTAAAGCTTGAAATATGAAATATTACATTATTCAAACCGAAGTGCAGCGTCAGACAACAGATTTTTATATGGTGAAAGTGTATGAAAACGACGAGGCTAAATTCCTTAAAGACTTGGAGCCTAGTGCAAAAGTAATAGCCAAGGGAGAGAGTCTAATGGACGCAATTTTAAAATTTGAAGATCTGGCTTCGAAAGAATAACAGTAATTAAGGCGTTGGAGCTAATCTAAAATATTTTTTGGCTAAACCCCTCTACATACAAAAGGGGTTTGACAAATACTCTTAGCCTTATTTAGCGATCCAGAAAACAATCGTCTTTTGTGCTGAGGTTTGACTGGGAGCTTAGTTATCTATTAGTTTTTTTAGGATCGTTATTAAGGAGGTTTTAAAGCCCCTTGAAGAAATCTTCCCAAGAGATATCTAATGCCTGAAGAACTTTATATAGACTGCTCAGGCGTAAATCTTCAGTACCTTTTTCATATTTTCCATATTGCGCTCTACCAATATTATGTTCAAAGGCAAATTGTTCATAGCTATTAAAACCATTGGACTGTCTCTGTTTTTTCAAACGTTCTCCGATTCTGATCAAAAAATCATCAAAAGTTTCCTCATTTGGTTTAATATTTTTCTTGCTAGCCATACGGAAAATAAGAAAAAATCCATCGTTTAAATTACCTCTATATAAATACATTTATTTAAATCCTATTATATAATAGCTTTTTTTATTAGATTTGTTTAGAGAGTTTTACTAAATATATTTGCGATTCTTCATAACTAATTTGAAGCAATTCGCTTTGAGTCTCGTCTTGAAACCTGAGAAATTTCAGAATCCTGGGACAATAAGTGAAGAGCTCACGTTTTGGCGTGGGCTCACTTATTCGGGATAGGCTTCTCAGGGCCTCAAGACGGTAAGTTGAGTTCCGCGCCTTTTTTTATTCCTGCGACAATCGCTTACAAGACTCATGATTTTTAAACCTGCTAATTATGAGTCCGCATCAAAACAAAACCGACCTGGAACAATTGTTGGCCCTTCAACAAGACGACGAAAGTGCCCTGCAATATTTCTTTAGCCAGTATTATCCCGCATTGGTATATTTCGCATTTGATATTACCAAAGACATTGCTGTCGCCGAAGAAATATCCTCCGATGCATTCCTAAAGCTTTGGCACAAACGTGCTCAAATCTTTAAAGTGAATTCTCTCAAAGCCTACTTATACCGGGTCGTGAAAAATGCCTCCATTGATTTTATCCGTAGTGACAAAGTCATCCGCAAAAAAGAACAAAGTTACCAGCAGCTTGCAGCTACCTCTGAGAAGGCGATCATAGAAAAAATGATTGTATCCGAAACCTACGCACTGGTGTTGGACGCCCTAGAGAAAATGCCTAAAGGCTACCAAAAAGTATTTCGCGGCGTTTACCTGGAAGGTAAAAGTTACGAGGAGCTTGCCACTGAGCTCAACACCAATGCTGCCAATATCAGAAATCAGAAATTTAAGGCGCTTCTTTTTCTTAGAAAGAAAATTCCGCTTACCACAGTTATTGCTTTGTTTTTCATTTAATCATAACTGAAACAATCAAGCTATTTTATTAAGTCATCGAAAGTCTGCCGAAAGGTGATCACGATGTTTTACATTCAGGGCATGAGCTATAAACAAATTGCGTAGAAAATCCAGATCTCGCTGGTCAATATTCGCAATCAAAAGGCGAGTGGGATCAAGTTGTTGAGAGATGGTGGTCTGGGGAGTTTTGCAAAAAGGGAGCCTAGATTCAGGTCTCATATTTCGGAAGCATTACGATAGCTTGTCTAACTAACGACCAATAGAGACCGACGTTATTTTTTGATGGTGGATGTCATCGCCAACGTACAAATAAATAATTTACACAGATGCTAATTTTAAAGCTGACTATGTGAAATTAGTTTTTAGTTTTAATATGCAAATTAAAACCTATAGCAGAAATATTCTAATTATTATCTTAGCGTTCCCATTGGAACAACAGCCTTTACAATATCATTAATTCTTTGCGGGCAAGCAGTGTATTTATTCCTTACAGCGCTTAACCAGGCGGGGATTTCGAATTTGGAATATGCCTAACTGAAAATGTTTAGGCTCGTTGAACCCATTCGACTTGATAAATTTTTTAATTTCAATCGAACAGAAAATATTGGTATTCTTTACCTTAACCTAGATATGGATTATAGAAAGCATTTAAAAAATTTACGAAATAAACTGTCGTCCCAGCAGCTATCATTGTTAGTAGGAGCCGGCCTTAGCAGAAATGTAAGCCCTCTGTTTCTGAACTGGGAAGAGCTTTTGGTGGATCTTGCCTATGAACTTCACAAGTCAGAAGTGGATGCCGCATTTGCTGAATACCAGAAATCCCAGGATCATCCAGAAATTGAGGAGAAAGACTTTGTTGCAAAACGTTGCATTCAGCATATTCGCACAGATGGCTATTTAGAGATTGTATCGGAATTTATTAAACGTCGCGGATGTGTCGAAAGCATTACCACCTATATAGAAGAGCGGATACCCAGTGTATTTCTAAAGGGTAATAAGTATTACCTGGAAAAAAATGGTGATTGCGAGGAACTACCAAGGGAGAAATTGAGCCTGCATCGTTCCATTGTTGACTTACCCTGGAACAATATCTACACGACAAACTATGACGAACTGCTCGACGTTTGTGTTGACCGTGACCGTTATGATTCACTTCTGCGGGATATAGCTGATTTGGGAAATGAGATTAATGACAAAGAACGGAAAATAAGAGAACTCGATCAAGAATTGGAACGTTTATCAAAAGGAAATAATAGCGGTCGCCGCGCCGGCAGTGAAGAGAACCCATTGGAGGAGGTTCCAGAATCCGGAGGGAAACCTAAGGAAGAACTGGAGCAGGAAAAAACTAACCTAATCCTTCAAAAGGCTAATCTCAAAAACACCCGCACACAACAAGAATCTTTGCAGCGGTCAAAAGAAAAAGAGCTCTATGATTGTTTCCAGGTAGTAAAAAGTGCAGATGGACTACGAATAAAAAAGCAGAAAAACATCATCAAACTACATGGGTCATTAAGATCTGCCGATGATAAAGACAAGTACTCCTTCGAGTTTGATGGCGATCATAAAAACCAATACATAATTGCTAAAGAAGATTATGAAAACTATCCGACACGGCATGAGGCCTTTACACAGCTAATGAGAATTTCGCTGTTACAAGAGTCTTTTTGCCTGCTTGGTTTCTCAGGGGTTGATCCAAACTTTAGGGCATGGCTCAATTGGGTTAGAGATATTCTTCATAAGGCTGCCAAAAAAACGAGAACAACCAATGATTATAAGATCTACCTAATAGAGGCTTCAAAAAAACCGGTTTCAAAAGACATGCAGTTGTTTTATGAAAATCACAGCATCGTCCGTATTCCGCTCCTTGATCCCGATGTTTTGAATATTATTAGTGAAGACATCAAAAAGCCACTAGACCTAAACGAAAACGACCGTCGACAGGCACTTGAAGCCTTTATGTTGTATTTGAACAATGATGAAGATGTGAAAGTGGCTATCCCTTCTGCTAACGTTTCACTAAGAGCGGAGTATCGACAGCTTTGGGAAAAAGTCAATGTATATGATCCGGAAAAAATTCCGAACGAAACGATAGTTTCCGCAGCTGTTAATAAGTTAGATACCATTCATAGGGAACTCTGGATACCGGATTTAGACTATTATAACACTCATCATCAGCAATCACTAGTTGACTATTGCATGCGATTTGGTTGGGATCACCAGTTTCATGAGCGGCCTGATTTGGTGAGATTACTCCGCTACGCCATTGCAGGGATTTTCGTGCCAATTAAAAACCTAGTTGGTGAGTTGGTTATTCAAAAGTTGCAAGAAAATGAATATTCGGCGACTGCCACTCAACGAATGATTGATCGTTCCGAGGCCCTGGCTGCCAACTTGAACCTTTCCCTACCTGAAGTGCATGACCAAATCTTGCAACTTGCTTATTCCTTTCAGTTTACGGCGTTAGCCGAATTTCTAAAAGGTAGAAAGTTAGAAGGCAAAGACCTAATCGTGGCATCTGGGTTTCTTGCACTAATTGATCCCAAGCATTCTGCGCAAATGTTGGAGCAAGCTATTTGGAATGAGGACCTGGGCAGAGGAGAACAGATGTTATATGGCCTGGAGTTACTTTATTTTATTACCCAACCGAGGCTATCTGTCGGAGATGTACGTGTTGCAAGACTTATCTCCGCATTTAAACATTCTGGTTATAAATTACTCCAGGATGCGATAGACCGACTGACAAAGCAAGTTGAAAAAAAACGGGATAAACAGAAACCTTATGGTAGTGGCCGTTTCTTTATATCTCGAAGCATACAACTGAGCAAAGGATCTGATGGTTCTAAATCTGCGGTGCAAATGTTGATGTTACTGGCAGAGTCAGGGTTTCAGTTAAGTATCAATAACGTTTACCTACAGTCACACGATGCCTGGTATCCTGTATTTAAAGCTGGCTTCCAATTTTATCCTTCAGCATTCCTTTTCTATAGCCTGCAATACAGCAATAAAGATTTCTTAAAGAAGGTAGGTCAAGATTACGCTTTTTCTAATGATGGTACGGTAGTGGATTCTTTGGAGGGGATTTGTGAAGCTCTTTTCAGATGCTTTGAGGACGGTCCTGCATTTATAAAAGACCATATACCTGATTTTCTATCAGGGCTAATTATTGGTGTAGCTCCTGCAACCTGGCAATCACCATTTGGCGTTTGGTGGCAATCGCTGATAGACGATCGCCTGGCATTCAAAAAAGATCATTTCTTTCGCCATCCAACCTTGATAAATACTGCAGTCCTTTATATTAATGATAAGAAATTACTTTTAAAGATTATTAGTGATTGCCTGCGCTCTGTGATTTCGGAAGATGAGGAGGATCAGGCTATCAACATTCTTTATCAATTAAACAAAAACATCTATTTCAGGCGACTTAAACTTTCTGAAAAAGAGTCTGAAGAAATCAATGGTCTGTTACAAGATCTGATAAAGGAGTTGAGCAGTCCGCGGATTGCTCTGATATTTGTCATGGGCAATCTTTTCAGTTTACTTAATGACACTCATAAAACCCACATTAAAGAAAAACTGAAATCGCTTGACTTAAAACAGATTAATGGAAGTCGTGTTTGGCGGATCATCGTATATTTTTCAGGTGGCGATGAGGAACTGAATACTAAAATCCAAGACGCTTTGGTTGTACACCGCTTGTTGTGGTTCACTGGGATTAGAGGTGGCAAAATATTGAGAGGGGGTAAAGATGAGTATATTCAAATTTCCACACTTACTTCACCGCCGTTGGAAGCAGGAGGGCTGCGTTGGACGGATTCCAATATTCAAATAATCTATGATAGGATGGTTGCTGCCCTACTGGAAGTTGATCGGATACATGTAGATAACCAATGGTTTAATTTTACCGATATTTTAGAAGAAATGGCCGAGTTCCTGGATACTTACAAAGATCAACTAGCCTTTCAAAACAATTATGAAACCGTTGTGGAAATCCACCGGAAATGTCTTGTACTGAACCGAAATTATTCGGATTTAGAAGAAGGTTTATCCAGCAGAGATGGGAATGAAGTTATCACTGCGCTCGCTCAGCTCAACAAACAGATCTATCAAAACAAGATAGATTCTAACCTAATCAATCTTACACTGAACAAAGTACTTTTACAGGCTGAACCTGCATTAGAGGAGTCCCTCTATTATCTCTCAGCGTGGGTTGCCGATAATAAATGTTCTCGGCGATTTGAGAGCGAGCAATCTTTGCTTATCAGAATTTTAAAAAAATATGACGCAAATCCGCTGACAGACTTAGACGAAGCTTTTGTTGAGGAAAATTTGGTCCGAATTGCGTGGCGACTTAACACCTGGGAAGTTGTTGATCCGATTGTTCAACGCTGGCTAGAAAAAGGGCGAAATTCTAAATTCAATAACGTTTTGCAGTTTTTAATAGAAGTTCAAGTCTAATTTCATCCCCGTTGGCCGATTATGAAGCTGCTGGTAGAGTGGTGCCTTTTTGCTCACAAACTTCCGCTTAAAGAAGTCCCTGATTTATGTACAGTTATATTTTACGTTGTTCTTAAAATGTATATGATAAATGTGTTAACTAAAACTTCTATAAACTATAGTTTATATTGAGTTAGCAAATAGTCAGAAAGTAAGATTATATTACGCTTGACGATGATCTAACTTCAGCTTACTAAGTAGTTAGATATAGGCTATTTTAAGAATAAAAAAAATGAGCAAGCCAAAAAGACAACATTATCATCCAAGATCTTTTTTGCGACCTTTCGCAGATGAAACGCCGGATGGTAAACATTTAGTAGAAGTTGGAAGCGTTACAACAAGAGAGATCAAATTTCCAGTTGGTGTAGCCGATATTTGTGTAACTAAAAATCTTTACACATTACCGCACGTGACGGGTGATGATAAGTATTTGGTTGAAAAATTTTATGCGGAGCAAATAGATGGCGTATACCCTGACGTTTACAGGATGCTCGTGGATCCGCATGTCATACGCATAACTGAGGAACAACGCCAGCAAATATTAAACACTACGCTAAGCCTTTATTTTCGTAATGCAAGGTTTTTGAATGATAGGAACCAGGAGGTTGATCAATTATTCAGTCGGTTCGAGGAAAAGGAGTTCCATTCCGATGATGCAAAATTATTCATTAGATACAGAGGGCAGCAGTATACTTTTTTACCAAGTGAGATTGCAGCGGTGAAAGAACAGATTAAGCTCAAAAACAGGCAAGACTTTATTTTTGACCATTTGCAGGACTGGAAAGATTTTGTCGTACTGAAAAAGAATTCCCAAATTGGAGTTAGTAAAATCGAAGGGGATATGAAGCTCATAACAAGTGATAACCCGGTACGGATTTCCAATTTGAATGGTGACGCCGACGAAATATTTGAGCCTCGTAATTCTATCCAGTTGCCGATTGACCGGGATCACCTGTTATGGATATCTCCAAATGGAGAGGAGTGGGAGCGAGACAAAATATACCGACAAGTTCGTGACTGGCGCTTTGCACTTGGTTCGAACTATAGTGTTACAAAATATGCTTCAGAATGGGTTATCGGCCCCAAAGGTAGTATTGTTACTGTTTTTAATGAATTTGATAAATACAATAAATCAACGCCTGAAAACTGGAAAGAGGTGGAAAAATTTAGAAGTTTTGTAGAGAAACTCACTGACCTTGTAGAGTTTGTAGAAAAAAATGGTCCTTATAGTGAAGCCGCGAAACAAAGACTAATTGAACTGAACAATGATCCGGAATTTAGAAATGATCCTCAGTTTAGAGAATTTTATGAGCAGCTGGTTGGGAAATAGCTCAGGGCTTTCGTCTTTGCTAACAAGTAAATTTAGTTCTTTATGGACGCGTTAATGAACACCGCATAGTTCCTGATCATGGATTGTAGTTTTGTTGCTGTTACCTGCAGGTGGTTAGCCGCGATCACATCAATGTATAGCTGCATCCCTTGTTCGTTATAGGAGCGGATCACAACACAAAGTATATGTTTTAATCCTGTTTTTTTGTAGACTTCCCGAACCAGTTCAGCGTCGTACATATCCTGGTTTTGGAACAGGTTCATACGGAACTCAGGCAATGATTCGCTGTCTAAGAACATTATTTTGTTTTGGAATGCAGAATCTTCGTGCTGCTTTTTTTTCTCCTTCAACACTGATTCCAATTTGCTATAGATCTTCGAGCGATAGACCTCGAAATGTGAAATGATTTTAACCCTGTAATGATTTTGAATTCCAGGGATCGGAGCAAGGGGAGGTATTACATAGTAGAGTAAATCATATTCTTTTTTTGATTTTGTTTCGATTAATGTGGCTTCGTCGTAATCCACAGCCGTGAAAGTTCCATATTCGTCTTCGTGCCTATATTGAATTTTGGGGGTGCTAGTAAATTCGTTAAGTCGCTTAAAAAAGAGTTGCAATTTGGTTAGCATTTCGTGATGATGCCTGGAGGACACCGGGCGATTCATTTTTATGCAACAGATCATGCCTATGCCATGTTTCATATTTTGCCCCAGCATTTGTAGATCAATTGTCAACCTGCGCATTGTGTCCAATTCGTGGATACCCGGAAGAAAGGCTTTCCTACATTCAAAGAGAAATGTTTTTTGATTCAAAACGCAGGTCCCCTCCAATTGTTGGTTGCCACTTACTATTTTTTTTTCATTAGGAATTTGATTTACATCCAATAGCCGGTAAATAAATAATTCAAAGAAATAACTTCTTAAGTTGTCAGGGTTCTTTTTCAAATCTTTGAATTCGTTTTGTATAGATTCATCCAAAGTATGGACATATCGTGTCAAAAGGCAAACGTCATACAATGCATGATAACAGGGAATACTTCTATTGTTTGATAACAATGCTACAATCCAGGAGATCTTTTCTATGGTCCTGTCTTCACCCACTTTGACTTCAAAAAATCGAGGACCGAAAAAAGTGATGAGCGTTTGAAAGATGAATTCAACTTTTTTACGATCATATTTTGGTTCGTATGCTAAGGATGACGATAGCTGGAGCGCTTCTTCATACCATTCGGTTAGAAGGTTTATTTTTTTAAAAGGGTTAACCATGCCCGTGAAAATACTAAAACAATTGCTAATAAATAGTTCTGTTAGGAGGATGGATAATCACTTATTTCTCTCTGCATATCTAATGAAAATTCCGTTAATTGTTGCGAAAATTGTCTTGCCAAGATGATAAAGCGTAACAATCATTAGAGTGAACAATTCATTGAACACATTTTTACAATGCTTCTAATAGTTTGAATTCAAATTTTTTCGACCCCTGGTTCGATTCCCTCAGAGTCTCCAATTAGTTTATACCTACTTAGAAGTCTCTGAAAGTTTGCCTGCAGACTACAAAATGTAAGCAAATAAATAGCGCTTTTTGTAGACTTTAAAACATATTTCGTTTGTGTCTAACGTTTAGGTACTTCTATTTCAAGCAACCTACTATTGTAGGAACTGGTAATCTGACAAAAGCCACTTTTCAGACTTTCGCAATAGTCTGAAACAGAAAACAATATCCATCGATAAATTCTAATTGGACTGTTGCAGAACTAATGGTAAACGTATACTATTTTTCGTAAATACCACATAGTGGTATTTTTAATATTGTTCATTCTTCATAATATTGTGGCGAATTTCTGATGGCAAAGTCAACCCCTGAAACCCATTATGAAGTATCTGTTTGTGTTTTTCCCATTATTTGAATGTGGCTGTACAATCCGTGTTCCAAAAGCTTTATGTACTCGATTTGAGACGACTTGCCACAATTTTCAATCCCCCATATTGTGTAAATTTCTCGCCTATCAACTTCTTGTTATTCTCAATATTTAGTGTACAATAATCATACTCCGACCTATTTTAAAAATCAAAAGTGAAGACAATTGCCCGCAAGTGAGTCCTTGTTGTCCATTCATACTTTGGGGAAAAATTAAGGAGCTAATGTTGTATTGAGCTAAAAGAAGCGAATGAGAAACTTAAGAAAGAAATAGCAAAGTTGAAGGCAATTAACCTATGCTATAAACACTGGCATTTGTATTAAGGATACATCGCATGTATTAATCAAAAATGGATTTCGCAATAAAAAAAAGATTTGATAATCGGTAGCGAATCCGATGAAGTCTAGGGTCAACGTTGAGTTCTCGTAACCAAAAAAAATAAAACATAAAATAAACTTTCGATGAAAAAAAATTTAGCCGTATTGATCTTGATGATTGCATTTAGCAAAGGATATGCTCAGGCATGGGGGATAGATAGTTCAAGAACGGAAGTTAGAGATAATGCAGGCTTAAGAGGAGATGCCGGCGCAAAGTCTGGTTTTTTTGAGACGATTCATCCCGTTAATTATCCAATCGGTTATCCGACTGGAGATAATAGCGCGTGGCCGTGGTGGCACCTGCTGGATGTGCGACATAGTGACAAAGCTGATAACTATGCAATGCAATTTGCAGGTAGTTTTTTTGATCAAAATTTTTACTGCCGAAAAGTGGCTAACAACCCTTCACAACGTTGGTCAAGAATTATCACCGAAGATGCTGATGGAGATGTTGGCATAGGAACAGACGATCCTCAGTATCCATTGCACATAAAAAGTGATGCCGGATTTTTATTGAACCTTGAAAGCAGTCTGAGTTTTTCAGGCTTTTTGATGCGATCCGCTTCCACTACAAAGCAAATGGGAATGTATTATTGGTCAGATAATTTTCAAAACAATTCCCTGAGAATTGCCCGCTACAATTCTGCGGGTGGATGGGAATCAAATGCCGTTATTTTGGGTTTAAATGCTCCGAATGGTAGCCTTGTGTTAAGTGATGCCGGTTATTTGGGAATAGGAACTATGTATCCTACTGAAATGCTTTCAGTAAAGGGTAACATACGTGCCAAAAAAGTTATTGTTACTGCCAACGGTTGGGCAGATTACGTTTTCGAACCATCTTATAAACTTCCTTCTTTAGATTCTGTGTCTTCTTTCATCAAGGCAAACAAACATCTTCCTGAAATGCCCTCTGCAGCGGCTATAGAGAAGGAAGGCCAGGATATGGGTGAGATTCAAAAGCTATTACTAAAAAAAATGGAAGAAATGACGCTTTACATGATTGAGTTGAAAACAGAGAATAACAAACTGAAGCAGGAAATAGAAATATTGAAGAATAAATAACCCTTTAACAGAATAAAATTCATGATGAAAAAGATCTATTCCGTAGCAATCTTAATGATTGTTTTTAATAAAGGATATTCGCAGGTTTGGGGAGATAGTTCGAGAACGGAAATTAGAAACGATGCGGGTCTGCAAGGTAATGCTGGGGCCAAATCCGGATTTTTTCAAACAATTAATCCAATTAATTATCCCAAACCTGCTCTCGCTTGGTGGCATTTGTTAGATGTACGACATTCCAATCCGGTCAATAATTTTGCTATGCAATTTGCAGGCGAATTTTTTGATCAAGACTTATATTTCAGGAAAGTTGATAATAACCCGGCGCAGCCCTGG